>NZ_CP098774.1:4087500-5582810 GCF_028473665.1 Sphingomonas sp. QA11 | reverse complement strand
GGCGGGCCGTCTCAGCGCGGCTGGCGGCCGGCGAAGCGGCGATCCGACGGCTCCTGCCGCTTGGCTGGAAGCACCGTGCCGCGCGGGTCAGAGGTCGAACTGACGAGGCCGCGATCGGCCCACGTCTGGAGATCCTCTATGGCGTATACGACTCGACCGCCGAGCTTCCTGTAAGCCGGGCCGGTGCCATAGGTGCGGTGCTTCTCCAGTGTGCGCTCGGACAGTCCGAGGAAGCGAGCGGCCTCCTGCGTGCGCAGGTAGCGTGGCGGGATGCCGGCGGTAGTTTCGGCCATTGTCGAGCCTCCGTGGTCTCATCGGGGGCCGCTGCCGTCAGGCGGCGGTTCGAGAGCACGGTGGCGTGAAGACGGTGGGTCGGACGATGTCGGAGATAGGAAGCTAATTTCGACACGCCTCGGGCGGTCGCTAGCGGCCTATGATCTACGGGGTCGGCGCAGGAGCGAGCGGTAGCCGCCGCTGACCAATTTTTGGCCGTCTCGCGCCAGCCGGATGGTGATTTCGCGCAGCGCGTCTCCGGCCCAGGAGGCGGAGTCGATTTTATGACCAGGGAACAGAACCTCCCCGATCGATCGATATGTCGCGCCGGCACGACGTCCATCGACCGCACGCAGCATTTGGCGCGCGCGCTCGCGGCGCTGCGGCGTCAGTCGAGGGTCGTTCGGTACCCGCTTGCCCTCGATCGCGCTCCAGAACCGGGTCAGCGCGGTCTGTCGATCCGGTGTGAGGTCATCGAACATGACCATAGCCGCGAGCGGGCTTCCGTCCTGCGGGTCCGCGAGGGTGACGTCGTACCGCTCGCCGCGAATATCGAGCCTGAGATGAGCAGGGTCGTGCTGGAATATGGCGAAGAGGCGCAGTTCGCCGGCAGTGATGGAAAAACCGTCAGGACGCGGACCTGCGGCGAGCAATATTGCTGTCGGATCGATTTGCGGGGTCCAGAAGATCTGCTGGGTGTGAGCCGGGATAAGAGGGTCGGCCCCGAAATCGCAACCCCCATAGGTTCGCGAACTCTTCGGCCGCTTCGGGTGAAAGCCAACCGCTGGACACAAGATCCTGATAGGCTTTCCGGTAGTCGGGGTTCCGACGCAGAAATTCCCAGGCGACATCGCCCGGGGTTAGATTGTCGATGTAGTCATAGGCGGTCTCCGACCGCCAAGTTTCATCTTCGGACACTCTCCAACGCCTCCGCGCAATTGAGCCGCAACGCGAGTCAAGCAGCGGTGACGATCCCAAGTTGGGCGTGGCTTGGGAAGAACGGAGTGGGATCAACGTGATGCAGGTTCTGCATCACCTCAATGAAGGCGGCGACCGAGAAGCTCGGAGAAGCCGTTCTCGGTCATCCATTTCGCCCGCGCCATATGGCTGGTGTAAACACGCGCAGCCCGCTGGGCATCCTTCTCAGGGTCGAGGCCGAATATGACGGTGACCGCTTCTTCCCAACACGCACCGTCCGCCTCGGCATCCAGCAGGCGCAGATAGATTTTCAGGTGCTCGCGATCGTAGGGCGTAAGCACCGCGCTATCAGGTGGCTGGTCTAGAAAGTTTGTTTTGGTCACACCGGTCCCCTGAAGTCATTCTTATCCATTCCGGTGGCATTTGTTAACCGTGTCTTGGTTGCATCGCAGCAAAAACTGCGCCGTTTGTGGCAACGGCGCACGCTGGGCATGCGGTCGGCAAGGAAAACGCTATCGCTTGTCGATTTTCCCACGAACCACCATCACTCCTTCGCCTTGGTCGGTAGTCAGGAAGAGGATGCCATGGCCTTCAAGCGCCCGACGCACCTGATCGCGCGTCGTCTCATACACCTCAAGTCCGCTTGCGGATTCGAGGCGTTTGAGCGCGGTCAGTGATACCTGGGCCTTGTCAGCGAGCGTCTCCTGATTCCATCCAAGCAACGCGCGTGCGGCCCGCGATTGTCGGGCGGTGATCATGCATGATCACCTCCCACTCAGACCGACGCTCATACCAGAACTACGACTATAATAGTCGCTCTTGAGCGCCGGCGCTACCCGATACTGCCCTTACGGGTTGGCCTGACAGCCTTTGGAATCGTAACTGATTCGGTCGCTCACAAAGCGTTTGGCCCCGCCCGGAGGGACCGGGCGGGGCGTCACGCTGACCTCAGTCGCCGTTGCGGCGGTTGGGGCGGGACCAGATGAGGCTGTAGCCTTCGCCTTCCTCGTCGTCGAAGAGGTTGGCGTAGATCGGGGCGTTGAAGCTGGGATCGTCGAGCTTCAGGCCCAGATAGGCACGGCCCTCGTTGGAGGTCTTGGACCAGGCGGCGCCGATCTCGGCGCGGCCGACGAAGACGCGGTGGCTGGGGGCGTTCTCGCCGGTGGCGCGGGCCTCGGAGACGATGCGGACGTTCTTGGTCTGCAGGCTGAGGGTGACGATTTCGCCGGTGAACTCGTTGTTGCCGGTCTTCTTGAAGGTGCCGATGGTCGCCATGGTAGTTCTCCTTGAACTCTGTTCCGAGCCCGCACCATTGCGGCCTCGATGGCGATCGACGGGCCGGAGGCGATTGACGGCGCACCCCGTAGGGGCCTGACAGCAAAGGAGGGGCTTTCTTGGTGCGCGAGGAATGACGGCGCAGCCGGCAGGGGAAGAAAGTTTCGACGCCGCTGTTGCGGCATAGGCGATCGAGGCGAAGCCGGCCTTCGGCCAGATCAGCCCATTGAAGAGGCCGTTTTGGAGCTGTCTACCTGACAGAGATGCATCACAGGAGAACGTGGCGACCATCCCGGACCGATGGACCGTGACGACGCCTGACACAGCGGTTCAAACCCGCTCCGCCAGACACTACATCCCGCCGACCACTGCCCGTCGCCCGAGATCGCCCCCTCTCGGCCACTAGCACCGTCGGCCGCGCTGTCACGGCATTGCCCCCAGCACCGTCACCGAGGGCATGGCGCGTCGGTTGGGTCAGCCGTCGATCCGATCAACGCGATTGCAAACGACCCTGCCGACAAGGAGCGCGGCAGGTAAGACATCAACCCACCGTCCTGCCGCCGTCGGCAACGATGTCAGGCTCGCGCGACGTTCTGTCCGGCTTCTCCGGGCGCGGCCATTGCTGTCACCCGGATCAGCGCCGCGATGCCAACGGCGATTGCGCCGATGATGGAGAAGATGATCTGCCAGGTGTCGGAGGGCATCGTGTGTTTCACGATGCCATGCGTCGCGTGGTAGCCCGCGAGCGCCGCCGGTGCGACAAACGCAAGAGCGATCGCCAGACGTATCCAGAGCGATCGAATGAAGGCGAGCAGAAACTGACCGATGCCCAGCGTCAGCGCAGCGGCGGCGAAGCCAACGAGGATTGCGCCGAGCCAGCCGGAGCCGGTCTGATAGGCCCATGTCCCGGCGCTGACGCCCGCGAAGAACGGCAGCGCAAAGACAGCCAGCGTGAACAAAAGCCAGCACAGGCCGCCGATCGCGGCGATGCTGGCGAGGATACCGATAAAAATCATGGCGGTGGTCTCCGTGAGAAAAAGGTCTGACGGTCGCGCCTCCACCACCACCACGGCGCGATCTGAAGTATAGCGGAAGATGACTGTCGACGGGAGCGGAAATCAGTTCGATTTCCGCGTCCTCGACTGGCGGTCGCCCCGATCATGGGGCGAAGGGATCGATCTCCGCGACGACCTCGGCGTCGCCGTCGAACTCGGTGATGGGCGTGACGGAATGGGTGCCGTCGCCAGCCTTGAAGATGATGATCGCGACCATGAGGGTGGTGGCGAGGCTGAAGGCGTAAGCGTGTGCGTCGTTGAGGGACATCGTACCGGCTCCTGTCTTGGAGGCGGGGGACCATCCCCCCGCGTGACAGGCGCCCGATGTGTCCGGCCGAGGGCCGCAATCACCGCGTCGGCGAAGCAAAGCGGCGGCATGCTCGCATAACCGACCCTTTACGGGTTGATGGCGTCAGGCCCTCGGCCGGACCAAGGATCAGCGAATGGATGCGGGGGTGGTTTTCCGTCGGTGAGAGGAGCTATCGCACGATTGGACTTCGATGCATCTGCCGTGTCCGCCAGGGAACCAACCGGTCGTGATGCAGTCGACATCAGCCGCTATGATGCGGCACGAGCAACTGCCTGCGAGGTCGCTGCATGACGAAGATTCCAAAGATGAGCGATTTCCCCGTTGGTCAGGTGCGCCGCTATCTGGAGCCGGGACCGATCGTGCTGGTGTCCTCGAAGTGGGAGGGCAAGACCAACATCATGACGCTCGGCTGGCAGACGATCCTGGAATTCTCGCCGTCACTCGTCGGCCTGATGACCTCGGGCGGCAATCATAGCTTCGAGATGATCCGCAACAGCCGCGAGTGCGTCATCAACCTGCCGACGACGGCGCTGTCCGACACGGTGGTCGGGATCGGCAACACGTCCGGGCGCGAGATCGACAAGTTCGCCCATTTCGGGCTGACGGCCGAAGACGCCGCCGAGGTTGATGCGCCGTTGATCGGCGAGTGCCATGCGAGCTTCGAATGCCGGTTGTACGATGCGCTGGTCGAGAAGTACAATTTCTTCATTTTCGAGGTGGTGAAGGCGCACGTCGCCTCGTCGCCGAAGCACCCCGAAACGCTGCATTATACGGGCGACGGTGTATTCATGGTTTCCGGCAAGATCATCAGCCGGCGCTCCCAGTTCCGGCCCGAGATGCTGTGATCGAAGTGGGTGGCGCTCACGCGCCACCCGTGCCGAATTTCCAGACGGGGATGCCAAGCTTCTTCGCCTTGTCGGCGAGGTTGTCCTGAATGCCGGTGCCCGGGAAGTGCATGACCCCGATCGGCAGGACGTCGAGCATCTGATCGTTGCGCTTGAATGGCGCGGCTTTGGCATGTTTGGTCCAGTCTGGAGCAAATCCGACCTGCGGCACCTTGCGATGGTCGGCCCAGCGGGAGGCGATCTTTTCGGCGCCCTTCGGTGATTTGCCGTGGATCAGCACCATGTCGGGATGCTTGGCGTGAACCTGATCGAGCTTGGCCCAGATCAGCCGGTGATCGTTGAAGTCGAGTCCGCCGGTGATGGCGATCTTCGGACCGGCCGGCAGCAGCACCTCGTTGTCGGCGCGCTTCTTCGCGGCAAGGAAGTCGCGGCTGTCGATCATCGCCGAGGTCAGGTTGCGATGGTTGACCATCGATCCACTGCGGGGACGCCAGGGTGAGCCGGTGTGTCGTTCGTAGTGCTCGGCGGCCTGGTCGCGCATCAGCTCGAAGGCGTTGCGGCGCTCGATCATCGTCTGGCCTTCGGCCGTCAGGCGTTCCAGCTCGACCGCCTTCACCTCGGAGCCATCCTGTTCGCGTTGCCCGCGGCGCTGCGCTTGCTCGTTGTCGTCCAGCTCGCGTTCGATCCGGTCGGTGGCGCGGTGGAAGACGTTGACGGTCGACCAGAGGAGATCGTCGAGGTCGGGCTCGAGGCGGGTGTCTTCCAGGGTGACGATCAGGGCGTCGAAGATATCGGCAATGGCGCCGGCGACGTGGTTGCCTTCGGGGAGTGGCCTTCCGTCGGGTTCGTCCGCAAAGGGTCGGTAGCCATAAAGCTGAAGTTCGGAGAGGACGTGGTCGGTGGGGGATGATTCGTGATGCGGCTCGTAGCTGTCGTCGTGCTCGCTCATCGGGATGCTCCTTCGTCGGTGTGACCGCGACCCTCGCGGCCTTCTGGCGACGAAAGCCGGCAGGCGGACCGGACCTGCACCCGGAGCGCAGCGAGAGGGCTGGAGCGCAGCGGAGGACGGCGAAGGCCGGCTATTTTGCTTCGCGATGGAAAGGCCCGACGGGCCGCCGGAAAATAGTCGGGCGCCGACGTTGTCGGTCCGGGCCGTTTGCTGGCCGATCGCCCTTTCGAAGGCCGGATTGCGGCTCTCCCCGACACCTGGGAGCATCCGAGCGAGTGCTACGCGACGGCGTTGCCGCCACCAGCATTCCCTGCCGGTTATGCCGCCAGCGCCATGAAGCGCGCGACGTCCTGGGGAGCGATCTGTACCCGTGCCGCTGCCCGCAGGCTTTCCAGTCCAGCCAAGCGGAGATCCTCGTTGAAGTCACCCAGCCTCGGAGACACGACGATCGCCTCGATCCCGGCCGCGTTCGCCCGTTCGATCAGCGTCGCCATCGCACCGTCGCCGGCCGGGTCGTTGTCGCGGGCGATATAGAGCCTGCGCAGTGTCTCGGGGAACAGGATGGCGGAGAGATGCGCTGCCGAGAGCGCCGCCGCCATGGCCATTCCGGGCAGTACGCATCGCAGCGACAGCACCGTCTCGATGCCTTCACCCGCCGCCATCACGTCGCCCGGCACACCGAAGCGGACCGCGTGCCCGAGAAGGTCGCCCATCGCTCGCCTCGGTGTGTCGATCGGCGCCTTGTCCGAGCCGTCCGGGGCGAGCCAGGTGCGATGCGCGCCAGTGATCCGGCCAGCCAAGTCGGTGACGGACGCGATCATCGCTGGCCAGGTCTCGGTCGGGGAATGCTCGTCAGGACGATAGTAGCAACGGGGGTGGAATCGCAGCGATCCGGTTCCGTGCAAAGCCGTAATCGCACGTTCCTGTAGATACGCTTCCACGACAGTGCCCAAAATCGGCTGCGACATGCCGACAAGCCTTCGTGCCGCTTCGGGCGATCCGGTTGGGGCCGGTGATCTGCGCTCGCCACCGTGCGGGTGCTCTGTCTCGGGATGTGGTATGGACAGGAAAATGCGCGCTTCATCGGCGACGTCCTTGAAGTCGATCAGGCCGCAGCTCTCGCGGATGACGTCTAGCAGGTCGCCATGTTCACCGGTCGCGGCATCGGTCCATTTGCCTGCGGCCCCCTTGCCGGTGTCGCCGCCTTTCAGGCGCACGAACATCGAGCGGCCCGGCGTGTTGCGGACATCGCCGACCAGCCAGTAGCGGCCTTCGCGGTGTCCGGCCGACAGATAATGACGGCAGACCGCCTCGGCTTGTCGGCCGAGACGCTGCGCCAGTTCGGAAGCATCATGACGGGCCATCACGCTGCCTCCCGCTCGCCGATGCGCTCGACGGGGAAGCGCTCCAGCACCTTGGCGAGGATCGACGGGCCGGAAGCATCGGTCGGTACGAAGAAACGCAGTTTCCACGAGATGATCTCGCTGAACAGGCCATAGGCCCGGAGGCGATCGCGCATGGCGTCGGTGAAGCCGGACAGCTCGATGCGGTTTGCGCCCATGACCCGAACGCGACGGAGTTGCATAGCCTCGGCGATGTCGAGGATCGTGCGGCCATCCATCAACGCCGTGAAGGCGTCGGTCGGCGTCAGCGAGCCTGCGCCCGTCGCCAATGCGCCTGCCACCCAGGCGGGAGAGACGCGGCGGCCAATGATGCGTTCCCCCGCATCGGTCTGAAGCCGATAGACACGGGTCGACTCGTTCGGCAGGCGCTTCCAGATCGGCAGCAGCAATCCGGCGACTATGTGGATCGTGCTGTCGGCGAATTCGGGCACCTCTGCAATCTCAGCGGTCCAGGCCTCCACGAAGCTGCTCCGGTCAGCTTCCTCCCAATGGCTTTCGTCCATAGAGCGGAGTGTGGCGTGATGCTGTTCCATCGGGCGGATCAGCGCGACGCGACGCTCGATCTCGCCATCGTCGAGCATGATGGATGGCGCCGAAACCTGTACGGCGGCACGGCCGGAGCGGCCGTTGACCAACAGCTTCGCGCGTGGGTCTGCGAGAAAATCGAACGCGCCATCGAGCGAGGTCGGCCGGTTGCGTTCGCGCCGTGTGATCGTGAGCAACTGCGTCTCGGCGCCGGCGCCCGGATGGACATGGATAGTGTGACGGTCGGTGACGATGAAGCTCTCGGCCTGGAGCGTCTCCAGCCCAAGGTCATAGACGCCGCTGGCGATGGCGCCCTCGATCTTGGCGTTAAGGAGTTGCTCGAACGCCGTGAACAGGATGCCCTGCAATTCGATGGTCAGCGCCAGCAGCCGGTTGAGGAAGGTGGTGATCGGCGGCAACTCGTCCTTGATGCCGTTGTCGTCCATCAGCTTCAGGCCGGTGGCGTCTTCGAACATCTGGAGCGAGCAACCCTCGACCTTGCCGCGGACCAATAGGAGATAGAGCTGGCGCAGCGCGTCGCGCGCATAGTGCGATTCCAGATTGTCCTCGGGCCGGAACAGGCCCTGACCGCCGGTCTGGCGCTGGCCGCGCGTGATCGCCCCCAGCGTGTCAAGCCGGCGTGCGATCGTCGACAGGAAGCGCTTTTCGGCCTTCACGTTGGTGGCGATCGGCCGGAACAGCGGTGGCTGCGCCTGGTTGGTGCGGTTGGTGCGACCAAGTCCCTGGATGGCGGCGTCGGCCTTCCAGCCGGGTTCGAGCAGATAATGGACTCGGAGCCGCTGATTCCGCGCCGACAGGTCGGCGTGATAGCTTCGGCCCGTGCCGCCAGCGTCGGAGAAGACGAGGACGCGCTTCAGGTCGTCCATGAAGGCGGAGGTCTCCGCCAGATTGGCGGAAGCGGCGCGGTTCTCGACGGCGAGGCGTTCGCCTTTCCTGACGATACGGCGGGACCGGCCCGTAACTTCCGCGACGATATCCGTGCCGAAGCGCTGGACGATCTGGTCGAGCGCACCGGGGACCGGTGGTAGGCTCGCTAGCGTCTCGATCAGGCGATCCCGACGCGCGCAGGCCTCACGGCTCTGGACGGGCTGGCCATCGCGGTAGACCGGCCGCGACGACAGATTACCCTCGCTGTCGGTGAAGGGCTCGTAGAGCTGCACCGGGAAGGAATGGGCGAGGTAATCGAGAACATATTCCCTCGGCGTTATGTCGACCCGGACGTCGTTCCATTCCTCGGTCGGGATCTCGGCCAGGCGGCGTTGCATCAGCGCCTCGCCCGTGGAGACGATCTGGATGACGGCGGCGTGGCCATCGGCCAGGTCCTGATCGATCGAGCGGATCAGGGTCGGTGTCTTCATGCTGGTGAGGAGATGGCCGAAGAAGCGTTGCTTGGCGCTCTCGAAGGCCGAGCGGGCGGCGGACTTGGCCTGACGGTTAAGCGTGCCGCTATCGCCGGTAATGTTGGCTGCCTGCATCGCAGCGTCGAGATTGTTGTGAATGATCGAGAACGCTCCGGCATAGGCATCGTAGATGCGCGTCTGCTCTGGCGTGAGCTGGTGCTCGACCAATTCATATTCGACGCCATCATAGGAGAGCGAGCGAGAGGTGTAGAGGCCGAGCGAGCGCAAATCGCGAGCCAATACCTCCATCGCCGCAACGCCGCCGTCCTCGATCGCCTCGACAAATTCGGCCCGCGTGGCGAAGGGGAAATCCTCGCCGCCCCAGAGGCCGAGCCGCTGGGCATAGGCGAGATTGTGGACGGTGGTGGCCCCCGTCGCCGAGACGTAGACGATGCGCGCATTCGGCAGGGCGTGCTGGAGACGAAGCCCGGCGAGACCTTGCTGCGAGGCGGCGACGTCACCGCGTTCGCCCTTTCCGCCGGCGGCGTTCTGCATGGCGTGGCTCTCGTCGAAGATGATCACTCCATCAAAATCGGAGCCCAACCATTCGACGATCTGTTTGACGCGGGAAAGCTTCTCGCCGCGATCGTCGGACCGTAGCGTGGCATAGGTGGTGAATAGGACGCCTTGGCCGAGCGTGATCGGCTTGCCCTGCGGGAAGCGCGAAAGCGGCGTGACCAGCAGGCGTTCCATGCCGAGCGCCGACCAATCGCGCTGCGCGTCCTCCAGCAGCTTGTCGGATTTGGAGATCCAGACCGCCTTGCGGCGTCCGCGCATCCAGTTGTCGAGGATGATACCGGCTGACTGCCGCCCCTTGCCGGCGCCGGTGCCGTCGCCGAGCATGAAGCCGCGTCGGAAGCGGACGGCGTTCTGCGCATCGTCCGGCGCGGCCGAAACGAGGTCGAAGGTCTCGTCGATGGTCCAGGCCCCGGCGAGGAATTCGCCATGGGCCTCACCGGCATAGATCACGGTTTCGAGCTGTGCGTCGGACAGAATGCCGTCGGTGACGATGCTGGCGGGGAGCGTCGGCCGATAGCTTGGCTTCGGCGGTGCGACCGAGGCCATCGCCGCCGACTGGACCAGCTTGGTCGGGTGCGGCTGCGCGCCGGGAATCCGGATCGACTGAGGCCCGTATTCCTCATAAATGGCGTCGGTCAGCCGGCCACCCTCGGGCGGCGTCCAGTCGACGGTTTCATAGGCGAGTTCGATGCCCTCGGGTTCAGCGAGGGTGCGGGCTAACGACGACGAGGCAGCGTGGGCAAGATAGCCGCGCACGGTGCGGGGCGTCGGTGCGGCAGACACGAGCGGCGGCAGCGCGACCGGCAGGCGCGGCGGGACCTGGGTTTCGATCCATCCGAGCAGCGTGGCGACGTCGGGCGCGACTCCGGCCGATGGCGGAAATACAGTGCGATCGTCGGCGGGCACCTTGTCGATGACGGTCAGCCGGGTCTCGATGGTCGTGCCATGCTTGGCGTAGACCGAGCCGTCGATCGCCGCCGTGAACACGACGGTGCCGCGCTCCTGCAAGCGGACAAAGGCGTCGCGCCAAGCAGGTAGCTCAGGTGCGAAGTTCGTGCCCGTGATCGTCACGAGCCGTCCGCCATCGGCCAGACGGGCCAGCGCCGAGGCGACGTGGCGATAGGCGGCGTCGGCCATCCGGCCAGAGACATTTGCCATCACCGAGAACGGCGGGTTCATCAACACGACGCTCGGCACGGCGGTCGGATCGAGATGATCATCGATCTGGGCGGCATCGAACCGTGTGACGGGGATGGTCGGAAAGAGCGAGGAGAGAAGCATGGCGCGGGTGTCGGCCAGTTCGTTGAGCGTCAGCCTCGCCCCGGCGATCTCGGTGAGGACGGCGAGCAGCCCGGTCCCGGCGGAGGGCTCCAGCACACGGTCAGCCGGTGTGATCGCGGCGGCCGCGAGCGCCGCGAGACCGAGCGGCACCGGCGTCGAGAACTGCTGGAAGGTTTGCGTCTCTTCCGAACGGCGAGTATGCGTCGGTAACAGGCTGGCGATCTTGGCCAGCATCGGCAGGCTTGCAGCCGGAGATCCGGACTTACGGAAAACCGCCTTTCCGTATTTGCGCATAAACAGCACGGTCGCCGCTTCACAGGCCTCGTAGGCCGTCTTCCAGTCCCATGCGCCGGAGGCGTCGGAAGCGCCGAATGCCGCCTCCATCGCGCCGCGCAGCGTCGCGGCGTCGACTGGCTGGCCCCGCTCAAGATGCGGAAGAAGGTGGTGGGCTGCGGCGAGGATGGCGGCCGCCGACGGGCTTGCGGCGATTGGAGACGACGCGGCCAGAACGGCCGCGGATGCGGGAGCGATAGTCATGGAGGACACCTCGGGAGAGCAGGAAACGGAAGAGCCGACAGGCGCTCTCTCTCGACCGCACCGGCTCGAACCCGTCCCGGCCCACCTCTCACTCTGGCGCGTCCGCGCCTGAAACGCGGTTGAGATTACTTGGTCAAATTGTTGGCGGTGTTGTGTGCCAACGTATTCTTCAACAATACCTTTGCGCCGGGTTCGAGGAGGCTGAACATCTCAATGAAGATACCGCATGCTGCGATGGCGCTGATCTTAGCCATGGTCTTGTCGGCGTGCGGCGCTTCTGACGGTAGACAGCGGGGCAGCGATCCACTGCTGACCGAGCTGGCCAAGCCAAATATCGTGATGGAGGCTGATCCGGTTCCGCCCTTTACCTATTGGGCTCCGGAAGGCGCGACGATACGAAACCATCCCCGGCAAGTAGGCGTATGGGTTGCGCAGGGGGCTGGCCAGCCAGATCGGTACTATTTCGGCGATCAATGCGGCGCGTCGGGATATCAGCAGTTCGTGGGGCGTTCGCTGGCAGAAATGCCGAGCGCGCCAACAGGAGCCGTTTGGCGGACGCACTGTTCGGCCTGCGCAGTTACGCAGGATCTGGCGATGGCTCGCTTAAACATCAGCTTCGATGAAAGAACCCAAACGATCGATCGCATTGCTTGTGGGTGATCCCTATCGGCGTGACGCACGCTGGATGCCATCCCTCCTCTAAAAGATGAGGAACAATGCTTGATCGGACCGCTGACGGAACTTGTCACGCGCGTGATCAGGGATGCTCATGACGTCCCTCCTGCAGCGAGGCGGTCGGCGAGCCAGCGGCCGCTGCTCATCCATTCGACGGTCTGCCCCGTCGTCAGGTCGAGGACATGGGCGCCTCCGGAGAAGCCGTCGATGCGCGGCTCGGAGGCGACGCCGGCCCATTGGAAGCCCCAGCGTCCGGCGAGGTCAAAGGTCTCGGCGCACCGCGTCACGAAGGTGATGAGGAGCTGCGGGTCGGCGGTGCCCGGATCGCGCATCCAGAGGCGCGTGGCGCCATGTACTGGCTCGATCGAAAGTAGGAACGGCTCGGCCGGAGGGTCTTCTGAGGCGTTCTGCGCCATCAGCTCGTTGTAGATGTCGAGCGCGCGCGCGGCGTTCTCGATGGTGCCCACGTCCAGCAGGCACGAGAAGCGTGTGAAATAGTCCGCCATGGCGGTCTCCTGAAACGAAAAGAGCCCGGCGTATGGCCGGGCTCGAGGTGGATATTGGGATGTGGCTTGGGTCAGTAGCCGAACTGCCAGGACGGCCACGGCTGACCGTCGTCGGAGGCGCGGACCGCAGCGTCGAGATAGGCGCTGTCGCCCTCAACGACGGTGGGATCGCGCACGGGCGTTTCGTCGATCACGGTCACGCGGCAGACGAGGCCATCTTCGACCTCGACGTGAACCGGGACGAGATACTGGAAGACGACGCGGCGCGGCGCGTCGGTGCCGGATATGTCCATCTGAAGGCTCCTTGAGAAAAGCAGCGGGGAGCGATCAGCGTCGCTCCCCGCCAAGAGGCTTATTCGGCGGCGATCAGGTCGGACGCATCCTCGTCGGCTTCGATCACGTCGTCATCGTCACCAGCGAGGAAATCCGGCAGCGCCTCGGCGTCACCGGCGTCGCCGCCCTCAGGCTGATCGGCAAGATCAGCGAGGCGCAGCGGTTCGGGCAGCCAGCCACTGTCGGCCAGGAGCCGTTCGGCCTCCTTGGCCATATCGCCCTTCTTCAGATGGTCGATGAGCTGGGCGGCTTGTTCGCCCTTCGCCTCGCGGACCGCTTCGAGGATGCGCGGCTTGGTCACGCGATTGAGGTAGTTGCCGAAGGTCGGACGCCAGCCGGCCTCGACCATGTCCAGCCCGGTCGCGCGCGTCAGGCGGTCGGCCTGGGCCAGCCGCATGTCGAGCGTATGCTGCGAAACACCGCTGGAGCTGTGCGGATTCGGCCGCTCGTAGAGAGCGTTGACGCCGTAGCTGACGCAGTGGGCCAGCAGCGCCATGCGGCTGGCGTCGTCGAGGCCAGCCAGCCAATCCCAAAGCGCATCGTCGTCCTTCGGGATGTCGCTCGCCCAGGCGTCGTGCCGCTCCTGCACCGCACGGGCGGGAGGGCTGTCGGCCAGACCCTCGTCCTGCGCGGGGAAGTAGATGTGCTTCACGACCGCTTCCATGGCGCCGTTATACATGCGGGTCATGAACCGGTCCGAGACGAGCTTGTGCAGCAGCGCCGTCATGGCGACATGCGGGTTGTTCGCGACGGCGTCGCGAAGCGCGAGCGTGCGGTAGGCGGTCAACTCGATGACCAGGCGCTCGGGCAGCGGCTTGATGGCATCGTCTTCGTCGTCATCTTCCGGCTCGGTGGGCTGGCCGCCGATGGTGATGACGGCGCGCTGGACCCTCGGGCCGGTGGATTCATACGATCCGCTATCGGCCTCCGACCCGGTGTTGCCGTCGACCGGTATGACCGGCACGTCCTCGGGTCGGACATAGCCACGATCGACCGTGAGCGAGCCGTCGGAGTCGACGCTGACGAACACGCCGGCGATGGCGATATCGACCGGCTCGTAGTGAACCGGACGATTCTCGAAGGTCGCGAGAGCGGTCTCGATTTCACCCAGACGCTGATCAACCTCATCCGGCAGCTCGTCGGCGTCCTGATACTCGGCTTCCAGCTTGGCCATCTCGGCGTTCAGCGCGTCGATGGTCGCCTGCTCTTCGGCCGCGAGGTCCAGCGGCGTGCCGGTGATCTCCTGCAGGCCGCGTGCCGCATCGTATGGGAAGCTGACAGCCACCTCGATCCACTTCCATCCTTCGGCCGCGATCGTCTCGGCTTCGGCCTTCAGCTTCTCGCCAACGAGGCGGTCGAGGAGACCCGCGTCCTGAAGCCATCCGCCGTCGTCGGATTGGAACAGGTCGCGCATGACGATGCCGCCCGCCGCTTCATAGGCCTCGATGCCGACGAAGACGGCACGCTTGTCGGAAGCGCGCACCGTCGTCTCGGTCAGCATACGCCGGATCTGGTAGGGTTCCTTGGACCAGGCGTCCTTGATCGCGTCCCAAACCTGCTGCTGGCGCGCATGGTCTTCGGAGACCGTGAACGCCATGAGCTGCTCCAACGTCATGCCGTCCTCGGCATAGACGTCGAGGAGGGCCTGAGAGACCGATGCGAGACGCAGCCGCTGCTTCACGACATTCACGGGCACGAAGAACGCCGCGGCGATTTCCTCCTCGGTCATGTGCTTGGCGCGCATGTCCTGAAAGGCGCGGTATTGATCGAGCGGATGTAGCGGGGCACGCTCGATGTTCTCCGCGAGCGAGACTTCCTCGGCGAGGATATCGCTGTCGCGGTCACGCACGATGCAGGGCACCGGCGCGATCTTGGCGAGGCGCTTCTGCTTCACCAGCAGTTCGAGAGCGCGGAAGCGCCGGCCACCGGCCGGAACCTCGAACATGCCGGTCTCGACGCCCTCGGCATCGAGGACGGGCTGGACGTTGAGGCTCTGGATCAGGCCGCGACGGGCAATTGAGGCAGCCAGGTCCTCGATCGAGACGCCGGCCTTCACGCGCCGGACGTTCGACTGGGACAGGACCAGCTTGTTGAAAGGGATGTCGCGCGAGGACGGCAGGGTGATCTTCTGAACGGCAGTAGCCATCGGGGTAGTCTCCGCGACGGGCGCCGAGAGACTCTCTCTCAACCCTAAACCCGTCACGAAGCGAAGCGCCGCCCTCTTCCTCTAAAGGGGCAGCGCCGGGGACCGGGATTGAGGACACGCGGAAGCGCAAAGCCGGAGACACGGAAATCCGCATCTCCGGCTTTGCGGATGTCAGGCGGCTCGATCGAGCAGCTTCTTCGCCTTGGCCTCCATGTCGAGGCGAGAGTCCTGATGGGGCTTGTCGCGTGCGACGGCGGTGATGCCCTGTACGAAATCGAAGATGCTCTCGGGCGGCCGACCTTCCTCGGCCAGCACGGTGTCGATGATCTTGCCGGTCTCGGCCTTTGAGAAGCCGCGGCGGCGCAGGAAGTCGGTACGATCCTCATCGGTGCGCGCCACGATCCGCTCGCGGGCCATCTTGATGCCGTTGACGAAAGGCACGGCTGAGGAATTGGCGAAGTTCGCAAGCGCCGGCGCTGCCTCATGGGCGAAGCGATTGGCGGCATATTTGGAGTGGCGGATGGTGATCTCCTCAAAATCCTCCACGCCCCAGAGGTTTCGATTCTGGCAGACCGCGCGCAGATAGAAGCTCGCCATGCCGAGCGTTTTGGCGCCAACCTCAGAGTTCCAGCAGTAGAAGCCCCGGAAATAGAGGTCGGGCGAGCCGTCAGGCAGCCGGCCGGCCTCGATAGGGTTCAGGTCATCGACCAGGAAGAGGAAGACGTCGCGGTCCGAGGCGTATAGCGTCGTGGTGTCCCTGGTGATATCGACGCGCGGATTGTAGATGCCAGTCGACCAGTCGAGCACGCCAGGCACTTTCCAGCGTGTGTCGCCCGTGCCATTGCCGGCAATGCGCTGCACCGCCTCGACCAGTTCGTAGTCGAAGATACGGCCATAGTCCGGACCGGTGACGGCGCGCAGTTCGATGCGGCCGTTATCGGTTTCGAGCGCCTTGATCTGCTCGGCCCGATTGGACGTCAGGCCATACTGCAGGTTGATCGCGGCGAGCGGCGCCGGGAGCTGGCGCAGATAGGCGGCCGGCGCGCCGACCAGGCTGGCCAATTGGCCGAAGCTCCAATGGGTGGGGGCGATGGGCGTATCGGTGCCCGGCAGGATCAACGCCAGCCGTTCCGGGTCGCCGCGGTTCGCTTCAACGTGGATGAGCGCGCTCTCGACCACGCGCGTCCGGCTGCGATCGGCGCGGTCGCGAACGGAGTGCGCCAGTTCGGACAACGACAGATACCGCTCGTCTGCCGGCCGGGAAAACCATTCCGACGAAACACGGCCGATCCGCTCACCGCGGCCGACATCGACCGCGTAACCGCCGCTGGCGTCGCGGCGCGCATCGAGAACTGAAACCTGGGTCATGAGACCAATCTCCATGACGGGCGCCGGAGACCTCTTCTCCAGCCCTCAACCTGTCACGGAAAATCCCACCGCACTCTCACTCTCAGGGGGCGTTGCGGGGAAGCCGCCCCGCAGAAGGGGTCGACCGAGACCGACAGGCTCGGGCGCAGGGGAAGGCTTTCCCCTCAAGGTCTAGTCCAAGGTTGAAGCGGCGGCCCGGATAGAATGTAGCGATCCATCGCTGCTTGAGCGTAGCGAACGCTAGTCGGCTTGGAAGGCGGCTATTCTACACTATTATCTGAAGTCTCGTGTTTTCACCTTAATCGAGTCGATGTGCAGATCGCGAACGTAGATGTCGCGCGTACGCAGGCCGTTGGGCGCCAGACCGCGCGGATCGGGCGTCGGCGAGCCGTGGTGGAATTCGTCGCCGCGGCCGTGCGGCAGCGGAAACGCACCGTTGCGGTCACCGACGCTGGCCAGCTCGGCCGAGAGATCGGTCAACCGCTGGGCCACGAGATGTACCACTTCACCCTCGCGCTGGACACGGCCACGCACGGCGACCATGCCGGCCGATAAGATGATGCGGCGGTTCTTCTCGAACATCTGTGGCCAAACGACAAGATTGGCTATGCCGCTTTCGTCTTCGAGAGTGATGAACATCACGCCCTTGGCGCTTCCCGGCCGCTGGCGGACCAGGACGAGGCCGGCCGCCTCCACCCAGCGCCCGTCGCGGGCGTCCATCGCCTCCTGGCAAGTGACGATGCGCCGGCGGCGTAAGTCGTCGCGCAGGAAGGCGACAGGGTGGCTACGCAGCGACAGACCGACATGGCCGTAATCTTCTACCACCTCCGCGCCTGCCGTCATCGGACGAAGACTGATGGCGGGCTCGCTGATTTCGGGCACGAGCTGCTGCTCGCGGGCAGTGGCCGCGGCGAAGAGCGGCAAGGGTTCGTCCCGTAGCGCCTTGATGGCCCAGAGCGCCTCGCGCCGGGCCATACCGAGCGCTGGTCGGAAGCCGTCACCGTCGGCGATCTGCACGAGTGCTGCGACAGGCACGCCGGCGCGGCGCCACAGATCGTCGATCGAGACGAACGGCGTGTCAGCCCGCGCGCCGACGATGGCGGCGGCATTGGCGTTGGCTAGACCCTTGACCATGCGCAAGCCAAGGCGAACGGCGAACCGGCTATCGTCGGCGGTCGGCTCCAGGGTGCAGTCCCAGCGCGATGCATTAATGCAGACTGGCCGGACCTCGACGCGATGGTCCTGTGCGTCGCGGACGATCTGGGCGGGGGCGTAGAAGCCCATTGGTTGGGAGTTGAGCAGCGCCGCGCAAAAAATATCGGGATGCCAGCATTTTAGCCAAGCCGACGCGTAGGCGATGAGCGCAAAAGAGGCTGCGTGGCTTTCGGGAAATCCGTAACTGCCAAAACCTTCGAGCTGCTTGAAGGTCTGTTCGGCGAATTCCCGCTCATAGCCATTGTCGACCATGCCGGTGATGAGCTTATCGCGGAAGTGAGAGACGCCGCCGGTGAACTTGAAGGTCGCCATCGACTTGCGCAGCAAGTCGGCCTCGCCGGGCGTAAACCCAGCGCATTCGATGGCGACGCGCATCGCCTGTTCCTGAAACAGCGGTACGCCCAGCGTCTTGCCAAGCACCTGCTCCAGCTCGGGCTTGGGATAGTTGACCGGCTCCAGCCCTTCTCGGCGGCGTAGATAGGGATGCACCATATCGCCCTGGATCGGACCAGGCCGCACGATGGCAACCTGGACGACGAGATCGTAATACGTCCGGGGTTTGAGGCGCGGCAGCATCGACATCTGCGCGCGGGACTCGATCTGGAAGGTGCCGAGCGTGTCGGCCTTCCTGATCATCGCATAAGTGCGTGGGTCTTCAGCCGGGATGGTCGAGAGATCCAGATGGACGCCCTTGTGGTCGGCCAGGAGGTCAAGGCCGCGTTTCATGCAGGTCAACATGCCCAAGGCCAAGACGTCGACCTTCATGAACTTCAGGGCATCGATGTCGTCCTTGTCCCATTCGATGACCTGGCGATTGGCCATGGCGGCCGGCTCGATCGGCACCAGCTCGTCGAGCCGGTCATGAGTCAGTACGAAGCCGCCAGGATGCTGCGAGAGATGGCGCGGCGCGCCCATGAGCTGGCGGGCGAGATCCAGCGCTAGGCGGAGCCGGCGATCGCCGAGGTTGAGGTTCAGCTCCTCGACGTGCTTGGGCTCGACGCCTTCTTCCGACCAGCCCCAGACCTGCGACGACAAGGTCTTGATCAAATCTTCGGTGAGACCGAGCGCCTTGCCGACATCGCGCAGCGCGCCCTTCGAGCGGTAGCGGATGACGGTCGAGCAAAGCGCGGCATGGTCGCGGCCATAGGCCTCAAACACCCACTGCATGACGATCTCGCGCCGCTCATGCTCAAAGTCCACGTCGATGTCGGGTGGCTCGCGCCGTTCCTCGCTTACGAAGCGCTCGAACAGGAGGTCATTTCGGCCAGGATCGATCGAGGTGATGCCCAGCACATAGCAGACGGCGGAGTTGGCAGCCGAGCCGCGCCCCTGGCACAGGATATCCTTGGAGCGCGCGAAGCGCACGATGCTGTTCACCGTGAGAAAGTAGGGGGCGTATTGTAGCTTCTCGATCAGCCGCAGTTCGTGCTCGAGCGTGGCGCGGACGCTGTCCGGGAGGCCCTCGGGATAACGCTCGGCGGCGCCTTCCCACGTCAGATTGGCCAGCGTTTCTTGCGGCGTCAGAGCGGGATCGTCGCGCTCCTCGGGATATTGATAGGACAGCTCATCGAGCGAGAACCGGCAGCGCTCCATGATCTGAACGGTCCGGGCAAGAGCCTCGGGATAGCGGCGAAACAGCCGGTGCATCTCCTCGGGCGGCTTGAGATAGCGGTCGGCGTGCCGTTCGCGCCGCTCCCCAAGTGCGTCGATGGTGACGTTATGGCGGATGCAGGTGACAACGTCTTGCAGGATGCGCCGTTCGGGCGCGTGGAACAGCACATCGTTGGTGACGATGGACGGCACCCGCATCTGCGTCGCGAGGTTGGACAGCTCGTGGAGACGAAGCTGGTCGTTCGGCCGTCGGCGCAGCGACAGCGCCATGTAAGCCCGATCGCCAAAGGCGTCACGCAGCCGCCGCAGGCGCAGGCCGCACTCATCGTCTGGGACGTCGGGCAAAAGGACGGCGAGCAGGCCATCGCCATAGGCGACCAGATCGGCCCATTCGAGGTGGCACTTCGCCTTACCGCCGCGTTTCTTGCCGAGCGAGAGAAGTCGGCAGAGCCGTGAATAGGCTGGTCGATCGGTTGGGTAGACTAGGACCGACATGCCGTCGGCAAGGTCAAGGCGGCAGCCAATAACGAGGCGCACGCCGGTGGTCCTGGCGGCCTCGTGGGCGCGGACGATGCCGGCCAGCGAGTTGCGGTCTACGATGGCCAGGGCCTCGATGCCGAGCATGGCAGCGGCGGCGAATAGTTCGTCGCAGCCGCTCGCGCCCCGCAGGAAGCTGAAATGGGAAGTGACCTGAAGCTCGGCATAGCGGGGGCTGGTCATCCGAACACCCCATGCAGGAACCAGCGGTGCGATCCGGTTGCCGCATCCTCGCCGTCGCCGGCGCGGTAGATCCAGTAGCGTTCGCCCGCGTCGTCCTCGACCCGGAAGTAGTCGCGCACCGCGACCAGCTCGGCATCGCGCTTCCACCACTCGCCAAACAGACGCTCTGGGCCGTCGGCGCGCTTCACGCGTCGCCGCACGCCGCGCCAGGTGAAGGATACAGGCGGATGATCGGGCAGCAGCGAGACGGTCTCGATTAATTCGGGCCGATCAAGCAGCCGCGGCGGGCGGGGCCAGTCGCCGGACCATGTCGCGCCTGTCTCGGGAGACATTGCTGGCACGCGGCATATGGAGCGCTCAGGCACGTCGCTGGCGACTGGCGCGACGCGGTAGATGCGCTGCTCGCCGACCCGATTGGCGAGGGTATCGACGAGATCGGAGACGTCGGCGACGGCGTCTTCGATCAGGGAGGTGACGGTCTGCTTGTCGGCGAGCGGTTCGGCGATCGTCGCGGTCAGTGCGAGGATCTCGATGCCGAAGCCCGGTTCGATGGTCTCGATCTTGTCGCAAAGAAGCCGGGTCAGGCGTTTGACGTCGCGCACTGGCAAGGCGGTGCCGACACGGATCGCCTGCATGATGTTGTCGACGCGGTGACAGAGCAGGTCGAGACGCAGTACGCCCATGCCGTGTTCCTCGAGCGCCGCGCAAAGCTCGACAACAAGTTTGCCGATATAGCGGGCGATCGTCTCGGCGGCGCCGATCGGCTCGGGAAAACTGCGGCGGACCTCGATCAGATTCTCCGACCGGATCGGCTCGATGAGTTCGGGCGCGAAGCCTAGCGCCTGGTCGATCCGGCGGCCGAGGTGTGGGCCGAAGCGAAGCGTGAGCGGCGCGCGCGGCTGCGCAAGCAGATCGCCGATTCGGTCGAAGCCCAGCGTTCGCAGATTGCCGATAAGGGCGGGCGACAGGCGAAGCGCCGCGATAGGCAGCGGCACGACGGCCGCTTCGGCGGCTCCCGGCTGGGAGATCACGATTGATCGGCCAGCGTAGCGTGCCAGCGCGTGTGCCGCACCCAGAGTGTCCGCGGCGGCAGCACGGGCGGCAATTCCCGAACCAGCCATGCGGTCGATCATTCCGGCGAGCATGGCCTGCTCGCCACCATGCAGATGATCGGCGCCGGTCGTATCGATAACGATCCCGTCTGGTGGATCGGCGGCGACGACGGGCGCGTAGCGTTGCATGATCCAGAGCGCGAGGCGGTCGAGCGCATCGGCGTCGGCCGCGGGCGTGGCGTCCTGAATGCCGAGGCCGGGGACGAGGGCCTGGGCCTTGGTCGCCGGCATCCCGACGCGGAGGCCTGCGGCATGGGCCGCAGCGTCCGTCGCGACCACCACCCGTCTTCTTCCATTATGGCCAATCAGGACGAGCGGCGCCTCAGCCGGAGGCGCCGTCTCGCCGGCTCCCCTGCGCACGCGATCCGTCGACCATGTGGGCAGGAAGAGCGAGACAACCCGTGTCATCGCACGCCTCCAGTTCGAAATCAGCACTCTCGCCCGCGCGTGCGCGGATCAACTCGACAAGCCAGCGATGTCGGCCGACGCCCGGCACGGGCAAAGCAGGTGACGGCAGGGCCGAAACCCGCCAGCGTGTCATGGCAGCGGTTGGCTGGCCGAAATCCGTGGCCTCGGTCTGTCGACGCCAGCGTCGAAGCGCGAGACCGATCGCGCCTGTGCCCTCAGCCGAGAGTTGAAGGCGGCGCGACGCTGTCATCGACAGGCGGCTGATCTCCGCAACAACGGCGCCGAGCCCGCCATGCCTAAGCCCTTCCTCGACACAGGCGAGGACGGTCTTGTCGTCGCCGGCCTCGACATAGATCACGCGATCTGGCGGAAGCCCGGCTTGGGCCAGCGCCGGAGCGAAGAGATCGGGACGGGTGATGCACCACAGGACCTTGCCCTTGGTGCGCGCGGCGATCCCGGCCGCGAAAAGCGCCGCGGCAGCGCCATCGATGGCGCCGTTACCGCCTCCCGCGATTTCGTGCAGCGCGCCCAGCGCCAGGCCTTCGCCAGGGAGTCGTGAATCCACCTCGGCGATTCCGAATGGAAGGACCGATTTCACGCGTCGGCTTCTGCCTTCGATCTTCTCGATCTGCGCGCGCAACGACTCTATGGCGGGCTCGGGCCGCAAGCTTCCTATTGACCTCCGGGAGCGGGTTCAGCATGTTCCCTATTTGTTCTAACGTCCGGGCCCGAGAGTCAAGGTAGATTCCATTCGGGGGATGAGACAGGGGCCAAGCACCGCCGCTCTATAGATCGTCGAGGTGCTTCTCGATCTGCGCCGCGAGCTTGACGAGTTTCTGGCCACGAAGGATGCCAATGAAATCGGAGCCTGAAATACGCGATCGGCTGAGATTGCGCCGCGCGTTGGCCAGGGAAGCGACCAGCATTTCTGGAATCTGCTCATAGAGATTGACCAGAAGAGCATCCGGCGACTGACGCACCAAGCCGTGCTTCCTCAACTCGGCCAAGGGAAAGTCGCGCAGGTTCCAAGTTACGATTATTGGCGCGCCGGCCTCGATCGCGGCTGCGGCGACATGGCGGTCGTCCGGATCGGGAAGATTGACGATCTGGATATGCCTTTCGTAGCCGGTGACTGTGGCCTCCGGCACTGCCAAGTTCATGAGGCCCTTCGTGGCCTGCAGGTGCGCGGCCGGAAGGTCCGGCGCGTTGGCCAAAAGGCTCCGCATCCATTCGTCATGAATCGCTTCGGTCCACCGCGCATCCACCAAGCCGTCTACAGCGGCCTGAACGACGATGTTCCTCAAGTGGAAGGGGTAGAGAATGCAGGCGTCGTAGATCGCTACAGCGGGATCAAATGCCATAGCGGAGATGGAGATCCTCAGCGTCGGCGGCCAAGTCTTCCATAGCCTTGCGCCGAACATCGAGCTTGGCCTTCAGTCCCAGTACGTCCTTGAGCAGCGCGCGGCGGTGCTTGCCGACATACCGGAACGGCAAGTCACCGCGATCCATCCTCAGTACGACGAGCGGCCGCGAGATGCCCAAGATGGCGGACGCCTCCGTGGGACTCAGTTCCTGATCTTCGGCGAGAACTGCCACGCGCTCGCCGCTCAGCAAGCGCGTGATCAACGTCTCGACCGCATTGGCCGCAGCGGGGGGTAGCGCGACCGTCTGATCCTCACCGTCGCGGCGTCGAACCCGCAACTCGACCCGATCACCCTCAGCCAGCTTGGCCAAAGGCAACACTTTTTTGCGGTCCCGATCGGAGAGACCAGAAAATTTGACGACTTGGCTGACCATGGCGATTGCTCCTAGCCAGCGTATATAGCTGAGCGGGGCCATAACTGCAATAACTGAAAGGCCATCACTCCGGCTATGCGGCAATGCGCTGCTCCTCGCTGTCGGCCGAATCCTCCGCCGAAGCTGCCGCCTTCTGCAGGAACCGCGCGAGGGCGGCCTTACGCGAGTCGCGGTCCAGCGCATAGGTGGTTTGCTTGAACTCGATGCCGTCGAGCAGCCCCTGAATATAGCCGGAGATGGTGTCAGCGGCCATGATCAGGGCGGTATCGAGCGTATGGATATAGTTGCTCGTCACCGAGCCCTTGGCGTGGCCCACTAAAGCGGCGATCGTCACCTCAGTGAAGCCCAGATCGTTGGCCACACTGGCGAAGCTGTGGCGGAGGACGTGAGGCGTGATGTCCGCCAACGGCGAGCCGGCGAAAATCTTTTTCCAGTGATTGGGGAAGCTGCCGAATGCGGCGTCACCGCTTCGGCTCGGGAAGACATAGTCGCCGGACGTCTCCTTCCGGCGCTTCTCAAAATATTCGACGGCGGGCAACCCGATCGGGCGAACCGAGCGGCCTTCCTTGCTGTCGATCAGCCGGAGGCAACTCGAAGCCGTGTCAGCCTCTTCCCATTGCAGCGCAACCATTTCAGCTCGCCGGCATCCGGTCAGAGCGATTTGCCGAATGATCTCAGACGTCATTTGGTAGGCTTCGTTTGTTGCCGCCTCTTTGAGCATCTCGCCGAGAACTCGATACTCGGCTTCGCTGAGGCGTCGAGCCCGAATGTTGTCCTTGGGACGGCGGACTCCATGCGCGGGGTTGCCACCGATGATGCCGGCCTCCACCGCATAGGTGAGAATGCCCCCGAACAATCCGATGGTTCGCGTGGCGGTGCCGGCCCCGCCCTTCACGATGGACTTGCCGCGAAGCTTCCTGGTCTTGGCCACCAGGCGGGTTTTGCCCGCCATAATATCCTTCATCGCCTTCGTGATATCGGGCTTGGTGAGATCCTTGACTCGGCGCGTTCCGAGCAGAGGAACGATGTGGCGGTGAATGCGGCCTATGTCGGAGACGATGGTCCCAGGCTTCTTCGGCCGACCGCCTTTCCCGAGGATGAGACCCGCCCGCAGATCGGCAAGATAGAGATCGCAAAGTTCCTTGACGGAGATGGACTTGTGATCGAGCTGCTTTTCCTCGGCTGGGTCCTCGCCCTGAGCGATGCGGCCCATCAGCGCCTTGGCTTCCTGACGTGCGCGTTCTGGCGTCCAGACACCGTGGAGGCCAATGGTGAAGCGACGAGAACGACCTGCCAATCGGTACTGAATGACATAGCTGCGCTTGCCCGAGGCGAACACGCGCAGGCCGAAGCCGGGAAGTTCGTCGTCCCAGACGACATAGTCCTTCTCGCGGGTATCCGCTGCGTCTACGACCCTCTTTGTGATCTTAGTCATTGGACATCTCCAGCGTGACGCCGCTTTCTCGCGTAAGCACCACGTAAGCAGCGGGACGGAAATCGCTGCGGGAGAAAGGATACCGCTGGCGGGCTATGAAATCAAATTGTTCAGTGTTTATAGGGAGATAGGTGGTCATCGGCGGCTCCTTGCGCTAATCGGCGGAGCAAGCGATAATCCCTCCGAAGGCAGAGGCCACAGGTTCGAATCCTGTCGGGTGCGCCATGTTCCCGCCGCCTCCCATGTAGTTCCTTGCGGAACATTGCAGAAACTTGCGCGAACAAAACCGGCGCGCGCGTACAACTCCCGTACAGCCGCGAATCGGAAGAGCTCCCCGTCTTCCACAACCTCTGCGGCGCGAGGACAGTAGTCCGACCCTGCGGTTGTGAAGTCTGCCTCTCCCCATCCCCCGCCAATAGCCTCTGGGGGTGCGCGCTGTGAGCGGGTGGGAAGCGTCTGTCGGCGCATCTGATGAGTGGTACACGCCGGCCAGTGTGTTCGATGCACTCGGCTGTTGGTTCGACCTCGACGTAGCGCACCCGTTGCTCCCGAAGCCAATACCCCCCTGTGACGGCTTTCTCTCGGCAGACACCCTCCTCAACAATGACTTTTTCAAGGTCATCGCGACGGCGATCATCCTCACCGGCTGGAACGGCGGCCCGCTATCCTGGGCCTATGCCGCAACCAAGAGCGGCGGGGAAATGGCTGCCCCAGACAAGTGATAACGCCTACCCTGCGGTCGCAGGCGTTATCGGCCATACCATCGCGAACGCATTAGCGGGCGTGGGAAAGCCTAGCGCGCAGCAACCGCCTGAATTTCCACGAGCAGATTTGGCTCGGCGAGGCCCGCGACGATGACCATCGTCGTCGCGGCCGCGTGCCCGGCAAATCGACGTTCGCGTTCTTGCCGGTAGAGCGGGACAAGATCGGGGCGCGTGATAAAGCCGTCCAATTTCACCAGATCGGTCATACCCATGCCGGCGTCGGCCAGCACCGCTTCGAGGTTATCCCAGGCCAGCTCGATCTGCCGCCTCGGATCGATCGGCACGGTGCCATCCGGTGTCACGCCAACCTGGCCGGAAACGTAGAGCCAGCGGGCGTTCTCCGACGCCGACGCACCATGGCTGTAGCAGGAGAATGGCGGCGCGATGGTCGCCGGATTGTGCAGCGTGATTGTCATTGCCCACGTCCGATCACGCCGTCGATCTCCGATGGGGTAAAACCATATTTCGCGACCCGCGCCCGATGGTCCGCCGTGCCGAGATACTGGCGAAGCTGCTTGTTCACCGCATCCAGCAGAGCGTGATTGCCCTTGGCGAACGAAAAGCCGCCGACCGGCGCGTCGCTTGACGGACCCATTTCCACATCCACGGCTTCCAGTGCGGGATTGGCACCGGCGATGGAACGGCAGCCAAGCGCGGTGCCGGGGAAAGCGTCGATTGTCCCCGCCATAAACGCAGCGATGCCCTCGGGCTGCTCCTTCAGCACCACGATCTGGCTGTCGCGCACGCCCGCCGCCTTCGCGGCGGCAAATTGGATTTGCTCGGGGATGAGACCGATCCGGGCGTCGCTGCGCGCGGCAACCGCTTCATAGCTCGTCAGCTGCTTCGGATTGCCCGACCGGACGACGAAGCCATCGCCGATCGTCCAGATTGGCACGCTGAACGCAACCTGCTGCGCGCGCTCAGCCGTGACGAAGATCGGGACATTCATGTCCCAACGCCCTTCCTGCACACCCGGCAGGAATTCTCCGAACGATGTGAGGTGATATTCGATGTCGGTCACGCCAATCGCGCGCAGGACCACTTCCGCGACTTCGATGTCCGCGCCGGTGGGACGCTGATCGTCTCCGGTCCAGTAGAATGGCGGTTCCTCGATATAGGCGACTTTGATTTTCATGATCCTGCTCATCGTTAGGTGTTGAAAATTTCGGTGCGATCAGGCGATGGCCGCACCCAGTGCGGCGGAAAGCGCCGACAATGCCGGTCCGAGGCGTTCCGGCGGCAGATAGCCGAATCCAAGGCGGAACACGCGCTCGCTCTCGCCGAACCAGCGTCCGGAGGCCAGTTGCAGGTCATGGTGAGGCAGAAGCCGCCAGAAGCGTGAGACGGCGGCTCCGTCGAACACACCCGGACGGAGGCGCAGGCAGCACAATGCGCCGGCGTCGGGCCGCACCCAGTCGATACGCGCGCGCTCCGCCTCGCGCCACCTCGCCAATTCCTCGATCGCGCCGGCCAGCAACCGGCGTCTCGGCGCGAGAACCCTTTCCTTGTTGCGCAGCAGCGCGGCGGCCAGCGTCTCGTCGAGCACCGAACCGGAAATCACGGTGTTCATCTTGGCGACGGTCAGCCGCGCGCGCAGGTCGGCATCCGCGACCGTCAGCCAGCCCGTTCGCAGGCCGGGCGCGCCGAGTGCCTTGGAAACAGAAGCGCCCGTGACGATGCGCGGATCGAACCCGGCGAAGCTGTCGACCGGAGGAGCGTCGCCATAGGTCGCTTCCCGATAGGTCTCATCGATGAACAGCAGCGCTTGCGGAGATCGCCGCTCCATCATCGCCAGCAGATTTTCGATGACGGCGCGGGATGTCTGGATGCCGCTCGGATTCTGCGGCGACGCGAGGCTGACGAGCCGCGTCCTCGTCGACAGGCTGGCTTCGATCCGATCCGGGTCTAGCTGGTAGCCGCTGTCGAATGACAAGGCGACTTCGCGGACGCGAGCGCCCGCGCCGACCAGGCTGTCACGGCTCAGCGGGAAGCATGGCGACACCAGCACGGCCTCATCGCCCGCCCGACAGAGTTCGAGCGCGAGAAGAAAGATGCCGAGCGCTGTGCCTTGTGTCGTGACGATGTGGTCGGCGGGAACCGCGCAAGCGTCGGTTATCGCTTCGCGCAAATCGAGTGCGCCTGCGGATTTTCCATAACCGAGATTGAGGTCGCGGATGCGATCGAGACCGGCGAGATCGAGGACTTCACCGACCGTCAAATCCCGCGACGTGCTCTCCGCCAGATTGTGCGGGCGGTTCACGTTCAGGAGCGTGATGATCTCGTTGTAGGGAAAGCGCCCACGCCATTTCGCGGAGCCTGCCTCCTCAAGGTCGGGCGTTTGCGTTCCGTCGGAAGGATGAAGGAGCGCGGTCATGGGCACATCATACGGCTCGCGAACCGAGCATAACAGACACAGTATATGTCTATTCGACCATAACAGATTATTGGCGAACCGGGAGCGCGACGTTATGGTACGGAGACTTCGTTTTGTCTCCTACGGCCGCCACCATGTATCGATACGAGCAACTTGCCGCGCTTATCATCACCATGATCGACAACGGCGCTCTCGCGCCGGGGGCTCGGCTGCCTTCGGTGCGGACGCTCAGCGACCAGCATGGCGTCAGCATCTCGACCGCCTTGCAGACTTGCCGAATGCTCGAAGATCGGGAGGTCATCGTCGCGCGGCCGCGATCGGGTTTCTACGTTGCGCCAAAGCCGCGCAAGGTGCTGGCGTTGCCCTCCGCTTCGCGCCCCCGCGCAAGGGCATCGGCCGTCTCGATCAGCGGTGCCGTCGCGGCGTTGCTCGAACATTCGTCGAACCCGGCCTTTCTCCCGTTCGGGTGCGCCGTGCCCGATGGCGCGCTGCTGGAATCGAAACGGCTCGACCTGTCGCTCGCCCGCGCCGCCCGCCAGCACGGCGCGCGATACAATGTCTATGGCACCCCCCTGGGCGATCCGGCGTTGCGCGGCGAGATCGCCAAACGCGCGATGCGCGTCGGCCATATGCTGTCACCGGACGAGGTGGTGATCACGAGCGGCTGCACGGAAGCATTGACGTTGGCCCTCACCTCCGTCGCGAAGCCCGGTGACACGATCGCGGTTGAATCGCCTACCTATATGGGATTGCTGCACACGCTGGAGATGCTGGGTCTGAAGGCCGTCGAACTGCCGACCGACCCTATTCGCGGCATCGATGTTGCCGCAGTCGCCCGGCTGCTGGAAACGGAACGGGTGGCGGCGTTCGCGATCGCGTCGAGCTTCAACAACCCTCTCGGCTCGATGATGGCGGAGACCGACAAGCGGGCACTCCTCGAAGTGCTCGGGCGCTACGCCATCCCGTTTATCGAGGACGATGTCTACGGCGATCTCTATTTCGGGCGGGAGCGGCCGAAGCCGTTCATCGCGCTCGATGGCGGCGCCAACACGATCTATTGCAGTTCGTTCTCGAAGAGCCTGGCCCCCGGCTACCGCGTCGGCTGGATCGCGGCAGACCGTCGCACCCGTCAGGTGATCGAACGTAAGCTCGCCTTCAGCCTGTGCGGCGCTGTCCTGCCGCAGGTCGCGATCGCCGAGTTTCTGGCGAGGGGTGGCTACGACGCCCATCTGCGCCGCGTCCGCCAGCTCTTGCAAGGGACTCTCGCGCGCATGGCAGATGCGGTCGAGGCAAGCTTCCCGGCCGAGACGAAGATGAGCCGGCCGGCTGGCGGTTTCGTGCTGTGGCTCGAATTGCCGAAGCGCTTCGATTCTCGCGCGCTCTTCGACAAGGCGCTGGACCAGGGCATCTGTTTCGCGCCCGGCGATGTGTTTTCCGCCAGCCGGCGCTTCAGGAATTGCCTGCGCTTGAGCGCGGGTCATGGCTGGAACGAGCGTATCGAAGATGGCGTGCGCCGGTTGGGTCAGCTCGCCGTCGCGCTGCTCGCGGCCTGATCATTTCCGACCTGGTCGGCAACATGTTCGAATCCTGCGGATGCGCCATTTAGAGTGCGATCGAAGTGCGCGCTTCACTGGGCCGAAAGCGCATCTGCATACGGAAAGCGCAGCGCGCCGGAGGCCAAGCCCGGAGGTGAAACGACGATTTGCCGTGATCCGCTGCGGAACTGCTCGATCTCATTGCCGGTGATGCCCTGGAATTGGACCTGCAGTACCCGAGGCTCCTGCCATTCGCCGTTCATCCCAAAGCGAACGGCTCCCATCACGGTTTCAAAGACCGTGTCCCGTGTATAGGCAGCGAGATCGGCGTCATCGAAACCGCCAGTTGCTTCGACGGCCTGCGTGACGACCTGCATCTGCGCATAGGCCAGCGGGGCCATGTAGTGCCCGAGAAGGTCGGCGCCGGTGTTGACGGCGCGGGCCTGATAGGCATCCAGAAATTCTTGAATTCCGGAAAACATCATTGTCGGGACCGGGACCCAGTATTCGTAGTTCACGAAACCATTCAGCAAAGGACCGAGCGCTACCTTGACCGCTGTGTTCTGCGGCCCGATCATACTAGCCCCGACCATCTTCGGGCGGAATGGATGCGCGTGGATGGCGCGCACGAGGCCGATCGAATCGTTGAGATAGGAGCAGAGGAACAGCAAATCGCAATTGCTTGCCGCGACGGCATCAATGATTGGCTCGAAATTCTCCGTCGCCAGCGGATACGTTGCTTCATGGAAGATTTTGAACCCGTATTTTTCGGCATTGGCCTTCGCACCGAGGATCGGGTTCTTCGAGAACTCGGCATCAGCCGACAGCAGCGCCACGGTCGTCGGCCGCGGTGCCTGCTCGGCGGCCAACGCGAAGAAACCTTCGGTGAGTGCGGCGTTGGGGTCTGGCCCGGTCGAAATCATCGCGAAGTAGTTAGGATAAGCGAGCGCGTTGTTGACGCCGAGTCCCATCAGCCCGACGAAGAAACGCTGCCGCTCGATGATGACGGACATGGCCGCCAGGATGGTGTTGGTGCCGTAGCCGCCGATAACCAGATCGACCTTGTCCTCGTCGATCAGCCGCTTGTAGAGGCCGGGCACGCGCGACGCTTCACCCTGATCGTCATAGCAAGCGAACTCGACGGGGCGGCCGAGCAGGCCACCCCGCCTGTTGACGTCCTCCCGCCAGATGTCATGGGCCAGGCGGGCCGAGCGGCTGTTGCCCGCGAGCGGCCCGGTCAGCGAGAGGCAATAGCCGATGCGGACGGGCGCGGTCGCGGACGGCATGGTCAGCCGCCTGCCTTGGCGCCCGCGGCGAGGAGCTGCATTTCCCAGGCGAAGGCAACGGCGCTGGCGCCACCATGTTCGAGAACGACCCCGGCGACGCCAGCGGCGGTCTCTTCGCGCGCCCAGTCGCGCTGCCACTCGCCCAGCACAGCAAGCCAGGTGATCGGGACGGCACCGGCCTGAACCATGCGGCGCACCGCCATGTCGTGTGCTTCCACCGAAACCCCGCCCGAGGCGTCGGTGACGACGAAGACCTGGTAGCCTTCGCCAAGCGCCTGGATCGCCGGCATGGCGAGGCAAATCTCGGTCCAGAGAGCCGCCAGGATGAGCTGCTTGCGTCCGCTCTTCCTGACAACATCGGTGACGTTCGTGTCCTGCCAGGTGTTGATGAAGCTGCGGTCGACCGGCTTCTGGTCCGGAAAGACGTCCTGCAGGCCCTTGATCAGGTGGCCGCCACGTTCCGCCAGCACCGTGGTCAGGATCGTCGGCACATTGAAGACCTTCGCCGTCTTGGCAAGGCCGACGACGTTGTTGGTAATCATCGTCGGTTCGTGGCTGTTCAGATTTGCGAACTGATATGGCTGGTGATCGATTAGCACGAGAATGCTGTCTTCGGGGCGCAGCAGGGCATCAAGACCGTTTTTGGGCATAGGGGCTCCTTTGGGGTGTTGGATGTGGTTCAGGCGGCAGGTTCGAGAAAAACGTAGAGGGAGTGAATGCGGCCGCCCTGAACCTGGGCGATATCCATGCCGGCGACGGCGACCGGGCCGTTCGCCGGGCCTGCCTGCCAGCGGAGCCGGCCGATGCCATGATGGCCGATCGCAGGCCCAATCGCCGTGAAGGCAAAGTCGGGCGGCAGACTCGCAAGCAGCGCCGACACCGCAGCATCGATCGCGATATGCCCTGTGGCCGATGCCTCCGGCTCATAGAGGACGGCGTCTTCCGCATAGAGTTCATGGATCGCGGCGATACGCCGCCCGGTGTCCCGCTCGCTGAACACACGGGCGAGATTCGCCTGCATCAGCCGGTCATAGTCGATGGAATTTTCCGGCTGGATGGGCATTGCCGCGGCCTCATTCGGGTTGGATCGAGGCAGTCAGCATAGCGAGGTAATTTGATAAGATTAGTCGCTGATGACTGGAACCAACCTCAACGATCTGTTTAAAATCATCTCATGGAGACATTGGCCAATCTGGAATCCTTCATCCGCAGCGCCGAATGCGGCAGCTTCTCCGCCGCGGCGCGACGGCTGGGCGTGACACCGGCGGCCATCAGCCGCAATGTGGCCATGCTGGAGCGTAACCTGGGTGTCCGCCTGTTCCAGCGCAGCAGCCGCAACCTGAGTCTCACTGAGGACGGCGATCGTTTTCTCGCGTCGGTGACTGACGGCGTCGAGTCGATCCAGGCGGCCATCGCCGACTTGACGACACAGTCCGGCAAGCCCGCAGGCGTGCTGAAGGTGAGCGTGGCCCTGACGTTCGGGCTGGACTACGTGCTGCCGTTTCTGCCGGCCTTCATGGAGCGCTATCCCGACGTTCAGATGGACTGGAGCTTCGAGAATCGGCAGGTCGATCTGATCGGCGAAGGGTTCGACGCGGCGATCGGTGGTGGCATGGAACTGGCGCCCGGCGTGGTGGCGCACCGGCTGGCACCGCTGCATGTCATCGCCGTGGCTTCGCCGGACTATATGCAAGGCCGCAAGCCGCCACGGCAACCGCATGAACTGGCGCAGTTCGATGGGATATCCATGCGCTCAGCCCTGACTGGCCGCGTGCGCGTCTGGAAGATGCGCAACCGCGACGGCGAGGAGGCGACGCTGGAACACAAGGCCCGCATGGTCGCCAACGATCCCGAGGCAATATGCCGTGCGGCCCTGATGGGGCTGGGCGTGGCGATGATCGCCATGCCCTATGTCGAGCGGCATCTGGAAAGCGGCGCGTTGCAACGCCTGGTGCCAGACTGGCACGCGGATCTCGGCGCGATCTCGCTTTATTTCGCCGGCCGAAAACTACTGCCCGCCAAGACCCGCGCCTTTGTCGACCATATGACCGTCGCATTCCGCGAGCATCGCTTGGCGCAACGATTTTCAGCGGCAGGCGAGCCTTAGAGGGTGGCACATCCACCATGCCAGCACTAGGGGCGACTCCGTGGCGGGCGAGGCGTCAGGTTCGATCATCCCAAGGACTGCGATAGCGATAGCTGCGCGCTGGACGGCGACATCCACAGCAACGGCGGGCAAATTGTGTCCTGCCACTGCGCCGCCTCATCTCTCCCCACAGATGCGGAATGCCCGGGAGAGGCCCGAAAATACGAAGCTAGGTCCGAAGCCCGCGCAGGCAGGAATATTTGCGCCTTCACCGGCCAGGCGGCTATTCAAGGGCAGGATGACTGACTTCCGATCCTTTCGCGCCATCGCCGTCGGTGTCCTCGTCACCCTGCTCGCGGCATGCTCCTCCCAGGTGGGCAATCCCGCGCCGCCACGAGTCGTCACGCCGGCCGAACTGCCGCAGCGCAGTTCCACCATCGTGGTCCCGGTGTCCGCAAAGCTGGCCGACCTGGAACGCGGGTTGAATCAGCGCACGCCAAAGACCCTGTGGCGAATCGAAAAGCGCGGCCTGCTGTGCGTGCCGCCCAAGCGGGTCAAGCTGTTCGGCAAGAAGCTGAAGGTCACGCCAAGCCTGCATTGCGACATTGTCGGGCATGTGAAACGCGGGCGGATCAGGCTGAGCGGCAGCGGTGCGACGCTCCTCATCACCATGCCGGTAGCCGCCACGATCCGCGCGGAGAATGTCGGCGGCATCATCCGCCGGGAAACGGCAACCGGCAGCGCCATCGTGCGCGCGTCGGCGACGCTGTCGATCGACCGCAGATGGTCGCCCACCGCCAAGGTGCGGATCGCCTATGACTGGACCGAACCGCCGGGCATCGATTTCCTTGGCCAGCGAATCAAGTTCGCCGGGAAAGCCGACGACAAGCTGGAGGCAGTCATCGCCGGCCTGGAACGCGATCTGCCGAAGGAACTCGCGCGGATCGACCTGCGCAACCGCCTCGACGGTGTCTGGCGGCAGGGTTTCACCTCAGTGATGCTCAACCGCGAACGCCCGCCGGTGTGGATGCGCATCACGCCGCGCTCGCTCGGGTTCGGCGGCTACCGCATCGTTGGCGACCGGCTCGAAATGACGCTTGCCGCCGAGGCCCTGACCGAGACTTTTGTCGGCGATCGTCCGCCCGATCCGGTGCCGACACCGCTGCCGCCGCCTTCCCGTCAGCCCGGGCCGCGCGGCCTGCGCTTCTTCATCCCGGTGCTGGCCGATTACGAACAACTCCAGCCGGTCGTCGAGCGGGCCTTGGCCAAGCTGGCCAAGAAGCGCCAGATCGTCCTGACCGGGGTCGGCCCGGTCGACGCGACCTTCGGCAAGGTCACCATCTATGCGACCGACAACAATCACCTCGCGGTCGGCATCGTCGCCAGCGTGAAGGCGCGCAAGACCTCGCTTGTCGCGACCAAGGGAGAGATATGGCTGTCGGCCATTCCTTATAACGATGCCAATTCGCAACTGGTCAGGGTCAAGGACCTCCAGATCGCCGGCCGAACCGACAGCACTGGCGTCAACCTGCTGTTCGCCCTGTTCGAAAACAGTTCGGTGCGCGACAGCATCCGGGAAGCACTCGTCCACGATTTCGTCGGCGACTATGAAAAAGTGCTGACCGCGGCGCGTGGCGCGATCGCCGAGCGGCGCGAGGGCGACTTCATCCTGTCCGCAGACGTCTCGCGCGTCGACAACGGCCTGATCAAGGCGACCGGCCAGGGCCTGTTCCTGCCGGTCGAAGCACAGGGCGAGGCCCAAATCCTCTATCGCCCGCGCCGCCCCCCGGCCCGATAAAGCGGCGGCGCGTCACCAATCGCCATCCGGCTCTTCGACCCGTGACGGCCGTCCAGTGTCATCAAACGAGAGCCAAAAGGCGAGAGGTGCGGAGGTCGTCAGCTTCCCGGCCTCGGACGACACCGGTAGGTCTCCAGTCCGCGGCTCGCGACATACGCCTTGAGCGCCAGCGGCTCGTCGGTCTGGATGGTGTCGACGCCGTCGGCGATCATCCGGCCCCATATCCGGTCCGGCGCCAGCATCGCCTCCGCATCGTGAAGCGCGGGCGTGCCGTTCAGGCTGTTGACCCAGAAGCGGGCGCAACGCGTGCGTATCGTGTCACGCAGCGTCGCGATGATCGGCGGATTGACCACGTCGATCTCATAACCCACCGGGCGGATCGGGTCGTAGGGCGGAATGGTCGCCTTCGGGTCCCCCTGCATCTCCCTTTCCCGGATGATCGGCTGGAAGCGCACATCGCGCACCCAGGGCGCGCTCGTCATTACTTCGGCCGCCGGTGCCGGCGCCTTGAACAATACCTGTTTCCGATCGCCGAAACGGTCGACCAGCGCGAGCACCTCCCGAGTCAGGTCGCTCTTGGCGTCGATGTTTATGAGGATGCGGCCCTTCGCCGCGCGCAGGGCATCCTCGAACAGGGGGATACGACGCGTCGTGACCGGCGATCCCCGACCCGCTCCTTCGCGCAGGTGCAAGGCCTGGAGATAGGCCCACCCAAGCTCCTCGACCTTGCCGGTCCCGTCCGTCATCCGGTCCACCGTGGCATCGTGCATCAGGACCAGCACGCCATCCGCCGTGGCGCGCACATCCAGTTCGACCATATCGACGCCAAAGGCGATACACGCCTCGATCCCGTCGATGCTGTTCTCCGACGTCTGCTTCCAGCATCCGCGATGGGCGACCACCATCACCGATCCATCCGGCCCGGCGAGGCGCCGTTCAAGCACTCGCGCATGGCCTATAGTCTTCTCGGCACCCTGTGCCGGCATCGTCTGCGCCAGGGCAAGGGCGCAGGCGAGCAGCCGGGTCGTGATCCGGTTCGGCATTATGATTTCCTTTCAAGAAGGGAGCCCGCGACCGTCACCGGGGCCGCGCACGCCTTGTCAGCCATGGAGGCGTCGATCAGCGGCCCGGCGTCCAGTTGATGCTCAGCCAGATGGTGCGCGGCGTGGAGTAGCTGTCCTTGAGCAGGTTTCGCTTCGGCCCGGTCACGCTGTCCATGCGTTCTTCAGTGAGGTTGTTGACCTCCGCCACCAAATGGAGGCCCGGCTTGACCTGGTAGCGTGCCTGGAGGTCGAACTGCTTGCGGGGCGCCCAATAGACATCCTGCCACGAAACGTCCGGCACGATGTCGCGCAGCGCACGGCCGGTCCAGTTATAGGCGCCGCGCAGTTCGAAGCCGTTGCGCGCATAGAAGATCGAGACGTTGCGAATCTCGCCGGGCTGGCCGAGCAGCCGGTCGATGCGACGGGTGGCCTTGCTGGCCATCGGCACCTTCATCTGACCATCCAGCAGGCTCCAGTTCGCGGAGACGCCGATATCCTTGAGGATCGGGCTGACGAATTCCAGCGAGTTGACGACGGCGGACAGTTCGATACCGCTGATCCGCGCGCTGCTCGCGTTGGCGGGCTGGATCACGTCGGCATTCGCATAGGTCACGCCGTCATAGGTGAAGCCGGTCGAGCGGGCCGCATAGATTTCGTCATGGATCTCCTTGCGGAAGACCGCCGCCGAGAGCATGCCGCCATAGTCGTTGGACAAGGTCCACTCCACGCTCAGGTCGAAATTGTCCGCCCGGCGCGGCTTGATGGCGGGATTGCCCAGATTGACCGTGATATTCTGGGCATTGGGATTGCCGATATCAGCGTCGCTCTCGAAGCTGATGGACGAACGGGCGGCATAGGCTTCGTAGCTTGGGCGACCGATGGTCTGCGAAAAGCCGCCCCGGACGCGAAGCGCATCGGACACATCATAGCTGGCGAGGAAGGACGGCAGCAGGAAACTATAGTTCGACCTGGCGTTATTGGGCGTCCACCGCCCGCCGAGCCGAACAAAGCTCCGCGTATCGATATTCGTGCGTTCGGCGCGAAAACCGCCGAGGAGCTTCAGCGGACCCGCCGCATAGGCGAGCGTCGCATAACCGCTCAGCAGTTCTTCGTTATGGACGAAATTGTCCTGGTTGTTGCCGTTGATGGAATCGTCCAGCTTGATCGAGGCCCGGTTGGCGGAGAATTGCTGCCAGGCGCGGTCGTTATCGATGGTGATGAGGCGCAGGCCGCTGCGGTTGAAGGACAGCCAGGCATTGCTCATCGTGCCGATGCCCGCCAGCGTGAGGCTGCGGTCGGTGGTGCTGTACTGATCGCCGTAGAAATTATGCGTGGCCTGCGTGTCGGAATAGGCGGCGCCAAGCCCGAAGCCCAGACCCTCGCTGTCATTGTCCATGTTGTGCGCCCAGTCGGCGCGCACGCTGTTGATCCGGCCGCTCGAATTGCGCTCGCGATGACGCCAATAGGCGGGCTGGTAGAGCGACATGTTGTAATAGGCGTCGGGCGAGATGTTGAAGCTGTGGTGGAACTGGCTCGTGTCGTAGTCGAACGCGAATTGCGGCAGGCCGATAGTGCTGCCGGATGCGTTGATGCCGCCATTATATTTCACCATGTCATGCGGCTCGCGCGAAGTCGCCTTGGACAGGCTGCCCCGCACCGAGATTGCGTCGGCATCGCTCGGCTGCCAGTCGACGCCCGCCTGGAACAGCTTCGTCGCGCTGATCGTCCTGCCGGTGCGGTAACCGAGTTCAACCGAGGCGGCGGCGTAGTGCCCGCCGGTGTCGGTCTGCTGCGTGATGGAGGTGTTACGGCCGTTGATGACCACCTCGTTGCGGTTGTAGCCGTCGATGAACTTGTAGTAGCCGGCCATGCCGAACAGCTTGAGATCACCGAACGCGCCTTCCAGCCGGCCGGTCACGCTCCAGCGTTCGCGGTCGCTTTCATTGTACCAGCTCTTGTCCTGCTGCGGCACCGCACGGCCATTGCCCAGGCTGTTGTCGGTCAGCCGAATGCCCTTGTCGTTGTAGAAATTGTAGTAGACGGAATCGCTGGTGCCATGGACTTCAGTGTAATTCTGCAATCGCTGGTAATTGCCCGACACCACGACGCCGAGATTATGCTCGGCGCCAAAGGTGGTGCTGCCCGTCATCGAGAAGCGGCGACCAAAATCCTGCTGCGGATGCGGCACGCCCTTCTGGCTGGTGTTGGCGAGACCGGCCTCCGCCGTTAGAAACGGGCGCCCGCCCCCGTCGAAGGCGCTGCGCGTGCGCAGGTCCACCGCGCCCCCCACCGCATTGGCATCGAGTTCAGGCGTGAAGGTCTTCACCACCACGATCTGCTTGACCAGCGATGTCGGTAGGATGTCGAGGCGAACGCCGCGCCCGGCCGCGCCCGTGCCCGATTGCGGAATGCCAGGAGACGCGACAGGCAGGCCGTTGATGGTGACGTTGTTGTACGACTGGTTGAGGCCGCGCAGCACCGGCGCGATGGCCTCGTCACGAGGATGCTCGTTATCCGCGACCGGTAGCACGGACACGCCCGGGATGCGGCGCATTGCGTTGACGATAGTCAGATCCGGCAGGCGCTGCGCCTCGTCGGAGGAAATGGCGTCGACGATGTTGCGCTCGCGCCGCTTGATGGCGATGGCGTTCTGGTTGGCGCCGCGCTGGCCGGTAACGGTAATCTCGGCGGCGCCTGCCTCATCCTCAACATCGTCGGCATGGGCCGCGACGGCATGCGCCTGGGCGGAGACGCGCGTGGCGACCGGCGCGGGCCCCGGCTGGACGACGATCACGAAGGAGCCGTTGCGCTGCTGATAGGTCAGGCCGGTGCCGCTCAACAACTGCCCGAGGCCGCCCGCCACGGCAAAACGGCCGCGCAGGCCCGGCGTCTTGCGATTGCGTAGTAACGCGGGGTCAGCCATCAAATCGACCGAGGCAGTGCGCGAGAAAGCCGTCAGCGCCGGAGCCAGCGCGCCCGCCGGGATCGCGAAGTCCATCTCCCGTGCGCTCGCCGGCCCGGCCACCGTCGCTGACAGCGCGGCAACGCTGCACAACATCATGCTACGAAACTGCATAAATCCCCGCTTTGAATGTTCCGGCCCCGATGGCCGTCTCACGCAATGACGACGGGAATCGGCAAATCTGACACGAGACCGAGCGAGGAATTTTGTTACATTTTTACGTCAGTTCAATGACTTGAAAGAACGTATTCGGCGGGGTCCTTGCGTAGATGGAAACCGTGCAGGCTCGCGAGATTGACCAGTTGCTGCTCAGCCCGGTTCAGGCGGAAACGGCCCGCCACGCGCTTGTCAGCCAGAGCATGATCCGCGATCCGGATCGGCCGGTCGGTCCAGCGCTGAAGCGCCGACACCAGTCGCCAGAGCGGCATGTCCTCCGCCTCCAGCCAGCCTTCGCGCCATGCGGCGACCGGAACGCCTTCCAGCTTCCGGACCGGCTCCAGATGTCCCGCGTCAAGCGCGGTCCCATGATTTGCGGGCACCAGCACAGAATCGCGCTCCGGATCGCGCGGACCGAAACGCACCAGTCCCTGTTCCACCGACACTTCGATCCGCTGCCCGGCCAGCGCTACGTCGAAACGGGTACCCAGCACGGTCGCCCGGCCATCGCCCGCGGTAACCGAGAAGGGTCGTTCGACGTCATGATGAACGTCGAAAAAGGCTTCGCCCCCCTGCAGCACGGCCTCGCGCCGATCCCCCGCCAGCTTCACCCGTATCCGGCTCGCCCCGCTGAGCGTCACGCGCGATCCGTCGGCGAGCGCGAAGGTGCGAACCTCGCCGACACGAGTCGCATAGTCCTGCGCCGGGGCAAGAGCGAAACGGATGGCGGGAAGGCACAGAAAAAGCGCGACCATCGCCGCCATGGCGCCCAGCACCCCCGCCGCGATCCCGAGCGAACGGCGCCGGGCCGTTGACCGCGGCATGGCCTGCGCACTGTCCAGGCGGTCCAGCGCGTCGGTCACCGCCGGACACATGCAGGTCGCCCACAGAGCATCGAACCGGGCCCGGCGCCCCTGCCCGCCCGCAAGCCATGCGTTGAAGGCGGTGGCGTCGATCATCCCGCCCAGATGCCGCGAGACCCAGAGCGCCGCTGCCTCGTCCTCCATGTCGTCCCACGTCCGGCTCATGCCGCGTTCTCCCGGCGGCTGATTTCGGCCATCGCCTTGTGCAGCGCAAGCACCGCGCGCGCGACATGGGTGTCCACCGCCGCCGGTGTGATTTCCAGCGCCTTCGCAACGTCGCGCGCGGATTCTCCGCGCAGGCGCCGGCGCAGGAAGACCTCGCGTCGCAGCGGCGGCATGTCCTGTAGGATGCGCTCGACCATCTCGACCCTTTCCCGGTGGAGAAGCGCCTCTTCAGCGGATGGCAGGCCAGCGGCAAGCTCATATGTCTCCGGCAGCGGATCTTCGGCGCGGCGGCCGAGGATACGCGCCCGATCGCGCATCAGGTTGGTGGCGATCACCCGCACCATCGCACCGAGATTGCCGATCGTCCCCTGGTAGCGCGAAAGGCGCAGGAAGCTGTCCTGCACGACGTCCTCCGCGGCGGCATGATCGCGAATCTGCCGATAAACCAGCCGGTACGCGTCCTCGCGCAACTGCCGGTAGTCCGCATTCTCGATCGACATCGCCGCCCCTGATTCGCCGCACTGCGAAGGCGCTTAGGCGGGGAGGATGACCGGCATGTTTCACATCGGCTGGTCGGGGGGCACGACATGACCAGTTTCTCCGCCGCGAAATGGACGCGCGGTAACGAACCCTTCCAATGGATTGCGACGTCTCCGGTCCCGGTGGAAAAGCGACGGAAGCCGCCTGGCCCCGAAGGCGGCCGATCGCGCGAATCACCGGGCGGAACGACGCCACGACCATGGTCCGGACGGGGATCGATCGCCGCGATCCGTTTCGGCCTGCCGCATATGATTGTCTTTCGAACGCTCAGCCCATATGTCCTAAAATGAGACGATCGGGGGCAGGTCGACTCGGGGGCAATGCCTCAGTTGCGTATCGCGGGGGGATGAATTGGGGGCGGATCGTGCACTTGGCATATTGAACGATATGCTGTGGAATAGTCTGCTGGTGGCTGGTCCCGTGTTGATTGCCACCTTGCTGGTGGGCCTGCTGATCAGCGTGTTCCAGGTGACGACCCAGCTCCAGGAAATCACCCTGAGCTATGTGCCGAAGATCCTGGTCGCGGCATTCCTGCTGATCGCGATCGGGCCATGGATGATGGGCCGGGTCACCCAGTTCGCCATTTCGCTCTACCAGATCATTCCATCGCTCGCCGGCTGATCGGCAACACGATGGAGGACCTGACCGACCAGGCGATCGCGATCCTGCTGGTGTCGTTGCGGATTGCGCCGACCCTTGCCTTCGCGCCGCCTTTTACCCTGATCCGCGTTCCCGCCACGATCCGCGTGATGCTGGGTATCGCGCTGGCCGGCTGGCTGGTGTCGAGCCATCCGACGGCGAGCTGGCAGGCGGATTTCTGGTCGCACGGTCTGTTCCTGACGGTGATCGGCGAGCTGCTGCTGGGCATCGCGCTGGCGCTCTCGCTTCAGCTGGCGTTTGCGGCGCTGCTCACCGCCGGGCGCGCGATCGACATCCAGGCCGGGTTCGGGCTCGCCGTGCTGATCGATCCCACCACGCGATCTCAATTGCCGCTGGTCGGCACCCTGTTCGCCTATGCCGCGGGCGCGGTGTTCTTCGCCACCGAAGGGCCCGCCGACCTGCTCGCCATCTGGTCGGAATCGCTCGACCGGGTACCGCTGGGCAGTGCGGGCATCGGCGGCGACGTGACGGTGCTGACCGCCTATATCTCGGGCGTGTTCGTGATGGCCTTCGGGCTTGGCGGGCTGATCATGCTGGCGCTGTTCCTCGCCGACATCACGGTCGCCTTCCTGTCGCGCACCCTGCCGCAGATGAACGTGATGCTGCTCGGTTTCCAGGTGAAGGCGATCGCCACGCTGGCTGTCCTGCCGGTCGCGATCGGCGTGTCGGGCACGCTGTTCCTGCGCATGCTGCGCTACGCGCTCGAAACCGCGCCGCGCCTGATCTGACATGGCCGAGGCGTCGCAGGACCAGGACAAGAGCGAGGAGGCAAGCCCCTACAAGCTCGCCCGCGCCCGCGAAAAGGGTCAGGTCGCGCGCGGCGTCGACCTCAGCTTCTTCGCCGGGCTGATCGCGCTTGCCGGTTTCCTCAGCGTCGCCGGCGAGGCGATGATCGGGCACCTGGCGATGATGATGCGCCGCGCGCTCGCCGCCGGCATCTCGACGGCGAGCGATCCGCAACAGGCGCTCGGCGTGGTCGCCACCTCCTATGGCGCGGCATTGCGCCCGGTCCTGCTGTTCGGCGGCACGATCCTCGCGGTCGTCGCCTTGTTCGAGATCATCCAGCTGCGCGGTTTCGTGTTCAGCGCGCATCCGCTCAAGCCTGATTTCAGCCGGATCAACCCGGCCAAGGGGCTGAAGCGGCTCTTCTCGATGCGCCTGCTGAAGGAAGCGCTGAAGAGCGTCATCAAGATGGCGGTATATACGACGGTCGCCTATCTGCTGATCCGATCGGCCGTGAACGGCGCCGGGCTGGCGGTCAGCGACGCGGCCAGCCTGAGCGGCGCGATGCACGAATCCGGCATGCGCATGCTGTGGGTCTTTGCCGGCCTCGCCTTCTTCTTCGCGATCCTCGACCAGATCCTGACGCGCGGCGAGTTCCGCAAGCAGATGCGCATGAGCCGGCGCGAGGTGACGCGCGAAGGCAAGGAGCGCGAGGGTGATCCGCGGCTGAAGCGCAAGCGCAAGCAGCTCCATGCCGAGTTCGCCCAGCGTTCAGCAGGGCTCGGCGCGCTGCCGGGGTCGGACATGCTGGTGGTCAATCCGCAACATGTCGCGGTTGCCCTTGCCTATGACCGGGCAAAATCCGGCGCGCCGGTGGTCCTGGCGAAGGGCCGCAACCTCCATGCGCAGATCATGAAGCGCCGCGCCCGCCAGCTGAACATTCCGATCTTCGAAAGCCCGCCGCTGGCGCGCGCGCTGTTCGCCGAGTGCGAGGTCGGCAGCGAGATCGGCGCCAGCCACTATCACGCCGTCGCCGACCTGTATTTCAAGCTTGCCCCCGACTCTGCCCAAACGGCCGATACGAAGCCCGAGGATTTGCCATGATCAACCGCATTCTCCGCAACAACAAGGATCTGGCGCTGGTCACCGCCATGATCCTGATCCTGGTGATCCTGTTCTCGCCGATCCCGCCGGCGATCCTCGATCTGGCGATCATCGCCAATTTCGGGCTTGGCCTGACGATCCTGCTGCTGACCTTCTATGTCGGCAAGCCAGTCGAATTCTCGACCTTTCCGTCGCTGCTGCTGGTCGCGACCCTGTATCGCCTGTCGCTGAACGTCGCCGCGACGCGCCTGATCCTGACCGGGGGCAGCGCGGGCGAGGTGATCGGATCGATCGGCACCTTCGCGGTTCAGGGCAATTTCGTCATCGGCCTCGTCGTGTTCCTGATCCTGGTCGTGGTGCAATATGTCGTGGTGACATCGGGCGCGCAGCGCGTATCCGAAGTGGCGGCGCGCTTCACGCTTGATTCGATGCCGGGCCAGCAGATGAGCATCGACGCCGATCTCAACATGGGCCTGATCGACCAGAAGGAGGCGGTCAGACGGCGCGAGGAGCTCGAGAAGGAGGCAAGCTTCTACGGCGCGATGGACGGCGCGAGCAAGTTCGTGAAGGGCGACGCTATCGCCGGGATCATCATCCTGCTGATCAACATCATCGCCGGCTGGATCGTCGGCGTGATGCAGATGGAGATGGAATGGACCCAGGCCCTGGCGCATTTCACCCTGCTGACGATCGGCGACGGCATCGCCACGCAATTGCCCGCCCTGATCATCTCCATCGCGACCGGCATCATCGTCACGCGCTCCTCCGCCGACAAGGAGCTGAGCACAGAAGTGTTCCGCCAGCTCGCATCAGTGCCACGCATCCCGCTGATCGTGGCGGGCGTGCTGATGGTCCTGCTGCTGCTGCCGGGCATGCCGAAATGGCCGATCGCGGTGATTATCGGCCTGTCGCTGTTCGGCTGGTACCGTGCCCGCCGCGCCGCCGCCGAAGCGCGCGCCGAAAGCGAAGTGATCGTCGAGGACGCCGGGGAGATGGTCGCGTCAGGGGCGGCCCCGCCACTCGAGGTCCGGCTCGGCAGCGAGCTGGGCGAAGCGTGGCGCAGCGAGGAGCCGATTATCATGGATCGCATCGCCAGCCTGCGCCGCCTGCACGAGCAGGAATATGGCATCGGCTTCCCGGCGGTGCGCGTGATCGACGGGCCCGGTCTGGGCAGCCTGGAATATGAAATCCGCCTGTTCGGGTCGCGCTTCGCGCTGGCCGAGGTGCATCCCGAGCGCCTGCTAGCAATCCACCCGGCCGACAGGAAGATCGCGATCGACGGGATCGAGACCTATGATCCGGCCTTCGGCCTGCCGGCGTCGTGGATCGAGCAGTCGCAGGCCGGCGAAGCCCGCGAAACCGGCCTGCGCGTGATCGATCCGGTGACGGTGCTGATCACGCATTTCGGGGAGATCGTGCGCAGCGAGATGGCAACGCTCGTCACCCGTTCGGTAATCGTCAAGATGCTTGAGGACGCCCGGTCAAACCAGCCCGGGCTGGTCGAGGAACTGATTCCCAATGCGCTTGCCGTGTCGGATGTGCAGCGTATCGTGCAGAACCTGCTGTCCGAGGGCGTTTCGGTGGCCAATTTCGACCTGATCCTTGAGCATCTGCTTGACCTTGCGCGCACGCAGAAGGAACCTTCCGAACTGACCGAGCAGATCCGCCAGCGGCTGAGCTACGCGATCTGCCACCAGTTGCGCGGCAAGCATCAGGACCTCGCGGTGCTGAGCCTCGATCCACGCATCGAGAACCAGATTTCCGCCAATGTCGCCCAGGCCAGCGCGCAGGGGACATTGCTGGTCGAGCCCAGGCTGGCCGAGCAGCTCATCCGCAAATTGTCCTCGATGGTCGAGGCGATGCACCATGACGGCCGCGCGCCGGTGCTGTTGTGCGGGCCGGAGCTGCGCCGCCACCTGAAGGCCTTCACCAAGCGCAGCATCCCGAAGCTCGCGGTCCTGTCGGTCAATGAAATCCCGATGCGGATCAACCTGCGTTCCTTCGATGTCGTGAAGGTCGAGGCATGACGCCGCACAATCCCGAGAAAGCCAGCCCCGAGAAAGGCCGATGATGAACGATCCCGCAAGCCCCGCCACGACCAGCCGGCTGGAGAGATTGCTGGCGCTGCTGGAGACCGATCCGGGCAATTTGCCGTTGCTCGCCGACACGGCCGAAGCGGCGCTTGACGAGCGGCAGCCGGAAACCACGGCCGCGCTGCTGGCGCGCTATGCGGCGATCGCACCGCTTGGCCCGCGCGAGACCAACCTGGCCGGCATCGCGGCGTTGCAGGTGCACGACTTCGGCGCTGCGGCTGGCGCCTTCGGCAGGCTGTTCGACGGCGGCGCCGACGATGCGGCGGTGCGCTTCAACCTCGCCTGGGCGCGCGCGAACCTGAAGGAGTTCACCGCCGCGCTCGACGTGCTTGACGACGACAGCGCCCGCGCCCTGCCGCAGGCGGCGATGCTGCGGGTGCAGTTGATGCACGAGACGGGTGACTTCGACGGCGCCGGCGATGCAGCGCGGGCCTATGTCGCGCTCCACCCGGAGCATCGTGGCCTGATGGCGGCTGTCTCGGTGCTGGCGCTCGACATCGAGGACGAGGCGCTGGCGGCGGAGTGCGCGGCCAAGGCAGGCGACCATCCGGACGCGCTCACCACCCGCGGCACGCTGGCGCTCGCCGACGAACATGCGACCGACGCGCTCGTGCTGTTCGAGCGGGCGCTGGCAGCCAACGGGGAATCGCCCCGCGCCTGGATCGGGCTCGGTCTCGCCAAGCTGCTGACCGGCAAGGCGGGCGATGCGCCGGCCGATATCGATCGCGGCGCTGAACTGTTCGGCGACCATCTGGGATCATGGATCGCGGCTGGCTGGGCCTATTTCGTCAACAACGACCTGGTCACCAGCCGCGCGAGATTCGAGACAGCGCTGGCGATCGACCCGACCTTCGCGGAGACGCATGGGTCGCTGGCGGTGCTCGACATATTGGCCGGCGACTTGGAACAGGCGAAGACGAAGAGCGACGTGGCGCTCCGCCTCGACCGGCAATGCTATTCGGCTGCCCTGGCCAAGTCGCTGCTCGCGGCGAGCGGCGGCGACCAGGAAACCGCGCGACGCATCTTCGAACGCGCCGCGAACACGCCGATCGACGGCAGCGGCCGGACGATCGGCCAGGCACTGGCGAAAATGGGCATGGGGATCGGGTGAGAGACGGGCGACGTGCGGCCAAGTCCCCTACAGGCAGACTTCAGATCTATTGTCGATCAGGTCGGGACAGAGGCAAAAGCGGGACTGAAGCGATTGGACGAAGTGAAACGCCGGCCTGCCCAACGGGAGACGAGTTCCATTTGAGCGCGCAAGCATAGGCAACACGCACTTCGCGCCCGAGGCGGCGACCGCAGAAAATCTGATCGTTACGATAAATATATACGCATAAAATTGAAGAAGCTTCCAGCTATCTCTTCATACTCGAATTGACCAAGATCGGCGTTTGATTTAATTTCGAACACCTTTCCATCCCGAATTCTATAAACATACGCCCCCCCCGCCTCAAAGGAGGAGAGTGGTATAAAATCTCGTTCTATACCCAATTCTTCATAAAAGAATTCAATGTTGTCACTGATGCGGCCATCTTCATCGACTATGTCTAAAAGCTCATATCCAAACTTGATCGCATTAAATTGCAATGCGTATATGAGCAAGAATTCATATAGCTCACCGCTGCGTTCCCATCCGAATTGATCGAATGCCTCATCAATGTACTTTGGTGAGTTCCTGTGCCAGCAAAACGCATTCTGCTCGCACAGTTTGGTTAGATCATTCGGAATGGCCATATTCGATCCAGATACGATATTGATTCATGGCTGAGCGATGCCGCTCAATTCCTCGAGCCACCTTGAAGGGCGGCCGCCCGCTGCATCCAGTATGCAGTTCTATCTTGACCAAACAAGGGGCGATCGACGGGACGATAGGGATGCGGAGAATTTCCATAAGGGTGGAGAGCCTCCCGACCTTGCCCGGATCTAGCGCGATGCGATCCTTCGCTAAGTTCGAATAAAGACCCTTCAGCATCCTGCCTAGAATGATGAAGCTCTATACGCTGCGCTCGACCATCCTTCATGACGTAGGGCGCATTTCCTGCCAACATTCTATCCATATTCGAAACGCCGCGATAGGTGAAGTTCGGATCTATACTCTGCTGATACACCCGATAATTTATGCCAGTGCCCGGCCCCCTAAAAGATGTCCTTCCCGTGAAGATCCTAGAATTGCTTATTCTCCCTGCATAATTCCTCCTCGCCAGCGAAGCGATACGACCAAAGCTGACGCCTAAAAGGGTTTCAGCGGCCCATGACACGCCCCCACTGTCAACCCGATTCACATTCTCGCGATCGATACCGAGCAACATTCCACCACCGCCACGGCCGATGAAATCGTCAATAGCATTTCCCACTCGGGTCAGCGGCTCTAGGATAGCATCGGGGAGATAGGGAATCATCGCACTGACCCCCTGATCGATGCCGAATTGAATGACGGGCGCTATTCCGCCCGTCAGTACTGCCCGCGTGCCAGCGATCGCGGCCCCACGGAAGAATGGATCAATCGATTCGACCTTTGATTTGGCATATACTGTTGCATCTACCGCGAGACGACCAAGCGACGATTCACCATCCACAGAGAGCCTTCGCCGGGCAGTAACGACGATTTCCTCCAACTCGAAAGCGGGTTCCGCGCTGGCTGTGGAGTCGGCACTTCCTGTCGCATCATCGCCATAAGTGGATACAGACGCCATACTCGAACTGGGTCCGCCCGACGTTACACTGACATATCTGCTATTGGGGCCGACAATATCAGACACGCGCATATTCGCGGCGCTGCTGCCGAAACGACGACGCCCCGTGATCGCCACGGCATTGGCTATCGCCAGATCTCGGTTACCCTGAAGTTCGATTTGCGCATCAAGCCTTCCGGCCTCCTGGACGTCACCGCGCCGCGCCGCCTCATCGCGCTTATTTTGCAGCGCCGCCACTTGTTCGCTCTGTGCTGCAAGCACCCGCTCTGCCACATCGTCAAACTTGAGCGACCCTCCTATGCCGTGCATCAGTACATTAGAGAAAGCCTGAGCAATCACATCTGGTAAGGCAGCAATGATGTTATCGCCGAAGTCCGATCCATCTATCAAACTTCTGGCAGCGGCATTCGCAAGCAGAGAGGCTGCATCTGCCCCTAGATTTGCTGCGTGATTAGCGACAGAATTGTCGAAGTCGAACGACTCTACGCCGAACATTTTGCCCGTCGCGCCAGCAACTCCCGCACCGATGCCCGCCGCGGCGACGCCAGCCCAATCAAACTTATCCTGGAGGCCGAGCGCAACAGCTGCACCCTGGTTTATGGCGCTGGTTGCAGCACCACGTACCACGTTACCCAGGAACTCACTGCCGGCGATATTGCCGCCAATGCCAAGCTTACCAAAGACATCGAGCCCTTTGAGCGCACCGCCAACCGCACCGCCGAGAGCAGCCAAAGCAACACCCTTGAAGCTGAATTTGTCCTGGATGCCCGTTGCAAGTCCAACCACCTGCGACGCGATCGAACCGGCTGCACCCGCAACTGCGCCGCCCACGATGGCGCCGCCCAATGTCCCAAGCGAGCCCTGAAAGAACGCGATCGCTCCAGGCCCGACCCAGGCTGTCACCGCGATCGCAACGACCGCGAGCAGGACCATGCCGAATACGCCACATTTATTCTTCTTGGGCGCCGCCGGCTTCGGCGTCGTCGGAGACACATCACCGATGGCCTCGGACGGATCATAGGGCTTGAATGTATTGGCGTTGTGGGCAGACTTGATCACACCGGTAGGCAGGGTCAGCGTCTGCCCCTCGACGAGGCCGCCTGCGCCGGACATGCCGTTGGCCTGGGCGATCTTATACCAGAGCGAACTATCGCCCCAAAGACTCTGTGCAATCGACTGCAGGCTGTCGCCTGCCCGCACCGTGTAGCTGCCGCCGGCCGAGCCCTGTGAATAGCTGTTGATCGGATCGTAGCTGTTGGCGAAATCGGCGTAGGACGCACCATAGTTGTAGCCACCACGGAACGCGCCCGGACTGCTGGGTGAAACCTGCTGCCGCTCGGCGATCGAGGTCGTGGTGGTGACGTCGCTGGTGCCGTTATTGCCGGTATAGCCAAGCTGGCGGCCGTTGAAGCGATACCAGATCTCGTGCGGATTGCCCTGGGCGCGCCAGTCCTCCTCGTCGCGGCGAATGATCTGGCCTTCGACGTTGGTCTTGAAGGTGATCGAGCGCGCGCGGCCGTCAGAGACGTAGATCGAGCTCAGTTGACCAAAGCCGTTATAATAGAAGCCCGTCGTATAGGTCGTCGACTGGCTGGTGTTCGGCTTGAAGCTTATGCTTGATTGCACCGCGCCGTCCCACCATTGGTAGGTGTTTACGGTCGAGGTATCGGGCGCTTGGCCATCGTTCCAGTTACGATAGTTCCGGGAATAGGAGCTGACGACGCTGCCCAATGCATAATTGGTGCCATAGCCATAATCATAGGTTGTGACGGACTGATAGGTGTAGCCGTCATATTTCTTGGTCGAGGTGCTGTCCGACGTAAGCTGCCCCTTGTTATTATACCCAGCAGTCCGGCTGTAGATGACGGTGGTACCGTTATAGTCATAGTCGCTCTGCGATACCTGGCGGCCCATCAGATCATAGCCGAAGCTCGAACGCCTCGTACCCGTTACCGGCGCTGCCGGGACGCTCGTCGGCGGCGTCGTCAGGCCGGTATAATAGTCATATTCCTCATAAACGATACCTCCGGTCGAGACCTGGACTTCCGACAGGCGACCGGCACCGTCATAAAGATAGGTTTCGCGATTCTCGTAATAATAGCCGGGATTATAATAACCATATTCATAGTCGTAGTAACCGGCACCATATTCGGTCTTGAGGATTGCGACACGATCACCGGCCGCGTTGTACAGGATATCCTGCCCGCCGGCTTCGCCCCGTACGATCTGGCCGCCGCGCAAAGTCCCCTTGTCGGTGACTAGGCGGTTCAGGCCATCATAGCGGAACCAGTAATCACTGGTCACCGGCCCCGACGCCACGCCGTGCCGGTCGAGCATGCGATAAGTCGCGGTGGTACGGCGGACATTGCCGTTCGCGTCATAGCTATAGTTGATGCTGGCTGCGGGCGAATAAGTCGTGCCAGCTTCCTGGAACGACGTCATCCGACCGAGCCAGTCATACCCGACCGTAACGTCGGTCAGCGTCGCCGAGGTCGTGTAATAGCTCTCGTCGACCCAATATTCGCCGTAATTTCCCCATGGATCATATGGGTCGCCATAATATTCATAGTGACCTTCGGTATAATATCCTGCCTCTTCGGATTGCTGTTCCCGGATACGCTGACCGAGCTGGTCGTAACCATAGACGGCGACGGTACGCGACCAGTTGGTGTTGACCTGCGGCGTGAGCGTGCCGACGACGGTCTGGGCGAGCTGCCCGGTGTTGAAGTAGCTGAAATAGGTCGACAATCCACCCATCGACGTTTGCGCCATGCGGCCGGAAACGTCGTAAGTATAGGTCCAGGCATGACCACCGAGATCGGTCTTGGCGGTTGTGCGACCGAACACGTCGCTGGTTTCAACTAGCGTCTTGCCATTGACGTAGGTGGTCGTCTGCACCCAGCCGCCAGTCGTGCCAACGGCGGTACCGATGCCGGCATTCCAGACGTAGCTGACCGTGGTCAAATCGCCGCCAAAAGCCAGTTGGCTGATGACCCGGCCAGAACTGTCATATTCGGTCAGCGCTTTTTCGGGCGTGTAGCCGATGATCGGGGTGTAATATTCGTAATGTCCCTGGCCGGTATAATAGCCGTAATAGGGATCGTAATCTTCGACCCAATATTCCTCGGTCGGGCCATAAATGGGCGTCTGGAACTGGTTGTTCCATGCCTGGATACGCTGGCCCAGTCCGTCATACGCGTAATTCTCGACCAGACCACCGGCACGCGAGACCTGGATTGCTCGGCCCATCCCGTCATAGTCCTGTGTCGTGACGCGACCCATCTGGTCGGTAACGCGACGCACGTCGCCCTGGATGTCATAGCTGTTGGTGACGGTGCCGCCATCCGCCGCGACAGTGGCCACGACCAGCGCCTGACCGCCACCATAGCCGGTGCCGGCCAGCAAGCTGCGCCGGGTGAGATTGCCGTTGGCGTCGCGGCTGCCAGTCAGGCGGCCGCTCAGATCGTAATAATAATATTCGGTCGGCCGCAGGCTGGACGTCGTGCCGTTTTCCAGCGTGACGTTGACGTACGGGCTCTCCGTCTTCACCAGCCGGCCCATATTGTTGTAGCTATACGCGAGGGTCGCGCCGATGGCGTTGGTCTCGCTCGCCACCTCGCCGAACGCGTTGTATGTGCGATACGTGTTCAGTTCGTTGACAGCGCCGCCGGCGGCGTTGAGCTGCCGCCCCTCCTCCTTTACCTGCACCGCCATGTTACGCTTGTCGTACATCGTGTACGTGGCGTTGACGGTCGCCAAGGATATCAACGAGAGAGCGCCGACGAAGCTCTGGGCGGCAAGGCTGGTGCCTGCCGAGGTGATCGCAACGGTCTGGTTCCCGTTCCTGTCGTAGCCGAAGAATTTCCATACGCCGTCGCCAGCATTGGTCGCCGTCAAGCGACCGGCATTGTCGTAGAGATTCTCGCTCTGCCAGAGGCCGTGAACACCCTGTTTCCAGACATCTCCGAAATTATTGTACTGTGTCTCGTTGTAATCGACGACAGTGAAGCTGGCTCCGTCGAGCTTGGCGACTCCCTGATAGATCGTCCGCCCGACCAGGTCGTAGCGGGTGGCAATGGCGTCACTGACTGTCGCGCCGGCAGCCGTTACACGGGTATAGCTCTCCTTCTTGACCCGGCCCATGATGTCATAAGCGAAGGAGCGGGTGAAACCCGACGCGTCCGTTACACTCGCAAGACGACCACCCGTTCCATAAACATAGATCGTAGCCCGCGCCGCGGCACCGGTTGCGCCCGATTGAACCGTGCGCGAAAGGTTGCCGAGGCCATCATAGAGATATTGCGTGGTCGGCGAGACGCTCTGACCGTTGAAATCGACAAAGGCCGCACGGGTCTCGGTCGAAAGTCGTCCGGCGCCATCATAGACATAGTTGGTCTGGTCGCCGGTCGCCTCGGTCTTGCGGATGACCTGGCCAAGACCATTATAGAGATAGCTGATCGTTGCCGCGCTGTAGCCGGCGATCGTCGTCGCGCCTCCCGACACCATCACGTCACGCAGCGAATAGCGCGTTTCGCTCAGCCGGTTGCCGTTCCTGTCATAGGTGAAGGTGGTATAGCGATCATCGTCGTTATACCCCGCCGACGCGACCAGTGCGGACACCCCAGCATTCTGATCGAGCGTGACCGGCGATCCGCTCTGCGTGTTGACGCGATTGGCGAAGCGCATCTCCGCCGTGACGTTACCGTCCGGATCATAGGTCCAGGTGGTCAGCGCTTTCTCGGCATCAACCTTCGCCAGCTTCCGGCCAAGCTTGTCGAAATAGGAATAAGTGACGCCGCCATTGGGATCAGTCACGTTCACGACATTGCCGCTGGCGTCGTAGACATAGGCCGTGACGAGGTTCGCGGCGGCATAGCCGGTCGCCTGGGTGCCAACGACGACATTCGAGACCTGGCTGGCGCTCAGGCGATTGAGATTGTCATAGGTGAAACTGGTTTCGCGGTAGCCACCGGACGGCGCACCCGGCGGTGTCGCGGTGACTATGCCCGGCAGGGCGATCGATCCGGCATAGACACGGGTCAGCGTGACATTGCCGTTCGCGTCATAGGCGTAGGTCGAATAGGTATTGCCACTGGCCGAGGTCTGACGAATCTCCACCGTCTTCCGATTGAGATCGTCATAATAAAGCAGGGTACGCGCGCCGCCGGCATCGATGGTTTCGATGATGTTGCCACGCCCGTCATACTTGATCTGCTCATTCGGTGCGGCGGGCGTGGTCACAGTGACCAGATCGTCACCGATGACGCTCACCTGATCACCGCGTGTCTCGATTAGGCGATCGCTCTTGTCATAGAAGTAGAGCGTCGTGCGCTTGTAGGAGAGATTGTCCGCTCCGACGAGCTTCGTGCGGTTGCCGCGCGCGTCATATTCGAAGCGATTGACGATGGTCGTGCTGACCAGATTGCCGGCATTGTCATACGTCGCCATCGGCAACGTTTCGCTCAGCATCAACCCGCGGCGGTCGAAGCTGTAGTTGGTGACGGCGCCGGCCGCGACCGTGCCGGTCGCAGACTTGGCAGTGGCCGAAATACGATCCCCGAACGCATTATAGCTGTAGGATGCATAGAAGCCGAGCGCGTCGGTCGAGGTCAGAACGCGGCCAAGCTTGTCATAAACGAAACTGGTGGTCGCATCTTCGACAGCGTTTGCGGTGGCCGATGGCGGCACGCCGATCGCCGCCGTACCAACGACCGGGTTGAAGTAGCGGGTTACTGAGGCGACCTCACCAAACACGTTGTAGCTGGTCTTCGTCAGATAGTTCTCGGCGTCGCGAGCATGAGTCACGCGGCCGAGACTGTCGTACCAGTTGTAGCTGACGGCGCCGCGTGGATCGGTCGTCTTCCAGACCTCGCCAAAGGCGTTGTAGTCAAAGGCGATGACGCCGCCCAAGGCATTGGTCTGCGTCTTGAGCTGCCCGATCTTGTCGAAGGTGTAGGTAGTGGTGATCGAGCGCGCATCGATCATCGAGATACGATTGCCGAGGCCGTCATAGGCGAAACCGACCGCCGAAACCTCGGGCGTTCCGACACCGCGCACTTCGTAGATCAGCCGCCCGGTCGCGTCATAACCATAAGCGGTGAGCGCCTGGTCGGCGGTGTTATAGGCGTCGTAGCGCGCGTTGAGCAGGCCGTTGGCAAGATAATCGTACAGCGTCGCCACGCCGTACGCGTCATACTCCATGAACACCCTGCCATTGGGGTGATAGGTGTAGGTACGCCCCGTATACGTGCCGGTCGCCAGTGCCTGGACCTGCGCCAGCGTGGTGGCGTCGCTCACCGTGATTTTGGCATCCCAGCTCTTCACAGCGATCACCTGGCCAAGCGCATTGAACTCGCTGGCCGAGACATAGCCTTCGGGATCGACGGTGAAGCGCGCCTCGCCCCGCGCCGTGTACCAGGTGCGCGTGATGCGGTTGTCCGCATTGCCGATGTTGGTGGCGTTGAAACTGGTCATGTCGCTCAGCAGCGGCAGTGACGGCGTCGCGCGCCGGGTGGCGTATTTCACCGCGCGGACGACCTGGCCCATGGTGTCATAGCCGAAACCCTTGACACCGCCATCGGCGTCGATTCCGTAGGCGAGACGACCGGCGGTATCGTAAACCGACCAGTTCGTACGGTTCGCGGCGTTGCTCACCTGCCCGGCGAGCAGTGCCTTGACATTGTCATAGGTATAGTCGGCCGTTGCGCCCATCGCGACGGCAAACCGTGTCCAACTCGTCTGCTGGCCGGCAATGTTATAGCTGTACGACGTGGCCTGGTTGAGTCCGTCCAGCGCGTATCGCAGCAGGCCCTGGCCGTCATAGACATAGCGGACGCGGCGGTCGTCGGCCGATACGGTGACGCTGTTGAGCAGGTCGTTGAAGCTGCCGGCGGCGCGCTGGGCGATGGCAGTCGCGTTGGCGAAGGACACATCCTCCACCTTCTGCCCCGCCTTGTCGTAGATCACGCGGCTGAGATAGCCCTCACCGTCGAGGGTGCCGAGCAGCCGTCCGTCGCGATCGTAGAAGGTGCGCGCGATGCTGTCCCGTGCATCGGCCGTCGGCGTGGTTACGACGCTTGGCGGCGTTGTCTTGTAGGCAGCGATCTGGGCCGGCGTCAGCTTGTTGAAATAGCCGATGGTGGAAACGAGATTGCCGGCCTTGTCATAGCCATAGGCCGTGACGCTGCCGTCGCCGGCGATCGCGGCCAGGACATTGCCTTCCTTGTCGTACACGGTCCAGGATCGCACGTCATTGGCGTGGTCGGCCGGGCGCATGGAGCTGAAATCGAACACCGCGTTCGGGTCCGACAGCGTGGTCATCTGCGACGCGGTGAGCCTTGCGCCGTGGCGCCAGGTACCGACGAGACGGTTGCCGGCATCGTAGATATATTCGACGACGTCGCCATAGGCATTGGCCTCCGCGACCTTGCGGCCGGCCTTGTCGTAGATGTGGAAAGTCTTGCTGCCGACCGCGTCAGTCGCCACGCGCAGGCGACCCAGCTTGTCATAGGCGTAGCTGGTGGTGCCGCCGGTGACCGCGCTGCCGCTATCGGTCTGGCTGATCAGGTCACCCGACTTGTTGTAGGTGTTGGTGGTGACGTAGCCGGAAGCAAGCGTGACCGTGGTGGTCGTCTGGGCATCGTCGAACACGAAGCTGGTGGTGCCGCCATTGACATCGGTCGAGGCGGTGAGCCGGCCCATGCCGTCATAAACGAACGTCTCGACGGCCTGTCCGCCGGCGTTGCGCTTGAGCAGGCGGCCCGCCTGATCATAGGTGACGAAGCTTTCGCTATAGCTTTCGTTCATCGACGCGGCGCCCGCCGTCGTGGCGTAACCGTAGCGGGTGGTCCCGGTCAGCGCGCCGCGCGCGTCGCTGGCGTAATAAGTGATCTTGATCGACTGCTTGTCGGCGATGGCCGCGCGCCAGCTGTCCATCGCCGCTTCGGTGACCGCGGTCGACCCGATCGTGTAGGGATGTTCGGGGAATTCGAAGCTGTATTGCAGCTCACCGGCCGGAGTGTAGCGATATTCGGTGACATAGCCTTCGCCGCTGACCGCGTAGCGCAGATGGTTCTCCGCGTCATAGGCGTAGCGCGTGGTGATGCTGACCGCCGCCCCGCTGGCGTCCGTCGCTGTATGGGTTTCGGTGAGCAGCTGGTTCTTGCTGCCATAGGTCCGCGTGACGACGTTGTTGAGACGATCGGTCGCGCTCGTCAGGTTGCCGCCGACATAGGTGTAGGTCGAGATATTGCCGAACGCGTCGGTCACGCTGGTGAGGTCGCCGGTGGCGGCATCATAGCCGAACTGCACGATCTGCTGCGCTGCGCCGGCCGAAGCGGGCGGCGCCTTGATCCTGGTGAGATTGCCCGCCGCGTCGTAAGTCAGTTCGGTAGTCTGGCCGCCAGCATCGAGGATGCTGGTCGTCATGGTGGCGGCATTGTAGGTAAGCGTCGTAACGCGCGTGACACCGCTTGCCGGCGTCTCGGTCAGCGACGAAACGCGACCCGATGCATCATAGAGAATCGAGAGGAGCGACCCGTCCTTCTGCGAGACGGAGTTGATCCGGCCGTTCGCGTCATACCCATAGGCCGTCCAGTAGGATTGGGCGTCGGTCGGCAGCGTATTGTCGTCGGGCGTCAGGTCGGTACGGACCTTGGTCAGCCGGCCGGAGGTATATTCATACCAGGTGCGGGTCAGCGTCTTGGCGGTCCCCGTCTGCAGATCGGTATAGCCAGTGACGATTTTCGAGATGTCGTTGCCGACCCAGCTATATTGAGTCCAGGCGCCGTCGGCGGTCGTTGCCTTGTCGAGCTTCGTGGTGCTGCCGACATAGGTGTAGGTGATCGCATTGCCGTCGGTATCGCCCTGCCAAGTGATGCGGCCGCCGTTCAGGTCGTCATATTTCTCGACCTGCTGGGTATCGCCATCAGTCCAGATCCATTCGTTGCCGACCTTGACGATCTGGTCATAAGCGCCGCTGCCGTCGGTGGTGACATAGGCCGTGCCGTTATAGGTGTAGGTGATGTCGCTGCCGTCGGCTGACACCCGGTGCACGGTGCCAGCCGTGCTGTTGAAGTCGAAGACCCGGCGGTCAGTGCTCTGGCGCCATTTGTCGTTATTGTCGTCAGGCAGCGTCGCCTGGCTGTTGTAGGTGCGCGAGATGGCGATATCGGGGCCGCGGCCGACAAGGAACTCGTCCTGCCGGCTGATCATCAGATTGCCGTTCGTCGCGTTGACGAACACGCTGTCGCCACCGCGCCCGAGCGAGGCCTGGCCGAGCAGCCCCCGGCTCCCCAGCGTCATTGCCGATCCGCGCTCGAAGCCCGTGCCCAATCCGGTAAAGATACCAGCCACCGCTGTTCCCCACATCTCTCCGCCGATGCAAGGTCATCGGTTCGGTGCGGGGGGATCAGGAAGAGTGCGGAGAAGTTTAGCGGAACTGCCGCCGCAATGGAGCCAATATCAAATCAGGTCTTTCCCAGTTGCTGGATGGCGCGATCGACCAGAACGCGGCCTTGTTCGGACTCGCCGATGATGCGCAGCACGTCCCCGGCGATCGCCTCGAACGCCGGGTCATTGCCGATCGCCTCGCCGAGTTGCTGAACCAGCAGCCCGCGCACCAGCGCCCGCCTGAGATCTTCGTCCGACAGCTCTTCCCGGCCGGCAAGCGCCCGCAGCCGCGCCATCGGTTCCGGCACGCCTGCACGCACTGGGGCCGGTTTTGCGGCACGGCCCGCGCGATCCTTGCCGAGGCGCGCAAGCTGTTCCTGCAGCAACAGCAGGACATGATCCGCATTGGTGATGCGCGTCATGCGGCCGCTCAGTTCGGGCGACGACCGGCGAACTGATCGAGCAGGAAGCTCGTCGCCGATGCGGCATCCCTATTCTCGTCCGATGCTGACGGCGGCGCGGTGCGCTGGATCGCGGTCACCTGGTCGATGATCAACTGCATGTCGTTGTTGAGCGCCGGGTTCTCGTCATTGGCGGCGATGCCCTGGTTGAGCCGCTCGACCGTCGCGTCGAATTCATCGCGGATCAGGTGAGTCAGGCCGCCGACGAAGAAGCGGAGATAATGCCCCTCCGGCATCAGCGCGATCGGGCCCCAGGTGGTCAACGCATCGACCGCCTCGCCCGAGGTGAGCTGGAAAAAGCCGAGCTGGAAACGCGCGATAGCGAAGTCGGGCGCGATCTCCACCGCACGCTTCAGCGACGCCAGCGCCTCGATCGGCCGGCCGATTCCCGCCAGTACCGATCCGCGCAGGAAATGCAGCCGGGGGTCGTCCGGATGCGCCGCCATCAGCCGATCGATCCGTGCGATCTCGTCGCGGTCGTCGGACGCGATCGCCGCCATCAGATCCTGCAGATCGGAATCGTTGCACAATGTGGTCATGTCTTCACCTCACTCATTCGATCGATCTCATACGCTTGCGCAGCCGGTCCAGCGCGGCGCGGTGAAGCTGCGATACCCGCCCCCGGCTGATCCCCATCAAGTGCGCGACTTGCGCAAAAGGCAGGCCATGGTCGTAATGCTGGCGAATCACGACTGCCTCGCTGTCAGGCAGGCGGCCGACCTCCGCCACCAGCATCGCCTGAGTCTCGCGCCAGGCCAGGCTGTCATAGCCATTGGGCCGGGGATCCGGCGACTGTTCGTTGCCGATCAGCCCGGTACCTTCGAGCATCAGACCAAGCGCGATGCCGACGGCGAGATCGGACAAGGCGACGAGCGCATCGCTATCCTCCCGCACGATCGAGCGCAACCGCTCCTGCTCGACGCGGTTCCGGTGGCTGGATTGCGCGCCGATCTCGCTCAGCGCGGCAATGCCGTCGGCGATATTCCCGGAGATGCGGCGTCGAGCGAAAGCGCTGAACGGCACGCCGCGCAGCGGATCGTAGCTGTCGAGCGCGTGCAGCAAACCTTCGCAGGCGAACTGATCGAAATCGCCGCGATCAGCGGGCCGGGCATTGCGCTGGCGGAACAGGCGCCCGGCGATCGTGCGGGCGAGCGCGAAATAGCGGTTGAACAGCGTCTCGCGGCAGCGCGCATCGTCCTCGAAGCGGAAACGTCGCCACAGCGACGCCTCCACCCGGTGCGGATCGACGACGAGCTCAAGCCCCGAACTGTCGCGCGCCTGCATCATTTGAAACTGCCGAGCACCCCCTGAATGATGAGGCTCCAGCCGTCGATCAGCACGAACATGAGCAATTTGATCGGCAGCGATATGGTCGCCGGCGGCACCATCATCATGCCGAGAGCAAGCAGGATCGCCGAGACCACGAGGTCGATCAGCAGGAACGGCAGCAGGATGACGAACCCGATCGTGAACGACACGCGCAGTTCGTTGAGCATGAACGCCGGCGCGAGCTTCAGGATGTCGACCTGATCGGGCCGTTCGGGCGGCGTCGCATGGGCGATGGCATAGATCGCCTCGATGTCCGAATCGCGCGTCTGGGCGAGCATGAAATCGCGCAGCGGCGCGGTGCCGTTGGCCATCGCCTGTTCGACGGTGATCCGGTTGGAGAGTAGCGGCTGGATTGCGCCGGTGTTGAGCGCGCCAAGCGTCGGCGCCATGGTGAAGGCAGTGAGGAACAGCGCCAGGCTGACCAGGACCGGGTTGGGCGGCGTCTCCGGCATGCCGAAGGCGTGGCGCACCATCGACAGCACCACCACGATGCGGACGAAGCTCGTCATGCAGATCAGGATCGACGGGATCACCGCGAGCAAGGTCAGGATCAGCGCGGTGCGCACCACGTCGGACGACAGGCCGAGACCCTTGGTGGCCGCCACGGCAGGCGTCGCCGCGAGCAAGGCGATGCCGGCAAGGACGATGAATGCGGCGCGCCTCATGCGGACGGTTTCTCGTCGACCGGGCCTTCGCGCAGCACCTGCACGCTGCCCTGCTGCACGACCAGGAGATATTCGGTCTCGCGATGCTCCACGACGCAAATGTCGGCATGCGGGCTGAGGCGACGCGTCTCCACCACTCTGATCGCCCCCGCGCGCGGCTCGATGCGGGCGAACAGGGCGGCAAGGTCCATCTTGCCGCTGCGCTGCCGGATCAGGAGGATCGCCAGGATGGCGATGATGATGCAGAAGATGAGCGAAATGATGATCCGTCCGAGCGAGATGTCGATCGCGCCGCCGCCGCCGAGACGCGGGCGCGCAGCCTCCTGCGCCAGGGCGACCGCGGGAAGGAGGAGCAGGGCAAGGGCGACGCATCGCCGGAACGTGCGTGGCATCACGATGCGATTTCGGTCAGCCTGACTGCGAACTTGTCGCCCACCGCCACGAGCTCGCCCCGCGCCACGGCCGAACCGTTGAGACGAAGCTCGACCGCCGAATTGAGCGCAGCGTCGAGCGCGACGACCGAGCCCTGCTTCAGCGCGGTGAGATCGCCGACGGTGATCCGGGCATTGCCGAGGAAACCCTCAAGCGACACCTCGACTGCTTCGAGCAGCCTGGTGTCGATCTTGCGCACCGCATCCGGCGCCGTTGCAGGGCCTGCGCTCTGGGGACTCGTTTGCACCGCGGCCGTGCCGGGTTTGATCTTCTGCTCTGTCACGTGATGAAACTACCTGTTGAGGGAATCGAGGAGATGGAGGTCGAGCCGGTCGCCCGAACGTTCGACGGTACATCGGCCAGCCGGTGCTGCGCCGCCGCCCAGCATGAGCCCGAGCGGCGCATCGAGCGCGGTATCGAATACCAGCACGTCGCCCTCGCTCAGGTCGGCAAAATCGGCGAGCGTCAGGGCACAGCGCCCGATCAGCGCTGACAACGAGACCTCCTGTGCGACGAGACCTGCGGCGAGCGGCGGCAGCGTGGCGGTTCTGGGTGTCGGCGGCAGGCCTGCCTTGACCAGCGCGATCATCAGATCGGTACTGGCGACGATGCGCAGCAGCGCGCGCGAATCGACGCCGAGGCCGCACCCCCGCGGCTGCCCGATCTCCGGCACCCCATCCCCGTCGAGCGGTGTCCAGCGCGCCTCGGCGGGCAGGCGGAAGGCCTGCGCCACGCGGCGACACAGGTCGTCGAGACACGCGGAGGACAGGTCGGCGACGATCCGGGCATCGCCGTCGGTAGCCGCTTCGGCACCGGCGGGCGCCCCGAGCATCAGCCGGGCGAGCGCGGCACGCGCACCCGGTTGAACGGCGATGGCAAGATCATTGTCGAGCATCAGCCACTGCGCCTCGCCGGCGAGAGTCGCCAGCGGGGCAACCACATCGAGCGGCCGCACGGTCGACCGCGCGAACCATTTCGACGACCATTGCCGCGCCATGTCGGCAAGGCCCTCGTCGATCGCCGATCGATCGAGCGCGCCGGGCGGCAGCCAGGAAATAGGGGTACGCTGCACAGGAATTTCCTAAAACGTCAGCCCTGTCCGCGGATGCCGAACAGTTGCTGGATCATATCGTTGGTGACGCTGATGATCTGCGACGAGGCCTGGAAACCGCGCTGGATGAGGATGAGATCGCCGAATTCGCGCGATAGATCGACATTCGACGCCTCGAGCCGGCGCGAGAGCACCGTGCCGACGCGATCGTCTGTGCTGGTCAGCAACTGCCGCCCCGCATTGCCGCCGTCGGTGAACAGCCCGCCGCTCTTCTGCTTCAATGCCTGCGGATCGCGGAAATCCGCGAGCGCGATGGCGCCCAGCTGCACCTTCTGCTCGTTCGAATAGCCGACCTCGAGCTCACCCTTCTCGTTGACCGACACCGAGGTAATCGTACCGAGTTTATACCCGTCGACCGACGCCGCGCGCAAAGACTGCGTCGTACCGCCGGAAAAGGACGTCACCGTGGTGAAATCAAGTACGACCGCCTGACTGTTGTTGCGGGTATCGGTGATGGTCAGCTTCGCGGTGCTCGGATCGACGATGCCGTTGATGAATTTCAGCGTGGCCGTACCGACCGGATCGGTGCTGCCATCCCTGACCGTCACCGTCCACTCGCCGGTGGTGGTGGCGCTGCGATCAAGCTTGACCTGCCAGAGACGCTGGACACCGTTCTTGTCGACGACCTTGACGTCGTTCACGCTGAAGGTCGTCTGGTCGGAAGAAAGATTGTCCGAGAAAGTGATCTTGGTGGTCGCCTTGGGCACGCTGGTGCTCGACGTGTCGACCGACACGCTGACCGGGCGTCCCGATGCGTCGAGCATCGCAAGCCGGTACTCGGTACCGGTCAGCATGATGAAGCCGTCCTTGCCGACCTGGAAACTGCCCGTGCGGGTATAGGCCACCTCCTCCCCGCGCAGCAGCATCAGGAATCCGGCGCCATCGACCGACAGATCGAGGTCGCGTTCGGTCTGCCGCAACTCGCCCTGCTTGAGATCGATCCGCGTGCCGGCATTGGTCACGCCATGGCCGCCCGAGCCCCCGCTCGACGCATAGGACAGGCCGCCATTCCCCCGAATCCCGACCACGTCCTCGAACGAGACGGTCGACGACTTGAATCCCTGCGAATTCAGGTTGGACACGTTGTTGCTGACCTGCTGAAGCCCCTTGGAATAGGCGTTCAGGCCGCTGAGCCCGATATAGATCGACCCGAACATTGCTTAGCTCCCTTCGCGGATTTGCGTGATGCTGCCGATGGAGATGTTGCTGATCGTCCGGCCATCGGCGGTCAGGATCGTGATGCGGGGATCGCCATTCTCGAACTTGATCGCGGTGACCTTGCCGGTGACGAGCGAGGCGTTGGCGCCGATATCGACGCGCCGCCCCAGCAACCCCGCAGCCTGCGAATTGCCTTGCGCCGTGACCAGCGTTTCGAGCCGGTCGTTGGTCGTCTGGCCGATCTGGATCTGCGAGAATTGCGCGAGCTGGGAGACGAACTGGAAATTGTCCATCGGCTTCAGCGGATCCTGATAGGTCAGCTGGGTCAGGATGATCTTGAGCAGCGCGTCGAAGCTAAGGCCGAAGGCGGACGTCGCCGCCTGCTGCGCCGATGGCGCTGCGCCACCCACGACATTGTTCGATCCCGATCCGACAGGGTTCACCTGCATGTCATTGTCCTCCCGTTCCGGTGCCGGGCGTACCCGCGCGGGTACCCCGGCTGTCACCGTTGATCATGATATCCTTCGCCGCCAGCCCGTGCCGCGACAGCAGCGCAACGACGCGGTCGCGCAATTTCAAGCGGTCGGCCGGTTCCAGCTCGCCGATCTGCATTGAAATCTGCAGGCCCTGTTCGACCTCCCGCACGGCGACGCGGGCGGAAAGCGCCGCGCCGCGCGTTGCGAAAAGCCTTGCGAGCAGACCACGGCCAGAAGGGGCGCCGATGTCCGGTGCAGCGGCAGGCGAGGTGTCAAAGGACGACGGCATTGCAACGATGTGTTCGGGCGGAGGCGCTACGGCTGGCACGGCCAAGAATTCAGGCGGTATGGGGACGATGGCCTTGCCTGAAATCATTGATGCCGTGCCCGGCATGGGCCTGGGCTGGGACGCCGCCGCGAGGCCGGGCGATGGCACGGATTGAATGACGGGAACGGCCGCTGGCACCACCGGATCGGCGGCAGCGACGATCGCCTCGGCACCATCCACCGCGGGGGCCGGCTCGACGCTATCAGCGGATGGGTCCTCGACCTTCGCTTGCCCCGGTAGGGCCGTCGCCCCCTGGAAGAAGCCGTCGGCGTTGAACATGTCGGCATGGCCCCCGACGCCAGCATCCTCATCGCCTCCGGATGCGGCACCGCCAAAATCCGCCACGAACCGGGCGCCCAGCCCGCCAAGCAGGTCATCGAAGGAAGAATTCGAGCGCGGCGCTTCCGGTACCGGAGGTGTCGGAGGTGCGACGCGTTGCTGCCCGGCGGCACGCGGTCCAATGCTGACGGTCATCGTATCATCCAATTATACGTGACTCGGTCCGACAACGCGTCGAGCCGCTTTTCCTCGCGACGGCGTGCGGCGTCGCGCCGCGCTGCCTCGTGCTGCGCCTCGGTCAGCTGAACGCGCGCCTCGGCCGAGCGCCAGTCGTCCTGCCGCCGGACATGGAGATCAGCCGACAGACGGTGACGGGTGTCCGCCTCTTCAGCGAGCCCCTCGCGCTGCGTGAGGCGACCAGCGAGTCCCCGCGCATAGTCGGGCGCGAAACCGGGCTCGGCGAGATGCGCGAACCAGTCGTCGCGCGCGCTGTCCGCCGCCTCCCGCGCCGATTGCTGCGCGCTCAACGCCTCCGCCTCGGCCTCGCGCGCCGCGGCGAGAGCTGAATCGGCGGCGGCGCGGCGGACATGCTGCACCGCGACCAGCTTCGCGACCTGGCGTGGATCGACTTGCCTAGCCATGCGCGCGGACCCGGTCGACCACCTGCCGCAAGCGCTGCACCACCTCGGCATAGGCAGTGCGTTCAGTCCGCGGCTGCCGCAGGAAAGCGGCGAGATCCGCCCGCGCCGCGATGGCGCGGTCGACATTGGCGTTGGTGCCGTTCTTGTAGACACCGCTTTCGATCATCACCCGGGCTTCCTCATAGGCGGAAAGCATGGCCGTCGCCTCGCGCATGGCGCCGGCCTGTTCTTTCGAGACCAGCCGCTCGGACTGGCGGCTGATGCTGCGGGCGATATCGATCGCCGGGAAATGGCCCTGCTCGGCAAGGGTCCGGGACAGGACGATGTGTCCGTCAAGCAACGACTTCATCAGCTCGACGATCGGATCGTCGACATCGTCGGTCTCGCTCAACACCGTCATGATCGCGGTGATCGCGCCGCCGCTGCGCATCGCGCCGCAGCGTTCGACGATGCGTGGCAAGGCAGTGAAGACGTTGGGCGTATAAGCGCGCACCGTCGGCGGGGCTCCGGCGGCAAGGCCGATCTCGCGCAGCGCCATCGCCATGCGCGTGACTGAATCGATCATCAGCACGACATGCTCGCCGCGCGCGCGCCAATAGTCTGCGAGGCACAGCGCATATTGCACCGACCGGACACGCAACGCCGCGCTCTCGTCGGATGTCGCCGCGACCAGGGTGAAACGCGCGGCATCCTTGCGGGCCGAAAGCAGGCGCCACATCGCCTCGACCTCACGCCCGCGTTCGCCGACCAGGCAGAGGATGCAGCGATCGCCCTCCGTCTGCGTCGCGAGCTGTTCCATCAGGCTGGTCTTGCCAACGCCGGACGCGGCGAAGATGCCGATGCGCTGCCCCTCCCCCAGCGTGAGCAGCCCGTCGATCGCGCGCAGCCCGGTGTCCAGCACGCGCGACGGGTCGGCGCGATCCATCGGCCTGGGCACGCTGCCGGCCAGCGGCATGCCGGCATCGGCGACGATCGCCGCACCGCCGTCGATCGGACGACCAAGGGCATCGACCGCCCGCCCCGCGAAACCGTCGCCGACCGACACCTGGCGGTGGCGCGGCCGGGCGACGACCCGCGCATCCAGGCGGATGCCGGCACCGGATTCGAGCGGGATCAGCACGACCCGGTCGGTATCGACCGCGGCGATCTCCGCCGGGGTCCAATGGGTGCTGCCGTCGCCGTCGCATTCGATCTCGCACAGATCGCCCAGCGCCGCGGCGGGGCCGCTCGCTTCGACCAGTCCCGAGGCGACCTTGCGCACATGGCCATAGGGCTGCGCGAAATCCGCCTCGGCGATGCGTTGAAGGAAGGCGTGCGTCTTCACGACCCGCTCGCCAGACCGGCGAGAAAGGCGTCGAGTTCCCGCCACTGCGTGACCGGCCCGCAGGCGACATGGCCGAGTTGCAGGTCGATGCGGCACTCGCCGCTCGGCAACAGCTTGTCGACGATGATCTCGGTCCCGCCGGCCTGTTGCCGCAGCAGATCGAGCGCATCGCCGGCAAAATCCACCCCGCTGACACGCATCGCGACCACGCTTTCGGCGCGCAGGGCGGCGATGCGATGCTGAATCGCCAGCGTCACCAGATCCGCCATGTCGGCGTCATCGCCGAACATCCGCGCGAGCGAGGCTCGCGCGACCATCAGGGCAAGGGCATCTAGCCCGGCCAAGCGTTCGTCCCATGCGGCACGGGCGGCATCCGCGGCGTCGCGGATATCGGCGGCGAGGCTTTCGCTGTCGCTGGTCGCGGCATCAAGACCCTCGCGATACCCCTCGTCCCGCGCGACGCGCTCCGCGGCAGCGGCGGTTTCGCGCGCCGCGAGCAGCGCTCCCTGCAGCGCGGCGATTTCCTCATGCGCGTCATCCAGCGCCAGTTCGGTGGCCGACTTCACCGGTGCCGCGACGCGAGGCGCGGGTACGGCGGGCGCAACCGCGGGCGCACCGGAAAAGGATTTCACGCTGCCGTCGTCGCTGCCGGACTTGATGATCATGGCCGCGCCTTGCGCGGGCCAAGCAACCCGCCGACCGCATCGAGCAGCGAGCGACCAGAGGTGCCCGGCGGCACCAGCGCGGGCCGCTGCGCCGGACGGTTCGATCCGCCCCCGACTGCCTGGAGCAACGCCTGACGCGCGGCGCTCGTCATGTTCCCCGCGACGGCATGGCCGGTGGTGGTGCGGGCGATATCGATCCGCTCGGCGATCCAGACCGAATATCCACTGGCGGCCTCGGGCGGCGCATAGGCCACTGCGGCATCGGTCTCGGCCGCGAGCCGCCGGTCGAGCGCGGCGCGTTCGGACGGTGTCAACGCGCGCAGGATCGCACGCCGCGCGCCATGCGACATCGCGTCGAGCTCAGCGGCCAGGGCGATCAGGCTGTCAGCGGCCATCGTCACCCCGATCGCCGGCAAGCTGCGCGCGCAGGCGCCCGACAAAGGCGTCACGGTCCTCCACCGACAAGGCACCCTGGCGATTGCGCACGACCAGGATCACCGCGGCCGTCGCCACGAGCGCGGCCAGCGCAAGCGACCACCAGCTGAACAGTCCGCCAAAATCGAGCGCCGTGACCGGCGTCACCGGATCGACCACAGTTGCCGGCGCCGCCGCCGGGAGGACCGGCTGGGGCGCCGCCGCCGGCGCCGTGATCGGCCCGACTTCGAACGAGAGGCTGTCGCCGATGGCTTCGTCAAGGCCGATTGCCGCGGCAACGGCGGCACGCCCACGATCCTGATCGCCTGCTTCCAGTGGCGACAGCGTCAGCACAGTGACGCGCAACCGGAAATTGCGTGCGCCCGGTGCTGACGTGCTGCCCGGCGCGGTCCCGATCGTACCGGCATCCCCGCCACCCAGCACCAGCGTACGCACGCCGACATTCAGCCCCGGCAGCACGCCCGCCATCGCCGCCTTGGCACGGGCGCTGTAATAATTCTGCGCGGCAACCTGTTCCTCGACCTCAGGCGACGCGATCGCCTGCGACGTCGGCGCCTGGCTGACGATATGACCGTCCCCGTCGAGCACCACGACTTCGCCAAGCGGCAGATCCGGCACCGCCGAGGCGACGAGTTGCTGGATTCCAGCAACGCGCTCCGCCGTCAGCTGCTGGCCCGGTTTCGCGATCACTTCGATCGCCGCCTTGGGCGTGCTGCGATTGCCCCGGAACAGCGAGCGTTCGGGGATGGCGAGATGAACCCGGGCGCTTTCCACCCCTTCCATCATCATGATCGTGCGGGCGAGTTCGCCCTGCAGCGCGCGCTGATAATTGATCTTCTGCGCGAAGTCGGTCAGCCCCATGTCGGACTTGTTGAACAGCTCGAACCCGACCGCCCCCTTCATCGGGATATCCGACCCGGCGACTGACAGGCGCACATCGTCGGCCTGGGTCGTGGGCACCAGGATGGTGGTGCCATTGTCGCGCAGCCGGTGCGACACGCCCTTCGCCTTGAGCTCGGCCACGATCACCGATGCGTCGCTCTGCTTCAATCCGGTGTAGAGCACGACATAATCGGTGCGCAGGAACAGATAATAGCCGGCGAACAGCGCAAGGCAGATCGCCACGAACGCCACCACGGCGATGCGCCGCTGGTTGGTGAAGGCCCGTGGGGTGGCAGTCTCGATGGCCATCGAATCAGAGCTGCATGTTCATAAGTTCGCGATACGTCTCGACCAGCCGGGTGCGGACCTGCATCGCAAGCTCGACCGACAGCCGCGCTTCCTCGAGCGCATAGGTCACCTTGTGCACCGGCACTGAATCGTCGAGCGCGAACTGGCGGACCAGATCGTCGGCGGTGGCGAGCTTGCTTTCGACCTGCTTCATGCCTGCGGTCAGGATGTCGCCGAAGCCGGAGCCGGAGGGCTGCTGCACCTGCGGCATCGCGCCGAGCCGCAGGGCGATCGGATCGGTGGAAAGCGCGGTCGTCGCCGCGATGCCCTCGACCCCGGTCACGACTGACGCCCCAGTTCGAGCGCGCGGCTGTACATCTGGTGCGCGATGTTCATCGCGGTGAGGTTCGCCTCATAGGCGCGCGACGTCTTGATCAGCAGCGTCATCTCGCCGGCATGGTCGATCGCCGGATAGCTGACATAGCCTTGCGCGTCGGCCTGCGGATCGTTCGGTTCATAGACCCGGCGCAACCCGCCGGGCATCGGCTCGAGACCCGTCACCTGCACGCCCTTCGGCTTCGCCGCCTGAGTCTTGCCGGCCACGACCGCGGCGAAACCCTCCTTGGGGGCTGACACCAGCCGCATGGCGCGGAACGGCTGGCCCGATGCGGTGCGGCTGGTATTCACATTGGCGAGGTTCTGCGCGATTACCTGAAGCCGCTGCCATTCGACGTCGAGCCCGGTGCGGCTGATCTGCATTGCGTCCATGATTACTGCCCCCCGCGCACGACGGTGCGTGCGATCGACATCTGGCGCCCGAGCATGTCGAGCAGCGCGCCGTAGCGCAGCGACGTTTCCGACGCGGTGGCGAGTTCCAGATCGAGCCGTGCCTCGTCGCCGATGCCGGTGATCGCCGACGGCTTCATCGTCAGGACGAGGTCGCGCACTGCCTCCGGCCCCTTCGCCGCGGCCGCCTTGAGGCTGTCCTCGAAATTGACCTCCACCGGACGGAAACCGCGCGAGCTGGCCCCGGCGATGTTCTGCGCCGTGGCGAGAGCACGCATCGACAGCCCGTCGAGCGCCTTGTTGATGATGACGGAGGAAATGGCGTCCACGCTCCAGGCCCCTTATTGAACGATGATGTCCGCGTGCAGCGCGCCCGCGGTCTTGATGGCTTGCAGGATGCTGATCATCCGGCGCGTATTGACCCGGGCCCGCGACAGGCCCTGGACCAGATCGGAAACAGTCGTGTTGGGGAAGCTGACCACGGTATCCCCGACTGAATCGTCGACATCGAGCTTGGTGTTGGTGACGATCAGGCTCCGCACGTCGCTGGCGAAGCCGGAATAGAAATTCGGCTGCGACGCGATGTTCTCCGCCTTGATCGTTACCTTGATATCACCCTGGGAGATCGCGACGCTCGAGATCATCACATCCCCGCCGGCCACGATCGTGCCGGTACGCTCGTTGACCACGACGCGGGGCGCGCGATCCGGCCGAACCGACAGCGCCTCGATCTGAGCGAGGAAATTGGTGAGCTGGGCGGGGTCCCCGGCGTAGCGGATCTTCACTTCATCAGCGCTTTTCGCGATCGCCGAACCGAAGCCGAAGCGGTTGTTGACCGTTTCGGCGATACGCTGCGCGGTGCCGAAACTCGGGTCGCTGAGCAGGAAAGAGAGCTGGCCGTCGCTGCGCAGGATCGTCGCGTTGACCGCGGTCTCGACCGTGGCACCACCCTGCAGCATGGCGGTGGTCGGATAATTGCGCTGCTGCTGGTTGAGATCGCTTTCGAAACTGTAGCCGCCAGCGACCAGGGCACCCTGCGCCAGCGCATAGGGGTGCTGGTCGGGGCCGAGCATCGGCGTCATCAGCAACGTCCCGCCGGCAAGGCTGCGCGCATCGCCGATAGAGGACACCGTGACGTCGATCCGATCGCCGACATTGGCGGACGCAGGCAAGGTGCCGATGACCATCACCACCGCGACGTTGCGGCTGCTGATCTGGTCGTCGGTCACGGTGGTGCCGAGCCGGTTGAGCACGTTGCGCAGCGCCTGCCGCGTCACCGCGCTGCGCCGCGTGTCGCCCGATCCGGCAAGGCCGGTGACGAGGCCGTAGCCGATCAGCGCATTCTCCCGCCAGCCGTCGAACCGGCCGAGACCTCGCAACGACACTTCCTGCGCCGACGCCAGGGCGGGAGAGCCGAGCGCGACCGGGACAAGCAGCAGGGCAAGCAACCTAAGCAAACACAACACGGGAAATCACCCAAGCCCGAGGAAACGGAACACTTTGTTGATGAGCCCGGGCTTCGCGCTGCGCGCGACGAAACCCTGGCCGTCATAGTTGATCTCCGCGTCGGCGACGCGGCTTGAAAGGACACGGTTGTCGCTATCGATATCGGCCGGGCGGACCCGCCCGCGCACGCCGATATTGCTGGTCTCGCCGTTCACGCGCATCCGCTGTTCGCCGGTGACGACGAAATCGCCATTGGGCAGGATCTCCCGCACCACCACCGTCATCTGGGTGACGAAGCGCTCGCTGCGCTGCACCTGGCCGCCGCCGGCATAGCTGCCGCCGACGCGCAGGGCGCCGGATTCGTCGAGCGACCCCGCCCTGAGCCCGCCGCTGAGCGCGGTGTTCTTCGACGAATCCGTCTTTGCCGTGCTGGTCGATTCAGCCGCCTGATAGACCACGACGGTCAGCGCGTCCCCGATCTGGCTCGCGCGCCGATCGCTGCTCATCGCCGACCAGCCGCCGCCCTTGTAGAGATCCTCGGCCCCGGCCGGCATGGCGAGCGTCAGCGCAGCGAGCATGGCTGACGCGGCAATACGACCGGTCATTTCGTCCCTCCGATGTGCAGCGGCGCCGCGAAAACCCGGCCGTCCGCGTCGCGCACGAAGACGCGTCGCCCGCGGCTCGGCTGAAGCGCGGTGACCTGCCGCTCGATCCGGACCGGGCCTGCGACCGATACGAGCCGGAGCGCAGCGCCCTTGCCGACGCCAGCCGCGGACAATGGCGGGATGTGACCGAGACGGGTACCGGCCGGCAGAGCCGCCAGCGCCACGGCCCCACCGGCCGCGCGATCGAAACCGACTGAGCCCGGGCGGCTTTCACCGCACGATGCCGCCGAGACCAGATCCGGCGTAATTGCCTCACCCTTCGCTACGGGAGCCGCCAGCACGAAGCACGTACCGGCGACAGGGGCCGGCGCGATCGAGCGGAGGACGATCTCACCGTCCGGCCCTGCCATCTCCGCGCCAGGCAGGCTGCGCCTGACCAGACGTGCGAGCCCTTGCCGGGAAATCGTCACCGACGCCCCATCGCGCGGCAGGGTCGCCACGACGCGGGCCCGTGTCCGGGCGTCGAGCATCGATCCGGTCACCACATCGCCGATCAGCACCTGGCGACCAGCCACCGCTACTTCAGCGGCGGCGGTGATCGTCGGGGCTCCGGCGGCGAGCAGGATGGCGGCAATCATGCGAGCAGCCTTATCGACGCAGGCTGTTGGCGATCGACATGAGCTGATCGGCGGCCTGGATGAGCTGCGCATTCGCCGCATAGGCGCGCTGCACCAGCATCAGCTGCACCATCTCGGTCGTCATCTCGACGTTCGACCGCTCGATCGATCCCTGCACCAGCATGCCGGTGCCGTCCTCGCCGGCCTGTGCATCGACCAGGCGCGCGCCGTCATTCGCCCGGTACAGCCCACCGTCGAGTTGCTGCAGCATCGCCGGATCGGAGACCTTGACCAGCGCGATCTGCCCGACCTCCACCGGGCTTGCCTCGCCGGTCCGGGCGCGCACCACGCCATCGGCTGCGATGGTGATCGCCGACGTGTCGTCGGGGATGGTGATGGCCGCCTTCAGCGCCATGCCGTTGACGGCGGAGAGCAACCCGTCCTCGCCGACCTTCATCGTGCCGCCGCGCCATAGCAGCGTCTGGCCATTCGGCCCCATCAGCTCGATGAAGCCCTGCCCTTCGATCGCGACGTCCATGCTCGATCCGGTGACCTGCATCGTGCCGGGCTCGTTCATCATCGCGACCGAATCGGCCCGCACGCCCGACGTAGCCAGCGCCGTGTTGTCGAGGTCAGCGCGCGGCACATCCGGGTCGCTGCGCATCGCCAGCACTTCGGAGAAACGCACCTGCGACCGCTTGAACGCGGGCGTGTTCACATTGGCGATATTGCCGGCGATGACATCCAGCGCGCGCTGCTGCGACTGAAGCCCCACCGAGCTGATATAGAAGGCGCCGTTCATCGCCCGCTCTGCCCGAACGTCGTGATCGCGCGACCGAGCAGATCGTCATAAGTCTGCACCAGCCGGGCGCCGCTTTCCGCCTGACGCAGCGCCGCCATCATCGTCACCATCTCGTCGCCGACCGAGACGTTCGACGCCTCGGTCATGCCCTGGCGCACCAGCGGGTCGGCTACTTCTTCGGCCTCGCCCGTGCCGAGCCTGAACAGCGAGCCATCGATCGCCTCGATCGCGCCGGCACTCGCCTGGAACACGCCGACCCGTGCGACCGGCCGGTCGCCATCAAGCACCGTGCCGTCGGCAAGAATCTCGACGCCGGCATGCTCAAGCACCAGATCGCCGCCGCCCGCCTGTTGCAGCACTTGGCCCTGCGGCGTGACGACAGCGCCGTTGGCGCCGAGCTGGAACTGGCCCTGGCGCGAATAGACCATCGCATTGCCGTCCCGCAGCTTGAAGAAGCCGTCGCCGCTGATCGCGATGTCGAGCGGATTGCCGGTATCGACCATCTTGCCCTGAGCGAGATCCGGCCTGAGCCGCATCACGAGCCCGCCAATCATATCGGCCCGATCCCGCGAGACGAGCGAGGCGAAACTGATCTGACGCTTGTAGCCCGGCGTAGAAACGTTGGATATATTTGCCGAAACTGCAGCAAGGCGTCTTTCGGACGCGCTGAGAATCGCAGTCGCGGCTTCCACCAAGCCAGTCATAATTCCCCCCCGGAATACTGTCCCGATATGAGACACATATCCCGGCCCGGTCAACGCCACTTTGGTTCTATCTCGTTCGATTTGAACGAATAGGTCCGGAATCAGCCAGATTCCGGGCGGAAATTTATTTTACGATGGTCGTGGCTTTTGACGATTCGGACCGCCCCCGGCGATATCGCCATCCGCATCGAAGAATCGTTTCGATAGCGGCACGAATGGATCGCCGGGCGCCTTCACCCCTGTCGGTTTTCTCCCGACGCCGACAAAAATACGGTTGGCCCGGATTGCGACGAAGCGCGGAACAATCGCGAATCTGCGGTGTTCTACGTCGAGGTGTGCAGGAAATACGATCAAGCACCTGACTCGAGAGGAGTCCAAGGCCAGGTAAACGGAGACTGACAATGAACGGCACCATCTATTTCCGAGCCGATCACGAGCTTGTCGGCAGGGTTCTGGCGGAGAAGCTTCGCCTGCGCGCCGAACAGCGCGGCGTGGGCGACAGCTTCCGGATCGCGGGGCCGCGTCGCCGCCCCTTCGCTACCCTTCCCGCCTGAGCAACGCTGGCCACGCGACGGCGGTGACGCCGCGCTAGACCTTCGCGGAGAAGAGCATTCGCCCGGGCCCGAGCCGGTCGAACAGGAGGTCGATTTCCGCCTCGCCCACGACGAAGCAGCCGTCGCTGCGACCAAGCACCGGCTGACTCAGCAGGATGTCCGGATTGGCGTACCGGGCGCAATGAATGACGATGGCGCGGCTTTCCGCGTTATTGTTGGTGAGATCCAGGCCGATCAGACGCTGAGAAACGCCGTGGTCACCGGTATAATAGTCCGATGTCAGGAAGGCCCCCTCCGATGAGGCAAGCGACCCCTCGTCGTTCGAGAATCGCCGCACCCATCCGCTATGATCGGGGTCAGACCCCTTGCCGTGCGCCACGAGGAAGCTGACGGTCGCCCCGTTACGCAGATCGACCAGATAGAGGCGTGGCTGGAAGGACGGCGCGCTGAAGTCGGCGATGGCGATACGGTCAGCAAACTCGATCCGATGGCGATGCCGGTCGAGCGCGACCAGCGCCTGGCCAAGCAAGGCTGGGGGCATTTTGCAAGGCGCGCTGATCGGCGGGAAATCCTGCGCCATGGCGGCGTTGCCAGGGAAGTCCGGCAGCACGAATGACGCGGCCAGCGAAGCGGCGACACCCGCGCCGTTGCGCAGGACCGCGCGCCGCGACGGCACCCAGTCCCCATCAAGCATTGGCCCATATCGCACTGGCAAGCCTCGACCGTCCGTGGGGGCCGGGATAGCAGATTTGGCCCTCGATTCCCGGATAAAGTTGCGGCACATATTAACCATTCGGCCGCTCAGGTGCCAAGATGGGCGGCCCGATCGACAACCACGATCGACAACGAGGTGCGCATGGTCCTGTCCCGGAGTTCGACCTGGTCTCTCGCCGCGATGTTCCTCCTTGCCTGGACCGCGACGCCCGCCCGTGCCGCGGAGGGCGCGACATTCACCATGGACGTCGCCGCGGCGCTCGGACCCGGCCAGTTCCTCTGGAACGACACCGGCGGCACGGGTGACATCCGCATCCTGGTCAGCATCCCGCTCCAGCGTGCCTATGTCTATCGCGGCGATGCGCTGATCGGCCTTTCGCCGATTTCCAGCGGCGCGCCCGGCTTCGACACCCCGGTGGGCGCCTTCACCATCCTCGAAAAGGATGCGGACCATCGTTCCAACATCTATTCGAACGCACCCATGCCCTTCATGCTGCGCCTCACCTGGGACGGGATCGCGCTGCATGCCGGCAGGAATCCCGGTTACCCCGCCTCTCACGGATGCGTGCGCCTGCCGGTCGCCTTTGCCAGGAAGCTGTTCTCGATCATCAGCCTCGGCGCGCAGGTGATCGTCACCGACGACTATACCGATCCCCTATCCGTGCCGCGGTCGCCCGACATGACGATCGCCTCCGCCCGGGCCGTACCGTCCGGGATGCTGCCGCTCGACATTGCTCGCCGCGCCGCAGCATCAGCCATTGCCTGGACAGCCATCGCGCGGTAACCGTCGATCGCTTTCACAAGATAGAATCTGCCGGGCACGTTGCCATCCTTGTTGCTTCCAATCATGTTGCAACGCACAATCGATCGATTGATGCGTAAAGGGGACAGGGCATGAACGATTTGGGCATCGGCGATATCGATGCGATCGACTATCGGATCCTCCGCGAGCTGGCGAGCGACGGGCGCGCCTCGGATGTGGCACTGAGCGAGCGGGTCCATCTGTCGAGCACGGCGGTTGCCCGGCGCCGCAAGATCCTGGAGGAGCGCGGCGCGGTGCGCGGCTATTCAGCCGATCTGGACATGGCGCGGCTTGGCTTCGGCATCGTCGTGATCGTGATGATCGAACTTCGTTCCCAGGCCGAGAACGTGCTGATGGAGTTCGAGACGGCGGTCGTGAAGTGCCCGTCAATGTCCTATTGCAGCTTCGTCTCGGGCAATGTCGACTTTCTGATGATCGTCCATGTGAAATCGTTCGAGGATTACGACCGGGTCTATCGCAGCGAGCTTTCCATGCTGCCACACGTCGCCAAGATCCGCAGCAGCTTCGTGATGCGCGAAGTGGCGCAACGCTCGGTTCCGCCAGTGCTGCTGGCCGGCCCGGCATAGGCCGTTCCACCGATTCGGACCGAATCCGGTTGCAATGTGGAAATCGGGCTAGCTGACGTCGAGCAGCGCCCGAAATCTGCGCTTCATCCGATGTCTTTGAAAGATTCCACGCAAACGATGTAATTCTACGCGTGAAAATAGCGACATCCCCCAACTAAACTCTGCTAATCTTGCGCCGGGGTAGTTCCAAAGAGAGTTACCCCGTCGGGAGAATTCAGAATGCGAGACACGAACCGGGCGCCGACGCACCATGTCGGCGCCACAGGTGAAGTGCGCGTTAAATATATCAGCCAGCAACGGGTGCGTGAAAGAACAATGTTCCAAAGGAACAGGAAGAAGGGAGAGGTTGCCCGGGGAGTAACAATAATCGGGGGCGACCATGACAATTCTATTCAGCACAAGTACGTCTTTAGACCGCCGGTTTTTCAGACGGCACAACCTGTCGACCGCCGGAATCCTGGCCTTGGTCGCCGCCGCGATGCCCGGCATCGCCGGTGCACAGACGGCCCCGGTGATGATGGCGAGCGTCGAGGACAAGGCACCCACCGCCGCCAGCGATGCAATCCCGGCCGATCTGGCCCCCGAGGATCAGCCCGCCGGAGGCGAGACGCCGCAAGACGAGATCACCGTCACCGGATCGCGCATCGTGCGCGACGGCTATAACGCCCCCACCCCGGTCAGCGTGATCAGTAGCAAGGAATTGCAGGCGGAGGCGCCCGCCAACGTCGCCGACTTCGTCAACACGCTTCCTTCGGTGCGCGGCAGCTCGACCGCGGCCAATTCGAACGGCTCGCTCAGCAATGGCCTGGCCGGCGTCGCGTCGGTCAATTTGCGCAACCTCGGCTCGCAGCGCACCCTGGTGCTGTTCGACGGCCAGCGCTCGGTCGCGGCGGCCACCAGCGGCGTGGTCGACGTCAACACCTTCCCCCAGGCGCTGATCGAACGGGTCGAAGTGGTGACCGGCGGCGCGTCCTCGGCCTATGGCTCGGACGCCGTGTCGGGCGTCATCAACTTCATCCTCGACAAGAAATATACCGGCATCAAGGGCAGCTACGAATATGGCGTCACCACCTATAGCGACGGCCCGAACCACAAGTTCACGCTGACGGGCGGCGCGCCCTTCGCCGGCGGCAAGGGCCATGTCCTGGTCAGCGGCGAATATTTCACCCAGAAGGGCATCCATACGATCGACCGCGACTGGAACGACGCCGGTTTCTTCCAGATCGACAACCCGGCCTATAGCGCGGCCGCCTGTTCCGACACCAATCCCGCGACGATCTGCTATCCCTCGCGCCTGATCCAGGGCGGCATCGGCACCGGCCAGTTCACCGAAGGAGGCCTGATCAGCACCGGGCCGTTCAGGGGCGTCTATTTCGGCCAGATCAATCCGGCCACCGGCAAGGCGACCACCAATAATTTCGTGTTCGGCCCGTCCAACGGCCAGTGGATGGTCGGGGGCGATTATCTGATCGGGCGCGAGGGCCATGTCAGCAGCGCGACGCTGCTCCCGTCGGAGGACCGCAAGAGCGCGTTCGGCCGCATCAGCTACGAATTCTCGCCAGCCATCGAGATCTACGGGCAGTTCGCGTACAGCCGATACCAGGGCCAGAGCTATTACCAGCAGACGCCCACAACCGGCGTCACCATCCAGATCGCGCCGTCCACCGCCAATGGCGGGCTGGTCAACGCCTATCTGCCGGCCAGCTTCCTCAACCAGGTCAACGCCTATAACGCGACGCCGGGCAACACCCCCGTCACCACGGCGCAGATCGGCACCAGCAATATCGGCATCCCGCCGCAAGGCAGCGACAATACCCGCGAGGTGTTTCGCTATGTGGTGGGCGCGAGCGGCGATTTCGGCCTGTTCGACCGCAACTGGCACTGGGACGCCTATTACCAGAAGGGAATCACCAAGACCAACGAACTGCTGACCAATGCGTGGAATATCGATCGCATGGCGCTTGCGACCGATGCGGTGGTCGCGCCCGCCGGCAACGCATCGGGCATCGCGGCGGGCACCATCGTCTGCCGTTCCCGCCTGACCGCCGCCAATGTCAACAATGGCTGCGTGCCGATCAACCGCATCGGCATCGGCGGCGTTTCGCCCGAGGCGCTTGCCTATGTGCTCTATGGCGGCCTTCAGCCGCTGCGGAAGCAGACGCTGAAACAGGATGTCGCGGCGCTCAACTTCTTCACCAACAATCTGGTCGATATCTGGGCAGGCCCCATCTCGCTCGGCTTCGGCGGCGAATGGCGCCAGGAATCGGTTTCAGGCTCGGTCGACCCGCTGTTCCAGCCGCGCGTCGCCAATGGCGTGACCAGCGGCACCTGGATCTACGGCAACTATCTGCCCACATTCGGCAAATACAATGTGAAGGAAGCCTATCTCGAAACCATCATACCGCTGTTCAAGGGCGCCGACTTCAACGGCGCCTTCCGCCTGACCGACTATTCGACCTCCGGCACCGTCACCACCTGGAAGGCCGGCGTGACCTGGCAGCCGATCAGCGACGTCAAGTTCCGCGGCACCATTTCCCGAGACATCCGCGCGCCGAACCTGGGCGAGCTGTTCGCGCCGGGCACCGGCCGCACCAATACCGTCAACGTGCCATTGGCCGGCGGCGGCCAGCGCGCCGACCAGTTCAACGAGTCCACCGTCGGCAACCCCGCCCTCAACCCCGAAATCGCCCGGACCTATGGCGTCGGCGCGATCTTCACGCCCGGCTTCATCCCCGGCCTCGCCTTCTCGGTCGATTATTTCCAGATCAAGCTGAGCGGCGCGATCAACACCATCACCGCGCAGACGCTGGTGACCCAATGCTATGAGCAGAGCAACGCAGCCGCCTGCGCCGCCGTCTCGACCACGGGCGGTCGCGGCGTCACGACGCCGGGCCTGGTCATCACCAGCATCGAGCTGAAACCGACCAACTTCGTCGGGATCGAGGCGAAGGGCATCGATTTCGAGGCGAGTTATCGCAAGCCGATCGGCCCGGGCGCGCTGACGCTTCGCGCGCTGGTGACCAAGAATATCAGCCTCTATACCGACAATGGCATCGACGTGCCGACCGAGGCGGCCGGCCAGAATTCGGGCAGCCTGCCCGACTGGACCTATCGCCTGACGGCCGGATACGATGTCGGGCCCTGGGGCTTCCAGATCGTTGGGCGCGGTGTCAGCGGCGGCGTGTACGACAACAGTTATATCGTCTGCAGCACCGATTGCCCGGTCTCCACCGTCGCGAACCGCACGGTGAACCGCAACGATATCGCCGGCGCGATCTACCTCGACCTCCAGGTCAATCACAGCTTCGAGATCGCCGGCGCGAAGACGACCGCGTTCCTGTCGATCAAGAACCTGCTCGATACCGATCCGGTGCTGGTGGGCAACGGCCCGACCGGTAACAACACGCCTGCCTATCCGCAGACCAACCGCAACCTCTACGATGTCCTGGGCCGCGTGTTCCGGGTCGGCGTCCGCTTCGATTTCTAAACCCCAAGACCAGAAAAGATCAGGAGAATCCCAATGAAGAAGATGGTTGGATTGACGGTCGCCTTGCTGTCCACCGCGCTTTACGTTCCCACCGCCGCCAACGCCCAGGCCAAGCCGGCGCTGAAGGCTGAGGCGATCGCCAATGTCGATGCCCATGCCAGGCTGGTGCAGCAGATGGTCGATTCCATCTACAGCTTCGCCGAACCGGGCTTCCAGGAGTTCAAGACCTCCGAATACATCACCGGCATCCTCGAAAAGGAAGGCTTCAAGGTCACGCGCGGCGTGGCGGGCATTCCCACCGCCTTCACCGCGACCTGGGGCGAGGGTGGCCCGCTGATCGCGCTGGGCAGCGATATCGACGGGCTGCTCGGCCTGTCGCAGATGCCGGGCACGCCCAAGATCACGCCCCAGGTCCCGGGCGCGCCGGGGCATGGCGAAGGCCATAATAGCGGCATGCCGCTGATCGTCGCCGCGGCGATCGCCGCCAGGGACGTCATGATCAAGCACGGCATCAAGGGCCGCCTGATGCTGTGGCCGGGCGTCGCCGAGGAGTTGCTCGCGACCAAGGCCTATTATGTCCGCGAAGGCCTGTTCAAGGATGTCGATGCTTCGATCTTCACTCATGTCGGCAATGGCTTCGGCACCGGTTACGGCGATCTCGGCAACAACGGCATGGTCTCGGTCGAATACAGCTTCCACGGCAAGACCGCGCATGCGGCGGGCGCGCCCTGGGCAGGCCGCAGCGCGCTCGACGCGGTCGAGGTGATGGACATGGCATGGAACATGCGCCGCGAGCACCTGCCGCTCACCCAGCGCTCGCATTACGTCATCACCAATGGCGGCGGGCAGCCGAACGTCGTGCCGGGCGAGGCGGCGGTCTGGTATTATTTCCGCGAGCAGACCTTCGATTCGATCCGCCAGCTCTACGAGACGGGCAACACCATCTCCCAGGCGGCGGCGATGGCGACGGGCACCACTGTCACGCGGCGCGTGCTCGGCTATGCCGCGCCCAATTTCGCCAACAAGCCGATGGCCGAGGCAGCCTATCTCAACATCAAGGCGGTCGGCATGCCGAAATGGAGCCCGGAGGACCAAGCGTTCGCCAAGGCGATCCAGGAAACCAACGGCCTGAAGATCCAGCCGCTCGGCACCAGTGTTGATCCGCTCTCGACGCCCGAGACGCGCGGTAAGTCCAATGGCGGCGGCTCCGACGATATCGGCGACATCATGTGGGCGGTGCCGACCATCACCATCCGCTTCCCCTCCAATGTGCCAAGCACGATCGGCCATAATGTGACGGCGGCGATCGCGATGGCGACCCCGATCGCGCATAAGGGAGCGGTGGCCGGCGCCAAGGCAGTGGCGATGACGGTGCTCGACCTGATGACGACGCCGAAGCTGATCGCCGACGCCAAGACCTATTTCAACACAGTCCAGAAGAAGGACCAGAAATATGATCCGGTACTGACCGCGGCCGACAAGCCGGCGATCGACCTCAACACCCAGCTGATGGCGCAGATGCGGCCCCAGATGGAGAAATTCTATTACGACCCGGCCAAATATGCCAGCTATCTCGAGCAGATGGGCGTCGCCTATCCGGCACCCGCCTCCCCGCCAGCGACCGCGACGAAATAAAAGCCCTTCGGCACCTTCCCCGTCATGGCGGACTTGTTCCGGCATCCACCGGGCCGCACAACCATCGGTCAACAGGTTCGCGGCATGGTGGCCCCCGGAACAAGTCCGGGGTGACATCGGGGTGCAAGTCTGCCCGCACACTTCAAACATCGGGGACAGGTCAATGAACAAGGCGAAGCTGCTTACTTCCTCACTAGGTGCGATCTGTCTGGCCGCCCTGCCCCTGTCCGCCATGGCGCGACCGGCCGAGCCGCCATCAAAGGGTGCGTCGCTGCCCGCACGGGTCGACGGCTTCATCCCCTATTATTTCGACGCGGCGAAGGGTCGCGTGCTGCTCGAAATCCCGGTGTTCGACGAGGACGTGCTGTATTACGTCTCCGCCGCGACCGGTGGCGGATCGGTCGAGCTCCCGTTCGATCGCGGCGTGATGGACAGCGCGGTCATCCGCTTCACCCGTGTCGGCGGCAAGGTGCTGGTCAACGAGCGGAATCTGCGCTTTCGTTCGCTCAGCGGAGATGCGGCGCATGCGGACGGGGTCGCGGACAGTTTTCCCACCTCGACCCTGGCGGCGTTACCGATCGAATCCGAGGCGGGCGGCAAGGTCGTCGTCGACGCGACGTCCCTCTTCATGCGCGATGCCGCCAATGTGGAATCGCAGCTCCGCCGCGCCAACCAGGGCAGTTTCAAGTTCGATGCCGGCAAGAGCAGCTTCTACCCGAAACGGATGAAGGCTTTTCCCGACAATACCGAGATCGAGACGAGCGCGACCTTCGTCGCCGACAATCCGGGCGCGCTGGTGACGGGCGTGACGCCGGATCCGCGCATGATGACGATGCGCATCCACCACAGTTTCTTGCGCGCGCCCACGGGCTATACCCCGCGCAAGGCCGATCCGCGCATCGGCGTCAGCGCGATCCGCTTCCAGGATTATTCGAAGCCGTTCAGCGAAAGCCCGGAGGAAAGCTGGATCACCCGCTGGCGGCTTGAGAAGAAGGACCCGTCGGCGCCGGTCAGCGATCCGGTGAAGCCGATCACCATCTATTTCGACCCCGCCATCCCCGCGCCGATCCGCCACGCGATGAAGCAGGGGCTGCTGTGGTGGAACAAGGCCTATGAGGCAGCTGGCTTCAGCAACGCAATCGTCGCGCTGGACGCGCCGGCCGACATGGACCCGATGGACATCCGCTATGCCTATGTCCTGTGGATCAACCGGGACGAGCGTGGATTCTCCTCGGGCGGCACCTATCGCGACCCGCGCACAGGCGAGGTGATCGGATCGAAGGTGCGCATGGACACGCACCGCATCCGCACCGTCGGCAACTATTGGGACAGCTATAGCGGCGGCTTGCCGGCGGACGGCAGCGGTATCACCATCGCCGATCCCGGCCTGCTGAGCGAGGACAGGATGGCGGCGATGCCGGCCGGGCAGCGCGACATGGTGCTGCTGCGCCAGGCGCTGCTCACCGCGCATGAACTTGGACACGCCCAGGGTTTCGGCCACAACTTCGCCTCAAGCCTCAACGACCGCGCCTCGGTGATGGAATATCCCACGCCGCGGGTGAAGGTGGTGAACGGCAAGCTCGACCTGAGCGAATCCTTCCAGAAACAGATCGGCGCCTACGACACCTATATGGTGCGCTACGCCTACACGCCCCTGCCCGCCACGTCGGAAAAGGCCGGGCTCGACGCGATCATCGCCGACATGCGCGCCAAGGGCATCCTCTACGTGCCCGAGACCGATCCGCGCTGGACCTGGTATGACGACCGCGCCACCCCGACCGAGAATCTGCGCGAGGCCCTGGCCGCCCGCGCGATCATGATCGCCAATTACGGGCCGCAGATGCTGAAGCCCGACGAGCCGGTCGGCTCGCTGCGCAATGTCCGGCTGTGGATGGCCTATCTCCACCACCGCTACGCGATCGAATCCGGCCTCAAATATGTCGGCGGCCTGTACGAGAACATCGTCGTGAAGGGCGAGACCCTGCCGCCGACCGAGTTCATCCCGGTGAAACTGCAACGCGACACGCTCGGCCTGCTGATGGAGGCGATCGAGCCGAAGAACCTGGCGCTGCCTGAATCCCTGTTGAGGCAGCTCACCCCAGATCCCGGCAATAATCTGGAGGACCTGTCGACCGACGACGTGTTCGACCAGCTTCGCGCGGCGCGCATCCTTGCCGGCATGGTGCTTGAGGCGCTGTTCGATGCCGCCAAGTCGACCCGCATGATCGCGCTTGCCGCCCGGCAGCCCGACACGCTGACCTTCCCCGAGATGGTCGATACCGTCTTCGCGCATAGCTGGAGCGCACCGGCCGACGGCACCGGATCCGACCGCGCGTTGCGCCGGGTGGCTCAGCAGGTCGCGCTTGAATCCATGATGATCCTCGGCGGCAGCGACGCCGCCGCGCCCGAGGCGCGGGCCTATGTGCTCGACAAGCTCTCGACGCTGGCGGCCACCCTGAAGACGAAAGCCGGCGCCGATGCGCTGACCACCGCCTTCTATCGCCAGACCGCGCGCGACATCGCGCATTATCTTGACGACCCGAAGGCCAATGCGCCCAAGACCGCGACGCCGGCCTGGGGCAAGGGGCCACGTTCTCGCTTCCCACAGCCGCCGGGGCCGCCGCTGGGCTGATAAAGAGAACCCGCGAGCGAGCGGTTCTCGACAGCGCACGCGGGATGCTATTGAGGGGGAGGATGATCCGGCGTGTCGCCTCCCCTCCCCCTGGCCTTCGCCGGGGAAGAAATAATGCCCATGGCTGAGCCGGTCTTCCTCGCCATCGACTGGGGCACCACCAACCGCCGCATTTACGCGATCGACGCACACGGCACCTTGGTTGCAAGCGAACGCGACGACCGGGGCGTCACCTCGGTCGCGCCGGGTGACTTCCCTGCCGAGGTCGCCGCCATCCGCGCCCGCTTTGGCGACTTGCCGGTCCTCATCGCCGGCATGGCCGGATCGGTGCGTGGCTGGGTCGAGCTTCCCTATCTCGCCTGCCCGGCGAACCTCACCGCATTGGCAAACGCGCTGCACTGGGTCGAACCGCGGACCGCGATCGTGCCCGGCCTGTCCTTTGTCGAGGATGGGTACGGCGACGTGATGCGCGGCGAGGAGGTTCAGTTGCTCGGCAGCGTGGCCGCTGGCCTCGCGCCGCCCGATGCGTTGATCTGCCAGCCCGGCACGCATTGCAAATGGGCGCGCATGGTGGGCGGCAGCGTCGCGGCTTTCCACACGGCGATGACCGGCGAGCTGTTCGCGCTGCTCCGCCGCCACAGCCTGCTCGCCGATTTCCTGACGGCTGAGGTGGTGGAGGGCCCCGCCTTTCATGCGGGCATCGCTGCCTCGGCCGACGCCACGCTGCTGACCGCTCTGTTCGGTGCCCGGGCAAGCGTGCTGCTCGACCTGCGCCCGCGCGAGGACGCTGCCTCCTATGTCAGCGGCCTGCTGATCGGCAGCGATGTCAGCGAACAGGCGCTGGTGCCGGGCCAGCCGGTCCATCTCCTGGCCGATCCGGCGCTCGGCCCGCTCTATGCCGCCGCGATCGGGGCCTATGGCGGGCGTCCGGTCGCGATCGACAGCCAGGCCGGCTTCATCGCGGGCATCACCGCCCTGTGGAGGATGATCGATGCACGCTGACTTCGCCGCGGCCATGGCCCGCTGTCCGCTGGTCGCGATCCTGCGCGGCGTGAAACCCGATGAGGTCGAGGGCGTCGCCGATGCGCTGATCGAGGCTGGCTTCTCGATGATCGAGGTGCCGTTGAACTCGCCCGATCCGCTGGCGAGCATCGAGCGACTGGCCCGACGCTATGGCGACGCGGCGCTGGTCGGCGGCGGCACCGTGCTGTCGGTCGCCCAGGTCGAGAAGGTCCGCGCGGTGGGCGGCCGGCTGATCGTCTCGCCCAACACCAATATCGACGTCATCACCGCCGCCGCCCGCGACGGGCTGGTCGTGCTGCCCGGCTATTTCACGCCAAGCGAAGCCTTTGCCGCGATCGCGGCCGGGGCGAGCGGCCTGAAATTGTTTCCGGCCGAGGCGGCAACCCCGGCCGTGCTGAGCGCGCACCGCGCCGTGCTGCCGCCGGAGATGGCCGTGTTCGCCGTGGGCGGGATCACGCCCGAGGGGATGGCACCATGGCGTGCCGCCGGCGCGCGGGGTTTCGGGCTCGGCTCGGCACTTTACCGGCCGGGCATCTCGCCCGCCGACATTGGTGAACGCGCGCGCGCTTTCATCGGCGCATTGGGGAACGGCTGAACATTCTCTCCGTTCGTTTCGAGCGAAGTCGAGAAACAGGCCTCAGGCGCCGGACAAGGTTTCTCGACTTCGCTCGAAACGAACGGAAGAGAAGACGGAAGAGAAAAGAGTCAGGCAGCGACGCTCTTCTGTGTCCCGTCCACCCCCGAAGCAACGATCACCAGGTTCCGCCCGCGCGTCTTCGCCTCGAGCAGCGCGGCATCGGCCCGCGCCACGAGATTCGCGACCGGCCCGTCCTGCGGCGACGCAGCGACGCCGATCGATACCGAGATATGCCCGAGCACCCGACCGCGATAGGCAAGCGGGGTGGCGGCGGTGCGGCTGCGGATGCGCTCCCCCATCTCGCGCCCGGCCGCCTCGTCCGCGCCCGGCAGCAACACGGTGAATTCCTCCCCGCCGAAACGATGGACCTGGCCGGCATCGCCGACTGCGTCGAGCATGATCGCAGCGACCTGCTGCATCACCACGTCGCCCGCCTCATGCCCGAATTCGTCGTTGAAGCGCTTGAAATGGTCGATATCGATCATCAGCCCGGCGATCGGAGCGGCGTCGCCATCCTGGCGGCGGCGGTTGATCGTCCCGTCGAGGCTGCGGCGATTGAGCAGCCCGGTCAGCGCGTCGCGGATCGCAAGGCTGGTCAGCTGTTCGCGCAACCGCAGATTGGCGAGCGCGAGGCCGATATTCTCCGCCATCAGCTCCAGATAGAGACGCGAGGCACCGCCGATCGCGCCGCCATCCTGGCGTTCCTCGAAATAGAGCAGGCCGATCGTGTCGCCCTGCGCGGTCAGCGGGACGCACAACGCAGCCACGGTCCCCTCGCCGACATGCGGGCAGGCGATATCGACATGATCGTGGTTGCTGACATGCGGTCGGCCGCGCCGGAGGCCCCAGCAGGCGGCCGGCGAGAAGGCCTCGACCGACACGACAGGATCGAGCCAACTGCTCGCCAGGGTCAGCCCCGTGCGGGTATGGTTCTGGACATAGAGGTGCCCGGCCAGATTGGGGAAGGTCTGCGGCGCGAAACAGGCGACCACCTCGGCCAGCTCGCCCTGAGTCTCCGTCGCCTGCAGGCGGTGCATCATCTGGAGAATGGTGTCCTTGGCGCGCTGGTCGGCGGCACGCTCTGCCTCAAGCCGGTCGCGCTCCAGGCCATTGTCGCGAAACACATGGATCGCGTTGGTCATGTCGCCGATCTCGTCGCGGCGGCGATCCTGCGGCACCTCGACGCTATAGTCCTGCCGCGCCAGCCGCGCGAGGATGCCGGTCATCCGCGTCAGCGGCAGCGCGACCCGCCGGCGCAGCACGAAATACAATACCGCGAGGAATAGCAGGGCAGTGAGTCCGAGCATCCCCCGCGCGACGCCACCGAACCAGTCGCTGCGCTCGCGCGCCTCGCGCAGCGCCGCCTGGGTGCGGGTCGCGGCCAGCGCGCGGAATCGGTTGACCGGTTCAAGCACCCCGGTCTGCGCCCGCTCATGATCGGGGCCGAACAGCATCGTCTGGGCGGAGGCCATGTCGCCGGCCTGCACCTTCGCGATCGCGGCGCGTTCGAGCGCGTCGAGCTCCTCCAGGTTGCGCTGGACCTCTTGCAGCGCGGAGCGTTCGGCGGGCGCCAGATCGAGCGCGTGAAGCCGTTCGATGATCCGCTCGCGCGCGTGGATATCCCGCTCCTCGGCGCGGAAGGCGTTGAGGTGACGGGCCGCCCCGCGCATCGCGTAGAGCCGCGCCTCGTCCGACCGCTTCTCCGCGGCGATCGACAGTTCCTCGCCGAAATCGTCGAGAGTCAGATGCTGCTGGACCGCAAGACGCTCCTCATCGGCGGCGCGCACTGAACTGATGAAAGCGATGCCGGAAATCCCGGTGAGCAACAGCGTGAAGCCGTAGGCCCAGTTGGTGATGGTGCTGATACGCATGGCGACGCGGCTAGCACCGCCATGGTTGCCGCCCCGTTAAGGCGGGCCACGACGCCCGCGCCGTTGCCCCGGCAGCCCGGCTATTTCTTCGCCGTGCCGTTCTGCCGGAGGAACGCAATCACGTTCGCCTGATCCTGCGCATTGGAAAGCCCGATGAAGATCATTTTCGTCCCCGGCAGCGCCTGGCGGGGCGCGGCGAGGAAGCTGGCGAGGTTCCTGTCGTTCCACACCAGGGCCGACGCCTTCATCGCGGGCGAATAGTTGAAGCCGGGCGCCTCGGCCGCCTTGCGATTGACCACGCCGCGAAGATTGGGGCCAAGGCCGTTCCTGCCGGACGGATCGACGCTGTGGCAAGCGGCGCATTTCTTGAACACCACCGCCCCCGCCGCCGCATCGGCCGGCGGCGCGGCAGGCGCCGCGGCGGAACCGGCCAGCATTGCGATCGACGTCAGGCCAGCAAGATACTTCATTCGGACGCTCCCATACGCAAGACGACGAACCCGCATCGCGTGTTCCGATTGCCTTTAAGGCGGCCCGTTCCCTTGCTTGCAATACGATTGTTCGCGTGGCTCGCGGCCGGACGATCGCCTTTCCGGAAAACTACCTATCTGGGTAACTACGGAATGGTTGATCCAGCCTTTACCAGCCTAATCGGCCCGGCCAGCCGCTATCGAGTAGCTGTACGGCGGCGGAACCAGGCCGGGTCTTTAGGCGAGTGCCCCGGCCTGGTTTTACGCCTCTAGCCAGCGACCTTTCGCATTCCCTTTTCGGACAGGCTCCGGAACGTCACCGACCAGCGGCGCCTTTCCATCGCGGCGATGCTGTGTTCCCAGCCATGCCGGGCCTCCCCCCGGAGATGGTAGATCGACCGCGGCGCAAGCGGGAGGGCCGCCCGCTCGAACCCCTTCTCCACGCGCCGCCGCAACCGCAGGGTCGCCTGAGTCCCGAGCGAGATGCCGATGACATGGTCGAACACCGGCCTGTCGCGGTGCCAGCCGATTCCGGCGCCGAGGTCGTACCGCACGACCAGCGCCTGGACGAGATCCCCCTCCGCCAGTCCGGCAAAGCGCGCCGCGCGGGCACGCAGCGGCAACAGGAAATCGGGGATCGGCTCGGTCGGCCCGAAGCTCGCATTGTCGAAATCATAGCGCCAGCCGAAGGACGCGGTCAGCCTCTTGCCCAGCCAGCCCTGGAAGCGGAACGGTGAGACCTCGATCCCCTCGAGCCGTGCGATCAGGACCCGCTCCTCGTCAGCCGAGATGACGTCGGCGGCATAGTCAAGGCCCGTCGGCAGGCCGGAAGGCGCCATGCCGAACAGATCGCGCGGTGCCGACGCCATCAGACCCGCGCCGCCCCGCCCAAACCCGCGGACCGAGTCGGGGCCTGCTCCCCGCGCGAATAGGTGCCGGTCAGCATGCCAGCCGCCAGCACCCGCCCCCGGATCGCCTCGACGATCGCCGCACGGCCGGGACTGGCTCCGGGCTCGGGCGTGTCCGACAGGGCGAAAAGCTGGAACACATAATCGTGCGATCCGTGGCCGGTCGGCGGATCGGGCGGCAACCACCCCTGAGTGAAGAAGCTGTTCCGCCCCAGGTCGCGCCCGTCCGGCGCACCCGCGCCATCCCCGGCGATCGCGCCCTCCGCCAGCCGGCACCCGTCGGCGGGGAGGCCCCAGACCACGGCATGGACCAGCGGATTCAGCGACGGTGCGTCGGGATCCTCGACGATCAGCGCCAGGCTCCTTGTCTCCCCCGGCACCGCGCCCCACAGCAATGGCGGCGAGACCCCCGCCCCATCGGCGGTGAAGCGCACCGGCAGGCGCGCGCCATTGGCAAAGGCCGGGCTCGATAGGTCGATCGACACGCCGGTCAGGCCGAGATCGGGATCTGCGATGGCCAGCCGGACATGGCCCGCGCGAACGCCTTTCAGCATCCTGCCCAGCCAGTGCGGCACATGTTCGAGCATCGCCTGCCTCCTTCACGCAGTAGATGGCACGCAGTAGATGGGAAGAACTCGCGGAGGTTGCGAGGTTTCCCGAAAGCGCCCTGGTTATTGATTCTCCCGGCCCGGCGGCGTGACCTCGACCGCCTCGGCGAACGGCACGGTGCGCACGGCCTCGCCAAGCGCATCGGTGATTTCGAGGCGGCCATCCAGGTCGAGGCGGCCCTCATCGACTCCACCGGCAAGGAGCGAGCGGATGCCCGCAACAGCCGCGGCATGCGCCTCGCGCGGGCCGGGGAAATCCTGCCCCTCCTCATCGGGCGTCACTTCGGAGCCGTTGTGGATGTGAAAATAATATTGGGGCATGTCGGTCGAACGCCGAGCACACCGGTTTGGCTCCGTAACGATCTGATTGTGTCGATACGCTTGCCCATGCCGATCGCGATGCGCCGACCGGGCACGACAACGGCGCCCGAAGGTCGCAGCCGATTCCAGTGTCTTAGCACCTCCCTTTCCAGCCATTCGGCCGCCCTCCGAAAACCTCCATTTCGGACCGGTTACGGACCAGAAATCGCCGCCACAGACCCAATCTTTTGTTAGGCTTTCCAATATAGTTAAGGCTCCGGCCGTCTCGAGGGGAGCATGGCCCGGGAGGAACGCGTGAACCGCACGGGCGCACGCCCATTAGCAGACCGCAGGGATAGGGCCGGGGGCTTACCGGAAGGACCGTCCACAACGCCAATGCCGCCGGGCGCTGGCGCGGTGGAGGATTCGATCCTGCGACGCATCGTCGCGCTGGCGATCGACGCGCTTGGCGCGCCGATCGGCTTCATCAGTTTCGCCGCCGCCGAGCGCCAGCTCGTGCGTGTCCAGATCGGCATCGCCGGGCCGTTGCGCCCGGCCGACGCGCTGTTGCCCGCCGGCCTGATCGGCCAGCCCGACCCGATCGTGATCCCGGATATCCGGGCGCCGGAATGGCAAGACCTGATCCCCGCCGCCGACCTGCTCGGTGCCCGCTTTGCCGTCATCCTGCCGATCGGTACGCCGGGAGAGGCGGACGCTGGCACGCTGTGCGTGCTCGACACCATGCCCCGCCAGACCCCGGATGCCCGCGCGATGCGCATGCTCGCCGGCCTCGCCGCGCTGGCCGGCGCGGAACGCTGGCCCGATTCCAGGACAGCGGCGCCCCGCCCGCCCTTGCGTGCCGCGCAGCTCGACACGGTGTTCCGCGAGGCGATGGTCGGCATCGTGCAGCGCGACGTGGAAGGCAGCGTCCTGATGGCGAACGACCATTATTGCGCGCTGGTTGGCCGTTCCCTGGCCGAACTGGAGAATCTGCCCGCCAAGGCCTATCTTCATCCCGACGATCTCGCCCGTAACGAGGGGCGGTACCGCCAGCATCTCGAGACGGGCACGCCGTTCCGCATCGAGCTACGCTATGTCCGGCCCGATGATTCGGTGATCTGGTGCGAAGTGAACATCTCCTTCGTCCGCGACGATGCGGGGCATATCCGGTCGATCATCACCGTAGCCCAGGACATCACCCGCCGCCGTCTCACCGAGCAGGCCCTGCGCGAAAGCCGCGAGCATCACCGCCATTCGGTCGAGCTCAACCCGCAGATCCAGTGGACCGCGCGGCCCGACGGATCGATCGAGGAGGTCGGCCCGCTCTGGATCTCGCTGACCGGGACCAGCCCCGACCAGGCGCGCGGCAATGGCTGGATCGAGGCACTCCACGCCGAGGATGTCGCCCCGACGATGCGGGCCTGGCAGGAAGCCGTGCGCCAGCGCCGGCCGGTCGACATCGAATATCGGCTACGCTGCGGCGACGCCTATCGCTGGATGCGCGCGCGCGCCGCACCCCGATGCGACGAGCATGGCGCGGTGATCCGCTGGTACGGATCGCTTGAGGATATCCACGACCGCAAGGCAGCCAAACAGGCGCTGGGCGAAAGCGAGGAGCGGCTGCGACTGGCGGTGCAGGCGGCCGGGCTCGGCATCTGGGATTACGACACCATCACCGGTGCCCGGCGCTGGTCGGAGGAACTGCTCGGCATGCTTGGCCTGCCTGCCGATGCCGAGCCGACCATGGCGGAAGCGCTCGAGATCGTTCACCCCGATGATCGCAACAAGTTCCGCTCGATCGTCACCGCCGTGACCGGCGGTTTCCTGCCCGAGGCGTTCGAGGTCGCATTGCGCATCCGCCGCGCTGACAGTGGCGCGCAGCGCTGGCTGAAATCGACTGGCTGGAAATCGGTCAGCGGCTCCGGCCATCTGAGCCGGATGATCGTCACTTTTCAAGATGTGACGGAGGAACGCGACGCCGAGGAGCGAATCCGCTGGGCCGCGACGCACGATCCGCTGACATTGCTGCCCAATCGCCTGGCGCTGCAGGAGGAACTGGACGGCGCGATCGCGCTGGCGGCCGGGACTCAGGAACGGATCGGGCTGATGCTGTTCGACGTCGACAACCTGAAGCGGATCAACGACACGCTTGGCCATGACGCGGGCGACGCCTTGCTGCGCGTCTTCGCCCGGCGCCTGGTCGAGGTCGCGCCGGATGGCGCCACGATCGGCCGGCTCGGCGGCGACGAGTTCGCGATCGTGATGCCGGCGGTCGGCGGCGTGGAGGATCTCATGCGCTGCGCCGCATCGCTGCTGAAGAGCCTGCGCGCTCCCTTCGCGTTCAACGGCCGGACGCTGGATTGCGCGGCCAGCATCGGCGCCTCGATCTTCCCCGAACATGGCAACGAGCCCACCGAACTGCTCAAATCGGCCGATCTCGCGCTGTACGCGGCGAAGACGGCGGGCCGGGGGCGGACCCGGATGTTCCGGCCGGAAATGCGGTCCGAACTGCAGCGCCAGTTCTCCATGATCAACCTGGCGAAGGATGCACTGGCCAACGCGCGGGTCGATGCCTTCTATCAGCCTAAGATAGACCTCAACAGCCACCGCCTGGTCGGATTCGAGGCACTGCTGCGCTGGCACGACCAGCAGGGTGGCACGCATATGCCGGCCGATATCCGCGCCGCGTTCGACGATCCGGACCTGTCGATCGAGATCACCGATCATATCCTGACCAAGGTGACGGGCGACCTGAGGCGCTGGCTCGACCAGGGATACGACCCGGTCTCGATCGCGGTGAACACCTCGGCCAATGATTTCCGCTACGATAATTTCGCCGAGCGCGTGCTGGAGAGCCTGGAGCGGTGCGGCCTGCCCTCCTCCATGCTCGAGATCGAGGTGACCGAAACGGTCTTTCTCGGGCGCGGCGCGCATTATGTCGAACGGGCGCTGCGCATGCTCAGCGCCGCCGGCATCCGCATCGCGCTTGACGATTTCGGCACCGGCTACGCATCGCTCAGTCATTTGAAGCAATATCCGGTCGACATATTGAAGATCGACCGCAGCTTCATCAGCAACCTGGAAAACAGCCCCGACGATGCGGCGATCGCTGACGCGGTGATCGATCTCGGCCGCAATCTCGGCATCACGATCGTCGCCGAGGGCGTCGAGACCAGGGCCCAGGCACAACATCTGCGAAAGCGCGGCTGCGCGGTCGGCCAGGGCTTCCTGTTCGGCCATCCGGCGACCGCCGACCAGATCTTCCCGCAGTGGCGGGAGGGGCTCTACCGGGACTGACCGATGGTCGGCCCGATGGTCGGCCCGATGGTCGGCAAGGCGGGAACAGCGCGCGTGGCCACGCGTTCGAACCGCCTGCACCCAACGGAGAATATCCCGATGAAAGCCGTCACACCGCTCGCAGTGGCCGTCCTCGCCCTCAGCCTCGCCGCCTGCGGTCCGAAGGCCGAGCAGGCGGCCGACGAAACGATCAACACCACCAGCGAGACGATAACCGATGTCGGGAACGCCGCCTCCAACGCGCTCGATGCGGCGGGCGACGCGCTCCAGCCCACGCCGAACGGCCAGAGCTTCGCCGACAGCGCGGCGAAGAGTGACGCTTTCGAGATCGCCGCGGCCAAGCTGGCGCTGACCAACGCGTCGTCGGCCAGGGTCAAGGCCTTCGCCAATGACATGATCAAGGCGCATGCCGCGTCGACCGCGAAGATCGAGGCGGCCGCCGCCAGGGCCCGCCCGGCGATCACCCCCGATCCGGCGCTGACCGGCGGGCAGAACGACGATCTCACCGATCTCGGCAAGCTGAAGGGCGCCGACTTCGACAAGGCCTATATCGCGGGCCAGATCGACGCGCATGACGATGCCCTGGAGCTGATGGAAAACTTCGCGAAGGACGGCGACGTCCCTTCCCTGAAGACTGCCGCCAGCGAGATCGTGCCAGTGGTGAAGAAGCATCTCGATATGGCCAAGGCGCTCGAAAAACCCTGACTTCTGCCGAGGGAGCCTGAGTCACGTCAAAGAACGCCACCGGATGATTCGATGCGCGGATCGTTGAAATGGACCATTTGATAGTCTATATTGCCAGACAATAGACCATTGGATGGACCAGAAGGGGTTATGCGGTGCGTATATCGGTGACTGAGGCCAAAGCGCAACTGACCGAGCTGATACGCCGCGCCGAAGCTGGCGATGAGATTGTGCTCACCCGCCACGGTCACCCGGCCGTCCGTCTGGTACCGGTGAATCCGTTGCCGGACCGCAAGGCACGCCGGATCCTGCTCGAAGCGATGCGGGCATCCGGGGCAGCGAAGAAAATTTCGGGGTCCATGGCCGCGCGAAGCCAGGATTTCCTCTATGGTGATGACGGCCTGCCCGAATGATCGCGGTCGATACGTCGGCCCTGATGGCAATTCTGCTTGACGAGCCCCAGGCAAATGCCTGCATCGCGGTGCTCGAAGATGAAGGCGACCTTGTCATCTCCGCCGGAACCGTGGCGGAAGCGCTGATCGTCGCGGCACGGCGCAACGTCGGCGAAGAGCTGACCGGGCTTATCGAAGGCCTCGGCTTCGATATCGTGCCGGTGACACCGGCGTCGGCGCGGCGGATCGCGGACGCTTATGCACGATGGGGCAAGGGGGTGCACCCGGCCGGCCTCAACTTCGGCGATTGCTTCGCTTATGAAACGGCGCGCGAGCATGAGTGCCGCCTGCTTTACGTCGGCGACGACTTCGCAAGAACCGATATCGAAAGTGCGCTCCCCGACGCGACGTGACCCAATTCCCCTGCCCATGCTGTGCGCTATAGAGCGCGCACGAGACCGGGCATGAAAGGATGACGATGGGTTCGAGGATGTGGGCAACGGCAATGACGGCCGCAATGATGTTGGCATACGCCCCGGCGGCACTGGCGCAGGACAAGCCCGACGCGACCAACAGCCAGGACCCGGGCTGGCATAACCGCCAGATGCTCTATCTGCTCGGTCTCAAGGCGACCGATGGATGGCACTATACCAGCAGCGGCCTGCGCTATCGGCGGATCAAGGCCGGGCCGGCGGGCGCACCGCATCCCACGCGAACCGATGTGGTGACGATCCACTATACTGGCCGGCTGATCGACGGCACCGAGTTCGACAGTTCGGTCGGCCGCGGCGCGCCCGCGACCTTCCCCCTGCCCCGGCTGATCCGCGGCTGGCAGGAAGGCGTGCCGCTGATGGCCGTCGGCGACACCTTCGAATTCGCGATCCCGGCCGACCTCGCCTATGGCACGGAAGCGACCGGGCCGATCCCTGGCGGCGCCACCCTGTTGTTCACGATCGAGCTGTTCGGCACGGCGCCGGCCGGCGGATGATTCCGTCAGGCGAGACCAAATAGCCAGGCATTGCACGGCGCGACCCGCAGCTTTTCCGATCATGTGCGCCGTGCGACCGACCTGAGTGCGTGGCGGATCTCAACGACGCCGGGCCGTTCAGGGGGCGGTCTTGTTGCCGGTCGCGCGATCAAGTCCCTCGGGGGTCGCGATCTGCAACAGGCCGCTGTCCTGCAGGATGACGACCCAGGCACGCCCGTCCTCGCAATGCGCGGTCCAGGCGGGGTGGCCTTCCACCGGCGCGCGCGGTTCCGAGCTGGAGACCGCCTGACAATCGCTGCCCGAATCGTCGAGCGCACGGTAGAAGACGACGTCACGCTGCTTCGGCGCGAGCGCATTGATCCGCGCGAGATAATCGACGTTCGGCTTGGCTGGGGCCTGGGCCGGCACCTGGGCGGTCGCATTCTGCTGCGACGCGGGCTGGCCGCAGCCTGAAAGCGCCAGGGTGAGCACCGGGACAAGACCGGAAGCGAGCATAAGGAACTTCATCGCGACGACTCCGAGGTGATCCCCTCAGTCTCGGCCAATCAGCCTTCGCCGTGAAGATGAAAACGCGCGATTCCGATCAGCCAGCTTGAAACCGCGTCCAGGCCAGCTCTACCGGAATCGCCTCGTCGCCAAGCGCCATGGTCCGCTCGTCCTTTTCCACGCTCGCCGCATCGAGCCTGAATCCCTCCGCCTCCAGCCGCGCGTCGATCCAGGCATCGCGGCGCGCGGCGAGCAACTCCCACAGGCCGGCACAGGCACCGCCATTGGCGCGGGTGCGCCAGCCATGGCCGAAAAAATGCGCCGGGCATCGCTCATAAAGACTGACGACCCCGCCGATATCGCCGCGCGCCGCATCCGCGCCGAGATCCGGGCGATCGTGCTGGAGCGCCTCCAGCCGCGCCCCCGCCTTGTCCAGATCGCGCAGGATCGCGAACAGCGTCGCGATGGCGGGATCGGCGGTCCAGGCGGCAAAACCGGCCTGGCGCACGACCGCTGGATGAAGCCAGCGGACAATCGAATCGGCGTCGGCCATGCGCTGCTCCCGGGATGTGCGAAGATTGTCGATTATCGCGCGATTTGGCGCTGCGGTGAATCAAGGTCGGTGACGTCTTTAGGGGGCCGGTTGCTTGCGCTCGATCAAACACGCCGGCGTGTTTGGACCGTGTCGGACATATGCATAAGTCGATCTCGAGGGACCTACGATTGTTGAGCGGCATTTTCGGAAAGAAGCGTCCGACGGAAACCCTGACTTTTGCGGCAGACGTGCGACCGGACTATCGCGGCCACGCGAAGGAAGCGATCGAAAGGGGCCGCTATCTGGTGTTCGCGCCAGTGGCGGACGGCCGTGCCGTCCTGCTGCTCGGCACCACCCCTCGCCTTGTCGCATCGGTGCTTCGGCAGGCTGACGCATCGGGCCGCGCGGCGATGCTCGTCGAATGGGTTTGCGAAGCAAGCGCCGATCACCGCGACCAGCTTGCGGTCGACAATTTCGATGGCTCCTGCCGCGAGGACGCCGTCGACGCGGCCGGGACACCAATATCATCTTAACGCGGCCGGCCCGCTTCGCTCTCGAAACTTAACGCCCGTTTCGCCCATGTCGGCTTCGCGCCAGCCCGGCGCGAGGACGAAAGCGATGCGGACCCGATTGACGGGGGCCTTGATGGTGATGGCGAGCGCGGCTGCCATGATCGCGCTGCGGCTGCTGGAGACGCGACCGCCGGACAATCATCCTGCAACCGCCGTCGAACTGCTGTTCGCTGCCTTCATCGTCCTTGTCGGCCTCTCCGGACTGGCGATGCTGGTCGAAGGTCCGGCGCTTTTCGGTCCAGTCGATCGGCCAAAGCGAGGGTGACCCTCGGGCAGACGACAATCCGCAGGCAGGGGCGAGGCCCGACACCTGGCAGGCTCCGCCTCCGAAAAATGCGGCCCGCTGTCGCCACGCACCTTGTTGCTGGTCAACGACAATGACTCCGGCGCCGACGGCATCGCGACCCGCTTCCGGCAAGTAGATCTCCCCAGGGACAACGTGATGGAGGAAGATGCGGGGGAGAGCGCCTGTGGCGGCTCGATCCCCCGCGCTGTCGTTTCGCCGGTGCCGGTCTTTCCGGCGGCTCTTCCGCTCCTGGGCGTTTCTTTTCTCGTGTCGGGCGATACGACGGCGACTCTTCATAGCCGGATCGCGGACAAAAAAAAGGCCGGTACGAGACCGGCCGTGAAAGTTTTAGGAGAGGATGCCTGAAAGGCACAGTCGTTGTGCACTGCAACAGATTCGCTCGCAAGTGCAAATATTGCATTGCAGCATACGTAAACTGCATGTGTTACCGCTATCAGGGCATGCGCGTGACCTGGATATGCGCTGCCTGCCAGCGGCGGCCGGTGCGGCGGAAGGTGTCGGCGAAACGGAAATGGCTGACAAAGGCATCCCCACCCGAGACGCCGCGCAGGGTGGTTTCGGCGCCCACCACGCCGGCATCGGGACCGAGCATGACGACGGTGCGATCGCGCAGGACGATCAGCTCGAAGCGATCGCCGGGCGCCGTCCAGCCCTCGATGAACGCCTTCTTGTCCAGCCGCTTGCCCGACCCGTCGATGAAGACGAGGTCGTCCGCCACCATTCGCTCGAGCGCCGCGCCATCCTTGGCGAGCTGCGCCCGGTCGAAGGCATCGGCAAACGCGACCAGTCCCGCGCTGTCCCCCGCGGGCGGCGTGGCCGCCGAAAGGGGCATCGCGGCCAACAACAGGGCCAGGACCGGGAACCGCATCGTCATCTCCCCATCTTTCTGATCGTCAGGTCGAGCGCCGTGACCACACGCGCGAGCCGGTCGTAATCGACCTTGTCCGGCGTATCGCCGACATCATGATAATAGGGGTAACGGAATGGCGCGGTGTCGGTGACCATCAGGGCGGGAAATCCTTCGGCCGAAAAGGCCCAGTGATCCGACCAGTCGACACCCTGGACGAAACCTGGCGCGGTCCCGCCTACACTCGGAAAGCGCGCGACCTCCCGGAACGACCGGACCGTTCGACGCACGAAGCCCCGCGCGTCAGTCGTGCCGACGAACGCGACGAAGTTGCCGGTCTGCGGATAGAGCATGCCGAGCGGCCAGGGATAATGCTGGCTGCCCGGCCGGTCGCTGTAATAGCCGAGCGTTTCGAGGCTGATCATGCCGAATACAGGCTCGCCGCTGCGTTTCAGTTGCGCCGCATAGACGACGCTGCCCATCAGGGGAGTCTTGAACCGGGGCGGCTCCTCGTTGACGAACAGTACCAGCCTGATGCGCAGCGCCGCCTTGCCGCGCAGATCGGCAAGACTCCGCGCCAGTTCGATCACGGCTGCGGTGCCGCTGCCATTGTCGTTCGCGCCCGGCGCGTCGAACGCGCTGTCATAATGGGCACCGACCACCAGGGTCGGCGCATCGGGCGTGGCGGGATCGATCGCCACCTCGATATTGCGCACCCGCTCCCCGCCTGCGCTGAAGTTCTGGCGGCGCACGGCATAGCCCATACCGGCCAGCGCGCCCTCGATATGCCGCGCCGCGCGTTTAAGCTCGACCGGATGTTCGACATTGTGCGGCACGCTGGCAATGGCGGTCACGTGCCCGCGCAGCCTTGCCGCGAGCTGCGCTTCGGCAGGAGTAAGCGGCGGAAGCGGGCCGGCATGGGAGGTACCCGGCACCGCCGTCAGCCAGAGAAGGGCCAGAACGGGGAGAAGGAAAATCGCGGTGACGATCGCGAGCGAGATCAGCCGGGTCCGCCAGATGCCTGTGTCGTCCATCATCGGCGCGCACCTCCCCAGGAGCGGAAGGCTAACAGCGCTTCCGGTCCGTGCCAACGGGGCGCCCGATCAGCGCCACGACATCGCCTTTTTCCGGCGCCAGACGAATCGCCAAGAAGGGAGCACTGCATGTTCGATTTCCAGCCGACCTTATCGGGCGATCTGCTCACAATGCGTCCGCAGGTGCACGAGGATTGGGACGCGCTGTTCGCGGTGGCGTCCGATCCGGCGATCTGGGCGATGCACCCGATGCGCGAACGCTATCGCGAGCCGGTGTTCAGGAAGTTCTTCGAGGAGGCGCTGGCCGATCGCGGCGGGCTGGTCGCGCGCGACCGCGCCGATAATCGTGTCTTCGGCTTCTCGCGCTATTCGGAACTCTTTGCGAACCCGGGCGAAGTCGAGATCGGCTGGACCTTCGTCGCCTGCGACCGCTGGGGCGGCGGCTGGAACCGCGAGATGAAGCGCCTGATGCTGACTCATGCGTTCGGCTCCTACGACACCGTCATCTTTCGCATCGGCGACCAGAATTTCCGGTCGCGCAAGGCGGTCGAGAAGATCGGCGGCGTACTGACCGACCGGGTGCAGGAATACCGGATCGGCGATGCGGTGATGCGCCATGTGACCTATGCGATTGCCAGGCGGGATTTTACGGACGGGCCGCTCGCCTGAATCCGTCCCCCTCCCTGACAGGGAGGGGAGACGGCGAAGGCACCAGCCACCCGTCATAATGCACCACCAGCCCGATCAGCGGCAGCGCGATGGGCACGTCGAAGCGGAAGCGGCCGCCCTCCTGCCACTCCCGCGCGTCACTTCGGGGCGCAAGCGCGCGCGGCAGGGGAATGCCGAGGCACGTCCAGCGCCGAATCACCATCCGCAAGCCCTGCCCGTCGGACGGCAGATCGAAATGAAAACGCAGCGGCCCGAACCGCTCGACCAGCCGTCCGCCCTGCTGGCTCAGCCGGCTGGTGAAAGCATGACGGCCAAAGGAACGCGTCCAGGTTTCCACTCCATCGCGCTCGGCAAACCCGACATGCAGCCTGTGCGTGCCCGCCGGCGGAAAACCCATGATCCGCGCGACGATCCGCGCGAGCAGACCAGTACCGCGCTCCACCCGCGCCTCGCCCGAGGCGCCGCCATCGCGGCAGACCCGGTGAATCGCGCGGACAGCACCCGGCAGCGCGTCGAACGCCGGCCCCATCACGCGCCGGTAGAGCGGGTCCGGCAGACGCACCTCGACCGTCTCGTGCCGCATCGCGAGCGTGGCGAACAACGGCTCGAACTGGACAAGTTCAAGCAGCCGCCCGGCGTCCCGCGCGCCCGCCGGCAACCGGCCCGCCAGCATCGCCTCCGCCAGCAGCACTGCCGCCAGCGTCGGCGTCTCCGGCCCGTCTCCACGTTCGGCGATCAACGTCCAGCGACGCTCGATGAAGCCCTCCGCGCCCTCGCCCGCCAGCCGCACCGACATGGCCGAACGATCGCTGGTCAGCGCACGGGTCAGGCGTTGCAGCGGCAGCAGGACCCGTGCGAGCCGAGCGGCTGACAGGCCCAACCAGCGGATCGGCCAGCTCAGCAGCCACAGGCCGATCGTCTGCAGCGCAATCTCGGTGCCCGCGCGGAACATCACCGCCGGTCGGCCCGGCAGCATATCGGGCATCAGGTCGAGATCGGGCACCTCGGCCAGCGCAACCCAGCGGCCGCGCACCTCCGGCACGCCAGCCATCGCGAAGGTCTCCCGTCGCAGTTGTTGCCAACCCCATCCGCGCGTCCAGCGGCGATGGCGCCAGAGCCGCACCGGCCTGCCGACATAGAAAAGGATCGCGGCGGCGACCGACGGACCGGCGGTCGCGCGGTTGGACGCGCTGATCGCCACCTCGACCTGGGTTACCCGCGTCATCCCGTCCGCGAGGTACCGCGCGACCGCGCCTGACAGCGCCGGCACGCTCGACGCGCCCGAAACGATCGCCACGCCCGCCTCGATCGCCATGGCGTCGAGCGCACCGATCCCGGTCACGAAATCGCGGGCATCGGCCAGGTCGAGATACGGCACCCCCGCCCGCGCACAGGCGAGCGGCACATGATAGCCGCTGTTCTGGAACGGCCCGGCCGCGTCGATCAGCAGGTCGGGGCGATGCCCGGCGAGCACCCGGTCGAGATCGCCGTCGCGGTCGGCGACCACCGGCTCCGTGCCGCCAAGCCCGGCACAAAAGGCACGCGCCTTCTCCGCATTGCGACCGGCGACGAGGATATGATAGCCACGCCCGGCGAGCCGGCGCGTCAGCCGCGCGCCGAAACCCCCATAGCCCCCCAGGATCAGGATCCGGCTCATCCCGGCATTCCTTTTGTCAGGAGACATGCATGGCATCCGACATCTACTGGATCGAACACCCCTTTTTGCAACCGATCGCCATCGCCGCGCGTCCCCGCGCCGGGGACTGGATCGAGGACGAGATCGATCACTGGCACCGCGCCGGGGTTCGGCTCGTCGTCAGCCTGCTCGAACCCGACGAAGTGACCGAGCTCGGCCTTCAGCGGGAGCACGACCTGTGCATCGCGCGCGGCATCAACTTCAGCTCCTTTCCGATCCCGGACCGCTGCGTGCCCGACAGCGGTGAAGCGCTGGCATTCCTGCGGCAAGTCAGCGAAACGCGAAAGCCAGTCGTCCTGCATTGCCGCGCCGGCGTCGGCCGGTCGTCGCTGATGGCTGCCTCGCTGCTGGTGCTGGAGGGCATGGATGCGGACCGGGCCTTCGCCCTGATCAGGTCGGCACGCGGCATCGCGGTGCCCGACACGGAGGACCAGCGCCAATGGGTGATCGATTTGCGGAGCCGTCTGGCGCGCGAATGACAGGTACTCGCGGCACAGGGTGAAGCCTGCCGTCCGGTCGCTGCCACCTGGCGCGAGATCGGGTATCGAGCTCACAGCACCCGCCGCGCCTGCTCCGCCGTCGGCAGCCAGCATGTCGCGCGTCGCCCGAACAGCCGGTAGCGATTGCGCGCGATCAACCGGTAGACGGGATCGCGCAGGAACCGCGGGACCAGGCGCAACACCGCCGCCGCGCGCCACGGCCAGCCCAGTACCGCATAGATCGCCAGCACTGCGTCGCTGTCCCGCCTGACAGCATCGCCATCGACCAGGATGATCGTCTCCGGATTCGCCGGGTCGATGCCGAACCGCCGGTACAGGGCAGCGCCGGCCTCCCCCTGCATCGATGCCAGGCGGAAATGCTCCCGGCGATCATGCTTCAGCACGAACTGGGCATTGGCGGAGCACAGGACGCAGAGCGCGTCGAAGACGATGACCGGATGCTCCGCCATCCCCTCACCCGTGCCCGGGACAGCGGTTGACCGTGTCCTTCAGTTGCTCGATCAGCCAGCGTCCGGCTGGGCCGGGCGGCATGTCCTTGCGATGGACCGCGAGCATCGGCAGCAGATTGCCCTCGGGCCAGCCGTCTTCGAGCAGCAGTTCGACCAATCGGCCCGCGGCGAGATCGGCCTGGACCATCGGGGAAGGCATGCTGCCCCAGCCGAGCCCGGCGTGCAGAAAGGCATGCTTGGCGCCGAGATCGGCGATGCGCCAGGTCCTGGGCGAAAGCACCCCGAATTCCTTGCCGAGCGACAGATCGGACCGATCTGTAAGAACAAGCTGGACATGTTCGGCAAGATCAGCGCGCGGAATCGGCCCGGTGCGCTGCGCCAACGGATGCGCGGGTGCGGCGACCATCACCAGCGGTATCGACAGGAGCCTTTCCTGCACGAAATCGGCCGGGACGAGCGGCAGGGTGCCGACCACGGCAAAAGCCGCGCGCCCGCCGGACACCGGCTCGATCACCGCGCCCAGCGCCTCGACGCGGACACGAAGCGGCGTGTGCGGGAAGGTCGCCTGAAAATCGGTGACCGCGCGCGCGAAGACATGGATCGGGAACATCACGTCGAGCGCGACCGACAGCTCAGGCTCAAGCCCGCCGGCCAGATCGCGGGCGCGGGCCTTGAACGAATCCATCCGGCCAGCCACCGCCCGCGCTTCGGGCAGCAGCGCGCTGCCCGCCTCGGTCAGCGCCGGATAGCGCGTGCTGCGGTCGAACAGCTGGACCCCCAATTGCCGCTCAAGCGTGCCGAGCGTCTGGCTGACCACCGATTGAGCCCGGCCGAGCCGGCGACCAGCCGCGGAGAAGCTTCCCTCCTCCGCCGCCGCGAGGAACGTCCGCAACTGATCCAGCGAGACTGAGTCAAGCATCTATCGTATTCCCAGATGGAATGCATCGTAACATATAGGCTTTTGCGCTATATCGCCAGGGCATATCTGGACCTTCGCAACCAGACCTTTTTTCAGCACTCCGTTGCGAAGGATTCCATCATGAAGCTCCTCCACGTCGATTCAAGCATTCTCGGCCAGGGCTCGGTGAGCCGTCACCTCTCGGCCTCGATCGTCGCCCAGCAACAGGCGCTGCACCCCGGCATCGGGATCGTCCGCCGCGACCTCGCCACCGATCCGGTCGATCACCTTTCCGGCCTTCACCTCGCCGCGGCGCAGGGTGCCGTGCCCGAAGCCGAAGCACTGCAGCGCGATCTCGCGGCCGGCCAGGCAGCGCTCGAGGAATTCCTCGATGCGGATGTTATCGTGGTCGGCGCGCCGATGTATAATTTCGGCATCCCGAGCCAGCTCAAGGCATGGATCGACCGTCTCGCGGTCGCAGGCCGTACCTTCCGCTATGGCGCGAACGGCGCCGAGGGCCTTGCCGGTGGCAAGACCGTGATCGTCGCGTCGTCGCGCGGCGGCTTCTACGGCGCCGATACCCAGGCGGCGTTCCTCGACCATCAGGAAACCTATCTGCGCGGCGTGTTCGGCTTTTTCGGCATCACCGACATCAGCTTCATCCGCGCGGAGGGTGTCGCCATGGGCGAGCCGCAGCGCCAACAGGCGATCGACAGCGCCGAGGCGGAAATCCTCAAGCTGGCCGCCTAGAATATCGCGGCACGGCTGTGCTAGCGCCCCGGGGCAAGGCTTCTTCGTCAGGAAGGTGCCGACCCTCGGGGAAATTTGAATGCGTTTCCGGTTGGCCATGATTGTTGCGGCACCTTTGTTCATGGCCGGTTGCAGCGCCCCGACGCCGGAACAGCCCGCCACGCAAAACCGCGAACGCGACTCAAGACCCCATGGTGCGATGGACACGCCGGCAATACCGGCGGACCCTCTGCTGGCGCTGCCGGCCACCGCCAATGGCGGCACCGCAGCCCCGACACGCGATACCAGCAAGGTCGAAGGCACGGCGCGCTATAGCTGCGCTGGCGGGCTGGCGGTGTTGGTCGATCATGACCTGGCCTGGGACGTGATGCACCTGACGATCGGCACCGCGACGTTCGAGCTGACCAACATGCTTTCCGATACGGACAACAAATACCGGTCCGAAACCGGCCGGGCGCCAGGCCGGAGCCTGATGTGGCAGACCAAGGGGGACGAGGCGAAGCTGATCGAGGGGCCTAAGGCAGCGCTACCCGATTCAGCGGAACAAAAAATTATCGCGTGCCGCAGGGTCGCTGATCCGCGGCAGCCGGCCTGAAAACGAGAGCGCCATGCCGCTCTTCATGCGCCGGGCATCCACCCCGATTTTAATCCGTTCTGACGCCAAATTGGCGGTTTTCCGCTAAAGCGAACGGGAAATTAACCAAAAATTAATTAATTTTAGTTAATCAATTCGAGTGTGGGTACCCCCTTTCGCGCCCATGCGGAGCCCCGGCCTCCCCCCTTTTTGGCCGGGGCTCTTTCCCGCCCTGACGCGACTCGCTGCGCAAGGCGGCATCGCTCCCCTCGCGCAGCCCCGCGATTTGTGGAAAGAAGGCGACGAATGACGAGAATCGCTTTCGGGGGAAGGCACGGTCTTCGCCAGGAGCGTCAGCGGATCGCGCGGGAGAACCAATGACCTATTCTGCTTCGGGCCGGGGCCTTTGCCCCGCGCCGGCATTCACCATGACAAGCGGCCCACGATGATTCCGGTCGTCATCGGGTTCGGGGCTATCGCCGTCATCGCCGGCAGCGCGACCATATTGCTGCCGCTGATCAAGGCCGCCGTCACCCACTCGCAGAAACGGCGCCGGTCCAAGAACCGGAGGAAGCGCTCCCATGGCCCGCGCCAGCGCATCGACCTCATCGCGACGAAGGAGGAGATCGTCAAAGGGACCGAGCCACCGCCTCCGGCGGACAACGGCCGGCGATCCGGCGACAGTGCGACAAGGCGCCCGGGATAAGGAGAGTTGCGTGGATCGAGGCGCCGCGAATGAAGTTGGCGGGAGGCTTTCAATCTCGCAATCGGTGCCGGCCCGCTCCCGCACCTTTTCAGCGTTGCTGAACAGGCTCTAATCGCCGCGCTGAAGGATGATGCCGAGTTCCTCGACGTCCAGATCGCGCTCCAGTTCGTGAAGCACTTCATCCTCGATCAGTCCCGCGCGGTGGATACGGATCAGTTCAGCACGCCCGGCGGCAAGGGCAATCAGCACGACCTCGAAATGAGTCCGGGCACCCTCCATGAACCTGTCGGCGTCGGCCGCGTAACGCTCGATGATTTCCAGGCGCTTTTGCGACTGCGCCAGCAGTTGCGGATGGACCAGCGTTCCGTCCGGCGCATGGGCATGCGCCTCGACCATTTCATTCCTGGCACGGGCGATGGCCGCTTCCGATTCAGCCATGCTCATTTTTGCCGGGGGGTCCCGGTCGACCGGGCGGACCTGCCTGATCAGCCAGCCCAGACTCGTCCCCTGGATGACCACGGTGGCGAAGATCACCGCGAAGGCGATGACGAGCATCAGGTCCCTGCCCGGCATCGATTCAGGCAGGGTCAACGCGACCGCCAGTGTCACGACCCCTCGCATGCCTGCCCAGCTCAGCACCGTCGCCTGGCGCACGCCCAGGGGCCGCGCGCGCCTCAACCCAATGCCCCGAAGCGCGGCGAGCAGGACGTCGCTGCCGAAGATCCAGGCGAAGCGCGTCACCGTGACCGCCAGCACCACGCCCAGCACGGGAACCGCCATGGTCGTCGAGACGGCCTCGATTCCGCCGACGCGATCAAGCACGCCGCGAAGCGAGAAGCCGATCAGGATGAAAACCAGCGCCTCCAGCACGAAGACCAGAGTCTGCCAGAAGGCGCCGCCGCGAAGCCTGACCTGTGCCGGGAGGATGATATGCTGGTACCAGCCAAGCACCAGCCCGGCGGCCACCGTCGCGATCACGCCCGACACATGAGCCGCCTCGCCGGCACTATAAGCGATCCAGCACATGAGCGTATTGGCCATGATGATCAGCGTCTGGTCGCGCAGGCGGCGGACGACGAACATCCATACCGCCGATACAGCGAGACCGACGACGACCCCGCCGAGCGCGAGGAAGAAGAAGCTCGAAACCGCCGCTCCCGTATCGAACAGGCCGCTCAACGTCGCCGCGACGGCGAAGCGGAAGAGAACCAGGCCGGTCGCATCGTTGAGCAGGCTTTCCCCCTCGAGCAGCGCCGAAAGCCGCCGGGGAAGCGTCACGCCCTGGAGCACGGCGCGGGCCGATATGGCATCCGGCGGCGACACGATCGCGCCGAGCGCGAAACAGGCGGCCCAGGGGAGTCCGGGGACGAGCCAATGCACGACGAAGCCGACCGCCAGCGTTGTGAACACGACAGCGCCGACGGCGAGCGACAGGATGCCCGGGAGGTGTCGCCGAAAGCGGCCGAAAGCGGTGTAATAGGCCCCGTCCATCAGCAGCGGCGGGAGGAAGAGCACCAGCGCCAGTTCGGGGTCGAGCGCCACCGGGGGCAGCCCGGGAACAAAGGCAAGCGCGCCGCCGCCGACGAGCAACGCCGTGGCCGGCGGCAGGCCTATGCGCCGCGCCACCCAATGCAACGCCACGACGACGGCAAGAAGGGCGAGGACGAGTTCGAATGTCTCGACAGGATGCATCGGCCCTCCCACACATCATCGGACCGATGCGCCGGCATGGCATTGCCTGGTCCGGCGCCCACTGTGCCACCGCTGGAGACCGGGAGCAAAACCCCGGTCGATGATCCTCCTGCCTGAGGCCCGACGGCTATTCCGGTACGCTGCGGAACACGATCTGGCCGGGCGGCAGGACCACCCGGCCAGGCTGGCCACGCTCGAGCGAACGTGACCACTTCGCAGGCATGGGGTAAGAAAGCAGATCTACCTCCAGGAACCGGTACCGCCGCCCGTACAGGTCAGGTTCGTCAACCCGCCAGCGTGCGCATGGCCCAGGAAGTTGCTGCTCCCATCAAAGAAATTGACGTTCACATAGCCCGCGGGGAAAATGCTGACCGCATTTATATTGAAGCCGCGAGAGTCTTTTGTCAGCCGCCCCACATCTTTCGTGTAGCAATGGCCCCAATATTTTCCGACCGCGACAAGGGTGGTTGCCCCGGCATTCCCTTCGAAGAACCAGCTCCTGCCATTGACATCCATATTTATCGTCACCTTCAGATAGCCTCCGATACCCGCAACGGTGACTTCAATATTGTACCTTTCTTCCTGTCCTCCAAGAAATTCCACTGCGAATTCAGCCTCTTTCTCCGAAATATCGCTGCCGCTCGCCGCAACGAAATCCCGCGGGCTCTGATGCTTCGTCATTTCACCATCTCCGAATTTTCTCATTTTGAAGAATGAAAATCAAAACACAGCACGCACTTTTGTCACGGCAACTGCCATAATATTTTCGCATTTCAGCCGGAAACATCAATGCTGCTCCGATTTACTAAGCAGAAACGAGAATGATATTTTGGCCCAATTTTGGGGCAATTCGGCTTCTTCGGGCCCAAATTTGTATGTATTGTGATTTCCACCAGAAACGCTGAGTTGACGGATCTCCAACCTGCCTCAGCCGGGCGTTCGCTAGGCGGGTGGGATCCATGACCGAATATCTCGATATCCGTGCACATGACGCGCTGTTCGCCAGCCGCACCACGGCGGAGGACTGGGCCCGGATTGTCGCCTTTCGGGATCGTCCGGCCTTTCTGGACGGGGTCCGCCGCCACGAAGGCACCATGCAGCCCTTCTTCGCGCACAACCTCATCCTCAACCGGGTGGTGACCGAGGTCTGGCGCTTTCAGATGCTGGTGATCACGCTCTATCTTCACGACACCCGCGACGCGCTCGATCCGCGAACCGGATTGACCGTCACCAACCTGCAGAAGAGCTGCGCCCGGCTGAAACTGGCGAGCCCCGGCCGGGTCTATGCCTTTTTGAACATCATGAAGCTGGGCGGTTATCTATCGGCGGTGCGCTCCCCGATCGACTCCCGGGTGGTCCATCTTGAACCCACGGCGCGCTTCATGGCGACTGTCGAGCAATGGAACGATCAGATCTTTGCCTCGATAGATTCGGCCGCGCCCGAAGGCGCACTGCTCGCGCTGCGTGCACGCCACCCCGAGCTTGGCCGATATATGCGCACCAGCGGCGCTGAGGGGCTGCTTGACGGATGGGACGCTCTCGGCCCTTTCCCGGAGGTCCTCCATTTCGCCTCGACCGACGGTGGATGGCTGATGATGGAGAATCTGGTGCTGCGTTCGATGCACACCGAAAGCCGTGCCTGTATCGAACCGGTCTCGCTCAACATGCGCGCCACGGCCAAACAGTTCGGCGGCTCGCGCTCGAACCTGATACGAACGCTGGAGAGCGGCTATCACCTTGGCCTGCTCGACGCGCCTCCGCGCGGGGGCAGCCACATCCTCCCGTCATCACGCATGACGTGCGCGTTTCTGGCCTTCATGGCCTCGTTCCTCGGCTATTTTCAGCACCATACGCGTATTGCCCTTGCCAGGATCACGGGCTCGCCATGACGGGATCGAGCGGCACATGCGGCGACATTGCGCCCGCCGCGATTATCCGGACGGATAGACGGCACGCAGGACGAGTGACGCCGCGAGCGTGAGCATCGTAACGCCCACGATGGCATCCAGCACGCGCCACGCCGCCGGGCGCGCGAACAGCGGCTGCAAGATGCGCGCGCCATAACCAAGCGCTGCGAACCACGCGAAGCTGGCGGTTGCGGCACCGGCCACGAAGATCGGGCGCAAGCCGGCCGGCTGGGCCGACCCCGCCGCGCCCATGAGCAATATGGTGTCGAGATAGACGTGCGGATTGAGGAAGGTGAACCCGGCCGTGGCGGCAAGCGCGCGTTCGAGCGTGAGCCCTCCGCCAACACTGACCGACATCGCATCAGGCGCTGCCATGCGGCGCAGCGCCTTCACGCCATACCAGCCAAGGAAGCCCGCACCGCCGATCGCCAGCAGCTTCGCCAGTTGCGGCAGAGCGGCGAGAAACGCCCCCACGCCGCCGACCCCGGCGGCGATCAGCATCGCATCCGCGCAGGCGCAGAACAGGACGATCGGGCCGACATGCTCACGCCTCAGGCCCTGCCGCAGCACAAAGAGATTCTGGGCGCCGATCGCCATGATGAGGGCCACCGACAGGGCAAAACCACTGAAAAAGGCATTGAAGCTGTTGATCATGACAGCGATGTGGCCGCGGCATCGACATTAGGACAGCTTGTTCTTCTAACCCCGATGAAGCATTGCTTCATCGATGCTTGATTATCCCGCCCTGGCCGCCGTGTCGGCAGTGGTGCTCGAAGGCAGCTTCGAACGCGCGGCGAACCGGCTTGGCATCACCCCCTCGGCGGTTTCGCAACGCGTCCGGGGGCTTGAGGAACGGCTTGGGGCCATTCTGATCGTTCGTGGCCAGCCATGTACCGCCACGGAACCCGGCCTGGCGCTTTGCGCCCATTTCGATCGGGTACAATTGCTGGAAGCCGATCTCGCGCCGGCGTTGGCCCCGATGGCCGGGCAAGCCGGACCACGACCGCCACTCAAGGTGGCGATCAACGCGGATAGCCTGGCCACATGGTTCCCGTGTGCCGCTGCGGCGTTCACGCTGGCAACTGGCCTGCTGCTCGACCTGACGGTCGAGGACGAGGCGCACACCGCCGACCGGCTCCGCTCAGGAGAGGTGCTGGCGGCCGTAACCAGCGATCCCGAGCCGGTGCAAGGTTGCAAAACGATCCTGCTGGGCGCGCTGCGATATGGCGCCTATGCGAGTCCCGCCTTCATGGGCCGGCATTTCCCCGAGGGCGTGAACGCCAGTTCCCTGGCGCGCGCGCCTTGCATGCGTTTCGACCGACGCGACAGACTCCAGACCCGCTGGGCCGAAGAAACGTACCGCGTGTCGCTGAACGCCGCGGCCCATCGGGTGCCATCAACGAATGGCTTTGTGGATTTCGCGCTGGCCGGGATCGGGTGGGGAATGCAGCCTGTTTCACTGGTCCGGCCCCATGTCGCCGAAAATCGACTGATGGAACTGCCACCGGGATTGCAGCTTGACGTAAAGCTCTATTGGACGGCGGCGCGTCTGCACGCCACCTCGCTCCATTATCTGACCGACGCCATACGAACGGCAGCAAGCGAGCATCTCTGCGCCGATCGTTGACGGCCATGCCTTTCGTCTAGCGCATCAGCCCCGCAGCGCGCAGCGCGTCCTCGATCACCTTCTTTACGCCGGATATCTCGACCTGCGGTGTCCCGGCCAGCGCGAGCGGAGGCCTGGCATCCGCCGCGCGGGCAGCGCGGGGCGCTGGTTTTGCCATTCGCGCCTTCGCAGCGGCCGGATCGGCGATACCCCAGAAGGCGGCGATGTGGCTGGTCGAGCAGATCCCGACATCGAGCATGTGCGGCATGGCAGCGCCGCAGCCCTCGTCCGGCGCGATCGGCGTGCCATGGCCCATGCCGGCGATGGTGTGCGCCTCGATCCGGACCTTCCCCTTGGCGTCGGTCCAGATGCGCCTGCCATGATTACCAATGGTTTCGCTGCGGGCAGGCTCGGCGTCGATTCCCTGGAGAAGGCGCCATTGATCGACGATGTCGTCCATGTTGGAGACAGCGACCGTCATATCGGCGCTCCCATGCCACACCGACAGCAACGGCCACGGCCCCTCATGGCCCGATGCCTGGCTGACGCGCGTCGCCAGGTCCGGCCCCGCCGGAGCGCCATGGCCGCGCATCCGGTCGAACGCCTGGGGCATGGTCGTGGCCGAACCATAGGGCAGGCCGGCGACGATCGCGCCGCCGGCAAAGAGTTCAGGCCAGGTCGCCAGCATCACCGCCGTCATCGCGCCACCCGCCGACAGCCCGGTCACGAAGACACGCGACGGATCGAGATCCTGTTCGGCGATCATCTGCACGATCATCGAACGGATCGACAGCGCCTCACCCCCGTTACGACCGATATCCTCGGGCACGAACCAGTTGAAGCAGAGGTTGGCGTTGTTGCCACGTTGCTGTTCGGGATAGAGCAGGGCGAAGCCATGGCGGTCGGCAAGCGTCGACCAGCCCGATCCCTGATCATAGCCCGCCGCGTTCTGAGTGCAGCCGTGCAGCACCACGACGAGCGGTGCGCCGGGCTCCAGGCTTTCCGGCACATAAGCGCGTGCCACGAGCTGGCCCGGATTGGCGCCGGTGATCGCCATGTCTGTCAACCGGTCCTTGCCCGCGGCGCCTGGCAGGCCCATGCCCGACTGGGCGGCGGCGAGCCGGGTGATCGTGTCGGAAAGCGTACGCATGGATCGGTTCCCCTGGGGCGAACGACTCGTCCGCATGATCATCAACGGATCATAGCCCCGATTGTTGCTGCATTGCACAATAAACATGATGATGGTGCCATGTCCGATGGTGAAACCGCCGGGCGGCGGCTAGGCTCACGGCATGCGCCCTTTTGCCTTTTGCCTCATGCTGCTTGTCGCGACCTCCGCCAGTGCCAGGCCCGCCCAGAAACTCCCGCCACCCGCGGCGATCGACGCGCAGGTCAACGCCGCCATGGCGAAGACCGGCGCGAAGGGCATGGCTATCGCGGTGATCGACAAGGGCAAGGTGGCCTATGTCCAGGCTTATGGCGCCCGCAACGCCAAGGGCGATCCGCTGCTGACCGACACGGTGATGTACGGCGCCTCGCTGACCAAGACGGTGATGGCCTATACGACGCTGACCCTGGTCGATCGGGGCGCCATCGCGCTCGACACGCCCATCACGGCCGATCTCGACCAGCCGCTGACTGCGTATGACAGCAACGCGATCGCCCCGGGCAAATACGGCCCGTACAAGGACCTTATCGGCGACGACCGCTGGTGGCGGATCACGCCGCGTATGGCGCTGACCCATTCGACCGGCTTCCGCAATTTCTGGTTCCTCGAACCCGACGAGAAGTTGCACATCCATTTCGATCCGGGCACGCGCTTCAGCTATTCGGGCGAGGGTTTCAGCCTGTTGCAGTTCGCCATCGAGAATGGCCGCAAGGCGCAAGGGCTCGGTGTCGATGTCGGCGACCTGACCGGGACGATCTTCGCGCGCCTCGGCATGGTCCGCACCAGCCTGAAATGGCGCCCCGATTTCAGCCCCAACCTGGCCGATGGCTGGAACGACAAGGGCGAACCGGTCACGCATGACCAGCGATCGAAAGTGCGCGTCGCCGGATCGATGGACACCACCATCGCCGACCTGTCGTTATTCGTCGCTGCGCTGGCGCGCGGCGACGGCCTGTCCCCGGCGTCGCGCGCCGAGATGGTCAGGCCGAGCCTGCCGATCGCCACCGCGCACCAGTTCCCCAACCTCGCGCCCGACCTGCCTGTCGGGCAACGCCGCAAAGGTCTGGCGGCGGGCCTCGGCGTGATCGTGTTCGACGGGCCGCAGGGCCATGGTTTCTTCAAGGGCGGCCATGACGAGCAGACCGCCAATACGATGGTCTGTATCGAACGGGGCCAGCGCTGCGTCCTGATCCTGTCCAACGACGTGCGGGCCGAGGCGAGCTATACCGACCTGGTCGGGTTCATCCTTGGCGATACGGGCGTTCCCTATGACTGGGAATATGGGGATCACGCCGGCAAATCCTGATTCGATACGCCTGCGTCATGATTTGCTGCACCGCAGCACAATAAACCGGGCGGGCGGCGCGATTTCTCCCGCGGATGTAAAGGAACTGCCTCGATCGCGATGCTAACGCGCGGGTGCACGGCGGCGGTCCCAATTCTTCGACAGCTTGGGCTCACGCCGCCGCCGTGCACCCCGGTCCAGCGTCTAGCGCGCCGCCGGCTCCGGCGCGGCACTTGCCCGCGCCGCGCGGCCCGTCCTGATACCGTCGGCGGCGTAGACCGCCAGCCCGATCCAGATCAGCCCGAAGGCGGCGAGATCGTGCGGACGCAGATGCTCGCCGAAAACGAAGATCGCGATCAGGAACTGCAGGGTCGGTGCGATATATTGGAGCAGGCCGAGCGCCGCATAAGGCATGCGCCGCGCCGCGCCGGCGAACAACAGCAGCGGCGCTGCGGTGACCGCCCCGGCCAGTATCAGCAACAGGTCGGTCGCCACCTCCCGGCCGAAAACCCCCTCGCCCCCGCCATGCGCGACGAGCAGCAGCCCGAAGGCGAAGGGCGCCAGCAGGATCGTCTCGATCAGCAGGCCGCCCAGCGCGTCGATCGCCACGACCTTGCGGATCAGCCCATAGAAACCGAAGGTGAGCGCGAGCGCCAGCGAGATCCAGATGCTGCCGCCGTTGGAGAGCGCCATCACCGCGACGCCCAGCGCCGCCAGCGCGATCGCGACCCACTGGGTCCGTCGCACACGCTCACTGAGCACGATCACGCCAAGCGCGACATTGACCAGCGGATTGATGAAATAACCGAGGCTCGCGTCGAGCACATGGGCATTCTGCACCGCCCAGATATAGACCAGCCAGTTGAGCGCGATCAGCGAGGCGCTCGCCGAAAGCAGCAACAGGGTCCGCCAGGTCACCGACGCGACGATCGTCCGCACCCGGCGGAACAGCAGCGTCACCACCACCAGCATCACCACCGACCACAGGACACGGTGCGCCAGGATCTGGCCCGCCGGAACATGCCGCAGCAGCCTGAGATACAAGGGGAGGACGCCCCAGAACACATAGGCGGCAGCCCCCAGCATCACGCCGGTGCCTTCCGGGGAAAGTGCGGGTCGGGACGGTGCGCGGTCGGTCACGGTTCTGCCCGGTTGTGCCCGGGCATGACGCCGCAGACGGATGATGGAGGATCGAGGCAGCGAAATGGTCCGCTCGCGGCGCCATGGCAAGCCGCCTGCTCGCAATTTTCCCTGGGGTCCGGATAGCGCCGTTAACACCCCCGTTCAGGTTGCCGCCATGGCCGGGCAACCATATGCTCCGCCCATGACACCCGATCCGACCGACCGACGCTCCATCCAGCTCAAGCCGTTGCCGATGCTGATCTTCAGCTCGCGCTGGCTTCAATTGCCACTCTATGTCGGGCTGATCTTCGCCCAGTGCGTCTATGTGTTCCTGTTCCTCAAGGAACTGCAGCACCTCGTGATGCACGCGTGGGAATTCACCGAGCAGCAGATCATGCTGGTCGTCCTCGGCCTGATCGACGTGGTGATGATTTCCAACCTGCTCGTGATGGTGATCGTCGGCGGCTACGAGACCTTCGTGTCGCGGCTCGGGCTGAAGGGCCATCGCGACGAACCCGAATGGCTCAGCCATGTGAATGCCGGCATCCTGAAGGTGAAGCTGGCGATGGCGATCATCGGCATCTCGTCGATCCACCTGCTGCGAACCTTCATCGAAGCGGGTTCACTGGGCCTGCCCACCGGCCGGGTCACCGAGACCGGGGTGATGTGGCAGACCATCATCCACATGGCCTTCATCCTGTCCGCGATCGGGATCGCCTGGGTCGACCGGATGTCGCAGCAGGCGCAGCAGAGGCATTGAGCCGGGCGACCGCCGCGACGCGCGCGCGCTCCGCCAGCAGCGCCGCGATCTCGACGCCTTCATAGCGATAGGGCGGCTGGCGCCGATCCGGGAAGGATATCCGCATCCGCCCGATATCGCTGGCGAAGCCTGCCGCGATAGCGTCGATCACCCGTGTCAGCGGCCCCTGCGCCACAACCTCCAGGTCACCGCTCGCCCTGTCGCAGTCGCGCGGGCGCATCGCCGCGACCGCATCCTCGTTCCATGAGATATCAACCGACATAGCCATGCGCGCATCACTCCTTGTCGGGAGCAGCATCGGCCGATGGAAACGGGCGCGCAATGATCTGGCTCAAGCTGCCGGCGCGATCCGTATCGCCGGAATCGATCTTCACGATGTCAGGCGAGAGATAAGATCAGCCATGCCCAAAGAGCGACCGATAGGACGATCAGGATCAAAAAGGCGACGCCGCCCGGAAAACGGCTATCATCGTGAAACAACCCGCGTGGCGGCGTCCGCTTTACTCTACGCATCCTGGCACACTCTGGCACCCACGCTCTCCGATCAATCAATGCGCGAGAGTCGCCGGAGTTCCGTGCAGGGCCTCAGCCCGGCGATTCCTCGGGCGAGCGCGGCACCACTTCGAGGATCGAATCCCCCGGCTGGAGATGCCCGGCCTCGATCTCCCAGAAGCCGAAGGCGCGATCGCCGCGATAGATGCGCACGCCAAGCCCCGTTCCGATCTGAGCCAGCGGCCTGCCCACCTCGTCCGCCGTCACCGGCCGTTCGTGCAGCGCGACCCGGCCATCGGCGGCGGCGAGATCGGCCATGTAGTCGGCGATGTGCGGACCATGGGTAGAGCCGGCGAGCAGCAGCCCGGCGAAGCTGGCGGGGTTGATCACGGTCGTCGCGCCGGCTTGGCGCGCCAGCGCCTCATTGTCCTCCGACCGGATGATGACGCTGATCGGGACATGGGGCGCGAGGCGGCGCGCGGTCAGCACGATCAGGATCGAGGTATCGTCGCGCCCGGCCGAGATGATGATCGCCTTTGCCCGGTCGATCTTCACCGCCTCAAGCGTCGCGTTGCGGGTCGCGTCGCCCTCGATCACGGCCGCGCCGCGTTCCTCGGCATGGCGCAGCGCGGCGGCGCGTTCGTCGATCACGACGATGGTCTGGGCATCCGCGCCGCGTCGGATCAGCTCGGACACCGCCTCGGTACCGCTGGTGCCGTAGCCGGCGACAACGATGTGGCCACTCAGATGCCGCTGGATAACGCTCATACGCCATTTCTCCCAGACGCGCTTGAGAAGGAAATCATAGGCAGTGCCAAGAAAGATCAGCCACACGAACAGCCTTATCGGCGTGACGACGAAGGTGTCGAACATCCGCGCCTGCGGCGTGACCGGCACGATATCGCCGTAACCGACCGTGGTGATGGTGATCATCGTGAAATAGAGCACGTCGACAAAGGTGATCGAGCCATCGATATTGTCGCGCAGCCCGTCGCGGTCGAGCCAGTGGACCGCCAGCGCGATGCCGATCAGCCCAAGCGCGAGCAGCACCCGCCAGACCAGCGACAGCCAGACGGGCGTCCCACTCTTGCGGCGCAGGCCTAGAAAACTATCCCTTGGGGCTGGACCGCGCGACATTCCGGCCGTGTAGCGCGACCGCGTCGTCGGCGCGAGGACCAACGCCGCCGCGGCGACTTTGCCCGCCAGGCGGAACCACAGATATGGCCGCGTCGGCGTCGTCGATCCCGCGGCGGATCGAACTGTCATGACACGCAATTCATTTGAAACCACCGCGCGCGGGTGCGACGCCCCTTCCCGCCGAACGGCCGGAGACGGCGGATGGCGCGGATGGCGCTTTCGGCGGTTGAACCTTGGTCATCCCGGCCGCCACAGGCCGATCCGAGAGAGAAGCGATGTCGGCGCGCACAGGAACCATCCGGATCGATCCCGGTTACAGTCGTTATGGCGTGTAGGCATTTCTACGAGGTATTCCGCGCGCGCGCGGTTTCCGGCGCGCCTGCATCGGGCACCTGGACATGGCAGCGCATCGGCCGTGCCGGCGCGCCGGTGGCGCATGGCGATTTCTACCCGACCCTGCCCGAATGTTTCGCCGCGCTGAAGGAGAACCGCACCGAGCTTGGCATGGCACCCGTCCATATCGACCTTGCCGGCGCCAGCCTGGAGGAGGCATCTTCAGTGGTCGCCGTATCGCTCGGCGAGCAGGACGTCACGATCACCAGCACTGATCCCGGCCCGTCACCCAAATTCGCATGACCGGTTCGGGGGCTGGCAGAGCATTTCGTGCCTTTGCGATGTTCTCGTTTTGATCTACGATGCCGCCATGAGCCGATTCGCCCCAGATCTTGCCGCCGCCGACATCGCCCCCGTCATCCTGGCGGCACCGGCCTGGGCGCGCATCGACATCACGGTGCGCGATCCGCGCCTGCGCGCGCGGGCGGCCGAAACCCTTGCCAGGACGATCCTGGAGGAACTGGACCGGGATTCGCCAGGGCGCGACGCAAACCAGCTTTCGCTGGCGTTGTAGCAACCAAATGGGGAACGTCACGCGCGCCTGACCGTTCTATATCAAGGCCCCGCAAGCGAGGCCTGCGCGCCCGCGAAAGCCTCCGCGCTGTTCCATAACCATGGAGAGCAAGATGGGTCTCATTATTCTCTTGATCGTCGGCGGCGTAATCGGCTGGGTCGCCAGCATGATCATGCGTACCGATGCGCAGCAGGGCGTCTTCCTGAACGTCGTCGTCGGTATCGTCGGCGCGGTCCTTGCCGGATTCCTGCTGTCGCCGCTGCTTGGCGTGCCGCCGATTACCAGCGGCGGATACAGCATCGCGACGATCCTCGTGTCGCTGCTTGGCGCGGTCGTGCTGCTCGCGATCGTCAACCTGGTACGTCGCGGGTCGATCCGCTAACCGACCCTTAGAAGAGGGTCAGGCACAGGGGCGGGGCGGCAGCGGCTGCCCCGTTCGCGTTTCACTCGATCAAGGTTTGCGCGGCGTGCAGGAAGAGCATTGCCGAAAGCCCGGCCGAGCAGCCGAAGCAGACATGGCCGACATAGACCAGCATAGGCGGGTTGGGCCGCCTCAGCCTGTGGTTCCGGCTGGCGCCCGACAGGACGAAGCTGGTCAGCAAGCCATAGGCAAACGCGATCGCACCAAACATCGATTGTCCCGCTCATGGTTTCGCCACGGGCCCCGGGCCCGGTGGCCGAGGCCCAAATCACAGGCGGGCCGGCCCATCAAGCGGCAGGCGGTATATGTTCGGCGAAGCGCGGCGCGGGCGGGACGTTACGCACCCGAAAGAAGCGGGCACGAGAAAACCAGGCCGGAGGATGCTGTCCGATCCGGCCTGGTTTTACCCCCGACTAGGTGTGAGCCTGATGCGGTTGGCGGGGCTCTATACGTCCCGAATGTGAAACAGTTCCACCCTGTTCCGTCGATTTCGTCGCACAATCGTCGCCGGAAACGATTCTTTACGCCGGGTCATGTGGCACGGTTCCTGCTGAACAATGGCCAATGCGGAACCCCTTGCCATGACCCGGATGACACGCGGCACCTTACTGAAGGTAGCGGCGCTGTGCGTGCTCGCCCTGACACTCTGCATCGCACCCGCCCCGCGGCTCAGCGCGGGGCTTGAGTTCCGGTCGCTGCGCCTGTCGCTGTCAGTGGGAGGCGACCCCGTCCATTTCCGAACGACCCCGTCCGGAAATGGACAGCCGCGCGACATCAGCCTGAACCTTCATATCGGCAACGCCCGATAAAGGGCACCGCCTCCAATCGCTCCGGGTCTTTTCCTGGCGGTCAGGCTTCATACATGGAAAGCCGGATAGACATTTCACACGTGGCGGCCCGACTGCCCGCCTGGACGAAGAGGCAGAATGTTCCCCTATCTTGGCGCCACCACGCCCCTTTATCTGTTGCTGGCCGGCCTGATCGTCGCGGCGGTGATCGGGCGGCGCCTGCCGGTGATGCGGACGCTGACCACGCTCGTCATCTGGGGCGTGCTGGGCGCGGTAGTCGTGATGCTGGTGCGCGATCGTGGGCGCTTCGACCCCTATCTGACCAAGGTTGCCGGCCTGCTCCAGACCGACAAACAGGAAGTGGTGGGCAAGGAGGTCCGCATCCGCATGGCTGACGACGGCCATTTCTGGATCCGCGCGCGGATCGGCGGGGTCGAGCGGCGCATGCTGGTCGACAGCGGCGCGACGGTGACCGCGCTTTCCGCCCAGACCGCGGCCGAGGCTGGGATCGAGGTGGACGAGACGCCCTTCCCCATCGTGCTGCGCACCGCCAACGGCATGGTCAACGCCCAGGCCGGAACGATTCCGGAGCTGCGCTTCGGCACGATTGTCGCGCGACGCCTGGCCGTGGTCGTCTCGCCCGCGTTCGGCGATACCGACGTGATCGGCATGAACTTCCTGTCGCGCCTCAAATCCTGGCGGGTCGAGGGGCGGACGCTGATCCTTGAACCCAATCATCCCCAGCCGGTAAAACCCGATACGGCGTGAACCCTTTTCCCTTCGCCCGGAAGGAATGTCGGTGCGCACGGGCAATTTTCCCGAACAATCACTTTGGCATCCTCCGGCAATCGCCATAGGAAAGCGCGCACCACCGGACAGGATGATCGATGATCGCACGCGCTGCCCTCGCCTCCGCCCTGATGATGGCCGCCGCGCCTTCCTCGGCATCCGACTATGTCGTGATCCGCAAGGAAATCCTGGTCGATCGCCCGGCCGATGCGGTGTGGAAACGGGTCGGCGGCTATTGCGCCATCGCCGAATGGCTGAAGCTGAAATGCGAGATCGTCTCTGGCACTGGCGATGTCGGCACGATCCGGCGCCTCAACGACACGACCCTGGAACCGATGGTCGCCAGCACGCCGCATTCCTACACCTACAGCCAGACGGCGGGCGGCATGGCGGGCTTCGCCTATAACGGCACGCTGGCGGTGGAGCCTGCCGGCGCGGCCACGTCGCGGATCGTCTACACGCTGATCTACGACGCGGCCCTGATGCCGTCGGACGAGGTTCGCAAGGCGCAGTTCAACCGTATCAACCCGCGCTTCCAGGGCGCGATCGAAACGATGAAGGCGCTGGCCGAGGCGAAAGAATAACCGTCTCGGCGCACACGCCCCGTTTCACATCGTCGCCATGGCGCCCGCCCCGAGCGCCATCCACAGCGCCATCGCCACCATCATCACATTCTCGGTCAGCGATACGAAGCCGAGCGGCACCTTGCTGTCGCCGCCGACGCACGCACATTTAATGTCGCGCCTGTCGATATAGACCGCCTTGAACACCGACACCGCGCCGATCCCGCCGATCACCAGGGCGATCGGCACCGACAGCCAGGTCAGCGCGCCTGACACCATCAGCACGCCCGCAAGCCCTTCGGCATAGGGATAGATGCTGCCATAGGGCACCCAGCGCTTCGCCAGCAGATCATAGTTTAGGAACATCGCCGAGAAACGCTCGACATCCTGCAGCTTGAGCAGCGCGAGCACACACATGCTGAAGGCGATGAACCATTCGCCCGCCCGGATGGTGATGGGCGTGCCGTACACGGCCTGGCTCGCCGCCAGCGCCATCAGCGCGGTCATCGCGAACAGCATGATCACCGGGCGATAGCTGGTCGCGCCGGGGTCGCGCACCTTCTTGCCGAAGAAGCGGCGCAGATCGTCATAGCCGCCGATCCGCCGCCCATCGATAAAGGTCTGCGGCGTGGTCTTCACGCCATGCTCGGCCTTGAACGCGTCGGTCTCCTCGCGCGTGGTGAGCCAGCGGTCGTCGACAGCATAGCCCTGGCGGCGAAGCAGGTCCTTCGCCTTCAGCCCCCAGGGGCAGACATGGTCCTGCATGACCATGCGATGGAGGATGGCCGTCCTGGCCGGCGGGGTCGTCATCTTGGCATCTCCAGCTTGTGCGCGATCGAACCCGGCCCATATGGGGTCCGGACCACGGTACGGAGTCAAGCGTTGACTGACATGACGATTGCGGGGCTGGCGCGCGAAGGCGGCGTCGGGGTCGAGACGGTACGCTATTACCAGCGCCGCGGCCTGATCGACGAGCCGGCACGCACCGGTGGTTCGGGCCTTGCCGGCGGCATTCGCCGCTATGGCACTGATCATGTCCGGCGGCTGCGCTTCATCCGCTCGGCGCAGGGCGCCGGTTTCACGCTTGAGGAGATAAGCGAGCTGCTCGCCCTCGATGCAACCGACGACCGCGATCGGGCGCGGAGGCTGGCAACGGAGCGGCTTGCCGCGCTTGACGAAAAAATCGCCGAGCTTCAGCGCGCACGGAGCGCGCTGACGCGACTGGCACAAGCCTGCGACGCGAGCGGGGCCGGCCCCTGCCCGATCATCGACGCGTTCGACCGCGGTTAGGCTATCTCGATCATGTGCGCCGGCATGTGCCGGCACGGCCCGAGATGACCGCGCGGCCTGGTGCACAGGCTTTCGCCTGGGCCGGCTCCGACGGCGCGGAGGCAGGTGGAACCCGGACGCAACCTGAAGGCCGCGGGGGCGGCCACAACAGCGTAGTTCATCGCTTCCCCTTTTCGCTTTCGCGTCCGGATCAACGACAAGGGCGTCCGCGCGTTCCGGCATCGAAACGGAATCCTGTGGACAACCGGACAAGCCGACCGGATTCCAGCAAGTTGCGACCCTGAAGAAAACCCCTCAGCCGGGGCTTAAACACCGTCAGAACGGCGATGCGCCGATATATTTCAACAAACCGAGCACCGCGATCAACACAGCGATGGCGATGATGATGTTGGCGACATTGATGCTGCTCTTGGCGACCACGACTTTCTCGTCGCTGTTGATCTCGGCCATGACCCTTCTCCCATGAGGTTTCGCTTGCTCGAGCGAAGTACCGGCCAAACGCGCCATCTTCCGCGTCGTTCCTGTCGACGAAAAGGGGGCGTCGCTAACGGTTGCGGGCGGCAGGATCCATGATGCGGCGGATGTGCGCATCGGGCAGCGGGAACTGGAACTCGACGCCGAAGCGCTGCTCCTTCGCCCAGACGATGCGGGCGCAGAGCGTGAAATCGCAGCATTTCAGCGCGAGATAGGAGCCGACCGTGAGCGCGTCGGCGCAATAGAGCCGGGCGCCCCGGGAAGAAACATCGAGGACATGGGCGCGCCGCTTCGTACCGTTGCATTCGATCGAGGCCGGCTGGAACGTCTTGAACCGCGGCGCGAGGCGCGCATGCGGTCCATCCTTCCCCTTGATCGATTCAGCCATAGGCCCCGCCGGTTCGGCCGTTCATGACGGCTTCGCACACGAAGGTCGCGCGGAAAGAATCCCTAACGTTGCGGCAACGTCGATTTGGCGACGGCGCATGAGGACCATGGAAATCGCGGTGATCACGTGAAAACCAGCCGGAATTCTCGTCCGTCTCGTACCCGGACCCTTGCCTGCCCCAGGGAAGCCCGCCGCACCCCGATGTTGCGGCGAGCGGTACCGTCGCCTAGGGGGCCCGCCATCAGCCGGATCGGCCCGTGGCGGGAAATATCCGCCGCCAGGCCGTCGCACCAGAGGGAGTTGCCGTTTCGTGGGGTGGTTCAAGGCAAGCGTCTTCACGCGCTTGAAATGTCTGTTTGGCCTGCATCAGCCGGATCGGTATGGCGCACGCAAGGTTTCCGGAGAGTGGCATTCGCATTGCCTCGGTTGCGAACGGCGCATGGCGCGCGTCGACGGCAACTGGCGCCGCATCCGGCGCTGGAGCTAACCCCCCGGGGTTCGAGCCGCGGCGATCAGCGTCGCACGCCGAAGCGGTAGATCGTCGTCGACCGGAAGGTTTCGCCCGGTCGCAGCACCGTGGATGGAAAGGCCGGCTGGTTCGGGCTGTCGGGATAATGCTGCGTCTCCAGCGCGAAGCCGGCACCCTGGCGTAACATGCGTCCGTCGCGCGCCGCCTGCCGCCCGTTGAAGTGGTTGGCGGTGTAGAATTGCACGCCCGGCTGGGTCGTGCGCATCTCCAGCGTGCGGCCACTCGCCGGGTCCCAGGCGCGCGCGCCGACCGGGATCGGGTCGCCTGCCGGCTTCGACAGAATGAAATTATGGTCGAAGCCATTGCCCAACAGCATCTGCGGGTCGCTCGACGCGACACGTTCCCCGATCCGCACTGGCTTGCGCAGGTCGAACGCGGTACCGGCGACCGGACGGATCTCGCCGGTCGCGTTGCGCTTGTCGTCGATCGCGGTGAAGCTGTCGGCGACGATCTGGATCAACTGGTCATCAGTGCCACCGACCCGGTCGCCGCCCAGGTTGAAATAGCTGTGGTTCGTCAGGTTGATCACGGTCGGCCTGGTCGTCGTCGCGGCATAATCGATCCGCACCGCGTCATCCTCGGTCAGCGCATAAGTGACCGCCACGTCCATCGCACCGGGGAAACCGTTCTCGCCGTCGGCGCTGTGATAGCGCAGCGTGATGCTGCGGCAGTCCGGCGTGGCGCAGGGTTCCGCCTTCCACAGCTTCGTGGAGAAACCCTTCCTGCCGCCGTGCGACACGATGGCGGTCGGATCGGGCGACAACGGATAGCGCACGCCGTCGATCGAGAAGCCACCATGCGAGATACGGTTGGCATAGCGCCCGATCACCGATCCGACGGTCGATGATGCCTCATAGGCCGCTACGTCGGGCAGCGCGATCACGACATTGGCGATACGCCCCGCACGGTCACGCACGCTGATCTCGTCGATCGCGGCGCCAAGGGTCAGCACGCCCAGCCGCGTGCCGTGCCCGTTGCGCACCACATAGCGCTCGACCGGCTGGCCGTCGGCGGTGACGCCGAATGCGCTGCGTTCGGGGCCGCCCTGCCCCGCCGCGACGCCGAACGGCAGGGCGAGCAGGACAAGCAGATGCTTTGCCTGGATCAAGACGGCTTTCTCCCTCTATGCGGACCCTTCTTACCGTCCGTCGATGACCCTGACCAATGGGAAGGCACAGCCGGGTCGGCATCTGCGGGCACGCGCTTCATATTCCGACGCTGGGCAGCAGCATCGGAACGGGGCCCCCTTTCACGTTCCTTCCCACAGCAAATGGACCGAAATGGTTCAAATATAAGCCAATTATAAAGCCGTTAAATCTGCCCTTACCGCGATTGGTCACACTCTCTCAAATATAGAAGACGAATTGATACTGTCGATGGCCAGCCGCAGCAGCGCATGGTCCACCATATCTTTCGAGGAATTGTTGAAATGACTCGACCTTTATGGCCTGGGCTAGGATCACCAAGATCCTGGCGCCGAACAACGCGAAGAATATTCTTACTATTCCTTCCCATATCCATGCCATTGTGGTTGACCGCGCTACTACTCAGAAAAACAATAAAAGCTGCCGATCGCGTCGTGCTGTTCGCATGGAAGTTCTGGAGCGATCCGCCCAGGCACCGCGTCAGATATTATACGGAAAGCGTGCCGCGCGAACAGGCCAAGGCAGCGAAGATGACGATCAAACGCGGCGCGGGAGAGCGGTTCTTCCAGCATTGATGCTGTCGCTTGCCGCGATCTTCCGCCAGCCTGCCTGGTTCAGTGCGTGGGACATACGGCTGCGAATCCCAAAGTTCGGTGGCCCCCGCAATTTCGGAATTCGCAGACACGCATTGTAACGGCTTGATCGAGAAATTGGCCCGCAAAACCGCTTTCGCGGCCCTCGGCCCAATCATGCCACCGCAAAACGGGAGACCCCGAAATCGGTTGGCTGAGGCGTCATAGAATCCCTTTCGCCGCGATCGTAAACTAGGTGTTTTCACGGTAACCGCCCGAGTCGGGGCCAGCCCAACTCCGGATAACCCCGGTAGCCGCGGCCCCGATGGCAGATGTCGGGACATTATCGACCGCGGCGAGTCGTTCTTCTTCGCGATCAAATCACCCGTCGCTATGACCGGAGCCCGGAGATCATGAGAACAAGGCCGGCTGAACCATGACGGCAGACATCAAGGACCGGGTCGCGGATGTGCTGCACGCGCTGGAGCGCGCGACATCAGCCCGGGTCCGGGAGGAGATGGGTCCCCGCTTCGGCATCCATGCCGACAAGGCGATAGGGGTGCAGATGGCGGCGATGCAGGCCATCGCGAAGCCGCTCTATCCGGATCATGCGTTGGCCAGCGCGTTGTGGGAGACCGGCTGGTACGAGGCGCGGATGGTCGCCTCGATGGTCGACGATCCGGCGCTGGTGTCCCCCGAGCAGATGGACGCGTGGCGCCTTGATTTCGACAATTGGGCAATCGTCGACACGGTCTGCGCCAAGCTGTTCGACCGGGTGCCGCATGCCTTTGCCAAGATCGACCAATGGGCTGCGTTGAACGACGAATTCGGGCGGCGGGCGGCCTTTGCGCTGCTGGCGTGCCGCGCGATCCATCGACGCGGGGACGACGCGGAATATCGGCACGGGCTGGCGCTGATCGAGGCGTGCGCGACCGACGAGCGCAATTTCGTGAAGAAGGCGGTCAACTGGGCGTTGCGCGCGATCGGGTTGAAGGCGAGCCCGGCGTTGCAGACGGCGGCACGCGAGACCGCGGCACGGCTGGCAGCCTCCACGGATCGGACGGCGCGGTGGAACGGGAAGGACGCAATGCGTGCGTTCGCGAGGGCGGATGATCGGACGAGTGAAACGTCGCCCTGAACAATGTCCATCCCGGATCAAGCCAGGCGATATCGACGACGTGGCGGGCCGGCGTGAGTTTGATCAACCCCCTGACGGCAACCAGTCGGATGGATCGGGGACGTCGAAACTGCCAGCCCCATGGCATGGCCGGCGGGCCGAAATCCGGCTTCGTTACAGTGGCATCAACCATCGACGGCGGCTGGCCGCCTGGGGCTGCCGGGCGGCACCGCCATCGTCCGGCCCGGTATCAGCCTCGCGGAATTATTTCCTTTTTGGGTGTTTCCCGATTTGTGTTCAGTACCGCATCGGACCTATACGGGGGACAGGAGCAGGAACTCCAGGGAGGGTCGCATCAGTGCAGGTTTTCAGGCGAAGGGTCGAGGCCCGCGTCGCTTTCCGTGCGGGCATCGCGCCGGACCTTCGAACGGCAGCGGAACAGGCCATCATGGCCGGTCGCTATCTGATTTTCGGCAGCGCAGAAGAGGGAATGGCGACACTGTTGCTGAGCAGCGCGCCTAAACTGGTCGCGGTCGTCCGCAAGGAAGCCGACCAGCCAGGCAAGATACCGTCGTTCGATGTGCAGTCGGTACGCGCCGCAAGCGCCGACCTTGACCGGGAGCGCGAGGAACTCAGTCAGCTCTGAGGGCGACCGAATTGCCGGGGTGCCTCAGGCCGCATTCGCGAATCGCGTGCGGGCCAGGCTAGGGCTGCGCCGAACCATCGGGAGCCTCCACCACGACCAATCCAAGCCCCTGGACGCATCACCGCAGCGCGGGCATCGCCGACGACATCGATTTCGAGATCAAGGGGCAGGAACTTCAGTTCCTTGAGATCGAGCTCGATCCGGGCGAGAGCGTGATGGCCGAGGCTGGCGCGCTGGCCTGGAAGGACGCGGCGGTCGGCATGACAGCGGTGTTAGGTGACGGCAGCGGCGGCGGGGATGGCGGCTTCATGGGCAAGCTATTCGGTGCGGGCAAGCGCCTCGTCAATGGATCGGGCAAGGCGCGTGTGGCCTTCGCCTCGCCCACGCCGGGCGCGATCCTGCCGTTGAAACTCTCCGACTATGGCGGTCGCCTGATCTGCCAGAAGGACAGCTTCCTTGCAGCCGCCAAGGGCGCTATCGATCGGCGTCGAGTTCCAGCGGCGGATGATGACCGGGCTGTTCGGCGGGAACAACTAGGCGGCGGCAGGCAGTTGATTCAAACCGCCGGCCAACCGGACTAGCCACCTCCTGAACCAGGAGGTACCCCATGGCTGCAATTACCCCTTCGACCGACGGCGAGAATGCCGGCGATCCCGTCAACGTGCCCGCCGCGATGCCGGAGGCGGTCGGCGCGGCGCCCGAGCCGCAGGAAGCGATCCCGGATGCGCCAGCCCCCGAGGTGAGGGCAGCGCCGGAGGAGGAGGAGGAGACGGACGAGCAATGGATGCATCGCTTCCTGGAAGAGAACGCACACCTCGCCCGCCCACGCCCTGAGCGGCCGCCCGCCCCGCCGCCATCGATGTGGGACGGACCGCCCTCAAGCTGGAAGGTGCCCGACCATCTGAGCATGCGGCATCCCAAGGGCGGCTATATGGCGATGGCGCTGATGTCGCGCACGATGGACGACCTCGATGAAGTGACCAAAGGCGAGCGCGCCGCGACCTATGAGGAGGTGGACAAATATCTCGGCCATGCGCTGATCGCCGAGGGGCTGGTGCCGTTCACCTACACCGCCGACCAGGCGATCTGGTGGTGGAAGTCGGGTGGATACAAGGTGCTGGGGGGTGGCTCTGTCGGCGCCCGACCGGCGCCATCCGATGCTAATCGGAATCTTGCCCCCAATCTTCACAATGACGATCCCGCGGGTGCGCCGCATTTTTCGAATGCCGCGTTCATGGTTGGTCCGGACGGTCAGGCTTCGTCGTCCTCGAGTCCGGCTCTATTCCTCAGGGGCGCCCCCGGCGAGACGATCACGACCAACGATTCCGCGCTGGACGAAGCGGCGGCGCCACCTCCGCAGCAAGAAAATGGCCAGACAGAAAGGCCCGTTCCCGAATCTGACGCACCATCCGCTCAGGCAGGTGGCAATGAAGGCTATCCGAGGGATTTGATCGAACTCGCTCCCGATGGGGGTGGCGATATCGCGCGCAGTTTCCTCGACGCAGCCGACAAGCCAGATGCGCCAGCTTGGCTTGAGGGTCATCTGCGCGAATTTACGATAGATTCGGTCCTCGAGAACTTCACGCGATCCGGCGACTACAACGAGATTGCTGCCGTACGAGACAGGGCTGCCGAATTCGCAGCGCAGGATGGCGAACTGGAACGCACTAGGGAATTCGTCAAAAGACTATCCGACTATATCGACCCCAAACATGATGTCGTCGTCGTGGGTAAGCGTCCGGCGGACCCCACGGCCCCGCCGGCTGGTGGGCAGGCTCCAGGAAGAGCCTGGCCTGTGCCTGGCGGTGGGCGAACTGCTCGCAAAGGAGAGCAGGATTCCAGAGGGAAATACTATTCCAACGGCAGTTATGATTTGAGCGGAGTGAAGAGAAGCGGACGCAAACATAAGGGCAATGATCTGCCTGGGGAAATCGGCACGCCAATCGGGGCTGCTGCCGATGGCGTGGTCCTCGGCGTTAGGACGCAGCGCAAGAAAATCCCGCTCATCGACCAAAAAACCGGCAAGGCGGTGATCGATCCGAAAACGAAGAAGCCCCAAATGGTGGATGGAAAGACAATGGATGGCTGGGGAAATTATGTCATCATCCGTCATCCCGATGGATATCTTACTCTCTATGCGCATCTGGACGCGCGACCACCTTTGAAGGAGGGAATGCCGGTTCGTCGCGGCCAGGAGATCGGTCGACTGGGTGTGACGGGAAACGCCGCCGGCAAAGGCAGCCACCTTCATTTCGAGGTTCGCAGTCTCGACATGAAGAAGACCTATGATCCTGCTCTATGGCTCACAGGGAAGTTGCCCGCTCACGGGCGCTGACGAGGCGCCCCACCACCGAATGGGGCCGAACACACAGGTTGACTTTGTGAGAACAAAAGGGGAGCATTGGCGCATCGCGCGGGGGGCTGAATCATGCAACATGGGCTGGGCCGTCTTATCCTGGTAGCGGCGCTGTTCGCCTGTGCCGGCTGTGGGGGTGACGGTGCTTCGAGCAATGCGGCTGGCCCGAAAGCGGCGACGGTACCGCCTGCGCACAAAGCTCTTGCGGCGGCTGCGACGCCCAGGCCGAAAGCCAGCAAACCCACAAGCGACATCGTCCAGCGCTATCCCAATCCGGGCGCCGACGGGTGGGTCACATATTCGGGGGACGGCACCATCCCTGCCCCGGGAATGACGTGGTTTCGCTTTCCCGGGGACTCGGCCTCCCGATATTATAAGATCGATGTCTTCATGAACGACGATTCCCAATATGCCGAAATCAATAATGATAAAGGCAAGGTAATTGCCAATTTCACCAATTTTATCGATGATGTTGGTATCAGGAAGACACCTGGGTCGATCGATATATTCGGTTATCATGGAGTAGAGAGCGGCCTTCCGGAATATGAGATCATCAGAATCGCGAATGGCCGCGAATATGCGTCCTATTATTGCTCAATGGATCGCGCCGTCTTCGAACGCATCATCGGCAAGCCGTTCATCGCGGAGAAGGATGGCTCAGCATCTTATACCGAAAGTGGCTCCGTCGTCTTCTTCCTGGCGTCGGAGGAGCCGAAGCCGGAACGCGATCACTGTACGAAGGGTAGCCAAGGTTGAGAATAACGGGCCGGCATAGCGCGCTGCGCATCACCATGGGGCTCGCGTCCTGCCATTCGTCACCGAGGGAATCCGAGCGGAACCCTCAGCGGAGCCGGCGCAGACCCAGACAGCCACTTCCTCCGAAACCAGCGCCGCAACGCCGCAACGGGCCGCGCGCGTCATCGCGGCCATTCGCTGGAAGCGTGAGAAATGCCAGGGTGCGCCCCCCTACCACGGCCCGAACGAGTTGCAGGCCTGTAATAACGAGGCTTCGCGGGCTACCGACAGGGTGCTTCGCCTATCAGCTCAGAACGACCACCTGAACGACCTGCTTTCCGACATCTTCGACCCGTTGACGGTCATTCTGACCCCGGAAGATGAGCGGCATGATGCGCTGGCGGCACAGGGACAATAAGCGCCCACTATACCGATTTCGCCATCGCCCGCGCCGCGGTGCTGACCGGAGCCACACCGGTACGGGAGATCACCAGGCGATCGCCGCGACCGATGTTCGGCTGGCTGGCGGCAAACCAGGCGATGGAGATATCACCGCCCGCTCGGCCACACATCGCTGGGAAGCGATCCGCAATGCCGATTGCATCAAATATCCGGTGCCTCGGTGCGCTTCGCGGCTGGATGACGTGATGCGCCGGATGATCCGGTCGAACGCGTTCTAGGCGGACGACCGGACAGGCGTCAGCCCAGCAGAGCGCTTTCGCCATTGCCGCCCGGGCCGGGGCGGTGGAAGCCGGTGAGTGGCGCGATATCGTCGAGCGACGCGTCGTCCATGTCCGGGGCCGAGCCCTCGCCGGTCAGCTCGATCAGCGCCTGGTCGAGCCTGAGCCCTACGCCGCTAAGGCCCATGTCGTCGGCGATGGCGAGCGCGGCGCGGATCAGCGCTGCGAGATCGGCTTCGGCGGCGGCGCGGCCGGAGGCTGCCTTGCGATCAGTGCCGCTCATGCCGCAGGCATCCGAAGGAGGGGAGAGAGGGCCGGTCGACTCGACCCGGCCTGGAAGTGGGTACGCACGAACATGCTACTCCTTTCGCTGAAGATGCGGCCGAAAGGAAGGACCTGCAATGGGGTGCGATACCCGATTTGGGACTCCTCTGCCGACCGGATTGCCGCTCAGGACGGATCATCAGAAGCCAGCGGTGCCGTCGCCCGATCGCGACGGCCCCGCTTCCTCGCACATCAGGCCGGACGAACCGGCAGGCCGAGCCAGAGCCGCGCCCGCGGCAATCGGCGCAGCACCAGCCACTCGGTCAACAGGACGGCAACCAGCGTGGCGCCGAGCAGCGGCAGGAACAGGCCCAGCGCGATCAGCAGGGCGAAGAAACCGATCGCAGCGGGTCGTCGCGTCAGCGCAGGGGGCGCACCCAGTACGTCGCCGGGCCGTCGCCGCCACCAGAGCACCACGCTGCTGACTGACAGCAGGATCAGGCCGAGCGCGGTCGCCAGGTTCATCAACTGGTTCAGCCAGCCGAACAACTGCCCCTCATGCACGGCGACACCATAACCCACGACGCGATCGACCAACCGCCGTTCGGCGAAATCCCGTCGCGACAGGATCCGGCCGCTTGCGCCGTCGAGGGTCAGGTCGGTGCGCAGCGGACGATTGGCAGCGTCCGATTTCGCGGTCCAGGGCGCCCCCATGCCGGTCGGCGGGGCGATCAGCACCGGGGCGGCAAGGCCGAGCGGCGCCACCGTCGCGACCAGCCGGTCGAGCGGCGCGTAGGAGCCCGCGGGATGCGCCATCGCCATGCCACCATGCTCGGCGTGCTCGCCCATCATCGCGCGGGTGCCGGCGTCGGCGGCGGCGCGCGCCTTCAGTTCCTCTGACCGACCCGTCGTCCAGTCCTGCCTGACCGCCTGCCCCTCGGCGACGGTCCGGATCGTCCTGAGATAGCCGCCCCAGCTCTTCGCCCAGGGCAGGCCGGAAAGCAGCATGAACAGCGCGAAAGCCGACACCCAGAAACCGGTGACGCCGTGAAGGTCGCGCCAGAAACGCCGCCCCCCCGATCGAAGCCGGGGATAGACGACCCCACCGAGCCCGCCACCGCGCGGCCACCACAGGAACAGGCCGGACAGGATCATCACGATCGTCCAGGAGGCAGCCAGCTCGACGAGATAGGAGCCGGGCGTGCCCGCGAGGAGTTCCCCATGCAGGCGGAAGACGATGCGCATCGGGCGCTGGTCCTCATCCACCTTTGCCAGCACCGCCAGGGTGCGAGGATGCACATAGACGCGGGTCTCCTCCTTTCCTGCCCCCACGATCACCTGCACCGCCTGGGTCGGCGTCTCCGGAAGCTGGTAGCGATGGAGCACCGACCCCGGCACCGCCCGCACCGCCGCGGCGACCTGGGCGGCGGCGGTGGCGGGAGGGCCATCGACTGTCAGACGGGCATAAGGCCGATCGAGAAGCGCCTCGATCTGCGGCCTGAACAGATAGATCGATCCGGTGACGGCCAGCCACAGTACGAAAGGAATGCAGAACAGCCCTGCATAGAAATGCCATCGCCAGACGGCATTATAGCCCGGCCAGCGGCGGACGGAATCATTCATCGTTCGCATCCCCCTAGAACCGCGCCTTCACGCCGGCATAGACCGTGCGCGGCTGGCCGGCATAGATCGTGCCCGTCGTGGCGGAGAGCGCCGAGGCCGGGTTCTCGAGCCCCGTCGCCGGATTGAGGCTGTTGGAGATCACCGAGGCGGAGCCGACATAGGTCCGGTCGAACAGGTTCTGCACCGACGCATAGAGACTGAATCGCGACAACCAGTTCCCACTTTGGGGAGGATCATAATGGAGGTTGAGGTTGACCAGCGTGTAGCCTGGCATCGCGAGCAGGTTGCTGTTGTCGATGAAATAGCGGCCGCGATAGGTCAGCTCGGCAAAGCCGCCCAGGCCGCGCAACGGGCCATCGGGCTGGTCGTAGCCGGCCCGCCCGTTGACGAAGGTCGGGACCACGCCGGGGATGGCGTTGCCGTCGCGATCGAGCAGCGTCGAAAAGCGGCCAGCGCTCAGGCGCTCGCTGAAATCGGTATAATGGTGGTCGTTATAGCTGTAGCTGCCCTCCAGCTTCGCGCCCGGCAGCAACCCCGGCAATGGCCGCCAGCTCAGCCCGATCTCGACGCCGCGATGGACCGAGCGGGGCACGTTCGAGGTATAGGCAAGGAGGTCGATCCCGGCCGACTGGGAGACCAGCTCGTTGGAGAACCATTCGTAATAGCCCGTCACTTCAGCCTTCAGGTTCCCGCCGAGCGCGATCTCGGCACCGATGTCGACGCCGGTGTTCCGCTGCGACTTGAGGCCAGCATTGTTGCCCGGCACGCCCGCCGCGGTGACGAACAGGTTACCCGCCTGCGGAATGCCATAGCCGGTACCGATCCGGGCGTGCAGCCGGACGGCATCGATCGCCTGCCAGAACAGCGCCGCCTCCGGCGCGACGTTGGAGAAGTGGCGTTCCGCCGGGATCAGGCCGAGAATCGGGGTCGCGTCGACGGGATAGGCGTAAGCGGTCTGCCGGACGTCGATGATCGAGCGCTCGACGCCGATCCCCGCGACGAAGCGAAGCCGCGGGGTGAGTTGCAATTCTTCCCGCGCCCGCGCGCCCATGTTGCGGATGTCGCCGAACACCGTCTGAGTCAGCGCGCCGAAGCCGTTGCGGCCGGCCCGAGTCTTGTTGAAGCTGAAGCTCTGGTTATCGAGATAATTGTAGAACAGGCCGACAAAGCTCGTCGCTTCCATGCCGAACAGCGTGCCGCGATCGGTGATGTCGGACGTGATGTTGTAGCTGTCCAGCGTGCCCTTGAACGGCGTCGCGCTGGTCGGCTGGTTGACAACACGGCTGTCGAAAGTGGCCTGGGTCCGCCAGGTCGTATTCGGGCCGAAATCATGTTCGTAGCGCACGCCGACGATCGTCCGGCGGTCGTTGCGTGCCAGATCCCCTTCATCGGCGGTCTGCGCGACGCGCGCGCCGTTGACGCCGTTGACCAGCACCGAGATCGTACCGCAACCGGGCGATGCGCTCGCCGCCGCAACGCAGCCCTGCTGATAGGGATTGGCGAGATACTGGTTGTAGGAAAGGCGGGTCGACAGGCGGAATTCGCCTTCATTGTAGATCAGCTTGGCGGCGACCCGGTCGCGGTCGCCCAGCGCGAAAGTGCCATAGGCGTTGATCGTGCCGGTTTCATATCCGGTGTGGCCGGTCGCGCCGTCGGCGCGGACGAAGCTGCCGAACACGGCATAGTCATAGCCCGGGCCGGCATGGCCGATCGTGGCGTAGAGATTGGCATAGCCGTCGCCGCCGACATCGGCGCCCGCCTCAACCCCGTCGATGTCGCGCCCGCGCCGGGTACGGAAATTGACCGCGCCGCCCAGCGCATAATTACCGTAACGCGCCGACGATGGCCCGCGCACTACGTCGACCGCGCCATAGGCATGCGGATCGGTAAGGTCGAAGCGCGCCAGGCCGTCGGGCTGAGTGACGGGGAAATCATCCTCGAACACCTGGATATTGCGCGCGCCGAAACCGTTGCGGGCGTTGGAACCGCGCACCGACACGCTGACATCGCGCGGGCCGTTGCCCTGCATGACAGCGACGCCGGGCGAGAGCCTGACGATATCGGCGACCGTCGTCGCTGGGGTGTTGCGGAAGGCGGCGGCATCGACGGTGGTGACGGTCTGGCCGATGACCTGCGTGGTGAGCGACAGGGCCTTGCCGGTGACGACGATGTCGTCGGTGGCCGGTTCGGTCCGGCCGATGGCCGCTGCCGGTTCTGGCTGGGGCTGGTCGAGCAGCGCCAGTTGAGCGTCGATGTCGGCGCGCTGGCGCAGCAATTCGGCGCGGCGCTGTTCGGGCGCACTCGTATGGGCCGATGCCACAGACGAGAAGGCGATGGCGGACGCAGCCGCGATCAAGGTCTTCTTCATGGGAATATGTCTTCCTGATCCACGCGCGCGCCGTCGCGTCGACGGAAGCGCGCTATAAAATGACGAGATCAGGCGGTGATTGGCGGTCCTCGAAGAGGCGGGCGCAGATGGGGTGGCGGTGCCGTCGGAACAGGAACCACGGCACGCGTCGCCGCGACCATGACGAACAGGATGGCAAGGGCGAGAAGCAGCGGATCGGCGGCCGCGAGCGAGGGCGTCGACAGGCCCGAAAAGGCACAGGGCATCTCAGCCTTGCCCTGCTGTCCGTCCTGACCTGACTGGTCTTCCTTGCCCGGGATCGGCATGGCCATCGTCATCGGGCCATAGCCGGAGCAGATCTGGATGATGATGCTGCCGCCCGACGCCATGGGCATATAGCCGGCGGGAACCAGCACCTTCATCAGCAGACCGGCCGCAACGATCCATGCCGCCAGAAGGCGATGACGCAGGAAATGGCGGCGCAGGGCGGTCACGGCGGCGTGACTAGCGAGACCGGAGCGCCCTGTCGATTTGAAACCGGAGATATCGCGCCCGGCGATATCGCGATTGCCTTCCCGTCGCCGGTCGATGATGATCCCGGGATCAAACGGGGTGACGCATGGATATTCGGTCGGTTCTTGTCTTCTCGGCAGCGGTGCTGGCGACGGCCCCCGCAACCGCGCAGCAGCGCGCGATCGGCCCGGACGATATCGCGCGTCTGGCGGTGGTCGGCGATCCGCAGATCGACTCCAAGGGCGAATGGGTCGCCTATACCGTCGGCACCACCGACGTCGCGGCGGACAAGCAATTCACGCATTTGTGGATGGCGCGCTGGGACGGCACGCGCAGCGTTCAGCTCACCAGCCGCAAGGGCGAAAGTGAAAGCACGCCGCGCTTCAGCCCCGACGGCCATTGGCTCGCCTTCGTGTCGTCGCGCGGGGACGACCGTGACGACGATCGCCTCTGGCTGATGGACCGTGCCGGCGGCGAGGGCGCGGCGCTGCCCGGCATCACGGGATCGGTCGTGGATATCGCCTGGTCGCCGGATTCGAAGACGATCGCGCTGATCGTCGAGGACCCGGACCCCGACAGGAAAGCCAATGCCGCGGCCACCGCCGCCATTCCGGCCGCGACCGGGCCGGGCGCGTCGACTGCCCCCAAACCCGACCCCGTCGCGCCCGCCGCCGAAGCGGATAGCGACGACAAGGGTGCCGGCGGCAAGAAGGACAAGGAGCGTCCCCGGCCGATCGTGATCGATCGCTTCCAGTTCGAGCGTGACATTGACGGCTATCTGCGCACTCAGCGCAAACGGCTCTGGCTCTACGATCTCGCCAGCCGTACCGCGCGGCGGCTGACCACCGGCGATTATGACGAGGCACTGCCGGCCTGGTCTCCGGACGGCCGGAGCATCGCCTTCACCTCGAAGCGAGTGCTCGACCCCGACCGGACCTATGACAGCAACGTCTTCGTCGTGGCGGTCGGGCCGGCGGCGGCCGAGCCGCGCGCGGTCACGGCGTTCAAGGGCGCCGACAACGACGCTGACTGGCAAAGCTATCCCGCCTGGAGCCCGGACGGGCGCAGCATCGCCTATCTGCAGGGCGGGCCGGTCGACCTTTTCTCCTATGGTGTCCGCACGCTGGCGGTAGTGCCGGCGGCGGGTGGGCCGGCGCGGATCCTGACGCCAGCGCTCGACCGCAACGTCACCCACCCGCTCTGGTCGGCCGACGGGCGCAGCATCCGCTTCACCGTGGAGGATGACGGGGTCGAGCGGGTGGCCGAGGTGCCAGCGGCCGGCGGTCCGGTCAGGGACGTCGTCGGCGGCTTCCAGGTCGTCTCCGCCCCGACCCAGGCGCCGAACGGCCACATGGCCGTGCTGGTCGACACGCCGGCCGCCCCGGCCGAAGTCTATGCGCTCGATCGCGGCACGCTGCGGCCGCTCAGCCGCCACAATGCCGCCTGGCTCGGCGAAGTCGCGGTCGCCCCCGTCGTCCGCACCAGCTACAAGAGCAAGGACGGGACTGAGGTGCACGGCTTCCTCATCACGCCTCCCAAGGCGCCTGCCGGGCCGTTGCCGACGATCCTGTTCAATCATGGCGGGCCGCAGTCGCAGTTCGCGGCGGGCTTCAACATCAGCTGGCAGATCTTCGCCGGCCATGGCTATGCGGTCGCCTCCTCCAACCCGCGCGGCAGCACGGGGCGGGGCGAGTCCTATGCCAGGGCGCTCTACGCCGATTGGGGAGGCCCCGCGGTGCCCGACGCGCTTGGCGCCATCGACGACGCGGTGGCGCACGGCGTAGCCGACCCGAAGCGGCTCGGCGTCGGCGGGTGGAGCTATGGCGGTATGCTCACCAACTATCTGATCGCTTCCGACACACGGTTCCGCGCGGCGGTGAGCGGCGCGTCGATCGGAAACATCCTCGCCGGATACGGCACCGACGAATATGTTCGCGACTATGAAACGGAGCTCGGCGTACCGTGGAAGAATATGTCGACATGGCTAAAGAACAGCTATCCCTTCTACCAGAACGACCGGATCGTGACGCCGACGCTGTTCATGGGCGGCGAAAAGGACGCCAATGTTCCGGTGCTCAATTCCAAGCAGCTATACCAGGCGCTGAAGAGCCGCGGCGTGGAGACTGAACTGGTGATCTATCCGGGGGAATATCACCGGCTTAAACGGCCAAGCTTCCTGAAGGACCGGATGGAACGCTGGCTGGCCTGGTATGATGCGCGCGTGAAATAGGATGGACACGGCACCGAACAGATGGGCTGCCAGATGAACGGGCGCTGCAAGCCGCGTTCCGTGCACATTCACCACCGCATCCCCATATAGGACCCAAGCCGGCACGGGCCGACGTTCATTCCGGACGTCTTCGCGCCCGGCCCCGAGGAGTCCACCAATGAAGACCATGTTCGCAAAGGCGGGTCTCGCGCTCGCATTGGGCGCCACCGCCCTGACCGCCGCCGTTCCGGCCCAGGCGCAGCGTTACTGGGGCCACCGCGGCCATGACAATACCGGCACGGCGATCGTCGCCGGGGTTGCCGGCCTGGCGATCGGCGCCGCCATCGCCTCGAGCGCGCATCGCGACCGTTATTACGACAACGGCTATTACGACCAGGGCTATTATGATGGCGGCTATTATGGCCCCGCTTACGCCTATGACGGTTATTACCGTGCGCCGCCCCGCGTCTATTACGACCGCCGCTATTACGACCGGCGCGACTATCGCCGCTACGACGATCGCGGTGGCTATTATCGCGGCGGGTATGGCCATTACGGGTATGACCGCGGCGGCTACGGGTATCGCCGCTAAGGCACGCATCACACCGGATTCGACGCCTGCACGCGTTGACTTCCTGCCGCCCGGCCAGAAATGACCGGGCGGCTTTTTGTACCCGCTGGGAAGCCCGGCCTTCCGGCCAACACCGTTGGGGAGAGGCGTCAGGTCTGGACGTTGCCGACGAGATAGCCGGCCAGCCTGCCCCTTTCCAGACTGCTCTTTCCCTTGCAGAAATAGACGAACGACGTTTCGTGGCGCTGCCCGAAGACGTCGTCGTACCGTGACTTTCCGTAGACGTAGAATGCGGCTTCTTCAGCTTCGATCGACTTCCTGTTGCGATCCGCCAGAGGCGCTCCGTCCGGTGTCACGGTCTCCGTAAAATTGCCGGGGCTGATGACATTGACCCCTTTTCTGAAACTCTCAGGGGGCTCGGGAAGACTGGATCGGAGCGGGAATTCCGCCGTCCAGCTGTGAGTCCAGCTTGCGGTCTCCAATGCCGGCGTCTGTCCGAAATTCTTCCATTTGACGTGCGCCACCGGCTCGCCCTCGTCGCTGAATTCGAGCCAGGCGGCCTGGACCCCGACATAGGCGCGCAATTGTCGCTGCGCCGTGTCCTTGGCCAGCGCATTGGCCTCGAGCATCGCTTCGGTCGCCCGGCTGGTGTCCTCCACCGCCCTTAGCGTCGCGTCCAGCGTGCGCTTCACATAAACGACGCCCGTCACGGAAACGACCAGCGTGGCGAAGGCGGCAATCGCGGCGGCAAGGGCACTGTCAGCGGCACGTTTCTGCGCGCTCAGATCCTGTTCGTCATGCGCTGTCTGGGCGGCCGCCTGCACGTGATCACGAACGCAGCGGACCATCGCGCCCCGATCCCGACCGGCGCAGTCGCGCTGCATGGCTTGCTCGGCGCCCTGCTGATAAGCGCGGGGGATATTCCGCCCACGCTCCTGCCCGGAACCGCCCAGATAGCCGACACCCCATGCGATGAAGAGCGCGAAGATCAGTCCGATGAGGGGGAGTGCCGCGTCAGCGAGCACCGGGCCGCCGCCTCTTTTGCTGCCAGGCATTGGATAGGGAACACCGCTGTTGAACTGCCCGGACCAGCTTGTTCCCGATATTCGGCGCTGAGTCCACGCGGCCGACTCAGTCTTTGTCCTTGTCCCATTCAGAATCGACGTGACTCTCGATGCAGCCATACCAGCCGAGCCCCTGATAGGTCTCGTATCCGGGCGTCCGGGCATAGGCGACGATGCTGTCGCCCTGGCGATACCAGCCCCGGTTCTGCGCGCCCGCATCGATCTCGAACCGCTTCGACAGGATGTCGCGCCCGTCGGACGCCGCCAGCACGAGATGGTCGGCGCCAAGCAGCATCACCCGCGAGGTCTTGCGCTCCTCCTCCGAGAGGCCAAGGCCTTGGACGATCGCGGCCGCCTGGGGCGCCCAGTCGAAGAAGATGCCCATCACCCCGATCCGTTCACCATCGCGGCGCCCACCGCTACGGATCGCCGTCGAATAGGTCGCGACCGCCGCGTTACCGAGATGGGGATTGCGCGCGATGTCGCACACCGCGAACTCGTCGCCGCTGGCACACCCCATGCCACGCCTGAACCATTCGGCATCAGCCATGTTCGCGCCCGCCGCGCCGCGATAGAGATCGGGCCGGCCGGTTGCCACGATCCGCCCGTCGCGGTCGGCGATCCACAGGTCGAGATAGACGGTGTAGGAGCGAAGGATCGTCGCCAGCCGTTCCTGCGCATAGGCGGCGGCATCCGGACCGGGCGCGGCCAGCGCCTCGACCAGGGCATTGTCGGTCGCCCACCAGCGGATGTCGCAGGAGCGTTCGTAGAGATTGCGATCCATGATCTCGACCGCGTTGAGCGCGAGATCGGCGAGCCGTTCGCCGCGCAGTTCGAAATGCATCTCTGACCCGGCGCGGCGCAGCTGCTCGATATTGGCGGCGACCGCCTCGCGCAGCTGGCGCGCGATGTTGCGGATGTCGGTGGCGACGCCGTTCATTTCCTGCGCGACGACGGAGAAGGCCATGCCAGCCTCGCCGGCCCGCGCCGCCTCAAGCCGGGCGTTCAGCGCCAGCACGCCGGTGCGCCGCATCACCCCCTCGATCAGCGCGACCTTTTCCTCGGTGACGCGCGAAACCTCATAAGCGAGTTTCAGAACGGCATCAGCCACGGCTTCCCCCTCTAGCCGGTGAATGCCTCTCCATGGGTGCCCGTTCGCGACCCGTGCGGGGGCTTGATCGGCCATGGTCGATTGTCCGGCACACCGAAGCGCCGATGGACCATGGCCCGCCCTTATGTGACGAGGCTATGACATCGGCGCCCGGCCCGCAATAACCGTTTCGGTGGCTTTACGATATCGCGGCGAGGTCAGCCGTGGACGGCGCGGCCGGGACCGAACAGCCGCCAGAGATTGGTCGCCACCGTCAGCCCCAGGACGATGAGCGTGACGCCCAACATCCAGGTCAGGATCACGCTGATGCCGGCCGCGGTGCCCTGCAGGCTGCGGCCAATCGCGTGCATGCCCTGCAGCGCCTCAAGGCTGAACAGCGCGGTGTCGCCGCCAATGATAGCCTGCCCGCCGCCCTGCCCAAGCACGAACAGAGCGCCGGCATTCAGGATCGCCCAGGTCAGGGCAATGCCGGCGACCGCGACCGGAATCTGCAATGCGGCGCGCAATCTGATCGCCGCGGGCTGAACCACGCCGACCGCGTCAACCGCGACCTGCGCCAGGATATAGACGAGGATCGGCAGGTGGAGCGTCGTCCAGATCGGCGACGGGGCCGCCGTCACCGCGCCGCCATCGACGTCGAACTGACCGAGGCCGGGAATATGCAGCAGCCCCGCCCACCACGCCGCGACGACGAGGCCGCCGATCAGCGAGAACAGCGCGTCCGACCCCGGCCAGGACCTGGCCCGTTTCACCCGCGGCGGCGCTGACGACGCCCATGACGCCCATGACATGCCGCGTGCCCGCGTGGCGCCCGAGGCCTCGGCCCCGGTCCCGGTCCCGGCGTGGTCCCGCTCCTGATTTCGCGGCTGGCTCTTGCCACGGAGGTCGACGCCCAGATGCGCTGCCCAGCGTGCGGGATCGCCATATTTGAGCAGTTCCAGGTCCTTGACCCGCCAGCTATCGAGATAGCCCGGCCGAAGCCCGAGATGCTCGCAGATCGCGCCCGCCAGCGTCACCGCGCCGATCACGCTCAGGCCGGCGCCGAACAGGCCGCCGATCGACTGGGCGAACGCCTCGGGCGCTGCCGCCGGATTGCCGCTCAGGCGCAGCATCAGGGTCAGCACGAATATCACCGCCATGATCAGAAGCCCGGCCTTCACGGCGAATATCCAATAGGGGAAGAGTTCGGGCCCGATCAGCATCTGCGGCCCCTTGCGGTACCGCGCCGCCACCACGAGCGGATGCCCCATCGCGCGCAGCACCGCCTCCCGCTCGTCGTCGGTCAGGGGGCGGCCAAGCGCCTCCTCGCGCTCCTCGATCTGCGAGAGCAATGTGTCGCGCAATTCGGCGATGATGTCGTCAGCGGTATCGCGCGGCAATTGCGCCGCCACCGCGTCGAGATAGATGTCGAGCATGTCCATATCAGGGCCTTTCGCCGAATTCGGGGTCAAAGGATCTTGTCGAGCGAGGCGTTGATGCCGCGCCATTCGACGGTGAGCGCCGCGAGCATCGCAACGCCCATGGGCGACAGGCGGTAGAAGCGCTTCTTCCGCTTCTCCTCCTCGCGCCATTCGCTGTGGAGAAGGCCCTGCGTCTCAAGCCGGCGCAGCAGCGGATAGAGGGTGCTTTCCTCCATCTCGAGCCCGTCGGCGGCAAGCGCCTGGCGCAGCGTATAGCCGTACCGCTCCTCGGTGAGCCGGGCGAGCACCGCCAGGACCAGCGATCCACGGCGCAGTTCAAGCCGCATGGATTCGAACAATTCGGTGTCGAGGGTCATGATTGCACTGCCTGCCATACACTATGTGATACACAGTGTATGGCGTATAGCGTGCGGACCGTCAACCCGAACCGCCACCGATGATCGTTCACTGATCCTGCGATGGAGTTGCATGGTCGGCCGGGGCGGCAGCGCGACGAGTCGAGCGGCGTGCCGGCAACCCCTCGATACGGCACCGCCCCGCGCGGCAGCATCGGGCACCGGCGTTCTGGAAACGACCATCCAGTGTTTTTACCGTGCGTTCTCAAACGACTGTGACAATTATTTCATAATTGTGTCATCCGCGACGGCGAAACCTTATGGCCATAATGGCACCATTGTCGGCACTATCGACGAATCAAGTACCGATCCGGACATTTTTACCTTTCTCCTACATGAACAGAGCCGCATAACGCCGCGTCGCGGCGAAACATGCGCGGTGATCAAGCAGTTTCCGGCGCGATCCGGGCTCGATTTCCAGCGAAAGCCCTCGAAGCCTGGCTCGCGATCGATCGGTCGGGCCATGCCAACGGACAATTCGGGGCGCGAGAAGCGCGTACGTCGCCTAATTCCGGCAAAGGCGTCGGCGCGTCGCCTTAAATTCCGGGCGAGCTGATCTAGATCAAGCATTGGGCCAGCTAGATCTCGTGCCAAAGTCTCGCATGCCGCAATCTTCCCGGACCTTTTTAAGGGGAGGTCTCCGCAACTGCTCCGTTCTTTATCGATATCACCAGTCCCGCCGGACGCCACCGATCGAATTACGCGAGGATCGCAACGTATTTCATTTCGCTCGAAATGATCTTCCGATCAGGCCTTTTATGGGACCATTTCGGCCCATCTAACGGATTTCGTGACTTTTCCGGCACGTCGTCATCTGAAAATCATGAGAGCCGACGCAGCTTCTTTACAGCGCCCCGGGGCCGGTTTCATTCGCCCTCCATCATGTCTCGGGGGGCCGGGATGCATGATCCCCGAGACTGAAAACATAATCCGCAAGGTCGGCGCGATCGCGCGCCGCCCACGGGTCAGTGAGGAGCGTCTCTGTGAATATTACCATCCCGTCAGTCCGAAAGGCTCGCCTGCTCGCAGGCGTGGCGACGGCCGCCACCTTCCTGTCGCTCGCCGCGACACCCGCCTTCGCGCAGCAGGCGCCGGGCGCCGGCGACACCGCGACACCAGCCGATCATGCTGCCGATTCAGGCGGCGGCGATATCGTCGTCACCGGCACGCTGTTCCGTCGCACCGATACCGAGACGCCCTCGCCCATCACGGTCCTCACCGCTGACGATATCGGGAAGCGCGGCATCACCACGGTGCAGGGGGCGATCCAGACGCTTTCCGCCAATAACGGCCCGGCCCTGGTCAACAGCGCCACCGCCAACGGCGCGTTCGCCGGTGGCGCCTCGGCGATCTCGCTGCGGGGCCTCACCACCTCGTCGACGCTGGTCTTGTTCGACGGCCTGCGCGCCGCTTATTATCCGCTGGCCGACGACGGCGTGCGCAACTTCGTCGATCTCAACACCATCCCCGACGAAATCGTCGAGCGGGTCGAAGTGCTGAAGGACGGCGCCTCCTCGACCTATGGCGCCGACGCCGTCGCCGGTGTGGTCAACGTCATCACCAAGAAGGAGATCAAGGGCCTTCACGCCACGGCGGAGGCGGGCATCAGCCAGCGCGGCGACGCGGCCAACCACCGGCTGAGCGCCACCTTCGGCTATGGCGACCTCAGCGAGCAGGGCTACAATGTCTATGTCAGCGGACATTATCTCAACAGCGCCGCGCTCTACAACAAGGACCGGGGCTATCCGTACAACACGGACGACCTGACCGGCCTCTGCTCGCGCACCGGCACGACCGGCCAGCTCGGCGTCTGCGGCCCGAACAATATCGAGAACGGCGCCACCAACGGCGTCTTCAACGGTCTCTCGTCACGAACGACCGCCTTCATGGTGCGGCCCTTTGACGCGACCAACACCACCCCGCTCGGCCGCTATCAGCTGCTCAACGGCTGCCAGGGCCTGACGCCCTATACGCTGAGCGATTCCGACTATGCCGGCAACCCGACCGCGCCGCGCACCGTCTGCCAGCAGGACGTCACGCATGACTACGGCCAGATCGAGCCGAAGATGCAGCGCTGGGGCGCGTCCGCCCATCTCACCGCGAACATCGGCAATGCGCAGCTGACCGGCGAGTTCAACTATGAACGGAGCGAATCCTCCTATACCGGCCTGGCCAGCATCATCCGTGCAGCGGCGCCGGCCGGCATCGACTTCCCGGCCTATACCACTGCCGCCAATGCGACCATCCTGACCCTGCCGGTCTATATCTGTCCGCGCGGCACCACTGTCGCCTGTACCGCGACGAACGGCACGCTTAACCCGAACAATCCGTTCGCGGCACAGGGCCAGCTCGCGCGCATCACCGGCCGCCTGCCCACCAGCACCGAGTTCAATTCATCGCAGAGCGACGTCTTCCGCGCGGCGCTCGGCCTGCATGGCAATTTCGGCGACTGGAACTATGCGATCGACGGCACCGCGATGATCAGCAAGCTGACCACCGTCGCCAAGGGCTATGTCTATATCCAGCACCTGCTCGACGAGATCGCCGACGGATCGTATAATTTCGTCAATCCGCAGCAGACCAGCCAGGCGGCGCTCGACTATCTGACGCCGACCCAGATCAACCACCAGAACTCGCATCTCTACCAGGTGCAGGGCAGCATCTCGCGCGACTTCTTCCAGCTCCCCGGGGGTCCGCTGCAGGTCGCGGTGGGCGGCGCGTTCCGGCATGAATCGCTGTACGATCCCAGCGGCAACCCGGACTATAACGGGCCGACCGAGCGCTATTTCCGCCTGAATGCCTTTGGCGCGACCGGCAAGCGCGAGGTCGAATCGGCCTATTTCGAGATCAACGCGCCAGTGCTGGACATGCTCGAGATCAACGGTTCGGGCCGATACGACCATTATTCGAGCGGGCAGAGCAATTTCTCGCCGAAGATCGGCGCCAAGTTCACGCCGATCAAGCAGCTCGCGATCCGCGGCACCTTCTCGAAGGGCTTCCGTATCCCGAGCTTCGCCGAGGCGGGCGCGCTGCCCACCACGGGCTATGTGACGGCGCCCCTGTCCTCGCTGCCGCCTGACTATATCGCGCAGCATCTGACCGCCGGTGGCCTGCCCAACCTCTACATCACCCAGTGCCTGACCAATGTCTGCGTCGGTGAGACGACCGTGGGCAATCCCAATCTGAAGCCGGAGAAATCACGCAACTTCACTGCCGGCGCGGTGTTCCAGCCGGTCCACAACATCAGCTTCACCGTCGATTATTATAACATCGAGAAGACCAACGCGATCACCAGCGTGGACTTCGGATCAGCCATCGCCAATTATTATGCGACCGGCCAGACCAGCTTCAACGGCGTGACCATCACGCCGGACGAGCCCGATCCCGATCATCCCAACGCGACGCGCCGCGTTGCCTTCGCCCAGGGCAGCTTCATCAACGCCAACAAGATCAACACCTCGGGCCTCGATTTCGGCGCGCGCGGCACGTTTAATCTCGGCAGCAAGGTGAAGCTGACCTCGAATATCGAGGCGACCTATATCATCAATCTTGACACCACTTTCCCGAACGGGACGGTCCAGCACTATGCCGGCACGCTCGGCAACTTCAACCTGACCTCGGGCACCGGCACGCAGCGCTGGCGCGGCAACTGGCAAAACACGCTGGATGTCGGACCGTGGTCGCTGACCGCGACTGCCTATTACACCAGCGGCTATAACTATTCGGCGGAGGACCAGCCGGGCGGGGTAGCAGGCGATTGCGGCCTGGTGCCGACCAATGCAGGCGTGCCGTACCAGCCATGCAACGTCAAATCGTTCATCTCGGTCGACATGCACGGCCAGGTGAAGGTCGCCGATCGCTTCACGCTCTATGCCGATGTGATGAACGTGGCCGATCGCAAGCCGCCGATCGACGGCGCGACCTATGGTGCGTACCTCTACAACCCGGTCGTGGGTGAATCCGGCATCATCGGCCGTGCCTTCCGCGTCGGCGCGAAGGTGGATCTCTAATGGTTTCCGGAAGCGGGCGGTGCCGGCAGGCATCCTCCGCTTCCGGTTCGGATCACGATCGTCTCGGCTCCTTCCCGGGGACTGGTTGGAACAGCCGATGCGGTCGCGATGCGCAGGAGGGCAACCTCACCCTGCGCTGACGTTCAGCCGATTCCCTCGATGGATGTCAGCGCAGGATTGCGTAAAACTCAACGCCCGGATCGTTCGCGGTCCGGGCTTTTTTTGTCGGTGCGCGGCGCGCGCTCAGGCGGCCGGGATTGGCTGGCCCAGGCCGAGCGTCTCGCCACGCGACACGATCACCCGGTCGCCCAGCTTCACCGCATTGAACAACAGCCTGGCGAATTTGTGCGGGGTGCCGACACAGCCGTGCGTGACATAGCCGTCGCCGACCTCGCTGCCATGGATCGAGATGCCGTCATTGGTCAGCCGCAGCATGTACGGCATCGGCGCATCGTATAGGTTGGAGACGTGGTCGGCATCCTTCTGGGTGATGTTGAACACGCCGAGCGGGGTCGGCTTGTCCTCTCCGCCGAAGATGATGACGGCGGTACCGATCTCATGCCCGTCGCGGAACACTGACAGCACCTGCGCGGCGAGATCGACCGTCACGACGATCTGGCCGGTCTTCGGCGCGGCGGATTCATCCCAATAATATTCGCCCTGCTTCATCGCATGGTCGATCGGCAGGATGCTCTTCACGACATAGGCGGCAGGGTCGGGCTCGGGCGCCACGGCGGGCGCCGCCTTCAGCGCGGCCACGGCGCGCGCGGGGGCCGGCGTCAGCTTCGGCAGGCTCCGGGGCGTTACGGGCCGCGGCGCATCCTGCGCGCCGACCACATAGCCCCCGGCGATCGCGCACGGGGCGAGGAACATCGCCCCGATCCAGAGGGCCGTCTGCCGGTTGATGGTCCCTACGCGCATCTTCATCGGGCGCTGATCGCGCGAATCCACGAGGATTTCCAGCCGCTGATTCAAGGCGTGCCGGAGCGGGACGAAGCTGGGTAGCGTTCATGATTGGGCCCGCCAGCGACGAACAATCCGCCCGTCGCGACGCTTCACATTTCGTCGCTTCCGCCGGAACCGATAGCACAGGCCAAACGTCTGAGGACATGTGGGATATCCTGGAGATCATCAAGCAATGCGCGGTAAGGCGCCGGCGGTGCCGGCTGAGGAACATGAGGAATCCTGGTATGTCCAGCGTGCCGAACAGGAACTTGAACTGGCGCAACGCGCCGAACATCCGGCGGTGGTGCGCGCGCATTATCTGATTGCCGAATCCTATCTCGACCGCGCCAATGATCCCGAGGAAGGGGCCTCGACCGAGGCCGCCTGACACGCTGCCCCTGCGGCCGATCCGCGCGAGGTTCGGCCCGTCCCACTCCATGACCGTCACACCCGATGCGGGGAACGGGCCGAACCACCGGTCGTTTTCAGCCCCGAACCGGGAGGCTCGGCGATGGACATGCGTGGCAAGGGACTGACGATCGCCGCCGCGCGCCGTGTCGGCGGCGGGGTCTGCCCAACGACCGCGACACCCCGATAAGCCAATGTGGCGGCTCATCGTCCCAAGGCGCGGCCGTGATGCCGGATTGCCCTCGAGCGTCCATACCGGTCCACCGGACGGCGAGGCGATCGCGCATGTCGGGGCAGTGCTGCGTTCCAGCTACAGGCAGCAGGATGACGAAGGTCTGGACGACCGGCTGGTCGTGCTGATGCTGGCGCTTTCGGTGGAGGAGTCCGGCGAGGCGGGATAAATCCCGGCGGATAGACAGGAGGGGGCAATGCGATACGGCGAAACCGACTGGGATATCCTGGCCGGCGACATCACCACGCTCGATGTCGATGCGATCGTCAACGCGGCGAATTCGTCGCTGCTCGGCGGCGGCGGGGTGGATGGCGCGATCCACCGGGCGGCGGGGCGCGAGCTCCTCCACGAATGCCGGCTGCTCGGCGGGTGCCGCACGGGCGAGGCGAAGATCACCCGGGGATATAAGCTGCGGGCGCGCCATATCATCCACACCGTCGGCCCGGTCTGGCGCGGCGGCGGCAATGGCGAGCCGGCCTTGCTGGCGAGTTGCTATCGCGGATCCCTGCGGGTCGCGCACGACAACGGGTTGAGGACCATCGCCTTCCCCGCCATCTCGACCGGCATCTACGGCTATCCCCTCGATGCGGCCGCCCGGGTCGCGACTCAGACGGTAGCCGCCTTCCTCGATTCAGCACCGCGCACGTTCGACCTGATCCTGTTCGTCTGCTTCGGCCCCGAGGCGACAGGAGCGTTCAATCGAGCACGGGAAGATTTTTTCGACTAGGGACGGAACCGGTCTCCCGCTGGCGTGTTTTCCTTTCCGAAGCGGCATCGTGTCCCCCCCCTCGCGCCGCTTCAGATCTAGAACGCCCCGCCAGCTCCTCCCCCCTTGCTGGCGGGGTCGTTCAATTTCGGGACCTCGCCCACCGCGTTGCCGTGCAGCAGCGACCAGCCGGGCGGCAGATAATCAGTCGACATATAATAGTAGAAGATGCAGCTCCCGTCGGCGCGATAGCTCGCGCCCTTGACGATGCCGAAGGCGATGCTGCCGCTGAACACCGGGGCGCCGCTGTCCCCGCCACGGCAGACCGGGCCGTTGGCCACGACCCAGGTCGGCGTGCAGGCGCCACCGCACAAATCCCCCGCCGGCGCGAAATCGACCAGCTCGACCTGCGAGCAACTGTACCCGGTCGTCTCGCCGCGATGGCAGACGACATCGCCCGCGCGCGTGCTGGTGCGGTTGCGCCAGGTGGTCACCGGCCGCGCCACGGTCTTGGCGGTATCGGCATAGAAGAGCGGGCGCAGCGTTTCGGGACTGACATTGACCTGCACGTCCTGATAGCCCCAGCCCCATTGGCCGACAAAGTCGAGCGGCGTCTCGTGCCGGTCGCGATCGACGTAGGACAGGGTATCCGGGCAATGCGCCGCGGTGACCACCCCGGTGCGCGTACCGTCGGTCACGACGAAACCGGTGGTGCAGGCATAGCGGCGCCCGTCGACCGGATTGATCCCGACCACGCGCGATCCGCCGCCGACATCCATGGTGCCAACAGCATTGGCGTCCCGGCCAAGCGCCCGGAGCCTGACCGGCACGCCGGCCAGCGCGGTCAGCTTCGTCGTCATGGCGACCTGATCGACGGCGGCGGCATCGGCCCCGTTGAGGATCACCACCAGCTCGCCGGTGCGCGGATCGACGCCCATGCCCGGCGGGTGCGGCAGCGCGGCGCGGATATCCGCCTGGTGCTTCCCGATCGCGGCGAGGATCTGGTCGCGCGTCGCCGGTGCGCCGGTATGGAAGGTGATGCCGACAGTGCGCCCGCCCGCGGCCACCGTCTCGTAAGCGACCGGCTGGTTGCCGGTCAGCAGCACGACAATGCGATAGTCCGGATGATGCTCGATCGAGATACCAGCGAGGCGATCCTTGTAGAGTAGCGCAAGCCGGTCGGTCGCCGCGATCGAATCCTGCTGGGCACGCAGGCGGAAGATCGCCTCCTCAAGCGGCACGCCGTTCTGCTTCGCATAATCAGCGGCATCCTGCGCGAGCGCTTCGGCTGGGGTCTGGACCGGTATGACGGGTGGCACGATCTGCGCCGGCACTGACAGCGGCGGCGGCGGCGTCTGGGCGGGAACCGGGGCCGCGACCTGCGCGACGGCGGGCATAGCGGAGAGGATTGCCAGGATGGCGACGGTGGCGGCGCGAAAGACGGCGTGGCGCATGCTCATGACGATAGAGATGCCCCAATGCACCGGCGATGAATAGTCGGGCACTTCCCTCTGCGCGGGGCATTTTTATGCCGCAAGCGGCTGCGGCTTGCCCGGCGCGGGGACGCCGGTATCGTGACCCGACGGCGCCCTTTACCGTGGAGTCCTCCAATGACCGACATCCCAAACGAGACGGCTCCATCGGCGGCGCCGACTCGCTATGCGCGCGGCGCCATCCTGCTCCACTGGGCGATCGCGGCCTGCTTCGCTTTCCAGATCGGACTCGGCTGGCGGATGGACGGACCGCGCGGGGCCGAGACCTTCGCCGTCTTCCAGCTCCACAAATCCATCGGCATCACCATCCTGTTGCTGACCCTGATCCGGCTCGGCTGGCGGATCGCCAATCCCCCGCCGCCCTTTCCGGCGACGATGAAAGTCTGGGAAAGGTGGTTGGCCCATGCAGTCCATATCGGTTTCTACGTCCTGCTGCTTGGCCTGCCGCTGACCGGCTGGCTGCTTGTATCGGCAAGCAGGACGGCGATTCCGACTATCCTGTTCGGTACGATCCCCTGGCCGCACGTGCCCGGTGTGCCGGGGCTTGCCCCCGGCGCCAGGGCCGGGGTCGAGGAAGCGGCCGAGCTTGGCCACCAGGTGCTGGTCTATATTTCCTATCTGGTCATCGCGCTGCACATCGCGGGCGCGCTGAAGCACCAGTTCCTCGATCGCGGCGACGACATCGCGCGGATGATCCCCGTGCCGCCCCGCGCGCTGGCCGCCGCCACGCTGGGGGCGATTCTGGCCGTTGCCGGGCTCACCGCGATTGCGAGCGTCGTCCGCCTGACCCCGGCCGCCACCCCGGCACCCGCCACCGTCGCCCTGTCGCCGGTTTCAGAAACCGCGCCCGCCGCCGTGCCACCGCCCGCGGCCGCACCCAGTGCTGCGCCGACACCCACGCCAAGCCCAACGCCCGAGGCCACGCCGACGCAGGTCGCCCCATCGCGCTGGACGGTACGCCGCGCCACCTCCTCGCTGTCGTTCAAGGCAAGCTGGTCGGAGGGGCCGGTCGACGGCCGCTTCGGCACATGGGATGCGACGATCCTGTTCGATCCTGCCGCGCTCGACGCATCGTCAGTCAAGGTGACGATCGACATGGCGTCGGCCAGGACGGGAAATGCCGATACCGAGGGCGCCCTGCCCGACGATGACTGGTTCGCGGTCGCCACCCATCCGAGCGCGACCTTCGCCGCCACCCGTTTCCGCCACCGTTCCGGCGACCGCTACGACGCGATCGGCACCCTGTCGCTGCGCGGCGTATCGCGGCCGCTGACCCTGCCGTTCACGCTGAAGATCGACGGCGACGTCGCGACCATGACGGGCAGCACGACGATCGACCGCATCAGTTTCGGGGTCGGCCAGGGGGAATGGACGGCGACCACCAATGTGAAGGCAGGCGTGACTGTCTCCGTGGCGATCAAGGCCGACCGGCAATAGCGCTCAGCCGATCGCCTTGCTCATATGCACGACGATCGCGCCGGGAAATTCCTCCTCGCCATCCAGCCCGTAGCCGAGCCGGGCATAGAGACGGCGGTTCGCCGCCATCAGCGCATTGGTGAAGAGCCTGATCCGGCGATGACCAGCCGCGGCGGCCAGAGCCTCGGCATGCGCGAGCAGATGCCGGCCAAGGCCCCTGCCCTGAAAAGCCGTGGCGACCGCTACATTCTCGATCAGCAGGCAATCGGCCTCCCCTACCGTCTCGATCAGCGCGGCCAGCGTTCCGTCCATGTAGAGCAGGTCGATGCGGTGATCGCGCACGGCCTTGTCGTAATCGGCGGTCATCGGTCGTGGCTCGCGGCCGATCACAGGCACCCATTTCGCATAGGCCTCGCGCACCAGCGCGCGGATCGTGCCGGCATCGGCGGCGTGGGCAGGGCGGAGGGTCATATGATCGGTCATGGAGCGATCATGCCGCCGGGCGCGCGGGCGCGCCACCGGGAAGTCGCCGATCGAGGGCGGAGAGAGCCCGCCCAGCCGGAACCGGACGTTCGGCGGCCTATTCCGTCCGTTGGCGGGCAACCCCGTGGCAAGCCGCATCGCCGGGGCGCAGCGACGTCCCGAGAAGCATAGGGGAGGATCGATCATGCACTCAGCCGGCAGGACCATCCTGACAGCGACCCTGGCCTGCGGCACGCTCGACCTTGCCAGCGCCTTCCTGTTCTCCGGACTGCGCGGCACGGGCCCGGTCCAGGTCCTTCAGACCGTCGCCAGCGGGCCGTTCGGGGATGGCATGCTGGCCGGCGGCATTTCCGCCGCGCTGGCTGGCCTGATCGTCCATTTCACGATCATGTCAGCGATGGCCGGCGTGTTCGTCGTGGCGGCGGGCCGTCTGCCCTTCATCGCGGCCCGGCCGCTGATCTCGGGCATCACCTATGGCTTCGCTCTTTATCTCGTCATGAACTGGATCGTAGTGCCGCTGCGCTGGCCGTCGACCTTCCCGCCAGTCGCCCCGCTCCGGATGGCGAGCGCCCTGTTCTCGCATATCGTCTGCGTAGGGATTCCGATGGCTTATATCACGGCCCGGTCGATCCGCCGGGCGCTGGAAGAGTCGATCACAAACACCTGAGCGGGCGAACGGCGATTTCCAGGGGTCGAGCGTCTGTCGACACACAAGCGATGATTTGCGACATCGGACCGATGCAGGCGCCGACTCCCCTTGCCGCGCGCGAGCCCCTGTCGAACATTGGGTCGAACGCCGGGCGCGAGCCTTTCTATGTCGAAGAATCGACCGGACGCGATGGTCGCAGGGAGACCTGGCCGGAAACCCGTGCGAAGCTGATCCTGACGCTCAGCATGTGGGGCGCGAGCCTAGCCATGTTCGCGCTTGGCGCCGCGCTGGCGGGCACCCCGCATCTGCTTGCTTTGGCGGTGGTGCGGATATTGGTGTACGGCATCGGGCTCGCCTTTTGCTACGCGCTGCACCGGCTGTTGCGACGGCTGTCGCACCGCAGCTTCCGCACCCGCGCCCTCGCCCTCGCGCTGACCGCGCCGTTCGCGGCGGAGACCTTCGCCTGGTTCAATTATTTCGCCTTCGCCGCGTTTGACGGGCGGACGATCCACCTCACCATCGTCGACTGGAACGCGGCGATATCCGTATTGTCGCTATGGACCTGGTTCTTCATCGCCTGGACCGGATTGTACCTGGCGATCGAATATAATTTCGACGCGAAGGAGGAAGCGCGGCGATCGGCCGAACTCCGCAACCTCGCGCACAGCGCGAAGCTCCGCGCGCTCTCCAACCAGATCAACCCGCATTTCCTGTTCAACAGCCTGAATTCGATCTCGGCGCTGATTCTCGACGGGAAGAGCGCCGATGCGGAGAAGATGCTGACCGGCTTGTCGACCTTCTTCCGCTCCACCCTCTCGATCGATCCGCTGATCGACGCGTCGCTCGAGCATGAATTCGACCTGCACCGGCGCTATCTGGCGATCGAGCAGATGCGCTACCCCGACCTGACGGTGGAATTCTTCCTCCCGGAGGAGCTTCGCACGGCCGCGCTGCCGGCGCTGATCCTCCAGCCGCTGGTCGAGAATGCGATCAAGCATGGTGTCGCCAAGTCCCTGCCGCCCACCTCGGTCCGCATCACGGCGAGGCGCGACGGCGACGCGCTGGTGGTGACGGTCGCCAATACCGGCCGGGTCGGGCCCGCCACGCCGAGGGCCTGGACCGACGGCATCGGCCTCGCCAATGTCCGCGAGCGGCTGGCCGAGCATTTCGGCCCGGCGCAGGGACTTGCGATCGCGCCCGGCGCCGGGAGTTTCGAGGCGAGCATCACTATTCCGTTAGGCTTCGTCCGGTGAGCGTGTTCAGCATCGTCGCGGTCGACGATGAGCCGCTCGCGCTGCGCCGGTTGGAGATCGTGCTGAACGGCATCCCGAACGCGCGGCTGCTTGGATCGGCGTCGAGCTGTGACGAGGCCGTTGCAATGATCTCCGAACGCCGGCCCGATATCGTGCTGCTCGACATCCGCCTGCGCGACGGCACCGGCTTCGACATCCTCGACCGGCTGCCCCAAGGCGTGACGCCGGCGGTGATCTTCATCACCGCGTTCGACCATTTCGCGATCCGCGCCTTCGAGGTCTCCGCCGTCGACTATGTGTTGAAGCCGATCGATCCGCCCCGGCTGCACGAGGCGATCGACCGAGCCCGCGCGCGACTGGCCGTGGACGCTTCGGCCAGCCAGGTTCAGGAGATGCGGGCGATCATCGAGGATCTGCGCGCCGAATTTCACGACCGCGCCCGCTCCCCCTATGAGACCGAGCTTTGGATCCGCGGCGCGACAGGCAGCCTGACGCGCGTGCCGCTCGATCTGGTCGACTGGGTGAGCAGCGAGGACGATTATGTGCGACTGCATACCCGCACGACCTCGCACCTGCTGCGCCTGTCGATTCGCGCGTTCGAAGCGCGCGTCGATCCCGCCCAGTTCATCCGGGTCCACCGCGCCGCGCTTGTTCGCCTGTCGCGCATCGCCGAGGTGCGGCGCACCCCGACCGGCCGGCGCGAGGTGATCCTGCAAGGCGGCACACGCATCGCCGCCGGGCGGGTGCATGCCAAGCGGCTGCGGACTTTGTTGCTTGAGCGAAACGGCGTGCTGGGGGCCGGAACGGATTAGGGGGTGGCGGGGTGACACCGTAGAAGAGGCAGAACCGCATCTTGCCTCCGCGGGCCGAACACCCGATATCGCCATAATGGCGGCTTCGAGCGGCCGGAAAGCGGGGACGACGCATGCCGCCCTTTCGTTTGAGTGCCGGCATCCTGCTCTACCGCAGGCGCCGTGGTGCGTTGCAGGTGTTCCTCGTCCATCCCGGCGGGCCCTTTTGGGCTGCGCGGGATCTTGGCGCGTGGCAGATCCCCAAAGGTGCGGTTGAACCAGGCGAACAACCGCCCGAGGCGGCACGGCGCGAATTCCGCGAGGAACTGGGCAGCGAGGCGGAAGGTCAGCTGGAACCGCTCGGCCGTATCCGGCAATCGGGCGGCAAATGGGTCGAAGCCTATGCGCTGGCGGGCGACCTGGACCCGGCCGGCATCGTCAGCAACCAGAGCGAGATGGAATGGCCGCCGCGCAGCGGGAAGACGATCTTCATCCCTGAGGTCGACCGCGCCGACTGGTTCACGATCGATACGGCCCGGGCGAAGATGCTGGCGAGCCAGCGCCCCCTGCTCGACCGGCTCGAACGGCTTGCCGGGACCTGAGGATCCGTCGACTCAGTCGATCAGGCCGCGGTGCCTGATCTCACGCCACAGCAGGTCAGCGTCAGCGCCGGTGCCGCCAGTGAACTCATAGGCCTCGACCAGCGCCTCGTCAGTGACGGCGAAGGCGGCGCGTTCAAGGAATTCCTGCGCCTCGAGGATGCGGCGGCGCAGATCGGTGCCGAAATCGCCGCTGGCATCGCGCCCGAACAGCGAGCCCTTCTTCATCCTGATCGTGAGGTCGCCGCTTTCCACCATCCCCGCGATACCGAGATCGTCACGCATCCGCTGACGGATTTGAGCCATGGAAAGAGCGAGCATGCGAAGCGCGTAATTGTCGGCCATTGCCCCGGCCTTAGACGGGCGGTGGCGGCGGGATCAAGGCGGTTCTGCGGACGGGCGCGACGGCGCGTTTTTCCAGGACGGCCGGCAGGGGACGGTCCACGGGCTGGCGGGCGTTCCTCATCCCGGATGAGCGTCGATCTTCCGCATCATCTTCTCGATCGCAGCATAAGGATACGGACGAAAGCGCTCGATCATATCTCAGGTTCAATACGAAAAGCGCCAAATACAGTCAGTCCAGGTCGCGCCCTATTCATCCGGCTCGTCGGATTCATCAGGCGGCAGGCAATCCGGCGGAGCCTTGTCGCGCCATTTCGTGACCTGCAGGGTCTTGCCATCAGTGACGTAAGCGCTGCCGTTGCGCCAATTCTCATCGGCGAACGCAACGACCGCATGGCGCCCGCCGACGGAACAGAAGATCGACTCAAGCGCATTGAGACGCGCGTAGAAGACAAGGGTGACGCGCCCTTTCGAGATACCGCCCGAGGCGTCTCGTTCGGTGGATTTAGTGACCACATAGAGAGAGTGGCCGATATGAGGATCCCCAGGCTCTAGCTGGTCGAAATAATCGTAGTGGTCGTAGCAGCAATCATTGGGTCGTGAGCCGTAGAAGCCGCCGCCGGTATAGGACCAGCCACCTTTCAGCGGCGCCCGGTCGTTCGGTACGATATCCCCAACCTTAGGAAAAGACCGTGCCGACAATGGCGGCTCCGGCACGGCTTCTTCAACTACTCGATCCGCCCTTGTATTCTTTGCCTCATCCGGCACTGTTGCCACCTGGCGCGCCGCCGCGGCCTTCGACCCCTTTCCCGGGGCGGAACGCAGAGCCTTGTCGTTACCGCATGCCGAACAGGCCAACAGTGCCACGACCAAGCCAAGACTGATCCATCCGCGCACCATCTGCACCCCATCCTGCGCCCGATTCGCCTCATCCGTACTACAAATGTTCCAGACGATCCATCATCCGGACTCCCGCAATACGTCTGGTCGAACTGTGTCTCAGCGGCGGAGTGCGGGCAGGCGTCCGGCAAGCCAGTCCCCCAGGACCGTAGGTTCTGCGGATGCATGCGACGGTGCGTTTTCCCGGCCCGGCCGGAAGGGAATGAAAGGCGGCCTAGTCCGGCACCGCATCCAGTCGGCCCCAACCCGGCGTGGCTGTGATCGGATATCATCCCGACGGCTTCGCCAAAAATATCGGATCAGCCGGGGTCGTATGACGAGCATTCCTCGCGAACGTCAATCATACTGACCACCCCCTGTTGTCCGATAGGCGGCCGCCTATCGCGGTGCCTGTCTCACGATCGTTTCGGATGCGGACCAACTAATCCCGGAGACCTCAACAAGATATTGCCGGCCTGGCTGCAGATCCGCCACAAACTCGCCCGAATAGCTCTCCGGCACCTTGGGGTAGACGATCTCGCTGAAACACTCCTTCGCACCGAGTTTGCTATCGACCCACCATATGATGGGAGAATCGATCGGCGCCTTACCCTCCTCCAGTTGCGTGATGTGAATGCTCTCGATGCACGGCGGGTTGTCAGTCCCGTCGTTCGACTTGATGGAAATACGTCCGTTGTCGAGTTGCCGAATATCGATGTTCACGGGAAGCTGACACGAGGAAAGCATCGCCGCCCCACCGGCGAAAAGGACCGATCCGCACCATTTATAGCCCATAGATGCCCGTCCCCTTCAGGCGCTTTTCGAGAGCACGCCTCTTCGCTATATCGCCCGGTCTATTCGCGGCGCGCACTTCGGCATAGTCTCCAGCGATTTTGGCTTGCCCTTCAACGGTCTCGTTATCCCCCTCCCTCCGAAGCTTCATCTCGATTCCCTCGCCCGTTCACGCAGTTCCGACGCAAGTCACTCTCATCGCGCGCATCATTTCCAATGCTGCTACCGGGCATGACATTTTTCGGTGGCGATCCATTGCTTCCACCCGCCGCTGGTAGCGGCCGATCCTGAACGTCCGGATGGTAATTTTCTAACGATCAGCGCTGCGAACAGGCCCTCGACATCGGCGGGCATGACTCGCTCGATCTCAATCTCGTAGTGCGCATATCGCAATAGTTGCACGCACTCGGTCTTCTTCGTCCGGGCGATGGCGGAAAGAGCGGATTTTACCGCTCGATTGGCGTCCGGCACCAGAAACGAGACGAGGCGCGTGACGCTCGGGGTCGCACGCCGGATATCCCTGAGATTCTCACCGCCCGTCCTGACCAACGTCTCCACCGAGGTCACCTCACCCGTTCCGGGACGAGTGTTCACAAAAACGACCTGAAGGCCCGAATTATGGGCAACGCATATATTGTTCGCATCCTTCTCAGGAATACAGCGCAGGATCGTCCGCAAGGTCCGCATCACGTCTTCGGATTTACGATCGATGCCAGCATGCTGGGCCGCCCCACCCCCGGTGGCGTAACCGGTGCCACACGGCAACAGGATCAGAAGCATGGCACCAAGCGGCAGGTGCAAGCATCTCGCCTGCAATCTCATTGCGCATACTCCCCCTAGAACGGACTGACATATGGGTCCTTCTTCTCCTTTGCCCGATAGAACTCCAGACGCGTGAGATAAAGCGACTTCAGTGCTTCGAAATTCTTAGAGGACTGCGGCTTCCCCACTATATTCGTATCTGCTTGTGCCACCCGGACTTACCGGAATGGATGCCCATGTCCTCGATGCCCTGGAGAGCACGGCATCGAGATCTCCCGACAAAAGGCCTGCAAGGACATCGGCGCGCCGCAGCTTGTATACTTCAATGACTTCCTGATTAATGGACTGAAATCTCACAGCCAAAACTTATCAAACACTTCTTTATATGTCATTTTATTCAAGATCTTCATTTAAAAATCTAGCCCGATCGAACGTCGGCATGACGTTGTAGACTATATCGTATAAGATGCCTCCGGGTCGATCGACGCGCTTCATTCCTCTGGTTCGTCGGATTCATCAGGCGGCAGGCAATCCGGCGGAGCCTTGTCGCGCCATTTCGTGACCTGCAGGGTCTTGCCATCAGTGACGTAAGCACTGCCGTTGCGCCAATTCTCATCGGCGAACGCAACGACCGCGTGACGCCCGCCGACGGAACAGAAGATCGACTCAAGCGCATTGAGACGCGCGTAGAAGACAAGGGTGACGCGCCCTTTCGAGATACCGCCCGAGGCGTCTCGTTCGGTGGGTTTAGTGATCACGTAGAGAGTGTGGCCGATATTCGAATCGCCGGGCTCCAATTGGTCATATGTATCGGCGGAGCAATCATCGATTTCTGAACTGCAGGAGGCACCGCCGGTATAGGACCAGCCGCCCTTCAGCGGTGCCCGATCGCTCGGCACGATATCTCCGACCTTGGGAATAGACCGCGCCGGCAACGGCGGCTCTTGCACCTCTCCATTCACTCGCCCCGTCTCGACACCATTTGCCGCATCCGGCACCGCTTCCAGCTGCCGCGCCGTGGCGGTTTTCACCGCCTTGCCCGGGGCGGACGATGCAGGACCATGGGAGGCATCGGGCGCAGGGCGTGAAGGCGTGTCGTTACCGCACCCCGCAAGCGCGAGTAGCGCCGCCACCATGCCGAGACCAATCCATCCGCTCCCCATCTGCACAATCCCCCTGTCCGAGTCTACTTATCTGTACTTCAAATGTTCCGATCAATCCATCGCCGACATATCGAAGAATATGGTCGGCCGAATGCGTCGTTTCAGCGGCGGAGTGCGGGCAGGCGCCCGGCAAGCCAATCACCAGGATCGTAGGTTTTAGCCATCGTGCCGTTGCGAACTTCGAAATGGACGTGGCTGCCCTTGGTCGCGGCATTCCCGGTAACGCCCAGCCGGCCAATTTCCTGACCCATGCGAACCGGATCGTTTTTCTTCAGCCGCGGCACTTCCCGCAAATGCGCGTAGACCGTTCGATACCCATCTGGATGTTGGATAATGACATAATTTCCCCAGCCGACCACCTTCTTGCCGTGTGTAAAGAGTTTTTGTCCATTTTTATCGCGTTTGATCGCGCCGGTCTCATCGCGCGTCCAGATCTTCTCGTACTCGGTTCGGGGCGGTTCCGCCACGACGCCATCAGCGGCGGCACTGACGAGGGCGCCGATCTCGCCTGGCAAATCATATCCCTTGTGCTTCCGGCCGCCTCTCTTCTGCCCGGTAAGATCATAGCTGCCGTCGGAATAGGCTTTGCCCCGCGAATCCCTTTTTCCTTTCTGCGCGGTATAACCGCCGCCGGGCACCGGCCAGCCCCTTTTGAGGACGCCGGGCCGAGCGCCCGCCACGGTGGCCGGTTTGGCTGGGGTCTGGCGCGGCGTCGGAACTGAGACGGGTTGAGGCGGGACCTTGACCGGTGCCAACTTGGGCGCGCCCCAGCCTTGGATATCCCTGAACATATCGGCAGGCTTCGTCGGTGATGTCGCGGCCTGTGACGGCTCGCCTGCCGGGGCCTTTCTCGTCGTTTCGGCCTTGCCCTGGGGGTCGACTCCATCGTCGATCACCATGCCCTTGGCATTGATGTAGGCGGACGACCTCATCAGAGCGTCGCGTTGCGCCTCCCACGTCTCGTCCAGCGCGGAAGCGTTGGTTGTGAACGACTCGCCGGGGCCACCCCTGAGCAGCGGAGCCGGGCTCGGGTGCGGTACACCCGTGGGCTCCTCCTCGTCGTGAAGATTGGCGCCAAGGTCCTGATCAGGCGAATGAGCCGAAGTGGTATCGGATGGCATCGTCTGGGCATCGACAGAGCCACCCCCCAGCACCTTGTATCCACCCGACTTCCACCACCAGATCGCCTGGTCGGCGGTGTAGGTGAACGGCACCAGGCCCTCGGCGATCAGCGCATGGCCGAAATATTTGTCCACCTCTTCATAGGTCGCGGCGCGCTCGCCTTTGGTCACTTCATCGAGATCGTCCATCGTCCGCGACATCAGTGCCATTGCCATATAGCCGCCCTTGGGATGCCGCATGCTCAGGTGATCGGCACCTTCCAGCTTGAGGGAGGTCCGTCCCAGGGTGAGGGCGGCGGGGCAGGCGGCCGCTCCGGGCGCGGGCGGGCGAGGTGCGCGTTCTCCTCCAGGAAGCGATGCATCCATTGCTCGTCCGTCTCCTCCTCCGGTGCTGGCTGCGGTGCCTGTGGTGGGGTGGCAGCATTCCGGGCGGTATCCGGCATCGGCGGACCTTGGGCGGGTTCGGACGTCGGAAAGGCGTTCGCATCCTCAATTGGCGGAATAGTCATGGCCATCGGTACCTCCTGTTCCGGAGGCGCTAACCGGGCGGATGACTCTCTTGAATCAATTGCGCGCTTGCAATGTAGGAAATTTCCTATGAGAACATAAAAGGAACAAACAGCGGGAGCGAGTCGTGAACCAGCAAGCAAGCCTGCCGGATCCTATGCGCATGGGCGCCATGTTGAATCCGGGGCGGTGCGCGCCGTGCGGCATATCGGATTGGCATCCGGAAGCGCGGAACTGCCAGATGGCGGGGTGCCCGTTCGCGAACCCCCGCGACGACCATGACACCTCCGCCGCCCGCGACGCCCGTCCGGTGCGGGAGCGCGCATGATCGATTCCGCCATCCTGGACGCGATGCTCGCGGCGGGCGCCTCGGCCGAGGTGATCGTCGCCGCGGTGAAGGCCGATGCGGCGCGCGAGGATGCACGGCGCGAAGCGCAGCGCGCCGGCAATGCCCGGCGGCAGCAACGCTATCGCGACCGGCTGCATGGGGACGAGACGGGCGATCTGTTCGACGCGGTTGAGGCAGGCGGGGGCGATGTGACTTCCGATTGCGCAGATTCTTGCGGGACCAGCTCGCCGGACTCTCCCCTTCGTCATGCCGGACTTGTTCCGGCATCCACTGCTCCACAAGCCTCACCGCCGTTGAGTTCGAGGGACGGTGGACCCCGGAACAAGTCCGGGGTGACGGAAGGGAGGGATGCGGCTTCTTTTCCTTCTCCCCCCAAAGGAGAGGGCAAGCGAGCGGAGCGAAGCGCGGGAGAGGGGCAGTGGGACACGCTGGCCTCGCCGCGCTGTACTGCCCCTCTCCCCGACCCTTTTCCCGGAGGGGAGAGGGAGATTGCGGCCCCACACGATAACGCCGGTAACGCGTCACATGACGCACCGTCGGCCGTGACGGGCACCATCCCCCCTTCCCTTGATAAAAGCCCCCAGACCCCAAAAATTAATCCCAACCCCCGCGTACCCGTGGGGGCACCCGCGCGAGGGGCGGGCACCGCCCGGCGGTTTCCCTGCCCGGACGGCTGCGACCCGAACGACTGGCGCGACCTGCTCGCCAATCGCCGGACCAAGCGGCTGGCGATGACCGATGCCGCGTACCGCAAGCTGATCCGCGATCTCGCGGCACAGGCCGACGACGACTGGCCGCCGGGCAGGCTGCTCGCCCATGCCGCCGAGAAGGGCTGGGCGCAGATCTTCGATCCCCGTGACGACCCCAGAGGAGCCAGCCGCCATGGCAACCGCCCCCCATCCCGATCCGCAACCACCCGTGACCCGGGCGAGCCGCAAAACCCTCTCGTCCGCGCCGTGCTGCGATCCGAGGCTCGCGGCGCTGGTGGCGGAGGCACCGGCTTTTAGCCATGTCTGCACGCCCGAGGAGCGCAGCGGGCTGGCCGCACTGGCGGTAGCGACCGAAGCTGCGCTGACCCCGGCAGCGCCGCGCGAGATCAGGCGGATGATCGGCAAGCTCGCGCTTGGCTTTCCCGCCGGCAAGGCGAGCGACCTTGAAGCCGAGGCCCGGCTTGAACTCTATGCCGAGGGGCTGGGCGATATCCCCGCCGACATATTGGGCGCCGCCTGCGCGCGAGCTCTGCGGGAATGCCGGTTCTTCCCCGCGGTCGCCGAGATCCGCGAGCGTTGCACCGGGATGGCGGTGCGGCGCTGGGAATTGTCGCGCATCCGCATGCTGATCGCGACGCACGACCGCCACTGGCAGCCCGGCGGCCCGTCGCCCGCAACCGAACCCCTGACCGCAGCACAACGCGCGCGCCTGGCGCTGATCACCGCGCCGCTTTCCGCCTGAAGGAAACCGATATGGACGACATCACCCTTTCCCCCTGGGAGCGCGAAGTGCTTGCCTGCGTGACCGAGGCGGCCGAGGCCGGGCGGACCGCGCCGACCGGCGACGAGCTGCAGGAACGCTGCGGCTGCGATTCCATCAGCACCACCGTCAACCTTGTCCAGCGGCTGGAGCGCAAGGGACTGATCCAGGTCGAGCGCTATCAGCGTACCCGGCGCATCACCGTGCTGGCGACCGGCAAGGCGACCGCGCCCGTGGCCAACAAGACACCGCACTGGCGCACGAAGAAGCGGCCCGGCCGGATGCCTTCAGCCTCGCTGCACGCGCTGAAGGCGCGCGACCCCGACATGACGATGGCGATCATCAAGGCCGCGCGGCGCGAAGGAATGGGGCTGGATGATTTTGTCGCCGAGCTGGTCTGGGCCGGCTGGCAATCGCGCGAAGAGGCGTTCGCAGCGCGGGTGGCGGCGCTGCGCTGAGGCGTCGCTGCTTGATTCAACATTGCCCGCATCCGCGCCAGGGCGGGTGCGACATCAGGGAGAGCCCCCAATGGTTGACGCTATCGATCCCTTCTAGCCACCGAATACCAACCGACCGCCGACGGTCGACATGCCGCAGCCCGACGCCGTCGCCGCGCCGGACGATGTGGAGTTGAACCGCCCGTCCGCGCCCGGAGCGGCCGCCTGCCCCGCCGCCCTCGCCCTGGGACGGACCCCACTCAAGCTGGAAGGTGCCCGACCATCTGAGCATGCGGCATCCCAAGGGCGGCTATATGCGATGGCACTGATGTCGCGCACGATGGACGACCTCGATGAAGTGACCAGGGGCGAGCGCGCCGCGACCTATGAGGAGGTGGACAAATATCTCGGCCATGCGCTGATCGCCGAGGGCCTGGTGCCGTTCACCTACACCGCCGGCCAGGCGATCCGGTGGTGGAAATCGGGCGGGGGGGAGCGGGACAATAGTGACGAGATAACGGCACCAAACAGTGACGCGAGCGATCGACCAACCTGTCGACGAAGCGTATTGCAAACCCGAGATCCTGAAGAAAATATCGCGCATCAAGGCACCAGCACCTCAATCACCCCTGCCGCGACCCGCGCCGTCACCGGCGTCCTGGCCAGAAGCTCGCCGTCGATCGAGATCGCCATCGGCGGCTCAGTCGCAATGCGGAGTTCAGTGCCGGAGAAATGCCGCACCGTCTCGTGCCGCGCATCCAGGCGCAGGATGCTCGTGACCCAGTTTCTGATCAGCCGGGTCCTGGCGTGCCCGGTCACAGCCTGGACGACGATCGCGCCATTATCCACCGCGGCCTGCTCATTGAGTTCCGTCCCGCCATGATAAGGGCCGTTCGAGATGCGCACTTCGACCACCGCCAGCCGTTCCGCCGCCGCGCCCTCGCCCACGATCAGGGTGAAAGGGCGGAAGTGAAGGAATTCCCAGGCAGCCCAGCCGAGATAGCCGGCGCGGCCGAGATATTTCTTGAGCGCGTGCGGCACCGACTGGGCGATGCGCGGTGCGATGCCGATCGCGGCGCCGTTCGCGAAATAATCATCGTCGATCATGCCGAGGTCGATGCGTCGCCGCCGTCCGCCAGCAATGACGTCAAGTGCGCCGTCGATGTCGACCGGAATGCCGAGCGTGCGCACGAAGCTGTTCGCGGTGCCGAGCGGCAGCACCGCCAGCACCGTTTCCGTGCCGACCAGATAATCGACCAGCCCGCTGATGGTGCCGTCTCCACCCCCGAGGATCAGCAAGTCAGGCTTCTTCGCCAACGCCCGTTTCACTACCGCGCCGAGTTGCGCGGGATCATCCACGGCGTGCGCGTCGACCGGGTAAGGCAGGTCAGCGCACCGCACGCAGGCCCGGTCGAACAACGCCTTGCCCCGGCGCGACCGCGCGTTGACGACCATCGCCGCGCTGCGGATCCGGGGCGTGTTGGCTGGGCTGGTTCCGTTCATCTGGCGCGAGAACGTACGCGGGCGGCTTTCGGGCCAATCGCGGAAATGCGGCAGCGGGGCGGGTCGCGCCGTCCGCCTGCCCCCCGTAGCGGCGCGCTACATCCGCCGTGCGGTCGCGATCAACGCCGGTGATGGAATCGGCAAGCTGCCGCCTGCCTCCTCCACGCTGGCGCGGATCGAGGCGAACGCCATTCCTTGCTGCTCCTCGTCGAGCACCGCCCAGATGGGACTGAACTGGAATATCCGGCCGGGCTCGGCGATTGCCGCCATGTCCAGCATGAAATCGTTGGTCGTCTCGACGATCCGCACATCCGCAAAGCCAACGGCGACCATCGCCGCCTCGAACCGGGCGGGGTCGCTGAATTCGTTCATGCCCTCGATCGGCCTGGGCTGAACGACATCGGGAAACAATGCGGCGACACGATCAGCCAGCAACAGGTTCGACGCGGCCCCGCCCGGATGAGTCCAGCTCGCCACGCAACCGAGCCCGCCGGGCCGCACCACCCGCGCCATCTCCACCAGCCCGCGGCGCCAGTCCGGAAAGAGCATGATGCCGAAGATCGAGAAGGCGGCGTCGAAGCAAGCATCGGGCAGATCGAGCGCCTGGCCGTCCATCACCAGCGCGTCGATATTGGGCAGGCCATGCGACAGCACCGCGGAGACCATGCCCGCCGAAAAATCGGTCGCCAGCACCTGCGCCCCGCCGCCCGCCGCCACCAGGGCCAGCGCGCCGGCCCCGCAGGCGATGTCGAGCACCGTCGCTCCGGCGGGCAGGCCCGCCTGCCGCCACGCCTCCCTCGCATAGACCGAGGTGAAGGCATGAGCCATTTTCTGATATTCTGACTGGCTGTCCCAGAAACCCGGGTCGTTCAGGTTTGCGCTCATCATTCTTCCCTCGCGATCGGCGGACGGCACCGCTTTTGGTGAGTGCACCTGATGTCACGCAACTTATAATGTGTCGAGTATTGTCGTGACTTGCCATCGGCGCGCGCAATCACGACACAGGGAGCATGAGACAGGACAGCCGCCTTTCGCGCATGCTCCACGTGCTGCTCCACATGGCGCGGCACGAAGGGCCCGCCACGTCGGAGACGATCGCAAAGATGCTGGGGACGAACCCGGTGGTGGTGCGCCGCACGATGGCCGGCCTGCGCGAGGCCGGCTATGTCCGGTCGGAGAAGGGGCATGGCGGCGGCTGGTCGATCGCGTGCGACCTGGGCTCAGTCTCGCTGCTCGACATTCACCGCGCGGTGGGCGGCCCCACTCTCTTCGCGATCGGCAATGAGAGCGACAATCCCGACTGCGCGGTCGAACAGGTGGTCAATGCCGCCCTCGACGATGCACTGCACGAGGCCGAGGCGCTGCTGATCGCCCGGCTGGGCATGGTGAGCCTGGCGACGCTGGCGACGGCATTCGACGCGCGGTGCCAGGAAATATTGCGACCGGTTCCCTAGCCTTCAGGCTTTACGCCTATATGGTTCATTATGGGCTGATCGTGTCCGGCGCTCGCCTCCCTGTCCCAGGCGCCGTCGAGCACGGCGTCCGGCGCCGCGATGAGGCGCGACAACAGGCGTTGCAGATCGAGGATGCAATGTTCGACATGAGCCCGCAACAGACGCCTTTCAGCAATGTCCAGCGCATCCATGTCGAGCACCAGTAATGCGCGCAGCACCACGATGCTGTCGGTGATTTTATCCAGTTCGGTCATCCTGCCTCCCGCTTGGCGCTGCGCGCCAGCTACGAACGAGGAGGCAATCCGGATGCAGGCCGAAACGATAAAGGTCGCCGGGGCGGTTACCGGGCGGGCCAGACGCGCCGATAAGCGATGTGCCGGATGACGAATCCGGCGCCGATGCCCATTGCGTCGACCCGCCCGCCCTAACCGGCCACCGTCGCCAGCAACCAGTCCCGGAACGACAGCATCGCCGGATTGGGCGTGCGCGACTTGAGCCAGGTGAGCCAGTAGCGCCCGGTTGCAACCTGCTGTGCAAAAGGCCTGACCAGCGCGCCATGTTCGATCGGACGGGCGAGCATCGCTGGTGGGGCGAGCGCCACGCCCACACCCTGCATCGCCGCCTCGGCCATCGTCACCGAACTGTCGAAGACCGGGCCGTGCAGCGGCGGCGCAGCCACACCGGCCGCGGCGAACCAGCGCGGCCATTCGTCGGCGCGATAGGAGCGGAGCAAGGTGGCGGCGAGCAGGTCGCGCGGTTCGGCCAGGGTGCGGGCGATGGCGGGAGTACAGAGCGGGGTCAGCGGCGTTTCCATCAGCGCGACACTCTCCGTCCCGTGCCACGCGCCGTCGCCGAAGCGGATCGCGAAATCCAGGCCTTCGCCCGCGATGTCGACCCGGTTGTTGTTGGTGAACAGACGCAGGTCGATGCGCGGATGGGCCGCGCGAAACATCGGCAGCCGCGGCAGCAGCCAGCCGGTTGCGAAAGTGCCGACCGCGGCGACCGACAGGACCTGAACCGTCATGCCGCCGCCGATGCCCTCGACCAGTTCGGCGATGCGATCGAAGCTGTCGGCGAGTGCGGGGAGCAGCGCCAGCCCTTCATCGGTGAGCGCCAGGCCGCGCGGCAGGCGGCGGAACAGCTGGACGCCCAGGCGGGCCTCAAGCCCCTTCACCTGGTGGCTGACCGCAGCCTGCGTCACGCACAATTCGATCGCGGCGCGGGTGAAGGAAAGATGCCGCGCGGACGCTTCGAATGCGCGCAGTGCATTGAGCGGCAGATGCGGGCGGACCATCGCGGCGCCATAAGTTAATCTAGGGGCTCGTGCCAGCTTTGATCCTTTGTGCGCGGGCCCCTGCCCACCCTAGCCTGCAGGTCATCGGGACAGAGGAGAATGGACATGGCGATCGACCGGCGGACCTTCACGACACGATTGCTGCTTGGCGCGGGCGCCGGAATCGTCGGATTCCCGGTAGCTGCGGAGGCGATCATCACGCAACCGGCGCGCGCGACCCTGCTGGTCGACGAGGCGACGGGCAAGGTGCTGCACCGGTCGGGCCAGTGTGGAACACGTTTCTCGCCCTGTTCGACCTTCAAGATTCCCTTGGCCTTGATGGGGTATGACGCCGGCATCCTGAAGGACGCGCGCACCCCCGCCTGGGACTATGACCCGGCCATTCACGAGGCGAGCCGCGCGGTCGAAAAGCAGCGCACCGACCCGACGAGCTGGGAGCTGAATTCAGTGATCTGGTATTCGCGCGAAATCACCAAGCGGCTCGGGGCGGCGCGGTTCAAGGCCTATGTCGACCGGCTGGGCTATGGCAATCGCGACGTCAGCGGCAATCCGGGCAAGCAGGACGGGCTGATCAATGCCTGGCTGATGTCCTCGCTCGCCATCTCGCCCGACGAGCAGGTCGCCTTGCTGCGGCGGCTGCTCGCGGGGAAACTGCTCTCGGCGCAGGCCTGCACGCTGACCGAGGAGATCCTGCCGGTGTTCGAGGGTAGCGGCGGCTGGCGCGTACACGGCAAGACGGGGAGCGGCTGGTTGAACGCCCCGGACGGGCATCAGGACAGGACACAGCCGCTCGGCTGGTTCGTCGGCTGGGCGGACAAGGCCGGCCCCGGGGGCAAGCGCCGGGTGGTGTTCGCAAAGCTCGCGGCGGGGCCCGGCCTGCCCACGCCCACCACCGGCATGGCGATGCGCGACGATCTGCTGGCGTCGATCGGGCGGCTGGCGGGGTAGGATCGATTCAAAAGCGGCGCGATCCTGCGCAGATGGCCTTCTGATCGAGGAGGCACCACATGATCCCGACCGACCCGCAGGACGACCTTGCCACTGCCATGCCCGACGCCATCGCCGCGCCGGACGAGGTGGACCCGAACCGCCCGCCCGACGCGCAGACGCAGCCAGCGCCGGAGAAGGAAACGGACGAGCAATGGATCCTGCGGTTCCTGGAGGAGAACCAGCACCTCGCCCGCCCGCGCCCGGAACGGCCACCAGCCCCACCGCCTTCACCCTGGGACGGGCCGGTCTCAAGCTGGAAGGTGCCCGACCAGCTGAGCATGCGGCATCCCGAGGGCGGCTATATGGCGATGGCGCTGATGTCCCGGACGATGGCCGACCTTGACGAGGTGACCAAGGGTGAACGCGCCGCGACCTATGAGGAGGTGGACAAGTATTTCGGCCATGCGCTGATCGCCGAAGGGCTGGTCCCGTTCACCTATACCGCCGACGAGGCGATCCACTGGTGGAAATCGGGCGGGTACAAGGTGCTGGGTGGCGCGTCTGTCAGCCCCCTGCCGATGCCATCGGACGCTAGTCAGAATCTTGACCCCAATCTTCACAACGACGGCCCCGCTGGTGCGCCGCATCTTTCGAATGCCGCGTTCATGGTTGGTCCGGACGGTCAGGCTGTGTCGCAGCCGAGTCCGGCTCTGTTCCTCAGGCGCGCGTCCGGCGAGACGATCACGACCAACGATTCCGCGCTGGACGAAGTATCAAGCATTCAAGGCGGCGCGACCGGATCGTCGGTCGACATGAATGCCAATGGCATGGCAATCGACGATCAGATCGATCCCGCACAGGCCGCCCCCGACACGCATATGGTGCAAGGACGAGCCCCGACAGGCAACGCACAGCAAACTGACGCGGCATCCATCCCGCACAACGACCGGGCACCTGTGAGCGATGGCGGCGCAGGGAGCGATGCCTATCGGAGGGTCGTTCAAGGAACCAACCTTGAGGACTATCTGGAAGAACAGGCTTCCCACAAATTGTTGCCGAAAGCGGAGATCCCGCGCGCTTACCCTCGCGTTCAAACCACGCTCAGGACGAGGGGCGAATGGGTCATAGCAGCCAAGGTCGAAGCCAAAGACCTGCCTCGTCTCGCGCGCAGGACCATCGTCGCCACACCCGAGATGAAAACCGCCGCTGAGGCCAATATCGGGAATCTGAAAGTCAATGCGGGCGAAGAAGAAATCCTAGCGTTCGGCTATCTGATGCCTGACGGCAGGATCGAAGTACGTGTGGCCAGGGGAAAGGCCGGCAACCTGACATATAGGGGCCGACCATCCGGCCCAGGCAAGGTGCTTTTCGGCATACACGGCCATCCGTCCGGCGACGGATCCGATGGCATGGTCGATGCCCCCTCGGAAAATGACGGTTATGGCGACACCGATGCACTGTTCAAGCGCAGCATTCCGATGGCAACCGTCTACAACGGCAAGATCGGCTGGCACGAAATGGTCGAGGGGCAATTGATCTTCACGGCGCCACAAGAAATAGTGTCCGCTCAGCAAAGACGGTCACTGCAGGGCAATCTTGATAGGTCCCAGCAATTGTTTTTGACAGAGGCACCGCCGGACGGGAGAAATTGACATGAACAGACCAGCCCTGCTCGCATTGTGCCTGATCGCCGCGGGCTGCGTGGGGCAGCATGATCTGGCGAACGCCGATCGCCCGGACCGTGCGAAAACGCCCGAGACATTCGACGCCAGTCCGGATCTGTATGACGGCAAGACCATCTATGTCGGCGGTTATGTCTGGGCGACGTCGCACTGGTGGAGCGATCATGTTCGGCAGTCGCCCAAGGATCTCACCAATTGCCTGAATATCGGCCCGTCCCGTTTCTTTCAGCACAGGCGGCGCGACCTGAAAGGCAAATGGCTGATGCTGAAGGGAATCTACAAAAAGGGATCATGGGCGGGGTCGCTTTCAGCGTGCAAGAAAGACAACGGCCTGTTCCTGGATGATGACTATATGGAGATGCACTATCCTGGGCTGGTTCGAGACAAGAAAGACCCGAGAGAAAATTGATCTCAAGCCCGTGATATCCCGCAACATTCAGGAAACGATGACAGGTGCAAGATTGGCGTGCACCGCCATCCCCCGTTATCCATGGGGCCAAACACACCGGGGACTTTCGATGACCGTGCATTTAATAGCTCTGGCCGTGAGCGACCACAAGTCAAGATGAATGCACTGTCACCGGAATCGGCGCTGACCGAGGAGATCCTGCCGGTGTTCGAGGGCAGCGGTGGCTGGCGCGTCAAAGGCAAGACCGGGAGCGGCTGGCTGAACGCCCCGGACGGGCATCAGGACAGGACTCAGCCGCTCGGCTGGTTCGTCGGCTGGGCGGACAAGGCCGACGGCGGGGCCAAGCGGCGAGTGGTGTTCGCAAAGCTCGCGGCCGGCCCCGGCCTGCCCACGCCGACCACCGGCATGGCGATGCGCGACGAACTCCTCGCGTCGATCGGGCGGCTGGCGGGGTAGGATCGATTCAAAACCGGCCGCGACCATGCGCAATTGACCTCCCGTTCCAGGAGGCACCGCATGATCCCGACCGACCCGCAGGACGACCTTGCTACAGCCACATCCGACGCCGTTACCGCGCCGGGCGAGGCGGAGTTGAACCGCCCGCCCGATGCTCCGCCAGCACCGGAGGAGGAGACGGACGAGCAATGGATGCATCGCTTCATCGAGGAGAACGCGCACCTCGCCCGCCCGCGCCCGGAGCGCCCGCCTGCCCCGCCGCCCTCACCCTGGGACGGACCGCCTTCGACCTGGAAGGTGCCCGACCATCTGAGCATGCGGCATCCCAAGGGCGGCTATATGGCAATGGCGCTGATGTCGCGCACGATGGACGACCTCGATGAAGTGACCAAAGGCGAGCGTGCCGCGACCTATGAGGAGGTCGATAAGTATCTCGGCCATGCGCTGATCGCCGAGGGGCTGGTGCCGTTCACCTACACCGCCGACCAGGCGATCCGGTGGTGGAAATCGGGTGGATGCAAGGTGCTCGGATCGTCACCTGAAAGCGTGTCCGGACCGTCGCTGGCGGCGAGCGCACCAGCCACAACATCGATGACCAACGATGCCACCCCGGACGACGTATCGGGAGCGCAAGGTGCTATAACGCCCGAATCGTCCGCCGACATCAATTTCAATGGGATGCCGATCGACGACGGGATCGATCCGGCGCAGGCGAATATCCGTAGCACGCGGTCGGCGGGTGCACCGCACCTTGCTAACGCCGCGTTCATGGTCGATCATGGGGGCGATGCTTCGACGCGGCCAAGTCCGGCTGTCCATTTCACCACGAAACCAACCCCGTTCGATGCCGCCGCTCCGGTTGAGGATGACGGGTCGATTGGCGGGTTCACGACAGGCCTTACACCAATAAGGATAAACGAATCAGCAGGCGCGCGCGCCGCCGCAAGGCGTATGCGCCCGGCGGCCAAACAGGCCGATGACCGGCCGGCGGCACCGCTCGGCACCAATTTATCGACCTACGACACCGGCTTTGGCGGGCCGGGCCGGGGCGTCAATGGTGACTATCGGACGACACCGGAAGAACGAGCCTGGTTAATGGAGCCTAAGCCTCTCGCTGGCCCCGATATCGCCTACCCCGACGGGTCGCCAGGTGCCGAACAAACCTCGTCCAAGGTAAGGGTAGAGATCAGAGAGAATGCTGGCTATCTTTATACACTTCCGGAAGTGAAGGCTTTGCTCGACGTGTTTGCTCGCACCGAGGATACGGAGGACGACGGGTATTATCGGACCCATTACCCCAACAAGGAAAAGCTACCGGATCTCACGACATTCCATGGCCGCGTACCGATCGGCAGATATCAAATCACGAAACCCAATTGGGAGAACTTTGGCGGCAACCTTTGGTCACGCAAGGATTTTTCTCCGACAACCCAAGATCTCATCGCGATAACGCAGCTTGCCCAGAAGGGAGCGATCGACGAACTCCTCAAGGGGAATCTGAGCGGCGCCTTCAGCATAGCTGCCAGGATTTTTGCTTCTATCCCGATGAATTCGGAAAAGGACTATAGTTACTATTCAGGCGGCAAGGGAGCACCCGATGCCGGGCCCATCACGAATCCTCCTCGCCAACGTACTCCGGTGCGCTTCAATGACCTCCTCGCGCTGTTCGTCCAGCACTTCAACGCGCGCAAAAAGGAGTTCCGCGAAGCTGAACAGGCGTGGAAGACACGGAAAGAAATCCCCCAAGCTTTCATATCGCCGTTGAGATGGCACTCCTTCGGACTGAAAGGTTTTTAGGACACCGCTCGCATTTGAGAGATATTCCTTGACCAAATGAGAACAAAAAGAGACCATGCTTCTCATCGCGCAATCAGGCCGCCTGGTGACTGAAGGATTCGGAGGCGACCTTACGCCTAGTGTATTCTGACGAGCGAGACGATTTATGCGTTCCACAACCCAGCCTGCAATTTTTGTGACTCTTTGCGCTGCCCTGTTGTCCGTCGCCTTGACATTCGTTCCGACGAAACAGAGTGCCGCAGCGACACCCGGGATCGACAGGCCAGCCACCATGTTGCATGCCGCTTTGCGAAGCATGAACCCGTGCCTCAATGGAACGAACCAAAGACCGGACTGCCTGATTTTCGAGATCGAGCCGGAAGTCTCCCCAGCGCCAATCGATCGGATGGAGATGAATCCTATCCTGTTCAACTTCGCCGAGGACGCAGTGACGAGGATTAGGGTAGAGGTTCCCCCCGCCTTCTTTCAGGCCATGAACTATCTGTTTCCGCATTGGCCCCGGTCTCGCGAATGGTTGACGCAGGCGCTTGAAAATACGCGCCATAGTGGCTGTCCCCGGATGGCGCATATCCGGGAGGTGTGGGTTATTGTCCGTCCTGGCGTTGCCACCGAGACGGATGTGTATGCGGATGTAATGATCACGCGTGCCGACATGGAGGTGGAGAAATGGCGGAGGCTCGACCATCTCGCCTGTAACGACGGACCTGTGATCGTCGAGGAGATAAAGTGACGCTACGGATGGACGAAGCGATGCGCGAGATGATGAAGAAACTGGCATCACTCGACAAAACCAAGCCCCGCGCTTGCAGAACTGGCGCTACGAAAAAGGCAATCGGGGGGCCGAACAGGCATTGACCTCTTGATGAGGGAGAGCGGGGAGAATTAGGACTGTTGCAGGTGTCGCCGTTATCTCCACCGGCATGGCGATGCGCGACGATTTGCTGGCGTCGATCGGACGGCTCGCGGGGCAGAGTCGATTCAAAGACTTCCGGTGACAAGGACTTCCGGTAACAGTGCATTTCATAGCTCTGGCTGTGGGCGACCCCAAGTCGAGATGAATGCACTGTCACTGGAACCTTGCAACCGGGCTCGGCTATCTCGACAAGAAAGGCAAGATCGCGGCGACGCATGAGCAGGCGTTTCTTGCTCTCCGCTTCGACGCCGATCATTCCATCAACGCCCTCTGCCGATTATGCCGCATTCAATCTCGCCAGGCTGAGAAAGCGAGGGGTGTTACTGGACGAATCCCCCGCTGCGCTCGCGCGTTATGCCTATCTTGCCCATCATGAGGGATTGGAGGGTGCGACTGACTTTCTTCAGGGCAAACCGCTGAGCGCATCGCACTGGAAGCAGAATGTGCCGCCCGACGAAAGGCAGTATTGGCTCACTTATTACGGCCCGGATCTCAGCACTGCGTACCGTGCCTTCATGCACAAATATACCGACGATCTCATCAACGTGACGGACTATATGTACGATCCGGAAAAGGTGACGACTCCCCCGACGAGCAACTTGTACGGACGGCCGAAATAGGGTCGCGGCACGCTGTCGGAACGGCTCGCCCGGCTATTGACTCAACCAGAACAAAAAGAGATCACTTGTCGTGGAGACGATATAGGTCGGGAGCGGGATCGATGAAGCGCTGGAGAGGGACACGAACCCTTGTTTGTGTCGCCATTGCCGCTGCAGTGTCGATCACCCTCTCACCCGTCGCGGCGGTGGCTTCCGCTGCGAAGGCAAGGATCGCCAGCGCACCTTCGATAGCGCGCGCGAAGCGGGCCATCACGGCTATCGGTACCCGTCGGGGGGACTGCAAGACGCGCGGCTATTCGCCGCAACTTTTCGAGGCGTGCGATGACACTGCGATCGACGCCTATAACAAGCTCCTGCCGCGCGCTCGTACCGGCACGCGTCGCGACAGTTTCCTCGCCGCGATGATCCCTGCCTTTCAGGAAGCGCAGAATGCGGACCGTGCCTATTACGCAAATTATTCCCGCGCGGACGTGGTTGGCGCCGTTTCCACCTATGCCGATTTTGCGCGCCGCCGTGCCGAGATATTGACCAGCGTTGCCAAAGTGCCGCCGCCGCGCAAGCCCGTTCGGGGCGAGCGGGGCCTGTTCGACTGGATCGACCGGACACCGGATCTGCGTGAGTCGATCAGCAACTTGATATCAACGCGGGAGGCGACCCGACGCTGGGAGGCGATCCGCACGGCGGATTGCACGGCCTACCCGGTCCCGCGGTGCGCGGAGCGGCTCGACGATGAGATGCGCCGGATGATCCGGGAACTGACGATCGAGCGGCCGTCATCCTTTGCAAAAGACGAAAAGCGCCCGCCGCGCCGTTTTTAACCACTGATGAGAGCGGGCGGCAAAGGATGGGCCCCCGGGGATCAGGGGCCGTTGCCCCCGGCACCGTCATCCCACACGCTCACCACTGGCATTACGATACCCGGCGAACTGCTCACGCCGATCGGACAGATGGCGGGGCCGGGGCCAGCCATCGGGACCTGACATTCCGATCTTTGGCATGCACGGTCATATGTAACCCGAGAAAAGGGGACCAAAGGAAACGACGGGATGCTAGACGATGTTTCGGCTGGGGAGGGATGGGATATACTAAGGCGCTGTGAAGATATAGCATCCAGATGGCGAAGATTTATCATAGCACCAACGGGTGACATGAAATGATCGACGGTCAATTGATTTTCACGGCGCCCCTTAGCGGTAGCCACCAAATCGCAAGCTTCGACTATCCGGCACAATCTGACGTCGGCCCAAGAGAAATACCTCACCCCGAAGGTCAAGAAAGCGAAGCAGGAAACACATTAAGATGCGCAAGCCGGCGGGAATAGCGATTATCTTGGGGTTGACCCTGGCAGCCTGGGCAGCTCCCCAAGCTTCTGGCAAGGCGCTCCAGCAGGCTAGCCTATCCGAGCCCGTCAAACCGCGGGCAGCGCCGTCCACTGATGCAGGGACCCTGCCATGCTTCGACGTGGCGCTGGTTGCCAGTGCGCCACGATACCACTGGCTCCCAGTCCCCGATGGGGAAGGCATCATTCTTCGCTCGCCGGTTCGCATTACTTTCGATGTTGAAGAAGTGATGGCCGGACGGTTGGCCGGATCGACCGTCACCATCAACACGGGGCTGCATACCCGCTACAATAGCCGCATCCGATATTTCCTGTTCTATCTCAAGTCGGACGGATCGGGCGGATACCGTATCGTCGAGATGTCCGATAGCCTCGTGCGTAGCAGGGATGGCAGCTTCGTCATCCCGGTGACAGCGCCATTCGCTCCGCCCCCCGAGGCCGACGATCTCAACCCGCCCCCCGATTACGAGAAGCTATTGCGTCCGATCCGCTATGACGCCGCGGATGCCTGGTGGTTACAATCGTCCGACTTGGAAACCCGTGCAGACGGCAGCATCGCGACTGAAGCCCATCCGTGGGGCGTGGTGAGGAAGAGCGGCATCCTCGCCCCACGCGGTCTTAGGGTCGACGATGTCGTGAAGTCGATCGCGAACCGTCGCTGTTCGGATTCTGCGCGCAAATCCGGACCAAGTGACCCGGGCACAGATCCTATCAGATTCACCAAGTGACAACGACGAATCGACAATAATGCACAAAATGGTGAATTTAAACACCCCCGACACCGTTATTCCGACACCAGATTGTGTGATAAATAATCGATATCCAGGCATCAGTATATTTCAAATTAAGATCGTTTATTTTATTTTCCATTGATGGACTGAATCGAAGCCGCGAAATACAAGTAACGCGACACGTGCAATAAGCGCTTTATTATGGCATTATCGTAGCGATTTTTCAAAGACTGACCGAAGCCTAAAGACCCTCATACACGAATTTTACCATGTCGCGCAAAATCAGCGCCTTGGCTTCAAGAATTTTGGCGATCGGTACGTCACCGATGAACTGGTGTTCGGCCCATCCCTCGATCAGGGTTTTGATCGGGATGCGGTATACAGATATGATAAGCGGAGCCGTACATTCGACAACGAGACCATCGAAGAGCAAGCCCAGACGGCCGGTGATTATGCGGCATTGCGCGCGGCCAACAATCCATCAACATTGGCTGAACGGCGCCGGCTTGAAGCGCGTCTGAAAGGGTCGGGCATATATGGCTTTTAGACATCCTGGGCTTTCGCTGCTTTCCGGAGCAGCCCTTTTATGCCTTTCGTCCTGCCAGTTTGCGGTGAAAATCACCGTCACGCAACTGGACGATGGCCGCATCGTAATCGCATCAGCCGACGGGACAGACCACCCGCCGTGCATCTACACTGTCAACATCATCAAGCTTGTAGACGGAAAAGACGAAATCGACTCGCCGCACATTTGGACAGTGAATCGCGACTCGGGGCTGGACGATGACAAATGCAAAAATAAGATCATCTACCCCGAAATCCCGGCTCATTATCACGGCGAATCCGACGAGGCACTGGTGCCCGGCCATCGATATGTCATCGATATCTACGGTGCCAGTTACGGTGCGGGCACGACGATCGTGAGACGGGGTCATCGATAAGGAGACCATCGGAGGGCAAGCCCAGACGGCCGGTGATTATGCGGCATTGCGCGCGGCCAACAATCCATCAACATTGGCTGAACGGCGCCGGCTTGAAGCGCGTCTGAAAGGGTCGGGCATATATGGCTTTTAGACATCCTGGGCTTTCGCTGCTTTCCGGAGCAGCCTTTTGTGCCTTTCGTCCTGCCAGCTTGCCGTAGATATCGTCGTTCGGCAGTTCGGCGATGGCCCGATAAGCATCGAAACGGACGATGGGAGCAAGCACCCGCCCTGTATCAAAAGTATCGATAATCGCACGTAGCTCCCGGAAAATCCGGTTTTGCCATCCCCGATGTTTGGATGATCTCCCTACAACTCGAGGTGGAAGATGCCGAGAATTGCAGAAGCAAGATCGTCTACCCCGAGATTCCTCCGCACTACCAAGGCTCGTCAAGGCGAAGATGGAAGCGGGACAGGAATATCGTGTGTCAGTGAGCGGCCCCGGTTTCGGCACCGAAAAGATCTTCGTGCGACGCGCACTTCCGGGATTCCGCTGAAAGCCGCCGCACCGGAGATCCGCAACCCGACGCACCTCACCTGCCCGTGCCCACCATGTCCGTTAACCCAGGCGATATGGCCTGACCATCGCAACAACTTCCCTCAACGTTTCGCAAGCCCCTCGATTCAATCCTGCGACGTCCTCCCCTAACCACGGGCGATGACGAGGCGCAGCGCGAGCATGGAGGAGAAGTTGCTGACCGGCATCGCCGGTGGCCGCACCTTGCGGGAGCTGTGCCGGGCACTGCAGGTGGGCCGGTCCACCGTCTATGACTGGATGAAGGACGAGGATTTCGCGCACCGCATGGCCTGGGCACGCGCGATCGGCTTCGATGCGATCGCGGAGGAGATGCTCGAGATCGCCGATGACAGCCGCAACGACTGGGTGATGCGAGCTGACGCCGAGGAGAAGGACCCGCCGGTCCGCAACCCGGACAGTATCGCCCGGTCCAAGCTGCGCATCGATACGCGCTTGCGGGTGCTCGCGCATTGGGACCCCCGGCGCTATGGCGCGGCCGGGAGCGCGGCTGCCGGCGGCATCGCCGGAATGACCGCGCGCGACGGCGGCGGCGAAGGCGGCAGCCAGACGGCGGCAGAGCCGGTCGCGATCGCCGCGCGGCTCGCCTCGCTTCTCACCACCATCAGCGCGCGCGAGCCCGACCTGATCGGACATGGCGGCGACATCGATGATCCCGACTGATCCCGCCGCGCTCGACGGCCTGCTCGCCCGCGCCACACCGGAGGAACGGGCCGAGATCGCCACACTGCTCGCCGCCGATGCCCGGGCCTGCCCGTGGCGGCCGCAGCCCGGCGCCCAGATGCGCGCGCTCGAGAGCGCGGCCGACATCACCGGCTATGGCGGCGCGGCGGGCGGCGGCAAATCCGATCTGGTCGCCGGGCTGGCGCTCACCCGGCACCGCCGGTCGCTGATCCTGCGGCGGGAGAAAGCGCAGACCGACGGCATCGTCCAGCGCATCGGGGAGATCCTAGGCTCGACCAGGGGCTATGCCGCGCAGAAATCGGTGTGGAAGATTCCGGCCCCAGACGGCGGCCGCCTGATCGAGTTCGGCGGGCTCGACAATCCGGGCGATCACCACAAATGGCAGGGCCGCGCACATGACCTGATCGCCTATGACGAGGTGACCGAGATGCGCGAGGCGCAGGTGCGCTTCACCATGGGCTGGGCACGGACCAGCGACCCGGGCCAGCGCGCCCGGGTGCTGATGACGTTCAACCCGCCGACCAGCGCGGAGGGCCGTTGGGTGCTCGATTTCTTCGGGCCCTGGCTCGACAGGAACCATTCCAACCCGGCCGAACCAGGCGAGCTTCGCTGGTTCACCACCATCCGCGGGCGGGACGTGGAGATGCCGCGCGCCGAACCCTTCGTGATCTTCCGGCACCAGCCGCTCTATGATTTCGACCCGGCCGATTTCGGCGCGGAGAAGATCATCACGCCGCGATCGCGCACCTTCGTGCCGAGCCGGGTGACGGACAATTTCTTCTATCTGCGTACCGGTTACATCGACACGCTCCAGGCGATGCCCGAACCGCTTCGCTCGCAGATGCTCAACGGCGATTTCGCGGCCGGGGTTGAGGATGACGACTGGCAGGTCATCCCCACCGCCTGGATCGACGCTGCAATGGCGCGCTGGCGCCCACGCGACCCGATGCCGGCAATGGACTCGATAGGCGTCGACGTCGCGGTGGGCGGCCGCGACGCTTTCGTCATCGCGTGCCGGCATGGCGGCTGGTTCGCCCCGCTGATCCGCATTCCGGGGCGTGAGATCCCGCAGGAAGCTGGCGGGCCCGTCACCGCCGGCCATGTCATCCGCCACCGGCGCGACCGGGCCGTGGTGCATGTCGACGTGATCGGATGGGGCCTGACCACCGCCAATTTCCTCACCGAGAATGGCGTGCAGACAGTCGCGGTCAACGCCGCCGCCGCCAGCGCCACCGGAACAGCGGACGGCCGCCTGAAATTCGCCAATATGCGCGCCGAGATGGTGTGGCGCCTGCGCGAGGCGCTCGACCCGCAAGGGCCCGACCCGATCGCGCTGCCCGACGATACGACGTTGCGCGCCGACCTGGCGGCCTATCACTGGAGCGTGACGGCACGGGGCATCCTGGTACGGTCGAAGGACGAGATGAAGGCGATGCTCGGCCGTTCACCCGATGCCGGCGACGCGGTGTGCCTGGCGAATTTCCGGTCGATGAAGCTGGAGGCCTGGGAGGATCTGCGCCGGATTCGGCGCGAGGCGGAGGAGTCGGCGGAGGACCTCTACCGCGACCTGCGCTGACGCCGCGGCGTCGTGCGACGAACTGAGCCGAGGTACAGGACGAACCGATCCGGTGAATTCCGCACGCCCCGCAAGAGGCTCGCTCCACCGACTCAGGGTCGAAACGCGTAAAGGCCTGCCCCATGTCCATCGGTACAGGGGCCCTATACCGAGAGGATAACAGCCATGAATATCAGGATCTTGAGTACCGCCGTCACCGGTGCCGCGCTTGCCATCGCCCTGCCCGCCACCGCGCAGCAGGTTCCACCAAGCAGCCCGCCGACGACCAACGCGCCAACGGCCGATCCGATGAGCCAGCCGCCGGCGAACCCGGCCCCCGAAGCGACGACGCCCGCGCCCGCACCGGACAGCACGACAGCCACAGCGCCGACCGATCCGTCGGCAACCACCGCCAGCACGCCCACCGACGAGCCGGCGGACACGGGCAAGAAGAAAAAGAGGAGGAACTGATCAAGCCGACGGGCTGATCGATGAAGCGGCGCAGGGGAGACCCTGCGCCGTTTTTATATCGGGCCGTGCATCCGGAACTGAAGTTTTTTGGAATGAAGCCTCGGTCCAGGCCGCACGCTCACCCTTTATAAGCCATGCCGCCGTTGTTCGAGGCGTCCCGAAGATTGCTGAAGATCGACGGCCAGTCCAGCCTGCCGAAGCGCGCGGTGTCGCCGGACAGCAGGGTGTCGCCCTCGCTGCGCATCGCCGGCGTCCAGCCAAGCGCGTCCCGCACATCCTGGCTGGCACTGTCGTAGAGCGCGTTGAGTGTCATCGCATGAGCACGGCGATCGCCGTTCATCGTAGCGTTCTGGAACGGCTGGAGGGTCTTCGCCAGGCGCAGGTTGAGCCAGCCGGCCGCATCGTTCGATTCGTCTTGCGAGAAGGAACCGCCATGATCGACAGCGATCGCTGCCAGTTCCTCATCGCTGAGCGCGCTCATATCGAGCTGGCGACCGCCCTTTGCCGTGTCGAAGGTGATGAAGGTGCCGTCCGATTTGGCATCCGCGTACAACGCATCCAGCTTGCTGCGGGCCGCAATTGCATTGTCAGCCGGGCTGGGTTTCTGAAGCGCCGCCGCGGCCGCCTTCGCAGCGTCGGAGATCTGCACGACGTCGCCGGTATTCATGGCGGATGTTTTCGCCGCGTCGGCGGTTCTCGACGGCGACGGCGCAAGCGCGGCGTATTTGGCGGCGGTCGTACCCAGCGCGATGCCTGAGCGATTGAATCCGACGCCGGTCGTTGAAATACTCACGCGCCCTCCGCCTGCACTTGTCCATAGGCCATTACCGAAACAAAATACTAAGCCGATCTCCATAAAAAGAAGTGAATGGGGCGCGCGCCGGCACGCCCCATTCGACTTACTTCATTGAAAAGACCGCCGCGAAATTGCCGTTCGTGAAGATCTGCGAGATATCCTGGCTGACGACCTTGCAGGTCGCGCTGCCGCTCGCCGTCGTCGAGGCGTTCGGGGTCCAGTAGGCCGATGCGCCGGTCAGCGGATTCGCCGGCGTGTAGATGGTCGAGATATGGAAGACGCACTGCTTCGTACCGATATTGTAGGTCACGTGCGCGGCCGAGGTAGTGCCGCAATTCGTGCTGGAGGTGGGCGAGGTAGCACCAGCAAGGATGTTCGCGGGTGTCGGCGCAAAGACGCCACAGGTGTTCACGCCGTTCGGCACCATCGTAGCCGTCCCGACATTCTGGAATGTCATCGACACGGACGAAGCGAATGCAGGCGCGCTCGACAACAGGGCGACAATACCGGCAACGACAGACAAAGTCTTCATGGTGAATATCCTCTCGGTTATGCTGCAATAGCAGCCAAATAAATGCCAGAGACGATCTCCATTGAAAACACTCATTTCGATTTTTTTGGGACGACAGTGGAGGATATCGCTACCAAATTGGAGTCAACGCTGATAAATATTGCAGAAATTATATAAACCAATGTGGAGATAATAATTTTTACGGCCAAAACTGATCTAAATTGTCCAGAATAATGCTTTGAGAAAATGGAAATCCCGGAAATCTTGTTACGGAAGCAATTCGAAAAGACCGGTTGCCACCCGCGCCGCACCCTGGCCGGATGACGCCCCCGCCACGCAGTCACAATGCCCGGCTTGCCCGAATGACGATGACACGACCTGTCGGGTCAAGGAACGCAGGGCTGAATGCGGCAGGGACTTGCCCGTTGGAATCACGCACCGAGAACCGCTTGTCGAGCAGGTTCTCGACTGTCAGCCACAGACGAAGCGGTTTCGAGTGGCCCGGCTTCGAATCCTTCTGCGGAAGCGTCCAGGACATCCCAGCATCCGCGGTGCCAAAAGCAGCGTATCGGATCGAATAGGGAGCCAAGGCCGAAATATCCTCCACGCGAGCCCCCGATCTCCACCGCGCACCGAGCTGGAATGTGAAGGCCCGATAAGAGGCATCGACCTCGATGTTGATCCTGTGTCGCGGCGTGCCCTGGACGCCATCAAGGGGGGTCTTCAGCAGATCGATGCCAGCCGCGCCGGCGGAAGGGCTCAGCGTGTCCTGCAATGTCCATTCGTGCGTGACGCTGAAATCCCAGGTGATTGCGCGATTGTCCGCCAAAGCGGGTGCGCCACCACCTGTCGCGCCCACGATGCCGGTGAGGTGCAGATTGGATTTCAGGATGTTGCGCCGTTCCTCGGACGCGTTGAACGGGCGCACATCTATGGAGACGAGCTGACCGGCACCATCTCTTATGAACCGGCCGGGGAATACGCGCTGAAACAGCGCGCTCGCATAGCCGGTATAGACGACCGGGTTGGCGATCCTTGACGATATATATTCAGTCGTGGCGGAGATATTGGTCGGCCCGACGGCCTTGCTCAGGCTGAGGCGGAGCGTCGACATATCCTCCGACACGGCGCGCAGGCGGGTTTCGCCCCCGGATATGCGCGTCACCAGAACATAGTCGCCGGTCAGCGTGTCGACCACCAGCACACCGGGCGTATAGACAACCGCATCCCGGCTCCGGTTGAGGACGGGCGGCGTCTCGGCGCGGCTCCGGCCCAGGCTGAACGAGAGGAAATCGGCCGGTTGCCATTCGACGCTGGCATCATAGCTCGGGTATCGGCCGGCGGAACTTACCCATTCGGAATCGACGCTCGCCGACAGCGCGACCCGCCCCAGGAAACCGCCAAGGGGCACGCCCGGGCCGACGACCGGCACGTCAAACCCGAGATGCCCCCGATACCGCCCCTGTCCGGCTACCTGCCGTGACGGCTGGCCCCCGCCGTTCGTCGACACGAGGCGCTGGAGCGAGCCGCTCAGCCTCATATTGGCGGTCAGGTCGCCGGCAGGCAGCGACACCAGGGGCGCATTCGCGCTCAGGGCGGCCCCCAGGGTGCCGCTGCTGGACGAGATGGCGAGCGGCACATAGCTCCCAGGAAGAGCCGCCAGATCCCCATCAGCCGAAAGGCCGGGGATTTCCCGCCGGGAAAGCTGGCTGCCTGTCCGGGAGACCGTGACGGAGCCGGTAAGTTCGCCCGTCCAGGTGATGCGCTTCAGCGCACCGGAGGCGCTGAGGCCGATCTGGTAGAAACGCGTACGCGACGCATCGATCACGCCGCGTGCCGTGATGGATTGCGCTGCATTGCCGTCGGTCCCGACATTCCCTTCCCCGGGCTCCGCCAGCGTGAACCTGGCAAGCTGCCGCGACAGCGAATCCGAAAGCGCCGCGGATATTGTCACGCTGGTGGAACCCAGGGGCAGCGCCAGCCCGCCTGTTAGGGAGGCCGCTCTGCTCGACGGCAGCAAGGTGCGATAGGGGGTCAACGCATCGTTCGCTCCACCTTCGAGCAGGGCGATGCGGTCGCGGCCGTCCAGTCCGGTATTTCCCTGCAGGGATACAGAAGCGTTGAAACGCCTCTCCTGGTCGATCTTGATGTGCCGCAGGGCAGCGGTCACGTCGTCGCCCCCACCCTCCGTGGGCAAGCGCACTCCAAGGTCGGCGGTCGTTGAGGCGAAACGGGGCTTGAGGACAAGGTTCAGGACCTTGTTCTCCGGCGTGAAGCCATAGTTTCCGGCGCTCCTGTTCGAGAGGATCTGAATCTCGGCCAGCGCCTCCGGGGGAACGTCGCGAAGATCCGAGATGTCGGCAAGCCTGCGGCCGTTCACGATGATCGAAAAGGGGCGTCCGCCGTTGCGGCGCTCAAGGCGTTCGATAACCTCGCCGATCGTCATGGCGCCCAACGTCCGGATGCTGTCGGCGGCGTATCGATCCTCGACTGAGCCTGGCGCATTTGGCGGACGGCGGCCTGTGACGATGATGTCCGAATGGCCGGAACTGGGGGGCGGCACCTCCTGCGCCTGGGCCGACGCGCACCCGATCGACATGGCAACGAGAATGGCTGCCCCCGCGCATGCGGCTATCCAACCGAAAACTCTCTCCATCATGTCAAATGGATCATCTGTTGGCGACATTGATACTCACCAGCGCGCCGTCACCATTACAACAATCGAAAACTCACTCGCTATGAAATGTTGCACCACTTTCAGCAGTTGACTGGCCGCAGCGCACCACTCTCCTCCCGTTGCAGGGCCATCTAGACAAGCACGGTGATATTGATACCGTATTTAACATCCGAACCGGTTGATTTTTACGTCAGGATTTGTCCAAACAATTGGCCATCCACTGGAAGAACGATCACCCCGCGCCGCTTTCTTTATCCCGCCCGCCCTATTCCGGCCGAACTCCCAAAGGTCACGGCATGAGGCAGGCTATTTCCGCGTCACGCGTCGCGCGTTCGCGGGCACGAGAAGCAGGAGCACGGCCAGGACCCAGAAGGCGACGGGCAGGCCAACAGCCTTTGCGACGAACCCGATGGCGGCCGGCCCGACAAGAATGCCCGCATAACCCAAGGTCGTCAGCGCCCCGATCGCGTGTGCGGGTGGCATGCTCTTTTGCGAGCCGGCGAGACGGAACAGGACCGGCACGATATTGGACGCGCCCAACCCGATCAGCAGGAACCCCGCAAGCGCCGCGGGGGCGACGGGTGAAGCGAGAATCAGAACCAACCCCAGAGCGGCCAGCAAGCCGCCACCCATCAGCGTACGATAGTCGCCAAGCCGGGCGGTCAGGCGATCGCCGAACAGCCGGCCGGCCGTCATCGTGATCGAGAACAGGATGTAGCCGACACCGCCCATGCGGGTGTCGACCAGCGAGGCCTGCGTGATCAGCAACGCACTCCAATCGAGCATCGCCCCTTCGGCGAGGAACGTGACCATCGCAAGCACCGCCAGCAACAGCACGATGCCGTGAGGGCGCACGAACAGCGGCCCTTCGTCGACACGGGCGGACGAGAGCAGGCGCGGCCAGGCAATCAGCATCGCGACGGCCATCAGGGCCGAGCAGATCAGGCTGCCGACCAGCGCCGCGATCTTCAATGACAGCAACAATGTCATCGTCGCTGAACCAGCGAAGCCGCCGATGCTGAACAGTGAGTGGAAGCCCGACATGAGGGGTCGCTGCGCGGCGCTTTCCACTTCGACCGCATGAATGTTCATTGCCACGTCGAGTGAGCCGAGCGCGCCGCCGAACAGCAGCAGGACGACGCCGAGTTCCAATGGCGTTGCCGCGACCGAGAGGAACGGCAGGACACAGGCAAGCGCCATTCCACTACCGACGATCACCGGCTTGCTGCCGTACCGGGCGCTGAGCGGACCAGTGGCGATCATCGCCGCGACCGAGCCTGCCCCGATGCAAAGAAGGAGCAGCCCGAGCGTCGCGTCATCCACCGCCAGTCGCTGCTTCGCGAACGGCACCAGTGGCGCCCAGCAGGCGATGCCGAAGCCAGCCACCAGGAAAGCAAGGCGGGTTGCCAGCCGAGTGGCCGGTCGATCGGCAGAAATCATCGACATCGCTCCCGGCCCGGATCAGGCTCGGCCAGCGACAAGGATGTTGCGGCAGCCGGCGGCATCGAGTGCAGCGCGTTGCCCGGGTGTCGCGCTGGATTCGATGACCACCATGTCGATCTGTTCAGCGGAAGTGACAAGGTGCGCCGCGACTTTGCCGATCTTGTCGTTCGTAACCAATATGAGCGAGCGTGCCGACGACGCGAGGACAACCCGCTTGAAGCTGGCGTCCTCGAAATGCTCGGCACCGACGCCATCGTCCGAAATGGCGCAGGCGCCGATGAAGGCGCGGTCGAACCTCATCCGGACAAGCGCCTGCACGGCGACAGCGTCGATACATCCGCCCACCACCGGGTCGGCCATGCCGCCGATCACGATGAGGCGGATATCCTGGCGACGGAGAATCGCGGCGGCGATGTCCACTGAATTGGTCGCGACGGTAAGGTCCGCATCCTCGGGCAGGAACTCGACCAGCGCGAGGTTGGTGCTCCCGCTGTCGAGGAAGAGAAACTCGCCGGGCTGAACCGTTTTCGCCGCCGCGCCCGCGAGAAGCCGTTTTACTTCCTGGTCAGCGACAGCACGGGCGGACATCGGCACAGCGCCTGGGGATATCGGCAATGCGCCGCCATATACGCGCCGGCACAGGCCCTGGGCGGCGAGCGCCCGAAGATCGCGTCGGACGGCGTCCTCCGAAACGTCGAACTCAACGGCGAGCGCCTGAGCCGACACCGGCTGCCCGGCGGCGAGCCGGGCCGCGATATCATCTCTGCGGGCGAGTGGAACCTCTATCGTCATAAACGCGCACTATCGTGCATATTTTGCCGAGTCAACGTGCACAAACGTACATATCATATGCACGGAGATGCCGATCTCGCGGAGATTTCACCGTGGAAACCAGCGAACGCTTGGTCTCGCGAAGTTCCACTCTATAGCTCGGGGATGGCCTTCGGCGTCTTCATCCACCGAGCAGACTCGATCTACGAAGACAGCCCCGCAGAACGCTATCAATTCCCCCGCCCCTATCTGACCCGCGCCCAGCAGACCGTCGGCGACTGGATTGTCTATTACGAGCCGCGCAAGGTGCGGGGGACACGCGGCTATTTCGCTGTCGCCAAGGTCAAGCAGATCATTCCGGACCCCGGTGCGCCGGGCATGTACATCGCGCTGATCGAGCCGGGCAGCTACCTCGATTTCGCCGATCCCGTGCCCTTCGGCAGCCCCGGCGATCCGGTCGAGCGCGGCCTGTTGAACGAGGCCGGCGCCATATCCGGCCGCGCGCAATCGGCGGTTCGGCCGCTCTCCGCGGCCGATTTCAATCGCATCATCGAGCTTGGGCTTGGCGGGGACGACAGGCTGCTGCCGCGCGACGACGATGCCGCCCTTTCCCCACCTTCCGACAATTTCGTGCAGGATGAACGGGCGCCCTTCCCGTTCGAGCAGGAACGCGATCGCATCAGCTATTACGGATCGCGCATCGTGCGGAAGCAAATCTTCCGCCGCGTCGTGCTGCGCGCCTATGACGAGCGTTGTGCCATCACCGGCCTGAAGCTGATCAACGGCGGCGGCCGTGCCGAGGTGCAAGCGGCGCATATCCGGCCGGTCGAGGCGAGCGGGCCGGACATCATCAACAACGGGCTCGCCCTTTCCGGCACCGTGCACTGGATGTTCGATCGCGGGCTGATCGGCCTGGACGATGACCTGAAGATCCTCGTCTCCCGCCAGATAAACGATCCGGACGGCGTGAATGCGATGATCAACAAGAGCGGCCATGCCCTGCCGCCGCTTCGCCCGGCCGATCGGCCGCACCCACATTTCCTGCAGTGGCATCGCGAGCACTGCTTCAAGAGCTGAGCTGCGCTGGCAACGGATGCAACCAGATCAGAGGTTTTCGTCTACCTATACCACCACACCGCCAGCACGATCACCACCGCGACGACGGCAAATACCGCAAGCAATGCGGGGAACAGGTCACCGCGCTTTCGCTTTCGATCGACAGACGGGTCCGTGCAGAAGTCAACAACGGCCTCACCCGCAACCTCCACCACAAAGCCAACCACTTCGCCCATATCCGACATGGATCGGAAGATGAGAGCAGCACTCGATCCTGTCCAGTCCGCCGTCAGCGTGTGGCGCAGCCATGATGGCGGGATCGGCGCCTTCTCCTCCCCGGGGCCCCTTCACCGAGGGGCGAATGAATGTCAAAGCACGGCCGGACGGCGTGCGCGGTGAGAACGAAGACATGACGAAGCGATTTCTGACGCTGGCGACGATCCTCGGCGCCCTGCCCCTTTCCGCCTGCATCACCATCCCGCCGGCCTATGGCCCGGCCGCCGGCACCTGCGCCGGGCAGACCAATGATCCCGCGGCGACGAAGGACCCGGTCTATTTCGTCGCCACCGGCATGCCCGATTGCGCCGCCGACACGCCCCTGTCGCTGAGCGTTCTGCGGGGCAGTTTCCACCCCTATGGCGAGACACCGCCCGATCCCGTCCGCTACGGCGTGGCGACCCACGGCACCCCGACTCTGCCAGTGCTTGCCCTGTCGACCGCGACTGCGTGGCAGGATCGGCTGCGGCGCGATCTGCAGACGGCAGGGAATGGTGCAAAGGGCCGGGTGCTGCTTTACGTCCATGGCTACAACACCACGCCCGCGCGTGCGCTGTCGATGGCTGACCAGGTCGCCATGGCGGCGCATTTCGACGGGCCGGTGGTCGCGTTCCTCTGGCCGTCGCAGCATGCCCTGGCCAAATATGGCTGGGACGAGGAGAATGCCCGCTGGACCCAGCCATCATTCGACGCGGCGCTGGCCGATCTGGCGCGGATCGCGCCGGATGTCGTGCTGGTGTCGCACTCGATGGGCGGCCGCATTGCGATCGACGGGCTGCGCCACCTCCAGGCGAGCGCGCCCGATCTGGCGGCGCGGGTCCGCACCGTCGTGCTCGCCGCGCCCGACATGGACCGGGAATTGTTCGATCGCGACGTGTCGCCCGATATCGTCCGGCCGGGGCGGCGTATCGCATTGTTCGCCTCCGGGCATGATCTGGCATTGCGCAGCAGCTGGGCGGTGCACGGCAATCCCCGCGCGGGCGATGTCGGCTGTGCCTTCCGCCTGCAGCGCCGCAGGGGCCCGGCCATCGCCCAGCCACGCTGCTATCCCGTCCCGCGCGGCGCACCCGGCGAGTTGACCGTGATCGACGGGACCGACATTCCGGGAACGCCGATCGGGCACAGCACCTATGTCGCCACGCCTGAGGGCCGCGCGGCGCTGCGCAAGCTGCTCGCACCCGGCGCCGCACCGTTGCCGGCCGACAAGGGAGTGATGCTGCTCCACCTCGACAGCCCGCCCGATTGCGCGAACGGGCCGAGCCGGCTGAAGATGGACTATACCGTGGTGCGCTGCACGGAGAAGAAGAAGCGATAGACGCGAAAACGCCACGCACCGGGGCCAACCCGGGCGTGGCGCGCGAAGGGCTTTAAACCGCCCCGCTTATTTGCACTTGGTGAACTGGCCCTTTTTCGGACCCGATGCGATGTGGCATTTGCCCTTCGCGTCCTTGGTCACGCCGGCGGCGACGACGGCCGGTGCGGCGACGGCGGTCGGACATTTCACGAACTTGCCCTTGGCATCCTTGCAGGACGCGGCGAGGCCCGGCGTGCCAGTGAGCAATGCGAGCGAGGCAAGGGCAAACAACGATGTACGGATCATGGCATTTTCTCCCGCCGATACAGTCGGCTGCAGGGGAGGCTATGCGGAGGGGCTCGCCGCGGCGGTGACGGCAACATGACAAAAATGTCATGATGCGAGAGCAGGAGAGCGCGTGATGCTGGCAGGATTTTCAAAGCAGCACGACTGGAATCGGCACCATCAGCCGTCGTCCGCAAACAGTCGTGACCAAGCAGACAAGCCGGATCGGCGGCCAATATCGGAGCAGAGGCAGTGCGCGAAACCTGCGTCGCTCGATACGCCATCTCGGCAGGCACGATGGCTATTCGGAACGAACGAATATGTCGTGCCGGCATCTGATACCTGATACGCCAGCGACTGGTGCGCGGGGCTGCCGATCTCGCCCTTCAAGAGCGGCTCGACGAAACTCTCCTCACCCCACCTCGGCCGCGGCGGTCGTCCAGCCAAGGCCGGGGATGGTGATCGAGCGTTTCCCCGACAGATCCACCCGCGTGACGAAGATATTGCGCCCCTCGATATAGCTCATCACCCGTCGCGCACGGCCCAGCGAGCTCGTGCCGTAAGTGCGCGCCACATCCTCATCGCTTGGGCAGGGTTCGCCCTCGCGCGCTGCGCGGGCGACCAGCAGGAACGCGCCGAGCATGTCATCAGGCAGGTCGTTCGCCTGTTCGAGCGCCTGTTGCCATTCCTCGTCGAGCCGGTCGAAAATGCCCGCGCGCGCCGCGGCGAGGCGGCGAGCGAAGGCCGACGGGTCAAGCGGTGAACGCTTCACCCCCGCCATGCGGCAGCGGACCTGGAAATCCTGGAACAGCACGGCGGCCGTGCGCAGCGTCGCCTCGGGATCGTCCATGATCGCGCGAAGCACCTGGACGATCACCTCCTCCAACTCCTCGAGCGACTGTTCCGGCGCGCTGTCATGTTCGCGCGGCGGCGTCGCGGCGAGATCCTGCAACAGTTGCGCGGCCGGCGGCGTGCGCGGCGCGGGCGACACGCCGGGCGGCAACAGCGGGAACAGCGTGCTGGGCGGCTCCTCGATGCCTTCGCGCAGGAAGGTCATCATGTCGTCGGACGGGGCCTGGGGCAGCGGGGTCAGCACCGGGCTCGAGCTGCGCGCGCTGGTCTCGACCGCGCCGATCTTCACCATCACCGGCCGGCGCGCGATGGCGGGGCCGAGGCCAAGGAACGTGCCGCGTGAGAGATCGCGAATCGATTCGGCCTGGCGGCGCTCCATGCCGAGCAGGTCGGCGGCGCGCGCCATGTCGATGTCGAGGAAGGTCCGGCCCATCAGGAAGTTGCTCGCCTCCGCCGCGACGTTCTTGCTGAGCTTGGCCAGCCGCTGGGTCGCGATGATGCCGGCGAGACCGCGCTTGCGACCGCGCGACATCAGGTTCGCCATGGCGGAGAGCGAGGCGCGGCGTACCTCCTCGCTCACCTCCGCGCCGGCCGCCGGCGCGAAGATCTGTGCCTCGTCGACCACCACCAGCGCCGGGTACCAATGCTCGCGCGGGGCATCGAACAGGCCGTTGAGGAACGCGGCGGCACAGCGCATCTGCCCTTCCATCTCCAGCCCCTCGAGGCTGAGCACCACCGAGGTGCGATGCTCGCGGCAGCGCGCGGCGAAACGCGTGATCTCGCCCACCGCATAATCGACCGCCTCGATCGCGACATGGCCATAGGGCGCGAGGGTGACGAAATCGCCTTCCGGGTCGATCACGATCTGCTGCACCTGCCCGGCGCTGCGCTCCATCAGCCGGCGCAGGAGATAGGATTTGCCCGAGCCCGAATTACCCTGGACGAGCAGGCGCGTGGCGAGCAACTCCTCCAGATCGACATGGACTGTTTTGCCCGTGCCGTCCGTTCCCATGTCTACCTGAAACGTCATGCGCCTGCCCTTGGCTGATCGGAGCGCGGGAGGGCAAGCGTTTAGCGGCGGAGCGCCTGCGCTTCCCCCGTTTTTCCCGGGGGCGGAATCGACCCGGAAAACTACCTAATCCATATTATCCTCAAAATGGCTATATTGCCCGGTGCCGACCGATTTGGAGACTCTTCCTTTTACGGTGGCGGGATGGGCCGGAGGTTGAACCGCATCTCCGGCCCACTCTTCCCCTCAGGTCGCGGCGCTCCGACAAGCCCTGTTCCCGGGGGAGTCAGATGGCCGTTGCCAACCGCTCAGCGCGAGAAGATGGAGGAGCGGCCTTCCTCTCCGGCCGAGTGGAAGAAATGCATCACGGCATTGGTGAGCATGGCGGTATTCGCACCACGAGCGAATGCGAGATCCCCCAGGACCAGCATCAGGATGGCGGCGAGCACGAACTTCATGGGCCACCAGCCTAAACCGTATTGATTAACGAATCCTCCATATCGGCGGTGCTTCACGCAGCGCCGATCCGCCCTCTTATCCAAAGCGCCACCGTGTCGGCCGCGGTGATCAGGATCATGTGCCCGCCGTCGATCAGGGTCAGTTCGACGCGCGGTACATCAGCGGCGATCCGGCCGCCATGCAGCGTGGGATCGAGGATCTCATCCTGCCGGCCGAACAGGATCGCGACGGGCACCGCCAGATCGGGATAGCGGGCGGCCAACCCGGCCATGTCGGTACGGGCAGCCGCCAGATCGGTCGAGGCGGCATGGAAGGCGCCAGGCCGCAGCACGAGCCGCCCGCCACCCAGCGTCCCGAAATCGGCCGCGACCGGCTCCGGCGCGAACACCGCCACCGCGCCCTTGTCGCCGGAGAGCAGGCCAAGCGGCGTGGCCAGCGTCAAGGCGACAGCGCGGCGCACCGCGGGCGAGTTGATCGCAATGCCGCGAAACGCGGCGGGCACGGCACCCTCCGGCTGAGTAAGCGGGGCGACAAGCGCGAGGCCGCCGACCTTGTCGGGATGATCGAGCGCCAAGGCCAGTGCCACCGCGCCGCCCAGCGAATGACCGACGACCAGTGGACGATCAAGCTCCAGCGTCTCGATTAGTCCGGCGATCAGCCCTGCCTGCACCGCGATGCTCGCGGAGTGCCCGGCGGCCGAATAACCCGAGCCGGGCCGGTCAACGAGGATGACGCGATGATCGGCGACGAGCCGGTCGACCAGCGCATAGCCGAAATTGCGGATCTGGCCGCCAAGCCCGTGGATCATCACGATGGCGGGCCCGTGGCCGCGATCGACATAGTGAAGGCGGGTGCCATGAATGGTGGCGAACTGGCCGTCGGGCGGCACCTCCCGCTCGATCCGGCGCGCGGCGAAACGCGAGAACAGCACCAGCCCGCCGGCCAGCGCCGCCACCCCTGCCGCGATGGCGGCAATCACTGATGCGTTGCCGCGTGGAACTGGCCCATCGTCATGACGTCTCTCCTCGCGCTTCATGATCGCCACATCCTTTCACAGCCGCCGGGCGGTGTCACGCCCGTGCATGCGCCGTCGCGCGGCATTCAGAAGCGCGGGGGGCGCAAAGATATAGATATGTCGATTCACCGGACGATCCAGCTTCGCCCGCGGGGAAAGAATGATTTCGACAGGAACCCGCGGTAGCGGCACCGCGCCCGATATTCAGCGCCTTGATCCCCGGCGCGGGCACCCCATATCCAAGCCCTTGTTCAACAACGGAAAGGAGGTGGTCAGATGTCTCATTGTCACACGCCGGCCATGGCGGATCATGCGAGCACGACCTCCAGCGCGGGGGCTTTGCGCGCCTGATTTCCCAGCCGTGTCCGGCTGACAATGGAAAGGCCGTCCCGAAAGGGGCGGCCTTTTTTGCTGACGGCGAGCAGCGCCATCTCTGCCCGGGAAAAGCAAGCCCCGCCACAGCATGCTGGGTAAGACTTTTCTCATCCGATCAGTGCAAAGGGTGAAGCATGAGCGGGATTGGGGATTCATGCCGGGCCATCGCGGCACGCGTGCTGCTGGCCGCGTTCGGCGTCGCCGCCGTGTGCTGGTCGCTTCCGTCTGTCGCTGAGACAACGCTCCTGGATGGATCGCTTTGCAACGCCGTCACCGGGCGGCAACAAGCGGACAACGGCCTCCCCTCGCTGCGTTTCCACTGCAGCGGTTCGCCGGCCGGTTATCAGCGGGGCAGCCTCTGGCTGCGCGCCGATCTCAGGCGATTGCCGGTCGATCGCAACGACGTGGTGCTCATGATTCATCATTCGCGCTTCGACAGGCTCGCGGTGATATTTTCCTATGCGGACGGCACTGAACAGCGCCAGCAGGTCAGCAGCGGCAACTACGGATCGCATTGGCGGACGGGCGGACAGATCACCTTCGAGGCGCCCGCCCGGAACGCGCCGCTCGTTGCGGTGACATTGCGATTCGATGCCCTTGCCAGTCACAACCTCCTCCACGCGCGGCTGATGACGCGGGGCGAGAGCGGCGTGCAATCAGCGGCGCTGGCTGCGGCGATCGGCGCGGCGCTGACGCTCTTGCTGATCGGCGCGATCTACAACCTGTCGCTTGCCTTCTCGGTTCGGCGGCAATTCCTTGCCTGGCACGGCGGCTGGGCGGGGTGCATGCTGCTTTGGGGCGTAATCTGGTCGGAAATACATCTGATCGCCGTCCCGGGCATGGCGGGGACCATCTCAGCGCAGACCTGCACCTTCCTCGCCTGTCTCGCGATCGCCCTGGCGACGACCAGCGTCGTCACCTCGCTCAGCCCGGCCGACCTGCCGCGCCTGGCGAAAAAAGCGACACTCGCGCTGGGCGGCGGCATCGCGCTGCTCGGCATCCCACTCGCCCTCGTCCGTGGCGCGGGGATCGATTCGCTGGCGAACGTGGCAAGCATGCTCATCCTGGCCGATCTGCTGGCCGTGGCAGCCTGCCTCACCTGGGCCTGGCGCCACGGCAGCGCCGAAGCACGCGATTTCGCTGGCGCCTGGTCGCTGCCGATGGCGACATTGGGATTCATCCAGATCGCGGATGTCGACAGCGGCCTCTGGGGCGGTGGCTCGAAACTGCTGATCCTGCTGGCCGCGGCATGGCAGACGCTGTGGCTGTCGATCGCCGCGACCAGACGGTTTGCGCGCCTTCGCATCGAGCGCGACCATGCCCGCGCCGCCGAGGCACGGGCAAATGAACTTGCGCGGCGCGACCCGCTCACCGGACTGTATAACAGACGCGGTTTCGTCGAGACGATCGCGCCATTGCTCGACCCGGTGCGATCGGAAGGTGCATCCGCCGCCCTGCTGCTGATCGACATCGACCGCTTCAAATCGGTCAACGATGCCCATGGCCATGAGGCGGGCGACATGGTGCTGCGCTGTATCGCCAGGAGGCTTGAACGATGGGAAGGCGCGATGTGCGCGGTCGCCCGGCTTGGCGGTGAGGAGTTCGCCCTGATGATCGCCGGGATCGAGGGGTTCGCCCTCGCCCGCTTCGCCGACAATGTCCGCCTCGAGATCGCCGCATGCGACCATCGCGGGGCGATCGGCGAGCGACCGGTGACGGCGAGCATCGGTGTCGCCGAAGCGCCCATGCCGAGCGATTTCCAGCAGCTCTACCGGCTTGCCGACCAGGCGCTCTATGCCGCCAAGCAGGAGGGCCGCAACCGGATCGTCATGCGCCGGTTCGCCGTCGTCACCGCGCCGGTGCCGGACCCGCCCACGACAATCCGGGCGGCATCCTAGCGCTTGGCGACATTGCGCCCGCGCCGAAATGACATAACGGTGAGCCCCGCATGACATCCCGCGTCAAAATATTCTTCGATGGCGGATGTCGCCCTGCCCCTCAAGGAATGGAAATCGCGGTCGTTATCGGCGGGAAGGCCCATATCCAACGCGACCTCGGGCCGGGAACCGGGATGGATGCTGAATGGCTCGCCCTGATCCACGCGGTCGGCCTGGCGCGGAAACTTGGCCTGACCTACGTGGTGTTCATCGGGGATTCCGTTGCCGTCGTGAACCAGGCCAACGGAACCGCGAAATGCCGCGGTGGCAATATCCAGCATCTGGAGGAATTCCGCGCCATCACATCCGCCGCGAACCCGCCGCGTATCCGGCATATCAAGCGGTCGCAGAATCTTGCCGGCATCGCGCTGGCGCGATTGCATGCGCGCTGAGGCGAATGGATATTCTCTACAGCTTCCGGCGATGCCCCTATGCGATGCGCGCGCGCATGGCGTTGCTGGTGAGTGGCGCCCGGATCGAGATCCACGAGATCGTCCTGCGAAACAAGCCGGCGGAGATGATCGCCGTCTCCCCAAAGGGAACCGTCCCGGTCCTCGTCCTGGCTGATGGACAGGTGATCGACGAAAGCCTCGACATCATGCGCTGGGCTCTCCGGCGCGCCGACCCTGAGGACTGGCTGACGGGTGACGACACAGCGCTGATCGCGACATTCGACGACCGGTTCAAGCATCATCTCGACCGGTACAAATATGCCGACCGGCACAATGCGGACCCGGAGGAACATCGTCTGGCCGGTGCGATGCTGTTGAGGGAGCTGGAGGAACGGCTAGCCGTCAGCAGAAACCTGTGCGGCGAGGCGCGGTCGCTTGCCGACATCGCGATCATGCCGTTCGTGCGGCAATTCGCCTCGGTCGACAGAATATGGTTCGACACCCGGCCATTGCCGGGGGTGCAACGCTGGCTCGCGGACCATATTGCCTCCCCGTTGTTCGAGCAGGCGATGGCGCGTCTGGCATCATGGGCGCCCGGCGACGCGCCTGTCATGTGGCTCGCCGCGCACCGGCACGATCACGAATGACCAAGTCGAGATGGCGGCAGATGTTCTTGCATGCCTGTCGGATGATGATCCAGGATGCGAGCATCCGGCGATAGTCTCGACAGACATCAGTCCGGTCGAGGGGGTAGACAGATGAGAGCTTTTCTTGGTGCGCTCGCGGTATCGGGTGCGCTGACAAGCCCAGCCTATGCGGGTGACAAACCACTGATTGCCCCGGCCCCTGCATGGGTGAGGCCGGTCAGCCTGCCATCCACGCCCCCAAAAACCGACGAGGCGCCGGTCCAGCTGCTGCTGTCAGACCAGCAGGTCGATTTACAGCCTGGCCGGCAGACCGTGTATTCCCAGATGGCCCTGAAGATACAGACGCCGCAGGGCCTTACCGTCGGCAACATATCCTTTCCGTGGCGCCCCGATACCGAGGAACTCACGGTGCACAGGCTCGTGATCCTGCGTGGCGACCAGACCATCGACGTTCTCGCCTCCGGACAGACTTTCACCGTCATCCGGCGGGAGCAGAATCTGGAGAGCGCAACACTGGACGGTGTTCTCACCGCGAATATCCAGCCCGAAGGCCTTCAGGTCGGGGACGTGCTGGAATTCGCGATATCGGTTTCCTCCAGCGACCCGGTACTGAAGGGTCATGTCGAACAGATCGGGGCCAATTGGGACGACACCCCGATCGGTCGCGCGCACCTGCGCATGCAATGGCCGAACAGCATGAAAACGCGGCTCCGGCAGACTCCTTCCCTGCCCGCCTTCAAGCCGGTCAAGATAGGCGACAGCACCTCCGTCGAGATACTGCTGGACGATGTTAAGCCGATCATCCCGCCCAAGGGCGCCCCTGTCCGCTATCGCATCGGCCGGCTCGCCGAGATGACAGACTTCGCCTCATGGGCCGATCTCGGGGCATTGATGGCGCCGCTTTACGAGAAGGCAGCGACAGTGCCGGCGCAAGGCCCGTTGCGTACGGAACTGGAGCGGATTCGCGGCGTATCGCGCGATCCGAAGGCACAGGCCGAAGCGGCACTCGCACTCGTCCAGGATCGTATCCGGTACGTCGCCCTGGCGATGGGAGCCGGGGGCCTGGTTCCTGCGGATGCGGAGGCGACATGGTCTCGTCGCTATGGCGACTGCAAGGGCAAGACCGCTCTTCTGCTCGCGCTGCTGCACGCCATGGATATCCAGGCAGAACCGGTCGCGGTCAGCACCATCTTCGGTGACGGCATGGATGCCCGGTTGCCGATGATCGGGCTGTTCAACCATGTCCTTGTTCGCGCCACGATTGCCGGCAAGGGCTATTGGCTCGACGGCACGCGCTCCGGCGACACCAGTCTCGACAGGCTGGCAATACCGGCGTTCGGATGGGGCCTCCCGCTCATACCGGCGGGAGCAGCGCTCGTGCGGATGGTGCCGACACCATTGGAGGTGCCGACGCGCGATGTTTCGATCCGGATCGACGCGACCGCAGGCTTGACCATTCCGGCGCCATTCAAGGTCGAAACGATTATTCGCGGTGACGGCGCCGTTGCCATGAACGCTTCGCTAGCCAATCTCGTCGGCGATGCGCGAACCTCCATGCTGCGCGACTATTGGAAGGAGCAATACGACTTTGTCGATATGACATCCGCCAGTTCGACCTTCGATCCGAAGTCCGGCGAGTTGCGCCTCTCAATGGACGGACTGGCCAAGATGGACTGGAGCAGCGGCTGGTACGAGACGGACGGAACCGGGGTTGGGTACAAGGCCGACTTCGCCCGGGCGGCGACCCAGGACCAGAACGCGCCGTTTGCCGTGCCGTACCCCTATTATCAGCGATCGACCGAAACCATCCTTCTCCCCCCCAGCTTTGCCGGTGTCAGGTCCGCACTGAAGAGCGACGTGAACCAGACGGTCGCCGGTATCGAATATCATCGGCAGTCCAAGGTCGAGGCAGCGGTATTCTCGATCGAGGTGACGGAACGAAGCGTCGCGCCGGAATTCCCCGCGAAGGACGCCGCCGCCGCCCAGGCCAAACTCCGTGAACTCGCCAGCCAGACCACCTACCTGCGCAAGCCCCCGGGCTACAAGCCGACCGAGAAAGAGGCGGATTTACTGATCGCCGCGACACCGACGACCGCGCAAGAATATCTCGATCGAGGTGTTCTGTTGCTTGACCGAAACCGCCAAGACGAGGCGATCAAGGACTTTGACCAGGCAAGCACGCTTGATCCGAAAAATGCGTGGGCCATAGCAAACAGGGGTATCGCACGCGTCTGGAAAGGCGATCTCGACCTCGCTGCCAAGGATCTCGACGCAGCTGCCGCGATCGATCCAAACAATGGCGGCGCCTGGCGGGGACGCGGCATGATCGCGCAGCGCAAGGGCCCACCTCAGGACGCCGTAGCGGCCTATACAAAGTCATTGGGCATTGATCCGGGCAATCCCTTCGATCTGGGGCATCGCGCTGAAGCCAACAAGGCTGCGGGGAATGACGAAGCGGCCCTGCAGGACGCGGCGGCGGCGTTGAAAATCAACCCGAAATGGATCGACCTCTATCTTTTGCGGGCAAACATCCTGCGGAATCAGGGCAAGAATGAGGACGCACTGAAGGAAGCAGTGGCAGTCGAAGCTGCCAACCCGGATATTGCCTTTGCGCATGTCACGGCCGCCAATCTGTTCGCTGCTTTCCACCAGGATGCGGAGGCGATGAAGGCCTATGATCGGGCAATCGCGATCAAGCCCGAGGCCTATATCTATCTGAATCGCAGCGTAATGCGTCCCAAAGCCGATATTGCCGGTCGTCAGGCTGACCTCGACGCCGCCGCGAGACTGGATCCGAACGACGAAGATGTGCTCACCGCAAAGGCCGAGGTGCAGGTCGACAAGGGTGACTTCGCGGGAGCTGTCGTGACATATACTTCGGCAATCGATAAATCACCGGGGAACGCCGAGCTCCTTACCGACCGCGGGATCGCCTATGCCCGATCGGGTGATGCAAAACGCGCGGCGGCGGATTTTACCAGTGCTCGCGCCAAAGCCAAGGAAGCCTTCGATTTCAACAACATGTGCTGGTCGAAGGCAAAGGCGGGAATAGAACTTGAAGCCGCGTTGGCGGATTGCAACACCGCCTTGAACAAGGCGCCGGGCACAGCCGCTTATCTGGATAGCAGAGGGCTCGTCTTGTTGCGCCTCGGACGGCTCGACGATGCGATTGCCGACTATGACAAGGCATTGGCCAAATACCCGCATATGGCATTTTCGCTGTTCGGCCGGGGCGTGGCCTGGGCCCGCAAAGGCGACAAGGACAAGTCGGCAGCCGACATGGCTGCGGCGCTGAAAGTGGCCCCGGAGATTCGCACCGACTTCGAGCGGTTCGGGATCACGCTATAGATCGAAAGGAAAGACTCCCGTCAGGTCGCTGGAGCGCAGCCGTTCACCGACCTCACGGGCTGCCCACCCCTGCAACCCGCCCCTCGATTCAAACCCTTCCCCAAAGCCCCTATTCCGCACTGCATGTGCATGCCAAAGCCCCCCAAGCCGCAAGAAATTCCCGAGCGCCAGGCGCTCAAGCTGCCGGATGGCGGCTCCACCGCACCGAGGGTCGAGGATGGCGTTCGTCGTCGCCGCGCGATGATGACGTCCGTCTTCTCGAGTCTCCTCGGACAAGGATCGGGGCCGTCGACCACGACGGTGCTGGGCGGCTGATGCCCGGCCCCGCGCTCCCCAACGTCTCCCTCAAGGAGCGCTGCAACCGGCGCCTTTCGGCGCTGAAGGCAGCCCGCCAGCCCTATGAAGCCGAATGGGCGGAGATCGCGAAATATGCGCAGCCCTCCCGATCGCGTTTCCTCACATCCGAGAACAACCGCAATTTCCGGCGGGGCAATTCAGCCATCTACAATGCGCGGGCGATCCTCAGCTTCCGTACGCTGACCGGGGGCATGACGAGCGGGCTTTCCTCGCCCTCGCGCCCGTGGTTCCGACTGACCCCGTTCGATACCGATCTGGCGGGCGACGGCGCGGTGAAGGCCTGGCTGAGCGAGGTCGAGCAGCGGATGTACGCCTTTCTGGCGGGCACCAATTTCTATGGCGCGGTCAAGGCCGGGTACGCCGAGATGGGGCTGTTCGGCACCGATGCCTGTGTGATGGTCGAGCATGACCGCGAGGGCGCGGTGTGCCACGCGCTGACCGCGGGCGAATATTGGACCGCGCTGAGCGATGCGATGGTGCCGGACACGCTGTATCGCCGCTGTTCCATGTCAGTGCATCAGGTGGTGCAGTCGTTCGGCCTGGAGACGGCCAGCGACTTCGTGCGCAACTGCCACGCCAACGGGCGCTATGACGAGCAGATCCCGGTGATCCACGCGATCGAGCCGAACGACGACCGGCTGCCTGGCGTGAAGACCGCGCGGGGCAAGCCGTGGCGGTCGGTCTATTGGGACGAGAATGACGGGCGTGCCGACCGGGTGCTGCGCGTCTCCGGCTATGAGGAGCAGCCTTTCTGGGCGCCGCGCTGGGACACGACCGGCGGCGACACCTATGGCACCTCGCCTGGCTTCGACGCGCTGCCCGACATGCGCGAATTGCAGTTGCAGACCAAGCGCAAGACCGAGGCGACCGAATTCCTGATCCGACCCGAGAAGATCGTGCCGGCCACGGTGAAGCTCACCGGCAAGGCGGGCAATGTCGTCTCCGCCTCGGCGGTCGACGCGGCCGGGGTGGTCGTGCCCTATATGATCAACCCGGCGGCGATCGGCGCGATCATGGAGGATGTGAACCGCTGCGCCGAGGCGATCGACCGGCTGACCTATGCCGACCTGTTCATGGCGATCACCAATATGGACGGCATCCAGCCGCGCAATGTGGAGGAGATCGCCAGCCGCAACGAGGAAAAGCTGACTCAGCTCGGCCCGGTGATCGAACGCGTGAACAACGAGAAGCTGGAGGTGACGATCGACCGGACCTTCGGCATCATGACGCGGCGCGGCCTGCTGCCGCCGGCGCCAGACCATCTTCAGGGCGAGCCGGTGAAGGTCGATTTCGTGTCGATCCTGGCACAGATGCAGCGGATGGTCGGGCTCGGCCAGATCGAGCGGACGGTGGCGTTCGTCGGCAATCTGGCGGGACGTTTCCCGGAAGCGGCGGATCGGCTCGATGTCGACGCGATCGTCGACGACTATGCCGATCGCGCGGGCGCGCCGCCCAGAATCATCCGGTCAGTCGAGGATGCTGGCAAGCTGCGCCAGGGCCGCGAGCAGGAAGCGCAGATGGCCAAGATGGCAGCGATGGCCGGCCCCGCCAAGGACGGCGCGGCGGCGATGCAGATGCTCGGGCGGATGGCGGGGCCGCAGGGTGGGCCGGCGGGGCTGGTACCCGGACAAGGGCCGGAGCCGGGACAATAGCCGCATCCTCCTCGTCACCCCCGGACTTGTTCCGGGGTCCATCGGTCCGCACGCACCACGACCCGCCGCTCTGGCGGCACCATGGCCCCCGGAACAAGTCCGGGGTGACGGTCGGGAGTTGAAGGTCTCGAACCTCACTCCCCCTCACCCTTCCCACGCCTTCGGCGCGGGCCCCTTCCCTCTCCCCCAAAAAAGGGGAGAGGGCGTTTCGGCGAGCACCCCATGATCGAGAAGACCGACAAGCTCACCCTGCTGGAAAGCGCGCCGTTTCGCCGCTTCCTCCTGTCGCTCGTGCAGAGTGCCGGGGTGTTCGAGACCGCCGCCAATATCGCCGATGGGCGCCACCTCTATCTCGAAGGCCGGCGCTCGCTCGCGCTCGAGATCCTGCGCGATTTCGATGCGGCGCAACCGGTCGCGCTGCCCGGCGGAATCCCCGCCGCGACCTTGATTCAAACCTTGCACGAACTGGCGCATTCGGGGCGCAAGGAGAATGTCCTTGAACGACGAAACACTTATGCAGAACTCGGAGACGATGCCGCCTGAGGCGGATGACGGCTTCGACGATTTCGAACCTTCCGCGCTTGGCGATGAAGTCGCCGATGGCGGGGCCGATGACGGGGAGGAGTTGCCGGAAGACGATGGAGGCGACGCGCCCGACACCGATACCGGGGCCCCCGCCCAGTATCAGCTCACCGCGCCCGAGGGCCTGACCCTCGATCCCGTCGCGATCGAGCTGGCTACCCCGGTCTTCCGCGAGCTCGGCCTTTCCAACGAGCAGGCCAACAAGCTGATGCCGGTGGCGGGCCAGTTCGCCCAAGGCGTTCTCGATCGCCACAACCGTCAGATGCTCGGCCAGGTCCAGACCGAGCGCAAGGCGTGGCTCGACAGCGCGCGCAACGATCCGGAGATCGGTGGCCAACACTGGACGTCCACCATCGGCACCGCGGCCAAGGCGCTCGACGCCCTCGGCTTCGGCAAGGGCAGCGCGTTCCGTACGCTGCTCGACGAGAGCGGGCTGGGCAACCACCCCGAAATGATCCGCGCGTTCCAGCGGGTCGGCAAGGCGATCGGCGAGGACGGCTTCGAACGCTCGTCGGGCATCCACCATTCGAAGCGAGACAGGGCGGAGACGCTCTACCCCGAAGACACACCCAAAGGAGGGTAAGACATGGCAACCATCGGCAATTCGTTCCTCAATCTCATCGATCTCTACAAGGGCGCCGGCGGCGCCGACGGCCAGCTCGGCGAAGTGGTCGAGGTTCTGCGGCAGCTCAACCCGATCATGGAGGACGCGGTGACCGCGCCCTGCAACATGGGCACCGTCCACCGTCATACCATCCGCACCGGCCTGCCCGATGTCGCGTGGGGCCGGCTCTACCAGGGCATCCCGCAGTCCAAGTCGACTACCCAGCAGGTCGACGACACGACCGGCTTCGTCGAGGGTCTGTCGACCGTCGATACCCGGCTGCTCGAAATCTCCGACAATCCCGGCGGCGTGCGCCTGTCGGAAGGCCGCGCCTATCTGGAAGCGATGGCACAGGAGGTGTCGCGCGGTTTCTTCTACCACAACACGACGACCACGCCGGAGAAGTTCAAGGGCCTGGCCGCGCGCTATTCCTCGCTTGGCGGTGGCGGCGCGGGCAACCAGATCGTCAATGCCGGTGGGGTCCAGTCGGACAATACCTCGATCTGGTTCGTCACCTGGGGCGACGATTACACGACCCTGATCCACCCCAAGGGCACCAAGGCCGGCGTCACGCGCGAGGACAAGGGCGAGCAGCGCACCACCGACGGCAGCGGCAATATCTATTATGTGAAGGAGGAACTGTTCCGCCAGCATATCGGCGTGGCGGTACGCGACTGGCGCTATAATGCGCGGATCGCGAATATCGACGTGTCGAACGTGCTTGCGGGCACCGTCGATCTCTACGGCTTCATGCGCCAGGCCTGTTACAAGCTGCAGGGGCGTCGTGCGACCAAGATGGCGGCGAACGTCGCGGCACAGGGCCGCACGGTCATCTACATGAACCGAGACATGCTGCAGGCACTCGACGCGCTCGGCACCAACTCGGCCAATGGCGCGCTGATGCTGAAGCCGATGGAGCTGCAGGGCGAGGAGGTGCTGTCGTATCGCGGCATGCCGATCCGCGAGACCGATGCGCTGATCAACGCGGAGAGCGTGGTTTCGTAAAACCTTCCTCTTCCTCCTCGGCGCAGGCCGGGGTCCAGTCGAGAAGACTGAAATAACCTCACGCAGCGCCAATCGATTCCCGTCCCCAACTGGACCCCGGCCTGCGCCGGGGAAGGCCGGAGAGGGAAGAGGCAAAAAGGAAAAAGACATGATCTTCGACGCAACCACCCTGTTCTCGAACGCCCAGGCGGTCACCGCCACGGCGGCTTCGACCAATATCATCGATCTCGGTACGACCGGTACCGTGTTCGGCGGTGCCGCCGCCCTCACCCGCGATGTCGGAAAAGGCCGCGAGATCGCGATCCGCGCGAGCGTGGTCGAGAGCTTCAACAACCTGACCTCGCTGACCATCGGCATCGAGACCGACGACAATGCCGGCTTCTCTTCGCCGAAGACGGTGTGGAGTTCGCCCACCTACGCGCTGGCCGACCTGGCCGTAGGCGCGAAGCTGTTGCTGCCCGACGAGCTGCCGGTCGGCACCGACGAACACTATCTGCGGTTGAAATACACCGTCGCCGGCACCGCGCCCACGCTGGGCAAGATCACCGCCGGCGTGACCGCGGGCAACCAGACCAACCCGTGAGCGCGAAGGGAAGCAGCACCATGAAGCAGCCCAGGACTTACACCGCGCCCCACGACGTCTATACCGGCGGCGTCCTCTACCGCCCCGGCCAGCCCTTCACCACCACCGAGCCACGCGGGGCGGAATGGGAGCCGATCGGCGCGGCGGAGAAGGCGGCCATCGCGGCCGAACGCGAGAACCAGGCGGACAAGACGCCATAAGAGTATCGCGGGGCGACCCTCAGCGCCCCCACGATACTCAAATACCCCGTCCGGTCGATTCCGATCGGACGGGCCCGCCGGGCCGATCGGTGCGTTGGTGGATCATGACCATCCCTTTCCCTATTCGGACTTCTCCGATCCTCGTCGCGCTCCTGCTGCTCGGGGGATGCGGCAACGGGCCCGGTCAGGGCCCCGAGCCGGTCAATGCCACCACTTTCGTACCGCCGCGCGAAGTCGCCGCGACTCCGTTGCCGGGGCAGACGCCGCAGACACCGGCCATCGCCTATATCGGCAAGTTCCCTAACGATCCGGTCGGCGGCGTGCTGTTCTTCGATCGCACCGATGTATCGAAGGCGCTGGCGGAGGCAGTGCGCGACAACGCGATCCGGGCCCATTTCAGCGAAACCAGAGAGCCGGAAAAGCCGATCTTCGCGCAGGACGACAAGGTCGTCGCGGCCGGCTGCAACGCACGGGATTGCAGCGGGCTCAACTGGACGTTCCGGTTCGATCCGGCGACCGGCACGGGCGAGGCCTGTTATCATGACACCGCGACGATGCAGGATTCAAGCCGCTGGTTCACCAACGGCACGCCCGTCATGCGCGCGGGGATGTGCCCGCTGGCCTGACGGCATCGAGCGGCAGGCCAGCGGGCGCAACCGGTTCCGCAGGATGCGTTGATGGTCGTCCCCTTCGCAAGGGCCCCGACCGGGTTCCACAATAACTGGGTTACGGCATCGCGTGTGCCGGAGTGTGGGTCGAAGCCCCGACCGGCGCTTCGATGATCGAGCGAACCCGCATGGCCAGCGCCTCCATCGCAAAGGGCTTTGTGATGAGCCCGGTGCCGGGCTGGAGGAACCCCGGCGCGAGCGCCGCATTCTCGGCATAGCCGGTCATGTAGAGCACCTTGAGGCCAGGCCGAAGCTCCCGACCCGCATCGGCGATCTGGCGGCCATTGAGTCCCGGCAACCCGATATCGGTGATCAGGAGATCGATCCGGCCCCGCTCACGCAGCCGTTCAAGCCCCTCTGGCCCGTCGCCCGCTTCGATCGCACGATAGCCAAGCTCCGTCAGCACCTCGACGATCAGCCCACGCACGACCGGTTCGTCCTCGACGACCAGAACCACCTCGGCCAAGTCGGTCGGCGCCGTGGGAGTCAGCTCCGGCGCTGGTTCCTCGGTCTCGACCACCCCCGCGTAGCGAGGCAGGTACAGGCTGAAGCTTGTGCCGACACCGCGCTCGCTCTCGATCTCGGCATGACCTTCCGACTGGCGCGCAAAACCGTAGATCATCGAAAGGCCAAGGCCGGTGCCCTGGCCAAGCGGCTTGGTGGTGAAGAACGGCTCGAAGGCGCGGGCGATGGTGTCGGCGTCCATCCCGTCCCCGGTATCGGTCACCCGGATACAGACATATTGGTCCGGCTCCAGATCGCGATGCCGGTCGGCGTACCCTTTGTCGAAATCGGCGTTGGAGGTCTCAATCGTCAGCCTGCCGCCGTCGGGCATCGCGTCGCGCGCGTTGATGACGAGATTGAGGATCGCGTTCTCGAGCTGGTTGTGGTCGCATAAGGTCAACCACAGATCCTCGGCCAGGATCAGGTCGAGGTCGATATGCTCGCCAAGCGTGCGGCGCATCAGATCCTCCATCGACGCGATCAGCGGATTGGCATCCACCGGGCGGGGATCGAGCGGTTGACGGCGCGAGAAGGCAAGCAGCCGGTGAGTAAGCGCGGCAGCGCGGTTGGCGGCGCTGGTAGCCCCGGCGATGAAACGCTCGATCCCCTCTGGCCGCCCTGAATCCAATCGTCGCTGGACGATCTCGAGGCTGCCGGTGATGCCCTGCAGCAGATTGTTGAAGTCGTGCGCGATGCCGCCGGTCAACTGGCCCACGGCCTCCATCTTCTGCGACTGGCGCAGCGCCGCTTCGGTGTCGGCAAGCGCTGCCGCGGCTTCGCGCTCGGCGGTCACGTCTCGCCCGAAACTGTAGAGCGTGCCGCCATCGGCGACGGTGATCCAGGCCAGGCGACAGCGGCCGCCATCTTTTTTCAGATAGATTCGTTCGACCTCAAGCAATGGTGCACCGCCCGACAGTTCCTCCAGGGCGAGCCTGCTTTTCGGTAATTCCTCTGGCGCGACGAAATCGGTGATCGTGCGGCCGACCGTTTCCTCCAAACTCCAGCCGAGAACCTTGGTCCAGGACGGATTCACCGCATGGACCTCACCCGACGTCGACAGGACCAGCTTCACCACGGGCGAGAGGTTCCAGATCCGCTCCCGATCCCTCGCGAGGCTGCGTTCTTTGGTAATGTCCCGACCGACCGCGTGGATGCGCCCGGCATCCGGCACAGCCGTCCAGTCGAGCAGGCGATAGCCGCCCTGCTTGCTGGCATAGCGATTCTCGAACGCCAGCGTCGTCGCCCCGGCGGACAGGGTGGCAATCTGCATGGCCGTGGTCGCGACATCGTCGGCGTGCAGGAAGTCGACAATGTTGCGGCCGACCATCTCTGCCTCGCTCCAGCCGAGCAGTCGTGTTGCCGAAGGGTTCACCGCGGTGATGATGCCGTCGAAATCGCAGACCAGCATCAGATCCTGCGACAGCATCCACAACCGGTCGCGATCGCGCAGGCTCTCCGCCTCGGACAATTTCTGTTCGTGGATATCGGTATTGGTACCGATCCAGCGCAGGATCGCACCGCCCTCGCCACGGATCGGCAGAGCGCGCACGAGGTGCCACCGATATTCCCCGTCAGCGCGACGAATCCTAAACTCGGTTTCGTAATCGACACCCGAAGCGAGCGATGCCGCCCAAAGGGTAGCAGCGCCCGCAATATCGCCTGGATGCACGATGCTTGCCCAGCCTTCCCCAAGCAGGGCCGCCGGCGCCAGGCCACTATAGTCAAGCGTGCGCTGGTTGAACCAGTCGAGCCTGCCATCCGGCGGCGAGGTCCAGACGTGGTTGGCCATCGCCTGGGCGAAGGCGCGAAATTGCGCTTCGCTCGCGTTGATCGCCGCCAGCCGGGACCGCGCCTCATATTGCCTGAGCCGGCCCCGCACCGCCGACTTGGCGAGGCTGATCAGCGTCGTCGGGTGGAAAGGGCGTTCGAGGAAGGTGACGTTGCCGAGCGTCTCGAGCAGGCGCACCGCCGCCGGATTCCTCTCCAGCCCGCCGCCGCGCTGAGTGAGCAGGATGAAAGGAAAGTCAGACCATTCCTCCTGATCCCGCAGGAAGGCGTCGAGTGGATGGAGATCGGCACCACGCAACGCCTCTTCAGTGACGAGTGCGAAACCCGCGCCGGCGCGAAGCTCCGTCACCAGCGCCGGAAGATCGCGCGCGACGGACGCGACGATCCCCGCCTCGCGCAGCATCTCCGCCGCGATGATCGCATCGCGGCCATGCGGGGCGAGGATGATCGCGCGCCGGGCGGAGGTTAGGTTCACGTATGCCTCATTCGGCGACGAATTCGTCGATCCCGGCACCCGCCCGTCCGATCAGCGACGGAACCCCGCGAAGCACGCCCTGGAACTGGGTCAGCGGCTCGCCCAGTGCGATACCGTCGCCGCCGATCCTGAATTCGCGGATCGTATCCTCGTGCGGACCGGTGCGCTTCTTCACGATCGAGATCGCGCGGCGCACCCGCCCGGCCGCCTCGAAATAGCGCAGCAGGATCACGGTGTCGGCGAGATAGGTGACATCGACCGGCGCCTTCATGTCGCCGACCAGCCCATGCTGCGCGACGGTGAGAAAGGTCGTCGCGCCCTGGCGGTTCAGATATTGCAGCAGTTCGTGCATGTGCAGGATCAGCGCCTGCTCTTCCGGCATCGCCGCCTGATAGCCGTTGACGCTGTCGATCACGACGACCCGTGCATCGTGCCGCTCGACGCAATTGCGCACCCGTTCGGAGAATTCACCGGGCGTCAGCTCAGCCGCATCGACCTGCTCAAGCGTCAGCGATCCGCTGTCGACCATCCCCGCCAGATCGATGCCGAGGGCCTTGGATCGCGCCTTGAGCAGGCCCATCTCCTCGTCGAAGATGAACAACGCGGCATGTTCGCCACGCGCGACCGCATCGGCGACGAAAGTCAGGGTCAGCAATGATTTTCCGGTACCAGCGGGACCAATGACGAGAGTGCTTGATCCACGCTCGACCCCCCCGCCGAGCAAGGCGTTCAGCGCCTTTTGCCTGGTCGGCACGAGATCGCGGGCGAAGCTGCCCTTGTGTTCGGCCGAGACCAGCCTGGGAAAGGCGCGCACCCCGCCGGTTGCGATCACGAAATCATGATAGCCACCGCGAAAGCGCTGGCCGCGATATTTCACGACGCGCAGGCGGCGGCGCTCGGCGCCATAATTGGGCGACAATTCCTCGAGACGTATCACCCCGTGCGCGACACTGTGGACCGTCTTGTCGAGGATTTCCGTGGTCAGGTCATCGAGCATCAGCACCGTTGAGCCATGGTGCGAGAAATAATGTTTCAGCGCGAGGATCTGGCGGCGATAGCGCAACGAGCTTTGCGCGAGCAGCCGGATTTCGGACAGGCTGTCGAGTACGACTCTGTCCGGTTTCGCCCGCTCGAACGCCTCGAAGATTCGCTTGGTCGTCTCGCCCAGTTCAAGGTCGGAGGAATAGAGCAGGCTCTGCTGCTGATCTTCGTCGAGCAGGCTTTCAGGCGGCACCAGCTCGAACACCTCGATATTGTCGCCGAACGTCCAGCCATGGGACCCGGCGCTTTCGCGCAGTTCCTCCTCGGTTTCGGAAAGGGTAATGTACAGGCAGCTTTCGCCCGCAGCGGCACCGGCCATCAGGAACTGGCTGGCGATCGTCGTCTTGCCCGTGCCCGGGCTACCCTCGACGAGATAGAGACGACCGCGGGTGAATCCGCCCGCCGTGATGTCGTCGAGCCCTGCAACGCCCGTTGCTGCCTTGTCTTTTGGCGCGGTCATTTCGGCTCCGTCGTTCGTCGCGCCGGACGTGCGCGCAAGGGATTGCAGGGTTTCGTCCTAGGCGCTGCCGTCACACGACGCCTTAACATGGATGGTTCGCGAAATCAGGCCGCCAAACCCCGGACGAGATCGCCACCCGCGAAGGCCGGCCGATGGGCCGGTACGGACATCGCCTCTTCAGGGCAGCAGCGTGCGATCGCGTCAAGTATCGCTGCAAGCGCACCGCGATCCGAAGGAAAGGCGAGATGAGCGCAGGATACCTCGATCCGGTGATCCGCCTCCGTCGTCGCACCCCGCGCGGCGGAGGCGGGAATCACGCCGTCGCAACGCGACCAGATCGCCACCGTCGGCACCGGGGGCTTCTCGGACAGGGTACACTCGATCGGCGGCGCGTCGACCCGATGCCCGGCGATCCATTCATAGACGCGCGCCAGCATGGTTGCGCTGAGATCGCCCGAAAAGGGACTGCCTAGCGTGATGACGGCGCGAACGCGATGCGGCGCGACCTTCGCATATTCGCGCGCCATCAACCCGCCGAAGCTCCAGCCGAGCAGGATGACAGGCCGATCGTCCCGCCGCTGCAGTTGATCGAGCCGCCGGTCGAGCCGGTCGAACATGTCGGCCGAAGCCCCCAGGTTGCGCCCTTGGCCCCAGCGATAGGGGCGATAGCCCGCATAGCGCAGTGCGATCCGCATCGGCCGCATCGCGGCATCGGTGGCGAACAGGCCAGGCAATAACAGGATACGCGCGCCACCACGGTTGTTGAAGCGTCGCCGCAGCACCCTGCCCGCCGGAACGAGGCTCCGGGCGAGAAACCAGCATTCGCGAAGCATATGTACGGTGGAATCAGAAAGGGATTTGCGGTCGGCAAGCCAGTCGCATTCGGTTCCGGTCATTTCGGTCGAACGATCATTCCGGGCGGAAGTTTCACGCCCTCCCCGGAGGCGTTTGCGAGGCTGGCGGGAACCGCCCGCGAGCAGGCAATCGGCATGTCCTCAGGAATCCTGCGCGATTAGACTTAAGTCTAACGCCGCAAGGACAGGCTTCCTGTCGTGTTCGACGCATTTTCGTCTCCCGCGGGGACCATCCCACCGTCTTTGGCTTCCCATATCGATCATCGCTCTGTTAGGGGGGCGCACGATCACCGGGCGGCAGAGGCTCAACGCGCCCACTGCCGGGCGATCTGCATCTTCCGTCGGGAACCAGCGGGACGCACCGCCGTTGCGCCTGTCAAATATGTGGGGGACCGTATGAACGAGCGAGTTACCGATCAGTCCGAAGAGGCGAATCCGGGGCAGGACGGCGAAGCCGTGCCCGTGCTGATCACCTTCGCGCTGCTGTTCCTCTTGTCAGCCGCCGTATGGTTCGTGCTCGACCGGATTCGCACCGACGAAGTCCGTTCCGAACTGTCGCAAAGCGCGGGGACTCAGGCATCCGGCGGCAAAACTCCCCAGCCCAGTAAGGTAGCCACGACAAAATAGTGACAGTCGATCGCCGCGCCCGGTGACGGGGCGTTACGGATTGCCAACGCAACCCGCTTCGTCTCTCATGGCGGTAACGCCCCGGGGGAATGCGCGGTGCAGCTCGAAGAGACCAGGATATTCGTGAGCAGGGTCTTTGCCTGTCCGGCCGACGTCGCCGAGCAGGTGACCGATCGCGGCCGCCTCCGCTCCTATGCGCGGACGGCGATCATCCTGCGGCAGGGCGACTGGCTGGCGCTGACCTTCCTGCTGCTGGTCGGGCGCGCCCAGGCCCTGCTCTATGCCGCCGAGGGGCAATTGGTGCTGCTCCACGAATTCGCGCCGGGCGACCTGTTCGGCGCGCTAGGCGAAGCCGAAGCCGTGCGCCAGGATGCGGATGTCGTAGCGGTGGACGAGGTACGGGCACTGACGCTCGATTCGGGCGATCTCGCCCTGCTGGCCCAGCGTTATGGCTGTATCGGTCTCGCACTATCCCGAATGCTGTTGCAGCGGCTGCGCCAGACGACCGAGCGCATGTACGAACGCACCGCCCTGTCGGCGGTCGGCCGCGTCCATGCCGAATTGCTGCGCCAGGCACGGAGCGGTGCAGCGATGACGATCCGGCCGGCACCGGTGATCGCCGACCTCGCGCTGCGCGTCGCGACCACGCGCGAGACGGCGTCGCGCACGATCAACGCGCTGGAACGCCGCGGCATCATCCGCCGCGACGGCGACGGCCTTACCGTGGTGGCGCCACAACGGCTGGAGGAGATGATCCTATGACTGGGCCCGGTCGGATGACCTGAGCGCGAACAAACCGACCGGCGATTCTCCGGCGGGGCTGGCGAGTTCGCCGACATATTCGACGCGGGCGGCATCCGGTGCGATGATCGCAAGCGCGGACGCGAAGTCGTCGGTCACGCAGATCGTTCCCGCGGGTGCGGACGCCGCAGCGGCACAGGCGAGATCGACCGCCCGGCCAATCAGGCGCAGCGATCCGGCAAAGGGATCATCCACCCTATCGGCGATGCCATAATGGCCACTGATGCGCAGTGTTTCCCCCTTCACGATCAGCGCGGCCTGAACCGCGAGAGCGAGATCGTCATAGGCGAGGACAACCTCGTTTCCGGTGAAGGTGGCTGCAACGTCGGGTGTCGGGCAGCGATCGAGGGCCGCCTTGATAGCCGCAAGGCGCCCTTCTCCGGAACCGGGCGCGCGGATCGCAAGCAGAGCCGTACGATAACGGGAAGCTACCTCGGCAGCAGAAGGCCCGTCGACGATTTCGCGCGGCGCAAGCAGAATCTTCTGACGATGGCCCGCACGCGACCAGGCCGTCCGCGCCCGACCCGATGCGCTATCGACCGGACTCTCCCCATCATCGGCAAGGACCAGCAACTGCACTGCTTCGCTCGCCAGCAAACGCGCGTTGGCCAGTGCACTGCCCATGGCGATCTCATCGGCGAGCGCGATCATCGTCTCGTCAGGCAGTGTCCGGGGTTCCACCGTCCGCACTGTCTCGGCTCGGGCGAGCGCCGCGTCGAAGCGGCGGCGCCATTCCGATCCCCACGGATCGACCGACAGCGCGGCGAACCCCGCTATCCCGCCGGGCAGAATGACGTGCAGCGCGGCACCGCGATCGAGCAACGCCTCGGCAATGATGATGTCAGCGCCCGCGGCCAGGGCACCATAGCCGAAGCCGATCCGCTCATCCCCCAGCGCCGCCGCCACATCGTGCGTGAGCGCGGTCGCCCCGGAATGCGCTCGGAAGGCCATGTGTCCGCCGAAGTGAAGCGAACGTGGCGGCCGGAGAATGTCGAGCCAGGCCGGGTTCTGCCCCAGCGCATCGAGGATGATCGCGAACTGGCGGAGCGTCGATGCGTGATCCTCCCAGGCCAGTGGTGCGAGCGCAACCGCCTCCCCAAGCGCAGCCTGCGCCTCTTCCTTCCGGCCGAGCAGGACCAGTGCCTCGGCGCGCGTGGCGGCGCGGTAATAGGGGGTTTCGGGTTCGTCGGGATGTGCGGCGACGCGCGCGAGCGCTTCCCCGGCGAGCATTCGCGACGTCGCTTCCGCGCCGCAGAGCAGCGAGAGCGTTGCCGCATTGATCAGCGGATAGGTGCCGCCACCGGCATCCGCCGCCTGGCGATAGGCCTGGGCCGCGTCGGCATAGAGCTGGAGCCGCGCCGTGCCCGCCGTGCGCCCGGCCATATCCTTGAGCAGGCGGCCCTTTATGCTCAGCACGGCGGCATCGTCGACTATGGCGGCCAAGCCAGCCTGTTCGAAGAGAAACCGAGCGTGATCCAGGGCCCCGGCGCGGGCATTCGTGATGATCGAGAGCAGGACCTGCTTGTCAACTGGCATCGGCATTCCATGAAGCTACACGCGCCTTCCGCGGCGCCGATCTGGCGAAGAGACCCGGAAAAGGAATCAATCGCCGCCCTTGTTCTCGATATCCGGATCGATTGTCATCGGCAAAAGGACCTCGCCGCCCTTGACCAGTTCGATGTTCAGACTGAACCCGTGAGCGATGCTCAGGCCAGAGGGACAGGGCTGATCGGCGAAAAAGGAGATGCATCGGCAATCATCCGTCGGGCCGGCCTCGACCGCGTTACCATTCCCGTCCAGCTTATGTCGCTGCAGATCGAAATATTGCGTGCCCAAATCGAACTTGGTCGTCATCGGGGCCATAGTGTTAGAGAATCGCCAGAACTTTCCCGCAAGCGACAAGATCACGCGTGACCTGACGGCGAGCGAGAAATCAAGCGACGTAGCCCCGATAAATGGCTTCGAATTCAGGACGTGCTGCAAGACGGCCTGCCACGTCGTATCTGCCGTATGAGGCGTCCCCACATCCGGAACAGACTCCTCGAAAGGGTAGATCGATAGGGTAAGATCATCCAGCGGACCTGCCGTCGTGGTGGTTTCCGCGCTGATGAGGAAAGAGCGCGTCACTTCGTAATCATAGGAGATCGGTCCGACGCGACTCAGTTCGTGCTGCTTAAAATATCTATCGGGCTTGAAGGTGCTCATGTTGCAGAGGGGTTTTGTTGCCATCGTCTTTACTCCTTCAAGGTTTGCGCGCGGCTGTCGTCGATTTCGTTCACGATCTGAGTCCGAACCTGCCGCCACTCGATATTTGCCGGGTCGAGGCGGATGAGTGCATCGAGCTGTCCGAGCACCGCAGTCAGCCGCTCGCGTGCGGCATCGGTCCGACCGGTATCCAGATCGATCTTGGCCCGGCCACGCAGCGACCAGAGACGCGCCGCGCGGAATTTGACGTTCGCCGGATCGCGCGCAAGCTGGCGATCGAGCAAGGCGAGCTCACTGTCCCGATGGCGCACCGCGTTCGGCCAATCGCCAGCGGCGCGATAGGCGTCCGCCATCCAGGCATGGCGGTTCGCCAGATCCTTGATCATCGCGTAAGGGTCGCCCGTCCGCCGAGCGGCGGCCTCCATCCAGGCGAGCGCAGCGGTGCAAGCGTGAAGCGCCGCATGGACATCCCGCGGCTGCTTCAGGGCGATCGAGCAGAGATTGCCCTCGGCATAGCCCGCTTCCTTCAGCCAGTCCGGATTGCGCCGGTCGATCGCGACCAGATGTTCCGCCAGCGCCCGATAGCGATCGAACCCCGCCTTCGCCCGCGCCAGATTGCCACGCTCATAATCGACCGAAGCGATCCAGAATTCGCTTTGCGCCTGCGCGAAGATTCGCTGCGGATCATTCGGCGCGCTCGCCAGCAGGGCGGCGGTGGTGCGCGCTGCCTCATGGAATTGTGCGAGCGCTCGTGCGAAATCCCCGCGCCGTTCGTCGTCCTCGCCCATCGCGTGTAGGATGCGCGCGCGGCGTTCCAGCGAATCCGCCAGAAGCGCCGCCAGATCCTGCTGACGGTAATGATCGAGCGCGCGGCGATTGACGGCGGTGAGGACGTCTAGCCGCCCCACTCCCTTCAGCCTGTCGCGCAGATCAGTCAGCATGAATTCCACCAGTCCCTCGGCTTCCTTGCGCTGGCGATCCGCCTCCGCACGGGCAGAGAGCGCGAAGATCGTCAACACCGCCATGGCTACCACCGCGACTGCCGCGGCGAGCGTGACGGCCATCACGCGGCGAATACGGCGTTGCGCGTCGCGCTGGACAAGTGCGTCGAGACCGATGCCGGCAAGCCCCGCGACGAGCTTCAGCAGACCGAGGCGGCGGCCGTCGCCGTCCGGCCGTAGATCCGCGGCGAGCGGTTCAAGCTCGGCGCCGTCCGCCCCGGCTCGCAACGTTTCAGGGAAACAATCAGCCGGATCGCCTCGGATGATCGCGGCGAAAACCGGCTTGCCGGGATTGAGATCGCGAAAGGCCGCAATCTCCCGTCCGACCCAGATCGACGCCGCGGCATCGGGCGAGCAGAGCACGACCAGCGCGTCCGACCGCGCGAGCGCCGCGCGCACCCCCTCGCTCAGATCATGGCCGGCGGCGAGTTCCTCACGGTCGCGAAAGATCTGACCAAGCCGTTTGGGTACCGCCGTGCCGGCGGTGCCGGTCCTGGCGAGACGGCGCGGAATACGATAGGATTCGAGGCGTCGATGCAACCAGCGCGCGGCCCCCGCATCCTTGTGGCTATAGCTGAGAAAAGCCCCGTAACGCGGCTCGCTGCCCGTCATCCCGCCCTCCCCCCGGCTGGCGCCACGGCGATACGCCGCCGCGCGTATGCTGACAGAGAAACGGCGCACGCCTCAAACCAAAATGCAACCGATTCAGAGTGAATAAGGCAATTTCGGGCGTCTCCGGCACGATATGCCTAATTTTTTCTTCATTTTCTTTCGACGAGTCGAAGAGCAATCCGCTCAGCTAAGCCATACACGAAGAACAACCATATCGGTTCAGATCGTCGGGCCATGGCTGCGCGCCAATCTCGCCTGCCCCCCTGACCTGTGTTAACTTCCCGGGGGGCGTTCTTCCGGGTTGAGGAGCTGCGAAAAGGTTGCAACAGCAATCGCGTGTACGTCCAGGGCACGGTGGGTCCACGGAACGGAAGATTGTTCTTACTCTTATCGTCGCAGCAGGATTGTTCAGCGGCATACCATTTGCCGGATGGGTGTTCGATGCCCCCCATCTCCAGAGTTTCGGCGTCACCGGCTATCCGATGTGGCCGCTATCGGCGGTCGGCTACATCTTTCTGGCGGCCGGTTTCTGGGCAACGATGGCGCAGCACCGGGCGGCCCGCTTCCTGCTCGCCGTCCCTATCCTCATCGCCGCCTGCGTGCTGGTGGAGAATGTCGCCGGCGTCGCGCCGGGCATCGACCAGCTGCTCTTCCCGGGGCAGGTCAGCCAGTTTGGCGGGGTCTATCCCGGCCGCCCGGTCGCGAACTCGATCGCCACCTTCGGCTTTCTCGGCCTGGCGCTGCTTGTCGCCGGGCGGCGGAACCAGGCCTGGGCGGAACTGGCCAATCTGTTCGCTTCCGCCGCCTTCTGCTTCGGCGTCACCTCCACCCTGCTCCTGCTCTTCGTCGGTCCGGGAAAAGAGGCGACGATCCTGCATATGTTCGTCGCGCCGCTGCCCGGCAGCCTGATTACCGTAACGCTCGCAACCGCGTTCCTGCTCTGGCGCCCTGATGCCGGCTGGACCGTGCTGCTTTCACCGGACCGCACGCGCGGCCTGCTCTACTGGCTGATCCTGCCACTGGTCATCGCCTTGCCGGTCATACCCACCCTCGCCGCCCGATGGGCCGCGGCGGGCGGACCGGTCGCGCTGCCGGAGACCGAGTTGCTGGCGATGCTGGGCAATGTGGCGATCCTCGGCTTCCTGCTCTGGCTGTCGGCCGATCGCTTCAGGCGCCAGCAGGAGGAGCTCAATGAGGTTTCGCTGGCGCTTGACGTCGCGGCGATCGCGCTGACCCGGGCGGACGGCGAGATCACCTATTGGTCGCGCGGCTGCGAGCAGCTTTATGGCTGGCCGGCGGAGGAAGCGATCGGCCGCAAGAAATACGAGCTGCTGCACTCGCGTCACGGCAGGGACTGCCAGGTCGGGCCACCCCGGCCAACGGGGTCGGCCGAGCGGGAGCTGATCGAGCGGCGGCGCGACGGCAGCGAGATCAGCGTGCTTGAAAGCACCCGGATCCACGAACGACCGGATCGCGAGCCGCTGCTGGTGCTCAGGATGCTCGACATCTCGGAGCGCGTGCATACCGAAAGCGCGCTGAGGCTGAGCGAGAGCCGGCTCGCCGCGGCAGCCGAGGCGCATCAGCTTGGCGTATCCCAATGGGACGTCAAAAGCGGCCGGCTTGAATGGTCGCCCGGATCGGAACAGCGTCTTGGCCTGCCCACCGGCGGGCTGGCGACCTTCGACCAATGGTATGCCTTTGTCGATCCCGACGATGCCCAGGGGGTGATGGAGACGATGCAACGCGCCGTCACCAATCGGGATGAGCGCGTCAGCTTCAGATACCGTTTCCGCCAGGCCAATGGCGTGGTGCGCACGATCGAAGGGTCGGCGCGCTGCTTCTACGATGCGGAAGGCCAGCTCGATACGGTGATCGGCGCCAATGCCGATGTGACCGAGCGGGACGAGCGTGAAGCGACATCGCAGCTCCAGTCGATCATCGAGACGATCCCGGATGCGACGGTGATGATCGATTCCACGGGCATCATCCGCAGCTTCAGCCCCGCCGCCGAGCGGATGTTCGGGATCGACGCGGCCACCGCGATCGGCAGCAATGTGCAGTTCCTGATGCCGGATGCCATCGCCGCGGGGCATGACGCGTCGATCGCGCGCTATCTGAAGAGCGGCGAGCGCCATGTGATCGGGGCGACGCGGGAGCTGACCGCACGCCGCGCCGATGGGACCCTGTTCCCGATCGAGGTCAATATCGGGGAGGCGATACTGGGCAGGGAACATATCTTCACTGGCGTGATCCGCGACGTATCCGACCGGCTCGCCGCCGAGCAGCGCATGAGCGACCTCAATTCGGAACTGGCGCACATCTCCCGCCAGAACGCGATGAGCGAGCTCGCCGCCGACCTGGCGCACGAGCTCAACCAGCCGCTCAGCGCCACCGCCAATTTCCTCGCCACCGCGCGCATCCTGATCGAGCGCGGCGAGGATAGCGGGCGAATCGCCGACCTCCTCCGCCTCGGCGAGGAGCAGACCCTGCGGTCCGGGGAGATCATCCGCCGGCTGCGCGACTTCCTGGCCAAGCATGAAGGTGAAATGCGCGTCGAATCCCTCGAAACCGTCGTCCGCGAGGCTGTCGAGCTGGTGCTGTTCGGCACCGCCCAGTTCGATATCCAGCTGACCTATGCCCTGGACCCGGCGGCAGACACCATCTTCGCCGATCGAATCCAGATCCAGCAGGTACTGGTCAACCTGCTGCGCAACGCGGTCGATGCATTGCGCGGGCAGGTCGACGGCGCGCGGGAGATCATCATCGGCTCGCGAATGATGGAGGACATGGTCGAGATATCCGTCTGCGACAGCGGCCCCGGCCTGCCCAAGGAGATGGCCGACCGTCTCTATTCGCGTTTCGCCACCACCAAGGGCGGCCCGTCGATGGGCATCGGCCTGTCCATCTCGCGCCGGATCGTCGAGGCGCATGGCGGCACGCTCGTCGCCACCAACCGGCCGGAGGGCGGCGCGGTGTTCAGCTTCACTGTGCCGGCGCTTGGCGAGCTGGAGGAAGAGCCAATCTCGGCAGCAACAAAGTAGAAAGAAAGTTCTCTTTTCTTTAAAATATGTTAGAGATGAACTGCTGGTCAGGCCGGTTGGATCACCCTTGCAAATGACTCGCAATGTTCGCACTTCCACCTGGAATGCACGCCGGGCGGGAGACCCAGGATCATTTGGGGGATGCCCGGAAAAAGCGCTGGCCGTTAAGGGGATGAGCCACCGATGCCGATTGCCTTCCGCTGGCCCGCCGCTTCCCTGATCTCCGTTGCCGCGCTTGCCCTGGCCGCCTGTTCCGGCGGCGGCAAGCCGCCCGCTCCTCCCAAACCGCAGGTGACGGTCGCCGTGCCGCTGCAACGCGACGTGATCGACTGGGACGAATATGTCGGTCGGTTCGAGGCGATCCAGGATGTCGAGCTTCGTCCGCGCGTCTCCGGCGCGATCGACCGGATCCTGTTCGCCAACGGGCAGCACGTCCGGGCCGGCGAGGCGCTCTTCATCATCGATCCGCGCCCTTATGCAGCTGCCCTCGGCCAGGCCCAGGCGCAGGTCGCCAAGGCGAACGCCGCGCTGATCAACGCCCGATCCGAGCTGGCCCGCGCCGACAAGCTGCTTGCCGCCCTGGCGATCAGCAAGGAGGAATATGAGACGAAGCAGGCCAATGTCCGCAGCGCCGCGGCCGACCTTGCAGCGGGACAGGCCAATGTCAGCAACGCGCGGCTGAACCTCGGCTTCACCACCGTCCGCTCACCGATCACTGGACTGGTTTCCGACCGCCGTGTGTCGAAGGGCAATTTCGCGACCGAGGGCCAGACGGTGCTGACCCGCGTCGTCTCGACTGACCCGATCTGGTTCTCGTTCGAGGGCGCAGAGAGCTTCTATCTCAAATATCTCCGCCAGGACCGCAAGGGCGAGCGCGGCTCGTCCCGCAGCACGCCCAATCCGGTCGAGATCCAGCTTGCCGACGAAAGCGGCTATCGCTGGCGCGGGCGCATGGAATTCCTCGACAATGCGATCGACACCAATTCGGGCACGATCCGCGCCCATGCGGTGGTTCCCAATCCCGATGGTTTCCTGACGCCGGGCATGTTCGGCCGTGCGCGCCTGCTTGGCTCCGGCACCTACAAGGCGATGCTGGTGCCGGACGAGGCGATCATCACCGACCAGACACGGAAGCTCGTCTATGTCGTCGGCAAGGACGGCAAGGCATCGCCGCGGCCGGTTGAAACGGGCCCCCAGGTCGAGGGCCTGCGCGTCATCAAGACCGGCCTCGCCCCGACGGACGAGGTGGTGATCGAAGGCATCACGACCTTGCAGCCCGGCGCGGCGGTGACGGCGAAGAAAGTCGTGATGAAACCGCAGGCAGCGGATACGGCGCCGACGTCACAACCGGACACAGCACCTCCGCCGGCCGAAGCGACGGCGGACTGAGCCGGTGAAGTTTCCCCATTTCTTCATCGAACGACCGATCTTCGCGGCGGTCATGTCAATCCTCATCGTCGTGTTCGGGCTGGTCGCCTATCCCGGCCTGCCCGTGGCGCAATATCCCGAGATCGCGCCACCGACCGTGGTGGTGAGCGCGACCTATCCCGGTGCGACAGCCGAAACCCTGGCCGAAACCGTCGCCGCACCGCTCGAGGAATCGATCAACGGCGTCGAGAACATGCTCTACATGTCCTCGTCGGCGACCGGCGACGGATCGCTGCAGATCACCGTGACGTTCAAGCAAGGCGTCAATGTCGACCAGGCGCAGGTGCTGGTGCAGAACCGGGTCTCCACCGCCGAACCGCGCCTGCCGGCCGAAGTCCGCCAGGTCGGCGTGACGGTGCTGAAGAATTCGCCCGACATCCTTATGGTGATCGCGCTCACCTCGCCCGACGGGTCGCTGCCCCAGCAATATGTGTCCAACTATGCGACGACCCAGATCATCGACCGCATGGCGCGTATCCCCGGCGTCGGCGGCGTGCGCGCGTTCGGCGGACGCGACTATAATATGCGCGTCTGGATCGATCCCGATCGCGCCGCGTCACGCAACCTGACCGTCGACGAGATCGTCGCCGCGATCCGCGCGCAAAATGCCCAGGTCGCGGTCGGATCGGTCGGCGCACCGCCGTTCAACCAGGGCGGCACCGCCTTCCAGCTCGGCATCCAGGCGAAGGGCCGGCTCGCCAATCCGGAGCAGTTCGGCGAAATCATCGTCAAGCGCGACGATCAGGGCCGGCTGACTCGCCTGCGCGATGTCGCCCGCGTCGAAATCGGTGCGCAGGATTACGGCATCAATGCCTTCCTGTCGGGAAAGCCGATGATCGGCATCGCGATCACCCAGTTGCCCGGATCCAACGCGCTGACCACCGCAGAAGCGGTCAAGGCTGATATCGCCGAGGCGTCCAAGGGCTTTCCGCAGGGGATGGCGTACAGCATCCCCTACAACCCGACCGAATATATCCAGGCGTCGATCGAGGCGGTGTATCATACGCTGATCGAGGCGATCGTCTTGGTCGCGCTGGTCGTGCTGCTGTTCCTGCAGAGCTGGCGCGCGACGATCATCCCGCTGATCGCGGTGCCGGTGTCGCTGGTCGGGTCGCTGGCGATGCTCGCCTTGTTCGGCTTCAGCCTCAACAACCTGTCGCTGTTCGGCATGGTGCTGGCGGTCGGTATCGTCGTCGACGACGCGATCGTCGTGGTCGAGAATATCGAACGGCTGATGGAGGAACAGGGCCTGTCGCCCCGGCAGGCGGCGCACGAGACGATGGACGAAGTGTCGGGCGCGCTGATCGCCATCGCGCTGGTGCTGTGCGGCGTGTTCATTCCGACCAGCTTCATCCCCGGCATTTCCGGCGCATTCTACAAGCAGTTCGCGCTGACGATCGTGTCGGCCGCGGTGATCTCCGCCTTCGTCTCGCTGACGCTGTCGCCGGCCCTTGCCGCGATCGTGCTGAAGGCCAAGCACGAGGCGGAGCCGCGGCCCGGCGTGCTTGGCTGGCCCGGCCGGTTCGCGCGCGGCTTCAACCACGGCTTCCAGCGGCTGGGCGAACGCTTCGGCAGGTTCACCGCGCGCGCGGTGCGGGCGCTGGTGCTGGTCGGCATCGTCTATCTCGGCCTGATCGGGCTGGCGGGCTGGCGCTTCAACGCGACACCGACCGGCTTCATCCCGGCGCAGGACCAGGGGTATCTCATCGCGGTCATCCAGCTTCCGCCGGGCGCCTCGCTCCAGCGGACGACCGGCATCATGAGCCAGGCGGCGAAGATCGCGCTGGCCAACAAGGGGACTCAGGCGACCGTCGCCTTTGCCGGCCTTGACGGCGCGACCTTCTCAACCGCGCCCAATGCCGGCGCGATGTTCATCCCGCTGAAGCCGCATGCGAACCGCGCGCATGCCGACGCCATCGCCAACGAACTGCGCCGCGAGTTCGGTGCGATCAACGGCGGCAACATCCTGGTCGTGCCGCCGCCGCCCGTGCGCGGGATCGGCACCGGCGGCGGCTGGAAGATGCTGATCGAGGATCGTACCAATCTCGGCCTCAAGGCGCTTGAGGGTGCAGCCTTCGCGATGATGATGAAGGCGAACCAGACCCCGGGCATCACCAGCGCCTTCACCACCTTCAACACGCGCACCCCGCGCCTGTTCGCCGATATCGATCGCGAGCGGGCGGAGCAGCTCGGCGTGCCGGTGGAGAATGTCTTCTCGACGCTCGGCACCTATCTCGGCTCGACCTATATCAACGACTTCAACTTCCTCGGGCGCACCTATCGCGTGACCGCTCAGGCTGATGCGCCGTATCGCGACCAGGTATCCGATGTCGGCCATCTGCGCACGCGCTCGGCGGCGGGCCTGATGGTCCCGCTCGACGCGGTGATGACGTTGAAGAACGACAGCGGGCCGTATCGGGTGGTGCGGTACAATCTCTATCCCTCGGCCGAATTGCAGGGCGATACGGTGCGCGGTTTCTCGTCCGGCCAGTCGCTGACGACCATGGCGAAGCTTGCCGAGGAGACGTTGCCCAAGGGCATGCGCTTCGAATGGACCGAGCTCGCCTTCCAGCAACAGGCGGCGGGCAACACCGCCGGACTGGTGTTCGGCCTGGCCGTGCTGTTCGTCTTCCTGTTGCTCGCGGCGAATTACGAAAGCGTGGTGCTGCCGCTTGCCGTCATCCTGATCGTGCCGATGTGCCTGCTCGCGGCGATCCTGGGCGTGAACCTGATGGGCGGGGACAACAATATCCTCACCCAGATCGGTCTTGTCGTGCTGATCGGCCTCGCCGCGAAGAACGCGATCCTGATCGTCGAGTTCGCGCGGCAGAACGAGGAGAACGGCATGGAGATGCATGCCGCCGCCGAGCATGCCGCCGAACAGCGCCTGCGCCCAATCGTGATGACCTCGATCGCGTTCATCCTCGGCGTGCTGCCGCTGGTGATCGGTTCCGGCCCCGGCGCCGAGATGCGTCAGGCGCTTGGCGTCGCGGTGTTCTTCGGCATGATCGGCGTCACCACCTTCGGCCTGCTGTTCACGCCAAGTTTCTATGTCATCAGCCGCAAGCTGGGCGACTGGGTTTCGAGCAAGGTGCGGCGCGCAAAGCCGGCTGCGCCACCCGCCGACCCTGCGGGAGAGCCCGCATGATGCGCCGTTTGCCGGGAATCACAGCAGGGGCTACGGCAATCGCCCTTGCCCTTTCCGCCTGTACCGTCGGACCGAATTATGTCCGCCCGGCGACGCCGTCGGTAGCGGCCGGCGGCTTTGCCGAGACGGCCCGAGCCGGCAGCATCGCCGCGACGCCGCTGCCGGATCACTGGTGGCAACTCTATACCGATCCTGTCCTCGACCGGCTCGTCACCGATGCGCTGGCGCACAATACCGATATCCGCACGGCGGCGGCGAACCTTGCCCGGGCCCGCGCCGTCCTGTCCGAGCAACGCGGCGCGCGCTTGCCGACCACCAGCCTCAGTGCTCAGGCGACGCGCAGCCGCACCCCGGCGGTGACCAGCCCCACCGGCAAGTCGTTCGAGGCCGATTTCTACTCCCTCGGCTTCGACGCTTCCTATGAGATCGACCTGTTCGGCGGCGTGACCCGCGCGATCGAGGCGGCACGCGGCGACACCGATGCAGCCGCCGCCCAGCTTGACGCCGCGCGCGTCTCGGTAGCGGCGGAAACGGCGCGCGCTTACGCCCAGGCCTGTTCGAACGCGGCGCAACGCACGGTCGCGCTGGAGACGGTGAAGCTGCAGCAACAGACGCTCGACCTCACCAGAACCCTGTTCGACGCCGGGCGCGGAACACGTAGCGACGTCGAGCGGGCCGACGTGCTGCTCGCCAACACGCAGGCGCAGATTCCGACCTTCGAGGCCGAACGCCGCGCCTCGCTCTATGCACTGGCGACGATGACCGGTCTCGCGCCCGAGGCGATCGACGCCGATGCGGACAAATGCACTGCTCCGCCACGGGTGACGGTGACCGTCCCGGTCGGCGACGGCGCAGCCCTGCTTGCCCGCCGACCCGACGTCCGCGCCGCTGAACGCACGCTGGCCGGCGATACCGCCCGGGTCGGCGTCGCCGTTGCCGATCTCTTTCCCTCGATCCAGCTGCTCGGTTCGGTCGGCTTCGGCGGACGGAAACCCGGGGACATCTTCAAGCCGGCCGGCATTTCCTGGTCACTCGGCCCGCTGATTTCCTGGAACTTCCCCAACATGACGGTCGCCCGCGCGCGTGTCCGCCAGGCCAGGGCAGGCGCCGATGCATCGCTTGCCCGCTTCGACGGAACGGTGCTGACCGCGCTGAAGGAAGTCGAGCAGGCGCTCGCCCGCTATGCCGGCGCCCTGGATCGCAACGCCGCGCTGGTGCGTGCGGAACAGGCAAGCACCGAGGCTGCACGGCTTTCCCGTCTGCGCTTCGACTATGGCGCCGACAGCTTCCTGTTGCTGATCCAGGCGGAACGCGACCGCGCCGATGCCCGCACGGCGCTGGCGCAATCCGACGCAGCGGTATCGGATGCGCAGATCAGCCTGTTCAAGGCGCTGGGCGGCGGTTGGCAGGATGCGCCCTCGCCGGTGCAACGCGATCCCGCTACGCCCTGAACCGCATCAGCCGCCGACGCGCCTGAAGCGGATGATGCGGCCGAACCGTTCGAACACCAGATCGCCCTTGTCGATCGTCAGCGCCGTGCCGCGGAAATCGGCCTTGCCGATATCGTTCGCCTCGAAGCGGAAGCTCAGCCAATAGCCTTTGGACGGGTCGATCGCCACCGGATCGCCCGCCACCTCGAACATCGGCAGGAACATCCGCACGCTGATCGGCGGATCGGTTGCGTCGAGCGGCAACGACAGGCCATCTTCCGACAATTGGCCGCCTTTGTTTCCGCCCCTGGCCGAGGTGAGAACCGCGTCGAAATACTGGAGCGACACGTCCTTTGGCGCCTCAAGCGACAGGCGCAGCGTACCGGCAGGCGCGGGTTTCTGTCCGGTGAAGACGAAACGCGGCGGCGTGACCGGGTCGCTGGTGAGCAGGACGCGACCATTCTTCACCCCCCACGTCCCCTGCCCCGCCTCGTCGAGCGCGCCATAGACAAGACCATAGTCGAACCGCCCGTCGGCGCTGAGGTTGAGCTGGGCGCCCATCTCCATCTGGTGGCCGTCGTAGAGGCCGACCAGCGTCGCGCGATCCTCAGCCGGCGCCGGCATCGCGATGGACGCCAGCAGCATGGCAAGCATGATACGCATCTGCACTCTCTCCACACCACCTGGACGCCTCGTTGCCGGATTGACGCAGGGGAATATATTTTCGTATAACGTTAAATATTGATCGATTCGTGAAGGATGCCCGCCATGGACCGCGCCTCACTCGCCTCCGCCATCTTCTATCGCGATCCGGTGGCTGCCTTCGCCTGGCTCGAAAAGGCCTTCGGCTTCGAGCCCGCGATGCTCATCACTGATCCTGACAACAAGATGGTTCATGCCCAGATGACCTTCGGCAATGGCTATATCATGATCGGCAGCGAATGGGCCGACTATACCGCCAGCCCGGCGAGCATCGGCGGCAAGAACAGCCAGACGGTCCACGTCAACATCGACAGCGATATCGACGCCCATTGCGCGCTGGCGCGTACCGCCGGGGCCGTGATCGAAGAGGAGCCGGCCGATCAATTCTATGGCGACCGTACCTATCGCGCGCGCGATCCGGAAGGGCATGTCTGGACTTTCGGCCAGAATCTGCGGCCCTTTTCGCCCGAGGAATCGGAAAAGACGACCGGCCTCAGGATCGAGATGTTCTCCTGAGCGCGGCGGCCGCGATCGACCGCACGCTCGCCGCGCTTGCCGATCCAAACCGGCGGCGCGTGGTGGAATTGCTGCGCGACCGGCCGCACCGCGCCGGCGAACTGGCCGAGAGTGTCGGGCTGAGCCCCGCCGCGCTCAGCCGGCATCTGCGCACGCTCAAGGCGGGCGGGCTGATCGAGGAAGTTCATCCTGATTATGATGCGCGGGTGCGTATCTATGCGCTGAAGACAGGGTCGATGGCGGGGCTCAAATCCTGGGTGGACCAGACCGAACAGCTCTGGGCAGACCAGCTCGCCGCGCTCAAGGCGCATGTCGAGAAAATGCCATGAGTTCGCGTGTCATGGTCGCGCTACGCATCGCAGCAACGCCGGAGCGCGTGTTCGAGGCTTTCACGCGCGATATCAATTCATGGTGGCGGCCCAACCCGATGTTCCGGTTCACGCAGGCCGGCCCCGGCATGCTCGCGATCGAACCGCTGGTGGGCGGGCGCTTCACCGAGACCCAGGCCGACGGCACCGAGTTCGAGATCGGCAAGGTCACGCACTGGGAACCGGGCGTTCGGCTCGGACTGACCTGGCGCCAGGCGAGCTTTATCGACGACCAGTCGACCCTGGTCGATGTGCGCTTCGAAGCGATCGGCACGGAAACGCGTGTCACGGTCGAGCATCTCGGCTGGGACAGCATCCCGGCTCCACATGCGGCGCGCCACGGCATGGTCGGCATTCAGTTCCTGAAGCGCCATGGCGAGTGGTGGCGGGATCTGCTCGCGGCGGTGAAGGCCGACCTCTCCCGGCCCTGATCGGGCATGCCCCTGCATCCCGATAGGGGGTGAGAACAAAAAAAACGGGCCGGTCCCAAAGGGCCGGCCCGAAAAAGTTTTAGGAGAGGATGCCTGAAAGGCCTGATCGTTGTGCACCGCAGCACGATTGACCGCAAGTGCGTAAAGTCCCGTAGCGATTGTCCCTGATGCAATCAGGTTCGGCAGGCGGCCTCTCGACGCTCACCCCGTCGTCGCGATGACATTGTCCTCGGAGTTGCGGTCGATACGGATATTGTAGGGGTCGGTGCCCGCAAAGGCCGGCTTCCTTGCCGTGACCAGCTTCACGGTCTGCGTCCCGGTCCTCAAAGGCAGGCGCTGGAGAAGCAGCACGTCCTTCTTCGCGAACGCACCGCGCCCCGGCATCGCCGTGAACAGGCCGAATTCCGCCTGCTCGGCCATCGGCGCCTCGGTCTCCTTGCCCTTACCGTCGGCGTAGAGCTTGTGGGCCTCGACCGTCAGGGTGGTTTCGAACCGGCCATCGGGCAGCTTCTTCACCACGGCACCTTTGGTCTTGATGTCGTAAAGCGAAATGCGTTCGAACAGGTCGGTGATCAGCGCCTGCTCTTCGGGGCTGGCGCCTTTCCGGAATTCGGCGATCAGGTCGAGCGAGCGCGGATAAGGCGCGCCCTTGAAGCGGAAGCGTTCGAGATACCGCTTCAGCGCCGCATTGACCCGTTGCTCGCCCAGCGCATCCTTTAGCCGGTACATGACCAGCGACCCCTTGCGGTAGTGGATATATTGCTGGTTCTCAACCCGGTAGAGCGGCAGTTCCTCGATCACCTCGCCGCCGCGGCTGCGGAGATAGCGGTCGAGCTCGAACTTCAGGAAACGGCGGATCTGGTCACGGCCGTAAAGCTTCTCCATCACCATCAGCGCTGAATATTGCGCCAGCGTTTCCGTGAGCATCGTCGCGCCCTGCATGTCGGCACCGATCGCCTGATGCGCCCACCATTGATGGCCCAGTTCATGCGCCGTGACATAGGTGACATAGTCGATCTTCTCCGGATCGGAGAGGTCCGCGATGAAACCGATGCCTTCCGAATAGGGCATGGTGCCGGCGAACGCCTGGGCGAACTGCGCATAATCGGGGAACTCGATGATGCGCGCCTGCCGGAACTGATAGGGACCGAAATTCGGCTGATAATAATTGAGCCCGTGCGCGAAGGCGGCGAGCATGCGATCGACGTTCCGGCCGTGGCGGGCATCGTAATAGACCGACAGGTCTACGCCGTGGTGCATCACATGCTTTTCCACGTAGCGCGCCGACTGGACCGAATAGAAATTCTGGATCGGGGCATCGACGACGAAGCGCGCGGTGCGACGACCGTTCGCGGTCGTATCGCTGACCTTGTAGCCGGGCGCGATCGGCGTCTGGCCGGCATCGGTGGTGACGGTGATGTCGGTCTTGATCCAGTCAGTACGTAGCTGGCTGAAACGCGTCGCGGCCATGTCCTCCAGCTTCGCCGGCCGAAGCTCCGGCGGAAGGCCGTATTTGCGGCGCTTGGTCCGGTCCTGCAGCAACCCGTTCCGGTCCATGCCGATCGTCGGCACGAATTCGAAATTATTGACGAAGGTGCCGTTCTGCACGACCCGCGTATCGTTACCGCTGTTGCGGAAGCCACGCTGGGTCCGCTCGCTGCGGAAGGTCAGGCTGGTCTCACCGCCCGGCGCAAGCGGCGCCGCGAGCCGGTAGATACGGTACTGGAATTTCGGATAATCCCGCACCAGCGTCACGCCCGGAATGGCGATCGACCCGATCTTCGTCACGCGATCGTCCAGGCGGACGTGCACGTCGCGGATCGGCCCGGAGGTCCGGTTGACCAGAGTCAGGACGCCCTTCGCGCTGAGCCCTGGCTCCTGGGGGCGCAGGTCCACCGCGACGCGCGCCGCCGCGACGGAGAGCTGGGGCAGCTTCTGGTAGGGCAGCAGCGTCTTTTCATATTCTGCCGTGAAAGCGTCGTCGGAGACGGGCGTGCTGTACCTGTTCCAGACATGGGTGTTGATGAAGATGTACACCCCGCTCGCGACGAACACCGCGAACGCAACGCCGCCAACCAGCCCGGCCGTGCCGGACAACCGGCGAGGGAGACGTTTGAGCCGCGGCCGCAGCCGGGTCTCGGTGCCGCGCCGCCAGAGCGCATGCGCCAGCACCAGCAGGATCAGCGCGAAAGCCGACCAGTAGAGCCGCAGCCAGTACGCCCCGATCCAGAAACGCCCCTGCCCATTCATGTCGGACAGCGGCACGCCCGGGATTTGCCCGTAATTATAGAGCGCATCGCCGAAGCCGAGATTGCGCAACGTGACCCGGACGATGATGAAATAGAACACCATCAGGCCCCAGCCGAGATATTTGTTCGGGCTGAGCGCCTGGATGAAGACGGCAAGCACCGCGATCAGCGTGAAGCCGATCGTGTCGGGCAGCACGTACCAGAGGAGATATTTGCCGAGCTCGACGTCGGTATAGCCGTGGAACAGCTGCGCCCCAAGGCCGGCAAGCACGCTGACCAGCAGGGTCGACAACATCACCAGCAGGACAGCGAGCGCCTTCGGCACCACATAGGCCCAGTCGGGAATCGCCGACGCATCGATGATCTCATGGATCTTGCGGTCGCGCTCGCGCCAGACGAGTTCGCCGGCATAATAGATCGCGATGATCACCGGGACGATGCTGAAGGATCCTTCGAGCAGGCCGATCACCACGCGCGTCACCGGCAGCACCGGCGTGCCGAACAATTCGCCGATATCGACCATCGCGCCAGCCGCGTTGAACAGGCCGAGCGCCATCAGGACGAAAAAGGCCGGGCTCTTGAACACCTGGCCGAGCTCGAGCGCGGTCCGCACGCGGAGTTGGGCGAAGGCAGTCGCGCGACCGAAGCTGGGTACAGGCAACGGACCGGCCTGACCGGACGGCGCGCGCGCTTCGACCTGCTGCTGAAGCCTCAATGCGCGCCTGCTCGCCTTTGACGGCCTGGTGCCGAAACTGAAGGTGGCGACCGCCACCGCCAGCGCGCCAACGCCGATCGCGATGACGATGGCGCGGTTCCACAGGAACATGCCGTCGATCGGCGGGACGAGCGTGTTGCGATCCGCCGCCGTCCAGTATTTGGTCGCATAGGAAAAGGCACCGACGCCGAACGGCTCGCCATAGGCCCCCGCCAGTTCATAGGCCGGGTTGCGATCGAGCACGACACTGGCGATCGTCCACAGGATCAGGAACCCGACGACACCGAGATAGGTCGCCATCATCGACCGGGTTGCCGTCGCAAGTGCGAAGAACAGCGCCGAAGTGAGCAGCAGGTTTGGCAGCCCGACCAGCAGAAAGGGCATCGCATAATAAGAGAAGATGTTCGGGCCGAGCACCTCGCGGTCGACCCAGGGCATGAAGGTGCCGATCCAGATGCCGGCCAGAACGGCAAGGAAGCCAAGCGCGGCGGCCACATAGGCGCCGGAATAGCGGCCAAGCAGATAGGCGCTGCGGGTGATTCGCGTGGCGCGCACGATCGGGCCGAAGCCGGTCTCGTCGTCGCGCACGACCACATTGGCGACGAATGCGGTCGAGACGAACATGTAGAAGACCGACATGATCATCACGACCTGCGCGATCGCATAGGGCGCGTTCTTGTGGACGTTGCCGCCCGATCCGATCTGGATCTGGTCGATCGTGGTCGCGCCGAAGCCGCACAGGAAGAAGGCGACCACCGCGACCCAGAAGACCGGATTACGCAGCTGGTAGCGGAGCTCGAAGCCGAAGATGCCGCGGAACATGGGCGTCAGGCCGCGCGGCGCGAGGTATCGAGCGTCGAGAAATAGACATCCTCAAGGCCCCCTGACACCGGGTGGAAGCCGGCATCGGGTGCGGCATCGGCAAGGACATGGATGACCGTCCGCCCCGCGAACAAGCGCGTCGAGATCACGCGGTGCTGCTCGCGATATCCCTCGAGTTCCGCGCGGTCGATGGTCTTTTCCCAGATGCGCCCCTGAGTCGCCGCGATCAGATCGAGCGGCGCGCCCTCAAGCAGGATGCGACCGCCCGCCAGCACCGCCATGCGCGGGCAGAGATCGGCCACGTCCTCGACGATATGAGTCGACAGGATCACCACGACGCTGTCGCCGATCTCGCCGAGCAGGTTGAGGAAGCGGTTGCGCTCCTCCGGGTCGAGACCGGCGGTCGGCTCGTCGACGATGATCAGCTTCGGCCCGCCGATCAGCGCCTGGGCGATACCGAAACGCTGGCGCATGCCGCCGGAGAAGCCAGCCAGCGCTTTCTTGCGGACACCCCAGAGATTGACCTGGTTGAGCAATCCCTCGACCGTCGCCTTGCGCTCGCCGCGGCCGGATATGCCCTTCAGCACCGCCATGTGATCGAGCATGTCGTAGGCCGACACGCGCGGATAGACGCCGAAGTCCTGCGGCAGATAGCCGAGCATCCGGCGCAGCTTCTCCGGCTCGGCGATGACATCAAGCCCGTCGAAGTCGATGCTGCCCGATGTCGGCGTCTGCAGGGTCGCGACCGTGCGCATCAGGGTCGACTTGCCGGCGCCGTTGGGGCCGAGCAGCCCGAACATGCCGGGCGGGATGGTCAGGTCGACGCCATCCAGCGCCACCGTGCCGTTGCCATAGACATGGGTGAGCTTCTCGATCTTCAGCATGGATTCCCTCCGGTCGGAGCAAAGCCTATCAGGTGTATTGCGCTTGTAAAGCAGCAAGAGAACCGACGCATACGGGCAAGGAGACGAAAGTCATATCGACCTTGCAGGTCGGGGATCGGGGGGGGGGGCTTCAAGAATAGCCGTATTCAAGTGGCAGCGCAGCCAATCCCGATGGCTGCGAGTTCCGCATCATGAACTACTAGCCACGTGCTTATGGTCCATTCCGGGGCGGGATGTTCTGTTGCGAGACGTCCGACCCCGATGCTTCGAGAATGTCGAGGAACTGCCGCGCGACCACGCCAGCGGCATTCTTCGCGCTGAGGATCCAGAGCGAGGAGATCGCCTTCTTGTCCCGCAGCGGGCGATAGACCAGCCCGGCCGGCTGGAGCGCGCGCAGCGATTCTGCCAGCACCGCCGTGCCCAGTCCGGCGACGACCAGGCCGAACAGAGTCGATATCTCGCGAACGTCCTGCGCCATGATCGGCTCGACGCCAACCTCGTGCAGCATGTCGAGGAAATGCCCGGCGAAGCTGCCCTTCTGCTCGCTCGAATAGAAGATCATCGGCTCGCCGTGCAGGTCCTTGAACGACAGGCTGGCCTTGCGGGCAAAGCGATGGTCCGATCGCATCGCGATATAGAGCCGTTCCTCAAGCACGCGCGTCGCGATGATGCCGGGCGGCACCAGCGGCGGCGTCGGGCTGCGCAGGAAGCTGATGTCGATCTCGCCGGCCGCGAGTTCGGCGACCTGCGCGCCTGGTGAAAGTTCGAGCAGTTCGATCCGCATCTCCGGATAGCGTTGCCGGAAATCGAAGATCGCGCGGGCAACCGCGGGCACGAACGGCGCGGAAGGATTGAACCCTACCGTGAGTCTGCCGAAATCCCCCCGCGCCGCGCGCTTCGCCACGTCCACCGCATGCTCGGCCTGAGTCAGGGTGGCGCGGGCCTGGTCAAGGAAGACCCGGCCGGCCTCCGTCAGCACCACCTTGCGACTGCTCCGTTCGAACAGGCGCACACCAAGCTCATCCTCCAGCGCCCTGATCTGCTGGCTGAGCGGCGGTTGCGACACGCCCAGATGCTGTGCCGCGCGCCCGAAATGCAGTTCATCGGCGACGGCGACGAAATATCGCAGATGGCGAAGTTCCATGATCGATATGTCGCACGTCTTGATCCGGGGTCAAATCATATTGGACGCAAGTGCAGCAAAAGCTCATTCGGCCGCCAGAAGACTCAGTCGCATTCCCTCCCCGGGACCCGGAGATCCGCCATGATCGGACCCAAATGATCGGTATCGTCAAGGTAGCGCTGGCACGTCCGCTGACCTTCATCGTCATGGCCATCCTGATCGCCATCGTCGGCGTGCTGGCGGCGGCGCGCACCCCGGTCGATATCTTCCCCGAGATCCGCGTGCCGGTGATTGCCACGGCCTGGAACTATGCCGGCCTGTCGCCCGAGGACATGTCGGGCCGGATCATCACGCCGTACGAGCGCATCCTGACCACCACGGTAAACGATATCGATCATATCGAGAGCCAGTCGATGCCCGGTATCGGCATCGTGAAGATCTATTTTCAGCCGGGCGTCGATATCCGCACCGCCACCGCTCAGGTGACGTCGGTATCGCAGACGGCGGTGCGGCAGATGCCCGTCGGCACCACGCCCCCGCTGATCCTGAACTACAACGCCTCCACCGTGCCGATCCTTCAGCTCGCGCTGTCGGGCAAGGGGCTGTCCGAAGGGCGCATGTTCGATCTTGCGCAGAACAATATCCGGCCTGCGCTGGTGACGGTGCCCGGCGCCGCCATCCCCTATCCCTCGGGCGGGCGGTCGCGCCAGATCCAGATCGACATGGATCCGCAGGCGCTCCAGTCAAAAGGGCTCTCGGCGCAGGACGTGACCAATGCCATCGCCGCGCAGAACCAGATCAACCCGGCCGGCTTCGTCAAGATCGGCGGCTATCAGTACACCGTCCGGCTCAACAACGCGCCGGGATCGATCGAGGAGCTCAACGCGCTGCCGATCAAGGTGGTCGATGGCGGCACCATCTATATGCGCGATGTCGCCCATGTCCGCGACGGTACCGCGCCGCAGACCAACGTCGTGCATGTCGACGGATCGCGATCCGTTCTGATGACGATCCTGAAGAACGGCGCGACCTCCACCCTGGCGATCGTGCAGGGAATCAAGGACGCGTTGCCGGGCGCGCAGGCGAGCTTGCCGGACGCGTTGAAGATCGTGCCGATCGGCGACCAGTCCCTGTTCGTGAAGGCAGCGATCAACGGCGTGATCAAGGAAGGCGCGATCGCGGCCGCGCTGACCAGCCTGATGATCCTGCTGTTCCTGGGATCGTGGCGATCGACCGTCATCATCGCCATTTCCATTCCGCTCGCGATCCTCGCCGCGCTGATCGCGCTGGCCGCCACGGGCCAGACGCTGAACATCATGACCTTGGGCGGGCTGAGCCTCGCGGTCGGCATTCTGGTCGACGACGCGACGGTGACGATCGAGAACATCAACTGGCACATGGAACAGGGCAAGGGTGTCATCCCCTCGATCCTCGACGGCGCCGCTCAGATCGTGACGCCAGCCTTCGTCTCGCTACTGTGCATCTGCATCGTATTCGTGCCGATGTTCTTCCTGCCGGGAGTCGCCGGTTTCCTGTTCGTGCCGCTCGCGTTCGCCGTGGTGTTCGCGATGATCGCATCGTTCATCCTGTCACGCACGCTTGTCCCGACCATGGCGATGTTCCTGCTGAAACCACATGCGCCCGGTCATCTTCACGAGGCGGGCAGGCCGGATTCGCGCAACCCGCTCGTCCGTTTCCAGCGCGGGTTCGAGGCGCGGTTCGAACGCATCCGCACCGGATATGGCGCCCTGCTTGAACGCGCGCTCGGCTCCGGCCGGCGCTTCGTGATCGGCTTCCTGGCGGTCGTGGCCGTATCGTTCCTGCTGGTGCCGTTCCTCGGACAGAATTTCTTCCCGTCGGTCGATGCCGGACAGATCACCATGCACGTCCGAACCCCGGTAGGCTCACGCATCGAACAGACATCGGCTGAGTTCGACCGTATCCAGCGCCGCATTCGCCAGATCATCCCGGCGCAGGAACTGGTCTCGATCGTCGACAATATCGGCCTGCCGTTCAGCGGCATCAACGTGATCTACAACAATTCCGGCACGATCGGTCCACAGGACGGCGACATCCTAATCCAGCTTTCGAAGGACCATGCGCCGACGGCCGACTATGTCCGCCAGCTGCGCGAGGCGCTGCCCGGCGGCTTCCCCGGCACGACCTTCTCCTTCCTGCCCGCCGACATCACCAGCCAGATCCTGAATTTCGGTGCGCCAGCGCCGATCGACGTGCAGATCGCGGGCGGGCGGGACCAGGCCGCCAACTATGCCTATGCGCGCAATATCCTGCGCAAGCTCCAGACCATTCCGGGCGTGGCCGACGCGCGCATCCAGCAATCGGCGCGCTATCCCGAGATGCGTGTCGCGGTCGACCGCAGCCGGATCAGCCAGTTCGGCCTGACCGAACGCGACGTGACCAACGGCCTGTCGGGCGCGCTCGCCGGATCGGGCCAGACATCCCCGGTCTTCTACCTCAACCCCGAGAACGGCGTGTCCTATTCGGTCGTCGCGCAGACGCCGGAATATCAGATTGGATCGCTCAGCGACCTGCAGAACATCCCGATCACCGGTGCCGGCCATGCCGGATCCCAGGTGCTCGGCGGCATCTCCACCCTCGTGCGCGGAAACGCGGCCGCGGTCGTTTCCCACTACAATATCGCGCCATCGATCGATATTTTCGCGACGCCCAACGGCCGCGATCTCGGCGCCGTGGCCGGCGACATCAACCATGTGCTGAAACAGATGAAAGCGCAGGCGCCCAAGGGCGTGACCGTCACGCTGCGCGGCCAGTACCAGACGATGAACACCGCCTTTTCCGGCCTGTTCTTCGGCCTGATCGGCGCGATCCTGCTGATCTACCTGCTGATCGTGGTGAACTTCCAGAGCTGGCTCGATCCGTTCGTCATCATCACCGCCCTGCCCGGCGCAATCGCCGGCATCATCTGGATGCTGTTCATCACCGGCACCACGCTGTCGGTGCCGGCGCTGACTGGTGCGATCATGTGCATGGGCGTCGCCACCGCCAACTCGATCCTGGTCGTCAGCTTCGCGCGCGAACGGCTCGCCGAGCATGCCGATGCGACGAAGGCAGCCCTCGAGGCGGGGATGACGCGGTTCCGCCCGGTGCTGATGACCGCGCTCGCCATGATCATCGGCATGCTGCCGATGGCGCTGGGCCTTGGCGAGGGCGGCGAGCAGAACGCGCCACTGGGCCGCGCGGTGATCGGCGGGCTGATCGTGGCGACGATCGCAACGTTGATGTTCGTCCCGGTGATCTTCAGCATCGCCCATCGCCGGGACGCCGAAAAGGCAAGCAAGCGCGCCGCCGCGCTGGAGGAATCGCATGCTTGAAACCCGTATCGATACCGTTGATTCACGGCCCAGGACCAAACTGCGCCTCTTCGCCATCGTCGCCGTGGCGATCGCCTTGCTGGTCGTCGCGTTCGGCATCTTCAGCCGGATGCGCACTGAAAGCAGCCTGACACGCTGGACCGACGCTCAATCGACCCCGGTCGTCACGATCATCCGCCCGACGGCTGCCGAAAAGGCCGAGGCGCTGACCCTGCCGGGAAGCGTCCAGGCCTATAACAGCGCCGCGATCTATGCCCGCACCACCGGCTATATCAGCCGCTGGTTCGTCGATATCGGCGATCCCGTCCGCGCCGGGCAGGTTCTTGCGGTGCTCGACGCGCCCGAGGTCGACCAGCAGGTCGCCGCCGCCCGGGCCGATCTCCAGACCGCCCAGGCCAATCGCGCACTCGCCCAGTCGACCGCCACGCGCTGGAACAACCTGCTGGCGAAGGACGCGGTGTCGAAGCAGGAGACCGACGAGAAGATCGGCGATCTGGCCGCCAAGACCGCGATCGCCAACGCAGCAAGCGCGAATGTCCGCCGGCTTGGTGCGCTGCAAGGCTTCACGCACCTCGTGGCGCCCTTCTCCGGCGTGGTCACCAGCCGCTCGACCCAGATCGGCGCGCTCGTCACCGCCGGCACCGCCGCCTCGACCCCGCTCTTCACCGTCGCGGATATCGGGCGGATGCGCGTCTATGTTCGCGTGCCCCAGCCCTATTCGGGCGCCTTCCACCCAGGCCTGCACGCCTCGCTCAGCGTGCCGGAATATCCGGGGCGCGATTTTGACATCCAGCTCGTGCGGAGCGCCGGCGCGGTCGATCCCCAGTCGGGCACGGTGCTGATGGAGTTCCAGGCAGCGAATGGCGACAAGGCGCTGAAGCCGGGCGCCTACGCCCAGGTGAAGCTGCCGCTCGGCGCGGGCAGTCCGGGCGCCGGCGTCCGCCTGCCGCCGAGCGCGATGATCATCGGCGCGAACGGCACGCAGGTCGCCGTGATCGGGCCGGACGGCAAGGCCTTGCTCAAGACGGTCACGATCGGCCGCGACAATGGCGACAATGTCGAGATCAGCGCCGGGCTGAACGCCAGCGACCGCGTGATCGACAACCCACCCGACTCGCTCCAGACCGGCGATGCGGTGCGCACGACCAGGCCGGGGGCCACCCGTGCGGCAAGCTGAGATGGGTAGCGTGTCACTTCCAAACCCTCCGCTGAGGAGAAGGGGATTTGTAGCCGCGCTCCTTGCAACCGCCCTCACCGCCTGTTCGCTGGCCCCGCCCGAAACGCTCCCGCCCAGCCCTGCCGCGCCGGCCTACAAGGAACTCGGCGCGTGGCAGCCCGTCGCCGCGACGCCGCCCGAGGCCGGCAAATGGTGGACATTGTTCGCCGATCCGACACTCAACGATCTGGAATCCCGGATCGAGGCGGCCAATCCGGATCTGGCCGCGGCGGTCGCTCGCTACGACCAGGCCCGCGCCGCGCTGCGCGAGGCGGGCGCGCAAGCGCTGCCGCGCGTTGATGCCGGCGCGCTTGCCGGGCGCTCACGCGTCTCCGCTGGGCGCCCCTTCGGCTCTGGCACGGCGGTAACCGACAATGACCTGCGCATCGGTGCCTCGCTTTCCTATGAGATCGACCTGTTCGGCCGGGTGCGCAATTCGATCAAGGCCGGTGCGGCCGATGCCCGCGCCAGCGCACAGGATCTTGCCGGCGTGCGGCTCGGTCTCCAGGCGGCGCTGGCTGACAATTATGTGCGGATGCGCGGACTCGATGCACGCATCACCCTGCTCAGGCAGACAGTTGAAGCGTTCCAGCGCGCCTATGACCTGACGGATACGCGGCATGCCGGCGGCATTGCCTCCGGTATCGACGTCAGCCGTGCCGCCGCCATCCTGTCGAGCGCAAAGGCAGAACTGTCTTCCATCGCCGCGGATCGTGCCGCGCTTGAACACGCGGTCGCGATCCTGGTGGGCGAATCCCCGTCCAGCTTCTCGCTGCCGGTATCCGGTGCCCCGTTCGTTCCACCGGCGATCCCCGTCGGCGTGCCGTCCGACCTGCTCCAGCGCCGTCCCGACATCGCCGCCGCGGCCGAGCGCATCGCGGCCGCCAACGCCCGGATCGGCGTCGCGCGCGCCGCGCTCTACCCCTCGCTCAGCCTGGGCGGGGCCGGCGGATTCGAGGCAGGCAACACGAGCATCTTCAGCGCGCCGAACGCTTTCTGGGCACTCGGGCCGCTGTCGGCCGCTTTATCGATCTTCGACGGCGGCGCCCGGCAGGCCCGGGTGAAGATCAGCCGGGCGCAATATGACGAAGCCGCCGCGAGCTATCGTTCGACCGTGCTGACCGCCTTCCGCGAAGTAGAGGACGATCTCGCCCGCGCCCGCCATCTTGCGGTGCAGGAAGCCGACCAGCAGAACGCGACGACCGCCGCCGAACGCACCCGCGACCTCGCCCTGATCCGTTATCGCGACGGGGCGTCGGATTATCTTGAGGTGGTGACGGCCCAGACCGCAGCGCTCGACGCGCAGCGTTCCCTGCTTGATGTGCGCACCAGCCGGTTGCAGATCGCGGTGGCGACGGTGCAGGCGGTCGGCGGGGTGTATTGAGAAGCGGCCCCGACTATTCAGGCTGGATCAGGCCCACCGCGACCTGATGGGTTTCCTCGTCCAAGACATCGGCAAAATAGGCGGCGTTGCGAGGCAACCGGAGTGCGCGCTCGCGATATTTGGTCGCCACGATGTCGCTCATCTTCAACGCTCGATTCAGGATGCTGTCCGGCTTGTCCGCGGTCGCGTAGATCAGCGTGAAATTATCGGGCAGGTAAAAATCGCCATGAATTGGCCGACGGCGATGGTTGAAGTCGGCAAGGTTCGGATAGTCGGCATCGACGATGAGCGCATAACGATGACCGGCATCGTATCGCGGATTGGATAGCGCGACATCAATGAAGCGCCGCCACCCACAAAGCTCGGCCTTGCCCGCCGTCCGGCCGAAGAAGAGGACCGCCACCGGCGCGATGACGTTGCTGCCGTCGGTCGCCACCACTGAGACCCCGGTGACGTTCATGATTCCGCCAAAGCCGGGCTTGCTGTTGGTGTCCACCGCCCAGACCTGATGATAGAGCCGAAGCGTCTCGTTCGGATCGACGGTGAAGTCGGAGGATTTCCCGAACATCGTTTCATGGATGAATTTGCGCCGACCAGTTCCTTCATAGAAGGTGGTCTCGGTTATGCCGCGAGCGCTGACAGGCTTGCTGTCCCGCATTACCCTGATCTTCAGGCGTTGCGCCTCCTGATCCCAGATGCCTTCGAGCGAATCCCCCGCATCAGCCTCGATCAGGATCTGCATCTTTCGGGGCTTGCGCTCATTCGACATCGTCGACCACGAATCCAGTTCGGGCCCGGGCCGTCATCACATCATGTCGCCGGGGACGCATCGTCTTGCTCCTGTTCCGGCTGTTCGAGAAACTCGCGCCACAGCATGACCAGCACTGCCATCGTCGCGGGGCCGATGAACAGGCCGAGCAACCCCAAGGTCTCGACGCCGCCGAGGATGCCGATCAGCACCCACAAAAAAGGCAGCCGGGTCGCGCCGCCGATCAGGACGGGCCGGATGAAATGATCGGCGATGCCGACCACGACCAGCCCGATCACCATCACCGCCACCGCACCGCCGACCGATCCGAGGCCGACCAGCAAGGCACCGGCAATCGCGAAGACCAGCGCCGCGCCGAACGGGATCATCGCCGCCACCGCGGTCACCGCGCCGAGCAGCAAGGGGTGCGGCACGCCGAGGGTGATATAGACCAGGGTCATCACCGCCCCCTCCCCGATGCCGACCAGCACTAGCCCGTCGATCGTCCCGCGGATCGAGCGTAGCGCCTGGACGCCCACCCGTTCCCCGGTCGGACCGAACAGGCGGTCCCCGGCCCGACGGAGCTGCGCGATGATCGAATCCCGGTCGCGCAAAAGGAAGAACAGGGTCAGCAGGGTGAAGGCGAAAACGACCAGCCGGTGCAGCACGTTGCTGCCGATCAGGCGCGTATCGGCGACATCGCGGAGATGGTGGAACTGGTTGACCGCGCCTTCCGGGGTGGCGAGGTTGGCCTGCCACCAGGTCGTGAGCATCTCGCGGCCGACCGGCACCTTGGCCACCCAGCCGGGCAATGGCAGGCCATTCGCCTGTGCCTGGGTGATCCAGATCGAAACGTCATGCGCCTCCCGCGCGGCCTGGGTGATGCCGGCGGCTACTGGCACCAGTACGACCAACGCGACCAGCAGCGCGATCGTCGCAGCCGTCCAGGTCCGGCCGGCCGGACCTGGCCATCGCTCGCGCAGCCGCATGTGCACCGGATCGATCGCGACCGCGATCACCACCGCCCAGGCAAGCGATGGCAAAAAAGTCCAGGCAATCCAAAGCCCAAGCAATCCGAGCAGACCGGCAAGGGCGAGTCTGGCGATGAAAGTCGCGCGCGGCGCTGCGTCAGGCTGTTCCATGGCCATGGGATAGGGTCCGTAGGTGCCGCCCGCAACGGCCATGGCCCATGGCCCGACCCGCCGCGATCAACTCAGGCGAAGATCTCGGTCAGCGCCTCGGTCGCGGGTCCATCCTTCCAGTCGCGCAGTTCAATATAGAGCGAGGTCTGGATAGTCGCGACGATGGCGGTGACGATGGTCGAGAGCACCGCGCTCACCAGGAGGAAGCCGATCGGAAACCCCTGCTGCGCGACGGCGGCGAGTCCGTTCAGACCATATATGCTGAGCATGAGAACGCCGATCACGGCCGAGAATATCCAGTAGATCACGACCATGATGAGCCCGAGACCAAGGACTTTCCAGCGCGCGCCCTTGGTCAGATAGCTGCTCCGGCCGAAAGAGCCGAGGATGCCCGTCTTCTCCTCCACCAATGCCGGCGCGGCAACCGCCCACATGAGATAGAGGATGACGCCCGGCACGATCAGCAGGAGGAAACCGAAGCCGACGCCGATGGCCAGCAGCAGGCCAAGCACGAACAGCGGCACGATCACCCGCAGGCCCGTCATCGCCGACTCAGCGAAACTGGCCTCGCGCCCTTCGCTATGGGCCGCGGTGGCGCGTACCAGGGCACCCTGTGCCAGCATGACGAACGCGATGCTCAACACGGAGACGACGGCCGCGATGGTATAATAAAGGACCGGCGTGATCACGCCCGTCGCCAGATTCTGCGGCACATAGCCCAGGCGCTGGCTAACCAGGTTGATGACAACCCCGGGCAGCGCGCTGAACACCAGCGAGATTCCGAAGACCGTGACCGGATTACTGCCCATCGTTCCGAACGCCCGGCTGAATATCCGGCCGATCGAAACGGAACGATCGCTTGCGCCATTGATGCTCGTCGCCATGGTTTTCCCCTTGACCGTCAGTCGCGCGCCCGGCGCCCTGCCATCGATCAGAGTGACGATGGCGTTTCAGGCTGTAAAGTCAGAAGTAACAATCATTCCGGTGCAATATCCGCAATTGCACCGCTGCCGACATTGTCTAGGCTTGGTACGGGCTGATTGTGATCGGGGGAAGATGTGAGCGGGGGTAACACGCAGCAGGCGGCAACCGCCGCCGAGCGCTTCGCCGCCGGCCATGACGCGCTGAAAGCGGACCCGTCAGTCCAGTTTTCGCTCACGCCCGCGCCGCCACCGCCGCAGCCGCCGGCGTGGCTGCGGCACCTGGGCGAGTGGCTGGTGGAGGTGTTGCGTCCCGTCGGGCGGTTCTTCCAATGGATCAGCAGCTTCATGCCGGACGCGCTCTATGCCCGCATCTTCCTGTGGAGCGTGATCGCGGTGGCGGCTGCTGCCTTGTTATGGATGGTGTATCAGCGAATCCGCCACGGCGAGTGGCGCCTGCCGCGTCTCCGGCGGAGAACCAGCATCTCAGTTGACATGCCCGAGGAAGCCTGGGCGCCCGAAGCGGCCCCGGCCCGCGCCTGGCTGAACGAGGCCGATGCGCTGGCGGCGCAAGGCCGTTACGCTGAGGCTGTCCATCATCTGCTGTTCCGGTCGATCGAGGATATCGCACGCCGCCGGCCACGTCTCGTCCGGCCAGCTCTCACCAGTCGCGAGCTTGCCGCGACCGACGCCATCCCGCCATCGGCCCGCGATCTGTTCGCCGGCATCGCGCGCCTGGTGGAGAAGAGCCTGTTCGGCGGCCGGCCGGTCGCACCGGAGGATTGGGAAACGGCCCGGTCCGCCTATTCGGATTTCGCCCTGCCCGGAACCTGGCGCGCATGAGCGACATCGCCATCGGATCAAGGGGCGCGGATGGCGCGTTCAGCGCGCGCACGGTCATATTGATTCTCGCGATCGGTATCCTGGGCTTTATCGGCACGCTGGTGCTCGGCGCCTATGCTCCCGACCTGCGATCCGGACGTAACGGTGGCGGCCATGCCCTTTCGACCGCCGCGACCGGCTTCAGCGGGCTTGTTCGACTGGCGGAGGCGACCGGACGCCACCCCCAGGTGGCACGCGATGTCCATCGCCTGGATACCGAAGATCTCGTGGTGCTGACGCCCGAGTCCGGTACAACCAATCTCTTCCCCATACTCAGCCAGCGATCGGCGAAGGTGACACTCGTCGTCCTGCCGAAATGGCTGACGGTAGGAGATCCGGAACGGACCGGCTGGGTCCATTACAAGGGTCTGAAGCCGTCTTCCGATCCCGGGGGTGTCCTCGCGCCCAAGGAAGAGATCGAGGTCGCTCGCCACCGGAGCGCGGGCGTGCCGCTTGTCACGTCGCCCGAGCTCCCGCGAACCATTCGCTTCACGGCGCCGCGACCGCTTCAAACGATTTCGGGCACCGGTCTCACGCCGCTGATCACCGACCCGCAGGGCCGCATCGTGCTCGCCAAGCTGACTGACCGCCCGCTCTATGTCCTCGCCGATCCTGACCTGCTGTCGAACATCGGGATGGCTGACGCGCGTCAGGCCGCTTCAGCGCTTGATCTGCTCGACTGGCTGAACTCGAACGAGGCGACATCGATCTATTTCGACGTCACGCTGAACGGCTTCGGCCGCTCGCCAAGCCCGCTCAAGCTTGCCTTCGACCCGCCCTTCCTTGCGATGACCCTGGCGATTGCCATCGCCGTTTTCCTCGCGGCCTGGCAGGGCGCGGTGCGCTTCGGATCGCCGCGTCGGCGCGCGCGCGCGATCGCCTTCGGCAAGGTCGCGCTGATCGACAACGCCGCCGCGCTGGTCCGAAAAGCCGGCCGATATGCCATGCTCGGCAATCGTTATGCCGACATGACCCGGGAGCGGGCCAGCACGATCTTCGGCGCCCCGGCGCATCTGCGGGACGGCGCCCTCGACTCGCACCTCGACGGGCTTGGGCGCCAGCCACGCTTCAGCGACCTGGCCCAGGCCGCGCGGGACGCACGCGACCAGCATTCAGTGCTTTCCGCAGCGCAGGCGCTGCATCAATGGTTATGGGAGAAGAACAGGTGACGACTGACGAGGTGCGCGCGCTCGCGGAAGCGATACGGGTCGAGATCGGCAAGGCGGTAGTCGGGCAGGAAGCCAGCGTCGACCTGATGCTCGTCGCCCTGTTCTCCGGCGGCCACATCCTGCTGGAGGGCCCTCCCGGTACTGCCAAGACCCTGCTTGCACGCAGCTTCGCCGAGGTGATCGGGCTCGATTTCGGACGGATTCAATTCACGCCCGATCTCATGCCGGGCGATATCATCGGCGCGAACCTGTTCAATTTCCAAACATCGACCTTCACCCTTACCCGCGGGCCGATCTTCACCGACCTGCTGCTCGCCGACGAAATCAATCGCGCACCACCCAAGACCCAGGCCGCCCTGCTCGAAGCGATGCAGGAACGCACCGTGACGATCGACGGCGAAAGCCTGGCGCTCGGCAACCGTTTCATGGTCGTCGCGACGCAGAACCCGATCGAACAGCAGGGCGTCTATCCGCTGCCCGAAGCGCAGCTCGATCGTTTCCTGTTCAAGCAGGCGGTCGATTATCCTTCAGCCGAGGAGGAGCGCCGCATCGTGGCACGGCACGGCGCGCACCCGGCAATGACGCCGGCCGACTGGGACGTGGAAAAACGCGCGGACGCGGCGAAGATCGACGCGGCCCTCACGGCGGTTGCGGGCATAAGGCTGGTCGACGAGGTGATCGACTATATCACCGCCCTGATCCGCGCGACGCGCGATGTGGCCGACCTGGAAAGCGGCGCAAGCCCGCGCGCCGGCGCCATGCTGGCGGGCGCGGCGCGCGCGCGGGCGGCGATCGATGGACGTGATTTCGTGCTTCCGGACGATGTGAAGGCCCTGGCTCCGGCCTTGCTGCGCCACCGCCTCATCCTGTCGCCGGCGGCCGAGATCGACGGGCGATCGATCGAGGATGTCCTGCTCGGCATCATCGAGGCCATCGAGGCGCCCCGTTGATCTATCCGACGCGCGCGGCGGTCGTGGCGGCGGCGGCGGGTGCGCCCGTCGCGCTGCTGATCGCCGTCCTTCTGCCGTCGCGCTGGTATGCAGGGCTTGCGTGGCCGGTCGCGGTGCTGATCCTTACCCTGATCGACGCCTTTTCCGGCGCGCGCAGGGGCAGCGCGCGGCTTGAAGCTATCCCCAGTGTCTGCGTCGGCGCGACAGTGGATGCGACAATCAGTGTCGTGCTTGGCGACGGCACGCCGCCCCCATCCGCCGAGATCGCGGTCGCCACCGGCCCGCTGCTTGCCGTCGAAGACGATGGGCGGCTGCGGATAGCACTGAAGAACGGACGCGGCGCGGCGCTACTGCCCCTGACGGCGGTACGGCGCGGGCTGGGCCGGATAGACCGGCTGTGGCTGCGCTGGCGCGGGCCCTTCGGCCTGGCCTGGAAGCAGCGCGAGATGCCGCTGGACGCGAGCTTCCCGATCATCCCCGATATCCGCCCGGTGCGCGAGCGCGGCGCCCAGATTTTCCAGCGGCACGCCCTGCAAGGTCTGATCGCGCAGATCGATCGCGGCGACGGCGCCGATTTCGACGCGCTGGTCGAATTCCGGTCGGGCATGGACAGGCGGGCGATCGACTGGAAGCAATCGGCGCGGCACGTGAAACTGCACGCCAAGGAATACCGGACTGAGCGCAATAACCAGATCGTCTTCGCAGTCGATGCAGGGCGCCAGATGACAGAGCCGGTCGCGGGCCTGCCCCGCGTCGACCGTGCCGTTTCGGCGATGCTGCTGACGGCATGGGTGGCGCTCAAGCTGGGTGACCGGATCGCGCTCCATTCCTTCGATTCGCGCCCGCGCATCGCCAGCGGCCTGATCTCCGGGACGACCTCCTTCGCTGAGCTCCAGCGGCTTGCCGCCGGCATCGATTATAGCGGCGAGGAAACCAACTATACCTTCGCCCTGACCACGCTCGCGACCCAGCTCAACCGGCGATCGATGATCGTCCTCTTCACCGAGTTCACCGACCTTACCACCGCCGAGTTCCTGGTCCGCGCCGCCGCGCGGATCGTGAAGACCCATTTGCTGCTGATCGTCGTGCTGCGCGAAGAGGAAGCCGAGGCGATCGCCGACAGCGCACCGCAAAGCGCCGATGACGTGACCCGCGCGGTGACCGCGGCGGCGCTGCTCAAGGACCGCCGGATCGTCATGACGCGGTTGCGGCATCTCGGGGTGCATCTGATCGAGAGCGAGCACGACAAGGTCAGCGAGCGGCTCGTCGAAGGCTATATCGATCTCAAGCGGAGGAACCTGTTGTGACCTCGCCAGGCACCACCCGCAAGCAGGGCCGGTCATCGGCCTTTGTCGATGCGCAGCCAGTGCTGGTCAATGCCAGCCGTTTCCGCAAGGTGCATTCAGCGGACTGGGAACGGCTCGACCAGCTTGTAACCCGGTGCGAGAAGCGGTCGGTGCGGGCGCTGTCCGACGACGACCTGCTTGCCCTGCCCCTGCTCTATCGCTCGGCATTGTCGACCCTGTCGGTGGCGCGGGAAACATCGCTCGACCGGTCGCTGGTCGCCTATCTCGAGCAACTCTGCGCCCGCGCCTATTTCCAGATCTACGGCGTGCCGACCTCGGCGCTGCGCCAGCTTGCCCATTTCTTCGCCCATGGCTGGCCGGACGCCGTGAAATCCCTGTGGCGGGAAACGCTCGTTGCGCTGTTGCTGACCGTGGCGGGCGCGGTGGTCGGCTATCTGCTGGTCGTCAGCGATCCGACCTGGTTCTACGGCATTGTCGGCGACGGCATGGCGAACGGGCGCGATCCGACCGCTTCGGCGGCAGCGTTGAAGGCGACGCTCTACGACAGCAAGGAGGAGTTGCTCGCGACCTTCGCCACCTTCCTGTTCACGCACAATGCCCAGATCGCGATCTTCTCCTTCGCCCTGGGTTTCGCCTTTGCGGTGCCGACAGCGATGCTGATCATCTATAACGGCCTGATGCTCGGGGCGATGATGGCAGTGTTCGCGTCGAAAGGACTCGGTTTCGAATTCGCCGGCTGGCTGACAATCCACGGCACGACCGAGATGTTCGCGATCATCCTGTCCGGCGCGGCCGGTTTCCGCGTCGGCACCGCCATCGCCTTTCCCGGCCGCCTCGCGCGCGGCGACTCCGTCGTCAACGCCGGACGTGCCGGCGCGGTCGCCATGGGTGGCGCGGTGGTCATGCTGGCGATCGCCGGCCTGCTGGAGGGCATCGGCCGCCAGACGGTAACCGGAGATACCACCCGCTATGCGATCGGGCTCGCCATGCTCGCGGGCTGGCTCGTCTATTTCTATCTGCCGAGGCGCACCTGATGCGCTGGCCTTTCCGCAAGGGGCCACGCCTCCCCAAATCGCTCCGCCGCAATTTCGTGACGCCGGAGGGCGTCGACCTGCAGCTCGAGCTGGGCGGCGCCGGCGTACGCGGCGCGGCGTTCATGCTGGATGCCGTCGCGATCCTGATCGTGCTGGTCGCGACGACGATCGTTATCGCCCTGCTATTCACCGCCATCAAGTCGAGCGCGCTCGCCATCCTTTGGATGATCGGCTTCTTCATCCTGCGCAACGGCTGGTTCGCGCTCTTCGAAATGGGCGGCCGGGGCGCCACGCCGGGCAAGCGGCTGATGGGCCTGCGCGTGGTGGCACGTGACGGGGCACGGTTGACCGGCGGCGCCGTGCTGGCGCGCAACGCCATGCGCGAGATCGAGGTATTTCTGCCGATGTCCTTCCTGGCGATACAATCGGCGCAGGGCCAGGCGGACGGGTTCCTTGTCCTGTTCGCGCTCAGCTGGAGCGGGATCTTCCTGTTCTTCCCGCTGTTCAATCGCGATCGGCTCCGGGTCGGAGACCTGATCGCGGGAACCTGGGTCGTACGCACGACCAGCGGTACGCTTGGTGATGATCTGGGCGGAGAAATCTCGCGGCAGCGCCGTAGTTTCAGCGAGGCAGCACTCAGCCTGTACGGTATCTACGAGCTCCAGACGCTGGAAGACGTGCTCCGGGGCGGGCGCGACGACGCGATCGCGACCGTGGCGACGACGATCCGGCGCAAGGCGGACATCCCCGACGATGGCGACGATTACCGGTTCCTGTCGGACTATTACGCGGCGTTGTGCGCCAGGCTGGAACGGGGCCTGATGGTCGGCCAGCGCCGCGCGGACAAATTCGGGAGCGCCCGCACGCGATAATCGCCAGCACCGGCAAATTGCCATTCCCCTGCAAACGCGCAACACTCGGGCGCGAGAGCCGGGGAGAAGATGTTTGGCCTATATATTGGGCGGCTGGCAAAGCGACTTCGCGCGCAACTGGAGCCGCGAGGGCATCGATATCGCCGATGCCTTTAGCGAATCGGTCCGGCACGGGCTCGAAGCAGCAGCGCTCGACGCCGACGAGATCGAAACCGGCCATGTTGGCAATTTTACCGCCGAACTCTTCGCCGGGCAGGGCCTGCTGGGCGGGTTCTTCGGGCTGGTCGATCCGGCGTGGGATGGATTGCCGACCGCACGGCACGAAGCTGCCTGCGCCTCGGGCAGCGTCGCGTTGCTTGCGGCGACGGCCGAGATCGAAGCGGGACGATATGATCTCGCCTGCGTCGTCGGAATCGAGCAGATGCGCAACGTGCCCGGACGGACAGCCGCGCAGCATCTCGGCGCGGCGGCGTGGAACGGGCATGAATTCGCCGATGCCGACTTCGTCTGGCCGCGTGCCTTTTCCGACCTCGCCGAGGAATATGACCGGCGGCATGGCCTGAAATACGAACATCTGATGCGCATCGCCGAAATCAATTTCGGCAATGCCAGGCGCAATCCGAATGCCCAGACGCGCAACCATGTCTTCACGCCCGCGCACTTCACGGCTGACGACGAAACCAACCCTGTGGTCGAGGGCCGCACGCGGAAAATGGATTGCGGGCAGGTGACGGACGGCGCGGCGGTGGTGTTCCTCGCCTCACCGGAACGCGCCGCCGATTATGCCCGCAAGCGCGGCGTGCCGCTGGAAAGCCTGGCACGCATAACTGGCTGGGGCCACCGGTCGGCGCCGATTTCCTACGCAGCGAAAGTGCGGGCGAGCGAAGGCGAGCCCTATGTCTTCCCGCAGGTCCGCCGGGCGATCCTCGACGCACGGGCGCGGGCCGGGGTGAAGGACATCGCGGCGATCGATGCGGTCGAGACACATGACTGCTTCACCGCGACCGAATATATGGCAATCGACCATCTCGGCCTGACCGCACCGGGTGAATCGTGGCGCGCGATCGAGGACGGATCGATCGAGCTTGGCGGGCGGATGCCGGTGAATCCCTCGGGCGGGTTGATCGGCCTCGGCCATCCGGTCGGGGCCACGGGGGTTCGGATGCTGCTCGATGCGTCGAAACAGGTGACAGGTGCGGCAGGCGACTATCAGGTCGACGGAGCGAAGCGGGTGCAGACACTCAATATCGGCGGATCGACCACCACGACCGTAAGCTTCATCGTCGAGCACGCCGCTGCATGAACGCGATCGTCCTGCTCGCCACCAACGCGGCCCTGCTGGTCACGCTGTTCGTCCTGCTCTGGCTGGTCTGCCTGAAGACGCGGGACGTGACGCCGATCGACAGCGTCTGGGCACTCGGCATGGTGTTCCTCGCGGCGGCGAGCTTCCTCCACACCGGCGGCGATCCGACGCGCAAGGCATTGCTGCTCGGCCTGTGCGCCCTGTGGGGCGTTCGGCTGGGCCTTTACCTCCTCTGGCGCTGGCGCCGCCATGGACCGGACCGCCGCTATGGCAAGATGTTCGCGATGGTCGAGGAGGCCAAGGGCTGGGGGTTCGCCCGCGCCTCGCTCTTGCTGGTGTTCGCGACGCAGGCGCCGCTGCTGTTCATCGTCTGCCTGCCGGTGCAGCTTGGGCAGATTGACGCCGGGCCGCCGGTCGGCCTGCTGGGCATGGCCGGTGCAAGCTTCGCGATCGGCGGAATCCTGTTCGAGAGCGTCGGCGACTGGCAACTGGTTCGCTTCCGCGGTGATCCGGCCAATGCCGGCAAGGTGCTGGCGACGGGGCTTTGGCGCTATACGCGGCATCCCAATTATTTCGGCGACGCGCTGACGTGGTGGGGCCTCTACCTGATCGCCGCCGAAAGCTGGTCAGGGATCTGGGCCTTGCCCGGGCCGGTGTTGCTGACGTGGACCCTGATGCGATGGTCAGGCGTACCGACGATCGAGGGGCGGCTGAAACGCAAAAGGGCCGGCTATCAGGATTATGTGCGACGGACGTCGGGGTTCGTCCCGTGGTGGCCGAAGGGGTGATTGCCTTCTCCCGGCTGAACAGGAAAATTATGCCCGCAACGCCGCTCGCTCAGCCCAATGCGCGTGGGTACCGCTACAAATTTTGTGCGGCAGCGCGATGCGGCAGATCGGGCCATCTTCAAACCGTTTGCAATCAATCAGCACGCACTCGGACGTGCCGCGATTCTCGTCGATGACGAAGCTCACCAGATAGCCATCATCCTCATCGATCGCGTTACTGCGCGGCGCAAACGGGGCCTCGCTGGCATAGCGACCGTCCTCCAGCATCACCTCCCAGGATTGTCCCGTCTCAAGGTCATGCTTGACGAAACCGTTGAACAGGAACCAGCCGGGCCTCGACGTGGTCGAATAGATATACCGATGTTTTCGACCCGCCACGCGCTGGTTGATCATGCCGAATTCGAGGATGCGATCGTCAAGCCGTTCCTCGCGCGTCGAACCGTCAGCCAGGTTGAAACGCCAGCGGTGGAGCTTCGGGCGGAAACTGTGTTCGTCGACATAGGCCATGAGATGCCCGTAGCCGTCCGCATTCTCCAGCGGGGCGGGCGTCGGATTCTCCTGGAAATAACCGTCCATCACCACCTCGTCGCCCTCCTCATAAGCGTTGAGGAAATGGAGGACATAGGTGGGCGCCGCCTCGAACCAGCGTATCTCGTCCGGTCCGCCATGGCGCGGGATCAGCGCGAAGCGAGCAGGCACGCCCTCGTGCAACCGCGCGGCGTGGATGTCGCGCTTGAGCAACTCGGCATCCCAGAACACCGGCAGGTCGTTCACGATCGACCAGTTTTCCGAAAAGGTCATGTCGTGCGGCAGGCGCGGGCCCGGCAACGGCACCGGGATATAATGGGTCAGCCGCCCGTCGCGATCGACCACGCCATAATGCATGAAGGGTGCGTGCTTCGAGTAATTGAAGAACATCAGCTCACCGGTGCGATCGTCCACCTTGGGATGCGCCGAGATACCGTCGAGCGGTACCCAGGGCGCCATGCCGTGCTGCTCGAGCGTCTCCGGATCGAGCACATAGCCTTCGCCGCACTGATAGAAGGTCGAGATCGCCTTTCCGGCATGGACGATGATGTCGGTGCTGCTGCTGTCCTTGAGCGATCCATGCGCACCGAAGCCGGGGCGCAGCGACGTGCCCGCACGATCGGCCAGCCCACCCCAGAGCGACCCGCCCTCTTCCTGCTCGGCCTGAAAGCAGCGGGTGCGCACGAAACGGTTGCGATAGGAGGCGGTGCCGTTGCGGAAATCGATCTGGTGGATCATCCCGTCGCCATCGAAGGGATGATAGCGGCCAAGCGGCTGGTGAAGCTGGTTCTCGGTATTGCGCAGATAGACGCCGTCGATGTCGGTCGGGATCACGCCCTCGATCACCTCCAGATCGACCGCCGTCACTTCCTCATGCAGCGGCGTCCAGGCACCGTTGAGATAGGGGTGGTTGCTCGGGCGCAGCGAACCCTTCACGGGCGCGCGGTCGATGATCTGCATGACGGTTCCTCTCCACGGCACCTGACGGGATCAGTCTAAGCGCGGAAATCCGGATCGGCCAGCATCACCGCAGCGGGAGGGTCATATCCTGTTGCCGCCCGGTGCCGTGCACCACCACCTTGTCGGGGAAGAAATCGAGCCGGGCGTATGAAGTCTCCTCGGTGTCGAGCATCGCCTTCAGGTTGACATAGTGGATGCCGCCACGGGCGCCGTAATTGCCGTCATGGTTGTGGCCGTCGAGCCAGATCTTCGCTGAAGGATGGCGTTCGAGCAGCGCCATCACCGCGGGCGCATTCCAGAGGTTGTGCTGGTTCTCGGGATAGAGCGGGAAATGGTTGAAGAGCATTGCCTTCAGGCCGCGCCGGTCGGCCTCGGCAAGCTGAGCGTCGATCCAGCTGAGTTGGGCGTCGCCGATGCCACCGTCCCATAACGGCTTGTCGGCATAGAGCGCGGCGTGGGTGTCCATGCTCTGCTTGAGTTCGGCACTGCCCTCGGGCCATGCGTAGCTGCTGAGATCGTTGCCGTCGGTGACGATGAACATCCAGCCATGCTCGACGAAGCTGTGATAGCGCGCCTTCATGCCGAGCTTGGCGGGGACCAGCAGCTTGTGGGCGTCGTCGATCGAGAATTCGTGATTGCCCAGGACGAACTGCCAGGGGTGCGTGAGCTTACGCGCGACCGGCAGCAGCAGATCATAGCTTGCCCAGTCGCGATCGATGAAATCACCGAGATGGACGACGAAAGTGAGCCTTTGCCGGTTGAGATCGGCGACAGCGCTGGCGAGCTTGGCCGGCGTGGTGTGATAGAGGCGCTGGCCGCTGTCGGGCTCCACCGCATATTGCGCGTCGGCGATGGCGCCGATGCTGAACAAGGGCCGCTCGCGCTGTCGCGCCGGAGCTGAGCCGGTCATGGCGAGTGCCGCCATCGTCGCCATCACCATCGCCCTGCGCATCATCCACTCCCGCCAGCAAAGGACGCGGCTTTAGGGAGCCCGCGTTACAGTTGAGCGACGACCTGCATTTCGTCCGTACGACTGTCACCGCCGGGTCATGGAGCACGCCTAGAGGGGCGAGACTCGTGTGAATTCCAGGGACGGGAGCGACCAATGACCGGCATGCCGCGCCATCGCGCCCCGCCTGCCCGCGCCGGGCACAGTCGATGAATGAGTTGTCGCCTATAACGGCGCGGGGCCTCGCGCGGGACGAGATCGATCTTCGCCAGGCGTTGCAGCGCTTTGTCGAAGGGCGCCTGCGCGACCGCAATGATGGCGAGGACATCGTCCAGGAAACTTATGTCCGGCTCTACAGCTATCGCCGTACCCGGCCGGTGGCCGATGTCGGCGCCTTCTGCTTCGCGGTCGCGCGCAACCTGGTGTTCGATCATCTTCGCCGCCGCCACGCTCAGCCGCAGAGCGCCGAACTGGCGGACGACATCGCTTGTCCCCAGCCCCGCGCCGAAGAGATTCTCGACTACCGCCAGCGGGTGGAAATACTGGTGCGCGCGATCAAGGTGATGCCGCCGCTGCGCCGCGAGGTGTTCCTGCGCCGGCGGCTCGACGGCATCCCCGCCGCCGTGATCGCGAACGACCTGCAGCTCAGCGTATCGGCGATCGAGAAGCATTGCAGCCGCGCGCTGGCCGATCTGCGCGCCGCGCTAGAGCGGCGCGGGCTGCCCGCCGGGGCCCGGGCATGAGCCGCCGCGCCGCCCTGCGCGACGCCGCCCGCTGGGCAATGGCCGAGAACGCGACACCGGCAGCAGCACCACCACTCGCTGCCGAGGTCCAGGCGACGCTGGACGATCCGGCACTGACAGAGGCGCTCGAACAAAGCGCTTCGTTCGGTCGCCTCTCCGACGGCGACATCCTTGCGATGCGGGCCACGCGGCGGCGTGGCATCGCGACCTTCGGCGCGGTCGTGCTGGTGGCAGCGCTCGGCGTAGGGGGCTGGTCGAACGGCTGGTTCGTCAACGGGCCCGCCCCGATCGTCGCCCATTATGAAACCCAACGCGGCGAGCAACGTGACGTCGCGCTCGCTGACGGATCGACGCTCCATCTCAATGGCGCGACCAGCCTCGACGTCACGCTCGACGAAAAGCAGCGCGAGGTCGCGCTCAACCGGGGCGAGGCCTATTTCGACGTCGCGCATGAGAAAGACCGGCCGTTCATCGTCCGCGCCGGCGCGTCGTCGACACGAGTACTGGGCACCGCGTTCGATGTCGACATGGCGCGGGGCGAGGTGAAGCTCGCGGTCTATCGTGGACGGGTGCGGTTCGGCGGCATCAGTACGGATTCGCGCAGCGTCGAGGTTCCTGCCGGCTGGCGTTCGCGCTTCGAAGGCGGGGTGGCGCATGCGCCGACACGCTTTGACGCAACGCAACAGGATTGGCGCCAGGATTGGGTCGACACCGACGATATGCGCCTGGCCGATCTGGTCGATGCGCTCAACCGACGTGGCGGCCCCATGATTCTGGAGCCATCGCCCGCACTGGGCAGCATCGCACTGTCCGGCCGCTTCAAGCTTGATAAACCACAGCAATTGCTCAGGGCAATCGGAACCGTCTATGGCTTCCAGGTCGTGACCGAGGGAGAAAAGCTGCGGCTCGCGCCGGCCGAGCAGTGAGTCCCATATTCGTCACATCTATGTCATTGCACTGCAATAAAATTCTTTTGTCCGGACGGGGCCCCAAACCCCGTCCTCCGTCCGAGGCGAACAAACGCCTGAGCGGAGGAACATCATGGATCGTACAAAGGGACTTTCATTGATCGCGCTGGCGGCGGCGCTCGCCGCGCCGGCCATGGCGCAGGCAAAGCCGGTCGAGGGCACGCTGGCGCGGCAGATGCAGTTCGATATCGGTGCATCCGACCTGCGCAGCGCCATCTCGCGCTTCTCGCGTGCGACGGGCGTGCAGGTCATCGTGGCGCCGGACGTCGTCGCGAAGCGCCGCACCGCCGGCGTGCGGGGCGCGCACAGCGTGCGTGAAGCGCTCGACCTGATGCTGCGCGGCACCAACCTGTCGGCGTCGATCAGCGATGGCGTGGCTGTGCTGAAACCGGTCGCCCCGGCTCCGGCCGCGATCCGCCGCCCCGCACATGCCGTACGCGAGATTGCGGAGATCACGGCAGCGGGCGCAGCGCCGGAGGACGAGACCGCCGTCGCGCCCGATATCATCGTGTCAGGCTATCGCCAGAGCCTCACACGCGCGCAGGACCTCAAGCGCCGTGCGATCGGATCGGAGGACGATATCCTGGCGCAGGATATCGCCGCCTTTCCCGATCTGAACCTCGCTGAATCGCTCCAGCGCGTCCCCGGCATCACCATCACGCGCGATTCCGGCGAAGGCCGCCAGATCGCGCTCAGGGGCCTGGGCGCCGAATTCACCCGTACCCAGCTCAACGGCATGGAAGTGCTGGGCAACACTGCATCGGGCATGGACAATCGCGGCGGCGTCAGCCGGTCGCGCTCGTTCGACTACAGCCTGTTCGCGTCGGAACTGTTCAACCGCGTGTCGGTCCAGAAATCCTACGCAGCCGAACAGGACGAAGGCGGCATCGCCGGCACCGTGGGGCTGACCACCGCCAAGCCGTTCGATTACAACGGTTCGAAATTCGTCGTCTCGGCGAAGGGCCAGACCAACACCAACACCAGCGGCATCACGCCGCGCGTCGTCGGCCTCGCGTCCGGGCACTGGGGCGATTTCGGCGCGCTCGTCTCCGTCGCGTACAGCCAGATCAAGAGCAACGAATACGGGTATCGCAACTGGGGCTGGGGCTATGTCAAATATGCGCCCGGCAATATCGGCCCCAATATCGACGCGGCGACCTCGCAGTTGCTGCAATCGGGCACTATCGTCGCGCCCCAGGCTGAATCGCCCTCGACCTGGTACACCGACCGCAGGCGGCTGGGTGTCACATCCTCGCTGCAATATCATCCCGGCGACCGGTTCAAGATCGATGTCGACTTCCTCTACGGCCGACTTTGGGATTACCGCGACGACTATGCCATCGCCAGCGCCGGCAGCAACGCGCTGACCGGCGCGACCGTCAATGGCGGCCAGATCATCCAGTCAGCGGTGATCGACGGCAACACGCTGCGCGCGGCGAGTTATACCGGCATCGACCAGCGTTCCGAGCACCACATCGTCAGGAACCACACCGATTTCTACCAGGGCGTGGCGAATGCAAGCTGGAAGGTGACCGATCGCCTGACGATCACCGCACTGGGCGGCTATGAGGAATCCGACTTCAGCCAGCCTGTGTTCGACAAGGTGTTCATGGAGGCCAAGAACATGGCCTTCAGCTTCGACACCCGGCCGACGATTCCGGTCAACACCTATGGGAAGGACCTGACCGACCCCAACAACTGGACGTTGCAGCGCCTCGACGTGCAGGAAAACGGGATCACCAGCAAATATGCCAACGGAAAGCTGGCCGCCGCCTACAGTGCGACAGATGCACTGACTTTCAAGGTCGGCGGCGAGTTCAAGCATTTCAGCAACAGCGGCTACATTTATGTCAACAAGGTCTTCCACAACGTCCCGGCCAATGTGGCGATTCCGAACAATCTGAAAGAAGTGATCGGGCGCGATTCGCTGCTGCCCTATATCGTCGGCAGTGTGGACGGGGTGTACGCCTATATCGGCGATCCGCGGGACCTGTCGGCGAAATACCTGCAGGCCGGCAGCGACTATCTGGTCGACGAGAAGACCTGGAGCGGCTTCGCCCAGGTCGATCTCGACACTCATGTCGGCGGCATGCGCCTGCGCGGCAATGCCGGCCTGCGCTATTTCTCGACCGACCTGACCTCGTCGGGCCATCTCACCGCACCGGTGAACGGCGTGAATACGCTCGTGCCGGTGGTGATCGGCACCAATAGCAGCGGCTGGCTGCCCGCGGCCAATTTCGCGCTCGACGTCGCGAAAGACCTGGTGGTCCGGCTGAGCGCGAGCCGCAACGTCAACCGGCCGGCGCTGGGCGACCTGGCGGCGGCCGGGACGCTCACCACCCGGCCGAACGGCGGGAGCGCCTCCTTCGGCAACCCCTTCCTGAAGCCCTACAAGGCAACCTCGGTGGAGGGCTCGATCGAATATTACATGGATCGCACCGGCTTCGCCTCGATAGGCTTCTTCTACAAGCACATGGACAGCTTCATCACGTCGAGCAGCACGACGATCCCGTACAGCCAGACGGGCCTGCCGCTGTCGCTGCTGATCCAAGGCCAGGACGGCAACACGCCGTACGATGTGAGCCGGCCTGTCAACGGTCCAGGCGCCGACATCAAGGGCATCGAAGTGGCGTTCCAGCACGACTTCACCTTCCTGCCGGCCCCGTTCGACCATCTCGGCGTCGTCGCCAACGGCACCTGGTTCGACGGGCACCAGAAGGCGATCTACACCTCGGGCACCACGACCAGGATCGAAACCCTGCCGCTGCTCAACCTTTCCAAATGGGCGGCGAACGTCACCCTCTATTATGAGGACAAGGACTGGGGCGTGCGCGTGTCGGACGCCTATCGCAGCCAGTATCTGATCAACACGGGCAATGTCGCCAATACCGGCGACGGCATCAAGGGCACCAACAACATCGATTTCCAGGCGCATTACAACATCACGCCGAAGATCCGCGTTGTGGCCGAGGGCATCAACCTGACCAACCAGGCGATCCGGCAGTTCGCCGATATCAATGCCAACCGTTCCGAGGTCTATACGACCAGCGGACGCACCTTCACCTTCGGCGTAAGCGCCGAGTTCTGAACGGACAGGTCCCCGCGCGGCAGGTCCGCGCGGGGACACTATCCACCGGGTTGGCAGAGCGCATGGCGACGCTCTAGGCTGATCGCATGCTCAAACGATTCGCCACGCTCGCCATCCTGTTGCTCGGTATCGGCACTGCGACTGCGCAAACCGCCGTCGCCCCTGGCCCCGCGATACCGCCGGCCACCGTCCGCGTAGTGCTTACGACGAGCGAGGGCCCCATCACGCTCGAGCTGGAAAAGGACCGCGCGCCCAAGACCACGGCGAACTTCCTTCGATATGTCGATACGAAGCGTTTCGACGGCACGACCTTCTACCGCGCCATGAAGCTCCAGCCTGAGCTGGGGCTGATCCAGGGCGGGCTGCGCAATGATCCCAGGAAACTCTTCCCGCCCGTCCCGCATGAGCCCACCACCCAGACCGGCCTGAGCAACAAGGACGGCGCGATCTCGATGGCGCGCGACAAGCCGGGCAGCGCGACCGCGGATTTCTTCATCGCGATCGGCGATCTTTCCTCGCTCGACGCGAAACCCGACCAGCCCGGCGACAATCTCGGCTTTGCCGCCTTCGGGCACGTCGTGGAAGGGATGGACGTCGTGCGCCGCATCGGCACGGCGCCCACATCTCCTACCGAAGGCGAAGGCGCCATGAAGGGGCAGATGCTCGCCCCGACGATCCGGATCATCACGGCACGCCGGGTAGCCGATATCCGGTAGCTGAACGGGGGCCGACCCGGTAGCTCATCCTCAGTTCAGCAACGATGTGATATGACCCTCGCCATAGTCAATCAGCGAGAGTCGGTCATGCGTATCCTGTCCTCATTGCTCCTCGGCGCCGCCCTGATCGGCATGAGCGCCGCCGCCCCTGCCGCGCCGCGCGACAACAGCCAAGCTGAGGCGAAGCTTGCCAAGGCGCTTGAAGGCCGCGTCCCGGGCAAGCCCGTGAGTTGCATCACCCTGAGCAACATCACCTCGTCCCAGATCTATGATGGCACCGCGATCGTCTATCGGTCCGGCAGTACGCTCTATGTCAACCGACCGCGCATGGGGCAGACCTCCCTGGACAGCGACGACATCCTGGTGAGCAGAACCTATGGGTCGCAGCTCTGCAGCCTGGACACGATCAACCTGGTAGACCGGACATCGCGCTTCCAGACCGGCTTTGTCGGCCTGGGCGAGTTCGTGCCCTATACCAAGGTGAAGGCGGTAAAAGGCTGACGGCTTGGCAACGGCACGAAGCTTTACGGGCTTGTGCCGTCGCCCGCTATCGACCACGGTCTTTTGGACGATGCCGGGCGGTATGGCGCGAAAGCTGACCGAGGCGGCGGGGAACGAGACGTTCCCCCATCCCCAATTCACCTTTCCCCCGGAGCCTGCCATGTCGCCAGCCGTTTCAAGAGCCGCCGTTCGCCCGTTCCTCGTCGCCAAGGATGACGAAGGCGTCTTTCGCGTGACCGTCCGCACCACGCGCTACAATTCGCAGGGATATCCCCTCGTCTCCGCCGAGCTGCTCGATGAAGGCTTCCGCACCCAGACCCTGGCAAAAGCCTATGTCCGTGAGCAATACAGCGCAGAGGCTGGCGACATCGCCACCAAATAGGATATTCAGGGGGCCCGCCGTGACCGACTCGATCGACGATCAGATCATCGACACGCCCGACGGGCCGATGACCTGGGCAGCGTGGAAGAAAAAGCACCCGGTGCAGATCCCGTCGCGGCGGACCAAGGGCAAGGACCTGCCGGTGAAAGTCAAACGCTTCACCGACAAGCCCTGAACGGCGCCGGGATCAGCGATCGAGCATCGCCAACCCTGCGCTGCCATAGCGTTCGCCAGCGGCAATCCCCGGACGAAGCGCTTCGTCCAACCCCGCCAGATCCTCGTCGCCGAGCGCGATATCGGACGCGGCGACATTCTCCTCCAGATAGGTGCGCCGCTTGGTGCCGGGGATCGGGACCACGTCCTTGCCCCGGTGGAGCAGCCAGGCGAGCGCGATCTGGCCCGGTTTCACGCCCTTCGTATCGGCCAGCGTGCGTACTGCGTCCGCAGCGCGCATGTTCGCAGTGAAGTTCTCGCCCTGGAAGCGCGGATCGCCGCGCCGGAAATCACCCTCCGGATAATCTTCCGCACGCTGCGCCGTGCCGGTGAGGAATCCACGGCCAAGCGGGCTGAACGGCACGAGCCCGATCCCGAGTTCCCGCAATACAGGAAGGATCTCAGACTCCAGTCCGCGTTCCCACAAGGAATATTCGCTCTGCAGCGCACTGATCGGTTGTACCGCATGCGCGCGCCGGATGTTCGCGGCGCCGGCCTCGGACAGGCCGAAATAACGCACCTTGCCTTCGCGGATCAGCTCGCCGACCGTACCGGCAACATCCTCGATCGGCACGGCGGGATCGACACGGTGCTGATAGAACAGGTCGATATGATCGGTGGCCAGGCGCTTGAGCGAGGCCTCCGCCACGGCCCGGATATGCTCGGGCCGGCTGTCGACTCCTCCGGTACGGTTGCTGCGCTGGATGTCGAAGCCAAACTTGGTCGCGATCACTACCCTGTCACGCTTGCCCGCAAGTGCGCGGCCGAGCAATTCCTCGTTGATGAAGGGGCCGTACACCTCGGCCGTGTCGAACAGCGTAACACCCAGTTCGATGGCACGGTGAACCGTCGCGACCGATTCCGCGTCATCAAAGCTGCCATAGGACTGGCTCATCCCCATGCAGCCAAGGCCCAGTTCGGAAACCTCAAGCCCTTGCGCTCCCAGGCGTCGCTTCAACATGGCAGAATCTCCGGAAGAGGAAGGCCCGAATATGGGAAAGGCGCCAAGCGAATAGAACCACCCTCCGTCGGGCAGAGCAGAATTCAGACGATTGTTCGTTAGCGCCCCTTGAATCCTATATCATATCTATGAGACATCCCGACCTGATAAAGCCACAAATGCGGGGAGAGAAATGATGTTCAATCTGGTGAAGCTCGCGGCGACGCTGACGTTGCTGGCGGCGGTGCCTGCCTTCGCCGCGGACCGAACCGCGGAACAGGTCGTGAAGGATCACGTCGCCGCGATGAAGACCGCCAATATCGATGCGGTGATGGCCGATTATGCCGAGGACACCGTCGTCGTCACCCCGCCCGGCCTGGTGCCGACGCAACAGCCCGCCAATGCACCGGGTGTCTATTCGGGCAAGACGAATGCCCGGAAAGTGTTCGTCGTGCTGACCGGCAAGGACAGCATCGGCGGCATCCGCGCGATGGAAACGGTGGTCGAACCGCTGGGCGGCGACGTCGCGCTGCTGCGCTGGATACAATTCCGGGGCACGCCGCAGCAGGTGTCGGGCGTTGACGTCTTCGTGGTTCGCGGCGGCAGGATCGCGGTGCAGGACATCATTCTCGATACCGCCAAGCCATAGCCGGCCGATCCAGCGAGCCGGGCGCGGTCCGGGGCGGCCCGTTGGGTTTGGTCGGGTCGCGCGCGCCATGGCGGCCCACTCTCCCCGCCAGCTACGCCTATCGGTACAACCGAACGAAATCGCCCTGCGTCGCGTAGTCCAGCCGCTCGCGATAGTCGCGATGCTCCGCCATGCCCAAGACGACGCGGCCGATGACGGGATCGGCCTGGGCATCAAGCTTCGCCAGGGCGACAGGACAGGCGACCGGTACGAGCTGCGAGCCCGTACCGACCTGGAGCGTGGTCATCACCCCGTACAATGCCCCCTCGATCGTCGGGCGGCCGAGGATCGCGAGCCGGTGCTGCCCCGCCACATTGGTGACGAGATAGATATGGCCCGACAGGTTCGGCATCGAGACATGCCCTGCCTGTTCGAACCGCGCGTCGGTGCGCTGCGATTCAGCAAAGCCGAGATGCCCCGCCTCCTCGATCCAGCAGATCGTGGTGACATAGGCGAAAATGTCACCCGGGCTGCCGAAGCTTGGCCGCAACGTCAGATAGCGCCCCTCGATCCAGCGTATCGCGGCACGGGCATAGGCCCCCATGGTTTCGGGCGCGAGGTCGTTGGAGGCGGCGGCCGGCGGCGGCGCTACCGGACGGAGCGTCACGCCCAGCGCTTCCTCCAGGCGGATCGTCGTCGCCAGCGTGAAGGGACGCCCGCCGGACAGCGCCTTTTCCAGGGTGGACAGGCTGATCTTCGCCATATCGGCCAGCGCCTGGCGCGAGATTCGGCGACGCGCAATCTGCTCGCGCACGCGGCGGCCGACTTCGCGCGTCTCGCCCTCAAGAAGGTCGCGGTCCTGCATTCTCTCCTCTTTCTCCGATACGCGACTACCACATCTTTCCGCACCGCCCGTCAACTGGCCTGTCGGGCGCCAAGGCACCGGAACAGCATCTTTTTCGCGGCACAGGCCAATTGTCCGGACCGCCGCTGCCTCGCCGCGGGCCCTTGATTCAAACCCTGTCGCAGCTGGCCTAATCCCGTCGCATGGCCATCAGCATCACTGTCTGCAATCTCGCCCTTGGCGAGCTCCGCGCACCCCCGATCGTCGATATCGATGAGGCGACCACCGAGGCGGCGGAGTGCAAGCGCTATTATGCGCATTGCCTCAAGCTGCAGCTCGAACGCTTCGACTGGAGCTTCGCCACGCGGATCGCCTCGCTCGCCGAGCTGAGCGTGAATCCGCGGGCGAGCGAATGGGCCCATGCCTATGCGCTGCCCGCAGACCTCGCCACCGCGCAGCGGCTTGTACCGCCGGCAAGCGGCTGGCCGAGCGGCACGGCGAACCGTCCCGTCGCGCCCGTGCTGGCCCAGCCCTTCATCATCGAGGATGGTACGTTGTTCAGCCAGATGCGCGGGGCGATCCTTGAATATACCACGCGGGACGTGAGCGAGTCGGACATGCCCGGCCTGTTCTGCGACGCGCTGGCCTATGCCCTCGCCGCCCGGCTGGCCGTGCCGCTGCGTGACAGCCGCGAAACCAAGGGGCAGTTGCTCCAGCAAGCCGAGGTGGCCGCACAACGCGCCATCGCCGACGACATCAACCGCCAGCCCAATCGCGATGCGCGCACGCCCGATGAAGTCGCCGCCACACGCAGTGCCGGGGCCGGTTGCACAAGCGGAGCGAACTGATGCCGCTTCGCACCGGGCAACCGAATTTTTCCAAGGGCGAGCTTGCCGAGGATCTGATCGCACGCGTCGATGTCGCTGCCTATGCGACCGGCCTGCGACGCGCGCGCAATATCATCATCCTCAAATATGGCGGCGTGACCAAGCGCCCCGGCACGCGGCTGGTCGCCGAGGTCTATGCGGACAGGGGCGTCCGGCTGATGCCGTTCCAGTTCTCGATCGACCAGACCTATGCCCTCGAAATGGGACAGGGTTATATGCGCCCCGCGGCGCTCGGTGGCCTGTTGCTCGAAGACAAGCTGTCGATCATGAGCATCACTCTCGGCGCCGTCACCACGATCCAGGCGGCCTATCACGACTATGCGATCGGCGATCAGATCTATCTTTCGGGCATTGAGGGAACGACCGAGCTGAACGGCCGGGTCGCCCGCATCCTCAGCGTTTCGGGAGGAAGCACCGCCGGCGGGACCTTCACGATCGACGTCGATTCGACCGGGTTCACACCGTTCACCGCCGACACCGGCGGCACGGCCAGGCCGGGGATACCTCCGCCACCACCGCCGCCGCCGCCCGTTCCACCGACAGCGCCACCACCGCCGCCACCCGATGTGGGCGGGGGCGGCGGCGGAAGGGGCGACTATTGCGTTGCCGACGACACACCGATCCTGATGGCGGACGGACGGGAGATCGAAGCCCGCCACGTCAAGGTCGGCATGCGGGTGCGGACGCAGCATGCCGCGACGATGGAATGGGGCGACTATCCGGTCGAAGCAGTCAGTGCCGCATGGCAGCCCGTATTTGCCTGCGCCGTGAATGAGGTAACGATCCGCGCGACCGCGGAACATCGCTTCCGGATCAGCGACGACTGGGTCCGCGCCGACACGATCGGCACCGCAGCCGGGTCCGCCTGGGTTGCGCGGATCACGATCGCCGACGCCCATACTTACATCTCGGCCGGCATCCTGTCCCACAACAAGGTCTGGGAGCGGAATTATGACTGAGCATTTCGCATGAGCGTCGCCCGCATCTATCGCGTCGGCTCACCTTTCAACGGCGAGGAACTGCCGGAAGTCGACTTCGAGCAGTCGGCCGACACCATGTACCTGGCGCACCTCAACCATGCGCCGACCAAGCTTGTCCGCAAGAACCATACGGCCTGGACCTTCTCGACGATCGGCTTCACCCCGACACTCGCCGCCCCGGCGAGCGTCAGCGTCACCGCGACCACCCCGAACACCACCGAGATATTCTACCAGCCCGCCCGATATGTCGTGACCTCGATCGACGATGCCAGCGGCACAGAGAGCCGTGCCTCCATCGCGCAGTTCGCCAGCAACGACCTGACGCTGAAGCGCAACTATAACAGCATCGGGTGGGCGGCGGTGGCCGGTGCGTCGCGGTACCGAGTCTACAAGGCCGACAACACCCAGGAATTCGGCTATATCGGCACCACGACGAGCCTGAGCTTCGTGGATGACAATATCGGTCCAGATTATTCCGACGGGCCGCCGATCGCCACGAACCCTTTCGATGACTTCCCCGCCGTCGTCACGGCGAGCATCGCCGGATCCGTGATGACCGTGACCGCGGTGACGAGCGGCGAGATCACCGAAGGCAAAACGCTTTCCGGCACCGGCATAGCGGCCGGCACGCTGGTCGTCGGACAGCTTACCGGCGCGACAGGGGCCGCAGGTACCTATACCGTCACGCCATCGCAAACGGCAGCAAGCACGGCGGTCACCGTGAAGGACCTGCGGAACTACCCCTCCACCATCACCTTCTTCGAGCAGCGCCTGCTCTGGGGCCGCACGACAAGTCATCCCAATGCGATCTGGGGCTCCCGGTCGGGCAGCTTCGAGAACATGGATATCTCGCGCCCGCTCAAGGCATCGGACAGCCTGAGCTTCGCGCTCGTCTCGGGACGGGTCAACGCGGTGAACCAGCTCGTCTCGACGACCAGCCTGCTCGCCCTCACTTCGGATTCCATCTTCAGGATCGAAGGGGGGCAGAATGGCTATCTGACCGCGACCGATTTTGTGAGCCGACGCCAGAACGGGCGCGGATCGGCACGCCTCTCTCCGCTGGTGATCGACAGCGTCGTCTTCTACCAGACCAGCGTCGGCAACGGCGTGCGGACGCTCGGCTATGAATTCTCGAGCGACAGCATCAATTCCAACGATGTGACGATCTTCTCCCCACATCTGTTCCGTGGCTTCAACATCACATCCTGGGCCTATGCGCAGGAACCGCGATCGCTGATCTGGGCGGTCCGCGACGACGGCAAGCTGCTGTGCTTCACCTGGGAGCAGGAGCAGCAGGTCTGGGGCTGGACGATCTGCGAGACCGATGGCCTGGTCGAGAGCGTCTGCGTGATCTCCGAAGGTGGCGAGGACCGGCTCTACCTGACCGTGCGACGGAACGGGAGGCTGCTGATCGAGCGCATGGCGACGGCCAGATGGGATGCCGTGGAGGATTGTTGTTTCCTCGACAGCGCGGTCAGCTATCGTTTCGATACGCCGCAAACCGTGCTGCGAAACCTGCAGCATCTGGAAGGCAGGACTGTCTCGGCCCTTGCCGATGGCGGGGTCGTGACAGGGCTGATTGTCGGCAATGGCAGCGTCACCCTGCCCGAGCCGGCGAGCAAGGTGACCATCGGCCTGCCCTACAGCGCCACGATCGAGACATTGCCGCTCGCCTGGCAGGGCCAGGGCGGCTGGACGATCGCCAAGCCGCAGACCCAGGCCAGGGCGGTGGTCCGGCTGGTCAGCAGCCGCGGCGTGAAAGCGGGGCCGACCGACGCGACGCTCGAGCCGCTCCGCGCCCGCGTCAACGAGCTCCCCGGCCAGCCGCCCCAGCTGATGACGGGCCTGTACGGAACGTATCTGCGCGCCGACATCAATGGCGGCGCGCGCATGGTGGTGCGATCCGACGATCCGCTGCCGATGACCGTGAGCGCGATCTATCTCGATCCCTCCGTCTCCGAATAGCCAGGTCGCGCTGGTCAGCGCCACGCCAGTCCATGTCGGCCCGATCGCATCACGGATGCGCGAGGCCGATGTGACCGAGTGCGCGGCGATGGGCCATACGCCAAGACAGGCATTGCGGGCTGGCCTGCTGTCCTCCTCATTATGCCTTACCGCCACGGTCGACGGGCGGCCCGAGGCGATGTTCGGCCTGGTGGTGACGAACGCACTGTGCGGCGAGGGGTCGCCCTGGATGCTCGGCAGCGACGCGATCTACCGCCAGCCGCGCACGATGCTGCGCTGGGGACCGCGCATCCTTTCGGCGATGTTCGATTCAACCCCGGTGCTGGAGAACCTAGTAGCGGAAGACAATCACCGCGCCGTCCGCTTCCTGCGGCGGATCGGCTTCACCATCGGAAAGGAGGTGATCATGATCGCCGGAACCCGCTTCGTCCCCTTCTCCCAGGAGCGCCGCTGATGTGCGAACCCACAACCGCTTTGCTGATCGCCTCCACCGCCATGTCAAGCATCGGCGCCGTGACGGCCGGCATCGGGCAGGCCCAGCAATATCGCTATCAGGCGCAGATCGCCGACCAGAATGCCCGGCTGGCGAATGAACAGGCGCGCGATTCGATCGAGAACACCAATCTGGAGGCACAACGCCGCTATCGCGAGCTGGCGCAGATGAAGGGCGCGCAGACCGCCGCGATGGCGGCGAACGGCGTCGATCTCAATTTCGGATCACCGGTCGATATCCAGAAGGATACCGCGATGATCGGCGCCGAGGATATCGGCCAGATCTACAGGGGCGGCAACGAACGGACACGCGGCTTCGACATCAATGCGTTCAACTACAGATCCGAGGCCTCGGCGAACCGGGCCAAGGCCGGGGGGGCGTTGATGAAGGGTGTTTTCGACGGGCTCTCGACGGCGTTGGGCGGCGCCTCGCAAGTCGCGGGGAAGAAGAATCCGGTTGGCAAGAAATCAGCCCCGCCAGCGCAAAACCCGTTCGCCTCTCCACTGCCGAGGACTTAGCTGTCATTGACTTTCAGTCCCGCCCGGGGATCGGAAGGCTCGAACACTGACCAGCCGGTACGTTGCACCAGCCGCTCCAGCGCCAGTGCGCCCAGTTGCGATGTACCGCGCGGGTTGAGACCGGGCGACCACACGGCGATCGACGCCTTGCCGGGCGCGATCGCCAGGATACCGCCGCCGACGCCCGACTTGCCCGGCAGGCCGACGCGGAAGGCGAACTCGCCCGATCCGTCATAATGGCCACAGGTCATCATCAGCGCATTGATGCGCCGTGCGCGCTGGGTCGAGACGATCGAATGGCCGGTCGCCGGATTGACTCCGCCCGCCATGAGATACCTGCCCGCAAGCGCGAGCTGGCGACAGCTCATCGCTAGTGCGCATTGATGGAAATAGACGCCCAACGTCCGCTCGACCGGATTACGGATATTGCCGAACGCGCGCATATAGTTGGCCAGCGCAATGTTGCGGAAACCCGTCGCCTGTTCCGCTCGCGCGATGCGTTCGTCAATGAAAATGCTGTCGTCGTCAGCCAGCGACCGGACGAAGCGCAGGATTTCACCGATCGCTTCGACCGGTTCGTGCGCACCCAGGATCATGTCGGCGACGACGATCGCGCCGGCATTGATGAACGGATTGCGCGGGATGCCGGATTCAGTCTCGAGCTGGACGATCGAGTTGAACGCGCTGCCCGACGGTTCGCGCCCGACCCTGTCCCACAGCCTGTCACCGATCGCGCCGAGGGCCAGGGTCAGGCTGAACACTTTCGAGATGCTCTGAATCGAGAAGGGTTCTTCCGCATCGCCCGCCATATGCCAGGTGCCGTCCGCCTCGATCACGGCGATGCCGAACTTGTCGGCAGGGACCTCAGCAAGACCGGGGATATAATCAGCCACGGTGCCGCGATCCGGCGCGTCCGCCATCTCGGCCGCGATATCGACGACGATCGTTTCGAGGGAAGCCATAGGTGTTGTTAGCGAGCCCCGCCCGCATAATCACGCTGCTTCAGTCGAACTCCACCGTCAGCGATTCAGCAAAGGCCCCGTTCTTGCGCAGCTTGCCGGCAGCGCCCGGCGCGCGGCGGAGGTTCCCGCGCTTCAGCAGTGGTTTCAGCATCAGGTGAAGCGTCGCGTTGTTGATGTGGATACCGAAGCATTGATGCAGGTCGTAGCCGAAATGGATATACTCATGCGGCAATCGGCGCGGATCGAAACGCTCGGGATCGGGCACGCGGCGCCCGTCGCGCATTGCCGAGGCAAAGGCGGCAAGCACTGTCGATCCAGCTGGAATGGTGCGCTGATGCCTGGTGCCCTGAGCGACCGTCCAGTCCTTCAGCACCACGCGCGGCAAGCCCGGGGCGAGCGGATCGAAGCGCATCGCCTCGCGAACATAGCCGGCAAGCAGCACATCATCCCCGGCGCGCGCCGCTGCCTGGGCGCCCCGCAGCGCATCGGGCCGGCGGAGCAATTGTTCCATCGCCTGGGGCACGACCATCGGCGGCTGGGGTGGGCCCCCGACGATGAAACCCATCAACGCCGTACGAATCTGCGCATCGCTGAAACCGGGTTCACCCGCCTTTTGCAGCTTGAGGCAACGGCCTAGCACATCGTCGGCGCCGGGCTTGGCACGCCGCTGCTCGATCTGATTCTGGATGTGCGCGCGCAGTGCCGGCGCGATCACCTTGACCTCTTCGACAAGCGGCGCGTCACTAGCAACGAATTGATATTCGAACAGTCGAGTACCCCAGACGCGCAGATCGCCGCCCGGAGGCGCGGGGATGCCGAAATACTCCGCGAGGAAATCAAAGGTGACGCGCCGCACCAGCGTATCGACCACCTCGATCCGCCCGCCCGCGCCGGCGACGATCGCCTCGGCCTGCGCCTCGACCTTTGCCGCGAGCAGCGGCAGGTCGGCCGGCCGGACGACCTTGCGCATCGCCGCGGTATCAGCGCGATATTGCGGGGTGTCGCCCATGCCGAGGAAGAAGGGCTCCCCGCCCATGATGACGTCGAGTTTTTCCTTATAGGTGACGCCGAACGCCGGATCGGTCGCGAACACCTCCCGCACGTCATCATGCAAGGTGACCACATAGGTCTTGCCGAAGCGGGGGATGGGCTTCAACCGGCGCAGCAGCCGAAACGCGAACGGCATCGCCGCCATCATGCCTTGCATCAGCAATCGCTTCAGGCCCGTGGGGCCGGGCCGCAGCACCTCGGTCGAGGAAAGCACGCTCATAGCGACGCCAGATAGCGCAGTGCCGGTATGCTCGGCAGGAAGAAATAATCCCCGCCGGCCATGCGGACAAAGGTCTCGACATCCACGATCCGGCGCAGCGGCTGTTCCCGGATCGTCATCTTGCCCTTGGGCCCGATCAGCGGATCGGTCTCGTCGAACAGGGTCGCGAAGTTCGGGTTGAGCAACCAGGTCTGCTGCACGAACTCGAACTGGCGGGCGATATCAGTGTTGAGGCAGATGAACAGCAGCCCGCGATCGACCCCGTCTTCCTTTGGCGGCACGCTGATCGTCGAGCCATATTTACGGCCGCGGCGCAGGATGCGGTGGTTGTTCGCCGCGTCGAGCAGGGTCTGCTTGTCGCCAGTTGTAGGCGCAAGACCGTCTCGCGGGTTGGAGCGACGGACATGCGACCCAGCCGGGCAGCCGATGCCGTGCAGATCGCGGTCGAAAAAGCCGAAATCATTCTCCGGCTGCTCATAGGCATCGGGCGGCAAATAGCCGGCCGGACAGAGCAGATCGCCCTTGGTGTTGCGGCCGACCACCCGCTCGGCAAGCCAGGTGGTGGTCACATGCGCCGACCCTTCCGGATCGCGCTCGCGGATGTGCGCGGCATTCGCGCGCATCGATTGCCAGAAGGCAACGACATCCTGCTTCAGCTCGCGCACCACCATGTAGCTGCCGTCGAGCCCGAAATCGAGCGAGCCCTCCGCCAGCGGATGTGGCGGCAGGCCGGCGGCCCGGGCCTTGTCATCGTCGGGCACGATCGGCCCGGGCGCCTTTTCATGATGGCCGTTGGTGTGCCCGAACAGGATCTCGCCAAGCGGCACGCCGTTCCAGAAATCGCGCACTGCCGGCGCGCCCGTACTGAGGACGATCGCGTCCTCGTCATCGAACGGGATCGGCTGCGAGATGCCGTCGGCAAAACCGAAATGCTCGCGCGCCACGCCCTTCTCATCCGGGCGCAGATCGAGCGGCAGGCGGTGGACGACCCGCACGTCATGCGGCTTCAGCGCCGTCTCGACCTGTTCGGCCCAGGCCTCGGCGCTGTCCTCGTCCTTGTCGTAGAGCAGCAGCAGGGCATGGACGGTAAGCGGCGTGACGATCTGTTCCTCGCGATGCCCGGTCGATGTGCTGGAGCGCGATTGTCCCGCTTCAACGCTCGTCAGCGCACCACGTTGTCGCGCATTCGAACTCCATTTCGGCCCGCCTTCGATGACCGTGCCGAGCCATTCGCCCTTGCGGCGATCACCCAGGCGGCGCAGCCGATCCTCCTGGAACATCCCCTCCTTGAACGGTGCGGCAAAAGAGTCGAGCGCTGGTTTCGGCAGGCCCATCTTTTCGAGCCCGGCATAAGCGAACGAGATGGCGGTCGCCCGCGCATCCCGCCCGTCCGCGTCGGTGACCGGCGCGAGTTCCTGCACCGTCCGGAGCCAGGCGCCGCCACCCTTTCCCTTCCAGGTGAATTCGAGGAACAGTGCCCGCCCGGTCGGCAACGACGCGAAGCCGCTGACGACAAGCCCCTGAGTCAGGGTGCAGTGCGGTGCCTTCAACTGCCAGCTCGGCGGCTTCTTTCGTGGCGTCTCGCTCACAGGTCGTTGATCCACGCGGACGCCTCCTTGTTCGTGAGCGACGGTTTGCGCAGGCCGTTGGCGATGCGGTTGTTGCGTTCGACCTGGTCGACGGTCAGGTCGCTATAGGCGCTGTACCAGAAGCGGCTGACCGCCATTGAATGGCGCGCCCAGCCCTTGAACTTGCGGCCATGGCTGGCGCCGTCCTGGATGAGGAACCGCGTCGCCGGAAAGCCGACCCCACATCCCCAGGCGAGGGTGAGGCCGACATGCGCCTTCTCGATGAAATCATCGAGATAACTTTCCCAGCTCTGATCGAAATTGCTGAAGAACATCAGCCGGCTGCCATTGTTGACGAATGCCCAATGCGCGAAATGGACGGTGCGCATGCTGCCGAGATAGCCGCGCACGCCGCTGTTCGGCATCGCGCGCAGCACCAACCCGAGCCCATGATGGCCCGCGCGGACGATGATGGTGCGCAGCACGCCCGGCTTGATCAGCACGACCGAGCCCATGTGGTTCTGCGGAATCCAGTCCTCGCGCTGCGCCATCTGGCGCACCATCTCCTCATCGATCGGCGGCTCGTCCTGCGAGGAATCGCGCCGTTCGAGATAGCGCAGCCAGCAGAGGATCAGCAGCACCGAGAAGGGTACGCTGAGGAGACCGAACAGGGTGATCCGCGGCGCATGCTGGCGCGCCAGCTCGAGCGGCAGACCGGTCATGATCGAGATGGTGATGGTGATCAGCGGGGCAAGCACCGCGTAGAGGATCGCCCCAACCAGGATCAGCACCAGAGTCTGCGGCTTGAACAGGGCAGTGATCAGGTTGAACGTCCCTGCCGTGTCGGTGCCCGGCAACGGCTCGCGGATCATGTAGAGGCGGATGCCCGTGTAGATCAGGCCGAAGGCGAGCAGCAGGAAGAAGCGGTTGTCCGGCATGAGCGGTGCGAGGATCAGCCCCGGCAGCGCCAGTGCGAGGACGACGAGCAGGGCAAAGACCGCCACCTTGAGATAATCGCCGCAACGCGTGAAGAACGGGATACGAGCCGGCGCGCGCTCGGCAAGCCAGGGAAAGGCGGGCAGCAACGCGGCACGGAGATGGTGGTGGATGTCGGCCGGGGTCACCGCGCCACGATAGGGGCTTGGCCCGGTACCGTTGGCGGTCGCGATCTCGGTCCGGGTCGCGCGGAACAGGTCGCTCTCGGCAAGGATGCGATCGCGCGTCATGCCGCGATTGCCGTGATGGTAGACACTCGGCTCAAGCGAGCGCGCTTCCATATAGGGCGCGACCGGCGCCCGCGAATCCGGCGCCGTCACCGCATCGTAAAGCGGCCCGCATGGATCCAGCGGGCGCTTGCAGCACCGCAGCATGTTACGCAGGTCGACGCCGATCGCTGCCTCGAGCTGCCCCCAGAAGATGCCAGGCGCCCCGTCGAAATTGGCCTCGAGCACGAACAGCGGATCATAGTCAGCGCCGGGGAACATGCTCATCGACAGGAAATGCACCGACGGCACGCCCCGCATGAACCAGGCATAATCGCCGGGGCCACCCGCGCTCGCGACGGAGCCGTTGTCGTGCAGCCGGTCGATCAGGGCGGAAAGCTTGTCCTGGCTTTCCGGCTTGACCTCCAGTGCCACGGACAAAGTCGTTTGTCGCATCCGGCCATTCCTCTGCGCGCAGCGTTCCCGAAGCGAAGAACGGACACCCGCCGCCCGAACGTTACGCTCCCGATTCGTCAACCTATTATGTCACGGAATTCAAGGCGCACAGACAAACGAGATGATAGATCGGATTCCGGATCTATCTCCGTCCGGCGCGGGTTGATTCAAACCTTTCCCGCCACCGCCTAAGCCACCTCCATCACAGGAGGTGCCGCGTGGCCGCAATCAGTCCGAACATTTCAAGCGAACCCCAGAATGGCACCGGCACGCAGGCCGAGTTCCCATTCAATTTCTCGATCGTCGCAGCAACGGATGTCGGCGTTTATGTCGACGGCGTCCGCAAGACCTATTCGACACACTATGGCGTCACCTTCGGCGCCACCTCCGGCACGGTGACCTTCACCACGCCGCCGGCCAGCGGGACGCAGATCCTGCTCATCTCCGAACCGGATTATCTCCAGACCAGCGAATTCGCGGACCAGGGCGCGTACAATCTTTCGACCGTGAACATGATCAACCGGCGCGGGGCGATCCGGGATCTGGTCAACCACGATTTGGGCACGCGCGCGCTTAAGGTGCCGTTGGGCGATCCCGCGCCCACCTTACCGCCGGCCTCGGAGCTTGCAGGCAAGGTGCTCGGCCATGACGGAACGCAGTTCATCGCGGTGCCGAACGACGCAACATCTGTAGCAGAGGCCGTAATGGAGAGCCAGGCCGCGCGAGACATAGCATCGGCAGCCGCCAGACAGACAGCACTTGATCTTGCGACCACAACTCTTGCAGTTGCCGCCCTTCCCATTCGCTATACTAAGAGCACCTCAACGACGATCACGGCAGATGCGACGCTGAACATCGACACCGATCTTTCAGTGCCATTGGCTGCAAACACACTAACCCGAATCAACGGCAAGATCTATTTCACCACCACTGCGGCGGCAGATTTCAAGTGGCGCCACCTCGGCCCCGCCGCAGCCACGAGAATTCGCGTGCAGCACTATAGCATCGCTCCGGGGGACGCCGCTCTAAGTAATATCGCTGTGGATACCACTTTCAGTGCGGCGGACATCTCGATAACAGGAGCGGCCGGGTCGGGCTGGATCGAGATAGATGCACTTATCGCAAACGGGCCGAATGCCGGCAGCTTCGGCATATCCTGGTCACAGAATACGTCCGACATTGGAAACACCGCAGTCGAAGCTGGCAGCTATCTAGAGGCGGTCAGACTTCCGATAACCTTGGACGTAGCATTCGGAGACAGCGCAGTAGCCAAGCTAGGCGGATACGCCGCTCCGGTGGCCTCAAGTGGGCATAACGTGGTGGGGGTCCCCGGTTTGGGAATGGGCCTTGGGAACTGTTACCTTGATGCGATGATCCGTGGCACGGACCTCTCCGCGCAACTCTTCGGAGGAAACTACACGCTTCAGATAGATGGAGGAACCCCAACCACAATTGTAGCCCCCGCAGGCTGGTCTTTCGTCCCACTCTTCCGCCTTCCCGAGGGAAATCATCGGATCAAGTTGAAGGGCCAGTACTTTGACAACGATCTTTGCTATCGTATTGCGGGGATCGCGCCTCAAATAACCCGCCCTTCGGACGTGCCCAATTTCTATCCGGTGGGCACGGCCCCGTATTCAAATTATATCGCAGCTGAAGGCATCACCGGCAGCGCCTCGCTGTACGCGACTGGGAACGAGCAACGCTATTGGTCGCAGCCTAGTGGCTGCGGACTAAGGTTTGCAGCCACCACAACCTCAGTGCGCCTCTGGATGTTCAACGGCTTCGGCACAGGAGCAATCGTTCTGCTGCAGGACGGAGTGGAGATAGCCTCGGTCACTCCTGCCATGTCTTCCAACTATGAGGTCGTCGCCCTTGCTACAGGCCTGTCCGGGACCCACGAGTATGAGGTCAAGTTCATCTCGGTTAGCGCCACGATCTATGTCAATGCTATCCTCGTAGACAGTCTAAGCGCTTCCTTACATACCCCCAAACAAGTGGACGCGTATTTCGGGGACTCCATCGTACAGGGAAATGCCCTCGCCTCCCAAGCAGACTCACGTCTCATGGACCCTTACATCCTCGCGCAGGCTACAGGCAGGGTTTCCATCAGGCGGGGTGGGTCAGGAGCCAAAGTCTCTACAGGCCTTCGTGATACGACCTCCCAGATAACTAGCCTAACCTCTATTCCCACCCGCGTCTTCTGCGCTGGCGGCGTCAACGACATGATTACGGGGGTCCCGATCGCCACCTTCCGGTCCGACTACCAGACCATGCTTTCCCTCATCCGTGCGGGGCTACCTTCAGCGAAGATATATGCACGAGGCATCCTTTCTGTAGGAACCACCATTGCGAACTACGCACAGCGGAACACCTACAACAGTGCAATATTGGCGGCCGTGACTGCGATTGGGGACGCCAACATCATTTTTGTCAACACAGATGGCTGGATCGATCCAGTGACAGACACCTCCGATGGCCTCCATCCGAACGCCTCAGGTTACGCCAAGGTGGCAGCCGCTCAACAAATAACGTTGTAATGCTCAAAGACAAAGTATCTTTGGCGACTATATCTACAGCGCGCGACCTTGCGCTTAGCATCGCACTCGGCGTCTTTCGGGTTTACGGGGACTTTACCATACGCCTCGCATTACACTTGGACATACTCACGCACAAACCCAGGCCAGTCATATATGTCAAAAGCCACGAAGATAAAGCCTTGCATTATACCAGCAACCCGTTCGCCTTATTATCTAATTTCCAATTGCTGATATTTTCTTGGATTTAACAATATGACAGAACAACTCGATACTACAGGGATGATGCTAGGCGAGATGAAGGGTCAACTTCGTGAAGTTATCCACAATTTGAACATGATGTCGACCAAACTTGACGCACTCGGCGAAAGGGTAATCAGCGCGGCCGACCTTCCGGTCAAGGTCAAGGAACTCGAAAAGCGCGTGCTAGCGCTCGAAGCGGACAGACATCGCCGCGACGGAGCAATGAGCTTCGGCGGCTGGGTTGTTCGCTCACCTCTCGTCGGCTGGCTGGCCGGCGCGGGGCTCGCCCTCTGGATGCTATTGAAGGGAAAGCCGTGATGAAGACGATTGACGCAGTGATCGAACAAGTGCTGGCGAACGAGGGAGGCTATGTCAATAACCCCAACGACGCCGGCGGCGAGACGAACCACGGCATCACCGCAGCAATCGCGCGCAGCCAAGGCTTTACGGGGCCGATGCGCGCCATGACGCGGGACTTCGCCTTCGAGATTTATCGGCGTCGTTATGTGATCGCGCCACGCTTCGACCAGATTGCCACGGTATCAATGCCGGTTGCTGCAGAACTGGTCGATACCGGCGTGAATATGGGCCCGGTGGTCGCCACGGCTTTCCTGCAACGCTCGCTCAACGGACTCAATAACGGCGCACGGGATTATCCGGACCTTACCATCGATGGAGCGGTTGGCACGACGACGCTCGCCGCATTGAAGGCGTTTCTTGCCAGACGCGGAGCGGAAGGCGAACGGCGACTGCTCGTGCTGCTCAACGCCCTTCAAGGTGAGCGCTATCTCTCGCTGACTGAAGACCGGACCGCCAACGAGGCCTTTCTGTATGGCTGGCTGGCGAGGGCGGCGTGAGCGGCACGGCTATCGGCGACCCCGTCGAGCCGATTGTCGTAGAGATGACGAAAGCTGCACCGACGAACGCGATCAACATGCCCGATCACCGGATCCGCGAACAGGCCTGGTATCAGGCGTTCGTTCGGCTCGCCCGCCCGACGCTCGACTGGATCACCAACGCGACAGTCGCCTGGACAATGATCCTGCAGCCTCTGCTGTTCGACCGGTTCGATATCACCGCGGCGGGCATGTCGCTTGCCTGGGCCGGCACGGTCTACGGCTTCAAGTTCGCCGAGAAGATCAAGGGGGTGGCATAGTGCCGGCCGTCCCTGTCGCAGCCTTGTTCAGGATCGCATTGGCGACGATCCTGATCGCGTTGCTTGCCGGCCTGTTCGCGCTCCGATCATGCGGCACGGCACGCAAGGCGGCAACTGAAGCCCGCCTTGCGGCCGGCCAGCGCGGGGCCGCGATCGAAAGTGGGCACGACGCAGTCCAGACGCTCGGCAACGCCCAGGCGGCCGAGCGATCCATCCATGAGACCGTGAAGGAGGGAAGAGATGCGATCAATCAGGCACCTGGCGGCGATAGCAACGATGCTGCCGATCGCGCTGCTTGCCGGCTGCGCTCATACCGTCATTCAGGCAAATGCATCACCCTGCTCGGCCCTGTTGCCGAGTAGCTGGCTCAACGGCGTATCCCCGGCGGCCCTGCCCGAGAGCGCCAAGCTGCCCGACGGACATGACGACGCGCGGCCATGGCAATCGGGCTTCATCGAACAGACTGGGCAGCTTGAGGTGGCAAACGGCCGCTATACCGATGCGGTGGGAATTGTTGCTCGTTGTGAGGCGCGGGATGTTTTGGCGACAAAAAGGGTGCGATCTAAATTCCTTGGCGTTTTCTAGCCATCCCACCCTCAAGCAAGCGCATCAACGCCCTCTTGGATGGCCTCTCGATCAGATAGAATGACAGCGCGCCGATCAATGCGATGACAGCGGCATAAGCGATCAAAAAGCCCGGCTGCAAAACGATCCTGCGCGACCCAATGATACCATCCAAGACGAGCATGGCAGTCAACATTAGCGGGATATGCCACAGATAAACGCCGTATGTCATATCACCGATGGCGCGCGCCCATTTCGGCAGGACCAGATGTGACGATTCGACACTGCAAATAATCAAAAACAGGCTTGGCAGGATCGCCGGCATTAGCTTGGGCACACCGATGGCCGGATGCACAGCCAATAGGGCTGCAACGAGGCCGAGGCCCGCTATCCCCGGAATGGCAAGCCAGCGAGATTTCTTACCCGCTACGATATATGCGCAATGCGCCGCAGATCCGAGGAAGAAATAGAAACCACATTGCCAGAACAACGTACCCGGAAAATTGAAAATACTCCCCATCGCGAAAGCGCCTGCCAATGCAAAAGGGCCTATCAGGCCAAACCGGTAAAGCCGAGACGCTATCAACCAGAATATGGCGTATATCAATATTTCTAGTGAGACCGACCAGATTGGAGCATTAAATGAGGGCGCTCGCTGAAACCCCCAGTCAGAAGCCATGAAAAGATGCAGTACAAAATGATAGGTATCGTTCGCCTGATAGATTGCGAAATTACCCAAGGTACCAAGTCGACCAAACTGGAGACCCGCAACCATGAGAAGTGTGATCAGGTGAAGTGGATAAAGGCGGGCGATTCTGCTCGCTACAAAATAACGGGTTGTATGAGCATGGCCAACATAAACCCCAGTGAATACGAAACCAGAAATTAGCCAGAATAGCTGCACTGCAAAGAGACCAAAATCGTATATTGGCCACAAGAGGGTTCGCCAAGGCATAGCATCACGCACCACTAGAACCTGCTCGATCGAACCAGCCGGTATTGCGAAATTCTGATAGTGGAAAATAACGACGGCCAAGGCTGCGAACCCACGCACGAGATCGATCAAGAAAAAGTGCCGACTTTCGCCGCGAACGGGCGCGAACAAGCGCCTGCTTAGAGCCTGCGCCGCCGTCGTATCTATCGCCCTTGTTTGCATCGCCCCACCCTGACTCGAATATTGCCATCGTTCTACGCTCGAAGCCGCGCCTATACAGGTTGATTCGAGCGGGGGCGAGTTCACAGACGCAACAAGTTTCGCTTGCTGGCCAGCGATGTATCCGTCGCCATACGGGCGATCAGCGATCTCTGCCTCCGCCACACGATCGGCATTCCTGCCTCCTGGCGGAGTTAGCCATTCGTTCTGCGCGGCGCAGATTCAGGCATTTCGCTCGAACAACATTCGGCCCGACGATACCGAGTGGATTCAGCGCCTTGGGTCTTTGTATGTGCCGATATCCCTATCGGGGTCCGCTCCTCTTTTTCTATCTCAAAAAGAGATCTCCATTTGCCCACGCCATCGCAGCCCTCAGACGATCCGGCTGAAATGGAATGCCCACATAAACAGGTCGCGAACGCCAACTCATTTCCCTGAGATACCATCCGCCTCGGTCGCGCCGAGCCAGTTGCCTACTACTCAGCGGTGTCCAAACACGGGCGGACTGAGCTCAGACCGGTCCCGCAACGCTTCTCCAGAGTCGCCCGTTCGCACAAGCTTGCGGGGACTCAGCACATAAAGAAACGGCTTCTCGAATAAAGTATACAGCGCTGCTGAAATCAATATTGCGACACCCAATGCAACAATCTTGGCCAACATCTTTTCAAATGAAGAAAGATCGGAATAGCCGGGTATCTGATACAGCATCATAAGAATAGGAAAGTGGCATAGGTACAGAGAATAGGACCACTGGCTGATCTTCTTGATCGACGCACCGATAGCGCCGCCCCTATCCCGGAACGGCACCGCGCGCGCCAACAATATGACGCTCGCCAGCGGCAACGACGACAGCAGCAGCGTCGCCTGCCAGTTCGGCATGCCCACGCGATAGTCGATAGTGACGTAGCTCAGCACCGCGAGGACGAGGAGCGCGGCCGGCCATGCACGGCCGCAGAGCAGCCACAAATGGGGCTTCTGTCGCGCCAGCATCGCGGCCAACACGCCGATCGCCAGGGCATCCAGCCGATAGATCACGAGCATGCGCATGCCGAAGTTGAAATCGGTGATCACGGGGATCAGCCTGATGATCGCTGAAGCGACAACGATGAAGGCGCAGGTAACGCCAAGCGACAGCCAGGGTCGGCGCGTGGCGACGAGCAGGATCGTCGCCAGCCCCGGTATAATGATATAGAACCATTCCTCGACCGCGAGGCTCCACGAAACAGCGTAGAAGCCGTCGCTGGGCCAGGCGAAGTTCTGGAGAAACAGGGCGTAGCGCGCCAGGTTCGACACGGACATATCCGCCGGCGGGAGCAGGACGAGCCAGATCACGAAGAACAGCAGATAGCTGGGTATCGTCCGGGCCCACCGCCGCCGCCAGAAACGCACCAGCAGCGTGCCGAAGCCGTCCCGCGCTCGCAGGATCTCGGTCAGGAAGATTCCGCCGACCAGATAGCCGCTGAGGACGAAGAACAGTTCGACGCCGGCGACCCCAAGGCCCATCAATGCGACCTTGGTGTGCGAGATGATGACCAGCAGGATCGCGCTTGCCCGGATCACATCCAGGCCAAACACATATTTCCGATCGGGATCAGTCACGCCCACGCGAACAGATTGCCCACCCTCGAGCAATGGCGCCGGCGCCACCCCGATGCCCTCTGCCGCAACTGTCCCGGCGCCCTTCATCATACTGCCTACGCCCAGTTCGACATTCAGTTGAACCGCGGGAGTAGAGTGCAGAGGCGCGACCGGCTAGCCCCAAGTTGGGAAGCCCCGCGGTCACGTCGGTACCATTTTCCGACCACCCCCTGAAGATTGCCCCCTAGATTAACCCCAGTTCCCGCATGCTCGCATGGCCGCTGGTCGACATGATCAGATGGTCGTGCACCGCGATCCCCAGCGGCTGGCCCGCTCGGGCGATGCGGCGGGTGATGTCGACGTCCGCCCGGCTCGGTGCCGGATCCCCGCTCGGGTGGTTGTGCACCAGCACGATCGACGCCGCGTGAAGCTCCACCGCGCGGCGGATCACCTCGCGCACATGGATCGTCGCTTCGTCGATCGTCCCGCGCGATATCTCCTCGTCGAGGATCAGCCTGCCCTGGCCGTCCAGGTGAAGCACCCGCGCGATTTCCACCGCGCTGAAGGCATGGGTGAGCCGCAGATAGTCGAGCAGTGCCGGCCAGCTGTCGACCACCGGCCCGCGCGCGAAGCGCAGCGTGGCGATATGCGCCAGCGCCACGTCGAGCCCGCCAAGCAGTGCGTCGAGATCGGGCCTGCCCTCCAGCACGCGCAACCGCGCCTGCCCGCTCGCCGCCAGCACGCCGGGCAGCGAGCCGAACTCCTCCACCAGCCGGGCGGACAGGCCGGCCGCGCCGGCCCCCGCTACAGGCTCGAGGAATCCCTCCAGGATCTGTCGGCACCGTAGAGTTGAAGCCGCCGCCGGTGCCGCCACGCGCCAAGCGCCACCAGCAGCAACATCGGATACGCCTCGAACGAGATCAGGAACTGATAGCCCCTGGACAAGGCGCTCTGGTCCACCGCGCGGATGAAATGCGCGGCGACCGCCAGAAGCTGAAAGCCGGCGAGCCACAGCGGCCAGAAACGCGTCGAGGCGACCGCCAGGACGAACAGACCCACCAGCAACAGCATGTCGATCACGAAGACCCACATCTGCATTTTCTGAAAGGAGCCGGAGAAGGGCTGCGACTGGGTGACGAAGCTGGCGAGCGAGGCGGCCAGCATCATGGCCGCCGCGCTCCGCTCCGGCGCGCCGCCCCGCGCCAGCGCGTAGGCGCAGCAGATGATCAGAATCATCTCGTACAGAATGATGCGCAGCATGTCCGGAGCGGAGCATCCAACCAGCCCTCTCGTCAACCCGCGATCATGCGGCCGTGCTGATCGAGACAACCGTGGCGGTGCCGAGCGCGGTATCCTCGCAAAGCGACTGATCGCCGAACCACGCCTTGACGCCGTCGAGCCCGACATCGTGCTGCGCCGCCCGCAACGCGCCATGGACCAGCGCGATGCTCGACCAGGCCTTGGCGAGCGCGACGTTCGCGTCCGCATTATGCCGCAGGGCGTCGCTGGCAATCGACAGCGGCAGCCGCGCTTCCTCGCGCGCCGCCAGCATCGCCAGCGTCAGTTCCGCGTTGCTGCGCAACGAGGCGTCGAGATTGCGCTCTGCCGGGATCAGGGTCTGCGCGACTTTGCGCGCCGCGGAAAGACGATCGTTGAGCATGATTACCCCCTGCGCCGGCGCAGGACGCGGGCGCTATCAAGAATGTGCTGTCAGAATGTGCGGTTCAGAACCGTGCCGATGAATTCGCCGGCGCCGTTGACCACACCGAAACCCAGAAAAAGAATGGCCATCACCAGTGTCGCGATCGCGAACGGCCAGGCCAGTCGCTGAAGCGTGCTCAGGTCATTGCGTTGCCCTTCCCGTGTTGGGATGGGCCAGCGCGCTTCCGCTCCGATCGGCGACCATTGCTGACCCGACCGGGACCAGCTGTCGCGGACCGAAGCGGAAGCGGGAACCGGCCCCTCCTCGTCCGGAAACAGGATTGCGCCGGAATCGCCGGGGTTCGGAAGATCGGACGGTCCACGGTTCGGTTCAACCGAACCCTCCCACCCCTCCCGCACGGCGACCATCAGCACGGCGGCACGGGTGGAGGCCGTACCGAGCTTCTCGCGCGCACCGCGCAGATGCCCCTCGACCGCACGCTGGGAGATGCCGAGCTCGTGCGCGATCTCCTTGTCCATCTTCCGATCCCATTTGCCGCGAAGACATTGCAGCTGGCGGGCGGTCAGGCCGTCGAGTCGATTCGGTCCCATTCGGAGCAATCTACTTTATGGTAAGCGCTTGGAAAGCATTCGCGTGCCCGGATCGTGCCTCCCCGCCGAGGGCCAGCCCCTCCTTATCCATTGCGTGCCCGATACGACACGCAAATTGCATTGCTGTGCGCGGAACAATACTTTCGCATCGAAGGGGGCAAAACGTCCTATTTCTTGGGACGAATCGCAGTGCCCGTCAGGAGTGACGACCATCGCCGTTTCGGTTCTTGTTCCGGCCCGCGACGCTACGATCCGGGCCACAGGCGGGCACCCGGGCGGCAGGCAGGCGCGAACTCCGAGATTGTGCACTACCCTACCCCGACCTAACGCGACGATTTCTGATTAAACGCACAGGGAGCCAGTTCATGGACGTCGGTTTCATCGGCCTGGGCCAGATGGGCAGCCAGATCGCGGGCAATCTGATCGAGGCGGGACATCGGGTCACCGTGTGGAACCGCAGCGCGGACAAGGCCGCCCCGCTGGTCGCCGAGGGCGCGAGCCTGGCCGCAACCCCCGCCGAAGCCGCCCGGCAACCGGTGGTGATGAGCATGCTGGCCGACGACAGGGCGCTCGAGGCAGTGGCCTTCGGCGAGGACGGCATCCTCGCCTCGGGCACGCCGACCATCCATGTCTCGATGAGCACGATCAGCATCGCCATCGCCGACCGGCTGGCCAGCGCCCATCGGGACGCTGGCCAGACCTTCGTCTCGGCGCCGGTCTTCGGCAGGCCACTGGCGGCGGCCGCGAAGAAGCTGTTCGTGGTCGCGGCCGGCCCGGCCGAGGCAGTCGCGATCTGCCAGCCGTTGTTCGACGCGGTCGGCCAGCGCAGCTTCAATCTGGGCGAGACGCCCAACAAGGCCAATATCGTCAAGCTCAGCGGGAATTTCCTGATCATGACGGTGATCGAATCCCTGGCTGAGGCAATGACGCTCGCAGGGCGCTATGGCGTCGACAAGAGCATGTTGCTCGACACGCTGACCGGCTCGGTCTTCGGCGGGCTGATCTACGAAGTGTACGGCAAGGTGCTGGTCGAGGAGAAGTACGAGCCCGCCGGCTTCACCCTGCCCCTCGGCTTCAAGGACATGAGCCTGGTCGCCGAGGCTGCCGTCGCCGCCGGCGTACCGATGCCGATGCTGTCGCTTGGCCGCGACCGGCTGATCGCCACGATGGCGCGCGAGCGGCCGGAACTCGACTGGGCATCGATGGCGAAGACGGTCGAGGCCAATGCCGGTCTGTGAGACCGGCTACTCAATGGCCCCGGTTTCGCCGATCGCAACCGCAAGTGGTTATACCGGAGCCGAACATTTAGACTTGCGTAACATACGCCCGGCAATGGTACCCCGGTAAGAGGTCGTGCCATTGCCGAATATCATCGATCACCATGGCGAGACCGCAGGCGCCGAACGGCAGCGTCTCGAATGCTTGCGACGCTACGGCCTGGACGGCACGCCCGGCGAGCCCGATCTCGACCGCATCGTGCGCCTGGGTGCCGAGATGTTCGGCGTACCGATCTGCGCGATCACGCTCGTTGGCCGCGAGCAGGTCTGGCTGAGGGCCAGGTTCGGCGTCGAAATCGATTCGCTCCAGCGCGAAGGCTCCTTCTGCGCCGAAGTCGTCCGCGGCATCGATCCGATGGTCGTCGCCGATGCGCTGGCCGATCAGCGCTTCGCGACCAGCGATCTGGTCGCCGGGGCAGGAATCCGTTTCTACGCGGGCGCACCGCTGATCACGCGGGACGGCCTCGCGCTGGGCAGCTTCGGCCTGCTGGACGTGAAGCCGAGGCATGATTTCTCCGACGGCCAGCAATCCCTGCTGTCGCGGATGGCCGGCATCGTCGTCGATCTGTTCGAACGCCGCCACGCCAGCCGAACGGCGAATACCCTCATCGCCTTTGCCGATGTCGCCCACCAGGCGCTCATCACGACTGACGAAGAGGGGCGCATCACCTTCTGGAATCACGGTGCGCAGGCAATGTTCGGCTATGCGGCGCGCGAAGTCGAAGGCCGTTTCGTCGAGCTGATCGTGCCCGAGCGCTTTCGCGCGGCGCATCGCGAAGGGCTGATGCGGATCGCGGGCGGCGCGCAGGCGCGAATGACCGGACGACCGCTCGAAGTGCTCGCCGTCCGCCGCGACGGATCGGAGTTTCCGGCAGAATTGTCGCTGTCGGTGTGGAGCGGGTCGCTCGGCCTCGGCTTCGGCGCGCAACTGCAGGACATATCGGACCGGCGCGCGCGCGAGGAACGGCTCCATCATCTCGCGAACCACGACGAACTGACCGGCCTGCTCAATCGCAACAGCTTCCGTGCGCGGATCGAGGCCCAGCTCGAAAGCACCGCCGCTGCGACGGTGATGGTCTTCGATCTGGACGGGTTCAAGGACGTCAATGACGGGCTCGGCCATGCCGCGGGCGATACGTTGTTGCAGGCATTGGCGCTGCGGCTCGCGGCATCGTTGGGGCCTGACGACGTGCTGGCGCGGCTGGGTGGCGACGAGTTTGCGATCCTGATGCCCAATGATCGCGACCCGCTCGAGATCGCCAGCCGCGCCGACGCGCTGCTCGAGCTGATAGGCCGGCCCTTCTCGGTCTGCGGGCACCAGTTCCACCTGTCCGCCAGCATCGGGGTCGCGCTCGCCCCGTTCCATGCGGGCAACGCCGACGAACTGGTGGTTCGCGCCGATCTTGCGCTCTTCCGCGCGAAGAACACGGGCGGACGGCGCTACCGCCTGTTCGATACCGGCATGGAAAGCCAGCTCGCCACCAATCGCGCCTTTCAGGACGAGTTGCGCTACGCCTTCACCGACCGGCAGCTCGAACTGCATTTCCAGCCTCAGGTCAGCCTGGCCGACGGCCGCCTGATCGGCGCGGAGGCGCTGCTACGCTGGCGCCATCCGACCCGCGGCCTGCTCTATCCCAAGGCCTTCCTGCCGGTGCTCGAAACGCACGCCCTCGCTTTCGAAGCCGGGTGCTGGGTACTCGACGACGCGTGCCGCACACTAGCCGCCTGGCGCCACGCCGGGCTCGCGCCGATCAGGATCGGCGTCAACCTGTTCGCTGCCCAGCTCCGCGCCGGCACCCTGGTCGATGTGATCGAGAGCACGCTCGCCCGGCATCGGCTTTCCCCGGCGGACCTCGAGATCGAGATCACCGAAACCATCGCGCTTCGCCACGACATCGAGGAGCTGGAACCACTCCGCGAGCTGCACGCGCGCGGCGTCAGCATCGCCTTCGACGATTTCGGCACGGGCTTCGCATCGCTCAGCACGTTGAAGGACTTCCCCCTTTCACGCCTCAAGCTCGATCGCAGCTTCGTCGAGGATATCGGCCTGGACCCGCATAGCGAGGCGATCGTGAAGGGCGTCGTCGCGATCGGCCACAGCCTTGGCCTGGACGTAATTGCGGAAGGCATCGAGACGGCCGGGCAGGAGGCGCTGCTCCGCGCCTGGCGGTGCGACGCGGGCCAGGGCTATCATTATGGCAAGGCGGTACCCGCGGCCGAGTTCATGGCGACCTTCGGCACCCCGTTTCCGATCGCGGCAGCCGGACCGGTCGCAAAGATCCGCTGAACCCCGGCGCCATGAGAGACCGGCCGGGGTCCGATTCAAACCAGCCCCCTATTGATGAATACGGCGCGGCAGCTTCCATGCGTCGGAGATCACCTGGCTCAACCGGCCGGGAAAGAACAGGCAATGCAGCGCCAGCATGATCCAGTCCGCCGGATGCGCCAGCGCGGAGGCGACCAGCAGCGAGACCGGCAGGAAAACCTCATAATATTCATTGAGCAGGATCAGATGGCGCGGGCGCGGCTGGACGATCGCCGCGTGCATCTCGAACCGCTCCAGCTTGAAGATCACGAGAAAGGCGTAGAGCACGAGCGCGACGAACGGGATGCGATCATCGAGCAGCCACAGCAAGGCGAACAGGGCGGCGCATTCCAGCGGGAACATCGCCCTGGCCCCGATCGCCCTGGCCCAGCGCCCGCCATGCCGCTGCACGAAGGTGCGCACATTGCCGATCCGGTCGGCCTCCTCGTCGCTCAGCTGATGCCACAGGATGCCGCGTATCCCGAAGGCACCGGCCCACACGCCGACCAGCACGAGCCAGGCGAGATCGGGCGCCACACCGCCAGCGCGAAAGGCGAGCAGCGCCGCGACCAGCGCGGGAAACAGATGCGCGCCGCTCGCATCGGCCATCACCCCCAACAGGCCCCGCGTCTTCAGCCGCAAGGGCGGCAGCGAATAGGCACTGAATGCCAGCCACGCTGCGCCATAGGCCGCCAGCAGCAACGGATCGTCACGCCAGCGCCATGCCATTGCCAGCCCGATCAGCAGCGGCACGGCAACGAGCAGCACGGTCGTCACGCCCGATCGCCCCTCAAGCCGGTTCGGCTTGCCAGCCCGCCGATCCTCGTCACGGTCGGTAAGATCGTTGATCACACTCACATAAACGGCACCGGCCGCGATCCCGATCAGCAATTCGATCACGACAGGCCAGGCAGCGGCAATCGATGCGCGGCGATAGGCGAGCGTCGCATAGAAAACGCCGAGGATCGGGAGCAGCTTATACTCCCACCACTCCGTCGCCCGGATGATTTGCCCGATCCGCACCTGATTCATTCCCCCTGGTCGACCCGTTCATCGCCGATATTTCGCCACGACATAACTGCTTGTTTTACAAAATCCTGCGATTTTTGATTGACGGCATAAAGGGGCAACGTGGTAGCGACAGCACAGAGGGGGCTCCGTTTTTGAAAATCGCCGATCCGCGCCACATTGCTTTTATCAGCTGCAACGAGACACATTGGGGGGGCAGCGAGGAACTTTGGGGGGCTGCCGCCGCCGAACTGGCCCGCCGCGGTCACCGCATATCGGTCGCCAAGCCCAACCTTCCCAAGGGCGAACCGGCGATCAAGCGGCTGAACGAGGCGAAGTGCACATTGCACGATCTTGCCAAGTTCCCGCTGCTGCCCAAGGCATTTTACGGCATCTTCTCGTTGATCAGCCGCGCCGCCGGGCTGAGCTGGCAACTCGCCCGCCTCGATATCGCGCTGCGCTTCTCACGCCCCGACATGGTCATCCTGTCGCAAGGCGGCAATTGGGACGGCTTCCTCTATGCAGGCGTGCTGCGACGGCTCGGCATTCCCTATGCGCTGATCTGCCAGAAGGCGACTGAGCTCTACTGGCCGTCCGACTGGATGCGCGAGCGGTGCAAGGCGATGTATGCCGACGCGCAGGGAGCCTATTTCGTCTCGCACCACAATCATCGACTCACCGAAGAGCAGATGGGCATGGCGATCCCCAGGGGTGAGGTCGTGCGCAATCCGTTCCTCACCGCCTGGGATGCGCCGCTTCCCTGGCCCGATACGGGCGACGGGCTGAGGCTCGCCTGTGTCGGCCGCTTCTTCCCGATGGAGAAGGGCCAGGACATGTTGCTGCGGGTGATGGCGCTGCCCAAGTGGCGCGCCCGCGACGTCAGCGTCTCCTTCTTCGGCGCCGGCGATCGCGCCGAGGGCCTGAAGGAAATGGCGGCCTTCCTTGGGCTCGACAATGTCGCCTTCCCCGGTTTCGTCCGGAACGTCCAGGGAGGGATCTGGGCACAGCATCACGCCCTGATCCTGCCGACGCGCGCCGAAGGGCTGCCGCTGGTGGTGGTCGAGACGATGCTGGCCGGGCGGGTGACGATCACGACCGACGTGGCCGGCAGCGCAGAGGTCTGCAGCGACGGCGAGACCGGCTTCATCGCGGCCGCACCGACTGAAGCTGCCATCGACGAGGCAATGGAGCGCGCCTGGGCCGCACGGGCGACATGGCCTGCGATCGCCGCCGCCGCCGCCGCCAGCATCCGCACCCAGGTGCCGCGCGATCCTGCCAGCACCTTCGCCGACATCGTCCTGCGCCTTGTCGACAAGGGCGCCGTGCAGGCACCGGCCAGGGACTATGGCGAGGAACTCGTCGGGGCTGCCGAATAGCTGGTCCGCGCCACAACCGGGCGCGGTCTATTGCGGATTCAGCCGGTGCTCGAACAGATAGTCGCGGGCAAAGGGCCGGTAGATCGGATCTGCCGCCAATCCATCGGCGGTACCGCGCACCGCCTCCAGCAATTCATCAGTGACAACCGTCCTGTCGACCGGTTTTGCGGATGAAAGCCGATTGAGCAGCGCGATCGGCCGGCTCAACCGGTTGTCGAAAACGAGACCAAGGTACAGGCGCGACATCCGCCGACGAAACGGCAGACGCCTGACCAGCCGGGCGATGCGAGGATACCATCGCAGCTCGACCGGAGAGAGAGAACGATTGACCACGGCGTCCTTGAAATCGAACGGCGCCACGCCGAGCCGCCGTTCCATCTCAGCGCGGAACCCGGCCGGATCGCGCGCCAGCAATTCATAGGGCAGCACGATCACCCGATCGCCGAAACGGGCGCGGTACATCGCGATCAGTTCATCATAGCACCAGGGATTTTTGCCGCCCAACCACATCTGCGTTTCCAGATCGTCAGTGCCGCCGACCCGGACATATTGCGAATAGGAGGACAGGATCATCGACCGGAATCCGCGCGTGACGATCAGCACATGCGCATCCGGGAAATTGTCCGCGAGCAGGGCGCAGGCGCGCGCCTGTCGTTCTTCCAGCGTTCCTTCGCCCGGATGCGACAAATCGATATCGCGCCGCCCGGCATCGAGAAACGGGAAGGTGAATGCCTCGTGGCTGGTGACGCGCCACAGATAGCCGGGATCCTTTCCAGCCGCCTCCGCAACAAGAGAATGAATGCTGCGGAATCCGGCGATGCCGCCATGCGCATAGGCGATCTGCGGATGGGCGGCGAACCAGCGCTGCAAAAAGGTCGAGCCGGTCTTCGGATAGCCGATATGAATCAGATGACGGGTCACGCCGCCTCCGTCCGCGATACCCGTGCAAGCGCCTCGATGCAGAAGCCGGTGGTCAGTTCCTCCGATCCCCAGTGCGGCGTATCGGGATGCGCGGGCGCAAGGCTGCCGTCACGGCGGCGTTCGCGCCCTCCGAAATAGACCGGCGCGCGCGGCCAGCTTCCATCGGAAGACTGGCGAGCGAGCAACGCATCGATCAGCTCGTCCGGCGGCATCGCACCGCAATAGAGCCGGGCGGCGATCGACAAGGCGATCTCCAGCGCACTCGTCGGAGGCGCGGCGTCCAGCCTGGCGAGGAGCAAGCCCCGTGCCTCTTCCGAACGGTCCCCAAGCGCGCGGGCGAAGAAATACCAGAGTACGAAGGGGTTCTCATACCATTTGTCGGCATCTGGCTCACCGCCCCGGCGCAATATCCCGACCAGCCGCTCGACCACGCGCGCATCGCCCGGGAAGCTACCGAGATAATGAAGGCAATTGGCATTCACGCCCGCATCGACATCGGCTGGCGCCGCAGAAGTCTTCTTGAAGAAGAACCAGAGCGTCACGAGATGGCGAAGCTGCGGCAGCGTCACCCGCATATGCGCCCGGCCCATCCAGCGAGCCCGGGGCATGATCCACGTCAGGAACATGCCCTGCGCATCACGGTTCGCCAGGAGCAGCGCCGGGTCCGCACCGTCCGTCGAGCCAGCGGTCGCAAGGGCGGCCGACACGCAACACGTATCGTCCATATCGGGCGGCAACTGGCGAAAGAACGGGTGATCCCGGGTCCAGTGCCGCCATAGGCCATGGCGATCGCGCTGGGCGAGCAGGAACGCCAGGCCACGGTCGCGCATCAGGTTGGCGGCCGGAGCGAAGGACAGGCAATGCGCGATCAGGGCGGTCGGGAAGATCGACGGATCGGGTTCGCAATCACCGGTCATGTCCCTGCGCAGCGACGTCACCACGCGGAACTCCCCGCTGTCGAGCTGGACGCGTTCCAGAAAGGCGAGACCTCCGGCAAGCGCTGCCCGCACATCGGCGCGGTCGAATCTGCCCTTGGGTGTCACGATTGCCATTCCCGGATTCCCGTTCGGACCCAGACAAGCCGGAACGTCGTTCATCCGGCGACGCTTAGCCAGTCGCCATTGCGCTGTCGACGGCTCCAGTCGCCAGCGGGCCATCGCGATCAGTCGGTGTCGATCCGCCGTGCCGCCTCGATCAACAGGACGGGAATGCCGTCGCGGATCGGGTAGGCGAGACCGGCCTGATCCGAAACCAGCTCGCCGGCGATCGCATCATGCCGCAACGGAGTCCGCGTCGACGGGCAGACGAGCCTGGCAAGCAACGCTTCATCCATATCACGCCGCATTGCGGAATTCTCCTCGGCAGACCCTTCGGTCATTTCCCGTCAGGCCCGTCCGGCGACACCCGGAGCGGCTCATCCCATTGCGCATCAAGCCGCACCAGCTGATTCGCCCAGATCTGCAGATTCAGGACAGGATCCGGATCGGTATGCACCTGGATATGGCATTCCCGGCTCCGCGAACTCTCCAGCGCGATCGGGTAGTGTGTGGTGGCATCGAGCAATGTCGCGCGGACGATGTAGCGGCCGGCGAGCAGCGGCACATCGGGCAGGATACACCGGAGAATGCCGCGACCCGCGTCGAGACGCCGCGGTGCCGTATCGACCGCACCGCAAACACAGGTCCATCGGTCCTCGGTCCAGATGCTCAGCGCCCATATCACCTCGGTCGCCAGGTCGGCCTCGTAGCGAAGCGTCACCTCGGCCGGCCGTCCTGTGCGGATATCCTCGCCGCTTCCCGGTACCATGTTGAGCCCGCCCATGCGCACCGGGCCATTGGCGGCGAAGTCGCCCGTCTGGCTCGCCTCGACCGCCGGCCGCTGCTCAAGCATCCTGCTGACCGCATCGGCCACGCCGCCCTCGAGTATCACGCGCCCCCGTTCGAGCAACACCGCGCGGTCGCACGCCGTCTGAATCTGCTGCACATTGTGGGAGACCAGGAGCAGCGATCCGCCGCCCTGGACGAACTGCCGCATGTGGCGAATGCATTTGTGCTGGAAAGCGAGATCCCCCACCGCCAGCGCCTCGTCCACCAGCAACAGGTCCGGCCCGAGATGCGCGGCGAGCGAATAGGCGAGACGTGCCTTCATGCCCGAACTGTAGGACAGCAGCGGGGCATCGATAAACTCCGCCAGTTCAGCGAAATCGATCACTGCCTCGAGCAGACGCCCGGTCGCGTCCGGATCAAGGCCATGAAGCGACGCGCCGACCTCGATATTCTCGCGGCCGGTAAGCAGCGGGTTGAAACCGGTGCCGAGCTCGATGATCGCCTCGGACCGACCCGCGATGCGCACCTGCCCCATATCGGGTTTCAGAAGACCGTAGATCACCCGCAGCAAGGTGCTCTTGCCGGCACCGTTGCGCCCAATCACGGCGACAGCCTCGCCGCGCCGCACGTCGAACGAAACATCGTCGAGCGCCCAGAATTCGCCGGGGCGCAGGCGACCTGCCCACCATTGTCGCCCCGACATCTCGCCCGCGATGTCGCCCAGACCGTAGAACAGCGCCTTTTTCAGATCGCCGCAATATTTCTTGGACAGGTTGGAAACCGACAGCGTCGTATCGCCCTTCCCCGAACGCGCGGCGCGATCAGGTGCGTCTGACATGTCGAGACCGGCAAAGGGGGGCGCTGCGACCTCCATCGCTCAACCCAACCGGCTGACGACATGCGGTCGGGCAAGCCGGTACCACAGCCAGGCGGCGACCAGGCCGACAAGGGCGATGCCGACGATCACCAGAAAGCCGTTGGAAACGCCCCACCAGCCCAGCAACCAGTTCCGGGTCGTAACGAGCAGCGGCGCGACCGGATTGAAACGGAGCGGCCCAAAGGAGGGCAAGGGATAGATCACCGGGGTCAGAAAGAACCAGAAGGTCATCGCCATCGCGATCACGCGGCCGATATCGTCATACAGCAGCCCCAGCGGCGCCACCGCCAGCCCGATCGCCAGACCGAACACCACCAGCGCCACGACGCCCGCCGGGATCAGCGCCATCGACGGCACGAAGGGTACCCAGATGGCGATCACCACCACAAGCACCGCGAGACGGACCACGGCGTTGAGCAGCACCTCCATCGCTCCCGCGAGGATGATCGCCTCATGCGGGACCCGGCTTCGCGTGATCAGCTGTCGCGCGGCCGTCAGTTGCTGCAACGGCGCATTGATGGCGTCGACGAAGGATTGCCACAGGATCATGCCCGAGAGCACGAACAGCGGATAGGGCAGGCTGGTCGGCGCGATGCTGACGATCCGCCGCGAATGGATATAGCTGCAGATCAGCACGGTACCCATCACCGGCATCAGCAGCCAGAGATAACCCAGAAAGGTCCTGCGGTGCCGTACGCGCAGGTTGCTGCGGAAGAGCCGCCACGCGATCGCGCCCGAGGCGCGCAGGTCGACCATCGCCTTCGCCGAAAAATGGCGCGGCCGGCGTAGCTCCGGGCTGGCGCTATAGACGATGTCTTCCATCGGCCGCCTATGCCGCAACGCGGGAGAGAGTCATAGCCGCTCCCTCGCCGGACGAAGTCCCCCCGCCGTTCCTGCGGAGGTTGCGGCAGCGGCGATCATATCGGCATCACCCCGATTTCCAGGCTTTCCGGGGAAAGCGCCGCCTCGGTCGCGAAATAGCGGATTTCATGCAGCGGCCGGAGAGCGTGGAGGGCGGCGGAACGGTGCAACAAGGTCGCCACGGCGATGTTGGCCGTCGCGCGGCCGACTTGCGCGCCGATACAGGCATGAGCACCGGAGCCGAACGCGAAATGCCGGGCATTCCCCCGGTCGAACCGAATCCGGTCGGGTTGTCCGAATTGAGCGGGATCGCGATTGGCCGCGCTCAGGCACAACCTGACATCGGCCCCCGCCGGAATGGTGACGCCGTCCAGTTCGACATCGGCCATCGCCAGGCGCGGCACCATATGTTCGGGCGGATGCAACCGAAGTATCTCTTCGACGAACGGCCTCAGCAGAGCAGGGTCCGCCCGCAGTGCCCGCTGGTCACTGTCGCATTCGATAACGCGAAGGATCGTCCGCGAGATCACCCGTTGAGTCGTGGTGGTGCCGGCGAGCCACATCAGCCGGACAAGGCTTCGCGCCGACTCTTCGGGAATCCCTGCACCGGTCAGCGCACCGAACATCGTCGAGCGAGGCGCCAGCGCGTCGAGGCTGCGGACGAAATTGCCCAGCGGGTCCGCCGTTCCCCGCGACACTTCCTCGGCATGGACGATATCGTCCATGCCCGCCGCGTCGAGGCCGAGCAGGTCCGCCGTGACCCCCCGGCTGACCGGGATCGCATAGTTCGCGACGGCATCCAGCTCGGGCCGAACAAGCGCCTCCGACAGTCGCGACGCGGTCGCTTCCAGCCGGGCCGTCACGGCGGGAGAGAATAGCCGCGCGACCGTGCGCCGGATCACCGTCTGGACGGGTGGATCGGCGGCGAGCAGGACAGCGTCCACGTCCCGGTAGGGTGCATTGGAGAAATGCTCGGGCCGGGCGAGCGCCGAACGGACCGCCTCATGGCCAAGGACGATCCAGTAGTCGTTCTGCGGCAGGAACAGTACCGATCCTTCCCGCCTCAGGGTTTCATAATGGGGAAAGGGATCAGCCGCGATCCCGGGCGAACGCAGATCGATCGTCGCCGAGGATTGAAGCTCGGCCGTGGTCCGACGGCGCAACAACGCCCGCATCCGACGCGCGAGGGCGGCGGGATAGCGCCTCATCTGCGCCGTGCGGCATCGGTCGGGCAGGCACATTGCCGCATCCGCTCATGATGAAGCTGTTTCGCCCCAGACATCGACGTCTTTCCCCCTACCCCATCCCGCTACCTTGCTCATAGGATAGCCTCCGCCGGTTGCCGATCCCTTTTGTCGAACAGGATGTGCCTGACACCGTCCGGATCTTCGGCATCGAACGGGATTGCCAGAGCGGGGCACAACCACCACGCGGGGCCTTTCCCGCACGGCGTCGCGCCATGCATTCGATGCTGGTCGCCCGGGCACCGCTGGGGGACGATCGCCCGGTGGCACCCATCCCGTGCCACCGGGTTGACACGGTAAAGCACCATTGGCCATGCCATGTGGAGGGACATAAATATAACAGGGAAATTGCTCATGCGGTTCGGGTTCGCGCTTCTCGCCACGACGCTTCTCTCTTCCATGGCCGTGGCCCAGTCGACGCCGACCACGGCGCCCGGTGGCGACATCCCCGCCAAGTTCACGCCGCCCACCGCCAGCTATGACTATGAGAAGCGCGAGGTGATGATCCCGATGCGCGACGGGGTGAAGCTCCACACCGTCATCATCGTCGCCAAGAACGCGAAGAACGCACCGATCCTGCTGACCCGCACGCCCTACAATGCATCCGGCCGCGTGATGCGCATCGACAGTCCCAATATGATCTCGACCCTGCCCGAGGGCGACGAGCTGTTCGTCAAGGACGGCTATATCCGCGTGTTCCAGGACATCCGCGGCAAATACGACTCCGAGGGCGACTACATCGTCACCCGCCCGGTGATCGGCCCGCTGAACAAGACCAAGGTCGACCATGTCACCGACGCGTACGACACGATCGACTGGCTGGTGAACAAGGCGAACCTGCCCGAAAGCAATGGCAAGGTCGGCATGCTCGGGTCGAGCTATGAGGGCTTCACCGTGGTCATGGCGCTGCTCAACCCGCATCCGGCGCTGAAGGTCGCGGCGCCGGAGAGCCCGATGATCGACGGCTGGATGGGCGACGACTGGTTCCATTACGGCGCGTTCCGCCTGACCAATATCGGCTGGCTCGCCGGGCAGACCGGCTACAAGGGCGCGGGCAAGTCGGCAGGTTCACCGGCCTGGGACGATTACGACACGTTCCGCAAGGTCGGCTCAGCCGGCGAGTGGGCGAAACAGTCGGGCTTCGACCAGTTGCCCTACTGGAACCGCATGTCGAAGCACCCCGCCTATGACGCATTCTGGTCGGGACAGGCACTCGACAAACTGCTCGCCGCCGCACCGTCCAGGGTGCCGACCCTGTGGGAACAGGGCATCTGGGACCAGGAGGACATGTACGGCGCGATCCACGCCTGGGAGGAACTCAACAAGGTCGGCCACGGCGGCAACAATTTCCTGCTGATGGGCCCGTGGCGGCACAGCGGGTTCAACTATAACGGCTCATCCCTCGGTGCACTCAAGTTCGAGGGCGACACCGCGCTGCAGGCACGGCGCGACGTGCTGCTGCCTTTCTTCAACGCCTATCTCAAGGACGGGGCGCCAGCCTTCACGCCGCCATCGGTGACCTTCTACAACACCGGCGAGAACAAGTGGAACAGGTTCGACAAATGGCCGCTCGCCTGCGACACCGGCTGCGCGGCACCGATGAAGCCGATCTACATGTCGGGGGATTGGGGCCTCGGCTTCGACAAGCCTGAGGCAGGGGGCGACAGCTATGTCTCCGACCCGGCCAAGCCAGTGCCGCATCTGCCGCGTCCGGTGAATTTCGGTGACGGACGCTGGCAAAGCTGGCTGGTCAGCGACCAACGCCATGCGGACGGCCGCCCCGACGTGCTGACCTACGAGACGCCGGTGCTCACCAAGGCGGTGGCGGTATCCGGCGTGCCGATGGCCGACATCTATGCGAAGACCACCGGCACCGACGGCGATTTCGTGGTCAAGGTGATCGACGTCTATCCGGACGAAGTCGCGAGCGACAAGACGATGGGCGGGTACCAGCTCGCCGTGAGCCTCGACATCTTCCGCGGCCGATACCGCGACAGCTTCGCCAGGCCGAGCGCGATCCCGGCCGACAAGGTCCAGCGCTACCGCTTTCGCCTGCCCGCGGTGAACCATGTGTTCAAGCCGGGCCACAAGATCATGGTGCAGATCCAGTCGAGCCTTTTCCCGCTCTACGACCGCAACCCGCAGACGTATGTGCCGAACATCTTCTTCGCGAAGAAGACCGACTACAAGAAGGCGACCGTCACGATCGAGCGTGGCGGCGAGACGCCAAGCGCGGTCTGGCTACCGGTGGTGTCGGGCGCCGAATGACACTTGGCGGCAAGACTGGGCGGCGGGCGGTTCGCCGCGCCCCTCCCGGTCCTGTCCGGTCATTTGAGCCGCGTCAGCGTCTGCGATCGGCAACCCACGCGGCCGACAAGACATCCGCTGCCCTTTGCCGTGTTCGCGTCGATCAGCATCACCGTGCCGGAAAAGGTCTTGTTGATATCGGGGACGAACACCTTGCCGCGCCATGGCCCCTTCTTGTCCTTGCGAAAATCCCGGAAAAGATCGGTGCCGACCAGGTTCGCGGTGCCGCCCCTTCTCGCATCGGCGATGGCCTTGGCGTTTGCCCAGACGACCTTCCCGCACATGCTGGCGCCGCAGTGACGCGCCTCGATATGAACGCTGTCCTGCGTGTTGCGCCATATGCCGATCGCTGCGTCCCCGTCAGCGGCGGCGGCCGGTTGCCATCCGGCCACCAGCAAGGCCGCGGCTGCGGCCCACCTCATTTGGCGCATCGGTCGTCTCATGCCGGCTGCTGATTCCAACGCGGCCGATATGCAGAAAATTGCTTCCTGCGCCAATCGCGACAGTCAGTTCCGGTTTACCGGCGAGGCGTCATTTGGCCCGCCACCAGTCAAACGCCTCCTCCTGCAGCCCCCGCACGAAGCGCAAAGCCTCAGCTCCGATCCAGGGGCCTTCATAGCCGCGCCGTATCGCGACGCCGCCAACCCACCATCCCTGGCCCGGCAACCCATCGGATTCGCGCACGACCAGGACAGCCAGTTCGGGCTCGCCCACTTCGGCCCCCGCGGCATCGACCGCGTCGAGCGTCTTGCATACGGCCCGCATCTTCGGCCGGGTGAAGCGGTGGCCGAGTTCGGCCAGCAGGTGCGAATAGCTGATCGCCTCGCCCGCCCTGGCCGAGGCGATCAGGATGGCGCGGACCCGCGCGACGTTGCCGATGGCGCTGTCGACCGGAGACGCCGGGTGCGCCGGGCCGTCCATCGCGGTACGTGCCTTGCCCATGTTTCCCGGCTGAACTCCATATGATGGCGTCGATCGCCTTCATTGCCACGCCGCGGGGAAATCGGCATCGAAAAAGGACGGCCCATCGGAGCCGTCCCTGAACGCCCTCATGCGGCCAGTGTCCGCCCCGACTGCGGCCGGTGGCCGAACTCAAGCCAGGCAAGCACAGCCACCGTCGCCGCCTGGGCCAAGACGAACACCGTGCCGAACAGGGTCGGCTCCGTCATCAGGACCACGGCGATGCTTGCCGCGACCCAACCGATATTGCCGACAACGGCGAGCAGCACCAGCGGACCATTGAGCAGCGACGTCTTCGCCATCCAGGCAAACAGCGCCGCGACCGGAAACAGGCTACACCCCGCCACCAGCAACAGGCTTGGGTGAAGCCCGGTCGGCCCGGCGAGAAGGCCCGACCCGAGACTCATTACGGCACCGGCGGCGAGGCAGGTCAGGGCATCGACACCAAGGATGGTGCGGATGGTTTTGGTCGTATCGGTCATGGTTACCTCCTTCTGGTTGGTGCAGCCGTTTTCGGCGAAGGAGGTAGGTGCGTCGATTACCCCTGAGGTAATGGTGCCGCATTGGTCACCGGTACAGAGTCAGGCGCCGAGGGAGGAACGAAAATGACTGTCGCCGCACGGAACGTCGGGGATCATTTGCGCGAATGGCGCCGGATACGGCGGCTGAGCCAGCTCGACCTGGCGCTCGACGCCGAGATCTCGGCGCGTCACCTGAGCTTTCTCGAAACCGGGCGGGCGAGGCCAAGCCGCGAGATGGTGCTTCGCCTGTCGGAGCAACTCGACATGCCGATGCGGGAGCGCAACCTGATGCTGACGGCCGCGGGCTTCGCCCCCCTGTTCGGCGAGCGATCGCTCGACGATCCCGAAATGGCCGGCGCGCGGCGCGCGATCGACCTGATCCTTGCCGGGCACGAGCCATGGCCGGCACTGGCGGTCGACCGGCACTGGAACTTGGTCGCGTCCAACCGCGGCGTGGCGCCGCTGCTGATCGGGGTGGATCCCCTGCTACTCGACAGGCCGAACGTCATGCGGCTGGCGCTTCACCCGCAGGGACTCGCGCCGCGCATCCTCAACCTGGCCGAGTGGCGGCACCACCTGATCGCGCGGCTCAAGCGCCAGGCACAAGCAGCAGGCGACGCGGACCTGGACGCGCTGGTGACCGAGCTCGACGGCTATCCCGCCCCGCCGTCGTCAGATGCGAGACCCGAGGATCTCGGCGGAATCGCAGTCCCGCTGAAATTGCTGGTGGGCGACCTGGTATTAAGCTTCCTCAGCACCACGACGGTGTTCGGCACCGCGCAGGACGTGACGCTGGCGGAGCTGACTCTGGAGACGTTTTTTCCTGCCGACGCGGCTACCGCGGAGGCGGTGTCGAGGACGATGGCAGCAAGCGGCTAAGCGCTTCTTCCGTTCATGCGCATCGAGCCTTTCTCCGTTCGTTTCGAGCGAAATCGAGAAACCCGACTGGACGTTCTATCAATGTTTCTCGACTTCGCTCGAAACGAACGGGGGTTGGGACTGGTTACCCAACCTGCGCCACCGCCAGGCTACCCGCCGGAAGTGCGTGCAGCACCTCTCGCGCCGGCACCGACGGATCGAGCCAGTCCGCCCAGCGCGACCGGTCGAGGATCGCGATCTGGCGGTCATGATACGGTGCGATGTCCGGCCCCGGCTCCATGGTCAGCAGGGTAAAGGCCTCGCCCACGTCGCTGGTGCGCCACAGGCCGGCGATGCAGAACCAGGGCTGGCCCCTCATGGTGAACAACCACTTGTCCTTGCGCTTCTTCTTCGGGTCCTCGGGCGCGGTGAATTCGTAGAAGCCGTCGGCGAGGACCAGACAGCGCCCATTCGGGAATTCGCGGCCGTCGGAGCGGAAATTATAGACCGGCTTGCGGTTCGGCCCGGGCCAGCTCCAGCGGCGCTGCACCAGTTCGCCCGCCGCGCGCACCCCCGCCACTGAACAGACGATCGGCGCGCTATCCGTGATCTTGATGTCAGCTCGCGGCTCGATGTTGGGCAGGCCTTCCGGAAAACGGATATCGATCTCCAGCTCGGCGAAGCCATCGATCAGCGTCGCCGCATCCACCTCGAGACGATAGTCGTTGCACATCGGGCCTCCATAACGCCGAATCGCCGCGGCCGCGACATGCGTTGCCGGTCAGCGCGACGGCAGTCGCAAGTCGACACCGCGCGGCGGAGGACTGAAAAGGACACTGGCCTCCCGACCCCGACTGGTGGGCCCGTCCGCAGCCGCCATCAGGGCGGGTGACAAATGAATCTGTTCCGATGTCACCTTCTGCAGGCGCCTTTCATCCCCCCGCGCTTTTATCGGTACCGGTTCAGTCGGCCCCCTTCCGGCGCTATCAGGATCGCGCGCAAATCGTTGACATTGGTGCGTGTCGGCCCGGTCACGACCAGGTCACCGAGCGCTTCGAAAAACGGATAAGCCAGGTTCGCATCGAGCATCGCCCGCGCATCGAGCCCCAGCGCGCTGGCCCGCGCGAGGGTATTTGGTGTGACGATCGCCCCGGCATTGTCCCCCGTCCCGTCGATGCCGTCGGTATCGCAGGCGATCGCATGGATAGCCGGGGCCCCGTCAAGCGCGATGGCCAGACCGAGCAGATATTCCAGGTTACGCCCGCCCTGCCCTTTCGGATTGGTCACCCGCACCACCGTCTCGCCGCCCGACAGGATCACCCGCGCTTTCCCCTCCGCCGCGAGCCGACGCGCGAGCCGGGCGTGCTCAGCACCGAGATGCCGCGCCTCCCCTTCGAGATCGTCGCCCAGATCGGTGACCTCGCAGCCGTGCTTCTCAGCGAGCAGCCGCGCAGCCTGGAGCGCGTCCCGGGCACGCGCGACGATCAGCACCTCGCCCTCCGCTAGCCCGGGTGAGTCAGCCGGCGGCGTCTCGTTGGCCGGGTCGCCAAGCGCCGCCACGACCGGAGCAGGCAAGGGGATGGCGTAGCGCGCGACGATCGCACGCGCCGTTTCCAGGCTCGTATGATCAGCCACGGTCGGTCCCGAAGCGACGAAGGAAGGGTCGTCCCCCGGTACATCGGAGACGATCAGCGTGATGACACGCGCCGGCGCGGCGGCAACCGCGAGCCGCCCGCCCTTCACCATCGACAAATGCTTCCTGACGCTGTTGATCTCGGCGATCGCCGCGCCAGAGCGAAGGAGTGCCCGCGTAACGGCCTGCTTGTCCGCCAGCGAGACACCCGGCACCGGCATGACGAACAACGCGGAGCCGCCGCCCGAGACCAGCGCGAGCAGCCGATCCTCCGCGCCCAGGGCCCGGACAAGCTCAAGCGCGCGCACGGCGGCGGCGAGGCTTGCCGTATCGGGCACTGGATGGCCAGCCTCGATCACCTCGAAATCGGGAGGCAGAAGGTGCGGTGGTCCGGAATGGCCATGGCGGGTGATCACCAGCCCCGACACCGGCCCGCGCACCATGCCCGCCGCGACCGAAGCCATCGCCGCCGCTGCCTTGCCGATCGCGACGATCAGGGTGCGGCCGGCCACTGGTTCGCCGACGATCCCGGCGGGCATGCAGCGTTCGGCGGTGACGGCACCGACAGCTTCGTCGAACAGCGCGCGCAGCAACTGGCGCGGCGTCGGCGCCGCGTCGGACACGCCCGTCACCAGGTGTACAGCGCCATTGGCCGGATCATCTCAGTCTCTTCCGGATGCGCAGCGCACCCCACTCCCCGCTGAATAGGATATAGGACAAGGGAAGCTTGCATACACATCACGACGCCCGCAACAGAATTCCGATGTCGGCCAGCGACAAACCGCCGGACCGGAAAAGCATGCCGTTCGACGGTTCAGCGCGACAGTCGCGACAGCAGGCCGGACACTCGGCACATTCCGGGCGGAGCGGCCGTGCGGTCGCGATAGCCGCACCGCATGAAGGCCGAATGCACCGGAAACCCGCCGGACACGGAAACCGCGCCAGCCACGGACACGTCCCGACGCGACGACGCACGTCCGAAGGATACCCAAGGACCGACGCGGGAACCCGATGCGGCAGACCTGCCACCCGGGCTCTATTGATCCGCCAGACGCCCGCTTGCTGACCGCGCGGTGCTGCTGCTAAGCATCGTGGGATGGGAATGCCGTTGGTTGATCGCGACCTGAGCCTTACCGATCACGAGGGCACCTTCCTGGCGCTAGTGCTGCGGATCCAGCCAGTCACCGCCTATCTTGTCTCCAAGATCTATGACGGATCGCCCGTCAGCAACTTCAACACGAGCAAGGGCAAGATCTATCCGCTCATCCGGCGCCTGGCGGAACGCGGGTTGCTCCTGAAGCAAGTCGTCGAAGGCGATGCCCGTGGCACCGAGCAGTTGAGCTGCACCGCCGCCGGCGAGGAAGCGGTGCGCGCCTGGGTGAAGGAGATACGGCCCGGTCACCTCCTCCTGGAAGATCCCCTGCGAACCAAGGTCCAGTCCTTCGACCTGCTGACCGAACGCGAACGGATCGAGTGGATCCTCGAAACCAGGCAATTGCTCACTGCCCAGGTCGAGGCGCTCGAGCGCTATGAGGAAGGTGTCTCGGTACCATTCAAGGCGTTCGTCCACGACAACGCCATGCGCTCGATCCGCGCCCGCATCGAATGGCTCGACGCCATGCTGCGCGCATTGCCGCGCAACGACACGGCCACTCGCTAGTCCGGGGGAATCCGGTCGTTGGCGATCATGTCGCGGACGGTCCGGCGATAGCTGCGTCCCACCGGCAGCTTGTTTCCGGCATCGGTGCTGAGCTGATAGCTTCCCGTCGCCAGTCGCCGCACTGACGAAATACGCTCCCGATTGACGATATAGGAGCGGTGGATCCTGGCGAAGCGTTGGGTATCGAGCTGCTCGAGCAACGCGGTCAGCGATTCGCGGTGAAGATAATTGGCGTCGCCAAGATGCAGCCGGACATATTCGCCCTCCGCGGCGACCCAGTCGACCCGGTCGAGATCGACACGCACCGTCTCGCCCCGGCGCTGCACCCAGATATGGCGGGATTCGGCAACGTCGCCCGCCCGCTCCCGGCGCAGCGCGTCGAGCTGGCCCGCCAGCTCGTTGAGCCGGGCCCGGGCGCTGCGGTCCTCGATCGAGCGGCGGATGCGGTCGATCGCCGTCTGCAACCGGCCCAGCCGGATCGGCTTGGTGAGGAAATCGATCGCCCCCGCTTCGAACGCCGTCGCGGCGAAATGGGGATAGGCAGTGACGAACACGATCAGCGGCGCGGCCTCGCCGACGCGGGCCAGTTCTTCCACCACGTCGAATCCGTCGAGCGCGGGCATCTCGACGTCAAGCAGCACCGCATCGGGGGCACAGGCAGCGATCTCCGCGAGTGCCGCGGTACCGTTGGCCGCGGTGCCGACGATTTCCACCCCTTCGATCCGGCCAAGCAGGTCCTGCAGCCGCTGGATCGCCAGCAATTCATCGTCGCAAAGGAGAAGCCGGATCATCGCCTCACCCCGCCGTCGACCAGGGGATTTCGATGGTCACCATGAAGCCCCCATCGCTCTGCCGCTCGGCGAGGAAGTGACAATTCCGCGCGAAGCGCGCGCGCAGCCGATCCGCGACATTGGTCAGGCCGACGCCAGTGCCCCTGACGCACGGCGTTCCGCCCACCGGCGCGCTGTTGCACACGGCGATACGCAACCATTCGCCCTCGCGCCGCGCGGCGATGCGCAGCATGATCGGCTCAAGGCTGGTCGCGACCGCATGGCGCACGGCATTCTCCACCAGCGGCTGGGTGACGAGGCTCGGCACCAGCGCAGACCGGACATCTTCGGGAACATCGATTTCGACCTTCAGCCGATCGGGAAACCGCAATTCCTCGATCGACAGGTAAAGCGACTGGAGCTCGATCTCCTTTTCCAGCGGGATGTCCTCGTGCGGATCGAGCGACAGGCCGGCGCGCAGGAAATCAGCGAGGTTTTCCACCATAGCCTCGGCACTCTCCGCCTCGCGCCGGGAGATCAATGCCGCGATCGAATTGAGCGTATTGAACATGAAATGCGGGTTGAGCTGATACCGCAGCGCGCGGAGCTGGGCAGCATGGGCGATGCGCTGCAGACGGGCGATCCGCCGCTCCCGGTCGCTCAGTTCGAGGCTGCTGGTGACGGCGACCAGCAAGGCGCACAGCGCGGCGTAGGACCAGAACCATTGCAGCAGTGCGACGACATAAAGGCCTGTCGAGAAGGAATCCATGTTCGATTCGGGGACCAGCCAGTCGAAGATTAAGAGGTTCGCCGCGCCATGGAGGGCGCAGCCGACAAGCGCCGCGACCAGGGCAGCGATCAGCTTGACCTTCATCGATCGGCCGGCGAAGCGCCGAAGCTGGTTGGCGATGACGAAGGACAGGCCGATCGCGATAATCGTCACGTAGAGGCGCGGCAGGAGGTAGGACAGCTTCTCCTCGTCGCCCATGTTCAGCCGGCGCATCAGCGTCAGGATCGAGAATTGCGTCGTCCAGAACAGCAGGATGAACCAGATCATCGTGCGCCGGATCGCCCGGACGCTCTCATTCTCCTGCGGAAGGGATTCCATCGTCACATGCACCAGCCATCGTAGCCAGCGACCGCTTGACCGGTAAACAGCACCTTTGTGACGTTGATCGGGCTCTACGTGCCGTTCGCGCCATTTATGCCGTTCGTCCGGGGCTGAACGCCGTTCGCGGCATCCCGGGTGAGACGCCATGTCGCCCGACTATCATATATTGCATGCACGGCACCGCCCCTCGTTCCGATGTCCGATCCCACGCGCCAGTCACGTCGATTCCGGACGAGGAAGGGCGTCGTCCGCTGATCAAGCGAGGCTCGCTGACCGCGACCTTCGATCCGCTCGAGGTTTGCTGGAATGGCCGGCCAGTGCCGTTGTCTCCTCTAGAGGCGGCGATCGTGGTGAAGCTGATCAAGCGTGGCCGTGCCACCTGGTCCGATCTGCGCAACCTGCTCGCCGAGAACAATGCGCAGCCAGATACCTGCGAAGTGCTGGTGTTCCGTATCCGCCGCAAATTCGCTGCAATGGGCGCGAAGAAGCCGATCGAAACGATTCGCGGCTGGGGCCTGCGCCTGCGGGTCGAGCATGACGCGCGCGGATCGAGCTCGCTGTGGATCGGGGCGACCGAGGTCATGGACTGAACCGCCGGGACGTGTAGCCTCTACGGACGGGACAATGGCCGCGAGGAACTGACGCTCAGCCCCCGATCAGCGCGATCAGGTCGATCATCGTGCGGGCAGCAGGAAGCCCGGGCGGCGTCGCGACATAGCGCGGTTGCCAGTCGGGGTGGAACTTCGCCTTGAACGACCGGAGCCCCGCAAAGCCGTACAGCGCCTCGCCATGGCCGTAGATGGCATGGCCGATCCGCGACCAACCCGGCGCGAGCCGCCCGCCGCCCAGCCCCGACAACGGCGCCATGCCCAGGTTGAAACGGCGATAGCCCTCGGCCTCCCCCCATTGCATCAGACGGACGAGCAGCAGATCCATCGTGCCATAGGGCGTGTCGGGGAAATGCCGCATCAGGTCGACCGACAATTCGTGACGGTTCCGCGTCGCCCAGATATTGGCGAAGGCAATGATGCGATCCTCCTGCCACAACACCGCGCAATCGAACCGGACCAGGTAATCGGGGTCGAAGCGCCCGATGCTGAAACGCTTCTCCGCCCCTGCCTTGCCGCGCAGCCACGCGTCTGACACTTCTTTCAGCGCCGGGCCATAAGCGGCGACGTTCGCGACAGGCAGTATCTCGAACCGCAGCCCGGCCGCCTCGGCCCGACGCACCGAATGACGCAGCGACTTGCCGGTGGGGCCGTCGAGAGAGAAGGGATCGAGCGGCACATGCGCCTCCTCCCCATATTTCATCGTCTGCAGGCCGAGTTCGACCAGCAGCGGCAGCATGTCGGTGCTCGCCTGATAGAAGCAGAGCCGGCCATGCGCCGCATCGCATTCGGCGCGGATCCGCCAGACCAGTTCGGACCAGGCGGCGACCGGGCCGACCGGGTCCCCCATCACGACCCAGGTGCGGCCCTGCACGCGGTACATCAGGAAGGCGTCGGCCGAGGCCGAAACGATGAAATGCTTGTCGCCGGTATAGGCGAGCGCCGCGTCGGCGCGGGAAGAAACGGCGAAGGCGCGGTCGGCGATCTCGCGCGCCAGCACGCTTTCGCCATGCGCGCGCACCGGCGCAGCGAGCAGCCGCCACGCCGCCACCGCGACGAGGACGACGACCGCGCCGACGCTCGCCCGGAGGAAGCGGGGGGCATTGCCCCGCCAGGCGAATTCCCACCACAGGTCGGTCGAATAGGGCACGCGCTTGTACGCGAAGAAGCCGGCCCACAGGCTGAGCGCGAGCGCGACCATCGCGGCGGCGAGCCACAGGCGCTGGAACGGCGCGTCGAACACACCGGCGCGGCGATAGAAGGCGGGACGGCAATATTGCAGGATGCCCGCGATCACCGTCAGGATCGCCGCTTCCTCATAATCCACGCCCTTCAGGATCGAGAAGACAGCCCCCCCGACCAGCAGCAGCCGCGCGGCGATGAAGCCGCTGCGCAGCCGCGCGTTGATCGCTGGCGACACCATGATCAGCACAGTGCCCGCCAGGCTCGCCGAGAAATGCGATGCCTCGATAAAGGGCAGCGGCAGGACGTCAGCCAGCCAGAAGATGCGGTCGCGCGCGGCGGGCAGCGCACCCGACACAAGCAGCACCAAGCCGCCGGTGAAGACGAGTGCGGCGAGCAGAGGCGGAGCCAGCGCCCGGCTTGCCTGCTCGACCATCGACACGCCGACCGCGATCGGGTGGCGCAGGCGCCGCCCTTCGAGCACGCCCAGCAAACCGGCCGCGGTGGCCAGCGGCAACAGGTAATAGATGACGCGGTACAGCAGCAGCGCGGCGAACAGCCCCGGCCGGTCGCCGGGCACCGTCGCCAGCATCACTGCCTCGAACACGCCGATACCGCCGGGCACATGAGTCACCAGTATCGCCACGAGCCCGACCGCATAGGCGACAAGGAACAGGTCGAGCGGCGGTGCCGAGGCGGCGGGCAGCAGCACGTACAGCGTCGTCGCGGCAAGCAGCAGGTCGAGCGCCGCCACCCCGATCTGCGCCGACAGGATCGGGAGCGACGGGACCGGCAGGACGAAATCGCCCCAGCCAATCCGTTTGCGCCCGGATGCGCGCACGGCGAACAGCAGGACGATGCCCCCAAGCAGCGCCGCGCCGGCGAGGTGCCCAGCAAGCGGCGCGATCGTGACGATGCCAAGTTCGATCGGCGTCGCGGCGAAGAAGAGCGCCGCCGCCCCGACCACGGCGACCCCGCCCCAGAACGTCGCCGAGGCGAGCAGGGTCACCCGCGCGACATCGCCGAGTTCAAGCCCGGCGGTCGCATAGACCCGGTAGCGCGCCGATCCGCCCGTCAGCAGCGAGAGGCCGAGATTATGGCTGACGGTATAGCTGGTGAAGGAGGCGAGCGCCGCCGTCCGCCAAGGCAGCGGCCGCCCGATCGCACGGAGCGCCAGCACGTCGTAGAGCGTCAGGCAGAGATAGCTGCCGACCGTCAGCGCAAGGGCGAGGCCGATCGAGGCGTCGGGTATCGCGTGCAATGCGGCCCGCACTTCCTTGAGCCGGACTTCGGCGAGCAGCTCGCGGAGAGCGGCGAAGCCGAGAAGCGCGACCGCCAGCACCGCGGCGGCGACCAGCCAGCGGCGATGCCGGAGCATCCACTGCGCCGTGCCCGATCGCGCCTTGGCGTGGATCAGACGCGTTTCCAGATCTGCGACTTGCACAGGAACCCTCCGATAAGACAACCGGAGATCTTCAGCGTATCAGGCGCGAGCCTTTGTATCCGCGAAGAGAAGCTGTGCCCCATGTCTGGCACATAAACGGTGCCGGCCCAGCGATCGAGTCCGATCTTGCGATAGTCCTTCAGCAATTCGATACCGACCAGCTTGTCGATCCCGGCATCGCGCGCATCGGCCTCGGCAACGGGCGTGGCGGCGGCGATCGCGCCGCACAGCGCATCTCCGCAAGCCATGGTGCGCACGCGGAGCGTGCCCTTCGGGTTCTGCCACAGCCCGATCGGCATGTCGCGAGTGGCTGTCGTCCCGGCAAAAACGGGCGTGGCGACAAGGGCGAGCATCAGGATGAGGAGTCGCAAGATCATGACGGGATACTCTTGGGCAGGACCGGGCGCAGCGCGCCGAGGATCGTCGGGATCAGCCGGGCCGGATCATTGTTGAGGAAATGCCCCCCGGGTAGTTCGATGCGCCGCGCGACCCCGCCAAGCAGCGGGCACAGGCTGTCGGTCTCGCGCGCGCCATAGATGCAGGTCAGCGGCGCCCAGGACAGGGTCCGTGCCGCGTCGATCGCCTGGGCGTCGGGCGTGCCGCGATAGGCGAGGCTGGTTGGATCGGCGCGGAAGAACACGCTCCGTCCCGGCACCACCAGCACGATCGCGGCGACCTTCGCGCGGAGATCGGCCGGCAGCCGGGCGATGCCGGTACCGATGATATCCGACCCGAACGACTGTCCGACCAGCACGACCCGGTCGGCATGCGCCCGCTCCAGCGCGGCCCGCACGGTGCCCGCGACCAGGTCATCGACCTCGGCGCGGTTGCGGCGCCGGCCGAAGATCGTCGGGGAATTCACCCCCATCACCGGGATGCCCTGCGCCGCCAGCGCGCTGGTGACGTGCGGACCCATGCCGAACCGAAGCCCCATATCACCCGAGAAGAACAGGCCGACGACCGGGACCCGCTCCTGACCGAAATGGCCGAACTGGTGGATTGGATCGCGGTCGAAGAAACCGGCAATGCCCGCCAGCGCCAGCAGCGCGGCGACGATCAGCACCGCCCCCCCACCCAGCCAGCGCAAGGCGCGGCGGGCCGGACGGCGGCGGATCGGACGATCGACAAGACGCGGCATTTCCATCGCTCGCACCTAGGCTCCGGGGTCTGACGGTGTAGTGGATGCTTCGTGAAAAAACCGTCATCCGGTTTCGCGACGCGGCAGGCCGCGCGTCGCCCACGTCGTTAGTCGCGCTTTCGTACCAACAAGTCGAACTTTGCTTCTCATACCCTATCGAATCGATAGGGTATGAGTCGTTCGATCAGCATGATCATATTGCCTGATCGACCACGGCCCGTAACTCGGCAAGGAGCCCGCGAATATGCGCAGCGATTGCTTTCACCTGCCATCTGGAATTGCTTGAACAACAATAGGTCCTGAAGGACCGGTTCTTGATCAATAGCTTATAACGCGCGGTCCGCGCGGCCTATTGTTGCATCTTTAGCCTCGGTGTCGATTGATTCCGGGAACGGAGAGCTGTGCCGTTCGCGGATCGAACATGAAAAGGGTATGACAAACATGGATTCAGGCCGGCATTTCCGTTTCGTTGCGCTCGCAGGCGCCGCGCCATTGGCGCTGCTCGCCCAGCCCGCGACCGCACAGACGGCGTTGGACGGTCAGCACCTTGCCAGCAACGACGCGACCGCGACTGACGAGGCGGCCGACGACGTCGTCGTCACCGCACGGCGCCGGTCGGAACGCGCCCAGGACGTGCCGATCGCGCTCAGCGTGGTCAGCGAGGAAAGCCTGCGCGCCCGGGGCGACTATACGCTCGGTACGATCCAGCAGAGCGTGCCGAGCCTGCAGGTCTTCAGCTTCAACCCGCGCAACACCAATGTGAACATCCGCGGCCTCGGTTCCAACGTCGCACTCACCAATGACGGGCTGGAGAACGGCGTCGGCATCTATATCGACCAAGTCTATTACGGCCGCCTCGGCCAGAGCCAGTTCGAGCTGGTCGATCTCGACCGGATCGAGGTGCTGCGCGGACCGCAGGGCACCTTGTTCGGCAAGAACACCACTGCCGGCGCGATCAACATCACCAGCAAGGCACCGACCTTCGACCTGCAGGGCTTCGGCGAAGCGACCGGCGGCAATTACGGTTTCCACCAGGTCCGCGGATCGATCAGCGGCGGGCTGATCGACAATCTGGTCGCCGCCCGGATCAGCATCAGCGACACGCATCGCGATGGCTTCATCAGCAACATCACGACGGGCAGGAAGGTCCATGATTTCGACAATTTCACCGCGCGCGGGCAATTGCTGATCACTCCCACGCCCAACCTGACCGCGCGGATCATCGCCGATTACGGCAAGCAGAAACAGAATTGCTGCATCCCGCTGATTGCCGGGGTCATCACGAAATATGACAATGGGGCGCCGATCGCGAACAACTTCATCGATCGGGTCAATCGCGCGGGCTACACGCCGCTGCCCTTCACGCCCTTCGCCCGCGTCACCGACGCGGAGGCGAATTTCCAGGCGAACATGGATACCTGGGGCGTATCGGGCCAGCTCGACTGGGATGTCGGGCCGGTCACGCTCACCTCGGTCACGGCAAGCCGCCAGTGGAACTGGTTCCCGGCGAACGATGCCGATTACACCGCCCTGCCGGTCAATCTGAAGAGCCAGCAACAGAACAACCAGCGCCAGTTCAGCCAGGAACTGCGCCTCGCCTCGAACGGCACCAACAGGATCGACTATGTCGTCGGCGCCTATTATTTCTACCAGATCATCCGTGGCTATGGGTCATCCGCCTATGGATCGGCAGCGCCCAAATGGCTGTTCCCCGCACAATATGCGGCGGACCCGGTCGCGACCAACGCAGCCGTCAACGGCTTCGAGGCGCAATCGCAATCGACACCGGTGACGCGCAGCTACGCGCTGTTCGGCCAGACCGTCTGGCATATCAGCGATGCCCTCAGCCTGACCACCGGCCTGCGCTATACGCATGAGAAGAAGGTCGGCGGCTTTGCCCAGCAACAGGTCGCGGGGCTTTCGCTGGCCGGGCTGACCCAGGCGCAGCGGACAGCGGCGCAGGCGCTGCGCAACCAGCTCAACCCGGTCACCGCCTATACCGCCGAGACCAGCGACGACAGCCTGTCCGGCCTGGCCACGCTGAGCTGGAAGGCGACCGACGACGTGCTGCTCTATGCGAGCTATTCGCGCGGTAACAAGTCGGGCGGGCTCAACCTCTCCAACCTCCCGGCCGGCGTCAGCGCGGTGGTCGCGCCGGAGAAGGTCGACAATTACGAGGTCGGCGTGAAGAGCCAGCTCTTCAACCGCGCGCTCACGCTGAACGCCGCCGCCTTCTGGACCGATGTCGCCAACTATCAGACGGCGATCACCGAGCAGATCCCCAGCACCACCAATTTCCGCAACTACATCACCAACATCCCGCTCGCGCGGTCGCGCGGCGTTGAGGCGGATGCGGTCTGGGCAATTACCAGCAAGATCAGCCTCAACCTGTCGGGCGCCTATACCGACGCCTATTATGTGAGCTACCCAAAGGGCCCGACGCCGGTCGAGACGAGCAACATCTCCCCCTCGACCGACCTGTCCGGCAAGCCGCTGGCGGGCGTGCCGAAATGGACCTTCACCGGCGGCGGCGATTTCCGCCGGCCGCTGGGCGGCGGCACCGAGTTGTACGGCCATGCCGACTATAGCTGGCGATCGTCCTTCTACACCGCGGTCAGCGACAGCCGCTTCTCGCTCGTGCCCTCCTACGGGATCGGCAACGCGCGCATCGGCGTGCGCCTCGATGGCGGGCGTTACGACCTGTCGGTCTGGGCCAAGAACATCTTCGACAAGGATTATTTCCAGACCCTGTCGATCGTCGCCAGCGGTGTGATCACCGCCAATCTGGGCGATCCCCGCACCGCTGGCGCCACCTTCCGCGTGAGGATCTGAGGGTCCATGGCAACGCTCGCCTTCCACGATTTCCCGGTTCCCGCCAAGGCAGCCCTTGCATCGGATCGCCCTGCCGCGCTCAGGCTGATCGGCTTCGCGTCGATGGCGGTGCCGATCGCGGGGGCCGGGCTGCCGCTCGCGATCTTCGTGCCGCAACTCTACGCGACGCATTTCGGCATATCGCTGGCCACGATCGGCTTCATCTTCCTGCTCGGCCGCCTCTGGGACGTGGCGTCGGACCCGATCGTCGGCGTGCTCAGCGACCGCACGCGCAGCCGCTTCGGGCGGCGACGCCCCTGGATCGCGGCGGGCGGCGTGCTGTTCGGGCTGGGCTCGGCGCTGCTGTTCTTCCCGCCGTCGGCTCTGGTCGGGCCGCTGTATCTCGGGCTCGTCCTGTTCGTCTTCTATCTCGGCTGGACGATGATCGAGATTCCCTTCTCCGCCTGGGCGGGGGAGATCGACCGCGACTATCACGGCCGCACCCGGGTGGTGACCTATCAACTCACCCTCCGCTCGATCGGGCTGCTGCTCGTGCTGGTGCTGCCGACGCTGCTCGACCAGGTCAGGCCGGGCGATGGCGGGCTGAAACTACAGGTAGTCGGCGGCTTCATCATCGTCACGCTGATCCCGGCGCTGTTCGCCAGCCTGCTCGCCTTTCGCGAGCCGCCTCTGCCCGATACGCCGCCGGTTCGGGCCGGCTTCTGGGCGACGGCGAAGGTCATCCTCTCCGACGGCCTGCTGCTCCGCGTGCTCGCCTCCGACGTCGCGGTGACCGCCGGGCAGAGCATCCGCGCCGGGCTGATCGTGTTCTTCGCGGTCAACTATATGGGCCTGCCCGCCTGGGCGAGCGGCCTTTACCTGTTGCAATTCATCTTCGGCGTGCTGGCCGGTCCGATCTGGCTGCGTATCGGCTACGGGCTGGGCAAGCGCCAGACCGCCATCGTGGGCGAGCTCGCCCAGGCGGCGATCAATATCGGGCTGGTCTTCGTCTTCCCCGGGATGCTCGGCCTGATGATCGCGCTCACCGTGGCGCAGGGCCTGACCCAGGGTTCCGGCAACCTGATGCTGCGCGCGATGGTCGGCGATGTCGCCGACGCGCACCGGCTGAAGACCGGGCACGAGCGGACCGGCCTGTTCTATTCGGTGTTCAGCCTGTCGGCGAAGCTCGGTCCCGCCCTCGGCATCGGCCTTGCCCTGCCGCTGGTCGCCTGGTTCGGTTTCGACCCCAAGGCGGCGAGCGCGCCCGGATCGCTCGAAGCACTGAAATACACTTTCGCGCTCGGCCCCGCGCTCGCGCACATCATCGCCGCCGCCCTGATCTGGCGTTTCCCGCTCGACGAGGCCGCCTACCGCGAGGTCCGCCGCGCGCTCGATGCCGAACATTCCTCCCCCACCGCCAAGACTGCCTGAAGGAGATATGCCATGACTGCCCTGATCCATCATTTCGACAATGTCGCCGATGCCGACGGCCCGCTCGACATCGTGCCGGTGGGTGGCCGGATCGGCGCCGAGATCCGCGACGTGCGCCTCAGCGGAGACCTGGATGACGATATCGTCGCCGCGATCCGCGCCGCGCTGGTGCGGCACAAGGTGATCTTCTTCCGCGACCAAACTCATCTGGACGACGCGGCGCACGAAGCCTTCGCCGCCCGGCTCGGTGAACCGCTCGCCCACCCGACCGTGCCGGTGGCCGAAGGATCGCGCTTCCTGCTCGAACTCAATTCGAAGGAAGGCGAGGCCGCCTCCGCCTGGCACACCGACATCACCTTTCTGCCGGCCTTCCCCTCGGCCTCGATCCTGCGCGCGCTGACCATCCCGCCCGCCGGCGGCGACACCCTATGGGCCAACGGAGCGGCGGCCTATGCCAGCCTTCCCGCGCCGCTCAAGGCGCTGGTTGAGCGACTCCGCGCCGTGCACACCAACGCCTATGATTATGCGGCGAGCCGGCCCGAGGCCTCGAACGACCAGATCAGGCGTCACCGCGAGGTCTTCGCCTCGACCGTCTACGAGACCGAGCATCCGGTCGTGCATATCCACCCCGAGACTCAGGAACGCGTCCTGCTGCTGGGCAATTTCGTGAAGTCGTTCGTCGGGCTGAACCGCGACGATTTCGCCCGGATCTTCGGCCTGTTGCAGGATCATATCACGAAGCCGGAGAACACGGTGCGCTGGCGTTGGACGCCGGGCGACGTGGCGATCTGGGACAATCGCGCGACCCAGCACCGGGCGATCGCCGATTTCGCGAAACAGGCCCGGCTGCTGCGCCGCGCGACGATCGCCGGATCGGTGCCGGTCGGCGTGGACGGCAACCATAGCCGCGTGCTGAAGCCCGAGCCGGAACTCTTGGCGGCCGAGTGAGCTCAAGTCTCCCTCTCCCCGCTTGCGGGGAGACGGCAGGGGAGACGGGCAGTGAGACACACTGGCCCCTCCTCCCCGGACCGCCCCTCTACCCTGCCCCCTCCCCGCAAGCGGGAAGGGAGAAAGCCGAGCCAATGAAACGTTACACCATCCTCTCCGCCGCGATCGTCGCGATGGCACCGCTTCTCCTCCTTCACGGCGGCACCACCCCGGCGCCGCTGGAAGCGGCAGCGCCGGAGCCGGCCAGGCCCAACATCCTGATCATCGTCGCCGACGATCTCGGCTATTCGGATGTCGGCGCGTTCGGCGGCGAGATCCGCACGCCGAACCTCGACGCGCTTGCCGCGCGCGGGTTGAAGCTGACCGGCTGGCACAGCGCCCCGACCTGCTCCCCGACCCGGTCGATGCTGATGAGCGGCACCGACAATCATCTGGCCGGCCTCGGCAACATGGCCGAACTGCTCGCGCCCAATCAGAAGGGGCAGCGCGGCTATGAAGGCTATCTGCCCGCAGACGTCGTCAGCCTGGCCGAACGGCTGCGCGACCTGAACTATGCAACGCTGATGTCGGGCAAATGGCATCTCGGCACCCGGCCCGAGGACAGCCCCGCGCGGCGCGGCTTCGAGCAGAGCTTCGACCTCGCCCAGGGGGGCGGCAACCACTATGGCCTCGACCTGTCGAAAGCGCCAGGCGACAAGGGCACGACCTATTGGGAGAATGGCCAGCAGTTGACCGCCCTGCCAGCCGATTTCTATTCGTCAGACACCTATGCCTCGAAGCTGATCGAGTTCCTCGGCAAGGCTGACAAGACCAGGCCTTTCTTCGCCTATCTCACCTTCACCGCCCCGCACTGGCCGCTCCAGGCGCCTGAAGAGGATATCGCGCGCTATCGCGGCAAATATGATGCCGGGTTCGAGGTGCTGCGCGAGCAGCGCCTTGCGCGGATGAAGCAGCTCGGGCTGGTCCCGGCCAATGTCGCGGCGCACCCGCTCCAGCTCAAGAAAGGCAGGGATTGGGCAAGCCTGACGCCAGACCAGAAGCTCGAACAGTCGCGGGCGATGGAGGTCTATGCCGCGATGGTCGACCGGATGGACCAGAATATCGGGCGGGTGATCGCCCATCTCAAGGCGACCGGGCAATATGACAACACGATCATCCTGTTCACCGCTGACAATGGCGCCGAGGGACTCGACGTCGCCACCGCCGAGATTCCCGGCCTCAGCGAGCGGGTGAAAGCCGCCGACAACAGCCTGGCCAATTACGGCAGGCCGACCTCCTATATCGGCTATGGTCCGGGCTGGGCGCAGGCGGCGACCGCACCGTCCTGGCTCTACAAGGGCTACACCACCGAAGGCGGCACCCGCGTCGCCGCGTTCATCGACTGGCCCGGCGGCGTGCGGCGCGGGGTGAGCAACATCTATGGCACCGTCATGGATGTCGTACCCACGCTGGTCGAGGCGGCGGGCGGCGACTGGCGGGGCGCGACCTATGCCGGGCGTACGGTGCAGCCGGTGCGCGGGGCAAGCTGGCAGCCCTATCTGACCGGCAGGGCGGAACGGGTCCACGCGCCCGACGAGCATGTCGGCAGCGAGTTGTTCGGCAGGCGGGCGATCCGCCAGGGCGACTGGAAGGCGGTCAATCTCGGCGACGGCTGGAAATTGTTCGATGTCGCGAAAGATCCGGGCGAGACGCGCGACCTGGCGAAGCAGGACCCGAAACGCGTCGCCGCCCTCGCCGCCGCCTGGGACGATTATGGCAGGCAGGTCGGCGTGATCATGCCCTCGACACCAGCGACCTTCCCGTGATGCTGATGGCCAACGATCCGCTCGACGCCGTCGTGCTCGGCCTGGCATCGGCCAGGCGGGACTGGCGCGCCGCGCACCAGCGCCACGCCAATGCCGGTACGACCCGTTTCCCCTCGCGCGTCGCGCTCGAGTTCATGCTTGAACATCTTGAGGCGGCGCTGTTCCCGCAGCGGCTCGGCCATTTCGAGGGCACGACCGAGGATGTCTTCGTCCGGCTCCGCCTCGAACAGGCCTTTGGTCTGCTCGAGGCGGAGATCGGGCGCGAGCTGCGTTATTGGGAAGCCGAGACCGGCGACCGGTTCGACTGCGACCATGGCGACATCATCGTCCGCCTGTTCGCCGCGGCGTTGCCCGAGATACGCCGGCTGATCGACAGCGACGTGGCCGCTGCCTTCCAGGGAGATCCGGCGGCGCGCAGCGTCGACGAGATCCTGATCTGCTACCCCTGCGCGGCGGCGGTGATGTACCACCGGCTGGCGCACCAGCTCTTCGAGCTCGGAGCGCCGCTGGTCGCGCGGGTGATTTCCGAGATCGCCAATAGCCGGACCGGCATCGACATCCATCCGGGCGCGACGATCGGGCCGAGCTTCTTCATCGACCACGGCACTGGCGTGGTGATCGGCGAGACGACGATCATCGGCGCGCGCGTACGGCTGTACCAGCATGTCACGCTTGGCGCGCGGCGTCTGCCGCCGGAGGACGGCCATAGCGTGCGCGAGCGTTTCGCACGCCATCCGATCGTCGAGGACGATGTGGTGGTCTATGCCGGCGCGACGATCCTCGGCCGGGTCAGGATCGGGCGCGGCGCGACGATCGGCGGCAATGTGTGGGTGACGGAGGACGTCGCGCCGGGCGCGCTCGTCATGCAGCCGCCGGCCCTGTCCTTCGCCGCCGCCGAGGCACCACCGCTATTTCCGGAAGGATAGGCACGGCCATTGCGCAACCTTGCGCGAGGGCAGACATTGAACATGGAGAGGAGACCGCCATGGCGACCGCTTTGAACATCGGGACTGACCTGCAGGACCGCGCAGCGTCGCGCGGGATCGTCATCACGCCGTCGACCCCGACGATCGGCGCCGAGATATCGGGCATCGGCCTGAACCATCCGCTCGACGACAGCGTCGCCGAGATCGTGCGCGAGGCCTGGCTGGCGCACAAGGTGATCTTCTTTCGCGACCAGGACATTGATTACGAGAGCCATCTCCGCCTCGGCCGGCTGTTCGGCGAGCTTGAGGGCCATCCGGTCATTCCGCACGTCGAGGGCTATCCCGAGGTGCTGCTGATCAAGGGTGTCGAGGGCGTGCAGCTGACGGCGGAGAGTTTCGCGCCGTTCAAGGCGTACAACAAATGGCACACTGACGTGACCTTTCGCGAACGCCCCTCGATTGCCTCGGTGCTGCGCGCCCGGCTGCTCCCGGCCCTGGGCGGCGACACGATCTGGTCGGACACGGCCGCCGCCTATGAAGGCCTGCCCCAGGCAGTGAAGGAGCGTATCGCCCATCTCGATGCCGAGCACGATATCGTCGCAAGCTTCGGCGGACGCGTGAGCGAGGAGAAGCGGGCGCAGCTAGCCCGCGATTTCCCGGCAGCGACTCATCCCGTGGTGCGCAGCCATCCCGAGACGGGCGAGAAGATCCTCTACGTCAACTATACCTTCACGACCCGGATCCTCGGCATCCCGGAGGAGGAAAGCAAGGAACTGCTCCGCCTGCTCTACGAGCGGATCAAGGTGCCCGAATATCAGGTCCGGTTCCGCTGGACGCCGAATGCGATCGGCATCTGGGACAATCGCTCGACCCAGCACTATGCGGTCGGCGATTACTGGCCCGCCGAACGGGTGCTTGAGCGGGTGACCGTTTCGGGGGATGTGGTGACCCGGTAGGGCAGTCGCAAACCTGGCAGGTGAGGCGATGACGCGGACGCGGCTTACCCGCCGCAACCAACGGTGATATTCTGCCGCCGCATCAACAGCAGGATGCTGATCACTTCAGCCCGGCTCTCGGGAACATACTGGGTCAACCGGGGTCCCGGCATCTTCATTCTATGTTCTTCCGCTCGGCGAAGCATCGCATAGGACCCACAGACTCGTTTCAGCGTCGGCGTCCATTTTCGAATCTTCCGCCGCGTCACCTGCTCGAATTGCAGCGGTGAAGACTGCATTTGATCTTCCAGTTTTGCCAGGGCCGCGGCGTCCCGCCTCGGCATCGCAGCAATCGCGCATGATGCCCAGGCAAGGGTCCTCGGTGTCGGAAATACACATGCCACCGCCGGAAAAGGCGAGCAGATGACCGCCACGACAAAACCGAATGCCAGCCGCTTCATGCGGGCAGTGTACCCGAGTTCGCCATGACGACAATGATCGGTCGGCAAAGGGCGCTTTAACACCTCGTCGATAGCCGGTACGCTTTGAAGCGATCACCAGCGACACTGGAGCAGAGATGTTCGTTCCCCTTCCCGTGCTGGTTGCAATCGGCATCGTCTTCCTGCTGCTGATCGTCTGGGCCCTGCGATCCTCGCGCGGGCGAGATCCGCTGATGGGTGGCGGACAGCCCCCCGCCTATCGAGCCGCGCCGGCCCCGCGCAAAGTTTCGATGGCGGCACCCTCCCTGCCCCTGCCGCCCGAGGTGGAGGAACAGGTCCGCGCGCTGATGGCGGCGGGGCGCAAGATCGATGCGATCAAGCTCGCCCGGGATGTCACCCATTTGGGCCTGAAGGAAACCAAGGACCTGGTGGAATCGCTTGAGTAAGGGGATTGCCCCGACCAGTAACTCCCCGACACCCCGGGCTTGTTTCGGGGGGTATAGTGATAAGTGGAATATGGACACCGCCCTACCACACTCGCCTGGCTAGCGCAGAGCGACGCCGTTCTGAATAGTTGTTCGATTGCCTTTGGATTGATTTGCATGCACGTTCCTAACTCAGAGATAGGGGGAAGAGCATGGATTTGGCGACACGTCTCACAGAATTGGCTACAAAAACTCAACAGCACCGGGAAGTCTTGCTGACTGAAGAGGCGGCTAAGACCGCTCTCGTCATGCCGTTCATTAACCTCTTGGGTTATGACGTGTTCAACCCGTCCGAGGTGGTCCCGGAGTATACCGCCGACGTGGGGACAAAAAAGGGCGAGAAGGTCGACTACGCCATATGCATAGACAAAAAACTTTCAATTCTGATTGAATGCAAACCGTCCACCGGCGATCTCACGATCAATCATGCGTCACAGTTATTTCGCTATTTCAGCGTGACTGATGCGAGGCTTGCGATCCTCACCAATGGCGTGATCTATAAATTCTTCTCCGACCTTGAGCAGCCGAACAAAATGGACACGCAGCCATTTTTCACGCTGAGCTTGGATGCCGTTCGCAAATCGGATGTGCGCATTCTCGAAAGCTTCACCAAGGCTGGCTTCGATATCGGCGCGATTGTCCGCGAAGCGTCGAACCTGAAACTGGAATCACTGGTTCGCAAAGAACTGGAAAGCGAGATGGGTACGGCTTCGGAGGAGTTTGCCCGCTTGATCGCAAAGCGGGTCTATTCAGGTCAGGTCACGTCGCAGGTAAAAGATAATTTCACGCGCCTGATCGCCAGTTCATTTTCGGCGATCGTGAGGGACCATGTGAACGATCGTCTTACATCTGCCTTGAACGCCTCAACCGTTCCGGAACTGGATGAAGGCCCGGGTGTCGTGTCAGCGGAAGAAATCATTACGACCGAAGAAGAGGTGAGCGGGTTTCGGATCGTACAGGCCATCGCGTCGAGGCTGATCGATCCCAAGCGTGTCATTATGCGTGATGCGAAGTCCTATTGCGCGGTCCTGCTCGATGATAACAATCGCAAATCGCTGGCGCGATTGCACTTTAATGGTCTGACAACGAAGTATGTCGGGACATTTGATGGACAGGGTGAAAATCGAAATCTAATCAGCGACCTGACAGACATCTATAAGCTTGCTCCCTTACTGGAAGCACGCATCAATGAGCTTGAGGGCAAAAAGGCGGTTTGAACCGAGATCGGTTCCCAATCTCCACTCTAGCGCGAGACGTTTAGTTGCCAGCCGCTTTGGCCGCGCCGCGAAATATCGAAAGGTTTCAATCCGTGCATGACGAAGCGCTACTGGGCGATAGCGGATATGATCGCGATGGCGTGCAAACAACTAGCGCTCGCTCGATCCAAAAGCTGTTCGATGACACGCGCAAGCGGCTGGTAGAAACTGGTACCCGAAATCGGCTCGTGCACGTCAACCGCGCAAACACGCGGGGAAACGTTGTCAATATTGCAAACGAGCGATCGGACAATGTTTGGACCATCCTTTCGTCTGGAAAAGCCATGCGTTTTCGAGCGCTGGGACATGATACCCGGCGCGGAAATGACGTGCCCGATATTGTCTTGGCAAACGATGATTTCGAGGAGGCGGACGCCGATCGCTACACCGACAATCAGTTGGAAACGCGATTGGGGCCGGACGCACTGGCGAAAAAGCTGCTCAAAATCGCGCGTGAAGCGAAAACGGCTGAGGAAGAGCAAGGCGTCAACATCCTCTACCTCGCTCTCGGATTCCTGACTTGGTTCGAGGACACGACCTCAACCGTAGCTCGCGAGGCTCCCCTTATCCTGCTGCCGGTAGAGCTGGTACGCAACGCCCGCACTTCGACTTACGATGTGAGGTTTCGGGATGAGGATTTGATCACAAACCTTCCGCTCCAACAGCGGTTGGCGGATGATTTCGGGATCAGGCTTCCCGCGGTCGAGGTCGGAGAAAATTGGAATCCCTCCGACTATTATGCGCAGGTCGAAGGCGTGATTACCGAGCGCGCGCGATGGAAAATTGACGGCGATGCGATGCAGCTGGGATTTTTTTCATTTTCTAAGCTGCTGATGTATCTCGATCTCGCGCTCGATGCTTGGCCCGACAACGCACTGGAAGGCCACGCCCTGACACGCGGGCTATTGTATGAGGGGTTCGATTCCGAACAACCGCTGTTTGGACCCGATGACCGCCTTGACGACATTCTGCCGCCTGAAAAGATGTTCCACGTAGTCGATGCTGATTCAAGTCAGGCGCGGGTGATCGAGGAAGTCCGTTCGGGACGAAACCTAGTTGTTCAAGGCCCGCCTGGCACAGGCAAGAGCCAGACGATCACCAATATCATCGCAGCGGCCGCCAAAGAGGGCAAAACCGTTTTGTTCGTCGCCGAAAAGATGGCTGCGCTTTCGGTGGTTCACGATCGTCTGGTCAAAGTCGGCCTGCGTAACGTTTGCCTCGAACTGCATTCCAAATCGGCCAATAAGAAGGTCGTGCTAGCGGAAGTCGCAAGGACGCTTGGCGCTGCACAAGCCATTCCTGCCATGCCGCAAGGGCCGGTTGCTTTGACGGAAACGCGGGACCGCTTGAACAGGATCGCGGAAGCGCTTCACGCACCGATTGCGACCACGGGTGAAACGCCATTCTCCGCACTTGCGCGTCAAGCGCGGTATATGGGCATGAATGCGCCAACGCCGAGCTTCGACGCAGATGTGCTGGCTACAATGCCGAAGGCACAAGAACGCGATCTTGCTAACGATCTTCTTGAGTTCGGGTCTCTGCTTCAAGCCTTAGGTTTATTGCGGTCCCACCCCTTCTGGGGAGTCGGAGCGCTTGAGCTACAGCCCGTTGAACTGGCACGTTTGAAAAGCGACCTGACTGCCGCCGCTGTGGTAGCTCAGGGATTGCGTGATGCTCTCGATGGACCATTGACCGCTATGCGCTTGCCGCTGGCGCGGTCGCTGTCGACGGTATCGGGTGTCGTCGAGACTATGCGCGGGTTGATCGGTCTTCCCGAAGGTGAAGCCGCGCTTGCAAGCGCAATCTCGCGCACCTCTGATCCGGCGCGCCTCACTGAAGCTTTGGATACGGCGACGGCTTGGCGCAAACTTCGCGATACGGAAGCGGCAGAATTTACCGAGCCAGCATTCGATGGCGAAGTTGCTTCGATACGTGCACCGTTGGTTGCTGGCACCGGGTCGTTTTTCGCGAGGTGGGGATCAGCGTATCGCGGTGCCTCCCGTCAATTGGGAGGCATGTTGCGCATCCAGTTACCCAAAAGCGCAACTGATCGCGTGAACTTGGTTGATCGGTTGCTGGAGGTGAAGCGGTTGCGCACCCGCTGGGGTGACGACGAGGCTTTCATGAGCGCGGCGCTTGGCGAGATATGGCGTGGAGAGAGAACCGGCTTCGCGCGAGTAGCGGGGATAGCTCGTTGGGTTTCCAAGGCTCGCGATGTCCCGCTAACAATTGATATCGAACAAGCCATTGATCTGGGCGCAGCGGCGGCAGCACTTCAGGCGATGATCGATACGCTTGAACGACAGTCGCCTACGACGCGAGACGCGATCGATCGCGTCACCGGAATTTTGCAACTCGATCCGGAAATATTTGATGGTGGAATGGAGGGTGTCGATCTGATCGATATCACCGCAAGATTCTCTGCGATGGCCGATTCCGTTGATCGCTATGCCGAATGGGCCAGATTGCGCAGATTGGAAAATCGGCTGGCGGCTGGCGGGGTGGCCGCCCTTGCAGCACGCGTTGCTGGCAGTGCGCTCGATGGCAATGCCGCCGTCATCGAATTGAAGTTCGCGCGGGCTGAAAGACTCTGGCGCGATGCTATTTCAGCATGGCCTGAACTGAAGGAGATCGGAAACCTTAACCGGCATGCGCTTGCCCAAGAGTTTGCCGGCCTTGAGCGTAAGCGATTGAAAGAGAATGTGACCACGATCCTCGCAGGGCATCTGGGGCAGGTGCCGCAAGGCGCATTTGGTGAGATGAAGATCGTAAGGGGAGAGATCGGCAAGAGGCGCGCGCACATAGCGCTGAGACGGTTGTTTGAGCAGGCACCGGCTGCACTCCAACGGATCAAGCCGGTCCTGTTGATGAGTCCGATTTCGGTGGCTCAGTACCTCACGCCGGGACGACTCAGTTTTGATTTGCTGGTGATTGATGAAGCAAGCCAGGTGCGTCCAGAAGATGCGCTTGGTGCAATCGCGCGGGCGCGGCAGATTGTTGTTGTGGGTGATCAGAAACAATTGCCACCATCCTCCTTCTTTGACCGATTGGTCGCCGACGATGGCGAAAACGATGAAGAGGATGAGGAAGGCGAAGAGAATCTGTTGGGAGGCGCCGCAGCTCTGGGATCGTTGGAAAGCATCCTATCGCTGTGCGAGGCTCGCGGTCTCTCGTCGCGTATGTTGCAATGGCACTATCGGTCCCGCGATCCTTCTTTGATCCGAGTTTCCAATCGCGAATTTTATGAAGACGGACTGATACTCCCGCCATCGCCGCTACAGGAAGACCCTGCCTATGGGCTGATCTTCACCAAGGTCGATGGTGTTTATGACAAGGGCGGCAAACGCGACAATCGGCGGGAGGGCGAGGCAATCATCAAGCGCGTTTCCGAGCATGCGCGCGCAAACCCTGATCTTTCTCTCGGCATCGTAACGTTCTCATCTGCGCAGAAAAATACAATCACGGAACTACTCGAACTCGCCCGCCGCACTGACGGCGCGCTCGATACCTTTCTTCGCGAGGGCCAATCGGAAGACCTGTTCGTGAAGAACATCGAGAACGTGCAGGGCGACGAACGGGACGTGATTCTAGTCAGCGTAGGCTATGGTCCGACGATCGCTGGCGGAAGGTTGACCAGCATGAGCTTTGGTCCGGTCAACGGTGAAGGCGGTGAACGCCGACTAAACGTGCTGTTCACTCGCGCTCGGATCAGGTGCGAGGTTTTTGCTTCCTTCGATCCCGGTGACATTGATGCGAGCCGAGTCTCGCGTGAGGGGCCGCGCATCCTTCGACGTTTTCTGGAGTTCGCCAAATCGGGCAAGCTCGACGATGCGGTCGTTACTGGCGAACCTGCTGATACGCCGTTCGAGGAAGATGTTGCCGACGTAATTCGATCGTTTGGTTTCCTCGCAGACCCGCAGGTCGGTTCGGCAGGCTTCCGTATCGATATAGGTGTACGCCACCCCGACAAGCCCGGCACCTACTTGCTCGCGGTCGAGTGCGATGGCGCAACCTATCACTCCGCCCTGTGGGCGCGTGAGCGGGACAGGCTGCGCCAAGATGTACTGGAGCACCTTGGTTGGCGCTTTCATCGCATTTGGAGTACCGATTGGTTCTACAATCGTCGCGCTGAGATTGAGCGGTTGCGGGCGGTACTCGCGGAAGCGCGCGATGACACGTCTGGCGTTCGCATTAATGGTGCAAACGTTGCGCGTCCGGTTTCGGATGACGCAGGCCCGCCGATTGTTGAAACATTCGTGGTGCCGCCAAGCGTCGAACGTAAGATGCCTGCCTATATCCGCGCGCACTTCCCGGTGAGCAGCCACCTAGAACCGCATGAGGTTTCTATGGCGACACTGGGACCGTTGGCTAAGCGCATTGTCGAAGTCGAAGGGCCGATTTGTATCGAGGAGGTTGCGCGTCGAATCGCAGCATGCTTCGGGCGCGAAAAAGCTGGGCGACGCATTCTCGCTGTGGCCCGACAAGCCCTCGTAGGTCAGGCTCGCATCTCGTCTGAACTGCGCAGCGACAATGATTTTTGGTTTACCTCCGCGCAGCGGGACGAACCGCCAGTGCGTGACCGCAGCGAAGAATATGGCGCTACGCTTAAAGCTGATGCGATTTCGATGCTCGAAATTCGAGGCGCATTGGCCATTGCTCGGGGCGATAATGCGGGAGGAGCCGATGCAGACCTAATTCGCTCCGCTGCGCGACTGCTCGGTTTTCGCCGCGTCGGGTCCGACCTCCAAGTTCGACTGACCGCAGGTTTGGAAGAATGAGTTGCTGCCGGTTTCGTGGATACCGAGATAAGGCGTTTTCGGAACCGGGGTGACAATGCAACGGGCCGCTGAGGTCACAAATGCAATTTCCACCAGCTATCACAAGACCACCCGGACTTGTTCCAGGGTCCATCGTTCCGCAAACGCAACGCCGGTTACGCTCGCGGAAGCATGGATGCCGGAGCAAGTCCGGCATGACGACGGAAAGTCATGACGGCAGGAAGTAAAGCGCCCTACTGCTTCGTCACCTCGGCGATCACCGCCTTGCCCTTGTCGATTGCCGCCGCGGTCGTCAGCTTCTTCGCCTGCACGTCGTCGGCATAGCCCATCAGCCGCTCGCCCGAGGCGGAACCGGTTTCAGCCACTTCGGCGACCGACACGCCCTTGTCCCTGGCGATCGCCGCATCCCAGGCAGTCCGGATGGCGGCCCAATAGTCCTTCGTCGCGGCCCAATAGTCGTCGCCCGCCTTCACGTCATACGCATCGTCCTTGGCATAGGTGTTGAGCACCGATTCCTGGACAAACGGCACGACCTTGCCGTCGACCAGCCCCATCTTGATATTGTCCTGCCAGTGGATCCAGCCGGCCGGCGACGGCGAATGGCGGTTGATCCCGAGATAGCGGTCGTAGCGCGGGTGGCGGATCGCATCGCGGCGGGCGAGCGGGCGCCAGGTCCAGTTGCTGCGCCAGCGCCGCACGCCGCCTTCCTCGGTCCATTCGCCCCAGCCGCCATAGCGCGGGGAATCGTCGGTCTGCCACACGGTCTGCGACCAGCGGCCCTTGCGCATCCGCTCAGGCACCGCCTCCTCGTTCCACCGGCCCTGGCCGGCATAGACGAGGACCGAGGCCGGCTCGAAGCTCCAGTCCTGCCGCCAATGCTTGATCACCATGGTCTTGCCCTCGCTGGTGACGACGAGCAGGTGCTGCAGCACGATATGGCGGCCGCTGTCCTCGATCACCCGGACGCTTTCATGCCCGCTGGAAATCTTGGCCGGGATCGGCGTGTAGTCGGCGCGCCACGGCGTGGTCTCGCGCATGTCGAAGGTGACCTTGTAGTTGCCGGCCATGGCCAGGATCGATGCACGATCGGCATCGAAGGCGGCCTTTTCGTCGGCGGCGCTACGCGTCGCGACTGGCCCGTCGGCAAGCGCCGGGGCAGCGAGCGGCAGGGTGATGAGGGCGGCGGCGAGCGCCAGGCGGAATGCGGTCTTCATGAGCATCGGCTCCTTTCGGATATCGAAAAAATCGGGGAGAGGGACAGTCCCGGAGGGGCAAGACCGGTGGGTGCGACTGCCCCTCTCCCCAGCCCCCTCCCGGAGACGGTGGGAGAGGGAAGCGGGGAGAGGAAAGCTGGTTAGAAGCGGGCCGTCAGCGATACGCTCGCATTGCGGCCCGGCTGGGTATAGGCGTCGGTGACGGCCGAACTGGCGGCAAGGCCGCGGACATCACTCCACCAGGCATATTTACGGTCGAAGATGTTGAAGATGCCGGCCCGGACGGTGACGATATCACCGACTTTCACATAGGCGGTCGCGTCGAGGATGGTGAAGCCGCCGGGGCGGAAGCAGCCGCCGATGCCGGTACAGATGCTCGCAGGGCCGGTCGTGCCGACGTAAGTCGTCGCGGATAGCGGCTTCTGCGCCGAATGAGTCGCAATGAGCTGGCCGCCGAAACGCCGGTCAGGCGCATCATAGCCGACGCCGCCGACCAGCTTGACCGGATCGATCGTGGACAGCGGCGACTTTACGCCGCCGGTGCCAGTGACCGTTCCCTTGGCATAGCTGACCGCGAGCCGGCCGCTGAAACCGCCGCTGCGTGCCTCGATCTTGCCCTCGACACCCTCGATCTTGACGCGATTGAGGTTGATGAACTGGAAGACCGCCGGATTGGCGGGGGTGAAGGCCCCGCCCACCACTTCCTGGCTGATGAAATCCTTGTATCGCCCGGTGAACCCGGTGACCTCAGCGCGGATCGGGCCGCTGCCGACCTTCAGCCCGCCTTCCCAGGTTTCGCTCGTTTCCGGTCGAAGATTGGGGTTGGGAATCGAGGTGTAGCCTTGGGACAGGTTCTGGAAGAACTGGTTCACCTGGGTTGGCGACGGCGCCTTGAAGCCGCGCGCATAGTTGGCAAACAGGCGCACGCCCTCGACGGGTCGCACGACCGCCCCGAACTTGGGCGAGACGCGCGAATCGCTCTGCTTCGCCACGGCGAAGCCGGACAACAACGGATCGTGCTTGGGATTCAAGCTGTAATGGTCGAAGCGCAGTGCCGGGAACAGCGTCAGCACGCCATCGGCAATGCCGATCTCGTCCGAGACGTAACCGCCGGCCAGCGTGTAATCCGTGATCGGGAAAGCGCGGGTCGGAAAGACGTCCGGCGGTGTCGGCACCGTGCCGTCGCGCTCACCCTGCTGTCGCGTGAAGCTGACGTCGCCGCCATAGACCAGCCTGTGGGTCAGCGGGCCGGTGGCGAAATCGCTGCGCAGTTCCGCGCTGGCGCCAAAGACCCGGTTCGCAAAGGTGTTGAGCCGGGTACGATCGGGGCTGGTGTTGCGATCCTCGGCGGTGAATTGCCGGTTCTCGCCGTCCTGATACCAGCCCGTCACCTGCGCCGAAGCGATCGCGCCCGTGCCGGTATAGCGCCAGTCGAGGCTGACCCGGTCGCGTCGCGTGCGATCGCTCGCCTTCAGGCCAATCACGCCGTTCCCGGGTACCGGCACCGCGGCGGAAATACCGCTTAGCACATCGGTGCGGACATGAGCGTCGAGATGGTCATAAGTCAGACGGACCCGGTTATGGTCATCGGGCGACCACACGATCTTGGCCAGCAACGCGTTGGAGAAAGCGTCCTGCGGGTTCGGCGCGGTACGGCTCGCGTTGGGCGATTCGTTCGTGCCCTTGTTGTCGAGCTCATGCCCGTCGCGTCGGGTATAGGCGACCATGCCTGACCAGGCGCCCGAAGCGCCGGCGACGATGCCGGTTTCGGAGAACTGGTTGTCGGCCGAATCATAAGCGGCACGCGCGATGCCGCCGATCGACTTGCCGCCGCTCAGGAAATCCTGCGGGTCGCTGGTCACGAAGCTGACCGCACCGGCGAGGCCGTCGCTGCCGTAGAGCGCCGATGCCGGGCCGCGCAGGATCTCGACCGACTTGATCACGCCGAGATCAACATAATCGCCGCGCCCGGCCGACTGCGCCCCGAATTCGAAGCCGTCAGGCACGCGCACGCCATCGACCTGGATCAGCACGCGATTGCCCTCGAGCCCGCGGATATTGAAGCCGGCATTGCCGTCGCGCCCAGTGACGCCCTGCGCCGCGCCGAAGCGACTCGGGGCACGGCGGACGCTGACGCCCGGCTCGAAGCGGACCAGGTCCTTGATGTCGGAGGCCATCTGGTCGGCGATCGTCTCCGCGTCGATCACGGTGACGGTGGCCGGCACATTGGCGACCGGTTGCGGGATACGCGTCGCGGTGACGGTGACGAGATCCCTGTTCTCGTCACCGGGGTGAGCCTCGTCCGCGGCAAAGGCCGCGCCGGCGCTCAACGCCCAGGCGATCGCCAGCACGGCGGCCCCGGACCTGATGGCCGCGCGCGGCGTGGTGGACTGCTCGATCATCGGTAACCCCTAAGCTTGATGCTAATGCGAGTGATTCGCGTTTGCACTTGCTAGGCAGGATAGGACTGGCTGTCAAATCGGTCGGTGCCGGATGCGGGCCGGATCCTGGCCGGATCCTGGGGTGCCCACTGGACGTTTACGGAAAGCACGCTATATACCGATCGGTATGGAACAGATTCTTGCCCCGGCTCCGATCAAGGGACGGCCCCGGGAGTTCTGCGTCGAGGAAGCGCTGGCATCCGCTCTCCGGGTATTCTGGACGCGCGGCTATGAGGGTGCGTCAATGGCTGAACTGACCACTGAGATGGGCATTACCAAGCCGAGTCTCTACGCGGCATTCGGCAACAAGGAAGCGCTGTTCCACAAGGCGCTCGATCTCTACGAGCGCGAGAAGCTCGCTTACATGCGCAGCGCACTCGACGCGTCGACCGCCCGGGGCGTGGCGGAGCGGCTGTTGCGCGGCGCGCTCGAGCTGCAGATGAATACCGGCGATCCCTGCGGTTGCCTGGGTGTGATCAGCGTGAGCGCGTGCGGCGTCGAGGCTGAATCGATCAAGGCCGAAGTGGTCAAGCGTCGCGCCTCGTCCGAGGCAGCGCTGATCGCGCGGTTCGAACGGGCCAAGGCCGAGGGCGATCTCCCCGATACGATCGAGCCGGTCGCGCTGGTGCGTTATCTCTTCGCACTGCTGCAGGGACTCTCGGTCCAGGCGGGATCCGGCGCGACTTGCCAGGAGCTCGGCCAATTGGTCGAAACCAGCCTGTCGATCTGGCCCACTCGCTGATTGAAATTAAATATACCTCGCGGTACAGAAGACGCTTGACGCGCCGCAGCATAGGGTTATATACCGATTGGTATTGAATGCGGGTCCTTCGCCGGTCTCGCCAGCGGCGGAGGGAAACGCCCATGACCAAGACGAACTGCTGAACCAGCCGCGACCGGCCTGAGGTCGATCGCGCTCCACCATTTCCGGACGGCCAGGCGGGCAGCTTCAAGCTGCTCCGTGCCGACCAGTCACGCCCGGTGCGTATCTGCGCGCGAAGACATCCGTCTTCGCGATCGGCGCCCTGCGGCCAATCAACTTCAAGGGGAATAGCCATGGCCTATCTCGATATCGACAACATGTTCGCCGCCCCCGTCCGCAGCCGCGCTATGGCGTCAGCCGCCGCGACGGAGAGCGGGGAGACCGGCTTCTCGGCACTCGAATGGAGCGTCATCGCGGTGTCGCGCCGCGATAGCCTGTCCAGCCTCGAGGAACCGGGCCGGGTTTCGCGCGCGCTGGGAAGCCTGTTCGGCTTCGGCGCCAAATCGCGGCTTGCCGATAGCAGGCTTGAGGCACTGCGCCGGCTCGCGGTCCATGCGTGGCGCCGCGGCTATGCTGTCGCCCAGGCCGAGATCGACCGGTTCCTCGATGCCGGCTTCACCCTTTCCCAGGCCGAGACCCTGGTGGCGAGCGTCACCGGCGACCGTGTCGGCCTTGTCCAGATCTACGCCAATCCAAGGATCGCCGCATGAACATGATCACCCCTATCGAAAGCACGACCGCGCGACCGCTCGTCGACGGTTTCAACCGCATGTCGCGAACGCGGCGCGCGGCGATCGTGCTTATCCCTCTGGCGCTCGTCGCCGCGGCCGGCACCAAGCTGGCCGAAGAGTCCCCGGCCGTTGCCGCCGCTCCTCCCCCGGCGTCGGTAACGGTCGCGGCACCGCTGGTGCGCGAGGTCAGCGAATGGGACGACTATGTCGGCCGTTTCGCCCCGAGCCGCACGGTCGAGATCCGTCCGCGCGTGGCGGGCGAAGTGACCGGCATCCACTTCCGCGACGGCGAGATCGTCCAGAAGGGCCAGCTGCTCTTCACCATAGATCCGCGCCCGTTCGCCGCGGCACTGGCCGAGGCCCGGGCCAATGCGGCCAGCGCCCGCAGCGCGCTGGCGCTGGCACAGGCCGATCTCGGCCGCGCGACCCGCCTCATCGCCGACGAGGCGGTCTCGGCCGGCGAAGTAGACTCGCTTCGCGCCAAATTGCAGGCGGCACAGGCGGCGCTTGCCGCGGCCGATGCCCGCGTGCGCGTCCGCGCGCTCGATGTCGAATTCACTCAGGTCCGCGCGCCGATCGCCGGCCGCATCTCGGACCGCAAGGTCGATGCCGGCAACCAGGTGGCGGGCGGCGAAGGCACCAACGGCACGGTGCTGACCACGATCAACGCGCTCGACCCGATCTACTTCACCTTCGACGGATCGGAAGCGCTGTACCTGAAGACTCAGCGCGCCCGCCAGCCGGGCGCGGCGCCGGCGGCGGTCGAGATCCAGCTTCAGGACGAGACCGAGCACCGCTGGAAGGGGCGACTCGATTTCACCGACAACGGCCTTGACCAGCGGTCGGGTACGATCCGTGGCCGCGCCGTCCTGTCCAACGCCAATTATTTCCTGACCCCCGGCATGTTCGGCAATATGCGGCTCGCCAGCGGCGGCAAGGCGCCGGCCCTGCTGGTGCCCGACACCGCGATCCAGACCGACCAGGCCCGCAAGATCGTGCTGACGGTCGACGCCCAGAACCAGGTTTCCGCCAAGCCAGTTGAACTCGGCCCAGTCGTCGATGGCCTGCGTGTCGTGCGGTCAGGCCTGACGGTGAAGGACCGCGTGATCATCGCCGGCAACCAGATGGCAATGCCCGGCGCCAAGGTCGCGCCCAAGCCCGGCCGCATCGGCACTGGTGCGGCGGCTCCGGCCGGACCGGCTGTATCGCTGCCGATCGCGGGCGAGGCCACGATCGCGAACTGAACGTCTCGCTCTTCGCACGCCAGGAGGTTTTTGCAGAACGGGAACGCCCAACATTCACACCGCCACCCCGGACCTGTTCCGGGGTCCACCGGTCCGGGAGATCAGCGCTGATTGCTCTCACGGGTCGGCGGATGCCGGAACAAGTCCGGCATCGCGGATCGGGCAAGCGTTCGTTCTTCAAAATCCTCCTGCTCGTGTGACGGGTCACGCAACCCTCTTTCTCGAGGACGAAATCCATGCGCTTCTCGCGCTTCTTCATCACGCGGCCGATCTTCGCCGCGGTGATCGCTGTCGTCATCACCCTTGTCGGTGCGATCGCCTATATGTCCCTGCCGGTGTCGCAATATCCCGATATCGTGCCGCCGACCGTGACCGTGACCGCCAATTACCCGGGCGCCTCGGCCGAGACGGTCGCCGAAACCGTCGCCGCGCCGATCGAGCAGGAGATCAACGGCGTCGACAACATGCTATACCAGTCGTCGCAATCGACCGGTGACGGCAAGGTCGTCATCACCGTCACCTTCAAGCAGGGCACCGATCTCGATGCCGCGCAGGTGCTGGTACAGAACCGTGTCGCCATCGCGGTGCCGCGCCTGCCCGAGGATGTGCAGCGGCTCGGCGTGGTGACGCGCAAGACCTCGCCCGACTTCCTGATGGTCGTGAACCTGGTCTCGCCCGACAACTCGCTCGATCGCGGCTATATCTCCAACTATGCGCTCACCCAGGTGCGCGACCGCCTCAGCCGTATCGACGGCGTGGGCGACGTGCAGCTCTTCGGCTCGCGCGACTATTCGATGCGCGTCTGGATCGATCCCGGCCACGCCGCCGCGCTCGACCTGACCGCCGGCGAGATCGTCGCGGCGCTCCGCGCGCAGAACGTCCAGGTCGCCGCCGGCACGCTCGGCCAGCCGCCTTATGCGAGCGGCAACGCCTTCCAGCTCAACGTCGAGACCCAGGGCCGCCTGACCGATCCGAAGCAGTTCGCCGATGTGGTGATCCGCACTGATGCCAATGGCCGCCAGGTCAAGGTGTCCGACGTCGCCCGCGTCGAGCTCGGCGCGCAGGATTATGGCAGCAACACCTATCTCAGCGGCAAGCCGACGGTCATCGTCGCCGTGTTCCAGCGCCCCGGCTCCAACGCGCTCGCTGCGGCCGAAGGCGTCTCCGCCGAGATGAAGTCCATGTCGGCCCGCTTCCCCAAGGGCCTCGAGTATAAGGTCATCTACAACCCGACCGAGTTCATCGCCCAGTCGATCGACGCGGTGAAGGATACGCTGTTCGAGGCAATCATCCTGGTCGTGCTCGTCATCCTGGTGTTCCTCCAGAAATGGCGCGCGGCGATCATCCCGGTGGTCGCGATCCCGGTCTCGCTGATCGGTACCTTCGCGGTGCTCGCCGCCTTCGGCTACTCGCTCAACAACCTGTCGCTGTTCGGGCTGGTGCTGGCGATCGGCGTCGTCGTCGACGACGCCATCGTCGTGGTGGAGAATGTGGAGCGCAACCTCGAACGCGGGCTGACCCCGCTTGAGGCCGCGCGGACCTCGATGGACGAGGTGTCGGGCGCGCTGGTCGCGATCGTCCTCGTGCTCTGCGCGGTGTTCGTGCCGACGGTGTTCCTCACCGGCCTGTCGGGCGCCTTCTACCGCCAGTTCGCGGTGACCATCTCGACCGCGACGATCATCTCGCTCGTCCTGTCGCTGACGCTGTCGCCGGCCCTCGCCGCTCTGCTGCTCCGCCACAAGGAAACGGGAACGGGCAACCGGTTCCAGCAGATCGTCAACCGCGCGGGTGACGCGTTCAACCGCGGGTTCGAACGGATGAGCCTCGGCTACGCCGCGCTCACCCGCCGGCTGGTCAACGCACCGAAGAAGATGATGTTCGCCTATGCCGGCCTGATCGCGCTGACCGGCGGGGTCTTCTGGATCACGCCGACCGGCTTCGTGCCGGCGCAGGACCAGGGCTATTTCCTGACCGTGATCCAGCTTCCGCCCGGCTCCTCGATCGAGCGGACCGACGCGGTGATGCGCAAGGTCGCCGCGAAGATCCTGCCGCTGAAAGGCATCAAGGGTTCAGTGATGCTGGCCGGTTTCGACGGCCCGTCGCAGACGCTCGCCCCTAATTCGGCCGCAGCCTATTTCCCGCTGAAGAGCTTCGAGGAGCGCAAGGCGCTTGGCGTCACCTTCCAGGGGATCATGGACGAGGCACGCAAGGCGACCGCCGATGTCGACGAGGCACGGCTGATGATCGTGCCGCCGCCGCTGATCCAGGGCATCGGCTCGGCCGGCGGCTATCGCATGATGGTCCAGGACACCGAAGGGCGCGGCTATGCCGATCTGGGCAAGGCATCCTACGACCTGATCGGCAAGGCCAACCAGACCAGCGGCCTCGCGCAGATCTACACCTTCTTCGACACCGCGACGCCGCGCATCTTCGCCGATGTCGACCGGCCCAAGGCGAACATGCTCGGCGTGCCGCCGGAGCGGGTGTTCGAGGCGCTGCAGGTGTATCTCGGCTCGGCGTTCGTGAACGACTTCAACCTGCTGGGGCGCACCTATCGCGTCACCGCGCAGGCCGATGCGCCATTCCGTAACACCACCGCCGACATCGCCAACCTGAAGACCCGTTCCAACTCGGGCCAGATGGTGCCGATCGGGTCGGTCGCGACCTTCCAGGACAAGACCGGTCCGTACCGCGTCGTCCGCTACAACCTCTTCCCCGCGGTCGAGGTGGATGGCGACACGGCTCCCGGATTCTCCTCGGGCCAGTCGCTGGTGACGATGGAGAAGCTTGCCGATGCGAGCCTGCCAGCGGGTTACTCGCACGAATGGACGGGTATCGCGTACCAGCAAAAGGCGGCGGGCAGCACCGCCGGTCTCGTCTTCCTGATGGCGGTGGTGTTCGTCTTCCTGGTGCTGGCGGCGCAATATGAGAGCATCACCCTGCCGCTGGCCATCGTGCTGATCGTGCCGATGTGTCTGCTGGCGGCGATGACCGGCGTGAACCTGCGGGGCATGGACAACAACGTCCTGACCCAGATCGGGCTGGTCGTGCTGATCGCGCTTGCCGCGAAGAACGCGATCCTCGTGGTCGAGTTCGCCAAGCAGGCCGAGGAGCAGGATGGACTCTCGCCGGTCGAGGCGGCGGTGCGCGCGGCGCAGACCCGCCTCCGCCCGATCCTGATGACCAGCTTCGCCTTCATCCTCGGCACGGTGCCGCTGGTGCTGGCGAGCGGGGCAGGCGCCGAGCTTCGCCAGGCGCTGGGCACCGCGGTATTCTTCGGGATGATCGGCGTCACCGCCTTCGGCCTGCTCTTCACGCCGACCTTCTACGTCGTCTGCCGGGCGCTCGCGGCGCGGTTCTCCCGCCGCCGCGAGCACGACCTGCCGGCGACTCTTCAGCCCGCCGAATAAGGAGCGGCCGTCATGAAACAGCTATTGCTCGCCTCCCTCTCCGCCCTGGCGCTATCCGCCTGCGCCGCCGGCCCGAACTTCGTCGCGCCGGTGGCCCCGCCCAAGGCGGCGGGCCAGTTCGTCGGCAGCGCGAGCCCCACCGTGTCGACCGCGCAGGCGGACGACCACTGGTGGCAGCTCTACCGCGACCCGACGCTCGACCAGCTCGTCGCCGATGCGCTGGCCGCCAATACCGACATCCGGGTCGCCGTCGCCCGGCTTGACCGGGCGCGCGCCTCGTTGCGCGGCGTGCGGTCCGATCGCCTGCCCCAGACGTCGATCGGCGCGACCGGCGGTTATGGCCGCACCCCCGACAGCCAGCGCCTGCCCGGCACGGCGTCCGAGGGTGAATCCTACGATATCGGCCTGAGCGTCTCCTATGAGGTCGATCTCGCCGGGCGCGTCCGCCGCAATATCGAGGCGGCACGCGGCGATGTCCGCGCGGCCGACGCCGATGCGGATGCGGTGCGCGTCGCGGTGGTTGCCGCGACGACCGGCGCCTATGTCGACGCGGCCTCTTCCGCCGAGCGGCTTGGGGTGGCGAAACGGATCGTCGAACTGCTCGACAAATCAGCGACCCTGACCGGCAAGCGAGTCGATGCCGGCCGCGCGGCCAAGCTCGACCTGGTCCGGATCACCACCCTGCGCGACCAGCGCGCGGCGCTCGTCCCGGCGATCGAGGCGCAGCGCCAGGCGGCCCTGTTCCGTCTGGCGACGCTGACCGGCCGCACGCCGCAGGAGCTGCCCGAGATCGCCGCCGCGCGGACCGACACGCCGCGCCTCGACCAGCCGATTCCGGTCGGTGACGGCGCCGCGTTGCTTGCAAGGCGGCCCGATGTACGGGCGGCCGAACAGCGGCTCGCGGCGGCCACCGCACGAATCGGCGTCGCGACGGCCGAGCTTTACCCGCGCATCTCGCTCGGCGGATCGGTCGGATCGAGCAGCATGAGCATCGGCGATCTGTTCACCGGCGGCGCATTGCGCTTCCTGGTAGGTCCGCTGATCAGCTGGTCCTTCCCCAACCAGGAGGCGGCGCGTTCGCGCATCGCCGCGAGCGAGGCCGACACCCGCGCCGCGCTGGCGACGTTCGACGGGTCGGTGCTCCAGGCGCTCGAGGAAACCGAAACCGCGCTCGCCACCTATCAGGGCGAGTTGAAGCGCCGCACCGCGTTGCAGGCGGCGCGTGACGGGGCGGAGGCAGCAGCCCGCATCACCCGCGCCCGCCAGCGCGAGGGGCAGATCGACTTCCTCGACGTGCTGGATGCCGAGCGGACCTTCGCCGATACCGATGCTGACCTCGCCGCATCCAACGCACGGATCGCCAGCGCCCAGATCGACCTGTTCCGGTCGCTCGGCGGCGGGTGGCAGCGGCCGGTGATCGCCGCGCGGTAAACGCCTCGCGGGCGGCTTGCCATAGCGCAGGCCGCCCGTCCGGCACGGCCTTTCGACCATAGGCTCGTTTTCGCCGACCGTGCGTTTGGCCTGCTCAACGACTTCCCCAAGGAGGCGCATGAAGCAGCTTTCGCCGAGCGACCGGTCAGCCGTGCTCGAATCCGCCCGCGCAATGAAGATGGCGCGGTCAGCCCATGCCTTCGTGCGTGGCAACACAGCGAAATTCTATGACTGGCTTGCCGCCTCCCCTTCGGCAAGGCGATTGCCGGCCGGCCCGGCGATCTGGATTTGCGGCGATTGCCATCTCGGCAATCTCGGCCCGCTGGCGGACGGGCGCGGCGGGATCGAGATCCAGATTCGCGACCTCGACCAGACAGTGATCGGCAACCCGGCGCACGACCTGATCCGCCTCGCCCTGTCGCTCGCCACGGCAGCGCGCGGATCGGACCTGCCCGGCGTCGTCACCGCGCGCATGATCGAGCAGATGGTCGAGGGCTATAGCGACGCGCTGAGCGATCCCGACGCCAGGGGCGATGGCGCCGGGCCCGGCCCCGAGCCCGACGCGGTGCGGGTGATCAACCACCGTGCGCTTGGCCGGCGCTGGCACCATCTTGCCCGCGAACGGATCGACGATGCGGAGCCGCAGATTCCGCTCGGCAAGAAATTCTGGGCGGTCTCGCCAGAGGAGCGCGCGGCGCTGGTCGAGCTGTTCGAGGATGCCGGTACCCAAAGGCTGATCCTGTCGCTGGGCCGGGAGGACAAGCACCGCGAGGTAAGGCTGGTCGATGCCGCATGGTGGGTGAAAGGGTGCAGCTCGCTTGGCCTGATGCGCTACGCGGTTGTCGTGGCGATCCACGGCGCCAAAGGGCGTGAAGAATATGGCCTGATCGACGTGAAGGAAGCCACCATCCCCGCAGCCCCGGCGGCGAGGCACCCGGCCATGCCGAAGGACCAGGCGGAACGCGTCGTCACGGGTGCCCGGGCGCTGTCCCCCCATCTTGGCGAACGCATGATCGCGGCGACATTGCTCGACCGCCCGGTCTTCCTGCGCGAGCTTGCCCCACAGGACCTGAAGCTTGAGGTCGCGCAGTTCACCCGCGGCGAAGCGGCACGCGCGGCGCGCTATCTCGCCTATGTCGTCGGCAAGGCCCATGCGCGGCAGATGGAGACGTCGACACGTGCCGCATGGCAGAAGATGCTGGCAGCCCGGCGGGACGGCGCGCTCGATGCCCCGTCGTGGTTGTGGGAAAGCGTCGTCGACCTGTCGGGCAGCCATGAGGCGGGCTATCTCGAGCATTGTCGGCAATATGCCCTTGGCAAGGCCGCCTGAGCATCTTGCACACATGGCTGGCACGCCTTAGCGGACCCGCAATCCTCCGGTACGAGCTGACGATGCGCCCTATCCTTTTCGCCCTGGCCCTGGCGACGCTCGCTGCATCGTCGACCGCCGCCCCGGGCCCGGCCAGCAAGCCCACACCGGGGATCGTGCGCGTGCGGATCGTCACCTCGCTCGGCCCGATCGTGATCGCGCTCGACGCGAAGCGCGCGCCCAGGACTACCGCCAACTTCCTCGCCTATGTCGACGACAAGCGGCTGGACAATACCAGCTTCTACCGCTCGGCACGCAGCAAGGCCGATCCCGCCTATGGCTTCGTACAGGGCGGGATCGGCACCGACGCGCGGCGCATGCTGCCGTCGCCGGTCCCGCTTGAGCCGACCAGCCGGACTGGCATCCGCCATGTCGATACGGTGATCTCCATGGCGCATGGCCGCGACGAGAATGGCGCGACGGGCAATTTCGCGATCATGCTCGGCGCGCATCCCAGCATGGACGCGAAGCCCGGCTATACCGGCTATGCGGCATTCGGCCATGTCGTCGAAGGCATGGACGTGGTGCGCAAGATCCTCGCCCGGCCGATCGGCGGCGGATCAGGCCCGATGAAGGGGCAGATGATCCTGACACCGGTGCCGCTAATCAGGGCCGAGCGGATCGACGGGACGCCAAAGCCGACCGGCGGGGTTCAGCCATGGCTGATCGGGGTGAAGTGACGCCCGGTGGATAAGCGCCCCTCTGTTAGCGCGGATAAAAGGACGCATTTTTTCCGACGAATTAACAGGGGAAAAGTTGGATTTTCCTAGCAATTTTTAGCCAGGTATTTCAATAGATTGACCCGCCTTTTCCCTGTTATGGAATTAACAGCGGAAACCGCCCGCGTAACAGCGGGCTAAAATCAGGAAACAGGGACGGTCAACGCGTGAGCAATCGGCCATCATGAGAAACAGCGGGAGCGGGTTTTCATGCATCCGGCCGGCACATTGTATCAAGCCGGCGAATGGTTGAATCGACCGTCATTGCCTTGGGGGAACGGGAAGCGGCTGTTCCCTTCCGTCATGCCGGGGCTTGTTCCGGCATCCACCGGCCCGCACTCTCACCGGCAATTTGGTTTGCCCCGCGGTAGACCCCGGAACAAGTCCGGGGTGACGGGAAGCGTGTGGGGCGACGTCGCTGCTAAACGCTTCCGGCTGCTCGTTCGTCGGCAACCGGCGGTTCCCAGCCGAAGACGCTGCGGCCGCCATAATCGTGCGCATTGCGGAATTCCTCCGCCACGAAGTCGGGCAGGGTCAGGCCGGTCGCGTGGCGCTCCATCGCGCGTGCCTGCGCGTCGAGACGCCGGATCGCCGCCAGCTTCTCCTCATTGCCGAGCTTCGCCTTGCCCACCGCGTCCTTCATCACCGCGATGGTCCTGTCGAAGACCTTGATCGGCACCGGATAGGGGTGGCGATCCTTGCCGCCATGCGCGAGCGAGAAGCGCGCCGGATCGGCGAAGCGGCAGGGGGCGCCGTGGATTATCTCAGCCACCATCGCCAGCGAGCGCACCGTGCGGGCGCCGACGCCGGGAACGAGCAGCAGCTCCGGGAAGTCCGCCGGGCCATTCTCCGCCGCGGCGGCGAGCGTGCCGTGGAGGCGACGGATCATCACGTCGGCCGGGCGAACGTCGTGATGGCCCGGCAGCACCAGGTGCGGCAGCATCGGCTGATCGTCCTTTGCCGTTGGCTTCGGCGGCTCAAGCGCGGCGGCTTCGCGAGCGATCCGGTCGGGCCCGAGATCGCGGAGCAGATCGAGCTGTGCATCGCGCGAGGCGGCAGCCCGGCGATCGGTGAGGTTGACGATCTCGCCCCCGCCCCTGCCCTCGATTGCCGCGTGCGGGGCATCGACGAAGCTGCCCAGCCCTTCCGACGACCAGTGATAGCGCCGCGCCTGCCGCGCCGCGCCGTTCATTCCCTGCTGCACCACCACCCATTGCCCGTCGTCAGCGACGATGAAGCCGTGGAGATAGAGGTCGAACCCATCCTGCACCGCAGCGCTGTCGACCTTGGCGACGAGCCGGCTGGTCCGCGCCAGGGCAGCCCCGTCGAGCCCGACCCGATCGCCGATCGCGACCAGTTCGTCAGGCGTGCGGCGCGATTGCTTGCCCCGGCCACCGCAGACATGGAGTCCGAGCTCCCCCGACAGCGGCGCGAGGCCGCGCTTCAGTGCGCCGATCACGCTGGTGGTGATGCCCGACGAATGCCAGTCCATTCCCATCACCGCCCCGAAGCTCTGGAACCAGAAGGGGTGCGCCAGCCGGCGCAACAGCTCGTCCCGCCCGTAATGATGGATGATCGCCTGCGACATGACAGCGCCGAGGCTCGCCGTGCGGACGCCCAGCCATGGCGGCACATGGCCGCCATGCAGGGGAAGATCGGCGCTGCCGGCGCGATTGGCCAATGTCATCTCCGGAACGAACTGGGAACATTCTAGCAGGCGGTCGCCACCATGGCCATCCCGGACAGGGGAGCGGACCCTCTCCCCCATGCATTCTGTCCGCCTCGACCGGTGAGGACGACCATGGCGATCACCGGCGGCTATTCCGGGGTCTGATTCGAGCCGCAAGAAATCATGTTGGAACGTGCCGTAAGTCGGACAGTAAAGGATGATTATCGCCACCCAACGCCGACCCGGAATTTTCGAACCGATACTATGATGATGGACAGCACTGAGGCTATTCGAGCCAGGGCCGCTTGAATTACCAGGACAAGCGCAGCGAAACCGCTCGGCCATAATATTGGCACTTTTCTTCCGCATTTTCGAGAATTGGTCAGGAGGCAGTGCAGCTTTACCGCCGTGACCTGACATATCGGCATTGAATAAGGACATGGCGCGACGACCCCTGATCAGCGGCATGGACCGACGACGACGGGATAATAGGCTCGACCGGGCGACGGTTGAATCGGGGTGCCGCCGGAGAATTCCCGGAGGACCGGCTCGTAAAAGAATCGCGCTGATCCAAAGCAAGTTCCTGCTGATGCGTCGGACCTTTCCCGTCGCCCCAAGGTTGAACCCCCGAACAGTGACGGGAGCTGATGATGGCGACGAAAAGCGGCGTGAAATCGGGCAATGGCGGCGAAACACATCAGGTTGCGCCGAACGAAGCCGAGAACGGCCTGACCACCAACCAGGGCATCCGGGTTTCCGACAACCAGAACCAGCTCAAATCCGGCGCGCGCGGCCCGGTACTGCTGGAGGATTTCGTCCTTCGCGAGAAGATCTTCCACTTCGACCATGAGCGTATCCCGGAGCGGATCGTTCACGCCCGGGGATCGGCAGCGCACGGCTTCTTCGAATGTTATGAAAGCCTTGCCGACATTACCAAGGCCGACCTGTTCCAGCGCGCCGGCGAGCGCACGCCGCTGTTCACGCGTTTCTCCACCGTCGCGGGCGGCGCGGGGTCGGTCGACACGCCGCGCGACGTGCGCGGTTTCGCGGTGAAATTCTATACGAAGGAGGGCAATTGGGATCTGGTCGGCAACAATATCCCCGTGTTCTTCATCCAGGATGCGATCAAGTTCCCCGATCTGATCCATTCAGTGAAGATGGAGGCCCAGACCGGTTATCCGCAGGCAGCCAGCGCGCATGACACCTTCTGGGACTTCATCAGCCTGATGCCTGAATCGACCCATATGATCATGTGGGCGATGTCCGACCGGACGATTCCGCGCTCGCTGCGCACGATGGAAGGGTTCGGCATCCACACCTTCCGGCTGGTCAATGCCAAAGGCAAGTCGACCTTCGTCAAGTTCCACTGGAAACCGAAGCAGGGCGTTCAATCGACCTGCTGGGACGAAGCGGTGAAGATCGCCGGCGCCGACCCCGATTTCCACCGGCGCGACCTGTTCGAGGCGATCGACCGGGGTGACTTTCCCGAATGGGAACTGGGCATTCAGGCATTCGACCAGAAATTCGCCGACAGCCTGCCGTTCGACGTGCTCGATCCGACCAAGATCATCCCTGAGGAAGTGCTGCCGGTTCGGATCGTCGGACGGATGGTGCTTGATCGCTATCCCGACAATTTCTTCGCCGAGACGGAACAGGTCGCCTACTGCCCGGCGAACGTGGTGCCGGGCGTGGATTTCACCAATGATCCGCTGCTGCAGGGGCGGCTCTTCTCCTATCTCGACACGCAGAAGTCGCGGCTCGGCACCGCCAATTTTCACCAGTTGCCGATCAACGCGCCGAAATGCCCGGTGATGAACTTCCAGCGCGACGGGCAGATGCAGATGACCGTGCCGAAGGGCCGGGCGAATTACGAGCCGAACAGCCTGGCCGACGTCGGCGAGGATGGCGGCCCGCGCGAATGCCCGATGACCGGCTTCGCCACCTTTGCCGGCCGGTCCGATGAAGACGAGCAGGGCGGCAAGCTGCGCATCCGGCCTGAAAGCTTCGCCGATCATTACAGCCAGGCGCGGCTGTTCTTCCGCTCGCTGGCCGTGCCGGAACAGGCGCATCTCGCCTCGGCGCTGGTGTTCGAGCTCTCCAAGGTGGGACTTGAGCATGTCCGGGTGCGGATGATGTCAAACCTGGTCAACGTCGATCCCGATCTGGCGAAGCGCGTCGCCGCCGGGCTCAACATGCCGCTGCCCAAGGCCTCCCGGGCATCGGTACCCGCGCAGGATCTCGAACCCTCGCCCGCGCTGCGCATCATCGAGGGGCCGCGGGCGCCGGCCGATATCAAGGGCCATTCCATCGCCGTGCTGGTCGCCGACGGATCGGACGCCAAGGCGGTATCGGCGCTGGTCGACTCCATCACCGGCGCTGGTGCCCGCGCGGTGATCGTCGCGCCCAGGGTGGGCGGGGCCAAGCTGTCTGACGGGAGCCTGCTCAAGGCCGATGCCCAGCTTGCCGGCTATCCCTCGGTGCTCGCCGATGCGGTGGCGATAGTGCTCTCCGATCAGGGATGCGCGGCGCTGCTGAAGGAAGCCGCGGCGGTGCAGTTCGTCATGGACGCGTTCGGAAATCTGAAGGCGATCGGCCATTCGCCCGAGGCCCAGCCGCTGCTCGACAAGGCCGGAGTCGTGCCGGACGAGGGCGTGGTGCCGTTGGACAAGAGCTTCACGACCGCTGCCGCGAAACGGTTCTGGGACCGCGAGCCCGGCGTGCGCACACTCGCCTGATCGGCTGGAACCGCAAGGTTGCGCGTTCGTTTCGTAGGTTCAATAAAAGGACAATCCGATGTTGGGAACTATCGCCGCAATCCTGGTGGTCCTCTGGCTGCTCGGTTTCTTTGCCTTTCACGTCGCCGGCGGCCTGATCCACCTGCTGCTCGTTATCGCGGTGGTGATGGTGATCCTCCACTTCGTCACCGGCCGCCGGACGGTCTAGCCTCGACTCTTTCCAGCGCCCTTCCCGATTATCTGGTAGCGCAGGCGATCGGATCATCGGGAACGGGCGTATCATGGCTAAAGACAGCGACAATGCCGGGATCGAGCAACTGCTCGAAACGCCCGACCTCGCCGATGCGCTCGAAAGCGACCGTTTCAAGCAGTTCCTCGACCATGTGCCGGTGGCGATCGCCGTTTCCGAGCTTCATCCGGCCGAGAGGATCACCTACGCCAATCTCGAATTTGAGCGCCTGACGGGCCAGTCCGCGGCGCTGATCGAGGGCAAGAGCTGGGATGCGCTGCCATCCCACGTCACCGCCGATGACGGACGAGCGTTGCGCGAGGCGGTTGTCGCAGGTGACGACTATCTCGGCACATTCACCATCGCAGATGCCGAGACCACAATTACCGTCGATGCATGGTCGACCATGATCCAGGGCGATGACGGATCGGCGCTGTTCCGGCTCGTCGCGCTGGCCGAGGTCAGGCCGCGCGAAGATAGCGCCGACCTGGAACAGCGGCTCAGGAACAGCGACACGCTGCTGCGCGAATTGCAGCACCGGGTGAAGAACAACCTGCAGATGATCACCGCCCTGATCCGGCTCGAGGCGCGCAACCTGCCCGACGACGCGACCGAACGGCGCTTCGACCGGCTGGCCGGGCGGATCGATGCACTGGCGCTGCTCTACCGTTCGCTATCCGACGAGGGGGTGGGCGAAAGCATCGATCTTGGCATCTATCTCAGCGAGATCGCCTCGTCGGTGATGCGCGCCCATGCGGTCGAGGGAATCCATCTCGACCTTCAGATCGATACCTGGCCGGTCTCGGTCAATGTCGCGATGCCGGCCGGGCTGGTCGTCAACGAGCTGCTGACCAACGCGCTGAAGCACGCCTTTGCCGGGCGCGACGGGGGCACCATCACGCTCCACAGCATTGTCGACGACACCGGGTGCCGTGTCGTCGTGGCGGATGACGGGATCGGCCTGGCGGAGGGCGTGACCTGGCCCAAGGCCGGCAAGCTGGGCGCACTGATTGCCCAGTCGTTGCGCCAGAATGCCAAGGCCCGGATCGAGATCGAGTCGGCGCCCGGAGCCGGCATGCGCGTCACCATCTTCTTCGCCAGGGCGGATGCAGCGCCGACGGAGGGGTGATCCGCAGACGGCTATGCGCGCGGCGCCACCAGTCCTTGAGTGACCGCGACGGGGAGCCAGGCCGCGAGGTGCTGATCGTCCGGCGCCGGACACGCAATCGCCGCGTCCACGGGCAAGCGCGCGAGCCAGTCATATTGCCAGCCTTCAAGCCGATGGCAGGCGACCCGATAGTCGATCCGCGCCACCGCCATGAAGGACGGCGTGGCGACGGGCAGGCAGGGCGGCTCGCCGCGATCGACGGCCGCGAGGGTCTCGGTGAAGTCGAAAGGCAGCTCAAGCAGCCGCACGCTGTCAGGACGCGACCAGGCCCGGCCGAGGCCAAGGCCGAGAATAGAGGCCATCACCGCATCGAAACCGGTTTCCGCCGCGACCGGTGTCCTGCCCTCAACGCCGCGCGCGCGGTGGACTTCGGCCCTGGCCCGTTCCACCCGTGCCAGTGCCGCCGGGATCGCCTCGACCGTTTGCGGGGTGCCGTCACCGGTGGGGCGGGCAGCGTCGAGATAGTCGGCGAAACCCGCACCGAAATCGTACAGCGTGTAGGAGCGCGACGGATGGGCAGCGATATAGCCCTGCGCGAACAGGCCGAAGGCGGTCGGCCCGGCGAGCGCCGACAGGACCGGATACTCAGTGCCGAGGCATCCGAGCAGGCGGAGGCGATAGCCCTGGGCATAGATACCGATCCGCATCTCGGCGGTCAGGCGGTTGTCGCCAAGGACATGCTCGCGCGCGTCGGACGCCTCGCCGTCGAGCATCGCCGCCTGAAGCCAGGCCTGGAGATCGGCGGTGCCAGCCATCAGGCGGCGACCCGGGCCATGCCAAGCCCCTCGCGCACCATCCTTGCCTTGGTCAGTTCGGCGAGCAGCTCCTCGAAAGGCGGGATGTTGGCGTCCCATTCGAGCAGGGTCGCGACCGGGCCGCAGCGTTCCCAGGCACGGGCATAGAGCGGCCAGACCGCGTCGGGCACTGGGTGGTCATGCGTGTCGATCAGGTGCGTGCCATGGTCGCTCGGCCCGGCGAGATGAATCTGCACGACATGGTCCGCCGGCACCGCATCGATATAGGCGATTGGATCGAACGCCTGGTTGACCGCGCTGACATGTACATTGTTGACGTCGAGCAGCAGGCCGCAGCCGGTATCCTCGGCAAGGCGGCCGATGAATTCCCATTCGGGCATTCGGCTGGCGTGGAAGGCCAGATAGGTGCTGGGATTCTCCAGCACGATCGGGCGGCCGAGCACATCCTGCACCGCGCGCACCCGGTCGGCGGTGTGGGCAAGGCTCTGTTCGGTCAGCGGCATCGGCAACAGGTCGTGGCTGTTGAGCCCGCCCACTCCCGTCCAGCAAAGGTGGTCCGAGACCCATAGCGGCGAGACGCGCGCGGCGAGCGCCCTGAGCTTCGCCAGATAGGTCCGGTCCAGCGGCGCGGTGCTGCCGATCGACAGCGATACGCCGTGCATCACCACCGGACGGTGCGCCGCCACATGCTCAAGCACGCGCATGCCATAGCCCTCGTTATCGAGGTAATTTTCCGAGATGATCTCGAACCAGCCGACACCCCAGTCCTCGGGCGGGGTGCGCATGAGGTGCGGATAATGCTCCTCGCGCAGCCCGACCCCGTCGCCGGGATCGGGCAGGCCGAGGCGCGGCTGGACGGGGACGGGCGCGCGGTTCATCTCATGAATCGCCGACTGAGAGGTGGGAAGCCACATCCCGCACCCCCTTCCCTTCCCCGGCGGAGGCCGGGGCCCAGTTGGGAAGCCGGCAACGGGCACGCGGCGCGCACGGAACCGTGGCCCCCGGAACACCTCCGGGGTGACGGCAGCGAGCGGCGCGGGCATCCCTGCTCCATCGATCCTCAGGTCGAGGGCGGGAAGGCGAGGCGGATGTCGTTCGGCGCCTGATACACCGGCTTGTCCCGCCCCATCTTCTCGGCGACGGCGGTGAAGGCCTTGAACGCGATATCCTCCACCTTGTCGCCCTTGTTGAACGGCAGAGTGCCGAACTTGGTCGGCTTGGCCGCGGCGAGCAGGTACAGGTCCATCGTGCCGCTGACCGGATAGATCTGGCAGGCCGAGATCGGCACCGCGCACCCGCCGAAGCCGCCGCACTGGTTGTCGCTGGGCGCGGTGAAATGCGTCGCGGTAGGCGTCGGGGTCGGCGTGCCGCACAACCCGCCCCTGGCGCGCACCGCCACCGCCGAACAACCACCGCCCTGGGGCTTGCCGGGCGTCGGCTCGGGCGGTGCCGCGGCGCGCAGGCTCGAGCTGCAACCGCCGCCACCGCCGCCCGCCGGCTGGACGAAGCCGCAGCCGCCCATGCCCTTGCACAGGTTCGACCCGCGACAGGTGTGATAGACCTGGGTCAGCGCGCAAGAATTGGTGCCGATGCCGCCCGGCGCGTTGAGGTCGAGCCCCTGGCAGGTGTGGTTGACGATCCGCATATTGGGCGCGGGCACGCCCTGGCTGAGATCGGGCGTTCGCCCCGTCGCTGCCCAGGCAGTCGCCATGCGATCGCCCGACCCGGCCATCGAAGGATAGGGGAAGGAGACCGAGGCACCCTTCGGGTTCCAATATTGGTCGAGCACGGTCGTCACGCCCTTGATTGCGCCTACCACCGCCTGGCTCAGAATCTGGTGGCTCTGCTCGCGAACATCCGGGGCATGGAGATTGTTGAGCGCGGTCGCGATCTGCTCCGGCGCTGGCAGGTCATAGGGGTTGTTGTCGGGATCGAAATCATGGGTGGTGAGGTCGGCCGCGGTCCAGTTGCCGGCCTTGCCTGCCTTGTCCCATGTGACGATGCCGCCGTCGCGCATGAGCCCGCGGACTTCCTTGAAGCGGGCGAAATGATCCTCCCCGTCATTGTCGAAACGCGCCGCCGCATCGCCCGAGGGGACTTGCTCGCCGGTATCCGAAAAGCTCGGATAATCCGATTCAAGCGCATCCTTGTCAGGGCGGTAGCGGACCTCGACCGACTTGAGCAGCCCCGCCTCGTTGGCGATCTTCAGCCGGGCCTTGAGCGTCGCACCCTCGCCCTGGTCGGTGATGGCGTTCATCATGTTGAGCGCCTGGCGGAAGGCAATGCCGCTGTCGGTAAGCGCGATCGTCGTTTCCACGCCCATATATTCGCGCATCGGATGGCCGGGGAAGCTGAAATTGTTGAACAGGTCGTTCTGCTGCCCATCCTGGTCGAACACATGGTCCCACAGGCACGATCCGTCATCGTAGCGGATTTGCAGATAGTCGCGGTAGCATTGGTACATATAGCCGATCGAGCCGAACCAGATATCGGCCGCGGCCGGATCGTAATCCGGATCGCCGCGGTCGAACGGCACCTTGGGGAAATATTTGCCCTTGTTGTGGATGATGTCGCGCTCGGCATCGTCCTGCGGCTGCTCGATCGCGAGTAACAGCTCGATGCGATCCTCGTCGAGCGGGCCGACATCGACCTTCACCCCGGCATAGGTCGAGGTGTCGCGCAGGTCGACGATCGTCGGGATCGCGGTCAGATCGGGACCATAGCAGGTCCAGCCATTGTTCCTGTCCTGCAGCGCCGGATCAGTGAAGCTGGGCGTGTGGCCGATCGCGGTGGCGATGTTGGCCGCCATCTGGAGGTGAAGCATCTCCTGGATGAAGATCGAGAAGATGACGTTGAACGCCCGCTTGTTGCCCCAGCCGGGCTTGTCCTTCGGCGTATCGGTAAAGGCCGCCGCCTTGGCGCCGGGCCAGATCCGGCCCTTGTAGAAATCATTACCCTTGCCGGTGATCGGGTGGAAGCCCTCGATCGAATACAGCGTCGTCATGTAGAGCGGGATGGTGAACAGTTCGACATTCACGGCGGCCTGCGCGATCCAGCGCACCACCCGCTTGTCGGTTTCGACCATGGTCACATCGCGCGCCGACAACTCGCCGCTGGCGTGGGTAAGATGCATGCTGTCCCCCTTACGAAGAAATTGCTTCGTTCTTGCGGAGACGAGGTTTTCATCGCGAGAGAAAGCGCGTCAATTGATTGAAATAGCAACGGAAATGGTGGCATTTCGATAAGTACCCCGATTTCCTCGGGAAAGGGAATTTGGGGTGCCGGGATTACGCCGGATTCGGTTCCATCTCCCGGATTTGTCGTTGCCCCGGAAGAGCCCAGGACACGATCAGCTATCGCGGGCTACGACGCGGCGACCCTAATGCCCTCCGGTATTGGTGGACCAAACGATATTGCCCTGGATGTTCTTTATCACGACGTTGCCATCGTTCTGCACCGACAGCGTCGCGCAATGACTGCTCCAGGTCTCGGAACTCCAGATAGCCCCGCTGGGGCCGTAGAGAACGAGATTGCCGTCACTTTGAAAAGCGGCGACGTTCGCCCCGGTGCCAACCGTGTTCGTCGCCCACCCCAGCGGCACCCAGCCTGATCCGAGATCGCCGTAGACAACCAGGTTGCCATCGGATTGCATGCGGAACATGACCTTCCCGTTAGGGGACAGGATACTGGTTTCCACTGCAAGGCTTTGGTCGACACGCTGGTGGGAATAGCGCTTCCGGTTGCTTGCCGCGTCATATTGATAGGTCGTCAGTTCACCAGCGTTCGGGGCCGCTTCGCATACCGACACCAGTCGGCCCATGGCATCGTAGGAATAAGAGATTTCGGTGGCATCGGCCGATGCAGCCGAGATGGACCACAGCGCCGTCAACGCGATCCCGTTTACCCGCACAAGTCGAAGCGTCCAAAGCAGCATCATCACCCTCCCGCGTTCGCGCCAGGGCAGCACCGATGATCCGACATTGCAAGAACGGAAAGTACGAGAACGGGAAGTAAACGCGACCTGACAGGCCCAGAATCATCCGGATATCCGTTGACCGCTCACATACTCAAATGACGGCACGGACGTTCGGCCTCAAATGTTCAGTGCGGCTTCCAGATTGGCGATATACATCTCGATAGTGCCGCGCGACAGGGCGCAGAGCTCCTCCGCCCGGTCGGGGTCGAGCTCATCACCGGCCGGAATCCGATCAGCGCCGAACCGCTTGCCGAGGCACTCCTCAGGCAGTTGAGCGATTCACCTGAGGGCACGGAGGCATAGGCTCGCCACGTTCGGAGTCCCTTGTTCGCAAACCGCCGGGTTAAAGTAGCAGTAAGGCTTTGCCGGGCGGTCGAACCGCGCTAGCGGGCCGGTGTGCAGTTGACCGTCGATGCAATCCTCTTTCTTGTCGCCATCGCCTTTGTCGCCGGTGCCATCGATGCACTGGCCGGCGGCGGCGGGCTGCTGACCATTCCAGCGCTGATGGCGGCCGGCGTGCCGCCGGTTGCCGCGCTGGCGACCAACAAGCTCCAGAGCACCATCGGCACATCATCCGCGTTCCTGACATTCCTGCGGGCGGGGAAGGTCGATCTGCGGCTTTTCCTGATCCCCGCCGCCGGGGCATTCATCGGCTCCGTCGCCGGGGCGACGGCCGTGCAATATATCGACCCCTCGCTCCTGTCGGCATTCGTGCCGGTCCTGCTGGTCGCGATGGGCCTCTATTTCCTCCTGGCCCCGCCAATGAGCGAGGTCGATCGCCATGCCCGCCTGGGGCGGCTTGGGCTTACCGCCGTCACCACCGGCATCGGATTCTATGACGGCTTCTTCGGCCCCGGCACCGGCTCGTTCCTGACGACCGCCCTGGTCGCCCTCGGGGGCCTTGGTCTCGTGCGCGCGATCGCGAATACGAAGTTCATCAACCTGGCGACCAATGTCGCCGGCCTCTCCGCCATGATCGTGGGCGGCAAGGTGCTGTGGCTGCTCGGGTTCGGGATGGCCGCGGCGAATGTCGCCGGCAACCAGGTCGGCGCCCGGCTTGCCATTCGCTTTGGCGGCCGGGGTGTTCGCCCGCTTCTCGTCGTCATGTCGTTCGCGCTGACGGTCAAGCTCCTGTCGGACCCGCGCAGCCCGTTGTGGAGCCTGTTCTAGTCGTCACTCGGTCGAGCCGGCCTACACCTGGCAAGGCGAAGGGCCGCGCCGTCGGCTGACGGCGCGGCGCGGCTTCCGTCAGAATCCGACGTTCACCGTCCCGAACACCTGGCGCGGCGCCAGCGGGAAGGCGTTGTAGGTGTTGGTCGGCTGAGCGATGCTCAGCGTCGACGCGCCCTTCTTGTCGGTGATGTTGGTCACGTTCAGGCTAACCCCGATGCGCTTCACGAACGCGCCGTTCGAGAGCGGGATCGAGGCGCCGATGCGGCCGGCCAGGGTGAAATAGCCCGGGACCGACAGGTCGTTGGTGAAAGTCGCATAGCGCTTGCCGAGATAGTCACCGACCAGTTGCACGTCGAAGATGCCGTAATTGGCGGAGACCACCGTCTTGTTGAGCATGTCGGGCGAGCCCGGCACGTTCTTGCCCGCCGTCGGTACCAGCGTCTGCGCGATGCCGACCCGGTAATTGTCCTGGAAGCGCGAATGGTTGAACGACAGCGCGTTGTAGATCGAGAAATGCTCGCCGAAGCGCAGCGTGCCGGCGATGTCGATGCCGTCGGTCTTCACGCCGCCGACATTCTGCAGGATCGCAGCACCGCTGGCGATCGAGGTGATCACCGTGGTCGGGCTGATCGCGAGCAGGCGGTTGCTGAAATCGACGTGATAATAGCTGATCTGCCCTTCGAAACCGGTGATCGGCCCGAACTGGAACGACCGCCGGGTGCGCGCGCCGATTTCATAGGTCCAGCTCGTCTCGGGCTTCACCGTCGCCTTGAAATCGTCGAACACCTGCTGGCTGCCCAGCGCGAAGGGGGAAAGGCCGCTGGCCGCGCTCGTCTGGAACTGGCGGATGTTCTGCTGCGCGTTGACGAATATCTGCTCGCTGCCGCTCACTTCCCACAGGGCGCCGACCTGCGGCAGGAACGCCATGTCGGTGTTGAGCTTGCCCACGGGCAGCGCGGTCGACCCGGTGAAGGAACCGGGGATCGGCTGCACCGGCACCGCCTGTTTCGCGCGCTGGAACGTGCTCTTGAAGCCGGCGATGACCGTCAGGTTGGGCAGGATCTTCCAGCTGTCCTGCAGATGCGTCTGGATTTCGTCGACGCGCACTTCGCTGCCATATTGGGTGATCTGCGGCGCGGCGAGATCGAGCGGCCGCGTATAGGGCGAGCTCGGATTCTTGACGTCGAGCGCGTACCAGCGGCGAAACGCCGACGAGCTCTGATGCTCATACCAGCCGCCGAGTTCGATCTGGTGATTGCCGAGCTCGACCTGGAGGGTCGAGAGCAGACCCTCGCGATCGATACGATATTCGGTCGTGCGCGTGGCAAGGCCCGAACCGCCGAACTGGGTGCTGAGCTGCGCCGCGGTCAGCGTCGGGAAATATTTCGCGAACAGGCCCGGCAGGCCGGCCACGTCGATCGGGCCGGCGACCACGCCGACGCCGTCATTATGATGATAATAGGCCTGGTTCGACCAGACGATCTTGTCGCTGACGTTCCAGTCATATTTGATGTAGCCGAGATAGTCGGTGCGCTGCGCGTCGCTGTAATAATTGCGGTAATTGTCGACTGCGGCCTTGTATGCGCCGGAGCTGAGATAGGTCTGCATACCCGCGAAATCGGGATAGAAGAATGGACGCGTATAGGGGACCTTATCGGGGGTTTCGCCCTTTGAGATGTTGATCACCGTCGCGTCCTCGTTCGGCTCGGTCTTGTCCGAATAGGCGCCGTAGATGGTCAGCTTGCCGGTCGAGTCCTCGTGCACGAACTTGCCGTTCGCCTGGTATCCGCCCTGCTTGCCGTTGAAGTCCCATGCCCGCGCATCCTGGCGCACGCCGGAGAGATACAGCGAATTGCCGTTGCCGAAGGTGCCGCTGTCGACGCGGACGAAGGTGCGGAAGGTCGAATAGCTGCCGATCGTCTGGTCGATCGTCGCGCCCATCTTCGCCTTGGGGTCGCTCGAGAAGGTGTCGATCGTGCCGCCCAGATTGCTGGTCGATGCAGTGCCGAGATCGCCCGAGCCCGAAGCGAGCGTCACGCGTCCGACATTCTCGGAGATGATCGCACGCTGCGGCGACAGGCCGTTATAATTGCCATAGGTCTGGTCGCCGAGCGGAACGCCGTCGAGCGTGTAGCCCAGCTGCGACGCGCTGAAGCCGTGAACGAACAGCGAGATATTCTGTTCGTTGTTGCCCCAGGGATCGGCGGTCAGGAACGTGACGCCGGGCAGGGTCTGGATCGCCTTCAGCGGGCTGACGCCGGGCAGGATCTTCTGGATCTCGACGCCCGTGACCTGAGTGACCGATCGCGTGGTACGCCCGGTGACGACGATGTCGTCATTGGCCGTGCCGGGTTCAGCCGGCGTTTCCGCGTCGGCGGCCGGCGTCGCGGCGGCCACGGTGCTGGCGGGCGCGGCGTCTTCGCTGGCCCAGGCCGGCATGGCGGCCAGAACCGCCGCCGAAGCCGCTCCGGTGAGCAGGCACGTAACCGATTTGCGCATCGTGTTTCCCCAATTTGGCGGCCCCCTCGTCAGGGCCGCTCGATGCGCGGCGCGTAGGGGCTGTCCAAGACGTCCCGGAGTCTGTTTTGCTACAGTTTTAATTTATGTGCCGCGCTGCAGCAGAGAAGCGTCGGACGACCGGCGCAGGCGTGCGATCCGCGCCGGCCATCGCGCGAATTCCGCGCCCCGGCACCCCCGCCGAATAAACGACATCGAGCGTGCCGATTTCTTCGAATCCTTACTCTCCGTTAAGGAGTTCCGTTTAGCTTGATGCTATGAAGGGCTCGTGCAGTAGAGGCGGTGCGCGGTGGGGAACCGCGCAGTGAGCCTCGAATGGATCCGCCAGGCGCAGCATGCCGGCATCGAGCAAGGGGCAGGATCGGGGGATCTGCTCGATTGCGCCATGGCGCTGGCGGGGGTCGGCGCCTGGTGTTGCGACCTGGCGGACGACACGCTGCACTGGACATCCGGTACCTACGACCTGTTCGGGCTGCCGCGCGGTGCCAGGATCGACCGGCGCGATACCCTCTCCATGTACGGCGAGGAATCGCGCGCGACGATGGAGCGGCTGCGCACCGATGCGATCGCGCGCTGCCGGCCCTTCACGCTCGACGCGCGGATCGTCCGCACCGACGGCGCGGAACGCTGGATGCGGCTGACCGCCGACGTGGCCTGTAACGGGCGCCGGCCTGTCCGCCTCTACGGCCTGAAACAGGATATCACCGAGGACAAGGCCCGGCTTGAAACGATGCGCCGGATCGCCGAGCAGGACCCGCTGACCGGCCTGGCCAATCGCCAGCTGTTCCAGAGCCGCTTCCTCGATTGCGCGGCGCCGATGACGCCGCTCGGTGCGCTGATCCTGTTCGACATCGACGGATTCAAGCAGATCAACGACCGGCACGGCCATGCGGCGGGCGACGCCTGCCTTGAATCGGTGGCGGACCGGTTGTGCGCCGGATTCAGCGACGCGCTGATGGTCGCCCGGATCGGCGGCGACGAGTTCGCCGTGCTGACGGGCCCCGGATCGCCGGACAAGCCATTGCAACAGCGCGTCGAGCGCGGTCTGGAGCGCCTGTCGATGCCGATCATATGGGGCGACAAGTTGCTGCGACTGAGCGCCTCGGCGGGCATCGCGGAAACGCTCGATCCCCATGCATTCGACGCCGAGGCCCTGTTCGCGGCGGCCGACGCCGCGCTCTACGCCGCGAAGCATGCCGGACGAAACCGGGTGCACCAGGCGATGCCGGAAACGCCGCGTGCCTTTCTCGTGAAAAGGGCGGCCCACGGGTCCGCGAACCGTCACCGGGCATAGGCATGCGGTGCTAAGGGGACGCTATACTTGATTGCCTGCGTGTGGTGATCGGAAATTCCCACCCATTGCCCCGTTCGCCCGCATCGCCACTGCAAGCACTGAGCCGACCATCCTCCTGTACGGTTTTCGCGGTCGCCGCGGCGTGCGATGTCGCCATCAGATTTCTATCTGCCGCGCGACTTCGACCACATTGGCGGGCGGGAGGCTGAAGCGATCGACCGCTCTTACCGCGTTGCGGTAGAGAAAGGCGAAAAGCGGCAGCGCCCAGCGCGACAGGATCGATGCCCTGGGTTCAGAGACGACGAGATCACGCATCGCGAAATAGACGGCCTTGTCGAGATCGATTGATCCGCCCAGCCCTTTCACCCGCTTCAGCGCGGCGGCGACGTCTGGAATCTCGATGAAACCAAACCGGATCGTCACATGCCAGAAGTCGGTGGCGATCAGCTCGACCGCGCAGCGCTCCTCGTCGGGAACACGCGGCGTTTCCTCGAACAGGACGGTGAGCGCGATCACATTATGGTGAAGCGCGCCCATATGCCTGACGTGATCAATCATGATGGGCGGAATCTGGTCGGTCGCCTTTGTCAGGAAAATCGCCGTGCCCGGCACCCGCGAGATACGGCCCGAATCCAGATCGGCGAGGAACCGCCTGGGCGGCACCGACAATCGGCCAAGGCTCGCATGGACGGCATCGATGCCGGTCCGCCAGATGGCCATGATGCCGAACACGATCGCGCCGAAGGTGAGCGGCAGCCAGCCGCCATCGGCGATCTTCAGCAGATTGGCGCTGAAATAGCTGATATCGACGACCAGGAAGATGCCCGCCACGACCAACGACGCCGGCAACGACCAGCGCCACACCTTGCGCATCGCCGTGAACAGCAAACAGGTGGTGAGGAGCATGGTGGTGGAAACCGCCGTGCCATAGGCGCCGGCCAGGCGGTCGGAACTGCCAAACCCGATCACGACGCCAAGCGTTGCCGCCATCATCAGCCAGTTGACGACCGGCACATAGATTTGCCCGTACATCCTGTCCGAGGTCTGGCGGATATTGAGGCCCGGCAACCATCCCAGCTGCATGGCCTGGCGGGTCATCGAGAAGGAACCGGTGATGATCGCCTGACTCGCGATGATCGTGGCGGCGGTCGCCAGCACGACCAGCGGATAGATGGCCCAGGAAGGCGCGAGTTCGAAAAACGGATTGCCCTGGATCGTCCCCCTTTCCATCAGGAGCGCGGTCTGCCCCGCATAGCTGAGCAGCAAGGCCGGCAACACGATCGCGTACCAGGACAGACGAATCGGGCCTTTACCAAAATGGCCCATATCGGCGTAGAGTGCCTCGCCGCCGGTGATGCAGAGAAAGGCGCCACCCAGCACCAGGAAGCCGCTGGTGCCGCTGTGGCCGAGAAAATCGATTGCGTGACGAGGGTCGATCGCCAGCAGAACCTGTGGCTGACGAATGACACCGGTCAGGCCGAGAAGGGCGATGACCACGCACCAGAGCAGCATGATCGGGCCAAAGGCGCGACCGATCCTCGCCGTGCCGAAACGCTGAACACCGAAGAGCAGCAGCAGAATGACGACGGCGAGCGGCATCACCAGCGGCTTGAACGCGTCGGTTACGACGTTGACGCCCTCAAGCGCGCTCAGCACTGAAATCGCCGGGGTGATGATCCCGTCGCCATAGAGGAGCGCGGCGCCGAGCAGGCCCATGAACGTCAGCCCCGCCGCCCGGCCGCGCAGGGTGTTGGCGCCGACCAGCGACATCAGCGCCAAGATGCCGCCCTCCCCGTGATTGTCCGCCCGCATTACGAAAAGGCAGTATTTGACCGAAATCGTGACGATGAGCGTCCAGACGATCAGGGACAGAATCCCGAGCGCACTCTGGGCGGTAAAGTGGCCGCCCGTGGCCTGGACCACGGTCTGCAAGGTATAGAGCGGGCTTGTCGCAAGGTCTCCGAAGACAATGCCCAGGGCGCCAAGCGCGGTCCACGGCCCGGGCTGGTCAGGCTGAGCTCCGGCAATGGCAAGCTTGACGTCGGTCATGCCATTCCCCGTGCCACGCGCCCGATGAAACACAAAAGGCCGGGCGCCCGCAAGGCCACCGTCCGACGACTCTCACACTATCCTATAGCCGAAACCCGAGGACACATGCACGCGATTGCGACGATGATGCCACGCTTCCCGATCTCCCGGCTCCGTCGATACTGGAAGGCGTCCTATTTGCAGATCGCCTCCAGCTCAGGCCCGTAATCATGCCGCGTGGGCACCGGCAGGCCCTTCGCCCGGAGTTGCGCTTCCGGCCCAACCGGCGCGTCGGGCAAGCGCGGATTCATATAGCCCTTGTACCAGGGATCGCGCTGAGCCTGTTCGAGCGTTACGAACGTGAAGCCGCGGCGCCTGTAGAGGTCGATCAGCCGGGGAAGCATCACCGCGTCCAGCGCGCCGACATGCATCAACAGCACATAGGGGATGTCACGGCCGAGCAGCGATTTGAAGACAGTGCGTCCATAAGTGATGCTGTCGTCGGCGGCGGCGAGATAGCTCTTCTCCAGCCAGGCAATCGCCTTATCATCCTTCCTCGCGACGCAGCGGGCATAGGGCGCGTTCCACATATAATCGCCGAAGCTCATCGTGACGCCGGCGATGCGATAGCCGCGATCGGCGAGCAGCTTGCGCACCGCCGCCTTCTTCTCCGGCGTCTCGCCCTCCGACAGATTGGGATAGCGGAACCAGTGCCAGTCCAGTCCCTTCATCCGGCCGGCGACGACACCCTCGCCCTTGATCACGTCCTGCTCGAACTCGGCCGCGCTGTGCGTCGCGAGGTTCATGTGCGACCAGGCATGGTTGCCGAGCGGCAGGCCGGCGGCGCGCCAATGATCGAGCACCATGGTCGATTCAGGTTCCTCCACGGTGCGCGCGCCATTGACGAAGCCATAGACCGGGGGGAGCTTCGCCGCCTTCCACGCAGCGATGATCCTGTCCCCGATCTCGACACGGGTCATGCCCTCGGGCAGCGCGCCATGGGAAGGAAGGTCGTCCCAGGTGAAGGCGATCTGCTGCGCCTGCGCCGTTCCCGCGGCGGAGAGACAGACGGCTAGCGCAACGAGGCCCGCCCGCCTCTTTTCAGTTCGTGTCATGCGGAAGTCTCCGAGAGGCGGGATCAGCGGAACAGGTTCAGGTCGATCGCCTCGCCCATCGCGCGATAGCCCGCATCGCCGGGGTGGAGCGCGTCGCCGCTGTCATAGGCCTTGGCCATGCGGAGCGGATCGGCCTTGTCGGCGACGGCCCGATCGAAATCGATCACCCCGTCGAAATGGCCTGGCGCGCGGATCCATGTGTTGACCGCGACGCGCACGGCGTCGCCGTCGGCCGCGTAATAGCCAGCACCCTTGTAGGGCAGCACGGTCGCACCGATCACCTTGATACCGCGATCATGCGCGCGATCGATCATCTGGCGATAGGCGCCCGTGATATCGGCCACGGTCGGCGGCGCGCTGCCGGCACCCTTCGCGCTGCCGATATCGTTGATGCCTTCGAGGATCACGACATAGCGAACGCCGGGCACCGACAATATGTCGCGGTCGAACCGCGCCAGCGCGGCCGGCCCCGCCCCGGTCTTGAGCAGCCGATTGCCCGAGATGCCCGCATTGGCCACCGCGAAGCCGTTCTTGCCCGCCTTGTTCAGCCGCTCCGCCAGAATGTCAGGCCAGCGGCGATCGGCGTCCTTGCTGGAAGCGGCGCCGTCAGTGATCGAATCGCCGATCGTCACGATCGTGCCGGTGGCCGGACCACCCGCCACATCGATCGCGGTGAGGAGATAGCGCATCGTGCTGGTCGCCCCGCCAGCCGCCAGCACGGGGGCCGATGCCTGGTTGCCAGGGACGATCCGCGTCGTCGCCACGCCGAGTTGATGGACCGAGAGATGGGGCGTGTCGCCCGGCACATGAATGCTGACCACGATCCGGGCCAGCGGCGCGACCTTCAGCGCGACCGGATCGCTGATCAGCGGCGCACCGGCCGGAATGACGGGAGAGGCATCACCGCCGAAGGTAACGGCGCGATCAGTGCCGGCAACGATCTCCCCGTCCGGGCCGGCCAGCGCGACATGGACCGCGCCGACCGGCAAGGGCGCCGTCCACATTTCGTTGGAGAGCCGCAACCGCAGGATCGTGCCGCCGGCGGAGAGGCGCGCCGTCATGCGGTACGTGGCGTCGGCCGAAGGAGGTGGCGCCGGCTGTGGCGGTGGACCTGACTGGCCCGGCCGCGCCACGGGCGCTGGCATCTCCATCGGCACCGCCTGCCAGCTTCGCGTCCAGACCCGGCGGGCCTGCGCCCCGGCCACGATCGGTTGAAACAGCAACGCCGTCGCCGCGAACGACAAATAGAGTCTGTAGCCTCTCACCATCTTCTCCTGGGCAATGTTGCCGTCGCCTAGGGGCGATCGGTTCCTATCCCCGCCTCTTCAGCGGAAGCGGATCAAGATACCGCTACCATAGCGCATGCGGCGCATAGCTCAATCGGTGCGTCCGCCGCGACGTCGTCGACAGATCGACGCGCGCCGCGCGCTGCTATCGCCCCGCCACGTCGCCGGGCGCCAGCGCGAAGACGGCTCCCGCCGCACGGGCCGGCACGGCCCGGACATTCTGTGCCCGCAACAGCGCCGCGATGGCCAGGGCGCGGCGCTGAATCAGGCTCGGTCTGGCAGGCTCGGCATCTTCGGGCAGCCCCGGCACCGCAAGCGCGGCGATATTCCAGCGTTTAGCCTCCCAGGCCGACAACAGCACCGCCTCTCGCGCTACATCGTCCAGGCTATCGGAATCGCCACCGAAACGGATCTGCGGGAAACCGCCGAACGGCGGGACAAGGACAATTTGCCAGCCCTTGGCGGATTCGGCCAGGCGCTCCTCCAGCGCACGATAGGTTGCCGAGGTGGCGCCCGGCAGCGCGTTCGCCCGTGCCGTCGCACGGTGGTGGTCGCGATCGATCGTCACTTCGTCGGATGCGACGCCCGCACCGATCGCCACCAGGGTCGCGATCCTCCGCGCCTCCGCATTTTCCGCGTCACTTGCCGTCAGTACGCGCTGGATTTCGGCACGCTGCGCCTCGATCGTACCGGCGCCGGGATCGAGCAGCACCTGATCGACCTGCAGGCTGACCGGCCGCCCGAGCCGATCCGACAATGCCGTTTGCAACGGCGCGTTGGCGATAGCGGCCGCGCGCGGCGCGATGACGACCGAGCGCACCAGCAACGGATCGCTGTCGAAATCGATATCGAGTTGGGTCACCCGCGCCTTCTCCCCGAACCGGTCGGAGAGGAAGGCACGCACCTGCGTCGCCGTCACCGCCTCGCCCGCGATCCGGCTGAGCGAGAAGCCGAGCGGTATCGCCATGGCGACGAATACCAGCAACAGGACGATGGTCTGCGCCCAGCTCTGCTGGCTGGAGAGGCGATGGCCGAAACCGTAGAAACGGGCCATCACCGTCGCTGACAGGGCGATGGTGATGAAATTGGTGACGAACAGCGCGAAGGCACCGCCCAGCACCGGCATGTTCCAGGTCGCGAGACCATAGCCGACCACGGCGAGTGGCGGCATCAGCGCGGTCGCGATGGCGACGCCGACGATCGTCTCGCCCTTGCCCCGGATGACCGCGAAGGAACCGGCCAGCGCCGCGAACAGCGCGACCATCAGGTCGAACAGGTTCGGCCTGGTCCGCGCGAGGATTTCCGCCGTCGGCGCCTTGAGTGGCGAGAGCAGGACCAGCAGCGCGGTAAAGGCAACCGCCAGGGCGGTGCCGATCGCCAGCGCGACCAGCGCACGCCGCGCCTCCGCCAGGTCGAACAGGGCCAGCGCGAACCCCAGGCCGAGGATCGGGCTCATCAGCGGCGAGATCAGCATCGCGCCGATCACCACTGCGGGCGACGAGAGCAGCAGGCCAAGCACCGCGATCCCGGCGGACATGGTGATCATGAAGGCGTAGCGCGGCGACCAGCCACTCTCCTCCTCGATGCGCGTCTTTACTTCGGCGTGATCGACCGACCCGACGACGGCGCGGCGCCACCAGCGATAGAGCACGGTGCGTTGCCAGCGGTGTTCAGCCGCCGGATACGATTGGGCGATCGACATCGCTACATCTCCCACTGCGCCCTCAGGCCGAAGTGGCGGCATTAGGAGCCTTTTGCGGCCACGTGCAAATCCCGCGCTGCTATGCGACGGTGGCGCGAAACGGCCGGGACGGATAGGACGTCGCCATGAGGCTTCCCCTGAACAGGCGCTGGCGCGTGCTGCTGCGGCGTCACGGCCCGGCGTCAGCGGTATGGCGGCGGCGGATCGCGATGGGCACCGGCGCGGTCTCGATCGGCCTCGCCGCGCTGCTGTTCGCCAGGCTTGCCGACGCAGCCAGCAGCCTGTTCGGCGGTATGGCCCGCGGCCATTGGTGGCTGCCGCTAGTCCTGACGCCCGCCGGTTTCGTGCTGATCGTCTGGCTGACCCGGCGGATTGCCCCGGAAGCCGCTGGATCTGGCATCCCGCAGGTGATCGCGGCGGCACAGGATCCCGCGCGCGCCGGACGCCTGCTGATCTCGCTGAAGGCGGCGTTGCTCAAGGGTGCCTTCACCGTCGCGGCATTGCTGTGCGGCGCCTCGGTCGGCCGCGAGGGGCCGACGGTGCAGATCTCGGCGGCGATCCTCAACTGGCACAGCCGGTTGTTCCGCGCGCCGATCAGGGCGTCGATGATCATTGCGGGCGGCGCGGCTGGCGTGGCGGCCGCGTTCAACACGCCACTGGCCGGCGTCACCTTCGCGATCGAGGAACTGGCCGACGCCTATGAACAACGCGTCGCGCTGCTGGTGATGACCACGATCCTGATCGCGGGCATCGTCAGCCTTGGGCTGGCGGGCGACTATGTCTATTTCGGCGCGGTCGGCGAGACGATGAAGGTCGGCGCCGCCCTGCAGGTCGCTCCCGTCGCCGGCGTGCTGGGTGGCCTGTCCGGCGGGCTGTTCGCCCGGGCGATGCTGGGCATCGGCGCGGCACGCGACCGGTGGATTCCGTTCCTGAAGGGCCGGCCGGTGGCCTGGGCGTTGCTGTGCGGCACGATCGTGGCCGTCGTCGGCGTCTCGACCGGCCTGACCTGGGGCACCGGCTATGCCCCGGCGCGCGCGATCATCGACGGCACCAACGCGCCCTATTGGTTCGGCCCCGCGAAATTCGCAACGACCCTGGCGACCGCCGCATCCGGGCTGCCCGGCGGCATCTTCGCGCCGTCGCTCGCCACCGGGGCGGGGCTCGGCGCGCTGCTCCGGCCGATGTTTCCCGGCGATCCGGGCGGCGCCGTCGTCCTGCTCGGCATGGTCGCCTATTTCACCGGCGTGGTCCGCGCGCCGCTGACCGCGGTGATCATCATCGTCGAGGCGACGGCGAGCCGCGGCCTGATCCTGCCGCTGTTCCTCGCCGCGCTGATCGCGCATGCGGTGTCGGCCCTGGTGTGCAAGGAACGGCTCTATCACGGCCTCGCCCGCCCCTGGCGCACCGCGCTTGGGACAAGGACCTGACCGCCAGTCCAATTGCGGTCTTGCATCGCGTCGGTGATTGGGCTTGGTAACGCTACCGCCAACGAGCGGCAGGGGGAGAGTGCGATGGCCGATTCAGAACGTCTGGCACGCGTGGCGGCCGACCCGCGATATCTCGCGCTGACGCGCCGGCGCGGGCGTTTCACCTGGACGCTGACCTGCATCATGCTGGTCGCCTATTTCGGCTTCATCCTGCTGATCGCCTTCGACAAGAGCCTGCTTGCCGCGCCGATCGGATCGGGCGTGACGTCGATCGGCATTCCGGTCGGGCTCGGCGTGATCCTGCTCGCGATCGGGCTGACCGGCCTGTATGTGCGCCGCGCCAATCGCGACTATGACGCGCTGGTGCAGAGCCTGGTCGAGGGCGAAGGCGAATGAAGCTCGCCCGCGCCGTCGCGCTTCTCTCCGCCGCCCTGCTGATCGCCACCCCCGCCCTTGCCGACGGCGTCGCGGGGCAGACGGTGCGGCAGGCGACAAACTGGACCGCGATCGTCCTGTTCGCGGCCTTCGCGATCCTGACGCTCGGCATCACCCGCTGGGCAGCGCGGCGGACGCGGACCGCATCCGATTTCTACACGGCGGGCGGCGGCATCACCGGCTTCCAGAACGGCCTCGCCATCGCGGGCGACTATATGTCGGCCGCCTCGTTCCTCGGCATCTCGGCGCAGATTTTCGCCGATGGCTATGACGGGCTGATCTATTCGATCGGCTTCCTGGTCGGCTGGCCGATCATCCTGTTCCTGATGGCGGAACGGCTGCGCAATCTCGGCCGCTACACTTTTGCCGATGTCGCCTCGTTCCGCTTCGCGCAGACGCCGGTGCGCAGCTTCGCGGCGCTCAGCACGCTCGTCGTCGTGCTGTTCTACCTGATCGCGCAGATGGTCGGCGCCGGGCAGCTCATCAAATTGCTGTTCGGGCTGGACTATGCCTATGCCGTGATCATCGTCGGCGTGCTGATGATGCTCTATGTCCTGTTCGGCGGGATGACCGCGACCACCTGGGTGCAGATCATCAAGGCAGTGCTGCTGCTCGGCTGCGCCAGCTTCATGGCGTTCATGGTGATGGCACGGTTCGGCTTCTCGCCCGAGGCGCTGTTCGCCCGCGCGGTGCAGGTGAAGACCGATCTCGCCGTGGCGACCGGCCTGTCGGCGCCGGAAGCGGCGGAGCGCGGGCGATCGATCATGGGGCCGGGTAATTTCATCAAGGACCCGGTCTCGGCCATCTCCTTCGGCATGGCGCTGATGTTCGGCACCGCCGGCCTGCCGCATATATTGATGCGCTTCTTCACCGTGCCCGATGCCAGGGCGGCGCGCAGTTCAGTGCTGTGGGCGACGGGATGGATCGGCTATTTCTATTTGCTGACCTTCATCATCGGCTTCGGCGCGATCGTGCTGGTGGCGACCGATCCGGGTTATCTCGACTCGACCGGCGCGCTGCGCGGCGGCGGCAACATGGCGGCGATCCATCTTGCACAGGCGATCGGGGGGAACATCTTCCTCGGCTTCGTCTCGGCGGTGGCGTTCGCGACGATCCTGGCGGTGGTGGCCGGGCTGACCCTGTCGGGCGCGTCGGCGGTGAGTCACGATCTCTATGCGACGGTGTTCCGCAAGGGTAAGGCCGATTCAGCGGCGGAGCTGCGTGTGTCGCGGCGCACCGTGCTGGTGCTGGCGGTGGTGGCGATCCTGCTCGGCATATTGTTCGAGAAGCAGAATGTCGCCTTCATGGTCAGCCTCGCCTTCGCGCTGGCTGCGTCGGGCAATTTCCCGGTGCTGCTGTTGTCGCTGCTGTGGAAAGGCTGCACGACGCGGGGCGTGGTGGTCGGCGGATCGATCGGCCTGCTGACCGCGCTGGTGCTGACGATCCTGTCGCCGGCGATCTGGGTGGCGATCCTGCATCACGACAAGGCGATCTTCCCCTATTCGTCGCCCGCGATCTTCTCCGTGCCGCTGGCGTTCTTCACCATCTGGCTGGTGTCGAAACTCGACACGTCGCGGCGCGCGGCGGTGGATCGGGGCGGATATCTGGAACAGCGGGTACGCTCGGAAACGGGGATCGGCGCGGAGGGCGCATCGGCGCACTGACGCCGACACGGATCGCACGTCGAGCCCCGCGACGCTCTCTCGCCATCGCGCCGATCGTCCGATACGACTTGCCTGAAACAAGCACGGGGGCAGCATGAAATTCTCGACAGCCGCGATCATGGCATTTCCGGCCGCACTGCTGCTCGCATGGCAGGCCGCCGCCGCGCCGGGACAGGGCCCCGATGCCGAAACCCGCGCCTGGTGGACAATCACCGAGGCGCTGTCGAACGACAGGATGGAGGGCCGGGACACCGGCTCGGCAGGATATGATCGCGCGGCGCAACTGGTCGCCGACAAATTCAAGGCGGCGGGATTGAAGCCGCTCGGCGACAAGGGAAGCTGGTTCCAGCCGGTGGCGATGAACGAAATCGCGATCGAACGCGCCGGCATCGGCGTCGGCGATCGTCCGCTCGTCTTCCTCCAGGACATCACCGTCGACCCGTCCAACGCCATGCCGGTGACGGTCGATGCGCCGCTCGCCTATCGCGGTTATTGCGGCGCGGCGGCGCTTGGCGACGTCCGCGGCAAGATCGTGATATGCCACGGCGTGAACCGGCCCGGCCTGCCCGGCGCCGCCGAGCGGATCGCGGCGGTCAAGGCAGCGGGAGGCATCGGCCTTGCGACGATCGCCGATCCGGGCTTCGCCATCGAACCGCCGCGTTGGCCCTTCGCCTATGCCCGTTCAGTGACGCTCGCGAACGCCTCGCCCGATACCGATGGCTTCCTGCGCCTGCGGCTCAAGGCCGATGCCCTGAAAAAGGCGATCGGCGACCATGGGCCCGATGCTGGCGATCTCATTGCGAAGGGGAGCGCCGGCGAGCCCCTCCCCGGCTTCGACATCCGCGAATCCTTCCATGCGACGTTCACGGTGAAACGGCGGCAGATCACCTCCTCCAACGTGATCGGCCTGCTGCCCGGAAGCGACCCTGCGAGCACCGATCAGGCGATCGTCCTTTCAGCGCATCTCGACGGCTATGGGTTCGGCACGCCGGTCAATGGCGACGGCCTCTACAACGGCACGCTGGATGACGCAGCCTATGTCGCGCTGCTGATCCGGGTGGCGGAGCAGCGCCGGGGCAAGGGATATCGCCGCCCGGTGATCTTCGCTGCCTTCACGGGGGAGGAGAAGGGCCTGCTCGGGTCGACCTGGTTCGTCGCCCACCCGACGCTGCCCAGGACCTCGATCGCGGCCAATATCAACCTCGACCAGTTGCGCCCGATCTTTCCGCTCGACCTGCTCACTGTCCATGCCCTGGACGATACAAGCCTGGGCGACGACGTGCGCGCCGTCGCCAACGGCATGAACATCGCCGTCCAGCACGATCCGGAGCCGGCGCGCAATCTGCTGCGCCGCTCCGATCAATGGCCGTTCCTGCAGGCCGGCATTCCAGCGACCGCCTTCGTCTTCGGGTACCGGCCGGGAACTGAAAGCGAGCGTATTTACCGCCAGTGGTACAGGACCGGCTACCATACGCCGCTGGATGATCCGCACCAGCACATCGACTGGAAGGCAGCGGCCGATTTCAACCGCTTCTTCAAGACGCTGGTCGAGCGCGTGGCCGACCAGGAAGCTGCCCCCGCCTGGAAGGCCGGGAGCAGCCTGCGGCCGGCGGGCCACTGACCGCCGGCGCTAAACCGCCAGTGTCTATGGGTATCTATGCGGTCTCGGCCGCCGTCGACCGCGAACCGTACACCGCATAGAACAGCACATAGAGTTCGCAGGCGGCGGTCAGCAGGAACGACATCTGCAACCCATAGGCGTCCGCCAGCCAGCCCTGGACGATCACCAGCGCGCCACCGGCGATCGCCATGATCAGCAGGCCCGATCCTTCCTCGGTCAGCGGGCCAAGGCCCCGAATGCCGAGGGTGAAGATCGTGGGGAACATGATCGAGTGGAACAGCCCGACCGAGATCAGCGCCCACATCGCGACGGGGCCGGTGGTGAAGGTCGCGACCAGCATCACGACCAGCGCCCCGATGCTGAATGCCGCCAGCACATGCTCGGCGGCAACGCGCTGCATCAGGACGCTGCCCAGGAAGCGCCCGACCATCATCCCGCCCCAGAGCAGGAAAAGATAGTTGGAAGCCTGGGCATGAGTCAGGTTGCCGATCTCCGGCGCGGAGACGAAGTTGATGAACAAATTGCCGACCCCGATCTCGGCGATCAGGTAGATGAAGATCGCCGGCACGCCGAACACCAGGTTGCGGTGCCGCCACAGGCTATGGCCTCGCCGTTCCTGTTGCGCACGGCCCCGGGTCGAGGCGTTCATGTCGGGCAGGCGGAAGCGCGCGATGACCACCGCGAGCACGACCAGCACGGCCGCCACGATCAGATAGGGAAGCTGCACCGACTGCGCGTCGGCAAGACGCTCGGCCGGGGTCAGCACCGCGCCCGCCGCGGCGTTGCCCGACGTGCTGCGGCCAAGGATGAGATAGCCGCCGAACAGGGGCGCGAAGGTCGTCCCCATGGAGTTGAAGGCCTGGACCAGATTCAGCCGCGAGGATGATGTCTCGGGCGATCCGATCACCGCGACATAGGGGTTGGCCGCGACCTGAAGCAGCGTGATGCCGGCGGCGATGACGAACAAGGCCGCCAGCACGACCCAATAGGAGGGGATCATCGACGCCGGCACCATCATCACCGCGCCGAACGCCATGATGATCAGGCCGGCGACGATCGAGCGTTTGTAGCCGATCCGCTCGATCAGCATCGCCGAAGGGATCGACGCGAAGAAATAGGCGATGAACCACACCGACTCGATCAAGGTTGTCTGGGTATAATTGAGATCGAACACGCTGCGCAGGTGCGGCAGCAGCGTGCCGTTGATGACGGTGATGAACCCCCACATGAAGAACAGGGTGGCGAGCAGGCTCAGCGTGGCGCGATAGCCCGACCCGGCGGAACCCGACCCCGTGCCCGCCGCGAGCGGTGTCGATGTATCGATTGCCGGTCCCGCCATTCTCACATCCTCTGCTGCATCGCTTGTTTTTTGTCTGAGTATATGCAAGCAAAATCGCGGTCAACGCCGCCGGTTCGAGCGGCTGCGGTGGAGGGCGATATTCATGCACAAGAGTTTGATCATGCTGGCGGCGATCGGAACAGTCGCGGTGGCGGCGAACGCCCATGCCGCATCGGCGGCGCGGGAGACCGTGGGCGAGGTCGCCGGCGCGAAGGTCGAGGCGATCACGCTGGCCAACGCCAATGGCGTGAAGGCGCGCATCCTGAGCTATGGCGCGACCCTGCAATCGCTGATCGCGCCCGACCGCAACGGCAAGCCGGCGGATGTGGTGCTCGGCTATGACGACCTGGCCAGCTATGTCGGAAAGCCCAATTTCTTCGGCGTGACGGTCGGCCGCTATGCCAACCGGATCGCGAAGGGCCGCTTCTCGATCGACGGCAAGACCTGGCAGTTGCCGATCAACAATGCCCCCAATTCGCTTCATGGCGGCACGAAGGGCTTCGACAAGGTCGTGTGGCGCGTCGTCTCGGTCGAAAACGGGCCCGTTGCCCGCGTGACCTTCGCCTATGTCAGTCCTGACGGGGACCAGGGCTATCCCGGCAAGCTCGACGTGACCGTCATTTATGGCCTGGACGAGAAGGGATCGCTGTCGATCGAATATAAGGCCGCGACCGACAAGCCGACCATCGTCAACATGACCAACCACGCGATCTTCGATCTCGCTGGCGAAGGATCGCCCTTGGGTGCGCTCGGCCACAAGCTGACCATGCCCGCGCGCGCCTATACGCCGGTCGACGCGACCCTGATCCCGACCGGCGAACTGCGCCCGGTCGAGGGAAGCGTGTTCGATTTCCGCAAGGGCCGCACGCTCGCCGACGGCGTGCGCGACGGTCGCGACCCGCAGATCGTGGCGGGCCGCGGCTATGATCACAACTTCGCGATCGATGCCGGGCTGACGACTGAACCCAAGCTCGCCGCCCGGCTTGAGGACAGTGAGTCCGGCCGCGTGCTCGAAGTGTTCAGCACCGAGCCCGGACTGCAACTGTATACCGGCAATTTCCTCGACGGCACGCTGATCGGCAAGCACGGCCATGTCTATCGCATGGGTGACGGCGTCGCGATGGAACCGCAGAAATTCCCGGATACGCCCAACCAGCCCGCCTTCGGCTCGGCGCGGGTCGATCCGGGCAAGCCCTATCGCCACCTGATGATCTATCGCCTGTCGGTGGCGCGATGAACGGACCCCGCCACCAATGACCCAAACACCCCCTGCCGGCCTCCGGTCGCGCGCCTGGTTCGACAACCCCGCCAATATCGACATGACCGCGCTCTATATCGAGCGCTACATGAATTTCGGCCTCTCCCAGGAGGAGCTTCAATCGGGCAAGCCAATCATCGGCATCGCCCAGACCGGTTCCGACCTGTCGCCCTGCAACCGCCACCACCTCGTGCTGGCGGAACGGCTGCGCGAGGGCATTCGCGAAGCGGGCGGCATCGCGATCGAGTTCCCGGTCCATCCGATCCAGGAAACCGGCAAGCGCCCGACCGCCGGGCTCGACCGCAACCTCGCCTATCTGGCGCTGGTCGAGGTGCTGTACGGCTATCCGCTCGACGGCGTGGTGCTGACGATCGGCTGCGACAAGACAACGCCCGCCTGCCTGATGGCGGCGGCGACGGTGAACATCCCCGCCATCGCCCTCTCGGTCGGGCCGATGCTCAATGGCTGGCACAAGGGCGAACGCACCGGATCGGGCACGATCGTGTGGAAGGCGCGCGAACTGCTCGCGGCGGGCGAGATCGACCATGCCGGCTTCGTTAAGCTCGTCGCCTCGTCGGCACCCTCGACCGGCTATTGCAACACCATGGGCACGGCGACGACGATGAACAGCCTGGCCGAGGCGCTGGGCATGCAATTGCCCGGATCGGCCGCGATCCCCGCGCCATACCGCGACCGCCAGGAAATCGCATACCGCACCGGCAAGCGAATCGTCGAGATGGTCGCAGAGGACCTGAAGCCAAGCGACATCCTGACGCGCGATGCCTTCACCAATGCGATCGTGGTCAATTCGGCGATCGGCGGATCGACCAATGCGCCGATCCATCTCGCCGCGATCGCGCGCCATATCGGCGTCGACCTGCCGCTCGACGACTGGCAGACGCACGGCCATCACGTGCCGCTGATGGTCAACCTGCAGCCGGCGGGTGCGTATCTCGGCGAGGATTTCTACCATGCCGGCGGCGTGCCCGCGGTGGTGGCCGAGCTGATGCGCGCCGGGCTGATCCGCGAGGATTCGATCACCGCCAACGGCCGCACCATCGGCGACAATTGCCGTGACGCCGTGATCGAGGATGCGGATGTGATCCGCCCCTTCGCCACCCCACTGATGGAGGATGCCGGCTTCGTCGTGCTGAAGGGCAATCTGTTCGACGCCGCGATCATGAAGACAAGCGTGATCTCGCGGGAATTCCGCGACCGCTATCTCTCCGACCCGGCCGATCCGGATGCGTTCGAGGGGCCGGCGGTCGTGTTCGACGGGCCCGAGGATTATCACGCGCGGATCGACGATCCGGCAACCGGCATCACGCGCGAGACCCTGTTGTTCATGCGCGGTGCCGGGCCGATCGGCTATCCCGGCGCGGCCGAGGTCGTGAACATGCGCCCGCCCGCCTATCTGATCCGCGAAGGCGTGCACGCCATGCCGTGCATCGGCGACGGGCGACAATCGGGCACCTCGGGATCGCCCTCGATCCTGAACGCCTCGCCCGAGGCGGCGGCCAATGGCGGCCTCGCGCTGATCCGCACCGGCGACCGGGTGCGGATCGATCTGCGCGCGGGCACGGCGAACCTGCTGATCGGCGACGAGGAACTGGCCGAGCGCCGCCGCGTGCTGATGGACGCGGGCGGCTATGCCTATCCCGCCTCGCAGACGCCGTGGCAAGAAATCCAGCGCGCGGTCGTCGGGCAACTCGACAGCGGCGCGATCCTTGAAGGATCGGAGCAGTATCAGCGGATCGCCCAGACGCGCGGGTTGCCAAGGGACAACCACTGACACCTAGCCCGTCATGCCGGACTGGTTCCGGCATCCAAGTCTCAGCAGGCGCCGCACCGGTTGCGTTTGCGGAACGATAGACCCCGGAACACGTCCGGGGTGACGGTAGTGGTTGAGGATCGCACAGCGCTCGAAACGAACCCTGCCCTAGCGCAAGGTCTGCGTGACAGCGGCCACGCTCTTCAGCACTATCGTGGAACCCCTGAGTGCCCCGGACCGGGCGTGCAGCGTGATCGCGCCCGGCTTGCCCGGCATCGCGCGCACCACGACCAGGACAAGGCCGTTGTACACCTTGCGCGTCGGCGACTGGAAGGATTCGAAGCTGGCCGGATCGCCATTGTCGGTGGCGACGATCTCGCCCGGGCCGTCGATCGTGAAGCTGACCGCATTGTCGGCGCGGGGCACGGTGAGCCCGTCCTTGTCGGTGACGCGCACCGTGACGAAGGACAGGTCGCGGCCATCGGCGCTGATCCGCGCGCGGTCGGGCGTCGCCTCCAGCCCGGCGGGGGCGCCTGTGGTCTTCACGATCTCGGTCGCCCATGGCTTGCCGCCCTTCCAGGTAACGACCTTCACCTCGCCGGGCGCGTAGGTGACATAATCCCAGCGGAAGCGATATTCATAGGGCGCCCGCGTCCTCCTGCCCTGCGACATGCCGTTGACGAACAGTTCCGCCTCGTCGGCCGAGGTGAAGACATGGACCGGGGTGACCTGCCCCTCGCGGCCGGGCCAGGTCCAGTGCGGCAGGATGTGCGCGAATTTCAGGGCAGGCCGCCAGCGCGCCTGGTAAAGCCAGAAGCGATCCTTCCTGAATCCCGCCAGATCGATGATGCCGGAATAGGAACTGCGCGCGGCGTAATAGGGCGTCGGCTCGCCGAGATAGTCGAACCCGGTCCAGACGAATTCGCCCGCGACGAACGGGTTCTGGTCGTTCGTCGCGAAGACCCGGTCGGGCGAGGAGCCGAAATCGGCGGCATGGAGTTCATAGGCGCTGACCTGTTTCGTGTCCGGGTCACCGCCCGAACCTGGGCGGACAGGCCCGCTGATCGCGCCCATCACGGGGAAGAGATAGTCGCCGCGACTGCTGAGCGCCGACGCGCTCTCGGTGCTCATGATCACCTTGTCGGGATATTTTTCGTGAAAGGCGGCGAACTGGCCGGGATAGGCGCGCACGCCGGTGCCCTGATAGTTGAGGCCGATCACGTCGACCGTGCCGGGCATCGCCATGTCGGGCTTGGCATAGTTCATCGCGGTCGTGGTCGGGCGGGTCGGATCCTCCTCGCGCACCATCCGCACAAGGCCCCTGGCGATCGCTGCGCCCTCTTCCCCGGTATATTGTTCGCCGACTTCGTTACCGACGCTCCACAGGATGACCGACGGATTGTTGCGATCGCGGCGCAGCATCGACCGCAGGTCAGCCTCATGCCAGTCGGGGAAGATCAGGTGGAAATCGAGCGGGGTCTTCTTGCGCTCCCACACATCGAACACTTCGTCGATCACCAGCAGACCCATGCGATCGGTCAGCTCAAGCAGCTCCGGCGCGGGCGGATTATGGCTCATGCGGATCGCGTTGCTGCCCATCTCCTGCAGCATTTCGAGCTGGCGCTCCGCCGCGCGGACATTGAACGCAGCGCCGAGCGCGCCGAGATCGTGATGGTTGTTGACGCCCTTCAGGTCGATGCGCTCGCCATTGACGAACACGCCCTTGTTCGCATCGAAGGTGACGGTGCGGATGCCGAACGACGTTTCATAACGGTCGACCATCCTGCCGTTGAGCGAGACAATGGTGACCGCGACATAGCGGTTTGGCTGCTGAGTCGGCGGTGGGCCCCAGAGACGGGGATTGGCGAGCGCAGTCGACCCGGCGACCGTCGTGCTGGCGCCCGCCGCGATACGCGCGCTGGTCGGCGCGATGCGCGCGACGATGGCGCCGGTCTTCCGGCCCGCCGCGTCCAGCGCATAAATGTCGGTGCTGACGCTGGCGCTCGCCTCGGCCCGGGATTCATTGTCGAGCGACACGTCGAGCGCGATGGTCGCCGAGGCCTTCGAAACGTCGGGCGTGGTCACCCGCGTGCCCCATTGGCCGATATGAACCGGGCTGGTCTTGGTCAGCCAGACATTCCGGTAGAGCCCGCCACCGGGATACCAGCGCGCCGATTCAGGCGGATTGTCGAGGCGGATGACTAGCTCGTTCCTGCCGCCGAACGCCAGATAGGGGGTCAGGTCGAGCCGCCAGCCATTATAGCCATAGGGCCAGCCGCCGACGAGTTTCCCGTTCAGCCACACCGCCGAATAGGACATTGCACCGTCCACATCGAGGAACACCGACTTGCCCTTGTCGCGCGCCGGAATGTCGAGCGCCTTGCGGTACCAGCCGATCCCCCAGCTCTCCAGCCGGCCCATGCCGCCATAAGGACCGCTGGTCAGGAAGGGCCGCTCGATCGCCCAGTCGTGCGGCAGGGTCACCTTCCGCCATGCGCTGTCGTCGAAACCGGCCTGGACAAAGGAAACATCGCCGCCGGGATTACCCGCCGGTCGCACATGCCGCTTCGCCGGGTCGCGGATGAAGGCGTTGGCGCTCGGGAGGATCCAGGGCTTGAGCACCGCCTGGCCGGCGGCGGTGACTGCCCTGGCCTCGTCGGGCCGGGCATCGGCAGCCTTGCCGTCCTCGCTCTTCCCGATCTCCGGCCGCACGTTATAGGACAGGCCGGTCACGCCGGCGGGGTCGCCCATATGGAAACGCCAGCCGGCATTGATCGAAATCCGCTCGCGCGGCGCGGTCTGGGCCTGTGCGCCGGACGCACCGGATATTGTGATGAACATCAGCGCGGACAGGCGAGCAACGATTTGAGCGAGCGTTGCCACTGACACCTTCCCTCCGCGCGGCGACCTTTCCGGTCGCGCCTTTCCCGAAACGGCGCGAGGCTATGGCGGTGGGATCGCCCTGGTCAAGAAATTTGTAGGAGTTATTATCCCTACCTGCCTCCCCTCACCTTCCCCGGCGAAGGCCGGAGTCCAGTTGGGGAACGTCGAGAAACGGACGCCATGCGTCATCACAAGGGCCTTCCCGACTGGACCCCGGCCCCCGCCGGGGAAGGTCAGAGGAGAGAAAAGCGAGAGGGGGAACTCTCAGCCCTCACCCGGCTCCATGGCCAGTTCCGTATCCTCAAGCGCGCGGCGGATCAGCTCGGCCATGGCGGAACGCGCGGCCTCCGGATCGGCATCGGCGATCGCATCGTAGAGCAGCTGATGCTCGGGCAACGGGTCGCGCGGCAGCTTGCGGTTGCGCTGTTTGAAGATCGTCGTCCAGCCGACGGCCGCCGCGATGGTGCTCGACAAGGTGGTCAGCGGCTCGTTGCGCGTCGCCTCCAGGATCAGGTGATGGAAATGCTGGTCGGCCACCCGTCCCTCGGGCGTGGCGAGACCGTAGCGCCCCATCTCCTCAAGCGCATGCCCCATCTGCGCCAGTTCACGGCCCGTCCGGCGCTCCGCCGCGAGCGCCGCGGCGGCTGGCTCGACGATCATGCGCAGCTCGAACAGGCTGCGGATGAACACCTCGCTCGGCTCGCCCTCGAACATCCAGGCAAGCACGTCGGGATCGAGCAGGTTCCAGCGGCTGCGCGGGCTGACGCTGGTGCCAGCCTTGGGCCGGCTTTCGACCAGACCCTTGGCCATCAGCATGCGCACCGCCTCGCGATAGACGCTGCGCGACACGTGGAGTTGTTCGGCAAACTCGATCTCGCCCGGCAGGACATCGCCCGGCTTGTACACCCCCGTGACGATCTCGACGCCCAGATCATGCGCGATCGTGCCGTGGATCCGGCGCCCTTTTGGCTGCTGTCCCGGCGTCACGTGTTCCCCATCCGCCTTCCCTCCGTTCGGCCCGCTATCTTCGCGAAACGAGCCGTATCGCGATACCCCTAGAGTATCCTTATCCGAACATCACGTGCCTGTTCGATCACGATCGGATTGCGCGCCGGCAGGCGGAACGGCGGCGCCTCGATCTCGAACACATCCCCCGGCTCGGTACGGATGCCTTCAGAGAAGGACAGGGTCGCCGTGCCGAAGAAATGGACATGCACGTCGCCGGGATGGCGGAACAGGTCGTATTTGAAATGATGATGTTCGAGATTGACGATGCTGTGCGACATGTTCGCCTCGCCCGTCACGAACGGACGTTCCCACAAGGTCTCGCCGTTCCGCACGATCCGGCTGGTGCCACGGATATCCTCGGGCAGATCGCCGAGCAGCAGTTCCGGCCCCAATGCCGCGGCGCGCAGCTTCGAATGGGCAAGCCAGAGATAATTGCCGCGCTCCGTCACATGATCGGAGAATTCGTTGCCGATGGCGAAGCCGAGCCTGACCGGATTACCCTCGCTGTCGATGAGATAGATGCCGGCGATCTCCGGCTCCTCCCCCGCATCGAGCGCGAAGGCGGGCGAGCGCAACGGTGCGCCGGGCGCGGCAAGCTGCTCGCCATTGCCCTTGTAGAACCATTCGGGCTGAGCGCCGGTCTCACCCGCGTCGGGCTTGCCGCCCTCCACGCCCATCAGGAACATGCGCATCGAATCGGTCTGCTGCGCCGCCTCGGTCATCGAGCGGTGCATCTTGTCGCGTCCCTCGGCCGAGCCGAGATGGGTGAGGCCAGTGCCCGTCAGCAGCAGATGCGCCGGATCGCCATGGTCGATCGGCGACAGCAAGGCGACCGTATCGAGATCGACCACGCCCGCATAACCGGCCAGCGCCGCCTGATCGGCCAGGCCGTTGCCGGCCGCCAGCGCCGCCTCGGCGAGCGCACGCACGCTTTCCACGCCCGCCAGCCGTTGCGGCGGTTGATCGCCGCGCAGCACGGCCACGCCGCGCGTGCCTCCGGCATCGATGAACTGCACCAGCGACGTCCGCATATCGACTCCCACTATCCGCCAAACTTTATTCGCTTGCGTAGCCATATACTCAGACAATAAACTAAAGCCAGTCGTCGTCGAACGGCATCATGGGAGGATACGGGCAATGGCGGCATTGAAACGGTTGAGAACGGGCGCGCGGATCGCGCTGGCGGCGGCGCTTGTCTTCGCGTCGGGAGTGGCCTGGGCACAGGGGCGCGAGGCGAGCGTGACCATCCACGCCGACAAGCCCGGGCCCAAGGTGCAGCGCGAGATCTTCGGCCAGTTCGCCGAGCATCTCGGCACCGGCATCTATGGCGGGCTGTGGGTGGGCAGGAATTCCCGCATTCCCAACAGCGACGGTTTCCGCAACGACGTGATCGCGGCGTTGCGCGCGATCAAGGTGCCGCTGATCCGCTGGCCGGGCGGCTGCTTCGCCGACGAATATCACTGGCGCGAGGGCGTCGGCGCGAAGCGGCCGGTCAAGGTCAACACCCATTGGGGCGGCGTGACCGAGCCAAATTCGGTCGGCACCCACGAGTTCATGAACTTCACCGAGATGGTCGGCGCGGAAGCCTATGTCTCCGGCAATGTCGGCAGCGGCTCGCCGCAGGAAATGGCCGACTGGGTCGAATATATGACGTCGCCGACCGCCTCGACGCTCGCCAATGAGCGCCGCGCGAACGGCCGCAAGGAGCCGTGGAAGCTCCCCTATTTCGGCCTCGGCAACGAGCTGTGGGGCTGCGGCGGCAACATGCATCCCGACTATGCGGCGAACGAGACGCGGCGCTACGCGACCTTCGTCAAGGCGCCGGCGAACACGAAGATCCTGAAGATCGCGAGCGGCGCGAGCGATTCGAACTACAACTGGACCGAAGTGATGATGCGCGACGCCGGCGACCGGATCGACGGCCTGGGCGTGCATTATTACACCGTGCCCGATGACTGGAAACGGAAAGGCTCCGCGACCGGCTTCGACGAGGCGAGCTGGGCGCGCACCCTGTCGAAGACGCTGCTCATGGACGAGTATGTGACGAAGCACAGCGCGGTCATGGACAAGTACGATCCGGAACGCCGCGTGTGGCTGGCGGTCGACGAATGGGGCACCTGGTACGATCCGACACCGGGCAGCAACCCCGGTTTCCTTCAGCAGCAGAACAGCCTGCGCGACGCGCTGGTCGCGGCGATCAACCTCAACATCTTCACCCGCCATGCCGAGCGCGTGAAGATGGCCAACATCGCCCAGATGATCAACGTGCTTCAGGCGATGATCCTGACTGATGGCGACAAGATGGTGGTCACGCCGACCTACCAGGTGTTCGGCATGTACGTGCCGTGGCAGGATGCGACTCAATTGCCGGTCGACCAGACAAGCCCGTGGTACAACAAGGATCAATGGACCATGGCGTCGCTCAACACATCGGCCGTGCGCGGCGCCGACGGCGCGGTGCATGTGTCGCTGGCGAATCTCGATCCGGTGAATGCGCTGACCGTGACTCTCAACCTGGATGGCGGGACGGCCTCGACCCTGTCGGGCAAGGTACTGACCGCTGACCGGATCGATGCGCATAACCGCATCGGCGAGCCGCTGGCGGTCGCGCCCCGCGACATCGCGGCGGTGCCGGTGACTGGCGGCAAGGTGGTGCTGACCCTGCCGGCCAAGTCAGTGACCGTGGTGGCGCTGAAGTGACGCGCGGCTGATGCTGCCGATCGGGATCATCGGCTATGGCAAGATCGCCCGGGACCAGCATGTCCCGGCGATCGACGCCGATGACCGGTTCCGCCTGACCGGCGCGGTTGACCCGCATGCCGTGTCGGGCGCGGTGCCGGTCCATCCCGATCTTGCCGCCCTGCTCGCCGCCGATGCGCCGGCGGCGGTGGCGATCTGCACCCCGCCCGCCGCGCGCGTCGCGGTGGCGCGGGAGGCGATCGCGGCGGGACTCCATGTGCTGCTGGAGAAACCGCCGGGACTGACGCTCGCCGAGGTCGCTGACCTCGAAACGCTGGCACGGGATGCAGGCGTCACCCTGTTCACCGCGTGGCATTCGCAGGAGGCGGCCGGGGTCGATGCGGCGCGCGCCTGGCTGGCCGGCCGCGTGATCGAAGCCGTGCGGGTGATCTGGAAGGAAGACATCCGCGTCTGGCATCCGGGGCAGGAATGGATTCTGGAGGCCGGCGGCTTCGGCGTGTTCGATCCCGGGATCAACGCGCTGTCGATCCTGACCGACATCCTGCCCATGCCGCTGGCGGTGGAGGCAGCCGGACTGGCGGTGCCGAAGGGCCGGACGCAGCCGATCGCGGCAACGCTCGCGCTGCGCGGCGGCGCGGTGCCGGTCTCGGTCGAACTCGATTTCCTCCATGAGGGCGTGCAGCGCTGGGATATCGAGATCGATACGCCCGACGGCATGCTGAAGCTGGCGATGGGCGGTGCCGAGCTGACCATTGCGGGCAAGGCGGTCCCAGTGGGTAGGAATGTGGAATATCAGCGTCTCTATGCGCGCTTCGCCGACCTGATGGCGCGCGGGGAGAGCGATGTGGATCCGGCACCGTTGCGGCTGGTGGCCGAGGCGCTTGAACTTGGGGTGCGGCACGAGGTGGAAGCGTTCGCGTTCGACATCCCCTGACGTCATGCCGGACTCGTTCCGGCATCCACTCCGCGGCGAGACGCAGCGCGCACCATGAAGCAAAGCGCCCGAACGACGGTGGGCCCCGGAACAAGTCCGGGGTGACGGCGGGATTCAGGCAGGCCGTTCCGCGATCACCCCGGCGAACGGGCCGAGCCGCCATTGCTCGACCTCGCCGACCTGCTCGACCACGCGCCACGAGTCAGCATCCTCGGGCAGCCACTCCCGTGCCTCAGCCGCGAAATTGAACACGCACAACAGCCGTTGCCCGCCCGACTCCCGTTCGAACGCGAGCACCGTCTCCGTCGCCTCGACAAACCGGATCGCCCCCGTCACCAGCGCGGCGTTCGCCTTGCGCATCGCCAGCAACCGCCGGGTCAGCGCGAGCATCGACGCCCCATCCCGCTCCTGCCGAGCGACCGCCAGCGCCGCATGGTCCGGCCCGAACGGCAACCATGGCTCAACCGTCGAGAAACCCAGCCCCGCCTCTCCGGCCACCCAGGGCATCGGCGTCCGCGCGCCGTCCCGGCCCAGGGTCAGCGGCCAGTTGGCGATCGCCTCCGGATCGCGCAGCCGGTCGAACGGGATATCGACCTGGGTCAGGCCAAGCTCCTCGCCCTGATAGAGGAAGATATTGCCGCGCAGCGCCATGAGCAGCAGCATCTTCATCCGCCCGAACGCCTCCTCATGCCCCGGCGGCGCCCAGCGCGACACAGCGCGCGGCGCATCGTGATTCTCGAACGCCCAGCTCGGCCAGCCAGTGCCGGGCGTATCGGGCCAGCGTTCAAGCACCTCGCGCACCAGCGCCGGGGTCAGCGCCTTCGCGTAAAGGAAGTTGAAGCCATATGCCGTGTTCAGCCGGTGGTCGCCTTGCGTGAAGGCCTGCATCTCCAGCTCGACATTCGGGCCGCCGACCTCGGCCACGGTGAATCGACCAGGATAAGTGTCGGTCAGCGCACGCACCCGTTCGAGGAAGAGCGGAATGTCGGGATGCGACTGGCTATGGATGTGGAACTGGAAATCGAACGGACGGGTACGGCGGCTATTCGTCGGCGGTCTTGCCGGATTGTCGCGCAGCGCCGGATCGACCATCGCGCAGCTGATCGCGTCGAGCCTGAATCCGTCGACCCCACGATCTAGCCAGAAGCGCGCGACGTCGAGCAGCGCGTCCTGCACCGCCGCCTCGTGCACGTTGAGCTGCGGCTGGCTGCTCAGGAAATTGTGCATGTAATATTGGCCGCGCCGCGCGTCCCAGGTCCAGCCCGGCCCGCCGAACACCGATTGCCAGTTGTTGGGCGGCGTGCCGTCCGCCTTCGCATCGGCCCAGACATACCAGTCTTGCCGGGCGTTGGTCCGGTCACGGCGGCTCTCCGCGAACCAGTCGTGTTTGTCGGACGTATGCGCATAGACCTGGTCGACGATCACCTTCAGACCAAGCGCATGGGCACGCGCTACCAGCGCGTCGAAATCCGCCAGCGTGCCGAACAGCGGATCGACCCCGCGATAATCCGACACGTCATAGCCGAAATCCTTCATCGGCGACGGGAAGAAGGGCGATAGCCACACCGCATCAACGCCAAGCGACGCGACATGATCGAGATGCGCGGTGATGCCGGCGAGATCGCCAACGCCGTCGCCGTTCGAATCGGCGAAGCTTCGTGGATAGATCTGGTAGATCGCCGCCCCGCGCCACCACTCGCGCCCAAGTTCCGAACTGCTCAACGGCCTCTCCCTTGCGGCTCGCCGTCCTTTTGCCCGCCGCGCCCGCCGGAAAGCAATGGCCTCGCGCGAACGGGGATTGCCGGGGCGCCAAGTCACTGACATCCTGCCCGGCAGAAAACAAAAAACATACAGCAGGGGGTTTGGAGCGAGTGACCGGGCGGCCGCGCCAGTCCCTGGCCGGACTGTGGAACATCTCGTTCGGATTCTTCGGAATCCAGGTCGCGTTCGGCCTGCAGAACGCGAACATCAGCCGCATCTTCCAGTCGCTCGGCAGCGATGTCGACACGCTTGCCCTGCTGTGGATCGCCGGGCCGATAACCGGGCTGATCGTCCAGCCGCTGATCGGCCATTTCAGCGACCGCACCTGGGGTCGGTTCGGGCGGCGGCGGCCCTATTTTCTGGCAGGCGCGGCACTTGCCGCACTGGCGCTGATCGCCATGCCGCACGCGCCGGTGCTGCTGGTGGCGGCATCGCTGCTGTGGATACTCGACGGATCGATCAACATCTCGATGGAGCCGTTCCGCGCCTTTGTCGGCGACATGGTCGGCCCGACGCAGCGCACCCTCGGCTATGCCTTCCAGACCGCCTTTATCGGCGCGGGCGCAGTGCTTGGGTCGATCGCGCCGTTCGCGATCACCGCGCTCGGGGCGAGCAACGTGGCGCCCGCTGGCGTCATCCCCGACGCAGTGCGCTATTCCTTCTACCTTGGCGGCGTGGCGATCTTCTGCGCCGTGCTGTGGACCGTGCTCACCACGCACGAATACCCGCCCGAACAGATGCGCGCCTTTGCCGGCGAGGATGCCCCGGCGCGCGATGCCGGTCAGGGGGGCAACGCGCTGACCCGCATCGCCCGGGATATCGTCCAGATGCCGGTGGAGATGCGCCGCCTCGCGCTTGTCCAGTTCTTTTCCTGGTCGGCGCTCTTCGTCCTGTGGGTCTACACGACGCCGGTCGTCACCCGTTACGTCTTCGCGTCGACCGATACGGCGTCCAGGGCTTATAATGACGGCGCCGACTGGGTCGGCATCCTCTTCTCCGTCTATAACGGGGTCGCGGCCCTGGCCGCCTTCCTGCTGCCGGGGCTGGTGCGACGGATCGGCATGGGCCGGACTCATATGGCCTGCCTGCTGGCCGGCGCGGCAGGTTTTGCCGCGATGCTGGTCATCCGCGATCCGGTGCTGCTGATCCTGCCGATGATCGCCATCGGGGTGGCCTGGGCATCGATCCTGACCATCCCCTATGCGATGCTGGCCGGCGTGCTGCCGCACGGGACGCTGGGCGTTTATATGGGCATTTTCAACGTCTTCATCGTCCTGCCCCAGCTCTTCATCGCGACGGTGATGGGCAGCCTGATCCACAATGTCTTCCCCGAGGAGCCGATCTGGACGATCGCCATCGCGGGCGCGCTGATGGCGCTCTCGGCGCTCGCCATGCTGCGCGTCGGTGAGCCGCAGGCAGAAGCGACCGGAATCGTCATCGACGCCAATTTGGCGCTTTGAAAATCCTATAGGATCAGCAATAAGCCTCTGGTTAACGCTACCATCGGCGCTGACCCGATGACGCCCGGCAAGCGGCGCACCGGCCAGGAGAGGAACATCACGATGCGCATCACCCACAGGGATATCGTCGTCGCGCTGGGGGCCGTCGCGCTTACCTGTTCTGCCGGGGTGCTCGCCCAGGGCAAGAAGGTCATCGGTCCGTCCGTGTGGGACTGGAACGCGATGAAAGTCACGCCGACCGATGTCGGCGAGGTACGCAGCCTTGGTAACGGGCCGACCGCGACGCTCGACGATCTCGAGATGCACGTCACCACGCTGAAGCCTGGCCAGACCTCGCACGCGCCGCACAGGCACCCCAACGAGGAACTGGTGATCATCCGCGACGGCACGGTCGAAACCTTGTCGGACGGCGTGTGGAAACGGCTCGGGCCGGGATCGGTGATCTTCAACGCATCCAATTCGCTGCACGGACTGCGCAACGTCGGCACCACCGACACCACCTATCATGTGATCAACTGGTCCACCCCGGCGACGCCGAAGAACTGAGCACCAGCGCCAAGGAGAGACGCGATGAATCCGATCGATCGCCGTTCGATGCTGACCGGCGCCGGCTTTGCGGGGTTCGCCGCCGCGCTGCCGGGCGACGTGCTGGCGCAGGCGTTGAGCGGCAACGCCATTCCCGAGGTGGTCAACACCGGCGCGCCGACCGACCCGCAACCGAAGCATCACATCAGGTTCGCGGTGATCGGCCTCGACCACAACCATATCTATGCGATGACGGCGGCGGTGATCCGCGGTGGCGGCGACCTGGTGTGGGTCCATGCCACCGACGCGAAGCAGCTCGCCGATTTCCAGAAGCGCTTCCCGACCGCGAAGCTCGCACGGAGCGAAGCGGAGATCCTGGAAGACACATCGATCCAGCTCATCGCGGGCGCACCGATCCCCGACCTGCGCGCGCCGCTCGGCATCCGCGCGATGCGGGCGGGCAAGGACTTTCTCGGCGACAAGCCGGCGATCACCAGCCTCAAGCAGCTTGCCGATGTCCGCGCGGCGATCAAGACGACGGGACGCAAATTCGCGATCATGTATTCGGAACGGCTCGAGGTGCCCGCCGCGATCAAGGCGGGCGAGCTGATCGAACAGGGTACGATCGGGCGTGTCGTGCAGACCATCAACATCGCCCCGCACCAGGTGAACCCGGCCAGCCGCCCCGGCTGGTTCTGGGACAAGGCGCGATACGGCGGCATCCTGACCGATATCGGCAGCCACCAGGCCGAACAGTTCCTGTTCTTCACCAAGAGCCGCCGCGCGAAAGTCGTCGCGTCGCAGACCGGCAACGTCAACCATCCCGACCATCCGCTGTTCGAGGATTTCGGCGACATGACGATGAGCGGGAATGGCGGTACCGGCTATCTGCGGGTCGACTGGTTCACGCCGAAGGGGCTCGGCACCTGGGGCGACGGGCGGCTCTTCGTGCTGGGGACCGAGGGCTATATCGAACTACGCAAATATGCCGACCCGACCGGCAAGCCCGGCGGCAACCACCTGTTCGTCGTGGATGGCAAGAGCGCCCGCTATCTCGATTGCAAGGACGTATACCTGCCGTTCGGCCCGCAATTCGTGACTGACGTGGTCGAGCGCACATCGATCGCGCAGGACCAGGACCAGGCGCTGCTCGCCGCCGAGCTCGTGCTCATCGCCCAGAAGAACGCCACCCGGCCGATCACGGCCTGACGGAGGGATAGTGTCATGACCACCAGAACAGGGTTTTCGCGGCGCGACCTGATCAGGACCGGGGCGATCGCCGCGATCGGCTTCCCGTCGATCGTGCCGGCCAGCGTGTTCGGCCGGAACGCGCCGAGCAAGCGAATCAACATCGGCGCGATCGGCGTCGGTCGCATCTCGCGCATCCATGACATGGTCGAGGTCTTCAAGTGTGACGACGCCCATATCGTCGCCGTTTGCGACCTCGATACGCGGCGCGTGCAGCAGGGAATCGAACTGGTCGACACGACCTATGGCGAGAAGGCGGGCAAGCCCTATTCGGGCACGCGCGGCTATACCGATTACCGGGAGCTGCTGGCCAACAAGGATATCGATGCGGTCATCATCTCGACCCCCGACCACCAGCACGCGCCGAATTCGATCCACGCGGTACAGGCCGGCAAGCATGTCTATTGCCAGAAGCCGGCATCACTGACGATCGCCGAAGGGCGGCAGATGGCGAACGCGGTGGCGAAGACCGACCGCGTGCTGCAGATCGGATCGCAGCAGCGATCACAAGACCCCTGGCCGCAATTCCACCGGGCATGCGAGCTGGTGCGCAACGGACGGATCGGCACGCTGACTCATGTCGAGATCGGCCTGCCCGGCGACCCTTCCGGGCCCGAAGCCGCGGCGATGCCGATTCCGGCGAATCTCAACTACGACGCGTGGCTCGGCACCACCCCCGAGGTCTATTACACCGAGATCCGCGTGCACCCGCAGGACGGCAAGTTCGGCCGGCCCGGCTGGCTTCGCTGCGAGCAGTTCGGCGCCGGCATGATCACCGGCTGGGGCGCGCACCATGTCGATATCGCGCATTGGGGCATGGACACGGAGCATGGCGGCCCGGTCGAGATCTGGGGTACCGCCGAATTCCCGAAAAGCGGCCTGTGGAACGTGCACGGCCCGTTCGAGACCCATGGGCGCTACGCCAACGGGGTGGAGATGAAGATCTCCGGCGCGCTGCCCAATGGCGTGAAGTTCATCGGCACCGAAGGATCGATCTTCGTCACCCGCACCGGCGGCGTCACCGCGAGCGACCCCGCGATCGCCGCGGCCGGAACGAGCGGGCTGCTGGCGAGCAATCCGAAGGTCCTCGACAGCGTGATCGGGCCCAATGAAATCCATTTGCCGAAAAGCCCGGAACAGCATCGCAACTGGCTCGATTCCATCAGGACGGGGGCGCCCAACATCTCGCCGGCAGAGCTGGGCCATCGCGCGTGCTCGACCTGCCTGCTCCACTGGACCGCGATGCGGACCGGGCGGCGCCTGGCATGGGACCCGGTGGCGGAACGCTTCATCGGCGACGACGCGGCCAACGCCATGCTGAGCCGGCCGCAGCGCGCGGGCTACGCGATCTAGCTACGCGACAGGGACCAGCCCGACACACAGTCTACCCTTTAGTCCGCCATCGATCGCCGCGACTGCCACCGCTGGCTCAGCACGACGCGCGCAGCCACATCCGCGTATATCGGCGTATCGAGTTCGAGAGTTCCCCGCTCATCGATCGACCCGTGCTCGAATGAAACCACCGGCCTTGCGTTGGCACGCGCCCCATCCATCTCGCAAAGGAAGTCCTCCAAAGCATCGTCGCTAGCATAGTCCAGCAAATCGCAAACCTCGTCGAATAATCCTTCGACCGTGCGTGCTTCCAGCCTGTCAAGTTCTGCCCCCGACAGCTGTCCCACATAGTTAAGTTTCATTGTTCGCATCCTTGGCGCTGCTCCGGTCGGCAATCCCGCTCCTTACGATTTCGTTCTCGATACGTCCGAGTTGCGTATGGGTAAGGTTGGTAATGTGGCCGAGCGTCGCTCTGGTGAAATTCGAGTCCGATACGGACCGCAGCATCGTTTCGAGGCCCCCGACATATTTCTCGCGATGGCGAGATTTCAATGTCCGCAGCGCTTTGAGTAAAGTCGTCGCGCAAACATTCTCCTCCGCCGAGGGCTCCATACTGGGTGTTTCATCCGGGGGATCCTCTTCGCCATCCGTCGATTTCGGACGCATCGTCCTTGGCAAGCGGAGTCGGACGGCGCGAATCTCGTCGATCAGGGAATGTTTCAGGCACGTCGTACCCCAGCCCGCTGCCTCGCGTTCCATCGCTTGGTCGAGAATGAACTCGTCGCCCAGAAACAACTCACGCCTGGTGATGAATTCATGAACTTTCAGCATCGCCGCTTGCGCGAGATCATTCGGTTCAGAGAGGATCGGGTAAGATGACGTTGCTGTGAATGCCCGCGCGGTCGCCTGCAATCGCTGATGAATCCGGTCATACGCCTGGTTACGCGCGCGTTCGAAATCATTCATCGCAGCTTCCTCCAGCCCTGCCTCGCCGTCTCTTCCTTCTTTGTCACTTGAACGGATGAAGCCGCGGATTCCGCACATTCGCGATAAAAAATATCGATGTGCGAAACTGCTCACTCCGTTCGTTCAAATCCCAGATCACGAACTGGAAATTACCATGAAGAATCGGAGGCCGTGGATGGAAATTGTTTTCGAGAGCATGCTTGCACTGTCCTACATCTGTGCGGGTGCTGCTTGCACGGGGATCGTCATAACCAGACTGAGCGAAGGGGGGCGGGAACAGCATGCGCCGCCGCATGTAGCGAACATCGAGCACGGTCCGGTGCACGCCGAGGCGGGGCAAGGGCAAGCTGCATTGCGGTGAAACGGCAGCAGGGTGGCTCTTCGCCGCAGGCAGGCTTCATCCGGTGCATCCGCAGCTTGCGCAATCGCGTCCAGCCCGCAAAAGGCGGACGATGACCGCCAGCCAGCTTCAGGATCTCCTCGTCGCCCGATTGACCCGCAAGGCAGGCGGCAGCGCCCGTTCCTGGCGGATGGCGATCGGGCCGGTTCATCTGCATGACGTCGCCACCCACGGCCCGTTCAACTGGTCGGTACGACCGAGCGGCGGAACGCGGGAGATCGCTGAGATCGAGCGACTGCTCGATACGGTCAGGCTGGACTATCCGATCGTGACCGCTGACTGATCCGGCGGAGACGGCTCGACGCGGGATCGCCGGGCCGCTCACACGAGATCAGGGCGGCGCGCCCGGTAGTCGCTTCAGCCGGCGCACGCCTTGCATTCGGTCACCAGGGGCAGATCGGACCATATTGGAAAGCATCCTGCATCGCCTGCGAAATCAGGATGAGCGCGTCGCCGGTCCGATCCTGCGCGTGAAGCAAGCGGAGCGCGGTATCGAGCGCAACGGCGCTGTCGCCCCAGCGAACGAGAAGTTCGCCGATCAGATCCCTGGTCTTCACGATTTCATCCATCGGCTCCCCCTCCGCTTCGTTGTCGAACGCAACGCTCCACGGTGATTCGATCAGGCTGCCCGCACACGCCATGGCGGTCAATAGGGTGGGTCGCGCTCTCCTCTATTGTGGTGACGGTTTACCCCTTGGCCGCTCCATCCGTCACCGTGCGACGCCGACGGACATCGTGCGTCAGAGCAGGGTGATCGCCGCCTGTGCCTCCCGCGCAAGATCGGCCCATTCGCCCATGACGCTCTCGATCTGGAGCCCGCCGATGAAGCCAGCGGTGGAATCGACCGCGCGAAGCTGGGCGAGACCATCGCCAAGATCGTCAGCGACAGCACGCCAGTCACCTTCCAGATGCTGAAGCGCGCCGAGGCCCGAGCCGCTGGTGATGACCACCGGCGCGATCGCATCATAGAAATCGAGATCGCCAAGGCTGCGCGCGGTGAACGACCATTTCTGGTTATCGCCGTCATTCTGTTCCCAGCACAGGACCGGCGTGCCTGAATTCCAGCCAGAATTCCCGGCACAATCAAGCGTGTGCCCGGACCATTTGCCCGGCTGGAGATAACCGCTGCTGTAATGGATGAAGACAGCCGCCCCGCCATCCAGACCGTTCGGACCAGCCTGGCCGGTCGAGATCAGTCGCGGACGCGATCCTTCGCGCTCGCCGGTATCGCCGGCCGGCACCGTCAGCGTGCGATCGCGGGCGGCGGTACGGAACACCCAGCCGGGAATGAGCATGCGAACCGGCTCGATCGTCCAATGCTGCGCCGGATTGTCGCCACCGCCCGTATTGCTGACCACTGCATCGCCATTGCCGTCATAGGCGAGGCAGAGCGACGGGGCGCTGCGCAACGTGATGCGTGTTGGCGGGTTGCGCTGGACCGCATGAAAGGCGCCCGCCAGGTCATTGATCGCCGCGACCGGCGGCGCGATGGCCGCCGCCAGTGCGCGCGCCCGGTCGGCACGCTGTCCGGCCTGGGCGATCGCCTCGCCGAGCAGGGCGGCGATGGCGTCGACCGACGCGCCGTCATTCAGCATGCCCTCGATCCGGCCATAGCTTTGCGGAACCACCGCCGTCGCATAGCTGACGATGTCGTTCGCCAGGGCGACGAGCGCATCGCGCGTTGCCTGCCACTGATCGAGCGCCGACGTGAAGCGCCCCCAACTGGCCCAGAGCGCCGGGAAGGCAGGCGGCCCGCCACCGGGCAGGCCAAGCGCGTCGACAGCGCCTCGCGCGTGGCGCGCCTGATCGAGAAACGCCGTCAGCGCCACCCATAGATCGGCCGACAGCCCTCCCTGCCCCGTGTCCTGCACGACAGACCCGTCGACCGACTCCTTGTGCAGGTCGACGCGCGGCGCCTCGATCCAGCCCTTGTCCACATTGCCCGTGCCGTCCGGTGTCCCAGGCGCCACGCCGGGTGCCCGGCCAAACAAGAGGAGAGTGCCCATCGCGACCGCCCTCAGCCGGCGGTCGTGGCGGAAGGAGTGGGTGTCGGCGTGCCGCCCGCCGCCGCATCGGGGTCGGGTGCCGGCGTGATCGTGATGAACGCGTTGGCGCGGAAATCGTCCGCGTCGTCAGCCATCGTCTTCCAGGCAGCGATGACGGTATCGATATCGAGCTTCGTCCCGAGCGTGGCGATATCCCTGATATCGGTCGCCAGCGTGGCGAGGATGCCCGCGATCCCGGTGTCGAGCGCGGTCCACGCGGCCTGTGCCTTGGCCAGTGCCGGGGTGGCGGCGGTGAGCGCGTCATCCACCTTGCCCAGGGCGTGCATCGACAGCTCGAGGTGGCCGTCAAGCGCGAGAGCGACCTTGAGGCGCGCCTGCAGGTCGGTCAGCTTCTCCGCGTCCTTTTCCGCGATGATGCGTTCCTGGCGCGCGCGCTCGAAATAGACCGCCGTGAGACAGGCTGCCGTGATCGTACCGAGCACCGGAACAGCGAAAAGGACGACGGAGCCCATCGCGATTTCCTCATCCCTGGCGACCTCCCTGAACTCGTCTTCGACTTGCTGTCGAAGCGCCGAGACCATCACGCGCAGGGTGGCGATCACCCCATCCTCGCCGTCTAGCTGGGCCTGATATTTCGCCTTGATCGGCGCGAGCATCGCCGCATCGGTCTTCATCTGGGCGATGAAGCTGTCGACCACGGCCGCCTGAGCGGCGACGTCGGTGTCCTTCGTCTGCGCATCAGCCTGGAGGTTGAGCAGGATCGTGCGCATCTGCACGACCGCCTTGTCCAGCGTCATCGTGCCCGCCTTCACCTGCGCGATGATCTTGTCGATCGCGCCGTAGAAGACCGGCACCTTGCTTGTCCCGAAGGTCGCGATCGTGGAAGCGACGCCGACGATGGCGGGGTAGCTGGTGTTGAGGAAATCGCTGCAATGGTCGTGGATCGTGGAGAAGGCAGTCCACAGATCGTCATAATCCCCTGCCTCGTCGACAGTGAAACCGATCACCTTCGCCGCCTGGGTCGCGTCGACAGGCAGCCTGATGCCGGTGTCGAGATAGGCCTGGACCAGTGCCCAGTCGCCCTGTGACATGAAGAAATCGCTGCCGCCGCCGAGCGCCGCGGCGGGCGCGAGCGGCGAGGCGAGCGGGGCCGGTGTGACATGTGCCTCGGGCATGGGCGGTTCCCTGTCGAGTGGTGGAGGTGCCGGATCAGCCGTGCGATACGGCAAAGGCGTTCGGATCGGCGGCAATCCGCGCGGTGACCTCCGCTTCGCTCAGCACGGTGATGAAGGCGTTTGCGCGGTAGGTGTCGGCCTTCTTGGCCAGTTCCGACCATTCGCTGATCGCCGTATCCACGCCGAGCGAGGCGATGAAGGATTCCTGCCCCCCGATATCGTTGGCCAGCGTCTTCAGGACGCTGCCGATATCGTCCGACAGCGCATGCCAGGCGCCCCGCGCCTTCTGCACGATCGGCAGCGCCGAATTAAGCGCGGTCAGCACCCCGTCCAGGCTGGTGCCCGCCGTGGTCAGGTCCTGCGCCATCAGCCGCTTGCTGGCGAGTTCGTCGGAATCCTTGTCGAACTGCTCCTGCGCGGCGCGCATCGCCCTGAGCGCGGCCGTCGCGCGCGCGCCATAGATGCCGGCGACCACCGCTGCGGCGATAGTGCCCGCCGGCACGATCCAGCCATAGGTCGGGGTGGTCGCGGCGAGCTTCACGTCCTTCGCATATTCCGCATTTTCGGCGTCGATCACCGCCTGTTCGGTCGCGAGATCCGCCTCCAGCTCGGCGATGCGACCGTTATCGCCCTCAAGCTCGTTACGGTAACGCGTCTGCAACGGATCGAGCAGCGCCTTGTCGGCCTGGGTCTGGGCAATGAAGCTGGCGATCGCCGCCTCGACCGCTGCCGCGCGATCGCCGCGTGTCTGGGCATCCTTGACCAGGTTGGTCAGCACCTGGGTGATCTGGACCTGCGCCTTCTCCTCGGTCAGCACCCCGTCACTGACCTTGTCGGCGATCTTCGAGATCGCGCCGTAGAACACCGGCACCTTGTTGCGCCCGTAATCGACGATGTCGGAGGCGAGGGACACGGTTTCCGGGAAGGTGTTGATCGAGAAATCGTGGCAATGATCGTGAACGCCCGAATAGGCGCTCCACAGCGGCGCGAAATAATCGGCATCCGCGCTGTTGATGCCGAGCTTGGCAATCGCCTCCGCCCCAGTGATCGGCAGCGTCACCGCCGCCTGAAGATAAGTCTGGAGCGTGATCCAGTCAGTCGAGGCGAGAAAGAAGCTGCCGTCCGGATTGGTCGTCGCCTTGGGCGAAAGCGGCGACGTCGTCGTGGTTGCGCTCGAAGCCATCATGCAGTCCCCATCATCCGCGAAGCACGGGGAATAACGCTTATTCCGGAAGTGTTACAACCGAAGCGGCGCTGTGGAGCAACGCGGTGCCACCCCCTCGTCGCCCGCAAAGCCCGGTCGGACGCACCCGGTCCACCCCGGACCTTGACGCGCTGTGCCGACGCGCCCACGCCGCCGCTCCCAACTTATGCGCCATAGTTCAGGCGAGCCGGCGCGCGCCGCTAATTCGGAAATGATTACATCTCAATGCGTTTTCCTCGCCTGTTCAGCCGAGCGTCCAATGACATGGCGATCGATCTCGGGACCGCCAACACCGTCGTCTATCTGCGCGACCGGGGCATCGTGCTCAACGAACCCTCCGTCGTGGCCATCGAGACGCTGGACGGCGTCCAGCGCGTGCGCGCGGTGGGCGCCGAAGCCAAGCTGATGATGGGCAAGACGCCCGACACGCTTCGTACCGTCCGGCCGATGCGCGACGGGGTGATCGCCGACATCGACGTCGCCGAACAGATGATCAAGGCGTTCATCGACAAGGCGCATGGCGGGAAGAGCCGGCTGCCGCGCAACCCCGAGGTCGCGATCTGCATCCCCTCCGGCGCGACCCCGGTCGAGCGGCGCGCGATCCGCCAGGCGGCTGAGAATGCGGGCGCGCGAACCGTCCACCTGATCGAGGAGCCGATGGCCGCGGCGATCGGCGCGGGCCTTCCTGTCACCGAGCCGATCGGCGCGATGGTGGTCGATATCGGCGGCGGTACGACCGAGGTGGCGGTGCTGTCGCTGCGCGGCCTCGCCTACAGCACCTCGGCGCGGGTCGGCGGGGACCGGATGGACGATGCGATCGCCTCGTACATCCGCCGCAAGCACAACCTGATGATCGGTGAATCGACCGCCGAACGCGTGAAGATCGAGATCGGAATGGCCAGCGCGGAGACAGCGCAGGACGGCCTGGTCATGCGGGTCAAGGGACGCGATCTGGTCGCCGGCGTGCCCAAGGAGGTCGAGGTCACCCAGGCCGAGATCGCCGGCTCGCTCGCCGACCTGGTCGGCCAGGTAGTCGAGACGGTGCTCGGCGCGCTCGAGCGGACCGAACCGGAGCTGGCCGCCGATCTCTACGACCAGGGCATCGTCATGACCGGCGGCGGATCGCTTCTCTCCGGCATCGACGAGGCGCTGGCCAAGGCGACTGGCCTGCCGGTGATCGTTGCGGAAAACGCACTGATCTGCGTCGCGATGGGCGCCGGGCGCGCGCTGGAGGATCCGGTTTACCGGGGAGTCACGACAACGGCTTGAGGGCCGCGGCACCCGACCCCGCGACTTTCTCCGAGGAGCGCATGGCACCTCTATTGGCGATGAAGGACGATGTTGAAGCCTTCATCGGGGGCCGGTGCCACGAAATGCCGGGTGAACAGGTCGAACTCCTCGTCCGTCACGATGAACTCGTGCTCGCCCTTGGCATTTCGTTCGCGAAGGCGCGCTTTGCAAATCTCGTCGGCGACGTCGAGATAATGGAGCTGGTGCGCCACCCCCGCCTCCTCGAACAGAATGCGCATCCACGCCCGACTGGCCAGGGTGTTCGCGGGAAAATCCAGGACGACGGAAACACCGGTTCGCAGCAGCGCCACCAGATGCGGCGCCATCGCATTCCGTAGGCGCGTCGAATTGCGCACATAATCGGCGAGACTGGTCTGCTCGCCGGGATAGAGCCTGGCAAGCCATTGATCCTCAGCCACCACGATGGTGCGAGGGAGGGCGCCGAGGCTGGCGGTAAGCGTCGATTTCCCGGCGGCGATCTTGCCGCAGATGAGGTGCAGCGTCGTTTCCTGCGTTGACATCATCATAGACCTTGAGCGTGGCGCGTCGGGCGCCATGGTGTTCACATGCGGGCGGACCCGGCCTGACGGATCAGGCCGGGTGCTTAATTCGACCGCTGATCGCGGCGCCTGCAATGTGAACCGGGAAGGTCATGGGCGGTTTGTGCCAGCTGACGGCCTTTCGGTCCAGCCGGTGCCTGTCCATTTTCCGCCGACTGCCCCCTTTGAACCGCCTGCGCAGCAGCGTCGGCATGCCGGCTTGCAAGCCCGCGGCCTATCCGGCGAACGCGACCAGCAAGGGCGCAGCGCCCTCGACCATCGCCTCAAGCCGGTCGCCGCGCAGGATCGGGCCGACGCCGGCGGGGGTGCCGGTGAAGATCAGGTCGCCGGGCCTGAGGTCGACATAGGTTGACAGCTCGGCGATGATCTCGGGCACATTCCAGATCATCTGGTCGAGCGTACCCGACTGGCGCGGATCGCCGTTGATCGTGAGGGAAATCCTGCCGCTGGCCGGCGGAATGCCGGGGGTCAGCGGGCCGATCGGCGCTGAGCGGTCGAAACCCTTGGCCATGTCCCAGGGGCGGCCAGCCTTTTTCGCTTCCGCCTGGAGATCGCGGCGGGTGAGGTCGAGCCCGGCCGCATAGCCGAAGATCAGCCCGGCGGCGTCAGCCACCGGGATGTCAGTGCCGCCCCCGGACAGCGCCACGACCAGCTCGACCTCATGATGAAGATCGGCGGTGCGGGCGGGGAACGGCAGCACAGTGCCGCCATCGACGACGGCGTCGGCCGGCTTGGTGAAGAAGAAGGGTTTCTGCCGGTCGGGATCGGAGCCCATTTCCCGCGCATGATCGGCGTAGTTCTGCCCGACGCAAAAGATGCGCCGGACAGGAAAACGATCGGGCGTGCCCATGATGGCCAGCGTGGCCGGGGCAACGTGCGGAAGCGGCATGGCGCGGTCGGCTTTCAGAAAGGGCGCGACGGCGGATTCCGTCAGGCCTTCACCCGGTGCAGGCCGCACAGCTTGTTCCCGTCGGGATCGCGCAGATAGGCGAGATACATCGGCCCGAAGCCGCCATCGCGCAGGCCGGGCGGGTCCTCGATCGAGCTGCCGCCATGCTCGACCCCCGCCTTGTGCCAGGCATCGGTCTCTTCCGGGCTTGCCATCGTGAAGCCAATGGTCCCGCCATTGGCATGGCAGGCATTCTTGCCGTCGATTGGGGCCGACACCATGAAGATTCCGCCATTGTGCATGTAGATCAGGCGGCCTTTGTCATCCTGGAAGGCGGGCTTGCCGCCGAGAGTGCCGAAGAGCGCGTCGTAGAAGGCCTTCGATCGGGCGATGTCGTTGCTGCCGACCATCATGTGGCTGAACATTCATGTCTCTCCTTTGCGCAGGAGACTCGCCCGGACGAGAGACCGCGTCAAGATACCCCGCGGCTCCGATCAGCCGGTCAGCGCAGCGGTGATCGCGAGCATCGGCGGGGTGAAGGCCAGCGGACGCATCAGCGCGGTCGCCAGGGTGATGGCGCCGAAGCCCCAGAAATACGCCGGATGCACCTTGCCGCGCGTGACCAGATCATAGGTCACCGCCACGCCGATATAGACCAGCATGATCAGCCAGATCGACCAGATGATCCAGGTGCCGAGCAGCGGCAGCGGCAGCAGCCGGCCGGCGCCGGGCGTCATGATCATGATCGCAGCGCACAGCATCAGCCGGCGGTGCCAGTCGGTCCGGTGCCGCATCCGTACCCCGGCCCAGGTGAGGCCGGCGAAGACCAGCACGGTCAGCCAGTCCATCACCAGGAAGACATTGATTTCGAAAAAGGGCGGGATTCGGTGATTGATCGCCGCCAGCGTGTTCACGCTGAGCCCGACCAGCACCATCCAGCCGACATAGCCTGCCGCGAACCGGCCGAGCCGGCGATGCAGCGCGATGTCGTTGCGATAGACGAGGACATTCTGCGCCACATAGATGGCGAGCCAGCCCATGAAGGTGATGCCGTGGACATGCACCCACCAGGGCGAGGCGAAGCTCGACCGGCCGGCGACGAGTTGAAGCGTGAATCCGGCGACCACCGTCGCTGAAATCGCCAGTGCCATGATGAGGAAGAAACCACGGTCCCTGACGACCGCATCCCGCCCGAAGCCGCCCACTATTGTCGCCATGTCGTCTGCCCCCGCAAAACGTCAGCCGACAGTATCAAATAGCGCGGTGCCCGACCAGCCTTCGCCGGACGCTGATCATGGCCCCGCCGGGATAGTGATGCCGTGCCTGGTGCGCCGGCGGTGGAGCAGGGCGAGCAGCGGGCGTTCAAGCAGCAGATAGGCCAGGATTCCACCGCCGATCGCGGCAAGGCTGGCGGTGACGGCGAGGATGGCGGGCGGCACGTTCAGGCGCTGGCCAAGGACGAAGACGAATTGCAGCGGGAAGATCTGCCACAGATAGATGGAATAGCTTGCGTCGCCGAGCAGCAGGAGCGGGCGCCATTTCGGAATGCCGGCGCCCCGCGCCTCGAAGAACAGGACGGCCGCCAGGATCAGCGTCACCATCACGCCGACCCTTCCGACCGGCAGGGCAGTCCACACACACAGCGCGGGCAGCAGGAAGACGAGTATCTGCCGCCGCCGTTCCGGCCTGACCCAGGCCATGCCGACCCAGCCGCCCGCGACGAATTCAAGCAATATCGGCTGGGTCCAGGCAGCCCCCGCCCCGGTCGGGCCGCAGAGGAAGCCAAGCGTGACCAGGCCGCAGATCACGCAGGTCAGCACCAGCATCCGGTAGCGTGGCAGCACCAGGATCAGCGCGAAAAGCGTGTAGAACAGCATCTCGACGTTCAGCGTCCAGCCGACCGGAAGGATCGGCAGGATGATTCGCCCGGCAGTGAGGTCACCATAGGGAATGAAGGCGAAGGAGGTCAGGATCCGGACCGGATCGAGCGTCATGTATGGCGCGAGGCCGACCACGGCGACCATGATGAGCGCGGCGGTCGCGATCCAGTAGAGCGGGGCTACCCGCAACAGCCTGTCCTTGAAGAAAGGCCAGGGCCGCGCGCCGCCGTCAGTGATCGCGATCATCAGGAAACCGCTGAGCACGAAGAAGAGGTCGACGCCGCGGGAACCGATTCGCCAGGGCGCGCCGGCCGCCTCGGTCGCGTGGAACAGGACCACGCCGGTCGCCGCGATCGCACGCAAATATTGCAGGCCGAACAGACGACGCCGCGCCATGGCGGGCCGATCGACGATATCAGGCTCCTCCATCGTCACGGCGCGGTCCCCCGGCCTGACGATAGGGCGTGGCGGAATTGTCCTCAACCCGACCCAACCACATCCGCGACGAATTCAGCTCAGTCGAGCATTGACGCATCGCACCATTCACAATAATGCGACGCACTCGCAATAAGGAAGCATGATGTACCGTTATCTCGACCGCGCGGTCGGCCGGCTCGAAGAGCCCGAGCGTTTCCTGCTCACGGCAATGCGGACATGGGTCGGCGCGGCGCGCGCCGGGCGGTGCTGCTGCCACGCGCTCCATGCCGGTTTCGCGCGGCGCGGCATCGCCGAAGCGCTGCCCGATTTCAACATGCTGATGGCGACGCTCGACCAGGAAAGCCTCAGCCAGGTGCGCTTCGGTAGCGCCGGATCGGCCAGGACGACCGACGACGAGGCGCGGTTGCTGGCGCTGTTCGCGACGGCGCAGGAAGGGCCGATCGGGCGGCTCAAGCGCGTGGCGGCCGGGCTGGTGACCGAGGACGCGGTGGCCAGACTGGCGCAGGCGGCCGATTTCGTCGCGACCGCGATGACCGACACGACGGTGCAGCGCCCATGAACATGCCCGTGCGCCCGCCAAGGACCATCCCCGATCATGCCGCGTTCCAGACCGTGCCGGTCCGTTGGGTGCGGCACTGGAACGAGCATCTGTTCAGCTTCGCGGTCGAGCGGCCGGCAAGCTTCCGCTTCAGGTCAGGCGAGTTCGTGATGATCGGACTGCCCGGCGACGAGGATCCCGGCGGCAGGCCGCTGATGCGCGCCTATTCGATCGCCAGCCCGGCCTGGTCCGACGAGATCGAGTTCCTGTCGATCAAGGTGCCGGACGGACCGCTGACCTCGCGGCTCCAGACGATCAGGCCCGACGACCAGCTCTATCTCGGCCGCAAGCCAACCGGCACCCTCGTGCTTGACGCGCTGCTCGGCGGGAAACGGCTGTTCCTGCTATCGACCGGCACGGGGCTGGCCCCCTTCCTGAGCGTGGCGCGCGACCCAGATGTCTACGACAGGTTTGGGCAGGTGGTGATCGTCCATTCGGTGCGGCGCGTGAGCGACCTCGCCTATCATGACGAACTGACCGCGCAGCTCGCCGGTGATCCGCTGGTGGGCGACCAGGCGCTGCTTCAGTTCCATTATGTGCCGACGGTGACGCGCGAGCCGTTCAGGACCTGCGGGCGGATCGACACGCTGGTGGAGAATGGCCATTTGTTCGGTCCGCCGCTGACCGGGGCGAAGGCGTTCGATCCGGAGCATGACCGGGTGATGTTGTGCGGCAGCACCGCGATGATCCGCGACACCGCGGCGATGCTCGAGGCATGCGGGTTCGAGGAAGGGTCGAACAACAAGCCCGGCCATTATGTGATCGAGCGCGCCTTCGTCGGCTAATGGCTGGCCTCGGCTCTGAGCGGGGAAGAGGATCGCCTGCCAGAAAAGGAACATGCATCCATCAGTGGATATGGGTGCGGTTGACTGTTGGTTGGAGCATCCCGATCTGCACGGCGCGGCGACATTCGCGCCGGGTTGCAATTCGGAGACGCAAGATGGCGGGACCCAGGCTGTTCGAACCCCGGTCGATCGGCGCGCTGACGCTGTCGAACCGGATCGTGATCGCGCCGATGTGCCAATATTCGGCGGTCGACGGCTGCATGACCGACTGGCACCAGATCCATCTCGGCAATCTGGCGCTGTCGGGCGCGGCGCTGCTCACGATCGAGGCGACCGCGGTGCTCCCCGAAGGCCGCATTTCCCATGCCGATGTCGGCCTCTACGACGACGCGACCGAGGCGGCGATCGCCCGGACGCTCGACAGCGTCCGTCGCTGGTCCGACATGCCGGTCGCGATCCAGCTCGCCCATGCCGGCCGCAAGGCATCGACCGAAGTACCGTGGAAGGGCGGCGCGCAGATCGCGCCGGGCGCCCCGCTCGGCTGGCAGACGGTGGCGCCCTCCCCGATCGCCTTTCATCACAAGGACAATGCCCCGCTGGCGCTCGACCGGGCCGGGCTCGATCGGGTGCGGGAGGCGTTCGCCGCTTCGGCCCGGCGTGCGGCACGGCTCGGCCTTGACGCGGTGCAGATCCACGGCGCGCATGGCTATCTGCTCCACCAGTTCCTGTCGCCGCTGTCGAACCGCCGCGACGACGATTATGGCGGCAGCCTTGAGAACAGGATGCGCTTTCCGCTCGAGGTGTTCGATGCTGTCCGCGCTGCCTTCCCCGCCGACCGGCCGGTGACGATGCGACTCTCCGGCAGCGACTGGGTCGAGGGCGGCTGGGACGTCGAGCAGACCGTCGCGTTTGCCCAGGCGCTCGAGGCGCATGGCTGCAGCGCCGTGCACGTATCGAGCGGTGGGCTCGACCCGCGGCAGGATATCCCGGTCGGCCCCAGCTACCAGGTGCCGCTCGCCCGCGCGGTGAAGCAGGCGACCGGCCTGCCGGTGGTCGCGGTCGGGCTGATCACCGACTACGAGCAGGCCGAGGCGATCATCGGCACCGGCGATGCCGACTTCGTCGCGCTTGCCCGCGGCATTCTCTACGATCCGCGCTGGCCCTGGCACGCGGCCGCGCATCTCGGTGGACGGGTGAAGGCACCCGACCAGTATCTGAGGTCACAGCCGCGCCAGCACCGGGATTTGTTCACCCCCTCTTCCGTTCGTCGCGAATAGCCGTCGAGCGTGTCGGGGCGGCGTATCGAGGGACAAGCGCAGCACGCCAGCCTGGCTCGATACGCACGATGGTGACTCGGGCGCCCGCGCCCTACATCACCACCATCGCCACCGCGGCGGCGCCCATCACCGCCGTCGCCGCCCAGCCGAAGAAACGCAGTCTCAGCGTCGCCGTATAGTCGCCCATGATCGACCGGCGCGAGACGACGATCATCATCACCGCCATGATCGGCACCGCGACCACGCCGTTGATGACCGCGCTCCAGAACAACGCCTTGATCGGGTCGATCGGCGACCAGTCTATGCCGATGCCGAGCAGCGTCGATACGGCGATGACCGAGTAAAAGCCCCTCGCCTCGAACAGCTTGTTTTCCAGGCCGATCTTCCAGCCGCGCGCTTCGCCGATGGCATAGGCGGTCGAGCCGGCAAGGACCGGAATGGCGAGCAGGCCGGTGCCGATGATGCCGAGGCTGAACAGCAGGAAGGCGAACTGGCCCGCCACCGGCTTCAGCGCGCTGGCCGCGTCGGCGGCGGTGGCAATGTCTGTCTTGCCTGCCGCGTGCAGCGTCGCCGCCGTGCCGATCATGATCGCCAGCGCGACGAGGTTCGACACCGCCATGCCGCTGAAGGTGTCGAAATTGATCCGGCTGAATTCGCCGCGCGCCTCGCCCGGCGCGTCGTTCAGGGCGTGCTTGGCGTCGTCGCGATCGACCTCTTCCACTTCCTGCGAGCTTTGCCAGAAGAAGAGATAGGGGCTGATCGTCGTGCCGAAGATCGCCACCACGGTGGTGATGGCGGTGGTGCCGGCCACGGTCGGCCAGACCATGCCCCAGCCGACCGCCGCCCAGTCGACCTTCACCATGAAGACCAGGGCGACATAGGCGAGCAGCACCAGGGTCATCCATTTCAGGATCCCGGCATAGCGGTGATAGGGCACGAAGACCTGGAGCAGCAGCGACACGATCGCGAAGATCGCGGTGAAGATGTGGTCCCCCGCCCCAAGCACGAGCTGCGCGGCCGCCCCCATCGCCGCGAGATCGGCGCCGATATTGATCGTGTTGGCGACGAACAGCATCATGACGAGGCCGGTGACGATCCAGCGCGGCATGATCTTCACCATGTTGCTCGCCAGCCCCGCATCGGTGACGCGGCCGATCCGCGCGCTGACCAGCTGCACCGCGGTCATCAGCGGATAAGTGAGCACCAGAGTCCAGAGCAGCCCGAAGCCGAACTGCGCGCCGGCCTGCGAATAGGTGGCGATACCGCTCGGATCGTCATCGGCCGCGCCGGTGATGAGGCCGGGGCCGAGTTGCTTGATCAGCCCGGGTTTACTGCCTTCAGGCTTCATGCAGCGATCCTTGATGAGGCGGCCGATATCCGGGCTGAGTGACAACGGCATGCGCGCCGGATCGTTCATCGTCACGTGCAATCGTTGTCGGATTGCGGTTCGAGGGACAAGTCCCTCGTCTACTCTACTGTGACCTGCTCGACGATCGGCCCGCAGCCAGCTAATCTAAGGCCATGTCTCTGAAGCACGTTGCCGCGCTAGCGGCGCTCTTGCTATTGAACGGTAACGTTGCTGCTGCCGCGGAAAAAGGCGGTGTTCTCGATTGGGGATGCAACGATGTCGTGGCGATCGGACGCGTGAAGACCCTCGCCTATACCGACATGACCGGCAATGATGACGTGCTCGGCCACGGCCGTTTCGACACGCAGGTTTCGGTCAAGCGGCTTGTACGAGGGCATGAGGCGAGGCGAACTCTGCCGGCAAGCCGGATTGCACATGGTCAGATAAGGTCCGACCGAGACTTCATCCTAGTATTGACCCGTTCTTCGGTAAACGCGTCATATACCATACGCACCGCCGCGCTTTGGAAAGCGACGCCTCGCCCGGTTCTCGCGGCAGCGTGCTCACCGACTCCATAGTACCGACGCAGCTATACATTGCCCCTGCCCACGAGGTCGACGCGCTGGCCGCCTCATGAAGTGTCCGATGATAGGAAGCTGCTATTTTGGCTTGCGCGTGCTTGAAGTAGATCGGTTGCAGCAAGCTCCCCGGACGACGTCAGACGACCGACCCGATCGCCACATCGTCCAGCGCCAGCCAGTCGGCCATGCGGCGCAGTTCGGCGGTCAGGCGCTCCATCGTCCCGGCGGCCGCGGCGGGCTCAAGCGTGATGCGGTGCGCGACGAGGCGTGACGACTGGCGATCGGCCTTGAGATCGACGCGCGCGACGATCCGGTCGTCGAGCAGGAAGGGCAGGACGTAATAGCCGTGGATGCGCTTCTCGGCGGGCGTGTAGATCTCGATCCGGTAACGGAAATTGAACAGCCGCTCGGCACGGTCGCGTTCCCACACCAGCGGATCGAACGGGGCAAGCAGGGCCGCCGTCCGGATCCGGCGCGGGCGCTTCGCGTCGCGATGGAGCCAGGCCTGCTGGGACCAGCCCTTCACCGCGACGGGGATCAGCACCCCCTCCTCCGCCAGCGTTGCGATGGCAGTGCTCGCCTCGGCCGGCTTGTGGCGGAAATAGTCGCGCAGATCAGTGGCGGTGGCGATGCCGTGCGCACGGGCGGCACGCTCGATCAGCGCGCGGTGAGCCTCGGCTTCGGGCGGCGTCGGCAGCGCGAGGATGCGCGGCGGGATGACACGCTCGGTCAGGTCATAGACGCGCTCGAAGCTGCGGCGGCGGGTCGCCGTGGTGATATGGCCGGCCCAGAACAGGAATTCGAGCGCATGCTTGGTCGGGCCCCAGGCCCACCAGCCCGTGCTGCTTTTCCCCTCCTCGAAATCGGACGCGGCAAGCGGACCTTCAGCGCGGATACGGGCGAGGATGGCCTCCGCTTCCGAACGACGTTCGCCGGCAAAGGCGCGCATGCTTTTCCAGCCGGCGCCGCCCGCATCGGCCCGGGCCATGCGCCAGCGCAGCAGGGGATGAAGCCCCAATGGCAGGAGCGATGCCTCGTGCGCCCAATATTCGAACAGCCGCCGTTCCGCCTTGCGCCCCCAGGCGGCTGTGTCGAGCAGCGTTCGGTCGTAATTCCCGAGCCGGGAAAAGGCGGGGAAATAATGCGCGCGGGCAAGCACGTTGACGCTGTCGATCTGGTGCAGCGCCAGCCGCTCGATCGTCCGGCGCAAATGGCCCTGATCGGCGCGCGCAGGATGTTCGGCACCGAAGCCCTGCGCGGCGAGCGCGATCCGTCGCGCCTGGGCCTGCGACATCGTCTCGGACGGGATTGCGCTCAGGATCGTTCAGCCCGTTCGGCCGCGCGGATCCAGTCAATGGCCGCATCGCGCTCGCGCTGGTCCTTGAAGGCGGTGGCCGGATCGGGCGCGTCGCCGAGCGAATGGAGCAGCGCCCACAGCGCAAAGCGGCGGCCGGGCTCGCGCTCGGTCCAGAAGGCGGTGCCGAGCCGTTCGATCCCCAGCTCGATCGCCGGATCGTCGAGCGTCTCGATCGCGGTCGTACCGAAATAATGATGAAGCAGCGCGTCGAGATCCAAGCCAGTTCCCCGGAAGGCCCCGTCAGTCGGCGCCGCGGCCGACCATGCCCTGCGCCGCGCCCGCCGCCAAGCGCCGTTCGTCCGGGCGGCGATCGGAATGCGGCCTTCCGTCGCTCAGGCGCTTTCGCGCCGGGCGGGCAGGTCGAGCAGGCCCGGCGCGAGCCGGCCGGTCGGATCGAGCATCGTCTTCCAGTCGCGGAAGCGGTCGAAACACTCGACGCCGAAATGGGCAGCGATATCGAAGCCGGGATAGAGGAGCTCAGTCTGGGCATAGCGGCGGAAATTCGGATGGGCCCGCAGCCACAGGCTGAATTCCGCATCTAGCGCGCGGATCGCGATATGGTCCCAGCCGCCTTCAGGTTCCTCGCCCCAGATGCCGACCGCGACCAGGTCCTGCTGGCCCGGGTGGATCAGCGGCGGGGTGAAGTGGCGGAAGGGCAGCGAACAGGCATAGGCCGGCCGTGCCAGCCACGCATGGCGATGCCGATCGCCGATCGCCGCCAGCTCCTTCCGGGCCTGGTTCCAGACGGGGCGAGGCACAAAGGCCGAGAAACAGATCGCCTTCTCCCAGGTGCGGCGGCTCGACGGCACGCGGCCGCGCTTGCCCGCCGGGAAGGGTTGGCCGGCACCGGAGCGCGGCCTGACCGCGAGGGTCGCCGAAACGATGATGCAGAGCTGGCCCATCGACCCGAACAGCCAGGGAAAAAGCGGATCGGTGCGCCCGACGGTCCGCACCGCGCCCTCCAGGGTGACGATATCGATGCTCTCGACACATTCCCAGAAGCCGCCGTGGCGGGGGCTCTGCGCCCCGAAGCCGCCCGCCGAGATATAGCCGCCGATCGTGGCCGCCGCCATATTGCCGTCATCGAGGACGAGCAGTTCATAGCCGAACGGCTGAAGCAGGCGCTGCACGTCCCACATCGTCGCGCCCGCGCCGGCGGTGATCGTGCCGGGATGGGCGAAGACATAGGAATCGAGGCCCTTCGTCTCGATCAGCACTTCGCCCGAGCGCGGGATCGACGAGCCGTTCATCGAATAGCCGGCACCCCTGATCCGCACCGCCATGCCGCGCCCCTTCACCTCGGCAAGGCCGGCCCATAGCGACCCCACGTCCGGCGGAGCGAAGCGCCAATAGATGCCGCTACTCTGATGGAATCCGCCATAATCGGTCATCGGCCGCGAAGTCGGTTCGAACATCGGCATGCCGGAGAAATGTCATACTCTGCGGAGCCACCCAAGCGCAGGTGGCCCCAATGTCGATCCAATTCACCGCATTTGCTTGCTTTCGATCAGTGTGAATCCCCGGAACGACCCTGGCGGCGGGGCGTCTTCCCACCACCATGTCACCACCCAGCACTCCCCTTCACCCCTGGCGGCACCAAGCACAGGACGCATTGCAGGCGATGCTGCACGATCTCGTCGACGAGACGCGCTTTCCTTGTGTCGGCGCCAAGGCGGCACTGGCGCGCGGCACGCTGGAGGTGCTCGCGTGCAACCGGATCGACAGCGCATGGGACGATCTGCGCATCCATGATGGGCTGCTCGCCTTCGCCACCGCCTATCGCGAGGCTCCCGCGCTGTTTCGCAGCTTCGCCGTAGTGTTCGAAGGGCCCGAAGACCTGCGCGAAACCAATTTCGAAGCGGCGCTGTGGGATAGAGTCCAGTCGCTCTCGGACAAGGATGTGTGGCGCGGCCAGCACTATGATCCGGCGGTCAGCCCCGATCCGGAGAATCCGCATTTCTCGCTGAGCTTCGGCGGAGAGGCGTTCTTCATCGTCGGGCTGCATCCCCATGCCAGCCGTCCGGCACGTCGGTTCGCCCGGCCGACGATGATCTTCAACCTGCACGACCAGTTCGAGACCCTGCGCGCCCAGGGGAAATATGAAGGGATGCGCGAGAAGATCCTGGTGCGCGACGAAGCGCTGGCCGGATCACGCAATCCGATGCTCGCGCGGCACGGCGAGACAAGCGAAGCCCGGCAATATAGTGGCCGGGAAGTGGGCGCCGACTGGCGCTGCCCGTTCCGCTATGCAGGAGATACGCCTTGAACGCTGTGACCGAGATTCCCGAAAGAAGCGGAACGGCGTTCCCTCTGGCAATAGGCGAGACGCTGGTGGTGATCGATCCCCGCGGCGAGCAGGTGGCTGACCTGCTTGCGTTCAGCGCGGCTGACGTGAACGAGGTGATATCGTCCGGAAGGACGCTCGACTATGCGTCGCGCCTCTATCTCACCACGGGCGACAAGCTCTATTCGAACCGGTCGAACATCTTGCTCGAAATCGTCGCCGACACGGTCGGACGCCATGATTTCCTGCTGACGCCCTGTTCGGCCGACACCTTTCGCCTGCTCTACGACGACCTGGCGCCACACCGGGGGTGCTTCGGCAATCTCGCCGCGGCGCTCGAGCCTCACGGCATCGCGCCCGACCGAATCCCGATAGCGTTCAACTGTTTCATGAACGTGCCGGTCGACGGCGCGACGGGCGAACTCAAGGTGCTGCCGCCGCTGAGCAAGGCAGGCGACCATATCGCCTTCCGAGCTGCGGCCGACCTGATCATCGGCCTGACCGCCTGCTCGGCACCGGATTCGAACGGCGGCAGCTTCAAGCCGATCCATTACCGGATCGAGCCCGCTGCCTGACGATCCTATGGTTCCCGATGGCTGATCGCGTCCTCGATGCCGAGCGAGCCGAGCACCAGCAGGAAGAGGCTCATGCCGCCGACCACGAGATACAGGAAATAACTGCCGTCCATCGAACTGCTCCATCCAGGTGAGGAGCGAAGCGTGCGCGCTTCCCGGTGGGGAGGCTTTGACCCGCGTCAAATTCATGTCCGCAGACAAGGCACGCGCACGATCCTATAGGCGGACCATGATCGCGAGCGACATCTGCGCCGACTGCGCCGTCAGGGACCGGGCGCTGTGCGGCAGCCTGACCGATCGCGAACTGGGCGCGCTCAACACGCTCGGCCGCCGGCAGAAGGTCGCGCGCGGCGAGACGCTGATCTGGGCCGGGAGGCAAAGCGTGGTCTGCGCCAATCTCCTGACGGGCGTGCTCAAGCTGAGCGTGTCGACCCCGGACGGGCGCGAGCAGATCGTCGGCCTGCTCTATCCCGCCGATTTCGTCGGGCGTCCCTATGCCGGGGAGGCGGATGTCACCGTCACCGCGCTGACCGATGCCGAGCTTTGCGTCTTCCCCAGGGCATCGTTCGAGAAGGTGCTTGAGGATCATGCGCGGATGGAGCGGCTGCTGCTCCAGCGCACCTTCGCCGCGCTTGAGGAGGCACGGAGCAGGATGCTCATGCTGGCGCGCAGTTCGGCTGCGGAGAAGGTCGCGGGCCTGCTGCTGGGCATGGCCGATCGCGTGGCCGGGTCGGGCTGCCGAGCGACCCCCGAAGGACCAGTGACCTTCGACCTGCCGCTGTCGCGCGGGCAGATCGCCGATGTGCTGGGCCTGAGCATCGAAACGGTCAGCCGGCAGATGACCGGATTAAGGGACGCGGGCATCGTCGCCCTCCCCGGCGCGCGGGCCGTGACGATCCGCGACCGCCCGGCGCTCGAGGCGCGGGCAGGACTAAACTGACCCGATAGGTGCTTGCATCGGCGCATAACGGCGCTATCGACTACAGATGTAATCGACAATACCGGAGCTCCATGTGAAGAAGCTGCTTGCCATCGCTATTCTGGCGCCCGTCGCCCTTACCCTCTCCGCACCGGGTTCTGCCCGCGACGCGGCACGGGTGGACGAGCATTGGCTTCTTGTCACCGACATGTGGGGCACCCCGGCCTATTCGACGCTGACGCTGGTCAGCGACGGCGGCCGGCTGTCGGGCGACCTGGATGGCGATCCCCTGAAGGGCGACGCGTCGGGCAAGATGCTTCGCTTCGTCGCGACCGACGCGAAGGGCACCGACTATCGCTATGCCGGCACGCGGAACGGCGCGGCGATGGCGGGCGAGGCCGATCTCGCCGATTCCAACACGCCCGGCACGCGGGTGCGCCACCGCTTCACTGCCCGCCGCCTGCCCGAGCGGCCCGATGGCCCGCCACGCACCCATGACTTCAGCCCGACCGACTATTCCAACCTGTTCAGCGCCGACCGCGCGCCGGTCCTGACGATCTGGCCGGGCGACACGGTGCGCACCAGCACGGTTGATTCCGGCGGGGTCGACGCGGCGGGCGTCACCCGCGCGTTGTTCGGCAACCCGCAGACCGGGCCCTTCTATGTCGCGGGCGCGGTGCCTGGCGATACGCTGGCGATCCATCTCAAGCGCCTGACCCCGAACCGGGACTATGCCGACAGCCTGGACAGCGTCGTCGGGCGCGCGCTCGGATCGAGCCTGGTCGCGAAGGCGGGCGACCTCGGCAAGCCGGTGCGGTGGAAGCTCGATCGCGCGGCGGGACGGGCCAGCCCGGAGGGAGCAACGGGGGCGCTGAAGGACCTGTCGGTGCCGATGCGACCAATGCTTGGCGGCCTCGCCGTCGCGCCGGGCTTCGGCTCGGCGCCGATGTCGACCGGCGACACCGGGCGCATCGGCGGCAACATGGATTTCAACGAAGTCGTCGCGGGCAACACCGTCTACCTGCCGGTGCAGCAGCCAGGCGCGCTGCTCTATCTCGGCGACGCGCATGCGCTGCAGGGCGACGGGGAGACATCGCAATATGCGCTCGAGACGTCGATGGACGTCGAATTCAGCGTCGACGTGATCAAGGGCAGGTCTTTCGGATCGCCGCGTGTCGAATCGCCGACTCAGATCATGGTGCTCGGCCAGGCGGGATCGCTCGACGAGGCCCTGAAGGCAGCGAGCACCGGGCTGCTCCAGTGGCTCCAGCAGGATTACGGCCTGACCCTGTCGCAGGGCGCGCAGGTGATGGGCAGCGCGGTCAGCTTCACCGTGGCCAACCTCGCTGGACGCAGCGTCGGCGTCTCGGCGCGGATCGACAAGGCGCTGCTGCCCGCTCGGTCGAAACCAATGCCCTAGCGGGCCGCACCGCGGTGCAAGGGGCTGGCGACCCCGTGGATCAGCCGGTCAAGCGACCATGCACCGCCACCGCGGGCGACCAGCGGGAGAAGGATCGCGGCCCAGCTCAGATGAGTCGGCCATGCATCCGGATAGACGAAGATCTCGATCACCAGCGTCATGCCAAGCAGCGACGCGGCGGAGAAGCGCGTCATCAGGCCCATCACCAGCAGGATCGAGAAGACATGTTCAGACCATGTCGCAGCGACCGCGGCGATGTCGGGCGGAATGAGCGGCAGTCGATAGTCGGTGCGGAACAGTTCATAGGTCCCGGGGGTGATGCTGATCAGCCCTTCGACCTTAGTCCGGCCGGACTGGAAGAACACGCCAGCGATGCCGAGCCGTGCGATCAGGAGGAGGAAGGCATCGGGCACCAGCGCCGTCAGGCGGCCGGCGGCGCGATCGTAGAGCGCGACGAGCGAGATCATGGCGGGTCTCCGCGAGAAAGGGTGGCCGGGGCGGGAGGAGCCCCGGCCGGAACCATCAGGCCCTGGGCGTGAGCGAGCCATTGCCCTTTGGGGTCTTGATGCCGGCGCAGGTGCCCGCCTTGACCAGCTTCCAGGCATCGCCCTGGTAATTGACCCTGGAGGTACCGGCGCAGCTCGTACCCGCGCCGGCCTTGCAGTCGTTCTTGCCGGCAAGGGCGACGCCGTAGCATTTCTCCATTGCCGGAGCCTGGGCCGAGGCAGAAGTTGCGATCGCGGTACCGGCGGCGGCAAGCGCGATGGCGGCGGCGAAACGGGCATGGGTGGGACGCATGATGGAAATCCTTTGATGATGGGACACCTCGCGCACGACCCGGACGGGACGATCCGGGCCGTGCGGTGACCGGAGGAGAGGGTCGAAACCGGGTCACGATGGCAATTCGCCCGGAGGACGGCCAAGGTTACGCACGGGTCGCGAATTATTTCGCGCATGCCCGGCCGCAATGCCGTAACCTTTTCCCCGCGGGCGGCGAAGAAGGACTCGAGGAGCGCTGATGCGGGCGAGCGAGGACCAGTTGCGAGCGTTGATGATCAGCGGGCTGGACGGCAACGCCGCCGACCATGCCGCGCTGCTGCGCGCGCTGGCGCCGCTGCTCCGCGCTTTTTACCGCCGCCGCTGGTCGGGTGGCGGCGACGATATCGAGGACCTGGTGCAGGAAACGCTGATCGCCGTGCATAGCCGTCGCGGCACCTATGACCGGACCCGGATCTTCACCGGATGGCTGTTCGCGATCGCGCGCTACAAGATGATCGATCATTTCCGGCGCACCCGGCGGTTCGTGCCGGTCGAGGGGCTGGAGGAACTGCTGGTCGCCGAAGGTTTCGAGGAATCGAGCGATGCGCGGATGGATATCGACCAGCTCCTCGAAACCCTGCCGCCCAAGCAGGCGCGGATGATCCGCGCGACGCGGATCGAGGGCGAGAGCATCGCCGAAGCCGCCGCCGCCGGCGGGATCGGCGAATCCGACGTCAAGGTATCGGTACATCGCGGACTCAAGGCGCTGATGGCGCGCGTCCAGGGGATCGGCCGATGAATACCGACCAGCTCATCGACCAGCTTTCGCGCGACGTGCCGCCGGTGCGGCGCAATGCGGTCGGCCGCCGGATCGCGATCGGCGCCGCGGTCGGGGCACTGGTGTCGATCGCCTATGTCGTGATCGGCATGGGCGTCAGGCCCGATCTCGGCACCGCGATGCACGGCTTCCCGTTCTGGGTGAAGTGGGGCTACACGCTGTCGCTCTCGCTCTGCGCGATCGTGGCGACCGTGCGGCTCGCGCGGCCTGACAGCGGGAGCCTGCGCTGGCTATGGCTGCTGGCCGTGCCCGTCAGCCTGCTCGCCGGGCTCGCCGCGGTGGAGCTGATCCGCACCCCCGAAACCGAATGGCTGGCGATGTGGCTCGGGCATAGCTGGAGGCTGTGCCCCTGGCGGGTGTTCGCGCTGGCGATGCCGATCTTCGCCGGGCTGCTCTGGTCGTTCCGGCGGCTGGCGCCGACCCGGTTGCGCGCCGCGGGCGCGGCGGCGGGGCTGGCGGCGGGCGCCTTCGCGGCGACGGTCTATTGCCTCCACTGTCCCGAGGTCTCGGCGATCTTCGTGCTCACCTGGTATTCGCTCGGCATCCTGCTCGCGACCCTGCTGGGCGCGCTGCTCGGCCCGCGCCTGCTGCGCTGGTAAATATTCCGCCGCTGTAACCGGCGGGCGGCGGGCGGCGAACTGGAGGGGCCAATCAGGCAGATCCTTTCCAGGAGTTTCCACCATGACCATGTTCCGTACCAGCGTCAGCTTCGCCGCTTCCGCCGCCGTCATCGCAATCGCCGCCGCCGCGCCGACCGCCCCCGCCTTCGCCGCGGGTGCCGGCGCCGCCAAGGTCCATTGCTACGGCATCAACACCTGCAAGGGCACGTCCGACTGCAAGACAGCGAAGAACGACTGCAAGGGCCAGAACGACTGCAAGGGCCAGGGCTTCAAGGAACTCAGCGCCAAGGCCTGCACCAAGGCGGGCGGCAGCCTGACCGCGCCCAACTGACAAGCGCAGGGCCCGGGCGCGGTGCGTCCGGGCCACCCTCCTTTCCGCCCCGGGAGAGCATCACCATGATCCAGCCAGTCTTTTCAGGTTACGGCCTGGGCCTGCGCAAGCCGCATTATGCCGAGTTCCTGACTCACCGGGTCGCGGTCGACTTCGTCGAGGTGATCTCGGAGAATTTCATGGTCGATGGCGGCCGCCCCCGCGCGATCCTGCGCGAGGTGCGCGAGCGCTACCCGGTCGCGCTGCACGGCGTGTCGATGTCGGTCGGATCGGCCGACGGGGTCGACGGCGCCTATCTGCGCCGCCTGCGCGCGCTTGCCGACGAGATCGAGCCGCTGTTCATATCCGACCATCTGAGCTGGACCCGGATCGAAGGGTTCAGTTCGCATGACCTGTTGCCCCTGCCCTATACCGACGAGGCGCTCGACCTGGTCTGCGCCAATATCGGCCGCGCACAGGATTCGCTCGGGCGCGCGATGCTGATCGAAAACCCCTCGAGCTACCTCGCCTTCGACGGCGCCGACCGGACCGAATGGCAGTTCCTCGACGCCCTGTGCGCGCGAACCGGATGCGGGCTGCTGCTCGACGTCAACAATGTGTTCGTCAGCGCCTCGAACCACGGCTTCGACCCGATCGCCTATCTCGACGGCGTGCCGCACGACCGGGTCAGCCAGATCCATCTCGCCGGGCACAGCCAGGGAGAGGAATTGCTGATCGATTCGCACGACCAGCCAGTGCCCGTCTCGGTCTGGGACCTGTACGCCCATGTCCTGCCGCGGCTCGGCCCGGTGGCGACGATGATCGAGCGCGACGACGATATCCCGCCGCTCGCCGACCTGCTCGCCGAACTGGCGATCGCGCGCCGGATCGGCGGCGCGGGCGAGAGGATCGCGGCATGAGCCTGCTGGCGATGCAGCGCGATTTCAGCGGCTGGCTGAAAAGCGGCAGCGAGGACTCGATGAACCGCATCGGGCACCGCCATGCCCCGGGCCTGCGCGTGTACCAGAATAATTATCGCGCTCAGCTCATCGCCTGTCTCGAGCAAAGCTTCCCGCATACGCTGGCGTGGATCGGCGGCGAGGCGTTTCACGCGGCGGTGGTCACGCATATCGACCGTTTCCCGCCGAGCAGCTGGACGCTCGACGCCTATCCGCGCGACTTCCCCGCGACGCTCGCCGCGCTGAACCCGGACGATCCGGAAATCGCCGAGCTCGCCTGGATCGAACTGGCGCTTGGCGAAGCCTTTGTCGGGCCCGACGCCCCCGCGATCGGCCCCGACCAGGTCGCGGCGGTCGACTGGGACGCGGCGATACTGCGCTTCACCCCCACGCTCGACCACCGGGCCTCGATCACCAACGCCCCGGCGCTTTGGTCGGCGCTCGATGCCGGGGAGATGCCGCCGCCTGTCGCGATGCTGCCGGAGGCCGGGGCGATCCTGGTGTGGCGGCACGCGCAGATATCGCGGTTCCGCGCGATCGATAGCGAGGAACTCGGCGCGCTGACGCTTGCCCGTGCCGGCATGCCGTTCGCCTCGCTCTGCACCGCGCTGGTCGAGCAGCATGGCGAAGAAAGCGGCATCGCGCTGGCCGGAACGCTGCTGGGCCGCTGGCTCGGCGACGGGCTGTTGTGCGATATCGTCGGCGATGAGGAGCCAGCGCGCCAACCGGTTTGAGCCTGCCGTCGCCGGAACGCATGTTCCTGAAAACAGCGTACAGTGCCAGAAGGCGGGACCGTGACCCGCAAGATCATCCATGTCGACATGGACGCCTTCTACGCGTCGGTCGAGCAGCGCGACGACCCGGCCCTGCGCGGCCGGCCGCTGGCGGTGGGCAGCGCGAGCGGGCGCGGCGTGGTGGCGGCGGCGAGTTATGAAGCGCGGCGGTTCGGGGTGCGGAGCGCGATGCCTTCGGTCACCGCGCTGCGGCGCTGCCCGGAGCTCGTCTTCGTGCCGCCACGCTTCGAGGTGTACCGCGCCGTCTCGCAGCAGATCAGGGCGATCTTCCTCGACTATACCCCGCTGGTCGAGCCGCTGTCGCTCGACGAGGCCTATCTCGACGTGACGGAAAATCTGCGCGGCATCCCCTCGGCGACCGAGACGGCGGCGGAGATCCGCGCGCGTATCTTCGACACGACCGGGCTGACCGCCTCGGCCGGCATCTCCTACAACAAGTTCCTCGCCAAGCTCGCCTCGGACCAGAACAAGCCGAACGGGCAATGCGTCATCACGCCCGGCGCCGGCGCCGCGTTCGTCGAGAAGCTCGAGGTCGGGCGATTCCACGGCATCGGCCCCAAGACAGCGGAGAAGATGAACCGGCTCGGCATCCACAGCGGCGCCGACCTGCGCGCGCACGACCTCGCCTTCCTCCAGGCGCATTTCGGCAAGGCGGGCGCCTGGTACCACGCCATATCGCGCGGCGAGGACGACCGGCTGGTCACGCCGGACCGGCCGCGCAAATCATCGGGATCGGAGACGACCTATAGCGATGACCTGATCACGCCCGAACAGGTCGAGGCGGGCGTGTGCGACATGGCCGACGATGTATGGGCATGGTGCGAGAAATCGGGCGGGCGGGGCCGAACGGTAACGGTGAAATGCCGCTATGCCGATTTCCGGACGGTGACGCGCAGCCGGACCAGGAACGCCCCGGTGAACGATCGCGAGACGCTGCACGAGACAGCGGTCGCGCTGGTGCGGACGCTATATCCGCTGCGGGCCGGGATCAGGCTGATCGGGGTGACGCTGTCGACCTTCGATGGCGGGGAGGAAGATGCGGCGCAACTCGACCTGCTGACGCCCGGATAAAGAGGCGGGCCGGGGCGCTCTTTCGCCATTCGCGCGGATGATTTTTTCTTCCGCTGTTATGTTGGATTTTCCGGGCGAAATTTCGCTTTCTGTTCAATCGGATACGGGCTTTTACCGCTGTTATGCATAACAGCGGTAAATCCGCGCGATATGACGCGAAAACGGCGCTGTTTTCATGGCGAACCATGCGGGGTTTCGTCTGTTCTTGTGCGGTCATGAGAAAGAGCGAAGCGGCGCGGATGGGTGGCCGGTCTTGGTGAGCGCTGCACGATTTTGGGGTCGGGTTGAATCGAGACGCCTCACCAAACATCACATCGTCACCCCGGGCTCGTCCCGGGGGTCCACCGCGCCGCAATCAAGAGGCCGGCGAGCTTGCGGGACGGTGGATGCCCGAACAAGTCCGGCATGACGACCGAGATTGCCCGCGAGCAGCGGGGAGATCCTACCCCTTCGCTTTCGCGATATAGCCGTCGACCACGCGCTCAAGCAGGGTCAGCGGGACGTTGCCGGTCTCCACCACGACATCGTCATAGGCCTTGAGATCGTAGCGGGGCCCGAGCGCCGCCTTGGCCCGGTCGCGCAGGCGGTTGATCTCGTTATGGCCCATCTTGTAGCCGCAGGCCTGGCCCGGCATCGCGCAATAGCGTTGCAGCTCAGCGGTGAGCTGCCCAAGCGGCATGCCGGTCGCCTGCTGGAACCACGCGAGCGCCTGCTCGAAGGTCCAGCGCTTGGCGTGGATGCCGGTATCGACCACCAGCCGGCAGGCGCGGAAGTTCATCGACTGGAGATAACCGATCCGGCCGAGCGGATCGTCGTCATAGACGCCGAGTTCCCCGGCAAGCTGTTCGGCATAAAGCGCCCAGCCTTCCGAATAGGCGTTGAAGGCGAGCAACGAGCGGATCAGCGGCAGGCGATAGCTGTACTCGCCCTGCCAGACATGGCCCGGAATGCCCTCGTGATAACAGAGCGTCGGCAGCGAATAGCGCGGCCAGGTGCCGGTCGATTTGAGGTTGATGTAATAGATGCCCGGCTGGGACCCGTCCATCGAGCCAGGCCCGGCATAGCCATTGGGCGCGCCGTCCTGGATGGCGGGCGGCACGCGCTTGATGATGAGATTGCCCTTCACCAGATTGCCGAAGGCGCGCGGCAGGCGGGTGCGGACATCGGCGATGCGGCCGTTGAGATAGGCGAGCAGCTTTTCCCGCCCGACATCGTCGTTGCTGAACAGCAGATCGGGCCGCTTGCTCAGCGCGGTCAGCCGCTCCCCAACGCTGCCCCTGGTCAGGCCCTGGCCCTTGAGCAGCGTGTCGATCTCAGCATTGATCGCCTTGTTCTGCGCGAGGCCGAGCGCGTGGATCTCGTCCGGGGTCGCATTGGTGGTGGTGCCCGCCTTGACCAGCCAGCCATACCAGTCGTCGCCGTGCGGGCGTTGCCACACGCCGGGGACCTCGCTCGCCTTCGCCCGGATCGCGGCGAAGGCGGCGATCTGGCGATCGAGCGCGGGGGAGACCTTCTCGGCGCAGAGTGTCGCGGCGCGCTGCACGAAGGACGCGGGCAGCCCGGCCCTGGCGCATTTCTCCCCGAAGCTCTTGACGATGCCCCAATCGGCGACGGGGGTGCTACGAATGCCCTTCAACTGGCCGGCGGTGATGTCGATCACCAGCACCGGCGGGATCGCGCCCTTCGCGGCGTCGGCATGGATTCGGCCGGTTTCCCCGTCGACCGCCGCCGCATAGCTTTCGAGCCGCGACAGATAGGCGTCGGCATCGGCCGCGCCCGCGACATCATGCTTGTTTTCGAGCAGGTCGGGCAGGTCCGAATAGGCGCCGCCGAGCTGGGAGACGATATAGGGCGTGCTGCGGAAGCTGGCATTGGCATCGAGTACCGCGACCTCACCGACCGGCATGGCCCGCCAGCCTTCCTCCGCCAGGGCATAGGCGGTCTCGGCGGTATCAACATCGAGCGCGGTGGCGGGGGTAAGGCCGGCGCGGTCGAGCTTGCGCAGCTGGCCGAGCCGGGCGGTGCAGCGGGCGGCGCGCGCCTGATCCCCGGCGGCGCTGCGATCCATGAAACGCCCGTGCAGCGCGGCGCGCGCGCCCTTGTCGATGCCGAGGGTGAGGGCGGCTTCGGGAGAGTCGGACAGGAGGTCCTCGGCCATGGCCGAGAGCAGGCTTTGGGCGGCGGAGTCGGCGGGGGTGGCGGCGGCGGTCTGGACGGCCCAGGCGGGGAGTGCCGCGGTCAACCCAAGTGCGCCTGCGCCCGTGAGGAGTTCGCGCCTGTTCGTCTGGATCATGATGCCCCCGTGCCGGTTTGTGGTTTTGGGGCCAGCGTATCGGGGGAATTGGGTGGCGACTAGGGGTGGTGATCGACTGACGCGGCAGGCGCATCGCAAAGGCCCATCAACAAATCGCCATCACATTTTCCCACCCGTCGATCGCCTCGGCCGGCTTGATTCAAAGCTTTCCCCTGGCCGCTTAAGCCCATCTTCCAATCAAGGAGGTGCCTGTGGCCGCCCTATTCCCCAACCCGCGACCGGTACGCTGAGATGCCGACGGTCCCGAGAGAACAGAACCGCGTTGGCATCGTCGACGTGACGAACGCGAAGCTCCAGCCCGGCGACTATTCCGGCACCGGGCTGCAGGCGCTGGGCGCCGGGATGCAGCAGCTCGGCGGCACCGGCGCGCGGATCGCGGGCGAGGTGCAGGAGCGGCAAGCGCGCAACGACGAGTTCGAGGTCAAGAAGGCGTGGAACGCCTATGCCGAGGGCGCGCGTGGCATTCGGACGGACGCGCTCGGCAAGGCCGAGGCCGATCCCCAGGACATGCTGGAGAGCATGACGCGGGACTATGGCGGACTGCGCGACTGGATCAGGAGCGGGCTGAAGAACGATCGTCAGCGCGGCCAGTTCGACCAGGTGATCGCCGAGCGCTTCGACTATGACATTTCGGGCGCGCTTGCCGAGGCCGGGCAGGCGCTACGCCGGGGGCAGGACCAGCAGAGCGTGCTGCTCGAACGCAATGCGGCGGACGATGCGGCCGACAATGCCGACGATCCCGTGCTGTTCGACAAGCATCTCCACACCGGGATCGATTCGATCGTGGCGCGGGGCATGAGACGCGGTGACGATCCGGCCGCGATCGATCGCAGCACCATGGCCTATGGCTCGGATATCCGGCGGCGCGTGGTGCAGGGGCTGACCGACCGGGACCCGGTGGCGGCAGCCAACCGCTATTGGCTGATGCGCGACGCGATGACCCCGAGCGACCGGCAGGCGACCGAGGAGGAACTGTTCGAACCGCTCGCCCGCGCGCTCGCGGCGAAGGAGGTGGACAAGCTCCTGCCTCCCGGGGAGAGGGACGGCACGCTCTCCCCCGAACGGCAGGCGGCAATCGCGCAGGAGATCAAAGGCTGGCCTTTAACCGAGGCGTTGAAGCGCTACGCCCTGGACGATCTGGACGAACGCGCCTCCCTGCAGGCACGTTCGCGCAAGCAGGTAGCGGACGCGGCCCGGGAAATCGGGTTGGCGAGGGCCGACCAACTCGGATCAGACTTCACCTCCATCACGCAGATCCCCGCCGCCGTGCGCCGCGATCTCGACGAGGAGGCCGATCAGGCGCTGAGGAGTCTGGCGCGAGCGAACCTCGACCCGACGCGGATCGCCCCGGGCGGCGAGGCAGCGCTGATGATGAACATCATGGCGTCGGAGAATCCAGCCGCCTTCGCCAAGGAGGATCTGCGACTGGTGCGGGGCAAGGTGACACGGGAGGAATATGACCGATTCGTGCAGATCCAGCACGGCCTGAGTGGAAGCAGGCCCCCTATCTACGCAGTCATTCAACGTCGGACATTGGAACAAGCAAGTTACCCGCGTGACGCTGCTTGGCGGGCGGGCGATAACCCTAGAGTGTTTCCAGTCGTCGAGACGACCAAACGGAACGCACAGGGCCCGGCATTCGCCACGGGGACTGAGGCCAAGGAGAAAGCTCGGAAGCCTCACGAAATTTATGTGGTTGATGGAGAGCCCCATATCGGCACGCAGCATATCCGGTCTCCCGAAGATCAGGCGAGCAATCGCAAGATCACCGAGGAGGATATGAAGAACCCGGCTCTGATGGCTTTTCTCACCCTGGTTTCCATCACCGAGGGCACGAATGGACATCACCAATATTATGAACGTTACGGGCGCAAACGTCTCAAGGATTTGAAAAAATTCTACTACGGTACTGGCATTTCAGATGCCTCTGGCATGTTCCAAATACAGGGAAGGACCTATGACGAGATTGCGGTGGCCCGCCTCGGCCTGAATGATTTCAGCCCCCAGACGCAACGTATGACCGCGATGTTTCTGCTGCGGAAAAGAGGTGTTCGTGAGCGCCTACTCGCCGGCGATATCGAAGGAGCGATAGCGAAGGGAGCCGACGAATGGGCGTCCCTTCCTGATCCAGTCAAGAATACCAGCAAGTATATGAAGAGCGGGACGAAGAGGCTTCAGCCGTCGATCGACATCGCCGAGGCGGTCACGATGTACAAACGCCTGAGGGCCATTTGGGAGAAGAAGCTTGGGCCTTCAAGCCCTTCCCACTGATCGGACACTCCGCCCGCCAAGCTGTTGACAAACCGCGAACGTAGAGTGAACATCATACGGAGGCAGAACAGTGTACCATGAGGTCTGAGCAGATGATCGATTTGCGAATTGCCGGATGTCTGTTTTTAGCCTTGTTCTCGCTGGGGTTAGCATCTTGCGGAAAGCACACTCCTGCCACACCAAAAGAATCCGTGGCTGGAATGGAAAAGAGCCCGTCGGCGGCAATCGACGACCTGACTATATTGGGTTTCTGTTCGAGACGCTATGGCGCAGATATGTGTACATCCACCGCCGCCGGGATTGATCGTATCGCGATCAGCGCAAAGGGATCGGCTATCGAAACAGTTGAAGTTACGATCAATTTCGGTTTCCGAAAAGATCAGAAATTCGTTGACGCCACCAACAGCAACGCAATTCGCCTTATTCACTACTTTATGCCGAGCTGGAAGGGAAATGTCGCATGGACAACAAAATCTATCGACCACTCTCGTCGCGCTTATTGTCCTAGAATGATCAATATAGGACAGTTTTCTGTTATCATAACCTTGTTGCAGCCAGCAAGCGTTCCAGGAGTGCTTGAAAGACTGACTATCACAAAAAAGGAATACGGACTTAGATTGGCGAAAGATTTCGATTTTGATAACGAATGCAATTACGAAACCGGAAGATTCATTGAAGAGAAATACAATCAACCCTTCGAACCTTACATTTCTTAATTTTCAATTGAACGGGGTCTCCTGGACCACATATTTGAGCAGCGCAGTCTGGCGAGCCCATCCTCTACTTCGCCTGCCGCACTTGGTTTTGGAACGCGCTCTTTTTCAGACTGCGATGAAGAATAGGACGCGTTCGCTTGCGATCCTTTTCGTTGACAATTCGGAACGAAAGAAGAACAATGATGCCGAATCGGAACATGCCGGGCTGATCAACAGCGCACTTGAGCGAGATGGAAGATGAGATCGTAGCGAAGACCGCTTGGCTGACCCTTTTGTCGAGTTGCTCCACCCTTGGCGAGCCAGCCTTTTCAGACCGCGTCCCCGAAACGATAAGCTTGGAGCAGTTGCAGAAAGAAGGCCTCGCTTCAAAAACACCAGAATCAGGGTCGTCGGCTATTTAGACGAGAGCGGCTACGGCCCCTCTCTTGACGATTGTTTCAGACCAAAAGACGATGTTCATCCAAATTTGTTGATCAGGAAACTGCCGAACGCAGAGGAAGAATTATGGCGCACCTACGGCCATGAAGTAGTGGTCGAAGGATTCTTCAAGTACAAGATTGAGCCGGCAGGAGGAAAATGGGACTCACGCCCGCCACCCCTGACCGATGAACTGATCGGGCCGCTCATCAGGGCCCGGATCGTCACAATAAACCCGAAGACCTGCCCATATGTTCGAATGCTAACGCAGAGTGAAATTGAGCTTCGGCGTAAAATTAAATGACCATAACGGAGGTGCATCAGAAGCGCAGAGAAATAGCGATGCCATTGTTCACGGCGATGTGGGGTGGCATCAATTTTGAAGATCATTAATTGAGGCGGTGCGCTCGCCATATCAGGAAATGCTCCAGCACCCGACGCCGGAGCACGGGATCAGCCCGCGCTTGAGTGGGGGCTTACCTTCGATGACATCGCGAATATCATGGATTACCTCGATGGCATCGACGTGCGGAGCATGCTTCGTCCACCCCACCGCGACGCGTGACGCATCCACAATTACGGTGCCACAATTACGGTGCCAGTTTATTAATTGTCACCTTTGACCGATCAAATTTTCCCATCCGTCGATCGCCTCGGTTGGTTTGATTCAAAGCTTTCCCCTGGCCGCTTAAGCCTATCTTCCAATCAAGGAGGTGCCTGTGGCCGCCCTATTCCCCAACCCGCGACCGGTACGCTGAGATGCCGACGGTCCCGAGAGAACAGAACCGCGTCGGTATCGCCGATGTGACGAACGCGAAGCTCCAGCCCGGCGACTATTCCGGCACCGGGCTGCAGGCGCTGGGCGCCGGGATGCAGCAGCTCGGTGGAACGGGCGCGCGGATCGCGGGCGACCTGCAGGAACGGCAAGCCCGCAACGACGAATTCGAGGTCAAGAAGGCGTGGAACGCCTATGCCGAGGGCGCGCGTGGCATTCGGACGGACGCGCTCGGCAAGGCCGAGGCCGATCCCCAGGACATGCTGGAGAGCATGACGCGGGACTATGGCGGGCTGCGCGACTGGATCAGGAGCGGGCTGAAGAACGATCGCCAGCGCGGCCAGTTCGACCAGGTGATCGCCGAGCGCTTCGACTATGATATTTCGGGTGCGGTTGCCGGGGCCGAACAGGCGCTGCGCCGGGGGCAGGACCAGCAGAGCGTGCTGCTCGAACGCAATGCGGCGGACGACGCGGCCGACAATGCCGACGATCCAATGCTGTTCGACAAGCATCTCCACACCGGGATCGATTCGATCGTGGCGCGGGGCATGAGGCGCGGTGACGATCCGGCCGCCATCGGTCGCAACACCATGGCCTATGGCTCGGGCATCCGGCGCCGCGTGGTGCAGGGCCTGACCGACCGCGATCCAATCGCGGCCGCCAACCGCTACCGGCTGATGCGCGACGGGATGACCCAGGCCGACCGGCAGGCAACCGAGGCGGAATTGTTCGAGCCGCTCGCCCGCGCGCTGGCGACAGGAGATGTGGACGGGCTGCTGCCGAAGCAGGCCCCTGACGAAGCGGCGTCGCCGCTGACGCCGGGACAGCGCGAGGACGCTGCACGAAAGATCGAGGCGGAAGACTGGACCGAGGCGCGCAAGCGTTATGCGCGCGCGGACCTTGCCGAGCGGGGCCTGCGCGAGGAACGGCGACGCAGGCAGACGGCAGACGCCGCGAAGGAGGCAGCGTTCGCCACAGCGCAGCAGCTCGGTTCGGGCTTCACCTCAATCACGCAGCTTCCCGCTGCCATACGCCGTGACCTCGACGAGGCCACGGCAACCTCGCTTGCACGACAGGCGGAGCGGAATCTCGATCCTGTCCCGATCGCACCGCAGGGCATGACCGCCCTACAACTGCAACTGATGGCAACCTATCAGCCGGCCGATTTTGGCAGACAGGACCTGCGTCTGGTGCGGGATCTGGTTGCGCCGACTGAATATGATGCATTTGTTCGGCAACAACAGGCGATCGGGCGCTATCCGCCGGGCGGCGAGGCCGTCTCGCGGCAGCGGCTTGGCGGGACGCTCGACGGACGGATATCACCTGCCCCGACACTCGCCGCCGGCGGGGTTGGAGCGCCCGCCTTCCTGCCCGCCGCCATGATGCAGGACGGCGGTTCCTTTGCCCAGGATCGCGCCGTCGCGCTCGACCTCGCCGAGAAAAGGGGCGGCAATCCCGCAGACATCCTCCGGAGCTTGAAGGGCCTTCCCGCGCGGCCCGCCGCGGAGCCATTCGAACGCGCCCGACAGGCATCGGTCGAAAAACAAGCGTTGGCGGAGGAGCATGGAATACGCAGAGCGATGTCCGCGCCCCTCAGCTCGGATTACTATGCGATAAATCCCGGATTTTCCTTCTTCGACTATCCGTCTGAGAATTCAAGTATCTACAAGTGGCATTTGACCGGCAATGGCATTGCTGCTGGAGTTCTCGATTTGGCAGCGGTTTTCCCTTGGGCGAAGGCCACAGGCTTTCTGAGAACCGGACTTAGCATTGCAGACAAAGGAACTATAAACCTTGTTCCGCGCCTGGGGCAGAAGGGCGTGTGAACCGCTCCGGGTTTGCCGGAGGCTCCAACTCCTGAGAAGGTGGAGCCTGTATGAGCAAGACGACGAACAAGTTTGCACCTGAGGTCCGCGAGCGAGCGGTACGGATGGTGCTGGATCACGAGCACGATCACCCGTCGCGATGGGCAGCGATCATATCCATTGCCGAGAAGATCGGTTGTTCAGGCCACACGCTGCTGGAGTGGGTGAAGAAGGCCGAGGTGAACAGCGGCAAGCGGGCGGGCGTCCCGACCGAGGTTGCCGACAAGGTGAAGGCGCTGGAGCGCGAGGTCCGTGAGCTGCGGCAGGCCAACGAGATTCTGCGCAAGGCGTCGGCATATTTTGCGCAGGCGGAGCTCGACCGCCCGTTCCGGCGATGATCGCTTTCATTGACGATCACCGCGATGCCTATGGGGTCGAGCCGATCTGCCGCGTTCTGCCGATCGCCCCATCCACCTATCACGAGCGCGTCGCGCAGCGACAGGATCCGACACGCCTGTCGGCGCGGGCGCAGCGCGATGTCGCCTTGAAGCCGGAGATCGCGCGCGTATTTGCCGAGAACTTCGCGGTCTACGGCGTACGCAAGGTCTGGCGGCATATGATGCGGGAGGGCTTTCCGATAGCGCGCTGCACCGTGCAACGGCTGATGCGCGAGATGGGCCTGGCAGGGGTGATCCGGGGCAAGCCGGTGCGCACGACCATCAGTGACAAAGCGGCGCCGTGCCCGCTCGATCACGTCAATCGCAGGTTCTACGCGCCAGCGCCGAACATGCTGTGGGTGTCGGACTTTACCTATGTCGCGACCTGGGCGGGGTTCGTCTACGTCGCCTTCGTCATCGATACCTACGCCAGGCGGATCGTCGGCTGGCGGGCCAGCAGGACGGCGCATGCCAGCTTCGTCCTCGATGCCCTGGAGCAGGCGCTTCACGATCGCCGGCCGGCCCATCGGGGCGGCCTCATCCATCACAGCGATCGGGGCTCGCAATACGTGTCCATCAAATACACCGAGCGCCTCGCCGAGGCCGGGATCGAACCCTCGGTCGGCAGCGTCGGTGACAGCTATGACAACGCTTTGGCCGAGACGATCAACGGCCTCTACAAGGCTGAGGTGATCCACAGGCGCGGGCCGTGGCGCAGCTTCGAAGCCGTCGAATACGCCACGCTCGAATGGGTCGACTGGTTCAACCATCGCCGGCTGCTGGAGCCTATCGGCAACATCCCGCCTGCCGAAGCCGAAGATCAATATTATGCTGCCGCAAGCAACCTCGATATGGCAGCGTGACTCACAACCCAAGGCCTCCGGCAGACCCGGCGCGGTTCAGTGGATGCAGCTCGCCATAATGCAAACGTACTCGTTAGCGATGCGTCAGGAAAGATCGTCACTCACCAGCGCCTTGTTAGCGGAAGCATGACTGCGGAGGAGAAGGCGCTTGGTTTCCCCAAGAATATGCTGGCTACACATACCGAAGCTCGTGCGGTTCGCGGGATCGATCTACGACCTGGCGATACTATGACGATCACAGGCCAGCTGCCCCCCTGCAAGCCATGCCGCGGGTCGATGAATCGAGCTGCAGCTGAAACTGGCGCAACAATTAAATATCAATGGCGTCAGGATGGAAAGACGCTAACCTGGGTAGCGACGCCAAAGCGGAAGTGAGGGTATGAAGACTGCATTTTTAGCCAAGGTAGCCAGCTTCAGCGATGACGGAGATGCGACGCTGTTAGCGTTCGCCGACGACCCGCTTGAACCTGTGAATTACGTCATGCTCGACCTGCCAAATCAACCTGACGAACAGGAGCTGCAGCTTGGGCTAGATGGAGTGCATATCGATACCGGGACGTTGGATGTCGAGGGTTATGATCTGGTTCATGACATCCGCGAAACCGATGCGGGCATTGTTGTGAGCCTCACTCCCGATGCTGCCCAGAAGGCGGGGATCGGCCAGGACATCGAGATCGAACTGGAGAGCAAGATCATTGATGGAATATCCATCGGTGAGGCGGTTCGGAGGTTCAAAGATCGGCTGTCGTCATTGGAACGGGCAAAGGCGCAGGCGCCCAACGATGATCCAGGACAACCAGATAGTTACGATGTTGCATAGTTGAGGTAGCCATCCCCCTGCTTGATGCGAAGTTGGGCATTCCGGTGACAGGGCATTCCGGTGACAGTGCGCTTATTTTGGCTTGGGGCCGGGTTTGCCGGGCCTGAGCGCTCGGCCCGCCTCGCGCTCAAGCCGATCGAGAAATGCGGTATCACCGATCGGCCGACCGACCTGTTCCGCCTTGCGCAGTCGCCTCACCCCTTCCTCATCCTCTCCGGCAGCGAGCAGCCCGGCAAAGTCCGGATAGCGCGAGAATACGGGCTCACGCGCCGTGATACCATCGTCGATGCGGCCGAGATGGGCGTGAACGCTCGACCATGGCCAGTCCACCGCCCGCGCCGCCAGTCTGGCGCGCACCGGGTTCAATGCGACGTACCGCAGCGCGGCGCCGAGATGCGCCTCGTCCATCGCCACGCAGCCGAAGCGCCCCTGCCAGAAATGGCCAGTGCGCTTCAATCGGGCGTGGATATGGCCCGCATAGCGCCGATGCACCGCTGACAGCGCCCGCCGCAGCCCGTCCGGGTCACCCGGCGCGAGGATCAGATGAACATGGTTCGGCATCAGCACCCAGGACCAGATGTCGACACCAGACGCTGCACAATGCTCGCCGAGCAGATCGCGATAGAGCGCATAATCCCCGTCGCCGAAAAATGTCTGGGCACGACCGTTGCCGCGCTGCGTCACATGGTGAGGATGTCCCGGAAATATCGCGCGTGCCAGGCGTGCCATGGGCCGGATATTACCACAGCCGTACCGCCGGAGCAATTAAATGCACTGTCACCGGAATCGCTGTCACCGGAATCGGGCCAATGGTCGCGGCCTCAGTGCCGGAAGAACAAGCTTAACGAGGCGACATGGTTCATCCGGCTGCGCTTGCCTGACTGATCGACCAACTGGTTGAGATACCCGGCCTCGATCGTCGAGGCACCACCGACCGGGATTTCGAGGCCGACGAAATTGCGTATCTGATCGAAGCCAGCTCGAGCGCCCCAGTCGGTAGTGTTCAACGCCACGAAGAGTTCGGAATAGAGGAGCGCGCTCGGCCCCTGAGTGCCCGGCTTCAACGGAGTCTCGTAGCGGAGCATCTCGCGCAATCGCCAGCCCATGTCCCGACCGTCCGAACGCCAACGCTGCTCGAACCGGGTCCGGGAGGATAGCTCCCCGCCCATCTTCTGACCGATCGTCCAGTTCAGTTGCTGGAAACTACGCTCCTCATTGACGTCACGCCTGCCCTCCACGGGCAGCACGACATGAGCATAGCCCTGGTAGAAGGTGACGGCGCGGTTCAGCTTCACACCTATCGCACCGCGCAAGATCATCTGGTCAAGGCGCGATGATCCGTCGCCGATTCTTGGCTGCACCTCCGCAAAATAGACGAGATCGCCGGAAAGCGGACCAATGGATGTCAGGTTGATCCAGACGTGCTCGTCCTCGCGGGTTTGGGCATGCGCGTTGGTGGAGATGCAAAGCAGAACGGCGGCAATCGGCGCGGCGCGCAGGATGTTGGGCATGGGCATGCCGCTAGCGCGGCTGTGTTGCTCGTGCCTTTCCAATTCATCAGGAAAGATCATGTCGTCCAGGCGTGAACCAGTTCACCGCTGATCGGGCAGGGAATAACGGTGACATGGCGTAATTGCTGTGCCCGGGCAACCGAGTTGGCGCGGTCGCCGCGGCGGTGGCGGGCGCCTATCTGATATCGGCGATCCAACTCGGCTGCATTCACCGGGCTGCGGCGACCATGGCATGGAACCGCCGGTGAGCTGCTACCCGTTCTTGCCCACGGGGCCGTGCCTTCACGACGATCAGGAAATGCTCCAGCATCCGACGCCCGGGCACGGGATCAGCCCTCGCTTGAGCGGAGGCTTGCCCTCGATGACGTCGCGAATATCGTAAATCACCTGGATCGCGTCGACATGCGGGGCGTGCCTCGTCCACCCCACCGCGACCCTGGACGCATCGACGACCTCAATGTCCGCTATATTGGCGATATTCCCGGGAACCTGCACACCGGTCTGGCCCGCCCGTTTCCCCTTGAACACCATCTCGGCGATCGCGAGCGCGCGGTCATTCTCCGAGTGATAGAATGTCATCCCCGACGTAGCCGCCGTCAGCAGCTCCAGCTTGCCCGCCATATAGTGGGCGTTCACGTCCGGCTCGACGAATATCATGCGTTTGAACAAAGGCTTTGCGCCCTGATTTGCCCGGTCGCGCGCGACCTCCACCAATATCTTGTTGCCGTGGCTGTGCGCGATCGCCCTGATCGGTCGATCCCCCGCCGCGCGCCCGATCAGATTCACCACCGAGGCGAACGGGTCCTGGCTGTTGGCGGCCACATCGGTATCGGATAAATACAGCATCGGTTCGCCGGGCGATGGCCAGCTGAACAAGATGGGGAAATGGCCCATTTGATAGATGCGGGTCTTGTCCACGAATTTGGCGAACGACATCATCGCGGCGGAAAAATCATTTGCGTACCCATGCAGGGATAGGATCAGCGACTGCGCGTCGGCATGCTTCAGCAGCGTTTCGAACCCGGATGCCGCCATGTATTCGATCCGCGCGACTTCATAGTCTTCACGCCGATTGCGAATGTCCCCCAGGGTAAGCGTGATGGCCTTCCAGATCCGATTGGCGACGGGGACGGTCCCGGGGCTCCGCGCAAGATCGAGGATATGGAATTCGGCGACGGCAAACGACACGTTATCGGCCAGTTGCGCGTTGAAGCAGGTGCGAAGATCATCGGCGGCGGGGTTCGGGTTGCGCGCCCTGTTGGTGGCGATGCCCGCATTGAATCGAATATGGCTCGCATAGGCCTGATAGCCGCCGCCAAGGCGGACGCGCGCGAGGTTGACGTTCACCTCCCCGAGCAGAACCTGGAAATGAGGGTCGTTCAGTATCGCATGCTCGATCGCCTTCCCGCGATCGTCGTTCGATCCGAGAACCAGATCGAAACATCCGGTGCCCCCGCCCTGCAAATCCAGATCGACATCGAGCCGATCGCGGGCGTAGCCGATGAGACTTTCCAGCGCTTTCACGGAGATGTCAGGGGTCTCGCTCGTGGATGTCAATCTGAGATTGGTTTGCCGTACAGGACCATGACGCCAGATACCGCGATCGTGAAGCTGCCGAATGGTTGCGTATCTTGCGCGTAACTCGGCAGATGTCTGCATGATCCCACCCTCCGCGGTATTTCAGCCAACGGCGACTAGCGATAGACTTCGCCGGCGTGCCAGCATCCACCGCATCCCCTGGCCGATCAAGCGCCAAAGAGTTCAAGGGGGAATTTCGGCGATGGGATCGATGCGGCTCGACATTGTCCAACTTGCGGGAAATCGCGTCGGGCCGGCGGGGGCCTCAGCTGCCCGCCACGGTCTCCCGCAATCCCCCGCCCAGCGCCACATAGAGCGACACTTCGCTCTGCAACTGAGCGCTGCGCAGGGCGAGAAGCTGCTGCTCGGCCGAGAACAGGTTGCGCTCCGCGTCGAGCACTTCGAGATAGATCGACAGGCCATTGTCGTAGCGCATGCGCGCGACCCGGGCGAGGCGGCGCTGGGCGTCGACGGTGCGGACCTGCGCCTCGATCTGTTCCGCATATTGGCGCCGCGCGACCAGCGCGTCGGCGACTTCGCGGAAGGCGCCCTGGGCGGCGCGCTGATAGGCGGCGACCAGTTCGTCGGCCTGCGCCTTGCTGAGGGCGACGCCCGCCGAGGTCTTGCCCCAGGTGAGGATCGGCAGGGTCGCGTTCGCCGCCGTCTGGTACTGGAACGACCCGCTCGACACCAGGCCGCTCAGCGCCGGCGAGACGAAGCCGAGCAAGCCGGTGAGCGAGATCTGCGGCAGGAACGCAGCGCGCGCCGCACCGATATTCGCATTCGCCGCGCGCAGCCGCTGTTCGGCCTGCAGGATGTCAGGCCGGTTGACGAGCAGCGCGGAGGGCAGGCCGGGCTCAAGCGTTGTGTACTGGCCCGGGTCGGACAAGGGCCGCGCTGGCGGCAGCGGATCGGCGATCGGGCCGCCGACCAGGACGGTCAGCAGATTTTCCGACTGCTGCGTGGTGCGGCGCAGTTCGGCGAGCTCGGTCTCGGCCTGGGTGACCAGCAGCGCCGACTGGTCGTAATCGACCGTTGAGGTGACGCCGGCATCCATGCGCTTGCGCGCGATGACCAGCCCTTCGCGGCGGCCGGCGACCGAGCGCTCGGCCAGCGCGATCTGCTCCTCGCCGGCACGGATCTGGAGATAGGTCGCGGCGACCTGACCCACGAGCGACAGGCGGAAAGCGCGCTCGGCCTCCACGGTCGCGAGATATTCGTGGCGCTGCGCGTCGGACAGGTTGCGGACGCGCCCCCAGAAATCGAGCTCGAAGCTGGACACCGACGCGCCGACCGAGAACTGGTTGAGCGTGAAGGCGTCAGGCGTATTGGCGCCGCCGCCGCCCGAGGTGGGGAAGGCAAGCGAATTGAGCGGCGTGCGCGTGCGCGAGGCGCCCGCCTGCAGGCCGAGCTGGGGCAGACGGTCGGCATCCTGGATGCGGTATTGAGCACGCGCCTGGGCGACACGGGCGACCGACTGGGCGAGATCGCGGTTGTTGGCGAGCGCGGCGGCGATCAGCACCTGGAGGCGCGGATCGCCGAAATAGTCGCGCCAGCCGATATCCGTCGCCGCCCGCGCGCCGGCCGCGGCCGGCGCCTCCGGGAAGGTGGCCGAGACCGGCGCGACCGGCTGGCGCCAGGCCGGCGCGAAGTTGCACGAGGCGAGCGTGGTGGCACCGGCCAGAACAGTCAGGACGGGGAACTTACGCATGAGCGGGTGCTCCATGATCGGCCGCGCCATCGGACGTGTCGTCGTCGATCGGCCGACGCTTGTGCGACAGCCATTTGCGCGCGGCATAATAGAAGACGGGGGTGAAGAAGATGCCGAACGCGGTGGCCGCGATCATCCCGCCCATCACGCCCGTGCCGACCGCATGGCGGCTGGCCGCCCCTGCCCCGGCCGCGATGACCAGCGGCACCATGCCGAGGATGAAGGCGAGGCTGGTCATCAGGATCGGGCGAAGACGCTGGCGAACCGCCTCCAGCGTCGCTTCAAGCGGACCGCGGTCGCCGACCTCATCGTCGATCGCGAATTCGACGACCAGGATCGCGTTCTTCGCCGCCAGCCCGATGATCGTGATAAGGCCGATGTTGAAATAGACGTCGGCCGACAGCCCGCGCAGCATGGTGAAGACCACCGCGCCAAGCACCCCGAACGGCACCACCATCAGCACCGAGAAGGGGATCGCCCAGCTGTTGTAGAGCGCCGCCAGCAGCAGGAAGACGACGACCAACGACAGGCCGAGCAGAAGCCCGATCTGGCCACCTGCCTGCTTCTCCTCATAGGCGGTGCCGGTCCATTCATGGCCGAAGCCCGATTTCAGCACGCTGTCGGCGATCCGCTCCATCTCGGCCAGCGCGGCACCCGAGCTCTGGCCCGGTGCCGCCTGGCCCGAAATGGTGACCGACGGATAGCCGTTATAGCGCTGGAGCTGAGTCGCGCCCGCCGTCCACGACACCTTGGTGAAGGCGGAGAAGGGCACCATCGTCCCGGCCTGGTTGCGGACCCTGAGGGCAAGCACGTCCTCGGCGGTCATCCGGCTTGATGCGTCGGACTGGAGATAGACGCGCTGGACCGTGCCCTGGTTCGAGAAGTCGTTGGCATAGGCCGAGCCGAAGCTGATCGCGAGCGTCGCGTTGACGTCGGCGATGGACAGGCCGAGCGCGCGCGCCTGGACCCGGTCGATATCGACATAGAGCTGCGGCGACGGCGCCTGCCCTTCCGGCCTGACGCCGGCAAGCTTCGGGCTCTTCGCCGCCTGGGCGAGGATCTCGCCCATCGCCGCCTGCAAGCCTTGCGGATCGTTGCCGACACGGTCCTCGATCTTCATCGAGAAGCCGGTGGCGTTGCCGAGCGCCTGGATCGCCGGCGGGTTGAGCGCGAAGATCGTCGCGCCGGTGATGCCCGCGGTCGCCCCGAAGGTGCCGCCGATCACCGACTGCACCGAATTCGCGGCGCCCTTGCGATCCTCATAAGGCTTGAGGCTGACGAAGGAGAGCGCCGCCGACTGGCCCTGGCCGAAGAAGTTGAAGCCGATGACCGAGAACATCTGCTCGAACTGCGGCTGCTTGTAGAGATAGGCCTCGGTCGCCTTGACCGCCGCGGTGGTGCGGTCGGACGTGGCGCCGACCGGCGCGTCATAGTTGACGATGAAATAGCCCTGGTCCTCGTCGGGCAGGAACCCGCCGGGAAGGCGCGCGAACAGCAGCAGCGTCACCGCGAAGAGCGCGGCGAACACGGCAAGCCAGCGCAGCGGGCGGGACAGCATCTTGCCCACGCCGCCGACATAGGCGTCGGTCGCCCGGCCGAAACGGTCGTTGAACCAGTTGAAGAAACGCTGTGGATAGCCCCTCCAGCCCTCGCGCGGCTCCCGCCGTTCGCCGGGCGCTTCCTTGTGCGGCTTCAGCAGGGTCGCGCAGAGCGCAGGCGTCAGCGTCAGCGCGAGCAGCGCCGAACAGAAGATCGACACGGCGAGCGTGACCGAGAACTGGCGGTAGATGCCGCCGGTCGACCCGGGGAAGAACGCCATCGGGATGAACACCGCGATCAGCACCAGGGTGATGCCGATAATCGCGCCGCGGATCTGGCCCATCGCCTTGATCGTGGCGCGCGGCGGCGACAGCCCCTCCTCAGCCATGATCCGCTCGACATTCTCGACCACGACGATCGCGTCGTCGACCAGGATGCCGATCGCCACCACCATCGCGAACAGCGACAGCGTATTGATCGAGAAGCCGAACGCCCAGAGGCCGAGGCAGCCGCCCGCCAGCGCGATCGGCACGACGACCGCCGGGATGATGGTCGCGCGCCAGCTCTGCAGGAAGAGGAACATCACGAGAAAGACGAGCAGCATCGCCTCCGCCAGCGTGCGGATCACGTTGGTGATCGAACTCGAGATGAACGGCGTGGTATCGTAGGACAGCGACCATTTGATGTCGGGCGGGAAGTTGCGCTCGAGCTCGGCCATCCGCGCCGACACCGCGTCGCGCGTGGCGATGGCGTTGGCGCCGGTGGCGAGCTGAACCGCGATGCCCGCGACTTCCTTGCCGTTGAGCGTCGATTTGAACTGATAGTTGTCGGCGCCGATCTCGACCCGGGCGACATCGCCGAGCCGCACGGTCGATCCGTCCGGGTTCGCGCGGATGATGATGTCGCGGAACTGCTCCGGCGTCTGGAAACGGTTCTGGGTGATGATCTTGGCGTTGAATTCGGTGCCGCGCGCCACCGGCTGGTCGCCGATGCCGCCGCCCGCGGTCTGGCTGTTCTGCTCCTGCACGGCGGCAAGCGCGTCGGAGGGCGACAGGTTGAAGCCGGCGAGCTTTTCCGGATCGAGCCAGATGCGCATCGCCTTTTCGGACGAGAAGAGCTGGACGTTGCCAACGCCCGGCACGCGCCGCAGTTCGTTCACGATCTTGGTCGAGGCGAAGTCGCCAAGCTCCAGATCGGGGGTCTTGCCCGACTTGGACTGGATGCCGATGACCTCGAGGAAGCCGGCGGAATTGTCAGTGATCTGGATGCCGAGGCGGCGCACGTCCTCGGGCAGGCGCGGCTCGGCGCGGTTCAGCCGGTCCTGCACCTGGGTGCGGGCGACATCCAGGTTGGTGCCCGACTTAAAGGTCACGATGATCTCGCCGGTGCCGTTCGCGCGGCTGGTCGACGACATGTAGAGATATTTCTCGACCGAATTGAGCTCTCGCTCGATCACGGCCGTGACGTTCTTGTCCATCGTGTCGGCGTCGGCGCCGTTATAGGTATAGCTGAGCGTCAGGGAGGGCGGCGCGACCGAGGGATATTGCTCGATCGGCAGGTTGAGCAGCGCCATCGTGCCGAACAGCGCGATGAAGGCGGCGATGACCCAGGCGAAGACCGGGCGATGGACGAAAAAGCTGTCCATGACGATCAGTTCCCCTGCTTCGGCTGAGGCTGCTGGCCGGCGGGCGCTGGATCGCCCTGGATCTGCACCTTCTGCCCCGGCTGGACCTTCTGCCAGCCGTCGGTGATGATTCGCTCGCCTGCCTTGAGCCCCGACTTGATCAGCCAGTTGCTGCCGGTCTGGCCGCCGAGCTGGACCCCGCGCGTGGTGACCGATCCGTCCTTGGCGACGACCGAGACGCTGGCGCCGCGTTCCCCGATCTGCACGGCGCGGGCGGGGAGCAGGATGCCGTTGGGGCTGGTACCCATCGCGATTCGGCCGCGGATGAACTGGCCCGGGAGCAACAGCCGCTCGGCGTTCGGGAAGACCGCGCGGATCACCTGGCTGCCGGTCTGCGGATCGACCACCTGGTCGGCGAAATCGAGCTTCCCGACTGGGCCATATTCGCGGCCATTGGCGAGGAGCAGGCGCACCTCGACCTGGGAGAGGGCCTTGGCGGCGGGCGCGCTGCCGGCCTGGCGCATGTCGAGGATCGCCGCGTTCGACTGAGTGAACACGGCGTAGATCGGCGAGGGCTGCTCGATCGTGGCGAGCAAGGTCGCCTGGCTGGCGCTGACCAGCGCGCCCTCGGTCACCTGAGCGCGTCCGGCGCGGCCGGAAATCGGCGCGCGGACGATCGTGTAGCTGAGCTGGAGGCGCGACCGGGCGAGCGCGGCGCGGGCATCGGCGACATTGGCGGTTTCCTGGCGCAGGGTCGCCTGGGCTTGGTCGAATTCCTGCGCGCTGACGGCGCGTTCGTTGACCAGCGGCGTGTAGCGGCGGACCACCGACGCGGCATTGGCGCGCGCCGCCTCGGCGCGGGCGAGCGCGGCGCGGCCCTGCTCGACCTGCTGCGAGAGATCGCGCGGATCGATCCGAAACATCGGCTGGCCGGCGGTGACGTCGGTGCCTTCCTGATACAGCCGGCGTTCGACGATGCCGTCGGCGCGCGCGCGGACTTCGGCGGTGCGCACTGCCTGGATGCGGCCCGGCAGCTCGACGATGTTGGGCACCTCCTGGGTGCGCACGGTCATCGCGACGACCAGCGGGGGCGGCATCGCCCCCATACCGCCCCCGCCGCCGCCCTGTTGCGGGCCACCCCCGCCACAGGCGGAGAGCGCGAGAAGGATAGAGCCAAAGGCAAAACGGCGGGCGATGGTGTAGGTCACGGGGAAACTCCGGGTTCAGCGGCCGGTGAAAAACAAGTCGGTAACGGGTGCGGTCAGCGACCCGGGCGGGTCAGATCCATCAGCATGTCGTGTACTTCCACGGGCAGAGGCGGTGGATGATCGGGATGCTGAAGCGAGTTAAGCCAGGCACCGTCCGCCGCGAGGCGGACGAGGGCGCAGGCCGGATTGTCGTCAGTCTCGGCATGGATCGCGACTCGGCCCTCGACCCAGCCGGACCAGCCGTCCTGCAGGTCCGGGTCGGCGAGCATCGCCAGGCACAGGGTCCGGGACGAGGTGGTGCCGTCAAGCCGGTGGTCGGCGAAGACACCGTCGAGATAGGCCCGGGTGAAGCGGCCATGCGGTTCCGGATCGGTCGCCATCTGGGCATCGATCGTCGCGTCGGCGAACTCGACCATGGCCCCGAGCACGCCGCGCACCAGATCCTGCTTGGTCGGAAAATGATGGAACAGCCCGCCCTTGGTGACGCCGGCGGCCCTGGCGACGGCATCGACCGTCAGCCGGGGCAACCCGCGTTCGGCAATGAGCTGCGCCGCGGCCGCGATCAGCGCGGCACGGACCTTTTCAGGCTCCTTGCGCCGTTCATAGCCGATGGGTGGAAGCACGCGTTGAACCGATCAGGCCATTGAAACCGACCGTCCGGTATCTTCGGGAAACGGGCGAGTCAATCGTTTGTGTGCAGGTGCAGCAATTTTAGGATGCACAAGCTGACTCGTCCCGTCATCCGCCCGTCTGAAACAGCATCAGGCTTGTCGTGGCGTCTCGATCTACCCGGCACGAGCGGGAGCGGCTGGTCCAGACTTCATGCACGATGCTCCCGGATTCCGATCCATCCCGCTCGAATCGTGACCCCGGACTTGTTCCAGGGTCCACCGTGCCCCTGTACCAACCGGTTGCGGCTCTTGCGGAACAGGGGATGCCGGAACAAGTCCGGCATGACGATCCTGGCCGGCATGCGAGGTCGGCTGGATAAACCTCTAGACGCCGCGGTCGACCAGCCGGGTGTAGAGATGCCAGCTCGCATAGCCGAGCACCGGCAGCACCACCGCGAGGCCCATGAACAGCGGGATCGAGGCAATGGCCAGCAGGACAGCGACGATGAGGCCCCAGATGGCGATCTCCACCGGGTTGCGCCGCGCCGCGCGAAGCGATGTCTGCACCGCGAGGACGAAATCGACCGGCCGGTCGACGAGCAGCGGGAAGGACACCACCGTCGTCACCAGCGTGATCGCGGCGAAGGCGAAGCCGGCCAGATTGCCGAACAGGATCAGTTCCCACCCTTCGCGCGTGGTGAAGAGCAGGCCGAGGAAAGTCGCCGGATCGGCAGGCTGAAGCGTGCCGAGCGTGGCGTGGTAGATCGTCCAGGCCACACCGATCCAGGCGAAGAACAACAGGCCTAGAAAAGTGCCGAGCGCGGCGATCTGGGTCGCCGAGGAACGCCGGAAGGGATCGAGGAAATGCACCCAGCGCGCATCCCGCCCCTCTTCGCGGCGGCGCGCCAGTTCGTAAAAGCCGACCGCGACGAGCGGGCCGAGCAACGACAGGCCGGCGAGCAATGGCAGCATGAGCGGGAACAGCGCACCGCCGAGCGTGACCCCGGCGACGACCAGCATCACCACGGGATACAGCAGGGCAGCCAGCACGAGATCGCCGCGTTTCTCCCGGAAATCGGACCAGCCTTCGCGCAGCGCCCAATAGAGGTCGGCGCGGCCGATCTCCCGGACGACAGGCGGATCAATCGATGCGGCAGGTGTGACGGGGGCAATGGCGACCATGACGTGCCTCTCCAGGCGAGGCAGAGCGGGCCGCCGCCCGTCTCGCGTTCGAGTTACTCCGTGGCCCTCGATGTGGCCACACGGCCCTGACGTCATGATATAAGCCTTTGCCGGGGCGAATACAAAGGGCGCGATCGGGATATCGGCGTCGTCGCGATGGCGGGCGCCGGCCAACGACCACTAGGAAGGTGGGCGCGCCATAGCGGGCGAACAGGCGCACCTTGGCGATCAGCAGATCGCCATCCCCGTCACGCCATCCCGGCGGGCTCAGGTCGACCCGGTGCATCGCCGTTGCGGGCGGTTCGATGCCGGGCAACGACCCGATGAATGCTTCCTGCGCATCGTCCCATCCGTTGAGGATGCAGTCCAGCAGCAACGGCTCGAACGAGCCGAAGCCGAACGTCGCGATCGCCATGCAATGGGCGATCTTGGCGACCATGCGAAAACAGGCGAACGCATCGAGCGACTGCGACGCCGCCCCCGGCAGGCCCATCGCTTCAAGCGCGGCGGAATCGCCGGCGATCATGCGCGCCCAGATCGGCGGGCCACCGGCGGGCGACGGCCCGAAGCGATCGAGCAAGAGCGTGGGCACCGGCTGCACCGGCACGAGCAGGCTGACCGGATAGATATCCACCGGCACATCGACCCGCTTCGTTCCCTTGCCGGTATCGACGAACATCGGCAGCGTCTTCGGCCGCCCTTTCGCCCGGCTGCTCATCCCGAGCCATTCCCTCATGGGCCGATAGCCGCCCCGCAGCACGGCGGTCTCGAACCCGGAGGTGATCTTCTGGCAGGAATCGCAGCTCGCTTCAGGCAGGATCATGTGGCCGTCGAGCGCGAAGGGAATGATATGCTCTTCGGTGAGCCGTCCCCTGCCGCCCGGACGGGCGGTGGTGGCACCGCAATAGATGCAGCGGCCGACCGGCGGGAAACGGACATCGGGCAGGGCGCCGCTCATGCTGCCGGCCGGTCCGGCGACACCGTGAACGACCCGAGCGCCTCCACCTCTTTGTCGCTGGGGCAGCCGTCGCGATCCATCTGTTCCCGCCTCTCTCTGGTGCCGCCATGCCGAATGGCGAGTCCCGGCCCCGCGATAGGCCGGACCATTGTAATAAAGCGTTGCTCCTCCCCCTCGCGGCGTTGACCCGAACCCGCACGCGGATCAAGCGCCCCGCCAATTGCTAATCATTCGCAATATTATTCGGGGGTTCCATGATCGATTCCACGCGCCGGCTCGCGGCCCGGCTTTGCTCGGGCGCGGCGCTGGCCGCGCTCGCCGCCGTCCAGCCGGCATCGGCGCAACCGCCCCAAGCCGCGCCCGCCGGCGAAAGCCAGGCTGATGCCGCCCAGGATGGCGCCGACATCGTCGTCACCGCCGCCGGGTTCGAGCAGAAGATCACCAACGCCCCGGCCAGCATCAGCGTGCTCAGCCGCGAGCAGCTTCAGGAGAAACGCTTCGGCAGCCTGGCCGAGGCGCTGGGCGACGTCGAAGGGGTCGATGTCGGCGCGACCGCTGGCAAGACCGGCGGGCTGACCATCTCGATCCGCGGCATGCCGAGCGACTATACGCTGGTGCTGGTCGATGGCCGCCGCCAGAATGCACCGGGCAGCGTGACGCCGAACGGCTTTGGCGAGACCTCCTCAGGCTTCCTGCCCCCCTTCTCCGCGATCGAGCGGATCGAAGTGGTGCGCGGCCCCATGTCCACCCTGTACGGATCGGACGCGATGGGCGGCGTGGTCAATCTGATCACGCGCAAGGTGGGCAGCCGCTGGGCGGGCACGGTCAGTGCCGAGAGCACGATCCAGGAGCGTCGCGGCTTCGGCGGCGTCCAGTCGATCAACGGCTATGCGCAGGGGCCAGTGGTACGCGACCTGATCGGGCTGACGTTGCGCGGCAGCGTCTATCACCGCGATGCAGCCACCCTCGAATATGAGAATATCAGCGGCCAGCCGGTGGTGGTCAGCACCCGTGGGCCGAGCCCGGTAAAGGCCGACATCTATACCTATGGCGGCCGCCTGTCGCTGACACCGGGGCCGGACCATGATCTGTGGGTTGAGTTCGACCGGTCCCAGCAGACCTATGACAATCGCAAGGGCCAGCTTGGCACCTACAGCGTCGCGGGCGGCTATGGCCCCTATCAGAAGTTCAACCGCGACAATTATGTGCTAGCCCACACCTGGCGGATGGGAACCTCGGCCAGCCTCGAAACCACGCTGACCCGCAACGTCACCGAGACGATCGGCCGCACCGTACCGCCGAACACGCCGGGCGTGGTCGCGGGTACGCCCCGCACGCTGGAGGCGACCAACACCATCGCGGACACGCGCTTTGTGGGCAAGGCGGGCCTCTTCACCTTCACGCTCGGCGGGCAATATTGGGACGCCAAGATGATCGATGCCGTCGCCCCGGCCCCCTACAAGTTCCAGCAATGGGCGCTGTTTGCCGAAAACGAACTGAGGATCATGGAGACGCTGCGCCTCACCCTCGGCGCGCGGTATGACGATCATTCGACCTTTGGCGGCAAGCTGTCGCCGCGCGGCTATCTGGTGTGGAACGCAACGCCGTCGCTGACCTTGAAGGGCGGCGTCAGCCGCGGCTTCAAGACACCCCGGCTCGACCAGATCGCTGAAGGCATCACCGGTTTCGGTGGCCAGGGCACGATCCCGCTGCTCGGCAGCCCGGGCCTGAAGCCGGAGACCAGCACCACCTATGAGGCGGGGGTCTATTTCGACAATGGCGGCTTCTTCAGCGGCAACGTCACGGTCTTCAACAACGAGTTCAAGGACAAGATCGCCAGCGGCCCCGGCATCCCCAATTGCCGCTTCGCGGGCAACCCCAATCGACCCGGCTGCCTGGACGTGGGCGCCTTCCCCAATGTCGAGCTGTTCGGCCAGTCGATCAACATCGACGAGGCGGTGACCCGCGGCGGCGAGGTCGCGATGCGGTTCGCGTTCACCGATGCGCTCTCGCTGGGGCTCAACTACACCTATACGGAGAGCGAGCAGAAGAGCGGCAGCGAACGGGGCCAGCCGCTCGTCAACACGCCCCGGCACATGGTCAACGGCAATCTGCGCTGGAAACCGAGCGACAAGGTGAGCACCTGGCTGCGCGCCGATATCCGCTCGGACCGATATCGTGGTGCCGGCGTCGTCCAGGATGCCCTTGGCAACTATAAGGGCTATGCGCTGTTCCACCTCGGCGGATCGCTCCAGGTGAGCAGGCAATTCCGGCTTAGCGCGAGCATCTACAATCTGCTCGACACCGATTTTGTCCGGTATTTGCCATATCGGAGCGGCGCGAACACGGTCTATGCAGCCGAATATGCCAACCTTCAGGAGGGTCGGCGGCTCTGGCTATCGGCGACGGTCGACTTCTGAAGATCGGCGCCGGGCGCGCGCCTGTGGAAACAACGCCAGTCGGGCCATGCCATGGCCCGGCTTCGCCACTGGACAGGAATCGCGCAGCCGATCATTGCCGCGCCCATGTGGCTACAGAACGGTTTCGACGACGAAATTCCAGCACGCCGGACCCTGGCGGCCTATCTCGATCTGCTGCTGCCGGGGGAGATGGGTCAGCTCATCCCACCTTCAGCGCGTGCCCGGATCGCGGCGGCGGCACGCACCATGCCCGGCATTCCCAGGATCGCGGTTGAGTGCCGGCTGGCGGCGGCGAATGACCAGGTCGATATCCAGCAATGTTTCCGGCACGAGGACGACGGAGTCCTTGTATTGGCGGAGCATGCGCGGGCGCTCGCCCTGGCCCATCCGGACGCGGCATGGGCCAGGGGACTGAAGGCGTTCGCGGAGGCGGTGGCGCATGCGGATTCGGCGCTGTCGCCCGGCATCACGGAGATATTCCTTGAGTTCGACCTGCCGGTGGCCGCTGCTCCCCCCAGCGCGCCGTCGGTGTTCTTCTCACTGCCCGAGGATCAGGCCGTGGCGCGCGCCATCACCATCGAGGCGGCAACGCTGCTGCGCGGCGAACCCCTGCCCGATGGCATGGCGGTATCCATAGCACGCTGCTTTTCGGCATGCCCCGATGAAGCCCGCGTCTCGCATATCGGCATGATGCTGAGCCGGCAGGTCGATGCGGTTCGGGTCAACATCAAAGGCATGCGGCCGGCCGACCTGCCACGCTTCCTGGCGGATTGCGCATGGCCCGGCGATCCGGACGGCGCGGTGCGGCTGCTGGACGACGGGGTGCTCCGGTCCGATCGCGTGACCCTGGCGCTGGATATCGGCCATGCGCCGTTCCCACGGATCGGCATCGAATGCCTCTTCGACGATCAGCCCGGCGAGGACCAGCGCTGGGGCATCTTCCTGCGCGACCTTGCCGATCAGGGACTGTGCGCCCCCGACAAGATCGCCCCCTTCCTGGCAGTGCCCGGCGAGACCGTCCCGCCAAGGGCCGGGCAGGACTGGCCGACCCCGTTCCTGCGCGCCGCCCTGCTGCAGGGAGAAACCGACTTTTCCGCCTTTGCCCGTCGTGTCGCCCATATCAAGGTGACCGAAACACTGGGCATGCACCGCGAAGCCAAGGCCTATTTCGGCGCGGGGCATTTGTGGCTGACGCCGGGCCGGACGGGGCAACGCGGGCAACCGACCTTTGCCAGGCCCGCCGCCGCCCGGCCGGCGGACCCGGTACAGGCGACCGGCAACGGCCTGGACCGCGCGATCGAGGCGGCAGTCACCCTGTTGTGCGCCCGGCAGCAGCAATCCGATTTCTGGCGCGATTTCAGGATCGGGGACGGCATCGCGGACGAATGGGTCACCGCCTTTGTCGCGACACACCTGATGCTTGCCGGGGGAGCCCCGGCGCGGCGCGGCGCCGACCGGGCGTGGCGGCGGCTGGAACGATGCCAGCGGCCCGATGGTGGTTGGGGGTATAGTCGCGACTATCCGCCCGATGCGGACAGCACCGCCTGGACGCTCCGCCTGGCCACGGCGCTAGGCCATGAGACGGAAGAGACGGCGCATCGGGGCCGCGCTTTCCTTGCCCGACATGCGATGCCCGAGGGTGGTGTGACCACCTATGCCGAGCAGGCGGCGCTGGCCGCGCGGATCGGCCTGCCCGCCAATGCCTCCTTCGCTGGATGGCGCCAGCCGCATCAATGCGTGACCGCGGCAGCCGCGCCATTCCTCCCCGGCACGGCACTGTCCTATCTGCGCACGACCCAGCAGGACGGCCAATGGCATGGCTATTGGTGGGCGCACGACGCCTATGCCACCGCGCTGGCGGTCGAGGGACTGGCCGGATCGCCGATTGCCGGCGACGGGCCCCGCATCGCCGCGGCGGCCGAACGCGCGCGTGCTTGGCTGCGGGCCTTGGGCAGCGAGGGCGGCCCCACGGCATTCGATGCCGCCTTCTGCCTTCGCATCCTGCTGGCGGACCCGGGGCCGCATGACGACGTCATCGGCCCGGCCATCGCCCGGCTTCTGGAGCATCAGGACGATGACGGCAGTTGGCGGGAGGGCGCCCGGCTTCGGGTGCCGATGCCCGGATCGACGGATGCGACACTTGACGCGGGGCGGGTGACGATCGACCAGCGCCGGTCCTTCACGACCGCGGCGGTGGCCGGCGCGCTCGGCATGATCCGCCGCCACGGGAGCGGCCTGTGAGCCTTCCCGACGCGCTCAAATTCATCCGCGCGGCCCGCACCGATGCTGACCTGCGTGCTCGGATCGCGGCGCTGCCCGCCGATGCGGATGCGGACGCCCTTTGCACCTGCACCGCCGATTTCGCCTTTTCCGGGGACGAGCTTGCCGAGGCGTTCCGCATCGACTGGACCGCGCGGTGGGCCCATTATTCGCGACGCGGTTGATACAGCGGGCCTTCGTTTCTAGGAGGCGCCGATACCGCCCCGCGCCAGCGCCCTTCCCCTCTCTGCCGGATGACCCCCCGATGACCGCCTCCCTGTTGCTCGAACCGGCCGACGACGCGATCTGCACCCAGGTCGAGGATGAGATCGTCTTCCTGACAATGAACTCGGAAACACCGGTCTATTTCGGGCTGCGCGGGTCGGGCGTCCGGATCTGGCAGCTGATCGATGAGCGCAAATACAGCGCCGACGATATCGTCGAGATCATGACGCAGGAATTCGACGTCGATATCGCAACGGCCCGCACCGATGTCGCACGGGTCGTTGCCGATCTCGAGACGCACGGCGTGCTCCGCCGGCGCTGATCCAATGTCGGCCTTCGCCGTCTGTCTCGACCTGGAGGCGCCACAGGCCGACCGGGATATCACCGCGCGGCTGACCCACGCCCTAGCCGCGTTCGGGGCCGCGTTCGGGGCCAAGGTCGAGACCGCCGGCGCGGGCCGCTTCGCCTGCGTGCTGGCAACCTCGCCGGTGGGCCGCAAGCCGAGCCATGCGCAGTCGGATCGCGGCGTCTTCGTCGTCGCGTTGTCGCGCTTCGATGCGCGCACGGCGCTGGCCGCAACGCTGTCGGCGCCGGCCGGCACCAACGACGCCGGCCTGCTGCTGCTCGCGCATGAGACATGGGGCGACGATCTGCTCCACCACATCTCGGGCGATTTCGCCTTTGTGTTGTGGGACGCCCCGCGCCAGACCCTGATCGCGGCGACCGATCAATTCGGCACACGACCGCTTTTCCATGCCCGGGCCGGCAACAGGCTGCTGATCAGCGATTCGATTCCCGTATTGCGCGACAGCGGACCGATCGACCTTGCGCTGGATGAGGATTTCATCGGCGACATGCTGTGCCTGGGCTTCGCCACCGATCCCGGGATTACCGTCTATACCGCCATCCGCCGCATACCGGCCGGGCATAGCCTGACCGTGACCAACGGCGCGTTGCGGGTCGATGCCTATTACCGGATCGCACCGCATGCGCCGTTGCTGCTGTACCGGAACCCGCAGGACTATGCCGACCAGTTCCGCGACCTGTTCTTCGACGCGGTCGGCGACCGGATTCCGGAAAAGGGGCCGATCGCCATCCTCCTGAGCGGCGGCATGGATTCGACCGCGGTTGCGGCCGGAATCCGCCATCGACTTGGCGCCACCGAAACCGCCGGGCGCGTAACCGGCTATACCGTCGTGATGAACAGCTTCGAGGAGCAGGAAGGCCATTATGCGGCGCTGGCGGCGAAGCATCTCGGCATTCCACTGACGCTTACCGTGGCGGAGGACTATATCCGCCAATCCAAGGCCGGCGATGCACGCTGGCGACCGGCCCAGCCCGGGATCATTCCGCAGCTATCGCCACAATTCGCCGCGGCGATGGCGATCGCCCCCTATGGCGGCGCGCTGTTCTCCGGCCTGGCCGGCGACGCATTGCTGGTGGACCAGGTGGAGGATGTGACCCGGATCGTGCGCGCGGAAGGCTGGCGATCGCCGCTGGCCACGGCGCGGTATGTCGCGCGGCTCGGGTTGCCGGGAACCGGCCTGCGCGACGTGGTGCGCGCGCACCATCACCGTCGCCGGATCGATGCGCTCAAACCGCCTCCGTGGATCGCTGCTGATTTCGCGCGCCGCATCCGGCTGCAGGAGCGGCTGAGTGACTATTTCGCAGCGAGCCACGCCGCCGGCCTGGCGAGCCTGAACGGCGTGTTCTGGTCGAACCTGGTGTCGCTTGGCGCATCCGGGCAAACCGGCCTGCCGATCGAATCATGCAATCCGTTCCTCGACGTCAGGCTCGCGGATTTCGCCGCGCGCCTGCCGGCGGCGCAACTGCGCCACAAGCAGGTCTTGCGCAACGCGATGGCACCGCTACTCCCGCAAGAAGTGGTGCGCCGCCCGAAGACACCGCTCGGCTATGCCAGCCTCGCCAACCAGCGGGAGGCCGTGGTGCAGGCCAGACAGGAGGCCGGGATCGCAGCCGCCCCGGGAATCGGTGCCTATATCGATCTCCCCACGCTCCGCCGTTGCATCGCTGCGCCGGAAATCGAAACCACCTTCTCCCTAAGCTGGGCCGAAGGTCTCGCCTATTGGCTCGCCGCCGCCTGATAGTGCGACACCGGCGTCGCAGCCGCCAATGACGCCCCGCTGATCGAACTAGCCCGGCAAAAACAATGCCATGGCGCCAGATTATGGCTTCTCGACCGGAGCCGCCATCGCTATGGCTCCACCCCATATCCACCCAAGGGGGCTTCGCATGGAAGACATGGTTTCGAACGAAAAACGTCGCTACGAAACACCCGAGATCGTCCTGTATGGCGACGCGGCAGAAATCACCGAGACGCGGAATCCGTACACGGGTGCGATCAATGACGGCGGCGGGATGAGCGTCTATACGTCCTGACCCCCGACATTCACGATAAACCGGGCCGGCGTCAGGCCGGCCTGGTTCCGTGGACGAGGACATAGGCTGTGACCGGCAAGGCAGCCATGCCGTCCGCCACCGCCATCGACCGCCCAAACGCATCGGCGGAGATGCCGCCGGCCCGCAGATCGCGCAGGGCCTTGATCCGCAGATAGGCGATAAAGCCCCGCCAGCATTGCGACGTCACGTCGCGGCAGGCGATGTCGGTGAAGCCGGCCTCTTCCCACAGCGCCCGATAGGCCTTCAGCGAGTCATAAGCTTCCTGCCGCGCGAAAAATCCGCCCGGGCCCGGCGGCTGTTCGCGAAACAGCAGATCGGCCACCGCAATCTCCCCACCGGGCTTGAGGACCCGCCGGGCTTCGGCGAGGAACTCACGCCGCCCCTGAAAATGAAGCGCGGCCTCGACGCTGACCACGGCATCGAAGGTCGCATCGCCGAAGGACAGGTGCTCCGCCGGCATCAGGTGGAAATGGCTTCCGGGCGCATGCCGCCGGGCCACCTCCAGCTGCGATGCCGAGATGTTGATCGCATGGATGTTTCCCGCAGGATAATAGCGCCCGAGATGATGCGTGCCGCCACCCAGGCCGCATCCAACATCGAGCACCATTCCCTGACGGCGGCGCAGCAACCCGATGACCTGTTCGACCAGCGCTTCGCTTGCCTCGCTCTGGTTCGCGGTACCGGGCTCGAAATAGCCCATATTGGTGTAGAAACCGTCGGTCCCCACGCCGCCCGCAGCACGGAAGAGATCCCGATACAGCGCATCGAGCGCTTGATGATGTTCGGAAAGATCGGCGTCCGGGATCATCCGGTCAGCACGGCTTGATCGCGTGGACCAGCAGATACCAGGATACCGGCAGTTGTTCGAGCTGCGAGGCCACGCCAAGCCGTTGCTGGAAGCCCCTGGCATCGATCGTGTTGGCAAGGCGATCGTGCAGCGCCTGGTTGCGGATGCTCCGGTAATAGCCCTTCCAGCAGGCGTCGGTCACATCGTGGCACCGCACATCGACGAACCCGGCCTCCTCCCACAGCGCACGATACGCATCCTGGGCGGGATGGAGTTCCTGCTGTTCCAGCATTCCATCGAAACCGACGGGCTGCCCATGAAACAGCAAATCCGCCACCGCGAGTTCGCCGCCGGGCTTGAGCACGCGAAACGCCTCGGCCAGGAATTCGCGCCGCCCCCGGAAATGGGGTGCGGCCTCGACGCTGATCACCGCGTCGAACGTCGCATCGCCAAAGGTCATGCACTCGGCGGGCATGCGGTGAAAGCTGACGCCGGGCGCATTGTGGCGGCACCGTTCGAGCTGATAATCCGAGATGTTGATGCCATGGACGTTGCCGGCACCAAAGCGTTCGCCCAGCCGCCGCGTTGGCCCGCCAAGCCCGCAGCCAACGTCAAGCGCCTGCCCCTCCGCCACATCGAGCAACGCGATCACCCTGTCCGCCAGGTTCCGGCTGGCGTCGGCCTGGCCGCTCACGCCAGCCTCGAACAGGCCGAAATTGGTGAAGCCCTCCCAGCCTTCATGCTGGTAGATCTTCGACCGGAACATGCGTTCATATTCGGTGCCGAGCTCACGCTGATACTCGGTCAGCGGTGCCGGCATATCGGTGTCGTTCGTCATGCCGGCACCAGCGGAAGATCGGCGGCGGCGACGATCGCCCGTGCGATATCCCCCGGCATGGTCAGGCGATAGACACCCACGTCGCGCAGGACAGCACCAGCCGCGGCAACCTCGGACCGGGTCGGCGCGGCCCGGGGATCGGCGGGATCCTCGCTCATATTGTCGAGCAGAGCACGAAGCTGATCGACCGGCGACAGGCGCGCGACAGCGGCGCTGATCGCCCCGTGCGTGCGCTGGCCGAGGATATAGATGGCATCGAGCCGGGCCTCGCCCTCCAATGCTTCGTCGTCATGGACCGCATATTTGTTGATCTCGCTATCCCCGGGCGCTTCGGGATGCCGCCAGCGCCGATCGACACTGGCTGAATCATAGCCAAGCTGTGCGATCGCATCCTCGCGCAGCTTCAACTGGCGGAATCCGACCGGCACGCTCCACCCGCCATCGGATCGACGCAGCCGTGACAGATCGTCGGTCAGCAACGACCAGCCATGGCGAAGCAGCGCACCCGCCAGCGTGGACTTGCCCGCCCCCTTGTCGCCGACCAGCATGATGCAGCGGCCGTCCCGGCTCAGCGTGGCGCCATGGAGCGAGACAAGCCCGCGGCGATGGAGGATGCTGCGCATCACCGGTTCCGCGAACAGGCTGAACACATCGCCTTCGATCGCGATCGGCAGGCTGCGCGAGATGACAATCGTGCCATCGGGCGACACGTCGAATTCGCTGCCGGTGCGCCGGGCATCACCGAAGACATGATGGGTCCATCGTCCGTCGGCGCGATCGCTCGTCGTCACGTTCGGCGCTCCGGGCGGTTGCAGTTCGCTAACGGTCAGCCGTCGCCAGAGCAGGTCATACGCGCCCGATGCGGGGGCGTCCGGCCCGTCAACGACCGCGATACGCAAACCATAAAGATCGAGCATGTCGGTGCCGTTCAATCCCTGGTCAGCGCCGCGAGCCGGGCCAGTCCCTCGACGGACAGATGCGACACCGCATCCAGAAAGGTCTCAGCGCCGATCCGCAATTCGATCCGCGCCAGATGCCGCCCGACGCAGCGGTGCATCCCCCCGCCGAATGCCATCGCGTCAGCGTCCCGACGATCGGGATCGAAGTCGCGCGGGCTGGCGAAACGATCAGGATCGCGGTTGATCGCGTCATAATCGAGCCCGAAGCGCGCGCCTGCCGGGATGGTTTCTCCATCAAGCCGCACCTCGCGCGTCGAAACGCGACCCTGGGGGTAGCGCGCCGAGCGCAGCCGGGCCGCCTCGTCGATCACGGTCTCGATCGATGTCTCGCCACCGACGATCGCCTGCCGCAATGCCGGATCGGTGAGCTGCCCGAGCAGGAAAGCGAGCGTCACCGGGGTCGCGTGCATCGATCCGAACAGCAGGTCGGACAACAGGGTCACCGCCTCATCCCCGGTCAGCGCCCCATCGGCCAACCCGGCCTGCGCGGTCTGGAGGATGACGGCACCCTGTGCCGGCGGCTCCCGCAACAGGCGTTCGAAGAACTGCCCGACCGACGCCTGCGCCATCGCCGCATCGATCATCGTGGCGCCATGGCCGAAAAAGCCGCCGAACATCGTGCCGCAGCGAAGCACGAAGGTCCGCCGTGATTCCGGTACGCCCAACAGGTCCATGAAGGTGTCGCCGACCAGGGGCATGACAAACGCTGCCTCCAGATCCCCCGCCTGGGACGCGATGGCCGCCTCGATCAGCCGCCGGGCGCGAGCGCGGATCGCGGTATCCAATCCGGCCAGCGCTCCGGGCTTCAGCGCGCTCGCCGCGACCGGACGGATTCGCATATGGGATTCGTGCCATAGCGCCTGGAGATGTGTCCCGCGCTGAAGCAGCATGCCGATCGCCCCCGAATCCGGACGGGGCGCGGAGGCCGTGACCGGCGTCAGGTGAAAGCTCTGATCGGCCACCATGGCCCGGGCGCCGTCGAACGAGGTAAGCAGCCAGCGATTGGCTTCCGCATTGAACCGAAGCCGGCCGGCGCCATGCGCGGCGGCAAGGGCCAGGTCGGTTGCCGACTGTTTTCCTGTCTGGCCGGTCATGCACACTCTCGTTTCCCGCGCCCCGCGCGCTATGGCATCGCGACGCTTCGCGCAAACAAGAAAGGCCGAAAGATGCGTGACATAGCGCATGCCGGGCCTCACGGCCCCGGCCGCTAGACGAACAGCCCCGTGATCCACCAGGTCAGCGCCGCGACCAGCGCCGCCGCCGGGAGCGTCACGAACCAGGCGATGACGATGTTGCTCGCGACGTTCCAGCGGACGGCGGAAAAACGCCGCGCCGCACCCACCCCGACGATCGCGCCAGTGATGGTGTGGGTGGAGGAGACGGGCACGCCACCGAAGGTCGCCATGAACAGGGTGATCGCGCCGCCCGTCTCCGCGCAGAAACCCTGGGCCGGGGTCAGCCGGGTGATCTTCGAGCCCATGGTGTGAACGATCTTCCACCCGCCCGACATGGTGCCGAGCGCCATCGCGGCCTGGCAGGAGAGCACCACCCAGAAGGGCACATGGAAGTCGCCGTGATAGACGCCCTGCGAAAAGAGCAGGACGGTGATGATGCCCATCGTCTTCTGCGCGTCATTGCCGCCATGCCCCAGCGAATAGGCGGCGGCGGAGAGGAGCTGGAGTTTGCGGAAACGCTTGTCGACACCCATCGGCGTGAGCTTCAGGCTGGTCCAGGCGACGAGCAGCACCAGCACCAGCGCGAGCGCCAGCCCGACCGCGGGCGAGGCGAAGATGCCGACCACCGTCTTGAGCACGCCGGCCCACACCACGACGCTGAGCCCCGCCTTGGCGATGCCGGCGCCGAGAAGGCCACCGATCAGCGCATGGCTGCTGCTCGACGGGATGCCGAGCATCCAGGTGATGACGTTCCACACGATCGCGCCGATGAGCGCGGCGAAGATGACCTGGGGATCGACGATCTGGGTCGAGATGATGCCGGTGCCGACCGTCTGCGCGACATGCTGGCCGAACACGGCGAAGGCGATGAAGTTGAAGAAGGCGGCCCAGAGCACCGCGTGATGCGGTTTCAGCACGCGGGTCGAAACGACGGTGGCGATCGAGTTGGCGGCGTCGTGCAGGCCGTTCAGGAAATCGAACAGCAGCGCGACGCCGATCAGGCCGATCAGCAGGGGAAGGGAAAGCGTCACCAGCGGCTCAGGCGTGGTCGATCACGAGACCCTGGATCTCGTTCGCGACATCCTCGAACCGGTCGACGATCTTTTCCAGATGGCTGTAGATTTCCCGCCCGACGATGAAATCCATCGGCGCGGTGGCGCCATGCGCCTTGAACAGCGCCTTCAGCCCGGCATCATGGATGTCGTCGGCATGGCCCTCGATCTGGATCAGCCGCGAAGTCAATTCGTGCAGGCGCGCCGAATTGGTGTTGAGTGACCGGAGCAGCGGGATCGCCTCCGCCGTTACACGCGCGGCCTCGACCACGATGCCCGCCATGTCGCGCATCTGCGGCTCGAAGGTCGTGACCTCGTACAGCTCGATCGACTTGGCGGTACCGTTCATCTGGTCGATCGCGTCGTCCATCACGCCGATCAGGCTGGTGATCGCACTTCGATCGAACGGCGTGACGAACACGCGGCGCACATCCTGAAGCACCTCTCGGGTGATATCGTCAGCGTCATGCTCCCGATTGACGATCGTCGCGATATTATCGGCGATCGGCCCTTCATTGTGGAGCAGCTTGGCAAGCGCGTCCGCGCCGGCGACGAGCGTCGCGGCATGCGCCTCGAACTGGTCGAAGAACCGACCCTGGGTCGGCATCAGGGCCTGGAACCAAGCGACCATGGGAATTCTCTTTCTTGCCTGGGTCCGGAACGCGGGAAGGACGCGCTGCGCCAGTCTAGCCGGAATCACCGGTTCGCGGAAAGACGCAATCAACGTCCTGAGCTCGGGCTCGTCGACTGCCGCCGCTGCTGAGGGCAGATCGAACCAGCGCGTGTCGCGCTGATGCCGCTCCGGCCAGTCGCCGACCTGCTCGACCACCGCGATCGGGAACACCGTCACGACCAGTTGACGGCTGCGCCCGGCGCGGCGGCGTTTCAGATAGGAGAAGCTGCCGATCGGCGAGGGACAGGCGATGCCGCGCACGCCGGCCTCCTCGAACGCCTCCTCAGCGGCAGCCTCGTGCGGGGCCAGCCCTTTGATCGGATTGCCCTTGGGAATCACCCAGCGCCCCGTATCCCGCGAGGTGATCAGCATCACGCACGCGCTGCCATCGGGCTCGATTCGGTATGGAAGGGCGGCAATCTGGTCGATGGTCTTTTCTCTCGCATGTCACTTTTATGACAGCGGACGCAGGATCACGACGGCGCCGACAAGTCCAGCGCGATCAGCACCCGAGCCGGGTAGCGAGATCGACCAGACTGCCGGCCGTATGATCCCATTCCTGCCGGAAATGACGGTCGGGCGCTGGCCTGCCGCCATATTCAAGCGGACGATCGATATAGGCGGTGGCGAGGCCGCAGGCACGGGCAGCGGCGAGATCGCTGTGATGCGCGGCGACGAGGCACAGGGCGGAAGGATCGATACCCAATGTTTCGGCTGCACCGAGATAAGCCCGTGGCTCGGGCTTGTAGGCGCCCGTCACCTCAGCGCCCAGGATCGCGTCCCAGGGCAGGCCGCCGCGCCGCGCCATCTCAAGCATCAGTGCGATATTGCCGTTGGAAAGGGTGACGATCGGGTAGCGCGCCTTGAGCCGGGTCAGCCCCTCGACTGCATCGGGCCAGGGATCGAGCCGGCGCCAGGCAAGGGCGAACCGGGCGATATCGTCCTCATCCGCACCGATGACCCCGTGGCGATCGAGCAGCGTGTCGAGCGTCTCGCGGTTGAGCACGTCAAGCCGGACGAACGGTCGGCGCCCCGAGCGGCATTCCTCCATCGCCGGCTGGTAGAGCCCGCGCCACTGATCGGCGAAACCAGCCGGATCGATATCGCGGCGGCCGAAGTCGGCGAAGAAGGAGGCAGCCTCGCGCGCGATGCTGGTGCGCCAGTCGACCACCGTGCCGAAGACGTCAAATGCCAGCGCCTCGATCGGCGCGGCCATCAGTTGTGTTCGGCGACGATATCGCGCAGCGCATCGGCCAGTACCCGCGTTTCCGTCTCGGTACCGATCGTCATGCGCAACCCCTGCGCAAGCCCCTGCCCCGGCAGCCAGCGCACGATGATGCCGCGCTCCATCAGCTGGCGATAGGCGACCTCCGCCGTCAACGCGCCTTCGAACAGGACGAGCAGGAAGTTCGCGTGGCTCGGCACGACGCGCAGGCCCGCGTTGCCGAGCTTGGCGATCTCGCCCGCCAGCCAGGCGCGCCATTCGATATTGTGCGCGCGGCTATGCTCGATGAAGTCGGTCGCGCCGAGCGCGGCGATCGCCGCCCGCTGGCCAGCCGTGGTGATGCAGAAGGGCGCGCGGATGCGGTGCATCGCGGCGACCGCCTCGGCCGAACCATAGCCCCAGCCGATCCGCTCCGCGGCGAGGCCGTGGATCTTGGAGAAGGTGCGCGTAACGATCACATTGGGCGCGTTGCGCGCAAGATCGAGGCCGCCATCATCCTCTTCCGGCGTCAGATATTCGGCATAGGCCTGGTCGATCACCAGCATCACGTCCGACGGCAGGTTCGCGTGAAGGCGCAGGATCTCGCCGCGCGGGGCATAGGTGCCGGTCGGGTTGTTGGGGTTGGCGACGAACACGATTCGCGTGCGCGGCGTGACGCAAGCGAGGATCGCGTCGACATCGGTCGCATAGTCCTTGTCGGGGGCGACCACGACGGTGGCGCCGACTCGGCGGGTCGCAATCTCGTACACCGCGAAGCCATATTGGACGAAGATCACCTCGTCGCCGGGCCCGGCATAGGCCCCGGCCGCGAGGTGGAGCACCTCGTCCGAGCCGGTGCCGTAGATGATCCGGGCGGGATCGAGATCGTGATAGGCCGCGATCGCCTCGCGCAGGTCGGCCGCGCTGGCATCGGGATAGCGATAGAGATCGCCGACATGCGCCGAGAAGGCGGCGCGCGCCTGATCGCTGGTGCCGAGCGGGTTCTCGTTGGAGGAGAGCTTGGCGATCGGCGCGCCGGCATCAGTGGTGGAACGCCCCGGCACATAGGGAGCGATCGCCATGATCCAGTCTTTGGGTTTCGGTGCGGTCATGCGATCGGCCCTAGCGGGGTGCAGGGCGGATTGGAAGGCGAGCGATCCGCCCCGAAAACGGGGAGGATCAGGAACGCGGCTTGGGCGGGCGGTTCGGGCGCGGGCCGCGCGGCTTGGCCGGATCGTTGCCGCCCGGCTTGGGCGGCGGCGCGTTGGGGCGGCGATGGCGCTGGGCATCGCGCGAGGCTGGCCGCGGCGGCGGCGGCGCAGTCCTCGGCACGGTCGAGCCGGCCGGCGCGACCGTATAGCCTTCCTTGAGCAGCCGCGTGAACGCAGCGCGCACGTTGGTGGCGATCGCCGCCTGCAGCTCAGGCGGCAGATCGGCCAGCGTGGTGTTGGCGTGCACCGAATTGAGATCGCGCAGCAGCGTGTTGGGCACGCCCTTCGACGCTGCCTTCAGCGCACCGATCGAATCGATGATGGCGGAAAAGACGATGTCCTGCATCACGTCGGTGGCTGATTTGCTCATGGCGGCGGGCACTAGAGGGATTCAGGGCCGACTGGAACAGCAAAGTTAGCCCATTCACGCTCAAGGTCGTCCCGGTGCCGCCGCCCTCTCACTCTTCCCCGGCGAAGGCCGGGGCCCAGTTGGGGGGCGACCGTGGATGGCAGGACGCGTCGTTACATCGGCCTTCCCGACTGGGCCCCGGCCTTCGCCGGGGAAGAGTGAGGTCAGGGGATTCGCACGGACAACCAGCGACGCGTGCGCGGAGGAGCGGATGCCGGAACAAGTCCGGCATGACGGTGGGGCGTGCCTAGCCGCGCGGGCGCTTGCGCAGGGTCGGGCGCGGCTGGTGGCGCACGGGGGCCGGGCCGTTGTGGCGGCGCGGCTCGCGGGCGGCCTGTTGCGGACCGCCTTCGAGCACTTCGAACTGGACGCCGCCCTCGGCCTCCTCGCCCACCGTGCGCTTGACCGAGGCCATGAACTTGCCGGCAATGGCGCGCGGAATCTGGAAGGCGGTCTCGTTCGGGCCGATGCGGATCGCGCCGACCTCGTTCTTGGTGATGTGCCCCCGGCGGCAGATCAGCGGCAGGATCCAGCGCGGATCGGCGTTCTGGCGGCGGCCGATATCCATGCGGAACCATACGATGTCGTCGAAGCCTTCGCGGTGATGCTCCTTGCCGGCCGGCTGGGCGGCGCCCTGGGTCAGCATCTCCTCCGGGGCGGGCAGGCGCGCGCGATAGGTCTTGACCAGCGCCGCCGCGATATCCTCGGGCGACTTCTGCTCCATGAGCTGCGCGGCGAGCGCGCGATCGTCATCATCGACCTCGATCGTCTCGAGCAGCATTTCCATCAGGCGGGTGCGGTCCGCCTTGCGAATGTCGTCGGCGGTGGGCGCATTGACCCATTCGACCGCGATGCGCGCGCCGCGCAGCATCATCTCGACCCGGCGTTTGCGCTGATAGGGGACGATCAGGACGGCGGTGCCCTTCTTGCCCGCGCGGCCGGTGCGGCCCGAACGGTGCTGAAGCGTCTCGGCATCGCGCGGCAGCTCGACATGGATGACCAGGCTCAGCGTCGGCAGATCGATGCCCCGCGCGGCGACATCGGTCGCGACGCAGACCCGGGCGCGCTGGTCGCGCAGCGCCTGCATCGCCGCGTTGCGCTCGTTCTGGGTGTGCTCGCCCGACAGGGCAACGGCGGCGAAGCCGCGCTCGACCAGGCTGGCATGGAGATGGCGGACATTGTCGCGCGTCGCGCAGAACAGCATCGCCGATTCGGCCTCGTGCAGGCGGAGCAGGTTGACCACGGCATTCTCGATATCGGCCGGGGCGACGGTGACCGCCTGGTAGCTGATGTCGCCATGCCCGCGATCCTCGCCCACCGTCGAAATGCGCAGCGCGTCGCGCTGGTAACGCTTGGCGAGCGCGACGATCTGCTTCGGCATGGTCGCCGAGAAGAGGAGCGTGCGGCGCTGATCGGGGGTCGCGTCGAGAATCTGCTCGAGATCCTCGCGGAAGCCCATGTCGAGCATCTCGTCGGCTTCGTCGAGGATGACTGCCTTGAGCGCGCCGAGATCGAGCGCGCCGCGCTCGATATGATCGCGCAGGCGGCCCGGCGTGCCGACGACGATATGCGCGCCGCGCGACAGGGCGCGGCGTTCGCTCGACGCGTCCATGCCGCCGACACAGGTGGCGATGCGCGCGCCGGCCTTTTCATAAAGCCAGCCGAGCTCACGGCTGACCTGGAGCGCAAGCTCGCGCGTCGGCGCGATGGCCAGGGCGAGCGGGGCGCGAGCCGGGGGCAGCGCGCCTTCCTCGCCAAGAAGCTGCGGCGCGATGGCGAGGCCGAAAGCGACTGTCTTGCCTGAGCCGGTCTGCGCCGAGACGATCATGTCGCGGCCCTCGGCCTGGGGCTCGATCACCGCGGCCTGGACTGGAGTGGGCGCGGCATAGCCACGGGCGGAGAGCGCTTCGGCGAGAAGCGTGGGCAGATGTGAGAAGGGCATGTTATTCCGGATTTGGGGGGCCGCGTGTTCGCGCGCAAAGCGGGGCCCTAGCAGATAATCCGGATTAAAGCACGCCCGTCGGTAACGCGATCAGATACGCTGGCGCGCAAGGCCGGCCGGCAGCCCGGATCGGGCCGGCGAAGCCTCGGCCGCGGCGTCGTTCACCCAGTCCTGGTCACGCGCCTCGACCAGCGCCACCGCGACGATCTGCGCCAGCGCCACCGGCAGCAGCAGGTAGCTGCCGACCACCAGCGCCGCGAACAATCCTGCGGCGGCGACGGCGAGCATCAGCAGGGTGAGCGCGACCAGCACCAGCCGCGCCCCGGTGACCCCGAACAGGGCGAGGCACGCCCCCGCACCGACAGCGAAGGCGATAGAGACCGGATTGGGCGCGGCGATGGCGAGATAGAGCAGGGAGGCAGCGAACAGCCCAAGGCCGGCTTGAGTCCTTCCCGACCAGGTGAACGGAGTCTGCGATGACATGATGGCCCCTTTTGTTTCGGGACCAACGATGCGATTCCACAACTGTTCCATCGTCACGGGAACTTCCTGCCGGATCGGGCGCTTGCATGCCGTCCCGTCGCCTTGCGCGGCGGATTTTTTCAGGAGCCGCGCATGAAGCAGCTGGTCGCCTTCGACCTCGACGGAACGCTCGCCGAGAGCAAGCAGCCTTTGCAGGAGCCGATGGGCGAGGCGCTGGCCGACCTGCTCGGCGTCGCGCAGGTCGCGGTGATCTCCGGCGGGGACTGGCCGCAGTTCGAGAAGCAGGTGGCGAGCCGACTGCCCGCCCGCGCCGACCTGACCCGCCTCTGGCTGATGCCGACGACCGGCACCAAGCTCTACCGATATGACGGGTCTTGGCGTGCCGTTTACGCCGAACTGTTCGACGATGCCCAGAAACATGCCATCTTCGACGCGTTCGACGCGGCACTGAAGGCGACCGGCTTCGTGCCGGAAAAGACCTGGGGCGAGCGGATCGAGGATCGCGGCAGCCAGATCACCTTTTCCGCGCTGGGCCAGCAGGCGCCGCTCGACGCGAAGGAGCATTGGGACCCTGACTTCGCCAAGCGTAAGGTGATCCAGGCCGACCTGCGCAAGCGCCTGCCCGGCCTGTCGATCAACATGGGCGGCGCGACCTCGATCGACGTCACGCGGGAAGGCGTCGATAAGGCCTATGGCCTGAAGAAGCTGCGCGACACGAGCGGCATCGCGCTCGACGCGATGCTGTTCATCGGCGACGCGATCTTCCCCGGCGGCAACGACTATCCGGCCAAGGAGCTTGGGCTCGACACGGTCCGGGTGCGCGACCCGGGGGACACGCTGGCCGCGATCGCTGCCATCGTCGCCTGCCAGAAATAACGCATCCCGCCATTTGCCCATCACTCGTTAACCCAGCCCCCCTATCGTCCTTCGACGCGCTGATGGACTTCGCGATCAGGCTGCAGGATCGGGCATGATGACGGATGGTGGTATCGGCGCGCTGGAGCGGGAGCTTCGGACCAGCCGACAGATGTTCAGGGCGGCATTCCATGCGGCGGCGACGGGCAAGGCGATCGTCGACGTGACGGGCATCTGCGTCGAAGTGAATGCGTCGCTGGCGGCGTTGCTCGGCCATGCCCCCGACGCGCTGGCCGGCATGCATTTCGCCGATTTCACGCATCCGCACGATATCCGGGCCGACCTGCATTTGTTCGAGGAAGTGATGCGCGGCGAGCGCGACAGCTACCAGATGGAGAAACGCTATCTTCACAAGGACGGCGGCATCGTCCATGTCCTGCTGACCGCGACGGTGGTGCGCGAGGAGGACGGCACGCCGATCAGCTTCCTTTCGGAGGTGGTCGACCTGACCGAACGCCTTGAGGCGCGCCAGGCGCTGCAGGAAGCCAATAGCCGGTTGCAGCACCAGGTCGTCACCGACCATCTGACCGGCCTGTACAACCGGCGCGGCTTCGAGGAAGCGCTGGCCGGCCCGCTGGGACATCAGGCGAGCCTGTTGCTGATCGACCTCGACCATTTCAAGCATATCAACGACCGGCTGGGCCACAGGGCCGGCGACATGGTGCTGGCCGAGGTCGGCCGGCGCCTGCCCCGCCAGATTCGCGACGGCGATGTCGTCGCCCGGGTCGGCGGGGACGAATTCGGCATCATCATGCATCATGCCGACCGTGCGCTGGCCGAACGCACGGCGGCGCGGATCGTGAAGCAGCTCGGCACCGTCTATGAAGTCGATGGGGCCTTCGCCCATATCGGCGCGAGCGTCGGCGTATCCTGCACCGAAGACGGCGACGTTTCGCTACGCGAGCTGGTCTGCCGGGCCGACGAGGCACTGTACGCGGCGAAGCGCGCCGGGCGCAGCCGCTGGCAGCTCGCGGCATAGACACGGTCGCATCCGGGCCGAGCCGTGCTGAAACCGGCGACGATATGGGGCGGGCGTTCATCGCCGAGTCAGGATCGGGCGGACAAGCCAGTCGCGTGACCACCTCCCCAGCGCCCCCTTCCGCCTTTCGCCAGATCCTTGCCCATTCAGCCACCCGCAACCTGGCGGCGGGGGTGTTGATGATCGCGGTGGTCGGGATCGCGGTCGCGGCGCTGTTCAACATCCTGAGCGAGACGAGCTGGGAGGATATCCGCGCGGCGTTCGGGCGGATCGGCATCGTCAACCTGGCCGCGTCGGTGGCGCTCACCGCGCTCAGCTATCTGGTGCTGACCGGCTATGACGTGCTCGCCCTGCGCTCGATCGGCCGGAAAGTCCCGTACCGGACGGCCGCGCTGGCATCCTTCACCAGCTACATCTTCAGCCATAATTTCGGGTTCGCCGTGCTCACCGGCGGGCTTGCGCGGTACCGAATCTATCGCCGCAAGGGGCTGAGCCTCGGCGAGGTCGCGCAGGTTATCGCGCTCGCCGGCATCACCTTCTGGTTCGGCGTCTTCCTGATGCTCGGCATCGCCCTGATCGCCATTCCGGGCGTGTTCGCCCAGGAAGGATGGCAGGTGCCGTACCGATACCAGGCCCTGGGCGGATCAGTGATCCTGGCCGGCCTTGTCGGCTATCTGGTGCTACTCCATTTCCGCGCGGGACGGCCCGTGCGCCTGTTCGGCTGGTCGCTGGTGCTGCCGACGGTCGGCCTGGCGCTCGGCCAGTTCGCGCTCGCGATGATCGACATCACGCTGGCGACTGCGGCGCTGTTCGTCCTTGTCCCGGGCCTCGATCTCGCAAGTTTCCCTGCCGTTCTGGTCGGCTATATCACCGCGTTCGTTTCGGGGCTGATCACCCACGCGCCCGGCGGTGTCGGCGTGTTCGAAGCGGTGATGCTGGTGGCGCTGCACGACATCAACCGCGCGACGCTGTTCGCCGCGCTGCTGGTGTATCGGTTCATCTATTATCTGCTGCCGCTCGCGGTCGGCCTGATCCTGTTCGCGCTGCACGAGGCGCGCGGGCGGCATCATCAGGCAAGGGCGACCCAGCCGCGGAACGAAAAGCCGGCGTAGAACAGGGCGACGCCGGAAAAGCCGGCCTCGCGGAGGAGCGCTTCGTCCTCGCTGGCCCGGAGGACGGGCAGGCGCTCCGCCATGGCGGCGGCCGAGGCCGAGGCCCGCGCGACATCCGCGCCTGCCCCACCGGCGAAGGCCACCGATCGCGACAGCCAGCGGTGAAGATCGCCGTCGTCAGGACAGCTATGGTGGGCGACGACCAGCGGCGCACCCGCCCTCAGCCGCCGGTGCAGGTCGCGCAACGTGCGCAGCCGTTCCTCCCTTGGAAGGAAGTGCAGGGTGAGCAGACAGGTCGCGCCGTCGAACGGCCCCGGCGGCGCCGTATCGACATAGCCTTGCTTCAACTCGACCCGCTGCTGAAGCGGCCCGAGGATCAACCGCGCCAGACCCAGCATCTCGGCCGAGGGGTCGACGCCCGTGAAGCGCCACCGCGGTTGCGCCTCGACGAACGCCTTCAGCTCGAGGCCCCCGCCCGCGCCGAGCACCAGAATAGCCGCCTCGTCCGGCGCATGCTCAGCCAGCAGGAGCGCCGCCATGCGGTGAAGGTCGGCGAAGCCGGGCACCTTTTGCGGCGTGCCCTCCGCATAGCCGGCCACCATCGCGGGATCGGTGAAAGGTTGATTCGGCTGCATCGTTCAGCCGAACACGAGCGCGCGATGAGCTGAGGTGCCCGCCGTGACCCCGTCCGCGACCGCCCAGCTCACGCTGTGCGGCGCGCGTGCGATATCGCCGGCGGCATAGAGGCCGGGCACATTGGTCATCTTGTCGGCATCGGTCCTGATGACGGGTCCCATCAGCCCTTCGTCGATCACCACACCGAGCTGTTCAGCGATCGGGCTCGAGAGGCAGGACTGGGGCGCCACATAGAGCGCCTCGACCGGGCTGGTCCGCCCGTCCTCCAACTCGATGGCGGAAAGGGCCTCGTGCTCGCCGACCAGTCGCCTCACCTTGCCCGGCTCCACCTCGACGCCCTGTTCGGCCAGCGTTGCCGCGCTTTCCGGATCGAGCCCGGCACCGTTGAGATACAGGGTCGTCGGCCCCCATTCTGCGATCAGGCGGGCCTGGTGCGCCGACATGGGCGTGCGATAGAGTACGCCGAGCCGGCGGTCGGCGAACTCGAAGCCATGGCAATAGGGACAATGCAGCACCGTCCTGCCCCAGCGTTCCCCGAGGCCGGGGATCGGTTCCAGCATGTCGCGCAGCCCGAAGGCGAGAACCGCCTTGCGCGCCGAGATTTCCTCGCCGCTCGACAGGGAGACGGAGAAGCCATCTTCACTGGATCGGGCGGCGACCGCTTCGGCGTCGATCATGCGCACCCCGGGATAAGCGGAGAGCTGATCGCGCGCCCTGGCGAGGATCGCCTGCGGCCGGCTGCCGTCGAAGCCGAGAAAGCCGTGCGAGGCGGTGGCAAAGCGATTGCGCGGCTGGCCCGTGTCGATGACGCACACGCTACGCCGCGCGCGGGCGAGGTAGGTCGCGGCGGCCAGACCGGCGAAACCACCGCCGACGATGATGGCATCATGCTTCATGTAGGTTCTCCACGGATAAAGCCGCCGCCCTGCGCCACACGCCGAACGCGCCGGGCAACCAGCCTTATATCATGTAACTTTGTATGATGCATGATGACGTCGTGTCAACCGCTACTCCCTTCCCTCAATCGCCGATCGACCGGATGACCCGCGCCGGATTGCCTCCGACAAGGCTGTTGCGGGGAACGTCGCGGGTGACCACCGAACCAGCGGCCACGACGGCGTTCTCCCCCACCGTCACACCACCGATGATCGTTGCGCCGGCTGCGATCCAGACGTTCCGCTCGATCACGACCGGCTTCGCGATCACGCCGTCACGTCGCCGGGAGGGTTCGACGGGGTGGCCCGAGGTGATGATGCTGACGTTCGGCCCGATCATCACGTCATCGCCGATGTCGATCCCGCCAAGATCGTACAGGGTGCAATTCTGGTTGATGAACACATTGCGCCCGACACGGATGTTCTCGCCGCCGGTCGTGTAGAATGGCGGGATCAGCGAGAAGCCGTCGTCGACCTTGCTGCCGATCAGGTCGCTGAACACGGCCCGGATTTCGTCGGCATCCTCGAACGTCAGCCGGTTGAGCACCGGGGTGATCGCCATCGCCCGCCTGACACTGGCCACCATGGCCGCCGATTCCGACGTCCTGCGGGGAATGATCCTGGTGCCGTCGTCCTCGTTCGACATGCCTTGTTTGCCTCGCGCTGAAGTTGATTGCGCTACCCAGCATCGGACTGCCGGGCCATCCTCACACCACCTGCCCGGCCGCCCAACCGCTGGCCCAGGCCCATTGGAAATTATAGCCGCCGAGCCAGCCGGTGACATCCACCGCCTCGCCGATCGCATGGAGGCCGGGGACCTTGCGGGCCTCCATCGTCTGCGAGGACAGGCCGTCGGTGGCGATGCCGCCGGCGACGACCTCGGCCTTGGCGAGTCCTTCGGTGCCGTTCGGGGTGAAGCGCCAGTCGGCCAGGCGGCGGGCGGCTTCGTCGAGACGCTTGTCGGTCTGGCCAACTAGATCGCCCTCGATGGCAAGCCGGTCAGCGAGGGTTTCGGCGAGACGGGCCGGGAGGTGGCTCGCGAGCAGTTTCCGAAAGGCCATGCGCGGGCTCGCCCGCTTCGCCTCGGCCAGCCAGCCGGCATTGAGATCGGGCAGAAAATCGATCCCGATCGAGTCGCCGTGGCGCCAATAGGAGGATATCTGGAGGATCGCCGGGCCTGACAGGCCCTTGTGGGTGAATAGCGCCGCTTCCCGAAACGCCGTCTTGCCGCAGCGGGCGACGACCTCCGCCGCGACGCCCGACAGCGAGCGGAACAGCGTCTCCTCCCCGCCAAGCGTGAAGGGCACCAGCGCCGGGCGCGGCTCGACCACCTTGAGGCCGAAGCGGCGGGCGAGATCATAAGCGAAGCCGGTCGCGCCCATTTTGGGGATCGAGGGGCCGCCGGTCGCGATCACCAGCGACGGCGCGGTCGCGATGCGGTCGCCGAAGGTGACGCGGTACTGGCCATCGGCATGGTCCAGCTCGCGGATCACATGGCCGAGGCCGAGCGTGACGCCCCCCGCATCGCATTCGTCGAGCAGCATCGCGACGATCTGCTTCGCCGAGCCGTCGCAGAAAAGCTGGCCAAGGGTCTTTTCATGCCAGGCGATGCCGTGGCGATCGACCAGTTCGATGAAATCCTGCGCCGAATAGCGACCGAGCGCCGACTTCGCGAAATGCGGGTTGGCGGAGAGATAGCGGTCGGGCGCGGTGTTGATATTGGTGAAGTTGCACCGCCCCCCGCCCGAGATGAGGATCTTCTTGCCGGGCGCGTCGGCGTGGTCGAGCAGCAGCACCCGCCGCCCGCGCTGGCCGGCAGTAAGCGCGCACATCATGCCGGCCGCGCCGGCGCCGAGGATAATGGTGTCGTAGGGGTGGGGATGGGTCATTAAGCCTTCTTCCTTCTCCCCCTGTGGGAGAAGGTGGCCCGAAGGGCCGGATGAGGGGAAGTGAGGTTCGCGACACTAACGAGTGTCCCCCTCACCCTTCCCACGCCTTCGGCGCGGGCCCCTTCCCTCTCCCACAGGGGGAGAGGGAAAAGAAGAGGAAAGGTCACGCCACCGGCAGCCGCAGGCGAAAACACGCGCCGGCCGGCACGTCCTTCGCCTCGATCGTCCCGCCCGTCGCCGACAGCAGGGACCGCGCGATGGCGAGGCCGAGGCCGGCCCCGCCCGCCTCGCGCCGGCCAGTGAAGAAAGGTTCGAAGATACGCTCCAGATCGGCCACCGCGATGCCGGGACCGTCGTCGGTAACCCACAGGATCACGCCGCCATCATCCGGCTCGATGCGGATGCTCACCCGCCCGGCCCCGGCCTGACGGCTGTTCTCGACCAGCGTTTCGAGCAGGGTCTCGACCACCTCCGGCGTGATCCGCGCCATCGGGGCATTGCCCGCCGCGACATCGACCGCGAAGCGATCCGACCGGAAGGAATCAGCCACGCGGCGCGCCGAGGCGACGATATCGGCCCGCGCGCCGGCATCGATGCTCGCCATGTCGGCGCGGGCGAGATCGAGCAGGCGCTGGACGAGGCGCGACAGACGATCCGCATCGGCGGCGGCATTGGCGATGAAGCGGCGGCGTTCCTCCTCGCTCATCTCCGCGCCGTGCTCGTCAAGCAGTTCGAGCGCGCCGCGGATGCCCGCGATCGGCGTCTTGAATTCGTGGCTGACCGCCGCCGCGAAATCCTTGAGGTAGCGCGAGCGGCGCTCGATCCGGTCGGCCATGGCGCGGAAATTGTCGTAGAGTTGCGCGATCTCGATCGCCGCGGTGACGGGTGTCTCGGGGATCGCGACGCGGCCGCGCGCGACATCCTCGCTCGCCCGGGCCAGCGCGTCGATCGGCCGGGCGATGCCGCGCGAGAGCAGCGCGACCAGCACCAGCAAGGTGCCGAGGATCAGGCCGATGCCGAGCAATATCTTGCCGCGATCCTGGTAGAGGCCGACGAACAGGCCGCGCGGGGTGCGCGACAGCATGACGACGCCGATCACCCGCCCCTGATCGATCACCGGGCGGGCATGATGGACCCGGATCGCATAGGCGCGGCTGAACAGGGCGAGCCAGCTCCGCGCCTCATATTGCCCGCGCGCGCGCAACACGGTGCGCGGATGGCCGGCAAGCGCCGACTGGACCTCGGGCAGATTGGCGTAGCTGAGCAGCACATCGTCCCGCCCGAGCACGACTACGCCGCGCGCGTCGAGCAGGCGCGTCGCGGTGAGCGTGATGGCGGCCGCGTCGCTCGCCATCGGCATCAGCGTGCGCGCGACCATGGCGGCATGGCGATCGGGCAGCCCGCGCCGGGTCTCGGCCGGGCGGGGCGGCAGGACCGGCATGGTGCGCAGGTCGATCGTCGGGATCTCGGGCGCGAGGAAGCGCCGGTTGGCGTCGGGCACACCGTCCCGCCAGGCCGATTTATAGGCTGAGGCGAGCACCACGCTCTGCGAGATCAGCTCGGCCTCTGTCTGCTGGACGATGGTGTTTTCATAGACACGCAGGAACAGCGCCGCGACACCGGGCAGCGCCGCGACGAACAACAGGGTGCCGAGCAGGATCGAGCGCAGCCTCAGCGTCGGCCAATGTGCCTTGGCGAAGGTCTTGAACGCCCGGATCGAACCCCCGATCAATCGCAGGCGCCGATCCGGTAGCCGATGCCGGCGCGCGTCTCGATCAGGTTGGCCGAATCGAACTTCGCGCGGAGGTTGCGGACATGGCTGTCGATCGTGCGGTCAGTGATGGCGAAGCCGGGGCCGTGCAGCCGGTCGATGATCGCGTCGCGGGTATAGACCTTGGCCGGAGTGGCCGCGAGCAGCAGCAGGAGCTGGAATTCGGTGGCGGTCAGCGGCACCGGCATGCCGTCCCAACGCGCCTCCCACCCGTCGGTATCGAGCGCCAGGCGGTTGCGGACGACATTTTCCGGCTCGGGCGGCGGCACGCCGCGCTTGAGGATGGCACCGACCCGGGCGACCACCTCGCGTGGGGAGAAGGGCTTCACGACATAATCGTCGCCGCCGATCTCGATACCGACGATCCGGTCGATCTCGTCGTCGCGCGAGGAAAGGAACAGGATCGGCAACCCCGCCCCGGCCCCGCCCGCAGCGCGCAACCGGCGGCACAGGTCGAGGCCGTTGAGGCGCGGCATGTTGATGTCGAGCACCATCAGGTCGGGCATCTCCCGCCCGATCGCCTCAAGCGCCTCCTCGCCGTCGGCTGCCTCGCTCGGCCGCATGCCGGCTTTACCGAGCGCGAAGACGAGCAGCTCGCGGATGTGCGGATCGTCGTCGACGACGAGGATGCGGTGGCTCATGGGTTTCATTGTGGTCCTGCGGGGCTGGCGGTCAACGGTTCAATCATCTCCGTCATGCCGGGCTTGTTCCGGCATCCACCCTTCCCCCAGCACAATCGGCGTTGCGCGCGCGGGACAGTGGACCCCGGAACAAGTCCGGGGTGACGGGTACGATCTAGACCCGCGCCATCGACTCATCATCCGGTGCATATGGAGAAATGGTGCAGACCTGCATCGCCCTCGCCCCTGAACAGGAAGAGGGCGATGCTGGCCAACACCCCTTTCAAAACGGTGTCCCTCCACCTAAAGGTCATACCATACCCGATCCTCGAAAGGCCCTGTCATGCGTGAAGCAGCCATCGTCGCCACAGCCCGCACCCCGATCGGGAAAGCCTATCGCGGCGCGTTCAACATCACCGAGGCGCCGGTGCTGGCCGGCCATGTGATGAACGCGGCGACGGAACGGGCCGGGATCGACCCGGCGCGGATCGACGAGGTGTTCTGGGGCGTGGGCAACCAATGGGGGACTCAAGGGGGAAATGCCGGCCGGATGGCGATCTTCGCGAGCAATTTGCCGCAGACCGTGCCGGCCTTTTCGCTCGACCGGAAATGCGGATCGGGGTTGACCGCGGTGGCGCTCGCGGCGCGATCGATCCTGTGCGACGAGATGGACGTGGCGCTGGCCGGGGGCATGGAATCGATCAGCCTGACGGTGACCAAGGACGCGCCGCGCTTCGTCAACAAATCGGTGATCGCCAACGAACCCGCCGCGTACATTCCCATGATCGAGACGGCCGAGATCGTCGCCGAACGCTATGGCATCAGCCGCGAGGCACAGGATGCCTATGGCGCGGCAAGCCAGCAGCGCGCGGCCGCCGGGCTGGAAAACGGGGCATTCACCAAGGAGATCGCGCCGATCACGGTCGAGAAGGCAGTGTTCGACAAGGAAGGCAACCGCACCGGAACCGAAACGGTGACCGTGTCGCGGGACGAGGGAATCCGCGCGGGCACCACGATCGAGGCGCTGCGCGGCCTGAAGACGGTGTGGCAGGGCGGCGAATTCACCGGGCCGGGATCAAACGTCACGGCGGGCAATGCCAGCCAGCTGTCCGACGGCGCGTCGGCGCAGATCCTGATGGACCGGGCGACCGCCGAGGCGGAGGGCAAGGAGATCCTCGGCATCTATCGCGGCTTCCAGGCGGCCGGGTGCGGACCTGACGAGATGGGCATCGGGCCTGTGTTCGCGATCCCCAAGCTGCTCCGGCGCGCCGGGCTGTCAGTGGCCGATATCGGGCTGTGGGAACTGAACGAAGCCTTTGCCAGCCAGTGCCTCTATTGCCGCGATCATCTCGGCATCGATCCCGACAAGTATAACGTCAATGGCGGGGCGATCGCGGTGGGCCATCCGTTCGGGATGACCGGGTCGCGGCTGGTCGGCCATGCGCTCATCGAGGGACGCAGGCGCGGCGTGCGCTATGTCGTGGTATCGATGTGCACCGCCGGCGGCATGGGCGCGGCGGGGCTGTTCGAAATCGTCTGAGGCGTATCCCTCTCTCCCCTGAAGAGGAGAGAGGGCACATGAGTCAGGCGTCCTGACCGAGCGCTTCCCTGACCGTGGCTTCGGATCGCGCATGGAGCGCCCAGAAATCGCGGACTGGTTCGCCGGCGAATTTCGACTGAAGCACCGCGAGATGCGAGTGCCAGCCGCCGCCGAAATCAAGCATGCCGGCCGGACCGGCGATGCCGCTGTGCGTCAGCACGAGCCGGGTCTTGTCGCCCAGCGACGTGAGCTCGAACCGGGCCTCGCCCTGCTTGCCGCCTTCCCAGCTCCAGGCGACCAGATGCGGCGCGTCGAACGCCGTCACCTGCTCGCGCGATACGGTGCACCTGTGCGCGCAATATTTCTCGGGATAGGGCACATCGTCAGTCGAGAGATTGTCATGATCGAAGACGAGTTCCAGCGAACCGCCGACATGCGGTTCGAGATTGCCGCCCGCGAACCATTGGGCGCGCAGATCGGCATCGACCAGATAATGCCAGACGGTGTCGATCGGCGCGTCGAGGATGCGTTCGAGACGGATAGTGCCCGGGGCGGTCGTTTCGATGGCAATCATCATCGTTTCTCCAAAAGATCGGCAAGGCTGCCGAGGATCATCGTCCAGCCCGCGCGGGTCTGGTCTTCATAGGCCGCCCATTCGGGGGCCATTTCGTGCGTGAGCGTCAGCGTCGAGCCGTCGCCCCGGGCGACGATATCGATCGACACGCGGGTCCACTGTCCTTCCACCGCCGGATCGGCCGCGAAGAGGAAGACGAGGCGGCGCGGACGGTCGATCTCCTCGAAACGCAGATGGTGGTGCGCGTCACCCGAGGCGCGGCGCTCGACGATCAGCGCGCGACCGCCGACTCGCGCGTCGATCTCGACCTTCAGCATCGCGCCGTCGGGCGTCCTGAACAGGAAGGCGGCCGCCCTGGCCGGGTCGAGCCAGGCGTCGAACACAGCCTCGGGAGAGGCATCGAAATCGCGGACGACGGTGAGGATAACGGGGGCGGTCATTCGGCCCTCTCCTTCTCAGCCTTTAGCAGGTCTTCGAGGATATCGAGCCGCTCGTTCCAGAATTTCTCCCACTGACGCAGCCAGGCCTGGGCTTCGCGCAACGGCTCGGCCTTCAGCCGGCACAATTGCTGGCGCCCCGCCTTGCGGCGCTCGACCAGCCCGGCCCGCTCAAGCGCGCGCACGTGCTTTGAGGCGCCAGCGAAGCTCATCGCATGCGGCGCGGCGAGTTCGCCGATGCTGCGCTCGCCCGCCGACAGGCTGGCCAGCATGGCGCGGCGAGTGGGATCGGCCAGCGCGGCGAAGGTGATGTCGAGTCGTTCAACCATGAGGTTCAATATCTGTGGATTCGGCGGAATTGTCAACTAACTGGTTGAACAATTCTTCTTGGGGCTCCGGCCTTGCGGTCGCGGCCGGGAGACATCAGGTTCAGGGCCGAAACGAAGGAGACCGGTCATGCAGCGCTTTGCCCAGCCCATCTATATCGCATCCGGCCTTCGAACCCCGTTCGGGCGCGGCGGCGGGGCGCTCGCCGACCATGACGCCATCACGCTCGCGGTACCGGTGGCGCAGGCGATGGCGGCGAAGGCACGGCCCGACCTGTTCGTCTGGGGCACGGTGATCCCGAGCCTTGGCTGGAGCAATATCGGGCGCGAGATCTGGCTCGATGCGGGCCTCGACCCGACCGTGCCATCCTTCTCGGCGGTACTTGCCTGCTCGACCTCGATGATCGCGGCATGGGCCGCGGCCGGCATGCTTGGCGGCGACAAGGACCTCGCCCTGGTCGGCGGCTCCGAAGTGATGAGCAACCCGCCGATCGGGCTGAAGCTCGATGCGTCGAAGCGGATCGTGAAGCTGTTCCGCACCAACCCGGCCGAAGCGCTCGCCGCCTTGCAGGCACTCACCCCGAACGACCTGGTGCTGCCGATCAAGGGCTTCGCCAATCGGATCACCGGCCGGACGATGGGTGACCATATGGAGGAAACGGCGAAGATCTGGGAGATTTCCCGCGAAGCTCAGGATGACTGGTCGCTCAAGAGCCACCAACGCGCCGTCGCGGGATGGGAGAACGGCTTCTTCGACGATCTCGTCATCCCGCTCCCGGAAATCCAGCGCGACGCCAATCCGCGCGCCGACACCTCCGCCGAGAAACTCGCGGGCCTCCCCGTCGCGTTCGACAAGACCAGCGGTAAGGGCACGCTGACCGCGGGCAACAGCTCCCCCATCACTGACGGCGCGGCCGCCTGCTGGGTCGCGACCGAAGCCGGGCTGAAGAAGCTGCCCGTGGACACGCCCCATGCCGAGCTGGTCGACCACGAGATCGCTGCGGTCGACCACGCGGTCGACGGGCTGTTGATGGCGCCGAGCTTCGCCATTCCCCGCCTGCTGGCACGGCATGGACTGCGCTACGAGGACATCGCCCTGTGGGAGATCCACGAGGCCTTTTCAGCGCAGGTGCTGGCCAATGTCGCCGCGCTGGAGAAACCGGACTGGACGCGCGACCGCGCCGGCGTGGCATTCGATTTCGGGCCCTTCCCCTGGGACCGGGTCAATCCCAATGGCGGATCGGTGGCGATCGGCCATCCTTTTGCAGCGACCGGCGCGCGCGATCTCAGCCAGGCAGTGAAGGAACTGTGGGCGCTGCCGGGCGGAAGCTGGGCCGTGGTCAGCGTCTGCGCTGATGGCGGGCACGGCACGGTATCCTTGTTGCGGCGGCCATAGAAACGCTGTCATTGACTCTGCACGGGTGACTGACACTCAGGCGGCGGGCATTCGGCCCGGGCCGCCTGGGGGATCAATGAAGCTGGGCAACACGTTACCGCGTCTCTTCAATCCATTGCTGGCGGGCGCGAGCCTGCGTGATCGGTTGATCGCCTGTATCGGCGCGCTGATCGGCATCGCGCTCACCGCCTTTGCCTGCACCGGCCTTCACCTGAGCATGGCTGAACTGCCGTTCCTGCTGGCACCGATCGGCGCGTCGGCGGTGCTGGTGTTCGCCGTTCCCGCCAGCCCGCTCGCCCAGCCCTGGTCAGTGGTCGGCGGCAATATAGTGTCGGCGATCGCCGGCGTGACCATGGCCCATTTGATGCTGCCGCCGATGCTGGCGGCCGGACTGGCGGTCTCCGGCGCGATCCTGGCGATGTCGCTGCTGCGCTGCCTTCACCCGCCGGGCGGCGCGGTGGCCCTGACCGCGGTGATCGGCGGACCGGTGATCGCGGGATCGGGCTATCTGTTCGCGCTCATGCCGGTTGCGACCAACTCCCTTGCGCTGGTGCTGGTCGGGCTGCTGTTCCACCGCTTCTCGGGCCACAGCTATCCGCACCGGCCGGCCATGGCGCAGGACAAGCATGCCGGTTTCCATCCCGAGGCGATCGACCAGGCACTGGCCGATCTGGGCGAGACCTTCGACGTCAGCCGCGAGGATCTCGACCTGCTGCTGCAGCGTGCCGCCTTTCACGAACGGGAACGGCGATCCGCGGCACGCCGGGGCGCGGCCGGGCGGCGCTGACGCAACCGCGCGGGAGAATCAGGCCTCGTCCTGAGCCCGCCAGCTTTCCCAGCGCAGCATGCCGATGATGAACAGTTCGGCCGCGACGAAAGGCGCGATCAAGGCCACCGCGCCGGCCCAGCCGAGCCACAGATAGCCGAAGCGCCCGACGCAATAGAGCAGGACCATCATGCTCTGCACCATGCCGACCAGCCCGGCCGAGCGGAATCGCGCGCCGAGCATATAGCCGATCCAGAAGGCCCAGCGCGCGAGCACCCACACGATGGTGCAGGCGACCACCGCGCGCATCGACGCGCCATCGCGCGCCTGGACGGCGAGCATCAGCAGCCCCGGCACGAACAGCCAGAGCTGCTCGATGGTATTCTGGACGTAGCGCTGGTTGACCCGCATCCGCCGCGATTCGGCCCCGGCCAGCGGGTCGATCGCAGGGGTGACGAGCCGTTCGTGCGCGACCGCCTCGATCCCCGGCAACAGCGCGAGCAGGGTCGCGATGCCGACACAGTGAAGCGCGAAGAAGAAGCGCGCCGTCTGGGTCGCCATGCCCGGGACCGGCGGCAGCGATCGATCGATGAAGAACCACAGCCCGATCGCCACCGGCAAGGCAAGCACCACGCCCATGACAAGCGCGCGCTGCTGCGCCTCGATCGATCCGGGGACGAGGCGGTTCGACATCCTCAGTCAGTGAAGAGGAGGACGGGGGTTTCGAGATATTTCTTGAGGGCCTGGACGTAGCTTGCGGCGTCCCACCCGTCGACGACGCGGTGGTCGCAGCTGATCGAGAGGTTCATCAGCCTGGCGCGGACGATGTCGTCGCCGCGGAAGACGGGGCGCTCGACGATCTTGTTCGGGCCGATGATCGCAACCTCGGGCCGGTTGATGACGGGCGTGGTAGCGATGCCGCCGAGTGGCCCGAGCGAGGTGATGGTCAGCGTCGAGCCGCTGAGTTCCTCCGACTTCGCCTTGCCGGTGCGGGCTGCCTCGGCGAGGCGGGTGATCTCGCTGGCGAGCTGCCAGACGTTCAGGTCCTGCGCGTCGCGGATCACCGGGACCATCAGGCCGGCCGGGGTCTGCGTCGCCATGCCAAGATGGATCGATCCGTGGCGCGTCACCACGCCCGCCTCATCGTCATAGCGCGCGTTGAGCATCGGGAAGTCGGGGATCGACTTGCAGATCGCGACGATCATCAGCGGCAGCATGGTCAGCTTGGGCCGGTTGCCGCGGTGTGCGTTGAGGTCTGCACGCATCTCCTCCAGCGCGGTGACGTCGATCTCGTCGACATAAGTGAAGTGCGGGATGGTCCGCTTCGAGGCGGCCATGTTCTCGGCGATACGACGGCGCATGCCGATGACCTTGATTGGCTCGTCGGCGCGGGCGCGCGACACGTGCGGCGCGTGATAGCCCTGGCCTGACCCATAACGCAGATACGCATCGAGATCGGCGTGGCGGATCCGGTCGCCCTCGGCCTTCACGCTGCCAAGGTCGATGCCGAGGTCGGCCGCGCGAGCGCGGACCGCGGGGGATGCGAGGACATGGGCGCTCTTCTCCCTCTCCCCTTGGGGGAGAGGGTCGGGGAGAGGGGCAGTTTCGGGCGATGGCGCTTGTGACTGCGCCTCTTCCAAACCCTCTCCGCGATGGGGAGAGGTCTTTTCAGCCACCTCCTCGGCCCCTGGCGTTTCCGCCTCGATCTGTTCCTCGACCTCTTCGGCTTTGGTCTCGGCTGGCGCGGCATCGGCCACCGTCTCGGCGGCATCGGTCTCGATCACCACCAAGGCAGCCCCGATCGACACCTGGTCGCCGACCTCGCCGGCCAGTTCGACCACCACGCCCGCGACCGGCGATTCCATCTCCACCGTCGCCTTGTCCGTCATCATGTCGGCAAGGCCCTGGTCCTCCTCCACGCGATCCCCGACCGCCACGTGCCACGCGACGATCTCCGCCTCGGAGATGCCTTCCCCAATGTCTGGAAGCTTGAAGGTGAAGCGTGCCATTAGCGTAATCCGTTCGTTTCGAGCGAAGTCGAGAAACAGGGGGCCGCGTTGGTGTCTCGACTTCGCTCGACACGAACGGGGATGGGCAGAGCCATCGAAATCAGTCCTTCATCACCTTTTTCAGCGCCTCGCCGATGCGGACCGGGCCGGGGAAATAGGCCCATTCCAGGCTATGCGGATAAGGCGTGTCGAAACCGGTCACGCGCTCGATCGGTGCCTCGAGATGGTAGAAGCAGCGTTCCTGCACCAGCGCCGACAGCTCTGCACCGAAACCGCTGGTCCGGGTCGCCTCATGCACGATCATGCAACGCCCGGTCTTCTTCACCGAGGCCTCGATCGTCTCGATATCGAGCGGCACCAGGGTGCGCAGGTCGATGACCTCGGCATCCACACCGGCCTCCTCGACCACCGCAAGGCAGACATGCACCATCGTGCCATAGGCAAGGATGGTCAGCGCCTCCCCGGCGCGGGCCACATTCGCCTTGCCCAGCGGGATCTTGTAATAGCCGGTCGGCACCTCGCCCGCGGGATGTTGCGACCAGTTCTTCGTCGGGCGATCCCAATGGCCGTCGAACGGGCCGTTATAGATACGCTTCGGTTCGAAGAAGAGCGTCGGATCATTATCCTCGATCGCGGCGATCAGCAGGCCCTTCGCGTCATAGGGCGTCGACGGGATCACCGTCTTGATGCCCGAGACATGAGTGAAGATGCCCTCAGGCGACTGGCTGTGGGTCTGGCCGCCGAAGATGCCGCCGCCGAACGGCGAGCGCACCGTGATCGGCGAGATGAACTCGCCCGCCGAACGGTAACGCAGACGCGCCGCCTCCGACACGAGCTGGTCGAGCGCCGGGTAGATGTAATCGGCGAACTGGATCTCCGGCACGGGACGCAGGCCATAGGCGCCCATGCCCACCGCGACGCCGATGATGCCGCATTCGGTGATCGGCGTGTCGAACACACGGGTCTTGCCGTATTTCGCCTGCAGCCCCGCCGTCGCGCGGAACACGCCGCCGAAATAGCCGACATCCTCGCCCATCACGATCACGTCGGGATCGCGCGCCATCATCACGTCCATGGCGGAGTTGATCGCCTGGATCATGTTCATGCGGGCAGTGCCGTCTGGACCGCCTTCAGGGGCGACTACCTCGCCGGGCGCCCCGGAGGCGATGATGTCGGCTGGGTCGGTGATGTCGCTCATGCGCCTGTTTCCTCGAAAAGGCCCCACTCCGTCATGCCGGACTCGTTCCGGCATCCACTGCTCCGCATACTCATCGACCCTTGATTTTGCGGGACCGTGGCCCCCGGAACAAGTCCGGGGTGACGGAAGAAGGGGTGGACGTCGCGAGCCCTGCAAAGGACCCAGACGAATGGGGATATGATGTGAGGTCGCTCATGACTTGCGTGCCCATGGCCGGCCCGAGGCGGTTTCTTCCGCGAGCATCTGTGCCTGTTGTTCCCTGAGATGCCACGGCATCTCCTCGAACACGCCGTCGAACAGCGTGTCCAGCGGCTGGTGGAGGCCATGGCCGAGGATGCCGTTCTGCTCGGCCTCCTTCTGCGCGCGCTTCACTTCCTCGGCGAGTTCGAGATCCTGCGCGGCGTGGCGATCCTCGTCCCATTCGCCGATCGCGATGAGATGGTCCTTCAGCCGCTTGATCGGATCGCCCAGCGGCCAGGCGGTCGGCTCCCCGGCCGAACGATACTGGCCGGGATCGTCCGAGGTCGAATGACCTTCGGCGCGATAGGTGAAATGCTCGATCAGGGTCGGGCCCTGGTTGGTGCGGGCGCGCTCCGCCGCCCAGGCGGTCGCGGCATAGACGGCGAGCGCGTCGTTACCGTCGACGCGCAGGCCGGCGATGCCATAGCCGATCGCACGTGCCGCGAAGGTGGTCGATTCGGCACCGGCGAAGCCGGAGAAGCTCGAGATCGCCCACTGGTTGTTGACGACGTTGAAGATCACCGGCGCGCGATAGACGCTGGCGAAGGTGCAGGCCGAATGGAAATCGCCCTCCGCCGTCGAGCCCTCGCCGCACCAGGTGGCGGCGATTCGGGTGTCGCCCTTCGCCGCCGACGCCATCGCCCAGCCGACGGCCTGGGGATATTGCGTGGTGAGGTTCCCGGAGATCGAGAAGAAGCCGGCGTCCCTGACCGAATACATGATCGGGAGCTGCTTGCCCTGAAGCCGGTCGCCCCTGTTCGAATAGATCTGGTTCATCATGTCGACGAGGCTCCAGCCCCGTGCGACGAGCAGCCCCTGCTGGCGATAGGAGGGGAAGCACATATCCTCGTAATCGAGCGCGAACGCCGCGGCGACCGCGACAGCCTCCTCGCCGAGGCACTTCATGTAGAAGCTGGTCTTGCCCTGGCGCTGGGCGCGGAACATGCGCTCGTCGAACGCCCGGACCAGCACCATGCTGCGCAGCATCGCGCGGAGCGTATCGGGCGAAAGCCGCGGGTTCCACGGGCCGACGGCATTGCCCTCGTCGTCGAGCACGCGGACCAACTCATAAGCGAGATCGATGAAGGTCTCGGGCCGGTCGGCGGTGTCGGGACGACGGGCTTCGCCGGCCGCGGGAATCGCGACCTCGGTGAAATCGACCGTGTCGCCCGGGCGGAACTTGGGTTCCGGCACATAAAGCGACAATGGTTGTAAATTGGCGCGCGGACTGTCGCTTGCCATGCTCTCTCCAATCAGTGCGAGATCGTCGTGTCCGCATCGGGCGAACACAGGGAATCGCTTGTTCGAGCCTTGTTATAAAATTTCAAAGCGCTTGGCGATAGGCCCCTGCGGCTGTGCCGATCATGACAGCATTTTTTCTTCGCCCTCTCGTAGTGTTTTCCGATTGGAAAACACTATTGGCCGAAGGGCTGGATCAGTCACGGCCAAATTCACTCTGCGATTGACTCCTGTGCCGATAGGAACAAAATAGGAACAAACTCATTCAGCGAGTCGTGTCCTTGTCGTCTGCCGCCGCCCTTTCCGCCTTACGCGAAACCCTTCGCGCAATCGAGGGGGATGGATTGCGCCGACGCGCCGTGCTGCCCTTCGGGATCGGCCCGATCGATTCGCGGATCGCGAGCGGCGGGCTCACGCTCGGGTCTCTGCACGAGGTCGCGGCGGCCAGTCCCGGCATGGGCGACGATGCCGCCGCCACCCTGTTCATGGCCGGCATCGCCGCGCGCGCCTGGGGGCCGGTCCTGTGGGTGGTACGCCGGCGGGACCTGTTCGCGCCCGGCCTGTACCAGGCGGGGCTGGCACCCGAACGCATCCTTTATGCCGAAGCGGCCGATGACGCCGAACTGCTCGCGCTGATGGAGGAAGGGCTGCGCCATCGCGGGCTTGGCGCGGTGATCGGCGAGGCGAAGAGCGCTTCCATGGCGAATACCCGCCGGCTGCAACTCGCGGCGGAGGGCGGCAAGACGATCGCGCTGCTGCTCAAGCGCCATGCCCGCGAGGGCGGCAACCCGCTCGCCGTGCCGTCAGCCGCGGTGACTCGCTGGAGAATCGCCGCCGCGCCCTCGACCCCGCTTCCGGTCGAAGGCGTCGGCTGCCCGCGCTGGCGGATCGAGCTGGTCCGGCAGCGCGGCGGCGAACCCCATAACTGGACGATGGAGGCATGCGATGAAACGGGTCGCCTCGCTCTACCTGCCCGACTGGCCGATCGATCGGCTGCGGCGGGCGGAACGCACCGCCGCGCCGCCTGACGCACCGCCGCGCGCGCAGCCGATCGTCGACATCAAGGCAGCCCCGCGAAACCGCGGCTGGCGCCCCGGCGCGCGCTGGGCACGAGGGGAAGCGGCGGATTCCTCCCCGGCACAGGGAGGGGGACCACTCCAGGCGGTGGAGGTGCCCTTCCGCAAGCGCAACGTTGGGGGAAGCCCCCCACCCCGTACCAGGGAGGATTTGAAGCCACCCCTCGTCACCTCGATCCGCGAAGGCAGCAGGATCCTTGTCGCCGCGACCAGCCATGCCGCGCATCTGCTCGGCATCCGGGCCGGCATGGCGGTGACTCAGGCGCGCGCCCAGGTGCCTGATCTCGATATCCGGCCGGCCGATCCGGAGGGCGACCGGGCCGATCTCGAACGCCTCGCCATCACCGCCGCGCGGCGCTGGTCGCCGATCGTCGCGCTGTCGGGAGAGGATGGGCTGTTCATCGAGCTGACCGGCACCGCGCACCTGTTCGGCGGTGAAGAGAGGATGGCGCGGCGGATCGTTCGGCTGCTCGCACGGCTAGGCGTGAGGGCACGGATCGCTGTCGCGGACACGACGGGCGCTGCCTGGGCGCTCGCGCGCCACGGCCGCCAGCCGCAGGACGGCGTGACGATCTGCCCACCCGGCACGCAGCACGATGCCATCGCCCCCCTGCCCATCGCCGCGTTGCGGGTCGAGCCAGCCGCGATCGAGCTGCTAAAGCGTCTCGGCGTGGAGACGATCGGCCAGCTTGCCGCGATGCCCCGCGCGCCGCTCGCGCGCCGGTTCGGCAAGGCGCTGGTACTGCGCCTCGACCAGGCGGGCGGGCGGATCGGCGAGCCGCTCGATCCCGTCGTCCCGCCCGGACATATCGCCGTGATCCAGCGCTTCGCCGAGCCGATCGCAACCGCCGAGGCGATCGAGCATTGGCTGGCGCACCTCATGCCGCGCCTCGTCACCGCGCTGGCTCAGGCGGGCCGGGGCGCGCGCGCGATCGAGCTGGTCGCCGACCGGATCGACGGCGTGCCGCAGCGGCTGCGCATCGGCCTCGCCCGCCCGAACCGCGACCCGGCGCATCTGCTTCGTCTGATCGTCCGGCGTATCGAGGAGATCGCCCCCGGCTATGGCATCGACGCGCTGGCGCTGCATGTCCGCCGCGCCGATCCGCTTGGCCCGCTGCCCGTCGAGGAACGGCTTGAGGAGACCCCGGCCGATATCGCGCCACTGGTCGACACGCTGGCCAACCGGATCGGCGAGACGCGGCTGTGGCGCAGCCGGCCGGTGGAGAGCGACGTGCCCGAACGATCGGTCGAACCGGCACCGGCGCTCGACCCGCCCGGGCGACCCGCGGCGCCGCTCAAGCCAGGCGATGTGCGCCGGCTCGACCGGACGCCCGATCTCCATCCCTGGCACCCTCGCTGGCCGCGCCCGGTGCGCATGCTGCGCCGGCCCGAACTGCTGGATCACGTCATCGCCGAAATGCCCGATCATCCGCCCCGCCGCTTCACCTGGCGCGGCACGACCCACAAGGTGGTACGCGCCGACGGCCCCGAGCGGGTGAACGGCGAATGGTGGAAGCGCGCGACCGAACGGGACAGCGTACGCGACTATTTCCGGGTTGAGGACGAGGCCGGCCAGCGTTTCTGGCTGTTCCGCCGCGGCGATGGCGAGCGGACGGAGACCGGCGACCTCGCCTGGTTCATGCACGGGGCGTTCGGGTGAGGTGGTGCGCGATGCGTCGGCCCCGAATCGGTCCTTTCAAGGCGGCACCGGGCGGGTGAATCGCCTTCTTTCGTCATGCCGGATTCATTCCGGCATCCATCGTTCCGCGAACATCATCAGCGTTGCGCTTGCGGAACGATGGCCCCCGGAACGAGTCCGGGGTGACGATGAAACGGGCGACGCCCGCCAATGACCTATGCCGAACTCCAGGTGACGACGCATTACAGCTTCCTGCGCGGCGCCTCCTCGCCAGAGCAGTTGTTCGAAGCCGCCGCGCTGGACGGCATGCCGGCGCTGGGCATCACCGATCGCAATTCGGTGGGCGGGGTGGTGCGCGCGCTGGTGGCCGCCGAGCAGATCGCGCAACAGGGCGTGCCGATCCGCATGGTCGCGGGGTGCCGGCTCGACCTGGTCGACGGCACCTCCCTGCTCGTCTGGCCCGAGGACCGGGCGGCGTGGAGCCGCCTCACCCGCCTGCTGACGCTCGGCAAGGGCCGTGCCGATGCGCAGAAGGGCGAGAAGGGGCAGTGTTTCCTGCACTGGGAGGACGTCGCCGACCATGCCCGGGGGCTGGTCGGCGCGATCGTACCCGGCCTGACCGAAACGTTCGAACAGGACGATCTCGCGCTGCGCTGGATGGCTGACGTGTTCGGCGAGCGCGGGCATCTCTGCCTGACCCAGCATCGCCGCCCCGGCGATGCGATGCGCCTGCACCTGCTCGAACAGAAGGCACGGGCGTTCGGCCTGACCCCGCTCGCCACCGGGGACGTGCTCTACGACACGCCCGAGCGGCGCATGCTGCAGGATGTCGTCACCGCGATCCGCAACACCTGCACGATCGACGATCTCGGTTTCAGGCGGGAGCGGAGCGCCGATCGCCACCTCAAATCGCCGGAGGAGATGGCGCGGCGGTTCAGGCGCTATCCGGCGGCGCTCGCCGCGTCCGAGGCGATCGTCGAGCGCTGCACCTTCTCGCTGCGCGAGTTGAAGGAACAATATCGCTATCCCGACGAGGTGGTGATCAGCGGCAGGACGCCGCAGGACGCGCTGGCGAAGATGGCACGCACCGCGCTCGCGGAACGGTTCGCGCCCGAGCCGATCCCGCCCGATTACACCACGCTTCTCGAGCATGAACTCGCGCTGGTCGAGCAGATGGGATACGCACCCTATTTCCTGACCGTGAACTCGATCGTGCGGTTCGCCCGCAGCCAGGAGATATTGTGTCAGGGCCGTGGTTCGGCGGCCAATTCGGTGATCTGCTTCGTGCTCGGCATCACTTCGATCGATCCGGTCTTCCACAAGCTGCTGTTCGAGCGCTTCATCTCGACCGAGCGCCACGAGCCGCCCGATATCGACGTCGATTTCGAACATGAGCGGCGCGAGGAAGTGATCCAGTGGATCTATGAGACCTATGGCAGGGATCATGCCGCGATGACGGCGGTGGTCAGCCGTTTCCGCACGCGCGGCGCCCTGCGCGAGGTCGGCAAGGCGCTGGGCCTGTCGGAGGACATGACCGCCGCGCTCTCAGGGCAGGTCTGGGGCTGGTCGAGCGACGGCCTGCCCGCCGAGCATGTCGAGGCACTCAACCTCGATCCGACCGAACAGCGGCTAGCCCTCACGCTCGATCTGGCCAAGCAGTTGATCGGGACACCCCGGCACCTGTCGCAACATCCCGGCGGTTTCGTACTGGCCCATGACCGCCTCGATGAATTGCTGCCGATCGAGCCGGCCGCGATGGTCGACCGCCGCGTGGTCGAGTGGGAGAAGCTGGACGTGGAGGAACTCGGCCTGATGAAAGTCGATATTCTCGGTCTCGGTATGCTCGGCTGCATGCGCCGGACCTTCGACTTGCTGCGCGAGCACAAGGACATCAGCCTCAGGCTGGATAGTCCTATCATGCAGGAAGACGATGCCGAAACTTTCGCGATGATCTGCAAGGCCGACACCCTCGGCGTGTTCCAGATCGAGAGCCGGGCACAGATGTCGATGCTGCCGCGGATGCGCCCTGATAATTTCTACGACATCGCCATCCAGGTCGCGATCGTCCGGCCCGGGCCGATCCAGGGCGACATGGTCCACCCCTATCTCAAGCGGCGCGAGCAGAAGGAGCCGATCGAATATCCGAGCCCCGCGCTGGAAGGGGTCCTGAAAAAGACGCTGGGCGTGCCGCTGTTCCAGGAACAGGCGATGCAGGTCGCGATGGTGGGTGCCGGATTCTCGGCGAGCGAAGCGGATCGGCTGCGCCGCGCGATGGCGACGTTCAAGCAGACGGGCGGTGTCGGCAAATTCCGCGAGCCGCTGATCAGCGGCATGCTCGCGAACGAGATTTCCCTCGATTTCGCCGAACGGCTGGTAAAACAAATCGAGGGTTTCGGCAGCTACGGCTTTCCCGAGAGCCATGCCGCCAGCTTCGCCAAGATCGCCTATGCGTCGAGCTGGATGAAATGCCATCATCCCGAGATCTTCTGCACCGCCCTGCTCAACGCGCAGCCGATGGGTTTCTATGCCCCGGCGCAGATCATCCGCGATGCGCGCGAGCATGGGGTCGAGGCGTTGCCGGTGTGCATCAACCGGAGCGACTGGGACACGATCGTCGTTCCGGGCCAGCCGAATGCGCGGCCGCGCGATGACCGGTTCTGGGGCACCGGCGCGGACTGGGAGGCATTGCTGCCGCTCCGGCTCGGCATGCGGATCGTTCTTGGGCTCAGCGAGGATGATGCCGGGGAGATATTAAAGGCCCGCGCGACCGGCCCCTTCACCTCGGTCGAGGATGCCTGGCGCCGTTCCGGGGTGAAACCGGCAGCGCTGGAAAAGCTCGCCCGGGCCGATGCCTTTCAATGCCTCGGCCTCAACCGGCGCCAGGCGCTCTGGGCGATCAGGGGGCTGGGTCAGGCGCCCCTCCCCTTGCTGACCGCCGCCGACATGCGGGCGGGTGCCATCATTCCCGAAGCGCGCGAGCCAGCCGTCGCGCTGACCCCGCTCACCGCCGGCCGCGAAGTGGTCGAGGATTATCGCGCGACTCAACTGACCTTGCGCAATCATCCGGTCAGCTTCCTGCGCGGCGCGCTTGACCGGCTGCGCATCCGGCGATGCAGCGATCTCAAGACGTTGAAGGACGGGACACGAGTCGAGGTGGCCGGGATCATCCTCGTGCGGCAACGACCGGGCAGCGCCGAGGGCGTCGTGTTCGTGACCATCGAGGACGAGACCGGCATCGCCAACGCGATCCTGTGGAAGGACCGGTTCGAGGCGCAGCGCCGCATCCTGATGTCGGCGTCGATGATCAGCGTGCAGGGACGGGTGCAGAGCGAGAGCGGCGTGATCCATGTCGTCACCGACCGGATCGTCGATCACACCCATTTGCTGCGCGGGATCGGCGACCTGGACCTGCCGACCATGACCATCCCCGGCGACGGGGCGACTCATGGCGGCACGATCGACCCGCGCGACCGGCCGAGACTGCCGTTGTTCGGGGACGGGATGGAGGCAGTGATCCCGATCAAATCGCACGATTTCCATTAATCCTCCCCGGCACGGGGAGGATTTATTCCACCGTTTGTTCGATCACGCCGAAGATCGGGTGGTGCTTGTCGTCCTCCGCCCAGATACGGACCGTGTCGCCTTTCTTCAGGAACGGGGTGACCGCCGCGCCGCTCTTGATCGTCTCGACCGTACGGACTTCAGCGATGCACGAATAGCCGACGCCGCCCTCAGTGATCGGCTTGCCCGGGCCGCCATCGGCATCGCGGTTGGAGACAGTGCCCGAACCGATAATCGTTCCGGCGCCCAGCGCCCGCGTCTTCGCCGCATGCGCGATCAGCGTGCCGAAATCGAAGGTCATGTCCTCGCCCGCCTCGGCGCGGCCGAAAGGCTTGCCGTTGAGGTCGACCATCAGCTTGCGGTGAAGCTTCCCGTCCCGCCACCAGTCCCCCAGCGAGTCGGGCGTGACGAACACCGGCGAGAAGGCGCTGGCCGGCTTCGACTGAAAGAAGCCGAAGCCCTTGGCCAGTTCGCCCGGGATCAGGTTGCGCAGGGAAACATCGTTGGTGAGGCCGACGAGGCGGACCGCCGCCAGCGCCTCTTCCCGGCTCGCGCCGAGCGGCACGTCGCCAGTCACCACCACCACCTCGGCCTCGAGGTCGCAGCCCCATGCCGCGTCGGCAAGCGGAATCGGATCGCGCGGGCCGAGGAAACCGTCCGAGCCGCCCTGGTACATCAGCGGATCGTGCCAGAAGCTCTCGGGCATCTCGGCGCCCCGCGCCTGCCGCACCAGCGCGACATGGTTCACATAGGCCGAGCCGTCAGCCCATTGATAGGCGCGCGGCAGGGGCGCCGCCGCGCCATGTTCGTGAAAGCGGCGCATCGGGATCATCTCATGGTCGAGATCGGTCGCGAGATTGGCGAGATCGGGCAGCAGCCGGTCCCAATCGTCAAGCGCCGCCTGCAGCGTGGGGGCGATGTGCCCCGCATCGGCATACCAGGCCAGATCGTTCGAAACGACGACGAGCTTCCCGTCGCGTCCATGCTTGAGGCTGGCCAGTTTCATGCATTCTCCTGTGTTTCGGCAAAGCATAGTCCGATCGCTCCGGCTGTCGAGCGTCGGCGAGCTTGACGTTCGCGTAAACGAACCGCACACCGCTGCAAAAGGTTGCAGGAGAGAACTGAAATGTCCCTCGATACCGTGCCCGGTCGATTCGCCTATACCGAGGATCACGAGGCATTCCGCCAGAGCGTGCGCAGCTTCCTGCAGAAGGAAGCCGTTCCCCATGTCACTGAATGGGAAGAGGCCGGCATCGTCGACAAGTCGATCTGGACCAAGGCGGGCGCGATCGGGATGCTCTGCCCCACGGTGCCCGAGGAATATGGCGGGCTTGGCCTTGATTTCGGCTATAACGCGATCATCGACGAGGAGATCAGCTATGCCGGCACCCCGCTCGGCTTCTCGCTCCAGTCGGACATCGTCTGCGACTATATCGTCCAGTACGGCTCCGAAGAGCAGAAGAAGCAGTGGCTGCCGCGCCTCGTTTCGGGCGAGACGATCACCGCGATCGCGATGACGGAGCCCGGTACCGGATCCGACCTGCAATCGATCCGCACCAGTGCGAAGAAGGATGGCAACCACTATATCGTCAACGGGTCAAAGACCTACATCACCAACGGCCAGAATGCCGACCTGATCCTGGTCGTCGCCAAGACCGATCCCGACGCGAAGCCGGCGTACAAGGGCATGTCGATCATCCTGGTCGAGAGCGACCGGGAAGGCTTCAAGCGCGGCCGCAACCTCGACAAGATCGGGCAGGACGCAGCCGATACCTCGGAGCTGTTCTTCGAGGATGTGCGCGTGCCGATGACCAATTGCCTAGGCGAGGAGGGCAAGGGCTTCATCTATCTGATGAGCCAGTTGCCGCAGGAGCGGCTGTCGATCGCGGTCGGCGTTCAGGCATCGGCGCAAAAGGCGTTCGACGAGACGGTCGCCTTCACCAAGGACCGCAAGGCGTTCGCCGGCGTGGTGTTCGATTTCCAGAATACCCGATTCGTGCTCGCCGACCTGAAGACCAAGCTTCAGGTCGGGTGGGCGCATCTCGACTGGGCGATCAAGCGGCATCTGGCGGGGGAACTGACCCCGACCGAGGGCGCCGCCGCCAAGCTGTGGCACACCGAGCTGCAATGGGAAGTGATGGACAAATGCCTCCAGCTTCATGGCGGTGCGGGCTATATGAACGAATATCCCATCGCGCGGGCATGGCGCGGGGCACGGGTCAGCCGGATTTATGGCGGGACCAACGAGATCATGAAGGAACTGATCGGGCGGTCGCTTTAAGACTATTCGTCACCCCGAACTTGTTCCGGCTCCACCGTTCCGCGACAATAACCGGATTTCGTTCCTGCGGAGCGGTGGATGCCGGAACAAGTCCGGCATGACGATGTGCTTGTTTCAGTGCGGCGCCACCAGCCGGAACGCCTCGCGCAGCCTGGCGTCGATCACCGGCTTGCCCAGCACGATCGCGGGCGGATCGCAACTGAGGCAGGCTTCCGGCGTGGCGGTGATGAAGATCACCGGGAGCGGCCCCATTTCGCCCTGGATCACCTCGACCGCGTGCGGGCCGGTGCCTTCGCGCAGCATCACGTCGGACATGATGACGTCGGGCCGATGCTCGCGCGCTGCGTCAAGCGCCTCGCGCTCGGTTTCGGCAAAAGAGAAGGTCTTCGCCCCGGCCAGTGTCAGTATGTCCTGAAGATCGAGCGCGATCAGGACTTCATCCTCGATGATCAGCACGTGGCACACCGGCGATCTCCCCAGAGAATATCAACGTACCACCGGGGAAAACGGGTACGAGCCGCCACAATTTTTTTGCGCGTCAGTCCAGCGGCATGAGGAAGGTGAAGCGCGTCTGCATCGGCGACGACGCCACGCTGAGCGAACCGCCATGCGCCTTGGCGATTTCGGAAGCGATATAGAGACCAAGGCCGAGCCCGGCCTGGTCAGGCCTGACAGCACCGCGCGCAAAAGGCTGGAACAGGCGCTCGATCGCAGCGGGCGGGATTTCCTCGCCGGCATTGCTGACCGAGAGTTCGAAGACCCGGTCCCGAGTCGCGGCGTGCACGAGCACCGGCTGGTCGGCGGCGCCGTGCGTCAACGCGTTGCCGAGCAGGTTCGACAGCAATTGCGCGATCCTGCCGCGATCGCAATCGATCTCGGCATCGAGTTCAAGCACGGCCTCGATCGGCTGTTTCGGATGACTGGCGCGCAGTTCCTCGATCACCTGGCGCAGCACCGGCTCGAGCTGGACCGGCGCGCGCTGCAGCGTAAGCCCCCCGCCGAGCCGTCCACGTGCGAGATCGAGGACATTGTCGATCAGCGCGGCCATGCGCGCGACGCTGCTCTGCATCAGGCCAAGCACCTTCGCCGCCTTGTCAGGCGCCGGGTCTCGCGCCAGCAGGCGGGTGCCCGCGTCGATCGAGGCTAGCGGATTGCGCAGATCATGGCCGAGTACCGCGATGAACTGCTCGCGCAGTTCGGCGGTCCTGCGCTCGTCGAACAGGGTCGCGGCGCTCCGGTCGATCTGGGCCTGGGCGTCGAGATGGAAGGCGATCATATCGGCGAACATGCGGAACATGCCGATGGTCTCGGGATTGTCCACCTGTGCCGGGCGTGGATCGATCGCACAGAGCGTGCCGAAGAAGCGCCCGTCGGGCAGCAGGATGGGCATCGAGATATAGCTCTGGAAGCCGTACATCGCCGGCGTATGGTGATGGCAGAAATCGGGATGCTCGGCGACGTGATCGATGATCACCGGCTCGCGGCTGTCGCGAATCTCGTTGCAGATCGTCGTCTCGATCTTGAGCTCGCCGCCCGGCACCAGCCCGAAGGCGATGTCGTCGCGCACGCTGCAGGCGATCCAGCGATCCTCGGTGACGCGCGCGACCGCGGCGAAGCCCATGCCGGTGGTACGGCAGACCACGTCGAGGATCGTGGGCACGGCGTCGATCCGCCTGATCGCGGCGATATCGAGCTCGAACGCGGTCGGCTGAGCGGAGTCCCCTGTGTCCACCTCCATTTCTTAGGCGGGATCCGCAGTCGCGTCACCTGACTCCGGGATGATCTGCATCAACCGTTTCGCCATCGTCATTGACTTTTTGCGCCGCAGCATGCATATGCCGCCCATCGAGGCGTCATGCAGCGTGATCGGACTCCAGGGTCCAGGCTCCGCCTCGGTCGTTTTTAACGGGCTTCCCTTTTCACGCGGGGTGTCATTCTCCCCCGCCACTCGTGCGTCCACCGGACTCGCGAACCCGGCTAATATTGGACTATACTAATATGTCTTTCGCACATCTCGGCCTGGCCGAGCCGCTCGTCCGCGCGCTCGAAGCCAAGGGCTACACCACCCCCACCCCGATCCAGAAGCAGTCGATCCCGACCCTGCTCGACGGCCGCGACCTCCTCGGCATCGCGCAGACCGGCACCGGCAAGACCGCAGCCTTCGTCCTTCCCTCCATCCAGCGCCTCGTCAACGCGCCCAAGAACGTGCTGCCGACTCATTGCCGCATGCTCGTCCTGGCGCCGACGCGCGAGCTGGCCAGCCAGATCGCCGACAGCGCGCGCGAATATGGCAAGTTCTCGAAGATGTCGGTCGCGACCGTGTTCGGCGGCACCAGCATCAACAAGAACCGCCAGGACATGGCACGTGGCATCGACATCCTCGTCGCCACGCCGGGCCGCCTGCTCGACCTGATCGAGCAGCGTTTCGTGAGCCTCGCGACGCTTGAGATCCTCGTCCTCGACGAGGCCGACCAGATGCTCGACCTCGGCTTCATCCACGCGCTCCGCAAGATCGTGAAGATGGTGCCGCGCGATCGCCAGACCCTGTTCTTCTCGGCGACCATGCCCAACGCGATCCGCGAGCTGGCCGACCAGTTCCTGAAGGACCCGGCAACCGTGAAGGTCGCGCCGGTATCCACCACGGCCGAGCGCGTCGAGCAGTACGCAACCCTGGTCAACCAGTCGGAAAAGCAGGCGCTGCTCACCATTCATCTCCGCAACCCGGAGATCGAGCGCTGCCTGGTCTTCACCCGCACCAAGCATGGTGCCGATCGCGTCGTGAAGCTGCTCGGCCATGCCGGCATCGCCGCCAACGCGATCCACGGCAACAAGAGCCAGCCGCAGCGCGAGCGCGCGCTTGGCGAGTTCAAGTCGGGCAAGGTCAAGGTGCTGATCGCGACCGACATCGCCGCGCGCGGCATCGACGTGTCGGGCGTGAGCCATGTCTTCAACTTCGAGCTGCCCAACGTGCCCGAGCAATATGTCCACCGCATCGGCCGCACCGCGCGCGCCGGCGCGTCGGGCGTGGCGATCAGCTTCGTGGCGGATGACGAGCGGTCCTATCTGCGCGACATCGAGAAGCTGACGCGCGTTAAGCCGACCCCGATGCCGCTGCCCGAGGGCTTCACCGCCGAGGCGGCGAAGATCAAGGCGAACCGGCCCGCCGGTTCGGACGACGATCGCCGCCGCGACGATTCGGGCCGCCACCGCGCCCCGCCCCGCGCGACTCACGCAGCGCGTCCGACCGGCGCCCGCCCCGAGGGGCAGGCCCGTCCGCAGGGCGCGCGTGCCGAAGGCAATGGCCGTCCGGCCGGCAATGGTCGCCCCGGTGGCCAGGGTCGCCCAGGTGGTTATGGCCGCCCCGGCGGCGGTGGCGGTCGCCCCGGCGGTTCGGGCCGCCAGCATTCGGGCGGCGGCCGCCGGTCGCCTGCCGCTGGCTGAACCTGTCGGCGGCGTCCCGATGGTGTGAGATCATCATGGACGTCGCCACCACCCTTTGCCGAAACGATGCCCCACGCTGATCCTCCCCGTGCCGGGGAGGATCATGCGGTTCGGCGCTCCAGGGCGACCGACACCGCCAGGAACGCCAGGCCGCCAAGCGCCAGGCCACACCCGACCCACCCAGTCGACGTCCAGCCAAGCCCCGCGGCAATGGCGATTCCGCCGAGCCATGGGCCCAGCGCGTTGGCGATATTGAACGCGGCATGGTTCAGGGCAGCGGCAAGCGCCTGCGCATCGCCCGATACGTCCATCAGCCTGCTCTGCAAGATCGACCCGAGCGAACCGCCGACGCCGATCGCGCCGACAGCGACCAGCATCGTCCAGAAATTCCCGGCGGCGAACGGATAGAGCGCCAGCGCGGCGAGGCTCCACAGCAGCAGGCCGGCCGCGGTCGGCATCAGCGCGCGATCGGCGAAGCGTGGAACGATCAGGTTGCCGGCGGTCATGCCGACGCCGAACACCATCAGCGCGACGGGGATCAGGTGCGGCGAGACGCCGGTCACCTCGGTCAGGGTCGAGGCGAGATAGGTATAGACGGCGAACAGGCCACCGAACCCGATCGCGCCGATCCCCAAGGTCAGCCAGACCTGCGGGCGCTTGAGGGCGTCGAGCTCGCCCAGGGGGCTGCGCGCTGAATCGGGCCGGTCGCGCGGCGCGAAGACCGCGACCAGGGTCGCCGTCAGCACGGCCAGCACCGCGACGATCGCGAAGCTCCAGCGCCAGCCGACCGTCTGCCCGAGCCAGTTGGCCAGCGGCACCCCGGCGATCGTCGCCACCGTCAGCCCAAGCAGCACCCGCGCCATCGCCTGGGTCCGCTTGCCCGGCGGCACCAGCGATGCGGCGACCAGCGTGGCGATCCCGAAATAGGCGCCATGCGGAAGGCCGCTGACGAAGCGGAACGCCATCATCCAGCCATAGGTCGGCGAGAGGGCGGTCAGCCCATTGGCAAGGGCATAAAGCGTCATCAGCAGGATCAGCAGCGTGCGGCGCGAGAGGCGGGCGGCGAGCACCGCGATGACCGGCGCCCCCACCACCACGCCCAGCGCATAGGCACTGATGACATGCCCCGCCATCGGCACGTCGATCCCGAGATCCCGCGCAAAATCGGGCACCAGGCTCATCGTCGCGAATTCCGTCGTGCCGATCGCGAAGCCGCCGACCGCCAGCGCGAAATGAGTCAGGCCGACGCGCTGTCGGGGGACGGCGGGTTCGGCGAGGAAGGCGGGCGCGGCAGGATCGAGCATCGGCGACAGGTGGCGATGCTGCACTGCAGCGTCAATTGCAGAGTTGGGTGGAAGGGAAGCGTCGGGCGCACGGACATCCTTAGTCCTCCCCCGCACGGAGGATTACATATGTACCTTCAGCCACTCCTCTTCCGGTGCCCTTGCGCTCCGCAACCGGTTCGCCGGTTCCGCTTCATCCTCATAGCCGATCGCCATGCCGCAGAAGAGCATCCGCTCCGCCGGGGTTTCCAGAAAACCGGTGATCGTCTCCGGATAGAGCGCCCAGCATTCCTGCGCGCAGGTCGCGAGGCCGGCCTCCACCGCAAGCAGCATCACATTCTGCAGATACATGCCGAGATCGGCCCATTGCGGCGGGCCCATCTGCCGGTCGACCGTGCAGAACAAGGCCGCCGGCGCGCCGAAGAACTGGAAATTGCGCGCGAACCACAATCGCCGCGCCGCCTTGTCCTCACGCGGGATGCCGATCTGCGCGTACATCGCCTCGCCGATCGCGAAGCGCCGGTCTCGATAGGGCGCGGTCAGCTCCGGCGGATAGATCGCATAGGCCGGCTCTTCGGTCTCGCCCGCCATCAGCGTCGCCATCATCGCCGCCTTCAGCGCGGCGAGCGACTCGCCCGTCACCAGGTCGACATGCCAGGGCTGGAGATTGCCGCCGGTCGCCGCCCGCGCGGCCCGTGTCACGATCGTCTTCAGCATCGCCGGATCGACTGGCCTTTCCTGAAATCCACGTACAGATCGGCGTGCCGCTACGGCATCCGTCACATTCATCCTGTAGCTCCATCTTTCGACGATCGGGTATGCCGACTCACCCTTGCCGACCCGCCGGGATTGGGCAAGAGTGGGTTGCAAATACGAACCTGATGGAGAGCGAAGCATGGCCGAGGCCTATATCGTTGAGGCGGTGCGTACCGCCGGTGGCAAGCGCGGCGGGCGGCTGGCCGGATGGCACCCGGCCGATATGGGCGGCGCCGTGCTCGACGCGATCGTCGACCGGTCCGGCATCGATCCGGACGCGATCGAGGATGTCATCATGGGCTGCGTCAGCCAGGGCGGCGAGCAGGGCTTCCAGGTCGGCCGCGGTGCGGTGCTTGCGTCGAAGCTGCCCGAAAGCGTCCCCGCGGTCTCGATCGACCGGCAATGCGGCAGCTCGCAACAGGCGATCCAGTTCGCGGCGCAGGCGGTGCTCTCCGGCACGCAGGACGTGGTGATCGCAAGCGGCGTCGAGAGCATGACGCGCGTGCCGATGGGGTCGACCGGCATGCTGTTCGCCCAGGCTGGTCTCGGCAAGGCGAAGTCGCCGCGGCAGGAAGCGCGCTATCCGGGCGTCCAGTTCAGCCAGTTCCTCGGCGCGCAGATGATCGCCGAAAAATACGGTTTCGACCGCGACGCGCTCGACCGCTATGCGCTGGAGAGCCATCGCCGCGCCGCGGCCGCGACCGAGCGGGGCGACTTCAAGGGCGAGATCGTCGGCCTCGAGATCGAAACGCCCGAGGGCGAGGCATGCCATCTGGTCGACGAGGGCATCCGCTTCGACGCGACCTTCGAGGGCATCCATTCAGTCAAGCTGCTTCAGGAAGGCGGCGTGATCTCGGCCGCCAATGCCAGCCAGATCTGCGACGGCGCCAGCGCCGTGCTGGTCGTAAGCGAGCGCGCGCTGAAGGAGCATGGCCTGACCCCGCTCGCGCGCATCCACAATCTCACCGTCACCGGCGGCGACCCGGTTATCATGCTCGAGGAGCCGCTGTTCGCGACCGACAGGGCGCTGAAGCGCGCGGGCATGAAGATCGAGGATATCGACCTGTACGAGGTCAACGAGGCCTTCGCGCCGGTGCCGCTCGCCTGGCTGAAGCATGTCGGCGGCGACCCGGCGAAGCTCAATGTCAATGGCGGCGCGATCGCGCTCGGCCATCCGCTCGGCGCGTCGGGCACCAAGCTGATGGCGACGCTGGTGCACGCGCTGCACGCGCGGGGCGCCCGCTACGGATTGCAGACGATGTGCGAGGGCGGCGGCATCGCCAACGTCACCATCGTCGAGCGGGTTTGAGGACAACATTCCATCCGTTCGTGCTGAGCAGGGACTGAGCGTGTCGAAGGCCCGTATCGAAGCACCTGTCCTTCGATACGCCGCTTCGACAGGCTCAGCGGCTACTCGGGACGAACGGCAGTTTTGAAAGGAAGACGATGAAACTCGACACCAACATCGCCGCCGTCGTTACCGGTGGTTCCTCCGGCCTCGGCGAGGCGACCGCCAGGGCACTTGCCGCGAAAGGCGTGAAGGTCGCGATCTTCGACCTCCAGGCGGACAAGGGCGAGAAAGTCGCGGCCGAGATCGGCGGCGTGTTCTGCGAAGTGAACGTCACCTCCGACGAGAGCGTCGACGCCGGCTTCGCCAAGGCGCGCGCGACGAACGGGCAGGAGAGCATCCTGGTCTGCTGCGCCGGCACGGGCAATGCGATGAAGACGGCGAGCCGGTCGAAGGAGGACGGATCGATCAAGCATTTCTCGCTCGATGCGTTCAACTGGCTCATCCAGATCAACCTGGTCGGCACCTTCCGCTGCGTGGCGAAATCGGCGGCTGGCATGCTGACGCTGGCGCCGGGCGAGGATGGCGAGCGCGGCGCGATCGTGATGACCGCGAGCGTCGCGGCCGAGGACGGCCAGATCGGCCAGGCCGCCTATTCGGCGTCGAAGGGCGGCGTGGTCGGCATGACCCTGCCGATCGCGCGCGACCTGATGGGCGAAGGCATTCGCGTCAACACCATCCTGCCGGGCATCTTCAACACCCCGCTGATGCAGGGCGCCCCGCAACAGGTGAAGGACAATCTCGCGGCGTCAGTGCCTTTCCCCAAGCGCCTCGGCAACGCGCCCGAATATGCCCAGCTTGCGCTGGCGATGATCGAGAACAGCTATTTCAACGGCGAGGATGTTCGCCTTGACGGCGCGATCCGGATGGCGCCGCGCTGATCTTCGCTCTCTCCCCCTCTCTCCCCCTTCCGCAAGCGGGAGGGGGACTAGGAGCGCAATGGCCCGACCCGATCCATCCCGGCTGAGCCCAACGGCCTATCCGCACAGCGAACTGATCCAGACCCGTTTCCAGGACCTCGATCCGCTCGGCCATATCAACAATGTCGCGATGGCGGCCCTGTTCGAGAGCGGGCGGGTGCGCTTCAACCAGGCGATGGGGCTGAGCGGGTGGAAAGGGCATCGCTGGCTCGTCGCGCGGATCGAGATCAACTATCTGGCCGAGGGTAGCTTCCCGGCCGATGTCGAGATCGCCACCGGCATCGGCGAGATCGGCACCCGAAGCTGGCAGATCCTCTCCACCGCGTTCCAGCAGGGTTTCGCGATCGCGACCTGCGACGCGGCGATCGTGATGAGCGGCGCGTCCGGCACGATCCGGTTACCCGACGAGCTGCGCGCCGGGCTCGAGCAATATCGGATCGAACGATCCCCGCCTTTGCCCAATCTCTAGGCCGGATCGGCATTCACGTCATTGGCATGGGTGCAGAGGAGGATTCGCGCAGAGGCGCAGAGCACGCGGAGTTCGTTTTCCGACTTGATCATCATGTGCCGGCAAGTCGTCGGTTCATGGACGTGTTTGTCGCCGCAAACCGCCCGTTGCCGCTGGCCGGATCTTCTCCGCGTGCTCTGCGCCTCCGCGCGAACCATCTCTCTTGCTGCAATCGCACCGATGAGGTCGGCCCGCCCCGGTCTTTGTATCCCTAGTCTTTGAACCGGGGCGTGCGCTTCTCCATATTGGCCATCACCGCCTCGACCTGGTTGGGCTGGCGGATCACCCGCAGCTGCTCGACCGTCTCGGCCTCGAGAATCGCCCTGGGATCGGCATCGGCGGCGAGGTTGAACAGCCGCTTCGACCCGCGCACGGCGTGCGGGCTGCGCCCGGCGATCTCCCGCGCCAGCGCCATGGCCGCTTCATGCGGATCGTCGGCAAGGCGCGTGACGAAGCCATATCCCAGCGCTTCCTCCGCAGTGAATTCCCGCGCGGTATAGGTCAGCTCGCGCAGCAGGTCGTCACGCACCAGCGTCCGCCACAGCGCGATGCCGCCCATGTCGGGCACGAGGCCCCAATGCCCCTCGCGGATCGACAGGCGCGTGCCCGGCGCTGCGATGCGGATATCGGCGCCCGACATGATCTGGAACCCGCCACCCAGCGCCACGCCGTGCACCGCCGCGATCACCGGCATCGGCAGCATGCGCCAGCCCCAGGAAACCTGCTGAACCAGATTGGCGCCGTCGGGACGCCGGCTGCCCAGGTCGATACCAGACCCGCCGCCCGCCATGCTCTGCATATCGAGCCCGGCGCAGAAGCCGCGCCCCTCGCCAGAGAGAATCACGGCGCGGACATTGGCCATCCCGCCCAGCTGGTCGATCGCCGCGGCGATGCCCTTGAACATCGCCGGATCGATCGCGTTCATCTTGTCGGCGCGCGTCAGGCGGACATCCGCGACATGGTCGGTGACGGTGATGGAGACGCGGTCGTTCATGTGAGTCATTCCTTCGAGATGAATGCCGTTCGTCCTGAGTAGGGACTGAGCTTGTCGAAGGCCCGTATCGAAGGACAAGTTCCGCGTAGGGCCTGTCCTTCGATATGCCATTTCGACAGGCTCAATGGCTACTCACGACGAACGGGGTTCTGGTATCGATTCCTCGGCACCGATCACACGATCCGCCCCCCACCCACGCCCCAATAGCGGTCGCGCAGCAAACGCTTGTAGAGCTTGCCCGTCGCATGCCGGGGCAGTTCCTCGGTGAAATCGATCTGGCGGGGCGTCTTCACCCCTGACAGCTCCACGCGGCACCAGGCGGTCAGTTCCTCCGCCAGCGCGGGGCCGGCTTCCGCCATGTCGACCGGCTGCACCACCGCGACGACCCGCTCGCCCATTTCAGGGCAGGGCCCGCCGATTACCGCGACATCGGCCACGCGCCGATGCGTGATCAGCCGGTTCTCGATCTCCTGCGGGTAGATGTTCACCCCGCCCGAAATGATCATGAAGCTCTTGCGATCGGTCAGGTAGAGATAGCCCTCGGCATCGATCCGCCCGATATCGCCAAGCGTCGTCCAGCCTTTCGCATTGCGCGCCTCGGCCGTCTTGGCGGGATCGTTGTGATATTCGAACTGGCCGCCGCCCTCGAAATAGACCAGCCCCTCCTCGTCCGGGCCGAGCTCCTGGCCCGCCTCGTCGCAGATGTGCAGCACGCCATAGGCCGCCGTGCCGACCGACCCCTTGTGCGCCAGCCATTGTTCCGAAGTGATCGTGGTCAGCCCATTGCCTTCCGATCCCGCATAATATTCGTACAACACCGGGCCCCACCAGGCGATCATCGCTTCCTTGACCGGGATCGGGCAGGGCGCGGCGGCGTGGATCGCGACCTTCAGCGTCGACAGGTCGAAACGGCTTCGCTCCCTCTCGTCCAGCTTGAGCATGCGCACGAAATGAGTCGGCACCCACTGGCTCGCCGTCGCGCCATAGGTCTCGATCGCCGCCAGCGCGGCCAGCGGCGAGAAATGCTGCATCATCACGACCGTGCCGCCGAGCCGGAGCACCGTCATCGACCAGCGAAGCGGTGCTGCGTGATAGAGCGGCGCGGGGCTGAGATAGATGGTATCCGGCCCGAGCCCGTAGAGCCCGCGCGCGAGCATCATCAGCACATTCGGTGCAGCGATATCGGGGTCCTCGGGCAGCGCGACACGCACGCCCTTGGGCCGGCCGGTGGTGCCGGAGGAATAGAGCATGTCGATTCCAGCGCGCTCGTCGCCGATCGGGGTATCAGGCATGCCCGCCACCGCCTCTTCCCAGGCTGACCAGCCCGGCACAGTGCCGCCGATCGTGTAGCGCGCGATATCAGCCAGGTCTCCTGCGAGCGCCGAGGCAACCTCCAGCCCGGCCGACGCCACGACCAGCTTCGCCCCGCTGTCGCGCACGATATAGGCCACCTCGGGCGCGGTCAGCTTGGTCGAGATGCAGACATAGAAAAGGCCGCTGCGCTGCGCACCCCAGGCGACATCGTAGAATTCGGGCACATTCTCCAGGAACATGGCAATCGTGTCGCCGATCGCCAGCCCGGCCGAGCGGAACAGTCGCGCCGCACGGTTGGAGCGCCGGTCGAGCTCGGCAAAGCTCACCGTCTCGCCTGTCTCTGCGACGATCAGCGCCGGCTTGTCGGGCGTCTCCGCGCCATGGATGCTCGGGTGCACCCGCCCCTCCTATTCGTTGTTCTTTGCAACCGAAGCTATACGGCACCGGGCGGCCCTGCAATCGCCCAATCGGATGCCCCAGTCGGATGCCCAATCCGATGATCATCCGGCGGCTTTGCGGATCACGCTGCGCTGCGATAGGGAGCGCGGGATGATGACGACTGACGCCTTTCGTTTCGATCCCGAACGCTTCCTGCGCAACGGCGCCGGCGGCCATGGCGGCCTGCTTGGCCTCGGCTATCACGCTCACGGCCTCGACTGGGTCGAGCTGGCCCTTCCCTACAGCAAGGACCAGATCGGCGAATCCGAAACCGGCGTGATCGCCTCCGGCCCGATCCTGTCGATGATGGACATGGCGACGAGCATGGCGGTGTGGCTGAAGCTCAACGCCTTCAGGCCGCACGCGACGCTCGACCTGCGCGTCGACTATCTCCGGCCGGCGACGCCGGGAAAGACGGTGATCGGGCGCGGCGAATGCTATCGCATCACCCGCTCGATCGCGTTCGTGCGCGGCCAGGCGCATGACGGCGACCCGGCCGATCCGCTCGCCCATGTCACGGGCACCTTCATGGCGCCGGAGGGCTATCTGTGACGCTGCCGCCTTATGCCGACCTGCTCGGGCTGAGCGTCGATCCCGATGATGAGAGCGTGCTGATCATGCCGTTCGAGAAAGGCGTGCTCGGCCGGCCGGGTTTCCTTCACGGCGGCGCGATCAGCGGGCTGATGGAAATGGCGGCGATCGTCGCCGTCCGCCAGGCGCTGGCCGAGGAGGGCGGCGGCCGGATCAAGCCGATCAACGTCACGGTCGATTTCATGCGCGGCGGGCGCGACAAGCCGACCCGGGCGCAGGGGGTGGTCACCCGGCTCGGCACGCGAGTCGCCAATGTCGAGGCGACCGCCTGGCAGGATGACCGCGGCAAGCCGATCGCGGCGGCGCGCCTGAACTATCTGATCGCCCGGCGATGAGCGACGCGCGGGCACAGGCGGAGACCTATGCCCGCGACGCGCAACGCCTGCGGGATACCGGCGACCTTTACGAGGCGATGACCCGCCAGCGCCGCGCGGTGGCGCTGCTGCGCGATCTGGGGGATATCGCGGCGCTTGCCCATGCCGTGCGCCACCTCGCCGACATGCTGGTCGAGGCGGGCCGCGCCGACGAAGCCGGCACGGCGATCACCGAGATGCTGGGCCTCTATCGCGAAATACCCGATGCCGCGCCGCTCGATATCGCCGATGCGCTGCGCAGCGCGGCGCTGCAGGCCGAAGCGATCAACGACAGCGACACGGCCTGGATCTTCTGGATCCAGGCGCGGGCGCGATACGGGGAACTTGCCGGGATGCCCGGAGCGCCAGGGAATCCGGGCGTCGCGGAGGCCGACGCGCACCTGAAGAGGCTGCGCGGATAGGGTGGAACGGGTCTTCTCCCCAACCGTTCGTCCCGAGTAGCCATCGAGCTTGTCGAGAGGGCATATCGAGGGACACATGTGTCTCGATACGGATTCTCGAGAGGCTCGCCCCCTATTCGACACGAACGGGGAATTTAAAACTCAGCCCCGCCTGCGACGGCTCACCGAGGCGTCAGCCGCATCAGATGCCCGCCCGGGCCATCCTGCAGCAGCCAGATCGCACCGTCCGGCGCCTGGGCCACGTCGCGGATGCGCATGCCCATGTTCCACTGGTCGGCCTTGGCCGCGTTGTCGCCGTTCAGCGTGACCCTGATCAGCGCCTGGCCGGACAGCGCGGCGATGAAGGCCGAGCCCTGCCAGGCCGGGAACAGCCTGCCCGAATAGATGATCAGCCCGCCCGGCGAGATCGAGGGATTCCACCAGACCTTGGGGGCTTCGAACCCGTCGCCCGGGGCATGGCGGGGGATCGGCGTGCCATCGTAATTGTCGCCGTTCGACACCTTGGGCCAGCCATAATTCCTGCCGGGCAGGATGAGGTTGACCTCGTCGCCGCCCTTCGGCCCCATCTCGATTTCCCAGAGCCGACCGCCCTTGTCGAAGGCAAGGCCATAGGGATTGCGGTGGCCGAGCGACCAAGTCTCGGCCCGCACCCCGCCCGCCGCATATTGAGGATTGCCCGGCGCGGGCTTGCCGTCGAGCGTCAGGCGCAGGACCTTGCCGAGCGCCTGGTCCGGGTCCTGGGCCGGAGTGAAACGCTGGCGCTCGCCCGACGAGAGATAGAGCAAGGTGCGATCGGGCGAGAAGGCGATGTTGCCGCCGAACTGCTCGCCCGTCCCGTCCGACCCGGCACGGAAGATCACCCGAAGGCCCTGAAGGCTCGGCGCGGCGCCGTCCTTCAGCGTCGCGCGGGCGAGCGCGAGGCTCCGGCCGTTCGGGCGCGGCTCCGAATAGGACAGATAGATTGTGTGACTCTTCGCGAAATCGGGCGCGAGCGCGACGTCGAGCAGGCCGCCCTGCCCGCCCGGCGCCACTCTGGGCACACCGGCCACGTCCTTCACAGCCCCATTGGTCGCGCGCAGCTTAAGCTTGCCCGGCTTCTCCGTGACGAGGATTCGACCATCGGGCAGGAAGGCCAGCGCGAAGGGCGTGTCGAAGCTGCCCTGGTCGCTCACCGCGAAGGGCAGGCCGCCCGGCACCTTGAACGCGACCGTGTGGGCGGCATCCTGCGCGACGCCGGCGGAAGCAGCGCCGGCCAGGACAAACAGGGGCAGCGCGCGAAAAAGGAATCTGGTCATGCCGAACGGGTCTTTCATGGGGAGGTTTCGACGGGAACCCCCGCAGTGTAGCGTCAGGCCTTGGCCGGCGTAAGCTTGATCAGCCGGCCGTTCGCGCCACGCTGACCGTCCTCGATCAGCCAGATCGCGCCGTCGGGCCCCTGCTCCGCCTCGCGGATGCGCGCGCCCATCGGCCATTGATCGCCCTTCTTCGCGCTGGTCCCGTCCAGGTCGATGCGCAGCAGCGACTCGCTGGAAAGCCCGCCGACGAACGCGTCGCCCTTCCACGCCGGGAACATGTCGCCCGAGTAGATCATCAGCCCGCCCGGCGAGATTGACGGGTTCCACCACACCTTGGGCGCCTCGAACCCGTCGCCGGGCGCATGATCGGGAATGTCCCGGTCGTCATAATGGCTGCCGTTCGAGACCTTGGGATAGCCATAGTTCCGGCCGGGCAGGATCAGGTTGATCTCGTCGCCGCCCTTCGGCCCCATCTCCTGCTCCCACAGATTGCCCTGCGCGTCGAACGCGATGCCAAGCAGGTTCCGATGCCCATAGGACCAGATTTCCGGCCGTGCGCCGGTCTGCCCGGCAAAGGGGTTGCCCGGTGCCGGCTTCCCGTCCGGCGTAAGGCGAAGCACCTTGCCGAGCGTCATCGTCAGGTCCTGCGCCGGGTCGAATTTCTGGCGCTCGCCATTGGTGAAGAACAGATGCCGGCCGTCGGGCGAGAAGGCGATCCGGCCCGAATAATGCCCATTGCCCTCGACCGCGGGGCTGGCGCGGAAGATCACCGAGATATCGGCCAGCGAAGGCGCCGCGCCCGTCTCGTCGAACCGTCCGCGCGCCAGCGCCACTGCCTTGCCGCCCTCGCGCTGTTCCGAGAAGCTGAAATAGACGAGGCGATCCTTCGTGAAGCCCGGCGACAGCACAACGTCCATCAGCCCGCCCTGCCCCGCGCTGTCGACGCCGGGGATCGTCGCCAACGTCCCGATCGTTTTCATGTCGGCGGAGGCGATCTGAATCTTGCCGGCCTTTTCGGTCACCAGCAGCCGGCCATCGGGCAGGAAGGTCATCGCCCAGGGCGAATCGAAATCAGCCATCACTGTTTCGGTAAAGGGCTTGGCCACGGTGCTGGCCGCGTCCTGTGCCGGGGCGGTCGAGGCGGAGCAGGCGGCAGCGACGATCGTGCACAGCGGCAACAGGGCGTAGGAAGAGAATCGGGTCATGCCGGCAGCCTCTCGTTCGAATGAATCCGTCGCGTGGGGCGATTCGCCTAAATCCCCGGGGGCGCGGAGTTAGGCGGAACCTATAGGATCGACTCGCAGGATCAAGGCAGGCGACCTCCCATTTGCCCGCGCCTGACCATGGGGCCTTGCCGCGCGGGCCAACCCGCCGTATATCGCCCTCATATTCTCTACATCGTTATGGGTGAAGAGGTCGAGGCCACACGGTCCCGGCGACGAAAAGGCATGTTTCAAATCTGATGACGGACATCGCGAAGCTTACCCACCTGATCGAGCCCGAGGCGAACGCCCTGGGCTTCGACCTCGTGCGCGTGAAGATGTTCGGCAATCGTGACGACCTGACCTTGCAGGTGATGGCCGAGCGACCCGATACCCGCCAGCTCACCATCGACGATTGCGCCGAACTGTCGCGCCGCATCTCCGACCTGTTCGACGAGAAGGATCCGATCGAGGAGGCCTATCGCCTCGAGGTCAGCTCGCCGGGCATCGACCGTCCGCTGACCCGGCTCAAGGATTTCCAGGACTGGGCAGGGCATGAGGCGCGCGTCCATCTCGCCGCGCCCGTCGATGGCCGCAAACAGCTCACCGGCATCTTGAAGGGTGTCGAGGACGGGCGCATCACCATCGACGTCAACAAGCACGAGCCGATGACGATCGGCTTCGACCAGGTCGCGAACGCGAAGCTGCTGCTGACCGACGCGCTGATCGCCTCCACCCGGCCGCTCTCGACCGAAGGCGTCGAGGAAGAAGAATTCGAAGAAGAGGCGCCGGAAGGCGCCGAACGCAACCCGGACGATATCATGAACGAAGGGCAAGACTGATGGCCACCGCCGTTTCCGCCAACAAGGCAGAGCTGATCGCGATCGCGAATGCCGTCGCCGCCGAGAAGATGATCGACAAGGGCATCGTGATCGAGGCGATGGAGGACGCGATCCAGCGCGCCGCCCGTGCCCGCTACGGTGCCGAGAACGACATTCGCGCCAAGCTCGATCCGAACTCCGGCGACCTGCGCCTGTGGCGCGTCGTCGAAGTGGTCGAGGCGGTCGACGATTATTTCAAGCAGGTGAACCTGAAGGAAGCGCAGAAGCTCCAGGCGGGCGCGGTCGTCGGCGATTATATCGTCGATCCGCTGCCCCCGATCGAGTTCGGCCGCATCGCGGCGCAGGCCGCCAAGCAGGTGATCTTCCAGAAGGTCCGCGATGCCGAGCGCGAGCGCCAGTTCGAAGAATTCAAGGACCGCATGGGCGAGATCATCACCGGCGTGGTGAAGCGCGTCGAGTTCGGCCATGTCGTGGTCGACTTGGGCCGCGCCGAAGGCGTCATCCGCCGCGACGCGCAGATCCCGCGCGAGATCGTGCGCGTCAACGACCGAATCCGCGCGCTAATCCTGAACGTGCGCCGCGAAAATCGCGGCCCGCAGATCTTCCTCAGCCGCGCGCACCCCGATTTCATGAAGAAGCTGTTCGCGCAGGAAGTGCCGGAAATCTACGACGGCATCATCGAGATCAAGGCAGCCGCCCGCGACCCGGGCAGCCGCGCCAAGATCGGCGTCATCTCGCATGACAGCTCGATCGATCCGGTCGGCGCGTGCGTCGGCATGAAGGGCAGCCGGGTCCAGGCTGTCGTGCAGGAAATGCAGGGCGAGAAGATCGACATCATCCCCTGGTCGCCCGACACCGCGACCTTCGTCGTCAACGCGCTTCAACCGGCATCGGTGTCGCGCGTCGTGATCGACGAGGAAGAGGACCGCATCGAGGTGGTCGTCCCCGACGATCAGCTGTCGCTCGCCATCGGCCGCCGCGGCCAGAATGTCCGCCTCGCCAGCCAGCTCACCGGCAAGGCGATCGACATCCTGACCGAGGCCGACGCGTCCGAGAAGCGCCAGAAGGAATTCCTGGAGCGCACCGAGATGTTCCAGACCGAGCTCGACGTCGACGAGACGCTGGCCCAGCTTCTGGTCGCCGAGGGCTTCGGCGCGCTTGAAGAAGTCGCCTATGTCGAGGCCGACGAAATCGCCTCGATCGAGGGCTTCGACGAGGATCTCGCCGCCGAGTTGCAGAGCCGCGCGACCGAGGCGCTCGAGCGCCGCGAGGAAGCCAACCGCACGCTGCGCCGCGATCTGGGCGTGTCCGACGATCTCGCCGCGATGCCGTACATCACCGAGGCGATGCTGGTCACGCTCGGCAAGGCGGGCATCAAGACGCTTGACGACCTGGCCGATCTCGCGACCGACGAGCTGGTGCAGAAGAAGCGCCAGGAACCGCGCCGCCGCAACGAGGACGCCCCCAAGCGCCCCGAGGACAAGGGCGGCGTGCTTGGCGAATACGGCCTGAGCGAGGAGCAGGGCAACGAGATCATCATGGCAGCGCGTGCCCACTGGTTCGAGGACGAGGAGGCACCCGCCGCCGACGCCGAGACCACGGACGAGGAAGCATAAGCTCAGATGCCATTCGTCAGCATCCGGATCGCGGGCATCGCGACGCACGACCAGAAGGCGGGGATCGTCGCCGACGTGACCCGTTCGCTGGTCGAGCGCCTCGGCAAGAACCCGGCTGCGGTGCAGATCGTGATCGAGGAAGTCGCCACGGAGAATTACGGCGCGGGCGGGCAGCTGATCGCTGACCGCGACGCACCGAAGAGGGAGGACGCACATGCGGTTCCCTCACAATGAGGCGCTAGGGCTTCAGACATCGCTTCGTCGTCCTGGACCCGGTTTCGGGTCAGGGACGCGCGCGCATGCTCGACTCGTTCCGTCACCCCGGAACAAGCCCGGCATGGCGATTGTGGCGAAAGAGCTCGCCCAATGACCGCCGCAGACCCGATCCGCCGCTGCATCCTGCTCGGCGAGCGCGCGCCGCGTCAGGCGCTTGTGCGCCTCGCGCTGTCGCCCGACGGCCATGTCCTGCCCGATGTCCGCGCCAAGGCCCCCGGCCGCGGCGCGTGGGTCGGCGTGACGCGTGCCGAGCTGGAAACCGCGATGGCCAAGGGCAGGCTCAAGGGCGCGCTCGCCCGTGCGTTCAAGACCGGGCCGGTGCTGATTCCGGACGACCTGCCCGCGCTGGTCGAAGCGGCGCTGGAACGCGCCGCGCTCGACCGGCTCGGCCTCGAATCCCGTTCAGGCGGGCTGCTGATCGGTTCGGACCGGATCGAGACCGCCGCCCGTTCCGGCAAGCTGCGCCTGCTGCTTCACGCCGCCGATGCGGGCGAGGACGGCAACCGCAAGCTCGACCAGGCCTGGCGCGTCGGCAACGACGAGGAAGGCAGCGGCCTGAGGGGCTTGGCGCTGCCGGTATCGCGCACCATATTGGCCGTGGCACTAGGCCGCCAGAATGTGGTACACATAGGCCTGACTGATCCCGATGCGGCGAAGCGGGTGGGCGAAGCGCTCCATCGCTGGCTGCATTTTATCGGCCCTGACCCAAGTACAGCGCCTTGCGAAACGATATCGCAGGGCGCAACGCCGTTTGAAACCGAACCGACGGGCAGTGGCACGCCCGATACGGCCGAAGATTGACCTACGAGGAATTTGAGTGAGCGATATCGACAACGAAAAGCCGAAACTGGGCATGCGCGCACCGCTGTCGGTGAAGCGCACGGTCGAGACCGGCAAGGTGAAGCAGAGCTTCAGCCATGGCCGCTCGAACACGGTGGTCGTGGAAGTGAAGCGCAAGCGCATCCTGGGCCGCCCCGGTGAGGCCGAGGCCCCCGCGGTCGAAGAAGTGCAGGTCCCCGAGCCCGCCGCCGCTGCCCCGGTGCGCGCGCCTGAGCCGCCGCGCCCCGCGCCCGTCTCGCCCGCCAATTCCCTGCTGTCGCGCCAGGAGCTTCAGGCCAAGCTGCTGCGCGAGGCCGACGAATCGCGCATGAACGCGCTCGAGGAAACGCGCCGCCGCGAAGAGCGCGAGCGCCTTGAGGCAGTCGAGGAAGAGCGCCGCCGGGCCGAGGAGAATCGCCGTGCCGGCGACGCCCCGGATTCGGCCGCCGCCCCCGATCCCGTGCCGGCCCCGGAGCCCGCCCCCGCAGCGGCTCCGGTATCTGCTCCGGCACCTGTCAGTGCCGAACCGGCACCCGTCGCCACGGCGGCACCCGCGCCGGTCGCAGCCCCCGCCCCGACGCCGGTTGCGCCGCCGGCACCGCCGCCGCCGCCGCCGCCAACACCGATCAGCGTGACGCTTGATCCGCGCATGCCGGCGCCGCGCCTCTTCACACCGGTCGCCCGCCCCGAGCGCCCGCGTCCGCCGCCCCCGCCGCCCGCTCCGGCAGCAGCCGCCACACCGGCTCCGGCGCCGTCGGGCTCGGCCGCACCCAAGCGCCCCGGCCCGGGCGCGCCCGTCAACGACAGCCCCAACCGTCCGCAGCAGCGCGACCGCAAGGGCGACGACCGCCGCACCGCCGGCAAGCTGACCGTCAACCGCGCCCTGGGCGAGGGTGACGGTGCCCGTGCCCGCAGCCTCGCGGCGCTGAAGCGCGCCCGCGAGAAGGAGCATCGCCGGATGGGCGGCCCGCGCGAGGCGCAGGCCAAGCAGATCCGCGACGTCGTCGTGCCCGAGGCGATCACCGTCCAGGAACTCGCCAACCGCATGGCGGAAAAGGGCGCCGACCTGGTCAAGGCGCTGTTCAAGATGGGCATGCCCGTCACGATCAACGCGACGATCGACCAGGACACCGCCGAGCTGCTGGTGACCGAGTTCGGCCACAACATCACCCGCGTCAGCGATTCGGACATCGATCTCGCGATCGAGACCGATGCCGATGCCGAGGAGACGCTGCAGCCGCGCCCGCCGGTCGTGACGATCATGGGCCATGTCGACCACGGCAAGACCTCGCTGCTCGATGCCCTTCGCGGCACCGACGTGGTTAAGGGCGAGGCTGGCGGCATCACCCAGCATATCGGCGCCTATCAGGTCACGCTGAAGGACAAGTCGAAGATCACCTTCCTCGACACGCCCGGCCATGAGGCCTTCACCGAAATGCGCGCGCGCGGCGCCAACGTCACGGATATCGTGGTGCTGGTCGTGGCGGCCGATGACGGCCTGAAGCCCCAGACGATCGAGGCGATCAGCCACACCAAGGCGGCCGGCGTGCCGATGATCGTGGCGATCAACAAGGTCGACAAGCCCGAGGCCAATCCGCAAAAGGTCCGCGAGGCGCTGCTTCAGTATGAAGTCGTCGTCGAGGAGATGTCGGGCGACGTCCAGGACGTCGAGGTATCCGCGCTCAAGAAGACCGGGCTCGACGAACTGATCGAGAAGATCCAGCTCCAGGCCGAACTGCTCGAGCTCCGCGCCAACCCGGATCGCGCCGCGGAAGGCACCGTGATCGAGGCGAAGCTCGACAAGGGGCGTGGCCCCGTGGCGACGATCCTGGTCAATCGCGGCACCCTGAAGGTCGGCGACGTGTTCGTCGTCGGTGCCGAGAGCGGCAAGGTCCGCGCGATGACCAACGACAAGGGCCAGCAGATCAAGGAAGCCGGTCCGTCGATGCCGGTCGAGGTGCTTGGCCTGTCGGGCGTACCGCGCGCGGGCGATCCGCTGTCGGTGGTCGAGAACGAGGCTCGTGCCCGCGAGGTCGCTGAATATCGCCAGAGCGTGATCACCAGCAAGCGCACCACATCGGCTCCGGCCAGCCTCGAGAGCATGTTCTCGGCGCTCAAGGACAAGCAGGCGATCGAATATCCGCTCGTCGTCAAGGCCGATACGCAGGGCTCGGTCGAGGCGATCGTCAATTCGATCAACAAGATCTCGACCGACGACATCAAGGCCCGCGTGCTGCATTCGGGCGTCGGCGGCATCACCGAGAGCGACGTCACCCTGGCGGGCGCGTCGGGCGCGCCGATCATCGGCTTCAACGTCCGCGCCAACGCCAAGGCACGCGAGATCGCCGAGCGGCAGAAGGTCGCGCTCAAATATTATGACGTGATCTACGACCTGATCGACGAGATCCGCGCCGGCATGGCGGGCGAGCTTGGCCCCGAGGCGTTCGAGACGGTCGTCGGCCGTGCCGAAATCCGCGAGGTCTTCTCGGCCGGCAAGCATGGCCGCGCCGCCGGCCTGCTGGTGGTCGATGGCTATATCCGCAAGGCATTGAAGGCCCGCATCACGCGCGACGACGTCATCATCTACAATGGCGAAATCGCGTCGCTGCGGCGCTTCAAGGACGATGTGGCCGAGGTTCGCGCCGGGCTCGAGTGCGGCGTGACCTTCGCCAGCCACACCGACATCAAGCCGGGCGACTTCCTCGAAACCTATGAAGTCGAGTTGCGCGAACGGACGCTGTAGGATGATTCGGTTGCGGACCGGCGCGGCACTGGGCCTTGGCCTGGTGCTGGCCGGCTGCGGCGAACCGACGATCGAGTGGCAGCGGGCGGCATCGCGCGACGGCCAGTATATCGCGACCGCCGAATATGATGCGCCGGTGCTCGACAGGAAGGACACCTATGTCTTTCTTCAGTCGGGCTGGCTCTTCACCCGTTCGGCAGTGTATCGAAGCCATATGCGCGATTGCGTCATATTGCGCTGGACCGGCCCGCGCGCGCTGACGATCAGCCATCTTTCCGCGGTGCCGACGAAGCGCGAGACTGAATGGAAACCGCTCTGGGGTGGCGAGCCGGTCACGATCACCTATCGCGACTTCAACATGGTCGGGCTGACGCTCCCCCCCGAATGTATGGTGAACCGATGAGACCCGCAGAAACCCCCGAGACCCGCTCAGTTCGCATCCTCCGCGTCGGCGAGCAGGTGCGCCACACGCTCGCCGAGATTCTCGCGCGCGGCGACGTGCATGACGAGACGCTGGCGAAGCATGTCGTCACCGTTACCGAGGTGCGCATGTCCCCGGACCTGCGCCACGCCACCGTCTTCATCAAGCCGCTGCTCGGCAAGGACGAGGAAGCGGTGCTGAAGGCGCTGCGCACCAACACCGCCTATCTTCAGCGGGAGGTCGCCGCGCGGGTGAACACGCGCTACGCCGCCAAGCTGAAGTTCATCGCCGACGAGAGCTTCGACGAGGGCAGCCATATCGACAGGCTGCTGCGCGATCCGCATGTCGCGCGCGACCTGGAGCAGGACGACGAGGGCTGATCAGCCAGCGCGCCACGCCTGTGCCTGCCGGATCAACAGGACACAGCTGGCCCACAGGATCGCCGCGGCGCCGAGACCGGTGACGCCCACGCGCTCCGCCCCCGGCAACAGCAACGCGGCGAGGCCGAGCACGACCAGCGCAGCGCCGGTCGCATAGTAGAGCGGCAACGGGATACCGCGCGCGAGCGGCAGGAAATGCAGCCCGACGACGATCGCGATCACTGGCGCGACCGCATCCTGTGCCCCGATATTCATGCAGACATTGGCCGCGACGAAGATCGCCACGCCTTCGACCGCGCTCCAGATACCGACCAGCCGGCCGACATTCGGGTTGCGCGATGGTTCGGCGCCGGTCGTGCGAAGGCCCCAGCCGATCAGCGCCCCCGAAATGACCGCCGCGACAGCCAGCACCGGCAATGGCAACCCGGAACCGACCGCGCCCACCATGAACCAGATGGCAGCGAAGATGTTGAGAACCCAGATACCGCCGCGCATAGGCCGCCTTTCGTTGCGATCGCCCGTTTACCAGGAGGCATGCAGCCGTTCCACATCGATTGACATGAGTCCCGGTAAGACGCATCTTACCGCGATGCCCGCACGGACATCTCTCTCGGCGAAGGGCCAGGTCGTCATCCCGAAAGATGTCCGCGATGCTCTCGGTTACAAACCGGGCCAGGCCTTCGACGTGGTCAGGACGGATGGCGGCATCCTGTTACGTCCTCTGGCGCGAAAGAGCGGCAGGACGACCGGGCAGATCGTGGCCGAGATCCGGGCGCTCTATCAGCATGAAGGCCCGCCCGTGACGATCGCGGAAATGAACACGGCGGTCGATGCCATGTTCGCGGCCGGGAACGTCGATATGAATCAGGGCGATTCCTGATTCGCGCCGTCGACACCAATATTCTGCTGAGGCTGATGACCGGCGACCATGCCGGGCAGGCACGCGTCGCGGAGTCGATCGTCGACGAGGATTTCATCGTCACCGCGACGGTGCTGGTCGAAACGGCATGGGTGCTTCGTTCGCGCTATGGCTGGACCCGCGCGATGCTGGTGCAGGGCCTGCGCATGGTAATCGACCTGCCGCATGCGATCAGCGTTCCGGACCACGCCGTCTGGGCGATCGACCGGCTGGAAGCGGGCGCGGATTTTGCCGACATGATGCATATCGCCTCTGCCGCCGGCGCCACACGCTTCACCACCTTCGATCACGGCATCGCGACGAAGACGGGCGCGTCCTCCCCCATATCAATCGAGACACTCGCCTGATGGCCAAGCTCTATTTCTACTATGCCTCGATGAATGCGGGGAAATCGACCACGCTGCTCCAGGCCGACTTCAACTATCGCGAGCGCGGCATGCGAACCCTGTTGTTCACCGCGGCGATCGACGACCGCTTCGCCGCGGGGACCGTCACCTCGCGGATCGGGCTTGGCGCCGATGCCGTCGCGTTCGAGCGCGATACCGATCTCGCCGCGATCGTGGTGCGCGACGGCGAGGAGCCGCCGGCGTGCGTGCTGGTCGATGAAGCGCAGTTCCTGACCGCGGCACAGGTCGACCAGCTTGCTTCGCTTGCCGATTTCCACAACGTGCCGGTGCTCGCTTATGGCCTGCGCACCGATTTCCAGGGCCAGTTGTTCGAGGGATCGGCGCGGCTGCTGGCGATCGCTGATTCGCTGATCGAGATCAAATCGGTCTGCGCCTGCGGGCGGAAGGCGACGATGAACATGCGGGTGGACGCTCAGGGCAATCCGATCCGCGAGGGCGCCCAGACCGAGATCGGCGGCAACGACCGCTATGTCGCGATGTGCCGGCGGCACTTCATGGAGCGTACAGCCGGGCTGTAGTATCGGAGCGGTTGTCCGCCCGGCCGTTTCGGGCGGCCGAGTCGAGGAACGCCGCGATGCGCAACCCTATCCTGCTCGTTTTGCCCCTGGCCGCGTTTTACGCCGCTGCTGCGACCGCCCAGACGCTTCCTGCCGCCCCCACGGCGACACCCGGCAAGCCAGCCACGATCCCGTTCGTTCGGCTCGGCGGGATCTACGACTTCCAGGCCGATGGCGACCGGGCCGTCTATCTGCAGGACAATAGCCGCAAATGGTATCATGCGACCATCCTGGGTCCCTGTATCGGCCTGACCTTCGCCAACCGCATCGGCGTGAAGACGCGCGGGACGGAGTCGCTCGACCGCTTCGGATCGCTGCTGGTCGACGGGCAGGAATGCCAGATCGACCAGCTGGTGACGAGCGGACCGCCGCCGAAAAGGGCGAAGAAACCGAAGCGCTGAGAGTCCGTTTGAAAATTCGCGAGAGAGCGAATTTCCGGAGAAACGCCGCCCCCGCGCTGGCGAAGCCGCGGCCCCATCGCTAGATGCGGACGATGAACATCGCCTCCATCGTTTATTCGGCCGCAGTGTGGATCATCCCGCTGACCATCGCCATCGTGCTGCATGAGATCGCGCATGGCTGGGTCGCCTACGCTTTCGGCGATCCGACCGCGAAGCGGCTCGGGCGCCTGTCGGTCAATCCGGTCACCCATGTCGATCCGGTCGGCACCATCCTGTTGCCGCTGTCGCTCGCCATCGCCCATCTTCCGGTGTTCGGCTGGGCGAAGCCGGTGCCCGTCGTCGCCAGCCGGCTGCGCAATCCACGGGTGCACATGATGCTCGTCGCGCTGGCCGGCCCGGCGATGAACCTCGCGCTCGCCCTTCTCGGCACGATCACCCTCGCCGTCTTCGTCGCCTTCTGGACGGGTGGCACGCCGACGGGCGCGACCGCCTTCCTGTTCGACAATCTGATCAACTTCGTGATGATCAACATCTTCCTGGCGATCTTCAACCTGCTGCCGATCCCGCCGTTCGACGGCGGCCATGTCGTGCAGGGTCTGCTGCCGCGCCCGCTCGCCGCGCGCTATGCGCGGATCGGCCGCTATGGCTTCCTGCTGCTGCTCTTCCTGCTGGTGGTCCTGCCGATGATCGCGCCGAACGCGAATGTGGTGGCGCGTGTGATCGGCCCGCCCGCCAACGCGCTGATCGACCTGCTGCTCGGCTCGGCCGGCCTCGCGACCTGAACGATGCACGGCTGGATCATCCTCGACAAGCCGCTCGGTCTCGGCTCCACCCAGGGCGTCTCGGCGGTCAAGCGCGCGCTCCGGACGGGCGGGTACGGCAAGCTCAAGGTGGGGCATGGCGGCACGCTCGACCCGCTCGCCACCGGCGTGCTCCCGATCGCGATCGGCGAGGCGACCAAGCTCGCCGGGCGCATGCTCGACAGCGACAAGGTGTATGATTTCACCATCAGCTTCGGGGTGCAGACGGATACGCTCGACCTGGAGGGCGTGGAGATCGCGCGGTCGGATGTGCGGCCGACCCTTGCCGATATCGAAGCGGTGCTGCCGCGCTTCACCGGCCCGATCGAGCAGGTCCCGCCTGCCTATTCGGCGCTCAAGGTCGACGGACAGCGCGCTTATGATCTGGCGCGCGCTGGCGAAGAGGTGGTGCTGGCGAGCCGTTCGGTAACGATTCACGCCCTTTCCCAACGTCACCCCGGACTTGTTCCGGGGTCCATCACGCCCCAAGCGCCAGCGCTCGTGGATGAATGGATGCCGGAACAAGTCCGGCATGACGGCGTAGTTGAAGAGATCACCCTCACCGCCCATGTCTCGAAGGGCACCTATATCCGCAGCCTCGCGCGCGACATTGCGCTGGCGCTTGGGACCGTCGGCCATGTCACCATGCTGCGCCGGGTGAAGGCCGGCCCGTTCGCCCTGGCGGACGCGATATCGCTGGACAAACTGGACGAACTCGGCCATGGGCGCGCCCTTGAAGAGAAACTCCTGCCCCTGAGGGCGGGGCTGGACGACATCCCGGCTCTATCCCTCACTCCCGATCAGGCAGGGCTGCTCCGACAGGGGCGGGTGTTGATCGGGATCGCCGCAGACGATGGCCTCCACTTCGCGATATCGGACGATGTTCCGGTCGCCTTGGTGGAAGTTCAGGACCGCGAGGTCCGTGTCGTTCGCGGTTTCAACCTCTGATTCGAAAGGAAGCCGATGTCGATCACTCAGGAGCGCAAGGAAGCGCTCGTCAAGGATCATGCCCGCGCCGAAGGCGATACGGGTTCCCCCGAAGTCCAGGTCGCGATCCTCACCGAGCGCATCCGCAACCTGACCGAGCACTTCAAGGGCCACAAGAAGGACAATCATTCGCGCCGCGGGCTGCTGATGATGGTCAACAAGCGCCGGTCGCTGCTCGACTATCTCCGTCACAAGGACGGCCAGCGTTATACCGATCTCATCGCGAAGCTCGGTCTTCGCAAGTAAGAAACCGGCGCCCTCGGGCGCCGTTTTCATATTCCGGCGCAAGCCGGAACCAGCAAAATAACCCCGCGCAAGCGGGGCCGCCAGCTCGATCGAGACTGGACCCCGGTCACGGGGATACAAGGACGAGAAGCAATTCGGCGGATCGTCTCCGGAGCGACAACTCGCTCCAAACCGCGCGGGCCGGCCTAGCCCGCACATAGGCCCCGGCCCGCATCTGGCGGCCGGAGTTGAAGGAAATAAAATGTTCGATACGAAAACCGTAAGCATCCAGTGGGGCGGCAAGACCCTCACGCTGGAAACGGGCCGCGTTGCCCGCCAGGCCAATGGCGCCGTCATTGCGACGCTTGGCGAAACCGTGGTGTTGTGCGCGGTCACCGCCGCACGCTCCGTCAAGGAAGGGCAGGATTTCTTCCCGCTCACCGTCCACTACCAGGAAAAATTCTCGGCTTCGGGCCGCATCCCCGGCGGCTTCTTCAAGCGTGAGCGCGGCGCCACCGAAAAGGAGACGCTGACCAGCCGCCTGATCGACCGCCCGATCCGCCCGCTGTTCCCGGAAGGCTTCTACAACGAGATCAACGTCATCGCCCAGGTGCTGAGCTATGACGGCGAGAACGAGCCGGACATCCTCGCGATGGTCGCCGCCTCCGCCGCCCTCACCATCTCCGGCGTGCCCTTCATGGGCCCGATCGGCGCAGCGCGCGTCGGTTATGTCGATGGCGAGTATATCCTGAACCCGACGCTCGAGCAGACCAAGGAAGGCGATCTCGATCTCGTCGTCGCCGCCACCGGCGGTGCCGTGATGATGGTCGAATCCGAAGCCAGGGAACTGTCGGAAGACGTGATGCTCGGCGCGGTGCAGTTTGCCCACAAGGCATGCCGCGAGGCCGTCGGCGCGATCATCGATCTCGCCGAGCAGGCCGCCAAGGAGCCTTGGGAAATGGCCGAGCAGGCCGACCTGTCGGCCGCCAAGGACAAGCTGAAGAAGCTGATCGGCAAGGATATCGCCGCCGCCTACAAGGTGACTGACAAGTCGAAGCGTTCGGACCTGCTGAACGCGGCGCGCGCCAAGGGCAAGACGGCATTCGCCGAAGCGACCCCGCAGGACCAGATGGCCGCCGGCAAGCTGATGAAGAAGCTCGAGGCCGAGATCGTTCGCGGCGCCATCCTCAAGGACGGCAAGCGCATCGACGGCCGCACCACCACCCAGATCCGTCCGATCGAGGCGATGGTCCACTTCCTGCCACGCACGCACGGCTCGGCGCTGTTCACGCGCGGCGAGACCCAGTCGATCTGCACCACCACGCTCGGCACGCGCGACGCGGAGCAGATGATCGACGGCCTGACCGGCCTGTCCTACGAGCATTTCATGCTTCACTATAACTTCCCGCCCTATTCGGTCGGCGAAGTCGGCCGCTTCGGTGCGCCGGGCCGTCGCGAAGTCGGCCATGGCAAGCTCGCCTGGCGCGCGCTGCACCCGGTGCTGCCGTCGAAGGAGGAATTCCCGTACACGATCCGCGTCCTCTCCGACATCACCGAGTCGAACGGCTCCTCGTCGATGGCGACGGTGTGCGGCGGCTCGCTGTCGATGATGGACGCCGGCGTGCCGCTGAAGCGCCCGGTATCCGGCATCGCGATGGGCCTGATCCTCGAGGGCAAGGACTTCGCCGTCCTGTCCGACATCCTGGGCGACGAGGATCACCTCGGCGACATGGATTTCAAGGTGGCTGGCACGTCCGAGGGCATCACGACGATGCAGATGGACATCAAGATCGCCGGCATCACCGAAGAGATCATGCGCGTCGCGCTGAACCAGGCCAAGGAAGGCCGGGCGCACATCCTGGGCGAGATGGCCAGGGCGCTCGACCACACCCGTGAGGAGCTCTCGGCGCACGCACCGCGCATCGAGACGATCACGATCGACAAGTCGAAGATCCGTGAAGTCATCGGCACCGGCGGCAAGGTGATCCGCGAGATCGTCGCCACCACCGGCGCCAAGGTCGACATCGACGACGAGGGCGTGATCAAGGTCAGCTCCTCCGACGCGGCGCAGATCGAGGCGGCGATCAAGTGGATCAAGGGCCTGGTCGAGGAAGCTGAAGTCGGCAAGATCTATGACGGCAAGGTCGTCAACCTGGTCGATTTCGGTGCGTTCGTGAACTTCATGGGCGGCAAGGACGGCCTCGTCCACGTCTCCGAGATCAAGAACGAGCGCGTCGAGAAGGTGGCTGACGTCCTGAGCGAAGGCCAGGAAGTCAAGGTCAAGGTCCTCGAGATCGATCCGCGCGGCAAGGTTCGCCTGTCGATGCGCGTCGTCGACCAGGAGACCGGTGCCGAGCTGGAGGACACCCGTCCCGCCCGCGAGCCCCGCGAAGGCGGTGACCGTGGCGATCGTGGTCCGCGCGGCCCGCGCCGTGATGGTGATGGCGGCCGTGGCCCGCGTGGCGATGGCGGCGGTCGTGGCGACCGCGGTCCGCGCCGCGACGGTGACGGCGGCCGTGGCCCCCGTCGCGATGGCGGCGGTGATCGCGCGCCTCGCGGCGAGCGTTCGGGCAACAAGGACGACGGCCCCGCGCCCGAGTTCGCGCCTGCCTTCCTGACCGGCGATCGCGACTAAGCGATCCGCGTCCTCAGGGACAAAGAAGAGGGGCCCGGGAAACCGGGCCCCTTTTTCGTTGGCCTCCGCTTCCCCGGCGAAGGCCGGACAGACTTGAGGTAGATCACCGACACGCTGACCGGTATAGCATAGGCATGGCTGCCATATACGAAACGACAATGTGCCTCAGGTTTTTCGGTGATGAACTCGATCCCGACGAAATCACTGCATGCCTTGGTCGTCCTCCTTCTGTCGGAATGAGGAAGGGAGGAACTTGGGTTACGGAATTGGGGGCAGAAAAAGTTGCACGCACCGGGTCATGGCGTCTGAAAACCAACGACCGTCAGCCGAGGGACTTCGATAGTCACATTGCCCAAATTCTCGAAGGATTGAGCGATGACTTGGCCGTATGGGAAGATTTGGTCACGCGGTTCAAGGCGGACGTTTTCTGCGGCCTTTTCATGAAAGAGAGCAATGAAGGCCTGAGCCTGTCCGCAAAATCGATGCTGGACTTAGGCGCTCGCGGGCTGTCGCTTGAGTTTGATATCTATGACTCAGGACTGCCCGACTGAGCCGCTGTCAGGCAATGAGCACGACGATCTCGGCCGACGCTTATGAAGGCCGGGGCCCAGTTGGGGGACGAAAATGGTGAGCCCCGCGCTTCGTTACCACCACCTTCCCGACTGGGCCCCGGCCTTCGCCGGGGAAGAGAAGATCAGACCGACTCCAACCCCCGCACCGGCCTCGGCCGCCGGTCCTGCCCGACCGCGACGAACGCGAACTCAGCCTCGGTCACCTTGTTCGCTTCCTCCGAATGCCGGTCGCGTGCCCAGGCCTCGACCTTGACCCGCATCGAGGTGCGCCCGACCTTGATCAGCCGGGCGAACACCGACACCTCGTCGCCGACAAAGACCGGGCGGTGGAAGGCCATGCCCTCCACCGCGATCGTCACCGCCCGGCCGCCCGCGTGACGCGAGGCGACCGAGGAGGCGGCGAGGTCCATCTGGCTCATCAGCCAGCCGCCGAAGATATCGCCATAGACATTGGCGTCGGCCGGCACCGCCGTCACACGGACGGCGGGCTGCTCGTCAGGCATCGCCTCAGGCTGCGTCATAGGCGCCCCGCACGCGCATGCGCTGCGCCGCGGCGACCATCGCGATCAGCGCCGGCCGCACCTCTTCCCATTTGCGCGTCTTAAGCCCGCAATCGGGGTTCACCCAGAGCTGTTCCGCCGGCAGGCGCTTGCCCGCGAGCGTCAACAGCTCGGTCATCTCCGCCTCCGCCGGAATGCGCGGCGCATGGATGTCGTACACGCCCGGCCCGATCTCGTTGGGATAGGCATAATCGGCAAAGGCATCGAGCAATTCCATCTGCGACCGGGCGGTCTCGATCGAGATGACGTCGGCGTCCATCGCGCCGATCGAGGGCAGGATGTCGTTGAATTCCGAATAGCACATATGGGTGTGGATCTGGGTGTCGTCGCGCACGCCCGATGACGTGAGCCTGAAGCAGTCGACCGCCCAGTCGAGATAGGCCTGCCAGTCGGCGCGGCGCAGCGGCAGGCCCTCGCGAAGAGCCGCCTCGTCGATCTGGATCACCGCGGCACCGGCCGCCTCGAGGTCGATCACCTCGTCGCGGATCGCCAGCGCGATCTCGCGGCAGCTCGCGCTCCGGGGTTGGTCGTCGCGCACGAACGACCAGTTCAGGATCGTGACCGGGCCGGTCAGCATGCCCTTCATCGGCCTGCCCGTCAGCGACTGGGCATAGCGCCACCAATCCACCGTCATCGGTTTCGGCCGTGCGACATCGCCATAGAGGATCGGCGGCCGAACGCAGCGCGAGCCATAGCTCTGCACCCAGGCGCTGCGGGTGAAGGCGAAACCGGAGAGCTGCTCGCCGAAATATTGCACCATGTCGTTGCGCTCGAACTCGCCATGAACCAGCACGTCGAGGCCGATCTTCTCCTGCCACTCAACCGTCGCGGCGGTCTCGACGCGCAGGAACTGTTCATAGGCCAGGTCGTCGATCTCGCCCTTGATGTGGGCCGCGCGCGCCTTGCGTACCTCGGGCGTCTGCGGGAAGGAGCCGATCGTCGTGGTCGGAAAGCTCGGCAGGCCGAGCCGCGCCTGTTGCGCCGCGCGGCGATCGGCGAAGGGCGAGGCACGGTGAGTCATGCCGGCATCGACCGCCGCCAGCCGCGCCGCGACAGCGGGATTGTGGATCAGCGGCGAGGTCCTGCGCGCTGCCACCGCCGCGCGCGCCGCCGCCAGCGGTTCGGCGACCGAGCCGGCGCCCTGATCCAGCGCCTGGGCCAGCACCGCCAGTTCGCCGATCTTCTGCACCGCGAAGGCAAGCCATTGCCCGACCTCCGGATCGAGCGCCGCCTCGATCGCGAGATCGACCGGAACATGCAGCAGCGAGCAGGACGGCGCGAGGACCAGGTCGCGTTCCGCCGCGACCGGCGCGATGCGATCGATCAGCGCATCGAGATCGGCCCGCCAGACATTGCGGCCATCGATCACGCCGAGCGATAGCAGCAGGTCAGGCCGGGCGCGCCGCCACACCGCGTCAAGCTGCTCCGGCGCACGGACCAGGTCGATGTGCAGGCCATGCACCGGCAGGTCGGTCGCCAGTTCGACATTGTCGCCGAGCGCGCCGAAATAGGTCGCCAGCATCACCTTCGGCCCATTCACCGACAGCCGCCGGTACGCCAGCTTCAGCGCCTCGCGCTGGTCGTCGTCGAGATCGAGCACCAGGCAGGGCTCGTCGATCTGCACCCAGTCGGCGCCCGCCCGGGCGAGTTGTGCCAGCACTTCCTCGTAAACCGGCAGAACCGAATCGAGCAGCGACAGCGGAGCGACATCCTTGCCCTTGGCCAGCGTCAGCCAGGTCACCGGGCCGAGCAGCACCGGCCGCGTGTGATAGCCGAGCGCCTTCGCCTCGAGGAATTCATCGACCGCCTTGCCCGACGACAGGGCGAATTCCTGCCCCGCGACCAGTTCAGGCACCATGTAATGATAGTTGGTGTCGAACCATTTGGTCATTTCCTGCGCGGTGCTGTCCAACCCGTGCGCGCAGCCCTCATGGCCCTTCGCGTCCTGAGCGCCGCGGCCCCCCTGAGCGCCGCGCGCCATCGCGAAATAAGTGTCGAGGCGGACCTTGCCGCCGTCCCAGCCATAGCGCGCCGGCACCGCGCCGAGCATCGCCGAAGTGTCCAGCACATGATCGTAGAGCGAGAAGTCGCCGCTTGGGATGATATCGGCGCCAAGCGCCTTTTGCCGCGCCCAGGCGGCGGCGCGCAGGCCCTGAGCCGCGAGCGACAGCGCATCGGCGTCCGACTTGCCGGACCAGAAGCTTTCAAGGGCGAACTTCAGCTCGCGGCGCGGGCCGATGCGGGGGAAACCGAGGGTAGCCACGGAAATGGTCATCGTCTTGCCTTGCGTTGGGCAAGGTGATGGCCGGACGCACGGCAACGGGCCGACGCCCCTCTGGCAAGCCCGGGCGCGGTGTTGCACGCGGCCTGACCGGGCACCCCGCCGGAGGACGTTATCTGACGAGGCAGGTCTCCTGGCTCGCGGGTCGATGCGACGATCCCGCCTTCCCGGTCCCTTGCCTGGACCAGTGACACGAAATGGATCGCCGCTCACCGCTCACAGTTGCGGGGGCAGCGCCGGAATCACACCGGCTTCCCGTCTTAGCTCCGACCGGAGAATCCCGGACGAAGAACCTCGACATGACCAAGGATAGCCATCACACGTGTTTCGTCAAGACTCATATAAAGAATTCTTTATGTCTTTATATCATGCCTGCCGGAAAACACCCCCGGACAGGCATGACAAAAGTCTCCAACAGGAAGCATGCGGATTCCGACGGTTTCCCTTCGTGGAACCCCGACAAATATGCCGAATCCAGCCGGACTTTTGTCACCCGCGCCCAGCCACGGGGCGGATGCCGGAACAAGCCCGGCATGACGGCCCGAAGCTCAGGGATGCTTCATGTCGTCCATGGCCATCGGCTTGGCACCCTCGGCCGCCCTTAGGCTGGTGTCGCCCTGCGCCAGCACCACCGCGACATTCTGCATCATGCCGTTATCCTCATGGTCGAGGATGTGGCAGTGGAGCACGAACTCGCCGATATAGCGCTGGTATCGGGTCCGCACCTTCACCGTGTAATAGGCGCCCGGCACCTTCGGCGCGAGGCTCTTGATCCACAGCGTGTCCTTCCACACGCCCTTCAGCCCGGCATATTGCGGGTCGACCGTGCCATCCGCATTGTCGATCGCCCCCGGCGCGCTGACATCCTTGCCGCTCGGATCGGTGATCGAGACGATCTGGAACGGATTGACGTGGATGTGGAACGGATGGCCGACATAGTGCGACTGCATGGTCCATTCGTCGACCCCGCCCAGGATGAGCTGGCGATCGATCCGGTTCGGATCATATGGCCGCGTATCGGCGGTCTTCAGCGTGTTGCCGACCTCGAACTTGGTGTCGTCGGTGGTGGTGTCGATGAAGAAGGTCAGTTCCTGCGTGCCCGTCACCTCGCTCGGCGCGATATCGGGATGCGGCGTGAACTGGGTGAATTTCAGCCCGTTCTTGAGATCGGCGATGATCGCCGGCTTCACCACGGGCGGCATCGCCTGGTCCGCGCGCGCGACCAGCGCGTTGGTCAGATAGGTCGTGATATCGGGCACCGACGTGCCGGGGTCGACCGTCACCGTTCCCATCAGCCGCGGGCCGGGCGTATCGCCATTGACTGATCCTGCCCCCGGCGAGGACGTGTCGATCAGGCAATAGCGGCCTGCCTCGGGGAAAACGACGAGCGCGTCGAAGCGATAGCCTGGCTGGAAGGTCGCGACCCTGGTCGCCTGCGCCGCGCCCATGGTGAGCCCGTCCGCCGCGATCAGGTTGTAGGGGATCGCCTCGCCGGTGCAGCTCTGCCTGATGAATTTCTCTTCGGCCGCCTCGGTCAGCTTCGCGCCGATCCGGGCGTTGGGTTTCATCTTCACCAGCGTCATGCTGATCGTGTCGCGCACCCCGGCATGGATCATCCGCCAGCGCTCGACATCGCCCTGCTTCGTGTGGAAGGTCGGCAGGACCACGCCGTTCAGCGTGGTGTAGCGACCCGACTTGCCCCATTGGCCCGGCGCGAACAGGTCGTAATCGTCGATCTTGCCGACATCGCCGGGATCGCACCGGTAAGTGCCGTCCTTGTTGACCTTGATCGGTCCAGGCTTGCCGTCCTTGCCGGGCTCGCGGCAGGCATATTGGATCTGCTGCATCACCAGCACGCGCTCCGTCATGTCCTTCACCAGCGTATCGATGTCGCCATGCGCCGCCGTGCTCGGCAGGCGGTTGCCGCGCACGATCAGCGCGCCGGCCATGCCGCTCGATACCTGGAGCGCGGTCGAACCGTGGCGATGGGTATGGTACCAGAAGGTGCCTGACGGATGATCGCCCGGGATGTTATATTCATACTGGAAGCTGACGCCGGGGTTGATCGACAGCAGCACATTGTCGCCATTGCCCGACGGATTCACCCACAGGCCATGGGTGTGGAGATTGGTGCCGTTGAAGCAATGCGGCTTGTCCGGGTTGTGATCCATCGCCGCATGGCCGGTCATCGGCGCGCAGCTCGGATCGCCCGGCAGCTTGTTGTTGAGATTGACCCGTATCGTGTCGCCCGGCTTAACCTCGATCGTCGGCGACACATAGGGCGTGGTCGGATCGACATCGGTGCCGTTGTAGCTGCGCAGATTGACCTTGTCATAGACCCCGGTCGCCGGATTGAAGATCTGGCCGTCGGTATAGACCACGTCGAGATCGAGGATGCTTTCGTGCGGCGCCGCGCCGGGCGTCGGCACCGCCGCCATCACCAGCTTCTCCGCGGCGGGCAGGCCCGGCGTCTCGGGCGCCAGCACGCGCGGATTGCCCAGCGCGCGCTCCGCCGTCTGCGCCGCGAGCGGTGCGGCGACGAAGGCCGTGAGGCTGATCGTGGCGAATAGACAGGCGCGAACGCGCCCGATCGTCCGGAAACCTGTCATGATTCCACCCCTTTTTGAACTGCACCCCGCTATCGGTTCGATTGTGCGCGTCCTGGGCGAATCCGTCGAGAAAGGACGATGCCGATTCGGTTCAATATTCGGCCGGCGATCCCGCCGCGATCTTCCCGGCCTGGCGATCGGACAAGGTGGCGATGCTGCGATCGAGCATTGGAGTCCTCGCCTGCCCGGACGATAACGGTCTCACCGACCGCTGGCCATTGCGCCCCGACGCCGGATCAGTCGCGAAAACCGCGTGCCGGAAACCGTCCGCTATTCCCCGTCGCGGACTCGCTCATGGTGGCGGATCACCTCGTCGATGATGAAGCGCAGGAATTTCTCGGAAAAATCCGGATCGAGATCGGCCTGTTTGGCCAGCCCGCGCAGCCGCACGATCTGCGCATCCTCGCGGCCGGGATCGGCCGGGGGCAGCCCGGCCGTCGCCTTGTAGCGGCCGACCGCCTGGGTCACCTTGAAGCGCTCGGCCAGCAGGAAAACGAGCGCCGCGTCGATATTGTCGATGCTCTGGCGATAGCCGCTGAGCGTTTCGTCGGTCACCTTGCCGTCCCCACCAGTTCGCTGCGCCTTTTGCGGATGCGGCGCGCCACGCGCAACCCCGAAAGGCAGCGTTTCAGGCGCGCTAAGGCTTGCCTTTAGCGAAGCGTGCGGCCACATCGCACGGGACATGAGCGCAACGATCCATCGCCTCGACACCCAGCGCCAGCCGTCGCTCGAACCAATGGTGCAACTGGTCGCCGGGGACCTCAATCTCGTCAACGCGGTGATCCTGTCGCGGATGCAGTCCGATATCCCGCTGATCCCGGAACTCGCCGGCCATCTCATCGCCGGTGGCGGCAAGCGGATGCGCCCGATGCTGACGCTCGCGAGCGCGCGGCTGCTCGGTTATACCGGCGCGCGGCACCATCGGCTGGCCGCCGCGGTCGAGTTCATCCATACCGCCACCCTGCTCCATGACGATGTTGTCGACGGGTCGGACCTGCGCCGGGGCAAGCGCACCGCCAACCTCATCTGGGGCAACCCGGCGAGCGTGCTGGTCGGCGATTTCCTGTTCAGCCGCTCGTTCGAGCTGATGGTCGAGGACGGCAGCCTGAAGGTGCTCAAGATCCTGTCGGGCGCCAGCGCGATCATCGCCGAGGGCGAGGTCAACCAGCTTACCGCCGCGCGCCGGATCGATATCGGCGAGGAACGCTATCTCGACATCATCGGCGCGAAGACGGCCGCGCTGTTCGCCGCCGCCTGCCGCATCGCCGCCGTCGTCGCCGAACGCCCCGAGGCCGAGGAAATGGCGCTCGACGCCTATGGCCGCAATCTCGGCATCGCCTTCCAGCTGGTCGACGACGCGATCGACTATGTCTCGGACGCGGGCACGATGGGCAAGGACGCGGGCGACGATTTCCGCGAGGGCAAGGCGACGCTCCCCGTCATCCTCGCGCATGCGCGCGGCAGCGCTGAAGACCGGGTCTTCTGGAAAGCCGCGATCGAGGGCCATCGCTCAAGCGACGAGGATTTCGCCCACGCCATCTCGCTGATCCGTTCGACCCGGGCGGTGGACGACACGCTGGCCCGGGCGCGGCATTACGGCCAGCGCGCGATCGACGCGATCGGCGGCTTCGCGCCGAGCCAGGCCAAGGACTCGATGGTCGAGGCGGTCGAGTTCGCGGTGGCGCGGGCTTACTGAAATCGGCGGACGGGTGTGCCCGTCCTCGAAATCCCCGGCGCCGTGACAGCCGCACATGAATTCACGCGAAGACGCGAAGCTTAGTTCCCAGAGATTACTGTCACACGATCAGCGTCGGACAAGACATCTTTGCGCCTTCGCGCCTTCGCGTGCATTTCTTCGAACCTACCCGCGAGCGGCCCGCCTGGGTGCCTCCCGCTCCCGCCGGGCGAACCGGGGAGGTGGATCACCAGCCAGGTCGGATCGACGTTCACCTCGTTGGCACCGTTGCAGAGGCGGGTTCGCGTAGAGGGCGCAGAGAACGCGGAGTTCATTGCCGGACTTGATCATCCTGCGCCGGTAAGCCGCCTGCTTGTGAAAATGTTCGTCGTTGCAACCCGCCCGAGCCGCTGGCCGGACCTTCTCAGCGCCCTCAGCGCCTGAGCGCGAACCATATTGCGCCGCCGACGGACTGGTCTGATGTCGATTCGCCCTAGTGCTGGTGCGTTTCCAACGCCGGGGCGCAGGGTAGCTGATCGCCTTCGCTGCCGATGATCTCCACCTGAAGCGTGGCATGGCCGATATCGAAACGCTGTTTCAGCATCGTCTGCGCTTCGCCCAGGAAATCGTCGCCGGGATGCCCCTCGGGCATCACCAGATGCGCGGTCAGCACCGTCTCGGTCGTGCTCATCGGCCAGATATGGACATGGTGGACACGCGCGACGCCGGGCAATGTGCGCAGCGCCATGCGCACCTTGTCGTAATCGATCTGGCGCGGCACCGCGCCGAGCGACATCTCGACCGATTCGCGCAGCAGGCCCCAGGTCTGCCAGAAGATCAGTGCGGCGATGGCGATGCTGACGATCGGGTCGATCCAATATTCGCCAGTCCACAGGATCGCGAGCCCGGCGACCACCACGCCCGCCGAGACCGCCGCGTCGGCGACCATGTGGAGAAAGGCGCCGCGGATGTTGATGTCCTTGTCCCGCCCGCGCAGGAACAGCAGGGCGGTGGCGACGTTCACGACGATGCCGATCGCGGCGACGATCGAGACGGTTTCGCCCTCCACCGGCGCCGGCACGGCCATGCGCTGCGCCGCCGCCAGCACGATCGCGCCGAGCGCGACGAGCAGCAGCAGCGCATTGGTGAGCGCCGCGAGGATTGTCGTCCCCTTCAGGCCATAAGTGAAGCGCTTCGACGCCGCACGCCGGCCAAGCGCGACGGCGCCCCAGGCCACCGCCAGCCCAAGCACGTCGGACAGATTGTGCCCGGCATCCGCCAGCAGCGCGACCGAATGCGCGATGAAGCCGAACCCCGCCTCGGCGGCGACAAAACCCAGGTTGAGCGCGATCCCGATCGCGAAGGCGCGGTCATGCCCTGACGCCGGCGCATGGGAATGGCCGTGACCGTGGGAATGCCCATGACCATGCGAATGGCCGTGATGATGAGTATGTCCGGCCACGCGATTCTCCGTTAGCTGGCGCAGGCGTACCATCGCTTGCCCGGGATATGCTAGGACATGGGCGAACACCCTCGCCTTGTGGCCATTACCTTATGGATCCGCCTAGAATCGCCAAATGACAGCCGAGATCGAGACCATCACTCTTTGGCGCCCTGTCGGGCCGACGGAACTTGCGCTGATCGAGCAGGCGGGCTTCCGGGCCTTTCCGCCGCGCCTGCCCGAGCAGCCGATCTTCTATCCGGTGCTGACCGAGGATTATGCCGTGAAGATCGCACGCGACTGGAACGTGAAAGCGAGCGGCTCGGGCTACGTCACCCGCTTCGAGGTGCGGAAGGACTATCTCGACGGCCATGCCGTTCAGGAAGCTGGCGGTCGCGCGCATCTGGAATATTGGATCCCCGCCGAGGACCTGCCCGCCTTCAACGCGGCGATCATCGGCAAGATCGTCGTGACGCAGGAATTCCGCTGACTCCCCTCCCGATCCATGCCGTGCTGCCGGACCTGCTCGCCGCGTTGCGGGCGGGGTCGAACGCCGTGCTGGTCGCGCCGCCGGGCGCGGGCAAGACGACGGCGGTGGCGCCTGCCCTGCTAGGCGAGGCTTGGTGCGACGGCGAGATCCTGCTGCTGTCGCCACGGCGGCTCGCCGCGCGGGCGGCGGGCGAGCGAATGGCGGCGCTGGCGGGCGAGCCGGTCGGCAGGACCTTCGGCTACGCCACGCGGATGGATTCGAAGCGATCGGCCGAGACTCGAGTCACGGTCGTGACCGAGGGTATCTTCGTCAACCGAATCCAGGCCGATCCCGAACTGGCCGGCGTCTCGGCGGTGCTGTTCGACGAGGTGCATGAGCGCAGCCTAGACAGCGATTTCGGACTAGCACTGGCACTCGATGCGCAAGGGGCACTGCGCCCGGACCTGCGCATCGTGGCGATGTCGGCAACGCTGGACGGCGCACGTTTCTCCACCCTGATGGCCGGTGCGCCGGTGATCGAGAGCGAAGGTCGGAGCCATCCGCTCACCCTGCGCCATATCGGCCGCGCGGCGGAGGCGCGGATAGAGGATTCGGTCGCGGGGGCGATCAGGCTTGCGTTGCGCGAGGAAACGGGGGGCGTGCTCGCCTTCCTGCCCGGCGTGGCCGAGATCGAGCGGACCGCCGAACGGATCGATGGCCTTGGCGACACCATCGTCCTGCACCGGCTGCACGGTAGCCTCGATCCCGGCGCCCAGCGCGCGGCGATCACGCCCGATCCGCAGGGCCGGCGCAAGATCGTGCTCGCCACCTCGATCGCCGAGACCAGCCTGACGCTCGACGGGATTTCGGTGGTGGTCGATTCGGGGCTGGCGCGGCGGCCGCGCTACGACCGGGCGGCAGGGATGACCCGGCTCGTCACCGAGCGGGCGAGCCAGGCCGCCGTGACCCAGCGCGCCGGCCGCGCCGCGCGGCAGATGCCGGGCGTTGCGTACCGGCTGTGGGAGGAAGCGGCGACCGCCGGGCTGCCGCGCTTCGATCCGCCGGAGATATTGGAGGCCGATCTGTCAGCGCTGACGCTTGACTGCGCCCTATGGGGCGTGGCCGATCCGCGCGCACTCGCCTGGCTCGATCCACCGCCGGCCGCCGCGATCGACGAGGCCCGCAATCGGCTGAGCGTGCTGGAGGCGATCGATGCCGACGGCCGACCGACCCCGCACGGCAAGGCGATCGCGCGGCTGCCGTTGCCGCCTCGGCTCGGGCACATGCTGGTGCGCGCGGGCGAGATCGGGCTGGCCGGGACGGCGGCCGAGGTGGCGGTGCTGCTCGGCGAGCGCGGGCTTGGCGGGAACGATGTCGACTTGGAGAGCCGGGTGCGGCGCTGGCGGACTGAGCGCGGGCCGAGGGCCGAAGGCGGGCGAAAGCTGGCAAAGAGATGGGCAAGCCTTCTTCGCCCTCTCCCCCCAGGGGAGAGGGGCAGTGTGTCCGACGAACGGCGCCCCACTGCCCCTCTCCCGACTTCGCTTCGCTCGCCCGCCCTCTCCTCAGAGGGGAGAGGGCAAGAAGGGGTGGCCATCGCCATCGCACTCGCTTTCCCCGACCGGATCGCCAAGCGGCGCGACTCAAGCGGCGAGAGCTGGGCGTCGGCCGGAGGTCGCGGGTTCAAGCTCGATCCCGCTTCTTCGCTCGCCCGGAACGAATGGCTCGCGGTCGCCGAAACGCAGGGTATGGCCTCCGGCGCGCGTATCCTGTCCGCCGCGCCGATCGATCTGGCCACTGTCGAATCCCTCTTCGGCGACCGGATCGAGACGCGACGCAGCGTCAAATTCGATCCGGCGACCGGCGGGGTAGAGGCGCTGCGCGAACGGCGACTCGGCGCTATCCGGCTGTCGAGCGGGCCCGACTCCAACGCGAATCCGGAGGAGATCGCCGCCGCCCTGCTGGCAGGCGTTCAGGCCGGCGGTTTCTCCCTGCTGCCCTGGAGCGACGCCGCCCGCGCGCTGCTCGACCGAATCGCCTTCGTCCACGAGGCCGGCGGTTCGGTGGATGAGATCGACGAAGCGCATCTGCTCGCCCGTGCCGACGAATGGCTCACCCCGCTGCTCGCCGGCAAACGGCGGCTCGACGCGCTCGACACCGGCGCGCTGGCCGAATCGCTGCGCGCCGTGATCGGCTGGGACACCCTCAGAACGCTCGACACGCAGGCGCCGACTCATTTCCATTCTCCCGCCGGGACAAGCCACCCGATCGACTATGCCGCCGAAGGGGGCCCGCGCGTCGAGCTCCGCCCCCAGCAATTGTTCGGGCTCGCCACCCATCCCGCCATCGCGGGTGGGCGCGTGCCGCTGGTGCTGAGTCTCACCTCGCCCGCCGGACGGCCGATCCAGACGACCCGCGACCTTCCGGGATTCTGGGCGGGAAGCTGGGTAGCGGTCGCTAAGGAAATGCGCGGGCGATATCCCCGCCACCCCTGGCCTGACGATCCGGCCGCCGCTGTGCCGACCACACGGACGAAAAATGCGGATGCGCGCCGCGCGCAACCACGCTGACCCCTTCCTTTCTCCGTCCGCCCCGAGTAGCGATCGCGCTTGCCGAGCGCGCATATCGGGGGGCAAATGTGTCTCGATACAGGGTCTCGGCAGGCTCGACGCCTACTCGACACGAACGGATCTGAAGTCATGGCCACCGCCCGCATCTTCCAGCGCCCCAAGAACGCGATGCAATCAGGCCGCGCGCGCACCGACGCATGGCTGCTCGAATTCGAGCCCGCCGAGGCGAAGCGCCCCGACCCGCTGACCGGCTGGGCAGGCTCCGGCGACACGCGCGAGCAGGTGCGGCTTGGCTTCCCGACGCAGGAAGCGGCGATCGCCTATGCCGAGCGCGAGGGCCTGGCCTTCACCATCATCGCGGCGCCGGAGCGCAAGCTCAAGCTTCAGGCCTATGCCGATAATTTCAGATGAGCGCTAAGCTGGTGGTGCGGCGCTGGATCGCCGCGTTCAACAATGCCGATGTCGATGCGCTTGCCGCGCTCTACCGGCCTGACGCGACCAACCACCAGGTCGCGCTCGAACCGGTGCACGGCCGCGAGGCGATTCGTGCGATGTTCGAGCATGAATTCGCCGCCGCGCAGATGGAGTGTATCCCCGAGAATCTGTTCGAGGATGGCGAATGGGCAATCCTCGAATGGCGCGATCCCAGGGGGCTTCGCGGATGCGGCTTCTTCCACGTGATCGATGGCCAGATCGCGCTGCAACGGGGCTATTGGGACCGGCTCAGCTTCGAGGCGGCGCACAAGCCGGAGTGAGCAGGGGCTGTCCCGGCTCGAACCGGACCAGTGTCAGCTCAGGATCGACTGGCTCAGCAACAGCAGCATCCTGACGTCGATCGCGACGCCCTCGGCGCGCCTGGCCGCGACGAAGTCGGCGATCCCGTCAAGCGGCACGCGGTGGACGGTGATGTCCTCGTCGCCATGCCCGCCGCCATCGCTCACCCGGGTCAGGCCCGTCGCGCGGACCAGCGTGAACCCTTCCGACACCATGCCGGGCGACGACTGGAAATAGCCGATCGTCTCGATCGCTGCCGGGCGATAGCCCGTCTCCTCCTCCAGCTCGCGCGCGGCCGAGGCCTCGGGGGCCTCGCCCTCCTCCTCGTCGCCGACCAGGCCGGCAGGCAGTTCGAGGCACCGCTTGCCCAGCGGCACGCGATATTGCTCGACCAGGATCACCTCGCCCTTGTCGATCGCCAGGATCACCGCCGCCTGGATGTTGCGCGCCCGGGAAACATATTCCCAGGTGCCCTGTTTCTTCACGAGGATGTACTTGCCTTCCCAGACCGTGTCGGCGGGTGAATTCATAGTTGGATCAGCCTGTCCGGAAGTTCGTTGCGGTCGTTTTCGGTCTTGGGGAAATGCTCCGACAGGATCGCGCCGATCCGAGTCACCGCGGCGGCCATCCCTTCGGCCGGGCGGCCGGCGCGGACCTCGTCGACCAGCGCGGTCATCGCCTCGCCCCAGCGCTCGGCCGGCACTGCCTTGTGGATTGCCTCGTCGGCGACGATCTCGGCAATTCGCTCGTCCAGCGAGAGATAGAGCAGGATGCCGACCCGCGCTTCGGTCCGGCGCTCAGCCCCGACCTTGAAATACTGGATCGCGCGCCGCCGCACCCGCCGCGACCGCGTGCCGCGCGGGGTGAGCGCCATGCGCAGCGGCGCCCAGGCGAGCGTGTAGCGCACGATCAGGAAGATGATCGTCTCGGCGATCAGCACGGAGAAAAGGATCGTGCGGGAAGACGCTTCGCCCCAGCCGTTCGAGAACCAGCCGAACTTCGCTTCGAACGTGGCCGGGCTCATCGCCGCCAGCGCGATCACCGCGAGCGCCGCGGCAAAGGCGTAGTGAAGCGCCGCATCATGATACTGGTCCGAACGCTGGCTGACGATCGTCACGATCTCGCCGTCAGTGCCCTGCTCGGCGCGCGTGACCGCAGTGGCGACCAGCTCGCGACCCTCGGCATTGAGATGAGCGGTACGCGCCATCACCAGCTCCCCGATGCGCCGCCGCCGCCGCCGGACCCACCGCCGCCGGAAAAGCCACCACCACCGCCCCAGTCGGAACCGCCGCCGCCACTGTCACCACCCCAGCCGCTGCTCCAGCCGCCGCCGGACCCGCCGCCTAGCCCGGGCCCCCACAGGACCACCGGCGCGATGCCGCCGCGATAGCGCTGGCCGCTGGTGCCGCGACGGAACCGGGACAGGACGACGAAGGCGACCACGACGATCCAGAACACCACGACAAAGGGGATGCCGCCGCCATTGTTCCTCGACTGCGGGCGCGCGACGGGCTTGCTGGTCTGCTGCAGCGCGCGCGCCTCGGCGGCTTCCAGCGGCAGCTTCATCTGCTGGCCGATCGCATCAGCGCCGGCGACGATGCCGCCGGCCATGTCGCCCGCCTTGAAGCGCGGCAGGATCGTGTCGTTGATGATCACGCTCGACAGCGCATCGGTCATGATCGGTTCGAGCCCGTAGCCGACCTCGATCCTGACCTTGCGCTCCTTCGGGGCAACGATGAGGATGATGCCGTTATTGGCCCCCTTCTGTCCGATCGCCCAGTCGCGGATCAGCTTGTTGCCATATTCCTCGATCGGATAGTCCTGGAGATCGGGGATGGTGGCAACGACGAGCTGCCGCGACGATGCCTTTTCGATGTCGTCCGACAATTGGGTCAGTTGCGCCTGCTGTTCCGGCGACAGCAGGTTCGCCGCGTCGACCACCCGGCCGGTGAGCTTGGGCAGGGTCTGGCCGGCGGCCGGGACACCGGCGAGCATCAGCGTCGCCAGGAGGATCATGCGGAGGAAATTCATGCGGCAAGCCTTTTTGCAGGCGTGATTTCCCGCATCACGCCATCGACGCCGGCGGCGATGCCGCCGGGATAATCGCCCTTGCGAAATGCGGGCAGGATCGCTGTATCGATAACGGCCTTCGCTTCTTCGTCACGAAGCGCACCTTCCAGTCCGTAGCCGACCTCGATGCGCACCTTTCGCTCCCGGGGCGCCACGATCAGCAACACGCCGTCGTTGATGTCCTTGCGACCGATCCCCCAGATCCGCAGCAGGGTAACGCCATAATTCTCGATCGTGTGCCCGGTGAGGCTCGGCACGGTGACGACCACGAATTGATGGCCGGCATCCTTCTCGAGCGCCGCCAATCTGGTCGACATCGACGATCGCACGGGTGACGGCAACAGCTTCGCCGCATCGACGACGCGATCCGTCAGGGCGGGAAAATCATATCCCGCCGGCGCGGCCGGCTTGACCGGGGCGGCGGTTCCGCTCCCGGCCAGGACCAGCAACAAGGCGAACGGTCTGATCAGTTGGTGTTGCCGAAATTGGCCGCCGGCGCCGCTTCCGCGCCGGGCGTCGTCGCCGCGAACGGGGTCATCGGCTTCGCGCCGTAGAATACCTTGGCGCCGATCGCGTCGGGGAAGGTGCGGATGCGGGTATTATAGGCCTGCACCGCGTCGTTATAATCCTTGCGTGCGATCGTGATCCGGTTCTCGGTGCCTTCGAGCTGGCTCATCAGCGTGGTGTAATTGCCCTGGCTCTTGAGCTCGGGATAGGCCTCCTGCAGACGCTGGAGGTTCAGGGTCACGCCGGCCTGCGCGCGCTCATAGGCGGCCACCTTGGTCGGATCGGTCAGATCGTCGCCCGAAACCTTCACCTGCGATGCCGAGGCGCGCGCCTGGGTCACCTGGACCAGGATGTCCTTTTCCTGTGCGCCCGCGGCCTTCACCGTGGCGACGAGGTTGGGGATGAGATCGGCGCGGCGCTGATAATTGTTCTGCACATCGGCCCAGCGCGCCTTGGCATTCTCCTCCGCGGTGGGGACGCTGTTGAGTCCACAGGCGGAGAGCGCGACGGCGGACATCAGCGCGAAGACGGCACGGTATTTCATGAACGATCCCTCCAACCCTTGCGTGCCCGTGATACGCGACTAGCGTAGGGACGCGGAAGTAAAATCGGATGGAGGCTTTGCATGTTCAAGGAGTTCAAGACATTCATCGCCCGGGGCAATGTGCTGGATCTCGCGGTCGCGGTGATCATCGGCGCCGCCTTCGGCAAGATCGTCACCTCGATGACCGACGACCTTCTGATGCCGGTGATCGGCCGGATCTTCGGCGGACTGGACTTTTCCAGCTATTTCGTCGTGCTGGGCAAGGTGCCGCCGGCGCTGGCCGGATCGACTGACTATGCCGCGCTGAAGAAGGCTGGCGTTTCGGTGTTCGGCTATGGCGCGTTCATCACCCAGGCGGTCAATTTCCTGATCCTCGCCTTCATCATCTTCCTGATCGTGCGCGCCGCCAACAAGCTGATCGCCCGGCCGGCAGCAGAGCCCGCGGCCGAACCGGCCGATGTCTCGCTGCTGCGCGAAATCCGGGACGAACTGCGGAAGCGGTGAGCCTGGCTTTCGATCAAGGCCGACGCCGATCGAACAAATCCGTCATGCCGGACTTGTTCCGGCATCCACCGGGCCGCAAGAGTCGAAACTTGCTGGTACGCGGCACCGTGGACCCCGGAACCCGTCCGGGGTGACGATTCGATGTAGGTCGCTCGGATACTGAATCCTTCTCCCGGCGGGAGAAGGAAGACTACGCCGCCGCCAGATCCTCGGCGCGGGCATCGGCCAGGCTGGTGCCGTCGAGGATTCGCGCCGTCTCGTCGCGCACCCGCATCATCGCATGGCGGATGGCGCAGGTCGCCTCGTCCTTGCAATCGCGGCAGGGGCGATAGGCGGTTCGGCTGACGCAGGGTACCAGCGCCAACGGCCCCTCGATCACCCGGATGATCTCGCCGAGCGAGATCAGGTGAGTCGGGCGCGACAGGCAATAGCCGCCCATCTTGCCGCGATGGCTGTGAAGAAAGCCCGCCTCGCGCAGGTCAGCCAGGATGAGTTCCAGGAACTTGCGCGGGACATTCGCCTCGGCAGCGATCCGGTTCATCGGGATGGGGGGGCCGCCCGCAGGCGCCTCAGCCAGAAATATCATCGCGCGAAGCGCGTAACGGGAACGCTGAGTCAACATAGCATGCCCGATATGGACTCATATTGTGGCGAGTGAAAGGCGGGCTTTTCATTATGTTTACAGCGCCTATATTGGCCCTGCCGCCGGTTCGCCGTCGGCTATGGTGATAAATTGCGGCGTGCAATAGATGCAGCGGACCCGGGGGCAGTACCCGGCGACTCCACCACAACCTGCCCTTCGGGACCGGTCATGACGGGGTCGAACCAGGATCGACGTGTATTGAAAAGCGCTGTTTTTGCCCGGGCTGAGTAACCTGCAAAAGGCTCAAAACCACAAGTGCTAACGACAACGAAGCACTCGCGATTGCCGCGTAAACCGGACCTAACGGTCTAGTTTACTAAGGACGAAAGCGCGGTCCGGGCCGCACCGGGCAACAGAAGCGGACACCGGCGGTCCGGGGGGCACCGAGCAACAGAAGCTCCCCACTTCAAGCCATACCGAAATGCGGCCCATGCCGGCCTGCAAGCGCGCCTCGACCCCGACCACATTTCGGCGCGCCTTGGTGCCGATTATTTCAACTGCCGCCTTACCGCCTTCAGATCCTCCACGAATCGCCCGAACTCCAATTCGGCCGCATCCCGGTCCGGCAGGCGCAGCAGGAAGCTCGGGTGCACCGTGATCCAAGCCTCGCCACCGCCCGGCAGGATATGCGGCCGGCCGCGTTCCTTGCCGATGGTCATGACCTTGCCGAACAACGCACGCGCCGCCGTTGCGCCAAGCGCCACCGTCACCTTCGGCTTCAGCAGCAGCAACTCCTGCTCGATCCACCAGCGACAGGCGGTTATCTCTCCCGCGTCGGGCTTCTGGTGGATGCGGCGCTTGCCGCGCTTTTCGAACTTGAAATGCTTCACCGCGTTGGTGACGTAGACATCCGGGCGGTCGATCCCTGCGGCCGCGATCGCCCGGTCGAACACCTGACCCGCCGGACCGACGAACGGCTTGCCCGCCAAATCCTCCTGGTCGCCCGGCTGTTCGCCGACGAACATCAGCGCCGCATCGACCGGCCCTTCGCCGAACACCGTCCGGGTCGCATGCTTGTGGAGGTGACAGCGCGTGCAGCCCGCCGCCTCGTCACGCAGGGCTTCCCACGCCGCCCGGCTGTTGCCGCCAACCCGTTCCCGTGCCGTTGCGATCATGCCGCTCTCCCGCGCCTGCGCGCTTGCGATCAATCCGGGCACCAACGCGGTTTCGGGCATGTTTTTCCAATATTTGCGCGGCATCTCCTTCAACATCGCCCCCACCTTCATCCGCGCCGGATTGAAGATCGAGGCATAATAGGTCTTCCAAACATCCTCGATGGGGTCGCCCGAAGGAGCATCACCCTTCGCCGCGCCGGGTCCTTCGCTGAGCGTGGTGCCGTCCCAATGCAGCGAAAGCGCCGGCGTGAGGATCGACCAGCGCATGCTGGCGAAGCGGTCGAGGAAGAAACCGGCATTGGCACGCACGATATGATGGTCTGGCTCGAACCAGGCAACGAAGCGCGGCCCCGCCCCGTCATCGACCTCGCGAAAGCGCAGGAAGGCCCGCATCTTGTGGATGTCGCGGCGGACCTCCGTCGCCAGCTTCTCGACCCGGCGAACCAGCGGATCGGCGGCGTCATCCATCAGCTTCGGCTCGGCACGCAGACGGGCGAGCATCCTGTAGAGCAGCGCGAAGCGTTCGGGGTCGCGGTGCAGGATCGCGTGGCGAACGAGGCCGAGAAAGGCACGAGGAACGGCGAAATCCGACGATGGCAGGGGCGACGGAGCCGGGGGCGATGCGTCCTCCCGCGCGAACAGGTCGGTCGCCCCATCGCCGACCTGCCACACCACGTCCCCCGGGGCCGCGCCCACGGCCATCAGCGCGCGCGCGGCATTGCGCCAGCCATCGAGATCGTCCTGCGCAGCCAGGCGGACGACCCGCGCGCTCACGCGCCCTCGCCGCCTGCCGGGTGGCTTCGGCGCGCTCCAGTTCCCTCGGCGAAGACTGTATCGAGACCAGTCGGGATTCGGGTCTCGGCCGCTATAGGCTCACTCCCGCGATTCGCCCGCCGAACCAGCCAGAACGGCCTTTGTTTCTCTTGCGACTCGCCCTCCGCATCGTTCGCCATCGGACTCCACGCGGCTCGGCTCGACCCGATTTCATTCTGGCGCAAAGCCCATTGCCTAGTCGATGAGTAGGAATAGCTTCGTGGCCGGGTGCGCAGTCGAGTCGGCACGCTCAAAAGGCGGCCACGGCTACGCCCGTTCACGGGAGAGCTGTCATGGACCTCGATTCGTCTGCCGACCGTCCGCTTCCTGTCCTGATCGTGGCGCGCGGCGATCCAGCCATTGCCCTGCCCCTGCAAAGGGTCGAGCTGGACCTTACGAAATTCCATAGCGGCCGCTGGGCCCAGCAGCTCGACACGGCGATGACCAGGTCGCGCGAGCCAGTCGTCCTGCTTGCCCAGGGCGTGGCATGCCTGGCGGTGGCGTGGTGGGCGCAGCTCTCGCCGCGCAGTTATCTCGAGCATATTCGCGGTGCCGTGTTCCTCTCGCCGCTGAGCATCGGCTTCGGCCAAGCGGCGATCGCGGCCAAGGCGCGGGTGAGCCCGGCGACTAAATTGCCCTTCCCTTCCCTCGTCGCGAGCGACCCTTCGTCGATGATCGAGCAGGTCCTCGCCCTGGCCGACAACTGGGGCAGCCGCTTCGTCGATTCGGGCGCGGTGCAGGGGGCGCATCCGAGCAACCGGCGCGGCGGCGGGACGGCTGCCGAAGACCGGCTGCTGCACCTGCTCGGCCTGTTCGACATTCCGGAGACCGCCGGTACCGGCAAGACACTGGAGGCAGCGATCACGTCGCGCATCGAGGGCATCCGCTAGCGAAACAGTTCGAGCTGCTCGCGCTTCGGCGCGGCCAGCGGGCGGAGGTCGGCGCGATCGGCGAGCGCGACGGGGCGCCAGTCCTCGGCGATCAGGAAGGGCCGAACCTTCGCGATCGAAGCCGTCAGGCGCCCCACATCGGCGAGGTGCAACCGGCGCCAGCGCCGCGCGGCAAGGATCGCATCGACCGCCTTCAGGCCAAGCCCCGGCACGCGAAGGAGCATTTCGCGTGGCGACCGGTTGACGTCCACGGGAAAGCGATCGCGGAACTTGAGCGCCCAGGCAAGCTTCGGATCGATGTCGAGCGGGAGCATGCCAGTGGCGTCATCCGCCGCGGCGACCACCTCAACCGGCGCATAATCATAGAAACGCATCAGCCAGTCGGACTGATAGAGCCTGTGCTCGCGCATCAGCGGCGGGCGTTGCAGGGGCAGTACCGCGCTTGCGTCCGGAATCGGGCTGAAGGCCGAGTAATAGACACGGCGCAGGCCGAAGCGACCGTAAAGAGCCGAGGCCCTGCGCACGATGTCGCCATCGGTCGCTGAATCGGCACCGACGATCATCTGGGTCGACTGGCCGGCGGGGGCGAATCTGGGAGCCGATTTGTACCGTTTCACCGCGTCTCCGGTATCGAGGATCGCGGCCTTCATGCTCTTCATCGCGCCTTCGATCCGGCCTTCCGACTTTTCGGGCGCGAGGCGCTTCAGGCCCGCGGAAGTAGGCAGCTCGACATTGATCGAGAGACGATCCGCGTGGAGGCCGGCCTGGTGGATGAGCTCCGGATCGGCATCGGGGATGCTCTTCAGGTGAATATAGCCGCGAAATTGATGATCCTCGCGCAAGGAGCGCGCGACCTCAACGATCTGCTCCATCGTATAGTTGGAGGAACGGATGATACCCGAGGAGAGGAACAACCCCTCGATATAGTTGCGGCGGTAGAAGGCGAGCGTCAGCTTCACCACCTCCTGCGCGGTGAACCGGGCGCGGCGGACGTTCGAGCTCTTGCGGTTGATGCAATAATGGCAGTCGAAGATGCAACTGTTCGTCAGCAATATCTTGAGCAGGCTGATGCAGCGGCCGTCCGGCGCATAGGCATGGCAGATACCCATGCCGCCATCGGTCGAGCCCAGCCCCTTGCCGTCGCGCGAGTTGCGCCTGACGCTGCCCGACGAGGCGCAGGACGCATCATATTTCGCTGCATCTGCCAGGATCTCGAGTTTCTGCTGTACGTCGAGCTGTGCCATGTGTTCTTCATATGTTCACAAAGCCGGGTCGTAAATAGCTGATTTCCAATGGGGTGTCGTTTAGCCTGCGCGATCGTCCACGCCCCGGTGCATGCCAAGCAGTTCGTCCATCGCGCGGGCGACATTTTCCAGGGTATAGGGCTTCTGCACCACGGTGCGGCCACGATGGTCCTCGGGAAGCTGGGCCTGCTCGCCATAGCCCGTCGCGAACAGGAAAGGCACGCCGAGGCCCATCAGCCTGTCGGCGATGGCGAAGCTGGTACGGTCCCCCAGGTTGATGTCGAGCATGGCGACAGTCGGGCGGGCCGCATCGATGCTGTCGAGCGCTGCCTCCACCGTCGCGGCGGTCGATACGCTGCCAGCGCCGAGCCGGCCGGCGATATCCTCGGCATCGAGCGCGATGATCAGGCTGTCCTCGACCAGCAACAGATCCTGCCCCTCGAGCACCCGATGCGGCGGCTGCTGCGGATGGCCGATGGCCGGACGCGGGAAACGAATCGCAGGGCCGGCAAAGGTCTTGGGTTCCGATACGTGGCGCGCCGGAATACGAAAACGGGCCTCGACACCGCCTGGCTTGTATTCGATGCCAGCCGCGCCGCCGAGGTCGTAAGGTACCGACCGGTCGATGATCGTCGTGCCGAAGCCCTTGCGGGCGGGCGGCTGGACCGGTGGTCCACCGGACTCGCTCCACAGGAGCACGAGATCGCCCGTCTCGTTGCGATGCCAGGTGATCCGCACCTCGCCGCCCCGCACCGACAGGCTGCCATATTTGGTCGAGTTGGTGACGAGTTCGTGCACCACCAGCGCCATGGTCGAATAGGCCTGGGGATTGAGCAGGACCGGATCGCCCTGCGAGATCACCCGTTCGCGTTCGTCGACAAAGGCGGCGGCCTCGGCATCGATCAGCGCCTGCATCGGGGCCGGGCCCCAATGATCGTCGGTGATCTGGTTGTGCGCACGGGCAAGTGCGTGGATTCGCCCATCGACCACGCGGACGAAATCCTTCACCGCGTCGTCGGTCGGCTGCGACTGGCGGATCAGCCCGCGAATGACCCCCAATATGTTGCGCACGCGGTGATTGAGCTCTGCGATCAGCAATTCCTGCCGTGCACCCGCCTGCTGGCGCTCGGCCGATGCCTCGTCGGCGAGCCGCAGCACGACCTCGATCAGGGTCGCGCGCAGGGTCTCGGCGACACGAAGTTCCGACCCGGTGAAGGGTTGCGAGCGGCCCTCGACCAGTTCCTTCCATTCGGCGAAGCTTTCACGCGGGGTGAGCCGCGGGCCGTTCGGTCCATAGTCGACCGGCTTGTGCGGATCGCCGGCCCAGCGCACCGACCGGATCAGCTCGGACCGGAACAGGACGACATAGTCGCGCGGCGCGCGCGAGATCGGGATCGCGAGCATGCCCGCCGCGGCCGATGCGAATGCCTCGGCGCCCGGCATGATCGAGGCGATGCGATCGGTCGCGAAAACCTTGCCGGCGGCGGTGCCGTTCAGGGCGCGAATGATCTTGCGGAACGCCTCGGCCGGCGGGGTGGTGCCGGAAAAGGCGTAATTGCCGGAAATCCAGACGCCGACGCCGTCAGCCGGAATCGCGTTAGTCAGGATGTCGCCGAGCCAGTCCGGATCCTTGAGCAGCGTCTCGTCCGAGGCAACCGCGCCGAGCAGTTGATCCGAGATGTCGCGCGCGCGCCGCTCGAACTCGACCGTCTCCTGCCGCTCGCGGCTTTCGAGGCGCATCGAGAACATCTGGGCAAACAGCTCGCTGACCGAGCGGCGCTCGAAACTGGGGCAGTGGGCGGAATAATGATGGCAGGCGAAAAGTCCCCAGAGGCGGCCGTCGACGATGATCGAGATCGACATGGACGCGCCCACGCCCATGTTCCGAAGATATTCGATATGGATCGGCGACACCGAACGCAGCACCGACAGCGACAGGTCGAGCGGCTTCCCGACTTCGTCGAGCGCCGGCACGATCGGGACCGGCACGGCATTGACGTCAGTGATGACGCGCAACAGGTTGCGCTTGTACAGCGCGCGCGCCTGGACCGGGATGTCGCTCGCCGGATACCGCAGGCCAAGGAACTTGCCGATGCCGGGCTTGCATGCCTCCGCGACCACCTCGCCCGAATCGTCGGGCGCGAAACGATAGACCATGACCCGGTCGAAGCCGATCAGCGCGCGGACCTGGCGGGCCCCTTCACGGAAGAAGCTCATCGAATCCGGAGCCTGGTCGAGCCGGCTGATCATCGAGCGGACCATCCCGGTGGCATCGCCATGCTCGCCCGAGGCCGGTTCGGCCTCGATCACGATCTGGCTGCCGGAGAAATGAACCGCGATGTCGAAGGTCGGTGCGCCCTCCACGACAGGACAATCGAACAGCCGTTCGACCGCATCCGGGCCGCGCAGCATTGCGGTACGGTTGCGCAGTTCGTGGACGGTCCTGGCCGGGAAGAGATCACGCAGCGGCTGGCCGATCACCTCCTGGGGTGTGCGACCGATGAAGTCGGCCGTGTTCGCTGACGCCCGCGCGACGATCCAGTCAGCGGTCAGCGCGAGCAGGAACCCGATCGGCTGGATCGAGCCCAGGATATGGATTGGCTCACGATCACAATTGGTGAGATCGACACGCCCGATACCGTCCGCCAAGATCAGTTCATCCCCAGACAGCGTCGCCCACTGCGCTCGAATAGCATGAACACCTCGCAGGCTGCCTTGATCGCGATCTGGATTTCCCCGTCGCTGCGGAGACGCACGGCCAGCAGGTCGAGCAGCCGTCGCCACGCGAGCGAATTGCCCGCGCCGAGAAAGGTGGCGGGCAAAGACGGCGACACCGACCTTTTCAGCAACGCACCGCCCAGACGGGAGCCTTCGAGCACGTACACCGCGCCGAGGATCGCGGCTTCGCCGACGAATTCGGGCCTTTCTTCAGCAGCGGGTTCAGCCAGCCCCATTGCCGCGAGATCGTCGAGCAGAAGATGCACGCGCCGCCGCTCCGGCCAGTCGGCCAGGACCGACGCCACACCGCCGCCATCGAGCGCCCGCTCCACCGGGATATGGGCGGCAGCCTGCGCGCGAAGGAAGCGGCCATAGTCCCGCTCCTCGGCCAGGTTCATCGTCGAGAAGATCGCGTCGACCCGCTGGTGGTGCTCCGCCGTCGCCATACGCAGGGCGGCCCTGATTCCATTCTGATGCTTCATTACGGGAAATAATGATGCAGCGGCGACAAAGTTCAATCGAGTCGCTCGTGCGTCGTGAACCACGCCCGCCGGATCACGGATTTCTCGTGATCGAGCCCGCTGCTAGGGTGTCACCGGACGAGCGAAGGACCCGTGCGATTCGATGACCGGTGTTTCCCATCATGGCGCGCTGGAGCGCATGGCACGGCATCGCCATGCCGGGGGCTATGTCGCGCTGGTGCTCGCCGGGGGTTATATCGAGGCAGGGGACCGGGGACGGATGCAGGTCGAGGCTGGTCATGCGGTGATCCACGGGGCGCATGAATCGCATCAGGACGCATTCTCCAACGCCGGCGCCACCGTGCTCAACCTGCCGCTGCCGGCAACCGGGACCGAGGCGACGCTGGGCCTGGTCGACGATCCCGATGCGGTCGCCCAGCTTGCCGAACGAGACCCGCGCGCCGCCGCCGAATTGCTGCACGCCCTGTTCAGGCCTTCCTCCGCGCGCCTGTCCGACTGGCCGGACCTGCTCGCGGCGGCGCTTGCGACCGGGCCCGACCGCCATCTCGCCGACTGGGCCGACAGCATGGGCATCGCGCCCGAAACGCTCAGCCGGGGATTCCGCCGCGCCTATGGGACGAGCCCGAAACGCTATCGCCTCGAACAACGCACGCTGCGCGCCGCACGATTGCTGCCCGGCTGGCACGGATCGATCGCCGCGCTCGCCGCCGAGACAGGCTTCGCCGACCAGTCGCACCTGACCCATGCCATCGTCTCGCTTACCGGAAGCACGCCGAACCGCCTGAAGATCAAGTCCGTACAAGAGGCGGCGCGCCTGCGCCGCTAGTCACGGGGCATGCATCGCCGATCCTTCATCGCCAGCGCGCTGACCGCGCTTCTCGTCTCCACCATTACCCCGCCCGCGTTCGGCCAGGGCAGGGTCAACCGAACGCAATGGAAGGTGCGCTCGTCCGAAGGACTCGACGCCATCGCCTTTCTCGGGCCGCTGTCGGGCACGAAACTCTACACCGATATCTACGGACAGGATGTCGCCGCCTTCGCGCCGAAGCTGCCCGACGCGGTACGAAACGACATTCCCAAATTATGGGCTGCAGCGGGCAAGGAAGGTTTCGGCTTGCTCGGCCCGACCCTTTCAGTGCTGTTCTCCGCCAACGGCAATGACGCGACGATCGGGACGCTGCTGACCGCGCTGCGATCGCGCACCGATCTGATCCTGCCGAGCTACAAGGCAAGCCCCTATTGGGACGCCGGGAACTGGGCGTGGTTCGACGCCGCCGCGCCGCGGCTCGACTCGATCTTCAGCGCGATGCACGACGCGGGCTTCGCGGCATTCCGCGCCGACCGCATCGGCGCCGATCTTGACACGCGGATCGCCGACATGGCCCGCGCCCTGAAGGGTTTCGACGTGATCTCGCTTCAGGAAAAGCTCACCGGACGGACCTTCGATCCCGAGATCCAGATCGTCCTGCTGCATTTCTGCAAGCCGCACGGCATCAAGGTGCAGGGGCAGATGTTCCTCCAGTCGGCTGAATACGATACCGCCACCACGGTGCGAATCGCCGCGCACGAAATGCTCCACCCACCCGTGAAGATGGACGGTCCGGCGGCCACCGCCGCGCTTGCGATCTTCGCCCGCGACCCGCTGATCGTGAAGATCGTGCGCGAGCATGATCCGCGCTGGGGCTACACCACGCTGGAAGGCATGCTAAACGAAGACCTTGCCCAGGCGCTCGACCAGCTGATCAGCGAGGCACTTGGCGTCGCGCGCAACCCGGCCGACCGCTGGCGCAAATCGGACGACGGCATGCACGTCCTGGCGGCCGGTCTCTACGGGATGCTCCGGCAGGACCGCTGGGTCCAGACCGGCGGATCGATCGAGCAATGGCTCGCCGACGCGGCGGCCGGGGGCAGGCTGGCGCCCGCGACATTCCATCCCGTCGCCGCGCGCGTGCTGGAACGCCCGGTCGACGCGCTCTGGCCGCTGCCGCCGGAAACCAGGGCATAGAGTCTGTTTCAGCGATGCTGAAACGGTGGCGGTGCCAGCCCGCTCCCCCACCCGGCCACCCAACGGCAGTATTCCATGGGTGGCCGGGTGGGGGAGCGGGCTGGCACCGATTCAGCGACGCTGAAAACGACTCCAGACGACCGGCTCCATCAGAAGCCGATCGTCGCCATGCCGCCCGGCTTCGCCGCCAGTTCAGCCTCGAGCCGGGCGAGCAGATCCCCGGTGGAGAACGGCCCGGCCACCTTCACCTGCCGCGCGACGACCGCGAAGTCGCCGGGTGTCAGCGCGCCGAGCCGGGCGAGACCGGCGGGCGCCGCGCAGCCGAAGAAGCGCTCGAACGCATGCGCCGCCGACTCGGCCGACAGCGGATTCAGCGCCAGCTTGAAGGTGAAGCGCCGGAGCGCCGCCGGATCGAGCCGCCGCTGGTCGTTGGTCGCGGCGAACACCGGCAACGGGTGACGGTCGAGCCAGGTCAGCAGCTCGTTCACCTGAGTCACCTCCCAGCTTGTCCGCGCGGTCTGCCGGTCGAACAGCAGCGAATCAGCCTCGTCGAAGAACAGCACGCTGCCCTCCGCCGCGGCATCGCGAAACGCTGCCGCGATGTTCGCCTCGGTCTCGCCGATCCATTTCGACAGAAGGTCGGACGCGCGCCGCGTCGCGAGCGGCCGGCCGAGCCGTTCAGCCACCTCGCCCGCGAGTTGCGTCTTGCCGGTGCCCGGCGGGCCCGCCAGCAGCACCGAGAAGGCGAGCGGCGCGCCCGGGCGGGTCAACCGCTCGACCAGTCCCGCAATGGGCGTGTCGCATTCGAACAGCGACAGGTCGATGCGCGCCGGCGCGTCCGCCACGGTGACCGCCTGCCCCCGGAGCGACCCGACCAGTGCCCGCGCCACACGCTCGTCGTCGCCGGAAGCGGCACCGGCGATCCGCGCGGCGCGCAGGGCGACGCGCGCGACGCTGGGCGTTTCCGGCGCCTGCCGCGCGAGCGCCGACAGGTCGTCGCCGATCGCGCTGTCCTCCATCGAGGCCATGCGCGCCAGCACCCGGTCGCGCTCGCGCCCGCGCGGATGATCGAGCTTCAGCACGAAGCTCATCCGGCGAAGATAGGCCGAATCGACATTGTCGATCGCATTGCTCGTCCAGATGACCGGCACGCCGTTCGTCTCCAGCATGCGGTTGACGAAGATCTTCGACCCGGCGCGGTTGGCGAAGCGCTTGCCGCCATCGACCTTGTTCGCGTCGCCTATCAAATCCTCGAGCTCGTCGAACAGCAGCAGCGCGCGATCGTCGCGCTGGAGCGCCCGCTGCGCACGGAGCAACGCAGCCACGCGCTCGTGCCGGCGCGGCTCGGTGCCGTCGCTGTCGGCCTCGCCGACCGCGTACAATGCAGCGCCGACATGCGCGGCGAGCGCACGGGCAAGCTCGGTCTTGCCGACGCCAGGCGGCCCGTGGAGCAGCACGTTGATGCCGCAGGCGCGCGACTCTACCGCCCCGGCGAGCAGCCGCGCGACGAAATCGACGTCACCCCGCATCGCCGGGAAATCGGCGAGCGCCAGCGCCGCCCGCTGCCTTTTGCCGGCCAGTGCCTCGATCAGCCGTTCGGGATCGTGCCCCCCGCGGGCGAGCAGGCTTTCGAACCACCAGCTCGCATCGAACGACACCCCGCCGCCATGCGCCATGTCGACCTCGAACAAGCCGAGCTGCACCGCCATGCTGGTGCGCGCCACCGTGCCGGCATGGACCGCGTCGGCGCCCGCCAGCATGCCCGCGACCCGCGCGAGATCCTCATGCGCCATCTCGAGCGCCCAGCGCAGCCGCGCGATCCGGGGATGGAAGGACACAGCGAGCCCCGCCTCAAGCACCGCCCGGTCCTGATCGCCCAGGCTCAGCACCGTGGCGATGTTCTCCGCCGCCCCGGCCAGCTCGGCCGGCAGCGGGTCCTCCGCCATGTCGGCGAGCATCGTCGCCAGCTTCGCCCAGCTGATCTTGCGCGCCTCTCCCCTGGGCGCCCCCGTCTTCGCGCGGCCCTTCGGCCCCGGCCAGAAGACCGCCCTGTTCTCTTCCACCCATTCGAGCAGCGCCTGGCCGGCGCGCCCATCCTTCGTCAAAGTCGCGCGCAGCATCGTTGCCAGTCGCCGCGACGTCACCGTCGTGCCCATTGTCTCATCCGTCTTGCCGCGCGCGGACGCAGCTATGGCGTCGGGTTGCGGACTCTATGGTTTTTGGGATTGAACATGCCGGGTCCGACGACCCGGCCGGGCGCGACTAGCGCTTCGGCGAGGTCCGGACGGCGGCGGGCTCAAGCCCGAATATGATTGCCGTGGCGAACATGTCAGCCTTCCTGCACCCCGACATTGGGGCGGGTGGCGCACTAGGCGCGCGCTTGGGGTTAGTCAAGCTTGGGATCGGGGTCGCGCCGGGCGCCGTCGAGCGTGCGGTCGAGCCGCGCCTGCTCGTCCCGGGCCGCCCGCTTGTCCTGGCCGGAGCGGCCGAACTGAACGCGATTGGCCGAGGCCGCCGCATCCTTCGTCGCACGGGCCCGGGCCTTGCGGGCGATACGGAGGTTGATGATCTCGGCCATGGGTTTGAGATACACGCAAACCCAATGGCCTCACAATTCCTCCCTCGCGCAACTGTCAGGAGATACACACATCTCGCGTGAGTGCCTTAAATCCTTCTCCCCCTATGGGAGTTTTGCCAAGCGACGGGTCGAAATGCCCCCGGGCATTTCTAAAACATGCCGGGGGCATGTTTTACCCGACGATCGGCAAAACTGGTGGCCGAGCGCAGCGAGGTCGGATGAGGGAGAGTGAGGTTCGGGACACTGGTCAACGAGTGTCCCCCTCACCCTTCCCATCGCGAGAGCGATGGGGCCCTTCCCTCTCCCACAGGGGGAGAGGGAGAAAGAGAGCCTTGCGATGTGTGAAGCGCTTAGTTTCGGGGAGGGGGAGGATTTTGTGTCACGCCGCCGCCAGCAGGTTTTCCGCACCGCCGAGATCGACCGAGACCAGGCGGCTCACGCCCTGCTCAATCATCGTCACGCCGAACAGCCGGTGCATCCGGCTCATCGTCACCGCATTGTGGGTGACGATGAGATAGCGGGTCGCGGTTTCCCGCGTCATCGCGTCGAGCAGGTCGCAGAAACGCTCGATATTGGCGTCGTCGAGCGGCGCGTCGACTTCGTCGAGCACGCAGATCGGCGCCGGATTGGTGAGGAACAGGCCGAAGATCAGCGCGACGGCGGTCAGCGCCTGCTCTCCGCCCGACAACAGGGTTAGCGACTGGAGCTTCTTGCCCGGCGGCTGCGCCATGATCTCAAGCCCCGCCTCAAGCGGATCGTCCGAATCGATCAGTTCGAGATGCGCCTGGCCGCCGTTGAACAGGGTCGTGAACAGCCGGCGGAAATGCCCGTCGACCGCCTCGAACGCGGCGAGCAGGCGCTGGCGCCCCTCGCGGTTCAGCGTGCCGATCGACCCGCGCAGCCGGTTGACCGCGAGACCCAGTTCCTCCCGCTCAGTAGCGTTACCGACGCTCGCCGCTTCGAGTTCGGCCAGTTCGGTCTCGGCGACGAGATTGACCGGTCCGATACGCTCGCGATCGACCAGCAACTTGTCGTGCGTCGTGGATTCCTCCTGCGGCGGACCAACCTTGTCGGCCTCGAAACCGACCCGCTCAGGCAGCAGGACCGAGGGGCACTGGAAGCGCTCGCCCGACAAACGGTTCATCTCGAGCCGACGAGTCTCCTGATTCTCCGCACGCGCCGCGGCGCCCGCTCGTGCCTCGCGCGCTTCGGCCAGGGTCTCGCTCGCCGCCCGGGCAGCTTCCTCCGTCAGGCGCAGCGCGACCTCGGCCTCGCGCTCGGCCACCATCGCTGTCTCCGCCTCGGCGCGGGCGGTGCCATGGGCGGCCTCTAGCGCCGCGATCTCGGCGGCGAGCACGGCCGGCTTCCCGGCAAGGTCAGCCGCTTCCTGCGCCAGATCGGCCTCGCGCTTGTCCATCTCGGCGATTCGCCGCGCCGCCTCGCCCGCGCGGTTCTTCCAGCCCTTGCTCTCGGCGGTACCAGCGGCGAGCCGCTCCCGATCCTGCCCGATCGCGCGATCGAGCGCTGTCCGCTCGGCGCGGGCGGTGGCGACGGTGATACGCCTGGCCTCAGCCTCGGACGACAGCACCGCAACCCGTTCGCGCGTGGCGCTGCCGTCAGGGAGCGCTGCCTTGACCTCGACCGCGCGCGCGACCTCGCCCTGCGCCTCCTCATGCTCGGCAACGATACGATGCCGACGGGTATCGAGATCGGCGCGCTGCGCCTCGATCCGCTCGATCTGGGCAGCGGCGCGATCCTCGGCGCGTGCCGAGTCACGCGCATTGGTCTCGGCACCTTCGAGCAGGCGGCGGGCATCGACCGCGGCGCGGCGCGCCTCGGCGATCGCTTCGTCGATCCGCGTAAGCTCGGCATCGCACGCATCAACCGCGCGAACCGCCGCCGGCCGCGCCGCCTCGATCGCGCGCAACCGGTTCATCCGTTCGAGCCGTGCAGCCGCCTCCGCGCCGCCCGATTTCGCGACATAGCCGTCCCAGCGGCGAAGCAGGCCAGCGGTGGTGACCAGACGCTGGCCGACGGCGAGGGGCTGGCCAGCATCGCTGTCGGCAACGAAGATCTGCGCCAACCGACGCGCAAGCGCCGCCGGCGCCGTGACATGCGCCGCCAGCGCGACCGTGCCCGTCGGACCGGAAGGATCGCCCGGCGCGGGCGCGGCGCCGGCCCAGAAACGCTCGGCAGTGGCATCGAGCCCTGCTTCGAGATCGTCTCCCAGCGCGGCCGCCAGCGCGCGTTCATACCCCGGATCGGCGCGAAGCTGGTCGAGCAGGCGATCCTTGCCATCGCGCCGCGTCGCCTTGGCCAGAGCCGCCGCCTCGCTGTCAAGCGCACTCAATTCGGCGTGAGCGCCGGCCCGCGCCGACTGCGCCCGGTCGCGCGATCCGATCGCCTCACGCTCGCTCGCGTCGGCACGGGCGAGCCCGGTACGCGCCGATTCGGCATGGCGCAGCGCCTGCGCGCGCGCCTCGGCCGCCTTGTTCTTCTCCGCGACAAGCGGCGCCGGATCGCCAAGGGCTTTCGCCTCCGCCGTCACCCGCGCCAGATCGCGCTCGCTTCGGTCGGCGCGGGTGCGCGCGGCAGCCAGCGCCGCCTCGGCCACGCGCGCATCGGCCGCCTCGCTTGCCTGGGCCGCGAGCGCCTGGGCCAGGGCGACCTCCGCATCCCGCGCAGCGCGCTCGGCCTCGGCAAGCGCGGCATCGAGCTGCGGCGACCGCACCGCGGCGCCGGCGATGCGCCCCTCAAGCTCCTTCGCCTCATCGGCAAACCGGGCGATCGCCTCTGCCGCGTCGCTGGCGAGCGAGCCCTCGCGCACCCGATCCTCGGTCAGGCGCGCGCGGCTATCGGCGAGATCGGACAAACGCCGTTCGGTCGCGGCAAGCTCGGTACGGAGTGTCGCAAGCCGATGCCCGGCCTCGCTGGCCCGGTCCCGCGCTGCCTGCGCTGCGGCGCGGGCGGAAGCCAGCTTTTCAGTCGCTTCGTTCTGATAGGCTGCGGCGCCGCGCTGCGCCTCGGCAGCCTCGGCGACGCGGGTCTCGGCCGCCGCCGCCTCGGCCTTCGCGGTGTCGGCGGCGGTCGACGCCTCGCGCCAGCGGGCGAAGATCATGCGCGCCTCCGCCACCCGGATCTGGTCTGACAACAGGCGATAGCGCTCGGCCTGACGCGCCTGACGCTTCAGCGCGGCGGCGCGCGCGTCCTGGTCGGCGATCACCTCGTCGAGGCGGGTCAGGTTCGCCTCGGTCGCGCGGAGCTTCTGCTCGGCATCCTTGCGGCGGACATGAAGGCCGGCGATCCCCGCCGCTTCCTCGAGCATCGCGCGGCGCTCGGCCGGCTTGGCGGCGATCACCGCGCTGATCCGGCCCTGGCTGACCAGGGCCGGACTGTGCGCGCCGGTCGCCGCATCGGCGAACAGCAGGGCGACATCCTTGGCGCGCACGTCGCGTCCGTCGATCCGGTAGGCCGAGCCGGCCCCGCGCTCGATCCGGCGGACGACCTCGGTCTCCTCCCCGGTGATCTCGGTCAGGATCGAGACCTCGGCGAAATCGCGCGCAGGGCGAGTCGAGGTGCCGGCGAAGATGACGTCGTCCATGCCGGCGCCACGCAGCGACCGGGCCGAGGTTTCGCCCATCGTCCAGCGCAGCGCCTCCAGAAGGTTGGACTTGCCGCAGCCATTGGGGCCGACGATGCCGGTCAGCCCCGGTTCGATGCGCAGATCCGCCGGGTCGACGAAGCTCTTGAAGCCCGTGAGCCTGAGCCGTTTGATCTGCACCCGGCGGTTACCCCCTGCCCCGCCCCGCCGTTACAGCGCGCCCGCTGTCTTTAGCGCGGGCTGGAGCGATTTCCAGTCGGCCACATTCGGCACCACATCGCCATTGACGATAAAGGTCGGCGTGCCCTGGATCTTGAATTGCTGGTTCGCCGCGTCGGTGTTCTTCGCGATCTCCTCAAGCATCTTCGGGTCGGCGAGGCACTGACGTGCCTTGGCGTCGGGCACGCCGCGCTGCTTCACGAAATCGATATAGCCGTAGAATTGCGCGAGATAGGTCACGATCTGGGCCGGCGGCGCGTTCTGCAGCCGGGCCTGGTCCGACTCGGGAATCTTCTCCGTCTTGCCGATCAGCTGTTGCTGCGAGAGCATCATCTGCTCGAGCATCGGGAAGAATTGCGCCGGCTCGACGCAGTGGCCGAGCAGCATCGGGCCGATATCGGCCTCGGCGTGGATCGGATAGTCGCGGAATTCATAGGAGAGCTTGCCCGAGGCGATCGGGCCGCTCTTCAGCGCGGGGAAACCCTCCGCATCGAAGGCAGCGCAATGCGGGCAGGTGCGCGAGCCATATTCGATCAGCTTCACCGCCGCATTAGGATTGCCCATGCGATAGCCGCCCTCGGGCGTCTTGGAGACGGTGTCGACCCAGCTCTTACCCGCGGGCGCCGCGACGGTCGCGGCCGGAGCGGCCGCAGGCACGGTGCTGTTGCCGCCGGTGCCGCCCGAGCCGCAGCCAGCGAGGATCAGGGCCGGCAGAGCGGCATAGGCGATGCTGAATCTCATTGGTCTCTCCGTGTTGAAATTGCTTGAATCACTTGGCACCGGCCGCGCGGAGGCTCTTTTCCAGCACGGCCCATTCAGTGGTCTCGATCGTCTTGCCATTGAGCTCGAATGCCGGCGTACCCTTGATCTTCGCCCAGGCGCCATCGGCATTCTTCACCACCACCGCCAGTTCGGCTGGATCGTTAAGGCAGGCCTCGATCGCCGCATCGTTCATTCCCCGGCCGCGCATGATGTCGCTCAGGCCCGATCCGTCGGCCATGGCGCGAAGCTGCGCCGGCTGGGGATAGGCAGCGATTCGCGCGCCATTGACCGATTCGAAGCGGCCACCGCGCGTCACCCAGTCCTCCTGGACCGCGAAGATCGCATCGGTGGTGGCGAAAAACCCCTTCGGGCCGGTGCACCGCGCGAGCAGGGCGGCCGTGAGATCGAGCTTGTCGCGGATAGCATTGCGCAGTTCGACGCTGGTCGAGCCGGAACGCACCATCTGCCCGCGCAGCACGTCCCGCGATTCCGACAGGAAGTGGCCGCAATGCGGGCAGGTGTAGCTGATATATTCGACCAGCTTCACCTTCGCCCTGGGATTGCCGATGACATAGCTGCCGTTCGGCGCCTTGCTCACGGTCGTGCTCCAGTCGTGGCCCTGGGCCGTGGCGATCGAGCCGAACCCGACGAGCGCAAGCAGGGCAGGCAATAGATAGCGCATCATTCCCCCATCGATCCTTCCGTTCATTCTTCCGCCTGCCCGATCACCGGCGGGCCGCGCGTCGCCGCGACGCCCGCCGCCAGCGCCTCGAGCACCGCCTTCAATTCAGGGTCTGCGATGGTGCGCAGGCTTGCGCCGAGCTCGACCGGCACCGGTCGGAGCGAAGGCGGCGCTGCGCGCGGGCGCGGCGGCGCGACGTCCCCCTGGCGGATGTTCACCCGGGCGATGGCGCCATAGCCGAAGAAGCGGTTGACCCGCTCGACGATCTCAGGCGCGATATGCTGCATCATCGTCGCATGGGCGCCGCGCACCACCAGGTTGAGCGTGCCGCCGGTGCGCTCGCCCTGCGGAAACTTGATCGATTCGGGCGCAGATACCCCGGCATAGCGAGTGCCGACGATCTCGGGCCAGCGGCTGACGATCGCACTCTGCACGAAACCGAATTTGCGAAAAGCGGCGCGGCCGATATCGGGCAGGAGCTCCGAAACGGCGCGCGCGCGGCCGCCGCGCGGTTTTTCCGCCTTGGGCTCCGGCCTGGGAGCGGGTACGCCACGCTTGCTCATTGTCACGTCCATGCCATAGCGATGCCGTGCCCGCCAAGCTCCCTTCCGACATCGCCGGCTCGCTGCTCGACTGGTATGACCGCCATGCCCGCGATCTGCCGTGGCGCAGCCCGCCCGGCGCACCGCGGGCCGAGCCGTATCGGGTATGGCTGTCGGAGATCATGCTTCAGCAGACGACGGTCGCGACGGTACGGCCGCGCTTCGAGGAATTCGTCGCGCGCTGGCCCGATGTCGAGTCGCTCGCACGGGCAAGCGACGCCGATCTGATGGCCGCCTGGGCCGGGCTCGGCTATTATGCCCGGGCGCGGAACCTGATCGCCTGCGCACGGGCCGTCACCGCCGATGGCGGGCGCTTTCCCGGGACCGAGGAAGGCTTGCGCCGCCTGCCCGGCGTCGGCGCCTATACCGCCGCCGCGATCGCTGCGATCGCCTTCGGGGAACGCGCGGTGGTGGTGGACGCCAATGTCGCGCGAGTCGTCGCCCGGCTGTTCGCGATTCCCGAGCCGCTTCCGGCGGCGATGCCCGCCATCCGCGCCGCGACCGAATCGGTCACCCCCGACGCCCGTGCCGGCGATTTCGCCCAGGCGATGATGGATCTCGGCTCAGCGATCTGCACGCCGCGCAATCCGAGCTGCCTGCTCTGCCCGCTCGCCACCGCATGCCGCGCCTTCGCGTCGGGCGATCCGGAACGCTTTCCGGACAAGAAGGCCAAGGCAGCCAAGCCGCAGCGCTACGGCACGATCTTCTGGGCCGAGCGGGAGGGTCGGGTGCTGCTGGTCCGGCGACCACCAAAGGGCCTGCTCGGCGGGATGCGCGCGCTGCCGACCGGGCCATGGGTCGCGGCCCCGCCCGGCCTCGACGAACAGCCGCTGGCCGCCGACTGGACGATGCTCGACGAGACGGTCGTCCATGTCTTCACGCATTTCCGGCTCGAACTCGCGCTTGCGGTCGGGCGGGCCGAGGCGCATTCGAATGCCGGCGAATGGTGGCCGGCAGCCGATATCGAGTCGGCGGGGCTGCCGACGGTCTTCGCCAAGGCGGCGGCTGCGATCAGGAGAGCGGAATGAGATTTCGGGCATTGGCATCGGGAAGCGCACTCATTGCATTGCTGGCCGGCGGCGCGCTTGCCTATGGAACGGCACCGCAGGCTCAGCTCGCCGCTCCGGCCAGCCGGCCAGCCCTGCCCGCCACTCAGGCATTGTTCGATTCCTATGTCGCGACCAACAAGATGCCCGGCATCGTCGGCGCATTCGGCAGTGGCGATCTGCCCACAATATTCGTCAGCGCGGGACGCATCGCCGACGAGCCGACCGCTGCCGCGGCGGGACCGGACAGCCTGTGGCGCGTCTATTCGATGACCAAGCCGGTCACCGGCATGGCAGCGATGATCCTGGTCGAGGAAGGCAAGATCAAGCTCGACCAGCCGATCAGCGATTTCATCCCCGCCTTCAAGAACATGCGAGTCCAGATCAACCCGGATTCGCTTGAAACGCGGGCGGCGGCACGGCCGATCACGGTCCGCAACCTGCTGACCCATACAGCCGGGCTCGGTTACAGCATCGTCACCAAGGGGCCGCTGCTCGCCGAATATAACCGGCTCGGGCTCACCCCCGGCGCCATCAACGCTCAGCTTGAGATTCTGGCGCGCATGACCAGGCCGCCGACGCTCGAGGCATTCGCCAACCGGGTCGCCGAAGCGCCGCTGATCGCCGACCCGGGGACGAAATGGAGCTATTCGATCGGCCTCGACGTGATGGGCCGGGTGATCGAGGTGGCAAGCGGCATGCCCTTCGACACATTCGTGCAGAAACGGATCTTCGACCCGCTCAAGATGACGTCGAGCTACTGGACGGTGCCGCGCAGCGAGATCGGGCAGTTCGCCACCAACTATGCCTTCCAGCGCGAGGCAACGGTCCAGCTCGCCGCGGGGCGGCCGGTCGATGTGTCGACCATCGACGAGAAGGCCCGCACGCCGATCGACCCCGCCGCGAGCTCGGTCTGGCTGTCGCCCCCCAGCTTTCCCTATGGCGGCGCCGGGCTGGTGATGTCCGCGCGCGACTATGACCGGTTCCTCCATGCGTTGCAGGATGGCGGGACGCTCGACGGCGTCCGCGTGATGAAGCCGGAGACAGCCGCGCTGATGATGTCCAACCTCCTGCCGCCGGGCGTCACCTACACCCAGACGCAGGTCGGCGCCGGTCCCGGCCCCAAGACCGGCTTCGGCGCCGGTGGATCGGTCTTTCTCGAAGACAAGCCGGGCGGACCGTCCAAGGGCACCTATGGCTGGGGCGGTGCGGCGGGGACGGCCGCTTGGGTCGATCCCGCGCGGCGCAGGCGCGGGGCGATCATGGTCAATTATTTCCCGGGCGACAAATGGCCGATCCGCGAAGAAACCGTGGCCGCGCTGATGAGCGATATCGCCCACTACAAGTGAGTTCCCCCTTATGATTGCACCAGGCTTCACCGGCGGCATGCTCGACCGGGCCGATCCGCTTCGCCAGGACCCGGAAGCGCTCGCTGCGGCGATGGGCGACTGGCGCGCCCGACTGCTCGTGCTGGACAATTTCGAACCCGAGCTGGATGGCGAGGGCAGGCTCGTCTGGACCACCCTCGCCGACGCGCCGGAGGGATCGGACCTGTTGTTGCTTGGGCTCGACAACGGCAAGCCCTGCTTCGCCGCGCTCACGCCCGGGATGCAGCCGCCGGAAGGCCGGCCCATGCGGATGTTCGGCCTGCTCGACCGCTTCGCGCCGGGCGAGGCGGCGACCTATGCCGGCGCGCGCAGCCTGCTCGACTGGCATACGCGGCACCGTTTCTGCGCCAATTGCGGTGCGGGGAGCGAAATCAATCGCGCCGGCTGGGGCAGGAAATGCCCCCGGTGCCATGCCGAGCATTTCCCGCGCGTCGAACCGGTGGTGATCATGATCGCCGAACATGACGGCCGCGCACTGCTGGGCCGCCAGCCGGCCTGGCCGCCGGGACGCTATTCGGCGCTGGCTGGGTTTCTGGAGCTTGGCGAATCGATCGAGGAAGCGGTCGCGCGCGAGATCAAGGAAGAGGCGGGCGTCGAAGTCACCGATGTCCGCTACATCGCAAGCCAGCCCTGGCCCTTCCCGTCCTCGCTGATGATCGCCTGTATCGGCATGGCGAAAGACGACACGCTGACGATCGACAAGCATGAGCTTGAGGACGCGATCTGGGTGTCGCGCGAGGAGGTGCGCGCCGTGCTGCGCGGCGAGCCGGGCCAATTCCTCCCGCCCCCGCCCTATGCCATCGCCTTCACCCTCCTGACGGAATGGGCGAACTCTCAGGTCGGATAGACATTCAGAACCAGCCCGTCGGCGGTGCAAGATGGTTCGCGCGGAGACGCAGAGGACGCCAAGAAGGTTGGGCCAGCGGCTCCGGCAGTTTGCGATGACGAGCATGTCCAAAAACAGGCGGTTTACCGGCGAACGATGCTCAGTCCGGAAATGAACTCCGCGGTCTCTGCGCCCTCCGCGCGAATCCTCCTCTTGGCTGTAACCGTGCCAATAAGCTGAATGTCGATCCGCTCTCGGCGCCCGGCTCCTCTCCGGGCTTTGAGCCACGCGGCCGCAGACCGGCCCATGCCATTCAAAACGGGCATGGCGGTAGGGGCGACGAGCGAGCCCGCGCGTCGGAGAAAGAACCGTCCCGCAGAAAAGACCGTTGATCGGGACAGGCCCATTTGAGCGTCGAGCGGCCTACAAGGCTAGCGTGCCCTCGCGCAACTGGTGATCGCGCTCCGCAAGCTCGGCGTCGCTGGATGGGAACAGCAACGCCATGCCGTCGCTGGCAGCTTTCTCCTGTACCGCCTCGACGAACGGGCGCAGCTTGTCGTGATACTCCCGGAAGGCGGTGGCGTGATCGACGCCATGGCGCTGCAGGGCATCCGCTACCCGCCCGGCACCGATGATCGCCATCGAGCCACCCATGCCGGCGACCGGCGATACGCAATATCCCGCATCCCCCACCAGCGCGACCCGACCGTTCGACCATGCCGGCATCCTGATCTGGTTCACCTTGTCGAAATAGAAGTCGTCATCGGCGTCCACATGCTCGAGCATGGCTGGGACCTTCCAGCCGAGGCCGTCGAAATGATCATGAATCATCCGACGCTGCTGCGCCCGATCGCGATGGCCATAGTCGACCTCGCCATCGGCACGGAAGGCGAAGGCAATGTCGGTCTGGTCCTCATAACCGTTCAACATCGCCGTCCGGCCGGGCACGCTGAAGATCTGCGTCAGGTTGGCGGGCAGCAAATCCGTGGTCGGCACGACCTTGATGTAGAAATAGCCTCCCATGAAATAGGAGAAATCCTCGCCCGGGCCAAAGGCCAGTCGCCTGGTGTTCGACCGCATGCCATCGCACCCGAACACCAGCGCATAGTCGGCTCGCGACCCGTCACGGAACGTCACCGCCACGCCGTCCGGCATCTCCTCAAGCTGAGCGATCGATTGTTCGAACAGGATTTCGATCGCGCCCTCGACTGAAGCAAACAGAATCGCCAGCAGATCGTCGCGGTGGATCTCGTATCGCTCGTCCACGGCAGCAGCCGCGTCGGGATAGCCGTCAAATGTCCCAACCGTGGCGTCGCCGGCGTCCTTGAACTCGAGCCCGCGCGGGGGAAGCGCCTTGGCGCGGACCGCATCGATCATCCCCATGCGGGTGAGCATGTCGATCGTCTCGCCTTCGATGTCGACGGGCGTTCCGCCTTTGCGAAGGCCGCTCGCGACCTCCACGACAGTCACCCGGTACCCGAGCCTGTTCATCCAATAGGCGGTGGCGAGGCCGGCAAAGCTTGCTCCGCTCACCAGCACCGCGGCGCCAGCCCGGTGGACGGGTTGCTCGACGGGATATGGTTGCTCAGTCATAAGGTCCTTGGTGCGCTGGTGCATCATCGATAGACGCAGTATTTATATACTGAGTATAGGATTCAATAAGGCTTGATGGACACGACGCCCGACCGACGGACCCGCAAGAGGATGGCCACCCGCCAGAGCATATCGGATACGGCGACCCGCCTGTTTCTCGAGCGAGGCTTCGACCGGGTGACGGTCGATGAGATCGCCGAGGCCGCCGACGTCGGACGGATGACCGTCTTCAATCACTTCCCGCGCAAGGAGGATATGTTCTTCGACCGGGAGCAGGAGATACAGGATGTCGCTTTCACGGCCGTGCGGATGCGGGACACCGGCGTCACACCGATCGATGCCTTGGGGTTTCTCGCGCATCGCCTCATCGAGCAGGAAGATTCGCTCATCCCGCTGTTCGAGGGAGCGTACAGGTTCGTCGAAACCGTGCTGGCGAGCGAAGCGCTGAAAGCGCGGGCGCGACAAATGCGGGACGACTTCACCAACGCGCTGGCGGCGGTTCTTGCTGAAACCGTTGGCTCGCCAACGGACGACCCGCATGCCCACCTCGCCGCCGGTCTTATCGCATCAACCTGGAGCATGGCCTTTACGGAAGCGCAGAAGATATTCGATCGCACCCGGGACGAGAGCGAAGCACGGCGCAGCTTCCTCGGGCTGATCGACCGGGGAATCGCCGGCACCTCGGCCGCGCTGGCGGGCACGCCCTACGCCTGATCTAGCAGATCCGGGGCTCGCTTGGTCCCGAACGTTTCCGACAACGATCGTGCGGGCAAAGCGGGCCGACGGGAATCGGTCACTTCCCGTCTCCGACACATTATCGCCGGCAATAAGCCGGACGAAGCCTAGCCCCGCGTACGGGCCTGGCGGTAGGTCCCCAGCACGCGTACCCATTTCGAATGGAAGCCGAGTTCGGCGATCGCGTTGTCGAGACGGGGGTCGCCGGGCTTGCCCTCGACATCGGCGTAGAATTCGGTCGCGGCGAAGGTGCCGCCGCGCTGATAGCTTTCCAGCTTCGTCATGTTGACGCCGTTGGTCGCGAAGCCGCCCATCGCCTTGTACAGCGCTGCGGGCACGTTCTTCACCTCGAAGATCAGCGTCGTCATGAACGGACCGTCGCCGACCGGCGAAAGGCCGGCGCGCGCCAGCACCAGGAAACGCGTGGTATTGTGGTCGGCATCGGCGATGCCGTCGCACAGGATATCCAGCCCGTAGATCGGCGCTGCCATCGGCGGGGCCAGGGCGGCGACCTTCGGATCGCCGATCTCGGCGACCAGCGCGGCAGCGCCCGCCGTGTCGGGATAGGCGACCGGCAGGATATTGCGCTCGCGCAGCCAGTGGCGGCACTGGCCGAGTGCCTGGGGATGGCTCGTCGCCTCGCGCACGCCCTCGATCGGGCCCGATCCCATCAGCGCATAATGGATCGGCAGGAAATGCTCGCCGGTGATCACCAGCCCTGATTCGGGCAGCAGGAAATGCATGTCGGCGACACGGCCGTGCAGCGAATTCTCGATCGGGATGATCGCGCAATCGGCACGCCCTTCCCGTACCGCGTCGATCGCGTCGGCGAAGTCGAAACAGGGCAAGGGCAGGCAATCGGGGAAAGCCTGGAGCGCCGCGATATGCGAATTGGCGCCGGGCGCGCCCTGGAAGGCGACGGCGCGTTCCGGGTGGGCGGCGGCTTCCTCGATCATGCGTGCGACGATCGGTCGTGCTGGGGCTGCGAAATTTTCCATGGAGCGGCGCGCTTACCGGGGCGTTTGTTCCCGCACAAGCGTGGCTTGCGGTGGCGCTCCACCGAATCTAAAGGGAGCCGACTTTCCGACAGGGGCAACTGGGCAATGGACAATCGGACGAACACGATCGCGGGCTGGGTGCTCGGCGCATGCGGCGTGGCGCTGGGGCTTTCGATCGTGGGCGGAATGGTGTTCCAGCCCCATCATTCCGAGAAGATGGGATATCCGATCGAGGGTGTCGCTGAAGAGGGCGCTGGCGGCGGTGCGGCCGACGTGCCGATCGCGACGCTGATGGCGACGGCCGATCCCGCCAAGGGCGCCGACGTGTTCAAGAAGTGCGCTGCCTGCCACACGATCAACCAGGGCGGCCCGAACGGCATCGGCCCGAATCTCTACGCCACGCTTGGCGAGGGCATCGCCGAGGGCAAGGGCGGCTTCGCCTTCTCCGATGCGCTCAAGGCGAAGGGCGGCAAGTGGGACTTCGACGCGATGAACCACTGGTTGACCAGCCCGCGCGCCTTTGCCAGCGGCACGAAGATGACCTTTGCCGGCTTGGGCAATCCCCAGGATCGCGCCAACGTGATCGCCTATCTGAATCAGCAGGGTTCGAACCTGCCGCTTCCGGCAGCACCCGCCGCGGGCGCGGCCCCGGCAGCAGCCGAGGGCGCGGCCAACGCGGCCGCACCGGCAGCGAATGCGTCGGAAGGCGCGGCACCCGCAGCCGGTGCGCCGTCGGTCGATCCGGCCGCCGCGGCACAGGCAGAAAAGAAGAAGTAATCGCAAGCCCCGGCGAACGCCGGGTCCGGGCACAAAAAAGGGCCGCGCCTTCCGGCGCGGCCCTTTTTTCATGTCACTCGGCGAGCCGGTCCGGATCGTCGCGATAGAAATCCTGCACGACCTGCCAGGCTTCTTCAGCCGTCTCGACGAAGGTGAAGATATTGAGGTCGCGTGCGGAGACGACGCCTTCCTCGACCAGCGCCTCGAAATTGACCACCCGGTTCCAGAAATCGCGGCCGAACAGCAGTACGGGGATCGGCTTGATCTTGCCGGTCTGGATCAGCGTCAGCAGCTCGAACAGCTCGTCGAACGTGCCGAAGCCGCCCGGGAAAGCAGCGAGCGCGCGCGCGTGGAGCAGGAAGTGCATCTTCCGCAGCGCGAAATAATGAAACTGGAAGCTGAGCGAGGGCGTGACATAGGGGTTCGGCGCCTGCTCGTGCGGCAGGACGATGTTGAGGCCGATCGTCTCGTAACCCGCCTCTGCCGCGCCGCGATTGGCCGCCTCCATGATCGAGGGGCCACCGCCCGAGCATACCACGAAGTGCCGCTTGCCAGCCTCGTCGCGCGGGAAGGCGCTGGCAAGCTGGGCCAGTTCATAGGCCACATCGTAATATTTCGACTTGGCAACCAGGCTTTTGGCGATACGGATCGCCTCCTCGCCCTGGGCGAGCTCGAGCAGCGCCTGCGCCTTGGCCGGCTCCGGAATGCGCGCCGAGCCGTACATCACGAAGGTCGAGGCGATATTCGCCTCGTCGAGCAGCAATTGCGGCTTCAGCAATTCCAGCTGGAATCGGACCGGGCGAAGATCCTCGCGCAACAGGAAATCCATGTCCTGGAAGGCGAGGCGATAGGCCGGGTTTTCGGTCTGGGGAGTGCTGAGCCCTGCATTGGCGGTCTCGGCATCCTGGCGGGCGCGCGGGAAGACCCGCGACGGTACGTGTGTCTCTGTCATTGGACCAGCCTCTAGCGGAAAAACCCGTCAATATGAAGGCTGCCCCGGCTGTCGCCTTTTTGCCGTCCGGCCACGGTTCGGCCGGCTCGAAGGCGCTCAGCGGCAGAAACGCGCGTGATCGTCCTCAAGATGCAGGTGGTTGGCGTGCGCCGCATTATAGTCCGGGCTCAGCACCGTGCCGAAGCGCTTGCAGGCAGAAGCATGGATCGTCTGCAGGAATTCGCGCACATCGGCATCGCCCGATCGCCAGCCATCGAGCACGGTGATCCGCCTGCCGTCCGCCAGCACGAAGCCGGAGATGTCGACGGCGTTGGCGATGGCGTGCCCCGACAGCCGGTTGCCCGCCGTCGCCGAGCCGATCACGTTGCGGCAGGCATAGGTACCGAAGCTTTCGACCCTGACGAGATCGCTGCCGAGAATCTGGCGCGCAGCCGGCGCGACCGCGTGGCGCGTCCAGGCGACGAACGTCCTGGCCAGCCCGCAGCGCATGCCCTTCAGATTGGTCACCGGCACACCGATGTCGATGAGCTGGACCGATCCGGTCACCTGGCACCCGCCGCCATAGTCGCGGTCGGGCAGCGGGCTGTAGCGCACCTGCTCGCGCGACAGATCGGCGAAACAGGCCTGGGTATCGCGTGAGGTGGGCAGGTTGAGCGTCACCGGCTTCGCCCCGACCGGCCGGGGCGGCGGACGATCATCACCACGCCCGCACGCCGCGAGCAGCAGGGTCAGCGCCATTGTCGCGACGACGAACCGCGGCCGGGCGGGGCAACCGGCGCTACGGGCCGTGTCGCGATCCCGGAGGAGTCGGCGGAATATCGGAAGCACCATATCAACAACCCCAGCATCGCCGCGACGACGCTTATCGCCCCGGCTGCCGAAGGCAATGTGACCCGTGCCGGGATACGGCAGGACGATGCCGATATGTGTCGCGGCAAAGCACGTCGCCCTTTTTCGCCGCGTCGCAGCAGAAATCACATTGACGCGACGGCGCAGATCGCTAGGGCCGTCGACGGGCCACGCGGTCCCAACGCCGCGCGTGCTCTCTGTAAGGAGAGACTATATGACTGAGTTACCTGCGCCTCCGGCGACGAAGCCGACGCGTCCTTATTTTTCGTCCGGTCCCTGCGCCAAGCCGCCGGGCTGGACCCCCGAAAAGCTCCAGACTCACGTGCTCGGCCGGTCGCACCGCTCGAAGCTCGGCAAGACGCGCCTGCAATACGCGATCGACCTGATGCGCGAGATGCTGCAGCTGCCAGACACCCATCGCATCGGCATCGTCCCCGGCTCCGACACCGGCGCGTTCGAGATGGCGATGTGGACCATGCTTGGCGCGAAGCCGGTGACGGCACTTGCCTGGGAGAGCTTCGGTGAGGGTTGGGTCACCGACGCCGTCAAGCAACTCGGGCTCGATCCGACCATCCTTCGCGCCGATTATGGCCAGCTTCCCGACCTGAACCAGGTCGACTGGTCGAACGACGTGCTGTTCACCTGGAACGGCACCACCTCCGGCGTGCGCGTGCCGAATGGCGACTGGATCCCGGACGATCGCGAGGGCCTGAGTTTCGCCGATTCGACCAGCGCGGTGTTCGCCTATGACCTGCCCTGGGACAAGATCGATGTCGCCACCTTCTCCTGGCAGAAGGTGCTTGGCGGCGAAGGCGGCCACGGCGTCCTGATCCTCGGCCCGCGCGCGGTCGAGCGGCTGGAAAGCTACACGCCGACATGGCCGTTGCCCAAGGTGTTCCGCCTTGTTTCGAAGGGCAAGCTCACCGAGGGCGTGTTCAAGGGCGAGACGATCAACACCCCGTCGATGCTCGCCGTCGAGGATGCCATCTTCGCGCTCGAATGGGCGAAGGATCTTGGCGGACTGAAGGCCCTGATCGCGCGCAGCGACGCCAATGCGGCGGCGCTCGACCGGATCGTCGCCGACCGCCCCTGGCTCGGACATCTCGCGCTCGACGAGGCCTCGCGGTCGAAGACCAGCGTGTGCCTGACGGTCGAGGGCGCCGACGAAGCGCTGATCAAGAAGCTCGCGGGCCTGCTCGAAGCCGAGCACGCCGCCTATGACATCGCGGGCTATCGCGATGCCCCGGCGGGCCTCCGCATCTGGTGCGGCGCGACCGTCGACACCGCCGATATCGAGGCGCTCGGTCCCTGGCTCGACTGGGCCTACGCCTCGGTCACCGCCGCCGCCTGACATCCTTGGGTTCCCGCGAAGGCGGGAACCCAGTCTGTGCTCCCGCCTTCGCGGGAGCACAACATCCCACGATCATGAAAGGCATCACCATGCCCAAAGTCCTCATTTCCGATAAGATGGATCCCAAGGCCGCCCAGATCTTCCGCGAGCGCGGCGTCGAGGTCGACGAGATCACCGGCAAGACCCCCGACGAGCTGAAGGCGATCATCGGCCAGTATGACGGCCTCGCCATCCGCAGCTCGACCAAGGTGACCAGGGACATCCTGGCGCACGCCACCAACCTGAAGGTGGTCGGCCGCGCCGGCATCGGCGTCGACAATGTTGATATCCCCGCTGCTTCCGCACAGGGCGTGGTCGTCATGAACACCCCGTTCGGCAATTCGATCACCACCGCCGAACATGCCATCGCGCTGATGTTCGCGCTCGCCCGCCAGCTGCCCGAGGCCGACGCCTCGACCCAGGCCGGCAAGTGGGAGAAGAATCGCTTCATGGGCGTCGAGCTGACCAGCAAGACGCTCGGCCTGATCGGCGCCGGCAATATCGGATCGATCGTCGCCGACCGCGCCCGCGGCCTCAAGATGAAGGTGGTCGCGTTCGATCCGTTCCTCACCCCCGAGCGCGCGGTCGAAATGGGCGTTGAGAAGGCCACGCTTGAGGACCTGCTGGCCCGCGCCGACTTCATCACGCTGCACACGCCGCTGACCGACCAGACGCGCAACATCCTGTCGGCCGAGAATCTGGCGAAGACCAAGAAGGGCGTGCGCATCATCAACTGCGCGCGCGGCGGGCTGATCGACGAGGCGGCGCTGAAGGCCGGGCTCGATTCAGGTCATATCGCGGGCGCGGCGCTCGATGTGTTCGTCGAGGAGCCGGCGAAGGATTCGCCACTGTTCGGCACGCCCAACTTCGTCTCGACCCCGCATCTCGGCGCCTCCACCTCGGAAGCGCAGGTCAACGTCGCGATCCAGGTCGCCGAGCAGATGGCCGATTATCTCGTCTCCGGCGGGGTGACCAACGCGCTCAACGTGCCGAGCCTGTCAGCCGAGGAAGCGCCGAAGCTGAAGCCGTACATGGCGCTGGCGGAGAAACTCGGCAGCCTGATCGGCCAGCTCGCGCACGGTGCCCTTTCCGGCATCGCGATCGAGGTCGAGGGCGCGGCCGCGTCGCTTAACCAGAAGCCGATCACCAGCGCGGTGCTCGCGGGGCTGATGCGCGTCCACACCGACACGGTGAACATGGTCAACGCCCCCTATCTGGCTAAGGAACGCGGCATCGACGTACGCGAGGTGCGCCATGACCGCGAGGGCGATTATCACACGCTGCTCCGCGTGACGGTGAAGACGGATGCCGGCGACCGCTCGGTCGCGGGCACGCTGTTCGGCGACGCCGCCCCGCGCCTGGTCGAGCTGTTCGGCATCAAGGTCGAGGCCGATCTGGTCGGGCACATGCTGTACGTGGTCAACGAGGACGCGCCCGGCTTCATCGGCCGGCTCGGCTCGCTGCTCGGCGAGGAAGGCGTGAACATCGGCACCTTCCATCTCGGCCGCCGTTCGGCCGGCGGCGAGGCCGTGCTGCTGCTCTCGGTCGACGAGGCGGTGACGCAGGAACTCATCGCCAAGGTCCGCGCGCTGGCCGGCGTGAAGACCGTGATGGGGTTGTCATTCTGAGCCACTTAAGCCCTCTCCCCTCCGGGGAGAGGGGCTGTGACGTGAACAAGTGAGGCGATGCGGAACCGCGCAAAACAAATGCGCAGCGAGCAGACGCGTCCGAAACGCGTCTCTGATACCATCTCCGCGCCAAGCGCTTGAACGACATCAAGTTTACCCGGCAGGTGGTCATAGGATCCTATATTGCCTACTTCGTCGCGCGATCGCACAAGCTGATCGTAGAGGTTGACGGGGACACGCATGGAGACGACGGGGAGCACGACACGCGGCGGACTGCGTGGCTGGAACAACAAGGCTATCGAGTGATCCGATTCGCGAACGCAGAAGTGATGGGAAACGAGGAGGCTGTGCTTTCAGCCATTCTCGCTGCGCTTCATACTGCCCCTCTCCCCGGCCCTCTCCCCGCAAGCGGGGAGAGGGAGAAGTGAGCAGCCTACTCCCCGAAGGTTTCCGCGACCGGCTACCGCCGTTCGGCGATGCCGCCGCACGTCTTGAGGCGGCGGTGCTCGGGGCCGCCTATGCGCATGGATATGAGCGCGCCGACCCGGCGCTCGCCGAATTCGAGGCGGGGCTGGCCGGCCGGCTGAAGGCGGCGCGCGCGCAGGATGCGGTGCGCTTCGTCGATCCCGTGTCGCAGGCGACGCTCGCCATCCGGCCCGACATGACCGCGCAGATCGGCCGGATCGCCGCCACCCGCATGGGGCACCATCCGCGCCCCGTGCGCCTGTCCTATGCCGGCCCGGTGCTGAAGCTCCGCGCGTCGCAGCTCAGCCCCGAACGCGAACTGCGCCAGATCGGCTGCGAGCTGATCGGACTTGATACGGTCGCCGCGGCGAAGGAGATCGTCGGAGTCGCGGTCGAGGCGCTGGAGGCTGCCGGGGTGCGTGGCGTTTCGATCGATTTCACGTTGCCGGACCTGGTCTCGATCCTTGCCGCAGGCCCGCTGCCCCTCGATCCTGCCTTGATCGAGCCGCTCCGCGACCGGCTCGACGCCAAGGATGCCGGCGGCGTGGCGGAAATCGCCCCCGCCTATCTCCCGCTGATCGAGTCAGCCGGCCCGTTCGACGCGGCACATGACCGGCTGTGCGCCTTCGATGTCGGCGGCGCCCTGCGCTCGCGGCTCGACGGGCTGTGGCAGATCGCGTCGGGCCTGAAAGGGCGCACCGCGCTGACGCTCGATCCGACCGAGCGCCACGGCTTCGAATATCAGACCTGGCTCGGCTTCTCGATTTTCGCCGACGGCGTGCGTGGCGAAATCGGCCGGGGCGGCAGCTACACCATCGTCCATGAGGATGGCAGCGAGGAAGCCGCGACCGGCTTCTCGCTCTATGTCGACGCGATCGTCGCGGCCGGCCTGGCCGATGTGGATCGCCGGCGCCTGTTCGTGCCAATGGATACCGACCCGGCCCACGCCGTCGCGATGCGCGCGCAGGGCTGGGTCACCGTCGCGGCGCTCGAGGCGGGCGATACGCCCGAAGCGCAGCTCTGCACGCATATTTTGGTGGAGGGGACGGCCCGGCCGCTCTAACACCCACCCGTTCGTCCTGAGTGCCATTGAGCTTGTCGACATGGCGGATCGAAGGACAAGCGTCGCATGCTCCAACTGTCCTTCGATACGGGTCTTCGACTTCGCTCAGCCCCTACTCAGGACGAACGGAAGATAAGGAAGAGTTTTGGCAAACGTTGCGGTTATCGGCGCCCAATGGGGCGATGAGGGCAAGGGCAAGATCGTCGACTGGCTCGCCGAGCGCGCCGACATGGTCGTGCGGTTCCAGGGCGGGCACAATGCCGGCCATACGCTGGTCGTCGGCGAGAAGGTCTACAAGCTGTCGCTGCTGCCCTCGGGCATCGTGCGCGGCACGCCGTCGGTGATCGGCAACGGCGTCGTGCTCGATCCCTGGGCGCTCAAGGCCGAAGTAGAGAAACTCGCGGGCCAAGGCGTGTCGATCAGCCCCGAGACGCTGATGATCGCCGACAATTGCGCGCTGATCCTGCCGTTCCACCGCGATCTCGATTCTTTGCGCGAGGACGCAAGCGGCGCGGGCAAGATCGGCACGACTCGGCGCGGCATCGGCCCGGCCTATGAGGACAAGGTCGGGCGCCGCGCGATCCGGGTGTGCGACCTCGCCCATCTCGACGCGCTCGATTCGCAGCTCGACCGTCTGACCGCGCATCACGATGCGCTGCGCGCGGGCTTCGGCGAGCCGCCGATCGACCGCGCCGCGCTGGTCGAGGAACTGCGCGCGATCGCCGATTTCGTGCTGTCCTTCGCCAGGCCAGCCTGGCGCGACCTGAATGAAGCGCGCGCCCGCGGACGGCGCATCCTGTTCGAGGGCGCGCAGGGCGTGCTGCTCGATGTCGACCACGGCACCTATCCCTTCGTCACCTCGTCCAACACGATCGCCGGCACGGCGGCGGGCGGATCGGGGCTTGGCCCGAGCGCGGTCGGCTTCGTGCTCGGCATCGCCAAGGCCTATACGACGCGTGTCGGCTCAGGCCCTTTCCCGACCGAGCTCGAGAACGAAACCGGCGAACGGCTGGGCGAACGCGGGCATGAGTTCGGCACCGTGACCGGGCGCAAGCGCCGCTGCGGCTGGTTCGATTCGGTGCTGGTGCGGCAATCCGCCGCGGTCGGCGGGATCACCGGCATCGCGCTGACCAAGATCGACGTGCTCGACGGGTTCGACGAGGTGAAGATCTGTACCGGCTACAGGCTGCGCGGCGAGACGCTCGACTATTTCCCCTCGCATGCCGCCGATCAGGCTGCGGTCGAGCCGGTCTATGAGACGATGCCGGGCTGGCAGGAATCGACCGCCGGCGCACGGAGCTGGGCTGACCTGCCCGCGCAGGCGATCAAATATATCCGCCGCATCGAGGAGCTGATCCGCTGCCCGGTGGCGCTGGTGTCGACCAGCCCCGAGCGCGAGGACACCATCCTGGTCCGCGATCCCTTCGCTGATTGAGTCGAAGGCGCGGACTATCGGTCAGCGGGTTTGCCCGTCACCCCGGACTTGTTCCGGGGTCCACCGTGCCGCCGACCAAAGCGCCGGTGAATTTGCGGAACAGCGGATGCCGGAACAAGTCCGGCATGACGGTGTAGTCGGGTCGAGAAATCGACTCCCGATCAGCGCCCGGTCTGGGCCCGGTGGAGCAGCTTCTGGTCGGCCAGCACGAGCGCGACCATCGCCTCGACCACCGGCACGCCGCGAATGCCGACACAGGGATCGTGGCGCCCCCTGGTCATGATCTCGGTCGCCTCGCCGGTGCGCGTGATCGTCTCCACCGGCGTCAGGATCGAACTGGTCGGCTTGAACGCGACACGGACTCGAACCGGCTGACCGGTCGCGATGCCGCCCGCGATGCCGCCGGCATGGTTGGCGAGGAATTCAGGCCCGTCCGCGCCGGGACGCATCGCATCGGCATTGTCCTCGCCGCGCAGCGCCGCTGCGTCGAACCCGTCGCCGATCTCGACGCCCTTCACCGCATTGATGCTCATGCAGGCCGAGGCGAGCTCGGCGTCGAGCTTGGCATAGAGCGGGGCTCCCCAGCCGGCCGGCACGCCGGTCGCCTCGCAGGCAATCACCGCGCCGAGCGACGAGCCGGCCTTGCGCGCGCCGTCGACCAATGCCTCCCAGCGCATTGCCGCGTCGGCATCGGGGCAGAAAAAGGGATTCGCGTCGATCTGGTCGGGATCGAACTTGGTCGGATCGACCCGGTCGCCGCCGATCGCCTCGACCCAGGCGCGAATCCGCACCTCGGGGATCACCAGCCGCGCCACCGCGCCCGCCGCGACCCGTGACGCGGTCTCGCGCGCCGAGGAGCGCCCACCGCCGCGATAGTCGCGAAAGCCGTATTTGGCGTCATAGGCATAATCGGCATGGCCCGGGCGATAGGCCAGCGCGACCTCCGAATAGTCCTTGGAGCGCTGGTCGACATTGTCGATCATCAGGCTGATCGGCGTGCCGGTCGTCCTGCCCTCGAACACGCCGGAGAGGATGCGGACCTGGTCCGGCTCCTGCCGCTGCGTGGTGAAGCGCGAGGTGCCGGGGCGGCGCTTGTCGAGGAAGGGCTGGATATCGCCCTCGGCCAGGGCCAGCCCCGGCGGACACCCGTCGACCACCGCGCCGATGGCGGGGCCGTGCGATTCTCCCCAGGTAGTGAACCGGAAGACATGACCGAAACTGTTGAGACTCACTTACCCTCTCCCTGAAGGGGAGAGGGAGGGACCCGCCGCGTAGCGGTGGGAGGGTGAGGGTAAACCTCTCAACCCAACTCGTTCGATCATGGCTTGTCGCCCTCACCCTCCCACCGCTACGCGGCGGGTCCCTTCCCTCTCCCGCTGGGAGAGGGAAGAAAAATTATACCAATGCAATATCCGGCGCGTCTTCCGCCTTCATGCCGATCGCGTGATAGCCGGCATCGACATGGTGCACCTCGCCCGTCACGCCGCTCGCCAGGTCGCTGAGCAGATAGAGGCCGGCGCCGCCGACATCCTCGATCGTCACGTTGCGCTTCAACGGCGAGTTCAGCTCGTTCCACTTCAGGATCAGGCGGAAATCGCCGATGCCCGAGGCGGCGAGCGTCTTGATCGGCCCGGCCGAGATCGCGTTCACCCGGATATTGTCGCGCCCGAGATCGACCGCGAGATACTGCACGCTGGTCTCGAGCGCTGCCTTGGCCACGCCCATGACGTTATAATGCGGGATCACCTTTTCCGCGCCATAATAGCTGAGCGTCAGCAGCGATCCGCCATTCGTCATCATCGCCGCCGCCCGCTGCGCCACCGCGACGAAGCTGTAGACCGAGATGTTCATGGTCGTCAGGAAATTGTCGAGGCTGGTGTCCATAAAGCGGCCGCGCAGCTCGTTCTTGTCCGAAAAGCCGATCGCATGGACGACGAAGTCGATCGTCGGCCAGTCCTTCGCCAGATCGGCAAAGGCATTGTCGAGCGCTGTCATGTCGGAGACGTCGCAATCGATCAGACGCGTCGAGCCGAGCTGCTCGGCGAGCGGCCTGACGCGCTTCTCGAGCGCTTCACCCTGATACGAAAACGCGAGCTCAGCGCCTGCTTCGCTGAGCTTCTTGGCGATTCCCCAGGCGAGCGACCGATCATTGGCCAGACCCATGATCAATCCGCGCTTGCCCTGCATCAATCCCGTCACGCTGCTGCCGCCTCCTCTTTGTTGCTGCCGCTGAGGTCCTCTACTCCCTCATCATCGGATTCCGCCAGTGCTGCGTTCAATTCGGCGCCAACGACCAGCCCGAGCCCGACGAAGAAGAAGAAGATCAGCGCGATCATCACGCCGGCCAGACTGCCATAGGTCAGGTCGTAGCTCCCTAGCCTGCCAAGAATGACGGGAAGCAACGCCGTCACCAGCAGCCACCAGGCCGCAGTGAACAGCGCGCCGGGCCATTTGGGACATTTGCTCTCGCGATACTGCCGCGGGGTGAGCGAATAGAACACCATGTAGAGCGCCGCGAACAACGCAAGGCCCGGCGCGAGCCGGCTGAACGACACGACCGTCGCCGCGTCCGCCGCGAAGGGCAGCACGCGCACGATGAACTGCTCGACCGCGAGCAGCATGATCTGGAAGCTGAAGGCAACGAGGATCAGGATCATCGCGGTCAGGATCAGCCCGATCGACCAGAGGCGATATTGCCAGAAGGGTCGGATCGACTTCACCCCATAAGCGCGGCGCAGGATGTCGCGAATCGTCTCGATGAAGCTTGCCGTGGTCCACAGGCCGACGATCGCACCGAACCAGAGGAGCGAGCCCGAGCGCGCGGTCAGCACGTCGGTGATCGGCGTCTGAAGCACCTGCGCGACGCCCGGCGGCACGGTGCGCAGGAACGCCTCGACCGCGTGCAAGCCCTCGCCGGTCTGGCCGAACAGTCGCGCGACCGCCGCCGCGACGATGAAGAAGGGAAACAGCGTCAGCAGCGAGAGATAGGCAAGGTTGCCGGCATGGACGAAACCGTCGGTATAGACACCGACCACGACGCGCTTCAGCACCTCGCGCGCGTAGCTGCCCGGCCGTACGAACGCCATGCGCCGGTTCAGCTTTGTCTGCCCCTCACCCGGCCTTTTGCGGCGCTCCTCGGGCGATTGGGGCGAAACTTCCTGCATCGGGCGATTAAACGCCCATATGCCCGCGCGGGTTGCCCTTGTCCCGGTCCTTCCATCCCTGGACGAACTCGGTCAGCGCGGCGTCGTCGGCCGGCACGTCGATCATCAGGGTGACGAGCTGGTCGCCCCGCGCGCCACCCTTCTTGTGGAAGCCGCGCCCGCGCAGGCGGAGCACCTTGCCCGAGGTCGAGCCGGCCGGGATGGTCAGCATCACCGCGCCCTCTACCGTCGGCACGCGCACCGATGCGCCAAGCACTGCCTCGGACAACGTGACCGGCAGGTCGAGCCTGACATCGTCACCCTCGCGCGCGAAGAAGCGGTGCGGCTGGACGGTGATCGTAACCATCCCGTCGCCGGCACCGCCCGGCCCGGGCTGGCCCTTGCCGGCGAGGCGCATCTGCGCGCCGCTTTCAAGGCCGGCAGGCAGCTTGAGGTCGATCGTCTTGCCGTCGGCCAGCGTGATGCGCTGCGGGCTGAGCGTCGCTGCATCAGTGAAGGAAACGTTGAGCTTGTAGGCGACATTGGCGCCCTTGGGCTGGGGCTTGCGCCCGAAACCGCCGAAACCGCTGGCGAAGCCGCCGCCGCCCCGCCCGCCGAACATGCCCTCGAAGATGTCGCTGATATCGGGCCCGTCCGCCTCGAACGACGACCCGCCGCCGCCCGGGCCGGGTCGGAAGCCGCCCTGCCCGCCGCCGCCGAAGCCGAACGGCGATGCGGGGTTGCCGTCGCCGTCGATCTCGCCGCGATCGAACCTGGCGCGCTTGTCCTTGTCCGTCAGCAGGTCATACGCATTGGTGACCTGGCTGAACCGCTCGGTCGCCTGCTTGTTGTCCTTGTTGCGATCGGGATGAAGCTCCTTTGCGAGCTTCCGATACGCCTTCTTGATGTCGGCCTCGCTGGCGGTGCGCTGCACGCCCAGCGTAGCATATGGATCGGCCACTTTTGCCCTCTGTTTCTATTCTGGTGCCTATTTGGGGGATCGCGGTCGGAAGCGCAAACCCCCCGGTCGTCAGGCAACCGCCTCAAGCACCGGCGCGACATCGACCGACACGGCCATCTTCTGCGCGCCCGACCCCAGCACCACCCCGTCGATCGGCGCGATCTCGCCATAGTCCCGGCCGATCGCCATGATGATATGGTCGCCCGCCATCCAGATGCCGTTGGTCGGATCGACCCCGACCCAGCCGAGACCGGGCCCGCACCACAGCAGCACCCAGGCATGAGTGGCGTCGGCGCCGACCAGGCGCGGCTGGCCGGGCGGCGGGATCGTGCGGATATAGCCCGAGGCATAGGCGGCGGGCAGCCCGGCGGCGCGCAGCCCGGTGATCATGATCTGCGCGAAATCCTGGCAGACGCCGCCGCGCTTCCGGAACGCCTCGTGCGGCACGGTATCGACCAGCGTCGCCTCCGGATCGAAGGCGAAGTCGTTCTGGATGCGCCGGGCAAGCGCGATCGCCGCCTCGAGCGACGGGCGATCAGGCTGGAGATCCTGCGCACACCATTCGGCGATATCGCGGTCGAGCGGGATCAGCGGCGAGGGAAAGAGATAATTGGCGGGTCCGGCGGGCGAGGCGTCGCGACTCGCCCGCGCGGCGATCGCCACCTCCGCCAGAGTCGGGTCACTGTCCGACGGTATCGGCACCGGCCGGTCGACCAGGATCCGCGACATGCTTTCGATCACCAGATGGCGGACCGGTTCCTCGACCACCAGCCGCATGACATTGGCGAGCCCGGCCTCGGCGCGCGCCGGCGCGGTGCGGCCCGAGGGGCTGATCGTCAGGCGATAGTCGCGCAATGCCTGGCCCGACCAGTGGATCGGCTTCAGTCGCAGGTTGCACCGCGCGAACTTGACCGAGGCGCCATAGTCGAAGCGCGTTATGTGGCGGATATCGTAGATCACGCCAGGGTCAGCCCGCCGGCGCGCAGCGGCTCGGCGCCCTGGAGGAAGTAGCGCCGCGCAACCGCGTCCGACAGCGAGAAGAGACGCCGCTCAAGATCGCCCAGCACGTTTTCGTCGAGCGTCGCGGCGGTCGCGGTCGAGACGATCGACACAAGCAGGGTCGCCACCGCCTGTTGCGGTTCGTCCATCCCGTCGTCGCCGAGCACGGGCAGCGCGCGCATATGCTCGCAGATGCGATCGACCTGGAAGGCGAGCGAGCGCGGATTGCCCGGATCGAGCGCGACCAGATCGACCACCGGCACCCGCGCGATACCGGTCAGATAGCGCTGGCGATAGCTGATTTGGCTGTCGGCCAGGTCGAGCAAGGTCGACAGGTCGTCGACTGTCCCGTTGGCCATGCCGAACACCCGCACGGCACGCGTCACGGTCAGCGCGCGTTCGAGCCGGCGGCCGAGATCGTGGAAACGCCATGCGGCCGTCCGCCCCATATGCTCGGCCGAAAGGCCGGACAGCGCGGCATAGCGGCGCTGGAGCGACCCGGCCTTGTCGAGCATGCCGCCCTTGGTCGGGAACGGCGCGTCGAGCAGCTTGACCATATCGGCCGCGAGCCGGTCGCGCGAGCCGCGCCCGATGCCGCGCGCGAGCCGGTTGATCGCGCGGACGCTGTGCCAGCCGCCCTCCCCCGATTCCATCGCGGTACGCGCGAAGGAGGCAAGATCGGCACGGCGCAGGCTCGCCGGATGCGGCGCGGCGCCGATATTGACCGCCATGCCGACCAGCCGCCCGACCGTATCCGGCCCCAGCGCGGCGCCGGCATCCGCATCGATGGAATTGCCCAGCATCACGCGGATGATGCCGAGCAGCGCCTCGCCGCGTTCGAGATAGCGGCCAAGCCAGAAGAAATTGTCGGCCACCCGGCTCGGCAGGGTGCCCGGGTTGCGGCGGACATGGATCGAATCGCTCGGCGGCAGCAGCGAGACCGGGGCGACCGGTTCGGCCCCGTGAATGGCGACATCGGCCGACCAATTTCCCTCGCCCATCACCGAGGCGCGGGGATCCTTGTGCTCGCCGATCCGCGCGAAACCGCCCGGCATGATCGCCCATCCGCCGTCCGCACCGCGCGCCGCGAAGACGCGAAGCGTGAAGGGCCGCGCCGCGAGGCCATCGTCGGTGACGACCGGCATGGTCGACAGCCGCACGATCTCCTGCCCGACATAGTCCTGCGGCCGGCGGACCATGTCGTCGAGCAGCACCGCGCGCGCCGCACCGGTGATCTCGGCGCCGGGGCGCGGGGCCGCGCCGTCGAGGCCAAGCGGCTGGACACCGAAGGCGGGACCGATCAGCAGCTTGTCGAGATCCTCGATCACCCGAGCACGCTCCTGGTCCTGCCCACACCACCAGGTGGCGATGTTGGGCAGCAGCAGGTCGTTGCCGGTCAGGCGGGTGGCGAGCATCGGCAGGAAGGCAGCGAAGGCGGGCGATTCGAGCACGCCGGCGCCCGGCACGTTGGAGATGACGACATTGCCCGCCGCCATCGCGTCGATCAGACCGGGCACGCCGATGCCGGAATGCGAATCGAAGGCGAGCGGATCGAGCAGGCGCGGATCGAGCCGGTTCCAGATCGCATCGACCCGCTTCAGCCCGCCGATCGTGCGGACATAGAGCTTGTCCTCGAGCGCGGCGAGATCGGCACCCTCGACCAGCAGCAACCCGAGATAGCGCGCGAGATGCGCCTGTTCGGGATAGCTGGGATTGTAGCGGCCGGGCGTCAGCAGCCCGATGCGCGGATCGGCACGGCGGCACGCGGCGGCGAGCCCGTCGCGATAGGCGGCGAAGAACGGCGCATGCCGCTTGACGTTGAGCCGCCCCTGCAACCCACCCAGGGTACGCGAGATCGCCAGCCGGTTCTCCAGCGCATAGCCGGCCCCGGCCGGCGCGCGCAGATGATCGGCCAGCACGCGCCATTCGCCGGTCGGTCCACGCCCCAGGTCGACCGCGATGAAATGGAGGTGGTGCCCGCCGGGCGGCACCAGCCCCGCCAGCGGCCGGAGGAAGAAAGGACTGCCCGCGACCAGGGTGGCGGGGATCAGGCCACGCTCGACCAGTTTCGCATCGCCATAGAGATCGGCGAGGATCGTCTCGAGCAATTCGGCGCGCTGAGCGACGCCAGCCTCGATCCCGGCCCATTCGTCGGCCTCGATCAACAGCGGGACGGGGGACAGCGGCCAGGCGCGCTCCTCGCTTTCGCCGATGATGCGGAAACCCGTGCCGATATCGGCCGCGTGGCGCTGTACCCGGTCGCGGGCATGGGCAAGGTCGTCGCCGGCGACGGCGGCCAGTTCCTCGAACATCGCGGTCCAGGCCGGATCGGCATGGCCGGCGCACAGCACGTCGCCCTGTTTCTCCCGCGCGCAATAGTCCGCAATCCAGCGCGCGGCATGGATGCTGGGATCGAGCAAAGAAGGGGCTGCGAGCGTGGCCATGGTGATGAGGGCGTTCCCCTACGAACCCGTCGACTCGACCACAATCCCTTCGCGCGTGCAACAAAGATCACAGGTCGGGCAGGATCTGGTCGGCGAATCCCCATCCGGCCAGCGCCCGCGAACTGGCGCGTTCGAGCAGTTCGGCCCCGTCGCGCACGCCCCAGCGATGGGCATTGTCGATATCGCGAAGCTCCGTCCAGCTCACCGGCGCCGCGACCGGTGCGCCGGATCGCGCCCGCGCGACATAGGGCAGCACGGCGGTCGAGCCGCGCTGGTTGCGCAGATAGTCGATGAAGATCAGCCCCTTGCGCTTCGCCTTGGCCATGGTCGCGATATAGCGGTCAGGCTCGGCCGCAGCGAGCGCGCGGGCGAAGCGTTCGGCGAAGTCCTTCACCGCCGGCCATTCGGCCCGGGGCGTCAGCGGCACCACGACATGCACGCCCTTGCCCCCCGACAGCATCGGGAAGCTGGTGAGCCCGATCTCGGCGAGATGGTTGCTGATATCCTCAGCCGCCTTCCTGACGATGTCGAAGCCAAGATCCTCGTCGGGATCGAGATCGAACACCATGCGATCGGGCTGCTCGAGCGTCGCCACCGACGATCCCCAGCCATGGAATTCGATCGTGCCCATCTGCACGCACGCCACCAGGCCATCGACGTCATCGACATAGAGATAATTCTCGGTCGACCCGTCCTTCTCCCGGATCGGCACCTGATGGACATGATCGCCGAAGGTGCCGGCGTCATGCTTCTGGAAGAAGCAGCGCTTCGCCCGGCCCTGCGGGCAGCGGACCAGGCTGATCGGACGGTTGGCCGCCCAAGGAAGCACGGCCGGCGCCATGAGCGCATAATAGTCGGCAAGATCGCCCTTGGTGACGTCCGAATCGGGGAAGATCAGCCGGTCGCGGCTGCTGACCTTCACGTGTACCTCGGCAACCGGCGCGCGATCGATCGGGACCGGCTTTTCGGCGACGACATCCTTTGCCGTCTTGTCCTCGCGCAATCCCAGGAAGCTCGGATGGCGCAGCACGCCGTCGGGCGTGGTTTCGGTATAGGCGATCTCGGCGACCAGCTTCGGCGTCACCCAATGCGCGCCGCGCACCGCAGCGCGCGGGGCCTCGACCGTGGGTGTCTTGCGCTCGATCCGGGCGAGTTTCGCCCTGATATCCATCATCATGCCGGTATCGAAACCGGTGCCGACCTTGCCGGCATAGGTGAAACCGTCGGGCCCGTTCAGCCCAAGCAGCAGCGAACGAAAACCGCGCGCCTTGTCCGACGGCGTCCAGCCGACGATCACGAATTCCTGCCGCCTGGTGCATTTGACCTTGAGCCAGTTCCTGGAGCGCTGCCCGCGATAGGTCGCGTCGGCGAGCTTCGAGACCACCCCCTCATAGCCTTCGCGGCACATCGTCTCGAACAAAGGCTCGCCGGAGCCAATGATATGCTCGGCGAACTGCAACCGCGCATCGGCGCCCTCGACCAGCGGCCGCAACCGTTCCTTGCGCTGGATATTGGGCAGGCCGGCGATGTCCTCTCCGTCGAGTTCGAGCAGGTCGAAGGCGAACAGGGTCATGTCGCCGCCAATGGCGATCGCGTCCTGCAGGGCCGAGAAGCTGGGCTTGCCGTCGCGGAAGGCGACGACCTCGCCGTCGATCAGCGCGCTGCCCGGCGTCAGGGTAGCCGCCGCCTCGGCGATGCCCGGGAATTTGTCCGTCCAATCGAGACCCGAACGGCTGTAGATTTTTACGTTGGTGCCGGCGACAGCGATGAACACGCGGTAGCCGTCATATTTAACCTCGTGCAGCCAACGGCTGCAGGTGGGAACACTGTCGACCAGGGTAGCGAGCTGGAAATCGCGGAGTTCAGGCAATTCTCCCCGGGAAGGGGAGGGAGATCGCCGAAGACGGTGCAGGGGGGCTGCGGCGGGCGTAGTGCGCGTGGCAGGTACCCCTCCACCAGCGACGCTGGCCCCCATCCCCGTTCCGGGGAGGATTTTTCCTTCGGCAATCTCGATCATCGTGCGACCGGTCGCGACGCTGGTCAGCGCAGTCTCGACCAGCGTGTCCGTACCACCAGCCTCCGCATCGTCGATCTTGCGCAGCAGCCAGTTCTCGCCCTTCTCCTTGCCGCGCGGTTTCAGGCGGATCAGCAACCATTCGCCCTTCATCCGCTCGCCATCGAGCACGAAGTGCAGATGGCCCTTGTCCAGATCCTTCGCGCTCTTGCCCTTGATCGGGGACCAGGTGCCGCGATCCCACAGCATCACCGTGCCGCCGCCATATTGGCCTTTGGGGATCGTGCCCTCGAACGTCGCGTAGGAGAGCGGGTGATCCTCGGTACGGACCGCCAGGCGCTTCTCGTTCGGGTCGAGGCTCGGGCCGCGGGTCACAGCCCAGCTTTTCAGGACACCGTCGATTTCGAGCCGGAAATCCCAGTGCAGGCGCGACGCATCATGCTTCTGCACCATGAAGCTGTTGCCATGGCCGGGCGCGAGCGTGCCCGCCGGTTCAGCGGTCTTCGCGAAATCGCGCTTCGCGTTGTAGCGAGCGAGGGGGTCGCGATCAGGCACGCTTTTTCGCCGCCGGTTTCTTCGCCGGGGCCGCGGGTGCCTTTCCGGCAGCCGGCTTCTTTGCCCTGGCGGTGTCCTTCGCGGGCGCGGCGCCCGGCTTCTCCATCGATTTCTTGAGCGCCGCCATCAGGTCGACGACGTTCGATCCCGACCGGCCGGCCGGCTCGTCGCTCGTATCCTCGATGATCTTGCGGCCCTTCGCCCTGCGCTTGCGCTCGACCAGTTCCTTCAGCGCGTCGACATAGCGATCGTGGAAGTCCTGCGGATGGAAAGCCCCGGTCTTCTTCTCGATCAGCGCCTGGGCAAGTTCCATCAGGTCCTCGTCGGGCTTCGCATCCGGGATATCGCGGAAATAGCCCTGCGCCTTGTTGACCTCGTCGGCATAGCGCAGCGTCTCGAGCACCATGCCGCGGCCGCACGGCTTGAGGCTCACCACATATTCGCGGCCGCGCATGGCAAGCTGGCCGAGCCCGACCTTCTTCGTCCGCCGAAGCGCCTCGCGCAGTACGATGAACGCCTCCTCGGCGAGTTCGTCGGCCGGCACGACGAAATAGGGTTTTTCGTAATAGAGCACGTCGATCTCGGCGGCATCGACGAACTGGGTGAGCTCGAGCGTCTTCTTCGACTCGAGCTTCACCGCGTCGATCTCGTCCTGTTCGAGCAGGACGAACTCGCCCTTCTCATATTCGAAGCCCTTCATGATCTCGTCGGTGTCGACCGGGCCGACGCCGGTCACCACCTTCTCGTAATGGATCGGCTTGCCGGTCGGTTCGTGGATCTGCTTGAAGCTGATCTGCGCGCCGGATTTGGTCGCGGTGTAGATCTCGACTGGGATCGAGACGAGCGCCAGCCTGATCTGTCCCTGCCAATAGGCGCGTGCGGCCATGTGCCGGTTCCTTCGTTGCGAAACCGATTCAATCGATGAGCAGCGGACTCGTTCCGCTGCGCATCGCCCCCGTGCCGGCCGGCCCCCAGAATCGGAGACGCGGCGTCGTTCCGTTCCTCGACAGTGGATCGAGCCGGCCGTAAAGCTCAGGCCATGGTGGAAGACCCTTTCAAGCTGTTCGATGCCTGGTACGCCGAGGCGCGCGAGACCGAGCCGAACGATTCGAACGCGATGGCGCTGGCCACGGCGGACGGCGACGGGCGCCCCTCCGTACGAATGGTCCTGCTCAAGGGCCATGGGCCCGACGGCTTCGTCTTCTACACCAACCGCGAGAGCCGCAAGGCCGGCGAGATGACGGCCAATCCGCACGCGGCCCTGCTGTTCCACTGGAAGTCGCTTCGGCGGCAGATCCGGATCGAGGGCAGCCTGGCCTTCGCCACCGACGCCGAATCCGATGCCTATTTCGCGAGCCGCAGCCGGGACTCGCAACTTGGCGCCTGGGCGTCCGACCAGTCGCGGCCACTTGATGCACGCGACACGTTCGAGGCGCGGTTCGCGGAGGTCGAGGCACGCTTCGCAGGCCGCGACGTGCCACGGCCGCCGCATTGGGGCGGATACCGGCTGACCCCGGACCGGATCGAATTCTGGCAGGACTGCGCGCACCGGCTTCACGAGCGCCGCCTGTTCGTCCACGCCGGAGACGGCTGGAGCGAAGGGCTGCTATACCCGTGACCGAGGACCAGCGCCGCGCCATTCCCTATGCCGTGCGCGCCGCCATCGCCAGCGTGGCGATGGCGCTGTTCCTGCTAGCGCTGAAGGGATACGCCGCGTGGCATACCGGATCGGTCGCGATGCTCGGCTCGCTGGCCGATACCGGGCTAGACCTGCTCGCCTCGCTGGTCACGCTCTACGGCGTCCGCCTCGCCGCGACGCCGGCCGATCACGACCATCGTTTCGGCCATGGCAAGGCGGAAGCGCTGGCGGCCCTGTTCCAGGTCATGCTGATCACCGCGTCGGCAGCCGCCATAGCGTGGCGGGCGATCCTGGCGTTCGGCGAGAGCAACCCGACGCGGGATGCTGACTTCGGCATTGGCGTATCGATCGTCGCGATCCTCGCGACGCTGGTGCTGCTGGTTTATCAGCGCAGCGTCATCCGCCGCACCGGATCGGTCGCGATCATGGCGGACAATATGCATTACCAGTCCGACGTGCTGCTGAACGGGTCGGTGATCCTCGCTTTGGTGCTCGACCAATATGTCGGCTGGAGCAATGCCGACCCGCTGTTCGGCATCGTCATCGCCGCGTGGCTCGCCTTCGGGGCGTTTCGCGCGTCGAGCAACGCGATCGACCAACTGATGGACAAGGAATGGCCGGAGGAGGAGCGCAAGCGCTTCATCGAGGCGGCAGCGCAGCATCCGGAGCTTCGCGGCATCCATGATTTCCGCACCCGCCGGTCGGGCAGCCATGATTTCGCGCAGTTCCACATGTATGTCGCGCCGCAGATGACGGTGGCCGATGCGCATGTCGTGATGGACGCGGTCGAGGCGAAGATCCGCAAGCAATTCCCCAAGGTCGAAGTGCTGATCCATCTCGACCCGGAGGGGCATATCGACACCGACAACCCGCTGATCGAGGCGGATGTGACTCCGCACTGGTTCGGCAAGCGCCTTTGAGGATTCCGTTCGCGCAAATCGACGCGTTCGCCAGCGCGCCCTTCACGGGCAATCCCGCCGCGGTGATGCCGCTGGCCGCATGGCCCGGCGACGCGGTGCTGCAGGCGATCGCCGCCGAGAACAACCTGGCCGAGACCGCCTTCCTCCTGCCAGACGCGAGCGGGGAAGCTGAATTCGAGCTGCGCTGGTTCACGCCCGCGACCGAGGCGGCGCTGTGCGGCCATGCGACGCTGGCAAGCGGGCATTTCGTGCTGTCGGGCGATCCCTCGATCGACGCTGTGCGCTTCCGCACCCGCAGGGCAGGCGTGCTTGAGGTGAGGCGCGCGGGCGACGGCTATGAGCTCTCGCTGCCGGCCTGGGCACCCTCTCCGCTGAAACTGCCCGAGATCGTCGCTGCTCTGGGCGCACAGGGCGTGGTCGAGACCTTGTGGCACCCCGGACACTACGCCTTGATCGTGCTGGAGAACGAGGCGCTGGTCCGCGCGCTGGCCCCCGATTTCCGCGCGCTCGCCGCCAAGGGCAACATATTGACCATCGTTACCGCGCCGGGCGACTCGACCGATATCGTCAGCCGGGCGTTCGCGCCGGGCGCCGGGATCGACGAGGATCCGGTGACCGGTTCCGCCCATGCGGTGTCGGCACCCTATTGGGCAAAGCGGCTTGGCCGGGAGAGCTTCACCGCCTTCCAGGCGAGCCCGCGCGGCGGCCGGCTGACCTGCCGGCTGGATGGCGACCGGGTGATCCTGGGCGGGACATGCCTGACGGTGATCGAGGGGGTTTTCTTCCTGTAGGGCAATGTCTTCCCGACGATGAAGGCCGCGTATTCGGGTGGCATGCGCCGCCTCGCTCCATCGATCGCCCCGGATACGGCGCAGCCTCCGGTTGCCCGCGGCACCGCCGCCGGACAGGATGCGGACATCATCGAAGACACCGGAACACCAAGCATGCGCCTGATCGACCGCGCGGAAGTGCGCGAACGCCTCACCTATCCCGTCTGCATCCCGATCGTACGCGAGGCGATGATCGCCTTCTCGACCGGCGAGACGCGACAATTGCTGCGATCGATCATCCCGCTGGCCGAAGGGCGGCTGTTCGGCATCATGCCCGGCGCGCTGGCCGGGGACGGGCCGTTCGGCGCCAAGCTGATCAGCGTGTTCGCGGGCAATGCGGCGAAGGGCCGCCAGTCGCACCAGGGCGTGATCGTCATCTTCGATCCGGACTCGGGCGAGCCGGTGTGCATCGCACATGCCGGCGAGGTCACCGCGATCCGCACGGCGGCGGCGAGCGCGGTGGCGACCGACGCGCTGGCCCGTGCCGACGCGCGGACGCTCGCCATTCTGGGCACCGGCGAACAGGCGGCGACTCATATCCGCGCGATCGCCACGGTGCGCCCGATCGAGCGCGTGCTGGTATGGGGCCGGTCTGCGGGCCGGGCGGCGGATGTCGCGCAGTCGATGGCCACGGAGACGGGGATCGAAATTTCGGCGGTTGACGAGGTGCGCGCGGCGGTGGCCGAAGCCGATATCGTCTGCACCGTCTCCGGCGCGATCGAGCCGATCCTGCATGGCGCCTGGGTGCGGCCGGGCACTCACCTCAACCTGGTCGGCTCGAGCTATGCCGGGCCAGTCGAGGTCGACCATGACCTGGTCGTGCGATCCCGCTTCATCGTCGACAGCCGCGAAGGCGTGCTGGCGCAGGGGGCGGAGTTCCTGAAGGCGAAGGCGGCCGGCCTGATCGGCGACGAGCATATCGTCGCCGAAATCGGCGAGGTGCTGGCCGGGCGGGTCGAGGGGCGACGATCGGCGGAGGAGATCACGGCGTACAAGTCCCTGGGGCATGTGGTGCAGGATCTGGCGAGCGTCTGGGCACTATATGGAGCCTAGGGGCACGCATTCGAGTCGACCGACCCGCTATCGTACCGACTGCGAAGGGCGCGATTCCGGACAATGACGTTGATTCTATCGATCAGCACGCCGCACGCCTCAGTCCATGCCAGTGATCGCAGGGTAACCCTGGCCGGTTCGGGGGTTTCGCCAGTCGTCCACAGCCCGCTGGAGAACAAGACCATCATCTTTCTGGCGGCCGACGCCGTCGGCACGATCGGCTTTACCGGCATTGCGTTCATCGGGAAGCAGCCGACGGACCAATGGATCGCGAACACCCTGGCCCCGCAGCCGGCCGATGCGCCGCCGCTCGGCACATTCGCCTTTGGCGGACGCGGCCTTGGCCGGGTGAAGCTGCGCACCATCATCTGGAGACTGAGGAACGCGCTGGCCGGCCTTCCCCGGAACCTGGGAAAATACGGGCTGACGCTACAGGTCGCGGGATATCGGATCAGGCGGCGGCGCAGCATTCCCTTTTGCATCGACATCGACTGGAAAGGCGGCGCCCCCACGATCAACGGCTGGATGCGCCCGCCCCGTACCCGTCAACAAGGAACCCTTTTTGCGCAGGTCGGCGATGGCTGGCCGGTCGCGCGGACCGCCAGGGCCGTCGCGGACCATGCGGAAGCGACCGGCCGTCGCGACATCGAGGCCCTTCGGCTGGCCGCGATGGACACCATCCGACAGCGGGCGGCCGAGACGGCAACGGTCGGCCGCGACCTGATGACCGTCATGGTGCCCAACCCGCTCATCTCCCGCGAGATACTCTGGCGGTTCGAACCAGCCGATCCGCATGAGGCAGCCATCGTCGGCCCGAACGTCAGCGAGAAGGTCCAGGCCATCTATTCACCCTGGATCATCACCCCCGCATCGGTGAACTGCCCCACCGTCGGAACCAGCGGGCTGACCGTCGGCTTCGGGGAGTTCGAGATAAAATGTGGAAACGATACAGCGAATCCGGATTCCCCCATCCGATTTGCGGCAAGCCATCAGCAACGGAGTCGCCCGCCGGGATAGGGGCATGCCGAGACCATGCCTCTCCCCCGTCTCTGCCAGGGCCGGCGAATCACTGTTTCACGAACGATATGTTGCGCGCGCCGTTCGCCCAGGCGCCGAAACCATTGACCCGTCCATCGGCCGCCCTGCCGAAGACCAGGGTGGTGGTGCCTCGCAGGCGAGTGGTGAAACCGTCGGCGAAGCTCGGCGACAATGGCCATTCGATCCCGAAGCGCTGGCGCATCACCAGCGTGTCGCCCTGCCTGACCACGGCGATCCGGGTGTCGAGTTCGGCGCTGTAATAGTCTCCGACGAACTCGGCGAGCGCTGCGCCGCCGCTTTGCGCGGGCGGCACCGCGACGAAGCGTTGAGTCCCCGAGCCTGTGCCGGCGATCAGTTCGACCGGCCCGGGACCGGACCGGACGAACGACAGGACAGTGCCATCGGTGCGCCGGAAACGCCCGCCGCCAAGCGCCACGAGCGCATCGGTTGCCCCTTGCCTCAGCATCAGCCGACCCTTCGCCACCTCGGTCTGGACCAGTTCGCCCGTGACCGGGTTCCGGAACAGGCCCCGATACGGTGTCAGATCGGGAGAAGAAGATGCCGCCGGCACAGCGGAGACCGGCGACGGTGCCGTCGCGACGGCAACGTCCCTTGAATTCCCCGTCGCGCGCAGGGCCTGCTCAGCGAGCTTTTCCCCGACGGCGACCGGATCGATGCCGCCATTGTTGCACAGGATCGCGACTGAGATCCGCTGGTCGGGATAGCGACCCAGCCACGCCTTGTATCCTCCCGTCGAACCGCTGTGCGACACCAGCCGCTGCCCGTGCGCATGGTTGATTTCGAGGCCTAGGGCATAGTCGAGTGTCGTGCCGTCACTCAGGCTCCCCGGGGTTTGCAGGGCCGCGACAAGGCCCTGTCCGCCAGGCAAGGCCGACGGTTTGTCCAGGAACGCATTCCAGCGCAGCAGATCGCCGATCGTGGTGAGCAGACCACCATTTCCATAGACGTTAGTGAAAGGCATGTTGGCGATGAAACCCTCGCCGGCCGGCGCATAGGCAGTCGCGCGCCCGGGAACGACCGTGCGGAAATCCTCCCGCCACCGGGTCCTGTCCATGCCCAGCGGCCGGAACAGGCGCTGGTCGGTGAACTGCTGCAGGCTCTTGCCGCTGACCCGTTCGACGATGATCGCGGCGAGGGCATAGTTGGTGTTGGTATAGAGGAATTCGGCGCCCGGCCTGAAGTTCAGGCCCTTCTGGCGCGAGGCGAGATCGAGGATCGTCGCCTGGTTGTGTACCTGGGTTCCGGGAGGATTGCCCGTCAAAGCGAGCAGGCTCCATTGCTCGCGCAGGCCGCTGGTGTGATTGAGCAGGTGCCTGATCGTGATCGGCGTCCCATAATCAGGCATTTCGGGCAGATAGCGCCTGATATCGTCGTCCAGCGCCAGCCTGCCATCCTGTACCAGGAGCAGCATCGCGGCAGCGGTGAACTGCTTGGCCAGCGAACCGGTTTCGAAAATGCTCTCAGCGGTGATCGGGTCGCGATGCTCCAGATCGGCCTGGCCATAGCCCTTGATCGAGCTGGAAACGCCAGCGACCGACACGCCCGCCGCGCATCCCGGCCCTTCCGGCGCGATTGCCCGGAAGGCGGCATCGAGATCGATCGCGGATTGCGCGGTTGCCGGGATTCGTGCCTGGGGAAAGGCCGGTGACGCAAGCCCGACAAGAAGCCAGGGCAGTGTCGTAATGGTAACGCGGATGATCGGATACATGGAGCCCCCAAAAGGATGAGGCGCCCTCCAAAGCCGAGTTCCGCCCGGCCGCCAAGATCGCGTCGGTGAACGGCGTCTCTCAACGGTGAACGACCGGACAGTACCCGCCCGGGTCGGCTATGCCCGCCAGGCCGATCCACATTCAGGACCGGCCCGTCGGCAGCACAGGATGATTTCGCGCAGGGACCCTGAGGACGCCGAGAGGGTTCGACCAGCGGCTCGGCTGGTTTGCGATGAACCCCGCATTCTCTGCGCCCTCTGCGCGAACCTCCTCTTCACTGCAATCGTATCGATGACGGGGACGTCGATCCGACCTAGTGGGCCGCCCGGCTGACCGTCTTCATGTCGCTGAAAAAGGCAGCCCGGCTTGGCCGCAGGTTGGACAGTTCGAGCGGGCCGGGCACGTTCCAGGCACCCTCCGGCCGGATCGTCACCATCGGATCGTCGCCGATGCCGATCGGATTCTCGCTCGCCTCGCCGTCGAGCTCCATCTCGCGATATTCGACATCGGCGAATTTGAACAAGGGGCGCTCGGCCATCTCCCGGAAGCCGAACATCGCCCAGAACGGCACCAGATCGAGCCGGGCATGGCCGTAGAACCGCTTGAAGCCCTTCACCCGGGCCAGCGCCAGCGCCTCCCGCACCAGCTTGAACGCCAGCCGACTGCGGCGATATTCGCGCCGTACCGCAAGGCGCTCGACCTTCACGAAATCCCCGAAATAGCGCATCCGGATGCAGCCGGCCGGGTCGCCGTCGATGAAGCCGATCAGGTGAGTCGCGCAGAAATCATTGCCGTCGAACTCCTCCGAATAGAGGCAGAACTGCTCGCTGATATAGGTCGAAGATCGCACGGCGAAGATCATCGCCATGTCCTCGAACGAGCGCACCGGGCGCACCTCGATCTTGGGGGCGGGCGGGCGGACCGTCATTTCCTTGCGCACGGGCACCATCTCGCCTTCGGGCAGGACGACCAGCAGCCATTCGGGCGCGCCGGGATAGATCTGCGCAGCCTGCTGGAAGCCCATCGTGGTGTGGATCCGCATCGAATGCTCGGTCGATGCGCGCGAGAAGAGCGGGCAACCGTCCGGCGTCAGCGACGAGAAGATCTGCGCCATCGCTGGCAGCGACCGTGCGAGCGTTCCCGGCGTCCATGCCATCCAGATATAGATCGCCGTCGGGATCTCATCCTCAGCGACGATCCATTCCGCCTTTGGGTTTTTGCCGTCGAAGCGGCCCTCGATCAGCAGCTTCGCACCTTCAGCCGACAGTGGCAGATACGCCAGCATGGCCGAGTCGTTCCGGGCCCCAAGACCTTCGATCATCCGGACGACGCCGGCATTCCGTTCGCGCATGCGCTGCACGGCCGACAGGCTCGCGACCGGGAAGAGGCGCGAAGCCTCGTCCAGAACCGAGACGATTTCCGCGTCTGTCGCAATCCGCGAAACGGGCGGACTGCTGGCGCGCGCCAGCGTATGCTCGACCTTTTCGGAGAAGCGCAGGCGGCCAAAGCTGTCGCGATGTGGTGTTTGTAGCTCCGCTCGCATTTTCTCGCTCCGACTGTTAGGTTAAGCCCCGACAGGAGTGTAATGGCGAGCAAGCATCCGGCCGCGATCCAAAATCCAGACCATGGTGTTCCCCGGTGGAACGCCACCCATGTGCGCACGCTCGTTCGGGATCTGGATTGGGACGATCTTCGCGCGCTGCTTCTCGTCACCGAACATCATAGTTTTCGCGCCGCCGCTGACAGTTCACGCCTGTCCCTCAATACGCTGCGTCGCCGGATCGAGCGGCTCGAGGATCGCATCGGCACCAAGCTGCTCGGGCGGTCGAGAAGCGGGGTCGTCCCTACCGATATAGGGCTGATGATGGCGCGCGCCGCGCGCGAGATGGCCGGCGCAGCCCTGTCGGCCGAAGCGGATGGCGACGGCGAGGCGAATGTCCTGATCAATCCCGGCGAGCTGACCATCGGCTGCACCGAGGGGCTGGGCAGCTTGTGGCTGACGCCGCGCCTCAACGACCTGTCGCCGTCGCTGTCGAACCTGACGATATCGCTTCAGCTCGACTATGATTCGGCGCGCGACCGTAGCGACTTGGTCGATGTCGGCGTCGCCTTCAGTGAGCCTCACCATCGCGACGTGGTCCGGGCCAAGTTGGCGACGGTCCACTACATGCTGTTCGCTTCCGAGGCCTATATCCGTAAACACGGGGCGATGACGTCGCTCGACCAGTTCCGCGAGCACAAGTTCATCGAGCAGAGCGGGCCCGGCTATAATTCAAGCCTGGTCAAATTCCTCGTGGGCTCGGACTGGCCGGACGGCTTCATGCCGATCCGGTCGAATTCGGCGCTGTCGGTCTATTGGGCGGTGGTGAACGGCGCCGGCATCGCCGCCTTGCCGACCTATGCCCGGGCGGTGTCGAAACACGTCATCCCGCTCGACGTGCCGCTGCCGCTCAGGTTCGACCTGTGGTATTATTTCCATGCCGAGGCGCGGCACTCGCCGGCGGTGCGCACGACGGTCGACTGGCTGAAGGCGGCGTTCGACCCGGCGCTTTATCCCTGGTTCGCCGACCAGTTCGTCCATCCGCGCGATTTCGAGAAGAACCGGACCGGCAAGGTCGTGCGGCTGTTCGAGGGATTGCTCGACCCGAGAAAATAGTCAGGGGCCAATAGTCAGGCGGGCCGCCTCCAGGCGCAGTGCCCGGCGACATAGGTGCGGGCGATCGCCCGGTCGTCGCCCAATATCTGCAGCGCGAACAGTTTCTCCCTAAGATCCGCCCCGGCGGTGCGCCGCGCCAGCAGGGGCGTGGCAGCGGGATCGAGCAGGACGAAATCGGCCTCCTGCCCCGGCAACAAGCCGCCGATCCGGCCGCCGAGCCCGAGCGCCCGCGCGCCACCAGCCGTCGCGAGATGGAGCGCACGGAAAGGATCGAGGCCGGTCCCGCGCATCTGCCCGACCTTGTACGCCTCGCCCAGCGTCGCGAGCAGCGAGAAGCTGGTGCCGGCGCCGACATCAGTGCCGATGCCGACCGTCACGCCGTGCGCATCGGCGCGAGCCAGGTCGAACAGGCCCGAGCCGAGGAACAGGTTGCTGGTCGGGCAGAAGGCGATGCTCGACCCTGCCAAACCCATCCGCGCCAGGGCTCGATCCTCCATGTGAACGCAGTGCGCGAAGACCGATCGCGGGCCAACCAGGCCGAAGCGGTCATAGACGTCGAGATAGTCGAGCGCCGTCGGGAAGCGATCGGCAACCGCGGCGATCTCGCCCATATTCTCCGCGAGATGGGTGTGCATCAGCACGTCCGGATGCGCGGCGACCAGATCGCCCGCGCCGGCAAGCTGTTCATCCGACGAGGTGAGCGCGAAGCGCGGGGTCACCGCGTAACCGAGCCGTCCGCGCCCGCGCCACCGTGCGATCAGCGCCTCGCTTTCGGTGCGGCCGCTCTCGACCGAATCGCGCAGCGACTCCGGCCCGAGATCCATCAGCACCTTGCCCGACACGATCCGCATGTTCCGCACCAGCGCCGCTTCGAACAGAGCGTCGACCGATATGGCGTGGACGGTGGCGAAGACCAGTGCGCTGGTGGTGCCGTTCCTCAGGAGCTCGTCGAGGAAGAAACCCGCCACCGCGTCGGCATGGCCGCGATCCGCAAAGGCCGCCTCCGCCGGAAAGATGTGCCGTTCGAGCCATTCGAGCAACTGCCCGCCATAGGCCGCGATCCGGTCGGTCTGCGGATAATGGATATGCGTGTCGACGAAGCCGGGGACCACCAGTCCCGGGAGGCGCTCGACGGCCACGCCCGGAAAACGCGGGGCGAGGTCGGCATGGTCGCCAAAGGCGACGACCACACCCTGTTCGACCACCATCAGCCCGTCGGCATGGTGGCGGACCGTGCCACCCTGTGCCGGGTCCTCGGGGACGCTCAGCAGTTCGGCGCGGAAGGCGTGCGGTCCGGTCACCACGCAGCCACCTGGCCGTCACTGCGCGGATCGGTAGCACCTTCGAGCAAGCCGTCGGCATGGCGAACGATCGCACCGGCATGGCCCATGGTCGCGGTGAAGGCCGGCATCAGCTCGACCTGATGCCCGGCCGCGCGGAGATCCTCATAGAGATCGAGCGCGAAACGATCCTCGATCTTCAGTGTGGTGCTGTTTTCGCCCCAGGTCCGCCCGAGCAGCCAGCGCGGGCGGCTGATCGCCTCCTGCAGGCCGATGCCGTACCGGGCATAACGGGTGAAGATCGCTGCCTGGGTCTGGGGCTGCCCCTCGCCGCCCATCGTGCCATAGGCCATCACGCGCCCGTCATCGAAGCGGGCCAGCGCCGGGTTGAGCGTGTGGAAAGGCTTGCGTCCCGGCCGGAGCGCGTTCCAGCCATCCTCGGCGAGGCGGAAGCTGCTGCCCCGGTTCTGCCAAATGATGCCGGTCTGGGGCAGGACAAGGCCCGAGCCGAATTCGAAATAGCTACTCTGGATCGAACTCACCACACGCCCCTCGGCATCGGCCGCGCCGAACCAGCAGGTGTCGCCCGCCGAGGCAGGCTGCGGCCAGGGCAGCGCCCGATCGAGGTCGATCCGCATCGCCATCTCGTCAAGCTCGCGCGGATCGTCGAGCAGGGCTTGCGGGTCGAAGGTCATATCGTCGGGATCGCCGACATGCCGGTCGCGGAACAGGAACGCCTGCTTGGTCGCCTCGACCAGGCCATGGACATAGTCGAACCCTTCGGCCTCGGGGGCATGGACCCGGTCGAACAGGGCGAGGATCAGCAGCGAGGCGAGGCCCTGGGTCGGCGGCGCGGTGTTGAACAGGCGCGTGCCCTCGATGCCGACGCTGAGCGGCACCGGCCGGGTCGCGCGGTGGGCCGCGAAGTCGATCGTGCTGAGCGGGCTGCCGAGCCGGGCGAGATCGGCGGCGATCGAGCGGGCAAGCGCGCCTTCGTAGAAGCTCTGCAATCCATCGCGCGCGAGCAGCGCCAGCGTCGCTGCCAGCCGGGGCTGGCGCAGCACCTCGCCCTCGACCAGCGGCCGCCCGGCGGGCTCGAAGGTCTCCGCCCAGGCGCCGGGCTGGTCGAGCAACTCGCGCCGCCTCAGCGTTGCGAGTTCCGCCCAGCCCCGCGTCACCGCGACGCCGGATTCGGCATGGTGGATGGCGTCGCGCAGCAACCGCCCCAGCGGCAGCGTGCCGCCGCTCGACTGAAGCGCCGCCGCCCAGCCGGAGATCGTGCCCGCCACGGTGTTCGCCGCGAGCGGTCCGCGCCAGGGGATTACCTTGTGCCCCCGGTAGAGCGCGAGGCTGGCGGTCGCCGCCGCCGCGCCGCACGCGTCGATCGCATGAGTCCGCCCGTCAGGCTCGGCGATCAGCCAGAAGCCGTCGCCGCCGATCCCGGTCATGTGCGGATAGACCACCGCGAGGCACGCAGCGACCGCGACCGTCGCTTCGATTGCATTGCCCCCGTCCTGCAGCACCCCAAGCCCGGCCTGCGCCGCCAGATGATGCGGCGCGGTGACCATGCCGCGCAGGCTCCTCACTTCATGCTGCATGGGAAGCCCGTATTCTGAAGCACTTCATCGCCGCATCATGAACGGCTCCGCGCCGCCACGCTACTGCCAGCCGGGCAGAATGAGCGCCAAGATTGGTTTCAGGCGGCTTAAGCCATTGCGGCGCGCAACCGATCGCGCGAAGTGGCGGCATGCTCAAGCGCTTCCTCGTCCTCTTCGAGCCGTTCATCCTGACCCTGATCGGCACGGTGGTGCTTGCCTCGCTGCTGCCGCCCCGTGGACCGGCGGTGCCGTTGTTCGACATCGCGGCCGACATCGCGATCGTCCTGCTGTTTTTCCTCCACGGGGCAAAGCTGTCGCGCGAGGCGATCGTCGCCGGCATGAACAACTGGCGCCTCCATCTCGCCGTGTTCGCCGTCACCTATATCCTGTTCCCGGTGCTTGGGCTCGGCGTCGCGGCGCTGCCCTTCCTCGCGCCGCCCGTCGCGATGGGCATGCTGTTCCTGACCCTGTTGCCGTCGACCGTCCAGTCCTCGATCGCCTTCACCGCGATCGCGCGGGGCAATGTCGCGGCGGCGGTATGCAGCGCATCCTTCTCCAACCTGATCGGCATCGTACTGACCCCGGCGCTGGCCGCGATCCTGATCAGATCGGGCGGCAGCGCGGGCGTATCGCTCGCCTCGGTCGAATCGATCGTCGTCCAGCTCCTGCTGCCGTTCGTCGCCGGCCATCTGCTGCGGCCATGGATCGGCGGCTTCGTCGCGCGCCAGAAGAAGCTGCTGACGCTGGTCGATCGCGGATCGATCCTGCTGGTCGTCTATACCGCGTTCGGCGCGGCGGTGGTCGACGGCATCTGGCACCGGCTGTCGGCGGAAGAACTGGCGCTGATCCTCGCTGCCTGCACGGTGCTGCTGGCGCTGGTGCTGCTCGCGACCTGGGGCCTGGGCAGGCTGATGGGCCTCAGCCGCGAGGACGCGATCGTGCTGCTGTTCTGCGGATCGAAGAAAAGCCTCGTCTCCGGCGTGCCGATGGCGGGCGTGCTGTTCCCGCCGGCGCAGGTCGGCCTGGTCATCCTGCCGCTGATGCTGTTCCATCAGCTCCAGCTCTTCGCCTGTGCCATCATCGCTCGCCATTACGCGGACGACCCGGTCGATTGAATCAGACGCGGGGCAGGATGATCCCGTCGATTGCCTGCGCGACACCATCAGCGTCGTTCGCGCCGGTGGTGAAATCGGCCTTTGCCCGCACCTCGGCCGGCCCCTGCCCCATCGCGATCGACAGGCCTGCCCGCACGAACATCGCCACGTCGTTTCCCTGATCGCCGATCACGGCGGTCCGTGCCAGCGGCGTGCCCATCGCCTCCGCCAGCAACGCGACGCCGTCGCCCTTGTTGGCGGCAAGCGCGGTCACGTCGAGATAATAGGTCTGCGACTGCACCACCGTCGCCCGTGCCCCGAACGCGGCGGCAGCGCGCCCGGTCAGCGCACCGAGCAACGCCGGATCGTCGCTGACGAAGGTAAGCTTGTCGGCACGGTCGTAGAGCGCCGTGAAGTCGGACACGATCACCGGCGCCTGGTTGGAGGAGACGCGTTCGGAATCGACATGATGCCCCTGGTCGGTGCTGGCGTACCAGAGGTCGTCGGCGAACACCCAGGTGTCGACCGCGGCATCGCCGACCAGCTCGAACACGCCGCGCACCACCGCCGGATCGATCCGGTGCTGCTCGACCACTGTCCCGTCGCGGCGGAAGATCGTCCCGCCGTTGAACGCGCCCATGACATCGTCGATCGCCAGCGCATCGGCGATCGGCATCATGCCCGATCGCGGCCGGGCGCTGATGATGGTGAAGCCGATCCCGGCCTCGCGCAGCCGGCCCACTGCCGCGATGGTACCCGGCGTAAGCTGCTTCTTCTTGTCGACCAGCGTGCCGTCGAGATCGGAGACGACGAGCCCGATCGCCTCCTTCGTGCCATTGCCCATTTACTGAGGCATCTCGACATGGCCGCCAAAACCGAAGCGCATCGCCGACAGCAGCTTGTCCCCGAACGTATGGTCGACCCGGCTGCGATAGCGCGCGAACAGGGCGGCGGAGAGCACGTTGACCGGCACCGCCTCCTCCATCGCCGCCTCGATCGTCCAATGGCCCTCGCCCGAATCGGCGACCTTGCCCGAATATTTGGCGAGCTGCTGGTCATCCGCCAGGGCCGACGCCGACAGGTCGAGCAGCCAGGACGAGATCACGCTGCCGCGCCGCCATACCTCGGCGATGTCAGTCAGGTTCAGGTCGAAACGCTCGTCCTCGGGCAGCTTGTCCGACGACTTGCCGGCGAGGATATCGAAGCCCTCGGCATAGGCCTGCATCAGGCCATACTCGATGCCGTTGTGCACCATCTTCACGAAATGGCCCGAGCCGGGAGGGCCTGCATGGATATAGCCCTGCTCCGCGCGCGGGTCCTCGCTCTTGTCGCCGCGATTGGGCGTGCGCGGGATGGTGCCGAGGCCCGGCGCAAGCGCGGCGAGAATCGGGTCGAGCAGGTCGACTGCTTCCTTCTCCCCGCCGACCATCATGCAATAGCCCCGCTCAAGCCCCCAGACGCCGCCCGAGGTGCCGACATCGACATAGCGGATCTGCTTTTCGGCCAGTGCCTTCGCCCGGCGAATGTCGTCCTTGTAGAAACTGTTGCCGCCATCGATGACGATGTCGCCCGGCTTCGCGAAGCCGGCGATCGTCGAGATGGTATCTTCGGTCGGCGCGCCGGCGGGGAGCATCACCCAGAAGATCGCCGGGCTGGCGAGCCTGGCGTGCATATCCTCAAGCGAGTCAGCCCCGACCGCGCCGTCAGCGACCAGTTCCGCGATTGCCTTGGGATCGCGGTCATAGGCGACCGTTTCATGCCCGGCGCGCATCAGGCGCCGGGCGATATTGCCGCCCATCCGGCCAAGGCCAATCAGTCCGATACGCATGGCAGTCTCCGGATGGGGGTGAGAGTCGTCGTCGTTCAGTTCGCCGTTTCGGGGTGCTTCGCGGCGATCGCGCCCAGCAGGGTATCGAACGCCTGAGCGAAGCTATGGACCCCTTCCTCGACAAGAATATCCGTCACGCCGGTCAGGTCGAGGCCAAGCCGTTCCGCCTCGGCGAGCGTATGGCGCGCGCCGTCGACATCGCGGGTCAGCGTCTCAGCGGCGGTGCCATGGTCGCGGAACGCATCGAGCGTCTTGGGCGGCACGGTGTTCACCGTGTCGGGCCCGATCAGCGTGTCGAGATAGAGCGTGTCGGGATAGTCGGGGTTCTTGGTGCCGGTCGATGCCCAGAGCAGCCGCTGCGGCATCGCGCCCTTCGCGGCGAGCGCCTGCCAGCGATCCGAGGCGATGAATTCCTCATACCAGGCATAGGCCAGTTTCGCGTTGGCGATGGCGACCTTGCCGCGCACTGCCTTGAGCGCGTCGGCTTCTGCGTCGCCGTCCTTGACCCGCGCGTCGATCGCGTCGTCGATCTTCGTATCTATCCGGCTGACGAAGAAGCTGGCGACGCTGGCGATCCTGTCGACCGCCTCGCCCTTCGCGGCGCGCTGCTCGAGCCCCTCGACATAGGCCAGGGCGACTGCCTTATAGGCCTCGATCGAGAAGAGCAGCGTGACGTTGACGTTGATCCCGGCCGCGATGGTCGCGGCGATGGCGGGAACGCCGGCTGGCGTGCCGGGGATCTTGATCATCAGGTCGGGCCGGTCGACCGCCGCCCACAGCTTCTTCGCCTCGGCGATGGTGCCGTCGGTGTCGTTGGCGAGATAGGGCGAGACCTCGAGGCTGACATAGCCGTCCTTGCCGCCGAGCCGGTCATAGACCGGGCGCAGCGTATCGGCGGCGGCCTGGATGTCCTGGATGGCGAGATGCTCGTAACGCTCCATCGCCGGCGCGCCGGGGTGCGCGCGGTCGAACTCGGCCAGCGCCGAATCATAGGCGGTGCCATGACCCATCGCCTTTTCGAAGATCGACGGGTTGGAGGTGACGCCGGTCAGCCCGTCCTCGTCGACCAGCTTCTGAAGGCCCCCTTCGGCGAGGAACTTGCGGTCGACGAAATCGAGCCAGACAGCCTGGCCCAAAGCGGCGAGATCGTTGAGACGACCCATGATCAATCCTTTCCGAGCACTTCGCGGGCGACCTTGACGACATTGTCGACGGTGAACCCGAATTTATCCTGCAGCTTCGCGATCGGGGCCGAGGCACCGAAGGTCGACATGGTCACCGTCCGGCCCTCAAGCCCGACATAACGATCCCAGCCGATCTCGCCGCCCATCTCGATCGCGACGCGCGCCGTGACGCCCCTGGGCAGCACGCTTTCCTTGTACGCGGCGTCCTGCAGCTCGTAGCGATACCAGCTCGGCATCGAGACCACGCGCGAGCGCACGCCCTGCGCCGTCAGTGCCTCATGCGCCTTGACCGCGAGCGAGACCTCGCTGCCGGTGGCGATCAGGATCAGCTCCGGATTCTCGTCGCCCGCCAGGACATAGGCGCCCTTCATCAGCCCTTCGGCCGGTGCATATTTGCTACGGTCGAGTGTCGGAAGTGCCTGGCGCGACAGGACAAGGCTCGTGGGACGATTCTTGTCCTCAAGCGCGGCGCGCCAGGCCCAGGCGGTCTCGTTCGCATCGCCGGGACGGATCGTGTCGAGCCCGGGGATCGCCCGCAAGGTCGCCAGATGCTCGATCGGCTGGTGGGTCGGGCCGTCCTCGCCCACGCCGATCGAATCATGCGTGAAGACGAAGATCGCCGGCAGTTCCATGATCGCGGCGAGACGGATCGGCGGGCGCATATAGTCGGCGAAGACCATGAAGGTCGAGCCGTAGGACCGCAGGTGCGACAGCGCCATGCCGTTGACCACCGCGCCCATACCGTGCTCGCGCACGCCGAAATGGAAGTTGGAGCCGCCATAATTGTCGGCCTCGAACGATGCCTTGCCCTTCACGTCGGTCTTGGTCGAGGGCGCGAGATCGGCCGACCCGCCGATCAGGAACGGCACGCGGTTGGCGATGGCGTTGAGCACCTTCCCGCCCGCATCGCGCGAGGCGATGCCCTTCTCGTCCGCCTCGAAGACGGGAACATCGGCGTCCCAGCCCTCGGGCAGGTCGCCCTTGAGCAGCAGGTCGAGTTCAGCCGCGAGGTCGCCATTGTCCTTGCGATACTCGGCGAACATCGCCTCCCATGCCTCGCGCAGCGGCCGGCCGCGATCGGCGATCGACTTTTCGAACGTTTCGGCCACGCCGTCCGGCACCAGGAACTGGGCGTCCTCGGGCCAGCCATAGGCAAGCTTGGTCGCCTTGATATTCTCCGCGCCGAGCGGCTCGCCATGCGCCTTCTCGCTGCCGGCGCGGGGGCTGCCCCAGCCGATGATCGAATGGACGACGATGAAGGTGGGGCGATCGGTCGTCGCCTTGAACGCGGCGAAGGCATCGGCCAGCGCGCCGCAATCATTGGCGTCGTCGACATGGATGACGTTCCAGCCATAGGCCTGGAAGCGCATGCCGACATCCTCGTCGAACGCGAGATTCGTGTCGCCCTCGATGCTGATATGGTTGCTGTCGTAGATCCAGCAGAGGTTGGAGAGCTTGAGGTGGCCGGCAAGCGAGGCTGCCTCGGCCGAGACGCCCTCCATCATGTCGCCATCGCCGCACAGCGTATAGACGTCATGGTCGAACAGGTCGAAGCCGGGTTTGTTGTAGCGCGCGGCGAGCCAGCGCTCGGCGATCGCCATGCCGACCGAATTGCCGCAGCCGGCACCGAGCGGGCCGGTCGTCGTCTCGACGCCCGTCGTGTGGCGATATTCGGGATGGCCCGGCGTCTTGGAGCCGAGCTGGCGGAAATTCTCGATGTCGTTCAGGCTGACCGCGAGATTGCCGGTCGGCTTTCCGTCGCGGTCGATCTCCTTCACGCCGGCCAGGTGCAGCAGCGAATAGAGCAGCATCGAGGCGTGGCCGACGGACAGCACGAAACGGTCGCGATTGGGCCAGTCGGGCTTGTCCGGATCGGTACGCAGGAATTGCGACCAGAGCGTGTGGCCGACCGGTGCGAGCGCCATCGGCGTGCCGGGATGGCCCGAATTCGCCTTCTGCACCGCATCCATGGAGAGCGTGCGGATCGTGTCGATCGCCAGGCGCTCGGGCGAGCCGTCCTCGTGAAGGCCCTTGACGGGTACGCTGGCCGTGGCGGCATCGGACATGGGAAAAACTCGCTTTCTATCGGACAGTCGAACGCTGGCCGTCGCTGGTGGTTGCCTTATTTTTCGAGCCGGATCACGCGGCCGCCCCCGCCGATATAGGCGCAATCCACCTCGTCAAGGAAAAGGCCGTGTCCAAGCACGCCGGGAAGCCCCGAAAGTGCGGCGGCCAGCGCGGAAGGATCGGGTATTTCAGGGAAAAGACAGTCGATGATGATATTGCCCTGATCGGACCGCTCGGCCCGCACCGCCGTCTTCGCGCCGAGTCCCGCCAGCCGAGTCGCGACGAACGCACGCGCGAAGGGCAGCACCTCGACCGGCAGCTTTGCCCGACCGATCCGCTCCACCCGCTTCGACGCATCGGCGATCACGATCATCCGGCGCGAGGCGGCGGCAACGATCTTCTCGCGGAGCATCGCGCCGCCCGCGCCCTTGATCGCGAACAGCCGGCCGTCGATCTCGTCGGCACCGTCGATGGTCAGATCGACCGACTCGACACCGGCGAAATCAAGCAGCGTGATGCCCGCCATCCGCGCCATCGATTCACTGCGCAGAGACGTGGCGACCGCGCGGATATCGAGCCCGCCGCGTACCAGCTCCCCCAGCCGCCCGATCGCGAATGCAGCGGTGGAGCCAGTGCCGAGCCCGACCAGCATGCCCGGCCGGACTTCCTCCACCGCGGCGAGGGCGGCGGCACGCTTGTCGTCATCGGTCATCGGCGGCCCCTGTCGGGATGAGCGGGCATCCTAGCATCCTCCAACGCGCCCCGACAGATTTTCCACTGGCGGCGGACACCCGGTTCGCGGCAAGGGACGGCGATGATCGAGAAAATCATCGCGATACTCGCGACCTTCACCATCGCCGTCATCTCCAAGGGGGGATATCTCGGCATCGTCCTGCTGATGGCGATCGAATCGGCCTGCATCCCGCTGCCGTCCGAGATCATCATGCCGTTCGCCGGCTATCTCGTCTCGGTCGGACGGTTCGACCTGTATCTGGCGGCGACCGCCGGGGCGATCGGCTGCAATATCGGATCGATCTTCGCCTATGAGGTCGGCAAGCGCGGCGGACGCCCGCTGGCCGAGCGCTGGGGCAAATATGTGCTGATCGGCCCGGGCGAACTCGACATGGCCGACCGCTTCTTCGATCGCTGGGGTAACCAGGCGGTACTGATCGGCCGCCTGCTGCCCGTCATCCGTTCCTTCATCGCCTTTCCCGCCGGCGTCGCGCGGATGAAGCTGGTGCCGTTCCACATCTACACCTTCATCGGCTCCTGGCCCTGGTGCTTCGGCCTTGCCTGGGTCGGCATGGTGCTGGGCGACAAATGGAACAGCGACCCGCGCATGAAGGCGGCGTTCCACAGCGCCGACGCGCTGATCGGCGTGGTGCTGGTCGGGCTGGCCGGCTTCTATATCTGGCACCGGGTACGTGGGCTGAAAGCGAAGCCGAAGGACTAGGCCGGGGGTTGAGCGGACAAGTATCGGAGAAGGGTTTTCCAGTACCGAAGGCTCCGATGGTCCGCCACCCAGCAAGTCTTCGCAGATTTTTGCCACCCAACGCCCACCCCGATTTTTCGAATCCGCTTGCATTTGGGTTGCCAGTTTTTCGGCGTGTGCGGCGCTTGGTACTTGAGTCGAAGGATGTGGCGCTGCGATGACGAGGACACGCTTCTTCGGCGCTACACACATATTATTCGCCGAATTATGAGAATCGTAGTGCGAGATCATTTCGATATCTTGCCTTGAGCTGCCAGGGCACGCGGCGCGGCTGCCGCCAATAGCCCTTCCCGCGATGATGCGGCCACCGGTCGGCAAAATGAATCGACATTGGCCATCAAAACTGGGGTGATGACGTCAACGCGTGAATCGGTTGACCGACGACGACCGTTTTCGCCGCAAGATCGGTCGCTCCCGATATGGTTGCCAGTTCGCGATTGCGCACGTTTCCGATGGCACAACATTGAAGAACAAGTAGGTAGAGCAAACGGGGGCGATCCTATGTTCACGCAGATTGGAGCCATGATTGGGCTGCTTTACAGCCTGGGTTCGCTCGTGTTTCGGTGGAAGGCCGTCGTTGCAAAGTACGGCAGCCTAAGTCTCTATTGGTGGGTTCTCGCCGTAACGACCGGATGGTCGTTTCTCGGCTACGCAGCGGACATGGTCATCTGGGAGATCTCGCCGTAGCCAGTATCCCACCCGCCTCGAGCCGTTCGGCGGGATTCAACCGGCCATCAGCACCGGACTAGCCGTTGTCGCCCAGTTGCCGACCCAACATCGTGTTACGTGATGCCCCTGAAAGCGGACCTTTTTGGCCGACGGCTGGTTGGCCCTACCGGTTACCGCCCCATGTGAGATAGCAGATGCGCCTGATCGCGATCGAAGAGCATATCCTCCCTCATGCCGTACGCGACGCGTGGAGCGCGGCGCCGCCCCCGCACGATCCGGTATCTGCCATTGCCGATGGTGGTGAGAACGGAACCCGCCTCGCCGATCTGGGCGAAGGCCGCCTGGCGCTGATGGATGAGCAGGGCGTGGACGTGCAGGTGCTTTCGCTCACCACGCCCGGTCTCCACAATCTCGCAGCCGGACCTGCTGTGGAGATGGCGCACCGAGTGAACGACCTGATCGCGGAGACCTGCGCACGCCGTCCCGACCGCTTCCAGGGTTTCGCCGCCCTGCCTACCCCTGATGCCGACGCAGCCCCGCGCGAGTTGGAACGCGCCGTTCGAGAGCTGGGCCTGAAGGGCGCGCTGCTTTGCGGCCGGACGCGCCAGCGCCATCTCGATCATCCTGACATGCGCCCCATGCTGGCGAAGGCGGCAGAGCTCGGCGTTCCGCTCTTCATCCATCCGCAGATCCCGTTAGCCGCGGTGCGCGAGGCCAATTACTCCGGGGTGAGCGAGAAGGCCGATCTTGCGCTCGCAGCCTTTGGCCTCGGCTGGCACTATGAGGCGGGGCTGCAATGGATCCGTTTGGCCGCGACGGGCGTGTTCGACGAACTGCCTGATCTGCAAATCATCCTCGGCCATTGGGGCGAGGTGGTGCTGTTTTACCTGGAGCGCGTATCGGCGGTCTTCGAACGCGCGCTTGAGCTTCGGCGCCCTCTGGCCGATTACGCTCGCGACAATCTATACGTGACCGGCAGCGGCATGTGGAGCGAAGCATATCTCCTTCGCTGCCTCGATATCGTCGGTCCCGAGCGCCTGCTGTTCTCAACCGACTTTCCCTACCAATACCGGGAAGGCGGCGCGCCGCGACGCTTCCTTGAAGAGGTTCAGCTCGACGACGTTGCACGAACAGGCCTCGCACATGGGAATTGGGATCGCTTGACAGGCACGGGCAGCTAGTCGCGGCGGCGACGTCGACCGACACCACGATTGCGGACGCAAGAGCTTTTCCGGCGGCACTTAAACAAAGGAGTCGACCAATCACAGATAAGGCGCATCCGAAACGGATACATCAAACTACCTTCGCGCTATGATCGTGTAAATCGGGCGAATGCGTTCACCATATTTGAAATTATTCCACACAATAGTTGATTTCTTAAATCCTAGAATACCAAGATATTCTTGGACCAGCAGTGGAGGAAGCCTGAACCATCCGTCAGTTATTCCGTCAGGACTTATGCTGCGTGGCATAAATCGGGGATTTCTTTTAAACTTGCTGGTGAATTTTCTATAGGGCGAGATGTCCGAAACAATGATGGCTTCTTTTGCAAGCGCCGCTGCATTCTCCAAGGCAAGAAATGGATCACGGAGATGTAGCAAAATACTGCCAAACACGGCCACGTCGACGGCGCCAATGGAGCGGGGAATATCATAGACCACGCCATTGACCATCTGCGCCTTGGATTGAAAGGCTTGATGGCAAAGCCAGTATCCATTATTTATTTTGCGCAAGTGACTGCGGCGCTCACTTCGCGCTATCTCGTTGTTATTTTCAGCAAATGGGACAATGTCCCAATCAAAATTCTCCGACAAGTCAAACGATACGACCTCTGCTCCCTGTTTTTCGATATGAAAACTTAAAATGCCGGAAGCGGCTCCGACATCAAGGACACGCTTTCCCTTGAAATCGAAGTTGCCAAGGTAGTCATCCACCGAACCTCTGAGGTCCCATTCGCCTTTGATCGTACCGTGACCCGGAACGTCCATCGTATGATAGAAATAGCACTCGTCTAGGGACTGGATCGTACGAGGTTGCGCGTACGGGGAAGATGCCGCGAAACCACTGTTCAGACTGGAATCACTCGCCATCAACATTCACCCAAAACTGCCATGTGAACCCGCCGCTTAGCAAGCCAGCGGCGTTTTGCCTACGCCGCCAAGATTTTTGAAAAGCGCATCGTGCGCGCGATTCGCGCCTTAACTTGACCGCGCATAGCCTATGTTCGCGCTGACCCACGCACCGGCAGCCACGCAAACAGGCATGAGCCCCAAATCCAATTGGGGTCTCCGTCGAGATAAGATGTTTTGTCGTGCTGACGCCGCCGCGACATCGTCGCGCGAGCAATCGGGAGAGCGTCGATGAAGTGGATGATGTTCGGCAGCGTGATCGGCGCGGCGATGGCCTCGGTGGCGGCGATGGCGGCGGCACCGGTGGACGATCCGCTGACCCGGCCGATCGCACCCAATTATGCCGCGCGCTGGCTGACGCCGCAGGCACCGGTGCAGGTGCACGGCAATTTCTATCTGGTCGGGTTCGGCGGGCTGAATGTCGGGCTGATCCGCACCAGCGCCGGGCTGATCCTGATCGACGGCGCGGTGCCGCAGGCGGTCGAGGATATCGAGGCGCATATCCGCCAGCTCGGCTTCAGCGTGAAGGACGTGAAGTTCATCCTCAGCACCGAGCCGCATTATGACCATGCCGGCGGCATCGCCGCGCTGGCGCGCGATAGCGGCGCGCGCGTCGTCGCCAGCCGGGCGGGCGCACAGATACTCCGCCTCGGGCATAGTGTGGCCGACGACCCGCAATTCGGACAGCTCGAAAGTTACCCGCCAGTCGCCGGCGTGCGCACGCTGGATGACGGCGAGAAGCTTCGGCTCGGCGACACGGTCATCACCGCGCGCGCCACACCGGGGCATACAGCCGGCAGCATGAGCTGGACCTGGCGTTCCTGCGCCGGCCGCGTCTGCCGGAACATGGTGTTCGGCGCGAGCCTCAACCCCGTATCGACCAAAGACTGGGCCTTTTCGGACCCGAAACACGCGACAGGGGTGGCCGCGTTCCGCAAGACCTTCGGGGTGGTTGCCGCGCTTCCCTGCGATATCCTCGTCACGTCCCATCCGGACGCGTCGGGCGGCGACGTCAAACTGGCGAAATTCCGCGGGCACGAGACGCCCAACCCGTTCGTCGATCCCGGCGCCTGCCGCGCCTACGCGGCCAAATATGAGACCGCGCTGAATACGCGCCTCGCCAGCGAACGGGCGAACATGGCGACGCCCTGAACGCTCTCCCGTCGCATCCCTCTCGACCGGCGCGGCGATCCCACGGCCGGCCGGGTCAAGGTGAACCGGGCACAGATCAACGCGTTCGACGAATACGGCTACCCCAAGCCCACCACTCAGGCCGAGCGCCGGGCCGAAGCGGCGCTGCAACTCTATCAGGGCCAATGCGTCAACCCGGGCTATGCCGGCTATCTCGCACGGCTCGACCGGATGAAGATTCCGTTCCGAATCGGGCTGCTTCAGGGCGGGGAATGGCGGATGCCCGTCGTACTTGAGGCGACCCCGCATTTCCGGGGTTATGTAGTGTTCCCGTTGAATCCGCGGTGAGGCGGCGGCGGCGTCTTATAGACTTGGTTCTTCCCCGGCGAAGGCCGGGGTCCAGTTGGAATGTCCCTGGTAATGAAGCGCAGCGCCCTCTCACCAATCTTCGCTAGCTGGACCCCGGCCTCCGCCGGGGAAGAACAAGGGCGCTATGCTCGCGGCGGCGCTGCCACGCCGTCGCCGCCGGACATCATCCGCTCAGCCGCCGCCCGCGTCCGTGACTCACGACCCGGTGCGGATTTCGCGGCGAGCGCCTGGTAGCGTGCGATTGTCGCGTCGTCGGCATGTTCGGGCGATCCCGAATCGAACGGCGGGTGGGGATCATATTCGAGACCCAGCTGGACCAGCCGGGCATGCGCTTCCCCGCGGATCGCGGCCGTGAGCGCGAGGCCGAAATCGATCCCGGCGGTCACCCCGCCGCCAGTGACACGGTTGCGGTCGAACACCACGCGCTCCCTGACCGGAATCGCACCGAACGCGGCAAGATGATGGTGCGACGCCCAGTGAGTCGTGGCGCGATACCCCCTGAGCAGCCCGGCCGCGCCGAGCAGCAGCGCCCCGGTGCAGACGCTCGTCACCCAGGTCGCGCCCGCCGCCGCCCGCCCGACCCAGGCAAGCGTCGCCGGATCCTCCATCGCGTCGTTCACGCCGAAGCCGCCGGGGATGCAGAGGATATCGGGCGGCGGCGCATCGGCGAAGGTCGCGGTGGGCAGCAGCGCGAAGCCGGCGTCGGTCGCCACCGGCGCGACATCCCGCGCGACGAGATCGATGGTGGCGTTCCCCAGCCGCGACAGGACCTGCGCGGGCCCGGTCAGGTCGAGCTGGGTGACGTCGGGAAAGAGCAGGAAGGCAATGCGGATCGACGACAGCCCGGGCATAAGGACGTTCCTTAAGGTCGAGGATCTGCCCAGGCGAGCGGCGTCGATGTCCCGCGCTTCCCCGTGGTGCTCCACGCTTCGCCAGTCACGCGAGAGTGGTCTTGATATCCCTGTGTTCGGCGCCCGACAAGGCCGCCTCGCGGATCAGCCACCACAGCAGCGGCCCGGCGACCGCGAGCCACGGGACCAGACCAAGCCCCTGCGACCAGCCCCAATAGTCGCCGGCGATCGTGTGGATATCGCCGCGCAGGAATTTCCGCATGACCGGATCGACCAGCGGAAAGCGGTAGCCGTGCGGGGCCGCGATCTCGGCCGAGGCGATGGCGAGATTGATGACCATGCCCGACCCGATCAGCCCGGCGATCCAGCCCCGCCCGGTCGCGCGCCAGCCCTGCCACAGCGGCGCCAGCCCCAGGCACAGGAAGCCGATCATCGGCACCGAATGGCGCGGGCCGGTCGCATGCCCGCCATCCCAATAGACATAGGCTGCATTGTAGAGGAGCACGGCAATGGTGATCGCGGTGCAGAGCCAGCCCAGGTCGCGCGTCGCCGGCGACCGGATCAGCCGCGCCAGCCCGAACGGCGCGAGCACCAGCACCGGCGCGACCCAGATCAGTCCCCGTTCGGTGCCGAAGATGATCTGCGCCAGCACCTCGATCTTGGGATAGGTAAGCCCGAAGAACCCCTGCTGCATGCCGTTGAAACCGACCACGCCCTGATAGCCGACCTTGAACGGCGTGCCGAAGGCGATGCTGTTGTAGATCAGCAGCGGCACCAGCATGACCAGCCCCGCCGCGGCGGCCAGCCCGAACAGCCGTGCGCGGACCGGCCAGGCCAGGTCGCGTGTCCGCCAGACCACCCAGACGACGATCGGCAAGGCGGGGATGACCACGGGAAATTCGACGACCAGCGCCCAGCCGAGCGCTGCCCCGGCCAGCAGCGGGTAGCGCCATCGCCCGACCTCGCGCTCGCCCGATGTGCCGCGCCAGATCGCCCAGGTCGCGATCAGCAGCAGCGCGCCGACCGGCGCATGGCCGAACAGCGTGGTCGACCAGCCCCATACCGGGGTTGCCATCGCATAGGCGAGCGCGGTGACGAAACCGGCGCGCGGGCTGCCGGTGATGCCGGTCGCGAGATCGAACAGCAGCACCGCGGCGAAGGCGGTGAGGACAGCGACCGTCATCGCCACCGCGATCCGCTGCCGCAACCGCATATAGCGCCACAGCCCGTCGCTCTCGATCGTCTTGGCATAGGGCGCGACGGTGGTGCCGGTCAGCGTATCGGCGATCCACACCGCCGGCATCGCCATGATCGTCATGCCCGGCGCCTTGTCGAGATAGGTGTGCTTGCCGAATTCGGCCTTGTCGATCGTCAGCGTGCGGAACTCGTCGATCGTCGCGTCGCCCCGTTCGACAAGGGAAACCGCGGTGAACAGGCGCGTCGAGTTGTTGGGATTATACTCCGACGAGCCGAACCAGCTGATCGAGAACCATATCAGCACGAACAGGCCGAGCGCGAGCTTGTGCGGCGCGCGGGCCGGGGCGGTCTGAGGCGTCAGGGTCATGATGTTAGCCGAACAGCCAGGCGCCGAGCATGCGTCCGAAAGGGAAGGTGAAGAAACCGGCGATGAGCAGGGCGCCCGTCACCATGCCGCCCACCAGCCTGCGGTGCGTGGCAACCCGGTGATGGCGCGCCGTCCACCAGATCAGGGGCGCGACGATGACCACATAGGCCGAAATGACATGGACGGGGCCAAGTGAACCGTGCCGGCTCTCGCGCACGCCGAAGGACAGGATCGCGGTCAGCAGCATCGCCGCGACCCAGATCCTGCCGAGCAGGCGGTGCGGCTGGTCGCCGCGCGGACGCAGCAGCATCACCGGCGTCAGGGCCAGCGCCGGCAGGATCGTGGCGAGATGCGCCCAGACGAGGACGGGCACCGCGCCCCAGTGCGGATAGCCCCGCGCCAGCGCCACCAGCACCGTCGCGAGCAGCACGATCGCGGCGATCGCCAGGAATTTCTCGTATCCGTCGACCGCGAGCGGCCTAACCCGCGCCGTCCCGCCCGTCACCGTCGCCATCGCCTGCCCTGCCCACTGAGAGGAGCAAGCCCTAACCGAAGCGGGCCCGGCAGGTCAAAGCATCAGGGCAGCGAATCTTCGAGCTGCTTCTGCGCTGCCTTCTTCGCCTGGTTCTCGCGCTTGGCCTGCTGCGCCCGCTGGAGGAAGCAGCCGCTCTGCCCGCCCGCGCCGACGGTCGAGCAGCTGCCGACACCGCCGCCAACGGTCGGATCATCGACCAGCCCCTGCGCCCTCACCGCCCAGCTCTGGTTTTCCGGCGTGACCTGAAGCTCGCGCACGTCCTTGGGGATGCGGAACTGCTCGCTCGGCTTGCCGCGCACGCACACCACCACTTCGCTGCCTTCGGCATTGGTCGGGCAGCGTTCGTTGCCGAACAGGGTGATGACGCCGTTGACCGGCGCGCTGCGCGACACCTCGGCCGGGCCCTTCGGCACCACCACGCGCGCGCCGGGCAGGACCGGCCCGACGACCTGGGCGAACGCCGGGCCGGCCACGGCCAGCGCCAGGGCGGACACCAGGATCCTGACAATCATCACACTCTCCCGTTCAATCCGAGTCGTTCAAATGCGTTTGGCGGTGGCGATCGCCGCCTTGCAGCCGAGGCGGATCAGGCCGCTCAGCAGCGGATACCCGAGAGCACGCTCGGCCCCGGAGGCAAGCGCGGTCTCGCGATGCTCGACCTCTTCAGCCTGAAAATCCGCGATCGCCTCGGATAGTTCCGGGTCGCTCTCCCCGAGCAGGGCGAGCTGTTCCGAATAATGCTTGTCGATCTCGGTCTCGACCGCGGCGGTGCAGGCCATCGCCGCCTCCGGCCCGATCGCCGCCGTCACCGCGCCGAGCGCGAAGCCGGCAACGTCCCAGAAGGGCTGGAGCAGGGTCGGCCGCACGCCGCGCCGTGCCATCATCGCGTCGAAGAAAGCGCGGTGGCGCTCCTCCTGCCCGGCCATGCCGGCAATCTTCCGCGCGGCGGGCGTGCGATCCCCCATCACCGCAAGCTGGCCGGCATAGATGCGCGTCGCGCCATATTCGCCCGCCTGATCCACCCGGATCATCGACCGGGTCGCGCGCTTCGCGTCGCCGGGCCGCCAGCCGCTCACCTGGCGAAGGCCGAGACGGTGCGGCGGCGAAGCAGCCAGAGCACGGCAAACCCGCCGGTCAGCGACAGGATCGCGTTGAAGCCGGCGAGCGAGATGCCGAACAGCGACCATTGCGCCACGTCGCACCGCACGACCGGCGCATCCATGATCCGCTTCAGCATGTCCGCGACCGAGCCGCCGCTGCCCTGCATCGTCGTGCTGCAGGCGGTGATGCCCTGCCACCAGTGATATTCGACCCCGGCATGGAACACGCCGATCCCGCCGCTGACGAGGATCGCGATCGCCGCCGCCGCGACCAGCGCGCGCCTGGCCAGGGCACCGGGGACGACGAACGCCGCGGCGGCCAGCACGATCGCGGTATAGTGCGGCCAGCGCTGCCAGTGGCACATCTCGCACGGGAACAGCCCGCCGATAAATTGCGATCCAAGCGCACCCGCCATCAGGGCGGCGGGCAGGAGCAGCGCGATCCAGCGTGCGGCGACGAAGCGGTCCCTGGTCATCGCGCGATCAGTGCTTCGTAACCGGCGTCACGCTCGCCACCTGGGGCTGCGGCGTGGAGGCGAGCCGACCGAGCGTCTTCAGCGCATAGTCGAGCTGGAAATCCTCGATTCCCTTCGCCTTGAGCTGCTCGGGCGTCGCGGCGAAGCGCGGATCGGTCTTGGTATCTTCCTCAAGCACTGAATTGTCGGCCTTCACCTCGTTGATCAGGTGGCGGCGCAGGTCGGCCTCGCGGAACACCGGCCGCGCCTTATAGTCCGGATCGGTGATCTGCGGCACCTTGATGTCGGGCTCGATCCCGCCTTCCTGCACCGACCGGCCCGAGGGCGTGTAGTAGCGCGAGGTGGTCAGGCGCAGCGCGGTATTGTTGCCGAGATCGAGCACGGTCTGCACCGATCCCTTGCCGAACGAGCGTTCGCCCATGACCAGCGCGCGGTGGTGGTCCTGCAGCGCGCCCGCGACGATCTCCGACGCCGAGGCGGTGCCGGCATTGGTCAGCACGATCACCGGCAGGCCGCGCGCGAGATCGCCGTTATGCGCGTAGAAACGCTGGATATCGCTCTTCTCGCGGCCGCGTTCCGAAACGATCTCGCCATAGTTCAGGAAATTGTCGGCGACCTTCACCGCCTCGTCGCGCAAGCCGCCGCCATTGTTGCGAAGGTCGACGATATAGCCGAGCGGCGCATGGCCCAGCGACTTCTCGACACCAAGGATGGCCGCCTTGGTCGCCTCGCCGGTATTCTCCGAAAAGGTATTGATGTTGATGATGCCGATGCCGTTCTTCACTTCCCACTTCACCGGCTTCTGCACGATCTTCTCGCGAACCATCGACACCTCGATCGGCTTGTCGCGACCGGGGCGGATCAGGGTCAGCGCGATCTTGCTGCCGGGGGGGCCGCGCATCTCGGTGATCGCTTCGTCGAGCGTCTCGCCATAGATCAGCTTGCCGTTGATATGCGTGATATAGTCGCCCGGCTTGACCCCGGCGCGCCAGCCCGGCGTGTCCTCCTGCGGCGAGATCACCTTGACCGCCCCGTCCTCCATGGTGACCGTCAGGCCGAGGCCGCCATAGCTGCCCAGCGTCTGGATACGCAGATTGTCGTAGTCGAGCCCGGTCTCATAGGCGCTGTGCGGATCGAGCGCGGCGAGCATGCCCGTGATGGCGCCCTTGATCAGCGTCTTGTCGTCGACCTTGTCGACATAGTCGACCTTCACCCGGTTGAAGACGTCCATGAACTGGTCGATCTCGCGATAGGTGCTGCTGTCGACCGCCGCCATCGCACTGGTGCCGACGGGAATGATCGCGAGGACCGCGGCGATCGCGGTCGCCTGAAGAAGTGCACGTGACATAAGCTTTTACCCAGGAAACCGGTTTGCGGGCATCGTAGCGATCAAATGCCGCGGATGAAAGCGTAGCGCGGCTGAACAGGGGGTGACTCCTTCCGCTCTCCACGCTTCAGGGGAGCTGAAAAACATCATCCCAGCAGCGGCGTCATGTCGATCGGCCGGTCGCGGCGGCGCAACTCGACGGTGATGCGGGGTTCATCGCCCGTCCCTGCGCGCCCGACGGGAGAGCCCTGCGCCACGATCTGCCCGACCTTCGCCGAGACGGCGCCGAGCCCGGCTATCAGCGAGGTCCAGCCACCGCCATGATCGATGATGACGATCGTCCCATAGCCGCGGAACGGGCCGGCATAGGCGATCCGCCCCGCCGCCGGTGCGATCACCGCGGCTTGCGCCGCGCTGGCGATCGTCAGCCCGCGCGCGCGCACGCCAGCATCGGAAAGCTCGCCCAGCCCGGTCACCACCCGTCCCATAACGGGAAGGCGGTAGGGCGGCACGCCGGCCGACCAGGACAATGTTTCGACCGGCGACGGGACTTCGCCCGGGCGCGGCGGACGAGGCAGCGGGCCAGGCAGCGACTGGAGCTCCTCGCGCGTCGTCGCCTGGCTGCCGAGCCGGTCCATCAGGTCGACGATGTCGCGGGCGCGCTCGCCAAGCGCGATGGCACGATCCGATTCGAACAGCGCGTCGCGCCCGAGCGCGCGCGAGCGAAGCCGGTGCTCCGCTTCGAGCCGGGTCAGGGCGAGGCGCTGCTCCTCGAGCCGCATTCGGCTGTCGGCCAGGGTCCGGGTCGCCAGCGCCGCGCTCGCCTGGAGCTGGCGGGTACGGGCGAGATCGGCGCGGACATCGGCGGTACGCGCCCGAACCACCGGCAAGGTGCTGGCGAGAACGGCGCGGACATGGACGATATCACCGACCGACCCGGGCTGGACGATGCTGATCAGCGCTGGCCGCCGCGCGAGCGACTGGAGCGCCGCCATCAGCCGCGTGACCGGCCCCTGCCAGGCGGCGAGGCGCGCCCGCTGGGCAGCGAGCAGGCGGTTGATGATCGCGATCCGGGCCTGGCCCGCCGCGATATCGGCCTCCGCCTGCTGGATTCGCGCGGCGACGGCCGCCTCCTGCGCGCGTGCCTGGACCGCCTCGTTCCGTTCCCGCGCCGCTGCCTGTTCAAGCTGCGCCGATCGCGCGGCGGCGGCGGCTGACTGCGCCTTGGCCTCGATCAGGCGCTGGCGCTGCTCGTCGGCAGGTGATGCCGTGGTTGGCGCTGGTGTTGTCTGGGCCGGCGAGGACGCGATGCCGATGCCGGCCAGGGCGGCGGCAGCGATCGATGCTGTCCAGGCGGCACGCATGCGCTCACCCTTCGCGGTGATAGGGGTGGTTGGCAAGGATGCTGGTCGCCCGCCACAATTGCTCGGCGAGCATCGCGCGGGCGAGCAGATGCGGCCAGGTCGCGCGGCCGAAGGACAGGAGGAGATCGGCACCGGCCCGCTGCGCATCGTCGAACCCGTCGGCCGCGCCGATCAGGAAACGCGCCTCGCGCACGCCGCCGTCGCGCCATTTCTCCAGCCGCTCAGCGAAGCCGCGCGAGGGCAGCACTTCACCTGTCTCGTCAAGCATGACGATTCGGGTGCCGGGCTCGACCGCCGGCATCCTGCCGCCGGTATCGGGCAGTTCAGTCAGCTTCACCGGCCAGGCCAGGCGCTTCACATAGCGATCGACCAGCTCGGCCTCGGGCCCGCGCCCGATCCGGCCGCGCGCGACGATATGGAGCAGCAACGCGGCTTACGCGTCGGGCGTCAGCGCTGCCGGAGACGAATCCGGGCCAGGGGGCGGCGCGTCGCCGAACGCCCACATCCGCTCGAGATTGTAGAAGCTGCGCACTTCCGGGCGGAACAGGTGGACGATCACGTCGCCCGCATCGATCAGCACCCAGTCGGCGGTGGGCAGGCCCTCGATCCGCGTGCTCCGGCCCAGCTCGCCCTTGATCTTCTCGGCGAGCTTCGATGCCATCGAGGCGACCTGGCGCGTCGAGCGGCCGCTCGCGATCACCATGTGATCGGCGATGCTGCTTTTGCCCGCCAGCGGGATGGAGATGGTGTCGACGGCCTGATCGTCGTCGAGCGACGCCAGGACGAGCTTGTGCAGCGCCTCCACCTCATCGGGTTCGGACGCACGATACGCAGGGGAAGATGAGGCCAAGACGATTCCTATGTTGAGGGTGTGGGTGGCACCGGCCGCGCAAAACGGCGCTGCCAGGCGGGATCGGCCATACGAAGCCGGGTCGCGGAAGTCGGGTCGGGGCGGAAGCGCAACAGCACGAGTGCCGGCAATCTCCACTTCGTCCAGCTCTTTGCCTGGTCCACGGGCCGGATGAAGCGCCGCAACCAACCCATCGCGGGGGCCGCGTGGGCGACGCCATCATAGCCCGGACGGGCGACGACCGCAATCGGAACCTCGCGCGCTATGCCGCGCCAGTCGCGCCACTGGTCGAACTGGGCGAGATTGTCCGATCCCATCAGCCAGATGAAGCGCGTTTTCGGGTAGCGCCGGGTGAGCGCGCGGACCGTGTCGACGGTGTAGCGGGTGTGCAGGTCGAGCTCGATCGCGCTGGGCCGGATCGGGGCATGGCGGGCCATGCGCCGCGCCGAGGCGAAGCGGATCGCGAACGGCGCCATGTCGCCCGATTTCTCCTTGAGCGGGTTGCCCGGCGAGACCAGCCACCACACTTCATCGAGCCCAAGCGCGCGGATCGCGGCGAGGCTGATCGCGCGGTGGCCGCTATGCGCCGGGTTGAACGAGCCGCCGAGGATGCCGATGCGGGTCATGGCAAATCGCTCTGCCAATCCTGTGCGGCGTGCATGACGCGCACGATACGCAGGATCGTCCCTGTATCGCGATACAGCAGAATATAGGGCGTTAGTGCCACGCGCCATTTCCGCATGCCGTCGTCATCGATCATCGGACCAGCATGCGGGTGTTGTTGAAGCATTCGGCCCGCGGCAACTGCCTGAGCGAGCACGCGCTGCGCGAATTCCACGTTGCGCGGACGATAATAGTCGTCGATCGCCGCCATGTCGGACCGCGCGTCGCGCGACCACCGGAGTTGCCTCATGCGGCGTCAGCAGTCCTGCCGCGTGCCTGGACCCATTCCTCCATTTGCTCCTGGGTGAAATAGTCGCCGCGATCGATCGCGTCCTCTCCCTCCTTCAGGAAGGCGCGAAACTCGGTCTCTTCCTTGACATACCGCTTAACCGCCTTGGCGACGAGCCAGGCGCGAGTCCGTTCCTGGCTCTCGGCCAGGGCGTCCAGGGATTGAAGCGTTTCTTCATCGAGGCGCGCGGTGATGACGGCGGTCTTGCTCATGTATCGAATGTATACACTCGATTACAGGGAATCAACCTTCAGGTGATTTTGCCCGCGGCGGCTGCTTCAGCGCGCCGTCGCGATAGCTGCTCTGCACGTCGAGCATCCAGCCGGGATATTCCGGCGGCAGTTTCGACACCGTATCGAGCGTCGCCAACTCGTCGGCGCTCAGCACCACCTTCGTCGCGGCAAGATTGTCGTCGAGCTGGTCCTGCCGCTTGGCGCCGACGATCACGCTGGTGACGTGCGGCTGGTGCAGCAGCCAGGCGATCGCGACCTGAGCGACCGACACGCCATGCGCCGTCGCGATCGGCTCGAGCGCGTCGAGCACCGCATCGCCGCGCGCCCGATCGACCGGCGGGAAGGCACGCGTGGCGCGCCGCCCTTCGGCATCGCCGCCGCGATATTTGCCCGACAGATAGCCGCCGGCGAGCGGGCTCCACACCATCAGGCCAAGCCCTTCGGACGTCATCATCGGCACCAGCTCGCGTTCCAGGTCGCGGCCGGCGATGGTGTAATAGGATTGCACGCTCTGGAATTTCGCTGCGTTCAGCCGCTCCGAAATGCCCAGCGCCCTGGCAATCTGCCACGCAGCCCAGTTCGATACGCCGACATAACGGACATGCCCCTGCCGCACGAGATCGTCGAGCGCGCGCACCGTCTCCTCGATCGGGGTCGCCGCGTCGAACCCGTGGATCTGGTAGAGATCGATATGGTCGGTGCCGAGCCGGGCCAGGCTCGCCTTGACCTGGTCCATGATATGCCCGCGCGACGCGCCGCGGCTGTTGATGCCCTCCCCCATCGGCCCCATCACCTTGGTGGCGAGGATCACATCCTCGCGGCGGAGGCCGAGATTTCGGATCGCCTGGCCGGTGATCTCCTCCGACAGGCCCTGCGAATAGACATTGGCGGTGTCGATGAAATTGACGCCCGCATCGACCGAAGCCTTGAGCAGTGCGTCGGCCCCGTCCTGCCTCACCCGGCCCATATAGGCGAAGAAGCCCTCGCCGCCGAAGGTCATGGTGCCCAGGCACAGTTCCGAGACGAACAGGCCAGTGCGGCCGAGCGGATTGTAACGCATGCTGGGAATCCCTTCGTCGATGCCACTCCCGTCGGCGCGGAGGATATGCGTATCGGCCCGAAGCGCGACAATGGGCTTGTTGGAATAATCCCGATCTCTTCCCCGGCCCGGGAAGGACGAAGGGGCGAGCGGCCTTAAGGCCGCGTCTGCCCGGTCCCGCGCACGATCCACTTGTACGTCGTCAGCCCTTCGAGCGCGACCGGGCCACGGGCATGCAGGCGCCCGGTGGCGATGCCGATCTCGGCGCCAAGGCCGAACTCGCCGCCATCGGCGAACTGGGTCGAGGCGTTCCACAGCACGATCGCGCTGTCGACGCCGGCAAGGAAACGCTCAGCCACGCCCTCATCCTCAGCCACGACCGCGTCGGTATGGTGCGATCCGTGTGCCGCGATATGCGCCATCGCGCCATCGACCCCGTCGACCATCGCGACCGAGGCGATCGCCTCGAGATATTCGGTATCCCAGTCAGCCTCATCGGCGGGAACCGTTCCGGGCACCAGCGCGCGGATCGCGGCGTCGCCGCGCACCTCGCAGCCGGTGTCGCCGAGCGCCTTCACCAGATCGGCAATATGCTGATAGCCGCGATCGACCAGCAGCGTCTCCATCGCGCCGCACACGCCGGTACGGCGCATCTTGGCGTTGACGGTGATCGCCCGCGCCATCGCCGGATCGGCCGAGGCATCGACATAGACATGGTTGATCCCGTCGAGATGCGCGAGCACCGGCACGCGCGCCTCCGCCTGGACACGCGCGACCAGGCTCTTGCCGCCGCGCGGCACGACCAGGTCGATCGCGCCCTCGGCGCCGAGCATCGCACCAACCGCCGCGCGATCGGTAGTCGGCACCAGTTGCGCCGAATCGCCCGGCACGCCTTCACGCTCGAGCCCGGCGACCATGGCCGCATGGATCGCGCGGTTGCTGCAGATCGCCTCCGATCCGCCGCGCAGGATCACGGCATTGCCCGACTTGATGCACAGGGCCGCGGCATCGGCCGTCACATTCGGGCGGCTTTCGTAGATGATGCCGATCACCCCGATCGGCACGCGCACCCGGCGCAGCACCATGCCGTTCGGCCGGCGGCTCTCGTCGATCAGCTGGCCCACCGGATCGCGCAGGCCGGCGACCGCCGCGACGCCCGCCGCCATCGATTCGATCCGCCCGGCATCGAGCCGAAGCCGGTCGAGCATCGCCGCCGACAGTCCCGCAGCCTCCGCCCGCGCCATATCCTCGGCGTTGGCGGCGGCAATCGCCGGGGCAGCTTCGCGAATCGCGTCGGCCGCTGCTTCGAGGGCACGGCATTTCGCGGCGCTGGACAGGCCGCCGAGCACGCGCGCGGCGGCGCGGGCACGGCGGCCCATATCGGCGATCAGCGCCGCGGAATCGGTTTCGGCATCGGCCATGCCGGGCTCGCTACCACGACCGGCGACCCACGCCAAAGGGCTATCGCCTTTTGCTACGACAAGATGATATTCGCCCGCCATGAACGGGGGAATAGAAGCAGCCGGCGACATCGCCACGGGAGCGCTCATCGGGCGCGCGATCGAGCCCAGGGCTGGCGACAGCCACGCGGGGGCCGGGCATGGCGCCGGGGGACTGTGCCTGAATTGCGGCACCGCGCTGATCGGCGATCATTGCCATGCCTGCGGCCAGGCCGCGCATGTCCATCGCTCGCTCGCCGCGATCGGACACGACCTGCTTCACGGCGTCTTCCATTTCGAGGGCAAGGTGTGGCGCACGCTGCCGATGCTCGTGCTGCATCCCGGCACGCTGACCCGGCGCTATATCGCCGGCGAGCGCGCGCGCTTCGTATCGCCGCTCGCCCTGTTCCTGTTTTCCGTCTTCCTGATGTTCGCGTCGATCCACACCTTCGACGGCGACTTCGAAACCCCCATCAACCTGACGCCGGCCAGTCGACAGGAGCAGATCGCTCGGATCGACGCCCGGCTGGCAAAAGCGAAGGTAAAACTGGAAAAGGCGCAGGCCAGACAGAAGCAAACCGATATTCCCGACAGCAAGCTGATCGCGGCCCAGGCGACGGTGGATTCCCTCACCCAGGTTCGGCGGGACATCGCCCTCGGCAAGGAGGACATCCCGGCCCTGTCCGTCAAATCGAATCTCGGCCTCGGACCAGCAATCGAGCATGGGATCGAGAAGGCCAAGGCCAATCCAGGCCTGGCGCTCTACAAGCTCCAGTCGAGCGCCTATAAATATTCCTGGGCGCTGATTCCCATCTCGGTGCCGTTCGTCGCGTTGCTGTTCCTCTGGCGGCGCGGTTTCAAGCTCTACGACCACGCGATCTTCGTCACTTACTCCTTGTCCTTCATGACGCTGCTGGTCGTGGCGCTCACCCTCGCCTGGACGATCGGCGTACCGACCAGCCTGGTCACAATGACCGCGATGCTCGCGCCGCCGGTCCATATGTTCGCGCAGCTGCGCGGCGCCTATTCGCTGCGCAAGCGATCCGCGCTGTGGCGGACGCTGGCGCTGCTGGTCTTCGTGGTTTTCGCGTTGCTTGCCTTCACGATCATGCTGCTCGTCCTCGGCCTCATGAAGTGACCATTGCCCTCAGGGGCAGGCGGCATCACGGGCAGGGATAGCGCTTGTCCATGAAGCTGTAGAAGGCGGTCTTCACGCTCATCCCGCGCTTCGCCGCCGGAATCGTCTGGAAGGACGAGATCAGCGTATTCGAATCGATCTTGGCCTGGCCCTTGGGCGGCGGGCAGCCACGCGGTTTGGCGCCAGTGGCAGCCGCCGAATCGATTTCAGCGCGGTAGGAATCGCCCGCCGCCTTCACCTCGCCGCGCAGCAGGCCGATATCGGGCGACATCATCGCGCTCACCCCCTTGGCCTTGAGCGCCGCCGCCTTGGCGAGGAATTCGTCCACCGTCATCGCCTGCGCAACGCCAGGCAACACGACCAGCAGCGCCAGCGCACCCATTGATATCGATCGACGCATTCCCGTCCCCTCCATCCATCCGCCTCGTCGCCCCGATGTCAGCCAGGCGGGTGAACCGAAAATGAACTGAATCCGGCCGGCCGGGTAGTCCGGCGCACACCGCCACGAGCCGTGCGGTTATGCGGTTGAAATCAGGACAGGGCCATCGGGCGGGCCCGGCACGCCAGCCTCGCCCTAGAAAAAGCCGGCGGCCGCAAGATGCAGCCGCCGGCCTGAAACGATGGAAATCTGGCCTCGTGCGCCTTGCGGCGCCCCGTCTTACGCGCCTTGCGGCGCCGGGGTGCCGAACGGACCCTTGGGCCGCCGCGTGCGCGGGATCGAGGTGCCGCCGGCCGGGACCGGCGGCCCCTTGGGACCGCTGTCGATCCGGCCGATTTCCTCGCCGGCGATCAGCTTCTTGATCTCGTCGCCCGACAGCGTCTCATATTCGAGCAGCGCGCCGGCCAGCAGGTGAAGCTGGTCGAGATGAGTCGACAGCAGTTCCTTGGCGCGGTTGAGACCGCCTTCGACGATCGTCTTGATCTCGTCGTCGATCAGCTGCGCGGTCTGGTTCGACATGCGCACCGGGCGGCTCGACGAATAGCCAAGGAAGCTCTCGCCCTCGGGCTCGGCATATTCGAGCGGGCCGAGCTTGTCCGACATGCCCCAGCGCGTGACCATGTCGCGGGCCAGGCCGGTTGCATATTGGATGTCGCTCGACGCACCCGACGAAACCTTGTCATAGCCGAAGATCACTTCCTCGGCGACGCGCCCGCCCATCGAAACGGCGAGGTTCGCGTACATCTTGTCGCGGTGATAGCTGTAGGAATCGCGTTCCGGCAGCCGCATGACCATGCCGAGGGCACGGCCGCGCGGGATGATCGTCGCCTTGTGGATCGGGTCCGACGCCGGCTCGTGCAGCGCGACGATGGCGTGCCCGGCCTCGTGATAGGCCGTCATGCGCTTCTCATCCTCGGTCATCACCATTGAGCGCCGCTCGGCGCCCATCATGACCTTGTCCTTGGCCTCCTCGAACTCGGCCATGGCGACGAGGCGCTTGCCCTTGCGCGCCGCGGTCAGCGCCGCCTCGTTGACGAGGTTGGCGAGATCGGCGCCCGAAAAACCCGGCGTGCCGCGCGCGATGGTCCGCGCGTCGACGTCAGGCGCCAGCGGCACCTTCTTCATATGGACCTGGAGAATCTTCACCCGGCCCTCGATATCTGGGCGCGGCACCACGACCTGGCGGTCGAAGCGGCCCGGGCGCAGCAGCGCCGGGTCGAGCACGTCGGGGCGGTTGGTCGCGGCGATGATGATGATGCCTTCGTTCGCCTCGAAGCCATCCATCTCGACCAGAAGCTGGTTCAGCGTCTGTTCGCGCTCGTCGTTACCGTTGCCCAGTCCGGCGCCGCGATGGCGGCCGACCGCGTCGATTTCGTCGATGAAGACGATGCACGGCGCGCTCTTCTTCGCCTGTTCGAACATGTCGCGCACGCGGCTGGCGCCGACGCCGACGAACATCTCGACGAAGTCGGAGCCCGAAATGGTGAAGAAGGGCACGCCCGCCTCACCCGCGATGGCGCGGGCGAGCAGCGTCTTGCCGGTGCCGGGCGAGCCGACCAGCAGCGCGCCCTTGGGGATCTTGCCGCCGAGACGGGCGAACTTGGTCGGGTCCTTCAGGAATTCGACGATCTCCTGAAGCTCCTCGCGCGCCTCGTCGATGCCGGCGACGTCGTCGAAGGTCACCTTGCCCTCGCGCTGGGTCAGCATCTTCGCGCGGCTCTTGCCGAAGCCCATCGCGCCCGAACCGGAATTCTTCTGCATCTGGCGCAGGACGAAGAAGGCGATGCCGAGGAACAGCAGGAAGGGCAGCGACTGGACCAGCAGATACTGCCAGATCGGCGGGCCTTCTTCCGGCTTCGCCGTGATCGTCACGTTCTTTTCGCGCAGGCGATCGGTCAGGCGCGGATCGGACGGCGCATAGGTGCGGAACTTGGTCGTATCCTTCAGCGTGCCGGTGATCACCTCGCCCGCGACGTTGACGTCCTGCACCGTGCCGGCCTCGACCTTGTCGAGGAACGCCGAATAGGGGATCGTGCTGCTTGCCGCAGGCTGGGTCCGGCCGTCGATCAGCGTCACGAACAGCGCCAGCGCGACGAGGATGCCGACCCAGATCAACAGGCTCTTCATCCAGGGATTGCCGCCCCCGTTATCCGGGCTCTGCTGCTTCTCATTGTCGTTCATGGGTGTCCGGTACCTTTCAGGGTACAAGATAAGCGGTGCGAGGTTAATGGCAATGGAACAACGCAATGCTTTCGTTGATCAGTGTGATCGGCGCGGCGGGGCTTCACGAAAATGCCATAGATCGCCTTTTGCCGAGGCCATCACGCCCGCCTGCGTGCCGGCTTTCCCGGATTCGAGCGCGTCGAGCAGCGATTCGATGTTGGTCGCGCGGGACCAGTTCCCCCTCTTCCCGCCCTTCATCTCCAGAACATGCTCGATCGCCATCCGGGCGAGATAGCGGCGGACGGCGCGGGGCAGGCCCGATACGTCGAGCGTCGCCTCGAACTCGTCCGAAGGCAGCGCCCGTTCCCGCCACAGCCATTGGCTGATCGCGACCAGATCGGCATCGACGTCCGCCAGCCACGTGGCCGAACGCCCGATCCGGACTGGATCGATCCAGGGCGCCCCGGCCAGCAGCCGGCGGAACCGCGTCCGGTCGAAACGATCATCGTCATTGCTGGGATCGTCGACGAACGGCAGCCCGGCCGCCCCCGCGAGCGCGACCAGTTCGTTGTGACGCCAGCCGAGCAGCGGCCTGAGCAGCAGCAATCGCGCGGGTGCCTCTTGGGCCGGCACCTCCATCTCCTGCCGCGCCCGCACTGCCGCCAGTCCGGAAAGGCCCGCCCCCCGCGCCGCGCGCATCAGGAAGGTTTCGGCCTGGTCGTCGGCATGATGCGCGGTAGAGAGCGTGAGCGCCCCCGCCTCGGCCGCCCAGCGCCGCAGCAGGGCATAGCGCTCCTGCCGCGCCCAGGACTGGATATTGTCGCCAGCTTCCGGAGGAACAGGGATGCGCAGGATTTCGTGGGGGATCGCCGCGCCGGCGCAATAGCCGGCCACCATCGCCGCCTCGTCCGCCGACTCGGCCCGCAAACCATGGTCGACCGTCGCGGCGATGGCCTGTCCGGGAAAGGCGGCGGCGGCCAGCGCCAGCAACGCCATGCTGTCGGGTCCGCCGGAAACCGCCAGCGCGACCCGCTCGTTCGATGCCAGGGCACGCCCCAGCACCGCCTCGAAATCCTGCCGGAATCTTTCGACCGATGCTGTGTCCGGCGCGCTCACGCGCACCGGGCCTAGCGTGATCCCGGCCGGCGCCGGGGGGAGCCGCCGGGGCAGGTCACTTGCACTTCGCCTCGGTACGGCCACGGGCGATGTCCGCCTTCATCGTCGCGCCGATCTTCGCGTCATAGACGTCGCTCAGCTCGCCATAGACCTTGCAGGCATCGGCCGGCTTGCCGAGCTTCATCAGCGCCTGCGCCAGATAATAGAGGCTGTCCGGCGCGCGCTCGCCATCGGGCATCTTCTTGTAATTGTCGTAGAAGGCGATCGAGGCGAGCGAGGGCTTGCCCTCGTCGAGATAGGAGCGGCCGAGCAGGTTCTGCGCATAGCTGGCGCGCTTGTGCTTGGGATAGGTGGTGACGACCTTCTTCAGCTGAGTCTCGGCCTCGGGGTAGAATTGGCCCTGCCACAGGCGATAGCCGTAGAGATAGGCGTCCTCGGCCGGATCGTCGGTCACCGGCTTCTCGATCGCCGCGATCTTTTCGGCACGGGCCGGGTCCTTGGGTGCCGTCGCGGGCGCCGTCCCCGGCTTGGTGGCCGGGGGCGTGACGGGCGGCTTGGCACCGGGCGCAGGCTTGGGCGTCGATGGCGTGGTGGTACCGCCGGCGGCCGGCACCGTGGTCGGGCCGGTGCCGAACGGCGCGCTCGCGCCCGAGGTCGACGAAGCATTGTCCTCGAGCACCCGCAGTCGCGCGTCGATCGTGCGCTTGTAGGTGTTGAACGCGTCCTCGACCTGCTGGATCCTGTGCTGGTTCGTCTCGATCTGGCCGGTCATCGTGGTCATCTGCGCCTCGAGCGCGTTCACCCGTGCGTCGAGATCGGCGACCGGGCTCTCAGCCGGGCTGCCGGGGATGACCTGGCTTGGCGCGGCCGGGTTGATCTCGGGCTGGACATATTGGTCCCGCCCGCCCGGGAAGACCTTGCGCTGCACCGCGCGCATCTCGCTCTCGAGCCGGCCGACACGGCCCTCGATCGCCGTCTGGGCATGCGCGATCCCGGGCGCCAGGCCGAAGCCCGCCACCAGCATCGCCCCGGTCACCATCGTTCTCGCCATCATCAGAAACTTGCGCATAGACACCCCCCGGTGCGTTGGATTGCCGGGTATAGCTGACACCATCATCCTGTCGCCAGCCTTAAGGAGCAGTGGTCGGGGCAGGCGTCGGCGCGAAGGCCGGCGGCGGAGGCGGCGCGGCGGCCGGCGCGGCGGCCGGCGCCGCTTCGGGCGTGCTCCGGGCGCGCGGCGTCCGCGGCGCCGTCCGGGTCGCTGGCGACGTCGTCCCCACGGCAGCGCCCGGCGTCGCCGATGGCGTCGGCAGCGGCGTGCCGTTGGCGCGGGCCTGGAGCGCCGCGGCGCCGATCGGCACGTCCTTGATCGCGACCTTGCCGTCGCCGAGCGGCGCCACCTGCGACCCGTTGAGCAGCACCTGGAGCTTGTCGGGCCTGCCGATATTGATCATCGGATTGTTGGCGTCGGCCGGCACGTCATAGCGGTCGCCCGCTTTCAGCGTGTTCTCGTAGAGCGTCTTGCCGCTCGCATCGTAGATCCGCATCCACACTTCGTCGGTGGCGGCCAGCGTCACCTGCCCGGCCGTGGCCGGGGTCGGCGCCGCGACGGGCGCGGCCTGACTCTGGTCCACCGCCTCGATCGGTGCCGGCGCCGGAGCCTCCTCGCCACGGAACCAGTTGGTGCCGTACCACAGGCCAACCCCGATCAGCAGCAGCACCGCGAGCACGCCGGTGACCAGCGCGATGCCGCCGGTCGGCACGCGCGACGATTCGGTCACTTCATAGGCTTCATATTCGGTGCGCCGGACCGTCTGGTCGTTCTGGCCACGCACGTCGCGCGCGATCGCGACCTCATCGGCGCCGACCGCCCGGGCATAGGCCTTGGCGAAGCCGACCGAATAGGTGATCGACGGCAGCGCCGCGAAATTGCTCGTTTCCACCGCTTCGAGCTGGCGGATCGGGATACGGGTGCGTGCCGCGATCTCGGCGAGCGACAGGCCCTGTGCCTCTCGCGCCTCGCGCAGGCGTTCGCCCGCGGTCTTGGGGAACAGAGTCGCTTCTTCGCCGGGATCGGTGTCAGTCATGCTCTTCTCCGGCGAGGCAGGTTGCGCCCTATATATGATCCTGCGCCGCCGCGTGTCTCACAAAGCGCTAGGCACCTGTCAACGTCTCGTCGCGCCACCCGTCACGCTATCATGCCAGTTCGACGCCGGTTTTCGCGGCCCAGGCGGTCAGCGCCCCGCGCATGTCGCGCGGCGGCCTGCTGAGCAGCGTGTCCATATGGGCGACCAGAGCGGCCCGGTCGAGCGAACGCACCATCGCCTTGATCGGCCCGACCGCCGCCGGGGTGATCGACAGCCGGTCGATGCCGAGCCCGATCAGCGCCATCGCCTCGAGCGGTCGCCCGCCCATCTCGCCGCACACCGCGAGCTGCACGTTCGCCGCGCGCGTCGGCCCGACCAGGCGGCGCAGGAAGCGCAGGATCGCCGGGCTCAGCCAGTCGTACCGCTCGGCCAGCCGGGGATTCGCCCGGTCGGCGGCGAACAGGAACTGGGTCAGGTCGTTGGTGCCGACCGACAGGAAATCGATATTCGGCAGCAGCAGGTCGAGCTGCTCGGCCAGCGCCGGCACCTCGAGCATCGCGCCATAGCGGATCTCGGCCGGCAGCTTGCGCCCGCGCGCGCCCATCCAGTCGCGCTGCGCCTCGAACAGCGCGCGTGCCTCGTCGAACTCCCAGGGTTCGGAAACCATCGGGAACATCACGCTGAGCGTCCGCCCCGATGCCGCCTCGAGCAACGCGCGCGCCTGCACCTTCATCAGCCCCCCGCGATCGAGCGCAAGCCGCAGCGCGCGCCACCCCATCGCCGGATTCTCCTCGTCGGCGTCTTCCTTGTTGAGATAGGGTAGCGCCTTGTCGCCGCCGATATCGACGGTGCGGAAGATCACCGGGCGGTCGCCCGCCGCATCGAGCACGTCCCGGTACAGCCGCTGCTGCCGCTCGCGCGCCGGCAGAGTCGCCGAGACGAGGAACTGGAATTCGGTACGGAACAGCCCGATCCCGTCGGCGCCGGTCAGGTCGAGCGCCGCCACATCGTCGCGCAGGCCGGCATTGACCATCACCATCACCCGGTGATCGTCCCTGGTGACGGGCGCCTCGGTCTTCAGCGCGGCAAAGGCGGCGCGGCGCTTCTGGCGCAACCCCAGCTTGGTCTCGAACGCCTCCTCCATCGCGGCGGAGGGGCGCGCGAACACATTGCCCTCGGTCACGTCGAGCAGCAGCAGGTCGCCCTCGCCGATCAGCCGGCGCACGCTCTTCACGCGGCCGAGCACGGGCACGCCCATCGCCCGCGCGACGATGGTGACGTGAGCGGTCAGCGAGCCCTCTTCAAGGACGACGCCCTTCAGGCGCCTGCGATCATATTCGAGCAGTTCGGCCGGACCAAGGTTGCGCGCGATCAGGATGGCATCCTGCCTGAGGCCCATCTGCGCCGCGGTGCCCATCTGGCCCGAGACGATCCGGAGCAGCCGGTTGGAGAGGTCCTCCAGGTCGTGCATCCGGTCGGCGAGCAGCGGGTCGTCGATCTGGCGCATGCGCATGCGGGTGCGCTGCTGCACGCGCTCGATCGCCGCCTCCGCGGTCAGGCCTGAATCGATCGCCTCGTTGATCCGGCGGCTCCAGCCCTCGTCATAGGCGAACATCTTGTAGGTCTCGAGGACCTCCTCATGCTCGCCGCCGACGCCGAATTCGGCCTGGGCCGAGATTCGCTCGATCTGCTCGCGCATCTTGTCGAACGCGGCATAGACCCGGTGGCGTTCCGCCTCGACATCCTCGGCCACGGTATGCTCGATGGTGATGCGCGGCTGGTGATACACGGCATAGCCCGACGCCATGCCATCGACCAGCTTCAGCCCCGGCGCGCGAATCGCCGCGGTCGATTGCGGGCGCGCCGCGGCGGCCCCGCCCGCATCGGCCAGGTCGGCATTGGCGATCAGCTCGCTCAATACCATGGCGACAGTCTGCAGGGCCTCGATCTCGACATCGTCATATTTATGGGGATCGGCATGCTGAACGCACAAGACGCCCACCGCACGTTCGCGTCGGATGATCGGAACGCCGGCGAAGCTGTGGAATTTCTCCTCGCCGGTCTCGGGCTTGTAGGCGAAATCGGGATGGGCGGCCGCCTCGTCGAGGTTGAGCGTCTCCACCTCCTGCGCGATGGTGCCGACCAGCCCCTCGCCCATCGCGAGCTTGGTGACGTGCACCGCCTCCTGCGCCAGCCCGCGCGTGGCGTAGAGTTCGAGCACCCCGTCGCGCAGCAGGTAGATCGAGCAGACCTCGCTCGACATCGCCTCCCCGACGATCTGCACCACCGAGTTGAGCTTCGCCTGCGCCGCGGTGCGCGACGCCATCACATCGTGGAGGCGGACAAGGATCTCACGAGCGGAAGCGGCGGCGCTGGGCATGCTTCGGCGCTATCAGATTGTGAGGGGCTGGGCCACAATGCTGCGCAACAAGAAACACCGATCCGGAAAGAAGCCCATCCCGGGCGGATCGGCATTCATGACCGGCCCGTCGGTGGCGCAATGTGATTCGCGCGGAGGCGCCGAGGTCGCGGAGAAGGTCCAGTTAGCCATCGCGCCAATGAGGTGAATGTTGATCCAGCTAGTCGAACAATCCGTCCTGGCTGTCAGCCGGCGGGTTGAGCCCGAGATGCTTCCAGCCGCCGGCATTGAGCATCCGGCCCCGCGCCGTGCGCGCGATCAGGCCGAGCTGGATGAGATAGGGCTCGATCACTTCCTCGACCGTGTCGCGCGGCTCGCTGAGGCCCGCCGCGAGGGTCTCGACACCGACCGGGCCGCCGCGATAGACGTCGGCGATCATCATCAGATAGCGCCGGTCCATCGCGTCGAGCCCGAGCTTGTCGACCTCGAGCCGGTTGAGCGCCCCGTCCGCCGCCACCGCATCGACCGTCGCGCGGCCGGCGACATTGGCGAAATCACGCACGCGCCGGAGCAGGCGTCCCGCGATGCGCGGCGTGCCACGCGAGCGCCGCGCGATCTCGTGCGCGCCGTCCGGCGAAACATGCAGGTCGAGCAGCGTGGCCGCCCGGGTCACCACTTTCTCCAGCTCGTCCACGGTGTAGAAGTGGAGCCGAACGGGGATGCCGAACCGGTCGCGCAACGGCGTGGTCAACAGCCCCTGCCGCGTCGTCGCGCCGACCAGGGTGAAGCGCGGCAGATCGATCCGCACCGAGCGTGCCGAAGGCCCCTCGCCGATCATCAGGTCAAGCGCGCGATCCTCCATCGCTGGATAGAGCACCTCCTCGACGGCGGGCGCGAGCCGGTGGATCTCGTCGATGAAGAGGACGTCGCCATCCTCCAGATTGGTCAGCAGCGCGGCGAGATCGCCCGATTTGGCGATGACCGGGCCGGACGTGGCGCGGAAACCCACGCCCATTTCACGCGCGATGATCTGCGCCAGCGTGGTCTTGCCGAGACCGGGCGGGCCGAAGAACAGGACATGATCGAGCGCGTCGCCGCGCGATCTGGCAGCCGCGATGAAGACGCGCAGATTCTCCCGCGCGGCCTTCTGCCCGACAAAATCGTCGAGCGTCTTCGGGCGCAGCGCCGCGTCGATATCCTCGGGCTTGCGCGCTGGCGTCAGGAGGCGGTCGCTGTCGTTCACGATACCGGCGATAGCCCGCCGATGCCGAACCGGGCAAGGCGCGACTTGCCACCCGGCGACGGCGCCCGCAGGACCGGATCGTCAGGCCGGGCCGGCATTCCCGGAGGAACACGCGGCCCGGCCATCGGACAGGTCAGTAGAAGGCGCCGTAGATCACGTCCACGACGCGCCCGCTACGCTGCTGGACCAGCAGCAGATCGGGCCCGTAGCGCACCCAGCGATATCCCGGCGGCGGGGCGCCGACGCCGAGCCTGTCCCAGGAATTATAATAATAGGCGGTCGACAGGAAGATCGCCGGCAGCAGCGCGCCGATCGACCAGCGGCGATAGCCATAGCCGCGCGGATAGCGGAATGACGGCCCATGGACTGGACGGAAATTCGGCGGCCGTCCGGCGCCCGGCCGGTGCTGGCCCGGTCCGCCAAAGCCCGGACGCGGCGGTTGCGGCCGTGGCGGCCTCCCATGGTCGCCACCCGGACGGGGCGGCTGGATCTGCGGACCACCGGGACGCGGAGGCCGTACCTCTGGCCTGCCGGGTCTGGGCGGCTGGACTTCCGGCCTGCCCGGGCGCGGCGGCTGAATCTGCGGCCCGCCGGGTCGGGGTGGCTGGACTTGCGGACCACCTGGACGGGGCGGCTGGACCTGCGGGCCGCCGGGGCGTGGAGGCCTGACGTGCGGGCCGTTCTGGTTCGGGCGTTCCTGCCCGGGCCGGTCGCGTCCCGGCGGCGCGTCCTGTTGCGCCAATGCGAGATCGGGCAGGATCAGCAGCAGGCTGGTCGTGACCAAGAGAAGCCGTTTCATTCGTCTCTCCCCAACATCATGGACTCGGGTTCGAACGATTTCAGCGCGACGCAACCTCCGGGCGTCATTGAAAAACCCCGCGGACACGGGAAAACCGAGCGACAAGCCGCTCGCCAGAACCCATACCGAGCCTAGGCCTGCCCGGATCGCCCGACAAGTATGTTCTCCGTCATCTTCCCGGGTGCGATCCGCCATGCCCGCAGGCTCTGGGCGACGTCGCGCGCCTATCCTATAGGAAGGCGATGAACGACCTTCCCGACCTGTATCTTCCGGCCGCGATGGCTGGTCCCCTGATGGACGAACTGGCCAGGCGTTTCAGCATTCACCGCGACGATCCGCCCTCGACGACCCGCGCGATCGTCGGCGGCGGCTCGGTGAAGGTGGACCAGGCCCTGCTCGACAGGCTGCCCGCCCTGGAAATCATTTCGGTCAACGGCGTCGGCCATGAACGGATCGATCTGGACGCGATGCGCGCACGCGGCGTTCGCGTCACGACGACGCTCGACATCCTGACCGACGATGTCGCCGATCTTGCGATCGGGCTGATGCTGGCGGTCGACCGGCGGATCGCCTTCAACGACCGGGTGATCCGCGACGGGGGATGGACCGTGCCGCTGGGCCGCAGGTCGAGCGGGCGGCGGATCGGCATCTTCGGCTTCGGCACGATCGGCCAGGCCATCGCCCGCCGCGCGGCGGTGTTCGCGAGCGAGGTCCTCTATACCGCGCGGCACGAGCGGCCCGACTCCGGCTATCGCTTCGTCCCCGATATCGGCGCGCTGGCCGAAGCGTGCGACACGCTGATCCTGATCGCTCCCGGCGGCGACGCGACCCGAAACATCGTCGACGCATCGGTCCTGGCGAAGCTCGGCAAGGACGGCGTGCTGATCAACGTCGCGCGCGGCAGCCTGGTCGACGAACCGGCGCTGATCGCCGCGCTGGCCGACGGCGTCATCGCCGGCGCCGGCCTCGACGTCTTCGCGGACGAACCCCATGTTCCGGAAGCGCTCAGGGGCATGGATCAGGTCGTGCTGGTACCCCACCAGGGCAGTGCCACGGTCGAAAGCCGCACCGAGATGGCGGCATTGGTGGTGGCCAATCTCGACGCGCATTTCGCCGGCAAGCCGTTGCTGACACCGATCGTCTGAACCGAAGCATCGTCCTCTCCCTCGGTCGAACGGAGAGGGGTTCGGGCACTATTCGTCATGGACCTCGTAATGGGTGACGTGCGGTTCAAGCTCGATCAGGAAATCCCGGTCGAAATCATAATATTTGGCGACCTCATGGTCATCGCCGGCGAATCCCTTGATCGCGTCCAGATCGGGCCAGAAACTCAGCATCTGGAAATGCACGACGTCGCCCTCGGCGCGATGAAGGCACCAGGCGCCGCGATTTCCAGGTGTCGATCGATAGTCCGGAAGGGCCACTTCGCGCATCCGCGCGAGATAGGCTTCAGCCCTGTCGGCCGGAACGGCCCCGTGCCACAGCCTGGCGATCAAGCCCGCGACGCCTTTCTGAGCGCGAGGCGCACCAGCGCATCGAGGCTGGCGCCGGCACCCAGTTCCTCCTCCGCCGCAGCCACCGCCGCGCTCGCCTCGGCCGGACGAAACCCCAGGTTGAGCAATGCCGAGACCGCGTCAGCGCCCGCGCCGGTCACCGCGACCGGCGTCGCGCCACCGATCGCGACCGCGCCGATCTTGTCCTTGAGCTCGCGCACGATCCGTTCCGCCAGCTTGGGGCCCACGCCATTGGCGCGCGCCACCATCGCCTTGTCCTGCGCCGCGATCGCGCGGCTCAGGTCGGACGGGTCGAGCGCCGAAAGGATCGCCAGGGCGACACGCGCGCCGACGCCCTGAACGCCGGTGAGCAACCGGAACCAGTCGCGCTCGCCGGAGGTGGCGAAGCCGACCAGGCGGATGAAATCCTCGCCCACCAGCATTTCAGTGTGAAGCATCGCGGCCTCGCCGACCGGGCCGATCGCCGCCAGCGTCTTCGACGACGCGCCGACCAGATACCCGACGCCGCCGACATCGATCACGGCATTGTCGATGCCGAGGGAGTCGAGGCGGCCTTTAAGATGGGCGATCATTGGGTGATGTGGCTCTATCCGTCATGCCGGACCTGTTCCGGCATCCACCGGGCAGCAAGTGCCGTGCGTCGTTCGTATGCGGCACGATGGACCCCGGAACAAGCCTGTCTCGAGCGTGTCGAGAGGCCCGGGATGACGGTCAGGCGAGCGGCACCCGTCGCGCGCTCGCCACATGATGCGCGTGGCAGATCGCCACCGCCAGCGCATCGGCCGCGTCCGCGCCGTCGACCTTCACCCCCGGCAACAGCCGCGCGATCATCGCATGGACCTGCGCCTTTTCGGCGGCACCGGTGCCGACCACCGCCTTCTTCACCAGCCGCGCCGCATATTCGCCGACATCGATGCCGGACCGTGCGACGGCGCACAGCACCACGCCGCGCGCCTGGCCCAGCTTCAGGGTCGATTGCGGATTGGCATTGACGAACACCTCCTCGACCGCAGCCGAATCCGGCGCATGATCGACGATCAGCGCGCCCAGCATCGCATCGAGATGCGCGAGCCGGCGCGGCAGCGCTGCGGCGCTGTCGGTCTTCAACCGGCCATTGGCAAGGTGCGACAGCCGGTTGCCCTCGGCGCGGATCAGCCCCCAGCCGGTCGTGCCGAGCCCGGGGTCGAGGCCCAGGATGATCACTTCTGTTCCCCCTCCCGCTTGCGGGAGGGGGTTGGGGGGTGGGCGCCCGGCCACCGCAAGCGATCCGCTTGAGGAAAGCGCGAGCCCACCCCTCGGTCCCCTCCCGCGAGCGGGAGGGGAGGAAGGAAGGTCACCCTAATTTCTCCAGCACGGCATCGGGCACGTCATAATTGCCCCACACCTGCTGCACGTCATCATCGTCGTCGAGGACATCGATCAGCTTGAACAGCAGCCCGGCATCGTCCTCGCCGACCTCGACCATCGTCTGCGGCTTCCAGGCGAGCTTGGCGCCCTCCGGCTCGCCGAGCACCGGGGTCAGCGCCTTGACCACCTCGTGCAGCGCCTCGTTCGAGGTCCAGATCTCATGGCCGTCATCACCCGAGTCGACATCCTCGGCCCCCGCCTCCAGCGCCGCCTCGAACACCTTGTCGGCGTCCCCCGCGCTCGCCGGATAGGAGATCAGGCCCATCCGGTCGAAGCCGTGGCTCACCGATCCGCTCGCGCCGAGATTGCCGCCATTCTTGGAAACGGCGGTGCGCACATTGGTCGCGGTGCGGTTGCGGTTGTCGGTCAGCGCCTCGATGATCAGCGAGACGCCGCCGGGGCCGAAACCCTCATAGCGGACCTCTTCGTAATTCTCCCCGTCGCCCCGCTCGGCCTTGTCGATCGCGCGCTGGATATTGTCCTTGGGCATCGACTGCGCCTTGGCGGCGTTGACCGCCGCGCGCAGGCGCGGGTTCATGTCCGGATCGGGCGTGCCCATCTTCGCCGCGACGGTGATTTCGCGGCTGAGCTTGGAGAAGGCGGCGGACCGTTTCTTGTCCTGCGCGCCCTTGCGGTACATGATGTTCTTGTATTTGGAATGGCCTGCCATGGGTCTCTCGATGTGCCCTGATGTCGTTGGACCGCGTTAGAAGATAATGGGGCGGTTCGACAAGCTGGGCCGGCCGAACCCTTCCCTCAGTCCAGTCCGAGCGCCGTCTTGTAGGTTTCGAGCAGCATCTCCGCCTCGTCGCGGTGGTGCTTCTCCATCTTGCGCAGCTTCACGATCGTCCGGATCGTCTTCACGTCGAAGCCGTTCGATTTGGTCTCCGCATAGACGTCCTTGATATCGTCGGCGATGCCCTTCTTCTCTTCCTCGAGCCGCTCGATCCGCTCGATGAAGAGGCGAAGCTGGTCGGCGGCGATCACGTCGGACATGGGAACTCCTTGATTGAATGTCGGCCATCTGCGCCGAGCGATTGACTGTCGGCCGTTCGTGCCGAGCGGGGTCGAATCAGGTCGGGGACCCGTATCGAAGCCCCGTAACGAAACGTCGCAACGAAACGTCGTTCCCTGCGGGGCCTGTCCTCGATACGCCATGTCGACAAGCTCAACGGCTACGCAGGACGAACGGTTTGGAGGAGCCGCATAGCCGCCGATCGGCCACCCGTCACCCCCCAAGCTCACGCATTCCCGGGCTCAGCCATTCTTCGCGACGCTCTCGGCCATCCGGGCAAGCTGTTCGGGTGTCGCCTCGCCCTGATGCGCCGCCTTCCACTGCGCATAGGGCATGCCATAGATCGCCTCCCGCGCGCCCTCCCGGTCGAGCGCGCCGTCCGACGCCTCCTGCACCCAGTCCGACAGGCAGTTGCGGCAGAATCCGGCCAGCCCCATCAGGTCGACATTCTGCGCATCGGCCCTGTGGCGCAGGTGAAGGACGAGCCGCCGGAACGCCGCTGCCGCCACCGCATCGTCGATCGCATTCAAATCCGCCATTTCGCACGCTCCAAGGTTGATCGGGCGGAGATAGGAGTTAGAGCCTTCCCGGCACAAGCCGAGGAAAACGCTGTCATGACGAAGGCCATCAGTCCCCGATCGCGCAAGGTGCGCGTGCTCGCGACATTGGGGCCCGCAAGCAACAGCGCCGAGATGATCGGCAAGCTGTTCGAGGCGGGCGCCGACGCCTTTCGCGTCAATATGAGCCATGGCGACCAGGCGTCGAAGGTGGCGGTGATCGAGGCGATCCGCAGCCTCGAAAAGAAATATGGCCGGCCGACGACGATCCTCGCCGATCTCCAGGGCCCCAAACTGCGCGTCGGCAAGTTCGAAGGCGGCCGGACCGAGCTGGTCACCGGATCGACCTTCATCCTCGACCGCGACAAGACGCCCGGCGACGCGACTCGCGTCGAGCTGCCCCACCGCGAGATCTTCGAGGCGATCGAGGTCGGCGCACGCCTGCTGCTGGACGACGGCAAGCTGGTGCTGCGCGTCGAAAGCCATGAGGCGAAGAAGATCGTCACCACCGTGGTGGTCGGCGGCACGCTGTCCAACAACAAGGGGCTGAACGTCCCCGACGTGGTCCTGCCGATGGCGGCGCTGACCGAGAAGGATCGCAGCGACCTCGCCTTCGCGATCGACCAGGGCGTCGACTGGATCGCCCTGTCATTTGTCCAGCGGCCCGAGGATCTCGCGGAGGCCCGCAAGCTGATTCAGGGCAAGGCGGCGCTGATGGCCAAGATCGAGAAACCGTCGGCGATCGAACGGCTTGAGGAGATTGTCGAGCATTGCGACGGCGTGATGGTCGCGCGCGGCGATCTCGGCGTCGAGCTGCCGCCCGAATCGGTGCCGCCTTTGCAAAAGCGCATCGTCGAGACCGCGCGCCGGCTCGGCCGCCCGGTGGTCGTCGCGACCCAGATGCTCGAATCGATGATCACCGCGCCGACCCCGACCCGCGCCGAAGTGTCCGACGTGGCGACCGCCGTCTATGACGGTGCCGACGCGATCATGCTGTCGGCCGAGAGCGCCGCAGGTGCCTGGCCGATCGAATCGGTCGCGATGATGAATTCGATCGGCGAGGCGGTCGAGCGCGACCCGATGCACGGCGACCGAATCCATTTCACCGTCACCCGGCCCGACCCGACCACCGCCGACGCGCTGGCCGAATCCGCCAAGAACATCGCCGCGACCGTCACGGCGGCGGCGATCATCTGCTTCACTTCGTCGGGCTCGACCGCGCGTCGCGTCGCGCGCGAGCGGCCCTCGGTGCCGCTGCTGGTGCTGACCCCCAAGATCGAGGCCGCCCGTCGGCTCGGCCTGCTGTGGGGCACCCACGCGGTGCACACGCGCGACGTCGAATCGTTCGAGGATATGGTCGCCAAGGCAAAGCGCATGGCCCTGCGCCACAATATCGCCAAGGCCGGCGACCGCGTGATCATCATCGCCGGCGTGCCGTTCCGCACCCCCGGTTCGACCAACGTGCTGCACGTGGTGCGGGTGACCGGCGACGAGCTGAAGGGCTATGGGAGCTAGGGCGTGATCGCCAGCGGGTGCCCGACCAGCAGGCGGTCGCGGGTCAGGAGCCTTGCGCCGAGTTGCCCGGCATGGACCAGCAGCATCTCGTCGAACGGATCCTTGTGCGGAATCGGAGGGTCGAGCGGCCCAGCACAGTCTTCGCCGGTCAGCGGCACCATTTCGATGCCGTTCTGCATCACATAACCCACTGCGGCTTCAGGACTTGCCATCCCTCTCGGATGGCCGTTCCGATCGAGGATGTTCCATTTCAACCTGATCTCCCAGATCACGACCGGCGAGACCAACAAGGCGACATCGCTCCGCCCCAGCAACTCAAGCTCCGCAAGACTCAACCGTCCGCGATCTTGCATCATCCACAGCAGAAAATGCGTATCGAGCAGCAGCTTCACTTGCGCGTCGGATCCCAATCGTCGCCGATGCCCAATACCTCCCGACTGAAGGCGGGATCATTGAACGACTCCATCCATTCATTATCGAGAGTCACTTGCTCGATGCCCAGTTCCTTGCGGACTTGCTCAGCACGCTCCCAGTCGAACCCCTTCTTCACTGGCGGCGCCACCAGTTCGGCGACGGGCTTGCCGTTCTTGGTGATGGTTACCCGTTCCCCGCGCTCGACCGCAGCGAGCGCGGCGGCGAACTGGGCTCGAGCCTCGCGAACCGACATTTCCATGACCGCCTCCAAATATGTACACGGTGTACACAAATGTGCCGTTACTGACAAGCAACCCCGATTCAACGCCGGCGCGGATCATGAGAGCGTGGCGCGGTCCGCAAGCCGGGCCGCTCTTTGACATGACTGGACAATGTTGGACGATGTCGGCGCGATTCCGGGCGCCGCCCACGCGGAAAACCAGCGCTGTTTTCGACCCGTTTCCTCGCCTTTTTCCGCTGTTACGCGATAACAGGGAAACGCAGGCCAACCTGCTGGAATCACCCGCGTAAATCAGGTCGAAAGTCCAACATAACAGCGGAAGAAAAACGGGGCCGGCCGTAACAACGGAAAATCCGAGTCGCTGTTGGACGGCTCAGGCCGGCAGCAGCCCCAGCCCGGCCAGCTGCGCGCGCAACGTTGGCGCGTCGATGAACTCCAGGCCGCGCATGCCGACCCCGTTGGCCGCCGCGACATTGTCGGCGCGGTCGTCGATGAACACCGCCTCGCTCGCCTCCAGCCCGAATCGGTCGAGCGCTAGGTGGTAGATCGCCGGATCGGGCTTCACCAGCCGCTCGTCGCCCGAGACGACGATGTCGCGGAACCGGTCGAAGACCGCCGCTTCGCGCGCGCGGAAAGGCTTCCAGAATTCGCCGGAAAAATTGGTGATCGCAAAAAGCGGCACGCCGGCCGAATCGATCTCGGCGACCAGGTCCGCCATGCCCGGCAGCATGCCCGGGATCGTCTCGCTGAAGCGCGGCCCCCACAGCGCGATCATGTCGGCATAATGGGGATAGGCGGCGCTCAGCTCAGCCGAGGTCTCGGCGAAGGAGCGACCCTCGTCATGCTGGAAATGCCATTCCTTGGTCGCGACATCGCGCAGGAACGCATCGAGCGCCCGACCGTCACCGATCAGGCGCTCGTAGAGGAACCGGGGGTTCCAGTCATACAGGACGTTGCCGACGTCGAAGACGACAGCGGCAGGACCCGTCACCTTCAGCCCTGGCGGGCCTTGAAGCGGCGGTTCGTCTTGTTGATGACATAAGTGCGGCCACGGCGGCGGATCACGCGGTTGTCGCGGTGACGCCCCTTGAGCGACTTCAGGGAATTGCGGATCTTCATGATCGATTCGCTTCTTTGATTCTCGGGTTTTGGAAAGAGGCGCCCGCATATGGACGAGAGGTGCGCAAGTCAACCCGGGCGACACGGAAGACGGAAAGGTCTATCGGTCGTAGCGGGGGCGTGGCGACGGATTCGAAGGATGGCATTTATGATGAAGGCACGTGGATTGTTCATCGCACTGGCGGCCACGGGCCTTTCGGGCTGCGCCGCCACGGGCAGCGCGCCGGTGCAGGTGACGCGATTCCATCTCGGCGCGCCGCTTGAGCGCGGCACCGTGACGGTGGAGCCGATGACCGGTGACGCACCGGCGAGCCTCGAGTTCAGCGTCTATGCGAGCGCGGTGCAGGCCGAACTGCTGCAGCAGGGCTATACCGCGCCCGAGCCCCATGTGACCGCGCAGTACCTCGCCGTCGTCGGCGTCAACCGCACCACGCTGGAAGGGGCGCCACGCCGTTCCCCGTTCACCGTCGGGATCGGCGCCGGCGGTGGCGGCGGCTATGGCGGCGGGGTCGGCGTCGGTGGCGGCGTCTCCTTTCCCATCGGAAAGGCGCGGTCGCGTTATGTGACCGCGAGCCAGATGTCGGTGCAGATCCGTCGGCGCAGCGACGGCACGGTGGTGTGGGAAGGCCGTGCGCAGACCCGCGACGACGACAAGGGCCCCGGCGCGCAGACCAGCGTCGCTGCAACCAAATTGGCCCATGCATTGTTCCTGGGCTTCCCCGGCGAATCCGGCCGTTCTATCACGATCAAATGAGCATTCAGATCAACGCCGCCTTCGACGGCGGCAATATCCGCCTGGTCGCCATCACCGGAGACCGCATCGACCTGGAGATCGCGCAGGATCACCAGTCCGATTTCTTCCAATGGTTCTATTTCCGCGTCGCCGGGGCGAAGGGACGCAAGATCACCTATCGCATCGTGAATGCGGGTTCCTCGGCCTATCCCTTCGGCTGGCCGGGCTACAAAACGCGCGTGTCGACCGACCGCATCGACTGGCGGATGATCGAGACGCGCTATGCCGACGGCGTGCTTGAGTTCGACTGGGAGGGCGACAGCGAGCTGGTCTGGTTCGCCTATTTCGCGCCCTATACGATGGAGCGCCACGACGCACTGGTCGCCGCGACCGCGCTCCAGCCCGGCGTCATCCATCGCCAGCTCGGCCTGTCGCTCGACGGCCGCGCGATCGACTGTTTCAGCATCGGCGACGGCCCGAAGCAGGTATGGCTTTATGCCCGCCAGCATCCCGGCGAATCCATGGCCGAATGGTGGATGGAAGGCGCGCTGGAGCGCCTGACCGACAGCGGGGATCCCGTCACCGCCACCCTGCTCGCCAAGGCGACCTTCCATGTCGTGCCGAACATGAACCCGGACGGGACCTTTCGCGGCCATCTCCGCACCAACGCAGCCGGCGTGAACCTCAACCGCGAATGGCATACGCCGACGGCGGAGCAGAGCCCCGAAGTGCTGTGCGTGCGCAATGCGATGGACGAGACCGGCGTCGCCTTCGCGATGGACGTTCACGGCGACGAGGCGATCCCCGCCAATTTTCTCGCCGGCTTCGAAGGTATTCCGAGCTGGACCGACGAGCTTGGCGAGAAATATTACGACTTCGCCCGCCGCCTCGCCGCCCACACACCCGATTTCCAGGTCGAGAAGGGCTATGAGAAATCGAGCCCCGGCAAGGCCAACCTCAGCATGTCGACCAACCAGGTCGCCGAGCGCTTCGGCGCGGTGGCGATGACCCTCGAGATGCCGTTCAAGGACCATGATGCGAACGCCGACCCGGAATTCGGCTGGTCGCCGGAGCGCAGCAAGCAGCTCGGCCACTCCTGCCTGGAAGTGCTGGCCGAGGTGATCGACACGATCTGACCGAAGACAATCGCCGTTCGTCCCGAGCAGGGGCTGAGACAAGCCGAAAGGGCTGCTCGGGACGAACGGCGTAGCTGGACCGGCCGGACCGCTTCAGAACAGTTCAGCCAGGAAATCCTTCATCGCCTCCCAGCTCCGCCGGTCGGCGCGTTCCTCATAGGCGACGCCCGGCCGTGTCGACGCCTTCGCCGCCAGGTCGGTGAAGGCATGGCCCGCATTGCCATAAGCGTGGATCTGCCAGTCGGCCTTGCCCTCGGCCAGTTCCCGGCCCAGCGCGACCATCGCGTCGGGCGGTGCCAGCGGGTCCTCCCAGCCATGGCAGACAAGCAGCTTTGGCCCGATCGGCGTGGTGCTGGCGTAGTCCGGCCGGTCGTACACGCCGTGGAAGCTGACCCCGCCCAGGAAATCCAGCCCGGCACGCGCCATGTCGAGCACGCACTTGCCGCCGAAGCAGAAGCCGACCGCCGCGGTCTTCGCCGGATCGACCCGGTCGAAACCTTTCAGCGCGTCGAGCGACGCCCTCAGCCGGTCGCGCAGCAGCACGCGGTCGGCGTTCAGCTCGTTCATATAGACGGCCATGTCGGGGGATTCAGGCGTGGTCCGCTTGCCCTGGCCGAACACGTCGCAGGCGAAGCCGACATAGCCGAGCCCGGCCAGCGCCTCGGCCTTGAGCGTGTCGGCCTCTTTCTGCCCGCGGATGTTGGGCACGACGAGGACGCCGGGCCTGAGCGTTCTCACCTCATCCTCATAGGCGATCACGCCCTCGAAGGGCCCGCCCGGACCTTTGTACACGAGTGTCTGTCGAACGATCGCCATGGCGTTTCTCCTTGCGGCCCGAATGACATGCGCGACGCATGCGCCGCAAGTTGCCTCTCCGCCGCCAATCGCTAGAGACGGGCGCGTCATCGATCGCTTCGGAGAAACCATGCCGACCCTCGTCCTGATCCGCCACGGCCAGTCGGCCTGGAACCTCGAAAACCGCTTCACCGGCTGGTGGGACGTCGACGTGACCGAAAAGGGCGCGGAGGAAGCGCGCGCGGCTGGCCGGCTGATGAAGGAGAAGGGCCTGGATTTCGACCAGACCTTCACTAGCCTGCAGACCCGGGCGATCAAGACGCTCGACCTCGCGCTTGAGGAGATGGGCCGGCTGTGGCTGCCGGTCGAGAAGGACTGGCATCTGAACGAGCGGCATTATGGCGGCCTGACCGGGCTCGACAAGGCAGAGACCGCGGCCAAGCATGGCGACGAACAGGTCCATGTCTGGCGCCGCAGCTTCGACATCCCGCCCCCGCCGCTCGAGCCGGGCAGCGCCTTCGACCTTTCCACCGACCGTCGCTATGCCGGTATCGCGATCCCGTCGACCGAAAGCCTGAAGGACACGATCGCGCGGGTGCTGCCTTATTGGGAGGGCCGCATCGCCCCCGCGCTCGAGGCCGGGCAGCGCGTGCTGATCTCGGCGCACGGCAATTCGCTCCGCGCGCTGGTCAAGCATCTGTCGAACATCCCGGACGATGCGATCACCAGCCTGGAGATTCCGACCGGCCAGCCGATCGTCTATGAACTGGACGAGGCACTGAACGCCACCGACCGCTATTATCTGAGCGAGCGCTGACGTCTTCCAAAACCCCTCCTTCAGGGGGAGGGGCTTTTAGTAAGTTGCCCTCTTTCCTTACCATGGTTAGGAAGCCGCTCCTTCTACCGGGGCACCTCTCATGACGGACCATCCCCTTGTCGGCATCATCATGGGCAGCGCGTCCGACTGGGACACGATGCGCCATACCGCCGACATCCTCGCCGAGCTCGGCGTGCCGCATGAGAGCAAGGTCGTGTCAGCGCACCGCACCCCGCAGCGTCTTTATGACTATGCGGCCCACGCCGAGGTGCGCGGCCTCAAGGTGATCGTCGCCGGCGCCGGCGGCGCGGCGCATCTGCCGGGCATGGCCGCCGCGATGACTCATCTGCCAGTGCTCGGCGTGCCGGTCGAATCCAAGGCGCTGAAGGGCCTGGATAGTCTCTACTCGATCGTCCAGATGCCCGGCGGCATCCCCGTCGGCACGCTCGCGATCGGCAAGCCCGGCGCCAAGAATGCGGGGTTGCTCGCCGCCGCGATCCTCGCCACGCACGATGCGCTGCTGGCCGAGCGCCTCAAGAAATGGCGCGCCGCGCAGACCGACGCCGTGGTGACCGACCCCGAATGACCGGCCCCAGGACACCACTGCCCCCCGGCTCGACCATCGGCATCCTCGGCGGCGGCCAGCTCGGGCGGATGCTCGCGGTGGCAGCGGCGCAGCTCGGCTATCGTACCCAGGTCCTCGCCCCCGACGCCGAGAGCGTCGCTGCACAGACCGCCTCAAGCTTCACCCGCGCCGATTATCACAGCCGTATCGTCCTGGACGAGCTTGCCGCATCGGCCGATGTCGTCACCTATGAATTCGAGAATATCGCGATCGAGCCGATCCGCTATCTCGGGACTCAAGTGCCGGTGCATCCGGCACCCGCAGCGCTCGAGGTCGCACAAGACCGCGCCAGCGAGAAGAGCTTCGTCGACGGGCTCGGCGGCCGCACTGCCCCGTGGCGCAAGGTCACGACCCTTGATGAGCTGAAGCAGGCGCTGGCGGAGATCGGTGCCCCCGCGATCCTGAAGACGCTTCGGCTCGGCTATGACGGTAAGGGCCAGGTCCGTATCCGCACCGCCGACGAGGCGGAGGCGGCTTGGGCCGAGATCGGCGAGCGTCCGGCGATCCTCGAAGGCTTCGTCACCTTCAGTCACGAATTCTCGATTGTCCTCGCCCGCGGCGCCGATGGGGAGATGGTCAGCTATCCGCCGCCCTGGAACGAGCATGTCGACGGCATCCTCGCCCGCTCCTCGCTCCCCGCGCCCGCCGAGATCGCGCGACACTGGGCCGAGGCAGCGGCGCTGGCTGGCCGCGTCGCCGACACGCTCGGCTATGTCGGCGTGCTCACGCTCGAATTCTTCGCGACCGACAAGGGGCCGGTGTTCAACGAAATGGCGCCCCGCGTGCACAATTCCGGGCACTGGACGATCGAGGGCGCCGTCACCTCCCAGTTCGAGAACCATATCCGCGCGATCTGCGGCCTGCCGCTCGGCGACACGGGCCTGATGGCACCGCGCGTCGAGATGGAAAACCTGATCGGCGAGGACGCCAATCGCTGGGCGGAGATCCTGGAGGAACCGGGCGCGCGCCTGCACCTCTATGGCAAGACAGTGCGTCCCGGCCGCAAGATGGGCCATGTGACCCGGCTGGCGCGGGAATGAAAACGGCCCGCCTTCCGGGTGGAAGGCGGGCCGCTTCGTTACACGAGCCGGACGCGATCAGCCGGCGCGCGTGCCCGACATCGGGAAGCTGCCGAACGCGCCGGCGCCGACCGTGCCGGTCAGCGTGTCGCCATCGACCGTCGCGTTGCAGTCAAGGGTCATCGGCATCGGAACGGTGATGTTCATCGTCCAGTGGAGCGCATTGCCGTCCACGGTGCCGGTGACGTCGACCGATCCCATCGCGCCGGTGTTGGTGCCGGTGAAGCTGCCGCCGTCGCTCTTCACGACGAACGTTGCCTTCTGGTCACCGAGCGGCGACTTCACGACCGTATCCCAGGTGCCGTCGACTTCAGCCATGTCTTCTCTCCTGATCCTGAATCCCTAGCGCACGTCCGCGACGGACGCCGCCGGCACCACCTCAACCGGCAACCCGAGGCTGTCAAGCTGGGGCCGAACCGTCTTCGCGTCGCCGACGACGACCCAGATCAGCTTCGACGGGTCGATTACCGCGCGTGCCGCAGCGTCAAGCTGGCCGATCTTCAGCCCGCGATAGACCTGAGGAAGTTTTGCATAATAATCGTCGGGCCGCTTGTAGAGGCTGTTGGACTGCATGCCGCCCAGCACCGCACCCGCCGTTTCGAAATTGCCGGGCAGCGAACGAGTCATGCCGGCGATCGTCCGGTCGAACTCGAGCGGGGTGATTCCCTTGGTCGTCAGGAAGTCCCCCACGTCGGCGCGCAGCGCGGCGATCGAGGCGCCGGTCTTGTCGGCCTGCACCGGTGCCTGGATGACATAGGGGGCGGCGAACTCAGCGCGCTGGAAATTGCCGTTCGCGCCATAGGACCAATGCTTGTCCTCACGCAGATCCATGTTGATGCGCGACAGGAAGCCGCCGCCGAGCGTGTCGTTGGCGGCAAGCAGGGGCACGAAATCGTCAGTGCCCTTCAGCGTCGTGGGGGTCGCCGCATAGATCAGCGACTGGGGCGAATCCGGCCGGTCGACCAGCACGATCTTCGGCACCGACGGCGTCGACGGCGCCGAGAAATCCTTCACGCCGGCCGGACCGGTCGGGGTCCAGTCGCCGAATTCGGCATCGAGCGCCGCCTTGACCTCGGCCAGCGGCCGATCGCTGACGACGAAGATGCGCGCCTTGTCGGGCCGGAGCCACGCGTGCTGGAAGGCGATCAGATCATCGCGGGTCAGCATCGCGACCGCCTTGGGATCGCCGCTGCCGAACGACTTGGCATAAGGCGAGGCCGGACCATGGACGAGCCGTGGCATGACGCGCGAGGCGAGGCCGCCCGGGCTGGTCAGCTCCGCCGAGATCTGCGCGAGCTGCTGGTTCTTCACTCGATCGACCTCGGCCGGCGCAAAGGCAGGGTTGCGCACGATATCGGCAAACAGGTCGATCGCCGGCACCAGGTTGGGGCTGGGTACCGACAGGGTCAGGCTGGTGCGATCCGCGCTCGCGCCCGCGCCGATGGCGGCGCCGAGCCTTTCCTTGGCCTCGGCGATCCCGATCGAATCGAGCGAGGTGGTGCCCTCGTCCATCATGTTGAGCGTCAGCTGCTGCGTGCCGAGCCTGGCCGCCGGATCGGCGGCAACGCCAGCATCGAAGCTGATCACCGCCTGAGTGATCGGAACCGCGCCGCGCTGCGCATAGATCAGCTCGATGCCGTTCTTCAAGCTGGTGCGCACCGCCGGCGGAAAATCGATGTCGGAGATGGCGGCGACGGCCGGCATCGCGCCGCGCGTGCCCTTGACCGGCACGTCGGTCGACGGCTTGGGCTCGACCGCCGCCGCCTCGGTATAGGCCTCGCGCGGACCGGGCACGACGGTCAGCGCATAGACCGGGCGGCTCAGCCACTTCGCGGTCGCCGCCTTGACGATCGCCGGCGTCGCGCCCGCCATGATCGCAAGCTGTTTCTTGTAGGCAGCGGGATCGTTCGAATAGAGCGCGCCCTCGGCCAGGGTCGCCGCCTTGCCCCCGCCGCCGCCGACCGATTCAAGGCCCTGGATCGTGCGGGTCACGGTGCCCGTCGCCACGCGCTGCACCTCGTCGGCGGTCGGGCCCTTGGCGATCAGATCCGCCACGATCTCGTCGAGGCGCTTCGCGACGATCGCCGGATCGACGCCCGGCTTCACATCGGCATAGACCTCGAACAGGCCGACCTGCGCGAAGGTCTGGTTGCTCGCGGAGACGCGCACCGCGATCTTTTCCTTGCGCACCAGCGCATTGTCCAGCCGCGAGCTGGAAAGGCCGCCGAGCACGCCGGCGGTTACGTCGAGAAGGGTCGAATCCTTGTCGTTGACGCCCGGCACCGTCCACATGCGGTAAATGCGCGTGGTCGAAACCCGGTCCTTCATCACTTCGGCCTTGGCAGCGGCGAGGGTCGGGACGTCGACCTTTGGCACCACACTGACCGGGCCACGCGGGATCGCGCCGAAATATTTCTCGACCAGCAGCTTCGCCGTGGCCAGGTCGACATCGCCGGCAAGCGACAGGATCGCATTGTTCGGCGCATAATGATCGTGGAACCAGTCCTTCACCGTGACGAGGCTGGCGGCGTCGAGATCGGCCATCGAACCGATCGTCGAGTGGCGATAGGGGTGACCGTCCGGGAACAGCGCGGCAAGCTGGCTGTATTCGACCAGGCCGAAGGGCTGGTTGTCGCCCTGGCGCTTCTCGTTCTGGACGACACCGCGCTGCTCGTCGAGCACGCCCTGAGTCACCGCGCCGGTGAGATAGCCCATCCGGTCGCTTTCCAGGAACAGCGCGCGCGCCAGCGCTGGCGTCGGCACCGTCTCGTAATAATTGGTGCGATCGAACCAGGTCGTGCCGTTCAGGTCGGTCGCGCCGACTTCCTTCATCGGCGCGAAATAATCGCCCGGCGCGTTCTCGCTGCCGTTGAACATCAGATGCTCGAACAGATGGGCGAAGCCGGTCTTGCCGGCGGGCTCGAACTTCGAGCCGACATTGTACCAGACCGACAGCGCGACGATCGGCGCCTTGCGGTCGGTATGGACGATCACGCGCAGCCCGTTGGCGAGGGTGAATTCCTGGTACGGAATATCGACGCTCTTCACGAGGACTGAAACCGGGGCCGGCTTGATCGGAGCGGCCTTAGCGGTAGCGGCCGGGGACGGCGCCGCGACGACCGGCGTCGCGAGCGCGCACAGCGCCACGCCCGCAAGCGCGAACAGCTTGATGTTCATGGAAGATATGTCCTCGAATAAGCACGTATATTACGCAGGTATAACGCGGCCGATGCGCCGCGCAATCGGGGCCGCTCAGGGACGATAAACCCGCTCGACATGGTCCTTGAGCTGCGCCGGATCGAACCACACCGGCTTCAGCTCATGCCGGACGAACAAGGGTGCCTGATCGGCATAATGCGGCGATTCGGGCCGTGTCGTCGCGGCGCCGAAGGGCTGGATCGATTGCGAACTGACCTTGCCCGCCTTGTCCCACGCGACGAACATGATGAAGCTGTCGCCATGCTTCACCACAAGCCGGCCGTCAGGCGCCTCGTCCCACAGGGCGGCGGCGCGGAGCACGTCGGGGCCGCCGTCCATCGGCAGGTCGACCTTGCCCTGGCGGACGCGCAGGATCGTCCCGAGCGGCGGATCGAGCCGGCCGAAATATTTCTTCAGATAAGCGGCCGCCTTGCCGAGTTCCTCGCGCGGATCGGCTTCGGGCCGCCGCTGATAATGCCATTTGTTGCCGGCGCGCAGCAGCAGCTCAGCGATCGCATCGGCCGGACCCTTGCCGTCGTAATTCCAGTCCCATTTCGCCAGCAGCGCCTGGGCCTCGATCAGCATCCGGTCACCCTTGGGGTCGACCGCTGCCAGATCGGCGAACCATTTCGCCGCCCAGCTAACCCGGCTGACGCCGGTGTCGAACTTGATCCGGTGGAGATCAGCGTCGCTGATCGAGGGGGTCGCCCCCATCAGTTCCAGCGCGCGGGTCGCCCGGTTGGTGGTGTCGGTCTCGATCCCGAGCAGCGGGGAATAGTCCCCAGGCTTCATTTCCGAACCGGTCCCCGCCGCCTGGAAGGGGGTGTTGTTGGCGTTGATCAGGAAGCCCGAGGCGGGGTTCACATTGCGCGGCACCTGCGCCCAGGGCACCGTTCCAGCCGCGAGGTCGCGCGACGTGTCGCCCGGCAGCACCTTGGCATAATCATAGCCCGGCTTCCGGTTGGGGAAGCTCGCATTGTAGAAATAGGCAATGTTGCCCGCCGCATCGCCATAGAGGAAGTTGGTCGCCGGCACCCCCTGGATGGCCAGCGCTTTCTGCCATTCCGCGAAATCGCGCGCCCGGTTGAGCCGGTAATATTCCTCGACCATCTTCAACTGGTCGGCCCCGCCATAACGCAGCGCGAAGGCGCCCCTGGCGTTCTCCACCACCGGCCCCTGCACCGCGCGCAGCACCATCTTCGGCACCGGCAGCACGAATGGGCCCCACAGCTTCACATGCAGCCAGACCCGCGTCTTTTCGAGCGGGCGCCATGCACCGTCGAAGCGATAGGCATCGCCCGCCGGATTGAGCGTGAGCTTATAGATATCGATCAGGTCGGGCCGGTTAACCGTGTTGGTCCAGCCGAGTGTCTGGTTGTGCCCGAGCAGCGGATAAGGAGCGCCGGGGAAGGTGGCACCGGCGAAGTTCCAGCCGGCCTGCGAATGCACCACCAGTTCATACCAGGCGACGCCGCCGCGCCAGGGCTGGTGCGAATTGGAGACGAGCCGGGTGAATCCGTCGGCCGAGCGCTTCGGCGCCACGACGAAGGCGTTTGAGCCGTTCTCGTTGCCGTTGGGGCCGATCGGCGTGATGTCAGGCGCGTCGGGCACAGGCCCCGCATTTTCCCTGGGCAACGGCGTGTCACCGGCCAGTGCGCCGAGCACCGAATCCAGACCAAAGAAGAAAGGCGACCGCAGCACGAAACCCACCGCGACATCGCGGCCATCGACCGGGAAGAGCTTCGCCAGCCGCACCTCGCCCGGATGCTTCTCGGCATAATGGTTGAGCCCCGATGCATAGCCATCGAGCAATGCCCGCACATCGGCCGGCTGCTTCAGGTAATCGCGATCGACCGTCTCGCGCGCGCCGAGCAGGTGAAGCACATAGTCGGTCTTCGCCCCGTCGCCGCCGGTCATCGCGCCGAGCCGCCCGCGTGTCATGGCGAGCACTTCCTGCAAGGTCGAGAAATCATCCTCGGCATGCGCATAGGCGATGCCATAGGCGACGTCGGGATCGGTCTTGCCGAAGATATGCGGCACACCGAAAGTGTCGCGCGCGATCTTCACATCATAAGCATGAGCGGGCGGGGCCACGGGCGCGCTCGCGGTGAGCGGCTCCCAGATGGCGAGGCCGATCGCGGCCAGGATCAACAAGGCGACCAGTCCGGTCGCGCCTCTTACGAAAATCCGCCGCATCCACCCTCACCCGCTTTTTATGCGGATGGTGTAGCGGTACGCGGCGACCGGAGCGAGCGCGATTGCCGCCGCCCCCGCGCAAAGCGCGGAAGCGGCGGCGGTGCGTCGATCAGAAGCCGGTCTTCACCGTGACGAAGAACTGCTGCGGCGCGCCCGCGAGCAGCGTCTGGTTGTCGCCGCTGTTGCCGAAGCCGTTCGACCCGATGGTCGAGATATACTTCCTGTCGAACAGGTTGGTCGCGTTCAGCTGCACCTCGACCTTGCGCTCGCCCGGCAGGGTGACGCGGGCGCCAAGGGTCGCATCGAAGATCACCTGTTCAGGCACCGACTGGTCGTTGGTGTAGGTGAAGTAGCGCTTGCTCATGTAATTCGCGCCGATGCGGCCGAAGAACATGCCCTTGTCATAGGTGATCTCGCCCTTGGCCAGATGCTTCGGGCTGTCGACGGTCGTCTTGCCCTTGGTCAGGACGGTGGCACTGACATTGTCGCGATAGGTCGAGTCATTGTAGCTGTACGACGCGAACACGCCGAAGCCATGGCCGAGCTTCGCCTCGCCCGCCGCCTCGAAGCCATAGGAGCGGACTGCGCCGACATTCTGCAGGATCACCGGGTTGCCGACGATCCCCGCGCCGGTCGTCACGCCGAGCAGACGATTGCGGAAGTCGACATAATAAGCCGCGATCAGGCCGTTGAACCAGCGGTTCTTGAAGCGGCCGCCGAGTTCATAGGTGTTCGATTCCTCGGGCTTCAGCTTGCTGGTGGTGAGCAGCGCGTTGAAACCGGGCTGGGTGGTCGCGAACGGGCCGGTCGTCGCCGACGAGACGAAGGCGCGCTTCACCTGGGTGAAATCGCCGAACAGCTCGGCGCTCTCGCTGAGCTTGTAGTTGAAGCCACCATGCGGCTGGAACCAGTCGGTCACCTTGATCTTGCCCGCCGCGAGGCCGCCCGACACGATCGGGGTGGCGGAATTGCGGACGTCGAAGCCCTTCCAGCCAAAATCGATCGTCAGATTGCCCAGAGCGATCTTGTCCTGGACATAATATTGGATGGTCTCTGTGCCGTATTTGAAATCCCACTGGGTGAAGAAGGGATTGGACTGGAATTCGAGCGAATCCCGCGTCGGGGCCATGCGGCTGGTGAGGCCGTAGAAACGCCGGGCCTGGCGGAAATCATTCTTCTCGTACCAGCCGCCGACGGTGATGTCGTTGAAGCCGAGCTTGCCGCCGATCGAGCCGAACACGCCCTTGCGGCGGATGTCGTACTCAGTCGTGCGCACCGACAGCGGCGCGCCGCCCGGCGTCGCGGTGTACGGCGTGAACCAGATGCCCTGGCCGTGGTTCGAATGATAATAGGCCTTGAGCTCGCCGTGGATCGGCGCGTCCTTCGCCGTCTCGATGCCGAGCGAGGCGAGATAGTCGACCCGCAGGCCCGCCGCATTGTAATAGACGTCGTCAGCAGTGGCGTAGGGCGCTGGATAGGGCAGCGGCGCCGTCGGGTGGGCGCCGTTATAGGCAAGCACATCGGCGATCGCGACCGCGAGCGGATAATTGTTCGAGATATTGTCGTTGTTCAGCCCGAGACGGCGGATCATGTCGAGCGACAGATCCTGATAGTCGTTCTCGCGGCGATCCGAGAAATCGAACGTGCCGACGAGGCGGACATCAGCGATCGGCGCGACGAACTTCGCGTTGACCTGATGCTGGCGCTGCGAGCCGAAGCCCTTCCACTTCTCGGTATCGAGATAGCCGTAGGAGACATAGGCACTCGGCCCGTTCTCACCGAGCACGCCGGTGTCCAGACGGCCGAAGGCGCGCACCGTGTTCTGGCTGCCATAGGTGCCGTTGAGCGTCATGCCGAAGGTGGGTTTGGGATCGCTCGAGAAGAACTCGATGGTGCCGCCGAGATTGTTGGTCGCCTGGGTGCCGATCGATCCGGCGCCCTGCGACACGATCGTCTGGCCGATATTCTCCGACGAGATCGCGCGGCTGACGTGCAGGCCGTTGGTGTTGCCGTAGCTGCCGTCGCCGAGCGGGATGCCGTCGAGCGTGAAGCCTATCTGGTTCTGGTTGAAGCTGCGGATCGAAACGCGCTCCGACCATTCATAGGCGCCGAAGGCATCGGCCGACTGGAAATTCACGCTGGGCAGCTTCTCGATCGCCTTGAGCGGGCTGGTGCCTGCGGCCAGCCGCTCGATATCGACCTGGCTGATGCGCTGGACCTGGCGCGTCTCGCCACGGCCGATCACGATGATATCGGCGGAGGGCGCTTCGTCCGGCACGGCTGAATCCGGCGTGGTATCGGCGACCGCCGCATCGCCTGTGGCGGCTGGCGTGTCGGTGGTGACGGCAGCGTTCGCAGCGAATGGCGAGCACAGGGCAGTGCCAGCCAGCAGCCAGGCGTGAAGGTGACGCATGTCGATTTCCCCTTTGGGCATGAAGTCCGGGGCGCCCCACTCCCTGACGCCCTCGTCGCGCCTAGGCGTTGTGCGTTGCACAATTATGGGAGGAACATGTCGTTCGTGCGTGACTGGCGAGACAGGAATGTGACACGGTCCAGCCCCGCTGAAACGAGGGCAAAAAAGTCAGGCCGGAAAGGCTTGTGTTGCATATATACAACACCATATTCGGGCGAGACCTGGAGGGACGACAATGAACCTGGAAAAATTCACCGATCGCGCAAAGGGCTTCCTACAATCAGCGCAGACGATCGCGATCAGGATGAGCCATCAGCGCATCTCGCCCGACCATATCCTGAAGGCGCTGCTCGAGGACGAGCAGGGCATGGCCGCGGGACTGATCACGGCCGCGGGCGGCGACGCGAAGCGCGCGGTGGCCGAAACCGACGCGGCGCTGGCGAGGATTCCCGCCGTCTCGGGTGGCGGCGCCCAACAGACGCCCGGGCTGGACAATGACGCGGTACGCGTGCTCGACCAGGCCGAGCAGGTCGCGGCCAAGGGCGGCGACAGCTTCGTTACGGTCGAACGACTGCTGCTCGCGCTGGCGCTTTCCACGACCACCGCCGCCGGCAAGGCGCTGGCTGCTGCGGGGGTGAAGGCCGATGCGCTCAACACGGCGATCAACCAGATCCGCGCTGGCCGCACCGCCGACAGTGCCGGGGCCGAGAGCCGGTTCGACGCGCTCAAGAAATTCGCCCGCGACCTGACCCAGGCGGCGCGCGACGGCAAGCTCGATCCGGTGATCGGCCGCGACGAGGAGATCCGCCGCACCATCCAGATCCTCGCCCGGCGCACCAAGAACAACCCGGTGCTGATCGGCGAGCCCGGCGTGGGCAAAACCGCCATCGCCGAGGGGCTCGCGCTGCGCATCGCCAATGGCGACGTGCCCGATACGCTGAAGGACCGGAAGCTGATGTCGCTCGACATCGGCAGCATGATCGCCGGCGCCAAATATCGCGGCGAGTTCGAGGAACGGCTCAAGGGCGTGCTCGACGAGGTGCGCGCCGGCGAAGGCGACATCATCCTGTTCATCGACGAGATGCATACGCTGATCGGCGCAGGCAAGACCGACGGCGCGATGGACGCGTCCAACATGATCAAGCCGGCGCTGGCGCGCGGCGAACTCCACTGCGTCGGCGCGACCACGCTCGACGAATATCGCAAATATGTCGAGAAGGACGCGGCGCTCCAGCGGCGCTTCCAGCCCGTCTTCGTCGGCGAGCCGACGGTCGAGGACACCATCTCGATCCTGCGCGGGCTGAAGGAGAAGTACGAGCTGCATCACGGCGTGCGCATCACCGATGCGGCGATCGTTGCCGCCTCGACGCTGTCGAACCGCTACATCACCGACCGTTTCCTGCCCGACAAGGCGATCGACCTGATGGACGAGGCAGCCAGCCGGATCCGCATGGAGGTGGAGTCCAAGCCGGAGGAGATCGAGACGCTCGACCGGCGGATCATCCAGATGAAGATCGAGCGCGAGGCGCTGAAGAAGGAGAGCGACGCCGCCTCACGCGACCGGCTGACGACCCTGGAGGGCGAACTCGCCAATCTCGAACAGCAATCGGCCGAGCTGACCACGCGCTGGCAGGGCGAGAAGGACAAGATCAACGCCGAGGCGAAGCTGAAGGAGCAACTCGATGCAGCGCGGCTTGAACTCGACCAGGCACAACGCGCTGGCGATCTCGCCAGGGCGGGCGAGCTGTCCTACGGTACGATCCCGCAGCTTACGCGCCAGCTCGATGACGCGCAGGCGACCACCAAGGGCGCGATGCTGCGCGAGGAAGTGACCGCCGACGACATTGCAGCGGTGGTCAGCCGCTGGACCGGCATTCCCGTCGACCGGATGCTTGAAGGCGAGCGCGCCAAGCTGCTCGGCATGGAAGAAGCGCTGGGCAAGAGGGTGATCGGACAGAGCCAGGCGGTCCGCGCCGTCTCGACCGCGGTGCGCCGCGCGCGTGCCGGCCTGCAGGAACCCAACCGCCCGCTCGGCTCCTTCCTGTTCCTCGGGCCGACGGGCGTCGGCAAGACCGAGCTGACCAAGGCGCTCGCCGAATTCCTGTTCGACGATCCATCGGCGATGGTCCGCATCGACATGAGCGAGTTCATGGAGAAGCATGCGGTCGCCCGGCTGATCGGCGCCCCTCCAGGCTATGTCGGCTATGAGGAAGGCGGCGTGCTGACGGAAGCCGTTCGGCGCCGGCCCTATCAGGTCGTCCTGTTCGACGAGGTCGAGAAGGCGCATGGTGACGTGTTCAACGTGCTACTCCAGGTGCTGGACGACGGCCGGCTGACCGACGGCCAGGGCCGCACGGTCGATTTCTCCAACACGCTGATCATCCTGACCTCGAACCTGGGCAGCCAGTATCTGTCGAGCCTGCCGGACGGTGAGGACGTATCCTCGGTCGAGCCCCAGGTGATGGAGATCGTGCGCGGACATTTCCGCCCCGAATTCCTCAACCGGCTCGACGAGGTCATCCTGTTCCACCGGCTCGGCCAGAGCGAGATGGCGCCGATCGTCGATATCCAGGTGGCGCGCGTCCAGAAGCTGCTGGCTGACCGCAAGGTGACGCTCGACCTTACCGGCGGCGCCCGGGCCTGGCTCGGCCGGGTCGGCTATGACCCGGTCTATGGCGCCCGTCCGCTGAAGCGCGCGGTGCAGCGCTACCTGCAGGATCCACTCGCCGACCTGATCCTGGGGGGGGAAGTGAAGGATGGGGCGAGCGTGAGAGTCGATGAAGGCGACGGGAAGCTGGAGTTGCAGGTCGGCTAGGAGCATTCTTGGCCCCTCGCGACCATCGGAAGAAAATCGGGGGCATGATCCGTTCCAGTCGAATCATGCCCCTGCACGCCTATCAGGTCTCCTTTATCGCGCTTCGCCCCCGGAAGCCGACGATCGGATCAGCAACCCACCTTCCTCCCGCAACCACTGACCTGCGACTGTTGGACCGTCTCCCGGTCGACGCGGCGCTGCTCCGCCCATTGGCTTCGCGTCATGCAGATCTTCTTGACCGCCAATCGGCTGCCCAGAACCTCCTGGTTCTCGCAAACCATCTGGTTCGGATCGCGCTTCTTCGACGCCGTTCCTGCATCGTTCTTCTGTTCTGCAGCCAGCGGCGCCGGCATGAGGCTGGCGATCGCCGCCAACAAGGCAACTCGGAAGACGGGACTCATAAGCGATCCTTTCGGGATGTTGATAGGACAGGAAATCTGCCGCAGACCGTCCGGAATGGCCATATATTTCTGCGCGACAATCGAAAGGTTTCAGCGCGGCGGCGCGACATCGAACGCGACCGTCAGCCTCTCCCCCTCAGCAAAGGGGCGCGTCCCGTGCCACATCCATGAGGGGAACAGCACCAGCCTGCCTGCCTTCGGCTCGATCAGCCGACTGGGCGCCAGATCAAGCTTCAACGCGGCCTGAGGTTCGCCCAATGCCAGCCAGCCAGCCTGTACCAGTTCGTCCGACTGGCGCGAGGGAAGCGCGATATACAGCGCTGAACTGATCCAGCCCTGTGGATGAACGTGGTTGGCATGGAATCCGCCGCCGCGAAGCCGAACGGACCAGCTGCCGGTGAAGCGGATTCGACGGTCGCGCCGTGCACCAAGGAGCGGATGCCTGGCATCCGGCGGCGGGAGCTGGGCGACATAGCGCGCGACAGCTTGCTCGATCGCCGTGCGCATGGCCCGGATCTCCGGATCGATACGACTGAGAAGCGGGCCGTCGGTTTGAGTCCCGCCACGAACCGACTGATCCAGATATTGTCCTTTCGCCACGTGGAGCGAGCGCAGACGATCGGCCAGCCTCTCCAACGCCGGCAACGCCGGGCCGAGATCCACCACCGCGACGAGATCCGGCGAATCCTCCAGCCACGCACTGCGGGGATCGCCCGTCAACCGCCAGGCGGCGGCGGCATAGGGCCACATGGCCACGGCACGATCCGTCGCCAGTTCGCGATCGATGAGCGTGACGGCATCCGCTGCCCTGCCGCTTCTCAGCAGATGACGGACCCGCCAGAGCGCAAGGCGCGGCCGGGCGGAGGCGGGAGCGCTGTCGAACAGGACGGTGGCGGTATCGTCTTCCCCCAGTTCCGCGGCCGCGATCGCCTCATATTCGGCGCGGACGTCCTGTCCATGCCCCGCTTTCCCGGCTCGCTGCAGCGCCTCCTGCAGGCCGGCATAATTCTCGCTGCGCACATGAAGATCGAACAGGCCCTGCCACAACGCTCTTTCGCCCGGGAGGCGTTCGAGTGCCTGATCGAGAGAATGAGTCGCCCTTTCGGGCCGCCCGAGCATCGATTGAATCTGGCCCAATTGCAGATGGCCGTGAATCCATCTCGGCTCTCGATCCAGAATCGCCTGGAGCTCGGCCGCCGCCTGTTCCCCACGACCCGCCGCCAGGCGCGCGGCGGCCAGTCCGAGCAGAATCGCCCCGTTCGCCGGCGCGAGACGGCGCGCCTGTTCGAACAGCGCGACTGAGTCCAGACCAGCTTCAAGGGCCACATGGGCACGGCCATGGGCGATGCTTGCCACGGCCGGCGCCAGGCGTGCGGCCTGCGCGAAGGACTGTGATGCGGCCGCATGCTCGTCCAGCGCCCGCTGGAGCAATCCGGTCCATTGCCATAATTGAGCGTTGGCCCCTTGCGCCGCCGCGCGAGTCAGCAGGGGAAGGACCTGTTCTTCCTCACCCTCATCGAGCGCGAGTTCCGCCAGTTCGGCGAGGCTGCTCGCATCCGCCTGTCCCAGCCGAGCCGCAGCGAGCCGGGACGAAAAGGTCACAGTCCGCTTGCCGCGGCACCGTCTGCTGCGATGAGCGCCGCGACCGCCTCGCGCTCGATCGCGGTTAGATCCGGATGCCAGATATCGAAGATAAGGACGACGCGGAGCTGGTCGCTCGGATTCGCTGCCTCATGCTCGATCGTATCGTCGAACACAAAGGCTTCTCCCCGGCGCCAGAAACGCGTTTCAGCGCCGACCCGGAACCAGCAGCCCTCCGGAACCACCAGCGGGAGATGGCATACGAGCCGGCCGTTGCTGACGCCGACATGCGGGGGAATGACGGTGCCGGGCGCGAGCAAGGAAAACATTGCGTTGGGAGAAGCCCCGGGGATCGCCGGTTGCGGGAGCCGGGAGAGGAGATCGATCGTGCGGGGGCAATGGCGGGCATTGGCCTCGATTTGCCGCCCGTTCTGCCACAGATGAATCGCCGTCCAGTCGGCATTGTGGTTGAGCGGCTGCCACTGGCGAAGCGGGAGATGGTCAGCATATTGGATATAGGGGACGAGCTCGGCCCGTTCGGCCCCCATCACCGTCTCGAATTCCTCCTGGATCATGTCGGTCGCCGCTTCCAGCGTATCGAGCCAGTCGAAATGGCGCCGCGGATGGAACTCGCGCTCCACCAGACCGGGAAAGTGAAAATGGGTCGGCTCGCTGTGATAAGGACGCGTCCTGCGCAATACATTGTTCCGGAAGCGCGCAATACGCGTGCGCTCCTCTTCGTCGGCGCGCTGCTCCACTTCGGCCATGCCAGCCTTCAGCCTGGCTTCCCGCCGATCGAGCCATTCGGCATATCGGCGCTCGCCCTGTTCGAGCACCACCGCGATCTGCGGCGGCGGCGCGGCCTGCGGTCTCTGGGCAAGCGCGTGGCCCCACGCCTCTCCCGCTGTCTCGTCACCCAGGCGATCCAGCAGCGTTGCCCGCATTAGCAGCGCGGTGAAGTCCAGCGGGGAGACGGCGAGCGCGCGGTGCACGGCGTCGAGCGCCACGCGCGGCTGGCCCGCAGCCCGGCTCACCCCTGCGAGTTTCAGGAGGATGGAAAGATCCTGCGGTTCAATCCCCGCCGCATCCCGGAGCAGCGCCTGCGCCCGCGTGAAATCCTGCGACGCCGAAGCGCGATCCGCTTCGGCGAGCAGTGATCCCACATCCGCCGTCAAAGCGAATAGCCGAATTTCGCGACCCAGGGTTCGAGCGTCGGCAGGATCGGCTCCAAATGTTGCCGGTACCGCTCCCAGCGACCCGACGCGCGCTTGTAGATCGGCTCGATGACCTGCGAGTAGCTCGCGGTGGTGATCAGGCCCCGGGACAGTGCCGTGCGGCGGTGGTCCAGCGCATCCTCATGCCAGTCGAGCCCCAGGAAATCGAACAGGGGACGAACTTCCGCTTCGACATTGTCGACCAGCCGTTCGTAGACGATCGTATGCATCTGTACCGGGAACAGTTCCCGCGACCGTTCCCAATGCCTGAAGACCAGGTCGTAGAAATCGGCCGCGTCCTCCAGGCGCAGGAAATTGGCCATCGCGTTATTGAGCTGGAAACTGCTCATGAAGCAGCTGAGCAGCACATCGCAGGGATGGCGCAGGGCCAGGATGAAACGCGCGTTGGGGAACAGGCGCTGGATCAATGGCACCTTGTAGAGGAACAGCGGCGATTTATCGATGAGCAGCCGGCCATTCGGGACCGTGCCGACCTTCGCCATCTCCTCATAATAATGCGCCCGCGCGCGGGCGATCGCCGCCTCGTCGAGCGTGGGGATCGCAGCAAGACCGCCGATCGCCTTGTCGACCAGATTCAAGGGCGGCTGTTCCTCGGTCACCACCGTTCCGGGGTGGCCCATCAGGATCGTATCGAGCAACGTCGTCCCCGATCGGGGGAACCCCACCAGGAACACCGGATCGGGGCCATCGGCAATCGCCCGCGCCGTTGACCAGGTAGCGGGCCAGCCGGGCGTGAGCAGGTCAAGCTCCCCGCGCAATTCGTCGCGCAGCTCGGCCCCGCGGCGTAGGGGATCGGTCGGCCCCTCCTGGAGCAACTGGGCGAATTGCCGGAAGGCATCGAAGGCCTCGTCGATCCGGCCGAGGCGATCGAGAAGCATCGCGCGAAGATGCACCGTACGCTCGGGCTCGATATCCGGCGGAACCAGCGCGAGACAGGCAAGTGCCTCCTCGAACCGTTGGGCCCGGCGATGCTCAAGCGCGCGCAGGAACGCCAGCGGCCCCTCGCCGATCCCATTCTCCGTCGCCAGCGCGATCAGCGGCGCAAACCCCTCCTCGCGGTTGGTATGTTCATACTGGATCGCGAGCCCCAGATAGGCGTCCACCAGCGTCGGATCGAGCGCGATGGCCTTGCTGAAGGCGCGCAGTGCATCCTCGGTCCGGCGCGCCAGCCCGCATTCGACGCCGAGCTTCAGTTGCAGGTCGCCATTCTCCGGATTGCGCGCGACCGCCTCTTCGATGACCGGGAGCGCGTCGTCATATCGTCCGTCCAGCCGCAGCTGGAGGTAGAGTTCGTTCAGCGCGCGATCGTCCTGCGGGAAATCCTCGGCAGCCCTGCGCAGGACGGCTTCCGCCTCCGCCGCCTCTCCGGCCGAGCGGAGTGCAAGGGCAAGGTTGAGCCGGGTCGGTGCCGCACGCGGATCAAGCTCGACGGCGCGTTTCAACGCCGCGACGGCGCTGGGATAGTCCTCCAGACCCGAACGGGCATTGCCGAGATTATTCCAGCTCTCGAAATCATTCGGCGCACGCGCCACGACATGATCATAGGCCTCGACCGACGCCTCGAATTGCTCGAGCGACTGGGCGAGGAAACCCCGGTAGCGAGCCACGCGCAGCGACGGATCGGCGAAAGCAAGATCGCGGCCGGCAATGTCGAGGGCACCTGCCTGGTCACCCGTTTCGATCAATGCCGCGATGAGATTGCACGCGATGGTGGCGTCGCCCGGTCGATGGCGATGCGCCGCCCGCAGATGCGTGATCGCCCCCCCCGCATCCCCCGCGCGGCTCCGCAACATGCCGAGAAAGGCATTGAGGGCAACAAGATCGCCCCCACGCAACAAGGCCGCCTCGGCAAGCGACCGCGCGCGCGGGACATCGCCCGCCCGGGCGGCGTCGATTGCCTGCCGGAGGGTCTCGGCCGTGTCGGAATCTAGCATTGGAACGCTTGCCACCATATCAGTCTGGACCGCCCCGCCCCGCCAATGCAATCCCGAAGCAACGCCGGGATAAAAAAAGGGCGGCCAATCCGAAGATCGCCGCCCCAGAAAGAACGATCCTTAAATCGAAGGATCAGAAGGTCAGAGATACCGCTGCATAGAGGTAGCGGCCCAGCGCATCATAGGTGCCGGGATAGGTATTGCCGCTGCAGGGCCCCGACGGACACAGGTTCGACCCGTCACGACCACCATTGCCCGACGTGACATACGGCGGCTGCTTGTCGAAGACGTTGTTCATGCCCAGGCGGAAGTTGTAATTGTCACCAACGCTGAACGACGCCGCCAGGTCGAAATAATTGTACGCCTTGATGTGAAGCCCCGGATCATAGTTGAACGCGCCGTTGAGCGACTGGTTGTTCTTCTGGAGCGTCTCGGCCTGGACCGGGCCGATGTAGCGCCACTGCAGCGAGAAGCCGATTCCCATCGGAGTCTGCAAGGTTGCACGCGCCTTGTGACGCCATTTCGGAAGCGGGGCGCCGCTGTTCGTGGTGCCGCCCGCGCTGCAGGTCGGACCATAATAGCCGGCGCAGTCATAGGGCTGCGTGATGCCATTGTCGGTCCGATAGCTGTCGAGATAGGTGCCCGTCATGCTCAGGTTGAGGTTACCGATGCTGCCGAGACTCTGCGCGAAGGCAGAGCTGACCTCGATACCCTTGGTCTGGGTGCTCCCGATATTGCTCGGGATGTCGTTGACGTAACCATTGGGCGTCAACCACAGCGACCGCGCCGCGTCACGATGGACGAGTCCGCACGAAATCGGCGTGAAGGTCGCCGTCGCATTGGCGACGCAATCCTTGAGGACCGCGTCCTGGCTGGTCGCGCTGATCGTGTCCTTGATCTTGATGTCGAAGTAGTCGACCGTCAGCGAGAAGCGCTTCAGGAAGCTCGGCTGGATCACGACACCGATCGTCTTGGTGGTCGCGATTTCCGGCCTCAGGTTGGGATTGCCGCCGATCAGGCCGTTATACTGGCCTGCCGGGTTGCTCGCCGTGCCCGTGCCGACGGTGAAGCCCTGTGCGATACAGCCATAGTCGGTGGCCGTGATCGACTTGGCGCAGGGATCGCTGCTGCCGACGAGACCGACGGTCGGCGTCGCGAACAGTTCCTGGATGTTGGGCGCGCGCGCCGCGCGGTTATAGGTGCCGCGGAAGCGGATATCGCGGATCGGCGCGAATTCGAGCCCGACCTTCCAGGTGTCGGTATCGTAGCTCTTGTTTGCGCTCGTCTTGTAGGACGAACGGCGATAGCCGGCGTTCAGCGACAGATCCTTGATGAAACCGTCATGGACGATCGGAACCTGGGTCTCACCGAAGAACTCCAGCACCCTGAAATTGCCCGACAGCGGCAGCGTCTTGCCACCCTGGCCGGTCAGGTCGCCCGTCTGGAAGGCGTTGTCGGTCTGCAGCTCGAGCGATTCCTTGCGCCATTCGACGCCGAGGTTGATCGCTACGCCATCATCGGCCCAGGGGCTCTTGACGCCATACTGGCCCAGTGCGCCGGTCAGCGAAGCGCTGGCGATCTGCTCCGAGGTCTGCCCCTTCTGGAAGCCCGTTGCCGAGAGATAGGCAACCGATGCCGGGCTCGCCGCGCCGGCGCCGCCGAAGACGTTGTAGGGCACGCAGTTCGGATCGCTGCCGTCGATGACCGAGCGGCAGACCGGCTGGCCGAAGGTCGAGCTGCCCGCGCGGTTGTCGGTGACGACGTTCAGCGCCCGGTTGAGCCGCGCGACGGAGAACTCGTTCGAATAGACCTGCGAATAGTTCGAGCGGCCATATTGATAATAGGTGTCATAGGACCAGGCGCTGCCCAGCGAGCCCTTGGTGCCGATCACCGCGCGGAAGTTGGTGTGCTGCAGGTCGGACTGGCGCGGGCCACCCTCGACGTTGCGGCGCAGCAACTGGAAGAAGCCCTGATTGTAGACCCGGCCCTGCGAGTCGACGAAGTTGATCGGGGGCGCGTTCGGATTGGGATTATACGGCGCTCCCTGGGCGGTCGGGAAGTTGCCGAGATAGCCGTTGATGAGGTTCTCCGGGGAGCAGACCACGGCGCGCTGCGTCGCGGACATCAGCGGGTTGTCGCAGTTCAGGGTCAGCGTGTTGCCGAAATCGCCCGACGGCGCGATCTGCGCCACGGTGCGATCGTCCATGAACATGAACTCGAGATACGGCTTGATCGAATCGTTGATCTCGTAGTTCGCGAACAGGCCGGCAGTGTAACGCTCGTCAGGGCGCTGATAATAGTTGGTCGGCGCGAAGTTGTAGAGCGACGTGCCGTTGACGAAGCCGCCGCCCGGCCGGAAGGTAAAGGCCGTCGAGGTACCGACGGTGACCGCGTTGTTGAACAGGAAGACGTTGCCGTTGTCCGAGGTCGCGGAACCGCCGCACTGCACACCGCCGGCACGTGTGTTCTGAAGCACGCAGGCGCTGTAGTCGCGATTGGCCTGCAAAATCGCGTTGACCTTGCGATAGCCGAAATAGGCGACGGCATGGCCGCGATTGTCATCGAAGCCAGAACCGATCGTCAGCGTCGCGTCAACGGCGCCGCCATCAGCAACGCTGCCCTTGGGATAGCCGTATCCCGGAAGTCCCGCGCCCGCGCGTGCATCGAGCAGCGGCGTCAGGAACTTGTCGCGATTGTCGTGCTGGAAAAGGCTGTACTGGCCGTCCAGCTTGATGCCGGTGAAGTCGGTGTCGATGATGAAGTTCACAACGCCGGCGACGGCGTCAGCGCCATAGGTCGACGACGCACCGCCGGTCAGCACTTCGACGCGCTTCAGGACGGAGGCAGGAATGATGTTGATGTCGGCGGCCGAACCGCTGGTCGGGCTCGGATCGCCCGGCAGCAGACGACGGCCGTTGACAAGAGAGAGCGTACGCGTGGTGCCGAGACCGCGAAGATCGACCGTCGCGGTGCCGTCGGCACCATTGGCCCTGGTCGAGTTCTGGCTGGCGAACACCGACGGGAGCGAGTTCATCAGGTCCTCGACTCGCGTCGTCCCCTGAAGCTTGATGTCCTGCGCTGTCACGACAGTGATCGGGCTAACCGATTCAAGATTGATCTGCGGGATGCGAGATCCGGTGACGACGATGTCGCCGCCTGGAGCCGCGGCGGGCTGATCGGCAGGCAGCGTGCTCGCTTGCGCCGCATCGGCGGTCTGAGCGTTGGCCTGGGCCGACAGCAGCGCGAGCCCAAGAACGATTGGCGCTGTGCCAGCCTTGAGCATCGATATCTTTGCTAGTTTGCTCACTTCCCCGTTTCCTTTCTTGCCGCGCGGTGACCGCGCGGATTGATGTCGTGGAGAGGCCCGGAGCCCACTCCCGACGATGTATTCGTCAGTGCCTGTGGGGACTTGCGCTGTAAACGGCTTGTGCGGCAGTTGTGAAAATTGCCTTTTACTGTTGCGCCGTTGCAACAATGATGAAATTGTAACCATTATGAAAAGCATCAAGTTCGCAACCGCTTTCCTGGCCGCTTTATTGGCGGCGTATCCTGCCATCGCGCGGGATGAGCCAGCGCCTGCGCGCGCACCGGTATTTCAGCATCTGATCGATTGTCGTGCGATAACCGATACCGCCGCCCGTCTCGCATGTTACGATCGCGAAGTGGCAGCTCTCGCCGACGCGGAAGCTGCGAAGAACGTCGTAATCATCGACAAGGAACAGATACGTGGCGCGAAACGCTCCTTGTTCGGCCTGACATTACCGAGCTTCAAGCTATTTGCCGGCAACGACAATGAAGATGTTGGGCAGATCGAATCCAGAATCACTTCCGCACGCGACGGAACCGACGGATGGATCGTCGGGTTGGCTGACGGATCGATGTGGCGACAGATCGACACCAAACCGTTCATTCGCGAACCGAAGCCTGGGCTGGACGTTGTCGTGCGGCGTGCGAGCCTGGGCAGCTTCATGATGCGCGTGGGAGGAGCCCCAGGCGTTCGGGTGAAGCGCGTCATGTGAAGATGGGCAGCGGAGGAACACCCCGCCCGCCCGTAAAGGCTCCGCCCCGGATCGACGTATCGCGCCAATCTGACTTGCGTCAGGCTTCCGGGCCATCCCAGGGTGAGAAAGCGCGGGCCCGTATCCAGCGGGTTGCCAGCCATTTGGTGCCGCGAACCACCGGTTCGCCGCTGTGGCGCTTCGAGGGATCGGGCGACCCGTTCGAGTCGACGTTCCTGAACACGATCGCGTCCCCGGCCCGGGGCCTGATGTCCAGCCGGTACGCCGGAAACGTCGTCCGCCCGCCTTCGAACCCCTCGTTGAGATAGACGAGGACCGTCGCGACGCGCTGGTTCCGGGTGTTGGGCAGGATATCCGAGTGCAGCCTGAACTGCTGCCCGGGGCGATAGCGCAGGACCGCCAGGGATTCGCCCTGGCCGGCCTCGGTACCGCTCGCCGCGGCGATGCGCCTGTTCAGCGCCTGCACCACCAGATCCTCGCGCGTCGGGCCGATCACTGCATCCTCCGCTGTCCTGACGGGGTGAGCGATCCAGCGGCCGGTGCGTGAATCGATCACGCGGGCTGGTTCAAGCAGATCGGCCGCGACAGTCGCGACATGGGCACATTCCTCCGGCGTGAACAGCCTCGGAAAACGCATGATGCCGGAACCGGCACCGAGCATTTCAGGTTCGGGCAAGACCAGGGGATGGCCTTTCGCATCGATTTTCATCGCGTCGAGCAGCCTCAACTGCCCCCCCGCTACCGGATCGGCCAGGGCAGCGGCGCGCAGAAGCTCCAGCGCGGCAGCCCAGTCTGGCACGCACCCACTACCATTGGCGGTCAGCGCGACCTCCATCAGCGCCGCATCGACATGGCCGATCGAAACGGCCCGGCGCAGCAACGCACGCGCCTTGACGAGGTCCCGCGGGACCGGGTTCCCCACCAGATGCCACACGGCGAGCTGCATCAGGGCATCGACGTCGCCCGCATCGGCGGCCCGGGTCAGCAATGCGATACCGTCAGTGATCGCCCCTGATGCGACCAGTTTGTTGGCGAGGGCCACGGGGGTTTCCGACATCGTTCCTTCCTACCGGAATTGAACACCAAAAAAAAAGGGCCGGAGGATAATTCCTCCGGCCCTTCAATGTCCTGCGATCGATCAGAACTTGGCGGTTGCGCCCATGTAGAAGAAGCGACCACGGTTGTCGTAGATACCCGAGCCGGCACCGACACCGGTGAGGCCGTACGGTGGGTTGACGTCACCGATATTGGTGACGCCGCCGTAGAAGTTGAACTTCTCGGTCACGTCATAGCTCGCGCGGATGTCGTTGTAGGTGACAGCCGGATACTTCTTGATCGGTGCATAATCCGGGTTCTGCGGCGGCTGGCCATTGACCGCGTTATAGTCTTCCCACGTGTTGAGGTACATTCCGTCCAGCCAGCGCAGCGTGTGCCCGATGGTGAACTTGCCGAACTTCAGATCAGTGCTGATGTTGAAGGCATCCGAAGGATAGTTCAGCTCGTCAGTCAGAACGTTCTTGAAGGTCGGCCGCGACGGATCGGTGAACTCGTCACGCTGGATGACATGAGTCCACACGCCCTTCACGTTCGCCTTCACGAAACCGAAGTCGCGGTTGAAAGCGACCTGGGTGTCGATACCACGTGCCTTCAGCTTGGCGTAGTTCTGCGGGCTGTCGATGAAGGTGCCGTCGAGGATGCGGTACGGCGTACCCGAAACGGTGCCGGCCGCGTCGTCACGCTTGAACAGCGCGCAGAACTGATTGGACAGCGACGGCGCATCGTAGCACGCGTTCAGCGCATTCTGCACCGTCGGCGAGGTGATCACGTCGCTGACGGTGATGTCGTAATAATCGACCGACACCATCAGGCCGCGCGCGAAGCTCGGCTGATAGACGCCGCCGAGAGTCCAGGACGTGGACTTTTCAGCTTTCAGGTTCGGGTTGCCGCCGCTGCGAATTTCCAGCGACTGGCTGAAGACATAGTCATAGCTCGTTGGAATGCCTGCAGCCGCGCAGTTGGCGGCGCGGGTCGAAGAGCCCGTGCCGATGTTGCGTGCGGAGCAGGGATCGTTCGGCGCGGGCGTGAAGTTCTGCCCGGGAACCGAATAGAGATCGCCCAGGTACGGCGAGCGTACCGACTTGGAATAGGAGCCACGCAGCAGAAGGTCGCTGATCGGCCGCCACGTCACGTCGCCGCTATAGGCGAACACAGTGCCCACGCTCCCCTTATAGTCAGCCACACGAGCCGAACCGTTGACCGTCAGTTCCTTCAGCAGGAAAACGTCCTTGACCAGCGGGATCGAGACCTCGCCGAAAGCTTCCTTCACTTCGAAGGCAGGGGCCCTGAAGGACGGGATCGCGTTGTAGAAGGCGTAGCCAGCCTGGGTCATCGGATCCAGATCGTAGCGCAGCGTCTCCCGGCGATATTCACCACCAACCGAGAAGCCGACCGGGCCGCCAGGCAGCTGGAACAACTGCCCCAGATTACCCGACACGAAGCCGCTTGCGACGAACTGGGTCGCCTTGCCGCTCGCGGTGGTCGGCATGAGCAGATAGGCCTTGGCCGCATCGCTCACGCTGCCCTGGCCGAACGGATTCAGCGGAACGCAAGCCGCGACATCCTTGGCAAGTTGCGCAGCATTACCAGCGACATCCTCACCAGCATAGACAGGGTTGACCTGCGAACGGCAGACGATCTGGCCGGCGGCATTCTTGGTCGTGTCAATCGCCAGCAGGAACCGCTGCGTGTTGACGTTGCCGGTGATGATGTTGTTCTCTTTGTGCTCGCCGTAGTTCGCCGAGATTTCGTAGTTCCAGTCGGTGTTGAAATCACCCCGGATACCGGCAACCACGCGGAAGGTATCACGCTTGATCTGCTCGTCACGCGTGCCGAGGTCCACCCAGTTGCGACGGAGCGAGAACCGGAAGGTGCCGGCCTGGACCTGCGCCAGGGCCGCGGCCTTATTGACGGGAGCCGCAGCAATCTGCGCCGGCGTTGCATTGGCCGGCAGGTACAGCGCGCCGGTGTTGGGGTTCACGCCCGAATTGATCGCCGCAGTCAGCTGCTGCGTGATGGTGGCCCGCGCCGCGTCCGACAGATACGGGTTGTCGAGGCGAATGCCCTCGCGGTTCACGAACTGGGTGTTGCCCCCGCTATTCGCATAGGAACGATCGACGAGACCCGTTCCTCCAAGGAAATCTCCCAGCGTCTGCCCCTGCGAGAAGAACGGGCCGCTCTGCGAGCCGAACGCTTCCGTCCGCACATATTTCGCTTCGAAGAAGGGCACGAACGCCGGAGAAATCTCGAAATGCCCCACGGCGTTGAAGACATAGCGCTTCAGATCCGGCGAGAGCACCACGAGCTTGTCTTCACGACCGGTCATGCCGTTGCCGTTCACGAAGTTGCCGTTCGGGCCAAGGCCAACGCGCAACCCGGTCTGATTGACGAGGCTACCATTGGGCTGGAAAAGGAAACTGCAGGTGAACGAATTGCCGAGCGCGTCATTACCGCATGGTGCGCCAGCGTTGCCATAACGGAAACCGAGCTGGCCGCCGAGCGAGATCGTCGAGCTGCGGATATCGCGATAGAAGGCCCGGTCGATGACGTCGTCTGACGACGCACCAATGTCAGTGTCGACGACCACGAAATTGTCGTTCTGGCGCAGGTTCGGGCGACCCGAGGCGTAGTAATCCTGCTGATGCGCGAATTCGGCGTTGATCGCGATGTTCCCGCGACCTTCAGCGAAATTCTTGCCCGCGACCAGCGAGATATACTGGTTGCCGGCATCGCCATATTTGCTGACGCCAGTTTGGGCGTGGAGCTGCAACCCGTCGTAATTGTCCTTGATGATGAAGTTCACCACGCCGGCGATCGCGTCGGAGCCGTAGATTGACGAGTTGCCGCCGGTCACGATGTCGATCCGGTCGATCAGGTCGGTCGGCAGCGTGTTGATATCAACCGCGTTGCCATTGTTGATGATGTCGGCAGTCACCTGACGACGGCCGTTGATCAGCACCAGCGTGCGCGAGCGGCCAAGGCCGCGCAGATCACGGAAGTTGAGACCGCGCGTGCCCAGGCCGGAGGTCGAGTTCTGCGACCCGAGCGAGGTGCGGAGCTGCGGCATCTGGTTCAGCACGTCGCCGACGGAGATGCGGCCGGTCTGGAAGATCTGCTCCCCGGTGACGGTCGTGATCGGAACCGGAGAATCGGCGTTGGGCTGGCGGATGCGCGACCCGGTGACGACGATGGTTTCGGGCTCTTCCTCAGCCGTAGTCGTGGTCGTGTCGGTATGCGGCGCGGTCGCCTGCGCGAAGGCGGGCGACGCCACGAGCGCGAGCGACATCGGCGCGACCGTGGCGAGAAGGCGCAGTTTCTGCGCGATTAAAGTGTTGTGAATCACGTAATTTTCCCTCGCTTGGCCCCTCCGTTCGCGTTTCGCGATCCGGTAGGGCGGTTGCCAAGCCCCCATCGACCGCACGCAATACGGCCCCAAGAGACATGCCGTCGTGATGGGACACGGGGTTGGCGACTGTAAAGGTGCCATTCATATTCGCTGCGCTGCTTTCGCTCGATCTGTATCCGAAAAGACACATAATCGACGCGTTTCGGCAGCAAATGGCCGGTATCCCGTGATACCGTGCTGCAACTGCGAAGGTCTGGAGCGCTATTGCGCGACCGGCATCGGCCCCGCGACGAGCAGCGGATCGATGCGGGATTCGCGCCACTTCATCCCCCAGTGGAGATGCGGCCCGGAGGCCCGGCCGGTCATCCCGATCAGCCCGACCGGCTGCCCCCGTTTCACCCGTTCGCCGAGGCGGACAGTGATCTTCGACAGATGGAGGAATGCGGTGTTCAGCCCCATGCCGTGATCGATCATCAGCAGATTCCCCTCAAGCGTGAAGGGATGATCGGCGGCGAGGATGACCACGCCGTCAGCCGGCGCCAGCACGACGGTGCCGGTCGGGCGGGCGATGTCGAGCCCCGAATGATAGCTGCCGGCCTCGCCGTTCCGATAGATTCGCTGCGACCCGAACAGGGTTGAGATCCGCCCGAGCACCGGCCACATGAACGGCCCGCGCCAGCCGTCCGCGTCAGTCACGATCCGGCGCGCGGCGTTGATCTGGGCGAGTTCGGCCGGGCGCAGCTTCTCGAATTCAGGCTGGGGCACCGGATATTTTGGCACCGTGTCGAGCGTCGAGATATCCCAGGCGCGCGGCGCGACCGTCAGCGTGTCGCGCACCTCGCGCCCGTCGCCAAGCGTCGCGACCAGCGTCGCGGTCGGCCTGGCATCGCGATCGAACGCAATCAGGAAACGGCCGTCTGGCGCGACGGGGATCGCGGTGCCGTCGAAGGAGAGCATGCTCGTGCCGGCGGGCGCGATGCCGATCACCAGGCCGCCCTGGATCATGCTGCCCGAGTAGCTGAAGCTCGCCCGCACGGGGACACGCTGCGACGGGACGGTCGGCGCCACGCGAGGAGTGGCCTGGACTGGCCGGATCGTCGGCCGCGATACCGACGGGGTAGTGCAACTTCCGGCGATGATCAGCGCGGTGCCCCCCACCATCCAGCGCCGAAATCGCGTCATTGCGGCGCCATGGCCTGCATCGCGAGTTGCGGGGATGCGTAGGGCTCCTGCCGCGCGACGCTCCAGTAGCGGAGATCCTCCAGCGCGATCCGCTCGCCCGACAGGGCGCAGACGACATGGTCGCCCGTCGCGAGCACACGGAATCCGTTCGCCATGAAATGGAGGCGTGCGGGGCGATCGCTGTTCGACATCAACATCGTATTTCTGCTCACAAGAGGCTCGGCTGTTCCGGACCGGGCTTGTCATATGCCTTGCCGCCCGTGCGCTCAACCCGCGCGTCGACAGGCCCGTCCCGGAAGTGGAGCGTGACGGCGCCGGCGGTGCGCGCCGCCGCGCTGGTCGTGACCACCGCGCCCGAAGGGCGCGCCGACACCCGGACATAACCCCGTTCGAGCAGCCGGTCCGGGTTGAGCGATTCAGCCAGCCGCCAGGTCCGGTCGAGCCTGATCCGCGCATCGTCCAGTCGCCGCTCAAGCACTGACAGCCGGAGTGCCCCGGCCGAGCGGTCGAGTACGCCCCGCGCCAGGGTCACGCGCCGTTCCAGCCCGCGATCCAGCCGCGCGCCGAGATCGTCGGCGCGCTGGCGTTGCGGCCCGAGCAGCGCATCGCGCTTCGGGATCACCCGGACCAGCGCATCCAGCCGCTCACGGCCGCGCTCGTGATAGCGCCGCACGCACCGTTCGGTCCGCTGCCCCATCGCGGCCAGGGTCAGGCGGAGGTCGGCGAGCACCGGCACCGCCATCTCGGCCGCGGCGGTCGGGGTCGGCGCGCGGAGGTCGGCGGCGAAATCGGCGAGCGTCGTATCGGTCTCATGCCCGACCGCCGAGATGATCGGGATCGAGCAGGCAGCGATGGCGCGCACCACGACCTCCTCGTTGAATGCCCAGAGATCCTCGATCGAGCCGCCGCCCCGCGCGACGATGACGAGGTCGGGCCTCGGCACCGGCCCGCCGGGCTGGATCGAGTCGAACCCGCGCAGCGCCGCGGCGACCTCGGCCGCGGCACCGTCGCCCTGCACCTTCACCGGCCAGACCAGGACACGCGTCGGGCAGCGGTCCTCGAGCCGGTGGAGGATGTCGCGGATCACCGCGCCGGTCGGCGAGGTGACCACCCCGATCACCCCCGGCAGATAGGGCAGCACCTTCTTGCGGGCATTGTCGAACAGCCCCTCGGCGGCGAGCCCGGCCTTGAGCTTCTCGAGCAGCGCCATCAGCGCGCCTTCGCCCGCCAGTTCCATCCGCTCGATCACGATCTGGTATTTCGACCGGCCGGGATAGGTGGTGACCTTGCCGGTCGCGATCACCTCGATCCCGTCCTGCGGCTGGAAGGGGATCAACGCGACCTGCCCCTTCCAGATCACCCCGTCGATCACCGCGCTATCGTCCTTCAGGCTGAGATAGGCATGGCCCGAGGCGACGCGCTTGTAGCCCGAAATCTCGCCGCGCAGCCGGACATGGCCGAACTCACCCTCGACGACACGCTTCAGCTTGAGTGCCAGTTCGCCCACGCCGAGCGGCGCGGCGTTGTCGCCCGGCATCTGCTCGGCTACGAGCCGCCCGGTCTTGTCGTCTTGAATAGCGTCGTAAAAGGGGTCGGTCATGAATGTCCTGCTGATCGGCTCGGGTGGCCGTGAACATGCGCTCGCGTGGCGACTGGCGCAATCGCAGCGCCTCGGCAAGCTCTATGCGGCTCCCGGGAATCCGGGGATCGCGCAGCATGCCGAACTGGCCGAGCTCGACCCGGCCGACCACCGCGCGGTGATCTATTTCTGCCATCGCCATTCGATCGGACTGGTGGTGATCGGACCCGAAGCACCGCTGGTCGACGGCCTCGGCGACAATATCCGTGCGATGGGCATTCCGGTCTTCGGGCCGAACAAGGCGGCGGCGCAGCTCGAAGGCTCGAAGGGTTTCACCAAGGATCTGTGCCGGCGCGCCAGCATCCCGACCGCTGGCTATGCGCGCGTCACGTCGCGCGACGGCGGCCTCGCCGCGCTCGCCGATTTCGGCCTGCCCGTGGTGGTGAAGGCCGACGGCCTCGCCGCCGGCAAGGGCGTGACGGTCGCCACGACACAGGAGGAAGCTGAGGCTGCCGTCACCGATCTGTTCGCCGTCGCGGGCGCCGAGGCGGTGATCGAGGAATTCCTCGACGGCGAGGAAGCAAGCCTGTTCGTGCTGACTGACGGCGAGGCGATCCTCACCTTCGGCTCCGCCCAGGACCACAAGCGCGTCGGCGAGGGCGATACCGGCCCCAATACCGGCGGCATGGGTGCCTATAGCCCGGCCCCGGTGCTGACGCCCGAACTGGAGCGACAGGCGATCGACGAGATCGTGCTGCCCACGGTCGCGGCGATGAAAGCGGCCGGCATGCCCTTTTCGGGCGTGCTCTTCGCCGGACTGATGCTCACCGCCGACGGTCCCAAGCTGATCGAATATAATGCCCGGTTCGGCGATCCCGAATGCCAGGTGCTGATGACCCGGCTGGAGGACGACCTGCTCGACCTGATGCTCGACACCGCCGAGGGACGGCTGGCCGGGCGCGCGCCGCTCCGCTTCTCGCCCGATACCGCGCTGACCGTGGTGATGGCGGCGAAGGGCTATCCCGGCACGCCCGAGACCGGCGGCGCCATTGCAGGGATCGACGCTGCAGAGGCACTCGGCGCCCGCGTCTTCCAGGCTGGCACACGCTTCGATCACGGCCGGCTGGTTGCGTCGGGCGGCCGCGTCCTGGCGGTCACCGCGATCGGTTCCGATATCGCAACAGCCCAGGCCGACGCCTATCAGGCGATCGATTTGATCGACTTCCCCACCGGCTTTTGCCGAAAGGACATTGGGTGGCGCGAGATCGCCCGAACCCGCTGATTCCCTGATTTTACACGACAGCCCGCCGGGTGGACTGTCGGCAAGGCCGAATCGCAACGCACTTGCACTGGTATCCGCCAGCCTGGCGGGCAGCGACTGACGGCGCGGCCGATGATCCGGTGGCGTTGCGGGCCTCTCCTGCGATAGAAGGGGCCGACACCACTCGGAGCTGACCATGGAAACGACCGCCCCCCTGATCCTGATCGCGCTGGTCGCCATCGTCGTGGTCGTCGGCATCCTCTGGGGGATGAGGCTCAAGCGCCAGCGCGACACGACGGAGCGAACCGTCTCCTCGAATCGTGCCGCCGCTGAACCAGCCTTGCCTGAATCAGCTCCCGAATCGATCATCGCGCCTCTTGCCCCCCCTGTCGCGCCGAGCCCCCCGCCGCTCGCCGACGAACCGATCGTGGCGGCGGCACCGCTCGACGCAAGCCCGGCCTCGATCGCCGCCGACGTGTCTGATGCTCCATCCGCGCCGGAGCCAGCCGCTGCCGCACGGACCGACCTGACTCAGCTCAAGGGCCTCGGCCCCAAGCTGGTCGCCGCGCTGGCGGAACTGGGCATCACCCGGATCGACCAGATCGCGGCGCTGAGCCCCGACCAGGCCGCCGATCTCGATGCGCGGCTGGGCAATTTCCGCGGGCGGCTCGCCCGGGACCGCTGGATCGAGCAGGCCCGCCTGCTCGCCGCCGGCGATCGTGCCGCCTATGAGGCTGAATTCGGCAAGCTCGGTTAAGTCCGGGTCGCGACGACCGTCTCTTCCGTCCCGGCCTTCTTCCTAGCGCTTCTTCCGCGCCTCGCTCACCAGCAGCTTGTCGATCCTCCGCCCGTCGAGATCGACCACCTCGAACTTCCAGCCCTGTTCGATGAAGCTCTCGCCTTCGCCGGGCAGATGGCGGAATACGGCCAGCGCAAGGCCGGCGACGGTCGCATAGTCGCGGTCTTCGGGCAGATCGATACCGAGCCGTTCGGCCAGCGCGTCGGCCGCCATCTGGCCGGCGACCAGCAGCGATCCGTCGTCGCGCTCGACCACCGAGGGCGCGTCGTCCGGATCGGTATCCGACGCGAATTCGCCGGCGATCGCCGCGAGCAGGTCGGCGGGCGTCACGATGCCTTCGAAATGCCCATATTCGTCATGGATCAGCGCCATCGGCACCTCGGCCTGGCGCAGCGCGTCGAGCGCGTCCATCGCATCGATCTGGTCGAGCACGACCGGCGCCTGGCGCATCAGCACGCGCAGGTCGAGCGGCTCACCCTTGAACAGGGCCACCGCGATGTCGCGCGCCTGGACGACGCCGATCACCGCGTCGACCGATCCGTCGGCGACCGGCATGCGGCTGTGCGACGCGGCCATCAGGGCGGCGCGAATCCCGGCGTCGTCAAGCGTCGCGTCGATCCATTCGACATCGGTGCGCGGCGTCATCACCTCCCGCACCGGCCGGTCGGCCAGGCGGACCACGCCCGAGATGATCGAGCGCTCATGCTCCTCGATCACGCCTGACTTGGAGGCTTCGGCGACGATCAGGTGGAGCTCCTCCGCCGTCACATGATCCTCGGTCTCACGGGTCAGCCCCATCAGGCGGAACAGCGCGCCGCTCGACGAATCGAGCAGCCAGACGACCGGCGCCGTCGCCCAGGCGAGGGTGCTGAGCGGCCCCGCCATGAGCGCGGCGATCGGCTCCGGCGCACGCAGCGCGATCTGCTTGGGCACCAGTTCGCCCACGACCAGCGAGGCATAGGTGGTGATCGCGATAACGATGCCGAAGCCAATCGTCTGCGCGGCGTCCCCCGACAGACCGAGAAAGCCAAGCCGCGCGGCGACGGGGCCGCCCAGGCTCGCGCCCGAATAGGCACCGGCCAGGATGCCGATCAGCGTGATGCCGATCTGGGTGGTCGACAGGAACTTGCCTGGGTCTGACGCCAGCGCCAGCGCGGTACGGGCGCCGCGCTTCTTCGCCCGGGCCATCGCCTCGAGCCGCGGCTTGCGCGACGAGACGATCGCGAGCTCCGCCATCGCGAAAACACCGTTCAGCACGATCAGCGCGAGGATGATCGCGACGTCGATCCAGGGGAAGGGGGGAAGCGGTGCCATGGCGCGCCTCCAGTCTTTGGCCGGTTTCTCGCGCCGGCACAACCGCCCGAAGACGCGAAGTTCGAATCGATGGCGGAACAAGCCGAGGGCAAAATGTGTTTGACCCCGGTCGGAGGTCGCCATTGCGCGTCCAAGGGGAGAAAAGAATATGAAGGCTTCGAATCGGGTCCTCGCCGTTGCCGCTCTCGCAGCGCTGGTGACGACGAGCGCCTGCACCACTGATCCGGTCACCGGCGAGCGCCGCCTTTCCAAGACAGCGATCGGCGGCATCGGCGGCGCGCTGGGCGGCTATCTGATCGGCGACATCGTCGGCGGCCGCAACGACCGGACCGCGAAGATCCTTGGCGCCGGGATCGGCGGAATCGCCGGTGCTGGCATCGGCGCGTATATGGACAAGCAGGAGCATGACCTGCGCGCACGCACCGCGGGGACCGACGTGCAGGTCATCCGCCAGGGCGACGACCTGATCCTCAACATCCCGTCGGGAATCAACTTCGCCCATAACAGCGCGATGGTGGCGCCCCAGTTCCGGCGGACGCTCGACCAGGTCGGCCAGGTGCTCGGCCAGTATGACCGCACCTATGTCGATATCTACGGCCATACCGATTCGACCGGCAGCGAATCCTATAACCAGGACCTGTCCGAACGCCGCGCTGAATCGGTGGCCGACTATCTCACGACACGCGGGGTGCGGTCGGCGCGAATCGGCATTCGCGGCTTCGGCGAAATGCAGCCGATCGCCTCGAACGAGACCGAGCAGGGCCGTGCCGCGAATCGCCGGGTCGAGATCAAGGTCGTGCCGATCCCCGAAAGCGACCTGCGCTGACCGGAAAGCCCTCTCCCGTCGGGGAGGGGCCGGTTCAGCGCCGCGCCGCGAAGAAATCCCTGAGCAGCGCGGCTGATTCGCCCTCGCCGATCCCCGGATATATGTCGGGGCGGTGATGCACGGTCGGCTGGGCGAAGAGCCGCGGACCGTGTTCGACCGCCCCGCCCTTCGGGTCGCTGGCGCCGTAATAGAGCCGCGCGATCCGGGCATGGGCGATAGCGCCGGCGCACATCGCGCAGGGCTCGAGCGTCACCCACAGGTCGCAGTCGGACAGCCGGTCGCCGCCGATCGCTTCGGCGGCGGCGCGAATCGCCAGCATCTCGGCATGGGCGGTCGGATCGTGCAGGGCGCGCGGCGCGTTCGCCGCTATCGCCAGGATCCTGCCGTCGAGCACCACGGCGGCACCGACGGGCACTTCGCCCGCGGCGGCTGCCTTGGCGGCGGCGTCGAGCGCCGCGCGCATCGGGGCAGGAATAGGGAACATTCCCCCTCTTGCCCCAGCATCGCCGCCCGGACCAGCCCGGGCGACGGCGCAGGGCTATGCCCTGAGATTATTGAGCGCTGTTGGCCGCGACGTCGCCGGGCTTGTTCATCTTTACCGTCGGCACGGTGATGGTCTTCTCCGTGGTGGTGACGGTAGGCACTTCGATCGTCTTGTTGGTGGTGCCGACGCTCACCGTGGCGAGATTCGCGTCGACCGACGGCGCGGCGCCGCCATTGACGCTGACGGTCGGCAATGAGCCGGGGGTTGTCTTGAGCGTCAACAGGCCGAGCGAGAGCAGGATGGCAACCACGACGGCGGCGATTCCGACCAGGGCTAGCAGTGCGCGCATGGGCATTCTCCAATCGAGGTAATCGAATCGTTAGCGTAATAACGCCGCGTCACCGCACTAGGTTGCATGGGGAAAGGCTGAATCGGTTGACGCCCTGTCCCGTTACGGCTATCCGCGCCGCCTTTACGGGACCAGCCAGCACGGTCTGGCCGAAACTCAGGATACGACACATGTCGCGCATTTGCGAGCTGACCGGCAAGGGCCGGCTGGTGGGAAACAACGTCTCCCACGCCAACAACAAGACCAAGCGTACCTTTCTGCCGAATCTGCAGAACGTCACGCTGATGTCGGAAGCCCTGGGCACCAGCGTCAAGCTGCGCGTCTCCACGCACGGCCTGCGTTCGGTCGAGCATGTCGGCGGCCTGGACAACTGGCTGGTGAAGACCTCGGACGACAAGCTGTCGCTCCGCGCACGCCGCCTGAAGCGCGACGTCCGCAAGAAGCTCGGCACCGTCGCGGTGGCCGCCTAACCTTTTCGATTACAATCGAAAAATGCCGGCCTGCTTTCCTACGGGGAAGCGGGCGCGTCGCGCTTGCGCCTTCGCTCAGCGCGATTCGGGTTCAAGCCTGAACTTGAGCAGCAGGCTGCGCTGCAGGAACAGCTGATTGTCGTCCGACACGATCCAGACGATCGTCGCCTTGCCCTCGCGCGTCACCACCAATCCTTCGAAATTGTCGTGGATCAGCGGGCTCGCCAGCGTCGCGATCTCCCGCCCGCGGACCACCGCGCCCGGCCGAATCGCCGCTTGATCGATCACCGTCAGCTTTGTCGAAAAAGTGAACGGCAACGCGAATCGCCGGTTGAGGATCAGCAGCCTGCCATCGGCCAGCACGGCCATGTCGCTCGGATCATAATGATCCGGCGGCACATAGCTGAAGCGGAACCCCGTATCGGGTCGCAAGGTGGGATCGCCCGAAAAACGAATCGCCGCCCTGCCCTTGTGCCCCGGCCAGGGTTGCCGTTCCCCGATCACGATGAAGCCGCCATCGGGCAGGCGCGCCATCGCTTCCGCCCCGGTATTCGCTGGCCAGCCGGCCATGACCCGCGGCGCGGCATTCGCCTCGCTTCGTCGAAGGTCCCGCGAAAAGCGCCAGATTTCGTTCGCCCGCTCGAAGCCGACCCAGACCTGGCCGGTCTCCGGATCCACCGTCATCGATTCGCTGTCGCGGTCCTGCTTCGACCAGCCAGTGCCCGGCCCGGCCGGCAGTTCGGCGAAGCTGCGCTCGCTCAGCCGCCCACGCGAATCCATCCGGAAGCGCACGATGCTGCCCCCGTCGCTCAACAGGGTGAAACGGTCGCCCGTGACGGCCATCGCGGAGAATCCACCAAAGGCCGGATCAGGGCTGGTGAGCTCCACGCCACCGAGCCAGGTCAGTTGCCCGACCCGTTTCAGGCCGGGATTGGCGTTGTCCAGCCCGACCCGCCTCGCCTCGAACCGGGGGACTGGCCCGAGCAGCGGCAGCCTCTTCTCCCCCATCCATGGCGGTATCAGGAAAAGCAGCAGCAGGACTGATTGGAGGATGCGCATCCCCATCGCCCTGATCGACATGCACCGCTCGCGCAACCGGCATCCGCTTCATGAACATTGCCTAACGACTCCATTCAGGACGGGCTCAAGCCGGGGCGGACATAAGAGGCCCAACGACACGGCATCCAGAGGAGACACGCCATGCTCAAGAAGCTTTCTCTCGCCGGTGCGGCGATCGCCATGACCGCCACCGTGCTGATCCCCGCGACGCCGGCCGCCGCGCAGCGCTACGAGCGCGAGTATCGCGGCGACGGCTATGATCGCGGGTACGACCGCGGTTATCGCGACGACCGTGGTTATGATGATCGCGGCTATGACGATCGCCGGGGCTATCGCGGCTATGACCGCAACCGTCGCAACCGTTGCAACAATGACGGCGGCACCGTGATCGGCGCGATCGCGGGCGGCCTGCTCGGCAACACGGTTGCCGGCCGCGGCGACCGCCTGCTGGGCACCGTGCTCGGCGCCGGTGCCGGCGCGCTGGCTGGTCGCGCGATCGCCCGCTCTGACGATCCGCGTTATTGCCGCCGCTAACGAAATCCCTCGCGTGGTGTAACGAGGGCGAGGGCCGGTGCCGCAAGGCGCCGGCCCTCATCTTTTATGGGGTTCTCCCCGGTCGGGGACAGGGCATTCCAACGGCGTGTCGGCGGCAAAGCCGCCGTCGGTCGGGTGGGCAGGCCCACCCGCCGGCCGTGCCGATTGCTGCGCTTCGCGCATCGGCGGCACGTGGTGCCGCCTGCAATCGTCAGTACATATGCTGCCCGCCATTGATCGACAGCGTCGATCCGGTCACGAACCCGCCCTCTTCCGAACACAGGAACGCGACGCCCCGTGCGATCTCATGCGCCTGGCCGAGGCGACCGACCGGGATCTTCGCCACGATCTTCTCCAGCACGTCGGCCGGCACCGCCGCGACCATGTCGGTGTCGATATAGCCGGGCGCGATCGCGTTGACCGTCACCCCGGCTCGCGCGCCTTCCTGCGCCAGCGCCTTGGTGAAGCCGTGGATGCCCGATTTGGCGGCGGCATAATTGACCTGGCCATATTGGCCCGCCTGTCCATTGATCGACCCGATATTGACGATCCGCCCCCATTTGCGCTCCCGCATGCCGGGGAACACCGCCTTGGCCATGTTGAAGCAACCGCCGAGATTGGTGTCCATGACCTCCTTCCACATCTGGTAGGTCATCTTCAGGATCGTGCCGTCGCGGGTGATGCCGGCGTTATTGACCACCACGTCGACCGGGCCGAGTTCGGCGGCGACCCTGGCGCAGCCCTCCTGGCAGGCATCATAGTCGCCCACGTCCCATTTGTACGCGGCGATACCGGTACGCTCGGTGAACTCCCGGGCACGCTCGTCATTGCCGGCATAATTGGCGGCGACGGTCATTCCCAGATCCTTGAGCGCAAGACTGATCGCCTCACCAATTCCGCGGGTGCCGCCAGTGACGATCGCTACGCGTGCCATATACTTCTCTCCCGTTAGCCGTTGGCCAAGGCTAGGCGGGCAGGTTCCAGCCTTCAAGCTCCCGTTGCAGCAGAATGCGCAACATTTTCACCCCGACGTCACTGTCGTTGAGGCAGGGCAGATAGGCGAAGTCGGTCCCGCCGGCCGCCATGAAGCTTTCGCGCCCGCGAATATCCAGCTCCTCGAGCGTCTCCAGGCAATCGGCGGAGAAGCCCGGCGAGACGATCGCCACCTTCTTCACGCCCTTGCCCGGCAATGCCTCCAGCGTCCTGTCGGTCGCCGGCTCGAGCCATTTCGCCCGGCCGAAGCGCGACTGGAAAGCGACGATCAGTTCCCGGCCCAGCGCCTCGCCCAACAGCCTGGCCGTCTTGCGGCACTGGCAATGATAGGGATCGCCCAGCTCCAATGTCCGCTGCGGCATGCCGTGGAAGCTCGCGACGATCGCCTCGGGCGCGAAATCGAGCGCGGCGAGCGACGCCTCGACCGAGTCCTTCAGCGCGGCGATATAGGCCGGATCGTCATGATAGGGCGGCAGGGTGCGGATGGCGGGTTGCCAGCGCATCTCCGCCAGCGCGGCAAAGGCCTTGTCATTGGCGGTCGCCGTCGTCGCCGCGCAATATTGCGGATAGAGCGGCGCGATCAGGATTCGATCGCACCCGGCCTCTTTCAGCGCCGCGAGCCGGCCGGCGATCGCCGGATTGCCGTATCGCATCGCCCAGTCGACCATCACGCCCGGCCCGAACGCACCCCGCAGCGCCGTCGCCTGGGCCCGGGTGATCGCCGCCAGCGGTGAACCGTCCTCGCGCCAGACCTGCGCATAAGCGTGCGCCGATTTTTTCGGCCGCGTGTTCAGGATGATACCGCGCAATATCGGTTGCCACAGGATCGGTGGTATCTCCACCACGCGCCGGTCCGACAGGAATTCGGCGAGATAGCGCTTAACCGCCCCGGCATCCGCCGAATCGGGCGTGCCCAGGTTGACCAGCAGCACGCCGATCCTGCGCGGCGGGATGGCCGGATGGCCGGCGGGCGAAGTCATGCCTCGCCGGGGGTCAGCGGAAGGGTGCGCATGCGGAAGCCAGTAGAGGCCTGGAGCGCATTGGCAATGGCCGGCGCGATCGGGGGCACGCCAAGTTCGCCGACGCCGCCGGGATCGGCCTCGCTGCGGATCATCTCGACCGTGATGTCGGGCGTATCGGCCAGGCGCGGCAGGGCGATGTCGCCGAAGGTGCGCGCATCGGCGACATTCTCGGTGAAGGTCGTCGCACCGCTCAGCGCCGCCGCCATGCCGAAGATCAGCCCGCCCTCGATCTGCTGGCGCACCACGTCGGGATTGATCTGGCGCCCGCAATCGACCGCGGCGACGATCCGGTCGACCACCGGCACCTGACCCTCGTCGATATGCGCCTCGGCCAGCACCGCAATGTGACTGCCGCGAAAGCTGTGGCAGGCAATGCCCTGGCCGCTGCCCGGGATGCCGCCTTCCCAGCCGCCCAGCGATGCGGCGGTCGACAGGCACCGCGCCAGCCGCGCATCGCCGCCCAGCATGCCGATGCGGAACGACAGCGGTTCAGTGCCGGCGACATGCGCCAGTTCGTCGAGGAAGCATTCAGTGAAGAAGGCGGTGTAGCTGTGTGCCCCCGACCGCCAATGGCCGGTCGGCACGCCGATCTCCGCCGGATGATGGTCGATCGCATAGGCCGGGATACGGTAGATGGGCTTGGCGCCAGCGACCGCATAGGCATCGCCCACCGCCGGGAGGGCAAGCGCCGCGCGCGCCGCCTTGTCGCCCCCCATCAGCCGCCCGGCAAGCTCGCGCCCCGTGGTCGGCGCGGCGATCTTGGCGAGCCAGCCGAGGATCTGCCCGTTGGGCCCGAGCCGCGCCGACATCCGCGCGGCGGCGGGCGGGCGGTAGCGGTCGTGCATCATGTCCTCGCTGCGCGACCAGACGAGCTGCACCGGGCGCTTGAGCTTCTCCGCGAGGATCGCTGCCTGCTCCGCGGCGAGATGTTCGAGATTGGCGCCGAACGATCCGCCGATCAGCATCGGATAGACCACGACATTGTCCTCCGACAGGCCGAGCACCGCCGCCGCCGCCGCACGGGCGAGGCCCGGCGCCTGGGTCGGCAGCCAGAGCTGAAGCCTGCCATCGGCATAATGCGCGGTTGCCGTCATCGTCTCGACCGCCGCATGAACCGCGAGGCCGGCGCTATATTCGGCGGTGACCAGCCGGGCCCCCTTGAACGCGGCCGAGAGGTCGCCCTCGGCCGCCATGCGTTCGCCCGGCCCGTCGAGCGCGGCGGTCAGCGCGTCGTCGATGCTGCTCGAGCTGATGATCGCGCCGCGTGTCTGAAAGCGCGGCCGCATCGCCGCGAGCGCCTGGTTGGCCGCCCACCAGTTGCTGCCGATCGCGGCGACCCAATTGTCGTTGGTCGCGACCGACAGCACGCCGCGGATTCGCCCGGCGGCGGCGCGATCGACGCTGATCAGCTTCGTGTCGCCCACCGGCCCCTGGCGGATCGCGGCGAAGACCATGTCGGGCAGGCGGACATCCCCCGCGAAATTGGCCGAACCGTCGACCTTGGACGGCACGTCGAGCCGGGGCAGCGACTGGCCGAGCAGGCGGTTGGCCTCGCCGCTGCGCAACGGCAACGGATTGGGCAGCGTTCCGCCCGCCGCCTCGGCCGCGATCTCGCCGAAGCGTATCCGGTCGGTACCGTGGATGACGAAACCGCCGGCCGTGCCGCAGGCCTGCCAGTCGACCTTCCAGCGTTTCGCCGCCGCCTTGCACAACAGCACTCGCGCGGCCGCGCCCGCGTCGCGCAGATCGTCCTCGAACGCGCGCACCGAGGTCGATCCGCCGGTCAGCACCAGCGCGGTGCGCGCCGCATGGCCCGACCGCAGCGGCGCCGGCAAGGCATCGAACACGCCTTCGAACAGCACGTCAGCCGCCATCGCATTGGCGTAGAGCGGGTTTAGCGGCGCCGGCTGAACCGCGACGGTGCGCCAGTCGGCGCCGAGCTCGTCGGCGAGGATCTGCGGCAGGGTGGTGTAGACGCCCTGGCCATGCTCGGCCTGCGCGACCGCCACCGTGACATGCCCGTCCAGGCCGATCTTGAGCCACGCGCCGAAGACCGTCTCGCCCTTCGCGGCCGTCAGGTTGGGTGCATAGCTGCGCGGCCAGACGCCCCAGGCAACGAACAGGCCGACCCCCACGCCACCGCCGATCAGCAGCGACCGCCGGTTGATGTTCGGAAGTGCGTCACTGACCGCCATCATGCTGCTCTATCGTGGTGGAGAGGGTGGTGGAAGGGTGGGGCGACCACAGCCCCCAGGCCCGTTCGTCCTGAGTAGCCATTGAGCTTGTCGAAATGGCGTATCGAAGGACAGGCGCACCGTACTTCAAGGTGCTTCGATACGGGCTCTCGATACGCCTTCGGATACTCGATCCCTACTCAGCACGAACGGGTATTGGACCAATGGTCGGGGTCGGCTCAGCCCGCCCCCACCGCCTCGGCCGCGGCGATCGCCTGGTATTTCGCGCGCAGCCCGACCTTGTCGATCTTCTCGGTCCCGAGCCGGGGCAACGGCTCCTCCGACGTCCAGATCCGCTGCGGCACCTTGAACGCGGCGATATGCGCATAGAGATAGGCGCAGAGCTGGTCCGGCGTCAGTTCCTCGCCGTCGCGATACTTCACAACCGCCCCCGGCACCTCGCCGAAGCGCTCGTCCGGCAGGCCGAACACCGCTGCCTCGGCGACGGCGGGATTCTGGTAGATCGCCGCCTCGACTTCCTGGCACGAGATATTCTCGCCGCCGCGGATGATGATGTCCTTCTTGCGGTCGACGATGAACAGATAGCCGTCCTCGTCGAGATAGCCGATATCGCCGGTCAGGAAATAGCGGTCGGCGGTGAAGGCGGCGGCGGTCGCCTCGGGCCGATTCCAATATTCCTTGAAGTTCGCGACCGACCGGATCCCCACTTCGCCCCGCGCGCCGGCGGCGACCGGCCGCCCCATCGCATCGAGGATGGCGAGGTCGACCAGCGGCGCAGAGGCGCGGCCGGTCGAATTGGGCTTGGCGAGATAGTTGTCGCGCCAGTTGCCGCAACCGATGCCGTTGGTCTCGGTCAGGCCGTAGCCGAGCAACGGCGCGCCGCCGCCCATCTCCTCCTTGATCCGCCTGACATGCTCGACCGGGCGGGGCGCCCCCCCGGCGGCGAAATCGGTGACGGTGGAGAGATTGTAGTTCGACCGGTTGGGATGAGTCAGGATCTCGAAGCTCATCAGCGGCACGCCGACGAAATAGGTGATCCCTTCCGCCTCGATCAGACGCATCGCCTCCTCCGCATCCCATTTCGGCATCAGCACCAGCTTGCGGCCCATGGCGAAGCTCTGAAGGAATACCGGCACCTCCGCCGTCACATGGAACAGCGGCACGTTGAGCAGCGTCGCCGGCTGGCCTTCGGGCGGATTGCCGTCCTTCATCGCGATGCCGAGCATCACCAGCGCCTGGGCCAGATAGTTGAACACGCCCTGCAGCACCGCGCGGTGATCGCTGAGCGCGCCCTTCGACTGGCCGGTCGATCCCGATGTGAACAGGATCGTCGCAGGATCGTCACCCGTCAGCGGGGGCAGCGCGACCTTGGGCCAGCTATGCGTGACGACCGACATCGCCTGGGCGAGCGGCTGGCCGTCGTCGATCTCGACCACAGGCACCGCCGCGCCCTCGATCGCCGCGAGACGCTTCGCGCGCGGCGGATCGGCGAACACCAGCGTGCAGCCGACATCGGCGATCGCCTCGGCCAGTTCCGCCGTCTGCCACCAGCCGTTGAGCAGGGTCGCGATCCCGCCCGCCATGGTGATGCCCATATAGAGCGTGATCCACGACGGCGAGTTGCGCATCGCGATCCCGACCCGGTCGCCCTTCTGCAACCCGTCGCCGACCAGCGTTCGCGCGACCTTCTCCGCCTCGGCATGCACCTCGGCGAAGGTCAGCCGCTCCTCGCCCGCGACCAGGAATATCTTGTCCTTATGCTCGGCCGAATAATGCGCGAAATAATAGGGCAGGGCCGGCGGCACGGTCGCGATCAGGGGCAAATCGACCCCGTTCAGGGCGATCGAGCCGAGCGCCAGCGGGGCGCCCTCCCCCGTCAGAGCGGCCAGCCCTTCGTCCATTCGCCGGTCAAGCTCAGTGCGCATCGCTCTCTCCACTTGGTCTTGTCGTTCCCCGCCTTTATGGAGACGCGAACCCTTGGGGAAAAGCCTTGATCCTGACCACGCTCGCCAGCGCGCAGAACCACCTCCATTTCGACAGCCTCGGGCTCAAGCCGGTGGCGCTGTCGCTCGGCTTCTTCGACATCAAATGGTATTCGCTCGCCTATATCTCGGGCATCCTGCTCGGCTGGTGGTATCTGCTCAGGCTGATCGCGCAGCCCGGCAGCCCGATGGCGCGCCGGCATGCCGACGATCTCGTCTTCTACGCGACGCTCGGCATCATCCTGGGCGGGCGGCTCGGCTATGCGCTCTTCTACGCGCCCGGCATGTTCCTGAATCCGCTTCAGATCCTCAAGCTGTGGGACGGCGGGATGTCCTTCCATGGCGGGATGATCGGCACCTCGCTCGGCATCATCCTGTTCGCCCGGCGCCACAAGCTCGACTGGCTGCGAATCCACGATTATCTCGCCTGCTGCGTGCCCTTCGGCCTGTTCTTCGGCCGGCTCGCCAATTTCGTGAACGGCGAGCTGTGGGGCAAGCCAAGCGACGTCGCCTGGGCGATCGTCTTCCCGCGCACCGTGATCGGCGGCATGGATCCGGCACGGCATCCGAGCCAGCTCTACGAGGCCGGGCTCGAGGGGATCGTCCTGTTCGCGATCCTGTGGTTCGCCTTCTGGCGCACCAAGGCGCGCTACGATCCGGGCAAGCTCGTCGGCCTGTTCCTGCTGTTCTACGGCCTCGCGCGCTTCACGGTGGAGTTCTTCCGCGAGCCCGATTCGCAGTTCGCCGGCACCTTCTTCGCGACGACGATCCATATGGGTCAGGTGCTGACCCTGCCGATGATCGCCGGTGGCCTCTATCTGATCGCGACATCGAAGAAGCGCCGCCAGCGCGTCGAGCCGATCGCCGGGAGCGAGAGCGTCGCCTGATCTTCCTCCCCTCCCGCTTGCGGGTGGGGGCGGGGGAGGGCATGCCCGCCACGCATTATGAGTCCTCCAAGCCCTCCTGTGGCCCCTCCCGCAAGCGGGGGGGGATCTGAACCCAGCCTCGCCGATCGTCTCGCCCGCGCGATAACGCTGGCGGGGCCGATTTCGATCGCCCAGTTCATGGCGGCCGCCAACGCGCATTATTACGCGACGCGCGATCCGCTCGGGGCAGCGGGGGATTTCACCACCGCGCCCGAGATCAGCCAGATGTTCGGCGAGCTGATCGGCCTGTGGTGCGCCGACCTGTGGGATCGCGCCGGACGTCCCGACATCGCCTGGGTCGAACTCGGCCCCGGGCGCGGCACGCTCGCCGGCGATGCCCTTCGCGCGATGGCCAGGACGGGGCTGACCCCGCCAGTCCATTTCGTCGAGACCAGCCCGACGCTCCGCGCCGCGCAGGCGGAGCGCGTGCCGGGAGCCGCCTGGCATGACGATGTCTCCACCCTGCCCGCCGACCGGCCGCTCATCGTGATCGCCAACGAGTTCTTCGACGCGCTGCCGATCCGCCAGCTCGTCCGCGCGCTCGACGTCTGGCATGAGCGTTTCGTCGCCTGCCAGGACCTGCTGTTCCTGCCGATCGCTGGCAGGCAGGTGCCCGACGAGATCATCCCCAAGGCGCTGCGCGGCGCGCCGCCGGGATCGGTGATCGAGACATCCCCGGCCAGCGTCGCGGTGATGCGCGCCCTGGCCGGTGCCGTCGCGCGGCAGGGCGGCGCTGTACTCGCGATCGACTATGGCTATGAGGGGCCGGCGATCGGCGACACGCTCCAGGCGGTGCGCGGCCACCGTTTCGCCAATCCCTTCGACTTGCCGGGAGAGCAGGATCTGACCGCCCATGTAGACTTCGCGACGCTTGCCGCCGCCGCCCAGGCGGAGGGCGTGCATGCCTTCGGCCCCATTGGCCAGGGCACGCTGCTGAGCGCGCTCGGCATTGACGCGCGCGCCGCCGCGCTCGCCCGGACGGCACCCGACCGCGCCGAATCGATCGCCGCCGATCGCGAGCGGCTGACGGTCGCGATGGGGAGCCTGTTCAAGGCGCTGGCGCTCACCGCGCCCGGCTGGCCGGTACCGGCGGCCTTCTCATGATCAGCTATCGCGATGCCCGCACGATCGACGGCCCGGCGCTGGCCGCCATGGCCCGCCGGTCCTTCACCGAGACGTTCGGCAATCTCTATCGCCAGTCGGATCTCGCCGCGTTCCTCGACGAGGCGTTCGGCGCGAACGGCCTGCCCTCGCAGCTTTCCGACCCCGATTTCACTGTCCGCCTCGCGCTCGACGACGGCGAGGTCATCGGCTTCGTGAAGATGGGGCCCGTCACTTTCCCCGGCGAATGGCGGCCCGACGCGATCGAGCTGTACCAATTCTATGTCCTCGGCCCCTGGCAGGGCCAGGGCGTCGCGCCGGTGATGATGGACTGGGCGCTCGAACATTCGCGGGAGCATGGCGCGAAGGAGGTGATCCTCAGCGTCTATGTCGACAACCACCGCGCCCGGCGCTTCTACGAGCGGTACGGGTTCGAGGAGATCGGCCGCTACGCCTTCCGGGTGGGCGAGACGATCGACGACGATCGAATCATGCGGCTGGTGCTGTGACCATTACCTATCGCGCGCCCGGCCCAGCCGACGCCCCCGCCCTGTCGGCGATGGCGCGGCAGGCCTTTATCGACAGCTTCACCGGGGTGATCGACCCGGCACCGCTCGCCATCTATCTGGATCAGGCTTACGGCCCCGCCGGCCAGATGCAGCGCGATCTGGGCGACCCCGCGATCGACTGGCGCGCCGCCTGGCTCGACGGAGCGCCGGCCGGTTTTATCAAGCTCTCGGCGATGACCCTCCCCTTCGACACGGCGCATCCGGACGCGATGGAGCTGCGGCAGCTCTATGTCGTCGAGGCGTGCAAGGGCCGGGGCGTGGCCGATGCGCTGACCGAATGGCTGATCGATACGGCCCGGTCGCGTGGAGCGCCCGAACTCTACCTCGCGGTGTTCGACCACAACCAGCGCGCCAAGCGATTCTATGCGCGGCACGGCTTTACCGAGGTCGGGCGCTGCGATTTCGTTACCGGTCCGCAGGTCCATGACGACCGTATCTGGCGGCGCACGCTGTGAGCGAGGTCGACATTATCCGGGCCAGGACACTCGATGGCGTGCCGCACGGCTTTCTCGGCCGGCGCGGCGGGGTGTCGACCGGAAATTATGCCGGCCTCAATGTCGGCATCGGATCGGACGACGATGCCGGGGCTGTCGCCGAGAACCGCCGCCTCGCGACCGAAGCAGTGCTTCCTGGCACACGGCTCCTCACCCTCTATCAGACTCATTCGGCCGATGTCGTCAGGGCGCTCACCGCGTTCAACGACCGACCGCCGGGCGACGCGCTGGTCACTGACCGGCCCGGCCTCGCCCTTGGCATCCTCACCGCCGACTGCGCCCCCGTGCTGTTCGCCGATCGCGAAGCCGGGGTGGTCGGCGCGGCGCATGCCGGATGGAAGGGCGCGATCGGCGGCGTGACCGACTCGGCGATCGCCGCGATGGAGAAGCTGGGCGCCCGGCGCGATCGAATCGCCGCCGCGATCGGCCCCTGCATCGCCCGGTCGAGCTATGAGGTCGACGACGGCTTCGCCCGGCGCTTCGACGCCGACGACCCCGCCAACGAACGCTTCTTCGCGCCCGGCAAGCCCGGCCATCACCAGTTCGACCTGGAAGCCTATGTCGCCCACCGCCTTGCTAAAGCGGGGCTCGCGCGGATCGAGATGCTCGGCCTCGACACCTATGCCGACGAGGATCGCTTCTTCAGCTTCCGGCGCGCCACCCATCGCGGCGAGCCGGGATACGGGCGGCAGATCTCGATCATCGGAATCGCCAGCTGACGGCGGCACAGGCCGACTGAGGCATTTGTCCAACGCAGCGATCGCTTTTCGACCTTTGTTTTTCTTCCGCTGTTATGTTGGATTCTCGCACCGGATTCGTGCTGGCCTTTCAAAGGCTTGGCCGCCATTTTCCCTGTTACGCCATAACAGAGGAAAAATGCCCGCCGAAAACGCAAAATCGCCGGTTTCTTTCCGCGTGAACGCACAAGAAGCCCGCCAATATTCATCACGATGAGAAACAGCGGGAGGGTGCGAAAACGCCTCCTCCGGCACCATGATGCCGCGATGGCCCCGCCGCTTGAATCGGCGCGAATTCTTCCCGGCAGTGGCGGAACGCGCACCGTATCGATCCGTTACGGGAATGACGGCACTACAGGCGCCCGGCCCTTGCCGTCGCGCAACAAGGTTTCAAGTGTGACTATCTCGCGCTAGGACGGCGCACCCTCTCTCTCTCCCAGGACGTATCCATGGCGATCAAGAACGAAGACGAAGCCGATCTCACGGGCGTCGCGCCGCGCACCAAGCCCAAGCCGCCGATCGAGAAGATCGGCGACCGCAAGCTGAAGCCCTCGACGCTGATGATGGGCCATGGCTATGATCCGATGCTGTCGGAAGGGTCGCTCAAGCCGCCGATCTTCCTGACCTCGACCTTCGTCTTCCCCAATGCCGCGGCGGGCAAGCGCCATTTCGAGGGCGTGACCGGCAAGCGCCCGGGCGGCGCCGAGGGCCTGGTCTATTCGCGCTTCAACGGGCCGAACCAGGAGATCCTCGAGGACCGGCTCGGCATCTGGGAAGATGCCGAGGATGCCCTCGCCTTCTCCTCGGGCATGTCGGCGATCGCCACCCTGTTCCTGTCGATGGTCAAGCCGGGCGACACGATCGTCCATTCAGGCCCGCTCTATGCCGCGACCGAGACGCTGATCGCGCGTATCCTCGGCCGGTTCGGCGTTCACTGGCTCGACTTCCCGGCGGGCGCGACCCGCGAGGAGATCGACGCGGTGCTGGGCAAGGCGGCGAGCGGCCGGGTCGCGCTGATCTATCTCGAAAGCCCGGCCAACCCGACCAACGCGCTGGTCGACATCCAGGCGGTCGCCGCCAGCCGCGACGCGATCTTCAAGAACGCGGCGGAGAAGCCGCCGATCGCGATCGACAACACCTTCCTCGGCCCGCTCTGGCTCAAGCCGCTCGAGCATGGCGCCGATATCGTCGTCTATTCGCTGACCAAATATGCCGGCGGGCACAGCGATCTCGTCGCGGGCGGCGTGCTCGGATCGAAGGAGCACATCAACACCATCCGGCTGATGCGCAACACGATCGGCACGATCTGCGACCCGCACACCGCCTGGATGCTGATGCGCAGCCTGGAGACGCTCGAACTGCGCATGAGCCGCGCGGGCGAGAATGCGGTGAAGGTCTGCGAATTCCTGCGCAGCCATCCCAAGGTGGAGCGGGTCGGCTATCTCGGCTTCCTTGAGGACACCCCGGGCATGGAGCGCCAGGCCGATATCTATCGCCGCCACTGCACCGGCGCCGGATCGACCTTCTCGCTGATCGTGAAGGGCGGCGAGAAGGAAGCATTCGCCTTCCTCGACGCGCTGAAGATCGCCAAGCTCGCGGTCAGTCTTGGCGGCACCGAGACGCTGGCCAGTCATCCCGCGGCGATGACTCATCTGTCGGTGCCCGATGCGCGCAAAAAGGCGCTGGGCATCACCGACAATCTGGTGCGCATCTCGATCGGTGTTGAAGATGCCGACGATCTGATCGCTGACTTCCAGCAGGCGCTGGACGCGATCTGAACGCCCGATCGGGGTTTTGAGCTGAGCCGATTCTACGTCCTTGCCCGCTTCCGCGACGGCAAGGACAGCGATGGATAGCGTCCGATTCGGATCGGACTGGATTTCCGCGAAAAGCCCGGATCAACGCGCCGCGCTTTGGGAAGGAAGCGATTTTCGCCCAACCCGGATGCTGATTTTTCTTGTTTTTTATCAACAAGATCACATCGCATCCGGGTTGGCAGTGCAGAAATCGCGGGTCAGCCGCAAACGCGACGACATGGTCCTGGCCGGCCCGGAAGGCACCGCCCGGCATATCCTGTCGGAAAGCGCCAGGTGTCTCGGCGACAGCCGCCCTCAGCCCCACCCTTCCGGGGAGGGGAGAAAGAGCGGCCCGCGCTGTCGCCGGGCCTCGTCGTCAGTCCTCTACCGCTTCAGCACCCAGTTCACCCCATTCTCCACCTGTCTCAGGAACCATGGGTCCTGATACGCCTCCACCGTGTGTCCCATCGCGGTGTAGAATACCCGGCCGCCCTCGAACTCGTGCACCCAGGACACCGGATTGGGATTGGCGTCAGGCTCGCCGATCGACGCCGGATCGACCGTCGAAAGCAGATGCATCCGCGGATCGTAATCGTCGAAATAATACCATTCGTCGACATGCCGGCTGACCGGCGCCAGCCCCTTGTTCGCCGGATGCTTCAGGTCGGCCAGCGTCACCACCCCTTCGGGCGTTCCCCTGGGATGGCGGATGAAGCGGGCGCCGAACAGCTTGCCGTACCATGGCCAGCTATAGTGCGAATCCGCCGCCGCATGAATGCCGACGACCCCGCCGCCGCGATGGACGAACGCCTGGAACGCATCGCGCCGCGTGCCGGTCAGCCATTCCGAGGTCGGATCGTCATGCTTGCTCGTGTTGCTGAGCAGGATGATCGCCGCCACGTCCTTCAGCCCCTCATTGCTGAACACCGCCGGATCGGCGCTCGCGACCATCGTCACGCCCATCTTCTTGCCCAGCGCCTGCAGCGCGACGACGCCCGGCTCGATCGAGGCGTGGCGATAGCCGGTCGAATAGGAAAAGATCAGGACGCGCGGCGCGTCCTTCGCCCAGGCGGCGCCGCCCATCAGGGTCATGGCACCGGCCAGGATCGCCAGCAGGCGAAGCAGATATCTCATCGTCGATCCTCCCCCCGGTCCACGCCTGTGCGTGATACCGGTAACGCGAAGGGCTGGACAAGCTCCGCCCCGCCCGGCAGTCTGGCGTGCAAGCGGGAAGCGCACAAGCGTTCTGATGCGATGAGAGGATGGGAGAGGATGATGCAGATGGCCGAAAGCCGTGCGTTCGATCGCCGGGCGCTCCTGCGAAGCGCGATCCTGCTTGTCGGCGGCACCCTTGCCGGCCTGCCCGACCTCGCTTTTGCGACCGCTCCCACCAGGGCCTTTTTCACGCCGGCCGAACGCGCCGTGCTTGATGCCGTCTGTGGCGCGCTGATCCCGCGCACCGACACGCCGGGGGCAATCGAGGCTGGCGTGCCCGGCTTCATCGACGCGATGATGAGCAACTGGGCCGCGCCGGGCACCGCCGCCGGCTTCCGCGCCGTGCTGGCGAAGATCGATGCCGAGGCCCGCGCCACGACCGGCAAGGGCTTCGCTGCGCTGAGTACCGGTCAGCGCGACACAAGGCTCGCCGCCTTCGACGCCGCGGCCTTCGCGGCGAAGGACCTGGCCTGGCGCCGTTTCAGGAATCTCGCCCTGACCGGCTATTATCTGTCGGAGGCCGGCGCGACGCGGGAGCTTCGGTACGAATTGTCCCCGGGGGTGTGGGAACCGGGCATGAAGATGGGGCCCGACACGCGCGCCTGGGCCGGCTGACCAACATCATCGGGGAATGAGCATGAGCTTCGACGCGATCGTCATCGGATCGGGGATGAGCGGCGGCTGGGCCGCGAAGGAATTGACCGAGCGCGGGCTCAAGACGCTGGTCATCGAGCGCGGCCGGCATATCGAACATGGCAGCGACTATACCGACTCGCTCTCGCCCTGGGAGATCGACAATTACGGCCAGGTCTCGGAGGCCGAGATCGAGGCGGACTATGAAGTGCAGAGCAAATGCTACGCCTTCTCCGCCGCCAACAAACATTTCTGGGCCAAGGACAGCGACCACCCCTATTCGACGCCGGAGGACAAGCCCTTCTACTGGATTCGCGGCTACCATCTCGGCGGCCGCTCGCTGATGTGGGCGCGGCAATCCTATCGGCTGAGCGAGATGGATTTCGAATCCAACGCGAAGGATGGCTACGGCACTGACTGGCCGATCCGTTATGCCGACATGGCACCGTGGTACGATCATGTGGAGACCTTCGCAGGCATCTCGGGCTCGGCCGAGGGTCTCCCGCAATTGCCCGACGGCAAATATCTTCCCCCCATGGCGCTGACTCCGGTCGAGGCGGAATTCGGCCGCAAGATACAGGCTGCCTTCCCGACCCGCCGGCTGATCACCGGCCGCTGCGCGCATCTGACCGCGCCGACCCCGGAGCATGAGGCGCTGGGCCGCGGCCCGTGCCAGTACCGGTCGCTGTGCGAGCGCGGCTGCTCCTATGGCGCCTATTTCTCCAGCCTCAGCGCGACGCTGCCCGCCGCGAAGAACACCGGCAACCTCACCATCGTCACCGATGCCATTGCCCACAGCATCATCCATGACCCGAAGACCGGCAAGGCATCGGGCGTGCGAGTGATCGACCAGAATACGAAGGCCGGCACCGTCCATGAAGCAAAGCTGATATTCCTCTGCGCCTCGACCATCGGCACCGCGCAGATCCTGCTGACCTCGACCTCCGACACCTTTCCGACCGGCCTGGCCAACCGCTCCGACATGGTCGGGCGCAACCTGACCGATCATATCAGCGGCATGGGCGCGAGCGGGACCTATCCCGGCTTCGACGACATCTATCATCATGGCCGCCGCCCCAATGGCTTCTACGTGCCGCGCTACCGCAACGTGACGGAGCCCGGCGACGGATACACGCGCGGCTTCGGCTTCCAGGGCCGGGGGCTGCGGAGCAGCTGGCAGCGCGGCATCGGAGAACCCGGCACCGGCGCGGCGCTGAAGGCAAGGCTGCGTAAACCGGGGCCCTGGACGCTCAATCTGAACGGCTTCGGCGAAATGATGCCGCGTCCGGAGAACCGCGTGACCCTCCACCCGACACGCACCGACAAATGGGGCATCCCGATCCCGCATATCGACGTGGAACTCGGACCGCAGGACAGGAAGATGATCGACCAGGCCAGTGCCGATGCCCGGACGATGCTCGAAATGGCCGGCTGCACCGACATCGTCCAGTACAAGCATTATGGCGGCCTCGGCCTCGGCATCCACGAAATGGGCACCGCGCGCATGGGCAAGGACCCGAAGACCTCGGTGCTCAACGGCCACAACCAGGCGCATGACGTGCCGAACCTGTTCATCACCGACGGGTCGTGCATGGCCTCGTCGGGCTGCCAGAATCCGTCGCTCACCTATATGGCGATGTCGGCGCGCGGCGCGCATCATGCGGTCGAACTCCTGCGCGCCGGCAAGGCCTGACACCGATTCAAACCGCGACGCGACCGTGGCAGCGAGGAGCAGCCGGGCGCCAGCCGGCGCCCGACCGCTCTTTCTTATTGTCGAAATCTGTTGGAGGGTTTTTCGACGTCCTCAGCGGAAGAAGAATGCGCGTTCGCCCGCATTCGCCCCCCGTTTTCCGCTGTTATTCGATAACAGGGAAAACAGCGGTCAAGCACCTGTAAAACAGACAGGAATCCGGGCCCGAAATCCAACATAACAGCGGAAGAAAAAAGAAACCGCGATTTTCGCCCTTATGTCGCAGAATCGCGGCTACACGACGGGGAGGCGGGCTTCGCTCACTGCTTCGTTGCCGGCCGGTCGAACCCCGCAACGACATCGCCGAGCGTCTGCATCAGCGCCGCGTTGCGCGTGTCCGGCGTGTTGCCAAGCCGCACCACCACGATCCCTCGGCCCGGCCCGCTATCCGGGCTGGCGATCACCAGTTGGCCGAGATGACCGTCAGCCGCGACCGCGCTCGCCGGGCCCTTGCCGGGGAACAATGTCGCCTTGCCCTCGGCGCCGCCGGGCCGGTTGAGCCAGGTCTGCGCGCCATATTCGGCGTTGGTCGGCGACGGCGCCTTCATGAAGGCAAGCCAGGCCGGGTCGACCACCTGCCGACCATCCCCCGCCTTGCCGTCGAGCAGCAGACCGCCGATCCGGCCCCAGTCGTCGAGGCTCATATGCAGGATCGATCCGCCGATCTGAGTCCCCGCGCCGTCATATTCGAGCACCGCGCTGGTGATGCCGGCCGGCCTGAACAGCCGGGCCTGCGCGAACTCGGTATAGCGTGTCGCGCGCGTCTTCGGATCGCGGCTGTCGGTCAGCGTGCGCGCAACGATCTCGCCGAGGATGATCGTGGTCAGCGAGCTGTAGCGGAATGTGGTGCCGGGCTTCGTCTGGAGCGGATGGTCGATCGCCGCCGCCGCCATCGCGCCGGTATGGCTGACGAACAGCGTCTGGTTGGTATCCGACGTCTCGACCGGATCGCCCACCTCGACATGCTGGAGGCCGGACGACATCTGGAGCAGATGCCGCAGCGTGATCGCGGCACGAGGGTCGCCCGGCTTGTGCCATTCGGCGATCGGCGCCGGCGCATCGAGCTTCAGGCGGCCGTCGGTCACCAGCGCACCGACGAGCATGGCCGTCACTGTCTTCGCCATCGACCAGCTGATGAAGCGATTCCCGTCCGAATAGCCCGGCGCATAGGCCTTGAATGCCGGGCACCCGTCCGCCGTCACCAGCACGGCGCGGGTTTCGGGATGGCCGGAGAACAACAACCGGATCGGTGCCATCGACTTTGAGAGGTCGGTGCCCCGGCACGCGGTGATGCTGAAGGTCGACGCGAGCGGCGTCGCATCGGTGCTCGCCAGGAGGATGGGCACCATCGCGAGAAAGGCGGCCTTGCGTAGCATCGCAGCCACGATAGGGTACACGCCCATGAAGGCAAGGCGCATCGCGATCGGTCTGGGGGTGTTGCTGCTCGCGCTGCTCGCCGCCGCCTTGCTCTATGCCCGGTCGCTCACCCCGCAGCTCCAGCTCGGTACCGGCTATGCCGCCCGGGTCGCCTGCGCCTGCCGCTATATCGGCAACCGCGACCTGAAGAGCTGCCGCGCCGATTTCGAGCCGGGCATGGAGGCGATCCGCCTCTCGGACGATCCGGCGACCAAGACGGTGACCGCCTATGTCCCGCTGATCGCCAGCCGTTCGGCGACCTATGACCCGGTCCTCGGCTGCCAGCCCGAGCCGTTCAAAGGCACGCCGCTCAAGCTCCGCTAGCCCCTCTCCCAGCTGTAGAGGGCGGGCGGGTGAGGGCAACGGATTGCCGACGAGAACGACTTTCAGGCGGCGATCAGCGCCCGTTCGGTTTCCTCGATCCAGCCGCCGCCAAGCACCCGCTCACCCGCATACAGCACCGCCGCCTGCCCCGGCGCGACGCCATATTCCGGGGAATCGAACACCACCCGATCACCGATCAGCCGCGCCGGTACCGGCTTGGCCAGCGAGCGCACCTTGGCGGTCAGCGGCCCGTGATGATCGCCGCCGATCCAGTTGATGTCGGACAGCCGCGCGGCTTCCACCGCCAGCGCGCTCTTCGGCCCGACCACCAGCCGGCGGCTCTCCGGCTCGAGCCGAACGACATAGAGTGGCTCAGGCGTCCCGCCGATCTCAAGTCCGCGCCGCTGGCCGACAGTGAAATGGATCAGCCCGCGATGCCGCCCGAGCGTCCGCCCGCCCTCGTCGACGATCTCGCCGCTGGTGTCGGCCTCCGGCCGCAGCTTCTTGACCAGCGAGGCATAGTCGCCGTCGGGCACGAAGCAGATGTCCTGGCTGTCGGGCTTCGCCGCCACGCCCAGCCCGAGTTCGGCCGCGAGCTCGCGCACCCGGGTCTTGGGCAGCCCACCAAGCGGAAAGCGCAGATAATCGAGCTGGTCCTGAGTCGTCGCGAACAGGAAATAGCTCTGGTCGCGCGCGGGATCGACCGCGCGGTGCAGCTCGGCCCGAGCAGGCCCTTCGACCCGGCGGACATAATGGCCGGTCGCCAGGCAGTCTGCGCCGAGGTCGCGCGCGACCTGGAACAGGTCGGTGAATTTCGGGCCCATGTTGCAGCGGACGCAAGGGATCGGCGTGCGCCCGCGCAGATATTCGTCGGCGAACCCGTCGATCACCTGGTCGCGGAAGCTCGATTCATGGTCGAACACATAGTGCGCGATGCCAAGCCGGTCGCACACGGCGCGCGCGTCGCGGATGTCGCGGCCGGCGCAGCAGCTCCCCGCCCGGCCCACCGCCTCGCCGTGATCGTAGAGCTGGAGCGTCACGCCGATCGTCTCGGCGCCAGTGCGCGCGGCCAGCGCCGCGACCACCGAACTGTCGACGCCACCCGACATCGCGACGACGATGCGCCTGCCGCTCAGGTCCGGCCCAAGCTGGAAATCACCCTCGGTCATCATGGGCGCCAGATAGGCGCGCGGGGCCCGTGATGCAAAGCGCCACGCCTTTCCAAGCTCTTTAAACGAGCTTTACCGGAATTTCAGACCCTTTCCCTAGACAGGTGCCGATCGAGTCTCCGTCGCCGGAAAGGGCGCTATGGATCTGAGTTTTTCCCGGTTCGAGGCTGACGCCGGCGTCACCATCCTCCCGCCAGACCTGGCGGTGCTGATGGTGGGGATCGCCGCGCGCCAGGCCGCGAGCCCGACCGCGCTTCACCACGCCCATCTGGTGCCGGCGTTCAGCCATCGCAGCTGGTTCGCGCCGGAACATGGCGCGTTCAACCGGTCGGTCGCCGAAATGCTGGCGCGGGACCAGGAAGGAATGAACCCGCCGTTTACCGAGCCGCTTTAGCCGGCGTTCAAGTCCGCGCGCGTAATGACGTTGTTGAAGAAGAGAGGGGGCCCCCCGCCCCGATCGAGGTTGAGAATGATCGAGAACCAGAAGATTCGCCCCGCCAAAGTCATCGGCCCGTTGGGAGAACCGCTGACTCTTGACACGCTGCCCCCGCCCGAGACGACCCGCTGGGTCGTGCGCCGCAAGGCCGAGGTGGTGGCCGCCGTCAATGGCGGGCTGCTGTCGGTCGACGAGGTGTGCGACCGCTATGGCCTGACGGTCGAGGAATTCGCCGGCTGGCAGCGCGCGATCGACCGTTCGGGCATGCCCGGCCTCCGCGTCACCCGGATCCAGCATTATCGTTCGCTGTACGAACGCCAGCAGAAATACTGAACCCTTTCCTCAGCATCGCTGAAGTTGCGCGCCCTCGCGCCATTCCCGGGAATGGTTGCGGGGGCGTTGTCGTTCAGTCGAGCGAAACGCCTGCGGAACAAATCCGGCCGGTCATGAGTCTTTGAAGTCCGAACCCGGACAAGCCGGGAGCAACGGAGGGAAACATGGTCGGTCTTATTGTTTGGCTCGTAGTTGGTGGCGTCGTCGGCTGGCTCGCCAGCATGGTCATGCGCACTGACGGGCAGCAGGGCATCGTCCTGAACGTCGTCGTGGGCATCATCGGTTCAGTGATCGCATCCTTCCTCTTCGGAGGCGGGATCAATCAGGTCATCACCATCACGACCTTCGTCTATTCGCTGATCGGCGCGATCATCCTGTTGGCGATCGTCAACCTGATCCGCCGCGGTTCAGTCCGCTAAGCGCGGGACAGGCGCGGAAACGCGGGCCGCCCGGGCAACCGGGCGGCCCGTTTTCGTTTACTTCAGCAGGAAACGGACGGTGACCGACACCGTCACGTCAGTCTCGCCGGGCACGACCCGGGTCGAGGCATCCATGCCCGCCGCCCTGGCGAACATCACCGGTTGCGGCGTGCTGCCGTCATTCTGGCCGGCTTCGGAGATCGAGACGATCCGCGATACCGACAGGCCGGCGGCGCGGGCGTAGAGCTCGGCGCGGGCGCGGGCGATCTTCACCGCATCGGCGCGCGCTTCGTCCAGCGCCGCTTCGGGCTGGTCGATCGACAGGGTCGGCCCGTCGATCTGATTCGCGCCCTGCGCCACCAGGGCATCGAGGATCGCGCCTGCCTTGGCGATGTCGCGGAAACGAATCGCGACGCTGTTGCTCGCCTGATAGCCGGTGACGACCGGCGGCTGGCCGTCCGCATAGCGATATTGCGGGCTCAGCGAGACGTTCGCCGTCCGGTTGTCGCGAGGGGCCACGCCGGCGCGCTTCAGCGCGTCAAGGACGCCTGCCATGCGCTTGGCGTTCTCCGCCAGCGCCAGGGCGGCCGTCGCGCCCTGAGTCACCACGCCGGCGCGAATCGTCGCGATGTCGGGCACACGGCTCGTCTGACCCTGCGCGGTCACATCAAGGAGCGCGCCATCGGCCACGATGGTCGGGGTCACCTGCGCCGCGGCAGGCGACAGGGTGAGCGGCAGGGCGGCGAGCGCCACGGCGGTCGCAAGGAAACGCATCAATATTACTCCTGTATCGAACCGGGCCGGCTGGCCCGCGCACACCTCATGCGGATGCGCAGGCCAACCTAAGCTGAACGGCTCGACCGCTCAACGCACCCGGCGCGCCATCACCAGGCGATAGAGCGCCAGCAGGACGACGGCGCCCACGGTCGCCGCGGCATAGCTTTGCCAGCCGGCCTCGATATGAAGCCCGATCATCGGCGAGAGATAGCCGGCGAGCAGGGCGCCCGCGATACCGATCAGGATCGTGACGATGAATCCGCCCGGATCCTTGCCGGGCATGATCATCTTGCCGAGAACGCCGGCGACAAGGCCGATCAGAATCCAGCCCAAGAAGCTGTTGTGCAAAAGCATCGCTTCACTCCCCTAGATTACGGCCCGCTGGCGCGTGGCCGCGGGGAAGGTCGCCTTCATACCGGCGATATGCAACCGTTTCTTTACCACAACGATATGCTGCGCTTGCGAAAACGGCCCGAAACGGCCATGAGCGCAACCGTAAAAACGACCCCTTGAGGTCGGTGACTTATTTCTATAATACAGTCGGACGATAACGACGACGCCGACACGGGCGGGACGGGGAAAGTGACGCACATGAATTACGGCCAGCCGTCCTTCGGCACTGACGACCATCTCGCCCTGCCGGGCGCGGAGGGCCGTTCGAATCGCCGGTGGTGGATCATCGGCGCGGCGATCCTCGCTGTCCTCGTCATCGTCGGCGTTTATTTCGCGATGTCCGGCGACAAGGGGGCCGCCCAGCCTGCCGTCGCGGGGGGCAAGAACGAACAGCTCCCGACCGTGTCGGTCGCCATTCCAGGCCGGCAGTCCTCCGCGCGCATCATCTCGGCGACCGGCTCGCTCGCCGCCAAGCGCGAGATGCCGATCGGCGTTGCCGGCGAAGGCGGCATGGTCACGCGAGTCTTGGTCGAACCCGGCCAGTGGGTCAGCGCGGGCCAGGTGCTCGCGACCGTGGACCGTGCGGTGCAGACCCAGACCGGCGCCTCGCTGGCCGCCCAGGTCAACGTCGCGCGCTCCGACGCGGCGATCGCCCAGTCAGAGCTCGACCGCGCCCAGGCGCTGGTCAATCGCGGCTTCATCTCCAAGGCCGATCTCGAGCGCAAGGCGGCAACCCGCGACGCCGCGGTGGCACGCGTCCGCGTCGCTCAGGCGCAGCTGGCCGAGCAGAACGCCCGCACCGGCCGTCTCGACATCCGCGCGCCCGCCGCCGGCCTTGTGCTGACCCGCAGCGTCGAGCCCGGCATGGTGATCAGCTCGGGATCCGGCACGCTCTTCCGCATGGCAAAGGGCGGCGAGATGGAAATGCGCGCCCAACTCAGTGAAGCAGACCTCACCGGCCTGCCCACCGGCGTCACGGCACAGGTCACCCCGGTAGGCGGCGACCAGGCCTTCACCGGCACGGTCTGGCAGGTCTCTCCGGTGATCGACCCGCAGACCCGCCAGGGCATCGCGCGCATCGCCCTGAGCTATAATCCGGCGCTTCGTCCCGGCGGCTTCGCCTCGGCGACGATCCGTCGCGGCTCGAGCGACATGCCGCAATTGCCCAACTCGGCGATCCAGAGCGACACGCAGGGCAATTTCGTGTACGTGGTCGGTAACGACAACAAGGTCGTCCGTCGTCCGATCAAGCTCGGCGAAGTCTCCGACACCGGCGTCGCGATCACTGAAGGCCTGACCGGTACCGAGCAGGTCGTGCTCTCGGCCGGGGCATTCCTGAACGCCGGACAAAAGATCAAGCCGGTCCTCCAGAACAAGCCCGTCCTCCAGAAAACGCAAGGCTGAGCGCCATGAGCTTTCGCAACATCTCGGCATGGTCGATCCGGAACCCCGTTCCGTCGATCGTGCTGTTCTTCATGCTGACGGTCGCCGGCATCGTCAGCTTCTGGACGATGGAGGTGAACAACGACCCGGACATCGATTTCCCGGTCGTGATCGTTCAGATCAGCCAGCCCGGCGCGGCGCCGACCGAGCTGGAGAACCAGGTCACCCAGAAGGTCGAGGCCGCGGTCCGCAGCCTTCAGGGCATCGACGAGATCAACTCGACGGTTACCGAAGGCAGTTCGGTCACCGTGGTCCAGCTCAACATCGGCACGCCGATCGACCGCGCGGTTGAGGACGTGCGCAGCGCGGTGCAGCAGATCAGGTCCGACCTGCCGGACGGCATTCTCGAACCACAGGTCTCCCGCGCCAACACGTCGGGCAACGATCTTGCCAGCTATGCCGCCGTCAGCACCGACATGACGATCGAGCAGCTGAGCTGGTACATCGACAACAATGTGTCGAAGGAACTCCTGTCGGTTCCCGGCATGGCGACGGTCAGCCGCAACGGCGGCGTCACCCGCGAGATCCGCATCATCCTCGATCCGGCCAAGCTCCAGTCGCAGGGCCTGACCGCGAGCCAGGTCAACCTTCAGCTCCGCCAGGTGAACCTCAACGCCGCGGGCGGCCGCGCCGAGATCGCCGGGTCCGAACAATCGGTGCGCGTGCTCGGCAACGCCAAGAACGCCTATGAGCTCGGCCAGACCCAGATCGCCGTCGGCGGCGGCCGCACGGTCAAGCTGTCGGATATCGCGCAGGTCCGCGATCTCTATGCCGAGCAGCGCTCCGCCTCGGAAATGAACGGCCGCCAGGTGCTGAGCTTCGACTTCCAGCGCTCCAAGGGCGCGTCGGACGTCTCGGTCTATCACGGCGCCAAGGAGAAGCTGGCCGCGCTGGAGAAGCGCAATCCGAAGGTCCATTTCCAGCTGATCTTCAACCAGGTGAAATATGCCGAGCAGCAATATCACTCGGCGATGGAGGCGATGGTGGAAGGCGCGGTGCTCGCCGTGCTCGTCGTTTTCCTGTTCCTGCGCGACTGGCGCTCGACGATCATCTCGGCCCTCGCCATCCCGCTGTCGGCGATCCCGACCTTCTGGTTCATGGAACTGCTCGGCTTCAACCTGAACCAGATGACGCTGCTCGCGCTCAGCCTGGTGGCCGGCGTGCTGGTCGACGACGCCATCGTCGAGATCGAGAATATCGTCAGGCACATGCGGATGGGCAAGTCCGCCTACCAGGCGTCGATCGACGCAGCCGACGAGATCGGCCTCGCGGTGCTCGCCACGACCATGTCTATCGTCGCGGTGTTCCTGCCAGTCGGCCTGATGCCGGGCGTTTCGGGCCAGTTCTTCAAGAATTTCGGCCTGACCGTCGTGGTCTCGGTGCTGATGAGCCTTGCCGTCGCGCGCCTCGTGACGCCGATGATCGCCGCCTATTTCCTCAAGGCGCATGGCGAGGCCAAGCATGGCGAGGGACGCCTGATGGACATGTACATGTCCACGCTGAAATGGACCCTGAGCCATCGCTGGTCGGCGGTGGTCGGCGGCATCATTTCGTTCGCGCTTACCATCGTCCTGTTCACGACGCTGCCCGCCACCTTCCAGCCGGACCAGGATCAGGATTCGAGCACGGCCACGATCGAGATGGTGCCCGGCACCACGCTCGACGATACCAAGCTGGTGGTCCGCCGCGTGGCTGATTTCCTGGGCAAGCAGCCCGATGTCGAATCGGTCTATTCGCGCGCCTTTGTCGGCAATGGCCGGGTCACCGCCATCTTCAAGGAGAAGAAGGCGAAGAAGAGCATCGATTTCGAACGCTCGCTCGCCCCCGAACTGGCGAAGATCCCTGACGCCCGGGTCTCGTTCCGGTCGAACAATGGCTGGGGCGGCAGCGGCCGTGACCTGACCGTCACGCTCGGCGGCGACGATCCGGCGCTGCTGACCGCGACAGCGGTCAAGATCGTCGAGCAGATGGGCAAGCTGCCCTCGCTCGTCGCGCCGCGCATCACCGGCGACCTGAAACGGCCCGAGATCGTCATCTCGCCGCGGATGGACCTTGCCGCCAATCTCGGCGTGACGACCCAGGCCCTGTCCTCGGCGATCCGAATCGCGACGCTTGGCGACATCGACCAGAACAGCGCGAAATTCTCGCTGTCCGATCGCCAGATCCCGATCCGTGTCGCGCTCGACCAGAATGCGCGCCAGCGGCTGTCGACGATCCAGAACCTGCCGGTGCAGACCGCGTCCGGCGGCTCGGTCCCGCTCAGCCTCGTCGCCGAGATCGGCTTCGGCGCCGGCCCGACCAAGATCGACCGGGTCGCGCAGCAGCGCCAGATCACGATCGGCGCGGACCGCGGCAACGACAAGAACGGCAAGCAGATCGTCTCAAGCGAAGCGATGAAGCAGATTCACGCCCTGCCCGCGATGAAGAACCTGCCGGTCGGCATCAGCGAGCTGACGCTCGGCCAGGCCAAATGGCAGGGGGAGATGATCAACAACTTCATCGTCGCGGTGGTGGCGGGCATCTTCCTCGTCTTCGCCGTGCTGGTGCTGCTCTACCGCCGCCTGCTGCCGCCCTTCGTCAACATGCTGTCGCTGCTGGTCGCGCCCCTCGGCGGGCTGCTCGGCCTGCTGGTGACCGGCAATCCGGTGTCGATGCCGGTCTATATCGGCATCCTGATGCTGCTCGGCATCGTCGCCAAGAACTCGATCCTGCTGATCGATTTCGCGCTGGAGGAGATGCAGAAAGGCGTCGATACGGCGGTCGCCATCATCGATGCCGGGCACAAGCGCGCCCAGCCGATCGTCATGACGACGGTTGCCATGGTCGCCGGCATGGTGCCGACCGCCCTGTCGCTGAGCGGTGACGGATCGTGGCGCGCGCCGATGGGCATCGTCGTGATCGGCGGCCTGACCCTGTCGACCGTGCTGACGCTGCTGATCGTTCCGGCCAGCTTCAGCCTTGCCGTCGGCATCGAGAAGTGGATCGGACCGAAGCTCGGCCGTCGCCTCCTGACCTATCGTCCGGGCGACGATGGCCGGCCGGTGATCGACCATGACCCCACCCCGCAGATCGGGCGGAAGCCGGTGACGATCACCCAGCGGTCGGGTGACGATGAGCCCCAGCCTGCTGAATAAAGTCCTTGTCCGGCCCCGTGCGATAGCGGGGCCGGACATCAAATCGACTCAGCACTTGAACAATCCCGGGTTTCGGGGATTGTTTCGCCTATGAAGCTGCTCGCCCGCGCAACCGGCAACGGGGAAACCATCCCAACGGGCCTGCGCCGGATGCGCTGGATCGCGACGGGGTTGCTTGTCCTGATGGCGGCGACGTTCCTCGCCGCCCGGGCGTTCGACCATGTCCATCCTGCCATCGGCTTCGTCCGTGCCTTCGCCGAGGCGGCGATGGTCGGCGGCCTGGCCGACTGGTTCGCGGTCACCGCGCTGTTCCGCCATCCGCTCGGCCTGCCGATCCCGCACACCGCCATCATCCCGCGCAACAAGGATCGTATCGGCGAGACGCTGGCCGCCTTCCTCCGCGACAATTTCCTCGTGCCCGGCGTCGTCGCCCGGCGCATGCGCCAGCTCGATGTCGCCGGTGCCGCCGGGCGCTGGCTCGCAAGCCCGGCGGGAACCCAGGGCCGCTTGCGCAAAGGCGCCTCGCGTCTTGCCGCCAACATGCTCGAGGCGTTCGACCCGCAGCGGCTCGGCGGCATGGTCAAGACGACGATCGGCCAGCGTCTTCGCGCCCTCGATATATCGCCGTTGCTCGGCCAAGCCCTGACCGCCGCCATTGCTGAAAGGCGGCACGCCCCGCTGCTCGACGGCATCATCCGCTGGGCCGCCAAGGTGCTGTCAGCGAACGAGCATATGATTCGCGCGATGGTGCATGAACGCGCCGGATCAGTGATGCGCTGGACCGGGCTCGACGAGACGCTTGCCAACAAGATCATCGACGGCCTCGACAACCTCCTCCACGACATGGCCGAGGATTCGGACCATCCGCTTCGGGCAAAGGCCGAGGAGGGTCTCACGGCGCTCGCTTATGATCTGCAGCATGACGAGAAGATGCGCCTTCGGGTCGAGGCGCTGAAAGCCGAGATCATCGAGAACCCGGCGATGCAGCGCTGGCTCGACGGATTGTGGGAAAGCGCGCGCGCCGGCATGCTGCGGATCGCCCGCGATCCGGACGCGGCGCTGACCGGTCAGCTTGGCGAGGCGTTGCGCCAGCTCGGCGACACGCTGCAACATGACGAGATGCTGCGCGCGACGATCAACCGCTTCGTGCGCCGCACCGCCGTGGGCATGGCGGCCGACTATGGCGATGGCATCGTCCGCCTTGTCTCGGAAACCGTGCGCGGCTGGGATGCCCGCACGATCACCCGCCGGCTGGAGAATGCGGTCGGAAAGGATCTCCAATATATTCGGGTGAACGGCACGCTGGTCGGCGGCCTGGTCGGGCTGGTCATCCACGCCGTGGACGTGTCGCTATGAGCCGCTATCGCTCCCAGTCGACGATCGGCCAGCCTTTTTCCCGGGCGAGCACGCGGAGCGGGCCATGCGCATTGACGGCGAATGCCTCGTCAGCCCAGTCGAGCACGGGCGAATCCGAAACGTGATCGGAATAGAAACGGATCGCCGTGTCCGCCCGATCGATGCCGTTCGCCGCCATCCAGGCCTGGATCATGCGGAGCTTGGCGGGACCGTAGCAATTCTCCCCGGCGATTCGCGCGCGCAACCGGTCGCCGGCACGCTCCACTTCGGTGCCGATCACGTCGTCGAAGCCAAGCCGGTCGGCGATCGCGCTGGCGTAGAAGCGATAGGAGGCGGTTGCCATCACCAGCCGGTATCCCGCCGCCTTGTCGGCCGCGATCTGCGCGCGCGCGCCGGCAAAGACGCCGGAGGCGACGACCGATTCGGCGAAACGCGCGGCGGCCCGCTTCGCCTGCGCATCGCGCATCGCGCCGCCCAGCAGCAGGCGCTGCGTGACCTGTTTCAGCCGTGCCCGATCGATCGCCTTGATCGCATAGGCGCCGGTCGCGACCCCGGCGAGCGGCAGCAGGGCGAGCCGCCACGGCGCCTGGCGCCGCGCGGTGCTGATCAGGAACGACGTCCAGGTCGGCGCGTGCGTGATCGTCTTGTCCATGTCGTAGATGGCGAGCTTGTGCGGGGCGGGCTTCTGCATCATCTCACCCTAGTCACGGTGCGGCTTGCCGATCCAGTGCGATTGCAGCAATGGTGCCGGATATGAACGAGATGGCCGCCTTCTCGCACGAACGCGCCGATGACGGCGACGTCCTGCGTTTCACCGGCAACCTCTCGCTCGCGCGGATCGGCGATCTGCCCGAGCGGTTGCGCGGATATGACGGATCGGTCGACGTGATCGACCTGAGCGGGATCGACCGAATCGACACGATCGGCGCCTGGCTGGTCCATCGCTTCGCCGCCCGGCACAGCGCCCGGATCGAAGGACTTAACCCCGACAGCAAACACCTGCTCCAGCAGGTCGAGGCGGCGGATCAGCCGGTCGCGATGCGACCCGCCGTCAGTTCAGGCCTGGTCCGCGTGGTCGGCGAGGTCGGCGACGCCATCGTCATAGTTCTGAAGACGTTGTACGGCCTGCTTGGTTTCTTCGGCGCGACGGTGATCGCGTTCGGCAATGTGATTCGCTATCGCCGCTTCCGCTTCAACGCGACGGTCCAGCGCTTCGAGGTCGTCGGCGTGACGGCGCTCGGCATCATCGGGCTGATGAGCTTCCTGATCGGCATCGTCATCGGCCAGCAGGGCGCGGTCCAGCTTCGCCAGTTCGGCGCCGAGGTGTTCACGATCAACTTGATCGGCCGAATCACGCTGCGCGAGCTGGGCGTGCTGATGACCGCGATCATGGTCGCCGGCAGGTCAGGCTCTGCCTTCGCCGCGCAGCTCGGCACGATGAAGCTGACTGAGGAAATCGACGCGATGCGCACGATCGGCGTGTCGCCGATGGAAGCGCTGGTGCTGCCTCGCGTCATCGCGGCGGTGGTGATGATGCCGCTGCTCGGCTTCTATGCCTCGCTGATCTCGATCATCGGCGGCGGGCTGTTCTGCTGGATATCGCTCGGCATTCCGCCCATCACCTTCGTTCAGCGAATCCGCGAGGTCGTGCCGATCACCGATCTCTGGGTCGGCCTCGTCAAGGCGCCGGTGTTCGGCGCGATCATCGCCATCGCCGGCTGCTTCCAGGGCATGCAGGTCGAGGCCGATGCGGAGCAGGTCGGCATGCGCACCACCGCCGCGGTGGTCCAGGCGATTTTCCTCGTGATCGTGCTCGACGCCTTCTTTGCTGTGTTCTTCACCTGGATCGGCTGGACATGAGCCCGGGCAAGAGCAGCGAGACAGTCATCTCCGTTCGCGGGCTGAAGAACAGCTTCGGCGAGCAGGTCGTGCATGACGGCCTCGACCTGGAGGTGAAGCGCGGCGAGATCTTCGGCGTTGTCGGCGGATCGGGCACCGGCAAGTCGGTGCTGATGCGATCGATCATTGGGCTCCAGGTCCCTGACGAGGGCGAGATCACGGTGTTCGACGAGAACACGGTCAACCTCGACGAGAATGAGGCGGTCAATATCCGCAAGCGCTGGGGCGTGCTGTTCCAGGGCGGCGCCCTGTTCTCCACGTTGACCGTCGCCGAGAACACCCAGGTCCCCTTGCGCGAATTCTATGCCGATCTCGACCAGGCGCTGCTCGACGAAATTGCCGCCTACAAGGTGGTGATGACCGGCCTGCCCGCCGATGCCGGCCCGAAATATCCTGCCGAGCTCTCGGGCGGCATGCGCAAGCGCGCCGGCCTCGCCCGCGCGCTGGCGCTCGACCCCGAATTGCTGTTCCTCGACGAACCGACCGCCGGGCTCGATCCGATCGGTGCCGCCGCATTCGACGAACTGATCGCGTCGCTCCAGAAAACGATGGGGCTGACGGTCTTCCTGATCACGCACGATCTGGATACGCTCTACGCAATCTGCGACCGTGTCGCGGTCCTCGCCGACCAGAAGGTGATCGCGGTCGGTACCATCGACGAGCTTCTCGCGTTGGATCACCCGTGGATCCAGGAATATTTCAGGGGGCCGCGCGGCCGGGCGGCCACGGCGACGCTCGAACACAAGCAGCGCACGGAACAGGTCGCCCGACAGGCGGCCGAAAAGGCGACCGAAGAAGCAGGGGCTGACGACTGATGGAAACCCGATCGAACCATGTCCTGGTGGGCGCCGTCGTGCTGATCCTGCTTGCCGTGCTCGCGATCTTCACGGTGTGGATCGCCCGGCTCAGCGGCAGCTCCGAGAAGGAATATGACATCTTCTTCAAGCAGTCGGTCGACGGCCTGAACAAGGGCTCCGCCGTCGCCTTTTCGGGCGTGCCGTCCGGCCAGGTGAAGGAGATCGCGCTGTGGAAGCCCGACCCCCAGTTCGTCCGGGTCCGGATCAGCGTGAACGACGAGACGCCCGTGCTGCAGGGCACGACAGCGACGATCCAGGGCGTCGGGTTTACCGGCGTGAGCCAGATCCAGCTTGATGGCGCGGTCAAGGGCGCGCCGCCGATTCGCTGCCCCGAGGTTCACCCAGAGGCCGATTGCCCGTTCGGCGTCCCGGTCATCCCGCCCAAGCAGGGCGGGCTGGGCGCGCTGCTCAATTCGGCGCCGAAACTGCTCGAGCGGCTGTCGACCCTGACGGAGCGGCTGACCGAAATGCTGTCTGACAAGAACCAGGCATCGATCAGCGGCATCCTGGCCAACACCAATAGGCTGACCGGCGCGCTCGCCGATCGCGGGCCGGAAATCGCGGCGACCATCGCCGAGACGCGCGTCGCGATCCAGAAGGCCGGCGACGCAGCGCAGCAGATCGGCCAGCTTGCCGACACGACCAATGGCGTGATGGCGAACGATGTCCGCCCGGCGATGCAGAACCTCAACAAGGCGGTCGCTTCAGCGCAGCACAGCATGGAAACGCTCGATTCGGCGATCGGCGACGCTCGGCCCGGTATCCAGTCCTTCTCGAAACAGACGATGCCGGAGATCGGGCAGCTCGTCCGGGATCTGCGCGTGATGTCGGCCGCGCTCACCTCGGTGGCGGAGAAGATCGACCAGGGTGGGGCCGGTTCGCTCGTCGGCGCGCCGAAACTTCCGGATTACAAGGGCAAGAAGAAGTGAGAGGGCAAGACGCAATGAGCTCGATGATGCGCATCCGTACCCTCAGGCCCGCGCTGGCGCTGCTGGCGATGGCACCGCTTGCCGGCTGCATCAGCTTCGGCGCGAAGCCGCCGCCCTCACTGCTGACCATCACGTCGGCCGCATCGATCCCGGCCGGCCAGACCCAGTCCTCGGCGACGGCGCCGACCATCGTCATCCTGGTCCCGGCGGTCTCGCAGGCACTCGCCACGCCCCGCGTGCCGGTGCAGACCAGTGCCACCGACCTTGCCTATATCGCCAATGCGCAATGGGTCGAACCCCCTGCCCGCCTGTTCGCGCGTCTGCTGTCGGATACGATCAGCGCGAAGACGGGCCGGGTCGTGATCGGCCTCCAGTCGTCGGTCGATCCGGCGGCGCGCCTCTCCGGCGAACTCCGCGCCTTCGGGGTCGATGCCGGCTCGCTCCAGGCAGTGGTAAGCTATGACGCGGCGCTGACACGCAAGGACGGCAATGTCATTGAGAAGCGGCGCTTCGAGGCACGAGTCCCGGTTTCAGCGATCGAGCCGGGCCCGGCCGGCATCGCGATCAACCAGGCCGCCAATCAGGTCGCGGCTGAGGTTGCCGACTGGGTCGGTCGCTGAGCGAGGCTATTTCACGCCCGCCCGGCGGGTGGCGAGCGGCAGATCGCAGATGTCGACGCCGCCAAGCCCGATGGTCGGCGCCGCTGGATTCTCGCGCAGCCTGATCAATGCGGCAAAGCGCGGGTTGTCGGTCGAACGATAATAGAACCTGGGCCGCTCGGCCGCCGGCATGTCGCTGGCCAGCCGCACCGACACGATGCCGGTGCGCTCTGCCTCGGTCGCATAGACGCCCAGCGCAGCATCGCTGCGCGGCATCCCCGACATGTATTTCATGCCCTCGATGATTCGTCCGACGATCGTATAGTTGCGGTCGAGCCGGCGCGCCGCCCCGCTGATCGGGGTGAACAACTCGGCACCGCTGCCGGTGTCGGGCAGCGCATCGCGCGCCACGCCGACGGTGGCGTAGCAATGCGGCATCCAGGCCGCCTTGCCGTCAGTCACGATCGGCCAGCCGTCTGCGGTGACGCCCGATACGGTTGAATAGGCGTCCCTCCGGGTGAGCCGCTGCGCTGCATCGAACGCCGCGATATCGAATTCCGGTGCCGGTGAGGGCACGATACCGGGGGCGAGCGGCTTCTTCTCCGTGGCGTCGCCCCATTGAGTCACCCAATTTTCCTGCACGCGGTAGACGCTCGTTTCGTCCCACCAATGCGCCAGCGCCAGGGTGCGGACATTCGCGACATGCTCGGGCGCGAAACGCGGGGCAAGCCGGATCACGACGCTGCGGTTGCCGGTGAGCGTGATGATCATCACCTCGTCATCCGGGATCGGGCGCCAGTCGGCCGCGATCGCGTCGGATGGCAGCACCGGCGCGGGCGCGGCCTGGACGCCGGCAAGCAACGCGAGGAGGGAGATCAGCATGCGGCAATCCTGGCATGAAGCCCGGTCACCACGCAATCGCTCGCGGCTTGCGCGCCCGCGCGTCACCCTCTAGGGGGCAACGTCCGGGGAATGCGGAGCGGTGGCCGAGTGGTCGAAGGCGCTCGCCTGGAAAGTGAGTATACGTCAAAAGCGTATCGAGGGTTCGAATCCCTCCCGCTCCGCCACTGACCTGTTCCCAGCGGTCCGCAAAAGACCACTGGTCTCGACTTTTCTCTCCTGAAATCTAACACTTAGCAGACCGGTTCGGCCTCGGCCGTTCGTACCCGTCCGTGTCCATCCGGCGATTCGGAGGTACGCAAACGTGGTACGCGCGGTCGAAAAACGTGGTATTTTCAGGAGACCGACATTGCTGACCGATGTGAAAGTTCGCGCCGCTAAAGCGCGCGCCAAAGCCTATAAACTCACCGACGCCAACCGCCTCTACCTGCTGGTCACCCCCAGCGGCGGCAAGCTCTGGCGCTGGAACTATGATTATGACGGCAAGCAGAAAAGCGTGGCTTTCGGCGGCTACCCGATCGTCTCTCTGGCCGATGCGCGCAGCAAGCGTGACGAGGCCTATACGATTCTCCGCGAAGGCCGGGATCCAAACGTGGTAAAGAGGCTCAAGATCGAGGAGAATATCGAGGCGAGCCGGCAGACGTTCGAGCGTGTCGCCCGCGAATGGCATGAGAATGCGAAATCGCAGTGGGCCAAGATTCATGCCGCCGATATCATCCGCAGCCTTGAGCGCGACGTCTTCCCCTCGATCGGCGCGCTACCGATCGCCCAGCGCACGCCGCCCCTGGTTTGGGAGTGCTTCGAGAAATCGAAGCCCGGGGGTCGATTGAGACCGCGAAACGCGTACGCCAGCGTATTTCCGCGGTCTTCGTCTACGGCCTTGCCCAGGGCATCGTGCAGAGCGATCCGGCGGAGAAGCTCGGCGCCGTGCTGAAACCACTCCGCAAGGGGCGCCAGCCGGCCATCACCGATCTTGTCCCGCTGCGGAAGATGATCATCGCCGCCGAGGAGGATTATGCGCGCCCTATCACACGGCTCGCGCTGCGCCTGCTCGCGCTCACCTCGGTACGACCAAGCGAACTGCGCGGCGCGGATCTCAATGGGAAATTGCCGCTCTGGCGCATCCCGGCATCGCGCATGAAAGGCGACCTCGATCGCAAGGAGGAGCTGAACGGGGATCATCTCGTGCCGATCACTCAGCCTGCGATTGCCGTGCTTCGAGCGCTCTGGCCTCTCACCTGCGACGGAGAGCTGATCTTCCCGAGCAACCGGCATCCCGACCGACCGATAAGCGAGAATGCGATCGGCTATCTGCTGAACCGTGCCGGCTATCATGGGCATCATGTGCCCCACGGCTTTCGCGCCGCCTTCTCGACGATCATGAACGAATGGGCCGAGCGAGAGGGTAAGGAGCACGATCGACAGGTCATCGACCTCATGCTCGCGCATGTACCGCCGGCGAAGGTAGAAGGCGTTTATTATCGCGCCGCATACATGCCCCGTCGTCGGGAGTTGGCCACGATCTGGACCGACATGTTGAGCAATGGGCTGCCCGAGCCGAAGGCCCTTGTCGAGCGCCCGTCGAAAGCGGTCGGCGAACAGTCGCGGCGCAAGTTGCCCGAACCCGTGGATATCGATTTTAGGTTCCCCCGGTGGCGGCGCGCGGCATGAAACGCGGGACGGCGGCCGTGTCGGCCGTCGTCCTTGGAACCGGACGATTCCTTGCGGATTTCAGCTGCAAGGAGACAGGAAATGGCGGACAACAAATCGAAGCGAGGAGTAGCTGATCGACGTCAGGTCGCCGACGAAGGTTATGAAGTGAACTACTTCGCGCGCAAGCATGGCATCACCAAGGATCAAGCCGAGAGCACACAACCAACGATGCTTGCGGAATGCGTTCACTCGACTGTTCGAGATGCATATTCCAAAATTGACTGCAGACCTGCGGTAAGCTTCACGTCGGCCTCGAGCCATTTGAGTATTGTCGCGCGGATCATCGGGATTGCCGCCTAACCGCGCGATACCAGCAGGTGCGGATGATCCGCGCCAGATCGTCAGCGCAGCTACGTCGAGCAACTCTTAAAAAAGCTCAAAAACTGGCGCCGAATTACCACCCTCCACGACAAACCAAAGAGTCCTATCTCGGCTTCGTCACCATCGCTTCAACTAGGCTCTGGATGCCCTTTGTCCACGATGCCTAGCGTTTCAGGCGCCGCGCATTTTTCGAGACGCGGGTGCGGACCGGATGTAGCGATGCGCCCGGTAGATTGACCATGGCGGACCAAAGCTCAACGTTACGGTTCGCTATGCGCATCCAGTCTGCGGGGCCGAAGATTTCGCCGCCGGCGAAGCGGCCGAGGTCTTTTGCCTGAGCTGACAGCGCCGCCTGAATTTTGCCCTGTCCATCCGTGAGGATCTTGCCAGAGCGTCCGAAGGCATCGACCTTTTCCGTCACCATGCGGGTCAGTTCGCGGCTATCCGCATTGAGGGGATCGCGCATTGCTGACGTGATCTTCGGCGTCCGCTTCGCGATGACAGCCTGTGCGTTGGAGAAAGTCTCGGCGACACCAACGGCAGTCCGTGCCGCTTCGAGCGGCCACAACCATAGATCGAGCACACTGGACCGGGTCATGCTTCGTTCCCCAAATGACCAGGGCGGCCAAGGCCGCCCTGGGTGATGGTCACTCGCCGTGGAGCGAATGCTTCAGATCGCGGATTTCGTCATGGCCTTCTTTCACCACGACATAAGCCTGCTCGATGATCGCCTTGACCGCCGGGCTGACCTCAGTGTCGCGGATGGCATCCTCGAACTTATGCTTGATGTGATCCTCGCCGGACTCGACCTGGTCGACAATAGCGACATCGTCGCTCGACATGCTGTTGCGCAGATTGAGGAATAGGCGATGCGCGCCGGCGAGCAGCGTGCCGTCATCCTCGGGCTCGCCGCCGAGGGCGCGGACTTCGGCCTGCAGCTGAGTGGTGAGTTCCTGACGCTCGGAGCCGCGACGGAAGAAGATCGGCGTGAAGCGCGAGGTTTCCGAGGCCTTGGCAGCTTCGGCATAGCCGTCGGCGCTGTCGATCACGGTCTCGATTAGCGAATTCAGCGTTTTGATATCATGGTCGTTCGACATGGGGAGCACTCCTGCTGGTTGGCTCCGCTAAAAATGTCCGAACGCCATCGCAGTTTCGGTCGATTGTAAATTTAGGCGCGACTGGCGAAGCCAGGCGAGCGCGTCAGCCCGCAGCTTTGTTGCCGCTCGCATGGCAGCGGTCGGAGCAGAACTTCACATCGTCCCAGTCGCGCTCCCATTTCTTACGCCAGGCGAACGGCCGCTGGCATGCAGCGCAGATCTTTGTCGGGAGGGTGAGCTTCTTGTGAGCCATGCCCCTACGCCAACGTTCCAGTGGCCCGTCGGTGCCGTTCGTAACGCTGGATCGCGACCTGCACCAGCGCAGCGACTCTCTCCTCGTAAATCGCTATGCCGGATCCGTGACAATCCTCATTCCCGTCTTCGGCGACCAATTGTCGCTCGATCTCTCCTCGCTTGCCGACATGGATCAAGCGGACAGCATCGTCCTGATGATGGAGGTTGCCGACGAAACCACTTACGTCCGGCATCACAAACAGAAGCTCGTCTATATTCTGTCGGCTATGCGCCATCATGCCGAGGCGTTACGCACGGCGGGCTGGCGGGTCGAATACATCCATCTCTACGACCCCGAAAACAGCGGGAGCTTCACCGGCGAAGTTGCGCGTGCCGTGGCGCGTCACGAGGTCAGCCAGATCGTCGTTACCGAAAGCGGCGAGTGGCGGGTTGCCGCTATGCTCGACGCCTGGCCGACGATCTTCGGTCTGTCTGTCGAGATCCGGGTGGACACGCGGTTTCTATGCTCGCACGCCGCATTTGCGGCATGGGCCGATAGCCGCTCCGAACTGACGATGGAGTTCTTCTATCGCGAGATGCGGCGGAAGACCGGCCTACTGATGGATGAGGGCAAGCCTGCCGGCGGGCGTTGGAATTTCGACAAAGACAATCGCAAGCGCGCGCAGGCTGATCTACTTATGCCGCGTCCGCTGGCTTTCTCACCCGATGCCATTACCCGCGACGTGATTGCGCTGGTGAAAGAGCGATTCGCCGACAATCCCGGCAGCTTGGACGGGTTCGATTATGCGGTGACGGCTCAGGATGCCGAACGGCAGGCCGTCAGCTTTTTCACGAACGCCTTGCCGCAATTCGGCGATTTCGAGGATGCGATGCTGACGGGCGAGCGCTTCCTGTGGCACTCGATCCTGTCGCCCTACATCAATTCGGGCCTGCTCAATCCGCTCGATCTGTGCCGCCGTGCCGAGACCGAATACCGCGAGGGTCGCGCACCACTCAACTCAGTCGAGGGTTACATCCGCCAGATCATCGGCTGGCGCGAATATGTGCGCGGCATCTATTGGCGCGAAGGGCCGGACTATGTCGATCGCAACTTCCTCGGTCACAGCCGTGCCTTGCCCGACTGGTTCTGGACTGGCGACACCGACATGCATTGCCTGGCCGAGACGATCGGGCAGACACTCGCCACCGCGCATGCGCATCACATCCAGCGGCTGATGGTGATCGGCAATTTCGCGCTGCTGATTGGTGCCGACCCTAAACAGGTCCACCACTGGTATCTTGAAATCTATCTCGACGCTTACGAATGGGTCGAACTGCCCAATACGCTCGGCATGAGCCAATTCGGCGATGGTGGCCTGCTCGGATCCAAACCCTATGTCTCGTCGGGAGCCTATATCAACCGCATGTCGGACTATTGCGGCCATTGCTGCTACGACGTCGGCAAGCGGATCGGCGAGGATGCCTGCCCCTTCAATGCGCTCTATTGGGATTTCCTCGCCCGGCACCGTGAGAAGCTCGGCAAAAACCGGCGCCTCACCATGCCCTATCGCACCTGGGACCGCCAATCGGAGAGCGATCAAGCCAAGACCCGTGCGCAGGCGGCCGAGTATCTAACGTCGCTAGACTGAGCGTTGCTTTCGCTTCGGCGAGTTAGACATGCAACGCTCGATCGACGGTTACCCATCGTCCACTTTACACATGTGATCGGCGGCTGCCGTCAGCACCGAACGGTCACAAGAGATGAACTGAACGACCGGCTCTGGTCGGGAGCAGTCACGAGGCGCCTGCTGTTTCCGGCAAGGCAAAATGGTGCATCCTGCGCTTGATCTTGAATAGGAAGGATGAGGCACCGTCTTTGGGATAGGCACCGTTCAACGTTGCGGAAGGCAGAGTGCCTGCCGCAGGCGAGCATGTCGGCAGCAGGCAAGTCAGACCATATGGTCTAGGCAGCGGCAATTCGGACGGCGGTCTCCCGATAGCTGTGCAGCGGCCGACCGAGCATGCTCACCAGGCGCTCGCGGTCACCGTCTTGCGGGATCATGCCGTCGCTGACGTAGCGCTCCGCCATCAGCCGCATCTCATAGGCCGTCCATTTCGGCATGAAGGTCGCCATATTGGCCTCGAACCCGCTGGGATCGTCGCCGCCATAGACCACCGGGCGCCCCAGCACGTCCGACCAGATCGCCGCCACGTCGGTGCCGGTCAGCGTGTCGGGGCCGACCAGATTGATCGTCTCGATCGGCAACATATCCGATGCGGTGTCGCGATGGACTAGTTTGATCGCCGCGACCTCGGCGATGTCGCGGGCATCGACCATGGCGAGTCCTTTGCCGCCAATCGGCATCGGATAGACGCCGTGCTGAAGGATAACGTCCTTCACCATCACCTCATTGTCGATGAAATAAGTCGGGCGCAGGATGGTGGCGCCGAAGCCCATCGCCTCTAGCATCCGTTCGGCGCCGCGCTTGACCGCGAAATGGGGGACGTTGACCGCCTCGTCGGCGCCGAAGACAGACAAATAAACGACCCGCTCGACGCCTGCCTCGCGGGCGACGTTGAGGGTGATGATCGCCTGGGTGAATTCGTCGCCCGTCACCGCGTTAAGCAGGAACAACGTGCGAATGCCCGAGAAGGCGGCGCGCAGTGCGTCAATGTCGAGGAGGTCGCCCTGCACCACTTCAACGCTCGGTGGGAAGTCGACCTTGGCGGGATCACGGGTCAGGACGCGCACGCCGGCGTCGCGCTTCACCAACTGATCGACGACATGGCGCCCGACGCGGCCGGTGGCTCCGATTACGAGAATGGTCATGATGTTCGCTCCTTCGTTTGGTCTTGCTGACGAGGCAAAGATGCGTGATCCATGGCGATGCAAATAGACGCGCAATCTAGACGCAGCGTCTCACTGGTGGAACGACATGGACCTGCTTGCGCTTGCCGACTTCACGCTTGTTGCTCGTCATGGGGGTTTCGGGAAGGCCGCGCGCGCCGCTCGCCGCCCCAAGGCCACGCTGTCCCGGCGGGTGGGGGAGTTGGAAGCGGCGCTTGATCTGCGGCTGTTCGAGCGGGGTCGGCGCGACCTCAAGCTGACCGAGGAAGGACGCGCGCTGTTCGAGCGTGCCGGCGCGCTGCTGACCGAGTTGGAGGAAACTGCCGCCGCTATCGCATCCGGCAGCGAGCGGGTGCGCGGGCGCCTGCGGATCAGTGCACCACTGCTGTTTGCACAGACGGCGATGGGTCGGCTGGCGGCCGAGTTCGCACGAGCCTACCCGGACGTCCGGCTGGAGGTGACGACGGAAGATCGACCGGTCGATATGATCGAGGAAGGCTACGACCTGGTGATCCGCGTCAACCCCGCGCCGGACGAGGCGCTCGTCGGTCGCCCGTTCCTGCACGACCGATTGGTGGTGGTAGCCGCCCCCGGCCTGCCGAGAATGCCCGGGGAGAGCGTGCCGGCTTTGGTACGCGGGAGCGAAACGGCCCGAAGCTGGACCGCGGTCATGCCGACCGGGCCGATGGAGATCGAGATCGAACCGGTGTTGCGCCTGTCCTCGCTAGTCATGATTCGCGATGCTGTGCGCGTGGGCGCGGGCGTGGCGCGCCTGCCGCTGTCGCTGGTGCTCGGCGACATTGACGCCGGGCGACTGGTGAGTTGGGGCGAGGTGGCGGGATCGGACATCGCCCTATGGGCGCTCTACCCATCGCGCCGGCTGCTCAACGCCAGGGTGTCCGCCTTCCTCGATCACCTGCGCCGCGCCTTTCCGCGGGCCGCGCCGGAAGAGCTTGCCGCCTATCTCGACGCCTGAGCGCGCCAAGCCGGGTTCTGGCCAGCATCGTAACGGCCGCCCGCTTCGCCTATCTCGCGACCATGAGCGAGCGCCCAACCGCACAGCGCTTCGAACGGCTGCCGCAGCGAATGGCCGAGCGGTGTGATCGCATACTCGACTCCGATCGGAGCCGTAGGGAGGACGGTCCGCGTGACAAACCCATTCCGCTCGAGGCGCTTCAGCGCGTCGGCCAGGGCCTTGTGGGTGATGCCGTTCAGCCGTCGCTTGATCTCGTTGAACCGCGCAGGCTTGGGGCAGATCGCGATGAGGATCAGGATCGTCCACTTGTCCGCGATCTTGTCGAGCACGGGTCGAACTTGCGCCATCTCCGACAACGCTCTCTGCGCCACGCAGGCAAGTTCGGTATCCTCGGCTATATCTACGCTATTCATAGTGCGTTCTTGATAGCAGATATTCGCTGTATATCTAGTGGCCCGTCTTTATCATGACGGGAAAGCGCAAATGTATCGAATGGCGGACAAGGCGGCTCTGGTGGTGGGCGGTGCAAAGGGTATCGGGCTGGCGGTTGCAAAGAGGCTCGCTGTGGAAGGCGCCGCCGTAATCATCACCGGTCGCGCACCCAATGAGGTCGATCTGGCGGTCGAGAAGATCGGCCACGGGGCGACCGGCCTCGTCGCAGACGCCGCATCGCCACAAGATCTGGAGCGCGTCATGGCCACGATCCGGGACGTCCATGGCCATATAGACGCCTTGGTCTTCAACGCCGGCATCAGCGAACCCGCGTCGCTGGCCGGCATCACGACTGACCATTTCGACCGGCATTTTGACGTGAACGTCCGAGGTACCGTTTATGGTCTCAAGGCTGCGCTCGACACCCTGCGCGATAGGAGCAGTGTCGTGCTGATGGGGTCAGTGGCCGGATCAATCAGTGTCTCCGGCTACAGCACTTACGCCGCGACCAAGGCCGCGCTGCGATCCTATGCTCGTACCTGGGCGACGGAGCTGGCGCCGCGAGGCATTCGCGTGAACATAGTCGCGCCCGGCCCAACCGACACGGATATGATGGCGCGCGTCCCCGACGATGTGCGCGCGACGCTGATCGCACCGATCCCTCTCGGTCGCATGGCAAGACCGGAAGAAGTAGCGGCCGCTACGGTGTTTTTGCTCAGCGATGAGGCGAGTTTCACCACCGGAGCGGAGCTGTTCGTGGATGGAGGAATGGGGCAGGTCTGACAAAGGCTGCTCGGCGAGCAATGGGTGATAAGAGTGGAACAAGTGAATGGCAGCTTGTGGCGGACGCTGCCGTTCGAACGCCGATCGGTGAACGACGCATTCTGGTCGGAAGCTGCACGGTCGCAGTTCGAACGGCGGAAAATGCGGCCGGTAGGCGGTCAGAGGCACCTCTCAGCGGCGCTAGAGTAGCACTACAGCGTAGACGTAGTGCTCATCTTCATCGGGCGTGGCCCGCCAACCCTCGATCTTGTGCGAACTTTCCCGAACGGGGGCAACAGCGAGAATCGCTGAAATCTGGTCGGAACATACGCCAGGCCGCTCATCGGAATCGCCACGCAGAACGACGCCAAGAGCGCGCGTGCGATAATGGGGGGTGTCTGAAATCACCCATTATGGCGCGTCCGGTCCATTGTCGCTGCGAACCGCTCTCATGGTACTTTATCAGCGTTAGGCCGTTGGCCAGATTCATTCCGAAACGAAAATGTGACCAGAACAGCGTGACCGGGGAGTGAATGATGCGGGCCGGATATAAGTTTGCGCTGGCGGCGCTGTTGTTATCATCTTCCTTGGCGACTGAGGCTCAGCCAATGCCATTCGATCCGGCCACGGTCGATCTGGCGGAAGTCCTGGCCTGCAAGATCGATGGGGGCCATTATGTTGGTTTTGCGCTGTCGATCAGCGATAGTGACAGTCCGGGTAGCGCCAAGGCGCGTGGCTGGGTGAAGCTTCCAACCAGGAGCATGTTCTTCTCGTCATACCTCCTTTCCAAACCGCTTGGCGTCTTTGGCTACACCACCAGCACCGTGGCCTTCACCGGCACTGCGATGTTTGCGGTCCTGGACCTGCCGGACCCCACCGCACTCGGCGCTGCGCAGAATATCGCCAATATTCTTGAAGGGTCCGGGCAATTCAGGGGCGAACGCCTCGTCGATGAATCGATTAATATGGACAAGGAATCCGGATTTTCCTTCAAGAACCGTTCTTCCCTGCAGATCGCAACAAACCCGGCTTTTCCGGGCAAGACGCTGATCGGATGCAACTATGACGGCGAATTGCAGCTTCCTGCGCCATGATCGGCCCATTGCGCGAAATGCCGGATATTCGACATGACGCTTGCCGAATATAACAGGCGCCGTTCTCACGCAAAATGATATGCACTTATTGTGTTTTTATCGTTCATGGGAGCATCGCCATCCGCAGCCGGCCAGAACATATTGCTTCTGGCGATATTTGCCCTTGGGCTAATCGCATCGGCGGGATTTTTAATCTTTCAGAACAGGCGCATCTCGGAATTTCGCCGTCCGCGCTGCGGCAAGGATCCGCTCACCTGGGTCTCTTCCGATCCCAATGATGCGGACGGGGCCACATACGATAGTCTTGCCTGAATTGTAGGTTCGATCTTCAGTCGTGATTGTCGCGGCCTACCAGGCCTTGCCGCCGTTCATGAAGGCTCCTGAAAACCGCGACGTCGAACCTGATTGACGCACATGCAGCAGATCCAGTCTCAACAGACCTGACCCTGTTTCACCCCCGGTCGAGACCCTTCGGTTATCCCACCAAATGCTTTCCCGGCTCACCGGATTTACCGGCCGAATGTGATGTTACCGTTCCACTTGACGGTTACAGTGTTCGCATGTCATCAATTCATGTCGCGCGGAGATAGACGACTCCAGAACTGCCGACGCGGCATGATCACCAGCAAAAATCAAAAACAGGAGAGGCACATGAACTTGAAGCGACTAGCTATGATAGCGGTAACACGCTTTCTTCCATCGGTTCTCGCCCTGGTCACCGCCGGCAGCCTGCAGGCACAGACCATCTGCAACAACCAGACCGGCACCAACAACGGCTACTATTATCAGGTCTATCTGAGCTCCGGCTCGGCGTGCATGACGCTCGGCACCAACGGCAATTACAGCACCACTTGGAATCTCGGCTCAAGCGGCAATCTGGTCGCCGGGAAGGGCTGGGCCACCGGGTCGACCAGCCGCGTGATCGGGTACAATGCCGGCGTGTTCAATGGCGGCTCGAACGGCTATCTCGCCTTGTACGGCTGGTCGACCAACCCGCTGATCGAATATTATGTCGTCGATAACTGGGGAAGCTTTACCCCTCCGGGCAGCGGCGCCACCTTCATGGGCACCGTCAACAGCGACGGCGGCACCTACAACATCTACCGCACGCAACGCGTCAACGCGCCGTCCATCATCGGCAACGCGACCTTCTATCAATTCTGGAGCGTGCGCACGTCGAAGCGCGCGACCGGCACCAACAACGTCATCGCCTTCGTCAACCACGTCAATGCGTGGCGGAGCCATGGCATGAACCTCGGCACGATGAACTATCAGATCCTCGCCACCGAGGGTTATGGCAGCAACGGCAGCTCCAACGTCACCGTGTGGCAGCAGTAACGCCATCCTTTCCGGGGGCCGGGCACGCCCGGCCTCCGACCTTTCCGATCTCTTCGTCCAGGCCGGGCAGCACCGATCATAGCAGTGCCTATCCGGAACGCGCTGCGGCGTGATGGGTCATGGGCTTCCGGCGCGGTCGCCTGAACCAGAAGGTCCACACCGTCAGGCTGCCCAGCATGGCGAGCGCGAGCCCGCATACCGTCAGCAACAGGCGATAGGCAAGTCCGCCCACCTTGGCCGCGTGCAGCGGATAGGCACCGTTGAAGACCTGCGCGACTTGCGGCATCGCCAGCGCATCGGTCGCCGCCAGCACATGCCCGTCCGCCGCATCGAACCACAGGGTCGAGCGTCCGTTGGGCAGCCACTCGCCCGAACGCTTCATCCGGATCAGGATCGCGTCGCCCGGCTTGCGCGGCAGGGAAAGGATGCGGATCTGCGCATCGGGGAAGCGCCGGTGCGCCACGCTGATCATCCCGCGCCAGTCCGGCGTCGCCGACAAGAGGCCGCTCTTCACCCTGGGCGGCGCCATCGCGGCGGCAAGCGCCTCGCCCGACCCGAACGGGATCAGCACGAGATTGGCGAAGGGCCTGAACACCATCATCGTCCCGGTCACCGCCGACAACAGCAGCAGAGGCGCCATGACGATTCCGAGATCGCGATGCTGCATCACGATCGCCGGCCTGCTCAACCGCTTCGGCCACGGGCGGAATTTGAAGGTCCGGCGGGTTCGCCACCACAGGACCGTCCCCGTTACCACGAAGAGGATCGCCGCCAGCCCGGCCACGCCGATGATCGTCTCGCCCACATCACCGCTGAACAGATGATGGTGCAGGTCGAAAATCCACAGTTCGGGCCGCTCCCACTGGCTCGACCAGCGCGTGACGATGTTGCCCGCCTGATCGGCATAGGCACCCGCGCCCTTGGGCAGGCGCAGCTGGTCAAGGCCGAACCGGTCGCCGGCATAGACGATGCCCTGCGCCCCGGGGTTCGCGGTCATCAGCTTCTCGGTCGCCGCGCCGACCGCCGCCGGATCGCCGATCCGCGCGTCGCCGGCATGCGGCAGCGCGATCCAGCTTTCCTTATGGACCAGGATCGCGCCGGTCAGGCCCATGATCGCCAGCACAAGCCCGATGACGCCGCCGGTCCAGCGATGGATCAGGTCGAGCCACCTCATCAGAAGCGCGTATCCCACCCGAGCGTGAACGAGCGTCCGCGCCCCGCGAAAAAGCTGAGCGGATCGGTGGGAAGCCGCGTGTCGCTGCTGTAGTCGATATATTGCCGGTTGAAGAGATTCGACACGCTGAGCGTTATGCCCCCGATCCCCGTCTGGTAACGGACATAGGCATCGGTCAGCGTGTAACCGCCGAAATCATTGTCCGGAACGCGCTTCAGCCCTTGGAAGGTGCGCGACAGATAGAATTGGGTCTGGACACGCATCGACAAGGGGCCGGTGGCGTAATTGGCCGCGAGGTTGAGCCGGTCGGGCGAGATGTTGGTGCCGTCCAGATCGGTATCGACGATGCCGTCGGGTATGGGGCTGGCGTCGTAGCGGCCTTCGATATGCGCATAGCCCGCCGACACGCGCAGCCCGTCGATCGGCAGCTGCACGCCGAGATTGATCTCAAGTCCCTGGATCTCCACCCGTTGCCGCTGGACGTCGAAGATACCGCCGGGACTGGCGATGAGCAGCTGACCCTTGTCGCTCGACGACCAGAAATAGGTGGCGGAGGCATCGAGCGGGCCACGCTTCACTTCGACGCCGATCTCGCGATTGTTCGAGATGATCGGCTGGATGTCGACATAGTGGTCGATATCCTGGTTGGGCTTGTTCACCGCTCGGGTGATCCGGCCGATGTCAGGGACGGTGAAACCCTGCGCATAGCTCACATAGGCACGGATGCCCTTCAGCGGCTCGACGACCACGCCGCCGTTGATCAGGAGATCGCTGAAGCGCGGCTTGCCGCCGGACACCGCGACGCCGCCATAGGTTGCGACCCTCGAACCGTCATACGTGGTCGAGGCGAGGGTGTGATAATCGTCGACCTTGATCTGCACATTCTCCCAGCGCGCGCCCCCAGCCAGGCGCAGCACGCCGTCGAACAGCTTGAGATTGGCCTGCCCGAACGGCGCGAGGCTGCGGAAATCGCTGGGCGGCACCCAGACTCGATTCGTCGCGATCAGCCGCTGCTCGGTCGAATCCGTCAGGAAATCGAACCCGACCGTCGTCGTCAGCGCCTCGATGCCCGGAATGGCGCGCTCATAGCTGATCTTCCCGCCGATCTTGCGCGACCGGTTCTGCGACTGGTCGAACAGCTTGAAAGTCGGGTCGATCTTCGGATCCTGGAAGGTCAGGATCGGCGCGATCTCTCCGCCAAAGGTGTCGCGGCTGCGGTTGAAGAAGATCTGGCTGACGAAATTGCCGCCCCAAAGCGACGTGTCGGTGTAGGAAAGCGCGATGCTCTCGGTGCGGCTGGCGGCGGCAACACCAGGCGGGTCGCCGCGCATCGCGCTGGTCGGCAGGCCGGTGACCCGGTTTCCCGGGACCGCGACATAATCGCCATCGCCCTTCAGTTCGAAACGGCTCGCGATGAGGTCGATCCGGCCGGTCTCCCCGACCTTGTAGCCGAGCCGCGCGAACAGCGAGAGCGTCCTCGAATCCTGCGATTCGCCCTGGGTCAGGTTCAGGCCGACCCGGCGCCCGTCACCGTCATAGAAGACGCCGCGCTTCTCGTAAGCGGCGCCCACCGTCGCATCGAACCGTCCGGCCTTGTATTGGACGAGGCCGGCCACCTTGCCGCCGATCCCGTCCTTGCTGAAGCCGTTGTCCGCATTGGCCTGGAGCAGGGTCCGCCCGCTGAACCCTTCCGCGCGCGGCGCCCCCACCGTCACCTGGTTGACGATGCCGCCGGTGCCGCCGACCCCCTGGAGCGCATTGGACCCGTAGATCAGCTCGACTCGATCGACGAAGAAGCCGTCGATGGTGAAGCCGTCGCGACTGCCGTCGCGCAGCGGCGTCGATTGCGGGATGCCGTTGATCGCATAGAGCGGCGACCGCCCGCGCAGCGTCTCGCCGGCACCCGACAATTTCTGCCGGGTGGGCGAGAAGGATGGCGTCAGGTTCGCCACCGCATCGGTGATCGATCCGGAGATCGCGATCTGCTGGTCGAGCGTCGCCTTGTCGATCAGGTCGATCGTGAGCGGCAGCGCATTGGGCGGCAGGATCGTGCGTGCCGCGGTCACGGTGATATCGCCTGCCGCATCCGCCCGGTCGTCGGTCGATACGGCGGCGGCCTGCTGCGCTGTTGCCGCAACCGGCACGGCGCACGCGAGCGCGACGACAGACATCGAAGAAACGGACCGAAACGACATGATTTCCCCCTGCCCGCCGGTCACCATGCCGCGGGCTGTTACCGGGCGGCTAGCAGTCGAGAGATTATAATGCAAGTCAATCGCAATAGGCATTGCCCGCACAGGATTGCATGCCGCGAGGGCACGTGCTTTTCATTGCAAACCGCCCGAGCCGCTGCCGGAGCTTCTCAGCGTCTTCAGCGCCTCTGCGCCTCTGCGCGAACCATCATCCCGGGTCGCCGACGGGCCAGTTTGAAGGTCGCCCCTCCTCAGCCGTCTATTCCATGCAGCGTAGCAGCCGGTCGACCGTCGTCGTGGCGAACGCGGCGAAATTGTCGGCCACGCCATAGGGGATCATCACGTTCCGTCCCTCGATCATCGCGCCGCAGCTATAGACCACGTTGGGCACATAGCCGTCGCGCTCGTCCGGGCTCGGGGTGAGGATCGGCTCGGGCGTGCGCGCCAGCAATCTGGAGGGGTCGGCCTTGTCGAGCAGGCACGCACCGATGCAGTAATTGCGCACCGTGCCGACGCCGTGGGTGAACACAAGCCAGCCCTCGTCGATCTCGATCGGCGATCCGCAATTGCCCATCTGGACGAATTCCCACGGATAGCGCGGGGAGACGATCCTGCCGCCGCCTTCCCAGCGCAGGATATCATCCGACAGGTGAAGCCAGATACTCTCGCTGTCCTGCCGCCCGAGCATGGCATAGCGCCCGCCGATGCGGCGCGGGAACAGGGCCATGCCCTTGGCGCCCGCCGCGTCGCCGGTGAACGCGCGCATGCGGAAGCTGCGGAAATCGGTGCCCGAGAGCAACTCGGGCCGTGCCGCGGCACCGCTGAAAGCGGTGTAGGTGCCGTGATAGGTGACGCTGCCGTCGTCGTCGGTGAAGCGTACCAGGCGCAGATCCTCGATGCCCTGATGCTGGCTCGGCAGCATCGGAAACAGCACTGCTTCCGATATCTCCCGCGTTCCGCCGCAATCGAGCTTCAGCTCGGCGATCGCGTCGTCCTTTCCGACAAGGATGGTCGGCGCCACGGCCACCCGACTGGCGGGATCGACCGTGATCTCACCTCCCGGGATCCAGATGCCGGTTCGAAAGGTCACCGAGGAGACATGGCCTTCCCCGATACCGCGAAGCGAAAGGATGAAGCGTACCCCACCCTCCGGCACACCCGACTGATCCGGCGCCGGCACCGCGCTCGGGTTGAACAACGCCGCGGCTTCGAAGGAGAATTCCTCGCTGAAATAGGCGCCGACCAGGCGGCGCTGCGCGTCGTTGACCGCTGTCCGTCCGGGCAGGAGGCTGGCGATCTCGTCGAAGCGGCGGCGCAGCATGTCGTCCACGTCGCGGTGCCGTTCGTCGAGCGACTGGGTGAGCAGTTTCAGCTCGCTCTCCAGCGCACTGTCATCGAGCGTCAGGATGCGATCGACGATCGCCTGAGCGCGCGGATGCCCCTCGACCTTGAATCTGCCCGGATATTCCAGCTCGAAAGGCCGGACGACCGTACGCGACGGATCGGGCCGCAGGATGAGATCATGGTGATCGAGGACTGGCTCAGCCTGAAGCATGGGGTTTCCTGAAGAGCTTGAGTTCGTTGTGGTCACGGACCGATCGCCAGCCCGGAAGCGTGAACGTGCGCGGCGGCGGGACGATCCCTCGCAGCCGCGCCCGCTAGGTCATCGACGCGCGAATCCCGGTGGCGGCGCACCGAGCACGTCGCCGCGATAGGTTTCCACCACCTGACTGAACGGCGTGCCGTCGGGCAGGCGCAACACGGCACGATGCTCGATCACCGCCGCCGGAATGGCGAGCTTTCGTCCGACGGTCTTCTTCCGTTCCTTCGGCATGACATCCCACCCGTCCGGCAGCGGCGACCAGAGCAGGGTCGCGCTGATGGTCTGCCGGCGGAAATGCAGCGCCTGGACGGCGCGGCCGAAAGCGGTGTCGGTGGTGTCCAGCACTGCGTTCATCTCCGGCGTGAGCCGCGACGGGACGTACCAGTTATCCGCCTCCGACAGGACATGGTCGCCACAGCGCAGCCTGACATGGCGATAACGGATCGGCTCCTCCGCCCCGACCTGAAGCGCGGCGCGTAGGTCAGGCGTCGCCGGCTTGCCCTGCCCGGCGACCCGCTCCGCGGCGACCCTGCTGCCCGTCGGTGCCAGCCGGCGGCGCGCGCACCAGCCGTCCAGCGTAAGCGTCGCGCTGTCATGGCTGAGCAGTTCAGCATTGAGTGACTGCAACAGCGCAAGCGCGCCGGCACGGGCGAGCAGCGTGTCAGGCCAGGCCGGCGGCTGGATCTCCGCCGCCCGGGAACCCGCTGACACGGTGCAGGTCAGCCCCATGCCCAGGACCGGCAGTGTCAGGGATCGGCGGATGCTGGTCACGCCCCCTCATAGCGCCACGATCGAATCGGCGAAACGTCAGGCAGCCGCGTTCCTGCGCCGGGTGACCCAGCCCTTGCGCGCCGCCGCCGAGCGCTGTTCGGCCGAGCCCGACTTGTTTGCCAGGCCACCACGCGACGAGGATACATGCGTGTCGGGCTTGCCCCGTCCCGAGCCGGATTTGTTGCCGCCGCCCGATTCCTTGTTCACCGTCGCCCAGGCCCGGCGCTCGGCCTCGTCCTTCGGCACGCCGCGATCCTCGTAGCTTTCCTCGATATGTTCCGCCTTGCGCTTCTGCTTGTCGGTATAGGCGTCCTTGTCTCCGCGAGGCATGATGCTGCTCCTGCGCTGTGGATGGACGCGAAAAACGCATGACGCCCAATCGATATCCCGATCGCGTACCCGTTGTGCCGATGCCGCGTTCAGGCGCGGCAGCCGTTCGCTATCGCGCGTCGAGTGCCAGCGATCCGGCCGCACCAGGAGAGACCGAGAGCGCTTCATAGCCGGGTGCGCCGAAATGACGCGTGGCGAGCGGATACCCATGGGTGGCGGTGATCACCACCACGGCGCAACCAGCCGCTTCGGCGGCCGCGATGCCGGCCGCTGCGTCTTCGAACACAAGGCAGTCTCCGGCCGATACGCCGAGACGTTCGGCCGCCAGCAGGAAGCAGTCGGGAGCTGGCTTGCCATGCTCGACATCCTCGCCGGTGATCATCACCTCCGGCACAGGCAAGCCGGCGGCTTCCAGCCGCCGCAACGCGAGGGCACGCGGCGCGGAGGTGACGATCGCCCAGCGACCGGCGGGTAGCGCCGCAAGGAAAGCGGGTGCGCCGGGGATCGGGGCCACGCCCGCGACATCCTCGATCTCGGCCAGCGTGATCGCGGCCGCCTCGGCCTCGGGATCGACGCCGGGCAGCGCGAGCCGGCGGACCGTTTCCACGCTGCGTCTTCCGTGGATCGTCGGCAGGAAGGCCGCCACGTCCAGCCCGTGACGCAGGGCCCAGGACGCCCAGACCCGCTCGGCCGCCGCGATGGAACTCAGGATCGTCCCGTCCATGTCGAACAGGAAGGCGGCGAAGCCGCGGCCGGGGAAAGGGCTGACCATGGCACGCCCCTGCCCTCGCTTGTCCTCCCGCACAAGCGCGCTCCGCCCGCATAACATATCGTCATGGCGATACGATGCGGTTAGAGGCCGCGTCATGTCGCTACTCACTCCCTACCGCGCCGATCTCGTCCAGCTCGCCGCGCAGGATCGCCTGCGGGTGCTGGCGCCGCGCCGTGGCACCGACGTGTCGTCAAACGACTATCTCGCCCTGGCATCGGCCCCGAGGATCGCCGCCGCCGTCACGGCGGCGATCGCGCGCGGGGTGCCGACAGGATCGGGCGGATCGCGGCTGCTGCGCGGCAATCACGAAGAGCATGAGGCGCTGGAGGCAGAGGCCGCGACCTTCTTCGGGTCTGAGGCGACCTTGTTCTTCTCAAGCGGCTACAGCGCCAATGCGGCATTGTTCTCGACGCTGCCGCAACGCGGCGACATCGTCGTCCACGACGCCCTGATCCACGCGAGCGCGCATGAAGGAATGCGGCTCGGTCGCGCCGACTGCGTTTCCGCCGCGCACAATGACGCCGACGCGTTCGAGGACAGGATCGCGCGGTGGCGGCGCGGTGGCGGCACAGGCCGGCCATGGATCGCGGTCGAGAGCCTGTACAGCATGGACGGCGACCGGGCACCGCTCGACGCGCTGGCGACGGTGGCTGCGCGGCACGATGCGATGCTGCTGATCGACGAGGCGCACGCCACCGGCGTGTTCGGCGATGACGGACGCGGCCTCGCGTCAGGGCTCGACGGACACGAGAATGTCGTCACCCTGCACACCTGCGGCAAGGCGCTTGGGTGCGAAGGAGCTTTGGTCTGTGGTCCGCAGGTGATGCGCGACTTCCTGATCAATCGCGGGCGCGGCTTCATCTTCTCCACCGCGCCATCGCCGCTGATGGCAAGCGCCCTGCGCGAGAGCCTGCGCATCCTGGTCGATGAGCCGGAGCATCGCGCTGCCCTGTGGCAACTGGTTGCCGCCGCCGAACGGGCGCTGGCGCGCTGCGGCGTCGCGCCGACCGGATCGCAGATCCTGCCGCTGGTGCTGGGCGACGAAGCGCGGACGATGCGGGTCGCCGCGGCCCTGCAGGCAGCGGGCTTCGACGTGCGGGGCATCCGACCGCCGACCGTCCCGGCGGGCACGTCGCGACTGCGCATCTCGCTGACGCTCAATCTGACCCTGGACGATGTGGAGGCGCTGGCCGACGCCATTGCGGAGGCGCTCAAATGATCGCCCCGCGCATCGTGGTCACCGGCACCGATACCGATGTCGGCAAGACGGTCTTCGCCGCCGCGCTCGCGGGCGCGCTGGGCGCCTCCTATTGGAAACCGGTCCAGGCCGGGCTTGAGGAAGGCGGCGATTCGTCGATCGTCGCGCGGCTGGGTGGGTTGGAACCCGGGCGGATTCTCCCCGAGGCCTATCGGTTTGCCACTCCCTGCTCGCCCGATCGCGCGGCCGCGATCGACGGCGTGACGATCGATCCCGAGCGGTTGACACCACCATCAATCGGCGGACCGCTGGTGATCGAGGGCGCCGGCGGCGTGCTGGTGCCGGTGGTCGGCGACCTGGTCTTCGCCGATCTGTTCGCGCGCTGGGCGTTGCCCGTGGTGCTGGTCGCGCGCACCGCGCTGGGCACAATCAATCACAGCCTGTTGTCGATCGAGGCGCTGCGCGCGCGCGGCGTGCCGATCCTGGGCATCGCCTTTACCGGCGACGCGGTGGAGCATAGCGAGGCAACCATCGCCCGGATCGGCGGGGTAAGGCGGCTCGGCCGGTTGCCGCGCCTGGCGCCACTCGCCGCCGACACGCTCGCGGCCGCGTTCGCTGCGCACTTCGATCCGGCGGATTTCCGGTGAGCGGCTCGGCGATCTGGCATCCTTTCACCCAGCACGGCCTGGGCGAGCCGATCCCGCTCGTCACCCATAATGAGGGCGCCGCGCTCTACACCGCTGACGGACGGCGGATCATCGACGCCATCTCCTCCTGGTGGGTGACGACTCACGGCCACCGCAACCCGCGCATCATGGCGGCGATCGCCGAACAGGCGGGCAAGCTCGACCAGATCATCTTCGCCGGCTGGACTCATGAACCGGCCGAAACGCTGGCGCAGGGGCTGAGGGCGATGATGCCGGCCGAACTCACCCGCATCTTCTTCTCGGATTCGGGATCGACCAGCGTCGAGGTAGCGCTGAAGATGGCACTCGGCTTCTGGGCCAATCGCGGCGAGCCCCGGCATCGCATCCTGGTGATGGAACACAGCTATCATGGCGACACGATCGGCGCGATGTCGATCGGCGCGCGCGGCGTGTTCAACCAGGCCTATGCGCCCCTGCTGTTCGATGTCGGCACGCTGCCCTTCCCCGCCAGCGGGCGCGAACAGGACATGCTGGACGACCTGGAAGCCGCCTGCCGCGCCAGGCCGGCGGCGCTGATCGTCGAGCCACTGCTCCTCGGCGCGGGCGGGATGCTCATCTATCCCGCCTGGGTACTGGCCGAGATGCGCGCGATCTGCGCCCGGCACGGCGTGCTGTTCATCGCCGACGAGGTGATGACCGGCTGGGGTCGCACCGGGACGCTGCTCGCCTGCGAACAGGCCGATATCGTCCCCGATATCCTGTGCCTGTCGAAGGGACTCACCGGCGGCGCGGTGCCGCTGGCGGTGACGATGGCGACCGAACCGATCTACGCGGCGCACCTGTCCACCGACCGGGCGCGAATGTTTTTCCATTCATCCAGCTACACCGCCAACCCGATCGCCTGTGCCGCGGCCAACGCGAATCTCGCCATCTGGCGCGAGGAGCCGGTGCTCGAGCGGATCGCCGGCCTGGCCGCCCGCCAGCGGAGCCGGCTGGCCAAGCTCGCCTCCTTGCCGGCGGTGCGCAACGCGCGACAGCTCGGCACGGTCACCGCGATCGAGATCGCCGACGGGACCAGCGATTATCTGTCGACTCTCGGCCCGCGCCTGTCAGCGCTGTTCCGCGACAAGGACCTGCTGCTTCGCCCGCTCGGCAACACCGTCTATGTCATGCCGCCTTATTGCATCGAGGATTCGGACCTGGACCTGATCTATGCCGCCATCGCCGAAGCATGCGAGCTTGGGCCCCGATGATGATGTGCATCTTTCTTCTTCCCCGGCGGAGGCCGGGGTCCAGTTGGGAAGTAGAAGGAAACAGGCGAGGCGACCGTTCCAAGCCCCCCCCAACTGGGCCCCGGCCTTCGCCGGGGAAGGTTACAGGCAAATGGAGATGGCTGTTGCTCTCGGCGATATCGGCGCCATTGCTGGCCACGACCGCCTGCACCTCGAAACAGCCCGCATCGACCTGTGCCGATCTCTCAACGACACCGATGGTCGCGATCCCCGGCGGCAGCTTCACCATGGGGGACGATCCGCTCTACCGCGAGGAAGGGCCCCCGCGCACCGTCAGCGTCAAACCTTTCTGGATCGACACCCATGAGCTGACCAACGCCGAATTCGCCGCCTTCGTCAAAGCGACCGGCTACAAGACCATGGCCGAGCGCGTCCCGCCCGTGATGCCGGGCTCGCCACCCGAGATGCGCCTGCCGGGATCAGCCGTGTTCAGCGTGCCGGGCCAGGGCGATCCCCGCTGGTGGCGCTGGTCGGTCGGGGCGCAGTGGCGGCACCCGTCGGGGCCGGCCGAGTCGATCGCCGGGCGTGATCATGAGCCCGTCGTCCAGATCGCGTTCGAGGATGCCGAGGCTTATGCGCGCTGGGCAGGCAAGAGACTGCCGACCGAGGCAGAATGGGAATATGCCGCCCGTGCCGGGCAGAAGGCACTGCCCGAGCCGGTCGACGGCGAAGGGCGCCCCCAGGCCAATTATTATCAGGGCGTGTTCCCGCAACGCGACCTTGGGCTCGACGGATACAGGGGCCGGGCGCCCGTTGGGTGCTTCAAGCCCAATGCGTTCGGGCTGTACGACATGATCGGCAATGTCTGGGAATGGACCAGCGACCCCGGTGGGCCGCAGGGCGACATGCATGTCATCAAAGGCGGATCCTATCTCTGCGCGAGCAATTACTGCGCGCGCTACCGCCCCGCCGCGCGCCAGTTCCAGGAACGCGGGCTCGGTACCGACCATATCGGCGTGCGCCTCGTCGCCGACCGTCCGGTGCCGCCGCGACATTGACCCAGCCGGGATGATATGACACTCTCACTGCCAATATATACGGCGGGAGAGTGATGATGCAGGTGCTCAGGACTCCGGACGAGCGGTTCGAAGGGCTGGCGGACTATGCGTTCGAGCCGCATTACCTGACCGTCACCGATGCCGACGGCACGGCACTTCGCATCCATTATCTCGACGAGGGTCATCCCGAGGCGCCGGTCGTGCTGCTGATGCATGGCGAGCCGAGCTGGTCGTATCTCTACCGCAAGTTCGTGCCGGCGCTGGTCGCCCGTGGCTATCGCATCGTCGCGCCTGACCTGGTCGGCTTCGGCAGATCCGACAAGCCGGCCGAGCGCACCGACTATAGCTATGAACGCCATGTCGCCTGGATGAGCGACTGGCTGACCGCGCTTGGCCTGACCGACATCACCCTGTTCTGCCAGGATTGGGGCGGGCTGATCGGCCTGAGGCTGGTCGCCGCCTTCCCCGACCGCTTCGCGCGGCTGGTGATCGCCAATACCGGATTGCCGGTCGGCACCGGATCGTCGGCCGGGTTCGATGCCTGGCTCGCCTTCAGCCAGAATGTGCCGCAATTCCCGGTCGGTTTCATCGTCAATGGCGGCACCACGCGCGAGCTCACCCCGGCCGAGATCGCCGCTTATGACGCGCCCTTTCCCGACGAAAGCTATAAGGAGGGCGCGCGGCAGTTCCCGACCCTTGTACCGATCACCCCGGAACACGCGTCGGTCGCTGAGAACCGGGCCGCCTGGGCTGTGCTCGAACGCTTCGAGAAACCGGTACTGACCGCCTTTGCCGACAATGACGCGGTGACGCGCGGTGGCGAGAAGGCGTTCATCGACCGCATCCCGGGCGCGCGCGGGCAGGCGCACCTGATCGTCAAGGACGCCGGGCATTTCCTGCAGGAAGACAAGCCCGAGGCACTGTGCGCGCTGATCGACACCTTCATCCGGCAACGGCCGGCGGAGATCGCGGCATGAACGTCACCAATGTCGTCTTCCCCGCACCCGAACAGGCAGCCGCCTTTTTCGGCGCTCCGGAGGACGGACCATTCGTCATGATCAACCTGCTCAAGTTCCGGGACCGTGCCAAATATGCCGACGGCTCCGAGCCTGAATTGAGCGGCCGCGACGCCTATCGCCGCTACGGCAAGGCGGTGCAGGCCTGCCTCGCCTCGGTCGGCGCGCGATCGCTCTATGCCGGTGACGTCACCGAACTGATGCTGGGCGAGATCGACGAGCTGTGGGACATGGTCGCGCTCGCCGAATATCCGTCGCGCGCGGCGATGATGGCGATGGTATCCTCCCCGGCCTATCAGGCGATCGAGAAGCACCGCATCGCCGGGCTCGCTGGCCAGCTCAACATCCGCACCAAGGCGATCGGCGGATGACCCTCACCTATGATCTCTACTGGTCGTTCCGCTCGCCCTATTCCTATCTGGTGACACCGAGGCTGGTCGAGCTGGAGCGGGATCATGACGTCACGGCCAATGTTCGCCCGGTCTATCCGATCGCGGTGCGGCAGCCCGATTTCTTCACCAGCAACGATCCGCTCTGGGTGAGCTATTTCCTGCGCGACATCGGCCGGAGCGCCGAATTCGTCGGCCTGCCCTTCCGCTGGGCATCGCCTGATCCGGTGAAGATGGACATGGCGACGCGCACCTATCCAAAGGAGCAGCCCCATATCCACCGGCTGACTCATCTCGGCGTGGCGGCGGCCGAGCGCGGACGCGGCCTTGCCTTTCTCGACGAGGTCAGCCGGCTGATCTGGGGCGGCGCGGTGCCCGACTGGCATCTCGGCGACCATCTGGCGGAGGCAGCCGGTCGCGCCGGGCTCGACCTGGCGGAGATGGATGCGGCGATCGCGGCGGACCCCGGCCATCATGTCGCTGTGGTAGAGGCCAACCAGGCCGCGCAGCGCGTCGGGGGCCATTATGGCGTGCCCCTCATGGTGTTCGAAGGCGAGCCGTTCTTCGGGCAGGACCGGTTCGACCAGCTCAAATGGCGGATGGAGCGGAAGGGTCTCGCGCGGCGCTGAACCGCGCCACTAATGGCGCCTTCGTCGATTGACGCTCCACGCACAGTTTGATTGACTGCAGAGTGGCGGATCGAGTGCAGCGGGGAGAAGGCGATGGGCGGCCATAGCAGCTACCGGACCCCGGCCGGATCGGCCCGCCCGGCACCGGCGGGCAACGCCATCGCCGGACCGCGTCATGCCCAGCTGACTCAGCTCAAGGCCATCCTGCAACGCAAGCCCAACCGCACCGGCCTGCCCGACCGGCTCAAGTCGGGGGTCGAGGCCCTGTCGGGCGTGTCGATGGACCAGGTGAGGGTGCACTATAATTCGGCGGAGCCGGCGCAGCTCAACGCCCATGCCTATGCCCAGGGCACCGACATCCATCTCGCCCCGGGCCAGGCGCACAACCTCCCGCACGAGGCATGGCATGTCGCGCAGCAGGCCCAGGGCCGGGTGCAGGCGACGACGCAGCTCGCCTCGGGCGTTCCGATCAACGACGATACGGGGCTCGAGCGGGAAGCCGATGTGATGGGCGCGCAGGCGCTCGCGACCGCCCCGCAAGAGACTGAAGAGGAGCCGGCCCAGCTCAGTGCGATCGACGGGCCCGGCACCACGCCGGTCCAGCGCCTGCTCGACGAGGAAGGCGGCGTGGTGGATGTCACCACGCTCGGCGACGACGAACTCTTCGCACTCGTCAACGCGATCCATCTGGGCGAGGAACCCGAAGGCTATATGCTTCAACCCGGCGACGGAGACCTGATCTTCGCTGAATACCGACGGCGCCAGGACGGAGTACCGCTCAGGATCACCGAGGATGACGTTAATTCCGACATGGAGGAAGAGGACGAGGACTACCAGTTCGACAATCGTGACGAATTCGAAGTCCATATGACGACGACGGCGCGCGACAATGCCGGCCTGGACAAGATCAAATACCGGGACGGCGAGGAGCGCGAGATCCGGAACTGGTCGGAAAAGTCCTTCCAGGGAACCATGGGCGAATATTTCGCCAGCCAGACCATGAGCAATCAGGGCTATCAGCCAATCGCGCTGAACGGCGGCCAGTTCGGACTCAACTTCCCCGGCGGCGATCATCTTTTCTCCAGCGGCGGCGGTGGATTCATGGAGCAGACCAAGCTCCACCTCTCAGGCCACACCGCCTCGACCAGCACCTATCTCAAGCATGTCCAGAACGCCCAGGACTACGCCATCAAGGCGATCAAGGGTTTCCACAAGAAGCTCGATGTGATGCAGGATCTGGCGAACAAGCCGCCATTCTCCGCGAACCAGTCATTCTGTGATTTCGTGGATGCTCTCGGGAAGCTTGAAGGCACCGGCGACGACGATATCGACGGCTCGGAAGCGCACACGCTGCTCGTCGAGGGCACGCGCTTCTCCATTCCCGGCGATATCTACGATCAGATGCCGAACAACATGCGGCATCATTTCATCCGGATGGATCAGACCGTCGCTGACTTCACCGGCCTGAAGGAAGATTTCGAGGATGATTTCGTCCGCGCGAAGCAACGCAACACCGATGAAGACGACGAGGATTATGTGAACTGAGAAGCCCGGCAGGGCGGGACCTGGCCGGTCAGGTCCGACGCGCCATCCGCCGCCACCACACCGCCCCGGTCACGAGCGCACCAAGTGCCAGCAGCGCCGCCAGTGCCCTGAGCAGCTTCGGCCGAACGCTCTTGTTGAAACCGCTCCGGTTGATCTGCACCTCGGCGGTATAGCCGGCCGGCATCGGCAGCACTTGGTCGCGCCTGGCGAAGGCGGCATAATCGGCCTGCAGCGCCGTGAAGAGGGCAGGCATCGCCCCGGCAAGATCGCGCGTCTCGCCGGGATCGCGGGCGATGTCGTAGAGGTGCCATTCGCCCGTGCCGGTGGGCGGCAGGTTCTTCACCAGCTTGTAATCGCCGCGGAACACCGCCGCGTTGCCGGCCAGCTCATAGCCGATCGCCTGGTCGGCTGGATGAACGCTGTCCGCCGCACCGGTCAGCACCGGCCAGAGGTTCGCCCCCATCATCGGCTCGACCGGTTTGCCGCGATAGCTGCCCTTCTGTCCGGGAACCCCGGCGAGGGCCAGCAAGGTCGGGGCGATATCCGTCACATAGGCAAAGCGTCCGGCGATCGTTCCCGCCTTGAGCGCGGGGTTGCCCGGCCATGCCAGGATCAGCGGCACGCGCAGCCCCCCTTCCCCGGCGGAGAATTTATAGCCCCGCAGCGGCGAGGCGGCGGCGCTCGCCCAGCCCGGGCCGATCGACGTGAACGAGCCGCGCCGTCCCTGCGACTCGGGTGCCAGATCGTAATGAAGCCGGCTGTTGAGCGCGCTGAGGATGTTTGCCATCGGATCGATCGGCTCGGCGCCATTGTCCGACAGGAAGACGAAGACGGTATCGGCATAGTCGCCAGTCGCCTTGAGATGCGCGACCAGCCGCCCGATCTCGGCATCGGCCGCCTCGGCCATGCCGCCATAGGCAGCCATCGCGCGCGCCCGCGCCGCCCGCTCGGCAGGGGGAAGGGCGTTCCAGTCGCGGGTGCTGGCCATGGTGACCATCGGCGTGCCGGCGGGGATGATACCCAATGCCGCCGCCCTGTCCCGCCGCGCGGTGCGCAGCGCGGTCCAGCCGCCATCATAGGCGGTGCGATAGCGCGCGATATAGGCGTCGGGCGCCTGCACCGGGATGTGGTTGGCGAGGAAGTTGATCGACGCGAAGAAGGGCCGCCCGCTCGATCGACCGCGCTCGATATAGTCGATCATCTTCTCGACGACGAAGCGCGAGGAATAATAATCCTTCGGGAGGATCGCCGGCTTGCCATCCTCGGTCCAGTCGGCGGTGTCGTAGAGTCCCTCGATCGGGCGCTGCTCGAAATTGTCGGCGCCGGCATCGGCAAGCGAGAAGGCGTGGTCATAGCCGCGCGCGGTGGGCAGCTTGTCCGGCGTCCGGCCGAGATGCCATTTGCCGGTCAGATAGGTGCGATAGCCGCCGTCTCGGAACAGGGTGGCCAGCGTGACGACCCGGTCGTTGAGCACCGTGTCGTAGCCGGGCTTGCCGACATGTTCGGGCGGGATCGTCTCGGGCATGTTGCCGAGGCCGGCGCGGTGGTTGCTGACGCCTGTCTGCAACATCGCGCGCGTGGGCGAGCAGGTGCCGGCGACATGGAAGTTGGAGAAGCGGACGCCGATCTTCGCAAGCGCGTCGATATTGGGCGTATGGATTTCGCTGCCGAAACTGCCGACATCGCTGAAGCCCCAATCGTCGGCGAGCAGGATGACGATATTGGGCCGCTTCCGCTCCGCCGCGCCGGCACCCGAGACAAGCGCGACGGTGCAGAGCAGGGGAGCAGCCCAGAGCAGGGTGATGGCGCGCCTCACCGGTCGATCAGCCGCTTGAGGATCACTGCCTGCCCGCCCGACGGCATGCTGAGCATCATGCCGTCCTCCCCGACCGTGATCGGCCCGTCATAATAGGAATGCGCATCGCCGAGAAACGCGGGGTAGGCGAAGCGGATCGGCATCGGCGGGACGATATGGTTGAGCATCAGATAGCGTACGCCCGCCGCCTTCGCGACCTGCGCCGCCTGTTCCGGCGTCGAGTGATAGCCGATGATGTCGCGCGTGACCTGCGCCATGTTCGCCTGGCCCCGCGCCTCGAGTCCCCTGGTCAGCAAGGCGACGAGCTTCGGCTGGAGCGCCTCATGGACCAGCACATCGGCGCCTTTCGCCGCCGCGGCCACCGTCGGGGTCGGTGCCGTGTCGCCGCTCAGCACAACCGAGCGGCCCTTATAGTCGAAGCGATAGCCGACCGCGGGCTCGACCGGCCGGTGATCGACGCGGAACGCCGTCACCCTCACCCCGCCATCGTCGATCAGCACGACACTGTCGCCCTGCCCGCGCGGCGGCAGCGCGAAGGGCAGCGCCGTCCCGCCGGCACCGGAAGGCGGCAGGATCCTGGCGCCGTGATGCGCGACGCGGTAACCGGTATCGAGCCCGTACGCCGCGTCGAAGCCGGCGACGATGCTGTCGACCCCCGACGGACCATGGATGGGCAGCGGCGTGGGCGAGGCGCGGCCCGACCAGCGCAGCAGCATCACCGGGCCTAGCCCGTCGATATGGTCCGAATGGAAATGAGTGAGGAACAGCGCCTCGATCCGGCCCGGCGGGATGCCCATCTGGACGATGTTCCTAGCGCCGCCCCCGCCTGCATCGACCAGGAAGACCCGCTTGCCGGCGATCACCACGGTGCACGGCCCAGCACGCGTCGGATCGGGCAGCGGCGAGCCGGTGCCGCACAGCGCGACATGCAACCCGTCGGGAAGCCCGGCGGTGGCATCGCGGCCGACGCGATGCTTGACCGCGCGGTCGAGCATCGCCGTGCCGATCTGCCGCTGGAACAGAGTCACTCCGCCGAACGCGACCGCCGCCAGGACGACTCCCGCCAGCGCCCATTTTCCCAGCCCTTTTTTCGAAGCTGCTCGCATCGGCCTCTCTCCTGTCGATGATGATGCGCCGGGATAATGGCATTATCAATGCCGAAATGTTGCAAAGGCCCCGAGTGCTGATACGATGCCGGGAAACAAGGGAGAGGCAGGCATGCGCACCATGATTCGCGCCGCGATCGCACTGGTCGGGCTGTTCAACCTGGCCATCGGGCTCGCCTTCCTGGCCGCCCCGGCAAGGCTGGGCGCCAGATTCTTCCTGCTGCCCGCGAGCATCCAGGGGCTCGCGACGATGCGGGCCGACTTCACCGCCTTCTTCGTGACCGGCGGGACGTTCGCGCTGCTCGGGGCGTGGCGCGGACGGCCCGAGCCGCTGAGCGTGCCGCTGCTCCTGCTCGCCATCGCGCTGTTCGGGCGCTGCGTCGCCATCGCGATCGACGGGGCGTCGCCCACCGCCTTCGAACCGATGATCGCCGAGGCGGCGATGATCGCGATCCTGCTTGCGGGACGCCGCATCCTCTCCAACCGGCGCTGAGGAGCCCGCGCATGAAGACCTGGCTGAAGATCCTGCTTGGAACGGTCGCGCTGCTCCTTGTCGGCGGCTACCTGGCCAAGGATTACGTGCTGCTCCACCTCGCTGGCTGGCTGTCGCCGCACGTCTATCCCAACCGGCCGGTCGCCTGGCAGAAGGGGCCGGATACGCCGCGGGTACCGGCCGACAAGCGCCCGCCCAATATCGTCCTGATCGTCGCTGACGATCTCGGCTATAACGACATCAGCTTCAACGGCGGCGGGGTGGCGGGCGGCCTTCTCAAGACGCCTCATATCGACGCGCTCGGGCGGGACGGGGTCAGCTTCGCCGACGGCTATGCCGGCAACGCCACCTGCGCGCCGTCGCGCGCCGCGCTGATGACCGGGCGCTATCCGACCCGCTTCGGCTTTGAATTCACGCCGACCGACACCCGCTTCGCGCGCACCATCGCCGGCTTCCCGACGAGCTGGGAGCACCGCACCATCTTCGACGAGGAGGCCGCGCGGAACGATCCGCCGGCCGACGACAAGGGCATGCCGCGATCGGAGCTGACCATTGCCCAGCTGATGCGCGGCAAGGGGTATCACACGCTCCATCTCGGCAAATGGCACCTTGGCGGTGCGAAGGGCATGCGGCCCGAGGACAAGGGTTTCGACGAAAGCCTCGGCTTCATCATCGGCGCGCAGATGTTCCTGCCGGAAACTGATCCGAACGCCGCCAATTCGAAGCAGGATTTCGACCCGATCGACAAATATATCTGGGCGAACCTCCCGTTCAGCGTCCAGTATAACGGCAGCGCGCCGTTCCGGCCGAGCCGCTACATGACCGATTACCTGACCGACCAGGCGATCGACACGATCAGGGCGAACCGCAACCGGCCCTTCTTCCTGTACCTGGCCTATAACGCGCCGCACACGCCGCTCCAGGCGCTAAAGGCGGATTACGACGCGCTGCCGCAGATCGCCGACCACCGTACCCGCGTCTATGCCGCGATGATCCGCGCGCTCGATCGGGGGGTCGGCCGGGTGACGGCCGAGCTGAAGGCGCAGGGCCTCGACAAGAATACGCTGGTGATCTTCACCAGCGACAATGGCGGCGCGCATTATATCGGCCTGCCCGACATCAACCGGCCCTATCGCGGCTGGAAGGCCACCTTCTTCGAAGGCGGGATGAAGGTGCCGTTCTTCATGCGCTGGCCCGCGCAGATCAGGGCAGGCACGCGAATCGCCGGGCCGGTGAGCCATTTCGACATCTTCGCCACCGCGGGCAAGGCAGCCGGGATCGCGATGCCGGCCGACCGCGCGATCGACGGCGTCGACCTGATGCCCTTTGTCGAGGGCAAGGCGACCGGCGCCCCGCACCAGACGCTGTTCTGGCGCGACGGCGCCTATCGGGTGGTGCGCGAGGGCGACTGGAAGCTGCAGATGCTCGATCTGCCGCACAAGGCGTTGCTGTTCGACATGCGCGCCGACCCGACGGAACAGCATGACGTCGCGGCGCAACAACCCGCCGTCGTCGCACGACTGCAGGCATTGCTGGCAAAGCATGATAAGGAAAGCGTCAAGCCGGCCTGGCCGTCGCTGATCCGGTCGCCGATCGCCATCGACCGGCCGCTCGGGACCAGGCCGAAACCGGGCGAGACCTATATCTACTGGGCAAATTGAACTGATGGCCGAAGACGAAGGGCGTTCAGCCGACGGGCGAAGAAGACGATCGGAATCGAGCCGCGACAAGATCGTCGAGGCGATGCTCGCGCTTGTCGCCGAAGGGCAGATCACCCCCAGCGCCGACCAGGTGGCGGGCCGCGCCGCCGTCGGCCTGCGCAGCGTTTTCCGCCATTTCAAGGATATGGAGAGCCTCTATGCCGCGATGACGGCACGGCTCTCGCGCCAGTACGAGATGTGGCTTGTCCCCTATAAATCGAGCGACTGGCGCGGACAGCTCGCCGAGACGATGGACCGCCGGCTGAGCACCTATGAAAAGCTGATGCCGTTCAAGCGTGCCGCCGATGCGCACCGGCATGAATCGGCCGCGATCCAGGCTGAACATGCCCGAACGCTCGCCTTCATGCGGGCCAGGCTGAAATCGATCCTGCCCGACGAGATTTCCAGCGACATGCTCGCCTTCGAATCGATCGACCTGCTGCTGAGCTTCGAGACATGGCAGCGGCTGCGCATGGAGCAGGGGCTTTCGATCAGGAAAGCCGGGGCAGTGGTTCGCGCGCAGGTTGATCGGCTGGCCGAACGCGCCCAGTAAGGGTCGGGTGACGTCCGCTGATCCCCTCCCCGACGATCCCCTTCATGCCCGGGGCGCCGACACGGCAGGCCATGTTCCCGACGATATCCGTCATCCGCCCTGGCGATTGATCGGCATCGGCGCGGTGGCGGCCGCGGTGCTGATCCTGGGCCTGATCGGCACGCTGATCGATCGCGGGTTCCAGTTCGGCTTCGACCGGACCATCCTGCTCGCGATGCGCCACGGCACGATTCACGGCGCCCCGATCGGCCCGTCCTGGCTGAAGCAGACGATGATCGACGTGACCGCGCTCGGCGGGGAGACGGTGCTGGTCATCCTGGTGACGATGGCCGCCGGCTTCCTGGCGGTGCAGCGCCACTGGCTGACCTTCTGGCTGGTGCTTGGCGGAACGATCAGCGGCTCGGTCGCGGTCGCCATCGCCAAGAGCCTGACCGGCCGTGCTCGCCCGGAGGTGACCGATCATCTCGTCCAAGTGACCTCGGCCAGCTTCCCGAGCGGTCACGCCGCGAACAGCGCGATCATCTATCTCACCATCGCGCTGCTGATGGCCCAGATCGTCGAGGAACCACGCGCGCGCCGCTATATCCTGGCCGTCGCCATGCTGCTGGTCGGCGCGATCGGCTTCAGCCGGATCTATCTCGGCGTCCACTGGCCGAGCGACGTCATCGCCGGCTGGAGCTTCGGAATCCTGTGGGCGCTCGCCTGGTGGGCGCTGGGTGCCTGGGCGCGGATGAAGCGGGCGGCCACCGTCACGCCGTACCGGGCGTAACGCCGTATCAATCCTCATCGTCGGCGAAGCGTGCGTCCGTAGCGATGAATTGCCTTGATACTTTATAACATCCTATCTACTCCGCCGCACAACGCACAGTCGGAGTATGTCATGACGCTGAAGATCGCCCTGCTCGCCGGTACCACCCTGATGATCGCAGGGCCGGCTTTTGCGCAGGACGCGCCTTCGGTGAGCGTGTCGGACAGCGCCTCCGCCCTGGCCGGCCAGGGCCCCGACGTGATCGTCACCGCGCCCTTCCGACAGAGCGAAACCGACGTCCTTTCCGGCACCTCGGTCGTCAGCGGCGAGGAACTTACCCGTGACCTGAAGCCGACGATCGGCGAAACCCTGGCCAAGCAGCCCGGCGTCTCGGCGACCTCGTTCGGGCCGAGCGCGTCGCGCCCGATCCTGCGCGGCTTCCAGGGCGAGCGGGTCCGCGTGCTGACCGACGGGATCGGATCGATCGACGTGTCCAACACCTCGGTCGACCATGCGGTGATCATCGATCCGCTGCTGGCCGAGCGGATCGAGGTTCTGCGCGGCCCCTCGGCCCTGCTGTTCGGCTCCTCCGCGGTGGGCGGCGTCGTCAACGTGATTGACACGCGCATTCCGCGCGCGGTGCCTGCCAAGGGCTATCGTCTCGACGGCATCGCCACCTATGGCTCGGCGGCGAACGAGCGATCGGCCGGCATGGCGGGCGATGTCGCGATCGGCGAGCATCTCGTGCTCCATGCCGACGGTTCCTGGTCGAAGAGCGACGACCTGCGCATCGGTGGCTATGCCCTGACCGAACAGCGCCGCCAGGAGGCGATCGCCACCAGCAAGCTGCCGCCGGCTGCGCCCGAACCCGGCGAGGACCCGATCGACTATGCCGCCAACGCGGCGATCCGCGGCAAGCTGCCCAATACCGCCGCCCGAACCTGGACGGCGGGCGTCGGCGCGTCGATCATCACCGACACCGGCAGCCTGGGCGTATCGTACAGCCATTATGACAGCCTGTACGGCGTGCCGATCCGCTACGCGACCCTGCCCGACCAGGGCCAGGAGGCGCCCCGGCTCGACATCGTGCAGAACCGGTTCGACCTGCGCGCCGAGGTGAATACGGGCGGCGGCTTCCTCGACAAGATCCGCCTCCGCGCGGGCCATGCGACCTATCGCCATTTCGAGCTTGAGCCCGACGGCGCGATCGGCACCGCCTTCTATAATAACGGCACCGAGGCACGGCTTGAGCTGGTTCAGGCGAAGCGGGGCGCCTGGGTCGGCGCGTCGGGCGTGCAATATTTCAACCGGGTGTTCAACGTGGTTGGCGACGAGGCCTTCCTGCCCAAGAACGAGACCAACCAGATCGGCTTCTTCACCCTCCAGCAGCTCGATCTCGGCGCGTTCAAGGCGGAGGGCGGGCTTCGCTACGAAGTGACTGACGTCGCGGCGCGCACGCCGCTGGGCGACGAGCGCTTCTTCGCTGGGCAGCGGCATTTCGGTGCACTGTCGGGATCGATCGGTGCGTCCTACGGCATCAGCGATGCAGTGCGGATCGGCCTGAACTTCTCGCGCACCGAGCGCGCTCCTTCAGCCGAGGAATTGTTCGCCAACGGCGCGCATGCCGGCACCCAGGCCTATGAGCTGGGCAATCCCAACTTCAGGCTCGAGAAGAGCTGGGGGCTGGAGGGGACGCTGCACGCGCACGGCAATGGCTACAGCTTCGACGCGTCGGCCTATTATAACCGCTTCACCAACTACATCGCCGAGACCCAGGTCGCGCAATCGGTCTGCGAGGCTGCCGCCGCGCCGAGCGGGCGCACCGTCGAATTCCCCTGCTTCCAGTCGATCCAGACCGATGCGGTCTATTACGGCGTCGAGGCGGAGGCGTCGGTGCTGCTCGCCAAGGTCGGCGGCTACAAGATCAATGTCGATGCGCTGGGCGACTATGTCCATGCCTCGATCGTCGACCAGGGTCCGTTGCCGCGCATCCCGCCGATGCGCGTGCTTGGCGGGGTCGAGGCGCAGGGCGACCGGCTCAACGGCCGCATCGAGGTCGAACGCGTGTTCAGGCAGAACCGGATCGCCGCGTTCGAGACCCCGACCAACGCCTATACGATGGTCAATGCCTCGGTCGGGATCGCGCCGTTCGGCAAGGCCAGCAAGACCACGCTGACGATCAGCGCCAACAACATCTTCGATGTGAATGCGCGGCGTGCGGCGAGCTTCCTCAAGGATTTCGCGCCGCTCGCCGGCCGCGACATCCGGGCCACGCTGCGCTTCGGCCTGTAAGCCGGCTCCGGGGCGATTGCCTCCCGCCCGCGCGACCCTATCTTGGGCGGCTCAAGGCAGGAGTGAGAGATGGCAAGCGACGTGGCGACGCTGGCGGGCGGATGTTTCTGGTGCACCGAGGCAGTGTTCAAGGACGTGATCGGCGTCGAGACGGTCGAGAGTGGCTATATCGGCGGGGCGCTGCCCAACCCGACCTACAAGCAGGTGTGCGGCGGGGATACCGGCCATGCCGAGGCGATCCGGATCACCTTCGACACGGATCAGGTGCGCTATGGCGATATCCTGGACATGTTCTTCGCGACTCATGATCCGACCCAGCTCAACCGGCAGGGCAATGACGTCGGCACGCAATATCGCTCGGCGATCTTCCCGCATTCGGCCGACCAGCGCGAAGAGGCCCAGGCAGCGATCGCGCGCGCCTCGGCCGGCTGGCCCGCGCCGATCGTGACGTCGATTGAGCCGCTTTCCGAATGGTATCCGGCGGAGGACTATCATCAGCAATATTGGGAAGGCGAAGGCCAGTCGAACCCCTATTGCCTGGCCGTGATCCCGCCCAAGCTGAAGAAGCTCCGCAAGAGCTTCGCCGACCGGTCGAAAACCGGGATGGCCGCGTAATATTCCCCTCCCTTCCGGGAGGGGAATAAGCAGATCAGAGCGCCTCGCCCTCGATCGGCGGCTTCTTCGACGCATCGGCGCCGAGCGTCTTGTACACAAGGCCGCCGAGCACACCGCCCACGATCGGCGCGACCCAGAACCACCAGAGCTGCTGAAGCGCCAGCCCGCCGACCACCAGTGCCGGTCCGGTGCTGCGCGCCGGGTTCACCGAGGTGTTGGTGACCGGGATGCTGATCAGGTGGATCAGGGTGAGCGCGAGGCCGATCGCGATCGGCGCGAAGCCGGCCGGCGCTCGCGTGTCGGTCGATCCCATGATCACCAGCAGGAAGAAGAAAGTCAGCACGACCTCGATCGTCAGCCCGGCCGCCAGCGAATAATGACCGGGTGACAGCGATTCGAGCCCGTTCACCGCAAGGCCGTTGGGCGGCAGGGTGAAGCCCGGCGCACCGCTGGCGATGAAATAGAGCAGATAGGCGGCGACCGTCGCGCCGAGCACCTGGGCGATGACGTAGAGCGGGATGTCCTTGCCCGCGAACCGCCCGCCCGCCCACAGGCCGACAGTGACCGCCGGGTTGAGGTGGCAGCCGGAGATATGGCCGATCGAATAGGCCATGGTCAGCACGGTCAGGCCGAAGGCGAGCGCGACGCCCGCAAAGCCGATGCCGACTTCCGGAAAGCCCGCCGCCAGCACCGCGCTGCCGCAGCCGCCGAAGACGAGCCAGAAAGTACCCAGGAACTCGGCGAGCCCCCGCTGCGTGTTCGTCACCATGGTCTTCCTCTCCTTTACGAGTCGTAGGGAGGGAGGTTAACGGCCGTTACGGCGGCGTAAAGACGTCAGTCGCGGTGCGCGGCGCGGCGCAGGCGATCGTTGATCGCCACGCCGAGCCCGGTTTCGGGAATCGGCGCGACGGCAATTCGGGGTTTGGGAGACGCATCGCTTCGGTGCAGGGCCGAGAACAGGGCGGCGGCGGCCTCGGTCAGGTCGCCCGTCCCGGACAGGGAAACGTCGCCGGAGATGGAACCGAATCCGATCAACCATTCGTCCGGGGTGGCTGAACTGGCGTTGATGCGCAGTGGTTTGGCCGGTGCGTAGTGGCTTTCGAGCTGGCCGGGGGACGTCACGATCTTCTTCGCCGGTAAAGACCGGGGCCCGGTTACGATGCCCTCCGATACCGGCCTCCGGCCTTCGCCGGGAAAGAGATTGGAGATGTCTTCCGTCGTGACCGGTCCGGGGCGCAGCACTCGAACCCCGTCGCCCGTCATCACGATAGTCGATTCCAGCCCCGCCTCGGTCGGCCCGTCATCGACGATCAGCGGAATCCGCCCGCCCAGGCTCGCCAGCACATGCTCGGCGCGGGTCGGGCTGATCGAGCCGCTCGCATTGGCCGACGGCGCGGCGAGCGGCCTGCCCGTGGCGAGCAGCAGGGCGCGCATGGCCCGGTGTGCCGGCACCCGGATCGCGATCGTATCGAGCCCGGCCGTCACCAGTGACGCGATCCCCGCATCGGGGCGGAGCGGCAGCACCAGGGTCAACGGCCCCGGCCAGAACGCATCGGCAAGCACTCCTGCGGCTTCGTCGAACGACGCGATACACTCGGCCGCCGCGCGATCGAGGACATGGACGATCAGCGGATTGAAGCTCGGCCGGCCCTTGGCGGCGTAGATGCCGGCGACCGCGCGCGACTCGGTTGCGTCGGCGGCAAGGCCATAGACCGTCTCGGTCGGGATCGCGACCGGCTCGCCCGACAGGATCGTCGCGGCGGCCTCGGCGATCGCCGCCTCGCCGTAAGGTAAGGTGCACGTGGAGATAAGCGGGTTTGGCGAGGTCATCATGCGTGGCTATAGCGCGCACGACCGCAGGAAGAGAAACGCCATGACATTCACCGCCCCTACCGCCGACCAGCGCTTCGTCCTCGACCATGTCGTCGGTATCGGCGCGCTGGCCGATTCCGACCGATTCGCCGCGGCGACGGATGACGTGGTCGAGGCAGTGCTTGAGGGAATCGGCGATTTCGCGGCGGGGGAATGGGCGCCCCTGCTTCGCGCCGGCGACACCGTCGGCCCGAAATGGACGCCGGACGGGGTGGTGATGCCTGAAGGCTTCGACGAGGCCTATCGCGACTATGTCGAGGGCGGCTGGGGCACGATCGGCGTGCCCGAGGCTTTTGGCGGCCAGGGCCTGCCCTTCGCGATCCAGACGGCGGTGCTCGACACGCTCGGCGCGGCAAACATGGGCCTGGCCCTCGCCCCGACCCTGACGGTCGGCGCGATCGAGGCGCTGATCCATCATGGATCGCCCGAGCAGCAGGCGCTCTACCTGCCGAAGCTCGCAACCGGCGAATGGACCGGCACGATGAACCTGACCGAGCCGCAGGCCGGATCGGATGTCGGCGCGCTGCGCACCCAGGCGAAGCCGCGCGGCGACGGGACCTGGAGCATCAAGGGCACCAAGATCTTCATCTCGTTCGGCGACCATGACATGGCGCCCAACATCGTCCACCTCGTGCTCGCCCGCACCCCCGATGCGCCGCCGGGGACGAAGGGCATCTCGCTGTTCCTGGTCCCGAAGCACCGACTCGACGTCGGTGGCAACCCGGGCGAGCTCAACGACGTCCGCGTGGTCTCGATCGAACACAAGATGGGGCTCCATGCCTCGCCCACCTGCGTGCTGAGCTTCGGCGACAATGACGATTGCGTCGGCACGCTGATCGGCGGCGAGTTCGGCGGCATCCGCGCGATGTTCACCATGATGAACAATGCACGGCTCAATGTCGGGCTTCAGGGCGCGCAGGTCGCCGAGCGCGCGACCCAGGCGGCAATTGCCTATGCCCGCGAGCGGATCCAGTCGCCCCGCGCCGGATCGCCGTCACGCGATTCGGTCGCCATCATCGAGCATCCCGACGTCCGCCGCATGCTGATGCGGATGAAGGCGCAGACGCAGGCGGTGCGCGCCCTGGTCTATTTCGCCGCCGGCCATGTCGACCGGGCGACGATCGGCGAGGCGGGCGCTCAGGACCGGCTTGAGCTGCTGACCCCGCTCGCCAAGGCGCACGGCACCGATATCGGATGCGAGGTCGCCTCGATCGGCGTCCAGGTCCATGGCGGCATGGGCTATATCGAGGAGACCGGCGCGGCGCAGTTCTACCGCGATGCACGCATCACCCCGATCTATGAAGGCACCAACGGCATCCAGGCGGCCGACCTGGTCGGGCGCAAGCTGGGGCTTGGTGCCGATGGTAAGGGCGGCGGCGTCTTCGCAGGGCTGATCGGCGACATGCGCGCCGAAGCCAGGGACGCAGGTCTGGTCGAGCTGATCGAGGCATGCGATGCCATCGGACGCGACCTGATGAGCCGCGACACGGACGACCGGCTGGCGGCAAGCTATCCCTTCCTGACCATGCTCTCGACCGCTGTCTGCGGCTGGCTGATGGAACGGCAGGGCCGCGCGGCGACGGGAGAGGGCGATCCCGCCTTCCTCGCGATGAAGGCGGCCACGGCGCGATTCTATGTCGAACAGATCGTGCCCGAGGCGATGGGCCTCAGGGCGGCAGCGACGGCGAAAGCGGAAATATTGTATGCGATTCCGGCCGAGGCGTTCGGGGCCTGACCCCTTCGCCATGGCCCGGCTTTGCCGGGATTACGCCCCTGCGCGCTCCAGCAGGTCTTCGGTATCGAGGCCCAGCAGCACGATGTGCGCGCGGATGCGCGGCCAGCTGTCGCGGATGAAATGCTCGCGCTCGGCCGCGCGAAGCTTCTCGGCGGCGCCCGGCAGTACGAACATGCCGACGCCGCGCCTGACCTCGACATAGCCGTCGTCTTGGAAGCTCTGATAGGCCTTGGCCACCGTCAGCGGGTTGGCGCCGTGTTCGGCCGCAAGCGCGCGGACCGACGGAAGCTGGTCCCCCGCGCGATACTCGCCGCGCAGGATCGCCGCGGAAATCGTGCCGCGAAGCTTGATATAGACGGGGCTGTCTTCGCTGTTCAGGGCTGTCATGGTGCAATAATACACCGATCAGGCCGAGAGTCCAACACTATGTCCAATATCGGACGATTTTGTCCGATTCCGGACGCGGGCGCTCTTCCAGGGGCCTGGAAGGCGTCCCGATGAACATGAATCCGGCGATTTTCTCCGGCGCTGTGCCAAAAGCGTCACGCACCGACTCGTTGTACGTAGCCCATCCGGTGAGCCATCCGCCGGCGAATCCGGCGGCATGCGCGGCATGGAGCAGGTTCATACACGCGGCGCCCGCCGACAGTTCCTGCTCCCACAACGGGATATGGCTTTCGGGTTTCGGCGAGGACAGCACGACGACCAGAGTCGGTGCCTGACGGGCGAACTGGTCGAGCGCCTCGATCTCGAGCCGCGCTGCCTGAGGCCGTTCGGCGCGATAGGCGGTGGTGATCAGGTCGCTGAGCGCTTCGCGGCGATCGGCCGGGACCACGACGAAACGCCACGGCGCCAGTTTGCCGTGATCGGGCGTGCGCGCCGCGATCCCGAGCATATGGGTAAGCTGGGCCTCGTCCGGACCGGGCGCGACAAGGTCGCGCGGCTTGCCCGAACGGCGGGTGGCGAGGAGCGCGAGCGGGCTGCTGGTGTCGTTGAACATGGCGGTCATCTAGCGATGGCCACGCGTATTTACACCCCGGCGCATGCCGCTAGTCTCCGCGCCATCAGCAACGCCGCATCTGACGGCGTGAAGTCATTCAGGGAGCGACCAAAAAAATGGTGGACACACCGACCGCGGACAGCCCGCGAGAACCCGATATCACTCATGTAAATCCAGCAAGCGACGCGGTCTGGTTCGGCCACCCGCCACAGCTCAAGCGCCTGTTCACCACCGAAATGTGGGAACGGTTCGGCTATTACGGCATGCGGGCGATCCTGACGCTCTACCTCGCCCATCATTTCCTGTTCAACGACGAGACCTCGACCGGCCTGTATGGCGGCTTCACTGCCCTGGTCTATCTGACGCCGCTGGTCGGCGGCTTGATCGCCGACCAGTATCTCGGCTCGAAACGGACCGTGAAATTCGGTGCGATCATGATGTCGCTCGGCTATCTCACACTCTGCTTCGGCGGCAACGGAGCCACCCCGTTCGCGACGATCGACGGCCAGCGCTATGAGGTGGTGGTCGAGGGCAAGGGGGATGCGGGCAAGCAGTTCGTCATCGACCATGATCAGAAGCTGCAGATTCGCGGCAATGACGACAAGAGCGTCTCGCTTCTCGCCCAGGATGGCCATGAAGTCCGCAGAATCGAGGCCAATGGCTTCAAGTCGGACGGTGAGCGCTCCCCCTTCTTCGTCTTCATCCTCCTGCTTGGCCTGTCGCTCGTCACCGTGGGCAACGGCTTCTTCAAGCCGAACATCTCGACCATGGTGGGTGAGCTGTACGCAAGCGGGGACCGCAGGCGCGATGCGGGTTTCACGATGTTCTACATGGGCATCAACCTCGGCTCGCTGATCTCGCAATTCTTCTGCCCGATCCTCGCCGAAAGCGTTGGCTGGTGGGCCGGCTTCGGCCTGGCCGCCATCGGCATGGGATGCTCGTGGCTTCTGTTCCAGTTCGATGGGGGCCGTCTCGACGGCTATGGCGAGCGCCCGGCCGATGCCCGGGCGGACAGAGACTGGTGGATCTATGGCGGCGCGCTCGTCACCGTGCCCTTGGTCATCTTCCTGTTCTGGAACCTGATGAACTATGTCGCACCACCGGAAGGATCGGGCGTCATCGGCTACGTCCTCAACCTCCCGGTCATGGGCAAGGCGCTGTTCGGGACCTTCCTGGTCGGCGTGCCGGCCATTCTCGTCTGGTCCTTCGTCAAGGGAAGCAGGGCCGAGTTCCAGATGATGATGGCGGCGATGGTGCTGATCATCTTCAACGTCGTGTTCTGGACATTGTTCGAACAGGCCGGGTCGTCCCTCACGCTATTCGCCGCGCGCAACACGGTGCTTGAAATCGGCTGGACCGCCCCGCTGTTCGCCATGTTCCAGGCGACTCCCATCACCTATTATCTCTTCTTCGCCGCGGTGATCGGCGGCGTCGCCTGGCTTGCCTTCTGGTTCTTCGCCTCCGGCGAGCAGCCGGAAACGCGTCGTATCATGGCCATCGGCTTCGCCGTGGTCGCGGCGGCCGGCCTGGTCGGCATGCACGTCGCCCGGATCCACGGCTTCGGCAGCCAGGCTGTCTATGTGATGCCCGCTGGCCAGACCCAGATCTTCAACGCGCTGTTCATCGTCATCTTCGCGCCGATCTTCAGCGTGTTGTGGAATGCGCTGGCCCGACGCGGGCTTGAGCCTTCGATCCCGATCAAGTTCGCCATCGCGCTGATGGGCGTGGGCGCTGGCTTCCTGTTCCTCGTCTGGGGCAGCCAGTTTGTCGGCAGCGACTTCAAGGTCGGCATGGCCTGGCTCGCCGGCCTGTACCTGATCCATTCGATCGCTGAGCTCTGCATCTCGCCGGTCGGCCTCTCGATGATCACCAAATTGTCGATCGCGCGGATCGTCGGGATGATGATGGGCGTGTGGTTCCTGTCCATCTCCGTCGCTCAATATGTCGCCGGCGCGGTGGCGCAGGTCGCCAGCGTCGAAACCGTCGGCGGGCAGGTGACCAATCTCAAGGTCAGCCTCGAAACCTATACCGGCGTGTTCACGACGATTTCCTACATCGCGATCGGGCTTGGCCTGCTCCTGCTATTGCTGTCTTGGCCGCTGAAGAAGTGGATGCACGGGGTAACCTGACCGCCGCCCCTTTTCCTCCCTCGCGGTGCGAGGGAGGAACGGGACCGGCCTCGATTCAACCCGTCGTCCGATTGTCGCACGCTGGAGCCGGATAGGAGCTCCTCGCGCCCTGTCCGGCTCTTTGACATGACCGAAGAATGCTGGACGATTTTTCCGCCTGAGCAGCGGTAAACACAGGGCGGTTTTCGCCCGAAAGCCGGCAATTTTCCCCTGTTATGCAATAACAGGGAAAACACCGTTCAAAACGTTGAAAACAGGCCCGGATTCCGGACCCGAAATCCAACATAACAGCGGAAGAAAAATCGAAACCGCAAATCGTCGGAAATGGTGGCCGCTCAGGCGGCCTTGCGGAGTTCCAGCCGGCTCCAGATCTCGACCAGGGCTCCGGTAAGCTCGCGCATCATCGCCTCGTCATGCGCCGGGCCGGGGGTGAAGCGCAGCCGCTCCGTGCCGCGCGGCACGGTCGGGTAATTGATCGGCTGAACGTACACGCCATATTCGGCGAGCAGGATGTCGCTGATCTTCTTGGCCTTGACCGGATCACCGACCATCAGCGGCACGATGTGCGTGGTCGAGTTCATCACCGGCAGCCCTGCCTCGGCCATCATGGCCTTCAGCATTTTCGCCGCGGCCTGCTGGCCGTCGCGCTCGACGCTCGACGCCTTGAGATGTCGCACGCTTGCCAGCGCGCCGGCGACCAGCACCGGGGAGAGCGACGTCGTGAAGATGAAGCCCGGCGCGTAGGAGCGGATGACGTCGACGATCGTCTGGTCGGCGGTGATATAGCCGCCCATCACCCCGAACGCCTTGCCCAGTGTGCCCTCGATGATGGTCAGCCGATGCGCGACACCGTCCCGCTCCGAAACGCCGCCGCCCCGCTCGCCATACATGCCCACTGCATGGACCTCGTCGAGATAGGTCAGCGCGCTGTACTTGTCGGCCAGGTCGCAAATCTCGGCGATGGGCGCGATATCGCCGTCCATTGAATAGACGCTCTCGAACGCGATCAGCTTGGGCACCGTCGGATCGACCGACGCGAGCAGTTCTTCCAGATGCGCCACGTCGTTGTGCCGGAAGACATGCTTCTCGCAGCCCGAATTGCGGATACCCGCGATCATCGAGGCATGGTTGAGTTCGTCGGAGAAGATGATGCAGCCCGGCAGGATCTTGGCGAGCGTCGCAAGCGTCGCCTCGTTCGACACATAGCCCGACGTGAACAGCAGCGCGCCCTGCTTGCCGTGGAGATCGGCAAGCTCACCCTCAAGATCGACATGGTAATGGGTATTGCCACCGATATTGCGGGTGCCGCCCGAGCCGGCGCCGACATCGTGCAGCGCCTCTTCCATCGCGGCGATCACCGCCGGATGCTGGCCCATGGCGAGATAGTCGTTCGAGCACCATACGGTGATCGGCTTCGGCCCGTTATGCCCGGCGAAGCAGCGGGCATTGGGGAACGCGCCCTTGTTGCGCAGGATGTCGATGAAGACGCGATAACGGCCTTCGACATGCAGGCGGTCAATCGCCTGGGTGAAGATGCGCGAGTAATCCACTCCCCGCAGCGCCGTGCCGTCCGCTTCCATAAGGGCCGCCCTAGCGCGCGGCGCCAAGGATTTCCAGTGTTTTACTCACCCGGAATGCGCCCGAACCGGTTGGAAAAAGAATCGCGTTCCTTAGCTTCGCTCAAGCGCGGCACGCCCATTCATGCTATGATGCGCCGTCGCCGGCCGCGTGCCGAAAGCACCCGCCGCGATCGAGAGACGCGATGCGCTCCCGCAGCAGCATGGAGCTTATGATCATGGCCAATGATGTGCCAACTGACGGAAAACAGGTCTATTATTCACACAGGGCGGCACAGGAGCGCGAGCTTGCCGGGCGGACCGCCGACCGGTCGGCGCGCCGCGTGCATCGCGAGCTGGCGAGTCGTTATGCCGTGCTGGCCGCCGAGTCGGCCGAGGTCCAGGCGGAAACGCCTAGAGCGCCTCTACCCGCGTGAGGCCGTAGCGGGCGAGCGCCGGCGCGAGCGCGGCGTGATCCGCGTCGCCGGTGAACACCGCGACTCCTTCCCCCGGGCTGTCCGGCCATGACTGACCCTGGGTGAGGAACGCGATTCGGCGCGCGATCCCTTCCGAGCCATCGACGAAAAGCACCGGATGCGGCGCGACCGCCGCCAGTTCATCGACCACGAGCGGGAAATGCGTGCAGGCATTGACGATCACGTCGATGCGCTCGCCACCCGGCTGACCGAACAGGCCGGCAAGCGCCGCCTCGAACCGGACGGGCGGGACGTCCTCGCCGCGCAGCTTCGCCTCGGCGAGCTGGACCAGGTCGGCCGATCCGTGACGCAGCACCAGGCAATCGCCGGCGAACCGCGCGGCGAGATCGTCGACATAGGGCTGGCGCACCGTCGCATCGGTCCCGAGCACGCCGATCGCGCGCGTGCGGCTTACTTCGGCGGCTGGCTTGATCGCGGGGACCGTGCCCACGATCGGCAGATCGAGCGCGGCACGCACCGCGGCGAGCGCAATGGTCGAGGCGGTGTTGCAGGCGATCACGATCAGGCGCGGCCGATACCGCTCCGCCAGCCGCCCGAGCAGCGCCGGCACCCGCGCCGCGATCTCGGCCTCGCTCCGGGTGCCATAGGGAAAGCCAGCCGAATCGGCGACATAGACGAAGGGAGCATGGGGCAGCAGCGCGCGCGTCGGCGCGAGCACGGAAAGCCCGCCCACCCCGGAATCGAAAAACAGGATCGGCCGCGTGTCCGTCACAGGCGCGATGTAGCGCGCTCGCCGGGTTTGACAATGTCCCCGCCCTTGAACCTGGGCCGGGGCTTGCCAACCTAACAGAGGTTGTTGGCGGCAATCCCATATCGGGCTATGCTGGCGTCGCGTGGGGGCTGATCCATTTTGCCGACCGAAACTGTCTGGATGGCGCCGGCTGGCGCGCTGCTGCTCGGGTATCTGCTGGGCTCGATTCCGTTCGGGCTGATTCTCACCCGCGTTTTCGGGGCCGGCGACCTGCGCAAGATCGGATCGGGCAATATCGGCGCGACCAACGTCCTGCGCACCGGCCGCAAGGGCCTTGCCGCGGCGACGCTGCTGCTCGACGCGGCCAAGGGTTTCGCCGCGGTCGCGATCGTCGAGGCGATCTGGCCGGGCAACGGCGTGCTCGCCGCGGCGGCCGCCTTTCTCGGCCATCTTTATCCGGTCTGGCTCGGGTTCCGGGGCGGCAAGGGCGTCGCGACGATGATGGGCATCGTGCTCGCGCTGCACTGGCCATGCGCCGTCGTCTTCGCGGTGGTCTGGCTCGGGCTGCTCGCCGTGCTGCGCTTCTCCTCGCTGGCCGGCATGACCGCGGCGTTCAGCGCCCCGGTCAGCGCCGCCTTCTTCTCCGCCTTCGACATCGTGCTGCCGCTGCTCGCACTCGCGCTGCTGGTGCTATGGAAGCATCGTGAGAATATCGAGCGCCTGCTGAACGGTACCGAGCCGAAGGTCGGCGCGAAACGTGCGTGACGATCCGGCGCGCGACCGGGCGATCGCGCGCCTCAGGCTGATCCGCACGCCGAAGATCGGCCCGGTCACCTATCGTCAGTTGATCGAGCGCTTCGGCGACGCACCCACCGCCCTCGAGGCCCTGCCCGGTCTGGCGGCTCGTGGCGGTGGGCGGGCGCCGGCCATCGCCCCGGCCATGATCGCCGAACGGGAACTGGCGGATGCGGCGAAACTCGGCGCGCGCCATCTGTTCGTCGACGATCCGGACTATCCGGCGCTGCTGGCCGAGCTTGACGATGCGCCGCCCGTATTGATGCTACGCGGCGACATCGCCCTGGCCCGCCGCCCGACGATCGCGATGGTCGGCGCGCGCAACGCCTCCGCCGCGGCATGCCGCTTCGCGCGGCAACTGGCGGTCGAGCTCGGACGCGAGGGCGTCACGATCGTATCGGGGCTGGCACGGGGCGTCGACACGGCCGCGCATGTCGGATCGATCGACAGCGGCACCATCGCGGTGATCGCCGGCGGCATCGACATCGCCTATCCTCCCGAGAATGCCGGCCTGCAGGAAGCGATCGCGATGCGCGGCCTGCTGATCGCCGAACAACCGCCGGGCACCGAACCCCGCGCGCGCCATTTTCCCTATCGCAACCGCATCATCGCCGGGCTTGCCCAAGGCACGGTGGTGGTCGAAGCGGCCCCCAAATCCGGGTCGCTGATCACCGCACGGCTGGCCGGCGAGATGGGCCGCGACGTGATGGCGGTGCCCGGCTCCCCGCTCGATCCGCGCACGCAGGGATGCAACGGGCTGATCCGCGACGGCGCGACCCTGATCCAGTCGGCCGCCGACATCCTCGAGCTGATCCGCCCGATCGACCCGCGCATGGTGCGGGCTCCAGGATCGCGCTTCGAAGGACCGCCGCCCGAGGATGCAAGCGACATCGAACGGCGCGACGTGGCCGGGCTGCTCGGCCCGGTGCCGGTCGCGATCGACGAGGTGATCCGGCAATCCGGGCTTGCCCCGGCGATCGTCCAGACAGTGCTGCTCGAACTTGAACTGGCCGGGCGGCTTGAACGTCATGCCGGCGGGAGGGTGAGCTTGATTTGACGCTGGCATCCAACCAGATTCGATTCGCTCGATTCAAACGATGGGGAATCGCGCTATCCCGGGATCGCTCTCCCACCGCTTGACGCCGCCCCGAACACCTCTCCATCCTCGCGCGTACACGTAAGGACGCTTCAAAAACCCATGCAGCTTGTCATTGTCGAATCGCCGGCCAAGGCGAAGACCATCGAGAAATATCTGGGCTCCGACTATCGCGTTCTCGCGAGTTACGGCCATGTCCGCGATCTGCCAGCCAAGGACGGGTCAGTCGATCCCGAACACGGTTTTTCGATGGAATGGGAAAATTACGCCGACAAGTCGAAGCAGCTCAAGGCGATCACCGACGAGGCGAAGAAGGCCGACCGCCTGATCCTCGCGACCGACCCTGACCGCGAGGGCGAAGCGATCAGCTGGCACGTCCAGGAAGTGCTGCGCGGTCGCAAGGCGCTGCCGAAGGAGGTCGAGCGAGTCACCTTCAACGCCATCACCAAGACAACGGTGACCGAGGCGATGAAGCATCCGCGCGAGCTGGATACCGACCTGATCGACGCCTATCGCGCACGACGGGCGCTCGATTATCTCGTCGGCTTCACGCTTTCGCCGGTGCTGTGGCGCAAGCTGCCCGGCGCGAAATCGGCCGGGCGCGTGCAATCGGTCGCGCTGCGCATCATCGTCGATCGCGAGCGCGAGATCGAAGCGTTCCGCGCGCAGGAATATTGGTCGGTCACCGCCGACATGGAGCAGGATGGCACGCCCTTCACCGCCCGGCTCGTCACTTTCGAGGGCAAGAAGCTCGACCGGCTGTCGATCGGCGAGGAAGGCACCGCGCTCCGCGCCAAGGCCGCGGTCGAGGCAGGGCGCTTCAGCGTCCAGACGATCGAGGTCAAGCCGGCCACCCGCAACCCGCCGCCGCCCTTCACCACCTCGACCCTTCAGCAGGAGGCATCGCGCAAACTCGGCTTCTCCGCCGATCACACGATGCGCATCGCGCAGGGCCTCTACGAGGACGGCGCGATCACCTATATGCGAACCGATGGCGTGCAGATGGACGGATCGGCCATCTCCGCCGCGCGCAAGGCAATCGCCGACCGCTATGACGCCGGCTATGTCCCGGACAAGCCGCGCCTCTACCAGACCAAGGCCAAGAACGCGCAGGAAGCCCATGAGGCAATCCGCCCGACCGATTTCTCCAGGGACAAGGCCGGCGGCGGGGATCATGCCCGGCTCTACGACCTGATCTTCAAGCGCGCGCTTGCCAGCCAGATGGCGTCGGCGCGGATGGAGCGCACCACGGTCGAGCTGACCGACGGATCGGGCCAGACCGGCCTGCGTGCCACCGGCCAGGTCGTACTCTTCCCCGGCTACCTCGCCCTGTACGAGGAAGGTACCGACGACAGCGCCGATGAGGACAGCCGCCGCCTGCCGCGCCTGCGCGAAGGCGACGCGCCCGCCAAGAAGGCGGTCAGGGCTGAGCAGCATTTCACCCAGCCACCGCCGCGCTTCTCCGAAGCGTCGCTGGTCAAGCGCCTGGAAGAGCTCGGCATCGGCCGCCCCTCGACTTATGCGTCGATCATCAAGACGCTGAAGGACCGCGCCTATGTGCGGGTCGAGAAGAACCGCTTCTTCGCAGAGGAGAGCGGCCGGCTGGTGACGGCGTTCCTCGAACGCTTCTTCGAAAAATATGTCGGCTATGATTTCACCGCCGGGCTTGAGGACGAGCTCGACGAGGTCTCGGGCGGTCGCGCGCAATGGCAGGCAGTGCTCGAATCCTTTTGGAAGGATTTCAAGCCGCGCACCACCGAGGTGATGGAGCAGAAACCGTCCGAGGTGACCGCCGCGCTCGACAAGTTCCTCGAGCCCTATCTCTTCCCGGCCAGGGCTGACGGCGGCGACCCGAGGCTCTGCCCCAATTGCGGCCAGGGCCAGCTGGCGCTGCGCGGCGGCAAGTTCGGCGCGTTCGTCGCCTGTTCCAACTATCCCGACTGCAAATACACCCGGCGCTTCGGCCAGGGCGGCAGCGACGAGGGCGGCGATACCGGTCCCGAAGCGATCGGCCAGGACCCGGAAACCGGTCTTCCCGTCGAGCGCAAGGCGGGGCGGTTCGGCCCCTATATCCAGCTCGGCGAGGGCAAGGACGCGAAACGCGCCTCGATCCCCAAGGACATTCCGGAGCTCGACCTGGAATGGGCGCTGAAGCTGCTCAGCCTGCCGCGCACCATCGGCACGCATCCGGAGAGCGGCGAACCGATCACCGCGTCGATCGGACGCTATGGGCCCTATCTAGCCCATGCAGGCAAATATGCCCGCCTCACCTCGACGGCGGAGGTATTCGAAACCGGGATGAACGCGGCGGTGGTCAGGCTGGCCGAAGCTGCGGCCGGCGGCGGACGCCCGCAGCGCGGGGCGCAGGCACCGCTTAAGATCCTGGGCAAGCACCCGCGGACCGAAGCCGAGATCAAGCTGATGGAGGGTCGCTACGGCCCCTATGTGACTGATGGCGAGACCAACGCGACATTGCCCAAGTCGATCGAGAAGGATGCGCTGACCCTCGAAGAAGCGGCGCAGTTGCTCGATGCGCGCGCGGCGGCCGGCCCATCGAAAAAGACCAAGAAGAAGGCACCGGCGAAGAAGGCCGCGGTCAAGAAAGCCCCGGCCAAGAAAGCGGCACCGAGCAAGGCCAAGACCGCGACGAAGACTGGCGCAAAGGCGGGATAACAGCTCATGGTCCTGTCCATCAGGCACTATGTCGCATCGGATCGCGACCGCATGCTGGCGATCTTCGACGCCAACACGCCGCAATTCTTCGCGGTCAACGAACGGGCGGATTTCGTTCGCTATCTCGACGGAAACGCCGGCCTTTATGCGGTCTGCGAGCGGGAAGGCTCGATCGTCGCCGGCTTTGCGGTGGCGCGCGGCACGGCAGGCCGGGCGCATCTGAACTGGATCCTGGTCGATCCCGTGGCGCAAGGCGGGGGCATCGGCAACGCGATGATGGAGGCGGCGCGGACGCGCGCGGCGGATCAAGGCGCCACGATGCTTGACATCGCGGCGAGCCAGCACAGCGCACCATTCTTCCTGCGCCACGGCGCCCATGCCCTCGGCTGTCTCGAGAATGGCTGGGGTCCCGGCATGCACCGCATCGACATGGAATTGCCGATCGGCGATTGAGCCGGGGTCAGCCCAGCAGCAGCGGAACCGTCCTGATGAAGAGCCAGACCGCCATGCCGAACAGGGTCAGCAGCGTGACGACAATGCCGGTAGAGCGCGCAGGCTTGGGCGGCCCGGGCGGGTTGAACAGGCCGATGGCGTTGAGCAGGCGCCCCCCGACAAAGGCGGCAGCGACGATCGAGAGAACGGTGGAATTGGCGCCGCCGCTTTCGAGCAGCGCGATCAGGATGATACCGGTCGGGGCATATTCAGCGAGATTGCCGTGCGCGCGAATCGCGCAATTCAGGTCATGCTGGCCGGCATCGCCATAGGCAGCACTGTGCTTGATGCGCATCCGGATCGTGGTGACCGAGAGGAAGACCAGCAGCAGCGCGAGCGCGGCCGCGGCGAGCGCGGTGATCGTGAGTTGCATACCCCCTCCTTCGTTGCGGAGGCGGTTCTATTCCTTTTGTTGCCCTGCGTCGATTGGGCGTCGATCCGGATCAGGCGGCGCGGCGTGCCGTCACGCCGAGCCAGGCACGCGCCGCCTTCTGCGCCTCGGAGATCTGACGCGCGGTCATATCCTCGGCGATCTCGCTGCGGCAGGCCTGCGCTGCGTCGCTGCCCGCGACAGCCGCCAGATTGAACCATTTATGCGCCTCGATCAGGTCGACATCGATGCCGGCGGCGCCGCTCGAATAGACCATGCCGAGATCGTAGAGCGCGTCCATGTCGCCCCGGGCCGCGTCAGCGAGCCGGCTGTCTATCAGGAACTGCGCACTCTTCAGGCTGCTGCCCATGCCCTTAACCCCTGTTAACCATCCCTGTCGGGCGACTTTGGAGTCAAGATTTCAACAAATGGTTAATGCCGGTTAGGCATGCCGCCACTCAGACCGCGATATTGTCGATCAGGCGAGTCCCGCCCATCCGCGCGGCGGCCAGCAGGCGGCGTGGGCGCTCGGGATCGGGCACCTCCTTCAGCGTCTCGGCATCGACCAGCGTGACATAGTCGATCTCGAAGCCGGCTGCGGCCAGCGAATCCCGCGCGGCGGCCAGCACCGTCTCGACATCGTCGCCCTTGCCGATCCCCTTCGCCGCGACACCGAGCGCACGCGGCAGCGCGACCGCCCGGCTGCGCTGGTCGTCGTCGAGATAGATGTTGCGCGACGAGAGCGCGAGGCCGTCATCCTCGCGCTGGGTCGGCAGGCCCATGATATCGATCCCGAAATCGAGATCGGCGACCATGCGGCGGATCACCGCGAGCTGCTGGAAATCCTTTTCGCCGAACCACGCGATATCCGGCCGCACCTGGTTGAACAGCTTGGCAACAACCGTCGCGACTCCGTCGAAATGGCCGGGCCGGGCCGCGCCGTCCAGTCCTTCGCTGACTCCGGCCACCGACACGCTGGTCGAGAAGCCGTCAGGATACATCGCCTCGACCGGGGGCATCCAGAGCAGGTCGCAGCCCGCCTCCTTCAGCATGCGCGTGTCGGCGGTCTCCTTGCGGGGATAGCGCGACAGGTCCTCGTTCGGGCCGAACTGCTTCGGATTGACGAAGATCGAGGCGACCACGCGCGTGCCGGGACGCTTCGCTGCCTCGATCAGTGCCATATGCCCGGCATGCAGGGCACCCATGGTCGGGACGAGCGCGATCGTCGCCCCCTGCTCGCGGAATTCGGCAATCCCGCCACGGAGCAGATCGAGTTGACGGATGGTTTGCACGCTTGATGGGCCTTCGATAAGGACGAGTAAGGACGGGGCGGGCCTTCTATGGGGCGTGACGCGACCGATCAATACGGCCAATCATCAGGGACACGAGCGACTTGTCGACGGTTGCACAGAAGCCACATATCATCGTGTTCGCCAACGAGAAGGGCGGCACCGGCAAATCGACGACCGCCGTCCATGTCGCGATCGCGCTCGAAGCGCGCGGGGCCAAGGTCTCAGCGCTCGATCTCGACCATCGCCAGCGGACCATGGGCCGCTATCTCGACAACCGCCTTGCGACCGCCAAGCGCACTGGCCGCGAGCTGAACATCCCACGCCACGCGACGCATGACGGCGAGAGCCTCGACCGTTTCACCGAAACGGTCGCGTCCCTTGCCGAGGGTGCCGATTTTCTGGTCATCGACACGCCGGGCCGCGATGATCCCTTCGCGCGCATCGCGGCGCAGAAGGCCGACACGCTGGTGACGCCGATGAACGACAGTTTCGTCGATTTCGACCTGATCGGCCAGGTCGATCCCGTCACCTACAAGGTGACCCGGCCGAGCTTCTATGCCGAGCTGATCTGGGACGCGCGCAAGGCGCGCGCCAAGGCCGACGGATCGACGATCGACTGGGTCGTGCTGCGCAACCGGGTCCAGCATATCGAGGCGCGCAATATGCGCCGCGTGTCCGAGGCGCTCGACCAGCTCGCCAAGCGGGTCGGCTTCCGCATCATCCCGGGGCTGGGCGAACGCGTGATCTACCGCGAGCTTTTCCCCAAGGGACTTACCATGCTCGACGCGCGCGAGTTCGGCGAGATGGGCCTGGCCCATGTCGCGGCCCGGCAGGAGCTGCGCGAGATGATGGCGGCGCTCGGCCTGCCCGAGCCAGCGATGCCGCTGTTCGCCTGATGGCGAAGCTTCTCTTCATCGGCCTCGCGCTGTTCGGCCTGTGGCTGTACCTGCGCCGGAGTGCCCCCACCCAGCCGATCGACGAGAAGGAAGCGCGCGCCATCCTTGGCGTGGACAATGGCGCCGATGCCGATGCCATCCGGGCCGCGCATCGCCGCCTGGTCGCCGCGGTCCACCCGGATCGCGGCGGATCGGTCGAACTGGCGCGGCGGATCAACGCGGCGCGCGACGTGTTGCTGAAACGGCGCGACTGACCCTTCTCCAATGAACTTTCCCGTCGCTCGCCGATTGGGCGCAGGACATTACCCACAGGAGCCCCGATGACTCACCGGTTCGATCCCACCTCGCTACGTGAATATGACATCCGCGGCATCGTCGGAAAGACGCTCGGCCCGGCCGATGCGACCGCGATCGGACGCGGCTTCGCGACACGGGTGCGGCGTGCCGGCGGTACGCGGGTCGCGGTCGGCTATGACGGCCGGGTCTCCTCGCCCGAACTGGAAGCGGCGCTGATCGACGGCCTGACCGCGAGTGGCGTCGACGTCGTGCGGGTCGGCATGGGGCCGACGCCGATGCTTTATTATGCAGAGGCGATCCTCGAGGTCGACGGCGGCATCCAGATCACCGGCAGTCACAACCCGGGCGATTACAACGGCTTCAAGATGGTGCTCCAGCACCTGCCCTTTTTCGGCGCCGACATTCAGGATCTCGGCAGGCTCGCCGAAGAGGGGGACTGGGAAGAGGGGGCGGGCGAGGTCACCGAAGCCGATATCGTCGACGATTATGTCGGGCGGCTGCTCGCCGGCTATGCCGGCGGCACCTACCGGATCGGCTGGGACGCGGGCAATGGCGCGGCAGGGCCGGTGATCGAGAAGCTGACCAAATTGCTGCCCGGCGAGCATCATCTACTGTTCACCGAGGTCGACGGCACCTTCCCCAACCATCATCCCGATCCGACTGACGAGAAGAACCTTGCCGACCTGAAGCGTCTCGTCGCCGAGAAGCAGCTCGATTTCGGCCTGGCATTCGACGGCGACGGTGACCGGATCGGCGCGATCGACGGCCAGGGCCGGGTGATCTGGGGCGACCAACTCCTTTCCATCCTGGCCGAGCCTGTGCTGAAGGAGGTGCCCGGCGCGACCATCATCGCCGATGTAAAGGCGAGCCAGGCACTATACGACCGGATCGCCGAGCTCGGGGGCGAGCCGTTGATGTGGAAGACCGGCCACAGCCTGATCAAGATGAAGATGAAGGAGACCCATTCGCCGCTGGCGGGCGAGATGAGCGGGCACATCTTCTTCGCGCATGAATATTACGGGTTCGACGATGCGCAATACGCCGCCGTCCGGCTGATCCGCGCGGTGCACATGATCGGCAAGTCGATGACCGAGATCCGCGGCGCGATGCCAGCGATGGTCAACACCCCCGAAATGCGGTTCCAGGTCGACGAGAGCCGCAAGTTCGCGGTGATCGACGAGGTGCTCGACCGGCTCGAGGCGGAGGGCGCCGACATCAACCGCACCGACGGCGCGCGGGTCAACACGCCCGACGGCTGGTGGCTGCTGCGCGCGTCGAACACGCAGGACGTGCTGGTCGCACGCGCCGAGGCAAGGGATCAGGCCGGGCTCGACCGGCTGATGGCGATGATCGACGCGCAGCTTGCGGCAAGCGGCATCGTGCGAGGCGAGCAGGCGGGCCACTGAGGGATGGCCCCTTCCCTTCGGGGGAGGGGCTTTAGGGACTCGCATTCCGCGCCTCGAACCGCCACGTAAGGGCATGCCTCCCCCTCAGCCCCAGCTTATCCGCGTCGTCGACCTAGAGACAACCGGTCCGGCGCCGCCCGCGCACGGCGTTTGCGAGATCGGGTGGCAGGACGTTGCGCTCGGCGCCGAGGGCCGGTGGGAACTGCACGGCGAGGGCGGGAGCCGCCTGGTCAATCCAGGCCGGCAGATTCCGCCGATCACGCAGGCGATCCACCATATCCTCGACGAGCAGGTCGCCGACGCGCCCTATTGGCATGATGTCGCCCGTGCCGTGCTGGACCCGTGGCCGCGCCGCGTCGCGCTCGCGGCGCACCGCGCCGATTTCGAGGAACAATATTGCACGCCTGCGCTCACCCGCAATGCCGACTGGGTATGCACGTGGAAATGCGCCATGCGCCTCTGGCCGGACTGCCCGAGCTTCTCCAACCAGGTGCTGCGCTACTGGCGCAAGCCCGAGGGGATCGAGCATGAGCGCGGCCTGCCCGCGCACCGGGCCTTTCCCGACGCCTATGTCACCGCCTTCCATCTGCGCGACATGCTCAACCAGGTCGGGCTTCCCCAGCTGATCGAATGGTCGAACCTGCCCGGCCTGCTCCCGCGAGTCCGCCAAGGCCCCGATCGCGGAAAGGACTGGCGCGAGATCGAGGATGAATCGCTCGCGCGCTTCCTGGGCGACCGCGACATCGACGTGCGCTTCACCGCCGAGACGGAGCTGGCGCGCCGCCGCGGCGGCGGTGCCGTCGGGCGGACGACGCTGCAAGGCGCGCTGTTCTAGGCCTGCGCCCGTCACGCTGGCGTTTCCGGACGGGCGAATCTAGAAACGCCCATGCTCGACAGGCCCATGTTCCGAGGAATCGCCCGGCGCTTCGGATGGGCGGAACAGTCGATGGGCCGTTTCCTCATCGGATGCATGGTCATCGGTTTCGCCAGCCTGGTCGCCGCGGGGGCCGCCGCCATCTGGTCGACCGGACGCAACCAGGAACATATCCGCGCCGTCAACCACACCTATGAGGTGGAACTGGCCATCTCGCGCGCGGTCGTCCTGATCGAACAGGCCGAATCGGTGAGGCGCGGCTACATCATTGCCAGGGAGCAGGAATATCTGGACAGCTACAGGACGATCGCCGCGCAGATCCCGGGCGCGCTGAACAAGATCGACGAGCTGACCGACGACAATCCCCGCGAACGGGCGAATCTCACCCGGCTCAGGCGGCTGGTCGCGGCGATCGAGACACGCCGGGACATCACCAACGGGCTGGTCGAGGCCGGGCGTATCGGGGACGCGATCGACGCCTTCACCGAGGAAACCACCGCACGCCGGATGCGCGGCATCCGCAACCTCGGCAAGTCGATGGAGCGCGAGGAACAGCGGCTGCTCACGTTCCGCGACGCCGAACAGCGGGCCAGCGTGCGGACCTTCTACATGACGATCGGCGTCGCCGGCGCGCTGTTGCTGTTCGTCGCGATAGCGTCGCTGCTGACCATCCAGCGCTACACGAGGGACCTCGCCACGTCACGCGACGCCTTGCGCGACTTCGCTGAATCGCTCGAGGAACTGGTCGACGAGCGGACCGCCGACCTGACCCGTGCGAACGAGGAAATTCAGCGCTTCGCCTATATCGTCAGCCACGACCTGCGCGCGCCGCTGGTCAACGTCATGGGCTTCACCGCCGAGCTCGACGCCTCGATCGGCGCGATCACCGAGCTGATCGACCGCGCCGAAGCCAGCGCGCCCACCATCCTCACGGAGGAAGCGCGTACCGCCGCGCGCCAGGAGATGCCCGAAGCGATTCGCTTCATCCGCACCTCGACCGAGAAGATGGAGAGGCTGATCAACGCGATCCTCAAGCTGTCGCGCGAGGGCCGGCGCGTCATCGTGCCGGAGCGGATCGACATGACCGCCCTGGTCGCGACGATCGGCGCGACGCTGCAGCACCTGATCGACGGCAACCAGACCCGGCTGGCAATCCAAGTCACGCTTCCGGAGATCGTCAGCGACCGGCTGGCGATCGAGCAGATCTTCTCGAACCTGATCGAGAATGCCGTGAAATATCTCAAGCCGGGCAGTCCCGGCGTGATCGAGATCCGCGGTGTGCGGCATGGCGGGCGCGTGACGTTCGAGGTCAGCGACAATGGCCGCGGGATCGCGCCGGCGGATCACAGCCGGGTGTTCGACCTGTTCCGCCGGGCCGGCAATCAGGACCAGCCGGGCGAAGGCATCGGCCTGGCGCTCGTCCGCGCCTTGGCGTATCGGCTCGGCGGCGTTATCGATGTCCGTTCCGACCTCGGCAAGGGCGCGACTTTCCGCCTTTCGCTTCCCACCACGCTCTCCGATGCACAGGGGCATTAGATGAACGATCACCACTCAGTCAGCATCGTGATGATCGAGGACGATGAAGGTCATGCACGGCTGATCGAGAAGAATATCCGGCGGGCGGGCATCCTGAACGACATCGTCCACTTCACCGACGGGACCCGGGCGCTCGACTATCTGTTCAACGACAAGAAGGGGCCGGCGCTGGGCGGCCCGGCCCTGGTGATCCTCGATCTCAACCTGCCCGACATGAACGGCAACGACATCCTGGCGAAGATCAAGGGCGAGGCGGCACTGCGGCGCACCCCGGTCGTGGTCCTGACCACCACCGACGACAAGGCGGAGATCGAGCGCAGCTACGATCTCGGCGCGAACGTCTACATCACCAAGCCGGTCAATTACGAAAGCTTCGCCCAGGCGATCCGCCAGCTTGGCCTGTTCCTGTCGGTGATCAAGGTTCCCGAGGCCGAAGGGAACATCTGAATCAGGCGGCGAAGCCCGCGAGAAGGCTGGCGACATTGGCGCCGAGCGCGTCCACCGCATAGCCGCCCTCCATCGCGATCACCGTCGGCCAGCCGCGCGCGGCGATGTCACCACCGAGCACGGCATAGTCCTCCGTCGCGAGCCGGAAGAAGGAGATGGGATCGCCGTCCCACGTATCCGCCCCGAAGCTGACGATCAGCAGGTCCGGGCCGAACCGCGCGATAGCATCGAGCGCCGACGCCTGCGCCGCCCGGAACGCGTCGAGCCCGGCCCCTTGCGGCAATGGCAGGTTGAGCGTGGTACCCGCCCCCTCCCCTTCACCCGTTTCCTCGGCATGGCCCCAGAAGAAAGGATAGTCGGTCGCCGGGTCGGCATGGATCGAGGCATAGAAGACGTCGCCCCGAGTCCAGAAGATGTCCTGCGTGCCGTTGCCGTGATGATAGTCCACGTCGAGGATCGCGACCCGCCTCGCCCCGGCATCGCGGGCGGCTTGTGCGGCGATGGCGGCGGTGTTGAGATAGCAATAGCCGCCGAGATAGTCGGCACCGGCATGGTGACCCGGCGGACGGCACAGCGCGAAGGCGGCGCGATCCCCGCCCCGCACCGCGTCGAGCGCGGAAAGGACCGACTGGACGCTCCAATAAGCGGCGTCCCAGGTCTCCCCGGTCAACGGGGTGGAGGCGTCGAGGCTGTAGCGGCCGGCGAGCGCGTCGATCCGGTCGAGCTTCAGCGCCCGCCGGGCGACGATCGGCCAGATATAGCCGATCACGTCCCCCGGACGCCCGGCCGCCGCCCAGCGCGCCGGCCCGGTCCTGAGGAAATCGAGATACCCTGCATCGTGCACCGCACGGATCGCGGTATCGCCATGATCGACGGGCGCCTCCAGCGTGCCCAGCGTCTCCGCGATCGCCTCAGCCCGGACCGGCTTTTCAGCATAATCGGCGAAGCCGCCATTGTGCAGCTCCTTCAGGGGAGCATGGGCGAGCTGACGGGGGTCGAAGAAACAGCGCATCCGGCCTTGTCGCGCGGCGCGGAGACCGGCGCAACCGGATCCAGCAGCGACTCGGCTTTTTCGCGATCGGCCAACACCTATTTTTCTTCCGCTGTTATGTTGGATTTTCGTGCCGGATTCCACCCGCATTTACAGTTACTTGGGTCGGCTTTTCCCTGTTATGCCTAACAGCGGAAAAACGGCGGTGAAAAGCGCCGGATTTTCCGCTGAAGCAACGGAAAAAACCCTTCAACATCGATCGACCATGACAAAGAACGGGCCGGAGGGCCGGCGCTTCGACGCTGCCATGATCCTTGCCCCGGTTGAATCAGGACGACCTGGTGCGGGAGCCGGCGAGATACAGCACGACGAAACCAACCACCGCGGACAGGATCGAGCCGGTCAGCACGCCGATCTTCACCTCGTCCATGATCGCGGCATTGCCGGGGAAGGCGAGCCCGCCGATGAACAGGCTCATGGTGAAGCCGATCCCGGCGAGCAGCGCGACGCCATAGACTTGCGCCCAGCTAGCGCCGCGCGGCACCTGCGCGATGCCGAAGCGGACCGCAAGCCAGATGCTGCCGAAAATGCCGAGCTGCTTGCCGAAGAAAAGCGCGAGGGCAATGCCCAGGACCAGCGGCTCGACCAGGATCGACGGCCCCAGCCCGGCAAGCGACACCCCGGCATTGGCGAACCCGAACAACGGCACCACGCCATACGCAACCCAGGGATTGAGCGCGTGTTCGAGTATATGGAGCGGCGAATCACGATGATCGGGCGCGCCCGGCGATCGGCGGATCGGGATCGTCATCGCCGCGACGACGCCGGCGATGGTCGCATGCACCCCCGACATCAGCACGAGCAGCCACAGCAGAGCGAACCCGATCAGATAGGGCAAGAGCCGCACCACGCCGAACCGGTTCATCGCGCCCATGCCGCCAGCGACGATCGCCGCGCCGGCGAGTACCAGCAGCGACAGACCGTGGCTGTAGAAGACCGCGATGATCGCGACCGCGCCCATGTCGTCGACGATCGCGACGGTGGTCAGGAACAGCTTGAGCGAGGCGGGCACGCGCGGGCCGAGCAGCGCCAGCACGCCGATGGCGAAGGCGATGTCGGTCGCGGCCGGGATCGCCCAGCCACTACGCAAGTCCGCCGCGCCGCCGGTGATGGCGAGATAGAAGATCGCCGGGCAGATCATGCCGGCCGCCGCGGCGATGATCGGCATGCGCCGCCGCTCGGGCGAGGCGAGTTGCCCGTCGACCAGCTCCCGCTTGATCTCGAGCCCGACGAGCAGGAAGAACACCGCCATCAGGGCATCGTTGATCCACAGATGGACCGTCATCGGCCCGATCGCGGGGGCGAGGACCGGCCCAGTCTCGACGTGCAGCAGGTGGAAATAATCCTGGGCGAAGGGCGAGTTGGCCGCGACCATCGCCAGCGCCGCCGCCGCGATCAACAGGATGCCGCCCAGCGCTTCATTGGCGAGGAAGGCGCGCAGGGCTGAGGCGTAACCGCGGCGTTTCGGGCTGCTCATGCGCGTCCCCTTTCGAGCCCGCTATGCCGGTTTGTGGCATGTCGTTGCAAGCAAAGCCGGTGAAACGGAAGCGTCGTGCAATCGACAGTGCACGGCGTGCATCATGGCGATTCTCATTTCGTTGCGCTCACAGCATGATTATATTGTGCGGTGCAGCGTTCGAGGATTGGAGCGAGACATAAGACGGATTGGCGTGAGCCCTTGGATCGAGACGGTCATCGTGATGGCCGCCGCCCTCTGGCTGTTGCTTTTCGTCGCGCCTGCGCTCTTCAACGCGCACACGTCGACCGGCCTCTGGTCATCGATCTTCCTGTTCCTGCTGAGTCCGCTTGTTCTTGCGGCAATGCTGACGCGCATCGTGCGCGCGCTGCATGCAACAGGAAAAGACGATGGACGACACATTCGATGAGGTCCCGGTAGCCCGCAGCCTTGGCCGCTTCACGCGGCGCCGTGGCGCGCTGATCGCGGGGATGATGGCATTCGCGATCACGGCGATCTTCCTGACCAATGCGTTCGCGCGCGTGCTGCCGGGTTATGTCGGCATCCGGGTGAACAATATCGGCGGCAATGCCGGCGTGGTCTCGCAGCCTTTGCCGGTCGGCTGGTATTTCGCCCCTCCCGGCACCAACATCTACGAATATCCGGTCTTTACCCGCACCTATAGCTGGACTCGTTCGGCGACCGAACAGACCCGGGTCGACGAGGCCTTCAACTTCCAGGACAAGAACGGGCTGGCGCTGTCGGCCGACGTTGCCGTTGCCTATCATGTGGACGCAAGCCGGGCGCCAATCCTGTTCCAGCGCTATCGCACCGACATGGACGCGATCATCGCGGGGCCGCTGCGCAACGCCATCCGCAACGCCATTGTCGAGCGCGGCGCGCAGCTTGGCGTCGAGGAGATATATGGCCCGCACAAGAGCGAGCTGATCCAGACGGCGCTGCGCCACGTCCAGGCCTATTTCGCGCCGGTCGGCCTTCAGGTCGAGCAACTCTACTGGGCGGGTAATATCGTCGTACCGGACGCGGTGCTCCAGCAGATCAACGCGAAGATCGCCAACGAACAGCAGGCCCTTGCCGCCCAGGCGAATGTCGCGACCGCGCGGGCCGACGCCGAGGCACGGGTCGCCAAGGCGGAAGGCGACGCCAAGGCAATCCAGGTCGAGGCCGAGGCGATCCGCACCAACCCGGAAATCGTGAACCTTCGCGCGGTCGAGAAATGGGACGGCAAGCTGCCGACCTATACCGGCGCGAGCGCACCCCTGCCCTTTATCGGGGCGAAGTAGAGGGGCCGCATTTTGCCTCCAGCTTCCTCTCCCCCTTCAGGGAGAGGAAGGAGAGCGAAGCTGCGGGAAGGTGAGGGGGAGTGAGGTTCGAGATACTCAGTGACGAGTGTCCCCCTCACCCTTCCCACGCCTTCGGCGCGGGTCCCTTCCCTCTCCCACAAGGGGAGAGGGAGGTTAGGAGGGGAGGTTTCAGAGGTCCCGGAACATCACGAACGCATCGACGAAGCCGTGCGCCGGATGGTCAAACGCGCGCGGCAAGGTGCCGACGATGTCGAAGCCGAGCGACTGCCAGAGGCGCACCGCCCGGTCGTTGCTGCTCACCACGAAGTTGAACTGAATTGCCCGGAAGCCGCGCAGCCGCGCACGATCGATCGAATGCTCCGCCATGCGTCGCGCCAGGCCACGACCCGTTGCGGCAACATGAGTCATATAGCCGCAATTGGCGACATGCCTGCCGCCACCGGCCTGATTTGCCCTGATATAATAGGTGCCGAGCACGACACCGTCTTCCTCGGCGACGAAGGTTTCCCTGTCCGCGCCCATCCAATAGGCGATCGCCTCGGCCTCGGCCATGTCGCGATCGAGCGCATAGGTTTCGCCGGCCCCGATCACCGGGCCGATGATCGACCAGATGGCAGCGGCATCGTCAGCCCGGGCGGGCCGTATCGACATCGCGCCTCCCATCAGCGCGCAAGCGCCTCGGCGATCAGCTTGCGGCTGTTCTCGATACCATAGAGCGCGATGAAGCTGCCCATGCGCGGCCCCTGGGACGAACCGAGGAGTGTCTCGTAGAGCGCCTTGAACCAGTCACGCAGAGTCTCGAACCCGCTGGTCTTGCCGATCTCATAGACGATATTCTGAATGTCCTCGGCGCTCGCCTCGGGCGGCAATGCAGCAAGATCGGCGTCGAGCCGTTCGAGCGCGGCGACCTCCACACCCTCGGGGGCGCGGCGCTGAAGCGTGGGCGCGACGAAATCGCGACCATAAGCGAGCGCATGGCCGATCAGCCGGTCGAGCTCGGGATAAGCCTCGGGCGTCGCGTCGGGCACATAATTGGAAAGATAGCTCCACACCTGTTCCCGGGTCGCATCCCCCATCACGCTGACGAGATTGAGCAGCAGCCCGAAGGTGACCGGCAATTCGCCCGTCGGCAGCTTGCCGTCATGGATGTGATGGACCGGGTTGCCGAGCTTCTCCTTCAGTTCCTGCCCGGCATAATTGCCGCGAAACTGCCAATATTCGTCGACCGCGCGCGGGATGACGCCCATGTGAAGCGACTTGGCCTTTTTCGGCTCGCGATAGATGTAGAAGGCAAGGCTCTCCTCAGGCCCGTAAGTCAGCCACTCGTCGAGACTGAGGCCGTTGCCCTTCGACTTGGAGATCTTCTCGCCCTTTTCGTCGAGGAACATCTCATAGGTGAGTCCCTCGGGCGGGCGGGCGCCGAGCACCCGCGTGATCTTCGACGCCTGGGTGACGCTGTCGATCAGGTCCTTGCCCGACATCTCGTAATCGACCTGGAGCGCGGTCCAGCGCATCGCCCAGTCGACCTTCCATTGCAGCTTGGCCATGCCGCTCAGCGCGGACTGCTCGATCCGGTCGCCCTCATCGATGAAGGCGATGATCCCGGCATCGGCATCGACCACCTCGACCGGCACCTGAAGCACGATGCCCGATTTCGGGCTGATCGGCAGGATCGGCGAATAGGTCGCGGCACGCTCCGCACGGAGCGTCGGCAGCATGACATCCATGATCGCCTGGTAGCGCCGGAGGATCAGCTTCAAGGTCGGGTCGAACCGGCCCGAGGCATATTCAGTGGTCGAGGACAGGAATTCGTAATCGAAGCCATAGCGATCGAGGAAATCACGCAGCATCGCGTTGTTGTGATGCGCGAAGCTTTCGAACTTCTCGAACGGATCCGGCACCCTGGTCAGCGGCTTGCCGAGATATTCGGCGAGCATCGCGCGATTGGGGACATTGTCCGGTACCTTGCGCAGGCCGTCCATGTCGTCGGAAAAGGCCACGAGGCGGGTCGGCGTGTCGCTGAGCGCGTGGAAGGCATTGCGCACCATCGTCGTGCGCAGCACCTCGTTGAAGGTGCCGATATGCGGCAGGCCCGAGGGGCCATAGCCGGTCTCGAACAGCACCGGCGCACCCTGCTTGCCGTCCGGATAGCGTTTCAGCAGCTTGCGCGCCTCTTCATACGGCCAGGCTTTGGATTCGAGGGCGGCGGCGCGGAGTTCGGGTGCAGTCATGCGGGCGCAGTAGCGCGGTGACGGCTGAGCGACAACATAGCCTGCTTTTCGAGACGCAGCCTCCCGCTTCTACCTTCCCCGGCGAAGGCCGGGGCCCAGTTGGAAAGGCTTGAGTGATTGCGCGCAACGCAAATTCCCAGACGTTCCCCAACTGGGCCCCGGCCTCCGCCGGGGAAGGAGCAAGGGCGATACCCCCCGGGGAATGCGACGGGTCGCCGTTGCCAATTCGTTCCATTCGGGCGATGGGTGGGCGTGGCCCTGCTCCCCTATCCCGCCCTCCACGCAAGCCATAGCGGCATCTGGATCGCCGATGCCGAGGGCACGCGACCGATCGGGCGCGGCGAGGCGATCCGGATTGCGGCCGATACGCCGGTGATCGTGCTCAACGCGCCGCTGATCGGGCAGCGGCTCGGCTATGCCGATCTGTCGGGACTGGACGTGCTCGAACTGTTCGCCTTTCTCTGCCCGGCGCGCTTCATGGTGCCGACGCCGCGCGGACTCGCGCGTGAGACGGGGCTCGAGCCACCGCCCAACGATGCGGACGTCGCCGCATTCCTGCGCGCCGCGACCGCGAAGCTGCTCGACATGCCGGCTGGCGACTGGCCGGAGCGCGAGGGCGCCTGGACCGCGGCGCAATCGCTGTTCCGGCTGCGCTGGACCTGGGCGCCGGTCGTCGCCGAACGGCTGCGCAAACCCGCCACCGCCGAGCGCTGGCTGTTCTCGAAGCTGCCGGAATGGTGGGAAGGCGCACCACGACCCGCGCCGCGTACCATCTCGCTGGACCCCGAGGAGACCCAGGCGAGGCTCGCGCGACTGACCGGCAATGGCGCGGAACAGCGGCCGGGCCAGCGCGCCTTCGCCCAGGCCGCGATGGAGGCGTTCAGCCCGCGCATGGTGCGCGACGAGCCGAACATGGTGCTGGCCGAGGCAGGCACCGGCATCGGCAAGACATTGGGCTATCTTGCCCCCGCCTCGCTCTGGTCGGAAAAGGCCGGGGGTGCGGTGTGGGTATCGACCTTCACCAAGGCGCTGCAGCGCCAGCTGGGACATGAAAGCGCACGGCTGTTCCCCGATCCGGAGATCCGCAAGGCCAGGGTCGTGACCCGCAAGGGCCGGGAGAATTATCTCTGCCTGCTCAACCTGGAGGATGCCCTGCAGGGCGGGTTCGCCGGACGCGCGGCGATCCTGGCGCAACTGGTCGCGCGCTGGGCGGCCTATAGCGCTGACGGCGACATGGTCGGCGGCGACCTGCCCGGCTGGCTGCCGACCCTGTTCCGCCGCAACGGATCGACCGCACTGACCGACCGGCGCGGCGAATGCGTCTATGCCGGCTGCCCGCACTACCGGAAATGCTTCATCGAGCGTGCGGCCCGGGCGAGCGCAGAGGCGGATATCGTCATCGCCAACCATGCCCTGGTGATGGTCAATGCGGCGCGCGGCCGCGAGCTGGCGACACGACCGACCCGCTACGTATTCGACGAGGGTCACCATATCTTCGACGCGGCGGATTCGATGTTCTCGACCGCGCTGACCGGGCAGGAGACGATCGAGCTAAGGCGCTGGATCCTCGGCCCCGAATCGGGCGCGCGCGGGCGGCGGCGCGGTCTGGCGGCGCGGCTTTCCGACGTGGCGAGCTATGACGAAGGCGGCGGAATCGCCATCGCCGACGCGATCAAGGCAGCGGGGGCGCTGGCGAGCGACGGGTGGCTGCAGCGGCTGGGCGAGGGAGCGCCGTTCGGCCCGATCGAGACCCTGCTCGCGGCGGTGCGCGGGCTGACTTATGCACGCGCCGAGGCGGCGGGCGATGCCGGCTATGGCCTGGAGACCGAGCTGGCCGAACCCGATCCGGCCTTGATCGAAGCGGCCGCGCCGGCGGCGCAGGCACTCGATGCGCTGGTGCGTCCGCTCGTCACCCTGGGGCGACGGCTCGAGGCGGTGCTGGCCGAGGCGCCTGACTGGATGGACGGCCCCGCCCGCGCGCGGATCGAGGGTGCGATCGCCTCGATCGGCTGGCGGGCCGAGACGGTGGCGGCATGGCTGTCGCTGCTCGCCCGGATCGGCGGGCCGGCCACGCCCGATTATGTCGACTGGCTCGCGGTCGACCGGATCGAGGGGCGCGAATATGATATCGGGCTTCACCGCCACTGGCTCGACCCGAGCAAGCCGTTCGCCGAGACGGTGCTGAAACAGGCGCATGGCGCGCTCGTCACCTCCGCGACGCTGCGCGGCGGCGGCGACTGGGAAGTGGCCGAGGCGCGGACCGGGGCGCAGCATCTGGTGCGCGGCGCGAGCCGGTTCGAGGCGGTGAGCCCGTTCGACTATGCGGCGCAGGCCGAGGTGCTGATCGTCACCGACGTGAAGCGCGGCGACATGGGAGCGCTCGCCAATGCCTATGCCCGGCTCGGCGTCGCCTCGGGCGGGGGCATGCTCGGGCTGTTCACCGCGATCCGGCGGCTGCGCGGCGTGCATGCGCGGATCGCCGACCGGCTGGCCCGGGACGGCCTGCCGCTCTACGCCCAGCATGTCGACCCGATCGACACCGGCACGCTGGTCGATATCTTCCGCGACGACGCCTCCGCCTCGCTGCTCGGCACCGATGCGCTGCGCGACGGGGTCGATGTGCCGGGCCGGTCGCTGCGGCTGGTGGTGATGGAGGGTGTGCCCTGGCCCAAGCCGACCGTGCTGCATGCCGCGCGGCGGCTTGCCGGGGGCGGCAGCGCCTATGACGACCGAATCGTGCGGGCCCGGCTGGCCCAGGCTTTCGGGCGGCTGATCCGCCGGGCCGACGACCATGGCATTTTCGTCCTGCTTTCCGCGGCGATGCCGTCGCGGCTGCTCACCGCCTTTCCGCCGGGCGTATCGGTGTCTCGCGTGACCCTGGACGAGGCGGTGCTCCGTGCGGGCCGTCTTCCTTCCTTCACGAAGGTGGGGCATGAGGCGCGCGAGGAAGCCTGACGGAGACGCTTGCCGGGATGAAGACGCTGACGCTCCTGCGCCATGCCAAATCGGGCTGGGACGATCCGGTGCTGCGCGATTTCGATCGGCCGCTCAACGGCAAGGGCAAGCGCGCGGCCCAGCTTGTCGGGCGCAACTGGCGGACGATGGGCCTGAAATTCGACCAGGTCGTCGCCTCGCCCGCGGTGCGGGTGATGGAGACGATCGATCAGGTCGCCACCGGCTACGGCGCCGCGCTGGCGCCCGCCTGGGACCGGCGAATCTATCTCGCCTCGGCCACGACGCTGCTCGACGTGATCCACGAGTTGCCCGAGGGCGCCGACGATGCGCTGCTGATCGGCCATAATCCGGGGCTGGAAGATCTGGTGCTGCTGCTGGTACCCGATTCGGACGAGCAACCGCTGCGCGACGATGTCGAGACGAAATTCCCGACAGCGAGCACCGCGCAATTGCGCTTCGCGGTGGAATCGTGGCGCGATGTCGCGGCCGGCGGTGCGTCGCTGGCGCTGTTCGTAAGGCCGCGCGACCTGGACCCTAGTCTTGGCCCCGATCAGGACTGACCTTTTTCCAGCTTGGCCTTGAGGCTGGCCAGCCCGGCCAGCGCGCCAAGCGGCCTTGCCTCTTCTTCGCTGATCACCCCCGCCTGCTTCAACACCGCCGCGGCGTTGGGCCCGCGCGGGAAGGGATCGAGCGCAAGCGCCATGGTGTCGGCCGCCGCCTCGCCGAGATCGATCGCGGCGCCGTCGAAGCTCATCGTATCGAGCGCATCCTCGCTAAGCTCGACTTCTTCACCCGCGGGTTCATCGTCAGCGACGAAACGGAGCGCGACGGGTTCATCGACCGAAACGGGAATCGGATCGTCGGTAACGACACAGGCCTGCACCACATCCGCCTGGACATTGCCCCGCGCGACGATGCCGGCTGCATCGCGCCGGATACGGAATTTGCCCTCGAGCCGGTCGATCGCCTTCAGGCCGAAGCGGACGGCGAGTGCCGCCATTTCCTCCGCGCTGGCGGATACCGCGACCTCGCGCTCCCCTTCGCCGATCGTGTCGATTCGTTCAGGGCGGGAAAATTCCGGAACGCTCATGGCATGGTTCCCGCGAGCAGCGATGCCGTCGGCGTGGCGGCGAGCGAATCGCGGAAAGACATCAGCGAATCGCGCGCATGGGCCAGCGCCGCCGGACCAGGCGGCGTCCCGCGATAGAGGTTGCGGACCAGTGCAGCATCGAGCGCGGCGGGAGTCGTCGAGTCGCGATAGGCGCCCAGCCGGCCGCCGAGCATGCTCATCATCTTGCCGATATGCTTGCCGACGACGATGTCGCCGATGCCGATTTCGCGAAGCTGGCCGTCCATATCCTCGACGAAACGCTCGGTCAGCTTCGCGCTTGGGCCGGCCGCCACGGGATCGTCCTCGAGCCGGAGCAGCACGAAGGACAGGGCCGTCGCGACCATGTCGAACCGGCCGTCGATCGTGTCGGGCACCGCGCCTGCCTCGTACCAATGTGGTTCCCGGGCACGCGCGACGATCGCGGTATAGAGCGGCAGCGTCTCCTCGTCCCGGCTACCGAACAGCTTCGCGATCCATTGCACGTCTCAAGGTCTCCCGCGCGTGCCCTTGTTTGGCCGCGTTCATCCGCATATTGAGGCTGACGGCGCATGATGCAATGCACTCGCGTTGCCGCGCTGGCGTGCCTGGAGAGTATGATGAGTGTGATTTCCGCCCGCTTTCTGATGGGCGCCGCCCTGGGCCTCGCGACAATCGCCGCCGCTGGCTGCACGCCGCTGCGCGCGCATCAGGGCTATGTGCTTGACGTCGACCTGATCAACTCGGTCCAGCCGGGCGTCGACAACCGCCAGTCGGTCCTCCAGGTGCTGGGCAAGCCGAGCTTCGCCAGCCAGTTCAACCAGGGCGAATGGTATTATATCGCCCGCGACACGCGCAATTTCGCCTATAACAACCCCAAGGTGACCAGCCAGACGACGCTGCGCATCAGCTTCGACGCCAGAGGCAATGTGACGAGCGTGACCCGAACGGGCGCCGAGCAGATCGCGAGGATCAGGCCATCCGGCGAAAAGACGCCGACGCTTGGCCGCAAGCGCAGCCTGTTCGACGAGCTGTTCGGCAATATCGGCACGGTCGGCGCGGCGGGCCTGGGCTCGCCGGGCAGCGGGACTGGTGGCGGACGCGACACCCCGTAATCGTCGTCACGAATCGCGGTGGCGCGGCGGAAGGCCGTCGCCCATGCGTCATTCTTTCTATCACCTGACTGGCTGGTTCGCGCGCCGTTCAGCGCGAGCCGGCGACAAGGGCGGGCCGCGGCGCCTTTTCAGGCGCCGCCGGGAGAAGATGGAGAATCGACGATGCGTAAACTAATCATCCTGACGCTGATGGCCGCGACGGTCCTGCCGACCACGGCCATGGCTCAATCGAACCGCGAGGTCCGCCAGGACCGGCGCGACCTGCGCGAGGAGCAGCGCGAGCTTGACCAGGCGCGGCGCCACGGCGACCGCCGCGACATCCGCGAGGAGCGCCGCGACGTCCGCGACGCCCGACAGGAGCTGCGCGAGGACATTCGCGACCGCGACCGCCGCTGGGGCCGCAACGACTGGAGCGGCTGGCGCGACCGCAATCGCTCGCTTTACGCGCGCGGCAACTGGAACGCGCCGTTCCGCTATTACGCGTTCCGCCCCGGCGTGCGCATCGCGCCGAGCTATTACGGGCCACGCTATTTCATCGCCGATCCGTGGCGCTATCGCCTGCCGCCGGTAGGATATAACCAGCGCTGGGTGAGGCATTATAACGACGTGCTGCTGATCGACACGCGTCGCGGCGTCGTGGTCGACGTGATCCGCAACTTCTACTGGTAACGGCACGGGCGGCGATGCCGCCCACCCCATGGCCGCGTCCGCATCCGGCGGGCGCGGCCTTTTCTATCGGACGGTGAAGAACACCTGATCCACCACATGGCCGCCGACATCGACCAGCCTCAGCCGGTGCTGGCCCGGCGCCGCGAGGACCTGGGGTTGCGAATCGGCGGCGCCGAGATCGCGCCGGTCAAGCAGCAGGCGATGCGCGGTCACTTCTCCCGATACGCCGATCGCGAGCCGCTGGCGATCGGGCGGGATATCCGGATCGATCGCGTAGACACTGCCGGCAACCGGATTGGTGATGCGCGGCCGGCGGGCAGCCTGGGGTGCCGACGCGATCTCGGTCTGCGCGGTGCCGGCGAGGAAATATTCAAGCCGGGGCTGCTCGACATGATTGGCGAAGCGAATCGCGCGCTGCTCGATGCCCGGCGGGCGCTGCGGCGCGGTGACCTTTCGATCGGCGTTCAGCGCCAGCATCAGGTCGCGCCAGACCGGCGCCGCGCCACTGGTGCCCGAGACGGCACGCATCGGATCGCCCTCCAGATTCCCGACCCACACAGCGACGGTGTAGCGATCCGAAAAACCGATGCACCAATTGTCGCGCATCGCCTTCGACGTGCCGGTCTTCACCGCCGCCCAGAAAGGCAGGCGAAGCGCCGAATCCAGCCCGAAGGTCGCGGCGCGGGCGTTGGGATCAGCCATCATATCGGCGACGATCCAGGCCGCCTGGGGTGTGGTGACCTTTCGCGGCGCATCGTGCGGGGCATCGGCGGTGAGGCGGAGCGGCGACCAGCGGCCGCCATTGGCGAGGCTGCGATAAGCATCGGCCTGTTCGAGGAGAGTCACCTCGGCCGAGCCGAGCGCGAGCGAGAAGCCGTAATATTGGCCGTCCTCGGTCATGCCACGATAGCCGGTATCCCATAGCCGGTCGCGGAAGGGATCGACCCCGACCAGCAACAGGGTGCGGACGGCGGGCACGTTGAGCGACCCGGCCAGCGCCGAGCGTGCCGAGACCGGCCCCTTGAAGCCGCGATCGTAATTCTGCGGGACGTAGAGGCCCGAGGCGGTGTCGAGCTGAACCGGCGAATCGTCGAGGATAGAGGCCGGGGTGAGATAGCCCTTCTCGATCGCCTGGGCGTAGAGGAACGGTTTCAGGGTCGATCCGGCCTGGCGATAGGAATTGGCGCCATCCACGGACGGAGCAGTCGAGGCGCCGCCAATTCCGCCGACATAGGCGAGCACGTCGCCGCTGGCATTGTCGAGCACCACCACCGCGCCGTCGCGGGCACGGGCGCCGCCGAGGCCCTGGAGCTGGCGTTTCAATGCGGTGATCGCGAGCTGCTGGATGCGGCGATCGAGTGTCGTTTTGACGCGCAGGCCGGGCTTGCGCAACAGCCGGTCGGAGAGATGCGGCGCGAGGCCTGGGTCGAGCGCGAGGCTGCGCGCCGGGCCGAGCATCGACGCGGCCTCGCCGGCGAAGCGCGTGCAATCCGCCTCATGCGCGAGGGCGCAGGCGCGGCGGGCGACCCGGTCCGCGGTCGCCTGGGGATCGGGCAGCAAGGCCGCCAGTAACAGCGCATCGTCGCGGGCGAGGGCATCGGGGGTCTTGCCGAACAGGCCAAGCGCCGCGGCGGCGATGCCCTGCGCCTCGCCGCGAAAGCCGGCCAGGTTGAGATAGGCCTCGAGGATCTGATCCTTGGTCCAGCCGCGTTCGAGCGCCCAGGCAGCGCGCATCTGGCGGATCTTGTCCCACCACCGGCGGGAACCGGGGGCCGCGAGACCGGGCGCGAGATAGCCCGCGAGCTGCATGGTGATGGTGCTGGCGCCGCGCGCGCGTTCCCCCTGCGCCTTGTCGCGCGCCACGCCGGCCAGCGCGAGCAGGTCGACCCCGCCATGGCCGAAGAAACGGCGATCCTCGGCACCTACCAGCGTTTCGCGCGTGACCGGCGAGACCTTGTCGAGCGGTGTCCAGCCGAGCCGGCGCGCCGCGAAATCGACGCGGGCGCTGTCGATGAGGTTGCCGTCGCGGTCGTAGAGCCAGGCCTCGGACGGATGCCATGCGGCGCGGACCCCGGCAAAGCCGGGGAGCGGCGGGGGAAGCGTGGCATAATCGACCGCGGCATAGGCCAGGGCGACCAGCCCTATGCCGGCGAAGGTCATGCCCTTTCTGGTGCGGAGCGCCGCCCACCAGCGGAACAGCAGCGACTCCGCGCGCATCCAGAGCCGCCCGCCAGCCTTCGCCACTTCCGCGCCCGCGGAGAGCAATCTCCCCGGATCAGGCAACGCGGCCACTCGTCACCGCTGCGCCACCGTCATCGGCGCATTGGGCAGCTGCGCGCGGATCGCGGGCGAATACATCGCCTCGACCCGCGACGGCGGCAGGTTGAACCGGCCGGCGCCGTTGAGGCGGACCAGATAGCTGACCGTCAGCTTGCCCCTGGGCAGCCAGGAGAAAAAGGCGCGCCACGATTCATTGCCGCGCTCGACATAGGCGAGCTGGGCGCCGACCTCGACGTTCCAGAGCTTGCCGTCGCCGTCGAGCGCGACGAAATCGAAGCCGCCGCCATTGCTGCCCTGATCGGCAAGGATCTTCGACTGGCCGCCGAGATCGCCGATGATGGTGCCACCGGCCGGGATCGGATCGTCGATCACCACCCAGTTGCGTTCCGCGGTCGCCTCTACCGTGATCGTCACCTTCACGACATCGCCGCGGGTCAGCACGCCCTTGGTGCGCGCTTGCACCACGTCCATCTTGCGCGACATCCGGTAGCCGGCATTGAGCGGCTTGGTCAGCGGCACCGCCGCCGAGACCGAGACGCTCGCCCAGGGACCGGTGCCACCCGATTGCGACAGGCGGAGCGGGGTCTGCGCGGCGGGGAGCGGGAAACTCGCCTGGCGCAGATCGACCGAAAGCGGCCACGCTTTCGCGACGGTGCGGCTGCCCAGCACGAGCGAGGTCGTGCCGGCGATCGCCTCGGCCGGGTAGAGCGTCGCGAACTTGCGCGCGGCGACACTGCCCCAGGCATTGGCCGTTGTCGTATCCCAATGCCCGCGGACCTGGCGCAGCGCGACGCCGACCATCATCTTCGGCGCATCGTCCTGCCAGCCGGGCCGGCCGAGCGTGGCGAGCAGCGCCTTGATCGACGCCTCGTCGCTTGACGACATCAGCCACCAGGCCGAACTCGACGCGTCGGTCAGGTCGAGCCGCGTGCCTTCATAGGCGATGCGCGAGCGGATCACCGCCTCCGCCGCCGCCTTCAGCGCCGGGCCGTTGGCGAGGCCAGGGACCTTGTCGAGCGCCATCAGGTAATCGGCCACGCTCGCGGTCGGCATCTCCTTCGGCGTGATGCTGATCTGGCCGAGCATCGCCGGGGTGGCGACACCGGCCCGCGCCAGCGCGGTGAAGGCGGCGACCTTTTCGAGACGGACATCGCCATAGGTTTCGTGCCGCAGCCGCCCGTCGAGCACTGCCTTCAGCCCTTCGATCATGCGCGTGCGCGATGCCTCGGGGATCGGCAGGCCGGCGTCGGCCGTCAGCGACAGGACATAGGCGGTCAGGATCTCCGACCCCTGCAGCGTGTCGGACGGCCAGAAGCGCAACAGCCCGTCAGGCGCCTGATAGGTCGGGATCGCCCCCGCCAGCGCGGTCCAGCCAGCTGAATCGCCCAGCGCGACGATGCGCGACAGGCGCTGCTCGAAACAGTCATAGGGATAGGCCGACATGAAGGCGCGGACGCCCGCAAGCGGCGGAGCAAGCGTGTCGTCAAGCTTGATATCCACCGAACCGCGCCCCGGCAGCGCGCCGGCGGGCGGCGCGATGGGGATCGAGGTGTCGGTGCCGACCCGGGCGAGCGTCGCGGCCCACACCTCGACGGGCACGGCCGGGATCACGTCCTGGTTCACCGTGAGCTGGTCGACCGCCTTGCCGTCTTCCGCCTTGGCGCTGACATGCCAGCGGAGGTTGGCGACATTGCCCGGCGCCGTAAGATTCCAGGCCACCGGCGTCGCGCCGCCGGCCGGGATGACCACCGTCAACGGCTTGCCCTCGGCAACGCGCGGAGTGACGTCGACCATGGCCGTGACCTTCATCGGCTTGTCCGAGCCGTTGCGCAGCGTGAAGCCGGCCGCGAAATAATCGCCGGCGCGGACGAGCGGCGGCAGGCCGGCGAAGATCGACAGGTCCTGCGCCGTCCTGACACTCGCCATGCCGGTGCCGAACAATTGCGCTCCGTCAGTGGCGATGGCGACAAGCTTGAACGACGACAGCGCGTCGCTCATTACCACCGGAATCCGGGCATGGCCGTTCCGGTCGAGCGCGACCCGCCCCTTCCACAGCAGCACCGGCTGGAAATTCTCGCGATTGAGCCCCGACATGTCGTTGCCGCCGCCGCCGCCCGCCTCGACCGCCTTGCGACCGTAATGGCGTTTGCCGACGACCTGCATCTGCGCGGTCGAGGTGAGGACCGAGAGCGAGCGCTCGCCCATCATCGCGGTCAGCACGTCCCAGCTTTCATTGGGGGCGAGCTGGAGGATCGCCTCGTCGACCGCCGCGAAGGCGACGTCGGCGGTGGCCGCGGGCTTGCCGTCGGGGGTCTTCACCTGGACATCGACCTGCGCCGTATCGCGCGCGGCATATTTCTCCCTGTCGGCCTTGACCGCGACCTGGAGCTGATGCGCCTCCCAGCCGACCTTCACCTTGGCCATGCCGAGCCGGTAGGCTGGCTTGGCGAGATCGACCAGAGCGGTCGGCTCCGGCGCGGCGGGCGGACCGCTGGCGAGGCCGAGGCTTTGCGCGATGCCGTGGACCCAGCTCCAGAAGCCGCCCTGCACGCGGCCGCGCACCGCCATGACCGAGACGAAGACGTCGGGCGCATAGCTGCCCGGCATCTTCACCTCGACCACCGGATCGGTACCCGACAGGTTGGTGACGTAGGAGGAAAGCACGCCTTCGCGCTCGACCGTGACCAGAGCGGTCGCCTCGCGGAAGGGCATGCGCACTTGGAAACGCGCCGTCTCGCCCGCCTTGTAGGCGGTCTTTTCGGGCACGACGTCCATCCGGTCGCCATTATCACCGCCGAACCACCAGTCGTCGTCGCCGGCGAGCCAGACCGAGCGGGTCGCCCGCGCGACATTGCCGTTGGCATCCGTCGTCGTCGCGACGGCATAGACCTCGCCCGAGACGCCGGGATCGGCCTTGCACTGTGCCATGCCAAGCGAGTCGGTTGTCGCGGCGCAGGTGCCCGCCAGCTTCTCGGTCTTCATCTGGTTGTCATAGGCATAGAAGCCGCCGATCAGCCGGCGCCGCGCGGTCAGGATCTTGCGGCTGTAGAGCGCGACCGAGATCTTCTGGTTGGCGAGCGGCTTGCCGGAGGTGTCGAGCGCGACGAAACGCAGGCGCAGATCGTCCTGCTTCATCAGCCAGCCATCGGTCTTGATGCCGAGTTGCACCGCCGAGGGGAAGATCGGGATTCGGCGCGATGCGGTCAGCACCTCGCCATTCGCATCCTGATAATCCATCTCGACCAGCATGTCGGTCGCGCCGTCCAGGCCCTGCGGCACCTCGATGACCGACTTGGCCGTGCCGTCGCCGCCGAGCGTGGCGGGCAGGGTCTGGGTCGGCGGAAGCGGGGTTTGCTCTTCCTCGCCATCGCCGTTGAGCGGGCGCGTCCCTTCCTGGATCGCGGTGCCGCCGAAGCTGTAGCCGTCATATCCCTCGGGCGTTGAACTCCGCCCGAAATAGCCGACGCGCAGGTCGACCGGCAGGTTGGAGGCGCCACCACCGGACAGATAACCGACGAACAGGTCGAGCGGCAGCGTCTTCGGCCTGACCGCGGCTTCCTTCGGCCCGGTCACCGTCGCGCGCATGGTGGGCAGCTTGTAGACGTCGACCTTGAACGACTGGGAAGTATAGATCGTCTTGTCGCCGACGATCACCTGCAGGTCGTAATCGCCCATCGGCGCGCCCTGCGGCGCGGTCCAGCTCGATTCGCCGATGCCGTTCGCGTCGATCTTGAGCGGCAGGTCGAACTGGGTGTCGGAGCCACGATGCGACAGGCGCAGGACCCCCTCGAGCGCCGGCGCCATGCCGAAACCCGCGCCGATCGAGGTGCGCAGGATGTGCTTCATGTTGATCGTCTCACCCTGGCGGACGAGTGCGCGATCGAACACGGTGTGAAGGATATCGCCCTTGGCCTGATAGCCATAGGGCAGGTCGAAATCATACGGCCGGATGCCGTCGCCCCAGGCAGTCAGGGTGAAGCTGAAATCGTCGCCCTCGCGCGCCGAAACCATCAGCGGATGCGAACTGCCGTTCTCGCAGCTGCCATAGGTCTCGGGCTCGGGCAGGCCCTGCGGCACGAACACGCCGCCGCTGGCATCGGTGGTGCCGCGCGCGAGTAGGCCCCCGGTGCAACTGTCGGTGATGCGGACCACGGCATTGGCGACCGGCTTGCCCGTGTCGAGATGAGTCACCCAGGCAAGGCTGCGCTCCCGGCCCCATTTGAAATGCACCGCCATGTTGGTGACGAGCGCCGCCGCCGCGACATAGCGCGGCGCCTTGCGGCCAAGCAGCGCCTGGCCGAGCACCGGACTGGCCAGCTCGACAACATAGAATCCGGGCTTGCCGAGCGGGATGCCGACCACCTCGAAATCCTTGCCCTTGCCGGGCAAGCCGACCTGCAGCGGCGCACCGCCGGCTCCGGCGAGGATCGATTTGGACCCGGTGTCGTTGACGGTGACCGTCTCAGTCCCCTGCTTGACCTGATGGCTTTCATAACTGCCCGCCTTGTCGACGGTGCGCAGCCATTCGGCGACCTTGCCGTCAGACCCGTCCACACGCAGCGACTGGCCTGCGACCGGCACGCTCAGGCCTTGCAGCGATGGCTCGACATTGCGGACGGTGACGGGAAGGACACCCTGCTCCTTCGCCTCGAGGATACCGAAGGGAGCGGCGAACTTCATCAGCGGCGGCGCTTCGTCGAAGCGGACATCGAGCGGGAAACGCTCTGCATTGGCCAGCGTCCGGCCGCTCTCGTCCTTGATCCCGGCGGGCAGGGTGAGCTTCGCGGCGGTCGCGGGCGGAAGCGGCGCGGAGAAAGTGACGTTGCTGATCGTCGCCTTCTTCTTCTCGTCCTTGTCGAACACCGGCGCGATGGCCTTGCCGTCGGCGGTGGTCACGCGGATCTGCTCCGCCATGCTCATCGGAATCGGCGCGGTGAAGCGCACATAGGCCTTCTCGACCGGGCTGCACCCGGCCTGGGCATTGACGCGCGAGCATTCGAAACGCGCGGTGAAGGGCTTGCGCACGGTATAGTCGAAGCGTTGTTCAGCACCGGCAAGCTTACCGCCGATGCCAGCGATATTCGCCCCCCAGACCAGTGCCATGTCGCGGCCGGGGGGCAGCGGACGGCGGCATTTGAGCGCAGTCACGGCGGCATAGGCCTTTTGCCGGTCGGCTGCATCGGCCGGCACCGCCGCCGGAAGGCCGGCATTTTCGAGGAAGCTGCGCACGTTCCAGTTGCCCGTGCCTATCTCCCCGAGCAGCTTGCCCGGCACATCGGCCGCGAGCACGTCGACCGGAATCTTCTCGCCAATCCCGTCGACCGCGCAATAGGCATTGCCGGCGACCGACGCGGCGGTCGCCGGCATGTTGGCCGCGACGAGGAAAACCTGATCCTCCTCGATCTCCCCGTCATATTGCGCCGGCAGGATCGCGCGGGCGACCGGGCCGCCCGCATCGACCTTGAAGTCCTGCTGGCCGGTGACGGCATAGCCCGACACGCTCTTCAGCCCGGTCTTGAGCTTGAAGCTACAGGTCGTGCCGCCGGAGAGCGGACCGCTGAAGTCATAGACATAGGTCTGCGGATCGACCCAGCGCCCTTCGCCATCGACCGCGCAGGTGACGCCGAACGGCGATGGCGCCCGGGGATCGCCGAGCGGGACCATCGGCTGGCTGAACCGCGCGGTGAAGGACCTGATCGAGCCCCCATCGCCGACCCCAGGGGTCGCCATCACCACCTGCGGGCTGTTGTCACCGAGCGCGGCGACGGGCGCGAGCGCCAGTCCGAGCAGTGCCAGACGCAGTGCGAGCTTCATCGAACTCTCCCGGAAAGTCGGCCACACGCTAAGGCCCGATACGGGTTCAAGTCCAGCCGGAAGTGGCCGCCCGATGACGGCAATAACTGGACATCCTTGCCGTGCATTGCCGCGAACCGCCGGCATCTTACCGAATTCTCCGCGTCGCGCTTTCCGCGACGCGCCGAACAGGATATCCGCCTTGGTCAATGGACATCTATCTGCCCATCGCCAACCTGTCGGTGAACGCACTTGTCATCGTCCTGCTCGGCGGGGGTGTCGGGCTGCTCTCCGGCATGTTCGGGGTGGGCGGCGGATTCCTGACCACGCCGCTGCTGATCGTCTATGGCATCCCGCCGACCGTCGCCGCCGCCTCGGCCGCGAGCCAGGTGACCGGCGCGAGCGTCTCCGGCGTGTTCGCGCATATCCGGCGCGGCGGGGTCGACACCAAGATGGGCGGCGTGCTGGTCGCGGGGGGCCTGATCGGTTCGCTGTTCGGCGGCTGGCTGTTCAAGCTGCTCCAGGCGAGCGGCCAGATCGATACGGTGATCGCGATCGTCTATGTGCTGATGCTCGGCTCGATCGGCGGGCTGATGGCGCATGAAAGCTGGACCGCGATCCACGCCAGCCGTACTGGTGCGCCGCCGCGCCCCCGCAAACGCCGGCACCATCCACTCGTCGCGGCGCTCCCCCTGCGGACACGCTTCTACCGGTCGGGGCTGTACATCTCGCCGCTCGCCCCGCTGCTGCTCGGCTTTTTCGTCGGCATCCTGACCATGTTGCTCGGGATCGGCGGCGGCTTCATCCTGGTCCCTGCGATGCTCTATCTGCTCGGCATGACCACTCAGGTCGTGGTCGGCACCTCGTTGTTCCAGACGCTGTTCGTCACCGCGATGGCGACGATGGTCCATGCCACCACCACCAAGGCGGTCGATATCGTGCTGGCGGCGCTGCTGTTGCTCGGGTCGGTCGCGGGCGCGCAGGTCGGCGCGCGCTTCGCCGCCAAGGTGAAGCCGGAATATCTCCGCCTCGCGCTGGCGGTCATCGTGCTGCTCGTCGCTTTCCGCATCGGCCTCGGCCTGGGTTGGCGGCCGGACGAGATCTATTCGGTCGAGCTGTCGTGAAGTGGGTTCCCGCATCGGGAAGGCGGTGCCTCCTTCTTCTGCTCGTCCCGCTCCTGATGGGGCAGTCCAAGCCTGTCCTGGTGCCCGACGTCTCCCAGCGCGACATCGAGATCGCCTATAGCTTCACCGGTGCCGAATTGCTGCTGTTCGGCGCGATCCTCTATCCTGGCGGCCGGCTGCCCGATGACGACAAGCCGACCGACATCGTCGTGGTGGTGAAGGGACCGGTCCAGTCGATCCTGGTGCGCGAGAAGGAGAAGGTGGCGGGCATCTGGGTCAACGCAGCGAGGCTGCGCTACCGCTCAGCGCCAAGCTTCTACGCGATCGCCTCGTCGCGGCCGATCGGCAGACTGGTCGACGGCCGGACCCAGGCGATCTACGAGCTGGGCCTCAACAGCCTGCAGCTGTCGCCCGCCAGCAGCGCGCCGACCGCCGAGCAGGATCGCTTCGCGCGCGGGCTGGTCGATCTCAAGCGCCGTTCCGGCCTGTATTACGAGGCACCGGGCGCGGTCGAGATCACCGACGGCGTGCTCTATCGCGCCCGCGTCTCCATCCCGGCGCGGGTGCCGGTCGGCCGCTTCACCGCCGAGACCTTCCTGATCCGCGACGGCCGCGTGCTGGCGGCGGCGACGCGCAATATCGACATCCGCAAATCGGGGTTCGAGCGTTTCGTCGCGCGCTCCGCCGATCGCTGGTCCTTCACCTATGGCCTGACCGCCGTCGCGCTGTCGATCCTGTTCGGCTGGACCGCGGGATGGGTCGCGCGACGGTTCTAGAGTCGTTTTCAGCGTCGCTGAATCGGTGCCAGACCGCCGCGGTTCCAGCGTTGCTGAAACAGACTCCCGCCCCCTATTTGCGCGCGAACCTATCGCCACCCAGCTCCAGCGCGGTAATCTGTCCCGCCGACCCGAAGGTGAAGCCCACCGGGGTCTGCCCGAAAATGGTCGCCTGGCCTGGGCTGTTCCACAAAGCCTTGAACTTGTCCTTGTCCACATGATCGAGCACCGCCGACTCCACCGGGCGCGCGAGCACCAGCTTGCCGTCGGCCACCGTGATCGCGATGTCGCCCAGCATGGCGCTCGCATAGGTGCCGACATAGCGATCGAGCGGCAGGGTGGGCGCCGACACCGTAGCGGGGGGCGGAGGGGTCTTTTCGCGCGCGACCCGGGCCGCGTCGTCACTTGCCTTTTTCAGGACAGCACTATGATCGGTCACCGGACCGCCCAGAAAAGCGTCGAGCACGCGCATCTCGACGGCGGTGGGCAGCATGGTCCGCAGGCCATTGGTCAGCACGACCACGCCGAGCTTCCTTTCCGGTATCATCGCGACGACGCTCTGCATGCCGTCGATCGCGCCGGTATGCGCGACGACCTTCTGCCCACGATATTCCTGGATGCCCCAGGCAAGGCCATATTCGCTGAACTTGAAGGTCGCGCTGGCCCCGCCGCGCGGCACGATCTGGCCGGTGTGCATCTCGGCCAGGGTGGCGGGGGCGATCAGTTGCTTGCCCTCGAACATGCCGCCGCCCAGTTGCAGGCGCACCCACTGCGCCATGTCGCGCGCGGTTGAATTGATCACGCCGGCACCACCGACATTGTCGATCATGCGATAGCCGATGGGCACCATCCTGCCATCGACCAGCACGTGCGGGGTCGCGACATTGGCCAGCCCCTTGAGTTCGGTGATGCTGGTATAGCTTCGGCGCATGCCGAGCGGTTCGAAGATCCGGCTGGCGATGAACCTGTCATAGCTGATGCCGGCGACCGAGGAGACGACCTCACCCGCGACGATGAACATCTCGTTCTGATACTGGAACTGGTTGCGAAAACCGAGCGACTCGGTCTGGAAGCGCATCCGCCGGATGATCTCCTTGCGATCGAAGCCGGAGCCGTACCAGAGGTTGCCATTGGTGACCACGCCGGTCCGGTGTGACAGGAGGTCGCGCACCGTGGCGTGGCGGGTGACATAGGGATCGTCCATCTCGAACGACGGCATGTAATCATGCACCGCACCGTCCCAGGCGATCTTCTTTTCGTCGACCAGCATGCCGAGCGCAGCAGCGGTGAATGCCTTGGTCGTCGAGCCGATCGCGAAGACTGTGTCGGCATCGATCTTTCCGGGCTTTCCTTCCTCACGGACACCGAAGCCCCTGGAATAAACGATCTTGCCGTCCTTCACGATCGCGATGGACATGCCGGGCACCTGCCAGGTCTGTCGGGCGGTCTCGATATAGGCATCAAGCCCCTCGAGCGCGGCCGTAGTTGCAGGGGCAGCGGATGCTGCGGGTGCCGGGGCGGCAGTCTGCGCCAGGGCCGGGATCGCGGGCGCAATCAGGGCCAATGCCGTTGCGGACAGAACGACATGCTTCATTCGCGCGATCGAGATCATGATGTGCCCTCTCTTTTATGGCGCGCATCATTGATGAAACCACGCCTATTTGCAACCCGATGGAGACCAATTTATCCTGATCAGGTTTTTATTTCAATTTCAGATAATATGCGCCGCGAGCTGGCAAATGGCTCGAAAGGTTTGCCCCGGACGGAAAGGGATTGGCCCATCGGATATGGCCTGAGTATGCGCCCCATGTCCCGGCACACCCAATATTTACCAGTCACTCGGCATAGCTCGGTTCTTGACACCCGGGGGAACCGAGGAATGACCGAAATGCTGGGCAGCAACGCTTTCGAAAGAGCAGCTCCCACAAGTGCCGGGATCTCCCCGCAGGACGCGGCGGGGGGCGGCATCGGCATCGTGTTCGAGATCGCCGGATCGAGCAGCCAGGTGATGCTGGACGCGCGCGCGCTCGACGCCGCCACGCAGAGCAGCGATCCGGTGGCGGCAAGCGCCGGGCAGGTCGGCAGCCAGATTAAGATGCGCGTCGGCGGTACCTGGCTGATCGCCAATATCCGGTCGCTGAAGCTCCTGGACGGATCAACCGACCGGATTGCCGCGCAGGTCGATTTCCTCGGCGAGGGCGATGAAGAGAAGCTGACCGGCAAACTCTACAAATTCCGTCGCGGCGTGACGCGCTACCCCACCCCGGGATGCCGCGTATTCCCCGTGACGACCGCCGACCTGAAGCAGATCTACGCCGCGGACGACCGTGCCAATATCGAGATCGGCACCGTCTATCCGACCCGCGACATCCGCGCCGCGCTGTATGTCGATGCGATGCTGGGCAAGCATTTCGCGCTGCTGGGATCGACCGGTACCGGCAAGTCGACCGCCGCCGCGCTGATCCTGCACCGGATCTGCGAGCTCGCGCCGCAGGGCCATATCGTGATGGTCGATCCGCACGGCGAATATGGCGCCGCGTTCAAGGACAATGGCGCGACCTTCGACGTGTCCAACCTGCAGATGCCGTACTGGCTGATGAATTTCGAGGAGCATTGCGAGGTGTTCGTCACCTCGAGCGGTTCGGAGCATCAGATCGACGCGGACATCCTGGCGAAGTGCCTGTTGATGGCGCGCGGCAAGAGCAGGCTGGGGCAGGAAATCTCCAAGCTGACGGTCGACGCGCCGATCCCCTATCTGCTGAGCGACCTGACCAACCTGATCCAGCTCGAAATGGGCAAGATGGACCGGGCCGGCGACACCGCGCCCTATCTTCGACTCAAGACCAAGATCGAGGAGATCAAGGCCGATCCACGCTACAGCTTCATGTTCTCCGGCATGCTGGTCGCCGACACGATGGCGGGTTTCATCGAGCGGATCTTCCGCCTGCCGGGCGACGGCAAGCCGATCTCGATCATCGACGTGTCAGGCGTGCCCTCCGAAATCACCTCGGTCGTGGTCGCGGTGCTCAGCCGCATGGTATTCGATTATGCGATCTGGTCGCGCGGCGAGGCCCAGCGCCCCATCCTGCTCGTCTGCGAGGAGGCGCACCGCTACATCCCCAACGAACGCAATGCCGACGACAGCTCGGTCGGCCGGATTCTCAGCCGGATCGCGAAGGAAGGCCGCAAATACGGCGTGTCGCTCGGCCTGATCACGCAGCGGCCGTCGGATCTTGCCGAAGGCGTGCTGTCGCAGCTCGGCACGATCATCTCGATGCGCCTGAACAACGATCGCGACCAGGCATTCGTCCGCGCGGCCATGCCCGAAGGCGCGCGCGGTTTCCTCGATTCGATCCCGGCGCTGCGCAACCGCGAATGCATCATCTGCGGCGAAGGCGTCGCCATCCCGATCCGCGTGTCGTTCGACGGGCTCGAGGAGAACAGGCGCCCGGCATCCGAGGACCCGCTCTTCTCCGAATTGTGGCGCGAAGTCGGCCAGGAAGACCTGATCATCGGGCGCACGCTCAAGCGCTGGCGATCCCAGGGACGCTGATCGCCGGGCGCCTCAGGTCAGCCGCGGCAGCCACATCCCCATCGCGGCGCCGACGATCCCGATCCCCGTGCCGAGCGTCAGTATCGTCAGCCCGCCCGCCATCGCGTATCGACCGGTCGGCGTCCCGCGATCCTGCGCGCGCAGATAGAGTTCGAGCACGGCGAGCGGCACGAGATAGCAGCCGAATGCCCAGAAGCGCACGAACGGCCCGTCGAAATCCTTGCCGATGCCGACCGGGCCCTGGTTGAGCAGGACCCAGCACATCAGCCCGACCCGGAAGAACCATACTCCGCTGACCAGGATGAAGCTGCGCAATGCCCAGCGGCGATGCGCCGCGATCCGGCGCGCCAGCGCCAGGCGCCATGCGGTGACGGCGGCGACCAGGATGAGCACCCCGTTGATGCTGATCCCGACCCACATCGCCAGGCCGCCCGCGGTGCCGCGGGTCCAGACCATGTAGAGTCCGGCAAGGCTGATCACGATCGCGGTGAGGATGTACAGCCGCCCGTTCCAGCGATGGAAGAGCAGGAACCGCGCGCGGATCCACGGCACGAGCTGGAGCGGCCCGCCGATGGTGATGACCGCAGCCAGCAGCAGATGCGCCGCCAGCACGACATTGCCGACGGTACCGCCGGCGACATAGCCGCCGACCAGCACGTCGTTCCACTCGGCAAAGGCACCCCGCGCCGCCGCCCCGCCGTAGAAAGCCGCGATATAGATGACGAACAGCCATTGGCCGGCCAGCGCCGTCAGGAACCAGAACATGCCCGATGCCCTCAAGGCTCTGGCGGCGGTCGCGACCTGCATCGTCTTCGGTTCTTCCATCCTCCGGGCTTTAGTCCGCGCCGGATTCCGGGCACATGACAGGAACGATCAAAAACATGGCTTTGCGTTCCAGGAGGGAGAAGCGTGCCCGAACCGACCGTATCAGGGGGGTATGCCCATAATCTGATGCAGTTCGCGGTGGCGAAGGGCGCCAGCGCGACGCTGCTTGCCGAGCGATCCGGCATCGCGGCCGACGCGCTGGCCGACCCCGATAGTCGCGTGCCGATGGCCCGCTACATCGCGCTGATGAAGGCGGCCAAGGAGCTGTGCGACGCGCCCGCCCTGGCGCTCGACCTGGGCGCCGAGAAGGATTTCAAGGAAATCTCGGTCGTCGGGCTGATCTGCTATGCCGCGCCGACCATGGGCGCCGCACTGATGGAACTGAACCGTTTCAGCCGCCTGACCGCGGAGGTCGACATCCCGGTGAGCGGCGGGCGGTTCCAGCTGACCCCGATCGACGGTGAATTGTGGCTGGTCGATATGCGCAGCGACCCGAACGCCTTTCCCGAAATGACTGAATCGACCTGGTCGCGCTTCATTTCCGAGACCAGGCGCCACTTCCCCGACGCACCCTTCGCCAAGGCGGTGCACGTCACCCATGAGGCCCCGGACCATGCCGCCAACTATGAGCGCGTGCTGGAGGTGCCGGTGACGTTCGGCAGCGACAGGAACGCGATCATGATCGACCCCTCCTGGCTGTCGATCGAGCTGCACCAGCCGAACCTTTATGTCTTCGGGGTGCTCAGCGAGCATGCCGAGCGCCTGCTGAAGAGCCTTGAGAAGGCGACGACGATGCGCGGCCGGGTGGAAAGCCTCGCCATCCCGCTGCTGCACACCGGCGACCTGACCATGGAGGATATCGCGCGGCAGATCGGCATGAGCCGGCAATCGCTCTATCGCCGCCTGAAGGAAGAGGATGTGAGCTTCGAGGCGCTGATCGACGATCTGCGCCATCGGATGGCACTGCATTACCTGAGCGGGAGGAAGACCTCGGTGAACGAAACGGCCTATCTGGTCGGTTTTTCGGACCCGAGCTCCTTTTCAAGGGCGTTCAAGCGCTGGACCGGATCGAGCCCGCGTGGACGCAGAACCGGCTGACGCCGATCACTGCGCGCCGGGCTTCACCGCCATCAGGCCGGCATAGCGCGCCTTGAACGCGCGCAATGCCTCGCCGGTGAGCTGGGCCATGCTGGAGAAGGACATTGAGCGCGGGTTGACCGCGACGCCGTTCTTCCACACCTCCCAATGAAGATGCGGGCCGGTCGACAGGCCGGTCGAGCCGACATAGCCGATGACCTGGCCGGCCGAGACGCGCGTGCCGGCATGCACCGCGATTCGGCTCATATGACCATAGCCGGTACCGATGCCCCCGCCATGCGCCAGCTTCACGAAATTGCCATAGCCGGCGTTGCGCCCGGCAAAGGCGACGATGCCGCCCATCGCCGCGCGGATCGGCGAACCATAGGGCGCACCGATATCGAGCCCCTTGTGCATCCGGGTGAAGCCGAGCAGCGGGTGACGGCGCAGGCCGAAGGTCGAGGTGATATGGCCGGCGACGGGCATGCCCATCGTCCCGCGCCGTTCATACTGGCCCGACGCCTCATACCATTGGCCGTCATTCCATTTGACGAGCTGGGTCTTCTTGCGGCCCTGGTCGAGCCCCGCGAACATCAGGTTGCCGATCTGGACTTCGCCGGTCGCTGCGCGGGCCTGTTCGACGATGATGTCGAACGTATCGCCGGCACCGACGTCTCGGCCGACCGAAAGGCGCGTCGCCATTGCCTTGATGTAGGATTCGACGATCTTGGCGGGAACGCCGGCGGCCCTGGCCGAGCGGTAGAGGCTTCGGCCGGCCAGGCCCTGGAAACGGGCGGGCGTATGATCGATCACGATCGGATGGCGCACCAGGGTGAGCGCGCCGTTCACGCGCGACACGCTGAGGTTGAGATCGAAGCGCGCGCGGAAGGACAGGAGATCGAGCGGGCGGGCGACATTGCGGTTCGGGCGGCGCCCGAGCGTCATGTCGATCGGCGTGCCGGGCTTGATATCGCCAAGGCCGACCGCGCCCGAGACGAGCCGGGCGGTCGCGGTGGCGTCACCTTCCGAAACACCCGCGCGCTGCAGGACGCGGGTGAAGCTGTCACCATTGCCGAACAGGGTGGTGATATCGACGATCGGGCGTTCGGGCGTCTGGCTGAGCGGCGCGACGAGGTCGTTCGCCGCCATGTGGCGCCCGGTATCGGCACCCCAGGCAAGCGGCGCGATCGACTGGGCGCGCGCCTCGTCCCAGGCGTCGCCGTCGAGCGCTGCCGGCGCGGCGCCGATGATCTTCGTGTCGAAGCCCGGGGCGAGCATCCAGCTGGCGGTGCAGAGCGCGGCGCAGGTCGCGGCACCGCGCCACCAGTCGAGCGAGCCGATCTGCGACCCGAGATCGGGTGCCCAGTCGATACGGGCGATCGCGTCGCGCAGCCGCTCGAGCGTGCCCGGCTCCGCCATCGGTACGATGGCCCGGCCGAACGACAGGGTAGCGGTACCCCCCGCCTGATCCGAGCCATGATCGCTGCGCAAGAACAAAGGCTGTCCGCCCCCAGATCGCGGCGCCGTCTGAAAAAAGAACCCCCCGGCGCGAGGTCGCATGACTGTGGCGACATTCTCCTAAAGTCAAATTAAGGAATGTCCCGGGGCGAGGCACGCGCGGCGAAGCGTGGCGGCCCTGCGACAAGGAGTTATCAACCGAATCCGCCAGCTATTCGATATGGTTAGCGTTGTTTTTGACGCTGGCAGGTTGCGCAGGGGCGATTGGCACGCGATGTTGCCTTCACGATGAGTCGCGACACCGAACGTCCGGTCACCGCTGTGCTGGGCCCCACCAATACCGGCAAGACCCATTTGGCGGTCGAACGGCTGTGCGGCCATTCGAGCGGCATGATCGGCTTTCCGCTGCGCCTGCTGGCCCGGGAGGTCTATGACCGGGTGGTCAGGATCAAGGGCGCGAACCAGGTCGCGCTGATCACCGGCGAGGAGAAGATCGTCCCGAAGGACGCGCGCTGGTTCCTGTGTACCGCTGAATCGATGCCACTGGATCGCGACCTGGCCTTTGTCGGTATCGACGAGGCACAGCTTGGCGCCGACCCCGAGCGCGGCCATGTCTTCACTGACCGGATCCTCCGCGCGCGGGGCCGCGAGGAGACGATGATCCTCGGATCGGAAGCGCTCCGGCCGATGCTCAAGGCGCTGGTGCCGGGGATCGACATCCTCAACCGGCCGCGCTTCTCGACGCTCAGCTATGCCGGCGCGCGGAAGATCTCCCGACTGCCCAAGCGCTCCGCCATCGTCGCCTTCTCGGCCGAGGAGGTCTATGCCGTGGCCGAGATGCTGCGGCGGCTGCGCGGCGGAGCGGCCGTGGTGATGGGCGCGCTGTCTCCGCGCACGCGCAACGCTCAGGTCGCGATGTTCCAGGCCGGCGAGGTCGATTATCTGGTCGCGACCGATGCGATCGGCATGGGTCTCAACATGGACGTGGCGCATGTCGCCTTCGCCAGCCTCGACAAGTTCGACGGGCACCGCCAGCGCCGGCTGACCGTGGCGGAGATGGCGCAGATCGCCGGCCGCGCGGGGCGGCACCAGCGCGACGGGACGTTCGGCGCGCTGGTCGAAGAGGGGCCGGGCGCCTTCACCCCGGAGGAAGTGCTGGCGATCGAGGAGCATCGCTTCCCGCGGCTCGACTTCCTCTACTGGCGCGACGGCGATCCCGACATGGCGAGCATCGACGCGCTGGTCGCCAGCCTGGAGGCGCGGCCAACCGAGCGGGTGCTGCGCGCCGCGCCGCAGGCGACCGACCTCGCCATCCTCAAGCGGCTGGCCGAAGAGGACTGGGTGCGCGACCGTGTCAGGTCCCCGGCGATGGTCAGGCGGCTATGGGCGGCGGCCGGGCTGCCCGATTTCCGCAAGCTCGGCGTCGACCCGCATGCCCGCTTCGCCGGACGGGTGTTCGGGCATCTCAGCGAGGGGAACGGCCACATCCCGCACACCTGGTTCGCGGAGGAGATCGCCCGTCTCGACAATGTCGCGGGCGATGTCGAGACGCTGGCCGGTCGGATCGCGGCGGCGCGGAGTTGGGCCTATATCGCCAACCGGCCCGACTGGCTCGCCGATCCGGCACATTGGGCGGGCCGGGCGGCGGCGGTCGAGGAACGGCTTTCCGACGCGCTGCACCTCAGCCTGACCCAGCGCTTCGTCGACAAGCGGACGACGATGCTGCTGCGCCAGATCGGCGCCGACAAGGGCGCCCTGCCGGTGACGATCGGGCCCGAAGGCGAGGTGATGGTCGAGGAGCATGCGATCGGGCGGCTCGACGGCTTCCGCTTCACCGTCGCCGCCGACGCGCGGCACGGCGACAAGAGGCTGCTGCTCGCCGCGGCCGAACGCCGCCTGGGCGACGAGCGGGCGCGGCGGGGCGAAGCGCTCGCTACCGCCGCTGAGACGGCGCTGGCGATCGACGACAATGGACCGCCGGCGATTCTGTGGAACGGGCTGAAAGTCGCCGGACTGGCGACCGGGCCATCACTCGCCCGGCCGCGCCTGACGCTGGACCGTGCGCTCGACTGCCTCGATCGCGGGTTGCAGGCCAGGGTGCGGGCCCGGCTGGAGTACTGGATGGCCGGCCAGATACAGCAGCGCCTGCCCGGCCTGGTCGCGCTCGATGCGGCGCAGCGCGATCCGTCGGCGACGCCGCCGCTCCGCGCCGTGGCCGCCGCCCTGGTCGGGGCGGGCGGGATCGTCGCGCGGAGCGGGATCGACGCCGCGGTGGATTCGCTCGACGCGGCGGCCCGCAAGAGGCTGCGCGCGGTCGGCGTGACGATCGGGGCGCTCGACCTGTTCGACCCGCGGCTGCTCAAGCCCGGCCCGGCGCGATGGCGGCGGATGCTGATCGCGGCGCAGGCAGGGCACGCGCCGGGGGCAGCACCGCCCGATGGCGCGACGGTGCTCGCCCGTGGCGCCCCGGGCGCGACGCTCGCCGACGGCTTTCGCCCGCTCGGCAACCAGGCGGTGCGGGTCGACCTGGCCGAGCGGATCGCCCGGGCCGCGCATGAAGCGCGCGCCGGTCGGAAGCCCTTCGCCCCCGACCCCGCGCTCGCCACCTCTATCGGCGTGACCCCCGAGACTCTGGCGCGGTTGATGGCGGCGCTCGGCTTTCGCATGGCCCCGGCACGGGAAGAACATGCGCAGGCGGGAGCGCCACACTGGGTATGGCGGGGGCTTACCCGTGCCAAGGTGGCCCCGCCGCCACGCGATAATGCCTTTGCGGCGCTGGCCGGACTGCGCTCCACGCATGGCTAGTGTCGGGGCTAGCATCGGGGCTGGCGGCCAGACGATGCGGCTCGACCGGTTCCTCTGGTTCGCGCGGCTCGCAAAGACGCGCAGCGCCGCCCAGAAGATCGCCGGCGAGGGCCGGCTGCGGCTCGACGGGCGTGCGATCGACCGCGCCCATGCAAGTGTTCGCATCGGCAGCGTGCTGGCCTTTGTCCAGGGCGACAGGGTACGCGCGATCCGGGTGGAGGCGCTGCCGCCACGGCGGGGGCCCGCACCCGAGGCACGCGCCTGCTACACCGACCTCGTCATTGAGAACGTCTCGCATCAGGCTTCGGGCGATTGACGACGGCGGCGACGGGGCATAGCAGACGGGCGTTTCGTCGGACCCGTGTGTTCCGAGCTGGGGAGTTTGCAATGACCTACGTCGTCACCGATGCCTGCATTCGCTGCAAGTACATGGACTGCGTCGAGGTTTGTCCGGTCGATTGCTTCTATGAAGGCGAGAACATGCTGGTGATCAACCCCAGCGAATGCATCGATTGCGGCGTGTGCGAGCCCGAATGCCCGGCCGAGGCGATCCTGCCCGATACCGAGAGCGGCCTGGAAAAATGGCTCGAGCTGAACAACAGCTTCTCGTCGCAATGGCCCAATGTGACACGCAAGGCCGACCAGACTCCCGCCGACGCCGACGAGCACAAGGGCGAAGAAGGCAAGTACGACAAATACTTCTCGCCGGAGGCCGGCAAGGGCGACTGATCAGCGGCTCTTTTCGTCGCATCCATACTATTTTTCGCACGGACGGCCCGGAACGGGCCTAGTGCGGCTGGTAATTTTATTACGACTCTGCTACATGAGGTAGGACGGAGGCGCGGATTCGCGTCATCCGGCTGGAGACGTTTAAATCAACACCCCCTTATCGCGCGCACGCAGCAACGCTGCTGACGCGCACCCTCAGGGGAACCAGTCCACGGAAAGGCTCAACGGAATGGCTGCCAAGGCGCTGTCCTTCGACGTCGGCGATTATGTCGTTTACCCCAAGCACGGCGTTGGCCGTGTCATCGAGCTGCAGCGGCAGGAAATCGCCGGCATGCAACTCGAACTCTATGTTCTCCGCTTCGAGAAGGAGCGCATGACGCTCCGCGTACCGACCAACAAGGCCGAGAGCGTCGGCATGCGCAAGCTGTCGTCCGACAAGACGCTGCGCGAGGCGCTCGACACGCTGACCGGCAAGCCGCGCGTGAAGCGCACCATGTGGTCGCGCCGTGCCCAGGAATATGAAGCGAAGATCAATTCGGGCGACCTGGTGTCGATCGCCGAAGTGGTCCGCGACCTGTTCCGTGCCGACGACCAGCCCGAGCAGAGCTATTCGGAGCGCCAGATCTTCGAAGCGGCGACCAGCCGCCTCGCGCGCGAACTCGCCGCGATGGAGCAGGTCGACGAGCCGACGGCTCAGGAAAAGATCCTGGAGATCCTGCGCAAGGCCGCGGCGATCCACAACAAGGACAAGACGCCCGCCTGATCGCGGCGTCCGATCCGGAACCAGCAAGAGGGGCGGCCGGCAACGGCCGCCCCTTTTTCGTTGGCCCTTTTCATTTGCGCGCGCTTTATAGGTGTGTTATTCACACAATACACACACGGAGGATATCATGCGTCTCATTGCCCTGATCGCGGCCCTGCCGCTGACCGCCATTCCACTGGCGGCCTGCTCGTTCACATCGGGCGGCAATGATTCCAAGCCCGGCGTCACCGGATCGGGCAGCGGCACCACGCGCAGTTATTCAGTGGCGAATTTCACCGGAGTCGCGCTACGCGGATCCGACGATGTCGACGTGCGCGTCGGCACCGGTTTCTCGGTGCGCGCCGAAGGGCCTTCGGAGGAACTCGATCGACTCAAGATCGAAAAAGTCGGCGACACGCTTCGGATCGGCCGGATCAACCGCGACGGCTTCAATTGGGGCGGCGGCAGCCACAAGGGCGTGAAGGTCTTCGTGACGATGCCGCGCATCGCCGAAGCGAGCATTGCCGGCTCCGGCAACCTGGCGGTCGACCGGGTAGAGGGCCAGAGCTTCAGCGGCTCAAGCGCCGGGTCGGGCAATCTCGAGGTCGCAACGGTCAACGTCGAGACCGGCAAATTCTCGGTCGCCGGATCAGGCGGCATGAAGCTGAAAGGCAACGCCAGGAAGCTGACGATCGACGTCACCGGATCGGGCGATGTCGACGCGCCGGGGCTGACCGCCCAGGGCGCCGAGGTATCGGTCGCCGGGTCGGGCAGCGTGCGTGCCGCCGTAAAGGGCGGCGCGGCGGTATCGGTCGTCGGCTCGGGCGATGTCGATCTTGGTCCGGGAGCCCGCTGCGCAACCTCCAAGAAGGGGTCCGGCGAGGTGAAATGCGGTAGCTGAGCCTCTTGCCTGAAACCGCGATTGGGCCGATGCCGGGCGGATGATCCGTCATCTGTCCGCGCTGGCCCTGCTGCTTCTGCCTATGTCGGCGAGCGCGGCAAACCGAGTCTATGCGATCGGCAGCTTCGACCGAGTCCGCGTTGACGGGCCGTTCCAGGTCAAGCTTGTGACGGGCAAGTCGCCGGGTGCGCGCGCCGATGGTGACGCCCGGGCGGTCGATACGCTCGATGTCCGCGTCGAAGGGACAACCCTGATTGTCCGGGCCAGCGCCAACGGCTGGGGTGAACAATCGGGCGGGGGGAGCGTGAGCGCGCCGGTGATCAGCATCTCGACGCTGGCCATCCGCGGTGCAACCCTTATCGGCGGCGGCAGGCTGAGCGTCGCCGGCGCGGTCAAGGGCCAACGGATCGACCTGCAGGTGACGGGCAGCGGCACGCTCGACGCGGCCACGCTTGATGCCGATCAGCTCAACGCGACCCTGGTCGGATCGGGCGGCATCAAGCTTGGCGGGCGAGCGGCCAAGGTGCGGCTGATGACCAATGGAACGGGCGGGATCGACGCCGTGCCGCTGAGTGCAGGCGATCTCACCCTGCTGCTCGACGGCCCCGGCGAGATACGCGCGACCGCCCGGTTCACCGCCAATGTCACCTCAACCGGGCTGGGGTCGGTTACCGTCTATGGCAAGCCGGCCTGCACGGTGAAGGCGATCGCGGGCGGCCCGGTGAGCTGCGGCAAGCTGGCCGCCCCCTAGGCCGGATCGACAGTCACGTTATCGGAACGATGGCAGCGAAGACAAGGGTTCGCGCAGAGGGCGCCGAGACCGCAGAGTTCATTCCCGGACTCGATCGTCGTGCACCGGCAAGCCGCCTGTTTTTGGACGTGTTTTTCATCGCAAACCACCCATGCGGCTGACCGGCCCTTCCCAGCGTCCTCCGCGCCTTTGCGCGAACCATCTTGTGCCGCCGAGGGGCCAGTTCCGAATGTCGATCCGACCGAGGACGCGTACCCTAAATCAGGCCCAGTCCGGCAAGCTTGCCCATCAGCGCGGGCGGCATCTGATCGCCCACCGCCATGTCGCCGTCGAGATCGGCTGGCGCATCCCCATCCTCGAGATAGCGCCAGCCCTGGTGCGCGCGCTTTGGTCGGGCCTGGGTGAGGATCAGCTTCGGATCGATATGGATTGCCACCCGGCCGCCCTCCGCCTCGCCGAATCGCAGGATCGGCGAGCGCGCGATGAGCTGATGCTTGATAATCCAGAACAGCGACCCCTGCCCTGCAATCTCCTCGTGACGCTTGGGCAGATAGCGCGTGGTCAGGAACACCGGGCCAGCCTCGGCACGGGCAAGCAGCCGCTCCGCGAGATGGTCGACGCCGGTGGCGCCGAACGCGACCTTGGTAATATGCAGTGTCATTTCAGCGATTTGGGAAGCCGGGGGTCAGCCGCCAAGGCCCCATAGGGTAGCGAGACCGAGGAACGAGAAGAAACCCATCACATCAGTCATCATCGTCACGAATACCGCCGACGACACGGCGGGATCGACCCCGGCCCGTTCGAGGCCGACCGGGACCAGCACGCCCGACAGGCCGGCGATCACATTGTTGATGACCATCGCCATCGCAATGACGATGGCGAGATCGCCATTGCCGAAGACGAGATAGGTGCCGAGCCCGATCAGCAGGCCGAGCATCGAGCCGTTGGCCGCCGCGATGCTGAATTCCCGGAAGATCATGCGCCGTGTGTTGGAACTGGTCAGCTGGTTGGTGGCGAGCGCGCGCACCACCACCGCAAGCGTCTGGGTGCCGGCATTGCCGCCCATGCCGGAAACGATCGGCATCAGCACCGCGAGCAGGGCGAAGCGCCCGATCTCGCCCTGGAACAACCCGACCACCGAAGCGGCAAGCATCGCCGTGCCGAGGTTGACGATCAGCCAGGTGATCCGCGTCCGCACGGTGAGCCGGATCGGCTCGTTGATGTCGCCCTCGCCCGCGCCGGACAGCCGCAGGATATCCTCGCCCGCCTCTTCGGAGATGATGTGGACGATGTCGTCGACGGTGATCATGCCGACCAGCCGCCCGCCCGAATCGACCACCGCCGCCGAGATCAGCGCATATTTCTGGAAACGGAGCGCGACTTCCTCCTGGTCCATGTCGACCGGGACCAGTGTCTGTTCGCGCTTCATCACGTCGCCGATCGACACGGTGCGCGGCGCGCGCAGGATCCAGGAGAGCTGGCAGGTGCCGACCGGCTTGTGAGACGGGCCGACCACGAAGATCTCCCAGAAATCGGTCGTCAGTTCCTCATGGCCGCGCAGATAGTCGAGCGCGTCGCCGACGCTCCAATGCTCCGGCACCGCGATCAGCTCGCGCTGCATCAGGCGGCCGGCGGATTCCTCCGGATAGGACAGCGCCTCCTCGATCGCGGCGCGGTCGTCCGGATCGAGCGCGCGGAGCACGGCCTTCTGGTCGTCCTCCTCCATGTCCTCGATGATCGCAACGGCGTCGTCGGTATCGAGCTCCGAGGCGATATCCGCCACTTCGTGCGGCTCGAGCGCGTCGATCAGGTCCTCGCGGACATAATCGTTCATCTCTGCGAACACGTCCGCGTCGAGCAGGTCGGTGATCGCCTTGGCAAGATCCGCGCGTTCTTCGTGCGGGGTCAGCTCGAACAGGTCGGCGATGTCGGCCGGGTGGAGCGGCTCGACCAGCGCGCGTGCAGCCTCGGTATCGCCGGCATCGACCGCATCCAGCACGGCACGGACGAATTCGGGCTTCAGCCGGTCGTCCTCGTCGAGCTGGCCGGTCTCAGCTTCATCCTCGGCTTGGCTCAGTTCGGTCTCGTTCATCCTGACCTCCCATAGCCGTACGACGCCAGCCTCTAACCTCCCGCGCGGCCAAAGCCAAATCGCCATGACAGCATTTGCGATGCGATCGAAAACCGCCGCATCGACTGTCCGGCCCATGGCCATTCGGCGTTGCCTGCCATTGCGGATATCGAAGACGGTCCCTAGGTGCGGGGACCTTATTTCTTCAGGAGCCCGACATGGCCGATTCCCCCGAAACCCTGACCCTGACGCTCGACGGCGGCGACGTGACGATCAAGCTGCGCCCCGACCTGGCGCCCCAGCATGTCGCGCGCATCGTCGAGCTGGCCAATGACGGCTTCTATGACGGCGTCGTCTTCCACCGCGTGATCCCCGGCTTCATGGCCCAGGGCGGCGACCCCACGGGCACCGGCATGTCCGGCTCCGACAAGCCGAACCTGCCCGCCGAATTTTCGAAGGAGCCGCATGTCCGCGGTGTCTGCTCGATGGCGCGCGCGCAGAGCCCGAACAGCGCGAACAGCCAGTTCTTCATCTGCTTCGACGATGCGCGCTTCCTCGACGGCCAGTACACCGTCTGGGGCGAAGTGACCTCCGGCATGGACCATGTCGACGCGCTGCCCAAGGGCGAGCCGCCGCGCGAGCCGGGCAAGATCGTCAAGGCACGAGCTGCCTGAACCTGATCTCCTCCCGTCAGGGGAGTCGCACGGGTGGGACTCACCGGGAACGTCCGGATTAGTCTCCCACCCCAACCCCTCCCCTGAAGGGGAGGGGCTTTTAAGGAGGGTCATACCTCCGGGTCGCCGATCGTTTCGATCAGCCAGTCGTGGAACAATCGCACGGGCCGCTGCGCCAGCGAGCGGGGGCGGCAGGCGAACCAGTAGCTGTACGGGCTCTCCACCGCGATATCGAACAGCTTCACCAGCCGGTCGTCATGCGCGTCCTCGAAATGGCTTTCGTGCATGAAGGCGATGCCGAGCCCCTGCGCCGCCGCCTCGAGCATCAGCGCGCCCGAATCGAAATGGTCGATCGCCAGCGGCTCGAGATCGTCGAGCTTCGCGGCACGGCGCCACGCCGTGAACGTATCGGGCATGTCGCGGTGGACGAGCGCGGTGAGCCCGGCGAGCTGTTCGGGCCGGGTAACCGGATTGGCGCCCTCGACCAGCGCCCGCGCACCGATGACATAGACCGAATTGCGGTCGAGCCGCTTGCCGTACAGGGCCGGATCGATCTCCCGCGCCAGCGCGATCACTGCATCGAGACCATCGCCCAGCCGGGCAAGACCATGAGCGGCGGTGTCGATGTCGAGATGAAGTTCCGGATGCTTCGCACGCAGCTCGGCCAGGCGCGGGAACAGGCGCTGCGACGCGAACAGCGGCAGGATGCCGAGGCGAAGCCGCAACACGTCGGTGCCGCTGGTCATCATCTCGACCGCATCGGACAGGTTGTCCAGCGCCGGCGCGATCTGCTGGAGCAGGCGTTCGCCATCGGCATTCAGCACCACCGCCTGGTGGCGGCGATCGAACAGGGGCTTGCCGATGAAGCGCTCAAGCGCCTGGATCCGGCGGCTGAGCGCCGGCGGCGACAGCGCAAGCTCCTGCGACGCAGCCTTGATCGAGCCGAGGCGCGCGACCTGGACGAACGCCTCGATCGCGGTCAGAGGCGGCAATCTGCGCATGGTGTCAGCGTTCCCTTCACACGCGCATTGTGCGCTGCATCATATACCCTGCGTTCCAAATCTATCATCGTCCCTCGCAGGATTGCCAGCAATGATTGCATCGAACGCAATTGCATAGACTCGTTTCGCACTTGCAGCATAATCCGCTGCGCCGCATATAGGCGAGGCCTTTCAGGCATCCTCTCCTAAAACTTTCAAGGCCGGCCCTTTGGGGCTGGCCCTTTTTTTGCCTGCTTCCAGTGGCTTACCTGAAGCAGGCAACCCCTTCCTTTATCTGCCCCTCGTATCTTCGGAACCACCATCCTATCTCGCGCGCTCAACTTTGCGTTCTCGAGGGGATCTCACATGGCCGATGGCGAAGCGCCGATTCGGAAATTGCAGGTGGCGAATGCCCGGCCCGAAGACAGCGGCCGCGGGCTGGCGCATGTCCCGCGCGCGCTGATGGCGGCGCTTGGCATCGGCGAAGGCGATGTGATCGAGATCGTCGGCAAGTCGACCACCCCGGCGCGCGCCGTCGCACCCTATGCCGAGGACGAGGGGCTTGAGATCATCCGGATCGACGGCCTGCAGCGCGCCAATGCCGGTGCCGGCTCGGGCGATTTCGTCGAGGTGCGCAAGGTCGAATCCAAGCCGGCGACCCGAATCGTCTTCGCCCCCGCACAGCAGAATCTTCGGCTCGAAGGGTCGTCCAACGCGCTGAAGCGCACCTTTTTCGGCCGGCCGGTCACCCAGGGCGACGTGGTCGCGACCGCCGGGCAGCAGCGCGTCGACAACATGCCCCCGGGCGTTCAGCAATTCCTCCGCGCGCCGGCTTATGCCCTGCAGGAGATCCGCCTCGCGGTGATCGCGACATCGCCCAAGGGCGTCGTTCATGTCGACGAGAATACCGAGATCGAGCTTCGCCCCGAATATGAGGAGCCGAAGGAGGCGCGCCGCGCCGACGTCACCTATGACGATATCGGCGGCATGGGGCAGACGATCGACCAGCTCCGCGAAATGGTCGAGCTGCCGTTGCGCTACCCAGAGCTGTTCCAGCGGCTGGGCGTCGATCCGCCCAAGGGCGTGCTGCTCCATGGGCCCCCCGGCACCGGCAAGACCCGGCTTGCCCGCGCCGTCGCCAACGAAAGCGCGGCCGAGTTCTTCCTGATCAACGGCCCGGAGATCATGGGATCAGCCTATGGCGAATCCGAGGGCAAGCTGCGCCAGGTGTTCGAGGAGGCCGCCAAGAACGCGCCCTCCATCGTGTTCATCGACGAAATCGATTCGATCGCGCCGAAGCGCGGGCAAGTGTCCGGCGAGGCGGAGAAGCGCCTCGTCGCGCAGCTGCTGACCCTGATGGACGGGCTGGAAGCACACGCCAATGTCGTGGTGATCGCCGCGACCAACCGCCCCGAGGCGATCGACGAAGCGCTGCGGCGTCCCGGACGGTTCGACCGCGAGATCGTCGTTGGCGTGCCCGACGAGCGCGGCCGGCGCGAGATCCTTGGCATCCACACCCGCGGCATGCCGCTTGGCGACAAGGTCGACCTGAACGAGCTGGCGCGGACCACCTACGGCTTCGTCGGCGCCGATCTGGCGGCGCTGGCCCGCGAGGCGGCGATCGAGGCGGTGCGCAAGATCATGCCGCGCCTCAACCTCGCCGAGGGGACTATTCCGCCTGAAGTGCTCGATACGCTGGCGGTGACGCGCGAGGACTTCCTCGATGCGCTGAAGCGTGTCCAGCCGAGCGCCATGCGCGAGGTGATGGTCGAGGCGCCGCGCGTGCGCTGGGAAGATGTCGGGGGGCTCGACAAGGCCCAGTCGCGCCTCAAGGAGGGCGTCGAGTTGCCGCTGAAAGACCCGGACGCGTTCCGCCGGCTCGGCATCCGTCCGGCCAAGGGCTTCCTGCTCTATGGCCCGCCCGGCACCGGCAAGACCTTGCTGGCCAAGGCAGTCGCGCGCGAGGCCGAGGCGAACTTCATCGCCACCAAATCGTCCGACCTGCTGAGCAAATGGTATGGCGAATCCGAGCAGCAGATCGCCCGGCTGTTCGCCCGCGCGCGGCAGGTTGCGCCGTGCGTGATCTTCATCGACGAGCTCGATTCGCTGGTGCCCGCCCGCGGCGGCGGCCTGGGCGAGCCCCAGGTCACCGAACGCGTGGTCAACACCATCCTGGCCGAGATGGACGGGCTGGAAGAACTCCAGTCGGTCGTGGTGATCGGCGCGACCAACCGCCCCAATTTGATCGACCCGGCCCTGTTGCGGCCGGGCCGCTTCGACGAGCTGGTCTATGTCGGCGTGCCCGACAAGGCCGGGCGGCGTCGCATCCTGGCGATCCAGACCGGCAAGATGCCGCTCGCTGACGATGTCGATCTGGATGAGATGGCAAGCCGGACCGAACGCTTCACCGGTGCCGACCTGGAGGATTTGGTCCGCCGGGCGGGCCTGGTCGCACTGCGCCAATCCCTGTCGGTCGCCGAGGTGACCATGGCGCATTTCGAGGAAGCGCTGGAGGATTCCCGCGCCTCGGTGACGCCGGACATGGAGCGCGAATATGAGCAGATGGCCGCGCGGCTGAAGCAGGAAGCATCAGCCATCCAGCCGATCGGCTTCATCTCCCCCGGCCAGCTCCGTCCGCACGGGCCGAAGGGCGCCGATTGAAGGTCAACCGAAGCATTGCCCGGGTCGAACTCAGCCGTTCGTGTCGATGGTTATTCGGGACGAACGGGCACGGAGGGCGGATCGAGTCTCGACCCGGGTGAATCCCGCAACGCCACCCAGCAATAGCCGAGCAGAAGGATGAGCGCCGCGCCTGCCGTCAGATAGGGCAGCGCGTGCTGCGCTTCGTACAGGCCGACCCCGATCGATGGCCCGAGCACGAAGGACGCGCCGTTGATCGAGGTCACCTTGCCCGCGACCGACCCTTGCGCCGCATGGCCGACGGCGAGCGACGAGCCGGCGGTGAAGCCGGGCCGGGTAAAGCCGAAGCCGATCGAGGCAAGCGCATAAGCGGTCGCGATACCATAGAGCGAGGTCGCGAGCCCGGTCAGCGCGCAGCCCGCCGCGCCGACGACAAGGCCGACCAGGATCAACTGGCGCGGACGCATGTCGAGCAGCGGGATGATGCCCCATTGGACCAGCAATGCGGCGCCGGCGCCCATCATCAGCACGATCCCGGTCGGCTGGAGCGCGTCGGCCGGCGCGAGGTGAAGCCGGTCGATGACGAGGAAGCCGACCGCCTGGCTGGTCATCGCCTGAGCGTGGCCCATCACCAGTCCAGCGACCATCCAGGCGCGGACGCGCGGATCGAAATAGCCGACTCGCTCGCTGTGCGGCTCGATCGCGGCGGTGATGCTTGCGCCTGAACTCTGACCGCCGATCGAGGGATAGGCATTGGCCGCGCCGTGCGTGCCCGGTTGCGGCGTCCGGTCATTGGGCAGGCGCTTGAGCACCGCGACATAGATGCCGGTCGCGAACAGCGCGAAGATGAAGGCGGGACCGGACAGGCCGATCTCCACCGCGCCGATGCTGCCGAGGATCAGGAACGGCGCGATCGCTGGCCCGAGGATCGTGCCGAGCCCGAAGGCCGAGCCGAGCAGGGTGAGCGCCCGGGTCCGTTCCTCGCGGCTGGTGCGCCCGGCGACCAGCGCCTGGACCGCCGGCGGCGCGGCCGACCCGAATGTTCCATAGATCAACCGGCCACCGATGAAGCAGATGAACGCCGCGGTGCCGCTGATCCAGCCATTGATCCCCGCAGCGAGAAAGACGCCGCAGAGCAGCAGCGATACGCAGAAGCCGCCGACGCCGAGCAGGATCATCGCGCGCCGGCCATGCCGGTCCGACCGGTTGGCCCAATAGGGCGCCGCGATCACCCAGAGCAGGGCCGATACCGAGAACGCCGCAGCAACGGCGCTGTCGGGGACTTTCAACGATCGGCCGAGGGCGGGCAGCACCGATTGCAGCGCAGTGTTGCCGGCAGCGATCGTGAGCATCACCAGGAACAGCAGCGCGAAATCGCGGTTGACCGCAGGCGTCTTCAACCCCGGTCCCTGGCCTTTTCCCCGGCCCTTTCCCAAGCGTAGGAGCGCTGCGCCGCGCAGACGATCACCTCATAGCTCTCATACCAGAGCGCACGCCCGGTATCGCGGATCACTTTGTGCTCGGGATGGTCGCGCCAGGCCAGCGCCGCAGCCTCGTCGGCCCAGAAGCTGAGCGTGATACCGAGCCCGTCGGGCCCGCGCGTGCTTTCGATTCCGCGATAGCCCGGCTGGGTCGCGGCGAGCGACGCCATCGCCTCGGCCGCCTCGGCATAGCCGGCGTCGTCCGCGACAGTCCGGCGCGAAAGGAAGATCACCACGATCTGGCCAGTCCGGTCGTCGCGCATGCGCCTCGCTTAAACGCTTCGGGTCCATGCGCAACCCCGAACGGGACGCATGCAGGGCGGCGCGCGGACCCTAAGACTTGAATGTTCGTTACAGGATTGCGACAGATACCCGTGAATCACGAAAACAAGGATCGCCAGTGACCGTTTCAACCACTGCCGCGCGACGCCAGCGCAGGGCCGCCGCCGGAGTGTCCTCACCCTGGGCCATGTTCTTGAAAGGGTTCATGAAACATCCCGTGATGGTAGGATCGATCGTCCCCTCCTCGGGCAAGCTGATCCGCAAGATGCTTGGTCCGGTGGACTGGAAGAACACCAGGTTGTTCGTCGAATACGGCCCCGGCGTCGGCACCTTCTGCCCGCATGTCCTTGAACGGCTCGCCCCGGACGCGACCTATCTCGCGATCGACACCAATCCCGATTTCATCCGCTATCTGCGCCACGAGATTACCGACCCCCGCTTCCTGGCGGTCGGCGGATCGGCGGCCGACGTGCGCCAGATCATCGAGGATCACGGTTTCGACCATGCCGACTATGTGCTGTCGGGGCTGCCCTTCTCCACGCTTCCCGCCGGCGTCGGCGACGCGATCGGCCAGGCGACCGCCGACGTGCTCCGGCCGGGCGGCGCCTTCCTGGTCTATCAGTTCTCGCCCAAGTGCCGCGACTTCATCGAGCCCTATATCCCGAAGGTCGACCACGACATGGAATGGTGGAACGTACCGCCGGCCCAGCTCTACTGGGCCTGGAAGGAATAAAGATCAGGGCCTGCGGAGCCGCCGGCGCGGCCCGAAATTGAGCCCCTTCGTCACATTATAGTCGAGCACGGTCATCACGAAGAAGGCAGCCGCCTGCTTCGTGCGGACCCACCAGTTGGTGCGGGCCTTGTACAGCGCCGTAGTGATCCGTTCCGACTGGGCGACTTCCCCGTCGACATAGGCGCGGACATGGGCGGCGAAGACCTTGTCGTCGATGCGCAGCATCATCTCGAGGTTGAGGAACAGGCTGCGGATGTCGTAATTGGCCGAGCCGATATAGACCACGTCGTCGATCACGAAGAGCTTCGTATGGAGCTTGGTCGGCTGATATTCGTAGATTTCGACCCGCTTGCGCAGCAGCCCGGCATAGGTGAAGCGCGACGCCCAGATCGCGGCGCCATGATCGTTCTTCGACGGCAGCACGATTCGCACCCGGCCCCGCATGCCGGCGCGGTCGAGCCGCTTGAGCATGCCGGGGCTTGGCGCGAAATACCCCGCGATGATGTCGATCGCCTGGGCGCTTTCCAGATCCCGCTTCACTGCCCGCGCCCAGGGCGACAGCCGCCGTGTCGGTCCACCGAACAGCCAGCGCGTCCTGCCCTCCGGCTCGCTCCATGTGCCGAGCGCGCGACGGAGCGAGCGTAGCGGCGCCCTGGGTTGCTTCGACCAGCGCGACAGCGCGTCGAAATAGCCGGCGATATGCTCCGCGGCGGGGCCTTCCACCAGGAGCCCGAGATCGCGCCATGCCTGTTCGGCCGGCGTGCCGAAATAGCTGTCCTGCACGTTGAAGCCGCCGATGATCGCGCGCGCCTCGTCCGCCAGCGCCAGCTTCTGGTGGTTGCGCAACAAATACCGGCGGCCCCAGCGCGGCACGAAGCGGCAGACATCGACCCCGGCCTGGCGCAGCGGCTCGAAGAAATGATTCTGCTCGGCATGCTCGCTGCCCAGCCCGTCGACCACCAGCGACACTGCGACACCGCGCGCCGCCGCATCGAGCATCGCCTGCCGTACCCGCGCGCCGGCATCGTCGTCGACATAGATGTAGTAGATGATCCGAAGCGTCCGTTCGGCCCCGGCGATCAGGGCGATCAGCGCTTCGAGCCGGCGCGGGCCGGTATCCAGCATGGTGAGCGTGTTGCCGTCGACGGTGAAGCTCGGCTGGACGGCAGGTTCGGTCATCTTGCAGATGTGGCCGCGCATCGGGACGGGGGCAAGCCGGATTCCTTGACTCTTGCCGGTCCGGGCCCTAGATCGCCGGTCTTCATTCTATCGTTGTTTGCGAAGGAAGCCATTCATGGCGCGCGTCACTGTCGAGGATTGCGTCGACAAGATTCCCAACCGGTTCGATCTGGTGCTGTTCGCGGCCCAGCGTGCGCGGCAGATTTCCGGCGGCGCCGACCTGACGATCGACCGCGATCGCGACAAGAACCCGGTCGTCGCCTTGCGCGAGATCGCCGAAGAGACGGTGCGTCCGAATCACCTGGAGGAAGCAGTCGTTTCCGGCCTTCAGCGGGTCCAGGTCGACGACGAGGACACGCCCGACGAAATCGGCAGCCTGGCGGCATCGGCCGAGGCGCTTCGCCTCACCGCCGCCGCGCCGCCGCGCAACCAGAATCTGGGCGGCGACTACGAGGGCTGAGCCCGAAGTCCTGACGATACGAAGAGCCCGGGGAGCGATCCGCGGGCTTTTTCGTGCTTGTGATGCTCGCGCCCGGCCGGGCAATCCTGCCGTCACCCTGGCCCTCTCGACAAGCCCGAGGCATCCGGCACGACGCCTATTCTACTGATCCTCCGGCTCTTGAGGCACCGCTTCACGCCGGCCCTTGAAGCCCTGTGCCACGACATACCATTCGGACGAGCCCTTGCGGCTGGCGGGCGGCTTGGCGTGCTTCACCGTCCTGAAGTTGCGCTTCAGCTCGGTGACCAGCGACGCATCGGCACCGCCGGCGAACACCTTGCCGATAAAGGCGCCCCCCGGCTCGAGCACGTCGATCGCGAAAGCAAGGCCCGCCTCGACCAGCGCCATCGTCCTGAGCGCGTCGGTCTGGGGATGCCCCACCGTGTTGGCCGCCATGTCCGACAGCACCAGGTCCGGCGCGCCGCCGAGGGCCTCGGTGAGCATTGCGGGCGCGGCGTCGTCCATGAAATCCATCTGGAAGATGGTCACATCGTCGATCGGATCGACCGGCAGCAAATCGATCCCGACGATCGCGATCTTGGGCGAGCGCCGCCGCACCACCTGGGTCCAGCCGCCGGGCGCGATCCCGAGATCGACCACGCGCTTCACCCCCCGGAGGAAGCCGAAGCGCTCGTCGAGCTCGATCAGCTTGTAGGCAGCGCGGCTGCGATAGCCCTCCGCCTTGGCGCGCTTCACGTACGGATCGTTGAGCTGGCGATCGAGCCAACGCGTCGATTGCGCGGTGCGCCGCCGCGCCGTCTTGACGCGGACTCGAAGCCCGCCGCCGTCCTTGCTCACAATGCCACCTTCATAGCGCCTTCCCACCGATCAGCCGGCGCAAAATGCCTTCGCGGATACCGCGATCGGCCACGCCCAGCCGTTCGGCGGGCCATAGATCGAGGATCGTCTCGAGGATCGCGCAACCGGCAACGACCAGATCGGCGCGCTCGTTGCCGATACAGGGCAGGGTCGCGCGTTCGGCCAGACTCATCCGCGACAGGTCGGCGCTGATCCGCCGCATCGAGGCGGCCGGCACGATCAACCCGTCGACCGCCGAGCGATCATAATGCGACAGGCCGAGATGCACGCTGGCAAGCGTCGTCACCGTGCCGCTGGTGCCGAGCAGCCGCGGCCGCTCCATGCCGCGCGGCAGGCGGCCGGCAAAGCCGGCGAAGCTGTCCGCGACGAGGCTGCGCATCGCTGCATAGGCGGCGGCAAGCCCGTCCGGCCCCGTCCCGCCGCCGGCGAACTCCGTAAGCGACACCACGCCCCAGGGCGCGCTGTGCCAGTCGAGCACCACCGGCACCTTGGGCCGCGTGTCGACCAGCACCAGTTCGGTCGAGCCGCCGCCGATGTCGAACACCAGCGCCGGGTCCTCGCCGGGCTCGATCAGCGCGTGGCACCCGAGCACGGCGAGCCGCGCTTCCTCCTCCGCCGAGATGATGTCGAGATGGATGCCCGTTTCCTCATAGGCGCGCGCGATGAATTCAGGCCCGTTGCTGGCGCGGCGGCACGCCTCGGTGGCCACCGAACGCGACAGGGCGACGTTGCGGCGCTTGAGCTTGTCGGCGCAGACCTTCAGCGCGGCCAGGGTTCGATCGATCGCCGCGTCGCTGAGTCTGCCGGTCGCGGCGAGCCCTTCGCCCAGCCGGACGATTCGCGAAAAGGCGTCGACCACCGCGAAGCCGTTGCCCTGCGGCCGCGCGATGAGCAGGCGGCAATTGTTGGTGCCGAGGTCAAGCGCCGCGAAATGGCGCGCCTCCGGCCAACGCGCGCGTCCCGCCCCGGTGACCTTGCCGGGGATCGGCGCCGAACGGGCAGGTCTTTCCTGCCGGTACGGCATCTTGGGCGAATGATCCCCCATGCCGTGTGTACTCGCTTTTATGTTCTGCCGTCGCGGCGGCCGGAAAGGCCGCCGTTCGGTGCTTGAGGCAAAGGGTAGCGCAGGCAGTGCCGTGCGGCAAGCAGCGCGCGGCGTTGGTTGACAGCCCCGGCCTCGCCCCCTAGATCGCCCTCCGCGTTGCCCCGTCGTCTAATGGTAAGACTACGGACTCTGACTCCGTCTATTGAGGTTCGAATCCTCACGGGGCATCCATCTCCACCAGCCATCCATGAGAAGTAGCCGGATAATTTTCCGGACGGCGGAATGCCTTCCCGCATCATTCCCCATCCCGTCACGAGTCTCGACGATCGGGCGGCTCAGGGCGCCCGCATGCGAGGCATGCCGCCCTTCCAGCAGGCCTTCGGGTAGTTACATCGACTTCCCATTTTTTCTCATCGGGCTCACGCGCCCTTTTGCGCGGGCTTCTGGAGCGCGAGGGCCATGCCGTGGACGATGTCCACGCCCGCCACCGACTCGGCCACCCAACGCTGAACCGAGTCCCATAGCTCGTCCCGCACTTCGATGAAGAGGCCCGGCGGATCGCTCGATCGCAGCCAGCCCCGGTCGGCGGCGCCTTGCAGCACGTTGCGCGCATGCGTGCGCGACACGCCGCCGAGCGCCGCCGCGCGAGTATAGAAGCCCGGTCCGGTGCGATGGTCCGGCGCGTCGCGCACCTCCTGAATCAGTACCATCAACAGGCGCGTGCCGACGCTTTCGCGGATGAAATAATCGGCAGGCGGATTGCCGCCGACGATCCGGTCGGCAATCTCGAGCGTGGTGAGCGAGGCGGTGCGATAGGCGCGCTGATAGACCGGGTCCTGCCGCATCGCGCCGTGATAGTCGCCGTCGGGATAAAGCAAGGCGAGCGGTGCGTGGAACACCTGAAGCCATTCGCGATCCGCGGCGAGCATCTTCTCGGTCGGCTGCAGGATGCGGACCCGCGCATCGAGCGGTGAGCGGCGCGTGGTCAGGAAGTCTTCATCCTGCAGGCTGGTGACGAAGTCGGTGATACCGCGCCCCGGTTCGATGCACAGGCGCGGCAACAAGGCGTTAAGTCGTTTCATGGTCAGCCAGGTTTCCGGCCGGTCGCTTCGCTCCCCCGCGGCGAGGCAGACGATCAGCATGAAGGTGACGCCGCGATCATATTCGATCAATGACCGCAGCCGGCGATCATGGCCGAACAATGACACGAGCCCATCGACGAGGCAGGCCACAGCCTCCGAGAAGCGCGGATGCGCGCGCAGTGTCTCCGGGGTGTGGAAAGAAGGAATGGCGACAGCCGGGTCGATCGACTGCTCGATTGGCGATGTCTTCAAGCTGCTGACCTCCTACGAGCCGTGCCGCACGCCGAGAGACCGGGCTGCCCTGTTGCGCGAATCTCCCGCGATCATCGGATCGCGCGGATGCCAACACACCCAAAATGGTTTAATAATATCACGGATTCGTTTCGTCAGGCCCGCCACGTGCGATCGATCGAGTGTCACGCAGGTCGTGTGGAGGGGGTGACGGAGGCACTCGATCAGGACGGTCGCTGGATGGCCAGGGATGCCTTTTCCGGGATCGTTCCCCACGGAAATGCGCACAACGCCCGGTTTTTTCCTCCATATCGGAAGGCCCATCGCGGGCGCTGCTCAACCCGCCATGATCCGGTCGGATCACTCGCGCCGGAATAGTCCGCTTGTGTTCCGTTGAGTGGCGCCGAGGTTAGAATAGTTAAGGCTCCCCTAAGGCCCAGGCATGCGCCCGGCTTTCCGGTGGGGGATTCATGCATCGTCATTCCTTGGTCCGCTCGGCTGGACGTAGCCGTGCGCTCGCGACAAGCATTCTGGTGCGTGCGGCCATCTGCGCGTGCGTAAACGGCGTGGGCGCGACGGGTGCGCAGGCACAGACGGCGCTGCCCGCGGGCGGGGTCGTGGCATCGGGCACCGCGACGATCGCGACCGCGCCCGACAGCGTCACGATAACACAAACGACGGCGCGCGCGATCGTCAACTGGAACAGTTTCAACGTCGCGTCAGGCAACAGCGTGGTGTTCCACCAGCCCGATGCGGGCAGCGCGACCCTGAACCGAGTGACAGGTACGATGGGATCGGAAATCTCCGGGCAGGTTCGCGCCAACGGCTCGGTCTATCTCGTCAATCCTAACGGCATCGCGATCACCTCGACCGGCAACGTCAGTACCGGCGGCGGCTTCGTCGCCTCGACGCTGGCGATCAGCGATGCCGACTTCGAGGCCGGGCGCCTGAACTTCACCGGGTCCGGCGCATCGGCCCGCGTGGCGAACGGCGGAACGATCGATGCGGGGCAGGGAAGCTATGTCGCGCTGCTTGGCGGATCGGTCGGCAATAGCGGAACGATCAGCGTGGCCTATGGCCGTGTCGACCTTGCCTCCGGCGAAAGCATCACGCTCGATCTCAACGGCGACGGCTTCATGCAGGTCGCGGTGCCGATCACCGCCGTCGGCGGCACCGCCTTGATCGACATGGCGGGCACGATCAACGCCAGCGGCGGCATTGTCGAGCTCAGGGCGGCGACGGTGCGTGATGCGGTTCGCAACGTGATCAACCTGACCGGGGACATCAATGCCGATAGCGCGATCGGCAACGGCGGCACGATCATCCTGCATGGCGGCGACGGCGGATCAGTCAATTTCGCCGGCACACTTTCAGCGCGCGCCACCGGGACGACGGGTGATGGCGGCTTCATCGAGACGTCGGGCGCGAACATTTCCTTCACCGGCCTGCGCGTCGATACCTCGGCGGCCGGCGGCATGACCGGCACCTGGCTGATCGACCCGGTCGACCTGACCGTCGATGCGGGCGCCGCCGCGACGATCAGCGCCAATCTCGCCAGCAACAACGTCACGCTCGAAACCACCGGCAGCAGCGCGGCCGGCGCGGGCAACCAGACACCCGGCGCGGGCGACATCACGATCGACAGCGCCGTCACCTGGACCAGCGCCAACAGCTTAACGCTACGCGCCTATAACAATATCAACATCAACGCCGCGATCATCGGCACCAATGGCGGGCTGGCGCTCAGTGCCGGCAACGCCTCTCCCCGCATGGGCCTGATCAACGCGACCGGCACGGTCGATGTCGGGCTGTTCAACCTCGTCAATGGCGGCTGGTCGCAGAACAGCGCGGCACTGCCATTCTTCCACGCGACCGATTTCCGCTTCAGCTTCGCCAATGCCAGTTTCCGGCGCGTGACCGGCGGTGATGGCACCATGAACACGCCATTCACCATCGAGGACGTCTATGGCCTGCAGGGGATCGCCTCGGCGAACCAGCTCGCGCGCCAGTTCGTGCTGACCGCCGACATCGACGCCAGCGGCACGGCGCTGTGGAACAATGGCGCCGGTTTCGATCCCATTTCGCTTTCCGCACCGGTCTATTTTACCGGCACCTTTGACGGCAGGTCCCACGTCATCTCGGGCCTGACGATCAACCGCCCTACGAGCGATTATGTTGGCCTGTTCAGCGGCATCGACAGTTCGGCCACGATCAGCAATCTTACCCTGACCGGCCTGAATATCACCGGTCGGAGCCTGACTGCCGGCCTGACGGGCTATATGGGGTCGACCAACAACCGGATCACTAACGTGCACGTCGCCGGCACCGTTGCTGGCGTGGGCAGCACCGCCGGCAATATCGGTGGCCTCGTGGGCCAGCAGCTCCGCGGTACAACCAGCAATTCGTCCTCCGCCGTTAACGTATCCGGCGTCGCGCGGGTCGGCAGCCTGATCGGAACGGTGACCGGCACGGTGACAAATTCCTGGGCCAGCGGCACTGCCAGGGCGACCGGATCGGGTGGCGGCGCCTTTGTCGGCGGCCTGATCGGTGAATTGACGGGTGGTACGGTCAGCAATTCCTACGCCACCGGCACGGCGACACTCGCCAGCACTGGTAACAACGGCAGCGCGGGCGGACTGGTCGGGAACGTCGCGTCGAACAGCCTTGTCAATAATTCCTACGCCACCGGCCGTGTGTCGAGCAATTCGATCAACGGCAATGTCGGTGCTGGCGGGCTGGTCGGCACGCTCAACGCGAGCCGCATCCAGAACGCCTATGCGACCGGCGCCGTCGCCGGAGGCCAGAATGTCGGCGGCCTGGTCGGTAACGTGATCGGCGCGTCCAGTTCGATCAACGGCGCCTATGCCGCTGGCGAAGTATCGACATCGATGGTGGGTTACCAGGTCGGCGGCGTGGTCGCCCGGCTGGTCGCCGGTTCGATTACCAATGCCTATTGGGACAGCTATTCGACGCGGCAAAACAACGCCTTCACCACAGCCACCGGCACCGCGAGCAACGTATCCGCGATCACTTCTGATCCGAACCAGTCTGGCGCGGCGACCTATGCGTACAAGGCGGGTGCCTATGGCAATCTCGCGGCGGCGGCCGGTATCGGCACCGCGACCCCGACCGGCTTCGTGTTCCTGGCGGGCAATTCGACACGGCCGTTCCTTGCGTTCGAGGTGCCGACCAGTTTCACCACGACGACCGATGCCGGCGGCCGCCTGCTGATCTCCAACAGCCATCAACTGCAGTTGATCGGCTATGATCAGGCGCGCCTGTCGGGCAGCTACAGCCTGGCCGGCACTATCGACCTGGCTGAAACCGGTTCGGTCGTCGCGGGGACCCCGGGCTCCTATTCGGGCATGTGGTCAAGCGCCGGCTTCGTGCCGATCGGTACCGATGGCCTCGGCAATGTCTGGAACGGCACCGGCCATGCGCTGCTCGCGAGCATCACCAGCGGCACCTACGGCTTCACCGGAACGCTCGACGGCAACGGCTTCACGCTGTCCAACCTGCGCATCAACCGTCCCACGATCAAGAATATCGGGCTGTTCGGCCTGTCCTCGGGCACGCTGAGCAATATCAACGTGAGCGGCAGCATCAGCGGCCAGAACGGCGTCGGCGGGCTGGTCGGCATGCTCTATAATGGCGGCAGCGTCAGCGGGAGCAGCAGCGCGGTCACCGTCACCGGCAACAATCTGGTCGGCGGGCTGGTCGGCAACCAGAATGACGGATCGAGCATCACCCTGAGCAGCGCGAGCGGCGCGGTCAGCGGCGTCAGCAATGTCGGCGGGCTGGTCGGCTATGCCTCGGGCGCGACGATCACGCGGTCCTTCGCGACCGGCACCGTGGCGGGCACCAACTATGTCGGCGGGCTGATCGGCTATCAGTATAATTCGTCCACCGCCAACAGCTATGCCACCGGCCAGGCCGGCGCGTCGGTCAACACCGCGGGCGGGCTGATCGGCTATCTCTACGGCGGCAGCCTCACCAACAGCTATTCGACCGGCCTGGTGATCGGCACGCGGGGAGCAGGCGGACTGATCGGCCAGAGGACGAACGGTGCAACCGTCACCAGTTCCTACTGGAATATCCTGGCCAGCGGGCAGGCGACCAGCGCCGGGGGCACCGCCCTGACCGCCACCCAGATGCAGTCCCCCCTCAGCTATGCCGGATGGGACTTCGTCACGATCTGGAATGCTCCCGTCGCCAGCGCCTCTCCGGCACTCCGCCCCTGATCCCCCTCCCTTCGCGAGACCGAAACGATGACCGTCCACGACAATCACCACATCCCCGACACAGCACCAGCGCCCAGGCGACCCTGGACCACGCCCAGGCTCGAAACCCTCGGCAGCATGAACGACACCATGCAGGATGCAACCCAGCCACCCAATGACGGATCCGCATCCCCAAGCCTCAACGCTTCCTGAACCCCACGCCACCCTTCGTGAATGAAGACGATCGCGATCGACACCGTGGCGGGAAGCGCGTTTCCGCGCATGGGACAACGCCTTGATCCGGGGTTGCGGGCATAGAAGCGCCAGTGGCGGCGAGGGGAGAGTTTCGCTAGTGCGGCGCACGCGCCTCATCCTGTCAGCCGCGGGTATCGCAGGCTTTGTCACCGCATGTCCGGCACTGTCGCAATCGACCGCGCCGAGTTCGATCACGCCGCCGACGCTGAAGCCGCCACCGCCTGTCAACGACAATGCGGCCGTCATCCAACAGACCGAGGGGCTGACGGCGCCGAAGGGCGCCGAAGGCCTGGCCGTGCGGATTGAAGGTATCGATGTCGAGGGCAGCTTTGCCGAGGTAGCGCGGGAAACGAAGGCGATCGTCGCTCAGGTCGTCGGCCGTCAAGTAACGCTGGCTCGACTCTATGCCGTGGCGTCGGCCATTGAGGCGGCACATGCCCGGGCCGGCTATGTGCTGGCGCGCGTCGCGGTGCCGCCCCAGCAGATCACCAATGGCGGGCGCTTCCGTATCCTCGTGATCGACGGTTTCATCGAGAGTATCGATGTCTCCGCCGTGCCCGAGCGGGTCCGTCATAGCGTCGCTGCGCGGGCGGCAGCGTTGACCGGGCGACGCCACCTGAAAATCGGCGAGATCGAGCGGCCCCTGCTGCTGACAGGCGAGACACCCGGCCTGACACTGACATCGACGCTGACGCGCGGCCTGGAACAGGGCGGCACCCGATTGCTGCTAAGCGGACGGCAAAGGATCACTTCGGGCAGCCTGTCAGTGGAGAACGGGTTTGCGCCCGCGTTGGGCCGGTTTGGCGTGACGGCTCAGGCGTCCCTCAATTCGGCTTTTGGGCTTGGCGAGCAAATCTACGGCTTCGCGGTTGGCGGATACGACCTGCCCGGGAATTTCTATGGGGACGCCCCGGTTCGCGTGCTGGGCGGTGGCATCAATCTCGCGCCCGGCGAAGCGCGTTTCTCGATCAATCCGGAAGTCACCTTTTCGCGCACCCAGCCTCGGCCCCGGCCGGGCGTGCCGACAACGCGGGGCAATCTGCGCCGCCTGTCGCTGCGCGGCGGCTTCGTGGTCGAGAAGTCGCGCCGACAGAGTCTTTCGCTGAGCGGCGCGATCGAGCAGATTCGGGAATCGAATGACGCGATCGATTTCGGCGCTCGCCTAAGTCTCGATCGCTTCATGGTCGGCCGGCTTAGCGCGACCTATTCGGCGGCCCTGTCCGGTGGCGGGAGCATGGCGGCGTCGGCGCAGGTCAGCCAAGGGCTCGGGGGACTCGATAGCGATGCATTGCCGGCCGGCGTGCTCCCCTCGCGACAGGGCGCGGCGACCGATTTCACCAAAGCGACACTGGCATACCGCATCGCCATGCCCATCAGCGCCGGACTCGAATTCAGCCTTGCGGCGAGGGGGCAGACATCATTCGGCCGGCCGCTGTTCCGATCGGAACAGACGGCGCTTGAGGGAAACGATGCGCTGTCCGCCTATGTCGGCGGCGAAACGGCTGTCGATGCGGCGATCGTCACGCGAGCACAACTTGCGCGGCATTTCGCCTTCGGCCGACGCAAATGGTTGCGACTATCGCCCTTTCTGTTCGGCGCTGCCGGCAAGGGCTGGATCGAGCGAGCGACGGCGGTCGAACGCCCAGACCTTACCGCGGTCAATCTGGGCGCTGGCCTCCGCGGCGCGGTTCCCAAAGCCGGACTGGGATTCTCGCTGGAATATGCGCGGGGTGTTTCTGCGGTGAAGCAGTTCAATGATGTGGATCGGGTCGCGATATCCGCTTCGACGGTTTTTTGAGCTACATGCTTCGCCAGCGGCGGCCTCAGACGGGCTTCTCGGCCTCGAACCGCCCCAGCGCTTCCCGGATCGGAGTCCGCGAAATGCCGAGCTTGCGCGCGACCGCGTCGAAGCCGATCCAGGTCCCCGGTGCGATCTCCATGGTAACCAGCGTCGACGGGAGATGCTCATGCGCCCAGGCGACAAGGGTCGGAACCGGAACCATGGCCTGTCATCGGCCGGGGTGAATCACCCCCGGACGTCGAGATCGACATGAACGCGGATCGCGTCGTGCCGCCAATATTCCTGATCATATTCCACCACGCGCCCGTCCGCCGCGATGCTGGTGCGCACCACCAGCAGGCCCGGCGTGCCGGGCTTCACGCCCAGCGCGTCGGCGGCGAACTTGACCAGCGCGCAGGGCCGCATGTCGACCCGGTTGCGCACCACCGTGAGACCATAGTCGCCGGTGAGGATCTGGGTGAGCGAGCCGTCGAGCGAACGATCGACGAGGCCGGGCGCCATGGACGGATCGACGATGATCCGTTCGACCAGCACGGCGCGGCCGTCGATCGAACGGCGGCGATGGAGGTTGTACAGCGGCGTGCCGGGCGCGGTACGGAAGATATCGGCAACCGCGGGCGGCGCGGGCACCAGATCCTTGCTCAGCGTTTCGGTCGCCGGAATTCGCCCCTGCTCAGCGACATAGGTCATGAAGCCCGACCAGCGCGTGGGATTGTACGTCACCGCCGGCGGAGAGACGAACCAGCCGCTGCGGTCGCGCCGGTAGATCAGCCCTTCGGCCTCGAGCTGGAACAGGGCTTCGCGAATGGTGCCGCGCGCCGCGCCGCTATCGCCCTGGAACTGACGCTCGGACGGCAGCTTCGATCCCGGCGCCAGCTTGCCCATCTCGATGCCGAGCGCGATCTGGTCGCGCAGCGCCAGATATTGCGGACCGTCCGCGGTGTCGCCCTTGGCGATCGGAGTGAGTTCGAGTTCGCTTCGCATGGTGCCTGGACTGGAGATGACAGTGGGTGCGGAGGCAGGTCAAGCCGAAGCGTCGAACAGCCATGCAAGGCCCTGAAAATCCTTGATCGGGTTCAGTTCGACGCCGTATGTTTCCGGCTCGGAGACCCTGCTGCTGCAGGCTTTTCGGGATTCGCTGAGTTCACGCGCGGCGAATTGGTCTATGCCAGTTGTAAAACGGCGCGTCCGCAACCTTTCAGTTGGTTGCGATGAGCAGCGATTCGAGCAGCGGGCGATAGCTGGCCAGATCGGGCGGACGCCAGTCGGGGTGTTTGCCCATATCGTCGAAGCGGCGCAGCGTCACCGCGTCGGCAAAGAAGGGCTCGGCTTCGAACGCCCGCACCTCATCGGCCGACATCGGGCCGCCCTGCAATTCCAGGCTGATCGCCGAGGCACTGCTGAGTCCGGTCAGATAGGCGGGATCGATCGCGCACAGATAGCGCTTGGCCGCGACATGGAGCCGGACCGGTTCGGTAACCCCGCGCGGGAAATAGGCGCCAAGAAACAAAGAGCCGGAGATTTCGTGCCGTGCATCGACCCCGAGGGTTTCGGCAGCGTTGCCGGCATCATCCATGAATTGACCGACATCGTGCAACAACGCGGCGGCGATCATCATGTCCGAACAGCGATTGCGGCGCGCCAGCTCGGCCGCCTGGAGCGCGTGCTGGAGCTGCGTGGCGTCTTCGCCATAATAGAGCGTTCCGAAACGATTGAAGAGCTCGAAAATCCGGTCGATGACGTTCGCGGTCATGCTTCCTCGCTGGTTTGCGTGATGGCGAACGGCACCGGGAGCTGCCCGTTCACGCTGTTTCGCTGTCGTAAGATTGTAGCCTTACTGGACTATACCACTTTCAACAACGATTAGCGCGTTCGCGCGACCAAGAAAAGGGTAAAGCCATGGATCCGACGACGAGGCGGCATTTTCTGCGCATGGCGGGCGCGGGCGCGGCCGGATCGATTCTCCCGAACCTGATCGACCGGGCGCTGGCGATCCCGGCGAACAAGCGGACCGGCTCACTCCGGGATGTCGAGCATATCGTCATCCACATGCAGGAGAACCGCTCGTTCGATCATTATCTCGGCATGTTGAACGGCGTGCGCGGCTTCGGTGACCCGCGGCCGCTGCGACTGCCGGGCGGGCGCAGCGCATGGGCACAGCCGTCGGGGCAACATCCCGATGGCTATGTCCTGCCTTTTCACGGCGATTCGAAGACGACGCGTTCGTTCAAGGTCGATGGCGCCGACCAGTCGCACCAGGAGAATGTCCATATCTTCAATCGCGGCCGTTACGATCGCTGGGGACATAACGGCGCGCTCCAGAACCGGATGCTTCACTACACCGCGAGCGACCTGCCATTTTATTATGCGCTCGCCGACGCGTTCACCGTGTGCGACGCCTATCACTGCTCGACGATGACCCAGACTTATCCCAACCGGATGCATCTGTTCACCGGGTGCAACGGCGGCGGCACGGTGGGCGGCGACCCCGAAATGAGCAACTATGGCGAGGACGAGACGCCAAGCGCTGACATGGCGGAAGACCGAGCCCTTCGCGACGGGGCCTATCGCTGGACCACCTATCCCGAACGACTCCAGGCGGCGGGCATCGCCTGGAAGGTCTATCAGGAATACGACAATTTCGGCGACAATCTCCTGTCGATCTTCCCGCCCTTCCGCCCGGCACCCAGGGAGTCAGAGCTGTATCGCCGCGGCCGTTCCTGGGTCAGTGAGCATAAGGAGGGTGCGGACCGAAAGCGCTCCGATGGCGAGCAGCTCGTCGCGGCATTCCGCCGCGACGTGGAGACGGGCAAGCTGCCGCAAGTCTCGTGGATCGTCACCGCCGCCGATCTGTCCGAGCATCCGACGGCCGAGCCTTCCAGGGGAGAACATGTCACCGCCAAGCTGATCGAGGCGCTGGTCGACAATCCGGAGGTGTTCGCCAAGACCGTGTTCATCCTCAACTATGACGAGGCCGGCGGCTTTTACGATCACGCGCCGCCGCCGGTGCCGCCGGTGGGCGATTATCGCGGCCACAGCACCGTGCCGCTCAATGGCGAGACCAAGGACTATGGCGCGCTTGACGCCCAGGCCCCGGGCAAGCACCCGATCGGGCTCGGCATCCGCACGCCGGCGATCATCGTCTCGCCCTGGAGCCGCGGCGGCTTCGTCTGTTCGGAGCTGTTCGACCACACATCGGTGCTCCAGTTCGTCGAGAAACGCTTCGGCGTGCAGGAGCCCAATATCAGCGCATGGCGGCGGTCGGTGTGCGGCGACCTGACCTCGGTATTCGACTTCAGCGGATCGGATCGTGCCGCCGCGCTCAAATTGCCGATCACCGACGATTTCCGCGAGCGCATCGCGCAATCGCTCGCGGGGCCGGTCAATATGATTCCCGCGACGCAGACGCCTGCCACCCAGATGCCGGGCCAGCGCCCGCATCGTCCGCTGCCCTACAAGCTCGACGTGATCGCTGGCGTGACACCCGAGCGGCGCCTGCGAATCGAGATGATCAACCGCGGTACCGTCGGGGCGGCCTTCACCGTGCACGACAACAGCGATGCGCAGGAACCCTGGCATTATACGATCGGCGCGGGCGACCGTTTCGCCAGCGAGCAATGGCACGATGCCGGGCCGCTCGCCGCCTATGACCTCACGCTGCGGGGCCCGAACGGCCTGTGGCGCCGCTTCGCCGGATCGCTCGCGGCGCAGGCGCCCCGCGCCGAGGTGGTCCTGCTCCAGCGTCCGTCGGAGGGCGAGGTCGAGTTGCTGCTGCGCAACGGCGGCAGCGAGCCCATGGTCTTCGCGATCGCGCTCGACGGACATTATCCCGCGCAAGGCGCGCGGACACGCCGCATTTCCGTGGCGCCGGGCAAGCAGGTCAGCGACATCTGGCGGCTCGCGACGAGCGACCATTGGTACGATCTCACCGTCACGCTGGTGGACGACGCTGCGTTCCTCCGCCGCTTCGCCGGTAAGGTCGAGACCGGGCGCGCCGGGCGCACCGATCCCGGCATAGGCCCGATGCGCGTCACGGCCTGACCGCGATGCGCACCACCTTGCTGCTCGCCGCATGGCTGGCGCTGACCGCGACAAGCCAGGTCGGAGATACCGGCCCCTATCTGGCGCCCGGCCTCGTGCCCGACGGGGTGGCGATCCTGTCACCACCGCCCGCCCCCGGCAGCGCCGCCGCGCGGGCCGACCGCGCGATCTTCGTCGCCACGCGCGCATTGCGGGACACGCCGCGCTGGCGAATCGCGGCCGAGGATGTCGGCAACGCCCCGCTCGACCGCTATGCTTGCGCGCTCGGCATGAAGCTTGCCCCAGCTAGCGCGCCGGCGCTGACCCGGCTGCTCGACCGGGCGGGCACCGGCGATCTGGTGAACCGGGTGAAGCAGCACTACCGGGTGCCCCGCCCCTATCTCGGCACCGACTCGCCGATCTGCGAGCCCAGGACCGCGCATCTCGCCGGGAATGGCGACTATCCCTCCGGCCATGCCGCGAACGGCTGGCTCGAGGGACTGATCCTGGCCGAACTGATGCCTGAACGCGCGACGGCGATCCTCGCCAGGGCCCGGGCCTATGGCGAGAGTCGCGCGGTATGCGGCTCGCATTCTGCGAGCGCGGTACAGGCAGGCTGGATGGCGGGATCGGCGATGTTCGCCATGCTCGGCGGCGCTCCCGGCTTCCAGCGCGACCTGAAGGCAGCCCGGGACGAGCTGGTCTCGATCGGCTCAAATGTGCCCGCGCCCGATCCGGGGCAATGCAAGGCTGAACAGGGGGTACTGGCCGCACGGCCCTGGTGAGGAAAGGCACCCCGCCAGCGTCACAAAATCGACGCCAATCTGGTTCATACCAGTCCTGACAATTCGCAGGACTTCCATGCCGCCCGCAAAACCCGCACCTGGCGCTACCCCTCCGTTGACGCTCCTGCTCGGGGGACTGGCCGCCTTTGGTGCCTATTTCGCGATGTACGCTTTCCGCAAGCCGTTCGCAGCAGCGACCTTCGCCGATATCGGCGGCTGGCATTTCGAGATCGACTACAAGAGCGCGCTGCTGATCGCTCAGGTGTTCGGCTACGCGCTATCAAAGCTGATCGGGGTCCGGGTGATCGCCGAATTCGGCCGGCGCGGGCGCGGGGCCCTGATCCTTGCGCTGATCGGCTCGTCCTGGCTGGCGCTGGTCTTGTTCGCGCTGGTCCCGCCGCCCCTGAGCGTCGCTTGCCTGTTCCTCAACGGGCTGCCGCTGGGCATGATCTGGGGACTGGTGTTCAGCTATGTCGAGGGTCGCCGCGCGTCGGAGTTGCTCGGCGCGATGCTGTGCGCGAGTTTCATCCTCTCCTCGGGCGTGGTGAAGTCGGTCGCGGTGCTGTTCCTTCACGCGGGAGTGCCCGAGGTCTGGATGCCGGCGGTGACTGGCGCGGCGTTCCTGCCAGTACTGCTGGTGTCGCTGTGGTGGCTCGAGCGGATGCCGCCGCCCGATGCCCGTGACGAGGCCGAGCGCGTCGCGCGCGTACCGATGCTACGCGCCGACCGGGCGGCCTTCCTCCGCGAGCACGGGCTTTCGCTGCTGCTGCTGGTCGCGGGCTATGTGCTGCTGACCGCGATCCGCGACTTCCGCGACAATTTCGCCGCCGAGCTGTGGGCCGCGATGGGATATGCCGGCAAGGCGGCGATGTTCTCCGCGAGCGAGCTGCCGGTTGCGGTGATCAGCCTGGGCGGGCTCGCCGCGCTGATGCTGGTGCGCGACAATATGCGCGCGCTGCTGGCGATGCACGGCGTGATCATCGTCGGCGCGCTGTCGCTCGGCCTGTCGACGTTGGCGTTCCAGGCGGGGCTGCTCGCGCCGCTCCCCTGGATGATCCTGACCGGCGCGGGACTCTATCTTGCTTATACCCCGTTCAACGCGATGCTGTTCGACCGGATGATCGCGGCGATCGGCAAGGCGGGCAATGCCGGCTTTCTGATCTATGTCGCCGATGCCTCGGGCTATGCCGGCAGCGTCGCGCTGCTGTTGTTCCGCAGCCTGGCGGCGCCGAAGATGGACTGGCTCCCCTTCTTCATCCATGTTTCCTATGCGACGGCGATCATGGTGGGGGCGCTGACAACCCTCTCCGCGCTCGGCTTCGCGATACGCGGCCGCTCAAGGAACAGCTATGCCGCAGCATGACCTGATCGTCGTCGGCGCGGGCATTGTCGGCCTTGCCCATGCGCTGGCCGCGGCGCGGCGGGGCAAGCGCGTACTGGTGCTCGATCGCGATGCTCGGGCCAACGGCGCCTCGATCCGCAATTTCGGCTTCGTCACCGTCACCGGGCAGGAACGCGGCCGGGTCCGGGAGCTGGCGATGCGCAGCGCCGCGATCTGGCGCGACGTCGCGGGGCCGGCAGGGATAGCGATCGAGCAGGAGGGCCTGTTGCTAGTCGCCCAGCGCGCGGAGGCCGGGGCTGTCATCGACGCCTTCCTCGCAACCGAGATGGGCCGGGGCTGCACCCGCCTCGGCGCGGCGGAGCTGGCGGCACGCTGGCCGATGGTGCGCGGCGGGACGGCCGCATTGCAAAGCCCGCACGACCTGCGTGTCGATTCGCCGCTGGCGATCCCGAAGCTCGCTTCCTGGCTCAGCGTCGCGCATGGAGTCGACTTCGCCTATGGCGTCGCGGTCAATGCCGTCGAGACGGGTCGCGTCCGGTCGAGTATCGGCGTGCACGAAGCGGAGGCCGTAATCGTCTGCCCGGGAGACGATTGGGCAACCCTCTTCCCTGAAATCTATTCAGAGGCCGGGATCACCCGCTGCAAGCTCCAGATGCTGCGGCTCGCGCCGCCGGGATGGCACCTCGCCGCGCCAGTGATGAGCGACCTGAGCATGGTCCGCTATCTCGGCTATGCCGCGCTGCCCGAGGCGGCGGCGCTGCGTACCCGGCTGGAGGCCGAGGCGGCGGAGGCGCTGGCGCACGGCGTTCACCTGATCGCGGTGCAGGGCGCTGACGGATCGCTCGTGGTGGGGGACAGCCATGACTATGCGCCGACCCCCGACCCCTTTTCCACGGCAGCGATCGATGATGCGATCCTCGACGCCTATGCCCAGGTCCTTGGCGCACCACCGGCGGTGATCGGGCGCTGGACGGGCACCTACGCCTCGGCCGCAGGGCATAGCATCGTCCGCGCGCCGACGGAGGGCGTGCGACTGGTCGTCATCACCAGCGGCACCGGCGCGTCGACTAGCTTCGCGCTGGCCGAGGACGTGATCGCCGATCTCTTCGGGGGAAACTGATGCATCCGGGACTCAAGGCCATCGTGTTCGACTGGGCGGGCACGATGATCGATTTCGGCAGCCGCGCGCCGGTGGTGGCGCTGTGCAGGGTGTTCGAACAAGCCGGGGTGCCGATCCGCGAGGCCGAGGCACGCGCCGATATGGGCATGGCGAAGCGCGACCATATCCGCGCGCTGCTGGGCAACCCCCGCGTCGCCAAGACCTGGGCCGCGCGACATGGCGGGGCGGCGAGCGAAGGGGACGTCGCGGCCTTGTTCGGGAGCATCGGCCCGATGATGCGCGAGGCGGCGCGCGACTGCGCGGAGCTGATTCCGGGCGCGGCGGACATCGCCGGACGGCTCCAGGACAGGGGCGTCGCGGTGGGGTCCTGCACTGGCTATACGCGCGAGATGATGGTCGACATTCTGCCCCGCGCCGCGGAGCAGGGCTATCGACCGGACATGCTGGTCTGCGCGGGTGAGACGCCGCAAGGGCGCCCTTCCCCGCTGATGCTGTGGAAGAACCTGGTCGAGCTGGGCGCCTGGCCGGCGAGCGCCTGCGTCAAGGTCGATGATGCGGAGGTCGGCATTGCCGAGGGCCGCGCGGCGGGCGTGTGGACGGTCGGCGTCGCGGCCAGCGGTAACGCCCTGGGGCTGTCGCGCGAGGCGCTGGCCGCGCTCGCGCCCGAGGATCGGGCCGAACGCATCGCGCGGGCGAGGGCCATCCTCACCGATGCCGGAGCGCATGTCGTGATCGACACGGTCGCCGACCTGCCGACCGCGCTGCGGGAATTGCCGATCGGCTAGGATATCTCAGCGAGCAGGTGCTGAAGCACACGCTTTTCGAATACCAGCAGCGCGCCGACGTCGTTGGTGCGCATGACGACCCCATCGGCGAGGGGCTTCGCGGCCTTGCGCACGGCACCGGCCAGGCGAAGGAAGTCCGCTCGCCCCTGTCCGCCAATGCCGTGCAATGCGCAGAGCTGGCGCCAGTCGAACACGAAGCTCTCCAGCAACATGCCGAATTGCGCGGCGCGGGCCCTGGCTTCCACGGTATCGATGGCGACCGCCAGATCAGCGCGCAGATCGTCGACCAGCCATTGCACCTCGGCGGCGGGCATCACCGGCGAACGCTGATCGCCCTCGGTCAGCAGTTGCGGACCGGCATCGGGGTGCCGGCTTACCGTCCGCCATTGCTCCCGCGGCGGCGCCTGCCCGCAGGCGAACTGCCAAAACGCGGCCGTGCCGGTGGTGTCAGCGACGAGATGGATGCGTTCGGCGCCGGACTGGTTCTCCACATGGTGTCGGCGCCAATTGTCGAAGATCCATGCTTCGCCCGCGGCCATGTGCACCGACTGCCCGTCGCAATGGAAGCGCACCTCAGGGCGGGTGAAGATCGGAATGTGCAGCCGCACCCGCCTATGCCAGTGATAGTTGATATCGGCATGCTCGGGCACGCGCGCGCCCGGCGCGAGGCGCATCAACCGCGAACGGCCCCATACCACCCCGAAACCCGCAAGCGCCTGACGCAGGAAGGGCATGGCCGCCAGCCAGCGCGTCGGCAGCATCTGTCCGTGGACGGAATCCGTCTCATCGCCGCCAACGCTGATCAGCCGCACCGCGCTGTTGCCAGGCAGGCCGTCCGGATGCGGCACCCACGCCTCGGGCGGCAACGCGACGAGCTCGGCTTGCAGATGCTCCATCTCGAAGAGCACCGGAAGTTGGAAGAAAGGACGCGACAGCCGCATGGTTCAGTCCCCGTAGCCGGTCAACGCGTCACCCAGCGCGTCCCGTAGCGATGCCAGCCAGGGCGCATAATGTTGCCATTGCGCAAGGCCTTCCCGGCCGATGGGCTGGCGCACCTGCTCGGAACTGGGCGTGCGCACGCTGCGCCGGGTCTCGTGGAACGAGAGGCAGGCGGGCTCGAAGGGCAGCGCGATATGCTCCAGCATGCGTCGCACGCTGCCTTCGAGATCCTCGACCACGTCCTCGCACCGCACCCTCAGCACCCGCCCCGGCAACACCTGGTCCCAGTGTCGCATGAGGTCGAGATAAAGGCGGTAGTGGCGCGCGATATCGTCGATGCCGTAGCTGAATTCCTGGTTGGTCGTGCCGAACAGCTGCTTGAGGTTGCCGAAACAGCAGCCCATGGGTTCGCGTCGAACATCGATGATGGTCGAGCGGGGCAAGATCAGGTTGATCAGCCCGACGTGCCAGAAATTGTTCGGCATCTTGTCGATGAAGAATGGCCGGCCCAATCGGCGATGAGTCCGGGTTTCGGCCAGGAAGCGCTCTCCGAGCGCCCGGGCGTCCTCGGCGGTCAGGCGCCGCAACCTTTCGGGGTGCAGTGGCAGGCCGCAATCCGGATCGGCATCGCAGAGCTCGCCCGCATATCGGCCGATTTCAGTCAGTTCCTGCGTGCCCTCCACGCGGGAATGGGATGCCAGTATCTGCTCGATCAATGTCGAGCCCGAGCGCGGCATCCCCAGGATGAAGATGGGCGCCGGATCGTCCATGCCCCAGTCGGCGCGCGCGGCGAAGAACTCGGCGGTGAACGCCCGCTTGATTCGGCGCGCGCAGGATTCCGCGACGTCCGGACGATAGCGGCCGGCAGCACGCCGAAGCGCGTTCCCGCGCTCGTAATAATGCCACGAGGATGCGTAATCGCCCCGGTCCTCCAGTGCCTTGCCCAGCGCGAAGCATAGATAGATGCGGTCCATGTCCTGGACGGCGGGCCCGCATTCCGCGGCGCGCATGCGCGCGATTTCACCATCGGCGAAGCGATAGGTTTTGAGGTTGGAGAGGCTGAACCAGGCAACGCCATAGTCAGGGCGGGCCGTCAGCGAGGCGCGATAGTCGGCAACGGCTTCCTGCTGCCTGCCCGTGACCTTCAGGGCATTTGCCCGCCACAGGCGCAGGTCGGCGACCTCAGCCCCCGACTGCGGTTGCCCGGCGAGCAGCCTTTCATACAGATCGATCACTGGCTCATGATCGCCCAGGCCGACACAGGCAGCGCCATAGTGCTTGAGGTATTCGCGATTATCCGGGTCGTGCCCGAGCAGGTGCCGGGCCTCCCGCCGCGCCTGCAGGTGCTTCTGTTGCTGCAACAGCACCATGGCATAGTCGAGGCGCGCCGGGTGATAGTCCGGCGCGCGATCGAGCACCGATTTCAGCAGCACCTCGGCCTCATCGAACGCGTCGCGGTCCTGGCGGATGCGCGCCAGCAGGCGCAGCGCGCCCACATTGTCGCCGTCCTCGCGCAGATAATCCCGGATGACCTCCTCCGCCGTCGGGAGGTCGCCATCGGCGAACAGGCTGTTCGCCACCACGACCTGCGGAGGCAGCTGTCTCAATATGGCCAGGCGCTGCGCCGACATGGTCGCCTGGGCTGTGTCGCCCAGCATGCGGTAGAGCTGTTCCAGCATGTCCCAACTCGCCGGCAGCGTCGGGTTGAGGCGCACCGCCTCGCACAGTGCGTCGATGGCGGCCGGCGCATCGCGAAGCAGGACGTGGCAATGGCCGCGCTCCTGGTACAGGCGACTGAACAGGGGATCCAATATTTGGAGCCGGGCGAGGGTGGCCAGTGCCTCGGGCAGGCGCTGGCGGGAGCGCAAGTCCGTGGCTTCCTCAAGGAGGGCATCGCGCTCGGAGAAATTCATCGCGCCGCGCCGGAAAGGAGGAACGGCTCCAGCCAGTCCGGTTCCGGCTGGTCGGCATCGTAATATTCGAAGATCAGATGCACTCGGTCGGTATCGCCGCCGTTGCGCACCCAGTGCGGGCCGAGGTTGTTGACCTCCACCGCCTCGCCCGGCGGGAAATAATGCTCCTCGCCGCCGAAGAACGACACGACACCGGCATTGGTCGACACCGGCAAATGGATCTTGTGCGGCCACTTCGCCGCAGGGTTGGCATCGACGTGCGGGTGGATCACCCCGCCCGCCGCCATCCTTGCAAGCATCACCCGGGGGAACACGCCCCGCGGATAGCCATAGCCGCGAACGGCCTCCGCCAGCACCGGCTCAAGCAAACCCCGCCATTGCGGCCAGGCCGGGCGGTCGTGCGAGCCGCGCCAGTCGCGGGGGCCGTCGATAAAGCGAAGAACGATGTGGCGGGTATCGTCCAGAACCTCGAACTTGTTCGGCTTGCCCGCGTTCTCCGCGTCCCAGACGTGCTCGGGGATTACCAGCACGGCGGCTTGCAGGGCAACGATGTCAACCGGACCGAGCTTGCGAACGGTCGTGGTCTTGCGCGGGTTGGCGGCGGGGCCATGATGAGCGCCAGGACGAGCGAGCATCATCGCATGCCTTCGAAGGTGTAGCCGAACAACTCCAGATCCTGCGCGTAGCGTGCGGCGACGCCGTCGATCAGGGCCTGATCATAGTAATGACGATAGTCGCCGCGCGTGCTGCCGTTGACGCGGTCGAGCGGGCGGGAGGCAATGCCGAGGCGCGCGCAGATCGCATCATACGAGCCCTGCATGTCCTCGACATGGCCGACCTTGTCAGCCAGCAGGGTCCTGCCATCCTCACCCACCAGCAGCGATGCCTGGGGCTGGAACAGGATATGGTCTTCCGGCGGCTCGACGAAAAGAAAATGGCGCATCACGTCGCGCGGCCGCTGCCGGAAGACATCGCCGCCACGCAGCATGAAGGCGCAGTAGGAGACGAAGCGGTCGAACGGATTGCGCACGAAGGCAAATTTGAAATAGCTGCCGAAAGCATCCTCGCCGAGATAGGGACGCACCTGCCGCAGCGACAAATGGCCATGCTGGATCGCCGCCAGATCCTCCCATGGGAAGCGCTTGTTGACGAACAGCCCCACCTGCTCGACGTCCCCGTCGCCCAGCTGCTCGCGCAGGGCCTGCCGCACTGAATGGGTCCCGGTCTTGGGCACCGCGGCGAAGATGAAACGGTGGCGATGGGAAACGATCATGTCTGATGTCACACGAAAAAATGCGCCCCCGCCTTCCGGAGAAGGGAGGGGCGCGGTTTAGCATATGGGGTCGCCTCAGAACTTGAAGCTGAAGCCGGCCATGTAGGTCGTGCCGCTCTGGGTCTGGTTGTAGAGATAGCGGTTCTGACCCCAGAATTGCGTGTCCTTCTGGTTCGTCAGGTTGATCGCGTTCAGCGTGAGCTGGATGCCGTCGGTGACGTTCACGAAGGCCGAAGCGTCTACATATGTCGTCCCCTCGAAACCACGGGTGTTGGCGCTCATAATGTCCTCGCTGCGTCCCGTGTAGTAACGGGTGCGATGGCTCAGTGAACCACGGAAGCCCCAGCGGTTGGTTTCGTAATAGAGCGTGGCGTTGTAGCTGGTCTTCGATATGCCCGTGATCTCCTTGGGCGCGTCGACATAGGTATAGTTCGCCGTCACGCCCAGGCCGTTGAAGGGTGCCGGCAGGAACGAGAACTGGGCCTGTGCCGCCAGTTCAACGCCAGTCAGGCTCTTCGTGCCCGCGACGTTGATCGGCATCGAGAATTCCTTGATGACCGTGCTGCCCGTCGCGCCCGGAATCGAGCTGATCGGCACGCCCGCCTCGTCGAAGGTGACATTGCTGAGAGTCTGCGAGCCGATGAAGTTCTTGATCCGCTTATGGAACACGCTCGCGGAAAGCAGGCCCACCTTGCCGAAATAATATTCGGCGGAGAAGTCCAGCGTGGTGTCCTTGTAGGGCTTGAGGTTGGGATTGCCGCGGGATGCGGTGATCGCGCCGGTATCGTCGTTCCGGAACGCGCTACCCTCGGCCGCGATCGAGCCAAGCCCCGGGCGGTTCAGGTTCTGCGAGGCGGCGAACCGAAGCAGCACCTCCGGTGTCAGTTCCAGCACCGCGTTCATGGCGGGCAGCACGCCCGAATAGCTGCCCTTTACGTCAGCCGTGCCGAGATAGGCATAGCTGTCGCCCTGGATCCAGCCGATGCTGCGGGTGTCAGTATGATAGCCCCGCGCGCCGACATTGCCGCGGAAATGCTTGCCGAACAGTTCAGTGCTCCAGTCCATCTGGACAAAGCCGGCAAAGGTCTCTTCAGTCGTCGTATAGACATTCTCGATGTCCTGGATCGTCCCGCCCGTTCCGTCCTTGTTGGGCTCGAGCCGGTGATATTCCTTATATTTCGCAAAACCCTTGTCGTAGTCGCCGATCAGCCACGAACCGAACTCGTTCTTGAACACAGTGGTGATGTCGTTGACCGACGTGCCCCGCGTCTTGGACCGGGTACCGTTGACGTTGCTGTCATAGAAGAGATCCCTGCCGTCCTGCTGGAAGCGATGATAGGCGCCGCCCGCGCGCAACGTCAGCGCGTCGTTCATCTTGTAGCGCAGGTTGAGCACGCCTTCCCGCAACTCCGATTCATTATTGAACGCGCGATAGTAGAAATCATCCATCGTGTAGTTGGCGGGGTTGGTTGGATCCCAACCCGGATAATCGAACGAAGCCGAACGGCCGTCGGTACCATAATCGGCGACCAGATTCCCTTTGGCGCGCATGTAGAACTTGTCGTCATACGGCGTCTTGTAGGTCGATTTTTGGTACCCGACATGCCCGTCGACCGTAAACCGGTCGGAGACGTCCCAGGTGCCGGTCAGCTCCAGCGACCGGAAACGGGTCTCGTTCAGCGACCGGCGGTGTTCGCTGCCGAAGGTCGTGCCGGTGACATCGGTCCTGGTGACGTAGTTGCTGCTGTCCCACCTCAGGTCGTTGATGGTCGAAGCCGTCTGGAACATGGCCGGCCAGGGTGCGCCGGCGGGAGTGTCGAACGCGATGGAACCGTCGGACTTGAGCGGTCGTGTGGCAAGGTGCAGTTCGTCGCGATGCGTGGTGAGCTGGCCATATAGTCCATCGAGCGTCAGCAGCAAATTGTCCGCCGGTCGCCACTGCGCGGCAGCCGTGATGCCGAGACGCTCCTGCTTCGCGTTCCAGGAAGAGAGACGATTGCCATCAGCGAAATACAGGTCGCCCGACAGGAACTTGGCCTGCTGTGCCGCGGTCAGTTTCGAGATGTTCAGGCCCTTGTCGACCAGGCTCCGCAACGTCGCCGCACTGGGCCGGTCGTAATTATAGGTGTTGTGGCCCTGCTCCGTGGTCTGGCGCCTGGAATAGGCGGCCGAGACCAGGATGCCGAACTCATTGTCCCAATTATGGCTGAGCAACGCCGCGACGCGCGGTTGAGCGTCCTTGGTATATTCGTTCGTGCCCAGCTTCCCCACCAGCGCACCCTTGTTGCCTGGCGCGTAGTCGAACGGCTTGCCGGTGAACAGGCCGACCGTGCCGGCCATACCGCCCTCGTTCTGCGCCGCCTGGAAGGTCTTTTCCACTTCCACCCGCGAGAACAATTCCGAGGCGAAGATATTGAAGTCGAAGGCGCGATCGCGGGTACGCTGGCCGCGGCTGTCCTGCGCAGAGTCGACATTGCCCAGCACTTCCATGCCGTTGAGCTGCACGCGCGAGAAATCCGGCCCCAGGCCACGCAGCGAAATGCGCCGGCCCTCCCCTGCCTCACGGGTGATCTGCACGCCCGGTAGGCGCTGCAGCGATTCGGCCAGGTTCAGTTCTGGGAACTTCGCCATGTCTTCGGCGACGATCGCGTCCACCTGGATCGTCGAATCCTTCTTGATCCTGCGCGCATCGCTCAGCGACTTCCGAAAGCCGGTGACGACGATGTCCGCGCCCGAACTGGTGGAGGCCGGCTGATCGGAGGCCTCCTGCGCGAGAGCGACTCGTGGAGTCGCCCCGGCAGCCACCGCGGCAACGGTTGCCAGCAAAAAGCTCTTGAACCTCAGGCGCATGGCCCGAACCGAATATGATTTCGTCATTGGTTATCCCCCGCCAACTGGTATGAACCAGAAGGCCTAAAGCAGACTGCGGAGACACCTCTGTGACAGTTTTTACCGAAACGAATTCCGAGCCGAATTTTCTGCCGATACGGAATCCAAGGCCGGTCGCGCTGGAAGTACGCAGCGAACGGGCCCCGGTGGCCACCGCCAGCCGCATCCCCGTTTGCCGTCATCCAACCGCCATATCAGTGGTCTAGACCTCTGCACTATGACAGGTGATATTCCCGTGCGAGTTCCTCCCTTTCTCGTTTATCGCAGTCGATCGGGAGACCGGGCATGATGACGATGCAGGATCGCCGCAGCTTTATCCGCACCATGATGGCGACAGCGGGCGCTGCGGCGGCTTTGGCTCCCTCGATCGCCCGCGCCCTGGAGATCCCAGCCGATCGCCGGACGGGCACGTTGAAGGATGTCGATCATGTCGTCATCCTCACGCAGGAAAACCGCTCCTTCGATCACTATTTCGGCACGATGCGCGGCGTCAGGGGCTATGGCGACCGCTTCGCCATTCCCGCCCCGCCGCTTCCTGCCGCGCCCAATCGCACCGTCCTCCTCCAGCCGAACGAGCATCCGGGAACCGAGCCGGCGCTGATCGCCCCATTCCGGCTCGATACGTCCGTCGATTTCCGCCTCTATCGCCCGCTCGGCACACCCCATGGCTTCACCGACAGCCAGGCCGCATGGGATAATGGACGGATGGGCGCGTGGCCGCGCTCCAAGCAAAATCACGCGATGGCGCATTTCACGCGCGAGGATCTGCCGTTCCAATATGCCCTCGCCGAGGCCTTCACTTTGTGTGACGCCTATCACTGCGCCATGCACCTGTGCACCAACCCCAACCGGCTCTACATCTGGACCGGCACGCACGATCCGCTGGCCCGGGGCAACGGCCCCGCCATCGACAACGGCTATGACAGTCTCGGCGCCGATCCGCTGCGCCACGGCGGCTATCTCTGGACGACCTATCCCGAGCGCCTGATGGCTGCCGGGATCGGCTTCCAGATCTATCAGGACATGTCCGACAATTTCACCGACAATCCGCTGGTCGGCTTCCGTCGCTATCGCCAGGCGCATGGCGCGGCCACGGCAGCCGCGGCCCTGCTTTCACGCCGGACGATGACGACCCGCTCGCTCGACGACCTGCGGCAGGACGTGCTGGCCAGGCGGCTGCCGGAGGTTTCTTGGATTGTTGCTCCCGCAGCCCTATCGGAGCATCCGAGCGTTTCAACGCCGCTCCAGGGCGGGGACTATGCGGCAAGAGTGCTCGACGCGCTCACCGCCAATCCGGAAGTCTGGGCGCGTACGGTGCTGCTCATCAATTTCGACGAGAATGATGGCCTGTTCGACCATGTACCCCCGCCAGCCCCGCCGGCGCGCGTGTCCGGGCGCACAGTCGGCGCGACGAACATCCCGGCGGACGACGAATATCATGTCCATTCGCAGGCAGCCGAAGACGCGGTCTATCTTGACCGGCCCTACGGCCTTGGCCCGCGCGTGCCGCTCTACGCGATATCGCCCTGGAGCAAGGGAGGGCATGTCGCCTCCGAGGTCTTCGATCACACAAGCATCCTGCGCTTCCTCGAAGCCCGCTTTGGCGTCCATGAACCGAATATCAGCGCCTGGCGACGGGCCGTGTGCGGCGACCTCACGTCCTGCTTCGATTTCAGCGCGCCCGACACGGTCGATTTCATGCGGGCACTTCCGGCCACCGCCGCCCTGTCGGAGCGCGCGGCCAGCCTGAAGGAAATCCGGCCGCCACTTCCCGATCATGCGGTCGCCCCCGTGCAGGAAACCGGCCTGCGACGGCGACGCGCAACACCCTATGCCCTCGACGCCCGACTGCGCGCCCAGGGCACGAGCCGCGCCCTGGTATTCGCCAACCATTCGGCCGAGCGCGCGGCCGTTTTCCATGTCCATGACGTCACGCAGCTCGGCGAGGTTCCCGCGCGCTATACGGTTGGCGCAGGCCGGGAACTGGCTCACCTCCTGCCCGTCTCCGGCAAAGCGTTGGACATCTTCGTCCTTGGGCCCAACGGCTTTCATCGACGCTTGACCGGGAGGGGCGATATCTTCTCGGTCAGCCTCAAGGGTGGCATTGCCGCTCCCCCCTCGCTCCTGCTCGAAAATCTCACCTCGATGCCCCAGTCCATCGCCATGACTGACCGGGCCTATGGCGCATCTCCCGATGTGATCATGCTCGCGGGCGGAGAAGCGCGCAGTATCCCGCTGAATCTCACGGCAAGCCATGGCTGGTATGACCGGCAATTCGTGGCGGAAGGTCAGTCCTGGCGCATGGCAGGCCATATCGAGAATGGAAGCGCGTCCTATTCCGATCCCGCCGCCGGCGGGCCTGGCCCCCTGGCCTGGTCGGCGTAGCGGGCCTCTCCGGACCGGAGCATTTTCACGCGACTGCTGACGAAGTCGACGAACAGAGTGGGGGCCACCAAAGGCCAGACGAACGTCCGTCGTGAAACCGCCCCGCGCTTGTGGCCCTTCACTCGCTGCGATCAGAACGGACGATACCCGTCAGGTCGGCACGCGCACGGCGGCGTTCGCGCGTTCCCCAGCCGAACCTGCGCCGCAGGAAGACGATCCCCGCGATGATCGCCACTGCAACGACGACGATAGTAGCCAGGCCGAGAACATGTCGCATCTTGCTGACGAATCCCCCAATTCGTGTCGCAGGACGCTAGGTTTCATTAGGCCGCTCTGGCAAGCGACAAGTGGTCCTGCCGTTTGATGCAGATCAATATACATGGATGACCGCAATCTTTTGCGATCATCATGACATTTTTTTCATGCAAGAGATCATCCACAGCCCGGATCAGCCAATATCAACCATGCCGATTCAAGGATCGACGGCGCATGCAGGCGTATGAATCCCATAGGGAGGCATCCGGAACAATGCCGACATGACAGCAGATCAACCCCGCCGGGCGGGATTCATTCCAGGCAAGCGTTCACGGCCGGGAGGGCATCAGCCCTCCCGGCGCGGGCCGCCGGCCGTGCGCGGCTCGGACGGCATGCGCTGGGCGATCCGGACCGATGCTTCCTCCATGCGGATGCGCGAGCGCTCCAGATGGGTGCGCATCGCGGTTTCCGCCGCCGCCGGATCGCGCGCGATCAGCGCGTGGATGATCCGGGCATGCTCTTCCGCTGCTTCCTGCGGGGCGTTGGTGTTGAACAGGAAGCGGAAGATATGGAGATGCATGTGCAGCCGCTCGATCGTCTCGGCGATCAGCGAATTGCCGCTGCCGGTGGCGACCAGGCTGTGGAGCATCGCGTCAGCCTCGGCGAAACGGGCATAGGCAACGCCGGTTTCAGCCTGGATCCGGTCCATCTCCTCTTCCATCGCCGCCAATTGCCGGAGCATCTCATCATTCATCGATTCCGCCGCGCGGGCGGCGGCATAGGGCTCGATGAGTTGGCGCAGCGCATAAAGGTCGCTCACCTCGGCCGGCGTCATCTGGGCGCTGGCGTGATAGCCGACATTGGGCACCTTGATGACGAGCTTCTCGGCCTCGAGCCGGCTCAGTGCTTCCCGGATCGGGGTCTGCGAAATGCCGAGCTTGCGCGCGACCGCGTCGATGCCGATCCGGGTGCCCGGTGCGATCTCCATGGAGACCAGCATCGACAGGAGATGCTCATGCGCCCAGGCAACCAGGGTCGGAACCGGAGCGGGGCGGGGCGAACGATAGCCCATGGGCGGGAAGGTCACTGGGGAATCAGGGTTTTCCATCTAGGTCTCGACATGCAACGGCGCCGCGGCGTCTATGCAACACCTATAGGATATCGGATCGTCGCGGGAAAGGATGATCGCCGGGCGATAGGTTAACAATGAACCTATCCGCCGGCACAGGGGTCCGCCAAGCATGGCGCCCCCTGTGCACAGGACTATTGGCCAGGCTTGGTGCCCAGAATCCTGGTGTTGCCCATGAGCTGAGGATCGGTCGCGAGCGCCGTCGTGCCGGCCGGAAAGCCGTTGGTCTGCAGGATGAACGCCTCGATATCCGAGACCGTCCTGCCGCTCAGGCTGCCGGGATCTTGCGCCGGCATCGTATCGTGGATGCGCGCGAACAGGTCGGCCGTGCTGGTGTTGTTCCAGTTGTTGAGGAAGTTGCTGCCGGCGAGCGGCGGCGCTGAATCCCCACCCGTCAGGGTCGGGCCATGGCAGGCCGCGCAATTGTCGGCATAGGCGGCCTTGCCGCGAACCGCCTGCTCGGTCGTAAAGGCACCCGTCCATACCGAACCGGCCGGCGCCTGCGCATGGGTGGCGACCGACGCGATCGCCGTCGTCAGCAGGGCAGCCGCGGCAACAAGCGCCGCACGTCCGCCAGGAAGGCCGGTACGCGGGCCTGCCTCGCCATCGATCATCCAGCCGAACTTCATGGTCATGCCTCCCTGGGCAGTTTGAACGCGACGAGCTCGCCGCTGTAGTTGCCGCCGCCGATCGCGACGACAAGATACTGCTTGCCCCCAAGCATATAGGTCATCGGAGAACCGCTCTGCGGGGCAGGGATATAGACCGCCCCCTTCTCCTCGCCGGTCGCCTTGTCATAGGCGCGCAGCATCGCGCCGCGAATACCCTGTTCGTTGGTGAAGAAACCCGCCTCGCCGCAGATCACCAGTGACTTGGTGCAGAGCGGCCCGAGATTGCCCTCGCGCCCGGTACGCGGAATCTTCAGGCCCTTCAGCGCAGGATGGTTGCGGATATTGTCGGGCGTCTCGCCATGCGCGACCTGCCACGCGATGTCGCCTTTGGTCAGGTCGAGCGCGGTGATACGGCCATAGGGCGGCGCAATCAACGGCAGGCCTTGCACGGTGAGCGGGCCGGGACGCGGTAGGCCGGGCCTGGGCGGCGCAGCGGGCGGACGCTGCGGACGACCGCCTTCGGGAGCCGCCGCGCCCATCGAGAATTGCGGCTGGGGCGCAATGCCGGTGACGCCGTGGACATAGGCGAAGTCCGACACATTCTTGTCGGTGCTCGGCACGATGCCGATCAGGCCGATCGTCGTCTTCGAATAGACATAGACCTTGCAGGTCTCCGGATCGTAGCAGCCGCCGGGCCAGTTGGTGCCGCCCTGCAGGCCCGGCGCGACGAGCGTCCCGAACGGTCCGCCTTCCTTGCTGAGTGTCGGCGGGGTGAATAACGGACCGGTGACATAATTCTTGACCAGCTCGAGCGCCTCGGCATGCAGCTCGGGCGTGAAGTTGATCAGATTCTCCGGGCCGGTGCCCTGGCGATCATAGGCCGGTGGCCTGGTCGGGAAGGGCTGGGTCGGCGAATACCATTCGCCGGGCACGTCGCCCGCCTGCACCTTGCGCTCGACGATCGGCCAGATCGGCTTGCCGGTCTCCCGGTTGAGCACGTAGAGCCAGGCCTGCTTGCTCGGCTGCGCCAGCGCCTTGACCATCTTGCCGGCGACTGGGATGTCGCACAGGATCGGTGCGCAGGGTAGGTCGCGGTCCCACAGGCCGTGATGCACGAACTGATAGTGCCAGCGCCGCTCCCCGGTGTTCACGTCGACCGCGACCAGCGATTCGCCGAACAGCGCATTGCCGCGGCGATACATGCCCATCTCGTCACCGGTGGGCAGCTCGACCGGGAGATAGACCAGGCCGAGTTCTTCATCGGCCGACATCTGCGCCCAGACGCCGGTATTGCCGGCCTGGTCGGCATCGCCGTTCAGCCAGCTGTCGTAACCATATTGACCCTTTTTCGGGATCGTGTGGAAGATCCATTTGCGCTTGCCGGTGCGGACATCGAACGCGCGGATATAGCCCTTCACGTTGAAACGCGTCGTCGGCACGTCACCCGAGGTGTGAGCGGCGCCGACCACGACCATGTCCTTCACCACCAACGGCGTCGCATGCAGACCGACATCGGCGGTGACCGGATCGATCTCCTGGTCGAAATCCTTCTTCAGATCGACGATCCCGTTCACGCCGAACGAGGTGTCGGGATAGCCGGTCGCCGCGTCGAGACAGACGAGCTGATAGCCGACCGTGACGAACAGGACCCGCTCCTTCGTGCCGTCGGTCCAGTAGGAGCAGCCATGGCCGGAGAGCTGGCGCGGCGCATTCTGCGCGCGCTTGCCCTCGTCGATCCGATACATCCACAGCATCTCGCCAGTGGCAGCGTCGAGCGCGATGCAGTCCCGGCGCGCGCCGGCGGTCAGGAACAGGCGTCCCTTCACGAGCAGCGGTGTCGCCTCGAACTGATATTCCTTGCGAGTACCGAGCGCGTCAGTCTTGAACCGCCAGGCGACTTCCAGATTGTTGAAGTTGGCCGCGTTGATCTGGTCGAGCGGGGCGTAGCGCGTATTGGCCTGGTCGGCGGCATAATGGCGCCACTCGGTATCGACCCTGGGATCGTGTGGCGGAATGACCGGCGGCGTCCACCCGCCCTTGCCCTGAGCGAACGCGCCCGTCTTCGCCAGCAGCAGCGTCGCCCCGGTGCTCAGCAGAAGCGTACGTCTGGACAGATTCGACATTCAACCACTCCCTATGCCGGGCACTCTTGCGCTGCCCTGAATGCCGGCTACCACAGCAGAATCATCTATCCTATAGGATATATCGAGATGCCTGTAATTTGTCAGCAAGCCCCCCGGTCTGGCTCCGTGCCTGACGGCCATTGATGAAAAGGGCGGGACGGCGCCGAAGCGACGCCCCGCCAAGTGTCCCGTGCTCGGGACCAACGGAAGGGGTCGAGTCAGCGTCTGTAAAGCGGCGGCGTGCCCGCAATCTTGGTCCGCAAGCGGTAGATGCTGGTCGAGCCGGTGATATAGAGATCCTTGCCGTCGGCCCCGCCCCAGGCGAGGTTCGCCGCGACTTCCGGCAGCGTGATCTGGCCGAGCAGCTTGCCCTGCGGCGTGATGACGCGAATGCCACCAGGACCGGTGCTCCAGACATTTCCGGCAATGTCGGTCTTGAGGCCGTCCGGGCCGCCCCGGCCCATGCCGCGATCATATGTGAACAGCACACGCGGGTTCGACAACGCTCCATCCTTGCCCACGTCATAGGCACGGGTGAACATCTCCGGCCCGTAACTGTTGACGTAGAAGGTCTTGCCGTCGTTCGAGAAGGCGAGGCCGTTGGGCAATGTCAGGTCTGTCACCATCGGCGTCAGCTTGCCCCTGGCGTAGCGATAGACCGCGGCAAAGGGCTGATCGAGCGGCGGTGACGGCTCCATGTTCATCGGGCCGAAGGGCGGATCGGTGAACCAGAGCGCACCGTCCTTCGCGAAGACCAGGTCGTTCGGGCTGTTGATCTTCCTGCCCTGATAGGTGCTGAGGAAGGGCCTGATCGCAAGCTTTGCATCGAGCCGGGAAAGGTTGCGGCCACCCTGCTGGGCATAGACGATCGTGCCGTCCTTGTCGGTGGCCATCGCGTTCGGCCCGAGCGTCTTGCCAGGCTTGGGATTGGGATAGCCACCGGCGTGATCGACCAGCAGTTCCACCTTGCCGTCCGGCGTGACCGCCCTGATCTCCTCGCCACCGACATCGGAGAACCACAGCCGCCCCTCGCGCCACATCGGGCCCTCGACGAACTTGAAACCGGTCGCGACCTTCTCGACCTGCGCTCCGGGCGCGATCAGGGTATCGAGCGCGGGGTCCACGCGAACCACCTCGGACACGGCCGGTGCGGCCGGCGACGTCTGCGCGGTCGCGGCGCTGACGGCAGCGATCCCAGCACTCATGACAAGCGCGTATTTCAGTACGGACTTCATCGCTTTATCCCTCTCCAGGATTGTTCTCGTTCGTCCCGGAATCCGGCCGCAGCTTTTCATTTCGCGGCAGGCCTGGCCGGTTCCGGGCCGAAGTTGGCCGCCAGATAGTCGATCACCATGTTCATATCGTCGGGCGTCAGATCAGCCCCGCGATCGACCATCAGCTGCACCGTCGCGGCCCAGTCGTCGGCGCTGCGGTGCTGGTTGAACACGCTCGCGGTCGAATGGCAGGTGCCGCAGCGTTCGTTGATCACGACGAGCGCCGGGCCGGGGGGCGGTGTCGGGGCGGCGCTTCCCGCCAAAGGAGCCGGCGGCGCGCTCTGCGCCTCGAGCCCGCAGGTCGCCACCACGGCAAATGCAAGACCCATCACGCCCAGCGCTATTTTTCGTGCAGTCATCTCGACCCGATGCTCCAGTTACATGCTCACTTCTTCGGCCCGGCATCCGGCAGGGCGAACGCCAGCACCGCGTCGCTCGACACGGGCGCGCCATTGAACCCGCCCGTATCGACCGCCGCGACATATTGGCGGCCGCTCTTGCCGGCATAGGTGATCGCCGAGCCATAGATCGCCGCCGGCAGCGTCGCGGTCCACAGGACCTTGCCAGAGCGGGTATCGAAGGCGCGCATCTTGTTTTCGTCAGTGCCGCCGAAAAAGGCGAGGCCGGTCGCGGTGACGATCGGCGCGCCCGAGCTCAGCCGTCCGGTGTCACGCATCCCCTCGGGCAGGCTGTCGGTCGTGCCGAGCGGCACGCGCCAGGCGATCTTGCCGCTGTTGACGTTGACCGCGACCATCTCGCCCCAGGGCGGCGGGCCGCACGGTGTCCGCGTCTCGCGATCCCAGAAATAGACATAGCCGCGGGCAAGTCCCCAGGACCCGTCGGCCTGTTTGGCAAGCTGTTGCGGACTGGCAAGCGAGTTGACGTTGGTGATGTAGAGACCCTGTTTCGGATCGAAGGCGCCGCCGCCATAGTCGATGCCGCCAAGGCTGCCCGGGAAGAAGGCGACCGCCGAATCCGCCCGGAGCGGCTGGAACATCCTGCTGGGCACGATCTTGTAATCGTCCACCACCTTCTGGCAGCGCTGTTTGATGTCGGGCGTCATCGCCGCCATGTCCGCCATCTCGAAGGACAGGCGGGTGAGCGGCGGCGGCGCCGACGGCATCGGCTGGGTCGGCGACGGGGCCTCGCCCGGGACATCGGTGTCGGTCGGGACCGGCACCTCCTTCACGTCGTAGATCGGCTGGCCGGTGACACGGTCGAGGATGAACATGATCGCCATCTTGCTCATCACCACGATCGCGGGGATGGTGCGGCCATCCTTCTTCACGTCGAGCAAGGTAGCAGCGGGCAGATCGACGTCCCAGATGTCGTGATGGACGACCTGGAAATGCCAGAGATATTTGCCGGTGGTCGCGTCGACCGCGACGATCGAGTTGCCGTAGAGATTGTCGCCCTTGCGATCGCCGCCCCAGCGATCGAAGCTGGGCGCCGCAATCGGCAGATAGGCGATGCCGCGCTTTTCATCGACGACGATCTGCGTCCAGACATTGTTGCCCGACCGGTTCTTCCAACTGGCGCCTTCCCATGTCTCGTGGCCAGGCTCGCCCGGCCCCGGCACGGTGTTGAAGGTCCAGACGAGCTTGCCGGTGCGCGCATCCCAGGCGCGGACATCCCCCCTGGCGCCGAGCGACGGCGTTTCCTGCACGCGCGATCCGGTGATGATCAGGTCGCCATAGAATGCTGGCGGCCCGGTCATGCCGTACTGGCCGTTCGGGTTGCCGTTCATGATCTCCGGCGTCTTCATGTTGACGACGCCATTCTCGCCAAAGCCCGGCACCGGCACGCCGGTAGCGGCATCGAGCGCGATCAGCCGGCCCGAACGGGTGCCGAACACGATCTCCGGCTTCGCCTGCTTCGAACCGGGCCAATATTGCACGCCGCGGGTAGAGGCCTGGTCGCGCTCCGGCATCTGGTACGACCAGATCTCCTTGCCGGTGTCAGCATCAAGCGCGACGACCTTGCCGTAAGGGGAAGGGAAATACATCACGCCCTTCATCACGATCGGCGTGGCCTGCGACGAGGAGAAGCGCGGCCGCGGCGGGGGTGCCATGTTGGCCGGCGCTTCGGGGTTCACCGGGAAGGTCGGTACGACGAAATTGGACGGCTTCATGTTGTAGGTCCAGGCGACCTGAAGCCGGTCGACATTCTGCGGCGTGATCTGGGTCAGCGGCGAATAGCGCGTCGCTCCCTGATCGTTGCCGTAGCTCGGCCAATCCTTTCCGGCGGGGGCGGCATGCGCCGAAGCGGCGATCGTCGCGACGCCCGCGAGCAGCAGAGCGATCCTCAACGGGCAGCCCTCGGACGAGCGGCCTGCGCGGCCATATACGACGCCTTGGACGCCAGATCCTTCGCTACACCGATCACCATCATATCCAGGGGAGTTGCTCCTGTTGACCGAATCGACCGGGATTGTCCCAGATCGACGGGGACGACGTCCCCAATGTGAATGGGCGCCGTCTCCGAACCGATGGCGACCTCACCATCGCCAGAGATGACCAGATAGACCTCGCTCATCTCCGCCATGGTCCGCGTGCCGACCGACGCACCCGGCGGAATGCGCAGGTGATCGACATAGGACCAGGGCGTCGAGAAGACGCTCGGCTCGAACGCCCGGCGATATTGCACCGTGCCGTCGCCGCCATCCATGCCGGCGACCGGCCGAAGCTGCGCCGGATCGAAGCGGGCTGAGATGAATTGGGGAATCGGGTCGAGCGCCACATCGGTGCGCGGGTCGTCCAGGTTGAACGCGTCGTAGGTCTTGGTCAGCCCAACATTGATATTGACCCACTGCACAGGCTTGTCAGTGGGGTTGTAGATGCCGTGCGCGTGACCCATCCGATCGGGCACCGCGGCCGGGCCCTTGATGAGCGAGGTATGGCCGTTGATCGTGAACTGCGCCTCCCCGTCCAGGATGACGAACATCTCTTCGCAATTGTTGTGGAAATGTTCGCCGATGCCGCTTCTGGGCGCGATCACGCCGCGGTGCACGAAGATCAGGTTGGTACTAAGCGCATCGGTGCCGAAGATCGGGGCGAATTCCATGGATCCGGCGCCGGCATGAACGCCCTCGCTGCGGCGGTATCTGGTCGGGTCGGTATGGCCGATGCGTTGCGTCAGCGTCTTCGCCGGCCGGGCGGCGGGCTGAACCGGACCAGCGGACTGTCCATGCGCGGCGGCCGAAACGAATATCGGCCCGATGACCGCGCACGCCAACAGATGCTTCCTCAACCCGGATCTCCCCTCGACGTCACGGCCGTTCGCTACCGGTCCGGCACAGACGTTGTTCTTTGTTTCGACGGATGCTAGCAGGGTGCAATATCATATACAATATGATCCTGTGGCTATTGGGCGCAGGGCGGGGTGTAGCGAGGGGATAGACCGTGATGACGATAGCGAGGCGCTCGCGAGTGCGGATCTTATTGATTTTCCTGCTTTTTCTGTTGAGCGCGGTCGCGTTCCTCGACCGGACCAACATCTCGGTCGCGGGCGTGCAGATGCGTCAGGAATATGGCATCGACCAGATTCACCTCGGCTGGGTCTTCAGCGCGTTCCTGATCGGTTATGCCGCGTTCCAGGTTCCCGCGGGCTGGCTCGCGGTCAGGATCGGGCCGCGCAAGGTCCTCACCTATGGCGTGATCTGGTGGGGCATCCTCTCGGCGGCGACCGCGCTCGTTTCCCCGGCCCTCGGCAGCACCGTGCTTCAGCTCATCGTCGTCCGTTTCCTGCTCGGCGCCGGTGAAGCGGTGATCTATCCGGCCGGCAACCAGTTCCTCTCGCGCTGGATTCCGATCCAGGAGCGGGGCAAGGCCAATGGCTGGATCTTCGCGGGCGTGGGCGCGGGCGCCGGCCTGACGCCACCGCTGATCACCGCGATCATCGCTTTTGGCGGATGGCGCCTGTCCTTCTATGCCTGTGCGCTGATCGGGATCATCGTCGGTGCCGTCTGGTACCTGCTCGCGCGCGACCGGCCGGAAGAGCATCCCGGCGTGTCCGAAGCCGAGCTCGCCCATATCCGGGCCGGCCTGCCCGTGCCCTCGACCGGCGCCGCGCCGGCCACGCCATGGGCCACGATCCTCACCGACCGGAACGTCTGGGGCCTGTTCGTCAGCTATTTCTGCTTCGGCTATGTCGCCTGGCTCTTCTTCAGCTGGTTCTTCATCTATCTCGCGGAGGCGCGCCATGTCGACCTGAAGGCGAGCGCGCTTTATTCAATGATGCCGTTCATCGCGATGACCATCTGCTGCCTGGGCGGCGGCGTCGCCAATGACCGGATCGCGAAGAAATACGGCCTGTTCTGGGGCCGCAGCGGCCTGGCAGTGGTCGCGTTCATCCTGACCGCAGGGTTCCTCGCGGCGGGATCCCAGGTGACCGGCACCGGGCTGGCCGTGGTGATCCTGGCCGGCGGCGCGGGCGCGCTGTACCTCTCGCAAAGCTCGTTCTGGTCGGTCACCGCCGATATCGCCGGGCCGCACACCGGCGTCGTATCGGGCTTCATGAACATGGGGTGCCAGATCGGCGGCGCGATCACCGCGTCGCTGACACCCTGGATCGCCCAGGAATATGGCTGGATCGCAGCCTTCGGCACCGCAGCCGCCCTGGCGATCATCGGGGCCGTTGCCTGGTGTTTCGTGAAGCCGGACCGGCTGATCGTCGCCGAGCGGCCGGCCTCGCCCCATCTCGCGGTCGCCGCCTGATATCGCCGACGGGCAATCACTTGACTGAAAATGCCGTCGGCGGGCGGCGCGTATGAAGGAAGACATTGAATGACGACGCTGCCGCTTTCCGGCATCCGGGTTCTCGATATCACCCAGGTCATGGCAGGCCCGTTCTGCTGCATGCTCCTGGGCGACATGGGCGCCGACGTTATCAAGATCGAGCCGCCGAAGACGGGCGATTCGACGCGGCATTCGATGGGCTTCCGCCTGAAGGGCGAGGACAGCCCCGGCTTCCTCGCGCTCAACCGCAACAAGCGCAGCATCACGCTCGACCTGAAGAACGAGGCCGATCGCGAGGTGCTCTATGCCCTGGTCAAGACCGCCGACGTGGTGGTCGAGAACGCCCGGCCCGGCGTCGCGGCCCGGCTCGGCATGGGCTATGAAACGCTCAGCGCGATCAATCCGCGGCTGATCTATGCCAGCATCTCCGGCTTCGGCCAGACCGGTCCCTGGGCGCAGCGCCCCGGATTCGACCTGATCGCGCAGGCGATGTCGGGCGTGCTCAGCTCGAACGGCTTCCCCGGCATGGAGCCCGCCAAGAATTCGATCGCCGTCGCGGATCTCGGCGCCGGGCTGTTCTCCGTCTATGCGATCCTGAGCGCGGTGATCGGTCGCGCGACATCGGGCGTCGGCCAGTATATCGACGCCTCGCTGCTCGAGGCGGCGATGGGCCTGTCGATCTGGGAGACGACCGAATTGTGGGGCACCGGCAAGTCGCCGACCCCGATCGGCTCGGCCAATCGAATGTCCGGCCCCTATCAGGCAGTACTGGCCAAGGACGGCTGGTTCGTCATCGGCGCGGCCAACCAGGGCCTGTGGCTGACCTTCCTCAAGATCCTCGGTCGCGAGGAACTGCAGGACGTGCCCGATTATTCGACCAATGCCGCGCGCGTGGCGAACCGGATCGAGCTGATCGCCGAGCTCGCCCCGACCTTCCTGACGCGCACCAGCCAGGAATGGATCGACGCGCTGCTCGGCGCCGGCGTGCCCGCCGCCCCCATTCTCGACTACGAACAGGCGATGGCGAGCGAGCAGGCGATCGCCCGCAACATGGTGATGGAGGTGGCCCACCCGGTCGAGGGGACGTTCAAGTCGCTCGGCTTCCCGGTCAAGATGATGGGCACCCCGCAGGAAGTGCGCCTGCCCCCGCCGCTGATCAACGAACATGCCGACGAGATCCGCCGCGAGCTGCGCGAGCGCGGCCTGTTGCCCGAGGCTCCGACGGAGGCTGCCAAATGAGCGGCCAGACCATCCTGGAGCGCGACGGCGCGATCGCGCGCGTCCGGTTCGACAATGTCCCGGCACACAATGCGCTGACTCACCGGATGTGGGTCGATCTGCACGACATCTGCGTGACGCTGGCCAATGATCCGACAGTGCGCGTCGTCACCTTCCGCGGCACCGGCGGCAGGGCCTTCATCTCGGGCACCGACATCTCGGGTTTCGCCGATTTCTCGGGCGGGCAGGACGGGCTCGACTACGAGAACGAGATCGACCTGTTCATGGGATCGATCGACAGGATACCGGCCACCACCATTGCGATCGTCGAAGGCTGGGCGGTCGGCGGCGGGATCAACATCTCCTCCGCCTGCGATTTCCGGGTGGCGACACCCAATGCGAAGTTCGGATCGCCGATCGGCCGCACCATCGGCAATTGCCTGTCCGCCAGCAGCGTGGCGCGCGTCGGCGGCGCGGTGGGCGCGCAGGTCGCCAAGCGCATGGTGCTGCTTGGCGAGATGATTACCGCGCAGGAACTGCTCGACAACGGCTTCCTCTACAAGATCGCCGAACCCGAGGACCTTGATGCCGTGGTCGAGACGCTGGTGCGACGCGCGGCGGAGAATGCGCCGCTCACCACGCGCACGACCAAGGAAACGATCCGTCGGCTGACCTTCGACGGGCTGCCCGACATCCAGCAGCTCATCTCCGACGTATATGGCAGCAACGACTTCCGTCGCGGCGTGCACGATTTCCTCGCGAAGACGAAGAAGACCCCGATCTGGACGGGGGATTGACCGCTACGGTTGCATAGACCGCGCCCCTATACCCGATCACTATCGTCACCCCGGACTTGTTCCGGGGTCCATCGGCCAGCAAACACAACGGCCGCGGCGCCCGCGGAGCAATGGATGCCGGAACAAGTCCGGCATGGCGGCTGGTTCGAACACCCGCCCCACCAAGAGCGGCCGCCCCTTTTCAGGAGCGGCCGTCCTACGATCGCCAGCCTTACCAGCTGACGGCGATATATTTCGCCTCGGTATATTCGTGCAGGCCGTGGTGCGAGCCTTCACGGCCGAGGCCGCTCTGCTTGACCCCGCCGAACGGCGCCGCCGCATCCGACACCAGGCCGCGGTTGAGCGCGACCATGCCCGCCTCGATCCGTTCCGAGATGGCGAGGCCCTTCTTCAGATCGCCCGTGAAGACATAGGCGGCCAGGCCGAACTCGGTCGCATTGGCGAGGCGGATGGCGTCCTCGACATCGTCGAACGCCGTGATCGGGGCGACGGGGCCGAACACCTCGGTCGTCAGGATCTGCGAGTCCGGATGGATGTCGGCGATGACCGTCGGCGGATAAAAGAAACCGTCGCCCTGCGGGGTCTTGCCGCCGAGCAGGACACGCGCGCCCTTCGCCTCGGCGTCCTCGACCAGCATCTCGATCTTGTCGATCGCCTCCTGGTTGATCATCGCGCCGCATTCAGTGGCCGCGTCGTAACCGGGCCCCACCTTCAGCGCGCCCATCCGCTCGACCAGCTTCTGCGTGAACGCCTCGTAGATGCCGCGCTGGACATAGAAACGGTTCGCTGCCGTGCAGGCCTCGCCCGCATTGCGCATCTTGGCGACCATCGCGCCCTCGATCGCAGCATCAAGATCGGCATCGTCGAGCACCAGGAACGGCGCGTTGCCGCCTAGTTCCATCGACGCGCTGAGCACCTGGTCGGCGCATTCGCGCAACAGGATCCGGCCGACCTCGGTCGAGCCGGTGAAGCTGAGCTTCCGCACCCGCGGATCGTGCAGCATCGCACGGCACACGCCCGGCGCATCGCTGGTATTGATCACATTGACGACGCCGGCCGGCACGCCGGCGTCAAGCATGATCTGCGCCACCGCGAGTGCAGTCAGCGGGGTTTCCGCCGCAGGCTTCAGGATGACGGTGCAGCCAGCCGCGAGCGCCGGGGCGATCTTGCGCGTCGCCATCGCCGCCGGGAAGTTCCACGGCGTGATCAGCAGCGAGATGCCGATCGGCTGATACTGGACCAGTATGCGGTTGTTCCCGGCCGGCGAGAGGGACAGCTCGCCGTTGATGCGCACCGCTTCCTCCGCATACCAGCGGAAGAATTCGGCGGCATAGCCGACCTCGCCGCGCGCGTCGGGCAGCGACTTGCCATTTTCCAGGCTGATCAGCTGGGCGAGCCATTCGGCGTTCGCCATCATCCTTTCCCAGCACGCCATCAGAATCGTCGCGCGGGCACGGGGCGCGGTAGCGGCCCAGGCAGCGGCGGCGGCCTCGGCGGCGTCGACACAGGCAATGCCGTCCTCGACCGTGCCGTCGGCGATTGCGGTCAGCACGTCGCCGGTCGAGGGATTGACCACCTCGATACGGCCACGGGCATGACCCTCGACCCAGGCATTGCCGATCAGCAGATCGGTCGGGACATCGAAAGGTGCTTCATGATCCCCGGCGGCGGGGGCGGCGTAACTGTTCAGGGATTCCATCATTCTGCCTTCTGGAAATTCAGATTCACGCGATCGAGCAGCAACGAACGGTCGCCCGCATAGGCGGCGGCGGTGATGCTGCGCATCGCGTCGAGATCGAGGGGGCGAGGGTTGTTCTTGATCAGGCGCTGCGCCTTCAGGCCGTTCTCCGCGACATAGTCCTGCATGTCTTCGGCCAGGCCGAGCTGCCTGAGCGAGGTGGGAATACCGACCGACGCGAACAAGTCGGCAATGCCGTCGATGAAGAGCTGCGACAGCACGTCCTCATTGTCGTCCGGTGACCCGAGGCCGACGACGCGGGCAAGCGCCGCAAAGGCCGGGACCGCCGCCGGGCGGTTGAACTGCATGACATAGGGCAGCAGCGCCGCGACCCCGTCGCCATGCGCCGTGTGAGTCAAATTGCCGACCGGATATTGCAGCGCGTGCGCCGCCGCCGTGCCCGCCACGCCGAACGCGCAGCCGGCGGCCAGCGAGCCGAGCATGAGTTGCTCGCGCGCGACCATGTTGCTGCCGTCGTCATATCCCGCCTTGAGGCTGTCCCACACGCTCTTCACCGCCAGCCTGGCGAAATGATCCGACAAGCCGTTCTTGCCGACGAAGACATGATCCTGGGTCAGCATCGCATCGATCGGGCGGGCGAGCGCGGTGAACGCCTCGACCGCATGGGTCATCGCATCCGAGCCCGAGCAGGCGGTGAGGCCCTTTGGGCAGGTTATAGTTAGTTCCGGATCGCAGATCGCCGCCATCGGGATCAGATAGGGACTGGCGATGCCGACCTTGGCACCGAGCGCGTTGTCGGAGACCACGGCGACGGGCGTAACCTCTGAACCAGTGCCCGAGGTGGTCGGTACCGCGACTAGCGGCAGGACGGGCCCGGGAACCTTGAACTCGCCATAATAGTCACTGATGCCGCCGCCGTGCGCGAGGAGCACGGCGACGACCTTCGACAGGTCCATGCAGCTGCCGCCGCCGATGCCGAGCACGACATCGGCGGTGAAGCCGCGAACCTGCTCGACGCATTCAAGGATCGATTCGACGGGCAGGTCGGGCTGGGTCTGGTCATAGACATGAGTCTCGACCCCGGCCTCTTCGAGATCGGCGAGCATCGTCCGGAACGCCGGGTCCGCGGCCAGGCGCGCGTCGGTGCAGATAAGCGCGCGCCTGCCGAGCGAGGCGGTCACCTTGCCGATGGCGCGGCGCTGGCCGACACCGAACAGGACCGAGCGGGGAAGGCGCATGGCGCCGAAGATAGTCATGATATGCCTGCCGAAGGAGAGAGTGAGAGGATATTCATCTGATTGATTCCCAAGGGATTATTTCTTCGCGCTGTGTTGCTTGAGATAGGCGATCACATCAGCCTGATCCTCGGGCTTGGGCAGACCGATGAAGATCATCCGGGTGCCCGGGACCGTCTGGCGCGGGGCTGCGAGGAAGCGGGCGAGAGTCTGGTCGTTCCAGACCAGCCCTGACGCCTTCAACGCAGGCGAATAGGTGAAGGCGGCAACCGTGCCGGCCTTGCGCCCGGCCACGCCGCGCAGATTGGGGCCGAGGCCATTCTTCCCGGACGGGTCAACGCTGTGGCACGAGACGCACTTCTTGAAGATCACGGCGCCATTCGCGGCGTTCCCCGGCGGTGCGGCCGAGATCGTGGCGGCTGCTCCCGCCATCATGACGAACGTTGTCAATGCTGCAATATATCTCATCTCGATACTCCTGCGAGCAGGACTACAGCCCCTGCCCCGAGCCTGTTGCCGAAGGTGTCAATACGCCCGTGACCGTCCATGCCGCCGTCACTCATGCGCGGGTTCCGGAATGAGCGGGCGCGACGCGTCGATCGTGAACATCAGCAGGGCCGCCGCCACGCACAGGCCGGCCAGCACGCCGAAGGCCGAGCCCCAGCCGCTCGCCGAGACAATATAGCCGGTCAGCGTCGCGGCGACGAACGCGCCCAGATTGCCGATGGTGTTCATCACCGCCGAGACCGAGCCGGCGAACGCACCGCCGATATCGAGCGTCACCGCCCAGGACACGCCGACCGTCAGCTCGAGCCCGAACAGCGCGAGGCAGAAGCAGGCGATGCTGACCACATGATTGTCCGACGCGGTGGCGAGCGGGATCATCGTGGCCGCGATCGCGAAACCCGCTACCGACACCCAGCGCCGCGCGAGCCGCAGGCCACGGCCGCGCTTGACCAGATGATCGGAGAACCAGCCGCCAGCGAGATCGCCCACGACGCCCGCCATCAGCGGCAGGCTGGCGAACAGGCCCATCAACGCGATGTCGTATCCCCGCGCATCGTGGAGATATTTCGGGAACCACGTCAGGAAAATGTTGATGCAGTAGGCGTAGCAGAAATACATCGCCGACAGCAGCCAGAGCTGGGGCCGCGCGAGCAGCTTCGCCCAGGGAACGCTTGCCCTGGCGCGGCCCTCACCGAGCGCTTCCTCGATCATCGCGCGCTCCGCCTCGTTCACCGAAGCGTGCTCGCGCGGGCTGTCGCGGTAGAACCAGAACCAGAACACCGCCCAGGCGATGCCGACCACCGCAAAGGCGATGAACGGCATGCGCCAGCCGAAATCGACGATCAGCAATGCGACGAACACCGGTGTCACCGCCCCGCCCAGCCGCGCGCCGGCATGGGTCAGGCCCTGCGCCCAGCCGCGCTCAGCCGGGAGCATCCAGCGCGAGAGCGACCGGGTGGCGATAGGAAAGGCCCCCGCCTCGCCCATGCCGAACAGGAACCGGGTGACGATCATCGATCCGGCCGACCAGGTCAGCGCCGTCGCGGCGGTGAAGGTCGACCACCAGAGCACCACGCCGGTGAGCGCCCGGCGCGGCCCGAATTTGTCGCCAAGCCAGCCGCCCGGAATCTGGAACAGGGCATAGGAAATGGAGAAGGCCCCGAAGATCCAGCCCATCGTCACGTCATGGAAGCCGAATTCCTTCTGGATCGACGGTGCCGCGGTCGAGATGACGACGCGGTCCATATAGGTGATGAGATAGGCCAGCACCGTCAGCCACAGCACCTTATGCCGGACGAAGGTGGGATGAGCTGGCCGTGCGCCGCGGACGCGGGCCGAACCGTCGTTCACTTCGGGCCGCCCGTGCAGGCGTCGGCCGCGCGGCCGGTGCAGGTCTGCCAGATCGTCGGCACCTGCTTGCCGGCGAGGTAGACGCTGTCGATTGCGCGGGTATTGCGGATGTCGGCGGTCGGATCCTTGTCGAGCACCAGCAGGTCGGCCGCCTTGCCTGGCGCGATCGTGCCGATGCCGCTCGCGCCCATGAAGCTGGCGTTGCGGCTGGTCGCGGCGGTCAGCGCCTGGAGCGGCGTGATGCCCGACTTGACCATCAGCTCGAGCTCCCAATGGGCGAAATAGCCCGGGAAGCGCGCCGTCGGGCCGCTGTCGGTGCCCATTCCATAGGGAATGCCGGCCTTCGCCTCGCGCCCGAAATTCTCCATCGCGATCTTGAGGACGCCCGGATATTGAGTGAAATGTGGCCCGGCGGCCAGGCGCTGGCGCCGCGCCGGGCTCTTGAGCTCCTCGATCACCGCCGGGGTCACGCCCCGCGAGAAGAAGGGATCGTCGACAAAGGGCAGCAGATCGTAGGTGAAGCTCGCCTCGCGGCTCAGCGTCGCGGCGATCTGCCACACGCCCTTCGCCTTCATCGCGGTAAGCAGCGGCGCATCGACAGCACGGTCACGAACCGAGTGGGCGAAACCGTTCACGCCCTCACGGGTCAGTTCCCTGGCATTGTCGTAGTAGAAGATATGCGCAACGGCCTTCTTGCCGTCCTTGTGCGCCTCCGCGATCACCGCCGTGCTGATCGCGGGCGGCATGCGTTCGGCGATATCGCCGAACTCGTCATCGACCCACAGCTTGATGAAGTCGCTGCCCTTGGCCGCCTCGCGATCGACCATCGCCCTGGCCTCGGCCGGCGTCGCGACCTGGGCGTCAAGCCCGGGGACACCGCCATAGGAACCCTTGAACACGACGCCGCGACCGGCCGTCCACACCCGCGCCCGGCCAGCCGGGTCAGCGCGGATATCACTGACGATAGCGTGGATCTCATCCTTGTCGGTGCCAAGCACCTGGACCGAGGTGACGCCGTAAGCCGCGTAGAGCCTGAGCTGCCGCTCGACATTCTCGCGGGTATAATATTTCAGGTCCTGGGTGATGCCGTCGACCAGCCCCAGATGGACATGGCTGTCGATGATCCCCGGCATGACGAACTTGCCGGTCAGGTCGGTAACCGCCACGCCTGCAGGTGCCTTCAGCTTGGCGGCCGAGCCGACCCAGCTGATCTTGCCATCGGTGATGATCATCGCCGAGTCCCTGACCGGCGCCCGGCCGGTGCCGTCGATCAGCGTGAAGTGCGAGAGCGCCACGGTCTTCGCCAAGGCCGGCATCGCGGTCAGCGCCCCCGCCATCATCGCCGCCACGCTCATCAAGCTACATGCACGCATAGGACCCGCTCCATTTCGTCCGGGGACGTTCTTCATCCGTCTTGTCGTTTCGATCGGCATCATCCGGCCGATCTCCATCCGCGACCGACACGCGCTGAAGGTGAAAGAATATCCGCAGCGCGAGGTCGTATGGCCGCGAGCCCGGCGCCGGGGAGAAACCCCTCTCGCATCCGTTCCCGCTTGCTGATCGTCATGGCCGTCTTGTTCCGCCCGGTAGAGAAAGGGTCCGCTCGCTCCCCGAAAAGGAGCGAGCGGATGGAGGATCAGAATTTCGTCCGCAGACCCACCGCGATCTGCCGCCCAAGCGGGTTCGAGACGAAGCCGTTGTAGCCCCAGGCACCGCCGATGATGCCGGCGGTGTTGCCGTTGTAGAAAGGCGGATCCTTGTCGAAGAGGTTCTTCACGTCGACATAAGCCTGCCAGCCATTGAACATGCCCTCGCTCTTGACCGTATACTGGAGGTGAAGGTCGAAGGTGTTGTCCGCCTTGACCTTGTCGCCGCCGCCCGTCGGATTGCCGATCGAGTTGGTCGTGATCGGAATCACCGAGGTGCTGATCCAGTTCCGGTACGAACCGGTGTGATTCCAGAACAGGTCGGCCGAGATGCCGCCCAGTTCCCAGCCGAGCTGCGCACGATGCTTGTACTGAACCGACGGGAAGGTCGTGTTGTAGCCCGAGGTGTTCAGGATGCTGAACGACGTGCCGCCGCCGAAGTTCTGGGTGAACTTCGTGAAGTACGTCCCCCCTATGCCGGCGGTGAAGTTGCCCAGATCGCCGATCGAGGTACGGTAGCTTGCCTGGAAGTCGATACCCTCGACCGTGAGGTTCAGGGCGTTGCGCGAGCTCTGGTCCAGGAAGAAGTAGATCTTGTCCGGAATCGCACCTGAGATGGTCGAACCGTTCGCGATGTTGGCGAAGGTATCGATCTGGGCCTGGCTGCAGCTTCCGTCCGAATTCGCGCCGGGTGTCCCCGGGCAGATCGTGAGCAGGTTGCGCAGACCGGCCGAGTTCACGATCGCCGTCGGGCTCGGCGAGCTGACGCCGCCGATGAACTGATTGTGGAACCAGGTCACCGCCGCGGTGAAGCCCGGCATGAAGCGTGGCGCCAGATCGAGGCCGAACGAGTAGCTCGTGCCCTTCTGCGGCACCATGTTCGAGAAGCCGCCGCCGAGCTGGCGACGCATGCCGGGATTCGCCGCCAGACCGATCGTGCAGGTTGTCGCCGTCGCCGTGCAGGCAGTGCTGGTGTTGGTGACCACAGCACCGGGCACGTTCACCACGCTCGGATAGTTGGCGACGGGAACGACGAGCTGGCCCTGGTTGCCGACGCTGCCCGAGGCATAGAGATAGCCCTGGCTGGGATCGCCGATGACCGCGAGCGGCGGCGCCACGAAAGCCGTCGCATAGTTGCCGCGGAGCTTGACGCCTTCGAAGACCTCCCAGTTCGCGGCGAACTTCGGGTTGGTGGTGCTGCCGACGTCGCTATAGTGATCGTAGCGTCCGGAGATATCCAGATCGACCCGGCGGAAGAACGGGATCCCCATGTCAGGCGAGATCACCGGAATGACGATTTCGCCATAGGCCGAGTTGACCGTGCGCTTGTACATATATTGCCGGAAGGTCGCGCCGGTCACCGAGGGGCCGGTGCCGTTCGAGCCGTTGATCTTCTGGGTTTCGTCGGCCCAGTAATGCTCGCCGCCGAACGCCACCTTCACTTCGCCGGCAGGCAGGTTGAAGATGCCGCCCTGGAAGTCCAGTTTCATCTGGTTGAAGGTGTTGAAATTGGTGTTCTGGCTGTCGGCACCATAAAGCGAGCGAAGAACCGCCGCCGAGGTGCGGTTGGCCGAGCCGGTCCGCCACACATCGAGCGCGTTGGCCGTGGTGAGCGGCAGGTTCAGCGCGATCACGTTCTGGCCGGCGACATCGGTCGTCGTCGTGCTGCCGCTGAGCTGGGCCGTGCCGTTCAGTGCCAGCAGAGCACAGGAACTGCAGAAGCCGTCGATCGTGTTCAGTGCCGAGCGATTCCTGCCGAACGCGTCGCTGAACTTCACGGTCCAGCTGTCGCTCAGATCATATTCAGCGACGAAGGTGGCGTAGATCGAATCCGCTTCGGATTCGCCATAGCCATATTTGCCGTCGTCACGCAGCGCGAGCCAGCTCAACGATTCCTGGTTCGCGGTCGGTGAACCGGCCGGGGCGACGAAGAACGGGTTTACCTGAGGAAATGCCGTCACGGTGCCGTTGGGCGCAGTGTATGAAGCGATACCGCGGCCGGGGCCGAAGGCAGTCGCATTGGTAAGAGTGCCCGGGCCGTTCGGCGATGTCGTCTTCTGGATATTGTAGTTCAGCATCGCGGTGATGCGGAATTTGTCGCCGAACTCGTTATACACCTTCATCATGGTGTTGGCGCGCCACTGGCCAGACACCAGAACACCATATACCGAGGTATTGCATGGCGCGTTGACCGCGGTGTTGGCCACGGTCGTCGTCGCGCCGGGCGAGAGATAGACGCCCGATACGGCACCGCCATCGGAACGGTTGGTCACCTGGATCGTCGCCGGGTTGCACGTATAGGCGTTGGTATTGGTACCGCCGACCGGACGGAAATCGCCCAGGCTCGCAAAGGAGCGATCGCGGTTATAGAGCGTGCTGCCCTTGCTGTACGACCCGGCGATGTAGACGCCGCCGGTGTCCCACTTGGTGCCCCAGATGCCGTTGATATCGTAGTTGTGATAGGCGTCGGCGAAGCCGTAGCGGGCATTCACCTCGAGCCCGTCATAGGTACGGCGTGTGATGAAGTTGACCACGCCCGCGACCGCGTCAGAACCGTACACCGAGGAAGCGCCGTCGGCGAGAACCTCGACTCGCTCGACCGCGCTGACGGGAATGATGTTGGGATCGGTCTGGGCGAACTGCGTGCCGCCGCCCGGAAGGCGCAGGCCGTCCATGATCACCAGCGTCGTGTTGGACGACGAGCCGGCAAGGCTGTGGATCTGCGGCGAATAATAGGAATAGGCATTCTCGCCCTGGGCCAATGAGCCCGATGTCGTGATCGCCGGCACGGTGTTGACCAGCTGCGATACGTTGATCGGCGCCACCTTCTCGATCGTCGCCTGGCCGACGGAGACGAGGTTCGACCCGATCGGCGCCACGCCCTTGATGCTGGTGCCGGTGACGACGATGTCCTTGCTCATGTCCGCCGCAGAACCGTCAGTCAGGGTTTCCTGGGGCAGGGTCGCGTCATCGGCTGGTGCAGGCCTGGCTTCTCCGGCCGCTGGCGCGTTCTGCGCGGAGGCGATGCCCGGAACGAGCGCCATCGCCGCCGTCAATGCAATCACCGAACCGCTTATTTTGATTTTTGACGAGAATCGCATCCCGCTCCCCCTTTCAGACTGGTTATCCTCTCAACTCTCGATCTGATCTTATTTATGATTTGATATGATATAGGATCGAAAATCGAGGCATTCCTACGGCCGCTTCGGACGGGCGTCAAGCGAGTCCGAAACGAGTCGGGTCAGCCGAGGGAAGGCCGATGCAAAAAAGGCACGGATTCGATCCTATCCGGCGGACGGGCCGGACAAGGCCGCAATGGCTGCTAGCGCAGAGTCCAGGGTCAGCCGAAACTATCGAACGCTTCTACTACGCCCGATCGACGGGAGGTGCGAACGCCCGGCTGGTCAGCGCGCCTCGGCGAGCAATCGCCGGGCGTCCGGGGTCGTCCAGTCCATGCCCCCGGTCATTCGCCAGACCTCATGACCGGTCGAATCATAGAGAATGCTGGTCGGCAGTTCAGCGTTCAACGCGACGCTGAGACCGATGGCGGGGTCGAGATAAGGCTGAAGATGTTTCAGGCCGGTCTTCGCGAAGAAAGGCGCGACCTTTTCCGCGCCACCCAGATCCTGGCTGACCGCCACGACCTTCATATCCTTTGCCAGCGCATCGAGCGTCGGCATCTCAGCGACGCAGGGCGCGCACCAGGTCGCCCAGAGATTGAGCAGCAACGGCTTGCCGGCAAAGGCCGCGATCGTCACCGGCTTGCCCGCCGGGTCCTTGAACGCCAGTTTCGGCGCTGCCTCGCCCTTGTGGCTGCGATCGAGCGTGCCGATTGCACTGGCCGCACCCTTGCCACCCTGGTTCGGGCCGGTCGCTGCCGGTACGGCCGGCGAGGCCTTTGCTTGCTCCGGCGCGGAGACTTGCCTATCGCAGCCGCCGATCAGCAGCCCGGTGGCTAGGAGAGAGACGATCGTCGAGCGGAAGGACATGTCGGACCGATCCAATGCCATGTGGGGCGGCCGCTTCGCCGAAGGGCCGGCGGCGGTGATGCGCGAGATAAATGCCTCGATCCCGTTCGACAAGCGGCTGTGGCGCCAGGATGTGGCCGGATCGAAAGCCCATGCGGCAATGCTCGGCGCCCAGGGCATCGTCTCGGCCGGGGACATCGCGGCGATCATCGCCGGGCTCGACCGGGTCGCGGCCGATTACGAGGCGAACGGCGTCGCCGAGGATCTCGCCCTCGAAGACATCCATATGCAGACCGAGGCACGCCTCGCCGAGGCGATCGGCCCGGCCGCCGGCCGGCTGCACACCGCGCGATCGCGCAACGACCAGGTAGCGACCGATTTCCGGCTCTGGGTGCGCGATGCGATCGACTCGGTCGATGCCGGCCTTGCGCATTTCCAGCGGGCCCTGCTCGCCCGTGCTGAAGACCATGCCGCGAGCGTGATGCCCGGCTTCACCCATCTGCAGAGCGCTCAGCCGGTGACGCTGGGCCATCACCTGATGGCCTATCACGAGATGATCGCGCGCGACCGCGGCCGGTTCGCCGATGCGCGCGCGCGCATGAACCGCTCGCCGCTCGGCTCGGCGGCGCTCGCCGGCACGGGATTCCCGATCGATCGGGAGATGACCGCGGCAGCGCTCGGCTTCGACGGGCCGATGCGCAACTCGCTGGACGGCGTGTCCGACCGCGATTTCGCGATCGAATATCTGACGGCGGCGGCACAATGCGCGCTTCACCTGTCGCGGCTGGCGGAGGAATTCATCCTCTGGGCGTCGCAGCCCTTCGGCTTCGTGTCGTTGTCCGATCAATGGTCCACCGGGTCGTCGATCATGCCGCAGAAGCGCAATCCCGACGCCGCCGAACTGGTGCGCGGCCATTCGGGACGGATCATCGGGTGCCTGACCGCGCTGATGATCACCATGAAGGGCCTGCCGCTGGCCTATTCGAAGGACATGCAGGACGACAAGCCGCCGGTGTTCGAGGCGCACGACCTGCTCGGCCTGTCGATCGCGGCGATGACCGGCATGGTGGAAAGCGCGACCTTCCGCACCGACCGGATGCGCGGCCTGGCCGAAGCCGGTTTCTCGACCGCGACCGACCTGGCCGACTGGCTGGTGCGCGAGGCGGGCATTCCGTTCCGCGAGGCGCATCATATCACCGGCCGCGCGGTGAAGCTGGCCGAGGAGCTGGGGATCGCCCTCGACGCGATTCAACTCGGCGACCTGCAGGCAATCGATGCGCGGATCGACCAACGCGTCTATGATGTGCTGAGCGTCGATGCGTCGGTCGCCAGCCGGACGAGCTTCGGCGGCACGGCACCGGAACGGGTGCGCGCGGCGATCGCGGCGGCGAGGAAGGAAAGCGGATCATGAAACGCGCGATCGTGATGGTCATGGCATTGGCCGTATCGGGGGCTCTCGCCGGTTGCGGGGCACGGAACGACATCAGGCCGAAAAAAGGCGAATCCCTGCCGGTGGCGCCCTATGGCGCCAAGGCACCGCCGCCTGCCCAGGACCTGCTCAAACCGAGCACCCAGGCACGCCCCTCCCGCAGTGACGAGCTTCTCAAGACTTCCGAGAACCGCCGCAGCGACGATTTCGACCTCCCGCCGCCGAATTGAGAATATGGACCATTTCAGTATCATCGACGGCGCTCTTCACGCCGAGGGCGTTCCCCTGGAACACATCGCCAGCACGGTGGGCACACCGGTCTATGTCTATTCGCGCGCGACGCTGACCCGGCATGCGCGGGTGTTCCGCGAGGGACTGGCAGGCGTCGAACGCGCCCATTTCGCCTATGCGATCAAGGCCAACCCCAATCTCGCGGTGCTCAAGGTGCTGGCAGACGAGGGCTATGGCGCCGATGTCGTTTCGGGCGGCGAACTGGCCCGCGCGCTCGCCTCGGGCATGAAGGCCGAGGACGTGGTCTTTTCCGGGGTCGGCAAGACCCGGGTCGAGCTGTTGCGGGCGCTCGATGCCGGTCTTGGCCAGTTCAACCTCGAACTGGAGGAGGAAGGCGAAGCCCTGTCCGGCCTCGCCGCGGCGATGGGTATCCGCGCCAATGCAACGCTCCGGGTGAACCCCGATGTCGATGCCGGCACCCATGCCAAAATCTCGACCGGCAAGAGCGAGAACAAGTTCGGCGTGCCGATCGACCAGGCCCCCGCGATTTTCGGCCGGCTTGCCGCCCTGCCCGGCCTCGCCATGCGCGGCATCGCCATTCATATCGGCAGCCAGCTGTTCGATCTCGCCCCACTCGAGGCGGCCTATACCCGTGTCGGCGAGCTCGTCGCCCAGTTGCGTGCCGCCGGCCATCCGATCGAGCGGGTCGATCTCGGCGGAGGCCTGGGCGTGCCGTACAAGGTCGGCGACAACCCGCCGAGCCCAGCCGAATATGGCGCGATGGTCGCGCGGGTGACCAAGGGCTGGAACGTCATGCTGATGTTCGAGCCCGGCCGGGTCATCGCGGGCAATGCCGGCGTGCTGCTGACCAAAGTGATCTGGGTCAAGCCCGGCGTGACCAATCCCTATGTGATCGTCGACGCGGCCATGAACGACCTCGCCCGGCCGGCGCTGTACGACGCCTGGCATGATTTCGCCGCTGTCCGCCCGACCGGCGAGCGCATGATCGCCAACATCGCCGGCCCGGTCTGCGAAAGCGGCGACACCTTTGCGATGGCGCGCGATATCGATGCGGTGAAATCCGGCGATCTCGCGATATTCCGTACCGCCGGCGCGTACGGCGCGACCATGGCGAGCACGTACAACAGCCGCGCGCTGGTGCCCGAGGTGATGGTCGACGGCGACAGGTTCGCGGTGGTCGCCGACCGGATCGAGCCGGAGACGATCATCGCCGCCGAGCGGCTGCCGGAGTGGCTGACCGCGTGAGCCTGCACAGCCTGCCGCTTTTCGTGCGGTTGGCGGACCGGCCGGTGATCCTGCTGGGCGACGGCGACGCGGCCGACGCGAAACGGCGCCTGCTAGAGCGCGCGGGCGCGGTGATCAGCGACGAGGATGCCGATGCCGCGCTGGCGATCGTGGCGATCGCTGACGAGGCGCTTGCCGGCGAGGCAGTCGCCCGGCTCAGGGCCCGCGGCATCCTGGTCAACGCGGTCGACCGGCCGGACTGGTGCGATTTCACCTTGCCCGCGATCGTCGACCGCGCCCCCGTGCTGATCGCGATCGGAACAGGCGGCGCTTCCGCGGGGCTCGCCGCGGCGCTGCGCCAGCGGCTGGAAACGATCCTGCCAGCGAGTCTCGGCGGACTGGCCAACGCGCTGTATCACGCCCGGGCTGCGCTGCGGCAAAAGCTGCCTGCGATCGACGATCGCAGACGCGCGCTCGGGCAGGCGCTCGCCCCCGGCGGCGCGCTGGATCCACTGGCGGCCACCGCCGACATGGCGGCGGCATGGCTGGACGACTTGGACTCGCCTGAACGCGACCGGCTCGTCACGATCCGCCTTCGTTCGCCAGATCCCGAGGACCTGACCATCAGGGAAGCGCGCCTGATCGGCCTGGCCGACCATGTCTATCATCACGCCGACGTACCGCCCGCGATCCTGGACCGCGCACGGGCTGATGCGCCAAGGACCCTTTGCAGCATGTCGCCGGTTGAGCCCGGTCCGGGACTTGCGATCTATATGGAGCTGGCATGAGCGGATTTGCCTATCGCGTATCAGGCGGCAAGGCCGAACGGGTCGAGATCAAGCAGGCGCTGGCAAGCGACGCCGACCTGATCTGGGTCCATCTGACCACCAACAACGAACATGCCCAAGCCTGGCTGGTCGAGGAGGCCAAGGCACCCGATTATATCGTCGATGCGCTGACCGCGACCGAGACTCGCCCGCGCTGCGACGCGCTGGGCGACGGTGCCTTCCTCAACCTGCGCGGCCGGTCGAGCGAGGAGACACCGACCTCCGAGCCGCTCGCCTCAGTCCGCATCTGGGCGACGGCGGGGCGGGTGATCTCCGTGACGCGGCGTTCGCTTGTCGCGGTGGACGATGTGGTCGAGACGATCGAGGGAAGCAAGATCCGCGATCCCGGCGACCTGATCGCTGAATTTGCCTCGGCAATCACCCGCAACCTTGATCCGGAGGTCGCCGACCTCGGCGATACGCTCGACGATTGCGAGGCCGATCTCGATGCCGACAAGGTGTTCGAGCTGCGTCGCCACGTCACCAAGGTGCGCGTCGCGGCGATCGGCTATCGTCGCTTCCTCGCCCCGCAGCGCGCCGCGATCGAGAAGCTGGCCGCGTTGCCGTGCGACTGGCTGCAGGACGACGACCGGCTGCATCTCAGCGCCGCCGCCGACCGCGCCGCGCGCATGGCCGAAGAGCTGGAAAGCATTCGCGAACGCGCGGCACTGATGCACGAGGCGCTGACCGATCTTCGCGCCGAGCAGATCGACAGCCGCGCCCTGATCATTTCGATTGCCGCGATGATCTTCCTGCCGCTGACCTTCATCACCGGACTCTATGGCATGAACGTCAAGGGGCTGCCCTATGCCGAGGCGCCATGGGCGTTCGACGCGATCACGGCCGTCTGCACCGTGATCTCAGCGGGAATCATCATCTATTTCGTGCGCCGCCACTGGTTCGGGCACGGCTGACACTATCAGGCGCGGGCGCTGAGGCGCTCCACCTCGTCGTTCAGTGCCTGGATCGACGCGATCAGCCGCTGCCGATCAGCGCGGGTTGCCGCCAGCGCGCTCTTCGCTTCACCGAGTTCCATCGCGCGCGCGGCGATGCGCGCGTCGAGCGTCGCATTGGAACGCTTCAACTCGGCAATGCGCCGGGCGCGGGCAAGCACGCGTTCGATCCGCGCGGCGAGCACTTCGAAGGCAAAAGGCTTGGCGACATGATCGTCAGCACCGGCCGCCAGCGCCTCGACCGCAGCCGACGGATCGCTGCGCCCCGTGAGCATGATGACCGGCAGATCGGCGGTGTCCCGGCTGCCGCGGATTTCAGCAAGCACGTGCAGGCCCGACATGCGGGGCATGACCATGTCGAGCAGGACCAGATCGAAGCCCCGCGCGGCGATCAGGTCGAGCGCCTCCGCACCATTGTCGCTGAGCACGGTCAGGTAACCGAGATGCCCGAGGCGGCGCCCCAATACGCCCAGGTTGGTCCGGCTGTCGTCGACCGCGAGGATCGTTCGCACCGGGCCGCGCCGCTGCGCCACCGATTCCAGCTTGCCGAAAACATCCATCTGGCGAGGTCCCGTCCTTGATAAGGGCGACCCTAGGACGGGCCGGTCACGATTCGGTTAATCACCCCGCAACCATGGCCAGCAGCATTCAGCTCGTGCGGGCGGTCCGCCAGGCCTGGCTGATCTCGTCGAGCATCGTCGCGACCTCACGGAAAGGCGCGGGATCATTGCCGATGCTTGCGTCGATGATCATGCGCCGCACGCCGGCATACAGCCGCGCCAGTGTCTGCGCGACCTCGCCGCCGGCCTCGTGATCGAGATTGGCCTCGAGCGCGAACAGGATCGCGGTGGCGCGGGTCACCTTGTCGCTCTTGGCCTTGGACTGCTGGTTCTCGGCGGCCCAGGCGGCCGCGCGGAGTGCATGGATCGCCTCCTCGTAGAGGAGCTGGACGAGCGCCGGTCCATCAGCCTCGGCGGTGCGGCCGACAAGGTCGATCTGGCGATAGGTGGCATCGGGATCGCGCAACGCGCTTGCGTATTTGATCATCCCTTCGCATTCCACGCGGCGACCTGCTGTTTCAGATAGTCCTGCGTGGCCTTGTAGGCAGCGACGCGCGCGTCAGTCGCGGCGAATTGGGCGGTCAGGCGCGTCCGGAGTTTGTCCTCCTGGTCGGAGATCTTCGCCTGGTCGTCGGCAATGGTGGACTGGGCCTTGGTATAGCGGTCAGCGCTCGCGCCAAGGCCATATTTGGTGCTGACCGCATTGTCGGTGATGGCGGCGAGCGCCGCGCCCAAGCCATTGCCGCTTGCGCCCGTGCCGTCAGCGAACATCGCCTCGACCGCCGCCGGATCCTTGGCCAGCGCCGCGGTGAGCTTGGCGGCATTGACCGAAAGCGTGCCGTCCTTGTTGGTCATCACGCCGATATTGGCCAGCGTCGCCGGCGCATCAGTTCCGCTGCCCGGCACCAGCCTGGTGACGGTAAGCTGGGCGAGCGCCCGGGTGAGCGACTTCGCCACCGGATCGCCGGAGAGCGCGCCAGTCTTGGCATCCGTCTCCTGCTTCACGACCGCCAGCAGTTGATTATAGGTGTCGACGAAATCGTTGACCGATTGCGTGATGTTCGCGTTCGGCGAACTGGTGCCGAGCGTGACCTTGGTGCCGACCGACGCACCGACCAGATTGATTTGCACACCGTCGATCAGGTCGCTGATCGAATTGGTCGATCGCTTGACCGCGACGCCGTCGACCGCGACGATCGCGTCCTTCGCGCTGCTGCCGATCGTCGTGCCGGTCGCACCGACGCCGACATTGAGCGCCGACAGGCCTTCGAAGCCGGGATTTTCCGTGGCGGTCATGGTGAAGGCCTGGCTCGCGCCGGTCGGGCCCTTGAGCACGAGGCGCGAACCATCCGCATCGCTGACGATCGACGCGGTTACACCGGCGTTTCGCGCGTTGATCGCCGCGGCGATCCCGGTCAGGCTCGAATTGGTCGAGGTGATCGCGATGTTGATCGGGCTGCCGCTGCCGGCGGTGAAATCGGTCATCGCCCCATCGGTGACCGTCGCGGTGCCGAGCGTCAGGGTCAGCATGCCGGTCCCGATGGGGGCCGACTTGTCGGCGATCGGGCCGGTGGCGGCTGACTGGGCGGCGGCAAGCTGGCGTACCTCGATCGATCCCGTAAAGCCGGTAAGCTTCGCGCCCGGCAGCGCCTTCGTGGTGACGAGCGACGTGTTCGAGCTGGTCGGCTGAGTCGCGAGCGAACCGCCCTTGATCAGCGCGGTCAGGCTGGTCGAAAAAGCGGTGATGCCGCTCTTGATCTGGCCGACGCCGGAGATCTGCGCGGTGAGCTTCGTGTTGGTGGCGGTCAGGTTCTTGAGCTTGGTCGCGAATTGCGCGTCGACCAGCTGGTTGGCGAGCGCGGTGAAGTCCACGCCGGAACCGGTACCGAGCGTACCCGCGATAGATGTACTCACCATGATTCTATCCTCGGAAGCTTCATCCATGATATCGGCCGTTCGGGGCCAATCTTTAGGCTTGTTTGACCCCGTTTTCGTCGAACCGGGCGGTTTGCGGCACCGGCACGGGCGGCGGGCTGCCGCCGGCCTGAGCATTGATGCCGAACACGAAGGCAAGGATCGTGGCGATCGCCTGGTACAGGTCGTCGCGGATCTCCTGTCCTTCGCGGCTGGTATAATAGAGCGCGCGGGCGATCGCCGGATATTCCAGGATCGGCACCTGCGATTCGCCGGCCAGTTCGCGAATGGCCAGCGCCATCACGCCGCGCCCCTTGGCGACCACGACCGGCACCTGATCGCTGCCGCGATCGTAGCGTAGCGCCACCGCGAAATGAGTCGGGTTGGTCAGCACGACATGAGCCCCGGCGACTGCCTTGCGCATGCCGCGCTTCATCACTTCGCGCTGGCGCTGGCGGATCGCCCCCTTCGCCTCGGGCGAACCCTCGGTTTCCTTGTGCTCGTCGCGAACCGCCTGCTTGGTCATGCGCAGCTTGCCGAGCAGGCGGAGGATCTGGATCGGCAGGTCGATGCCGGCGATGATCAGCAACCCACCGGCCATGACGAACAATATGGTCATCAGGCTGTCGCCCAGCGCGCCGATCGCGCCGTTGATGTCGGAAGACACCAGCCCGATCGACGCCTTCGACGCCTTCCACAGCATATAGGCGCCGATCGACCCGAGCAGGATGACCTTGAGCAGGGATTTGCCCAGTTCCATCCAGCCCTGCGGCCCGAAGATTCGCTTCAGCCCCGATGCCGGATTGATCCGCGATGCCTTGGGCGCGAGCAGGGTGCTGTTGAAGCTCAACGATCCAAGGCCAGCCTGGCTGAGGATCGCGGCGACGAGGGTCACCGCGAACAGCGAGATGATCGACGGGGCAAGCTTCCAGCCCGAATCGAGCAATGGCCGGAAGGGCGAGAAATTCTCGATGTCGGCGCGGCCGAACTGGAAGCTCGACGCCATCACCGCCTTGCACGCCCCGATCAGCGACGGCCCGGCCAGCGCCAGCCAGGCGCAACCGGCCATGACGACCAGGGCGGTCGCGAATTCCTTTGAGCGGAGAACATCCCCCTTTTCCGCCGCGTCCTTCTTGCGCTTTGGCGTCGGGGCTTCTGTCTTTTCGCCGAATTCCTCCGACATCAGCCGAGCACCAGGCTCTGGGTGGCGGCGAGCCCCTGGGTGACGATGACCATCATATAGTCACCCATCGCAGGGAAGGCCAAGGCCAGCGCGACCACGCCGACCGCGAGGCTGGTCGGCAGGCCGATCGCGAAGAGGTTGAGCGCCGGCGCCGAACGCGACAACATGCCGACGACGAGGTTGAGGCACAGCAGCAGGAAACCGACCGGCAGCGCGAGCAGCAGGCCGGCAAGGAAGATATAGCCGCCGAAAAAGGCGATATCCTTCAACTGCTGCGCGGTCAGCCAGGAGGCACCGACCGGCAGCGCGTCATAGCTTTTGACGATCATCTCGACGAGCACGAGATGCCCGTTCATCGACAGGAATAAGAGCGTCAGCATCATCGAGAAGAACTGGCCGAGCGCTGGCGTCGAGCGGCCGTTCTGCGGATCGATCGCCGAGGCGAAGCCGATGCCCATCGACGTGCCGATCACCTCGCTCGCGATCATCGGCGCGGCGAAGGCGATCTGCAGGATGAAACCAAGCGCGAAGCCGACCAGCGCCTCGGACGCCACCGCGAGAAACGTTGCGAAAGCGAAGATCTCGGCCGGCGGCGTGATCGGGTGGGCGGCGAGGACGAGAACCCCGATCGCGCCCGAAAGGGTGACACGCACCGTGACCGGGATCGACACGGCGCTGAACACGGGCGCCGCGATGAAGGCAGCGCCGATGCGCACCATGACGAAGATGAGCGCCCAGAGCTGTGGCTCGATCGAGAGGCCGAAGCCGAGCACGCTCATCGGACGAGATCGGGAATCCGCTCGAAGATGCTGACCGTGAAGTCGCTCAGCAGGCCGAGGATCAGGCCGCCGAAGATCAGGATCGAGAACGCCACCACGATCAGCTTCGGCACGAACGACAGGGTCTGCTCGTTGATCGAGGTCGCCGCCTGGATCATGCCGGTGATGAGCCCGGCGAACAGCGCGGGGATCAGGATCGGCGCCGCGGCGAGTGCCAGCACCCACATCGTCTGGTTGGCGATCGTCAGGAAATAGTCAGCGTCCATGGCCGCTAACTCACGAAACTGTTGGCGAGGCTGCCCATCGTCAGCGCCCAGCCATCGACCAGGACGAACAGCAGCAGCTTGAACGGCATCGAGATCATCGTCGGCGACATCATCATCATGCCGAGCGACATCAGCACGGTCGCGACGACCAGATCGATGACGATGAAGGGCAGGAAGACGAGGAAGCCGATCTGGAACGCTGTCTTCAGCTCGCTGGTCACAAAGGCCGGGAGCAGGATCGAGAAGGGCACGTCGGCGGGCTTCGCATAGGGGCCCGACTTGGCGATGCCGGCGAACATGGTGATGTCCTTCACCCGCGTCTGCTTGGTCATGAAGCTGTGCAGCGGCACCGATGCGTTCTTGATCATGTCGGTCGCGCCGATCCTGTTCTCCGCATAGGGCTGGATCGCGACCGTGTTGATCTGGTTGACCACCGGCGCCATCACGAAGAAGGACAGGAACAGCGACAGGCCGATCAGCACCTGGTTGGGCGGCGTCTGCTGCAGCCCGAGCGCCTGGCGCAGGATCGCCAGCACGATGATGATCCGGGTGAAGCTGGTCATCATCAGCAGGATGCCCGGCAGGATCGTGAGCAGGCCCATGATGATGAGGACCTGCAGCGACAACGCCAGCGGCGCGTTGCCGCCGCCGAGATCGCCGAGCGCACGATCGACCGCATCCCCGGCGCCCGGTGCCGCGGGTGGCGGCACGGCAGGGGCGGCGGTCTGGGCAAAGGCGGGATGGACCATCATCACCGCGAAGACGATGCCGAGGACCAGCAGCGCGACCTTGCCCCATGAGAGGCCGTTGCGGGGCTTCACTGTCCTGATCAGCGCCGGGCCGGTGCCCTTGCGGGTAACGGTGACGGTCATTTGTCGCCCTTGTCGATCAGGGTGACCCCGCCGCGACTGACCGAGACGAGCAGCTTGCGCCCTTCGAACTCGATCACCGCGAGACGCAGGCCGGGCGAGATCATCATGGTTTCCTTGACCGCCATCATGCGGTTGGCGGGCTGGCCGGGCAGGCGCGATTCAAGCCGGCGCCAGAGATAGAGGCAGCCGATCATCAGACCGCAGACGAGCGGCAGCAGCACGACCAGCTTCAGGACATAGGACCACATCATGGCGGATCAGACCCGCTTCTCGGGATTGACCAGCTCGGTCATGCGCACGCCGAAATGGTCGCCGACCATCACCACCTCGCCACGGCCGATCAGCGTGCCGTTGACCAGCACGTCGAGCAGTTCGTTCGCCTGGCGATCGAGCTCGATCACGCTCGATTCCCCCAAGGCGAGCAGTTCGCGCAACGTGAGCGAGGTCGACCCGATCTCGACGGTCAGCTTGACGTCGACGTCCTGCAGCAGCCGGAAATTGGCCGCCAGCGACGAATCGACGGGGAATCCCCCGGTCATGTCGGTCATTGGAGTTCCTCTAGTTTTTCGTGCGAGATCGAATTGAGACGAATGGCCGCATGGCCGTTGGACGTGCCGACGGTGCCGGCACCCAGCCGGTCGCCGCCGACCATCACCGGCACGTCGGTGCCGAGCGTGATCGGAATGACGTCACCAGGCTTCAGGTTCATCAGCATGCTGAGCGGGACCATCGGCTCGGCCAGCACCGACCGGATCGGGAAACGGACACCCATGACGGCACGAGTCAGGCTGTTGCGCCATGCCGGATCAGGCTCGGCCGTCTTCGCATGGACCTTGCCGGTCAGCGACGGGGCGTGCGGCTTGAGCGCCGCGACGGGATAGACGATGTCGACGAACACGGGCTTGGCGTTGCCCGCGGCGATGCCGAAACGGGTGATCACCATTGCATCGTCACCGTCGAGGCCGGCGATCAGCGCCGCGTTCGCCTCGACATGACCGGGCTTGAACTCGATCCGGGCCAGTGGCTCCCAGGCAGCCTTGAGCGGCGCGGCGAGCATCATGCCGAGCCGCCCGATCATCGCCTCGGCCGCCGGCGTGAATTCGGACGGCATATCGTGCGGGACGGCGCCGGTGCCGCCGAAGAACAGGTCGAGCAGTTCCATCACGAAGCGCCCGTCGAGAACCACCATCGCCTGGCCCGTGGCCGGCGTCATCGCCAGCGGCAGCCAGGCGGTCAGCCCGTCGGGCCGCTCAGCGCGGTAGTCGGCGAAGCGCTGGACGACCAGCGGCTCGGCGAAGGTACGGATTTCCTTGCGCAGCAACGGCTCGAACACGCCGCGCATCCCGCGCGCGAGGCGCGCCGAGAGATGCTGCAGCGTGTGCAGATCGCCGAACGGATTGAGGTTCGCGACCCCCAGCGTGGCGTGTTCCGCCACATGCCGGGGCCGTTCCCGTCGTTCGCCCGATTGTGGTGAAGAGCCGTTAACCATGCCAGGTCACTGAACAACAAAATTGGTAAAGTAGACGTTACCAACCCCGCCGAATCCTTCCTTTTCCTTCAGCGTGTCGTTGATCGATTTGGCGAGGCGGCGTTCAAGCAGCTTCTTGCCGTCGCTGGTGAACACCTGCTCCTCGGTCGTGTCGCCGAGCGTCATCAGGATCGCCGAGCGGACCGCGATCTCGTTGGTCTTGATGTTCTCGATCACCGAATCATCGTATGGCGTCGAGATCGCCAGACCGACCTGGATGAAATGGACGCTGTCCTGCAGGTTGGAGGTGAACTCCTTTTCCATCGCATAATAGTTGGAGGCATATTTCTCGCCGCCCGAACCGCTCGGCGGCTTGGAGCCGGCGCCGCCGCCTTCCTCGCCATGGCCACCGCCCTCGCCGGATGCGCTGACGCGTTTCTGCTCGCGCTTCGGAACGAGGCGCGGGCCATTGCCCTCCGTGCCATGAGCGCCACCGCCCAGCATGCCGCTGCTCCAGGCGAAATAGCCGCCGCCCCCGGCGCCGCCGAGCACCAGCAGGCCCAGGACCATGACCAGGAGCTTGCCCTTGCCCTTCTTCTTTTTCCCGGAGGCCTTGGCGTCTTCGGTGTCACTCATTGTCGGGCTCCTTCAATGTCAGGCTAGTCGTTGATCGGTGGAAAAATCGGCATCGGCAGCGGGCACCGCCGCGGGCGCGGGCGCGCGCGGCGCGGCGCGCGACTGGTGATTCGCGTGGTTCGCGCCACCGCCGGCGCCGGTGTCGACGCTGGTCTGCCCAAGCTTCACGCCGCGCGCGTCGGCCAGTTCGGCGAGGCGCGGCTGTGCTTCGGTCAGGAGCGCGCGCGTCGCCTGGGTGTCGGCGGTGAAGCGGACATGGAGCGTATCCCCGTCCTTGCGCAGCGCGACATCGACGCCGCCCAGCGCATCGGGAACGAGGCGAATCCGTGTGTCGCGCGCATTGGCATCGTCGCGCAGCATCTCGATACGGTCGATCATGCCGTGCAGTCCGCGATCGTCGCGCAGGTCGAGCGCGGGATTCTGCGCGCCGCCCGCAGCCTGCACGATGGGCCGCGCCGCGGCATCGGCCTGCGCAATCGCCATCAGCGCGCCGGTATTGCGCGGATCGGCGCGATCATCGGCGCGCACGGGGCCCTCGTGATTGGCAAGGACCGCCGCGATCGCCGCGGCGAAGGTCTGGCCGGCCGGCTGCGCGGTGGGAACCGCGGTCATCGGCGATGGAGCGGCAGCGACGGTCTTCGACAGAGGCTCCGTCACGCCAGCATCCGTTTTCACCGGGAGCCCGGCGGCCGGGACCGGCAGTTCCTTCATCGTGGCGTCGGTCTTTGCCTCCATGACGCCAGGGGCCAGCATCAACGGAACGGCGGCGGTAATTGTCGCCGGACCGGGGTCGATACCAGCCGCACCGGCAAAGGGCGCGCGTGCGCCGGGATCGGGCGGCAGCATGAGCGGCGGGGCCGCCGGCGCCAGGATCGGCAATCCGACCGGCAGCCAGATCAGCGCCGGATCGATCGGCTTGCCGTCATCGGCAACGGCGGCAGGCAAGGCCTTGCCGTCATCGGCAAGAGCCTGCCGGTGAGCCGGCAACGCCGTATCGGCCGGATCGTCGGGCGCGGCCGAGGCACCCGCGTCCAGAAAAGCCGCAAGAAGTTGAACGAATCCGCCAGCCGCGCCCCCCGGCGCGGCTGGACCGGAAACCGGTACTGTCGTCTGTGGCAACTGGGTCGAGAGCTCGATCATCCATATATCCCGTTCGGCACATTCCGCCGCTCAGGGTTTCAGCAAGGATCGTGCCGGATCTTCCGGGTGGGCGGGGCGGCTTCGAGCGCGCGGATCGCCTTGAGCGCCGCGTCGGCATCGGCGCGCGCGATCAGCTTCTCGATCGCGTTCTGGTCCCGCCTGGCTTCGCGAGTGGCTTCGACGGCGCGCTCCACCACGCGTTCAGCGGCGCGGAGCCGCCCCTCCGCCGCTTCGGCCGACTGCTGGAGCCGGTCGCGGAAATGGGCGGTGGCGATGAGGGAGAAGCCCTCGGTCGCGGTCGAGCTCGGCGCGACCGCTTCGGCGAGCTGCGCGATCCTGCCCTTGAGCGCCGTCTCGCTGTTGAACCGCTCCTGCGCCCGCACCTCCTCGGCACGGACCAGCCCAAGCTGCAGCGTGCGGACACGAAGCAGCCGGTCGAGCTTGGCCGGCTTAGCCATCGCCGAACACACCGGTCAGTTCCATCACGGCATCGCCGAGCGACACGATCTCGTCAGGGTCCTGCCTGATATATTCCATCACCGCCGGGTGGCAGGCGATGGCAGCGTCGATCGCCGGATCAGTGCCGGCGCGATAGGCGCCCATCAGCACCAGGTCGCGATTCTCCTCATAAGTCGCGAGGTGACGCCGCAGCACGCGGGCGGCCTTCTGGTGCGGCTTGTCGACGATGTCGGTCATTACGCGGCTGACGGACGGACCGATGTCGATCGCGGGATAGACGCCATGCTCGGCCAGCGCGCGGGACAGCACGATATGGCCGTCCAGGATCGAACGGGCGCTGTCGACCACCGGATCGTTGCCATCGTCGCCGTCGGCAAGCACGGTGTAGATCGCGGTGATCGAGCCGCCCGACGCGACGTCGGTGCCGGCACGCTCGATCAGGTTGGGCAACATGGCGATGGCTGAAGGCGGATAGCCGCGCGCGCTGGCCGGCTCGCCCAGGGCAAGGCCGATCTCGCGACCGGCATGCGCAACACGCGTCAGGCTGTCCATGATCAACAGCACCTTCTTGCCCTGGGCGCGGAACGCCTCGGCAATGGCATGAGTGCGCAGCGCGCCGCGGATGCGCAGCACCGGCGAATGATTGGCGGGGACCGCGACAACGACGGCACGCCGGCGCGCCTCGCCGGCAACCTTGGTTTCGAGAAAGTCGGCGACCTCGCGGCTGCGCTCGCCGATCAGGCCGATCACGATCACATCGGCCTCGGCCGCGCGCACAATCATGCCGAGCAGCACTGACTTGCCGACGCCCGAACCGGCCATGATTCCGATACGCTGGCCCTGGCCGACGGTGAGCAATCCGTTGATCGCGCGCACGCCGACATCGAGCGGCTGAAGCACGCGGCCGCGATCGAGCGGGCTTTGCAGCTTGCCCGCGAGCGGCCAGTGATCCGCCCCGCGAATCGGACCAAGCCCGTCGATCGGCTTGCCCGCGCCATCGACGACACGGCCGAGCAGCGCCGGCCCGACCTCCGCCTCGCCCGGAGGGCCAAGCGGCCGCACCGGCATTTGCGGGAGCAGCGGCGCCGGGCCCCCCAGGTTCATCAGCAGGGTCCGCCCGTTGCGGAAACCGATCACCTCGGCCTCCACGCCGACCCCGCGGGTGCCGACCTGGCAGACCGTGCCGACCGGCAGGGTCAGGCCGACCGCCTCCATCAACAGGCCATCGAACGAGGCGAGCCGGCCGGAGATCTTCGGAGCCGGCGTGAAATCGGGCACGCCCAGCGATTCGAGATAATCGCTCGTGAAACGGTTCAGCATGGCGGCACGGCCACCCGGTCGATCGCCAGGGCGAGCTGTTCGAGCCAGAGTTCCGGGCCGTCCTCGACAATGGTCGAGGCCGATTCGAGCACGAAGCTGCCGCGCGCGACATCCGCGTCGCCGACCGCGAACACCGTCTTGGGCAGCCTGCCGTCGAGCAAGACGACATCGTCTGGGTGAACGCGCAGCAGCGCCGATTCGGCACTGTCGGCGAGAATTTCGGCGGCCGAATCAATCCGGCGGGCGAGGATGTCAGGCGAAATGCCCGCTTCCCCGATCAGCCTGGTGACAAGGAACATCACGGTCTGGCGTAACTGGCGGGCCATCAGTTCGCGATCGAGCCGGCCTTCGTTGCGCAATGCCTCGCCAAGCGCGGCCAGCAGCGCGCGATCGCGATCGCCGGTCTCGCCGATCTCGGCAATGGCCGCGGCCATGCCCTCGGCAAAGCCGGCGGCGTGTGCGGAGGCGAGCGGATCGACGAAGGGCGCCGGGGACGGCGCGGCCTCGGCTGCGGCGAACGGATCCCACCCCTCGGTCGGCTTGGCGTCCGGATCGGCCGGATGGAAATGCTTCGGACCGTCCGATTGCGGCGAGAAGGATACCGGGCCGGCGCGACCCGTGGCCCATGCCCTGAGATCGGCCGGCGCGAACCCTTCGGGCGGAACCTCGAAAGCCTGGTGAAGCGCCTGTGCTATCGCTTCGTGGCGGGCGACAAAGCCTGCGGTGAAATCAGACATAGTCGTCCTCGCCGCCGCCCATCTGGATCGTACCGTCCTTGGCAAGGTTGCGCGCGATCTGGATGATCACCTTTTGCGCCTCGAGCACTTCGGACAGTTTCATCGGGCCGCGTGCCTCCATCTCGTCGCGGATGCCATCGGCGGCGCGGCTGGACATGCAACCAAGGAAGCGGGCGCGCATCGATTCGTCGACGCCCTTGAGAGCCCGGGTAAGGATGTCGCCGTCGATGTTGCGGATGAGCGTGCCGAGATTCTTGTCGTCGAGCTCAAGCAGATTGTCGAAGACGAACATCGCCTCCTCTATTGCCTTGGCCACGTCGCGGTCGATCTTGAACAGCTTGGGCATAACGCGAAGCTCGGTCGCCTTGCGGCCGCTCGACAGGATCTTCGCCGCGTCCTTGGTGCCGCCCAGCGTGACGCCGGCCGGCTGCTGGGTCGTGCCGACCCGGCCGGCGAGTACCGTCTTCAGCGTCTCGACCGCCTCGGGCGTGATCGGCCCAAGCCGCGCGACGCGGTGAAGGATATCGGGCTGCACCGCATCGGGCAGCAATTCGAGTACCTGCGCCGCAACTGTCGGATCGAGGTTCGCGATCATCACGGCGGCGATCTGGGGATGCTCCTTCTCGATGAGCCCGGCGATCTCCGTCGCGTCGAGCCAGTCGAGCAGGTCGATCTGGCAGGCATCCTCGGGCGGGATGATTCGCGACAGCACGCTGTCCGCCTTTTCCTGGCCGAGCGCGCGGGTCATCATCGTCTCGATCTGCGGACGCGGATCGAACGAGATACCGGTACGCTCGCGCGCCTTACCGACGAAATCGTCGAGCACGAACTCGACCTCGGTCTCGCTGACATCCGCGACGGCGAACATCGCCTTGCCGAGCTGGCGGACTTCCTCGGGATCGAGCTTCTGCAGGATCGCGGCGGCTTCTTCCTCGCCGACCAGCATCATCAGCACGGCGGCGCGCTCGACGCCGGTATAGTTGCGGAAAGGCGCGGTCATGGCTTGGCGTCCGCCTTGATCATGTCACGCACCGCCAGGGCGGCGCGCGCCGGATTGTCCCGGGTGAAGCCCCGTACCATACCGATTCGGTCGTCATAGTTACGGGCGCTTTCGAGCGCGTCGATGCTGACCGGGACGCCATTGGCACTCCCGGCTCCACCGCCGCCCGTGCCACCCGCCGCGCCGCCATAGTCGCGGCCGAGCGCCAGGCGCGGCGCCGCGTCGTCGCGCTTTTTCAGCATCGCCTTGGCGAGCGGACGCACGCCGAGGAACAGCACCAGCAGCGCGATCACGATGGCGGTGACGTTGCGCGCCACCACCGGCAGCCAACCTGCCTCGTACCAGGGCTGCTTGTCGTCGAGCGCGGTCGCGCCGGCGAACTTGCGGCTGATCACGGTGACCTGGTCGGCGCGGCCCTGGTTATAGCCAACCGCCGTCTGGACGAGCTGGGTGATCTGCTGGATTTCGAGCTGGCTGCGCGGCTTGCCGGCCTCCGGCTCGCGCAGCAGCACCGCGACCGACAGCCGCTTGATCGCGCCGGGAGCAGCCCGGGTGACCGAGACTTCCTTACCCAGATCATAGGCACGGCTATACTGGTCGCTCTGCTTCATCGCATCGCTGACCGCGCCGACCACGGCGGCTGCCGCGGACGGCGCGCCGGGGGCACCTGCGACCGGCGGCGTACCGGGGGCGGGCGTCGGCGTCGGCTTCGGTGCGTTGAGCGTCGAAGCCGGCGGTGGCGTGTTCGACAGCGCGCCGGGGATGCCACCGGGCTGGGCGCCCGCGCCGTCCTTCTGGTTGCCGGTCCAATTGCCCTGTTCGGCGCGTAGCGTGCCCTGCTTGTCGTAGCTTTCGCGGGTTGCCTGGGTCTCGTCGAGATCGACATCGGCCTGGACCTCGACGGTGAAATTGCCGGCGCCGACCAGTGGCGTCAGCAATTGCACCACCTGCGCGCGGTTCTTTTCCTCGATGCGGCGCTGGAAGGCGATTCGTTCGTCGCTGGCGATGCCGAGCGCGCTCTTGTCGGATCCCTTGGTGAGCAGGCCGCCCATCTGGTCGACGATCGTGACCGCCTCGGGCTTCATGCCCGGAACCGACGAGGCAACGAGATTGATGATCGAGCTGACCTGCGCATCGCCCAGCGACCGGCCCGGTTGAAGCTTGACGATAACCGAGGCTGAAGGCGCGGCGTTATCGCGGACAAATACCGATGCCTCGGGCGTGGCGAGATGGACTCGCGCCTCGGCCACCGCATCGATCTCCTGAATCGACCGGGCGAGTTCGGTCTCGCGTGCCTGGCGAAGGCGCTCGCCCTCGACCGCGCGGCTCACGCCCATCGGCAGATTGTCGAGAATCTGGTAACCGCCGGGCGCACCCTTGGGCAGGCCCTGCCCGGCAAGCAGGATTCGCGCCCGGGAATAATCGTCCTCGTTCACCGTCAGGGCGCCGGTGCCCTCGTCGATCCGCGCGGTGATCTTGGCCTGCTGGAGCGCCTGGGTGACCGATCCCTTGTCGACGTCGCTGAGCCCGGAAAACAGGGTCTTCTGCGTCGGCGTGGACAGCATGACCCAGGCGAGCGCGGCGGCCGCGATCAGGCCGATCATCAGCACCATCGGCAGGCTGCGGCGCACCGCCGGCTGGGCGAGCAGATCCTGGATCTGCCGCAGGGGGTTGGCGAAGCGCTCCGGCAGGGCGGGCGTGGCGGACGGGGTGAGGGCGTTGCTCATGGTTTACACCGGCATGCTCATGATGTCCTTGTAGGCGGACAGGAGTTTGTTGCGGACCTGAAGCGTCGCCTCGAAGCCGACCGAGGCCTGCTGTCGCGCGAGCATCACTTTCGCGATATCGATATTCTCGCCGCGTTCATACGCCGCGGAGAGTTCGCCGGCCTTGTTCTGGCCTTCGTTGACGTTCTTCAGCGCCTCTTCCATCGTCGCGGCGAAGCTGGTCGGCTGCGACGAGCCCACCCCCTGGACCGGGGTCGATGTTCCGGCCGTCGCATTGGCGCGCGACAGCGCTTCGTTACGTTCGAGGATCTGCGCGCGAAGCTGCATCACCCTGTCGACGCTCATCGCGCCGCCGACACCACCGACGCCGCTCATGCCGACACCGTCTTGTTCGGGGCACGGGTGATATCGTCACCCTGCTCGCGAGCCTTGGCGAGGCGATAGCGCAACGTCCGCTCCGAGATGCCGAGCCGCCGCGCGGTTTCGATCCGGCTGCCGCCACAGGCAGCGAGCGTCTCGCGGATCGCCGCGAACTCGCTCATCTGGACGATGTTGCCCAAGGTTGCGGGCTGGGTCGCCGGCTGATCGTTGGCGGCGTGCGCGGCGAAGGCCGGGACCGGCGCCGACGGGCGATCGAACACGATATGCTCTGCCTGGATCGTATCGCCCGCCGCGAACAGCAAGGCGCGCTGGATGACGTTTTCGAGCTCCCGGACATTGCCCGGCCAGTCATGGCCCAACAGCGCCTCGACCGCCGAGGCATCGGGCCAGGGGGTCGTCGCACGATTGCCGGCATGGCGCAGGATCAGGGTCGCGGCGAGCGCTGGGATATCCTGGCGGCGCTCGGCGAGCGGCTTGGTGCTCAGCGGGAAGACCGAGAGGCGGTAATAGAGATCGGCGCGGAACCGGCCGGCGGCGACCTCAGCCTGCAGGTCGCGGTTGGCGCAGGCGATGATCCGGACATCCACCGAGACGGGCGTTGAGGCACCGATCGGCACGACCTCACGCTCCTGCAGCACGCGGAGCAGCTTCGACTGGAGCTGGAGCGGCATCTCGGCGATCTCGTCGAGCAGCAGCGTGCCGCCGTGCGCGGCGCGGAAAAAGCCTTCCCCGCCCGAGGAAGCCCCGGTGAAAGCGCCTTTCTGGTGGCCGAACAGCAGCGCCTCAAGCATCGTCTCCGGCAGCGCGGCGCAATTGATCGCGATGAACGGGCCATCGCGGCGGCTTGAGTTGAGATGGATCGAGCGGGCAAGCACTTCCTTGCCGGTCCCGGTCGGGCCGTTGATCAGCACGCTGATGTCGGCGGCGGCGACCCGCTCTGCCAGGGCGTAGAGCGCGAGGCTCTCCGGATCGGCGGCGGTCGGCGTTTCCTGTTCAGCGACGAGCGCACGGATGAAGCCGTTGCCGACATGCGCGTCCTCGGGGCCGAAGGCGATCCGCGCGGGGCTGCCGTCGCGGGCCGGGACGATATGGCGGCCGGCTGAGCCGACGGCATCGCCGATGATCACGGTGCGGGCCGGTGCGGGCGGCGTCTCGCCATCGGCGACGAGATAGATGTCGCCCGGCTGCGGCCGGCCATCCTCGAACGAGCGGACCGCGAACCCCTGGGCGCGGAGCGACGATACGAGCGTATATTTCTGCCGCAGGACCGCAGCTGACGGGACGATGGCACGCATTGAATTCCCCCTTCGGTAGGAAGGGAAATGCCGCACGGATGGTAAACGCGGAGTTAAGCATATTGCCGTGGCGGCAAATTATTTCCGCCCGGCAGGAATGCGCCACTACAGGCCCCGGAAATGCGCGGTTTCCGGCGGTGCCGTGCGAATTTACTTAATCGGCAGCTTTGCCGGCCGTTACCTTCCATGACGGCTCGGCCCTCCGCTTGGGGGCGGCGGGGATCGTCAGATCACAATGGAGTTCGGACAATGACTGTTATCGGAACCAACGTTGCCGCGCTGCGCGCGACCAACGCGTCGAACGCGGCGTCGAAGGCACTGCAGACCAGCATCGAGCGCCTGTCGACCGGCAAGCGCATCAACAGCGCGAAGGACGACGCGGCGGGGTCCGCCATCGCTTCCTCGCTGACCTCGCAGATCAAGGGCCAGACCCAGGCGATCCGCAACGCGAACGACGGCATTTCGCTCGCCCAGACCGCCGACGGCGCGCTGGGTGAAGTCACCAACATCCTGCAGCGCGTGCGCGAGCTGTCGGTCCAGTCCTCGTCGGGTACCTATTCCGACGACGACCGCAAGAACCTGCAGGTCGAAGTCAAGGAACTGGCGTCGCAGCTTTCGGACATCACGTCGAAGACCAACTTCAACGGCGTCACGCTGTTCGGCGCGAGCGACGTCACGATCAACATCCAGACCGGTTCGGGCTCGGCCGACCAGGTCGCGCTGAAGATCACCGCGCTCAATCTCACCAGCGTTGGCAGCATCGACATCTCCACCGCCGCCGGCGCCAAGAGCGCGCTCGACACGCTCGACACCTCGCTGCTGGCGGTCAACACGACCCGCTCGTCGATCGGCGCAGGCCAGAGCCGCCTTGAATCGGTGGTCAACAACCTGACCAGCAACGTCGCCAACCTGACCGACGCGCGCAGCCGGATCGAGGATGTCGACTTCTCGACCGAAACCACCAACCTCGCCAAGGCGCAGATCCTGAGCCAGGCATCGACGGCGCTGCTCGCCCAGGCGAACCAGAGCCAGCAGGGCGTGCTTTCCCTGCTCCGCTAATATCGGAAAACGGCCTCCGGCACCGCCCCCCATCGGGTGTCGGGGCCGACCGGGCTCTTCCCGCAAGGGCGGAGCAACCAGGAACCCCGGCGGTCGCAGGACCGCCGGGGTTTTTGTCGCGACTCAGCCGCCCAGGAACGCTGCGTCGAACGCCGCCGCGCCGGCCCGGTCGAACCGTATCGCGCGCCCCTCGCCCCGGCGGGCCCAGCCGGCCGCGATGACATGGTCGAGGATCGCCGCGCCCAGCACGCCGCCGAGATGGCTTCGCCGCTCGCTCCAGTCGAGACAGGCCCGGCACAGCGGCCGCCGCGCCCGGCCGAGCCGCACCACATCAATGCCCAGGCCGCCGAGGAAGCCGGCGCCCGCAGGGGTCACCACCGGCGAATCCTCACCCGCAATCAGGCCGTTCCGGGTAAAGGCCTGCATCAGCGCCACGGCCCGCTCGCCCGCAAGGTGATCGTAGCAGATCCGCGCTTCGCGCAGCGCCGCGTCATTCGGTCCGGTCCGCACCCGCATCGCCCCGGTCCGCGCCGCCAGGCTCATCAGGCTTTCCAGCGCCTCCCCCACATCAGCCCCGGACAATTGGAAATAACGATGGCGCCCCTGCCGACGCGCGACGAGCAGCCCCGCGGCATCGAGCTTCGCCAGATGCCCGCTCGCGGTCGGCAGCCCGACACCGGCTGCCTGCGCCAGCTCGCTGACAGTTAGCGCGCGGCCGTCCATCAGCGCGGTCAACATGTTGGCGCGCGCCGGATCGCCGATCAGCGCGGCGATGGCGGCAATGCTTGGCCCGTCCTTCATGGTTCGACCATAGCCGAACCATCAGTGTCACATCAAGGTGTAGGAGAAGGCCCGCAACCACGGAGCCGAGCATGATCACCTGTTTCATCCGCTACGAGATCGATCCCTTCAACCTGCCCGCCTTCGAGCAATATGCACGAACCTGGGGCGAGGCCATTCCCCGCTGCGGTGCCGATCTGATCGGCTATTTCGCGCCGCACGAGGGATCGGTGACGACGGCGTACGGCGTTTATTCGATTGCCGATTTCGCCGCGTACGAAGCCTATCGCGCCCGGCTGAAGGCCGACCCGCTCGGCCGGGAGAATTTTGCCTTTGCCAAGGCGGAGCGTTTCATCCGCCGGGAGGACCGGCTGTTCCTGCGCCGGGTCGACACGCAATGATCGCGGTGATCTTCGAAGTCAGGCCGGCCGACGGCCAGCGGGCAGGCTATCTCGATCTGGCCGCGGCGCTGCGCCCCGAGCTTGAGGCGATCGACGGATTCGTCTCGATCGAACGTTTCGAAAGCCTGACCGAGCCAGGCAAGCTGCTGTCGCTGTCCTTCTTCCGCGACGAGGCGGCAGTGGCGGCATGGCGCAACCGCCCCTCGCACCGCGCGACACAAGCGCAGGGCCGCGACTCGGTATTCGAGGACTATCGCCTGCGGATCGCGGCGGTCGTGCGGGATTACGGCATGGCCGATCGCGACGAAGTGCCCGACGACAGCAGGGCGGCGTTCAGCACCGCCGCATCAGCGCCTTCTTGAGCCGGTCATGCGCCGATTTCTTGATCTGGCAGATCCGCGCGGCACCGACGCCGAGGACAAGCCCGATCTCTTCCAGGTTCAGTTCCTCGACATAATAAAGCTGGATCACCTGCGCCTCGCGCTCGGGCAGGGCGGAGATCGCGCCGATCAGCGCCTCGCGCAGATCGGCCTCGGCGAGTTGCTCGAAGGCGTCAGGCTCGTCACTGGCGAACCACGGCTTGTCGTCCGAATAGACCTGGTCGATCGCCTCGAACCGCACCGGCTCAGCCGTCGCATATTCCAGACGGAGCTTCTCAACGGTGACGCAGAGCTTTTCGGCGATCGCCGCTTCGGTCGGGGCGTGGCCAAGCTCGGTCGTCAGCGCGGCTATCGCATTATTATAGGCGCGCCGGCGACGCATCGCGCCACGGGTCAGCGTCGCCTGGCGCCGCAACGCATCGATCATCGATCCCCGCACACGGGTGACGAGATATTGTTCGAAGGTGACCTGCCCGCGATCCTCGAAGCTGGAGCCCGCCTCGACCAGGGCGACCAGCCCGATCTGCACCAGGTCCTCAACCTCGATCGCGCTGCTCATGCCGCCATGGATGTGCCAGGCGAGGCGGCGGACGAGCGGCATATGCTTCCTGGCGAGCGTCGCCATGTCAGGCGCCGAGGCAGCCGAGGTCCGTCCATAGACCAGCGGCATCGCGCCCGAGAAGGCGGCGGGGTGCGGCTGCGCGGTCATGCCGGCAGCGCTCCGGGCGCGCCGATCACGGCGACGACCTCGACAGATTTGTCCTCGGGTACTTCGAAGAAGCTCATGACTGGGGTATCCGGCAAGATGGTACGGACGAGTTTGCGGATGGCGACGCGGATCGCCGGCTGGACGACGAGCGCGAAGGGCTTGGCCTCATCGACCAAAGGCTGGGCGGCGCGCTGAAGCGCGTCGACGATCCGGCGGCCTAGATCGGGCTCGATGGTGTGGCGGCGCGACGGATCGGAACGGACGGCCTGGCCGAGCAACCCTTCGAGCTGGCCTTCCAGGGTCATCACGCGCAGCGGCTCGCGCACGCCGCACAGTTTCTGGATGATCAGTCCACCAAGTTCCGGCCGGATCATCTCGATGATCTCGTCGGCGTCGAGCGTCCGCTGGGCGGCGACCGCGATGGCGGCGGCGATGCGGCGAAATTCCTTCAGCGGCACATTCTCCGCAAGCAGGCCGCGCAGCACCTGGGTGAGCGTGGTCAGCGGCAACGGGCTGGGCGACAGCGACGCGACGAGGTTCGCCGCGCGATCCTTCAGCCCGTCGAGCAGGCTCTGGACTTCGTCGGGGCCAAGCAATTCGCTGGCATGCGCGCCGAGCTGGTGGTTGAGATGAGTCGCGACCACGGTGCCCGGATCGACCACCAGATAACCCGCACCGGTGGCGGCATCGGTATCGCCGGCGGCGATCCAGACCGCGTCGAGCCCGAAGGTCGGGTCCTTGGCCTTCTTGCCCTGGAGCTCGCCGAACGCTTGGCCGGTATCGAGCGCGAGCATCTCGTCGGGCGAGACGCTGTCCTCGCCGACGGTCACGCCGCCGACGATGATACGATAGGTGAAGGGCGCAAGATTGATGTCGTCGCGCACGCGCACCTGCGGCACGACGAAGCCGAGCTCCTTGGACAGCTGGCGGCGGACACCGGTGATCCGGGCCATCAATGGGCTGCCGCGGCGTTCGTCGACCAGCGGCACCAGGCCATAGCCGATGTCGATATTGACCTGCATCCCGTCGGTCACTTCTTCCCAGCCGATCCTCGACTGGTCGACCGGCTCGACCGCGACGATTTCGACCGGGGCCGGGCGGCGGGCGATCTCGCGCAGCTTCCATGCGGCGAAACCGGCGGCGGCGGCGGCGGGCAGGATCACGAGATGCGGCATGCCGGGCATGAGGCCAAGCAGGGCGAGGATGATCGCGACCGGCGTCCAGGTACGGGCCGAGCCGAACTGGCTGCCGATCTGGCCGGCCAGATCCATGCTTGAGGTGACTCGGGTGACGATGGCCGCGGCGGCGATCGACAGCATCAGCGACGGGATCTGCGCGACCAGCGCGTCGCCGACCGCGAGCAGCACGTAATTGTGCGCGGCGTCGCCGATCGACATGCCGTGGCTGACCGGGCCGAGGATCAAGCCGCCGATGATATTGGCGGCGAGGATCAGCAGGCCCGCGACCGCATCGCCCTTCACGAACTTGGACGAGCCGTCCATCGAACCGTAGAAATCGGCCTCTGTCGCGACCTCGATACGGCGCGCCTTGGCTTCCTCGGGCGTGATCAGGCCGGCATTGAGATCGGCGTCGATCGCCATCTGCTTGCCCGGCAGGGCGTCCAGGGTGAAACGCGCCGACACTTCGGACACGCGGCCCGCACCCTTGGTCACCACGATCATATTGATGATGACCAGGATGGCGAAGACGAACAGGCCGACGACATAGTCGCCGCCGATCAGGAAAGTGCCGAACGCCTCGATGACATGCCCGGCGGCGCTTTCGCCCTCATGACCGTGCACCAGCACGACACGGGTCGACGCGACGTTGAGGCTGAGGCGGAACAAGGTGGCGAACAGCAGCACGGTGGGGAAGGCGGAGAAGTCGAGCGGCTTCTGCGCGTTCAGCGACACCATCAGCACGGCGAGGCTGATCGTGATGTTCATGATGAAGAACAGGTCGAGCAGGGCCGGCGGGATCGGCACGACCATCAGCACGACTAGCAGCAGGATCGCGACCGGCAGCGCGGCGGAGCGGAACAGCGGCGCCATGCCGCCACGCTTGAGAGCAACAGCCATGCGTCAGGCCCCCAGGGTCGCGAGCATCATATACGCCAGCCGCGCCGTATCCGGCGTCGGCCGCATGAGATTGGCAGTCTGCACGCGCGCGGCCCCTCCGTTGATCTGGTCGAGCGTGGCCTGCGCCCAGACGGCGGCGTCGCTGGTGCTGGTCTCGCCATTGCCGGGAATGACGGTCGCGCCGGATTCACCGAGCGTGGTCGAGGCAAGCGCAACGCCGCCAACCTTTGCCGCACCGCCAGCCGCGCCGTTTTCGAGCTTGGCGGTGAACCGGTCATAGATCTGCGCGAGCGTGCGCGGCTGGCCGTTCGAGGCGTAGAAGATGTTGTGATTGGCGCGCGCCGCTGCGGGGAACATCGCCGCGCCGCTGCGGTTTGGGCTGTCCTGCATCGCGCCGAGAAAGGATCGAGCGCCGCCCAGGCCGAGGAAATGCGCCATATAGAGGTCGGTGCCGTTGGCGTCGCGGCCGAGCGCGCTCTCGATCGCGTCCTTGTTGTCCGACGCATGCTCCGCGGCCATGAGCGAGGCGGTCTGCGGATCGTTGCGTAGCGCGAGGATCGAGCGCCGCAGGCCCGGGTCGCTGACCGCCATGCGCCCCGAACTGGTCGTCGAGATGCTGTCAGCCGCCCAGCCAAGGCCATGTTCCGTCCCATGCTGCTTCACCACCCGCAGCCAGCTCTGTTCAATGAACTGATAAAGGCCCGAAGCGCTCGACGTGCCGGCGCGCGCATCGGCGCGCATGCCGCTTTCGAGCTGCGCCTGGCCCATCAGATAGTTGAAATCGATCCCGGTCTTCTGGCTGGCAAGCGCGATCGCCGACTGCACCGAGCCGGTCGATTTCGTCCCCACGAGATTGGCAATCGGATTGAAGGTCATCGATCCCTGGCTGCTTTGCCCTTATTCAGGGTCACAATCAGCAAGGAGCGTGCCAGTTCTCGCCCGTCCGTTCGTGTCGAGCGGGGATCGACCGTATAGAGGCGCTATCGGGATGTATAACGCCCGTCCCGCGCTACGCCGTCTCGTCAGGCTCGACGGCTATTCGGGACGCGCCGGGTGAAGACCACCCGATTCTCAGGCGTAGACGTTGAGCCCCATGCCCGGACGGTAGCCGGCGCCGGCATCGCCGGTCAGACTTTGCAGGCGGCGGCGAACATTTGCCGCCATCAGGTTCACATAGATGCGGCAGGTCTCATTGAGGCGGTTGGCCTCCTCGGCGAGATCGCGCAGCTCCGGGCCGGCCGGGCCAGTACCCAGTGCGGCAATGGCGTTGATCCCGGCGAGCTTGGCCTGGGTCGCACGCTCCAGCCCCTCCACGTCGTTCGCCTTCAGCGCCGCAATCTCGGCGTGGAGCGATTCGATCACGCCGATCAGCGCGTCGCGCCTGCTGTTAGTCGGCGTCATGCGGATTCCATTCGAGTTTGAGCGCGATCAGCCGGTCGGCGATCGTCGTAGGGTAGATCGGAAAGGTGCCGTTGCGGATCGCGTTGCGGATACGCGACACTCGCTCCACATCCACCGGCGGCTGGTCGGCAAAGCCGAACGCCATGGCGGACAGTTCAAGCTGCTCGGCGACCACGCCTTCACGACCCGTCGCCTTGGCGGGCGGTGCGGCACGCGCGACCGGGACGACCTGCCGATCGCGTCCGGGCACTGGCTTTGAGCTGATCGAATCCACCACGTCTGCACCTTTGGGGTTACGCTGACAGGAGGAGTAACGACCGTTTCGTCCACAGCTTAAGGAATTATTCCGTCCAGCCGGGCAGTGTTGCACGGCCCGATTCGATCGCCACCGCCTGTACCGGCGCCTTGGCGCTATCGACCTTGACGAGGAAGCGGGCACCCGGCGCGGCATCCGCCATCGCGATGCCCTCGCGCGTGATCGAGAAACCGGGCGATCCGGCCGCGATCGTCACCGGATCGCCACGCTTGATCACGGCCGCGAACTTGACCGGCGCGACGGCGACCGGCGCAGCCGGCGCTGGTGCCGAGACTGGCTTCGCAACGGTGTGGACTGGGACGAAAATCCGCCAAGCCGGGCCTGTGCAGGTCACGACCACCGCATCTTGGCCGGCACCGCGCCAAGCCATCGAGACCATCGGACAGGCGGCGAGCTTCAGCCTGGTATCGACGATGCTGCGCGCCCCCCCGGCCTCGCCGATCGCCTTGCCGGTAAAGGCAGCGACGGCACGGTCGATCGCCACGGTATCCTGAAAGGGTGCTGCCGCGACAGCGGGACCGGCGAGCAACGCGAGCGGCACGAACAGGCGTGCCACGAACAACGGGGACATGATTTTCTCCTCAGGGCGGCAAATTCGGGTTGCCGGGCGGCACGTCATTGCCGTTCCCCGGCAAAGCCGATGGTGATCACGACGGTGCGGTGCATGCGGCCCGGATTCTCCGGCGCATTGACGATGGTCATGCGCCCGGCGGGCACCACATGCGCCGCAGCGAGCGCGGCCGCGACGGCCCGGGCACGATCCGCCGCGAGCACGGCGCCGCTACCCGTCAGGGCATCGACGTCGCGGGGCGAGCCGTCAGTGCTGCCGCTGATCTTCAACACGACGCGCGGATCGCGCACCGCCTCCCGCGCCCAGGCGATCAGGCCCGCGGGCGTCGAGGGCAACGCGGCCGAGCCGGGCATGAAATTCATCATCGCGGCCGCGGCCACGGGAATCGGATCGGGCGCGGCAGTCGCTGCCGACACACCGAAGCCTTCGCGGATACCTCGGGCCAGCGCCTTGCGGTCTACATTCTGGCTCGCCTGGATCAGCACGAAGAAGCCGACCAGCAGCAATGCCAGGTCGGCGAGCGTCATCAGCCAGATCGGACGGCCGGGCGCCGCTTCCGGGAAATCCTCGGTCATACGACGTCGGCCATCGGCACGGGGACGCCCAGCGGGGGCGCCGCGGTGCGCGGCTGCTCGCGGGCGGCGAGCGCGACAAGCGGTGCTTCGAGTCGAAGCCGCTCGACCGCTTCCTCGCGGGCGTGGCGGCGCAGGCGTGCCGCCACCGGCATCGCAACCAGATTGGCGAGCAGCGCGCCGTAGAGCGTGGCGAGCAGGGCGATCGCCATCGAGCCACCGATCGCCGCCGGATCATCCATCTTCACGAACATGCCGACCAGGCCGATGAGCGTGCCGACCATGCCCATGGCCGGTGCGACCTCGGCCATGCCGGCCCAGACGTCGGCGGCCGCGACATGGCGGTCGATCCGCGCGCGGCGGCAATGCCGGACGAGCGCCTCGACATCGGCGGCGGGCCGGCCGTCGACGATCGCGGCGATCGCAGCGGCGACATCCGCATCGGCGATGACCGAGCGATCGAGCGCCATAACGCCGTGCCGCCGGGCGATTCGGCCAAGCGCGCCAATCTGGTCGAGCAGCGGCCCGGCATCGAACCGGCGCCGCCCGATCGTGCCGAGCGCCGCGACGGCGCGCGAGAGATCGCGCATTGGCGTGCGGAGCACGACGGCGAGCAACGTTCCGCCACCGACGATCGAGATCGCGAGCGGATCGAGAAAGGGGCCCAGTTGCTGGGCGATATCGGGTGCGGTCGTCATCCGCCTGCCCGTTGCAAGGGGTGGGCCAAATGCCGGCCGCCACACCGCAACGCCCGACGATGCCGTAGCAACCGGCAGGCGACCGGCAAGATTGCCGCCCCACCGGCAAGACCTTGCCGCTCCAGCCGCCATCGGGAGGCGGGAAGGAGATGCAGGACCCTGCCGATCGCGTTTGGCACGACCTTTGCTGTGTTCCCTCGCGCAATCTTGCGCAGGAGAAGGCCAATGGCCAGCGACATGCTTTTCGGGATCCACGGTGCGGCGCTTCAGGTGCGTTCGCAGCGGATGGGCCTGCTCGCATCGAACATCGCCAATGCGTCGACCCCGGGCTTCAAGGCCAAGGACATCGACTTCCGCACCGCGCTCTCCGCGATGGAACAGTCGGACAGCACCGGCAGCAGCAGCATCGGGAACTCAGTGCGGTATCGCGTGCCGAGCCAGGCCTCGCTCGACGGCAACACGGTCGAGCTGTCGACCGAGCAGACCGCCTTTGCCGAGAATGCCGTCCAGTATCAGACGACCCTCTCCTTCCTGAACGGGCGGATCGGCCAGATCACCCGCGCGCTGAAGGGCGAATAAGATGGCTGACAACGGCCTCAACATCTTCCAGGTCGCCGGTCGCGCGATGTCGGCGCAGCTCGTGCGGATGAACACGACCGCGTCGAACCTGGCCAATGCCGGGGCGATCACGGGCAGCGCTGACACCGCCTACCGCACGATCAAGCCGGTGTTCCGCACCGAATATGACAAGGCCACGGGCCTTGCGACCGTCAATGTCGAGCAGATCGTGACCGCCGGTGGCGATCCGACCAAGCTCTACGACCCCTCGCATCCGATGGCTGACAAGGACGGCAACGTCTTCGTCAGCGCGGTCGACGAGACCCGCGAGCTGGTCGACATGATGGAGACCGCCCGCAGCTACCAAAACAATGTGGAGGTGATGCAGACCGCGAAGTCGCTGATCCTCGATACCCTCAAGCTGGGACGCTGATCATGAGCTCCGCCTTCGATACCACGCTCAACAATCTGGGCATCAACCGCACCACCAACAGCGCGCCAACCGCGTCGAAGGGCTCGACCTCGCTCGGCCAGGCGGATTTCCTGAAGCTGATGACAGCGCAGCTCAAGAACCAGGACCCGTTCTCGCCGGTCGACAACACCCAGATGGTCGCCCAGATGGCCCAGTTCTCGTCGCTGGCCGGCATCACCGACATGAACACGACGCTGAAAGCGATCTCCGACAAGCTGTCCGGGACCAGCGCCAGCGACGCGCTCGCCTATGTCGGCCGGACCGTGCTGACCGAAGGCAAGGTGGCCTATGGCCGCACCTCGGGCGGGATCGCCGGCGCCGTCGAGCTGGATGGCGCGGCAACCGACGTGACCGTCACGATCGAGAATGCCAACGGCCAGGTGCTGACCACGCAGCAGCTTGGCGCCCAGCCCAAGGGCACGGTCAATTACGACTGGGACGGCAAGACCGACGGCGGCGCGGATGCCGGCCCGGGCCCGTTCAAGGTCACCGTGACCGCCGCCAATGCCGGCACCAGCGTCGGCAGCCGCGGCCTCGTCTGGTCGCCGGTCGCCGCTGTGTCGATGCCCGCCTCGGGCTCGCCCGTGCTCACGCTTCCCGGCCTCGGCCAGGTTCCCATTTCCGCCGTTCGCCAGATCGGCTGACCTTATCATCAGGAGTAGATCAGAATGTCCTTCTACACTTCGCTCAGCGGCCTGCAGGCGTCCCAGTCCGAGATGTCGACCATCTCGCACAACCTCGCCAACGTCTCGACCAACGGCTTCAAGAAGAGCCGGACCGATTTCGCCGACGTGATCGCGTCGAGCGTCTCGGCCGATCCCACCAAGGTGGTCGGATCGGGCACGGTCGTGAAGGCGAACCGCCAGCTGTTCACCGAGGGCAACCTGAAATCGACCGGTTCCTCGCTCGACCTCGCCATCTCCGGCGACGGCTTCTTCACGGTCAAGACCAACGGGATCAACGCCTCGACCGCCTATACGCGCAACGGCAGCTTCCAGGTCGATCCGGTCAGCCATTATGTCGTCGATGCCCAGGGCAGCGCGCTTCAGGTCTATCCGGTCGACGCCCAGGGCAACGTCACCGCGACCGGCCCGGACGGCCTGACCAACCTGACCCTGCCTGAAACCAGCGGTGTCCCGGTCGCCACCTCAAAGGTCGCGCTCGACGTGAACCTGTCGGCCAACGCGACCCCGCCGGGCACCGCGTTCGACCGCACTAACGCCTCGTCCTACAATAATTCGACCGCAACGACGATCTACGACGCCAGCGGCAATGCGATGACGCTGACCAACTATTATGTCCGCAACAGTGCGACGAGCCCCGGGGGCGCCAATAGCTGGTCGGTCTATTCCTATGTCGGCAACCAGCAGCTGAGTGTCGGCGGTTCGACCAATCCGGTGCAGCTTGCCTTCAACGCCGCGGGTACGATGACCGCGCCGGCAGCCCCCGTCAGCTATGATGCCTTCACCTCGGCGGGCGGCGCCGCTGCCCAGGCGCTGAGCTTCGACCTCAGCGGCACGACCCAGGCGGCGAGCGCCTTCAAGGTCGAGGCGCGCAGCCAGGACGGCAAGTCGGTCGGCCAGCTGGCGGGCGTCACGGTCGACGAATCGGGTGTCGTCACCGCCAATTTCTCGAACGGCGACACAAGGGCGCTGGGCAAGGTCGCGCTCGCCAGCTTCGCCAATCCGTCGGGGCTGCGCCAGATGGGCAACAGCTACTGGTCGGCCAGCGGCATCTCCGGCTCTGCGACGCTCGGGAGCGCCAACGACAATGGCTATGGCTCGCTGATGTCGGGCACCGTCGAGGGTTCCAACGTCGACATCACCGAGGAACTGGTCGCCCTGATCGCGGCGCAGCGGAATTTCCAGGCGAACGCCAAGGCGCTCGATACCGCGAGCCAGATCTCCGAAACCATCTTCAACATCCGCTGATCGCGACGGGCGGACGGGAACACTGAATGGACAAGCTGGTCTATACCGCGGCAACCGGGCTCAAGGCGCACATGGCGTCGCAGGCCGCGATCGCGAACAACATGGCGAACGCCTCGACGATCGGCTTCCGCGCCGACCGGGTGGTGTTCAGCCGGCTGGAAGTGTCGGGCTCCGGCTTCGACACACGCTCGCCGGCGTCGGAAGAGGTGGTCGATGCGGATCGCCGTCCGGGCGCGATCATGTCGACCGGCCGTCCGCTCGACGTCGCCATCACCGGCGACGCGTGGCTGACCGTCCAGGCTCCCGACGGGAGCGAGGCCTATACCCGGCGCGGCGATCTTCAGGTCGCCCCCACGGGCGTGCTGGAAACCGGCGACGGTTTCCCGGTGATGGGATCGGGGGGTCCCATCACCGTGCCGCCCGCCGAATCGATCAAGATCTCGGCCGACGGATCGATCTCGATCGTGCCGATCGGCGGCGACGCCAGCAACCCGCAGATCCTCGACAAGCTCAAGCTCGTCAGCACCAAGGGCTCGGACACGGTCAAGGGGCTCGACAATCTCCTCCATGTCCGCGGCGGCGGCGTGCTGCCCGAGGACATGGAGGCGAAGCTCCAGTCGGGCGCACTCGAGGGATCGAACGTCAACATGACTCAGGCGCTGGTCGACATGATCGAGAACCAGCGCAGCTACGAGGTCCAGGCCAACCTGATGAAGCAGGCCAAGGACATGGACGAGAGCGCCGCATCGCTGATGCGGATGCCTTCATAAGGACGACAGGATATGACCAGCGCAGCCATGCACATCGCGCGGACCGGGCTCGACGCCCAGGACATGCGCATGCGGGTGATCTCGAACAACCTCGCGAACGTGAACACCACCGGGTACAAGCGCGACCGGGCGGCGTTCGAGACGCTCGCCTATCAGACGGTCACCGCGCCGGGGGCGCCGAGCACGGCCGAGACCAAATATGCGGTCGGGCTCAACCTCGGCACCGGCGTCCGTATCCAGGGCACCGCGCGAATCGACACCCAGGGCGCGATGCAGACCACGGGCAACGCGCTCGATCTCGCGCTCGACGGGGACGGCTATTTCCAGGTCCAGATGCCGGGGGGCACCCTGGGCTATACCCGCGCGGGCAATTTCACCCGCTCGCCGGAAGGCCTGCTGGTCACTTCCGAGGGCTATCAGGTGATGCCAGGCATCACCGTGCCGGAGGGCGCGACCGCGATCACCGTCGGCACCGACGGTACGGTCTCGGCCACCGTGCCCGGCCAGACCGAAGCAAGCCAGCTTGGCCAGATCCAGGTCGCCAGCTTCGCCAATTCGGCCGGCCTGCTCAGCAAGGGCGACAATTACCTGACTGAAACGGCGGCATCGGGCGCGGCGAATCTCGGTGTCGCCGGCCTCGAGGGCCGCGGCAATATCCGCCAGGGCATGCTCGAGGCGTCCAACGTCAACGTCGTCGAGGAGCTTGTCGACATGATCGAGACTCAGCGCGCGTACGAGGTAAATTCAAAAATGATCTCGGCGACCGACGACATGCTGAAATATGTTAACCAAAATATCTGATGGTTAATTTCATGAAACCGTCAGCCACCTTGATCGCCCTGATCGCGCTGCCCGCCGTCGTCGCGCTCGCGCCGTCGCCCGCCGACGCGCGCCTGTTCGGCAAGAAGAAGGAGCCGGTCGATTTCTCCGCCGCGCTCCCCCTTCCCATGCCGGTCGCGGCCCCCGCCAACGGATCGATCTTCCAGGCGAGCGACGGCTATGCCGCGCTTCATGAAGGAGCGCGCGCGCGCCGGGTGGGCGATCCGCTGACGATCCTGCTGGTCGAGCGCACCGTCGCCTCCAAATCGGCGAGTTCGAAGCTCGACAGCGGCGGCGGCCTGAGCATCACCCCGCCCACCACCGGCGCGCTCTCGCTGTTCAAGAACACCGACGCCAGCGCGAGCAACACCCGCAACTTCACCGGAAGCGGCGCGACCGACCAGTCGAACACCCTGTCGGGCGAGGTCAGCGTGACCGTTTCCGCCGTCTATCCGAACGGCACCATGCTGGTGCAGGGCCAGAAGCGCGTGACGCTCAATCGCGGCGACGAGTTCGTCCAGATCAAGGGCCTGATCCGCGTCGCCGACATCGACGCCAACAACCGCGTGCCTTCCACCCGCGTGGCGGATGCGCAGATCGCCTATACCGGCAAGGGCGATGTCGCCCGCGCCAGCCGCCAGGGCTGGCTTGGCCGATTCTTCTCCGTCGTCAGCCCCTTCTGATGAAAGCGCCCGCGATGTTCCGTCTGGTAGCTCTTTGCCGCGCTGCGCTGGGCCGCCGCACCAGCCCGCTCCCCCACACGGTATCCTCGATGGGAGGCCGGGTGGGGGAGCGGGCTGGTGCGGCTTTCCTGGCGGTGGCCGCGATCTTCCTCGCGGCGGCTCCGGCAAACGCCGACAGGGTGAAGGACCTTGGCGGTTTCCAGGGCATCCGCTCGAACCAACTCACGGGCTATGGCATCGTGGTCGGCCTGCCCGGCACGGGCGACGACAATCTCGAATATACCATCCAGTCGATGAAGGCGGTTGCTTCACGCTTCGGGCTGCAGCTGCCGCCCAACGCCAATCCCGGGCTGAAGAACGCAGCGGTGGTGATGATCACCGCCGACCTGCCCGCTTTCGCCAAGCCGGGCCAGAAGCTCGACATCACCGTCGCCTCGATGGGCAAGGCCAAGTCGCTGCGCGGCGGGGCGCTGATCCTGACGCCGCTGCTTGGCGCCGACGGCCAGATCTACGCGATGGCGCAGGGCAACCTCGCCGTCGGCGGGCTGGGTGCCGAAGGCAAGGACGGCTCGCAGATCGTCGTCAACATCCCGTCGGCCGGCCGAATCCCCGAGGGCGCCACGGTCGAGCGCGCGGTTCAGACCGGTTTCGAGACATCACCGGTGCTGACCTACAACCTCACCCGCGCCGACTTCACCACCGCGCAGAATGTCGCCGCCGCGATCAACACGCGGCTCGGCGCCGGCTCGGCGCAGGCGATCGACGCCGTCTCGGTCTCGGTGCGCGCGCCGATGGGTGGCGACGTCCGTGCGACCCTGATGAGCGAGATCGAGAATCTCGACGTCGTCTCGGCCGAACCTTCAGCCAAGGTGATCGTCAACGCCCGCACCGGTACCGTCGTGATCAACTCAGCGGTTCGGGTCGGCCCAGCCGCGGTCAGCCACGGCAAGCTCACCGTTCGCATCGACGAGCAGCAGCATGTCAGCCAGCCCTTGCCGTTCAGCCAGGGGCAGACGGCGACCGAACAGAAGAGCGGCGTCGCGGTCGACGAGGAGCATCGCCCGATGTTCCTGCTCGAACCCGGCCCGAAGCTCGCCGATGTGGTCAAGGCAGTGAACGCGATCGGCGCGTCGCCGGCCGACCTGGTCGCCATCCTCGAAGCGCTGAAGGAAGCCGGCGCGCTGAAAGCGGAGCTGATCGTCCTGTGACCGACATCCCAGCCCTTCCCCCATCCCGTCCTACGCCCGGCCCGACCAGCGGCATCGGCGTCGACACGAGCCGCCTCGCCTCGCGAGCCAACCTCGAAAAGGCCGGCAAGCAGTTCGAGTCGGTCTTTGCCGGCATGATGCTGAAGTCGATGCGCCAGGCCCATCTCGCCGAGGAGCTGTTCTCGTCCAAGGGACTCGACACGTTTCGCGACATGCAGGACCAGCAGGTCGCGCAGTCGATGGCGGATCACGCCCCGCTCGGCATCGGCAAGGCGATGACCGACTTCCTCGCCAAGTCTCAGGCCAACCTCCAGCCTGAATCGACCTCAAAACCCGCGGGTGAGACGCCATGAGCGATCTCCTCGCGACTGGCGCAAGCGGGGTCCGCGCGTATCAGAGCGCGCTGACCACCGTCTCCGAGAACATCGCCAATGCCGGCACCGCCGGCTATGCGCGCCGCACCGTCAACCTCAAGGAGGTCAATGCCGGGGCGGGCATCGCGTCGACCAGCCGCGTCGTATCGGGCATGGGCGTGGTCGTCGACGGCATCGTGCGTTCGGCCGATGCCTTCCGCGCCGCTGACGTCCGTGCCTCAAGCGCCGATCTTGCGCGCAGCGAGACAAGCATCACCTGGCTCGATCGAATCCAGGGCGCGCTGACCGGCAACCAGCTCGGAAACCGGCTGACCAGCTTCTTCACCTCGGCCCAGGCGATCGCCGCCGATCCGACCGCCAGCGCGCCGCGCTCGGTGTTCCTGGAGGCAGGCACCTCCGCCGCGAGCGCCTTTGCCGCCACCGGCAAGGCGCTCGACGGTGTCGCGGCCGATCTCGACGGCACCGCCGGGAATGCCGTCGCCACGCTCGGCAGCCTCGGGGCGGCGCTCGCCAAGGTCAATGACGGCCTTGGCCGGGCCACACCGGGCAGCACCAGCGCCGCGCAATTGCTCGACCAGCGCGACCAGCTGCTCGAACAGATGAGCGCGATCAGCGATGTGTCGGTCTCGATCGACGTCGCCGGCCGCGCCGCCGTCCGCCTGGGTGGCGCGACTGGCCCGACGTTCGTTTCCGGCAACGATGCGGGCACCGTGACCTATGCCCGCAACCAGGATGGCAGCGTCTCCTTCGCGGTCAACCATGCCGGCGACGTCACGACCCTGACCCCGTCGGGCGGCGCGCTTGCCGGGATCGTCGATGGCGCGCAGCGAATCGCCGCGGCGCGCGAGCAGCTCAACGACATCGCGACGAGCTTCGTCGACGGCATCAATACAGTGCAGGCCCAGGGCCGCGACCTCGACGGCAACCCGGGTGCGGCGATGTTCGCCATGGGCACGACGCCGACCGATATCCGGATGACGCTGACCGATCCGCGCGACGTGGCCGCGGCCGCGGTCGGCGGCGGCACGCGCGACAACAGCAATCTCAAGGCGCTCTCAACCCTGCGCAGCTCGGCCGGCTTCGAAGGCAAGACGACCGCCCTTATCTCCGGCAACGCCGCCGCCCTCGCCTCGCGCCAGCAGGTCGCCGAGGCGCAGAGCGCGATCCGCGACGGCGCGGTCGCCGCGCGCGACGCGGTATCGGGCGTCAACCTCGATAGCGAGGCGGTCGACCTGATGCGCTTCCAGCAGGCCTATCAGGCGTCGAGCCGCGTGATCCAGGTCGCGCGCGAAACGCTCCAGTCAATCCTCGATATTCGTTGAGCAGCATCATGCAGATCAGCACCTCCCAGCTTTACGACCGGTCATCGAGCCTCATGCAGAAGCTCAGCCAGAAGGCCGACAAGCTGCAAATCCAGGTCTCGTCAGAAACGCGCCTGCAGGCGCCTTCGGACGACGTCGTCGCGTATCAGCGGCTCGCCACGCTCAAGCAGGGCAAGGCCGACGATACGGCGACCAAGGCCAATGTCTCGCTCGCCCAGTCGCTGCTCCAGCAATCCGACACCACGCTGACCTCGGTCCAAACCGGCCTGCAGCAGGCAGCCGAACTGGTTCTACAAGCGAACAACGGCACGCTGACCGACGCGAATCGCGCGACGATCGCAACTCAGCTGAAAGGCGTGCTGAGCAACCTGGTCAGCCTGGCCAACACCACCGACGCGCGCGGCCAGCCGCTGTTCGGTGCCGCCACCGGCGACAGCGCGGTCACCGTCAACGCCGATGGCTCGGTCAGTTTCACCGGTACGGGCACCCCGCCGCCGATCCCGATCGGCGACGATCAGTCGATCGCTGCTTCCGATACCGCCGCGCGCGTGTTCGGCGGGATCCCGACCGCGAGCGGAACGAGCGACGTCTTCGCGATCCTTTCCAAATTCGCCGCCGCGCTCGATGCAGGCGGCAGCGTGAAGGACGCGGCCGGCGAAGCGACGAACGGCATCAACGCAGCGCTGACCCAGATCGGCAGCGTGCGCGGTTCGGTTGGCGCCCGCGCCGCCCGGCTCGACCTGGTTTCGGATCAGCTGACCGACACGGCGGCCAATCGCGAGACCGCGCGCGGCGCGATCGAGGATACCAACATCACCGAAACGCTCACCGAATTGCAGAAGACCATGACGATCCTGTCGGCGACCCAGGCGAGCTTCACCAAGCTGAGCCAGCTTTCGTTGTTCGACTATCTGCGGTGAACCGGGGCCGTTTGGTAACCGGTTGGCTACGAAATCCGGTTAACCGGGGATGATCGCGACCGTTCCTTGAGACGGCGGCGACCAAGAAGGGGAATGCGAAGTTCATGTTTCCGGTGATCGGCCTCGTCGTCCTGCTCGTCATGATCTTTGGCGGCTTCGCGATCACCGGCGGTGCGCTCGGCCCGGTGATGGAAGCGATTCCGCACGAGATGCTGATCATCGGCGGCGCCGCCGCGGGCGCGCTGATCATCGGCAATTCGGGCAAGGAGCTGAAGGCGCTGGGCGGCAGCTTCGCCAAGATCTTCAAGGGCGCCAAATACAAGAAGCAGGATTATCTCGACACGATCTTCCTCGTGTCGAAGCTGATGAAGATGCTCCGCACCGAGGGACCGATCGCGCTCGAGCCGCATGTCGAGGATCCGAAATCCTCCGCGCTGTTCGCTGAATATCCGCGCCTGCTCGCCGATCATACGCTGATCAACCTGATCGCCGATACGCTGCGTCTCGTCGTCGTCTCGTCGGGCACGCTCGACGTGCATGCGGTCGAGGACGTCATGGACAACATGATCAAGACCCACCATCACGAGGTGGAAGGGCCGCATACCACGCTGTCGAGCCTCGCCGACGCGCTGCCCGCCCTCGGCATCGTCGCCGCCGTGCTCGGCGTGGTGAAGACGATGGGCTCGATCGACAAGCCGCCCGCCATCCTGGGCGCGATGATCGGTTCGGCGCTGGTCGGCACTTTCATGGGCGTGCTGCTTGCCTATGGCATCGTCAGCCCGCTCGCCAGCCGGCTGAAGCAGGTCATCGATGCCGATGCCGCCATCTATCATGTCGTGAAGCAGATCATCATCGCGTCGCTCCACGGCCATCCGCAGCCGCTCGTCATCGAGGCCGCGCGCTCAGGCATCGCGCATTCGAACCAGCCCGGTTTCGCCGAAGTGTTCGACGGCCTGCGCGGGCGATAAGGGATGGCAGCGCGTGCTCCCCATGGCAGCAACCAGCCACCGAAGATCATCTACAAGAAGATCTATGTCGAAGGGCATGGCGGGCATCACGGCGGCGCCTGGAAGGTGGCCTATGCCGATTTCGTGACGGCGATGATGGCGTTCTTCCTGCTGATGTGGCTGCTGGGCGCGACCAACGAGAAGCAGCGCAAGGCGCTGGCCGATTATTTCGCGCCGACTCTGGTCCAGATGAAGCAGAACAGCGCCGGCTCCAACGGCATGTTCGGCGGCTCCTCCATCACCGACAAGGACAATTATCCGCACAAGGCCTCGCAGACCGGTACCCGGTCGATGACCATTCCGGTCGAGGCGACTGGCGGCGACCAGGTCGGCACCGGGCAGAAAGGCACGCTGAAGGACAAGGCGGTGCTCAACGCCGAGGATCGCAAGAATTTCGAACTGATCCGTCGTCAGGTCGCCTTCGCGATGTCGTCGAGCCCGAAACTGTCCAAATTGGGATCGCATGTTCGCTTCGTCCGTACCCAGAACGGGCTGCGCGTCGACCTGATCGACGATGCGGATTATTCGATGTTCGGCCTGGGCACGACCATGCTCGACCCCGAGGCGTCGAAGCTGATCGGGCTGATCGCCGAAACGATCAAGGGCATGACCAATCCGATCATGATCCGCGGCCATACCGACAGCCTGGGTTATGGCGATCCGCTTGCGATGAACAACTGGATGCTGTCCAGCGGCCGGGCCGAGGCGACGCGGCGGCGCCTGGCCACCGGCGGTATTCCGGAAGCCCGTTTCAACCGGATCGAGGGCGTCGCCGATCGCGAGCCGATGATCCAGGACAACCCGACCGATCCGCGCAACCGGCGGGTCGCCATCACGCTGCTTTACCGCGCGACCGCATTCGGCGAATGACCCGGGCGCCCGGCAGGTTCGCCGGCATCGGCGTCCAGGCGGTCCTCGCGGTTCTCTGTCTCTACGGCCTTGCCTCCCTTCCCGGGCTGCTGGGCCAATGGGGCCTGTCGTTCGCCGCGATCGGAATCCTCCTGCTGTGGGTCGCGGTGGCCAGTCTCGGGCTACCCCTGTTGCGTGCCGAACCATCGCGCCGACGGCTCGCGATGCTTGCGGGGGTCGCCATCGCAGTACGCCTCGCCTTCGCGCTGCTCTCCGTCCATCGAGGATCGAACGGCGACCCGAATGCCTATCTCCTGCTCGCAAAGGGCCTGCTGATCCGGGACGAATACGGAATCTACGAACCGTTTTTCGGTGGGTATTGGCGCGCCCTCTTCCCGCCTTTCTATTCCTTCCTGCTGGCGGGGTGGGGCGCGATCACCGGTTTCTCCACTCTCTCAGTCCTGTTTCTCGGCACCGCGATCGATCTCGGTACCGTCTCGCTGATCGTCAGGCTGGGCCGCCGCCTGGGAAATGAAGGCGCCGGACGCGCTGCCGCGTGGCTCTATCTCGTCTGGCCTTCCGTCCTGTTCTCGGCCCCGCTCGCGCAGAAGGAAGGACTCTGCGCCTTCCTGATCCTCGCCCTGGCGCTGGCCTGGCTGAACCGCGACCACAGGGGCTGGCGCGACGCGATCAAGATCGGCGTGCCCGCGGCATTGCTCGCCCTGACCCAGCCGGGCCTGGCGCCGCTCGCCGCGCTGTTCGGATTGTGCCTGATCCGTCGGGCAAGTGCGCTATCGACGATGGCCGCGGGCCTGCGCGCGCTGTGCGTGGCGCTGCTGGTGATGCTGCCCTGGTGGATTCGCAACTGGCTGATCTTCGGCGTGTTCGTGCCGCTGACCAGCGCGGGCGGCGCGAGCCTGTGGATCGGCAATAATCCCGACGCCACCGGCAACTGGATGCCACCGCCCGAACATCTGCGCGGCCTTCCCGAAATCGCCTATGGCAAGCGTATCGGCGCGATCGCGATGGAATGGATCAAGGCCAATCCGGGCGCCTTTGTCAGGCTCACCATCACCAAGTTCCTTCGTGCCTGCGGCGTGGCGTCGTTCGGCATCACCCGGCTGGTGGCGATGCAGCCGCCCCTGCCCGCGGCGTTCGCGGCGGCACTGCTGCCCATGTCCCATCTTACCCATGTCGCATTGCTTGGCGCGTCCACGGTCGCGGTGCGCGTGCGGTGCACGCCCGGCACCGGAACATTGCTGCTGCTGATTGCCGCATGCGGCGTGCAATTGCTGCTGTTCGGGGTGTGGTTCGAGTTCGGCGAGCGCCACCGCGAGTTCGTCACCCCGTTCCTGCTGCTGCTCGCCTGCGGAATGATCGCACCGCGGTTGGAAAGCGGAGAGTCCGCGCCTAGTTAGACGGTGTGAGCAACGCCGCCGTTACCGCCCGAATCGCCAACGGCATCTCGTCGATCAGGGCGGAGGACTGGAATGCGTGCTCGGGCACGAGCAACCCCTTCGTCACTCATGATTTCCTCGCTCTTCTCGAAGATTCGGAAAGCGCCGTGGCTGAAACGGGGTGGCAGCCGATCCCGATCGTCATCGATGGCGCCGATGGGCGCCCCGCCGCGATCGCCCCCGCTTATGGGAAGAGCCACAGCCAGGGTGAATATGTCTTCGATCATGGCTGGGCCGACGCCTGGGAACAGGCCGGCGGACGCTATTATCCCAAGCTCCAGCTCGCCGTGCCGTTCACCCCCGCACCGGGCCCGCGCCTGTTGCTACGCGACGACAGCCTGGCGCCCGCCCTTATCGCCTCGATCGAGGCGGTCGCCGACCGGCACAATCTCTCTTCCGCCCACGCCACCTTCGTCGCGCCCGACCAGTTGCCGCTGTTCGAGGCGGCCGGCTGGCTGATCCGCGCCGGCACCCAGTTCCACTGGCACAATCAGGGCTATGCCGCGTTCGACGATTTTCTCGGCGACCTGGCCAGCCGCAAGCGCAAGGCGATCCGCAAGGAGCGGGCCGGCGCGATCGAGGGGCTGACCATCCGCCACGCGACCGGCAGGGAGATCACCGAGGCCGATTGGGATGCCTTCTGGATCTTCTACCAGGACACCGGCGCGCGCAAATGGGGCCGCCCCTACCTGACCCGTGCCTTCTTCTCGCTGCTGGGCGAGCGCATGGCGGACAAGGTCCTGCTGATCCTGGCGGAGCGGGATGGCCGGCCGATCGCCGGCGCGCTCAACCTGATCGGTGCCGATACGCTTTACGGGCGTTATTGGGGCTGCACCGAGGAAGTGCCCTTCCTCCATTTCGAGCTCTGCTATTATCAGGCGATCGACGCAGCGATCGCGCGCGGGCTCAGGACGGTCGAGGCCGGCGCGCAGGGCGAGCACAAGCTGGCGCGCGGCTATGTACCGGAACCAACCTGGTCGGCGCATTACATCCCCGACCCCGGCTTCAGGAGGGCGGTCGCCCAGTTCCTTGAGCAGGAGCGGCAGGCGGTGACGTCGGATCGGGAGTGGCTGGGAGAGACGACCCCGTTTCGTCGAGACCGAGCGCCCTGAGGCGCCGCGCCCGAAGCTCGATCGCCCTGATCTCCTCGGGGAACAACGGCACGGTCGGGGGCGTGACATTGTGGTCGACGCGGAACAGCGCGCTTGAACCGTCGCGCCAGATCTCCACCAGCCCGGCATTGTATTTCGGATCATAGGGCGGCGGCTTGATCAGCCACACATAATCGAACGCATCGCGCGGGAAGCGCGCCAGCGAGAGCGAAATGGTGCGCCACCATTCGCCACGGCAATATTGCTCGGTAACGATCTGCGATGCGTCGTGCGCGAAGCGCCGCGCGGGCGCATAGCGCGTCGTCAGCAACTGCGCGCCCGCCATCGACCATTGATCGTTGGTATAGGCGAGCCTGCGCACCAGCCCGATCGCCGGCAGATGCTCGAGCCGGGTCATGAACCAGGACGGCCGGCATTCAGCGCCGACGAAGCTGACGACCTTGGCGCCGACCGGGACGTGATCGAGCGCCTTCAACTCGCGCTCGTAGGACTGGTCGTACATCCAGAAACTCACCGTCGTGGCGCCGATCCTGACGAGGAAGAAGGCGAGGCCAAGCACGGCGACCACCGCCGCGTGCCGGATCGGAACGCCCGGACGCGGCCGCAGCGCGATTAGGGCGATGCCGATCACGAACGGCGCGAGGCGCATGTCGGCATAGGCGGATCCGAACACGATCCGCGGCAGCAGGATGAACACGGCAAGCAGGAACAGCGCCGACAGGCCCAGGTTGCGCGAATATTCGATCGTCGGATCGCGAAAACCCCTGAACAGGATCAGGTACAATATCGCCGCCGAGGCGATATCGAAGAGCTGCCAGCGATCCTTCAGGACCATGGTCAGCCACATGGCCTTGGCGCGCCAGTTGAACCAGTCGCCGGTCTCTCCGCCGACATGATGGCCGCTGCGCCACATCACCATCAGCACCATCGGCAGGGCAAGCGGCACGCAGCCAAGCCCGGCGCGCACCCAAGCGTTGAACCAGCGATGGCCGGCATCGTGCTGACGGACCATCTCGGCCGAGAAAGCGAGCACGCCGAGCACACCCCAGCCAAAGGTATGGCAGAGCCAGAGCGCGCAGGAGAGCGGCACGAACACGATCGCGCGCAGCCTGAACCTGCCGAGCCGCGCGAGCCGCAGCCACAGGGCGAAAGCGTTGAAGGCGATCGCCATCGACAGCGCGAAGTTGATGAAGCCGAAATGAAAGGGATAGCTATAGGCGATCGGCAGGGCGAACAGGGCGGTGGCTGGAATCCGGCCGTGCACCTCGCGCGCGATCCACAACAGGCCCGTCACCGTCATCGCCGGAATGGTCATGACGATCAGCTTCACCGCGAGCTCGAGCCCGAAGATCTTGGCGAGCGGGATGACGAGGATGTCGATCCCGAGATTGCCGATCAGCTGCCAGCTGAAATTATACCATTCGGCGAGCCACGGCGCATTGCCGATGTCGAGCTGAACCCGGTAGCGCCCGAGATGCCCCGGCAGGTCGACCAGTGGCGGGATTTCCGGACGAAGCAGCGGAATGATCGCGACGAACGCGGCCAGCGCCACGAACCAGCGCGTCTGCCACCAATGCAGTTTTTCGATATCCCCCGGCATGGGAGGGCTTTACCGCGATGGGGCCTGCGTAAACAAGCCGGGTTCGACGCGATACAAGGCGAGCCCGGCAGGAGCAGCCGCCACGGGACTGAGCCAGGCCGGTACCTGGCCGCGATGGAGCTGGTTCACGAGTTGGATATCGCCTGCCGAATTGTCGCCCAGTTCAGTGAAGCTATCCTGGCAGAGCGCGACGTAACCGACCTTCCAGTCCCGCGCGATCGTCGCCGAATCCTCGGGGGCGCCGAGGAAGAAGCGATAGACGGCGAGGTTGCCTGCATTGTTACGGTGATAGGGCGCGCCGACCACATCGAGCCGGGTCGCCGCCAGCGCAAAGGCGCCGAGATCGAGGGGCGCGAGCAATCTCCCCGGCGGCAGCGCGGCAAGCGTCGCAAGCGCCTCGGGCGAGGTGCAGCTCCCTTCAACGGGATCGCTGGTACGCACCGTCTGGCGCGGCGTCAGTGCATCGGCGGCGAGTGGATAGAGCATGCCTGCCGACGCGATCCAGGCACCGGTGAGCCACAGGCTGCCCCGGCGGCGGGCGGCGGCGATCACCGCCGCAAGCGCCGGCGCGGCGAGGATCGCCCCGGCATAGGCGCCGCGCAGCTGGAAGCAGGTGAGGCCGAACGCCGCGACCTGCACGATGAGCAGCGCGACCCAGCGATAGTCGCGCGTCACATATAACCGCCAGGCCGTCGCGAGGATGCCGGCGACCATCACCCCGGCATAGCCGATCGCCACGCTGACCGGCGCCGTGAACAGCGGCTGCGCTTCTCCGACCTTGCCCAGCCACAGCCGCGCCAGCATCGGATCGACCATGGCATAGGGCTCCAGGCATTGCGGGGCGACCGCGATGACCCCGCCGCCAATCACGCCCGCGACCAGTATCGCGAGCATCAGGCGCATCGCCGGCCTGGTGAAGTCGCGCGCCGCCAGCGCCATCATCATCGGCCCGAAGGCAGCGATGACCGTGCCGCGCCAGGCGGTCGCGGTGAAGCCGTCGCAACCCGGATAGCCCCATTGGCTTGTCTTGAAGATGATCGACGCGCCGAGCAACCCGGCGGCGAGCGCGATGCCGAAGCCCATCATCCGGTCATCGGCGGCGTGCTTCGCGAACAGCCATTCGCCCGCCATGGCGAGGCCGGCCGCTGCCAGCAGGGGGGTCGTCTCCATGCCGATCACCACGCTCGCCGCGGCGGCCAGGCCGGCGGTAAGGCCGTGGCCGAGCGTCGGGGGGCTGGTGAGGGTGCGCGCCACGAGCAGCAACAGCACGATCTGGAGGCCGTGATGGTCGATTCGACCGGGCAGGAAGATGGTCGTCGCCGGATAAGCGATCGCAGCGACGACGATGGCGGTGCGCGCGACGCCCGGCCCACCGATCGATCGGGCGATGCGTCCGACCAGGAACAGCGCCGCGGCAAACAGCGCCGTCGGCCAGGTGATGACGGCGACCAGTTCCGCCTGGTGAGTTCCGACCAGCGGGGTCAGCAGCGCGATGATCGCCGCCGGCACCAGATCGGGCAGCCGCGACCAGTGCATCGCCAGGCCGGGCGCCTCGCCCAGCCGGTGCTGCGAAAGATCGTTGAATCGCTGCCCCGCCAGCCAGTCGCGAATCTGCTGGAGCCGCATGACATCATCGGTGTCGGGCAGGCGGAGCGCCGAAAGCTGGTGCCAGTCGCGAAACGCCCAGGCGGCGGCAAGCAGCACTGCCAGCAGCATTGCCACCAGCGCGTCACCATAGACCAGCCGCCGTTCGATCGCCGTCCCCATGACAGGGGCGTAGCGGAGCCGGGTTAAGGCCGGGTTAGGGCAGGAACGGGTTCGTAACGGCAGTTACTACCCGCGGCCGGCCTCAATCCCGGTCGCGGCGCCCGAGCAGACGCAGGCGAAGGGCGTTGAGCTTGATGAAGCCAGCCGCGTCGCGCTGGTCATAGGCGCCCTGATCGTCCTCGAAGGTCACGACCTTCTCCGAATAGAGCGTATTGGGCGACTTGCGGCCGACCACATAGACGCCCCCCTTGTAGAGCTTCAGGCGGACGGTGCCCGCCACCTTCTCCTGGCTATGGTCGATCGCCGCCTGGAGCATCTCACGCTCCGGCGAGAACCAGAAGCCGTTATAGACAAGCTCGGCATAACGCGGCGCCAGCTCGTCCTTGAGGTGCGCTGCGCCGCGATCGAGCGTGAGCTGCTCGATGCCACGGTGCGCCAGATAGTAGATGGTACCGCCCGGCGTCTCGTACATGCCGCGGGACTTCATGCCGACGAAGCGGTTCTCGACCAGGTCAAGCCGGCCGATGCCATGCTTGCGGCCGAGATCGTTGAGCTTGGCCAGCAGCGTCGCCGGGCTCATTGCCTCGCCATTGACCGCGACGCCGTCGCCACGCTCGAAATCGATCGTGATGAACTCGGGCTGGTCGGGTGCGTCCTCGGGATTGACGGTGCGCGAATAGACATAGTCGGGCACTTCTTCCCACGGATCCTCAAGCACCTTTCCCTCCGACGAGGTGTGCAGGATGTTCGCGTCGGTCGAGAAGGGCGCTTCGCCGCGCTTGTCCTTCGCCACCTGGATCTGGTGCTGTTCGGCGAACTCGATCAGGCGGGTGCGGCTGGTCAGATCCCATTCGCGCCATGGCGCGATCACCTTGATATCGGGCGCGAGCGCGTAATAGCCGAGCTCGAAGCGGACCTGGTCGTTGCCCTTGCCGGTCGCGCCATGGCTGACCGCATCGGCATTCACCAGCTTCGCGATCTCGATCTGGCGCTTGGCGATCAGCGGCCGGGCGATCGAGGTGCCGAGCAGGTACAGCCCCTCGTACATGGCGTTGGCGCGCATCATCGGGAAGACATAGTTGCCGACGAACTCCTCGCGCAGGTCGTCGATGAAGATATGCTCGGGCTTCACGCCGGCGGCCTCGGCCTTGCGCCGCGCCGGCTCAAGCTCCTCGCCCTGGCCGAGATCCGCGGTGAAGGTCACCACCTCGCATTGATAGGTCTGCTGGAGCCACTTCAGGATCACGCTGGTGTCGAGTCCGCCCGAATAGGCGAGGACGACGCGGTTGATCTTGTCGGTCATGAAGCAGGCTCCGGGAAGGTACGGGGAATCGGCCCGCGCTCTAGGGTCCGTTGGCGGGTTCCGCAACCTCGATGGTCCGAAGCAGCCCGGGCAGATAGGCACCCAGTGACACCGCGCGATAGAGATAGCTCGCCATGAACGCCCACCAGATCCCGCTCTCCCCGAAGGGCCGGAACAGCAGGTCGGTCGCGATATAAAGCGCGGTCGCCAGAATCGCGGCGTTGCGCAGCGCCCTGCCCCGCGTCGCGCCGATGAAGATGCCGTCGAGCAGCCAGGCGGGCACGCCGATCGCCGGGATGATCGCGGCGAAGGGCAGCATCGCCCCTGCCTGCGCGCGCACGGCGGGGTTGCTCGCGAAGAACGCGATCAGCGCTGGGCCGAGCACGAAGAACAGCAGGGCGAAACCGATCCCGGCCAGCAGCGAGAACTCTCCCGTCAGCCGGATCGCCCGGACCATCGCGGATCGCGATCCCGCGCCAATAGCCTGGCCGACGCGGGATTCGGCGGTGAAGGCGAAGCCGTCGAGTACGAAGGCGGAAACGCTGACAAACTGCATCAACACGTAATTGGCCGCGAGCGCCGTCGCGCCCAGGCGGGCGCCGGCATTGGTGAACCAGAGGAACAGCGACAGGAGCGCGATCGTGCGGATCATGATGTCGGCATTGACCGCGAACAGCCGCCTGAGCGCGCCACCGCCGAACAATGCGGGCGAGAGGATGCGGCCCCAGTCGACCCCGCGCCCGGCAATCGCCAGCCCGACCGCGAGCGAGATCCATTCGGCACAGGCGGTGCCAAGGCCGACGCCCCGCGCGCCCATGTGGAAATGCCAGACGAACAGCAGGTTCAGCGCGATGTTGACGAGGTTCATGACGATCTGCAGCGCCAGCGCCGCGCGCGTGCGCCCCCGGCCGAACAGCCATCCGTTGATCGCGAAGATCGCGAGGCTGGCCGGTGCCCCCAGGAAGCGCGCGCTGACATAGCCGCGCGCCGCGTCGTCGAGCGCGCCCCCGCCCGCCATCGTCTCCAGTGCGAGCGGAATCAGCACGATCTGGAGCGCGAAGAGCACGACGCCCAACCCCACCCCGGCCACGACACCGCGCAGCAGCATCGCCTCGACCTCGCGCGCGTCGCCCGCCCCTTCGGCCTGGGCGGTCATCCCGGTCATGCCCATGCGCAGGAACCCGAAGGTCCAGAAGATCATGTTGATCACGACGGTGCCGAGCGCGACCCCGGCAAGTGCGGTGGCATCCCCGGTCCGCCCGATCACCGCGGTATCGACCAGCCCGACCAGCGGCACCGTCGTCTGGCCGAGCATGATCGGCCAGGCCTGGGCAAAGATCGCGCGACGGGTGAGAGGGGCCGAGATCACGGGCCCGGATCGGCGGCGGCGCGGCGCCACGCCAGCCCGACGCCGTCGCAACTCGGCAACTCAGGACGTCCGCAGCGCCAGTTCCCCCTCGATCATATAGTCGCGGGTGATCGGCAGGGCGTGGCGGTTCTTCGCATATTGAAGCTGGTAGTTGACCATGCCGCCATAGCGGAAGGCGCAGGACGCGCCGGCCAGATAGAATTGCCACATCCGGTAGAAGGGCTCGTCATACAGCGCCACGATCGCCGCGCGCGCGGCAACGGTGCGGTCGTACCAATGGTCGAGCGTGTAGGAATAATGCAGGCGCAGCACCTCGACATCAGTGAGGAAGAAGCGGAGTCCCTCGTTCGCCCTGACGATCTCCGAGAGCGCCGGGTTGTAGCCGCCCGGGAAGATGTACTTCGCGGTCCAGTCGTCGGTGACGCCGGGCGCGCCGGCGCGCCCGATGGTGTGGAGCAGCATCACCCCGTCTTCGGCGAGCAGGTTGCGGCATTGCCTGAAGAAGGTGCGGTAGTGCGCCGGACCGACATGCTCGAACATGCCGACCGAGACGATCCGGTCGAAACTGCCCGTGACATGGCGATAGTCGATCAGTTCGAACCTTACCTTGTCCGCGACGCCCGCCTCCTCGGCGCGGCGGCGGGCGACCTTCAACTGCTCCTCCGACAGCGTGACGCCGAGCACCTCGGCCCCGGTCTTCCGGTGCAGATAGAGCGCCATGCCACCCCAGCCGCAGCCGATGTCAAGCACCCTCATGCCCGGCTTCAGCGCGAGCTTCGCGGCGATATGCGCCTTCTTGTCGTCCTGCGCCTGCTCAAGGCTGTTCGACGGATCAGTGAAATAGGCGCAGCTATACTGACGATCCGCGTCGAGGAAGAGATCGTAGAGCCGGTCGCTCAGGTCATAATGATGCGCGACATTCCTCTTCGAGCGGCGCGCCATGTTGACGCGGTTGATCCGGTGCGTGATCGCCGCCACCGCGCGCCTGGCCCGACTGGGGTGGAGAGCGCCGCCCCCGCCTTCCCACAGGTCGTTCGCGGTCATTAGCCGGACAAGGCCCATGACATCCTCGCCATCGACGGTCATCCGGCCCTGCATATAGGCCTCCCCCGCGCCCAGGCTCGGATTGCGGACGATGAAGTTCGCGGCGCCATTGTCAGTGAAACGGATCACGACGTTCGGAAAATCGGGATCGGGATCGGGCGTGCCGAATACGCGGACGGCGCCGTTGGCGTGATGGACTGTGAGCTGACCCCGCTTGACGCGGGCGGCGAGGAATCGATCGATCAGAGCCATATTCCGCCCACCTAACAATCAGATGCCGGCATACCAATCGTAATCTACATTATCCTCCCAATAGCCACCCTTGCCCTTGCCGATCCCCGCGAGCGAGGCGACCGCGTCGATCCGCATGACATATTTGGCGTGCTTGTAGCCGAGCTGGCGTTCGACCCGCAGGCGGAGCGGCGCGCCGTGCCCGACGCCGAGCACCGCATCGTTCATCGCCCAGGCGAGGATCGTCTGGGGGTGGAACGCATCGATCACGTCGATCGATTCATAATAATTGTGACCGCGAAACAGGTCGGCGCAAGTGAACACGACATAGCGCGCGTCGGGCCTGATCCCCGCCGCCTTCAGGACTGTGCCGAGCATCGGCCCGTGCCATTTGCCGATCGCGCTCCACCCCTCGACGCAATCGTGCCGGGTGATCTGGGTCCGCGCCGGGATCGACCTGATCTGCGCGAGCGAGAGGCTGAGTGGACGGGCGACAAGCCCGCCAACCTGGAGCCGCCAATGGGCGAAGCGTTCAGCCAGCATCGCATTATAATCAGGCGTGTTGGGATTGTTCGTGCCGTTGGTGCGGAACCGAGGCGACATCTGGTCCGGGCGGAATTCCGGGGCGAGCGCGTTCCGGTTCGACAGGGCGCGTTGCAGCCCCAGGTTCATCTTCTCGCCCGAGAACAGGATCTTCCGGAAGGCGGGATCATTGGCCACCCGATCGCACCCGGCGAGCAGGCCAGCGCCACCGACCGCCGCTGTCGTGATCAGCGCGCGCCTGGTGAGGATCCGGTTCATGGCCGCCCTCTCATTCAGCATCTTCCGGCACGGTCCAGCGCCCGGTGACCATCGATCGTACCTCGTTCCAGGCCCCAGCGATGATGACGAGCGCGAGATGGACGATGACGAAGCCGGTCAGCGCGGCCGCGACGATGAAATGGATCGACCGCGCCGATTGCCGTCCGCCGAACAGGTCGAGCAGCCAGGGCCACGCCGCGTTCATGCCCGGCGACATGGTGAGCCCGGTCAGGATCATCAAAGGGATCAGGACGAAGATCACCAGCACATAGGACAGTTTCTGGAAGATGTTGAACGCGCCCGGGTTCTCCGGATCGTGGAAGCGCAGCGCGATATGCTCGCGCAGGTCGTGGAGCAGATGGCGCGGCTTCAGCTCGGCCGCGCGCACGCGCAGATCGCGCTGGAAATGCCGGTTGATAAGGCTCGCGATCATGAAGAACAGCAGGCCGAAACCGAGCACCAGCGCGAACAGCAGATGCCAGCGCCGCGCCAGCGCGAGATTGTAGCTGGCCGGGATGGTCAGCCAGCCCGGCCATTGCGGCAGGGTGAGCCAGGCATGATCGTAATTGGCGCCGTACACGCCCCAATAGAGGTGCGGGTGCGCGTTGAAGATCATCAACCCGCTGCCGAGCAGGATGAAGAGCGTCACGGCATTGACCCAGTGCCACAGCCGGGTCGCAAGCCGGTGACGATAGATCACCCGCGCCGACGGCGTCGGCGTCGGCGCGGCATCCTGAACGGCGGCGATTGCCTCACTCATGGCCCTGCATATCATGATGGCATCCAACAACGAGCCGGATATCGCGATATCTTTTTTTCTTCCGCTGTTATGATGGAATTTTCGGCCAAATTACATACGTATTATCAAATACTTGAACGGATTTTTCCCTGTTACCCGATAACAGCGGAAAACCGGGCCGAAACAGCGGAAAAACGGGACGATCTTTCGGCTGCAACCGGAAAGAATCGCCCGAGACGATACGGTCATGTGAAAGAGCCGGCAGGGCCCCAGTAGGCCCCGACCGCCCCCTCGCTGCCACGATCCGCCCCGATAGTGAATCAGGACGCCTGGCCATAAGCGCGCCAGAAGAACACCGCCGCCGTGCCGGCCGTCACCAGCAGGGTCCAGAGGCGGATCACGAGCAGCGGCATGGCGAAACCCGCCAGCGGCGCCAGATCGTTGCGATAAGCCCGGGCACTGGCACCCAGGCCAGGCTGGAGCGCGACGTTGCTGGTCGCGTTGGCGACGGGCTCGGCAGGCCAAGCGCGATCAGGGTCGGCATCGTGGCGAAGGTGCCGCCCCCGGCGAGCGCATTCATCGCACCGGCAAGCAGCCCAGCACCGGCCGCCAGCGCCAGCCCGGCGAGATCAGCCAAGCGCCGCCAGCTTTTCCTCGGCCTGGCGATCGAGCTCGGCGCGGCTCTTCTTCTCCGACGCGGTCTTGAGCTGGCCGCAGGCCGCATCGATGTCGCGACCGCGCGGGGTGCGCACCGGGGCCGAGATGCCGGCTTCGAAGATGATGCTGGAGAAGCTGCGGATCCGCTCCGGCGTCGAGCATTCATACGGCGCGCCGGGCCAGGGGTTGAACGGAATCAGGTTCACCTTGGCGGGCAAGCGGTAATGCCGGATCAGCCTGACCAGCTCATGCGCGTCCTCGTCGCTGTCGTTCTTGTCGCGCAGCATGACATATTCGAAGGTGATGCGCCGCGCATTGTTGGCACCCGGATAGTCGGCGCACGCCTGGAGCAGTTCCGGAATGCCGTATTTGCGGTTGATCGGCACGATCTCGTCACGGACGTCCTTGGTGACGGCATGGAGCGAGACAGCGAGATTCACCCCGATCTCCGCCCCGGCGCGCGCCATCATCGGCACCACGCCCGAGGTCGAGAGCGTGATACGGCGCTTCGACAAGGCAAGGCCGTCGCCGTCCATCACCAGCTTGAGCGCATCGCGCACCGCATCGAAATTATAGAGCGGCTCGCCCATGCCCATCATCACGATGTTGGTGAGCATTCGGCCCTCGGGCTGGCTCGGCCATTCGCCAAGGCCGTCGCGCGCGAGCATCACCTGGCCGACGATCTCGCCCGCGGTCAGGTTACGCACCAGGCGCATCGTGCCGGTGTGGCAGAAGCGGCAATTGAGCGTGCAGCCGACCTGGCTCGATACGCACAAGGTCCCACGATCGGCATCGGGGATGAACACCATCTCGTAATCCTGCCCGTCGGGCGAGCGCAGCAGCCATTTGCGCGTGCCGTCGGTAGAGACCTGCGCCTCGACCACGTCGGGCCGGCCGATGACGAAACGTTCGGCGAACCACGGATGCTGCGCCTTGGAGATGTCGGTCATCGCGGTGAAATCGGTCGCGCCGCGATTGTACATCCAGTGCCAGAGCTGCTTGGCGCGCAGCTTGGCCTGTTTCGGTTCCATGCCCGCCTCTTCGAGCGCGGCACGAATCGCTTCCCGGGGCAGGCCGATCAGATCGACCTTGCCATCCTCGCGAAGCGTCGGCGCACGCGGAACGGGCACGGGATCGATGTGCCCGGGAATGGGCATTGAATGCGTCGGGGTATCAAGCATGACCCCGCACATAGGCGATTTCCCCGCCTTTTTCTACTGCGCCCCCGCAACCAAGGGCGTCGAGCGTCGTCGCCATCGCCCGGACCAGCGGCGTATGCGGTTCCTCGCCCAGTATTTCGACCAGGGCGCGGTTGTCCAGCGCGAGGGGATTCTGCCAGAAAGGCCGCATCTCGATCATCTCCCGCATCGTCGCGTTGAACGGCGCGATCAGCGGCAGCAGCACCCAGGGAAAGCCGCCGACCCTGATGCCGGGATTGCCCGTGGCGGTGCGGATCGCATCAGCCATGACGCTGCCATCGGCGTCCCAGATTCCCTGAAAATGATAGCGGGCGAAGGCGGGCAGGGCGTTATCGCGATCGAGCAGGAGCGCGAAGGTCTCAGCGACGTCGGGAAGATAGGCCCAGGCATGGCCGACGCCCCGCGCGCCAGGATACATGATTCGTTTCACCGGCTTGCCCGGCGTGATCATGCCCTGCGACAGCCAGCTATTGCCCGGCCGGGGACCGAAGAAATCGCCGGCGCGCAGGATCAGGGCGCGCATGCCGCGATCGCACGCAGCCTCGATCGCGCGTTCCATCTCGACCCGCCATGCCCCTTTTTTCGTGTTGGGCCGCTGCGGCGCATCCTCGGCGGCGACATGAACCGAGCGGGGATCGTAATTGTAGATAGTGCCCGGCAGCGCCAGCCGCGCCCCGACGCTTTCCGCGGCAGCGATGCTGTTGTCGAGCATCGGCATCACCAGTTTTTCCCAATCGCGATAGCCGGGCGGGTTGACCGCGTGGACGATCGCCGAGGCACCCTGCGCCGCGCGCAGGACCGCCTCGCCATCGAGCGCGTCGCCGACGATCCAGTCGATGCCGTCACCGGGGCGGCCATCGTCGCTACGGGGTGTGCGGGTCAGGCCGCGGACCTGCCATCCATGGGCGATCAGCGCGCGAGCCGTTTCGCCGCCAACTCCGCCAGTCGCACCGAGCACCAGGGCAATTTTTCCGTTCGTCATGGGTCGCCTCCATCGATTGATGGCGAGACTATGCGGCGATGTGGCCTGAGTTGAAATTGCCAGGCATGCATAGTCCGCCTATACATTTTTGATGAGCATCGACTGGGAACGACAACGCGCCTTCCTCGCCGTGCTGCGCGAGGGCAGCCTGTCGGCAGCGGCGCGCGCGCTGTCGGTCGCGCAGCCGACCGTGCGGCGGCGGATCGAGGAACTCGAGGCGTCGCTCGGCACCCCCCTGTTCACGCGCTCGTCGGGGGGACTGAACGCGACCGAGGCGGCACTCGCGCTGCGCGACCATGCCGAGGCGATGGCGATGGCCGCCGACGCCTTTGTCCGCGCCGGATCGGCGGGCGCCCGGGAAATCGCCGGCACAGTGCGCATCTCCGCCAGCGAGGTGGTGGCGGTTGAGGTGCTGCCACCGATGCTGGCGGCACTGCGCCGCCTGCACCCCGCGCTGGTGATCGAACTCTCCCCGAGCAATCGCAACGAGGACATGTTGCGGCGGGAGGCCGATATCGCGATTCGCATGGTCCGGCCGACCCAGAACGCGCTGGTCGCCCGGCGGATCGGCGCGGTGCCGCTCGGCCTGCACGCGCGCGCCGATTATCTGGCGGCGCACGGCACACCGAAGACATTCGAGGAAGTCCTGGCACTCGGCATCATCGGCGTGGAGCATGACAATGCCGTGCTGCGCGCCCTTCAGACCCGTTATGCCATCAGCTTCGCCGACTTCATCTTCCGCACCGACAGCGACCTCGCCCAGGTCGCCGCGATCAGGGCCGGGATCGGCATCGGCATCTGCCAGGTTCCGCTCGCCGCACGCGACCCGGCGCTGGTCCGCCTGCTGCCGGACACCTTCAACATCGATCTCGATACCTGGGTCGTGATGCATGAGGACATGCGCGGCGTCGCCCGGATCAAGACGACCTTCGACTATCTGGCAGGGGGACTGACCGACTATCTTCGCGCGCAGCCCAGCGTCGCAGCGTCGATCGCGGTCGCCGCGCCGCGCAGGGGATAGACGTCGGCGAAGGGCTGACCGCCTTTGCCCAATGTCTCGACGCTCATGCTCCGGCCCGACCGGATCGCCGCGACCACCGCCGCGTCGGTGCGCGTGTCGGGCGCCCAGGCATCGGCATTGCCCGCGACCAGCTCGAAGCGGCGCTCCCCGACCGACAGGGTCACACGAGCGCGCGGGTCACGCTCCCGGCTGAGGCGGATGTGAAGCTGGTTGCGCGCTGCCTGGCCGGGCCAGGTGGCGATACTGGCAAAGGGCCGCCAGCCAGCGGCCCTGCCCGGCCTGACCGGTTCGGCGATAGCGAAGCACCGGCGGGGCGAGGCGTCGCTGAACGCCCCCCAGCTATCGAAGACGCCGAGCGAATCGCGCGCCGCCACAGGCGCTGCCGCCAGCAACGATGCCGGCACCAGCAGGGGCAGCGCCCGTTTCATGCCGGGGAATAACCTGTGCCGACATGCACGACCGTCTCGACGCCGCGCTCGATCATCACCACCGAGCCTTGAGTCAGGCCCGGCGCGGCAGGCGCACCAATCGCCGGGATCGGGGCAGCCCCGGTCATCACGCCGCGCAGCACGCGGCTGGAGATACCATGCATGATCACCAGCCGGTCGCCGGGATCCTGATCCGTGTCGGCGAGCCAGCCGGAGACACGCGCAGCGATCTCGGGATAGATCTCGCCATCCGGCGCCGGCGTGAGCATCGCATGGACCGGATCGAACACCGGCCCGACCTCTGCGATGACATCGGCGTAATAGCGCCCGCCCCAGCTGCCCATGCCGATCTCGACCAGCCGCGCGTCGGTTTTCGCCTGATGCCAGTCAAGCTCGAGATGTTCGGCGATCACCGCGAGGGTCTGCAGCGCCCTGCCGGTCGGCGAAGCCCACATCGTCAAGGCCGGCTTCGCGCCGAGGGCAGCGCGCAGCGCGCGGCCCATTTCCTCGGCCTGCATGAATCCGGCGCGGGTCAGCGGCGTATGCGGATGATCGCCCTGAAGCCGGTGCGCGGCGTTGAACACCGTCTCGCCATGGCGCGCGATGAAGTCCCGACCCAGCCTCATACGACACCCCACCCTGCCCTTGAAATTCCCTCGGGCCTTCGCCCCCGGGCGGCGCAAAAGCAACGTTTTTCCGCGTCGACCAAGGTCCAATGGATGCCCGGCAATGAGCGCAACGCGTTCGACAATGTTTCTAGACGGCAAGCGATGATGTCCAGCCGACCGGGGGCCCACGCCTTGGAATTGCCTGTCCCGGTTTCAAGCCCGTGTGGCGTAAAAGCAACGCTTTTCCTTGTTTATCTGAGGTTCATGCAACTTCGAGCGCGCACGCCTATTTCCCGCTTCCCGGCCCAACACTGTCGGGAATGTTCAACGGAGTCATCGTTATGCGTAAGCTTGTTATCACCGCCGCCACTGCTGCTCTCGGCTTCGGTCTCGCCGCCCCCGCCTTCGCGCAGGACCAGGCACCCTTCACCGGCGTTCGGGTCGAAGCCCTGGGCGGCTATGATCATGTCAGCGACGGCGATTCCAATTCGACCGGCAAGGACGGTTTCACCTATGGCGGCGCGCTCGGCTATGACGCGCAGGTCGGCGGCGTCGTGCTCGGCGTCGAGGGCGAGGTCACCGGCTCCACCACCAAGATCCGCGCAGCCAATGTGCTGACCGCCGGCGACCGCCTCCGCGTCAGCGCAGGCCGCGATTTCTATGTCGGTGGCCGCATCGGCTATGCCGTCTCGCCCCGCGCGCTGATCTACGCCAAGGCCGGCTACACCAACGCCCGGGTCAACACCGACTATGCCGTCGGTACCGCGCGGATCGAGGACCACACCAACCTCGACGGCTACCGTGTCGGCGGCGGCATCGAATATAATGTTACGCCCAAGGCCTATGTGAAGGCGGAATACCGCTACTCGCATTATGGCGAAGCCGGCAATTACGACATCAACGCCAACCGCAATCAGGTGCTGGGCGGCATCGGCTACCGCTTCTGAGCCGAATCGTCTGTTAACAGGCGTAAAACAAGGGGTCGGGGCGCTTGCCCCGGCCCCTTTTATCGTTAAGGAAAGGAGACGGCGAATTGCCCCCGGTGCGCATGCTCGGAGGGAAAGAAATGGGCGGCGGCCCGGGGGAACGAGATGAAGGCGACGATCGAACGCGCAACGCTGTTGAAGGGCCTCAGCCACGTCCAGTCGGTGGTCGAGCGCCGGAACACGATCCCGATCCTGTCCAACGTGCTGATCGAGGCGACCGCCGATGGCGGGCTGAAGCTGATGGCGACCGACCTGGACCTCCAGATCAACGAGACTGTCTCGGCCGCCGTCGACCAGCCCGGCGCGACCACCGTTTCAGCCCACACCCTGTTCGACATCGCGCGCAAGCTGCCCGAGGGAAGCCAGGTCAGCCTTGCCGCCGCCGATGGCAAGATGACGATCATGGCGGGCCGCGCCAAGTTCCAGCTCGGCACCCTGCCGCGCGATGATTTCCCGGTGATCGCCGAGGGCGAGCTGCCGGTCAGCTTCGAGCTGCCGGCGGAGACGCTGAAGCAGATCATCGACAAGACGCGCTTCGCCATCTCGACCGAAGAGACGCGCTATTATCTCAACGGCATCTTCTGGCACGTGTCGGACGATCCCCAGCCTGTTCTAAAGGCAGCCGCGACCGACGGCCATCGCCTCGCCCGCGTGACGATGCCGCGCCCCGACGGCGCCGAGGGCATGCCCGACGTGATCATCCCGCGGAAATGCGTGGCTGAACTGCGCAAGCTGCTCGACGAGATCGACGGCTCGGTCGGCGTGTCGCTGTCGCCCACCAAGATACGGTTCGACCTGGGCCAGGCGCTGCTGACGTCGAAGCTGATCGACGGGACCTTCCCGGATTACAGCCGCGTGATCCCGACCGGCAACGACAAGATCCTGAAGATCGACCCGCGCAGCTTCGAGGAAGGTGTCGACCGTGTCTCGACCATCGCGACCGAGAAGACGCGGGCTGTGAAGATGGGCCTCGACCGCGACAAGATCATCCTGTCGGTGACGAGCCCCGAAAACGGCACCGCCGCCGAAGAAGTCCCGGGCGATTATGCCGCGATGCCGTTCGAGATCGGTTTCAACAGCCGTTACCTGCTCGACATCCTTGGCCAGCTAGAAGGCGACACGATCGAGGTCCACCTCGCCGACGCTGCCGCCCCGACCCTGATTCGCGAGAACGACAAATCGTCGGCGCTATACGTATTGATGCCAATGCGGGTGTGACGACGCGCTGGCCTGATTAGCCTCGCCATCGTCCTGTCGCCATCCGCAACGGAAATGCCGGGCGGAAGAAGCCTCGCGCGAATGCAGCATCCCTGTCAGGCGACGCGGGCTGATTTCGGCGCGTCGCGGCATCGTGCCGGATCTCCCGCAGAAGCGCAGGGACTGCCTTCGAGGCCACTACGCTTCATTTTTAGCCACGGGTGCGCCCGATCGATCATCGCGCGCGCCGGGCAGGGTGCCGTGATCGCTGTTATATATCAGCTTGACTTGCACATCGGCAACGGCTGACCCGCCGGGGCGGCATGAGGTCGCCCCGGCGCATAAGCGCGTCGCCACCCGCGCTATCGATCAGCGCTTGCCGCAAGCTCGACATTCCCGCGCGCCGCATTTTCCAGGGCCGCCGCACGCTGGCTGGCGATCTTCGCAAGCGCTACCCGCCGGCAATGGAAGACCGCCAGCCTGCGCTGCATGTCCAGAGCCCCGTCCTCGACGCAGATCCGAGACACAGCACGCTCGATCCTGCGGTCAAGCATCCGCACGCCAGACGGGCTTTTCAGGTTCAGGTCGCGATACGCCACATGAACATCGGCAGGATTTTCCATCGCCTGGGCGGCATTGGGTAAAGCGGCGCCCAGGAGAGCAGCCGGGATCAACAGTTTCAGCATGGGAGCGTCCTTCGTTCGTCGTGATCGACGCCGTCCGTCTTGACTCCACGCCGCCCGAGATACCAACAAAGCGACAGACGCCATCTGCAAGCTGTCCTTATAGGTGATCGATGCTCCCAATCCCGCCCTTGTCCGCTGTCCGGGTGTTCGAGGCCGCATCGCGCCACGAGAATTTCAGCCGCGCGGCCGAGGAACTGGCGATGACCCAGGCCGGGGTGAGCTATCAGATGAAGCTGCTGGAGGAGCGGCTGGGCGCACCGTTGTTCATCCGCAAGGGCCGCAGCATGATCCTGACCGATCTCGGCCGCCGAATCGCGCCGCGGGTGACCGATGCGTTCAAGGCGCTCGGCGACGCCTTCGCCATCGCGCGCGCCGAGAGCGATACGATCCTCGGCATCACGGCGCCCCGTACCCTTGCCACCAACTGGCTCGCGGGCAGGCTCGGCGAATTCCACATCGCCCACCCCGATCTCGCGGTGCGCCTCGACGTGACCGACCAGATGGTCGATCTCGATTCGAGCGAATTCGATGTCGCCATTCGCGGCCTGCCGGCCCCCGCTCCCGGCCTGATATCGCATTTCCTGATGCGCATGCCGGTGACGCCGCTGGTCAACCCTTCCTTCCTGGCAAACCATCCGCTCGAAACGCTCGCTGACCTGCGCTCGACCGTGCGCCTGTCACCGGACGACGACTGGTGGGATCTCTGGTTCGAATCGCAGGAGGTCGGCGACGCGGGAGGGGCCGGCCCCACCGGCATCCGTTTCGAATCACAAGTGCTCGATGGCCATGCGGCGATTGCCGGCCACGGCGTTGCCATCCTGAGCCCGCCGATGTTCCAGCCGGCGATCGACGCCGGCCTTCTGGTCCAGCCGTTCCCGCATGTGGCGACTTATGGCCACGCCTTCTGGCTGGTGTACCCGGAGCATAAGCGCAACATGGCGAAGGTCCGCGCCCTGCGCGACTGGTTGCTCGATGCCGTCAGGCGCGCGGCCGGGGACGATCCCTACGGGATCCTAGTGCCGCTGCCCGATCCCGGCCCGACACAGTCCCCCTGATTCGCGCGCCCCTGATTCGTGCCGCGCGATCCGGGGCGAATGTCGGGGAAGGAAGGCGATTGCGACGCTGTCGCACGTTCGGTCTTGCATTTCCGTGGCGAGCGCCTTATTAACATGATTGTCAGTAAGGATCGAGTCGATGGCAAAGCTTCCTCCCCTCCCCGGTACGACCGGACGTCGCGACTGGCGGACCGCATTCGATGCGATCCGCAAGCTGCTCGCCGACGGCGACGATACGACTCAGGTGTTCCGCATCATGCATGCGCTCAACGTCGGCAGCACGGCAGCGAATTACGGCAAGTTCATCGCCACCAGACAGGGCGGGCGCATGGCCTATGAGCGGATCGAGCTGGCCGAACGCTTCGTCGACAAGGCCTATGTCGCGTCGTTCGCGCCCGGCACGGTCGGTGCCGCCTATCGCCATTTCCTCGAGACGACGGGGTATTCGGCGGACGGGCTTGCCGACATCAGCAAGATCAATCGCGAGGAGGACATGCCGCACCCCTATGCCTGGTTCGGCCGGCGCATCCGCGACACGCACGACATCTGGCACGTGCTGACGGGATACAAGGCCGACGAAAGCATGGGCGAGGCGGCGCTGGTCGCGTTCAGCTATGCCCAGGTCGGCGGTCTCGGCTGGGCGTTCATCGGCGGGGCGGCCGCGCTGAAGAGCATCCGCGTCACCGGGAGCACCCTGTTCGCCCGCGCGGTGATCGAGGGGTATCGCAACGGCCGCAAGGCGAAATGGGTCGCCGGCGAGGATTACGAGAAGCTGATGCACGAGCCGATCGAGGCCGCGCGTGCCCGGCTCGGCATCCCGACGCCGACCGCCTATCTGCACGCGCAGCGCGAGCTTGGGGCCGAGCTTGCCTCCTATCTCAGCGCGCGCAAGGACAAGAGCGCCGTTCCGGAGCAGCTCGCCGCCTGATCATTCGCGTTCGGGCACCGGCACGTTGAAGCCGTTGAGCGTCATCGAGACCAGCGCATAGAGGCCGACGAGATAGATCAGCTCGTTCGCGCCGTGCTGGCCGAAGGTGTCGACCGCCAGCCGGTAGCAGGGCTCCGGCAGCACGCCCCCGTTCACCAGCGCGAAGGCCACGTCATAGGCGACGCCTTCTTCCGCATCGAGATCGGCCGGCTTCACGTTCGCGCAAAGCTCGGACAGGCGCTTGGGCGGCATGCCTTCGCGCTCGGCGACGGCGATATGCGCGTAGAGTTCATAGGCGGCGTCGAAATGCGCCCCGGTCACCAGGATCGCGACCTGACGCGCCGGGTCCGGCAGGGTCGCCTGCATCGACATCGCCTTGGTCAGATCCCACACCGCCTTGCCGATCACCGGCTCGTGCAGCCAGGGATTCCACGGGCCCATCAGGGCGCCATTGTCAGCCAGCGTCTTGAAATCGCTGAAGTTCGACGCGATGCCCTGTTTCATGTCGGCATAAAGCGGCTTCTGGGCATCGGTCAGGTCGGCGGGGGCGATCAGTGGGAGGCGCATGGGCAATATCCTTTGCGGACGACTCGGGCGCGTGGCGAGCGGCGCGCCCGGCCCCCCGCTATAGCGGCACTTCGCGAAAACGGCGCGACAGCTTGGGAAACGCGCTAAGGCTGCCGCAATGCTGTCTCGCCTCGTCCTTACCGATTTCCGTAATCATGCCGATGCCGTGATCGAGCCCGGGCCGGGCTTCGTGGTGCTGACCGGGGAGAATGGCGCGGGCAAAACCAATATCCTCGAAGCGGTATCGCTGCTCGCGCCGGGGCGCGGGCTGCGCCGCGCCGCGCTGGGGGAGATGGCGCGGCAGGGGGGAAGCGGAGGGTTCGGGGTGGCCGCGGCCCTTGCTGGCGAGGTCGAGATCGCCACCGGGACTCAGCCGGCCGCGCCGGAACGCCGGATCGTGCGCATCCAGGGCGCGCCGGCGGCGGCGACCGCGCTGGCCGAATGGCTGACCGTGCTGTGGCTCACCCCGGCGATGGACCGCCTCTTCGTCGAGCCGGCGAGCGAGCGGCGGCGCTTCCTCGACCGGCTGACCCTTGCGCTGAACCCCGGCCATGCGGTCCATTCCAACCGCTACGAGGCGGCGATGCGCGCGCGCAACCGCCTGCTGGCAGAGGCGAACGAGGGAATCCGCGCCGCGGATCCGGAATGGCTGAGCGCGCTCGAGGCGCAGATGGCGGAGCATGGCGCGGCGATCGACATGGCCCGGCGCGAGGCGGTGGCGGCACTCGCCGTACGGCTGACGGAGCAGCCCGAGGGGCCGTTCGCGCGGGCCGGCCTCATGCTGGAGGGCTGGACCGGGGCAGGCGAAACCCTCGCGGCCGACCTCGCCCAGGGCCGCCGCCGCGATACCGTGGCGGGCCGAACGCTGGCCGGCCCGCACCGTACCGACCTGGCCGTCACGCATCTCGCCAAGGGGCAGGCCGCCGCCCTGTGCTCCACTGGCGAGCAAAAGGCCCTGCTACTCGGCATCATCCTCGCCCATGCCGACCTGGTCGCCGAGCGGATCGGCCAGCAACCTGTCCTGCTGCTCGACGAGGTCGCCGCGCATCTCGACCCCATGCGCCGCACCGTGCTGTTCGACCGGCTTGCCGGCAAGGGACAGATATGGATGACCGGCACCGAATCCGCCCTGTTCGACGGGATCGGTCCCAATGCCTTCCGCCTGACGCTGGGGCCCGCGCAACACTGAACCTCGACTGTCGAAGCGGCTCATTGGGCGTTCAAGCGCCGGGCGGCAGACGCCTGCCATGGCGGGGGCCATGGGAGAAGACCAATGACGAAGAACCCGATGATAGCCACGATGCTGGCCGCGATCACCGTCGCGGCAGGGGCCGCCCCCGCGCTGGCGCAGGACCGTTGGGACTGGGGCGGCGGGCGCGCGGGCGACCGCGATTATGGCCTGACGGGCGCGGGCGTGCCGATCCTCTATCCCGAATTGCGCCGGACCAATCGTGGCCGGGCCTTCGTGATGCGCAATTTCGACTTCAACCGAGACGGCCGGATCAGCCCGCGCGAGGCCGATGCCGCCAACCGGGCCTTCGCCCGGATCGCCGGCCAGCGCCGCGACCGGTTCGACTGGGAATCGCACGACCGCGTCGTGGTGGTCGACCAGGGCCGCGGCGGCGGATGGGACCATGGCGCGATGCGCGGCTATGGCTTCCGCCAGACCACGCGCGGCGCGACCCTGCGGCTGCAGGAGGACGTGCTGTTCCGCACCGACAGCGCCGAGCTTCGCCCCGGCGCGATCGAGAAACTGCGGCCGCTCGCCGGCTATCTGCGGGCCGAACCGGGCGTGCGGGTGGCGATCGACGGCTATACCGACTCTCGCGGCACCGACGCGCATAACCAGGCGCTGTCGGAGCGCCGGGCCGCCAGCGTGCGCACCGCGTTCGACGATCTGGGCGTGACGCGCGCCCGCTTCTCGGTGGTCGGGCATGGCAAGGCCGATCCGGTGGCGACCAATGCCACGCCGGCCGGCATGCGCCAGAACCGCCGGGTCGAGGTGACCTTGCTCGGCCAGCGCGCGGATCGCTTCGCCCGCGCCAACTAAGTTGGAAAACCGGGTACCGCGGGACGGTCGTCCGCCAGGAGCGGGCGGCCGTCCGGCCATGGCATTTTGCTTCCGTTTCCGTGCCCGAATCCCTATATGCTCGGCATGGCAGAAGATCCCAACAAGAACGACTATGGCGCCGATTCAATCAAGGTGCTCAAGGGCCTCGACGCGGTCCGCAAACGCCCCGGCATGTATATCGGCGATACCGACGATGGTTCGGGCCTCCACCACATGGTGTTCGAGGTTTCCGACAACGCGATCGACGAGGCGCTGGCCGGCCATTGCGACCGGATCGACATCACGCTGAATCCCGACGGCTCGGTCTCCGTGACCGACAATGGCCGCGGCATCCCGACCGGGATTCACAGCGAGGAAGGCGTGTCGGCGGCCGAGGTCATCATGACCCAGCTCCATGCCGGCGGGAAGTTCGAGAACACCTCCGACGACAATGCGTACAAGGTGTCCGGCGGCCTGCACGGCGTCGGCGTCTCGGTGGTCAACGCGCTCAGCGAATGGCTCGACCTGACGATCTGGCGCGACAATGAAGAACATTACATGCGCTTCGCGTTCGGCGACGCGGTCGCGCCGCTGAAGGTCGTCGGCCCGGCCGAGGGCAAGAAGGGCACGCGCGTGACCTTCTTCCCGTCGCCCGCCACCTTCAAGATCACCGAATTCGACTTCGAGAAGCTCGAGCATCGCTATCGCGAGCTTGCCTTCCTCAACTCGGGCGTGCGCCTGTTCCTGAGCGATGCGCGGCACGAAGAGACCAAGACGGTCGAGCTCTATTATGAGGGCGGCATCGCCGCGTTCGTGAAATATCTCGACCGCAACAAGGTTGCGCTGATGCCCGATCCGGTCGCGATCGCCGGCACCCGCGATGACGTGACGATCGACGTCGCGCTCGAGTGGAACGACAGCTATTACGAAAACGTCCTCTGCTTCACCAACAACATCCCGCAGCGCGACGGCGGCACGCACCTCGCCGCGTTCCGCGCCGCGCTGACCCGCACGCTCAACAATTATGCCGACAAGTCGGGCCTCCTGAAGAAGGAGAAGGTCACGCTGACCGGCGACGACATGCGCGAGGGCCTGACCGCGATCGTCTCGGTCAAGCTGCCAGACCCCAAGTTCAGCTCGCAGACCAAGGACAAGCTCGTCTCGTCCGAGGTGCGTCAGCCGCTGGAAAGCCTGATGGCGGACAAGCTGGCCGAATGGCTGGAAGAGAATCCGGCGCACGGCAAGGCGATCGTCGCCAAGATCATCGACGCCGCCGCCGCCCGCGAGGCCGCCAAGAAGGCGCGCGAGCTGACCCGGCGCAAGGGCGTGATGGACATCGCCTCGCTGCCCGGCAAGCTCGCCGATTGCCAGGAGCGCGATCCGGCCAAGTCCGAACTGTTCCTGGTCGAGGGTGACTCGGCCGGCGGCTCCGCCAAGCAGGGCCGCGACCGGCATTTCCAGGCGATCCTTCCCCTGCGCGGCAAGATCCTGAACGTCGAGCGCGCGCGCTTCGACCGGATGCTGTCCAGCCGCGAGATCGGCACGCTGATCCAGGCGATGGGCACCGGCATCGGCCGCGACGATTTCAACGTCGAGAAGCTACGTTACCACAAGATCGTCATCATGACCGACGCAGACGTCGATGGCGCGCATATCCGCACGCTGCTGCTGACCTTCTTCTACCGGCAGATGCCCGAGATCATCAGCAACGGGCACCTCTTCATCGCCCAGCCGCCGCTGTACAAGGCAACGCGCGGCCGATCCGAAGTGTATCTGAAGGACGACAATGCGCTCGACGAATATCTCGTCGAGAACGGCGTCGCGTCGACCGTGCTTGAAGGCGCCGGCGGGGCGCGGAGCGGTGCCGACCTGCGCTCGCTGGTCGACCATGCGCGGCGGATGCGCACCCTCATGCGGTACGTGCCGCGCCGTTACGACCCGACCATGGTCGAGGCACTGGCGATGAGCGGCGTGCTCGACCCGTCCCTGTCCAACGAGGCGCGCGGCGTGCTGCTGGAAACGGTGGTGCGCGGGCTCGACGCGGCGGATGCCGACGCGCGCTGGTCCGCCTCGGTCACCGAGGAAGGCAGCATCCAGTTCAAGCGTGTCTGGCGCGGCGTGACCGATCATCACATCATCGAGGCGGCGTTCCTCGGCTCCGCAGAGGCGCGCAAGCTCCACACGCTGGCGGTCGAACAGGGCGATGCCTTCGCCCAGACAGCCAAGCTCGTATCGACCAAGGCAGCCGCCGCCGCGCAGGCCGAGACCGATGCGGCGGAGGAAGAGGATGACGCCCCCGTCACGGTCGGCAAGGGCGAGACGATGGTCGCGCGGCCGAGCCAGCTGCTCGATGCGATCCTGCTGGCGGGGCGCAAGGGCTTGGCGATCTCGCGCTACAAGGGCCTGGGCGAGATGAACGCCGAGCAGCTTTGGGAAACCACGCTCGATCCGCAGAACCGCTCGATGCTCCGGGTCGAGATCGAGCAGGCCGATGTGGCCGACGAGATCTTCACCCGGCTGATGGGCGACGTCGTCGAGCCCCGCCGCGAGTTCATCCAGGACAATGCGCTGAGCGTGGTGAACCTGGACGTGTAATAAAACTCTGGAGTAAGGTGATACGTTGCTATTTTAAAGCAATACACTGTTCGGTTTAGCCGATTGGTTGCCCGCAGCGACGTCGGCTGAAACGCGGCATAGCGGCCACATGGACGTGAAATAGCCGGAACGATGCGTCTTCATATTTCGAAGCGCGTGCTTCTGATCGTGCAGACGTGCGCTCTTTCGTGCACGAGATGCGAAGGGTCTTCGTCATTACGCCGCCACGGAGAGACGCTGGAAGCGATCACCAAAGAGCGCGAGCAGAACTCCGTAGATCATGATTGCCGCGCCGATGAGTCGTGCGGGCGCGGCGCTCCGCGTCACCGTGCGCGGCCTGCCCCGAGATGTCAGAAGCGAGTGACGATCTTGAGCCACAAGCTCGCCCCCTCGGCGCGGTTGCGCGCGTCGAATTCCTTGAGCGCCTTCAGGTCGAAGTCCATTTTGCCCAAGTCATAGTGCACCCCCGGGCCGATGGCGTCCACGCGCCCGCGGTTGCCATCGCCGTTCACGGCCACGCCAAACTGGCGATGGTCGATGGTCTGTCCCAGATAAGCCGTTGAACGCCGAGCCGCAGCTTCTTGGTGACTGGGTAGCTGGCCGAATGTTCGAAGTGAAACAGGTCGCCCGAGCTGCAGTCGGTCGCTTTGTTGCGGGTGTTGAAGGTGTCGGTGGCCTCGCTGCGAGACGCTGCCGTCACTTTTCGACGGAGAAGCCGGGAACAGAGATCGAGGCAATCCTGTCGACGAACTTCTCGGGTGAAGCGCCCATCAGGTTCGTCAGAACGACGATCGAGAGATCGTCCTCGGGATAGATGAATATGGCGGCGCGGGCTCCGCCGACGGGTGTGATCGCCGGATGATCGGCACGCCGGGCGGATGGCCATCCCAGTCCATAGCCATTTATCGTGGAGCTAAAGCCGCGATAGGTTCCGTCTTTCTGAGGCTGCGGTTTCCAAAGTTGCTCCAGGCTGTCCTTGTTGACAAGCTTCTGTTTTTGCAGCGCGATAACCCACTTTGCCAAATCGGTCGACGTGGTTCGGACGCCACCGGCCGGGAACAGGATTTCTGTCCATGGTTCATCGCGCGCAAACGGAAGCTTGCTCCGTTCGACGCCGACGGTCTTCATCCCGTCGACCTTCAACGTCAAATGCGTATAGAGTTGCACTTCTTGAGGTTTGGTTGTGGCGCCGGTCACGTCGGCAAAGCGCGTCCGTTCCATTCCGACGGCGTCGAACTGCCGGTCGCGCACGAAGTCGGCATAGGACTTCCCCGTAAGCTTCTCGACAATCTTCCCCATCACGACATAGTTGGTCTGGGTATAGTCGAATTTCGTCCCCGGCGAGAGTTTGAGGGGAAGCGCCTGCACCTTTGCCCAGGCGGCTTCAGGTTCGGCGCCGTCGAGCAGCCGGAGATTGTCGTCCGAAATCTCGGGCAGCCCCGACATGTGATTCAGAATCTGTCGAACGGTAATGCCGCTCCACGACTCCGGAAGCGCTTCGAGATAGGTTCTGATCGGCGCGTCGAGATCCAGCTTTCCGGCCTCGACGAGCTGCATCGCCGCGACACCGGCAACGGCCTTGCTGATCGAGTTGATCGGGAAGACGGTTTGTTTGGTTACGCGGGTCGAGGTTTCGATATTGGCCTGACCATAAGCGCCGGTGAATATGATCTTGCCATGCTGTACGACCGTCAACTGGAGCCCCGGAATGCCGCGCTCGGCCATCTCGCTCTGGATTAACTGTTCGATTGCGACGGTCTTGTTATCTGCCTCCGCCAACGACGATGTGCGGGCGTTCGCACTGGCGGGAAGGCCGCCCATGGCTGCAATCAGGCCGATTGCGGCGGAAATTTTGTCGAGCATTACTTGGTGATCCCGAAGCGTGAGAAATACAGCGGCTGCTATTGTGTGTTGGAATATCTATGCGGCGTTGCGGTCGCCAAGGCGGGATGAGCGGCGGCGCGCTCGTCTCGGTGATTGAGCGATGTGTTGTTCATGCCATCGGTTGAGCCGTTTGCGGCGCGCTACGCTACCATGGCTCGGTCAATGGCACCCCTTCATCGGTGAATGGCGGTGCGCCTCGGTCAGTTGCAATCTGGAGGGAACGCATGTGGCCGACGAGATCTTCACCCGGCTGATGGGCGACGTCGTCGAACCGCGCCGCGAGTTCATCCAGGACAATGCGCTGAGCGTGGTGAACCTGGACGTGTAGAAGATCGGAGACAACCCACCGACGGCTTGATTCAAAGCCTGTCGGCCGCAGATACGCTCACTCGTCCAGCTTCGCTCCGACCTGCTGGTCCCGCCAGCAAACGAATGGTCGCGCGCTCCGACCATTCGAGCCAGCGCATAAGAAAGGCTGCGTTCCGTTCACCAAGGCCCTGGATTGGAAGGTGAAAGCAGGGTCAGCGACTGAACCGCAGCGCCGAAGCCGTTCTGGGTCGTGCAGCCGGTGGCGGTCGAAACCTCGATCGTGACGTTGCTGTTGCTGCTGATGGCGGTGAGGGCGGTGGCGAGCATTCCCTGGCCGGCAGGCGTATTCAGAAGGAACGAAAAGCTTGTCGTACTGCAAACTCCTGCGGTCGCCGTGGTGAGGAGGACGACATCGTTGCTAGGCGGGTTGGAATAGACCCTAACCCCTTTGATTTTTACCGGCGTAGAGTAGGGATCAGCTTGCGCCAATTGCCCCGGGACCAGCATGGCCATGGTAGCGGTGAGGCAGGCTAACCAGACCCGAAAAGATTGTTTCGTCATTACATCCCCCATCGAATAAGCCGACCACGGCTTTCACCAAGTCCCCGATGGCCGAGTCTGGCCCATTCCCGCCGCCCCTGAAACCATAAGACCTGTGAATTGCAGCCACTTCCGGATGTAGTGCCGGTTCCGTCACGGGCCCCAGGGGTTACCGCGAAATTATGTCAGGTCGCGCGAAAAACCTTGACCGTTTCGGTCAGCGCCGCGCCCTGGAGAGTGGACGATCGCGCCGTCAAGCTTCCCATGCATGCCAATTGTCGGAACCCGATAGAAGGGCGGTTCGGCGTGATCGCCCGTTCGATCATCGCAGCCACAGTCCAAGCCGTGCATAGGCCCGCGCCACTTCTCAAGCTTGCAAATAGTTGAACGACATATCGATTGATTTTTTTTGAATTGGGCACATGATCGCTTTCAACACCACGCAATCGGCCGAAGGGTTCTGTAATAAATGGCAGTTTCCCGGGCCTCTCATTCGCGGCAATCGCGTTAAGCCAAATCAATCGAAGGAGACGGGCATGAGGGTCGCACTGACGGGCGTCGCGATCGTGGCGCTGATGGCGACGGCGGCGGTCGCGAAGGACCATCCCGCCGCCCAGACCCGGAAGGCCGTCTCCGCCGCTCTTGCCGATCCCGCGCGCGCCGACCAGGCGGTCGACGATGTGCGGCGCAAGGCAGCCGAGACGCTGATCTTCTCGGGCGTCGGCCCCGGCGACACGGTGATCGATTATCTGCCGGGCAAGGGATATTGGACGCGCATCTTCACTGGCGTGGTCGGTGCCAAGGGGCATGTCTATCCGATGTGGCCGGCCGTGGCCGCCAGCCGCGCCACCGCGACCGTCGATGACCTGAAGGGCCGCAAACTGGCGAACGTGACGCCGGTGGTGCAGACCGTCGACATTCCCACCAGCGACAAGCCGGTCGACCTGTTCTGGACGGTCGAAAATTACCATGACATCGCCAATGCCGGCGGCGAAGCGGCGCTCGCGGCAGGGAACAAGGCCGTGTTCAACCTGCTGAAGCCGGGCGGGACCTATATCGTGGTCGATCACGCCAGCGCGGCCGGCACCGGCATCACCACCACCAGCACGCTGCACCGGATCGATCCAGCGGCGGTGAAGGCGCAGGTGATCGCTGCAGGGTTCACCTTTGTCGGCGAGAGCGATGCGCTGCGCAATCCGGCCGACGACCACAGTCTCAAGGTGTTCGACCCGGCGATTCGCGGCCACACCGACCAGTTCATCTACAAATTCCGCAAGCCGGGCTGATCCGGTACCGGAGACAAGAGGGAGGACGGGGATGATCGCTCGATCGACAATCGCGCTGCTGCTTGCGGGATGCGTGATCGGAGGGTGCGGACAGGCCATTCCTCCCAAACCCGTCGACGTCGCCGCGACCGCCGCTGATCCAGCGCGCGCGCAGGATGTCGGGCAGGACGCACGCCGGCATGGGCCGGAGATACTGGCCTTTTCCGGCTTGTCCAAAGGCGGGGTGGTGATCGACCTGATCCCCGGCGGCGGATACTGGACCCGGCTGTTCGCCCGGGCGGTCGGGCCCAAGGGCCATGTCTATGGCATCTGGCCCAAACCCTATGCCCTGGAAGCCCGGGGTGATGTGGTTGCCTATGGCAAGCTCGCCGCCACCCCCGCGTTCGGCAATGTCAGCGGATCGATCAAATCAGCGACCGAGATCACCGCGCCGGTCAAGGCCGATCTCGTCTTCACCTCGCAGAATTACCACGACTATCCCGACAAGTTCATGGGATCGCTCGATCCGGCGGTGCTCAACAAGGGCGCGTTGGCCGCGTTGAAGCCGGGCGGCATCTTCCTGATCATCGACCATGCGGCAGCGGCGGGATCGGGCATGCGCGATACCGACACGCTCCACCGAATCGACCCGGCGATCGTGAAGCGGCAGGTGACGGCAGCGGGTTTCGAATTCGTCGGCGAGAGCAAGCTGCTCGCCAATCCGGCGGACGACCACCATTTGCCGGTGTTCGACAAAACGATCCGCGGGAAGACCGACCAGTTCATCTACAAGTTCCGCAGGCCGGGTTAGGCACGCGACCCACCGTCATGCCGGACTTGTTCCGGCATCCACCATGCGGCGGGAATCGCAGCCGAGACTCTTGCGGAACGGTGGCCCCCGGAACAAGTCCGGGGTGACGTTTATTTGAAACCGATCCGGTCGACCACGAACGCTAGCCGGGCGGCGACGCTCACCCGGGGTAGTTCGATCAGCTCATAGTCGTAGCTGCGATAGGTCGCGACCATCACCGCGAAGGTCGCTTCCGCCACGTCCGGCGACTGCTTGCGCTCGGCATCGCCCGTGAAGATTTCGGGCCAGAAGGGCGCGATGAAGACGCGGGCGTTGTAGCGGCAGGTCCGCGCCGCTTCGTCGATGTGAGGGGGGACCGGCAGGCCCGAGACCCGCAGGAAGCCCGCGACATCCGGAACACCGCGATCGAGCATGGTGACGTGGCCACCCGCCAGCGCAGCCTCCCGGGCCGCCACGTCCCGCACCACCATCAATTCGGCAAAGGCCTGCTGGTCGGCCCAGGGCAGGGCGTTGCCGCCTGTCGCCAGTTGTTCGCGGATCACGGCCCGGCCGACTTCTGGGCTGGTCGCGACGCCGGCGGCGGCAAGCGCCTCTATCAGGGTCGTCTTGCCTGATCCGGGACCGCCGGTGAGGACGAAGAGGCGGTCGCTATCCATGGGCAGAACATAAGGGCGGGGCGACGCGGGAGTAAATCCCGCGTCTCGTCGGTCGCGGCTCTGGCCGCGCCGGCCGGTCGAACTGTTGCGAGCGGGCTTTGCCGCTCGCACCGGCAGGCAGCTTCGCTGCGCGCCTACAGTTTCTCCGTCAGTTCCGGCACGATCTTGAAGAGATCGCCGACCAGGCCGATGTCAGCCACCTGGAAGATCGGGGCATCCTCGTCCTTGTTGATCGCGATGATCGTCTTGGAATCCTTCATGCCCGCCAGATGCTGGATCGCGCCGGAGATGCCGATCGCGATATAGACCTCGGGCGCGACGATCTTGCCGGTCTGCCCGACCTGATAATCGTTGGGCACATAACCAGCGTCCACCGCGGCGCGCGACGCGCCGACGCCGGCGCCGAGCTTGTCAGCAAGCGGCTCGATGATCGAGTGGAAATTCTCGCTGTTCTGCAGCGCGCGGCCACCCGACACGATGATCTTCGCGCTGGTCAGTTCCGGACGCTCGGACTTGGCGATCTCAGCGCCAGCAAAGGTCGACAGATCCTTATCGCCGGTCGAGGCGACTGCCTCGACGGAGCCGGAACCGCCCTCGGGCGAGGCCTTTTCGAACGCCGTGCCGCGCACGGTGACCACCAGCTTCTTGTCGCTGGTCTGGACGGTCGCGATGGCGTTGCCGGCATAGATCGGGCGGGTGAAGGTATCAGCGCTTTCCACCGAGAGGATATCGCTGATCTGCATCACATCGAGCAACGCGGCGACACGCGGCGCGATGTTCTTGCCGTTCGAGGTGGCCGGGAACAGCACCGCGTCATGATGCCCCATCAGCTCGACGACAAGCGGCGCGACATTTTCGGCGAGCACATGCGCATAGGCAGCGTCGTCGGCGACATGGACCTTGCCCACGCCGGCGATCTTCGCGGCTTCGGCCGCAACGCCGTCGACGCCCTGGCCGGCGACGAGCAGATGAACTTCGCCGAGCTTCGACGCGGCGGTGACCACGGCGAGCGTTGCGTCCTTGACGGCCTTGCCGTCATGTTCGACCCAGACGAGCGTCTTCATTTCGCGACTCCCATCGCCTTGAGCTTGGCCACCAGTTCATCGACATCGGCGACTTTCACGCCGGCCGAGCGCTTGGCAGGCTCGACCACCTTGAGCGTGGTCAGCCGCGGGGCGACGTCGACGCCGTAATCGGCGGGAGTCTTCTGCACGAGCGGCTTCGACTTGGCCTTCATGATGTTCGGGAGCGACGCATAGCGCGGCTCGTTGAGACGCAGATCGGTGGTGATGACCGCCGGAAGCTTCAGCGTCTCGGTCTCCGAGCCGCCATCGACTTCGCGCGTCACCGTGACCGAGTCGCTGGCCAGTTCGACCTTGGACGCGAAGGTCGCCTGGCCGACGCCGAGCAGGCCGGCCAGCATCTGCCCGGTCTGGTTGTTGTCGTCATCAATCGCCTGCTTGCCGAGGATGACCAGATCGGGCTTTTCTTCCTCGACGATCTTCGCCAGCAGCTTGGCAACGCCGAGCGGCTCGACCTTGTCGTCCGATACGACGAGGATCGCGCGGTCGGCGCCCATCGCCAGCGCGGTGCGCAGCGTTTCCTGCGCCTTCGCCTCGCCGATCGAGACGACGACGATCTCCGTGACGCCCTTGTCCTTGAGCCGGATCGCTTCTTCGACCGCGATCTCGTCGAACGGGTTCATGCTCATCTTGACGTTGGCCAGGTCGACCCCCGTCCCGTCGGCCTTCACCCGGGGCTTTACGTTATAGTCAAGCACACGCTTGACCGGGACCACCACCTTCATCGCAAACTCTCCTGCGTCCAAACCAGTCCCTGGGGAGGAAGGCCGGGTATGATTAGCGCGTTACGCCGCTGCCTTCACCTCGGCGACGATCTTGCGGGCGGCATCGCCCAGATCGTTGGCGGGAACGATCGCCAGGCCGGACGTCGAGAGGATCTTCTTGCCTTCCTCGACATTGGTGCCCTCAAGGCGAACGACCAGCGGCACCGAGAGGTTCACTTCCTTCGCCGCGGCGACGATGCCCTCGGCGATGATGTCGCACTTCATGATGCCGCCGAAGATGTTGACCAGGATTCCCTTCACGGCCGGATCGGCGAGAATGATCTTGAACGCCGCCGTCACCTTCTCCTTGTTGGCGCCGCCGCCGACATCGAGGAAGTTGGCCGGGAACATGCCGTTGAGCTTGATGATGTCCATCGTCGCCATGGCGAGGCCGGCGCCGTTGACCATGCAGCCGATATCGCCGTCGAGCTTGATATAGGCGAGGTCGTATTTCGACGCTTCGAGTTCCGAAGGATCCTCCTCGGTCTCGTCGCGCAGCTCCATCAGGTCCTTGTGACGGAACAGGGCATTGGTATCGAAGCCGACCTTGGCGTCGAGCACCAGCAGCTTCCCGTCATCAGTGACGGCGAGCGGGTTGATCTCGATCTGCGAAGCATCGGTGCCGAGAAAGGCATCGTACAACTTCGACGCGACATTGGCTGCCTGCTTGGCAAGATCGCCCTTGAGGCCGAGCGCGTTCGCCACGGCGCGGCCGTGATGCGGCATGAAACCGGTTGCCGGATCGACGTCGAAGGTCTGGATCTTTTCCGGCGTGTCATGCGCGACGGTTTCGATATCCATGCCGCCTTCGGTCGAGACGACCATGGCGACCCGGCCGGTGGCGCGATCGACCAGCAAGGCGAGGTAGAATTCCTTGGCGATGTCGACGCCGTCGGTGATGTAGAGGCGGTTCACCTGCTTGCCATGCTCGCCGGTCTGCACCGTGACGAGCGTGTTGCCGAGCATGTCGGTCGCCGCAGCGCGAACCTCATCAGCGGTCTTCGCCAGCCGGACGCCGCCCTTGGCGTCAGGGCCGAGTTCCTTGAACTTGCCCTTGCCGCGGCCACCGGCATGAATCTGTGCCTTCACCACATAAAGCGGCCCGGGCAGCTTGCCTGCCGCGGCCACTGCCTCATCCACGCTGAGCGCTGCAAAGCCCGCGGGAACGGGCACGCCGAATTTCGCGAGCAGCTCTTTGGCCTGGTATTCGTGGATGTTCATGGGGCTCACATGCCTTTCGAAGATCGGGGATGCAGGAGCCTTAAGCACAGGGTGGGCGGCGAATCCACCCCTGCAAGCGTCAGCGTGCCAAGACCATGGCAAGGCGGGCTACTCGTTCCGGGAGCGAGCCGGTCGCCCCGACCGGTCGGATCGTCGTTCGCGTCACCGACACCGCCCAGCTAGAGAGGGGGTTCGCGCAGAGGGCGCAGAGAACGCGGAGATCATTCCCGGACTCGATCATCGTACGTCAACAATCAGCCTCAGTGGGCCAGCCCGGTTGCGCAGAGCGCGGCGGCGCTCGCGGTCACGCCGACGATCTCCGGGTCCCTGAGCGAGCGCACGCGGTGGAGGAGCTGGTCGAGATCGTGCGACTGCTGCGCCTTGCCGAGTCCGGCGAGGCGGCGGAGCTGAAGGATCGAGAGTCTGGCGACCATGCGCGAGGCCATGCAGGCAGCGACCGGTTTCGAGATGCCGGCACTGACGAGGCCGTCGCGCGTCATCGACTCGGGAGAGGAACACGCAGCCAGCACCAGCAGCGCGGGCATCATCAAAATCCCCGGCGGCAAAATCATCCGCATGCGACCATCCTATCGTGCAACCCAGCCCCCGGCCCGCTATATCGCCAGCCATGCATTGGACAACCGGCCTTTTCCTGTTCGCCCTGACCGTGACGGGCATGGAGGGGTTCGCCTATGTCGCGCACCGCTGGATCATGCACGGGCCGGGCTGGTTCCTGCACGAGAGCCATCACCGCCCGCGCACCGGGCATTGGGAACTGAACGATCTCTATGCGGTGATCTTCGCCGTGCCGTCGATCGTGCTGTTGCTCGGCGGGGTGCAGCTTGGCTGGTGGCCTGGCTTCATCTGGATCGGTGCCGGGATCGCTGCCTATGGCGCGATCTATTTCGGGTTTCACGACATCATCGTCCACAAGCGGCTTAACCACCGCTATCTGCCGAAATCCGCCTATATGAAGCGGATCATCCAGGCGCACCGGCTTCATCATGTGGTGGAGACAAAGGCAGGCACGGTGAGCTTCGGCTTTCTTTGGGCGCCGAAACCAGAGATACTGAAGGCCGAGCTCAAGCGGCGGGGCCATGCCGGAGTCCGCGCGCCGGCCGGCGAAAGCGCCGAGCGGAGCTGAACCATTCCCGACTGGTATTTCTATGCGCTCGCGGTGCCGGCGGTAACGCTGATCGGCCTGTCCAAGGGCGGGTTCGTCGGCATGGGCGCCCTGTCGCTGCCGATCCTGGCGCTGGCGATCTCACCCGTGCGGGCGGCGGCGATCCTGCTGCCGATCCTGATCGTACAGGACGTGGTCGGCGTCTGGGCGTTCCGCAGGCAATGGGACGGGCATGTGCTTGGCTGGATGCTGCCGGGCTCCGTCATCGGCATCGCGCTCGGCTGGTTCTTCGCCGCGCAGGTCTCCGAGAGCGCGGTGCTTGGCGTGGTCGGCGCGATCTCGATCCTGTTCGGCGCCTATCGACTGTGGGTCGACCGGCGCGGGGCGATCGCCGCCCCCGCACGCTCGCCGGGCTGGGTCGGCACCCTGCTCGGCATCGCCTCCGGCTTCACCAGCCAGATCGCCCATGCCGGGCAGCCGCCCTTCCAGATCTGGGTGATGCCGAAACGGCTTGAGCGCGACGTGCTGGTCGGCACCACCGCGATCTTCTTCGCCGTCACCAACTGGATGAAGGTGCCGGCTTATTGGGCGCTCGGCCAGTTCAGCCGCGAAAACCTGATGACGGCGGCGACCTTGCTGCCGGTGGCGATCGCCTCGACCCTGGGGGGCGTGTGGCTGGTGCGGCGCGTGTCGCCGACCCGCTTCTACACCGCGATCTATGTGCTGATGATCCTGGTAGGGGTGAAGCTGGTATGGGACGGGGTGGCGTGACGAAGACCGGCGGTCCGGGCGGAGATGCTGGCCCTCACCACGGGCCGAACCGGCTTTTGTCATTCATCAGCAAAATACTGGCAATGAATGGATTCTACATCTGCCGGTGACGACCGGGCGAATGGCCCGGCATCCAGCAGGAGATGAGCATGAGCCTGGCTCTGGCAGCGATGGCGGCAGCCATCGCGACGCATAGCGTGCACATCGATCATCACGGCACACCGGTCGAGGCAGTGTACAGCGCACGAACCGACATCCGCACACGAACGATCGGCGCGCATACGCCCAACCGGATGGACGGCCGGCGCTGCACCTGGACGGCAACCATCCTGGTGGAGCGGCGGCTGGCCAATGGACCGGCCCTGACCCGGCCGGTTCCGGGCGAGCGGGCGCTTTCCGGCAATCTGCCAGGCCCGTGCGCGCGCGGCTCAAGGGCGATCGAGCGCGAGGTGGCGCGGCACGACGGCGCGGTCCGCGCCCACCTCCTCGCGGCTGCCGAGCAGGATCGAACCGCCCTGCTCGCCGAGCTGGATACCGTCAGGAACATGGCGTCCAACTAGGGTGCGACACTATTTGACGCCGGGCATGACGCCGGTCCTTGTCTGCATCGCCTCGCTGGGAATCGCCGCCCCTGCCGTTGCGCAACTCGATACCGGACCATCCCTGTCGCTTGAGGGCGCCACCGACGAGCGCAGGCGCGGGCTGAGCTGGAGCGACGGCGAACCGGTCGTGCGCGCGGTCGCCGCGATCCCCGTCACCCAGGAGCTCGCGGTGGAGGCGACGGCCGTTTCGCTATGGGGAAGCAGTCGTCATGGCGGGGCAGGCGCGGTTGTCGATGTCCAGGCCAGCTATGCGCGTCAACTGGGCGGGTGGCGCCTGTCGGCCGACGCCACCTATCGCCTCTTTCCCGGCGCCTCCGGCCAGGATTATGTCGAGCTGGGCACCGTTGCGGGATTCCTGATCGGTCCGGCGACGATCGAGCTTTTCGCGCGCTACGCGCCCAGGCAGCGCGCGATCGGGGGCGACAATCTCTACCTCGGGATGGCGCCGTCATTCGGCATCCCAGGCACGCCGCTCACGCTTTCCGGCCATGTCGGACGGTCATCGGGCGCGGTGAACGACCCTTTCCGCGCCCGGCGCCTGCGGCCCGACGGACACTATTGGGATCACGGCCTGGCGCTTGATTACCGCAAGGGACGCTGGCTGGCCGGAGTGCGCTATGCGAACAGCAGTATCGATCGCGCCGCCGCCGATCATGCCGGTGCCACGGTGATCGGGCGTGTCGGGATAGAATTCTGAGGGAAAAGGCGTCGGCAGCACAAGTTGATAGTTCGCGCGGAGGCGCGGAGGGCGCTGAGAGGAACCGCAAGCGCCACGGGCGGTTTGCGATGACAGATATGTCCACGAACACGGGGCTTGCCAGTGCAGGAGGATCGAGGTCGGAAATGACCGCCGCGTTCCCTGCGCAAACCCTCCCTCTTTGTTGCAACCGTTCTACAGGACGTGAACGGCGATCCGACCTAGTCGAACAGCGACGACACCGAGGTTTCGTCGGCAATGCGTTTGATCGCTTCGGCGAGCAGGGGCGCGATGGTCAGGTGGCGGATGCGCTTCGCGTTCTCGACCACTTCATGGCTGCCGATCGAATCGGTGATGACCAGTTCCTCGAGCGCCGATCCCTCGACCCGCGCGACCGCGCCACCCGAAAGCACCCCGTGCGTGACGTAGGCGACCACGCCCTCGGCGCCTGCTTCCTTCAGCGCGGCGGCCGCATTGCACAGGGTGCCCGCCGAATCGACGATGTCGTCGATCAGGATGCAGAACCGGCCCTCGACCTCGCCGATGATGTTCATCACCTCGGATTCGCCGGCACGCTCGCGGCGCTTGTCGACGATGGCGAGCGGGGCGTTGTCGAGCCGCTTGGCCAGCGCACGGGCGCGGACCACGCCGCCGACGTCGGGCGAGACGACCATCAAATTACGGTCGCCGAAGCGAGTCAGGATGTCGGCCGACATCACCGGCGCGCCGTAGAGATTGTCGGTCGGGATATCGAAGAAGCCCTGGATCTGCCCGGCATGGAGATCGACCGAGAGTACGCGGTCCGCACCGGCGACGGTGATCAGGTTGGCGACGAGCTTGGCCGAGATCGGGGTGCGCGGGCCGGGTTTGCGATCCTGCCTGGCATAGCCGAAATAGGGGATGACGGCGGTGATGCGCTTGGCCGAGGCGCGGCGCAGCGCGTCGATGCAGATCAGCAGCTCCATGAGGTTGTCGTTGGCGGGATAGCCGGTCGACTGGAGCACGAACACGTCCTCGCCGCGGACATTCTCCTGGATCTCGACGAACACTTCCTCGTCGGCGAAGCGGCGGACGCTAGCGTTGGTCAGCGGGATTTCCAGATAATCGGAGATCGCGCGCGCCAGAGGCAGGTTCGAGTTGCCGGTCATCAGTTTCATACGCGTATCCCCACCGGCCGACGTGGCCGTTGACGGGCGCTCTTAGCCAGCACTTCGCGAGGGGGAAAGGCCCGTTGCGCCCCGATTCGGGCGATGCCCGCCACCGCCATGGTCGGATGGCCAGTCTGAAAAGGGCGAATGGCACGACATGATGGCCGGCGACGATCGCGTGAACCGCCACGCCGCGATCCTCCAAGACGTACCGGATCGAGAAGGCGGCAGCCGATCAGCGCGGCGACGATGGCGATCTGGTGCATCCCTGGATACCCCTTCCGCGTCCCTTGTAGCATGATCGCGATCGAGCGTCCCGGTTGTTGCCGCCCGGCGCGGCGTCTACAGCCGCGTCCATGACCGTTCTTACCCGTTTCGCGCCAAGCCCGACCGGCCGGCTGCATGTCGGCAATATCCGCACCGCGCTCCACAACTGGTTGTGGGCACAGAAGCGTGGCGGACGATTCCTGCTGCGTATCGACGATACCGACAAGGAGCGGAGCGAGGAGCATTATGTCGAGTTGATCCGCGCCGACCTCGCCTGGCTTGGACTGGTCCCGGATGGCGAGGAACGGCAATCGGCGCGTTTCGCGCTGTACGAGGCGCGCTTCACCGCGTTGCGCGACGCGGGCCATGTCTACCCCGCCTATGAGACGGCGCAGGAGCTTGACCTGAAGCGGAAGATCGCGGCGGGGCGCGGGCTGCCGCCGGTCTATGACCGCGCGGCGCTGGCACTGAGCGACGACCAGCGCGCGGCGCTTGAGGCCGAGGGCGTTGCCCCGCACTGGCGGTTCAGGCTCGACCATGGCGCCGCGATCGAATGGGACGATCTGATCCGGGGGCACCAGCGCTTCGATCCGGCGACGATGAGCGACCCGGTGATCCGCCGTGCCGACGGATCGTGGCTCTATATGCTTCCCTCGGCGATCGACGATGCCGAGATGGGCGTGACTCATGTGGTGCGCGGCGAGGATCATGTGTCCAACACAGCGCTGCAACTGCAGATGTTCGCCGCCCTGGGCAGCCCGCCGCCCGCCTTTGCGCATGAGGCGCTGCTGGTCGGGAGCGAGGGCAAGCTGTCCAAGCGACTCGGCTCGGTCGGCGTCGACCAGTTCCGCGAAGCGGGGATCGAGCCCGAGGCGGTACGTGCCTTGCTGGCCCGGATCGGAACGAGCGATCCGGTCGAGCCGCTGGTCGATACCGCCAGGCTGATCGATACGTTCGATTTCGGCCGGTTCGGACGGGCGCCGGCGCGGTTCGACGAGGCGGAACTGAGCGCGGTCAATACCCGGATCGTTCACCAGCTCGATTTCGACTCGGTCGCGGCGCGGCTGCCCGAGGGCATGGGCCGGGTGGAATGGGATGCGGTGCGCCCCAACCTCACCATCGTCGCCGAGGCGGCTGACTGGTGGCGGGTGATCGAGGGGCCGGTCGAGTCGGCGACCGACCCGGCGGATGCCGATTTCCTAGCCGAGGCAGCGCGGGTGGCTGGCACGATCGACTGGTCGGCCGACCCGTGGCACGCGCTGACCACTGCGCTGAAGGCGTCGAGCGGGCGCGGCGGCAAGGCCTTGTTCCTGCCGCTGCGTCGCGCGCTGACCGGGCTGGATCATGGGCCGGACATGAAGGCGTTGCTGCCGTTGATCGGACGCGAACGGGCGCTGGCGCGGCTGACGGCCTGAGGCCTTCGGGCAGGTGGCGGCGAACCTTCCGCTTCCCCGGCGGAGGCCGGGGCCACTCGGCAGCGCTTCGATGCCGACATACAACATCAATTACTGACGTCCCCCCAACTGGGCCCCGGCCTTCGCCGGGGAAGAGCTTCGTGCGCCTTCTTCGCGGGCCGAAATGATATCTTGTATCTCAAGAGTTATGTTGTAACATCCCTGTCGAGATCGAGCGCAAGACTCGACCGCCCACCAAGGAGAGTGATGGAGGCAGGCAATGTACGCAGACCGTTACGCGAAACAGAAAAAGCTGGACCCGGGCAGCCTTGGCCTTTCGGCATTGCTGGTCGGCGGAATCATGACCGGGATGATCTTCTCGGCGCCCAATATCGGGACGGTTCTGAAAGATCCCCGCCTGATAATCCGCAATATTGAATTGACGCCACCGCCACCACCCGATCCCAAGCCCCTCCCGCAGAAACCGGAGGTCCAGCAACCCAATACGCGAACGCAGATCGTTCCGCCGCCACAGCATGTCACGATCGACAAGCCGGACGTCTTCGTGGTGAATCCCGGCCCGAAGGCCGTCGAGATTACCGAGGGAACAGGCACCGGCATTGGCGGCGGTGGGGGCGAGATCCTCACCAAACCGGCTCCCGTCGTCGTCGATGCCGTGGTCGATCCGCGCTATGCCGCCAACTACCAGCCCGAATATCCGTCAAGCGAGCGCCGGCTGGGCAATGAGGGCCGGGTCGTGGTCAAGGTGCTGATCGGTACTGACGGCCGGGTGAAGCAGGTCGAGATGGTCAGTTCGCCGAGCAGCAGCTTTTTCGAGGCGACCCGCCGTCGCGCGCTGGAGAAGTGGCGCTTCAAGCCGGGCACCCGCGACGGCGTCCCCATGGAGACATGGAAGACGATGGCGGTGCGGTTCGTGATGACCGAGGAATGACCGCTTCCGATCGCGCCGGGGCTTTGCCTTGGACCTCCGGCGCGATCGGGAGACCTTCGGACTGGCATCGCGCCGTCCATGCGCCTATCTTCCTGCCATGAGTTTCCTGCGCGCCATCTCCCCCTTACGGGCTTACCGCGACCTTCGGCAGTTCCTGGCGACGCGCAAGACCTATGAGCTGGTATTCCTGGTGCTGGCGATCGTCGTGACCTGGACGATCATGTTCGCGATCGCCAACAATTCGACAGTCGAGAAGGTCTATCGCCCCAACATCGTCTATGTGGAGCAATGGTCGGCCAACCGCACCGATGCGGAGATCATCGCCCAGCAGAAGATCGACGGGCCCAAGGAAAAGGCTGCCGCCGAGGAAGTCAGGCGGCAGGATGCCGAGACCCAGGCAGCCTATAAGCGCCTCGACGACAAGCTGAAGAAGTACGGCCTCTGACGACCGCGGACGCGCGCTGGATGGGAGCGGCGCTCGCGCTCAGCGAGCGCGGCAAGGGGCTGACCGCGCCCAATCCAAATGTCGGTTGTGTGATCGTGCGCGGCCACCGGGTGGTCGGTCGGGGCTGGACCCAGCCCAACGGGCGCCCTCATGCCGAAGCGATGGCGCTGGCCGAAGCCGGCGCCGCATCAGGCGGTGCGACCTGCTATGTGAGCCTCGAGCCCTGCGCGCATGAATCGCCGCGCGGCCCCGCCTGTTCCGACCTGCTCATCGCCGCCGGCGTGGCGCGCGTGGTGATCGCGCTGCACGACCCCGATCCCCGCACCGATGGCGACGGCATATCGCGGCTCCGCGCCGCCGGAATCGAGGTGGTGACCGATGTCCGCGACGGCGACGCGCGGCGCGCGATGGCCGGATTCTTGACGCGCCAGGCACTGGGACGGCCGCAAGTGACGCTGAAGCTGGCCATGTCGCTCGACGGCGCGGTGGCGATGGGCGACGGGGCCAGCAAATGGATCACCGGGGTTGAGGCGCGGGCGCACGCGCATCTCGAACGGGCGCGGCACGAGGCGATCCTGGTCGGGCGCGGCACGCTCGACGCCGATTCGCCGACGCTCGACGTCCGGCTGGCCGGGCTCGAAAGTCGAAGTCCGCGACGGCTGGTCCTGTCCGGCGGGAACGCGCCAGACGGCTGGGAAATACTCCGCAACCCGGGCGAGATCGGCGGCCTGAAAGGCGTCGACCATCTCCTGGTCGAGGGCGGCGCGCGGACGGCGGCGGCGTTCCTGAAGGACGATCTGGTCGACAGGCTGTTGCTCTATCGGACGCCGATCCTGGTCGGGAACGGCCGCACCCTGCCGGATATCGGCCTGGCCGACCTTGCCGATGCGCATGGCCTCTGGACGTTGCAGGATGCGCGGCGGCTTGGCAGCGACCGCGTCGAGGTTTACGAGCGCGCCAAAGGCCCCGTCTCATCAGGAAAAGTGGGAACCGGTTTTCCGCCCGGATGAGGCGACAACGGAAGGCACTATGTTCACCGGAATCGTTACCGACATCGGAATCATCGAGCGAGTCGAGGCGCTGGCCGACACGCGCGTGGTGATCGGCACCAGCTACGACACGGCGACCATCGACCTGGGCGCCTCGATCTCCTGTTCGGGCGTGTGCCTCACCGTCATCGACAAGGGCCCCAACTGGTTCGCCGTCGACGTGTCGGGCGAGACCATCTCGCGCACCGCTCAGGGCCAGTGGACCGAGGGACGCCGGCTCAACCTGGAGCGCGCGCTGAAGCTGGGCGAGGAACTGGGTGGCCATATCGTCACCGGCCATGTCGACGGCATCGGCGAGGTCGAATCAGTGATCGAGGAAGGCGGATCGCACCGCGTGCGGATCAAGGCCGGGCCCGACATCGCGCCCTTCATCGCGCCCAAGGGATCGGTCACGCTCGATGGCGTCTCGCTGACCGTCAACGAAGTCGAGGATTCACCGGGCAGCGTCACGATCGGCGTCAACATCATCCCGCATACCGCGGCGGTCACCACTTTTGGCAGCCTCGCGGCCGGCGATCCGATCAATATCGAGATCGACGTGCTCGCCCGCTACCTCCAACGCATGGAGCATTATCGTGCAAAAGCCTGAACTGGCGCGGCTGCGTCACGGCTTCCTCTCCTCGCCCGAGGAGATCATCGACGAAGCGCGCAACGGCCGGATGTTCATCCTGGTCGATGACGAGGACCGCGAGAATGAGGGCGACCTGGTCATCCCCGCCCAGATGGCGACGCCCGAAAAGATCAATTTCATGGCGAAGCATGGCCGCGGGCTGATCTGCCTTGCCTTGACCAAGAAGCGCGTCGACGAGCTCGGGCTCGACCTGATGAGCCGCCACAACGGCACGCGACATGAGACCGCCTTCACTGTCTCGATCGAGGCGCGCGACGGCGTGACTACCGGCATTTCCGCCGCCGACCGTGCCCGCACCGTCGCGGTGGCGATCGATTCGTCCAAGGGCCGCGAGGAGATCGTGACCCCAGGCCATGTCTTCCCGCTGGTCGCGCGCGACGGCGGCGTGCTGGTGCGCACCGGCCATACCGAAGCGGCGGTCGACGTGTCGCGCCTTGCCGGCCTCAACCCTTCGGGCGTGATCTGCGAGATCATGAACGAGGACGGGACCATGTCCCGCATGGACGATCTCGTCACCTTCGCGCAGTTCCACAATCTCAAGATCGGCACGATTCGCGACCTGATCGCCTATCGCCGGCGCCACGACCATCTTGTCGAGAAGCGCGCCGAAACGGTGTTCCACAGCAAATGGGGCGGCGACTGGAAGGCGATGACCTTCTTCAACAAGGCGACCGGCGACGAGCAGGTCGCGCTGGTCAAGGGCAAGATCGACCCCGAAAAGCCGACCCTTGTGCGCATGCACAGCCTGTCGATGTTCGCCGATGCGTTTGGCGAGGAATCGCCCCGGTCGGGGCTGCTGTCCTGCTCGATGGAGGCGATCGCGGCCGAGGGAACGGGCGTCATCGTCGTCATCAACCGGCCGATGAAGGATTCGATGACCCGGACCATCAAGCTGCGCACCGAGGGCAAGGCCGTCGACGCGCCGGAAGCAGCCGAGTTGCGCGACTATGGCGTCGGCGCGCAGATCCTGGCCGAACTGGGCGTGCAGGACATGGTGCTGCTGACCAATACCCATCACACCCTGATCGGGCTTGACGGCTATGGCCTGTCGATCGTCGGCGAACGACCGATCCCCGGCACTGGAGGCGAATAATGGCGAACGTCCTGATCGTGGAAGCACGCTTCTACGACCATCTGAACGACCTGCTGCTCGAAGGCGCGCGCGCCGCGATCGAGGAAGCGGGGCATCGTCACGAGACGATCACCGTTCCCGGCGCGCTGGAGATTCCCGGCGCGGTCGCGCTGGCATCGGAGAGCGACGACTATGACGCGTTCGTCGCGCTGGGCGTGGTGATCCGCGGCGAGACCTATCATTTCGAGATCGTGGCGGGCGAGAGCGCGCGCGGCCTGATGGCGCTGTCGATGGACGGCGTGGCGATCGGCAACGGCATCCTGACCGTGGAGAACGAGACCCAGGCCTTGGCCCGGGCGCGTCGCAGCGAAAAGGACAAGGGCGGCGAGGCGGCCAAGGCGGCGCTGGCGATGCTGGCGCTGAAAGACCGGTTCGGCTGAGGCGCCGATGAGCCAGGTTCCGCCACCGCGCTATCGCATCGTGGAGCGGGACCGGCGGCTGATCGTCATCGACAACTGGGCAGGCGACAAGGCGCCCTCCTCTTCTTTTCCCCAGGTTCCTCCAACGGCGTCACTTCCTCCAACGCCGTCACCCTCCGGGCGCGACCTGTTGCCGCGAACATCTGGCGGGTCGGCGAATCGGATTGCGCGGGCGGGCGAAGACGGGGGCACGCTCCTCCGCCAGCTCGCCCTCGCCGCCTGTGCCGGCGCCGAAGATGCGGAAGGCAGGCCGATCTTCACCAGTGCATCATGGTTCGACAGCAAGGCGAAACGCGAATTCAGCCTTGGCCGGTCGGGCGTCGAAAGGCTTGGCGGCACCGTGCTGGCCTTTCTGATCTTCATCGGCCTCATCGCCATCCTGGCTTTCGCCATCGGGTTCGAGGCGCTGTTCGTTCCCGTCTTCCTGTTCGTGGTGGTCGGCAAGAATATCCCCGCGATCGGCACGCGCTGGGTCGACAGGCTTGAGAAGCTGCCGGTCGATTGACCCCTGCGCGGCCTTACTTATACTAATGTAAGTAAGGAGACCTCGCATGGCGCTGGCGCATACCTTCAAGGCGAATCCGCACTGGCTGCCACGGCAGCGCCCTCATGCCATCGCGGCCATCCCAGGCGAGAACGGGTTGCCGTTCGTCGGCAACACGCTGAAGATGCTACGCGACCCGATCGCGTTTGGGCAGCACATGGTCTCCAATTATGGCCGGGTCTTCCGCAACCATGCATTCGGCGGGCCGACCGTCAGCCTGATGGGGCCGGAGGCGAACGAGCTCGTGCTGTTCGACCGCGACCGGATCTTCTCGTCGGAACAGGGCTGGGGGCCGATGCTCAACCTGCTGTTCCCGCGCGGGCTGATGCTGATGGACTTCGAGAAGCACCGTGCCGATCGCAAGGTGATGTCGGTCGCTTTCAAGCCCGAACCGATGCGCCATTATGCCGAGGCGCTGAACGCCGGCATCGCGCGCACTGTTTCCGGCTGGTCGGGCAAGCCGATGCGTTTCTACGACTCGATCAAGGCACTGACGCTGGATCTCGCCGCCGACAGCTTTCTCGGCATGCCGCTTGGCCCGGAGGCCGACCGGATCAACCAGGCCTTCGTCGATGAGGTCCAGGCCTCGGTGGCGCCTGTCCGCATACCCCTGCCCGGCACGCAGATGCGCAAGGGGGTGAAGGCGCGCGCCTATCTGATCGAGCTGTTCAAGCGCGAGATTCCGAAGCGGCGGGCCGGCACCGATGACGGTGGGGGCCATGATTTCTTCTCGCAATTCTGCCGGGCGACCGATGAGGCAGGCCAGCCGCTGAGCGACGACGCGATCGCCGACCATATGAATTTCCTGATGATGGCGGCGCACGACACCATCACCTCGTCGGCGACCAGCCTGGTCATGCTGCTCGGCCGCAACCCCGAATGGCAGGACCGGCTGCGCGAGGAGATCGCCGGTCTTGGCCTGAACGACGATGCGGGCCTGCCCTATGGCCAGCTCGACCGGCTGGTGCTGACCGAATATGCTTTCAGGGAGGCGCTCCGGCTGGTGCCGCCGGTGCCGTCGCTGCCGCGACGGGCCGTGCGCGACTTCGAGTTCGGCGGATACCATATCCCGGCCGGCACCATGATCGGCATCAGCCCGGCCTATACCCACAAGATGCCCGAGCACTGGCCCGATCCGCAGCGTTTCGACCCGATGCGTTTCTCCCCCGAGGAGAGCAAAGGGCGCCACAAATATGCCTGGGTGCCATTCGGCGGGGGCGCCCATATGTGCATCGGCCTGCATTTCGCGACGATGCAGATCCGCATCCTGATGGCGCACCTGCTCAGCCGCTACCGGATCGAGCTGGACGAAGGATCGGGCGCCGAATGGCAGGCCTGGCCGATTCCCCGGCCGAAGGACGGGCTGCCGGTGCGGTTCGTGCCGCTGGGATAGGGTCGGCTCTTTTCCGCCATGCCCGACCTGTTCCGCTATCCACAGCCCCTATCAACGCGGCTGTAGAATGAACCCCCGAGAACAAGTCCCGGGGGTAACAGGGTATGCTATTCGGCCGCGACGTCTTCCAGCGCCGGATAATCGGTATAGCCCTCGGGCCCCTGGCTGTACCAGGTCGCCATATTGTCCGGATTGAGCGGCGCGCCCTTTTGCAGCCGGACCGGCAGATCGGGGTTGGCGAGGAACGTGCGGCCGAAGCTGATCGCGTCGGCCACGCCCGAATCGAGCGCTGCCTGCGCATCCCCGCCGAGATAGTCGGAGTTGAGCACCAGCGGGCCAGAAAAGGCCTGGCGAATCTCCGGCGAGAGCTTCGGCTGGTCGGACCGCCCGAACGTACCGTCGGGACCTGGCTCGCGCAGTTCGAGGAAAGCGATACCGATCTCCGACAGCATCTTCGCTGCGGGCACGAACACCGCTTCCGGGTTGCTGTCCTTCGCCCCCTGCGAATTGCCGTTGGGCGAAAGGCGCACGCCGGTGCGGTCCGCGCCGGCGATGCCCGCGACACGCTCGGTCACCTCACGCAGGAGGCGCACGCGATTCTCCGGGTCGCCACCATATCGATCGTCGCGGAAGTTGGAATTGTCGCGCAGGAACTGGTCGATCAGATAGCCGTTCGCCGCGTGAATCTGCACCCCGTCGAAGCCCGCCGCGATCGCGTTGCGAGTCGCGCGTTCATAGTCGTCGAGCAGGCCGGGGAATTCCTCGAGCGCGAGCGGCCGCGCCTCCTCATAATCCTGCTTGCCGTCATAGGTATGCGCCTGGCCAGGCGCGGTCGTCGCCGAGGAGGAGACTGGCTGTGCGCCGCCCAGGCTCGAATGGACGATTCGGCCCATATGCCAGAGCTGCGCGACGATCCGCCCGCCAGCCGCATGCACCTGGGCCACCACCGGCTTCCAGGCTTCGGTCTGTTCATCAGTCCACAGGCCCGGCGCGAACGGCCAGCCAAGACCCTGGCGGGAGATGCCGGTCGCCTCGGAGATGATCAGCCCCGCGCCGGCGCGTTGCGCATAATAATCGCCCATCAAGGGCTGTGCCACATGATCGCGCGTCGAGCGCCCCCGGGTGAGCGGCGCCATCAGCACGCGGTTGGGCGCGTGGATCGCGCCAAGCTGGATCGGATCGAAGAGGCTGGGCATGAAACTGAGTTTCCTTTTGCTACCTGACGGCCGAGACATAGAGCGCTAAGGGGCCGCATGCACCAGTCCGTACCTTCAAGAAAAACTGTCCTGCTGCAAAGCCTGGGCTCTCGGCGGACGGCATTTGCCGCGCTGATCGCCGCCAACATCATGCTTGCCTTCGGATCCTGGTTCGTGCGGCTGGCCGATACGGGACCCGTCGCCTCCGCCTTCTGGCGCATCGCCCTGGCGACGCCGATCCTGCTTGCCGCCGCCATGGCCGGGGGCTGGCGACCGGCGCGGATCGGCACGCGCCTGTGGTTTCTGTTCGCGCTGGCGGGAATCTGCTTCGCCGCCGATCTCGGCAGCTGGCATGTCGGCATCCTGAAGACGACGCTGGCCAATGCGACGCTGTTCGGCAATTCGGCGACGTTGTTCTTCCCGATCTACGGCTTCCTCGCGGCGCGTGCCCTGCCGACGCGGATGCAGGGGATCGCGCTCGCCCTGGCCGCGATCGGCGCGGCGCTTCTGATGGGCCGGTCCTACCAGCTCGATCCGAAGAACCTGACCGGCGACCTGCTCTGCCTGTTCGCCGGGCTGCTCTATACGTTCTACTTCATCTTCATGCTGCGCGTACGCGAACGGATGGAGGCGTTGCCGGCTCTCGGCCTGGCGACCGGGGCCAGCATCCTGCCGCTGCTGCTGTTCGCGATCCTGCTGGGAGAGCGCATCTGGCCGCATGATTGGGCCCCGCTGATCGCCCTGGCGCTGGTCAGCCAGGTGGTCGGGCAGGGATTGCTGATCTACGCGCTCGGCAAGCTATCGCCGCTGGTCGTCGGCATCGCCCTGCTGGTGCAGCCGGTCGTCGCCGCGACGGTCGGGTGGATGGTCTATGACGAGCGGCTCGGCCTGCCCGACCTGATCGGAGCGGTACTCGTCGCCGTCGCCCTGGTGCTGGTGCGCGACAAGCCGGCGCCGCTTGCACCGACCGGGGCCGAAGCTAGATAGGATGCGAGGAGACGAATGATGTCCGCCCTGCCCGAGGATCCGACGCTCGACGAGGTGCGCGAAGCGCTGGCGCCGCTGATCGCGGCCAACGCCGCGTTCGATGGATGGAACGACGCCGCGCGCGATGCCGCCGCCGAGTCGGCCGGCGTCGACCGCGATGTCGCCGCGGTTGCCTTTCCCGGCGGGCCGGTCGACATGATCGACGCTTGGTTCACCCAGGTCGATACGGCAATGGCGGCGGCCCTGCCGCCCGAACGCCTGGCGACGATGAAGATCCGCGAGAAGATAACCGCTTTGGTCGAGGCGCGGCTCGCCGAGGTGGCGCCCAATCGCGAGGCGCTGCGCCGCGCGCTGGCGATCCTCGCCATGCCGCAGAATGTCGTGCGCGGCGCGAAGCTCGGCTGGCGCGCGGCCGACCTGATGTGGCGCGCGGCGGGCGACACCGCGACCGACTATAATCATTATACCAAGCGCACGATCCTGGCCGGTGTCTATACAGCGACGATCACCGTCTTCCTCGACGACGAAAGCGGGAACTGGGTGGATACGCGCGCTTTCCTCGCCCGGCGGATCGAGGGAATCATGCAGTTCGAAAAAGCCAAGGCCGGCTTCCTGTCGCGGACCGAGCACAGGCCGAGCCTGTCGCGTTTCATCGGCCGGCTGCGCTATCCGGTGGTGTGAATCGATCCTGCGGCAAATCGCCGACGGTTATTGATAATCAATCGCAAGGAGCTTATTGCCAATTTGTGCAGATGCCCCTCAGCCTCGAATCGCTGCCGCACCGGCAGCGCGCGACCGTCGCCGGAATCGCCTGGAGCGAGCTGAGCGTGCCGGAGGCGCGACGCCTTCGCGAGCTCGGCTTCGACGAGGGTGTCGGTGTCGAGGTGCTGCACCGCGCGACGCTGGGCAAGGGCCCGATCGCCTGCCGCATCGGCCGAATGACCGTTGCGCTTCGCCGTGCCGTGGCGGGCGCGATCCACGTTTCCCCCATCGCCGGTTAGATTGGTACCGTAAATGAATGCCGCGCCATTGGTGGCGCTGGTCGGCAACCCCAATGCCGGCAAGAGCGCCCTGTTCAACGCGCTGACCGGGGCACGACAGAAGGTCGGCAATTATCCCGGCGTGACGGTCGAGCGTCATTCCGGCCGGCTCGCGCTGCCCGATGGCCGGCCGGTCGAACTGGTCGACCTGCCCGGTGCCTATAGCCTCGATCCCTCAAGCCCCGACGAGCGCGTCACGCGCGACGTGGTGAGCGGATCCCAGGACGGCGAACGGCTGCCCGATGCGCTGGTCGTGGTCGTCGATGCCGCCAATCTCGACAATCACCTGCGCTTCGCCCTTCAATTGATCGCGCTTGGGCTGCCGGTGGTGGTCGCGCTCAACATGTTCGACCTGGCCGAGCGCGACGGGCTGATCCTCGATCCCGAGCGGCTGTCGCGCGATCTCGGCGTGCCGGTGGTGCCGACCGTGGCGGTCCGCCGCCGCGGGCTTGAGGACCTCAAGGCGCGACTCGCCGACATCCTGGTCCATGGCGCCGCCAGGCCGCTGCGCGCGAGCGACGGCAGCGTGCAGGAAGACATCGTCACCCTGCAGCGCCGCGCCCGGACCATCGCGGTGGCGGCCACGGTGTCCGAGACGCCGACCCGGCGCTGGGGCCATGCGCTCGACGCGATCGCGCTGCATCCGATCGTCGGCCCGATCCTGCTGCTCGGCCTGTTGTTCATCATGTTCCAGTCGGTGTTCGCCTGGTCGCAGGCGCCGATCGGCTGGATCGAATCGGGCATGGCCTCGCTCTCCGGCTTCGTGAGCAGCGAACTGCCTGACGGTTTCCTGCGCTCGCTTCTCGTCGACGGGCTGATCGCCGGCGTCGGCGCGGTGGTGGTGTTCCTGCCGCAGATCCTGATCCTGTTCACCTTCATCCTGGTGCTCGAGGCATCGGGATACATGGTCCGCGCGGCCTTCCTGATGGACCGGCTGATGGCGCATGTCGGGCTGTCGGGCCGCGCCTTCATCCCGCTGCTGTCGAGCTTCGCCTGCGCCGTGCCGGGCATCATGGCGACTCGGACGATCGACGACGAGAAGGACCGGCTGACCACCATCCTGATCGCGCCGCTGATGACCTGTTCGGCGCGGTTGCCGGTCTATACGCTGATCATCGGCGCGCTGATCCCCAATACCCGGGTGCTGCCGTTCGTCGGCCTTCAGGGGCTCGTGATGTTCGGCCTCTATGTGCTCGGCATCGTCGGCGCGTTCTTCGCCGCGCTCGTGCTGCGGCGGACGGTGACCAAGGGCGCCTCATCGGGCTTCATGATGGAAATGCCGAAATATCAATGGCCCCGGCTGGGCGACATACTGATCGGCCTGTGGAGCCGCGCGCTCATCTTCCTGAAGCGCGCCGGCACGACGATCGCCCTCACCGTGGTGCTGCTCTGGGCGCTGGCAAGCTATCCGGTCGCCCCCGCCGGCCAGAAGCAGAGCGAATATTCGATCGCCGGCCGTATCGCCTCCGGCATCGAAGTGGTGGTGAAACCGATCGGCTTCAACCACGATATCGCGCTCGCGCTGCTGCCAGCGATGGCCGCGCGCGAAGCGGCGGTCGGCGCGATCGCCACGGTCTATTCGATCGACAACCCCGAGGATTCGGCGAACGAGATCAAGCTGGCCGACCGCCTGCGCGGCCGCTGGAGCCTGCCGACCGCGCTCGCCTTCCTGATGTGGTTCGTCTTCGCGCCGCAGTGCATCTCGACCATCGCCGTCACGCGGCGCGAGACCAATGGATGGAAATGGCCGATGTTCATGATCGGCTATCTCTTCGTACTGGCATACGTCGCCGCGGGCGCTACATACTGGGCCGCTATCGGACTCGGATTGTAGGAACTAAATATATGGCGGGCAGCGTCAACAAGGTCATTCTCGTCGGCAATCTGGGGCGCGACCCCGAGAGCCGTTCCTTCCAGAATGGCGGCAAGGTGGTGAACCTGCGCATCGCCACGTCCGACACCTGGAAGGACAAGAACACCGGCGAGCGCAAGGAAAAGACCGAATGGCATTCGGTCGCGATCTTCAACGAAGGTCTCGCGAACGTCGCCGAACGCTATCTGCGCAAGGGCAGCAAGGTCTATATCGAAGGCGCGCTGCAGACCCGGAAGTGGCAGGATGCCCAGGGCCAGGATAAATATTCGACCGAGATCGTGCTTCAGGGCTTCAACTCGGTGCTGACCATGCTCGACGGCCCCGGCGGCGGTTCGGGTGGCGGCGGAGGCGGCGGCAGCCAGCGCGACGATTTCGGCGGCAACGACGATTTCGGCGGAGGATCCTCCGGTGGTTATGGCGGCGGATCCTCGGGTGGATCGGGTGGCGGCTTCGGCGGCAGCGCCAGCCGTGGCGGCGGTGCCCCGGCCAATCGCGGCAGCAGCAGCTTCGCCGACGATCTCGACGACGACGTGCCCTTCTGACCGTTTCGCGCGTTCATTCGCCTATGAGCGAGACTTTCCCGGCCGGATCGGCCGCGCCATCCGGCTGGCTGATCGACGAGGCCGTGCGTGCCGACGCGATCGCCGCGCACGACATCGAATCGCTCCGCGACAATGACGGGCTGAGCCGGATCACCGATTTCGCCGCGGCCTTGTCCGCGGCCCCGATCGCACTGGTCAGCCTCGTCGAGGAATGTCGCCAGACCTTCATCGCCCGAACCGGCCTCGACGCGACGGAAACGCCGCGCGAGACCAGTTTCTGCGCCTTCGCGATGCGCGGGACCGAGATCATGGTCGTGCCCGACGCGACGCGTGATCCGCGCTTCGCCGACAATGTGCTGGTCACCGGCGAACCCCATATCCGTTTCTATGCCGGCGCACCGCTCGTCTCCGACGAGGGCGTGCCGCTCGGCTCGCTCTGCGTGATCGACACGGTACCGCGCGACGGACTGACCCCGCTCCAGCGCCAGGGCCTTTCGACGCTGGCCGAGGCCGTAATGGCGCGGCTGCGCGACAGCCGGGACGCAGCCGCATGGCGCGCCACCGAGAACGCCAGCCACCGCGCGCTTGCCGAGAGCGACAACCGCTTCCGCGTGCTCGCCGATGCGATGCCGCAAATGGTCTGGTCGACCCCGCCCGACGGCCATAACGACTACTATAATGCGCGCTGGTACGAATTCACCGGCATGCCCGAAGGGTCGACCGACGGCGAGGGATGGAACCGCATGTTCCATCCGGAGGACCAGGCCCGCGCGCTCGAGACCTGGCGGCATTCCCTCGTCACGGGCGAGCCCTATCAGATCGAATATCGCCTGCGCCGCGCTGACGGTGCCTATCGCTGGACGCTGGGCCGGGCACTCCCTCTGCATGACGAATCGGGCATGATCGTCCGCTGGTTCGGCACCTGCACCGACATCCACGAGCAGAAAGAGGCGAGCGAGGAGCGCGAGGTCATCGCGCAGGAGCTGAGCCACCGAATCAAGAACATCTTCGCCGTGATCGCTGGGCTCGTGGGCTTCGCCGCGCGGACCAAGCCAGAGCTGGCGAGCGTCGCCGAAGATCTGCGCGAGCGGATCACCGCGCTCGGCCGCGCGCATGATTTCGTCCGCCCGCACAGCGCGAATTCGCGACCGGCAGCGTCGCAGAACAGCCTGCACGGGCTGCTGGGCGAATTGTTCCGCCCCTATCAGTCGGCCGACCTCGAGCGAATCACGGTCGGCGGCGTGGATGTGGAGATCGACGACCGCTCAGCGACGCCGCTTGCCCTGCTGTTCCACGAGCTTGCCACCAACGCGACCAAATATGGCGCACTGGTCAATGATTCGGGACGAATCGTCCTCGATGTCACGGCATCGGAGAGCGGTGTCGTCCTGCGCTGGGCTGAAAGCGGCGGGCCGATGGTGACGTCACCCGAGGCAATGAAGGGCTTCGGCTCCCAGTTGATGGAGATGAGCGCCGTCCGACAGTTGGGCGGAAATATCGCTCGCGACTGGCATTCGGACGGACTGGTCGTGACGATCGACGTGCCGTCGCGGGCGTTCAGCCGCCGCTGATCTCGCGGCCGAGCAGCACCAGATCGTCATTGGCTGCCGCGCCGTGCGGGTTGCCGGCACTGGCCATTGCCGCCGCCGCCAGAATCGCGGCTTCGGAGAAGGGCTTGCGGATATAGCCGAGCGCGCCCCTGGCGGCGCCGATCTGCGCTGGGTTGGCGGTGACGAAGATCACCTTCACCCCGTAATCCCGGGCAAGCGTCGCGGCGAGATCGGGCCCGGTCGCGCCGTCGCGCAGATTGACGTCGACCAGCGCGAAATGACAATCCTCGGCGGCCTCGATCGCACCACTCCGGTCGGCGGCGATCGCCTTCACATGATAGCCGGCATCGGTCAGGATTCGCTCGAGATCGAGCGCCACGAAAATCTCGTCTTCGACAATAAGAGCGGTGGTTGCCATGGATTCCTCGAATCTTCCTGCCGCCAACCCGCGAAACGGGCGCAAGGTTCCTTGATCGAGATCAGCTCTTCAGCAGGAACACCGCATGTTCGGCGAAGAAGTTCGCCGCCGCCGAGGTCGTGCGCTTGTCCCCTGACAGGAACCAGGCCCCTTCGACGGTGATGCCGCGCCCTTTCACGAAGGATCGGAAATCGTCGATCGTGAGGTGGTGGATATTGGGTGTGTCATACCATTGTTCGGGCAGCAGCCGGGTCACGGGCATCCGCCCGCCCCACATCAGCGAGGTGCGCCCGCGCCAGTGCGCGAAGTTCGGGAAGGACACGAAGGCGCGCCGGCCGATCCGGAGGAGATGGTCGAGCACCATGTCGGGCCGCCGGGTCGTCTGTAGCGTCTGGCTGAGGATCGCATAGTCGAAGCTTGCGTCGGGATAGTCGGCGAGATCCGAATCGGCATCGCCCTGGATCACCGACAGCCCGCGCGAGACGGCCGCGGCGACATTGCCCGCATCGAGCTCGAGCCCACGCGCGTCGACGCCCCTGCCGTCACGCAGCGCCGCCATCAGCGCGCCGTCGCCACAGCCGACATCGAGGATTCGGCTGCCCGGCGCGACGGAATCGGCGATGACGGCAAGGTCGGCACGGAGAGGCATTAAATTGCCTCACCGATAAATCCCTCTCCCAGCGGGAGAGGGAGGGAGCAGCGAAGCTGCGGAAGGGTGAGGGTGACTGAGTGAAGGCAACGATCACCCTCACCCTTCCTATCGCTTCGCGACGGCGCCCTTCCCTCTCCCGCCGGGAGAGGGACATAGAATGGGTCGCGCCATGCGCTCATGCGCCCGCCCTCAGGAAGCCGTCGATGACCAGGTTCATGCCGGGTGAATCGAGCAGGAAGGCATCGTGCCCGAACGGGCTGTTGAGCTCGACGAAGCTGACCGGTGCGCCCGCCGCGTTGAGCGCCTGAACGAGCGCGCGCGATTCCGAGGTGGGATAGAGCCAGTCGGTATCGAAGCTGACCAGGCAGAAGCGCGCCTTGCTTGCCCGGAAGGCGTTGGCGAGCAGGCCGCCATGTTCCTCGGCCAGATCGAAATAGTCGGTCGCGCGGGTGATGTAGAGATAGGAATTGGCGTCGAACCGGTCGACGAAGCTGATCCCCTGGTGGCGCAGATAGCTTTCCACCTGGAAATCGGCGTCGAAGCCGAAGCTTTTGGCATTGCGCGTCTGCAGGCGGCGGCCGAATTTCTCGGTCAGCCCGGCTTCCGACAGATAGGTGATGTGCGCCGCCATGCGCGCCACCGCGAGGCCGGCGGAAGGGGGATCGCCCGTCTCGTAATAATCGCCGCCGCGCCAGTTGGGATCGGCCATCACCGCCTGACGGCCGACCTCGTGAAAGGCGATGTTCTGCGCGGTGTGCCGCGCCGCCGAGGCGATGACGATCGCCGCGCGGACCCGGTCGGGAAAGGTCGCCGACCAGCTCAGCGCCTGCATGCCGCCCATCGACCCGCCGATCACCGCCGCCAGCGTCGCCACGCCGAGATGGTCGAGCAGCATCGCCTGGGCGCGCACCATGTCGCGAATGGTAATGACCGGAAAGTTCATGCCCCAGGGCTTGCCCGTCGCCGGGTTGACCGTCGCCGGGCCCGATGACCCGGTGCAGCCGCCGATCACATTGCTGCAGATGATGAAGTGCCGATCGGGATCGACCGGCTTGCCTGGCCCGACCAGGCGGGTCCACCAGCCGGGCTTGCCGGTGATCGGATGGTTGCTCGCAACATTCTGGTCCCCGGTCAGCGCGTGGCAGATCAGGATCGCGTTGCCGCCGTCAGCGTCGAGCGTGCCATAGGTTTCGTACGCGATGTCGACCGGCGACAGCAGCGCACCGCCGTCGAGCTGCAACGGCCCGGGCAGGGTGACATGGCGAGCAAGCCCGAAGCGCGTGTCGTCCGACATTGACGCGGCGTTAGGCCGCGAAACGCCGTCGTTCAAGCATGGTGAGCGGCCATGATCGCCGCGGCGGCCATCCGCCCGGTCTGCGCGCCACCATTCATATAGCCTGGATAAGCATCGGAGAGATGCTCGCCGGCGAACTGGACCAGGCCGGAAAGCGCGCGATGCTTCGGCCCGTTTCCGCCCTCGACCCAGATCAGCTCGCCGAAGCGGGTGAGCTGGCCGGGGCGGAAATTGACATAGGCACCGAGCGTCAACGGATCGCGGTGCCAGCCGGTGCGCCGCACCACCCCGCTCATCGCCGCGCCGAAGCCAGGCACGCCCCCCTCGGCCATGCCGGCGAAACCGCGCGCGAGCCGGACAGGATCGGCCGCGGCCGCGGCCTCGACTTCGTTACCGCCGAGGAACCAGGTCCAGACGCTGCCGGCATCGCTGGCCGGGCGAATGCCGCCGTCCCAGCCGAGCGCGGCGCCCGCGGCGGCATCGGTCTGCCACAGCTCGCCGCCGCGCCCGATCGGCCCTTCCCAAGGGCGTGACGTCATGACGGCCTGGATCTTCTCGTTATAACCGAGATCGACCTCGGCGATGAAGCGGCGCCACAAAGGTGGCAGCGGCACCCGGAATTCGATCTGGCGCAGCAGCGGCGCCGGCACCGCCACGATCACTGCCCCGGCATCCGCCACGGTGCCGTCAAGGAAGGAGAGTCGTACGCCGGCGCCGTACGGATCGATCTGCAACAGCCTCTTGCCGGTTTCGATCCGGTCGCCAAGCTTCGCCTGCATCGCGGCGATCAGTGCGCCGCTGCCGCCGTCGATGAGATAGCGTTCGTCGCTGCGGCTGAGCACATCGACTCGCTCGCCGTCCACGGTGGGCAGGTTGAAGACCAGTTCGATCGCCGAGGCCTGGCCCGGCTCGACGCCATATTCGGTGCGGCTGGTCGCCTCCATCAGCTGGCGCACCCAGGGCTGGGGCAGCTTGTCGGCGTGTTTGTCGAGATAGAGGCTGATGGAGAGTCGATCGAGTTCCCGTGCCGTTCGTGCATAATCCTTGTCGAGCCGGTCCGAATCGAGAGCAATCTGTGCCGCGATCGGTCGCAACGCCTCGGCGAGCGCCGCCACGGGCAGCACCGCGCCATTGGCGAGCACCATCGTGCGGTGCGCCTCGCCCTTGCGGTCGATCAGGCCGATACCGAATGCGGCGGCGAGCTTGTGCATGTCGTCATGGTCGGAATTGACCAGCTGGCCGCCAATCTCCATCGGCACGCCGCCCGTCGGGCGATGGGTAAACATGCGGCCGCCAAGCCGGGGTCGAGCCTCATGGATACGGGCGTCGATCCCCGCCTGGGTCAGATGCCACAGGGCAGTGAGCCCGGCGATTCCGCCGCCGACGATAGCCACCGGCCCGCGAACCGGCGCGGCGCGCAGCGGGCGAGGCATGGCTGTGACGAGGCCGGCCGCGCCGATCGCCTTGAGCAGGGCACGGCGGCTGAGCCCCTGGGGCCCCGCGACCGGCGGTTTCTCGCCGGCCGCCGCCAGATTCATCCGGCGCGCCGATTCGAGCGCCTCCCAGAAAGTCGCACTGCCCCGCATTCGGCCCATCCCCCGTTTTGCCGCTTCCTAGCAGGAGTACGGCAGAGCGTCAGCTTGCCTTAGCGAAAGCCATGAGCCATGCGGACGACCATGCTTCCCTTCGCCCGCGTCACCGTCATCGGCATCGGCCTGATCGGCTCCTCGATCGCCCGCGCGGTGCGCGCGCAAATGCCCACGGTGCGGCTGACCGGCTATGATGCCGATGCCGAGGTGCGCGCCGTCGCTGATCGCCTCCAGCTGTTCGACGACGTCACCGACACGGCCGGCGCATCAGTGATCGATGCCGATCTCGTCATCCTGTGCGTGCCGGTCGGCGCGATGGGCGCGGTCGGAGGCGAGATCGCCGCCGACCTGCCGGCCGACGCGGTGGTCAGCGATGTCGGGTCGTGCAAGGAAGACGTGGTCCGTGCGCTGGCCGAGGCGTTGCCCGGCGCGACGGTCATCCCCGCCCATCCCGTCGCCGGTACGGAGCGGAGCGGTCCCGAGGCGGGCTTCGCCACCCTGTTCCACAAGCGCTGGTGCATCGTGACGCCGCCCGAGGGCGCCAATCCGGTCGCGATCGAGCGGGTCAGCGAATTCTGGCGCAGGCTGGGCGCCGAGGTCGAGACGATGGAGCCGGGCCATCACGACCGCGTCCTCGCCATCACCAGCCATTTGCCCCATCTGATCGCCTACACCATCGTCGGGACCGCCTCCGACATGGAGGAAGTGACACGCAGCGAGGTGATCAAATATTCGGCCGGCGGTTTCCGTGACTTCACCCGCATCGCCGCATCCGACCCGACCATGTGGCGCGACGTGTTCCTGGCCAATCGCGAGGCGGTGCTGGACATGCTCCAGCGCTTTTCCGAGGACCTGTCGGCGCTCCAGCGCGCGATCCGCTGGGGCAAGGGCGACGAATTGTTCGACCTGTTCACCAGGACCCGCGCGATCCGGCGCACCATCATCGAGCAGGGCCAGGACGATCCGGCCCCCGACTTCGGCCGCACCCACGAATAATCTCAGCTATCCAGCGCGTTGATCGCCGCATGGACCCGGCGTTCGGCCTCGGCTCGGGGCAGGCCCGGCGGGATCGGCTCGCCGAAGCGGAAAGTCACGACACCCGGCAGCTTGGGGCCGTGCTTGGGCCAGACCTTGCCGCTGTCGATCGCGACGGGGATCACCGGGATTTTCAACATCTGATACAGGCCGGCGAAACCCGCGCGAAGCGGGGGCTGCTCACCCGGGGGCACCCGCGTGCCCTCCGGAAAGATCAGGATCGACCGCCCCAGCGCAAGCTCAGCCTGCGCCTCGCGTACCATGCGCCGGAGCGCGGCGGCCGAAGCCTCGCGGTCGACGACGATGACGCCATAGCGTCGTGCCGCCCAGCCCCATACCGGAATCGAGGCTAGTTCCTGCTTCATTACGATCGCCGGGGTGCGGAGCAGCCGCCCGAGCTCAAGCGTCTCGTACATCGCCTGGTGCTTGGCCGCGTAGATGACCGGACCATCGGCGAACAGATTTCCCTCGACCCGGCGATGGATGCCGAGAATGGCCTCGGTCGCCCAGCCATGGAATTTCGTCCAGATATGGGTGTGGACGATCAGCGCGTTCCTGCCGAACAACGCCGTCACCGGCGTCAGCAGCACGATCGGGATCGAGATTCCGTAGAACACGATCATGAACAGGATCGTCCTCAGCCAGGTCATACGCCGATCCCCATCCAGAGCACGACGCGGCGGAGCAGCAGCTTGTTGTACTCGGCGACCAGCAGGCTGAAGCGCGGGCTGCTCGGCACGCCGTCGTCAAGCACCTGGACATCGCTGTCGAGCGCGTTGGTGAGTTCCATCCGGGCGCGGGCCAGATGCCAGTCCGAGGTGACGAGCCGAACCGATTTATAGCCGTGCTGCTTCACCCAGTCGGCCGTCTCCTCGGCATTTGAGCGCGTATCGACCGCCTCCCGGCCAAGATCGATGCAGCAGGCGAACAGCGAAGGCGCCTCGCGATATTCATGCGCCAGCTCGACCGGCCTCACCTCGGGCGCGACTCCGGTTACCAGCATGCGCTTCGCCGCGTGCGCCTTGAGCAGCGCGATGCCCCGGTCGATCCGCCCGGCCCCGCCCGTCGGCACCACGATCGCGTCGGTCTTCGCATTGTCGAGCGGCCCGGGCATGGCGAGCAGGAACAGCACGAAACCAAGCGCCCAGAGCAGCACGGCACCGCCGAGGATTCGCAGGATCACAGGATGCGCCTCAGCGCGCCGAGCACCGCGAGCCGCGCGGCATAGGTCGCGAGCAGGGCGAAGCCGATCGGCAGCATCGCGAGCAGGAGCCAGTCGCGCGTCGACAGCTGCAACCCGCCGAGCAGGTCGGAACCGAGCGTCGCAAGTTGCAGGCCGACCAGAACCACCATGCCGGCCGCGACCACCGTGCCGAGCGCGCCGCCGAACAGGGTATCGAGCGCGATTCGCCGCTGGAACAGCCGTGCGACCTGGAGATCGGTCGATCCAAGCATGTGCAGCACCTCGATCGTGTCGCGGTGCGTCTCGAGCCCGGCCCGCGCGGCAAGAATGACGACGGCGCTGGTAGCCGCCGCCATCAGCACGACCAGCCCGGCCGCGAGCCAGGTGACCATGTTCATGAAATTGCTGACCGGCGACATCCAGCTTTCGTGCCGGTCGACCCGTGCCGCGGGCGCGACCGCCTGCACCGCCTGAGTCACCCGCGCCACGGCGGCCGCGCTGGCAATGCCCAGGTCGACGTCGATCATCGCGGGTACGGGCAGATCGGGATCGGCGCCGTCCGGGCCGAGCCAGGGGCCGAGCAGCTTGACGAGTTCAGCACGGTTCACCTCGACGGCGCGCGACACCTCGGGCAGGCCGCGCAGCACCGCCAGCGCCTTTGCCGTCTGGTCCGCCCGCGCGCGATCGGCCGGCTCGACGATCTGGACCGTCAGCCTCCCGGCGAGCTGCCGGTCGAGCAGGGTCGCGGCGCTCAGCGTGCCGAGCCCAAGCGCGGCCGCCAGCACTGTCAGGAACAGCATGATCGCCATGATCCACATCATCGCGCGCGTGCCGCGACTCTCGTCGAGCAGGCGGCGATCGGCCGCTGACGCGATCAGCCGGACGCTCATTCGGAATCCGCCTGGGGAGGCGGAAAGCGCAACGACCCGGTGGGATCGAGCAGCCGCCCCTTGTCGAGCCGCATCATATGCGCATTCGGGATTCGGCCGAGCAGGTGGAAATCATGAGTCGCGACGACGACGGTGGTACCAAGGCGGTTGAGCGAATCGAACAGATGGAGCAGCCGTTCCGCCATGTCGGGATCGACGTTGCCGGTCGGCTCGTCCGCCACCAGGATCTCGGGCCGGCTGATCACCGCGCGGGCAATCGCGACGCGCTGCTGCTCCCCGCCCGAGAGCGTCGGCGGCTTGGCCTCGACCCGGTCGGACAGGCCGACCCAGGCGAGCATCTCGCGCACCGGCGCCTCGACATCGCTTTCGGAAACGCCGGAGACGCGCAGGGGCAGCGCGATATTGTCATAGGCCGAAAGGTGCGGGACGAGGCGGAAATCCTGGAACACCACCCCGATCCGGCGGCGAAAACCGGGCAGCCGCTTGCGCGGCAGCGTCACTGCATCCTCGCCGAACAGGCGGATCATGCCGCGCGTGGGGCGTTGCGAGAGATAGAGCAGCTTCAACAGGGACGTCTTGCCCGCACCGCTGGCACCGGTGAGGAAATAGAAGGAGCCGGTCGACAGCGTGAAGCTGACGTCGGACAGAGTCTCCTGACCCGTGCCGTAGCGCAGCCCCACATTCTCGAACTGGACGATATTCGCCATTACCGGCGCAACGCTCGCTTCTCACTGATGCCCCGCCCCGCCATCGCACGTTCGGGGCGCGCGCCACAAGCGCGCGCGTAAGCCCTTCGACCCGAAAGACTTGCCACGAGCGGTCGGCACGTGCTTAGATTCGGGACAGGCGTGGCGCGACCCGCGACGCCGGAAGCGGCGCAAGATGATCCTTGAATGCACTCAATGCCGGACTCGATACCTCGTACCCGATTCGGCAATCGGGTCCGAAGGACGGACCGTGCGATGCGCGAGCTGCAAGCATAGCTGGTTCCAGCCGGGCCAGGTGCTCGATCTGGTGGCCCAGGCCGAAGCCGTCGCCCCCGCTCCCCGTTCGGCTCCGGCCCCCGCCTCCACAGCAGCTCCGCCAGCACCGCCACCCGTAACGGCGCCCGACGTCGAGATCGCGCCGCCTGGCACCGCGCCCGACTATGACGCCTTCGCGCACCAGCCGCCCTTCCGCCCGCGCCGCAACCCGGCGCGGCGCTGGACGATGGCCGCCTTCGCCGCCGGATTCGCCATGCTGGTGGGCGCCGCGGCCATCCTCTATTCGGGCGCACCCGGCCTGGCCCAGCAATTCGGCCTGCCGATCGGCGCGCCAGCGACGCCGCTCAAGATCGTCAACAACCCGATCGATCGCCGCGACCTGGCCAATGGCAGCGAGATGTTCGCGATCAGCGGCAAGGTGGTGAACCCGACCGACCAGCGCCAGCAGGTCCCGGACATCCGGGTCGAGCTGAAGGATGCGCAGAACCGGCTGGTCTATAGCTGGACGATCCGCCCCGAAACGATGGCGCTGCCGCCGCGCGGATCGGTCGAGTTCAACAGCGCGAAGCTCGACGTGCCGGTCAATTCGAAACAGCTGGTGCTGAGCTTTTCCGGCGAATCCTCCAACTGATCAGCGCGAAACGGCTGCCGTGCAGCAGCGTCGCCGCGACCATGCCGATGCCGGAGGCGTACACCAGCCCGGTCAGCCCGGCGCCGATATGGACCAGCCACCAGCCAGCCCCGCCCGTCACCAGGAAGAAGGCGATGATGCTGTTGCCCCCGGCCACCACCTGGTCGCCGAGCGAGCGCAGCGCATAGACGAACACCACCTGCGCCCCGTCGAACAGGATGAACGGCGCCCATAGCGGCACCATCGCCAGCGCGAGCATATGAACCTCTGCCGTGGCAGGGAACAGGGCAACGATGCCGCCGCGCCCGACCACCAGCAGCAGCGCCAATAGTCCGGTGAGGATCGCCGCGACCGACACGGCGATCATCGTTCGGGGAAAGGCGCGTTGCGGCATACCTTCCCCAACCGCATTGCCGACTCGCACGCCGGCCGCCGATCCCATTCCCAGCGCGATGGAAAAGGTGACATTGTGGATGGAGAAGACGATCTGGAAGGCATGCGTCGCGGCGTCGCCCAGCCGGGTGGAAAGCGCGATCAGGATCGAGAAGCCGGCAAGTTCGAGCCCCGAGGCGATCGCCGGCACCATGCCGAACGCAGCGAGCCGCACCGCGCCCGCTGGGACGCTTCGCCAGGTGGCGCGCGACAGATCGTGCACTCCGCGCAGCGCGGCGCGCGGCAGGGTCCATGCGGCGCCGATCATGCCTGCGGCACCCAGCGCCGAGGCAATCGCCGTCGCGGTCGCCGCGCCGACGGCGCCGAGCGCCGGCATCCCGAGATGGCCGCCCGACAGCGCCCAGGCGAGCACCGCATTGAGCGGCAGGATCGCGAGATTGACCGTCGCTACCCGGCGCGGGCGGCTGACCCCTTCAAGAAAGAAGCTCGCCGCGACGATGACGAGCTGGAACGGAAAGCAGATCGCCATCACCTGCACGACGCGCGACGCGCGCAGGACAAGCTCGTCGGCGACGCCCATGCCGGCAAGCATCGGCGCGGCGAAGAACAGCAACACCAACGCGGCCACGCTGCCGAGGACAAGCGCGAGGGCAAGCCCCTCCCGCAGCACGGCACCGGTACGCTTCAGGTCGCCCGCGCCATCGGCACGCGAGGTATGGACGAGCACGCCCGACAGCGCGGCGAGCCCTGCGACGATCGCGACGAAGGTCAGCGACCGGCTGGCCCCCAGCGCAGCGACTTCCTCGGTACCGGCAAGCCCGACCACGACCACGTCGGTGACGTGCAGGATCGTCCAGTTGAGGCTGGTCAGCATTACCGGCCAGGCCAGCCCGAGGATGCGCCTGGTCTCGTCACCGATCGGATAGGAGGGGGAGGCAACGGGCATGCCGCCCTGCTAACGATGGATCGACGGCGCGGATAGAGCAGTTGCCAATGTCGCAATGCCTTGCTAGGGGCGCTCGCCTACCAGCTGCCGGGGCTTATCCGGTGGTGTTTCACGTGCGGCCGTGGCGGAACTGGTAGACGCGCAACGTTGAGGTCGTTGTGGGCGAAAGCCCGTGGAAGTTCGAGTCTTCTCGGCCGCACCACTTTTTCTTCTTCCGGATCAGGACACGCCTTCGGGCGGCCGCGGAAGCAAAGCTTTGGCAAGCGGGGATCGTCCGCGCTACAGTGGCGTTCTGCAACTGATCGGCATCCGCCGGATCAGACTGAAAGCTGCCCCGAAAGCTGCCTTTGCCCGAAGTAGCCGCCTATCTGAATGCGATCGGCACCGCCGTTCCCGATCACGATATCCATCACGCCTTTATCGACTGGGCGCAGGGCCGGATCGAGGACGACCGCGCCGCGAAGCTGTTCGCGCGCATGGCGGGACGTTCCGGCATCGAGCATCGCTGGTCGGTGCTCAGGCGCACCAGCGGCGGCGGATCGCCCGTCTCCGCTGAGGGTTTCTACGCCAAGCCGCACCTGCCAGGCACCGCCACGCGCATGCAGCTCTATGCCAAGGAAGCCCCGAAGCTCGGCATTGCCGCGATCAAGGCGCTCGCCGCGCAGGTTCCGATCGACAATATCACCCATTTCGTCGTGGCGAGCTGCACCGGATTCGTCGCGCCGGGCGTCGACCAGATCATTGCCCGGCAGATCGGCCTGCCGCCATCGACCGAACGGCTGCTGATCGGCTTCATGGGCTGCTACGCGGCGGTCGCGGCGCTCCGCACGGCGCGCCATATCGTGCGGTCCGATCCGGAGGCCCGGGTGCTCGTGCTCTGCGTCGAGCTGTCGACGCTCCATCTGCAGGCCGTGAACGAGGTCGAACCGCTGCTGGCGATGCTGCAATTCGGTGATGGCGCCGCGGCGGCGATGGTGACCGCCGATTCGGGCGGCTTCGCGATCGGCCAGCCCTTCGCGACCACCCTGCCCGATTCGGAGAAACTGATTCGCTGGGACGTCACCGACAGCGGCTTCGCCATGCACCTATCCGGGGAAGTGCCGGGGCGGATCGCCGCCGGCCTGGCCGATCCCCATTTCGCATCGGCCGCGACCGGCGGCCGCGCCCCGGACGAGATCGACGGCTGGGCGGTCCATGCCGGCGGCCGGTCGATCCTCGACGCGGTCGAGCACAGCCTGCATCTCGCGCCCGAAGCGCTGGCCGCCTCTCGCCGGGTACTGGCCGACAATGGCAACATGTCATCCGCGACGCTGATGTTCGTCCTGGCACGGCTGCTCGCGGGGCCGCCGGTCAGAGACGGCGTCGCCCTGGCTTTCGGTCCCGGACTCGCGGCCGAAGGGTTCGGCTTCAGGAGCGCGGGGTGAGCCTCGCCACCCGCGCCATCGCCGATGAATTGATGGACGCCGAGGATCTCGATGCCGCGACCTATGCCGAGGTCGTGGGCGATCTCGCCAAAGTGAATGTCGTGACGATGGCGGCGCGCCCGACGCTCGATTTCCTCGCGCGGGGCGTGCGGGACGACCGTCCTTTCCGCCTGCTCGATGTCGGCTTCGGCGATGGCGACATGCTGCGGAGGATCGCGCGCTGGGCGAAGAAGCGAGGGATCGCCGCCGACCTTATCGGCGTCGACCTGAACCCGCGCAGCGAGCTTGCCGCCACCGCCCATACGCCGGCCTATATGGGTATTCGTTATATCACCGGCGACTATGCCGATTTCGCCGGCGGCGAGTGGGATTTCGTCATCTCGAGCCTCGTCGCGCACCATATGACTCATGGGCAGCTCATCGCCTTCCTCCGCTTCATGGAGCTCGAGTCGCGATGCGGCTGGCTGATCAACGACCTACATCGCCATGGCTTCGCCCATTGGGGCTTCCCGATCCTCGCCCGGGTCGCGGGCTGGCACCGGATCGTTCGACTCGACGGCACTTTGTCGATCGCCCGCTCCTATCGGCCTTCGGAATGGCCGGAGATCCTGGCGGAGGCTGGCATTGAGGCCCATGTTTATCGTGCCTTCCCCTTCCGGCTGTGCGTCGAACACCTGCGCTGATCGTCGGCGGCGGGCCGGCCGGGGCGAGCGCAGCGATCCTGCTCGCCAGCGCGGGGGCACCGCACCTGTTGATCGAGCGCACCCGGGAAACCGGCGATTCGCTGTGCGGCGGCTTCCTCAGCTGGCGCACGCTCGAATCGCTGCGCAGCCTGGGTATCGAGCCGGATTCCCTCGGACCGGCACGGGTAACTCATGTCCGGCTGTTCGCCGGCGACCGGATGGCCGAGGCTGTATTGCCGCGCCCCGCGCAGGGCGTGTCGCGCCGCCTGCTCGATTCGCTGCTGCTTGACCGGGCGGAACGCGCCGGCGCCGCGATCGAGCGCGGCGTCGCGGTGAAGGCGATCGACGGCACCACCGCCCAGCTGCAGGATGGCGGTGCGATCGAAACCGATGCGCTGTTCCTGGCGAGCGGCAAGCACGACATTCGGGGCCTGGCGCGCCCGGCCGAGGCCCGCGGGGCCGACCCGACCCTCGGCCTGCGCATCCGCCTTGCGCCGGCGCCGGCGCTCGACCGGCTGCTTGGTCACGCGATCGAGCTGCACCTGTTCGATCGCGGCTATATGGGCGTCGTCCTGCAGGAGGACGGCAGCGCCAATTGCTGCATGGCGGTGCATCGATCCCGCATGGCCGAAGCCGGTGACCCCGATCGCCTGCTCGATGCGCTTGCGGCCGAATCGCCCCGGCTGGGCGATCGCCTCGCCTGGCGCCGGGGCGGCGAGGCGATCGATGCGGTCGCCAACGTCCCTTATGGCTGGCGCGCGCGCGCGGCCACCAGCGGCCTGTTCCGCCTTGGCGACCAGGCAGGCGTGATTCCCTCGCTCGCGGGGGAAGGCATGGGCATCGCCATTGCCAGCGGCATGCGTGCCGCCCGCGCCTGCGTGCGGGGCGGGGCCGGAGCAGCGATTCCCTTCCAGCGTCGTCTCGCCCGCGATCTTGCGCGGCCGATCGACATCGCCGGCCTGATTCGCGCGGCGGCCGAACGTCCCGCCATCGCCAGGGCGGTGTTGCCGGTCGCGCGGAACCTGCCGCTGTTGATCGATGTTGTCGCGCGGCTGACCCGCATCGACCATTCGCACCTTGACCATCCCGCCACGGCGCAGGAAAGCTGACGCTCATGGACCTGTTCACCCTCTCCGAAGCAGAGTGGCGCAAGCGGCTCAGCCCCGAGCAATATCATGTGCTGCGCGAGGCCGGCACCGAGCCAGCCTTTTCCGGCCGCTACAACAACAACAAGGCCGATGGTATCTATCGCTGCGGCGGTTGCGCGAGCCCGTTGTTCGACAGCGCCGACAAATATGAATCGGGATCGGGCTGGCCCAGCTTCACCCGGCCGATCGCGCCGGAGCGGGTGACCGAGCATAGCGATATCAGCCATGGCATGACCCGGACCGAGGCGCGCTGCGCGCGCTGCGATGGGCATCTCGGCCATGTCTTCCCCGACGGGCCACCGCCGACCGGGCTGCGCTATTGCATGAACTCGCTCAGCCTCGATTTCCGGGCGCGCAGCACCGAAAGCGCCGGCGAGGCAGCCGCCTGACCATATCCGTTCACCGGCGCTTCACCGCGTCTGCACCACATCTTCACGCGCAGGCCGCTTGTTTGCGTAACCAATAGAGCTTATCCCCACCCAGCCCCATGGCCCGCCGCTCCCCGACATCTTCGCCGCCGATCTGGCGCCGCCGGTTAACCCTGATGCTGCGCATCGCGGGCGTGCTTGCCGTGCTCGGCCTGATCGGGCTGGTCGTTGCTGTCTATGTCCAGCGCGCGCAACTGCCGAGCTTCGAGGAAATGAAATCCTCGCCCAACGGCCAGATGATCCGCGTGCATGCGGCTGACGGCACCGTCATCGTCTCGATGGGGCCAAGCTATGGCGAGTGGCTGTCCTATGACAAGATCCCGCCGGTCATGCGCGACGCCATGGTCGCGGTGGAGGACCGCCGCTTCCGCTCGCATATCGGCATCGATCCGATCGGGCTGTTGCGCTCGGCCAAGCTGGTCATTGTCAATCGTGGCAGTGGCAGGCGGATCCAGGGCGCCTCGACCATCACGCAGCAGGTCGCGCGGACGATCTTCCTGTCGAACAAATATGATGTCGGCCGCAAATCGCGCGAGGCGTTGCTGGCGCTCGCGATGGAGCGCAAGTTCACCAAGGACCAGATCCTCGAGCTCTACCTCAACAAGGTCTATTTCGGCGGCGGCGCGTACGGCATCGATGCGGCCGCCCGGAAATTTTTCGGACATGGCGCCGACAAGCTGACCCTGTCCGAGGCGGCGGTGATCGCCGGGCTGGTCAAGGCGCCGTCGCGCTATTCGCCGACCGCCGATGCCGAGGCCGCGGTGGGCCGCGCCGGGGTCGTGATCCAGCTGATGCAGGAAACGGGCAAGATCACGGCGGCCGAAGCAGCGACCGCCGATCCCAAGAGCGTGGCGCTTGCGCCCGAGCCCAAGCAGAACAGCGTCCGCTATTTCACCGACTGGGCACTGCCCCAGCTCGAATTGCTGATCGACGAGACAAGCCGCCCGCTCGAGGTATGGACGACCCTCGACCTCAACATGCAGCGCGACGCCGATGCAGCGATCCGGGCGAATGCGCCGAAGAACGCGCAGGGCGCGCTGGTCGCGATCGACCGCGACGGCGCGGTGCGCGCGATGGTCGGCGGCAAGGACTATGTCTCGTCGATCTACAACCGGGCGACCCAGGCGGTCCGCCAGCCCGGATCCGCGTTCAAGCTGTTCGTCTATCTCGCCGCGCTCGAGGCAGGGCACAAGCCCGAGGACACGCTGGTCGACGAGCCTGTCACGATCAACGGGTGGAGCCCGCGCAACAGTTCCGGCGCCAATCGCGGCGAGATGACCCTGCGCACCGCCTTCGCCTATTCAGTCAACACCATCGCGACCAAGCTCGGCCAGCAGGTCGGCTTCGCCACCGTGGCCGACATGGCGCGCCGCTTCGGCATCACCACCAAGATCGACACCCATCCGGCGATGGTGCTCGGCACTTCCGACGTGCGGCTGATCGACATGACCCGTGCCTTTGCCAGCGTCGCCAACAAGGGCGTCGCGGTGACGCCGTACGGAATCACCAAGGTCACCGCGAACGGCGAGACGATCTATGCCCAGCAGGTCGATCGCAGCCATGTGCTGGTCGCCCCCTATGTCGCGGCGCAGATGACCGATCTGCTCCAGACCGCGGTCAACACCGGCACCGGCAAGGCAGCGCAGATCGGCCGCCCGGTCGCCGGCAAGACGGGCACAACCAGCTCGAACAAGGACGGCTGGTTCCTCGGTTTCTCGAGCGGGCTGACCACCGGCGTGTGGATGGGCCGCGACGATGCCCAGACCGTGCCCGGCCTGCAGGGCGGCACCGCGCCGGCACGCGCCTTTGCCGCCTTCATGAAACCCGCCGTCGCCAATCGTCCAGTCGAGCAGTTCGAGACTCAGGTAACCTTGCCCGAATGGCAGCTCGAACCCGACCAGGAATCCTATTTCGGCGAGCCCGACAACGGCATGTTCGTCGACGAGAACGGCAACCCGGTCCCCCAGGGCACGACGGCACCGTCAGACGCCGGGCAGCCCCAGGTCGACGCCGACGGCAATCCAGTGCCACAAGCCGCGCGGCCCGAACGGCTCGACCAGGACTGGATGGATCAGGTGCTGGGCCGCACGCCGCCGCCCGGCCGGCAAGCGCCGCCGCGCGAGCGGGCGCCGGCCGCGCCGCCGCCGGACCGGCCAGCCGAACGCTCTCAGGATTCGCGACCGACCCAGTGAAGCGCCGCGCCATTGGCGCGAAGCCAGGCCCGCGATCGCGCCGGATCGCTTTCGTCGAGCCGTTCGACCAGTGCGTGGAAATCCGGGCCGTGATTCATATGGACCCGGTGCGCCACCTCATGCGCGACGGTCGCCCGCCGCACGAAATCCGGCGCGAGGATCAGCCGCCAGCTGTAGCGGATCGCCCCGCTCGACGCGCAGCTTCCCCAGCGCCCGCGCGGATCGCCGATCGCGACCCTGGTCACGCCGACCCCGGCACGCGCGGCAAATTCAGCGGTCTCAGCGCTCAGGACACGCAGCGCCTCGCGCTTCAGCCAGGATTCGATCCGCCGCGACAGTCCATCGCGGGGACCGCCGCAATGTAGAACGTCGCCTTCACGGACGATCCGTCGCGTCGAACCCTCGCGCCAATCGATCGTCAGCAGCGCGTCGCCGAACGGCACCGTCCCGCCCGGCACCAGTGGTCGAGGGCGCGGCAGCCGGGCACGCTGCGCCTCGATCCATGCCTGCTGCCCCTCGGCCCAGAGCAGGGCGGGTTTGACCGGCGCGCGTAGCGGCAGGGTAAGCCTGACCCGCCCGCTCGCCGGATCGACCGACAGCTTGGCCCGGCGGGCACGGGCATTGCGGACGACCTCGACCGGCGCCTGACCGGACCCGGTCACAGCCGGCGATCGACCAGATGATATTCGAGGTCGCCGGCATCATCCTCGGAAATGGTCCAGCCGCGCACCGATTCACCCGCACGGTGGACGGCATCGCGATCCCCGCAGACCAGATAATGCCAGCGCGGGAGTGGTTCTTCAGCAGCGCGCAGCCGATAGGCGCAGGTCGAGGGAAGCCAATCGATTTCCCGCACATTGTCGCGGCTCAGACGAACGCATTCGCTGACATAGGCGTGGCGGTGGCGATAATCCGAACATTGCGCCGTCTTGCGATCGAGCAGGCGGCACGAGACGTTGGTCGCCATCAGCTCGCCGGTGTCTTCATCCTCGAGCTTGTGGACGCAGCATTTGCCGCAGCCGTCGCACAAGGCCTCCCACTGGCCGCGGTCAAGCGCATCGATCGGGGTCGTTTCCCAGAAACGGTCGCTCATTTCACCCAGCGTTTGATCTCGGTCGCGATTGCCTCGGGCGATTGGTCCTGCGGCAGCAGCGCGATCGGCTTGTCCTGCGGGTCCATCAGATAGGCGACCCGGCTGTGATCCACCATATAGCCGCCGCCGGGCGTCACTTCGCCCTTCCTGTAATAGACCGCATATTCCTTCGCCACGGCATCGATCGCAGCGGCACTGCCGGTCAGGCCGACCATCCGCGGATGAAAATTGGCGACGAAGCTCTTGAGCACGGCGGGCGTGTCCCGCGCCGGATCGACCGAGATGAAGATCGGCACGATCCTGGCCCCGATCGCCGGGTCGCTCGTCTCGACCGCGCGCAACCCGGCACCGATATTCCGCGCGTCGACCGGGCAGACGTCGGGGCAGAAGGTATAGCCAAAATAGACGATGCGATATTTGCCGGTGAAATCGCGATTGGTGACCTGCCTGCCGTCCTGGTTGGTCAGCACGAACGGACCCCCGATCCGCGCGCCTTCAAGCGGTGGCCGGGCAGGGGCGGCCGGGCCGGAGCAGGCGGCGGGAAGGGCTGCCACCAGCAGGGCGGCAAGGGCTCGACGGATGAGAAGGGCGGGCGCGCGGGCTATCTCGTTCATGGCGCGACCAGCCATGATCTGTTAAGGGACTTGGCGCAAGGTCGAGCCGAAGCCATCTTCGGAAACCACGTCCTCGGAAGCACAAGGGCCTGTCCACCAGATGATCGCACGTACATTCGGCATCGCGCTCACCGCCGCGTTGCTCGGCGCAACCGCTATTCCCGTCCAGGCACAGAACCAGTCGGAAGGGTATAAATTCCTCCAGGCGGTGAAGGACGCCAAGGGCTCCGACGTCGAGAAGATGTTGCGGGTGCCGGGCACGACGGTGCTCAACACGCGCGAATATGCGACCGGCGAGGGCGCGCTGCACATCGTCGTCAAGCGGGGCGACGGCACCTATCTGCGCTATCTGCTGGCCCAGGGCGCCGATCCGAATATCAAGGACGACAAGGGCAACACGCCGCTGCTGGTCGCGGCCGGGCTCGGCCAGATCGACCTGATGCAGGTGCTGATCGAAAAGAATGCGAATGTGAACCTGGCCAATTCAAGCGGGGAGACGCCGCTGATCCGCGCTGTCCAGCGTCGCGACCTGGGCATGGCCCGTACCTTGCTGGCCGCTGGCGGCGATCCCGACCAGGCCGATGTCATCGCCGGAAAATCGGCGCGCGATTATGCGGTGGAAGACGCCCGGTCGACCGCCATGGCCAAGCTGATGGCGGAAACCCCGAAAAAGGCGCGCCGCGCCATTTCCGGGCCAACCTTAAGATAGAATGCCGGCCTCCGGGTCGATCAACCCGATCATTCTCCGCCCGGCCCGCCGCGCAAAAGCGAGCGTGTTGCGTTTGCGCGTGGCGCTGGACAGCGGATCGGTATGCGCCTCGCGCACGATCGCCGCGTCATAGCGGTCGGCCACGATCACCCCGGTTCGCGCTGGCAGGAACGCTTGGCCATCAAGCGGCGACGCATCGAACCCGGCCGGGATCGCCCAGTAGAAGCGGTCGCAGGAGCGGAGATAGTCAGTCCATTTCGCGTCGCCGAGCAGATCGGCCCGCGACACCTTGATCTCGACGATGATGATGTTGCCGCGTGAATCGAGCGCCATCAAATCGGCGCGGCGCCCGTCGTCGAGCGGCACCTCGGCCATCGCGACCAGATCGTGGCGGAGCAGCATGCGCACCGTGCCCCGCGCCACATCCGCCGCGCACAGCGGCGATCCGGGGGCATCGACACACGAATCGGGAGGATGCTGCAGCATCCTCCCGATCTAGAACATTTAGCGAACGCTGGTCAAATCAGCGGACGATGAAAACCCGTCCCGTCGCCTCAGCGATAGAATACATGGTTTCCAATCGCGGCGACCTTGATCATCCGCCAGCCCGGCGAAACCCGGCGGGCGTGGAAGTACATCGCGTCCGGCGCCGGGCTGTCCCAGGCATCGGCCATCGCGACACGGGCGACGGCCACGGCAGTGCGATAGGCCGCGTTGTTGGCGATGACCGGCACACGGCCGGCGCGAACGAACGAGAACTGGCCCGGCTGAGTCACCACCGAGCAGATGGATTTCGGGAAGCGACCGGACTTGGTGCGATTGATGATCACCTCGCCGACGGCGAGCTGGCCCGACAGGGGCTCACCCTTCGCCTCGAAATAGATCGCGCCCGCCATGCAGGTGAGGTCGCTATCGAGTGAATTGGTGTCCTGCGCGGCGACTGCCTCGGCGAGGCTGTCATAGTCATCGTCCGCCTGGGCGGAGGAAATATCGGTATCGGCCTTCGCCACGGCGTTGGCAGCTTCCGCGGGCGCCTGCGTTGCGGCGGCCTCAGGCGTTGGGCTGGAAACGGGAACCGGAAGGGCGGTCGGGAGTTTAAGAGACTTGTCGAGATCGAAAGCGAAGCCAGGGGTGCTGGCGCCGATCAGGCTCGTGATGGTCAGAGAGATCGCCGCGATGGCTGCGGCGCGAGTGAAAAACGTCATTAAGACTTCAAAATATGCGGTTGGCGTGCGGACCTGATCGTATCGAAACAACGATCAGCCGGACTTCCCCCCGACTGCGTAACCTAGCCGGATCGCACCCGGCACGGCACAACGCGCGTGACTGTGCGGAGGCTTTCGTTGTGCAGCGCAGCCAAGTCAACCTGCCACTATCGTTTCTGCGGCGAATCGTTCCGCCGACGCGATATCCAGCTCGATAACCCATAAATCGGGATCGCGGCTGCGCCTGCGCCGCCAATATTCGGTAATTTCAATAGCATTTGCAATATCTTGCGGGCCAACGCGGACAAGCTGGACAGTTCCCCCGGGTCCGATTCCGCGTTCGTAGATGCCTGAATTGACTCCCTTTTCCAGCGCGACGACCAATATCGCCCCGGCCTGGGCATCGCCCCGCGCGAGCACCATGCCAATCCCGCCGGCGTCGTTCACCCGCCTGAGCAGGGCGCCGACCAGCAGCCCGCTCGGCAACCGTTCGCTCACCGGCCCATGCTCAGGGTGCCACCCGATATCCGGGCAGGCCGGCCAGCGCGATGCGGCTGCGCATGAAGGTGCCGGTGCCGCGCGCGGCTTCCTCTCCCTCGCTGTCGATCAGCCTGGCCTCCGCAACGAAGACGCGACGCTGGCCGCTCACCCAGCGCCCCTCCGCCACGACGGGACCTGCCTTGAGCGGCTTGGTGAACAGCAGGTTGAACGCAGTGGTCAGCAGGAAACGATCAGTGACCAGGCTGTTCGCGGCGTAGAAGGCGGCATCGTCGAGCATCTTGAAATAGCTCGTGCCGTGCGCCGCGCCGCCAGCATGAAAATAGCGCTCATCAATCATGAAATGGATTCGCGCGACCCCAGCCGTTGGGATCTCAAGCGTTGACTCGAACAGCCGGTTGATCGGCGCCGCGGCATAGAGCGATTCAAGCGCCCGGAAATGGGCCTGCTCGCCCTGCGCCGGGCGATCAGGCAGCGTCACGGGCCTCGTCGGCGGTCAGCAGCGCATACATCGCGTCGCGCGACCCGGCACCACGCAGCTTGTCGACGAATCCCCGTTCGCGCAGGCGGCGCGACACCTTCGCCAGCGCTTTCAGATGCAGCGCGCCGGCATCGACAGGCGACAGCAGCATGAACACGATATCGACCGGGAGATCGTCGACCGCCTGGAAATCGATCGGCTGCGCCAGGCGCGCGAACACGCCAACGACATGACCAAGGCCCGGAATCCGCGCATGCGGCGTCGCGACACCGCTGCCGAAACCGGTCGAGCCCAGCTTCTCGCGTTTGGCCAGGCCCTCGGCGACGGCCACGGAGTCGATTCCGTATGCCGTCGCCGCAGCCGCCCCGAGTTGCTGGAACAAGGCTTTCTTGTTGGCTGCCGCGAGCCGTTCGAGAACGGTCTCGGGCAGCAGCAGGTCACTCAGATCGGTCATCGTCATCCTTGGGCCACGCCAACCCCGGCGCGCGCCCATAGCGCCGTTTGGCGGCGCGCGATAGCATATCGATCAGGCTGCGCGGTGCGGCTCGACCCAGCCGATCGTCCCGTCACCGCGGCGATAGACCATGTTATAGGCGCCGGATCCAGCGTTGCGGAACAGCAGGGCAGTCGTGTTGCGCAGGTCGAGCATCATCACCGCATCTGAGACGGTCGCGTCAGGCACGTCCACCCTCGTCTCGGCCACGATCAGCGGAAAATCCTCCGCCACCTCGTCATCGCTCTCGCGGAAGACGGTATAGCCCGCATTATCGACCCCATCGGCACCATTGACGACGACGGCATTGGCCTGGCCCGAATTGCGGTTCTTCAGGCGGCTCATGTAGCGGCGCAGCTGCTTTTCGATCTTGTCGGCCACGCCATCGAACGCGCCATGCGCGTCAGTGCCGTCATTGCTGCCCTTGAGCACCAGGCCCTGCATCACATGCGCGACGATATCGCAGGTGAAGCCATTGTCATGCGGCCCCTTGCCGAAGGTGACCTGCGCCGAGATGGCGCGCGAGAAATATTTCGCGGCGATACCCTGGAGCCGAGTCTCGACATGGCTTTTCAGTGCGTCGCCGGTGGCGACCTGATGGCCCGAAATCCGGATGTCCATGAGCATTCTCCTATGATGGACCAGCCAACTTGGCCCGGCCCGGTACCTGCGTCAACCGGACGCCTCGACCCCCCAAAGCGGATTCTTGATCTTCTCCATAAACGCGGCATGGCGTGCGAGTTCCTCGGCGCTTGCCTCGAAGAGCCGGGCCGGCCGCACGACCGCCGGCGCCGCAGCCGGCGCGAAGCTGGCCTGCACCTCGACCGTCTCGGTGACCAGGGTCAGCCCGATCTGGCGCCCGCCGGTCAGCTCGACATAGACCTGAGACAGAAGCTGCGCGTCGAGCAACGCCCCGTGCACGACGCGGTGGCTGCGATCGATGCCATAGCGGGAGCATAAAGCGTCGAGACTGTGCTTGGCACCCGGATGGCGCGTGCGCGCGAGCACGATCGTGTCGACCATCCTGTCGAGATGAATCGGCTTGCGCCCGCAGCGGACGAGTTCCCCATTGAGGAAGCCGAAGTCGAAGCTGGCATTGTGCGCGACGAGTGGGCTGTCGCCGAGGAATTCGAGCAGATCGTCCACACCATGCGCGAACAACGGCTTGTCCGACAGGAAGGCGTCGCTCAGCCCATGCACCCGCTGGGCCTCAGCGGGCATTGTCCGCTCCGGATGGAAATAGGCATGGAAGGTGCGCCCGGTCTCGACCCGGTTGACCACCTCGACACAGCCGATCTCCACCATCCGGTCGCCGTCGGCGAAACTGAAGCCGGTAGTCTCGGTGTCGAAAACGATCTCACGCATTACATATGTTATCGGTATTACGAGCCCCTGAGGCAAGAGACCAATGTCCCGACGGCAGCACGCGTTTCCTCGATGCTGCCCCCGGTCGGGATCACGAAATCGGCCCGGGCACGCTTCTCCGCATCGGGCATCTGGCGAGCGAGGATGGCGTCAAACCGCGCTTCGGTCATGCCCGGCCGCGCCAGCACGCGAACACGCTGGACCTCGGCCGGCGCCGAGACGACGACGACCTTGTCGACCCGTGTTTCGCCGCCCGTCTCGAACAGCAGGGGCACGTCGAACACGACCAGCGGCGCGTCTGCGTGCGCGGCGATAAAGGCGGCTCGTTCCTCGCCCACCGCCGGATGGACCAAAGCTTCGAGCCGCTTCAGCGCGCGGGGATCCGTAAGCACCGCCTCGCCCAGCAACGTCCGGTCGACTCCTTTCGGCCCGGTGGTATCGGGGAACATCGCCTCGATCGCGGCGACCAGCCGCCCGCCTTCCCCCTGCAGCCGGTGGACCGCCGCATCCGAATCGAACACCGGCACGCCCAGCTCCTCGAACATCGCCGCGACGGTCGACTTGCCCATGCCGATCGAGCCGGTGAGACCCAGGGTCAGCACGGCGCCATCATGACGTCAGCAGCTCCCGAAGCTCCTCGTCGCGGTCGCGCGGCGGCTCCGCACCGAACAGCAATTCGAAAGCGAGGGCTCCCTGGCCGATCAGCATGTCGAGACCGTCGACCGTATCGAGCTCGCGGGCGCGCGCCGCCTTCAACAGGCTCGTTTCGAGCGGCGCATAGACGATCTCATAGACCACTGCATCCTCAGGCAACGGCGACAGGTCGAGCTCGAGCGCGGGCTGACCGGTCATGCCGAGCGAGCTTGTGTTGACCAGCAACGCCGCGGGCGGCAGCGGCGCGCTCAGCGGGAGCGCCTTGCCCTTCAGCCCGAAGGCGGAGAGCAACGCGGCAGCCTTCAAGACATTGCGATTGAGGATCGTCACCTCGCCGACACCGATCCGCGACAGCGCGAACAGGATCGCGCGCGCCGCACCGCCCGCTCCGACAACCGCCACTGGCGCGCCGGCCAGCGGCAGATCGGCGATCGGCGCGTAGAAACCGCCCGCATCGGTATTGGTGCCGATCAGCACGCCGTCCTCGGCACGCATCGCCAGGTTGATCGCACCGATCGTCGCGCGCACCCCGCCACGATCCTCGACAAGGTCGAGGGCGGCTTCCTTGTGCGGCAGGGTGATGTTGCACCCACGCCAGGCGGGATCGGCGCGCCGTTCCTCGAAATAGGCGACCAGCCCGTCCGGCGTCACATGATGCGCGCGATAATCAGCGTCGAGGCCCAGCGCATCGATCCAGAAGCGGTGGATCAGCGGCGATTTGCTGTGGCTGATCGGATCGCCGATCACCTCGGCATAAGCAGTCGTCATGACGTCAAAACTCCCCGGACCCGCAGATAATCGAGCACCGGCAGAAGCGGCAGGCCAAGCACGGTGAACTGGCTCCCCTCGATCCGACTGAACAGTTGCGCGCCCGGCCCCTCGATCCGGTAACAGCCGACACAACCGGAAATCTCGGGCCATTCGGCATCGAGATAGCTCTCGATGAACGTGTCGGAGAGTGTGCGGACATGCATCTTCGCCCGGTCGACCACCCGCCAGACCGGACGACCGTCGACCGCCATCACCGCGGCACTGATCAGTTCATGCCGCTTGCCTGACAAACGGCGAAGATGCTCCGCCGCCTGTTCACGATCGACCGGCTTGTCGAGCATCGATCCATCCTCAAGCGCGACGATGGAATCGCTGCCCAGCACCAGCGCCTCGGGGTCGCGATGCGACACGCGCAGCGCTTTCAGCTCAGCCAGCGCATCGGCCAAGTCGCGCGGCGCAACTCCGTCGGCCCGCAGCCCGGCCTTGGCCGCATCCTCGTCGACACTGGCCGAGACCGCCTCGAACGGCACGCCGGCAGCCGCCAGCATCACCCGGCGCGACGCGCTTTTCGATGCGAGCACGAACCTCATGCCGAATCCCGTTCATTGACCAGTTGAACGATCGCCGCCGCTGTCTCCTCGATCGAGCGGCGGGTGACGTCGATCACCGGCCAGCCATTGTCGGCGAACATCCGCCGGGCATAGGCGACCTCGCGCGTCACCGCCTCCTGGTCGACATAGGCCGTCTCGGGCGCCTGGTTCAGCGAGAGGAGCCGGTTGCGCCGCACCTGGATCAGCCGGTCGGCACTGGTGGTCAGCCCGACGACGAGCGGATGCCTGAGCGAATAGAGGCTCGATGGCGGAGGGCTTTCCACCACGATCGGGATATTGGCTGTCTTGAAACCGCGATTGGCGAGATAGATCGACGTCGGCGTCTTGGACGAGCGCGACACGCCCGCGAGGACGATATCCGCCTCTTCCCAGTCCTCCCAGTTGATCCCGTCATCATGCGCCATGGTGAACTGGATCGCATCGACCCGCGCGAAATAGGCCGCGTCGAGCACATGCTGCCGCCCCGGCCGGGCCTTGGCCTGCTGCCCGAGCAGGCTGGACAGCGCATCTGTCACCGGATCGAGCGGGGCGACCGCCGGCAGGCCAAGCGCGCGGCACCGTGTCTCCAGGGTCCGTCGCGTCGCGCTGTTGACCAGGGTGAACAGCACCAGCCCGGGATTCTGCGCGATCTCCTGCAGGATGCGTTCGAGATGAGTCTCGGTGCGGACCATCGGCCAGAAATGACGGATCGTCTCCACATCGTCATATTGGGCGAGCGCCGCCTTGGCGATATTCTCGAGCGTCTCGCCGGTCGAATCCGACAGGAGGTGGAGATGCAGCCGCATCAGGCGGCTTTGCCGCACGGGGATGAAATTGTGGAGAACATCGGGAAAATCGCTAGCGCAACTTCGCCCGGACGCAAAGCGATCGGCGATCGTGGAAAAGTCGGGAGTTTCCCACAATCCCGTTCACAACCCCATGATTCAACGCACAGGCTGTGGATAATGGGGATCGCCGCAACGACTCAGCGGAGTCAGGCGCTCCCCGCCCGTCAAGCTGTTGGCATTTTCGGGACGAACGCATAAGCCCCGGCATCCACGCGCCAACGACTGCTACATCCTTTCTAGATTCTCTTCTTATTAGATAGAAGGACTCTCGCGATCCCGACTCCGACGCCCGAAAAACGGCTGCTCTCGACCCTGAGGGGCAAGCGGCACGACGTCCCTCCCATGTGGCTGATGCGCCAGGCCGGACGTTATCTTCCCGAATATCGCGCGCTCCGGGCGGAAAAGGGGGGATTCCTCGCGCTAGCGACCGATCCGGACGCTGCTGCGGAGGTGACGATTCAACCCATCCGCCGCTTCGGCTTCGATGGTGCGATCCTCTTCTCCGACATCCTCATGATCCCCTGGGCGCTGGGACAGACGCTCAGCTTCGGCGCGGGCGAGGGACCAGCACTGGCCCCACCCTTGGTGGATCACGCGCTGGCGGGGCTCCAGGCCGCTCCTGAGCGGCTCGATCCGGTCTATGCGACTGTCGCGACCGTGGCTGCGATGCTGCCGGAGGAAACCACCTTTCTCGGCTTTGCGGGAAGCCCCTGGACGGTCGCCACCTATATGGTCGCCGGCCATGGTAGCCGCGACCAGGGCGAGACGCGCCGTTTCGCCTATGCCGATCCGCAGGCCTTTGTCGAAATCATCGATGCGATCGCTGACAGCACGATCGCCTATCTGTCCCGCCAGATCGAAGCGGGCGTCGAAGCTGTGCAGCTGTTCGACAGCTGGTCGGGCAGCCTTTCTCCTGCTCAGTTCGAGCGCTGGGTGATCGCGCCGACCGCGAAGATTGTCGCTGCTCTCCATCAACTGTACCCGGACACACCGGTGATCGGCTTTCCGAAGGGCGCTGGCGGCAAGTTGCCGGCCTATGCGCGGGAAACCGGTGCCGACGCGATCGGTCTGGATGAGACCGTCGATCCTGTATGGGCGCATGCCAGCCTTCCGGAAGGGCTGCCCGTCCAGGGTAATCTGGACCCGCTCGCCCTGATCGCCGGTGGCGAACAGCTCGATGCCGCGGCGACGCGAATCCTTGAGGCGCTCGCTGATCGGCCGCATATCTTCAACCTTGGCCATGGCATCCTGCAGGACACGCCGATCAGCCATGTCGAGCGCCTGCTGGCGCATGTGCGGAGAGCGCGATGAACTTTCTTGGGGACGCCTATCTGTGGGTGAAGGCGGGACACGTCATCTTCGTCATCTTCTGGATGGCGGGCATGTTCATGTTGCCACGCTATCTGGTCTATCATCAGGAAGCGGAACCGGGATCGGCCGAGGCGCAGGCATGGGTCGAGCGCGAGACCAAGCTGCGTGCCATCATCCTGACGCCGTCGATGATCCTGGTGTGGGTGCTCGGGCTGATGCTCGCGGTCAATGCCGGGCTGTTCGCCGGGGTGGGGGGGCTTGGCTGGCTTCATGCCAAGCTGCTGCTGGTCGTGATCCTCAGCGGCTATCATGGCTGGGCGGTCGGCTATGCGAAGAAGCTGGCGAGAGGCACGCCTACCCTGACCGGCAGGCAGCTCAGGCTGATCAACGAGCTTCCCGCCATCATCGCGGTGCTGATCGTGATTCTGGTGATCGTCCGCCCCTTCTGAGGCTTGACTTGACGGGGGGCGAGACCTAGGTCCCATGGCGTCGAAGCGCGCGGGGTCCTGAGCTCCGTGCCGCGGCACCTTCCTCCAGCATCGTCGCGTGTCCTTCGCCGACCGACGCTCTCCCCCGACCATCATACGTCCGGACGCCATCCATGCATCTCAAAGACCTCAAGAAGAAAAGCCCGGCCGAACTGGTCGCGATGGCCGAAGAACTCGGCGTCGAGGGCGCGTCCACCCTGCGCAAGCAGGACCTGATGTTCGCCATCCTCAAGATCCAGGCCGAAAATGGCGAGCAGATCATGGGGCTTGGCACGATCGAGGTGCTGCCCGACGGCTTCGGCTTCCTGCGCAGCCCGGAGGCGAACTATCTCGCCGGCCCTGACGATATCTACATGTCGCCGAACCAGGTGCGCAAGTTCGGCCTGCGCACCGGTGACACGGTCGAGGGCGAGATCCGCGGGCCGAAGGACGGCGAGCGCTATTTCGCGCTGACCCGCCTGACCAGCGTCAACTTCGACGATCCCGACGCGGTCCGCCACCGGGTCAATTTCGATAACCTCACCCCGCTCTATCCCGAAGAGAAGCTGACGCTCGATCCGCAGGATCCGACGATCAAGGACAAATCGGCGCGGGTGATCGACATCATCAGCCCGCAGGGCAAGGGCCAGCGCGCCCTGATCGTCGCCCCGCCGCGCGTCGGCAAGACGGTGCTGTTGCAGAACATCGCGCGCGCCATCACCGACAACCACCCCGAAGTGTTCCTGATCGTTCTGCTGATCGACGAGCGGCCCGAGGAAGTCACCGACATGCAGCGTTCGGTGAAGGGCGAGGTCGTCTCCTCGACTTTCGACGAACCGGCGACACGCCACGTCCAGGTCGCCGAAATGGTCATCGAAAAGGCCAAGCGCCTGGTCGAGCACAAGAAGGATGTCGTGATCCTGCTCGATTCGATCACCCGTCTCGGCCGCGCCTACAACACTGTCGTCCCGAGCTCGGGCAAGGTGCTGACCGGTGGTGTCGACGCGAATGCGCTCCAGCGCCCGAAGCGCTTCTTCGGTGCCGCGCGCAACATCGAGGAAGGCGGCTCCCTCTCGATCATCGCCACCGCGCTGATCGATACCGGCAGCCGCATGGACGAAGTGATCTTCGAAGAGTTCAAGGGCACCGGCAACTCGGAAATCGTCCTCGATCGCAAGGTCGCCGACAAGCGCATTTTCCCGGCGCTCGACGTCGGCAAGTCCGGCACCCGCAAGGAAGAGCTGCTGGTCGACAAGAGCAAGCTCTCCAAGATGTGGGTGCTGCGCCGGATCCTCATGCAGATGGGCACCATCGACGCGATGGAATTCCTGCTCGACAAGATGAAGGATTCGAAGACCAACGAGGATTTCTTCGATTCGATGAATCAGTGAGCAGTGTGGCCTGCAGCATGCTGCTGCAGGACTCGCGCAAGCATGGCCGACGGGGGTTCGTCCCGGTCGACGGCGCGGGCCTTGCCCGCGCCGCTTGTGTATGTGGAGCAGTCGCTTGATCCTCGAACACGCCCTCCTTGCCATAAAACCCGGCCAGTCAGCTGCCTTCGAGGCAGCGATGGCCAAGGCCCGCCCGTTGATCGCCGCCTTACCGGGCTTCCGCTCGATCGCCGTTCGAAAAGCCTGTGAAAGCCCAGACCTGTATCTGCTGATCGTGGAGTGGGAGGATATCGCCAGCCATCGGGACGGTTTTCGCCTGTCCGAGCGTTATGGCGAATGGCGCACCCTGCTTCATCCTTTCTATGAGCCGATGCCCGTCGTCAGCTATTTCGGAGAGCCGTTGTGATCAATTTCGCCGATGTGTTCACCGCAGCCGGGCTCGCCACGCTCGGCCAGGTGATCATGATCGACCTGATGCTGGCGGGCGACAACGTCATGGTCCTCGGCACGCTGGCGGCGGGCCTGCCGGCGAAGCAGCGCAAGCAGGTGCTCGGCTTCGGCGTCGTCATCGCGATGGTCTGCCTGATCGGCTTTGCGCTGATCGCGACTCAGTTGTTGCACGTTGTCGGCCTGTTGTTCGGCGGCGGGCTGTTGTTGTTGTGGGTTGCCTGGAAGCTGTTCCGGGAGCTTCATCCCGCGCCGGCGGCAGCTCGGGTCGATGATTCCGAAACCTCGGACGTCGAGGGGGGGAAGCCGAGCAAGAGCTTCCTCAAGGCAGCGATCCAGGTCGCCATCGCCGATCTGTCGATGAGCCTGGACAATGTCCTCGCCGTGGCCGGCGCCGCGCGCGAGCACCCTACCGTGTTGTTGTTCGGCCTGATCCTATCGGTGACCCTGATGGCGGTCGCCGCGAACTTCATCGCGCGGCTGATCGAGCGCTATCACTGGATTGCCTATATCGGTCTGGCGGTGATCCTTTATGTATCAGGATCAATGATTTATCACGGCATCGTGGATAACGACGTCGGAATCCTGCATTTGCTGATTTGATCCAGGCCTTAACCCAGGTTTTCCGCGAAGAACGCTGCAGTCCGCTCATCAGCCAGCCTGGCAGATTCGTCCGATCGCCGAAGCCCGAACTCGGTTGCGAAACCATGGTCCTCGCCGGGGTAGTCGAAGATCGTCACCTTTGAGTGATCGTCCAGCCCGGCATGCATGCGCTGTTGCGCTGCCTTGTCGACGAAATGATCTTCCTCCGGCACGTGTAGCAGCACGGGATGCGCGATCGCATGTTTCTCGCCGAGCAGGCCGTCAATGCCGACACCGTAATAGCAGACGCTAGCATTCACATCGGTGCGGGCAGCGGTCATGAAGGCGAGGCGCCCACCCAGGCAATAACCGACCGCGCCGACCTTGCCTTCGGCACCCAGCGTCGCGCGGGCGGTTCGGATCGTTGCCTCGATATCGCGGATGCCCGCATCCTGGTTGAACTTGCCCATCATCGCGAGCGCTTGCTGAAACTCCTCCGGAATGTCGGGATCGAGCTGGACGCCGGGTTCAAGTCGCCAGAACAGGTCGGGGGCAATGGCAAGATAGCCGTCTTCGGCCAGGCGATCGCATTTGCGACGGATACCGGCATTCACGCCGAAGATTTCCTGAATCACCACGATGGCCGCGCGAGGGATACCGCCGGGCCGCGCGCAATAGGCGGTGAAATCGCCGGTGCCGTCGAGCGTGTCGATGGTGATCGTTGCGGTCATGGCTGTCCTCGGCTGTGCTGGCTGATGGCCTGAAATTCCTGCGGCGCCAATGGGCGTTGCGATCAGGCCCGTGTAGCGCGCATATGTGACACAAGCTTATGCAGCGCGGCCGTCGCCCGCTCAAGCGGAGATGACCTATGAAGATCAATGTCGAAGTCGATTGCACCCCCGAGGAAGCGCGGCGCGTGATGGGGTTGCCCGATTTCACCCCGGTGCATGAGAAATATATCCAGGGCGTGCTGGGTGCGATGGATGGTGCGGTCGCCCCCGAGATGATCGAGAACATGATGAAGAGCTGGTCGCCGATGGGGGAGGCCGGCATGAACTTCTGGCGCAAGATGTTCGATACCTCGACCAAATAGCGTTTCCCCATGGATACGATCTTTGCGGTGTCGAGCGGTGCCCCACCGGCTGCCATCGCGATCGTCCGGCTCAGTGGGGACCGGGCGATTATCGCGGCGCGCATGCTTGCCGGCACGTTGCCCTCGCCTCGTCAGGCGGGATTGCGCGCCTTGCGGGACAAGGACGGCCTGCTGCTCGACCGAGCACTCGTTCTTGTCTTTACCGGTCCCGATAGCGCTACAGGGGAGGATCTGGTCGAACTGCATGTCCATGGTGGACGCGCGGTAGTGCACGCGGTCGAGGCGGCGCTCGCGATGCTGCCGGGGATGCGCCGGGCCGAGCCGGGCGAATTCACCCGGCGCGCGCTGACGAATGGACGGATCGATCTGACCGAGGCGGAGGGGCTGGGCGATCTGCTCGCGGCGGAAACCGAGGGGCAGCGCCGCGTCGCGCTGGCCATGGCCGAGGGCGCGGTGCGGCGCCGTGCGGAGCACTGGACCGACCGGCTGCTGGCGCTAGCCGCTCAGGTCGAGGCGCAACTCGATTTCGCTGAAGAGGATGAGGTCGACCAGGCGCCGCCATTGGGATTCGCGGCTGAGGCGAGGGAGCTTGCCGGAGAGATCGACGCGCTTCTGACGGTGCCGCCAGTGGAACGGCTTCGCGACGGGGTGCGCGTGGTGATCGCCGGTCCGCCCAATAGTGGCAAGTCGACGCTGCTTAACGCGCTGGCCGAACGCGATGCCGCGATCGTTTCGCCGATCTCGGGAACGACGCGCGACCGGATCGAGGCACCGGTGATCCGTGACGGGATCGCCTATGTGTTGACCGACACGGCAGGGCTGCTTGATGAGACAGCTGATCCGATCGAGCGGATCGGTATCACCCGAGCGGAAGAAGCCATCAGGACGGCCGACCTGATACTGTGGCTTGGAGATGATGAAGCGCCACAGCCCGAAGCGATCCGTGTGCATGCGCGCGCCGATATCGCCGAACGCGCGATCGTGCCGGCGGAGGCTGACCTCGTGCTGTCCGTGGCGACGGGGCAGGGCATGCATGAACTCTGGGCCGTGCTGGCCGAGCGTGCCCGCGCCATGTTGCCACGCGACGATGCGATCGCCGTCAATCGCCGCCAGCGCGGATTGCTGGCATTATGCGCTGACGGGCTGAAGGCCGCGGGGAATCAGGCGGACCTGATCATATTCGCCGAGGAACTCCGCCTGGCGATGAAGGCGCTGGATCAGCTCGTCGGCCGGAGCGATGTCGAAGCAATGCTCGACGCGTTGTTCACCCGCTTTTGCCTCGGTAAATAAACGTTCCACGTGGAACAGCTTTGACAGGCCGCTGTGGCAGACTTAGCGGGGCCCCATGGATTTCGATGTGATCGTGGTTGGCGGCGGCCATGCCGGCACCGAGGCTGCGGCCGCGGCGGCTCGGCGCGGCGCGCGCACGGCATTGGTCAGTTTCGACCCGGCGAAAATCGGTGCCATGTCGTGCAACCCGGCTATCGGGGGGCTCGGCAAAGGCCATTTGGTCCGAGAGGTCGATGCGTTCGATGGCCTGATCGCCCGTGCGGCCGATGCGGCGGGCATCCATTATCGCATGCTCAATCGCAGCAAGGGCGCGGCAGTGCAGGGGCCCAGAGTCCAGGCAGACCGACGGCTTTACGCTGCGGCGATCCAGCGGATGCTAGCCGCACAGCCGCGCCTGACGGTCGTTTCAGGCGAAGTCGCAGCGCTCTCGCTCGACCAGGCGGGGGCGATTGCCGGTGTCACGCTTGCCGATGGGGGTAGGTTAAACGCTCGTGCGGTGGTGCTGGCGACAGGTACTTTCCTGGGCGGCCGGATATTTTGCGGGGAGGAGCGGCTGACCGGCGGCCGGATCGGCGAGGCTGCGGCGTCGCTGCTGGCCGATCAGTTGCGTGATGCGCGCTTGCCGATGGCCCGGCTCAAGACAGGCACGCCGCCCCGCCTTGACGGACGGACCATCGACTGGAGCCGCCTTGCCGAGCAGCGTAGCGACAGCGAGCCTTGGACCATGTCGCCGATCACATCGGGCCGAAGCCTGCCTCAGCTCTTCTGCGGGATCACCCGCACGACCGAAGAAACCCATGGCATCATCCGCGCATCGCTCGACCGGTCGCCGCTATTCGGCGGTGCGATCGCCGGGCCGGGACCTCGCTATTGCCCGTCGATTGAGGACAAGATTCACCGTTTCGGCGACCGGGATGGTCACCAGATATTCCTCGAACCGGAGGGGCTGGATGATGCGACCATCTACCCCAATGGCATCTCGACCTCGTTGCCGGCGGATGTCCAGGCGGCGATGATCGCCTCGATCCCAGGGCTTGAGACGACGCGGATTATTACGCCGGGCTATGCGGTCGAATATGATCATATCGATCCGCGTGCGCTTGACCCGACATTGGAGGTTCGGGCGATGCGGGGGCTGTTCTGTTGCGGGCAGATCAATGGCACGACTGGCTATGAAGAAGCAGCCGGGCAGGGGCTGGTCGCCGGCCTTAACGCCGCGGCGATGGCGCTCGGCACCGATCCGATCATACTTGACCGGGCGACCAGCTATCTTGGCGTCATGATCGACGATCTGGTGCTTCAGGGCATTACTGAGCCCTATCGTATGCTGACGGCGCGGGCCGAATATCGATTGCGGCTTCGTGCCGACAATGCCGAGACCCGGCTTGGCCCTATCGCTGAAGCGTTGGGGTGTCTCGGATCTGAGCGTTCCCGGCGTCTGGCCGAACGCTCCGCGCAGCGTCGCGAGATCGAGGTCGAGCTTGCCCGGCAGCTACCGGCTGCCGTGGTGCTGGCGAACGGCGCCTCTGGGCCGCTCGACAGTCAGAAGCGGTCGGGCGCTGAATGGCTGCGTTTTGCCGGAGTGGGAATCGACCATGTCGCGCCAGGATTGGCAGCGAAATATGATCTATCGCTCGTGGCGGAGATGGCTGAGGATGCCCGCTATGCGCCCTATCTGCGGCGCCAGGACGAGGAAGTAGCGCAACTCCGCGCGAATGATTCGATCACGCTGCACGATGATCTGGACTATGCCGCGATTCCGGGTCTCTCGACCGAAATGGTCGAGAAACTGGCTCGAGTGCGTCCGGCCACGCTAGGAGGGGCGGGCCGGATTCGCGGCATTACGCCCGCGGCATTGACCGCAATTCTGCTCCACGCCCGGCGGCGGGCTGCATGACCGAGGACGATGCCAGGGGGTGGATTCGCGAACGTTTCGGCGCGAAAGGTGAGGGGCGTATGGCTGAATTCGCCCGGCTCCTTATCGATGAATCCGCCCGCCAGAACCTGATTGCACCCTCGACGCTCGATTCAATCTGGTCGCGCCATATTGTCGATTCGGCTCAATTGATCGGCCTCGCGGCGGAGAATGAGGGTGACTGGCTCGATATCGGGAGCGGCGCGGGCTTTCCCGGCCTTGTCGTGGCGACGTTGACCGAGCGGCGTACCGTGCTGGTCGAACCGCGCAAACGGCGAGTCGAATTCCTTCACGCGGCGGCCGAAGCGCTGGGCATCGCAAATCGCGTGTCAGTTATGGCCGGCAAGGTGGAATCGGTTAGCGAGCCAGTGGCGGTGATCTCCGCCCGGGCCGTCGCACAGCTCAATGCGTTGCTCGCATCAGCGGTTCAATGTAGCCGTCGCAAGACGTTATGGATTCTCCCAAAGGGACGAACCGCGCGCGAAGAGGTGGCGGTCGCCGAGCAGACATGGCATGGTGTGTTTCACGTGGAACAGAGCATCACCGATCCCGAATCTCTCATCGTCCTCGCCAAAGGGGTGTCACGCCGATGAATGTCATTGCCATCGCGAACCAGAAGGGTGGAGTGGGCAAGACCACCACCGCGATCAATCTGGGCACCGCGCTTGCCGCGACGGGATCGCGCGTGCTGATCATCGATCTCGACCCGCAGGGCAACGCGTCGACCGGCCTCGGCATCAATCGCGCCGAGCGGGAGAAATCGAGCTACGATATCCTCCTTGGGGAGATGGCGGTCGCTGACGCAGCGATTCCCACCTGCGTGCCCAAGCTTGAGATCGTGCCAGCGACGGTCGACCTCTCGGGTGCCGAGATCGAACTGGTCGACTATGAGGAGCGTACCCACCGTCTGAACCGGGCGCTCGCGCGCTCCGACGAGCGCTGGGACGTGGTGCTGATCGATTGCCCGCCGTCGCTTGGGCTGCTGACGCTCAACGCTATGGTCGCCGCCAATTCGCTGCTCGTGCCGCTGCAGTGCGAATTCTTCGCGCTTGAGGGTCTCAGCCAGTTGCTGAATACGGTCGAGCGCATTCGCGAGCGCTTCAATCCTGGTCTCTCGATTCTCGGCGTCGCCCTGACGATGTATGATCGCCGCAATCGACTGACCGATCAGGTCTCGGCCGATGTTCGCGCCGTGCTTGGCCGCGTTGTCTTCGACACGGTCATCCCGCGCAATGTCCGGCTGTCAGAAGCGCCCAGTCACGGCCTGCCCGCGCTGATCTACGATTATCGCTGCGCCGGCTCGGAAGCCTATATCGCGCTGGCGCGGGAATTGATTGTCCGCCTGCCGACCAGACCAGCCCCCCAAGAAGCTGTCACCAGGGCCGCATGACCGACCAAGCCGCTGATCAGACGCCAAACCCACGGCCCAAGCCCCGCTCAGGCCTTGGCCGCGGCCTCAATGCCCTGATGGGGGACATTGCCCGCGAAGAACCAGTCGCCGGCGGTGAATCCCTGTCGACCGGTGTGCGCACGCTGCCGGTCGGATCACTGACGCCGCATCCTGGCCAGCCGCGCCGCCATTTCAGCGAAGCGGCGCTGGAGGAACTGGCTGAGTCGATCGCTGCGCGCGGCCTGATCCAGCCGATCGTCGTGCGGCCGCATGGCAAGGGATATCAGATCGTCGCCGGCGAGCGTCGCTGGCGTGCGGCGCAGCGGGCACGACTGCATGAAGTGCCGGTGATCGTCCGCGAGTTCGATGATGCCGAGACGCTTGAGATCGCGCTGGTGGAGAATATCCAGCGCCAGGACCTCAACGCGATCGAAGAGGCGGAAGCCTATCATCGGCTGATCGAGGACTATGGCCACACCCAGGAGGCGCTGGGCAAGCTGGTCCATAAGTCGCGCAGCCATATCGCCAATCTGTTACGCCTGCTCGACCTGCCCAAGATGGTGCAGGACAAGGTGGTCGAGGGTGAGCTCAGCATGGGCCATGCTCGCGCGCTGATCGGCGCGCCCGATATCGAGCAGCTTGCCTATCAGGTTGTCGCGAAGGGCTTGTCGGTGCGCGACACCGAGCGGCTCGCGCGCGAGGCCAAGCCGGAGGCGGCACGGATCCGCAGCGGAGATACCGGCCGGGATGCGGATCTCGCCGCGCTTGAACATCATCTCGCTGATCTGCTCGGCCTCGCGGTGCGGATCGCGCATGGCCCCAAGGGCGGCTCGCTAACCTTGTCCTATTCGACGCTCGATCAGCTCGACATGGTTTGCCAGCGCCTGACCGGCGAGCGAATCTAGCCAGTAATCTATTGATATTAAAGGTGGATTGGTCGGCAGCCTAACGCTGCCGGGCAGCCATTCGGGCGACCGCCACGATCGCTGACTGGGCGAGGACCGTCCCGGCTGTCGCCGAGCTCATGATCGCTCGCTCGGCAAGCCGCGCGCGCTGGATCGCCTCGTTGATCCTGGGGGCAGACCAGGTACGCAGCGCCCGCCCGGTCGAGGCGCGCTCCCGGAAAAAGACTCTTTCGATCACCGTCCCGGGGCTAGCGCCGGCATCGATCTCGGCCTGAAGCTCCGCAAGCGTCATCAGGCGCCGGACGAGCTGGCGCAGCACCGGAATCGGCGACACGCCCGCTTCCTCAAGCCGGGCGAGCTCGCCACCCAGAGAATCGGGACGGCCGTCGATCGCGGCGTCGATCGCGCGGCTCATCTCGGAATCGCCCAGGTCGGCGCCGACATCGTCGAGCGCCGAATCGTCCAGCTCCCGCGGCCGTTCTGGCGAGGCGTCGAGATACAGCGCCAGCTTTTCAAGCTCGCGCGTCATCACCGCTCGGTCGCCCCCCGTGGCATTGGCGAGCCGTGCCGCAGTGTCCCCGGTGGTGCGCAGGCCCTGTTCGCGGGCGATGGCGGTGGCGAGCTTCTCGGCATCGCCGCCCTCGGGCAGATAGCAGGCGAAGCTCATCGCGCGGGAGGCGCCAAGCGCCAGCTTCACCGCCTTTGAGGTCGCCTTGAGCGAGGGTGCGATCGCGACGACGGGATTGCCCGCACGCTCGGCATCAAGCAGCAGGGTGAAGGCCTCGAGACACTCGTCGCCCGCGCCGCTGATCCTGATATGGCGCGCGCTGCCGAACAGCGACATCGACGCAGCTTCGTCGGCGAGCCGGCCGGGATTCGATTTGAGCGTCGAGGATTCGAGATCTACTCGCTCCGCATCGGGCCCCATCGTCCGCGCCAGCCGCGCCGCAATCTCCTGCGCGCCCGATTCGTCGGGGCCGTGGAGAAGATAAAGTCGGATATCGGGGTTCGCCGCGTCGATCGCGGCGCGAATCTGATTGGCGTTGGCTTTCACAGCCAGGGGCTCATTTCGCCGATGCGGCCGTCCGCTGCGCATACAGCGCGACACGCGAAACGATCTGGTCGGCGACGATTTCCGACAGTCGCTCAAGCGCCGTGTTTTCGGCCGCGATCGTTCCATATTCGGAATTGACCACGTCGAGCCCGGCGTCCGACCCGGCGGTTGCGTCAAGCAATACGGTACCCTTCGACAGGTCGATCAGCTGATAGCGGGCGCGAAGCGTCCGCCGCTCGCGCGAGACGCTGTCGTCGCTCCGCACGCCGAGGCCGATGATCTGGTCGTCCAGCTTGACCTCAAGCCGGTAGAGCGGCGCACCGCTCGCGCCGAATCGATCCTTCAACGCGTTGGCCATCAGCCAGCCAGCCTTGCCTTCGATCGGCCCGACCTCGACCCTGGTCAGCGTCGTCGCCACGGTGCCCGATCCACCGCCTGAATAGAGGGGATGCAGCCCGCATCCCGCCAGTGCCGGCATCAGCGCAAGGGCGGCGATCAGCGGGAGATGCTTCATGCGACGATGTTCACGAGACGGTCGGGCACGACGATGACCTTTTTGGGAGCGGCGCCGTCAAGGATACGCTGCACATTGGCATTGGCCAAGGCGATCGTCTCCATTGCTTCGCGCGGGGTGCCCTTGGCGACCGTCACGGTGTCGCGCAGCTTGCCGTTGACCTGAATCGCGATGGTCGCCTCGTCTTCGACCAGCAGGGCAGGGTCTACCTCGGGCCAGGCCGCGTCGGCGATCAGGCCATCGCCGCCATTGGCCGCCCAGGCTTCCTCGGCAAGATGAGGCGCCATCGGCGACACGAGCCGCATCAGCGTGCGGATCGCGTCGACGCGCGAGGCGGAGGACCCGGCGCGTTCGATCGCGTTGACCAGCTCGTACAGCTTGGCGACGGCCTTGTTGAACGACAGCGCCTCGATATCGGCTGCGATGCCGGCGATGGTCTGGTGAGTCTTGCGGTCGAGCGTCGCGTCGCGGGCATCGCTCGGCTCGGCCTCGGCCAGCCCGTCGAACAGCCGCCACAGCCGCTGGATGAAGCGCCAGCATCCCTCGATGCCCGCTTCGCTCCACGGCAGGTCGCGCTCGGGCGGGCTGTCGGAAAGCATGAACCAGCGTACCGCGTCGGCGCCATACTGGTCGACGATGCCGGTCGGATCGACGGTGTTCTTCTTCGACTTCGACATCTTCTCCACGCGGCCGATCGCCACCGGGGCGCCATCGGCCTTCAGCGTCGCTTTGCCGCTGCCGAGGATGACGTCATCGGGCCCGTACCAGACACGCTCACTGCCTTCGCCGCGCGAATAGGTCTCGTGCGTGACCATGCCCTGGGTGAACAGCCCGGCAAAGGGCTCGGCCACGTCGAGCATGCCGATATGGCGCAGTGCCCGGGTCCAGAAGCGCGCATAGAGCAGGTGGAGGATCGCATGCTCCACGCCGCCGATATATTGCGCGACCGGCAGCCACTTCTCGGCCACGGTGCGGTCGAACGGCGCATTGCCCGGCTGGCTGGCGAAGCGAATGAAATACCAGGAGGAATCGACGAAGGTGTCGAGTGTGTCGGTCTCGCGCCGCGCCGCGCCACCGCAGCTCGGGCAGTCGACATGCTTCCAGGTCGGATGGCGATCCAGCGGGTTGCCGGGGATGTCGAAGCTGACATCCTCGGGCAGCACCACCGGCAACTGGTCCCGCGGCACCGGCACCGCGCCGCACGCGTCGCAATGGATGATCGGGATCGGCGTGCCCCAATAGCGCTGGCGGGAGACGCCCCAGTCGCGCAGGCGGAACACGGTCGATCCCGTGCCCCAGTCTTCTTCCTCCGCGCGGCGGATCACGGTGCGCTTGGCATCCTCGACATCCATCCCGTCGAGGAAGTGCGAATTCACCAGGGTACCGGGCCCGGTATAGGCCTCGTTGCCCGTGAAGAGCGGATCGGTGACGTCGCCGTCGGAAACGACCCGACGCACCGGCAGATCATATTTGCGGGCGAAATCGAGATCGCGCTGGTCGTGCGCCGGCACGCCGAACACGGCACCGGTGCCATAGTCCATCAGCACGAAATTCGCGATATAGACCGGAAGTTTCCATTCCGAATCAAAGGGATGTGCCGCTCGGAGCCCGGTATCGAAGCCGAACTTCTCCTGAGTCTCGATCTCGGCTGCGGTGGTGCCGCCGCGCTTGCACAGCTCGATGAACTCGGCCGCCGCCGGATCATGCTCCGCCAACGCGCGCGCGATCGGATGGTCCGCCGCGACCGCGACGAAGCTCGATCCGAAGATCGTGTCGGGCCGGGTGGTGAACACCTCGACCTCTTCCCCGTCCGAAAGCTTGAAGCGGAAGGTCAGGCCCTGGCTCTTGCCGATCCAGTTCTCCTGCATCAGCTTCACCTTGCCGGGCCAATGCTCAAGGCTGTCCAGGCCCTCAAGCAGTTCGTCGGCGAAATCAGTGATCTTGAGAAACCACTGGCTGAGCTTGCGCCGTTCGACCAGCGCGTTGGATCGCCAGCCGCGGCCATCGATCACCTGCTCATTGGCGAGCACGGTCATGTCGACCGGATCCCAGTTGACCGAGGATTCTTTGCGATAGACCAGGCCCGAAGCGAACAGGTCGAGGAACAGCGCCTGTTCGTGCCCGTAATAATCGGGCTCGCAGGTAGCGAGCTCGCGCGTCCAGTCGAGCGCGAAACCGAGGCGCTTCAGCTGCGCCTTCATCGTCGCGATATTGGCGCGGGTCCAGCCGCCCGGATGAACGCCCTTTTCCATGGCGGCATTCTCGGCGGGCATGCCGAAGGCGTCCCAGCCCATCGGATGAAGCACCTCATGGCCCGTCATCCGGCGATAGCGCGCGAGCACGTCGCCCATCGTGTAGTTGCGGACATGGCCGATATGAATCCGCCCTGACGGGTACGGAAACATTTCGAGCACATAGGTGCGGGGCTTGGCCGAATCGTCGCGCGCGGCAAAGGTGCGGCGCTCGTCCCACACCGCCTGCCATGCCGCGTCCGCCTTCAGCGCGTTGAAGCGTGACGCCATATGTCGACCGCCTTTAGTTGGCGATGGCGGTACGGCGCAGGTCGCGTGCGCGCGTCAGGATGATGTCCTCGAGCTTCTGCACGGTCGCCGCCGCGACCGGCGATGCGACCCATTGCCCGCCCTGGTTCACCTCGCGCAGCGCGGCGACGCGCAGGCCGTCGGCGCGCAGATCCTGGTCGAGGATCGTCACGGTCACCTTCATCCGCTCGGTCGGGGCGGCGGGGTTCACATACCAGTCGGTCACGATCACGCCGCCGTTCGAATCGGTCTGAAGCAGCGGCATGAAGCTCAGCGTGTCGAGGCTGGCGCGCCAGAGATAGGAGTTCACGCCGATGGTGGTCACCTTGGCGGCGGCCAGATCGGGGGTGGCGCGGTCCTTGCCGCGATGGCCGCAGGCCATGAGCGGGAGGGCAAGCGAAACCACAATCGCGGTACGCAAAAGGCGGTTCATCGGCGGTTTCCTGGACGGTTTCATGAGATCTCGGGCATCTATAGATGGTCTCGCGCCTGCCGCAAGCGCGGCGCACGCGCGCGGCCTGTGTGCCGCGGGCAACACTTCGGGGGAAAATGCGTCAAGACAGTGGCAGGGCCGGATCGAATCGTGATAGGCGCGAATTGGAGTGAAGTGCCGAATCCAGGCACTGCTAAGGGGTCGCACGTGTTTTCAGGGCGTTGGATGTCAGGAATCGGAGTGGGGGCGCTGGTCGCCGCCGGCTTCGCCATGGCACCGGCGACCGGCGCACCCGGCGAGTCGCGGCTGACGGCAAAGCGCGCGCCGCTGGACATTGGCGATATCAGTTCCTTCACCCCGGCTGCTGCCGACCCGAAGCTCGCGGCGGTCTTCGCGCGGAGCGGGCTCGACACCAGCAGCTTCCGCTTCACGCCAACCGAAACGCGGCATAGCGGCAATCGCGCGGTCACCGTCGCGGTCCGCGCGCGTTCCACGCGCACCGCGCTCGCCGCCGAGCGTGGCAGGTCGCTCATCGATATGCCGTCCTCGGTCAGCATCGCGCCGATCGCCTATAATCTGGGCGTCGCGGTCGGCTGGCGCCGTTTCGCGCTGTCGGGCGATGTCGCCAAGGTCGATCTCGCCGGGCTGCCGGGCAGCCGCGAGGCGGTCGATGTCGGTGTCAGCTATTCCGGGCAGCGGTTCACCGGCCGGGTGAAGGCGGTGGCGGATCGCCCGCTGGCGGGCGCGCCGAAGCTGGTCGAGGAGGCTCCGGCCTATTCGCTTGACGTCGGCGGCTCCTATCGCCTGACCCGCAACCTCGATGTGACCGCGGGAATCCGGTACAAGGCGGAGCGCGACTATCGTCTCCAGCCAGCGCCCGACGATCGCCGCGACAGCCAGGCAGTCTATATCGGAACCGCTTTCCGCTTCTGATCCGGCAGCCAGGCGTCGATCGCCGCCCAGCCATGAAACCCAAGTCCTCGTAGTTTCCTGAATCGCGCCGCGTTCATCCCGCCCAGAGCGATGACAGGGATATCAAGGGCCTGCCCGATTGCAGCGGCACGGACTGGACCAAGCGTTCCCGCGACCGGATGCGAACGAGTCGGATAGAGGGGCGAGACGAACAGGGCATCGGCACCGGCGCGCTTGCCCGCCACTGCTTCCTTGCGCGAATGCGCCGCCCAGGTGCGGATGCCGCCCGGTCGGAGCGTGCCGCGCCCATGCGTACCTGCTTCCTTCGCCAGCGGCACCGGTCCGGCGCGGACGAGTATCAACCGCTTGCGTCGCGCCATCCGTGCGACCTGGGCGAATAATGCCCGGCGTTTTCCCGGCTCGGTCGAATAGTGGCGAAACACGATGCCGGCGCCGCGTGGCAGGGAATCGATCGCGCGCCAGAGGCCGTCGCCGATCCGCTCGTCGGTCATCAGCCACAGCGTCGGAATCGGCGGGCGCTTGGGGTGGCGGTGCGGCACGGCCCTGCCTATAGCGCTGCCGATGCAGCCCGACGACCCCGAGACCCGTCTCACGACAGCGCGCGAGGCGATTGCCCATGCCGCACGCCTTGCCGGCCGGAAGGCCGAAGCGGTCACCCTGATCGCGATATCGAAGACAAAAGACGCCGACGAGATCGAGCCTCTGCTCGCCGCCGGTCAGCGCGTGTTCGGCGAGAATCGCGTGCAGGAAGCCCAGGCGAAATGGCCGGCGCTGCGGGAGGCATGGCCCGATGCGGTGCTGCACCTGGTCGGCCAGCTCCAGTCCAACAAGGCGGAAGAAGCGGTGGCGCTGTTCGACGCCATCCATTCGGTCGACCGGCCCTCGCTGATCGCGGCGCTCGCGCGGGCGATGGAACGGCAGAACCGGCGGCCCGATTGCTTTCTCCAGGTCAATATCGGGGACGAGGAGCAGAAGGGCGGCTGCGCGATCGACGCGCTGCCGGATCTGCTCGCCGAGGCCCGCGCGGCGGGAGTGCCGGTTGCCGGGCTGATGGCGGTACCACCGGCCGAGGTGGAGCCGGCGCCCTATTTCGCGCTGCTGGCGAAGCTCGCGCGCGACAATGGCGTTGCGGGGCTCAGCATCGGCATGTCGGGCGATTACGAGACGGCGGTGACGCTCGGTGCCACCCATGTCCGTATCGGTACCGCGCTGTTCGGTGCACGCCGATGAGGTTCGAGGCCATCATCTTCGATTTCGATGGTGTGCTGCTCGACAGCGAATATGCCGGCAACAAGCAGATCGCCGACTATCTGACCGGCGTCGGCCATCCGACCACGCCCGAAGAATCCATGACGAACTTCATGGGTCTGGCCGGCGCCGATTTCCTCGCGGCGATCGAGCGCTGGATCGGGCGGATGCTGCCGGATGATTTCCATGTCGCCCGCCAGGCCGAGGACGACCGGGCGATGCGCGAGGGGCTCGACGCGATCGCGGGGGCCATCGCCTTCGTTCGGAGCCTGCCCGCCGATTTCCCACGCGCGATCGCGTCGTCGAGTCCCACCCGCTGGATCGAGCGTCACCTCGATCATCTCGGCATCCGCGACGCGTTCGGCGACAAGATCTTTTCCGGCCGCGACCATGTCGTGCGCGGCAAGCCGGCGCCCGATCTCTATCTCCACGCCGCCGCCGCGCTCGGCGTCGATATCGGGCGCTGCGTGATCCTGGAGGATTCGCCCGTCGGAGTGACCGGCGCGGTCGCCTCGGGTGCTTATGTCATCGGTTATTGCGGCGGCCGCCATTGCGGGCCGGATCATGCCGCTACGCTGAGAGCGCTGGGCGTGCAGGAGATCGCTGGCAATTTCGACGAGGTCGCCCGGCTGATAGCCTAGAATTGCTTTCGATCGTTCCAAATCTGGCCCGAGGGCTACCTGGCTACCCCTAGAATTGGTGCCCGGTGCGGTCGCGCTTGGTCGCCAAGTAACGTTCGTTGTGCGGGTTTGCCGGCAGGATGTGCGACACGCGCTCGATCACCTTGATGCCCGCCCCTTCGAGCTGTGCCACCTTCTCCGGATTGTTCGTCAGCAGCCGTACCGATCGCTGACCGAGCAGGTCGAGCATTCGCGCCGCGACCGCGAAATTGCGTGAATCGACCGCGAAGCCAAGCCGCGTATTGGCGTCGACCGTATCGAATCCCTGGTCCTGCAGCGCATAGGCGCGCAGCTTGTTGATCAGCCCGATCCCGCGCCCTTCCTGCCGTAGATAGAGCAATATGCCCCATCCGCTGGCGGAGATGGCACGGATCGCGGCGTCGAGCTGCGGCCCGCAATCGCATTTGAGGCTGCCGAGCACGTCGCCGGTGAGGCATTCGCTGTGCAGGCGGACCAGTGGCGGCTGTCCGTTGGGCGCGCCGATCAGCAGCGCGACATGCTCCCCGGGCATTTCCGGGGTACGGAAAGCGACGATCTCGGTATCTTCAGCACCCGAAACCGGCAGGCGAGCGCGCGTCGCGATGGTCAGCCGGGCGGCATCTTCATGTGCATTGATATCGGCCGGGGTGAGCGTCACGTCGACGGTCGCGGCGGCGCCGGCGAAAAAGGCGGGCAGCACCCCGCCGATCCGGGCGAGTCGAAGCGCCGCGGCCGCTGCCTCCGGTGCCGCCACCGGAATCGCGCGGAACGGGCCCTTCAGCGGCGTCTGCAGATCGAACTGGGGATCAGCGAGCGCTGTCGCGGCCGCGAAATCGAGCCAGGGCGCCCGCTCCACCATCACGGGCGAATCGGGGGCCGCGGCGTCGCGCTGGTTGGCGAGCTTCAGGGTCGCGGCACGGCCCGAGGTCAGCAGGACCGAAGCCTGGCCCTCCGGATCGAACGCAGCCAGCCGTTCGGGATCGGTCGTCTCGATGGGAAGCAAGGCGAGGGTGCCGTCCGCCCCCGCGATCGCGATCGGCCAGCCCCGCCGCAGCGCGTCGATCGCGTTCGCCGTCGTGCGCGCGCTCACAGGGCGAACTCGGTCATGATCGGGACATGGTCGGACGGTTTCAGCCAACTCCGGCAATCTTCGAACACCTTGTGGCTGGTGGCTGTCTTCGCGACGTCGGCGGTCGCCCACATATGGTCGAGCCGGCGCCCGCGATCGGACGCGAGCCAGTCCTTTGCCCGATAGCTCCACCAGGTGAACAGCCGCTCGGGTGCCGGCACGAAATGCCGGCCGAGATCGACCCAGTCGTTCGATGTGCGCAGGCCGTCGAGCGCGGCGACCTCGATCGGCGTGTGGCTCACCACGTCGAGCAGCTGCTTGTGGCTCCACACATCGGATTCGAGCGGGGCGATGTTGAAGTCGCCGACCAGGATCGACGGGACGGTCAGCCCGGCTGACCAGTGAGTCATGCGCTCGACGAAATCGAGCTTCTGGCCGAATTTTGGATTCACCTCGCGATTCGGCACGTCACCGCCGGCGGGCACATAGACATTCTCCAGTCGCACCCCGTTTTCGAGTCGCACGCCGACATGCCGTGCCTCGCGATTGGCCTGCCAGTCGAACCGGTCGTCCTCGACCAGCGGCACCCGGCTGATGATCGCCACGCCGTGGTGCATGCGTTGCCCGTGCAGGATGATGTGCTTGTACCCCAGCGCGCGGAATGGCGCGGTGGGGAAGTCCCCGTCGATGACCTTGGTTTCCTGAAGGCACAAGATGTCGGGCGACACCTCGCGCAGGAAACGTTCGACGATTTCGATACGGAACCGTACCGAGTTAATGTTCCAGGAAACGATCTTCAGCGTCATCAAGGCGATGTAGCGGGGGGAATCAGTGCCGACAAGGAAAGGCCCTCGCTCCGGGGGCATGGAGCGAGGGCCGACCTAGCGTTCGTCACGCAGGCGGGAAATGGGCCGTTCGAGCAACAGGGGGAAAATCCCGATCCGCCCCACATCCGCAATGTCTTTCTAGGGGGACTAACCTGTCGCCACTATGAACGAAGGATCAGTTTCGCCCCAAAGTCCGTCGCGGGTCGTTCCAATTGAACGTCCTGTCGCTCACGGCTGCGTTGAATTGCTGATTCGACAGTCGGATCGTCGTTCTGTTGTTCTGGGAATCAAGGGCGACCCAGCCTTGCAGCATCAGTCCGCCAGGCGCGCTCTCGTCGCGGATGAAGACAAGGGTGATCCGGCCATATTCGGGATGCTTGGGGTCGTTCGCCTCGACCGAGATGATCCGCGGGTCGGATCCCGGCACGACCTTGGCGAACCGCGTCATGTCCTTGGAGGGGTCGAGCAGCACGCTGAGCGGCGAATTGCCGATCGGCCAGCGCTGCACCTGCTTCACCGAATAATCGATGAAGGTCAGCGCCTTGCCGTCACCGACGATCAGGATCGGCACGCCCTTCTCATATTGGAAGCGAATCTTGCCGGGCTTTTTCAGGGTCAGCGTGCCGGTCAGCACCTTGCCGGCACGATCGGTCTGGCTGAACGATGCGGTCAGGCTCTGCACTGACTGGAGATGGCTCTGGACGAGCGCGAGATCGCCGGTGGCCGGTGCCGCCGCGACCAGTGCTGGAACGGCGAGCGCCCCGAGCACGGACAGATTGCGAAGGATCACGATATTCTCCCGAGACAGGTTCCGGGCGCTAGGCGCGCCGGGTTGAACCCCTTCTGAACCGTAAACCTTACAACGGGTTCCCGTCGCGGTCGCGCAGCACGTCGCGCCGTCCGACATGGTCAGGCCGGCTCACGACGCCGTCCTTCTCCATCCGCTCGATCAGCCGCGCCGCCGAATTATAGCCGATTCGGAGCTGGCGCTGGAGCCAGGAGGTCGAGGCCTTCTGGCTTTCGACGACGAGCTGGATCGCCGATCGATATTGCTGGTCCTCGGCCGAATCCTCGCCGTCCGGCGCGCCGTCGAGCGCGAAGCCATCCTCGGGCTCTTCGGTGACTGACTGGATATAGTCGGGCCGGCCCTGGGCGCGCCAGTGATCGGCGACCGCGCGCACTTCGTCGTCGCTGACGAACGGCCCATGGACACGGACGATGCCCTTGCCGCCGGGCATGTAAAGCATGTCGCCCTTGCCCAGCAGCTGCTCCGCGCCCTGCTCGCCGAGAATCGTGCGCGAATCGATCTTCGAGGTGACGTGGAAGCTGATCCGAGTCGGCAGGTTCGCCTTGATCACGCCGGTGATGACGTCGACCGAGGGGCGCTGAGTCGCCATGATCAGGTGGATGCCCGCCGCGCGCGCCTTTTGCGCGAGCCGCTGGATCAGGAACTCGACTTCCTTGCCGGCGGTCATCATCAAGTCGGCGAGTTCGTCGACGATCACCACGATCTGCGGCAGGGGCTGGAAGTCGAGCGTCTCCTCCTCATAGACAGGCTGGCCGGTCTCGGCATCATAGCCGGTCTGCACGCGGCGGCCGAGCGGCTGGCCCTTCTGCCGCGCCGCGCGCACCTTCTCGTTGAAGCTGGCCAGGCTGCGCACCCCGACGGAGGACATCATGCGATAGCGTTCCTCCATCTGCTCGACCGCCCATTTCAGCGCGCGCACCGCCTTGGCGGGGTCGGTCACGACCGGGGAGAGCAGGTGGGGAATATCCTCGTACATGCTCAGTTCGAGCATCTTGGGATCGATCATGATCATCCGGCACTGGTCGGGCCGCAGTCGGTAGAGCAGCGACAGGATCATGCAGTTGAGGCCGACCGACTTGCCTGAACCGGTCGTGCCGGCGACGAGCAGATGGGGCATCGGCGCCAGATCGGCGATGACCGGGTCGCCAGCGATGTTCTTGCCCAGCACCAGCGGTAGCGAGGCCGACTGGTCGTCGAAGCTCTGCGACCCGATCAGCTCGTGCAGCCCGACCGTCTCGCGACGCACATTGGGCAGCTCGATGCCGATCACGGTGCGCCCCGGGATGGTCGCGACGCGCGCCGAGATGGCCGACATGTTGCGCGCGATATCGTCGGCGAGCTGGATCACCCGGCTCGCCTTGATCCCCGATGCCGGCTCGAGCTCGTACATCGTCACCACCGGGCCGGGCCGGATGTTGATGATCTGGCCCTTGACGTGGAAATCGTCGAGCACCGATTCGAGCAGCCGGGCATTGCGCTCAAGCGCTGCCTTGTCGACTGGCCCGCCCGGGGCGGGTGGCGCGGGTTTCAGCAGGTCGAGCGGGGGAAGCTGCGAATTGTCACCCAGGTCGAACGACGCCTGTTTGGCCTTTGGCTTGGCGACGGACGGCGCGAGCGTGCGTTCGGCAATGACCGGGCCGGGCCGCGAATCGGGGGTCGCCAATGCGCGCGGGGTGGGCTTTCGCGCCGGTTCGGGGGCGAATACCTCCTGTTCGGGCGTGCGCCGTTCCGCCTTTGCCGGCCGGGGCCTGGGCAGGCGGCGCGGCCTGTCGCCGATATCGATGACGAAGCTCAGCGCCCAGACGCCGGCGCCCGCCAGGCCGGTGAGAACCGCGACGCCGCGCACCGTCCACAGCCGGATGGCCGCGTCGCCGATGAAGCCCGTCGCCCAGCGCAGCAGGTCGGCGACCGTCATGCCGACCATGCCGCCATAGCCCGCCGGTAGCCAGTGCACGGCCGAACCGCGGATTAGGGCGCCGGTCGTGCCCATCAGCGCGATGCCGCCCAGCGCCGCGATGAGCATCAGTCGCCAGCGCCCGACCGGCACGTCGTTCCACAGGCGCAGCGCGATCATCAGGGCGGTGAACAGCACCAGGCCGACCGGCAGGCCGAACAGCGCGAACAGCAGGTCGGCGGTCCACGCGCCCGGCGTCCCCAGCCAGTTCTCCGCTGGCCCGCCTGACGCGGTGTTCAGCGAGGGATCGCCCGGATGATAGGTGACGAGCGCGATCAGCACGAGGATCGCGGCGGCGACGATCGCGATCGCGCCGATCAGTGCGCCGCTGCGCGCGGCGCCCGCCTTCACCGTCTCGCGCCACAAGGGCGGCTGCGCCCGGCTAGCCATGATCTGGTCCTTGATTGTTCGCTGTCTGTACGCGCGGAATCATCGCTCCTGGCGAGTCCGGCGTCAAGGCGGACGCATTGGCACCATCCATCGGGCGCGCTAGAGCGAGCCCATGGACAAAGCGGACGTCATCATTCTGGGCGGTGGCCTGGTCGGCAGCGCGCTGGCGGTGGCGCTCGACGCGCACGGCCTCACCGCCATCGTCATCGACATCGCCGACCCGGAGGTGATCCTGGCCGCCGGCTTCGACGGGCGTGCCTCGGCGATCGCCAGTGCGCCCTATCGCATGCTTGAGGCGATCGGCGTGGTCGATCGGCTGGCGGGTTTCGGGTGCCCGATCCAGGGCATCCGGGTCAGCGACGGGCTCGAGCCGGGCGCGCTCGATTTCGAGCCCGATGCCGAAAGCGGCGCGCTCGGCCATATGTTCGAGAATCGCCGGCTGCGCGGGGCGCTGCTCGAAGCGGCTGCCGGCGTCGACGTCAGGATGAAGACGCGCGCCATATCGGTCGATCGCGGCGCGCACGGCGTCACCGTCACGCTCGATTCGGGCGCGGTGCTCACCGCCCCGTTGCTGATCGCCGCCGAAGGCCGCAACTCGCCGACGCGCGAATCGGCCGGGCTGAAGGTCGCGCGCTGGACCTATGATCACGCCGCGCTGGTCACCTCGCTCCATCACGAGCATTCCCATGAGAACATTGCCTACGAGATCTTCTATCCGCAGGGGCCCTTCGCGATCCTGCCGCTGAACGATGATGCGCAGGGCCATCGCTCGGCGATCGTCTGGTCGGTACGCCGGGAAGAGGCGCCGGGCATGCTGAAACTGTCCGATCGCGGTTTCCTTGCCGAGGCGGAGAAGAAGATGGGCGGTTTCCTCGGGCGGCTCGGCCCGCTCGGCGCGCGGTCGAGCTATCCGCTTGGCTTCCACCATGCAGCGACGATCACGTCCGGCCGGCTGGCGCTGGTCGGCGACGCGGCGCACGGCATCCACCCGATCGCGGGTCAGGGGGTCAATGTCGGCTTTCGCGACGTCGCGACGCTGGTCGAGGTGCTGGTCGAGGGCAAGCGTCTTGGTCTCGATCTCGGCGATCCCCAGCTTCTCGCCCGCTATGAGCGCTGGCGCAGCCTCGATACCTTCATGGTCGCGGCCGCCACTGACGGGCTGACCCGGCTGTTCGGCATTCCCGGGCGAACAGCCTCCGCCGTGCGCCGCTTCGGCCTGTCGGCGGTGCAGAAGCTGCCGCCGCTCAAGGACCGCTTCATGGCCGAGGCGCGGGGCGAATCGGGTGAGGTCCCGAAGCTGCTGCAGGGGCTGACCGTCTAGCGGATCGTTTCCGCGACCTTGCGTTCGATCGACTCAGTCTTGCCGGCTCTGCGCATCATGATGAATGTGCCAGACCATACGCCCGGCACGTCCCATTGCCCGGTGATTTCGTTCGCGTCGGGCGCGATCGTTCCGGTGTAGTGGACGACATAGTGCGCGCGCGATGATGCATCATAGGATTTCACAAATCGCACGCTACCCCCGCTGCGTCGCCCTTCCAGCCAGGCGTGCAAAATGGAGGGGTCGAGGCGAGCCTCGCTCGATTCGGTCGTCTCACCCGTCAAGGCGCCGTCTTCCTCGCGCAGGACCGCGGTGAAGGTCTTGGGCGGCAAGTGAGAGGGATAGTTGAAGATACCGTCCCATTCGCCGCTGAGACTATCGTTGCCGCTCACTGCAGCGTCACCGAATCCTCGCCGTCATGGCGGCCGAAGAACTGCATCAGCTGGATGATCAGCTCGGCACGGTCCTCGATTCCTGGTGCTTCCAGCAGCGCCTGCTTCGCCGCGACGTCGAACGGCGCGATCTGCGCGATGCCGTTGACCAGCGCCTCGTCGTCGAGCCGGTTCACCGCCTCCCAGTCGACCGCATAGCCCTGCGTATCGGCGAAACGACGCGATTCCATTTCCAGCGACGATCGCCGCGAGAGCGACAATATCTCGGGCTCGCCCGCTACCGGCAGCAACAGCGCCTCGACCTGGCGGAACGCCGTCGTCACATCGAGTTCGCGCACGATGCGGAACAGCGAGAGGCCCTCAAGCACCAGATTGTAGCGGCCGTCCTCGCTTGCCTCGAACTCGGCGATCCGGCCGACACAGCCGACCTCGAACAGCGCCGGTGCCTCGCCCGGCGCCAGCGGGCCGGGGCGCGGCTGGATCATGCCGATGCGCCGGTCGCGCGCCATCGAATCGGATACCATCGCGCGGTATCGCGGCTCGAAGATGTGGAGCGGCAGGTGCATGCCGGGAAACAGCAGCGCGCCGGGCAGCGGGAAGATGGAGAGCCGAGTCGTGGTCGGCGCGTCGGTCATCCGAACAGGATCGCCGACAGCCGCCGCCGTTGCGCCGAGACCCAGGGATCCTCAAGGCCGACCACCTCGAACAGCTTCAGCAGCTGCTGGCGTGCCGCGCCCTCGTTCCAGTCCTTGTCGGCGGCGATGATGCCGAGCAGCGAATCGGCCGCCGCGTCGCGGTCGCCCGCCGCCATCTGGCCACCGGCGAGCTCGAATCTCTTGTCCAGATTGTCGGGGTTGGCGGCGACCTCGGCGGCCAGGCCGGCCAGGTCGTCGACCGGCTTGGCGTCCTTCGCCAGCGCCAGCGCCGATTTCGCGCGCTCGATCTCGGGCAGCTTGGCCAGTTCTTCCGGCAGCGCGGCGATCGCCGATTCGGCCTCGTCGATCCGATTCGCCGCGACCAGCGCCCGCACCCGGCCCGACAGGACGGCCGGATGCTCCGGCGCCATCTCGGCGATCTGGCCGAACACGGATAGGGCGCGCTCGGCATCGCCTTCAGCCAGCACCTGCTCGCCCATCGCGATCAGCGGCTCGAGCTCAGCCTCGGCTTCGGCCTCCTCGCTGGCCACCGGCAGCTGGCGCAGGATCTGGTCGAGCATCGCCTTGAGCTGCGATTCGGTGCGCGCGCTGGTCAGGTCGGCGACCAGCTGCCCCTGGAACATCGCATAGACGGTCGGGATCGACTTGATCTGGAATTGCGCGGCGATGAACTGGTTCTTGTCGGTGTCGACCTTGGCCAGCACCACGCCCTTGTCGGCATAGTCGGCGGCGACCTTCTCGAGGATCGGTGTCAGCGCCTTGCATGGCCCGCACCATTCAGCCCAGAAATCGATCACGACGAGCTTCGTCATCGACGGCTCGACGACGTCGCGCCGAAAACCCTCGACTGCCTCGCGTTCCGCGGCGGTCATTCCCAAACTGGCCAAGTGTCGCTCCCGTGTTTCTACGTCGCGCCTTATGTGGGTGTGCGGGCCCTCAAGCCAACCCTTTTCGTTTGATGCGCATCAGGGGGTTGCCGGACCCAAAAGCCGATGCTAGAGGCCGCCCCCTTACCCGCCCGGTCAACCGACCGGTCAGGCGCCAGAGCGGGCGTAGCTCAGGGGTAGAGCACAACCTTGCCAAGGTTGGGGTCGAGGGTTCGAATCCCTTCGCCCGCTCCAGTTTCTCGTGCGGATCACGAGAGTGGGAACAGGCCGCGCGAGCGGCCTTTTTCATGTCCGGCTAGAAGCCGAAGCCCTGTTGAGCCGGTTCGGGCGGCCGCAAATCGACTCCTTCGATCGCCAGCATCTTCAGCTTCGATTCCGACCCGCCCGGAGCGGAGAAGCCGCCGACCTTGCCGCCCGCCGCCAGCACGCGGTGGCACGGTACGATCAGCGGCACCGGATTCGACGCCATGGCCTGGCCTACGTCGCGCGCCGATTCGGGACCGGCACCGAGTTCCTTCGCCACCGCGCCATAGGTGGTGGTCTGGCCCCAGCCGAGTCGCCGCACCGATTCGTAGATTTGCGCGAAGAACGGCGCCTGCTCGCCCAGATCGACCTGCACGGCGGAGAAATCCGTTTCCTCGCCATCGAAATAGCGCTGCGCCGCCGCGATGGCCTCCGCGATCCGTGGCGGTGGCGCGCAATGCATCGCGCCGGGAAAGCGGCGAAGCAGTGACCGTTCCGTGGCATCGGCAGAATCATCGGGTAGTCGAAACCCGACCACGCCAGCCTCGTTCCAGGCGATCGCGGCGACGCCGTTCCTCGTGTCGAAAAGCTGATAGTCGGCCACGGCTTCACCCTGCTTGGACTGCTCCCCTTCGAAGATAGGGAAGCAAGCGTCGTCGGGCCAGCTTTCAGCTACCGGCAGGACCTGATGTCAGGCCTTTTTGCCGCGCAGCGTGTTGATCACCGCCAATGCGAGCGTACCGACCAGCGCGGCCGTGGCCCAGGGGCGTTCCTTGGCGAATGTCCTGGCCTTGTCCGCCAGGGGGCCGACGCCTTGCGCGACCGCATCCTTCGCGGCGCCATAGCTCTGCTGGAGGTTGCCGCTGATCTGGTCGGCGACACCCTGCGCCTCAGTGGCCTGGTCGCCCGTCACCTTGCCGACTGCTTCAGTGACCTTGCCGCCAAGATTGCGGCCTTCTCCCTTGAGCGTATCTTCGTTCATGCCAATTCCCTTCGCGCGGCGTCTCGTGATGAGAGGCACGCCCAGGGGAAACGGACGAGAAGCCGGACGTGTCCCTCGGCTTCAATCTTTTGCGCGAATTGCCGCGTTCGTCGCGCCTTGCGGTTGGCATGCGCGTGGAAATCCGGGCCGGTCGCCGCGTTGGTGTCGCATGCCTTCAAGCGTCATCCGCTCCTATGATTACGACCCGGCCGACCGGCGGCTCGATATCGAGTTCGTCAGCGGCCGGCGCTATTCCTATCTCGACATGCCCGAATCGGTGGTCGACGCGATGCGCCGGGTCGCCTCGAAGGGCGGTTTCTTCAATCGCCGGATCCGCGACCATTATCCCTATGTCGAGCACGCCTGAGTCGATGTCAGTCCATCGGATGCAGGAACCGGTGGACCGCGGAGACCACCACTGATCCCTCGCCCACGCCGGAGGCCACGCGCTTGACCGATCCGGCGCGCACGTCGCCGATCGCGAAGATGCCGGGCTTGCTCGTGGCATAGGGCGATGTTGATCCAGCCGCGTCGGTGCCGGTCTTCACGAAGCCCTTGTCGTCAAGCGCCAGGCAGCCGTCGAGCCAGTCGGTGTTCGGCTCGGCGCCGATCATCACGAACATGTTGCTGATGTCATGGCGTCGTTCTTCGCCGCTCTTCACATCGGTCCAGGTCACGTGGCGCAGATACTCGTCGCCCTCCAGGCCGGTGACCTGGCAATGGGCGTGCAGCGTGATCCGGCTTGACGACAGGATTCGCTGGACGAGATAGTCCGACATCGTCTCCGCCAGCCCGCGCGAGCGGACCAGGATGTGGAGATGGCGCACGGTGCGCGACAGGAACACCGCTGCCTGCCCCGCCGAGTTGCCGCCGCCGACCACCAGCACTTCCTCGCCCGAACAGAGATTGGCCTCCATCGCGGTCGCCGCATAATGGATTCCCTGGCCCTCGAACCGGGCGTAATCAGGCACGTCGAGCTTGCGATAGCGTGCACCGCTCGCGACGATCACTGACCGGCCGCTTACGCGCTGCCCGTCTTCCATCGTCACGACATAGGGATCCCTGCTGCAGTCGAGCGCCGTCGCCGGCCGCGCGATGGCGAGCCGCGCGCCGAATTTCTGCGCCTGTACCTGGGCCCGCCCCGCCAGCGCCTGGCCGGAGATGCCGGTCGGAAAGCCGAGATAATTCTCGATCTTGGAACTGGTGCCGGCCTGGCCGCCCGGCGCCAGCCCCTCGATCACGATCGTGTCGAGCCCCTCTGAGGCGGCATAGACCGCCGCGGCGAGCCCGGCAGGCCCAGCGCCGACCACCACGACGTCATGGACGCGCGCCGGGTCGAGCGTTTCGGTCAGCCCCAGGGCATCGGCCAGTTCGCCGGTCGGCGGATTGCGCAGCACGCGTTCGCTGGAGGCGATCACCACCGGCAGTTGTTCGGGCGTGAGCGAGAAACAGTCGAGGAAGCCGCCGGCATCGGGATCGGCATCGATGTCGAGCAGGCGGTGCGGATAGCCGTTGCGCTCGAGGAAGCGCTGCAGCCGCTGGGTGTCGCCCGAATGTCCCGATCCGATCAGCGTCGCGCCGCCATGCGCATGGCGGATCAGCCCGACGCGGCGCAGGATGAAGGCGCGCATGATGATTTCGCCGATATCCGCCTCGGTGGACACCATCCTGCGGAAATTCGCCCGGCTGATTCGCAGCACCCGGCCATCCTCGCCGACCTGGCCGGTGACGAGAATCTCCCGGTCGTTGAACAGGTCGAGCTCTCCGGTGAACTGCCGTTCGCGATGCGTCGTGAAGATGTTGGCGACGCCGTGCTCGTCGGTGTCCAGCACCTCGATCGATCCGGCCAGTACCACGAAGAAATCAACGCTGCGCTCGCCGCGCGTGTAGAGTTCCACGCCCTTTTCGACCGCTTCCTCGCGGCCATAGGACATCATCCGCGCCACCATCGCCTCGCTGAGGACCGGGAAGGTCTGGGCGCTGCGCTCATAGGGGTCGCTCGGATCGATCTCGCTACGGTCCGTCGCCATCGGTCTTCCCCACGCCATGTCGCTCATGGTCCTAGCAGCGTCGGGCGGCTTCGCGAAAGCGGCTTCCCGTCCTAGAACCGTCCGTTCAGGAGCAATGGCATGAACCACGGCATGATTCGCACTGGCATCGGCGGATGGACTTACGAACCCTGGCGCGGGGTGTTCTTCCCCGATGGCCTGTCGCAGAAGCGTGAGCTTGAATATGCGTCGCGCGCGGTGACGGCGATCGAGGTCAACGGCACCTATTACGGATCACAGAAGCCGGCGACCTTCGCTTCCTGGGCGAAGACAGCGCCCGACGGTTTCGTCTTCGCGCTCAAGGCCTCGCGCTTCTGCACCAACCGCAAGGTCCTCGCCGATTCGGGTGACTCGATCGCAAAGTTCGTCGACCAGGGCATCGTCGAGCTGGGCGACAAGCTCGGCCCGATCCTGTGGCAGTTCATGGCGACCAAGAAATTCGAACCGGACGATTTCGCCGCGTTCCTGAAGTTGCTGCCGGCGTCGCATGAAGGTGTCGCGCTCCGCCACGCGATCCAGGTGCGGCACGATAGTTTCCATGTACCGGAATTCGTCGCGATGGCGCGCGCCGCTGGTGTCGCCCTGGTCTTCGCCGATTCGGCCGAATACCCGGCGATTGCCGATGTCACCGGTGATTTCGTCTACGCCCGGCTGGAAAAGGCGGTCGAATCGGTTCCTACAGGCTATACGCCCGCCGAACTCGATCGCTGGCTGGATATCGCGAAGAATTGGGCGGGTGGCGGCCAGCCAGTGGATGCCGCCTTGCCCTATGCCTCGTCCGAGCCGCTGGCGAAGACGCCGCGCGATACTTTCGTCTTCTTCATCAACGGGGCGAAGGTCCGGGCCCCCGCGGGCGCGATGGCGCTGCTCGACCGGATCAACGCGGCCGCGTGATCAGTCCCGGTCAGCGCGGCGCCGCGCCGCCCTGTCCCATGATAGCCGCCGTCTCGATCGTGTCGAGCGCCTGGCGCGCGCCGATGTAGCGCCGCGCTGCGGTGGTCCAGCGTTCGGCCTGCGGCGCGCCGGGCATGCGCGCCACTTCGGCCAGCGCTGCCTCGACATGGCCGGCTTCGAGGGTACGTCGGGCGCGGGCGAGCCGGTCGGCCGGCAGCGGCGAGGGGGTGTCGGCGCGGTGCAGGACGATGAGGTTGCCCAGCTCGCGCCTCAGGCTGGCAAGCCATCCGTCGCTCGCCGCGCCGGTCCTCAGCTCGGACGAGATCGCGTCGAGCCCGACGCGCAGATCCTCGATCGTCACCGGTTGCTGCGCCGCCTGGATGATCGTGCCGGTCGCCTCGGGCTGGATCGGGCCGAAGCGCTGGCGCAGCTGCTCCTCGATATAGCCGAGCGGCAGGCCGCGATCGATCTGGCGCCGCGCGGCGAAGGCGATCATCAGCCCCTCGGCGCGGGTGGCATAGCCGGAGGCAAGGCGCGCCTGTCCGCTGATGCTCGCGGTTCGGGCCTCCAGCTCGGCAAGGCGCGCGGCCAGCTCGTTCTCGCGGGTCGACAGCGCGTCCAGGTCGATCGCCGGTGCCGCCGTCGTGCCGTTGCCCGGCACGATCACCACGGGCGTGCGCTGGCCGTCGGCGGTGGAGGCGATCGGCAGGGTCACGGTGGCGACCGGCTTGGGGCCGAACCATTGTGGAAAGGCGTAGAGTCCCAGCGCCATCGCGCACAGGCCGGCGATGAAGGCGACTGCCCCCAGGATCGCCGCGGTGCGCCAGCCCAGCTTGCGGGATGGCGCCGTAAGGGTCGGCTGCTCGTCGCTCATGCCGTCTTATCTCCGCGCATGCTCACCCGGTCAATCGCGCGCACGCCGCCTCGATCAACGCGGCGTCATTGGGTGCGGCGGCCGTGGCGATCCACTTCCAGCCACTTCCGGCGGCCGACGCGACGGCAGGGCTGAACGCGGCGATGGCGATCGAGGGCCGCGCCAGACCATGTTCTTCAGCCAGTTCGCCTAGCCGGGTGGCTGCCCGGGCCGAATGCAGCAGGGCGATCGATCCCTCCAGCGCCCCGAGCTGGACCGCCGTCACCGGCAACGGCTCGCTGGCATAGACGGCGATGGCCTGGGTGATCCAGCCGCCTTCTTCGATGGATCGATCCCGCCCGCCGAGGTGCAGGGCACGAGCAATGCCGTGATCCCCGGCGAGCAGCGTCGCTGCGTCAGACTCTCCCGCCGCCATGACGTCAAATCCAGCCGCGCGGCTGATTTCAGCGGTTCTGGCGCCCACCGCCAGGACCGGCAGATGCCGCAATGAATCCAGTCCGGCGCCTCCGAAGCGCACGGCATTGGCGCTTGTCAGCAGCAAGGCATCGAACCCGGCCGGGTCGGGAACCGTCCAGTCGAGCGCGCGGATTTCGAACAGGGGCAGCCGGATCGCGCGCAGGCCCAATGCCTCGATCCGTACGGCGGTCGCGGCGTTGCCCGGTTCCGGGCGGAGCACCGCGAAGTCCGGTGTCATGCCGCGAACAGCCGTCTTACCGACGGTGGCGCGCGGTCGAGCAGGTCCCGTGCGAGCCGATCGGCAAGTGCCGTGTCGCCTGCCGCGCCCGACGTCTCGCCGGAAACATGCGCGCTGCCATCCTCGGCCAGCAGCTCAGCGCGGATCGTCGTCCGCGCGCCGTCGACCGTGGCGAGCGCCGCGACCGGCGAATGGCAATCCGCCTTCAACGCGGCGAGCAGCGCCCGCTCGATCAGCACGCATCCGCGCGTCTCGGCGTGATCGATCGCGCTCAGCAAGGTCAGCATCCGCTCATCGCGGGCGCGTGCCTCGATCCCGACCGCGCCCTGCGCCGGCGCTGGCAGCATGACGTCATTCGGGATCGGCGCGCCGATTTCCGCGCGTCCCAGCCGGTCAAGCCCCGCCGCGGCGAGCAAGGTGGCATCGACCTCGCCGGCCGCCAGCTTGGCGAGGCGCGTATCGACATTGCCCCGGAAGAATATCGTCTTCAGGTCGGGCCGCCGTCTTTTCAACTGCGCACCGCGCCGCGGAGAACTGGTGCCGATCAACGCGCCCCGCGGCAGCGCGTCGATGCTGTCCGCTCCGATCAGCCGGTCGCGCACATCGGCGCGTTTGAGCATTGCGGCGATCGCGATCGCGACGGGGCGTATAGTCTCGACATCCTTCATCGAATGCACCGCGCAGTCGATCTCGCCGTCGAGCAGGGCGCGGTCGAGTTCCTTGGTCCACAGCGCTTTGCCGCCGATCTCGGCCAGCGCGCGGTCCTGCACCCTGTCGCCAGTCGTCCTGATCGGGACGATCTCGACCGCTGCCGCGTCCCAGCCATGCGCGGCGCACAGCGCGTCCCGCACCATGCCGGCCTGCACGAGCGCAAGCGGCGAACCACGGCTGCCGAGGCGAAGAAGGGGGTTGGGCACTAAAAACTCCGTTCGGGCCGGGCGTGTCGAGGCCCCGCACTGGCTGCGACCTAGAAGAAAGGACAGCCCTTCGACAAGCGCGGGGCGAACGGGTAGGGGGCAACCATCATGAGTTTGATCCTCGGCCTCGAATCCAGCTGCGATGAAACGGCGGCGGCACTGGTGACCAGCGACCGACGCGTGCTTGCCCATCGCCTGCTCGGGCAGGAGGCGGAACATCGTCCCTATGGCGGCGTCGTGCCCGAGATCGCGGCGCGCGCTCATGTCGAGGCGCTGATCCCGCTGGTCGAAGGCGCGCTGGCCGATGCCGGGGTGACGCTCGCGGATGTCGACGCGATCGCCGCCACCGCCGGGCCCGGCCTGATCGGTGGCGTCATGGTGGGGCTCGTCACCGGCAAGGCGCTGGCGCATGCGGTCGGCAAGCCGCTGGTCGCGGTCAACCATCTCGAGGGCCATGCGCTTTCCCCGCGTCTTTCCGACCCTGATCTCGATTTCCCCTATCTGCTGCTGCTCGTTTCGGGCGGGCATTGCCAGTTGCTCCTGGTGGAGGGTGTCGCGACCTATCGCCGCCTCGCCACTACGATCGACGATGCCGCTGGCGAGGCGTTCGACAAGACCGCGAAACTGCTTGGCCTTGGTTTCCCTGGTGGCCCGGCGGTCGAGCGGGCGGCCGAAGCCGGCGATCCCACCGCCGTCCCCCTGCCGCGTCCGCTGAAAGGATCGGCTGAGCCGCATTTCTCCTTCGCCGGCCTGAAGAGCGCCGTTGCCCGCGCCCGGGACGCCGGCACGTGGAGCGCGGAGGATATCGCCGCCTCCTTCCAGACGGCCGTGGTCGATTGCCTGATCGATCGCACCACCCGGGCGCTTGGCCGGGCTGACGGCGTGACGTCACTGGTGGTGGCGGGCGGTGTCGCCGCCAACCGCGCGGTACGCTCGGCACTGCAGGGACTGGCAACGGCGAACGGGTTGCGTTTCGTGGCGCCGCCTTTGTGGCTCTGCACTGACAATGCCGCGATGATTGCCTGGGCGGGGGCGGAACGGTTCGCCGCCGGCCTCACCGATCCTCTCGACGTGCCCGCGCGCCCGCGCTGGCCGCTGGATCCGGGGGCGGAGGCGGTGCGCGGCGCGGGAGTGAAGGCATGAAGATCGGCGTGGTCGGTGGCGGTGCCTGGGGCACGGCGCTCGCCAGCGTGGCGGCGCGCGAGGGCGAGCCTGTCCTGCTATGGGCACGCGAGCCTGAGGTGGTCGAGGCAGTCAACGCGACTCACCGGAACCCGCTGTTCCTGCCGGACATCCCCTTGCCGGGCTCGATCGAGGCGACCGGGTCGCTTGATACGGTTTCGGCCTGCGATGCGCTGCTGGTCGTCGTTCCTGCCCAGCATATCCGGAGCATCCTGAGCGCGATGCCCGTCGGCATCACGCCGCTGGTGCTCTGCGCCAAGGGTATCGAGGCGGGGTCGCGCCTGTTGGTCGGCGAAGTCGCCCGCGCGGTGCATCCCGGAGCGCCGATCGCGGTGATCTCCGGGCCGACCTTCGCCTTCGAGGTTGCGCAGGGCAAGCCGACAGCGGTCACGCTCGCCTGCGACAATGAGGATCTGGGCGCCCGGCTCGCCGATCGCCTCGCCGGCCCGGCCTTCCGTCCCTATTTCTCTTCCGACGTCATCGGCGCCGAGATCGGCGGCGCGGTCAAGAACGTGCTCGCCATCGCCTGCGGCGTGGTCGAGGGGGCAGGGCTCGGCCAGAATGCGCGCGCCGCGCTGATCGCACGTGGTTTCGCCGAGATGACGCGTTTCGGCATGGCGCGCGGTGCACGGTCCGAGACATTGGCGGGGCTGTCCGGCCTTGGCGACCTGGTGCTTACCTGCTCCTCGACCAGCTCGCGCAACTTTTCGCTCGGCATGGGGCTTGGCCAGGGCAAATCGGCGCGCGACCTGATGGCCGATCGCCGCACCGTCGCTGAAGGAGCCTTTACCGCGCCCGTGCTGCGCGAGGCTGCGGCCGATGTCGGCGCCGACATGCCGGTCACCGAGGCGGTCTGCGCGCTGCTCGACGGCGCCGATGTGCGCGAGGTCGTCGGTGCGCTCCTGGCGCGACCGTTGACGCGGGAGGATCAGTGACGCGCTGGGCTGCTCTGCTCAAGGGCATCAACATCGGCGGCAAGCGGATTCCGATGACCGAGCTGAAGGCGCTGGTCGAGAAGCTCGGCCATGATGACGTCAAGACGTTGCTCGCGTCGGGCAATGTCGTCTTCACCGCCAGGGAGGCTGACGGTGCCGCGCTGGAAAAGGCGCTTGAGGAAGCGCTCGCCGCCTGGGGCCTCAGGACCGATGTGGTCGTGCGCAACCTGGCGGAACTGGAGGCGGTGATCGCGGCCAATCCTTTCCCCGATGCCGCGAAGGACCATCCAGGTCACCTGATGGTGGCGTTCCACCGCGATCCCGTGCCGGACGGGCTGATCGGGAAGATCCCCGGCCTCTATGATGGCCCCGAGCGACTCGAGGCGATCGATCGGGAGCTTTATATCGATTTCCCGGTCGACGTCGGGAACTCGAAGCTTCTCCCGGCGATGGTGAAGCTGAAATTTCCGAAGATCGCGACGATGCGCAACTGGAATACGGTGGGCAAGCTGCGGGACCTGCTGGCCTGATCTCCCCTCCGATGCGCGGCGGTCGATTCAAACGCCGGCAACCGGCGATAGCATCATGACCAGACCATTTCGGCATGGTCCCGTTCTTTCGCATCGTCGGTATTTATAGGGCGCGTCCCCTGTTTCGGCAAAAAAACCTCCCCTATTATCGGCGCGATTTTCCCCTGTTATCCGGTAACAGGGAAATGGGTCTTCAAGTCACTGTTCTGGAACGAAAAATCCGGGCGCAAAATCCAACATAACAGAGGAAAAAAAGCCCCCGAAAAAAGAAACGAGGTTTAACGGCGAAGAACAGGGATAAAGTCAGGAACGCTTGCGGGCTCGCCGTCTAGAAATCGACAGCGATGCCCTTGAGCGTCCAGTCGCCATAACGCGTCGGGTCGAGCCCGAGCGGGTCGTTTTCCGCTTCGGCCGCTGGCTTGGGATCGGGTTTCGGCACCGGCGGGCTCTTGGAAAGATAGGCTGGCGGCTTCACATGTGGCGGGCGGCGGCCCATGGCGGTTCTTTCCGGATGCTGCTTGCCACCCCATCCACCCGTCACGACACGAGTTCAAGCGATTTGACCCGACCCCCATCTCGATCCGCTGGCCGATCCCCAGACCGTCCCGCCGATCCGCCCGGCGTTCCCGCCCGTCGCGCCGCGCTGAAGCTGCTCGATGCGGTACTCCGCCAAGGCCTGCCGCTTGAGGCGGCGCTCGACCGCGCGACCCAGGGGATCGATCGCGGCGACGATCGCGCGCTTGCCCATGCCATCGCCGCTGAGACCCTCCGCCGCTTGCCCGATCTCGACGCGCTGATCGATTCGGCGACTCAACGTCCCTTGCCGGATGACGCCAAGGCACGCTTCGCGCTGCGGATCGCGCTGGTTCAGGCGCTCGCGCTGGGTACGCCGCCGCACGCCGCGATCTCGACCGTCCTGCCATTGGTCGATGGCGGTCCACGCAAGCTTGTCCATGGCGTGTTCGGCACGCTGATGCGCGCCAACAAGAGCCTGCCCGAATTCCCGACTCTTCCGGAAGATGCGGAGGCCCGCTGGCAGAATGCCTGGGGCGAGGAACGGGTCGCCGCGGCGGAACGTGCCATCGCCGCGCCCCCGCCGCTCGATCTGACCCTGGCCGACTCGGCGGCGACCGATGCTTTGGCCGAAGAGATGGACGGCACCTCGCTGCTCCCCGGCCATATCCGCCTCGCCAGCGGCAGTGTGCGTGAACTGCCGGGCTTTGAAGAGGGCGGCTGGTGGGTCCAGGATATTGCCGCCTCGCTCCCCGCGCGCCTCATCGGCAAGGGAAGTGGCACCGCGCTCGATCTGTGCGCCGCTCCCGGCGGGAAGACGATGCAGCTCGCCAGCGCGGGATGGGCCGTCACGTCGATCGATTCCTCGGAAAGTCGTCTGGCGCGACTTCGCGAGAATCTCGCCCGCACCCATCTTGAGGCGACGGTGATCGCCGCCGACCTGCTCAAATGGTCGCCGGACGCGCCGGTGGACGCCGTGCTGCTCGATGCGCCGTGCAGCGCTACCGGCATCTTCCGCCGCCACCCTGACGTGCTCCACCGCGTGAATCCGAAGGTGATTGCCGAAATGTCCCGGGTGCAGGCGCAATTGCTTGCCCGGGCCGCCAGATGGGTCAAGTCCGGCGGAACCTTGATCTATGCCACCTGTTCGCTCGAACGTGCCGAGGGGGAGGAGCAGCTCATGGCGTTTCTCGCCGCCCAGCCCGATTTCGCGATCGATCCGGTCAGCGTCGAAGAATTGCCGGCCGGCATCATCCCGCATCAGCGTGGCTGGGTTCGCACGCTGCCCGGCATGCTCGGCAAAGAGGGCGGCTGCGACGGCTTCTTCATCGCGAGATTGCGCCGCGGTACCTGAGTCGCCTTGCCGCGCGACTCACGCATGCTAAGGAATCGGTCATGCAACAGCCTGTCCGTATCGCCCCTTCGATCCTCTCCGCCGATTTCGCGCGCCTTGGCGAGGAGGTGCGCGCGATCGACGCGGCCGGCGCCGACTGGATTCATGTCGATGTGATGGACGGTCATTTCGTCCCCAACATCACGATCGGCCCGGCGGTGGTGAAGGCGCTCCGCCCGCATACGCAGAAGCCGCTCGACGTGCATCTGATGATCGCGCCGGTCGATTCGTTCCTCGATCAGTTCGCTGAAGCCGGGGCTGACATCATCAGCATTCATGTCGAGGCGGGGCCGCACACGCACCGCAGCCTCCAGCACATCCGCAAGCTCGGCAAGCGTGCCGGCGTGGTGCTGACGCCGCAGACGCCGGCCAAGGCGCTCGACTATCTGATCGAGGAGGTCGATCTGGTGCTGGTGATGAGCGTCAATCCCGGTTTCGGCGGCCAAGGCTTCATCCCCAGCGCGCTGCGCAAGATCGAAAGCATCCGCAAGATGATCGACAAGGCAGGGCTCGGCGTCGATCTCGAGGTCGATGGCGGTATCGACGCGGTGACGGCGCGCGAGGCGATCGCCGCCGGTGCTGACGCGCTCGTCGCCGGCACGGCTACCTTCCGCGGCGGCCCCTCGGCCTATGCCGCCAACATCCTTGCCCTGAGAGGCGGGTGAACGACGGCGGTCGCGATTCCGGCGCCGACGGCATCGAAGAGGGCAAACGGTTGATTCGTCTGGGGGGCGACAAGGGGTTGTCGCTGGCTGACCGTCTCACCGAATATTTTCATCGATTGACCTGGCGGACGCCGATACACGGGATGCGGTTGAAGGGCCGGCATCCGCTGAAGCTGATCGCGGTTCCCGACGATCCGTTCCTGGGCGATCCGCGACGGGGCAACGCGCTGCTCGACGGCAAGCTGAATCTGCGCGGGGAAACCCGCGCCATCGCCGATCTCAATCTCGCCAGGCCCGATTTCTCGCGCGCGTTGGGCGATTATCTCCACAGCTTTCTCTGGCTGCGCGATCTTTCGACCGTGGCGACACGCGGACAGGCGACCCCGATCGCCGAGGATCTGATGCGCCGTTGGCTCGCGGCGCACGCCGATACGGTCAGCGAACCTGCCTGGCGCGCCGATCTCTGGGGCCGGCGGATCCTGTTCTGGACCGCGCACGCCCCGCTGATCCTGTCGAGCACCGACCTGGTCTATCGCAGCCTGGTGCTCAACACGCTCGCGCGGGGCGCGCGGCATATCGATCGCGGCGCCGACAAGCTTCCGCCGGGCGCCCCACGGGTCGCGGCGTTGTGCGGCGTGGTCGCGGCGGGGTTGCTGATCCCGGGGGGCGATGCGCGGCGCGGCGCCACCGAAGCCGCCCTGGCCAAGGCGCTGTCGGTCTCGGTGTTCGAGGATGGCGGCAGCGTGGCGCGCTCGCCGATGGCGCAGCTCGACATCATCATGCTGCTCACCGGCCTGAAGGAAGTGTACGCCGCGCGCCGCCTGGTCGAGCCGCCGGCGATCGCCGCGGTGCTGGCGCGGATGGTGCCGGCGCTGCTTGGCGTGTGCCACGGCGATCGCGGGCTTTCGAGCTGGCAGGGCGGCGGCCCTGTCTCCGGCGAGGCGCTCGAACGGATCATCGCCGCGACCGGCGTGCGTGCCCGGCCGCTCCGCCAGGCGCGCGACTGGGGCTATCAGCGCCTCGCCGCCGGCACCGCCGTCCTGATCATGGACGCGGCGCCGCCGCCGATCGCGCGGCTGGTCGAGGGCGGCTGTGCTTCCACCCTCGCGTTCGAACTCTCCGATGGCGCGCATCGCCTGATCGTCAATTGCGGCGGCGCCCGGTCGGCCGTGGCGCAGCTTCCCGCCGTCCTTGCCGACGGCCTGCGCACCACCGCGGCGCATTCGACCCTGATCGTCGGGGACAGCAATTCGACCGCGATCCATGCCGACGGCACGCTCGGGCGCGGCGTCGCGGAGGTCGAGCTGGCACGGCAGGAAAGCGAGGCGTCGAGCCGGATCGAGGCGAGCCATGACGGCTATGCCAGGCGCTACGGCTTCGTCCACCGCCGCCAGCTCGTGCTTGCCGGCGACGGTCGCGAGGTGCGCGGCGAGGATATGCTGCTGCCCGCCAGCAAGAAGCGCAAGCTCGCGGCGACGGCCTTCGTGATCCGCTTCCATCTCGGCCAGGGCGTGTCGGTCTCGCCGACGGCGGACGGCATGGCCGCGCTGCTTCGTCTGCCCGGCGGGGTATTGTGGCAGTTCCGCTGTCGCGGCGGCACGCTGGCGGTCGAGGACAGCCTGTGGATCGACGGTGACGGCCGGCCGCAACCGACTCACCAGCTCGTCGTCTCGGGAGAATCGCCTGCGGGCGGCGCCAGCGTGAGCTGGGCCTTGAAGCGCGCGACCTGAGGCGGCAGAGGGACGCGCGACCCCTCACCCCCGGAGTGCCCATGACCGCCATCACCATCCGCCGTGCCCTTTTGTCGGTATCCGACAAGACTGGCATCGTTGATCTCGGCCGGGCGCTCGCCCGCCACGGCGTTGAGCTGGTCTCGACCGGTGGCACCGCCGCCGCGTTGCGCGATGCGGGGCTCGCGGTGCGCGACATCTCCGATCTGACCGGCTTCCCGGAGATGATGGACGGTCGCGTGAAGACCTTGCACCCCAAGGTCCATGGCGGCCTGCTCGCTGTGCGCGACGACAAGGCCCATGTCGCCTCGATGGAGGAGCATGGCATCGGCGCGATCGATCTGGTGGTGGTGAACCTCTATCCCTTCCTTCAGACGGTGATGAAGGGCGCCGACCGGCCGGAGATCATCGAGAATATCGATATCGGCGGCCCGTCGATGGTGCGGTCTGCCGCCAAGAACCACGCCTTTGTCACGATCGTCACTGATCCCGCCGACTATGATGCGCTGGTCGCCGAGATGGACTCATCGGGCGGCGCCACCATGCTTGATCTGCGCAAGCGCCTTGCCGCGCGCGCCTTCGCCGCGACCGCGACCTATGATGGCATGATCGCGAGCTGGTTCGGGTTCGCCGACCAGGGCGAGGCTTTTCCGGAAACGCTGCCGATCACGCTGAAGCGCGGCGCGTCGCTCCGCTATGGCGAGAATCCGCACCAGTCAGCTGCTTTCTATACCGCCACCGGCCCGCACGCACGCGGCATCGGCCAGGCGCGTCAGGTGCAGGGCAAGGAACTCAGCTACAATAATTACAACGATGCCGACGCCGCGCTCGAACTGGTCAGCGAGTTCCACGACGCGCAGCCGACCGTGGTCATCGTCAAGCATGCCAATCCCTGCGGCGTCGCCAGCGCCGCGACCATCGAACAGGCCTATGCCGAGGCGTTCGCCTGCGACACCGTCTCGGCGTTCGGCGGCATCATCGCGCTGAACCGGGCGCTGGACGAGGCGACCGCGCGCGCCATTTCAGGCATCTTCACTGAAGTGGTGATCGCTCCCGACGCCGATGAAGCCGCGCTCGCCATCTTCGCGGCGAAGAAGAACCTTCGCCTGCTCCTCACCGGCGACCTGCCCGATCCGGCGCGTACCGGCCTTATGGCCAAGTCGATCGCGGGCGGCTGGCTGGTCCAGACCCGCGATAATGGCGCAGCGCCGGATCTCAAGGTGGTGACCAAACGCCAGCCGACCGAGGCGGAGCTTGCCGATTGCCGTTTCGCCTGGACGGTCGCCAAGCATGTCAAGTCGAATGCGATCGTCTATGCGAAGGATGGCGCCACTGCCGGCATCGGCGCGGGCCAGATGAACCGGCTCGAATCAGCCCGCATCGCTGCCTGGAAGGCGAAGGACGCCGCCGACAAGGCAGGCTGGGCCACGCCGCGCACGATCGGCTCGGCGGTGGCGTCGGATGCCTTCTTCCCCTTCGCCGACGGCCTGCTTGCCGCGGTCGAGGCAGGCGCGACGGCGGTGATCCAGCCGGGCGGCTCGATACGCGACGACGAGGTGATCGCGGCGGCCGATGCGGCTGGCCTGGCGATGGTGTTCACCGGGATGCGCCACTTCCGGCATTGATGAACGGGCGGGCGGGTTGGAGGCAGGGGGAGCTGCCTCAGGTCGGCAGCGTCGCTTCGTCCACTGACGGTATCTTGCCGAACAGCGCCCGGTCCTCGGGGCTGAACGCCAAGCGCGACAGGACGAAGAGATAGGTCGCGGCGATGGCCGGCAGGCCGATGAGCAGCTCGGCCCATTCATACCGCCTGGGCAGGGAGGTGAACGCCGTCCCGACGACCACCGCCGCGCCGATCGCCCAAAGCATCGGCATGCGGAAACCCGAGACGCGCGCCTTGAGCAGATGGGCGAGCAGGTTCGACTTGACGACGGATGCGAGGCCGAGCGCGACCAGCAGCGCCACCGCTGGCCCTGCGGCCTGGAAGTTGATCGGCCAGCCGATCCAGCGCATCGCGAAGATCAGCGTGAAGCTGAGCGCGATCTGGAAACAGAGGGTCCCCAGCGAGATCATCAGGTTCCGCACCCGCGCGATATAGACCAAAGCCGATTCGCACACGGCACCGGTCGACGCCACCGCCTCGGCGGTCAGCAGAAAGGCGAGCGCGGCGGTGCCGGAGACGAATTGCGGCCCCACCACGCCCATCACCGCCTCGCCCGGGATCGACCCCATCAGCGCAAGGCCGGTCTGCGCCGCCATGATCCAGAAACCGACCTGCCGGACCTGCGCCGCGATCGCCTCGCGGTCGTTCTTGGCCAGGCTCGCGGTGATCACGGGGCCAAGGATCGGATCGAAGCTGGTCTTGAGCTTGGCCGGGATCGAAGCGACCTGCTGCGCCATGTAGTAGATGCCGACGATCTTGGGCTCGAACATCACTCCAAGGATGAACCGGTCGACGTTGCGCGTGCCCCATTCGATCGCGTCGGCGCCGGCGAGCGGCGCGTTGCGGCTGGCCAGCGCGACCAGGTGAACGATGCGCGGCCGCCAGCCATGCGGCAGGCCATAGCTGCGGATGAACGGTACCAGCGACGCGACGAGTGCCGCCGCCATCGACAGGATATAGGCATAGATCAGGCCGTCGCGCAGCGAAACGAAGGAGAAGACCCAGGCAGCGGCACTGATCGTCCAGGGTTCGACGATCGCGCGGGCGGTCACCGTTGCCTTCACGTTTCGGCGATAGGCGAGCGCGGCGAGGCTGACATCGGACCAGGCGACCGCGAACACGATGCACGGCAGCCAGCGGTCCATCCCCTCGATCGGGCTGTTGGGGTACATGATCTGCGGCAGGGCGATCAGCACGCCGCTGGCGATCAGCGAGGCGAGGAAGGCCACCGCCATCGCATCCCACACCACATGGACATGCGGCCGGTCGGAGGAGGACAGCGCCTGGGCAAGTCCGCGTTTCAGCCCGAGCGTGGCGAGCAGGGCGGCGAGTTCGACCACCACCACCGCCAGCGCGAACCGGCCGACGATATCCGGGCCATAGACCCGGCCGGCGATGAACAGGAACGGCAGCCGTGCGGCAAGACGCAACAGGAAACCGATGATGTTGGTGCGACCGCCCTTGGCCAGGGCCTTGAGGTCTTCGGTGCCCCCATCATCGGCGGCGGCCGCGTCGGTCAATGCGCCGCTCCCCAACTCGGACCGACGCCGATCTCGATGCCGAGCGGCACGCTGAGGACCACGGCGGGCTCGGCTGCGCTTGCCATCACCCGTTCGATCACCGGCCTTGCCGCCTCGACATCACCCTCGGGCAGTTCGAACACGAGTTCGTCATGCACCTGAAGCAGCATGCGCACGTTCGGCAGGCCGGCCTCGATCAGCGCCGGCCCCATCCGCACCATCGCACGCTTGATGATATCGGCGCTCGTTCCCTGGATCGGCGCGTTGATCGCGGCGCGCTCAGCGCCCTGGCGCTCATGTTGGATCTTTGACTTGAGCCGCGGGAAATGCGTCTTCCGGCCGAACAACGTCTCGGTATAACCCTTGTCGCGCGCCTTTTCGGTCGTCTCGACGATATAGTGGTTGATGCCAGGGAAGCGCTCGAAATAACGGTCGATCATCGCCTGCGCCTCGTCAGCGGTCACGTCGAGCCGGCCGGCCAGGCCCCAGCGCGAAATGCCGTAGAGAATGGCGAAGTTGATCGTCTTGGCGCGGCCGCGCGTGTCGCGATTGACCTCGCCGAACAGTTCCTGCGCGGTCAGGCTATGAATGTCGGCGCCGTCGGCAAATGCCTGTTTGAGCGCGGGCACATCGGCCATGTGCGCCGCCAGCCGCAGCTCGATCTGCGAATAGTCGGCCGCGAGCAGGACATTGCCCGGCTCCGCGACGAAGGCGTCGCGAATCTGGCGGCCGATCTCGGTGCGGATCGGGATGTTCTGCAGGTTCGGGTCGGTCGATGACAGCCGCCCGGTCTGCGCGCCGGTCAGCGAATAGCTGGTATGGACCCGCCCGGTCTCAGGGTTGATCTGTGCCTGCAGCGCGTCGGTATAGGTGGATTTCAGCTTCGACAATTGCCGCCAGTCGAGCACGCGCGCCGCGATCTCCTTGCCGGGCGAATCCTTGTCCGCCGCAATCCGCTCCAGTTCGTTGACGTCGGTCGAATAGACGCCCGACTTGCCCTTGCGCCCGCCCTTGATGCCCATGCGCTCGAACAGCACGTCGCCAAGCTGCTTGGGGCTGCCGATGGTGAAGGGGCCGCCGGCAAGGCCATGGATCTCGGTCTCGAGCGCGGCGATCGAATGGGCGAATTCGGTCGAGAGCTGTGACAATTTCTCGCGGTCGACCTTGATGCCGTGCCGCTCCATCTGCGCGATCACCGGCGCGAGCGGCCGGTCGACCATCTCGTACACGCGCGTCGCGCCCTCGGCCGGCAGGCGCGGCTTGAACCGGCGCCACAGCCTGAGCGTGACGTCGGCATCCTCGGCCGCGTAGCGCGTGGCCGAGGCCAGATCGATCTCGTTGAACTGAAGCTGGCTCTTGCCCGTGCCGACCACGTCCTTGAACGCGATGCAGCTGTGCGACAGATGAGTCGCGGCAAGCTCGTCCATGCCATGCCCGTGCAGCCCGGCGTCGAGATCGAAGCTCATCAGGATCGTATCATCATGCGGCGCGACGTCGATGCCAAGCCGACCGAGCACGATCATGTCGTATTTCAGATTATGCCCGATCTTGAGCACGCCCGGATCTTCGAACAGCGGCTTGAGCTTCGCCAGCGCGGTGGCCGGCGCGATCTGGTCGGGCTTTTCGGCGAACAACCCCGTGCCGCCATGGGCAAGCGGGACGTAGCATGCCTTATTCGGTTCGAGCGCCATGCTGACCCCGACCAGTTCGGCGCGCGTCGCGTCCACGCCGGTCGTCTCGGTGTCGATCGCGATCCAGCCCTGGTGTCGCGCCTTCGCGATCCAGTCGTCGAGCGCTGCCTCGTCGATCACCGTCACATAGCCGTCGTGATCGCAGGGCGGGTCTTCCTCCTGCGGCACGCTCTTCGGCGTCTCGACCGGCGCATCCGCCACGGCGGATAGCTTGGCGAGCAGCGACTTGAAGCCGTGATGTTCAAGGAACGCACGGAGCGGTGCCTCGGGAATCCCCTGAAGCGCCAGGTCCTCAAGCGGCTCGGCCAGAGGCGCGTCGTCCTTCAGCGTCACCAGCACGCGGGAGAGCCGAGCATTGTCGGCATGCTCGATCAGATTGTCGCGCAGCTTGCCCGGCTTCATCGAGGGAGCGGCGGCCAGCACGCCTTCGATATCGCCATGTTCCTGGATCAGCTTGGCGGCGGTCTTGGGGCCGACGCCGGGCACGCCCGGCACATTGTCGACGCTGTCGCCCATCAGGCCGAGCACGTCACCCAGCCGGTCGGGCATCACGCCGAACTTCTCCATGACATGCTCGGCGCCGAGACGGCGGTTGTTCATCGTGTCGTACAGGTCGAGCCCCGGCTCGATGAGCTGCATCAGGTCCTTGTCGGAACTGACGATGGTGACTGACCAGCCCTCGCGCAGGGCTGCCTTGGCATAGCTGGCGATGATATCGTCCGCCTCGAGCCCGTCCTCCTCGATGCACGGCAGCGAGAAGGCGCGGGTGGCGTCGCGAATCATCGGGAATTGCGGGACCAGGTCCTCGGGCGGCGGCGGGCGCTGCGCCTTGTACTTGTCGTACAGCTCGTTGCGGAACGTATGGCTCGATTTGTCGAGCACGACCGCCATATGGGTCGGCCCATCGGCCTTGTGCAGCTCGTCGGCGAGCTTCCACAACATGGTCGTATAGCCATAGACCGCGCCGACGGGTTCGCCGTGCACGTTGGTGAGCGGCGGCAGGCGATGATAGGCTCGGAAGATATAACCCGATCCGTCGACGAGATAGAGGTGCGGCATGGGCGCGGGATAGCAGTGGTGCGCGGCGGGGGCGAGGCGAAATCTCAGCGCGCGTGCTGCGATCGGATGGCCACTGACCGGCGTTGCCCGATCAGGGAATCGGGGCGCGGCCTGCCAGCGAATCGCCCTGGCCGCGATGGCTCGCCACCACCGCGGTGACGACTGCCTGCATCAGCGCCTGGCGTTCCGGGATGGCCCGGGGCGTATCGCCGATCATGATCGCGACGGCATAGCTGCGACCATCGGGTGCCATCAGCAGGCCGACATCATTATAGCCGGCGGTGCGCCCGGCCAGATCCTGTCCGGTGCCGGTCTTGTGGCCGAAGTCCCAACCGGCCGGCACCGCGCCGTGCATCCGCTGCCGGCCGGTCTTGGACGATTCCATCGTGCTGATCAGATAATCGGTCGACTGCCTGGACAGAAGCTGGCCGAGCTTGAGCTTGGCCAGGGCGCCGGCGATCGCTGACGGCGCTGCGCCGTCCGGCGGATCGGCGACATAGCGTTCGAACGCCGCGATCCGCGCTGTCTGGGGCAGGCGGGCGCGGGCGCGGGTGAAGGCGTTGCCGAAGGCGAACTCGGGCTTCCATTGCAGCCCCGCGGTCGCGCTCTGCAACAGCTTCTCGCCCGGGCCGAAGCGGATATCGCCCAGACCTTTGCGCCGGATGAAGTCGCGCACCGCGGCCGGCCCGCCGACATAGCGGAGCAGCCGGTCGTTGCAGGTATTGTCGCTCATCGTCAGCGCGCGCCGCAGCAGTTCACCGACGGTGGTATGATAGCCGCCGTCCTTCACCAGCGCCGCGATCGGCTGATGGAACAGGGTGAAATCGTCCTTGGTCAGCGTGATCGGATCGTCGAGCGTCAGCCGGCCGCTGTCGCGATAATCCAGCACGGTCATCGCCACCCACAGCTTGCTCACGCTTTGCTGCGGCAGGCGGGCGTCGCCATTGCTCGATACCGTCCACCCCTGGTCGATGCTGCGCACCGCGATGCCGACCCGTCCGTTGAAGTTGCGACCGAGCGCGGTGACATTCGCGACCAGTGCTTCGGGCGCCCGGGGCGGCAGCTGCCTGGGTGTGGGTGGCGGGACGGGAACGACGACCTGATAGGGCGGCTGAACAGGCGCAGGGGGTATCAGGACCAGATGCCTGCTGGTGTCATGTCCGCAGGCGCAGAGCGCGGCGGCGAGAAGAGTCACCGCTACAGGCCTCGGAAAATCAAATGGTAGAATCTGTGTCACCAATCAAAGCCCCGCCCCCGGTTCGCGACCTTAAACACGGATTCTCCTTGAGGAATCCCCGGCATGCAAGCCTTGCGACGAACCGCGGCTGACACAAGGTGAAACGGTTGTCGCAGCATCGCAGGCCAGCCGGTTGAATCCATTCAGGAGTTTTACAGGCTCCCGAAAGTCGACGCGGCAGCGGATTTGTCTGCGGCAAGAGGCGCTGCCGATCCCGGAACGGCGCGGCACCGCCCGTTTACGGTACGAGGATCGTATCGACGGCTTCCGGCAACATGTCGGGATAATCGAGCGTGTAATGCAGCCCGCGCGATTCATGGCGGTGCAGCGCTGACCGGACGATCAATTCGGCGGTCTGGAGCAGGTTGCGCAGCTCGATCAGGTCGGGCGTCACGCGGAAATGCCCATAATAGTCGTTCACCTCGTCGGTGAGCAGCCGGATTCGGTGCTGCGCCCGTTCCAGGCGCTTGGTCGTCCGGACGATGCCGACATAGTTCCACATGAAGCGCCGGATCTCCGTCCAGTTCTGCTTGATGACGACTTCCTCATCCGAATCCTCGACCCGGCTTTCGTCCCAGGGGCGGATCGGGGGCGGGGAGGGCAATTCGTCCCAATGGTCGAGGATGTGGTCCGCCGCTGCCTCGCCGAACACGAAGCATTCGAGCAGGCTGTTGGAGGCAAGCCGGTTGGCGCCATGCAGGCCGGATTCGCTGCATTCGCCCGCGGCATAGAGGCCGGGCAGATCGGTCTTGCCGTGCAGGTCGATGACGATCCCGCCGCACGTATAATGCTGCGCCGGCACGACCGGGATCGGGTCCTTCGTCATGTCGATGCCGAGGCCGAGCAGCTTTTCATGGATGTTCGGAAAATGCTCCTTCACGAACTCCGGGCCGCGATGGCTGATGTCGAGATGGACATAGTCCAGGCCGAGCCGCTTAATCTCATGGTCGATCGCGCGCGCGACGATATCGCGCGGCGCCAGCTCGGCGCGCGGATCGAAATCGGGCATGAAGCGATAGCCGGTGTCGGGGATCAGCAGATGGCCGCCCTCTCCGCGCACCGCCTCGGTGATCAGGAAGTTCTTGACCTCGAGATTGTACAGGCAGGTCGGATGGAACTGCATGAATTCCATGTTCGACACCCGGCAACCGGCGCGCCACGCCATGGCGATGCCGTCGCCGGTGGCGCCGCGCGGCGCGGTCGAGAAGAGATAGGTGCGCCCGGCGCCACCCGTCGCCAGGATCGTGGCGCGCGCGGTGTACAGTTCGACGCGGCCCGTCGCCCGGTTGACGGCATAGACGCCCCAGACATGGCCTGATCCCGAATAGCGCTCCTCATGCCGTCCGGTCGCCAGGTCGATCGCGACCATGTCGGGTATCAGGCTGATATTGGGATGCGCCTCGGCCGCGCGCTGCAGTGCTTCCTGCACCGCCCAGCCGGTCGCGTCGGCGACATGCACGATCCGTCGATGGCTATGTCCGCCCTCGCGCGTCAGGTGAAGCGCATCGCCGTCGGTCGCGAACGGCACCCCCAGCTCCTCGAGCCGCGCGATGGCGGCCGGGGCACGCTCGACCACGAATTCGACGGTCTCGCGGTTGTTCAGCCCCGCGCCGGCGATCATCGTATCCTCGATATGGCTCTCGAAGGTGTCGCCCGGCTCCAGCACTGCCGCGATCCCGCCCTGTGCCCAAGCGGTCGACCCCTCGTTCAACCCGCCCTTGGCAAGCACCGTCACCTTGACCCGGTCGGCGAGATTGAGCGCTGCGGTCAGCCCGGCCGCGCCGGAACCGATGATCAGAACGTCGCTTATATGAGAGTCCGGCACACCAACTCCGTTCGTGTCGAGCGAAGTCGAGACCAGGGGCGTTCGATCCGCGTTTCCCGCGACTACGCCTGAAACGAACGGGAAAACAAGCGGTCGCTATCCGTTCGATGCGCGCGTGAGGTTCAGGAACACATCCTCCAGGTCGGCCTCGCGTGTCGAAACATCGACGATGCCGTAGCCGTCGGCCTGTACCGCGGCGAGCACTTCGCCCGCATTCACCCGGTCCTTGGCGTAGGTGATGGCGAGCGTGCGCGTGCCCTTCAGCTCGATCTTCTGGAAACAATCGGCCTGGGGTGTCGCCTTGACGTCACGGTCGACCGTCACCTCGACCAGCTTCTCGGTCGCCTTGCCGACCAGCTCGCGGGTCGGCTCGTTGGCGATCACCTTGCCATGGTTGATGATCGCGATGCGGTCGCAGAGCTGCTCGGCTTCTTCGAGATAATGCGTGGTGAGCACGACCGTCACGCCCTGCTCGTTGAGGCCGCGCACATAGGCCCAGAGCTGCTGGCGAAGCTCGATATCGACGCCGGCGGTCGGCTCGTCGAGCACCAGCACCGGCGGCGTGTGCACCATTGCCTTGGCCACCATCAGCCGTCGCTTCATGCCGCCCGACAGGGTGCGGGCATAGGCGTTGGCCTTGTCTTCCAGGTGCACCGCGCGGAGCAATTCCATCGAGCGGCGCCTCGCCTTGGGCACGCCGTATAGCCCGGCCTGGATCTCGAGAGTCTCGAACGGGGTGAAGAAGGGATCGAACAGGATCTCCTGGTTGACGATCCCGATCGATGCCTTGGCGTTGCGCGGATGCTGGTCGATATCGAAGCCCCAGATCGATGCGGTGCCATCGGTCTTGTTGACCAGACCTGCCAGGATGTTGATCAGCGTCGACTTGCCCGCGCCGTTCGGCCCGAGCAGCCCGAAAATCTGCCCGCGCGGCACCTCGAAGGACACATCGTCCAGGGCGCGCTTGCCGCCCTTGTAGGTCTTGCAGAGCGAGTCGATGACGATGGCGGCTTCAGTCATGCTTGGCCCTTAAGCTTGCGGCAAGCGCGCGCCAACCCCTCTCCCGGCGGGATAGGGAAAGGAAGAATTGCCCCTCGCGCCTGCGCTTGCTATCGCGCCACCTCATGATCGCCCCGCCCGAAACCCTCCGCGTCTCCCACCGCCGCAACGCCTGTGACGGCGCGACCGATATTCCCGGCGGCGCCGCGCTCGGCCACCCGCGCGTGTTTCTTGAGATCGACGAGCATGGTTATGTCGATTGCGGCTATTGCGACCGGCGTTTCGTGCTGATCGGCGGACCGGCCGACGGGGTCGATCAATCGACCCTCCCCGATCATCCGGCTGGCGCGAGCCTTTAACGCCCCTATATTGCGGGGCATGACCAGCCTCTCAGACCCCCGCTCCTTCCTCTATCACGATGGCCAGCTCGATCCCGCTGAGGCGCAGCGCCTCACCGCGTCGGCGCTGGCCAAGGCCGATGACGGGGAACTCTACCTCCAGTATCGGAAGTCCGAGGCGTTCGGCTTCGACGACGGCCGGCTGAAGACCGCCAGCTACGACACCCATTCCGGCTTTGGCCTGCGCGCCGTCTCGGGCGAGACCACCGCCTTCGCCCATGCGAACGAGCTGAGCGCCGCGGCGATCGGCCGCGCCGCCGAGACGATGGCGCTGATCGATCCCTCGGCGTCGGCCAAGGCTCCGCCGCCGCGCGCGACCAACCGCCATCTCTATACCGCTGCCGATCCGCTCGATCTCATCCCCTTCGCCGACAAGGTGAATCTCTGCCAGACGATCGATGCCGCGGCGCGCGCACGCGATCCGCGCGTCGCCCAGGTCTCGGTCGCGCTGTCGGGCACCTGGAGCGTGGTCGAGATCGTCCGCGCCGACGGTTTCGTCGCGACCGATATCCGCCCGCTCGTCCGCCTCAACGTCTCGATCGTGGTCGAGCAGAATGGCCGGCGCGAGACGGGCAATTTCGGCCTTGGCGGCCGCTATCTCTATGATGCGCTGATGCGGCCCGAAACGTGGAACCGCGCGATCGACGAGGCGCTGGCCCAGGCGCTGGTCAATCTCGATTCGGTCGCTGCCCCCGCCGGCGAGATGACTGTGCTGCTCGGCCCGGGCTGGCCCGGCATCCTGCTGCACGAGGCGATCGGCCATGGGCTCGAGGGTGATTTCAACCGCAAGGGCACCTCGGCCTTTTCCGGCCGCATCGGTGAGCGAGTCGCCGCGCCCGGCGTGACGGTGGTCGACGACGGCTCGATCGTGGACCGGCGCGGCTCGCTGTCGATCGACGACGAGGGCACCCCGACCCAGGAGAATATCCTGATCGAGGACGGCATCCTGCGCGGCTATATCCAGGACCGACTCAACGCCCGGCTGATGGGCGTCGCCCCGACCGGCAACGGCCGGCGCGAAAGCTTCGCCCATGCGCCGATGCCTCGCATGACCAACACCTTCATGCGCGGCGGCAACGACGATCCGGCCGAGTTGTTGAGCCGCGTGAAGAACGGCATCTTCGCCAAGAGCTTCGGCGGCGGCCAGGTCGATATCGTCTCGGGCAAGTTCGTCTTCTCCTGCACCGAGGCGTACAAGATCGAGAACGGCAAGCTCGGCGCTCCGATCAAGGGCGCGACCCTGATCGGCGACGGCCCCAGCGTGCTGACCAAGGTGACCGGCATCGGCAACGACTTCGCGCTCGACGAAGGCGTCGGCATGTGCGGCAAGGGTGGCCAGAGCGTGCCCGCCGGCGTCGGCCAGCCGACCTTGCTGGTCAGCGGACTGACGGTGGGCGGCACGGCGGTGTGATCGCCCTTCTGTGGAGCGAGGGTGAAAGAGGGAACTGAGCATGTCTGCCTGGCCCGAACTCGATTGGTTGTCCTGGCGCGAGACCGCGATCGGCCTCCAGCTCCGCACCCAGATCATCGGCAAGATCCGTCTCGCGCTGACGCCGTGGCTCAATCATAGCTGGCACGTGCCGCTCTATCTGACCGCGCGGGGGTGGGGGACGTCCACCATTCCCTGCGGCGACCATATCCTCCAGATCGACATGGATCTGATAGCTGACGAGGTCGTCTTCACCAGCAGCGATGGCGGTATGGAGACCGTCGCGCTCGCCGCCGGCAGCATCGCCGATTTCCACGGGGCTGTGGTGAAAGCACTTCGGAGCCTTGGCGTCACGCCGTCATTCGACGGCAAGCCGAGCGAGATGTCCGATGCCTTGCCCTTCGCCGACGATCATGAAGTCCGGCCTTATGATGCGGCTGCGGTGCGTCGGTTCTGGCGTGCGCTGATCCAGGCGCAGCGCGTGTTCGGCCGGTTCCGCACCGGCTTTCTTGGCAAGGCGAGCCCAATCCATTTCTTCTGGGGCAGCTTCGATCTGGCCTCGACTCGCTTCTCCGGTCGTGTGGCGCCGCGCCATCCGGGCGGCCTGCCGGGCCTGCCCGATGCGGTGACGTGCGAGGCGTATAGCCATGAGGAGGCGAGCGTCGGCTTCTGGCCGGGCAGCGATGCCTATCCGCATGCTTCCTTCTATGCCTACGCCTATCCCGCGCCGGCCGGCTATGCCGAGGCGAAAGTCGAGCCGGGTGAGTCTGTCTATAGCGTCGAGATGGGCGAGTTCCTCCTTCCCTATGACGCCGTCCGCACCGCCGCCGATCCCGATTCGGCGCTTCTCGCCTTCTGCCGGTCAACGTACGATGCCGCCGCCGATCTTGCAGCCTGGGATCGTGATGCGCTGGAATGCCCGCTCGGCCGGCCACGGGTGCCGCGCGTGGTATAGACGTCGCCTCTCCCTCTCATGGGAGGGGTGTGATACGGCAGCCGCATGGCCGAGTTCTTCGACGCCCTCAACGACGATCACCGCGCCTTCATCGCGCGCCAGCCGGTCTTTTTCGTTGCCACCGCCGCGGCCGGGGCGCGGATCAATCTGAGCCCCAAGGGCATGGATAGCTTCCGCGTGCTGGACGACAGGCGCGTGGCGTATCTCGACGTCGCGGGTTCCGGCAACGAGACCAACGCGCATCTCCTTGCCGACGGCCGCATCACCATCATGTTCTGCGCCTTCGAAAGCCCCGCCCTGATCTTCCGCATCTATGGACGCGGCATGCCGGTCCTGCCGCAGGATGATCGTTGGGCGGAACTGGCCGGCCATTTCACCCTGCTTCCCGGCACGCGCCAGATCTTCGAGATCGCGATCGATCAGGTGCAGACGAGCTGCGGCTGGGGCGTGCCGCATATGAGCTTCGACCGCGAGCGCGAGACGCTCAGCAAATATCACGCGAAATCGAGCGACGAGGAGCGCTTCGGCAAATATGCCCGGCGCACCCGCAGCATCGACGGCCTGCCGGTCCGCAACCCGACACGGGCGGCTCGATAATGGCACTGGTTGAACTGGGCCGCTTCAATCGCAACGAAGCACATATCGTGATCGGCCGGCTCGATTCAGAAGGGATCGATGCAGTCGCGCTGGATGGCAATTCGAGCATCGCCGACGGCAGCTATCTGTTCATTCCGGTCCGCGTGATGGTCGATGACGAGGATCTGGCGGCCGCACGGAAAATCCTGTCGGATACTGCCTGATTCTTGTGCAGCTGTTCGCAGCTGCACAAAAATTTACCTGCCGGTAACATTTTCTTTCGGAAAACCGCGCGGAAACGCGTGTTTTCGACTCTGGCACGACCATTGCTGATCATCCCCCGGGACTAAATCTCAACAGGGGGCGCCGGTGAAACTCATCATTGCCATCATCAAGCCGTTCAAGCTCGACGAGGTCCGCGAGGCCCTTACCGAGATCGGCGTCGCGGGCATGACCGTGACTGAAGTGAAGGGCTTTGGCCGCCAGAAGGGCCAGACCGAAATCTACCGGGGCGCCGAATACAGCACCAACATGGTGCCCAAGATCAAGATCGAGATCGTGTGCGCGGCTGACCTCGCGGCCAAGGTCGTCGAGGCGATCCAGGCCTCGGCCAACACCGGCGCGATCGGCGACGGCAAGATCTTCGTTCTCGATGTCGGACAGGCCGTGCGCATCCGCACCGGCGAAACCGACGAAACCGCGCTGTGAGCAAGGGGGCAGTGATGAAGCATGTTTTGAAATATGCCGGCCTCGGGGCTGGCCTCGGGCTCGGACTGTTCGCCGCGCTCCCCGCCTGGGCACAGGCCGCCGCTACCGCGGCGCCAGCGGTGCCGACGGTGAACAAGGGCGATACCGCCTGGATGATGACCGCCACGGTCCTTGTGTTGATGATGATCCTTCCCGGCCTCGCCCTGTTCTATGGCGGCCTCGCCCGCACCAAGAACATGCTGTCGGTGATGACCCAGATCGGCGCGGTCGCCGCGCTGGCGATGCTCGTCTGGGTGATGTGGGGCTACACCATGGCCTTCGGGCCCGATTACACCAGCGGCCTCAGCAACGTCGTGTCCAATTTCGACAAGCTCTTCCTGAAGGGGGTCAACGCCTCGAGCGTCGCGGCGACCTTCACGGCCGGCGTCGGCATACCCGAATATGTGTTCGTCTGCTTCCAGATGACCTTCGCGGCGATCACCGTCGCGCTGGTGCTCGGCTCGATCGTCGAACGCGTCAAATTCTCGGCGGTCATGGTGTTTGCTTTGGTGTGGCTCACGATCGTCTATTTCCCGATCGCGCACATGGTCTGGGCGTCGAGCGGCTATTTCTTCAAGCTCGGTGCCCTCGATTTCGCCGGCGGTACGGTCGTTCACATCAACGCCGGCGTCTCGGCGCTGGTCTTCGCCCTGATCATCGGCAAGCGCGTCGGTTATCCGACCGAGCGCATGGCACCGCATTCGCTGACGCTCACCGGGGTCGGCACCGGCCTGCTGTGGGTCGGCTGGTTCGGCTTCAACGCCGGCTCGGCGCTCGAAGCCAATGGCTCGGCCGCTCTTGCCATGATCAACACCTTTGTCGCGACCGCCTCGGCGGGCCTGTTCTGGATGCTCGCCGAGCGCGCCTCGGGTCACAAGGCATCGGCCCTCGGCTTCTGCTCCGGCATCATCGCCGGGCTGGTTGCCGTCACCCCGGCGGCCGGCAATTCCGGCCCGTTCGGGGCGATCGTGCTTGGTGCGGTGGCCTCGATCGTCTGCTTCCTCTTCGTGACGAAGGTGAAGCCGAAGCTCGGTTATGACGACTCGCTCGATGCGTTCGGCGTGCATGGCATCGGCGGTATGATCGGCGCGGTCGGTACCGCAATCGTCTATGCTCCGTCGCTCGGCGGGCCCGGCGCGGTCGACTATGACATGGGCGCCAAGATTCTGGTTCAGCTCGAGGCCGTCGGCACCACCATCGTCTGGGCTGCTATCGGTACCGCCATCGCCGTGTTCATTGCCAAGGCCGTCACTGGTGGCCGTGTCTCCCCCGAAGTCGAGCAGGAAGGCCTCGACGTCGGCGAGCATGGCGAGCGCGCCTACAACTACTGACCAGATCGGGGCCGGCCCGATGCGGTCGGCCCCCCATCATGTTCCTCCTGCGGACAACCTTAGGCCGGTGCGGCAACGCACCGGCCCTTTTTATGTCAGGCGGCTGGGCGTGTATCGCCCTCGGCGGCTTCGTCCTCTTCCGTCACGGCCTCGCCTTCCGCGTGCTGCTTGCGATAGCGTTGCGCGGCGAGCGTCGCGCCCAGGATGAAGCCGCCCGGCACGAGCAGGATGGCGGCGGCGAGGCCGAGGCGGTTGAGCGTCTTTCTGTCCATGACGCCGCGCTACATGCGAAAAGCTGAACGCGCGCCATATGAATCTGGATGATCAGCCCGCGAGATCGGCCTTCACGAAATCGGCGCAGCGTTCGCCGATCATGATCGACGGAGCGTTGGTGTTGCCCGAGATCAGCTTGGGCATGATCGAGGCATCGGCGACATAGAGCCCCTCGACCCCGCGCACGCGCAGCCTTGGGTCGCACACGGCCATGTCGTCGGATCCCATCCGCGCGGTGCCCACCGGATGATAGATGGTGTCGGCCCGGGCGCGGATCAGCCGTTCGAGCGCATCGTCGTCGTTCAGGTCGATCGGATAGCGGTCGCGGCCCTTGTGGTCGGCGAGCGGCGGCGCCTCCAGGATCCGATACATCGCCCGCACGCCCTTCTTCAGCAGTTCCATGTCGCGCCCGTCGCTGAGGAACGCCGGGTCGATCAGCGGCGCGGCGCGCGCGTCGATCGATTGAAGGCGGACGGTGCCATGGCTTTCCGGCCTAAGCACGCAAGTGTGGCAGGAGAAACCGTGGCTCTTCACCTTGGTCCGCCCATGATCCTCAAGCACCACCGGCACGAAATGCAGCTGGATGTCAGGCGCGGGCGAGGCCGGGTCGACCGTCAGGAAACCGCCCGCCTCGGCATAGGGCGTGGTCATCGCGCCGCGCCGGTGCCGCATCCATTGCAGGATCGCGCCCGCCGATTTGAGCGTGCCCTTCAGCGACTGGCCAATGAAATAGCTGCCCTTCACCTCGAACCCGGCGATATAATCGACATGGTCCTGCAGGTTCGCGCCGACCATCGGCCGGTCGATCCGCACCGCCACGCCCTGTCCGCGCAGATGCCGGCCCGGCCCGATGCCGGACAGCATCAGCAATTGCGGCGTGCCGAACACACCGCCGGCCAGCACCACCGCCCGGCGCGCCCGGATTACCTTCGCCTCGCCGTCCTGCAGATAGGCGACGCCCCAGGCGCGGCCTTCGTCGAACAGCACCCGCTCGGCGATGACGTCGGTCAGCACTTCCAGGTTGGCGCGCTTGCCGGCGCTTTCGATATAGGCGCGCGACGAACTCCAGCGCTCGCCGCCCTTCTGGGTCACCTGATAGACGCCGACGCCATCCTGCCGGGCGCCGTTGAAATCGTCGTTCAGCGGAATCTGAAGCTGCCGTGCGGCCTCGACGAACTCGATCGATCCCGGATGCGGATCGCACTGGTCGCTGACGTTCAACGGCCCGTCGCCGCCATGCCAGGCATCGGCCCCGCGCTCATTATGTTCCGAGCGTTTGAAGATGGGCAGGACCTCGTCATAGGACCAGCCGGGGCAACCCATCGCTGCCCAATTGTCATAGTCCCATTTGTTGCCGCGCAGATAGAGCATCGCATTGATCGCGCTCGATCCGCCCAGCCCGCGTCCGCGCGGCTGATAGCCGCGCCGGCCATTCAGTCCCGCCTGCGGCACCGTCTCGAACTGCCAGTTGGTCTTTGGGGTCTGGAAGGCGATGAAACCCGGAATGCGCGTGCGGAACCCGGTGTTGCGGCCCCCGGCCTCCAGCAGCGCGACGCTGTAGCGGCCGTCCTCGCTCAGCCGGCCGGCTGTTGCCGCTCCGCCTGATCCACCCCCGACGACGACGATATCGGCTTCTTCCACTGCGCCCCCTCCCGTGCCCGTTCTTTCGCGAGCCACAATTCCTTGATCGTCTCGGACGTATCCCGGCTGCCGTCGTGGCTCCACCCCGGCGGCATCACCATATAGCCCAGTTTGGCACGCCATCCCGGTGCCGCCCACACATCCTTCGCGATGCCCACCCATTCGTGGAACGCCGCCCAGACGAGGTTGAAGCTGCCCAGATTCTTGACGATGCCGTAGCGCGGGCGATCATCGTCGCGCTCGGGCTCGAAACTACCGAGCCACTTGTCCCACACGATGAACACGCCGGCATAATTCTTGTCGAGATAGCGCGCGTTGGTCGCGTGATGGACGCGGTGGTGCGACGGCGTGTTCATCACCGCCTCGAACCAGCGCGGCATCCGGTGGATCACCTCGGTATGGATCCAGAACTGGTAGATCAGGTTCAGTCCGCCGACGAAGAACACCATCGCTGGCGGAAAGCCGACCAGGAACAGCGGCAGGCGGAAGATGAAGGCGATGCTGATAAAGCCGGTCCAGGTCTGCCGCAGCGCCGTCGACAGATTATAATGCTGGCTCGAATGGTGGATGACATGGCTTGCCCAGAACCACCGCACCCGGTGTGCCGACCGGTGAAACAGGTAATAGGCGAAATCGTCGAGTACGAAGCACAGGACGAACCAGTACCAGGCATAGCCGATGTCGAAGAGCCGGTATTGCGAGAGCCACACCGCGAGCATGTACACGAACCCGCCGGTCAGCACGCCCGCCACGGTACTGCCGGTGCCCAGCGCAAGGGAGGTCAGCGTGTCCCTGGGCTCATAGCGTTTGCGGTCCTTCGCCCAGGCGACCAGCATCTCGGCCAGCACCAGCAGAACGAAGGCGGGCACGGCGTAATCGACTGGATTCGGCAGGCTCATGCCACCTGCTTACACTCTTGTCAGCGACGCTTCCAGCCCACGCACATCAGTCTCCAGCACGCCGAGCAGGGTCACGTCGCCGAACAGCCTCTCGCCGGTCCTGACGGTCACGCCCTCGACCGCCGGGCCAAGCGTCAGCGGTGCCAGCAGCCGGCGTGCGGCGACCTGCGCGCCATGGCGTTTCAGGACCGCGATCGCGCCATTGCCAGCGACGATCGCCGCGCCGCCATCCTGGCTGACCAGGGCGGCATGCGCATAGAAGCCGGCCAGCATGTCCTCGGCGATCTCGCGCGCCTCGGCGGGGCTGCCGATCCGGCTCTCGCCCAGCCGCAGCCACCGCGCGACCCCGGCCAGCGCCAGGATCGCCGCGATCGATCCGGCGAGCTGGGTCCAGTTCATCTGCCGCCCGCGAGGGCGTCGAGCATCGGCCGGATGCCGGTCAGGTCGTATCCGGTCGCCGCTGCCTTGGCCATCAGCCGGTCGGGCTGGTCGCCCATCTTCGCCCGCGCCAGCGCCCAGAGATTGCAGGAGCGTGTACCCGACCGGCAGAAGGCGAGCACCGGCCCGCCCGCCGCTTCGAGCGCCGTCACCATCGCATCGACCTGGTTGCCCGAGAAACCGGCATGGGTGATCGGGATCGCGGTATAGGAGAGCCCCGCCGCCTCGGCCGCGGCGCGGATCGCGTCGCCCTCGGGCTGGCCGCCTTCCTCGTCGTCTGGCCGGTTATTGACGATCGCGGTGAAACCGGCGGCGACGATCTCCGCCATGTCCCCGGGCAGGATCTGCGGGGCTACCGCAATAGTGTCGTCAACGGGGCGAATCTGCATGCCGAACTTGCTCCAAGGACCGTCTCCCGCCGCGGCGCGGTGGGAGGGTGATCCGCTATCGACCAGACGCCGCGGGCCGGGTCAAGCTCACCCCAGCCGCTTTCCTGAAAGGAGACGGGCGCCGCATCACGCCCCGTCCCGGATCACGGTGAGGAAGGCATCGCCATACGCCTCCAGCTTGCGGGTGCCGACACCGGTGATCCGCCCCATCGCGCCAAGCGTCGCCGGCTTCATGGTCGCCATCTCGCGCAACACTGAATCATGAAAGATCACATAGGGCGGCACCTGCGCCTCCTGCGCCAGCTCGCGGCGTTTGGCGCGCAGCGCCTCGAACAGCGGATCGCCGGTCGGGTTGGCCGCGCCGCTGCCACCGCCGCGCCGGCGCCGTTCGCGCTTCGGCGGCAGGATCAGCGCCATGCCGGACTCGCCCTTGAGGATCGCGCGCGCCTCGGGCCCGAATTCAAGGCCCCCGAAATCATTGGCGCGCAGTGCATCGCGCAGCAGCAGCGCGCGCGCCACCGGCTTGATCAGCGCTGCCTCTTCGGCGCTTGAGGCGATGCCGAACACGCCAAGCGCCTCATGCCCGTTCATCAGGCTGCGCTCGCTCGACTGGCCGGTCAGGATGCTCTCGATATAGCCGACGCCGAAGCTCTGCCCGGTGCGGAACACCGCCGACAGGAACTTGCGCGCCACCTCGGTCGCATCGACCGCGCTTGGCGGGTTCAGGCAATTGTCGCAATTGCCGCAGGTTTCCGGGCTGTCGTCGCCGAAATGCTTGAGCAGGATGCGGCGCCGGCATCCCGCCGTCTCGACCAGCGCGCCAAGCGCGGTCAGCCGGGTGCGCTCGCCCGCCTGGCGATGCGGCTCGACCTCGGCGATGCGCTGGCGTGCCTTGGCGAAATCCTCCGCCCCCCAGAACAGATGGGCGATCGCCGGGTCGCCGTCGCGGCCGGCGCGGCCGGTCTCCTGATAATAGGCTTCGATCGACTTGGGCATGCCGGCATGCGCGACGAAGCGCACGTCCGGCTTGTCGATTCCCATGCCGAATGCGACCGTGGCGACCATCACCATGTCCTCGGACGCGACGAAATCGGCCTGGTTGCGCGCGCGGACATGCGGATCGAGCCCGGCGTGATAGGGCCGGGTCGAACGTCCGGTCGCAGCCAGCTTTTCGGCAAGCTGCTCGACCGCCTTGCGCGTCTGGGCATAGACGATGCCCGGGCCCGGCTGCTCGGCGATCAGATCGGCGATCTGCCGGGTCGTGTTGTCCTTGGGGGATATCAGATAGCGGATATTGGGGCGGTCGAACCCGGCGACGATCTTGCCGTCGCGCGGGATGCCGAGCTGCTCCAGAATGTCGGCGCGGGTATGGGCGTCGGCGGTCGCGGTCAGCGCGAGGCGCGGCACATCCGGGAAATGGTCGAGCAGCGGCCTGAGCAGCCGATAGTCGGGCCGGAAATCATGCCCCCATTCGGAGACGCAATGCGCCTCGTCGATCGCGAACAGCGCGAGGGGCGCCTGCGACAGCAGGTTGCGGAAACTCTCGCCGGAGGCGCGCTCGGGCGCGACATAGAGCAGGTCGAGCTCGCCCGCCCTGAATCGACCGATGGTTTCCATCTGGTTGGTGTCGACCGAGGTCAGGGTTGCGGCGCGGATGCCGATCGCCTCCGCCGCGCGCAGCTGGTCGTGCATCAGCGCGATCAGCGGGGAGACGATAATGCAGGTCCCGTCGAGCATCACCGCTGGAAGCTGATAGCAGAGCGACTTGCCGGCGCCGGTCGGCATCACTGCCAGCGTGTTCTCACCCGCGAGGACGCGATCCACCACCTGGCGCTGGACCCCGCGGAATTCGGGGAAGCCGAAGGTGGATTGCAATGTGGGAAGCGGATCGATCACGCTGTCCCAAATAGCCTCGCCGCATCAAAAAGCCATGCAGGGCTTCGGGATATATCGCGTCCCACGGTCAGGCGGACCCGCGGCCAGGTGCCCCATCGCGATTTTCCTGCTAGCACGGGCGCATGACCGAAGATGTCCGCGACAACACCGCCGCCCACCGTTTCGAACTGGTGGTCGACCGCCATTTGTCTTTCAGCGACTATACGCTCGACGGCGATATCATCACCTTCACTCACACCATCGTCCCTCCCGCGCTGGAGGGGCACGGCGTGGCGAGCCGGCTGATCTCCGGCGCGCTCGCCCAGGTCCGCGCTCGCGGGTTGAAGGTGCGACCGGTCTGCACGTTCGTGAAGGCCTATATCGAGCGCCACCCTGAATGGCAGGACCTGCTGGCCGAACCAACGGCCTGAGGATCATTCGGCGGCCAGCGCTCCCTCTTCGCGTTCCTGGGCCTGGCGGTTCCACATCTCGGCATAGAGCCCGTCCTGCCGCAGCAGCGCCGCGTGGCTGCCCCGCTCGACCACCCGGCCCGCCTCAAGCACGACGATCTCGTCGGCATCAACCACGGTCGACAGGCGGTGTGCGATCACGATGGTGGATCGGCCACGGCCGATATCCTCAAGCGTCGCCTGGATCTCCGCCTCGGTTCGGCTGTCGAGCGCGCTGGTTGCCTCGTCGAGGATCAGGATCGGCGGATTCTTCAGCAGGGTTCGGGCAATCGCCACACGCTGCTTCTCGCCGCCCGACAGCTTCAGCCCGCGTTCCCCGACCCGTGTTTCATAGCCCAGAGGCTGGCGCTCGATGAATTCGGCGATCGAGGCGCCGCGCGCGGCGCGCTCGATTTCGTCCTGGCCAGCACCCTCGCGGCCATAGGCGATGTTATAGCCGATCGTGTCGTTGAACAGCACCGTGTCCTGCGGGACGATGCCGATCGCGGCGCGTAGCGAATCCTGCGTGACGCCAGCGATATCCTGCCCGTCGATGGTGATCCGCCCGCCGGTCAGGTCGTAGAAACGGTACATCAGCCTTGCGAGCGTCGATTTGCCGGCGCCCGACGGGCCGACCACCGCCAGCGTGTGTCCGGCGGGAATATCCAGGTCGATACCCTTCAGGATCGGCTGGCCGTCGTCATAGCCGAAGCGGACATCCTCGAACCGGACGTGCCCGGCGCCGACGACGAGCGGGCTCGCGCCGGGCGCGTCGACAACCTCGGACGGCGTGTCGATCAGGTCGAACATCGCGCCCATGTCGATCACCCCCTGACGGATCGTGCGATAGACCATGCCGAGCAGGTCGAGCGGCCGGAACAACTGGGAGAGCAACGTGCTGACCAGCACGACATTGCCCGCGGTATAGCGCCCCTCGCTCCAGCCCCATACGACCAGTGCCATGCCGCCCGCCATCATCAGGTTGGTGATGAGCGCCTGGCCGATATTGAGCCAAGCGAGCGAATTCTCGCTGATCACCGCTGCATTGGCATAGGCGGCGATGCCCTCGTCGTACCGCTTGGCCTCGCGCTCCTCGGCCCCGAAATATTTGACCGTCTCGAAATTCAGAAGCGAATCCACCGCATGCGCTACCGCGCCGGTATCGAGATCGTTCATCCGCGCCCGCAACGCAGCGCGCCAGTCAGTCACGATCCGGGTGAAGACGATATAGGCCGCGACCATCACCACGGTGCCGACGACCAGCCCGGGACCGAATTTGGTCCAGAAGATGCCGAGCACCAAGCCAAGCTCAAGCACCGTCGGGGCGATGTTGAACAACAGGAAATAGAGCATCGTGTCGATGCTCTTGGTGCCGCGCTCGACCACCTTGGTGACGGCGCCGGTGCGCCGCTCGAGATGGAAACGCAGCGACAGCCGGTGGAGATGCCGGAACACCGCCGCCGCCAGCCGCCGGGTTGCCTCCTGCCCGACGCGCTCGAACACAGCGTTGCGCAGATTGTCGAACACCACTGATCCGAACCGGGCGGCGGCATAGCCGATCACCAGCAATAGGATCAGCGTCGTCGCGCTTCGGTCGCCTGCGCCCATGCCATCGATGGCGCCCTGCAGCGCGAACGGCGCGCCATAAACCTGGACCAGTTTCGACGCGAGTACGAGCAGCAGCGCGACCACGATGCGCAGCCGCAGCATCGGCGCGTCGGCCGGCCACAGATAGGGCAGGAAGCGCCGCAGCGTCGGAATCAGCGGGCGCTCGATGCGGGTTGGTTCGGTCATGGGCGGCATTGCGTCCCATATAGGCGGCCGGCCCCCGATCGGAAGCATTTCACGGAACAAGAGTCTCGTCTCGTCGATTGATACCTTGACTGGGAGCCGAAGCATGGAACCGTTCTACTTCGTCATGGCGATCATGGGATGTGCTGACGGTTCGGCCCAATGTGCCGAGGCGCGGGTCGTGCCGGTACGCTATGCCACGGCCGCCCAATGCCAGGCGGCGATGCCCGCCATGCTCCAGCGCAACACCGATATCGACTATCCGGTGATCAGCGCGGCATGCCGTTCGAATCGCCCGCAGCTCGTCCAACTGGATCCGCAGCGCCGCGGCGGCTGATAGCGCCTTCGCTCTGGGCCTGTTACGCTATCCGCTACAGGTGGCGGGACGATCGATGCGCAAGATTCTGAGCATAATATTGGGCGCGCTGGCGGCGATGCTGGTCGTTTCCGCCTTCGATGCGCTTGCCAGCTATCTCTATCCGATGCCCCAGCTGGAAAGCGATGACCCGGCGGCGCTCGCGGCTGTCGTCGCCGGCATGCCGATCGCGGCCAAGCTGCTCGTCGCGGCCGGCTGGTTCGCCGGTCCTTTCGCCGGGGCCTGGCTGGCGCTTCGTATCAGCGACTGGCGCATGGCGGGGCGGATCGTCACCGCGGTGGTGCTCGCCGGCAGCATCGCCAATATCGTGATGCTGCCCCATCCGTTCTGGATGCAGGCCTGCGCGGTGCTGTTGCCGCTATTGGGCGGCGCGCTGGGGATATGGTCGCACCGCAAGCCCTATCCGGGCGAGCCGTTACTCGGCTGATCCGTTCCCGGGTTCGCGCACGATCGGCAGCGACCAGCGGATCTGGGCGCGCAGCAGCGATTCAAGCTCTTCCGCGCCCATCTGATGCGCGGTCGCGCGCTTCTGCAGCAGCGTTGCGAGCAGCGACGCGCGGCTCGGCGGTTCAGCCGGCCTGGCGCGTCCCTGCGCAAGCGCACGGGAGAAGCGGTGGGAGAGCATGGTCATGCATCAAGGCCTAAGCCCGGATGGTATCGTGACGGTCACCGGAAAAGGTTAGCGCGGCCTTGTCCACAAGTTCGGGTCGCGCGGCACCGGCGGATACAGCGTCCGTCGTCCGATTGCCTCCCGCGCTGCCCGGGCGATCATGGCGATCTTGGCGCCGGTGGAGGTCGTGACACGGCGGTCCCACGCATGCTCTCCTCGCGCGGCAACCTCCCGGCCGATCGCGCCGTAGATTCCTGCCGCCGCCAGCACCGCCCAGGCCGATCGCAGCGGCAGGGCAGGCGTCCCGGCCCGTGCGCTCGCCTCGAATGCCTCGGCGCGCGCCGCCAGCCGTTTCGCCAGCACCGCGAGCCGCTGGCGAAAGGGGGGCTTCATATGCTGGCCAGGCGGGATATCCATTTCCACCAGCCATTCCACGGGCAGGTAACAGCGCCCGACCCGGTCATCCTCCTCGATGTCGCGCGCGATATTGGCGAGCTGGAACGCCATGCCGAGGTCGCACGCACGATCGAGCGTCGCCTCGTCCCCGGGCGGTACCCCCATCGCCACCGCCATCATGCACCCGACCGCCCCGGCCACATGATAGCAATAGGTATAGAGGTCGTCCTCGCTGCGGGGCCGCCAGTCCTCCGCGTCGAGCGCGAAACCGGCGATGAGGTCGCGCGCGAAACGCGGCGGCATTCCCGTCTCGGCCGCCACGATGCGCAGCGCATCGAAAGCCGGGTCGCCGACCTGGTGGCCGGACAATGCCGCCTCGGTCATCGCCGAGATGCGCGCGAGACGCTCGGGCGCGTCGTCGACCCGGGTCATGCCGTGGCCGTGATCCTGGCCATCGGCGATATCGTCGCATTTCCGGCACCAGGCATAGAGCAGCCAGGCACGCTCGCGAGTCCTGCGATCGAACAGCCGGCTCGCCGTCGCGAAGCTCTTCGATCCGCGGGCGATCGATTCAGCCGCCGTCGCGACGATCGCGTCGCGGCCTGGCAGCGTCGGGCTCACAGGTCCGATTTGCGCATCTTGGTGATGGTCTCGATCGGCACATGCGCCGCCATCTTGGCGAGCAGCCCGTCGAGCCCGTCGTCGATGATCAGGATTCCCTGATGCTGCGGCCGCAGGAAGCCGACCTCCCCCATCTTCGCGTAAAAGGCGATCAGATGGTCGTAATAGCCGGCCACGTTGAGCAACCCGACCGGCTTCGCATGATAGCCGATCTGCGCCCAGCTCAGCGCCTCCCACAATTCGTCCATCGTGCCGGTGCCGCCGGGTAGGTTGATGAAGCCGTCGGACAGGTCGGTGAAGGCCTGTTTGCGCTGGTGCATCGTGTCGACGACATGAAGCTCGGTCAGCCCGCGATGCGCCACCTCGGCTGAGACGAGAGCCGTCGGAATGATGCCGATCACCTCGCCGCCCGCCTCGATCGCGCCATCGGCGACGGCACCCATCAACCCAAGCCGGCCGCCGCCATAGACGACGCCGATGCCGCGTCCGGCAAGGGCGCGGCCGACGGCGCGGGCTGAATCGATATAGACCGGGTCGGCCGGCGTGGCTGACCCGCAATAGACGGCGAGACGCTTCACAATTCCTCCCCGGTACGGGGATGGGAACCATGCGAAGCATGGTGGAGGGGGGCTTCGGCAGGCGAAGCGCTGGTGGTGCTCCCCCACCACCATTCGCTGAAGAAGCGAATGGTCCCCCTCCCCGTGCCGGGGAGGATTTGAAAAGTCATCGCAATGGTCCTTCCAGCATCAACGCAGCCGTCGCCTTGGCGCTTCCGACGACCCCCGGAATCCCCGCGCCCGGATGCGTGCCAGCACCGACGAAATACAGGTTCGCGATCTCGTCGTCGCGATTGTGCACGCGGAACCAGGCGCTCTGCGTCAGGATCGGCTCAAGGCTGAAGGCGCTGCCGAGATGTGCGTTCAGGTCGTGCGCGAAATCGTTCGGGGCATAATGGAACTTGGTCACGATCCGGTCATGGATATCCGGGATCAGCCGCCGCCCGACCTCGTCGAGGATGCGCTTCTCCAGGATCGGCCCGATCTCGGCCCAGTCGACCGGGAACTTGCCGAGATGTGGCACCGGCGCCAGCGCGTAGAAGGCCGAATGCCCCTCCGGCGCAAGGCTCGGATCGGTCACGGTCGGATGGTGCAGATAGATCGAGAAATCCTCCGGCAGCACGCCGGTGTCGTACAGGTCGGCGAGCAGGCCTTTGTAGCGCGGGCCGAACAGGATCATATGGTGCGGGATGCCGGGCCAGGTGCCCTTGATTCCGAAATGCACCACGAACAGCGACGGAGAGTAGCGCTTTCGCTCAAGCCGGTTCTTCGTGCGCTGCGCGCTGCGCGACGTCTTCAGCAGGTCGCGATAGACATGCATGACGTCGCCATTGCACGCGACCATGTCGGCCTTGCCTTCCCAGCCCGACGCGGTGATCACGCCGGTCGCCTTGTCGCCCAGCGTCTCGATGCTCGTCACCGGATCGTCCAGCCGCAGCACGCCGCCCAGTCGCTCGAAATGCGCGACCATCCCGGCGACGAGCTTGTTGGTGCCGCCCATTGCGAACCATACGCCGCCGTCGCGCTCGAGCTTGTGGATCAGCGCGTAGATCGCGCTGGTCGTCATCGGGTTGCCGCCGACGAGCAAGGTGTGGAAGCTCAGCGCCTGGCGCAGATGCTCGTCCTTCACGAAGCTCGACACGATCGAATAGACCGACCGCCACGCCTGGTATTTCGCCAGCGCCGGCGCCGCCTTGATCATCGAGGCGAAGTCGAGGAACGCGACATGGCCTAGCTTCACATAGCCTTCCTGATAGACTCCGGCCGCGTAGTCGAGGAACTTGCGGTACCCGGCGACATCCTCCGGATTCAGCCGGGCGATCTCCGCCATCAGGATGCTGTCGTCATTCGTATAGTCGAAGCTGGTGCCGTCGGGCCAGGTGAGCCGGTAGAAGGGCAGCACCGGGGCAAGCGTCACATCGTCCGCCATGCTGCGCCCGGTCAGCGCCCACAGCTCCTGCAGGCAGGCCGGGTCGGTGATGACGGTCGGCCCGGCGTCGAAGGTGAAACCATCCTTCTCCCAGACATAGGCACGCCCGCCCGGCTTGTCGCGCGCCTCGACGATGGTCGTCTCGACGCCGGCCGATTGAAGCCTGATGCCGAGCGCGAGGCCACCGAAGCCCGCGCCGATGACGATGGCCGAACGATTCATGTCGGGCTCCGCCTGGCGACCGGACGGATCGCCGGGCCGATGACGGCGTCAAAAGCGCGGCCGATGGGTACGGGTGGCTTGCCCATCAGGACACGGGCCTTGTCGGATAGGGTCGAACGTCCAGCATAGAAACGGCCTATAAGACGGGGATCGAGCCGATAGAAGCGCTCGAGGATACGATAGCGTTCGGCTGGCTCGGCTGCCTTGAACAGCATCTTGTCGAGCATGCGGTAGAAGCCGCGCCGGCGCCAGGTCGACCGGGCCAGGCCATAGGTCAGGTCGTGCAGTGCCTTGCCCGACAGGTCGCTCGTTCCGGCGATCAGCGATGCGGTCCGCACCGCATCGGGCAGCGAATAGCCGGTGGTCGGGTGGAACAGCCCGGCGCGCATGCCCGCCTTGGCGACCTTGTTGCCGCCGCTGCGCCAATATTCCTCGAAATCGCCGCCCATCGCGACCGGCAACACGCCGGCCTCTTCGCGCGCGACACGGTCGACCCGCCAGCCGCGCGTGCCGACATAGCTGTCGATCCGTCCGGCCAGTATTGTCCGGTCGAGCTCGGGCGTGTCGCTGTAATAGGTGTCCTCCACGAACATCCGGGTCGCGGCGAACGGCAGGCAATAGACGAAGCGATAGCCGTCGATCTGCTCGACGGTCGCGTCCATCACCATCGGATTCGGCGCGCCATGCGGTTCTTCCAGGTGGCATTCGCGCCCGAGAAATTTCTGCCAGCCAAGCTCGAGCAGCGCCAGGTCGCCCGGCCCGCGCGCGTCGATCACCCCCTTGGCCTCGATTCGCTCGCCGTCGGCCAGCACTACCGCGGTCGGGCTCGCGCCAAGCACCTTGCGCCGGGTCATCAGCGCGCCCTCGGGCAGGGCGGCGCGCACCACCGCGTCGAGCCGTTCGGATTCGATCGAATAATAGGCCGCGCCCAGCGTGCGGCGGTGCGCCGGGAAGGCGATGTCGTAGCTCTTCCAGCCATAGCTGATCAGCGGGGCGACGATCCAGCGGTCGGCATCCGCCACGTCGCTGGCGAAGAAGGACCAGACATGGTTGCCGCCGACCCCGTCCGATCCCTCGATCAGCCTGACGTCCAGAGCGGGATGCCGCTTCTTGAGCGCCAGCGTCACCAGCCCGCCGGCCAGCCCGGCGCCGACGATCGCGATATCGCAGGAGGGAAGGGCGGGCATGCGCCCGTGCCTACCCGATTCGCGCGTTCCCGCAAATCGGGCAGGGGAGATGTTTCAGGCGGCTTCGCGCAACGGCATTTCAGTGGCCATCGCCAGCGCCACCGAGGGGCGCTTGCGCATCCTGCCGCGCCAGCCGAGCAGTACCGGCCAGTCGGCGATCGGCATCCCGGCATATTCGCACCAGTTGAGCACGCTGAGCAGATAGGCATCGGCCACGCTGAAGCTGTCGAGCAGATAGTCGCTGCCGTCGAGGCGGCTCGACAGCAGGTCGAACCGTTTCGCGGCCAGCTCGCGCGCCCAGGCCTTGGCGCCCTCGGGCGGCGCGCTGCTCATCAGCGGCGCGAACACTGCCTTGTGCAGCTCGGTCGAGATGAAATTGAGCCAGCGCATCATCTGATAGCGCTCCTCCGTATAGGGGGCGGGCGCCAGCACGCCCTCGGCGGCGAGATCGGCGATATAGGTCAGCACGGCGGGCCCCTCGGTCAGCGCAAGGCCGCCGACCGTCTCCATCGCGGGCACATAGCCCATCGGGCTGATCGCGCTGAACGGGCGTCCGTCGGGCAGGCGGCCGCCCGGCAGCACCTGGATGAACTCGGCGTCGAGCTCTGCCTCCTCGATCGCGATCCGCGTCGCGAGCGAGCAGGCGAAGGGAATGAAATAGAGTTCATGGGGACCTCCCTGGGCCTTGGTTGATTTTCGTACCGTTTCGCATAATATATATTCAAGTCAACTATTCTTTGCGAAACGGTACATAATTTGTCACAGCGCCCCCGCGGCCGGCCGCGCAGCTTCGATGCGAACGTCGCCCTCAAGGCCGCGTCGGAACGGTTCCGCACCCATGGTTTCGCCGGCACCTCGCTCGACGACCTGGCTGAGGCCACCGGCCTTGCCCGGCCGAGCCTCTACGCTGCGTTCGGCGACAAAAGGTCCCTGTATCTCGCGGCGCTCGCGCGGCTGACCGATCGGGTCGAGCGTTCGTTCGTCACGCTCGGCGGCTTCGCGTTGCCGCTGCGGGAAATGGTCGAACGCATGCTGCTCGGCGCGATCCAGGGCTATATGTCGGGGGAGAAGGGGCCTTCGGGTTGCCTGCTGATCGGCACCGCCACGGCCGAGGCCGCGGCCGATCCGGAAGTCCGCGCCGCGCTCTGCGCCTTCCTGGCGATGGAGGATCGCTGCATCGAGGAACTGCTCGCGGCCGCCGGCAGTACCCGGCCGGCCGCATCGGCGGCGATCGTCGCCTCGGTGCTCCATTCGCTCAGCATCCGCGCCCGCGCCGGGGAGCCGCGCGAATCGCTTGACCGTATCGCGCGCGATTGTGCCGCGATGATCGTCTGAACGCATGACGCGCCGGGCGTTCGGCGTATAAGGCGCTGCATGACCGTCGCCATCGCCATCCTGCTCTCCGCCGTCGCGATGTCGGCGATCGTCGGGGTGCGCTACCTGATCGTCAGCGGCGCCTTCGCCATGGCGACCAGGGTCAGGCATCCTGGCCTCTATGCCGGGCTCGATCCCCAGATCAGGCGCGAGATCGGGTGGAGTCTCGCCTCAGCCGCGATCTACGGCGTGCCGGCCGGCGTGATCGCCTGGGGCTGGCAGAATCGCGGCTGGACGCTGATCTATAACGATCTCCATGCGTTCCCGCTCTGGTATTTGCCGCTGTCGGTGCTGCTGTACCTGATGGCGCACGATACCTGGTTCTACTGGACTCATCGCTGGATGCACCTGCCCCGGCCGTTCCGCATCGCCCATGCCGTCCACCATGCCAGCCGCCCGCCGACCGCCTGGGCGGCGATGGCGTTCCACCCGATCGAGGCGGTCACCGGCGCTGTGGCAATTCCGCTACTGGTGTTCGTGATTCCGATTCATGCCGGCGCGCTGGCGGTGGTGCTTGCGGTCATGACGCTTATGGGGGTTACCAACCATATGGGGTGGGAGGTTTTCCCTGCGTTCATGTGGCGGGGGCGAATGGGGGCGTGGCTCATCACCGCGAGCCATCATCAACGCCACCATGAGCATTATGGGGGGAATTATGGGCTTTATTTCCGGTTCTGGGACCGGCTGTGCGGCACCGATCGCGGCGTCGGCGATTTCGCGCGCGACCATGCCCGGGCCAGGAGCAAGGCGGTTCTGGGCAAAGCGCCTGGGTCTGGCGCTCACGGCGATGGCGCTGCTGCCGGGGGCGATGCCGGTCTCTGATCTGTCGCTCGACGTGGCGAAGCTGCGCTCGACGCGCGGCATGATCCGGATCTGCCTCACTGCCGATCCCGCCAATTTCCCCAAATGCACCGACGACCGGCGCGCCGTGACGCGCTCCGTTCTGGCCACCACTCACGACATCAGCTTCGACGGGCTGCCGCGCGGCGACTATGCCATCGCGGTGATCCATGACGAGAATAGCAACGGCAAGCTCGATACCTTTGCCGGCATCCCGCGCGAGGGCTTCGGCTTCTCGCGCAACCCGATCATCACCTTCGGTCCGCCCAGCTTCAAGGCGGCACGCTTCACCGTATCGGGTGATGCCGATGCGCAACAGGTGAAGATGCTTTACCTTCTCTAGGATCACGCGGCGGACCCAAAGCGATGCGGGCGGCGTTTCCCCGGTCCGAGATCCGGCCTGGAGTATTTTCGTGATATCGCAAAACCATATCGCCCTTTCGCTCGCGACATTGCTTGCCTGCACCGCAGCCCCCGCCTTCGCGCAGGATTCGGCCGGCCCGCCTTCTCCGGCGCCGCTGCCCGTCGAAACGGTCGAGCAGAACCGCAACAGCCTCACCATCGGCGGCGGTGTCGCCTATCTGCCGAGCTATGAAGGGTCGAACGACTATGTCGTGACGCCGGCGTTCGCGGCGCGGGGCAAGCTTGACGGGTTCAGCTTCTTCACGCGCAACACCCAGTTGTACGTCGACCTGATCCCCAATCCCCCCGGTCCGTCCTTCGATCTCCAGCTCGGGCCGATCGCCGGTCTCAACTTCAACCGCGTCGGCCGAATCGTCGATCCGCAGGTAAAGGCGCTCGGCAGCCGCAAGGTCGCGCTTGAGGCCGGCGGGTTCGTCGGCATCGGCAAGACCGGCCTGATCACCAGCGACTATGACAATCTCACCGTCCGCGTCGCCTATGTCCACGATCTCAGCAATATCTATCGCAGCTATGTGATCACCCCGTCGATCGAATATTCAACGCCGCTCAGCCGCAAGGCGTTCGTCGCGCTCTCGGTCTCGGCCGACTATGCGGGCACCGGCTATGCCCGCGCCTATTTCGACGTGGATGCCGCCGGATCGGCGCGCAGCGGCCTGCCGGTGTTCAGCGGACGCAAGGGTTGGAAGGATCTCAATGTCGGGCTCGTCGCCGGCCGTTCGCTCACCGGCGATCTGCTTCATGGTCTGGGCATCTACGTGACGGGTTCCTACACTCGCATGCAGGACGATTTCGCCGCCAGTCCGGTGACCAGCATCGCCGGCAGCCCCAATCAATGGCTCGGCGCGATCGGGCTCGGTTACACCTTTTGAGGCGGACTGTGTCGGCTTGAGCGGGATTGGCCGTTAACGGTTGTTGATGTCGGCCGGGTAGATCGGCTACCGGGGTGCAGAAACCGGCTGGAATCGGTTCGCCCGACCGCTGCAAATGGTTGGGGCCGGTGGCCAAATTCTTCTCGCGCGTGCGGGAAATCATCTCAAGGAGAGGTCATTTTGACCGACGACCAGCAGCTGATCGAGAGTAGCGAATCAGCCCTCCAGCCGGAACCCGAACTGCGCAACGAGCGCCGCGAATTCTTCAAGGCAGCGCTTGGCGCCACGGCGGCCACGGTGGCGGGGGCCGGCGCGCTGTCGATCGCGACCTCGGCGTCGGCGGCGACGATCGCCGACAACGATATGGGCAATTTCCTGCTCCAGATCGAATATCTCGTGGCGCAATATTACAGCTTCGCCGTGTCGGGCGTCGGCCTTCCCGCCGCTCAGCTTACCGGGGTCGGCACCGCTGGTGCCGCCACCGGCGCGCGCCAGGTGACCTTTACTGATCCGCTGGTCTCGCAATATGCGCAGGAAATCGCGCAGGATGTGGCGGCGCATGTCGCGTTCCTGCGCACCACGCTCGGCAGCGACGGCGTGACGGCGCAGCCGGCGATCGACCTCGGCGTCACCGCGACCAGCGCCTTCTCCAAGCTGGCCGGCGCGGCCAGCGTCGTTACGGCGGGGACCGCGTTCGACGTCTATGCCAGCGACCAGAATTTCCTGCTCGGCGCCTTCATGATCGAGGACGTCATCGTCACCGGCTATGCCGCCGCCGCGGCGTCGATCACCGACAGGACGATCCTTGGCCAGGTGCTAGGCCTGCTCTCGGCGCATGCGCACCATGCGTCGATGATCCGCTCGCTGCTCTACGCAAAGGGGGTTGCCACCCCCGCGCTCCGCACGAACGCCGACAGCATTTCCGACGTCCGCGATTCGCTTGATGGCGTCGGCAGCGATGCCAGCAAGGATCTCGATCACGGCATCTCGCCGACCACGGTCAACGGCAACCTCGTGTCCAATATCGTGCCGGCCAATCCCGAGGGTATCGTGCTTGGTCGCAGTGCGGGCCAGGTGCTGAACATCTTCTACCTGAACAGCGCGGCGGTCAGCTCGGGCGGCTTCTTCACGGCAGGCCTCAACGGCGCCGTGAAGACCAGCGCCGTCAACTGATCGCAATATTGCTCCCAAAGGGAAGATTCACGATGATCGATACCGATACCCCGATGACGGCGCCCGGCGCGGACAATGATCGCGCCGGCGCGCGGCGCCGCTTCCTGCAACTCGCCGGTGGCGCCACGGTGGCGATGGGCCTCGCTGCCTGTGGTGGCAGCGGCGACAGCAGCCCGACCCCGACCCCCACGCCGACCGGCACCGCGACGCCGACGCCCACCTCCACCTCGACCGTCGCGCTCGACGTCGACTATCTGAATTTCGCGCTTCAGCTTCAGTATCTCACGGCGCAATATTTCGCGCTGGCGACGACGGGTAGCGGCGTCGCAGCATCGCTGCTCACCGGCACGGGTACCCAAGGCACCGTGTCAGGCGGGGCGCAGATCACCTTCAGCGATGCGCTGCTCGGCCAATATGCCCGCGAGATCGCGACCCGGGAGCTCGCCCAGCTCGGCATCCTGCGCTCGGCGATCGGCTCGGCGGCGGTGTCCGCGCAGCCGTCGATCGATCTTTCCAGCTCGGTCACCGGCGGCTTCACCCGCCTGGCGCGTGCCGGCGGGCTGATCGGCCCGGCCGACACGTTCGACGCCTTTTCCAGCGATCTCAACTTCCTGCTCGGCGCTTTCATTCTCCAGGATGTCGTGGTCACTGCCTATATCGGCGCAACCCCGGCGATCACGAACCTGGTTCTCGTCAATGTGGCGGCGGATGCTCTTGCTGCAAAATCCTATGAGGCGGCGCTGATCCGATCGCAGCTTTATGGCCGCGGCACGGCGGCGCGTACCGCCACCGATCAGCTCAGCGGGGCGCGGGACGCGCTCGACGGCGCGACTGATCTCGACCAGGGGGTCACGGGCAACGCCACGACGTCGAACATCACGCCGGCCACGATCGACGGCCTTGTCGCCGGCCGCACCCCGGCGCAGGTGCTCAACGTCCTCTACACCAATCGCGCGGCGGTGACGGGCGGCGGTTTCTATCCGAACGGCGTCATCAGCACCTATTTCAAGACGAGCGGCGCCAACTGACCGGACCGGCTCGCTGCGAAGCATGCTGAAAAGGCCGCGCGACGCGGGTCGCGCGGCCTTTTCTTTGTCAGCCGATACGCCTAGGGTCCCCGCTTCCCCGGGGGGGCGCTGATGCGCGCCTGAGAGGGGGGCTGCAGCCCCCGACCCGCCGAACCTGATCCGGTTGAAACCGGCGGAGGGAGGGAGCGGCTTTCACCCGAAAGCCGTGGCCCGTCCTCCGCACTGCGTGAGGAGGTGGCCATGACGATTCATACACCAGCGACCGCGCTGCTCGCGATGCTGATCGGCGTCTATCTCGCCGGCACAGGCCTTGGCGGGCTGGCGAACGGGGATCGGTGGCGTCGCGCATTTGATGAATTCGCTGCCTCTCCCGCGCTGTTGCTGGTCGCGGGCGCGGTCGGCTTCATTGCCGGTGCCGTGATTGTCGGGGTCCACAATCGCTGGTCTGATCCGCTCGCCGTCGCCGTCTCGCTGGTCGGCTGGACGGCGATGGCCAAGGGGATGGGGCTGATCGTCCTGCAGGATCGCGGCCTTCACCTGACTCGTCCGCTCGCCACCGCCACCCGTGTCTGGGCGATCGTCGTGCTCGCGCTCGGCCTCGCCTTCCTGGTCGCCGGCGTCACCGCCAAACCTATTATCTACTGAGGAAATACCCATGGCAGACATCCCCGCCCGCACCGAAATCGGTGTCACCACCGGCCCCATCCGTGGCTCGCGCAAGATCCATGTCGGGGAATGGCGCGTGGCGATGCGCGAGATCATGCTTGAGCCGTCGAGCGGCGAAATGCCGCTCCGGGTCTATGACACGTCGGGCCCCTATACCGATCCCAAGGCGATCATCGACATCAATGCCGGCCTGCCGGCGCTGCGTCGCGACTGGATCCTCGGCCGCGGCGACGTCGAATCCTATGACGCGCGCGAGATCAGGCCGGAGGATAACGGCCTGTCCGGCCCGGATCGCTCGGCCGGCGTGCCGCAATTCCCCAATGTGGTGAAGCGCCCCCTCCGGGCGAAGCCCGGGGCCAATGTCAGCCAGATGCATTATGCCCGCCGGGGCATCATCACGCCCGAGATGGAATATGTCGCGATCCGCGAGAATATGGGCCGCGCCGCCGCCAAGGATCAGTTGATCCGCGACGGCCAGTCCTGGGGTGCGTCGATTCCCGATCATGTCACGCCGGAATTTGTCCGCGACGAGGTTGCGCGGGGCCGCGCGATCATCCCCAACAATATCAACCACCCCGAATCCGAACCGATGGCGATCGGCCGCAACTTCCTCGTGAAGATCAACGCCAATATCGGCAACAGCGCGGTCGCCTCTAACGTCGCGGCGGAAGTCGACAAGATGGTCTGGTCGATCCGCTGGGGTGCCGACACGGTGATGGACCTGTCGACCGGCCGCAACATCCACGACACCCGCGAATGGATCCTGCGCAACAGCCCCGTGCCGATCGGTACCGTGCCGATCTACCAGGCACTGGAAAAGGTCGGCGGCGTGGCCGAGGACCTGACCTGGGACATCTTCCGCGACACGCTGATCGAGCAGGCCGAACAGGGCGTCGATTATTTCACCATCCATGCGGGCGTTCGCCTCGCCTATGTCCCGATGACGGCGAAGCGTGTCACCGGCATCGTCAGCCGCGGTGGCTCGATCATGGCGAAATGGTGCCTGGCGCACCACAAGGAGAGCTTCCTTTATGAGCGCTTCGACGAGATCACCGAGATCATGAAGGCGTATGACATCGCCTATTCGCTTGGCGATGGCCTGCGCCCGGGCAGCATCGCCGATGCCAATGACGAGGCGCAGTTCAGCGAGCTCTACACGCTCGGCGAGCTCACCCACCGCGCCTGGAAGGAAGACGTCCAGGTGATGATCGAAGGCCCCGGCCATGTGCCGATGCACAAGATCAAGGAGAACATGGACAAGCAGCTCGAGGTCTGCGGGGAGGCGCCCTTCTACACGCTCGGGCCGCTCACCACCGATATCGCGCCCGGCTACGACCACATCACCAGCGGCATCGGCGCCGCGATGATCGGCTGGTACGGCACGGCGATGCTTTGCTACGTCACCCCCAAGGAGCATCTCGGCTTGCCCGACCGCGACGATGTGAAGGTGGGTGTCGTCACCTACAAGCTCGCCGCCCACGCCGCCGATCTCGCCAAGGGCCACCCGGCCGCGAAGCTGCGCGACGACGCCTTGTCCCGCGCCCGCTTCGAATTCCGCTGGCGCGACCAGTTCAACCTGTCGCTCGATCCCGACACGGCTGAGCAATATCACGACCAGACGCTCCCGGCCGAAGGTGCCAAGACCGCGCATTTCTGTTCGATGTGCGGGCCGAAATTCTGCTCGATGAAGATTACGCAGGAAGTGCGGGACTTCGCGGCGAAGCAGAACAGCGGCGTGGACAGTTTCCTCGCGGCCGATCCCGCGCAGCAGGCTGACGCGGCGCGTGCCCGTTTCGCCAACGGTGAAGCGGAAAAGGGCATGGACGAAATGAGCGAGAAGTTCCGGCAGACCGGCGGGGAAATCTACCTGCCAGCGGCAGAGTAGTCAGCATGTCGCTGATCGGGGCAGCGATGCGGTTCTTTTCCGCCAGAACGCGTTGCCCCGATCGGCGATGGATGATGCACCGTTTATCGATGCGGATCCGGTGATTAATTCCGTTCGCCTGCCGCCCCATCCCGCAAATGTGCCAGGGCCCTTCCATGTCGAGGATGGCTAAGGCCGATCTGGGCTGCCAGATCGATTCGGGGTTAGGGCTGCCACTCGATGGCCTGGGCTGAATGACGGAATGCTGGTGGCGATAGACTTTCGCAGCTTCTCACCCAAGGAGTGGCCGGAACGAGTTTCCTCATCTCGCCGTCTTGTTCTACCCGCGAGATGACGTTGACGCTCCACTTGATCCATGTGCCGGTGGGTTGGCCCTAACGCCGCCGCTTCCAATCGAGCGACACCGCAATCCGTTGCGCCCAACTCCCGTCCCACTCCGTCCGAAGCCCATGCGCCTCGAGGTGCGTGACGATGTCCTTCGCCACCGCCAGGGCAGCCTCCTCGCCCTCCTCGCAAGCGCCATAGTTCAGATGGAGCCCGCCCCCCTCGGCGGCGCGTTCCGTATCCTGCACATGATAGAAGGCATAGCCGCGCGCCGGCCGGCCGGCTTTCTCCACCGCGTCGATCTCGTCCCATATCTCGGTGGAGCCGCAGGTGCCGCAGCAGGTGAAGTGCTGGCGCGAGACGATGCCCCTGGCTTCAAGCGCGGCGAACGCGTCGTCCAGCCGGTCGCAGTCAGTGCGCTCGGGCCAGCCGCGCTGTGCTTCGCTATGCTCCAACAGAGCCTCGCGCAGCAGCCGTTGTGCCTCACGGCGCAGCACGGGCGGATCGAACTCCTCCTCGAAGGAAGCGACCGCCTGCACCAGGATGACGTCCTCATCATAGAAACCGGTGGCGACATCGCGCCGGATCTGGTCGCGCAGCCGGTCGATCTTCTCATCGGGGTCGGGGCTGGCGGCCGGTGCGACCTCGGCGGTTGTTGTCATGGCCTCGCGGCGTCCGAACAGGCGATCGAACAGGGATTTCATGCGGTCCTTCCTGACTGCTCAACTGGTTTCCGGCGGTTTGGCCCGTGCCGGACACGGCGTGTCGGCACCGATAATGATGGTGACTGGGTGCAATTTCCAGAGCTTGCCTATCGTCCTTGCCTCCTATCGCGACGGCTGCGTCTCAAGCCCGGCAAGTTTAGCCCGATAATCGGCCAGCAGCGCACGGTCGGCATCAACCCCGTGGCGCGCGATGAAGCCGGTCAGCGCCTTCCGATACGCCTCGCGAAAATCCGCATTGCCGGGCGCCGCCGCCAGCTTCGCCCCCGCCGTGTCGACCGGCTCCCGGTCGCGCTGGATCAGCCGCTTGCGGCCATAGGGCGACTGGTCGACCATGATCGCGATGTTGCGCGGAAAGCCGGGGATATAGGTGACCACGAACCGCTCGCCCTCCGGCGGGATCAGGATTTCGTTGCGCCACGGGTAGATCGACGCTGACATGGTGTCGAAGCTCGTCTCGACGTCGCGGCCGTCCGCGGTCCGCACCACGGCTTCATAATACCAGATCGGATTGTCGTTCAGCGTCGAGTTCGTCTCCTCGGCATGGACGATCACCGCGCTGCCCGTCGTGCCGGCGGCATTGAGGAAGAGCGCATTCACCGCCGATGCGAAGAGCGGGCTGACCGCCGCCATCGCCAGCCCCGGCACGCCGAGGAACAGCCACCAGCGCCGGCCGGTCACCCTGGCCAGCACCGCCCCGATCGCCAGCGCGGCCAACGGATAAAGCGGTATTGCCAGAAGGGAATGCTGGCTGAGAAAGTAGAAGACGGCCGAAACAGCACCCATCCACGTCTTCTTCCGCTGCCGAAGCGCGGCCAGCCTATGGTCACGCGCTCGGCGGGCGTCAATCGAGGTGGCGGGCACCTGCCGGACAAGCCGGTCGGCCGTGTCTTCTTCGCGTCTCGGCGCGTGCCGCCGATGGGCTGGCGGCATCCAATCGCCAGGAAGTCACGCGAACCGATCGTTTCGTTACGGTTACGAATCTGCTCGCCGCGACTGTCCACGAAGTATAGTCTGCAGGAATAACGGGGAGACGAACGATGATTCTCGGCCTGTCGGTAGCGGCGTTCACGCAACTTCACACGATCATCAGCCTGATCGGCATCGCGACCGGGCTCGTTTTTCTTGTCGCCTTGCTGCGGGGGCGGTGGCTGGGCGGCTGGAACCTCGCCTTTCTCGTCTTCACGATCCTGACCAGCGTTACCGGCTTCTTCTTCCATTCGAAGGTGATCGGCCCGCCACATGTCGTCGGCGCGATCTCGCTGGTCGATCTCGCCGTCGCCCTGGTCGCCCTTTATGTGTTCGAACGCGCCGGGATATGGCGTGCGGTCTATACCGTCACCGCGGTCATCGCGCTCTATTTCAACGTCTTTGTCGGGGTCGTGCAGGCCTTCCAGAAGATCCCCTTCCTGAATGCCTTCGCCCCGACCGGGACTGAACCGGCCTTTGTGATCGTCCAGGGGCTGGTGCTGATCGCCTTCATCGCCGCCGGGGTGCTGGCGGTCAGGCGACCGGCGTCGCGGTGACAGCCCGACGATAGCGTGTCGCGACGGCGTGACGCCTGTCACGCGCAACGTCGCCGCGGGAATCGCATGATGCTCCCACCGGTGCCCGGGCGGCGCCGGCCACGCGGCCGATCGCCGGCCGGAACCGGAAGGGATGTACCATGAAGACGATCACCCAGCTTTTCCTCGCCTCGGCGGCCGGCCTGCTTCTCGCGGGCGGTGCCCTCGCCCAGTCCGCCGCCGCTCAGCAGGCCTCGGGCGACACGAGCGGTCCGGCGTCCTCGGACCAGAGCCAGGCCGAAAAGGATTATCGATCGCTGCAATATGGCAAGGGCAAGATCACGCCCGAGCAGGATGCCGGTATCCGAATCCGCGCGCAGCAGTTGAACGAGGCGATGAGAGACGACGGCACGACCAGTCCAAGCCCGACGCCCAAGCCAAGCTCTACGCCGAAGAAAGGATCGGCGAGCCCGCGATAGCTGGAAATGATGCCTTCGGGGCGGCGGCGAGGTCCGCTGTCCCGAAGCAAATCAGGCTTGTCAGTGCGCTGCGCCTTCGCACATCCCGAACGACCGCGCGCGCCGAACGCCGCGAAGGCCATATCCGGCCGGCCGGGGCGCCGCTTCGGCATCATTGGCTGCGGGAAACATGAAGGCATTGTCGAGTGCCGCGCGATTGATCCCGTCCGGCGCCGAGCTGCAGGGGAATTTCGCTTTCAGTCCCTGGGCGCTGGCTGCCTGCGCCAATGCGCGCTCCTTCAGGCGCTGCCCAACCGACTTGCGGACCGGCAGGCCGGCGACGATCTTGATCCAGCTGTTCCAGCTGATCCCGAGCCGCTGCATCACCTCGGCCTGCGATCCGACCAGCGGCTCCAGATCCTCCACCAGCTCGCGGTTGACGATGCACATTTCGGGTCGTCGCTGCATGATGTCGTTCCTCGAAGAATGTCGTCGGCCCTGGACGGGCCCGGTTTCGTCGCCCTCCAGGACGCGGTGGCCGCCGCATCCGATGGAAGACATTCCGACCTTATCGAGGGGGCATGTCTCCCCCGGCAAACCTCTCCGAAACATACTGCAGTTATGACAGCTTATCTATACACTATTGTTGCGGCGCAGCCGGCGCAGGTCCCGTAAAGAACTCCGGCTATCCGGCATAAACTCACAATATACTATAGGATGCGGGTGCTCATCCTGCTCCCGATAATTGTATCTCCCCATCCTGCCCGGCGATGCTTCAATCCCGTGCCGAACAGGCCGGGCGCGATGGTTGATATCAGATCGCGATTGCCGTTTCTCATCAATTGAGCGCGACATGAGGCCCTCGCGCGTGAAGTTCATGCGCAAACACCTGAATCCTGATGGATTCCTGCGCCATAATCCCGCCGGGCAACGGAAAGCGATTCGCGGGCGATGACGGAACCGGCCGGCTGCCGTGCCATTCGCACCGCCTTGTGGTCGGCTATCCGGTCGGGTGGGGCGAATCGTCTGCGCCGTGCGGCGCCGGGAAATCCGGCCTGGCAAAGGTCACCGGGTCGAGCGCGACATCCGTCGGCAGCCCGTCGGTCGTGCCGCTACGCAGGAAATCATGGATCTTCGCAGCCACGGCCGGCCGGCTCCGCAGCATCGCGAAAGCGCCGTTATGCTGGGCGCGGTGGATCAGGATTGCGCGGCTGTTGGGGAAATAGGGCAGCATCGCCAGCATATTGTCGACCGGGGTCGAGGTATCCCAGTCGCCGTGCACGAACAGGACCGGCGTCGGATCTGAAACGGGCGTGCGGAAGTCGTCGCCGGCATCGGGCGTGGGCCATTCCCCGACGGTGGCCAGATAGGATGCGAAGTTCCAGCTTCCCAGCACCGGCAGCGCGGGGTCGCTCCACAACAGGCTCTGCCGGGCCGCCGACATGCCCAGGCCGATATTGATCAGCGGGTTGATCAGCGCGCGCGGTTCGGCTTTCCGCCAGTCGATGTCGTCCCGCGCCCAGTCGTCATAGTGACCGTGATAGGCTGACAGGACAAACCGCGGGAAGGTCGCCGCGTTCGCCGAATAGGTGATCAGCGCGAGTTGATAGTCCTCCAGCCCCATCACGATCGTGCGCGCCGCGCCGCCAGCGTCCCTGACCACGACCGTCACCGGTTCTTTGGCGAGCCGGTCGCGCGTCGCCTGGATCGCGGCGATCAGCCCGCCTTGCGGCAGCCAGGGTTTCAGTCCGGGGTCCCGGTCGGCGTCGAACGCGATGCGCTGGAACGCCCCGAACACAGCCGCCGGCATGTCATAGCCATAATCGAGCGGCTCGACCGCGGACAGCACCGCCCGGGCCACGATGCCGGGATGCGCCTTCATCACCGCGAACGCCCATTGCGAGCCGAAGCTTGCCGCGACCAGGCTGATCCGGTCATAGCCGAGCGCCTTGCGCAGGTCGTCCACATCGTTCGCCGCCTGGACGATGGTGTATCCGGACAGGTCCTTGCCGGGATTGGCCGGTGCCGCGCGCCGCGCCAGGTCGCGCACGATCGCGATATCGTCGGCGACGGTCATCGGCCGGTCGAGCGGCAGCGCTTTGGTCGCCAACTCTAACCGGTCGCCGCGCAGCGTATAGCCGCGCTGCTCGATCACCACGAGATCGGCGACCTCGGCATGGGCCTGCCACACCTTCACGCGCCGCCGCGCCACCTCGTCATGATCGAGGATGATGTCGAGCATGGTCGCGCCCGGTCCGCCGACAAGCAGGAATATCGGTGGCGCGCCGGTCGGACGCGCCGCCTTCACCCGCGCAAAGCCCACCCCGATCAGCCGGCTGTCCGGCTTGTCCCGATTCTCGGGCACGAACAGCGTGCCGATCTCATAGTTCATCGTCGTGCCGTCGATCGCGGTCGCCACCCCCTGCTCGACCCGTTTTTCGCCTGCCTGGCGTGGCGGCACGGGCGCCGCCCGGGCGACCGGCACGGCCACCATGACGGCAAGCATGAAGGCGGGCCCACACCATGCGAGGATGTTCTTCATGATGGCGCTCTCTCCGATTTCCGGTCTGGGATCGTACGCCATGGTTCGATCAATATAGCTTCAAGTCAAGATACTTGATATCGATATAAATGAAGGGAAGGCGGCATGTCGGAATCGGAAGAAGAGGGGGAGGCGGGCGCAGGGGATGTGGTCGATCAGCTGTTGCGCGACTGGCGACGCGAACGGCCCGATCTCGATGCGTCGCCGATGGCGGTGGTCGGGCGGATTCTGCACCTCGCCGGTCGACTGGAGGCACGGGCCAACGAGGTCCTGAAGCCGGCTGGGCTCAGCTATACCGATCTTGACGTGCTGGCGACGCTCCGACGCTCCGGGCCGCCTTGCCGCCTGAAGCCGACCCTGTTGCGGCGCTCGGTGCTGCTCACCTCGGGCGCGATGACCGCCTGTCTCGACCGGCTCGAGGCGCGGGGCCTGCTGACCCGCGAGCGCGATCCGGACGATCGGCGTGCGCTGACGGCGATGCTCACCGATCGCGGCCGGGACCTTGTCGATGCCGCGATCAGCGTACGCTTCGCCGAGGCTGCCGAGGCGGTGACCAGCCTCAGCGGGCAGGAGCGCGATCATCTTGCCGCATTGCTGCGCACGCTGACTCTCGGCCTCTGAGCACATCTCCGGGGGCGTCCTGATTCAACCGCGCTCCAATCCGGTTCATCACCGCGACGGGATGGGGTCGAAGGCTTGGCTGGCCGTCTGATCGGACCATCCCGTTCACTGACCGGGGAAACCGACATGGCGCGCACGAAACTCACCGAACATTTCTTCCTCGACGAATTCCTCGTGTCCGACACTGCTGATCGATGTGGCATCGCCAACACGCCGACCGCCGATCATCTCGCCAATATCGGCAAGCTCCTGGCGCCCGGTCTCGAAAAGGCGCGGTCGATCCTGGGCGCGCGCGCGATCGTCATCACTTCGGCCTATCGCAATCCGACGATCAACCGGATCGTCGGGGGCACCGCCACCTCGGCGCACACAAAGGGCTATGCCGCCGATATCCGCGTGGCCGGGCTGAGCCCGGTGGCGGTCGCCCGGACGCTCGCGGCGAGCGGGCTGAAGTTCGATCAGCTCATCCTCGAGACGAGCCGTGCCGTCGTCCATGTCTCGTTCGATCCCCGGTTGCGCGGGGTGGTGAAGACACAGGCCGGTGGACCGGGCACGGCGATCGTCGACGGCCTGCGATAGGGCCTGGAACAGCCATGCGCGAAGGCGCCGAATCGGCGCCGGTTCCGCTATCGGCGCGGCCGGATTCTGCAGCATGAAGCGCGGGCGGGAAGTCGACGGAATGGCGCGCTGAGTCGCCGTTCTCGGCTTCGGGAACGCCATCGTGGAGGGGCAGCGTCATGGACAACAGCAGCGCGGACGGGCCGGTGAAGAATCCGACCTATATGGCCGATATCCGTCAGTTCTTCACTGATTACGACATCGCCCATATGGGCCCCAAGGGGATCGATCTTTCCTCCTATGACGGCGTGAAGAAGAACGCGCCGACCATCTATATCCACACCCGCCAGCCCGATGGCGACATGCCGCCGGATCCCTATCCGAAATGGACGGCGGACATGTCGGCGACCTTCTACAACTGGATCATGAACGGCTATCCGATGGGGGCCGCGGTGGCGGCAGCGCCGTCGGTGCGGGCGCTGAGCGAGCGCGCCACCGGCCGCGTCCGCAAGAATGTCGACAGCCTGAGCCCCGACGAGGTGACCGCCCTCACCAATGCCTTCAAGGGCCTGATGGCGATCGATCCGGGCACCAATGGCAGCTATTATGCGCTGGCCGGCATCCACGGACTGCCGCAGACCAACTGCCTGCATCACGAACCGCGATTCAACCCCTGGCACCGCGAATATCTGCGCGTGTTCGAGGATGCGCTGCGGTCGGTGGCGGGCTGTGGCGACGTCACCATCCCATACTGGGACATGTCGACACCGGTGCCCGCTTTGCTCAAGCAGGCGCCGTTCGACCAATATGTCGTGCCGGTCAATCTCGGCCCGGGCTACGGCGCGAACTACACCACCACGCGCTATCCCGACGCGACGATCGCCTCGAACCTGCAGGAGAATGATTTCTTCGGGAACACCGCGACCTCGCTCCAGCAGACCCGGTTCGGCCATTACGGCGTCGACGGCTATCAGGATTTCTCGATCGCGGCCCATGACGGCGGCCACATGTCGGTCGGCGATACGATGGCTGATCAGAATGTCGCGTCGTTCGATCCGATCTTCTGGTTCTACCATTGCAACCTCGATCGGCTGTGGTGGAAATGGCAGACCCTGGTGGGCGCGACGACGCTTGCCGGCTTCAAATCGACCATGTCGTCGTCCGATCAATATTGGCTCTCGCCGCCGTTCAGCACGCTTCCCGCGACCCCGGCCTGGTCGGTGACGGCGGATCAGACGATCGAGCAGACCGACATCAGCTATGACACGCTCGATACCGGTGCCGAGGCGGCGGCGCCGCCCCAGCTGGAGAACAGGGTCGGCAGCATCGACGCGGAGCGCAGCTTCACCATCAGGAGCGCCGCGCCGGTCTCGGTGCGGGTCAAGGATATCGACCGGCTCAACATCCCCGGCTCGTTCCAGGTCCACCTGCTTGCCGATGGACAGACGATCGCGACACGGGCCTTCTTCCAGCCGGCGACGCCGCGCAACTGCGCCAATTGCCGCGATCACGGCCTGATCAACGTCAATTTCCGCGTCGATCAGGACAAGATTCTCGATCGCAAGCTCACGGTCGAGATCACCGTTCCCTCGCAGCACGAGGCCGGGACTGAGTTCCCGCTGTCGCAGGCAGGCAATCCGACGATCAACGCGCGGCTGCTGCTCGAGGACGAATAGCGAATGACGGGCGGCTCGATGGATCGGGCTGCCTGATCGGGTTTGGAGGGGGGCGGGGCCGGCGCATGTTCGCCGGCCCCGATTCTTTCCGGCCGAGCCCGTCGGGGGCGGAAACCCCGTCCCCGCATGGGCGGGAAGCGCGGTTCATGGAGAATCCTGCTCCGGATCGGTGGTAATTATTGGCACGGGCGACCATGGCCGTCACAAGATCAGGGAACAGCCCCCAGCCGCGGAATCAGCCGATGCACCAGTCCCTCGCCCATATCGCCCTGGTCGTTCGCGACTATGACGAAGCGCTCGCTTTCTATGTCGGCACGCTCGGATTCACGCTGGTGGAGGACAGCTATCAGCCAGCCCAGGACAAGCGCTGGGTTGTCGTCGCGCCGCCCGGTGCCGGGCCCGGTGCCACCTCCCTGCTGCTCGCCCGCGCCGCCACGCCGGAACAGGCCGCGTTCGTGGGGGACCAGGCCGGCGGGCGGGTCTTCCTGTTCCTCGCGACTGACGATTTCGCGCGGGATCACGCCGCGATGCTGGAAAAGGGCGTCGTGTTCGTACGGGAGCCCCGGGCCGAACCCTATGGTACCGTCGCCGTGTTCAGCGATCTGTACGGCAATCTCTGGGATCTCATCGAGTTCACCCGGAAACCCTGACTCGATTTACCACCGAATCCGTTCAATTCCCGCACCATCGCGACAGCAATCCTGTCTAGTCGCGTTTGGATCAGGGGGCCAAGACGGACCCGGGGGAACGAAGTCGATGAGCGCCGCGCCCAGCATCGCCGATCGCCTGCTCTACGCCTATGAACAATGGCACGAGACCCGGGGGCAAAGTGCTGACCTTTTCCTCGATCTTCTCGCCGACGATGTGCGGCTGCGTTCGGTGCTCAATCCGCCCGATCTCCATCCCCTGGCCGATGCGCGCGTGGGCATCGACCGAGCGCGCGACTATCTGACCTCGCTGACCGTCGCGATGGAAATGATCGATTCCCCGACTCATCAGCTGATCGTCGACGGCGACACGATCGTCTGGGTCGGCAGCTGTCGCTGGCGCGATCGCAGGACCGGGCGCGAGATCGCGACGCCCAAGGTCGACATATGGCATTTCCAGGGCGGCAAATGCGTCAGCCTGATGGAGATGTACGATACGCTCGGCTTCGCCCGCCTCAGCGGGTTGGTCGGGGGCGCAGACCAGATCACGGCCAACCCCCTCGTCCTCATCTGACGAGCGACATCGACTGAGGGAATGAGGATTCGACAAGGCTTTCGAGTCGGAACATAAGGGGAACATTCTCTGCGAGTCGCGTGGTATGTTTTTCGAACGATCGGATCGCCTGCTTTTTCTGCTGCGGCCACCCGCGCCGTTGGCCCGACATATCGACCGGGAACGGCGACTCCTTGATCTCGGGAAACCGGTCAGGACCGACTATCTCCACATAACGCTGTGCAAGCTGGATTTTCCCCGCCTGCCGGGCTGGGCTGTTCCGCTGATGCGGTCGATCGGCGATTCGATGACGCTCCCGCCCTTCCACGCCGCAGTGGATCGAATGACCGGCGGCGTCGACTCAGTCCTGCTGCGCCCGAGCAAACGGATTGATGCATTGTTCGCTCTGCAGGCGCGGATCGCCGCGGCAATGGCGCGCGTCGATCGGTTGCGAGGGCCTGCCTACCGGTTCAGCCCGCATATCACGCTGGCCTATCGAAAGGGCGAGCCGTTCGATTGGGAGATCGAGCCGATAAGCTGGCGGGTGGAGGAACTGTTGCTGGTGCACAGCAAGGTCGGCCTGAGCGAGCATGTCGTGCTCGATCGGTGGCCGCTGGCCGGCGCGTCATCAACCCAGGGGCGGCAACGCCCAGTCGATCGGCTTCTGTCCATGGCTTTCGAGAAAGGCATTCGCCTTGGAGAAATGCCGGCATCCGAAGAAGCCGTTATGCGCCGATAGCGGGGAGGGATGGGCGGCCTTCAGCACGAGATGCCGCCCGCCGCGATCGACGCTGTCGACGAAGGCGGCCTTTTTCTGGGCGTAGCTGCCCCACAGGATGAACACGACCGGTTCGGGCTTCGCGTTGACCAGGCGGATGACGGCGTCGGTGAACTTCTCCCATCCCCAGTCGCGGTGCGAGGCCGCCATGCCCATCTGCACCGTCAGCACTGAATTGAGCAGCAGCACGCCCTGTTTCGCCCAATGTTCGAGAAAGCCATGGCGCGCGGGCTGGATGCCGAGATCGCTCGCCATTTCCTTGTACATGTTGACCAGGCTGGGCGGTGGCCGGACGCCGGGTTGAACCGAGAAGCACAGGCCATGCGCCTGTCCTTCGCCATGATAGGGGTCCTGCCCAAGGATCACGACTCGGACATCCTCGAGCGCGGTCAGGTCGAGCGCGCGGAACCACTCATTGCCCTTGGGGAAGATGCGCCTGCCAGCTGCCTTCTCAGCGACCAGATAGGTTTTGAGCGCCGCCATATAGGGGCTGTCGAATTCGGGCTGAAGCGGCTCGAGCCAGCTCGGATGGAGTTTGACGCCGTCGCTCATCGGCTTGGCATGTCCGAACGCGGCGGGACCTGTCAATCGCCGCGTGACGGGCAGTCGTCGGCGATCGGACAGGCGGCGCAAATCGGCGCGTCGAACCGGCAGATTCGTTGTCCCAGCCGCTTGATGCCGAAATGCAGCAGCAGGAAATCGTCGCCGCGCCAGGCCGGCATCGCCGCGGTGACCGCCTCACTCGTGACCCGGGCATCGGCCGATGCCGGCACGAAGCCGATACGATGAAGCACACGCAGCACATGGCTGTCGACGATCAGCACCGGCCGCGCGAGCGTGCTGGCATTGAGGGTCGACGCGGCGACCTTGCGGCCGACGCCGGGCAATCGTTCAAGCCATGCCAGTGCCGGGTCGAGGGGCAGGTCGCCCAGAAAGTCCAGGTTGAAGTCAGGCCGCTCGCGCCCGATCCGGCGTAGTGCCGCGACCAGCCAGTCCGCCTTGGCGCTGGCGAAGGTTACGTCGGCGATCGCCGCCTCGACCGTTCCTGGTTCGGCTGCGGCGATGCCGGCGGCTGACCCGAAACGCGCGCGCAGCCGATGATAGGCGGTGAGCGAGACGGCATCGCGCGTCCGTCCGCTGATCAGCGACTTCACCAACTGCCCGATCGGCTTGCGGCGTGTCGTCAGGTCAACGCCGTCAAGCAGTGGCGCAAGCTTGTCGCGCCACTGTGCAATATCTCCGGCGACGAGGTCGAAGCTCTGCTGCATGGTGCTCAATATGGAACATATAATGAACAAATGAAAGGGCGTCGCGCCATCCGGGAATCATGCTGATCGAGATCAAGTTGTTGATATACTGTGCAACCTTGCCACTCGGGTCACGTTCCTGTGCTGCCGGTCCATCGCATCCCGCGCCCGGACAGGCCAGTATCGAGGAAATGCAGCATGGGACTCTTCACCAAGGATATCGAGACGCTCGACGACCTGTTCGTGCACACGCTGCAGGACATTTATTATGCCGAGCACCAGATCACCAAGGCGTTGCCGAAGATGATCGAGAAGGCCAGCGCGCCAGATCTCAAGACTGGCTTCGAAACACATCTGCGCGAGACCGAGGGGCAGATCGCGCGGCTCGAGCGGGTCTTCCGGATGCACGGTCACGAGCCCAGGGCAGTTACCTGTCCGGCGATCGACGGCATCATCAAGGAAACGAACGAGATCGCCGGCGATATCGCCGACAAGGCAGTGCTTGACGCGGCGCTGGTCGCGGCCGCGCAGGCGGTCGAGCATTACGAGATCACGCGCTACGGCACGCTGATTGCCTGGGCGAAGCAACTCGGCCGCGCCGATTGCGCAGGCGTGCTCGCCGAGACCCTGGCCGAAGAAAAGGCGACTGACGAGAAACTCACCAGGATCGCTGAGAGCAGGATCAACGCCCAGGCTGAAGTGGGGGCCGAGCCGGCCGACGCCTGACAGGCGCGGGGCGCGGGCCGGCGTTGCCGGTCCGCGCCTATCGCTTGCGCACGAACTCGGCGCGCAGCACCAGGCCCTTGATGCCATCGTAACGACAGTCGATCTCCTGCGGATCGCCGGTCAGTCGGATCGACCTGATCAGCGTGCCCCGCTTGAGTGTCTGGCCCGCGCCCTTGACGGTCAGGTCCTTGATCAGGGTAACCTGATCGCCATCGGCGAGCAGGTTGCCTACCGAATCGCGGACTTCGATCGTCTCCGCGCTGGCGGCACTCGCCAGCGCATCGGCGGCGCTGATCCATTCGCCGCTGGCTTCGTCATAGACGAAGGCGTCGTCGTCACTGGCCATGGATCAGCCTTTGAGCGTGGTTATTTCGACTGCCTTGCCCTTGCTCGATGGGTTCGAGGCGTTCTGCTTCGGGGCTTTTTCCGCTTTGGGCTTGCGGATTTCCTTGTTCGATTTTTTCTGGCCCTTGGCCATGGCGGCGGTTCCTTGCGGGCGGGTCGCCCGGGGGAACGCTACACGCTTCGCGCCCGCTGCGCCCGCATTATCGCTGCGGGCGGCGGGGCGGGTGTTTCAGCCGATCGCGCCGACGGCGGCGTACTGGCCGAGGAGGAAGATAGCGGTCGTCGCGAAGGATGCGAAACCGATGGTGAGAGAGCGGGTCATTTCAACGGTCTTTCGATGGAGAAGGCGTCGCGGTTCAGACGACCGGGACGACGGGAACGGCAGCGCTGACCATCAGCGCGGTGAACAGCAGCGCACCGAAGAAGGAAAGGGCGAGGTTCTGGGCGTTCTGGAAGCGGATCGACATGATGTTCATTCCCTGATCTTGGCGTTCCGGACCATCCGGCCGCCGATGCCAAGGTATTAGCAGGGAGCGTGCCAAACTCGCAAAGCATTGAAATTGCTTGCCTGGTGGGAATCGCCTTCGCTGAATTGGCAAAAACGCCACGATGAATTTGGGATTTTACGCCATAATCTGGCGTCTTATGGATGGGCCGTTTTCAACTGGTTCCGCCCGGCGTGCTTTGCGGCGTAGAGCAGGCGGTCGGCCCGGCCGAAAGCGGTGTCGAGTCCCTCTTCGTTCGATGCCTCGGTCAATCCGCCGGAGAAGGTGACGGCGCCGAGCGGCTCGTCCGATTCGCGCAACCGGTATCGTTTCGCCGCGACCGCGCTTCGGGCCTCCTCCAGCGTGGCGCGCGCGACCTGGAGGCCGACGCCGGAAAACAGCACCGCGAATTCCTCGCCGCCGTAACGCGCGACCATATGGCCCTCGCATGCCTTCACCAGTGCCTCGCCGATCGCCTTCAGGACACGGTCGCCCACCGCATGGCCGAACCGGTCGTTGACCAGCTTGAAATGGTCGACGTCGCACACCGCGACGCAAAGCCGGGCCCCTTCGGTTGCCTGTGCCGCATAGGCTTCTTCGAAAGCGCGACGATTGGGCAGGTCGGTCAGCGGATCGCGCCGTGCATTGTCGCGCGCTTCTTCCAGCTTGGCGCGCAGCTCGCTGGCTTCGTGAGTTGCCTCCTCCAGCTTCGTCTCGGCGTTGCGTACCCGCCCCAGCATGGCGCCGGTCAGGCGAACCACCTCATCGATGCCCAGCGTGTCGCGCGACTGGCGGATCGCATCGGCGCTCGCGGCAAGGTCCCTGCCGAAATCCTGCGTCTCCGCACGGATCGCGTGCATCATGTCGGTGAAGCCATCGACCTGCATCTGGGTCTGGGCGACAAGGCCTTCCGCCGTCTTCGCGGCCTTTTCGCCGCTATCCTGGGCGCCTGCCGACACCGCCAGCATGCCGATCTCGCCGCCAAGCGATTCGATGTCCCGGCCTGACAGGCGGAAACCCCCTTCGGTCAGCGACGCGACCGCCTGGGCCAGGGGGCCTGCCTGCTCGGTGCAGATGCGATAGGCAAAGGCATAATGGCGTGGGTCCGGGCTGAGCCGATGCTCGGCAAGGAACGCGCCGATACGCTCGAACAACAGGGCATTATTGACGTCGGCCATGGTGTCCTCGGCCATCGCCAACCGTGTTGCGCCTGTTCCCGCCCTCACGATCCGTCGTCTCCCGAAGCCGACGCATCAGCGCGCAGGGCTCTCTCATGAAGGCAAGGGATAGCGGGGAACTGCTAATATCCCGTGACCATGGCGCCCGAAAGGGTAAGCGATACTGCCGCGTTACTTGGCGGGTGAAGGCGATGCCGGGCCGCGCACGGATATCGCGGCGGTTGTCGCCGCTTAATGCCTCGCCATGTCCCGTAAAAGCCAGTCCGAAGAAATAGACATGCGGCGATCATCCGAAATGGATGCAAGCGGATATGAAAAATATGCTTCGGCTGCACCCTTTGCCGGTGCCTGGATTGCCACGCCCGGTCATCAAAGCTTGAAGCCGTCTTTACGCCTGACGAATCCGGCGGCGATCTGCCCGGTTGCCGGGCATGCCGTTGGACTGATCGGGCTGGCGCACGGCGAGCGGCGCGGCTAGGCGATGGCCATGCGTGTTACCGATGCAGAAATCGCCTTCGCCGAAACGCTCGCCGGGCTCGCCGGGGAAGCGATCAGGCCTTATTTCCGCAACAGCCATGGCCTTGAGGCGAAGGATGATTCCTCGCCCGTCACCCTTGCCGATCGCGCGGCCGAGGCAGCGATGCGCGCGGCGATCGAGGCGCGTTTTCCCGACGATGCGATCATCGGCGAGGAATATGGCGTGCGCGAGGGGACCAGCGGCCGCGCCTGGGTGCTCGATCCGATCGACGGCACGCGCGCCTTCATCTCCGGACGCCCGATCTTCGGGACGCTGATCGCGCTGGTCGCTGATGGCTGGCCGGTGATGGGCGTGATCGACCAGCCGATCCTGCACGAACGCTGGGTTGGGGTGGTCGGCCGGCCGACCCTGTTCAATGGCACGCCCGCTGCCACCCGCCGCTGTTCCGAACTGTCCCAGGCATTGCTCGCCACGACCTCGCCCGCTCTGTTCGGCGACGATCAGCTCCACGCCTTCGAACATCTCGACGCGGCGGTGATGAGCACGGTGCTGGGCGGTGACTGCTATAATTATGCCTGCCTCGCCTCGGGCTGGCTCGATATCGTCGTCGAGGACGGGCTGAAGCTCCATGATTTCGCGGCGCTCGTCCCCGTGGTCGAGGGAGCCGGGGGCCGGATGTGCGACTGGGCCGGCGATCCGCTCACCGCCGACAGCATCGGCGAGGTGGTCGCCGCCGGCGATCCGGCGCGGATCGAGGATATTCTCGAGGCGCTTGCCTGCCGGGGGCATTGACCGCCCCGGCCGGGCTTCAGAACACGCCCAGGAATTTCTTGCGCTGCTCCGTGCGTTCGCCGCGCGTTGTCTTGCCGTTCTTCGCCTTGGCGGTGGTGCCGTGCCCGACATCGTCGCGCGGCTTGCCGCCGGTCGTGCGCTGGGCCATCGCCGTCGCGCCCGACAGCACGGGGCCGCATTGAGTGGCCTTGGCATCGCCGATATCGACAAAGGCAAGGATGCCCGCGATCGGGCTTGCGATCACCGCCGCCCCGATGCCGATGCCCGCGCGGGTCAGCAGCTCGGGGCTGATCACGCTGATGCCCGGCTTCGCGAAATAGCCGTTCACGCCGACCGGCGACTGGGCGGAGAACAGGCTGAACTTCTTGGCGTCGGCCCGCACCGCGAAATCGAGCGATTCGTTCCTGAAGCTGAAGCCGCCGCGCCCGACGATGACGTTCTTCTGCGTGTCGATCAGGATCGGGTCGGCGGCGGCGATGCCGTTGCGCACGGTGAAGGCGATCAGGCCGCAATTGATCCGCACCGGCTCCTTCAGCTTATGCTGGAACATCTTCTGGATGAAGGTGCCGATATCGAGCTCGGCGAGCTGGACGTTGCGTGTCCAGAAGCTGCCGGCCGGGATGATGATCGCGATCCGGCCATTGGCGGTCGACAGCGATTCATGAACGGTATTGCCGTCACCCGCCATCTGGATGCGCGCCTTTACCGTGCCGCTGGTACCGGCTTCGTCGACGCCGTAGCCGGCGAGCAGCACGCCCATCGGCGTCGGCGACAGGCGGATGTCGTAGTCGGTATGGACGACCGGCCGCCGCGCATTGATCCTGATGTCCGACGTCACATGGCCGCGGGCCATGTCGAAGGCCAGCGGCGAGAGGGTGAGCAGGCTGTTGTCGAGCCCCAGCGTGAGGTCGATATTCGATACCGGCAGGTTGCGCGCGCGCACCGTCCGCACGGTATAGTGAAGCGTGGCGTCGAAATTCCTGAGCGCTTCCACCCGTAGCGGCGCATCGGGCAGCAGGCGCGGCGTGCCGTTGATCTGCTTGACCACGGCGCCCTTGCCCTTCGCCGCCACCGCGTCCGGGTTGTAGCCGATAAAGGGCGCGATATCGACGATGTCGAGCGAGCGCGTCGCCAGCGCGGCGTCGATCTTCAGGCGCGGCTCGACGATCGCGACGGTCAGCTTGCCGGCGATGTCGCTGTCGCCGAAGCGGCCGTGCAGGCCGGTGAAGCGATATTCGTCCCCGGTCTTGGTCAGGGCCGACTGGAGCCGGTAGGACCGGGTCTCGGGCACCGCCACGCCGATGATGCTGAACAGGTCGGCGATGTTGGCGCCCCGCGCGGTGACCTTCAGGTCCGCCCCGTCGATCCGCGTCGGCGCGTCGAGCGTGCCCGCGACGTCGATCGCGGTGCGGGCGGCCTTGATGTGCAGGTCGAGCTGGTTCCTGCCGTTCGTCACGGTCGCGTTAGGCGTCACCATCGCGCCGTACAGGGTGAAGGGGGTCGTCCGCTCGACGCCCTTCCCGGTGAACTGGATCGAATTCTCGAACCGCGTGTCGCTTGCCTTGATCGTCTGGAAGGCAAGGTCGACCGAGAGCTTCAGCTTCGGATCGACATAGCGCAAGGTCGTGCCGGCGACGGACGCCCGCCGGATCAACGGCATCTCGAAGGGTTTTCCCTTCTTCTCGCTGAAGGTCCAGGTGTTGGTCCGTCCGTCCTTGCTCCATTCGAGGTCGATCGCACCGTCGAGCATGTCGAGCCACCGCACGCGCCGGTTGCCGAAGATCAGCGGGAAAGTGGCGATTCGCGTATCGATTCGCTTCGCCTCGAACAGATGGGGTTTCGACGCCCAGGCCGGGTTGGAGATCGTCATCCCCTCGGCGACGAAATGGATGTTGATCGGGTCGAAATAGAGCTGGAAGTCGCCCGGCACCTTCACCGCGCGGTGAGTCATCGCGGCGACGGTCCGCTCGAACGGATGCTTCAGGAATCGGCCCTTGGTGATGTACAGGATCAGCCAGGCAAGGAAGATAGTGCCGATGATGCCAAGCACGATGTTGCGCGCGATTCGCCATGGCTTCGACAGGCGCCGCCCGGTACTTGGCGGCTCTGTCGCCGATTCGCTCGCGACCGGCCGTTCTTCGGCATCGGCGCCGGCCGACTCTTCGGCGGGAACGGTTTCAGGTGGCAAATCCATCGCACCCCAACCGTTCGCGCGGGCGCGGGGTTCCGGATGGTTGCATTTGAGGACGGGTACCGCTATGCGCCCGCCTTTCCGCGAGTAAGAGGAACTGCCCGGCCGGTATGGGCTGCCGTGGCCGTTCATAGATCGTCGCGAATATGAGGAGACGAAAATGCCCAAACTCAAGACGAAGAGCGGCGTGAAGAAGCGCTTCACGCTCACCGCCACCGGAAAGCTGAAGCACGGCGTCGCCGGCAAGCGCCACCGCCTGATCAGCCACAACGGCAAGTATATCCGCCAGAACCGCGGCACCTCGGTCCTGTCCAAGGCAGACACCGCAACCGTGAAGGCCTGGGCGCCTTACGGTCTGAGCTGAACTGGAGGATATAGAGAATGGCACGCGTAAAACGGGGTGTAACCACCCGCGCAAAGCATAACCGGATCCTCGATCAGGCGAAGGGCTATTACGGCCGTCGCAAGAACACGATCCGCATCGCCCGCCAGGCTGTCGAAAAGGCCGGGCAATACGCCTATCGTGACCGCAAGGTGAAGAAGCGCTCGTTCCGGGCGCTCTGGATCCAGCGCATCAACGCGGCTGTCCGCGTCGAAGGCCTGACCTATGGCACCTTCATGCACGGCCTGAAGCTCGCCGGTGTCGAACTCGACCGGAAGGTCCTGGCCGACATCGCGATGCACGAAGGCGCCGCGTTTAGCGCCATCATCGCGCAGGCGAAGGCGGCTCTGCCCCAGGCCGCCTGAGCGACCTGTAGCGACCGAAAGACATGGGGCGCGGGTGGTTTTCCACCCGCGCCCTTTTCGTTATCGGGCCTCATGCCCGGCCAGTTTGAGGATGCCATGACCGATCTCGACCAGATGCGTGACAATCTGCTCGCCGCCGTGGAGGCGTCGGGCGGGCTCGACGCGCTCGATACGGTGCGCGTTGGGGCGCTGGGCAAGCAGGGCAGCATCACCGCCCTGCTCAAGACGCTCGGCGCCATGTCGCCCGAACAGCGGCTGGTCGAAGGGCCGCGCATCCAGGGGCTGCGCGAGGCGGTGACGACGGCGATCGCCGAGCGGAAGGCGGCGCTGGACCGCGCCGATCTCGACGCGCGCCTCGCCCGCGAAACACTCGACATGACGCTCCCGGCCGATGGAATCGGTGCGGGCAGCGTCCATCCGGTCAGCCAGGTGATGGACGAACTGGCGGAGATCTTCGCCGATCTCGGCTTCGCGGTCGCCACGGGGCCGGAGATCGAGGACGACTGGCACAATTTCACCGCGCTCAACATCCCGGAGACTCATCCGGCACGCGCGATGCATGATACGTTTTACTTCCCGGCGCAGCCGGAGGCGAGCACGGCCGGCGCCGGGCAAAGCCCGTCGTCCGACGGCGAGCTTGGCTCGCCGCGGGCCGCGCTCGATTCCTCGCGGATGTTGCTCCGCACGCATACTTCGCCCGTGCAGATCCGCGCTATGAAGGCAGCCGGCGGCGACAAGCCGATCCGCATCATCGCGCCCGGCCGCACCTATCGCTCCGATAGCGACGCCACCCACACCCCGATGTTCCATCAGGTCGAGGGGCTGGTGATCGACAAGGGCATCACGCTCGGCCATCTCAAATGGACGCTCGAGACCTTCCTCAAGGCGTTCTTCGAGCGCGACGATATCGTGCTGCGCCTGCGCCCCAGCTATTTCCCCTTCACCGAGCCTTCGGCCGAGGTCGATGTCGGCTTCAGCCTGGTCAACGGCAAGCGCGTGATCGGCGGGTCGGACGGCTGGATGGAAGTGCTCGGTAGCGGCATGGTCCACCGCACGGTGATCGAGGCCGGCGGCTATGATCCGGACGAATGGCAGGGCTTCGCCTTCGGCTGCGGCATCGATCGGCTGGCGATGCTTAAATATGGCATGGACGATCTACGGGCGTTCTTCGACGGCGATATCCGCTGGCTGAAACATTATGGGTTCGCGGCACTCGACGTGCCCACTCTGTCCGGGGGAGTCGGGGCATGAAGTTCACCCTGAGCTGGCTCAACGAGCATCTCGAAACCACCGCCGGTCTCGACGCCATCGTCGAGGCGCTGACCCGTGTCGGCCTCGAGGTCGAGGGTGTGGAGAATCCGGGCGAGAAGCTCGCCGCCTTCAAGGTGGCGAAGGTGCTGACCGCCGCGCCGCATCCCCAGGCCGACAAGCTTCAGGTCCTCACGGTCGATGCCGGCGACGGCCCCCTGCAGGTCGTCTGCGGCGCGCCCAACGCCCGCGCCGGTCTGGTCGGCGTGTTCGGCCTGCCCGGCGCGGTCGTGCCGTCCAACGGCATGGTGCTGAAGGTCGCGGCGATCCGCGGCGTCGAATCGAACGGCATGATGTGCTCGACCCGCGAACTCGAGCTCGGCGAGGATCATGACGGCATCATCGAATTGCCCGCCGATGCGCCGATCGGCACCGTCTTTCCGGACTATGCCGGCCTCAACGATCCGGTGGTCGACGTCGCCATCACGCCCAACCGGCAGGATTGCATGGGCGTGCGCGGCATCGCGCGCGATCTCGCCGCCGCCGGTCTCGGCACGCTCAGGCCGCTGAAGGTCGATCCGGTCGCCGGCGAAGGCCCCGGCCCGGACGTGCGCACTGACGATGCCAATGGCTGCCCGGCGTTCTTCGGCCAGTCGGTCGCCGGTGTTACCAATGGCGAGGCACCCGACTGGATGCGCCGCCGCCTCGTCGCGATCGGGCAGAAGCCGATCTCGGCGCTGGTCGACATCACCAATTATGTGTCGGTCGATCTCGGCCGTCCGCTTCACGTCTATGACCGTGCAAAGCTCTCGGGTGGCCTGGTCGCCCGCCGGGCGAAGGCCGGTGAGACAGTGCTCGCGCTCAACGGCAAGACCTATGCCCTCGAGGAGACGATGACGGTCATCGCCGACGACGCCCATGTGCATGACATCGGCGGCATCATGGGCGGCGAGGAATCGGGCGTGTCGGCCGGTACCACCGACGTGCTGATCGAATGCGCCTATTTCGATCCCGACCATATCGCCCGTACCGGCCAGAAGCTGGCGCTGACCAGCGACGCCCGCGCCCGGTTCGAACGGGGCGTCGATCCCGCTTTCCTTGAAGACGGCCTGGCCATCGCCACGCGTCTCGTCACTGACATCTGCGGCGGCACGGCGAGCGGCGTGACACGCGCCGGCACCCCGCCGGTGACGCCCCGCACGATTGCCTATGACACGAACCGCGCCGAGACGCTGGGTGGCCTCGCCATCGCGGCCGACCGGCAAAAGGCGATCCTCGAAAGCCTGGGCTTCACGGTCGACGGGACCTGGAACGTGACGGTGCCGAGCTGGCGTCGTGACGTGGACGGCTCGGCCGATCTGGTCGAGGAGGTCATCCGGATCGAGGGCATCGACAAGGTGCCGCCTGTTCCGCTCGATCGTGTCCCGGGCGTCGCGACGCCGACCGCCACGCCCGAACAGAAGCTCGAGCGCCGCACCCGCCGCGCGGCCGCCGCACGCGGCCTCAACGAGGCGGTGACGTGGAGCTTCCTGTCCGAGGCCGAAGCCGCGCCGTTCGGTGGCGGTGCCTGGAGCCTCGCCAACCCGATCAGCGAGGACCTGAAGGTCATGCGTCCGTCGCTCCTCCCCGGCCTGCTCGCCGCGGCCGAGCGCAATATCAAGCGCGGCGCGCAGACGGTTCGCCTGTTCGAGATCGGCCGCCGCTATCTGGCTGATGCCGAACGCCCGACGCTCGGCGTCGTCCTCGCCGGTGAAGGCCGCGCGCGGGGCTGGCAGCAGGGCAAGGCAGTGCCGTTCGACGCGTTCGACGCCAAGACGGAGGCGCTCGCGCTGCTCGCCGCGGCAGGAGCGCCGGTCGAGAATCTGCAAGTGATGGGAGAGGCGGGCGATGCCTGGCACCCCGGCCAGTCAGGCACGTTGCGCCTTGGCCCGAAGACGGTGCTGGCCGCGTTCGGCATGGTCCATCCGCTCACTGCCCGCGCGTTCGATCTCGACGGTCCGGTCGCCGCGGTCGAACTCTATCTCGATTCGATCCCGGGCAAGCGCTCGGCTGGCTTCATGCGTCCTGCCTATGCACCGCCCTCGCTGCAGGCAGTCCGCCGCGACTTCGCCTTCCTCGTCCCCGCCGAACTTGGCGCTGACGCCCTTCTCCGCGCGGTGAAGGGCGCGGACAAGGCAGCGATCACCGGCGCGCGCCTGTTCGACGTCTTCACCGGCGTCGAGGAAGGCAGGAAGAGCCTCGCGCTCGAAATCACGCTCCAGCCGGGCGAGAAGAGCTTTACCGACGAGGAGCTGAAGGCGGTCGCCGACAAGGTGGTGGCTGCGGCGGCGAAGCTTGGCGCGAGTCTGCGTGGCTGATTTTTGTGACGGATGCCGGGCCCTGTGTCTCCCCGCCCTTCGTTTTGACAGAGGCGTCGTCGCCGCGCTGTGAAGCTACTTCATTTCGTCACCCCGGGCTTGTCCCGGGGGCCACCGGGCCGCAAAGCAAGGGCCGGGCAATTCGCGGGTCGGTGGATGCCGGAACAAGTCCGGCATGACGGTAGCGGTTGATTGCCGGCGACCCTGAAATCGGGAGGTGTAAGTGGCTGACCTGATCGACATCGCGTCCTCCGGCCTCTCCGCCGCGATCAACCCCTTCGGCGCCGAGCTCACCCATTTGCGCGATGCTGATGGTCGCGAGCTGATGACCGATGCGGACCCGGCCTGGTGGACCGGCCACGCTCCGATCCTGTTCCCGATCGTCGGCCGCCTCAACGGCGATCTGCTCCGCATCGACGGCAACGACTATCCGATGAAGCAGCACGGCTTTGCACGGCGGATGCCCTTCGCGGTGGTCGATCGGGCGCCGGATCGCGCCATCTTCCGCCTCACCGACTGCGAAGAGACCCGCGCCGTCTATCCCTTTGCGTTCGCGCTCGACATCGCCTTCGCCCTCGATGCCGCCACGCTCCGGATCGAGGCGAGCATCGGAAATCGCGGCACCGCCCCGATGCCCGCCAGCTTCGGCTGGCACCCCGCTTTTGCCTGGCCGCTGCCCTATGGTCAGCCACGGGAGGACCACCGAATCCTTTTCGACACCGACGAACCCGATCCGCTCAGGCAGATCGTCCCGGGTGGCCTGATCGGCCCCGCGCCGCGCCCGTCGCCGCTTGATGGCCGAACCCTCCACCTTCGCGACGATCTTTTCACCAATGACGCGCTGGTCTGGGATCCGGTTCGCTCCCGCCGCGCCACCTATGGCGCACCCGCGGGTCCCCAGCTCGACATCGCCTTCCCCGACACCGCGAAGCTCGGCATCTGGACCAAGCCCGGTGCGCCTTTCATCTGCATCGAGCCGTGGCACGGCATCGCCGATCCGGAAGGCTATGGCGGTGACATCCGCGACAAGCCCGGCATCGTCGAGATCGCGCCCGGCGCCACCTGGTCTTGCGCGCTGGACGTGACGTTGCGCTCCTGAACCGCTAGGGGCGCCGGATGACTGGAATTTCCGACCGCCGCACCTTCGCGATCATCTCCCATCCCGACGCGGGCAAGACGACGCTCACCGAAAAGCTCCTCTATTTCGGCGGCGCGATCCATCTCGCCGGTGAGGTGAAGGCGCGCGGCCAGAATCGCCGTGCCCGGTCCGACTGGATGAAGATCGAGCAGCAGCGTGGCATCTCGGTCACCTCCTCGGTGATGACCTTCGAGAAGGACGGGCTGACCTTCAACCTGCTCGACACGCCGGGCCATGAGGATTTCTCGGAAGACACCTATCGCACCCTGACCGCGGTCGATTCGGCGGTGATGGTGATCGACGCGGCACGCGGCATCGAGGCGCAGACGCGCAAGCTGTTCGAGGTCTGCCGTCTGCGTTCAGTGCCGATCATCACCTTCGTCAACAAGGTCGATCGCGAGGGGCGCGACCCGTTCGAACTGCTCGACGAGGTTGCCGACATCCTCCAGCTCGACGTCTGCCCGATGAGCTGGCCGGTCGGCATGGGCAGCGATTTCGAAGGCGTGTACGATCTCCACGCCAACACGCTGAGCCAGCCCGAGGGTCCCTCGCGCGAATATATGGGCAAGCCGTTGCACTTCACCGGCCTCGACGATCCGGCGCTGGAGAAAATCCTGTCGGAGGACGGGCTGACCCGGTTGCGCGACGAGGCAGAGCTGGCGCAGGGCGGTTACGCCACGTTCAACGCGGCCGCCTATCGCCACGGCGATCTGACGCCGGTCTATTTCGGCTCGGCGCTCAAGGATTTCGGCGTGGCGGAGCTGATCGCGGCGCTTGGCCAGCATGCCCCCGGGCCTCGGCCGCAGCCGGCGGAACCGCTGCCGGTCGCGCCGGACAATGCAGAGGTCACCGGCTTCGTGTTCAAGGTCCAGGCGAACATGGATCCGCAGCACCGCGACCGAATCGCCTTCATGCGGCTCTGCTCGGGCACCTTCAAGCGCGGCATGAAGCTGACGCCGACCGGCCATGGCAAGCCGATCGCGATTCACTCGCCGATCCTGTTCTTCGCCCAGAACCGGGAACTTGCCGATGAAGCGTTCCCGGGTGACATCATCGGTATCCCCAACCACGGCACGCTGCGGGTGGGCGACACGCTCAGCGAGAAGGCGACGATCCGCTTCACCGGCCTGCCCAATTTCGCGCCCGAAATCCTGCGCCGGGTCGCGCTGAAGGATCCGACCAAGACCAAGCAGCTGCGCAAGGCGCTCGACGACATGGCGGAGGAGGGCGTGACTCAGGTCTTCTATCCGGAGATCGGCTCCAACTGGATCATCGGCGTGGTCGGCCAGCTCCAGCTGGAAGTGCTGCTCTCGCGTCTCGATGCCGAGTACAAGGTCGATGCCGGGCTAGAGATGGCCCCGTTCGACACCGCGCGTTGGGTCTCGGCGGAGGACCCGACCGACCTGAAGGCGTTCATGGACCTCAACCGTTCTTCGATGGCCAAGGATCGCGACGGCAACCCCGTCTATATGGCGAAGACGGCGTGGGACGTGGGTTATGTGGCCGACCGCTATCCGAAAGTGAAATTCGCCGCGACGCGGGAACGATAAGCTCCCTTCCCTGCGAGGGAGGGCTGGGGGTGGTTGCGCGCGTCCGCGCGCTGAAAAAGGGATCGCCGCTCCCAGTTTCGACGCGCCAATCAGAGCATCGCGCGCCAGCCCAAGGCAAAAATATTCACGCGAAGACGCGAAGACACGAAGGAGGGGGCCGATGCGCCATCTCTTCGCGCCTTCGCGCCTTCGCGTGAATCCCTTCTTCCCGCCGATAATGATGCGGATGGGTGGCGCCTACGCCACCCAGTCCTTGCGCAGCGGCTTCGCCGCCAGCCACATCAGCAGCGCCGCGACCAGATACAGCACCAGCCCGATCAGCATCGAATAGCGCAGCGCCTCGTCGCCAAGCCGCTTGGTCAGACCGTCGGATAGCGCCCCCAGCGCGAAGCTGCCCGCGCCAAGCCCGATCAGATTGTTGATGAACAGGAAGCTCGCCGATGCGGTGGCCCGCATGTGCGGCGGCACGAGATGCTGCACGGCGGTGATCACCGGCGCCAGCCAGACATAGGCAAGCGCCTGCGGGACCAGGAAGAAGAGGAACGCCGCCGTCACCGAAGAGGACAGGATTCCCGCCGCGAACAGCGGCACCGCGATGACGAAGGCGATCGCCGGCGCCCGGGCATAGGCCGCCCGGTCCTTCGTCCCGAACTTGTCCCCGACCATCCCGCCCAGCAGCACGCCGGGCACGCCGCCCAGCAACAGGATCGCGCCGTAGAAATAGGACACGTCCTGCAAGTCGAGATGGAAGCTGCGCTTGAGCAGCGACGGCAGCCAGAAGGCAAGGCCATAGCCGAGCATCGAACTGGCCGATGCGCCGAAGGCCAGCAGCCAGAAGCTCGGCTTGCGCGCCAGGATCGCGAAGACCCGGCGCACCGGCTCGGTCGCGGCAATGGCCCGATCGCGCACTGGCTCGCGCACCAGCAGCCGGAACAGGGGCGCGATGGCGACGCCCGCCAGCCCCACCACGATAAAGGCGGCGCGCCAGTCGACCGTCGTCGCGATATAGCCGCCAAGCAGCACGCCCGCCGCCGAGCCGAGCGGGATGCCAAGCGAATAGACCGCCAGCGCCCGTGCCCGGGTCTCGGGCGGGAAGGTGTCGGCGATCACCGCATAGGAGGGCGCGACGCCGCCGGCCTCGCCCACGCCGACGCCCAGCCGAGCGCCGAACAGTTGCGCGAAATTCCCCGCCCAGCCGCACAAGGCGGTGAAGCCGCTCCACACGCCAAGGCTGATCGTGATCGTCCAGGTCCGGCTGGTGCGGTCGGCGATCCAGGCAAGCGGGATCGCCAAGGTCGAATAGAGGAGGGCGAAGGCAAGTCCGCCCAGCACGCCCAACTGGGTGTCGGTCAGGCCGAGGTCCGCCTTGATCGCCGGCACCAGGATGCTGAAGATCTGCCGGTCGACGAAGTTGAACGTGTAGACGAGCAGCAGCATCGCCAGCGCCAGTGCGCGATATCCGCGGGATTGATTGTCGGTCATGCGCCTCATCCTGCCTTTGATCGTTCGGACGCCACAGGACGATCACGTCACCCGGAGTCGTTCCGGGGCCACCGTTCCGCAAGGCCGACGTCGGCACGTCTGCGGAACAGTGGATGCCGGAACGAGTCCGGCATGACGGACAATGCGAGGTGCCGTCTCCCAAAATGACGAGACCGGACGCTCTTTGCTGGGAGCGCCCGGTCTCGATACCGTTTTCGTCTATCGGTTCAGAACCGCGCCGTCAGCGTCCCGAACACCTGCCGCGGATTGCCGTAGAAGGCGGTGGCGATGCCTTCCTTGCCAAGCGTCGGCACATAGGGCCCGTTCGGCACCGGCTGGTTCAGGAGGTTGATCGGCGTGCCCGCGATGTCGGTACGGATATATTGATAGCCGGCGGTCTTGTAGATCCGGTTGGTCAGGTTCTTGCCGTGCACGCCGATCGAATAGCGCCCGCCGCCGAAGGTGTAGGTCAGATGCGCGTCCAGCAGCGTGTAGGCCGGCTGATCAAGGAACGGGCTGGCCGTCTCGAACTGATGGGTGAGGCTGCGATAGGAGACCACGGTCGAGGCGTTGACCGTTCCCGAACCGACCGGGATATTGCCGCCCAGTGTGCCCGACAGCGTCCAGTCCGGGGTATTCTGGAACACGCGGACCTTGGCGACATCGACGCCGGTCGGGCCGATGAAGGTTTTGTACTTGGCATTCATATAGCCGAGCGTGCCGGCGAAATAGAGCGACGATCCGGCCCCGGCGAAGCCCCGTGCCAGCGTCGCATTGGTCTCCAGTTCGATACCCTTGATCGTCGCCTTGGCGGCGTTGGTGGTGATCCCGCAAAAGGACTGGACGCCGCCGATCAGGCAGCCGACCGATCCGGGAACCTGCACGTCGCTATAGTCGGAATAGAAGCCGTCAAGCGCCCAGGTCAGGCGGCGGTCGAATGCAGCACCCTTCCAGCCGATCTCGTAAGTCTTCACCGTTTCCGGCTTGAAGCGCAGGTAATTGTAGATGTCCTGATAGGTGGCCCCTGCCGCCGGGTTGCTGGCCGGCGCCGACGTGGCGGATCCGCGCGGGTCGAAGCCGCCGCCCTTGAAGCCTTCCGAATAGGACGCGTAGAGCATGTGACCCTCGACAGGCTTGAAGCTCAGCGAGGCGCGCGGCGTGAAACGCCTGAAGTTGGCGACGCCCCGGAAATCGGTCGACGGTGCGCCCAGCAGGATCGGGTTGCCGCCGAAATCGGCGCTCTGGCCCAGATAGCTCGCCTTGAAGATGTAGGACTGGCGCTGATCCCAGGTATAGCGGCCGCCGAGCGACAGGCTGATCTGCGGCGTGACATCATAGGTGAAGTCGCCATAGATCGAGCTGGTCTCGGTCCGTACATCGCCCTTGGTATTGGCGTTGAAGTTCGGAACGGTCGTCGAGAGCAGCACGTCGAACGTCGTGCTCGCCTTCGCGCCGAGATAATAATAGCCGAAAATGCCGTTCAGCTTGTCGCTCTTGTAAGCGAGCTGGAATTCCTGGCTGGTCTGTTCGTTGCGATAGACCGCCGGCACGTCGACATCCACTGAGGGGAGCGCATCGAAGTCGATCGGCGTGAAGGACCGGTCCTTGCGCCAGGCGCTGATGCTTTTCAGGGTCAGGTGGTCGGTCAGTTCCACGCTTGCCGTCATCGACAGGCCGCCGGCCTGGATGTTCTGCTTCGGATTGTTGAGGCCGGCGCGCGTGTCGAACACGTTCGACAGGACTGGCGCGCCCGAGGCGATGCCGGGGATCAGGCGGTGGCCGTTGCGCGGATTGGACTTGTCGTCGGTATAGTCGCCGGTGATGCGCACGAACATCCGGCTGTCGGGCGATTCGAATTCGATCGTGCCCCGTCCCGCCCAGATATTCTTGTCGTAATTGTCGATGCCCAGATAGGTGTTCTTGCCGAACCCGTCGCGCGTCAGCCGGGCGCCCGACACGCCGATGCGGATCATGTCGTTGATCGGGGTCGAGACGCTGACGATGCCGTCAGCCTGGTTGTACGAACCATAGCTTGCCTTGAGGTTCGCCTCGAAATGATCGGGGAGCCGCTTGGTGACATATTTCACCGCGCCGCCGATGGTGTTGCGGCCATAAAGGGTGCCCTGCGGTCCGCGCAGCACCTCGATCCGGTCCACGTCATAGACGTCGAGCACCGCTGCCTGGGGGCGGTTGAGATAGACATCGTCGAGATAGATGCCGATGCCGGCCTCGAATCCGGGGACCGGGTCCTGCTGGCCGACGCCGCGGATAAAGGCAGCCAGGGTGGAATTGGTGCCGCGCGCGTTCTTCAGCGTGGTGTTGGGGGTCACGTTCTGCAGGTCGGTCAGGTCGACGATGCCGGTCCGCTCCAGCTTGGCCGCGGAAAAGGCCGTGACGGCAACCGGTACGTCAAGCAGCGTCTCTTCGCGACGGCGGGCCGTGACGACGATCTCGGCATCGTCGGCGGGCGCATCCGCTGTCTGTTGCTGGTCAGGCGCTTCCTGCGCCATGGCAGGCACGGCGGTCAGCGCGGCGATCGCGGCGCCGGCGTTGAGCAGCGTGCGCATGGAATAAAGGCGTGTCATGAAGATCTCCCCTCCTGCGGCGCCGCTTGGATGCGCCCGGTCTGTTACCGGGTTGTGCGCCAGTCGAAGGCGCTATACTGAAACATGAACCAGGTTTCAACTTGGGAATGGGAGGATGCCGAAAATGGCGGGTGAGCGTGGCCAACCGGCAACGGTTGAAGGGCTTTCGAGGGGGGATGCGGCGCTGGCCGCGAGCGAGGGCAAGGCGCCGCGCACTGAGCGGGGGCGCAAGACCTTGCGCTCGATTCTCGATGCCGCGGCGGTCGAGTTCGGGGAGCGGGGTTTCCACGATGCCTCGATCAGCGGCATCACGCGCCGGGCCGGGGTCGCGCTGGGCAGTTTCTACACCTATTTCGATTCGAAGGACGCCGTGTTCCGTGCGCTGGTGCGCGACATGTCGGATCAGGTCCGCGACCATGTCGCCCCGGCGATCCGCGCCGCGCCCGACCAGATCGCGGCCGAGCGCGCGGGCCTGCGCGAATTCATCGCCTTTGTGCGCGGCCACAAGGAAATCTACCGAATCATCGACGAATCCGAATTCGTCGATCCGGAAAGCTTTCGTCTTCATTACGCCGTCACCGCCGATCGAATCGCGGCGCGACTCAAGGCGGCGGCAGCGCGGGGTGAGATCCGCGCCGATGTGTCAGAGGTCCATGCCTGGGCGATCATGGGCATGAACGTCTTCCTCGGCCTGCGCTACGGCGTTTGGGAAGACGATGCCTCGCCTGACGAGGTGGCGGACACGGTTGCGGAGATGCTCGCCCGGGGAATCGGCGCGCGCTGATCGCCGGCACGGAAGACGAATGAGGGGATGTTTGCTGCTCGGTTTGGGCCTTCCGATTCAACCCCGCCTCTCGCCATGACAGCATGAAGCGGTCGAGGCTCCTGCCGGAGCCCCGATCCGCTCCTTCTCATCGTGACGAATATTGGCGGGCTTTTCGCGCGTTCATGCGGGAAAGGAGCCGGCGATTTTGCGCTTTTCGGCGGGCATTTTTCCCCTGTTATCCGGTAACAGGGAAAATGGGGGCTCAAACCTCTGGAAAACCGGCGCGAATCCGGTCCGAAAATCCAGCATAACAGCGGAAGAAAAAATGCGGGGTGGCCCCCGCGTCATATCGGACCCGAATCGGCGACCGTCAGGCCCTGCTCGAATCGTCCGCCAGCGCCTCGGCAAGCGAATCGCGCACCTTGCGGATCGCGCCGATATCCGCCCCGCCGGGTGATCCCGCACCGAAAGTTCCTGTGGGCGCCGGTGCCGGCCCCTGGCTTGCCGACGATACGCGCTTGCGTTCGTCGGACAGCAGCTTCTGCACGCCGCGGATCGTATAGCCCTCGTGATTGAGCAGGCTGTTGATCCGAATCACCAGCGCGACGTCTTCCGGCCGGTAATAGCGTCGCTTGCCGGCGCGCTGCAGCGGCCTGAGCTGGGGAAAGCGGGTCTCCCAATAGCGCAGGATATGCTGGGGCAGCGCGGTCTCGCGGGAAAGCTCGCCGATCGTCCGGAACGCGCCAGCCGCCTTGTCGGGCACGCCGGCCATGATCGGGTCAGCCCGCGCCCACGATGCGATCGCGCATCATCTGGCTGGCGCGGAAGGTGAGCACACGGCGGGGCGCGATCGGCACCTCGATGCCCGTCTTCGGATTGCGGCCGACACGCTCGCCCTTGTCGCGAAGCACGAAGGTCCCGAAGCCGGATATCTTGACGTTCTCGCCCTTGGACAGCGCCTCGCACATATGGCTGAGAATCTGTTCAACCAGTTTCGAGGAATCGGCACGGGACAGCCCCACCTGATGGTGCAGCGCCTCCGCCAGATCAGCTCGTGTCAACGTCCCCGCAGGTGCCATCCGCTACCCTCCCCAGAGTGGCAAGAAGTTAACCTAACACAATGATGCTGCGGACTGAAAGGCCTTTGTTCCACGATGAAAACGGCGCCCCCGCCCGGCATCCGGTGGAAATGGCCTAGAGTCGGACGACCGCGGCGCCCCAGGTGAACCCGCCGCCCATCGCTTCGAGCACGAGGAGGTGGCCCGGCCTGATCCGGCCGTCGCGCACCGCGGTATCGAGAGCGAGCGGCACCGACGCAGCCGATGTGTTGGCGTGCTGGTCGACGGTCACCACGACCTGCGCCGGATCGAGCCCCAGCTTGCGCGCGGTCGCGTCGAGGATCCGGGCATTGGCCTGGTGCGGGACGACCCAGTCGACGTCGGAGGATTCGAGCCCGGCGGCCGCGAGCGATTCGGTCATCACCGCGGCCAGGTTGACGACGGCGTGGCGGAAAACCTCGCGCCCCTTCATCCGCACCTTGCCGACGGTGCCGGTGGTCGAAGGGCCGCCATCGACATAGAGCAGCTCGTTGTGGCGGCCGTCGGCATGGAGCCGAGTCGCCAGGATACCGCGCTCGCCGGGGCCTGCCCCGTCGCCTTCACTGGCTTCGAGCACGATCGCGCCCGCGCCGTCGCCGAACAGCACGCAGGTCGTGCGGTCCTCCCAGTCGAGGATCCGGCTGAAGGTCTCGGCGCCGATCACCAGCGCGCGGCGATGCGCGCCGGCGCGAATCATGCTGTCGGCGACCTGCACCGCATAAAGAAAACCGGAGCAGACCGCGGCGACGTCGAACGCCACGCAATCGTTGATGCCCAGCATCGCCTGCACCTTGGTGGCGGTCGCCGGGAAGGTCTGGTCGGGGGTCGCCGTGGCGAGGACGATCAGGTCGATCTCCTGCGCCGAGCGCCCGGCGGCCGCCAGTGCTGCCTTGCACGCATCGGCGGCGAGGGTGCCCGTTGTCTCGTCGGGCCCGGCGATGTGGCGGAAGCGGATGCCGGTGCGCTCGACGATCCACTCGTCGGAGGTGTCGACGGTCTCGGCCAGTTCGGCATTCGACACGCGCCGTGCGGGCAGGGCCGATCCGGTGCCGGTGATGATCGATCGAATCACGCTGCCTTGGCCTCGAAATTACCCAGGTCTTCGCTGATCCGCCGGGTCAGGTCGTCACGGACCATCTTGGCGGCGGCGGCGATCGCGGTCGCCACGCCCAACTCGTTCGCGCCGCCATGGCTCTTCACGACGATGCCGTTGAGGCCGAGGAATACAGCGCCATTATGGTTGTTGGGGTCGAGATGGTGCCGGAGCAGCTCGGTCGCAGGCTTCGAGATGAGGAAGCCGATCTTCGACCGGGTCGAGCTGCGGAACGCCCGCTTGAGCAGGTCGGCGACGAATCGGGCGGTGCCCTCGGCCGTCTTCAGCGCGATGTTGCCGGAAAAGCCGTCGCAGACGATCACGTCGACATCGCCGCGCGACAGCCGGTCGCCCTCGATGAAGCCGGTGAAGCTCATCGGCAGGTGAGTCGCATCGCGGAGCGCCTGGGCTGCGTCGCGGATTTCCTCGGTGCCCTTCTGGTCCTCGCTGCCGATGTTGAGCAGCGCGACGCGGGGCGATTCGAGATCGAGATTGGTGCGGGCATAGGCGGCCCCCATCACCGCGAACTGGACGAGGTTGCGCGCATCGCATTCGGTATTGGCGCCGAGGTCGAGCACGACCACGTCGTTCTCGCCAAGCGTCGGCAGCATCGCCGCGAGGGCGGGCCGGTCGATCCCCGGCAGCATGCGCAGCGACAGCTTCGCCATCGCCATCAGCGCGCCGGTATTGCCCGACGAGACGGCGGCGCCGGCGCGGCCCTGCTTTACCATGTCGATGGCGACGCCCATCGACGTCGTCTTGGCGCGGCGAATCGCCTGGCTCGGCTTGTCGCTCGATCCGACGACCTCGGGGGCGTGGACGATCTCGCTATGCGCGGTCAGGTTGGGATGAGTTTTCAGGCCTTCGCGGATCCGCGCTTCGTCCCCGACCAGGATGAAGCGCATATCCTCGAAGCGCCGTCGCGCGCGCGCGACGCCGGCCAGCATCACAGCAAGGCCTTCGTCGCCGCCCATTGCGTCGACGGCGATCCGGGAGCTGTTCGACACGCGGCTGGCCCCCTGTTGGACTGTCTGGCTCAGCCTTCGACCGAAACGATCTCACGGCCATTATAATGGCCGCACGATCCGCACAGGTTATGCGGGCGCTTCAGTTCGCCACAGTTCGGGCACTCCTGGAAGGAGTCGATGCTCAGCGAGTCGTGGCTGCGACGCATGCCGCGCTTGGACGGCGAAGTCTTTCTCTTGGGGACGGCCATTTCGGCGAAACCTTGTTCTTGTCTGGGTCAATAAGCGCGGTACGCCCGGACGGACGCCAGCGCAACCGACGCTTCCGTCAGCCGCGGTAGGCACCTGCGGCCGGACGCATCGCGAAGCGTGCGCCTATAGCGATTCGGGCGCACGTTGCAAGCGCGGCGAAGGACTGGCACGCTGGCGGCACATATTTCCCGGGGGAGAGACACGATGAATCCGATCATGCTGCCGATCACGCTCACGACCGCGGGGGCGACCGCGCTGATCGCCCTGTGGCTGGCGATCCGCACTGGTAGCGTGCGCCAGAAGGCGAAGGTCAGCATCGGCGACGGCGGCGACGCGGCGCTGATCTGCCGCATGCGCGCGCAGGCGAACTTCACTGAATATGCGCCCTTCATCCTGATCCTGATCGCGCTGATCGAATATAGCGCCGGCACCTCGACCTGGCTCTGGGCGGCGAGCGTGGCCTTCCTCGTCGCGCGAATCCTCCACCCGCTGGGCATGGACGGCATGAAATACGGCCGGTCGGCCGGGATCCTGATCACCTTCCTGCTGCTCGCGGGCCTTGGCCTCTACGCGATCAGCCTGCCGCTCCTCGCGAAGCACGACGCGAAGCCGACGGTGATCGAGACGATCCCCGCCGCGGGGTGATGCTCCTTCTCGGCCAGCCCCTTCTCAGGCCGCCATCGCCCGGTCGCTCACGAACATGTTGTGCTCCCGCTCATGCGCGAAGTTGCTTGGCGGGCCGTGGCCGGGAATGAAGGCGGTGTCGTTACCGAGTGGCCAGAGCTTCTCGACGATCGACTGAAGCAAATGCTGGTGGTTGCCGAGCGGGAAGTCGGTCCGCCCGATCGATCCCTGGAACAGCACGTCGCCGACCAGCGCGAGCTTCGACGGCGCGTGGTGGAAGATCACATGGCCCGGCGTGTGGCCGGGGGTGTGATAGACGTCGAGCGTCAGGTCGCCGATCGTGACGGTATCGCCCTCGACCAGCCAGCGGTCCGGCTCGAACACGACGCCGCGGATGCCGTAATTCTTCCCGTCCTCGTCGAGTCGCGCGATCCAGAAGCGGTCGGCCTCGTGCGGCCCCTCGATCGGCACGCCGAACTCCTCGGCAAGCGGCTTGGCCTCGCCGCAATGGTCGATATGGCCGTGGGTCAGGATGATCTTCTCGACCGTCACGCCGTGCTGCGTGGCGGCGGCGCGCAGCTTGGGCAGGTCGCCGCCGGGATCGACGAACGCGCCGCGCATCGTGGCGGTGCACCAGATCAGCGAGCAGTTCTGCTGGAGCGGCGTGACCGGGACGATCGCCGCGCGAAGGGGAGGAAGTGCCATGCCGCGGAGGTAAGCCTCGCCGCGTCTCCGGGCAAGCGCGGGGTTGCCGTGCGCCCGTTCGGGTTGCATTTGGCGGGCTGTCGATGCTCGCCCGTGAAACCGCCCCGTTCGTTCTGCTGGACGATGCCCGAGAGGACGCCGTTCCCGCGCGCCTCTATCGCCGGCCGGTGCGCGTGGTGGAAGCGCGCACCATCGCCGAGGTGCTGCCTGCACTCGACATGCTCCGCGCGGCGCGGGATGCAGGGCTCCATGCCGCCGGCTTCCTTTCCTATGATGCCGGCGCCGCCTTCGAGCCGGTGCTGGGCATGCCGCGGGCGACCGATGCGCCGTTGCTCTGGTTCGGTCTGTTCGAAGGGTATGAGGAGATCGCGGCGGCAGAGGTGCCGGCGCTGCTGCCCAATCCCGCCGGCGCCTGGATCGCACCGCCGCAGCCGGGCATCGATCAGGCGACCTATCACGATCAGTTCGCGCGGGTCCTCGATCTGATCGCGGCGGGCGACGTCTACCAGATCAACCTCAGCTACCGCGCGACCGTGCGTCACGCCGGCGATCCGCTCGCTCTCTACGCGCAGCTTCGTGCCCGGGCGCGGGCCGGCTTCGGCGCGCTGATCGATACGGGCGCTGACCTGTTCCTGTCGCTGTCGCCCGAGCTCTTCTTCGCGCTCGACGATCGGCGGCTCACCTGCCGCCCGATGAAAGGGACGGTGCGCCGCGGCGCCACCCCGGCCGAGGATCAGGCGCTTGCTGCGTCCCTCAGCGCCGATCCCAAGCAGCGCGCTGAAAATCTGATGATCGTCGATCTGATGCGCAACGACCTCTCGCGCATCGCCCGGCCGGGCAGTGTCGCTGTGCCCGCCCTGTTCACCGTCGAGACCTATCCGACCGTCCATACCATGGTCTCGACCGTCACCGCCGATCTCGCGGAGGATCGCGACGCGATCGACGTGCTTGCTGCGCTGTTCCCGTGCGGCTCGGTGACGGGCGCGCCGAAGATCCGGGCGATGCAGGCGATTGCCGAGGTCGAGCAGGCAAGCCAGCCACGCGGCGTCTATACCGGGGCGATCGGCCGGCTGGACGCGGACGGCGATGCGATGTTCAACGTCGCGATCCGGACTCTGGCGATCCGGCGCGGCGACGCGCATGATTTGCCCGAGGGGGCGTTCGGCGTGGGCGGCGGCATCGTCGCCGATTCGAAAGTGCATGAGGAATGGGACGAATGCCTTGCCAAGGGTGATTTCCTGACCAGCGACGGATCTTTCGACCTGATCGAGACGATGGCGTTCGATCCGGAGACGGGCATGCCCCTGCTCGAACGTCACCTCGCGCGGATGAAGGCGAGCGCCGACCTGTTCGGCTTTCCGTTCGATCGGCATGCCGTGCGCAATGAACTCCAGGCCGCGACCTTCCGCCTGCGCAGGGCGCGACGCATCAGGCTGGTGCTGGCGAAGAGCGGGGCGATCGCGGTCGAGGTGTCGCCGATGCCGGGTTCGCCGGCGGAACCTGTGGTCGTCGCTCTCGTGCCGCTGCCGGTCGATCCCTCCGATTTCCGCCTTCGCCACAAAATCAGCGATCGCGCTTTTTACGGCACTCCGCCGGTTGGCTGTTTCGAGATGGTCTTCATCGATCCAGATGGATTCCTGACCGAGGGCAGCTTCACCTCGTTGTTTGTCGAACGCAACGGGATCCTCGTCACGCCGCCGCTTGCGCGCGGGCTGTTGCCCGGCGTGCTGCGCGCCGATCTGATTGCTACTGGCCGCGCGATCGAGGGCGATCTCACCCCGGCCGATCTCGTCGGCGGTTTTTTCATCGGAAATGCGCTGCGAGGGCTGATTCCCGCCATTGTTGCGGTTGCGAACGGAACCGACCCGGGTCTATAGCCGCGCCGCTTCCAGACAAAGGCGCCCAATTCATGCACCCATCCGCCGCGCTCGCCCGTATCAAGCCATCGCCCACGCTCGCGATCACCTCGCGTGTTCAGGAGTTGCAGCGGGCCGGCGTCGACGTGATCGGCCTTGGCGCCGGCGAGCCCGATTTCGACACGCCCGAATTCATCAAGGAAGCGGGGATCAAGGCGATCCGCGACGGCAAGACGAAATACACCAATGTCGACGGCACGCCCGAGCTGAAGGCGGCGGTGATCACCAAGTTCAAGCGCGACAACGGCCTGACCTACACGCCCGACCAGATCACCATCAACGCGGGCGGCAAGCACACCCTGTTCAACGCGATGGTCGCGACGGTCGATGCCGGCGACGAGGTGATCGTGCCCGCGCCCTATTGGGTAAGCTATCCCGACGTCGTGCTGTTCGCGGGCGGCACGCCGGTGTTCGTCGCGGCGGGGCCGGCGCAGGGCTACAAGCTGCTGCCCGAGCAGCTCGAGGCGGCGATCACGCCGAAGACGAAGTGGGTCATCCTCAACTCGCCGTCCAACCCGACCGGCGCCGCCTATTCGGCCGCCGAGCTCAAGGCGCTGGGCGAGGTGCTCGAACGGCACCCGCATGTCTGGATCTTCGCCGACGATATGTACGAGCATATCATCTATGATGGTTTCGAATTCGCCACGATCGCTCAGGTCTGCCCCTCGCTCTACGATCGCACGCTGACCGCGAACGGCTGTTCAAAGGCCTATGCGATGACTGGCTGGCGCATCGGCTTCGCCGGTGGGGCGCCCTGGTTGATCAAGGCGATGGCCAAGCTCCAGTCGCAGTCGACCTCGAATCCCTGCTCGATCGCCCAGGCGGCCTCGGTCGCGGCGCTGACCGGCGACCAGGCGTTCCTCAAGGATCATGCGGCTTTGTTCCAGTCGCGCCGCGATCTAGTTGTATCGATGCTCAACCAGGCGAACGGCATCACCTGCCCGCGGCCCGAGGGCGCCTTCTACGTCTATCCTGAATTCTCAGGCCTGATCGGCAAGTCGACCCCCAAGGGCCAGCTGATCGACACCGACGAGGCGATGGTCGCCTATCTGCTCGACGAGGCGAAGGTCGCGGCGGTCCAGGGCGCGGCGTTCGGTCTCTCGCCGGCGATGCGGATCAGCTATGCGACTTCCGAGGACCTGTTGCGCGAGGCGTGCGAGCGAATCCAGACGGCTTGCGCCGCCCTGCGATAGGGGCAGCAAGCTCCCGTTCATCCGGACAAGGCAAAAGCGGGCGCCGTAACGAATCGGTCCAGTGCCGATCCCGCGTAGAATAGATGTGAAGGTTGAGTGGCGATGCGCGCTATTCTGAAGGAAGCGTTTTTCTGGCGATTCGCGGGCGGTTTCGTCATCGGCGCCATCGGCCTGTTGATCCTCCAGCCGGCGAATGCTGCGGGGCTCGTCGACAACCTCGCGAGCGTATTGCACGCTCTTCCCTGACCGGCCACTTCCGGCGCGACCGGGAGTTCCTATATTCAGGTGGATGCCCCATCGAAAGGCGATCCATGTTCAGGACTATGCTAGCCGTTGCTGCTGTCGCAGGGGTGGGCCTTGCCGCCTTGTCCGGTGGGGTCGCCAATGCCGAACGCGCGGTGCCGATTCCGGCCGCGCTTCAGGACGTGCCGAAGGCACCGGGCCCCCAGACCGCGATCCTCGCCGGCGGCTGCTTCTGGGGCATGGAGGCAGTGTTCGAACGGGTGAAGGGGGTCCGCAATGTGACCGCCGGCTATGCGGGCGGCGTCGCGGGGACAGCGACCTATGATCAGGTCAGCACTGAAACCACGCGCCACGCCGAGGCGGTGAAGATCGTGTTCGATCCGGCGCAGGTCAGTTACGCGACGCTGTTGCGTGTCTATTTCTCGATCGCGCACGATCCGACCGAGCTCAACCGCCAGGGGCCGGATACCGGCCCCAGCTATCGCTCGGCGATCTTCCCGCAGAACCCGGCCCAACGCGACGTTGCGGCCGCCTATATCGCCCAGCTCGGCAAGGCCCGGGCCTTCCCCCAGCCGATCGTGACCAGGCTGGAAAGCGGTCGCTTCTTCGCGGCCGAGGCCTATCATCAGAATTTCTACGACCGGAATCCGCGCCACCCCTATATCGTCCAGTGGGACAAGCCGAAGGTGGCTGCGTTCAAGGCGGCTTTCCCGGCGCTGGCCAAGCCGGGCTGAGCCTTCAGGCTGCCAGCGGAAAGCGCAGCAGCCGGTCCTCGACCGGCACCAGTGCCTCGGCACCGGCGCCCACCGCGCGGGCGATTTCTGGGTGGTCAGCATCGAGACCGCCAGTCAGGGTACCGAACGCCGGCAGGATGAGCTTCGTCCCGCTCGCGACGAAGCAGCGGCGCGAAACCTGGCGCCCCCGCACCCGTACCCGCAGCTTTGGGTGGAAATGCCCCGACAGCTCGGGCCGGGTCTCGCGCGGATCGGCCTCGTGGCGCAGCACCAGCCCATCGACCAGCGCTTCGTCCATCACCTCGCCGCCACATCGGTCGATCGTGCGGTCGTGATTGCCCGTGATCCAGACCCAGCGCCGCGTAGTGGCCAGGGCGCGCAGCATCTCCTGCGCCTCGCCGGGCAGGCGCTCGCACCCGGCCGAATCGTGGAAACTGTCGCCCAGGCACCAGATTTCGGTTGCCTCGGTGCGGGCGGCGAGCTCGGCAAGCTCGCTCAGCGTTGCGATCGTATCATAAGGGGGCAGCATCTGGCCGCGAATCGCGAACCAGCTCGCCTTCTCGAAATGCAGGTCGGCAACCAGCAAAGCGCGCCGCGCGGGCCAGAAAAGCGCGCCTTGCGACAGTGCGAACAGATCGTGCCCGGCGAACGAAAAGGGAACCATGGTCTTGCTATGCAGCGATACGCCCCCCAGATCAACGGCTTGCGGCAGCGCAACAAAAGCCCTTGCGCTGCTCAGCAACAGGCGTAAAGCGCGCCGTCCTCCTCGGCAGGCCAGATTTTCATGTCTTCAGTCCCTGAAACGACGGGGCAGCCGCATCGCTCCCATCCAGCGATGCTTGCGCTCACCATCGGCGCCATCGGCGTCGTCTTCGGCGATATCGGCACCAGCCCGCTTTACGCGTTTCGCGAGGCGCTGGCGCAGTCGGCGCAGGACGGGATCGATCCGAGCGAGATTCTCGGCGTCCTGAGCCTTGCGCTGTGGACGCTGATCCTCGTCGTCAGCGTCAAATATGTCGGGTTCCTGATGCGTGCGGACAATCAGGGCGAAGGCGGCGTGCTGGCGCTGACCGCGCTCGCGCGGCGCGCGCTCGGCCGGCGATCGATGATCGCGCTCGTGCTCGGTGCCGCTGGCGCCTCGCTCTTCTACGGCGATGCGATCATCACGCCGGCGTTGTCGGTATTGTCGGCGGTCGAGGGTCTGCGCACCATTCCCGGCGCGGGCACCGCGATCGGGGAGCACACCATCCTGTTCCTCACCATCGCGATCCTGATCGCGCTGTTCCTGATCCAGGCACGCGGCACCGCGCATGTCTCGAAGCTGTTCGGTCCCGTCTGCATCCTCTGGTTCCTGACGATCGGCGGCCTCGGCCTCTGGCACATCTGGGACGAGCCTTCGATATTGCGCGTCTTCTCCCCCTGGTATGGCGGCGTGTTCCTCGCGACTCATGGGACGATCGGGCTGTTCGTGCTCGGTGCCGTGTTCCTGACAGTGACCGGTGCCGAGGCATTGACCGCCGACATGGGGCATTTCGGCCCGGCCCCGATCCGGATGGGCTGGTTCTTCCTCGTTTTCCCGGCGCTGACGCTCAACTATCTCGGCCAGGGCGCCTTCGCGCTCAACGCGCTGGAAACGGCGGCGGCGAACCATCAGAATTTCGGCAACCAGGACTGGTTCTTCCTGATGGCGCCCGAAAATGTCCGCCCCTGGCTGATCGCGCTCGCGATGCTGGCGACGATCATCGCCAGCCAGGCGGTGATCACGGGCGCCTTTTCGCTGACCCAGCAGGCGATCCAGCTCGGGCTGCTGCCGCGCCTGCGCGTCCGCCAGACATCGGCGCAGCATTCGGGGCAGATCTACCTGCCCTCGATCAACTGGCTGCTGCTGATCGGCGTGCTGGTCCTGGTCATCCAGTTCCGCACCTCCTCGTCGATGGCCGCGGCCTATGGCATCGCGGTGACCGGCACGATGGTCGTCACCACCTGCCTCGCCTATATCGTCGCGCGCCATCGCTGGAACTGGTCGCGACCGCTGGCGATCACGGTGATCCTGCCGTTCCTCACGCTCGACCTGATCTTTTTCGGGGCCAATATCCTGCGCGTGATCGAGGGTGGCTGGGTGTCGCTTCTGGTCGGTGCGATGATCGCTCTGGTGATCTACACCTGGGTCCGCGGCCGGGGCATCGTCCGCGCGTTCGAGCAGCGGCAGAGCGTGCCGCTCGCCGATCTCGCGGCTGCCCTGAGCCGCCGTCCGCCGGAGCGAGTCGAGGGCACGGCGGTCTTCCTGACCGCCAATCCGGAAAGTGCGCCGGGTGCGCTGCTGCACAACCTCAAGCACAACAAGGTACTGCACGAGCGCAACCTGATCGTCAGCATCCGCACCGCCGACCGCCCGGTCGTACCGTCCGAGGAGCGCATGAAGACGACTCGGATCGACGACAATTTCAAGGCGGTCGTTCTTACCTACGGCTTCATGGAATCGCCTGACGTGCCGCGCGACCTGGGGCTTGAGCAAGCCGGCGCGCGCAAATTGCTCAACCCGGCCAAGACCAGCTATTTCATCGGCCGCAATACGCTGAAGCCCGCCGCGAACCAGGGCATGCCACTGTGGCAGGACCGGATCTTCATGTTCCTCCAGCGCAATGCCAGCGACCCGACGGATTTCCTGCGCATCCCGCCGGGCAAGGTCCTCGAACTGGGCGAGCAGGTGACCGTCTAGGCGCGGAACGCGCCTGAACGGTCACCCCGCGCAGGCGGAAATCCAGGGCGGCGGGCGCTGCCGCCCGCAACCGTGGAACCCCGCCTTCGATCCTATCCGGCATAGGCCTTTACGAGATCGTACAAATAGTCCCGGCCCTCATAGAGCGATTTGGTCCGGATCCGTTCGTTCAGCCCGTGAATGCCGTTCAAGTCGGTATCGACGAAGATGCCGGGCGCGCCATAGACCGGGATGCCGATCGCCTGGAGGAAGATGCCGTCGGTCGCACCCGTCGACATCAGCGGCAGGATCGGCAGGCCGGGGAAGTGCTTCGCGGCGACCGCCTTGGCAGGGCCGACGATCTTCGGATCGAGCGATGGCGGGATCGCGGTCGGCCGGATCGGCTGGTTGATGGTCACCTTCACCTTCGGACCGGCCAGTTCCTTGAGCTTCGCGAACGTGGCCTCGACCGTCTCGCCGGGGAAGATGCGGCAATTGACGTTGGCGGTGGCGCGTTGCGGCAGGGCGTTTTCGGCATGGCCGGCATTCACCAGTGTCGCGACGCAGGTGGTGCGCAGGGTCGAATGCATCGCCTTGTCCCGGCTGATCAGCGCGTCGGCCGCCTTGTCCTCCGGATTGGCGAGCAGGCGGTTGATCGCGTCGCCCACGGGGCCCGGCATCGCCGCCGCGGTCGCGCCGAAAAAGGCCCGGGTGGTATCGGTGAACTTGACCGGGAATTCATAGGCCCGCACCGCCTCGAGCGCGTCGGCGAGTTCGTAGATCGCGTTCTCGGGCGTGGGCTGGGAGCTGTGGCCCCCGGGGTTGGTCGCCTCGAACGTGTAGTTCTGCGCTGCCTTCTCGCCGACCTGGATCGCCAATAGCTGGGGCTTGCCATTCGCATCGTAGCGCCCGCCGCCGCCTTCGTTGAGCGCGAACTCGGCCGCGATCAGGTCGGGCTTGTTCGCCGCGAGCCACTGCGCGCCGTTGAAGGCGAAGGTCGTTTCCTCGCCGCAGGTCAAGGCGAGCTTGATCGTCCGTTTCGGTTTGTAGCCGCTGGTCTTGAAGCGGATCAGGCTGTCAGCCCACACGGCGGCCATCGCCTTGTCGTCGACCGCGCCGCGCGCATAATAATAGCCGTCCTCCTCGATCAGCTTGAACGGATCGCGGATCCAGTCGGCGCGCTTGGCCTCGACCACGTCGAGATGGCCGAGCAGCAGCATCGGCTTGGCATGCTTGTCCGACCCCGGCAGCACCGCGACGATGCCGCCGTCCTTGGGATGTTCGGGCACCGAAAAATAGGTGATGTCGCCATCGGCGAAGCCCGCTGCCTTCAACCGGGCGCCGATCTGTGCCGCCGCCTGGGTGCAGCTGCCCGAGGACAGGGTCGTGTTGGTCTCGATCAGCTCCTTGTAGAGCCCGAAAAATGCCTGTTGATCGGGGCGGAGCGCCTGTGCCGATGCGGCGGCGGGAAGCAGGGCGATCACGGCCGCCGAGCAGATGGATATCGTTCTAATGATGGCGTGCACCCCCGAGTTGGTCCAGAAGATCAGCGGCCGGTGGTATCGACGGTGACGGCGATACCGGCCTAGCCGTCCATCACCATAATACGGACTTCGCGGTTCGGGAAATCGATCTTGACGCGCCGGAACAGCCGCAGCGCGTCCATGCCGAGGAGCAGGGCCGGCTTCTCGGTCAGGCCGAAATGGCGGAACGGCTCGGCGTCGGAGAAGGCGACGGGCAGATGGGAAAAGGTGATGCCCGCAAAGTCGACCTTGTCGATCTGGGTGTAGCCGACCTCCATCGATTCCCCGGTTACGCCCCAGAGCGCGACTGGCCGCACCGCCTTCGCCCCGTGCGCGACGCTGCGCTTCAGCGCCATATTCCCCATGGTAATACCCGATCCGGTATCAAGGATGACCCGGATCTTCTGTCCGCGATAGCTGGCGTCGCTCACGATAAGCTGGCCGTAGAGATTCTGCCCATGAACCACGATCTCGCCTGGCATCGCGCTGATGCTCCGCCGTCGTTTCGCGGACGGCGTGAGGGTCATGGTATCCTTTGCGAAATCGATCGTCAGGGCGTGGCCCTGGAGCGTGTCCAGCCCGAGCATGCCCAGCGCGCCGAGGTTGCGCGATTCGAGCGACGGTGCCTCGATGCTGGTGCCGCCCATCGTGCTCACGCTGATCTTCGGGATCATCACCGTCGCGACGTTGGACGTGCCCGTCATGGCTGTCAGCCGGACGTCCCTGCCCGATGGCAGACCCAATTTTCCGGCGAGTTCGCGGGAGATGACCGTGCGCTGCGCGCCGGTATCGACGATGAAATGGAACGGGCCGCTATTGCCGATCGAAACCGGCACGGTCATGCGATCGTCGGCGGATCCGATATCGAGCACGGTCGGCGTGGGTGGTGGCGTCGGATCCTGCGCCACCGACGCGCCGGGCGCGACGGCCGCCATTGCAAGCGACACAAGGATCAAGCGGCGCATGGCGGGCGCGTCAGAAGGCATCGGGACGACTCCCCCTTGGAAGCGCGAAGCGCACTTCACGATTGGCAAAATCGACCTCGACCTTCCGGAAGAGGCGCAGCGCATCCATGCCCAGCAAGAGGGCGGGCTCGTTGCTCAACCCGAACCGCCGGAACGGCGCGACGTCGGAAAAGGCGATCGGCAAATGGTTGAAGGTAACCCCGCCGATGTCGAGGCTGGTGACCTGGGTATAGTCGGCGGTCAGCCTGTCGCCTGTCACACTCGTCAGGGTAATCGGCTGGGCTGCCTTCAACTCGCCGCGCATCCTGGCGCGCAGGACCGAATTGCCCATGCTGACCGATGAGCCGGTGTCGACGATCACGCTGATTCGCCGGCCCTTGTAATAGGCCTGGGTGACGATCAACTGACCATAGACGCTCCTGGCGCGGACGACGATGTCGCCGTTCAGGACGGGCGCGCGCTTGCGCTTGGTCGACGGGCGCACCGTCATGCTGTTGGTCTCGAAATCGATCGAGAGGGCGTGACCGCTCAGCGTGTCGATGCCGAGCATGCCGGGCGCGCCCAGATTGATTGAATACAGCGCGGGCGCCTCGATCCGCTGGCTGAGGATGTTGCTGACATTGAGCGATGGGATCACGACCGTTCCGACATTGCTCGTGCCGGTCATCGCCGTCATCCGCACATCGGGGCCGGGCGAAAGGCCCAGCGTGGCCGCGAGTTCGCGCGAGATCACCGTTCGTTCGGCGCCGGTATCGATGATGAAGGGGAACGGGCCGGTGGTGCCGATGGTGACCGGCACCGTCATGCGCTGAGCGGAATCATCGAAGGCAAGGGTGTTTTCGGCGGGAGGCGGCACCTCGCCCTGTCGCGCGGGCAACCCTCCGGGAGCGGCGGCGGCAATAGCGATGACAAGGGCGGTTATTCCGCGCATGAGACGAAGTTACGCCCGTTGCGGACCTTCAACAAGGGCCTATTCGACCGCAGAAAACCGACGTTCAGCCGAAAATGGGTCAGTCGAGCCGCATGGCCTCCGCCGCCAGCGATTCGGCCTCGATCAGCAGCGCGTCGTCGGCGAGGCCCATCGCGATCCGCTCTCGTCCGATGAGGGTCAGTACCGGTACGGCGAGAGGCGAGACCCGGGGCAGGTCGACATGCAGCATCGTCTCCGCCGCGCGGTCGAGCAGATCGGCCAGACGCCCGACATCGGTCATCTTGGCGCGCGCATCCGCCCAGGCGGCCTGGAGCAGCAAATGACCCGGTTCATAGCGGCGCAGCACGTCGTAGATCAGGTCGGTGGAAAAGGTGACCTGCCGTCCCGTCTTGCGCTTGCCGGGATGCTGGCGCTCGACCAGCCCGCCGATCACCGCGACCTCGCGAAAGGCCCGCTTGAGCAAGGCGGAGCTTTGCACCCAGTCGACGAACTCGTCTTCGAGGATGTCGGGTGACAGCAGAGTGGCGGGATCAGTGACGGGATCGAGCGAATAGCAGGCGATCGAATAGTCGCTGGCGACGAAGCCGAGCGGGCGATATCCCTGCGTCTCCATCCGCCGCGTCAGCAGCATGCCGAGCGACTGGTGCGCGTTCCAGCCTTCGAAGCTGTAGGCCACCATGAAATGCCGCCCCTCGTGCGGGAAGGTCTCGACCAGCAACTGGCCCGGGGTCGGCAGTTTCGACCGCCGCGACTGCACTTCGAGCCATTCGTGAACGTCAGCGGGAAAGCGCGGCCATTCAGCCGGGTCAGCCAGGAAACCGCGTACGCGATCGGCAAGGTTGGTCGAGATTGGCATGCGCGCGCCGCCATAGGTGGGGATTCTCGCGGGGCGGGCGGTCGCGCGGACGATCAGGTCCTCGGTATCGATCTTCTCCACTTCAAGGCTGGTGCCGGCGAAGAAGAAGGTGTCGCCCGGGCTCATCGAGGCGGCGAATGCCTCCTCCACCTTGCCCAATGTCCGCCCGTTCCGGAACCGCACCGTCAGCATCGTCGCCTCGACGATGATGCCTGCGTTCAGCCGATGCTGGGTGACGAAGCTTGGATGGCTTACCCGCCAGCTACCGTCCGGGTCCCGGGTCAGCCGCTTGAATTTCTCATAGGCCTTCAGCGCATAGCCGCCGTCGCGGATGAAGCCGAGCACCTGTTCGAACGTCTCCGTCTCCAGCGCCGAATAGGGCAGGGCAGAGCGGATCTCGTCGAGCATCTCCTCCTGCCGAAAGGGGGCTGCGCAGGCGCAGGCCATGACATGCTGGGCGAGCACGTCGAGCGCGCCGGTACGGAAGAGGTCGGGATCGAGCTCACCCGCCACGACCGCATCGAGCGCCGCTCGCGCCTCGAGATATTCGAAGCGGTTGCCCGGCACGATCACCGCCTCCGACGATTCGTCCAGCCGGTGGTTGGATCGTCCGATCCGTTGCAGCAGCCGGGACGATCCCTTGGGGGCGCCCATCTGGATCACGCAATCGACATCGCCCCAGTCGACACCGAGATCGAGGCTGGCGGTCGCGACCAGCCCGCGCAGCCTGCCCGCCGCCATTGCCGCCTCCACCTTGCGCCGCGCCTCAAGCGAGAGGCTGCCGTGATGGATGCCGATCGGCAGCTGCATCGCGTTCACCTTCCACAAATCCTGGAAGATCAGTTCGGCCAGGCTGCGGGTGTTGCAGAAGACGATTGAGGTCCTGTGAGTCTCGATCTCGGCCATGACTTGCTCGGCCGCATAGCGCCCCGAATGCCCGGCCCAGGGGACGCGGCCCTCGGGCAGCAGGATGGCGATGTTCGGATCGGCGCCCGGCTCGCCTCGCACCAGCGTCACCTGATCGATGTCGCCGTCAGGTGCGAGCCAGGCGCGATAGCCGTCGGGATCGGCGACCGTTGCTGACAGCGCGACCCGGCGCAGCCCGGGCGCGAGCCGCTGAAGCCGCGCCATGCACAACGACAGCAGGTCGCCGCGCTTGCCCGTCGCAAAGGCATGGACCTCGTCGACCACGATCGTCTTCAACCCCTCGAACATCAGGAGGCTGTCGGGATAGGACAAGAGCAGGCTGAGCGATTCCGGGGTGGTCAGCAATATCTGCGGTGGGCGGATGCGCTGGCGCGCCTTGCGGTCGCTGGGGGTATCGCCGGTGCGAGTCTCGATGCGGATGTCGAGCCCCATTTCCTCGACGGGCGTCAGCAGGTTGCGCTGCACGTCGACCGCCAGCGCCTTGAGCGGCGAGACGTAGAGCGTGTGCAGCCCCTCGGTCGGCGCCTCGATCAGCTCGGCCAGGGTCGGCAGGAACCCGGCCAGCGTCTTGCCCGCGCCGGTGGTGGCGACGAGCAGCCCGTGCCGGCCGGCGCGGCCTACATCGAGCATGTCGAGCTGATGCGACCGCGGCACCCAGCCGCGCGACGCGAACCAGTTGGCAAGCGGAGCGGGAAGGGAAGGGCTCAACACTGAGACTCAGCGGAAGGTCGATTCTGCGGGTGAACCCCAGTCATCACCCGCTCCGTCACCCCGGACTTGTTCCGGAAACCAAGCGGTCGGCGAAGGTGCGGAATAGTGGATGCCGGAACAGGTCCGGCAGGACGGAATGGGGGGAGCCGCCTGCACCCACTTCGCACGATCGACCCGGGCGGAGGGGGTTCAGGTAAATCAGGTAAAGAAGTGGAACTAGGCGGCATCCCATCCATATAGGCATCATGGCGAAACTCGGCGACTGGATCGATCCGCAACCGCACGGCATTCATGTAAAGCCCGCCGACGCGTGGATCGACCCGTCGTGCCCGTCGCCACGGGCGCTGGTCACGCACGGCCATGCGGATCATGCGCGGGGCGGGCACGACGCGGTCTGGGCGACGGCCGAGACCCTGGCGATCATGGAGGCACGCTACGGGCCCCAGGCCGGCCACCCGGTCGGCTATGGCGAGACGCTGCGCCTGGGCGGCGTCGATATCCGCTTCGTGCCCGCCGGCCATGTGCTCGGCTCGGCGCAGATCGTGCTTGAGCATCGCGGCGAGACCATCGTCGTCTCGGGCGACTACAAGCGCCGCCCCGACCCGACCTGTGCGCCGTTCGAACCGGTGCCATGCGATATCTTCGTCACCGAGGCGACCTTTGGCCTGCCCGTGTTCCGCCACCCGGAAACCGGCGACGAGATCGACAAGCTCACCGCCGCGCTCCACGCCAATCCGGATCGCTGCGTCCTGGTCGGCGCCTATGCGCTGGGCAAGGCGCAACGGGTGATCGCGGAACTGCGCGCGCGGGGTTTTGACGACCCGATCTACATTCACGGGGCGCTCCAGCGGCTATGCGATCTCTATGTCGCGCATGGGGTCGACCTTGGTGAGCTGCGCCCGGCGACGGGCGTGCCGAAGGCCGAGTTGAAGGGCCGGATCGTCCTGGCGCCGCCCGGTGCGCTCAACGATCGCTGGTCGCGGCGGCTGCCCGATCCGATCACGGCCATGGCATCGGGCTGGATGCGCGTCCGCCAGCGCGCCGTGCAGCGCAATGTCGAGCTGCCGCTGATCCTGTCGGACCATGCCGATTGGGACGAGCTGACCGATACCCTGACCGAAATCGCACCGAAGGAGGTGTGGGTGACGCATGGCCGGGAGGAGGCCCTGGTCCATTGGTGCATGACTCGCCAGATCAAGGCACGGGCGCTCGCCCTGATCGGCTATGAGGACGAGGACGACTGATCCGTCCGGTTGCGCGGCGGTGTTCAGGCGGCTGCCCGTCCCGGCGACGATGCTTCCCCCGCATCGGGGGAAAACAGCCAGGCCTCGGCGGAGAAATGATCGTCGAAACATCGGGCCGCACGATTCTCCAGGGCCCGCAGGAGCTGCGACCGGGCGAGGGTCGGCCCCGTCACGAACGCCAGCCGGCGCGACCGATAGTCAGGCGCTGACAGCATGTCGCGGAACGCGGCCACGATCTCCTGCGACTGGATCTTCATCTCCCTGACGTCGTTGATCGTCAGATGCTGATTCGGCCCGCACCGCAGGCTGGCATGCGCCGCCCGGCGCGCTTCGAGGAATCCCTCGATATCGTCCGGTGAAAAGAACCCCGACAGCTTGATCCGCACGAGATCGCGGGCCGGGTCGGCTTCAACATGGAAAGTCGCGCTCATTCCTCTCAACTACCGCGACTTGTTTGAAAAAAGCTGAACGCGGGGCCGCTCGTTCAGCCGGCCGGGCTGGCTTCGTACATCGAGATGCTCTCGCTGGCGGCGGCGAGGTCGCGGACCGCCGCGATGAAGGCGATCGAACCGGGCTGGATGAAATGCGTCCTGAGCGCCGCCATATCCTCCCAGCGCTCGAAGAAGAACAGCCGCAACGGATTCTCGCAATCGACCTGTACCGAATGGCTGATGCAGCCCGGCTCGGTGCGCGAGCGAAGGACATGATCGAGGCTCGCCTGGCGCAGCGCTTCGAATGTTTCGGGTCGTGCGGTCACGCTTCCCGTGACGATAATCATCAGCTGACCCCCTCAAGCGCCTTTTGCCGTCGCCGCTGCACCGAACTGCCGATGCCGAGTGCCTCGCGATACTTCGCGACGGTGCGCCGGGCGATGTCGAAGCCCTTGGCGTTGAGCAGTTCGACCAATGTGTCGTCGCTCAGGATCGCCTTGGGTTCCTCCGCCGCGATCAGCGCCCGGATCGCGCTCTTCACCGCCTGGGCCGACACCGCGTCGCCGCCGTCCGAGGACTGGATCGCCGAGGTGAAGAAATATTTCAGCTCATAGAGCCCGCGCGCGCAGCTCAGATATTTGTTGCTGGTCACGCGGCTGACGGTCGATTCGTGCATCTCGATCGCGTCGGCCACCTGCCGCAGCGTCATCGGCTTCAGCTGCGAGACGCCGTGGACGAAGAACGCCTCCTGCTGCTTCACGATCTCGGTCGCGACCTTGACGATGGTGCGCTGGCGCTGGTCGAGCGCCTTGACCAGCCAGTTGGCGCTGGCGAGGCATTCCGACAGCCAGGCCTTGCTCGCCTTGTCCTGGTGCCCGCCGGACAGCTCGACATAATAGCCGCGATTGACCAGCAGGCGGGGCAGGGTCGCTGCGTTGATCTCGATCGCCCAGCCGGTCTTGCGCCTGGCCACGAAGATGTCGGGCACCACCGCTTGCATCGCCTCGCCGCCATAACGGCAGCCGGGCTTGGGGTCGTAGTTGCGCAGCTCGCGAATCATGTCCGCCAGATCCTCGTCGTCGACGTCGCAGAGCCGCCTCAGCCGCGCCATGTCGCCGCGCGCGACGAGATCGAGATTGTCGATCAGCCGCGCCATGCACGGATCGTAACGGTCGGCTTCCCTCGCCTGCAGCGCGAGGCATTCCGACAAGGATCGCGCGCCGACTCCGGTCGGATCGAAGGTCTGGATGATGCCAAGCACATGCTCGACCCGGGCAAGCGCGACGCCGAGCCGGTTGGCGACCTCGAGCAGCGGCACGGTAAGGTATCCCGTCTCGTCGATCTGGTCGATCAGATGCGCGGCGATGAAGGCATCGGGGCCGTCGACCACGGGGCCGGCCTGCGCCAGCAGATGGTCGGCGAGACTCAGGCTGGTATCGGCGAAGCCGTCGAGATCGGGACCGTCCTCCCCCATCGCGCCACTGCTCGCGCCGTTCAGTCCGAGCGAACCGTCCATGCCGCCGCCGTCAGCGACGCTGTCATGGTGAAAGCTCTCCGCGGTGAAATCGACGTCGAGCGATGCTTCGCCCGTGCTGTCGCCGCCCATCAGCAGTTCGTCGGCAGTCGCCGGCTCGTCCCGGGGCTCGGGCGGCGCTTCCCGCTCGAGAGTTGGGCCGTCATCGTCGGGGGCGCCCGATTCGAGCAGGGGATTCTTCTCGATCTCCTCGGCGATGAAGCCCTCGACCTCAAGGTTCGACAGCGCGAGCAGGCGGATCGCCTGCTGCAACTGCGGTGTCATCACCAGCGATTGCGACTGGCGCAGATCGAGGCGCGGGGCGAGACTCATAGGACTAGAGCGAGAAGCCTTCGCCGAGATACAGCCGGCGGACATTGGCGTCGGCGACGAGTTCAGCGGGCGAGCCGGTGAACAGCACCCGTCCGTCATAGATGATGTACGCGCGGTCGACGATCTCGAGCGTCTCGCGCACATTGTGATCGGTGATCAGCACGCCGATACCGCGCTTCTGCAACTCGCAGATCAGGTCGCGGATATCGGCGATCGACAGCGGATCGATGCCGGCGAACGGCTCGTCGAGCAGCATTATCGACGGGTCGGCCGCCAGCGCGCGGGCGATCTCGGCGCGGCGGCGCTCGCCGCCCGACAGCGCCATCGCCGGCGCGTCGCGCAGCCGGGTCAGGCCGAATTCGTCGAGCAGCGTGTCGAGCCGCTTCTGGCGCGCGGCGGGATCGGGCTCGGCCAGCTCAAGCACGGTCAGGATGTTCTTCTCGACCGTCAGCCCGCGGAAGATCGAGGTCTCCTGCGGCAGATAGCCGAGGCCAAGGATGGCGCGGCGATACATGGGCAGGCCGGTGATATCGTCGCCGTCGAGCATGATCCGGCCCGAATCCGGCTTCACCAGGCCCATCACCGAATAGAAGCAGGTCGTCTTGCCCGCGCCGTTCGGTCCGAGCAGGCCGATCACCTCGCCCGGTCCGACCGAGACGGAGACATCGGAGAGCACGACGCGCTTGTCATAGGATTTGGCGATGGAGACGACTGACAGCCCCTTCATCACCGGCGCTTCGGTGATCGGTTCGACGTCGTCGAGGGTGGTCACATCGGTCATTCTGCGTCCCGTGCTCGCATCATATGGTTAGGAGGAGCTCGCCCCAACCGCGTTTGGCAGGCTTCATGCATGGCTGCGAGCGAAACCCTGCACCAGACGCGCCGGCAAGGAAAGGGCCCCGCGGCGAGCCCGACGAAAAAGACGGCCGATGGCGTCGGCTCAGGGGGTGGGCGTCTGGGGCGTCTGGGTTCGTTTCGGTACCGAGAAGGTGCCGGTGACGCGGCCACCGCGTGTCGTGGTGGTGGCGCCCGGCGCGCTCGCGCCACCGCTGACCGCCGATCCGTCGATCACCGCGCGCCCGGTATCGAGGTTGATCGTCAGGCGCGCGCCGTTGACGGTGTTGCCGCCCTGCAGCAGCGACACGGCACCCAGCATGGTGATGACCCGACGGTTGAGATCATAGACGGCGAACTGGCTGCGCGCTGTCTGCTGCGGTCGCGTGACGACGACGCTGCCTGCCGCGTCGAGCCGCGATACCTGGGGGGAGCCGTCGACCACCTGCCCGGTATAGGCGACCGTCATCCGCGCCGAGTTGAGCGTCATCTCGGCCTGGCGGACCGAGACGTTGCCCGTCAGGATCGCGCGATTCGCCTTGTCCTGCAGTTCGATATGATCGGCGCCGAAATCGATCGGCGCCGCTGAATCGTGGCGATTCTGCGCTGCCGCGCCCGAGGCGAGGAAGAAGGCGGCGAGCGCGAGCAGGCGGATCGAGTGAGCCATGGGCGCCTATCTCGTCCTTCGCGGCGTGATCCGCAAGCGTGCGTTGCCGTCGAGCCTGACGATATGGCTTTCGAGGTCGGCATTGAGGCGCGCCGCGCTGAACGTGCCCTGCGGCACCTTGCCGGTGGCAGCGCCGCCGCTCTGCAGCCGCCGTGTCTTCAGGTCGATCGTCGCGTCGCGCGTGTCGAGCTGATAGCCGTCGGTGGTGCTGAAGCGAAGCGGGCCGTCGACCATGACCTGCTGGTTGTCCATATTATAGCGGCCGCGATCGGCCACCAGCCGCGCCGGCCCGTCGCGAAGCCCGATCTCGGCCGAAAGCTGGTTGAGCTGCACGATCGGTTCGGCCGACGTCTTCTGCACCGCCGAGCCGGCGTTGAGCTGGAAGGGCTGGCCCTTGCCGTCCTCGCCGCGATAGGTCGCCGACTGGAGACGCAGCCGTTCCTTGGCCACGTCGACCTTGTTCTTGTCGAGCAGGAAGCTGACGTCGCCGCTGCCGGCGAGCGGCATCATCACCAGGAAAGCGGAGAGGACGCCGATCAGCAGCGGCAGGACGATGCGCAGGACGCCGATGACGCGGTCGTGGCTGCTGCCGGGCGCCGCCCAGATCTGCCGCGCCGAGCGGAAGCTGGCCGCGACGTCAGACATGCGCGAAGATGTCGACCTCCGGCCAGCCGGCCAGATCGAGATCGGCCCGCGAGGGCAGGAAATCGAAACAGGCCTTGGCGAGCGCGGCCCGGCCTTCGCGGGCCAGGCGACGGTCGAGTTCCTCGCGAAGCTTGTGGAGATAGCGCACGTCGGACGCCGCATAGTCCTTTTGCGCGTCGGAGAGAATCGGGCCGCCCCAGTCGGACGATTGCTGCGCCTTGGAGATATCCTGGCCGAGCAGCTCGCGGACCAGCTCCTTCAGGCCGTGCCGGTCGGTATAGGTGCGCACCAGCCGCGACGCGGTCTTGGTGCAATAGGCCGGGGCGGCGTCGACATGCAGATAATGCTTGATCGCCGCGAGATCGAAGCGCGCGAAATGATAGAGCTTCACCCGATCCGGGTCGGCGAGCAGGGCCCGCAGATTGGGGGCGGCATAGTCGCTGCCGGGGGAGAAGCGAACGAGATGCTCGTCCGGGCCGCCATCGGAAAGCTGGACGACGCACAGCCGGTCGCGCGGCGTGATCAATCCCATCGTCTCGGTGTCGACGGCAATGTCGGCGCCCGCCTCGAACAGGCCGGCGGGGATGTCTTCTTCGTGCAGATGAACGGTCATCCGGTCCGCCTAGCCGCGAACTGGCCCGCGCTCAATGCCCGCCGTCCGGAGCCTTTTTCCGCTCGCGCGCTTTTCGCGACCAGATGTTGAGCGATTCGACCCCGGCCGAGAACGCCATGGCGCTGTAGATATAGCCCTTGGGCACATGCACGCCGAAGCCGTCGGCGATCAGCACGGCGCCGATCATCAGGAGGAAGCCGAGCGCCAGCATCACCACCGTCGGGTTGCGCTCGATGAAATTGGCGAGCGGGTTCGCCGCGAACATCATCACGCCGACCGCGACGACCACCGCGATGATCATCACCGGCAGATCGTCGGTCATGCCGATCGCGGTCAGGATCGAATCGATCGAAAAGACCATGTCGAGCAGCAGGATCTGGATGATCGCCGCCCAGAAGCCCATCACCGCGCGGCCCTTCGTGTCGAGGGCCTCGCCCGATTCATGGGGGTCCATGCTGTGATGGATCTCCTTGGTCGCCTTCCACAGCAGGAAGAGGCCGCCGGCGATCAGGATCAGGTCGCGAATCGAGAAGGCCGTCTCGAAGCTGGGCACGCCATGCGAATCGAGACCGCCCCTCAGCCCCAGGTCGAACACGGGGACGGTCATGCTGGCGATCCACGCGATCGTGGACAGCAGCCCGAGGCGCAGAATCAGGGCCAGGCTGATGCCGACGCGCCGAACCTGGACCCGCTGGCCCTCGGGCAGCTTGTTCGACAGGATCGAGATGAAGATCAGATTGTCGATCCCGAGCACCACCTCCATCACGATCAGCGTGGCCAGCGCTGCCCATGTCGCGGGGTCGGAGAAGATGGAGAGAATGGACATATGTGTGGCTCTGCCGCCTCACCTGAGCCGACGCAAGCAAGCTGTGCCGCAATTAAGACGAATTTATTCGCAGCTTGACCGGATTTACGCTACACCGACTCGGTGGCGCGATAGGTTTGGCGTCCGAACAACCGCGCTTTCGTCCAGCGCGGGCGTGTTGATATGGCGATTTGGGCGAGGCCGGGAAGACGAACAGGGCATGAGTTTCGATAAAGGACGCCGCGGGGATCGCGGTGGGCGTGGCCGCGATAAGCGCGACGGTTTCGGCGGCGATGATTTCGGTGGCGGCGGCTTCGGCGGTGGCGATCGTTTCGGCGGCGGCGGTGATCGATTCGGTGGCGGTGGCGACCGTTTCGGCGGTGGCGGCGATCGATTTGGCGGCGGTGGCGGCGGCGGCGGTGGTTTCCGCAGCGGCGGCGGTGGCGGCTTCGGTGGTGGCGGCGGTGGCGGTGGCCGCGGCATGCCTCCCCAGGTTGTCGGCGAAGGCACCGGCGTGGTTAAATTCTTCAACGGTCAAAAGGGCTTCGGCTTCGTCGTCCGTGATGACGGCGGCGAGGATGTGTTCGTGCACATCTCAGCCGTCGAGCAGGCGGGCCTGACCGGTCTGGCCGAGGGGCAGCCGCTTGGCTTCACCCTGGTCGATCGTGGCGGCCGCATCTCGGCGACCGACCTCAAGATCGAGGGCGAGCCCCTCCCGGTCACCGATCGCGGTCCGCCGCGCGAGCGTGACGCGGCTGGTCCAGGCGGCCCGCGCGGTGGCGCGGGTGCCGGCGGTGCCGGCCCGCAGCGTCAGCTGACCGGTGAGAAGGCGACGGGCACCGTCAAGTTCTTCAACGCGATGAAGGGCTTCGGCTTCATTCAGCGCGACGACGGACAGCCTGATGCATTCGTGCACATCTCCGCGGTCGAACGCGGCGGCATGACCAGCCTCAATGAGGGCGACCGGCTCGAATTCGAGCTCGAGGTCGATCGGCGCGGCAAGTACGCGGCGGTGAACCTCACCTCTATCGCGTAAGGCCAGGCCACAAGCCTGTTCCCGAGGCGAGAAGATCAAGACCCGGCATGCTTTAGGGCATGTCGGGTTTTTCTTTGCTGCCGGCCCGAAGTCGAAGGCGCACAACGTCCGCTATGTAGTGCACGTTGAAGAGGCTGGCTCATGCGTCGTCTGTTTGTTGTCCTGCTGGCACTCGCGCTGACAGCCCCCGCCATGGCCGCCCCCGCGCCGCGCCTGGCGATCTCCAGCTTCGAGCAACTCGCGAAACCCCTGCCGCTTCCCTACGACGAACAGGCCAATGGGCAGGCGGTGGTCGCCGCCGCCAAGGCGCGCGCGAAGGCCCGTCACAAGCTGCTGCTGATCGATCTGGGTGGCAATTGGTGCCTCGATTGCAGGCTGCTCGCCGGGACGATGGACCTTCCCCAGCTCAGCAAATTCATTGCCGCCCATTATGAAGTGGCGATCGTCGATGTCGGCCGATTCGACAAGAATCTCGATATCCCGGCGCGGTACGGCATCAAGGGCCGCATGGAAGGCGTGCCGAGCGTGCTGATCGTCGATCCGCGCCATGACCGGCTGATCAACCAGGGTCGCACCGCGGCCCTGGCCGATGCGCGCAGCATGACGCCCCAGGCGCTCGCCGACTGGCTGGCGGGCTGGACGAAATGATCAGCCGGCAAGGATAAGGGCGGCACCGCCAAGGATCCCGAATACGCCGATGATCCGTCCGGCGGTCGCACGCTCCTTGAGGAACAGGATCGAGATCAGCAGGGCGGTGACCATGCCCGTCTCGCGGAGCGCCGCGAGCGGTGCGGTCGGGCCGAGCGAGAAGGCGGTGAGCGCGAGCCCATAGGTCAGGATCGACAGGATTCCGGCGATTGCGCCCGGACGCCATTGAGCCCGCGCGGCCGCGAACATCGCGCCGCGGGAAAGAAGGCCGAACATCGCGACCACCACCACGCCCATCTGGACGAAGACCCAGACGATATAGCTGGCGGCACTCGGCGCCGCGCGCACGCCGGTCGCATCGACCACGGTATAGCCGGCGATGCACAGCCCGGTGAGCAGCGACCATCCAAGCGCGGCGCGGCCGAGATGCCGGCCGGCGATCATCATGAACATCGCCGCCCCGATCAGTGCGATTCCGGCGATCTGGCCGGCCGTGGCGTGCTCGCCAAGAAGGCCGATGGTCACGCCGGCCGTGACCAGCGGCGCGGTGCCGCGCAGGACGGGATAGACCGCCGACAGATCGCCGGCCTTGTAGGCACGGACCAACGCATAAAGGTACAGGCCATGGATCAGCGCACTGGCCGCGAGATAAAACCAGGCGCCGTGCGGCAGCGGCACGAACAGGGTGGCGGGCAGCAGGATGAGCGCGCTCGTCCCGTCGGTGACGGCCCGACCCGCCGCCTTGTCGCGGCCGCCTTTCACGATCGCGTTGACCACTGCATGGATCGAGCCCGAGGCGATCATCATCAGCGCGGCTAGGGCGTAGGCAGGCATGGGAACGGCATGAAGGGCCCCATCGGACAGGGCAAGCGCCGGACTGTCGAAACTGGACCTCGGCGATCCGGCCCGGCCTCAGGTGATCAGCTTCCTCAATGCGGCCAGCGTGTCCGCCTCGGCCGCCGGCTTGTCGGTCCGGATTCGGGCGATACGGGGGAAGCGCATCGCGACGCCCGATTTATGACGCTTCGATTCGTGGATCGAATCGAACGCGATCTCGAGCACCAGGGTCTTCTCGACCTCGCGTACCGGGCCGAAGCGATTGAGCGTGTGGCCGCGCACGAAGCCGTCGAGCATCTTCAGTTCCTCGTCGGTGATGCCCGAATAGGCCTTGCCGACCGGCAGCAGCTCGCCTTCGTCGGTCCAGCAGCCAAAGGTATAGTCGGAATAGAAAGAGGAGCGGCGGCCGTTGCCGCGCTGGGCGTACATCATCACGCAATCGGCGGTCAGCGGATCGCGTTTCCATTTGTACCAGAGGCCAACCCGCCGGCCGGTGACATAGGGCGAATCGCGACGCTTGAGCATCACGCCCTCGATCGAGGCATCGCGCGCGCCGGCGCGGATGCCTTCAAGCTCGGTGAAATCGGCTGCGTCGATCACCTCGCTGACATCGAAGCGGTTGGGGTCGAGCTGCCGTGCAAAGGCCTCAAGCCGCGGGCGCCGACCCGACCAGGGGAGTTCGCGCAGATCCTCGGTCTCCTCGAACAATATGTCGTAGAGCCGGACGAAGGCAGGGTAGTCGGCCAGCATCTTCGCCGAGACGATCTTCCGCCCAAGCCGCTGCTGGAGCGCGTTGAAGCTCGCGGCGCCCCCGCCTTCCTCCAGCGTCCCGCCCTGGAAGGTCCCCTTCACCATCAATTCGCCGTCGAGCACGCCGGGGATGGTGAAATCGCGTGCGACGTCGGGAAAGCTGCCGGTGATATCGTCCCCGGCGCGGCTGTAGAGCCGGGTCTCGCCGCCGACATGGACGATCTGGACCCGGATGCCGTCCCATTTCCACTCGGCCGCATAATCGTCGAGGCTGACGCGCAGATCAGCGAGTGGATGGGCGAGCATGAACGGGCGGAAGACCGGCACGTCCGCGGCGGTCGGCTGCCGGCCGCGCCCCTCGGCCCAGGCGAACAATGCGGCATAGGGCGGCGCGATGCCGTGCCACACTTCCTCAACCGCCTCGACGTCGAGGTCGAATGCCTGGGCAAGCGCCGTCTTGGCCAGTCGCGCCGAAACGCCGATGCGCAATGCCCCCGTCGCCATCTTGAGCAGGGCGAAGCGTTCGTCGGCGTCGAGCCGGTCGAGCATGCCGGCAAGCGCCGCCGGGGCGTCGGATCGCGACAGCGAGCCCAGCCGCTCGACGACCCGCGCGACCGTGAGCGGTTCGCCATCGGCCGGCGGCGTTTCCGGGGCGGGCCAGAGCAGGGCGACGGTTTCCGCGCTGTCGCCGACATAGTCGCGGCTCATGCGGAACAGCACGGGATCGACCCGTTCCTCGATCAGCGCCCGGATCATCGCTGGCTTGACCGCCGGCAGATCGAGATCGCCGGTCAGCGCGGCCATCGCCCAGCCGCGATCCGGGTCGGGCGCGGCAAGCAGATAGTCTGCGATCAGCTTCAGCTTCGCATTGCGGGACCGGGTGTAGATCAGCCGGTCGAGAAGGTCGGCAAAGGCACGCATCACGACTGAACATGGCGCTGCCGCCCGGGTTCCGCCAGCGCGATCGCGCGGCTATGCGGAAACGATGCGCTTCCTTCTCTCGCTTCTCGCCGCCCTGATCGTCGCGTTGGGCGGGGTGCTCCTGCTGGCCTTTCTCAGCGCCCGTGCCGACCCGATCGTCCGCCGCGCCGATGTAACGCTGCCCGGTTGGCCGGCGGGCGCTGCGCCGGTGCGGGTCGTGCTGGTCAGCGACGTGCATATCGGCAGTGCCGCGATGACGCAGGACCGGCTTGCCCGAATCGTCGGCCAGATCAATGCGCTGTCTCCCGACCTTGTCGTACTCGCCGGAGATTTCGTCTTCGGGCATGATCCGGCCCCGGCGGCGGCAATGGCGGAAGCGCTGGTCGCGCCCCTGTCCGGCCTGACGGCGCGGCTGGGGGTCGTCGCGACGCTCGGCAATCACGATCACTGGACTCAGCCGTCGCTGATCCGTCGCGCGCTCGAGCGGGCTCACGTCACCGTGCTGGAGAATCAGGCGGTGGTGCGCGGCCCCCTGGCGATCGGCGGCGTGGGCGATCTGTTCAGCCACCATGCGAACCTGCGCGCGACAATGGTTGCGGTGGAGGCTCTGCCGGGCGCTCGTATGATGGTCACTCATTCGCCCGATCTGGCGTCGAGCCTGCCGCCCGATCTCACCTTGCTGCTGGCCGGCCATACGCATTGCGGGCAGGTCGTGCTGCCGTTCCTGGGTCCGGTGAGCGAGGTCGCGCAGCCACGCTATCGATGCGGCATGGTGCGCGAGGGCAGCAGGACGACGGTCGTGACGGGCGGCCTCGGTGCCAGCGGCGCCCCCTTTCGCCTGGGCGCGCCGCCGGACCTGTGGCTTCTCACCCTGGGTCCGGCGGGCCAGATGTCTAGTCGATCGCGTTCCTGATGCCCTTGCCTGCGAGCAGGCCGAGCACCAGCAACACGACAAAGGCCGCGATCGCGATGAAGAACAGCAGCTTGGCGATACCGATAAAGGCGCCGCCAAGGCCGCCGAACCCGAGCAGCGCGAGTACCAGTCCGACGACGAGGAAGATGATGGCCCAGCGAATCATGTCACTCTCCTGAGATATGGGAGTTGAACGATATGCCGGGCCGGCTTGTTCCGCGAATCAGCCCTTGCGGCTTGCTTCGAACAGGAACCAGGCACGCTCCTCGGCCTGGTCGGTCCATTCGTCGAGAATGCCGCTCGTCGCATTGTCCTTGGCGTCGTCGACGATGTCTTTCGCTTCGCGCAGGCTCTCGACCAGTTTCAGATTGTCGTCGCGCAACTCGGCCAGCATGTCGGCGGCGGAGACGAAGGGCGCGTCATTGTCCTTGATGGTCTGATGGCGCGAGACGTCGCCGATGGAGCGCAGCGTGGTATTGCCGGTCTTGCGCACGCGCTCGGCGATCGCGTCGGTCGTCGCGAAAATCTGCGCGGCCTGTGCGTCGAGCATCAGGTGGTAATCATGGAAATGCGGGCCGGAGACGTGCCAGTGAAAATTCTTGGTCTTGAAATAGATCGCGAACGAATCGGCGAGGATGCCGTTCAGCGCCTGGGCGACCGTCTTCGCTGCGTTGGTCTTGATGTCGGTGGGGGTCTTCAACGGTGCGGCTGGATCGGCCATGGTGCAAGTCCTCGGGTTGGTTTCGTTGCGATAACGGTTCGATAGCGCAAAGGCTCCGTCATCGCTTCGGGATTTGTCCCGATCACCGCAATCGAGCCGCTAGATAAGACGCAGCGCCGAGAATCCCAGGATCGCGCCGACGACCAGGAACAGGATGCCGATCGTGATTCGGATCGCCGCCAGCGGCAGCTTCCCGCGCGCTTCCTCGCCGGTGAGGATCGCGGCCACATTGACGACGATCGCCCCGATCGTCGCCCCGACCGCTGCCAGGGCCGGTGTCGGGCTGCGTGCGGCAAGCGCCGCGGTGATGAACTGGGTCCGGTCGCCGAACCCCAGGATCGCGACGCCGACCAGGCTGGTCAGGAAGGCGCCGATCCGCCAGCCCGACAGGCGGTCGGGCGGCTTGATCGGGAACAACGCCGATCCGCCGGCGAGGATCAGCGCGAGCGCCAGCAGCAATGTCTGGGCGTTGGGCACCATGCGCGGGCCGATGATCGCGCCGCCGATCGCGCCGATCGCGTTGATGATCGCCAGGGCGATGGCAGTGCCGGCGATCACCGCGCCGGGCCGGGCGAATCGCGTCGACAGGATGGCGGTCAGCCAGGGGGTCCGGTCGCTCGCCTGCGCGAGGATCGCCGCGACGAAAGCGGCCATCAGCGCATCCATCGGCCGATTCTAGCTTTGGAGCCGCACGGAGCAGGCAGCGGCGAAGGTCTCGCAGGCAGCGCGGTCGTGCCGGTCGCACCCGACCGCGTCGCCGAGAATCGAAAGCCAGCCCTGGAGCAGCGCGCCGCGCTCGCCGCGCGCCAGGGCGGATTCGAGTGCCTGTGTCACGGCGACCGCTGGAAACAGGCCGTGGCGATGGGCGATTCGCCGGATCGAATCGATCTCCATGGCGATGTCGCCGATGCGTTGTCCGCCCGCTCGCGCGCCGATCAAGCCGATTCGCGCCGCCAGTTCGGACTGTATCCGATCGATCGAGACCTGTGCCTTTGCCATGTTCTCATCTCCCGCCTGCGCGAGAAAGCTGCGCCCTCCACGGTAAACAGCGCGTTAACTGGCCTCTCAGGGTTGACATAAGGGCGACTCTTCGCCATCGGGCAGCGCTTGAGAGCGGCGGCTTGTTCGCCGCTTTTGCTTTTTCAGCATACAGGATTTCAGGTCATGGCAAAGCCGACCACCGTCAAGATCAAGCTGCTCAGCTCGGCAGACACCGGCTTCTTCTACGTCACGAAGAAGAACCCGCGCACGAAGACCGAGAAGCTCAGCTTCAAGAAGTATGATCCCGTCGTGCGCAAGCATGTCGAGTTCAAGGAAACCAAGATCAAGTGATCTTGCCGGCGGCGTAAGCCGCCGAACGGTCATCCCGGCACGGGCCGGGATCCTGAGCCGCGAGGGGTGCCTTCGCGGCTTTTTCCGTGCGTGGCTTACAGAAGCGCCGCCACGGCATCGACGAAGCGGACCAGCGAGATCGGCTTGGACACATAGGCATCGGCCCCCGCCGCGCGGATGCGCTCCTCGTCCTCGCGCCCGGCATAGGCGGTCACCGCCATGATCGGGATCGCCCGCAAGGCTAGGTCGGCCTTCAATTGGCCGATCAGCTCGAAACCGCTGACATGAGGCAGCTGGATATCCATCACGATCAGGTCGGGCATGAAATCCCGGGCGCGGGCCACCGCCTCGCGCCCGTCGCGGACCGGTTCGGCGGCATATTCGTGCGCGCGGAGCAGGTCGCAGAAAAGCTTCAGGTTGAGTTCGTTGTCCTCGACAACGAGCACCTTCTTTGCCACGTCCACGCATTCCCCACTGTTCCGGATCGCTGATAGGCAATGCGCGCGCCAGAGACAAATCACGATGCCGCCGCGCTTGCGCTGCAAGCGCTCGTCTGGACGCTTGGCGAACCGGCACGGGCTGAGCGGCTGCTGGACACGACCGGGCTCGACCCGGCCGAACTGCGCGCCCGGGCGGCCGATCCGGCCGTGCTGGCGGCGGCGCTCATTTTTCTCGAAGCCTATGAGCCCGACCTTGTCGCCTGCGCCGCTGACCTCCAGGTGAAGCCCGAAGCGATCGTCGCGGCACGACATGTCCTGGAGTCCGAATGAAGCCCCTGCTGATCTGCGACTGCGACGAAGTCCTGCTCCACATGGTCCGTCATTTCGGCGTGTGGCTGGGCGAGACCCACGATATCGACTTCACCCCCAATGGCGCCGATTTCGCGACGAGCATGAAGCGTCGCGACGGCACGCCCGCGCCGAGCCGCGAGGAGATGTGGGGGATGCTGGATCAGTTCTTCCCCGCCGAGATGGACCGGCAGACATTGGTGCCGCACGCCCGCGAGGCGCTGGCGGCGCTGGCCGGAACCGCCGACATCGTGATTCTCACCAATCTGGGCGAAACCTGCCGGCAGCCGCGGATCGAACAGCTGGCGAAGTTCGGGATCGAGCACCGGGTCGAATGCAACCAGGGCGGCAAGGGCGGCCCGGTGGCGCGGCTGGTCGCCGAACATGGCGACCCCGTCACGGTCTTCGTCGATGATCTGGGCGTGCATCACGAATCGGTCGCGAAGCACGCGCCGCAGGTCCACCGGCTGCACATGGTGTCGGAACCGGCGCTGGCGCCCAACGTACCCAGGGCGCTCGCGGCGCATGCGCGGATCGATGACTGGCGCGAGGCCGAAGCCTGGATCGCGGCGCGATTCGCCGCGGGGCTGCCGGCCGCCTAGACACCCTGTCCGGCTGCGCTTGTCGCGGGCCCGTCTTTCCTTCATCCGACACCGGAACGAAGCCCAGCACGAACGGAAGCCCTGCTCATGACCGACCGAATCGACCGCAAGCTTGCGCAACTCGGCCTTGCCCTTCCCGCGCCCGCAGCCCCCATCGCCTCCTATGTGCCGGCGGTCGAATCGGACGGCGTGCTCTATGTCTCGGGCCAGCTTCCCTTCAGGGATGGTGGGGTGATGACCGGGCGGCTCGGCGAGGATGTCGATCTGGCCTTCGGACAGGAGGCGGCGCAGCGTTGCGCGCTGATGATCGTCGCGCAGGTGAAGGCGGCGCTGGGCGGTCTGCACCGGGTCGAACGGATCCTGAAGCTCGGCGTGTTCGTCAGTTCCGCCGGTGATTTTACCGATCAGGCGAAGGTTGCGAACGGGGCGTCGGACCTGATGTTCGAGCTGTTCGGCGAAGCCGGTCGCCATGCCCGTAGCGCGGTGGGCGTGCCCGTGCTCCCGCTCGGTGCCGCCGTGGAGATCGATGCGATCATCCAGATCGCCTCTGCCTGAGGCGATATCGTGCGGCCGGCTTGCCCGCCGTCACCGACCTGATTTCTCCGCGGCGACGATCGTGCATCCGAGAAGGGTGCCTCCGAAGATCGTCTCAACCCGGTCGCCCGCCGCGACGCGGTGAACACCGGTGATGGCGCCGGTCGAGATCCACTGGCCCGGCATCAGTGGCATGCCGCGTCTGGCGGCGTGTCCGGCGATGAAGCGTACCGCGCCCCAAGGCCCATCGAGCATCGTCGCCGTGGTGCCGGTGCCGGTCGGCATGCCGTTGATCGAGAGGGAGACCGGCACGGAATCGAGGTCGGTCGTGTCCCAGTCGGGCAGGTCGGGGCCGACCAGCAGGCCGTAGTTATTGCCGAAATCCGATGCGGTCACGGCGGCGCCCAGATCGTTGATCGCCGTCAGCGGCGAACTTGCGATCTCGATGCCGATGGCCACCCGGTCGGCCAGCGCGCGCGCTTCGGCGAACGACCATTCATCTTTGCCGGGCTCGGCCGCAGCGCCGATGCGGACAAGGAATTCAGCTTCCGCGGCGGCGAACCCGGCGGTGATGACGGGCATCCTGGCCGGTGCGCCGGCCGGTGCCTCGACGATCTGATCGGTGAAGATCGGTCCCGCCAGGCGGTTCGCGCGCCAATGGGCATCGGCGGGCGGGTTGATGCGGCCGATCTTCCAGCCGCCCACCCTTCCCCCGCGCAGCGCGATAGCATGAGTCTGGATCGCATAGGCCTCGTCCAGCGACTGCGGCACGGCGCCGGGATAGGCGGCGAGCGCGTGGGCGTTCCGACGCGCCATCACGAAACGCTCGGCGATTGACCGCCAGCGCGCCGTCCGCATGCCGGATTCAGCGTCTGGTCCCTCTTTACCCATATCGGTCTTCTCGTGTTGCATGGTTCAGAAGAGGGCGATCCACCGGGCCGGCCCACGCTGGCTTTGTGCCGCCAGCACCGTAGCCAGGTCGACGAAACGCGGGTCGAGCAGGCTGGCGATCTTGAAGGTGTCGAGCGCATTGTCCGGCTGCCAGGCGTGCGGGGCGTATTCAGCCTGACCGGCAGCCGCCCGGTCGCGATCGAACTGGATTTTCGATTTGGCGAATTCGATATGCGTCCGCGCACCGCGGGCGAATTCGGCAAGCCAGTCGAGCGAGCGCGGCAGGCTGGCGCCGCCCGGCGCGCTCCAGTCGTACCAGTCCTCGCCATGGACCTTCGCGGCGAGCGCGGCCATCATCAGCGGATCGAGATTATAGGTGACATAATGGAGCGCATCGCGCTCCTCGAAGTCGAAGGTCGAGCCGTCGGGCCGCAGATTGACCGCGATCTGCCTGCGATATGCGGCCCGCGCCCGCTCGATCAACGCCCGCTCGCCGGTCCGGAACGCGGCCATCGTTGCCAGCTTGACCCGGTGGCTCTGCCAGTTGGTATTGGCATGGCCGGGATTGCCATCCATCGCATCGAGATAACCGGTCGCCATCCGGCGCCAGAACCGGTCGATCCGGGCCTGCGTTCCGGCCGGCAGATCCGCCTCGGTCAGGTCGCTGGCCATCGCCATCAGGTCGAATCCGGTCTCGTCGATCGGATTGAACGACAGCTGATAGACACGCGCCCAGGCATCGAGATAGCGGCCGGCCTGGTCGAGGAACGCGCGGTCTCCGGTCAATCGCCATGCCATTGCCAGGTCGAGCACGATCGCCTGGTCGCGTTTGGCGATGAGGCTGATCTCGCGGATGCCCTTGCCCGGCAAGGTGCCCTCGGTATGCAGCTTCGGGATGGCGCCGGGCGGGCGGGTCAGTGCCGCGCGTGCCCGGGCGATCGTCGTCCTGGCAGCCTCGCTGTCGGCCCTACCCGCCGCGAAGCCCGGGCCGAGCAGCGCAAAGTCCGGCGCCGGCACAGGCTGGGGTGCCGGCTGGGCCAGCACGATCGTGGGTGCGAGCAGGATCGGGAGCATTGGCATATTATCCTTGGCGCGGACGATTGCGCCGCTCGACAGGGCGGGGATCGGCGCCCGGCCGAGCGGGAGAACGGCCGGACTGGCGGGTGAAGGCGGCAGGTGCGCTAGAAGGAGGCACGCAGGGTGCCCTGGAACGTCCGGCCGTCATAATCGATGCGACGTGGGAGCATCGGATCGGACTCATATTCGGATCGTGTCGCGTTGGTCAGGTTGAAGGCATCGAACGAGAGCGAGATGTTCTTCGTGATGTTGACCGATGCCGAGGCGTCGAGCTGGCTGCGCGCCTTGACCGTTCGGGCATCGCCGACAAAGCTGTTGCCCGCCGCCAGATCATATTTGCCGCGCCAATTATAGACGAGGCGAAGGCCGAACAGCTTGCTTTCGTAATAGCCGATCAGGTTCACATTGTCCTTCGACACACTTGGCAGCGTGATCGGGTTGCCGGCCAGATCCTTCCCGGAGATGGTGGTGTAGGTATAGTTGGCCGCGCCGCCGAAATTCTTGAGGAAACCGGGCAGGAAATCCAGATTCTGCTGGACGGCGAATTCGACGCCGCGGACCCGGAGCGGCTGCTGGTTGGTGACGCCGCTGATCAGCACCCGGGCATTGACCGGGGTTCCCGCGGCCCCGTTGAACGTGTTCGAACTGATGCAGTTCGGGCCGACCACGGTCAGGGTGCCGAGGCCGTAGTCGGAGCCGTTGATTCGGCCGTTGGCGGGACACAGGATGTTCTGGTCGGTGATCGGGCCGATATAGCCTTTCACATTCTTCTGATAGACGGCAATCGCGAACAGGCCGCCCGGACGATTGTACCATTCCATCGAGATGTCGAACGAATCGGCGGTATAGGGTTTGATGTTGGTGGCGCCGATCGTCACCGTGTAAATCGGGTCGACCGGGGGCGTCAGCGCTTCGGGCAGAAGTACCGAGGTGATCGGCACGGTGTCGCGCGGCTGCGGACGAACATAGGTCTTGTAATAGGCGCCGCGCAGCAACAACTTGCTGCTCAGGTCGGCGGCGAACATGAATGACGGCAGCAGATAGCTGTAGTCGTTCTTGTAGGTCCGCTCAGCCACGCGGTGATTGATCGGCCCGGTCACCACCGACAGGGCGCTCGAGCAGTTCTGGCAGTCGAGCGCGACGATCTTGTTGTCGATATGCTCGTAGCGCAGGCCGGCATTGCCGCGGACGCGGATGCCAAGGATGTCGCCATCGAATTTCGCCATGCCATAGGCTGAGAAGATGTTGTTGCGATTGGTGAAATTATTGTTCCAATAGTTCGGGTCCCAATAGTTGTTGACCAGGCCATAGGGCGTCAGGAAGACGCCCGAGCCTGGTGCGATGACGAACTGGCCGGGCAGGCCGTTGGGATTGGCCGTGGTGCGTGGCTGGGTATTGACCGGGGTGATCGCACCCAGAACCTGGCCGACATCGAGGGAGCGCCAGGCGCTGGTATAGCCTCCGGCGGTGCCGCCGAAGAAATCGGACAGATAGGGATTCACCAGCGACATGCCGGGCGTGACGTTCCCGGTATTGGCGCCGAACGACGTATTGCGCGAGCCGCTCGAGGTATATTTGTTGTTCTCGTACCGCAGGCCGGCCTGGAGTCCTGACAGGAACGAGCCCTCGAAAGTCCGCTCGATATCGAACTGCGCTGCGTTGAGGTCGTTCAGGCCAAGCCCGTTGGTGCCCGTGACGCCGAAACGGTCGCCCTGGATGTTGGCTGCCTGGCCGGGCATCGGCGCGCCTGCCTGGCTCGCCTGGTTGGCGGCGGACGGCAGTGTATAGCCTCCGACCGGGATGTGGGATGCGTTGGGCGTTTTAAGCCCGATGTTAAAATTGGATAGGTCCCTGCCGCCGGTATAGACGCTTGCGGTGATGCCGTTGAGACCCGCCGGACCCAGATTGCGATACGGATTCTCGATGATGTCGAGTTCGATCTGGTTCGCCAGCACCTCAGCCCGGGAGATCGTGCCCTGGAGTTCGATCCGCCACTGGTCGCCCTTGAATTCGGCGGTCGGGGTGATCGCCCAGGTCTTCTGCTTGGCCGGCTCCGACCGGATCGAGTCATAGGTTTGCAGATTCTCGGCGGAGAACTGATTGATATAGGCGCGTGGACCGTTCGAGGTGTTGACCACATAGGGCGTGCCGAGGCTGGTGAAATGCGCCACCGCCGACGTCGCGCTCAACGCGCTATTGGTATTATTGCCCGCCGATGTGTCGACATAGAGGAGCTGGTTGGTCCCCTCCGACAGGTTTCGCTCGGTATAGAAGCCGGTCACGCCGACCTTGAATTTGTCGGATGCCTGCCATTCGAAGCCACCGGTGCCCGTCAGCAGATGGCCTTTGTTGAACCTGACGAACTGACGCATCTGGCTGGGATAATAGACCCCGCCCGGATACTGGGCCATCAGTGCGTCATAGGTCGGGTTGAGTCCGGGGGTGCGCTGGTTGCCGACTTGGATCGACCCAAGGCGATTGGCCCAGGTGTTGACCGAGATGGAATCGCGGCGGAACTTCTCGACCTTGTAGGCCAGCACGCCGAAGACAGCGAAATTGTCAGTGATATGGGCATTGTAGCCGCCCGAGAATTGCGGGCTGCCGAGTCCGCCCAGGTCGTTATATTCGTAGGACGCCTTGATGAAACCACCCGCCTTGCGTGACAGGGCGGAGGCGATCCGAAGATCGATATTGCCCGATAGCCCGCCGGCCAGGTCGGACGCGTCGGGCGATTTGATCACCGTGATCGCTGAGAAGATGTCGGAATTGAAGGCGCCGAGCGGGGTCGACGCGGTGTTCGTCGCGCTCGACAGGATCGGATCGGCGAACCCGACGCCGTTCAAGGTGGTCCGGGCGAAGGTTCCGGGCAGGCCGCGCAGGCTGATCGTCGCGTTGCGCGAGTCGGCTTCGCGGTTGATCTGCACGCCGGGCAGGCGCTGAATCGCCTCGCCGACATTCAGGTCGGGAAACCGGCCAAGGCCGTCCGAGGAGATCGAATCGGTGATCTGGGCCGAATCGCGCTTGGTCCTGAGCGCGTCGGCATAGGACTGGCGGAAGCCGGTAACGACGATATCGCCTTGCGGTCTATCGGTGTCATCGGATGCCTCCGGCGCGTTCGCCGGGGCCGGAGCAGGCGCTTCCTGCGCCCGGGCCGAAAGCGTAACAAGAAGAGCGCAAACAGCCGCGCCGGTGCGCAGTCCAACTTTCTTCATGGCATCCCCCATCTGCTGCCCGGTTGCTTGGATCGACTCTCGCGAGTGCATTGCTACCGGTGTCAGAGCTTAGTCATCGCCGAAAAAAAGCGCGTGTCAACCGGAATCGTAAAATTTGTATGACAAGTCTGAAAACTTGTATGACAAATTAACTTGCGCGCCGGGAACTGCCCCCTCCGGTGTCTGGTTCGAAGATGAACGGCGTGCATCGACGGCTGGCGGGAATGGGTCGCCGAGGCCCCGGGCGAACGCGCGCGACCTGTTACGGGTGTTCCTGCTTCGCCACGAGGTGCACCCGGCGGTGTCGCTCCAGGCTCTTCTTCATATGGCGCCGCGCGGCCAGTCGCGCCCGGCCGGCGTCCTGCGCGGTGATGGCAAGCAGGATTGCCTCATGATCGCGGTAGATTTCCCGGGCATAGGCACGGTGCTCGGTATCGGCGCGATCCCTCAGGAAAAGCCGGCGGGGCGGCACGAGGCGAATGCCGAGAAAATCCATGAAGCGGAGATAATATTCGTTGCAGGAGGCTGTGGCGATCGCGCGATGGAACGCCATGTCGGCGGCGACCGCCTCGTCGATATCGCTGCTGGCCCGCATCCGCTCGAGCCATTGGCGCATCTCGGCCAGGTCGTCGTCGGTTCGACGGCTGGCGGCGAGGCCAGCAATCTCGGTTTCGAGCGCCATGCGCATTTCGAGCAGCTTCAGGACATCGTCCATGCCGCCCATTTCTTCCGGCGTGACCTGGAATGCCTGATACCGCGCGCTTTCGGCGACATAGGCGCCGGAACCGCGCCTGGATTCAAGCAATCCCCGCGCGGCGAGCCGGGCAAAGGCCTCGCGCACGACCGTGCGGCTGACGCCGAAACTGTCAGTAATCGCCTTTTCGGTGGGGAAGCGCGAGCCGGGTGGCATGTCACCGGCGTCGATGCGACGTTCGAATTGTTTTACCAGGTCGTCGGCAAGCGATGCGGCTTTGGTGGTCATGCCATGTCTCTAGCAGAGGGCGGGGTACAGATCATCCGCCACAGTATCGGTTCCCGATATCGGAGTAACATGCGAGCCGGGGCCAAGATACGAAAGGGGACAGCGCGGCCAGAGATTATCGATGCGCTGTGTCAAAATCCGGCTTCTGTTCGGCGACATAGCGATCCCATTCGGCCTGGTTGTGGAAATCCAGTCCCTTGTCCCATGCCGCACCCATATAATAGACGAAGGGCATGCCCGGCTGGACACGCACCAGCACCAGGTAATTGTCATAATCCTCTGTCATGCCGACCAGTGTCTTTGGATCGACCATGAGCGCGACCGCCATCGTGCCGTCGGCCGGGTCGGACGGCCCCCACCAGGAAACCCGGCCGGTCGTCTTATCGGCGGTGAACGTACCGAGCTTCGTCTCGCTGGTGGGGCGCTTGCTGATCCCGATGCCGACGATGAGGGAGCCCGGCCGGTCCGAGTTGAGGGTCGACACCATACGCGTGAAGTTGGTGCCCGCTGGCAGGGTAAAGCTGCGGGTCTCCCATACCTTGCGCGCTACATCGACCGGCCAGGGATCATATTGGATCTCGAACGATGCGACGTCCGGTTCGTTCTTCAGGATCCGGGACCGGGCGTAATTGCGCGACACCCACAATTTGTTATCGAACCAGATGCCCAGTCCGCCGGCGCCGCGCCCGCCGCGGACATTGTAGAAGTCGAGGCCTTCGCCCTGATAGTCATGCTGGCGGGTGGTGCGGAGCTGCCGGTCCATGAAGGGCCATCGCACATTCTTCGCCCAGACATCGATGCCCGATCCCGATGGCGGTTCGACCGCTTCGAGCGCCCGCCCGTAGAGGCGGTGGGCGATGCGGTCATTCTCCCAGAGGATGTCGTCATAGCGATAGGGGGCCGGCGTGACCGCGGCGCGGCGCTCGCGATCCGTCGCGGAAGGCGGTGGCAGCACTGACGTGGCCGTAAGCGGATGCGGGCTCTTCGGGTTGTCCTGCGCCGCCAGTGTGCCTGTCGCGGTCAGCGCCAGAAGCGCCGCCATGGTCGATATGGTCCTCATCACGCCCTCCTGCGATTGTCTTTCGATTGCTTCCCGCGCCGCTATTGCAGCTGGCAGATATCGAGGACGTTCATGTCGGTATAATCCTGGTTTTCGCCGGCCATGGCCCAGATGAAGGCATAGGCTTTGGTGCCTGATCCCATATGGATCGACCATGGCGGGCTGATCACCGATTGTTCGTTGGCGACGACGATGTGGCGCATGGCGTCGCCTTCGCCCATGAAGTGCATGACGCGGTCATTGGGGCCGTCGAGGTCGAAGTAGAAATAGATCTCGCTGCGGCGTTCGTGGACATGGGGCGGCATGGTGTTCCACACGCTGCCCGGCTTGAGCACGGTGAGGCCCATGACGAGCTGGGCCGAGTCGCACACGCCGGGGATAACGAGCTGGAAGATGGTGCGCTCGTTGGATTCCTCGAGGCTGCCGCGTTCAAGCGCATTGGCATCGGCGATCGAGAGCTTGCGTGTGGTGAAGCCCTTATGCGCCGGGCAGGAGGCGAGGTAGAAGCGCGCACCCGTGCCGGAGAAGGTAACGTCCTTCGCCCCCATGGTGACATAGAGGCAGTCCTTGTTGCCGAGCGCGAAGCTCTCACCGTCGACCACCACCACGCCGTCCGCCCTGCCGACATTGACGATCGCCAGCTCGCGCCGCTCAAGGAACGGATGTCCCATGGCGGAAGCCGGCTCGGTCTGGTCGGGCAGCCTCACAGGCGCATCGGCCACCTCGACCCCGCCGATCACGAACCGGTCGGCATGGGTGTAGTTCAGCACGCATTCCCCTGCCCGGAACAACCCCTCGATCAGATACCGGTCCCGCAACTCGTCGTTCGACACGCACTCCATCATGTCAGGATGCGTCGCGTAATAGGTCCGGTCGAACATGCTGTTTCCTCGTGGTGAAAGGGGTGTGGTCGCGGCAGGCAAGGGGTCGGCGTTCGTGGCGATTCCTCACCAGTTGGTCATGGTGCCGTCTTCGAGACGGTTCACCGGGAGATAGGCGCGGCTATATTCGTATTTCGCGGCGAGGATCTCATCGAGCTCAACGCCGAGGCCGGGCTTGTCGCCCGGGTGCATCAGGCCGTTGTCGAAGCTACAGGCGTGCGGGAACACCGCATCGGTCTCGTCGGTGTGGCGCATATATTCCTGAACCCCGAAGTTCGGCACCGACAGGTCGAAATGAAGCGCCGCCGCCATGCACACCGGCGACAGGTCGGTCGCGCCATGGCAGCCGGTGCGGACATTGTGCAGGTCCGCGAAGCTTGCGATCCGGCGCAGATGGGTGATGCCCCCGGCATGGACCACGGTCGCCCGGATATAGTCGATCAGCTGCTCCTCGATCAGCTGCTTGCAGTCCCAGATCGAGTTGAAGATCTCGCCCACGGCCAGCGGCGTGGTGGTGTGCTGGCGGATCAGGCGGAAGTTCGCCTGGTTCTCCGCCGGCGTCGCATCCTCGAGCCAGAAGGGCCGGTATTGCTCGAGGTCCTTGCCCAGCCGACCAGCCTCGATCGGGGTCAGCCGGTGGTGGATGTCGTGCAGCAGGTGAACGTCCCAGCCAAGCGCCTCGCGCGCCTTCTCGAACAGCGGCGGCACCGAACGCAGATACTTCTCGCTCGACCAGGCATTCTCGGTCGGCAGATCGGCATCGGCCGGCTCGTAGAAATAGCGATCCTTCGACACCCCATAGGTCGAGGCAAGGCCCGGCACGCCGGACTGGAGCCTGATCGCCTTGTAGCCGAGCGACTGGTAATGAAGCGCGTTGTCGATCGTCTCCTCGATCGTCGCGCCATTGGCATGGCCGTACACCATCACGCCTTCACGGCTCGCCCCGCCGAGAAGCTGATAGACCGGCAGCCCCGCGATCTTGCCCTTGATGTCCCACAGCGCCGTATCCACCGCGGCAATCGCCGACATCGTCACCGGACCCCGCCGCCAATACGCCCCCTTGTACAGGAACTGCCACACATCCTCGATCCGGTGCGCATCCCGCCCGATCAGGCACGGCACCACATGATCCTCCAGATAGCTCGCAACGCTCAGCTCCCGACCGTTCAGCGTCGCGTCGCCAAGGCCGTACACCCCCTCTTCTGTCTCGATCTTCAGCGTCACGAAATTACGCCCGGGGCAACTCACGATAACACGCGCATCTGTGATCTTCGGCATCAGGTTCCTCTCGCTCCCACGATACTTGTCATACAACTTCATTGACAGGGCTGCAAAAAAAGGAAAGATGATTCTGTTACCGGTGTCAGAAAACCGGGGCGGGAAAAGGGGAAGCAAGGATGCTGGTTCGGACTAAACGGCGAAAACGGCCGGATGCCGCGCCCTGCGGGCGGGAGACCGGCGCGCCATCACCCTTGCTAGCCCCCCACCGCCCTTCAGGTCACCAATGATCCGGGTATCTGGGAGAAAACCATGGTCGTGATCCTTCCCGTTGCGGCAAGCGCTGTCGTGCTCGCCGCGCCAGCCGCCATCGACGTTGCCATGCCGCGTCACGCCGATATCCTGGCCGCGACACGCCGGGTCGCCGACTGGCAGCTCGCGCACCGTGACAGTTTCGACCGGATGCCCTCGGCCAGCCAGAGCACGCACGATCCGCGCGGCTGGCAGCAGGCGACCTTCTGGGTGGGGCTGACCGAGCTTGCCGACCGGACCCGCGATCCGCGCTACGCCGCCGCGATCATGGAGATCGGGAAGAATGCCGGCTGGCGCCTGGGAGACCGGCCGTTCCATGCCGATGACCAGCTCATCGCCCAGGCGTGGTTATGGGCATCGCGGCACGGCGCGGGGCAGGCGGCGGTCAAGCCGATGATCGGCTATTTCGATCATATTCTGGCCAATCGCCCAACAAACGACCTGCGTTTCACGCCCCCGCTTGCGCCCGGCGACCCGACCTGCACAACCCGGTGGTGCTGGTGCGATGCCCTGTTCATGGCCCCGCCAAGCCTGTTGGCGATCTCCCGGTCGACGGGTGACAAACGCTACGCCGCATTCGCACATGAGGAATATGGCGCCACCAGGGACTATCTCTACGACCCCGCGGATCACCTGTTCTTCCGCGACAGCCGCTTCTTCGAGCAGCGCGATGCGGCGGGCCGCAAGCTGTTCTGGAGCCGGGGCAATGGGTGGGTGATGGGCGGCCTCGCGCGGATCATCCCGCAGCTCGACCGGGCCGATCCGATGCGCGCTTACTATGTCCGGCTGTTCCGCGAGATGGCGGCGCGGGCCGTGGCGATCCAGAAGCCGGACGGCTATTGGGCGCCGTCGCTGCTCGATGACGGCCCGAAGACCCAGCCCGAATCGAGCGGCACCGCCTTTTTCGTCTATGCTCTTGCCTGGGGCATTGAGGCGGGTCTGCTCGACGCAGCCACCTATCGTCCCGCTGTCATCCGCGGCTGGGCGGCGCTGCAACGCGCGGTCCAGCCCGACGGCATGCTCGGCTGGGTTCAGCAGGTCAGCGACCGGCCCGATTCGGTTGCCCAAGGCGAGACCCAATTCTATGGCGCGGGCGCCTTCCTGCTGGCGGGAAGTGCGATGTACGATCTGGCGCGGCACAAGGTACGCCGGTGAAAACCAGTCTGGCCGTGTTGCTCGCGGTACCGCTCCTCGTCGCATCGGGTGAGCCCGCCGTGCGCAATCGCTGGGCCGACCAGCCGCGCGGGCCGATCTATGCGGTCGCGCCGCCGATGCATCAGACCGTGAAGCAGCGGTTGATGCCCCAGCTGGAAGGGTTGCTGGGGCAGTTGCTGCGCGAGCGCCGCGATATGACCCTGGGTGGCGTGCGGGTTTTCGAAAGCGGCGACAAGTTCCTGCCCGGCAAGATCGCCGCCGCGATGACCTATCATGTGCTTGATCTGCCGCGCGGCGATCCGCGCCTCGACCAGCGGCTTGTCGACTACGCCGATATCGCTGACCTCACCGTCGGTGACCCGAACGACAGCTGGGGCATCTATTATTATATCTCGGCGCTCCACCATCTGAAGGACGCGGGGGTGCTTGATCGCGCTGTGCGCCCGGCGACTCTGGCACGGCTGCGGACAGATCTCGACTGGCGGCGCTTCGTCCGGCCGGACCTCACGCTCATCAATCTGCCCAACAATTATTACGGCGTCGCTTTCAGCATCGCCCGGCTCCGTTTCCTGATGGGCTGGGAGGATGCAGGCGCGAGCGAGGCATTGCTCGCGAAGATGCTCGATCATTACCGTCGCTATTCCGGTCATTATGGTTTTGCCGACGAGACCGAAGGGGAGGGGCGATTCGACCGCTACAGCGTGCTCCTGATCGGCGAGATCGCCCAACGCCTCGTCGAGGCCGGGATGGAGCCGACGCCCGAGGTGAAGACATGGCTGCGGCGCTCGGTCGACCTGATGCTGCCGCGCTTCAACCTGCGCGGCGAAGGCTTCGAATATGGCCGGAGCATCGGTGCCTATGGCGAGACGGCCTTTCTTGAGGTGCTGACGGCCGCCGCCCGGTTCAAGCTGCTGGGCCCGGTCGAGCAGCGCATGGCCTATGCGTTCTCGTCGCGGATCGCGGCGCGGTATATGGATTTCTGGGTTGATCCGGCAACCGGCTCGGTCGACATGTGGGGCCAGGGCCGGCGAACCGACACTTATCGCGGCAAGCACCGGATCTTCGGCGAGAATCTGAGCCTTGCCCGGCAATATATCTATACCGATGCGATCTGGAACGATCTCGGCTATCGCGACACGGCGCCCTCGTCCGACTATGCGCGCTGGCTCGGTGGCCTGCCCGCGTCGACGACCACCTGGTTCGCGCGCGGGGATTACGACCGCGCGCTCGTCACGGTCCGCGACCGCGGGCACGTGATCGGCCTGCCGATCATCAACGGTGCTGCCGGACAGCACATGAACAACGCTTATTACCCGGTCCCCTTCTCGCCCGGCATGCTGCAGGGCTCGGCCGATGCGCGCTATCCCAACCTCGTGCCGCGCATCACCCTGACGGACGGCAGTGTCCTGATGCCGCTGGCCTGGTTCAGGCATGTCACGGTGACACGGCTCGGTGCGGTAACCGAGGTGCGGTGGCGCCAGGATGCGCTCGACCTGATCGGGGCGAGCGACGCACGCCGCGACGATCGGCTCGCGATCGAGACGCGCTATGTCTTCGCGCCGGGCAGGATCACCCGCAATGATGTCGTGACCGGCGGGAACAGGGCACGGATCGCGCGGATCGACATGGAATTCGCGACATTCTCGGACGGCGCGACGCCTTCAGGCCTGACGGCGATCAGCTTCAATCGGGGAGAGGTTCGCAGCTTCAACGTCAGCGGTGTCGGCGAGTGCACGGGCATTCCTGCTCCAGGCCAGGCGTATCAGGCCCCGACCGGCGCCTTCCGTACTGTCATACGGTGCGCGAGAACGGCGGTCCCGCGGGCGGGCCCCATCCGGCTCGGCTGGTCGTTGTCATACAACTATTGACAAGCTGCCAGGCGAAGATGAGAACATCCTTGCCAGTCATGACACCGGTAGCAGCCGATCGAATCTAGATCGTGCCTTGCGACCAACGGGAGAGGAAGATGAAGGACCGGGCCGATCGCAGCATCGCGGCTGTCCTGCTTGTTTGTTTCGGTCTAACCGCTGCGGGGCCAGCCTTGGCAACGGCGGATTCTTCACTGCGCCCACCAGCGACGCCATCACGGTGCGCCGCGGAGGAAGGATATGCACCGGCGTTCGACGGTCGCCGGACCTTCTATCTCAAGCCGGATCAGCTCAACAGGATCAAGGCCGTCCGCGACAGCGACCCTGCGGTGGCGCGGGCCTATGCCGTCCTCATTGAGCGCGCCGAGGCGGCGCTCCGGCACAAGCCGGGATCAGTCATGGATAAGACGACCCTTCCCCTGTCCGGCGACCGCCACGACTATCTCAGCATCGCGCCCTATTGGTGGCCAGATCCGGCCAGCGCCTCGGGTCCCTATGTGCGCCGCGATGGCGAGGTGAATCCGCAGCGCGACACCGCATCCTATGACCGCACGGCGATCGGCAGGATGAGTGCCGATGCCGAAACCCTGTCGCTGGCGTATTTCTACGGCGGCGAGCGCAAATATGCCGACAAGACCGCGCAGATCGTCCGCACCTGGTTCCTTGATCCCGCCACCGCGATGAACCCCAATGCAACCTTCGCCCAGGCCGTGCCGGGCCGCGAAAATGGCCGCGCCGAGGGAGTGCTGGACACCAACGCCTTCCAGTCGGTGATTGACGCGGTGGGCCTGATCGGCCCGTCCGGTGCGCTCGGCGATGCCGAGGTGAAAGCGCTCGAAATCTGGTTCGGCCGCTATGTCGACTGGATGCTTGGCAGCCCGACGGGGCGCGAGGAGCAGGCGGCGAAGAACAATCACGGCATATGGTTCGACGCACAATTGACGCAATATGCCCTGTTCGCCCGCCGCCCGGCCGTTGCCCGTAAGGCGATCGTTGAATTCCCCGGCCGCCGGATCGCCACGCAGTTCGATCCCTCGGGGTCTCTTCCCGCCGAGCTGACGCGAACCCGCAGCTTCCACTATTCTATCTACGCGCTCGAACCGGCGTACGACGTCGCTGAAATGGCCGGCTGTCTCGGGCTGGACCTCTGGAACTATGCCGACGACAAGGGGCGGGGCCTGCGCAAGGCGACCGACTTCCTGGCTGCCTATCGCGGCCGTCAGGCTGACTGGCCGCACCAGGAACTGAAATGGCCGGCGGCGGAACTGGATGATCTGCTGACACGGGCCGATTGGGCATGGGGACCCGGCAGATATCCTCGATCCGACACGGGCAGGTTGGCGTTGCGATACGCCGCCACATCCCGCCTGACGCCCTGATCGGCGCGGTACGCCATCGAGCGTATGACCGGCAGCGGGCCGGGGAGCGAAGAGCTCCTATCCGAGGGACAGGCAATGAGGGGAAATGCGCGATGAGCGGCGGCGACATGGCGGTCGAGAACGCGACCGGGCGGATCGGGCGTTATCGCTGGCTGATCTGCGGGCTGCTGTTCGCGGCAACCGCGATCAACTATGTCGACCGGCAGATGATCGGTGTGCTGAAGCCGACCATTTCGGCCGAGCTCGGCTGGACCGAAACGACCTATGCCGACATTATCTTCTGGTTCCAGGCCGCTTACGCGATCGGGTATCTCAGCTTCGGCTGGGTCATTGACCGGCTCGGCGCGCGCATCGGCTATTCGATCGCTTTCGCGATCTGGACGCTCGGCCATACCCTGTGTGGATTCGCTGGTAACGCCTTCCAGTTCTCCGCCGCGCGCTTCCTTCTCGGCATTGGCGAATCAGGTAATTTCCCGGCCGGCATCAAGGTGGTGTCGGAATGGTTTCCGGCGCGGGAGCGTGCCTTCGCGACCGGGGTCTTCAATGCCGGTGCCAATATCGGCGCCGTCGTGACCCCGCTGATCGTCCCGATCATCACGATCGCGTTTGGCTGGCGCATGGCGTTCGTCATCACCGGCTTCGCGAGCCTGGTCTGGCTGGCCGCCTGGATTGCGATCTACCGGCGTCCGCGCGAGCAGCCGCGCGTTTCCACTGCGGAACTTGCCTATATCGAAAGCGACCCGGCCGACCCCGTCGAGCGTATCAGATGGGGCCGCCTGCTCCGCTATCGGGAGACATGGGCCTTTGCGATCGGCAAGTTCCTGACTGATCCGATCTGGTGGCTCTTCCTGTTCTGGACGCCGGATTTTCTCGCCAAGACCTATCATCTCGACCTGAAGACGTTCGGCCCGCCGTTGGTCGTCATCTATCTCATCTCGGATTTCGGCAGCGTCGCCGGCGGATGGACGTCGTCGAAGCTGATGAAGCGCGGGCTGACGGCGAACCGGGCGCGCAAGCTGACCATGCTTGGCTGTGCCCTCCTGGTGACGCCGATCTTCTTCGCTCAATATGTCACCAGCCTGTGGGCCGCGGTGGCGATCCTGGGCATTGCGACTGCGGCGCATCAGGCCTGGTCGGCCAATCTCTACACTATCCCGTCTGACATGTTCCCGCGCGCCGCCGTCGGCTCCGTGGTCGGGATTGGCGGCACCGCCGGCGCCATCGGCGGGATGATGATGGCCAAGTTCGTCGGCTATATTCTCGACGCGACGGGCAGCTACACGCTGATCTTCGCGGTGGCGGGAAGCGTTTATGTCGTCGCGCTCGCCTGCGTCCATCTCCTCGCCCCGAGGCTCGATCGGGTCCGGGTCGAATAGCGCGCAACCAAAAGGGGGATCGAAAGTCAGGCGCCGATTCGGCCGTTCGAGAGGGCAAGGACAAGACCGCCGCGTTTATTCCGGCCTGACCCCTGGGCGAGTCATCTCGACCTTTCCACTGGAGGGAAGGCCGAGCTGATTCCATGAAGGCCTTACTTGCCGAACGCGCTTGAGACCTGGCGAGTGAGCGTGGCCCAGGACATGTCGAGCGCCTGCAGATGGCGCCTGCCCTCGGGGCGGCCGTTACCCGACTGAGCACGCTGCGCATGCGCCGCGCACTCTGGTATCGCCTTTTCGCCTCGACCTTCCGCAAAACGGACAACGCTTCGGTGGGCGTAATCGTGTTGATCGGATGAGAGCCTATCAAAGGACAGGCCATGCCAAGCAGCCAGCGAATCTTGTCCTATGTGATCTCGGCGCGACCTTCCCGCTCGCACTTCACGATCCGCTCGAGCGCCACTTCCTTGAAAGAGATGGCGACAGCGAGCCGCGCGGTGACCTTGGCGCGCGTCTTCTCGATCGCCGGGTCCAGCCGGCGGCGATGGCCTTTCTCGTCTCGCGACATTTCTCGCGAGCGTTGGCAAGCGACGTGGTCGGCCAGGGTCCGAGGTGGAGCGTCTTATGGCGGCCGCCATAGCCATAGCGGAAGCGCCAGAGCTTCGAGCCACTGGGCTGGATGACGAGTACGAGGCCCTACGAGTACGAGGTCTTGTCCATCAGCGAGTCTGTCTGGCTACGCCTGCGGCCTGTCTGAGGTGATATGGAGTTGTGGCAGCATCATCGTGATCCCGGTTTTCTCCGGGTCCGCCCGGCACACACAAAGTGAGCCTCTTTTGCTGGAATCAGCTGGATCAACCCGGACGGTTGCGAGCGATGGTTGATGAAATTTTGCTTTGGGACCAGCCTCTTGCTGGACACCTCTGGACGAATCCAGAGGTAGAAAATGGTGCCAGAAGAGAACCCAACAAATATCGACATCAATTTGAGAAGATTTCTCTAATCAAAATCGATGCTAATTTTGTACCCGCAAAATACACCCTTTCTAGCATAGGTGGATGCGGTTTGAGTTCTCGGTTACCAGCCTTCCTCTTATCTTCGCCGACAACTGATCTATACTATTCTGCCGTAGACATGTCCATACGGACGTGCGCGGGTACATCAATTTGATTGGATCGAACGGCCGTCGCCAAGCGGATGGTTCAACGCGCTCCGCAACCAATCAGGATTGACCGGTCATTCGATGAAGGTCAGCGCATAGGCGCGTTCGACCTCAGCCACTTCATCCTCATTCAATGCCGCGAACTCACGGGTCAGGGCTCGTTGCGATAGCCGCCCGTCATTCTGCGCCAGAAACCCGCGCAACAGCTCGACCTGGGAAGCCGGCATGTCGACGATCTGCTGGATGCGTTCGCTGAACGCCTCGAACGCCTCGAGGAAGCGGACTTCCGCCGGCATGTCCTGCTCGATGACCTGTTCGACACAGGCATACAGGAACTCGGCATGCGTCGTTGCGTCGAAATAGCGATAGAAGTCCGCCGTATCGTTCAGCACCTCGACATTGCCGTCGGGCGTCGGACGCCATTCGATCAGCGGCAGCAGCGGCGCCGAATAGGATTCGAGCACATGACGATACTCCTCGATCCTGCGGTAGATCGCCACGCTCACCGGAAAGATCAGTCCGGGCGGGTTGAAGCGCGCCAGCGCCAGCGCATGATGAAAGAGCCAGCGATGGAGCCGTCCATTCCCGTCGACATAGGGATGGATGTAGACGAAGCCGAAGGCCAGGCAGGCCGCTGCCGCGACCGGATCCATACCCCCGCTGATCGCGCGTTCCGAATAGTCGATCAGACCCTGGAGCAGCGATTGGAGGTCCTGCGCCCGCGCGCCGACGTGATCGGGCACCGGCATATTGGTGTCGCGGTCATGGACCCCAACGAAGCCGCCCTCTTCTCGCAGGCCCAGCCGCACGAAGCGGGCGTCGCCGATCACGACCTGCTGCAGCAGGTCGAGCTCGGCGAGACTGAGCGGGCACGTGCCCGCCTGCGCGATCGCCTGCCCCCAGCGCGTCGCGCGCGTGCCCGAGGGCCGCTCACCTTCGATTGCGAACGAGGACTTGGAATCGTTGAGCAAGAGGAACGCCGCGGCCCTCGCCAGCAGGTCCGGCCGAATCCGTCCAGCTGCCTCGCGTGCGCGCACGTCGAGAGCGCGATCACGATAGGCGTCGAGCGCGGGCGTGCGGCGGACCATCGGACAGAAGGCGGGCGTGCCCGGCAAGTTGTTGATCACCCGGTGGCGTGTCGAAGGCTCGCCTTCGGCGAGCCCGAGTTGTTGGCTGGGATTGACGACGGGCACCGCGCGCACTCTGCCGGCATCGGGCACGTCGAGACGGGTACCGGTCAGCCATTCGTAGAGAAACCAGATCCGGCGTGCATAGGCGCCGGTCGGGCTGGCTTCGACGATCGCGGCAATCTCACCGGGAACCACGACGCGAAAGAGCCGCGCCAGCACCACAAGGTCCAGTCCTTCGTAGCGAAGGGCAAAGGTCAGCTGGCCGGCAAGATCTCGGGCTGGAGCATGGCGGGGCGTGAGCATCAACCACCCGTCGGTCGAGCGGGGGTGATGGCGCTCTGCGATCGCCGCCAGGCGTCCGGATAGAGGCACTTCCAGGCTGTAGCGGTCGATCAGCGCCGCATAGCCCACGGGTGTCCCAGGTTCGGGAAGTGGGAGCGTGCGAAATTCCATCACAGGCTGTGAAAGCCACTCTTTCATTCTGAATTCCGCGAAAAATGTTCACCGGGCCATGGCCCGATTGCGCAAACGGTTCACGATGTGCGTAAAATTATCACAAAATGACTGATTTGCGAAATTGAATCGCGCGCGGAGTTGGGCCAAGTGCGAAGAGCTTCTGTGACTAGGCCGCCAGCACCGGGTGGGTGACGCCGCGGGGCGCCAGGCCTCGCCGCTGAAAATTATTTCAGCATCGACCCCGTAGTCGGTCCTGCGCCGCGTCAATCCCCCCAACGCCGGAGCAACGGCGATGGGAGGGAAGAATGACGATCTCGAAAAAGGCGCTATGCGGCGCTCTGCTTGGCGCCATGGCGACGCCTGCCGGCATGGTGATCCTGCCGGCCAGTGCGCAGGAGGCAGCCGTGACGTTCGAGCTGCCGGCACAGGACCTTGCCACGACGCTGCGCACGCTGGCGCGTCAAGCCGGCCGCGAAATCCTGTTCGCGGACGAGGATGTGCGCGGCCTGCGGGCGCCGGCCGTCCGGGGCAGCCTCACGGTCGAGCAGGCCGTGCGGCTCGCCATCGGTGGCAGCGACCTGATCATCGAGGAGCACGCCGGGGCGCTCGTCGTGCGGGTGCGTCCCCAAGCGGACGAAGCGGGCGCCACGGAGATCACGGTGACCGGCACGCGCATCCGCGGTGCGACGGGTCCCTCGCCGGTCATCGTGATGATGCGCCGGGGTCTAGAGGAGCAGGGCCTGCCGGACATGGCGAGCGTCTCGCGGATCATCCCGCAAAATTTTACCGGAGGGCAAAACCCCGGCGTCGTGGGGGGCGGTGAGCAGAGCGGATACAATAACGTCAACAACTCGACGACGCTCAACCTACGCGGGCTGGGCTCGGACGCGACGTTGACGCTCATCAATGGTCATCGCCTCCCCTACGACGCAGTCAACCAGGGCGTCGACATTTCGATCATCCCGCTGGCGGCGCTTGATCGCATCGAGGTGATCACCGACGGAGCTTCCGCACTCTACGGCTCTGACGCGGTGGGCGGTGTCGCCAACCTCATCCTGCGCCGCGATTATGATGGTCTCCAGGCCAATGCCCGGGTGGGCGCCTCGACCGAAGGCGGCAACGTCCAGCAGCAATATTCTGGCGTCGGCGGCAAGCGCTGGACTGGCGGAGGCTTCATGGCTGCGCTCGACTATAGCAAGGCGACGCCGATCTACGCCGACGACCGGCCCTATACGCGCCAGCTCAACGCCGCGCAGATGCTGACTACGGGAAGCCGTCAGGTCAGCGGCGTGCTGACCGGCCACCAGGATCTTGCCAGTTGGGCGTCGTTCGAGCTGGATGCCCAGCTTGCCGACCGCCGCGCGCGAAAGACGAATGCCTTCTCGTTGACCGCTCCGGTCACCTTCTACGGCCAGGATAGCCTGCCGGTCGTGCGCTCCTATGCGGTGACGCCGTCCCTTCATTTCCGGCCCGGGGGTGGTTGGGAAGCGACGCTGGAGATGACCGACGGGGAAAGCTCCACGGTCAGCAACGCGCGCCGCTACACCAACGGCAACCTCGTCGTCGGCCGCTCGGCCTATGACAATCACCTCACCAACTTCGAGGCGAGCGCCGAAGGCCCGCTCGCACATCTGCCCGGCGGCGATGTGCGCCTCGCACTCGGCGGCGGCTATCGCCGTTTCCAGCTCGATTTCGATGTCCGCACGACCAACCGGGGCGTCACGACCGTGACGCGCGATGCCGTCGAGCGTCGCCAAAGCCTGTTCGGCTATGGCGAGTTGTCGGTGCCTCTCGTGGGGGCCGCCAACCGGATGCCATTCATCGATGCGCTGCGCCTCAGCGCCGCGGTCCGCTACGAGAGTTACAAGGGCATCGACGCCGTCGCCACGCCGAAGCTGGGGCTCGTCTATGCACCACATCCGGACATCACGCTCAAATATAGCTGGGGACGCTCGTTCAAGATCCCGACATTGCAGCAGGTCAACCAGGTGCGCGAGATCGTGCTCTTCCCGGCCTATCTGTTCGCACCGCAGCCGACCCCGCCGCTCCCCGCCGGAGCAACTGTGTTGCTTATCGGCGGCGGCAATCCCGACCTTCATGCCGAGCGGGCGACCAGCTCGACCCTGTCGGTCGAGCTCAAGCCGCGCTTTCTCGACGGGCTGCGGATCGAGGCGAGCTGGTACGACATCGACTATCGCGATCGCATCGCGTCGCCAATCAGCGACCTGCTGTCCGCTCTGACCAACCCCGCGGCAGCGAACTTCGTCCAGTTCTCGCCGAGCGCCAGTCAATTGCAGGCGCTGATCGCGGAGGCGCCGCTGGGGCTCTCCAACCAGAGCGGCCAACCCTATGATCCTGCCCAGGTCGCGGCGGTCGTCGATTCGAGCCTGCACAATACGGCGCGCGAGCGCATCCGCGGCGTCGACCTTGCCGTCGAGTACGGCGTCCGAACCAGTGCGGACAGCCGGATCACTATCGCGGGGGCCGCGACCTATCTCGACGCCAAGCGCCGATCAGCGGCCAATCTGCCTTACGAAGGTCGATCGGGCCTGATTTTCACGCCGCCCAAGTTCCGTGCGCGTGGCTCCGCCAGCTGGGAGACCTCTGCCGTGCAGTTGTCGGTCTCACTCAACTATCTCGACGGCACAGTCGACAACCGGCTTCCCGCGACCAAACGGATCGGGGCTTTCACCACGCTCGACCTGAGTGGCTCCTACCGAACCGGTGAAGGACATGGCCTGCTCAGCAACCTCGAGCTGCGGCTCAGTCTCCAGAACCTGCTGAACGAGACGCCCGACGTCATCCGCATGTCGGATCCAACCTATGTTCCCTTCGATTCGACCAACCAGTCGGCGATCGGTCGCTTCGTCAGCTTCTCGGTGAGCAAGCAATGGTGAGCGCAAATGCCACAGCGGTCCTCGCCGGGATGATATTCCTCGCGACGCCTGAAATAGCGGCGGCTGCGCCGGCCTGTGCCGATGTGGTTCCTTCGGCCGCACCGGCTCCGCAGACCAAACGCAGGCTGGTCCCGGACGATCTCGTCCGGCTGCGCGACATCGGGCCGGTCGACCCGATGCAGCAATATGCCGGGCTATTCTCGGTGTCGCCCGACGGGTCGCACGCAGCCTTTCAGCTCCGACACGGCGATCCTGTCGCCAATGGCTATTGCCTGGCGATGGTGGTGGTGGACCTTCGGCCGAATGGAAAGGCGCTGGTGGTCGATCGCGGTGGGGACTTCATCCGCTTCCGCTTCGACTTTCGCGGCAAGGCGAGCTTCCCGAGCGGTGTCGCCGATACGATCACGCCGCGCTGGTCGCCCGACGGACGATGGATATTCTATCGCAGGCGGGACAAGGGCGCGGTGCAACTGTGGCGTGCCGGAGCGGATGGCAGCGGCAGCGAGGCGATCACCGACAGCGCCGAGGACATCGATGACTTCCGGATCACCGCCGATGGGCGGGGCGTCGTCTATGCGACCAAGCCTGGCATGCGCGAGGCCTTGGCTGTGATCGACAAGGAAGGCCTGTCGGGCTTCCACTATGACGACCGCTTCTCGCCTACCTCGAGCAATCGCCCGTTCGCGCCGGCGCCGCTACCGCGAAAAGCCTGGCTCCTCGACCTTACGAGCGGTCAAGCACGCGCGGCCGGGCCGGAGGAAGCCGCGCTGCTCGACACGACATCGGCGCGAGAGGGCGACTGGACCGAAGCGGCCGGTCCCGCAGGAGCGGTGGTCAGGCTCCGTGTCGCGGCCAAAACCCTCTATCCCGAGCGCGGCCAGCTCGTGCTCGATGCCGACAATCGTGCCGTATCCTGTGGCGCGCCCGAATGCGCCGATGCGAGCTACCCATGGTGGGCGGGCGACAGAGTGCGCTTCCTGCGCCACGAAGGCTGGAGAAACAGCGACACCGCTATCTACGAATGGAAGCCGGGTGCCGCCCGCCCGCGTCGGCTCTATCTGACGCGGGACCTGCTCCTGGGCTGCATACCTTCGGGAGGCTCGCTGCTTTGCCTGCGCGAAGGCGCGTTACAGCCGCGCCGCCTGGAGCGGCTGGATGTGGCGAGCGGCAGGCGCGACATTGTCTTCGACCCGAACCCGGAATTCGCCGGACTGACCTTGGGCAGCGTCGAGCGCCTGCGATCGCGCAACAGCTTCGGCCTGCCATCCTTTGCCGACCTCGTCCTCCCGGTCGGGTATCAGCCGGGCAGGCGCTACCCGCTGGTGGTGGTGCAATATGTCTCGCGCGGGTTCCTGCGCGGCGGGACCGGCGACGACTATCCGATCCAGGCATTCGCCAATCGCGGCTTTGCGGTCCTGAGCGTCGACAAGCCCGACGCGGTCGGTTCGAAGGCCGCACCCGACTATGTCGAGGGCGACCGGATCAACCTCAAGGACTTCGCCGACCGGCGGAGCGTGCTCGAGGCGGTCGAGGATCCCGTCCGCGTCGCGATCGCGCGTGGCATCGTCGACCCGACGCGTATCGGCATCACGGGCTTGAGCGATGGCTCATCCACGGTCCAGTTCGCGCTGCTGCATAGCAGGCTGTTTTCCGCCTTCGCGTCGAGCAGTTGCTGCTGGGACACCAGCATGCCGATCCGCGTCGGGCCAGGTGCGGCGAAGCTGTTCTACTACATGGGCTATCCAAGGATGACCGACGACAGCGAGGCGGCTCGGGCTTTCTGGCGCCAGATCGCCATCTCGCCCAATGTCGCGAGCATCCGCGCGCCGATCTTGGTGCAGGTGGCGGACGACGAATATTGGGGGGCGCTCCAGAGCTTCACGGCGCTTCGCGAGCACGACCGGCCGATCGACATGTTCGTCTTCCCGGACGAGCATCACGTCAAATGGCAGCCGGCGCACCGGCTGGCGACCTATACCCGCGCGATCGACTGGTTCGACTTCTGGTTGAACGGCATCGAGGCACCAGGCCGCCGCGAGGAGATCGCGCGCTGGCACGCGATGCGCCAGGCGCTGGCCGAGCCGCCGATGTCCGCTATTGCGGATCGCAGCGGACCCTGACTATCCCGGATCAATCTTCGCAGAGACCGCCGGGGACCATCATGCCGATTCGTTCTCGGCAAAGCCTATCGTCCATCCGCGCGTCGCGGTGGTGATTGCTCCGAGCTCGATCACCTTCCAATCTCGATAGTGCATGGTTCTTCTCCTGCGTGCGAGTTCAGGCCCGTCGATCCGGGCCGGGAGCACGCGTCCGCGGATTGGCAGGGTAGAGCGGGTGCCTAGGCACCCGCTCGCTTCAGCTCAGTCGTCGTGGAGGCCGGGGTGCCACATCAGGCCCGTCTCGCCGTCGGAGAACCCCATCGTCGATCCGCGGGTGTCGGTGCTGGCGATTCCGAGTTCGATCGCCTTCATGTCTTCGATACTCATTGCTCTTCTCCTGTGTTGTCGGTGGTACCAGTTGCGCCCGAGCCGATGGCGGGGTCGCCGCCGGACGGATGCGATGCTCTGGCGCCCAGCCAGGCCTCGACATTCGCCAGCTCGAGCAGGCGCACATTCTCCTCTCCCGTCGTCGGTCGTTCCGGCCGGAGAGTCTCCTCGATCGCGCCCGGATCGAGAATTCGGTGCGCGGCGAGTTGGCCGTCCAGCAGGCGCGCGCGCAGTGCCTCGCGCTTGCGCCGAACGATCTCGCCACAGAATGGGTCGGGTGTGCCCTTCACCCGGCGATCGACGATCGTGTCCGGAAGCCGGCCGGCGAAAGCGGTCCGGACCATGGCGCGATCGCGACCGCCTTCGCGCCATCGCCAACTCGGGATTGCGAGGCACGCTTCGAGGATCGGCTGCGAAAGGAGCGGATTGATCAGCGGCGCGAGGCGACTGCGGTCGGCCTCGAGCGTGAGCTGGGCGCGGACCAGTGCGGCGATATGCGCCGCTTTGCCGGGAAGCGCCCAGCGCGGCGCTTCCAGCCAGGGATGAGAGAAGGCCATCTCCCGCAGCGACGCGACAAGGTCCGGATGCAGAAAGAGCGGGTTCGCCTTCCAACCATAGTCTGGAGGTTGCCGTGCGATGCGCACCGCCGCACGTGTCACCCGCAGCGGCCCGGCCCCGGTCTGGTGGCAGATGTCACGTAGCGTCGCGAAGGCCCCGGCACCCGGTCCCTCGTGCAACGCCCGGTCGGCAAGCGCGGCAGCGGACTGCGAATAGCCGAAGACATTGTCGCCGCCATTGCCGGTAAAGAAGGCATCGGCGCCGACCCGCTCGGCCAGCGCTCGGTGCGCGGCTTCATAGGGCTGGGCCTCCATCCGCCCGGCGGGGCGCGGGAGGTGCGCACCCAGCGCGCGGCCGAGATCGACTGCTTCGAGGTCGTAGCGGCATTCGCTGAGCGGCAAGCCGACCGCGTCGCAGACGATCTGCGCGAAGCCGCGCTCGTCGCCCGCAAGATCGTCGGTGAACAAGGTCAGGCACGCCGCCTGGCTCTGCGACTGCGCAAGACAGGCGGCCACGATCGAGGAATCGAGGCCGCCGGAGAGACTGACCAGCGGGCGCCGGCAGCGCGAGGCCCAGGCTGCGACGCACTGCTCGATCGTGCGCCGCAGTTCCTCGGCCACCTCATTGCTGCCTGCGCCGGGATCCACAAAGTCCCAGGGCGACCAGCCGGCCAGGCCCCGTTCGGAGCGGCCCCGCAGTGCGACTGCTTCTCCGGCGCGCAGTTCGGTAATGCCGGAGAGCACGGTCTCGGTAGTGGGAAGGCCCGCGGCATAGAGGATCCGGCCCAGCGCATCCCATGCCACCCGCCTGTTCTCGGTGCCCGCCGCCTCTAGTAGCGCGATGTCCGACGCGAACAGTCGCATGCAGTCGGTCTCGGCACGGTAGCAGGGCAGCGCCGCCGACGGATCGCGGAGTATCTCGATGCTGTCGCCGCTGGAGCGCACGCTGATATAGCCGCCCCAATAGGACTGGAGGAGCGCCCGGCTATCCTCGCGCATCAGCGTGGCGCGCTCGGCGTCGCTGAAGGCCGTGATCGCGCGTGGCGGTCCATGCCGGTGGAAGAGCGTGCCGATCACCATGGCCCCGGCATCGATGTCGAGGCAGCTGCACGCCTCGTTCGTCAGCACCGCGAAAGCCGGCGTACACCGCGTCACCAGCAAACCCGTGCCGTCCGCGATGCGCTGCGCTTGTGCGGCGAGGTCAGGACGCTGCGCGACCAGGAGGAGATAGCGCGGCCTCACTGGACCACCAGGATCGGCGTGTAGAGCCGTACCTGTTCGAGGTCGCCGACAACGACCGCATCCCCCGACTGGACCCAGCTATGGGCCGCGAACGGGTTGAGGCGCACGCCGAAGATCAGCGCCACCTCCTGTCCATGCCTGCGGCACAGACGGCCAGCCGCGATGGCGCGCGGAAGGCACTGGTCGGCGGCGCGCAGGAGCATTCCGCTGGTTACGAACGCACCGGCGACCTTTCGCAGCACGGTTTCGTCCCGGACGTCGCCAGCACGGCCAGTGCGAAGTGCCATTCCGTTCGTCACGATGCTCGCCAGTGACCGGCGCTTCAGTCGGTGCCGGGCAAGCAGCTGGCCCGCAATCGCAGCGAGAACATCTCGAATGGATCGGGCGCGCATGCCGAGCGCAAGGTCGCGCATCGCCGCTGCATGGCGGGCAGCCATGGGCAGGCTTCCGGAACCGGACTCTGCGACACCGGCTGCGATCAGAGCGTCGCGCGCAGTCGCGTCGATCGCTTCCCCCGCAACCCAGCGCTGGAAGATGTCGTCCAGCGCCTCGGGCAGGCAGAAATAGCGATCGCGCGTCAGGTCGAGAAAGACCGCCTGGCGTGCGCAGATGCACCACGAAACGCCGGCGCGCAGGATAATCGACATGATGGAATCCACCAGCGAAATGGCGCGCGCCGATGAAGGCACGCGCCAGGTCCGATCAGTCGTCGGTGAGGCCGACCTTGGGCTGCAGTCCGGTCTCGACGTCGGCGAAGCCGATCGTGCTGCCCTTGGTGTCGGCGCTCACGACGCCGAGCTCGATGGTGTGTTCGCGATTCATGGCATTCCTCCATTCATGAGAAACGTCATGGCCATGACCGGACCAATATATCCACGCAGGCAGTTATGATAACATTATAATCCAAATATAACTCGATTGTTTTGCTGCAGGTGTAGCAGATCGCCCGAGCCGGGCGGGAAAAGCATGCCCTGGACATGCGCCACCACCTTTAGCCAAAAGGCCTGGACATAGTGGCAGCCACCCGGCCAGACTCGTCTATCAGGCAACTTTGTTTCCAGAAGATATATTGCGTCGTACTGCCCTGCACGGCCGATAAAGCCATTTTCGACTTAAGTGGCTGCAGCCGCCTTGGTTGCCGACAGGCCGCCTAGCGTCAGCCACCCGACACGGCATGGCGATCGTCCACCGCTTCGGAAACGGACGCCTGGGACGTTGCGGGCATCAGCACAAGCTCATGTGGGTCGCTGGCATCCACATGCCCGCCAAACAGCGCCGCGAGCCGCCGGGCAAGCAACTCGGTATCGTCGATGCGGAACCGTCCGGAGACGCGCTGAGCTGCAAGCGAGGTGCCGGCCATCCGGATCGGACGTGCCGCACCATGATTCGCCAGGGCGACCAGCTCCGAGACTGGCGTCGCCTCGAAGTCGCGTGCGCCGGACGAAGGCGCGGTTGTGGCGCCAATCGGCACGACCGGGGACGGCGACGCCTGCGGCTGCGCCGCGAACGAGATGCCTTCGCCTACCGACAGCTTGCGGACGGCGGACGGAGACATCGGCGCCTGGCGCGGCAGCGCCACATCGACCGCACCCTGGAGCAGCCTGACAGCGACCTTGCCCGAGCGCGTCAGCGCGACTTCGAAGATCGTGCCGCGCGCGGTCACGCTTCCGCCGCCGGCGAAGACGATGAAGGGGCGCTGCTCGTGCGCGACCTCGAACCGCGCCTGACCTTGCCGCAGCCTCAGGTTTCGCTGCCCGCCGCCGATATCGACATCGAGAACCGTCCCGCGGTCGAGGCGGACGGTCGAGCCGTCGGCCAAGCGTACTGCACTGGCTTCACCCGCGATCGTCGAGAGGGTGCGATGGTCGGTCGCTCCGGCCACGGAACCCCGCTGGTCCGCGGCAGGCGTGGCCGGGCGCGAAACGACCCAACCCCCAATGCCGACGACAAGGGCAGCCGCGAGACCAAGGGCCACCGCCAGCGCTCCGGGCCGCCGCGTTGCCACAGGTACAGGTTCGTCAACCTCGGCGAGCAGCTTGCCCATCGCGAAGATCTCGGCGGCACGATTATACGCTGCCCGGTGCTCCGCCCCCTCGGCCAGCCAGGCTTTGAACGCGTCGCGGCTCGCCTCGGCATCGGGGCTGCGCAGCCTCGCGAACCAGTGCGCCGCCTCGCGGGCGAGCGCCTCGCCGCCTTCCGCCTGTCCGTCGGGGATGCTCATTGGCCCAGGTCCTTGCCGATCCTCAGGAGTGCCTCGCCGACGTGCCATTCGACGGTACGGATGCTGATCCCGAGCTGAGTCGCGATCTCCTTGTAGCCCAGGCCGTCCTTGCGGTGCAGCAGGAACACCTGGCGGGTTCGCGGCGGCAGCGCGTCGACGGCAGTCCTGTAGCGCTGCCGCAACTGCGCGAGCTCGATGGCATCCTCCTGGGTCGCTCGGGCCGCGGGCGCGTGCGCGTCGTCGATCGGCACGTGCGGCGTCCGGTTCGACACGCGGCGCGATCGGTCGATGAGCAGGTTGCGCACGATCCGGTTGAGGAACGCCTCGGGCTGGCGCAGGCTCTCGCGGGCGCCCGATCCGAGCAGCCGCGCAAAGGCATCCTGCACCAGGTCGTTGGCTTCCTCGCTCGAGCGCAGGCGCGCACCGAGCCAGCGGCGCAGACGCGGTGCCTGCTCGCGGTACAGCACGTCGAAACGTGCCTGCCCGGTGCCGCCACCACCGGGCAATTGGTCGGGATCGTCGTCCGGTCGCCGCATCGCGTTACCGCGAACGGCTGCCGCGCGCCGCGCGGGCATGGAAAAGCAATCGCACGAGAGTCTGTCTCGTGCCGGGCGGTGCCTTGGAGATTACCGCCGACCGTGATGGCCGGAAGCGTTTGATGCCTGGCGGTCAGTCCGCAGCGGGATGCCGGCTCGAACCGCGCTGCGGCACGACTCTGCGTCACTTCGTAGATGTGCGCAACAGCTGGCGGACGGCGCTGGAATTCCTTGTCCCACCGGCGGGGCCGGACGCCGCCGGTCGGGCGCGCCGCGGCGTCCCGCAACCCGGGCGAGCCGGGTGCTCCACTGCGCTTCGCCCTTCGGTGCGGGCCGCCGCTGGTTCGCACCCGCTGTGCGTCTCCGCCGGCCCCTCCTGGCCGGTGGAAGGAGCAAGTCATGCCCAACGACCAAGCCAGGCTGAAGAGCGACATGCGCGCCGCGGTGGCGGCGCTACCCGAGCTGGAGCGGTCCGCGTTCCGGCTGTGCGCGGTGGACGGGATGGACTATCCGGCGATCGCGGAGCGGCTCGGCATCGGCGTGGACGAGGTCGAACGACTGCTCGCGAGCGCGCTTGTGCGGCTCGGCCGCGATCTCGGCGCCGGTGGACGCTGATGGACGACCGCTCGGAAATGGCGCTTGATCGGCGCTCCGGCGGTTGCATCGCCGCCCCGGCACTCTAGGATTCCCCCGATGCGCACCGATCTCGATCACCTGCCACCCGCCAAGCAGCGCGAGCTCGAGCGCGTGGTGCAGATCCTGTTCGAGGAATTCCGCGACGCAACCGCGACCGCCACGGTCGACTGGAAGCGTCAGGCGCGCATCCTCAAGGTGATCCTCTACGGCAGCTATGCGCGTGGCGGCTGGGTCGACGAGCCGCATACCGCCAAGGGCTACCAGTCGGATTTCGACCTGCTGATCATCGTCAATCACGAGAAGTTGACCGACCGCGGCGCCTTCTGGTCCACGGCCGAGGATCGACTCAACCGCGAGCTGGCCATCACCCAGACGCTGCGCACGCCGGTCAACTTCATCGTGCATACGCTGCATGAGGTGAACGATGGGCTGGCGCACGGTCGCTACTTCTTCATGGACGTCGTTCGCGACGGGATCGCGCTTTACGAAAGCGACGGCACTGAGCTGCACGAACCCAAACCCAAGACGCCACAGCAGGCGCTGGCGATGGCCAAGGAGTATTTCGCGGAGTGGCTTCCGGCGGCAAACAAGCGCTTCGACGGTGCTAAATTTCATATTGAACACGGAAATTTGAAGGACGCCGCGTTCGACCTCCATCAGACCGTCGAGCGTCTGTATCATTGCGTTCTGCTGGTCTGCACGTTCTACACGCCGCACGTTCACAATCTTGGTTTCCTGCGCACGCAGGCGGAGCGCATTGATCCGCGTCTGATCGACGCCTGGCCACGTGATACCCGCACCGATCGCGGACGCTTTGAGAAACTCAAAGAAGCCTATGTGAAGGCACGCTACTCGAAGCACTATCGTATCAGCGAGGAGGAGCTAGCTTGGCTCGGCGCGCGTGTGGAAGAGCTTGGCCGCACCGTGCAAGTGGTCTGCGAGGAGCATATCGCCGCCCTTGAGCGAAGTGCCGCGGCCTAAGAAGCATTAATTGGGACGAGCGGCGGTTTCACTTCCCGATTGAGGTCATGTGATCGCTCGCCGACAACCCCGAAAACGATCGTTCGCGCAAAGGGGAGGGCGCCAGTAATGATAGGGCCATTCCCAGGCCCCGTAGCTTCGTGTTTGTTGCCTTTTGGCACCGTCCGCATTGATTAACGAGGGGTGCAGCAGCGCTTAATAAATGGAAAGCGCCGATCGCCTGGGGCAATCGGCGCTTCCTGAGGAATGAGTCGCCCGAGCGGAGTTGCCGGGTCACGCGTTGGGCGTGTCGCGCCCATCCGGTTCCTTGGCGACGCCCTTGAACGGGGTGCCATCGTTCTTCACGCCCATCAGCTGGCCGTTGCGCTCGTCGCGCTTCTGCCAGTGACCATCCGGCCGCTGGAACTGGGTGCGGCCCGTGACGGCGCCGCGGCGGAAATTCGATCCAGTGTTCTTTGCCATTTGAGATACTCCGTTGGCGCGGCTTAGCAGTCGGGCAGATCGTCGAGATTGTTGCGGGTGGTCGTATCGCGATCGGTGCGCAGATACTTGCCCGTGGAGCCTTGGACGACGCGGATTTCGGTCTCCTTCTCGGGCCACGATACGTAATAGCTGTGCGTGCCGGTCTCGATGTCACTGATGCACAGCGATGAGCTGCGGGGCGACCATGCTTCGCCCGGCTTGCACAACGAGGTGATGTTACCCTTACCGTCCTTGCCGGTGCGGGTGACCTGACGACGTGCCATGTTCCTAATCCTTCTACTTAGTGTCGATTAACGGAGCGGCCGCGTGGGATGCGACGGCCGCTGCGGCATGGGGTTGGGATGAGTCGGCCGCGGAATCTCCGGGACCATCGGACGCGTCGGATACTCGACCATTGTTCGTGCCTTTCTTCCGCTTCGCCTCGCCGGAGCGACTTGAAGCTGTTCGGGGACCAAAGACCGCCCAGGGGAAGGCGTCCGTGGGCGGCCGATGTCCGACCGCGACTCACCTCATAAAAAATCTCGAAAAAATCTGCAATCCTCACAAACGCATTATTTTATGTTTATGATATTTGCATGTTTGTGAGATTGACACGGGCGGGCCATCGATTCAGAAGGCGCCCATGGAAGACGCCGCGCTCTACCGGGAATTTGGTCGGCGGATCGCCGCCCGCCGGTCCGAGATGAAGCTAACTCAGGCCACATTGGGGAACCGCGTTGACATGTCTCGCGCCTCCATCGCCAATATCGAGCGCGGCAAGCAACACCTTCCGCTGCATCAGGTATATCGGTTAACCGAGGCGCTGGATCTTGCAGCTGTGACTGATTTGCTGCCGCCGTTGCTTGTGACGGCAGCGCCTGCGCCGAGCGATGTCCCGATTGCCGAACCCGAGGGTGGTTTGAGCGACGTCGCCCGGCTGCAGGTTGCAGCCATTTTTAACGACGTGGACGCCAGACGATGACCGTCACCGCGCTCCAGAAGCATCAGCTTCGACAACGCGCGCGTGATTTGCTGGCTGCGCAGCACGTCAAGGCAGCGCCGGTGCCGATCGATCGTGTCGCAAAAAATCTGGGTATCACGGTCCGCTACGCCCCGCTCGAGGATGAGTTGTCGGGCATGGCGTTCATCAAGGATGGACAGCGCTTCGTCGTGATCAACGCGCTTCACCACCCCAATCGACAGCGCTTTACCGCCGCGCATGAAATCGCTCATCATGTGTTGCACCCGCATATTTTTGAACAAGGCGTGCACGTCGATAAAGTTATTCTGCTCAAGCGTGACATGCTGGCCGCAAGCGGCACCGATGATATCGAGATTCAGGCCAACACCTTCGCCTCCGAGCTACTCATCCCCGAGCCGCTTATTACCTCCATTCTGGATCAATCATTCGACTTCAATGATGAGGCTAGGATGATGGAACTGGCTAGAAAATTCCGCGTCAGTCTGGCAGCGCTCCAGTATAGGATTGCCGCGTTAGACTAGTGGCGGATTAGGAGCTTTGGATGGGGTTTGTCTTTTACGGCATCGCAACCACCGGAACCGATAAGTCCTTTGACCAACTCCTCCAGTTCGCCGCGATTCACACCGACGCCGATCTGAACATCCTGGGCCGCTTCGAACGGCAATGCCGGCTGCTTCCGCATATCGTGCCCGCCCCGGAAATGCTGACGACCATAGGGTTGCCGATGGAGCGCGTCCTCGCCAGCCATCTGCCAACCCATTATTCGGTGGTTTGCGAAATCGCAGCCCAACTCACGGCTTGGTCTCCGGCGATCTTTCTCGGCTGGGGCTCGCTCGATGCCGATGAGTATTTACGCCAAGCCCTCTATCAATGCCTCCATCCGCCTTATCTCACCAACGCGCCAGGCAGCGGTCGCTGCGATCTGAGGAAACTCGCGCAAGCCTTGCTCGCGCTGCAGCCCGATACGCTCTCGTCAGCCTATGACGCTTATGGTCAGCTGACCTTCGGCCTAACCGAGGTCGCGCGCGCCAATGGTGTCGCGCATCCCAATCCCGGCGATGCGCTTGCCGATGTCGAAGTCACCGTGCAGCTTTGCCGCCGCATCTTTGACCGCGCACCCGATCATTGGTCGACGATGTTGCGCTTCGCGCAAAAGGCCACGGCCGTTGCCTTTACAGATGAGGCCTCTGCCTTCGTTGCCACCGAATGCTATTTTGAAATGCCTTATCGATATGCGCTGACCAAACTCGGCGTTGACTCTCAGATGCCTGCGACAATGCTGGGCTATGATCTAGAGGTCGATCCGGCCGAGCTTCGCGTGCTATCCGACGAACAGCTTCGACTTCGCCTCGACCAAAAGGTCAAACCGATCCGACGCGTTCGCCTCAATGCGGCACCCGTCCTTCATGATGTCTACGATCTAGGCGACTTCCGCGGCATCCCTGCAGAGCAATGGGCCGCGCGTGGCGAAGACATTCGAGCTGATACGACCCTCTGCGCGCGGCTTTGCCGGGCCGCCGAGCGCCCGCCCTATCCGCCCTCCACCTATGTCGAGCAGCAAATGCACGGCACTTTCAGCAACAACGCTGACAAGGCGCGCATGGTCCGCTTTCACGCGGGCGACTGGCAATCTCGCGCCGCCATGCTCGAAACCTTCGAGGATGTCCGCCTGATCGAGCTCGGCTATCGCCTTATCTTCCATCACGCTCCCGAACTGCTGCCGTTCCCGCGCCGGCAGGAAGTAGCCCGACAGCTCGCATGCCGTATGCTCGGCCATGGTTATACCGAAACGCCTTGGTTAACGCTGGGAGCAGCCCATGCTCGCGCCAGGGCGCTTGGCGCGGACTGCTCACCCACGCACCACTATATCCTGACCGGCCTGCTCAACTATGTTGCGCAGGAGCATCAGCGCTATTCGGCACTGCTGAACTGAGCTGCTCTGATCTTCTCGCGACGCAGTCGAGCATTTTCCTTTTCATCGGCCGTGATCATTCGCACCTTCATTCGGATGCGAGCAATGTTCGGATGATCTCAAGGCCCTGATCCAAGCTAGGAACAATCCAGCTGGCCAGAGCATCCATCATTGCGTGGGTATGAATGTTGCCCGCTTCCCGCACTAGGACTATCGGCTTGCGGTACGCGTCGGCCCAGAAAATTTCGCCGACAGTACCGATCGATACAGACTTCGCTCCTAGCAGGTTCACAAGCAAAACGTCGCATCGGTTGACATCGAAGCGATCGCGCGCGGCGATGCTCCGCCCGTGCTGCATAAGCCGAAGCCGATCCGCGTCGGTTAGCTCGCCCGTCTCGTCGATTCGTTCGACGGTCTGACGCGTCGGACTTAACGTCACGATTGTTGGCGCGAGCGCTTTGACGCATTGCTCTCGCCAATCGTCCTCGCCCTCAACGGTCCCAGTTATCGGGCCCGCCAGATAAACCAATGGCTTGCTCAAATGATTGCTCCCCCAGACGATGTCATACGATTGTTAACGAGCCTGACACCTGTCCGCCAGCACGGGGAATGGTGGTTGAAGCGCGATGATTTGTTCTCACTTGAGCCTTCCGGCCGGACACGTGGCGGCAAGCTTAGGCAGTGTGCTGCACTGGTGATCGGCTCGGGCGCGGCACGCGTTATCACCGCCGCGTCTATTCACTCGCCCCAATCGGCCATAGTGGCGGACGTGGCGCGGTATCTGGGCATCCCTAGCGTAGTTTTCTGCGGTGGCCAGATGATGACCCGGCCAATCAGCATTGCGCAAGAGCTCGGCGCCGAGGTCAAGCGTTGCGCCAGCGGACGGCACACCGTTCTCTTCGCCGAGGCGCGGCGTCTTTGTAGATCTGATGACCTGATCGTGCCCTTTGGTATGCGCCCCGCAGCGCCTGACCCTCTCTTCTACTCGCTTTGCAGCGCGCAGGTTCGAAACCTCCCCAATCATCTGAACACGATAGTGCTCGCATGCGGAAGTGGCGCGACCGCACTGTCCGTGCTCCTTGGACTTTCGCGCGAACGACGCGTTTGCCGCCTGCTTCTGGTGAATGTCGGACCGGATCGCCGGAACTGGATCTTGTCGATGCTCGAGATTCTCGACCCAGAGGCTGCGGCATGGGCGATACGCAATGTGACCATCGAGGCGGCGCCGCTCGCCCAACACCCCGAATTTCGCTACGAGGCGAGAGTAGATTATGAGCTTGGCGGGGTTCCGCTCCATCCATTGTATGAAGGCAAAGCCTTTCGGTGGCTGCTGGAAAGTCAGGGGGATAGAATAGATGCCGCGCGGACCTTATTTTGGCTGGTGGGCCCTCCGCTTCAATAGGTTGGCTCGATAGTGACGGGCCCGGCGGCGCAAACAAGATCACTCGAGGATCGGGTCGAGGCGGAGCTCAACAGCCTCATCGTGTCCATCGGATATGGGAAAAAGGCCGAGGCCCGCCTCGACTATCTCATCGAGAAGGTGCGAAAGCGGCGTGGCTCCCTTACGGTAAAGCCTGAGTTCACCCCGGAGGTAGTCGGAATCGCCAAGCAGATCGTAGCTTTTGGTGCGGCGGGCCTAAGCTTCGCGCTTGCCTTCGGCGAGAAAATTCCTGCTAATTTGGGTGCGTTTTCGTTGGCACTGATGGCACTGTACGCCAACGTCACTATTGTGTCTCTGCTGATCTTGATCTGGTTCTTTGCCCAGGCGAGAACACGATATCCCTGGCTCTATCTTCACAAGCTCGGGAACAGTTCGAAATATTTTTATTACGCCGCCGAGCCGCTCCTGAAAATGAGCTATCGGCCTTTTTATCTTCCAGCGGGATTTCGCGATCGGGGCCTATCGCAAGATCTTGAACGATATCTCGAGAACCTGAGCAGCCTATCGCGAGAGACGGTGTCGGAAAACAAGAAGGATGAGCTACGAAACGAGCTAATCCAGTACCACCTACTTATCGTTTATCAGGGCTATCTCGATCAATATGAGCAGCAATTGACGCATCTCGCGCTCTACGGATTCATTGGAAGCGCGATCTGCGCCATGGTGGTGCTGGCGTTGGGCCTTATATGAAGACGGCTTGGAGAACCATACCTGGGCGCTTCAGCTGGTGGGGCGTGGTGATCGCAACCCTGGCGCTCGCTGTGATCGACGGCTCGCTATCGCGTATCGTTCCTAGCTTTGGTGGTGGCGGTAAATCGGTCGATCCGGCGGTCAAGGTAATCGAGATTCACGAGCGGGTCGGGTCGCAATGCGAGCAGCCGATCAATCCCCGGGAAAAGCTGGCGCCAGCACCGCCCAAATTCGACCGACCTAAGCACCGGTCAGCCCGCTGCACTGCCAAGTGACGACGCGCTACACTAACCCATTGTCTTGGTCGGGGCAGTTCGCTCATTGCTCGCTCCCGCTCCGGCTCGATTCTTACCGGGGCTGCGGCTTCTCCTGCGCCTACTGCTTCGCGCGGGTACGAGGTGGGAACTCTCCGGAGAGTCGCGTTTTGCCAGCGGATCCTGGCGCGCTCGAGCGCGCCTTCAACGCGGCAAGGGCGGGCAGTACATCGGTCGTCGCACAGGCGCTTCGACGTCGCGTGCCGGTGCATTTTGGCGGAATGAGCGATCCGTTTCAGCCAGCCGAGCGCCGGCATCAGGTCTCGCTGGCGTTCCTGAGGGCTCTAAGCGGGCGCAGCTATCCGACCGTCATCAGCACGAAGGGCGAGCTTGCAGCCGAGCAGCCCTATGTCGAGATCCTCGCCGGCAATCCCAACACCGTCGTCCAGTTTTCGCTGGTTAGCGTCGATGATCGCGCAGCATCGCTGATCGAGCCAAGCGCGACGCCGCCGTCGCGGCTGCTACGCGCGGCAGAACGCCTAACTTCAGCGGGCGTGAAGGTCGCGTTTCGCTTGCAGCCCTATTTGCCGAGCGTCGCAGGTGAGATTGAGCCCTATGTCCGCTCGCTGCGCTCAACGGGAGCGTGCCATCTTTCGATCGAGCACCTCAAGGTTCCTTTAGAGCGCACCGAGAACCAGCTCATCGAGCTCGCACGTGAGGATTATGCGAAGCAAGGCGCTGTTCGGGACGGCCGAGAATATGTCCTGCCGCGGCATCTCAAGCTCGGAGCAATTCTTGAGATGCGAGAGGTGTGCGGATCGGCCAAGTTGGCTTTTGGCTGCGCCGACAACGAGTTCCAGTATCTGTCCGATGGCTTCGCGTGCTGCAGCGGAGTGGATCAGTTCGATGGATTCGAGAACATATACCGATTCCAGATGGGCTTCGCGGTTCGCTCCTCCATAGCGGGCCCTATAAGGTTTGAGGCGCTCGAGCGTGAGTGGCGGCCTACTGGTTCGATCGACCGGTATCTCAATTCCAGGTCGAGGCTCGGACCACGAACGGGCGAGACCGGCACGGTCGAGGACCACATACGAGCTCGGTGGAATAACCCGAGCGCTCCCGGCTCGCCGCTGAGTTTCGCGGGCGTAGTGGACACTGACGAGCGCGATGACGCGGGCTACAAGATCTATGCGTGGGACCCAGCTTGGCCACATTCTCCCACTCAACAGCTATCGTCGGATCCAACGGACTCACCTGCCGGCACTCCTGTTGCTCGGATTAATACCGCCGTCCCGACGATGAGCGGATGAGCGCTTCATAGCGCCCAGCACCCGAAAGCTGTCAGGCTGAACGCGGCCCTTCGAGCTGTTGTGTCGCTCGAACTTTGATTGTTTGTTTTATAGATGCCGCTCCCATTAGCGGCCGGCCGCAAGTTGCCAAGCGGACGCCTCTAAAAACCTATGGCGTTTGAGGGCGTGAGATGATTCACTGCATCCCGTGAGAACGGGAGGCAGCGATGGTACAACGCGGTTTCTTCGATGTTGATGATCGGCTTGCGGCACTGTCGGCGGCGGGGGATCCACTGGAACGGCTGAGCGCGGTGGTTGATTTCGCGTTGTTCCGGCCGGTGCTGGATGCAGCGCTTGCGCGGTCGGATCGCAGTCGCGGCGGGAGGCCACCCTATGACGCGGTACTGATGTTCAAGGTGCTGGTGCTGCAGGCGCTGTACAGCCTGTCGGACGATGCGTGCGAGTTCCAGATCCGCGACCGGCTGTCGTTCATGCGCTTCCTGGGGCTTGGGCTTGGCGACCGGGTGCCCGATGCCAAGACGATCTGGTTGTTCCGCGAGCAACTCGTCCAGGCGAAGGCGATCGAGAAGCTGTTCGCGGGCTTCGACGATGCGCTGCACGGGTCGGGTTATCTGGCGATGGGAGGGCAGATCATCGACGCGACCGTCGTGGCGGCACCACGCCAGAAGCTGAGCGACGAGGAGAAGGTCACGATCAAGGGCGGCGGCACGCCGGGACATTGGTCGCCAGCCAAGCGCCGGCAGAAGGACACCGACGCGCGTTGGACGATAAAGCGCGGCCGCCGCAAGCGCAGCGAGGCGAGCGAGATGAAGGCCAAAGGTGTCGAGATCGCGGTGCCGGTTTTCGGCTACAAGAACCACGCCGGGATCGACCGCCGCCATGGCCTGATCCGACGATGGGAGGTGACCAGTGCCGCCGCGCACGACAGCCGGCCGTTCGAGGGGCTGCTCGATCCGAGGAACACCGCATCGCCGGTATGGGCCGACACCGCCTATCGCTCGAAGCGCAACGAAGCCGCGATGGCGAAGCGCGGGCTTGTCTCGAAGGTCCATTTCCGCAAGCCGAAGAACAAGGACCTGCCGGCGCATCATGCCCGCGCCAACGCCGCAAGGTCACCAGTCCGCTCGGCCGTCGAGCACGTCTTTGCCGGGCAAAAGCACCGCATGAAGCTGTTCGTGCGCACCATCGGCATCGCCCGCGCCAAGGTAAAGATCGGCATGGTCAACCTCGCCTACAACTTCAGCCGCCTCGCCTGGCTCGAAGCCCGAGTTGCGCCTGCTTGACCGGATTTGCGCCAGATCAGGCACCCTCAGGGGCAGCGAACCGGCCAATACGCCCTTGTCGATGCCGGCAAACCCGCCATCCAGACCATGCCGACGCCGTCATCACCGTTCAAAGGCGTTCTTCGAGGTGTCCAAGCGGTGATCGCTATCGCACGACACAGGGAGAGACGTTTTCCTGTTCGAGCTGTTTGGCACCTTCGGCAGCCAGGTAGAGCGCGAGGTCGCGAATACCAGTGTTCTGTTCAGCGATGCGTGTGAGAGCTTTCACCGGCGATGCTTCGTGGCCATGTTGTTCCGCGATTTGCCGATCCATAAGATGGGGCCTGATCATTCGGCTGATCCGCTCCTCGATGTTGCGAAAGATGCGCACACCACCCGCATCGATGTCACCCCAATGGTGGACTGATGCGTTTGGCGCCTGCTCCAGAAGGCGGCATAACGTGTCGACGACCGGGCGTGCCGGAAACCCGCCAGAATAGAGTACGACGGCATTGGGCTGCATGGCCTCCCGCGTATGCCTGTTGAACGAGGTCAGGTTCTCGATCGTTAGGATTACTTCGATCTCACGCATGAGATCGATCCCATGAACGGCAAGGGGCGGGATGCCAATAAAGGGGGACACTTCCGACGCGTCCAACCGCATCGCAGGGATGGCGATTGGCCCGGCGATCTGGACGAGCTGAAAGAATGGCTTGAAGCCGAGCAGCGAGAGAACCTCTTCTTCAGGCGCTGGCCCCCATCCGAAAACACGGCGGGCGATCTGCACGATCGTCCCCTTGTGGCGTTCGAAAGCTTTGCTATCGACCCCGGCTGCGTTGCTGAAAGTGCGCAGATCGCGACCGTCCACACCATGATCGATGGCGAGGAGAAGTTTGGTCAGGTCCTCGATCTTTTCGATCTGGTCGGCATCGATGCGGAACGCACGCTCCCCGCGGTTCCACTTCGTGAAGGCTTCTTCGAGCTCATCCTGGACCCATATCGCGGCGCCTTCGAGCAACGGCGCAATCCGATCCAAGGCCGCATTTGCCTTGTTTGCGGCGAGCTCACGGCCAAGAAACGCCGAGAGCGCCGCTGGATCCTTAAGCCTTATACGATGCAAGATATGAGGCGTCTGCTTCGGGCGCTCGACACCGACGGCGTGCAACCGTTCGGCTTCGATCAACAGTCGCTCAGCGATGTGAACTTCAGTACTGGTCGCATCACCGAAGTCGACACGGATGCTTGGCGTTCGCGAACCCGGCTTTTGGCGATCGTAACGACCGCTTAGCGTGGTGAGCAGGCGCACCGCTGGATTGTCGGGGAAATCACTCGGCCGCATCGGAGACGGCACCTGAGCGCTCGAGCAAGAACTGTTCGAGCGGCACATTGGCCGGGTTCGATTGTCGGAACATGTCCCTTCCGAAGTCGGTCGGATATTCAACGTCGATCTGACAATGGGTCCCGATACGGTTGACCGAGATGATCGTGTCCATGTGCTCCATGAAAGTGAGCTGTTTTTCCGTTGGCGCTGAGACCAGCGCCTGCAGATTGAACTCGTTCATGAGCGAGAGGCATGCACCGGTGTTGGGGCCATCCAACTTGTTGAATGCCTCGTCGAACATGACCAGGCCGAGGCCCAGATTGTCCCGCTGGGTTTCGCGGTGGTGGCAAACATTGGAGACCGCGCAGGAAATAGCGATGTAAAAGGGGACCTGCTTCTCCCCGCCGGATCCGGTGCCCTGGCGCTTCGAATATTCCGAGGCGATCTCATCATCCTCGATCCGCCGCGTGACCAGCTCGAACTGGAGATAGTTCCGATAGTCGCTGATCTCGGAAACATCGTCGCCGCTTTCGAGCATGGCCCTGATTTTGGCGACGCCGCGCGCGACGTCTCCATCGAGATCCGCATCTGCTTTGAATAGCGTGGAGACATCCGCGGCGTTTTCATAGATGCGTTTCGCCACCTGGACGATATCGTGGAAGGCCGGATTTGGCTTTACGTCAAACTCATAACGCTCGCGGTGGAAGACGCGGGTACGGAGCTGCCGGCTAAGCCCTTTAATCTGGACCTTTGCACTCTCGATCCGGCTGTGAAGTTTGAGGAGAAGATCGGAGCGCAGCGCTTCTTCCATGGCGACGCGGGCGGATTCGACCTTGTCGCGATACTGAGTCAGGTGATGATTCTCGACAACGGTGCGGCTGTCGGCAAGCCAAGCAAGCGCTTGCCCATGGGACATGGCTTCATCCCACCCGGCTACCTCATAGTCGCGGCCATAGATTTCGGCGAGGCGAGGTGCGGAGCCGGCCAGCGTCTGGGCGCGCCGGCCGGCCAGAAGGGCGGAATCGCGCGCGGCATTGCGGACGGCGGCAAGGTTTTCAAACTGGCCAAGGAGAGATGCGAAGACTCGCACGCAGTCCTCATGCTCGGCTTGTGTCAGATGGTCTACCGCCGCGAATGCCTCCTCGGCGGAGCGCGCATTCTCCTCGACAGAGTTCAGGCTGGTTTGCACCTGGGCCAAAGCGAACTGGGCTTTGCGAACCTCCCGCTCATCGGAAACCTCATCTTCGGCGAGGCCTTTCAGGTCGGTCTCCAGGTCAGTCAGCCGCTGCCGAATCTCAGCAGGTCGCTCCGACTCGAGCGTGCGGATATTGTCGCCTAGAGCGAGACACTTCTCGTTTGCGTCCTTAAGGCCGTTCTCCAGGGCAAAGAGCCCATCGGAGGCCGCGATTCCGGCAAGGTAGCCTCGAATGGATTCGAGCAGCCTACGATAGTCCGTCTCCTTGCGATTCAGGTGATCGAGTTGCTGCTCGAGTTCCGCGATCCTCGTCTCCAATAAGGGGCGGTTTCGGGCAAGCGTGTCCTTACCGAGCAGATGTCGATCCGCGTGACGACGGACTTCGATTGAGCCGCCTGCTGCCATTAGGCAGTCGATGGTGATACCGCGATCGACGCGAAGCAATTCCTCCTCGGTGTCTACGCGCACGACAGAGTTCAACCGCCGGTTGAGGAAGGCACGGACGTGAGGATCCTCGGTTGCGAGGATCGCAGCCAAGCTGTCCGGTTGGGCACGTGCCGAGATCTCGTGGGTCTTGGTGGTGTTGACGACCTGACAACCGATGAAGTCGCGACGGTGCCTTCGCAGATAGGAGGTGGCATCGCGCGCGTCCGAAGGATCGACGATCAGCGCTTCGCGCGCTGGACCGAGGAAGGTCTCGACCGCATCGCGCCAGTCCTCGTCGATGACCTCTACCAGATTCGAGAGCGGGACCGCCTCGATGTCTTCCGTTGCCAATCGTTCAACGAGCGACTGTGTCGCCCGACCGATGAGCGCCTTTCCCTCGATGAGGTCGCGCAATTGTTCTTGGGTATGCTCGAGCTCGATCTGGATTTGGGCCCGCTCACCGACGCTCCTGACATAGGCATCGTCAACAAGCTGAACATACGCCTCCAGCGGCTCAACCGTGCCGCGGACCGCAGAGTCGATGTCGCGGGAAGCGACGGATGTTTCGGAATCCATGCGTGAGACGAGAGCCTCGCAGGCTGCCTTGGCCCGCGCATATTCATCCTTGCCGTAGGTGGCGACGAGATGCGCAAGAATTGAGGCCGAACCACCCAACACGGCTAGGTAGCTGGCATGGCGCAATCGAACCTCAGCAAGACGCTTCTCGGCTTCGCCGAGATCAAGCTGGAAGCTCTTGATCGCGAGCTCCCTCTGGTCCGTTGCCAGCGAGCGGCGAATATCCTTGATCTCATCGCTCGTAGCTTGTTTGCGCCCACGCGTACTGGCGAGCCTTACCTCCAGCTCCGTTAGCTCTACCTGCTTGGCGGAATTTTCGCGTCGCAGCGAAGAAAGGTGATGGTCGACCCGATCACGCTCCGCCTTTCTTTCGACCCAGCGAAGCCGCTTCTCGTCCTCTAATTTCTCGATCAGTTCGCTATATTCGCCGATGGCGGCGTTAACCCGGATCTTCTGCGCCTCGAGCTGCTCGATTTTCTCTTGAAAGCCACGCCAGGTAGCCACCGAGTTGCGAAGGGTCTCGATGTCTATCTTGTCGTCATCGAGGAGGAAGGTGCGGACAAACTGATTGGCGCTTTCCATGTCCGTGAAGCGCAGCGCGTTCTTGATCGCGGTAAGGAAGCGCCGGGGCTCGGCGATGTAGCCCGTCTTGGCGCGCAACGTACTGAGGATGTGCTTGGTGAAATTGGTCGGCCGATGGCCAAAATTCTCGAAACCGGCGACGCGTTTCAGCGCGACCAGAAGATCCTCGTGGGAAAGTGGGTAACGTCCGTCGGGAGATTCGCCCAGAAAATCCGTTGCTCGCAGCGATTGGTCCGGCGCAATGAACGCGCAGAGGATCTCCTCAGACACGTCCTGCTCCCGGGCGCTGAGGCCAATGCCGATGGTCCAGACACGCCCGTCTCGTGGCCGCTCGAATACGAGAGCGACATAGGAGATACTGGTACGACGAAGCACCTCGCCCTGCACCTTGCCAAGACAATAGTCGCGGACGGACCGCTTCTCCTCGGTCTTGCGGCGGCCGGTATTCTGGTTGCTGCTCGCGTTCAGGGAAAGGTGGTTGCTGTTATTCCCGGTAAGGACGACCTGGATAGCGTCGAGGATCGACGACTTTCCTGCTCCGTTCGGGCCGAAGAGGCCGATGGAGCCGCGAACGTCGATGTCCTGGGTGGAGAAGGTATACCAGTTGACCAGGACGATGCGCGAGAGCGTGATCATTGACGGCCCTCCGATCGCGCTACTTCGTCATCATCCAGGCTCGTTGACTGGGAGGCATCTTCGTCGTTCGCAGCGGAGCCGGCGGGCGGAGTCTCATCCTCTGTCCCGCTGCGCGCGGCCAGGAACTCGTCGATGCGCGCGAGATAACCCTCGCCGGTAAGCTCCCGGATGGACGGACGCACCACGATCTGGATACCGCTCTCTTCCGGGAATTCCTCCTCCAGCGCGATGAAGCGGCGCCGCTTAAACTCCTTCAGGATATCGCGGACCCGGGGCCATGCCGGCCTGGCGCGCCCAGTCGTCGCTTCGTAACGCTCGAGCAGTTCCATTGAGGTGATCCGCACCTCACCATGGTCGCCTACATCGAAACTGGCGACCCCCTGTTCGAAAGCCGCCCGCAGCGAGAGCAGAAGTACCGTTTCGTCCAGCGAGAGACGCGCCCGAGCCTGACTCTCCCGCGGCTTCAAAGTGATAGTGAGGTCGCGCTCGGAGATCACCAGATCGAGGCCCAGCGCATCGAATAGATCGGAAAAGTAGAGCCGGAAACGCAGGAGGAAATCATAGGTCGGCCTGCTATTCCAATCGTCCCTGTAGAGGGTCTGCTGCCGCAGCATGCGACTGGCTATGACGCGGAATTCGGACGCCTCGACGTCCTGATTCTGCGGCTTCTGCAGAAGCTCTTCCAAGTCAAACAGCATGAAGGCGGCCTTCCTCGGCGACGAGTCTTTCGATCGTGAAGTCGGAGCAGGTCGTCCAGCGGGTTTCCAGAAGCGCGCCATCCTTGAACGTGACACGCCAGCGCCGGGCGATGTCGCTATTCGGCAGTGTGGACATCATCCGCATGCGCTGGAAAATGAGGGCCTGTTCTGTGTCATCGACGACAAAATCGGCCGCCTCCAGGCCGGACCGGCCGGCCAGCGATTTCGTCAGATATTCATCGATTTTTTCGGGCGTGATAGTGAGGCGAAGCAGATATTCGCGGCGAAGGCGATCATATTCCGTGATGAGCGGGTCGGGCTCCCGTACTGGCATGATCGTCGGGGAGACCTTTGTTGTTGCGGTCCGGGGCGTGCTGAGGTCGTCCGGTCCCCAACACCGGATATGGTCGGTCAGATCGGTATCGAACGAAATCTCGTCAGACCAGTCGCGCGCACGGGCGACGAGGTGCTGGATCATGCCGCTCAGCCGCGAAGTAATCGAAGCGTCAACCTGGCTCATATAGGTGATGGTGCGCGCGATCCGGCGTTCGAGGCGGATTCGGAACGCGTCGATATCTTCCAGCCGTTCTTCCACACGCAAGAATATGGTCTTGACCAGATGGAGGTGCTGCCGAACCTTGGTCAGCGCGTCCTCGGGCGTGATGGCTAATCCCTGCTCCGCATATCCGCGCGCCAGAGCTTCGACTGTTGCGTCTTCACTCTCATAAAGGCTGATGGCTGCTATGATGGCGTCGCGGTGTCGGAACGGGTTGTTCCGCGTCTTGAGAGCCCGATAATCGACGATGAGGGTTTTCTCGACGAACTGGTCGAAGAAGTGCGCGAGAATGTGGGCGGGCTCGGGGCGGTTCGTAATCGCTTTTTCGTACAGGCGAAGCGAACCCACTATGGCGGCGAGGTGCTGCTGGAAGCGCCGGGCACGTTGGGCGCAGTCGGCGAGGGTGGAGGCGCGCTCAGCCGGCTCGTCCTTGAGCTTCTCGATGACGCTCTCGATTGCGGCAAGGGTGCCTCCGAAGTGGATCGCCTCGCCGTCGTTTATGCCGTCGAGCGCTTCGTAGAGCATCGAAACCGACGCATCGATGTCCACGACGACGACGTAGCCTTGTTTGTGCTCGTCGATCCAGCCGGCCTCGAAGAGGTTCTTATAAACCATGGCCGGGTTTTGGCTGAGATCCGTATTGTGCGCTTCAGTCGCGAACTCATTGGCCATATCCGCGTTGCGCTCGATCTCGAGCGCGATGAAGGCAAGAACATCTTCCTTCCGGTGGGATCCGAAAGCTTCGCCATCGAAAAAGCGATGGTAGAGTGCGAGGATGAGACGGGCGTAAGCGCGCCTTGCGGGTGATGCCAACGGCGCGAACAGCTTTGGCGGCAGATGCGAGAAAAGCGCATCCTGCCGGCTATCAGCGCCGTCGCACTTGATCATTTCCGCTGACATCCACCCCCGTCTCGATATTCCCCAGTTTGCACTGGAACTCCTTGTTTTCAAAATCGTAAAAGTTGATGGTGATCGCCAACAAACTTGGAGGTGTTTCGATGGCGGCGAGTCGGGGGGAGACTGGATCGCGACGCTTCGTCGTCTCGTCGATCACCGACCTGGGTACGATCGTCCATCAAAGACGTAAGGAGTTCGGCTGGTCGATCGTTGAGACGAGCGATGCGGCGGGAACGTCGAGATATTTCGTGGCGGACCTCGAAAAGGGGAAACCGTCCTGTCAGTTCGACAAGGTCATGGCGGTTCTTTTGGCTTTGCAGCTGAAGGTCGAGTTGCGCGCGGGAACTCATAAGCCGATGGCCTCGCCGAAGAAGGCTTCGGAAGGAAGGGGGCGCCGCTCTTTGGCGGATGGGCCCGCCATACCGCTTGGCCATGTGCACAACGATCCCGAGACGGTCGGCTGCCTGGAATGTGGCAAACGAGTACGGAACCTCCAGAAACATCTTTCGTCGACGCATTCGATGCGAACGATCGAATATCGACGACGTTGGCGACTGCCCGATGATTTCGATTTGCGGCCGCGTGCCGTCGCGGACGCCATTGAAATCCGCAAGCGGGTCAAGGGCGTGTTGAAACGGAGCGACTAGCTCAAGAAGCTCTGGTCGCGCCACGCAATCCGTTCAAGAAATGCCAGAATTCGGGCGTTTATCTGCTTCGAAGAAGAACTTCGTGCGACTAACCTGGCGTTTGAACCATTTCGGAGGGAATACGCGTCTCGATTTTATGAAAAATGTGAAGTCATATAGGACCCGGGGGTCGCGGACGCCTTAATTTGTTGACGTTGGTTATGTGAGGGGGGACGGGAGTGGTCACAACGACCATGGCCCAATGGCGTGACTGGCTGTGGAGCGAGTTGTTCGACGACGAGACGGGCGATGGCCGCCCGGTGACGATCCTGCATGTCGACGATGATCTCTTTGTCCGGAGCGCCGCGCGTGGAGGCTTGATGCTCGAGGCGGAGGCCGCGCGAGCGCTATTTCTCGGCGTGTTCCCGCCTCGCTTTCGTGTGCAGCGTTGGCTGACCGGCTCGGAGAAGCCCGAGGAAGCGTTGCTGCCCTTGCTCATCCTTTGTTGCCTTGCCGCGAGCGAAGCGGCGGACAGCGACGAGAACGACTTTCGCCGCCGACTCCGCGACTTGATGGGTTGGAATCGGGTCGTCACCCATTGCGACGCGCTTCCGCGGTTGTGGCGTCGGCTGGCGAGCATGACGGTGAAGCGATCGGAGACCGCGCTGACCTGCCCGCTCAAGCTCCCCGATCCTAGGTTTCGAACGCAGATCGGCCATGCGATCGAGCTGACTTTCCCGTCACGCAATGACACGCGTCGCCTGATCTCGGAGCTCGGCCCGGGGGACTTCGATTTGGAATCGCCTCGGGCCGTACTCGACTGGCTCGAGCCGCTGGTGACGCGCGGTGGCTTCTCCGGCACGTTCGAGGAGACGTTCGCGTCGTTCCGGTCCGCTTGGCTGGATGCCGAACGTGCCTTAGTCGACCATCGTTTCTGGTCAGGATGGCGGCTCGTCACGGCTCACCTCCGAGCCGTCACCGAGAGTGGAGGCTTGGAGATCCTTGTCGACGAATGGGGCGTCCACCAGCTCGTCGATCCCGAGAGTGGCGCGTCTCTCGACCTTGAACAAGCGCTCGCCGATCATGTCCTTTCCCCAAGCCTCACTGGTATCGCGACACGCGGGCACATGATCCCCCTTGTCGAGCGGGACTGGGGTCGCTTGCGCTGGGCCGGCGAGCGCGCTGGCACACGCCCTCAGGCGGCGCTCGTCCGGGAACGGGCGTTTCGCTCCCGTCTCGGTACGCGGGCGCGCGCCACGGTCACCGGGGCCGCGGGTTGGGTGCTGATACACGACTTGGAGGGATTGAGCGGTCGTGGCGAGGGTGTGGACCGGGATCGTCTGCTCGATCTGTCACCTAGCCAATATTGGCGCGTCGACGGCGGCATATTGGCGCGACCAGCGCTTCCTTTCGTGGTTGAGGTGACAGGCTTGGTCGAAAGCCTGCGATTGGAGGGCGATCTCGCCAGCCGGTTGGACGTCGCGAGCGCCGGGGATGGTCGGTGGCTGTTAACGCCGCGCGAACCGCTCGAGGGGGACCTCGACATCGTCGTCGAACCGCGGCGCACCGGGCCGCCGCTACGCCGGCGTCTTCGGCTTCGGCGCGCGGTCCTGGTGCCCACTTTCCGAGGCCCGCCCGAACGCCTGTTCGACGCCGATCCGCCTCCGACACCGGCCTGGCCTCGCGACGCCGAGCGTGAGGGGATCGCCACGAGCGCGGAACCGAGCGGCGAGGCCGCCACCCAGGCGCTTCTCGATCTCACCGAGGCGCTCGCGGTCAAGACGGGGGCCATGCCGCTGACCGACCTGTTCGCGATATCCCGCCAGGTGGTCGGTGGCGCGGACGCCTCTCCATGGGATGTCATCCGAGCCTTGGGTGACGCGGGCATGCTATGCTGGCTCGAGGCGCGTGGCATTCGCGGTCGGTCGGTCCTACCCATGGGGCCGCGCGGCGCGATCGTCCGAATGGGCGCGGCCTCGCGGCTCACGCTGGAGGGCGTATTAAGCGAGACCTTTCTCGCCCGCCTCGACGCCGCGAGCGCCCGGCTGGATCTGCGACGGGAGACGCGCCCGGGGGTGAGCGGCTGGTCTCCATCGACCGAGTGCGTATGGGCGGCGGAAGCGCCCGCGCTGTTCGAGCTGGCGGAGATGTTGGAGCTTGAGGTCGGCTATCTGCGCGCCAGCCCCGATCCGCTATCGCGCTGGCGGGTTCGCGAACCCTTGGGGCGTGCTAGGGAGGACGGCGAACGCCGGTCGGTGCCTCTAGCCGGGCGTCACGCGCCCCTGCGGCATGTGGCGTTCGATCGCATCGATATCGCCTCGATGTGGGAGGTCGAGGGGCGCGATGGACTTCGCCATTGGCGCGACCGCGAGGACGCGATCCTCGATGCCTACGCGGAGGTGGACGAGCGAGCGTTCACGATCGCGGAGGGTAGGCTGCGTGCGACGGACGCGCGCCTTCACATGCGGTTCGCGCGCTGGATCCGGTTATTCACGGGCACGGCCTCGGGACCAATCGAGGGCGGCTATGGCTATGCGTGTAACGCGGCGGTCGAGCGGGCCGTGCACGTCATGCGTCCGGCGATCCTCGCCTCGGCTTCTGGTGAGCGCCCCAACGGGCCCGCTCCGAGGTCGCGGCGGTGGCGAACCATGGCGACAATGAACAATGGGGAGCGCGAGATCCGGCCGAGCTGGCGGGTCGCGCGGGAGGGGATCTAGGCGTGGTGGACGTTCAGAAATGCCAGTTGCTAGGCGAGGTCGAGTACGCGCAACATAATTTCGCGCGCCTCAAGCCGCTTCTTTATTCGCTCGACGGCAAGCGCTGGGACGGCCAGGTGGAGCGCGCTTGGTTCCCGACCTCGGGCCTCGTCTTTTCCTTGTCCCCCGAGCTGCGGTACGCCGCCTCCGGCAGCCTCTGGACATTCCAGGTCAAACCCAATGAGCGTCAGGCCGTCGCCGAGGATGGCAAGGACGCCTTCATGACCATTCAGGTCAAACAGGCCACGCGCTTCCTGCACGATATGGCGCCTCAAGACGCCGAGGCGTTGCGGCGGCTGGCGACAATCGAGGGGCTGGAGGCTGCTCCCCTCTCGGGTGGCCTATTGCTTCCCGAGATGGACAATCAATGGGTGTTGGCGCCGGAGTTCGAGCGCGGCGCCGACGATCGATTTCGCGTCACCAATGATCGCCAACTCGGCCATATGCGCGTGTTGAGCGGTACGCCGGAGACGATCGCCGGCATATCGACCGCCGATGGCCGCTGGGCTCTTCCGATCCTGCATTCCGGGCATGGTTCCGAGATGCGTAATTGGCGCCTCCCGGCCGCGCTGGTCGAGCAACTCGCCACCGATCTGCGCAAATGGTTTCCGCATGCGCCGAACAAGGCGCGCGCCGCCGTCGCCGCGAGCGCGCTGAGGGATCTGGCACCGGTTCTGGATGGGTTATCCGCGCTCCGCTCACCGGACACGCGCGCCGCGCTCGATCGGGCGAAGGGCTTGATCGAGGACGCGGAGCGTTCCGGGGTGGATCTGGATGGCCTGGTCGAGACGCTGCTCTCGGCGCCGAGGATCGCGGCCGAGATCGCGGCGGAGCGGGAAAGTCTCCGCGCGGCGTTGGAGGAGCAGGCTCTGGCGTCGGTCGCGGAGCTGGAGTCCGCCGCGCGCGCCCGGCTCGACGATGAGTTGGCGGAGGCTCAGCGAAAGCTTACCGCGGATCAAGAGGCGCTGGAGGTTATACGGGCGGAGACCGCCGAGGCCGAACGCGCGCTCGAGGATGCCAGGCGACGGCATCGTGGCGAGACCGCGAGTTTCACCAAGTCGCTCGAGGGTCTGATCGCCCGCGCGCGTAGTGAACCGGCGGCTTATGCCGCCGAGTGGCTATCCCGGCTCGGATTGTCGCCTGGCGTCGACCTCCCGGCCTCCGAGCCGGTCGATGCTGTTCCCGAGGTTGGCGTCTCGATCGGGGAAGCGGAACTTGGTCGTGCGCTGATGGAGGTGAGCCCAATCCAGGCGCCCGAGCCTTGGTTCATGGTGATGGATAGCGCCATTCGCGCGCGAGAGTTGGTCGTGGCGATCGGTCCTAAGGCGCGCGATATCGTCGAGGCGTGGATCGCGCGGATGTGCCCGCTGGCCGTGCGGGTCGGGGCCTCGGACCCTTCCATCCTAAGCCTTTCGGATCTGATCGATGGCGGCGGGCGCGCGGGGGCCGCGCCTCTGGCCGGAGCGATCGGACGTGCTCGTGCCAACCCCGATCGTTTGGTCCTCGCGCTTCTCGACGATGTCGATATCTCGGCCGGAGGGTTCTGGCTGGCCGAGGCGGCACGCGCCAATCGCGCGTCGGGTGGCCGGCTTCCAACAAACCTCTTGCTCGTAGCGCTTGTCGAGGATGACGCGGGGCGCTTCGCGTTGGCGGATGGCCGAGTCGGCGAACTCTTCCCGATGCGGTTCGACGGCGCCACTCTCGTACCGAAGCCGATCGCCGATCGGGGGGCGCGCGAGCTGGCGCTCGATCTTCTCCAGCCTCCGCTGACAGGCCTCGCGGTCGGCGACCGCGTCGAAGCGCTCCGCGCGGCGGCGACGCGTGTTTTCGGACCCGAGGATGTCGAACGGCTGGCGAATGAGTTCGCCGCTTGGGCGGGGTGGCTGAAGGCGGGAGGCGCGCGACCGAGTGAGGAGGCGAGCTTGACGGCGCCGCTCAGAATCGGCGCGGATACGATGCGTAAGGGGGATAACAATGCTTGATCCGATCGGCGCCTTCGAGCGCATGCGGGACTATTTCGTCGCCTATTTGGACACCGCCTTCAAAATTAGACGGAGCGATGTCGCTGACGCGCGTCGCGCGCTGCTCGCCACCGCGGGGCGGATGTGCGCCGAACCCTATATCGAACCGATCCTTCGCTATGAGTCCGCCGAATTCGGATTGGAGGCGCTGATCGACGCCCCGGGGCCGCTCTCGGCTTTCTCACGGGAGGGGCGGATCGCTTTCGTGGAGCTCGCGGCCTCCGGCTTGTTCGATGGTGTTGATCAAGGCGAGGGCGCAACGCCGAGCCGGATCCCGGAATACAAGCCGTACCAGCATCAATTCGAGATGCTCGCCAGAGGCGTGCGGCCGGGGCAGCCCGGCATCGTCACCTCGGGCACGGGCTCGGGAAAGACCGAATCCTTCCTCCTGCCGATCCTCGCGCGGATCGCCGAGGAGGCGGTGTCCTGGCCCGCCCCGAACGGCACGCTCGGTACGGAGGATTGGTGGGAAGGAGACGATGATTTTCGGCTCGCCAGGAGACTCGAGCATCCAAACCGACCGAAAGCGCTCCGTGCCCTGATTCTCTACCCGATGAACGCGCTCGTCGAGGATCAGCTCACGCGTCTGCGAAAGGCGCTGGATTCGGAAGCCGCGCGCGCGGTGTGCGATCGTCGGTTCCAGGGCAACCGCATCTTCTTCGGCCGCTATAACAGTGCCACGCCGCCCACGGGGTTCGAGACCCATCCTGTTCGTCAGGACAAGGCGACCCGGGACAAACGTGAACGCGCCGTCGAGAAGACGCGGGGGTATCTGCGGGGCCTTGGGGATAGCGAGGAGATGGCGACGCGCTACGATGAACAGCTAGCGCGGGACCGCGATCTGGACATGGTCGAGGAGACGCGGTTCCTGTTCCCGTCGGTGGATGGCGCGGAACTCAACACGCGCTGGGATATGCAGGCGACGCCGCCCGACATCCTCGTGACCAACTCCTCGATGTTGAACGCGATGCTGGCCCGCGAGGTCGAGGAGCCGATCTTCGACCAGACGCGCGACTGGCTCGCTTCCGATCCCGACGCCTATTTCCACTTGGTCATAGACGAGCTTCACCTCGTACGCGGCTCGTCGGGCGGTGAGGTGGCGGGCCTGATTCGCATGTTGATCAATCGTCTCGGGCTGGATCGCCCGGAGCTGCGGCACAAGCTCCGTATTCTCGCCTCGAGCGCCTCGCTTCCCGTCGAGGGCGACGATGCGGCGGCGACCGCGTCGCTCGCCTATCTTTGGGATTTCTTCGGTGAACTAGGCACTTTCGCCGAAGATGGATCGCCCGGTGCCCAGAATCAGGATTTCTGGCGCGGTTGCGTGGTCCGAGGCGATCCCGTGATTCCGGCGAGCCCGGCGGCTCCTCTCGATCCTCAACCTTTCGAGGCGCTGGTGACCGCGGCTGCCGGAGAAGAGGGCGGCGCCGTGCTTGAACCGCCGCCCTTGGCTCGAATCGACGCGGCGATCACCGACGCGTTAGCGGCGCTCGCGGGAGAAAATGCCGCTACCGAGGTTGACCGCGTTCGCGCGCTCGCCGAGGCGGCCGCTGGCCGATTGGTCGCCGCCGCCACCGACGCCGACGGCCCCCGCGCGCGCTCGATCACGGAGCTCGGCATAGCGCTGTTCGGAACACCCAACCCAGTCGCGGTGCGCGGAATGTTGCTCGCGCGAGGGCTTGGCGACGCCTTGCGCCTTTACGATCGCGATGGTCCCCGGGTCGCCCAAACCACCCCCTCTTTCCGAGCGCATATCTTCTTCCGCGCGCTCGAGGGCTTGTTCGCGGCCATGGATCAGGACGCCGAGGGGGCGCCGGTCTATGAAGCGCTCTCGATCGAGCGCGGAACCGGGCTCGCGCCGCGCGAGGACGCGGCCGACACTCCGGCCAAACGCATGATCGAGGTGCTCTACTGCGAGGCATGCGGCGAGCTCATGCTCGGCGGTATGCGCTCGACCGACAATTCCGGGGCGCCGATCGAGCTTCTGCCGAGCAGCCAGAATCTGGAGGCTCTCCCGTACTCGTCGGCGGGGACCGAGTTCGAGGATCTCGCCTATCGCGAATACGCGATCTTCTGGCCGACGACCCAGGGGCAAGCCGTTCAACCTGAGGTTAGCGGGCAGCGGGATGGCAGCGTCCCGACCTGGGTCGCCGCGCGCTTGGATCCCTTTGGCGCGCGGGTCCTGGCGCCGGGCGTGGGCACGCCGCGCGAAACCGATTTGCCGGGCCTGCTCTTCCGCCGCTCGGAGACCGATTCGGCGAAGGACGCGCGCGGTCGGGGTCCGGGTGACAGGGGGTCGGCCGCGCCGGCGGCCTGTCCTTGTTGCGGGACATCCTATCTGTTCCGCAACAAGGGGCGGTCCAGCCCGATCCGCAATTTCCGGACTGGTTTCGCAAAGACCTCCCAGTTGCTCGCGACCGAATTGTTCGAACTGCTGCACGCGAGTGGTTTGGATTCACCCAAGGCCATCGTCTTCTCGGATAGCCGGCAGGACGCGGCTCGATCGGCGATCGATCTCGAGGCGAACCACCATCGCGCGCTCATTCGCGATATGACCGTTCGCTTGCTGCGCGAGAGAGTGGATCAAGCCTATCGCGCCGACGCGCTCGAGGCGTTGCGCGCCGCGCTGGAGCAGGCGATCGCCAATCGCGAGTGGGGTGAGGCTGACCGATTGGAGCGCGAGATCGCGCGCGCTGGCGGGCAAGGCGAGGCGGTCGCGACGCTTCGCTCTATCGGCCAGGATCCGGACGACCCGAGCTATCGCGGCACCCAAACCGATGTTCCTCTACCCGCCGCGCCGCTCATCGCCGCGATGGCACGCCTTGGGATTCATCCCAGCGAGGCGACCGTCACCGACGATGACCATTGGTGGACGCTGTTCCGGAAGAATGGCGACACGATGCTCTGGCAGCCTCCAACCGACCCGCGGGCGCGCGAGGCTGTGGTCGACGCGCGTGAGGAGATCGTGAAGGGCCAAGAAGCGGCGATCTATGACACGCTCTTCAACAAGACCTATTTCTCCTTCGAGGAAGCTGGCTTGGGTTATCCGACGCTCTTCCCCGAAGGCGAGCGAACGGCTGAGCGCGATCGGCTCGACGCATGGCTGCGCGTGTTCGCGGACGCGTACCGCGTTCCCGCCTCGCATTGGGTCGACCCGAGCGAGGTGCCACTCTGGAACGACCCCGGCGATGTCCGCGACACCAACCGTGTCGCCCGTTTCGCCAAGGCGGTCGATCCGAATGATCCGAATTCCGTGCTCGAGGCGGCGCTGTCGGCCCTCGTCGCGCGCGGTCACACCGGCGGACTGATCAACCTATTCGCGCTTGGGGTTCGTCTAACCAGGGCGGACGATGACTTCTGGCGCTGCCGGTCCTGTGACCGCGTCCATCTCCATCGTGGACAGCGGCGTTGTACCCGTTGCTTCACGCCTTTGGATGAAGCGCCGACCGGCAAGGTCGCGACGCTGTGGCGGCACAATTTCCTCGCGCACCGGATCGCGCGCGCGGGAGACAATTCCACCGACCCCTTCCGGCTGCGCAGCGAGGAGCTGACCGGGCAGACACGCGACGGCGCCGAACGTCTACGTCGTTTCAGGGGTATCCTGGTCGAGGATGGGGCCGACCCGACAGGCGAGCTCCCACGCCTGGCCAAGGAGATCGACTTGCTGAGCGTCACCACGACGATGGAGGTCGGCATCGATATCGGGCCTCTCCAGGCCGTGTATCAGGCCAACATGCCGCCGCAGCGCTTCAACTATCAGCAGCGCGTCGGTCGCGCGGGCCGGCGTGGCCAGGCCTTCTCCTTAGCGCTCACCGTGTGCCGTAGTCGTAGCCACGATCTCCACTATTTCCGACATCCGGGACGCATCACCGGAGACGCTCCGCCACCCCCCTTCCTCGCGACGGGGTACGAGGACATTCCGCTTCGGATCATTCGAAAGGCTTGGCTCCAGGCGGCCTTCCGGCGGCTCAGGATCGAACATGGTGCTCGGTATCCAGGCTATGATTTGACGCCGCCGGACATCCACGGCGAGTTCATCGTTGTTGACCTCTATAAGGCCGAGGGATCGCGATGGCCGACAGCGCTGCGTGAAGCGCTGAGCGCGACCACCGATGCTCGGGACGCAGCGATCGCCGTGGTGATGGTTGGACAGACCGAAGCACTGCTCGAACAGGTGCGAAACGCGCTCGATGTCGATGTCCTGATGGACGCGATCGCGACCGTGATCGACCATGAAACGCGCTATGGCATTGGCGTCGCGCATTCCCTCGCGGAGGGTGGCCTATTGCCCATGTACGGCATGCCAACCCGAGCCCGACCGCTCTATCTTGGTCTCGAACATGAAGGTGGAGGCGATTGGTGTTGGGATTCAACTGACCGCGACGCGGACCTAGCCATTTACGAGTTCGCTCCGGGCTCGACCTTGGTCCGAGACAAGCGGCTCCATCGCGCGGTGGGAATTACCTCGACGCTGCCCGATCCCCAGCAGTGGGGCAGGCGTTGGGTGCTTCCGCGGCAGGACACGCGAGAGGCTGTCTCCGAGGATTGGTGGATTGGCGCGTGCACCGCGTGCGGCGGCTGGACGCGGCGCGAGACCGCCGAGGCGACGGAATGCGCCGCTTGCGGAAACGCGATCGTCGCCGACAGCTTCCGTCATTGCATCACCCCAGCGGCCTTTCGCACTGACTTCACCCCCGTGAAGATCGGCGAGGATGATCTACGTGTGGTCCGCGCGCGCGTGGTTTGCGCCGAGGCGACGCCAGTGGCGACGGTGCCGGTATCTGATGAGAACCTCGCGCTCGCGCTTGAGCGGTCGGCGAACATCATCCGTCTCAATCCCGGCGCGACAGGAACCGAGCTCTTCGATGGCGGCTTCGATTTGAACGAAGGCACGCAGCGCTTCTGGCGCCCGGGCCCGGACAACCCGCGCTTCGAGATGCAGAACCAATCCATTCTCGATGACACCGCCGCCGCCTTGCGCGGGTCGTGGATCAATACCGGTCGCTCCGGGCGAACCTGGCTCGCGTCGCGCAAAGTGACCGATAGCTTGTTCCTTTCCCCGGTGGCGATGCGGCCGGAGCTGAACATCGCCTCGGTCGCTGGCCCGAACACGGTGACCTCGATCCGGGCATCGGCCTTCACCATGGCCTTCCTACTCATCGACCGCGCCGCGCTTGAGCTCGACGTCGATCCGAGTGAATTCGAGATATTGCCGCCGCGCGTCGCGCATGCCGGCGGTCGGGAGTGGCCTATCATTCAGATCGCGGACACTTTGGTGAACGGGTCGGGCTTATCGCGGCAGCTATCCCTTCCCGCCGATGCGCCCTGGGCGATCGAGTTGCTCGCGTCGATGGTGCGGGAGGAGGCCGCTTGGCCGCTGGCGGATTTCATGCGCGACGGGCACCGGGCGCGATGTGACCAGGCCTGTTACGAATGCCTGCAGCGCTACGGTAATCGCGCCTATCATGGCCTGTTGGATTGGCGGTTGGGCTTGTCCTATGCCCGCGCGATGCTCGATCCCTCGCACCGGCTGGGAGGCGATGGAGATTTCTCCGCGCCGGAATTGCGTGATTGGCGAGCGGGCGCGCTGGAGGCGCTCGGTCGGGTCGCGCGCAGCGGCGATATGGAAGTGGTGTCGGATGGACCGGTGCCGGCGCTCAGGGTCCATGGCCCCGCCCAGCCGCTGGTGGTTCAGGTGCACCACCCGATGTGGCGGATCGAAGGGCCCGATGTGCCGCCGCTCATCGACGAGGCCGTGGCGCGCTTTGGGCCGGGCGGTCGCTGGATCGACAGTTTCGAACTCGCGCGCCGTCCGTTCGTGGCGATCTCCAATCTGGTTCGGGCCGGTTGAAGTCGTGGCCGGGCGAGGAACAGCCTCGCCCGGTCACCGCCGTCGCGCGCGGTATCTTCCTACCCTCGGCGTTTCCGCGATTTCCCGCGTGAAGCGTTCGAGCCCGTCGCGATCGAGCTCGCATTCCCAGATTGTTTGCACGGTCCAACCCGCGTCGAGAAGGGCCGCCTCCTTCAGCTGATCGCGCGCTCGGTTGGCTTCGAGCTTCGGTACCCAGAAGTCGAGCCGCGACTTGGGGAGCCGCGCCAGCTTGCAGTTCGGATCGGGGTGACGGTGCCAGAAACAGCCATGCACGAAGATCGCGACCCTTCGTGAGGGGAGAACGATATCCGGGCGTCCGGGCAGATCCTTGGCGTGTAGCCGGTACCGAACTCCGGCGGCGTGCAAGGCCCGCCGCACGCGCATCTCGGGTTTGGTGTCCCGCCCGCGCACCTTCGCCATCTGCGCGCTTCGGGCGGGATCGACCGGTTCAGTCGTCCTGGCCACCCGCTTCGTCATCGCCAGGACCCGGGATATCGCCGAGCGGCGGAACGAGCGGGGTGGAGAGATCAGGATGCTCCTGGCGGAAGGCGGCGAGCACTTCCTCGAGCAGTGAGGCATGGTCGGTGCGCGGCGGCGCGTCGTCCAAATTCTCTTCGACGCGCGCGCGGATCTGGTCGAGCGACAAGGAGTCCTCGAGCACCGGATCGAGCGCCCAGGCCCGGCCCGGATGGACCACGTCCCAGGGCGAGCGCTTGTTGGCGCGCGTCTTGGCCGCGTCCCCGTGCTTGCTCATGCCCCAGCACGCCTTGGTCTCGGAGTTCCAGAGCGGCCAGAACATGCCGATGAGATGCTTCTCCGCCACCAGCTGGGCGTTGGTCGCGCAGACCAGTCGGCGACAGGTGAAGTCCGCCAGGCGGATGCGGTGCGTTCCCTCGGGAAGCTCCGTGTAGCCTTCGGCGGTCGCGATGGTGCCAGCATGCTCGATCAAGCGGCCCGTCAGCCGGGGACCCTGCTCGCGCGGCGTGCTCGCGTCGCTGTCGGAAGGGTCGGCCTTGCCGACATAGATGGGTGTCTCGGTACCCGAGATCCGACGATAGAGGGGATGATCCCCTTCATAATAGATCGCGTAGACGCCCGAACCATAAGCGGGTTCGATCGATCGCAGTGGCACGCGGGCTTGGGCCAGCAACGCGAGCGCGACCACGCGGCCGATGGTCTTGGGGTCAGAGGGGTCGAAGCTGGTGAGCGGCATGCGGATCGGATCGGTGGCGGCGCGCGCCCGCTCGATCGCTTCCGCGTGTTCGGCCAGTCCCTTGCGAATGCGCCTGGAGACCGGCGGCGAAACCCCAGCGTCGACCAGAGCGACAACCTCGGCGAGCGTGCGCGAAAGGCTTTCGAACGCTAGGGAATCTTCCGACTTCTTCGCCACGCCTCGCCCGATCCTGTCGAGCCAGGTCGCTCGTCACGCGACGGCCTGGCCTACCGGATCGACATCACCGCTTCTAATCATCTCGTCAAGCCAGCGCGCGGCCGCCTCGCTCAGTTGAGCGGGCACGGCGTTGCCCAATTGGCGCATGCTCTCGGACCAGGAACGCGGGAAGGCGAAGTCATCGGGAAGTCCGACGAGGCGCGCGGCTTCGCGAAGCGTGAAGTAGCGCACCGATCCGTCGTCGAGGACCATCATGTTCTCGCCGCCCGGCACGCCGTGATCGCCGGCCTTGAGAGCCTTGGCCGGCAGGTCAAGCGGACTGCCGGTATGGCCCTTGTAGATCCGGGCGCCGGGCTGGAAGACATGATTGTCGCGGCCCGTCGGTCCGCCGAGATCGGCGAGTGTGTCCCGCACTGTCACCCAGGGCAGGCCCTCGGGTTCCCGCTCGCTCGCGCGCAGCCAGGCCACACGCGCGCGGTCGCGCTCCAACACCGGCGCGCGCGGCGCGATGCCGTGACGGCGCCAATAATCGCCGGTCACGAACTGATCCCAAAGCAGGCGATCGCGCGAATGGGTAGGCGTCATCAGCGAGGGCGCGACGCCAAGCGATGTCGCGAGGCCGAAGATCAACACGCGGAAACGGATCTGCGGCGCGCCATAGTCCGCCGCGTTCACGACTTGCGCGATCACCTCATATTTGGGCGGCTTGCTCGAGGCGCGCAGGCGCTCGCGATGCTCATGGAATCCTTCGCCGTCGCGCCGCTCATCCTGGGGATGGCGCAGGTGCTGCTTGATCCAATCGAGATAGGGCGCGAAGCGGGGCCCCGCGAGATTGCGAACATTCTCGAATAGGAAACCCTTCGGCCCGGTCTCGCGGATCGCGCGAATCGCCTCGGGCCACATGTCGCGCCGATCCTCATGCCCGGCCTTTTTGCCGCCGATCCCGAAGGGCTGACAGGGCGGCCCCCCGGAGATGACCTCGATCTGGCCGCGATGCGCCGCCCAGTCGATATCGCGAACATCGGTGAGCTCCATCGGCCAATGGGCGATGTGCTCAAGACCCCGGTCGCGATTATGGTGCACGGTGCCGACCGCGTCGCGATCATATTCGGCCATGAGCGCGTGATCGAAGCCCGCGCGCGCCATGCCCAGCGCCATCCCGCCGCAACCGGCGAACAGTTCAGCCGCGCGCATCTTCGCCGCCCTTCGTCCCAAGCACCGACCCAGCTCCGATCTCGTCCAGGTATTTCTCAACGGCGCGCCGAACCAGCCACGCCTCCTTCACGCCCTCGCGCTCGGCGAGCCGTTCCAGTTGCGACTTGCGTTGCAAGGTCAGTGTCGTCGTCACGCGCTTCGCGTTCACTCCGTCACGTCCCATCGCTCGATCTCCATTACCGCGGAATGCCGCGGATTGAATCGTTTTACAGCGCGATTCGGCGCGTTGCAACAGAAAGAACAGACTGCGAACGACAATCAATACCAGCGGCGGCGACGGACTGGCTTTCCCACAACTATTTTTGGCCGCGCGTCGCCAGCGGTGCCCTCCGGATCCTCGCGACCGGCGACAGCCCTGGACATTCATGGACTGTCGTGGATGCTGGGAGCGAATAAGGGGGACGAATGGCGACTGGAGGAGAGCTGGCCGATCTGACGGATCCAGGCGCGGTCCGTTTGGCGATGGCGCGCTTCCGCGAACTCGGTCGCGATGCGTTCATCGCGGAATACAGCGTCCCGGAGGCGGGCTTCGATCGGTCCAGGGACCATTTCGTCGTCGAGGACGGGGTGGGATATGACAGCAAGCCCCTGGCCGCCGCCGCTTATGGGTTTCAGCACGGCCGCGCCAACGCGCTTCATTCGGACGATTTCACCGGCGGAGCTCCGGTCATCGCGCGCATGAACGCGCTCGGCTTCCAGGTCTCGCGCTGGATGTCGCCCGCGTTCGTTGAGGGAGACGTCTACGCGCGGCTCCCGATGCGTGAGCGCTTCGGCATTGTGGATGCCAATTTCGATAACGGGGTGTTCCGCCTGAAGGACACGAATTCGATCTGGCTGTTCGTCACCAGGGACAAAACCAAGGATCGGACGCAATATAAGGACCGGCTGGAGGGAGACATTCTCCAGTGGCAAGGCCAGATTCAGGGCCGCACCGATCGCATGATCATTGATCACGAAGTGAATGGCGACGAGCTGATCGTTTTTTATCGCGAGAGCAAACGCCAATATCCCGAGGCCGGCTTCCGCTATGAGGGGCGGTTTCGCTATGTCGCGCACGCCGGCGGCAAGCCGACTAACTTCACGCTCCAGCGTTGGACCGGCCAGGCTAGCCTGGAGGTGCCGGATAAGGAGTTCGACCCCAACAACCTCAAGGATGGGCGCGAGAAGATCCTGCGCGCGGTCACGCGTCGGCAAGGACAGCCGCGCTTTCGGCGCGACCTGTTGGCGGCCTATGGCGGTAAGTGCGCGGTGACCGGCTGCGGCATCGAGGCGTTGCTTGAAGCCGCGCATATTCGCCCATTCCTCGGAGAGGACACCAACGTCACACAGAATGGCCTTCTCCTGCGCGCCGACATCCATACCCTGTTCGATCTAGGTCTCATCTCGGTCGCGGCCGATGGCGGTATCCTCACGTCCGAGAAGCTCATCAACACCGAGTATGCTGGCCTTTCCGCGACATCGATCAGATCTCCGGTCGCGGCTGGCGACAGCCCGAGCACGAAAGCGCTCGCCTGGCATCGAGCCGAGCATGGGTATGACTGACAATGGGCGGCTTTGTCGCCCCATGTAATCGACCGCCATCGCCGGTGATGGTGCCACGATGCGGCTCAAAAGGGTGGATCGCGGAGTCGACCGCGCTCGAGACCACGGAATGCTTGGCCGGGCGCGGTCGCATCAGGGGTTACGGTGAAGCTGCCGCCAGGAGAGCGGGTACCACGCCCAGCCTACGGCGGTGATAGGAAGCGAGCAGACGGCGGAGGTCTGGCCCGTTCCCTGCTAGAATAGCGCTGACAAGCGATTGATATTCCTCATCGAGACCCTGAAGCACGACCGCTTCCAATCGACGAAACGGCGCGAGGCGGCCATTCAAGGCGCGGACGGCTCGCGGATGTTCGTTATTCTGGGTCCCATGGGCCAGCTTCTCGAAGAGCTTCGCCGAGGCCGTCGCGACGTCCTCGCCGGTCGCATCCTCGACAATGATCGGGATAGCTGTGCTCAAATGCCGCGTGGACAGCTCCAGCACTTGCCAATTCCAACCATAGAGATCGCGCAATGCCTTCTCGTTAAGGGACCGTGCGCGAAATCCGTTATGGTTCGGTGCTTCCACCAGCCCCTCGCCCGTGAGCCGGTGCAGCGCGTCGCGGATGGGCGTGATGCTGGAGGCGATCCGCTGGCCGATCAGCGCGGGTTCGATCGGCGCGCCTGGCGGCAATTCGCCTGCGGCCAGCATGCGCTTCAGCTCCTTATAGACCCGCTCGAATGTGGCGCCGGGACTCATCGCGCTAGCCGCGCTGTCCGGCCACATGCGCTTCGATCAGCACCTGCTGGTCGGGTCGGAGCGCATCGATCGCGCCGATCGGCTGGCCGTGACGATCCCGGAGGAGGATCGACGGGCACCGCCCCTCATAATTGCCGAGATTGGGACGGTGCTGGCGGTAGCCGACCAGCGCCGCGAGCTCGGGCCGGAAGTGGCGGGCGACGTCCGGCGGATAGGCGAGCCACTGATTCTCATAGGGCTTGAGCCAGCCCAGGCAGTAGCTGACGATCGCGCCACGGCGGACGGTGTCGGTCCGATTGCCTCCGGCGCCGTGCAGCGTCGAGCCTAGGAAGAGGAGAGCGTCGCCGGGGTCGAGGTCGATGGCGACCGGGTCGGTGTCGGGGTTTGGCTCGAGGGCATGGGCACCATGGCTGCTCGGCCAGACCAGCGTCGCACCGTTTTCCTCGTGATAGGGTGTGAACGGCCACATCACGTTGACGAGATATTCGATAGTGCCGGTTGGACCGCGCCACATGTCCTGGTCACGGTGCGGCAGCTGTGGCAGCGCGCCGGGATAGAGCGCGATCGCTTGGGTCAGGTTGAGCTGGAGGCAGTCGCACCACGGGCTGAGGATCTGGGTGGTGATGTCGAGGATCTCGGGGTGCATGACCAGCTCGGCGCTATGGGTGCTGCGGGCGAGCAGCCGGCCGAAGCGCTTGGTGCGCTCGCCGTAGAAGCCGCCCTGGCAGAATGGCGTCTGTTCGAACGCGTCGGCGAGATCGGCGTCGAGGCTGGCGATCGTGGTGGTTGGCAGCGCGCCGCGCAGGAGGAGATAGCCCTGGTCGAGCAGCTGCTGCGTCGCGTCGAACATGGCCGGCGCGTCTGGCACGGGATCTCGAAGCTGTGTCGCCATCACGCCGCCTCCGCCTGGACGATGGAAGTCGCCGGGTGGATGCCGTTGGCGGCGAGCAGCGCCGGCGTGGCCGGGGTGATGTCTATCTTGAGCGCGCCGAGCATCGTCGTGCCGATCCGCCTGGGCGGACCCAGCGGCTCGGCGTGCCAGCCGAACGCGAGGATCTGCTGGAGCCAGGCCTGCTCGGCGACGCCGATATAGGTGGTGATGTGGTGCTCGAGCGCGTAGTGCGCGAGGCCTTGGACCAACGCGTCGCGCCAAAGGCGGCGTTCGGCTGCCCTGAGGCTGCGGTCGAGGCAGAAGCGCGTGATCTCCCAGGTGTCGGGGCCGCTCGGCGGCGCCTCGTCGCACAGCTCGGGGAACAGCGTATCGAGGATGTGCGGCCGGATCGAGGGCAGCAGGCGCGCCGAGGCGAGATGGCTCTGATCGGCGTCGGCGAGGATCAGGTAGTGGGCATGCCGGTCGTCGAACTGGTCGATCTCGTATCGGCCTGCCAGCACCGGCAGGTCCCAGCCCAGCAAGTCGACGAAGACGCGCTTCCTCGCCTCAAACATCGCGCGCATCGCTGCGTCGCTCGCGGCGCCGGCATCGCCCTGTGTGAACAACATGATCGGCTCCCCTGGCTGTGGAGCCCCGATCGTCTGCCCGGCGGCGGGTGCTGGCTATTCCCCAGAAATGGGGAGTTTCAACGCCCGAGCGCATCGGTGAAGGTGAGCGCTCCGTCATAGAGCGCGTGGATCGCGAGCTGGGTCCGGTTTCCGACCCCGTACCGGCCCCGGGCCTCCTTCATGTACTGGATCGCCGTATCATGCCCGATGCCGAGGATCTGCGAGATCTCCCAATCGGACTTGCCGCGTGCCGCCCAGTAGATGCAGTCGCGCTGGCGGTCGCTGAGTCGGGGGCGATCCTGCTCGGCGCCGCGGATGCCCGACAGTCGGCGCGCGCCCTCGAACGCCGCGGTGCCGATGAACTGCGCCAGCGGCAGCCACTCCATCCGGAGCGGTTGTCCTCGGGCGGTCGCGAAGGAGCAGGATCCCGCCAACTCGCCCGGGATATGCGCCGGCACGGTGAAGCCGTCCGCGAGCCCGACGCGCCTGGAGTGCGCGAGGATCTCGTCGTCGCGCCGCGTCAGCATGACGAGCCTGGGCAGCGCCGTCCAGGCAAAGCCCAGGCTCGTCATGTGGCAGGCCCGGTGCACCGGGTCGGAGCGGCCCAGCCCTTCCGCATCGAAGAACGCTTCCCATTCGCCGGGATAATTGTGGATACGGATCGCGGGCTGTGGCGCGCAGGCGATATCGACATGATGCGTCAGCGCGAAATATCGAAAGCCCATCTCTCGGCCGATCGCGTCGAGGAGGTCGCCGAGCTCTCGGATGCTCCCCGCGGCCTCGACCGCATAGGCGAATTGTTGCGCTGTCGCGAGTACCATGTCCCATGCCATGCCGATGCGGGACGCACCCCAGGCCGCGGCGTCCTCGTTCCAGCCATGCCATGGCCGCGTGCGTCGCTTTCCCGTCGGCGCCGCGGTCGGATCGATAGGTTGGCGGGTTTAGTCGGTTGTGGTCGGCGGCGCAAATTTACGTGCCAGCTATCGCGCTTAGGCCCTCCCCCCACCTGCGCATTGACCCGGCGCGCCGGTGATGGGGCGGCCTGACGGCCGTCCCGACTGGCGGGACAGCGCGCCCTACCGCGCGCTGGCCGGGATCGATCGCGCGGGCCTCGCCTGGGAATGGCTGCGCCGCGATCCCGCTTATGCGGCGATCAGCGCGCGGTTGCGGCGCGTCGGCGCCGGGACGGCGCCGCATCTCGAGACGGAGGCGGACGCCCGGGCTTTCGGGCTTTGCTTTCGCTGAGGATGCCGGCCGGCCGGCGCCTGAGGCGCGCCTGTTGTGGCATGCGGACCTCGATCCCTTCGTGCTTCAGGTTCGCGCCGTGCCGGCCGATGGTTCGGATCCCGAGGCGATCGACTTGGCCCGGTTGATGCGCTGGGCGACAATCGTGCGCGGCGGCGGCCGCGAGCATGTCGCACTGTCGGATGGCTGGCACCGCATCCGCATTGACGTGGTCGAAGGGACACTGATCGAGGAAGGTCCGGCGCGGCTCGACTATCTCCTTTCCGGGCTGACCCGCGTCGATGCACCGGTGCTGACCTTGCGGCGCATGCTGGGCTTATGGCGCACCGGTCGCTTCGCGCGGCTGCTCTATCCGACGGAGCCAGGCCTGCCGCGGCGTTTGGAGACACTTCGGGTCGGGGATGCGATCGCGGCAGGCGCATCGTACCGGGAGATGGCCGTCGCCCTTTATGGCGAGGAGCGGGTCCGTGCGGAGTGGAAAGGGCGGTCCGATTTCCTGATGTCGCGAGTCCGCCGACGAGCGGCGGAGGCGCGAGCGATGGCCGCCGGCGGTTGGCGGGCGCTGCTCGGAAATTGATGATGGTTGGGAGCCGCGTTTACAGAGGGCGTCGTCGGCGTCCTTGGTCCTTCGGCAGGCCCAGATGGCTCCTGAGCGCCTCACGTAGGGTTTCACCGCCTGGCAGGAACGCGTAACTGTCGACCGAGGCGAGGGGCGCTGTTTCGCCGAGGCGGGCGACAAGATCGACCAGCCTCGCCAGCGGGTCCGGACGCTCGCTCGCTGACTCGATGATCTTCCACACCAACTGGTCGAGCGTGCCGCCGGTCTCATGCGCCACCAGCACGTCGAGGAGGCGCTCGCGGCGCGCGACTTCTTCCTCTTCTGGATCGTCCTCACCATGATTTGGCGAGCCGGCGTAATAGAGTAGCTTCGATCGCGCCTGATCGATCGGGCTCCGGGCGACCTCCAGCGCCAGATCCTCGAGCGAGGGAAGATCCGCGGGGCTGAACCGATAGAGCATGATCTCCAGAACGTCCGCCGCGACCGATGCGTGATCGGGCGCGCGCGTGATCAATGTCCGTAGCGTCTCAAGCACCGGCGCTGGTTCTATTGTATCGAAGATGTGACCGGGCATGATCGAAAGCAGCCATTTGCGTCTCGGTGTGGCCGGCTCTTCCATGAGCAGGTCCCGGATACGGGGGAGGCCATGCTCGCCGAGCGCCGCGACGGCTTCCCAGAAGACTGTCTCCGGTACTGCGGACCATAGCCGCTGGAGCTCCTCGATCGCGTCTCCGTTCTTGCCGGCACGAAGCTGAATCACGCGCAATGTCGCGCGTAGTGGCGGTGCGCTGATTTGATCGAGCAAAGCGCTCGCCGCCCCGCCCAGGGCTACGGTAAGCGCCGCGGGATCCGTCACGTTCTCATCTTTCGCGGCGATCTCCCACAGGCGCTCGACCACGAAGGCCTCGACATGCGGGGTGGTGAGCTCGATTCGCGGCAGGAATGTCGCCGCCGCCAGCGGTGCGGCGGCGATCGCTACTAGCATGGCGCCAGGCGCCTGCGAGTGCTGTGCCCAGCTTTCGCGAAGGGCCGCTTCGGGTGCGACCTGAGCCGCCCGGAATAGCAGGAACTCACCGACCGCCTCGTGCAGGGCATCTTTCTCGCCGGCGAGGGCAAGGATCGGCCCGAGCAAGCCGATAGGATCCTCGCGTACCGCCCGTTCGGCGGCCATCGCGCAGCGCGAGACCCATCGGCCGACCTGATTGCCTCGCCAATATTTGCTCCGCCAGTCATCGGCCTCCTCACCGTCTAGCAGCGGCCGGATCAGGTCGAAGCGCGCGCGGCCAGGCAAAGCGATCTCGATCAGCATCTCACCTAGATTGCTGGCGATCAGCATGAAGTTCTTGTCTTGCCACAGGCCAATCGCCTGGGTGATTCGATTCAACACCGCCGCGGGGTCGCGCAGTTCAAGCAGCGCGCGCGCGGTGGCATCAAGCCGCGCCGATAGGCCTGGCTGAGCGTCGCTGAGAAGTTTCTCAAGCGCGGCATCCGCGCCGCCTTCCGCCTCCTGGCGCGCGATGAGGAGCGAAACCGCCCCGATGAACAGCGGATCGTCGCGACCCACGTCGAGCGCCTCGATGGCGGCATCGATATCCAGGCGTCGCGCGAGCAGGAATTCGGCGATATCATCGGCGTCGACCCGAAGCCGGCTCTCGCGCTGGATAAGGCGATCCCGGTCGACAAGCACGTCGAGGACGGCGACCATATGCGCCGGTGGAACCGAGGTGACCCAGCCATCCGCCACGGCGAACAGCTGGTCACCCAGCCAATCCAGAGTCTGAACCGCCGAGACGCCCCCGATCCCGGCCGCTTTGATTTCGGTCAGGAGATTTTGATATTCACGCGCCAGAATCTCGTACCGGGTCACGATCTCGCCACCAGGCGCGTGCATCCTCGCGAACAGGGCGATCAGTGCCGCCGAATGCAGCCGGGCGCCGCGATGTTGGTCAGGCGCGACGCCATAAGCCGCGTAGACCTGTTCCGCTTCCTCGTGCTCGAGCGCCGTCAGCTCGAAGCTCGCGAAACCGCTTCCGCTTTCCCCGGAAAATGCCAGGCTCTTCAGACGTGACACTCGCGAGGTGAGGTGCGTCCAGGCCTCGCGCCGCGCCGTCAGGACAAGTCGAACCGAGGCGTCCTGGGTGAGATCGAGCGCGGCCTCGAGCCAGCCTGGCAGCGTCTCGCGTACATCCGATATCACCCGGTCGAGTCCATCCACCGCCAGCAGACGGTTATCCGCGTCGAGCCAGGACCAGAGCGCTTGATCGAAACGCTCTGGCGCTATTCCCTCCAGTCGCTGGGCCGTGAGTAGGCGCACCATGGTATCGACGGGGTTGCGATCGCCTGGCGCGATTCTCTCGGCTGGGATCATCAGCATGGCCCGCCCGCCTGGCGTCGTTTTCAATAGCTGGGCGATCCAGCTGGTCTTGCCCTGGCCTGATCCGCCAACCGCGCTGAACAGTCGAGTCGGTGCTTCGAGATATTCGGTGAATGCCGCCTCGAGCCCGGTCCGCGCGACATAGGCCTGCGCATCGAGACGCCGGTCCGCGCGCATCCGCGCGAGTTCGGTTTCGCGCAGGCGATCCACCAGATGATCGATTTCGGCGTTCGAGGCGAGTAGCGGACCATCTTCGGGAGAACGGAAGAACTGGCGTCTTATTCCCGGATGTCGATGTAACTTGCGCGCGATCGCCTCGGGGCCGACATGCCCGAGACGGAGGCGTGCCGCGATCTCGAGCGCCTCGAGCTCCTCGGCACGGTTCGCCGCTTCGTCGGCCAGTGCGCGAAGCGTGACGTGTTTGCCACGGGCGTCGGTGAACAGATCGGGGAGGAGCGCACGAAGCCTCGCCCCGCTATCGTCCGCTTCGATGAGTTGCCGGGCCTCATCGGTCAGCCCGGAGGCGGTCCAGAACTGATATTGGGTGGCCGCCTGGGGCAACAGGCTGGGATCACGTACCGCGTACAGCGCGAATCGCAGGATTTCAGTGGCGATGGCGCTCGGCCCAATGCGCTTGGCGTACCGCTTGCATTGCACGATGCCGGTCACCGCGCCCCGCCGCAGCAGGATATCACGGGCCTTGTCCGCCCCGCCGTTCAGTAATGTCACGCTGTCGAAGAAGCTTTCGCCGCCGGCTTCCTCGCACAGAAGATAGTAGCAGAGGATCTCGAAATGACGCGGATCAAACTCGGTCAGCGGGAGCAACGGTGCCTGCGCCGCGATGTGCGTCAGCCCGGCGCGAGGACCGAGCTCGGCGCGCAGCGCTTCGTCGTCCGGTGCGTACTCGCGCGCGCTCATTTCGCTTTGGCCCTGCTCCGCTTCCCGATGAAGGCCTCCGGCGGCTTCTTGAAAAAGCGGCACACAGCACTCGATCATGATATGACATGATCAGCGTACATGCCCCTCCACCCATTTCCGTTTTCTAACAAGAAATTCTCTCTCGTCGATAACTGTAACGGGTCCCGGCTATCCTTTGCGGAACTGCACCATCTGGTTCGCCAGATCGGGCTCGGCGGCATAGCCCGCTTCGGTCCAGGCCCGTGCCTGGACATGACGCGTGCTGGCCCGTTCGTTGGACCACCAGGCCCGATAGTCGGATGCCGATTGCGGCAGTCCGTCGACCATGTGCGCGATGGTGGCGAACGAGAGGTTGATCAGCGGGCTGCCATTGGCTTCGAGATGGTCTCGCAGGGGATCATATTTTGCCATGCAGCCTGATAGCGCGGCTAGCGGCCCGGTGAAGCCTGTATGGTTCGGCGGGCACGATCGACAGCTTGGCTCCCGTACCGGGTGATTGCTCCTTGGGAACGACACCATTGACACGTGTATTGCATATGCAACACGGATCGTCGGGATCGAAGGCGGGGATGCAGGGTGGAGGCAAGGATGGATCGACCGCGCCGCATTGACCGGCCTTCGCTCATGGCCGCGCTGGCGGTCGTCGCCTGCCATCTGGCGCTGGGCGGCCGCTACGACCTGTTCCGCGACGAGCTCTACTTCATCGTCTGCGGTCAGCATCCGGCCTTCGGCTATGTCGATCAGCCGCCCCTGGTGCCGCTGCTGGCCGCGTCGCTCTACAAGCTCGGGCTCGGTGCCTTTGGATTGCGGCTGCCGACCGCGCTGGCGGCGGGCGCGCTGGTGTGGCTGGCGATGCGCTTCGTCCGTCTGCTCGGCGGTGCCAGGCTCGCCCAGGGTCTCGCCGGGTTCGCCTGCGCGGTCGCACCGATGCTGATGGGGCTGGTCGCGACGCTGAACACCTCGGCGTTCGATCCGCTGGCCTGGACCGCCATCGCCTGTCTGCTGGTCAAGGCGGGCCGCGACGGGGACGATCGCGCTTTGGTCCTGGCGGGGCTGGTGGCGGGGATCGCGCTCGAGATCAAATATTCGATGCTGTTCTGGATGCTCGGCCTGACGATCGGCCTGGTCGCGACGCCCGAGCGCCGTATCCTGTCGCGCCCGGCCTTCTGGATCGGCGCGGCGCTGGCGGCGGCGATCGCGCTGCCGTCCTTCCTGTGGCAATATGCCCATGGCTTCCCGTTCCTGGAGCTCGGCGCGGCCGCCAAGGGCAAGAATGCCGATATCCCGCTCCTGCCGTTCGCCGCCAACCAGGTCTTCGTGATGAACCCGGCTTTTGCGCCGCTGTGGATCGCCGGGCTCGTCGCGCCCTTCGTCGCCAGGCCGCTCAGGGATCTTCGCTTCCTGGTGATCGCGGCGGCGGTGGTCGTCGTCATCGTCCGCCTCGGCCATGGCAAGGACTATTATCTCGCACCGCTCTATCCGATGCTGTTCGTGATCGGCGCGGTGGCGCTGGCGCCGCTGGCGCGCGGTGCCATGGGCAGGGTCACAGCCGGGATCGGCGTGGCGGCGGCATTGGGCTTCTCGGCGCTGGCGGCGCCGCTGGCACTGCCGATCCTCTCGCCGCCGATGCTCGAGGCCTATATGCACCGCGTCGGCATCGCGCCCCAGCAGCAGGAACGCAGCTTCGAGGGCACGACCCTGCCCCAGGTCGTGGCCGACCAGCTGGGCTGGCACGATTTCGCCGGGCAGGTCGAGGCAGCGTGGAACCGGATCCCTGCCCCCGAGCGCGCGGCCACCGCAATCAAGGTCGACAATTACGGCGAGGCGGCTGCACTCGATCTCTATGCCAATGGCCTTCCGCCTGTGGTCAGCGGCCACAACCAGTATTTCCTGTGGGGCCTGCGCGGGCAGCGACCGGTCAACGTCCTCTCCGTCCAGGAGAGCCTGGAGGACATGCGGCCCTATTGCGAGAGCGTGACGCTCCTGGGCAAGACCTGGTCCCGCTATGCGATGTCCTTCGAGAACGACAAGGTCATCGCCTTGTGCCGCAGCGTGAAGCCTCCGCTCGACAAGCTCTGGCCGCAGCTCAAACAATATTCTTGAGGACGCCTCGCGGCGCGATCGCTGGAGGGCGCGGGTCTGTTGGGCGCACACTGCGCTGCTGCGCAGCGACAGGGTTCGCGCGTCTTGTTCGACCGCGCGGCACACTTGCCTTGGACCGGGGACGGTGCGGCGGCTGGCGCACATGCCTGCGCGCGCACGCCGCCCCGCCTGCGGTGTCGGCAAGGGTGCGTTGCCTGTTGGATCGCGTGCCTGCGACCGCGCTCTACGGCTGCGCCGCCGGGCCGCTTTTGCGTCCCGGCCCTTCGGGTGACGATCGCTGGCGCTGGAGTTTGTCGGCGCTGGTAGCGCCGGCGTTGCCGGTCCGGCCTTGGCAAGCGGTGTGGTCGGCGCGCCCTTCTAGGCCCGCTTGGGGCGGGGCGCAACCCGGCCCTGCGGGACCGGGTCCTCCTCTTCGTTGCCGCCCTTCGGGTGCGCCCCGCCCCTGGTCGCGGGCCTTCCAGGGCTTCCTCGCCGCCCACCCCGCTTTCCGGGGCCGGGTGCGGTTTTTGGGATCGAGGAGGCTGGGTCATGGGCAAGGGTCGCGGGCGTCGTGCCGGGGGAGAGGCTGGCGGGGGCGTGTCGCGCGCCTCGCTCTATGACGAGGTGACGGCGCGCATCGTCGCGGAGCTTGAGGCCGGGCGCTTCCCTTGGGTGCAGCCTTGGGACGCCGCCGTCGCCGCGCCGGGGCTGCCGCGCAACGCCGTCTCGAACCGCGCCTATTCGGGGATCAACGTCCTGATCCTGTGGGGCGAGGTCATCGCGCGCGGCTATGCCTCGCAGGGCTGGCTGACCTTCAAGCAGGCACTCGAGGCGGGCGGGTGCGTCCGCAGGGGCGAGCATGGCGTCGGGGTGGTCTATGCCGACCGGTTCATCCCCAAGGAGGCGGACAAGGGGACGCTCCGGGGGAGCGTCACCCCGCCGAACGGGGATGAACCGCCCGAGAAGGCAATCCATTTTCTCAAGCGCTTCACATTGTTCAACGTGGCGCAATGTGACGGGCTGCCCGAGCGGATGGTCGCGGGCGCGGCACCGCTGCCCGAGCGCGAGCTGGTGCCGGTCGCCGAGGCGCTGATTACCGCGACCGGGGCCGACTTCCGGATCGGCGGGGCCGAGGCCTATTACTCGCCCTCCCACGACTATGTGCGGGTGCCGCCGCAGCCGGCCTTCCGGCACCAGATCGACTATTACCGCACCGCGCAGCACGAGCTTGGCCATTGGACCGGCCATCCTTCGCGGCTGGCGCGCGACCTGTCGAACCCGTTCGGCAGCGCCGGCTATGCCCGCGAGGAGCTGGTCGCCGAGCTGGCCTCGGCCTTTCTCTGCGCCGCGCTCGGGATCGTGCCGAGCGTCCGCCATGCCAATTATCTCGGATCGTGGCTGGCGGTGCTGCGCGCCGACAATCGCGCGATCTTCCGCGCCGCGAGCCTCGCGACCAAGGCCGCCGACTGGTTGCTCGCCTGTCGCGAGCCCTCCGCGATGGAGGACGCCGCATGAGCCTGTTCACCCCCGAGCTTCGCGCCGCGTTGCGCGAGCAGTTCCGCGGCAATGCGATGGACAAGCGCCCCCTGGTCAAGCTGTTCCATCCGCTCTCCACCGCGACATGGCTGGCGAGCGAGCTGGCCGAGGACGGCGACGCGCTGTTCGGGCTGGCGGACCTTGGCTTCGGCTGTCCGGAGCTTGGCTATTTCTCGATTGCCGAGATCGAGGCGCTGCGCCTGCCCTTCGGCCTGCGCATCGAGCGCGACCTGAACTTTTCGACGGACCTGAGCCTCACCGACTGGGCGGCATGGGCGCGCAAGGCCGGGTCGATCCTCACAGCGGAAGTGCTGATCCGGCGCGCGAGGAATACCGCCAGCGACTTGGCCGACCGGTTTCCGCCGCCCGAGTGACAGCGGGAAAGGCGCGCGGCGCGCCTTTCGCCGCAATCCCGAAAACCGGTCCCGCGCACTTCTCACGATAGACGGGGCCGACGCTCACAAGGAGCAGTGCCATGAAACTCGACTTCATCCCGCTCGACAAGCTTTATGTCGACAAGGCGAACATGCGCTATGGCCGGAAGGCCCCGGATGTCGGCGACATTCTGCCGAGCATCCGCAAGCGCGGCATCCTCCAGACGCTCGTCATCCGCCCCGGGGCGGAGGGTCGGTTCGGCATTCTTGCCGGAGCGCGCCGCTTCCACGCCGGGGAGATCGTCGCCGGAGAGCGGTCGAGTGAGGACGAGACGTTGCCCGAACCCTATGTGTTCCCCTGCGCGATCCTCGAAGACGGCGACGATGCCGCCGCCGTCGAAGCCTCGCTGATCGAGAACATGGCGCGGCTCGACCCCGACGAGGTGACGCGCTGGGAAAGCTTCGTGCGGCTGGTCAAGGAAGGCCGCTCGCCGGAGGAGATCGCCGACACCTTCGCGCTGCCGGTGCTGGCCGTGCGGCGCACGCTCGCGCTGGGCAACCTCCTGCCGCGCGTCCGCGACCTCTATGCCCGCGAGAAGATCGACGCGCAGACCGTCCGCCAGCTGACTCTCGCCAGCAAGTCGAAGCAGAAGGAGTGGCTGGCGCTGTGGGATGCGCCCGACACGCATTGCCCGATCGGCTGGCAGCTGCGCGGCTGGCTGCTCGGCGGGCAGGCGATCAGCGCGCATCATGCGCTGTTCGATATCGAGGCGAGCGGGCTCGCGCTGGTCGCCGACCTCTTCGCCGAGCAGCGCTTCGTGACCGATGCCGAGGCCTTCTGGACCGCGCAGAACGCGGCGATCGAGGCCCGGCGTGTCGCCTATCTGGAGGCGGGCTGGAGCGGCGTCGAGATCGTCGGGCCGTCCGAACGATATCAGGGTTGGGAGCAGGTGAAGACGCCCAAGCGCAAGGGCGGGCGCGTCTATATCGACGTGCGCGCGAGTGGCGAGGTGGTGCTCCACGAAGGCTATCTTTCCGCCAAGGAAGCGGCGCGTGCCGAGCGGATCGAGCGCGGCGAACTGCCCGAGGCCGAGCTCCTCAAGGTCGTGCGGCCCGAGGTCAGCGGCCCGATGCAGACCTATATCGACCTGCATCGCCATGCCGCCGTCCGCGCCGCCTTGCTGTCGCGGCCCAAGGTCGCGCTCAGGCTGATGGTGGCGCACGCCATCGCCGGCTCGCATCTCTGGCGGGTCGAGGCCGAGCCGCAACAGGCGCGCAGCGACGCGATTGCCGAGTCGGTCGAGACCTGCCGGGGCGAGGCCCTGTTCGACGCGAAGCGGCGGCGGATGCTGGCGGTCCTCGGCTTCGATCCCGAGGCGCCGACGATCTGCGGCGGGCATGGCGAGCATGGCGTGGTCGGCGTCTTCCTGGTCCTGCTCGACCTGCCCGATTCCAAGGTCATGGACGTGATCGCGGTGCTGATGGGCGAGACGCTTGCCGCCGGGAGCGTGGCGGTCGAGGCGGTCGGCGGCGAGATGGGCGTTCGCATCGCCGAGTGGTGGCAGACCGACGACGCGTTCCTGGAGCTGGTCCGCGACAGGGAAGTGCTGACCTGCATCGTCGCGGACGTGGCCGGCACGACCGTCGCCGACGCCAATGCCGGCGAGACCGGCAAGACACTGCGCAGGATCGTCGCCGACCATCTCGCCGGTGCCAGGGGCCGTGCCAAGGTCGAGCACTGGGTGCCGCGCTGGATGGCGTTCCCGCCTGCTGCCTATACAGCGCGCGGCGGCGTCGGCACGCTCAAGGCGCGCGCCAAGGTCGAGGCCGCGCTCGCCGCGCACGCGCCCGAGCCGCTGCCCGAGCCTCAGCCGCTCGCTGCCTGACTTCCCACGGGGCGGCGTCCTGCCGCCCCGTTTTCCTCGCGTCCGGTCCGGCTTGGATCGCCCCCGCCGGGGCTGGTATATCGGTGCATGACGACTCGCCGGAACGCCCGGAGACGCAGCATGACCAACCAGGACCGTGCCTATTACGAGCGCCGTCGCGCGGCCTCCCTCGCCAATGCGGAGCGCGTCAGGACGCCGATGATCGCCAAGATCCACCGCGACTTCGCAGCGCACTATGCGACCATGCTGGCCGCGCGGCGTGACACGACCTAACCCTGTGACCGCCCGAACCTCGTCCGGTGCCGTGACGTCTGCCCTGTCGGACCCGGCACGCCAGCGCGTCGCATAGCCGGAATGCGGTGTGCCGATGGCGATCGGCACGGGTTCTGCCTATCGCGGACCGACCCTCCTTCCTGATCCGATCGCCGCCGCATGCGGCCTCTCCACGATGGCCGACTGGCATCGCGCGGCCTGGGCCAGCAACGGCGTCGCCGGCTTTCTTCCCCGGCTTGGGGCTTCGCCCCCGCGCCTTCCTCGCGAGGCAAGAAAGCCGGCTTTGGCCGCCCTTCGCTGCGCTGCGGCCCGGCCCTGCGGGCCCGGGTGCATGCCGGCCGCTTGCGGTGCCCGGGCGTCGCCATCGAGGCCGCACTGGCGCGGCGTCGAAGCACAAGGAGACGCATCATGGCCACCATCGGCAGCTTCACCCGCGACGACTCGGGCGTGTTCACCGGCACTATCCGGACCCTGACCCTCAACGTGAAGGCGAGCATCAAGCCCTCGGCCAAGGACAATGACAAGGCACCCGACCACCGGGTCACGACCTCGGGCGGCGTCGAGTTCGGCGCCGGCTGGACCAAGACCTCGCGCGAGGACCGGCCCTATGTCTCGGTCAAGCTCGACGATCCGTCCTTCCCCGCCCCGATCTACGCGACCCTGGTCGAGGGCGAGCACGGCACGCACAACCTGATCTGGTCGCGCTGAGCATGGCCCGGGGGTGTCGAATTCGGCAGGTGCCGTTTTCGACACTCTTCGCGCGGTGTCCCGCCCGCCATCCCCGGTGCCGTTCGACGGCACGAGGAACAGGATCATGGACGGTGACGATATCGACCGGGCAAGCAGCGCCAAGCGCGGCTCGCCCTTCCTCAACACCGAGCAGGCGGCGGCCTATCTCGCGATCTCGGCGCGCCAGCTGAAGCGGCTGCGGGTGCGCGGCGACGGGCCGGTGTTCCGCCGGCACAGCCGCTATGTCCAATATCATATCGACGACCTCGACGCATGGAGCCGGGCGCACAGCGCGACCGGGATCCGCCCATGAAGCCGCCCGTGAAGGGGCGCGGGGCCGGGAGCGAGGCACCGCTGCTCGCCTGGGGCGAGGCCCGGCACAGCCACCGCCTCGAGCAACTGCGGCGGCTCAGGCTCGGCATCCTCGGCGGCGCCGGCCTGGTGCTGCTCGCCGCGCCGCCGGTCTATGCGCCGGCGCCGCGCCTCGTCTGGAATGCCAGCGCCAGCGCGCCCACCGGCCTCTATTGGGTGTGGCCCGGCGATGCGCCCGCGCGCGGCGAGATGGCCGTCGCCCGGGTGCCGCAGCGATGGCGGATGGTTGCCGCGCGGCGCCATTATCTCCCCGCGAACGTGCCGCTGGTGAAGCGCGTAGCGGCCGCACGCGGCGCGCTGGTCTGTGCGGATGGACCCCGGATCACCGTCGATGGCGGCCTCGTCGCGATACGGCTGGCGCGCGATCCGAGCGGCCGGCCGCTGCCCTGGTGGCGGGGCTGCCGACGGCTGGGCGCGGGCGAGTATCTGCTGCTGACCGATGCGCGGGGCGCGTTCGACGGCCGCTATTTCGGGATTAGCACGCGCGCCGAACTGGTCGGCCGGGCGAGGCTGATATGGCGCCGCTGATCCTCGCCGCGCTGCTCGTCGCCGGTTCGCCCGGCCAGGACGAGACCTGGCGCTGGGCAGCGGAGATCGAGGCCGCGGCCATTCGCTGCGGCGTGTCGGGCGACTGGATCGCGCGCGTCATGCGGGCGGAGAGCGGCGGGCGGACGATACTCGACGGTCGCCCGATCCGCAGCCCAAAGGGCGCGATCGGGCTGATGCAGCTGATGCCGGCGACCTGGGCCGAGCTGCGCCGGGACCTCGGGCTCGGCGAGGATCCGGACCTGCCCGCCGACAATATCGTCGCAGGCGCCTGCTATCTGCGGCGGATGTATGATCGCTTCGGCTATCCCGGGCTGTTCGCCGCCTACAATGCCGGCCCCGCCCGCTATGCCGACTGGCTCGCCGGCAGGGCCGGACTTCCCGCCGAGACGGCCGCCTATCTGCGCGGTCTCGGCGGATCGAGCGTCATCGAAACCCCGGCTGCGACGCCCGCGCCCGAGCCGCTGTTCGTGGTGCGCCGGGCATCGCCGGAAGGTCCCGCGGCTGCCGGTTCGCCCCACCAATCGACCGGCCTGTTCGTCCTTCGCCGCGAGGACCGGTGACGTGGCGAGGGTGGTAGGGCGCGTCGTGAAGTCCCAGCATGACGGGCGGCGGACCGGCCCTCAAGGCCCATGGGTGCCCCCCAATTTGCTCCGCAAATCGGTTCCCCCCATGTCCGCTCCGCGGCGCCTCCGCTGGCGCTGCGGCGGCCCTGACCGCCGCTCCGCCACCCGTCCCGAAGGCCTTGTCCTCGATGGTGGGGACCGCAAGCGGAGACAGGTCATGGCACAGGTGCAATCGCTCTCGGACGCGGCCGATCGCGTGATGGCGGCGTTGGTCTCGGGGCTCGAGATCGAGTTCGGAAGCAGCGCAGGGTCGGCCCTGGCGGCACGGTTCCTCGATGCCGAGGAGGTCGATTTCCTCTGGGATGCACGCGTCGAGGAGCGCTGGCTCGGCAGCTATCACGGCACCGAGGATGCCGGCATCGAGCTCGACCGGGTGCGGATCATGGGCCGGATCGACGGGCGCTGGTTCGTCGCGGTGATGGTGGTCGACGGCGATGGCGACGCGGTCGGGATGCTCGGGAAGCGCCGTTTCGTGGAGAATGACCAGGCGCGGCGGGCGTTCGCGGATGCGTGAAGACCGCCTCCATTCGGGCCGGGATGCGCTGCCAGGCAGGCGGCGTGTCCCGGCCTTCTTTTTACGCCGGTATGGAGGCAGGCAGGAGAGACAGGGAAAACAAGATAAAGGCAGCGTCTCGCGACCCTGTTCAAGCCTTTGTCTGCACATCCTTTTTTCGGGAGACAGGCCGCTGGGCGCGCGAGACAGATCGCGCTGGAGCGGCGGAAATGCGTGGTTTCCGGCCGGTTCTCGCGAGACTCGCGGAGAGCGCCGGTGAGCGACGACGCGTTCAAGCCGAAGCTGGGCAAATCGAAGGGCAAGGATGGCAGGAAGCTCGTCCGTTATGCCGGCCGCGTGCTCGCCGCCGCCCGGCTGGCCGGCAGCAAGACCGGTGTCGGGGCGCGGCGGTTCGACGGCAGCCGGATCGGACGCGGCGCCAGCATCGGCCGCCTGCTGTCGAGCCGCGACCGCTTCGCCGGGTCGCGGGCCCGGCGCGCGATGGTCAAGGTGCGATTGGTGCGGATGGGCGGCAAGGGGTTCGCCGCAGCCCGAGCGCATCTGCGCTACATCCAGCGCGACGGCGTCACCCGCGAGGGCAATCCTGGCGAACTCTATGGCCGCGATGGCGACACCGCCGACGGCAAGGCGTTCCTCGACCGGTGCGCCGACGATCGCCACCAGTTCCGCTTCATCCTCTCGGCCGAGGACGGCGCCGAATATCCCGATCTCAAACCCTTTGTCCGCCGGCTGATGGCGCAGGCGGAGCACGACCTCGACACGCGGCTCGACTGGGTCGCGGTCGACCATTTCAACACCGACCAGCCGCACACCCACATCATGCTGCGCGGTGTCGACGACCAGGGCCAGAACCTCGTCATCGCTCGCGAGTATATCGCGCACGGCCTGCGCGAGCGCGCCGCCGAGCTCGCCACGCTCGACCTGGGGCCGCGTACCGACCAGGAGATCGAGCGTCGGCTTCGGCACGATGTCGAGCAGGAGCGGCTGACCGTGATCGATCGCCGGCTGCTCCGCCGGATGGACGCCGACCGCATCACCAGCCCCGCGCACAACGATCCGTTCCAGCAGGCGATCGCCACCGGCAGGCTGCGCAAGCTCGGCGCGATGGGTCTGGCCGAGGATCTGGGCGGCGGGCGATGGCGGCTCGCCCAGGGGCTCGAGGACACGCTGCGGCGCATGGGTGAGCGCGGCGACATCGTCCGGCTGATGCAGCGCGAGCTGACCGCGCGCCGGCTCGAGCGAGCGCAGGCCGATCGCGTCATCGAGGGCGAACTGCGGGCGCCGATCGTCGGCCGCGTCGTCGGGCGCGGCTTCTCCGACGAGCATCGCGACCGCCATTACCTGATCGTGGATGGGATCGACGGTCGCGTGCACTATCTCGACATCGGCCGCGCCACCGCGACCGACCCGACACCGGAAGGCGCGATCGTCCGGGTGGAGGGACGCAGCGCCGGGGTCCGCGAAGTCGACCGGACGATCGCCGCAGTCGCCCGCGCGCAGGACGGGAACTATTCGGTAGCGCTCCATCTCGAGCATGACCCGCAGGCAAGCCGGGCGTTCGCAGAGACGCATGTCCGCCGCCTCGAGGCGATGCGGCGGGCGGGTGTCGTTGATCGGCAGGCGGATGGGAGCTGGAGCATCGCCAGCGACCATGTCGAGCGAGCGGCCGCCTATGGGGGGCGTCAGTTTCGCGACCGGCCGGTCGCGATCGAGACGCTATCCGCGGTGCCGCTCGACCGGCTGCCCGGCGCCGACGCCGCCACGTGGCTCGACCAGGCGCTCGCGGGGGACGAGCCGTTGACGGCACGCGACGCCGGGTTCGGCCGCGAGGTGCGGCGCGCGCTTGCCGCGCGCCGGCAATGGCTGGTCGAGCAGGGCCTTGCCGATGTCGAAGGCGATGGTGTCGCCAGGCTCAGGCGAGGGCTACTCGCAACACTGCGGCGGCGCGAGTTGCTCCGCGTCGCGGGAACCTTGCAAGAGGAGCTTGGCAAGGTATTCGCCGAGCCGGTTCGGGGCCAGAGGATCGAGGGCCGGCTGACTCGGAAGCTTGAGCTGGCGAGCGGGCGCTATGGCCTTGTCGAGCGTGGTCGCGAGTTCAGCTTGGTGCCGTGGCGAGCGGTCCTGGAACGGCAACTGGGCAAGCCGGTGGCTGGTGTGATGAGGTCCGATGGGATCAGCTGGCAGTTCGGGCGACATCGTGCCGCCCCCCAGATATCTTGATCTACAGGACCGCTTTGCGCCCCAGTTTCGGTCGTTCACTGGTCCGGTCGCCGATCCTAAGAGCCGCCGTTTGTTCGAACGGTGCCAACCATGACTTTCTGTGGAATTCGGTCCGCCGGCTCTCGGTCGGTTCTCGGAGAGTGATCTGATCTGGCAAGGAACCTGCGCGATCCGCTGGCTGCCGCAACGAACTATTTCAAGAATAGATTTTTCACCACGTGCAATCGAACTGTTGCGTAGCCAATTGCATCTATCCAAGATGCGTGGGGGGAAGGGCTGTGTCGGCTGCGATCGATTTCACATATCAGTACGCGTTCCCGTCAGGCGTAGCTGCTGCCTCCGGGCGCCCCCAGCTCTCGCTTGCGACCTGCAACGCGGACCAGCAGCGCCCCTACTTTTTCGACGGCCGTGTCCGACAGCCGCGGATACTCGGCGAGATGCTCTATACGCTGAGCGATGTCGTGCGAACGCACTTCTTCCTGCCCCGGCCCGCCATTCTCGACCCCGTGCTGACCAGCAATGAGGAGATGCTGCGGCTGGAGGGCTTCAGCGGTTGCTGCGGCGTCTATGCGCGCGTCGACCTGCCAACGGAGGCGTTCGACGGCGAATGCCATGGGCGCGGGACGACCAACGTTGATTTCAACCAGCCGATGCGTAACGCGCTTCTCCGACTGCGTGACGAAGAGGATGTGCAGTTCGCGGTTGGTGCCGATGAGGTGGTGCTCAGCAAGGGCAATGAGAAGACCGTCGAGAAGAAGGTCAAACTACCGCTGCGCTGGATAAAGGGGTTCAGCGAGGTGCAGGCCTATCAGCCGCGATTGCAGTTGATGATGGAAGTCAGCGCGGTCGAAGCGCTGCGCTTTGTCCGGACGCTCCCCAAAGCGGCCAAGCCGAGGATGCCGAGCTATGCGGTCTCGGCCGCTCGGTCGATCCGGCTGAGCCAGCGGCCGCAAAAGGGCGCCGTGCCGATCTTGGGGACGCATCGCGTCAAGGTGATCGAGCCGCTACTGCCGCGCGCGCAGAGCGTGCGGATCTGGTGCGACGAGGAAGGCGGCGCCAGCGCCTGGGAAGTCCGCTACGCGGTCGGCTCCTTTTTCCTGATGATCAGCCCCGAGGTTTTTCGCGGTTTTTCCGGCGAGGGGCAGATTCTCGCGACGCTCGCAAAACCGCCGGAGGACGCGGTAATCGCGAAGGTGCGCGCCGGACTGAGATGGCAGTCACGGGTGGACGCTGATGTAATGGCCGGCAGCTTCGGCCTGGATACGGCGGAGGTCGAGGCGGCGCTGGCGGTGCTGGGGAGCAGGGGGATGGCTGGGTTCGACGCTGCAGCCCAGCGATATTTCCACCGCGAACTGCCGTTCGATCTCGACAAGGTGGAGGAAATGCAGCCGCGGCTCGGCAATGCGCGCAAGCTGGTCGACGGCGGACTAGTTCGGCGTCTGCCCGATGACAACCGTGCGGTCGCGACCTTCGAAGTGCAGGGCACCGGCACGCTCCACCGCGTCCGTATCTGCGAGGACCATCAGAGCTGCACCTGCCCCTGGTTCAGCAAATATCAGGGCCAGCGTGGCCCGTGCAAACATATCCTGGCGGCATCAATCGTCGCGGAAGACGCGGAAGCGGTGGCCGGATGACCTATGACGAGCTGGAAGCGCTGGTCCTCGATCCTAAGGGCGACTGGGCATTGCAGCGCGCGCTTGCACCGCTCGATGAGAAGGCGCGCGCCAAATTGTCGGCACCGGTTCAGAAGCTCTACAAGCAGCTCTACAGCAGCGCGACGGACAAGGGTGCATCAGACCGACTGAAGGCTGTTCTGGCTAGCCGCAAGGGCGACAAATGGAATTACTGGAACGCGGCTGAAACGCGCCATGCCATGCTGGCGCTGTTCGCGGTTGGGCCACTGTCGATCGTCAAGAAGCGTCAGGTTCATGTGTGGCACGAACAGGTGCCGTTGCTCGACCGCATCCTGCGTGATCGGCGCCCGGCATGGCTGAACGAATGGATCACCCATGAACTCGAGGCTGACTTCACGCATCTGAATTTCGCCGCGTTGCGGGAATGGATCCGGGATGGTGTCTGCGCGAAGCCCGAAGTGGATGGCTATTACCGCATGTTCGCGGGCTATCTCATGCGGACAGGATTTTATCGCAAGGATGAAGTCGTCCCGCCGATCACGACCCAGTTGCTCGCCGATCCTGACCTGCTGGCCGACGTCGAGGGCCTCTTCCGGGTCGAGAGCATTGCCTTCAACACCAACGCTTGGCTGACCAAGGGCGCCGCGTCCGACTATGAGACCTGGACGGAGGCGCTGCTGAAGCTGTCCGCCGAGGGCCATCTCGATCGTGCGGACCTGCTTCAGTGGGCGCTCGACGGACTGAAGCGCGACCTCAAGCAGAATCAGCTTTCGGGCTTCCACGGCTTCTACAAGAAGATGGGGCCGAGCGAGGCCGAACTCCGCCGGCACCAGTCCGACTATATCGACCTGCTCTGCCATCCCGTCGGCCACGTCGTGAAATTCGCGATCGAGATGCTCTCGGAGGTCGAGAAGAAGAGCGCGTTGGATATCGATCCGGCGCTCCGTGAGCTGCCGCTGGTCTTTTCGAGCGACGGTAAGGGAAATGCGGTCGCGGCGCTGAAGTTGCTCAAGCGGATCATCGCGCGGCAGGAGCGCCATGCGCGGGCAGCACTTTCGGTCGTTGGGGAAGCACTGCAGCATGCGCAAGCCGACGTACAGGCGCTGGCCCTCGACATCCTGGGCGCGAATACCGCCCAGCTGGCATCCGAGGATTTGGCGAACTTGCGCGACAAGGAGCCGTTCGTGGCGGCAAGCAATCGTGCTCGTTTTGCGCAGCTGGTCACGACCAACGACCAGGACCCCGCCGATCCAGAGGCAGGAGGCACCGAACCGGGCGGATTGGTCGCGGAGGCAACCGAAACCAGGTTCGACTATCACCCGATCGCGAGCGATCGGCTCGCGGAGCCGATCCTCCTGCCGGAAGATAAGATCGCTCCCATCGAAACCGCAGAAGCGCTGATCGAAGCCGTCCTGCATACTGTGGAGACCGTGGATTCCCCCGATGAGGTGGAGCGAATCATCGATGCGATTTCGCGGCTCGCGAATGACCGGCCCACGGATTTCGATGCGAAGGTCGCTCCACTGCTGCACCGCCTGAAGACCGGCCGGGGGACGACCAGCATTGTTCTGGGAACCGTGGGCGTCGGCGGCGCGCTGCTCGATCTGCTGTACACTTGGCTGACGGGGCGGCACTATCGAACGCCCAGCGAGGAATCGCAATATTACACGCTCGAGGACGGCTTCGTACCAGTGAGGGCGCATCTTCATGCGATTGCCGAGGCCATCCATCGCGGCGAAAGGCGGCCGCTCCTCTCTGCGCCCACGCACAAGGGCGGATGGATCGATCCGTTAGTCTGGGTCGAGCGGCTGATCCAAGCGCATGGCGGCGCCTCCGCCGACAGCATGGACTTTCGCTTGTCGTTGCTCCGGCTGGCCCCGGATCACCGGCGGGAAGCGCTGGAGCGTGCCGCTGGGCTTCCTGCTCCATTGCGTGGGATCGTCGATTTCGCCCTGGGCGGAGAAGCGCGCCCGGCGCGGTCGGATCGCTCCCACTCCGCAGCCTGGATCACGGCGGCACGGTGCCGCGATCCGTACCGGGACTGGACCGAAGAACTGGCGCCGCTGAATCTGGACGATGCGCTGCCCGACGGCGTTCGGCCCGCACGCTATGTCTGGCGTTCGTCCCACAAGGCTCATCAGTATGACAAGACGCGCTGGAAGATTCCGGAGTTCACGATTTCCGTGACCTGCGAGGGGCGGGACGAAGCTGCCGAGCGGCGGGCTGGACTGCTTCGACGGGTCACTGAGGCGTTCGGCGCGCGCACCCGCACCGATTGGAGCGAACTGCCGACCGCCGCTCTCAACCGTCGCATGGACACAAAACGCTACTGGTCCGGAGAGATGAACTCGCCGTGGGTGGCGCACTGGCTCGCGTTTGTCTGGCCGCAGAATCCGACCGCCACTTGTATGCGCGGCGTCACGAGGCTGATGCTGAGGACCGACGACAACAGCAGCAGCTGGACCCCGAGCCATGGCTATTTCCAGCCGCTGTTCCAGCACGGCCGGCCGTGGCGAGAGACGGGCCATCTGCTGCTGTGTCTGGGCCTCGTCGGCAAGGACGCCGATGCCGGCGGGCTCGCGGTCGATGCGCTGATCGATGGCATCGATGTGCGGCTCTTCGATCCGGAGCTGTTCGCATCGACGATCGCCCGGCTGGCTGAAGGCGAGTGGATGAAGCTGAACCGGCTGGGCGACACGTTGATGCAGGTCGTTCAGATCTCGCCGCTCCACGCCAAGGTGGTCAGCGATGCGCTTCAGCTATGGCTGCCGAAACTGGATTTTGGAGCGAACAATGCGTTTCGCTTGCTTGAGGTCATCGTTGAAGCGCGGGCAATAACAGGACAAGCGCTTGCTGAGGAAGCGCGCGATGTACTCTTGACGGCAACAGGCAATGGAAAATTTGTGAAAGTTGCCAAGCTACTTGCCGAGGCTGGCCATTCGTAGGGACGTGCAACTCCTCCGAGAGCACGCCAGTCAGCATTCCCTGGCGAGTTGCGGGAGGTGCCCTCGTCGGATTCTCAAACCAAGCTGATTAGCGAGATCGGCCTCTCACGCGAGCCTTCAGTTTTTTCACTTCCAGCTTGCCTTAGTTGAACATCGACCACCTAAAGTCGGTCATTCTGTACCGCCCGACTGAAAGGGCGGGGTCTTCGATATCAGCCCTCGACACCTGACAAAGCCGCAAGTCAGCCTTGCGCCCTCGTTCCGGTCGTTCGCCGCTTCCTCCAGAATGCCCGGAAGCTGCCGTTCGTTCATATGGTCGAGATGGCCGTGTGAACGACCGCCATTGGGCCAAAGTAGTCGTTCGCAGGTAGGCGTCGAAAGGGCGGCCTTTAGATGAGACCGGACTCTCTGAAGGGCAGCGAACAGCGGCGGGGAATGGGAAAAGCTGACCGACACGATAAATCCTAGTTCGAAGCAGAAATCTCAAATTGCCGCCGGTGAAGTAGTTTATGGGCAGATTGCCGTATGGTTAAGTATGACCGAAGATATCTTTGTCCAATGCATCTCGAAAATTCCCACCGAGCTCGGTAAGCTCGATATGTATGCTGCAACCAGCCGCTACATATTGATCTTCAGTTTGAGAGTTTGCAAAAACCTGCAGCAAGGATACTAGATTATTTTGGAAACCATCTATTTTGTTACCAAAAATCTTTTCCAGCATAGCTCTTTTGAGGCCCATCTCCGTGGTCAAATCCCTAACGGATGACGCGTCTTTACTGGCGTTATATCCCAATCTTGTGACAGACTTGGCACCTGGGCCATACTTATGCATAGCTTGAAGGGAAGACATTAGCGTATTATTTAGCTCACCTAAATCACTTTGAGCTTTTCTATGGGCAATCTGATCCCGCATCTGCTCAGCAAGAGATGCAGAATTTTCTGCATTTTCCGCCTCGGACTTAGCGCTTTGAGCCTGCCTCCAAGCAAAAAAACCGGCTATGATTGAGACGATCGTGCCGACCCAAGTGGCTCCATCGGTCCACGACACTATTCTGCTCCTAGAACAGCTGCGATCTGAGCGCGGGACGGTTCAAACCTGTCTTCGATCAGGTTCCAGCGCTCAAGCATGGCCCGATAAGTATCAAGCATAGGCATGTGACTGTTGAAGCTAGGGAATTTTCCTTCCTTGAGTTCGTCAAACCTGTCCAGATCCATTATAAAATACCGGACGTAAGCCATAAGCTGGCCTTCGTTGTTCCCGTCAAATCCAAGGAATTTTGCTAGGCGATGCCCGCGTAAAGCGTCTCCCTCATCCAGCTTTTGCAGCGCGAAGGTAATGGCGCGGTACATGTCCAAGATATTGAGAACCTCGCGACACTCTTCCGCACTCATATCATCGCTAAGGGTTTCGGTCAGCCACTCATAATGAAGGGAGTATCCATCTTCCAGTGCCGTGCGTTTGCGTGCAAAATCAATCGCCTCGTCGGGGTATAGGGCTTCCAGAATTCTAAGCTGATAGATGTACCCCAGCCGCTCTTTCTTCGTTAGTTCCATTGCTACCCCAACCGCTTCTGTAAGTTTCTTGGGCTTAGCCTCAACCCGGGAACGATGCAGCAAATTAATGAGCGTGCCTTCGTCGATTCTCAGCGACGCTGCTTGGGGCGAAGCCGCCCTTCGAAGGCCCGGCGACGAAGGTCGGCTTCCGGGAGAAGCGGACGTTCAACGGAGCTAATTTGAACGGCCGGCTCTGGGGCGAAACCTGCAGCATCGCGGCTGCGAAGCCAATGTCGGTCAACGCGTTCACTCGGCGGTCAATTACGGCCGTGGAGGCGAACAATGGGACACTCATATTATGACCCTGCCGCGCAGGGCCGACCCGCGTGGAACGCGGGCAAGGCCGTCGGCGCCAAGAGACCGCTGACGCAGAAGCAAATCTGGGCCGTTCGCTTCTTCCTGGATAGCGAAGGCCGCGTTCGTGACAAGGCGCTGTTCGACCTGGCGATCGACAGCAAGCTGCGCGGCTGCGACTTGGTGAAAATCAAGATTGGCGATCTCGTATCTGGAGTCGACATCAGGACCAGGGCGATCGTCATCCAACAGAAGACCAGAAAACCCGTGCAGTTCGAGCTGACGGCTGATGTCAGAGCGAGCTTGCTCGCTTGGCTCGAACGTCGCAGCGGCAGGGGCCACGACTATGCTTTTCCGAGCCGAGTCGACAGTGTGGGCCACCTCAGCACGCGCCAATACGCTCGACTTGTCGATGAGTGGGTTGAGGCAGTCGGACTTCGCCGTGCCGAAAATGGCACGCATTCGCTACGGCGCACGAAGGCATCGATGATCTACAAGGCCACCGGCAACCTTCGCGCGATCCAGATTCTGCTAGGTCACACGAAGATTGAGAACACTGTCCGATATCTCGGCGTCGACATTGAGGATGCTCTCACCCTTGCTAAACGAACGGAGATCTAAGGCTGGGGCGGTCCATCCGCGCTCAAGATGGGCCGCTCCGACGCCGGACGGCTATGCGCCCCATTCTCGGTCGTTCAGCGATCGCGCGCCGTCCCCGAAAACCTGCCATCCGTTCACCCGATTCTAAACGGCAGGCCGAACGGCCAACATCGAGGACTTTGCTGCCCGTCTTTGAGTGGGAATAGGATCGGAATCCGGCATTCACGGTGGCTATACGCGTTGGCGACCTGAAGCCGCTGCTATTTCGGGCGAGTTGCACTCCAGCCCGGCGTCTACAGGTGGGTAGCTATCGGCCTCGCAGCCGGAGCGGGGGCAGCTTCGCTGCTGGCAGCGCAACCCGAAGCCGAACCGCGACGGTCGGGGCGATCTGGCGGATGTCGATCGTGCCCAGGTCTCGGCCCGCAGCGATTCCCGGGCCAGCCGCGAAGAAGGCGGAGTGCATGTCCGGGCGCAGCGTCCGCGTCGAGAAGGCGCCGTGCGCGCCGCCCTTGAAAGGCGTTCGCAGCGGTCCGGCAAGCGCGGTGCCCATTCGATAGCCAGGGCGGAAGGCGACGACGAAATCGACGGGCGGCAGGCCCAGCCCTGCGATCGCCGCGCGGTCATGGATGCCCTCGATACCGTTCGCGGGATCGGCGGCGAGCGTGTCCAGCAGTGCCTTGACCTGCCGCACCATCGCATGGTCGCGCGGATCTCTGACCACGATCATTGCCATCGCCCCCACATACCAGGCGGTCGCCCGCCAGCTGGTCACTACGGGCTTGGGGCCGCTGCTTAACGTCAGCAGGCCGGCATCGGCAAAGGCGGTGTTGAGATGCACCTGCGTCGAGGCGGGGGCGAAGCCATGGTCGGATACGATCAGGATGGCCGCGTCGGGATAGGCCTTGCGCTCCGCTTCGATCAGCGTGCCGATCGCACCGTCGATCCGCTCCAGCGCCGCATTCGCCTCTGCGCTGAACGGGCCAGTCTCATGCGCGCGGTGGTCGAGCGAGACGAAATGCACTGTCAGCAGCTGTGGACGATGATCCCGGATCATCACCGCGGCGCTGCGCGCGATGCCCGCCTCGTCTTCATCGGCCCCAGAGGTGATGTTGAAGTCGATATCGGCAGCCTTGTCGGTCACTGGCCAGAAGATGCTGCCGGTCGTCAGCCCGGCCGTCTTCGCCGCGCCCCACAACGTCTGGGCCTTGATCTGCGCATAGAGACGGTAGGTCCCCGGCGATTGCTCCAGCGGCGTGAAGGGGCGGTTGTTGTAGATGCCGTGTTCGAGCGGGAGCACCCCGGTGACCAGGCTGGTATGGTTGGGGTTGGTCACCGTCGGGTTCGCGTTGATCACTTCCCGCGCATAGCTTCCCTTCGCGAGGAAGCTGCGCAGCACCGGGATCTTCAGTCCGTGTGCATCCGCCTGCAGCACTGCGTCGGGCATCAGTCCGTCGATCGAGATCATCAACACGGGCTGGCGCGCCGCGGGAGCCGCGACCTCCTGGGCAGCCGCCGGAACGGACGGGGCAAGCAGTACCGACAACAGCAATGGGAATGGCGATTTCATGCCCGGCTCCGGAGGTCAGACAAGGGGATGCCCCGCCGCGCGGCGGGGCAGGGATCAGAAGCTATGGTCGAATTTCAGGCGGAACTGGCGTCCGCGCGGATTGGCGGTGCCGACGACAAAGCCTTCGTCCTCGTCCGCTACCGGTGGCCAGCTGTCGAAGATATTGTTCACGCCAAGCGTGATCCGCGTGTCCTTGTCAGGCAGGGTATAGGTGATGTTGAGGTTGTGCAGCACTGTGGGCTTCACGCGCATATAGAAGCGCTTGATGCCGTTATCGTTGAACACCATGATGCTCTTCGGCCTGCCCAGCGCTTCGTAGATCGCTTCGGTGGTCGAGGCCGAACTGTCGGCATAGGCGCAGTAATAGCTGGTGAACCAGCCGGCGGCCCAGGGGCCGCTCTTCCAGTTGACCGTCAGATTGCCCTTCCACTTGGCGCGCTTGTCCTTGCCGAGCCCGTCGCTAACGATGCCGTCATCGGCCAGTTCTTCCTCGCGCTTCAGGTTGCGGGTGCCTTCCACGCGGACGCTGAACCGGCCGATGCCGAAATCGGGCACATGATATTGCAGGGCGAAATCGATGCCGGCGAGCTTGCGTGAGCCCAGGTTGATGTAGTCGTTGATCATGCTCGTGATCTCGCCGACCGCGGCGCGCTTGGTCGCGTTGGTCGGCTGGGCGGCGTTATAGGCAGCGAAGGTGGCGATATCGGCGGCAGTGGGCGCGCGGCGGGTCACGCGGCTGTTGCCGACATAGTTCCCGGTGCCCGAGCCGAGATCGATCTGATCGATCGACTTGCCCGCCTCCAACGCCGCTTGGGTGGCGAGATCGAGCGCCAGCTCGTCCGCCGCCAGCACCTGGTCGTTGCCCAGCGCAGTGATCGCGTCGCGCTGATGGAGGCTCCAGTAATCGGCGGTGAGCGAGAGGCCTGAGATGCCCGGCACGTCGAGCATGAAGCCCGCGCTCCAGTTCTTCGAGCGCTCAGGGTTGAGCAGGTCGTTGCCCTGACGGAAGGTGCGACGCGGGCCGCTATTATCCACCGCCGCCTTGGTCACGTCGTAGCGATAAGGGTCGGCGGTGTAGTTCACCCGCAATAGCGGCGTGGTGTTGGTCTGGGCCAGATTCGGCGCGCGGAAGGACTCGTTGTACGAGCCGCGCAGCTTGAGCCAGGGCGTCGGACCCCAGAGCACGCTGAACTTCGGCGTGGTGCTCTCGCCATGGATCGAGAAGCGCTCATGGCGCACGGCGGCACCGAGCTCGAACTGCTGGAACAGGAAGAAGCGATTGGCGCGCGTCACCAGCGGCAACGCGATTTCTGCATAAGCGGACTGGACGTTCTGGCTCGCATGCACATCTGCATTGGGGCTCATTGCGATGAAGTCGTTGTCGTCGTCGCGCAGATAGGGGAAATAGGCGCCCGATCCTGCCGGGTTCAGGCCCGCATAGGGGGCCTTCCACGCATCATATTTCTCCCAGCGCGCCTCGAAGCCCGTCGCGAACGCGATGCGTCCGCCGCCGCCGGGCAGCTGCCAGAGTTCGCCGGTGAGCCTGCCGTCCCAGGTGATCAGCTGGGTCTTACCGTAACGATTATCGGTATCGTACATCGGGTCGGTGACGGAGGCCGGGTTCACATAGGCCTGGTCGACCACCACCTGGTTGCCGACCACCTTGAAGGTGACCGGGAAGGGATTGTAGGCGGTCGCATCGGTGCGATTGAGCGCCATGCGCAGCAGCGATTCCCGGTAGATGTTCTGCTCGGTCTCGTGGCTATAGGCGCCCGATATCAGCAGGCCGCTCTCCCAGTTCCAGCCATTGCCGAGCCGGCCGCGTGCGCCGCCGAGCGCGCGATAGAAGCTCGAATTGACCTGGATGTAGCGATCGCGGGTGCCCGCAGGGATCAGGCCCGAGACGATGGTGACGTCGGCGGGGGTGCCCAGGATGCGCGGCGTGCCGTCGGCATTCGGGCGGCCCTGCGGGTCGTAGAAGCGCACGCCGAACGGATTGTAGGGGTTCGAGGCCGGGATGTAGAGGCCGGGCTCGTTGACGTTCTGCATATTGGCTTCTTCGCGCTGGCTGTTCGCGCGCGAACCCGAATAGACGACGTCCCCGAAGAGCGTGACGCTGTCGCTCAGCTCGTGCTCGGCGAACACCGCCAGGTTGGCGCGCTTCAGCGCGGGCAGAATCGCGCGATGGATCAGGCGGTTGTCGTAATAATCGTCCTCGGCGGTGCCCAGGTTGCGCGAAGGCGTGGTCTGCTTGAAGCCGACCGAGCCATTGGCGGTGGGATAGAGGAAGAAGGTGCCGTCAGTCGCGACGGTGGCGACTCCGTTGGCCGGCGTGGCCGAGGTCGAGATCCCGCGATTGCCGTCGGGCCGGCCGCCGTTGAAGGTCAGATAGTCGGACTGGATGAAGCCGCGGCGATACTGTCCGTAGTGGTTGATCGTGCTGCCGTTATCGAGGTCGTTGTCGAGCGCGAAGGCCGCGCCCGTCGCTGGGTTGATCACCGGCAGGCCATTCCAGGGCGCCGGCAGCTCACGGGTGCGCCGGAGGTCGGACTGCGAACCCCATTCGCGCTGGGCGAAGGTCAGCAGGTTGCGCTCGAAATAGTCGGCGGCCACGCCCACCGAGGTATGGCCGAACTTGAAGGTCTTGGCGCCGGTGATGCGAAATTCCTCAGCTCCGCCATGCTGAGTGACCGAAGAGTTGAGCGCGATCTTGCCGCGCTCCTTGTCGAGCCGGAAGATGTTGTTGACCACGCCGGCTGCGGCGTCGGCGCCGTAGATCGCGGACGCACCGTCGCGGAGCACTTCGACGCGCGAGAGCAGGGCTGTCGGGATCACATTGGCGTTGGGTGAGAGCGAGGGAACGCCCTGGTCGGTTCCCGAAAGCGGGTGCGGTGCCATACGGCGACCGTTGATCAGCAGCAGCGTGCTGCCGGCGCCGATGCCGCGCAGGTCGATCGAGGAAACGTCGCCGCGCGCGCCCTGCGAGGCGATCGTGCCTTCGTTGATCTCCGGCGGGGCGGCGGCTGCGATCGTCTCGTACAGGTCGGCGCCGGTCGATCCGCCGCGCAGGTCGAAGTCGGCCTGGTCGATCACCGTCACCGGCAGCGCACCTTCCCCTTCGGCGCGGCGCAGGTTGGAACCGGTGACGACGATCTCGTCGCGCCCGGCGGCGCTCTCCTGCTCGGTCGACACCGTGGCGTTCGAAGCGGTCTGCGCGCGCGCTGCGCCGGCCGTGAGCACGGCAAGGATCGCGGTGCCGCACAGGATTGCGTTACGAGACTTCATTCTATCCCCCTGAATCTCTGGACACGTGAATTCGACCAGGGAGCCGGCTGCCCGGCATCCGGTAGCTAGGACGCATTGCGTCTTGGCGACTCTGGTCTCGTTGCTGTCGAGAGACCGGATAGGAAGCCCGCATGACGCTATTGTTGTGGGATGCGCCGTGTTCTATCGATAAATCGAACGATAATTTCGATGGATCAGCCGATGACGCTCAACCAGCTTCGCAGCTTCATTGCCGTGGCGCGCTACAATGGCTTCACCGCGGCCGCGCGCGCGCTCAAGACCAGCCAGACGACGATCACCTCGCAGATCCAGACGCTCGAGGAAGAGCATGGCGTGCGCCTGTTCGAGCGGCGGGGCCGGCGCATCGAGCTGACCCAGGTGGGTGAGAAACTGCTCCAGATCGCGCGGCAGATGGTTGGCCTCGAAGATGATGCCGCGATGATGCTGAAGGACAGCGCGGACCTGCGGAGCGGCTCGCTGAAGATAGGCGCGGTCAGCCCGTTCCAGGTCATCGAGATGATCGAGGCGTTCAATGCCAGCTATCCCGACGTCTATCTCTCCACCGCGCTCGGCAATTCCGAAGCGGTGTTGAGCGAACTAAGCAGCTATGGCTGCGATGTCGGGGTGCTCGCCCGCGATACCGATGACGACCGCTATTATGTCCAGCATTATGCCAGCTATCCGATAACCGCCTTCGTTCGGCGCGATCACCGTCTGGCGGCGCTCAAGAGCATCGAGCTGGCTGATCTCGCGAAAGAGAAATTGCTGATGCGCGAGCGCGGCTCGACGACGCGTCGCGCGCTGGAAGAGGGCATGGCGGCGATCGGCGCGACGGCCAGGGTCTCGATGGAGATCGGCAGTCGGGAGGCCATTCGCGAGGCCGTGATCCGCGGGCTGGGGATTGGGACGGTCTCCGAATCCGAATATGTTCCCGACGCGCAGCTGCACCTGCTGCCGATCGCTGGCGCACCGGTGCTGACCCATATCTATGTCTGCTGCCTGCGCGAGCGTCGACGCAGCCGGATGATCGCCGCCTTCTTCGAGGCCCTGCGCCAGACCAAGGCCCGCAAGGCTAGTGCGCGGAGCAACTAGTGTTTTTATGTAACGGAATTTTCGTTTGAAGGATCGATACGACGCGGTTCTTTAGATGGCATCACTGTCATCAACCCCCGCTAGAAACCGGCCGTCTTTCCCGGTTTCAAGCGGATTTCCATGACCTTGCCTTTCACGCTTTCCCAAGACGCGCGCGCGTTTCGCGGCCCGGTATCGGCCGCCATCTTCGACTGGGCCGGGACCGTCCTCGACTTTGGCTGCATCGCGCCGGTGGCGGCGTTCCGCGAAGCCTTTGCGCTGGCCGGCGTGGAGATCAGCGAAGCCGAGGCGCGGCTTCCGATGGGTGCCGCTAAGCGCGAGCATGTCCAGCTGATCCTTGCCCAGCCGGGCGTGCAGGCGCGCTGGCAGGCGGCGAAGGGCCAGGCTTCGGGCGAGCCCGATGTCGATGACCTTTACCGCGCGTTCCTGGGGATCGATGCGGTCAATTGCGCGAAATACAGTGCGATGATCCCGGGCGCGCTAGAGACGATCGCGGCGCTTCGGGCACGCGGCATCGCGATCGGCAGCACCACCGGCTATCCGCGCAGTGTCATGGATGGGCTGGCGCCGCTCGCCGCTGCGCAGGGCTATGTCCCGGATTGCTGCGTCACCGTGAGCGATGTGGAGCGGGGGCGGCCCTGGCCCGACATGCCGCTCGCCAATGTGCTGGCGCTGGGCGTCGCCGATGTGCGGAGTTGCGTGGTGGTGGACGATAGCCCGACCGGTCTCGCATCCGGCCGCGCCGCAGGCACGTGGGCGATCGGGGTCGTCGCCAGCGGCAATGAAGTGGGGCTGACGCTCGAGGCATGGCTGGCGCTGGGCGCCGATGCCCGGGATCGGCTGCGCGAGCCGGCGCGGGCAAAGCTGGAAGCGGCGGGCGCCCATTATGTCATCGATACGGTGGCCGACCTGCTGCCGGTGATCGATGTGATCGACGCCCGGCTGCGCTCGGGGGAAAGGCCGTGAGCGGCTGGGCCTACCACAATCCGGTGCGGCTGCATTTCGGTAGCGGCGTTTTCGATGCGCTGGCCGACGCGATTGGCGGTCGGACGTTCATCCTCGTCACCCATCCCGATGCTCCGCTGCAGCCTTGGCGTGCGCGGCTGGCCGAACTGGCGGGCGAGCCGCTGCTGGCGATCGACAATGTCGAGCCCAACCCGTCGCTCGCCATGCTCCGGCGCATCTGCACCCAGGTTGGCGCGGCCACCCATGAGCCGGAACTGATCGTCGCGCTGGGTGGCGGATCGGTGATGGACACCGCCAAGTTCCTGGCGGCCGGTCGCGGCCGCTATGCCCCGGTGGTCCAGTACATGGAAACCGGGGAGCGCCTCGCCCGTCGCGCCCTGCCGATCGTCGCAATCCCGACCACCTCCGGCACCGGCAGCGACCTGACCAAATGGGCGACGGTCTGGGACCCCGAGCGCAAGCGCAAGCTCTCGCTCAATCGCGACGATCTCTATGCCGAGGCCGTCTTCGTCGATCCCCGGATCACCGAGAGCCTGCCGTGGCCGGTCACGCTGGCCAGTGGCCTCGATGCGTTGTCGCATGCGCTGGAGAGCATCTGGAACCGGCATGCTACGCCGGTCACCCGCAGCTTCGCCGTTGCGGCGGTGCGCGATATCATGGCCGGGCTGCGCCGCCTCCACGAGGATCCACGTGACGGCACCGCACGCGAGAAGATGGCGCTAGGCGCCACTCTCGCCGGCCTGGCCTTTTCGAACACCCAGACGGCGCTCGCGCACAACATCTCCTATCCGATCACGCTCGAGCATGGCGTGCCGCATGGCATCGCCTGCTCCTTCTGCCTGCCGGAAGTGATGATTGCCGCGATCGGCGCAGATGCGGCGTGCGATGCCGCGCTCGCCGAGCTGTTCGACGATCTGGACCAGGCGCCCGCGCGGCTCCGGCATTTCCTGGCTGGCCTCGGTGTCGCGGCGGGGCCGGAGACATTGGGTATCGGGCCGGACGAATGGCACGAGATCGTGGATGCGGCTTTTGCGGGACCGCGCGGGCGCAACTTCGTCGGCGCGCGAAGCCGCTTTCCCCTTCCCACCGTCGCGGAGGCTTAACATGACGCGGGCAGATGAGGCTGCGATGACCATGCAATCCGCAGTGCAGACCGACGCGCTCGAACGCCTCGATCACATGCCGTGGACGCGTTTCCATACCGTGCTGACCGTTGCACTCGGCGTGGGCTGGGCGCTGGATTCATTCGAGACGAACATCATCGGCAGCACCTTCGGCGTGCTGAAGACCCAGTGGGGCTTGTCGGCGTCGCAGGGCTCGATCGCGGTGAGCATCTGGGTGGTCGGCATGCTGATCGGCGCGGTCGGCTTCGGCTATCTGGCCGACCGGTTCGGGCGCAAGCGGCTCTTCCTCGGCACGCTGCTATGGTACGCCTTGTTCGCAACCGGCACCGCCTTCTCCTGGAACTACGAGTCGTTCCTGTTCTTCCGTTTTATGACGGCACTGGCCGTAGGCGGCGAATATTCGGCGGTTACCGCCACCATGGGCGAGTTCTTCCCCAAGGCGCATCGCGGCCGCACCGATGCCCTGATCCTTTCCGGCTTCCCGGTCGGCGCGATGGCCTCGGCGGGGGCTTCCTGGTTGCTGTTCAGCTGGTTCCCGCCGGAGATCGGCTGGCGCATCGGCTTCGGCCTGGGCGCGGTGCTGGCCCTGTTCTTCCTCTGGGTCCGCCGGGCGATCCCGGAGTCTCCGCGCTGGCTGCTGCAGAAGGGGCGGGTGGCCGAAGTCGAAGCGATCGTGGCCTCGATCGCGGCCACGGCAACCGGTTCTGCTGCCTCGGAGCGGGCCGCGCGCCGATTTGCGCCGGCTTCCTTCGTCGCCGCTACACCCTCCTTCCTGCGCAATATCGGGGAACTGGCGACGCGTTATCGCAGTCGCTGCGGCCTGGCGAGCGCGCTCAACTTCTCGCAGGCCGCCATAGTCTACGGCGCGCTCGCGCTGATGGCGCTGGTGATCCTTCCCGAAATGAAGGTGCCCGCCGCCGATCTGCCGCTCTATTATTTCTGGGGTAATGCTGCCGCGCTGCTCGGCGGCATGATGGGGGCCTATGCAGTCGAGGCGCTGGGGCGGCGCAATTCGCTGCTCGCGAGTTACAGCCTCACCGTCCTTGCCGTACTGCCACTTTATGCGCTCACCAGCCTGCCGGGCATGGTTTTCAGCTACTGCCTGATGCAGTTTGGCGTGACGTGGGCCTATATCACCGCCTATGTGATTGCAGCGGAGATCCTGCCGACCCGCCTGCGCGCGACCGGGCTCGGTGTCTCCGTTGCGATCGGCCGGGTAGGGGCGATGCTGGCGCCGCTGATGCTCACCTATGCCTACCAGACCAGCGGAGCGCCATCGTCCGCGCTTCTCGTGCTCATCGTGCTGGCCCTGCCTGGTCCGATCGCCGCGCTACTCTGGTGGCTCTGGGGCGAAGAAACCCGGAACGTGTCGCTCGAGCAGGGTAGCGCGAACCCGCCGGATCAGCGTATCCCGCGAACCCGTCCGGTCCGGTTTCCGCTGTTTTCGGCTTAGGGGCGGGCCGTTTTGTGCTGGGCTGCAGACTTCATTCGAAGGTTGTTACCATTGTCGCTGAGACGATCGGGAAGGGGCAGTTTTCCGTACCAAACCCTCGACGCGAAGGGCTAGGAATATTCTTGGCATCCCGGTGCATTCTCGATCCGGATGGCAGGTTTCAGGATACAAGAGCCGGTGGTCGGAACGGCTGGGATTGAGTCGCGAGCGCCGGTAGCGCTCAATCCGGAATTCAAAGACATTACCGCGATGCTCTCCGCGGCCAATCATGGCCGAGGAGAATGATCATGGGATATTCGAAATACGATCCCGCAATGCAGGCGCGACCGGCATGGAATGCAGGCAAGATGGTCGGCACCAAACGACCTTTGACACAGAAGCAGATCTGGGCAGTTCGCTTCTTCCTAGAACGCGAGGGGCGGCTTCGCGATAGAGCGTTGTTTGACCTCGCGATCGACAGCAAGCTGCGCGGTTGCGATCTGGTGAAGGTCAAGATCGACGACGTCGTCTCGGGCGCAGAAATTAGAACCCGCGCGATAGTCGTCCAGCAAAAGACCGGTCGGCCAGTGCAATTTGAACTAACCGCTGATGTGCGGGCGAGCCTCCTATCATGGCTGGAACGCCGAGGAGGCACGATTGGTGACTACGTCTTCCCAAGCCGGGTTGATCACGCTGGTCATCTAAGCACAAGGCAGTACGCCCGGCTGGTCGATGAATGGGTGACCGCAATCGGTTTGAGGCGCGCCGAGTATGGCACGCATTCGATGCGCCGAACCAAGGCCTCGATGATTTACAAGGCTACAGGCAATCTCCGTGCGATCCAGATATTGCTCGGCCATACCAAAATCGAGAACACTGTCAGATATCTCGGTGTCGATATCGAAGATGCCCTGACCCTGGCAGAGCGAACTGAAATATGAGGTGGAGCGGCCTTTCCGCATGCGGAAAGGCCCGCTCTCAAGCGGGGCGGCTACGCGCCCCAGAATCGGTCATAGCGCGGCGTCCGCCATGATCCCGAAAGTTGCCGCCCAATAATAGCCATTCAGTAACCCGATGGATGACCAGGCTTTGGGACAAAGCGGTCGTTCTCTTGCAACAGGTCGAATGACAGCTTTTGCCAGAAGCTAATGTTCATCGTTTACCCGAACAGCGTCGCATAGCGACAGAAGCTGGGCCGAATGCTGACTGGCAGATCTATGAGGCATCTGAAGCGAAAGCTGACGTCGGTCTGGCTCACTGCCGGTGTTTCCCGCTCCGGATTTAGCCGAAGCAGGAGACACCAAAATATCCTGCTAATCCTATGCTTTAGACGCGATCAAAACCGATACCATCTAGGCCTACGGTACCCCCGGTAGTATAGACGGTTACAGTGCCGTCCATGTCGATGACGACATCTCCGCCAACGGTAGTAAAGGCCCGGCGCTTGAACGGCCGGAAGCCCATCGGCAAGGTAAAGGCTGCCGTACCGGACGGGCCGCCGGTAATGAAGCCGCGAAGCTGTACGGCACCGGTATTGCCCTGCAGGCGATATGCGGCATCCACCGAAATGCCGCCCACATTCGACCAGCTATTCAGGAACATGGTTGTCGTCCCGGCCATCACTGCATTCGCCAGGGGATGCCAAGGGGTAGATTCTCCGTAGAAGATGTTCTGCTGAAGCGGGGCACCCGGAGTGAAACCAGTGTCCACTGCCTGCGTCCCATCGCTCGGCTTTACGCCCTCGAGTACGATGCTGGTGGTGTCGCTCAATGAAACCGTACCGAAGCTTTCCGGAAAGATCATGCCGTTCGGGGCGATACGTGCGGTGACTTCATTCCCGATGTCGAAAAGTGAGCCCCATCGCGGACTGGGAGCCGCCGAAATATAGGCGTGCAGAGTGGCGGCATTGAACGCCGACCGTGCTGCAACAACGACGATATCGACCGTCGGAGGAGCGCCCTCCACGTAGAGTCGCCCGAAAGTCATCGCCAAGGCACGTCGCTGGAATACGCCTCCGGAGAAGTTCTCAATGGTCACGTCAAAGCTGCTGTTCACGGAAGCTCGATCACCTGTCGCGCCAACCACAAGGCCGAACGGCCTGTTGTAATGAGAGTTGGTGCTCAGGCCTTCCGAGATCAGGCCGCCGTCGAGCGCAGACATGAAGGGCATCAGATATGCGTTTGGGATGATCTGTCCGAGCGACGGGTCCTTCCGGGTTGCATAGACGTCGAAGCTGTTGGCGTTTGCATCCTCCCAGCAGGCCACGCCGTAATAATGGGTGAGCGTATGTACGACATAGCTTCCTCCAGTTGAAAAATTGACCAGGAGCCCGCACCCAACATTGTCGATAGCGACATTCTCGACGATCGAGCCGGGGCAACCGTGCATACGGATGCCACCATAAGGCACTACGCGACGATCGCCGTTCTCGTCGAATTCCAGCGACGTGATGACCAGGTTGCGCACGCAGCAATTAATTGTGAAGTCGTTCTGCGCACCCCCGGTCACCATGACATTGTATGGCACCGATTGCTGGGCCACCTGCGTCTTGGGCTCGATGATCCACTGAAACGGATCGCTGAATTTTGCCACCAGCGCCGAGGAGTTGGCATTCCCCGCGTTGAACGGATAACGAGCTGGAGCACACCCTTCCAGCGTCACATGGCTCGGGATTTTCAACCCCTGACTGATCAGATAGCGCCCGGATACCTTGGGCAGGATCACGGTACTGCCGCCGCTATTTCCCACGGCGTCGAGTGCTGCCTGAATGGCGGGATAATCGTCGGTAATCCCGTCTCCCACCGCGCCGAAATCCAGCACGCTAACAGCGCTTGTCATCAATATTCTCCTCATTCCCAACCATTGGGAACATAGTGAGAACATTCAAAATCCTACATTTCAACGGTGGAATCGAAAATCGTATTGAAGGGCTTGGCTTGGGGGGCAAATGGCGGCTTCCAGGAAACCGTGTGAAACGTTCAAACTGGTAGGTTTTAGGGCTCCTTCCCGACAGTCCGCCGCAGAGCGTTCCATCGGCAGCTTCTGTCATGAGCAGACGATCATGTTAGCCGATCTCAGAGACCGCGTCTGGTCGCGAGCCGCCTCTGCGGCGTCGCCATCGGGTATGGCAGCTATCCCACGTGCCCTATCCAGAACCGGACTGGCAACTGCCGGCCCATATGCCGCCAATAAGCCGGGTGCCCCCAAATACGTACTCCTTGTCACCAGCGAGAGCCTGACGCTTTGATCGATATCCAGCGAGTCTTGATGTCGAGCCCGCGCCATTGAGTCGTGCGGGCGGAGGCCCGCATGACACCGACGAAGCTCCTAATTGGCCAGATGCTGGTGGTCGCCGCGATCATCGTCGCGAGTATCTGGTTCGCGACCCAATGGGCAGCCGCGTCTCTTGCATATCAGCCCGCGCTCGGCACACCCTGGTTCCGGCTCGGCGGCACGCCCGTATACGCGCCCTGGTCCATCTTCCCCTGGTGGTTCCATTTCGACGCCTATGCTCCGGTCGTGTTCGACGAGGCGGGCGGGATCGCCGCCGGAAGCGGCATCGTTGCCTGCGGTGCCGCGATCGGCGGCTCCGTCTGGCGCGCCCGCCGGCAGCGCAACGTCACGACCTATGGCTCCGCGCGCTGGGCGAACCCCCGCGATATCCGCGCGGCTGGCCTGGCGGCAGACGCCGGCGTGTTCCTCGGTCGCGCGACCTCGCGTTACCTGCGCCATGATGGTCCAGAGCATGTCATGGCCTTTGCGCCGACGCGTTCGGGCAAGGGCGTCGGCCTGGTCGTGCCGACCCTTCTCGGCTGGACCGGCTCGACGGTCGTCCACGACATCAAGGGTGAGAACTGGCAGCTGACCGCCGGGTGGCGGTCGCGCTTCTCGCATTGCCTGCTGTTCAACCCGACCGATGTCCGCTCGGCACGCTACAACCCACTGCTGGAGGTCCGCCGCGGTACCCACGAGGTTCGCGACGTCCAGAATATCGCCGACATTCTGGTCGATCCCGAAGGCGCGCTGGAACGTCGGAATCACTGGGAGAAGACCAGCCACTCGTTGCTCGTCGGTGCCATCCTCCATGTGCTCTACGCCGAGGAGGAGAAGACGCTCGCCCGCGTCGCGACCTTCCTCTCGGACCCGCAGCACCCGTTCGTCGCCACGCTCCGCGCGATGATGACGACCAACCACCTCGGCACCGAGGAGATGCCGCTGGTGCATCCGGTGGTGGCATCGGCCGCACGCGAGGTGCTCAATAAGTCCGACAACGAGCGCTCGGGCGTGCTGTCGACGGCGATGTCGTTCCTCGGCCTCTACCGCGACCCGACCGTCGCCGCGGTCACGGCCGCGTCCGACTGGCGCGTGGAGGACCTGGTCGCAGCACCGCACCCGGTATCGCTCTACCTCGTCGTCCCGCCCTCGGACATCAATCGCACCAAGCCGCTGATCCGCCTGGTACTGAACCAGATCGGCCGGCGCCTAACCGAGCAGCTGCACGCCGCCGGCGTGCCGGGGCGGCACAAGCTGCTGCTGATGCTCGACGAGTTCCCGGCCCTCGGCCGCCTGGACTTCTTCGAGACCAGCCTGGCCTTCCTCGCTGGCTATGGCGTCCGTGCCTTTCTGATCGCGCAGAGCCTGAACCAGATCGAGAAGGCTTACGGTGAGCACAACGCCATCCTCGACAACTGCCATGTCCGCGTCGCCTTCGCGACAAACGATGAACGTACGGCCAAGCGGATCTCCGACGCGCTCGGCACCGCAACCGAGCAGCGCGCCATGCGCAACTATGCCGGCCACCGCCTCGCGCCCTGGCTCGCGCACGTCATGGTCAGCCGCCAGGAGACGGCTCGCGCACTGCTGACGCCCGGCGAGGTCATGCAGCTGCCGCCGACCGACGAGGTCGTGCTGGTCGCGGGCTACCCGCCGGTCCGCGCCCGGAAGCTGCGCTATTTCGAGGACGCGTCATTCAAAACGCGCGTGCTGCCGCCTCCCGCTCTGGGACGCGGCGGGACGGCAGATCTGCCGCCCCAGCGCGCCCATGACTGGCAGGACCGTGTCCGCCCGGTCGATGCGCGGCTCGCCGAGGCGTCGACCGAAGACGGGGAGGAGGCCGGCGGCCTCGAGCAAGCGCGCCATCCCACCCAGGAGCTCGTGGCCGCGACACCTGTCGATCTGGCCCCCGCCGACCCGCTCGGGCTGGGGGAGGACGAGGGCGACCCTGCCGCCGACAAGCGCGCCATGGACCAGGCCACCGTCGGCACTGCCCGGCGCGCCTATGCCCTCGACATGGCCGACAAGCGGCCCGCCAATCTCGAACTGGACTTCTGAGATGGTCGATCGCGTCCGCCACCAGCTGTTCCTGCCGAAGGCGACCAGCGACCGTCTCGAGGCGCTTGCGGCAGCACCCGGCGCGACCAAGTCCGCGATCCTCGCCGACGCGGTGACCGCCTGGCTAAACCGCCGCGGCGCTTCCGAGCTCGAGGATCGCTTCGCGCTCCGCCTCGACCGGATGTCCAACGCATTGGGCCGAATCGAGCGCGACAGCCATGTCGTGCTCGAGACGCTCGCGCTGTTCATCCGGTTCGAGCTCGCGATCCAGGCACCGCTCGCCGAGAACGATGCGGCGGGCCGCGCGCTCGCGCGCGAGCGCTTCGAGGCGTTCGTCACCCAGGTCGGCCGCGCCGTCGCGACCGGCAGGCGCACGCTCCTTCCCGCGGAGGAGGAGCGATGAGCGAGATCCTCTCGTCCGATCGCCGGCGCGCGATGCTGCGCACCGCGATGGGGCCCGACATCGCCTCGGCGCTGGCCGATCCATTGGTGATCGAGGTAATGGTCAATCCCGACGGCTCGCTGCGCCTCGACCGGCTCGGCGAAGGCCGGATCGACACGGGCGTTGTCCTAGAGGCTCCGCAGGTCGAGCGGATCCTCCGGCTGGTCGCGAGCCATGCGCGCGCCGAGGTCCATGCCGGGCAGCCGATCATCTCGGCCGAGCTGCCGCCGCATCTCGATGGCCGGGCCGGCGAGCGTTTCGAAGGCGTACTGCCCCCGGTCTCGACCGGCCCCTGCTTCTCGATCCGCAAGCCCGCCCAGCGCCTCTATACGCTGGACGACTATGCGGCGGACGGGATCATGTCAGCCGCGATGGCGGGCGCGCTGCGGGCAGCGGTCACCCAGCGGTTCAATATCCTCATCGCCGGCGGGACGAGTTCGGGCAAGACGACGCTCGCCAACGCGCTTCTCGCCGAGATGCGCTGGGTGGATGCCCGTGTCATCCTGATCGAGGATACGCGCGAGCTGCAGAGCCCGGCGCCGGACACGGTGGCGCTGCGCACCCGCCCGGGGATCGTGTCGATGACCGACCTGGTGCGCTCGACGCTCCGTCTCCGACCGGACCGGATCATCGTCGGCGAGGTCCGCGGCCCCGAGGCGCTCGACATGCTCAAGGCCTGGAACACCGGACACCCCGGCGGGATCGCGACCGTCCATGCCAACTCGGCCGAGGCCGCGCTCTACCGCGTCGAACAGCTCGTCCAGGAGGCGGTCGTCACCGTGCCCCGCCGCCTCGTCGCCGAGGCGATCGACCTTGTCGTCTTCATCGCCGGACGCGGCGCCCACCGCTCGGTCGACGCGATCGCGCGCGTCGTCGGCGTCGATCCCGACACCGGCGCCTACGCGCTCGCCCCCTTCCACCTTCCCACCAGCCAAGGAGCCTGACCATGAAGACCATAGACCTGCCCACCAAGCCGCGCCTGCTGGCCGGCGCCGCAGTCGCCGTCCTCGCCGCCGGCCAGGCCTGGGCTTCCGGAACCGGCATGCCGTGGGAGGAGCCGCTCCAGCAGGTGCTAGAGTCGGTCCAGGGTCCAGTCGCCAAGATCGTCGCGGTGATCATCATCATCGTGACCGGCCTGACGCTGGCGTTCGGCGAGACGGCCGGCGGTTTCCGCCGGCTCATCCAGATCGTCTTCGGCCTGTCGATCGCCTTTGCGGCCTCGAGCTTCTTCCTGTCCTTCTTCTCGTTCGGCGGCGGGGCGCTGCTGGCATGATCGGTGATGGCCAGCATCTCGACGGGTTCGAGGCGCCGCTGCACCGTTCGCTCGCCGAGCCGATCCTGCTCGGCGGCGCGCCGCGCGCCATCGCGATCGTCAACGGCACCGTCGCCGCCGCGCTGGGGCTGGGCCTCCAGCAATGGATCGCGGGCGTGCTGGTCTGGGCGGTCGGGCACACCATCGCCGTGTTCGCCGCGAAGCGCGACCCGGACTTCGCCGCGGTGCTCGCGCGCCACCTGCGGCAGCGGGGATATCTAGCATGCTGAACCTGCGCGAATATCGCAGCCGCGCCGACCGACTGGCCGATCACCTTCCCTGGGCCGCGCTGGTCGCGCCCGGCGTGGTGCTCAACAAGGACGGCAGCTTCCAGCGCACGCTGCGCTTCCGTGGCCCCGACCTCGAATCGGCGACCGAGGCCGAGCTTGTCTCCGCCTGCGCGCGCGCCAACAATGTGCTCAAGCGCTTCGGGTCGGGCTGGGCGCTGCACATCGAGGCCGAGCGCCGCGAGGCGCCGGGCTATCCGGCGAGCAGCTTCCCGGACGCGGCGTCCTGGCTCGTCGACGAGGAGCGTCGCGCCTCGTTCGAGGCGGCGGGCGCCCATTTCGAGAGCCGCTACCATCTCACCTTGACCTTCCTGCCGCCGCCCGACCAGGCGGACAGCGCCGGCCGCGCGCTGGTCGAGCGTGCCGATGCGCCACAGGGTCGCGACTGGCGCCAGGCGCTTGCCGGGTTCGTCGCGGAGACCGATCGCGCGCTCGACCTGTTCTCGGGCTTCATGCCGGAGATCGCGGCGCTCGACGACGCGGAGACGCTGGCATTCCTACATGGCACCATCTCGACGCGACGCCACGGCGTGCGCGTGCCCGAGACGCCGATGTATCTCGACGGGCTGCTCGCCGACACACCGCTGACCGGCGGGCTCGAGCCGATGCTCGGGTCACTGCACCTACGCACGCTGACCATCCTCGGCTTCCCCGGCCTCAGCCGGCCCGGGATCCTCGACGCGCTCAACCACCAGGACTTCGGCTATCGCTGGGTCACACGGTTCATTGCGCTCGACAAGACCGACGCTACCAGGGCGCTGACCCGGCTGCGCCGCCAATGGTTCAACAAGCGCAAGTCGGTCACCGCGATGCTGCGCGAGGTGATCTACAACCAGCCGGTCCAGCTGCTCGACAGCGACGCCGACAACAAGACCGCCGACGCCGATCTCGCGCTCCAGGCGCTGGGCGGCGACCATGTCGCCTTCGGATACCTCACTACGACGATCACCGTCGCCGACGAGGATCGGGCCCGCGTCGAGGACAAGGTCCGCGCGGTCGAGCGGATCGTCAACGGGCTCGGCTTCACCTGCATCCGCGAGGGGCTGAACGCGGTCGAGACCTGGCTCTCGAGCCTGCCCGGGCAGGCCTATGCCAATGTCCGGCAGCCGCTCGTCCATACGCTCAATCTCGCGCACCTGATGCCGCTGTCGAGCGTCTGGGCGGGACCTGCGCGCAACCGGCACCTCGACGGGCCGCCGCTCCTCCATGCCGAGACCAGCGGTTCGACTCCGTTCCGGCTGTCGACCCATGTCGGCGATGTCGGGCACATGATGATCATCGGGCCGACCGGTGCCGGCAAGTCGGTCCTGCTCGCGCTGATCGCGCTCCAGTTCCGCCGCTATCCGGGGAGCCAGCTCTACCTCTTCGACATGGGCCGCTCGGCGCGCGCGGCCACGCTGGCGATGGGCGGTGCGCATCACGGCCTCGGGCTCGGCGGCGACGCCGGCGATACGATCGCGTTCCAGCCGCTCGCCGGGATCGCCGACGCCCGCGAGCGTGCCTGGGCGGCAGAATGGATCGCCGCGCTGCTCGCGCACGAGAAGGTCGTGGTCACGCCGGAGGTGAAGGAAGCCGTCTGGTCGGCGCTGACCAGTCTGGCGAGCGCGCCGATCGAGGAGCGGACGCTCACTGGCCTCTCGCTGCTGCTCCAGTCGATGGCGCTCCGCTCGGCGCTCGCGCCCTATACGCTCGAAGGCCCGTTCGGCCGGCTGCTCGACGCGGCCGAAGACGATCTGCGCATGGCGGACGTCCAGTGCTTCGAGACCGAGGCACTCATGGGCGCCGGCAGCGTGGTCGCGCCCGTCCTGACCTATCTCTTCCACCGGCTCGAGGCGCGGTTCACCGGACGCCCGACATTGCTGATCCTCGACGAGGCCTGGAAGTTCCTCGACCACCCGCTGTTCGCCGCGCGCATCCGCGAGTGGCTGAAGACGCTGCGCAAGAAGAATGTCGCGGTGATCTTCGCGAGCCAGAGCCTCGCCGACATTGCCGACAGCGGCATCGCACCCGCCATCATCGAGAGCTGCCCCCAGCGCATCCTGCTTCCCAATGCCGCGGCGATCGAGCCGCAGGGGCGCGCGGCCTATCAGAGGTTCGGGCTCAACGACCGGCAGATCGAGCTCGTCAGCCGCGCGACGCCCAAGCGGCATTATTACCTCCAGTCCGCCGCCGGCAACCGCCTCTTCGAGCTGGGCCTCGGGCCCATCGCGCTCGCGCTGTGCGGCGCCTCCGATCCCGCCACCCAGGCGCGCATCGACGCGCTGCTCGCCGCGCACGGCCCGGCCGGATTCGCCGCGCGCTTCCTGGAGGACGCCGGGCTCGACTGGGCCGCGGCGCTGCTCGCCCAATTCCCGGATCCCCAAGCGAAGGAGTAGAAGTGATGCGTATCCTCACCCGCAAGAACCTGATCGCGACGGCGCTGGGCCTCGGTGCCCTGGGCTCGCTGACGATGGGCTTCGCTACCAGCGCACACGCGCAGATCACGGTGTTCGACCCCACCAACTACAGCCAGACCGTCTTGACCGCGGCGCGCACGCTCCAGCAGGTCAACAACCAGATCCAGTCGCTCCAGAACGAGGCGCAGATGCTGCTCCGGCTGGACAGGAACCTGAAGGGCATCGCCTTTCCGCAGCTCCAGGCGCTGCTCGACAAGCTCGACGGCATCGACCGGCTGATGAAGCAGGCCCAGAGCGTCGACTTCGAGGTGGACCAGCTCGAGGCCAGGCTGAAGGCGCTCTATCCGCGCAGCTTCGATCCCGCCTCGACGCGCGACCAGCGGCTGCAGGCGGCCCGGGAGCGCTACGACGCGAGCACCGACGCCCTGCGCCGGACGATCACCGTCCAGAGCGGGATCGTTCAGCAGGCGCGCGAGGATGCCGAGGCGCTGGCCGAGATCGCGGCGCGCAGCCAGGGCGCGGAAGGCGCGCTCGCTATCGGCCAGGCGACCAACCAGCTGCTCGCGTTCACCGCCAAGCAGGGCATGGCCCTCCAGCAGATGATGGCCGCGCAGTTCCGCGCCGACGCGCTCGAGAAGCAGCGCCAGCTGACCGAGTCCGAGGCGTCGCGCGCCGCGACGCGCAGGTTCCTCGGAAGCGGCACTGCCTACACGCCCCAGCGATAGCGAGACCGGCCGCGGCGGAACGAGCCCTCTGCCGACGCGGTCGCAGCCCGCGGGGCCCAGCCACCCGCTCCCCCTGGCCGGGCCCCGCGGCACCCAGATCCAAGGAAGAACCCGTAGGATAAGTATGGAACGCTACATCCCCTCTCGGAGACAAGTTTCTCCATACTCTCCTCCGAACCGGACGTGCGGGTTTCCTCGCATCCGGCTCTCCATGCCTGCACGGACGACCGGGCAGGGGTGGGCCTCAGATATGTCTGAGGCTGTGGAACGCATCCCAGAAGCTCCGCGTGCTTGCGCGGTGCCGGGCTTCACGGGGCGCATCCCATCCGTTCGGTTTCGTAATAAGCTGGGCCGGGTAGCGACGGGTATTCCCTTCGGTGAGGAACCGCAGGCGTATCGCGCCCTCGGTCCATTGCCGCCGTTTTCCCGGTGCGCTGTGATGATAGCTGCGCCGAACCACAGGCCACGACGCATCTCCGTGCTTCTTTCTCAACCAGCGCCCAACGCGCTCCCAAATCCAGAAGTCGAGTTGGTGGAACGCCCGATATGCGCCAGTGGCGTATCGGTAGTAATTCCGCCAACCCAGCAGGATCGGGTTGAGCTTGTCGATCAGGGTGGTGAGCATACTCCCGGTGGAAGTTCGCTTCACCAGGACCTTGATCTTGTGGCGCAGGTCGTTCAGCTTGCCCCTCGGGATGAAGAGGTTGCCGACACGGCGACCCGTGTTGCGGGCTCTGGTCTGCGCCACCCGATATCCGAGGAAGTCGAAGCCTTCCCGGACGTCGGTGATCTTGGTCTTTTCGACCGACAGCTCCATGCGAAGCTCCGTTTTCAGGAACTCCGCCAGCGCGCGCTTTTCCGCTTCCGCCTGCTCCCTCGTGCCATCCACGAGGACGACGAAGTCGTCCGCGTATCTGACCATATAGAACACCGTCCTGCGCCGCTTATGGTCTTTGACCCGGCGGGCAGCGGCATTGATATATGGTTCGCGAGGGCACTGGGACCATCGCCCGTATCGCTCATCGAGTGCCGTCAGGTAGATATTCGACAGCATTGGCGAGATGATACCGCCTTGCGGCGACCCGGTAACGGGGTGACGAACGGTTCCCTCGACCATCACGCCGGCCTTCAGGAACGCGAGGATCAGCCTCAGCACCTTGCGGTCGCCGATGCGTTTTCGCACCCGTTCCATCATGACATGATGATCGATGGCGTCAAAGCATCCCTTGATGTCGCCCTCAATGACATAAGCGTAGACCGAAGGTCCGCGCTTCGTCGGGTGAAGGACCTTCACGATCCTTTCGAGTGCGTCGTGGGTGCTCCGGCCTATGCGGAACCCATACGAGGTCGGATAAAAATCCGTCTCGAAGATGGGCTCCAAGACCAGCTTCAAAGCCATTTGTACCAGACGGTCGATGAGCGTTGGAATGCCGAGCGGGCGGAACTTCCCCGGCTTGCCTGGCTTCGGGATGAGCCGTTGCCTGACCGGTTGCGGTTGATAGGTTCCGTTGCGAAGCGCCTCACGAACTTCTTCGATCAGCGCTGCCGCGCCACCCGGACGCTCCTCGACCTTGCGCCGCGTCATACCGTCCGTGCCCGGTGTCTTGCTGCCGCTGTTGCGGACAAGCTTTTCCCAAGCTGCGGTCAATATTCTGCGGTCGCATACGATATTGAACAGATCAGCGAAGACCTTGTCAGGGTCTTCGTGACTCCACCGATACAGTTTGCGCTGCATGTCGAGGACGAACGAGGTATTCACCCCATCGGACATAGGTCCGCCTCCTGCCTGCTCGCTGCATCCACTGCCTCCCTTCGCCATGTGGACGGCTTTCCCGTCCTCGGACTACTACGAAGGCTCCGCCCCCCATCACCGCGATCGCTGGTCGCTTCAGTCACCCGACGTTTGGAGACGCCGGGAGCGATGGCAGGGTTCTCAGGTTCCGTAATTGATCTCTCGCCTGCTTTAGGCACCGACTCTACCCCGTGCGGATTCGGGCCACGGCACACCGCAAGCTTGTGTCGAGGCTGGCGCGCGGCACGCCGCGCACCCCCAGTCCGTGCATCCACACCACGGACCAACGCTCCGCCGATCTGCCGCTCGCGCCGCAGATCGACCCGCCCACTTCCGAGTTGGCGGATGTTCAAGTCTGCCGGGGCTTCCACCATCGGTTCGGTTTCCCTTGCCATGGCAAGCTCGCTCGCCGGGCCAGCCACAGGGTCGGAAGTCCCCGTCTGCCCGACTTTTATGGGTTCTGCTGATTTACGCCTCACCGGAAGCACCCGGCGCGACTCACCCACCGCTCGTCACCGCATGTTGCGTCACACGGTGCGCAGGGCCTTGCACCCTGCGAGATCAAAAACAGCAATAAAATCAAAGCACTCCTTTCTTTGATTAGGACCTGACGCACGTGAACGACCTTAACGTGATCGACCGGTTCATGGCCGACTTCATCCGCTACATAGATAGCGGGTTCGGCCTGCTCGGGCCCGATGTCGGCTTCCTGACATCCGTGCTGATCGGCATCGATATCACCCTCGCCGGCCTGTTCTGGGCGATGGGTGGCGAGGACGACATGATCGGCCGCTTCCTGAAGAAGATCCTCTATATCGGCGTATTCGCGCTGATCCTGAATCGCTTCTCGACGCTCGCCGACATCATCTTCCGCTCCTTTGCGCAGGCAGGCCTGACCGCCGGCGGGGGCACGCTCTCGGCCGACGACCTGCTCCGCCCGGGCCGCCTCGCGGGCACCGGCTTCCAGGCCGCCTGGCCATTGCTCGACCAGGCCAGCGACCTGCTCGGCTTCACGACCTTCTTCGAGAACTTCATGACGATCATGGTGCTCCTGATCGCCTGGGTGATCGTGATCGTCGCCTTCTTCATCCTCGCCGTGCAGATGTTCGTCTGCATCCTCGAGTTCAAGCTGACGACGCTCGCTGGGTTCATCCTCGTGCCGTTCGCGCTGTGGAACCGCACCAGCTTCCTGGCCGAGCGCGTGTTCGGCAACGTCATCTCCTCGGGCATCAAGGTGATGGTGCTGGCGGTGATCGTCGGCATCGGCTCGGGCTTCTTCACCGAGTTCGCCTCGGCGCTCCAGGGCAAGGAGCCCGATATCGGCCAGGCGATGAGCCTCGTGCTCGCCAGCCTCGCATTGTTCGGCCTCGGCATCTTCGGGCCGGGCATCGCCTCCGGGCTCGTCTCCGGCGCGCCGCAACTCGGCGCCGGCTCGGCGGTCGCGACCACGGCGCTTGCGGCGGGCGGCTTCGCGGTCGCCGGCGGCGCGGGCATGGCTGCGGCGAAGGGGCTTGCCGGTGCAGGGCTCGGCGCGATCCGCGCCGGCACCTCGATGGGGTCGGGAGCCTCGACCGCGTACAAGCTCGGCCAGGAGGCTTCCGGCTCGAAATCGGTCGCAGCCGGCATGGGCGGTGTCGCGACCGCCGCCTGCGGCGCGCTCGCGCAGCGCATGGGCGGCGGGCTCGGGCTCCGCGCGGCGGCAGCCGACGGCCAGCGCGCCGCCTGGAATGCCGGCACGACGGGCGCGCAGTCCAACCCCGGGGGAGCGTCCGCTCCTGCGTCTAACGCCATGCCGGGTTGGGCGCGCGACCTCCAGAACACGCAATCCCGCCGTCACCATCGCCAAGCGGCGATCCACGCCTTCCAGGGTTCGGATCGCGGCGGCGGCGGCGCGACCCCCGACATCAAGGAGAAGGACTGATGCGCTTCAAACGTGCCGTCCAGCGCTACGGGCGCACGGACGAACCCGAGACACCGTACCGCCGCGCGGGCCAGCTCTGGGACGAGCGGATCGGCTCCGCCCGGGCCCAGGCGAGCAACTGGCGGCTGATGGCATTCGGGGGGCTGGCGCTCACCACCGGCCTGTCGGGCGCGCTGGTCTGGCAGTCGATGCAGAGCCGCGTCGTCCCCTATGTCGTCGCGGTCGACAGCCTCGGCCAGGCACAGGCAGTGTCCCCCGCCGCCGCCGAATACCGGCCGACCGATCCCCAACTCGCCTGGTTCCTCGCGCGCTTCGTCACCGACATCCGGGGCCGGTCGCTGGACGCGGTGCTGATGCGGGAGAACTGGCTCCAGGCCTATGACTTCGCCTCGAAGCGCGGCGCCATCTTCCTGGGCGAATATGCCCGCTCGGCGAACCCGTTCGCGGATGTCGGCGACAAGACCGTCTCGGTCCAGGTGACCAGCGTGGTCCGCGCATCCGCGACGAGCTTCCAGGTGAAATGGGCCGAGCGCGCCTATGACCGCGGGAGCCTCGCGGGCACGTCGCGCTGGACCGCGATCGTCACGGTCCTGCTCAAGCCGCCGCGCGACGCTGAGACGCTGCGCAGGAACCCGCTCGGCCTCTATGTCGATGCGATCGACTGGAGCCGCGAGCTCGAGACGCCTGCCGACCATGCGTCGGGCACGGCGCTGACGCCCGTGCCGGATCCCGGCGTGCCCAGCGGATCGCCACTCGATCCCCGCCTCGGCCAGCCCTCCCAAGCCCAACTGGAGAACCGCCCATGAACCGCATCCTGCTTGCGACGAGCGCGCTCGTCGCTGTGCCCGCTTTCGCGCAAACCTCGCCGCCCCAGCCGCTTCAGGCCGCCACGGCGAGTCCCAGCTCGCCGCCGGTCGCGACTACCATCGCTGCCCCGTCGGTAGTGCCTCCCGTGGCGCCCCGTCACCACAAGCCGTCGCCGGCCGAGCTTCGGGTTCGCACGGCGAATGCGAAAGCGACCCAGGAGCCTGCGGCCCCGGCCTTCGTCAACGCCGTGCAGGTCTACCCCTATGGCGAGGGCGTCCTGTACCGCCTGTTCGCCGCGCCCGAGCGGGTCAGCGACATCGCCCTACAGCCCGGAGAGGCGATCGTCTCGGTGGCGGCGGGCGACACGGCGCGCTGGACCCTCGGCGACACGACCAGCGGTTCCGGCGAGAGCAGGCGCGTCCATATCCTCGTGAAGCCGTTCGCCGCCGGGCTCTCGACCAACCTCGTCATCACGACCGATCGGCGCGCCTATCATCTGCAGCTCGACAGCACGCCGGCCACCGCCATGGCCGCCTTGTCCTGGACCTATCCGCAGGACGAGATGATCGCGATCCGCCGCCAGCAGGCGTCGGCGGAAGCGGCAAGGCCGGTCGCTTCGGGCCTCGCTGTCGAGCAGCTGAACTTCGGCTATGCGGTGACCGGCGACAGGCCTGCCTGGCGGCCGCTGCGTGCATTCGACGACGGGCGGCAGACGTTCGTCGAATTCCCGGCGAGCGTCGGCGTCGGCGAGGCGCCGCCGCTGTTCGTCATCGGCGACAGGGGCGATGCGCAGCTCGTCAACTACCGGATGACCGGCCGCTTCTATGTGGTCGACCGGCTGTTCGACGCCGCCGAGCTTCGGTTGGGCACGAAGAAACAGGCCGTGGTCCGTATCGTCCGGGTCGGCGCCGCCCGGAGCCGGCGGCAGCGGAAGGTATCATGAGCGAGACCGCGCCCGATGCCGCGACCTCGCCCAAGGTCGATCCCGAGACGCTGGTGCTGCGCGGCCGCCCGAACCGGATTATCCGCTTTCGCCGCGGCGCGATCATCGCGATCGCGGCGTTGGGATCGACGGCGATCGTCGGGGTCACCTGGATCGCGCTCAAGCCCGCGACCTTCCGGATCGTCGCCGGCGCCGAGGACCAGAAGGATATCGCCAACCATGCGCACGACGAGGCCCTCGCCGGCGCGCCGAAAAGCTATGGCGATGTGCCCAGGCTCGGGCCGCCACTCCCCGGCGATCTCGGGCGTCCGATCCTGCGCCGGCAGGAGGCGTTCGGCGGACTGCCGCCTGCAGGCTCCCCGGACCAAGCCGCGCAGGCGGCCGAAGCTGAGCGACAGCGGCTTCTCGCCGAGCGCAAGGCGGCGCGCGAATCCGGAATCATGACGCAACTCGGGGCCACCGAGCATGCGGTGAACACGGCTGCGCCCGCCTCTGCGCCGGCCGCCGTTCCGGCACGGGAGGCGCCATCGGCGACGATCGCGGTCGATCCGGTGCGGGACCGGGGCAACCAGCAGCGCAAGGCCGACTTCCTCGCCGGCAAGGACGAGACCGGCGACATCAACCCGCACGCGTTGGTGGCACAGGTCTCGCCGTACACGCTGAGCGCCGGCAGCATCATCGCCGCCAGCCTGATCACCGGTCTCAACTCGGACCTGCCCGGGCTCGTGACTGCGCAGGTGACCGAGAACGCCTATGACAGCGTCACCGGCCATATCCTGCTGGTTCCGCAAGGTGCGCGGCTGATCGGCAGCTACGACAGCGTCGTGGCCTATGGGCAAAGCCGGGCCCTGGTCGTCTGGCAGCGCATCGTCCTGCCGAACGGCAGCTCGATCCGGATCGACAATGTGCCCGCGACCGACATGGCCGGCTATGCCGGCCTTGCCGACAAGGTCGACACGCACACCTGGCAGCTGCTCAAGGGCGTGGCGCTGTCGACGCTGCTCGGCGTCGGCACCGAGCTGAGCCTGGGCGACCGCGAAAGCGACCTCGTCCGCGCGATCCGCGAATCCGCCCAGCAGGGCACATCGCGCGCCGGCGACCAGATCGTCACCAAGAACCTCAACGTCCAGCCGACCATCAAGGTGCGGCCCGGCTGGCCGCTCCGCGTCGTGGTGCACAAGGACATCGTCCTCGCGCCCTGGCCAAGTGGGGAGCGATAGGATGCCGGACCTCAAGCTCGCGCAACTGCCGGATCGCACGCCGGTCAAGCTGACCTTCTCGGCGACACCGGACCTCCATCATGCACTCAACGACTACGCGACCCTCTATGCCCAGACCTATGGGCGCGAAGAGCCGGTCGCGGATCTCATCCCGGCGATGCTCTCCGCATTTCTTGAGAGCGATCGCGCCTTCAGCAAAGCGAGGACGAAATGAGCGAACGCCTTTTGCCGCCAGAAGAAGTGGCGATCGAGCCGATCAGCGTTCGGATTTCCACCGCCGTGAGGATCACCGGCATCTGTCGTTCCACGATCTACGAGCTTATCGGCGACGGGACGATAGAGACGGTGAAGATCGGTCGGTCGACCTTCATTCTCTATCCGAGCCTGAAGCGGTTGTTCGAGCGGAGCTGACGTCGGTCGCATTCAGCCTCGCTCGAAGCGTTCGCGAGCAGTCTCCACAGAACCGAACACGGTAAATGGTGCGCGGCGTGAATCAGCCAGCTGTGGCGATGGTGGTGCGAAACGCGGCTTTGGCCCGATTGGAGAGCCCTGCCGGGACAGCCGCGGCATGCGCATGGCGATCCCAGTCGGCGACGGCCTTATGGGCCTTCTCGAGGATGGATTTCGCGCGGGCCGATTTGACGTCGCAGAAGCTGGCGAATGCGAGCAGATCGTCGAGGGTGAAGTCGGTGGTCTTGCCGTTGAGCGACATCTGATGCTCGCTCGTCCACGGGCCGGACGGATTATGCGCATAGGCGACGTCGAAAGCGGGCGACAGGCGCCACGCGCCCTGCTGATCCATCAGGAAGGCGATATTTTTGACATGGTCGTCCTGGTTGCGAATCAGGATGTTGAAATAAGCCCGGCGCAGCTGCTCTTCGATCGCTTTCTGTCCGAGGCCGAGTTTGCGGATCGTCTCGATCGCCTGCTCGTAGGAATAAGCACGCGCCAAGTTGAAATCGAAGTGTCGCATGGCACCGAGCGATAGCATGTGGATCTTTCCGCCGCTCGCGGTGCGATCGAAACGCTTGGTCATGAAGTGCGCCCGCCCGCCCTCTTCATGTAGCCGGCATGGCATCATCTCGATGCCGGCGTCGCGCGCGGCAAGGTAGCAGGCATATTCCAGGCGACCGAAGCCTTTCGGGTCGGCCAGTTCCTTGTCGCTATTGTCGGCGACGCCATCAAATTTGAGCAGCCAGGATTCAAACCCCTCGGCTACCTCCACCTGACCCGATCGGAATTCACCGGTCGTCGGATTCCAGGCCAGCACGGCCTTGGCGCGCGCGCCACCGGCCGAGGTGCCGACCTTGAGGATCTCCTGGAGCGCGGCCGCATCATGCGTACCATCCAATTGGCCCTTGAGCGCCTTTCGCTGGGTCAGGATCGTCGAGGCCAGGTCAACCAAGTGCGCGATCTCGACATGCTCGCTTTTGCGATCGACATCGGCTTTGGCTGGACGGAATTCGAGCGCGCCCATCCCGCGTACGCCCGTGTAGCAGAGTCGTTCGACCGGGTTCATGCTGCTCGCGGTCCGGCCCTGCTCGGCGAGCCAGCGATCGATGAGCAGGTTACCGAACTTGTCGGGCAAGCTGTCCGACAGAAATCCCGGCAGGCCCTTGAACGTATCGCGCGACAGGTTGGGAAAGTCGAACACGCCCGCGCGGAGCGGCACCGTGAGCGGCGCGATCTCGATCCGTGAGGTTAGAAATTTCGGATCATATTCGAACGATCCGAGTTGGCGCTGATCGTCCCAGAGGACTGCACCGATCTGCCGGCCCCATAGCCAGACTTCAGCGCGTATGACATCCGGCATCGACTATTCCTCCCCCCAGGACCAGGGCCCATCGTCCTGATCGGGGTCTTGCGGGCGGGCGCGCGCTCGCTCGGTGCCTCGCGTCGTGTGCGCATCCATCGGGCTCAGGCGCGCGTCGGGTACGATGTCCAGCAGGCGATCCCCGATATCGAGCGCGCGCAGCACCCGTGCCAGCGTCTCGATCGTACCGCCGCCCTTTTCGAGCTTGCTAACGGTTCCCCGCCGGACTCCGGCTGCCTCTGCTACATCCTGCTGACGCAGATTGCGCGACAGACGATATTTCTCGATCCGCTCGCCGAGCATCACGAGCACATTGGCGATAGGTTGCTGCTTACTATCCTCATTAGGCACGGAAATGCGATCCTTATCCTAGTTTGAGGGGCTTAAGGCCTGTATAAGCGCTCATAGCGGGTTTATCAATAAGGTCCGCTTTCGCATACGTTAAGCCTTAAGCGGACCAACAATGAGTGCATAAGCGTACATTATCATTTTTGCGGGACCTATTAATAAGCCGGGCCATGCTCAACCGCCTCGCCGCGACCCTCAATGTTGCTGACACGGTCCATCACTCGTTTCGTTATCGGGATCGTTCCGATGCGTAGGTATATGCGAGCTTAGGACGCATAGCGGCGACGCGACTGAACGAACGACCGAGATGGGACGCGAAGCCACCACCGACCCGCGCTGGCGGCAATGGCGACGCTCGCTCATTGAAGTGCCCGCTTCGAGCGACTCCCAAAATCGACCGTGACCACCTTGCTGTCATCGGAAGACTTGTCGCTGCCGTTCCCGCCGCGGAGCTGGTCGAGATAATTGGACCAGTGTTGCATCATGCGCACGCGCTCTTCCCAATATTGTCCGCGCGCATAGGCTCGCCGCACGCCGTTATTCTCCATGTGCGCGAGTTGCCGCTCGATGGCGTCAGGGTTCCATAGCCCCATCTCGTTGAGCAGGGTCGCCGCCATCGCCCGGAAGCCATGCGCGGTCATCTCGCTGCCGCTGTAACCCATCCGCCGGAGCGCGAAGGTGACGGTGTTCTCCGACATGGGGCGCTTCCAGGTATGGGAGGCCGGGAAGACATAGGGGCTGTGGCCGGTCAGCGGACGTATCTCGTCGAGCAGGTCCAGCACCTGTCGCGACAGCGGCACCTGATGCGGCCAGCGCATCTTCATCTTCTCAGCCGGGATCGACCACACCGCGCGCTCCAGGTCGAACTCGCTCCATTCGGCCCGGCGCAGCTCTCCAGGGCGTACGAAGACGTGTGGCGTCATGCGCAGCGCGAGCTTGGTGATCGCGTATCCAGGGCAATCGTCGATGTCCCGGAGCAGCTTGCCCACTTCCTTCGGCCGCGTGATCGCGGCGAAGTGCTTGGTCTTGGGAACGATGATCGCGCCGCGCAGATCGCGCGCAGGGTCGACTTTCGCCCGCCCCGTGGCGATGCCGTAGCGAAAGACGCGGCTGATCACGCTTCGCATGCGCCGTGCGCTCTCATAGCGGCCCGTCGCCTCGATTTTTCGGAGCACGGCCAACACTTCCTGCACTTCGATCTCATGGATCGGGATGTCGCTGAGAAACGGATAGACCTTATCGAGTAGCCAGCGCACCTTGCTGAGCGTCACCTCTGCCCGTTCCTCGCGGGTGATCTTGACGAACCATTCCTCCGCGACAGCCCGGAATGTGTTGTTCTCATCGAAATGCGCCCGAAGCTTCCGGCGCTTTTTCTCGACCATCGGATCGATGCCGTCCGCGACCATCCGGCGTGCGGAGTCGCGTTTGACGCGGGCATCGGCAAGGCTGACCTCAGGCCACACGCCGATCGCGAGCGTCTTCTGCTTGTCGAGGAAGCGATAGCGAAAGCGCCAGTACTTGGCGCCATTCGGCATCACCAGGAGGAAGAGGGAGCGCTCGTCACTGAGCTTGTAGGCCTTTGTTCGAGGCTGCGCATTTCTGATCGCAAGGGCCGTAAGAGCCATGGGGTATCTCCGTCCGAAAACGGGCGAATCCACTGCCGAAATGTGCCACCAAAACTGGTGGTATGTCGGCGGATGCGCCCAAATCTCGTCGGAAAGATATTTGGAAAAAGGCTTTTTACCCAGCCACTTACGCGACGCTGATGAACGTCAATGGACCGGGAAAATGGTGCCCAGAAGAGGACTCGAACCTCCACGGCCTTGCGACCGCCAGCACCTGAAGCTGGTGCGTCTACCAATTCCGCCATCTGGGCACGGGGTAGGGGGCGGCCCTTAGGGGACGCTTGTGCGGCTTGTCAACACGGGCGTCGCGCGGCAAGGGGACGACGGCTCACGTTAGGCAAGGCACGCAGGCATGAAGAACAGGCTGGTTACGCTGATCGGCGGCGGGGGTTTTCTCGGCCGATATGTCGCGCAGGAATTGCTCGCGGCCGGCGCGCGCCTCCGAATCGCTCAGCGCGATCCGCGCGAGGCGCTCTTCCTGAAACCGCTCGGGGGGCTCGGCCAGACTCAGTTCGTCGCGGTCGACGTGCGCAAGCCCGACAGCATCGCGCGGGCGGTCCGGGGCGCTGATGCGGTGGTCAATCTGGTTGGCGTGCTCAAGGGCAATTTCCAGGCGCTGCACGTTGATGGTGCGCGGGGTGTCGCCGAGGCCTCCGCAGCGGCAGGCGTCCCGGCGCTGGTGCATATCTCGGCCATCGGCGCCGATTTCGCGAGTTCATCGGCCTATGGTCGCTCCAAGGGTGAGGGTGAAGCGGCGGTGCGCGCGGCTTTTCCCGCCGCGACGATTCTTCGGCCGTCGATCATCTTCGGGCGCGAGGACCGGTTCGTGAACCGATTTGCCGGCATGATCGCGTCGGCGCCGGTGGTGCCCGTGCTGCGCGCAAACACGAAATTCCAGCCAGTCTATGTCGCGGATGTCGCGCAGGCAGTGGTCAAGGCGCTCGGCGACGAGACCGCGCAGGGCAAGACGTTCGAACTGGGCGGTCCTGATATTCTGTCGATGGGGGCGCTGATCCGCTGGATCGCAGGTGCGATCGGACGGGAGCCGTCGATCGTGGAGATTCCCGATGCGATCGGCCGGCTGATCGCGACGGGCGGTTTCCTGCCTGGCGCGCCGATCACGCTCGACCAGTGGCGCATGCTGCAGACGGACAATATCGTTGCTGCCGGGGCCGAGGGCCTGACGGCGTTCGGCATGTCGCCGACGCCGCTCGATGCGGTCGCGCCGGGCTGGCTGGTCCAGTATCGCAGCCATGGACGTTTCGGGACACGCGCCGCCGCGTGATCTCGTCCGGTATCGCCGGATAATCAGTCGCGGCACTCCGCCGCAAAAGGGGAATGCGCGTGGACCTGATCATCATCATCCTGCTCGGCATCGTCGAGGGGGTGACCGAATTCCTGCCCGTCTCCTCGACCGGACACCTCATCCTCGCCGGCCGGCTGTTCGGCCTGCCTCAGGCGGACGCGACCTTCGACATCGTGATCCAGCTCGGCGCGATCCTGGCGGTCGTGGTGCTGTTCTGGGGGCGCTTCATGGGCGTGCTGCGCGGCCTGCTGAAGCGCGATCCCGGGGCGATCCGTTTCACCCGCAACGTGCTGCTCGGTTTCCTGCCGTCCGCAGTAGTGGGCGCGCTGGCCTATGGCGCGATCAAGGCGGTGCTCGAGGCACCGGTGATCGCGCCGATCGTGGTGTCGATCGCGCTAATCGTCGGCGGGGTGCTGATCCTGGTCATCGAGCGGCTGTCGAAGCGAATCACCGCCAACTCGGTCGAGGCGATCACCTGGCGCACCGCGCTCGGCATCGGCGTACTCCAGTGCCTTGCGATGATCCCCGGGGTCAGCCGTTCCGGCGCGACCATCATGGGCGCGCTGATGCTCGGCGTCGATCGGGAGACGGCGGCTGAATACAGCTTCTTCCTCGCCGTGCCGACCATGCTCGGCGCAACCACGCTGGCGCTCTACAAGGGGCGGCACGAACTGGGCGACGCGCACCTGACCGCGATCGCGATCGGCTTCGTCATTTCCTTCATCGTCGCGATGCTGGTGATCCGCTGGTTCGTCGCTTTTATCGGCAAGCACGGTTTTGCACCCTTTGCTTGGTACCGAATCATGGTCGGTGCCGCGGCGCTGGCGTGGCTGCTTATATAGGACCGATTCGGTATTAGTATGAAAGAATGAGCGGCAGGACAAGGCGGCTGGAGGCATAAATACGGCAATATAGGTAAGGTATGCTTACCTATATTGCCGATTCGACGTGACAACCCTCGGCAAAAACGCTAGCGCACCCTCGATTTCATGAGGCGGGCGACGATGGCTGACGGCAACACGTTGAAATTCGTGGATCGAGCGCAAGCCTATCCGGGCAAGCGCGCGGCCAAGCCGCGCGCCGAGGATTTCCGCGAAATCGCCGATCGCTACGCGCCCATCGCGGCCGAGGAACAGGCCGGGCGCTGTTCGCAATGCGGCGTGCCCTATTGCTCGGTGCATTGCCCGCTGCATAATCACATCCCGGACTGGCTGCGCCTGACCGCTGACGGCCGGCTGCGCGAGGCCTATGAGCTCAGCAACGCCACTTCGACCATGCCCGAGATCTGCGGCCGCATCTGCCCGCAGGACCGGCTGTGCGAGGGCAATTGCGTGATCGAATTCTCCGGCCATGGCGCGGTGACGATCGGCTCGGTGGAGAAGTTCATCACTGACACCGCCTGGGAAGAGGGTTGGGTCGAGCCGCTGGTGCCGGGCGCGGCGCGCGGCCAGTCGGTCGGCGTGATCGGCGCCGGGCCGGCTGGGCTTTCCGCCGCCGAATATTGCCGGACGATGGGTTATGACGTGCATGTCTATGACCGGTACGATCGCGCCGGCGGCCTGCTGACCTATGGCATCCCAGGCTTCAAGCTGGAGAAGCATATCGTCACCCGCCGGATCGACCGCCTGAAGGCTGGCGGCATCGTCTTCCATGAAAGCTTCGAGGTCGGCCGCGAGGCGACGCTCGACGACCTTCGGAGGCGGCATGATGCAATCCTGGTCGCGACGGGCGTGTACAAGCCGCGCGCGATCAAGGCGCCTGGCGTCGGCAGCGCCGGCGTGGTCGAAGCACTCGACTATCTCATCGCGTCGAACCGCAAGGGCTTTGGCGACGCGGTGCCTGACTTCGACAATGGCAAGCTCGACGCCGCCGGCAAGAATGTCGTGGTGATCGGCGGCGGCGACACAGCGATGGACTGCGTCCGCACGGCGATCCGGCAGGGCGCGAGTTCGGTAAAGTGCCTGTACCGCCGCGACCGCGCCAACATGCCGGGATCGCAGCGCGAGGTTGCCAATGCGGAAGAGGAAGGCGTCGAATTCGTTTGGCTCTCCGCCCCCCAGGCGTTCGATGCGGGCGAGGTGGTGACAAGCGTGCATGCGACGAAAATGCGGCTAGGTGCGCCCGACGCCAGCGGCCGCCGCGCGCCCGAGGCTGAGCCGGATGGCGGTTTCCAGCTCCCGGCTGACCTCGTCATCAAGGCGCTCGGCTTCGACGCCGAGGAACTGCCGGTGCTGTTCGGCGCGCCGGAGCTTGGCGTGACGCGCTGGGGCACGCTGCTGGTCGACAACAAGACGCTGATGACGTCGCTCGACGGCGTCTTCGCTGCGGGTGACATCGTCCGTGGCGCAAGCTTGGTGGTCTGGGCGATCCGCGATGGCCGCGATGTGGCGGCGACGATGCATGGCTGGCTGAAGGCAAAGGCGCAAAAGGGGCGTAAAGCGGCATGATTGATTTTATGAGATATCGGCATTGTCTGGCTGCCGGGCTCATGCTGGCCGCGGTTCCCGCGGCGGGGCAAAAGACGGTGCCGGCGGCGTCCGCCGCGACGAGCGCTCCCATTCCGTCCATCGATCCGGAACGCCACGCCATCGCCCAGGCGGTCGTCGACAAGGTTTTCCCGCCCGGGACCTATCGCCGCATGATGGACGGCACCCTGTCCCAGATGATGTCGTCGATGACGGATCGGATGATGGATATTCCCGTTGCTGATCTCGCCCGCATGGGCGGCATTCCGGAAGACAAGCTCCACAATCTGAAGCCGGCAACGCTGCGCCAGGCGATGAAGATCATCGATCCGGTCTTCGATCAGCGCATGAAGAAAATGATGGATGTCATGATGCCCGCGATGATCGATCTGATGGATACAATGGAACCGGACGTTCGTGTCGGTGTCGTCGAGGCCTATGAGCGGCATTTCGCGACCTCCCAGCTTGTCGAGATGAATCGCTTCTTCTCCACTCCGGTGGGTACCGAATATGCGGCCCAATCCATGCTGATGTTCACAGACCCGGCGGTGATAGCGCGCATGAAAGACATGATGCCGAAAATGATGGCCGCGATGCCGGTCATCATGGCTAAAGTGAAAGCCGTCACGGACGATATGCCCAAGCCGGGCAAAATGACCGCCAAACAGAAAGCCGATCTCGCGGCCTTGTTCGAGGGGGACAATGACGCCCCCCGACGGCAAGAAGAAATAGAGTAAAGCCATGGATATGCACGCCGAACGCCTCCGCCTCGCTGCGGAAGGCATGTATCGCCCAGAATTCGAATCCGATGCCTGCGGTGTCGGCCTGGTCGCCGCGACTGACGGCAGGCCGTCGCGTCGCGTCGTCCAGTCGGCGATCGATGCGCTGAAGGCGGTGTGGCACCGCGGCGCGGTCGATGCCGACGGCAAGACCGGCGACGGTGCCGGCCTGCATGTCGACCTGCCGGTCAAGTTCTTCGACGACGCGATCAGCGCCTCGGGTCACAAGACCATGCCGAACCGGCTTGCGGTCGGCATGATCTTCCTGCCGCGCACTGATCTCGGCGCTCAGGAGGATTGCCGCACGATCGTCGAGAGCGTGATCATCGAGGAAGGCTATACCATTTATGGCTGGCGTCAGGTGCCGGTCGATGTCTCGGTGATCGGGCAAAAAGCACAGGCGACGCGCCCGGAGATCGAGCAGATCATGATCGCCGGCCCGCTGCCGGACGAACAGAGCGCCGCCGAGTTCGAGAAGAATCTCTATCTCGTCCGCCGCCGGATCGAGAAGCGCGTGATCGCGGCGCAGATCCAGGGTTTCTACATCTGCTCGTTGTCGTGCCGATCGATCATCTACAAGGGCCTGTTCCTCGCGGAGAGCCTGTCGGTCTTCTATCCCGACCTGATCGACCAGCGTTTCGAGAGCCGGGTCGCGATCTTCCACCAGCGCTATTCGACCAACACCTTCCCGCAATGGTGGCTGGCCCAGCCGTTCCGCTGCCTCGCGCATAATGGCGAGATCAACACGATCCGCGGCAACAAGAACTGGATGCTCAGTCACGAGATCAAGATGGCGAGCCTCGCGTTCGGCGAATATTCGGAGGACATCAAGCCGGTGATCCCGGCCGGCGCGTCCGATACCGCCGCGCTCGACGCCACCTTCGAAGCGATCTGCCGTTCAGGCCGCGACGCGCCGACCGCGAAGCTGATGCTGGTGCCCGAGGCCTGGGGGCCGAAGGGCGAGATGCCCAGGGCGCATCTCGACATGTACAAATATCTCGCCAGCGTGATGGAGCCGTGGGACGGCCCGGCGGCGCTGGCGATGACCGACGGCCGCTGGGCGGTGGCGGGCATGGACCGCAACGCGCTCCGCCCGCTGCGTTATACCCGTACCAGCGATGGCCTGCTGATCGTCGGATCGGAGAGCGGCATGGTCGTCGTCCCCGAATCGACCATCATCGAAAAGGGCCGGCTCGGGCCGGGTCAGATGATCGCCGTCGACCTTGATGAGGGCGTGCTGCTCGACGACCGGGCGATCAAGGACCGGATTTCGGGCGAAGCCGATTATGCCAAGATGATCGGCAACTTCCTCGGCGTGAACGACCTGCCGGATGCGCCGGCCGACGCGACCGTGCGTTTCGACCGTGCCGACCTGACCCGCCGCCAGGTCGCGGCTGGGCAGACGCTCGAGGACATGGAGCTGATCCTGTCGCCGATGGTCGAGGGCGCGAAGGAAGCGATCGGATCGATGGGCGACGATACGCCGCTCGCGGTCATTTCGGACAAGCCCCGGCTGATCAGCCAGTTCTTCCGCCAGAATTTCAGCCAGGTCACCAATCCGCCGATCGATCCCTTGCGCGAACGCCATGTGATGTCGCTCAAGACCCGCTTCGGCAATCTCGCCAATATCCTCGATACCGAGGACCGGCGCGACGGCGTGCTGGTGCTCGAATCGCCCGTGCTGGCCGGCACCGACTGGGCGCGGCTCAAGGCGTTTTTCGGCAACAAGGTCGCCGATATCGATTGCACTTTCGAAAACGGCGGTGGGCCGGAGACGCTCCGCGCCGCGATCGCGCGAATCCGTGCGGAGGCCGAGCAGGCGGTGCGCGAGGGCAAGAGCGAAATCTTCCTGAGCGACATGAATATCGGTGCGAACCGCGTCGGCATCGCCGGCGTGCTCGCGGCGGCGGCGGTCCACACGCATCTCGTGCGGCGGGGCCTGCGCTCCTATGCCAGCATCAACATCCAGACCGCCGAATGCCTCGACACCCATTATTATGCGGTGCTGATCGGCGTCGGCGCGACGACGGTGCATGCCTATCTGTCGGAGGCATCGATCGTCGACCGGCATCAGCGCGGCCTGTTCGGTGACCTGACCCTGGAGAAGTGTCTCGCCAATCACCGCCATGCGGTCGACGAGGGGCTGCTCAAGATCATGTCCAAGATGGGGATCGCGGTGATCTCCAGCTATCGTGGCGGCTATAATTTCGAGGCGGTCGGGCTGTCACGCAGCCTGGTCAACGATCTTTTCCCGGGCATGCCGGCAAAGATCTCGGGTGAGGGCTATGCCTCGCTTCATCTCAACGCGGCGCTGCGCCATGAAGCCGCCTATGATGACGTGGTGGTGAACCTGCCGATCGGTGGCTTCTACCGCCAGCGCCATACCGGCGAGACTCATGCCTATTCGGCGCAGCTGATGCACCTGTTGCAGACGGCGGTCGCGACCGACAGCTACTCGACCTATCTGCAATTCTCGCGCGGGGTGGAGGCGTTGCCGCCAGTCTATCTGCGTGACCTGTTCCAGTTCAATTACCCGAACGAAGGCGTGGCGGTCGACCAGGTCGAGGCGATCACGGAAATCCGCAAGCGTTTCGTGACGCCGGGCATGTCGCTCGGCGCGCTGAGCCCTGAAGCGCATGAAACGCTGGCGATCGCGATGAACCGCATCGGCGCCAAGGCGGTGTCGGGCGAGGGTGGCGAGGACAAGGCACGCTATGCGCCCTATCCGAATGGCGACAACGCCAATTCGGGCGTGAAGCAGATCGCGTCGGGCCGGTTCGGCGTGACGGCCGAATATCTCAACGCCTGTGACGAGATCGAAATCAAGGTCGCTCAGGGCGCCAAGCCCGGCGAGGGCGGGCAGTTGCCCGGCTTCAAGGTGACAGAGTTCATTGCGAAGCTGCGTCATGCGACGCCGGGGGTGATGCTCATCTCCCCGCCGCCGCATCACGACATCTATTCGATCGAGGATTTGGCCCAGCTCATCTATGATCTGAAGCAGATCAACCCGGTCGCGCGCGTCTGCGTGAAGCTGGTCAGCTCGGCCGGCATCGGTACGGTCGCGGCGGGCGTCGCCAAGGCGCATGCCGACGTGATCCTCGTCTCCGGCCATGTCGGCGGCACCGGCGCCTCGCCCCAGACCAGCATCAAATATGCCGGCACGCCATGGGAAATGGGCCTCTCCGAGGTTAACCAGACCCTGACGCTCAACGGCCTGCGCGGCCGGATCAAGCTGCGGACCGATGGCGGGCTCAAGACCGGGCGCGACATCGTCATCGCCGCGATCCTCGGCGCGGAGGAGTTCGGCATCGGCACGCTGTCGCTGGTGGCGATGGGCTGCATCATGGTGCGGCAATGCCATTCCAACACCTGCCCGGTCGGTGTGTGTGTGCAGGACGAGCGCCTGCGCGCGAAGTTCACCGGCACGCCGGAAAAGGTCATCAACCTGATGACCTTCATCGCGGAGGAAGTGCGCGACATCCTTGCCAGGCTCGGCTTCCGCAGCCTTGACGAGGTGATCGGGCGCACCGAGTTGCTCCGCCAGGTCAGCCGAGGCGCCGAGCATCTCGACGATCTCGATCTCAACCCGATCCTCGCCAAGGTCGACGCTGACGATGCCGAACGGCGTTTCAGCCTGTCGGCGTGGCGCAACGAAGTGCCCGACAGCCTCGATGCGCAGATGATCAAGGATGCGGCGGCGGTGTTCTCGCGTGGCGAGAAGATGCAGCTGACCTATTCGGTGCGCAACACGCACCGCGCGGTCGGCACGCGGCTATCGAGCGAGATCACGCGCAAGTTCGGCATGTCGAAGCTGGCGGACGGGCATGTCCATGTCCGCCTGCGCGGCTCGGCGGGTCAGTCGCTGGGCGCGTTCCTGTGCAAGGGCATCACGCTCGAGGTGTTCGGCGACGCCAACGACTATGTCGGCAAGGGCCTGTCAGGCGGCATCATCGCGCTGCGCCCGGTGGTCAGCTCACCGCTCGCCAGCCAGGACAACACGATCATCGGCAACACCGTGCTTTACGGCGCGACTTCCGGCAGCCTGTTCGCGGCCGGCCAGGCGGGCGAGCGGTTCGCGGTGCGCAATTCGGGCGCGACCGTGGTGGTGGAAGGCTGCGGCGCGAACGGGTGCGAATATATGACCGGCGGCACAGCCGTGGTGCTTGGGGCGGTCGGCGCGAACTTCGGCGCCGGCATGACCGGCGGCATGGCGTTCGTCTATGACGCGGACGGCAGCTTCGAACGCCGCGCCAACCCGGAGAACATCGTGTGGCAGCGCCTGTCCTCGATGCACTGGGAGGCGGTGCTGCTCAACCTCGTCCGGGCCCACCATGCGGCGACCGACAGCAAATGGTCGGCGGCGTTGCTCGACGATTGGGGACGGGTAATCGACCGTTTCTGGCAGGTGGTACCCAACGAGATGCTGACACGTCTGGCGCACCCGTTGGATGACCGGTCGGAGATGGTCGCGGCCGAATAGGGCATGCTCGACCACACACACGCGTCATGCCGGGCTTGTCCCGGCATCCATGGTTCCGCTAGCGCCGCAGTCGCATGTGTGCGGAGCGATGGACCCTGTAACAAGTCCGGGGTGACGGGAGGGGGCTCGATCCGATCGCGCGAGCCGTGGCTTGATCGCGACCGTCTCGAACGAATCGTCGGCCATCATGCCTTCCCCCGCTCGCCCGCTCAGCCTAACAGGGCCTTATGTGGCAGCTTTATCAATTCCCCCTGTGCCCCTTCTCGCGGAAAGTCCGCCTTTTGCTCGGTGAAAAGGGCGTAGGCTACGACCTTGTGCGCGAGAACCCGTGGGACCGTCGCGACGAATTCCTCGACATGAACCCCGCCGGCCAGGTGCCGGTGATGGCCGATCCCAGGCGCAACATCCTCCTGATGGATTCGATGGCGATCTGCGAATATCTCGAGGAAACGGTCGACAAAGCGGCGATGATCAACGGCACCGCGGTCAACCGCGCCGAGATCCGCCGGCTGGTCGCCTGGTTCGACACGCAATTCTTCCAGGACGTGACCGCTCCACTGCTCGGCGAGCGGATGATGAAGCGGATCGTGACCCGGGATTCGCCCGATGCCAAGGTGCTGCGCGAGGCGATGAAGGCGGCCGAGCGCCATCTCGACTATACCGACTATCTGCTCGACCATCACAACTGGATGGCCGGTGCGACGATGAGCCTGGCCGATCTCGCCGCCGCGGCGCAGATCTCGGTCGCCGACTATCTCGGCGGGATCGACTGGAAGGGCCATGAGCAGACCGCGCGCTGGTATCGCGGCTTCAAGAGCCGACCCAGCTTCCGGCCATTGCTGTCCGAACGAATGACAGGGATCACGCCGCCCAAGGAATATGACGATGTGGATTTCGACTTCTGATGCACAAGGTTCCTGATCCAGCCGCGGACATTGCCGCGCAGATCGGCTTTGACGACTTCCTCGCGGTCGACATCCGTGTCGGCACGATAGTGGAGGCGCTGCCTTTTCCCGAGGCGCGGAAGCCCGCTTACAAGCTGACGATCGATTTCGGGCCGGTCCTTGGCGTGAAGCGGTCCTCGGCGCAGATCACCGAGCATTATACGCTTGAGGAACTGCCCGGCCGACAGGTCGCAGCGGTGGTGAACTTCCCCCCGCGCCAGATCGGGCCGATGATGTCCGAAGTGCTGACGCTCGGCTTCCCTGATGCCGAGGGCCGGGTCGTTCTGATCGGCCCGAGCGTTACCGTCCCCAATGGCGGCAGACTCTTCTAGGCAGCGGATTCGCATCGGGACGGCGGGCTGGTCGCTGTACAAGCCATCGGCCGACCGCTTCCCTGACGAAGGTAGCCATCTTGAGCGCTATGCGGCGACGTTCGACGCGGTCGAGATCAACTCCAGCTTCTACCGCCCGCACAAGCCCGAGACTTATGCACGCTGGGCGGCGAGTGTCCCGGTGGATTTCCGCTTTGCGGTCAAACTGCCCGGGACGATCACGCACGAGCACCGGCTGGTCGACTGCGAGAAGTTGGTGAAGCGTTTCGCCGGGGAGGTCGGACACCTCGAGAAGAAACGCGGGCCGACCCTGGTTCAGTTGCCGCCCAGTCTCGTCTTCGATCCGCCGCGCGCCGACCGGTTCTTCGGCCTCGCCCGTGAAATACTGGGGGGCATGACGGTGTGCGAGCCGCGCCATGCCTCCTGGTTCGTGCCCGAGGCGGATGCATTGCTTGCGAAGCATCGGGTGGCACGCGTTGCCGCCGATCCCGCGCCTGTGCCGGGTGCCGCAGAGCCGGGCGGGTGGCACGGCCTGCGGTACGCCCGCCTCCATGGATCACCGCGTATCTACTGGTCGCACTATGATGCGGTGGCGATCGGACGGCATGCCGGCGCGGCGCGTGCAGCGGACGTCGAGAGCTGGACGATCTACGACAATACCGCGTCGGGCGCTGCGCTCGGCAACGCGCTGGAGATGCTGGATCGCGTCAACGCGATCCGCAACTGACCGGGATCAGCCGTCCAGGCTTCGGGTCGCCTGTTCGAACATGTCCTTCGACAAGCCCGGCGTCGCCACGATCCGCTGGAGCTCGGCGCGCATCAGGCTGCCGCGGGCTTCGTCGAAGCGGCGCCAGCGACCGAGCGGCGGGATCAGTTTCGCCGCTGTCTGCGGGTTGAGCTTGTCGAGCGCGATGAGCTGGTCTGCGACGAAACGATAGCCCTCGCCGGAGGCTGCATTGAACGCCCGCTGGTTGACGCTGAACGCGCCCACCAGCGATCGTGCGCGGTTCGGGTTGGCCAGGGTGAAGTCGCGATGCCGTGCCAGCTCGCTGACGGTGGCGAGCGTATCGTCGCGCGACGACAGCGCCTGGGTCGAGAACCATTTGTCGAGGACCAGGCCGTTGTCCGAATAGCGGTTGTAGAAGATGTCGAGCGCGGCGATCCGCCGATCCGAATTGCCGTTGACCAGCGTGGTGAGCGCGCCCTGGCGGTCGGTCATGTTATCGGCTGTCTCGAACTGGGCGAAGGCAAGTGCTGCCGCTTCGTCGCCGCCATTCGCCGCGATATAGCCGAGCGCGACGGTACGCAGCCGGCGCAGTCCCTTTGCCAGCGGCGAATATTCGAAATGCGCGGCCCGGGCGCCTTCATATTCGGCACGCCATTTCGCTTCCAGCGTGCGCCCGATATCCCGCCGCAGCGCTTCGCGCGCAGCGTAGATCGCTTCCGGATCGACCATCTTCATCTGGTCGCCGACGAAGCTTTCCGACGGCAGCAATACCGCCTCCGCCACGAAAGCGCGGTCGAGATGAGGGTTGTCGAGCGTATTGGCGATGGCGGCGATCACTGGCGCATGGTCGGCGCGGCCAAGGCTGACCGCGCCGACCAGCGTGTCGAGCATCAGCTGCTGCATCGCCTCGTACCGGGCGAAGGGATCGTCGTCATGCGCCGACAGGAAGGCGAGATCGGCCGCCGAACGATCGGTCTCGATCACGACAGGCGCGGTGAAGCTGCGGTTGATCGAGAGGACGGGACGCTCGGTGACTGTCTCGAAGCTGATCCGCGCCTCGGCATCGGTCAGCAGGATCAGTTGTTCCGGGCCGATCGGGCTGGCGCTCTCCGCCCCGAACAGCTTCAGCTTGAGCGGCAGGACCATCGGCAGTTTTTCGGGCTGGCCGGGTGTAGGCAGGATGCGTTGCGACAGGGTCAGGGTGGCGCTACCGCTGCTGGCCTCATGCGCCAGCGAGGCGGTGACGCGCGGCGTGCCGGCCTGGCTGTACCAGCGGCGGAACTGGGTGAGCTCGATCCCGCCCGCTTCCTCCATGCAGGCGACGAAATCCTCGCAGGTTGCCGCCGTGCCGTCGAACCGCTCGAAATACAGGTCGGTGGCGGCGCGGAAACGCTCTGCCCCGAGCATCGTCGCCATCATGCGGATGACCTCGGCGCCCTTGTTGTAGATCGTCGCGGTGTAGAAGTTCGAGATTTCGAGATATTCGTCCGGGCGGATGGGGTGGGCGAGCGGGCCGGCATCTTCCGGGAACTGGGCGGCACGCAGCCCACGCACGTCCTCGATCCGCTTGACCGCCGCGGAGCCCTGGTCGGCGGAGAAGCTCTGGTCGCGAAAGACGGTGAAACCTTCCTTCAGCGAAAGCTGGAACCAGTCGCGGCAGGTGACCCGGTTGCCCGACCAGTTGTGGAAATATTCATGCGCCACCACCGCAGCGATCGCGTCGAAATCATAATCGGTCGCTGTGTCGGGATCGGCCAGGATGTAGCGCGAGTTGAAGATGTTGAGGCCCTTGTTCTCCATCGCGCCGAAGTTGAAATCGTCGACAGCGACGATGTTGAACACGTCGAGATCATATTCGCGGCCATAGACTCGCTCGTCCCAGGCCATGCTGGTCTTGAGCGCTTCGAGGGCATGGCCGGTCTTGACGACGTCGGCGGCGCGGACCCAGATGCCGAGCGCGACCTCGCGGCCCGATCCGGTGACGAAGGTGCCGCGGTTGGCGACGAGGTCGCCAGCGACCATCGCGAAGAGATAGCAGGGCTTGGGAAAGGGATCGTGCCACTCCGCCCAGTGGCGCCCTTCGCCCAGATCGCCCTCGCCGACCGGGTCGCCATTGGCGAGGAGCACGGGGAAGCGCGCCTTGTCCGCCGTCATGCGCACCTTGTAGCGGCTGAGCACGTCGGGCCGGTCGGGGAAGAAGGTGATCCGGCGGAAACCCTCCGCCTCGCACTGCGTGCAGAGATTGCCGCCGGACGCGTAGAGACCCATCAGCTGGGTGTTGCGATCGGGCGTGATCTCAACCTCGGTCTCGATCACATGGGCTGATCCGGTGAGTGGGATGACGAGCGCATCGTCCTCCAGCGACCAGTCGTTGATCGCCGCGCCGTCGACCTTCACCGAAAGCGGGGTCTGGCCGCCGCCGTCGAGACGAAGCGATGAATCATGCGCGCCGTTGCGGATGATGTGCAGCACCGCCCGGACTCGTGTCGCCTCCGGCGCCAGGTCGAAATCGAGCGTGATCTCCGGGACAAGCCAGTCGGGCGCCTCATAGTCTTCGCGACGCGTGACATGGGGCTGGGCGGTGGCGGTCTGGACGTCGAGCATGTCGATGGATGTAGGGTGGAGATTCCCCTCGTGCCACCGAAATCGCCGCCCCGGTCGCCGCACTTGCGCGCGCGCGCGGCGATGCTACGCCGTCCGCCATGATCCGGATTGCACAAGGAAAAGGCATGTTTCGTTCGGTTGGCGCGATCGCGCTGATGAGTTTCGCGGGCGCTGCGCTGGCCCAGACGGCCCCAGCCCCGACCCCGGCCCCAACCGCGCCGGTGGTGAAGGATATGAAGGCCATCAACGATCTCGTCAACGCGGTGCTGCCGGACGATCAGGCGGCGATGAAGGCGCATGTCATGTTCCTCGCCTCGGATGCGATGCGCGGGCGCGAGGCTGGCAGCCCCGAATATGACATCGCGGCCGAATATGTCGCGGCGCAATTCTATGCGGCCGGCCTGCGCCCGGCGGGCGATGATGGCAGCTATCTGCAGAAGGTGCCGCTGGTCACCTATCGCGCCGGCGACAAGGGTGATCTCGTGGTGACCCGCGATGGCGCGCTGCCGCAGCGCCTGGTCTTCGGGGAAGATTATGTCCCCGGTGCCCATGCCGGCGCCGCCTCGACGGTCATCGACGCGCCGGTGGTGTTCGTTGGTTTCGGCATCGTCGCGCCGCAATACAAGCGTGACGACTATGCCGGGGTCGACGTGAAGGGGAAGATCGTCGCCTATCTCGGCGGCGCGCCGTCGAGCTTCCAGAGCGAGGAGCGCGCGCATTTCTCGGGCGGTACGACCAAGGCGATCTACGCCCAGTCGCGCGGCGCCGTCGGCACGATCCTCATCCAGCCGCGCCCGCTCGGCAACGCGGTGCAAGGCTGGGATCGCCCGCGCGTGACCTGGGCCCGGCCAGACGGTACCGGCGATTCTCCGGGTGCGCCACAGCTGGCGACGATCAGCGATATCGGTGCGGCCAAGCTGTTCGCCGGGGCGAAGATGCCCTGGGAAAGCGTCCTAAAGCGCGCGACCAATGCCGAAGCGAAGTTCAAGGCGGAGCAGCTGCCCGGCAGCCTGGCGGTCGCGGTCAGGACGACGTTCCGGCAGGGCATGAGCAGCAATGTCGCCGGCATGATCCCCGGGAGCGATCCGAAGCTCGGGTCGGACGTCGTGGTGCTGTCGGCCCATCTCGACCATCTCGGCGTGCGCCCCGACATGAAAGGCGACAATATCTACAATGGGGCGGAGGACAATGCGGTCGGCATCGCCTCGCTGATCGAGGAGGCCAGGCGCTTCAAGGCGAGCGGCAAGCCACCGCGCCGTAGCGTGATGTTCCTGGCGGTCACCGGCGAGGAGAAGGGGCTGGTCGGTTCCGACTATTTCTCGAAACATCCGACCGTGCCGATCAACCGGATCGTCGCCGATGTGAATCTCGACATGCCGATCCTGAGCTACCGGTTCGAGGACATGACGGTGTTTGGCGCCGACCGTTCGACGCTCGGGCCGATCGTCAGCAAGGCGGTCGCGACGCTCGGGGTGACCATGTCGCCCGATCCCGATCCGGCGCAGGGCATCTTCGTCCGTTCGGACCATTATCGCTTCGTCCAGCAGGGCGTGCCATCGGTGTTCTTGTGGCCGGGCCAGGCCGGGCCCGGCAAGGCCGCGACGGCTGAGTTCTTCGCCAAGCGCTATCACCAGCCCTCGGACGATTTGTCGCAGCCGATCGACTGGAGCCAGGGCATCCGTTTCGTCGATGCGAACTATGCCATCGCGCGGGAGATTGCCGATGGCGACGCGCGGCCGCGCTGGAACAAGGGCGATTTCTTCGGCCTGCTCTACAATGGGTACGGCGCGAAATAGCCGATCTACTCGTCTTGGGCCTGGGCTATTCGGCCCGGGCGCTGGCGTCCCGGCTGCGGGGCGAGGGCTGGCGGGTGGCCGGCACCAGCCGCGACGGCAGGCCCGGCACGATCGCATTCGGCGACCGGGCCGCCGTGACGGCCGCGATCGCAGGGGCGACCCACATTCTCTCTTCGGTGCCGCCCGAGGGGGAGGTCGACCCGGTATTGGCGACATACGGACCGGCGCTCGCGGCCGCTGGCGCATGGTGCGGCTATCTTTCCTCGACAGGTGTCTATGGCAACGCCGGAGGGGCATGGGTTGACGAGAGCGCCCCGACCGGCGGCGGACGACGGCGCGCACGGGCAGAGGCCGATGCTGCGTGGCTGGCGATGGGCGCGCGGGTGTTTCGCCTGCCGGGCATCTACGGCCCGGGCCGGTCGCCCCTCGACCGGATCGCGCAAGGGCGCGCCCATCGCATCGACCTGCCGGGGCAGGTGTTCAGCCGGATCCATGTCGATGATCTTGTATCGGGCGTGATCGCCGGGTTCGACGCGCCGGCCGGGGCGTACAACCTCTCGGACGATCTGCCGGCCTGCCAGAATGCGGTGATGGCGTGCGCCGCGCGCCTGCTCGGCCGCGATCCGCCGCCCTTCGTTCCGCTTGAGACGTTGTCGCCGGCGGCGCGCGCCTTCTACGACGAGAATCGACGGATTGCGAACGGCAAGGCGAAGCGGGTGCTCGGCTGGCGGCCCTTTTATCCGGATTACCGGGCCGGCCTGCGTGCCCTCAGCGCGATGACCAGCCCGACGCCAGTCAACGCAGCGCCGGCACCGGCAAGCAACGACCAGCGATAACCTTCGAAGATGGTCGACAGCAGCATCGCGATCACCGGGATGATCACGCTGGAATAGGCTGCCTTGGCCGGGCCGATGATGCGCAGCACCCCGAAATAGAGGGTGAACGCCAGCGCCGAGGCGATCACGCCAAGATAGAGCAGGCCGAGTATATAGCCGAGCCGAAGCTCGATCATTGGCGGGCCGGCAATCGTCCAGGCGATCGTCGCGTCCATCGCCGCGCCGAGCAGCATGGCGATGCCGAGCGTCGGCGCCATCGGATAGCGACGCGCTGTCTGGGTTCCCTGCAGGACGTTGGCGGTCGAGGCGGACAATACCGCGAGCAAGGTGACGCCGACCCCGGCGAGCGCTGCCTGGGGGCCATGCGGATCGGAGCGCGCCTCATGGACGAACAGCAGCGCGACACCCGCCATCGCCACCACCGATCCGACGATTAGCTGCCCGCCAAGCTTCTGGCCCAGGAAGATGCGGCCGAAGATCGCATTGGGGACGAGCAGCAGCGCGAACACCACCGCGACGAGGCCTGACGTGATGTAGGTCTCAGCCCGATAGACGAAGTTGAAGTTGAGGCAGAACTGGGTGAACGCCAGAGCGAGCACGAACAGCCAGCCGCGCCTGTCGAGCGTGACTGTCTCGCGTTTCCACGCGGCATAAGCGAGCATGGTGAGCCCGCCGATCGTGAAGCGATAGGCGACCGACCAGTTGAGCGGCACAACGCCGAGCTGGCCGGTGATGACGATCCAGGTCGATCCCCAGATCAGGGTGACGATGCCGAACGGGATCAGCACCGCAAGGCGCGTCGATGGCGGTGCGGGCTGGTCGGACATCAGCCTTCGCCCTAGCGCCGGGCGGCGCGGGACGGGACGGGCGATTTCCTTGTCGGATGATAAGCTGAGCCTATCAAAGCGCCGCGATCGCGTCGGCGAGGGGGCGGATATCCTCCTCGCGCTGGTTCCACGAGATCACCAGTCGCGCCTCGCCAGGCCCCCAGTCGTAGAAGTCGAAACCGAGCGCGCGCAGGCTTGCTGCCTCTTGGGGCGAGACGCGGAGGAACACCTCGTTCGCCTCGACCGGATTGACCAGCCGATCCCCCGCCGCGCTGGCGAGAAGCGTCGCGCCGGCATTGGCGCTGCGGGCATTGTCGAGCCAGCGGTCGTCATCGAGCAGCGCGAGGATCTGCACCGCGAGATAGCGCCCCTTGGACAGCAGCAGCCCGGCGCGCTTGCGCCGATAGAGGGTGGCGGCCACCAGATCGGGCTTGAAGAAGATCAGCGCCTCGGCACTCATCCCGCCATTCTTCACGAAGCCGAAGCTGAGCGCATCGACGCCCGCACGCCATGTCACATCGGCTGGCGAGCAGCCGAGATGCGCGACGGCATTGGCGAAGCGGGCGCCGTCCATGTGGAGCCCAAGGCCTTTCGCCTTCGCCAGGTCGCCGATCGCGGCGACGTCGTCGGGTGAATAGACCAGGCCATATTCGGTAGCGTTGGTGATCGAGATGGCGTGCGGCTGGACCTGGTGCACGTCGTTGCGCGTCGCATCGAGCACCGTCCGGATCGCGGCGGGATCGAGCTTCGCACCCAGCCCTTCCGCCAGCAGCAGCTTGGCGCCATGCGTATAGAATTCGGGTGCGCCGCATTCGTCGTTCTGGATGTGTGCCTCGCGGTGGCAAACGATCGCACCATGGGGCGGGCAGAGCGCTGCGAGCGCTAGGCAATTGGCCGATGTGCCCGACGGCACCCACAACGCGCTGACGTCGGTCTCGAACAGGTCCGAGAACAACCCGTCGAGCTGCTTGCTCCAGGCGTCGCCGTCATAGGCGGTATCGAGGACATTTGCCTCGGCCAGCGCGGCGAGCACGGCCGGATGGACCGGGGCGGCGTTGTCGGAGAAGAAGCGCATGCGATTCGCCTTGCTGCGCGTCGCGGCGAACGTCAACTCGCCTTATTGCTCGTCGCCGGCCGGGACGCGTGGCGGGGCGCGGTCGTCACGGCGGGGCCGGGGATCGGGCCGCGGATCCGGGCTTTCGCGGTTCGAACGGTTGATCTCGATGCTGCCGTCCCGGCCGATATGGAGGTTGAGGCCAAGTCCCTGCAGGTCGCCCTCGACGGGAAGGCTGACCGCGTCGGGGTCGATCATGTTCTCCGCATCCGGGTCGACCTCCACCGCTGCCGGCTCAGCCGCGTGAGCGGGACCGACATTCAGTGCCTGTTGCATGAAGTCGCGCCACACTCGCGCGGGAATGCCGCCGCCCGACAGGCCCGGATTGGGGGTGTTGTCGTCATTGCCGACCCATACGCCGGTGACGAGCCCGCCGGCAAAGCCGAGGAACAGCGCGTCGCGATTGTCCTGAGTCGTGCCGGTCTTGCCATAGGTGTCGACCGACAGGGCCGCCTGGCGCCCCGTGCCTGATTCGGCCGAGGCGGAGAGCAGGTCGAGCATGTCGTCGCGGATCCGGCCGGTCAGCGGGCGGGAGCGCGTGGTCAGCGCCGCATACCAGCTCTGGTCACGCACTTCCTCCAGCCCGCGGGCGGCGACCGGATAGGATTCGGCTGCCACCGCCGCATAGGCGGACGTCAGCTCGAGCAGCGACATGCTCGACGTGCCGAGCGCGATCGTCGCCTCGCTCGGGATCGGTGTGGTGATGCCGAGATCGCGCGCTGCCTTGATGACATTGGCCACGCCGACCTTCTGGATCAGCCGGGCCGCGGCGACGTTGCTCGACCGGGCAAATGCCTGGCGCAGGGTGATCTCGCCGAGATAGCGGCCATCGGCGTTCTTCGGCGACCAGTCGGCAATGGTGATCGGCGAATCGTCGATCATCGAATCCGGGGTCATGCCGCTGCGCAGCGCCGCGAGATAGACGAACAGCTTGAAGGCCGATCCTGGCTGGCGCCGGGCCTGGGTGGCGCGATTGAACGGGCTGTCGGCATAGGATTTGCCGCCGACCATCGCGACGACTCGGCCGTCGGGGCGCATCGCGACCAGAGCGATCTGCGCTTGGCGGAGGCCAGCCCGCCTCACCGCGCGTTCGGCGGCGTTCTGCAGGCGGCGGTCGAGCGTGGTCTTGACCGTCGTCTCGGTGGCGATTTCGCCCGCGCGGTCTCGCGCTTCGGGCAGGACCCAGTCAGCGAAATAGGTGCCGTCGGGCAGCGACTTGATCCGGTCCACGGCGAGGCGCGCGGGACTGACATCCTCTGCCGTGCCCTTGTCGATGAAGCCGGCGGCGGCCATCGCGCCGACCACCAGCTTCTGCCGGTCGCGCGCGCCCTTCAGGTTGACGGTCGGCGCAAGCTTTGACGGCGCCTTGACCAGACCTGCCAGCATCGCCGCCTGGCCGATCGACAGTTCCTCGGGGTCGCGGTTGAAATAATGCTTCGCCGCGGCGCGCAGGCCATAGACATTGTCGCCGAAATAAACGTTCGACAGGTAGCGGGACAGGATCTCGTCCTTGGACAGCCATGCCTCGAGCCAGAAGGCGATCATCACCTCGCGCACCTTGCGCGCGGCGGTCCGGTCCGAATCGAGAAAGGCGTTCTTGGCGAGTTGCTGCGTGATGGTGCTGCCGCCCTCGCGCACCCGGCCCCGGCTCATATTGTGGAAGAAGGCGCGGATGATTCCCTTCGGATCAATGCCCCAGTGCGAGCGGAACCGCCGGTCCTCGATCGCGAGGAAAGCGTTGGTGACGTTCTTGGGCAGTTTCGCCGCATCGACCGGCGCAGCGATGATCGCGCCGCGTCGCGCGATCGGCGATCCGTCGTCGGCGAGCAGGGTGATGCTGGGTGGGGTCAGCGGCTTGAGCGATTGCGACAGGGGGGCGGTCACCGCGAGCCAGCCGACCGCGATCACGAACAGGATGATGAGGATTCCGATGCCGCGCGTGAGCCAGCCCCAGTAATTGCGCCGTCGCACCACGGGCAGGTTGGTCGTATAGGGTTCGGGCGGCGCGGGCGCGTGGTCGAAGCGGCCTGAAAAGGCCGGCGGCGGCAGGCCCTCGGTCAGGTCCAGGGGAGATTTGCCCTGCGACGTGGCGGGCTCGAAAGGATAAGGACGCATGGCTCCTGTCAGTCCGTCCCCGGTTACGCCGCCCGGAGGTGTATTAGCGTACTATACCAGTTGCCGCAAGCATTTGACATGCCGCCATCCTAGCAGGCGCGGGGTCGCCATGCGAGCGGAGACCGCGAGGCATTGAGGCGATGCCGTGCAGCGTCTATCTGGATATGGTGCAGCACCGCACGTACGAGGACCCCCGATGACTGACAACGCCACCGCCGCTACGCCCCTCGTCGTGGGGATCGGTGGCACGATCGGCGGCACCTCCTCGACCGAGCGGGCGCTGCGCATCGCGCTCGATGCTGCGTGCAAGGAGGGATTCCGCACGCGCATGTTCGGCGGCGCGGACATGGCGCGCCTGCCGCTCTACGATCCGCGCGCGACCTGCCGGACCGAGCAGGAGCGCGAATTCGTCGATACCGTGCGCCAGGCATCGGCGCTGATCATCGCCAGCCCCGGCTATCACGGCAGCATCTCGGGCGTGGTCAAGAACGCACTCGATCTGCTTGAGGAGACGGCGAAGGACGAGCGGCCTTATCTCGCCGACATGCCGGTTGGGCTGATCGCCACGGCCTATGGCTGGCAGGCGACCGGCAGCACGATCGCGGCGCTCAGGTCGATCGTCCACGCGCTACGTGGCTGGCCGACGCCATTCGCCGCGGCGATCAATACCCAGCTCACCAAGTTCGACGATGACGGCGGAAGCAGCGACCCGGCGGTGCATGAACAGCTCTGCCTCGTCGGGCGCCAGGTCGCGCGCTTCGCGCCGATCGGCCAGGATGGTTGAGCAGATCCACTGGCCGAAAGGCTTCGGGCCAACCGAGGCGCCGATCCATGTCGTCAATCGAATCGAAACGGGAACCGCGCCGGAGATCGTGTGGCGGCGGCTGGTCCACGCGGCTGGCTGGCCGGCGATCTATGCCAATGCCAGCGACGTGGCGATCGAGGGCGATGGTGCCGATCTGTTCGCCGGGGCCCGCTTCACCTGGAAGACCTTTGGCGTCGCGTTGAAGAGCGAGGTGAAGGAATTCGAGCCCGAAACGTGCATCGCGTGGCTGGCGAAGGGGATCGGCGTGACGGCCTATCACGCCTGGTTGATCGTACCGGCTGCGAGCGGATGCTCAATCCTGACCGAGGAGACACAGTATGGACCGGTCTCCCGGGTCGGGCGGTTGCTTTTTCCGACGCGAATGGAACGATGGCACCAGAAATGGCTGGAAGCGCTGGCGGCCTGATTTTCCCCTCCCTGACAGGGAGGGGATTAGGGGAGATCACCTCGTCGGAACCGGCTCGTCCCCGGTATAATCGTAGAAGCCCCGGCCGGTCTTGCGGCCATACCAGCCGGCTTCGACATATTTCACCAGTAGCGGGGCGGGACGAAATTTGGGGTCGCCCGTGCCTTCGAACAGTACCCGGGTGATTTCGAGGCAGGTATCGAGACCGATGAAGTCGGCCAGGGTGAGTGGCCCCATCGGGTGGTTGAGGCCGAGCTGGCAGGCAAGGTCGATGTCGGGGATGGTCGCGACACCCTCGCCCAGCGCGAAGCACGCCTCGTTGAGCATCGGCATCAGCACGCGGTTGACGATGAAGCCCGGCGCGTCATTGGCGCGGACCACTTTCTTGCCGAGTGCCTTCGCATAGTCCTCGACTAGCCTGACCGTCTCGTCCGAGGTGGCGAGGCCGCGGATCAGCTCGATCAGGCCCATGACCGGCACTGGATTGAAGAAATGCACGCCGACGAAGCGCTTCGGGTCGGGCGAGGCCTGGGCCAGACGGGTGATCGGGATCGACGAGGTATTGGAGGCGAGCACCGCCTGATGGCCCAGCACCTTGCCGACCTCGGCGAAGATCGAGCGCTTGATCTCCTCGCGCTCGGTCGCCGCCTCGATCACCAGGCCGCAGGACGACATGCCATGGACGCCCTCGATCGGCTCGATCCGGGCCAGCGCTTGGTCGCGCGCGGCGGGATCGATCTTCTCCTTGGCGACGAGCCGGTCGAGCGCCTTGGCGATTCCCGCCTTGCCGGCCTCGGCGCGTTCCTTCGACACGTCGGTGAGCAGCACGTGGAAGCCCGCCTGCGCCGAGACCTGTGCGATCCCCGCGCCCATCTGCCCCGCCCCGATCACGCCTACCGTCTGCATTGCCCTGCTCCGTTGCTCTTCAAAGTCGGGCCGCTCCTATCGACTTGGAAGCCGCTGGGCTAGGATCGCGATTGCAGGTTGAACAGCTGGCTGATTATCTGGCGGGCGACGCCGGTTCGCTGAAGCTGCCTCCCCTCGCTTTAGGGAAGGGGAGAGCTTGTCACGGCGCGTGCCGCGGCGGCTGCGCTTCCGCCAGGATCACCGCGAAGAGGCCTTGTGGATCGGTCCATTCGGCGATGGGGGTCCAGCCGCCCGCGCGGAGCAGGATGCGACCGTCGCGCTGGCCATATTTGTGGCTGTTCTCGGTGTGGATCGTCTCGCCCGCCGCCATGGAGAAACGACGTCCCTCGATGGTGAAGGCGATATCCTCGCGCGCCTCAAGGTGCATTTCGATCCGTGACCGGTCATCGTTCCAGATCGCGCGGTGGCGCAGGGCATCGATCGGGATGGTCCCGTCGAGCTCGCGGTTGACCCGTTCGAGCAGGTTGAGGTTGAACGCGGCGGTCACGCCCTGCGCATCGTCATAGGCTGAGACGAGCACGCGTTCGTCCTTGATCCGGTCCATGCCGATCAGCAGCATCGATCCCTCGCCGAGCGACGCCTTCATCGCACGGAGCAGGTCGACCGAACTATGCGGGATCATGTTGCCGATGGTCGAGCCGGGGAAGAAGCCGAGCTTCGGGAGGCTCGCGACCGAGGCAGGCAAGGCGATGGGGCGGAGAAAATCGGCCTCGACCGGCAGCACCGGCAGCCCGGGAAAGGCAGCCGCGAGGCCAGCCGAGGATTCGCGAAGGAAATCGCCCGAGATGTCGATCGGCACATAGGCGGCCGGTCCAACACTGCGGAGCAGGATCGGCGTCTTGGTCGACGAGCCTGAGCCGAATTCGACGACCGCCCGGCCTTCGCCCGCCAACGTCGCGACCTCTGGGCAGGCATGGCGTAATATCTCGGTCTCGGTCCGGGTGGGGTAATATTCCGGCAGTTCGGTGATCGCCTCGAACAGTTCCGACCCGCGCCGGTCGTAGAACCAGCGGGCGGGAATGGCGCGCGGACGCGTCTCGAAGCCACGCAGCACGTCGGCGCGGAAGGCAGGATCGGCGAGAGTGACGTCGCCGTCCTCGATTTCGGGCTTGAGCATCAGAGATCCTTCGCCAGGCGCACGCCGGTGAACTGCCAGCGCTGGTGGGGATAGAAGAAGTTGCGGTAGCTCGCGCGCGCATGGCCGCGCGGGGTCGCGCAGGAGCCGCCCCGCAGCACGAACTGCCCGCTCATGAACTTGCCATTATATTCGCCGACCGCGCCTTCGGCCGGCCTGAAGCCGGGATAGGGGCGATAGGCGCTGCCGGTCCACTGCCAGACATTGCCGAAAAAGGCCGGGCCGTCAGCTGCGGGACGCGGTTCGACCGGGCCGGCCGTGTCGAGCTGGTTGCCGCCATCCGGGTCGTGCGCGGCGGCGGCGGCTTCCCATTCGAACTCGGTCGGCAGGCGCACGCCGGCCCAGCTCGCATAGGCATCCGCTTCATAGAAGCTGACATGAGTGACGGGCGCGGCAGGGTCGATCGGACGGCGGCCGTCAAGACCGAAGCGAGTCCACGCGCCATTCTGCTTTTCCCAGTAAAGCGGTGCGACGATCCCCTGCGACTTCACCCAGGCCCAACCGTCTGACAGCCAGTGGCGCGGATCGGCATAGGCGCCATCGGCGATGAACGCCGCCCATTCGCCATTGGTGATGGTGCGGTCGGCGATGGCATGCGGGGCAAGCAGGGTCGCGTGGCGCGGGCCTTCGCAGTCGAAGGCAAAACCATTCCCCTCATGGCCGATCTCGGCGATGCTGGCCTCGCCTTCGATCCAGCCGATCGGCCCCGGCATCGCGACGGGCACCTTGCGCTCGGCCGGCCAGATCGCCGGTTCGAGCGGGTTCAGGGACATGAGGTGGAGGATGTCGGTGATCAGCAGTTCCTGATGCTGCTCCTCATGATGACAGCCGAGCGCGACCAGTTCGATCGCCGCATCGGGCAGGTGGGGCAGGGCGGCACGGATCCCGTCATTAACATGGGCGCGATAGGCAAGCACCTCGGCCAGGCTGGGCCGGGTCACGATGCCGCGCCGCGCCCGGCTGTGGCGCTGTCCCTCTGCCTCGTAATAGCTGTTGAACAGGAAGGGGAAGCGGTCGTCGTGGAGTGCGTAACCTGCCACGAAATCGCGCAGGATGAAGGTCTCGAGGAACCAGGTGGTGTGCGCCAGATGCCATTTGGCGGGTGACGCATCCTCCATCGACTGGACGGTGGCATCAGCGTCGGAAAGCGGCGCGACCAGTGCTTCGGTCAGCGCGCGAACGGTCGCGAAGCGCGTCGCGAGCAGGTCCGTTCCGGGATGAGGGTCCGATTTTGTTCGCATTCTGTTCCCTTTTCCAGAACGCGCCGGCCAAAGTCAAGCCAAGCTACGGTCCCTTCAGGTCCCGGGACGCACCCGGAATCCACAGAACGTCGCCACCCGCGTCTTTGTTCACGCGCCTCGCGGCGACGAACAGATAGTCCGAGAGGCGATTGAGATAGGAGAGGGCGAGCGGATTCAAAGGGGTGACCTGCGCGGCCGCGGCCGCCGTGCGTTCGGCGCGGCGGGTAATGGCCCGGGCGAGGTGAAGGGCGGCGGCGCCAGAAGTGCCGGCGGGAAGGATGAAGCTGGTGAGGGGCGTCAGATCGGCGTTCATCGCGTCGATTTCGTTCTCGAGTCGTACAACCTGTGCGGCGACGATGCGCAGCGTCATGTCGGACGGCGCAAAATCCTCGCCGGGCGTGGCCAGGTCGGCGCCGAGATCGAACAGGTCGTTCTGGATTCGCGTCAGCGCGCTGGCAGATCTGCCGGGCCCGAACGCTGCGATCGCCACGCCGATCGCGCTGTTCGCCTCGTCGACATCGCCGATCGCGGCCATGCGCGGATCGTTCTTGGCGACGCGCGATCCGTCGACCAGGCCGGTGGTGCCGTTGTCGCCGGTACGCGTATAGATCTTGTTGAGCTTGACCATGGCCGGACCGACCCGAGGGTCAGTTCTTGCCGGCGAGGAACAGGATCAGCACGACGATCACGATGGCGATCGCCTGGAAGAAGATGCGGTACTGCATCATCTTGTTGGACTTCAATGCCGAGGCGGTCGGGCCGCCGCCCTCGCCCTTCACCTCGTTGCTCGCGTTGAGCAGGAAAACCGCGAGGCCGCGGACCAGCATGGCGACGGTCGCGAGCATCGCCGCGATCAGGAGGATGAAGAGGAAGGTGTTCATGCCAGGTATTTAAACCTCCGACAGCCGAAAGCCAATGGGCAGGTGCCCCGCGCGCAGGTCGTCGGCAAGGGCGCGTCCGTCGATACCGGCCTCCCGCATCGCCTGCAGCGTCGGTGCCTTATTGCGTTTCGCCAGCCGCTCGCCCGTTTCGTCGGCGAGCAGCGCGTGGTGACGATAGACCGGCGTCGGCAGGCCGAGCAGCGCCTGGAGCAACCGGTGGACATGAGTCGCGGCGAACAGGTCGCGGCCGCGCACGACATGAGTGACGCCCTGCGCGGCATCGTCGACTGTCACGGCGAGATGATAGCTGGCGGGCGCATCCTTGCGGGCCAGGATGACGTCGCCATGCATCTCGGGCGTCGCGACGACATCGCCGACGATGTCGTCATGCCATATCAATTTGCCGTCATGGCGGAGTTGTTCCGGCATCTCCTCCGCAGCGGGGGAGAGAAGATCGAGCGCACGCGCCATATCCAGTCGCCACGCATGCTGCTCGCCCGCCAGCCGCCGGTCTCGCAGGTCGGGAGCAAGGTGTCGGCAGGTGCCGGGATAGAGAGGTCGGGCATCGCCATGCGGCGCTGAGAGGCTGGCGGCGATCTCGGCGCGGGTGCAGAAACAGGGGTAGAGCAGGCCAAGCGCCTTCAACCGATCGATCGCCCGGGCATAGAGTCCAAGCCGTTCGGCCTGGAACAAGACCGGTCCGTCCCATTCGAGCCCGAGCCAGGCGAGGTCGCGAAGGATCGCCTCGACGAAGTCGGGGCGGCTGCGGGTGCCGTCGATATCCTCGATGCGCAGGAGGAAGCGCCCGCCTATCTCTTTCGCGCGGTCGTGCGAGAGGATTGCCGACCAGGCGTGGCCGATATGCAACAGTCCCGTAGGGCTGGGCGCGAACCGGGTGATCACCTCGTTCAAACCGGCTCTTGACCGCGAGTCGCGCGCTGTGCTGTCATCACGGCGTCATCCTAGTCGGCGATTGCCGCGCCAGGAAGCAAAGGGGGTCGTTCGCGTGTACCATCCCGATCTGATCCGCCATCCGGACAGCTGCCCGGCCCTTGTGTTGAACGCCGACTATACGCCGCTCAGCTATTATCCGCTCAGTGTCTGGCCTTGGCAAACGGCGATCAAGGCAGTGTTCCTCGACCGGGTCGACATCGTCGCCGAATATGAGCGCGAGGTGCGCAGCCCCAATCACCGGGTGAAGCTGCCCTCGGTGATCGCGCTGAAATCCTATGTGCGGCCAAGCGCCTTCCCCGCCTTCACCCGGTTCAACCTGTTCCTGCGCGACAAGTTCGAATGCCAATATTGCGGATCGGGGCATGACCTGACCTTCGATCACGTCGTGCCGCGCGCGCAGGGCGGGCGCACGACCTGGGAAAATGTCGTCACCGCTTGCGCGCCATGCAACCTGAAAAAGGGTGGGCGGACGCCGAAACAGGCGGGCATGCCGCTGCATATCGGCGCGATCCGGCCGACGAACTGGCATCTGCAGGAACATGGCCGGCGGTTTCCGCCCAATTACCTGCACGATACCTGGCATGACTGGCTCTACTGGGACGTCGAGCTGGAGGCCTGAGGGAATTTCCCTCTTCCGGCGGGAGGGGGATCTGAAATTCGCGTCGATCGTCGGTTGACCGGAACGATACTGCGCTGCAGCATCATGCCATGGCCGATCTTCCTTCCATCGCGAACAACCCCGACATCCGCTTCCTGGGCAAGCTGCTCGGCGACGTCATCCGCTCTTATGGCGGGGACACGCTGTTCAGGCGAACCGAATATATCCGTGCCGCCTCGGTCGACCGGCATCGTGGCGTCGCGGGCAAGGATTCAGTCGATCTGGGGCTCGACCGGCTGAGCCTTGACGAGACGCTGGATTTTGTGCGCGGCTTCATGCTGTTCTCGATGCTCGCGAACCTCGCCGAGGACCGGCAGGGCGTCGCGGCCGAAAAGGGCGCCGATGTCGAATCCGCGCTGAAGCGGCTGGCGGACCAGGGGATCGATCATTCAGCGGTGATGGCGCTGCTCGATCATGCACTGATCGCCCCGGTGCTCACCGCCCACCCGACCGAGGTGCGGCGCAAGAGCATGATCGACCATCGCAACCGCATCTCCGAACTGATGGCCCTGAAGGATGCGGGGCTGGCGGAGACGCCTGAAGGCGACGCGGTGGACGAGGCGATCCTTCGCCAGATCGCGCTCCTCTGGCAGACGCGCGTGCTCCGCAAGGAGCGGCTGTTCGTCGCCGATGAGGTGGAGACCGCGCTCAGCTATCTTCGCGACGTGTTCCTGCCGGCGTTGCCCGCGCTCTACCAGCGCTGGGACCGTGCCCTTGGCGAGCGCAGCCCCAGCTTCCTGCGGCCCGGGAGCTGGATCGGCGGCGACCGCGACGGCAATCCCTTCGTCACGGCGGATTCGCTGCGGACCGCACTGGCCAGGGCGTGCGAGGCGGTGCTCGGCCACTATCTCGACGCGGTGAACGCGCTGGGTGCCGAACTGTCGATCTCGACCGGCATCACCGCGGCCGATGCGGGGGTGCAGGCACTGGCCGATGCCAGCGGCGACAATGCGGCGAGCCGGGAGGATGAGCCCTATCGTCGCGCACTGTCGGGCATCTACGCCCGGCTCGCGGCGACTCATCTGGCGCTGACCGGCAAAGCGGCGCCCCGGCCGGGCCCGCTCCACGGTGAGCCCTATCCCGATCCGCAGAGTTTCCGTGCCGATCTCGTCACCATTGCCCGGGCGTTGCGCGATGGCGGGGGCGGGGCGCTCGCCTCGGGCGGGGCGCTGGGGCGGCTGATCCGCGCGGTGGAGACCTTCGGCTTCCATCTCGCCACGCTCGACCTGCGTCAGAACAGCGCGGTGCTGGAGCGGGTGGTCGCTGAGCTGCTCAAGGTGGCGGGGGTGGAAGGCGATTATCTCGCGCTCGACGAATCGCAGCGTGTGTCGCTACTGCGCCACGAGCTGTCCAATGCGCGGCCGCTGTCGAGCCAGTTCGCGACCTATTCGGACGAGACGGCGTCCGAACTCGCCATCGTCCGGGCCGCCGCGGATGCGCACGCCAAATACGGCCCGGCCTGCATCACCCAGCATATCGTCTCGATGGCGCAGTCGGTGTCCGACCTGCTCGAAGTGAACGTGATGCTGAAGGAAGTCGGGCTCTACCGGCCGGGCGAGACGCCGGGCGCGGCGATCATGGCGGTGCCGCTGTTCGAGACGATCGGCGATCTGGAGGCGGCGCCGGGCATCATGACCGAATGGTTCGCTCTGCCTGAGGCCGGCACGATCACCCGGGCGCGCGGATTCCAGGAAGTGATGATCGGCTATTCGGATTCGAACAAGGATGGGGGCTATATTACCTCGACTTGGTCGCTGTCGAAGGCCTCGACCGCGCTGAAGCCGGTGTTCGACAAGGCGGGCGTCGGCATGCAGCTCTTCCATGGGCGCGGCGGCGCGGTCGGGCGCGGCGGCGGTTCGGCCTTTGCCGCGATCCGCGCGCAGCCGACCGGTACGGTGCAGGGGCGTATCCGGATTACCGAACAGGGTGAGGTGATCGCCGGCAAATACGGCACGCGCGAAAGCGCGATGACCAATCTGGAGGCGATGGCCGCGGCCACCTTGCTCGCCAGCCTGGAGCCGGATGCCTTGTCCCCGGCCGAGCAGGCGCGCTTCGGCGTTGCGATGGATGCTTTGTCGGGCAGTGCCTTCAAGGCCTATCGCGACCTGGTCTACGGTACTGAAGGCTTCCGCACCTTCTTCCGCCAGATGACGCCGATCGCCGAGATTTCGGGGCTCAAGATCGGCTCGCGCCCGGCGAGCCGCACCAAGTCCGACCGGATCGAGGATCTTCGTGCTATCCCTTGGGTGTTCAGCTGGGCGCAGGCGCGGGTGATGCTCCCGGGCTGGTATGGTGTCGGTCAGGCGATCGCGGGATTCGAGGACAAGGGGCTGCTGGCGGAAATGGCGCAGGGCTGGCCGTTCTTCGCGGCGACGCTCGACAATATGGAGCAGGTGATCGCGAAGTCCGACATGGACATCGCCGAACGTTACGCGGCCCTGGTCGAGGATCGGGCGCTGGCCGACAAGGTGTTCGGAGCGATCCGGGACGGCTGGCGGCAGACTCATGACGGGCTGCTCGACATCACCGGCCAGTCGCGCCTGCTGGAGAAGCATCCCGCGCTTGACGCATCGATCAGGCTGCGGCTGCCCTATATCGAGCCGCTCAACCTGCTGCAGATCGAACTGATGAAGCGCCATCGCGCGGGCGAGACGGATGAGCGGATCGGCGAAGGGATATTGCTGTCGATCAACGCGATCGCGACGGCCCTCAGGAATTCGGGCTGATCAATTCCTCCCCGGCACGGGAGGATCAAGTGAGGAAAGGCGCGGCCAGTTCAGGCCGCACCCGCAGCAACCGCCCCGTCGCGCGGTCGAGCAGCGCCCAGGTCGATACCGCTTCAACCTTCACCTTGCCGTCGGCGCCGGTGAATCGCACATGCCGGTCGAACCGGGCACCCCTGGGCGGTTCGGGAACCCAGGTCTCGCCCGTCACTATCTCCCCCGGACCGACATTGCCGCGATAGTCGATCTCGTGCCGGGTCACGACCCAGATATAGGCTTGGCGCTGCTCGGCCGACGCGATCGCTTCCCAATGCGAAACCGCGATGTCCTGAATCCACCTCACCCAGACCGCATTGTTGACGTGACCGAGCTCGTCGATGTCAGCGTCAGTCGCGGTTCTGGTGAGCCTGAAGGCCATCAGTCCTCGACGCCCATCTGCCACAGGACGAAGGCATGCTCCTCGGCTGCCTCACGCAGGCTCTCGAACCGGCCGGATTTGCCGCCATGCCCTGCGCCCATGTTGGTCTTGAGCAGCAGCATATTGTCGTCGGTCTTGGTCGCGCGGAGCTTCGCTGCCCATTTGGTAGGCTCCCAATAGGTCACGCGCGGATCGTTGAGGCCGCCGGAGATGAACATCGGCGGATAGGCCTGCGCCTTCACCTGGTCATAGGGCGAATAGGATCTGATCAGCTCGAACGCCGCTTTGTCCTCGATCGGGTTGCCCCATTCGGGCCATTCGCCGGGGGTGAGCGGGAGATCGGCGTCGAGCATGGTGTTGAGCACGTCGACGAACGGTACATCGGCGATCACCGCGCCCCACAGGCCGGGATCGGAATTGACCACCGCACCCATCAGCTCCCCGCCAGCCGAGCGGCCTGCGATCGCGATCTTGCCCGGGCTGGTCCAGCCGCCCGCGATCAGGCCCTTCGCCACGTCGACGAAGTCGTTGAACGTATTTTCGCGCTTCTCCAGCTTGCCGTCGAGATACCATTGCTGGCCGAGATCGTCGCCGCCGCGAATATGCGCGATGGCGTAAGCGAAACCCCGGTCGAGCAGGCTCAGTCGCCCGGTCGAGAAGCCTGGCGGAATGGCATAGCCATAGGCGCCGTACGCGTAGAGGAAGAGCGGCGCTGAGCCGTCCTTCGGGAAATCCTTCGGATAGACGATCGAGACCGGTACCTCGGTCCCGTCGCGCGCGACGATCTTCACCCGCTCGGTACGGTATTTGTCGGCGTCATAGCCCGAGGGGATTTCCTGTACCTTCAGCGTGGTCAGCGCGGCCGTGGTGACGTCGTAGTCATATTCGGTGCCTGGCGTGACCATCGATTCATAGCCGACGCGCAGCACGTCCATCGCATATTCGGGATTGTTGCCGAGGCCGGCGTCATAGCTTGCCTCGGGGAAGACGATGCGTTGCGGCGCGATGGACGAATCATAGCGGTGGATCTCGATCTGATCGAGACCGTCCTCGCGCCCGTCGACGATGAAGAAATCGCGGAAACAGTCCACGCCGGTCATGTAGAAATGCTTCGACGGGCCGATCAGCTCGGTCCATTCGCCCGGCGCTTCGATCGATGCCGTGCAAAGGCGGAAGTTCGGGTCGGTGTCGTTGGTGTGGATGAACAGTGTGCCGTCATGCTCGTCCACGTCATATTCGCGGCCAACCTTCCGGGGCGAGACGCAGAGCGGCGTGGCGAACACATTGTCCGCCGGGAGGAGATATACCTCGCTGGTCACATGGTCGCCACTCGCGATCACGATCCATTTGCGCGAACTCGTCTCGCTGACGCCGACGCGGAAGCCCTCGTCGGCCTCCTTGAACAGCTCGATATCCTGGTCGATCGGCGTGTCGAGCCGATGGAGCCGGGCATTGTCGGTGCGCCATTGCTCGTTGGCGAGGCCGTAGAGGAAGCCGCTGTCGTCGGCGGTCCAGACGATCTCGGAAAGCATGCCGGGGATCATATCGGGCAGATGCTCGCCCGTCTCCAGGTCCTTGACGCGAACCTCGAACCGCTCCGAGCCATTGTCGTCGATCGCATAGGCCAGCAGCTTCGCGTTATTGCTGACCGAAAAGGCGCCGAGGCGGAAATATTCCTTGCCCTCGGCGAGCGCCGGTTCGTCGAGGATCAGTTCGTCCGGTCCTCCGGCAACGGGCTTGCGCCACCATTTGCGGTACTGGCCGCCGGTCTCGAACGCGGTCCAGTAGAGCCAGTCGCCATCCTTCTGGGGAACGGATGAATCGTCTTCCTTGATGCGGCCCTTCATCTCTTCATAGAGCCGGTCGATGAGCGGCTTGTGCGGTTCCATCACCGCCTCGAAATACGCGTTCTCGGCCTTGAGATAGGCGAGCACCTGCTTGTCGGTGACCTCGGGATAGCCCGGATCCTTGATCCAGGCATAGGGGTCCTCGATGGTGATGCCGTGCGCGGTGAAACTGTGGGGGCGCCGGTCGGCGACGGGAGGCTTGGGTGCGGTCATATGCTCCCTTTAGTGCCCGTGCCGGGCTTGTCTAAGCCTGTTCTCCATCGTCTTCCGCCGGATCGCGCACAAAGTCTCGCAGCGCGCGCGAGAGATGCCCTATTTCCTCGACGACCACGGCGCCCTCGCCAGCCTCATGGAGGAACAATTGCAAAGGTGAGATATGCTCGCGCCGTCGCGGGTCGATCTCGAGCTGGGGCCTGATCTCGCGCTGGACGATCTCGTAGATGGCGAGGTGGCTGGTTTCCGGCGGCTCGGTGACATGGGGCTGGTCCATCTCGTGGAGCAACTGCTGGATGATCCGCCGCGCCATCGGAGAGCCGGCATTGTACCGGGTAAGCCGATCACGATACACCTCGATGGAGATGTCTCCCGCGCGCAGCTCGTCGGTCCATCGCACGATGAACCCGGCCAGCGTGTTGATCGAGATATTCTCGCGTGCCGCACCAAGCCAGAGATTGTGCGGGACATTGTTGAGGACGATCGCCAGCCAGAGGATGCGAAATTCAACGCCGTCCTCTCCGGCTTCGCGCTGCGCGATATCCGTTGCCTGTCGCGCGATCTCGGGATCGACCACGTCGACGATTCCCCGGGATATTTCGGAAAGGTCGTGCGCGTCGAAATTGGCGATGATGCGGTTCATCAGGTTGCGCAACGTGTGCCATGCCGTGATGTGGCGACGCGCCTGGGAGGCAGCGCCCGTCGGTATGGCGAACAGGCCGGGGCGGCCAACGATGCCGGCAATGCCGCCTGCCTCGTTGCGCGCGAAGCCGAGCGTGCCGATCCCGCGCGCCGCATCGTGAGGCCGCCCGGCGAGGCCGAAAAAATAGCGCATCAAACGCTGCAGGCCCGCCGGTGCGTCGCCTTCGAGCAAGGCCGCGATCAGACCCAGGCGTTGGTCGGCGGCAACATCTCCGATCTCGTTCGCGCCAAGCCCCTGCCAGAAACCGGCGGCCTGCACCAAGGCATCGGCAAATTCGGCCTGCTCGGCTTCGTCGTCACCCGGCCGGTTCACGATGAGATCGCCGAGTTGTGTGTTGATTTGCCCGGCGTCCTCGGCGTCGCCCAGCAACGCCTCGATCTGGATTCGCTGCACCACCGCTGCATCGTCATTGATCGGCACGACTGCCTTCAACTGAACCGCGGGACTGACGGGCGGGGGCGGGCGCCTCGACACCGATGCAGTCTGTGGGCCGCGCAGCATGGTTGCGACCCTCTGCAAGGCGAGGATATGCGGGCCCCGGTTGAGCATTTCGTGCTGGCGGACGAGCAAGGCCACTCGCTGGCCGCCTGCCAGCGGCGCGCTGTCCGTGGAGGGACTGCCAGCCTGGAAGGCCGCCGCGTGACGATCCTCGGTTACGGGACGCCGGGTTTGACTTGCCAGATCCGCCACGGCTGCTCCCCTCGGCGCCTGTCGCTACCGGGCGCCGGATCAAGGCTAGGCGCGCCGGGCGCGCGATGTCAATCAAGCCGCCGGCGCGCGCGACCCTTGTCCTGTCCGCGGCGTTTCTGGCATCACGTGCCGATGCCGGGCGTCACGTTTTCGTGGGCTCAAGTCTCTTTGTGAAAGATCGCTGATGTCCACCCATGCCGCCCGCCTCGCCGCTCTTCGCGAACAATTGAAGCGTGACCGGCTCGACGGATTCGTCGTCCCGCTGACCGACGAGCATATGAGCGAATATGTCGGCGCCTATGCGCAGCGCCTTGCCTGGCTGACCGGTTTTCAGGGTTCGGCCGGAAGCGCGGTGGTGCTGCCGGAGGAGGCAGCGATCTTCACTGACGGGCGCTACACCTTGCAGGTGCGCGAGCAGGTCGACGGCGCGCAATGGGACTATGTCTCGGTGCCGGCGACGAGCATCTCGATGTGGCTCGGCGCCCATGCGGCGGCGGGCGCCCGGATCGGCTACGATCCATGGCTGCACACGCGCGGCTGGGTCGAGGAAGCGGGCAAGGCCCTGGCCGGGCGCGGCGCGGCGCTGGTCCCGGTCGACACCAACCCGGTCGATGCGGTGTGGCCTGACCGGCCGCAACCGTCGGATGCGAAGCTCGCCGTGCAGGACGAGGCCAGCGCCGGCCAGTCCTCGGCGGAGAAGCGTGCGGCGATCGCCGACTGGCTGGCCGAGCACAAGGCCGATGCGGTGGTGCTCTCGGCGCTCGACTCGATCGCCTGGACCCTCAACGTGCGTGGGCAGGACGTGGCGCATACGCCAGTCGCGCTGGCCTATGCGATCATCGATGCCGATGGCACCGCTGACCTGTTCGTTGCGCCGGAGAAAGTGGCTGACGACGTGCTCAAGCATCTCGGCAATGCGGTGCGGGTGCGGGATCGCGCGGCCTTCCCGGCGGCGCTGGCCGCCTATGCCGGCAAGCGCGTCGCGGCCGATCCCGAACGGGCGGTGTCGGCGATCTTCGGCGGGCTCGAGGCAGGCGGGGCGACGGTGCTGAGCTTCCGCGATCCGGTGGTGCTGGCCAAGGCGATGAAGAATCCGGTCGAGATCGCAGGCCACCGCGCAGCCTCGGTGCGCGACGGTGCGGCGCTGGCGCGCTTCCTCAAATGGGTCGAGGAGGAAGCACCCAAGGGCGGCCAGACCGAATTGTCCTGCGTCGCCAGATTGCAGGCATATCGCGAGGCGACCGGCGTGCTGCGCGACACCTCGTTCGACACCATCTCGGCGACCGGCGCGCATGGGGCGAGCCCGCATTATCATTCGACCCCCGAATCGAATGCGCCGCTCGAGCCCGGCCAGCTCTATCTGGTCGATTCGGGCGGGCAATATGCCGACGGTACGACCGACGTGACGCGTGTCATCCCCATCGGCGCGCCGAGCGAGGAGATGCGCGACCGATTCACCCGTGTGCTGAAGGGGCATATCGGACTGGCGACAGCGGTCTTCCCGCCGTGCACCAATGGCGGCCAGCTCGATTCGTTCGCGCGCCGGCCGCTGTGGGAGGCGGGGCTCGATTTCGCGCATGGCACCGGCCACGGCGTCGGCGCCTATCTGTCGGTGCATGAAGGGCCGCAGCGTATCGCCAAGCCGAACTATCCGGGTGGTGGTCCGTCCGAGCCGCTGCGTGCTGGCATGATCCTCTCGAACGAGCCGGGCTACTATAAGGCGGGCGAATACGGCATTCGAATCGAGAATCTGATCCTGGTCGAGGAACGCGCGATCCCCGGCGGCGATGAGCCGATGCTTGGGTTCGAGACGCTGACCTTCTGCCCGATCGAGCGGTCACTGATCGTGGCGGACCTGCTGACGGTGGCGGAGCGTGACTGGTTGAATGCCTATCACGCCAAGGTGCTGGAAATCCTGGGCCCCGAAATGCTGGGCGAGGAGTCGGAATGGCTTCAGGCGAAGTGCGCCCCTATCGGCTAGAATCGTCCTCGCGGGGCGCGGGCGGTGTATCGCCTGCCCGTGCCTGGGCCTTCCGCTTCCGCAGATTCTCGCGCAACGCAGCGGCGAGGCGTGCGGCTTTCTCGTCCTTGTCGGCCATAATGCCTTATCCGATGCCCGCTTCGCCTTGACAATCCCGCCGCCCTCGTCTCTTAGGCGCGCTCCGCCGTTGGCCGTAAGGGCTCCGGACCGGTAATGCTGCCGTAGCTCAGTGGTAGAGCGCATCCTTGGTAAGGCTGAGGTCGTGAGTTCAATCCTCACCGGCAGCACCATTTTCTTTCTATAAATTAATGGCTTAGCCAACCCCCTCGGGGGCTTCCGGACCCCTCTCCGGCGGTTGGACACGTATTGGACACAAGCGGCACGAAAACGCAGGCGGCTCTGGCGTGCTTTCGGTGGCGTCCGAAGCAACGGATTGGGTACTAGAGGGATCTTTAAGAGCACTCTCCACGAGTACCGTCAGAGGGCCGATTCGGCCGCGATTGCGAGGCTTCCGCCCGAAGAATAGAGTCTCCAGACAGAGCGGCCGTCACTAGTCTAGGCCGCTGGTCCCCGCTCGTCGTTACGCTGCCTCATCCACATATCCGCGTATAATCCGCGTTGGCGGAGTAGTTCATTATGCGTCCCCCGCTCGACTAAAGCGCCCTGGTCAAGAACCAGGATGGCATCCGCATCCGCGATGGTGGAAAGCCGATGCGCAATCGAGATGCTCGTGCGGTCTGCGGTCAGCTTACGCAGCGTCGCGAGTATCTCCTGCTCGGTGCGGGTATCCAGCGCGCTGGTGGCTTCGTCCAAGAGCAGGATCGGCGGATCCTTGATCAACGTGCGGGCGATCGCGAGGCGTTGCCTTTCTCCGCCGGAAAGCTGCAAGCCGCGCTGTCCCACCCGGGTGGCGAAGCCATCGGGAAATCTTTCGATAAAGGGCGTCATCGCGGCGTCGCGTGCCGCCTTCACCACGCTATCTAAAGCAGCCCCCGTGCGTCCGTACGCGATGTTGTAGGCAATCGTGTCGTTGAACAGCACTGTGTCCTGCGGGACAAAGCCGATATGCTGTCTTAAGCTGGCCTGAGAGACATGGCTAATGTTCTGCCCGTCGACCAGGATCCGCCCGGACCAAGGGTCGTAGAAACGGAACAACAGCCGCGTGATGGTGCTTTTCCCGGCACCGCTGGGTCCGACTATCGCGATACTTTGACCGGCCTGTACTTCGAAGCTCAGGCCATGCAGAATGGGAAAACCATCGCGATAGCCGAAAAATACATCTTCGAACGTAACGACCGGCCGATCGATCTTCAGCGCCGGAGCGCCAGGCTGATCCTTGACCTCCTCCGTGCTATCCAGCAGGCGAAACATCGCCGCCATGTCGACTATTCCTTGCCTGAGCAGGCGGTAGACCATGCCGATCATATCGAGCGGCCGGAACAGCTGCATCAGATAGGTGTTGACCAAGACGAGATCGCCGACGGTCAGCCGGTGCCTATCCCAGCCCCACACGGTCCACGCCATGGCGCCGGTTAGCAGCGCGTTGGTGATAAGAGCCTGGACGATGGTCAGCCAGCCAAGCGAATTCTCGCTTTTGATCGCGGCTTCGGCATAGGCCCGCGCGGCAGTCGTGTAGCGCGCCTGTTCATGTTCCTCCGCCCCGAAATACTTGACCGTTTCGTAGTTCAGCAGCGAATCCATCGCATTGCCCAGCACCTGTTCGTCGAGCGTATTCATATTGACGTGCAGCCCTGTGCGCCAATCGGTGATCAACCGCGTCACGAGAATGTAGAGCGTGACGCTTAGCGCTGTCGCGAACACCAGTTCCCAACCGAAATTTAAATAAAAGATGATCGCGACCGCAATCAGCTCAAGCAGGGTAGGAATAATATTGAACAGAAGAAAATAGAGTAATGCATTGATGCTTTTTGCTCCCCGCTCCATAATCTTGGAGATCTCGCCGATCCGTCTTTCGAGGTGGAAGCTCAGGCTAAGTCGATGCAACTGGCGGAAAACATCGCTCGCCAGATGCAGCGTCGCCTCCTGCCCGACGCGCTCAAACGCGATATTGCGCAGCTGATCGAAAAGAACGGCGCCGAACCGGCCGGCTCCGTAAGCGATGACGAGGGCGAGGGCGACCGTGCCCGCGTCGTCGGACTGACCGGCGAGAGCGTCTACGGCCTGCTTGTATGCAAAGGGGAGGGCAAGGCTCGTCGCCTTTGCCGCCAGCACGAGCAACAGGGCGCCGACAATCCGTCGCTTGAAAGTAGGATTGCGGCGCGACCATAGGTAAGGCAGAAAGCGTCTGAGCGTCCTCCAGTTGCCGATATCATCTTGCGCGGGGCCAGCGTTAGCGGAGATCACACGTACTCGTATCGATGTGCGTGGTCCTGAATTCTAGAACCACCGCCGGAATGTGCCGCATCCAGATGCCGTGTCCAGGCTGCACCTCGACGGTTCGGCGCAGGCCGCACCGAAAGCATTATGGGCAACGTCCCGGCGATATTCGTTCTTGCGCTCATATCTGGGCGGACGCGCGTACGGGCGATGCCCACGCAACGGCCAGGACATAGCGCTCGCGCTCGGTGACCCGACCCTCCACGCGGATGTCCTCAAGCGCACGATCAACAAAAAGCGGCTGCGCTACGAAGCGATCGCAACAAATCGTCAGCTCGATATCGGAAAAATCTATATACTTCCCGATCAACCCGTGAACTGCTTTGAATGCTGCTTCCTTCGCACTGAAATAGCAGGCGAGCGAGCGGGTACCCCGGTCACGCTTCAGATCCGCCTTTTCGGTACGAGACAGCACTGCGTCTGCGAGATCGGGCGTCACGCGGTCGTGGAACTCGATATCGACGCCCAGCCCCATGATATGGGTCGCCTTGGATGCGATGGTCGCCACGAAGGTTTCGCAATGCGAAATGCTCGCGTGAAGGCCAGGCGGTACGATCGGCGCTCTCCGCGCCCCGATCAAGATCGGCGGATCGGCCGAGTCCAGCTCCCGAAGAAGGCGGCGCACGCTCGTTCGGCCGGTTGCGAATTCGGTCCGGCGCGCATCGGTGAAGTCCGCGGCGATCGCCCGCTCTTCGGGAAGCAGGTCTTCGATCCACGCGCCGGAGATGCGGCGGATATCGTGCCGAATCCCGTGCGGAACGATTGCATGCATGGCGTCGACAAGCGCCAGTCTTTCGTCATCCAAAGGATTTGGCGTCGAGCGGGTCATCTTCCTGTCGACGACTTTCCACACATCTGATCGCCGCCGCCCAGACTGACAAAGACGGCAAAATCCGCCTCGGCCAAACGGGCGGAATTCGAGACCTGACGCACGCGCGCTTCCAACAAGCGACGCTCGACCGCGATGGTATCGAGGCCGCTGGTCAAGCCAGCTTGCTCCTGCTCCTTCGCAATCTCGACCTGCGCGCTGATTGCCGCGACCTGTCGTGCGATAGTTTCTGCGTGGATTGCGTACCAGCGGCGAGCGGCCAAAGCGTCCTTCACTTCTCGAAAACCACTTTCGACGGCCTTCTGATACTCGGCCACGGCCTGGCGTTCGCGCGCCTTCGTCAAGTCGATGTTGGCCAGCCGCGCCGGCCGGTCGAAGATCGGCAGGTCGATCATCCCGCCACCGCTGAAGACCATAGCGTTGCCGGAAAACAGGGAGCCCAAATCCGACGAAGCAAACCCGAATAGGCCGGTGAGGTTTATGCTCGGGAACAGGCGCGCCCTGACCGCGGAAAGGTCGGCACGCATCGCGAGCAGATTGCTCTCGGCAGTTCTGATGTCTGGCCTCAGCAGCAGGAGCCGCGATGGCAGGCCGGCGTCGATCCTCGCCCGGCTCGCCCACGGCGAACCGGCAGCTTGATCGGGCGCGGTCCATCCGCTCCCGCCGGTCAGGAATTCCAGCGTGTTGGTCAAACCGGTTTCGTCCAAAGCGAATTGCGACAGAGCGATGTCGACTTCAGTGATCCGTTCGCGCTGGGCCAGCACGTCCTGGGGAGCGGAAAGACCCTTTGTTTCCCGCAATTCGAGAATGTCGAGACGCTCGTTCTCGAAGGCTAGGAGCCGTTGGGTGACGTGCCGTTGTTCACCGATTTCCAGCTTTCGCAACGATTGGGAAACGATTTCACGCAAGAGCGCAAGTTGCACCGCCTTGCGGTTCCATTCGCTTGCCAGGACACGGGCTCGCGCCGCAGCGCTCAGGTTGCGCAGCCGGCCCCACAGATCGAGTTCGAAGCTCGAAATCGCCAGCGTCGACCGATAGAGCGGGTAGGTGGCGGTGTTCGGGAGCCCGATCCCCTCGCTCACCTCCGGAAAGAGTTTCTCGAGGAGCGCGCCCGCTGCGGTCGCGCCGGACGTGGTCCGGTTGATCGTCGCTTCGACATTCGACTGGACGTTCAACCCGTTCTCGATTCGCCGTTGCCGCAATAACGCGCGCGCTTCGTCTATGCGGGCGGTAGCGATTGCCAGATCCCGGTTGTGATCGATGGCGCGCTCGACCAGTGGCCCGATTGTCAGGTCCGCGGGGAGAAAATCACGCCAACAGAGGCGTCCCGCCGAAATATTTCCTTCAGGACTGAGCTCGCCTGGGAAAGAGCTTGGCAGGGAAGTCGGCGGCATGACGGTCGACGGCGGTGAAACACCGCATGCGCAGACGATGCCCAAAGGAATTGCGGCGATGAACAATTTGCAGGCCTCGACCGCCGTTCCGAGCTGGCCCTGAAAGTCCCGCCGCCTTGCTTCTGTCCAGTTGTCGCCGGCGCCGAAGGAAGCCGGATCTTGTGGGAGTTTCCGCACAATATGATGTCTCATCCCGCCTTCAGGTCGGCAAGGGTGATCGACGCTCCGTCCGAAGCGTCCTCCCAGCCCGGAATCAGGACGGTGCGATGCAGGCTTATGTCGAGGTTGGAGCCATCGATCGGCACTTTCGAGTGACGGAAAGGATAGACTTGCGTGTCGTCGAAGGTGAAGCGCGCGTTGATCCCGATGCGCGGAAAGGCCGAGGTGTTGGCCGAAGACCCGTGCATGCAGCGCTCGGTGAAAATTACGAACTGCCCGGCCGACATCGGCATCGAAACGATCTCGTGCTCGCTTTCGTGAAAATCGAGCGTGATCGCGCCCTGCTCTTCCCGGAGCTTCGCTTCGACCAGCTCGCGAAGTTCCTCGAAAGACAAGGCGTCGAGCGAGACGTCATCAAAATAGTGCGCAGTGTGGATGTCAATGCAGAGGCTGTCCGTCTTCACTCGCCGGATCAAGGCGTCCTTGCTTGTCACCTCGGTGAAGGGATCGACGTAGAATTCGGTCTCCGCCAAGGGGCCCATCCTGATCGGAAAGCGTCGCTTGTGCGAGCCCCTGGCGAACCGCATCGGTCCCATGTCGGGGGTGACGTCAGTCAGGGGCATCCACACCGTGACGTTCCAAGCACTATCCCTGCGCGCGGGCGCGGGTATCAGGGCGGGGCGATCGTTGCCGATCTCTTCCCCGTTGAAGGCTCCCCATTCCTGATGCCAGCCCAGCGGGCCCTCGCCGGGTGATTTGTGGAATATCTTGGACCGCCACATCTTGTAACGATCGCCAAGCACCAACGAAACCGCATCCAGAACTTTAGGCCCGGTGAGCAGTTCCAGGAAGTCGCTATTGATCAGATGCCAGTCCCTTACGGAAAAGCGCCCGTAAAGCGGATGCATTTCGCGGTTTTCGATGCCTTCGCAGATCGAACGCGCGAGTTCGGTGCATTTCTCGCGCGAAGCACCGGCATCGAGCGGGCCGCAGAAACCGTCGCGTTCTAGGGCTTCGCCGACGTCCAATTCCTCAGAACCCAGTTGAGCAGACATCTTTCACAGCCTCCAGCGCACTCATTATTACATAGTTTTCACGCGAACCGGAAAATCGCATCCGGCCATGTGCGTAAACGCGATTATCGAGCGCAAGAACATCGCCTCGTTCCCACACGAAATACTGCCCGGCACGATTTTGCGCAGCGAGTATATCCCGCGCCCACTCGTCCGATAAAGGCGTGCCATCGCCGAGAAGAACGTTGCGGGGCGTGCATCCTTGCGGATCGTACGCGCTGAAATACTCGCGGATCTCGTCGGCGAGAAATGCGGGATGATGCAACGCGACCTGATGAAACATGGATTGCCGTCCGTCCGGCAGGCAGCCGATCGCCAAGGTCGAATAGTCGACCTGCAGGACCCCGTCGTCGGTCCAGGACGAAACCAGTCCGTCCCGCCGGCAATGGCGTTCCACTTCCGCCGGATCGTCGGTGTCGAAATAATCCTGCCACGCGACGTCCAGCCCGTCGACGAAACGCCTGCGATAGGTGAGCCCATGCCGCCTTAAGGTGTCGGCTATCGTCCGATCGAGCAGGTCCAGCGCACGCACGCCATCGCTGATCGGCGTAGCTCCGCCGGTCTCGGCGGCCCGGTGACAATAGAAGAAGAGATATTTCGGCACCTTCGACGTGTGCGAAGCCTCGTTATGAAACAGCAGGTCCTCTTCGGGAGGATAGGGCGTCGTGCGGAAAACATCCGCCGCACCCGATCGCGGCAGATCGCCGTACCGTTCGGCGATCGGCACATGTAGCGACGAAACGAACTGCCTGAATCCTGGCAAGGAGTCGGCAGCCTTGCGTATCACGCACCAGCCCTTGCGATCGAGGGCCGCGATCAGGCCGGCAGGAGCGTCCTGGGGCGGAAGCTCGTTGATCGCGTCGCGCGGCAACCGCTCCAGCCCTTCGAAGCTGCCATGGGCATTCATGCTAGCAGGTCCTTCAGGATCGCCTGGAGGTCGATCGCCGGGCCCGGACGATCCGCCGCGCGTAAAACCATGCGCAGGCCGTTCGCGCCCCGGAAGCAGGAGAGCTTGATCCGATGCCAGTCGGGCGCAAAGCTGTGGCTGGCCTGGACCTCATGCCGAAATCGGCCATGCTCCGCCCCCGCTACGAAGCGGTAGGAGAATGCGATCGCAGCGGGTCGAAGCGCCCGCTCGGCAATATCCGCCGGGCCCTGCCGCAATGCGTTCATCAACTGGTCGGCCGCGCATTCCGCATATGCCCGAACGTCTTCGAGCTCGGTCCTGATAAAACGAAAACGCAGCTCCTCGCTGTGCGGACCGATCGGGAAGAATGCTGGATCCCCTTGCCGCAGGCGGCCATCGGTTGCGCAGTCGATATGCACGACCCGGTCTTCCTGCCGCGCCTGCGCCGCGAGAGCGCCCATCAGCAGTGCCGGAGTGGTTACGCTCCACGCATGACCAAGCCGCTCCAGCCGGGCGGTTTCTTCGCGGCCCAGGTCGAACTTCGTCGTCACGAGGCGGGCTTGTGTCGGATATTCCGGCATGTCACCATTTTCGCCGGTAAGCGTCGGACGGGTTACCGCGGCGCTCTTGCGCCACTCTTGCCGCGAAGGGTACGGAGCGACCAAGGTCTGCCGTTCCCCATCACGACCGATATTTGCCAGGATGGCGGAGAAGATTTGCTGCACGGACGCGCCGTCGAGCAGGTCGGACCGTGCGCGGACGGCGATTTCGCGTACCGATCCGCTTCGCTCGAACGCATCGATGGCGAACGCGCCGTCGCCGCTTTCCAACTGCATATGAAGGCGCGCGCGGGCGTCGTGCCCCGGCTCCAGCCGATGCAGGCAGACAAGCGGCCGCCCGGGTTCCGGATCGGAGAGATCGGCGTTTTCGTCGAATCGCCAGCGTAGCACCGGATGGATTTCGGGAAGCGCCGCCGTCGCCGCGACGAGTTCGTCGAAGCTGACGGGCATGCGGATTTCGAAAGCGGCGCCGAAATGCGTCGGTTGCCCGGCGATACAGGCATTCCACGCCCGCAGCTGGTTGTGGTTGGTGGTAAGCCTGTCGAGAGCCGACCGGTGCAGTTCGTCCGTCCCGGGATCCGGCGCAGCCGCATCGCCGAACAACGCCCCGGTGACATTCTTCAAAGTGCGTAATTCGAAGACGCGCACGACGGGCAGCTTCACCGCGAATTCCTGCTGGATTCTTGCGACTAGCTTCGTTGCGAGCAGGGAGTGACCGCCGAAGGCGAAGAAATCGGCATCTGGCGGCAGGACGTCCACCTCGAGCACCGCCCGCCAGACATCGGTCATCGCGGCCAGCAGGATATCGTCTTCGGAACTCTCGTGAGACCGTGCGCGCTGCGAGAACAAGAGCTTTCGCAATCGCGCTTCGTCAATCTTCCCGCCCGGCTTGGTCGGCAATTCGTCAACGAAGACGAGCACGGCCGGGACCATATGCGCAGGCAGGCTGGCTTCCAGCGACGCCTGGATGGTCTGCCGGAGCGACCTGATGCGGATCGAAAAGCCCGGATAGTTCGACCGCCGACCGCGCTCGCCGGCTGCACAGTCGTAAGAACGCCAAAGCGCCGGGTCGGACGCTCCTTCGGCCATCGCGAAAAAGCAGAGCTTGGGATCGCGCGCGGAGGGGAAAAGCGCACTGTGCCAGCCGCGGGCCTCGGCGACGGATAGCAGGCTTTGCAATGCCGGCGACTTGGCTTCGGGGCGATCATCGTCCGCAAACGGGACGTTCGCTATCGTCAGGGGGCCATCGGCGGCGCACAACAGCTTCGGCACGCCCGATCGGTCGCACGCGCTCCAGTCCAACATCCAGCCGTCATCGTTCGTGGCCGGTCCATGTCCGGAGCGAAACAGAACATCGTAGCGAAAATTCACCATCTCGTTGTCGATGGCGAGCGGCTTGAGCCGAACGACCGGCGATTCCATGCCGATCCGCTCGGCTATGGCGCTGAAGGCTTCCGGATCGAAATGCGCCTCCTCATCGTGCAGGCGCGCACGTTGCATGCGTTCAGCCAAGTCTTCCGGACTCTGTGCGGGATGCCTGCTGCGCTCGACGGCCTCATAGAACGCATCCGCCTTTCGCAGATCCCTGACGTCGCCGACGAAAATCGATCCGCCCGGCGAAAGCAGCCGCGACAAATCGGCGACGAGTTCGCTTAGCTCATCATAGCCGGAAAGATACTGAGCGACCGAGTTGAGAATGACGAGGTCGAAGCGCTCCGCGCCGAAGCGTTGGGCGGCTTCCCGCGCGGACGCCCGTTCCGCGCGCAAGGATATGCCGTTCGCCGCCGCCTTTGCGGTCAGGACCTCGATCGCATTCTTCGATATATCCGTCGCCACATAGGTCTGCGACGATGGCGCCAGCGACAGCGCAATCAGCCCCAATCCGCTTCCGACTTCCAACACGCGCCGCGGCTGCTCCGTCTCGAGCATGGCGACGGTATCGGCCAGCCAGGCGCGCATTTCATTGTCGGGAATCGGCTCCCCGTCCGCCGTCCTGGTCCATCCGGTAAAGTCCAGCAACGTTTCTTCGTCGCTCCGGCTTTCACGGTAGAGCGCATCGAATGCGTCTTCCCATTCTCGGGTGGCGGTCGCAGTCCGACTGTCGTCGGAAGGGTCGCTCGGCACGATGAAAGCGCTCAACACCCGGCTGGATGGCTCGTCGGCGATCAGGACCGCGGCTTCCTTCACGTCGGGAAGTTTCCTGAGCACGGCTTCGATCTCGTCCGGCTCGACCCGCATGCCGTTCAATTGGACCTGGCGATCCAGGCGTCCCGCAAACTCGATCTCGCCGTTCTTCAGCCAGCGCGCGCGATCTCCCGTTCGCAGGAAACGCTGCGGGCTGTCGAAAAAGTCGGCCTCGACGAATTTGGCCGCGTTTGCTGCAGGATCGTCGAGGTAGCCGTCGGCGAGATAGGGATCGCCGATCCAGAGTTCGCCGTAGCTTCCCGTCGGAACAAGCCCGCCGGTCGGGCCAACGATCGCGATGTCGCAGCCGGCGATCGGTTTGCCGATCGTTACGCTCTCGGCGGGCGGAGCGTTCGCCGGATAGAAGGCGGTGGTAGCGTTGAACACGCCTTCGCAGGGTCCGTATTGGTTCGCGAAGTCGGCGTCCGGCAGAGCCTGACGCAGCCGACGATGCAGATCCGTCGGGCAGCTGTCGCCGCCGGTGACGACCAGGCGCACGTTGGGCAGGTCGGTCGGTTCCTGTATCAGGGTCGCGATCACCAGCGGGATCGCATCGATCACGGTCACACGGGCATCGCGGCAGCATGCGATCAGCGCATTTCGTTCACCCAGATGCGACAACGGCACGAAGGTGATGGGGGTGCCGCGGGTGAGCGGCCAGAAGGTGCAAACCAGGCCGCCGTCGTAGTTGAACGAATAGCAGTGGGCGAAGGTGTCGGCTTGCGTCAGTGCGCCAAGGGTGATGTCGTTCGCGCGAAGCCGCGCGCAGACCGCCCGATGCGAAACCTGCACGACCTTGGGCGTGCCGGTGGTGCCGGAGGTGAAGGCGAGGAAGGCCGGATGATATGCACTGCAGAGCGGGGTGTCGACATTCAGCGCGTCGGCATGCTCCGATCCCTGCGCATCGAGGACCCGCAAGCCGCGATTATCTCCGGCTATCATGAGAACACAGCCCGCAAGTCCGAACAACTGGCGCTGGCGTTTTTCGGGATAGGCCGGGTCGATATAGCACGGGACGCCGCCCGCCCATTGCGCCGCCAGCATCGCCACCACCACCGAGGCACCGCGCGAGACCGAGATCGCGATGGCGTCCTTGTCGCCGCAGCCGGCCGAACGCAGTTTTCCCGCCAGCGCGCGTGCCTGCTCCAGCACATCGGTGTACGTCAGCCTGATAGCGCCGTCGTTCAGACAGGGTCGGTCGGGTTCGGTGCCCGCGATCGATTGCACGCGGCGGCAGATCGTGTCGCCCGCAAGCTCGGCCAGTGGCTCGCCCCGGCCGAAAGCCAGCAGTCGTCGGCGCTCGCCTTCGGGCAATGACGCGGTCTCGTTAAGCGGAACATCGGGCCGGGCCAGGCACGCCTGCAACGTGTGATCGAACAGCTGCGCGACAAGCGCAACCGTCTCGCGATCGAACAGTTCGGTCGAATATTCCAGCACCGCGCGATAACCCTCGGGCCGGGGGCGCAGTTCGAGGCTGAGGTCGAACATGGCCCCGATCGGTGGCAGGCTAAGGCGCGTCGCGTCCAGACCGCCGAGACGCAGCTGGGCCGCCGCGTTGTTCTGCAATGCGAACAGAACCTGGAAAAAGGCTTCTGAATCCGCGTTGCGCCCGTTCGGCAGATGCTCGACCAGGACATCGAACGGCACATCCTGATTGTCGAACCCGCGCAGCGACACTTCGCGGGTCCGCGCGCACAGGGATCGGAAACTGTCACCGTCTTCACTTCTGACGCGCAGCGGCAGCGGGTTCACGAGGAAGCCGACCAACCCTTCGGACTCATATCGATTCCTGTTCGCGAGCACGGTGCCGATGACCGTATCGTCCTGCTGCGCAAAGGTTCGCAGAACCAGATGAAACGCCGACAGCAGGACGATGAACGGCGTGGCGCGTTCCTGCGCTGCGAGCGTTTCGATCCGCGCTGCGGTGGCCGCGTCGAGATCGAACGACACGACGTCGCCCGCCCAGGATTTGCGCTTGGCAAGAACGCGGTCGAACGGCAGATCCATGTTCGGCGCGGCGCCGGCCAGCTCGTCCTGCCAATAGGCGATCTGATCGGCGAATTTCCGCTGCTGCGCGGGTTGCTCGTCATGCAGCGCGAGATCGAGATAATCGATCGCGAGCTCCGGCAGCACGACATCTTCGTCCGCGCGCTCGGCTTCGTAGAACGCCGCCAGCTCATTCAGGGCGATGCCCATCGACCATCCGTCCGAAACGATGTGATGGCAGATCATGCACAGAACGGTTTCGTCCCGACCGATCGGAAGGGCGAGGATGCGAAGCAGCGGGCCTTGTTCGAGATCGAAGCGGTTCCGCTGTTCGCGATCGAGCAGACCGATCGCCTGATCCTGCGACCGGCACGTTTCGATCAGCTCGATATTTCCGACCGATCGGGGGGGCATGATCCGCAGCTGCGGCTCGCCGTCCTGCTCATAGAAGGTCGAACGCAGGGTGACATGGCGCTTGCAGAGCCTGCCGACCGCCCGGTCGAGCGCGCCGAGATCGATTTGACCCGCCAGGCTCACGGAATGGGCGATGTTGTAGACCGCGCCCGAGGTGCCGAGCTTCTCGATGAACCATAAGCGACGCTGCGCGTGGCTGATGATCGGAACCGTCCCTTGCGTCCGCTTGCGCGGGCCGGTCTCCGCCTCCTGCTGCGTCCGCGCGATCTCGCGAGCCAGCAGCCGTGGGGTTGACGCCTCGAACAGGGCTCGCAGCGGCAGCTTGATCGACAACTCTCGTTCGAGCCGATTGCGCGCCCGCGTCGCGATCAGGGAATTGCCGCCCATGGCGAAGAAATCGTCGTCGCGTGCGAACGGACTGCCCAGGAGTGACTGGAAGATCGCGGCGACCCGGGCTTCCGGGCTGCCCGGTTCCGGATATTCGGACCGTTCCGCGGATCGGCCACCGGTGGCTGCCCGTTCGAGGGCGCCCTGGTTTCGCTTCCCGCTCGGCAGTCTCGGGCAGTAGGGAAGCGGGACGAGCCGCTGGGGCAGCATCTGCAGCGGAACCTGCCCGCGCAGTTGCTGATGAATAGTCCCGACCGCGGACAGGAAACGTTTCCATCGCGGCGGATCGAGCCGTCCCGGGTTCGGCAGGACCGGCAGCGTATCGCATCGATCTGAGGAGCGGTAGCCGAAAGCGGCCGCGCACATCGCCAGACCGACGGCGCCGTCCAGGTGATGTACCCGCAGCTTGCGCGGATCTTGCGTGACGAGAACCAGCGCCCGGGCTGTCCGGAGGCTGGTTCCGTCGGGCATTTGACCGGCAGCCGGTTCTTCGGGCAGCCGGGCCAGGCGGCGGAAGATCGGCTGGTTCGGCCGGGCCCGCGACGCGGCTTCAAGCAATGCGGCCTCTCGCGCAACCGGCGCGTTGCGAAGCTCGCCATCGCGAACCGACATGGCCGCAACGTCGACTTCCACCGCACGGCACAAGGTTGCGCTGAAGCGGAAGTTGACGAGCTCGTTGTCGCCCTGCGCGCAATTCGGTTCGACCAGCGGTGGCGCAAAGCCGTTCGCCTGCGACCACCTGGCCAGCGTGTCGGGATGAAGCAGCAGTTCCTCGTCGGCGAGCGCTTCGCCGAGCGCCGCCAGGAGAATATCCTCGCACGGCGTATCGGCGCCCTTGCGCCGACGCAGTTTCCAGAACGCGTGAAGATCGCGTAGCCGTGCGTCCCGGATATCCCCCAGGAATATATAGCCGTCTTCGCTGAGCAGCGATGAAGCCCGTGAGAGCAGCGTGTCCAGCGCCGCCTCGTCGGGCAGATATTGCACGACGGAATTGAGGATGATCGCGTCGAACCTCTGACCGATCCCGAAATCGAAGGATTCGATGTCGCCGGTCTCGAACCGCGCGTTCGCCGATTTCATCCGCGTCGCATGATGACGGCAATATTCGATGGCGTTCGCGGCGAAATCGATTCCGAGGAAAGCATCCACGTTCGGGATCAGGCGGAATGCCAACGTGCCGATGCCGCATCCCAGTTCGAGCACGCTGCGCGGCTTCCAGCGCAGGATTTTCGAAGCGGCGTCGTCAGTGGCGGCGAGCACCTCGCGGGACGGGATCGGCTGGCGGGTTCCGCTATCGACCCAGCCCAGCGTGTTTTCGTGGGGTGCGACGCTCCAATCGAGATCGGCATAGCTGTCGTCGAACACCGGCTGCCATTCGCCCGCCGTCCCGCTCGCGTCGTCGGGCGCTTGTTCCGTTGCTTCCGCGGGGAAAACCAGCGCCACGAATTCGCTGCGCTCACCGTCCAGCACCGTGACCTGGGCGTCGCCCACCTGCGGGTGGCGTCGCAAGGCGGCTTCGATCGAGCCCGGCTCGATCCGCACGCCGTTCACCTTGATCTGCCTGTCGAGACGGCCTTCGCAATGGAAACCGCCGCTCGCGTCGAAAGTCCCCAGATCGCCCGTCCTGTAGGAGCGCCCAAGTCCGGCGAGCGAACCGAACCCGCCCCCCTCGCCGCCGAGATACCCCTTGGCGACGGCACATCCGCCGATCGCGATCTCGCCCCGTGCCGTGATGGGCAGCAAGCGCTCGCCGCAGGTCAGCGCCAAGCGGACATTGTCGACCGGAACGCCGATCGGGACATTCGTGCCGACTTCGGTGCCGGTGACCTGGTGGCACGTCACGTCGACGGTCGCCTCGGTCGGCCCATAGACGTTGTACAGGGCGATTCCGGCTTCGGCGATCAGGCGGTGCGCGAGGTCGGTCGGCAGGGGCTCGCCGCCCGACATGACCGCTCTCACGGTTTCGGGAAGCGGGCGTAGATCGATGATCGCGCGCAATTGCGTCGGCACGCAATGGAGCGTCGTCGCCCCGTGCCTCGCGATGTGCTCACCGAGCAATTCCATATCGCGCTCGGCATCGGGCGGCGCGATCGCCAAGCGGCCGCCTGCGATCATGATCGGAAACAGCTCGCGGCACACCGCGTCGAACATCATCGTGGTCTTCCAGATGCCGACATCCGCCGCGGTCAATTCCAGGGTATCGGCGACCCAGCGGCTGATATTGGCCAGGCCCGCATGCCCGACCAGAACCGTTTTGGGCGTGCCGCTCGTGCCCGACGTCGAAATGGCATAGGCCGTGTGATCGAGAGACGGGAAGGCGGCAGCGGGATGCTCACGGCCGCTCGCGGTCAAGGCTTCGAACGCGCACGTTTCATGCTCCGCGGGGACCTCTTCGCCGATGACCAGCGCCGGTTTCAGCGCATCGAGAACCGCGGCGCGATAGGCGGGCGGGGCGTCGGGATCGATCGGCGCCCAGATCATGGCGGCGCGCATGATGCCGATCAGGCTGACGTAAAGCTCGATCCCGCGCGGCAGGCAGGTGGCGATCCGCGACTGGGGCGCTATTCCGCGGATCGACAAAGCCGTGGCCAGGGCGTCGGCCCGCATCGTCAGCTCGCGATAGGTCAGCTCCGCTTCCCCGTGGCTGAGCGCCACCGCCTGCGGTTGTTTCCGGGCCTGGTTCCAGATCAGGTCGACGATCGTCCGGTCGAGATTTTCGGGCCGGACCCGGCCGCTGACGATCCTGCTACCGCGGTCCTGCTCGGCGATGCCGGTACTGGCGAGCGCCGACAATTCCTCGCGGAACAGCGCCAGCAGATCCCGGGCGAATGCCGCGCCGACCCGGGCGGGGTCGTATTCGATCTCGAACTCGACCGATTCGATGCCCTCGGTCACGAACAGCGTCACCGGGACCTTCGCTTCGCCGACGCGCAGCCGTTCGAGCTCGATCGTGACATCGCTGATCCGGATGCCTTCATAGGGCGCGTTCTGCAGGACGAAGAGCGCCTGGATCGGCGCGTCTTCATGCTCATGCCGCTCCAGATGCAACCCGTCGATGACTTCATCGAGCGGGGCTTCCTGATTGTCCTGGAGCTCGATCATGAGCGACTGATTGTCCGCCAGCTGCATTTCCGCCGGGCGATCGAGCACGTGATGTGCGGGAAGGAGGACGGTGTTGGCGAAGAAGCCGATCATTTCGGCGACGTCGGGATTTCTCCGATTGGCCACCACGGTGCCGAGAAAGAAGTCGTTCTGGCCGCTCATCAGGCCGAGCGCGCGCTCGAAGGCCGTGAGCAGCACTGCGGAAAGCAGCATTTTGCGGCTTCTCACGAATTCTCTCAGCAGGCGCGTGTCGGCCGGCCCGGCGAGCCAGCTCAGGTGGTGGGCCGGTCGGCGCCGCGAGGCCGGGGCGCCGATAGGAAGATCCAGCGGCGGCAGGCCGGCGACCCGATCGATCCAGAAATGCACCTGTTCGGCCGACGCCGACTCGCTCTGAAACTCCGCGAAGTCGGCGAATTGCAGGGAAAGCGGCGCGAGCGGGCCGGCATCGCCCGTCCCGAGCAACTCATAGGCTTCGCAGAAATCGCGGGTGAGGACCGAATGTGACCATCCGTCCCCCACGATGTGATGCATCACGAAGACGAGCGCGTGATGATCCCGTTCGATGCGGATCAGGCGGCAGTGGAAGAGCGGCGCCTGATCGAGCGGAATTTGCTCGGCCGCGAATTCGGCGGCGAGCTGCGCAGCGGCGGTCTGGCGCTCCTGCGAGGTCCGCCCCGGCGCACTCACTTTTTCGAATGCAGCCGGCGCCTTGTCCTCGATCACCTGGAGCGGTTGTTCGCCGTCGAAGATGAAGCGCGTACGGAGCGTCTCGTGCCGATCCTGCAGCATGGCGATCGCCCGCTCGATTCGGGCGGCATCCAGCGGCCCCTTGAAATCGAGCCGATACGCCATGTTGTAGGTGGCTTCCTCGGGATGCTTGGCTGCCAGGAACCATAGCCGCCGCTGTTCGCGCGATACGCGCGCCCGCAACGCGCCCGACCCGGGCGCTTCACCGGCATCGGGGCGTTCCCGCGTCGCGTCAGTCAGCATCGGTCAACATTGCCGACGGACGCCGCCGCCGACGGATCGGACGAATGACCGTGCCCGCTCCCGTCTCCCGGCCGGCACTTGCCGCGATCGCGGCGGCGAGCGCGGAAATTGTCGGCTCGTTGAAGAGCTCCTTGACGGTCAGCGTGGTGCCGAAACGCTTATTGGCCTGGTTGATCAATCTTATGGCGTTGAGCGAATGCCCGCCGCGATCGAAGAAATTGTCGTGAACGGCGATGCCCGTCTGTCCCAGCAAGGCCTCCGCCATCGCGATGATTTCGGTTTCGATCGCGTTCGGTTGCGAAGGGGCGTGCGTGCGCGCGTTCGCGTCCTCGCGGCACGCTCTCAGCTCGCGCGCGAGCGCGCTCGCATCGAGCTTGCCGTGCGCCGTGCGCGGAAACGCCGCCATCGGCGCGACGAGGTTCGGGATCATCGCCAGCGGCAGATAGTCGGACAGGTAGGACCGCATGAGCCGCGTCAACGTCCGCGCGTCCTGGCGCGCACCGGGGACGAGCCGGACGGCTGCGAGGAGTTCGGCGCCCTGGCCGGCACCGTCGCTTGCGACCACCACGCATCGCTCCACCACCGGATGCGCCTCGATCTGCTGCTCGACCTCGCCGCACTCGATCCGCATGCCGCGGATTTTGATCTGGCGGTCGCGGCGGCCGAGATATTCGATTTCCCCGTCGGGCAGCATTCGGCCCATATCGCCGGTACGATATGCCCGCTGCCCGCCGGAATGCGGGAAAGGATCAAGAAAGGCGGACCCGGCCGCGGCGCCGAGATAGCCTAGACCGACCGGCGTGCCGGCGATCACGATCTCTCCGCTTCTGCCACGCTCTACCGGCTCGAGCTGCTCGTCGGCGATGATGATCATGCAATTGTCGATCGGGCGTCCCAGCGTGACCCTCGCGCCGGTCTCGGGCCGGATCTCCTTGCAGGTGACGTCGACTGTACACTCCGTTGGTCCATAGACGTTGAACAGCCTGCAATCGGGCAGCAAGCGGAAATGCCGTTCGACCAGTGTCCGCGGCAAGGCTTCTCCGCCGCACATCACGCGCGAAAGGGAACGCAAGGCCGGGCTCCCCTGTCCTTCCGTTATCCCGAGCAACTCGTCGTACAGGGTGGGGGTCGCGTGCAGGACCGTCACTGCGTTGTCGTCGATCAACTCGACGAGCGCGTTCACGTCGAGCGCTTGACGGTCATCGGCCATGATGACGCACGTTCCGTGGCACAGCGACATCAGCGTTTCGCGCAAGAATGCGTCGAAACTGATCGGTGTCTTCGCCAGCACCCGATCCGCTTGCGACAAGTTCAGGGCGTCACCCATCCATGCTGCGAAATTCGCAACGGCGCGGTGCGGGATCAGGGCCCCCTTCGGCACGCCCGAGCTGCCGGAGGTGTACAGCAGATAGGCCGCGTGATCCGGCCGACAGACGCGCGTGTCGAACGGGTCACCACCAGCGGGGGGGAAACCGAACTCCTCGATGGCTCGACAAACCGTATCCGGCGCCAGCGCCGCGGCATCGCCGACGCAGTCGCCGGAATATAACATCAGTCCCGGTTTCGCATCCGCGATGATCCGCCGATTCCGCTCGGGCGGAGCCTCGGGATCGAGCGTCACGAACGTAGCATTCGCCATCGCCGATCCGATCAGCGCGGCCGGCAGTTCGAAACCACGCTGGACGAGAAGCGCGATCCTCCGCTCGCCGCAATCCAGTTGCAGGAGCGCGGCAGCGATCTGGGCGGCGCGGTCCCGCAAATCGCGGTAAGTCAGGGATTCTCCCGAATAAAGGACCGCCGGCGCATGGGGGGTTCGGGCGACGACGCGCTCGAACATCGCCACCACGTCGGGCGCGGTTTTGACGATCCTGCCTTTTGCGATGGAAGGTTGCCGTCGCGGCGCAAGCTGCGCCAAAGTCGTGTCGCCTACCGCGGCGGCTGTTTCTACCAGTGACCGAAAATCCTGGGAGAAACGATCGATGAGATCGGGATTGAACAGCTGGGCGTTGTATTCGATCTCGAGGAAAAGCTCTCCTTCGCCTTCCACCGAAACAGCAGCCAGACTGTCTGTGAGGAACATTGTGAGATCAAGCTTGGCTCTGCCGTTGGGGAGCGGCAGAAGGGAGACCTCGATTCCGGGAAGTGAAACCGCGCGCGCCGGAACATGGGACACGAACATGAACTGGAATACTGGATGGAGGAATGGCGTACGCGACGCGCCCGACGTTCGCGCGATCTCGTCAAACGGGATGCAGACGCGGTCGATCGCGGCGAGCTTGTCAGCGTGGAAGCGCTTGATGAGCGAAGCGAGGGTCTCCTGCCTGCCGCAATCGACCGGAACCGCAAGCCAGTTGACGAAGAAGCCGAATATATTCTCGAACCTGCTGCCGGGACGGTTGGAGGCTGCGATGCCAAGCGCGAAGGGCCCCCCCTCAGTGAAACGGTCGATGGTGAGCGCGAACATCGCCGCAAGAATGCTTGAGACGGTCAGCGAGAGCTCGCCGGCGAGCGCTCGCACGGCCCGGGCGACTTCGGGCGAAAGGCTGAACGTCAGCCTGCCTGCCCGATCACTGTCCAGCTCGGGACGGACTTTTCCATCGAAGGTCGAGCTTTCGAGGCGGCAAGCCGAGAGCGCATTGCGCGCGTCTTCGATCAGGGCGGGGATATCCGGCTCGGCCAATCGCCTGCGCTGCTGGCGCGCAAAGAGCGAATAGCCTGCCGAAGGCGCCTCGCTTCTGGGCGCGCCAAGGCGATATTCGGTGGCGAGCTCCCGGAACGCCGCCGCCAGGGACCAACCGTCGCTGATGAAATGATGGATCGCGACGATAAGGTTGAATGAGCTCTCGCCCGTACGGACCAGCAGCCAGCGCCACAGCGGCGGATCGGTCAGATCGAAGGGGGTGGTCGAGATAGTTTCGCAAAGGGCGCTCAGCCTCTCCGCTTGGTCGGGGTGGCCCGACAGGTCCATCAGCGGCAGATCGACCGGCACATTGCGGTCGATCGCGGCGAGATCGATGTCGTCCGTTCGGATCAGATGCGTATAGAGCGCGTCGTGCCGTCCCACCACATTGCGCAGTGCATCGACCAGGCGGTTCTGATCGGTCACGCCGCGGAAGAATACGGAGGCTGAAACGACATAGGCGGCGCTCTTCGGATACAACGCGTCCAGAAAGGACAGGCGCTGCTGCCCATGCGACGGCAGGTAGAATCGGCACCGCTCAACGCAGGCCTCTCCGCGCAGGGACGGCGCGCGCAGTCCGTTCAGTTCATGGCGGAGTTTCGCCTTGTGCAACGACAATTCCGTCCGAAGCGAGTCCGGAAGCGATTTCGTATTTCCGATGAGAACCAGATCATCGCCGAGAACACCAAGGTCGATGCCGGCAGTGTCGAGTTGCAGGATCGCGTGGGCGGCGTTCACAGCGTTTCCGCTTCCTCTGTCAGCGATTCGCGTTTTTCCGGAACTGCCTGGTCCAGCGCCCTTTCGACGATCGGCATCAAGCGATCGACGACGCTGTCGATGGTTTGCGCATCCATCAAGACCACCAGTCCGACCTCGATGTCATATACTTCGGAAAGCTTGTTGCGCAGCTCTACCGCCATCAGCGAATCGAAGCCGAGATCGTAAAGATTGGTTCGGGCGTCGACTTCGTCGATTTCGATTTCCAAAGCCTTCGCGATCAGGACTTGTAAACGCGAAACCAACGCCGCCCTGCGTTCTTTGGGGGCGATGTGGTGAAGCGTGTCCAGATCCTTGCTCCGCTGTCCCTCCTGTTTCGGTCCGGCCAGATCCGCTGCCGCCGGTGCCGATCGCGCGCGCTGTTCGGGAAACTGGGCGATCACGACTTCGTCATGGCCGCCGGACAGCACCAGCCCGAGCGCCCGCAGGGCGTTTTCCGGGGCCAGGCGCTCGATCCCCTTCAATTCGAAGATCGCGTCGAGTTCCGGCGCAGCGGCCATGCCCGCGCCACACCATGGGCCGAAATGGACGATCGTCGCGCGATGCGGTGTGCCGCGAACCATCCGCCTGAGCGCAGCGGCCGCTGCCGCGTTGGCGGCCGAATAAGCGACCTGCCCCTGCGACCCGCGCAACGCCGCCAGGCTCGAAAACAGAATGATGTGCAGCGGTCTCTTGGCGTGATCGAGCAGACCGCGCAGGTTCTCGATCGCGCCCAATTTGGGGGCGAAGGCCGATGCGACGCTCTCCCGGGTGACGCCGTCCCCTTCCGATCGGTCGACTCCCGCCAGGTGAAAGATCGTGTCGAAAGCGTCGGGGTCCTGGTCGCAGTCCCGCAATGCGTCCTCGATCGGGTCCACGGCGACGTCCGCGCGGCAGTCCTTCACCGCCACGCGAGCGATACCCGCCCTGGGGCCGCGCATCCCGTTTCTGGAAACGCTCGTAATGGCCGAAGCCCCTTCCTCTTCCAGCCACGAGATGAGCTCGCGTCCGAGTGCGCCGCTGCCGCCCAGCACGACCGCCCGACCGCCCGCGAGCAGATCCCCGGTTGGCTTAGCGGAGCCGGACGACTCCCCGAACGGCTCCAGCTCCATCCGGAAAACGTCGCCGCCGCGAATCGCGGCCGGCAATGTTTCGCTGGCGAGACTGGCTGCTATCGCCTGCGCCGTGCGCTCGCCCGTATCATCGACGTCGAGGACGCCTTGCGGTGTCTGCCCTCCGAACTGCGTGAGCGAGGCGGCGGCTGACCAAGCCGCAGCCGCTACCGGATCGGGAAGCCCGTCATCTTTCAGGACGGCCTGGGCCGAACGCGTCAGCACCGCCCATTTGATGCCGCGTCCCTGCTTCGGCAGCGCGCTCGTCCAGTTGGCAATTTCGAGGGTGGCGGCCTGAGCCAGCCCGGCATCGGTACCGTCGGCGGGCGTCTGAGCCACGAAAATATGCCATTCCTGCGCACCGTCTGCGCGCCGGCTCCTTTCATCGCCCGCCCGCGTGGCTTCGAACCCGGCAGCCCGGAATGCCTCGATCCAGGCCGACGCGCCTGACGGCTCCGATGCTTGGACGATGAATGACATCGATTTCGGCGCGGCAGCCGTCGGTGCAGCTTCATGCCACGTGATCCTGTGCGCGACCTTTCTGGCCGTGATCACGCGCGGATCGCTCGGCGGCACCTTGAACCGGTTGAATGCGATCCGGCCGAGTTGCACGACCGCCCGGCCTTGCCCGTCGCGGGCGACGGCATCGAAATAATCAATGTCTCCTTCGCGGCCTCGTGCGTCGGTGACGACCGTCAGGACGCCGGGCTCGACATCTCCGATCGACATCGAGCCGACCCCCGCGGGCATGGCAAGCGGGACGCTTGCGGCGCGCAGGCCGGGCCGCAACGCGAACGCATGCGCCGTGGAGATGACGGCGTCGACCAGAATGGCCTTGCCCTGTTCGCTCGCATCTTCGACCAGCAACTCGGTTTCTGCGCGATCACCATCGAGCCGAACCCGTTCGACCAGGCGAAACTCATCTCCATAAAACCCGCCAAGCGTACCGATATAATCGTAGAACTGGCTCCGTTCGGCGATCAGGTCCGGGCCGCCGCCGGCCATCGGCTTGGGCACGCGTTCGCGATAGGATTGCCGGAGCGAGGCGATGTCCGTCACCGCATCGATCGTCATGGAATCCTTTTCCACGAAATCGATCAGGCAGGCGACTTCGCCGATACCGATCGCCGCCAAGCGGTCGAGGGTCCGGTGCGCGGCGGCGAACGATCCGATCAGGGAGAGGTTTTCGAATACCCGCTCGAACTGGATATCGGCCATCTCGCCAAAGGTCTTGTCGTCGATGGCATCGGCCGGGCGGTCAAGCTGCAGCATCAGCTCGCGATTGTCGAACAGGTACTTACGATAGGGGCCGGCAACGGCTCGCCGGACTTCGGCGCTGTCGTCGCCGAGGCAGCAATGGACCATGACGGTCACGACGCCCTCGTCCGGTTCGTAGCCATTGTCCTCGCGGGCCTTGCGATAAGCCGCAATGGCGGGTTCCAATCCTTCGAAACCCAGATCGACAAGATACGTCAGGACATTCGCGCCGACCGAGCCAGCGTACCGGAAGGTGTCGATCGATCTGGCCGCCGTTATCCAGAGCGGAAGCGACGGTTGCAACGGGGCCGGGCGAATGGCGACGGAATGGCTGCGGCCTTCGACCTGCCGGGTCAAGCTTGCACCGCTCCACAATTCCCGCACTTGGCGGACGCGCTTGCGGAATTCGCTTTTGCGCGTGGCATAGCATTCGGGGGCCAGAACGAAATCGGATCGCAGCCAGCCGGAGGCGAGGGCGACATCCACCCGACCGCCGGAGAGGTTATCCACCATCGACCATTCCTCCGCGATCCTGATCGGATCGTGGAGCGGCGCAACGACGCTGCCGGCGGCAAGCCGGATAGTGCTGGTCATGCCCGAAAGATGGGCGGCGAGCAGCGCTGGATTGGGATGCAGCGCGCCAAACTGCACGAAATGGCGTTCGGGCAGCCAGATCCGCTTCAGACCGGCCTGGTCGGCAAGACGCGCAGCCTGCTGGATTTGCCCGTAACGGCCCGCCGCCAGATCGTCGTTGGCGCCGCCCGAGAAGAACATGATGCTGAAATCCATCACAGCGCCTTTCTGACTGCCAAGCCTTCCGCGCGGACCACGCCGTCGGCGTCGCTGACGACGGTGACGCGGTAGGTGTCCTCGGCCTCCTTCGCGAGCCGCAGCGTCGTGCTGGAGCCTTCGGCAGCAGCAGCCGGGTCGATGATGATTGCCGAACGGAAACGCATGTCCCGAATTTCCAAGGCATCCCCGTTGCAATAGGGCAGGAGTGCGCTGCGTATCGCCATCATGATCGATGCACCCGGCACTATAACCGTCTGCGCGATGCGATGATTGGCGATGTAACCGGCGCTGAAATCGAGCGTCATCGCCTCCGGAAACGCAGCGCTGGCTGCCGACGCGGAGTCTGTCGGATCCCTACCGTTCGAGCTTGGGGCTTTGTCGTAGTCATAGGCCCAGTAGCGCTTGCGCATGAACGGATAGGCCGGAGGGGGGCTGGCCGGCCGCCGGCGGATCGGCAGGTCGCAGAATTCGTCCTTCGTTTCGGGCGGGTTCGGAGCGATCGGGGCGTCGCGGAGCGCCGCGGCAGCTTCCGGAGCGGACGTGGCCGCCACCTCGATCCGAAAGCGTTCCCCGCCGCATGCGCGCCGCGTCATCGCGGCGGCGAGCTGGAAATCCGGTGCGTCGAGCGAAGCGAAATAGTCCGCCCAAGATATCCTCGCTTGATCGAGGGCGTCCACGCTATGCGCCGACAATGTTATCGTCGCCGGCCCGTCATCGGCAGGCGGTTGCCAATCGTCCTCCGCCTCGTGGCTTCGTAACAGCAGATGGACGTTGGTCCCGCCGAAGCCGAACGCGCTGATCCCGGCGAAGATCGGCGAACCGGCGGCGGCGTGCAGCCGCTCGCCGTCCGTGACAAGGGCAATCGGTGCCCCCGCGTCGGCGAAGGGTGTGATCGGAGCGGCGGCACCGACATGCGGAGGCAGGAAGCGGTTCCGCAGGGCCAGCGCGGTCTTGATCGTCGAGAGCATCCCGGCCGCGGCTTCGGAATGTCCGAAATTCGCCTTTAGCGACGCGATCCTGCACGGTGTCTCGCGGCCGGAAAAGACCCGCGAAAGCGCGTTCGCCTCGATCGGATCGCCGACGGGCGTGCCCGTGCCGTGCGCCTCGACGAAGGTCACCGCATCGGGCGTGATGCCGCCCTTGTCATAGCACCTGCGCAGCAAGGTCTCTTGCGCCGCGCCGGAAGGGACGGTGATCGAGCTGGTCCTTCCGTCCTGATTGGACGCGGTCGCGCTGATCACCGCATGGATCGGATCGTCGCCGGCATCCTCTAGGCGCTTGAGCGCGATCACGCCGATCGCCTCGCCCCGGACGTAGCCGTCCGCAGCGCGATCGAAGGTGGCGCAGCGACCCTGGGAAGAGAGCATTTCCGCCATTTCGAAGCTGACGTTCACGACCGGAGAGAGCACCAGGTTCGCCCCTCCAGCGAGCACCAAGTCGCATTCTCCGCTGAGCAGCGACTGCACCCCCAGATGGATTGCCATGGCCGAGGCGGCGCAGGCTGCATCAACGGTGATGCTGGGCCCTTGGAGCCCGAGCGAATAGGAAACGTGATTGGAGGCAATGCAATGCGCCACGCCCAGCGCCGAATACGGGCTGACCCGGTCCGGCATCTCGTGACCGATCAAGCCGTAATCGTAGGAGCACAATCCGAAGAAGACGCCGGTTTGCGATCCCGCGAGCTTGCGCGGATCGATCGCGGCATCAAGCAGGGCCTGCCAGCTCTGCTCCATCAGCAATCGGTGCTGCGGATCCATGAGACGGGCTTCACGCGGCGAGATGCCGAACAGGCGCGCGTCGAACATGTCGACATCGTCCAAATAGCCGCCGCGCATGGAATTGGTGAAATTCCGCACCTTGCCCGCGAAACCGGCATCCGGCCCGGACCAGAGCCGCGACAGGTAGCGCCTATCTTCCGGCCAGCCGCCCGTGGCTGTTTCACCAGCCACGAGCAACTGCCAGAAATCCTGATAGCTATTGGCCTTCGGAGCCTTGCATGCCATCCCGATGATTGCGATTTCCTGAGGCATGAAAGCAGATTACGGCTCGACTATCAGATGTGCGGAACGAGAATTTCCGGTTTCTTTTCCTTCTGGAAACTCTCGATGAGTTCGGCGTCCACCCGACGATAATAGGTATCTTCGATCGGGCTGTTCAGCAACGAGTGATCGAACTTGTCATCGTAATCGAGCACTTGCCGGTCCAGCTCGTTCGCGTCGTTGAACATCCGCTCCTGCTCGGAAGCGCCGATACGACCAGCGGTGAAGCGGGTGCAGTAATATTTCGGCATAACGCCGGTTTTCTTGAGTTCTTCTTCCATCAACTTGAAGTTCAGCGCCATGATCTCGCGCAGTTTACCGGGTTTCGCGCGGAACATCCGTTCGACGAGGTACTTCTTTTGCTCGGTCGGCGCGCTGTCACCCAGCCTCTCGAGCTCGAACTCGCCCTTGCGATGCATGAAGTAGTCGTCCGGCTCCAGGCGGACATACATTTCGTCGCGCGGATTATCGACAATCATGCCGACCGCGGATTCCGCACCATCGAGGAAACTGTCGTTCTTTAACAGCTGATGAAGGAACTTCTCTTCATACTCGGCCATGCTGTCGAATTCGGTGGTGATGATCACGTCGAACGTCTTGCCGTCGCTCTCCGCCTTCACGTACGGCCGGGGATTTACGCCCACAGCTTCACGGGCACCCTCGCACGCGTTCAGAAGGAGCGTGAGGAAAGGCTTTCTGTGCTCCTCGTAGACGGAAACACTTCTTTTGACCTTGATTCTCATAAATTCTCTCCTGGCTTGGTGAGATAAACCCATCACGTGGGTTTCATCGAAGTAACAAGGATCCAGTCAGCCCTCAACCGTTTTTAGGACGAGATTCCGATGCAAAAAGAGTTGGCAGAGAGTTTGGACGGCTGCCCGTAGCCGCAGGGTTGCAACGGAGTGCATGTTTACTTCGCATACACGCGCGCGGGTCATCTTTTCATCTGGCAGCGCTGCCGCGCCCAAAATTCCGTTGCGGTACTCCAGGCGTACGCGTATGCCGTGCTTTGCAACTACTGTTCTTCATTAGAGGCATTTTTGTCGATCCGCGCAACAATTGATGGGTATCTGAAAGACCCTTTAACCGCGCGGATGTGGGCCGCAACTAAGGCGGCGGGGTCCGTTAGATCCATTTCGGTTGATATAACGCATATCTGCAATCTGCGGTGCAAAGGATGCTATTTCTTCGCCGAAGCCTTGGATGATGTCGGGGAGGCCGACGACGACACATTGGCCGAATTCATCCAGCGTGAGAAATCCAGGGGTATCAACTTCGTAACCGTCATCGGCGGCGAGCCGAGCCTGCGCCCCGATCGTCTGAGGAAACTGGCCAAAGCGTTTCGGATCATGGTCGTCACCAACGGCCTGCGTTCGATTCCGCGCGAGGGGCTGGAAGACATTACGATCGCCGTTTCGATGTGGGGCGACCGGGCCACCGATCGCGAACTGCGCGGCTATGGAAAGATCGACATCTTCGATCGCGCTTTGAAAAATTTCGCCGGCGACGACCGGGCGCGCTGGTACATTACCCTGCCTGCGAAACCGCCGGCAGAAACCGTGGAAGTCGTGGATGCCTGCGTGGCCAATGGCCAGCTGGTCGCATTCAACTTTTATGGCGATCTCCAGGGTCTTGGGGACGATCTGAGCCACGCCGGCGGTTTCGATCCGGCGTATCGCTTCGTCGACCGGATGATCGATCGCCATCCTCAGGCGATCTGCATGTCGCGCTATATAAATGAGGTCGTGACCAGCGGCAGGATGCTAGGCGAATCCTGGGGCTATGACGTGTGCGGCAGCGTGTCGGTTGATGCTCCGCAGAATGCTGGCCGCCTGCGCAACGGCAAGAGCTACAACCCTTTCTTCAACGCCTATGGCCCTGATCTCGGCGAACCGCGGCGGTGCTGCGTCGGTGATTCGCGTGATTGCAGCACGTGCTTCGACGTCTGGGCGCATCTCTCGTGGATCGGCATGGCGATGGAGAAGCACCTCGCCAGCCACGCGGATTTCTTCTCCTGGCTGTCCACAATGACGGTGTTCTATGGAGCGTGCGGATTGATCCCGGCAGCAGAATTCACCGAGATGCTGCCGCGGATCCATGCGCGGTCAAAAGCCCATTCCGGCGATGGGGCGGGATCCGCTGGCCTGCAGCAGCGCGAATATGCGAGCGTGGGGATTTGATGACACTCGCCTTGCGCATGATCACCTTCGAGTGGCGGCGTTACTCTGCGGCGATACTCTCCATAGCGTTTTGCTGCGCCTTGATCATCTGTTTCACTGGTCTGTTCAGCGGCGTCTCGGAATCGTATTCGCGGCTGACGAACTCGACCCCTGCCGATCTTGTCGTGCTGGACCGGAACGCGAAAAGTTGGTTCGATGCAGGCGACATACCCAAGCGCTTGCTGCCCGCCATTATGACGGCGCCGGGTGTGACGGAGGTGGCCGACCTTCCCGTGCACGGCGCCGATTGGAGCGCCGTCTCCGACGAGGGGATCGAGGAGGGCGGATCGCGGACCGGCGTTCTGGTCGCAGCGATCGATGTCGCGGCCGGCTCGCTGACGATGCCGAAATCGTTCAGCGAGCGGACGATCGCCGGGCTGCAAATGCCGCTGACCGTCGCCATCGACCGGACCAGTTTCCGCAAGCTTGATGCCAGGCTCGGCGGCAAGGCGGCGATCAACGGCCGGGTCGTGACCGTCGCCGGGATTGCGGACGGATTCCCCAACGCCAACGGCAGGGCGATCGTGTTCGCTTCGCGCCGTACGGCGGAGGAGATCGGGTTGCTGAATCCTGCGGACCTGCACGTCAACGCGTTGCTGGTCAGAGTGGCTCAGGGCACGGACCTCGGGACCGTGGGTGAACGGATCGAGCGCCAGGTCGACGGTGCGGTGCGCGCGTGGGAAAAGGATGAACTGGCGCGGGCCAATCAGTCCGATCTGTTCTTGAACGGCGGCATTCTGGGCATCGTCCTGATATTCCTGGTAAGCTTCGGCGCGCTCGTCGGGTCCGTCATCGCCTGGCAGACGCTCAAGGGAGCGATCGCCGCGCGGCTCGCCGAGTTCGGAGCGCTGCTGGCGCTCGGGGTGCCGATGAACGCTTTGCGGTTGATCGTGATCGAGCTCAGCCTCTGGTTGGTTGCGTTCGGATATCTTGCGGCGGTGGCGATTTTCCTGGCGGTGTCGCTGATCGCCAAGCGGATAGGTTTGCCGATGGCCTATCCCGTGTGGCCGTTTTTCATCATCTTCGTGGTGTCGCTGGTCATCGCCGTCATTGCCGCCGTTATGTCGATCCAGTTGCTAAAGCGGTCGGACCCTGCGGAATTGCTGAGATGACCGCGGCCAATTCCGATCGGCAGCCTGCCATCCGGGCAACCGGCCTAGTGAAGTCCTACACGACGGGCGGAGAGCGTACCGTCGTGCTTTCCGGGGTCGACTTCGAGGCCATGGCCGGAGAGATGACGATGGTGATTGGCCCCTCCGGGTCGGGGAAATCGACGCTGTTGGCGGCGGTGTCCGGGCTGCTCAGGCCGGAGAGCGGTGAAGTGAATGCGCTCGGCGAAGACCTCTGGCGTATGCCGCCTAGCCGCATCGATGCGTTTCGCCTTCGACATTGCGGTTTCGTCTTTCAGGGCTTCAATTTGTTTCCCGCCTTGAATGCCGTCGAACAGGTCGCACTCGTCGTACGTTATCTCGGCTTCAGCCGAACAGACGCGCGCGAGCGCGCGCGCGCGGCGCTGGACGAAGTCGGCCTGAGCGGCAAGCTCGCCCTCCGTCCGGCGGAGATGTCCGGCGGCGAGAAGCAGCGGGTGGCGATCGCGCGCGCATTGGTGAAGGAGCCGAGCCTGGTCTTCGCAGACGAGCCGAGTTCGGCCCTGGACTCGGAAAATGCCGCCCGGATCATCGAATTGCTGCGCGTTGCATCGCGAAACCGCAACGCCGCCGTTATAGTCGTCACTCATGATACCAAGCTTCAGCAAAGCGCCGACCGGATCGTGGAAATGGCCGACGGCCGAGTCGTTCAAACCAAGCGCTTTCCCGCCTGAAGCCACTGTCGGAGAATGAGAGCTTTCGCGATCCTCCCGGCACTCTGCATTCTCGGCGCCTGCTCGAACGAGGTGCCTGGTGAAGGGACTTTCGTGCCGGCCAAGACCATGGGCCGGTCGGCCGCCGTGGCTAATGGCCGCGTCGATGTCGAAGGTGGATTGATCGCGGCGGCCGCCAAGACGCCGGGAACCGTCTCCGCCATCTATGTCCAGGAGGGCGAAAGGGTAACCAAAGGCCAGCCCCTGGCGCAGCTCGAATTCGACGGACAGGCGATCGCGGTCACCGAAAGCGAGGCCGACATCGCGCTTGCCAGGACGAAGCTCGACCAGGCGAGGCTGGAAGCGACGGCCAAGGCTCGCGAATATTCCAGACTGGACAGCCTGCGGGGCAAGCGCGCCGTGGCCGGCGTCACCGCCGACCTGGCAAGGGATGACGCAAATCTGGCCCGGCTGCGCGTGCGCGAATCGGAAGCCGCGCTGGCCAAGGCGCGCGCGGCTATGCGCAGAGCGGTTTTCGAGCGCGATCAGAGGCTGGTCAGATCCCCGGCCGACGGAACCGTTGCACAGAGCTTCGCATCGGTAGGGACGGGGGTCTCGACCCTCAACGTATCGGTCCTCTTCACGATCGTCCCGAACACGCCGCGCATCGTGCGCGCCGAAGTCACGGAAACGGCCTTGCGATCCATCCGCGCCGGGCAGGCAGTCAAAATCTCGCCGGAGAACGAGCGGTCGGCCAGCATCTCCGGCACGGTAAAGCGGATCGCGCCGATATTCGGAGCGCGTCGCCTGCAATCGGATCAGGCCAGCCAGCTCACCGACGAACGTGTGGTCGAGGTGATCGTCCAGACCAGGAGCACGGATATGCTGATCGGCCAGCGCGTGCTCGTGCGGTTCGAATGATCCGCGGGCACGGCCGAGGCGCCAGCGCGAGACACGGATCGGTAAAGGACGGTGAGCAGAGAGTCCGCGTATCGCCGGCCAGGGTCTGTCCAGTCTAACGAGGTCGTCTTATTGCATCAGGATGCTGTTGCAGTTATGGTGATAGAGTTCTGGAGAGAATAGGCTAATCTCCCAAAATTGAGCGTTTGTTCTTGGCCGACGTGTGGTGTGGCCGCACTGAACCTGCGGTATCCTTAGTGTGATTCCGATAACAGAGGAGAGGCAAATGACTGGTTCCTCGAACGCAGGAAAAACCGGCACCGTGGAGGTGTCCGGTTTTGGCGATTTGAACATCCTGGATTTCATCGATGCGAAGATGCCGGCAAAAGGCTGGCCTGCAAAGATCAGCATTGGCGGGGCGAGCAAGAATGGTCGCCTGGCTGGCAAGCTCCATTATGTCGATATCGATGGCACCGACGCCGATGCAGTGAACGCGTGCCTGGAGCGCAACACCGAACTGCCGCTGACCGAGATCGATTGTGAGATCGATATAGTGAGGCTTTTCTCCGAGGTGGAACGATTGGACCTGGTGTTGCCGAACACTGCGCGCCTCGCTCAAGATCATGGGATGGCCGTTCGTGGGTAATTCGCGCTCCATTCGTGGGTGATCCGCGGCGCGCCATAGGCACGCCATGTAATGAGCATTGTCCTGGAGAGCGGCGAAGCGGGTTTGCGGCCGTCGCTCTTCTGCGGCAATCGACTTCGCATACGGCGATCGTATTGAGGTGACCATGCTACCCAGGTCATGGCGTAAGCATAAGGCCAAGCTGGCCATCCGGATGAACACGGTCATCCGGCGAATCTTCCGGATCGGCCCGATGTTCGTGCTGGCCCGCTTCCGAACCTATCGTATCGCCTACAGCCGCGTGCAGCGCTTCCGCCAATCTGCCGGTCTGTTCGGTCGCGAATGGGACCGCGAGCGCGAAACGTCGTTCCGGCCACGGCATGATAGCATCTTCCACGGATTCGATGCAGATCGCAGCGTCGAAGAGCTTCGAAAAGACGGCGTTTCGCTGGGCCTCGATCTTCCCGCGGATCTGGTCACGGAGATCCATAGTCTGGCAGGTCGGCTCCCGTTGCAGAACTCGGTTCGGTCGAGACCGTTCCTCAAATCCGAGGTGGCGGAGGGCGGGCGTCTGGCAGACGGTGAGATGGTGACCCTGGGCACGGCTTACAAACGAAGAAAGCGCCAGCTTCTCAAGCATGAGTGCGTCTCCCGGATTGTCAACGATCCCCTGATCCTTGAGATCGTCAGCCAGTATCTGGGATATTCGCCCAGACGACTAAGCGACCTGGAGCTATATTGGAGCTTCGCGACCAAGCTCAGCCCGGAAGAGCAGATGAGACAGGGAAATGCGATCGACTATCACTTCGATCTTCACGGTCACAACTTCATAATGGTCGCTTTCTACATCACCGACACCGATCGAACGTCAGGCGCGCACGTGATGTTCAAGCACTCGCATAAGAAAAAAACCTGGCCCATGCTGTTCAGCTATTCGCAACCGGTGGAAGTGCTGCAGCGATATTATGGAAGCGAGAACGAGACGATCATAGAGGGCAAGGCGGGAAGCGGGTTCTTGATGGACAACTCCACCTATCATCGCGCGACGACCCCGGAGTCGGCTGACCGGCTGCTCCTCCGTCTCGTCTATACCTGAGGAAAACCCGCGATGAAAGGCAGTCGGCACCTGTCGTAGGTCGCGGAACTACGGAGCTATCGATTGGTCGCAGGGACCTTTGTCGGCGGCTCGGCGTCGTCGACCAGCTGGCCCAACTGGCCAGCTGCGCGCGCTTGCCGTCCATAGACCAGCTCGAACAGTGGCGAGGCCATGAAGGTGGTCACGACCGCCATCAGCGCCAGGATCGAAAACAGTTCGACCCCGATCAGTCCCTGCTGAAGGCCGATATTGATGATGATAAGCTCCATCAGTCCGCGTGCGTTCATCAGCGCGCCGATGCCGAGCGCGGTGCGATTGTCCTGACCGGTAAGCCGCGCCGCCGCCCAACAGGCGCCGAACTTCGCCGAGATCGACGCCCCAAGTATTGCCACGGCGATCACGAACAGCGCGGGATCGCTCATCACATCGAGTTTGGTGTTGAGCCCGGAATAGGTGAAAAAAACCGGCACGAGCAGGACGGTGGTGACCGGCTCCAGCTTGGCACGGATTTCCTGGACGAAACGGCCGCGCGGCATGGCCGTGCCCAGTAGAAACCCGCCGAACACGGCATGCATTCCCGCCGAATCCATCGCGAAAGCGGACAGCAGAAACAGCATCAGCACCGCGCCGAGCAACCCGTTGTCGACCCCGCCCCGCGCCTCGACTGCCGGTGCGAAACGGGCGAACAGCCGCGGCCCGGCAAGAACCATGAACGCCGCAAAGGCCAGTGCACCGCCGATCGCCTTGATCGCGACGCCCGCACCCGCGCCGAGCGTCGCCAACACGACCGCCAGCACGGCCCAGGCGCAGGCGTCGTCGATAGCTCCCGCCGATAACGACAGCGTGCCGAGCGGGGATCGCGAGACGCCACGTTCGTGAATGATGCGTGCCAGCATCGGAAAAGCCGTGATTGCCATACACGCGCCCAGGAACAACGTCGCCTCGGCCTTCGATATGCGGGGCGCGAACAGCCCTTCGCTCAGGAGCCATGGCGCCAGCCCCATTGCCATCACGAAAGGCGCCGCCACCCCCGACAGAGAAATCGCGGCGGCACTGCCAAGGTTGCTGCGGAAATGGTCGCGGTCGAACCCGAGTCCGACAAGGAACATATAGAGACCGATTCCCAGCTGGGCGATGACGAAGAGGATCGGCTTCGACTGAGCGGGGAAAAGCAGCGCGCTGAGACCCGGTAGCGCCAATCCTAGGAGCGAGGGCCCAAGCAGAACGCCGGCGATCATCTCACCGACAACCTGTGGCTGACCCAGGAAGCGCTGGCAGAACCAGCCCACCATGCGCGCTACCGCAACAATTACGAATAGCTGGATGAAGAAGGCGATGCTCAGTTCTGCCGGCGTCAAAGATCTTTTCCTTCCTAGCATATCTTCATTAGCAGTTTGACGCCGACCGGCAAGGTTAGCCGGCAGAGATTTCCTTGCCGTTGCTTTGCGTTCGCGGACCTATCCCGGCGAGCTTCCGAGCCCACACCCCTCCACCGACAAACCGACGCAGAAGTCAGCATCGCCACATAGAGGCGACGCAATCCGCCTTCCGGCGCTGGGTATGGGATGTAAGGCCCAATCGCAGCGGCATCGGCCCGGTGCGCTGGTTGATCGATTCAGAAGCGCATGTTCAGGCGTTCCTCTGGGCTGCGCTCGAGCCGCGCTTCGGCGAGCATCTCGTCGACGGGCAATATCTCCCGGGCCTCGCCGCGGCGGCAGGGACTCAATACCGATGGCGGTGTGACATTGACCGCCACGATGATAGGATCGCGACCTTCCCGGGGGTGCTTGCCATGCAGGACCAGGAACAGCGGCACGCGTCGCCGACGGATCGCGAGACGTTCGCCTGCCCGACGCTGGCGACAGGCCCGCGGCACGCCTCGCTCGTGCAATTGTCGACGGCGCTGAACGCGGCACCGTCGGTCGCACGAACCATGGCTGCCGCCCGGCTCCTCCAGAGCGCGCCGCGTCAACCGGTGCAGCGCGTGGTGATCGATGCGAAACGCCCAGGCTGGAAGCTCGACAGGTTCGACGACAAGGATCAGATCTATACCGATCTCGCCGGTCGTCTCGGCTATGGCGACGCGAAGATAGAAGAGTTCGAGAAGAGTTTCCCCCATCTCCATGCTGACTATGTCGTGCCGGAAAATGTCCGGGTCGACATCGGCGTCATGGCCGAGCAGGCCATTCTCGGCACGATCCGCCTGCCGGCGGCGTTGAACAAGGTGAGTGCCGGGCGCCAGGCCGTGGGCAGCGTCATCGATGCAGCGTCAAGCGCTCTGCACGCCGCCAAGGTGACGTTCGTGGTCCAGGGCAGCGGCGCGCAGATGCTGCTCGGCGCCGCGCCCTATACCGCGCCCGACGATGTCGACATCATCGTCAGCAATATGGCGGCGGGCAGCCAGGCATTGCGTGCCGCCGGATTCGTCGAACTGATGGATGACATGAAGGAGAACGCCGCCGCAGCCGGGGCAGCGGGAGGCGCCGCCGGCAACAGCGCCGGCGCGCGGGCCGCTGTGTCCGTCGCCACGGGAAAGACCGAAGGCGGCAGCCTTGTCGTGCGCAAGTTCAGACACGGCCCGACGGGCAAGACGGTAGATCTGGTGATGGAAGGCGAAATCGGGCCGACCATCAAATCTCTCGGCCGCGAGGACATGGACGGCATGACGGTTCTGTCGCCGTTCGAGGCAATCAAGGGGATCAACCATCGTATCCGGATAAAAGGGAAGCGGCCGAAGGACATCGAGGCATTGATCGTCCTCGCCACCAAAAATCGCTTCGCCTTTTCCGCGGAGCAACGGGGGGAGGTCGAGGCGATCGTGCGCGAGCTTCTCGGCGAAAAGGCGATTCCCGCCATCTTCGCCAAATAGCGGGCGCTTGGCAGTGCTCCGGACTCGGCGCATATTGTGGATCGCCCATTGCAGGATGCACCATGGCAGACCTCTTTTTATCCGACAGCATGTTGCATCCGCTTGGTCAGCTGAGATGATCGCCCGCGCCGAAGCGCACGATCCCCACCGCACGCCGGCAGCGGGATGAGCGGCTATGCTGATCCGCAACGCAAGGGCATGGCTGGCTCAGGCGCTGCATCGTCCGCCACCGGCAACCTCATTGCCGGCGAACTCGATAGCGCGCGATCGGTCGAGTCCCTCGTCGCGACGAGTCGGCTGCTCAACGCGCGTCCCGCGGTCGTGGCGCTGCGGGCCATGGCCGGCACTCTCACGCGGCAACCGCGCGAGGTCGATAGCATGGCCGTCCCCAGGACCGCCGTTGCGCCAGTCCAGTTGATGAACGCTCAGCCACCCGACGAGGAGGAATGGGGTCCGTTTCAGAGCGCGGACGATCAACAGGTTGCCGAAGACGAGTGGGGTCCGTTTCAGGGCGCGGGCGATCAACAGGTTGCCGAAGACGAGTGGGGTCCGTTTCAGGGCGCGGGCGATCAACAGATTGCCGAAGATGAATGGGGTCCGTTTCAGGGCGGCGGCGTAGCCGCGGTCGCAGCCCCTCCGGTACCGAATTTGCATGCCGGCCATGGGCTCGAGGTCGGCATTGGCGCGCATCTCGCCGCCAACGGGCCGATGTACACCACCAGCCTGTTCAACTGCATTGCGCTGCTTGCCTATGATCCGCAAACGCCGCTGGCATGCCTCTACCATTGGAACACCGGGGGTGGTGCGTTCGAGATGGACGACGGCCAGGAAGACGAGGATGGCGAGATGCAGTATGGGCTGGTGCCCAGTGAGCCCGGCATCGCCGCCGCCAAGGCGATCGTCGACGGCGGGGCGCCGGGGGCGACCGCCTATCACGCCGTGTTCGGCAGATCATGGGGCGATGCCGAACTCGCGCCGCGACGTGCTGCGTTCGAGGCGGCACTGACCCATGCCTTCCCTGGCATCACGATCTTCGCCACCCCGCATGGCAGCGCACGCTGGGTCGCGCCCAATCTCACAGGCTATTGAGAACCGGGGGTTCGATGACCCCCTATCCCCCGCCCCTTCCCGGGGGGAGATGATCGGCGGGGGTGGTTCTTAGGGTGCCTTATTGCTGCTGTTGCTGGTTTGCCCGCTCGACCAGCGCCTTTTCATGCGCTCCGGTCGGGCGCGGTGAGTGCCGCATCTGGCGGCAGTCGTCGACCCGCATCCTGGTGCATACCGGATATTCGCGGGTGTCTCTTGGCCGGGCGGCGGCGGGGGTGATGCACGCCGCGTCGACGATGGCACCGGTCAGCAGGATCGCGCCGACCAGGGCGGCGGCCCGACGTGTGGTGTTGCGATGGTTCAACATGGAACTACTCCTTCTTCAGGAGGTGTTGCGCGAGTCTCAGGCAGACATGTCTGCGGCTCGTGACCCGTCCTTCACGACTCGCTGCATCAATGCAGCAGGCATAGAATCGACCCGGGACCTGACACGCGCCTTACAACGGTCCGCTTTTCGCCAATGTCCGGCAATATGGAGAGAAATTAAGATACCCGTCACCTCGCCGCGGCTGTGCGCGGTTCATGGTCCGGCTGATGGAGGCGCTCGATGCTCACTCTCAAGGAAGGTCGGCCGAGGCGTGCCGTCTCCCCGCGCGGGATTGCCGCATGCGCCCATGGTGCTCACCTGGCGGATGGAATCGTGACTCAGGATGAGCGCGGGATCGACCATGCCCGGTGCCGGCATTGTGGATGTTCGTTGACTCGGGTCCCGACGCTTCGGCGATGGTATCAGTCCGGGACGATGGGATAGCCTTCATGCGCCCGCTGGTGCAGGGAAGTTCATCCCGCCAGCCTGCGGGTTAACGACAATTCACGCGGGGGCCACCCTCCGGACGAATGCCGTGTCCGATAGTGGCGACCGACAGTCCGGCGATGCGATCCGCACCGCCAAGGCTGCCGGTTGGCAAAGGAAATGGTCATGGTGATATCGTTTGGCCGCAAGGCACATATCGCCGCGATGATCCTCGTGCTCGGGTTGGGCGCGCAGACCGTGGCGGCTGATGCCCAGCAGCGGCGCGAGGGCGGCGCGGGGAGCATGTCGATCCAGCGCGGGGGTGAGAGTCGCGACGGCGGCAGCTTCGCCGCGGAACGCTATCGTGAACCGCGCGGCTATGCGCGACCGGTTCAACCGGCCGGCGCCGAAATCCGGCCGCAAAGTCCTGACCGGGCCTATTTGAGCCACAATTTCACGGCCGATCGCCCGGTTCATGTCGGGCCCTATCATGGGCCGCAAGGCTGGCAATATCGCCGATTCCGTTCCGGGCAGGTGCTTCCCGCGATCTTCTGGGCGCCCGAATACCGGCTGCTCGACTATTGGCTGTTCGGGCTCGACATTCCACCGGTCGGCTATGAATGGATTCGCTACGGCCCGGATGCGCTGCTCATCGATCTGGACACCGGCCAGATCGTGCAGGTGGTCTATGGCAATTTCCTGTAGGGTCAGTCGCCTTGCGCGAGCGACACGTTGAGCCGGAGGACGACGCGCAGCCCAGGCGCATTGTCCTCCAGGGCAAGGTCGCCATGGTGCAACCCGGCGGTCGCCTCGACCAGTGCGAGCCCGAGGCCCGAGCCCCCGATGTTGCGAGCCGGGTCGAGCCGGCCGAACCGGCGCAGCGCATCGGCGCGCCGCTCAGGGGGGATTCCGGGGCCGTCGTCCGAGACGGCGATGGTCAGGCCGCCTGGAAACGCAGAGGCGTGGATCAGGATCCTGGTGCCGCCAACGGCATAGTTCAGGGCATTGTCGATGAGATTGCCGATAGCCCGGCTGATCAATTCCCTGTGGATGAAGACCCTTGCCGCGATTTCCACGCGGGTCTCGATCGCAAACCCGCGATCCTCGGCCACTGGGCCGTAGATCTCGGCAAGGTCGTCAAGCAGGGCACCGATGTCGGTCGCGACGAAATGGTCCCTGCCGATCCCGCCCTCGGCCCGGCTGATCAACAGGGCGGTCGTCAGCATCGACAGCAGCGTATCCGCTTCGCACGCCACCCGATCGAGCGCGGCGAGCGCGTCGGGATCGCGGGTTTCGAGCACGGCCCGCTCCAGGACTGATTTGAGGCGGGTGACCGGAGACTTCAGGTCGTGCGCCAGGCCATCGGTAAGAACTCGCAATTCGGAGATCAGCTTCTCGATGCGATCGAGCATGACGTTGATCGCGCGGCCAAGGTCGTCAAAGGCGTCGCCGCTGCCGCGGATCGGTACGCGCTCGGCGAGCGCGCCATCGACAAAGGCTGTGGTGGTTGACGTGATGCGCTTGATCTGGCGCGACAAGACTCGTCCGAGGAGCAGCGCGCTCATCAGAATGAGGCACAGGCCGCCTATCAGCGCGGCCCCGATGACCTCCTCGTTGATCCGCGCGAGACGGATATTGGCCTCGCTGACATGGCCCATCAGCAGCCTAGTGCCGTCGGGTAGCGGTGCCGTGCTTATCCCCATGCGCTCCGGCCGGTCGCTGCCGGTGCGGTATAGCTCGATCTCGCGCCAGTCGGTGCGCGGGGGGACGGTGGTCGGCCAGTCGCCGAGATTCCCGATCAGCGGCGTCCCGTCCGCCGTAGCCAGCAGGATCACCGCGATGCTGTGCCTGGGCGACTGCAGGCGACTGCTGATGAGCCGGGTCAGGCCGAGTTGCCCGCCGTCGCGATAGGCGTCGAGAAGCTCGTCGCGAAGGTCGTAGACTGACTGGCGCTGCTCCTCGGCAAGCGCCCCTTCGCTCGCCTGCCGGACGAACAGGAGGCTGCCCCCGATGATGGCGATCTGGAAGACGAAGGCGAGGAGGACGAACCGGGCAACCGTCGATCGGGGGATCAGGTGCCAGGACGCCGCCATTCAGGCGCCCAGCCCGAGCCGGTAGCCTGATCCGCGCACGGTATGGAGCAGCGGGCGCTCGCTGCCGTCGTCGATCTTGCGACGCAGGCGGCTGATATGGACGTCGATGACGTTGGTGCCCGGATCGAAATGATAATCCCAGACACCTTCGAGCAGCATGGTGCGGGTCACGACCTGATCGATGTGGCGGAGGAAATATTCTAGCAGCCGGAACTCGCGCGGCTGCAGTTCGATCGGCCTGTCGCCGCGGTGGACCTTGCGCGACAGCAGCTCCATCTCGAGATCGTCGCAGCTGAGCTTGGTGACGATCGCGACGCCGGTGCCGCGGCTGCGCACGAGCAGCCGCACCCGCGCGAGCAGCTCGGCAAAGGCGAAAGGCTTCACGAGATAGTCGTCCGAGCCGCCGGTCAATCCGCTCACCCGGTCCTCGGGCGATCCGAGCGCCGACAGGATGATGACGGGCGTTTCGATCCTGGCCGCGCGCAAGGCCTGCAAGACGGCCATGCCGTCCATGCCCGGAATCATGCGATCCAGGATGACGGCGTCGTAGCTTCCGTCGCTGGCGAGGAAGAAACCGTCGCGGCCGTTGCCGGCACGGTCGACCGTGAAGCCCTCCTCGGTCATGCCCTTGACGATATAGGCCGCGGTCGCTTCGTCGTCCTCCACCAGCAACAATTTATGCCCCATGGCTCTCTCCCGATCGCTTCAATGCCATGCGGCGCATATGGCGGTCGTGCAGGATCGTCAGGGTGACGATTGGCCTCCGGTCGTGCCGCATATACGCCACCGCGTCATTCAAGCCTTTGATCGGATGGTAATCGATCGCGGTGATATTGTCGCCGACCGAAATGCCGGCCTCGACCGCTGCTCCGTTCGATCGGCGGCTGGTGACGACCAGGCCATGCGCGGGCGGTACTGCCTCCTCGACGGTCATGCCAGGCAGCACGCTGACCGTCGTCGACGCGGGAGCTAAGTTCTTGAGGGCCCGGCGCCCGACATGGGTCGTGAGCAGCATGAGCGCGCCTGCGATCGGCACGAGGCCGAGCAGGCCGATCAGCCACCGAACGGAAAGGCGCGTGTGCTGGTGAGTCATGTCACGGACAGGTCGGCCGGAGAATCCGCTGCGTCATCGCGAGGGAGCGGGGCGGTCGCTGGAGGATGCATGTCGCTATTTGTCACGTCGCCTTGATCCCGCGACCCGTCCAGGGGCTCATGTGGATGAGCCCCTGGACGGGTCGTACCTCCGAGCCGTACTTCCGACCCAGCCTCTATTACTTCGCGGGTGCTGCCACCGGAGGAGTCGTCGCCATCGCCGCCCGATGATGGTGGCGATGATGACGATGGTGGTGGTGATGCCTCATGCGACGATGATGTCTTCCCGCCCGGTGATGGTGCCTGCCCCAGCGATGGTGTCGTGCCGAGCGATCGTGGCGCATCCCGGTCGCGCTGCGCTGCATGCAGCCGTCAGTCACGGTTTTCGAGCAGATCGGAACGTTGCCGGCAGCGGGGGCTTCCGCCTGGCTGGCTTGTAGCGCCATCGGGGCTGCGCTGGCCGCCGTCGCCATGCCGAGGGACAATGCCGAGAGAATCAACAGCAATTTCATCTCACTCTCCATCTCAGTTGCGGGGGAGGCGGGGCCTCCCCGATCGCACGGGATGTATGATCGTTTTCAGTACTTCAGTCACATTAACCTTTGGTCATGATTGATTAATGGAATTTCGGCCTGCGGATTTGACAAAAAATCTATGGATTGCTTCGATATATTGTGTTGATCTTACAGTATTTGAGAAAGATTTGTGCGGTTTTGTCTGCATTTTCGCTATAGCATTAATTGCTATGCTCAATAATATTGAATGGACAATGACGGCGTGCACTAAAAAAAGAGTGTGCGTAGAGAAACTGAGGAATCTCTATTTCCTGCACAAGGGAAGACGCTCGTTCCATATGGCCGTTGATGGCCCTGTATCTCTCCATGGAGGGGGCCGGAGCCGTCGGCTGCGGGTCGAGCCATCGCCGATATCGTTGCGAGCGAGTCGCAAATAACCTAGGCGGAGGCGTCGGCCCGGCTCACCGGGGCGTGAATCGCCTGCGGTGCGGATGCCCGAGCGCTGGGGCCGAATGGATGGACAGGCGTTGTGAGTGCATGGGAACCTTCGCCACAATCCTCCGGTGCGTTGCGCATCGGCTGGCTGTTGCTTGGATTCCTTTTCGTCGCCCTCGGCATCATCGGCGCGCTATTGCCGCTGATGCCGACCACCATCTTCCTGATCCTGGCGGCGGGCTGTTTCGCGCGCTCCTCGCCGCGTCTTGAGGCGAGGCTGCTCGACCATCCCCGCTTCGGTCCAACCTTGCGTGCCTGGCGCGCGGATCGGTCGATTCCCCGACGGGGCAAGATCGGGGCGTGTATCGGCATGGCCGTGGGGCTGGTGCTGTTCACCATCGGCGTACACCCCGGGATGGTCGTGCTCTGCCTGGTCTCGATCGCGCTGCTGCTGTGCGCCGCGTGGATCGTGACTCGCCCGGCTGGCTAAGACGGATCGACGTTCATCATCGGCCTGTCGGCAGCGCACTATGGTTCGCGCAGAGGCGCGGAGGACGCTGAGCCAGTCCGGCCAGCTTGCGACAATCAGCCTGCCCGCAACAGGCAGCTTACCAGCATGCGATGGTCGAATTCGGAAATGAACTCCGTGTTCTCTGCGCGAACCATTTTCGTTGCTGCAATCGGGCCAATGACGTGAAAGTCGATCCGAATTAGTCGGCGGGCAGCGGCTCGACGCGGAACCAGTCGGCATCGATCCAGCCGCGCTGCGCGTCCGGCGCGGCGCGAGTGAAGGTGAACAGTGCCGGGCGCGATCCCTTCCACCAGGAGAAGCGCGCGAGCTGGATCGCGTCGCCCATCGGCGTGAAGGCCTTGCCGTCGAGGCTGTAGCTGTAGCGGACGGTCTGCCCGGTGCCGATCTCGGCGCGGAGCTGGAGGGCCTTTGCCGCGATCGTCGGGCCGGGCGTCTCGTCGCCTTCGGAGGCGAGGGTGATCCGGGCGATACCCTTGTCGCGCACTACGCCGATCCAGCTCGGGCGAACGCCGAACAGGGACAGACCGCCGCGCTGGCCGTCCTTCATGCCGCTGATGTCGATCCGCGTCGTGATCCGGCTCGGGCCCTGCAATATCTGGGTCAGGGTATTGCGCGCGGTGACGAGATGCTCGGCGTGGCCGGCGGTCAGGCGGAGATAGCCGGGACGTCGGGCGAGGCTCCACGCCGTATTGTCGGGATTGTGGTTCCACTCCCATTGCGGGCCGAGCGTACGCGCGGTGAATTCGTCCGAATCCTGCAGCCGGTCGCTGGTCGGCGCGGTGCCGGTATCGGGCATGGCATGGGCCGCGACCGGCTGGCCGCTGGTCTTGCCGGGGATCGGATCGCCCATCACCGGCCAGTCGTCGACCCAGCTGACCGGCTGGAGATGGACGATGCGGCCGAACGCGCCGGTCGAGTTGAAATGCGCGAACCAGCCCTGGCCCGATGGCGTCTCGACCCAGCCGCCCTGGTGCGGGCCTTCCAGTTTCGTGCTGCCCTGTTCGAGCACGACGCGCCATTCATAGGGGCCGCGAATGTCGCGAGATCGCAGCGCGACCTGCGATCCCTTTTCCACCCCGCCGATCGGCGCGAAGATATAGTAATAGCCATTCCGCTTGTAGAATTTGGGGCCTTCAAGGATCGGCAGATTGGCCTTGTCCTCGACGATCACCGTGCCGGCATCGAGCACGCGGGTGCCGTCGGCGCTCATCTTGTGAAGGATCAGCGGCCCCGCGCCATGGCGCGAATGGACCAGCCAGGCCTGGCCGTCGTCATCCCAGATCGGGCAGGGATCTTCCAGCAAGGGCTGGTCGATCACCTTGATGGGTTTGGCCCATGGCCCTTCAGCGCGTGCCGCGGTGGACATGAAGATGCCTTCGTCCGGCGTCGCCCAATAGACGTAGAATCTGCCCTCATGATGCCTGATCGAGGGCGCCCAGACGCCGCCGGCATAGCGCGTGCCGCCGACCGGTTTGGAGATCTTGTCGGTCAGCATGTGCGGACCGGGCATGTCGTATTCGGGCGCGAAATCGAGCTTCGGCAGGACATGGCCGATGATCGTCCAGTGGACGAGGTCGCGCGACTTCAGGATCGGAATGCCCGGCGAGAAATGGAAGCTCGAGGCGACCATATAATAGTCGCGGCCGACCCGGCTCATGTCCGGGTCCGAATAATCGGCGAACAGGATCGGGTTGCTATAGGTCGCCCGTTCCGGTGCGGCCGCGCTGGTCATTGGCGCGAGCAGGCCGATCGCAGCGAGGGAAAGCAGTGCGCCTTTCATAGCGCAATGCCGTTGCCATAGCCGATGACGATAGTGGCGAGCACCAGCAGCCCGACGCCGGCCCATACCGTGGCGCGGACCCGTGGCGCGGCATCCTTCCATTCGCGGAAGGCGAAGCCCCAGAGCGTGCCGAAGATGATGATCGACGCCATGTGCAGCGTCCAGGAGGAGAAGCCGAAGCGCCCCATCTGGCTCTCGCCCATCGTGTAGAAGAAGAACTGGAAATACCAGGCGGTGCCGGCGACCGCGCAGAGCAGGAAATTGGCGAGCAGGGGGGCGCCGGCCGCGGCGCCGCCGCCGACCCACTGGCCGGCGCTGCGGTTCTTCACGATCAGCCAGGCGCACCAGATGGCATTGGTGATGAGGCCGCCGAACATGACGAGGCAGAGGATGGGCAGGCCGGTCCAGAGCGGGCCGGTACCGGCCGCCGCCGACAGCGCCTTGATCGGCTCGCCCGCGGCAAGGCCGAAGGCGAAGCAGGACGACATGATGCCGGAGAAGACAGCGACCGCGATGCCCTTGCGAAAATCGAACTCGGCGACCGCCGCTGCCTTCTGCTCCGGGGAGAGCGCCGCATCCTTGCGCGCGCCGGCCATGGCGACGACGATGATCCCGGCCATGGTGATAACCAAGCCGAGCAAAATGATGTTGCCGCTTGGCGTGTCGAGCAGCTTGGCGGCGAAATCGCCCTGGAACAGCGGCGGAATAAGGGTGCCGAACACGGTACACAGGCCCAGTACCACCGCCATGCCGAGCGACAGGCCGAGATAGCGCATGGTGAGGCCATAGGTCAGGCCACCAAAGCCCCAGAGCATGCCGAAGACGATCGGCCAGACGATCACCGGCAGGGGCGCGGCGCCGAGCACGCCGAGCAGGTCGCTGGTCTGGATGCTGGCGAAGAACCACGGCGCGAGCAGCCAGGAGAAGATGCCGCCCGTCAGCCAGTAGATCTCCCACGACCAGCGCTTCACCGAGCGATAGGGGACGTAGAAGCTGGCGGAGGAAAGGCCGCCCAGCCAGTGGAAGAGCACACCGAGCAGCGGATTGGCGTTCATGTGTTTCTCCCGGGGGCTGGTGCAGCGAGCTTGTCTGTTGGCGTCATGCCGGACTTGTTCCGGCATCCACTCTGCGGCGCGGCGCAGCGCTTGTTCCGTGAAAGCGGCGCTCGAACACCGGTGAACCCCGGAACAAGTACGGGGTGACGGGCGCGGGCGAGTCCGGCTCTAAACATCCAGCCCGAGCCGGTAGATACGGTTGGCATTCCGCGCGAACAGCGCGCGTCGCTCGCCCTCGCTGAAATCAGCGATCGCATCCGCCAGCGCATCCAGGGTCGTGTCGAAATCGGCGAACAGCCGGTCGGTCGGGAAATTGCTCGCGATCATCGCGCGGCCGGTGCCGAAGAGGTCGATCGTTTCGCGGACCCGGTCGCGCACCGCTATGGCGGTGAACGGACGATAGACGAAACCCAGGCCGGAAATCTTGATCGAGACATGGGGCAATGCCGCGATCGTCTTCATCGCCGCGCGCCAGTTCGCATCGCCGTCGACGCCCATGCCGGTGTGGTTGACGATCACGGGCGTTTCGGGATGTCGCTCGATCAGCCTGGCAAGCCCGGCGACCTGGTCGGGATAGGCCTGCAGGTCGAACGACAGGCCATATTTCGCGAGAAGGCCAAACCCGCGCGCCCAGGCCTCGTCGCCGGTCAGGTCGCGCGGCGTATAAGTGCGATTCGGGTCTTTGTGCCAGTTCACGATATGGCGGATGCCGCGCACGTTGCGGCGGCGGCTATGGTCGGCCAGCAGCGCCCCGACGCTAGGATCGTCCAGCGAGGCATTTGCGACGATGCCGTTGGGCATGCCGCGCACATCCGCCATGTCCTGCAACCAGTCGGTCTCGGCGAGAGGATTGGCCGCGCCTGCGTCGAGATGGACCATGCCGACGACATTCCAGCCGGCCGCCTCGGCCAGATAGTCGTCGAGCAGATGGTCTCGCGCGATGGACTGCGTATTGCCGTTGGGCCCTGCGTCGCCGAACGGCGGCGACAGCCAGGCATAGCGATCCCGGGACAGGTCCCAGAGATGCACATGAGCATCGATGAACGGCAGGTCGCGCAATCATTCTCTCCCGGTTCCGTCCCGGCCGTTGCCGGTGGCGGCTGCTGAGGCCGTCGATCAGAAGGTGGTCCTGCCCCCCGAGGTGTCGAAGGTTGAGGCAGTGGTGAAGCTGCACTCCTCGGACGCCATGAAGCAGACCATTGCCGCGGTTTCGTGGACCTCGCCGAGCCGGCCCATCGGAATCTTCGATCGCATATAATCGACCTGGCTCTGCGGGAGCTGGTCGAGGATCGGGCTTTCGAAGGTCGCGGGGGTGATGGCGTTGGCGATCACGCCGCGCGTCGCCAGTTCCTTGCCGAGCGACTTGGTCAGGCCGATCACGCCCGCCTTGGACGCCGAATAGGCGGAGGCGTTGGGGTTGCCTTCCTTGCCGGCGACCGAGGCGACGTTGACGATCCGGCCATAGCCGCTCGCCACCATGTGCGGCACGACCGCGCGGCAGCAATAGAACAGGCCGTTGAGGTTGACGTTGATCACGTTCAGCCAGCTCTCGACCGGATAGCTGTCGACCGGCGCGGTGGCGCCGGTGATGCCAGCCGAATTGACCAAGATGTCGATATGGCCGAGCAGCGCCAGGCTCTCAGCCGCGGCGCGCTCGACCGCCGCATTGTCGGCCACGTCGAACGCGATCGCGTCGCTGGTGCCGACATCGGCCTTGGCTTCTTCAAGTCCCCCGGGATGGAGATCCCACAGCATCACACGCCCGCCCTCGGCGGTGATCCGACGCGCGACCTCGCGGCCGAGCCCGGATGCGCCGCCGGTGACGATCGCCGTCCGTCCTTCGAAACGTCCCTGGTACAACGTCACGCGGCGGCTCCGTTCCGGTTCCAGGCGACGACCTGCTGGCGCTGCCGGCCAAGCTTTTCGATGCCGAGTTCGATTACGTCGCCCGCCTTGAGATACCAGGGGTCGGGCTTCTGCCCCATGCCAACCCCCTTTGGCGTACCGGTGGTGATGATGTCGCCCGGCTCGAGCGTCACGAACTCGCTGAGATAGGAGACGATCTTCGCCACGCTGAAGATCATCGTGCTGCTGCTGCCGTCCTGGACTCGCTTGCCGTTGACCTCGAGCCACATGCCGAGATCCTGCACGTTGCCGACCTCGTCCTTGGTCACCAGCCACGGGCCGACCGGCCCGAAGGTGTCGCAACCCTTGCCTTTGTCCCAGGTGCCGCCGCGCTCGAGCTGGAACGCGCGCTCGGACACGTCGTTGATCGTGCAATAGCCGGCGACATGGTCGAGCGCCGCGTCCTCGGTGACATAGGAGGCGCGGGTGCCGATCACGACGCCGAGTTCGACCTCCCAGTCGGTCTTTTCTGAACCGCGCGGGATCATCACCGGATCGTTCGGTCCCTGCAGGCACGAGATCGCCTTGGTGAAGAAGACAGGCTCGGGCGGCTCGGGCAGGTTGGATTCGGCGGCATGCTCCGAGAAGTTCAGGCCGATCGCGATGAATTTGCGCGTCCCGGCGACAGGGGTGCCGTAGCGCGGCGATCCCTCGACCAGCGGCAGCGACGCCGGATCGATCGCCGCAAGCTTCGCCAGGCCCTCGGGCGAGAGCTCGGCGGCGGCGATGTCGGCGACATGACCGGAAAGGTCGCGGATATTCCCCTCGCCGTCGAGCAAGCCGGGCTTTTCCTGGCCGGCGGGGCCGTAACGCAGCAATTTCATCGAAGGCGTTTCCTTAGTGGGTATAAGGGCGGTGGAGCGGGATATCGCGGTTGAGCTCGACGCCGAAGCCGGGCTTGTCGAGCGCCGAGGCGCGGATTCGGCCCTTTTCGGGGATCGGCTCGCCGAGCAGTTGCGGCGCGAACATCGGCACCACCTCGGTTGGGCCGGGGTGCATCATCAGGAATTCGGCGAACGGGCTGTTATGCCGGGTGATGACGAAGTGATAGGAATAGACTGACGATCCGTGCGGCACGACCAGCTTGCCCGCAGCGTCGGCCAGCGCGGAAATCTTGAGCAATTCGGTCACGCCGCCGCACCAGCCGACATCGGGCTGGATGATGTCGCAGCACTCCATCTCGAGCAACATGCGGAAGCCCCAACGAGTCGCCTCATGCTCGCCGGTGGTGACCAGCATGCCCTTGGGCACGTTGCGCTTCAACTCGGCATAGCCCCAATAATCGTCGGGGCTGATCGCTTCCTCGATCCATTTCAGGCCGTGTTCGTGCGCCTTGATCGCAAGGCGCGTGGCGTAATTGACGTTAAGCGCCATCCAGCAATCGAGCATCAGCCAGAAATCGGGGCCGCATTTCGCGCGCATGTCGGCGAGCGCGGCGATGTTCTTCTCAAGCCCCTCCTCGCCCTCGGCCGGGCCGTGGTGGAGTGGCAGCTTGCCGCCGATAAAGCCCATTTCCTTGGCGAGATCGGGCCGCGCGCCGGTGGCATAGAATTGCAGCTCGTCACGCACCGCGCCGCCGAGCAGATGATAGACCGGCTCCTGCCGCAGCCGCCCGAGCAGGTCCCATAGCGCGAGATCGACGCCGGAGATGGCGTTCACCACCAGCCCCTTGCGACCATAATATTGGGTCGAGAAGTACATCTGGTCCCAGATCTTCTCATACTCTGTCGGGCTGCGCCCTTCGAGGAAGCGGGCCAGATGCTTCTCGACGATGAAGGCCGCGGGTTCGCCGCCGGTCGTCACCGCGAAGCCGATCGTGCCGTCATCGGCCTCGATCTCGACCACCAGGGTGCCGAGCACGTTGATGCCGAAGCTGCGCCGCGACTGGCGATATTCGGGGTAACGGCTCATCGGCGTGGCGATGTGATCGTCGATCCAGTGGCCATCGGCCTGGTCGTGATAATCGGCACCGCCGCCGCGCAGCACGAAGGCGCGGACATGCTTGATACGGGGCAGGGTCATGCGACTTCCACCAGGAGGGAAGGGCCGGCATCCGCGATGGCGGACACATACATAGCTATAGGCACGGCATACCAGCATTTGGTACGCAACCATGCCGCCCGTAGCGGATCAGATTGCACGCTCCCCGCATTCCTCTCTGCGAATTATCGCTTGATAAATTCCATAATATGGGAAAGAATATTATTAGATGAGAAACGCTCCGTCAAATGCTGATTTAGCCGAAAAGGCGGTAGAATCGGCTGGCGATGCCAAATCGCAGCCCGGCAGCCAGACCCTGTTGCGCGGTCTCGATGTGATCGACGCGGTCATCGACGGCCCGATCACGCTCGCCGATCTCGCTGCGAAGCTCGGTCTCACCCGGTCGACCACGCACCGGCTGGCGACCGCGCTGATCGACCGGCGCTACCTGACCTTCGTGCCGCGCCTCGGCTATCATTTCGGGCCCAAGCTGCTCGAACTCGGTTTCCACGCGCAACAGCAGACCGACCTGGTGCAGGTTGCGCGGCCGCATCTGGAGGATCTCGCCGCCGCGACCGAGGATACCGTTCATCTCGGCGTGCTCGACAGCGAGCGGGCGCTCTATCTCGACAAGATTCCCGGCCGCCGCCGGGTGGAGATCAGCAGCCGGGTCGGCGACCGCCAGCCGCTCACCTCGACCGGGCTCGGCAAGGCCTTGCTGCTCGATGACGATCCCCGCCATTGGAGCAGATTGTTCGAGGAGGATCGCTCGGCCGGTTCGCCCCCTGCCGACTATGCGGTCTGGGAGGAGCGGATGCGCCGCTATGTCGAGGTCGGCCGCGCGTTCGACCTTGAGGAGAATGAGGATCTGATCCGCTGCGTCGCGGCGCCGATCCGCGGCGTCGGCGGGCAGATCGTCGCGGCGATCAGCGTGTCGAGCGCCGCGCAATATATGGCTGACGATCGGATGCAGGCGCTGTCGGACGATGTCCGTGCGACGGCCGTCGCCATCAGCCGGGATCTCGGCTGGTCCGAAGGGGCTGCCCGGCGCCCCGCACCACGATCGCGTCGATAGGAGGAATATGCTGCTCGAAGGCAAGACGATGCTCGTCACCGGGGCATCCGCGGGGATTGGCCGCGCTGCGGCGATCGGCGCAGCGCGGCACGGCGCCGACGTGGCGATCAACTATCTGCATGACGATGAAGGCGCCGCGAGCTGCGTCGCCGAGATCGAGGCGCTCGGGCGGCGCGCGTTCGCGATGCACGGCGATGTGGCCGATCCGGCAACCGCGACCGCGTTCGTCGATTCGGCCGTGGCGGCGCTCGGCAAGGTCGATGTGTTCGTCAGCAATGCGGGCATCTGCCCGTTCCACGCCTTTCTGGACATGCCGGTCGAGACGTTCGAGCGCACCATGCGCGTCAATCTCCACGGCGCCTATTTCATGGTCCAGGCCGCGGCGAACCGCATGGTGGCCCAGGAGACCGGTGGGTCGATCGTCGCGGTCTCCTCGATCTCGGCCCTGGTCGGCGGCGAATATCAGACTCATTACACGCCGACCAAGGCTGGCGTGCACTCGCTGATGCAGTCGGCGGCGATCGCGCTCGGCCGGCACGGCATCCGCTGCAATTCAGTGCTGCCCGGCACGATCCTGACCGACATCAACAAGGAGGATCTCGCCGATCCGGCGAAGCGAGCCTATATGGAGGGGCGCATCCCGCTCGGTCGTCTCGGCCAGCCTGACGACCTTGCCGGGCCGATCGTCTTCCTCGCTTCCGATCTTGCCAGATATGTGACCGGCGCGGCGCTGCTGGTGGACGGCGGCGCGTTCGTGAACCTGCAATAAGGCCCGTCAGGGCACCGATGGAGAATCCATGACCCTGTCGCTGTTCCGCGTCGATGCCCATGACAGCGTCGCGACCGCGCTCCACGATCTGGATGCCGGTACTGTCGCGACCGTCGGCGATGTCGAAGTGACGCTGACTCGGCCGATCGGCCGTGGCCACAAAATCGCGGTCCATGCGCTTCATGCCGGCGATCCGGTGCTGAAGTTCGGCTTCCCGATCGGTGTCGCCATCGCCGACATCGCACCGGGTGACCATGTGCATGTCCACAATGTCGCGACGGCTCTTGCGACAAGCGGCGACTATGTCTGGCGCCCGCACGTCCATGAGGCGGAGGCGATGGTGCCCGCCACCGGTTTCGCCGGCTATCGCCGCGCCGATGGCCGGGTCGGCACGCGCAACGAGATCTGGATCATCCCGACCGTCGGATGCGTCGGGCGCACCGGGCAGAAGATCGCGGAGATCGCCGGGCGCCGCCATGCCGGACGGGTCGACGGCGTGCTGGCGCTGGCCCATCCCTTTGGCTGCTCGCAGCTTGGTGGCGACCTGGACGGTACCCGATCGATCCTCGCTGCCCTGGCCGCGCATCCCAATGCCGGCGGCGTGCTGCTGGTCGGGCTCGGGTGCGAATCCAACCAGCTCGACCGGCTCCTCGCCGAGATCGATCCGGCGCTGCATGGCCGGATCCGCACGGTCGCGGCACAGGTTGCCGGCGACGAAATCGAGGAAGGGCTCGTCCTGGTCGACGCCCTTGTCGAGGAAGCGGCGAAGGTCGAGCGCACCCCAGTGCCGCTCTCGGATCTGGTGCTCGGCGTGAAATGCGGCGGCTCGGACGGCTTTTCCGGGCTGACCGCGAATCCGCTGGTCGGGCGGATGAGCGACGCGGTCACGCGGGCGGGCGGCACGGCGATCCTGACCGAAATCCCCGAGATCTTCGGCGCGGAACAATTGCTGATGGACCGGGCTCTGGACGAGCAGGTGTTCGACGGCATCGGCGCGCTGGTCAATGACTTCAAACGCTATTTCACTGAACATGGCGAGCCGGTGTCGGAGAACCCTTCGCCCGGCAACATCGCCGGCGGCATCACCACGCTTGAGGAAAAATCGCTCGGCGCGGTGCAGAAGGCAGGGCACGCGACCGTCACCGACGTACTTCATTATGGAGAGCGGGTGCGCCGTACCGGGCTGACGCTGCTTGAGGCGCCGGGCAACGATGCCGTTTCCTCGACCGCGCTGACCGCGGCTGGCGCGACCATCATCCTGTTCACCACCGGGCGTGGCACGCCGCTCGGCTTTCCCGCCCCGACGATCAAGATCGCCTCGAACACGCCGCTGGCCGAGCGCAAGCCGAACTGGATCGACTTCGATGCCGGGCAGGTGCTCGACAAGGGGATGGATCAGGCCGCCGAGGCGCTGCTCGACACGATCCGCGCGATCGCGTCGGGCAAACAGACCGCGTCCGAGCGCAATGGCGAACGCGAGATCGCGATCTGGAAGCGGGGCGTGACCTTGTGAGGGCGAAGCTGCTCGCGGTCGCCCTGCTGCTGACCGCCGGGGCGTCCGTCGCGGCGCAACCGACTGACCGGCCGATCGACCGGGTGGCACTGGTCAAGCGCCACGACGTGACGCTGACGAAGGTCGATCCCCACGCCCCGCTGATGCTGGGCAATGGCAGTCTCGGCTTCACCGCCGACATCACCGGCCTGCAGACCTTCCCGGAGCAATATTCGACGGTCGCGCCGTTGCTGACCATGGCGCAATGGGCGTGGCACAGCTTCCCCAATCCGCATGGCTATACCGAGGCGAACGGGCTGGTGCAGGTGCCAGTACCCGGCGGCGGCACGCAGCCCTATTCGTACATGCGCGATTTCGACGCGCTGAAGACTAATCCGGCGCTCGTTTGGCTGCGCGAGAATCCCCACCGCTTCTCGCTCGGCCGGGTTGCGCTGGCGCTGAAGGGCAGGGACGGCAGGCTTGCCCGGTTCGAGGCCTTGTCCGCCACGCGCCAGCATCTCGACCTGTGGAGCGGGGCGCTGAACAGCAGCTTCCACTTCGATGGCCAGCCAGTGGCGGTGACGACGCGCGTTCATCCCGATCGCGACATGCTGATGGTCGAGATTCGTTCGCCCATGGTCGCGAACGGCCGGATCGGCGTGGATGTCGCCTATCCTGGCGTGTCGCGGGTCCTTAATCCCGACCCGTCCGACTATGGCGCCACGGCGCGCCGGCAGACGACCGTGCTGGCGCGCGGCCCCGGCGCGCTGCTGCTGAGCAATCGAATCGACGACACGGTCTATTATTCGGCCATAGCGGCCACCGGGGCGTCCATCACCCGGGCAGGGCCTCACGTCATCCATGTCGCCGCAAGGAGCGGCGACCGGATGGTGGTGTTCGTCAGCTTTGACCGGACGCGCAAACCCGCGCCCCGCGCCGACTATCCCGCGGTCAGTGCCGCCGTTTCGAAGCACTGGCGCGATTACTGGTCGAACGGCGGCATGATCGACTTCACCGGCAGCACCGATCCGCGCGCGCCGGAACTCGAACGGCGCATCGTGCTGTCGCAATATCTGGCGGCGATCAACCAGGCGGGCGATGTGCCCCCGCAGGAGGAAGGGCTGTTCTCGAACAGTTGGAACGGCAAGTTCCATCTCGAAATGCATCCCTGGCATGCCGGGCATTTCGCGCTCTGGGGCCGGCCCGCGCTGCTCGAACGGTCGATGGGCTGGTATCTCGATCATTTGCCCCAGGCCCGGGCCGAGGCAGCGCGCCACGGCGTGCAGGGCGCGTGGTGGACCAAGATGTCGGGGCCGGAGGGCTATAACAGTCCAAGCCCGATCAACCCCTTCATCATGTGGCAGCAGCCGCACCCGATCTATCTGGCGGAACTGCTGTACCGCGCGAATCCCGACACAGCGACGCTCGCGCGCTATGGCGACCTGGTTGACCAGACCGCGCGGCTGCTCGCAACCTGGCCGCGCTGGGACGCGGCGGGCAAACGCTTCGTGCTCGGGCCGCCGATCGTCCCGGTCCAGGAGAATCACGATCCGATGACGACGGTGAACCCGGCGTTCGAGATCGAATATTTCCGCTGGGGACTGAAGACCGCCCAGGTCTGGCGCGAACGGCGCGGGCTCAAGCGCGAAGTGGGCTGGGACAAGGTGATCGAAGGGCTCGGCCCGGTGCCTGAACGCGACGGCCTGTACCTGCCGGTCGCGACCGAGCCCGATTTCTGGCTGAACACCTCGTCGCCCGCCTGTCGACGCAATGCGGTGGCTGCGCCCTGCCTCAACCGCGATCATCCGTCCTTCCTGATGGCCTTCGGCATGATCGGCGGCGACCGGATCGATCGTGCCACGATGCGCCGGACGCTTGCCGCGGTGGAGGCCGACTGGGACCTCCGCCAGACCTGGGGTTGGGATTATCCGATGATCGCGATGACCGCGGCGCGGCTTGGCGAGCCGGAAAAGGCGGTCGACTGGCTGTTCCGCGATGTCGCGAACAACCAATGGGGCGTGAATGGTATGACGTCACGCGTAAACCTCGATCCTACGTCCAAAGGCGGGCCGGACGGGCCGGGCTATACCAGGGTGGCGGAAACCTATTTTCCCTCCAATGGCAGCCTCTTGCTGGCAGCCGGGATGATGGCGGCCGGATGGGATGGATCAAGCGGCCAGGCGCCGGGTTTCCCGAAACAGGGGTGGACGGTACGCGCCGAGGGGATCAGGCATTTGCCCTGATCGCGGGACGTGCCGCCAGTGCCCCGAGGGGCACGCAATTCCAAATCTTGAACATGTATTCCACGGATCGCAATCGGTGATTGACGCATCACTTCTCACTCTATAAAATGCAGTCCCACAATATGAGAAATAATGCCGTCCAAAAGTGGTAGCGCTACCTCGAAAGCTGCTTTCGAGGTTCGACACAACAGGGCGGCATCGCGGATCGAACGGACTAACCAGACCGGTAATCGGCGAACGGCAGGGCCGCGCAAGCGGACGGACACAAACGAAGCGCCTCCCGCGGGGAGGCCGCAAGAGGGGATGGAACCTATGAAAGACACCCGGATCATCAGCCACCGCGCGCGCTTCCTGTGCGGATCGGCGCTCGTCGCCGCCGGCCTGAGCCTCGCCTCGGTCGCCTCGGCGCATACCGCAGCGCCCGCTACCGACCAGGGCGCTTCGCTGGCTGCCGCGCCGGACGAAGCGAATGCGGACGAGAAGGAGATCGTCGTCACCGGCTCGCGCATCAAGCGCGCCGAATTCGATGCCTCGACCCCGGTCAGCGTGATCAGCGCTGAGGATGTCAAGCTCGCGGGCACGGTCAATATCGAGAAGCTGCTGAGCGATTCGCCGCAGTTCGTCGCATCGCAGAATGGCGGTGCGACCGATAACACGGCGCCTGGTGGCGTCGCCAACGTCAACCTTCGCGGCTTCGGTCCGACGCGCAATCTCGTGCTGGTCAACGGCCGCCGCTTCGCGATCTACGGCCCCGACCAGATCACTGATCTCAACACCATCCCAACCTCGCTGATCGCGCGGACCGAGGTCGTCACCGGCGGCTCCTCGGCGGTCTACGGGTCGGACGCGATCACCGGTGTCGTCAACTTCATCATGCGCGACGATTTCGAGGGGGTTGAGGCCAAGGCCCAGCTCAACCTCGCCACGCCGACCGGCACGCCAACTTATAATTTCGATGTCACGCTCGGCGGCAATTTCGCTGATGGCCGCGGCAACCTCGTCGTCTCGGGCAATTATCTGCGGCGCAAGGCGATCACGCGCGGCGAGCGCGGCGACTTCGCCTATGATTCGCTCTCGGACGGCTGCGTCGCTCCCGGCACCGGTAACGCCAACCGTGCCGGCACGCCTTTCGTGGTACCGTCGGGCCAGACCTGCACCTCGGCGGGCGGCCAGCTCGGCTTCATCGCCGGCGGCAGCGGCGACATCCCCAATGGCCGCTTCTCCGGTATCCCGGCGTTCGGCGGCACGAATGCGGCGTTGAACGCTGCTTACACCGCCGCTGGCCTGGGGGCGCTTGGCTCGCGCGGCTTCACCTTCAACAACGGCGGCACGGCCGCGCGCCCGGCACTCACCCCGCAGGACGATTTCAATCTCGGCCCCGACAATTATCTGATCGTCCCGCAGGAGCGCTGGATGATCAACAGCTTCGGCCATTATGATTTCACCGACAACATCACCGGCTACATGGAGCTGCACTATTCCAACAACCTGGTGAGCGCCCGGCTCGCGCCGAGCAATGTCGGCGTGCCAACGCTGTTCAACGTCAACAATCCCTATCTCACGCCGCAGCTGCAGGAGGTGTTCCGCCAGCTCGATCTCGCCGAGACCGGCACGACGACGGTGACGAGCGGTTCGACGACGCGGACCACCACTGCCGGTGACGGCCTCGCGGTGATCACGGCAGGGCGACGTTATCTAGAACTCGGCCCGCGCCGATCCGATTCCCGCCGCAACACCTTCCGCGGCGCTTGGGGCTTCCGGGGCGATCTGGGCAACGCGTCGGACAGCTTCCTGACCGACCTGTCGTACGACGTCTACTACAGCTATGCTCGCACCGAAGAGACGACGCGGCTCAGCAACGCGATCTCGCGCAGCCGCCTGCAGGCATCCCTGCTGTCGGTCGGCGGCGCGGCGCCGGTGTGCAATATCTTCGGCCAGAACATCTCGGCTGCCTGCGCAGCGGCGATCTCGATCAGCGCGACCAACTCGACCACGGCGGAGCTTCAGGTCGCCTCGGCCAACATCACCGGCAACCTCTTCTCGCTTCCTGCCGGCCCGATCGGCTTCTCGACCGGTGTCGAGTGGCGCGAATCGAGCGCGACGTTTAGCCCCGACACCTTCCTTGCCTCGGGCGACGTGGCCGGCTTCAACGCAGGCCTGCCGACCAGCGGCCGGGTCTCCGCCAAGGAGGTGTTCAGCGAAATCCGCGTGCCGCTGATCCACAACACGCCCTTCATCCAGAACCTGACCGCGAACGCCGCGTTCCGCTATTCCGATTACAGCCTGAAGGGCGTCGGTGGCGTGTGGACCTATCTCGGCGGGCTGGACTGGCGCGTGAACAAGGATATCGCCTTCCGCGGCCAGTATCAGCGCGCCATCCGCGCGCCGAACGTGGCGGAGCTGTTCGGCGGTAGCAGCCGCTCGGTCCAGACGGCGACTGATCCCTGCTCCAGTCGCGCACCGGTCGCGCAGCAGACGGCGGCGGTCCGTGCGGTCTGCATCGCGAACGGCGTGCCGGCGGCTGCGGTGTTCACCGCCGCCGTCCAGCCCGAGCCGATCATTCCGGTCGATTCGGGCGGCAACGCCAATCTGGGTGCTGAAAAGTCCGATACCTTCACGGCGGGCGTCGTACTGACCCCGAGCTTCGCCAAGGGGCTCTATATCAGCGTCGACTATTTCAACATCACGCTCGACGGGGCGATTTCGCAGCTTGGCGGGGGCCTCGCCAACACGATGAACCTCTGCTTCAACATCCTCCAGGACGCCAACAGCGCCTATTGCCAGGCGATCAAGCGCAACCCGAATTCGGGCGCGATCCAGGATCCCTATGTCGCGCAGATCCGCAACGCCAATACCGGCTCGCTCAAGACCTCGGGCATCGACTTCGCCGCGCGCTATCACCTTAATGTCGGCTTCGGCTTCCCGGGCCTCAGCGAGACGAGTTCGTTCGATTTCGGCACCAACGTGACCTGGCTCAACGATTTCACCTCGACCCCGGTCGCTGCTTTCCCCAACATCAAGAACCATTGCGACGGGGCGTTCGGCACTGTCTGCGGCCAGCCGCTGCCGACATGGCGCGGCACGTCGCGCGTCACCTGGAATCTCGGGGATCTCAGCCTCAGCGTTCGGCATCGCTATATCGGTTCGGTCACGACCGACCGCTATCTGCTGCCGTTGCGCTCAGGCGCGGCCAATGCGCCGGCGCTCAACAGCTTCGCTTATCCGAAGCTTGGCGCGCAGAATTATTTCGACCTCTCGTTCAACCTGGGCGTGATGAAGAACCTGCAATTCTACGGTGGGGCGAACAACGTGTTCGGCAAGCAGCCCCCGGTCTCGACCCAGGGTCCCGGCGCGAATACCTTCGCCGCGACCTATGATGTGATCGGCACCGAGGTCTTCTTCGGCGCCACGGTGAAATTCTGAGGAAAGGGGCAGCCGTTCCGGCGGCTGCCCCTTTCATTTCGACGACAGGGAGGCCCGATGACGCTCGATCGCCGTTCGATGATCCTGGGCGGATCGGCCGCCCTGACCGCGACGGCGGGGGCCAGTCCGGCGCTCGCCGCTGATCGCCAGGGCGCGTCCCTGCCTATCGCCGGGACGGGCGGCTGGGTCGATGTCCGCCAGTTCGGCGCAAGGGGTGACGGCACCACGATCGATTCGATCGCGGTCAACAAGGCGATCGACCATGCCGCCGCGCGCGGTGGCGGCACCGTGTTTTTCCCGGCAGGCACCTATGCCTGCTACACCATCCGCCTGAAGAGCCGGATCACCCTCCACCTCGACCCGGGTGCGACGATCCTCGCGGCGCCCGCGCCGGCGAGCGGCAGCGGCGGCTACGACCATGCCGAGCCGATCGGCGATCATGGCGCCTATCAGGATTTCGGCCACAGCCACTGGCGTAACAGCCTGATCTGGGGCGAGGGGCTGCACGACATCGCGATCACCGGCTCCGGCCTGATCTGGGGCAAGGGCCTCGGCCGGGGGGACGGGAAGGACAATTATCTTAGCGACCCCAACGGCCCCGGCACTGGCAACAAGGCGATCGCGCTGAAACTCTGTCGCAACGTGTTGCTGCGCGATTTTCAGGTGCTCGAGGGCGGCTGGTTCGCTTTGCTCGCGACCGGCGTCGACAATCTCACCATTGACAACCTGCTGGTCGACACCAATCGCGACGGCTTCGACATTGATTGCTGCCGCGGCGTGCGCATCACCAACTGCACGATCAATTCGCCCTGGGACGACGCCATCTGCCCGAAGAGCAGCTTCGCGCTCGGCTATCCGCGCGATACCGAGGATCTGATGATCGCCAATTGCCTGGTCACCGGCAATTATGTGATCGGATCGGTCATCGACGGCACCTGGAAGAAGATGCCGGCGTCCTTCGCCAATACGGTGCACGGCCGGATCAAGTTCGGCACTGAATCGAACGGCGGCTTCAAGAAGATCACGATCACCAATTGCGTGTTCGATGACAGCCAGGGGCTGGCGCTGGAAACGGTCGACGGCGCCAATTTCGAGGATGTGACGGTCACCAACGTCACGATGCGCGGCAGCTTCAGCTCGCCGATCTTCATGCGGCTTGGCCGGCGCATGCGCGGGCCGAAGGGTACGCCGGTCGGCACGCTCAAGCGGGTGCTGATCAGCAACATGGTCAGCTCGGGCGCCGGCTGGCTGCCCTCGATCCTGGCGGGCATTCCCGGCCATCCGATCGAGGATGTGAAGATCAGCGATGTCTTCCTCCACCAGATCGGCGGCGCTCCGGCGGCGATGGCCGCACTGCGCCCGCCGCTCAACGAGCTCGCGTATCCCGAGCCCAACATGTTCGGCGATGTGCCAGCGACCGGGTTCTTCATCCGCGACGTGCGCAATATCGAGATGAGCAATATCGAGATAGCGGTGGAGAAGGCCGATCCGCGCGCTGCTTTCTACCTCAACGACGTGGAGGAAGCCGATTTCTTCCGCCTGCGCGTGCCTAGGGGGGAAAGCTTCGTGCTCGACCGGGTGACCAACTTCCGCAGCTTCGGCAGCCGGTGGCTGAAGGACCGGACGGTCGACGGGCTGGTGTCCGACCGCTTTTAACTGAGGATCGGGCGCCGCTGAATTCAACCTCTTCCCTGCCCAGTGAGGCGGCAGCGTCGGGGGGCAATCCCCTGCACGACGCGCTGGACTGGGGGAGCGGTCTTTGTGAGCGCGCGGACGCGCCGAGCCCTCCACCCTCCCTCGAAGGAAGGGGATGGCTGAAACGGACGTTTATGCGACCGCCGCTTCCCTGATCCCCTCGCGATATCGCGGCGCGACCTCGCGGTTCGAAAGCTTGCCGTCCATCGCCAGGCGCGCTGCTTCATAGGCCTCCCACTGGCCCTCGTCGGCGAGCGGCGGAATGGTGATTGTTTCGCCGCGATCGAAGCCGAGCAGCGATGCGTCGACCAGGTCGCCGGCTTCCATCACCCATTCGGCCGGGAAGCTGTCGACGTCCTTGCCCGAGCGTTCCCAGATTTCTGTGCGGGTTGCGCCGGGCAGCACGGCCTGGACGCGCACGCCCTGCGGCTCAAGCTGCTTGGCCAGCGATTTGCTAAGGTTCAGCACAAAGGCCTTGGACCCGCTATAGACGCCGTCGAACAGTTCGGGCGTGAGCGCCAGGACTGAGGCGATGTTGATGATCCCGCCGCTCCTGCGCGCAGCGAAGGCCTTGCCCGCGGCCCTGGCAAGCAGGGTCGGCGCGGTGATGTTGAGCGCGATCAGCCGCTCCACCTGGGCCACCTCGCTGTCGAGCAGGCCGCCATTCAATGACATGCCGGCATTGTTGACCAGAAGCGTGATGGTCGGATCGGAGGCGAAGCGGTCCTCGACCTTCGCCAGATCGGTGCGGTTGGTGAGGTCGGCACGCAGTACCTCGATCGTGCGGCCCGTCTCGGTGCTGAGCCTCGCGGCGAGCGCTTCCATCCGTCCGGCGTCGCGCGCGACCAGGAGCAGGTCATAGCCACGATGCGCGAGGCGGTCGGCATAGACAGCGCCGAGGCCAGTCGATGCGCCGGTGATGAGGGCAGTGCCCAACGTCGAATTCGTCATGCTGTGTCTCCAGTCTTTCCCGGCTGCGGCCGAGTGACTTGCATAATGATACGAATGTCACTATCATTATGCAATGGACACTAAAAAATATTCCAACGGATCCTGCCCTGTCGCGCGCGGGCTCTGTCATGTCGGCGACGCGTGGAGCATGCTGATCCTGCGCGATGCCGGAGGCGGCGCGACGCGCTTCGACCAGTTCCAGAAGAATCTGGGTATCGCCCCGAACATCCTGACCCGCCGGCTGGCCGCGCTGACCGAAAGCGGGCTGCTTGAACGCCGGCGCTACAGCGATCATCCGCCACGTGACGAATATCTGCTGACGGCGGCCGGGCGCGATTTCCTGCCGGTGCTGTTCGCCTTCGGTGCCTGGGGCGCCCGGCATTTCGGCGATGCGCCCGTCTCCCGCCTGGTGGAAGCCGGCAGCGGCGTGCCGGTCGAGGCGATCGTGGTCGACAAGGCGAGCGGCACAGCCCTGTCGGATCTTGACCTGCGGGTCGAACAGCCGGGCGCCTGATCGGGAAGGCTGGTCAGGCCCGACGCTATCGGGCAGGTTTCGTCGGATGGCGATCGAAGCGCTCATTGCCCGTTACGGCCTGGCCGCGATCTTCCTCGGCGCGGGGATCGAAGGCGAGACCTGCGTCCTGGCCGGGGGTGTGCTGGCGCACCGACACCTGTTGCCTCTGTGGGGCGTCTGGCTCGCCGCGGCGGCGGGCTCGTTCGTCGCCGACCAGCTCTTCTTCGCCGGCGGCCGCTATTTCCGTGACCATCCCCGTGTCCGCGCCATGGCGGCGAAGCCCGGCTTCGCCAAGGCGTTGGTGACGCTCGAACGGCATCCAGTCCTGTTCGTGATGGGCTTCCGCTTCCTTTACGGCCTGCGCACGGTCAGTCCGATTGCGATCGGCACCTCGCACATCCATACCCGGACCTTCTTGTCGCTCAACGCGCTGGCGGCCGCGATCTGGGCGGCGTTGTTCACCGGCATCGGTTATGGCTTTGGCGGCGGGATCGAGCGGCTGTTCGGCGGCGCGCTGTCCGCCGGCCGGCTCGTCCCGATCGCTGCGGTCGGCATCGTGCTGCTCATCGGCGTCGCGCAGATCGTGCGCTGGTCGCACCATCGTTATGCCGACCGGTGCGCGCGCGCGTCTGCGCGCGTCTCGCTCAACTGATCAGCATGCCCGCCAGTGCTGCGCTCATCAGGTTGGCCAGGCTGCCCGCGATCAGTGCCCGGATGCCGAGCCTGGCGATCATCGGGCGCTGGTTCGGCGCGAGGCTGCCCGTCACCGCCATCTGGATCGCGATCGACGAGAAATTGGCGAAGCCGCACAGCGCGAAGGTGATTACCGCGATGGTCCGCGGGCTGAGCGCCCCCTGCTGCGCGCCAAGCGAGATATAGGCGACGAATTCGTTGAGCACGATCTTCTGCCCGAACAGACCGCCCGCGATCTGCGCTTCGTTCCACGGCACGTTGAGCAGGTACATCACCGGCGCGAAGACATAGCCGAGCAGCCCCTGGAAGCTGAGTGTCGGATAGCCGAACCAGGCGCCGATACCGCCCAGGATGCCGTTGGCCAGCGCGACAAGCGCGACGAAGGCGAGCACCATCGCGCCGACCGCGACCGCAAGCTTAACGCCGGTTTGCGCGCCCTGAGCCGCCGCCATGATGATGTTGGCTGGCTTTTCCTCATCATGGCTCGCCTCGGCGATATGGATGACCTCGGCCTCGGGATCGTCGCCGAGCGGGAGCTGGTCGAACGGCGCTTCCTTCACGTCTGGCATCATGATCTTGGCCATCAGGATACCCCCGGGCGCCGCCATGAAGCTCGCCGCGAGCAGATATTCGATGCGGATTCCCATCGAGGCATAGGCGGCGAGGATGGTGCCGGCGACGCCGGCCATGCCGCTGGTCATCACCGTGAAGAGCTGGGCCGGGGTCAGGCCGGCGAGATAGGGGCGAATGACCAGCGGGGATTCACTCTGCCCGACGAAGATGTTCGCCGCGGCGCACAGCGATTCCACCTTCGACACGCCGATCACCCACTCGATCGCGCCGCCGATCCAGCGCACCACGAGCTGCATGATGCCAAGATAATAGAGGATCGAGACCAGGGCGGCGAAGAAGATGATGACGGGCAGCGCCTGGATCGCGAAATTCTTGCCCAGCGGATCGGCGGCAAGGCTGCCGAACAGGAAGCTGGTGCCGGCATTGGCGTAGCCGAGCAGATTGGCGACGCCGGTCGACATGAATTCGAGCGCGTGCACGCCCGCCGGCACCTTGAGCACCAGGACGGCGATGCCGGCCTGAAGCAGGAACGCGGCGCCGACGACGCGCGGGCGGATCGCGCGGCGGTTGCTCGACAGCGCGAAGGCAATGCCGAGGATCACCGCGATGCCCGCGATGCCGATAAGGAAATGATTCATACGTGGCGCCCCGCCCTGCCAAAACTACTAGTACCGCCCCATAGGCATGCGGGGACCCACCATACAGGTCACAAGAATTTGGGCTAGTGGCGGTTTGACGTGTGCGTAAAAGGCGGTAGCGTCGCCGCGATGAACCAGACCTCTCCCGCGATCCCGCGTTCCCTCTTCGTCTATTCGATCTTCTATGGCGGCATGGTCTGCATTGCCGGCGTGCTCGGGGTGAAGCAGGTCAAGCTAGGTCCCCTGGCGGTCGAGGCGGGGATCTTCGGCTTTCTGCTGCTCGTCGTCATGGGCAGCGCGGTGACGGAGCTGCACGGCCGCAAGGCCGGCGACATGCTGGTCCGCTTCGGCTTCGTGCCGCTGATCGTCTCGGCCGCGCTGATCCAGCTGGTGCTGGCGCTGCCGACCGATCCCGGCATGTATCCCCCGGCGGTCGACGCCTTTCCGATCGTGGTGGGGCAGAGCGCGCGGATGATGGTCGCCGGGCTGATCTCCTATGGCATCTCGCAGACGCTCAACATCTTCATCTTCTCGCGGCTCCGGCAGGGCACGGGCAAGCTGCTCTGGCTGCGCGGGATGATCGCCAGCATCGTCTCGCAGGTGGTCGATACGGTGCTGTTCATCTCGATCTCCTTCTATGGCGAGCGCCCGATCCTCGGGCTGATGGGCGGGCAGATGCTGGCCAAGGTCGTCCTGTCGATCGTGCTGGTGCCGTTCCTGATCACCTTCTTCGTCTGGCTCGGCCGCCGGCTGGACGCGCGCACCTGATCTCGCTTCTTTAAGAGAGGGGTAGTAGCTTTCACCGCGCCGCCTTCATGGCTATGGGGCCCGCATGACCGATCATTCCCCCGATCCCGCGCTGCTCGCCAAGGCGGAAACGCTTGTCGAGGCGCTGCCCTATATGCAGCTTCATGCCGGTGCGACCTTCGTCGTGAAATATGGCGGCCACGCCATGGGCGATCCCGAGGCGGCGCGCGATTTCGCCGAGGATGTCGTGCTGATGAAGGCGGTCGGGATCAACCCGGTCGTCGTCCATGGCGGAGGGCCGCAGATCGGCGCGATGCTGAAGCGGCTTGGGGTCGAATCACGCTTCGTCGACGGCCTGCGCGTCACCGATGCGGAGACCGCGCGGATCGCCGAGATGGTCCTGGCCGGTTCGATCAACAAGGAAATCGTGAGCTGGATCGGCCAGGCCGGCGGCCGGGCGGTCGGCATTTCGGGCAAGGACGGCGGCTTCGTGACGGCGGAGAAGGTCGGCCGCAACACGCCGGACCGGCTGCAGGGCATCGAACGGCATGTCGATCTCGGCTTCGTCGGCGAGCCGGTGGGGGTCGACCGGCGGATCATCGACACGCTGTCAGCGGCCGGGATCATCCCCGTCGTCGCGCCGATCGCGCAGGGCACAGACGGCCAGACCTACAACATCAATGCCGACACCATGGCCGGCGCGATCGCCGCGGCGCTCGGCGCGCAGCGCCTGTTCATGCTGACCGACGTGGTCGGCGTGCTCGACAAGTCGGGTGAATTGCTGACTGATCTCGATCCCGCCGCCATCGCCGATCTGCGCGCTGACGGCACGATCACCGGCGGGATGATCCCGAAGCTCGAGACCTGCGTCGCCGCGGTGGAGGGCGGGGTTGACGCGGCCGTCATCCTCGACGGCCGGGTTCCTCATGCGATGCTGCTGGAAATCTTCACCAAGCGCGGTGCGGGCACGCTCGTTCGCCGCTGAAACGGGCCTGTTCGAAACGGATGCGTTTCGCTAGGCTCGGCTTTCCACTCGACCCGGAGATCTACCTTGGCCTTTTTGATGGTCCTTCTCTCGATCGTTCAGGTGCTGCTCAGCGTCGCCACATGGATCATCCTGATCCAGGCGATCCTGTCGTGGTTGATCGCGTTCAACGTGATCAACACCTATAACGAGACGGTGCGCCAGATCTGGGAAGCACTGAAAAAGATCACCGAACCCTTTTATCGTCCGATCCGGCGGATCCTGCCCGATTTCGGCGCGCTCGACCTGTCGCCTCTGGTCGTGCTGCTGATCCTCTACATCCTGTCGAACATCATCGTCCCGGCGATTGCCGTGCAGCTCCAGGCACCGCCGACGATCTGAGCCGTGCCAGCCTGGGTGCCCCGGCCGGACGGGATTGCGATCGCGGTTCGCGTCACGCCCAGATCCTCCCGCGACAGGCTCGCGGCCGGCACGGACGAGCATTTCGCCGTGTGGCTCGCGGCGCCGCCGGTCGAGGGTGCCGCCAATGAGGCGCTGATCGCGCTTGTCGCCAGAACATTCGGCGTGCCGAAGCGCGATGTCAGGTTGACGGCGGGCGAGACGTCGCGGCTGAAACGCCTCTCGATATCGGGCGATGCCGCATCGCTGGCGGAAATCGCGGCCAGCCACTATGACGCAGCGCCATGAGCGCTGACATCATCGACGGAAAAGCCTTTGCCCTGGCCCTGCGCGGCCGCATCGCGGACCAGGTGACGGCATTTGCCGCCGCCGCTGGCCGCCCGCCCGGTCTGGCGGTGGTGCTGGTCGGCGATGATCCGGCCTCCGCCGTCTATGTCCGCTCCAAGGGCAAGGCGGTGAAGGAGGCGGGCATGGAAGGGTTCGAACATCGCCTTCCCGCCACCGTCTCCCAGGATGATCTCCTCGCGCTGGTCGACGCGCTCAATGCCGATGTGAATGTCGACGGCATCCTGGTCCAGCTTCCATTGCCCTCGCATATCGACGAGCGCGCGGTCACCACGCGAATCGATCCGGACAAGGATGTCGACGGCTTCCATCCGGTCAATGCCGGGCGTCTCGCGACGGGGCTTGAAGGTTTCGTCCCCTGCACGCCGCTTGGCTGCGTCATGCTGCTCAGGGACAGGCTGGGCGACCTGACCGGGCTCGATGCCGTGGTGATCGGGCGGTCGAACATCGTCGGCAAGCCGATGGCGCAATTGCTGATCAGGGAAAGCTGCACCGTCACCGTCGCCCATTCGCGGACCAAGGACCTGTCGAGCATCGTTTGCCGGGCGGATATCGTCGTGGCGGCGGTCGGGCGGCCCGAGATGATCCGGGGCGAATGGATCAAGCCGGGCGCGACGGTGATCGATGTCGGCATCAACCGCACCGAGGACGGGCTGGTCGGCGATGTCGATTTCGCCGGGGCGGCCAGCGTCGCCGGGGCGATCACACCGGTGCCGGGCGGGGTCGGGCCGATGACGATCGCCGTGTTGCTGCGCAATACGTTGCTGTCGGCGCATCGCCGGGCGCAAATTCCCTATGACAGGGATGCCTTGTGACCAAGGACGCCGCGTGATTCTCGCCGCCGCCGTGCCGCAGAGCGCCGCTGGTGCCGAGCGTGCCTTTGCCGGCGCCGCCCAGACGGAGGGGCAATGGGCCGCGTTTCGTCGGTTCGCGACCGAGGACGCGGTGATGTTCACGCCGCGACCGGTCAAGGCGCAGGCGTTCCTGAAGGATCGCAAGGATCCGCCCGCCGCGCTGATGTGGTGGGCGGCTGACAGCTATGTGTCGTGCGACGGGGCGCTGGCGGTGAATACCGGCCCATGGGCCAGGCCGAAGGGCGATGCCTTCGGTTATTTCTCCACCATATGGCAGCGCCAGCCGGACGGCGGCTGGAAATGGACGATGGACGGCGGCGACGACCTTGCCGTGCCGCGTCCGGCCGGCGACACGCCGAAGATCAGCCATGCCTCGTGCAAGGGCAGCCCGGCGACCGTCGCTGCCGTGCGCTATCGCGACGGCGAGAGCGCCGAGGGCCAGTCGGAGGACCGGACGCTCGCCTGGCGGTGGCATGTCGCACCCGACGGTGCCCGCACCTTCGACGTCTGGCTGTGGGACGGCCGCACCATGAAGCCGGTCATGGCCGACCGGATCGCTGCCCAATGACCGCGTCTAACCTGATCGCGCTCTACGTCTCGTCGCTGATCACTTTCTTCGTGGTGATCGATCCGCCGGGCTGCGCGCCGATCTATGCCGGCCTGTCCAAGGGGGCGTCGCCGCCGCATCGCCGCGCGATGGCGATCCGCGCGGTGCTGGTCGCCGCCGCGATCCTGTTCGTCTTTGCGCTGTTCGGCGAGGACCTCCTCCGCGCGCTCGGCATCAGCCTGGCGAGCTTTCGCATCGCGGGCGGGATCATGCTGTTCCTCATCGCGCTCGAGATGGTGTTCGAGAAACGCACCCAGCGGCGCGAGGATCGCGCTGCCAAGGTCGCCGGGACCCCCGAGGTTGAGGATGTCTCGATCTTCCCCATGGCGATGCCGATGATCGCAGGTCCCGGATCGATCGCCAGCGTCATGCTGCTGATGAGCCGCAACGACGGCGTGGAAAAGTCGCTCGTCGTGCTCGCCGCGCTGGCGACGATCCTGGCGCTGACTCTGCTCGCCCTGCTGGCGGCGGGGCCGATCATGCGGGTGCTCGGCGTGAAGATCGAGGCGGTGATCACCCGCCTGCTCGGCGTGCTCCTCGCCGCGCTCGCCGTGCAGTTCGTGATCGACGGGGTGCGGATCAGCCTGCTGTAGGCTCCGGCTTCTCGTCGTAATTGATCCGGAACAGGCGCAGCGGCGACTTCTTCGGCAGCGGCAGTTGTTCGAGCCAGTCGGGCACCTTGTTGTGCGCGAGCTGGTCGTAGAAGCCGCCCGGCGCGCGCGACCGGTAGATGGTCGATTCGGCCATGTTCGGGCAGATCAGCAACAGAGTCGCGCCGTGGCGCTTCGCGATCGCGCGGAAATTCTCCGGCGTGCCCTTGAAGGCGTGCTGAACGTCGAGGATCGCGTCGCCATTGCGATGATAGGGACCGGCGATCGCGTTGTGGTGAGTCACGGTGATCAGGCGCGGGCCGAGATCGACAAAGGTGAAGATGGTCTGCGCCGGTAGCTTGTCGAGCGGGGCGAGCGCCGGAATCGTCGGGCAGCGGCCGCTGGCATTGTTGACGATCTGGACTCGTTTGCTTGGCTGGTCGATCTGAAGATATTTGATCGCGAGGCCCGAAAAGAGTCCCGACACCGTCAGGAACGCGATGACGGTGCCGACCACGCGCACCACCAGCAGCCGGCTGTTGAGGCACCAGGGCAGGACGATCCAGCCGAGCGCGGTCGCGCCGGGGACGGCGAGAAGCTGCGCCGCGGGCGCGGCACGCGCCTGCCAGAGGAGCATCGCGGCGGCGAAGCTGCAGAACAGCAGCACCGGTACCCAGTCGCTTGCCCTCGCCGTGCCGCGCGCGCGCCAGGTGGCGATGAGCGCGCCGATCAGGCCGATCACTGGCAGGACCACGATCGGGAAGGCGGTGCGGAACGCGTGCCGGTAGATCGGCCGCGCCTCGCGGACATTGTCGAGCCACTCGCGCGCGAGCTCGGGCGAGACCTGTTCGGGCCGCCCGAGGCATTGCGGGAACAGAAGGACGAAGCCGATGACGATCGCGGCGCCGGCTACCACGGCGAGGGCGAGGCGGACCCAGCGCTGTTCGGGGCTGAGCCGGCCAAGCAGGAACAGCAGCACGCCGGCCGCGATCATCACGCTCAGCCAGACCGGCGTCAGCGCGTCGCAGCGCAGCACCTGATTGGCGTTGGAGGCGAACAGGGCGAAGCCGAGGGCGCTGCCGCCGGCGAGCGACAGGGCATAGACCGTCATGCGCGGCGCGTCGGCCCTGTCCCATACCCAGCGCAGCGCGATGATCGCGCCGGCCATAGCCGCATAGGGCAGCAGCTCGAGCCCGATCGTCAGCGAGACGGCGCTGGCGATGCCGACGATCGCGCCGCCCCGTGCGCCTTTCGGATCGGCCAGGCCGGCGACGGTCAGGCTCAGCATGGCGAGTTGCCAGCCATGATGATCGATCCGGTCGGGCATGAACATCAGGATGGTCGAGGTGCAACCCGCCAGCAGGAACACCAGCGCGAGCGTCCAGGCCATACCGCCCACCAGCCGCCGCGCCGTTGCCGCGATGCCGACCATCGCGATGCTGAGCGGCAGGATCGGCGCGATGCCGCAGGCAAGGCGTTCGGCTTGGGCGATGCCGACGAACGGCTTCAGGATCAGGATCAGCGCGGCGATCGGCAGGTCGACGATTCGGCTCCAGTGGATATCGAAGCCGCCCGGTGGATTGAGCTTGTACTGGCGCAGATCGTACCAGCCCTGCCCGTGCAGCAGCGCACGGACCTGGGCGAGGCGCATATTGTCGTCCGTGTCGCCAAGCGACAGCCACTGGATCGCGTTCCACCGGTCGAACAGGAACCATATCACCACCGCGAGCCAGGCAAGCAGGGTCAGCCTGAGCCAGTATCGGTCCAGTTCCCGGACGAGCGGATGGGTGGCGGCGTTTTGCAAAGGGCTTCCCTCGGTCACGTTCGCGCTCTAGTGCGGCGCGCGTAAAGGGCAAGGCACGCGTGACGGCGATATTGAGACAGATCGAGACCTGGCGGGCGAGCGGGCTGCTCGAACAGCTGATTCGATTCGGCATCGCCGGCGGAATCTCGAGCGTGATCTATTTCGCGGTCTATATGCCGCTCGCGCTCTATGTCTTCGGGGGGCACCTCGCCGTGCTCGCCGTGCCGCCCGCGTTCCTGGTCGCGGTGGTCGCCGGTTTCTTCCTGCACAGCGCATGGAGCTTCAAGGGGCACGGTACCCGTGACCAGAGCGGCCGGCAGCACCTCAAATTCTTTCTAGTGCAAAGCTTCGGCCTGCTGCTCAACGCCGCGTTCACCTGGATCATCACCGGGCCGCTGTTTCACGGGCCGGTCTGGCTGCCGATGATTCCCGTTCTCACGGTGACGCCGCTGGCGACGTTCGCGCTCAACCGCCAATGGGTGTTCGGCTAAGATGGACCGTATCGTTTACGATCGCATGGCGGCGCATGATTCCACCCATTGGTGGTACACGGCGCGGCGCGACATTCTGGCCGATTATCTGGTGCGCGAGGGCAATCTGCCGAAGAACGCGCGTATCCTGGAGATTGGCTGCGGCACCGGGCACAATCTGCCGATGCTGGCTGCTTTCGGCACGGTCGATGCGATCGAGATCGATCCGGCCGCCCGCGAGATAGCAAGCGCGCGTCTGGGCAAGCCGGTCGGCTCCGCGCCGCTGCCGGAACTCACCGGTGTCGATCGCGGCGGCTATGACTTGATCGCCGTGCTCGACGTGGTCGAGCATATCGAGGACGATGTCGCCGCGCTGAAGGCGATGGCCGAGTGCCTGAAGCCGGGCGGCAAGATCCTGATCACCGTGCCGGCGCATCAATGGATGTGGAGCGCGCACGACGTGGTGAACCACCATCATCGCCGCTATTCCAAGGCGTCGCTCGACAAGGCGATCCGCGCGGCCGGGCTTGAGCCGAGGAAGCTCGGCTATTTCAATTCGCTGCTCTTCCCGCTGGCCGCGGCGGCGCGGCTGGCCGGCCGCCTGACCGGCAAGGACGACAGCGACGATTCGCCGCCGCCGAAGATCGTCAATTCACTGTTCGAGGCGATTTTCCGCCTGGAACGTCACCTGGTCGGGCGCGTCCCACTGTCGCCGGGCGTGTCGATCATCACGCTCGCCTCGCCGGCCGGGTAACCAACGGTCCGCGTTTGATTGTCACGCGAAGGCGCGAAGACGCAAAGCTGATCAAGACCATCCGCACTGCCCGACGATAGCTGCATATCGAAGGCCGGCGGTTGACCAGCACACGACATCTTTGCGCCTTCGCGCCTTCGCGTGAACCAATCCTGGTTTCGAGGTGCCTTACGTGGGTGTCGAGGGAGCGTCGCTCCTGACGGTATCGTCAGCCGCCTCTGCCCGATAGCCAAGCGTCGCCCGCCCCTGCACCGGGCCCGCGATATCGGCGACGAGATACAGCGGCCGCCGTTTCGATTCGACATAGAGCCGGCCGAGATATTCGCCGATCATGCCGAGCACGAACATCTGCACCGCGCCGAGCAGCACCACCACCAGCATGGTCGAGGTCCAGCCCTGCACCGCGCTCCCGGTCAGGAAGCCGACCGCGATATAAACGAACAGCAGCAGCGACGCGCCGGTCAGTGCCAGGCCGACATGGCTGGCGAAGCGCAACGGGGCGGTCGAGAAGCCGGTGACAGCGTCGAGCGCGAAGCGGACCATCTTGCCGAGCGGATATTTGGTCTCGCCGGCATGCCGCTCGGCCCGGTCGTAGATGAAGGGCACCTGGCGAAAGCCGATCCAGGCGACCATGCCCCGGATGAAGCGCGCCTGTTCCGGCAGCGACAGGAACGCGTCGAGCGCCCGCCGCGTCATCAGGCGGAAATCGCCGGTGTCGAGTGGGATCGGCGTGTCCGTGATCCGGTCGAGCATGCGATAAAAGATCGCCGCGGTCGCCTTCTTGAAAATGCTCTCGCCCTCGCGCTTGCGGCGCACGGCATAGACCACGTCGGCCTGCTGCTCGGCCATCGCCGCCCGCATGTTGGTGAGCAGTTCGGGCGGGTCCTGCAGATCGGCATCGATGATCAGGATCTGCTCGCCCGCGCAAAGGTCGAGCCCGGCGGTCAGCGCGAGCTGATGGCCATGGTTGCGCGACAGGTTGATCGCGACGAGGTGCGGATCGGCGGCGGCGATGCGCTGCATCGTCGGCCAGCTGTCGTCGCGCGACCCGTCATTGACAAACAGGATCTCGAAATCCTCGCCCACCGCCGCGCGCGCCGCCGCGGAAACGCGGGCATGCAGGATGTCGAGACAGGCTGCCTCGTTGTAGCAGGGGACGACGATGGAGAGCGCGGGGCGATGCATGGGCGCGCTGTTTAGCGGCAAGTCGTGCCCCCGTCATCGGGAGATTGCGCTGGATCAACCCGTTGCCGGCGAGAGCATTGCCGTGACGCGGCCCGGGGGGAGATCGCCGGTGCGCCGATTCTTCTCCCCTCCCGCTTGAGGAAGGGGCTGGGGTAGGGCCTGTCCGCGATCGCCCGGAATGTACCGGTCCATGGCCTTCATGCGACCGCCCTTCGACATGCACGCCCGGGGCCGGTTGACCGGTACTTCGGGGCGCGGGATTGACGCCGGGCTCGGAGAAGTACGGGAGCTGGACGGTGGCGAAGAAGAAAAAAACTCCTGCCACAGGATTTCGAGGCGCTGCTCGACCAGGGCGATCTCGACCGGCTGAAAGCGGTGTTCGATGTCTGCGAGCTCGATGCGCGCGGCGGCGTGTTCAAACAGACCGCGCTCGCCTTTGCCTCGTGCCCGGACGATCTGGCGCTCTGGCTGGTTGAGCAGGGTGCGGATATTTCCGCCGGCGATACCTATGGCGAAACCCCGCTGCATTCCCGCGCGCGGAGCTGGCAAGGTCGTATCGGTGTCCTGCTCGATCTCGGCGCCGATGTGAATCGGGGCGAAGGCGGACGCGGCACACCGCTGCATGGCGCGGCGGACGCCGGCCACCTCGAGAATGTCAGGCAGCTTCTGGAGCATGGCGCGGGCGTCGATGCGCTCGACGAGGACGGCTTTACGCCACTCGAAATATGCGCTCCGGCGATGCAGCAATGCGCAGATCGAACGGATAGCGCCACTTGCGGCGGTGCTGCTCGATGCCGGAGCCCGCACGACGCAGCGCATGCGGGCTTTCGTGACCCGGATCGGCACCGACTTCGAATTTCATCGCGCCAATTTCAATAAGGACAGCCGCGATGCGGCCAGCACCGCGCCCGATCGGCTCTATGCGCTGTTCGACGTGTCGCCGGTGCGGTGCCGGGCATTGCATGACGGCAGGTCGCCGATCGTTGCCACGGCGGATCGCTGGCAGGACCGGCACCAGCAGCTCTGGGTGTTGCTGGTGCCGTCAAGCGGCGCCGCGGCGAGCGTCCAGGGCGAAGTGATCCGGATATCCGGTCGGATCGCTGACGAACTCGACGGCAATGGCGGCGCGAACTGGGATGCGCAGTATCGGGCGATGGCTGACGCATGGCTCGCGCATGTCGGTTCCGGCAAGGCGCTGCCCCCGGCCCGAACTCGACAGCGCGGCGCAGGTCATTGCGGAGGTAAAGCGGCGGAGCGGGGATGCGCGGCGCCTGTGCGAGCTCGCCGTGGCATGGGTGGCGCTGAACCCCGGCCCCGTCGCGCTATCGCCACCGTCCTATGATCGCTGATTTTGCAGTATGATGTTGATCTAGAAGCTTTTTATTGTGCCATCTGCCTGGTGGGCCGTGCGTCGACCGCTCCACCATGCTGACCGCACCTGCTGCCAGCAGCGCCGCGATCAGCGCGTCAGATGGTGAAGGTCGTGCATCTCGACGTCGATCGTGTTGGTGTGGAATCCGGCGTCGCGGTTGTCCAGCCGCATGTTGACGATATTCTCCTTCTGTGCGCCGAAATGCGCTCTTCGCGCATTTTCAAACGGACTCTAAAAGGCGAACAGCAAATCCTTGAAAGTATAGAAAGAAGAAAGCTTGAGCAAGGTAACCATAATCTTGGAGATTCGTCTGGGAATGATGACGAAAAAGAAGATGCTAAAAAATGGGTGGTGCATAAGCATCGAATAGAGCAAGAGAAAAATGAACTTCAGGATGTCTCAATGCGGCTCGATGAACTTGAAAAGGCGGGAAAGCTATAACGTAGTGCCGTGTGTGATGAATGGGCTGATGGTTTTTCTTACAAGGAGTAAACGTGCCGTGGGTCGTCTTCCTAGTAGAGGTGCTGAGGCCATGAAGGTGATCGGACGCCTCTAAAAACCTATGGCGTTTGAGGGCGTGAGATGATTCACTGCATCCCGTGAGAACGGGAGGCAGCGATGGTACAACGCGGTTTCTTCGATGTTGATGATCGGCTTGCGGCACTGTCGGCGGCGGGGGATCCACTGGAACGGCTGAGCGCGGTGGTTGATTTCGCGTTGTTCCGGCCGGTGCTGGATGCAGCGCTTGCGCGGTCGGATCGCAGTCGCGGCGGGAGGCCACCCTATGACGCGGTACTGATGTTCAAGGTGCTGGTGCTGCAGGCGCTGTACAGCCTGTCGGACGATGCGTGCGAGTTCCAGATCCGCGACCGGCTGTCGTTCATGCGCTTCCTGGGGCTTGGGCTTGGCGACCGGGTGCCCGATGCCAAGACGATCTGGTTGTTCCGCGAGCAACTCGTCCAGGCGAAGGCGATCGAGAAGCTGTTCGCGGGCTTCGACGATGCGCTGCACGGGTCGGGTTATCTGGCGATGGGAGGGCAGATCATCGACGCGACCGTCGTGGCGGCACCACGCCAGAAGCTGAGCGACGAGGAGAAGGTCACGATCAAGGGCGGCGGCACGCCGGGACATTGGTCGCCAGCCAAGCGCCGGCAGAAGGACACCGACGCGCGTTGGACGATAAAGCGCGGCCGCCGCAAGCGCAGCGAGGCGAGCGAGATGAAGGCCAAAGGTGTCGAGATCGCGGTGCCGGTTTTCGGCTACAAGAACCACGCCGGGATCGACCGCCGCCATGGCCTGATCCGACGATGGGAGGTGACCAGTGCCGCCGCGCACGACAGCCGGCCGTTCGAGGGGCTGCTCGATCCGAGGAACACCGCATCGCCGGTATGGGCCGACACCGCCTATCGCTCGAAGCGCAACGAAGCCGCGATGGCGAAGCGCGGGCTTGTCTCGAAGGTCCATTTCCGCAAGCCGAAGAACAAGGACCTGCCGGCGCATCATGCCCGCGCCAACGCCGCAAGGTCACCAGTCCGCTCGGCCGTCGAGCACGTCTTTGCCGGGCAAAAGCACCGCATGAAGCTGTTCGTGCGCACCATCGGCATCGCCCGCGCCAAGGTAAAGATCGGCATGGTCAACCTCGCCTACAACTTCAGCCGCCTCGCCTGGCTCGAAGCCCGAGTTGCGCCTGCTTGACCGGATTTGCGCCAGATCAGGCACCCTCAGGGGCAGCGAACCGGCCAATACGCCCTTGTCGATGCCGGCAAACCCGCCATCCAGACCATGCCGACGCCGTCATCACCGTTCAAAGGCGTTCTTCGAGGTGTCCAATCGCCGTCGCGATGGCCAGTTCGGAATCGGCGACGAGGCTTGAGGGTGCGCGAGCGTTTTCTTTCCTTGGACGCGACGCGATTTCTCTGATGGACTCGGCTTTGAAATTAATACGAGATCCTAGCAGGAACGTAAGATCTTATATTATGGACGGCGTTATTAGTTGTCCTTGCGAAATGAATTTTGATCAGACGCGCCAGGTACTGGAGCTGGCGAACGATTCGGAAGACCTGGTGCGAGAAAAAGTGATGGTATTCATTGGGGCCGCTAATTTAGTTACCCTTGAGGGGGCAGTGAATTTGATGTCTGGCGACACGAGGCCTCTGTTCATTAAGGGCCTGAGCTATCTAGAGGGGTGCCCGGGGAACATTCAGGTTTTATTTGATAATTTTATTGAGGAGAGCAGCATTGAGGCGACGTTTGCTCTTGCCAGTCTGCAGAGAATGGCGCGCGCTGGAACTCTGACAACGATACCGTCCTATGTGGGAGATTCATATGTGGCTGGCGCGGCATTGCTCAATATCCGGCGGATCGTGGGCCGCGCTTCAAGGCAAAGACCGTCGCGACCCCTTGGCGCCTAAAATTATACCTAAGCAGTGCATTCACGCCACGCCCGTCCGATCCGTGAATTCAGCTTCGATCATATCTGCACATATCCGGCATGATTGATGTAGTTTGGGTATTCAGTCGCACTGAACTTTAAGAGGATTGAGCCGATGGTGTGGCAGATCGCGCCGAAGCTGCGCGGAGCCGTGCGCCACGTGCAAGGCCTGAGCTTGGCGAAGACCGCAAGCGTTCTTCCTTCCTACAGGGTGTGTGAGGGAAGCGCAGTCGCTACGACGCCCGCCTATATTTGAGGTAACGAGTTTCGAACGTCGTTTGGTCAGGCGGCCCAAGCGACATCGTTCATATCCAGCCGGCTGCCGGCTGGCAGGTCGCTGATCGGGTCTCCATCGTGCCCGGTAACGATGCGGATCAGTGCCGCCGCGCGTCAGACCCGCTCCACCATGCTGACCGCATCGGCCGCGCGCAGGGCCGCGATCAGGCGGGTCAGATGGTGGAGGTCGTGCACTTCGACATCGATCGTGTTGGTGTGGAATCCGGTGTCGCGGTTGTCGAGCCGCATGTTGACGATATTGGCCTTTTGCGCGCCGATAATCGTCGCGATCACGCCAAGCGCGCCGGGTTCGTTCTTGACCTCGACGGAAATGCGCGCGGTGGCTCCCTCCGTCTTGTCGCCCCAGGCGAGATCCACCCAGTCGGCATCGTCGCTTTCGGCCAGCCGTGGGCAGTTGATCGTGTGGACCTCGATCCCCTCGTTCGGCCGCCTCAGGCCGACGATCCGGTCGCCCGGCACGGGATGGCAGCATTCGGCGAGGTCAAACGCGACACCCGGGGTCAGCCCCTTGATCGAGATCGCGCTTGTCTGCAGCGGCATCTCGCGCGCCTTGGCGGCACTGGCCGAGCCTGGCATCAGGGCCTCCATCACCTCAGCATCGGTGATGCGCCGCCGGGCGATCGCTTCCATCAGCGCCGCCTCGTCGGCCAGCTTCACCCGTTTCAGCGCCGCGTCGATCGCGTCGGCGGCGAGCGGCGCGGGAAGGCGCTGGACGATCTCGTCATAGATCTTGCGCCCGAGCGACTGGGTCTCCTCGCGCTCCTTGTGGCGCAGATGGCGCCGGATCGCGGCGCGCGCCTTGCCGGTGATCGCGAAGCTCAGCCAGTTGGTCTGCGGCTCCTGCGCCTTGGAGCGCAGGATCTGCACCTGGTCGCCATTCTCGATGCTGGTCTTCAGCGGCACGACGCGCCCGTTGATCTTCGCGCCCACCGCCTGGTCGCCCAGATCGGTATGCACGGCATAGGCGAAGTCGATCGGCGTCGCGCCCTTGGGCAGCTGGTGAAGCTCGCCCTTCGGGGTGAAGGCGAAGATGCGGTCCTGGTACATCGCCATGCGGGTATGCTCGAGCAGCTCTTCCGGGCTCTCGGCATTGTCGAGGATCTCGACCAGGTCGCGGATCCAGCTGACCTGGGTCTCGGGGCGGACCTTATCCTGCTTGTAGGCCCAGTGCGCGGCGAGGCCCAGCTCGGCCTCCTCATGCATCTCCCCGGTGCGGATCTGCACTTCGACCCGGGTATTGTCGGCATGGATCACGCTGGTGTGGAGCGAGCGATAGCCGTTGCGCTTGGGGGTGGAGATATAATCCTTGAACCGTCCCGGCACCATCGGCCAGCGGCGGTGGATCACGCCAAGCGTCTGGTAACAGGCTTCCTCGCTCGGCACGATCGCGCGGAACGCCATGATGTCCGAAAGCTGCTCGAAGCTGATGTGCCGTTCGGCCATCTTCTTCCAGATCGAATAGGGGTGCTTCTCGCGGCCCGAAATATCGGCGTCGATGCCGTGGCGGGAGAGAAGCAGCTTCAGGCCGGACCCGATCTTCGCGATCCGGTCCCCGCCGCCCTCCTTAAGCTGGAGCAGGCGCTTGTTGATCGAATCATAGGCCTCGGGCTCGAGTTCCTTGAAGGCGAGCGTCTGCATCTCCTTCATGAACTCGTACATGCCGATCCGCTCGGCGAGCGGGGCATAGATGTCCATCGTCTCGCGCGCGATGCGGCGACGCTTGTCGGGATTGGGGATGTAGTGGAGCGTCCGCATATTGTGCAGGCGGTCGGCCAGCTTGACCAGCAGCACGCGGATATCGTCCGACATGGCGAGCAGGAATTTGCGGAGATTCTCCGCCGCGCGCTCATTCTCGGTCTGGGCTTCGATCTTGGAAAGCTTGGTGACGCCGTCGACCAGCCGCGCGACGGCGGGGCCGAACAGCTTCTCGATCTCCTCGATCGTGGCGACGGTGTCCTCCACCGTGTCGTGCAGGATCGCGGTGGCGATCGTCTCGTCGTCGAGATGCAGCTCGGTCAGGATGCCGGCCACCTCGATCGGGTGGCTGAAATAGGGGTCGCCCGAGGCGCGCTTCTGGGTGCCATGGGCGTTGACGGAGAAGACATAGGCGCGGTTGAGCAGCGCCTCGTCGGCTTGCGGGTCATAGTCGAGGACCCGGTCTACAAGTTCATATTGGCGCAGCACGCCTTAAGATGGGGCCGCGATGTATTGCTTTGCAACAAAAAGCTGGCCGCGGTCGTGAAACCGCGGCCGGCAAGGGGAGATCACTTCGCGCGGGCGTTGCACTTGGCGAGGGCGTCGGCGTCGAATGCCTGGCCGCCGGCGGTGAACGCGGTCAGCGCGCCGGCGCGCTGCACGATCATCTGGCACACGATGTTGTCGCGCGCTGGCGCCTTGTTGGCGGTGAACGCGGTGTCACGCCACTTCCACATGAGATTGCTGGTGATGAAGCTCGTCTTCGTCGGTTGCGCGACGGGAGTTGCAGTGTAGTAGCCATCGGGGCCCTGCGCGCTGCTTGCGAAGGGCGCGAGCATCATGACGGAAGCGGCGAGCGCGGCGGCGATCGAAAGAATGTGGGTCATTGTTTGTCCTCCTTGAAACCAGTTGCGAAACACTACCTAGTGTATTAAGTCTTAGGTTGCAACTGAAAACTTATATGGCATTTCCATGACGGGCGAATTGCGATACGCTCCCATGGTCGAGAGGACTGAGATGGGCGGACATATCCGTGAGAAGCTGAGCGAATGCAGTTTGCCTGCCGCGCTCGAGGCGATGGGCGAACGCTGGAGCTTCATGATCCTGCGGGCCGCGTTCAACGGCCTCCACCATTTCGAGGAGTTCCAGTCGGAACTCGGCATCGCGCGCAACATCCTGGCCAACCGGCTCGCCCGGCTGGTCGAGCACGGCATCCTGACTCGCGAGGCAATGCCGGAGGATCGCCGCAAGATCGAATACCGCCTGACCGAGAAGGGGGCGGCCCTGCTGCCGACGATGATCGCGCTGCGCCAGTGGGGCGAACGGTGGGAGACCGGCATGCCGGCGACGCCGGTGCTGGTCGACGCGCGCGACATGCGGCCGATCGGCCCGATCGAGGTGCGCGCCTGGGACGGACGGGTGCTGACGAAACACGACCTGCTCTGGGCGTTGGCCGAGGATGTCGTCCATGAACCCGAGATGCGGGCGGCCGAGTAGGTCAGCCGGGCAGCGTTTCCAGATAGGCACGGATTGCCGGATCGATCGGGACCGGTTTTCCCGTCGGCAGGTGGACGTTGACGATCACCATGTCGATCACGGTGTGGAGGTCGCCGGTCTGCGCATGGCATAGCTCGAACCGCTGCGTCATGCTCGAATTGCCGATTCGCCCAATCCGCACGAAGGCGTCGAGCGTGTCGCCGAACACGAACGGTTTCAGATAGTCGATCTCGGTGCGGCGGACATGGAATTCGGTTTCGGTCCAGACCGGACCGAGCGCGGCGCCGATGCCGGTCCAGTCCCAGAACTCGGTCGCCGCGACATCGGCATATTCGAGATAGCGCGAATTGAAGACGACCTTCTGCCCGTCGATCTCGGCATAGCGGACCTTGAGGCTGGTGGAAAAGGCAAAGCCGGGACGGATCATGCGGCGGCGATGGCCTGCGTCGGGCGCGCCGTCAATCCGGCGCGCCGATAACGGTCAGGCCGCGGCGAGCTCGATCCGGTTGCGGCCGGCGGCCTTGGCCGCATAAAGCGCGTTGTCGGCGGCACGGAAGGCATCCTCGATGCTGTCCCCCGGGGCCAGAGCCTCAAGTCCCATGCTGGCGGTGATGTGCAGGGCGGGTTCGATGCCCGGCACTGGCCGTTCGGCAAGCGTCCGGCGCAGGCGCTCGCACACGATGCCCGCGTCAACTACCGCAAGCCCCGCTAGCAGGATGCCGAACTCCTCGCCGCCGATCCGCCCGACCGAATCGACCGGGCGGAGATTCTCGCGCAGCAGATCGGCCAGCATCAGCAATGCCGCATCGCCGGCAGCGTGGCCGTGCTCGTCATTGACCCGCTTGAAATGATCGAGATCGAGCAGGGCGAGGGTGGACGGACGGTCCGGCCGCAGATGGGGCATCGCCTCCTTCACCTGCCGTCGGAAAGCGCCACGGTTGAGCAGGCCGGTCAGCGGATCGGTATTGGCGGCACGGAGCAGTTCGTCCTCGCGCATCTTGCGGCCGTCGAGATCGCGGATCACGCTGAACACCGCGGTGATCCGGCCGGATTGGTCGCGGACCGAGCGCATGTTGGATTCGAACCAGGCGACGTCACCGGTGGCCTTGGTCGCGCGATATTCGACCGTGAACACCCGTTCCGGCGCGCCCAGGGCCTCGACATGTACGGCGCTGACCCTCTCTCGGTCCTCGGGATGGACAAGGATCGCGGCATTCAGGCCGATGATGTTCTCGGGCTCGAAATAGCCGAGCTCGCGGACGGCCGGCGAGATGAAGCGGATCGTGCCGTCGGGCTCGAGGGTCATCATGATGTCGGTCGCGTTCTCCGCCATCAGCCGATAGCGGGTTTCGTTCTCGCGCAGCGCCGCCATCAGCCGGTCGCGCTGCACCAGCGCGGCGGCGACGGGCAGCGCCGTCACGAACAGCACGACCAGGTAGAACTGGAAGAATTGCAGCCGGCCGGCCTGGTCGACATGCATCAGTGCCATCGGCCCGTGGCCGTTGGTGGTCAGCACGCCGCCGATGAGCGCGACGATCAGGATGCCGACCGCCGCGCCGAACCGCTGGAACGCGAAGGTGCCGATCAGCAGCGGCACGATCGGCAGGAACAGCATCGGCAGCATGCTCTGGTAAAAGACGAGGAACGTGACGGCTGAAAGCAGCGCGATTGCGCCGACCGCCTTGGGCGTGCCGCGCCGCGCGTGGAAAAGCGGCCAGTCGATATCGCGGCGGGTGACCTGCATCGCAAGCGGCGCCGCGATCAGCGTGCCGACGCCGTGGCCGACGATCCAGTCGAACAGCGCCGGCAGGAAGCCGATCGGCAGCAACTGGCTCGCCATCCATGCGCCGGGCAGGCCGCTCGCGGTCGGCGCGAGAATCCCCGCCGCCAGCACGAACAGCGCGATCGAGCGGGAATGCTCGAGCTGGGTCCGGTCGACGCCCCAGCGCCTGAGCAGCAACGTCGCCAGCGCCCCCTCGCCGACATTGACGAGCGCGAAGGGCGGCGCAGCGGCGGGAATCGGCGAGAACAGCAGCGAAGCGGTCCAGGTCCCAAGGACTGCCGCGGCCAGGATCGGGGCCCATCGCCGCACCGGCGTGATGCACAGCGCAGCGATCAGCGGCGCATTCGCAAGCCACAAGAGGGCGATGCCGTCGCTCAGGCGCGTGAGCAGGATCGCGCCCGAAGCGAGCGCGAAATAGCTCAGTCCGACGACGATGATCGCGACCGGAGAAGGCGCGGCGGGGGAAGCGCGACCCATCCCGCCGCCATAGGGCCAAAGCCTTAAGCGCAGGTTAGGGCAGAGCTGCCCCCGGCCGAGCGGCGACGGGCGTCAGCCGGTGCGCGCCGGGGTATTGACGCCCATGCTCTGGAGATAGCGCTTAACGTTCCGCGCCGCCTGGCGGAGCCGCTGCTCGTTCTCGACCATCGCGATGCGCACAAAGCCTTCGCCATTCTCGCCATAGCCGACGCCGGGCGCGACAGCGACCTTGGCATGGGTGAGCAGTTGCTTGGAGAATTCCAGGCTGCCGAGATGCGCCAGCGCCGGCGGCAGTGGTGCCCAGGCGAACATCGACGCCCGCGGCGGCGGGATATCCCAGCCGGCGCGGCCGAAGCTTTCGATCAGCACGTCGCGGCGGCGCTGATAGAGCTGGCGGTTCTGTTCGACAATGTCCTGCGGCCCGTTGATCGCGGCGACCGCGGCTGCCTGGATCGGGGTGAAGGCGCCGTAATCGAGATAAGATTTCACCCGCGTCAGCGCCGAGATGAGCTGCGGGTTGCCGACCGCGAAGCCGATCCGCCAGCCGGCCATCGAATAGGTCTTGCTGAGCGAGGTGAACTCGACCGCGACGTCCTTGGCGCCCGGCACCTGCAGGATGGAGGGCGTCGGGCAGCCGTCGTAATAAAGCTCTGAATAAGCGAGGTCGGACAGCACCCACAGCTTGTGCTCCTTCGCGAACGCCACGACCCGCTCGTAGAAAGCGAGATCGACCACCTCGGCGGTCGGGTTGGAAGGATAGCCCATCACCAGCACGCTCGGGCGCGGCACGGTAAAGGCCATCGCCCGCTCGAGCGCTTCGAAATACTGTTCGTCAGGGGTGGTCGGCACGCTACGGATCGTCGCGCCGGCGATGATGAAGCCGAAGGTGTGGATCGGGTAGCTCGGATTCGGCGCGAGCACGACGTCGCCCGGCGCGGTGATCGCCTGGGCGAGGTTGGCGAGGCCTTCCTTCGACCCGAGCGTCACGACCACCTCGCTATCGGGGTTCAGCTCGACCCCGAAACGGCGCTGGTAATAATTGGCCTGGGCCTTGCGCAGCCCCGGGATGCCTTTCGATGCCGAATAGCCATGCGCGTCGGGCTTGCGCGCGACCTCGCACAGCTTCTCGATGACGTGCGGCGGCGGCGGCAGGTCCGGATTGCCCATGCCGAGATCGATGATGTCCTCGCCGCCCGCGCGCGCTTCCGCTCGCATCGCGTTCACTTCGGCGATGACATAGGGGGGCAGGCGCTTGATGCGGTAGAAATCGTCGGACATGGCTACTTCCGGTTAGAGGAAGCCTGTCCTTACGTGATTCCGGCACGCACGTGAATGACGGACATGCGTTGATGCGTTAGGGTGGTCGAAATTCGCCACCCAAGGATCCCCATGGCCGAGTCCGACGCTCCCGCACTGCCCAGCCTCGAGGAACTGCAGCACTGGACCTGGGTGATGGGCCGCGCGCAGCAGATGATGCTGGAGAGCGGCCTCTCCACCGCTGCGGCGGAACGGAGCGATCTTGGTCTGCCGGTCATTCCCGGCCTCAACGATCCGGCGACGATCCAGCGCGCCGAGGCGTTCTGGACCGACAGCATTGGTCTCTGGCAGCGCTTCCTCGATCCGAAGGCCATGCCGGCCGACGACGGCAGGCATGCCCGCGACAAGCGTTTCGCGGCGCCGCAATGGCGCGACAACCCGCTGTTCGACTGGATTCGCCAGAGCTATTTCCTGATCTCCGACCATCTGCTCGCGAATATCGACGCGCTCGAGGGCGTGGACGAGCGGCAGAAGGAGCAGCTCCGCTTCGCCGCTCGCGGTTTCCTCGAGGCGATGAGCCCGAGCAACTTCGCCGCGACCAATCCGGTGGTGCTCGAAAAGACGATCGAGACGGGCGGCGAGAACCTGCTCAAGGGCCTGCAGAACATGCTGGCCGATATCGCCAAGGGCCAGCTCACCCATACCGATCCCGGCGCGTTCGAGCTTGGTCGCAACCTCGCGACCACCCCGGGCAAGGTGGTGAAGCGCACTCCGCTCTACGAGCTGATCCAATATTCGCCGACGACGGAGAATGTCCTCGCCGTGCCGCTGGTCATCTTCCCGCCCTGGATCAACCGTTTCTACATCCTCGACCTGACGCCGGAGAAGAGCTTCATCCGCTGGGCGGTCGACCAGGGCATCACCGTGTTCATGGTTTCGTGGAAATCGGCCGACGCCGGCATGAAAGAGGTGGTGTGGGACGATTATGTCGAGGCGCAGATCGACGCGATCGATACGGTGCGCGCGGGGCTGAAGGTCGATGCCGTCCATACCATCGGCTATTGCGTGGCCGGCACCACGCTTGCCGCGACGCTGGCGGTGCTGGCGGCGCGGGACATGGCGGACAAGGTGAAGAGCGCGACCTTCTTCACCGCCCAGGTCGATTTCTCCCGCGCCGGCGAATTGCTCAATTTCGTCGATGACGAGCAGCTGAAGACGATCGCTACCCTCTCCCCGGAAGGGTTTCTCGATGGCCGCTATCTCGCGCTGACCTTTAACCTGCTGCGCGGCCGGGACCTGATCTGGAACTACGTCACCAATAATTATCTGCTCGGCCAGGATTATGCGCCGTTCGACCTGCTCCACTGGAACGGCGATACGACCAATCTGCCGGCCAAATGGCATCTGAGCTACCTGACCGATCTCTACCGCGACAATCTGCTGGTGAAGCCGGGCATGCTCTCGGTCGGCGGCACGCCGGTCGACCTGACCAGGGTGAAGACCCCGTCCTATATCCAGGCCGGGCGCGAGGATCACATCGCGCCCGCCGAAAGCGTCTGGAACATCACCCATATCTTCTCGGGGCCGGTGAAGTTCGTGCTGGCGGGTTCGGGCCATATCGCCGGCGTGGTGAATCCCCCGGCACTGGGCAAATATCAATATTGGCTCAATCCCGGGCAGGTCGAGACGCTTGCCGATTTCGTTGCCGGCGCGACCGAGACAAAGGGAAGCTGGTGGCCCGACTGGGTCGGCTGGCTGCGCGGACAGGATGATTCCAGCGCGCCGGCCAAAGGCGCGCGCCAGCCCGGCAAGGGCGCGCTGAAGGCGGTCGAGGACGCGCCGGGGAGCTACGTCCGGGCACGCTAAGGGGCAGCAATTGCGGCGTTATGTCCGCAGCATGACGCTTATGTTGCGGTGCAACAAAAAAGCTTGCGCTCCGCGCAGCATGCAACTATATTGCAGTGCAGCAAGTAGCATGAGGAGGCCCTTCATGGCCAGCAACGGACGCAAGCCCGAAACGTCGGCCAAGGCCCCGGCAACCGCGACGCCGAAGCCGGCTCCCAAGGCACCAGCCAAGCCGGAGGTTGCCGCAAAGCCTGTGGCAAAGACAGCCACCAAGCCGGTCGCCGCCAAGGCGCCGGTCACCCCGGCTCCTGTCGTGACGAAGCCAGTCCCGCCGGTGGCCGCAAAGATCGAACTGCCCGAACCTGCTCCCGTCGCCGTCAAGGCGCCGGCCGAGCCGGTGGTCGCAAAGGCCGAAGCGGCGCCAGCGCCGGTGATCGAAAAGGCAGTCGAAGCCGCAGTGAAGACCCCCGAAGCGATCATCGAAACCGTCACGCCCGCCGCCGTCGAAGCGCCGGTCGCCATCATCCAGAAGGAAGTGAACACCATGGAAGCCAATCTGAAGAACGCCGCCGAAAAGGCCCAGACCCTGTTCGCCGAAGCAAACGAGCGCGCCAAGGCCGCCGTCGAGAAGGGCACCAAGCTGTTCGAGGAAGCCAATGAATTCTCGAAGGGCAACATCGAAGCCCTCGTCGAATCGGGCAAGATCGCAGCCAAGGGCTTCGAGACGCTCGGCCAGGACGCTGCCGAGTATAGCCGCAAGCAGTTCGAAGGCGCGACCGCGGCGCTGAAGAGCCTGTCGACCGTCAAGTCGCCGACCGATTTCTTCAAGCTGCACAGCGATTATGTCCGCTCGTCGTTCGACTCGATCGTCGCGCAGACCTCGAAGAACACCGAAGCAGTGCTGAAGCTGGCCGGCGAGGTCGCCCAGCCGATCTCGAACCGCGTCGCGCTTGCCGCCGAGAAGGCGAAGATCGCCGCGTAATCTCGCGCACGATCGTCGGGAAAAGGAAAGGGCGGTCCTTCGGGGCCGCCCTTTTCGTTTATCTGCGCCACATTCAAGGTTGATGGCGCGCTACCTCTTGCCCTTGGGGCGCGGCTTGCCATATTTTCGCTTCACATGATCAATCAGCTTACACCGACGGCAATGGCCGAGCGCCGCGACGGGGAAGGCGGCGATGACGAAGGCACCGGCCTCGGCATCGCGACCCGCACCCGCACGCGGACCAAGCAGCCGACGCCGTACCGGGTGCTGCTGCTCAACGATGATTACACGCCGATGGAATTCGTCGTGCTGGTGCTCCAGCGCTTCTTCCGCATGGACATGGAGGCGGCGACCCGCGTGATGCTTCACGTCCACCAGAAGGGCGTGGGGGTATGCGGGGTGTTCAGCTACGAAGTGGCGGAAACCAAGGTCGCCCAGGTGATCGAGTTCGCCCGGCAGAACCAGCACCCCCTGCAATGCACGCTGGAAAAGGCGTGATCGTTTAATCCTCCCGGCACAGGGAGGAGCAAAGGCTCACCGCGCCTCGGGCAACCACCCCAGGTCGAGCCCGGCATAGCGATCGACGAAATTCGCCGCGCGCTGCAGCGCCCGCTCGTCGGTCAGGGTCACCCGTCCCGCCTCGCGCGCGATGATGCCTTCTTCCTCGAGTTGCCGAAGCATTCGGTTGACATGGACGGCGGTCAGGCCGGTCGCGTCGCCGATCTCCTCCTGGGTCAGGCCAAGCGTGAAACTGCTGTTGGTCGCCTTGTCGAGCATGCGCATGCGGTTGCGCATCTCGAGCAGGATGCCCGCGACCCGCGCCTTGGCCGAGGTCCGGCCGAGCGCCGCCAGCCGGTCGGTCAGCGCCGCGCGCTCGATCTGGTTATAGACCATGATCAGCGCGGCGAGCCGCGGATGGTCAGTGATCAGCTTGCTCATCGCGGTGCGCTCGAACGGGCAGACCACGGCATCGGTCAGCGCGGTGATCGTCTCGGGCGCCTCGCGATAGACCAGCGAGGAGACCCCCATCATGTCACCGGGAAACAGGAAGCGGAGGATCTGGCGACTGCCGTCGTCGAGCAGCACCGAACTCATCATCGTGCCCTTGCGCAGGACGAACAACTCGCTGCAGCGATCATTCTCCCGTTGCAGGGTGGCGCCACGGCGGAGCTGGCGCTCGCGCTCCTCCAGCTGCCCCAGCGCGTGGTGCTCGCCAGGCGTCAGTGCGACCATGTCGCTCAATCTTTCGGCGAAGCAGCTACCCGGCACGCAAACATTCCCCCCAACCCCGACGAGCCAGAGCATTGCAGGAGAATCAGTGCATTAAAGTCGATCAAGCGCTGTCACTGACACGCAACATCTTCGGCTTACGCGAAGGGGCTACTTGCGTGGCCACGCGCAGGCGATAGAAGCCGCCAATGGACCGTATCCTCATCCGCGGCGGCAACCGTCTTTCGGGCCGCCTGCCCATCTCCGGCGCCAAGAACGCAGCGCTCACCCTCATGCCGTGCGCCCTGCTCACCGAAGAACCGGTGACGCTCCGCAACCTGCCCCGGCTGGCCGATGTCGACAGTTTCGGACATCTCCTCAACCAGCTCGGCTGCTCGACCCAGATCGAGGGTGCGCGCCCTGAGGATTTCGGCCGGGTGATGACGATCCGCGCCGGCAAGCTGACCGCGACCGAGGCACCCTATGACATCGTGCGCAAGATGCGCGCCTCGATCCTGGTGCTCGGCCCGCTGATCGGGCGCGCCGGCGAGGCGACCGTCTCGTTGCCGGGCGGCTGCGCCATCGGCAACCGGCCGATCGACCTTCACCTGAAGGCGATGGAAGCGCTTGGCGCCGAGATCGAGCTCGCCGCTGGTTATGTGAAGGCGACCGCGCCGGGCGGGCGGCTGCCGGGCGGACGAGTCACCTTCCCGATCGTCTCGGTCGGCGCGACCGAGAATGCGGTGATGGCGGCGGTAACTGCAAAGGGTGGCTCGATCATCGAGAACGCCGCGCGTGAACCGGAGATCGTCGATCTGTGCAACATGCTCGTGGCGATGGGCGCGTCGATCAATGGCATCGGCACTGAAACGCTTGAGATCGAAGGGCGTGACCGGCTTCACGGCGCGACCTATCGGGTGATGCCCGACCGGATCGAGGCAGGAAGCTATGCCTGCGCCGCGGCGATCACCGGCGGCGCGCTCGAACTGGCCGGTGTCGCGATCGACGATATGCGCGCGACCGTCGCCGCGCTCATGGAGGCGGGCGTCACGGTCGAGGAACGCGGCGACGGCCTGTTCGTCGAGGCGACCGGCCGGCTCGGTCCGCTGACCCTGTCGACCGCGCCCTTTCCGGGCTTCGCGACCGACATGCAGGCGCAGTTCATGGCGATGCTGGCGCTGGCGGATGGTGCGAGCGTGCTGACCGAGACGATTTTCGAGAATCGCTACATGCACGTGCCTGAACTGGCCCGCATGGGGGCGGACATCCAGGTGCGCGGGCGCACCGCCGTGGTGCGCGGCGTCGACAAGCTCGTCGGCGCGCCGGTGATGGCGACCGATCTGCGCGCCTCGATGAGCCTGATCCTCGCCGGGCTCGCCGCCGGGGGCGAGACCCAGGTCCAGCGAGTCTATCACCTCGACCGGGGGTACGAGCGGCTGGAGGAAAAGCTCAGCGCGGTCGGTGCCGATATCGAGCGCGTCAGCGACGGCTGACCGGGGCCACCGGCGTTCCGACGCCGGGCGCTCTATTCAGCCCGCCACCATTTTCCGTCCTTCGGTGTCCACCACGGCGCTGCCGCGACGATTCGGTCGGCATAATCGGGCCAGTCCGGATGCACCAGCGGAAGGCCCGTCGACTCGGCCAGGCGTATGATCGTCGCGCGGTCGAGCCGCTCCGGTTCATGGCCGAGCTCGCGGCAGGCGAGCCGGTACAGCTCCATCTCCTGGCCCCAGAAATAGAGCGACGTCGCGCCGGTATTGGTCTGGATGCGGCGGACATCGTCCCATTTCTGCGGCTCGACGAACTTCGCCCAGATATCCGCCTGAACGCTGTCGACCCGCCTGTCGGGGCGCCATGCCAGCGCGTCGTCCTCCACCACGGTGATCTTGGCCCTGGCCTCGGGCGGTAGCTGGTCGAGGATGCCGAGCGTGTCGATCAGCTCGATGATGTGCGGATCGCGCTCGACCACGGTGACGCGCTCGACCGCCGGGTTGAGCGCCACATTCGCGGCGCACCAGCCCATGCCCATGCCCAGCACCGCCGTATGGCCATAGGCGGCCGCGATCCCGATCTCCTGGCTCTCGATCTCGGCGGGGACGATCGACATCCAGCTCGCATCGCTGCCCTCCGACGGTCCCGTCAGGATCGTGGTGCCGGCCATGCCATAGGTCTTGCCCCAATAGCCTCGCGCGCCCGTCATCAGGATGACGCTCAGTGTCCAGGGGCCCCAGGTGCCGGCGCGGTAGCGGGGAATCCACAGGCTGCTGGAAAAATCGCCCAGGAGAAGACGAGGGTCGATTCCTGCGTCGTCGGCTGATGTCATCCGGGGTTCGCCTTGAAGGGGATGGGATGGCGCACGGGTATCGACTTTGCGATGGAGTTCAAGCGCCCGGGTGCATCGCGGCCAATTCCGCTCGCCAAGTTTCCGGCCGCTGCTATCGTGCGCCGCAGCGGGATATCCGGGGGGGCAACGTGGCCGAGCGCAAGATCCAGATCGTGATCGTCGGGGGCGGCGCGGGCGGGCTCGAGCTCGCGCGGCGGCTCGGCGCGAAATATGGACGCAGGCGCCACGACATCATCCTCGTCGAACGCAACCGCACCCATATCTGGAAGCCGCTGCTGCACGAGGTCGCGGCCGGATCGCTCGACGCCAATCTCGATGAGGTCGGCTATCGCAGCCATTGCCACCGCTGGGGCTATCGCTTCTTCCTTGGCACGCTTGAAAGCATCGATCGCGAACAGGGGGAGATCGTCGTCGCGCCCCTGCTCGACGAGGACGGCAGCGAGCTGATCGCGCGCCACGCCATCCGCTACGACTATCTGGTGATTGCGGTCGGCGCCGAGACCAATGATTTCGGCACGCCCGGCGCCCGCGCGCATTGCATGGTGCTCGACGACCGCACCCAGGCGGACAGGTTCCGCAACCGCCTGCTCAACCATTGCCTGCGCGTTTCCCGCGCGATGAGTCTCGATCCGGCCTCGGACGAGCATGTCCGCGTCGCTGTCGTCGGCGGCGGCGCCACCGGCGTCGAGCTGACCGCCGAACTGTTCAACTCGGCGGCCGCGCTGCGCTATTACGGGCTGGAGACTTTCGACGAGAGCCGGCTGCAGGTGACTTTGATCGAGGCCGGCCCGCGCATCCTGCCGGCACTTCCCGAAAAGCTTGCCGCGGCGGCGCAGGATGAGCTCGAAGCGCTTGGCGTGCGCGTGCTGACCGGCACGCGGGTGACCGAGGTTACCGCCGGGGCGATCGTCACCGGCACCGGCGAACGTATCGAGAGCGAGCTGCGCGTCTGGGCGGCGGGCGTTCGCGGTGCCGCCACGCTCGATCATATCGGCGGGCTTGAAACCAACGCCACCAATCAGCTTCTCGTGCGGCCGACCCTCCAGACCACGCTTGACGACCGCATCTTTGCAATGGGCGATTGCTGCTCCTGTCTCGATCCGGCGACCGGTCGCCCGGTCCCGCCCCGCGCTCAGGCGGCGCACCAGATGGCGTCGAGCGTGTTCGGCAACCTCGTCCGGCTGATGGACGGGCGGGGCATGGTGCCCTTCGCCTATCACGACCATGGCTCGCTCGTGTCGATCAGCCGCTTCTCGACGGTGGGCAGCCTGATGGGCAATCTCGTCGGCGGGCGCATGGCGATCGAGGGGCGGCTGGCCCGATTCGTCTATGTCTCGCTCTACCGCATGCACCTGATCGCGATCCACGGCTGGTTGCGCGGGATCGGGCTGATCGTGATCGGCCGGGTCAACACCATCATCCGGCCGAGGCTGAAGCTGCACTGACGAGCCGGGGCGTTTGCCCCAGCCGCTGCCATCATCCCGGACTTGTCCGGGCCCCATCGCGCCGCGCATCCAGCGAGCGCGAGGTGCGCGGAGCAGTGGATACCGGAACGAGTCCGGCAGGACGGAAGAGGATCTCAGATCGCGTCCGGCGCCACGCACTCCTTCCTTTCAGGAAGCGGAATCAGTCCAGCCCCAGAATGCGACGGTTGCGCGCCGCATCCGGTGCCGTCCCGGCGAAGTCGTCGAAGGCGCGGTCGGCCTTGCGGATCATATGGGCCTCGATGAACGGCGCGCCTTCGGCCGCACCCTGTTCGGGGTGCTTGAAGCAGCATTCCCATTCGAGCACCGCCCAGCCGGCATAGTCGTGCCTGGTGAAGGCGGAAAAGATCGCGCCGAAATCGACCTGGCCGTCGCCCAAGGAGCGGAAGCGGCCCGGGCGGTCGGCCCAGTCGGCATAGCCGCCATAGACGCCGGCGCGGCCATTGGGCCTGAACTCGGCATCCTTCACATGGAACATGCGGATCCGGTCGTGATAGAGGTGGATGAACTCGACATAATCGAGCTGCTGCAGCACGAAATGGCTTGGATCATAGAGGATGTTGGCACGCGGGTGATGATTCACCGCGGCGAGGAAGCGTTCCCAGCTGATCCCGTCGTGCAGATCCTCGCCCGGGTGAATCTCGAAACAGGCATCGACGCCGTTTTCCTCGAAGACGTCTAGCAATGGCGTCCAGCGCCGTGCCAGCTCCCTGAAACCTTCTTCGACCAGCCCGGCGGGGCGTTGCGGCCAGGGATACATGGTGTGCCAGAGCAGCGCGCCGGAGAAGGTGGCGTGGGCGGTCAGCCCGAGCCGCCGGCTGGCGCGGGCTGCCATGCGGACCTGGTCCCTGGCCCATTCGGTGCGTTCGGTGGGTTTCCCGTGCACCTCGGCAGGGGCGAAGGCGTCGAAGAGCTCGTCATAAGCGGGGTGAGTCGCGACGAGCTGGCCCTGGAGATGAGTCGACAGCTCGGTGATCGCGACCCCGGCCTCGGCGCAGATGCCGGCGACCTCGTCGCAATAGTCCTGGCTTTCCGCTGCCTGCTTCAGGTCGAAAAGGCGCGAATCCCAGGTCGGGATCTGCACCCCGACATAGCCGAGACCGGCGGCCCATTGCGCGATTCCGCCGAGCGTATCGAACGGCGCCGCGTCGCCGGCGAACTGAGCGAGGAAGATGGCGGGACCCTTCATGCATGTTCTCCCAGATTGGTCCACGCGCCGTCGCCGGCGCTGCTGTCATGTGCCGCTTGGATGAAGCGCATGCCGGCGACGCCGTCGGCAAGGCTGGCATAGCAGGGCAGGTCGGGCGTCTTGCCCCGCACCGCGTCGGCGAAATCGCGATAGATGTTGGCGAACGCCTCGAGATAACCCTCGGGATGGCCCGACGGCACGCGGGTGACGCGCATCGCGGCCTCGCCGAGGTAGGAGCGGTCGACGCCGGGGGTCCAGATCTCCTCGGGCCCGCCGCGCCGCGCGACGCGGAGATGGTTGGGATGTTCCTGATGCCAGTGAAGCCCGGCATGCTCGCACCAGACTGATATCTCCAGGCCATTGGCGTCGCCGGTGCAGATCTGGCTGGCGACCAGCGTGCCGCGACCGCCACCGCCGAGGTGGAACATCGCGGCGCCATCATCGTCGAGCGCCCGGCCCGGCACCGCCGCGCGCAACTCGGCCGAGAGGCGGGTCATGCGATCGCCGGTGATATACTCGACCAGGTTGAAGGCGTGGGTCCCGATATCGCCGAACGCCCCGGCCAGGCCGGAGCGCGCGGGGTCGATCCGCCATTCGGCCTGCTTGCCGACCGCGTCGTCGGCCTGGGCAAGCCAGCCCTGGGTGTAGCGCACCGATACGCGCCGCACCGCGCCGAGATCGCCCGCCGCGATCAGCGCGCGCGCCTGCCGCACCATCGGATAGCCGAGATAGGTATGGGTGACGCCCACCAGCCCGCCGGTGCGGATGGCGGCCGCCTCGAACGCGAGCGCCGCGTCGAGCGTGTCGGTCAGGGGCTTGTCGGTGAGGACGTGCAAACCGGCCTCGAGCGCGGCGATGGCGACGGGCGCGTGGACATGATTGGGCGTGACGATCGCGACGAATTCGGCCCGCTCGTCTTCCGGCAGCGCCTTCTCGCCGTCGATCAGCGCCCGGTAGCTCGTGTAGCTCCGGTCGGGGGCGATACCCGTCGCGATGCCGGAGCGTTTCGCCCGCTCGGGATCGCTGCTCAGCGCGCCCGCGACCAGCCGGCAATTGCCAGCGATGGCCGCCGCGGTGCGGTGAACCGGGCCGATGAACGCGCCCTCGCCGCCGCCGATCATGGCGTATCTGACTGGATCGGCCGTCACGCGGGAAGCGTCCGCAGATAGGCGAGGCTTTCAGTGAGAGCGGTGAGTTGCGGCTGAACCCAGGGGGCTTCCTGCTCGACGAACCAGCTTTTGATCGGCGCGGCGCGGGCCGCCGCGAATACCGCCGGCCAGTCGATGCTGCCCTTGCCGATCGGCACGGTGGTCAGGTCACTGGCGATCGTGCCGGTCTTGCGTTCCTTCGTCGCGATATCCTTGACGTGGAGCAGCTCGATCCGCGCGCCATGCTCCTTCAGCACATGCGCGGGATCATATCCGGCCGCCGCGACCCAGCCGAGATCGAGCTCGAACGCGACAAGCGCCGGATCGGTATGCTCGAGGAGCTCATGGAACGCGACCTTGCCGTCATAGGCAAGGAATTCGGCCGGGTGGTTGTGATAGGCGAAGCGCATGCCGAGCGCCTTTGCCCGGGCGCCGACCTCGTTCATCCGTGCGGCGTTGCGGCGCCAGTCGTCGAGCGTCATCGCCTCGGCGACTGCCTGGACCCAGGGGCGGCCGGGGGCCAGCGGCTTTCGCCAGGCAGGGGAGGAGGCGACGAAATAGCGCACGCCCACATCGCGCGCAGCGGCGAGCCGCGCATCGACCTCGCCCATCAATTCCATCATCGAATAGTGGCAGGAGAAACAGTCGAGCCCGGCGGCGGTGACGCCTTTCCGGAAATCGGCCGGCGACAGGCCGGTCCAGCCGGCTGCCTCGACCCTGTCATAGCCGATCGCTTTCAACGATTTCAGCGTGCCCGCGAAATCCTTCGCGAGGTCTTCCTTGACCGTCCAGAGCTGGAGGCCAGGCGGCAGGCCGAGCGGCATGGCACCGGCGGATACCGGCAGCAATGCAGTACCAACAGCAGCGCCTGCGGCACCGAGAAACATACGGCGATCGAGCATCGGACCCCTCCTGTCGGGAGCCACGGACTTATGCCGTTGCCGCACCATGTGGTGCGCTCCCATCCTATATGATTGACCGGGAGGCGCGGCGATGCAAGCCGCAAGAACAGCCATTGGCCGCGCTGGACGACTCGGCGCGCCGTCAGATGCCGCCGCTCCACAGTCCGATCATGATGACGAGGGGAAAGCTGGCCAGAACCAGCGGGACGATCCGCTTCACGGGTTTCTCCTCTGGCACCCAAGGGGACGGGATCGGTGCACATCGGCCATCCGGACACGAGGTCCGGATGGTCGATACCGGCCCGTCAGTGAGGGGCAAAGACGGGCCGGGCGTACCGCCGTCGCCGGGGGGGCTTTTGGAGTGACGGTACACGGAGTCTTGTGACTCATTCGTCCCGCGCTGTCCGTCGCGCTGCGACAGGAGCGCGACGAATCTGCTGCGGTGCGGCGAAACCTCCGGTCTAAGCCTTGAGGCGGTGCCGCACCTCGCCCCAGTGGCGCGGGCCGACGCGGACGACCGCGCCTGACTTCAGCTCAAGCACCATGTGCCGCCCGATCGCGCTGATTCGCAGGACCGATTCGGGCCTGACAAAGGCGGAGCGATGCACCCTGATCATGTGCGCTGGATCGAGCCCCTGTTCGAGCGCTGCCATGGTGATCCGGATCATATGGCTTCGTTCCGGCGTGTGGAGCAGCGCGTAATCCTTGGCCGCCTCGATCCATTCGATCGTATCGACCGGCACGCGGATCTCGCCGCGCGAGGTGGGGATCCAGAATTCTTCCTGATAGGTGCTGCGCAGGGGCGGGGCGGTTTCAGCGTCGCCCGTCGTCTCGTCGGCGGTTCCTGACGGCGCCGTGGCGCCCAGGCGGCGCAGCACCGAGCGGATGCGGGCGAGCAGTTCGCGCGGCTCGAACGGCTTCATGATATAGTCGTCGGCGCCCAGTTCGAGCCCGACGACCCGGTCGATCACGTCGCGGCGCGCGGTGAGCATGACGATGCCGATGGTCGGGTTCAGCGCGCGCAGCCGGCGGGCAATGCTGAAGCCGTCCTCCTCGGGCATGGTCACGTCGAGCACGACGAGCGTCGGCATGCCGCGCCCGAGGATGATGTCGAGATCGGCGCCACCGCCGGCTTCGTCGACATCCATGCCCTGCTCGCGCAGATAGGCGGCGACCGGCTCGCGCAGGTCTTCCTCGTCATCGACCACGACAATGTGGGGGACACTGTGCGGATTGGCGGCGTGCGGACTGGCGGGATGCGGATTGATGGGGCGTGGATTGGCGGAGGAGGTCATGCGAGATCCATCTGCTTGAGGAATCGGTGTACCGCGTCGGGCGTGAAGGGCTTTTCGAGGACCGGGCGCTTCACCTCCTCGAGGAAGCGCGCCGCCGAGACGCCCAGCGTGTCGCCGGTGGCGAAGGCGACCCGGTCGAGCAGGTCGGGCCTCTCCGCCGCGATCCAGGCATGGAGATGCGGGCCGTCGATCCCGGGCATGCGCAGGTCGCTGACGACGAGGTCGTACTGGCCCTGTGCCAGTTTCTCCTGCGCGGCGCCGCCGCCGACCGCGATATCGCAGACGAACCCCTCGATGGAGAGGAAGTCGGCGAGCGATTCGGCGATTTCCTGCTCGTCGTCGACGACCAGCGCCTTGCGCACCGGCGCCTCGACCTGCGGCAAGGGCTCGGCCGCGGCGGGCGGCAGCACGGGGCCGGCGTCGATCGGGAGCGTCAGGCGGAAACAGGCACCGCGCGCGGCCGGCACCAGGTCAAGCCGGCCGCCATGGGCCTCGGCCAGGCCTTGGGAGAAGGACAGGCCGACGCCGGTGCCCTGGCCCTGTGGCTTGGTGGTGAAGAAGGGTTCGAAGATCCGGCGCCGCGCCTCTTCGGGAATGCCGGGGCCGTTGTCGGCGACCTCGAGGATGACGGTGCCCGGATCGTCGCCGATCGCGGTGCGGACCGTCAACGCGCGGTCGGGCACGCGCGCCTCGACCAATGCCTGCTGGGCGTTGACGATCAGGTTGATGATGATCTGGTGGAGCTGGTCCGAATCGGCCGAGATGCCGGGCAGCGCCGGGGCAAGATCGCGGGTCGCGGCGATGCCGTCGTTCCTCAGGCCATATTCGGCCAGGTCGTAGGCGGCGTTGGCCACCGCGTTGAGATCGACCGGCTCGCGCTCCGGCCGCTTCTGTCGTGCCATGGCGAGGAAGGTCTGGACGATCCGCGCGCAGCGATCGGCGGCGCGGCGGATCTTCTGCGCGCGCTCGGCCAGCTCGCTGCCGCGCGACTGGCGTTCCATCATCACTGCCTGGGCGACGACGATCGACAACGGGTTGTTGAGCTCGTGGCTGACCCCGGCGAGCAGCGAGCCGAGCGCCGACAGCTTCTCGGTCTGGTAGAGCGCCTCGCGCGATCGGGCGAGCGCTGCCTCGGCGCGCTTGCGCTCGGTCAGGTCGAGGGTGAAGCCGCCGGTCCGGGCGACGCCAGCGCCGGTGATCGGGAAGACCATGGAGAGCACGTGGCGGTCGCCATTGGCGGCCCGGTCTCCATTCTCCCCCATGCCCTCAAGGGCGATCTCGGCGCTGGCGACCTGTCCGTCCCGTCCGAGCTCTTCAAGCCGGGCGAGCTCGGCGGCGATCGCCGGCGGGAAGATCTCGTCGGAATGCGCGCCGTGCAGATCCTCCGGCATGCGACCCAGCGTCTTGGCGAATTCGGGATTGACCCGGACATAGCGTCCGTCCCCGTTCTTCAGATGCATCGCGACCGGTGCATTCTCCAGGAAGGCGGAGAGTTGCGCCTCGCTTTCGGCAAGCCGCTCCTCCGAATGGGCGCGTTCGAGCACCGCGAGCGTTCGGTCGGCGAGATCGCGGACCAGATCGACCTCGCTGTCGGTCCACCGCCGCGGGCTGCCGTGCTGGACCGAGAGCACGGCGACGATCTTCCCGCCGCGCATCATCGGCAGGGTTAGCACCGCGCCGATGCCGAGGGATTCGAACAAGGGGCGATTGCGCTCGTCGAAACGGGGATCGGTGGCGACATCGTCGACGCGCACCGGCTGCCCGTCCATGTGGGCGGCGGCCAGCCTCGTGCCGAGCGCCGCCGAGGCGTAGCGCTGGTTGACGATGCTTGGCCGGCCAGTCGTCCATTCCTGCAGGATGCAGAGCGTGATCCCGTTATCCTCGCTCTCGGCGAAGTTGGTGCGCATCGCGCCGAGATGCTCGCCGAGCGCGGCCAGCGTCTGCGCCAGGATGTCGCGCGCGGTCGCCTGCTGGCGAATACGGTCGTTCCAGGCGAGCAGGAAGGCCTGGTTGCGTTCGCGTTCCTGCAGCGCCGCCTGTGCATGAGCGCGCTCAAGCGCGACCCAGGTACGCTCGGCGATGTCGCGCATGAGCTGGATCTCGCCGACATGCCAGCGGCGCGCCTCATGGTGGTGGACTGACAGGGCTGAGTGGAGCCGATCGCCCTGAACCATCGGCGCGGTGACAAAGGCCCGGATGTCGGCATCCAGGTAGCGCGCAACCGCCCGGGGTTCGAGCCGGGGATCGGCCTCGACGTCCTCGTACCGGATGATCTCGCCGGCGTTCCATTCGCGATCGGCCGCCGCGCCGATGCTTTCCAGCAGGAAGCTGTTGCCGTGGAGGCTGGCGACGCCGTCGCGCCATTCGCCTGTCACGGTGACCATCCGGCCTGCCGCATCGCCTTCGGCATAAGTGGTGCGGGTGGCGCCGAGATGCCTGCCCAGCCATTCGAGCGTGGTCGCCATGATCGCGTCGGGCGAGGCCTCGCCGCGCACCTTGTCGCTCCAGGCGAGCAGGAAGGCCTGGTTGCGCTCGCGTTCCTGCAGGGCCGTCTCGGCGCGGGCGCGGGCAAGCGTTGCCCAGACTCGCTCGGCCAGTTCCTCGCACAGCTCGATCTCGTCGCGAGTCCAGATGCGCGGCAGGGTGTCGAGTACTGCCAGCATGGCGACCGGCCTGCCTTCCTTGACGATGGGGACGTTGATGCTCGAACGCACCCCGATCAGTTCGGCGACGCGCCGTACCGGATCGGCGGGATCTCGGCCGGGGCCGTGATTGTCCTCCACCACCCGGCTTTCGCTTACGTTATGCCGTCCGGCGAGGCCGGCAAGGGCCTCGCCCAGCGCCAGAAGCCTGGCGGCGTCGTGCTGGCGCACGCCACCGGCGGCGTGGAAGATGTCGGGTGGGTCGGCTCCGATGTCCCCGATCTCGCCATAGAGCATGCGCGCGACGCCGAGATGTTCGGCGAGGACGCGCGACAGCATGATCAGGATCGCATCGGTGTCGGCCAAGTCGCGCGACTGGTCGTGAAAGGTGCGCAGCACGGCCTGGCGCCGGTCGTGCGCCTGTTTGTCGCTGAAATCGATCTGCACGCCGCACCAGCGCACGACCGTTCCATCGGCATCGCGGATCGGGACTGCCTTGCTGAGATAGGGGCGATAGCTCCCGTCGGGGCAGCGCATCCGCAGCAGCAGGGTCGAGGTCTCCCCCTCGTCCCAGGATCGTTTCCAGGTCTCGAGCGCGAGCGGCAGGTCGTCGGGATGGCAGATCCCGCTCGGATCGCCCTGCTCGGCGCTCGTGCCGCCGAACATCTCGTGCCATTGGCGATTCGCCCAGCGCAGCACGCCATTCTCGTCGCCGACCCAGCACAGGCCGGGCAGGTTCTCCGCGAGCATGCGGAATTGTTCTTCGCTCTCGCGCAGCTCGGCGACGGTACGATGCCCGCCGAGCGCGTCGGGCGCCGCGCTGCCCGCCGAATCGGATTCGGGATTGGCGTCGACGCCGTGTCGGTCCTGCATGGTTGCTCTGCCCCTCTGCGCCGCATGATAGCGCCACTTCGGTGGCTTGCAGAAGGGCGCGGTCGCGGCCCGGTCGCTGGCCGCGTAGCGTTCGTCGCAGCTTCGTCGCTTTCGTCGCAAGCCGTGGCCACCCGGCCGCCGGATCGCGCAGGATTAATAGCATGGAAAGCGTATCCGCCGCATCCGGCTCCACTGCACCCAAGGGCCCGGAATCGTTGCAAAGTCTTGCGGTAGGTTGCTTCGCCTCGATTTGCCGCGACCGGCTGGCGGACGAATTGCTCCTGTTCTCGCGGCGCTGTCCCGACATCGATATCGGCGTGCACGAGATGCCGCGCGGCGCCCTCCTGCCCGCGCTACGCGGCGGCGACCTGTCGCTGGCCGTGCTGCCCGGCGGGCCCGAGCCAGGGACTCAGTCGATCGGGCTGTGGCAGGACCGCGTGCTGGTCGCGATGGCGGCGGGGCACAGGCTGGCCGCGTCGGCGGGGGTCGAGCCGTCCGAGCTTCGCGACGAACTCTTCCTGACGTCGCAGCAGCAGTTCGGCGGCGACATGCACCGCTTTCTCGCGCGGCGCATCCTGCCGCCCGGGTCGGCGCTCAACGCGACGATCATCGATCTCGGCCCCCCGAAAATCCTCGACCGCGTCGCGCAGGGTGCCGGCGTCGCGCTGATCAGCGGCAGCCATGAAGACCATGTCGGCGACGGGATCGTGGTGCGGCCGGTCGACGCGCCGGGCGCGTTGTTCCCGGTGCGCGCCTATTGGATCGCGGAGGAACCGGCCGAGCCGCTGGCAGGGCTGATCCGGAGCCTGAAGGAGCGATCAGACACGTTCAGCGCCGATGCTTGTTAGGATGTGGTGGGCCCGTCGGGATTCGAACCCGAGACCTACAGATTAAAAGTCCGTTGCTCTACCAACTGAGCTACGGGCCCCGACCAGGGACGCGCGTTACGAGCGACGCGGGCGCCGGTCAACCGCGCGTGCGCGTGCCAGGAGCTGACGAACCGTCAGACCGGTGACCGGATCGCGCCAGGCAGGCACCAGCGTCGCCATCGGATCGAGCACGAAGCGGCGTGCGCGGAAGGCGCGGTGCGGTACCGTCAGCGCCGAATCGGTCCACACGCCGCCCGACCAGAGGACGATGTCGAGATCGATTACCCGGGCACCCCAGCGGCGCCCGGGCCGGCGCCCGAAATCCCGCTCGATGCGCTTGAGCCGGTCGAGCAGGGCGCGGGGTGATTCGGCCGAATCGAGGATCAGCGTGGCATTGACGAAGCGACGCGACGACGGGCCGACCGGGGCGGTGGCGAAGAATCGCGATACCGCGACGACCGGCCCAAGCGCCGCGATCGCCGCGCGCACCATCGCCTCGGGGGGGCCGTGGCGCCCGGGGCGGTTCGATCCGATCGCGATGGCATATCTTGTTACTGGCACCGGGACGTGCACTAGCGCGGCATGATCTTCTCCCCAAGCCCGATCCCCGATACCGAGCCGCCGCGCGATTGCCCGCGCTGTCCACGTCTCGCCACTTTTCGCGAAACCCTTCGGACTGAGCAGCCCGGCTGGTGGAACGCGCCGGTGCCTGCCTGGGGCGATCCCGACGCCTGGCTGGTGATCGTCGGGCTGGCGCCGGGCAGGCAGGGCGCCAACCGCACCGGCCGGCCCTTCACCGGCGACGGGTCGGGCACGCTGCTGTTCAGGACGCTCGCCGCGCACGGGCTCGCCAGCGGCGATTATGAAGGGACGCCGGAGGATTCACTGAAGTTGGACGGCGTGATGATCCTGAACGCGGTCAAATGCCTGCCGCCGCAGAACAGGCCGGTGCCGGAGGAGATCCGTACGTGCCGCGATTTTCTCGAGGGCCAGGTTGCCGCATTGCCCAGGGCACGGGTGTTCGTCGCGCTCGGCCAGATCGCGCACCAGTCTGCGGTGAAGATCCTGGGTGGCAAACTGCCGAAATGCCGCTTCGCGCATCTTGCCCAGCACCGCGTTCCCGACGGGCGAATCCTGATCGATAGCTATCATTGCTCGCGCTACAACCAGAATACCGGCCGGCTGACCGACGAGATGTTCGACGCGGTATTCGCCCGGGCGCTCGAGCTCATGCCCGGCTAAAGCGCCAGCACCAGGACCGCGCCGAGCAGGGTGACGATCCCGAGGAGGAAGATTCGATCGGCCCAGACTTCCCACCGGTCGATCTCGGGCGTCGCGCGGATTGACAGGTAGGAGAGGCCGCAGCTCATGCTGAAGCAAACGGCGCTGAACCAGGCGATCTCGTCGGCGAAGGATTTCTGGGCCTGGTCGGTGATGTGCAGCCCGGCGATGATCAGCAGGGTGATCCCGAGCAGATTCGACGCGGCGTTCAGGATGTGCGTGGTTTTCGGCATTGCCCGCCAAATGGACGGGCCTGTCTGAACTCAGCCGAAACGCGGCCTGCCCAATGTATAGGACACTCCAGTTCGATTTTCGGCGCGGCGCATGCTAAGCTCGCTTCGTCGTCGATGGAGTGGATTCATGCTTGTCGTCGCGCTTTTCGCCTTGCCCGTCATAATGGCCACTGCGCCCGATCTGGAGCGCGACGCTGTCGCCCTATGATCTGTCGATGAGGGCGGGGCGGGCCGCGATCGGCGCGACCTGTTTCGTGGCCTGTTATTACGGGGTGCAGGCGCTTGGCCCCGTTGCGACCCGCGTCAATCCCGCGTTGCCCATCGACTGGCGGCTTCCCTGCATCCCCGCCATGGCGTGGGTCTATGCCGTCGGGGTGCTGTGGCCGTTCACGCTGGCGTTTCTCTTGCCGCGATATTTGGTCGACCGCGGCCTTGCAGCCTTCGTGGTGCTGAGCGCCATGGCCGGTATTCTCTTCCTGGCCTTTCCGACCGACGGCAGCGCTCTCCGCGCGCAATGCGCCGCGGAGAGCGGCGGGGTTCTCGGCCTTGTCGAGCGGCTCGACCCGCCGGTCAATCTGATGCCCTCGCTGCATGTCGGCTATGCGGTGCTCACCGCCTTGTGGCTCCGCCATGCCGGCTCGCGCTGGCGGTGGCTGGCGGTGGCCATGGCGGCGCTGCAGATGGTGGCGGTCTGCCTCACCAAGCAGCATTTCCTCGCCGATGCGGCTGCCGGCGCCTTGCTGGCGCTGATTGCCTATCGGCTCGCCGCCATCGGTTCCGCCGGGCGGGAGGGGGTATCGGACAGCCAGCCCTGTCGTTCGAGAAAACCGACCATGCGGCCGGCGATCACTTCAAGCGACGGATCGGGCAAGGTTCCGGGGATCGTCGCCCGCGCTGAGCGATAGGCGGTGCTGTCGTAGCGCTTGAGGCTCATCGCCGCGATGTGCGGTGCTGAACGGTTGAAGAAATCGAGCAGCGGAAACACCGGTTCGTCCGGCGTCGCCAGCGCGTTCAACCGCGCGACAAAGGGCAGGATCGGCAAATAGTGGAAGCGGAAACCGAAATCCCGCTCGATCTGGCGTACCAGTTCGGTCAGGCTGTAATAGCGATCCGCCGTAAGGTGCAGGCTCGCCGTCGTCCTGATCGGCCGCTGGCTGATCGCCACCAGGTTGCGCGCGACCACGTCGACGGGCAGCAGGCTGACCTGGTTCGGCGTATCGACCGCCACGCCATGGCGGATCATGAAGGCCAGCAGCCGGGCCGCCACGTCGTGGCTGTCGCCCTGCAATCCGGCGCCGACCGAGATCAGTGATGGTCGGTAGACCGCCACCGGTAGCCCCTGCGCGCCGGCCCGGCGGACCAGCGTCTCGGCGACCCATTTGGTCTGCGAATAGCCGAAGTCGAGCGCCTCCATCGTCTCGTTGCAGTCGGTTTCGCGCAGCACCCCGGCGCGAGTCCAGCCGAAAACGAAGGTCGACGACACATGGTGAAAACGCTTTGGGGCACCGCGCGCGGCAAGGTCGAGCAATGACCGCGTGCCGCAGACATTCGCCGGGCGGAGCGCGTCATACGTGCGGACATAGTCGACCATCGCGCCGTTATGGACGATGTCGTATCGAGTCCCGGCGATGCCCTGGAGCTGCACCGGGTCGAGGCCAAGCGCCGGACGGGTCAGGTCGCCCGGCCAGACGGTGAGCCGTTCCGCGACCCCGGCGGCGACTGCCCGGTGCGTCAGGCCGGCGCGGTCGAGCGCAGCGATGACCCGGTGCCGCGCCATGTCGCGATCCTCCGCGCGGACCAGGACGGTGATCGGCAAGGGGCTTTGTTCGAGCAGCTCAGCCAGCAGAAACGGGCCGAGAAAGCCGGTCGCGCCGGTCAGCAACACTGCCTCGCTACGCCCGGCAACGGACGGACGCGGCGTCGCGCGCGCCAGCGGCATCGCGGCATCGCTGCTCATCCGCTCCTGTTCAGCCGCCCGGCCCAGCGCCGCGCCCGAGGCTATTCGCGCGGCGGCACTATGGGCGCGAGCTGCGTGCCCCCCGGCAAATGCGTCGGCAAGCTCGAGAAGCTCGCCGCAGCAGGCCTGTTGAAGCTGAGGGCCATCAAGGCCATCGCCGGCCTCCCCGGCATCCGGCGCGACCATATCCTGGAACTCGAGCTGAAGCTGGACAAGCCGGAGCGAGTCGATTCCGGCCGACTCGAGCGACTGTCCGGCTAGCTCCGGCGCGTGCTTCACGCGACGCCTCAGCCAGTCGAGCGCTGATTCCCGTGCCTCGCGTGACGTGCCCGCCGTCACACGATGGTCGAAAACCGGTCGAAGCAGCCCGGCCTGCAATTCCTCCAGCATGCGTCGCCGCGCGAGCTTGCCCGAAGTGGTGCGGCGAATGCTGCGCGCCGGCAACTGGATCACCCGGTCGATCAGCAATCCGCTCGATGCCGCGATCCGGTCGGCCAGGGCGGCAGCATCGACCGGCGGCGTGCTGCGCGACGGCTCACACAATAACAGGACGTCTCCGTCGTCGTCCTGCACCGCGATCCCGCGCGGATCATTGCCGAGCAACGCTTCGATGTCATGTGGATGGAAGTTGCGGCCTGCCTGGATGATCAGCTCGCGCGCGCGCCCCGTGACATAGAGCTCGCCGTCCCACAGGAAACCCAGGTCGCCGGTGGCAAGCCATTCCTCCGCCGTCCGCGCCGGCCGGTTCCAATAGCCCGGGGTAATGCTTGGGCCACGGACATGGATTTCGCCCACTTCCCCCGCGTGGCAGCGATCTCCGACGGTCCCGATGATGATGTCCAGATTGGGGAGCGGGGCCCCGCAACTGGCCAGTTCGACGCTCGGTCCGTCGGCTGCTCTTGGAGATTCCACTTTCCCGATGGCTATTTGGTGCGCATCGACCGTCCGGCTTCCACGCCCCCCGCGAGTCACCGCCAGCGTCGCTTCGGCCAGCCCATAGGCAGCGACCAGCGCATCGGGGTGCAGGCCCTGCGCGGCGAAGCGCGCCCTGAAGCGCCGGCAGGTCTCGGGCCGAACCGGTTCGGCACCGTTGATCATTACCCGCAGCGCCGACAGGTCGATATCCGCCAACTCTTCCTCGTCGATCGAATCCGGTGCGAGCGCGCGCTCATACGCGAAATTGGGCGCCGCCGCGAAGGTTGCGCGCTGTGTGGAGAGCAGCCGCAGCCACGATGCGGGCCGGCGCAGGAAATCCGCTGGCGCGAAGCCGTGCGAGCGGCCGCCCATCACGATGGGAAACAGGCCGAAACCGATCAGGCCCATGTCATGAAACTGCGGCAGCCACGACACGCCGACCGGCGCATGATCGAGCAGCGCGCGCGCGTTCGCGATGATGTTGTGGTGAGTGACGATCACGCCCTTTGGTGTGCTCGTCGAACCCGACGTATATTGCAGAAGGGCGATCTCGCCCGGTTCGTCGCACCAGGCGGGCGCTGGTTCGAGCGGCCCATCGCTGGCCAGCAGCATCAGGGACAGTCCCAAAGCAGCGTCATCGGCCAGCTCAGCGATCTGCGATTGAAGCGCCAGGCCGACCGCCGGCGCGCAATCCCCGAGGATCGCGGCGATACGCCCGCGCACCGCCGGACTGCGCCAGCCGCGCGGGGAGGAAACCGGCGCCACCACCGGGATCGCTCCCAGCCGACAGCATGCGAGAAGGGCGACGATCAGCTCGATTCCTGGCGGATGCAGCAATATTGTCCGTTGCAGGCGTTTCAGCCCGTGTCGGCGCAGATGCGCCGCCAGTCGTTTCGAACGTTCGGCGGTGCCGGCATAATCATAACGCGCTGTTTCATGGCCGGCACCATCGTGAAAGGCGAACAGCAGTGCGTCGCCTTGCTGGCGCGCCCGATCATCCAGGCATGATAGAATGTTTCCCATGAATCGTCTGCGGTCTCCGGTATTTCGATCTCTGTATAACGGGGCATTAATCCAATATGGGTGTAATTCACGAATCGAGATATTGATGATCATCTTCGACAGAAAATTCGAAAATTGTCGAGATTGAGCATTTGAAAAACTGCTTCGTCGCATTCTTATCGAAGCGTGAATAAATATCTTTTTGATTTTGCTGGAAAAACTCAATTTGCAACGAAAATCGGCTTAATAATCAAGCTTGCGAATCAGAAATGCGATTTGTATCTAAGTTTCAGATCGTTTCTGCAATATAGTTTGTTGTATAGAAACGACATATCTCCGGTCGCAAGATAGATAGTATCTCCAGCAGATACTTCATGGTCTGTGCCTGATATTGTTTCAGGTGCGGAAGATTCATGAATATCTTCAGCGCGGGTGGCGAATATGAGTGTATTTGTCGATCAGTCGTCGGGCGCCGATACCGGCAATGTCACGATGGATCTGTTCACGATATCGTGGAACGACGGCAATCTCGGCCAGGGGACAAACACCACCGTTGCCAGTGGCCTCGGCGGCGTGAGCTCAATTCCGGTCGCGCCGGTAACCTATGCCGGCGGGGTGACGACGGGCATGGCCACGGCTAGCCGCCTGTCGCAGATGGTCACCACCGCCACCGGCCTGAACTGGGCCGACCCAATCGTGATCACCGGCCTGTTTGGCGGGATCGATCCCTATTCCGGCGAGGATATCACCGGCAACGGCCTCACTTATGTCGACACCAATGTCACCCCGAACGTCATCCATATCGCCTATGATACCAGCCAGGCGAACGGACAGGGCCTCGCGCTCTATGACGTAGGCGGCCACGCCATCCAGACACCCAATGCCGTGATCCTCTACCACGAAATGTCCCACGCCTTTCACAACGCGCTTAACCAGATTCCCTTTCCGCAGAGTGCCTGTCCGGGCAACACGTCCGACGAACCGGCGGCGGAAATCGATGAGAATGTGCTGCGGACTCAGCTCGGCCTGTGCCAGCGCGACGTGTGCAACCACAATGGCGGGATCGGCTGGGGCAAGGCGTGCGGCGGGCGGGCGACGCCCACCGGCCCGCCGCTGGCTGATGGCGATGCGCCCGACGAGGACACTGGCTGCTTCATCGTCACCGCCGCCGCCGGATCAGGCCAGGCGCCGGAAATCCTGGCACTCCGGGCGCTTCGCGACGGGCTGGCGGCGCGTTCGGCAATCGCCGCGGCGCTGATCGGCGCGGTCTATGACGAATATTTTCGTTTCAGCATCGGCATCGCCGCGCGGATCGCGACGGCGAACGCGGCGCAGCGCGCGGTGGGAGACCTGGTCGTCAGCCCGCTCTTCGCCTGGTTCAACCTGGCCGACCAGTTGACGCGCGATCCGGCTGACCCCGCCGCCGTAGGAAAATGGCTCAACATGGCGGGCAGGGCCCGCGACACCGACGGCGCGGTGCTGTTCGCACCGCTGCTCGAACGGGCGGCGCGGGGCGAGATCGATCCCGCATTGCTTGCCCTTGCGCCCGAGCTTCGTCAGCTCGCGGGACTGCCGTTCGCGCGCTGGGCATTGCTTGAGCCGCTGGCGGCGATGTGGCGCATCCCCGCGGATAGCACGGGCGCGGAGGATGGCCTGATCGCGAAAGTCGCCGCCTGGCTCGCCGCTGCTCCGATCGACCGGCTCGAGACAGTGAGCGACCCGGCTGACGATGAGATCGGCGCGCTCGCGCACCTGCTCGCCTTTGCGCCGCATGCGCGGCAGCGGCTGGGCATGCGTCTCGCGGCGGCATGGCCCGGAAAACGCGACGCGCTGTGCCGTCACGGTTTCATTTCCTGATCGGCGAAGAAGGCGGACAGTCATCATGGCAAGCAACGATGTGAAGGTGAACCAGATCGCGATAACCGCTCCGGACGTGGCCGCGGGCTCGCGCGCCCCGATCGCCCTGGATGTGGCGGTCGAGAACACCAGCGCCACCCGGCGCTACGCGAACAGCACTCCCCGATATTATGCCTATGATGCGGCGACCCGGGTGTTGACGGTCCATCTCGAAGAAAAGGCGCCGGCGCTGCCGCCTGGCCTCATCATGATTTCGGACCATCCCCGTACGCCAAAGCAGGTCGAGGTCGCGCCGGGCGGCAAGGCGACATTGCAGGCCCTCATCCCTTCGGTGATCCGCAAGCCTGCGGCCAATGGGGTGGGTTGGGTCGAGGATCCCATCGGGCCGGTCGATTCCGTCGACATCCGCGTACAGCACAGCGCCGACCCGCTGCCCGCGGTGAAAGAGCATGAAACCGGCACCGAATATCGCGCCCGCGCCCTGAGCGGCAGCGAAACCTTTTCCGCCCGGGTGAAGGCGGAACCTGCCCGGCCGACAAGCCGCAAATAGGAGAGTTCGACATGGCCTCGATCAACGACGTCTATAATCAGCTGGTCACCGTCAATTCGGCGCTGGCAAGCATCAACACCAATGTCATCGCTGGAACCAGCGCCACCAACGCGGTGAAAGCATCGGTCGACAAGCTCGATACCGACGTGAAATCGGGTTTTGCCGCCACTGTCGCCGCGCTCGATCAGGCAGTCGCCGTCCTATCGGTGATCGCTGCGATCGAGGTCGAGGAAGTGAAGCTCATGTTCCATCTGACGGAACAGGCGGACACGATGATCTGCGCGCTTGAGCATATCTCGCAGAACACCTGCGGAATCCTTACCCAGGCAACGGTGCAGACCGGGCTCCAGACCGGGATGCGGAACGATCTCGATGCGCTGCTGGCGATCGCCGAGACCACCAACCCGGCGGCGGCGCTCGAAAGCGAGCGGCTTGCCGCGCTGCGCGCCGAGATTCATCGTTGCTGCCCGCCGGAAACCACGCCCCCGGCCTGTTCCTATGTCCCGTGCCCCAGGCCAAAGCCGGTCGGCCAGCCAAGGCTGCCCGATCTGCCCAAGCCCAAGGGCGACACGCGGCCGAAGTGACGCTCTCCGCCGATCGGCGGAGGAACGGGGTCAAGCGGGCGCTGGCGCGCCGAGGCGTCAGATATCCTCGGCCAGCCGTCCGTACAGGTCGGGCCGCCGGTCCCTGAAGAAGCCGAAGGCCGCGCGGTGGCGCTTGACCCGGTCGAGATCGAGCGTCGCGACCAGAACGCCGGTTTCGTCCGCGCCGAACTCGGCGATCAGGTCGCCGCGCTCGTCGGTGATGAAGCTGTGGCCGTAGAAATGCTGGCCATGCTCGGTGCCGATCCGGTTGGCGGCGACCACCGGCACGACGTTGGACACGGCATGGCCGACCATCGCCCGGCGCCATAGCCGGCTCGTGTCGAGATCGGCGTCGTGCGGCTCGCTGCCGATCGCGGTCGGATAGAACAGGATCTCGGCGCCCATCAGCATCATCGCTCGGGCGGTCTCCGGATACCATTGATCCCAGCACACCCCGACGCCAAGCGTCGCCGACGGACCCGGCCAGACCTTGAAGCCAGTGTTGCCGGGGCGGAAATAGAATTTTTCCTCATAGCCCGGGCCATCCGGGATGTGGCTCTTGCGATAGACGCCCATCAGGCCGCCATCGGGGCCGATCATCGCCAGGCTGTTGTAATGATGCGGCCCGTCAGCCTCGAAGAAGCTGGTCGGGATGGTGACGCCGAGTTCGGCGGCGAGGGTTTGCATGGCGAGCACCGCCTTGTGCTGCCCGACCGGTTTCGCGTTGGCGAACAGGCCTTCGTCCTCGACCCGGCAGAAATATTCGCCCTCGAACAACTCGGGCGGCAGGATCACCTGCGCGCCCTTCGACGCCGCCTCGCGGACGAGCTCGGAAACATGGGCGATGTTCGCGTCGATATCGCTCGAAAAGGCGAGCTGGAGCGCGGCGACGGTGATTTCGGTCATGCGCTGCCCCTTAGCGGCTTTCGTGGGGAAACGGCACCCCGTTCAGGCCGGAATCTGCTGGCTGATGCAGTGAAAGCTGCCGCCGCCGGTCAGGATCGCGTCGGCATGGAGGCCGACGACGTGCCGGTCGGGGAACAGGGCCTGGATCGCCGCAACCGCCGCCGAATCATTGGCGGCGCCATATTGCGGCACGACCACCGCGGCATTGCCGATATAGAAGTTCATGTAGCTCGCGGGGATGATCTCCTCGTCGCGCAGGACGCGGCCGGGCGAGGGGATGCGCACGATCTCGACATCGTGGCGCGCCGCGTCGCGCGCTGCGTTCTGATAGACCAGCCAGTTGGGGTCATTGTCGTCGGGCTCGGGAATGGCGAGCTTTCCGGGCGCGACGAAGCGCGCGAGATTGTCGACATGGCCGTCGGTATGATCGTGCATCAGCCCGTCGCCGAGCCAGATGACCTCCGAATAGCCGAGATCCTCCGCCAGCCGCGCCTCGATATCGGCACGCGACAGGCCAGGGTTGCGGTTGGGATTGAGCAGGCATTGCTCGGTCGTGACGACCAGGCCGGTGCCGTCGCCGTCGATCGCGCCGCCTTCGAGGATCCAGCCGCACGTCTCGGTCTGGATATGCCGCCGCGCGGCTAGGCGCAGGCCGATATCGTCGTCGCCCGGCAAGTCGTATTTGCCGCCCCAGCCATTGAACCGGAAATCCCGCGCATGGCCGTCTCCGGTGACGATCGCCGCCGTATCGCGCAGCCAGATGTCGCCGAACGGTTCAACCACGACCTGCGCCGCGTCGCCCGCCAGCGCCCTGGCGGCCCTGGCCGCTTCCTCGTCGGCGGCGACGAGCAGCACGCGTTCTCCCTTGCCCCCGGCATGGACCGCGCGTGCGAACGCCGCGACTTCAGCGCGGGCGGGGTCGAGATCCTCCTCCCAAAGATCGGGATGGCTCGGAAAGCCGATCCAGACCGCCTTGTGCGGGGCCCATTCGGCGCGCGGGGTAATGCGTTTCACTTTGCCTCCGCGCGGCTCTTGTCGCGGACCGCGCGGAATTCGGCGGTCGGATACCAGTTGGGCCATGCAGTGCCGTCCGCAAGGGTACGGCCCATCGTGTAATAGAGCTTCACGTCCTGCAGCGCGGCGCCCCAGTTCCAGTTGGGATCATATTCGTCCTGCGGCTTGTGATAGCGATTGGTGTTGTAATCGTCCGACGCTGCCTTGCCGGCGGCCGGGCCCCCGACGACCAGATCCTCGCCCGCGCTGCCGTCGAGCATCGGTACGCCGAGCTTGGCGAAGCTGAAATGGTCGGAGCGATAATAGTAGCCGCGCTCAGGCGACGGCTCGGGCGCGATGTGCCGGCCCTGTGCCGCGACCATCGGCTTGACCATGTCCTCGAGCTCTGACTTGCCGGCACCCGCGATCACGAAGTCCCGCGCCTCGGGGTAGATCTTCAGCGCGTCCATGTTGACGCCGCCGACGGTCCTGTTGAGCGGATAGACCGGATTCTCGGCGTAGAATTTGGAACCGAGCAGCCCCGATTCCTCGGCAGTGACCGCGAGGAACACCTGGGAACGCTTCGCGGCGCCCGCCTTGACGTTGGCCTCGGCCAGGGCGACCAGGGCGGCGACGCCCGACGCGTTGTCGACCGCGCCGTTGCAGATATCGTCGCCATTGACCGCGTCGCAGCGGCCGAGATGATCCCAATGCGCCGAATAGAGCACGACCTCGTCGGGCCGTTCGGTGCCCGGCAGCACGCCGACCACGTTCTTCGACGCCTGGCGGCGGATGGTGTTGGTCCAGCTCCCATTGGCCTTCAGCCCCAGCGGCACTGCCTTGAAGCCCTTGACCTTCGCCGCCGCGGCAAGGGCGGCGAAATCCTTGCCCGCGCTGGCGAACAGCGCCTCGGCGGCCGGTTTCTGGATCCAGCCGATCGCCTTCGACTGATCCATATGGTTGCCCGGCGTATCCTGTTCGAGCTGCGGCCCGGTCCAGCTCGACTGGACGACGCCCCAGCCATAGGCGGCAGGTTCGGTATCGTGGACGATGATCGCCGCAGCCGCGCCCTGCCGCGCGGCTTCCTCGAATTTATAGGTCCAGCGGCCATAATAGGTCATGGCGCGTCCGCCGAAATCGCCGTTCAGCGTCATGGTCTGCCAGTCGGGATCGTTGATCAGGATGACGACGGTCTTCCCCTTCACATCGACCCCGGCATAGTCGTTCCAGCCCCGCTCCGGCGCATTGACGCCGTATCCGACGAAGACGACCTCACTGTCCTTGAGATCGACCTTCGGCACCACCTGATAGGTCCCGATCACGATATCGGTGCGGTAGGCGAGGCTGACCGGCGCCTTGCCACCGGTGAAGACGAGCGGGCCGACATTCTGCGCCGTGATCTCGACCAGCGGCACGTCCTGGAACCACTTGCCCTTGTTGCCCGGCTTCAGCCCGGCCGCCTTGAAGCGCTCGACGATATAGGCGGTGGTCTTGTCCTCGGCGGGGGTGGCCGGGGCGCGGCCCTCGAACGCGTCGGACGAAAGGGTCTTCGTCACGTCCTTCAGCGTCTGCAGCGGGATCTCGGGCGAATCGGGTGCAGCCGCGGTGAGGATGACGGCAGCGGACAGAAGGAGAAGGGGGCGCATGACGGCTCCTCGGGATTTCGTAATGGGCCGCTTTCTGACAGCGCGCCGGGGCGGGCGCAAGCGATCCGGAAATGCAACCGATTCGGATGAATTGCTCGATTGTTCCCGCCATATCCGCCGGTACTATGAAGTATAGCATAGTGAGTTTGGGGGATAAGGCTGGTGACATTCTGGATATTGGGGGCGCTCGCGGGCGTGCTCGCCGCGCCACAGGCCGCGCCTGTCGCGAATGAGGCGGCGGCCAGCTTTGGCGCGCGCGAGGGTGTCCAGCAGATCAGCCTGTCGCCGGACGGCAACAGCATCGCCTATATCCAGCCGACCGCCGGGCGGGGCGCCTCGCTCTACATCGTCAATCTGGCGACTGCCCAGCCGGTGGGTATCCTGAATTCGTCGGGCGATCCCGACCGGCTGAGCTATTGTCGCTGGTCGACCAGCAAGCGTCTCATCTGCGGCATCTACATGATCGTGCCGAGCGGGATCGGCGTGCTGGGCTTCACGCGGATGATCGGCATCGACGCCGACGGCAAGAATCTTAAAGTGCTCAGCGCACGCGATTCATCAAGGGCGCTGGACATCACGCAGAATGGCGGCACCGTCATCGACTGGCTGAGCGACAGTGCCGATGGCAGCGTGCTGATGACGCGCCAGTTTGTCCCGGAGGAGAGCACGGGCACCAGGCTTGCCAACTCGCACGACGGGCTCGGTATCGAGCGAGTCGATACCAACAGCCTGAAGCGGGCCATGGTGGAGACTCCGCGGGTGGACGCGGCCGAGTATATTTCCGACGGTCATGGCACGGTGCGGATCATGGGCATGCGCCCCAAGACGGCTGACGGGTACGATCAGACGAAGATCAACTATCTGTATCGCAAACCGGGCAGTCGCGACTGGTCGCCGCTCGGTTCGGTCAAGGATTCGTCCGGTCCCGCGAATGGATTCGATCCCTATGCAGTCGATCGTGACCTCAACGTCGTCTATGGTTTCGATGACAATGCGGGGCATATGGCGCTCTATTCGATCGCCCTCGATGGAACGCTGCAGCGCAATCTGGTCCTGGCGCGGCCCGATGTGGATGTCGACGACCTGATCCGCATCGGCCGGCAACAGCGTGTCGTCGGCGCAAGCTATGCGACCGAGCGGCGCCAGGTGGAATTCTTCGATCCGGAACTGAAGAAGCTTTCGGCGTCGCTGTCCAAGGCGCTGCCCGGCCTGCCGCTCGTGTCGGTCGTTGATGCCAGTGCTGACGAGAGCAGGCTGCTCCTGTTCGCCGGCAGCGATGTCGATCCCGGGCGCTATTATCTGTTCGACAAGAAGACGCGTAAACTCGAGGAGCTTCTTCCCAAGAGGCCGCAGCTTGCCAAGACGACCCTGGCCACGGTGAAGCCGATCAGCTTTCCCGCCGCCGACGGGACGCAGATTCCGGGTTATCTGACCTTGCCGCCGGGCAGCGACGGCAAGAACCTGCCAGCGATCGTGATGCCGCATGGCGGGCCGGGCGACCGGGATGAATGGGGTTTCGACTGGCTGTCGCAATATTTCGCCAATCGCGGCTATGCAGTGCTTCAGCCGAATTTCCGTGGATCGGCCGGCTATGGTTCAGCCTGGTTCAAGCAGAACGGCTTCAAATCCTGGAAGATCGCCGTCGGCGACGTCAACGATGGCGGGCGCTGGCTGATCAAGCAGGGCATCGCGGATCCGGCGAAACTGGGGATCGTCGGCTGGTCCTATGGCGGCTATGCCGCTCTGCAATCCCCGGTGCTCGATCCGAGGCTGTTCAAGGCGATCGTGGCGGTGGCGCCGGTCACCGATCTTGAGACCCTCCGGTCCGAATCGCAGAGTTTCACGAACTATTACCGGGTCGACGCCTTTATCGGCCACGGTCTCCATGTGCGGGAAGGGTCGCCCGCCCAGAATGTCGATCGAATCGTCGCGCCGGTGCTGATGTTCCACGGCGACCGCGACCGGAATGTCGGCATCCGCGAATCGCGGATGATGGCATCGCGCCTGAAGGAGGCGGGGAAGCCGGTCGAGCTGGTCGAGTTCCACAATCTCGACCATTATCTCGACGACAGCAATGTCCGCACCGGGATGCTCGACAAGATGGACACGTTCCTTCGGGCATCGATGAAGTTCTGACCGACAGAAAAAGGGCGGCCCCTCGCGGGACCGCCCTTTGTTTCTTGTCGTAAGGCCGGTGGATCAGCGCGAGTAGAACTCGACGACCAGATTCGGTTCCATCTTCACCGGATAGGGCACTTCGTCCAGGGTCGGCACGCGGGTGAAAGTCACCTTCGCGCTGCCGTCCGGCGCGACGTAATCGGGGATGTCGCGCTCGGCGAGGCTCTGCGCTTCCATCACCAGCGCCATTTCCTGCGCCTTGGAGCCGAGCGTGATCTCCATGCCCGGGAAGACGCGGCGCGACGCGATGTTGCACTTCACGCCGTTGACCTTGATGTGGCCGTGGCTGACGAGCTGGCGCGCGGCGAAAACGGTTGGGGCGAACTTGGCGCGATAGACGATCATGTCCAGGCGCTGCTCGAGCAGGCCGATCAGGTTCTGGCCGGTGTCGCCCTTCATGCGGGCGGCCTCATGGTAGCATGCCCGGAACTGCTTCTCGGTCACGTCGCCATAATAGCCCTTGAGCTTCTGCTTGGCGCGGAGCTGGATGCCGAAATCGGAGACCTTGCCCTTGCGGCGCTGGCCGTGCTGGCCGGGGCCGTATTCGCGCTTGTTCACCGGGGACTTCGGACGACCCCAGATGTTCTCGCCCATGCGGCGATCGAGCTTGTACTTGGCGCTGGAGCGCTTCGACATGTGTATTCCTTTGCAAGTGCCAACAACAAGACCAGCACCTGGCGGTGCCGATCGATATCCGGTCATCGCTCTGCCCGGTTGATTCGGAAATCAGGCAGGGCCGCCGCTTCACCGGAGTGCGGGGCCTTTTGCGAAGGGGCGGCCTCTTGCAGAAAGCGCCGCCGCGGTCAACCTTCTATTGGCGGTCGCTTGACGCGCTGCCCCCGCGCCGGTCGGCATACCAGCGCGACGAATCGCGGTTCGCGTCGTCGATTGCCTTCCACTCCGCCGCGGTGTGGCATTGCGGCTTGCTGCGCACCCTCGATCCGGTCGCCTGGTCCCGGCGGCAGATCTTCTTGTCGGCGTTGACTGGTTCCTCGCCCTTGGCAAACGCCGGAACCGACGAGAGCATGACGCAGGTGAGGGCCAGGGTGGCAAAGGTCCGCATGATTATCCCCAGTTTCAAGAAAGAGTCGAAAGTCGCCGCCAGGCAGCATGGCGACAGGAGGTATCGTCACGCGTGAATGGCCGCAAGAGTTGAAAAAACGGCGTTTAAATAACGACTCTGCCGTTTTCGGCGTGGCGGTTCCAATCGCCGGGCGTGCCGGTGCTGGACACGCGTTTCGACGACGCTATCAGGCGGCATGACTGAAACGATCCTGCCCGGCATTGACTGTACGACGATGATCGAGGTGCGCGCGGGGGTCGATCAGGTCGATCGCGACCTGATCGATCTGCTCGCCCGCCGCTTCGCCTATATGGATGCCGCCGCGCGCATCAAGACCGAGCGTGGTGCCGTGCGCGACGAGGCGCGAAAGGCAAGAGTGATCGCCAATGCGCGTGCGGCGGCCGAGGCGGCCGGCCTGCCCGGCGCGGAGATCGCGGATTTGTGGGACCGGCTCGTGGAGGTCTCGATCGCCTATGAGATGGCGGCGTTCGACCGCCAATAATCGCCATCAGCTGTCCGATACGGGGCGCGGCGGCCAGAATCCGCCGTGCCGCCATGACGCTTCCGGCGGATCCTCCTCGTTGGCGCGCGCGAAACTGAGATAGCCGAAATAAGAGGCGATCAGCCGTCCGTCGCGCGGCACCACCGTCGTCCGGCCATGCAGGAAGCGCGTATTGTCCAGCATCAGGATATCGCCACGCCGCCACGACACTGTCGCCGTGATCTCGTCGCCCACATCCCTGACGACATGAGTCCAGGCAGGCGGGACGAGCGAGCCATCGTCGAACAGCGGGAAATCCCAGCGATCGATCCCGTAGCGGGCGAACAGCAGGAAATTGCCGAAGGCCAGTCGATCAGTGAACATCGGCTTGTGTAGAAAGGGACGGCTGAAGCTGCGTTGAATCTGGTCGCCGTTGCGCCGGAAAGTGAAGGGGCAGCGGGCGGGCGGATCGGCAAGCTGCGCATCGGACGGCTCTGCGTCGCCAAACCAGGTGAGCAGTTCGTTGGGCGTCGTATGCCGCGTGTAGCGCAGGCGCCGCGCGGCCATCTCCTCGCGAAGCGAGGGCGGAAGGCGGTCGACGAGGTCGCTGCCGTCACAGACCGTGGTCGCGCCCAACCGGCGCGGCGGATTGAGGCACGCGAAGAAGCAGACATCGGGCTTCCACGGCTCGCGCGACAATTCGGGGTGGAGCGGGAAGGCCGCAGTGCCCAGGTCGACCGACTGGATGTTGCGCAAATCGTCGAGCACCTGGCGGCTGCGGCTTTCGTTGAAGACCGAGCTCGAGCAGAATTGCTCGGCGAACCGAGCAAAGGTGCCGAGATCGGTGGTGAAGCCGCGCAGCAGCAGCGCGCCGTAGCTTTTATAGGCCTGGATGATCGTGTCGGCCGGAATCTCGAGCGGGCTCTTCTCGCCGCTGGCCCGAATGGTGAGATAGGGGATGCCCGCCGCGGGCGGAATCAGGTCGGCCATCGGCGGGTGTCGGGCTCTCGCTGGGGTGAACCACACCGGCATAATCGCAATCCGTGGCACGGGATAGCCGGTGTGTCGTCATGCTCTCAGTGCTGACGCGGGGGCTTGGGCCGTTTCGCGCCCGCCAGCGCCGATAGCACGCCGCGCAGCGTCCGTACCTCCTGGCTCGACCAGCCGGGCTTGGTCAGGAGCGTGCGCAACGTCCGTCGCGTGACCGGTGTCCGGTCGGGCGGGAAGAAGAAGTTGGCATCCTCAAGCATCGCGTCCAGCTGAAGGATCATTCCCTCGAGCTCCTCCTGCGGCGCCGGCTCGGGCAGGTCGGTCTCCGGCGGGGAGGCGAGCGCGATTCGCTTCGACCATTCGTAAGCGACGAGGATCACCGCCTGGGCGAGGTTCAGCGAACCGAACTCGGCATTGATCGGCACGGTGATGATGGTGCGCGCCAGCGCGACATCGTCGGTTTCGAGCCCCGAACGCTCGGGGCCGAACAGGATCGCGGTCCGGCCTGCGCTCGCGTGGATCGCGGTCGCTGCCTCGTCGGGGGTGATGACCGGCTTGGTCACGCCGCGCTTGCGCACGGTGGTCGCATAGACCTGGGTGCAATCGGCCACCGCCTCGGCAACGCTGTCGAACACCTGCGCCCGTTCGAGCACGATATCGGCGCCTGACGCGGCCGGGCCGGCCGAAGGATTCGGCCAGCCGTCGCGCGGGGTGACGAGGCGCATCTCGGTCAGCCCGAAATTGAGCATGGCGCGCGCTGCCTTGCCGATATTCTCGCCAAGCTGCGGGCGGACGAGGACGATGATCGGGGGCGGGGCGGAGGATTGGGCGTGAGGTTCTGTTTCCCCTTCCCCGTTCGTCCTGAGTAGGGGCTGAGCCTGTCGAAGACCCGTATCGAAGGATTTGCGCGCCAGGGAGCGAATGGTGTCCCAGTCTTCAGCGACCAGTGCTTCCTTCTTGGCGCGGGTCCAGCCCTTGATCTGGCGTTCAGCTTCGAGCGCTTCGATCCGGGACGGGAAATCCTGCGACCATTCGAGAGTCACGGGCCGCCGGTTCTGCGTGTACCCGGCGACTTCGCCGCGATCATGTTGGCCCATGCGCTGTTCGAGACCGTCGGTGTGGCCAACATAATAACTGCCGTCAGAGCAGCGGAGGATGTAGGCGTAGAAGCTCAAGAACCTGTCCTTCGATACGCGTCTTCGACTTCGCTCAGCCGCTACTCAGGACGAACGGCAACGGGTTGGGCGAATGGCAGTAGCGTAAAGGAAAGGCAACGGCTGGCAGAATGGTGGGGGAGCCTCACCCCTTGGCCACCTCGTTCACATTGCCGGCGAATTCTTCGAAGTCCCTGGCCTCGCGGAAATCCTTGTAGACGCTGGCGAAGCGGATGTACGCGACCGAATCGAGGCCCTTGAGCCCCTCCATCACCATCTCGCCGATACGTTTCGAGGGGATTTCGTTCTCGCCCTGAGTCTCGAGCTGGCGCTGGATGCCGGAGACGAGCTTCTCGATCCGCACCGCGTCGATCGGGCGCTTGCGCGCCGCGATCGAGACCGAGCGGAGCAGCTTCTCGCGGTCGAACGGCTCGCGCTTGTCCTCGCTCTTGATCACATGGAGCTCGCGGAGCTGGATGCGCTCGAAGGTGGTGAAACGCGCGGCGCAGCCCTCGCACTGGCGGCGCCGGCGGATCGCTGCGCCGTCATCGGTCGGACGGCTGTCCTTTACCTGGCTGTCTTCATGGCCGCAAAAGGGGCAACGCATCGGATCAATATCCCGTTCGTGTCGAGGTGGTGTCTGGCGCGTCGAGGCGTCGTATCGAGGGACATGCCCTCGATACCCGCGCTCGACGTCGCTCGTTCGCTACCCCGCGCGAACGGAAGTTGCTAGATGCCTTCCGGGTAGATCGGGAAGCGCGCGCACAGCGCCAGCACCCGCTCGCGCACGGCTGCCTCGACCTGTCCGTCGCCCGCCTCGCCATTCTTGCGCAGGCCGTCGAGCACGTCGGCGACCATGTTGCCGATCTCGCGGAATTCGGCGGGGCCGAAGCCGCGCGTCGTGCCGGCCGGCGACCCGACGCGGATGCCGCTCGTCTTGGTCGGCGGCAGCGGATCGTTGGGGATGCCGTTCTTGTTGCAGGTGATGCCGGCACGCTCCAGCGCCTCGTCGGCGTCCTTGCCGGTCACGCCGAGCGGGGTCAGGTCGATCAGCGCGAGATGCGTGTCGGTGCCGCCCGACACGACCTCGGCGCCGCGCTCCTTGAGCGTCGCGGCCAGCACCTTGGCGTTCTCCACCACCGCGGCGATGTAGCTGTTGTACTCGGGCTGGAGCGCCTCGCCGAACGCGACCGCCTTGGCGGCGATGACGTGCATCAGCGGGCCGCCCTGGAGACCCGGGAACACCGCCGAATTGATCTTCTTGGCGATCGCCTCGTCATTGGTCAGCACCATGCCGCCGCGCGGGCCGCGCAGCGTCTTGTGCGTGGTGGTGGTCACGACATGGGCGTGCTCGATCGGCGAGGGGTGCAGGCCGCCCGCGACGATGCCGGCGAAATGCGCCATGTCGACCATGAAGATCGCGCCGACCTCGTCAGCGATGGCGCGGAACTTGGCGAAATCGATCTGGCGCGGATAGGCCGAGCCGCCGGCGATGATCAGCTTCGGCTTGTGCTCGCGCGCGAGGGCGGCGACCTGGTCGAAATCGATCAGGTGGGTGACCGGGTCGACGCCGTAAGCCACCGCGTTGAACCATTTGCCCGACATCGCCGCCTTGGCGCCGTGAGTCAGATGGCCGCCGGCATCGAGGCTGAGGCCCATGATCGTCTCGCCCGGCTTGACCAGGGCGAGCATCACCGCGCCGTTAGCCTGAGCGCCCGAATGCGGCTGGACGTTGGCGAAGTTGCAGTTGAACAGCTTCTTCGCGCGCTCGATCGCGAGACTCTCGACCTCGTCCGACGGTTCGCAGCCCTGATAATAGCGCTTGCCGGGATAGCCTTCGGCATATTTGTTGGTGAAGACCGAGCCCTGGGCCTGAAGCACTGCCTTGGAGACGATGTTCTCGGACGCGATCAGCTCGATCTGGGTCTGCTCGCGCTTCAGTTCATGGGCGACGCCGCCGAACACGGCCGGGTCGGCCTCGGCGAGGCCGCGGGTGAAGAAACCGTCGGGCTGGACGTCGTTGAGGCTGCGGGGGTTCGTGCTCATGCGGGTTCCTTCGCGAAGCTGGGCGCGCCGAGCATCTCGACGCGCGGGGTGTGGCGGCCACCGGCGAATTCGGTGGTCAGGAAAGCGGTGACGCAGGCTTTTGCCATGTCCTCGCCGGTAAGGCGGGCCCCCATGGCAAGAATATTGGCGTCGTTATGTTCGCGGCAGAGCGCGGCCGACAGCGGCTCGCCGACCAGCGCGCAGCGCGCGGCGGGATGGCGATTGACCGCGATCGAAATGCCGATGCCCGAGCCGCACAGCGCGATGCCGCGATCGGCCTTGCCGGCCGCGACATGGCCGGCAAGCGCATAGCCATAATCGGGATAGTCCACCCGCGCATCCGAATGCGGACCGAGATCGGCGACCTCATGCCCTTGTTCGCCCAGCCACGCGACCAGCATCTCCTTCAGCGCGAAGGCGGCATGATCGGATGCTATGGCGATGCGCATGAACGACGCGCTCCTTTACTCGGCGAAAGCGGATGCGGGGCCCTTTACGCAAAGCGCGCGGCGAACGCTACAGGCTAGAGTCGGTTGCGGCGCGAAGCTCAGCTATCAGCGCCAGCCGAGAAATAACCGATTGGGAGAGCGTGGGATTGCCGCGCCCTCCCGCGCAGGCTAGCCTCGGGATGTGACGGATTTGCCCCAAGTACCCCAGCTACGGTCCGCAGGCGATGCCCGCCTTCGGCTGGTCGAGGCGCTGGTCCTTACCGGGCATGAGGATCGCGGTGCCTTTCGCGATCTTTATTCGCTCACCTCCGCGAAGCTTTTCGGCATCTGCTACCGTATCTGCGGCGAAAGGCAGGCGGCTGAAGATGTGTTGCACGACGTGTATCTGACGATCTGGAAACGGGCGGGCGCCTATGAGCCGCACCGCGCGAGCCCGATAACGTGGCTCGCCACGATCGCGCGCAACCGCGCGATCGACTGGCGCCGCGCGCAGGGCATCCGCCGGTCGACCCCGATCGAGGACGCGCCGCCGATTGCGGACGAAGCCCCGCTGGTCAGCGAGACGCTGGCGGCAGACGAGGAGGCGCACCGGCTCCACGGATGCCTCGAAGGGCTTGAGGAGCGCCAGCGCGGCGCGATCCGTACCGCCTTTTTCGACGGCGTGACCTATGCCGAACTCGCCGAACGTGAATCCGTGCCGCTCGGCACGATGAAGAGCTGGGTCAGGCGCGGTCTTGCCAAGCTCAGGGAGTGTCTCGACCGGTGAGCGACGATCGCACCCTGGACGACACGCCCGACATGGCCGCGGCCGAACTCGCTTTGGGACTGCTCGAGGGCGAGGAGCGCTCGCGCGCGTTGCGCCGGGTGCTTGCCGAGACCGGTTTCGCGCAGGATGTCGAGCGGTGGCGCGGCCATCTTGCGCAATTGTTCGATCTCTGGCCGGCGATCCCCGCGCCCGCTGGCGTGCTCGAGCGGGTCGAATGGTCGATCGACGGGCCGGCCGCCATGGCCGTCCCGACGCCGCCGCGGCGCCACTTCTTCTGGCCGGCGATAGCAGGCGTCTCAAGCGTCGCGGCCGCCGCCCTGCTGCTCTTCGTGGTGCTGCGTCCGATCAGCTATGTGCCGCATCCGGTCCGGCCGGCTGCGACGCCGACCGCGCCGGTCGCCGCGGTGCCGGCGAAGATGCTCGTCGCCTCGATCGATCCGGTCGAGAAGGGAACGCCGGTGACCGCGGTCTATGATCCGGGCTCGGGGGCATTGCGCCTTACCGCGGCGGCGCTTGCCGACGCCAATCGCAGCGCCGAATTGTGGGTGATCGGCGGCGACGGCGTGCCGCATTCGCTTGGCCTGCTGCGCTCGGCCGGCGGATCTTCCCTCGCGGTCAACAGCGCCAATCGCGCGCGGCTTGCCGCGGGGGCGACTCTAGCGGTGTCGCTCGAGCCGATCGGCGGCTCGCCGACCGGCTTGCCGACCGGCCCGGTCGTCGCGACGGGTGCCCTCTCGCAAGTTTGATACCGGCGCGCCTGCGTCCTTATCGGAGTCCGGCCGTATCTGTACCGCGCCCCAGCCGGGCGCCCGTACAGGAGAGCATCCATGCACCGATCCGTCCGAATCGCCATCGTCGCTGCCGCCGTCGCGGTGAGTGGCGCTTCAATAAGCAGTGCCCAGACCAATCCGATGGTTGGCGGGGCGGCGATGTATCCGACCAGGAACATCGTCGAGAACGCGGTCAATTCGAAGGATCACACTACCCTGGTCGCCGCGGTGAAGGCCGCCGGGCTGGTCGACACCCTGTCCGGGCCTGGCCCCTTCACCGTCTTCGCGCCGACCAACGCTGCCTTCGCCAAACTGCCGAAGGGTACCGTCGAGACGCTGCTGAAGCCCGAGAACAAGGGCACGCTGACCAGCGTGCTGACCTATCATGTGGTGCCCGGCCGCATCACCGCGGCCGATATCGCGGCCAAGGCGAGGGCGCATATGGGCAAGGCGACCTATGCCACCGTCCAGGGCGGCACGCTGACCTTCATGAAGAGCGGCACGGGCTGGGCGATCGAGGACGCCAAGGGCCATAAGGGCAGGATCACCATCGCGAACGTGATCCAGTCGAACGGCGTGATCCATGTCATCGACACGGTGATGATGCCCTGATCAGAAAAAATATGCGCGGGTATGCATCCGAGCGGACTCCACGCGCGTATTAGCCTTTGTCTTTCCTTCCCAAGCGAAAGGCGAGTAACCAGGCGCCGCCATTCCCCCTCCTTTGCGGTGCCGTGCGTACCGGACCTGCCGGCCCCCTTCGCCGGCAGGTCCTTTTCATTTCGACGCAAGCTCGTCATGGAAGCGTCATCGGATTGTCCTAGCGGGGCGTGGGCCCCGCCTGTTTCAGGTCCGCAGGAGAGTATTCCCATGGCCATCGCCGATCGATCGCCCAATGCGTCCAAGAACAATGCGGTGCGCGCCGCCGTGCACCGGCACGATCACCTGTCGAAGCAGGGCCTGCTCGAACGCGCCTTCACCTTCGCGTTCCGCGGCCTCGTCTACGCGCAGATCTGGGAGGACCCGGCGGTCGACATGGAGGCGCTGGCGATCACGCCCGACAGCCATGTCGTCACCATCGCCTCGGGCGGCTGCAACGTCCTGTCGTATCTGACGGCCAATCCGCGCGCGATCACCGCGGTCGACCTGAACACGGCGCATATCGCGCTCAACAAGCTCAAGCTGGTCGCGGCGCGGCGCCTGCCCGGATATGAGGCGTTCCACCGCTTCTTCGGCAACGCTAACAGCCGCGCCAACATCCTCGCCTATCGCACCCATGTGCGACCGCATCTCGACGAGACGACGCGGCGCTACTGGGAGGGGCGCGACATGATCGGCCGCCGTCGCATCGGAGGCTTCGCGCGCGGCGTGTACAAGCGCGGGCTACTGGGCAATTTCATCAGCGTCGCCCATATCCTGGCGCGGCTGAACGGATTGAACCCCAAAGTGCTGCTCAAGGCCAACTCGATCGAGGAGCAGCGCGAGATCTTCGATCGCCACTTTGCGCCGATGTTCGACAAGGGCTTCATCCGCTGGCTTACCGACCAGCCGGCGTCGCTGTTCGGCCTTGGCATCCCGCCGGCGCAATATGAGGCGCTGGCCGGCGACGAGAAGATGGCGACGGTGCTGCGCGAGCGGCTTGAGAAGCTCGCCTGCGATTTCGACCTGAAGGACAATTATTTCGCCTGGCAGGCGTTCAACCGCGGTTATGGCGATGGCCCTTCGGCGCCGCTGCCGCCCTATCTCCAGCGCGAGCATTACGAAGAGATCGTCGAGCGCGTCGACCGGATCGAGGTGCGCCACATCAACTTCACCGATTATCTGCGCGGCCGGCAGAACGCCTCGCTCGACCGCTATATCCTGCTCGACGCGCAGGACTGGATGACCGACGAGCAGCTGACCGACCTGTGGACCGAGATCACGCGGACGGCGAAGCCCGGCGCGCGCGTGTTGTTCCGCACGGCGGGCACCGCGACGATCCTGCCCGGCCGGGTGCCGGACGCGGTGCTGGGCCGCTGGGACTACCGCGCCGAGGATTCGCTGGATTACACCCGGCGCGATCGTTCCTCGATTTATGGCGGCGTGCATCTCTACGTGCTGGGCGACGCAGCCTGAGCATGGACGGCGGCCATGCGGGGCATATGGATGCGATCTACCGGACGCAGCGCCATTTCTACGACCTGACCCGCAAATATTATCTGCTCGGCCGCGACCGGCTGATCCGCGAGCTGGCGCCCCCGCCGGGCGGCAGCGTGATCGAGATCGGCTGCGGCACCGGGCGCAACCTGATCGTCGCGGCCAGGGCGTGGCCGAACGCACGCTATTTCGGGATCGATATCTCGGAGGCGATGCTTGAGACGGCGCGCAAGAACGTTGCGAAGGCCGGGCTCGCCGACAGGATCGTCTTCGCGCAGGGCGATGCGACCGCGTTCGACGCGCAGGCGCTGTTCGGCACGGCGCAGTTCGACCGGGTGTTCCAGAGCTATACGCTGTCGATGATCCCCGACTGGCTTGGCGCGATCCGTGAGGGCGCGGGAAAGGTTGCGCCGGGCGGGCGGCTCGACATCGTCGATTTCGGCCAGCAGGAAGGGCTGCCACGCGCCTTCCACAGGTTGTTGCTCGCGTGGCTGGCCAAGTTCGATGTGTCGCCGCGTGCGAAGCTGTGGTCGGCGGTGCAGGCCGCCGCTGCCGCGCAAGGGCTGAGTGCGACATTCCAGCCACTGTATCGCGGCTATGCCTGGTCGGCGGCGCTGAGCCGGGCTTAGCCCGCCGAGCGCATCGGACCCACCCAATCCGTTCGTGCCGAGTGGAGGGCTCGTATCGAGGTACGGTTGAGCGCATGACACTTGTCCCTCGATACGCCACTCCACAAGCTCGATGGCTGCTTGGCAAGAACGGAACGGGTTTACACAGGGTGGTCCAGCGCCGGACCGGTGCTGGGGCGTTCGATTCAATGACGCGTCGGACCATGCCAGCGTAGCATCGGGCGGCGCGCAGTTCCGGCACTGTCTCGCTCTTTCTCAGCTTGAAGATCGCAGGGGAATTCGCGTCTCCGTTTCCGGCGATAACAGCGGAATAGTCCGCTGTTATCGTCCCGATTTACCCCTGTTCCACCTCATTATTCGATAACAGGGAAAGTGGCCAGCAAGATATTGAAAAACAATCAGAAATTCTGACTCGAAATCCAACATAACAGCGGTAAAAATTTCTGGCGCAACGATGGGGAAAAACGGCGCGACTTGTCGGTTTCGCTGCGTCGATCCTCGACCCCGGCGGCTGTGTTCTACGTCGGGTCGACATTCCCGTTGGCGCGGAGAAGGGTCGCGCAGAGGCGCGGAGGACGCTGAGCTGATATGAACTCGATCATCGGGCGCTCGTACTCTGTCTGTTTGCGAACCTGCTTGTCATTGCAAACCGCCCGAACTGCTGGCTGCAGCTTCTCAGCGTCCTCCGCGCCTCTGCGCGAACCATCATCTTTGGGCGGCCGACGGGTCGGTTCTGAATGTCGATCCGCCTTAGTGGCCGAACAGCAGGTACAGGATGATGATGACGGGGATCGGTACGCCGATCGCCCAGAGCAGACAGCCTTTTCCCACGTCGTGACCTCCATTTTCGTATCGGGCATTTTCGTATCGGGCATGAAACAGCCCTTATGGAGGATCGGTTCCGTCTATGCCCGAAGCAACGCATCCCCTTCCGTCTCGGGGACTTTGCCGCTGCGTGCCGATACGGTCACCGTCGTCGCCAGGTCCATCGTCACATTCCCCAGCGTGCGGAAGATGTCGGGGATCGTCTCGACCGCCACCAGCAGGCCGAGCGGGGCGACGGGCACGCCCATCGCGATGCAGATCGGCGCGATCGAGGTGACGAAGCTGATCTGGCCGGGCAGGCTGACCGCGCCCATGGTGGTGATCGCGGCGACGGCGACTCCGGCGGTGAGCTGCGCCGGGCCGAGCGGCACGCCGAACCAGTAGGCGACATAGATCGCCACCGCGAGGTTCATCGGCGGCCCGGTGACGCGGAAGATCGCGACGGCGAGCGGCAGCACGACGCCGGAGGTCGCGACGGGCACGCCAAGTCCTTCGGCGCCGCGCAGCATCGCGGGCAGTGAGGCAAGCGAGGATTGCGTGCTGATCGCCACTGCCTGGGCCGGGCCGGTCGCGCGGGCGAAGCGGACGAGGCCGATCCGCCCGCCGATCGCGCCGATCGGGTAGGCCGCGATCCACACCAGGATGCCGATCAACGAGATGATCACGACATAATGAAGCAGCGCGCCGAACGCCGCGGTGCCGGCTTTCGCGCCGACGACATAGGCCAGCGCCAGCACGCCGATCGGGGCAAGCCACAATATCCAGCCGATGATGATCAGCATGACATCGGCGACCGCCTGGAAGAATTTCGTCAGCAATTCGCGCGACTCGGCGGGCAGTCGGGTGAGCGCGAAGGCGAACACCATGGTGAAGACGATCAGTGGCAGGAAGGCGTTGGTGGCCGCGGCGGTGACGGGATTGGTCGGCACGATCGAGACGATGAAATCGGCGAAGGGCGGCACCGGGCCGACCGGCGCCGTCGCGCCGAGCGCGGCCCGCAACGCGGTCGCGGCATCGGTCGGAAGCGGGAACCAGCCAAGCAGCAAGGGCGTGAGGATCGCGGCGAAGGCGGAGAAGAACCACAACAGGCCGATGAACAGGCCAAGCGCGCGGCCGGCGACCCGTCCGGCGCGGGCCGCTTCGGCGGTCGCGGCGACACCGGTAATGAGCAGCGATACGACCAGCGGGACGATCGTCATCTGAAGCGCGTTGAGCCAGGCGGTGCCGATCGGCTGCGCCACGACAAGCCCGTCTTCGGCCGTGGTCGGCGACAAGGTCGCGAGACCGACGCCGATGGCGAGACCCAGGACAAGGGCAAGGAGAATGCGGGTTGCTTGCGACATGCTCGCCCTTCGATCTATCCGGCGCTATCACGCCGCTACGACAAACAGACGGCATAGCGCTTCCCGGAAAAGTGGGAACCGGTTTTCGATACCGGGAGGCGCGGGGCACACAGGCGGATCGGACACGCGGGCATGGCAAGAAAATATTTCGGCACCGACGGTATTCGCGGGGCGACCAATGTCTCCCCGATGACGGCGGCGATGGCGATGAAGGTCGGCATGGCGGCCGGCGCGCATTTCGTGCGCGGCGACCACAAGCACCGCGTGGTGATCGGCAAGGACACGCGCCTCTCGGGTTACATGATCGAGAATGCGATGGTCGCCGGCTTCACCAGCGTTGGCATGGACGTGGTGCTGGTCGGCCCGATGCCGACGCCGGCGGTCGCGATGCTGACTCAGTCGATGCGCGCCGATCTGGGCGTGATGATCTCGGCCAGCCACAATCCCTATGCCGATAACGGCATCAAGCTGTTCGGGCCCGACGGCTACAAGCTGTCCGATGCCGACGAACTGGCGATCGAGGCGCTGATCGACGGCGAGGTGCCGCTGGCACCGTCGCCCGATATCGGCCGGGCCCGCCGCGTCGAGGATGCGCGCGGGCGCTACATCCACTTCGCCAAATCGACCTTTCCTGAACATCTGCGGCTCGACGGCCTCAAGATCGTGGTCGATTGCGCCAATGGCGCCGCGTACCAAGTCGCGCCCTCGGCGCTGTGGGAGCTCGGCGCCGAGGTGATCGCGATCGGCACCACGCCCAACGGCAAGAACATCAACGACGGCGTCGGCTCGACCGCGCCGCAGGTCCTGTGCGAGACGGTGGTGGCCTCGGGCGCGGCGATCGGCATCGCGCTGGACGGCGACGCGGACCGGCTGATCGTGGTCGACGAGCAGGGGCGTGTCGTCGACGGCGACCAGCTGATGGCGACGATCGCGAGCGGCTGGGCGCGGCGGGGCCGGCTGGCCAATGGCGGGCTGGTCGCGACGGTGATGTCGAACCTCGGGTTGGAGCGGCATCTCGCGACTCAGGGGATCAAGCTCATTCGCACCCAGGTCGGCGACCGCTATGTGCTCGAGGCGATGCGGGCGCAGGGGTACAATGTCGGGGGCGAGCAATCGGGCCACATCATCCTGTCGGACTATGCGACGACCGGCGACGGCCTGGTCGCGGCGCTGCAGATCCTGGCCGAACTGGTCGAGAGCGGCATCCCGGCGAGCGAGCTGCTGCACCGGTTCGAGCCGCTGCCGCAGCTGTTGAAGAATGTCCGCTTCAAGGGTGGCAAGCCGCTCGAAGCCGAGGCGGTGAAGGCAGTGATCGCCGAGGTCGAGGCCGAACTTGAGGGCAAGGGCCGGCTGGTGATCCGGCCCTCCGGGACTGAGCCGGTGATCCGGGTGATGGCCGAGGGCGACGATCCGGCGCAAGTCGAGCGCGTGGTTGACCGGATCTGCGACGCGGTGCGCGTGGCGGCTGCGTAAGGTGAATCGTACCAACCCTTCGTTCGAAATGACCGGAGAGAGGAGTTCCGATGCTTGAGATGCGCCCCGATTGCGAACGCTGCGGCGCCGAGCTGCCCGCCGACGAGGCAGGCGCGTTCATCTGCTCGTTCGAATGCACCTTCTGCGCGCCGTGCGCCGAGGCGATGGACGATCGCTGCCCCAATTGCGGCGGCGAACTGATGGACCGGCCGGCACGGGTGGACGAGGCGCTGGAGCGCTATCCGGCGTCGACGGAGCGGAAATTCAAGGGGCGGGCGTGATGTTGCCCCACGCCATAACGTCATGCCGGACGTGTTCCGGCATCCACCGTTCCATCTGCTTTTCGGCCTGCTGGCCTGCGGGACCGACCCCGGAACGAGTCCGGGGTGACGGTGAAGCAGGCGCCGCGGCGTGACCCCCCGCATCCTCATCATTGCCGGCTCCGATTCGGGCGGCGGTGCCGGCATCCAGGCTGATATCAAGGCCGTCACCATGCTCGGCGGGCATGCGATGACGGCGATCACCGCGATCACCGCGCAGAACACGCTTGGCGTGCAGGGCGTTCACCCGGTCCCGACCGACATGGTGTTGGCGCAGATCGATGCCGTCGTCTCCGATATCGGCGTGGACGCGGTGAAGATTGGGATGATCGGATCGGCCGAGACAGCGAACGCGGTGGCTGACCGATTGGAGGCGATGCCGGGCGCGTCGATCGTGTTCGATCCGGTGATGGTGGCGACCAGCGGTGCCGTCCTCTCCGACGCGGCGACGATTGCGGCGTTCGCCCGGCTGATGCGGATCGCCACCGTGACCACGCCGAACCTGCCCGAGCTCGAGGTGCTGGGCGGGGAGGCCGCGGTTCGCCGGGCCACGGGCGCGCTGCTGGTGAAAGGGGGGCATGGCGACGGCGACGAGGTGGTCGACCGCCTGCTGCTCGCCGATGGCGGCGAAATCCGCTGGGCCGATCCGCGAATCGAGACGCGTCATAGCCATGGCACCGGTTGCACCCTGGCGAGCGCCATCGCGACCGGCCTGGGGCGGGGTATGACGCTGGCGGATTCAGTCGCGCGGGCACGGGTGTTCGTCAGGCTTGCCCTGCGTGAGGCGCCCGGCTTCGGCGGCGGCCATGGTCCGATGGGACATCAGGCGGTGCGGCTCGACGGCGATCTCGGCGGGGCGATGCTCAACCAGATCACCGTGCCGCTTGCGGACTACGAGGCGAGCGCTGCCTTTTATCGCCTGCTCGGCCTGCGCCAGATCGTTGAGTCAGCGCCGCGCTACGCCCGGTTCGAGAGTGCTGGCGGCGGCACCCTGTCGATCGAGACGGCTGACGAGATCGCGGGCAGGCCGGTGATGTTCTTCGAATGCGTGGATCTGGACGCGATGGTCGTGCGGGTGCGCGAAGCCGGTATCGTCATTTCCGATCCCGTGGCGGAGAGCTGGGGCTGGCGCGAGGCGCGGCTCGCCGATCCCGCCGGCAATGCACTCTGCCTCTACCAGGCTGGCGAGAATCGCCGCTTTCCGGCATGGCGGCTGCCGTGACGCGGCCCTCGCTCAAGCATGAAAAGCTCTGCCTCGCGCCGGTCGCCGGCGTGGACGAAGCAGGACGTGGGCCGCTGGCCGGGCCGGTCGTGGCGGCGGCGGTAATCCTGCCTGCCAAGGGCATTCCGCGCGGGATCGATGATTCGAAGAAGCTTAGCGCCACCGAGCGCGGCCGGCTGCATGACCGGTTGCGCGCCTGTGCCATGGTCGGGGTCGGAATCGTCGAGGCTGACGAGATCGACCGGCTCAACATCTACTGGGCGACGATGAAGGCGATGACCTTGGCGGTCGAGGCGCTCGGCCAGTCGCCCGGTCATGTGCTGGTGGACGGCAATCGCCTGCCGCGCTGGACACACCAGGCGACCGCGATCGTCTCGGGCGATGCGATCTCGCTGTCGATCGCCGCTGCGTCGATCATCGCCAAGCACACCCGCGACACCATCATGATCGCTCATGCCGAATCGCATCCGCAGTACGGATGGCACTCGAACAAGGGCTATGGCTGCCGCACGCATCTTGATGCGCTGCGTGCTCATGGCCCTACACCGCTTCACCGGCGCAGCTTCGCCCCGGTCGCCCAGGCCTGGCTCGATTTTTAGCCCGTATCTGGATTTGTGAGTCTTTTAGGCCACACACCATGGATTGAGCCCCTGTGGATAACTCGACTCAATATCTGGGCAACTTCCTAAAATGTTCCGGTTTGTTAACGATTTGGCAGGCATTCTCGTTAACTAAACTCTGCTTGACCCGAGTCCGTACATCCGCAGGGATGCGCCGCTCTTCAACGGGGGTAGCTAGTGATGGGTGTGATCGAGAAGGTTAAGGCGCGTGCGGCTGAGCCGGCGACGGAACAGCGGGCGCATGCCGGGCTGCCGCTCGACAGCATCATCATGCAGGATTGCATCTCCGCGATGCGCGCCCTGCCGGCGAAGTCGGTCGACCTGATCTTCGCCGACCCGCCCTATAACCTCCAGCTCGGCGGCGATCTCAGCCGGCCGGACGGCAGTCATGTCGACGCCGTCACCGACGACTGGGACAAGTTCGATTCGCTGAATGCCTATGACATGTTCACCCGTGCCTGGCTGGCCGAGGCGAAGCGCATCCTGAAGGACAATGGCGCGATCTGGGTGATCGGCAGCTATCACAACATCTTCAAGGTCGGCAGCGCGATCCAGGATCTGGGCTACTGGATCCTCAACGATATCGTGTGGCGCAAGGCCAATCCGATGCCGAACTTCAAGGGGACGCGCTTCACCAACGCGCACGAAACGCTGATCTGGGCGTCGATGGGCGAGAAGGCACGCTACACCTTCAACTATCGCAGCATGAAGACGCTGAACGACGAGCTTCAGATGCGCAGCGACTGGGAATTCCCGATTTGCGGCGGGCAGGAGCGGCTCAAGCGCGACGGTGTGAAGGTCCACCCGACCCAGAAGCCCGAGGCGCTGATCTACCGAATCCTGCTCGCCTGCACCAAGCCGGGGGACGTGGTGCTCGACCCGTTCTTCGGCACCGGCACGACGGGCGCGGTGGCGAAGCGGCTCGGCCGGCGCTGGATCGGCATCGAGCGCGAGGCGGGTTATTGCGCCGCCGCGCTCGAGCGGATCGAGGCGGCGCTGCCGCTCGATGAATCAGCGCTGGTGACGATGCAGTCGCCCAAGGCCGCCCCGCGCGTCGCGTTCGGGACGATCGTCGAGAACGGCATGCTGACGGCCGGGGCGGTGCTCACCGATGCGAAACGCCGCTTCCGCGTGACGGTTCGCGCCGATGGTTCAGTCATGAGCGGCGACGCGACCGGATCGATTCACAAGCTCGGCGCGACGTTGCAGAACGCGCCGGCCTGCAATGGCTGGACTTTCTGGCACTATGAGACGCCCGAGGGGCTGAAGCCGATCGACGCGCTGCGGCAGGAATATCTGCTGGCGACGCAACCCTGATCCTCTCCGTCACCCCGGACTTGTTCCGGGGCCACCGTGCCGCAAGAATCGATCGCGCATTATTTGCGGAACGGCGGATGCCGGAACAGGTCCGGCATGAGGAAGGAAGAGACATGACCAACGCGCTCCACCTCCGCCCCGTCCAGTTCGTCGATACGCCGGTCGGTCGCGACGGCGAGGTGGCGCGGCTGGCGGGCGGGATGACGTGGTTCTCGGCCTATGAGGTGATCGAGGTCGGCAAGCGCCGCACGGTGCCGATCGCCGAGTTCGAGGCGACCCTCGCCGGGCAGAGTGAACGCGCAGCGCAACTCCACGCGCGGATTACCGCGCCGCGCCCCGCCCTGACGCTGGGCGAGCGTGTCCTCCGCTTCGACCAGCCTTCGGTCGCTGGCATCCTGAACGTGACGCCGGACAGTTTCTCGGACGGCGGCAGGAATGTCGATGAGACAGCCGCCGAAGCCGGGTTCGATTTCGCCATCAAAGGTGCCGCGCTGATCGATGTCGGGGGCGAATCGACCCGGCCCGGGGCACCGCTCGTCTGGGAAGGCGACGAGGCTAAGCGCGTGGTGCCCGTGATCGAGCGGCTGGCGAAGAGCGGCACGCTGATCTCGGTGGATACCCGCAAGGCGGCGGTGATGGAGGCGGCGCTTGCCGCCGGTGCCGCGATCGTCAACGATGTGGCGGCCTTGTTGTGGGACGACCGTGCGCTCGATGTCGTCGTCCGCGCCGGGTGTCCAGTGATCCTGATGCACTCGCCCGACCCGAAAAAGGGGCCACATGGCGGCGAAGGCTATCGCGACGTGCTGACCGAGGTGTTCGACTGGCTGGAGGCGCGCGTTGCGGTAGTGGCCGCGGCCGGCGTCGATCGGGCGGGGATCATCGTCGATCCCGGTATCGGCTTCGGCAAGTCGCTGCAGGACAATCTGGCGCTGCTTAACGGACTGGCGCTGTTCCACGGCCTGGGTTGCCCGATCATGCTCGGCGCGAGCCGCAAGCGGATGATCGGCGCGCTGTCGAATGAGGCCCCGGCCGACCAGCGGCTCGGCGGGTCGATCGCGCTGGCGCTCAGGGGAGTCGAGGCAGGCATCCAGTTGCTCCGCGTTCATGACGTTGCGGAAACGGTGCAGGCGCTGCGGGTGTGGCGCGGGCTGAAGGACGCGGCGCTGGTGGCGCAACGCTGACACGACCGGATAGCGGACTGGAGGAGGCGCGGCTGCTCAGGCCGCGTTGTCGATCCCAAGCTCGCCGAGCTTGCGGTACAGCGTCGACCGGCCGATCCCCAGCCGCCGTGCCACTTCGGTCATGCGGCCGCGATAATGGCCGATGGCGAGGCGGATCACATCTGCCTCGATCTCCTCGAGCGCGCGCAGATTGCCGTCGGCGTGGAACAGGGTGACGCCGCCGCTGGTCGCCATGGGCGACGGACCGGGCGTGGTGTGGCGCTGTGAGCCGAGCGCCGCGATCTGCGGGAAATCGAGCCTGGTCAGCGCGTCGCCGTCGCAGAGAACGGCGGCGCGGAACAGGGCATTCTGGAGCTGCCGGACATTGCCCGGCCAGTCATATTTGCCCAGCAGTGCCAGCGCGTCATCGGTGATGCCCAGTTCCCGCAGGCCCGGCTGCTCCGCGATTCGCGCAAGCAGATGGCGCGCGAGCGCCGGGATGTCGCCGGTGCGTTCGCGCAGGGGCGGGATCGTTACCTGGACGACGTTGAGGCGGTAATAGAGATCCTCGCGAAAGCGGTCGGCCTCGACTTCCTCGATCAGGCGCTTGTTGGTCGCCGCGATAACCCGCACATCGACCTCGCGGGTGTGGCGCGCGCCGATCGGCTGAATCTCACCCGATTGAAGCACGCGGAGCAGCTTGACCTGCGCCTCCAGCGGCATCTCGCCAATCTCATCGAGGAACAGGGTGCCGCCGTCAGCTTCCTGGAACCGGCCGATCTTGCGTTCGAACGCGCCGGTGAAGGCGCCTTTTTCATGCCCGAACAATTCGGATTCGACGAGGTTGGCGGGGATCGCCCCGCAATTGACGGCAACCATCGGCTTCTTGCCGCGCGGGGAGGCGGCGTGGATCGCTTCGGCTACCACTTCCTTGCCGACGCCGCTTTCGCCCTCGATCAGCACCGGAACACGCGCGCGGGCGGCCTTGGCGGCGATGGCGAGCGCGGCGCGGAAATCGGGGGCCGAGCCGACGATCTCGTCGAAGGCGAGCAGGGCGGGGATCTTCTCGGTCAGCGGGCGCAACTCGCCGGCTGCCTTGCCGGCGACGGCGGCGTCGAGCGCGCAGAGCAGGCGTTCGGGCGCGAGCGGCTTGACCAGGAAGTCGCTGGCGCCCGCGCGCATGGCCGCGACGGCATGTGCCACGGAACCGTTCGCGGTCAGCATCAGCAGGGGCAGTGCCGGGCGGCGCTGGCGGATCTCGGTGATCAGCGCGGTCGCGTCCGCGTCCGGCGCCCAGTGATCGAGCAGGATCGCGTCGAGCTGCATGCCGTCCTGCGTGCCGAGCATGGCGATCGCCATCTCGCCGTCATTGGCGAACACCGCGCGCCATCCACGCCGCGCGGCGAGCGCCGCGACAAGGCGGCGCTGCGCCGGTTCGTCATCGATCAGCATCAACAGCCGCTGTCCGTTGCGCGTCATTCCGCTTGTCCAATCGTCCCGGTCCAAGCGGTAACCATAGGCCTTAGGTGTAAAAGCGGCCTTAAACGCCCCAAGGCGGGACTTGAGGGACAGCGCACTGCCCGCTAAGCAGCCTGCACAGAGTTACAGGCAGGGGACGACCGATGGCCGGAAACGGCGATATCAAGTTTCACGAAGAGACGTATCACAAGGTGATCGGTCTCCTGAAATGGGGCGCCATTGCCTGCTTCCTGATCGCCGCGCTGGTGATCTGGCTGATCTCCGGCAAGTAGCGCCGGGTGAAGATCGCGGTCCTCAAGGAGCAGGCCGCAGGGGAAAGCCGCGTTGCCGCGACCCCCGAAACGGTCAAGAAATTCATCGCGCTGGGCGCCGAAATGGCGGTCGAGGCAGGGGCGGGCGAGTCCGCGTCCTGCGCCGACGCGGACTATGCTGCGGCTGGCGCGGCGGTCGGCACGCGGGACGAGACGCTGAAGGGCGCCGACATCGTGTTCGGCGTGCAGGGTCCCGATCCGGCAAGCCTCGGCGGCGCGGCGCCCGGTGCCTGGATCGTCGCGAGCCTCAACCCGTTCGGGGAGCGTGCGCGGGTCGATGCCTATGCGGCAGGCGGCTATGAGGCGCTGGCGATGGAATTCATGCCGCGCATCACGCGCGCCCAGTCGATGGATATCCTGTCCTCGCAGTCGAACCTTGCCGGGTACAAGGCGGTGCTCGACGCGGCGGGGGAATATGGCCGCGTCTTCCCCATGATGATGACGGCAGCCGGCACCGTGTCGGCAGCGCGGGTGTTCGTGATGGGCGTCGGCGTTGCCGGCCTGCAGGCGATCGCCACCGCTCGGCGGCTGGGCGCGCAGGTCTCGGCGACCGATGTGCGCTCGGCGACGAAGGAGCAGATCCAGTCGCTCGGCGCGAAGCCGATCTTCGTCGAGAATGTCGCCGGCATCGAGGGCGAGGGATCGGGCGGCTATGCCGGCGAGATGAGCCCCGAATACCAGGCAGCGCAGGCTGAGCTGGTCTCGGGCCATATCGCCAAGCAGGACATCGTCATCACCACGGCGTTGATCCCGGGGCGCCCGGCGCCCCGGCTGATCTCGGCGGCGCAGGTTGCGTCGATGAAGCCGGGCAGCGTGATCGTCGACCTCGCGGTCGAGCAAGGCGGCAATGTCGAGGGCGCGGTCGCTGGGGAGATCGTCACCGTTTCGGGTGTGAAGATCGTCGGACACCGCAACGTGCCGGGCCGGCTGGCGGCCGATGCCTCGGCGCTGTTCTCCCGCAACCTGTTCAACTTCCTCAGCGCCTTCTGGGACAAGGAAGCGGGCAAGCCGATGCTCGACGCGGAGATCGGCGACGCGATCCGGCTGACGCAGGGTGGCGCCGTCGTGAACCAGCGGCTGCTCGCATGACAGCGAAGCGCTTGGCGCCTGCGTTGCGTGGAAGCTGATGGGTATCCTGAACGCCACGGCCGCCGACCCGCGCGAATTGATCGAGAAGCATCGCGAGGCGCTGACCGAGGGTGAAACCGTCTCCTATGTCTACAAGACCATTCGCGACTATATCGCCTTCACCAACTGGCGAGTGCTGTACATCAACGTACAGGGCATCACCGGGAGCAAGCGCGAGTTCCTGACGGTGCCGTATCGTTCGATCACCGCTTTCGCGATAGAGACGGCAGGGACATTCGACCTTGATGCGGAGATCAAGATCTACTTGTCCGGCCACGAACCGATCGAATTCAGGGTAGGGCGCAACGACGACATGCGTGGGCTGCAGACTTTCCTCGCGCAGAAACTCGATCGCTAGGGGCTAACAATGGACTTCATCTCAATCCTGTCAATCTTCGTCATGGCCTGTTTCGTGGGCTATTATGTCGTCTGGTCGGTCACGCCCGCACTGCATACGCCGCTAATGGCGGTGACCAACGCGATTTCGTCGGTCATCATCGTCGGCGCACTGATCGCGAGTTCGGCGGCGGCGGGCGGATCGGCCTCGTCGAAATGGCTGGGGCTGCTCGCGGTGGTGCTGGCCAGCGTGAACATCTTCGGCGGGTTCGCCGTCACCGAGCGGATGCTCGCCATGTACAAGAAGAAGGAAAAGCCCGTCGCCAAGTGAGCGGCACGAGGTTTTTGGGGGTTTATCACATGCATGAAGCAGCACCGGTCAATCCCTGGGTAGCGCTGGCCTACCTGATTTCGGGCGTCTGCTTCATCCTGGCGTTGCGCGGCCTGTCGTCTCCGGCGAGCTCGCGGCAGGGCAATCGCTATGGCATGATCGGCATGGCGCTTGCCGTGGGCACGACGCTGTTCACTCATGAGATCGCCTCGCTGCCGGAAATCCTGGTCGCGATCGCGATCGGTGCCGCGATCGGCGTGGTCACCGCGCGGAAGATCGCGATGACCGACATGCCGCAGCTTGTCGCCGCCTTCCATTCGCTGGTCGGCATGGCGGCGGTGCTGGTCGGGGTGGCGGCGTTCCTCAATCCAGAGGCGTTCGGCATTGCCGGCACCGATGGCGAGATATTGACGGTCAGCCGGATCGAGATGGGGCTCGGCGTGGCGATCGGCGCGATCACTTTCTCCGGCTCGGTGATCGCCTTCCTGAAGCTCAACGGCAATATGGGCGGCAAGCCGATCATGCTGCCGGGGCGCCATGTCATCAATCTCAGCGTGCTGGCCGGCATCCTCGGGCTGATCGCCTGGTTCACCCAGGACCAGAGCCCGTGGATCTTTTGGACCGTGACGCTGCTCAGCTTCGCGATCGGCTTCCTGCTGATCATCCCGATCGGCGGCGCGGACATGCCGGTCGTGGTGTCGATGCTCAACAGCTATTCGGGCTGGGCGGCGGCGGCGATGGGCTTCACGCTGCACAACACCGCGATGATCATCACCGGCGCGCTGGTCGGATCGTCGGGTGCGATTCTGTCCTACATCATGTGCCGGGCGATGAACCGAAGCTTCATCAGCGTGATCGCGGGCGGGTTCGGCGGCGACAGCTCGGGCGGCGGCGCGGCGACGGCGACCGACCGGCCGTGGAAGCGCGGCTCGGCCGAAGACGCCGCCTTCCTGATGAGCCAGGCGGAACAGGTCATCATCGTCCCCGGCTACGGCATGGCGGTTGCCCAGGCGCAGCATGTGCTGCGCGAGATGGCCGACAAGCTGAAGGAGCACGGTGTCCGGGTGAAATATGCGATCCATCCGGTCGCGGGGCGCATGCCCGGCCACATGAACGTGCTGCTCGCCGAGGCCAACGTACCTTATGACGAGGTGTTCGAGCTCGAGGACATCAACAGCGAGTTCGCCCAGACCGACGTCGCGTTCATCATCGGCGCCAACGACGTGGTCAATCCGGCAGCCAAGACCGACAAGTCCTCGCCGATCTACGGCATGCCGGTGTTCGACGTGAACAAGGCCAAGACCGTGCTGTTCATCAAGCGCAGCATGGGCGGAGTCGGCTATGCCGGCGTCGATAACGATGTCTTCTACCAAGACAACACCATGATGCTGCTGGCTGACGCGAAGAAGATGGTCGAGGAGATCGTCAAGTCGCTCGATTGATCCGGAACCGAGGGTTCATTCAGATGATGCATCCATTTTGGCCGGTATTTTTGCATCGTGAGCGCCTGCCTCTGGACGATATTCTCGCTTTCCCGTCCATTATGGATGTACCTATGGCTAACCCATTCCGCCTGAAAGAGTATTTTTGCGGGACTCCGGGCCGAGGGGGCAACCGGATCGCGTGATGGTGGGGACAATGATCCATTCGGCGAAGGAGGCAACCTACGCCATGACCGTGCCGGCGCTGATCGTCGCCGACGAGGGCGCAGAGGCTTTGGCCGCGCTCGAGGCGATTGCGCTGGCTGGCGGCCGGGCGCTCGGCCGTGTCGACTGGCATGATGCAGCGGAGCATCTCGGCCAGCAGAACGTGCTTGGCCTCGTGATGATCGAAGCCGAGGACATTCCCGACGAGACGCTTGCCGCCGTGCTGCCTCATGTCGAGACACTGGTGCGGGCCATCGACGCCCGTGTCGTCGTCGCGCTGGCTCCGCACCAGATCGATCTGGTCTCGGCGTATCTGTTCGGCGGCCATGTCGACCTGCTCTGCGCACCGTCGCTCGCCGATCGCGTCGCCGCGCTCGCCGTCGCGCTGATGCCGCCCACCGGGCGGCTCCAGGATTCGCGGCGCGATTCCGATTCGGCGCGCTTGCGCCGGATGCAGAAGGAGATTGCCCGGATCGCCGAGATCATCGCCCGGTTGAGTGGAGAAGAAGATGGCGAGCCGCTCCTGCCCGGCCTCAAGGGCCGTGCGGGCGATTATGACGCGGTGCCGGACGGCGAATCGACGCCGGTTATCGCGCGTGATGTACGCGAAGTGATTCGCGCCCGCCGGCTGCGCGACCAGTTCTTCGAGCGCGGGCTGTTCGAGGACCCCGCCTGGGACATGCTGCTCGATCTGTTCGCAGCCGAGCTCGAACAGACTCAGGTCTCGGTCTCAAGCCTGTGCATCGCCGCCGCGGTCGCGCCGACCACGGCGCTGCGCTGGATCGCGAAGATGACCGAGGCCGGGGTGTTCGTCCGCCACGCCGATCCCTTCGACAAGCGCCGCGCCTTCATGGCGCTGTCGCCAAAGGCGCATGACGGGATGCGCGACTATTTCATGGCGGTGAAGCGCGGCGGACCTGTCGCTTGAGGCTTGCCCATCGCCGCGGGCGATGGCAACGGGGACCGCTCCAGGACGCGATTTCCGAATCACCGGTTCTCCCGGCGCGAAATCCTTTTGGGAGGGGCGATTAGCTCAGTTGGTAGAGCGTCTCGTTTACACCGAGAATGTCGGCGGTTCGAGCCCGTCATCGCCCACCATCCCCTCCCCGAGCGCGAGGGCGCGCGATCTGCCCGCGCGGCGCGGCCGGTGCATATGAACAGGAGGCAATCACCATGGCCACACCGGACGAGCGGCTGAACAAGCTGCTGGAAAATTTCATGGGTCACGTCATCTCGCTGGACGGTGTCCGCTTGGCGCACCGGCACGTGATCGCCGAACTTCTTGCCCGGCTTCCGGACAGCGATTTCGTCGACGAGTTGATCGCCGGCGCCAATGCGAACGAAGCCGAGCCCGGCGAGATGCGGCGAATCGCCGCTTATCGGACTGAGCTGGAGGCGCTTGCCGAGGAAGCCAGGGCAACGCGCGAGCAGCGCGGCGAGGATTAGGTTTTTGAGCTCATAGTGATCTGAGCAGCCGTACCGCCCGGGCGATCCAGGGCGGGTCGGCGACGACCTGCTGCCGCGCTCCCGCGCCTAGCGGCAGGATCTGCAGCCTGCCTTCCTCCCGCCCGATCAGCCGCCCGAACAGGAAGCGGCCCGCCGGGCGCGGCACCAGTACGTCGCGGTTGAGCGCCTGAGCATAGCCGCCGGGGGCCAGCGTCTCGCACCATAATTCGTCGCCGGCGCGATAGTCGCCGATCCCGGTGGTGATGGTGACAGCAACCAGGCCTGGCGCCGGCAGCGGCGGGACGACAGTCGCCGGGCGTTTCGGCGCGTGTGCGCCGCTGGTGTCAAGCACGGCCGCGACCGGGATGTCGGCGCGCTCGGGCAGCTTGACCAGGTCGGCGGCGGTGACGCCAAGGGCATCGGCGATGCGGTTGAGCCAGCCGACCGAAACGGTGCGGGTGCCGGTTTCCAGCCGACCGATCGTCTGCGCGGTGGTCGGCGGCACGCAACGGTGGGCGACATCGTCCAGGGTCAGTCCCTTGGCGCGGCGGACTTCGCGGATCGCGGTGATCATTGCCGACTCCTAACCAGATCGGTTTCCGTTTATCCCCCAAACGCGCCACCGGGACAAGGCTCGTCCTTTTTCAGCCGGAATGACCTGCAACGGGGCTGGCGCCCGGCCGCTTCGCCGATCATGATGCGCGCCGCGCCGGTGGGGCGGCGCGAGGGAGACCGGCATGCCCGTGAAGCGCGAGATGATGGTCCGGCGCGGCGATCTGACTCAGACTGCGATCAACGAAACGCTGGTGAGTGAGCCCAGGGACGGCGAGATCCTGCTCGAGATCGAGGCGTTCGCGGTGACCGCCAACAACGTCACCTATGCAGTGGTGGGGGACCAGCTCGCTTATTGGAATTTCTTCCCCGCGCCGGAGAGCTGGGGAATCGTGCCCGTGTGGGGGCATGCGCGGGTCGTCTCGTCACGGCACCCCGAGATCGCGGTCGGCGAGCGACTCTATGGCTATCTGCCGATGGCCTCGCACCTGATCGTCCAGCCGGGCAAGGTCGCGTCGGACGGCTTTCGCGACATGGCGGCGCATCGCCAGCCGATGAGCCCGATCTACAACCAGTATCGCCGCCTTGCCGCCGATCCGGCGCACGATCCGGTGCGGGAGGATGCGCGGATGCTGTTCGCGCCGCTGTTTACCACCAGCTTCCTGATCGGCGATCAGTTGCGCCGGGCTGGCTGGCATGGTGCGACCACGCTGATCGTAACCAGTGCGTCGAGCAAGACAGCGATGGCTGCGGCGTATGTCGCGCGGGCGGACAGCCCGGCGGTGCGGCGGATCGGGCTGACGAGCCCCGGCAATATCGCCTTCGTGCAGGAGACCGGCCTGTATGACGAGGTCATCGGCTATGATTCGCTTGACGGGCTGGCGGTCGAAGGCGGCGCGGTGCTGGTCGATTTCGCCGGCAACGCGGCGTTGCTTCACGCCGTGTACGATCAGTTGCCCGGGCAGCTCTCCTATGTGCTGCGTGTCGGGGTGACTCACCATGACGAAGGCGGCGAGACGGGGGAACTGCCCGGCCCCGCGCCGGTCTGGTTCTTCGCGCCCGATGCTGCAACCGCGCTGATCGGCGAAATCGGCCCGGAGGCGTTCAATGCCGCTCTGGCCGAACGCTGGGCAGGCTTCGTCGCCGAGGCGGAAACCTGGGTAAGCGTCGAGAAAGGCACAGGCGCGGAGGCGCTGCAACGGGTGTGGCGCGAGCAGGTGGCCGGCCGCGCCCCGCCGCAAAAGGGCTATGTGCTCAGGCTCTGAACCCCGACGAACCGGCGATACGCCCAGCCGATCGCGATCAGCGCGACGCCGAGGCCAAGCAGGGACAGGATGCGCAATATCCCCTCAAGGACTGCGGCATCGATCAGGAACACCTTGAGCGTCACCGCGACCAGCAGCCCAAGCCCGACGACGCGGAAATCGTCGAGGTTGCGGCGGATGCCATGGGCCAGCCAGACCAGCGCGAGGCCGAGAAAGGCGGCGGAATACAGCCAGTTTTCGGTCCGCCCGATCGGCCCGGTGAGGATGCCGCCATGCGTTGCCTGGCGAACGGTCGCCGCGACCGCCACGGCGACGGCGGCCAGCATGGCACCTCGCCACCACCGATCGCCGCGCCGTGGCCAGAGCCATGCGGCGACTAATGCGGCGTCGAGCGTCGCCAGGTTCAACAGCGGGATCGTGCCGACTGCCTGGGGCACGAATGCGGGATTGAGGATGGCAAGGTCGAACCAGACGAACCGGGCCAGTGCGACGATCAGCAGGGCGCGGGCGATGTCCTGCCGGTATCGTGCGGCGATCCACGCGGCGGCAAAGAAGATCTGGGTGATGGCGACGCGTTCGAGCATGCCCAGCATTTCAAAGCGCGGCGTGTCGGCGATGGCCAGCGGCGCCTTGGCCAGCGCGTAGACGGTGATGGTTCCGATTGCGGCGAGCACCGCGATGGTGCGTATCCGCCATGGGTCGGGCAATGCCGGCCCGTACCACAAGGCGACGCCGATCAATGTGCCGGGCAGCGTCAGCTCGCGCAGCACCGTCAGGAGCGGCGGTAAGGCGAGATAGGGCAGCGGGTCGCCAGCGAGCGACAAGCCCAGCAACCATAGCAGCTTGCCGAGCAACGGGATGGCGAATGCAAAAGTGACGGTCCCGGCGGCAATCGCCCAGGGACGTGGGGCCGGACGGCACAGGATCAGCGCTGCGGTCGCCGTTGCGAGTCCGGGCGTATGCCACGGTGCCGGCAACAACGCCGGAACGAAGCCGAGCGACCAGGCGAGCGCGATCCAGCCGAATGCCGTGCGTGCCCTTCCGGGCAGCAGCAGCCAGGCGCATGCGGCAAGCAGGCAGGCGGGCAGCAGGCCGATCGTGGCGAGATCGAGAATCGTCGGTGTCGGTTCGGGAAGGAAGATGCTCCGCGCATAGCCGGTAGTCCGCGTATCAAGGGCCATCGCGGCCATCGTCGTCGCTACCGGGGCGAAGGCAAGATAGCCGATCAGGGAATCGCGGGTGCGTCGCGCCCATGCCGCAAGCGCGACGGCGATGATGAGCCAGGCGCACCAGCACCATGGCGGTGCGATGAGTTCGGCCATGGCGAGGCCAAGCAACAGCGCCGCCAGCGCTGCGCCGCCCGTAAGCGCGGCTGACCATCGTGGTGTATCCTCCGCTTCGTCCCGCGCGCGCCAGCTCAGCGACCCTCCGGCCAGCGCCGCCAGCATCAGCAGGGCCGCCCAGGACGGCGACGTCAGCAGGTCGTGTGCCAGGCCAAGCACCAGCAGGACCGGCCCGGCCGTGGCGCCAAGTGCGATTCCTGCCCAGAGCACGCTTCGCCGCGCGAAAAGATGACCGGCAATGCCGAACAGCAGAGCGGTGGCCAGGGCCGCCAGCGGTGCGCTGGTCGGATTGTCCGCCGCGAGCGCGATGCCGAGCAGGGCCAGGACGAGAACGAGCGCCGCGGCACCGCCCGGTGCTAGCGCGTCGTCGCGCGATCCGAGCCACAGGGCGGCTGCACTCAGCAGCAGATACAGCCCCCAGGCAAGGGGCCCGAAATCGAGCGCCGGCGCGAGGATCAGCAACTGGACCAGCCCGGCGACCAGCGGCAGCACAAGAAGCCAGGGGCGTGCCGCGCCGGTGCGGGGCAGCGCCAGCGTTGCGCCGATCGCGAGCAGTACGACAAAGCCGCCCACGCCGGCCAGCGCATGCCCGGAAACCGCTGCGACCAGGATATTTATCCAGGCGAAGCCGCCACCGCATGCGGCGATCGCCAGCCATACCCAGCCGCGCCGGATCGCCAGCCCAAACAGCGCCGCGACGAGTAGCCCGAGATAGATGAGCAACGGCCCGATATTGCCTGGATCGAAGCTGGAGACGAGTGGCGCCGCAAAGCCGCCGATCAGGGCCATGATCGCGGTGGGCGGACCATGTCGCAACGCGAGGCCTAGGCCGGCTGCGGTAACCGCGACCATGATCGCAAAGGCCGGGGCCGCGCAGAGCAGGTGATAGAGCTGCGCCGCGATATAGAGGGTGCCGTACAGGCTCGCGATTCCCGCCCCCGACAGCACCTGCCCGATCCGTTCGTCGTCGCGGGTGGCGGGGAGGCGACGTGCAACTTCGCTCGCGGCGACCAGGATCAGCCCGAACAGTCCGGCGATGATCGTGCGGGCGGCGGGGCCGAGCAGGCCGTTCTCGATCGAATAGCGCACCAGGAAGAAGGCGGAGAGCACAAGCGCGGCGCCGCCGATCCAGATCGGCAGCTTGCCGCCGACGATATTCTCGAAGCTGAGGCGGATCGGCTCGCGGCGGGGAATCGTGTCGTCATGGGCGGTTGGCACCTCCTCGACCGGATCCGGCACGGCTGGTTCCGGCGCGGCAGGCGCTGACTCAGCAGGCACGGGTTCCAGTTCGGAAGGGTGGGCGATGGTTGGCGGCGCGGTGGCGGCCTGCGCCAGCACGATCGTTGCTGGGCGCCACGGCTCCGCAGGCGCGGTGCTTTGAGGTGCGGGGTTCTCGTCGTCGCGCGGACGGCGATCGGTCGTCAGGCCGGGATCGAACCGGATCAACCGGTCCTGCAGGTCGGAAACGCGGCGTTCGAGCCGCCGGACTCGGGCGATGACGCGCTCAAGCACGATCCCAAGCGCGACCGCGGCGATGAACAAGATGACCGTCACGCGCGCCTCCCCGGTTCCGCAGCGACGGGAGTCTGCCACAGCGCGACCACGCTGTCTCGCGTCACGCACCTGAGAATTGGTTGCGACATGCAACTGATATGTTAGGTGCCGGCATTCGACAAACGGACCGAGAAAGAAAGAATATCCGATGATCGTCTATGGATCGAGCATGTCGCCGTTCGTGCGCAAGGTGCTCGCCTTCGGTACCGAGAAGGGAATCTCGCTCGAATTGTCGCCCGCCGGCATGGGCCGGGGCGGGCCGGCGTTCGAGGAATGCAGCCCGTTCGGCAAGATGCCGGGCTTTCGCGATCCCGGCGCTGACAATGGCAGCGATTTCTGCATTTCGGATTCGACCGCGATCATCACCTATCTGGACGCGAAATTCCCGGAGCCGAACCTGATCCCGGCCACGCCGATCGAGCGAGCGCGGACCATCTGGTTCGAGGAATTCACCGATACGATCCTGTTCGCGATGGCGGGCAAGGTGTTCTTCAATCGCTTCGTCTCGCCCAGGGTATTGAAGCAGCCGGGCGACGAGGCGGTGGCCGAGGCTGCGGTCACCACTGAATTGCCACCCCTGCTCGACTATCTGGAAGGGCAGATTCCGGCGAGCGGCTTCCTGGTCGAGGATCGTATCACCCTGGCCGACATCGCGGTGGCCAGCCCGTTCGTGAACCTCGCCCATGTCGGCTGCCCGATCGATCCGGCGCACTGGCCGAAAACGGCTGCCTATGTGCGTGCCATCCTGGCGCGGCCGAGCTTCGCGCCGATCGTTGCGGCGGAGCAGGCGTTCATCGCGCGGGTGGCATGACGGCTCTCACGGTTCTCCGCTGTCAGGCCGGCGTCTGGCGCGCCCACCAGCGCCGGGCAGCGACGATGGCCCAGATGCCCTCGACCAGCCCGAACGGCCACGCGCCCTGCAGGAAGCCATAGGCCGACCCGAGCAGGCAGAACAGGGCAAAGCCAAGGCCCCACCAGTGCGACCGCGCGTCGAACGCGTAGCAGACCAGCATTCCCGTGACGGCGAAAAGGCCGAAGGCAGTGAGCATATCCATGGCGATTGCCTTATCGCCAAGCCGGAATGGATGGAATCGTTTCGCTTGATCTTGTCGAGCCCTCGTTTCGGACCTTGCGGGGCGTTGGTCATTGGCGCTGATGGTGGAGCAGGCCGGTATTTTCGGCTAGGAGGCGACCCATGCGGTTCGACTTCATCAAATGCCACGGCTCGGGCAATGATTTTCCCCTGATCGATGCGCGCGACATCCTGCTTGACGATTCGGTCTGGGCGGGCGTGGCGCGTGCTCTGGCTGACCGGCGCGGGGCGGTCGGCGGCGACGGGTTGCTGCTGCTGACGCCGGGCGACAAGATCCACGCCTTCGGCATGCGGATGTTCAATTCGGATGGCAGCGAGGCGGAGACCTGCCTGAACGGCTTGCGGTGTGTCGCGCGGCTGGGGTTCGAACGACAGGGGATCGACCGGGCGCTGGTCCGCCTGAAGACGAGCGCCGCCGAGGCCGCGCGCGATGCCGATATCGCGCCGGGCGTGGTGACGATCCGCGAAACGGCCGGGCCGGCCGATCTCGATGTGACGCGCTGGCCGCTCGGCATCGACGCGCATGAGATCGTCCAGCAGCCGGTCGCGTTGCTGCCGACCGAACGCAGTTTCACCGCGGTGGCGATGCCCAACCCGCATCTGGTGACCTTCGTCGACACGGTCGACGAAGCTGAACTGGTCGCGGTGGGCGAGGTTTGCGAGGCGGCACCTGGCTGGCTGCCGAATCGCGCGAATGTCTCCTATGTCGAAGCGCGTCCCGGCGGGCTGTTCGTCCGCACGTTCGAGCGCGGTGTCGGCCTGACCGACAGCTGCGGCAGCGCGATGGCTGCCTCCACCTTCGCCGCCTGCCTGACCGGCCGCGCGGCATTCGGGGCTGAACTCACCGTGTTCAACCGCGGCGGGCTGGTCCGGGCGCAGGCGGAAAGCGACGGCATGGTCCGCCTGTCAGGCAACGCCACCTTCGAATGGGAAGGGTCGGTCGAGGTCGACTGGGAGCGCGGGCTTGCGGGCGACCTGACGGTTGCTCGGCATTTCGATGCCGAGATTGCGGCCTGGGCCGGGGTGGTCGAGGCGATCGGATAGCCTCTCCGATCGCGCGAACCTGTACCTAAGCCGACAACCATGTTCAGCAACCATGCTCGAACTGAGGCGTACTTCTCCTCATCGCCCAATGGATGGGCAAGAGAGGAGTTGTCATGAAAATCTCTATCATGCTCGCCGCCGCCGGCCTGGCCGTCGCGTCTATGGGCGTCAGCACGGCTGCCGTCGCGCAGAACCGGAACCATGATCGCGATGGCTATCGCGACGGGCATCGCGACCGCGGCGGATATCGGGATCGTCGCCACTACGATCGCGGCCGGCACAATGGCTATGACCGTCGCCACTATGGCCGCCGCCATTATGGCTGGAACCGCCATTGCCGGACGATCTGGCGCTATGGCCACCGCGTGCGCGTCTGTCGCTGACGGGTGCGGCGGCATTGTCGTCCCCTTATGACGCCGTTGGCGATTGCGTCCGCGCAACGTTCGGCGGCATCATTCGTTCTGCCTACGTAACGTCACCAGGAGAGTATCATGAGTCGCTTAACCAGGATCGCCGTCATTGCGGCCACGAGTTGCCTGGCAATTGCCACGCCGGGCCTCGCGCAGACGGCACAGGACGATTCCCGTTTCCAGCAGGCGCAACAGCGGTTCCAGAACGAACTGCGCGTCTTCCAGCAGGAATTCGACCGTTATCAGCAAGCGCGCAACTATCGTCGCGGCGGCGGTTATGATCGGGGTCCGGGTGGCCCCGACGGCTATTACAATGACGATCGGGACGAAGGCGGCTATGATCCGTCACGCTATTATCGCGGCGGGGCCAATTATCAGGAGCGCGTCCTGACCGCCGACGACCGTGTGTATCGCGGCACTGACGGACGCTATTATTGCAAGCGTAATGACGGCACGACCGGCCTGATCGTTGGCGCGATCGGCGGCGGCATCCTGGGGAATGTGATTGACGGCGGGCATTCGCGCGGCGTGGGCACGATCCTGGGCGCGATCGTCGGCGGCGTGGCCGGCAAGTCGATCGACCAGAACAACCAGCAGGTGAAGTGCCGCTGATCCGGCGCCTCTATTGTCCTGTCATGCTTAACCATAGCGGCGCGGAATCATTTCGATTCCGTGCCGCTACGGTTTTCAGACGAAACGGGGGATCGGTCGCGGATGAGGGGTCATCCGGTCCGACAGGTCGAAATCCACCTCGTCGACATAGCACCAGCCCCAGCCCTCGGGCGGGTCATAGCCTTCGATGACCGGATGGCCGGTCGCGTGGAAATGCGCGGTGGCATGCCGGTTGGGCGAATCGTCGCAGCAGCCGACATGGCCGCAGGTTCGGCACAGGCGCAGATGGACCCACCAGTCGCCCGTCTTCAGGCATTCCTCGCATCCGTCGGCGCTTGGCGTCACGTCGCGGATACCAGCCAGATGTGTGCATGACTCGCTCATCACGATAGCGTAGTGCAATCGCCGCCGCCGCCAACCCCCGTCCCGCCCGCTTTTTGCAGGAGTCCGGTGACGTCGCAGGACGAAAGAACAGCCATGGTTCCCCGGATATTGATCGATGCGGCCGAGATCCCCGGAGGCGACGTGCTGCGACTGTTCCGTCGCGGTGACGAATTCTCGATCATGCTCGGCGCCAACGAGTTGATGAACAGCCGCGTTTCAGGATCGGAAGAAGCGCTTGCCACCCTAGCCTGCGATCGCCTGGCCGGCAGGGCGGCGGCGCGCCTGCTGGTCGGCGGATTGGGCATGGGCTTCACGCTTCGCGCCGCGCTCGGCCGGCTCGGCGCGGATTCGGCGGTGACGGTGGCTGAACTGGTGCCGGCGGTCGTCGCCTGGGCGCGGGGGCCGATGGCGTCGATCTTCGGCGGATGCCTTGAGGATCCCCGGACGGTTGTCGTCGAGGAGGATGTCGCGGCGCAGATCGTCGGCGTGCGCGGCGGCTGGGATGCGATCCTGCTTGATGTCGACAATGGTCCGGACGGCCTGACGCGGCGCAGCAATGACCGGCTCTACAGCGCGGCCGGGCTCGGCGCAGCGCGCCTGGCGCTCAGCCCCGGGGGCCTGCTCGCCGTCTGGTCCGCCGCGCCCGACGCCCCTTTCGTGCGGCGGCTGGAAACGGCGGGATTTTCGGTGGAGGAGGTGGTCGTGAAGGCCAGGGGTGGACGCGGCGCACGCCACGTCATCTGGCTGGCGACCCGGCTCTGACGTCGGGGACTCCTCCGTTCGCCAAGGTTCACCCTGGACAGCCGTTATTGTCACGTCGGGGATAGTTGTTACTCATCCGAAACATAATTGACTTGGAAGGGGGGCGGCCCTGGCATAGGCTCGCGGACGAAGAGGAGAGAAGCCATGGCGACCGGAACGGTAAAATGGTTCAACGACGCGAAGGGTTTCGGCTTCCTGACCCCGGATGACGGCGGAGAGGATCTGTTCGTCCATTTCTCGGGCATCAACATGCCCGGTTTCAAGACGCTCGCCGAAGGGCAGCGCGTATCGTTCGAGGTGATCGAAGGGCCGAAGGGCAAGCAGGCTGCCAATATCCAGGCGGCCGGTTCCGAATGACGGTGGCCCGCCGGAATGACCCGGCATCGGGGCCGATCCAGCGATCTCACGATCTGCCAGTCCGACGATTCGTTCGCGCGAATCATGTGGGACATTACAGCCACTTCCGGAAAATCCGGCGCTCCATCGACACAGTAGCCGCGGTGGTCCCATAAATTTGTCCCACAACGGCTTCATTTTTCTCTTCGCATCTGCCGCATTACGTAGCGGTGCGTAGTTCAGAGTCGATTGTCGTTTGGTCGAACTTGTCGCCCTCGGATGCCTGCTGCGCAACGACGTTGCGAGAGCGAGCGCCAGGAGCGTCGACGGCTGCGAAACCATGCTCGAATCGTCGGATTGTACGGACCGTGCGGGGCCAACGATCTGCGCAATTGCGTGCTTTCCGATGGTAGATCGTGCGGACGGGGCCGGGGGACGCCGCTCCGCCTCACTCCCGGGTCTCCAGCCAGATTGGGATATCGCTGCGGTGCAGCGCGAACGGGTGGGGGCTCGTCATCACGCGCCGACGATCGCCGCGATCTTTGTCCAGGCGCCTGACGAGGGGCTGTTCAATGCTGCAAGAAGGAACCAAAGCTGTTGCGCTTGGGCAACAGGCCGCAGAATTTGTTCGCTTGCGCGGAAACCATCCTTTGGGTAGGGAGTTTGCGCTGTCCGAGTGACAACTGAGAAAGGGGATTTTTATGCGGAAGCTTGCCGTTGCTATGGCGCTTGCCTCCACCGCTCTCGCCTCACCTGCCCTGGCCCGCGACAATTCGTGGTATGTGGGTGTTGAAGGTGGTGCGCTGCTCGTCGAAGATTCGAATTTTGATATCGGCGCGCTTTCCGATGCTGCCAAGATCGACCACCACTACGGGTACGATGTTGACGGCGTGATCGGTTACGATTTCGGTGCGTTCCGGGTCGAAACCGAAGTCGGCTACAAGAACTCGACGGTCGATACCTATTCTTCGACCACGACCACACCGATCCGCAATCTCCAGAACGTGCCGATCAACGCTCCGGCTGGCACCTATAACTATGCTGGCGGTCGGACGACGGCACTCAGCTTCATGCTGAACGGCTTGCTCGATTTCGGTCCAGATGACGGCATCCAGGGCTTTATCGGCGGTGGTGTCGGTGTCGCCCGCGTGAAGACCAAGGTTGGCCTGAACACGCTCAGCAACTTCCTCGACGATTCGGACACCGTCTTCGCTTGGCAGGGCCTAGCCGGTATCCGCGCGCCGCTGACCAGCCATCTCGATGCGACGCTGAAGTATCGCTTCTTCAACGCCGCCAACCTCAAGCTGGTCGACGTTTCGGGTCGCGCGTTCGACGGTCGTTACCGGTCGCACAGCATCCTGGGCGGTCTGACCTACAACTTCGGCGAGCCGCCGGCACCGCCGCCGCCTCCGCCGCCTCCCCCGCCGCCGCCTCCCCCGCCGCCTCCGCCGGAGCCGGTTCCGGTCGTGGCACCCCCGGTCTGCTCGCCTGGGCCGTTCATCGTGTTCTTCGAATGGGATAAGTCGGACGTCACGCCGGACGCGTCGTCGATCCTCGACAACGCGATCACCCAGTACCAGAACTGCGGCAATGCGCAGGTCATGCTGGCCGGTCACGCCGACCGTTCGGGTTCGCCCAAGTACAATGTGGGCCTCTCGCAGCGTCGTGCTGACTCGGTGAAGGCTTACATGTCCGCGCACTCGATCCCTGAGGGTGTGATCTCGACGGAAGCGTTCGGCGAAAGCCGTCCGCGCGTCCAGACCGCCGACGGTGTTCGCGAGGTTCAGAACCGCCGCGTGGAAGTTACCTACGGACCTGGTTCGGGCAACTAAGTCCGGAGTTTGAGTTCGAAGAAACGAGGGGAGATCGGCGTCGCCGGTCTCCCTTTTCGTTTGTGCGAGCAGCATGACGACAGCAATCAATGGCCGATCCGACATTAATTCGCTTGATGTCGGCTGATTGCCGCTCGGCGCACTGGCGATGCGCCGACAATTTCTTTGGCCTGACCGTGTTTGTCCTGCCGTCTGCGCCGTCAGGGGTGGCAATCGCCCTTTGGTAGGCTAGAGGACGCGGGCCGGCAGCGGCGCCATCCACATATGAAACAGGGTACCAGGCATGCGGATAACGATGATCGGTTCGGGCTATGTTGGTCTGGTATCGGGCGCCTGCTTCTCGGATTTCGGCCACGACGTGATCTGCGTCGACAAGGACGCGAACAAGATCGCCGCGCTTGAGGCCGGCAAGATGCCGATCTTCGAGCCCGGGCTCGATACGCTGGTGGCGACCAATGTCGCCGCCGGCCGGCTGAGCTTCACCACAGATCTGAAGTCGGCCGTTTCCGGCGCCGACGCCGTGTTCATCGCTGTCGGCACGCCGTCGCGACGCGGCGATGGTCACGCCGACCTGACCTATGTGTTCGAGGCATCGCGCGAGATCGCAGCAGCGATCGACGGCCCGATCGTGATCGTCACCAAATCGACCGTACCCGTCGGCACCGGCGACAAGGTCGAGGAGATCATGAAGGAAGCGGCCGGCGACTATGAGATCGCTGTGGTCTCCAATCCCGAATTCCTGCGCGAAGGCGCAGCGATCGGCGATTTCAAGCGGCCCGACCGAATCGTCGTCGGCACCGAGGACGCGCGCGCGCAGCAGGTGATGCGTGACATCTATCGCCCGCTCTATCTCAACGAGAGCCCGATCCTGTTCACCGGCCGTCGTACGTCCGAACTGATCAAATATGCGGCGAACGCATTCCTCGCGACGAAGATCACTTTCATCAACGAGATCGCCGATCTGTGTGAGGCTGTCGGCGCGAACGTCCAGGACGTGTCGCGCGGCATCGGCCTCGACAACCGGATTGGTTCGAAATTCCTCCACGCCGGCCCGGGCTATGGCGGCTCGTGCTTCCCCAAGGATACGCTGGCACTGCTCAAGACGTCAGAGGATTACGAAACGCCGGTGCGCATCGTGGAGGCGGTGGTCCAGGTCAACGACAACCGCAAGCGCGCCATGGGCCGCAAGGTGATCAAGGCGCTGGGTGGCGAGGGTAAGGGGAAGACGGTCGCAATCCTCGGCCTGACCTTCAAGCCAAACACCGACGACATGCGCGACGCGCCGAGCCTGGCGATCGTGCAGAGCCTGCTCGATGCCGGCGCGACGGTTCGCGCGCATGATCCCGAAGGCATGGATATCGCAAAGGCGATGATGCCTTCCGTGACCTATTGCGGTGATGCCTATGAGGCAGCAGCAGGCGCCGACGCGGTCGTGATCGTGACTGAATGGGATATCTATCGCGCGCTCGACCTTGGCCGCCTGGCTACCACCATGAACGGCAAGGTGATGGTCGATCTGCGCAACGTCTATCGTCCGGCCGAGGTGGAGAGGGCCGGCTTCGCCTACAGCTCGATCGGGCGATAGTCTTTTCCCCCGTCCGGGGGGCCAATCACCGGCGCCGGATCATGCCTTTGTGCGCGGCCTGCCCATGAAATCGCGCTTGGCGAGGGGCACGCCCTTCCAGCGCAGGATGTCGTATGCCGTCGCGGTGTGAAAATAGAAATTGGGCTGCGAGAAGGAGAGCAGGAACTCCTCAGCGGCGAAGTCGATCTGGCGCTCGCCAGCAGAGAAGCGCATGTCGCGGCCGATAAAACCGTCGACCTCGACGGGGTCGATCGCGCGCAACGCAGCGATCGTTTCCGAAATCCGTGCGGTGAGCCCCGCAAAGTCTCCCGGTGGCGTCGACAGGTCGGGCGAGAAGCTGCCCCGGCGAACGCCTTCGATCGCACCGAGGGAATGCACCGCGGTCGATTTCACTTGATAGGCGAAAGGCAGCATATCCTCGGCGAGGCGCGCCTGGATGATGTCGTCGGGGGCGAGGCCCCGTTCGGTGCAAAAAGCTTCGGCCTTGCCGATCAGGCCAGCCAAGGCGCCGAGCATCTGTAGCTGGGAAGGAATGGTGGCGGCGTGAAGCGAAAAGGTCATCGGGTTCCTCTCTGGCAATCAGGCAACGGCAGCGCGAAATCTGCTTGCTCCAGTTTCCGCGCCGGGACTGGTTTATGAAAGCAGCGCCGTCCGCAACCAGGGCGGCGTGATCGCGTCACCCAGTGCCTCGATTCGCCGCAACTCTACCATCAACCCGAGATCGGGGTAGGCCGTCCGCGTGCGGTCGCCGGGTTCGGCGATCGGCGCGACCACCAGACGGCGATTGACCTTGGCGCGGTGATGCATCCGCGCGGTGTTCTCCTGGCCGACATAACAGCCCTTCGTGAAGCTCACGCCGTTCAACTCGCGGGCATTGGCTTCGAGCCACAGGGTCTTGTCCGATCCAAGCTCGGCAAGGCCCTCTGTAACACCGAGCGACAGGCGATGCGCTGTCCATCCGGTCGCGGCCTCGCCGGGCGCGCCGAGCCAGCGCCGGCCGAGTTCGGCAAGGCGTGGGTCGGCTATGCCGCGGTCGCCGTCGATCGACCAGTGCACCGCACCGGCAACGCGCTCGATCGTGATCGGGCGGCGCAGGCGATAGATCATCAGGCGCCGGGCGAGCGCGTCGGCGGCCTCGGCCTCGCAATCGACCAGGACTGAGTCGTCGTCGGCCCAGAGCAGAAAATCGAACAGCGCCTTGCCTTGCGCCGTCAGCAGGGCCGACCAGCGCGGCGCCGATGCTTCAAGCGTCGCGACGTCCTGAGTCACCAAGCCTTGCAGGAAGCTGCGGACATCCTCGCCGGCGATACGGATCAGCGCGCGATCGGCGAGCATTGTGGCATGCGGGGTGGTTTCGCTCATGGCGAACAGGTAGGAGGTCCGCCGGGCAAGCGGAAGAGCCGGAGAAGATCGTGACAGCGACATATGACCTGAAGCTGACGGGCGGGACCGTCCACACCCCAGCCGGCCCAGTGCGCGCCGATATCGGGGTACTGGGTGGCCGGATCGTCGCCATCGGCGCGGCAGGCGATGCCGGTGAGACGATCGACTGTACCGGGCTCGATATCCTGCCCGGGGTAATCGATACCCAGGTCCATTTTCGCGAGCCGGGGCTGGTCCACAAGGAGGATCTCGAAAGCGGCAGTCGTGCGGCGGTGCTCGGCGGCGTGACCGCGGTGTTCGAGATGCCGAATACGAAGCCCAACACCGACAGCGCGGAGGCGATCCAGGACAAGCTCACCCGCGCGCACCATCGCATGTGGTGCGACCATGCCTTCTATGTCGGCGCGACCAACCACAATGCGGCTGCGCTGGCCGAGCTTGAGCGCCTGCCGGGCACTGCCGGGGTCAAGATCTTCATGGGCGCCTCGACTGGGGACCTGCTCGTCGCCGAAGATTCTTCGCTGGCCGAAGTGCTCGCCTCGGGCCATCGCCGCGTCGCGATTCATGCCGAGGACGAGGCGCGGATGAACGCGCGCGCCGACGAACGCGTTCCGGGCGACCCTTCTTCCCACCCGGTGTGGCGCGACGACGAGAGCGCGCTGCTCGCGACGAAGCGTATCCTGAAGCTGGCGCGCGACAGTGGCCGCCGTATCCATGTGCTGCATGTGACCACACCGGCTGAGCTCGAACTGCTCGGCCGGCACAAGGACATCGCCACCTGCGAGGTGACGCCGCAGCATCTCACCCTGGCCGGCGAGGAGGCCTATCCCCGGCTCGGCACCCTCGCGCAGATGAACCCGCCGATCCGGTCGGGCACGCATCGCGACGGGCTGTGGCACTGGCTGCAACAGGGAGTGCCCGATATCCTCGGATCGGATCATGCGCCGCATACGCTGGAGGAAAAGGGCAAGCCCTATCCCGATAGCCCCAGTGGCATGCCCGGCGTGCAGACGATGCTGCCACTGATGCTCAACCATGTCGCCGAAGGGCGCACGACGCTCGCCCGGGTGATTGACCTGACCAGCGCCGGGCCGCAGCGCGTGTTCGGCATCGTCGGCAAGGGCCGGATCGCGATCGGCTATGATGCCGATTTCAGCATCGTCGACCTGAAGGCGCGCTGGACCATTGAGGAGAGCTGGCTCGCCTCGCGCAGCGGCTGGTCCCCTTTCACCGGCATGACGCTGACCGGCCGGCCGATCGGCACGGTCGTGCGCGGCCAACGAGTGATGTGGGACGGTACGCTGGCGAGCGCGGCGCGAGGCGAACCGATTCGCTTCGAGGCGGTGGAATTCGGCTGACCGGATGGATCAGTCGCTGCTGTATGTCAGCACGCGTTGCCATGGCGCCGATGACGGCGCGATGCACGTGCAGGACATCGTCGCCATTTCCCGGCCGCGCAACGCCTCGCTCGACGTGACGGGCGCGCTCGTCGCGACGCCGGGCAGCTTTGCGCAGATCCTCGAAGGCCCCGAGGCGCATCTGGCTCAGTTGATGGCCAGCATCCAGCGCGACCAGCGCCACCGCGACATCAGGCTGGTTGATCTCGGCGGCCGGGCCAGGCGGGATTTTGCCGGCTGGTCGCTAGCCTATAGCGGTGAATCGTCGCGAGTTTCCCGCGCGATCGGCCTGTTGATGGAGGACACGAGCTTCGATTTCTCGAAGCACGTGAACCGCCTCTATTTCATGATGCGCAATTTCGCGCAGTGACAGCAGCGCTCAGAAGGGCAGCCATTTCGATTTGTGGCTGAACTTCATGTAACCGACGTTCACGCCCTGCCGCCAGCCGACCCCGAGGCGGATCGGGATCACCACGATATTGCCACGGCGAAGATAAGTCGCGGCGAAACCGCCGACGAAATAGAGCCGGCCTTCGCCCGCCGGGAAACGCCGGAACAGTTCCTCCGAATCGTGGAGATTGTAGACCAGCACGAATACCTTGTTCGCGTCGCCGCCCAGATCGAAGCCGACTGACGGCCCGGTCCAGTAGATCGGCATCTGCCCCTCGATCTTATGGAACATCGTGCCGCTGCCGTACCGCAACCCGACGACCAGCGCACCGGAGGCTTCGCGGCCGGAGATATAGGCGTTGGGCTCGCCCTGTTCCTTCAGAGTCCGCTCCAGGATGCCAGCGAGGCCCGATGCGCCCTTGCCGAAGGTGCCTTCCGCGGCGCTGAGCAGTTCCTCGCGCCTGAATGTCGAGCCTTGCGCCGCGTCGGCATTGGCTTCGGTCAGCGCGGTACCACCCTGGGCCGGGGGCACGGGCTGGTAGCCGGGGGCGGGCGTGTTGGGGTTGCTCGGGTCATAGGGCGGATATTGCTGCGATCCCGATTCGACCGGTGTGTCATTGTACCGTGGCTGGGTGTCGGGCGACACCGCCGTGTTCCGCTCCGGCGCGGGCGGCGGCGGAGTCTGGCGGCGCTGCAAGTCGCTGTCGATGGCCTCATTGGGATCGATTGTACGCACCTGGGCAATCGAGGGCGCGGGACCGACGCCGATGGCGGTCGCCACCAGCAACAGAATCAGAAGGGTCTTGCGCATCCGTAATACTCCCCCAGCGCGCTTAATGGATCGGTGTTGCCCGTCTGCGGCTTGCCCCACAATGAACCGCGCGACGACCCGAGTCGAATTCGGGCTGGACGACATGCGAGAGGCCGGTTGATCGCAGCCAAACCCCTCGCTATAGCCGCCCTTCGCCGCCAGGCCGGAGACGTGGGTGAGTGGCTGAAACCAGCGGTTTGCTAAACCGCCGTACGGGGTTTACTCGTACCGAGGGTTCGAATCCCTCCGTCTCCGCCAGATTTCGATCTTTAGCGAACCTCCTCGAACCGGGGAGGGCAGGAAGAACCGCAGAAATCTGCTGCTGATTACGTATTTGCGGATCGCTTGAATTCGCGCACACCTCTGTCCGGCCTTTTTCACGTGCTTCGCGGTTCATGGCCGGCGCTTGGATCAAAGCCGGATAGCTGCTAACTAACGCTCAATGCGCGCAGTGTGGACCCTTCTTGTACTCTGCATGATGACAATGTCGCTCTTTGCGGCATCGATGGTGCACGCCAATGAAGACCTTGCGTGCATGGACTCGAGCTCGACCCAGATTCTGGGCCATGTCGACGGCGATGGCGACCAGGTGCCGGCGGACAGCGACAACGGCTATCCCCACCATCATGGCGCCTGCCACGGCCACCAGGTGGCCCCGCAATCCGACAATGACGGGCCGGTCGTGAGCCTCGCGTCCCAGGCTCTTCCATCTCCGGGCAAGAGCTATCTCCTGCCTGCGGCAACCGTCGACCCCGCGCTGCGCCCTCCACAAGCCTGACTGCCAAACGCCCGCCGGCCCTGAGCCGCGCGGGACTCGTCTGGTTTGTCAGGAGTTTCATAGATGCATCGATTTGTCGCGGCGTTGCTCGCCGCGGCGTCCTGTGCCGGTGTGGCGCAGGCGCAGACTTCACCGCCCGTAGAGGCGGGTGAGGTCCTCACCCTGGATTCGGCGCTCGCTCAAGCGGGTGTCTCCTCTCCTCAAGCGACGGCCGCGACCGCGGGCATCCGCGCGGCTGAAGCGGGCCGGACGGTGGCTGGTCTCAGGCCCAACCCGTCGGTTTCCGCGCAGTCCGAAAATGTCGTCGGCAGCGGACCCTATCGCGGGTTCGACCAGGCCGAGACTACGGTTACCTTCTCGATGCCGCTCGAGCTGGGCGGCAAGCGCGGTGCGCGAATCGGCGTCGCGGACGCGCGAATCGGGCGTGCGGAACTGGAAGCGGCGATCACGCGTGCCGATGTTCGGCTGCGTGTCACCCAGGCCTATATCGAGGCAGTCGCGGCTGACCGCCGCCTTATCATCGCGCGGGATCAGCTGCGCATCGCCAATGAGTCGCTGCGGGTTGCCAGGGATCGGGTGATGGTCGGCGAGAGTTCGCCGATCGACGAGCAGCGCACCTCGGTTGCCCAGATCAACGCGCAAACCGGACTGGAGCGCGCCGAGCGCGGCTTCCAGGTCGCCCGCGACAATCTGGCATTGCTGCTCGGACAGCCTCTTGCGGGGCCCCTCGACCAGGCCTGGTTCGATCGCGTCCGTGCCGTTGGCCCGGAAATGCGGCCGACGGGGGAGGGCACGCTGGCCTATGCAGCGGCGAGCGCCGACCTGCTGATCGCCGGCGCCAATGTCCGGCTCGCGCGCAGCCAGCGTGTGCCTGATCTGACGCTCAGCGCAGGTGCGCGGCGGTTCTCGGCGACCGGTGGCACCGCAGCGGTGCTTGGCATCTCAGTACCGTTACCGTTCTTCAACAACGGGCGCGCCTCGGTCTCGCAGGCAAATGCCGAACTCAATCAGGCCGGGGCGCGGCGGCGGGCAATAAAGCTCGACGCCGAGCAGGACATCGCAATCGTCCAGCGGGACCGGGACAATGCGGCGGCCAGCGTCCGGGCTTCCGGGCCGGCGCTCGCGGCGGCAATGGAGGCCGCCCGCATCGCCCGTCTCGGCTACGGCCAGGGCAAGTTCGACCAGCTCGTGCTGCTCGATGCCGAGCGGACTCTCGCCGAGACCCGCGACGCCGCCGTCGATGCACTCGCCCAATATCATGATGCCGAGGCCCGGCTGGCGCGCCTGATCGCGCCCGCGCCCGCTTCTTCCGGAGACAATCAATGACGAACGATACAATGCGCCTCCTCGGTGGCGCGGCCGGCGTTGCGCTGATCGCGGCGGTCGGCGGCTATGGCATCGGCCAATGGTCGGGCGAATCGGCAACTCCCCCCGGGGCCGGGATTCCGAAAAAGGGAAAGCCTGCCGAAGTGCCGACCGACAGCGTGGCCATGGCGGAAAACGCGATCCGGCAGGCCGGCATCGCCGTCGAGACGATCAAGGAAGGCGGGCTCGGTGTGGAGATCATGGCCCAGGCGACCGTCTCCCATCCTCCGTCGGGCGAGGCGATCGTGACGGCGCGCGCCGGTGGCGCGGTGACCCGCGTGTTCAAACGGCTCGGTGACCCGGTTCGCGCCGGTGAGGCGCTGGCGATCGTCGAGAGCCGGGATGCAGCTCAGATCGCCGCCGACCGATCGGTCGCGAACGCCAGGGTCGTCCAGGCGCAGAAGGCGCTCGCCCGCGAGCAATATCTCTACAAGGAGCGCGTTTCGGCCAAGGTCGAACTCGAACAGGCCCAGGCCGCGGCCGCCACGGCAATGGCGGAAGCGCGGCGCGCCCAGGTGGCCGCCGGTGCCGCCAATGTCACGCGGGACGGACGCGGCGTGATCGTCGCCAGCCCGATCTCCGGCAAGATCGCCGCCGAGGCGGTGACGCTGGGCGCGTTCGTCCAGCCGGAAACCGAACTGTACCGGGTTGCCGATCCGAGCAGGATCCAGATCGAGGCAGCGATCGCCCCGGCCGATGCCCGGCGTGTTTCGCCGGGCGACAGGGCGATCGTCGAACTACCCGATGGGCGCACGGTCGATGCCAGCGTCCGCGCCGTCACGCCGACGCTCAGCGGCGCGACGCGTTCCGCGACCGCGGTGCTGAACGTGCCCGCGGGCCTTCAGCCCGGCCTTGCAGTGCGGGTGCGGCTCATGCCCGCGCCCGGCAATGTGAGCAAGGCGATCGTCGTGCCTGAGGATGCCGTCCAGTCGCTGGAAGGAAGGGACGTCGTCTTCGTGCGAACCCCCCAGGGCTTCCGCGCGGTCACCGTCCGCCTCGGTCAGCGCAGCGCAGGCCGCGTCGAGATCCTGTCGGGCCTTCAGGCCAGCCAGAGCGTCGCGACGCGCAACGCATTCCTGCTCAAAGCCGAGCTCGGCAAGGGCGCGGGTGAGGAGGAATAAGCGATGATAGCGAACCTCATCGCGCTGTCCGTGCGTGCACGCTGGGCAGTCCTCTTTCTCTTCCTGGGCGTAGCAGGCGTCGGCGTCTGGCAGCTGATGAAGCTGCCGATCGACGCCGTTCCGGACATCACCAACAAGCAGGTGCAGATCAACACGACCGACCGCGGGCTTTCCCCGGTCGAGATGGAAAAGCTGGTCACCTACCCGATCGAGACAGCGCTGGCCGGTATCCCCGGGCTTGAGACGACACGTTCCTTGTCCCGCAACGGGTTCAGCCAAGTCACGGCGATCTTCTCGGATTCCACAGATCTCTATTTCGCCCGTCAGCAGGTCGGCGAGCGGTTGACCCAGGCGCAGGAAAACCTGCCCCAGGGCGTCCAGCCGCAAATCGGCCCGGTCACCACCGGCCTCGGCGAGGTCGTCATGTACACGGTCGGCTATGCGAATCCTGACGGCAAGGGCGCGAAGAAAGTCGACGGCCAACCCGGCTGGCAATCGGACGGCAGCTATCTGACGCCCGAAGGCGAGCGCTTGACCGACGAGATCGCCAAGGCCGGCTATTTGCGGACAGTCCAGGACTGGATCATCCGCCCGCAGCTGAGAACCGTCTCCGGTGTCGCCGGCATCGACTCGATCGGGGGCTATGCCAAGACCTTCGTCGTCGAGCCCGACCCGGTGAAGTTGTCCAACTACGGTATCTCGTACAGCGAACTCGGCGAGGCGCTGGAAAATGCCAATGTCGCGGTTGGCGCCAATTTCTTCAACCGCGCCGGCGAGGCCTATCTGGTTCGCGCGGACGCTCGAATCCGTTCGGTAGAGGAGATTCGCAACGCCGTCGCCGCGACTCGCGGCGGCATGCCGGTGACCGTCGGTCAGATCGCCAATGTGAAGGTCGGCGGCGACCTGCGCACCGGTGCCGCCACTATGAATGGCGACGAGGCGGTGGTCGGCACCGCGCTGATGCTGATCGGCGAGAATAGCCGCGTCGTCGCCAAGGCGGTGGGCGACAAGCTCGGGCAGGTGGCGAAGACCCTGCCGCCGGGCATCAAGGTGCAGGTGGTGCTTGATCGCGCCAAGCTGGACAATGCGACCGTCTCGACGGTCGAACGCAACCTGACCGAAGGTGCGCTGCTCGTCGCGGCCGCCCTGTTCCTGCTGCTCGGCAACTGGCGAGCGGCGATCATTGCCGTGCTCGTCATTCCCTTCTCTTTCCTGATGATGGCAATGGGGATGCGGGCGTTCGGCGTGCCCGGTAACCTGATGAGCCTCGGTGCGCTTGATTTCGGCCTCATCGTCGATGGTGCCGTCATCATCATCGAGAATTGTCTGGCGCGCCTGGCACACCGGCAGGAGCATGAGGGCAGGCTGCTCATCCTGCGCGAGCGGCTCGAGGAGACGATGCGGGCATCGCAGGAGATGATCAGACCTACCGTCTTCGGACAGGCGATCATTCTGCTGGCCTTCGCGCCGCTGCTGATGTTCACCGGGGTGGAGGGCAAGACCTTCTCGCCGATGGCCATCACCATCATGCTGGCTCTGGGTGCGGCGTTCATCCTCGCGATCACGCTTGTCCCGGCGCTCGTTGCACTGTTCATTCGCGGCAAGGTGGCCGAGAAGGAAGGCTGGCTTATTCGCAAGTCCAAGGAGCGGTATCTGCCGCTTCTCGACATGGCGATCGCGCGGCCCTGGCCGTTCATCGGCGGTGGACTGGCCTTTTTCCTGTTGGCCATTCCCGCCTTCGGTCTGCTCGGATCGGAGTTCATCCCCCAACTCGACGAGAAGAATGTCGCGCTCGCCTCGACGCGCGTGCCCTCGGTCAGTCTCGGCCAGTCGCTCGTGATGCAGCTCAAGGTCGAGGAAGCGGTGCGCAAGCTCCCCGAAGTGGAACTGATGTTTTCGAAGACGGGCACGGCGGAGGTCGCGACCGACCCGATGCCGCCGAACGTCTCGGATGCGTTCGTCATTCTGAAGCCACAGGACCAATGGCCTGCGGGAGTGACGAAGAAGGAGCAAGTACTGGCGCGCATCGAAAAGGCGGCCAGTGGCCAAATCGGTAACCTGTTCGAAGTCAGCCAGCCGATCCAGCTGCGTTTTAACGAACTGATCGCCGGTGTGCGCGGTGACGTCGCGATCAAGCTCTATGGCGACGATCTTGACAGGATGTCGGCCTCGGCCAACGAGATCGTCCGTGTGCTCCAGGGCATTCCGGGCGCGGCGAGCGTCAAGGCGGATCAGACTGGCGGCGCGCCCACGCTTGACGTCCGGTTCGATCGCTCGGCGATCGCTCGCTACGGGCTGACCGTGAAGGAAGTGGCGGATACCGTCGCGGCGGCGATGGGCGGGCGCGAGTCCGGCCTGCTGTTCGAAGGCGACCGCCGCTACGAGATTGCCGTGCGCGTTCCCGAAACCACCCGCGTCAATCTCGACGATGTGCTGGCGCTTCCTGTGCTTCTGCCGCAGGCGGAAGGCTCGACACGACGATCGATCCCGCTGGCGCAGGTCGCCCAGATCCGCTTCACCGATGGACTCAACCAGATCACCCGGGAGAACGGCAAGCGCCGCGTCGTGATCCAGATGAACCTGCGGGACCGCGATGCCGGGTCGTTCGTCGATGAGGCAATGGCCAACGTGGGGCAGGTGACGCTGCCGGCCGGCTATTATCTGGAATGGGGTGGACAGTTCCAGAATCTGCAGGCGGCATCCCGGCGCCTGTCGATCGTGGTCCCAATCTGCTTCGCGATCATCTTCGGTCTGCTCTACATGGCGCTCGGCGGCGTTGCCCGGGCGGCGGCGGTTTTCCTCGCCGTTCCGCTTGGCCTGGCGGGCGGGGTGTTCACCCTCGTCATGACCGGGATCGCCTTTTCGGTGTCGGCGGCCGTCGGCTTCATCTGCCTTGCCGGCGTCGCGGTGCTCAACGGCCTCGTGGTCATGACGGCGATCCGCGAGCGTCTCGAGGCAGGCGTCGCATCGCCCGAGGCGATCAGGCAAGGCATGGCGGAAAAGATGCGGGCGGTGATCATGACCGGCTTCGTCCCCGCCATCGGCTTCGTGCCCATGGCGCTTGCCACGGGTACCGGCGCCGAGGTCCAGAAGCCGCTTGCCACGACCGTCATCGGCGGACTGATCGCTGCCACCATCCTTACTTTGCTGGTACTTCCGGCCATCTCCAGGGTCATCCTTGGGATGGCCGATGGCCGCAAGGTCAGGCGTGAGGAGAATCAGGGGGTGGGCGGTGAAGCCGCTCCGCACCCTGCAGCTTGAGGAGGGACCGAATGTCCAACGTCGGCCTGCTAAGCATCCATACCGGCGAAACCGCCTGTCTGGGGAGCCGCAAGGTGTTCGAAGTCGTCGCCAGCCCCGCGCGTGACGTGGGGCTGGCCGGGACGGCGACGCTCGGGGCGATGATCGGCTTTGGCCGTTCCGCGCGTGTCCGGCGCCGCCACGTTCCCGAAAGCGACCGTGCGGTGGTGGTCGATATCCTCGGCGGCACTTTCGCTCAGGGGCGGCGGGGCTGATGTCCGCGCTCGCCTATACGCTGGTGCCGGTGGCGGCAGTCCTGCTCGGATCCCTCGTCGCCGTCATCCGCCGGCCCGGCGATGCGGTGATCAGCGCGATGCAGCACCTCGCCGCAGGCGTGGTGTTCGCCGCCGCCGCCACCGAGATCCTGCCCCAGGTGCTGCATCAGGCATCACCCCCGGCAACGCTGATCGGTGGCGGCTTCGGCATCGCGGTCATGCTTGGCCTCAAGCAGATCGAGGGGCGCTTTGCCGGCAAGGTCGCGTTGCTTGTCGCGGTCGGCCTCGATATCCTTGTCGATGGGCTCGTGCTCGGCCTGGCTTTCATCGCGGGGGCAAAGGCCGGGCTGTTGCTCACCATCGCGCTAACCCTTGAAGTGCTCTTCCTTGGCCTGTCGGTCACGACTGAACTCGCGGAAGGGGTGCGGTCGAAGCTGCGGGTGATCGCGATCGTCGCGGGACTGGCGTTGATGCTGCCGATCGGTGCGCTGGTCGCCGTGCCAGTCGCCGCGCTGCCGCCGGTGGTGATCGCCGGCTTCCTGAGTTTTGGCCTTATGGCCTTGTTGTATCTCGTGACCGAGGAACTGCTCGTCGAGGCGCATGCGAATCCCGACACGCCGCTTGTTACCAGCATGTTCTTCATCGGTTTCCTCGGCCTGCTGCTGATCGAGGAATCGCTGGGATGATCGGGTCATTACCCAATCAGCGAAAATCGCCGCCTGGGTTTTCGCTTTTCTGATGCCTTAATCTGGGGGGCGATTTTATTGTTATATTTCAATCGGATTTGGGGGCTGCCATCCGATCCGGCCTTCAGTCGGGGTGGCCCGGCGCCCACCACCGCGCCGGACGAGTGTCGAATCAGGCGTCCTTCGGCAACAGAGGCCGGAAGAAGGAGCGCTCATAGCGTCGGAAGCACTGGTTCTCGGTCGCGAAGGCGACTGCCTTGGCGACGTCGGGGTCGATGCTCGCGTCTTTTCGATATTGTTCATAGGCAGCGAGGCTCGGAAAGCTGAACATGGCCAGCGCGACGTCGCTCGCACCCTCGGACGGCAGGAAATAGCCGTGATGGGTCCCGCCGAAACGCGGCAGCAGGTCGAGCCACATCGCGGCATATCGTTCGAAGGCCGGAATCCTGTCCGCGTCGAGCTCATATCTGATGTAGCAAGTAATCACTGTGCTGGGCTCCATGGTCGCGTTGAGTGTAACGGGGCCTTAGGCGCTTGCCGCGTTTCGATCATCCGATGATTGTTCACGGATGGGCGGGCGGGGGCGTCCCTGGGCGGTACGCCGACGCCCGCGGGCCGTCGGAGATTCTATGGACGCGAGGGCCCCGGCAGTGTCGCGAACATCGGCTCGAACACCGGCGCGACGAAGCGCGCGCCACGTGCGCTCAGATGGTTGCCATCGAAATAGAGCGGGTAGCCGGCGTCGGTGATCCTGCAACTCAGCGGTCCACACAACCGGTCCGCCGGTTCGATTACGCTGACAAGGCCCTGTCGCTCGAGGTCAGACGTGATGGCGCGGAAGGCGGCGTCGCGGCGGAAATAGTCGGCGCGCGCAGGTTCGATCCGGCGCATCACACCCAGCAACTGCGCCTTGGCAAGCCGTCGGGGCTCGGCGAAGGGCGCATCCGGCACGTCCTGGACGATCTGCACCGCGATGCCGAGCGCGTGAAGTTGCTTCACGCCCGCCTCAAAGGCGCGCCGGTCGCCATCCGGCGGCTCCGGATCGGCGTGCTTGCCGCCGCGGTAGATGCTCCAATGGGCGGCCAGGAGGACGACCTGCGGCCGTTCCTCGGCGAGGAACCGCATCACCGCCGCGTTGCGGGCCACGCATTCCTGCTTATTCTTCGCCAGGAACATCCATTGGTTCGCCTGTTCTCCGTGGGCGCGGATCGGCAACAGCGGCGGACAACCAAGCGAGGTCAGGTCATATCCCGATACGTGATGGCGGTGGGCCAGCATGTCGAGCGCGGGCATATAGACTGCCGCATGCGAATCGCCCCACAGCACGAAGCTGGGGCGTGCCGTCGCGGCGCCGATGCGACAGCGCGTGGCGGTGCGGATCGTGGCGACCGGCTGGCCCGCGCACCCGTAATCGGGCTCGGGCCCACGTTCGTTCAGGTGCTGTACGGCCGGGTCGAAGCGTTCCGGCAGGCCGTTGGCGAGGTAGATGCCGATACCATAGAGCGCGAGCGCGCCGCTTGCGGCCGCCGCGCCCAGGAACAGCGTCCGCCTGGGCAGTAGCAGTCGGGGCTTGCGGAAGGGGCGCTCGATATAGCGCCAGGAAAGCCAGGCAATCGGGAAGGCGAGCAGCACCATCCCCAGCCGCACGAAGCGATAGGGCCCGAGCAGATAGTAATTGCCGAACACGAGCAGCGGCCAGTGCCAGAGATACAGCGAATAGGAGATCAGCCCGATCGCCACCAGCGGCGTTGTGCCCAGCACCCGTCCGATGCGCGACCCGGGCGCCTGCGTTCCGTAGAGGATCGCAGCGGTGCCCAGCACCGGCTCGAGAGCGTTGGCGCCAGGAAAGGCCGATCGTTCGGAGAGGCTCCAGATGGCGTGTCCGATCGCGGCGAGTCCGATCAGCGCGACTGCATCGCCCGGCCTGCGACGGCGCGGTGGGGGCAGGATGCCGGTGGCGAGCAGTGCGCCGACCATGAATTCCCAGGCCCGCGACAGCGGCGAATAAAAGGCGCCGCCGGGATCGTTCTGCAATGCCCAGACGCCATAGGCGAACGAGACCAGCCCCGCCGCGATGAGGGCGGTGCGCGTCGTCCGGGCCTTGTGCCGCACCATCAGGAGGAGGGTGGGGAACAGGATGTAGAATTGCTCCTCCACCGCGAGCGACCAGGTGTGGAGCAGCGGCGTCGCTTCACCGGTGAGGCTGAAATAACCCTCCCAGCCCCAGAACAGCAGGTTGGAGCCGAACAAGGCGATCGCCGCGAGGCTCTGGCCGTAGGTGCGGAAGTCGGCCGGCAGCAAGATCCAGGCAGCGATGCCCGATGCGACGAGCATCGCCAGCAGCGCCGGCATGATCCGCCGCACGCGCCGCTCGTAGAAGCCGATCAGGGTGAAGCGGCCGGCGTCGCTCTCGCGCAGGATGAGCTGTGTGATCAGATAGCCCGAAATGACTAGGAAGATGTCGACGCCGACGAACCCGCCCGGAAAGCCACGGATGCGGGCGTGGAACAGCACCACCGCCAGCACCGCGATCGCGCGCAGCCCGTCGATCTCGCGCCGATAGGCGGTGGCCGAAATCCCGCCTTGCTCGCCTGTCCCCGTCAGCTGCCCTCTCCCCTCGATTCGCCAGCACGGCATTACGAGGGGCGAGTCAAGCGTGCCGGGCTATCTCACGCCATCACGTTGCGGCCACGGGCGATGCTGGTGCTGTAGCCGACATTTCCCTTGGCCGAGCGTGTCTTGATCGTATCGACCATGACCCAGTCGTTGCTCACCCGCTCGGGCGTCAGGGTCATCGCCATATAGCCGCGTCGGCTGGTGTCGCACCATTTCAGCTCGGGATTGGCCGCGACCAGCGCCGCGGCGACGGCCTTGGGATCGGTCCCGAGCGCTGATTCATACCCGGGGGACGTGATGGCATGCCCCGCGAATTCGACGCCGGCGGGTTTGCCGTCCTGCGCGAGATCATAGGCCCAGGCATTGTGGCTGTCGCCGGAAATGACGACGAGGTTGGCGCCCAGCGCCTGCGAGGATTTCAGGAAGCGCGCACGCGCGGCGGGATAGCCGCCCCAATTGTCGAAATTGAACGGCAGGCCGCTTTTCGCCGCGGCGATGCCGGCCATGATATAGCCCCTGGAGCGCTGGCTCGCGTCCGGCGCGAGCCAGCTCGCCGCCGCGGCCGGCATCACCGTTTCGCCCATGATCGTACCGAATCCGACCACTTGCCAACGCTGGCCTGCCTTGACGGAGGCCCGCATCGCATGCGCCAGCCAATCCTCCTGCTGCGACCCCATCATGGTCGCCGCCGGATCCTGCCAGGCACCGTCGCGGAACGCCTTCAGTGCCGTTGCCGGATCGGCCTGCTTGAACAGGGGGCCGATCTCGGGCTGCTTCGTCCGCGCCAGCAGCCGGGTCTCGGTACGGAACAACGTCGCCAGCGTACCAATGTCATAGGCCTTCCACGGCTCGTCGGAGACCGGCATCCACTCGCGGAACACCTGGATCGAAGCAGCGCGCCGGACATTCCAGTCGCCCTCGTCAGCGTGGTGGTTCTCCGCCCCACCCTCCCAGCTGTCGTTCGCCGATTCGTGATCATCCCATTGCACGATCATCGGCACCAGGCTGTGCAGTTTCTGCAGGTCGGGATCGGCGCGATAGCTTGCATAGCGCAGCCGGTAATCGGCGAGGTGGATCATCTCGGTCGCGGGTTCGATCCGCCGGCCAGGTACCGTTTCCTGCACCGACGGATAAATGCCGGCCGGATACTCGTAGATATAGTCGCCGAGATGGACGGCAAGATCGATGTCGTCGCGCGCCGCGGCATGGGCATAGGCGTTGAAATAGCCGAAGGGCAGGTTCGAGCAGGAGAAGATCGCCGCGCGGAAGCTTTTCACCGTGCCCTCGGGCAGTGTCCTGGTTCGGCCGGTCGGCGAGAAGCTCCCGTCCGGCGCGACGAAGCGAAAATGATAGGTCCGCCCGGGGGCGAGGCCGCCGACGGTGATCTTCGCGGTATGGTCGCGCCAAGGGCCGGTGATCTGCACGCCGCCCGCGACGATCTTCGCGAAGTCGGCCGTTTCGGACAGTTCCGCCTTCAGCTCGACCGCGTCGCCGTTGGCGGGGACGTAGCGTGTCCATAGCAGGATCGAATCGGCCGACGGCTCGCCGCTCGCGACCGAATGGGTGAAGCCCGTGCCATGGGCGACATTGGGCGTCTGGGCGAAGCCCGGAATGGCGAAGGCGCCGAGGCCAAGCGACCCCGTCAGCATGAACGAGCGGCGATCGATCCGGTGGTGCATCGGCATTTCCTTCTTCCTGCCGGCTGTCCCTGCACCTGCTCTATGGCGGCTCCGTGACAGCAGGTGCCATCGCTTCTAAGGGCTGGTTCGATGTCTCGATTATTTTCCCTGGCCGCTGACCGGCTGACGGCGCCTGCGACGCCGGGCCGGCGACTGATCGTCATCGCCGTCGTGGCGATCATCGCCCGCGCGATCACCTTCGGCAGCCCGGTCGTCCATGTCGACGAGGAATTCTATTTCGTCGCGGCGCAGGCCTGGTCTCACGGCGCGCTTCCCTATGTCGATGTGTGGGACAGGAAGCCGGTCGGCCTGTTCCTGATCTATCTGCCGGCGGCGGCGCTCGGCATGCCGCTCGGCATCTGGGCCTATCAGGTGATGGCGCTGGCCAGCCTGGTGGCGACGGCCCTGCTAATCGCGCGCCTCGCAGATCGCGCCGGCTGGGGCAGGGGCGCGCTGGCGGGTGCGCTCGCTTATGTCCTGTGGGTCAATTTCGTTGACGGGCAGGGCGGGCAGGCCCCGATCTTCTACAATCTGCTGATCATTGCCGCCGCGGCGCTCATCGCTCCCCGGGCGGAGGAGCACGCCCCGCGCCTGCGCGGCTTCGCGGGAATGGCGCTGGTGGGCCTCGCACTCCAAGTCAAATATTCGGTCGTGTTCGAAGGCATGTTCTTCGGCCTGTGGCTGTTGTGGCGCGACTGGCGATCCGGCGCGCGCTGGGCGATCCTGCCTTATGGCGCCGGGCTGGTCGCGGTCGCGCTGGTGCCGACGATCCTGTCCTGGCTCGCCTTCGCCTCGCTCGGCGCGAGCGATGCGTGGTTCTACGCCAACATCACCTCGATCCTCGATCGCAAGCCTGATCCGATGTTCGAGCAGATCGGCAATCTGGTGAAGATTCTGCTGATCACTTCGCCACTGATCGCCGCGACCCTGCTGGCGATCGGCTCGGACGGGGTGCGGACGCGGGAGACGCGCGGGGTGCGGCGCTGGCTCTTCGCCTGGACCGCCGCGGCGGCGCTCGGGTTGCTCGTTTTCGGGTCCTGGTTCGAACATTATGCGCTGCCGCTGATGGTGCCACTCGCCATCTGCTCGGCCGGTTTTTTCGGCGATCATCGCACCGGTCCGCGCGTCGCGTTGCCGGTTTTGCTGCTTGCCTTTGTCGGCGGCCAGACGACGCTGGTGGTCAAGCGCAACAATCGCGGCACGCCCGAGCAATTCTATGCCGTCGCGGATACGATCGGGCACGGGCCGGGCTGCCTCTACGTTTATTCGGGGGAAAGTGCCTTCTATCCCGCCAGCGGCCGTTGCGCGCTGACCCGCTATATCTTCCCGAGCCATCTCGGGCGCATGCGCGAGGAGGGCGCGATCGGCGTCGATCAACAGGTGGAGATCGAGCGCATCCTTGCGCTGAAGCCTGCCATCGTCGTCCTGCGCCCGGCGTACCACGGTGAGCGCGCCGACCTTCGGGCGCTGGTGATGGCCGAAATGCGCCGGAACTACCGCTTGCAGGCGGTCAGGACGCTCGGCAACCAGGCGATAGAGATTTTCGCACGTCGCGAACCCGGCATGTCGGGTGGCCCGCTCTAGTTGAGAAGCCTCAAGAGGTTGTTCATCGGCCGCTCCGGGCGGCTGATAACCAGCAGGAAGGGAAGCAGGCAGAGGCTTGCCAGCGAGAAGCCAATCGTTCTCAAACTGTTGGATTCGGCGCGCGTTCCGCTGAGCTGCCCGACCAGGCCCCAGAGCAGCGCCTGCCAAGCCAGCGCGAACGACACGCCCACTATTCGAATAGTGAGCGGATTGGGGAACGCCGTGTTCAGGGCGGCACTTGGATGCCGAAGCGGTCCGACAAACATCGGAGGTGCGGCGAGTGTGTTGAGTCCGCAGTTTTCCGCCACGAAACGGTCCACGCCGCCGTCAATTGTCACCCGTGCCTGAAATCGTCAGCCGACTTCATCAGTGTAGATCGGTACCAGCATGCCCAATGCGATCGAACATAGAACCATGGCGGCGGCGATATAGGCGGATGGCAGTCGGCGTGAAGGCAGCGCGGCCATAGAAACTTTCAAGATGTTTTGCGCCGGCCATCCGTGACGGGGCCTGGCACGTCAACTCGCCGCGCGGACTAGGGGGGAATCGCGCGGTTTCAGGCCCGGCTCACCCTCATTCCATGGTGCGACTCCACGGTTGTGGCTGGCGCACGTCCAGGCGACAGACCCCATGGAGCCCGTGCTTGTTCGCATAGGCCGCGACACGCGCATCATAATCGGGCGACGTCGAGTTCGCGAAGTTCCAGTCAGGTGGATTGAAGGTCGAAAAGCCATTGATCGTCGGCACGCGCCAAAGCTGTGCGAGCAGCATCGCATCGACATTGTGCGGATACAGGCCGTTGCCGCCCCCGTCTTTCGGATTCTTCTTCAGGGCGCTGCCAGCCTTGGTCGAAACCTCCTCGCTGGTCCGGGCGAGGACGACATAGAAGCTCAGGCAGCCGGTCGGCGGCGCGGGAATATGCCACAAGTCCCGTATCTGCCGCGCGCGGCTGAGTTGCGCGGCGGGTTCGGCGCTGAGCTGTTCGCCGATGAGGAAGCCGGCGATTGCTGTGGCGATCCACGGGCTTGCGCGGATCAACCGCATCGCGCGGTCGCGATAGACGGCGAACACCAGCAGAAGCACCGGCAGCACCAGGAAGAGCTGATAGCGGAGGACGATGCGAATGCCGCGCGCGCCGGGCACCAGGAAGTGCACGAGACCCCAGGGCGACAGGATCCAGAGCTGCAGCGTCAGTGCCCAGCTGATGACGATCGCCAGCGCGAACACCCGCATATCGATCGACGCCGGCGGCGGCGCGGGCACGGTCTTCCCCCTGCCGAGCACCCGGTAAAGGGCAAGGATCGTCAGCGCGAACAGGACCAGCGGAAAGCCAGTTTCATGCTCCCCGCGCAGGAAGCGCTGGGGCAAGGTCGATCCGGCGGGCACGACCGCCTTGAAGAGCGCCTCAAGGATCTGGAAAATCCAGCCCCAGACATAATTGCCGGGCCCGACATTGATGAGATCGGCGACCGTGACCAGCGGACTGATCATGTAGCCGTGGCCGCCCGTTTCGGCCAGCTTGGCAAGGTAGACCATGAGGAACGGAACGATGCAGAGCGCGAAGGCTGACCCTGTTGCCGCGAGCGAGACGATATGCCTGCGCGCCAGGACTATTGCCTTTCGTGGCGCGAGCTGGCCGGTCTTCCAGAGCCAGCACAGCGCCAGCACGCCCGCGAATAGCATCGTGAACCAGGCCAGATAATAGGATGTGATGAACCAGGCCGCCATCACGGCCGCGAAGGCACAGCCGAACGCGGCGCTCTTTCCGGGCCGCCCTGCCCGTTCCGCTCGCACCATGCCGAGCCCCAGCATCGAGACGACGGGAAGGAGCCCGATCGTGTGGAGTTGCGCATGGCCCGCCTGGATCGCCATCCCGCTCGCGATGGTGAAGAGGATCGCGATCAGCAGGGCGATCGGTTTCTCCCACCCGAGGCTCCTCGAGACCAGCGCGTAGGCGGAGGCGAAACCGATCGTCTTGAACGTGAAGATGTTCAGCGTGTCGGCGTGAAACGGGTCGGCGAACAGGCGCCAGAAGGAATAGACCAGCCCGTACAGGAAATAGCCGTCATTATAGCCAAGGGTATCGCCATAGGGGTGAAAATAGGCCGGCAGGTTCCAGACAGTCCCATGGACGAAGACATTCCGCCAATGCTCGAGCAGGCTGATCTCGATCAGCGAATCGCCGCGGTCGCCAAATCCCAGATCGAATCCACTGAGGATCGGTTCCCGGAAGAACAGGAACATCGCCAGGGCATAGGCTGCCAGGAATGACGCGACGCTCAGGAGGCGCGAGAGCTGTCGACTCCGGATGATCGACCGTTCGCCTGTTTCTCGCAAAATCCGGTCGCCTTCATGCCTGGCAGCGCCGCTATCGATATGATGCCGGGCTTCCAAAGCTGCCCTAGGTACCTGTCCGGAAAGGGGCAGTCGCTGTCAACCCCTTCCCCTAAAGGGCGTCCCGACGCCCTTAAAACGCGCCGTCGGTTCGCGCGATCGAGTCAGGCGACGGCGCTTGTCCCGCCGGATTCGCGCCGCGCCGCGACCAGCTTGGTATAATAGTCCATCAGTTCGATGGTGTGCTCGCGATCGCTGCGCACCTTGCCGGCTGCGACGTTCGCGGCGCGGCGCAGGATCGACTGGTCTCGCGCGAACAGCCGGTGGATGGCAACCGCCGCGGATTGCGCATCGCGTGCCGTATAGAGTTCGGAACAATGAGGATCGGCGATTTCCGCGCAGCCGCCCGTGTCGGGCGCGATCAGCGGCAGGCCCGCCGCCATCGCTTCCGACGCGACCAGCCCGAACGGCTCTGCCTCTGACCCGTGGATCAGCGCGTCGCAGCTCGCCACGATCCGCGCCAGCCGCTCGCGGTCATAAACCGGGCGGAACATGCGGATATGTGGCGATCCGGCGATCCTTTTCTCGATCGTCCGGCTCTCGACGCCGGTGCCCAGCAGGATGAGGCCGACCGGGAGCGATGATCCCGCCCGCTCGACCGCGTCGATCACCAGCCGCCAGCGCTTCTCGGGATGGTGCCGGCCGAGCCCGAGCAGCAAATGGCCTTCCGGTGGCAGATCACACTGGGCGAGCAGAGCCGACCGAAGTTTCTCGTCGCGCAGGGTGGGGGAGAAGTGGCCGCGCTCGATGCCAAGTGGCATCGCTGCGTCAATCCGGACGCCGCGGGCCTTGAGCCGCTTCTCCAGCGCCGGGCCGTTGGTGACCACCGCGTCGTAATTGTCGAGGAAGCGGCTCATATAGCGGCTGTACCAGGCGAAGGCGCGCTCGATCCGGTCCTGCGCGGCAAGGCCCTCGAACCAGCGCAGAGCATAGGCGGCGACATTGTCGTTGTGCATGAAGAACACCTTGGCGGCGTCTCCCTGCCATTGTCCCACGATCCATGCCGGCCGCCAGGGGGAGGATGCCTCGACCAGATCGGGCTTGAGATCGTCGAGCAGGCGGGTGACCGGTGCCGCATCCCAGAACAGGCCGTAATTCTTGTCGAAGGGCAGGCGCGATGCCTTGACGTAGATGATCTTGCCGCCGCCCGGCCGTTCCTCGACCAGGTCTTCGCGGCCGGCGGCAATCACGATCAGCTCATGCCCCAGTTCGGACATGATTCCCATTTTCCGGTCGATATAGGTGCGGACGCCGCCGCCGGTGGGTGAATAGAATTCGTTGACGTCGACGATTCGCATGCCGCCCTCAGCTCTTCGGCTTAATCGGGCCGAAGCCGCCAAGGCCGCGCAGATATTGCGCCTGGATATCGGTGGTGGTCACGCCCGGGCCGACGTTGATCATCGCCATGTTCAGCTTGGGGCGCGTCCGGCCAAGCTTCACATTGCTCGGGAATCCCGCGCCGTCGCTCCAGAAATCGAACTTGTTCCGGCCGTCGCGATTGTGCGTGAACAGCAGCGCGTAGTGGCCCGGCGTTGGCGCCTTAATGCACATCGTAATCGCGCCCGATTGGGGCGTGGGTACGCGGACCCGTCGGAAGAACTTGCCTTCCTTGATGAGATCGCGGTCGTCCTTCAGGAAATCCGCCTCGGTCGCGGGATAGAGTTCGAGCTTCAGCTCGCCGGTGCGATCCTTCAGCCCGGAAACATTGACCCGGATTGCCGGTCCAGCGCCGCTGGTGCACGCCGTGCTGTCCGGGCCGAGCACGCCGGCTTGAGCCTGGCCCGCCAGCGGAACGATCATCGCGCCGCACAGCACGATGCCCGCGAGAGATTTACGCAACGACATTCTTCGTCCTCAGCAAGCCGTACAGGCTGAAGGAACCGATCAGGATGACATGCACGAGCAGCACCAGGGCAGCCGTCATCGCCATCAGTTCCGAAAGCTCTGCATCCTGCCCGATCAATATGATCGCGAAATTGGCGAAAAGAAGGTCCTTGTTCGGCACCAATGGGAGCCGGGAGACGAGCAGTCGTGCCGCGCCGAGGATCAGCCACATGCCGATCGAAACGGTCGGCAATGCATAGTGCCAGGCAAAGGCGAGGAAGACCGATCCGGAGATCAGCCTGATGGCGTGGACCATGAAGATCCACCACAGGGTGCGGCGTGGCAGCGAGAAGACACGCTTCGAGAAGATCAGGAAGGGCAGCGACATGGCGAAGGTGATCGCTGCCGAGGTGGCCACGGTGTGGAGCTGGATCGGCGTGAGCAGATCTACGCCGAGCGGCAGCGCGATCGCGATCATGCCCAGGGTGACGGCGTTGCCCGCGATCGCGGACAGGATACTGACGTCCTTCACCGCACCGAACGGCGCCGCCACCATCTGCGAGCGCTGCCGCGCCCAGGCGTAGAAATAGGCCTCACCCGAATAGCCGAGCACCACGTCGTTAGCGATCCGCTTCTTCAGCAGCGCGGCCAGCCCGGACAGGGGAATGCGCCACAGCTTGCGGAAGATGATGAAGTCGCCGACCGGCGGCGCGAGATACAACAGGGTGAAGGCGACGTAGAAAAGCGGGTCGTGCGGCACGGCGCGACTCAGGCCGGCAAGGCCCGATCCGAACAGCTCGCGGACGAGCCCCCCGATCATCGCGAGGGTGATGATCGCCCCGATCACCATGGGCCAGCGCCGTTTCAGCGTCTGCACGGGTTCGAGCCCAGCGAGGTCGGGGACCGTCACCAGGGGCGCATTGGCACTGTCGATGATAGGAATTTTCGAGCCCAGTCCGTCCACGTTTCGACCTGTTTTATTCTGGTTCCGGTCTTGACCGGGGTTGGCGCGCCTTTAGCTAGATCGTTTTTCTGCGGCAATTTGCAACCTGCACCCAAATAATGTCCGTTTTGTGCTGCGCTGCGACACTTTTGCTGCAATGAGCCGTTATGGCACTCCGCTAGATGCCGAATCCCTCCCTACAGGCAGCCAGCATACTGGCCTATGCGCAGACGCTCGAAGGTGGCGGAGTCGAGCGGGTATTGCTGCGACTTGCCCGCAGCTGGAGCGAGGCGGGGCGGCGCGTCACCCTGGTGATCGGCGACGCGAGCGGCCCGCTGGCGCGCGAGCTTCCTCTCATCGCGCCCGAAACCCTGGACATTCGTATCCTCGGCGACGGCTCCTATGGCGGGCTGCGTGCGGTGGCGGGAATCGCCCGTGAGTTGTCGCCCGACCTGATCTTCTGCCCGGGCAACCATTATACCGGCATGGCCCTGTACCTGCGGCTCCGTCTTGGCAGGCGCTGCCCGCCGATCGTCGCCAAGGTGTCGAACCGGCTCGACCGAGCCGACCAGGGACCACTTCTTTCGGCGGCCTATCGGGTCTGGTTGTCCATCCATCCTCGATTCGTCGACCATGTCGTCGCGATGACGGCGGCGATGCGGGACGAATCGATCGGGAGGATGGGAGTCGCGGCTGACCGGATCAGCGTGATCCCCAATCCGCCGGCGCACAGGGCGCGGTGCGACACGCCTGCCTGGCTCCCTGGAGGACGCTTCCTGCTCGGCGTGGGCCGGCTCGCGCCGCAGAAGCGCTGGGATCGCATGATCGCTGCACTGCCCCGGCTGGCGGATGACGATGTGCAACTGGTGATTCTGGGGGAAGGCACCGAACGGCCCGCGCTCGAGGCGCAGGTTGCCGCGCTCGGCCTGGATGGCCGGGTCCATCTGCCTGGTTATCATCCCGATCCATGCCATGTGCTGGCACGGGCGACCGCGGTCGTGCTGACCTCCGATTTCGAAGGCGTGCCGGGCGTGCTGCGCGAGGCGCTCGCTGAGGGAACCCCGGTGGTGTCGACCGATTCGAGCGTTGCGGTCAGCGAGATCGTCACGATCCCGGCGCAGGGCAGCATCGTGCCGGTGGGGGATGACGATGCCCTGGTCGGCGCGCTTGACCATTGGCTCATGCCCGATCGTCTCCGCCCGGAACCGATGCCCGAACCGGGCGCCGATTCAGCGCGGCGCTATCTCGACCTGTTCGATTCGGTCGTCGCCCGGCGCTAGCGCTCGGGTTTGACGCGGTCGGGATGCGCGGCTGCGATCTCGGGAATCGCATTCGCTGCGGCGTCAGCCGCCACCAGCCTGGGGAAACCCTCCAGCGGGACCGAGAGGCGGCGGGCGTTGAACATCTGCGGCACCAGACAGACATCAGCGAGATTGGGCGCGTTGCCGCCGAGCAGCGGGCCGGGACCCGATTTCGCCAACTTCTCCAGCGCCGTGAAGCCCTCGATGATCCAATGGCGGTACCATTCGTCCTTCGCCGCCTGGTCGGCGCCGAACTGGCTTTCCAATCGCTTGAGGATGCGCAGATTGTTCATCGGATGGATGTCGGCCGCGATCAAAAGCGCCTGGGCAAGCACGCGCGCGCGGGCGAGCGGGTCGCGCGGTACCATCGGGGGATCGGGATAAAGCGCGTCGAGATAGTCGATGATCGCCAGGCTCTGAGTCAGCGCTTCGCCTTCCACCACCAGCGTCGGCACGAATCCCTGGGGGTTGCGCGCCAGATTCTCCGGCGACCGATGCACCCCTTCGAGCAGGGCGATATTTTCGCGCTCATGAAGGACATGCTTGAGGTTCAGCGCGATCCGCACGCGATAGGCAGCGGACGACCGCCAGTAATCATAGAGCCTGATCATGCCGCGCTGGCCCGCTCTTCGCTGGCGTCTTCGATCGCGCGCTCCGAATTGCGCTCGAGCGCGACCTTGATCATCGCCACGATCGGATCGGCCAGGGCCAGGCCGAGCACGCCGAACAGCGTGCTTGCCAGAATCTGCGACGACAGGGTCAGGGCGGGTGGCAGGTCGACGGTCCGCCGGGCGACCATCGGGATCACGACATAGCCGTCGAAGGTCTGGACGGTGAAATAGATAGCGATTGCCCACAGGCCGGTCTCGACCCCGGCGCTGAAGCCGACCGCAGTCATCAGCACGCCGCTGGTGAAGGCGCCGATATTGGGGATGAAGGCGAGCAGGCCGGTCAGGATGCCGAGCAGCAGCGCCATCGGCACGCCCGCCGCCCACAGGCAGAGCCAGGTCAGCACGCCCTCGAACAACATGCCCGCCAGGCGCCCGGCGAGCAGCCGTCGCATCGTCGCGGCCATCCGGTCGATGGTGATGGCGAATTCGCCGCGCACGTCGGAGGGGACCATCCATTGCAGGCCGCGATCATAAAGCCGCGGCTCCATCGCCACGAACAGGCCGATCACCAGTACCATGAACAGGCTGGTCAGCGCCCCCAGCGCCGAGCCGACCCAGGAGGTGAGTTTGCCGAAGGACCCCATCGCCTGCTGGAGCAGGCCGTTCACATCGGCGCGTCCCGGCATCAGGCCCATGCCCGATGCCCAGGTGACGAGATGGTTGGCCTGCACCTCGAGCGTCACGCGCAGTTGTTCCGCCTGGTCGGTGACCTGGACGCCGGTCATGTAGATGACGCCCACCACGAACGCGATGGTGCAGAGCACGACGATCAGCAGGCGGAGGCCGCGTCCGAGCGGCAGCACGCGCCCGATCAGGCGAACGCCGCCGTCGAGCATCGCGGCGAAGACCAGGCCGCCGAAGATGATCAGGATCGGCTGGATCAGCACCACCACCAACGCCATCGCCGCGGCGAGCCCGAGCCACACGGTCGCGCGCTTCAGCTCCTTGCGGACGAAGGGATCGCGGAGTTCGTTCGGACCGGGTTCGGTTGCTGCGGGCGGTGTCGCCATCCTCATTCCTTCGGAGTGTCCCGCGCCGCGTGGAGCGAGGTGCCAGCACGGCCGGATCGGAAGCTCTGCCCCCAGGTAAAGGGATTCCACGTCCCGTTGCCGCTCTTGGAGAATGTGATGAATTCGGCGCGGCCGCCCAGATTCTCCCAGGGCACGTCGCCGCCCAGACCCATGGCCGACACGGAGAAGCGGCTGTCGGCGCTATGGTCGCGATTGTCGCCCATCAGGAACACATGGTTGGGGCGGATCGTGATCGGGCCGTAATTGTCGCCGTCGCTCGGCCCGGACTCGACCGTGTCGTAATGACGGCCATTGGGCAGCGTCTCGGTCACCAGCGTCAGGCGGCAATATTGCTTGCCGTCGGGGTCGGTCTGGAGCGCGCCGGGATATTGTTCCGGATCGCATACCGTCTTGGCATCGACCGGAATCAGCGTGTCGTGCGGCACCCCGCGCTTCACCGCGGTGCCGTTCAGATAGACGGTGCCGTCGATCACCTGGAGACGGTCGCCGGGCAGGCCGATCAGGCGCTTGATGTAGTCGGTGTTGCGTCCCGGCGGCGTCACGATGACGACGTCGCCGCGCTCGGGCATCTTCCCGAACAGCCGGCCCTGGATGAAGGGCAATTGCACGCCCCAGCTTTCCACGTCCTGATGCAGCACCAGGCTGCGGAACATCGCGACAGGGTTGGGGATGGTCGGCGAGACGAAGGACCAGCCATAGGCATATTTGGTGACGATCAGCTGATCGCCGACCTGTAGCCCGGGCAACATCGATTCAGACGGGATGTAGAAGGGTTTGGCGATGAAGCTGTGGAAGCCGAGCACTGCCAGGATCAGCCAGAGGATCCCCTTCACCTCGCCCCACCAGTCGGTGGTCGGGCGCGTCTCGACGGCTTCCGGCGCGGGCGCGGCCTCCTGTTCGGGCACTCGGTCCAACGCCAACTCCTCACTCATATGTCGTCCTACTCGGTCCTGATCGCTTCGATCACCACGAAGGCCTGTGCCCATGGGTGGTCGTCGGTCAGCGTCAGATGTACATGGGCGACGTGGCCCGCGGGTGTCAGCGCGTCAAGCCTCGCCCGGGCGCCGCCGGTCAGCGCCAGTGTCGGGGCGCCCGACGGCGCGTTGATCACGCCGATGTCCTTCATGAAAACGCCGCGCTTGAATCCGGTGCCGACCGCCTTGGAGAAAGCCTCCTTCGCGGCGAAGCGCTTGGCCAGCGTGCCGGCCTTGGTGAAAGGGCGGCGATCCGCCTTGGCGCGTTCGATTTCGGTGAACACGCGATTCTCGAACCGCGTGCCGAATCGATCGAGCGACGCCTGGATCCGCTCGATATTGCACAGATCCGAACCGAGCCCGATGATCATGGAGCAAATCCTCCCCGGTACGGCGAGGGGGACCATCCGCAGGATGGTAGAGGGTGGCTTCCGCAGGCGAAGCGCTCGTGGAAGCCCCCCTCCACCAAGCGCTGAAGAAGCGCGCGGTCCCCCTCGCCGTGCCGGGAAGGAATCACCGCGCGGCGTCCATCGCGGCGCGCATCGTGCGCACTGCCTCGCCAAGGCCGATGAACATCGCCTCGCCCACCAGGAAATGACCGATGTTCAGCTCGCGCACCTGCCGGATCGCGGCGATCGGCGCGACATTGTCATAGGTCAGGCCGTGCCCGGCATGGACCTCGATGCCGTTCTTCGCGGCGAGCGCGGCGGCGTCGTTCAACCGGCGCAGTTCGTCCGCCTGCGCCGCGCCTTCAAGCTCGGCATAGCGGCCGGTATGCAGCTCCACGACCGGCGCGCCGAGACGCAGCGCTGCCTCGATCTGCCGCGCGTCGGGCTCGATGAACAGCGATACGCGGATCTTCGCAGCGCCCAGTGCGCTGACCAGGGGGGCAAGCTGGTTATGCTGTCCCGCCGCGTCGAGCCCGCCTTCGGTGGTGCGTTCCTCGCGTTTTTCGGGAACGATGCAGGCGGCGTGCGGCCGGTGGCGCAGCGCGATGGCGAGCATCTCGTCGGTCGCCGCCATCTCAAGATTGAGCGGGATGGTCAGCTGTTCTGACAGGCGGGCGATATCATCGTCGGTGATGTGGCGCCGGTCCTCGCGCAGATGCGCGGTGATTCCGTCGGCGCCTGCCTCGGCGGCGGCCAGCGCGGCGCGGACCGGATCGGGATAGCCGGCGCCGCGCGCGTTGCGGACGGTCGCGACGTGGTCGATGTTGACGCCGAGCCGCAGGAAATCGTTCATGCCGCGGCCCGGCTGCCCGGTTTGATCGCGGGCAGGGCCGCCAGCTCGGGCGGCAGCGATTCGGCCCTGTAGGTCGGTACGTCGAGCCGGATCAGCGGGAAGAAGGGCACGCCCAGATCGGCGGTCTCGCTCGACCGGTCCACCAGCGAGGCAGCCGCGATCGTCTCGCCCCCGGCCCGACCGATCGCCGCGATCGCCTCACGGGACGAAAGGCCGGTGGTGACGACATCCTCCATCATGAGCACCTTGGCGCCGGGCGACAGGCGAAAGCCGCGGCGCAGTTCGAACACGCCGTCGGGCCGTTCGAGGAACATCGCCTCGACGCCGAGCGCGCGCGCCATCTCGTGCCCGGCGATCACCCCGCCCATCGCAGGCGAGACCACGACGTCGATCCGAGAGCGCAGCTCGGTCGGGATTCGCGTCGCCAGTTCGGTCGACAGGCGAGCGCCCCGCGCCGGATCCATCAGCACGCGCGCGCATTGCAGGTAGCGCGAGGAACGTAGGCCCGAGGACAGGATGAAATGTCCTTCAAGCAGGGCGTCGGCGGCTCGGAACTCGGCCAGGATCTCGTCGTCGGTCATCTGCGCGGGTCTTTCGTGAAGCGAAGGGTTGATAGGAGCCCGGCAGGGCGCGCGCAACGTCCGGGTCGGCCCCAGTGTCAAAAAACGCCCCGACACGCTTGAGGCACCAGCACCTCCCGCGTATAGGCCCATCGCAACGAGCGTATGTCCGCTCGCGCGCCGGAGACGGAAAAGGCGCAATCAGGGGTGACGAGACGCATGCGCAGTAAGGGGTTGAAGTCGATTGTGCTGGCGGCAGGACTCGCGATAGCGGGTATCGGCAACGCCACGGCACCGGCGCCACAGGCGGCCACGCCTACAACGACGGTGGCCCCGGCAACGACCAATGCTGCGCCGACCACCAGCGCCGCGCCCGCCGTCGCGGCGCCGGCAGATCCGATGCTCGTGCTCGATGGCGGGCCGGATGTCCGGCCGGTCCCGGGTGTCGGCATGCCGGTGGACGGGCACCTGACCCTGCAGGATCAGGTGACGCCGAATGGCCGTCGTGCTCACTGGTTCCATAATGCGATCCTGCTCCCCGTCATCACCGCCATCTCGGTGCTCGTGCTGTTCCTGCTGATGTGGGTGATGTTCCGCTATCGCCGCGCGGCGAACCCGGTCGCATCCAAGACCTCGCACAACACCTTTATCGAGATCATCTGGACCGCGGTCCCGGTCATCATCCTCGCGCTGATCGCCGCGCCCTCGATCGGGCTGCTGGCTGCGCAGTTCAAGCCGGCGCCCGCCAATGCCGTCACGCTGAAGGCGATCGGCAACCAGTGGTACTGGACCTATCAATATCCCGATCATGGCGGGTTCGAGATCACCTCGAACATGCTGAAGGAAAAGGGCCAGGTTCAGCCGGGTGAGCGCGCGCGCACCGATGCCGACGGCCCTGCGCTGCTCGCGACCGACAACCGTATCGTGCTGCCGGTTGGCGTGCCGATCCGCCTCATCACCACCGCGAACGACGTGATTCACAGCTGGGCGATGCCCGCCTTCTGGATCAAGCTCGACGCGGTCCCGGGTCGCCTGAACGAGACGAGCTTCACCATCGAGAAGGAAGGCGTCTATTTCGGCCAGTGCTCCGAGCTTTGCGGCGCGCGCCATGGTTTCATGCCGATCACGGTCGTGGCCGTGAAACCAGCGGTGTTCGCCGCCTGGGTCAAGGCGAAGGGCGGCACGATGCCGGCTGCCGGCGGCGCCAAGTCGGCCGACGCAGCGGCGACCGCGCCGGCCGAAACGGCCACCGAAAACGCCACCGGACCGGTCGAGAACGCGACCAGCGCCGCTCCCGCCACCAACCAGGCTGCCGCGACCAACGTCGCCGGCGCCGGCAACGCTGGACAGTAAGACAATGACCGATACCGCCCTTCACCCGTCCGCGTTCGACGCGCATCATGACGATCATGCGCATCACGACGCCGATCACAAGCCAGCCTTCTTCGCGCGCTGGTTCATGTCGACGAACCACAAGGACATCGGCACCCTCTACCTGATCTTCGCGATCTGCGCGGGCATCATCGGTGGCGGCATCTCGGGCCTGATGCGCGCCGAGCTGGCTCATCCCGGCATCCAGTATCTCGGCGAATGGGCTGCCTGGTTGCCCGGCGGCGACCAGGGGCTGGATCACGCGCTGCATCTCTGGAACGTGCTCATCACCGCGCACGGCCTGATCATGGTGTTCTTCATGGTCATGCCGGCGATGATCGGCGGCTTCGGCAACTGGTTCGTGCCGCTGATGATCGGCGCGCCGGACATGGCGTTCCCGCGCATGAACAACATCTCCTTCTGGCTGCTGGTGCCAAGCTTCACGCTGCTGCTCGCCTCGCCCTTCTTCGGGGGCGCCGGCACCGGCTGGACGGTCTATGCGCCGCTCTCCACATATGGGGAGCCGGGGCCATCGGTCGACATGGCGATCCTGTCGCTCCATCTCGCGGGCGCCAGTTCGATCCTCGGGGCGATCAACTTCATCACCACCATCTTCAACATGCGCGCGCCGGGCATGACCCTGCACAAGATGCCGCTGTTCGTCTGGTCGGTGCTGGTCACCGCCTTCCTGCTGCTGCTCTCGCTGCCGGTTCTCGCCGCGGCGATCACGATGCTGCTGACCGACCGCAACTTTCACACCACCTTCTTCGATCCGGCCGGCGGCGGCGATCCCGTCCTGTACCAGCATCTGTTCTGGTTCTTCGGCCATCCCGAGGTGTACATCATGATCCTGCCAGGCTTCGGCATGATCAGCCACATCATCTCCACCTTCTCGAAGAAGCCGGTGTTCGGTTATCTCGGCATGGCCTATGCCATGGTCGCGATCGGCGTGGTCGGCTTCGTCGTGTGGGCGCACCACATGTTCACCACCGGCCTCAGCGTGAACGTGAAGATGTACTTCACCGCCGCGACGATGGTCATCGCGGTTCCGACCGGCATCAAGATCTTCTCGTGGATCGCGACGATGTGGGGCGGCTCGATGAGCTTCAAGACCCCGATGATGTGGGCGATCGGCTTCATCTTCATGTTCACCGTCGGTGGCGTGACCGGCGTCGTGCTCGCGAACGGCGGCGTCGATGATTACATGCAGGACACCTATTACGTCGTCGCGCACTTCCACTATGTGTTGTCGCTCGGCGCGGTGTTCAGTCTGTTCGCCGGCTTCTACTACTGGTTCCCGAAGATGTCGGGCCGGATGTACAGCGAGTTCCTTGGCCAGCTGCACTTCTGGGTCTTCTTCATCGGCGTGAACATCCTGTTCTTCCCGATGCACTTCCTCGGCTTGCAGGGCATGCCGCGCCGTATCCCGGACTATAACCCGGCGTACGAGCACTGGAACTGGATCGCGACGGTCGGCTACATGATCATGGCAGCGTCGATGGTCGTCTTCTTCGTCAACCTGTTCTGGTCGCTGTTCGCGGGCAAGAAGGCAGGCGACAGCCCTTGGGGTGAAGGCGCGACGACGCTTGAGTGGACGCTGTCGAGCCCGCCGCCTTACCATCAGTTTGAGACGCTGCCGCGCATCGACTGACCGCACGGGGCCGCTCGCGGGCGGCTCAAGGAAATCCCCCTCCCGCATGCGGGAGGGGCTTTGGGGAGGGCCTGTAAGGGCCCTCCTCTCGACATGCCCTCCCCCGGCCCCTCCCGCATGCGGGAGGGGAGAATAAAGAAATGACCACGACGACCACATTGCCCGCCTCTGCCCTTCCCGCCGACTGGCGCGATTTCCTCGCGCTGACGAAGCCGCGGGTGATGACGCTCGTCGTCTTCACCGGCCTGTGCGGGATGCTGGCGGCGCCGGTGGGCATCGATCCGGTGCTCGGTTTCACCGCGATCCTGTGCATCGCGCTCGGCGCCGGCGCTGCCGGCGCGCTCAACCAATGGTATGAGGCCGATCTCGACGCCAGGATGAAGCGGACCGAACGCCGGCCGTTGCCGGCCGGCCGCATGGACCGGCAGGCGGCGCTGCATTTCGGCGTCGGCCTGGCATTCTTCTCGGTGATCCTGATGGGACTGGCGGTGAACCTGATCGCCGCCGCGATCCTCACCGCCTCGATCCTGTTCTATGTCCTGATCTATACCGTCTGGCTGAAGCGTCGGACGCCGCAGAATATCGTTATTGGGGGCGCCGCCGGCGCCTTCCCGCCGCTGATCGGCTGGGCGGCCGCCACCGGCGACGTCGCGACCCTGCCGGTGCTGCTGTTCACCCTGGTCTTCCTGTGGACCCCGCCACATTTCTGGGCGCTCGCGCTGTTCATGAAATCGGATTACGCCGCTGCCGGCGTGCCGATGATGCCGGTCGTCGCCGGGGAGCGCACGACCCGGCTGCAGATCGGGCTCTACACCATCCCGATGGCGGCGGTCGCGATCGCTCCATGGGCGCTTGGCCTGACCGGCGCGATCTATGGCGGGGTTGCCATCGCGACGACGCTTGTCTTTGCTGCGCTCGCGCTTCAGGTCAGCCTGCGCACGACCGGCATGGGCGATGCGATGCGGCCCGAAAAGCGGCTGTTCGCCTGGTCGATCCTTTATCTTTTCATTATTTTCGGCGCGCTGGTCGTCGACAGGTGGGTCGGCTGATGAAGAACGAAGACGATCAGATTCGCGCCCGTCAGCGTTCCCGCGCGATCGTCATGGCAGTGCTGCTCGGCGCCTTCGTCATCCTCGTCTTCGCGATCAGCATCGTGAAGATCAAGGCCGGGGCGGCGCATTGACCCGCACGCTGCGCACCGCGATCCTCGCCGGTGTCGGCGTGTGCTTCATGACCGGGCTCGGTTATGCCAGCGTGCCGCTATACCGCATGTTCTGCGAGGCGACCGGGCTCAACGGCACCACCCAGCGCGGCCTGGTGGCGCCGGGCGCGGTCGGGCATGAGCAGGTGCGGATCGATTTCGACACCAATGTCGCGCCTAAGCTGCCCTGGACGTTCAAGCCGGAAGTGCCGTCGGAAACGATCGCGATCGGCGCGCGCGATATGGCGTTCTTCACCGCGACGAACAACAGCGACAAGCCAGTGACCGGCACCGCGACCTTCAACGTCACGCCGGCCCAGGCGGGCAAATATTTCACCAAGATCCAGTGCTTCTGCTTTACGCAGCAGACGCTCAAGCCGGGCGAGACCGCCCGCATGCCGGTGATCTTCTTCGTCGACCCGAAGATCCTCACCGATCCCGACGCGGCTGACGTGAAGACGATCACCCTCAGCTACACCTTTTACCCTGTGGATTCCGCGAAAGCAGCCAGCTAGAGCGTTGTCGACAGCCTATTAACGGGGACCGAAGAATGGCCGGCGCCAAGAAACACGACTACCATATCCTGCCACCCGATATCTGGCCGTTCGTCGGCTCGTTCTCAGCGCTCACCATGGCGATCGGCGGCATCATGTGGATGCATTCCGGCAGCGTGTTCGGCATCGGCGGCGGCACGATCTTCTTCATTGGCGTCGCGGCCGTTCTCCTCACCATGTTCTCCTGGTGGAGCAACGTGATCCGTGAAGCACATGCCGGCGATCATACGCCGGTGGTGCAACTCCACCTGCGCTACGGCATGATCCTGTTCATCGCCTCGGAAGTGATGTTCTTCGTCGGCTGGTTCTGGGCCTTCTTCGATTTCTCGCTGTTCCCGGCGCCGGTGCAGATCGCCGACGGCACGGTCAGTCTGATCGCCGATGCAGCGCGCGGCACCTGGCCGCCGAAGGGCATCGAGGTGATCGACGCGTTCAAGTTCCCGCTGCTCAACACGATCATCCTGCTCACCTCCGGCACGACGGTCACCTGGGCGCACCACGCCCTGATCCACAACCAGCGCGGCGGCGAGAAGACCGGCCTGTGGGGCCTGCTCGGCGTCGGCAACCGCGACGGCGTGCTCAAGGGCCTGTGGCTGACGATCGTTCTCGGCCTGCTGTTCTCGTCGATCCAGGCCTATGAATATGCCGAGGCGCCGTTCCCCTTCCACGGGATCAACTATGGCGCGTCCTTCTTCATGGCGACCGGTTTCCATGGTTTCCACGTCATCATCGGCACGATCTTCCTGATCGTCTGCCTGATCCGGGCGTACAAGGGCGACTTCACGCCGCGCCAGCATTTCGGCTTCGAAGCTGCCGCCTGGTACTGGCACTTCGTCGACGTGGTGTGGCTGTTCCTGTTCGTCTCGATCTATGTCTGGGGCGGCTGGGGCGCTGCGGTGCACGGCGGCTAACCCCGGCGTGACGTCGGGCTGGCATCTCGCGCAGGTCAATATCGGTCGGCTCGTCGCGCCGGCCGATGACCCGCAGGTGGCCGGCTTCTTCCAGGAACTCGACCGGATCAACGCGCTCGCCGAGGCAAGCGCGGGATTCGTCTGGCGGCTGAAGGGCGAGGGCAACAGCGCCACCGATCTTCAGCCGACGCCCGATCCCAGACTGATCGTCAACATGTCGGTCTGGGCCGATGCCGAAGCACTTTTCGACTATGTCTATCGCAGCGCCCACACCCCGGTGATGGCGCAACGCCGCAGCTGGTTCGATCGATTCGACGGGGCCTATCAGGCGCTGTGGTGGGTCCCTGTCGGGGCCGTGCCAACGATCGACGAGGCCTTTGCCCGACTCTGGCTGCTCGACCGGTTCGGCCCGAGCGAGCGCGCCTTCACCTTCAAGCTGCGCTACCCCGCGCCCGATGCCGTGGGTGTGCCCGTCGACATGCAGCCCGATCCCTGGTGCGTCGGTCGCGCCTGATCCGGTCGCCTCGTCGCGCCCCGCGCCGTTCGATGTGGCGCTCAAGGGCCTGTGTCCGCGCTGCGGCGCCAGCACGCTGTTCGCCGGCATGACGAAATTCGCCGATCGCTGTGCCGCCTGCGGGCTCGATCTCACCCGGTTCAACGTCGGGGACGGCCCCGCCGCGTTCCTGACCCTGATCGTCGGTGGCCTGCTCGTCGGTGTGGCGGTGACGCTGCAACTGACGGTCGAGCCGCCGCTCTGGCTGCTCGCGCTGATCCTGGTGCCGCTCGCGGCCATCGCGGTGACCGGGTCGCTGCGCGTCGCCAAAGGCGCGCTGCTCGCGTTCGAATATCGCAATTCGGCGCGCGAAGGCCGGATCGCGGACGAATGAAGCGCTTTCCCATCGTGGCGACCGTCCTGGTCGGCCTGGCCATCGCGGCGATGATTGCGCTCGGCGTCTGGCAACTTCAGCGCAAGGGCGAGAAGGAAGCGATGCTCGTGCGCCTCTCCGCAAATCGCGGACTGCCGCCGATCGCCTTTCCGCGCATTCCGGTTGACGACAGCTTGTTGTTTCGCCGGGCAAGTGCGTTCTGCCTCGAACCGGTCAGCTTCAGGGTCGAGGGCGGTCGCAACGCGCGCGGCGGGGTCGGCTGGCGCCAGATCGCTCAATGCCGCACTGGTGCCGAAGGGCCTGGGCTGACGGTGCAGATCGGCGTCGCCCAGGCACCCGATGCGAAGCCGACATGGCGCGGTGGCGAGGTGACCGGCTATATCACCCACGCGCTCGACCATCGGCCATTGATCGCCTCGATCTTCTCGTCCGAACCCAAGACGCTGATGCTCATGGCCGACCCGCCCGCGCCGGGGCTCGATGCCAATCCTGGTCCGGATCTGTCGGCGGTCCCCAACAACCACCTTGCTTATGCCGTTCAATGGTTCCTGTTCGCGCTCGTCGCGGCGGTGATCTACGCGATAGCCGTGCGTCGGCGCCTGAAAGCTTGATGCGCCCGAAAGCCTGAGATGCTTGTGACTTTCGCGCGCCGGGGTTAGGCGCGTCGGCCATGCGCTATATCAGTACCCGTGGGGCGGCACCCGTCCTCGACTTCGAACAGGTTACGCTTGCAGGCCTTGCTAGCGACGGTGGCCTCTATGTCCCCGAGACGTGGCCGAGCCTGAGCGCCGACGAGATCGCGGCGCTGCGCGGCCTTTCCTATGTCGATACCGCCGTCGCGGTGATGGCGCCCTTTGTCGAGGGCACGCTCTCCCGCGAGGAACTGCGCGACCTTTGCGCCCAGGCCTATGGCCGTTTCTCGCACGCCGCGGTCACCCCGCTGGTCCAGCTCGACCATCAGCAATGGCTGCTCGAATTGTTCCACGGCCCGACGCTCGCCTTCAAGGATGTGGCGCTCCAGTTGCTCGGCCTGTTGTTCGAACGTTTCCTTGCCGGTTCCGACCGGCAGGTGACGATCGTCGGTGCGACCTCGGGCGATACCGGCTCGGCCGCGATCGACGCGCTGGCCGGCCGCGCTGGCGTGGATGTGTTCATGCTCCATCCCAAGGGCCGCGTCTCCGACGTGCAGCGCCGCCAGATGACCACGGTGCTCGCGCCCAACATCCACAACATCGCGATCGACGGCAGCTTCGACGACGCCCAGGCGCTGGTGAAGGCGATGTTCAACGATCCCGGATTCTCCGGGAAATTCCAGCTATCGGCGGTGAATTCGATCAACTGGGCGCGGCTGATGGCGCAGGTGGTCTATTATTTCTACGCTGCGGTCCGTCTCGGCGCGCCTGACCGGCCGGTCGCCTTCTCGGTGCCGACCGGCAATTTCGGCGACGTGTTCGCCGGCTATGTCGCGGCGAAGATGGGGCTCCCCGTCGCGAAGCTGGTGGTGGCGACCAACGTCAACGACATCCTCCACCGCGCGCTGTCGCAAGGCGATTATTCGCAAGGCACCGTCGTGCCGACGCCAAGCCCGTCAATGGACATCCAGGTGTCGAGCAATTTCGAACGCCTGTTGTTCGATCTCGGCGGCCGTGACGGCGTCGCGATATGCGAGCAGATGCGCGGTTTCGAATCGACGAAAGCGATGCGCCTTACCAACGCCCAGCGGGAAGGCGCGGCGAGCCTGTTCGCTAGCGACCGGGTCGATCTCGACGACATGGCGCTGGCGATGCGCTGGGCATCCGATGGTTCGGGAGAGGTGATCGACCCGCATACCGCGATCGGCCTTGCCGCGGCGCGTCGAATCGATCTCCCCGCCGATGTACCGGTGGTGACTCTCGCGACCGCGCATCCGGCCAAGTTCGGCGATGCGGTTGAACGCGCGACCGGCATCCGCCCGTCGCTGCCCGCGCGGATCGGCGACCTGTTCGACCGCGAGGAGCGGTACGCGTCGCTGCCAGGCACATTCGAGGCGGTTACCGGCTATATCGCCGAGCGGGCTGTCCCAATTGCCGTTCGCCCCGAATAGCCATCGAGCTTGTCGAGATGGCATGTCGAGGGGCAAATGTGTCTCGATACGCGTTCTCGACGCGCTCGGCCTCTACTCGATACGAACGGGTTTCTAGATGGACCTCAAGACACTCATCGGCGAACCCTGGGCCGACTACGGGCTGATCGATTCAGGCAACGGCCGCAAGCTCGAACGCTATGGCCGCTTCCGCTTCATCCGCCCCGAGGGACAGGCGTTGTGGGCGCCGGCGAAGGACGACTGGCGCGCCCAGGCCGAATTCATTCCCGGCTCCGACGAGGACGGCGGTGGCCGCTGGGAGTTCTCCGAGCCAGTCCCGCGCGAGGGCTGGCCGCTTAAATGGGACGATGTCAGCTTCACCGCGCAGAACACGCCCTTCCGCCATCTGGGCTTCTTCCCGGACATGGCGCCAGTGTGGAGCTGGATGCGTGAACAAGTCGCCGACAGGGGGGCGCCGGAGTGCCTCAACCTGTTCGGCTATACCGGCGTCGGCACGCTGGCGATGGCGGCCAAAGGCGTGAAGATGGTCCATGTCGACGCTTCGAAGAAATCGGTCGAGGCCGCCCGCGCCAATGCGGTGCTCTCCGGCATGGCGGACAAGCCGATCCGCTGGATGACCGATGACGCCACCAAGTTCATCGCGCGCGAGGTCCGGCGCGGCCGTCGCTATGACGGCATCCTGCTCGATCCGCCCAAGTTCGGCCGCGGGCCGGAAGGCGAGGTGTGGAAACTAGAGGAAGGCCTGCCCGGCCTGATCGCCGATTGCCGCAAGCTGCTCGACACTGAATCGCGCTTCCTGTTCCTCACGGTCTATGCGGTGCGCATGTCGGCGCTGGCGATCGGCGAACTGCTCAACCAGGCTCTGGGCGATCTCGGCGGCAAGGTCGAAGCTGGAGAGCTGGCGGTCCGCGAGGAAACGCGCGGGCTGCTCCTGCCGACCGCGATCTGGGCGCGGTGGTCGCGTTAATCTCTCCCCTCCCGCTCGCGGGAGGGGAGTAGAAAGCTCATTCCATTCCCGCGCGCATCGCGGCGCCCGCGATGAAGGGCGCTCCGGCCACCAGCATCAGGCTAACCGCCGCCAGCAGCTTGACCGCCCCCATCCCGCCGTCGATCGAGCCAGCGCCGAAGATCAGCAGCGGCACCGCGAGCGGCAGCATCACAAGGCCCGCGACGGCTCCCGCACCCCGCAGCCCCGACACCAGGGCTGACGTCGCGACCGCCAAAGCCGCCAGCCCGGGCGTCCCGATCAGCAACCCCAATTCAACCCGAAGCACCGTCTCGCCTGACAAATCCAGCAGCCCCGCCGCGATCACCGCGGCCAGCATCAGCGGCGGCCCGAAGGCGAGCCAGTGCGCGGCGATCTTCGCGGCCGCGACGCTCGCCATGCTCAGTCCGCGCGCGGCGAACTGGTCGAGCACGCCGCTCTCAGCATCGGGCCCGATCAGCCGCTCGACCGGCATCAATGCCGCGAGGAGCGCCGCCGCCCAGATCACCCCGCCGCCGACCCGCGCCAGCAGGGCGGCATCAGGGCCGATCGCGAAGGGGAATAGGATCGCGACGAGCAGGAAAAAGGCGAGCGTATAGGTCACGCTCCCGCCAGCCCAGGCGCGCCCGATATCGCGCGCGACGAGGGTGAGGAATGGCCTCATGCGGCCCCGAGCTCGATCGGCTGTGCGCCCGGCACCTCGATCGGCAGATGAGTCGCGATCAGCGCGATCCCGCCGCCAGCGCGGTGCGCGGCGATAAGGGACTCCAGAATGGTCACGCTGGCATCGTCAAGCCCGTTGGCGGGTTCGTCGAGCAGCCATAACGGCGCCCGGCTCGCCAACACTCGCGCCAGCGCCGCGCGGCGACGCTGGCCCGTCGAGAGAAGTCGCACCGGCACCTCGGTCAGCACCGCAAGATTCGTCGCTTCGAGCGCGGCGGCGACGCGAGAGTCGGGATCGGTGTCGTCGTCATCGAGCGCGGCCCAGAACCGCAATGCGCTGCCAAGCCGCCGCTCAGCATCGAACGCGGCGGCCTCGGCCATCAGCGCCCGCGCCGCCGGTCCCTCGACCGCGCCCTTCGCCGGCCGGAGCAGCCCGGCCGCCAATCGTATCAGGCTCGATTTGCCGACCCCGTTCGGCCCAGTGACCAGCACAGCGCCGCCAGCCGGGACGGTGAAGGACAATCCTTCGAACAATACCCGCCCGCCCCGTGCGCAGGTCACGTCGCGGAACGCCAGCGCGTCCGTCACGCGTCTCCCACCATATCCTCCAGCGCGTGCATATCGGCGTCCGACAGGCCGAAATGATGGCCGACTTCATGGATCATCACATGCGCGACCAGCTCGTCCAGCCCGATCCCGGTCTCGATCCATTCCTCCAGGATCGCGCGGCGATACAGATGGATCCGGTCGGGCAGGGCGCCCGATTCCATCGAGGATTTATCGCCGACCGGCCGCCCGTGATAGAGCCCGCTCAGGTCGAGCGGATGCTCGATGCCGAGGGTCGCGAGCGTCTCGTCGTCGGCGAACTCCTCCACGATCAGCACGACATCGCCGAGATGCGCGCGGAACTCGGCCGGCAGCGCGTTGAGTGTCTTCAGCGCGATCGCGCGGATCGCATCGGCATCGGGCGCGGTGCGCGGTTGAACGGGGATCGCCATCGGCTATGCCATAGGGCGAAGGCGCATCGAGCGCTACAGGAGGCACTGATGGCGATCGAACAGTTGACCGAGGAAGAACGGACCGAGGCGCTGGACGCGCTTGATGAATGGGATTTCGACGAGGCGCGCGACGCGATCACGCGAACCTTCACCTTCGCCGATTTCAGCGAGGCCTTCGCCTTCATGACCCGCGTCGCGTTGCTCGCGGAGAAAGCCGATCATCATCCCGAATGGTCGAACGTGTGGAACCGGGTGGAGATATTGCTGACCACCCATGACGCGGGTGGTCTTTCGCAACGCGATGTCGACATGGCCGAGGCGATCGACCTCCTATTGGACTGATCTTTCAGGCATCCCCCTTTCAAGGGAAGGCGGCTTACTTCGCCGCCGTAACCCCGCGCCGCATCATCTTGCGAAGCTGGCCCGGCATCCACCGGGCGGCGAAGGCCATGCGGTGCGCGGTCTTGCCGACATAGCTGTGCACCCTGTCGCCATGCACCGCGTCCCAGGCGGCCCGGGCGACCGCCTCCACCGGGGTCAGCTCAAGGCCAGCGGCTGTTACCGTTTCGCGAATCGACTGGTTCGATCCGCCTCTCGGGCTGTTCAGCAGGGGCGTCTCGATGAAGCTCGGCACGATGTCGCGCACCTTGATCCCGGCACCATGCCATTCCCCGTCGAGCCCTTCGGTCATCGCCCGAACGCCGAACTTGCTCATCGAATAGGGTACCAGCCCCGCCGCCCCGTAGATCGCCGATGCCGAAGCGGTGTTGAGCAGGCACGAACCCGGCGCCCGCGCGAGATAGGTATAGCCGATCCGCGCACCGTTCAGCACGCCCATCAGGTTGATCGACACCGTCCGGTCGATATCCTCGAAGCTCATCTCGGCGAGGGGCCCGCCGGTGCCGATCCCGGCATTGTTGAACAGCACGTCGAGCGCTCCGCCGGCGGGCGCGGTGAAGGCGTCGAGGCTCGCCGTCCAGGCCTCGCGGTCGCGCACGTCCATCAGATAGGTTTCGACCATGCCGGCCGGGAGCATCGCGGCGGTCTCGGAAAGTCCTTTTGCATTGACGTCAGCCAGCCCGATGCGCCAGCCCCGGCTTGCGAACAGCTTCGCCGTCGCCTGGCCGATGCCCGATCCGCCGCCGGTGATGAAGATCGATTTCCCTGCCGCCTCTGCCATGCTGCCTCCACTTCGCCATCATTTGTCGCTGTTTGACGTTCGCGTCATCCTCCCGCACAAACTGCGCCGATGCCAGCACAATCGCCCGGCCCCTCGATCGCCTTTGATGGCGTCGCCAAGCGTTATCCGGGCGGCGCGGTCGCGGTCGACGGCGTGTCGCTCGAGATTGCGGGGAGCAGCTTCGTCGCGCTGGTCGGGGCATCCGGGTCGGGCAAATCGACCCTGCTCAAGATGGTCAACCGGCTGATCGAACCGACCGCCGGGCGAATCGCGATCGGCGGGGAGGAAGTGGCGAACGCGGGGCCGCACGCGCTGCGCCGGCGGATCGGCTATGTCTTCCAGAATATCGGCCTGTTTCCGCATATGAGCGTTGCGGAGAATATCGGCATTGGCCTGCGTCTCGCCGGGGAGCGCGACCGGGCCGGGCGAATCGCTGACCTGCTCGACCTGGTCGATCTGCCGCGCGATTTCGGAAACCGCATGCCCGACGCACTGTCGGGTGGCCAGCGTCAGCGTGTCGGCGTCGCCCGCGCGCTTGCCACCGCGCCGGGGCTGATGCTGATGGACGAGCCTTTCGGCGCGCTCGATCCGGTGACGCGGGACCAACTCGGCGTCGCGATCCGCGCGCTGCACGACCGGCTCGGCCTCACCACGATCATGGTGACTCACGACATGGCGGAGGCGCTGCTGCTCGCCGACCGGGTGCTGGTGATGGCGGCGGGGCGGATCGTTGCCGATGCGACGCCAAGGGCATTGCTGGCGGGCGAGGGCGGGACGGAGGCCGACGCGCTCGTCGCCGTGCCGCGCGAGCAGGCCCGGCGGCTGCACGCGCTGGAGCAGGGGGCATGAGCCCGTTCCTCGAAGCGCTCACCCGCGTGCCGGATCTTCTGGCCGCCCATCTGCTGCTCGCCGCCTCGGCGCTGGCGCTGGGGCTCGTTATCAGCCTGCCACTGGCGATCTGGTCGGCGCGGCGGCCCACCGTGGCGAAGATCGCGCTCGGGTTCGCCAGCCTGGTCCAGACCATCCCGTCGCTTGCGTTGCTGGCGCTCTTCTATCCGCTGCTGCTGTCGCTCTCGACCCTTGTCGGTGGCGGCATCCCGGCGCTCGGTTTCCTGCCCTCGCTGCTCGCGCTGACGCTGTATGCGCTACTGCCGATCCTCAGGAACGGTGTCACCGGTCTTGCCGGCATTGATCCGGCGGTGATCGAGGCGGCTGACGGCGTCGGCATGACGGCGTGGCAGAAGCTCCGCCTGGTCGAGGCGCCGCTCGTCGCGCCGGTGCTGATGGCGGGCATCCGTACCGCGGCGGTCTGGACGATCGGCGCGGCGACGCTTTCCACCACCGTCGGCCAGCCGAGCCTTGGCGACATGATCTTTGCCGGGCTGCAGACCCAGAACTGGGCGCTGGTCCTGGCGGGCTGCCTGACGGCGGCGGCACTTGCGCTGGCGGTCGATGCGCTGCTCGGGGCGATCGAGCATGGCATCGCCGCGCGGCGGCCGTTGCGGGTGTGGATCGCCGCCGCCGTGCTGGCGGTGGGCGTCCTGGCCGCGCTCACCCCCCTATGGCCGCGCAGCGGGCAGACGGTCGTGGTCGGCGCCAAGGGCTTCTCGGAACAATACATCCTGGCCCGGGTGATCGGCCACCGGCTGGAAAAGGCGGGTTACCGCGTCGAGTATCGCGAGGGGCTTGGTTCGGTCGTGGCCTTCTCGGCCCTCGCGGGCGGAGATATCGATATCTATGTCGATTATTCAGGCACGATCTGGACCAACGGCATGAAGCGCACGGACGTGCCGCCGCGCGCCGCGATCGTGAAGGGGGTGGCCGACTGGGCGGAGCGCCACCATGGCGTCCGGCTGCTTGGCACCCTGGGTTTCGAGAACAGCTATGCCTTCGCGATGCGCGGCGACGATGCCGCCCGGCGGGGAATCCGCAGTATCACCGATCTCGCGCCCATCGCGCCGCAGCTTCGCCTCGCCACGGATATCGAGTTCCTCGAACGTCCCGAATGGGCGGCGGTGAAGCGTGCTTACGGCCTGCGCTTCAGGGAGGCGCATCCCTATCAGCCGACCTTCATGTTCCGCGCGCTCACCGACGGCACGGCGGACGTCATCCCCGCCTTCTCCTCTGACGGCCGGATCGCGGCTGACAGGCTTACCGTGCTGACCGATCCCAAAGGAGCGATCCCGGGCTATGACGCGATCCTGCTTGTCTCGCCGAAACGCGCGCGGGACCACGCCTTTGTCGATGTGGTGACGCCGTTGATCGGTCATATCTCCGTCGAGGCGATGCGCGAGGCAAATTATATGGTCGACCGGGATCGCGACAAGGCATCGCCCGATGCTGCGGCGCGCTGGCTGGAGAAGAAGGTCGGCCTGTAGTGCCACCCGTCATGCCGGACCTGTTCCGGCATCCACCGTGCCGCGAAAGCCCCGGCGTTTTGGTTCGCGGCGGGGTGGATCCCGGAACAAGTCAGGGGTGACGTTATCCGTGGGTAGCCGTCACGAAATAATCCAGCGTCATATCGTCGGAAATCACGAAACCCTTCGCCACTGAAAAGCTGAGCCCGCGTGTATCGACCACCGTCAGCCCGGCCGCTTCGATCAGCGTGATTAGTTCCTCGGGCGTCAGGAACTTGTCCCAGTCATGTGTACCCCTGGGAATCTGTCCGGTACCCTCGCCGATGGTAATCATGGCAAGCCGTGACAGCGCGGTGCGGTTCGGGGTGGACAGGACCATCAGCCCGCCCGCCGTCAGCGCGCCGGCCAGCCCGGCGACGAACGCCGCCGGATCGGTGACATGCTCGATCACCTCCAGGCTGGTCACCAGGTCGAAGCGTGCCGCGCCCAGTCCCTCGATCCCGCCGGTGCGATAGTCGATCGTCAGCCCGGATTGCCGGGCATGGGCATGGGCCGCCGCGATATTCTCCGCCGCCGCGTCGATTCCGGTCACCGTCGCGCCCAGCCGCGCGAGCGGCTCGCACAACAGCCCCGCGCCGCAGCCGACATCGAGCGCCGTCTTCCCCGCAAGCGGCGTGAAGCTGGCTCCATCCAGTCCCCAATGCGCGTCGATCCGTTCGCGCAGATAGCCGAGTCGCACGGGGTTCAGCCGGTGGAGCATCGCCGACGATCCCTTCGGGTCCCACCACTCGGCGGCCATCGCGCCGAAATGCGCTGCCTCTTCAGGATCGATCGTCGTTACGGGGTCGCTTGCCATCACCATATCTGCTTCCTATCAGGGCGCCCCGCTCACCCCAAGGATTTCTGCATCTCCATGGCTCGTATCGTGATGAAGTTCGGCGGCACCTCCATGGCGGGGATCGAGCGGATCCGGAGCGTTGCCGCGCGCGTCAAACGCGAGGTGGAGGCCGGCAACCAGGTCGCGGTCGTCGTGTCGGCGATGGCGGGCGAGACCGACCGGCTGGTCAATTTCTGCCGCGAAGCTTCATCGCTTTACGATCCGCACGAATATGACGTGGTGGTTTCCGCCGGCGAGCAGATCACCAGCGGCCTGCTGGCGATCGCGCTCCAGGCGATCGGCGTGCCGGCGCGGAGCTGGCTCGGCTGGCAGCTGCCAATCCGCACCTCGGACGGCCATGGCTCGGCGCGCATCGCCGAGATCGACACAGCCACGCTCAATCTGTCGCTCGACAAGGGTGAGGTCGCGGTGATCCCCGGCTTCCAGGGCGTCGCGACCGGCGAGCGCGTGACGACGCTCGGACGCGGCGGCTCGGATACCTCTGCGGTGGCGATGGCGGCGGCGATGAAGGCCGATCGCTGCGACATCTACACTGATGTCGACGGCGTCTATACGACCGACCCGCGCATCGTGCCGCGCGCGCGCAAGCTGAAGCGCGTGACGTATGAAGAAATGCTCGAACTCGCCAGCGTCGGGGCCAAGGTGCTCCAGACCCGTTCGGTGGGGCTCGCGATGAAGGAACAGGTCCGCGTTCAGGTGCTCTCGTCCTTCACGGGCGAGGACGCGCCGATGGCGGACACATTGCCCGGTACGATGATCGTGGGCGAAGAGGAGATTGACGATATGGAACGCCAGCTCATCACGGGCATCGCCCATGACAAGAACGAGGCGAAGATCACGCTGACGGCGGTGCCCGACCGTCCCGGCGCGGTCGCCTCGATCTTCACCCCGCTGGCCGATGCCAATATCAATGTCGACATGATCGTGCAGAACGTCGCCCATGCGACCGGCTCGACCGACGTAACCTTTACCGTGCCGGGCGCCGATCTGGCCCGGTCGCTCGAGGTGCTTGGCAACGCGCAGGGCGATATCGGCCATACCGGCCTCCTCCACGATACCCGGGTCGCCAAGATCTCGGTGGTCGGTGTGGGCATGCGCAGCCATGCCGGCGTCGCGGCGACGATGTTCAAGACTTTGGGCGAGCGCGGCATCAACATCCAGGTTATCACCACCTCGGAGATCAAGGTCTCGGTGCTGATCGAGGAAGACTATACCGAACTCGCGGTACGCGTGCTGCATACCGCTTATGGTCTGGACGCCGAAGACGCGGCCTGATTATTCCCCTCCCGCTTGCGGGAGGGGTTGGGGAAGGGTCTGTTAAGGTGCCAATCTCCGACATGGCCGGGAAATACGCAGTGACCATTCCGACCTGATTGCGCATTTGCCGCCGGGAGGGCATGTGCGCGACATGACCGATACCCTGGCACATGCCGACACCTCCGCCCCCAGCCCCTCTCACTCAGTGGGAGGCGAGAGGCTTCGCCGCCGCATGGCGCGGGGGGCCGCATTCCTCGGCTCGGAAACAGCCATCCTGTGCGGCGCCATGTCCTGGGTGTCGGAGCGCAATCTCGTTTCCGCCATCTCCAATGCGGGCGGCTTCGGCCTGATCGCCTGCGGGGCGATGACACCCGAACTGCTCGACGCTGAGATCACCGGCACCAAGGCGCTGACCGACAAGCCGTTCGGCGTGAACCTCATCACCATGCACCCGATGCTGTTCGACCTGATCGAGGTCTGCAACAAACACGGTGTCGGCCACGTCGTGCTCGCGGGCGGCCTGCCGCCAACGGGGTCGATCGACGCGATCAAGGCCAACGGCGCGAAGCTGATCTGCTTCGCCCCCGCCTTGTCGCTCGCCAAGAAGCTGATCCGTTCCGGCGTCGACGCGCTCGTTGTCGAGGGCATGGAGGCCGGCGGCCATATCGGCCCGGTCTCGACCAGCGTGCTGGCCCAGGAGATACTGCCCGAGGTCGCCGATGCAGTGCCGGTGTTCGTCGCCGGCGGCATCGGGCGGGGAGAGGCGATCGCAGGCTATCTCGATATGGGCGCGGCGGGCGTCCAGCTCGGCACGCGCTTCGTCTGCGCGAGCGAATCGATTGCGCATGCCAATTTCAAGAAGGCGTTCCTGCGCGCCTCCGCTCGCGATGCGATCGCCAGCGTCCAGATCGATCCGCGCCTGCCGGTCATCCCGGTGCGCGCGTTGAAGAATGCCGGCGGCGAATTGTTCACGGCGAAGCAGCGCGAGGTCGCGCAGCTTCTCGATGAGGGCAAGGTCGAGATGGGCGAGGCGCAGCTCCAGATCGAGCATTACTGGGCCGGCGCGCTGCGCCGTGCGGTCATCGACGGCGATGTCGAGCATGGCAGCCTGATGGCCGGCCAGTCGGTCGGCATGGTGACGAAGGAAGAGCCGGTCGCGGAGATCATCGAGTCGCTGATGGCCGAGGCAGCGCACGCGCTGGAAAAAAGGGCGGCCTGACGTGGAGGAGCGCGCCGGCCTGCCGATCCTTTCCTTTGCGGATGGCGAGGCATGGGAGGGGTGGCTCGCCGCGCAGCCGCGCGACAGCAAGGGCGTGTGGCTTAAGCTTGCCAAGGCACATGCCGGTGTCCCGTCGGTATCGAAGGCCGGGGCGATCGATGGCGCGCTGTGCCATGGGTGGATCGATGGCCAGTCGGATCCCTATGACGAGCATTGGTGGCTGATCCGCTTCACGCCGCGCAAGCCCCGGGGCAATTGGTCGGAGAGGAATCGCGATCGCGCCGTCGAGCTTGGCAAGGCCGGGCGGATCGCGCCGGCGGGCCAGCGGGAGATCGACGCGGCCATGGCCGATGGCCGCTGGGATGCCGCCTATGCGCCGCAAAGCAGCATCGCCATGCCCGACGATCTCGTCGCGGCGCTCGATGCGGAGCCCGGCGCGCGGGCCTTTTTCGACGGCCTTACCGGCGCGAACCGCTACGCGATCCTCTACCGCATCCATGACGCGAAGAAGCCGGAAACCCGCGCCGCGCGGATCATGAAGTTCGTCGGCATGTGCGCCCGCGGCGAGACGGTGCACTAAAACCGGCGCGTGCTATTCCTTGATCGGCGATCCGATCGACCAGAGATGCCCGAACGGATCGGTGAGCTGGCCGTAACGGTCGCCCCAGAACTGGTTGTCGACCGGCATGGTGATCGTGGCGCCCGCCGCGACCGCGCGTTCGGCCCAGGCATCGGCATCGTCGACCTGTAAATGAAGCCCGACGCCCTTGGGCTCGGGCTCGTCATAGCCGCGCCATTCGGGGAATTCGTCGGACAGCATCAGCCAGCCGCCGTTGATTTTCAGGCCTGCCTGCATCAGCCGCTGGCCGTCCTCGGCGAGATTCTTCTCGGTCACCTCGGCGCCGAACGCGCGGGTGTAGAAAGCGAGCGCCTCCTGTCCGCGCTTGCCGCGGATCGTGAGGAACGCGGTGATGCCGTTGGTGGGCCGCTCGACCATCGATGCTCTCCTGAAGGGAATGATTCGGTACCGCAGCTTACCTCGAGGCGCCTGCCTACGTCAGCGGATAAAATAGACGCCGGCTCCCGCGATTCCACCGAAGATGATGGCGACCAGGATCGACAATATGTTCCCGACCACCGATCCGGAGCGCCGTCGCGCGAAACTGCTGCGTTGTGCCGGCTTGCCGAGCTTGAGCTCGATATAGCCGGCGGCGCTGCCGCCGACCGCCGTGCACGCCAGCGTCACCAGTGCCCCCAGTGGCGTCTGGAACGCGATCACGATCGGCAGGATCACCCCGATCGGCGCGGCCATCGCGAACGCAGCCATCAGCTTTACCCGGTCGATCGCCGCCTTGCTGACCGGGGAGACAGTGATCAGGTCGGGCGCGTCCTCCGCCGAGACGGTCAGCCAGGCGAAGCTGCCGACCATCTGGCCGGCTAGCAGCACGCTGGCGAAGGCGAGGCCGGGCGTCATCGGCGCGTGGCTACCCCGGCCGAAGGCGACGAAGACGATCGGCGCGAGATAGATCAGCCGCAGCAGGATCTGGAAGACGAGCGCCGGGTCGCGTGCGAGCAGCCGCCATTCCTTGGCGAAGACCGACCGGAACAGGCTGGCGTGGAACAACCGGTCGGTGGCCCGCCCGGTCGGCCGGGCGCGGGACAGGCGGGCGCCGCCGTCCTGATAGCCGGACAGGAACAGGCGTTGCAGCATGATGCCGGCCAGCACGAACAGCAGCACGCCGATGCCGAGCAGGACGATGACCGCGACAGGATCGCCAAAGGCGGCATGGCCGGGCAGGCCTGACAGGCCGGTGCTCCCGACACCCTCGTCGCTGAAGCGTTCGAACAGCACCGACGCGCTCGATTCGCGCCGGTCGCCATGGCCCGCCAGTTGGGAGATAAGGAAGATGGCGCCGCCCAGCAACGCGGCCGAGATCTGGCCAACCGTCCGCGCGGCGCGGGGCCCCGCCAGCTTCGCCAGGCCGAGCGTGATCCCCAGCCCGATCGCCGCGGCGGCCAGCGCGAGCGCGGCAAGCAGCGCCACCAGCCCGAACAATTGCGGATGGCCCAATAAGGCGATCGGCACGACCAGGGTCAGCAGCAGCACTGCATAGGTCAGCACGATCGTGCCGGCGATGCCGGACAGCTTCGCGAGCAGCACCGTCCGCCCCTCGATCGGTGCGGAAAAGAGCAGGTCGAGATCGCCATTCTCGTACAGGGTGCGCTGGCTGCCGATGATCGCCTGGGTCGTCATGAAGCTGAAGCCGACGATGCTGCCGGCCAGGATGCCGGTCATGATCCCGGGCAGCGGCAGGATCGGCTCGTCGCGCAGGACCCAGGCGAGGAAGCAGCCAAAGGCAAGCCATGCCAGCAGCATCATGTAGCCGATCCAGCGTGTCGCGCCCTCGCGCGGCCGGGTTCGCCAGGCGAGCCGGATCTCGTGCAGGGCCAGCCAGGTGAAGCTGCCCGGCACCGGCCTCAGGCCAGCGATCATGCGCCGCTCGTCAGACGAATGAAGGTATCTTCCAGCGTCTGGCCCTCGGTACCGGCGCTGCTCCGCAGTTCCTCGAGCGTGCCCTCGGCGAGCAGCCTGCCGCCGGCGATGATGCCGATCCGGTCGGCCATGCGCTCGGCCACTTCGAGGATATGGGTGGTGACGATCACCGTCTTTCCCGCATCGACCTGCGCCCGCAACGCATCCTTCACCGCGCGGGCCATGGCGGCGTCGAGCCCGGTCAGCGGCTCGTCGAGGATCAGCAACTTCGGGTCGTGGATCAGCGCGCCGGCCAGCGCGACCTTCTGCTTCATGCCGCGCGAAAAGCCCTCGCACCGCGTATCCCGCTCGTCCCACAGATCGAGCCAGTGGAGCAGTCGCTCGGCCTCGTCAGCCGCGGCCTGCGGCTCCATCCGCCACAGCCCGGCGACGAAGGCGAGATATTCGCTGGGCGTCAACTTGTCGTAGAGCATTGGCTCGTCCGGCAGCCAGGCGGTGATCGCCTTGGCTTCGTTGGGATGCTGCCGGGCGCTGATGCCGTAGATATGGATTGTGCCCGAATCCGGCCGGGTCAGGCCGGTTACCATGCGCAGGGTGGTGGTCTTGCCCGCGCCGTTCGGGCCGAGCAGGGCGTAGAGTTGGCCGGCACCGATCTCCAGGTCGAGGCCGGTGATGACCGGCTTGTCGAAACTCTTGGACAGGCCGCGGATCCTGAGGGCGGGTTCGGTCATGCGCTACAGCCTAGAACAATGTGCGGGGCCGTCCAGATGGGTCGCTGTCAATTCTCCGGGGCGAGTTGAAAGATGTCCTCGACACGTCTCTCCAGCGCCTGGGCGAGCTTCAATGCGAGGGTGGTGGAGGGGATGAACACGCCGTTCTCGACGGTGTTGATCGTCTTGCGGCTGACGCCGACCCGGTCGGCCAGATCGGCCTGGGTCAGGCCGAGCCGGGCGCGTTCGTCCTTAAGGCTGTTGAGCAGCCGGTCAGCCATGCTTGAGTGCCCGCCGCTCGAGCGTGCCGAAGCGGAGCAGGGCGATTGCGATCGTGAAGGTGATGACGAGCCGGGCACCCTCGCGTGCCGAGATCGGCTCGTAGAAGCTGATGGCATAGACCAGGGTGGCCGTGCCGATCGCGCCCCAGAATCCAAGCGCCATCGCCCGCTTGCGATGATCTAGCGTCGTCTCGTCGTTGAGCAGGGCGCGTATCCGTGCGCCGCGCAGCAATCCGCCGCCCCAGGCAAGGAACAGCAGCAGCGCCGCCGCCCACACGATCCAGGCAGCGAGGTGAAGGCTTTGCGGGCGATTGACCGGCGCGTCGGGAAAGCTGCCCGCCTGCGCCGTGACGAACACGAGCGCCATCGCGGTGGCGGCGCGGGCGCGGCCCCAGGCGATGCGATCGGCTAGATCGGTCTGATTGGTCATGTCGCGTCCTTGTAACTCCGAGGTTACATGTAACCTATGGGTTACTTTATTGTCAAGCAGGGGACGAGATGAACCTTCGGCGCGGTGAACGGGGTTCCTTCCGATGAACCGGTCCGTTAGGACGACAGGACATGGTGGCGCAGCAACAGGATCAACCGGTCGAAGGCCGCTTCGACGGGATCGAGCATCGATTCCCGGTCCGCGTCTATTTCGAGGACACCGATCTGTCGGGTGTCGTCTATCACGCCAATTATCTGCGCTACATGGAACGTGCCCGGTCGGATATGCTCCGCCTCGCCGGGATCGACCAGCGCGCGGCGCAGGAAGCGGGCGAGGGTACCTATGCCGTCAGCGCGCTCGCCATTCGTTATCGCGCGCCGGCGAAGCTCGACGATGCGCTGGTCGTGGTGACAGGATTGATGCAGGTGCGCGCCGCGTCTGTCGATATTCATCAGAGAGTCATGCGCGGTGCCCAGATACTGAGCGAGGCGGAAGTGACTGCGGCGCTGGTCGGTGTATCTGGCAAGCCGAAGCGGCAGCCAAGAGAATGGATCGAGGCATTCCAGCGCCTCGTTGGCCAGAGGGATCAGGAAGCGTGAACGAAGTGTTCTTTAATACCGATGCCGCGACGATGTCGCCGGTCGCGCTTTTCCTCCAGGCGGACCTGGTCGTGAAGATCGTCATGCTTGGTTTGCTGGGGGCCAGCATCTGGACCTGGGCGATCATCCTCACTTTCTGGCGCCGAATCGGCGGCACGCGCCGCAAGATCGAGAAATTCGAGCGCGATTTCTGGAAAGCGGAGGATATCGACGCCTTCCACCGCATCCAGGGCGATAGCGACCTGCCGATCGCGCGGGTCTTCTCGGCTGGCGTCAAGGAATGGCGCCGCTCGACCGCAAGCGGTGCGATCGATCGCGAGGGCACGCGCGAACGACTGGCGACCGCAATGGGATCGATGGTGGCGAGCGAGATCGACAAGCTGTCGGACCGGCTCAACATCCTCGCCACCGTCGGGTCGGTTGCACCGTTCGTCGGGCTGTTCGGCACTGTCTGGGGCATCATGCGCAGCTTCACCGGCATCGCCTCGGCGCAGAACACCTCGCTTGCCGTGGTCGCGCCGGGCATTGCCGAGGCGCTGTTCGCCACCGCGATCGGCCTGTTCGCCGCCATCCCGGCGGTGATCGCCTACAACCGCTTCAGCCATGGCATCAACCGGGTCGAGGCGCGGCTGAACCGCTTCGCCGATGGTTTCCACGCGACGCTGAGCCGCCAGCTTGAGACTGACGGGCGGAAGCTCTAGATGGCGATGCAGCTTCCCTCGCAGCGCAGCCGCGGCCGGCGCGCACCGATGGCGGAGATCAACGTCACGCCGCTGGTTGACGTGATGCTGGTGCTGCTGATCATCTTCATGGTCACTGCCCCGCTGCTGACCGCCGGCGTGCCGGTGAACCTGCCGGACAGCCGCGCCAAGCCGCTCGACCAGGACCAGAAGCCGGTGCAGATCTCGATGGAGGCTGGCGGCAAGATCCATGTCGACCAGGACGAGGTCAGCCAGGATATCCTGCCTGACGTGCTGCGGCAGCTCGCCGCGAAAACTGAAGGCGGCAAGCCGCCCCAGATCTTCCTGCGCGCCGACAAGAGTCTCGACTATGGCCGCGTCATGCGGGTGATGGGGGAACTCAACCATGCTGGCCTCAACCGGGTCGCGCTGGTGACGGTCGGCGACGACGGCAAATGACACGCGCTCCCTTTCCGTTCGTTTCGAGCGCAGTAGAGAAACCATGCGTCGCGCCCGCGGCTCGTTTCCCCACTGCGCTTGAAACGAACGGTTCATAGGTCTCGCACGATGCAGCGGTCCGAAGCGATCGCCCTGGGTGTCGCGCTGGTTGGGCATGTCGTCCTGTTCGGCCTGCTCTCGATGGGCTTCCTCGCCGCGCGGGATCCGGAGATGCCGAAGCAGGCGCCGATCGAGGTGTCGCTGGTCGACAAGGTCGATCTCGTCGCCAAGGCGCCGCAGGCGGTGATGCCGCCGGCCGAATCGCAGGCGCCCGAGCAGGGCCCGCCCGAAGATGCCGCGCCTGCCGCGCCGAAGGAGGAGCCGCAGCCGGATCCGGTGCCGCCCAAGCCCCAGCCCAAGGCAGCGCCGCCGCCCAAGCCCGCGCCCAATGCGGTGCCTGAGCCGAAGAAGCCGGTCGCCCCGACGCCAGACAAGTCGAAGAAGCCGCCGACCCGCGAGGCAGCACCGGCCAGCCACGCGACCGCTTCTCATAACCGCGCCACCGGCACCGATACGGCGTCGACCAGGCCGCGGCCGCGCGGATCGCGCCTCGGCGACGATTTCCTCAAGGGCCTGTCGGACAAGCCGTCAACGACGAAGTCGGTAGTGCCGCAGGCGGCGGTGATGAGCCAGCAGGCAGCGGCCGATATCGGTTCGGCGATCCGCCGTCAGGTGCAGCCATGCGCCGATCGTCAGGTTCAGCCCGGGCCCGGCGCCGAGCGGATTATCGTGACGATCAGGCTTCGCCTCAACCGCGACGGGTCGCTCGCCGGCAATCCGCAGGTGGTCGGCCATAGCGGCGTCGACGCCGAGAATGGCCGTTACCAAGACCGGGTGGACGATAACGCGATCGCCACCTTCAAGGGCTGCGCGCCGCTCCGCGGGCTGCCCGCCGAACTTTATGACGTCCCCAATGGCTGGAGCAATTTCAGCCTGCGCTACAAACTTCCGGGATGAGGAATGCGATGTCCCCATCCCGCTACGCCCTCGCATTCGTCGGACTGTGCGCACTGATTGTGTCCCTTGGACATGTCGATGCGCAGAAGCCACATATCGCGTCGCCGGATCCCCTCAGCGGGCAGGCGGCAGCTGACATGGCGGCGTCGATCAGGCGCCAGTTCTCGCCCTGCTTCGACCGCATCGCTAAGCCGGGGCCGGGGGCGGAGCGGATCGTCTTGACGGTGAGACTCCGCTATAATCGTGATGGGTCCCTTGCCGCGGCGCCGGAGATGGTAGGTGGGCCAGCGGGCGTGGACGACTCCAACCGTCGATATGTCGGTGCCGTGGTCGATGGCGCCAATACGGCGTTTCGGGACTGTTCGCCGCTCCGGGGCATGCCGCCAGAACTCTACGACGGCCAAAACGGGTGGAACCATTTCAGCTTGCGCTACAAACTTCCGGGATGAGGACCATGATGACATCTTCCCCTATCGCGTTACTGGCCGCCGCGCTCGCCGCCCTGTTGCCGCTGTCGGCCCAGGCGCAGAATGCTCCCATCGTCCCGCCGCCGGTGGCGGCAACCCAGACGCCTCCTGCGCAGGACGGCGGCCTGGTGGTCGATGTCGTAGGCGGCACCTCGGCACCGCTGGGGATCGCTGTTCCCGTGATGCCGACCTCGGCTGTGGTCAACACGCCCGCCGGCCCGACCGACAAGCTCGGCCGCGATCTCGCGCAGATCGTGACCAACGACCTGAAGAACAGCGGCCTGTTCAAACCGATCGCGTCGAACGCGCTCAAGGGTGTCGCCTTTCCCGAAGTCACCGCGCCGTCCTTCGAATATTGGGGCGGTGCCGGCGCGCAGACGCTGGTCCAGGGCTTCGTCCGCGCCAATGACGACGGCACGCTGACGGTCGGCTGCTATCTCTACGATGTGTTCGCGCGCAGCGAGCTTACCCGGCAGGGTTTCGTCGTTTCGCCGGGGGACTGGCGCCGCGCCGGGCATAAATGCGCCGACATGGTCTACACGAGGCTGACCGGTGAAGGTCCGTATTTCGACAGCCGCATCATCTATGTTTCCGAAACCGGGCCAAAGGCGAAGCGGTTCAAGCGGCTGGCGATCATGGACCAGGACGGCGCGAATCATCGTTTCCTGACCAACGGCCAGTCGACCGTGCTGACCCCGCGCTTTTCGCCGGACCAGAAATCGATCGTCTATATGAGCTATCTGAACGATCGTCCGGCCATCTATGTGTACGATGTCGCGACGGCGCAGCAGCGGCTGCTGGTCAACAATCCCAACCTCACCTTCGCCCCGCGCTTCTCGCCCGACGGGCGGTGGATCGTCTTCTCGATGGCGGTGGCGGGGAATACCGATGTCTATCGGGTACAGACCTCCGGCGGCTCGCCGCAGCGGCTGACCAATGCGCCGGGGATCGACACCGGCGGCAGTTATTCGCCCGACGGCACCCGTATCGCCTTCGAGAGCGATCGATCGGGCAGCCAGCAAATCTATGTGATGAACGCTGACGGATCGAACCAGCAGCGCATCAGTTTTGGCGGCGGGCGCTACGCAACCCCGGTCTGGAGCCCGCGCGGCGACCTGATCGCCTTCACCAGGATCTCGGGCGATTTCCGGATCGGCGTGATGAGCCCGAGCGGCGGCGGCGAACGGCTGCTGACCAACAGCTGGCAGGACGAGGGGCCCAGCTGGTCGCCCAATGGCCGTGTGCTCACCTTCTTCCGCTCGCATCGGGGTGGCGCCGGCAATGCCGATCTTTGGTCGGTCGACCTGACCGGGGTTAACGAACGGAAGATTCCGACGCCGCTCGACGGATCGGATCCGGCCTGGGGACCGTTACGCCCCTGAAGCAATTCGCGCCCATATCACCGTTCAGCCTGACGTTGACTCCGGTTAACCTTAAAGCGATGCCGGTGGGGCGAGACGCAATCGAAACGACTCTTGATCGAAGGAGAAGCCTGATGGCCAGACTGACGACCACGCTCATCGTTGCCGCCGCGCTCGTCGCGACTGCCGCATGCAGCCCGAAACCGAAGCAGATTCCGCCCGCACCCGGTCCGGACACGAGCCCCAGCGGCCCGGTGACCCGCGACGATGTCGTTCCCGGCTCGCGCGCCGACTTCGAGCGCTCGGTGACGAGCAACACGGTCAACTTCGCGCTCGACCGTTACGATATCGACGCGCATGCCCGTGAAATCCTGGACAGCCAGGCTGCGTGGCTCGCCAAATGGCCCAACGTGCCCGTCAGCCTCGAAGGCCATTGCGACGAGCGCGGCACCCGCGAATACAACCTCGCACTCGGCGATCGCCGCGCCAACGCCGCGAAGAATTATCTTGCGGCGCGCGGCATCAACCCGGCGCGCATCTCGACGATCAGCTACGGCAAGGAACGCCCGATCGCGCTCGGCTCGGACGAGGCGAGCTGGGCTCAGAACCGCCGCGCGGTGACGATCGTCCTGAACTGATCTCTCTCACCTCGCGTATCGACAGCGCCGCCGGATCGCCCGATCCGGCGGCGTTTTTCGTTTGCGCTTGCCGAGGGCTAAATCTCGATGTAAATATGATATCATATTAACGGGAGGCTCCCATGTCGGATTCGGTCGTCAGAAATACCGCGCTCACACTGTCGAAAGAGCGGACGGCGTCCACGTCCAGCGGCTATGTCATGTTGCTCGTCATCCTGATCGCCAACGCCGCGGCGGGTTTCGGGACGACGCTCGTCAGGGACGTGCCGGGGCTTCCCGGCGTTCTGATAACCGGCGGCATCGTCGTTTCCGTGTTCCTGCTGGCGGGGTTCTACATGCTCCAGCCCAACCAGGCGGCGGCCATTACCCTGTTCGGATCCTACATGGGCACTGATCGCACCACCGGCCTGCGCTGGGTGCTGCCCTGGCTGGTCCGCAAGAAAGTGTCGCTCCGCGCGAACAACATGATCTCGGAACGGCTGAAGGTGAACGACCTGCGCGGCAACCCGATCGAGATCGCGGCGCAGGTAGTGTGGCGCGTGACCGACACCGCCCAGGCGCTGTTCGACATCGACGACTACAAGGCTTTCGTGATCGTCCAGATCGAGGCCGCCGTGCGTACCATCGGCGCACGCTATCCCTATGACGATTTCGAACATCAGGAAGTTACGTTGCGCGGCAATCACGATCAGGTGAGCGCTGAGTTGCGCGAGGAATTGATCGCCCGGCTCGCGGTGGCGGGCATCACCGTCGACGAATGCGGCTTCACTCATCTCGCCTATGCGCAGGAGATTGCTGGGGCGATGCTGCGGCGACAACAGGCGCAGGCAGTGGTCGCCGCGCGCAAGACGCTGGTCGAGGGCGCGGTGGGCATGGTCGAGATGGCGCTTGAGATGCTGTCGGAAAAGAATGTCGTCGAACTGGACGACGAGCGTCGCGCGGCGATGGTGTCGAACCTGATGGTCGTGCTGTGCGGCGAACGCGATACCCAGCCGGTCGTCAACACCGGCACGCTCTACCAATAAGCCGGTTTCGTTGAGCGCTCCCCCCAAAAAGGCGTTTCCGCTGCGCCTCGACCCAGCGCTCTACGCGGCGGTCGAGCGCGCGGCGGCGGCCGACCTCCGGAGCGTCAACGCCCAGCTCGAATGCCTAGTTCGCGAGGCGCTGTCGAAGCGCGGCGTGAAGCTCGAAGCGCCGGTCCGCGCGAAGCGCGGGCGGCCGGCGAAGACCACGGACGATGGAGGCATTGAATGATCGGTATCTTTACGACGCGCTCTCGGTTTCCCTGGCTGGCCGCGATTTCGTTCGCCCTGCCTGGTTGCGGGCTGCCGGTTCGGTTCGGCTGATGGAGGTGATGATGGCATTGGACCATATCAGGCGCTGGTACCATGTGCGCGAAGGCTATTGGTTCGCGCCCAAGCTGTTCGGTTTCGGCGCTACACCGGTGACATGGCAGGGATGGGCCCTGACGCTGGGGTTCTGCGCGGCGCTGCTGCTTGACATCCGTTTCCTGCCCGGTGACCTGTTCAAGGTCATCGTCGGCGTGACGCTGATGGCGGTTTTCGTGACGATCAGCTGGCGCAAGACCGATGGCGGCTGGCGCTGGCGCTGGGGATCGCGCGGTTAAGATAGAATGCATTTTATCCGGCAGCAGCGAGCTTGATGTAGGGCCGCATGCCCCGGATCAGGAAAACGCCTTGTCGAGCAGCTTCGCCAGCCGAAGCCCGCCACGTTGTACCTCAAGCCGCTCGACGGGAACGAGCGACGCGATCGTCGCATCGTCCAGCGTCATGTGCTCCGGCGTCGGCGCGCAGGGATCGCCCTTCATTGCGCTGGCATAAGCTGAATCGCGCGCGATCTGCCAGCTCTCGCGACTCCAGTCGGTCACGTCGCCCGCTGCCATCGTCGCCCGCTCGGTCGCGGAATAGTGCCGCACTACGGATGGCGGGGTCGAGATCGCGCGCTCGGCGAGATAGCCGTCCCACACGGTATGCAGGTTGAGCCGCGGCGTCGCCAACAGGCCATAACTTGTCTTGGCATCGTTGCCGCCTTTGTCCGCCTTGTCGCCGGCATGCAGCGGCTGGTGCAGATCCCCGACGAAATGAATCAGGAAGGCGAGCGCCTGGACGCGATCCTTCACGGGGGTCGTCTTGTCGCGCAGCAGCTTCACATCGCGCTCGATCTGCGCCGATACGCAATTGCCGTCCTTGCACGGCACGACGAGATCGAACGGCTTGCAGATGTTCACGTTCTGATAGTGCCAGCTATAGGCGAAATCGAACGGGCGCTTGCCGTCCGGGCTCTTGATCGTCTTGACGCAGTCGGCCCAGACGCTGGCATCTTCGATCGACCGCGCCGGACAGGTCGGCGTGCCGAGCAGCGCCGACCGGCGCAGCAGCCGGTCGATCGCGACTCGCGTCTTCGGCTTCACGTTCGCCTGCGCGATCCGGGCGATGGTCTGGTGGCCATATTCCCAATAGGCGGCGGCGGGGGAAGCAGTCGCGGCGAGGGCGACGGCGGCGAGAGCGGGGAGGAGGCGACTCATGGCTGTCGCTCTACCCGTTCGGGCCTGACCGTGAAAGCACGGGCTATTCGTCGCCGTAGATCGCGATCGTCCGCTCGCCGTCCGATCCAGCACGGCCCCGGTACATGCCGGCGGTGGTGAAGCTCCAGACCGGCTCGCCTTCCGGCCCGGTCACGATCACGCCGCCCTTGCCGCCCAGCGCCAGCACGTCGGCCATCACCGCATCGGCCGCGACCCGGAGCGGCACGCCAGCCAGACGCACCCGGGCGCAGATTTCGTGCGCGACGCCGGCACGGATGAAATATTCGCCTGAGCCGGTGGCCGAGACGGCACCGGCCCGGTCGTCGGCATAGGTGCCGGCGCCGATCAGCGGCGAATCGCCGATCCGGCCCCAGCGCTTGCCGGTAACGCCGCCGGTGGAGGTGGCCGCGGCGACATGGCCGGCGCTATCGCGGGCCACCGCGCCGACCGTGCCGTATTTCATGTCGACGTCGAACGCACCGGCGCCGCGCGCTTGCAACTCCTCCAGTTGCCGGCGGCGCTCGGGAAGGACGAGCCAGTCCTGGCCGGCCTGTTCGAGTCCATGCTCGCGCGAGAACAGGTCGGCGCCTTCGCCGCCGAGGAGCACGTGCCGGCTCTGCTCCATCACCGCGCGGGCCAGACTCACCGGATGGCGGGTGCCGGTCACCCCGGCGACCGCGCCGGCATCCCGGCCGGTTCCTTCCATGATCGCCGCGTCGAGCTCGGCGACTCCCTCATGAGTCAAGGCGGCGCCGCGCCCGGCATTGAAATGCGGATCGTCCTCAAGCACGCGCACCGCCGCCTCGACGGCATCGAGCGCGCTGCCGCCGGCCGCCAGCACGGCCGATCCTGCGTCGAGCGCCAGCCCCAGCGCGGATCGCGCGCCCGCATCCTGTTCGGGGGTGATGCGATCGCGGGTCATCATGCCTGCGCCGCCATGGATGACGAGCGTCCAGCCGGATTGGGTCATGACAGGGTCTCCGCGGTTGCCAGTTTGGGGGAAGGGCGCGCATGCCGTGGCGCGATGAAGCCGCGCAGCCCGATCAGCGGCCGCAACCACCCGATCTCGCGCCCGACAAGATAGAAGGCCCAGCATCCGGCGATCGTCGCCAAGACCAGGATCGCGAACTCGGCCAGCGGGGGCAGGCCATAGGGCAGCAGCACCCATTCGACCGCGACGATCACCGTCTGGTGGATGATGTAGAAGGGAAACACCGCTTCGGTGAGCATCCGGCGCCAGGCATGGTCGTGGTTCCAGTAGCGTTCGGCGATTCCGATGAGCGCGATGATCGCGCACCAGCCCTGGATCGCCCGCGCCGAGGCGAAGAGATAGCCATATGGATAAGGCATGGCGCTGCCCGGCCAGCGCAGCTCGATCGCCGCGACCGCTGCGTAGCTCAGCACCGCGACGATCCCCGCTGTTTTCCACCAGCGTCCTATCGCTGCCATCGCCGGTTCCGACCGTGCCAGCGCGAAGCCGAACAGGAAGCCGGGCAGGTAATGGGCATGCGCGATCGAATCGCTGAACAGGTCGTGAGTCTCGCGCGCGCCGGGCAGAAGATACAGGTCGACGCCCAGCAGCCAGGCGACGGGCAACAGCAGGATCGCGACGGTGCCGAAAATCCGGTCGAAGATCCCCTGCAGGCTGCGCCCGCGCATCAGCCACACGCCGCCGGCCAGCGCCACCGTATAGACCCAGAGATACAGCACGAACCACAGATGCTGCCAGGTTGGCAGGAGGAGGGTGTGGAAGGTACCGAAACGGAAATAGTCGTGCAGCCAGAACCAGCCGAAGCCGCCGTCATAGCCGTGCTTGGTGGTCAGCTCGACCCAGGGCTGGATCGGGACGATGATCGCCATGCCGAACAACAGTGGGATCAGCAGCCTTTTGTTGCGCGATCCGACAAAGGAGCCGGGCCCCGCGCTCTTGGCGAGCAGGGCCCGGCTGGCATAGCCCGATACGACGAACAGCAGCATCAGCCGCCAGCTGTTGGTCGTGTGCATCGGGATCGCTACCCAGTCGATCGGGTGGGCCGTCTTCACATGGAAGTCCCACGGCACGAAGACCATGCCGACATGGTAGAAGATGAGTAGGCCGAAGGCGCCGATGCGGAGCCAGTCCAGGCCGTAGTGCCGTTCCATGAGCGCGCCTTTAGCGTTTCCTGACGCCATGGCTAGTCAAGGGGTTACGCCGCACGGCGGGCGGTGGCCAAGACGAGGCGGTCGCCTCGTCCTGGCCGGGCAGGTCAGGCTGCCTGGGGGGCCGCGGCGACCGCCTCCCGTTTCGCGGCGGCCTTCCGCCGCAGGCCGATCAGCGGCCGAAGCCAGCCGATCCTGCGGCCGATCAGGTAGAAGGCCCAGCATCCTGCCACCGTCGCCGGGACGAGGATCGCGAACTCGGCGACCGGGCCGATGTCGAGTGGCTTCAGCCAATATTCCACCACCACGATCACCGTCTGGTGGATGATGTAGAAGGGGAAGACAGCTTCGGTCAGCATCGGCCGCCACGCATGGTCCCGGTTCCAGAAGCGCTCGGCAATGCCGATCAGCGCGGCGATGCTCGCCCAGCATTGCACCTCGCGGGCGACATGGAAGGTTCGCGCGATCGCCCGGGTAGGGATCGCGAAGCCGGGATAGGCGATCGCGACCGAGGCGACGATCGCATAGCTCGCCACCGCAAGCACTGCCGCAGGCACCCAGAATCGCGCGAGCGCCGCCCGCGCCGGCCGTGAACCGGCCAGGCCGAAGCCGAACAGGAGGGCGAGGAAATATTGCAGATGCGCGACCCCGTCGGTGACTAGGTCGTGTGTTTCATCCACATTGGGGAACAGGGCCATCCGGATCAGGAGCAGCCAGGCGAGCGGGATCCAGAGCACGCCAGGTCCGCCGAACAGCCGGTCGAACATTGCCTGCACGCCGGGCAGGCGCGGTGCCAGCAACGGCGCAAGGGCGAGGGTGTAGACCCAGAGATAGGCGACGAACCACAGATGGTTCCAGGTTGGCAGGATGACCCCGTCCAGCGTGCCGAAACGGAAATAGTCATGCGCGAGAAACCAGGGGAAACTGTGCGCATAGCCATGTTGGGTTACAAGCTCGACCCAGCTTTGCGGCGGCACGATCGCGACGACGCCGAAGGCGAGGGGCAGGAGCAGGCGCGCATTGCGGTTGCCGAGGAAGCCGCGAATGCCGGTCGATTTGGCGAACAGCGCGCGACTGGCGAAGCCCGAGACGACGAAGAGCAGGGTCAGCCGCCAGGCATTGGTCAGCAGCATCGGCACCGCCACCCACTCGGCCGGGTCAGCGGTCTTCACATGAAAGCCCCAGGTCACGAAGACCATGCCGACATGATAGAAGATCAGCAGGCCGAACGCCCCGATCCTCAGCCAGTCCATTCCGTAATGTCGTTCCATCGCGCCTCTCCATGATCGATCGGCAACGGCTAGCGAGGGCCCGCCTGGCCCGGTATCGGGGAGGGGCGGAACGCGGCATCACAGGGACGATGGCCAGAACGATGGGGACGAATGGCGGCGGAGGCGGGATGAACGGTGCGCAGCGCCGGCTCGCCCTCATTCTCGGCGGCGGCTTCCTCGTGATCCTCGTCGCCGTGATGATCGCCAACGCCGAATCGACGATGAGTGATCTTGCCCTTGCGGGCACGCACGAGACCAAGGCGCATGTCTGGGTCTGGGAAGTCACCAGCATCGTCGCGTGGCTGACGGTGGCGCCCGCGATCTGGTGGCTGATCGGGCATTTGCGGCCGCCGCGCTTTTCCTGGGCCGTCGTGCTGTTGCTGATCGTACTCGCCAGCGTGCCGTTGTCGCTGGCCCACATGGCGCTGATGACGGTCCTGCGAAAGCTCTACTACGCAGCGGAGGGCGGGCAGTATCTGTTCTTGAACCGGCTCTCCAACCCGATCCTCTACGAATTTCGCAAGGACTTCGCCTCCTATCTCCAGTTTGCCGGCCTTATCGCGATCGCCCAGTGGCTGTTCGCGCGCGTCGGGGAGACGAGGCATATCCCGGCGTCGCCGCGCATCCTGAAGATAGTGGACGGGGCGGTGTCGCATCAGATTCCGGTCGAGGAGATCGATCACGTCAATGCCGCCGGCAACTATGTCGAACTGGCCTGGCATGGGCGGACCCTGCTCCACCGCGCAACCCTGGTCGCGGTCGCGGCGGAGCTTGGATCCGGCTTCGTCCAGATCCATCGCAGTCGCCTGGTCCGCCGGGCCGCGGTGAGACGGGTCGAGACCGATCGGAGCGGCGATTTCACCGTCACCCTCGCTGACGGGACGAGCCTGCGCGGCAGCCGTCGCTATCGGGATTCGATGCAGGGCTGAGGCTCGTGCTTTCTTGCGCGCTTGTCCGGCGCTATAGGGGCCGCGAAGCGAGGAAATTCCATGTCCATTCGTCCCTGGCGCGACATCACGCGCCGTCAGAGCCGCCAGATCATGGTCGGCAACGTTCCTGTCGGCGGCGACGCGCCCGTCACCGTCCAGACCATGACCAACACGCCGACCTCCGATGCGAAGGCGACGATCGACCAGATCCGCCGCTGCGAGGACGCCGGGGTCGACATCATCCGCGTCTCCTGCCCCGATGTTGAGAGCACGGCGGCGCTGAAGCAGATCGTCCGCGCCAGTCGCGTGCCGATCGTCGCCGACATCCATTTCCATTACAAGCGCGCGCTCGAAGCGGCCGATGCCGGTGCTGCCTGTCTGCGAATCAACCCGGGCAATATCGGCTCGTCGGATCGTGTGCGGGAGGTCGTCAACGCGGCCAAGGCCAATGGCTGCGCGATCCGTATCGGGGTGAATGCAGGCAGCCTGGAGAAGGACCTGCTCGAAAAATATGGCGAGCCGTGCCCCGAAGCGCTCGTCGAGAGCGCGCTGGATCACATCAAGATCCTGCAGGATCACGACTTCCACGAATATAAGGTCGCGGTGAAGGCGTCGGACCTGTTTCTTGCGGTCGCCGCCTATCAGCAACTGGCCGAGGTCGTCGATTGCCCGCTCCATCTCGGCATTACGGAGGCGGGCGGCTTCGTCGGCGGGACGGTCAAGTCGGCGATCGGGATCGGCTCGCTGCTCTGGTACGGTATCGGCGACACGATCCGCGTCTCGCTCTCCGCCGAGCCCGAGGAGGAGGTCCGCGTCGGCTTCGAGATCCTCAAGGCGCTCGGCATCCGCAACCGCGGCGTCCGGGTGGTTTCCTGCCCGAGCTGCGCGCGCCAGGGCTTCGACGTGATCCGCACTGTGCAGGCGCTCGAGGAACGGCTCCAGCATATCCGCACGCCGATGTCGCTGTCGGTGCTCGGCTGCGTCGTCAACGGTCCCGGCGAGGCGCGCGAGACCGATATCGGGCTGACCGGCGGCGGCAACGGCAAGCACATGGTCTATCTGTCGGGCGTCACCGATCACACCGTCCAGAGCGAGGACATGATCGAGCATATCGTCAAGCTGGTCGAGGCGAAGGCAGCCGAGATTGAGGCGGCGGACGAGGCACGCGCCGCCGCCTGACGGAGAGGTGCACCGGGAAGGGTGGTAGTCGCATGATGGGTCTGATATCCTCAGGTAGGGCCTGGAGCGCGCATCATGACCTATCAAGCCAAGCTGATTGCCGGCGGCAAGATCGTCATCCCCGCTGAACTGCGTAAGGCGTTGGGCTTTCAGACCGGCGACTCGCTCGTGCTGGAGCGGGAAGGCGATTCGATCGTCATCAAGACCTACGCCCAGGTCGTGCGCGAGGTGCAGAAAGAGTTCCGGACCATGGTCGGCGAAGGATACAGCGTCGATCAGTTCCTTGCCGAGCGCAGGGCTGACTGGGGTGAGGAGTGAGGCAGGTCCTCGACGCTTCAGCGCTGCTTGCCGTGCTGCTCGACGAACCCGGCGGTGATCGGGTCCTTCCGGCTCTGCAGGAGGCAGTGATGTCCGCCGTCAATCTGTCGGAATCGGTTTCCCGCGCGATCGACCGTGGCTTTGCTGCTCTCGACGCGCTCGCGCTGGTCGACAGGTTCAGATTGACGGTGTCGGCATTTGACCGGCGACAGGCCGAATTGGCGGCAGGATTGCGGCTCGCGACACGACCAAGGGGCCTGTCGCTGGGCGATCGCGCCTGCCTCGCGCTGGCGCTCGATCTCGACTGCCCGGTGCTGACAGCAGATCGTGCATGGGCCGAACTGGACCTGGGCGTCGATATCCGCTTGATCCGCTGACCATGACCATGCCTACCCCTCGCAGCGTCGGCCCGGCGCTGGCTTTTTCCGTCGCTGCGGCCGGCATCGCGACCTATTCGGCGATGGATGCGGTGATGAAGGGGCTGAGCATCGCCAGCGGCGCTTATAGCGCCGTGCTGTGGCGGTCGGTCGCCGGTGCCGTGCTGACCGGCACGATCTTCATTATTCGTGGTAATAAATGGCCGGCGCGCCTGGCGCTCAACCTGCATATCGGGCGCGGCTTTGCCGCCGGGATGTCGGTGCTGCTGTTCTTCTGGGGTCTGGTCCGCGTGCCGATGGCGCAGGGCGTGGCGCTGACCTTCCTCGCGCCGCTGGTCGCGCTGTACCTGGCGGCGGCGATGCTCGGCGAGCAGATCCGGCGCGCGGCGATCCTTGGATCGGTGATTGCGAGCGTTGGCGTGGTGGTGATCGCCTGGGGGCAGGCGAAGACTGGCGCGTCGAGCGAGACTCTGCTCGGGTCGGGCGCGATCATCCTGGCGTCCTTCCTGTATGGTTTCAGCCTGGTCCTGCTGCGCAAGCAGGCGCAGCTTGCCGATCCGATCGAGGTGACGCTGTTCACCGGCGGGGTGATCGGCGTGCTGCTCCTGATCGGCGCGCCCTGGTTCGCGGTGATGCCCTCCGTGGGGCAGTTGCCCGCGATCGGCCTGGCGACATTGCTCGGCACCTTCTCGGCGGCGGCGCTCGCCTGGGCTTATGGCCGGGCCGAGGCGCAGATCCTTGCGCCGGTCGAATACACCGCCTTTATCTGGGCGGCGATGCTTGGCTGGATCGTCTTTGGCGAGCATGTCTCGCTCTACACCGTGGCGGGAGCCGGCCTGATCATCGCCGGTTGCCTCGCCGCCATTCGCGGCACCGCCGCGCCCGCCCCGCAGACAGAGGCCGCAGCATGACCCAACTCCGTTTCGCCACTCCCGACGACGTCGCCACCATCATGCGCTTCGTGCGCGAGCTTGCCGAGTTCGAGCGCGAGGCCGACAAGGTCGTGGCGACCGAGGCGTTGCTGTACGAGGCGATGTTTGGCGACCACCCGGCCGTCGAGGCGGTGATCGCCGAGCAGGACGGGACGCCGCTTGGCATGGCGCTGTTCTTCCACAATTTCTCGACCTGGACCGGCTGGCGCGGCCTGTATCTGGAGGATCTGTACGTGACGCCGGAGGCGCGTGGACAGGGAGTCGGCGCGGCCTTGCTGCGGCATCTCGCGGGGATCGCGGTCGACCGGGGCTGCACCCGTTTCGAATGGGCGGTGCTCGACTGGAACGAGAAGGCGATCGAGTTCTACAAGGCGATGGGCGCGGTGCCGATGGACGACTGGACCGTCAATCGCGTGTCCGGCCCGGCGCTGACCAACCTTGCGGGGCGCGGCCGAGGAGGGACCGATGGCGTTCGACCAGGGGCTGGTTGACTGGATCGCCGAGGCGATGGAGCCGGTCGGCACCGTCACCATGCGCAAGATGATGGGCGGCGCGACTTTATATTGCGACGGTACCATCTTCGCGATCGTGTCCGATGAGGGGGCATGGTTCAAATCCGATTCGGTCAGCGATGCTGAATGGGATGCCGCTGGCTGTTCGCGCTTCTCTTATGAGATGAGCGAGGGCCGGGTTGAATCGATGAACTATCGCCGCGCGCCCGACGAAGTCTATGACGACGCCGATGAGCTCAGGCGCTGGGCGTCGCTTGGTCTGGCGGCGGGGCAGCGCGCGCCGCGAAAGGGGAAGTCGACAGGCAAGCGAGGAGTGCGCCAACCAGAAGAGTAGTCCAGCCGTAAAGAAAGCCGATCACCATGGCTCCGCCGGAAGCCGGTGAGACGCCATAGCAAGAAACACATCCGGCGATGGCGACGATAGTACCAAACACGCGAGCAAGCTTGCGTCCCGTCCCGAACAGCAAGGCGCCTATGGTAATCATGCCAAGCGCGAGCAGCGTGAACTTCACATGGACCGCCCACCACAGGGGACCAAGCAGCGCGGATGTGCCCGGCAGGTCACGCAGGATCGCGTAGAGCAGCCCGTTCTCGATCTGGTCGCTCACGGCGGCGATGATGAAGGTCGCTATCACCGCCATCCTGACCCGCGGGGTGCGCGTGCCCGTGGCGATCGCGGCGAGAATGAGGAACGCGGTATAGCTCGGGATGAAGCCGAGCGTGTCGAGCAGCAGGCCGGTCTTCTGCGCGGCGACCAGGGTCGCGGTGCAGGGCTCGCTCCCGAACAGGGCCGCCACCGCGGCCGGGGTGCGGGTGAATTCGAAGGCGACGATCGGGTCGAGGCCGCCTGTCGGCCCGCACGCGACCATGCCCGGGATGAGCCCGAACGACGCGGAGCAGATGAAGGCGACGATTCCCGCCGCCGCGCATCCTCTCCAGGCCGTCCGGGGCGTCATCCGCGGATCATTACGCTGTGGCCGCCTGCTTCGCGGCCTTGGCTGTGGCGATCGCCTCGATCACGATCCGCTTGGCTTCCTCGGCATCGCCCCATTGGCCGATACGCACCCACTTCTCGGACTCCAGATCCTTGTAATGCTTGAAGAAATGCTCGATCTGCGCAAGCACGATCGAGGGCAGGTCGCCACGCTCGCCCACGTCCGAATAATAAGGGAAGGTGGTGTCGACCGGCACGCAGACCAGTTTCTCGTCGCCGCCGGCCTCGTCCTCGAGCTTCAGCACCGCGATCGGGCGCGCACGCACGACGCAGCCCGGCACGAAGGGCGAGCGCGCGATGACGAGCGCGTCGAGCGGATCGCCGTCGGGCGACAGGGTGTGCGGAATGAAGCCGTAATTGGCCGGATAGCGCATCGGCGTGTGGAGGATTCGATCCACGAACAGCGCGCCGGATTTCTTGTCGAATTCATATTTCACCGGCTCGCCGCCGACCGGCACTTCGATGATGACGTTGAGGCTGTTGGGGGGATCGTCGCCGATCGAGATCAAATCGATGTTCATGTCTGTCCTGGGCTCTCATGGTCGTTCATCCGGACCGGCCGGAGGCGCGAAAGCCCCGGCAAGCCCGGATCGAGCGGTGTGGGGGGGTGCCCCTCTCCTTTATCTGGCCGTCAGCAGCTTATCGAGGCCACCCTCGCCGTTGCCGATCTTTTCGAGGCGCGGATAGCGCAGGCCGCCATGATAGTCGATGCTCGCCGACGTGATGCGGTCGCTTGACTTCACCAGCAGCACGATCGGCTCCTTGGCCGCCTTCGCCGCCGTTACCGAGTCCTTGATCGCCTGGGCCGACCAGGTGGCGCCGTTGATCGCGACGACCGTGTCGCCGACCGTCAGCCCCGCCTTGAACGCGGGGCTGTCCCAGATCACGGCGGTGATCGCGCCTTCGTTGTTGAGCGCGAGGCCGAGCGAATAGCTGAGATCGACTCGCTTGGCGGTCATCTCCGCATGCTTGAACGACGGCGTCGGCTCGTCGGTGTAGATCAGCTTGTAGCCATTGTTGACGAAACCCTGGAGCGGGGCGGGCTCGCCCGTCTCGGTCGTACGCCGCTTGAGGAAGCCGACCCAGTCATAGGGCTGGATGCCGTTCAGCGTCGCCGCGACATCGTCGAACGTGTAGGTGACCTGGCCATAGTCGCCGTCCTTGCCGCGGAAGAAGGTGCCGGCGAAATCGTCGATCGACTTCGTCCCGCCGGACAGCTTGCGCAGGATCGAATCGACCTCCATCCAGACGAGCAGGCCCTCGTTGTAATAATCCTCGGAACGCTGGTTGCTCAGCCAGCCCTTGGGCCGGCGCTGCGACATGACCGGATCGTTGGTGGTGTCGACCAGGTTGCGCCATTCGCGCGCCGGACGGTTGTCGAGGCTCGCCATGATCGAGGCATATTGATCGAGCGTATCCTGCTTCGACACCAGCCCCGACCGCGCCTGAAGCACATAGCCCCAGAATTGAGTCTGGCCTTCATAGACCCACAGCAGCGAGCCGCGCATCGGCGTGCGGTAGTCGGGCGTCCACAGGTCGGCGCCGCGACGGTACTTGCCGTCCCAGCTATGAGTATATTCGTGCGGCAGCAGGTTGCGCGAGCCGGGGCCCTCCTTCCATTTCAGGAAATAGCCGAGCTTTACCCCGTCCTCGGAGCTGCGGTGATGCTCGAGCCCGATGCCGCCCATCTGGTCCGACAGCGACAGCAGGAACTCGTACTTGTCGTAATGCTGGGTGCCGAACAGCTTCACCGCCTGCTCGACCAGGCGCTTGTGCGCATCGATCTGCTCCGGCGTCGCGGCGAGCTCCGCCGCGTTGTCGGCATAGACGTTGAGGTTCACGCGCGGGCTGAGCGCCCAGCCTTTGTAAAAACGGCCGGCAAGCACCGGCGAATCGACCAGCACCTCGTAATTGGTCGGTTCATAGCTGTAGGTCGATCCGACCGCCTTTGATGGCAGGCCCGACGAGGCGTGCCAGCCATCGGGATATTTCACGGTGGCCTTTACGGGGATCTGGCGGGTGAAATAGCCTGCCGGGTAGAGGCTCATCGAGTTGAACTGCAGGCGCAGCATCTCGGGCGAGACGACGATCGAGCCCTGGTCGCTCGCGGTGGCGGAGGCGAATTGCAGGTCGACGGTGAGCGTCTTCGCGCCCGACGGCACGTCGATATGATAGGCGAAGACGTCGACCGGATCGCGCGTCCAGTGAAGCTCCTTGCCGTTCGCATGGATATGCAGGCCGACGACCTTGTCCAGTTCGCCGCGCGGCGAGTGCGCGCCGGGCAGCCATTTCGGGAAGAGCAGCACCATCGGCCCGGTTTTGGCGACCGGAATGGTCTCCTTCGTCGTGAAAATGCCGCGCCTTGTATCGGTCGCTTCGATCTCGAGCGTGATCGTGCCCGGATAGGGAATGTCGCGCGCCTCGGGGATGGTATTTACGAAAGGCACAGGCTGCGGCTTCGAATTCTCCGCAAGGGCAGGCATTGCGACGGAGGCGAGCAGTGAAACGAAAAGGACGCGACGGATCATCAAGGAGGGCCTTTCGGCAAAAAGAGAAGATGGGGTGGCTTAATGGGGTAAGGCGCGCCGAGTCCAGCGTCGGGAAACCGCACCCGGAGGAGAAGTGCGTGGCACTCGCGGCATTGACCGGACCTACCGCGATCCGCACCATCCCCGGCGGTGGTCCGCCTGTTCCCGCCTGATCCGGCGCATTCGTTTTTTCGCACCTGTTATGTTGGATCGTACCGACGGATTCATTGCGCTGGATCAACGGTATGGGCCCTGGGTGCCTGTTGTCCGGCTACAGGTGGGAACAGGTGCAAGAGCAGGCAGTGAATCCACCCGAACAGGCTGAACAGGCGCCGGTCGATTCAACCTTCCGGCTGAAGCTGCTTTTTGTGGGGAAGGACCAGCCATGCAGGGACGATGACATGACCGAACGAAGGATAGAATCGGAGGATGCGGTGGTGCAGGTGCCCGCCCGTGCCGCGAGTGGCCGCTTCGCCAAGGGCGTTTCCGGCAACCCCAAGGGACGGCCGGCTTGGCGCGGTGGGACGGGTGCGCAGGGCGATCGCCTGCTGGGATCGGACCAGCCGACCCGCACGATGATCCTGGAAGAGGCGTACCGCGCGATCATTGTGAAAGACGGGGAGGCGGAAATCGAGCTTTCGGCGCATCGCGCTGTGTTCCGGGCGCTGATGCAACGGGCGCTGAAGGGCAATCGCGTCGCGCTGCGCCGCTGGATCGAGATGGTGCAGGAAGCCAAGGCGGAGCAGAAGCGTGACCAGATCGCGCTGTACAATGTGATGGAACGCGACCTGCGCAAGGTCAAGGAACGGCCCGGCTGGGGGCCAGTGCTCGACACGCGCTGGTCGGACGAGATCTTCATCGATCCGAAATCCGGGCGGGTGGTCGTGCGCCACACGCTCGACGAGACGCCGAACGAGGACACGTCGTGAGGGAGCCGCAATCCCCAATGCGTCGCGCGCTTCCTGTGTGCGAAGCCCAGAGCCTGAACCCGATCCCGAGGTGATCGGCCACCTCGCCCGGCTGGTGCGCGAGATCAAGGCAAGACAGCGCCAGCGGATTCATCAGGCGGCGGCGCGCTTTCCGCCTCAGCCGGCGCCCCAAAGGCGGGCGGGAACCATGACCTCGCCGTCCTTGTAGAGGCTCGCGGCGAGCGGATCGTCGGCGAGGAACCAGGGGCCGTCGAGATCGACCACGTCGCAAAGCTGGGCGAGGACGAAGGCGGGCGCGGCCGCGAGCGTCGTGCCGGCCATGTTGCCGACCATCACCTTCAGGCCGAGACGGCGGGCATGATCGGCCATCAGCAGCGCCTCGGTCAGGCCGCCGCATTTGTCGAGCTTGATGTTGATCACCTGGAAGCGGGCGCGCTGGGCGTCGATCTCTGCGAGATCCTGGACGCTTTCGTCGGCGGCGAGCGGGATCGGCGAGCGCCAGCCGTCGAGCAGTGCCTCGGCGCCGCGCCTGACCGGCTGTTCGAGCAGCGCTACATTCTGGTCGACCAGCATTGCGACGAGCCCGTCGAGATCATCGCCGCCATAGCCCTGGTTTGCGTCCACCCCCATCCAGACGTGAGGCCGCGCGGCGCGCACCAGGCGAACCCGCTCGGTATCGGCGGCGAGATCGCCCGCCAGCTTGAGCTTGATCGCCAGCGCGGTCGGCAGGCTCGCCAGCCGCTGCTGGACCACGGCGGGGTCGTCGGCGGGCAGGGTGAAAGTGGTGAGGCGCGGCCGGGGCGGGCCGACCCCGGCGAGTCTCCACACCGGCTCGCCGCTGCTCAGCGATTCAAGTTCCCACAACGCGCAGTCGAGCGCGTTGCGGGCGCCGCCGGCGGGAAGCAGGTCGCGGAGGCGCTGCCGGTCGATCCCCGCCTCGATCGCCTCGCGGCACCGCTCGATCTCGCTTTCCATATGGGCTGGATCGTCGTCCAGATAATAAACGCCGGCCGCCTCGCCTCGGCCTGAATGCTCGCCATCCGAGAGAGTCGCGGTCACCGCGGGCATCGCTTCGAACAGATAGCCGGAGATGCGGAATGGCTCCCGCATCAGCATCGCATCGCGGCGATGGGTGAGCGAGAGCGGGCGGGCGGGCGTGATCGGGGCTTTCATGCCGCGCTCCATCACATGGATGCGCTTATGTTTCAATATTGGAAACATGATTCCCGAGCGGCGAACCTGCTTAGTCGGAAGAGACCAGATCCCAGCTTTTTCCGGCTGATTGTGCCATGCGTTGCATGCCCGGGCCAGCGCAGATCGAGAGTACCCGGCACGGTTCCTCGCCGACCCACACATAGGCGTGCGCCATGCCGCTGTCGAAATAGACCGAATCGCCCCGGGCAAGCGGCAGGGGCGCGTAGAGATCGGAGTGAAGCTCCATCCCGCCCGACAGAATGTAGAGATATTCCTCACCGGAATGGCGGACCAGCCCGCCCAGCTCGTCGACGCTGCGCGCTTTCACCTCGATGATGATCGGTACCATCATCTTCCCAAGCAGGTCGGCGGCCGGATAATGATGGGTGTGGCGTTCCGAGCTGGCGCCGGGCCATCTCCCGGCGCGCTGCACGCTGCGCCGGCCTACCGCCGCGGGTGGTTGCGCGGCCGGCGCGGCGGCCGCGACGAGGCTGCCGATGTCGACGCCCAGGCCCTGCGCCAGCCGCACGAGCTTGTCATAGGTCATCGCCATCTTGCCGTTCTCCAGCTTCGACAGCGTGGAGAAGGGCATGTCGATCCGGGCGGACAATGCCCTGAGCGTCAGCCCCTGTTCGATGCGCGCGGCCCGCAATGCGAGGCCCGGATGCTGACTCTTGGTACTTGCCTTGGCCATATTCCCTCTCCCGACATTGCTAGCGCAAAGCGGACAGGCAGGGAATGGTGTTCGCCTGATGAGAAAATGGTTGCCATAAGTGAAACATGCGTCATGATGCCATTGCGTTTTCGGAGGGAAAAGGGCGATGGCGTTTCGATCGAGGGCGTTGTGGCTGGCAGCCACCGTGATGGCGACATTGGCGCCCGTCGCGCAGGCCGAGGAGCCAGCGCGGGGGGCTCCGGCTGCGGCGAGCGACGACCAGCGCGCGGGCGGCGAAGACATTGTCGTGACGGCACGAAAGCGCGAGGAACGGCTGATCGATATCCCGCAATCGGTGTCGGTCATCTCTGCCGATGCACTGGCCCGGGTCCATGCCGAACGTTTCGCCGATTATTTCACCCGGGTGCCGAGCGCGAGCATCGTCGAAAGCCAGGCCGGCCAGACCCGGCTGGTGCTGCGCGGGATCAGCACCAACGGGGTGGGCGCGACGGTCGCGACCTATGTCGACGAAACGCCTTACGGCTCGGCGACCTCACTTGCCAACGGAGCGATCCTGACCCCCGATATCGACCCGTTCGACCTTGAAAGGGTGGAGATACTGCGCGGGCCACAGGGCACGCTGTACGGCGCCAACTCGCTGGGCGGCCTCGTCAAATATGTGACGGTCGCGCCGCAGACCGATGCCGTCCACGCCGCGGCGCAGGGCGGCTTCGAAAGCGTCGGGAAGGGCGAGACCGGATGGTCCGGCCGCGCGGCGGTCAACGTGCCGCTCGGCGACAGGGTCGCGGTGCGGGGCAGCGGCTTCTACCGCACCGATCCCGGCTATATCGACGATCCGGTGCGTGGGCCGGACGTGAACGGCGGCAGGACCTATGGCGGACGCGGATCGGTCCTTGTCCGGCCGTTCGACAGCTTATCCCTGCGCGGCACGGCGTTCGTCCAGAATCTGGAGAGCAACGGATCGAACACGATCGATGCCGATCCGGTGACGCTGCGCCCGACGCTTGGCGACCTGAAGCAGAGCCGGCTGGTCGCCGAGCCGAACCATGTGAAATACCGCATCTACAATGTCACCGCCGACTATGATTTCGGCCCGGTGAGCCTGCTGTCCTCGACCAGCTGGGGGGCGCTCGACCAAAGGCAGATCCAGGATATCAGCGGGCTATACGGACCGCTGCTCTCCGACCCGAGCGTGTTCGGCATATCATTGGGCGCGATCATCAACCAGAATGTGACCCAGCGCCGCTTCACCCAGGAAGTGCGGCTGGCATCGTCGGGTGCGAGCGCCTTCGACTGGACCCTGGGCGGCTTCTACACGCGGGAACGCAATATGATCGACCAGTCGATCGACGCGATCGCCGATCCGACGGGCGCCCATGTGCCGGGCCTGGATGGGCTGGCCTTTGCAACGGTGACATCGGCCTATCGCGAGATCGCGGGGTTCGCGAGCGGGACTTATCATTTCTCGCCCAAATTCGATCTGAGCGTCGGCGGGCGGTACAGCCACAACACGCAGCGGGCGACCCAGACCAGTTCGGGGCCGCTGGCGGGTGGGGATTTTTCGTTCGGCGGCAGTTCGTCCGATAATGTCTTCACCTATTCGGTCGCGCCGGCCTTCAAGCCGAACGACCATCTCACTCTCTATGCACGCGTCGCGCGCGGCTATCGCCCGGGTGGCCCGAACGTGCTGCCGCCGGCCGCGCCTAGCGAGGTGCCGCGCGAATTCGCGCCCGACACGACGACCGACTATGAAATCGGCATCAAGACCGAACTGCTCGACCGCCGGCTGTCGTTCGAACTGACCGGATTCTATACCGACTGGAACAACATCCAACTCATCGCGAGCATCGGCGGGTTCGGCGTCAACACCAATGGCGGCAAGGCAAGCAGCAAGGGCGTCGAACTGTCCGCGACCGCGAAGCCGGTGCCCGGCCTGACTCTGGCGGCGAGCGGCGCCTATTTCGACGCGGTGCTGAACGACGATGCGCCCGCCGTGGTGGGTGGCCATGACGGCGACCGGCTGCCCTATGCGCCGCGCTTCGCCTCGACGCTCAGCGCCGACTACGAACGCGCGCTGGGCGACCGGGTGACCGGCACCATCGGCGCGAGCTGGCGCTATACCGGGGACAGGCGCTCGGCCTTCACCGCAGGGGCGGCGCAGCACAGGCTCGATGCCTATGGGCAGGTCGATGCGCATGTCGGGGTGAGCTTCGACCGGTTCCGCCTCGACGCGTTCGTGCGGAACCTGACCGATAGCCGCGGCATCCAGGATGTCGGTGCGGCGGGATCGGCGCGGAACGGGGCGATCGCGGTCGCGGTCTCGCGCCCGCGATCGTTCGGCGCGACGCTGGGCGTTCGATACTAATCAAAAAAGGGGAGGAAGCATGAGCATGCGAATCGTGAAGACCATCGCCTTGTGCCTTGCGGCACTGGCGCTGCCGGCGTCGGGACAGTCGCCGCGCGCGTCCGTCCCGGCGGCGCCGATCGCCCCGGCCGGGGCGACGACGCCTGCCGATACGCCGGCCCGGTCGACGGGCGGCGCGCAACTGACCGCGACTGACGTCGACAGCTGGCTCGACGGGCTGATGCCCTATGGCATCGAATCGGGCGGAATCGCGGGGGCGGTGGTCGTCGTGGTCAAGGACGGCAAGGTCCTGACCCAGCGGGGCTTCGGCAAGGCCGATGTGAAGACCGGCAAGCGGGTCGATCCGGCGGCGACATTGTTCCGGCCCGGCTCGGTCTCGAAGCTGTTCACCTGGACGGCCGTGATGCAGCAGGTCCAGGCGGGCAAGCTCGATCTCGACAAGGATGTGAACGCCTATCTCGATTTCACCATTCCGCCTGCCTACGGCAAGCCGATCACGCTGCGGAACCTGATGACTCACACCTCGGGCTTCGAGGAGACGGCGAAGTACCTCATCACGACCAAGCCAGAGGACAACCGGCCGCTGGACGCGGTGCTCAAGCGCTGGGTGCCGCACCGGATCTATGCGCCGGGCAGCACGGCTTCCTATTCCAACTATGGCGCCTCGCTCGCCGGCTATCTGGTCGAGCGGGTCTCGGGCGAGAAGTTCGACGACTATGTCCAGCGCCATATCCTGGCGCCGCTCGGCATGCGTCATTCGAGCTTCGCCCAGCCGCTGCCGCCGGCGCTCGCCGCGGGCTTGGCGCGGGGCTATGACGTCGCGTCGGGCGAACCGCAGAAATTCGAGATCATCCCGATGTCCCCGGCCGGGGCGCTGTCCTCGACCGGTGCCGACATGGCCCAGTTCATGATCGCGCACCTCGCCCAGGGCGGGCCCCTGCTCAGCCCGCAGACCGCCGCGCTGATGCATGCGACCGCGAACACGCCGATCCCCGGGCTGCCGGGCATGGCGCTCGGCTTCTATCATGAGGATCGCAACGGGCTGAACATCGTCGGGCATGGCGGCGACACCAACTGGTTCCATTCCGACCTGCATCTGTATCTCGACAAGAATGTCGGGCTGTTCGTGTCGTTCAACAGCTCGGGCAAGGCCGGGGCCGCACACACCCTGCGCGGCAAGCTGTTCGAGAGCTTCACCGACCGCTATTTCCCGCAGCCCGCGCCTGAACTGCCGACGCTGGCCACGGCAGCGGAGCATGGGCGCCTGCTGGTCGGCCATTATGTCAGCAGCCGCGGCTCGCTGACCAACTGGCTCCGTATCGCCACCTTGCTTGGCGAGGCGACGGTCGTGCTCAACGACGACAACACGATCACGGTGTCAGCCCTGACCGATGCCGCCGGCGCGCCGAAGCGCTGGCGCGAGGTGGCGCCATGGCAGTGGCAGGAGGTCGGCGGCGACGATCGGCTCGGCGCGCTGGTGAAGGACGGCAAGGTCGTCGCGCTGGCGCCCAAGGGAATCGCCGCGATCATCCTGTTCCTCCCGGCTGCCGCATCGTTGAACGCCGGGTGGATCGTGCCGACGCTGCTCGCGGCGCTGGCGGTGATGCTGTTGACCGCCCTGTCCTGGCCGATCGTTGCGCTGGTGCGGCGCCGGTACGGCTATCGGCCGTCGATCGCGGGGCGGCCGCTGATGCTGCACCGCGCGACACGACTCACCGCGTGGATCGCGGTGATCGTCGCGGGTGGCTGGATGACGATGCTGGCGGTGCTGGGCAGCAACCTCGCGGCGCTCGACGGGCGGCTCGATATCTGGATGCGGCTGCTGCAGCTGCTGACGCTGGTCGCCGTCGCGGGCACCGCGTTGACCCTCTGGAACACCTGGACGATGGCACGCAGCCCGGACCGCAAGCGACTGGCGACGGGATGGACCGTGCTGGTCGCGATCTCAGCCGTCTATCTGGTCTGGCTGGCGTTCAGCCTGCGGACGATGACGCCCGGCCTGAACTTCTAGGGCGGGGCGCAACCGGTACCGGCGGGGAGGATATCGTTCGCTCCCCGCCGGGCCGCATAAATTTTGAAGGCAATCTCCGGGGTGCGTCGATCGGCGCCCGGGCCCATGTCATGATCCGCAAGAACGGAGCAACGACATGACCTATTCTTACAAGACGATCCCGTCGCCGGTCGGCGACCTGAAGCTGGTCGCGAGCGACAAGGGGCTGGCCGCGATCCTGTGGGAGAATGATCGTCCGGGCAGAGTCCGGCTGGGCGCGATGGTCGAGGATGCGGACCATCCCGTGCTGGTCGAGACCGGGCGACAGCTCGACGCGTATTTCGCCGGCGCGCTGACCGCGTTCACCGTTCCGCTCGATTTCGCGGGCACCGATTTCCAGAAGAGCGTGTGGCAGGCGCTGCTGACCATCCCGTTCGGCGAGACGCGCAGCTATGCTGAGATCGCCCGGCAGGTCGGCAGGCCGAGCGCGGTGCGGGCGGTTGGCGCGGCGAACGGGAAGAACCCGATCTCGATCATCGCGCCATGCCACCGGGTGATCGGATCGAACGGCGCGCTGACCGGCTTTGCCGGCGGACTGGCAGCGAAGGAGCGGCTGCTCGGCCTCGAAAGCGGGCAGGCGGCGTGATCGAGGCGATCGACTGGAGCGTCGTGCAGGCTGAACTGGATGGGCAGGGCTGGGCGATGCTGCCCGGCCTGCTCTCCGCCGCCGAGTGCGATGCCACCGCCGCGCTCTATGGGCCGGGGCCGGCCTTCCGCAGCCATGTGGTGATGGCGCGGCACGGCTTCGGGCAAGGCGAATATCGCTATTTCGCCTATCCCCTGCCGCCGCTGGTCGCGGGGCTGCGGGGCGCGCTCTATCCGCGCCTTGCCCCGATCGCCAATCGCTGGAACGAACGCATGGGGATCGATGTGCGTTTCCCCGGCGATCACGCGGCGTTTCTCGACCGGTGCCATGAGGCGGGGCAGTCGCGGCCGACGCCGCTGCTGCTCCGCTACGGCGCGGGCGACTATAATTGCCTCCACCAGGATCTGTATGGCGAGCATGTCTTTCCGCTACAGGTCGCCATCCTGCTGTCGGCGCCCGGCGAGGACTTCACCGGCGGCGAGTTCGTGCTGACCGAGCAACGCCCGCGCATGCAGTCGCGCGCCGAGGTGGTGCCGCTCGCGAGGGGTGATGCCGTGGTGTTCGCGGTCAACCAGCGGCCACACCGCGGCACGCGCGGCGATTACCGGGTGGCGTTGCGGCATGGGGTCAGCAAGGTCCGCACGGGCCATCGCCACACGCTTGGCATCATCTTCCACGACGCGCGCTGAGCGCCGGTCAGGCGCTCAGCGCGGGGCCGTCATGCAAGCGAGGCCATGTCGATCACGAACCGGTAGCGCACGTCGCTCCGTTCCATCCGCTCGAACGCATGGTTGATCTGCTGGATCGGGATGATCTCGCAATCGGGCAGGATGTCCTTTTCCGCGCAGAAAGCGAGCATCTCCTGGGTCTCGACCGTGCCGCCGACCGGCGACCCCGAGATGCGCCGGCGGCCCATGATCAGCGGCAGGCTCGAATAGCTGTCCATCATCGCCAGCGCGCCGACGATCACCAATGTCGAATCCACGTCGAGCAGCCCGAGATAGGGCGACAGGTCGTGGCCCACCGGAATCGTGTCGATGATCAGGTCGAAGGACGAGGCCGCCGCCTGCATCGCGGCGTCGTCGCCTGAAACCAGCACGCGCCCCGCACCGAGCGCGAGCGCATCGGCCGCCTTGGCATCCGACCGGGTGATGACCGTCACCTCCGCGCCAAGCCCGACCGCAAGCTTCACCGCCATATGGCCGAGCCCGCCAAGCCCGATGACGCCGACCCGGCTGCCGGGCACGACATTCCAGGTGCGCAGGGGCGACCAGGTGGTGATGCCGGCGCAGAGCAGGGGCGCCGCACGGGCCGGATCGAGTCCTTTGGGCAGCGCCAGAACGAACTCCTCGCGCACGACGATCTGCTTCGAATAGCCGCCATAAGTAAGGTCGCCGGTGATCCGGTCCCGCCCGTTATAAGTGAGCGTCACGCCCTCGCGGCACATCTGCTCCTCGTGCTTCAGGCACTGGTCGCAGTGCTGGCAGCTGTCGACGATCGTGCCGACAGCGACCTGGTCGCCGATCTTGTGATGCGTGACGTCGCCACCGACGGCCGAGACGCGCCCGATGATCTCATGGCCCGGGATCGAGGGATAGATCGCCCCGCCCCAGTCGTTGCGGGTCATGTGCAGGTCGGAATGGCAGACGCCGCAATAGAGGATGTCGATCGCCACGTCGTTGTCGCGCAGCGCGCGTCGTTCGAAGGCGAACGGCGCGAGGGGGGATTCGGCGTCCTGCGCCGCATAGCCGATGGTCTTCATGTGATACTCCCGTTGCCGGTGTTGGTGGCGGGCGGCGGTCAGAAACGTTCGCCCACCATCTCCTCGCTCTTCGCCCAGAGTGCCCGGGCGTGGTCCGGGTCCAGCGCATAGGGGCGCACGCCGCCGCGAAGGCCCTCGCCTTCGACCAGTTCGGCGACATGACAATCCTCGCAATATCGGCCGCCGACCTCTTCCGGCGCGGCGACGATCGCGGCCCAGACCGAGGTCGCGGCGCCTTGCGGGATGGTCTTGAAGCGGAAAGGGACGCCCCCCGCCGCGGCTTGGGTTTCGTTGATCGATGTGATCAGCGCGTCCATCGCCTCCTGAGTCATATGGCGGGCGAGTTCGGTGTGGATGCCGCCGGGATGGACCGCGGTGGCGCGGATACCCCGTTCCTTGTGGCGCCGGTCGAACTCGACCGCGAACAGGATATTGGCGGTCTTGGAACGGCCATAGGCGACGAATTCGGCATAGGGCGTGTGCTCGAAATTGGGGTCGTCGAGATCGACATCGGCGAAGCGATGGCCCGCCGAGGACAGGTTCACCAGCCGCCCGCCCGCATTGATCAGCGAGGCGATCCGGTTGACCAGCACGAAATGGCCGAGATGGTTGGTGCCGAACTGGGTCTCGAACCCGTCGGCGGTGGTACCTTTCGGGGTCGCCATGACACCGGCATTGGCGATCACCACGTCGAAGCGGCGGCCATCGGCAACCAGCGCATCGGCGCAGGCGCGCACGCTGGCGAGATCGGCGAGGTCGAGCTGGACCAGATCGAGGCTGCCGCCATTGGCCGCCTGTTCGCGCACGACCCGGGTCGCACGTTCGGCCTTGTCGAGGTCGCGCGCGGCGCCGACCACATGCGCCCCGTGAGCAGCAAGCGCGCGTGCGGTCTCGACGCCGAGGCCGGCCGAGGCGCCGGTCACCAGGATGCGCTTGCCGCGCAGGGATACGCCGTCGAGTATTTCGTCGGTGGTCGTGGTGTCGCCGAAAGTGCCGCTCATGGGGATTTCCTCGCAAAGGGTGGGCAGGTTGCGGCGCCTATCTGGTCGGCGCTCCCCCGATCCGCGCGCCTGATCGTGTCGAGTTCTTGCCTGATCCTATCAGTCGAACGGCACGCGTCCCGTTTGCGCTTGTTTCGGTCGTCCTGCGCGCCATGTTGCAGCCATGCAGGACCAGCTCGATCGATTGTGCGCCCTTGCCTTGCGGCATCACGACGATGGCCGGCGTGGCGGTGTGATCCCGCGTCTGGCGGTGCACGTCAGCGGGGCGCCGACCGGGGCCCTGCCCGGCATGTACGAGCCGATGATCTGCATCGTCCTGCAGGGGGCGAAGCAGGTGATGATCGGCGACCGCCTGTTGCACTATGGCGCGGCTGACCAGCTGATCGCCTCGATCGACCTGCCGGTGTCTGGCTGCATCGTCGAGGCAAGCGCGGACAAGCCTTACATCGTGGTCAGCATGGCGTTGAACCAGGACGCGGTGACGTCCCTGCTGTCGGACCTGCCACTCCGGGCGGAGGAGCCGACCGCCGGCTTCGCGGTCGGTTCGGTGACGTCGCAGCTGCTCGATTCCTGGGCGAGGCTGCTTGCCCTGTTCGAGTCTCCCGGCGATGTCCCGGTGCTGGCGCCGATGCTCGAGCGGGAGATCCTCTATCGTATCCTGCAGGGGCCGCAGGGCGGCCTGCTGCGCCAGGCGGCGATGGCCGACAGTCGCTTGTCGCAGGTGCGCGCCGCGATCAGCTGGATCCGGACCCATTTCGACAAGCCGCTCCGGGTCGAGACGCTGGCGGAGATCGCCGGGATGAGCCCCGCTTCCTTTCACCGGCACTTCAAGCAGGCAACGGCGATGAGCCCGTTGCAATATCAGAAATCGCTGCGCCTCCAGCAGGCGCGCCGGCTGCTGATCGCCAGCGCCGATGCCTCGCGCGCGGCCTATTCGGTCGGCTATGAAAGTGCATCGCAGTTCAGCCGGGAATATGCGCGGATGTTCGGCTGCCCGCCGGCGCGCGATGCGGAGCGATTGCGTGGCCAGGGCGCGCTGGAAATTGCCGACGCTGCCTGAATTGGACGGCAGACCGGGGTCGCAAACCCAACGCGGCTATGGCGTCCCGCCCGTCGCCGCGCTAGGGTTTCAGGATTATATATCCTATAGGAGCGGTCCGGGTGATGATCAGCGTATATCGGGCGGCGGCGCTTTCGACCGCCCTGGTTCTCGGCATCGGGGCTTCGGCAGTGCCGGGACAGGCGCAGGATTGCCGTTCGATCGCTGATCCTGCCCGACGGCTCGCCTGCTACGACCAGCAGCAGGGAGCTCCGGCTGCAACGCCTGCCCCGGCGGCCGGACCGGCCCGGCCGGAGCCCGATCATGCCGCCTTGCGCGAGGCGAAGGCGCCCGAGCCGGCGGCACTCAAATCGGGATTCCGCAGTACCATCGCCGGCATTTCCCCAAAGAGCTTTGGCCTGTACGAGCTCCGGCTCGCCGATGGCAGCGTGTGGAGCACCACCACCAGTGGCGGCGAGCGGCCCGCCGTCGGCGATGCGGTCACCTATCGTCGCAGCATGCTCGGCGCGCATTTCTTCGACATCAAGGGCCGGCGCTCGGTGACGGTGCGGCGCGAGCGCTGAGGTTGCTTCGCGATCAGCCGGCGCCGCCGCCGAGCACGTTGATCGAAAAGGCCAGCACGCCGATGTTGAATACGAAGGCAGCAAGGCAATGGCCGATCGCGACGCGCCGGATTCGGGCGGAACTGATGGCGGTGTCGGATGTCTGGAAGGTCATTCCCAGCGTGAAGCTGAAATAGACGAAGTCCCAATAATCCGGCTCCGGACATTTCGAGATGTCGATGCCGCCGGTGTCACCACCCCCGCCGGCGCGCGAATAGAACATATGGGCATAGTGCAGGGCATAGACGGTGTTCGAGAACAGCCAGGCCAGGGCGAGCGTCACGATCAGCAAGGCGGTGGAGACCGGGTTTCCCTTGCCGCTCAGCAGCTCGCTCGCGACCGACACCAGCACCACCAGCGAGACCAGCGCGGTGAGCGCCAGCAGCAAGGCGCGGTTGGCGTCATTATCCTTGGCGTGCTGCCGCATGTCGTCGGTCGTGTCGCGGAGCAGGGGGGCGACCAGCAGCAGGAACAGGGCGCTGGCAATGTCGAATGCGGCCATCGTGCCGCGCCCTTTGCCGAGCAGCGGGACCAGGATCGCGAGCCCGGCCGCGAACACCAAGATGAAGGTGACGAATCGCGCCGGGGCGATCTTCCTGCCGAGTTGCATGACATCGTCCCCGAAGACAGCGGCGCGCCATGGTTGGGCGCCCATTATCCAGAGGCTAGCGCTTGACGCCGCCCTCGCATAGATAGCGCGCCTTTATGGCCCGTATTGAAACCCCAAAGCGCATCCGCGGCACGCAGGATATCTTCGGCGACGAGCAACGGCGCTTCGCGCGCGTGCTGGCGGCATTCGACCATGTACGGCGGCTCTACGGGTTTCAGCGCGTCGACGTGCCGGTGTTCGAATCGACCGCCGTGTTCGCGCGCTCGCTCGGCGAGACGACCGATGTCGTCTCCAAGGAAATGTACACCTTCGAGGATCGCGGCGGGGACTCCCTGACGCTGCGTCCCGAATTCACCGCGGGGATCGCGCGCGCCTATCTGACCGAAGGCTGGCAGCAATATGCGCCGCTGAAGCTGGCGACTGCGGGCCCCGTGTTCCGTTACGAGCGACCGCAAAAGGGGCGGTTCCGCCAGTTTCACCAGATCGACGCAGAGGTGATCGGCGCGGCCGAACCGGCGGCGGATGTCGAGCTTCTGGTGTTCGCCGATCAGCTCCTGCGCGAACTCGGTATCTCGGACGGCGTGACCTTGCAGCTCAACACGCTGGGCGATGCGGAGACGCGCGATGCGTGGCGCGCCGCGCTGATTACCCATTTCGGGCAGCACAAGGGCGACCTGTCTGCGGAAAGTCAGGATCGTCTCGAACGGAATCCCCTACGTATCCTCGATACCAAGGATCCCGGGGACCGACCGATCGCCGACGCTGCGCCCGATATCGACGCCTACCTCACGAGCGAGGCCGGTGCTTTCTTCGAAAGCGTGACCAGGGGGCTGGATGCCGCCGGAGTCGCGTGGACGCGCAACGCGCGGCTGGTGCGCGGTCTCGATTATTATCGGCACACGGCGTTCGAGTTCGTCACCGACCGACTCGGCGCGCAGGGCACGGTGCTGGCCGGGGGCCGCTATGACGGGCTCATCGGTGCGCTGGGCGGCAACGAGACGCCGGGTGTCGGCTGGGCGGCCGGCGTCGAGCGGCTGGCAATGCTGATCGACGAGCCGGCGGCGGAGCGAATCGATGCGGTGATCGTGCCGATGGGCGAGGCGGCCGAGCTTCGCGCGACGGGTATCCTCGCTGATTTGCGCCGCGCCGGAATCGCGGCCGACATGGCGTTCAAGGGCAATATGAAGCGGCGGTTGGCGAAGGCCGATGCGCAGGGCGCGCGCTTCGCGATCATCCTCGGCGACGACGAACTCGCCAAAGGTGTCGCCGCGGTGAAAGCGCTTGGCGCCGGCACGCAGGACGAGGTGCCGTTCGGGGATCTCGCGCGGGTGTTGAGCGCCTGATGTCGACGATCTCGGGGGAACGGATCGCGCAGATCGAGGCGCGGCGTGACGAGTTGCAGGCGCTGATGGCGACCGGCGACCTGCCGTCCGACCGTTTCGTCGCCGTTTCCAAGGAATATGCCGAGCTTGAGCCGGTCGCGCGGGCTGCGGGCGAGGTGCGGCGGCTGCGCGCCGAGCTGCATGTGCTGGCGGGCATGGAGAATGAGGCCGATCCCGAGATCCGCGCCATGGCGCGCGAGGAGATCGAGGCGATCCGCGGGACCCTGCCGGAGGCGGAACGCTCACTGGCGCTGTCGCTGCTGCCGCGCGACGCCGCGGACGAGCGCGCCGCGATGCTCGAGATCCGCGCGGGGACCGGCGGCGACGAGGCGGCGCTGTTCGCCGGCGACCTGTTCCGCATGTACCAGCGCTATGCCGAATCGCAGGGCTGGCGGGTCGACCTGATCTCGGCTTCCTCGTCCGAATCGGGTGGTTTCAAGGAAGCGATCGCTTCGGTCGAGGGCAAGGGCGTGTTCGCCAAGCTGAAGTTCGAAAGCGGCGTCCACCGCGTGCAGCGCGTGCCCGTCACCGAGGCGGGCGGGCGAATCCACACCTCCGCCGCCACCGTCGCGGTGCTGCCGGAGGCGGAGGAGGTCGACGTCAAGATCGACGACAAGGACCTGCGCATCGATATCTATCGGTCGTCCGGGCCGGGCGGGCAATCGGTCAACACGACTGATTCAGCGGTGCGCATCGTCCACATCCCCACGGGCCTAGTGGTGATCCAGCAGGACGAGAAATCCCAGCACAAGAACAAGGCCAAGGCGATGAAGGTGCTGCGCACCCGCCTGTATGAGCTTGAGCGCGACCGGCTCCACACCGAGCGCGCCGGCGCGCGCAAGTCGATGGTGGGGTCGGGCGATCGTTCGGAGCGGATCAGGACCTATAATTTCCCGCAGGGCCGGGTGACCGACCACCGGATCAACCTGACGCTTCACCGGCTGCCGGAAATCCTGCAGGGCGAACTGGATGAGCTGATCGGCGCGCTGATCGCCGAGGACGAGGCCGAAAGGCTTGCGAGCCTCGATGGTTAGTCTCTCCCCTCCCGCTTGCGGGAGGGGCTGGGAGTGGGCGCCCGGCCGACCTCAAGCGGAACATTTGCGGTGAGCGCGAGCCCACCCCTCAATCCCCTCCCGCAAGCGGGAGGGGAGGTAAGACGGGCGCTTGCCGGTGCCGCTGCCTCATTTGCCGGTATCTCCGAAACGCCGCGCCTCGATGCCGAACTCCTCATGGCTCATGCCCTCGGCACGACCCGCGAATCCCTGCTCCTTCGCCATCTCGACGATCCGGTCCCGGCAACCTTCGCGCCGCTCGTCGCCCGCCGTCGGAGCCATGAGCCGATCGCCTATCTCACCGGCATCCGCGCCTTCTGGACGATCGAGCTGCAGGTCGGACCCGGGACCCTTGTTCCCCGTGCCGACAGCGAGACGCTGATCGAGGCGGCGGTCGACCATTTCACTGGTCGCGCGCCCGCGACGATCCTCGATCTGGGTACCGGTCCCGGCACCCTGCTGCTCGCCGCGCTCGACCAATGGCGAGGCGCGACCGGTCTCGGCGTGGACGCATCGGATATCGCCCTCGACATGGCGCGGGCCAATGCCGTGCGGCTTGGCATGGCCGACCGGGCCCGTTTCGAGTCCGGCAACTGGGCCGCAGGGGTCGCTGGACAGTTCGACCTGATCCTGGCCAATCCGCCCTATATCGCCACGGGTGAGGCGTTGCCGGCCGAGGTACGCGATCATGAACCGGCGTCCGCGTTGTTCGCCGGTCCTGATGGTCTGGACGATTATCGTATCATCGTGCCCCAGCTCCCGCGATTGATCGCGCCCGGCGGGGCAGCGATCCTTGAGATCGGGTCGACCCAGGCGGATAGCGTCGCCGCGCTTCTCGACGGGCAGGGGCTGTCGGTCACGCTGCGCCGGGACCTGGGGAATAACCCCCGCGTGTTGATCGCGACTTGAATCAGCATAAAAACGTCACAATATTCTTCTTGGAGATTGTGCCGCCAGCCGCTATTGAGCGGAGCAGGGGCACGCGTTTTCATCATAACCGGTTGAAAACGGGCTGTTGCCCGCCTCCTTCGTCATGAAGTCGCTGCCGTCCGGCGACCGTGGCAGGCTCGTTTCGCCGATGGTCGGTGCGCACGGGCCAAGGGGCTTGCATCCACATTTCTGGAGCACGACCGGGTTGGTTACGAACGACAGGACAACAACACTTGATCAATAATCGTCAGGCCGGCCGCCGTCGCGGCCGTGGCGGGCAGCAGCAGCGCCCGCAGGGTAATTCGGGCCGTCAGGATAACGGCAACCGCATCGACAACCGTGCGCGTGGCAATGCCGCGCAACTGCTCGAGAAGTACAAGACTCTCGCGCGGGACGCGCAGATGCAGGGTGACCGGGTCAACACCGAATATTACCTGCAGTTCGCGGACCATTATTTCCGCGTACTCGCCGAGACGCGGTCGCGCTTCGAGGAGAACCGGCGCCAGAATGGCGGCGCGGCCTTCGAGGAGGACGAGCAGGAATATGACGAGGATGGCGAGCCGATCGTCCGTGAGCAGAATGCGCGCGACTCCCGCCAGGGCAATGGTCAGGATCGTGGCCAGGACAGGGGCCAGGATCGGGGCAACGAAGGCCAGAGCGGCAACCAGCAGGCCAGCCAGTATGACGACGAGCGTCCCCGTTCGCGCAACGGTAATGGCGACCGGAACGGCAATGGCTATGGCGATGCCGGCAATGGCCGCTACGCCCGTGAGGATCGCGCCGAGCGCAACGACCGCAACGGCAATGCCCGCGAGGACCGTGGCGACCGCAACGGTAACGCCCGTGAGGATCGGAGCGAGCGCAACGCGAATGACCGCAACGGCAATGACCGGGGCGATCGCACCGCGAACCGTGGCGAGGATCGCGGCAACCGCGCTGCTCCCGTCCAGGTCGACGAGGACCGTGTACCGGTCCGTCAAGAAGCGCCGCGCGAGGAGGTTGCACCCGTGGCCGAGGCCGAGGTCGTCGCACGCCCCCGCCGTGGTCGTCCGCCGCGTCGCCCGGTAGAGGACGAGGCGCCCGCCATGTTCGAGGCTGGTCTCCTGCCGCCGTCGCTGAACATTTCAGCTGTTTCGGCCGAAGAGCCGGAAGAAAAGCCCAAGCGTCGCCGCGGTCGTCCGCCCGCGAGCGAGACGACGACGGTCGGCTGATCCGTCCGGAACGAAGAGAACAGGCCGGTCCCGCGAAAGTGGGGCCGGCCTTTTTCATTCGTCCCCGTGCCTGGGAGGAATCTGAAGGATTGACCTCCGCCGCCGCTGCTCTAGCACGATGGTTCATAACCTAACCGGGAGGACGGTGATGCGGTTCTTGACCATGCTGGCGCTGACGGCGTTGCCGACCGCGGTTGCGGCGCAAACGACACCGACGCTGCCGACCGGACCGAGCACGCAGGGCGATGTTTCGGTGACCATCTATCAGAATGGCCAGTCGCTGGTGCAGGATGTTCGCCAGCTCGATCTGCCCGCGGGCCGCACGCGGCAGGAATTCCCCGACGTCTCGGCACAGATCAGGTCGGAGACCGTGACGCTGGGCGGACCCGGCATCGGCATCGTCGAGCAGAATTTCGATTTCGACCTGCTTTCTCCCGACAAGCTGATGGAAAAAGCGGTCGGTTCGGTCGTCACCATCGTCCGCACCAATCCGGCGACCGGCGTCGAGACTCGGGAGCAGGCAAAGGTGCTCGCCGCGAACGGTGGCATCGTGCTGCAGATCGGCAACCGGATCGAAGTGCTGCGCGACGACGGGCTGCCGGTGCGCGTGGTGTTCGACAAGGTGCCGGAAAATCTGCGCGCGCGGCCGACCCTGTCGGTCACCCTGCAGGTCGCGCGCGCCGGGCGTGTGCCCGCGACGCTTTCCTATCTGACGCCGGGCCTTGGCTGGACCAGCGACTATGTCATGCTGTTCGACGAGGCGAAGGCGACGATCGACGTGCAGGGCTGGGTCACGCTGACCAACAGCACGGGCACGACCTACAGCAATGCCGATGTCTTGCTCGTCGCGGGCAATCCCAACCGCACCCCCGGCGGCTTCGAACGGCTCGGCGGCTTCGACCGGCCCGGTAATGAGGCGATCGAGCAGGCTGGGACCGAAACGGGCACGCGGGAACGGCTCGGCGACTATTATCTCTACCCGCTGGGGGAGCGCACCACGATCGCCAATGCGCAGCAGAAGCAGGTCAGCTTCCTCGACGTGAAGGGCGCGCCGGCGCGCAAGGCCTATGAATGGATCAATGGCTGGCTCGGCACGACATCCGATCCGCGCAGTGCCGCGACCGTGCTGAAATTCTCGACCTCGAAGAGCGGCGGGCTGGGCGACCAGCTCCCGGCCGGTACGATCCGCGTCTATATGCGCGATGCGCGGGGTGATCCGCAGTTCATCGGCGAGAACCGAATTCCGGCCACGCCGATGGGATCGCAGATGTCGATCCGCACCGGCGAGGCGTTCGACGTCAAGGGCATGGCTGTCGTGGTGGAGCGCAAGCGCCAGTCGTCGAGCCGCTGGCGCACGACGATGCGCTATGATTTCACCAATGCCCGGCCCGAGCCGGTGACGATCGATCTGGCGCAGGACGGGCTGTGGGGCGATGTCCGCGTGACCGACCAGAGCATCAACGGGGAGCGCATTTCGGCTGACCGGATGGAGTGGAAAGTACCGGTGCCGCCCAATGGCAAGGCGTCGTTGAGCGTGGTGTTCGACACACGGTACTGACGGTGCGGCGTCTCGCTCTCCAGATCGCGCTGATGGCCGGATTGCCCGTCGCGGGGCCAGCGGCGGGGCAGGCGATCGTTCAGTCCGACCGGATCGATTCGGTGTCGGTGACGCTCTATCGCGAGCCGGGCCGGGGTGAGGGGGCGATCCGTCCGGGCTGGCCCGGCGGCTATGCGCTGATCACCGAGACGCGGACGATCGCGGTCCCCGCCGGCCGGTCGGTGATCCGCTTCGAGGGTGTGTCCGAAGGCATGCTGCCTGAAAGCGCGATCGTCAGCGGGCTGCCCCGGCGAGTCAACGAGAAGAATCGCGACGCGCGGTTGCTGTCGCCGGCGTCCCTGGTCGACGCCTATCTGAAACGAAGCGTCACCATTCGCCGCACCAATCGCGCGACCGGCAAGGTGACGACGGGGGATGCGGTCATCCAGTCGGGGCCCCGCGGCGGGGTGCTGCTGACCACGGCGGATGGGGTCGAGGCGCTGTCCTGTTCTGGCCTGCCCGAATCGCTGTCCTATCCCGGCGTACCCGAGGGTCTTTCCGCCAAGCCGACACTGTCGGTGGTGACGGACAGCCCCGTGGCGGCGACCGCGACGGTGCAGCTTTCCTATCTGGCGCAGGGGTTCGACTGGTCGGCCAATTATGTCGCGCGCGTCGCCGATGACGGGAAGACACTGGACCTGTTCGCCTGGCTGACGGTGGCGAACGGCGGCAGCCAGGGCTTTGCCGGGGCAAGCACCCAGGCCGTGGCGGGGGGTCTTCACCGCGAGCAGGTGCGGCCCTTGCCAAAAGGCCCGCCGCCTGAGCTCCGCCTGCAATGCTGGCCGATGGACATCACCAGCACTCATCCCAAATGGAGCATCGACCGCGCTCCGCCACAGATGGAGATGTTGCGGGGCTATTCCGATATCGTCGTCACCGCATCGCGCCGCGACAGAATGATGATGGCGCCGCCGCCACCCCCGCCGCCGCCGGCACCCGTGCCGGTCATGGTCGCGCAGCAGGAGGATCTGGGCGACCTGAAGCTCTATCGCATTCCGGAACCTGTCACCGTCGCTGCACTGAGCCGCAAGCAGGTGGCGATGATCGACCGGAAGGGCGTTCGTTTCGAGCGCATCTATACCGGCGTCTTCAACGGCGCGCTCGATGGGCAGCCAGTGGCGATGCCGAGCGCGCCCGCCGCGCTGGTCCTGCGTACCGAGAATAGTGACGCGAAAGGCCTTGGCGTGCCCCTTCCGGCGGGTGGCGTCGCGGTGTTCGAAGCCGCCGGCGGGACGCCGATGCTGGTGGGGGAGAGCGGCCTGAAGGATCGGGCGATCGGCGAGGAGGTCGAACTGGGCGCCGGCACCAGCCCCGACCTGCGCTATGTGACGACCGCCCTGCCGCGCGGCAAGCGGCGCGCTGCCTTCACGGTGCGCGTCACCAATGCGCGGGCGACGCCCGAGACGTTCGAGCTTCCCCTGTCCTTCAAGGTCAAGTCGGCGAGCATGCCGCTGGTCGAGCGCAAAGGAGTGAAGACCTGGCGCGTGACCGTCCCGGGCAATGGTGAGGCGAAACTGGACTTCGCGTTGAACCTGGAGGCGGCGCGTTAGGGCCGGTCGTGTCGCGGCCCGGGTTTTTCGGGGTCGCGCGCGTCGACCGCCTCGTCATGGCCGGTGCCCGAACTGAGGAACACCAGGCCCATCAGGGCGGAGGCCATCAGTACCGATCCGCCGATACCGCCGATCGCGGCGAGGATCGCGATCCAGGACAGCGGCCCGTAGAAATGCTGCAGCCCGAACACCGCGGCGAGTCCGCAAAACAGCGAGAACAGGGTCATCCACCCCAGCAACCGGCGATAGCGGCGCCAGGCGAATGCCGCCTGTTCGGGGTTATCCAGTCCTGACGGATGCTCGCTCATGCTTCCCATTGGGCCGCAAACGTGGAATCCTCAAGCGCCTCAGGGACTCGGGTCGACGGGTCGCGGACGAGGAGACTGACGATGACGATAGCAGCGATCCTGGCCGGCAAGGGACGCGACGTGATCTCGATCACTGCGCATCAGAGTCTGGCAGAGGCGGTGGCGCTGCTCGCCGACCGGCGGATCGGCGCGGTACCGGTAATGGACGGGGCCCAGGTGGTCGGGATCTTTTCGGAACGCGACGTGATCCATGCGCTCAGCAGCCACGGTGCGGGCGCGCTCGACCGCAAGGTGGGAGAGGTGATGACCTCGCCCGCGATCAGCGTCGGACCGGCCGAAGCGGTGATCGGCGCGCTTTCGCTGATGACCCGGCGGCGGATACGGCACCTGCCGGTGGTCGAGGGTGGCCGGGTGATCGGGGTCGTCTCGATCGGCGACCTGGTCAAATATCGCATCGACCGGATCGAGGCCGATGCCGAGGCGATGCGGACTTATATCCAGTCGGCGTGACGCTGTTGCGGCGCCGGTGCCGCGCCGGGATCAGGCGAGTGGCTGCTTCCGCACGATCGCGATGAGTTCGCGCACCACGCCGCGCGCGAACAGCAGCAGCCACGCCGCATAGACCACCGCGCCCGTCGCGACGAGAATCGCCAGACGCGGCAGCGGGTGGAGCGGCGGCAGGATGCTGTCGACCAGCACCACCGCCAGCGCCATGGCGAGCGCGGCAAGCAGGGCGGGCGCGATCGCATCGGCGATCGCGCGGATATTGGTGCCGATCACCGGTAGCGACCGCCACAGGCTGACGCCGAGATAGATCGGGTAGGCGACGATCCATGCCATGGCGAGCCCGTCGGGACCCCAGCGCACCCCGACCAGGAAACCGACCGAGAGGATCACCGCGCCGATCGCGCCGTTGCGGACGCCGATGCCGGGGCGGCCCCGCGCATCGCAGGCGGGTTGTAGCAGCACCTGGAGCGTCATGAACGGCATGGCCAGCGCAAGCAGGTGGACGACGGGGATCGTCTCGGCCCATTTGTCGCCGAGCACGGTCAGCACCAGCGGCTCGGCCGTGGCAGCCAGGCCGAAATAAAAGGGCAGCGCTGCGATCATGATGATCCGCACGCTGCGCGTGAATGCCGTCGCCACTGCTTCGGTGTCGTGCTGGATTCGCGCATAGGCGGAAAAGGCCACCTCGTTCAGCGGCGGCACGAACTTCGACACGAAGATCTGGGTGAGGAACAGGCTGGTCGTATAGATGCCGAGCATGTGCGGGCTGAAATGCCGGCCGGCGATGAACACATCGGCCTGGCTCTGGAAGAACCAGAAGAGCTGGCCCGCGGCCATCATGCCACCATATTTGGCCAGGCTGCCTGCGCCGCGGAAGTCGAAGCTCGGCCACACCAGCGATTTCGCCGCGATCGTCATGCCGATCGCCCGCACGCTGAACAGGACGATCGGGGCGAGCACCAACGTCCATACGCCGATCCCGGCCAGCGCGCCGCCCAGTGCCGCGCTGGCGCTCGCGATCGAGGCGAGGATGTTGACGCGGGCCTGCAGGCGGAAATCCATCGTGCGCGACAGCAGCGCATAAGGAAGCGCGATGAAGGGGGTGGTGAGGTAGAGCAGCGCCTGCACCCGGAGCAGGTGCATCACGATATCCTGCCGGTAATAGGCGGCGGCGAGCGGGGCGAGCAGGAACTGCGTGGCGCCGAGGCCGAAGTTCAGCAGCACCAGCATGCCGAACAGCTGGCGAATCTCCCGCTTGCCGATCTCGGCCTTCTGGATGAGGCCGCTCGCCAGGCCGTAGCCGTTGAGCATGTTGAGCAGGACGAGAATCACCTGAGTCATCGCGAACAGGCCGTAATCGTGCGGATCGAGAATCCGAATCACGAGGAAAGTCGCCGCCCATTGCACCAGTTGCGCGAGAATCTGGCTGCCCGACCGCCAGATAACGGCACTCCGAACCT
>NZ_CP098774.1:2942500-4085000 GCF_028473665.1 Sphingomonas sp. QA11 | reverse complement strand
GAGAGCGTGGCTCTCTGTTTGACATTGTGAATGGGTTCTTAAAATCGATGCCGTAACGGTAGCGGTTTGAAAGATTGCACTGAGGTTCGCCTCGGCTGTGATCGATCGGATCGTTGCTAAAAGTTATTAGGCTGAGCATTTTAATCATCCGCACCAAGATACTGTGACATTGCTGCTCTGCCGAGTTTTGGTTGGCTTCCTCGGAGGTCAGCCCAGCATTGTCGTTGGTGGTGCGGACTCTCAAGCGTAAGGTAAGGGCAATTCGTGGATGCCTTGGCGCATACAGGCGATGAAGGACGTGGCACGCTGCGATAAGCTGCGGTGAGGTGTGAGCAACCTTTGACCCGCAGATTTCCGAATGGGGAAACCCACCTATCCCGTTTAACTTGAGCCGACCGGTTTACCGGGCGGGGCAAGCTAAATGGGGCTAGGTATCACTTAAGTGAATACATAGCTTTCGTGAAGCGAACCCGGCGAACTGAAACATCTCAGTAGCTGGAGGAAAAGACATCAACCGAGATTCCGTTAGTAGTGGCGAGCGAACGCGGACCAGGCCAGTGCCTGGAGTTCAACTAGCAGAACAGTTTGGAAAGACTGGCCATAGCGGGTGACAGCCCCGTATGCGAAAGTGAGACTTCAGGACTCGAGTAGGGCGGAACACGTGTAATTCTGTCTGAACATGGGGGGACCACCCTCCAAGCCTAAATACTCGTATGCGACCGATAGTGAACTAGTACCGTGAGGGAAAGGTGAAAAGCACCCCGATGAGGGGAGTGAAACAGTACCTGAAACGGATTGCCTACAAGCAGTAGGAGGGCTCATGTGGCCTGACTGCGTACCTTTTGTATAATGGGTCTGTGACTTAATGTATCAAGCAAGCTTAAGCCGGTAGGTGTAGGCGCAGCGAAAGCGAGTCTGAATAGGGCGACTAAGTTTGATGTATTAGACCCGAAACCCGGCGATCTAGGCATGACCAGGATGAAGGTGCGGTAACACGCACTGGAGGTCCGAACCGATTAACGTTGAAAAGTTACCGGATGAGTTGTGTTTAGGGGTGAAAGGCCAATCAAGCCGGGAAATAGCTGGTTCTCCGCGAAAACTATTTAGGTAGTGCCTCGGATGAATACCGCAGGGGGTAGAGCACTGGATGGGCTAGGGGGTCGCGAGATCTACCAAACCTAACCAAACTCCGAATACCTGCGAGTAATATCCGGGAGACAGACGGCGGGTGCTAAGGTCCGTCGTCAAAAGGGAAACAGCCCTGACCTACAGCTAAGGTCCCCAAGTCGTGTCTAAGTGGGAAAGCATGTGAAACTTCCAAAACAACCAGGAGGTTGGCTTAGAAGCAGCCATCCTTTAAAGAAAGCGTAACAGCTCACTGGTCTAAATAAGAGGTTTTGCGGCGAAGATGTAACGGGGCTCAAGACACGCACCGAAGCTTAGGGTGTGCAGCAATGCACGCGGTAGCGGAGCGTTCCGTAAGCCAGTGAAGGGATCTGGTAATGGGTCCTGGAGGTATCGGAAGTGCGAATGCAGACATGAGTAGCGATAAAGAGGGTGAGATGCCCTCTCGCCGAAAGACCAAGGGTTCCTGCGCAAGGCTAATCCGCGCAGGGTGAGCCGGCCCCTAAGACGAGCCCGAAGGGGGTAGTCGATGGGAACCACGTTAATATTCGTGGGCCTGGTGGTGTGTGACGGATCTCGTGAGTTGTTCATCCTTATTGGATTGGATGGGCTTCGAAGAGGTTCCAGGAAATAGCCCCACCGTATAGACCGTACCCGAAACCGACACAGGTGGTCAGGTAGAGTATACCAAGGCGCTTGAGAGAAGTGTCCTGAAGGAACTCGGCAAATTGCCTCCGTACCTTCGGAAGAAGGAGGCCCTCACTATGCGCAAGCACTTTGAGGGGGCACAGGCCAGGGGGTAGCGACTGTTTAGCAAAAACACAGGGCTCTGCTAAGTCGGCTTCAAGACGACGTATAGGGCCTGACGCCTGCCCGGTGCCTGAAGGTTAAGTGGAGTGGTGCAAGCTGCGAAATGAAGCCCAGGTAAACGGCGGCCGTAACTATAACGGTCCTAAGGTAGCGAAATTCCTTGTCGGGTAAGTTCCGACCTGCACGAATGGCGTAACGACTTCCCCACTGTCTCCAGGACATGCTCAGCGAAATTGAATTCTCCGTGAAGATGCGGAGTACCCGCGGTTAGACGGAAAGACCCCGTGCACCTTTACTGCAGCTTCAGAGTGGCATTAGGAAAGAACTGTGTAGCATAGGTGGGAGGCTTTGAAGCATTGGCGCCAGCCGGTGTGGAGCCATAGGTGAAATACCACCCTGTTGTTTTCTGATGTCTAACCTCGATCCATGAAACTGGATCAGGGACCCTCTGTGGCGGGTAGTTTGACTGGGGCGGTCGCCTCCTAAAGAGTAACGGAGGCGCGCGAAGGTTGGCTCAGGACGGTTGGAAACCGTCTGTTAGAGTGCAATGGCATAAGCCAGCCTGACTGCGAGACTGACAAGTCGAGCAGAGACGAAAGTCGGTCATAGTGATCCGGTGGTCCCTCGTGGAAGGGCCATCGCTCAACGGATAAAAGGTACGCCGGGGATAACAGGCTGATAACCCCCAAGAGCTCATATCGACGGGGTTGTTTGGCACCTCGATGTCGGCTCATCACATCCTGGGGCTGGAGCAGGTCCCAAGGGTTTGGCTGTTCGCCAATTAAAGTGGTACGTGAGCTGGGTTCAGAACGTCGCGAGACAGTTTGGTCCCTATCTGCCGTGGGCGTCGAAATTTGAGAGGAGTTGACCCTAGTACGAGAGGACCGGGTTGAACATACCTCTGGTGTACCTGTCGTTCCGCCAGGAGCGCAGCAGGGTAGCTATGTATGGACGGGATAACCGCTGAAAGCATCTAAGCGGGAAGCCTCCCTCGAGATAAGATTTCATAGAGCCGTCGGAGACCACGACGTTGATAGATCGGATGTAGAAGTGCGGTAACGCATGGAGCTAACCGATACTAATTGCTCTATTTGCGCTTGAGAGTCCCACCATCAACGACAATCCTGGGAAACCAGCATTGTCCGCGATCGTCGGATGATCAAATTGCAACGCCTAAGAACAACCACCTGTAACAACAGGTAAAGCGTGCATCGATTTTGGAACCGTTTTTCGAGACAACCCGCAAGGGTTGGCCGGGCAGCCACAAGCTGCCCGGCCTGTCTCACCGGCCTCATTGCTTGGTGGCTATAGCGTCAGTGCCCCACCCGATCCCATCCCGAACTCGGCCGTGAAACCTGACTGCGCCGATGGTACTATTGCTCAAGCAATGGAAGAGTAGGTCGTCGCCAGGCATTGAAGCCGGTGATACAATCACGAAAAACACATCCAGCAGAACCCATTCACATGTCACAACACCCGCTCACCAGCGGGTGTGAACCTTGGCGCGGGGTGGAGCAGCCCGGTAGCTCGTCAGGCTCATAACCTGAAGGTCACAGGTTCAAATCCTGTCCCCGCAACCAACGATACCGGTGACAACAAGTCGTCCATAAGCCCGGCTCCCGAAAGGGGACTGGGCTTCTTCTTGTTTGACGCAAATGTGAGGATAGCCGCGAGATCTCCGCGCAAGGCGATCGTCAGTTCGTCACCCTCGGGGATCAACGTCACTTCGTCGATCAGCGTGCGAAGCACTTCGACAGCTTCAGCCTTGCCTTCATTGTCGAACAGCCGCTCGTGAAGCTCCGCAATCCGCCGTCGATAAATCTCGGCCATATTGGGATGCAGGAGAGGCGCCGGCTCATCGATATTGGCAACGAGGTCAACCAGCAGCGCCTTCCGTTCTTCGAGAAGACGGATTTTGTCCTTCAGGACGGCTCCCGGGACGCCGTCGAGGATCGCCTGGATGGCCTTATCGAGCTCGCGTTTGACGCGCTCGAGCTCATTCCGCCAGCCTCCTGCCGTGGCGTCGCGCTCCATCCGAAGTTGGTTCACCTCTCGCGTAAACTCGTCGCAGAACGCCTTAAATAACTCTGGCTCCAACAGATGCGTGCGCAATCCGGTGAGAACCGATGCTTCAAGCGCATCGCGTCTGATGTTCAATCGATTGCCGCAGGTGCCCTTATTCCGTGCCGACGAGCAGCCGAGCAAATCCTTGGAGATCATGGAAAAACCACTGCCGCACGATCCGCACTTCAACAGTCCTGACAGCAGATGCCTTGGGCGGCGCCGATCGTTGAGGAAGTTATCGGAAGCGGCTTGCGTATCCTTCGACAGATTTTGCTGACGAGCCTTGGCCTGATCCCATGTTTCCTGCCCAACAATCCGCATTTCCGGAACGTCGCGGATCATCCAGTCGCTCTCCGGATTGAGCCGCGAGACGCGTTTGCCGGTGTCGGGATCCTTGACGTAGCGTAGCCGGTTCCAGACGAGTCGACCGACGTAGAGTTCGTTGTTGAGTATGCCGACTCCGCGCTTCGGGTTGCCGTGGATCGTCGACGCTCCCCATTGAGCGCCTTGCGGTCCCGGAACGCCTTCCTTGTTTAGATCCCAAGCGATCGACCGGGATGATTTGCCGGCGACATATTCCTGAAAAATCCGGCGAACGATAGTTGCCTCGGCCTCGTTGATTGTGCGGTCTCCACGGACGGGTTCACCGTTTGCATCGAACTTGCGTACGACGTCGTAACCAAAACAAAGGCCTCCGCCGGATTTGCCCTCTTCGATGCGACCTCGAAGACCACGCCGAGTTTTGTCCGCGAGATCCTTTAGGAAAAGGGCATTCATCGTTCCCTTGAGCCCGACATGAAGGTGGCTAACTTCACCCTCGGACAGAGTGAAAATCTTCACGCTTCCGAACGCCATTCGTTTGAACAGCCCGGCGATATCCTCTTGGTCGCGCGACAGTCTGTCCATCGCCTCGGCAAGCACGATTTGGAAACGCCCCTTCACAGCATCGCTAAGAAGGGCCTGGATTCCCGGGCGCAGCAGAGACGCTCCCGACATAGCATGGTCGGTATACTCCTCCACGATCTGCCAGCCTTGCTTCTCAGCATGGGCGCGGCAGATGCGAAGTTGATCAGCAATCGACGCGTCGCGTTGACTATCGCTTGAGTACCGGGCGTACAGCGCAACCTTCATCTTCGTCATCCTGACCTTCTGGGGAGGCGTCCTCGGCACCATTTCCAGAGTGGGCCTCAACATACTCCTTTGCTGCCGCCCTTGCCAGAGCGCGAACGAAGTTGACCAACTGAGGATGGTAGCGAGGCACCCCGGATTCCGCAGGCGGAGGCCGCTTATCGGATGCTTTCATGATCTGGCGGCCTAAGAGCGCATGCTATTTAGTCTGCGAAGTCGCGTGCGCTTTGGTGAAGCCGCGATCGCTTTCCAGAAACGTTCGCAGCATTGCTGGCACGAGCTCCGCAACGGTCTCTTCTTGCTTGTAGATCTCCTTATAAAGCGCTGCATAGCGCGCGAGTGCTTCGGCCAGATCCGGTGGGATAACGATCGTAAGTTTTACGGGGGTGCGGTCGGGCAGCTTGCTGAGCTTCAGATCAGCCATGGATGTTCTCCTCCGGTGGCCAAGGGGCGAGGATGAGATCTTTGTGGAGGACGAGCCGGACGATCGCTCCGGGCCGGATCGTGATCGTCGGCTGAATATTGAGATTGCGCGACGTGAGCTGATCCCCAGCGCGCGATACATTCTGCTGGGTCGATTGCCGGATCGCCTGGACGAGGTCGCTCTCGCCTGTCACCGACAGCTGGGAGCCCACCCCGAGCAACGTGGAAAGAGCGACGCCCTTGAGGAGCGCCCATGTGTGGAAATCGACCTTATCCTGCAGCCCAGCATAGCCCGAGGCATCGGTCGCCGGCACGTTATCGATCCCCATCGATCTACCATCGGGCAGAACAATCCGCTGCCAGACGATCAATGCGCGCTTCTGGCCGAACGCCACGACGCTGTCATAGCTGCCGATCAGCCGCGCCCCCTGCGGAATGAGCAGGATGCGGCCTGTCGGACTGTCGAACACTTGGCTGGTCACTTGGGCCGTGACGAGGCCCGGCAGGTCAGAACGCAGTCCCGTGATCAGGCTCGCCGAAATCACACTGCCCGCCGACAGCAAACACGGTGATGGTGCGGCGGTCAGCGTGTGCGGGTTGATGTCGCCGGATTTGTCGAGTGCGCCAATGAACTGAGCCTTCCGGCCTTGCGCGTTCGGATCGCGGTCTTGGTCAAGCGCCGGACCGGCAGAAGGTGTCGGGGCGGACGATGGCGCGGCCGCCGCGTCTATGACGGGCGGCGCGGTGGTTCCGGCACGGCCTTGGACCAAGACGCCAGACTCGCGCGCGGCTTTGAGTTCGGCCAACCGACGTTCCTGCTCCTGCGCAGCTTGCTGAGACGACGGATCGCTTCCTGATCCGGTTTCCGTCGCCATCCGGCGCTGGCTTTCGAGGATCGGTCGGCCGAGGTCTCCGGGGAGCGGTGGACCAAGCTTCGGGACATTGCCGTATGACGATGGCAGCCCATTCAATGCGTCGGCCGACGGACGATTGCTGGGTTCAGACAATTCCTGGCGATCAGCGACGGCGCTGAATACCCGCGGCTTCAGCGCGATCCATGCCACCGCCATCAAACTGACCGAGCCCAGCGCGGCGATGGCGACGATGACGCCGCGTCGAAAACGGATGGCGCGCGCCGGTCTTGCGCGGATTGCCAAGGTCTCTGGATCGACCTTCGGCGCGGGCGCGATTTCTGGCTCGGTCATGAGCGCTTGTCCTTCCGCGACTTGATCCCTTCAGCGACACGATCGATGCGAACGATCTGTTGCTTCCTGGTGCCGAGCCGGAGTTCGGCTGAGTCGAAGATGCGATCGACCACATAAAAGCGGCCACGAACACGGTAATTGACAAGCTCGGCCTCGCCCGTCGGGCCGACGATGAACAGCGGAGGCGCCTCGCCGACGGCGATTGCCGCCGGAAACTCGACGAAGGTCTGCCGCCCATCATCAAACGCGCGCAGCGGCCGCCATGCAGGCTGATCGCCGCTCACGACATAGTTGAAGTGGAGGCTGTCAACCGAGAGCCCTTCAGCGACGGGCGCCGCAGCGGTCGTCTGGTCGGCAGCCTTGCGTAGGGCAATCAATTGGTCGGCGGGATAGGTCCAGCACAGCGCCGCCATCGCAGTGCGCGAAGTGGCGGTGAGCTGAAGGTGATAGCTGCGGCGGTCGGTCGTGATGACGAGATTGGTCGCGAGCCCCGACGCGAACGGCTTCACCAGGATGTGCGTCCGCTTGTCTATACCGGCGCCACTGGTCGTGTCGCCAATGACCCAGCGCACCGTATCGCCTGCGGCCACCGATATCAGGCCTTCGGCCGGCTGCAAGGCGATGTCGGTCACGGCGCCGGGCGCGGTGTAGACTTGGTAGATCGTCCCGTCGCTGAAGGGGTAGACCTGCATGGCGTTCACGAACGCTTGGGCCAGCGGCTGCTGGGTCGCCGCGCGGTTGGCGATGGCGACGCGCGCGACGGCCGGACTGATCGGCTTTCGCATCCGCGCGTGACGGACCGGCGCCTTTGCAGTCGGCGGATTAACGGTCGCGGCCACAGGTGCCGCAGAAGCCGGCGCCGTGACATTCTGCGCAAACGCAGGCGTGACACACAAGGCAAGCGCCGATGCGGTGAGGATGATCTTCATGGGCGAGTCTCCTGAGCGGGCTGCGCCGGCGCAGCGAGGTTGGGATCGAGGGGCGAGCCGAGCGGCAGACCGGGCGGGATGGCTGGCGCGGCGGCAGGTGTCGAGGATGGAGGCGGCGCCGGGGGATCGAGCTCGCGGCTCCAGTCGATCGCATCGACATAGACGCCGAGCGGATTCTTGCGGAGCGTGTCGGCGTCGCTGGGTGTTTTGATCGCTACCGTCAGGATCGCGGTCCAGCGGGACGTTCCCGCCGCGGCGCCACGTTCATAGGCTGTCTCGGTCCATTTGACCTGGAACGACCGGTCGGACGCCCGCACGACGCTGGTGACCTGCACCGATACGGTTCGTTCACCGATGCTGCCGAACGGGTCGGCACCGCGCGCATAGTCATCGAGAAACTGGGCACCGCGCTTGGTCGTGAAGTCGTAAGCCTCGAGCCAGTTCTGCCGCACGAGCACGGGATCGAGCGATCGCCCCCGGACATGCGCGATAAATTGCGAAAGGTGCCAGGCGATCTGCGGGTCGGTCGGATGATAGCCAACCTCCGCCGCGGTGACGGCACGTGCCCCACCCAAACGATCGACCGCGACGACGTAAGGCGTGACACGGCTCTGCATGGATTGCCAGACTAGGGCAGACGAAAGGCCGCCGGTCAGCGTGAGGCAACCGAACGCCATCAGCCGCCAGTTGCGGGCCTGTACCCGGGCGGAACCGATCCGCTCGTCCCAGAGCTGACCGGCACGCTGGTACGGCGTCTCCGGCTCAGGGGTTCGTCCGTAGCGCTGGACGGCGCGTTTGAAGATCATCGGCTAGTCCTTTTCCTTGATGTCAGGTGTGGCGGAGGCACCGCCGCGATCACCCTGCTGGAGCGTGTGCAGCGCGATCTGGCGGTGATGGCGGGCGGATTGCTGGTTGCGCATGGCGCGCGCCCATCCGGGCGCGCCATCATTGTCGGCAGGCTGCGGGGCGTCATTGCCGCTTGTGCGATTGAGCGCGTTCCATGCCGCTGCCCGACCTTGCGAAGCGGCTTCGCCCAACCCAAGCGCGCTGGATGCGCGGTCGCGCGCGGCATTGCCGGCGGCGCGCGCGACGCCTCCAAGACCAGCAGCCATCGTCGGCGCCGGGGCGGTTTCCTTGCCGAGCGTATACGCGGTCGATGCCGCCGATCCCATCGAGGTGCCGGCACGGACAGCGCCGAGCGCCCCACCGCCGAGCATGCGCGCGCCGCCGACGGCCGCGCCACCGGCGAGCATCGTGATGCCGGCCGCACCGACCGCCGTGCCGAGCGCTGCGCCCGCACCGAGCTGGGGTGCGCCGGCGACAAGGCCCGACGCGATACCGGGGCCGAAGATGCCGAGGCCGAACAATGTGAGCGAAGCCAGAAGCAGGCTCGCCGCAGCGGCCAGGTCCGGTTCGCCTTGACCGGCCGTCGCGAACTCGGTGAAAAAGTTCGAGCTGATGCCGATGATGACGGCGAGCACCATCACCTTGATGCCAGAGCTGACGACGTTGCCGAGCACCCTTTCTGCCAGGAAGCTGGTGCGGTTCCACAGTGCGAACGGCACGAGGATGAAGCCGGCGAGCGAGGTCAGCTTGAACTCGATGATCGTGACGAAGACCTGCACGGCCAGCACGAAGAAGGTGATGATCGTCAGTGCCCAGGCGAGGAACAGCACCGCGATCGTCGCAAAGTTCGTGAAGAAGGCGACCGGGCCGGTGAGGTCGGATATCTGTTGAAGGAGTGGCCAGGCGGCCGAGAAGCCGACACCGGCAAGCCGGCCCGGCTTGAGCAGGTCGTCGGCTGTCATTCCGCCTCCGCCGGCGGTGAGGCCGGCGGCAGTGAACGAACGGAAGATGATGTCGGCGAGCGTCGAGAAGCTGTTCAGGATGAACGCGAACGCGCCGATGTAGAGAATCTTCTTGATGAACCGGCCGATGACGTTGTCGTCGCCGCCTAGCGCCCAGAACAGCCCCGCCAGCGTGACGTCGATCCCGATGAGCGTCACGGTCAGGAAGTGGACGTCGCCGCCGAGCAGCCCGAACCCGCTATCGATGTAGCGGATGAAGGCCTGCATGAAGCGGTCGATGACATTGAGGTCGTTCACGTGCGTCAGGTCCTAATCAAAGAAAGGAGTGCTTTGATTTTATTGCTGTTTTTGATCTCGCAGGGTGCAAGGCCCTGCGCACCGTGTGACGCAACATGCGGTGACGAGCGGTGGGTGAGTCGCGCCGGGTGCTTCCGGTGAGGCGTAAATCAGCAGAACCCATAAAAGTCGGGCAGACGGGGACTTCCGACCCTGTGGCTGGCCCGGCGAGCGAGCTTGCCATGGCAAGGGAAACCGAACCGATGGTGGAAGCCCCGGCAGACTTGAACATCCGCCAACTCGGAAGTGGGCGGGTCGATCTGCGGCGCGAGCGGCAGATCGGCGGAGCGTTGGTCCGTGGTGTGGATGCACGGACTGGGGGTGCGCGGCGTGCCGCGCGCCAGCCTCGACACAAGCTTGCGGTGTGCCGTGGCCCGAATCCGCACGGGGTAGAGTCGGTGCCTAAAGCAGGCGAGAGATCAATTACGGAACCTGAGAACCCTGCCATCGCTCCCGGCGTCTCCAAACGTCGGGTGACTGAAGCGACCAGCGATCGCGGTGATGGGGGGCGGAGCCTTCGTAGTAGTCCGAGGACGGGAAAGCCGTCCACATGGCGAAGGGAGGCAGTGGATGCAGCGAGCAGGCAGGAGGCGGACCTATGTCCGATGGGGTGAATACCTCGTTCGTCCTCGACATGCAGCGCAAACTGTATCGGTGGAGTCACGAAGACCCTGACAAGGTCTTCGCTGATCTGTTCAATATCGTATGCGACCGCAGAATATTGACCGCAGCTTGGGAAAAGCTTGTCCGCAACAGCGGCAGCAAGACACCGGGCACGGACGGTATGACGCGGCGCAAGGTCGAGGAGCGTCCGGGTGGCGCGGCAGCGCTGATCGAAGAAGTTCGTGAGGCGCTTCGCAACGGAACCTATCAACCGCAACCGGTCAGGCAACGGCTCATCCCGAAGCCAGGCAAGCCGGGGAAGTTCCGCCCGCTCGGCATTCCAACGCTCATCGACCGTCTGGTACAAATGGCTTTGAAGCTGGTCTTGGAGCCCATCTTCGAGACGGATTTTTATCCGACCTCGTATGGGTTCCGCATAGGCCGGAGCACCCACGACGCACTCGAAAGGATCGTGAAGGTCCTTCACCCGACGAAGCGCGGACCTTCGGTCTACGCTTATGTCATTGAGGGCGACATCAAGGGATGCTTTGACGCCATCGATCATCATGTCATGATGGAACGGGTGCGAAAACGCATCGGCGACCGCAAGGTGCTGAGGCTGATCCTCGCGTTCCTGAAGGCCGGCGTGATGGTCGAGGGAACCGTTCGTCACCCCGTTACCGGGTCGCCGCAAGGCGGTATCATCTCGCCAATGCTGTCGAATATCTACCTGACGGCACTCGATGAGCGATACGGGCGATGGTCCCAGTGCCCTCGCGAACCATATATCAATGCCGCTGCCCGCCGGGTCAAAGACCATAAGCGGCGCAGGACGGTGTTCTATATGGTCAGATACGCGGACGACTTCGTCGTCCTCGTGGATGGCACGAGGGAGCAGGCGGAAGCGGAAAAGCGCGCGCTGGCGGAGTTCCTGAAAACGGAGCTTCGCATGGAGCTGTCGGTCGAAAAGACCAAGATCACCGACGTCCGGGAAGGCTTCGACTTCCTCGGATATCGGGTGGCGCAGACCAGAGCCCGCAACACGGGTCGCCGTGTCGGCAACCTCTTCATCCCGAGGGGCAAGCTGAACGACCTGCGCCACAAGATCAAGGTCCTGGTGAAGCGAACTTCCACCGGGAGTATGCTCACCACCCTGATCGACAAGCTCAACCCGATCCTGCTGGGTTGGCGGAATTACTACCGATACGCCACTGGCGCATATCGGGCGTTCCACCAACTCGACTTCTGGATTTGGGAGCGCGTTGGGCGCTGGTTGAGAAAGAAGCACGGAGATGCGTCGTGGCCTGTGGTTCGGCGCAGCTATCATCACAGCGCACCGGGAAAACGGCGGCAATGGACCGAGGGCGCGATACGCCTGCGGTTCCTCACCGAAGGGAATACCCGTCGCTACCCGGCCCAGCTTATTACGAAACCGAACGGATGGGATGCGCCCCGTGAAGCCCGGCACCGCGCAAGCACGCGGAGCTTCTGGGATGCGTTCCACAGCCTCAGACATATCTGAGGCCCACCCCTGCCCGGTCGTCCGTGCAGGCATGGAGAGCCGGATGCGAGGAAACCCGCACGTCCGGTTCGGAGGAGAGTATGGAGAAACTTGTCTCCGAGAGGGGATGTAGCGTTCCATACTTATCCTACTGTGGTGATGTCCTGCGCGAGAGGGGATGCCGCGGAGCGGGGCCGGGGGAGCTGAGCCCCGCCCCGCGGCGGACGGCGACGGGAGGCGACCGTCGCCGCCCAGTCCGGCCGCGCTACTGGGGGGTGTAGGCGGTGCCGGAACCGAGGAACTGTTTGGCCGCTGCGTGCGCGTCGATCTCGGCCTGCCCCTGGCGCGCCCGTTCGATCGCCTCCGCGCGGTATTGCGCGGCCATCATGTTCTGGATCTGGAACTGCTGCTTGGCGGTAAGGGCGAGCAGCTGGTTGGTAGCCTGCTGCGCTTGCAGCGATCCTTCGGCGCTTTGGCTCTTCGCGACGATTGCCGACAACGCCTGGGTATCGGCCGCGACGTTCTCGGCGATCTGCGCCTGAACCGTCATCGTATGCTGGTAGGACGACATGCTGGTGTCCAGCCGTGTGCGAGCGGCGATGACCTGATCGTTGGTGCTGAGTGCCTGGCCGAAACTCTGTGGGAACAGCTGGCGGAACCGCTGATCGAGACCGGACACCTGAAACTGTATCCCCTGCGCCTGACCCATCAGCCGATCGACCTGCTGAAGGGTTTGGGTCAGCGCCTGCAACTCGGGGAAGTTGATCCGCGTCAGGTTCTTCGCCTGGTTGATCAGCATGTTCGCTTCGTTCTGGAGCGACTGGATCTGGTTGTTGATCTGCTGGAGCGTCCGCGCGGCGGTCAGAAGGTTCTGACTATAGTTGCTCGGATCGAACACCGTGAACTGTGCCTGGGCCGGCGTGCTGGTCATGGTCAGGCCCATGACGAGCGATCCGGCGGTGCCGAGACCGAGCGCGCTCGCGATCAGATATTTGCGGGTGAGGAAACGCATCACAATACTCCTGTGCTTTGGGGGGCGGGGAAATTGGGGAGAAGGTCAGCGGCCCAGTCGAGACCGGCGGACAAGAGGAAGCGGGCCGCGAAGTCTGTCAGGCCCCCGTCGAGGATCATCGCGTCGATCCGCGATTGCGTGGCGGGATCGGACGCGCCGCAGAGCGCGAGCGCGATCGGGCCAAGTCCGAGTTCGAACAACCGGTTGCCGCGCGCCGATTGAAGGTAATATTGCCGCTTGGGCGTGGCGCGGCTGACCAGCTCGATCTGGCGGTCGTTCAGGCCGAACCGCTCATAGGCATCGCGGCTCTGCGGTTCGATTGCGCGATCGTTGGGCAACAGGATGCGCTGCGGGCAGCTCTCGACGATGGCCGGCGCGATGCTGCTGGACGCGATATCGGCGAGGCTCTGTGTCGCGAACAGCACCGCGACATTCTTCTTGCGCAGCACCTTCAGCCATTCGCGGATACGCGCCGCGAACAGCGGATGGTCGAGGAAGATCCAGGCTTCGTCGAGGACGAGCAGTGTGGGCCGGCCGTCGAACCGCTCCTCGAGCCGGTGGAACAAATAGGTGAGCACCGGGGCGACCACACCGGCCTGCCCCATCAGCGCCTCGGTCTCGAAGCATTGGACGTCAGCGAAGGCGAGATGTTGCTCGGCCGCGTCCAGCAATCGGCCATAAGGGCCGTCCAGTGTGTATGCGCCAAGCGCGGTGCGCAGCGCATTCGACTGGAGCAGTAAAGTCAGGCCGGTCAGCGTCCGCTCTTCGGCCGGCGCGGACGCGAGGCTGCCGAGCGCGGACCAGACCGCGTCCTTGACCTCGGGCGTGACGATGACCTTTTCGTGCGCGAGCAGCGCGGCGATCCATTCGGCCGCCCAGCTCCGTTCGGTCGCATCGTCGATCCGGCGTAGCGGCTGAAACGCCAATGTCTCGCCAGCATCAGCGCCGAGGCCCAGCGCGTGATGAGCGCCACCCATCGCCAGCACGGCAGCGCGGGCGGAGAAACCCTTGTCGAAGATGTAGACCTGCGAACCCGCGTAGCGTCGGAACTGAAGCGCGATCAGCGCGAGCAGCACCGACTTGCCGGCGCCGGTCGGCCCGACCACCAGCATGTGCCCGACATCGCCCACATGGGCCGACAGGCGGAACGGCGTCGATCCCGCAGTGCTCGCATAGAGTAGCGGCGGTCCGTCGAGATGGGCATTGCGCAGCGGCCCGGCCCAGACCGACGACAGCGGCATCAGATGCGCGAGGTTCAGCGTATGCACCAGCGGCTGCCGGACATTGGCGTAGGTCTGGCCTGGTAGCGACGACAGCCATGCCTCGACCGCGTTGACGCCTTCGCGGATCGTCGTGAATCCGAGGCCATTGACGATCCGCTCGACCTGCCGGACCTTGTCCTCGACACGCCCGCGATCGGTATCCGCAACCGTGATCGTCGTGGTCAAATAGCCGAACGCGACATGGTCGCCGCCCAGCACCTGAAGCGCCAGGTCGGCATCGACCACCTTGTTGTCGGCGTCGCTGTCGAGCAGCTGCGACGGCTGATTGTACATGATCTCGCGCAGCAGCGCGGTGATCGACTTGCGCTTGTTGAACCACTGGCGGCGCAGCTTGGTCAGCGCCCTGGTTGCATCGCTCTTGTCGAGCGAGATGAACCGCGTGACCCAGCGATACGAAAAATCCTGATGGTTGAGCGCGTCGAGGATACCGGGCCGGCTCATGCTCGGGAAGCCGAGCACTGTAAGCGTGCGCAGGTGCGTGTCACCAAGCCGCGGCTCCAGTCCGCCGGTGAGTGGCGTGTCGGCGAGCAGCGCATCAAGGTAGATCGGCGTTTCGGGGACGGCGACACGATGCGGCCGCGATGAAATGGTGTCGCGCAAGAATGTGAGCGTCTCGGCATCGTCGAGCGCGCGCACCTCGGGCATGAAACTCGCGAAAAGATCGAGAGCGCGATCACTTTCGGCGATGAAGCTGGCAAGTGCGCCGTGCCAGTCGCGGCCCTTCTCGGCATCGGGGCGCTCGACCAGCGACCGGCCAGCAGCCTCGGCGCTGTCGGGCGTTGGCAGCCAGGTTAGCGTGAGATGGTAGCGGCTCTCATAATGCTCGCCTTCGGCGAGGAAGGCTGCCCTGCGTTCTTGATCGACAAGCCAGGACGCGGCGTCGGGAAAATCACTATCTGGATAGGCGGATGCCTCACGCCTCTCTGCGTCGAAGAAGAGCGCCCATCCTGTACCGAACCGCTTCAGTACATTGTTCGCCCGCGCGCAGGCCGAGATCAGCTCGCCCTCGGTGGCCGATTCAAGATCCGGTCCGCGAAAACGAAGCGTGCGCTGGAAGCTGCCATCCTTGTTGAGGATGACGCCCGGCGCGACCAACGCGGCCCAGGGGAGGTGATCGGCCAGCCGGTCGGCGCAGTGGCGATATTCGGCGAGGTTCAGCACGCGAAATAGCCTTTCTGGCGGAGATGGCGGATCAGCACGGGCGCGAAATCCGGGTCGCGACGCGCGGCGAAGACGGCGATGCTGTGCCCGACTGCCCAGAGCACGAGACCGGCGATCCATTGCTGGAGGCCGAGACCGACGGCGGCGGCGATCGTCCCGTTGACGATCGCGATTCCTCGCGGCGCGCCGCCGAGCAGGATCGGCGACCCGAGGCTCCCGTGGATGGGAGCTTCGAACCCTTCGAGATGCTGGCCGGTGCTGTGCATGACCTTACTCACGCGATCAGCGCTCCGCCGCCGAAGCTGAAGAAGCTCAGGAAGAAGCTCGATGCGGCGAATGCGATCGAGAGGCCGAACACGATCTGGATAAGGCGCCGAAAGCCGCCGCTGCTCTCGCCAAACGCCAGCGTGAGCCCGGTCGTGATGATGACGATGACGGCAACGATCTTGGCGACCGGGCCCTGGACCGACTCCAGGACCTGCTGGAGCGGCTGCTCCCACGGCATGCCTGAACCGGCTGCCTCCGCGGCAGGGGCGATAGCAAGTGTCAGGCCGATGACGGCGCCGATAAGGAAGGTCGATCCGCGAGACGGAATCCTGGCAAGCTGCATGGTCATTCTCCTTGGGGGTTGGTGAGATTAAGAAGGTCGGCGAGCGCGTAGCTCCCCGTGTCGGGGTCGAGCCCGGCGACGCGCGCGATGCTGGCGATCCGGCGCTGCAGGCCGCGGCCGGAGATGAAAACGATGATGTCGATCGCCTCGGCGATCAGCCGGCGTGGCACGGTGACCACCGCCTCCTGCACCAGACCCTCGATCCGGTAGAGGGCAGACATCGCGCTGTTCGCGTGGACGGTGGCGATCCCGCCGGGGTGCCCGGTATTCCACGCCTTGAGCATGTCGAGCGCTTCGGGACCACGCACCTCGCCGACGATGATGCGATCGGGACGAAGGCGCAGCGTCGAACGGACGAGATCGGCCATCGTGACGATGCCCGGTCGCGTGCGCAGTGCGACCGTATCGGCGGCCGGGCTCTGCAGTTCGCGTGTGTCCTCGATGAGGATGACGCGCTCGTCGACCCATGCCATCTCAGCGAGCAGCGCGTTGGCAAGCGTGGTCTTGCCCGAGCTCGTGCCGCCGGCGACCAGGATATTGTAGCGCTGGGTGACGCAGGCTTTCAGCCGGTCGGCAGCCGCCTGCGCCATGATGCCGTCTGCGACATAGTCGTCGAGGCTGTAGAGCCGTTCGGCCGGTTTGCGGATCGAGAAGCACGGCGCGATCGACACGGGCGGAAGCACGCCTTCGAACCGCTCGCCCGCGCGGCCTTCGACGTGCGGCGGCAACTCTGCCGAGACGATCGGCGCATCGCCATGGACTTCCGCGCGTGCGTGCGACGCGACGAGGCGGATGATCCGTTCTACCTGCGCCGCCTCCATGCGAACTTTAGTGTCGGAGCGTCCATCACCAAGCCTGTCCAGACGTAGCGCCCCGTCCGGATTGACCATGATCTCGATGACGCGCGGATCGGCCAGCGCCTCGGCAATTGCCGGCCCCATCGCGGTGCGCAGCATCGCGCGCCGACGGTCTGCGGAAATGCCGCCCGTCATTGGCCGGCCTCAGATGCGCCGATCGTTCGACGGCCGGCGGCTATTTGCCGTCCGACCTGGGCGATGAAAGCATCGAATCGCTTGGCGGCAATGGCGCGCCCAGCATGGTCGTTTTCGGCGAGCGGGGCCTGGATCGCCAGTTCGTAGCGGACGAACAGGGCCAGAGTTTCGATCTGAATATGGCCGTCGCGCTCTAGCCTTCCGATCGCGGCGGTCAGACGATCCAGGCGGATGCCGAACCGGTCCTCCAGTTCGGACGCGCCGCGACGATTGAGCCACGCGGTCACCGCATCAGTCAGGATCGCCGACTTGGACGCTCCCGGCTTCGCCGCGAGGGCCTCGAGACGGTCGCTGACGGGCTTTGGGAGAAACAGCTGGTGGCGGATTTTCTCGACCATGGTCAGAGATCCAGCTGCAGATCGCCGGGCCGATCATCAGCCGCGTCGATTGCGTAGACGGTGCGTGCCGTGCCGAGCGCGCGGGCCTGATCCATTGCACGCTGCTCGGAGGCGAGATCGCCATCGTCTTCGGCCAGACCGAGGGGATCAGCGGTAATCGGGTCGGGTGAGATCGGCCGGTCGATTTCCTGTCCGGGATGGCGCGCCTGTTCGAGACCACCGCCGGCATCTTCACGGTCGTTGTCGGTGGCGGCATCAAGGCGCGCGTCGATACCGCGCACGATCCCTGCCCAATCATCCGGGCGCGACATCGGCCGGTCAGGGTAGTCGCCGTCGACAAGTGCGGGCGGCGGCAGCACCCGTGTCTTGAACGTACTGTCTTCGTAATAGCGCAGCTTGGTGGCGCGGATCGGCGGTGTGCCGGCGACCATCACGAGTTCGTCGGTTGCGGGAAGCTGCATTACCTCGCCGGGCGTCAGCAACGCGCGGGCGGTCTCCTGTCGGCTCACCATGACGTGCGCGAGCCAAGGTGCGAGCCTGTGGCCCGCATAGTTGCGCATCGCGCGCTGCTCGGTCGCTGTGCCGAGTGCGTCGGAAATACGCTTCGCCGTTCGCTCGTCATTGGTCGCGAAGGCAATGCGGACGTGGCAATTGTCGAGAATGGCGTTGTGATCGCCATAAGCCTTCTCGATCTGGTTGAGGCTCTGCGCGATCAGGAAGGCGCGCACGCCGTAGCCCGCCAGGAAGGCGAGGCTGGTCTCGAAGAAATCCAGGCGACCGAGCGCCGGAAACTCGTCCAGCATCATCAGCAGCTTGTGGCGGGCGGCGGCATTGGTGCCGTTGTCGGCATGAATCAGCAGCTTGTGGCGGGCGGCGGCATTGGTGCCGTTGTCGGCATGAAGATGCTCGGTCAGGCGGCGGCCGATCTGGTTGAGCACGAGGCGGATCAGCGGCTTGGTGCGGCTGATGTCGGACGGCGGAACAACGAGATAGAGGGAGACCGGCGACTTGCCTTCGACCAGATCCGCGATGCGCCAGTCGCACCGCGACGTTACGGTCGCGACGGTGGGATCTCGGTAGAGACCGAGGAACGACATCGCCGTCGACAGCACGCCGGAGCGTTCGTTCTCGGATTTGTTGAGCACCTCGCGGGCCGCCGACGCAACGACGGGATGGACGATCGGCGCGTCTCCCGTGCCGAGATGATTGGTGGTCATCATCTGGCGGAGCGTGGCGGTGAACGGGCGCTGTGGGTCGGACAGGAAGGAGGCGACGCGGGCGAGCGTCTTGTTTTCCTCGGCGTAGAGAATGTGGAGGATGGCTCCGACCAGCAGCGAGTGGCTGGTCTTCTCCCAATGGTTGCGGCGTTCGAGCGCGCCTTCCGGATCGACCAGGATATCGGCGATGTTCTGGACGTCGCGTACCTCGTCGGTCCCGCGGCGAACTTCGAGCAGCGGATTGTAGCGCGCCGAGCGGACATCTGTGGGGTTGAAGAGCAGGCAATGCGAGAAGCGCTGGCGCCAGCCGGCGGTTAGCTGCCAGTTCTCGCCCTTGATGTCGTGGATGACTGTCGATCCCGACCAGCCGAGCAGGGTTGGTACGACCAGTCCGACGCCCTTGCCGCTGCGGGTCGGCGCGAACGCCATGATGTGTTCGGGACCATCGTGGCGGAGGTAACGAGGGCCAGTTCGACCGAGGAACACGCCGGTGTCCGTGAGCAGTCCGGCGGCCCGGATATCCTTGGCCGTAGCCCAGCGCGCGGAGCCGTAGGTGGTGAGATTGTTGCGCTGACGGGCACGCCAGAGCGACCCCAAGATCGCGGCTCCGCATCCGACCAGGCCACTAGCCGCAGCGATTCCGCCTGCTTTTTCGAACAATACCGGAGCATAGGCCTCGAACGAGAACCACCAGCGGAACAAGGACCAGGGCGGGTAGACCGGATGACCGAACGCGATGAACCATGGTCGGCCAAGCTCGGGCTGATAGGCCAGTTCGGCCGCAGCCCATTGCGTAGCAAACCAGACGCCCGCCAATATGATGGCGAACACCACAATGATTTGTCCGAGGAGCAATTTGGTCGGGGTCATGCGGGCCTCCGCCCGCGCGAGAATCAGTCTGCGCAGGCTCGGTCGCTAGAATCCGCGAACGCAGTGCGGTGCGTCAGAGCCTCTCTGGGGACGTCGAGTGTCGATCTGGGGAATCTCAGCCCTGCCTCGGCTTTAGAGCCGTAATAAAGGATATTTGCGCATCGCGTAGGAATCTCGGGATCGCCTCAGGAGCATCGAGACTGGTGGTAAGCGGGGTCGGAAGATTGAGGAAATGGTGCTGGGTGGATTCCTGCCTGACTGCTATTGGGCGACCCATTGGTGATACTGCCAATGGTCGCTACCTGCCCCGGCGGCAGCCAGCGACCGACTCGAGCCGTTCCACGCCCCGCGCCAGACGTCTGCTCTTGCCGAAACCCGCTATTCCAGCTTGCTTGAGCAGTCCGGCAGCAGTGCGCACCAATGTGAGACGTTCAGCAATGGTTCGATCAATCCCGCAAGCACCATTTCTGTCGCTGTTCGCGAGGTCCGAAAGGACAAGGCTCGACCACAGTCGAAGCAAGCAGATCGTTACGGCTCACGTCGGGAAGACGAACACTGAGATCAGCCATGATCTCTTGACCTGGCACTGCGACTTCAACAGCATGGCGGACAAAGGGGCTTAACGGATGAACGCGGAGACGAAACCTGCCAAGCACAGCGCCCCTGGGCAATATCTCGGTTTTGCCTTGCAGCCGGTGCGGGTCTTTTATCATCTGCTGACCAGCCCGAAAGGCGCTAAGGTATCGCTGGAGTTCAAGGACGACGTTGCGGTCCATTATGCGGACGGCGAACTGTTGCTGGAGCAGACCAAGAGCGCGCTCCGGCAAAACCCGGTGTCCGACTGGGCCGGCGATCTCTGGAAAGCGTTCGAGAACTGGCGAGCCATGATCGTCGGCAAAGAGATCGACGCGGGCTTTACCGATTACCGCCTGTACGTGACGCCGCAGAAGAAGGGTGATTTCGTGCAAGCGCTGTCCGCGGCTGACGATGTCCATACCGCCGAGGCTGCGTTGAAGGTCATCCGGACCAAGCTGGCGAAACTGAAGACGGTCCCTAGTTGCGCTGAGCATCTCCAGCCGTTCCTCGATGCGCCTGCCGAACAGCAGATGGCGATCGTGACGCGGTTCGCAGTGGAGTCGGAAGGGGCAGATCCCCTCGACGCGATTCGGGCCGTTCTTTTACCGGTCATCAGCGAGAACCAAATCGACGTCCTCATTAAATCCGGTATTGGGCAGGCCAAGCAGACGCTTGACCGTCTCATTCAGAGGGGCGAGCGTCCGATCCTGGATGCCGACGCCTTCCGGCGCGATTTCCACGCGTTCGTCCGGCAGAACAATATGCCTGGCCTGCTCACGTCGTTCGGTGGTACGCCAAGCGACGACTTGGTGGCCGGCATTGCTTCGACCAGGCCGATTTTCATCCGGCAGCTTGAGCTCGTCGAAGCCAATGACGAAGAGCGCCTGCGTGCAGTCAGCGACTATCTTCGGGCTTCGGCTGACAAGGCCGACTGGGCAGATCGCGGCGTGATCTTTCCCGGCAGCCTCGATACTTGGGACGACGACCTTGTTAGGCGTCATGGCATGATCCGGGGCGATGTCTCAGATATTCATTCCGACCGGTCGGCACCGGTTCAGGGGCGGCTAGTCTACCGTCAGTGCGCGCAGCATCAGGCGCCGCTCGAAGGGCGGGTAGTACCCGGGCATTTCGTCCATGGGAGTTTCAACGATCTGGCCGATCGCCGTCGACTCGGCTGGCACGCGAACTATGATTCGCTTCTGGGAGAAGCCCCTGAATGACGGCCTTCTCAAGAGCAGACCTCACCGAACTCGACCTTGTCCAGAACCCTGCCATCGGCGCCTATCTCATCTGGAATTTCACGCTAGGGTATCAGGAGGACGGTGTCGCCGAGGCTGCGCCGTTCCTGCTCGCTTTCCTCGTCCTGCCGATGCTGCTTCACCGGCAGACGTTCGACGCCGTCGCGTCGACCAGAAAGGCATCCGGCCTAACCCTGTTCGCCGCCAAATTCGACCGCGAACGGGAGGCCCTTGTCGAGCTTCACTCGCGCGCCCGTTTGCTCAGGCCGCTCAGCTTCCAGTCGATCGGCGTCGCATCGACATCTCGGCTCATTCGCATCGACCACGGCTCCGCGCTGTTGCACGGATATCCACTCGATCTTCTCGATGTGAAGAAGCCCTCCATCCCTGAACGGCTGAAAGGATTTTCGAGCGCTGCCGACAAGATCGGCTACTGGTTTTCCAAGCTCGGCCTTCCACAGATCGCCTCAACACTGAGGATCGACTTCTAATGTATTTCCAGCTCCTCAAATTGATCCTCTGGCCACGTACCGATGAAAAGCCCCGGGAGCTGGATTTCCACCCGGGCGTGGTGAACGTCATCAGCGGCGCGTCCAAGACTGGCAAATCTGCGGTCATTCCGATCATCGATTATTGCCTGGCCTCCGACAAATGCGCGATCCCAGTCGGCGTCATTCGCGAGAATTGCAGCTGGTTCGGCATCGTGATCGACACAGTCGAAGGGCATAAGCTGCTCGCGCGCAGGGAACCCGGGGATCAGCAGAGCACCGGCGACATGGTCCTGATCGAGGCTGACACGATCGATGTCCCGCACCGGATCGAGGGCAAGGATACTACCCAAAGCAACGTCAAGAAGGTGCTCGACCGGCTGGCCGGCCTCACCAATCTCGGTTTCGATCCCGAATCCGAAGCCGCTTCGCAGTCGCGTCCGAGCTTTCGCGATCTCATGGCGTTCACGTTCCAGCCGCAGAATATCGTCGCCAATCCCGACATCATGTTCTTCAAGGCGGATACCAGCGAGCATCGCGACAAGCTGAAGACGATTTTTCCCTACATCCTGCAGGCCGTGACCGCCGAGGTTCTTCAAGCACGCCATGAGCTTGACCGGTTGAACCGGATTCTGCGGCGCCGTGAGATCGACCTGCGGACTCTCGTGACGGCCGGAAATGCATGGAGGCTGGAAGCGACGTCGTGGGTCCGCCAAGCGATCGAATTCGGGCTGCTGCCGTCAGATCAGGTAATCCCGACCGAATGGCCCGACATCGTCGATCTGTTGCGCGGGATTGTAGCGGCCAACAGCGAGGCGGCACATCCGACCATTGCCGGCATCGACGCTGCCCTGATGCGGCTGCGCGAACTGCGCGACGAAGAGAGCAAGGTCGCCGCCGAACTGACGCAGCGGCGCCAGCGCTTGAGCGAGTTGCGTCGTCTGATCGAGAGCAGCGACGCGTACGGGAGCGCACTGCGGATCCAGCGGGATCGCCTATCGATCTCCGAGTGGCTCAAGCAACTCGTTCCCGAGGATCGCCCCGAGGATGTCGTTGCGGCTCTTGGTGAAGGCGGTCGCGAGAAGGTCGAGCAGCTGAGTGACGCGCTGTCTGCGATCGAAGTTCGTTTGCGAACTCATCCCAGTGTGTCCGATACGCTCGACAAAGAGATACTGCGTTTGCGTGCAGAAGCGGAGGCCTCGCTGATCCGGCTGAACGAGATCAAGCGTGAGATCGGGCTTCTGGAGCGCAACTCACAGCAGGCTAAGCAGGCGATCGACCGGTTCGACCGGATGGAGCGTTTCCTTGGCCGGTTGGAACAGGCGCTTGAGCTTTATGACAAGACTGATCAATCCGCCGGACTTCGCCAGCAGATCGATGTCCTCAAGGCGCAGATCGCAGAGTTACAGCGGCGGGTCTCGGAAGGTGAGATCCAGAGGAAGCTCCGCAATGCGATCGACAGCATCGAAGCGACGACCGGTCGCCTGATACCCCGGCTCGATGCCGAATGGCCCGAAGCGCCGGTCCGTCTGATGATCCAGGACCTGACGGTGAAGGTGATCCGCGGGACCCGGGACGACTATCTGTGGGAGATCGGCAGCGGCGCGAACTGGCTTGCCTATCACGTTGCGCTCACCCTCGCGCTACAGACATTTTTCCTGTCGCTGCCCCATCACCCCGTTCCCGGATTGCTGATCTACGACCAGCCTAGCCAGGTCTATTTTCCTCGCCGGACAGCCGGCAATCAAAAGACGGACCCAGTGACGTGGCGCGACCAGGACGTCGAAGCTGTGCGGAAGGTGTTCGCGTTGCTTGGGAAGCAGGTGGCAGCCGCCAACGGACGCCTTCAGGTCATCGTCCTCGACCATGCCGACGAGGACGTATGGGGTGACCTTGATAACGTGGTGCTTGCCGAGCAATGGCGCGATCACGCGCTTGTTCCGCACGGTTGGCTGGAGCCAGATCGCCCTGAATAGCCTGAGCTGGAGGATTATCCGAGGTGAGCGGCCGGCGCTTCGCGCCCGCCTAACAGGACTGGACCCGACCAGCTCAAGACGTTCAGCGTAATTGATATTAGCGGCAGCTCTTGCTGAAACCCGCCATTCGGGTCGCGCAAACCAGCGGGTCGGCTTTGCGCCACAATTTCAGCCTTTCGGCCAATTGCGCTTCTCCTGGAACCGGACGTTCAGGTGGAGAATGTCGTCCTGCTTTGTTAGGTATATGAAAGATCAGAACATTGGCAAACGTGTGCCTGCGTATTCGGCGACATTCACGGCATGGGGATGCCCGCGATTGCAAAGTACGATGATCGAATATCCCGATCCCGGATAGATGGCGAAGTCCGCGTTCACGCCCGGAGCGCTGCCGCCGTGTCCATAGCAGATCGCACCGTTTCGTGTAGCAATGCGCAGCCCGAGCGACCATTGCGCGTTGCCGGCGGAAACCGACGCGGTCTTCAGCATGTGGCGATGCGCCGGATCGAGAAGCGTGTTTTCTTCGAGCGCTGTTGCAAAGCGGTGCAGATCGTCGGTCGTCGAATAGCCGCCCCCGGCGGGCAGGCCAGTGTAATAAGGCAACGGCTTGAGCCCGGTTCTCGCCGCACCGCCGAGCGGCACGGCGGTATCGCTCGGTGATGCAATGGCGGACGTTGCCCTCATTCCGGCGACGTCGAAGATGTTGCGCGCAAGATAGTTGTCCCAGCTCTGACCGGATACCTGTTCCAGGATCGCGCCCAGCAGGATGAAGCCGAAATTGCTATAGCCCCAGTGTGAACCGGGTACGAACGAAGGATCACGCTGGCCGAACAGGCGAACGAAATCCGCTGGAGTATGAAGCTCCGAGGCGTGCGCCTCATAATCGGGGCCGAAGAAGTCGCCGGTTCCCCCCGTGTGCGTAAGTAACTGCTGCACCGTTACGGTTCGAGCCAGTAGCGTGTCGGGATATTCGCGCAGGTGCGTGGCGATCGTATCGGACAGCTTCAGTCGGCCGGCTTGTATGAGTTGGAGGATGCTGACCGCCATGAACATCTTGCCAGCAGAGCCGATGCAGAAGCGGGTGGCATGCGTAATCGCCTGCGTATTTGCTGCATCTAGCGCGCCATAGGCTTTGCGAAGCAGGATTCGATTTCCTTTTGCTATCAGTACCGCGCCTGAGAACCGATTGGCGGCAGTCTCATCGCGCAACTTCCGGTGAACCGCTCGCACGGCCTGCACCTCGCTCATCCGAGGAATAATGAACTCGGCTGGCGCAGCCGCTCCAGCGAAGGACAAATCATCGATATTTTTATCGCCGATCGACAACACGACTTTCGAAAACCGATCCCAGCTACGATCTCGGACCCATGCAGTGATTTGTCTCGACGCGGTCTGCTCGCTACGCAGGACGACAAAGCCGCCGGAGGCTTCGCGCACCGCCAGATCCTCATCGAGATACGGGACGAGATCAGGAATGTTGCGCCTGACGAAATCTGGGTAGGCGGCGGCATCGGGATCGTTGAACGCATTCAGCCATTCAGGCAGCCAGTCGCGGACGGCGCGGGTTTCCGCGGCGAAACTGCGACGCGGAAGGCAGGCCAGCGCCAATCCACTGCTCAATATGTGTCGCCTCGACAGGCTCATGAATCAGCTTTCATGGATGATGATTACTGCACTTATTTATGTAAGCACCTACTGAATAGTCGATGAGAAATGACACCGCGATTGAAATCCCGCTGCCATGAACGAGCGCCTGATTCAGAGGCGCGCAAAGTCGCGGACCTCGCTTTGTGGGCCTAAGCCGATATGCTGCCGGCGATCGTGCCGGGATGTGCAAGGATTGCGCGCGCGGTACTCGGTCAGGGCTTGGTAATCGTAGCCGCATCCCGTGGGACGACACTCGCCGCGCCACCGCGCTGGACGATGCGCAGCGACTCCGCCCGGCCACTCGCACCGATGGCGAAGTTGAACCGGGCGGCCGGGTCTGTCTCAGGCGCGAAGCTGTCCGGTCCAACCGGGACCAGCCGGGACGGGAGTCGTGACGCTCGCGCGATCATCAAATCGCCTGCAACCACGCTGACCGTCCGGTCGCCATAGGCGCCCGCATAGGCCTCCACCGCGTGCGCGCTGGTCACGGGCGTGGCGAGCGCGCGGTAATAAGCGAGAATAGCTTCATCCTCGTCGTGTTCGTCGGCGGGGGCCGCGGCGGCGATCCGCGCCATGGCCTCCTGTTGGGCGCGGAGCAGTGCCGTGTCGACCGGGGTGGCGATGTCCGGCGCCACACCGATCCGCTCCCAGTCGCTGCCGGTCTTGCGGCTGACCGCGCGCCCGACCGAAACGCTGAGCACGTAGCCGCCCGGCAGCCCGACCGTGTTGTTGCGGAACCCCGCGCCGAGCGTGTTCGCGCCGATCAAGGTTCCGAAACCGAGCGCTTTCACATGGGTCGAGAACTCCTCGGCCGCCGAGGCGGTGTTGCGGCTGGTCAGCACGTAGAGCGGCTTGCTTGCGAGGCTGAACGGCGCCTTTGGCGCCTGCGTTTCAAGCGGCGGCTGGCCACGCATCTCGAACCGCATCAGCGGCGTACCTTCGGGCACGAAGTAGCTGGCGATTGCCGCAACGGCATCGGGCGAGCCGCCGCCGTTGCGCCGGATGTCGATGATATAGGCGTCGCCGCCGCGCAGGAACTCCATCGCGGTCGCCACCGCCTGGGCCGAGCCGGGCGTGTCCCAGACGAAGGCCTCATAGGCCATGTACCGAATGTTGCCGGGCAGCACCCGGAGTTCGCGAACGCCAGCGTTCTGCCGATCATATGCGCGTGCGATCGCCGCCGGGGCCGGCCCATCGTCGTCGTGCGCGTCGGTGCCGAGTTGCGTCGACAGCTTGGGATCGTAGCGCAGGCTCAGATGTTGGTCATGCGCCACCGCCTCCAGATCCGCGTTTACCCGCGTGGCAAGCTCTTCTCCGGCAAGACCACGATATCGCCCCGCCGCCTCGCTGCGCGCGAGCGCCTGCTCGAGTGCGATCGCGACTGCAGGAAGCACATAGTGATCACGGATGGTCTTCTGCGCCGCGGCGATCGTCGCATGCGTGTCCGTTGCCGGCGCGTCCGCCCTTGCCGGTGCCGCCAGCATCACCATTGTGGCCGCCATCATCACCGTAGTCCTGCGCATGGTGTCCCTCTCGAGTCGTTGTACTGGCGAGGACTAGCTTGCCTCGCGCGCCGGATTTGGGCGAAGAAGGGCGCGCCGGCGCGCCCGCCGGGCAATCTGCGGAATGCTTTGCCAAAAATGCGCTCTCTCGACGGTTATGATCTCGCGTTGCTGAATGCGCTTCAGGAGAACAACCTGCAGACCGCCGACAATCTCGCGCTCACGGTCGCTTTGTCGCCGTCGGCGATTGCCCGGCGGGTGCGGCGCCTTCGCGACGAGGGCATAATCATGGCCGACGTCGCGGTCATCTCCGGAAGCGTCGGGTCCTTCCTTTCGGCGCTGGTCGACGTTCAGCTCGACCACCACGCGCTGCCAGCGATCGAGGCACTGCTCAGGGAGCTTGGCGCCAGCCCGTACGTGCAGGCCATTTTCGAAATAGCGGGGCCGTTCGATCTCGCTTTGCTGGTGACCGTCACGAATATGGACGCCTATAATGCGTTCGCTGATACCATGCTCGCCAGTGCGCCGGTTGTGCGCCGCTACGAGACCCGCTTCATTAAGAAGCGGCGCAAGCTTAGCATTGCCCTGCCGATCGGCTCGATCGCGCGCTGAGCCTTAGCATTGGCATGACGGGGAAATTGAGGCGGGGACTGAACTGATGTCTGCTTCTCTATCGCGGCTGAGGTCAAGGCGTTCTGCTAACGTCATGGACGTCGTCCTCCAGCTATCGTCTGCTCGGTTTGATGTTGCGGCTCAGGACTCCCGCTTCTCTTCAAAGTGAGCGGACGTCCGGAAGCGGGAACCATAATGACGCGCCGGAATGGCGACTTTTGGATCTCCTAGCATCGCAAATTTCGTGAATGAATGTCGCTTCGCGCGTATACGCGCCCAAAACCTGCCGGCCTGCAAACGGCCCAGCTTCAGTCGTAACGCGACGCCGCGCAAACAAACACTGAACGTCGGCTTCTGACGAGAGCTGACGCTCAACCTGCGACATGGAAACGACGGGTTTGTCCCAGTCCCTGCCAATCCAGTACCGCATCCGTCGACGAATGAAGGTCCGGGTCCGGGAGCCGATCGCTCACCCCTAAATGGCCAAGAGCGGGAGAGTTGCGATATTGCCTATGCGGCTTCGACGATGATTTGGAAGTCTGGGCGCCAGTTCCAAGGCATGAGTCCATCCCCGCGCGCGGCAGGCCGGTTGCCCGCGATTTTGGCGATGACGTCAGTAATGTAAGCCTGCGGCTCGACACCGTTGAGCTTGCAGGTCTCGGTGATGTCATCGCCAAACTTGAAGTGATATTTCATCATGGCCCGGACACGAGCCGCTATCAGATCTCGGGCCCGGACCGCGACCGTCCCAGGTGCCAGTTCAGCCCGTTGGTTCGGACGATGCCGCTCACCTGATAGCCAACGTGCTTTTCGAGCACCGGGCGCCACGGCACCAAAGTAAATTCACGACTATTCTCGACAAGCGCAAAGCGGCCGCTGTTTAGATCGATGGGGCGCACAAGCCGGCCCTCGATCGCGGAGCCCAGCTGCGCCTCCACAAATGGTTTGCGCATTTCGCTCTCCAGTTGATCGCCTGCGCGCAGCACCTCTCGCCGCTGGAGCATCATGATCGCGTTGGCGCGCAAGCGAATGCGATCGCCATCAACATCGGCGAGCTGCTGTTCCACAAGCCATTGCCGTCGCGTTGCCATGGCGCCGCGGACCTCGTGTCCGAATCCGGCATCACGGATGGGCAGCGGCGATTGCGAGGCGAGCTCACGGTCGACCCAGGTCGCACCATCGGCATCGCGAAGTTGTTCGAGCGGGCGCGCCGACAGAATTTCGACCTCTACCGGCTGGTCGCGGTGGCGGCGAGCTTCATAGGCGGCAGCACGATCGGTATGGTGAAAGGGTATCGTCCAGCTCCCGTCGGCCTCCCGCATGACGCCGGTACCTACCCGCCGCATCGCCTCCAGCCGTCGCACATGAGTTTCGGCGAAAGCCTGCGTGGCCGAGGGATCGTGCCGTAGATGCAGGTCGACCGAATATCGCCCGCCATTCGCCACCGCCACTTCGGCGACGACGCGATCGGCGTCTCTGACCTCCAGGCTCCGGGCCGACACCCGGACAATCGCGCCCTCGGGGATCGACGCGACGGCGTCACCGCGACCGATATCGACATAATGGGCATGACCATCGACGCCGTCGACCAGCAGATAGTGACGGTCCCGATGCTCGTCGGCGAGGCCCCGCGCGATCAAGCGGCCGACCACCGGCTCCGGATCCTTTTCCCCCGCCCCGAACAAGCTTCGCCCGATCCAGGGCCGCTGGAGATTTCGGGCGGTCAGTTCGCGCTGCAGGGTCCGGATGATGTCGCCCCGCTCGCTAAGCGTGCGGAGCGTGCCCTCCAGATCGTCGGCGAGCTGCCAGTGACCACCGCCGACATTGTCGGCGAGTCCCATGCTCGCAAGCTTCTGCAACCGGCCGGCCCGGAGCGATTGCTGGAACGGATCACGGTCGGCCGAAACCACGAGTCGATCCGCGTCCATCGAGCGGATCAGCTTCCGGTCGATCGCGGTCATGCGCTCCTCGCCGATGTCGTGCCTGAGCCAGCCCTCGATCTCCTGGTCGGTGCGTGGTCCGAGATCGAGCGTCACCAACTCGGCCGCGCGCTCGCGGATGCCGTGCGAGATGTACTCGCGGGCGATAATCAGATTCTGGCCGGTGTCATCGACGCCGCGCAGCATGATGTGCGTGTGCGGATGGGCGGTGTTGAAATGGTCGACCGCGACCCAGTCAAGCCTGGTCCCGAGATCAGCCTCCATCTGGGTCATCAGTCGGCGAATGTAGGGCTTGAGGTCGGGATATTCCGAACCGTCCTCGGCGGACACGATGAAACGGAACTGGTGGCGGTCACCGTCGCATCGTTGGAGGAACGCCTTCCCGTCGGCGGTGTCGCGGTCGGCCGAATAGAGCTCACCGGGCGCTCCCTCCCGCGTGACGCCATCGCGCTGGATATAGCGCAGGTGGGCGCGGGCCGCGGGTAGCCCCTTGGTGTCGATCCTGACCAGGCGAGTCTTCACGACGACACGGCGCGCCCGAAGCCCACCAAAGCGATCGCGGCTGGAGAGGAGTCTGCCCATGCTGGCACCGCGCCCGATCCGGCTACCATCGAAGCGGCGGTTCCTGATCGCGCTTTTCTCGGCCAAGCGGATCGCCGCGCCGACCACGCGACCGATGTAGCGCCGCGCCTTCTTGCCTCCCTGCTGGCGCTGCCGACCGAGCCGTGGCTTGAATTCGTCGTCCTCGCTCATCGATGATCGCCACGGCGGTCGATCTCGCGAATTCGGGCCACGAATGGCGGAATTCCGCCATTCTTCAAAAGCATGTCTCGCGCGACGAACGCCATGTCTCTCAAGAAAACGATGTGCAGACAAACACTTAGCAATGCCTGTGAGGCATTGCCTTTCTCTTGCTTTCGCTTTTCCCTTCCTTCCTGCCCCTCTCTCCATTTTCGGCTCAAAGAAAAAGCCGGGACGCGATGCCAACGCGGCACCGCATCCCGGCCTAGAATGCGCAACTCCTCAAGCATCTGCGAATGCCGCCAGAGCCCGCTTCCGCCGCCCGAACTCGCGCTTTCCCATCAGTCCGTGCGGGTTTCCATCGCCATCGACGATCATCACCGCGACGAACCATCTGCCGCCCAGCCGCCCGAATATCCGCACCCGATCCAGGTCGATTTCGTCGTCGTCCGTGCCCTCATAGGTGCCGATCCAGCGCTCCTGATCCCGCGCATCCCAGAGGAATTCGGTCTCTTCGGCCTCCAGAAACCGGTGCGCCAGTGCCTCTCCGACACCGTGTCCGAACTCGATCTCCAGTCCCGAAACCAACGCCGCCATCACGCGATCTGACGCCACCGAAATGGGTTGAAACATGCCCATGATCATCTCCTTCACTTCTGTTCTCCTGATCGAGAACATCGTGAAAAAGACGGGTGGCGGAGCGGCTGTCAGGGCCGCGGAGCATCGCGAAGCGCCGCGAAGCGGACGTGGGGGGAACCGATTTTCGCAGAAAATTGGGGGGCACCCACGGGCCTTGAGAGCCGCTCCGCCAGCCGTCATGCTCGGCCTGTCGAGACGAGCCCCTCCAACGCCCGCGATCATGGGATCACCTTCCGGACCGCGAACAGCGACGTCTGTTCTTCGCCTTCCCCGGCGGCAGCCTGGTCCGATGGCACGGCCCGGCGAACGACAAACATCGTCATCGGCGGCGGCAATGGGGAGACAGGCGACGTTGACAATGACGTGCTGCCGACCGTTCCGAGATAGGCCAATGTTTCGCCGGGAAGCCGTCTCGTAACCGCCAGATACGCGGCATAGGCACCCGGCCCGGCATTATAGGCGCCGAACAATCCCGGATAACCGAAGCGATCGTACATGAGGCGCAGGAAGAAGGTGCCGGCCAAGATATTGTCGCGCGGGTCGTCGGGATTGCTGCCCAGTCCGAGGCGTGCGCGCATGTCGGTCCAGGTCGCGGGCATGAGCTGCATCAGGCCCATCGCTCCGGCACGACTTCGGATCGGGCGGCCATTCAGCATGGTGTAACCCCGGCTCTCGGCCCGCATAACGCGCTCGATCCAGCTGGTCGGGATGCCGAAGCGGGTCGACACCTCCTCGATCATGGGCCGCCAGCGATCGACCTTATCGGCCTTGGCGGGAGTCGCGGCCAGCACGAGCATGGCGGGGAGTAAACGGTTCAGCGCGGCCATAGCAGCCGTGCCTTGCCGACGACCAATCCGCCGTCGGTCACGCCGAAATAACGGCCGTCGAAGGACGCCGGACTGCCCGGCATGAGCAGGAAGAACTGGCGGCCACGCAGCCGCACGCAGCCGCTCCACCACGGCATGGGCCGCCCACTGGCGTCGGCAACGCGGCGCTCGACGACCCATGTTCCGTTGACGAAGATTTCCTGGCCGAGGGCACAGACCTCGTCGCCCGCTATCGCGGCGACACGCTTCACCAGCGGGACATTGGCGGGAATGTAGCGCCGCTGCGCCGCCATCATCCGCCACGGATCCGGCACGCGCGCGATGACCATGTCGCCGGCATCGACGGGCGCTCCGGGGATCACGGCATAGAGACCGATCGGCGCGCTGGCGCTGGCATTCCAGACCAGCCGGGGGGCCGGCGGAAACGCCATCGTCAGCCCGAGGAGGGAGATGCCGACGCCGGTGATCGCGATACGGCGACCGACGATTCGGCGCCGCTGCTTGCCGGCGCGAAGCTGCTCGCCCCAGTCCAGCAGCGGCGTCCCCGTCCCGCTTTTGTCACGCCGGGTCATGGTCGTTGCCTCCGTTCGACTGGGCCTTCGACCAGGCGTCGAGATCGTCGATATGATATTGGACGAAGCGGCTGTGGCGCCGAAATGCCGGGCCTTTTCCAGCGCGCCGCAGCCGCTTCAGCAGGCGACTGGAGAACTTCAGATAGGCCGCCGCCTGATCGGTATTGAGATAGGGGGAGCCGCGTTTGGCGCGGGTCGCGCGGGAAATGTCGTCGTCGCTGTCCATGCTGCCTGTCCATGTCCGAAAAGGACGGCGATCTGCCGTCACCGGCACCGGAAATGACGGATGGGGCACCGGACGGGGAGTGTCGGAATCGCGACCCGCGTTTTCGACACACTTCCCGCCGAAGCGCTGAAAACCCCGCGCGCCGGAGCGCGCGGGGCTCGCCTTCGCCATAAAGAGCGGCGTGGGTTATGCCGGGTGGCAGGGGATTGTCGGTCCCGTGCGACGGTAAGCTGACACAAGCAGACGCCCCCGCCTGCCAGGTCTCTCGCGAGCTATGGCTAATCCGGCGCGCCGCTCCTGCCCCGCGCGCAGGAGCGCGCGGGGCATTCGGTTCAGCGCGACCAGATGAGCTTGTGCTCGCCGTCATCGCCCTGGCTGAGGGTCGCGTAGATCGGTGCCGGGAACGACGGGTCGTCGAGCTTGAGGCTCAGATATTCAGCGCCGGTCTCGCGCGCCGCCTTGGTCCAGGCCGCCCCGAACTCGGTGCCGCCGGCGCTGACGCGGTGGTCGGGCGACTTCTCGTTGTCGCGCTCGCAAGGGCGGATCGTCGCCTTGACGCGGAGTGTCAGGGTGCGGATTTCGCCGGTGTAGATGCCGTTGTCGCCGCGGGTGAAGCTGCCAATCTGTGCCATGATAACCTCCTTCAAGTGATGCGATGCCGCCCGATGCGGCCTCGACAGGCGGTCGATCAGGCGGGTGGAGGACGGTCCCGCACCGCAGGCCGCAGCGAAGCGGAGGACGGCCAAAGCCGGGCTTCTTGCCTCGCGAGGAAGGCGAGGGATACCCGAGCCGGGGAAGAAGATCGGCGACGCCGTTGCGGGACCGGCGGACCCCGCCAGACCCGCCGAGAGAGAGGTCCGTTCAGGGCGGCAGTCGAAAGCCTGGAGGTTCGCACCAGAGTGGTGAACGCTCGACAGCCGGCATCCTGCACGGCGATAATCTCTGCCATGCTGCGTGTCTTCTCGATCGTCGCTTTTGGTGTCGCGGCACTGATGATGATGCCCGCCGGCGCTGCCGACGATGGAGGTTCGAGCCACGTGGGCTGGGTGACGGAGGGCGATACGTTCCGGCTGGAAAGCGGTGAGCGGATCAGGATGGCGGGGATCGACGCCTCCGAAACGCACCGCGACCCGTCAGATGCGCGAGCGAGCACGCCCTGATTTGGTCGCGATGACCGCGGCACCCGCGGCTCCCCGCCACAGGGCGAAGCGCCGCGGGCCTCTACATCCAAGGCCTCAGTCTATTTTCTCAAGATGAGCTTCACCGCCGTGCATGAAGCAGGCCTTTGTGAAAAGGCTGATGTCGAGAGGGTTGGGCAAGCGGATATCCTCCAGTCCCGGGATGTTCCTACCTGTCGTTTCGAAGGCCCGATCGATCTGTGCCAGCACCACTATGATCGATCCTGTCGCGCTCGCGAACGTCCTCAGCGCTCTTATCTGGACATCGAGTTCCGGATTACGGCGTCGCTGGTCCAGCAGCTGAAGATAGTCGATGATCGCTAGGACGCCAGGACTCCCATGGCCGATCCGGTCGATTATGTGGTCGGCGCAGATATCGTCGGATGTATCGACGGTCAGCTTGTCCTCGACCATTTTCCTGTCAGTACCAAGCATCTGAAGACGATCGAACACGAGGCCTTCAGTGTCTTCGAGGGTGAAGAAAAAGGCCGGTCGATCGGTCCGGACGGCCTCGATAGCCAGTTCGAGGCCCATGAGCGTTTTGCCATGTCCGGGCCGCGCGCCCAGCAGCACCAGATCACCCGGACTGAGCCGCGCCAGCATCTCATGTGCCGGCTTATGGTCGGATGCGGATGCCGCGAGATGACTCCAGGCATGAAAGCCCTCATGTCGGGCCAACCGATCAAGGGCTGTGTGAAGCGGAACGTCGGACTCGCGCGCAAGCAACTTGGCCTGACGCTTCAGCCGAAAAATTGGAGCAGATAGCTTCATTGAGAACCTCCTCTTTTCGAGCGATGTTCGCAATCCCACCTTATGCGCATGCTCGAACGGGATGGTTCGAAAAACAGGACGCCCGGCATGTCATATGCTTCCCCGGAGGTGGGGGGAGGCACGGGCCGTGCCTTGCCGGAGCAATAGCAAACAGCCCTGGCGGCAACAAGCTACCGAGATATTTCCGGCGATGCCGCTCTCGCTGCACCGCGATCATCTCGAAGGGGTGGTTGATTGTCGCGATCCTGAGTCGACGCTTGCAGATCGCCAGCAGCCCATATTGGGGTTTGAGGACGGGATAGACGCGCATGCACATCAGCATGACGCGAACCATATCGATGGCATGCGGCGTCGCCATGCAGCCTCATGCAAATGCGTTCTTTATTTGTTCCAATGCGCCATGACCCGACTCGACTCCGATTCGCTCGACGCGGTTGCCCGTGCCATCGAGAATTCGCCACTGGCCTATCGCCAGGGCCTGACGGTCGGAACTGCGCGCGAGCAACTTCGCGCCGTCGATGCTCTCGCCGGGTGGATCAGCGCGCGGCTGGCGCCACCATCTGCCTATCACGATGGACAATTGCCGCTCCCGATCGACAACGGCCTGCGCTGAAAAAGAGAGGAAACCGCGCGCCGCCGCCGGGACGGCGGCGGCGCGCGGCCGGATTTTCGCAGGTCCGAAAGCGGGCGGGCCGAAGCCCGCCCGCCGACCGTCACGCCGCCTCTGCGAACGGCTCCTGCCCGGCATCGGGGTCCGGCTCGGGGGTCCGTGCCGCCTCGACGGTCGCATGGGCGGCGACGGTGCCGACTCCGCCGCGCGCTGTGTAGGCGGATGCCGGGAAGGCCAGCCATTTCGGCACCCAGCGCTCGACCTTGGTTCGTCCGTCCGCGCCGTCCAGATGCGCGCGCACGATTGCTTTCAAGGTCTTGGTCTTCTCGCCCGTATTGGCGGTGGCGACCGTCTCGCCCGCCACCTCGGCGACGAGTCGGCCCAGAACTTCCTTGTCGCGGATCAGCTCGAAGAACGCCGCATCGGCCTGCCACCAGTCGGCCATGTCTATATCGATCTGCACGCCCACCGCCGCGACGGCAGCGCTGCCGCTGGCCAGCGTCTCACCCATGATGACCGTGATGATCTCCATGATCACCGGGTCGGGCAGGTCGATCAGCCGCAGGAAGATGCCCACCACGCCGTAATCGTCGCCATTGCCGCCGCTCACGGTCGGTTCTTCCGCCGAGAAGTCGAGCACGGCCAGCACGGCGCGGCGGCGCTCGTCGAACACCGTCTCGCCGCGACAGGTTTCGATACTCTCGCGTACCGCGTCGTTGCGGGTCGTCTGCGGTTCGGGCGACACCCGCCACAGATAAGACCCGCCGATGGCATGGGCGACCATCAGGCGCAGCGCGACGCCGGGATGGCCGAGCAGGGCGGCGCGGACGGCGGCGTGACGGTGCAGGTCGAGATAGGTCTGCATCGTCGATGTGACCTCCGGCCGCGCGACTTTCGTCGGCTCGGCGGTGCCGCCGCTGGCGGCGCGGCGCGCTTCCTTGGCGGAGAGATAGCCTTCGTGGAAGGTGACCTCGCCGTTCGAACGGACATCGATATAGACGCGCCCGGCCTTGCGCTTGCCCGCCTTCTCATATTCCCACGCATGGAAATGCTCGGACGGCGGTACGATGATGACATCGCTCCATCCGGCGTCGAGATAGCCAGTCTTGCGCGCCGCGATGGCGGCGTTCTGCGCATCCCAAAAGGCGTCGGTATCGGTGAAATAAAGATCATCGCCGAACAGGTCGGCGACGGTCGCGCCCTTGAAGCCATCGAGGTCGAATAGCGCGAACCGGGCCGGGATCGACTGCCCGCCGAACAGCCATGCCTTCACCTGATGACCGGTCGGCACATAGCTGTCGGGGTCGTCGTGCAGCGCCAGCCACGCTTTTTGCTGGCTCTTGCTCGCCAAAGTGAGGTGGCGGACGGTGATGCGGTCGATCTTCTCCGACCCATAGAGCGCGCGAATGCGGGGCAGGAGATTGCCGAGCGCGAGGATACGGCGCACGGTGAGGTCGGGCAGGCCGAAGATGGCGGCGATGTCGTCGGCGCCGCGCCCTCCCCGCACCAGCCGGGTGAAAGTCTCCCATTGGGTCACCTCGTCGGGGTCGAGCCGGGCGAGATTCTCGATCAGCGACGCCTCGATGGCGGCGGCATCGTCGCTATCGGTAAGGATCGCGCACGGGAGCGGATCGGCGGTACCGGTTTCGGCGGCGATCGCCTGCGCGGCGTGGAAGCGCCGCCGCCCCGCGACGATCTCGAAACTGGCGGTGCCGCTATTGGGACGGACCAGCACCGGCACCAGCACGCCGCGCGCGCGGACGGAGGGCAGGATATCGCCGATGTCGGGCGCCTTGCGGCCGTGCCGCATATTGGCGGGCGATACCGACAGCTTGCCAAGATCGATGAAGTCGAGTTTCATGTCATCACTCCTTGTGAGTGCCGGTCCGTCGCTCTTTTCCGGGATGGCGGACCGGCGTGTGATGGCGGCGAAACGCGCCGCCCGCGTCATCCATCCTGCGATGGAAGCTCGTCGCCGGTGCGCCGGGCGGCCCGGCGCAACAGGGTTTCGGCCCAGAGGATCGACCCGGCACGCCGCGCCGCCTCGGTCCATGTCGACAGCCGGTGGCTGGTCGAGAAAAGGAGGTCGCGTTCGATCGCCATGCCGAACGGCAACCGGACGGCGGCGATCTCCGACAGGCTGAAACAGCCAAGTTCGGGGCAGCCGAACCCAAGGTCGGCAAGGCCGAACAAGGTGTCGTCATCGTCGTAAAGCTCGGTCGCGAGCCATGTCCCCGCGCCAAGCGGGTTGAACAGCTTGAGAACGGGGCAGGGATCATGATCGCCGGAGGCGGAACGATCCGCGTTCGCGCGCAGCGCGGCGCGAAGCTCGGGGGTGAGCAGGATCATGCCGCCGTCCTCCATTCGCCTGAGGCCGCTTGGATCGCCTCGCCCTGCGCCGCCGCGTGGCGGGTCAGCAGCCAGTCGGCGGCCTTGGAGGCCGCGCTGGCGGCGCGGAAGATCGCCCGGCTATCCTCGCGCAGCACCTCCAGCCATACGGCGAGATAATCGGCGTGGCGGACGGTCGGCACGATACCGAGCGCGGCGCAGAGAAAGGCCGATCCCATTTCCGCGCACAATTCCTCCCGGGCATAATCCCTCGTGCCGAAACCGGTGGTCAGCTTGCGGTCGAGCCGCGAACCATGGCCGGTGGCGTGACACAGTTCGTGCAGCGCGGTGCGGTAATAGTTGATCTGGTCGAAAAAGGCGGGCTGCGGCGGGACCTGCACGAAATCGAGGCTCGGCACATAGAAAGCCTTGTCACCGCCAATGCGGAAATCCACCCCGCTCGCGGCGATCACGTTTTCCGCAACGGGCACGATCTCCCGTTCAGGGAGCGGCGCGGGATCGGCGCCGAGGCCTTCGCGCAACCCCTCGCACTGCGCTACATTGAACACGGTGAAGCGCTTGAGAAAGGGAATGGACTTCGCCTCGGGTGGTTCGCCCTCGTTCGCCGGAGCGGCGCTCCCCCGGAGCCCCACCTTGTCCACCTCCTTGGGGACGAACCGATCGGCATAGACCACAGTGGTGCCCTGCTCGCCCTTGCGGACGCAGCCCCCGGCCTCCAGCGCCTGTTTGAAGGTCAGCCAGCTTTGCGACGGCCACCCATGCTCGATCACCGCCCCCCACAGGATCAGGACGTTCACCCCGGAATAGGAGCGGGCGGTGAGCGCGTTGCGCGGCAGGCAGGGTCCGGTGCCGCCGCTCCTTGCCCATGGCTGGACCCATGGAAACCGGCCCGCTTCCAGTTCGGCGACGATGCGGTGGGTGACCTCATCATAGAGGCTGGCGCGCGGTTCGCTGGCGCTGGTCCGGTCCGTCCGGGGCTTGCCGCGCGCGCGACGGTTGCTCTTCTGGCGCATGATATCCTCCTGCACCGCCCCCAAAAACCACGGGGCCTCCCCCGGACGCGGGGGGTGGGCGGCAAGAGCGCACCGAAGAGGACCGCTTGAGCGGGCGGCGGCACCGCAAGGGCGCAATGCAATGGAGCAGCCGAGCGGAACGCCAGGCTTGCCGCCGGCCGCGGCGGGCCTAGCAGGAAGCGCCGTCCGCACCCGCGTCACCGGGAGAGGCCACAAACGACGCCGCCGCGCGCGAGCGCGGCGACCGCGGACCAGGCCGGAGCCGTCAGGGTCCGGCCACGCGCCATGCGATCGTCACCGAAGGACGAGACCCATGGGCTCGTCGGCGCTAGCACTATATGCTGGCGCCGTAGAGCGCGGTCGCGCGCCAGCGCGAGGCGCCCGCACGCTGTGCCGGAAAATCGGGTTCGAGCTGGCACTCGACTATATTCTCACCGCATCGCGAATCTCGGCCGCGGTCCGGCGCGAGATCAGGCCGGACCTGTCAGGGCCTAGCCGTGCGCCAAGCGATCAATTTCTCACGGCGGTCCAGCTGACACGCGTTCAGTGCGGCATGCTCAAAGACCGTAATTGGGACGAAGCCGTCATTGTGTTCGGCCGGCCTTAACGGCGGCCTTTGCCGAAAGCGGTCACAACACCGCTAATCGGAGGGACGCCCGGACGTGCGCGACAATCTCGCGCCGCCGCCCAGGCGTCAGAGCTTTTTGGACAGGACATCCTGCAGGATATGCTTGTCGAGGCTGAGGTCGGCGACCAACTGCTTGAGCACCCTGGCGGCCGCCGTAACGGCCTGGCTTGGCCTGACCTTGCGTGGTGAGCGGCTGTCCGTTTTGCAGTCAGTCGGCGTAATTGCCGTGCTCGTCGGTATTGCCATGCTGCATGCGGCCACTTGATCCTATCGACCCTACCGATCGCGCGTGCTCATCCAAGGGATCAGCGACAGGACCGAGATGGCAGCGCCGAGCGCGCAAACGCCGCTCCAGCCGGCGTGCGTGTAGAGCAAGGTCGAGGCCGAGGAGCCAAGCGCGCTGCCGATCGAATAGAACACCATGTAGGCGGCCGTCAGGCGGCTCTGCGCTTCCGGGCGAACGCGGTAGATCATCGCCTGGTTGGTGACGTGGACCGCCTGCAGTCCGAAATCGATCATGACGACGCCGATCACGAGCCAGCCAAGGCCATGGGGTAGCATCGCGATGAAGGTCCATGCCGTCAGCATCATTGTCAGTGCAATGCCCGTCACCCGCTGACCCAGGCCGCGATCGGTCCATCGTCCCGCCCGCGTCGCGCCGAGCGCGCCCGCAATCCCCGCGAGCCCGAACAGGTCGACGCCAGTATGCGAGAGGGAAAAAGGCGGCGCGCTCAGCGGCAGCACCAGCGGCGTCAGCAAGGTCGTGATATTGGCGAAGATGAGCATGGCGAGCAAGCTACGGACGCGCAGCACAGGCTCGGCCCTGAAGAGGGTGAAAAGCGATGCGATGAGCGCACGGTAGGACGACCCCGGTTCCGTCTTCGGTTGCGCCGGCAGCGCGAAAGCCAACAGCATGACCAGCCCCGAGGTCAGGACGGCGGACGTCAGGTAGACTACGCGCCAGCCGGCAAGATCGGTCACGACGCCGGACAGTGTGCGTGCGCCCAGTAGGCCAATGACGATCCCGCCCGTAACCAGCCCGACGACATGCCCGCGCTCCGCATCCTCGGCCAGGCTGGCGGCATAAGCAACGAAGCTCTGGGTGGTGACCGCGAGAAACCCCATGAACGCCATTGCAGTTAGCAGCGTCGCGGCGGTCGGCGAGAGGCCGATCGCCAGCAGTGCCGCGACCGAGAGCGAGGATTGGAAGATCACCAGGCGGCGCCGGTCAAAGAGGTCGCCGAGCGGTACGAGGAAGATCAACCCCAGGCCGTAACCCAATTGGGTCATGCCGACGATCAGTCCGGATTGCGCGCGGGGAAGGCCCACAGCATCCGCCATCACGTCGAGCATCGGGTGCGCGAAATAGGCGTTCGCGACCGCCAGCCCGCTCGCGAGGGCAAAGAGAAAGATCAGGGCTGGAGAGAGCTTCGATATCCCAGGACGAGGGTGTTCGAAGGGTGCGCAGGCCTCGCTGGCAGGCATGGAGAATCCCCGACTCGGTTTAATGATGAAACCGAATTGCAGCCTATCGGGAAGGTTTTATAATGCAACCATCAATCAGGAGATGCAGAACGTAAGGCCCATGGTGAAGCGCAAGAGCCTGATAGCCGACACCTGCCCGAGCGCGCGGTCGCTGGACGTGATCGGCGATTGGTGGTCGCTGCTCATCGTGCGCGATGCCTTCGATGGGCTGACGCGCTTCGGGGAGTTTCAGAAGAGCCTCGGCATCGCCAAAAACATCCTGGCGCTCCGGCTGCGCACGCTGGTCGACCGCGGGATATTGGAAACGCGGCCAACCGAGGGAACGCCCTCGCGAGAGGAATATCTCCTGACAGAGATGGGCCGGGATCTGTTCCCGGTCATGGTGGCGCTCCGCCAATGGGGAGAGCGCTATCTGTTCGAGCCTGACGAGAAGCGTTCCCGCCTCCTCGCACGCGATAGCGGCCGCCGGATTATCCTCGAGGTCAAGACGGAGGATGGAAAACTGGTCGGTTCAAGCGACACCGTCATCGAGAAAGTGCCGGACGACGCCAATCCTTGAGCGTCGCCCGTATCCAACGGGATGTTACGCATAGACATGCGTGTAGAGTTCGGCCGGATCAGGCTCTGGGCTGGATACCGCAAAATCGACTGCACTCAAGACCGTGGCCTTGATGCGCTTGTCGATCGCCTTCAACTCCTCCTGCCCGACGCGCCAGTCGTTCAGCAGACGTGCCATCACCCGGTCGATCGGATCATTCTCGGTTTTCATCTTCTGGACCTCGTCCCTCGATCGGTATTTGGCCGGATCGGACATCGAGTGGCCGCGATAACGGTAGGTGAGCATCTCGAGGATGTAAGGGCCACCGCCATCCCGCGCGCGCTCGACCGCCCGCTTGCCCGCTTCGTAGACGGCGCGGACGTCCATCGCGTCGACCTGTTCTCCCGGAATGTTGAACGAGGCCCCGCGCTGAGAAAGATCGGTCGTGGCAGATGCCCGTTCGATGCTGGTGCCCATGCCGTATCGGTTGTTCTCGATCACGTAGACGACCGGCAGGTCCCAGATCTTCGCCATGTTGAAGCTCTCGTAGACCTGGCCCTGGTTGGCCGCGCCGTCCCCGAAATAGGTGAGGCAGACCCGGTCGTTGCCCCGGTAGCGGTTCGCGAAAGCCAGCCCGGTGCCGATCGAGACCTGGGCGCCGACGATGCCGTGGCCGCCGTAGAAGCCGAGCTCCGGTGCGAACATGTGCATCGATCCTCCTTTGCCGTGCGAGATGCCGGCCTCGCGGCCTGTCAGCTCGCCCATCACAATGTTGGGGTCGACGCCGAGCGCGAGCATGTGCCCGTGGTCGCGATAGGCGGTGATGACCTGATCGCCCTTTTCGATGGCCATCTGCATCCCAACGACGACTGCCTCCTGACCGATGTAGAGGTGACAGAAGCCCGCAATCAGGCCCTCGCCATACATTTGGCCGGCCCGCTCCTCGAAACGGCGGATCAGCACCATCTGCTCGTAGGCGTGAAGATCATCCTCTTTCCGAAAGGAGATGTTCGTTGCGCATTCCGACACAGCGGCCGGGGGGCTCTTTCCCGTTTCCATCACGATCTCCTGCTATTGGCTTGTCATCTTGAGGCCGACAATTCCGGCCAGAGTGACCGCAATCCACAGCATCCGAGGGAGAGAGACCGGCTCACCGAACAGGGCGATGCCGATGGCCACCGATCCCACCGCGCCCACTCCAGTCCAGACGGCGTAGGCTGTGCCCATCGGCAGGACCTCGAGCGCGCGACCGAGCATCGCGATGAAAAGGAGGAGCAGAACGAAGGAAGTGGCGGCCCAGCCAAGCCGGCTATATCCGGCCGACATCTTCACGCTCGTCGCCCAGGCAACGTCCGCGAGCCCGGACAGCAGCAGCAGGGTCCAGGCGGCGGCGCTGCTCACGCGCTCTTTGAGGCAGCATTCCTGCCTACTCTTGGCACCAGTGTTTCTGCCGTCTTATCCATGCGCGACAGAATAGGACCGGCGGCTCCGAAAGCGGCATTGGTCTTTCGAAAGCCAAGTTTGCGTTACCGCAAGTCCTCGTCTCACGATGCGCGCAGGACCACTGCTCCAACTGCGATAGTGAGCGCCGCGATCATCCTGCTGCGGTCGATGCGCTCCTTCAGGAGGAGGGCCGCGATCAGCGTTCCGAAGATGATCGCGGTTTCTCGCAGGGCGGCGACCACGGCGACCGATGTTTCCGTCATCGCCCACAGCGCGAGGCCGTAAGAGGCGATCGTGCCCGCTCCGCCGACGGCGGCGAGGCGCCAGTTCCGGCGCACATAGGACCGAAACTGCACGCCACGGCGCACGAAGGTCCATGCCACGAGGGGCGCCCCGGTCAGAAGGAAGATCCAAAGCGTGTAGCTGGCCGCGCTGCCCGAGCGGCGAACACCGACGCCATCGACCAGCGTGTAACTGGCGATGATACAGGCATTCAGGAGCGCGAGCCGCGTTCCGGCAGATTGGCCCGGCTTTCGATCGCCGGTCATGGCGAGGACTCCCGCGCAGATCACGACCACCCCGCACCATGCCCTCGCGCCAAGTCGATCGCCGAGGATCACCGTACTTGCGAGAGCGACGATGAGCGGGGCCGTGCCGCGCATGAGCGGATAGGTCCGGCTCATGTCGGCGATCTTGTAGGTCCGTCCGACGAGGACATAGTAGCCGATCGACAGGAGCGCCGAGGCCGCGATCAGCGGCCAGCTCTGCCGATGCGGTGCAGGCAGAAACGGGAGCGTCACCGCGGCGATAAGGGCTGCCGCACCTGTGACGGTGACCGTCGTCAGGGAGCTGTCCTCACCGCCCTTCACGATCGCGTTCCATGCCGCGTGAAGGGCTGCGGCCATAAGGATGATCAGAAAGACGCTGAGGGTCACGGGTTGTTCAGCTGGCATCGGGGGCAGGAAAGACGGTGACATGATGGCGCCGGCGTTCAGGCTTCACTGTGCCAAACCGACAGCCCGCCTTGTGTCCCGGCGGAACGCTATGAAGCTCGACGCTGCGAAAAACGCGGCGGCCAGCCCCGCATAGAGCGTCAGCGTCTCGAAGCCTTGGCGCAGAGCGAGGAAGCGATCGAGCTTCTGCTGCGGCGACAGGATCGTGTCGAAACCGATGCCGTCGGTGAGAAGACGCTCCGCCATCTCGCTAGCATGGGCGCCATCCAGCCCACCAGCAGAGTGCAGAAGGAACGACCGAACGCCGATCAGCAGGACGAGCCCCATCAAGGCGATGTTGGCTGACAGCGCAATATATCTGACCGTCGTCTCGATCCCGGAGGCCATGCCGGCGCGATCGGCATCGACCGCGCCGGTCGCCGCATTGGAGGAAGGCGTGTTGGCGAGACCCAACCCCACCCCGGTCAGGATGCAGCCCGGCAGCAGGGCCAGCCAACCGGGCGGCGCCCAGGCCAGTCCGAGCGTGATCGCCCAGCATCCCAAGCCGATCAGCAAGAGGCCGCCGGGTATCACGTTCCGCGGAGAATAGCGGAGCGCAAGCTGCTCTCCTAGCGGCGGGAGGAGCAGCGCCGGCAGCGTGTAGGCCAGCAGGATGAAACCGGTCGTCGTCCGGTCATAGCCGATGCCGTTCTCGAAATAGAGCGGCAGGTAGATCAGCAGCGGCCAGAAGCTGAAATTCACCCCGGCCGAGCCCATGATCGCGCCGGTGAAATGCGGGATGCGAAACACAGAGAAGTCGACCATCGGGTGAGAACTGAGCCGTTCCGCGGCCACGAAGATCGCGGCGCTGACCAGAGCCGCGACGGCGATCGCGATCATCACCGGACTGTCGAACCCGTATTTCGGTCCTTCGATGATGAAGGAGGTCAGGCCCAGCACGCTGAGCGACAAGGTGACCATTCCGGCGAGATCCATCTTGTGGGTGCTGGCGGCGCGGGACTCCCGGATCGTCGCGAACACCAGCACCAGCGTCAGGACCGTCAGGGGGCCGTGGATGAGAAACACCCAGCGCCAGCCGACGAGCGAGGCGATCAGGCCACCGAACAGCGGGCCGATGCCCAGCCCGGTCCCGAACACGATACCCCAGATGGCGAAGGCTCGGCCCCGCTCGGCCCCGTCGCGATAGGCGTTGGAGAGAATGGCGATGAGGCAGATCAACATCGCCCCGCCGCCAGCCCCCTGCACGACGCGGCAGGCTATGAGCATGGCTATCGTCTGCGCCATCCCGCACCCCAGGGAAGCCGCACCGAAGAGGATCATCGAGGCGGTGAACACTCGTCGCCGCCCGAGCCGGTCGGCAAGCGTGCCGGCCACCATCAGAATGCTCGTGCAGGCGATGGTGTAGGCGTTCATGACCCACTGGCCAGCGCTGTGCTCACGAGTGGCACCGCCGGCGCGACGGCTGCCGATCAGACGTCCGTGACCAGCGTCCAGCAAGTCTCGACGACCCCGCCCGACATTTCCGATGCCCAGCCGATGAAGCAGTTCCGCGCGATCGCGCAGGTCGGCCAGGATACGCAGGCGTTGACCGGGACGGTTACGGCCGCCTTCAAATCGATCCTCGCCCAGCGCCCGGACCTCGCCGACGCACAGTTCGATTTCGTCTCGGACGGGGGCAAGCTGAAGGTCGTCTCGAACGACCTCAGCGACAGCGACCGCAAGTGGCTGGAGGGCCAGCTCAACGCCAACACGACGCTGGTCAACCAGGTCCAGCAATTCAATACCGACATGGTGTCCGCCTATGACGGCACGCAGCAGGTCGTCGCCAACGGCACGTCGCTTCGCGAGACCGGCCAGCAATATCAGAATGTCGCCGGCGCGATCGACGGATCGGTCAAATTCCTCAGCATGATCCAGCAGGTTGCGAACAAGGCCGGGGAGACCGGCTGGTTCAACGATGCGACCTATACCGATGCGCAAGGCGGCGCGATCGATCTGGCCAAGGCGCGGACAACATCGCTCGCCGGCATGATCGACACTGGCCGGCAGCTCGACGCGCTCGTCAACGGCACCATCGTCACCCATCTCGGCAATGGCGAGACGTCCTACGGCGTGACCAATCCGGGCGCTTTTCTGTCGGCGGGCCCCACCGCTGCAACCGGCCTCGCCTCGGCATTAGTGCCCTCGCCGGGATCGTCGGATTGGTCGGCTGCAACGAAGGGGCAAGTGGTCGACCGCCTCGTCTGAGATCGCGCAGGCCCGTCAGTCCGCCGTCGCCGCGCGTCGCGCGCCGCGTTCATCTCTTCCCAGTTCCACTCGCCAGCGCATGAGCTCGTCGGCGCCAGGACCGGCGACGATCCGTATTTCAGGCTCTGCGGCCAATCCCTCCTGGTCTTCGTCGACCAGAGCGAGCTTCAACCCGTTGCCAGACCCTGCGCCAACGAAGCGCAAGGGCGGTTCCAGTTCCTCCTCGCGCCGCCACTTGTCGCCGATCTGGACCATTGCCTGCATGAGCAGCGCCAGGTCTCTGCCTCGCCCGGTCGGGAGATATTCGTAGCGCTCCGGACGCTCCTGATACCGGCGCCGCTCAATCAGCCCCGCCTGCTCGAGACTTTTCAGGCGGTCCGATAAGGTCGCATTGGTAACGCCGGTCGAGCGCCGCAGATCATCGTAGCGAGTCAGTCCGAGCAGCAGATCGCGCATGACGAGGATGCCCCAGCGGTCGCCGAGCGCCGCCATCACCTTCGCGATCGAGCAGGCCATGCCCTCAAACCCCTTGGATCGCATCGCTCGTCGCTCCCTCTTATCAAGTAACTCTCATAATAAGAGTTGATATACTCTCATCATAAGAGTTATGAAGGTGAGGATCAATCGCCTGGAGTCGCCTTATGTCGAACGTCTCTCGGATCTTCGTGGTGGGCGCGACCGGCGCCCAGGGCCTCCCCGTCGTGCGGGGCTTGGTCGAGGATCGCCGTTACGCGGTGCTTGCGCTGACACGCGACGCCAACTCGCCGCGCGCCCGGGCGCTGGCGGACATGGGCAATGTCGAGTTCCTGGCAGGCAGTTTCGCCGACGAGGCGATCCTGCGCGAGGGTATGCGTGCCTGCGATGGCGTCTTCCTCAACATCGACGGCTTTAACGCCGGCGAGAAGACCGAGACCTATTGGGCGATCCGCGCCTACGAGATCGCGATCGAGGAGGGCGTCGAATTCTTCGTCTACGGCAATCTCGATTACACGCTGAAGAAGGCGGGCTATCGCTCGATGTTCCGGACCGGTCACTATGACGGCAAGGGCCGGATCGGCGAATGGATCCTCAGCCAGAATCAGGCCAACGGGCACCGCATGTGCGCCGCCTTGTTTACGACCGGACCCTATATGGAGATGGCGTTTTCCGCCCAGACTCCGATGACCCCGCGGATCGAGGAGGGCGTGCTGACCTGGCGTGTCCCGCTCGGCGACGGTGCCGTGGTCCATGTCGCGCTCGAGGACTGCGCCTATTACGTCCGCTGGCTGTTCGACCATCCCGATCGCGCGAATGGCATGGATCTCGAAGTCGCGATCGAGCCCGTCCGCTATGCCGACCTCGCCGCCGCGTTCACGCGCGTGACCGGGCATCCGGCGCGCTACATCGACACCGATCTCGACGCCTATTTCGCGCCGATCCCGGCGATCGCGGCGTCGCCCGCCGGTTATAACGCGGACCCGAACGACAAGAGCACCATGAACTTCCGCGACAATTTCACCGGCTTCTGGAGCATGTGGAAGCACGACATCATCGCCCGCGACTATGCCCTGCTCGACGAAATTCACCCGAACCGGATCAGGAGCGCCGAGCAGTGGATCCGGCGGGAGGAGCAGCGCGCGAGAGACGCCGGCACCGAGACACTATGGGAGCGGATACAGCCAGACACGTTGCCCCAGCGCACCATATTGAAGCTCAGCGAGGATCGTCGACAGGGCACACTCTGATCGGGCGACCCGACTACCTGCATGCTCGCGCCGGAACCGCTTGGCTACGACCATCCGCCAGAGAAATGGACGGTCTGGCCTGTGACGAAGGGCGATCGGCCGGAGGCGAGGAAGGCGATCAGCGCACCTATTTCCTCGGGCGCGCCAAGCCGACCGACCGGCACGATACGCGCAATCTCCTCGCGGCCGATGGGATCGTCGACGAAGCGTGACCTCGGATAATAGAGTTCGCTGGCGAGATAGTTCGGCGCGACGATGTTACTCTGGATCCCGAAAGGGGCTGCCTCGACCGCCAGCGCTTTCGCAAAGGCCGTGGTCGCCGCGCGCAGCGTCGTGGCGACGGCGAAGCCCGGTTCCGGCCTCGCCTCCCGCGCCGACGTCACGAACACGAAGACGCCGCTGCCGCGCTCCTTCATCCGAGGGAGAAACAATTGCACGATGCGGATCGGCGCCAGCACCAGGGCTTCGAAAGATTGCTGGAGTTCGTCGGCGGCGACCTGCTCGATCGGTGCCGGTCGGTTAGGATGAACGTCATTCGAGATGATAGCGGCCGGCACATCGAAGCGCTCGATCACTTCGGCATGGATGTCCCCCGGGGTCTGACCGGCAAGCGCGAACGCTGACGAGAACTTGGCATCAAATTCGGTGCGTTTGGCTTCGTTGTCGAATGCCAGGTCGTGGCAGGCGATCTGCCGGCCGTCGGCAAGCAGGCCCTGGAGGGCGCCCGGGCCGGCGTAGGCATTCACGTTCGTCAGCAGGACGACGGACATCAGGCTTCCTCCTCGCCGCTATGCTCGCGCGACATGGATGACTACCTTGCCGAACGGACCGCGCTCCAGATGATCGAAGGCCTCCGGAGCCTCCTCGAACGGATAGACGCTATCGATGACGGGCTTGATGCCATGTTCGTCGATCGCGCGGTTCATGCTCTCGAACGCACGGCGGTGGCCGACCGAAATACCCTGGAGCGTCGATCGCTTCAGCATCATCGGCACGGCGGGCAACTGGAGGCTTTGCCCGCCGAGAAAACCGATGAGCGCGATCCGTCCGCCGGCCGCCAGCGCGTCCGTGGAGCGGACGAGGTTATCGCCGCCGATCATCTCCATCACATGGTCGATGCCCTTGCCGCCCGTCATCGCGCGGGTAGCGCTCGCCCAGTCCGGCGTCGCGCTCGTGTCGATCATCGCCGATGCCCCGAGCGCCTCCAGCCGACCCAGTTTCCCGGCGCGTCTGGTCGTGACGATCGTGCGTGCGCCAAGCGCCTTGGCGAACTGAAGCGCGAACAGCGCGACCCCGCCGGTGCCCTGGATCAGCACCGTGTCCCCGGCCTTGATCGGGCCCGTCTCGACAAGCGCGAACCAGGCGGTCAGCGCCGCAATTGGCAGGGTCGCGGCCTCTTCGTCTGTGAGCGACACGGGTGCCGCGACGGCCATGTCCTCATGGAGCACGATATATTTACTGAGCATGCCGGGAAGCGGTCCGCCCAGCGACCGCCCATGCGCAGCCATCTCGGGCGGCGGCGCGCCGTCGATCCATTGGGTCCAGAAATTCCCGAGGACACGCTCGCCGGGGCGGAAGCGGGAGACGCGCTTCCCGACGGCGACCACCTCGCCGACCATGTCGGAGACGGGAACGAACGGCATGGCGGGAGCGACCGGGAGCAGTTCTCCCTCGATGACGAGCTTGTCGCGGTAGTTGAGCGAGGCGGCTGCGACCCGGATCAGCAGGTCCTCCGCGCCGGGTACGGGAACGGGCGCCTCGGCCAGTTCGAGATTGTGCCGCCCAAAGGACGGCAATTGCCACTGCTTCATCTTGTCGCTCATGATCACCTCGCAGACTGAGGGGTCGATCATATCGACAACCAAGGCGCTGAAGTTGCGCTATGGTTTCGGATAATTTCCGCCATATAGTCGTCAATATGGCGCTCCATGTTCACTCTCATCTCCAGGGGATCTCGGCCTTCGTGCACAGCGTCGAAGGCGGCAGCTTCACCGCCGCGGCCGCGCGCATGGGCGTGTCGAAGTCGGCGACGGCCAAAAGCGTCGCTCGGCTCGAAGACCGGCTCGGCGTTCGGCTCCTCGCTCGAACGACGCGGCAGCTGAGCCTGACGACCGAAGGCGAGACCTATTATCGAAGCTGCCTCAAGGTGCTCGACGAGCTGAACGGCGCGGAGGCCTTGCTTGCCGCCCGACAGCGATCGATTTCCGGCCTCCTGCGGGTCAACCTGCCCGTCTCCTTCGGCCGGCTGTGCATCATGCCCGTTCTTCAGGAGGTCGCAGCCGCGAACCCCGACCTGGAGCTGGACGTCAGTTTCACGGACCGGCTGGTGGACCTTGTCGAGGAGGGCGTCGATCTCGCCATACGCCTCGGCCACCCCGGCCATCATGCGAGCGTGATCGGGCGACGGATCGGTACGCAGCGTTCGCTCATCTGCGCGTCGCCGGCCTATCTGGACGAGCATGGGCGGCCTCAATCTGCTCTCGATCTCGCCGGTCATGCCTGCCTGGCGTTCGGCAAGGATGGGCGTCCGCTTCCCTGGCGGATATGCGATAGCGACCGTGACATGCAGGAAATCCTGATCAAGCCGAGCTACACCATCAGCCATGGGGAGGCGTTGCGGGACGCGACCGTTGCCGGGCTCGGCCTCGCCTATCTCTCGACCTGGCTCGCCGAGGCCGATCTGCGGAGCCATCGCCTCGAGGTCGTGCCGATCGCGACGCCTGCCGAGGACGGTCCGATCTCCGCGATCTGGCCACGCTCCCGCGATCTCGCGCCCAAGGTCCGCATCATGGTCGATACGCTCGTCGGGCGGTTCATGCCTACCGCTCCCTGGGATCACGGCTTGTCGTAACAGGGGCTCGACCCGCCTGTCTCCGCCTCGAGCGCCCGGATCACGCCGATCATATCTAGCGTCCCGAAACCCATTGCATTCGCCATGGCGTAGAGCCCGTCCGCGCGGTCAAGTAGCGGTGTCGCTATCCCGGCGCTGCGAGCCGCGGCAGCGACGAGCTGGCTGTTCATCAGCACGTCGCCCAGACTGGCCTGGGCCGTGAAATCGTCGCGCACGAGCTTGTCGATCTTCACGCGGGACACATCGCTCGCCATAGGACCGGCGTCGATCACGGCTCGGAACAGGTCGAGGTCGAGCCCCGAGCGGGACGCGAAATGAGCCGCTTCCATCAACCCTGTCACCATGGTGATGAGGAAGAGGTTGACCGCGAGCTTCATGGTCAAGGCGCCCGGCACTGTCCCGCAGGCGAAGGTCGTGCCGCAGATCGGCCGCACCAGCGCGCGGACCATCGCCACGTCAGGTCCGTCGCCGGCCACCATGCCGACCAGCGCGCCCTTCTCGGCGGGGATGCGCGATCCCGAAACCGGCGCCTCGACGTAGCGCCCGCCGGCGCCAAGGATCGCCGTGCCCAGATCGCGTGAATAAGCGGGTGATGTCGTTCCCATATGGACGATGAGCCGCCCGCAGACATTGTCCGCGAACATGTCCAACGAGCGCTCCAGTACTTGGTCGATCACGGCTTCGTTCGCCAGCATGAGCAGGGCGACCGCCGAGGACCGCAAGGCGTCCCGCGCTGACGGCGCGACGGTCGCGCCGCGTGCCGCCAGACGGTCGAGCGCGGGCTGCGAGCGGTTCCAGACGATCAGATCGGGCACCGACGTCAGGAGGTTGGATGCCATCGGTTCGCCCATATGGCCGAGGCCCAGAAACGCGGTCGCCATTGTTCGCTCAGCCTTCTTCGACAGGAGTGCCGGCCCAGATGCCGCTGAAGCTGCGCTCCACCGGGCCGGTCAGCGTCACGCCCGCGCCATCCCAGGCGACGTGAAGGATTCCGCCATCGCACTGCACCTCGACAGAGCGATCCAGCAGGCCGCGGCGAATGCCGTTGACCACGGCCGCGCAGGCGCAGGAGCCCGAGCCCGGCGAAACCCCGCCACCACGCTCCCAGATTCTCAGCCGGATGCGGGCCGGGTCGATGATCTCGACGAAGTGGACGTTCGCGCCTTGAGGGAAAAGCGGGTTGCGTTCGATCGCGGGTCCGAGTTCCTCGATCGCGATAGCTTCGGCATCCTCGACGAAATAGGTGCAGTGCGGATTGCCCATGCTGCACGCAGCCGGCGCGCCGAACAGGGGCAAGGTCAGCGTGTCCATCGCTTCGGCGAGCGGGATGTCCGACCATGAGAGCAGCGGCGCGCCCATATCGACCGAGATGTGGCCATCGGACGGCCGCGAACAGGCGAGAAGTCCGCGCGCCGTTCGAACCATGACCTTGGTTGCCGCCTTTTCCTCCATCAGCTTGAGCGCCGCGCCGCGCGTGGCGCTGCCGCAGGCATCCAGGACCGATCCGTCGGGATTCCAGAAGGAGAGGCGTGGGATGCTGTCGTCGCCATCAGAGAGCGCCGCCAGTTGATGGAAGCCGATACCGCGTTCGCGGTCGGCGAGACGGCGGACGAGCGCGGGAGCGATCGTCCGCTCGTCACCGCGCAGGTCAATCAGTGCGAAATCGTCGCCGTTCGCGTGCATCTTCTCGAAGGCGATGCCGCGCGCGCCCACCGCGACCACGTCGTGATGCTCGACGCCCGGCGGCTTTGCGAGCAGGAAGCGATCATCCTCCGGATAATAGCGCGCCCGGTCGGCGTCCTCGCCAGCGAAAGCTCGAATCGTGTCCATCGACGGCCACCAGCTCAGCGTGGTCACCTCGGTGGTGCCATCGCCGAGGTCGCGGGCCAGCATCTCGCAGCCGAGATTGCCTGGCGTGGCCGCATAGTCCGGAATGCCCGTGCCCGCGATATAGGCGACATAGGCCTCGCGGTTTTCCGTCCGGATGCGCGAAGACCAGCGGCGCATGATCGATCGTTTCGCGTGTGGCATCCAAATCTCTCCGTGATCGATGGGACGTGAAGCGACCGTTAGCCGCGCTGGTCCTGCTCAACCCCCTGTCTGCACGGTCGGGACGACCGACATCCCGACGCGCAGGCGATCAAGCTCCGGCTGGTTCGGATCGATGGCGATGCGCACCGCCAGCCGCTGCGTGATCTTGGTGAAGTTGCCGGTGGCATTCTCAGGGGCGATCGCGGCGAATGAAGCGCCCGATGCCGGCGCGATGCTCTCGACATGCCCCTTGAACGTCACGCCCGGCGCGGCATCGAGCGCGAAGGTCGCCGGCTGCCCGGGCCGGATCCGGGCAAGCTGGGTCTCACGATAGCGCGCCTCGACATAAGCGAGCCTGACCGGAACGACAGCGAGGAGCGGTGTGCCGGCCTGGACATAGTTGCCGACCCGAAGCGTCCGCTCGCCGACCACGCCATCCACGGGTGCGCGGATCTGAGTGTAGGACAGGTTCAGCCGCGCCGCATCGACCGCCGCCTTAGCGCGTGAAATCGCCGCCTCCGCTTCCCCGAGTTGGGCGCGGAGGATCGGCAGTTGCTCGCGGGCCGCGACATGGCCCGCCATGTCGCGCCGGCTGGCCGCCTGATCGGACGCGAGCCGGGAGTCGGCTTCCTGCTGCTCCTGTCGGCTCGCGGAGCCGTCGCCGGCGAGGTCGCGGTAGCGTCCGGAATTGGCGCGCGACAGCATGACCGCGGCGGCGTCCGCCTCCGTCGCCGCCTGGGCCTGTGCGATCACGCTGTCCTGCCGGGCGATCTGCCGGCGCAGGCCCTCCGCATTGGCCTCGGCGGCATGCTGGTCGGCTTCGGCCGAGGCGAGCGCCACCCGATAATCGCGGTCGTCGATCGTGGCGAGCAACTGACCGCGGCGGACGCGCTCGTTGTCCGTGACCAGCACCTGCATCAGCTGTCCGGCGATGCGCGGCGCGACCGTGCTGGAATCTGCAAGCACATAGGCATCGTCAGTGGTCTGGGCGGAGGCAGCGCCTTCATCATGTGTCACGGACCAGGTCGTGCCCATGAGGGCGATGGCGGCGAGTCCTCCGAGGGCGATCTTGGTGGCGAGCGGCATCGGCATGGGGCGTCTTCCTAGGCTTTCTTCGCCGGAGCGGGCGGCGGGACATGGGTGAGGAACAGGGTCGGCAGGATCAGCAGCGCGGCGAGCAGGGCGGCGAGCCGGTAGACGTCCGCTACTGCGAAGGTGAGCGCCTGCGGCTCGAACAGGTTGGACGGCGACAGGCCTGTTCGCCCCGCGCGATCGGCGAGGACGGTGAGATGCGCGGCGCTGCCCACCACCAGCAGCCGCTCGACGATGGCGGCACCGGCGATGCTCGCCAGCGTCTTCAGCGTGTTGATGAGCCCCGCGTAGAGCGCGCCTTCGGCGGGCGATATGAGCGTGCTGACCGAGAGATAGAGGAACGGCACCACGGCGAGCGGCTGGCCGATCATCTGGCATGCCTGTGCCAGCCAGAACTCGCGCACCATCCAGCCATCCGTCACCTGCGAGCCGAGCCAGCAGGAGGTCGCGATCAGCGCAAGACCGAGGGCGACGACATGGCGCGCATCGACCCAGTGCCGATAGAGTAGAGCCGAGACGGCGGGCGCCAGCAGGATCTGCGGCACGCTGATGATGAGGCCGATCGGCGCGATCTGGAGGGGGCGGAAGCGCTGCACCTCGGCCAGTTGCGCGGCGGGCAGTAGTGCGCTGGAGACGACCACGATCAATATGCCGCAGAACAGCGGCAGGCCGAGCGCGAAGTTGCGCCGCGAGAGCATCTGGAGCTTCACGAAGGGCTGCGGGTGATGCCATTCGCTGAGCAGGAAGGCCGCGATCAGCGCGACGGCGGCGACGGCGATGCCGGTGATGTGCGGGGAGTTGAACCAGTCGAGCCGCTCGCCTTCCTCCGCGACATAGGCGAGAAGGCCGAGGCCGAGCGGGCCGGTGGCGAGGCCCACGCCATCGATCTCGCGCAGGCGTTCGGAGCGAACCGGGTCCTGCGGCACACCCCAGCCGACCATCGCAAGCACGACGAAGCCGATCGGGATCACCTGCCAATATGTGAGGCGCCAGTCATTCCATCCGTCCATCCAGGTGGCCGCGAACCACAAAGCGAGGTTGGGCGCGAAGGTCGCGGTAAGCGAGTAGAAGCCGAGCCCCTGGAGCTTGATCGCCGGTGGCAGAAAGCGCAGCGCAGCGCCCATCAGCAGCGGGATCATCGCGCCGCCGGCGAGGCCCTGGATGGCCCGGAGCGCGACCAGCCACTCGAAGTTCGGCGCCCACGGCAGCAGCAGCGCGCAGACCATGAAGACGACGGTGATCGCGAGGTGGAAATGCCGAAGCGAGAAGGTCGCGGCGAACCAGGAGGCGACCGGCATCGCGGCGAGCTGGGTCGCGGCATAGACGGTGCCGAGCAGATGGGCGTCGTCGCCGGCCAGCCCGCGCGCGCCGGAGATGTCGGTGAGCGTCAACGCGGTGACCCGGTCGTTGAGCCCGGACATCATCGCGGCGATGAGGATGCCGGCAAGTCCGGTCGCGACCCGCAGGTTCCAGGCATGATGGGCGGCGGGCGCGGGCGCGGGCGCCTGGGCCTGTGGCGGGGCGGCGGGGGCGGTCACGGCGGTCATGCGGCCGATGGCGTCCAGCCGCCGCCCAACGCCTTGTAGAGCGCGGTCACCGCCACTGCGCGCTCGGTCCGCGCGTCGATCCATTCGCCTTCCCGGTCGAGGCGGGCGCGCTCGGCGACGAGCACATCGATATAGCCGGTTGCGCCTGCGCCATAGCGACGCTCCGACACATGTGCGGCGATGCGGCTCTGGTCGACGCCGGCGCGGGTGGCGGCGAGGCGCGCGTCCGCGGTGCGGAGCGCCTCCAATGCGTCGTCGATCTCGTGCCAGGCCTTCAGCACGGTCGCACGATAGCGCAATGCCGCGACTTGCTGGTCCGCCTTGGCGAGCTCCAGCCGTCCGGTCAGCCGGCCGCCCTGGAAGATCGGGAGCGATAGGATCGGGCCGAGCACGAACTGGCGCGCATTCCACAGCGGGAAATTATCGAGCGAGACCGATTGCAGGCCAAGGCTGCCGCTGAGCGAGATGGAGGGATAGAAGTCCGCGCGCGCCACGCCGATCCGGGCCGTCGCGGCATGCAGCGCGGCCTCGGCGGCCTGGATGTCCGGTCGTTGGCGCGCAAGATCGGACGGTAAAGCGGCAGGCACAGTCGAGGCTGATATTTCCATCGGAACGGAGCCGCCGGCCAGCAGGGCGTCCAGCGCATGCGGCTCCGCGCCGGTGAGGAACGCCAGCGCGTTGCGCGCCTCCGCAGCCTCGCGCTCGGCGAGCGGCAGCTGGGCATCGATCGCGGCAAGCTGGGTGCCGGCGGTCGCGGCGTCATAGCGGGTGGCAGCTCCACTGTTGAGCCGCCGTTCGGCGATATGCTGTCCAGCCGCGACCGCCTTGCGATTGTCGCCGAGGACGGCGAGCCGCGCCTCCGCGCCGCGCAACCGCATATAGGTACGCGCGACCTCGGCGCTGAGCGAGATGCGTGCCGCGTCACGATCGAGCACCGCGCCTTGCGCGTCGGCGTGGGCGGCCTCGCGCAGGCGGCGTGCCTTGCCCCAGAGGTCTAGTTCCCAGCTCGCATCGAATCCGGCCTGAAACAGGTCATAGTCGTCCGACTTCGAGGAGGGCGGCACGCTCGCGGTGCCGAACGGGTCGGCGCCGCCGGCGGCGCTGGGCGACGGCGGACCTTCGCCCGTCAGCGACAGGATGCCCTCCGGGCTCGCACGCTCGCGCTGATAGGAAGCGGCGGCTCCCGCGCGGGGCAGTCCGGCCGCGCCTGCGATGCGGACCTCCGCACGGGCGCGGCCGATGCGGGCGGTGGCTTCGGCAAGGTTGAGATTGCCGGCCAGCGCGCGCTGCTCCAACTCGTCGAGCACCGGGTCGCCGAAGCTGTGCCACCAGGAAGCGCTGCTCTCGCCTTTGTCCGACAGCATGGTCTGCGCGGCGGCGGCGGTCGCCGCAGCCGGCGCCATGGCCACCGGCGGCGAGAAATTCGGGCCGACCGTGCAACCGCTTGCCGTCAACATCAGGCCGGGGATCAGGATCCGGGTATGGCGCATGCTCAATCTCCCCCCGGGTCATGCGGCTCGGGGACGTCGATCGTTGCCGCCGGCTCGCCTGCGAGCAGCCGCGCTGCGACCGCGCGCGCATCCTCGTCGGAGGCCGTCACCAGCATCGGGTAGCCCCAGAATTTCGCGTAGGTTTCCGCGCCCGATCGCGCGACGAAGCGGTTGGCTGCCTGCGGCTCGACATAGACCAGCGCCAGCACGAACTGACGCAAAGGTTCGCGGTGACGCTTCATCCAGAGCGCGACCCGTTTGCGCTCTTCATGGTCCTGGGCCTGTGCCCCCGCGCCGTGCCCGATCAACACGAAGGGACGAGCACGATTGAGCTGCGCCTCGAACGCCGTGAAGCCCTCGTCCAGACCGCCAGGACCAGAGCGGTTATAGTGCAGCCGCACCATCGGAAAATCATCGTCTTCTATGAGCATGGATCGATCCGCCGTTTTGCGATGCGTTCGCATGTAGCGCGTTGGAGAACGGCGGGATCGCGACAGTCAGACATTCTATCGCGCGATCTCGCCAAAATTGGGGAGCGTGCCGCTATCGCGAGGCTTTCGGGCCGTGCCGCGCGAGGTAACGGCTGGGCGACTCGCCCAAGGCCTTGCGGAACATCGCGATGAAGGCGCTCGGGCTTTCATAGCCGAGGTCGGTCGCCACCACCTGCACGGCGAGCCCTCGGGTCAGTCGCTCGAGCGCGAGCATGATCTGGAACTGTTGGCGCCATTGGCCGAAGGGCATGCCGGTCTCGTGCAGGACGAGCCGGGACAGGGTGCGCTCGCTCATGCCGATACGGCTTGCCCAGATTCCTGTGGTGGCGCGGTCTGCGGGGTCCGCCGCCCAGGCGTCGGCAATTTTGCGCAGGCGGCGGTCTGCGGGGAGCGGCATGTGGCGCTGCTCGATCGGTGCGCTGCGCAGTTCATTGAGCATCGTCTGGATGAGGGGTGCCGGCGTGCCAGCCTCGTCATAGAGCGGCGGCAGACGCGACACGGCGAGGATGAGCTCGCGCAGCAGCGGCGCGATCGAGATCGTGCGGCATTGGTCCGGAAGTCCCTCGATCAGCGCCTCATCGATGAACAAGCAGGTCAGCTCGACTTCACCGACGCACCGCACGCTGTGCAGGATGCCCGGCGGTATCCAGAGGGCATGCTGCGAGGGGACGAGCCAAAGGCCGCTCGCCACCTCGCAGCTGATCAGGCCGCGCAGCGACAGCATCAGCTGCGCGCGGCCATGGGCATGCGGTTCCTTCTCCCATCCCTGCGTCACCAAGGCCATCTCGACCGACGACAAGGGGCGCAGCAGATTATAGTCCTCGAACGACCCTTCCGGCTCAGCGTTTGTCATTATCGGTAGCACCTTGTTCTTCATCCGGCCGGGTCGCGGAGAGGACCATAGCGCGGCGGGGCGCCTTCGTCCCTTGCGCGCCAGCAACCGCCGCTTGCGACAAGACAAATACCGGATTTTTGCGGAGCAGTTAGGCTGAGCGCCTTTCCGAGGAGGGGATGCCCGATGAAACTCTACTACGCACCTGGCGCCTGTTCTTTGGCGGCATTGATCGCAGCTGAAGAAGCGGGATTGCGATTTGAACTCGAGCGCGTGGATATTCGAGCCAATCCGCATCGACTGGCCGATGGCACCGACTTCCACACCATCAACGCCAAGGGCTATGTGCCCATGCTCGAACTGGAAGATGGCGACCTGCTGACCGAGGGCGTCGCCATCCTTCAATATATCGGTGACGAATGGAGCGAGCGGACGATGTTCGACCATTATCGCCAGCTCGAATGGCTGACCTTCATCGCGACAGAACTCCACAAGAGCTTCAGCCCGTGGCTGTTCCACCCGGAATATGGAGAACAGGCCGCCGCCGTTGCCCGGGCGCGGATCGCGGACCGGTTCAGCTATCTCGATCAGCATCTTCAATCGACAGACTATCTCCTGGGCGATCATTTCGGCGTGGCGGATGCCTATTGCTTCGCCATCGCGCGCTGGGCGCCTGGCAAAGGCATCGATCTTGCGGAATGGCCGTTCCTGTCCGCCTATCTGGACCGTGTGCGGGCGCGGCCGAAGGTCGCCGCAGCGCTGGAACGGCACGGATAAGGGCGAGAGACCAATGTCCATCCAGCTTTATGGCTTCTGGCGTTCGAACGCCGCATTTCGCGTCCGGGTCGCGCTTGCGCTGAAGGCGCTCGTCTATGAGGAAATCGACGTCGACATCCTCGCGGGCGATCAATTCGACCCGGCCTACGCCGAGGTCAATGCCGAACACGTCGTTCCGACCCTGGTCCATGACGGTCGCCGGATTTTCCAGTCGCTGGCGATCATCGAATATCTCGACGAGATCGCCCCGGAGCCACCGCTGCTGCCGGCCGATCCGACGGCGCGCGCCTATGCCCGTGCGTTGGCGATGGTCCTGACGGCGGACGCGCATCCGCTCACCGTGCCGCGCGTCCGGAAGTATCTCGGCCATGCCTTCCAGGCTGATGCGGCGTCGATCGAGGCCTGGTGCCGGCACTGGACTGGGGATGGCCTCGCAACCTACGAGCGGTTGCTGGCCCGGCAGGCGCCCGCACCCTATGCGCTGGGGGAGACACTCTCCATCGCCGATATCGGCATTGCGGGCCAAGTCGCGCTGGCCGACGTCTATCATATGGAGCTCGCGGACTATCCGCATGTCGCCGCGCTGGCGAAACGCTGTTTCGAATTGCCAGCCTTCGCCGACGCGCATCCCTTCGCGCATCCAGGCTATCGAGCGGCAGGAACGATCAGCGTGTGATATCCGGGTTGAGGCTTTGCCCTTCAAGGAGCGCTCGGCGCGCCGTCAGCCCTTGGCCGATCACGTCGAAGAAGGCGCGGACGCGGGCCGTGTTGCGAAGGTCACGGTGGGTGATGAGCCAGAGTTCGCGGGTCAACGTCGCCTCCGGGAGCGATACGCTCGTGAGATCGCCCTCCTGGTCGCCGAGATAGCAGGGCAAGAGCGCCATCCCGATCCCGGCTTTTACCGCCATCATCTGGTTGATGAGGCTGCTCGATCGATAGACGATCTGGTCGGAGGAGACCGTGTCGGTCAGCCATTTCGCGGCCGCCGCGACCGCCATGCTGTCCCAGCCGATGAAGCGGTGACCTTCGAAGGGTGCTCCGGTAACGGGGGCGTTGGCGGCCAGATAGGTGGGACTGGCATAGAGCGCCCAAGCGGTCTCTGCGATCTGGCGGCCGAACAGGTCGCCCTCGACGGGGCGGGTGGCGCGGATCGCGATATCGGCTTCGCGGCGCAGCAGGTCGAGCTGGCGGTTGTCGACCAGCAGTTCGAGCGTGATGCCCTCGTGGCGAGCGCGGAACTCGGACAGGAGATCGTTGAGGATCCGATAGGCGAGCGATTCCGAGCAAGTGATGCGCAGGTTGCCCGAGAGGCGCGCGTCGCGGCCGGTGATCTCCCGGTCAAGCGCGAGAACTTCCTGCTCCATGCGCTCGGCGGCGAGCAGCATGCGATCGCCGGCATCCGTTGCGGTATAGGCGCCGCCGGCCCGCTCGAAGAGCTGGACCTGGGCGCGCGCTTCGAGCGCATTCAGCCAGCGAAAGATGGTCGAATGGTCATTGCCCAGCGTGTGCGCGGCGCCTTTCAACGATCCGCTTCGGCCGATCGCGAGGATCAGCCGGAAGTCATTCCAGTCCATGTTCGGTTTGCCTTTTGGAAAGCGCGGAGACGATCATCACGCTTTGGCTTGCAAGTCTGCATAATCGCAAAGGACTACGCAGACAATCGGACGTGCGGTTGCAGGATTGCAAACGCTCCTTTCGATACGGCAATCCAGACCGTACCCGGTCGCGACTAAGGTTTCGCCATGCCTAGCCATCCCGTCCCTGCGACCATCGCCGCCGTCATCCGTGATGGTCAGGTTCTCCTCGTCCGCCGCGCCAACCCGCCCGATGCTGGCCTGTGGGGCTTTCCCGGGGGCAAGATCGATCATGGCGAGACGATCGAGGCGGCGGCGGTCCGCGAGCTCTTCGAGGAGACCGGCATCCGCGCCGAAGCGGGGCCAGTCTTTACTGCGGTAGACGCGATGGACTTGGCCACGACCGGCGGGGTTCATGCCCATTACGTCCTGATCGCGGTGCTGTGCCGCTGGGCGGCGGGAGAGCCGCAGGCCGGAGACGATGCGCTCGAGGCGGCCTGGCATGATCTTGACGGTCTCGATCATGCCGGCCTCGCGATGAGCTTCGGTGTCGCGGATGTCGCGCGCCAGGCCGCCATTCTAGCGAGCCTCGCTGTGTGACGAGACGACCGGCGCGCTGAGATACGGCCAAGGATTGTGTCCGTCGCGCAGCCATCGAAGCGTGCCGGTCCAGAAGGTCTCGGCGTAGCTGTCGTGGAACAGCGCGAAATGGCCGATCGCGTCTCTCCCGAAGTCCGACGGTCGGATCTGGACGAGGGTGCGATCTGCCCCGGCATAATAATCGAGCGTGCGCCGGACTGCCGCTACCGTGCCGATCTCGTCGTCGGCAAGCGAGATCGCCAGGATAGGCGCGGTCACGGCGCGCATCCGGTCGCGCGAGGCTTGCCGATCAGCGCGCGGAAAGCTCTCCTCGAACCGGCGGCCCCGAAAGCTCCACTCGTTCGCGACACCGGCGGGCAGGTCTTCGAGCCAGCCCAGCCTGCGGCCGGGGAAATAACCGAAGAGCGCCGTTAGAGCCGGCATGGCGACGTGCCATTTGGCGAACAGCCGCATCCGCGCCGCCCTCGCATAGTCGCCCCACCAGGCATATTGCGCGCCCACCGTCAGCATACGCGCGACCAGCGGGGTGCTGGGTGCGAGGCCGGGGAGAAAGCCCCCGATGCTGTGGCCGACGACCGCAATCGTCGCGCCCGGGCGCTGCGCGTGCATGAAGCGCAGCGCCGCCTCGAAATCGCGCGTTCCCCATTCGCGCCAGCGATAGCCGCAGCCTCGCAAGCGCCCCGGCCGGGACTCACCAATGCCGCGATAATCGTAGGTGAGGACGTCATAGCCCTGTCCGGCAAGGAAGCGGGCGTAGCGGTGATAATAGCGGGCCAGTACGCCGGTCGCGCAGTTGATGATGACACTGCCGACCCGCGCATCGCCGTGCCCGTGGCAAAGGTGCCCGCCCAGCACCACGCCGTCGCCGCAGGCGATCGCGACCGCTTCGCTGCCAACCGGATGTGCTGGATGCTGCGTCGATGCCATGGGTCGAGGCTAACGCGCGGGAGGCTTCAAGTATATTCACTGGTAGGTATACTTGAGGGATGCCCAAGACCCTTGCTCCTGCTCGCGACCGGATCCTCAAGGCTGCGGCGAGCCTGTTCCAGTCGCTCGGCGTCAAGGCGGTCAGCGTCGACGCGATCGCGGAGAAGGCGGGGCTCACCAAGCGCAGCGTCTATTATCATTTCCGCAGCAAGGATGACCTCATCACCGCCTATCTCGAGGCGCGCGACGAACCCAATTTGGCGCTCTTCCAGCGCTGGTTTGCCGAGGCGGATGGCGACGTAGCCGACAAGGTTGCGGCGGTGTTCGGCCAGCTTGCCGCCTCCGCCCGGCACCCCAAATGGAAAGGCTGCGGTTTCCTGCGAACGTCGGTCGAGCTCGTCGACCGGCCGGGGCATCCCGCCGTCATCGCGGGCCGCCGTCACAAGAAGCGGGTCGAGACTTGGTTCGCCGGGATCTTCACGGAGCGAATGGACCCGAGCGCGGCGTCCGAACTTGGCCGCCAGACCATGCTGCTCCTCGACGGAGGCTTCGCGATCACCTTGCTCCACCGCGATCCGAGCTATCTGGAGAGCGCCGGTGCCGCCGCTGCCAGCCTCGTCAGAGCCTGCATTGCCGGTCGCGCGGCCGCTTAGCCGGCTTTGGCGACCCGGCGCGCGCTGACGAGACACAATAGAGGGCCCAGGACGAAGGCGCCGAAAAGACATCGCGCCGCGTCGGCCGTACCCTGAACTCCGCCCGGCTCGACCAGACCGCCGGCATTGGCGACCATGCCCGCAAGCGCCGCGCCGATGGCGGTGGCGAAGAGCTGCACCGTCGTGATCGACGCACCCGCCAGCTCCTGCTCGGCCGAGGGCGCCGCCTTGAGTACGCGGGTCCGCCAATGTCATTGGGATGCTGGACGCCGTCAAACACCGGCACTTCGTGGAAGTCGAATGGGCTGATGCCGTCGAGGCAGGCGACATTGACCCCATATTGATTTGGGTTCGAGCGCCGCTGATGGTGCGTGTAGATACCGCAGCGCGAACAGAATAAATGCTGGGCGGCGCCAGTGTTGAACCGATAGCTGGTCAGGACGTCCGCGCCTTCGGTGATGGTGACGCCGCCCATCTCTGCCGAGACGGCAACCGCGCCGCGCATCCGGCAATAGGAGCAGGTGCAGCGGCGGATGGTGCTGAAGCCGTCGCTGAGCTTCGCCTCGAAACGCACCGCCCCACAATGGCATCCGCCCGCCTTAACATCATTCTCGATCGTCATAGCTCAGCTCCGTCGGTCTATCGGTTGGGCTCATAGCGCGCCGGAACCCCGCAAGGTTTCGGCAGCGGCCTCCAGCAGCGTTGCCGCATCGGCGCGCCTCTTGTTCGCAAGCCGCGTGATGCCGAGCTGCCGGAGATCCTCGCCGCCGAAGGATTCCATGATGTCGGGCAGGCGCCGCACTGCGCCGCGCGCGCCCCAGCTGCCGTCACTCAGCTCGGTCGGGAAGACCCAGACCCGCCGGCCGACCTCCTCGATCGCGCCACCTTCGGCTTCGGCGACCGCTGCCGTCACAGCGGCGACGAGGCTCGCGCGCGCGGCGTCTGTATATTGACCCTCGGGCACGCTCGGCACGATTCGGTAGATCGGCGCCGGCGCCAGCGTACCGGCCCGGTAGATGGCCGCCGGGCGATGGAGGAAGATCCAGCTCACATCGCGCACGCGCGGATTGGCCGGGTCGAGCCCCTCGTGCCGAATGAGGATGTCGGTGAGTTCCGACATCAACCGGGCTTCGGCATCGGCAGGCAAGGCGCCTTCGGGGATGGTGACGTCGATCATCGGCATGACAAGCCTCCTTGGGGTGATGGCCATGACCATGCCCCCGTAGGCAGATGTCCGACAGTGGCGAAAATGCCATTTGAGATGCTATATCGGACATCTCATGACGCAGATCCGTATCTGGGCCTATGACGGCATCCTCGCCTCCGGTGTCTCGGGGCCCGGCGACGTGTTCGCCGCTGCCAACCATCTCATGGGCCGGGCCGATGCGCGCCCGCCGATCCGCTGGCGCGTCGAGTCGCCGGATGGCCGGCCGGTTCGCACCGCCTCGGGGCAGATCATCGCGGTCGATGGCGCGATCGATCCCATCCGCCCGGCCGAGGCTATCCTGCTGGGAGCACCGTTCGTTGGCGACATGGAGGCATTCCTGGCGCGCACGGCTCTGGTCGAGAGCCTCGGGGCGGCCGTCCGGCGCGCCCATGGTTGCAGGACGATCATCGCAACCTATTGCACCGGCGCCTATCTGCTTGCCGAAGCCGGGCTTCTCGACGAACGTGTGGCCACCACCCATTGGGCTTGGCGCGACGACTTCGCGCGTCGTTATCCTCGCGTCAGTCTTCGCGCGCAGGAGATATTGACCGAGCAGGACAACATTCTGTGCGGCGGAGCGGTCACCTCCTTCCTGATGCTCGCCATTCGCCTCGTCGAGAAACTCCGCGGGCAAGAAATAGCGGCGCTAACCGCAAGGACGCTGCTGATCGACACCAATCGCGTCTCCCAGCTCTCCTATGCGAGCCTCGTGGCCGAGCATGGCCATGGCGACCGTTTGGTCGCCCGCGCCGAGGCCCTGATGGAAGCAGGGCTCAATGGTGAATTCAGCCTGTCACAGCTTGCCGCCGAGCTGGCGGTCAGCGAGCGCACGCTCCACCGCCGCTTCAAGCAGGCGACCGGGCGATCCCCGCTTGCCTATTTGCAGTTGCTGCGAGTCGAACTCGCCAAGCGGCTGATTGCCGCCGGGCAGGACACCATCGACACGATCGGGCTTCGCGTCGGCTATGGTGATGTCGGCGCGTTCAGGCAGGTCTTCAGGCGGGAGACAGGGCTTTCCCCGCGCGACTATCAGCGCCGGTTTGCGCGATCCATTCTGCCGGGAGCGCCTGGATGAGCGCATCGCGGAGGATGCCGGCGAGATGGTCGGCGAGCAGATTGTTGTGCTCGCCGGTCCGATAGAGCATCAGCCCGAGCGAGGGCATCGCCGGCAGGTTCTCGGTCACAGAATCGAGCATGCGGATCGTTGCGGGAAGCCCGACCGGTGTGCGCAAGGCCACGCCGAGGCCCGCCGCCGTCGCCGCCCATAGTCCACTGAGGCTCGTACTCACAAAGGCGATCCGCCAGGCGATCCCGGCCCTGTCGAGATGATCGCACGCAAGCGAGCGGAGGATGCAGGGCGCTTCGAGCGAGACGAGCGGCAGCGGCTCGTCCGCGCCGGGAGTCCAGCCTGTCTCGCCGCCCGCAGCGCCCAGCCAGGTGATCGGGATCGAGGCGATGCGCTCGCCTTCGGCGCGGCCATCGTCCCAGGCGAGCGCAAGATCGAGCTGCCCAGCCGCCACTCGGTCCGCGAGCTCGCGATTGCGCGCGGTGCGGCCCTCGATCCGGACCTTGGGGTGCGCGCGCGCGAAGCGGCCGAGGACTTGGGGCAGGATCGTCTCGCCGAAATCCGCCTGGAGGCCGAGCCGCACCCAGCCTTCGAGCTCGACGCCCCGCACCGCCCCGATCGCCTCGTCGTTGAGCGCGAGGAGGCGCCGCGCATAGGACAGCAACGCCTCACCACTCTCGGTCAAAGCGAGACCACGCCCGGACCGGCGCATGATCGAAACCCCAGCCTGCGCCTCGAGCTTCTTGAGCTGTGCGCTCACCGCAGAGGTCGAGCGTCCGAGCCGGTCGGCCGCGCGGGCAAAGGAACCGGCGTCCATACCGGCGGCGAAGCTGCGCAGCGCGTCCATGTCGAGATTGGTCAAGCGCATCGGACTGTCCTGATAATCAGGATCATTGATCCTTAATAATCTGATTTTCGGTATGGATGTGCCGCGACAGGATGCGGGCTGTCAATCGCTCAAGGAGATCGTCCATGCCCTTCACCCGCATCACGTTGCGCACCGGCAAATCCCCCGCTTTTCTTCAGGCCGTCGCCGACAGCCTCGACCGCGCGCTCGTCGAAAGCTTCGAAGTGCCGGAGACCGACCGCTTCGTCGCGATCCAACAGCTCCAGCCCGAGGAGCTGATCTTTGACCGCCACTATCGCGGTGGCCCGCGCTCGGACGATTTCATGATCTTTCACATCACCACCGGCCGCACCCGCACCACCGAGACCCGCGCGCGCTTCTTCCAGCATCTTGTGGAACGACTTGCCGAGGCGCCCGGCGTCCGGCCCGAGGACGTAATGATCATTCTCGCCAACTCGACGTTCGAGGATTGGTCCTTCGCGTTCGGTGTCCAGGGCGCGACCCCGGTCGACCAGTGAGCGCGGCGAGGCGCGAAACCGGGTGCCCGGCCGAGATGACGGTCGTGCCGGCCGGGACGGGCATCGTGCCTGCGCCCGCCGGGATCGCGAGCGGCGATCTCCTCGTCCAGGGGCTGCTTGCGAGCGGCGTCGGGGGCGAGATGACCGCCGTCCGCGCCTTCTTCGCGCCGGGCGTGCTGTCCCACTGGCACAGCCATCCGCGCGGCCAATGGCTGTTCGCGCTCGATGGCGTGGGCCTCGCCCAACGCGACGGCGGTGCGGTCGTGACGCTGCGGGCGGGCGACGCCGTCTGGTTCGCGCCCGACGAGCGGCACTGGCATGGCGCGGCGCCCGGCAGCCCGTTCAGCTATGTGAGCGTGCAGCAGGTCGGCGGGGGCGTCACCGTGCGCTGGATGGAGGCGGTCGACGATAGGGCGCGCTTGGAGGATAAGTCCCGGCCATGACCGGGCCCCACGATTTCGACATCCGCGAAGATGATCTGGCCGGCGCGGCGGTGCGGGCCTTGCTGGCGCTGCATCTGTCCGGCATGCGCGCAAGTTCGCCCGCCGACGCGGTCTTCGCCCTCGACCTTGCGGGTCTTCGGAGCCCGGATGTGACGGTCTGGACCGCCGGGCGGGCGGATCGCCTCGCCGGCGTTGGGGCGCTTAGGCTGCTCGCGGGCGGTGGCGCGAGGTGAAGTCCATGCGAACCGACCCCGCCTTCCTGCGACAGGGCGTGGCGGCCGCGATCCTGGAAACGATCATCGCCGCCGCGACCGCGCGCGGGGTCCGGCAGCTGAGCCTCGAGACCGGGCGTGGCCCGGACTTCGAGCCGGCGCTGGCGCTCTATCGCCGGCGCGGCTTCGTCGAGGGCGCCGCGTTCGGCGATTATGCGCCGAACGCCTTCAGCCGCTATCTCCATCTCTATCCCGCGCGCTAGACGCCGGAGCGGGCTCGCCAATCGGCGCTCCAGCCGAACGCCTGCCTGACTCGCTCGCTCGAAACCGTGCCGTCCTCCTCGGCGACATTGTAGAGCCCTGAAGCACCCCGCGTCACCGCAAGGGCCGCAGCCTTGGCGGCGGCATCGACATGGACCGGGGCGGGGCCGGCGGGCGCGTCGAAGCCGGTGTGCGGACCATAGAGCCGGCCGTAGCGCAGCACGATCCCTTCGAACGGGCCGTCCATCACCTGACGTTCCAGGCTTGCGACCCCGCGCGCCGAGACGCCCGCCCGGCCCTCCGCGTCGATCGCGAGCGGCGCGTCCTCGCCATGGGGAAGCGGGCCTTCGGCATAGGCGAAGGCGACGCTCTGGGCGACGAGCCGGGAGACCCCGGCTCTGGCGGCCGCCGCGACGAGGTTGCAGGTGCCTTCGTCGCGGATGCGCGCATTGCGTGCGGTGGCGTCCGCCATCTTCGCCGGATCGAGGCCCGCCGGCAGGTCGGTCAGCTGATGGATGACGATGGCGGGGGCCGCCGCCACGACCGCCGTCGCCAGGGCCTCCGCGTCGAAAACGTCGACGATGGCCGGCACGGCGCCGAGAGCGCTGACCAGGCCCGCTTTCTCGGGCGAGCGCGTGGTGCCGACGACGCGCCATCCGTCCGCGACGAGGATCGGGATCAAGCAGCGGCCGATCGCACCCGTCGCACCCGCCACAAACACCGTGCCGCTCATCATCCTGTCTCCTCGGTCAGATAGCGATGGCGCGCCTTGGCTCCATCGCATAACATATCAGTACACGAACAATATATAAGAGTTCTGACATCTTGCGCAAGCGTGACGGGCACCGTTCGATTCCTGAGGCCGGCGAGGGCAAACGCGGTGAGGAGGGCTATCTCGGCTATCTGCTCCGGCAGGCGGCGGCGGCCTATCGGCATCGGATGGAGCGGCTGCTGGCGGATCTCGACGTCACCCCGCCGCAATTCTCGGTGATGACGATGATCAAGGCCTATCCCGGCCTCTCCAACGCCGACATCGCGCGGCTCGCGATGCTGACCCCGCAGACGGTGAGCGTGATCGTCGGCAATCTGGAGCGCGCGGGCCTGATCCATCGTGTGCCCCACGAGGTCCATGGCCGCATTCTCCACATCGCGCTGACCGAGGCTGGCGCCGACGTGCTCGGTCAATGTCGCGAACGGGTGAAGGGGCTCGAGGTCGATCTGGCGGACGGCCTGTCCGAGGGCGACCAGGCAACGGTCCGGCGCTGGCTGGCCGGCATTGCGCGCGGGGATGCCAGGGGCTGAGCGCGGGTCAGCCGTGCTGGAGCGTTACTACGGCCATGTAGTTCACACGCACGCCCTGCCTGGCTTTTGCCTGCGGGCTACCGTGCCTGATGCGGCGATGCCACGGCGCAGCCGCTGGAAGCCAGATGCTGGAGGATGAAATCGGCCCGCTCGGCGATGCTCGCCTTGGGCACGACCACGATCCGGTAGCCGAGCCGGCCATAGGCTACGAGGAGCCGGCGATATTCGCCCATTGCATCGTCTAGCGAGTGGCGTCGCGCGCTGTCCGCTGCATAGATTTCGGGCGACGGCGGCAGCATGAACACCTCGCCATGATAGCGATCCTCGCGGCCGATGCTGTCGAGTGCGTGTTCGCCGGTCGCATGTTCGAGTGCGGCCGCTGCATCTATCAGGCTGCGATCGAAGAAGACGCAGCCCGCGCCGTGCGCGCTCGCACGATCCGCGCGCGCCAGCGCCATCGCTTCACGAGCGAAGCCGGCAAGGTCGACCCAGGGGAGCGTCCCGCCACCGCCGGCGAGCGCCCGCTCGACGATGCGGCGGCCAGGCTCCGGCACGGTCGCGAAGCCCCGTTCGGCAAGTTCATCGAGGAGCGTCGATTTGCCGCCTCCCGAGCAGCCGGACAGGATGACATGGGAAATACTGACGATCGGCGTTTATCCTTTCTGGTAGGGGGCGGCACGCGCTCTGCGCCTGCACGAGCAGATTAGCCCGTTCGCCTGCAGGCACCACCCTTCTTTGCGTAGGCAGCCCCGCGCGAGCCGTTCCTAGGCGAAGCGCCTCGCGCCAGCGACGCAGAGCACGACGATCACGGTCGAGGCGATCATCGTCCATGCAACAGGCTCGCCCAGGAGCAATGCTGAAAGTAGAAGGCCCAGAAATGGCTGCAGGAGCTGCAACTGGCCAACCCCGGCGATGCCGCCCAGCGCGAGCCCACGATACCAGAAGATGAAGCCGACCAGCATCGAGAAGATCGAGACGTAGGCGAGGCCCAGCCAGCTTGCTGCGGCGATGTGATCCCATTGCGTTGGCAGGGTGCGGCAATTTTATATCGATCAAAGAGATCGAATGGCGGGTTCCGGCAGAATCTGACGGTCGCAAAAGCGAGCCTAACGTCTTGAGTTGCTCGAACGCCGACAAAACTAATCGCGAAGGTAGAGCGCAAACGCTTTCTAAACGGTGTTTTTCAGCTGCGCTGGCAGCTTCCCGTCCGGCAGCTTGTCGCGCAGATGATCACAAATCATCTCTGCGGTAAACGGCTTCCCGACAAATGTTGCTTTGTCCGGCATATCGCCAGGCTGCGGGGTGATGCGACCGCTAGCGACCACAATCTCGATATCTGGCCACTCTTTCGCGACATGGTGGGCGAGTGCAAAGCCATCGATGTTCCCCGGCATTTCAACATCGGTGAACAGCAGGGTGATATTCGGACCAAACTGCGGGAGCATTGCCTTGGCATTGTCACCATTCTCGGCGTCATAATAGCGAAATCCAGCGTCTTCGAGAATGTCGCATACCGTCATAAGGATAAGCGGATTATCATCCACCACGAGCACGTACGGCTCAGTCGACAGGCCGGTCTTTCTGCCTTGTGCCATCATAGTCTCCGTGCCTCGATGACAGACGCTTCATGATCCCGATAGGTCCAATAGACTGAAGGGAATCGACATTTTCTAATCGGTTAGAGTTGCTCGCCATTAGCTCGCGCCGTCAGGGCGGCTTGATTTAGCGTTTTAGGCGCCGCGCATTTTTCGCGACGCGGGTGCGGACCGGATGTAGCGATGCGCCCGGTAGATTGACCATGGCGGACCAAAGCTCAACGTTACGGTTCGCTATGCGCATCCAGTCTGCGGGGCCGAAGATTTCGCCGCCGGCGAGGCGGCCGAGGTCTTTTGCCTGACCTGACAGCGCCGCCTGAATTTTGCCCTGTCCATCCGTGAGGATCTTGCCGGAGCGTCCGAAGGCATCGACCTTTTCCGTTACCATGCGGGTCAGTTCGCGGCTATCCGCATTGAGGGGATCGCGCATTGCTGACGTGATCTTCGGCGCCCGCTTCGCGATGACAGCCTGTGCGTTGCAGAAAGTCTCGGCGACACCAACGGCAGTCCGTGCCACTTCGAGCGGCCACAACCATAGATCGAGCACACTGGACCGGGTCATGCTTCGTTCCCCAAATGACCAGGGCGGCCAAGGCCGCCCTGGGTGATGGTCACTCGCCGTGGAGCGAATGCTTCAGATCGCGGATTTCGTCATGGCCTTCTTTCACCACGACATAAGCCTGCTCGATGATCGCCTTGACCGCCGGGCTGACCTCAGTGTCGCGGATGGCATCCTCGAACTTATGCTTGATGTGATCCTCGCCGGACTCGACCTGGTCGACAATAGCGACATCGTCGCTCGACATGCTGTTGCGCAGATTGAGGAATAGGCGATGCGCGCCGGCGAGCAGCGTGCCGTCATCCTCGGGCTCGCCGCCGAGGGCGCGGACTTCGGCCTGCAGCTGAGTGGTGAGTTCCTGACGCTCGGAGCCGCGACGGAAGAAAATCGGCGTGAAGCGCGAGGTTTCCGAGGCCTTGGCAGCTTCGGCATAGCCGTCGGCGCTGTCGATCACGGTCTCGATCAGCGAGTTCAGCGTGTTGATATCATGGTCGTTCGACATGGGGAGCACTCCTGCTGGTTGGCCCTGCTAAAATGTTCGAACGCCATCGCGGTTTCGGTCGATTGCAAATTTAGGCGCGTCCGGCGACGCGGAGGCGTCAGCACGCGCCTTTGCTGCCGGTCGCGCGGCAGCGGTCTGAGCAGAACTTTGCACTATCCCAGTCGCGCTCCCATTTCTTACGCCAGGCGAACGGCCGCTGGCATGCAGCGCAGATCTTCGCCGGGAGGGTGAGTTTCTCGTGAGCCATGCCCTTGCGCCAACGTTCCAGTGGCCCGCCGGTGCCGTTCGCAACGCTGGATCGCGCGCCCTGCACCAGCGCAGCGACACCTTTGCCGTGGACCGTTATGCTGGGCCAATGACCACCCTCATCCCCGTGCTAGGCGACCAGCTATCGCTCGATCTCTCATCGCTCACCGGCATGGACCCGACTGACTGCATCATCCTGATGATGGAGGTGGCGGACGAGGCGACCTATGTCCGGCATCACAAAGCGAAGCTGGTCTATATTCTCTCGGCCATGCGTCACCATGCCGAGGCGTTGCGTGCGGCGGGCTGGAAGGTCGATTACATAGAGTTTGAAGATTCCGAAAATAGCGGGAGCTTCACCGGCGAGATCGCGCGCGCCATGGCGCGTCACGAGGTCAGCCAGATCGTTGTCACCGAAAGTGGTGAGTGGCGGGTCGCCGCGATGCTCGACGCTTGGCAGACGATTTTCGGCCTGCCAGTCGAGATCCGCGCGGATATAAGGTTCCTGTGCACCCACCGTGAGTTTGCCACTTGGGCTGACAGCCGCGCCGAGCTGACGATGGAGTTCTTCTACCGCGAAATGCGGCGGAGGACCGGCCTGTTGATGGATGGCGAAAAGCCCGCCGGCGATCGATGGAATTTCGACAAGGACAATCGCAAGCGTGCGCAGGCCGATTTGTTGATGCCGCGCCCACTCTCTTTTCCGCCCGATGCGATCACGCTCGACGTGATCGCACTGGTTGAGCGGCGGTTCGCCGATAATCCCGGCAGCCTACATGGGTTTGACTATGCGGTGACGGCGCGGGATGCCGAGCGCCAAGCCACCAGTTTCTTCGCCAATGCTCTGTCGCAATTTGGCGATTACGAAGATGCGATGGTGACCGGAGAGCGCTTTTTGTGGCACTCGATCCTGTCGCCATACATCAACTCCGGCCTGCTCGATCCACTCGACCTGTGCCGCCGTGCGGAGTTAGAATATCGTACAGGCCGCGCGCCAATCAATTCGGTCGAGGGCTATATCCGCCAGATCATCGGCTGGCGCGAATATGTGCGCGGCATCTATTGGCGCGAAGGGCCGGACTATGTCGACCGCAACTTCCTCGGTCACAGCCGTGCCTTGCCCGACTGGTTCTGGACTGGCGACACCGACATGCATTGCCTGGCCGAGACGATCGGGCAGACACTCGCCACCGCACATGCGCATCACATCCAGCGGCTGATGGTGATCGGCAATTTCGCGCTGCTGATTGGTGCCGACCCTAAACAGGTCCACCACTGGTATCTTGAAATCTATCTCGACGCTTACGAATGGGTCGAACTGCCCAATACGCTCGGCATGAGCCAATTCGGCGATGGTGGCCTGCTCGGATCCAAACCCTATGTCTCGTCGGGAGCCTATATCAACCGCATGTCGGACTATTGCGGCCATTGCTGCTACGACGTCGGCAAGCGGATCGGCGAGGATGCTTGCCCCTTCAACGCGCTCTATTGGGATTTCCTCGCCCGGCACCGTGAGAAGCTCGGCAACAACCGGCGCCTCACCATGCCCTATCGCACCTGGGACCGCCAACCGGCGACCGATCAGGCCAAAACCCGTGCGCAGGCGGCCCGGTATCTGACGTCGCTCGACTGAGCACTGCTTTCGCTTCGGCAGGTTTGACATGCAACGCCCGATCGACGGTTGCCCATCGTCCGCTTCTACTCACGTGGACGGCGGCTTCCGTCAGTACCGGACGTTCACAAGAGAGGGACTGAACGACCGGCTCTGGTCGACTGCTGACGGAAGCTGTCAAGACCACCGTTTTCCGATCACGCGCAGAGCTGCCGGCTCAACTCGGCCTCGGATGTCGCTCCGACATGTAACGTCCAGGAGAAGTGCCCAGCGTCTTTTTGAACATATTCATGAAGCTCGGCACGCTCTCATAGCCAAGATCGGCGGCGACGTTCTGGATTGAGGCGCCGCCAGCCAACCACTTGACCGCCAGCATGACCCCAAGCTGTCGTTGCCAGCGGCCGAAGCTCAAGCCCGTTTCGCGACTAATCAATCGACCAAGGGTACGCTCACTCAAGCCCGATCGTGCCGCCCAGAGGTGGATGGTCCTATGATCCGCCGGCGAGGCTATGATCTGGTCGACGATCCGGCGGAGCCGCGGATCGACCGGCATCGGCAAGTGAAGATGTTCGATAGGCGCCACCGCCAGTTCGTCCAGCACCAACCCCCAAAGGCGCGCATTCGAAGGGTTTTCGTCGTACAGTAACGGTAAGCTTGCTGCACGGGCCAGCAGTTCGCGAAGCAGCGGCGTCACCGAAATCGCGCAGCATGTCTGTGGAAGCTGTGTCGTCACCGCCGGGTCCATGAAGGCATCGTAGCCGGCGAGAACGCCCGTCACTCTTATCGCGTGCAGCGCGCCGCCCGGTATCCAGATGGCGCTGCGCGGCGGCACGATCCATAGCCCGCCTTCAACTTCGCAGCTCAGTGCGCCCCGCTGCACGAACATGATCTGGCCCTTGATGTGCCGGTGCGCGGCCAGCTCGATCACACCGATCTTGATCATCTCCATTCCGTAAGCGACGAACGGGCGGGGCACCTCGTCCGGCTCGACCCACTCGTTCTTATCAGAGCCTTCGGTCAGCAACGGCATTTTAGCGTGTCCAGCAGCGTGACGGTTTTTGATATAATTCTGGCCGAACTACCCAATGACGCCAGCATCATCCGCCCGTACCCCGCCGTCGATGAACCGTCGAGGTCTATCGAACCGGCGGACCAGACAAGAGGTATGTTCGTGGAAACTGCACGAAAGATCCTGATCTGTGGCGGCGGCATTGCCGGCACGACCTGCGCCTACTGGCTAAACGAATATGGTTATTCCGTTGTAATCGCCGAGCGCGCCACGGCATTTCGCGATGGCGGCCAGAACGTCGACATCAAAGGTGCCGGCCAGCACGTGATCGAAAAGATGGGCTTGGTCGAGAAGGTCGAGGCGAAAAATACGCACGAGCTGGGCCAGAAATATCTCGATGCACGCGGAAGGGTGATCGCGGTCCTACCCAAGGGCGCTGCCGGCACGCTGACCAGCGATTTCGAGATTCTGCGCGGAGACTTCGCTCAAGTTCTGTTCGACGCCGCGCGAAACCGGTGCGAATATCGATTCGGAACAACCGTTACCCGCCTCGAAGAAGCAGATGACGGGATGACCGTGTATTTCGATGATGGACGTGCCGAGACTTTCGCTCTGGTGATCTGCGCTGAGGGGGTCAGTTCGGCAACGCGCAAGCTGATGCTGGCCGAAGAGACCCGGTTTCGGTATTTGGGCACCTATATGGCCTTCTTTAAAATACCTCGTCGCGCCGAGGATGATGGCTGGGCCTGGTCGGTGAATGGCCGCGACGGGACATTTCTCACGCTGAGACCAGGAAACCAGCATGAAACCACCGTCCTGCTAACCTTCCCATGTGAGGAGCGCGCGTTTGATGGCAGCGATACCGCGGCCAGAAAGGCTTTATTGGTCGCGGCCATGCGCGGCCGCGGCAGCATTGCCGATCGCGTCCGCGCCGAACTGGACGGGGTGCGCGACTTCTATTTCGGGCCGATGAGCCAGGTGCGCGCATCGGCGTGGTCGAAAAGCCGCTTTGTTCTGCTTGGCGATGCAGCCTATTGCCCGACGCCGTTCACGGGCGCCGGCACGGCGCTGGCGCTGGTTGGTGCCTATGTCCTTGCCGGCGAGATCAAACGCTGCGCTGATCATTCCCGAGCATTTGGAGCATATGAACAGATCGTACGCCCCTATGCCGAAGCCGTCCAGGCCCAGTTGACCCCCGGCTTCGTGCGGATGGTGCACCCGAGGTCGCGCGTCGGCATCGCGATCGCGCACCTTGTCCAGCGCGCGCTCGCGAGCAGGCTCGTCCAGACTCTCGCGCGGCGACACATTGCAAAGCGGCAGAGCGGTGCTGTTGAAGACTTTTCGTTGCCCGAATATCGCTGAGCGGCAGCACTGGATCATGGAATCGGCGACGCGAAGCCAGTCAGCGGCATCGGGGGTGCTTGAGCGTCACGTTTCGGCCAAAGCCGCCATCCTTAGCTTGCGGAACGGATGATCGGAGTTGGTCGACTGTTACCGCCAGTTCGTGGGACTTAGGCGTTCAGTCCCGGCATCTGGTGGATCGGGTTGCAGATGAATCGGTCTGGGTCTGAAGTCCAGACCTTCGCGATGTATTCTTAGGGTGTGAGGCCGCTGAGGGCCTTGAGTCTGCGGGCGAAGTTATAGGCGGGCATGAAGTCGGCGAGGTGTGTCCGCAACTGTTCATGGCTGTCGTAATGGAAGCGTTTGACGGTCGCGTCCTTGATGGTGCGGTTCATCCGTTCGACCTAGCCGTTGGTCCAGGGATGGTTCGGCCTGGTGAGGCGGTGCTCGATGTTGTTCGCCTCACAGATCATGTCGAAGCGCATCTGGCGCGACCAGGCGGTGTTGCGGTTGCGGGGCTGGTCGGCGAACTGGATGCCTCCCTTCGGATTGATCCCCCGGATCAATCCGTCACGGTCGGTATCGGTCAGGATCGTGTGGATGCGGTAGGGCACGGCTTTCAGCAGGTGTTCCAAAAATTCCCATGCCGTCCGCCGATCAGCCTTGTCGACCAGTTGGGTGACCGCAAACTTGCTCGTGCGGTCAATGGCGACAAACAGATAGAGTTTGCCTTCGGCGGTTTGAACCTCGGCGATATCCATATGGAAGAAGCCGATGGGATAACGCTTGAAGCGCTGTCGCCTGGGTTTGTCGCCCCCGACATCCGGCAGACGGGAGATGCCATGCCGCCGGAGACAGCGATGCAACGCTGACCGGGTCAGGTGCGGGATCGAAGGCTGCAACGCATCAAGGCAGTCGTCCAGCGGCAGCAGCGTGTGGCGTCGGAACGCGACCACCATTGCTTCCTCGGCTTGGGTCAAGGTCTTGGAATGAGGGGCCTTCGGCCCGGTTTTCAAATCCTCGACCATCGTCCGCTTGCGCCACTTCGCCACCGTTTTGGGGTTGATCCCCAGTTCTCGGCTCAGCGTCGCGAGCAAAGCTTGCGATCGCTGTATTGCTGCTCGGACGGCGTGCGTGGTCGTGGCGCTCCCGTGACAAACCTGCCCCATACGGCTTCCTTCCATTCCAACGAAAGGATCGCACCAGCAAACCGTGGGACCAAACACCTAGATAGGCCAGTGCCCAGACAGTTTGGGAAGGCACCAAAGCCGCCGTGCTGGAGATCAGGAATGCGCTTTCGGCGGAGCGCCAAGGTATGTCGAAAGGCATGGCTGAATGCACTTTTCGATGGCTTGCTGGCCGTCGCGGCTTCCGTCTTAGCCCTGATCCGATATCGCGTTGCCCTGAGCTAATCTGTATCGGCTAACTGCCACTTGATCGATTCGGATACCCATGAACAACCTTGCAGACGTATCACGCGCGGTTGCGCGTCGTCCAACGGCTATTCTGGCATTGCCGCTGCTGGTGAGCATCGGGTCGGCGAAGCTAGCCTCGTCGCATGGGCGTTAAACGAATATTTCTTCTCCTGCTGCTCTCTGGCTTTTGGCTGTCGTCCGCTGAAATCGATGCGGCGCAAACACCGCCTGTTCAAACGAACGCGCGCGGAGAGTCCAAGGTGATACTGTTCAATATCCCCGCTCAGCCGCTGGATACGGCGCTTGTCGCGTACAGCAATGTCGTCGGCAATCAGGTCATCTACAACGCCCGTCTCGCGGCGCATCGCCGGTCCACTTCCGTCATCGGTCTGTTCACGCCTGACACGGCGTTGCGCGCACTTCTCGAAGGAACGGATTTCACGATCCGCTACACGAGCCCGACGGACGTCACATTAGTGGCTCGGAACGATCACGCCGCCGTCAACATGAACCCCGGTGCCGATCTTGGGGGAGCGCAAGGATCGCTGACGCTCGACACGCTCTACATCGAACTGCCGGCTGGCGCCGAGCGACGCCCCGACTTCACCGACTACGGGCAAGCGGTTCGCCTTGAGATAAAGCGCGCGCTCGCGCGTGACAGCGAGACCTCCTACCGCATTCTCAACATCCAGGCCGAGTTTCGGATCGACGGCAGCGGCCACGTAGAAAACCCGCACCTGAAACGCCGGACCGGTGACAGGGGGCTCGATGCCGCAGTCGAACGCGTGTTGCGAGGGATCCGGCTCAGGAGCGCGCCACCGAAGGGAATGCCGCAGCCGGTTCGGGTCACCATTGTCGGCATTTGATCGCGTCATCGATTTGGCACAATCCGATCGTAGGGCTGTCACACATCTTCTCCCCTGCCACCCTTTGATAGTGATCGGGACAATTCCTGGATCGACCCGGAGCGCGACCTTTAAAACGTGATCGAAACGCGCCGGGGCGCCCACGCCAAGGTAGCGATCGTTCCCTTGTGACCGCTGTTCTTGCATCGGTCGCGATCCATGCCGCCGTGCTCGGCGTTTTTCTTTTCTTTGCGTCGCGGGAAGATGTGGCTAGGTCCCGCACGCCTGACCCGGCGATCGCTACCGATATCGCCCTTTTGCCTGCCGTCGAGGCACATACCCCACTAGCCGCTCCCATTTCGCCCGAACCAGTTCCTGCAAAGTCTGGTCCAATGACCATGCCGCTTCGGGCTGCCGCGATGCCAGCTCCGCCATCGGCAACCACCCAACCGTCCGCGGATCTTGACGTTCTGCAGGCCGGCGCTTCGACCGCCACACAACCTAATCGTTCGACCGCGCTCGACGTCGCCGCAGGGAATGACTATCGTCGACGGCTCCTCGATCATATCGCGCTTTTTCGGCGCAAATCGGCTTTCGACGGCGGTGATCGATCGGGCTCAGCGATGGTGCGGTTCGCTGTAAAACGTGATGGCTCGGTGATCGCTGTCACCCTCGTTACCGGGTCTGGCGTGTCAGTCTTGGACAGCGAGGCCATCGCCACGATATGGCGCGCGCAGCCGATGCCGCCCATTCCCGGCAGCCTGCCAGACAGCCTCTCGGTCACCTTGCCGATTGTGTTCGGCATCGCGCCGCTGGGTTGACGGGCGCATGTCGGAATCCACCTGGAGCGCACTCAAGCGGCTGCTCGTCGAGGAATATGACGCGTTCCGAAAGCAGCTTTCCCGGCAGGTCCAATCGGAGGAACTGGCAAGTGATGCGCTTCAGGATACGTTCGTGCGCTTGGCGCGAGGCGGGCAAATCTCCGACGAACTCGAAAGCCCGCGTGGTTATCTCTATCAGATAGCACTGAACTTTGCCCGTACCCGATCGCGCACCGAACAGCGTCGGCTGGACAAGACCGACGCGGAAGCACTCTTCGACGCCATCGCCGACGAGCAACCCGGCCCCGAGGAAGTTGTGGCTTGGCAGTTGAACCTGGGGTTGTTGGAGCGGGTGCTGGCAGAGATGCCGCGCCGCCGCCGTGAAGTCTTCATCGCCGCGTGGATTGAAGGCGTACTTCATCGCGAGATAGCGGCGCGCCACAACCTCTCGTTGCGTATGGTGCAACTCGAATTGAAACAGGCGCTGGAAGAAATCACCGAACGACTGGCGGGCGCGAAGATTTTTGATTTCGTAAAATAACGTTGAGCATCGTTGTAGATATGAGGAGACAGAAGGTTTGAGCTTTACGCGCGCCACACCCAAGGCCGGATCACCGGGCCGATGAGCGATCGGGACAACCATGAAAACCCGGAGCAACTCGCGCGCGAAGCACGCGAGTGGATCGGCTTGATCGCGTCTGGCGAGGCGAACAGCGAGGATGCTGCCGCCATGATGCACTGGCGCGCGCTCAGTCCCGATCATGCTCAGGCCCTGGGTGATGCCGTCCGTCAGCGTCGTCGGTTGCAGCACTCAGCCAAGGCGCTGCATGACGATCCACGCACGCGCTGGCTGATCAACTATCCTTCGCGAAAGCCCACCGCCGCGTTCAGCCGCCGCACCGTTCTGGGTGGCGCCGTGGCGGCATCCGCCGCCGCTGTGCTCATCGTGCGTCCGCCGCTGGGCCTGTGGCCTTCTTTTGCCGAACTGCGCGCGGATTATCGCACCGGCGCGGGTGAGCAGCGCACGATTGCGCTGGCGCCCGGCCTCTCGGTCGAGCTAAATACCCGTACCAGCATCGCCTTGCACACGAGCGATCAAGCCTATGGAGTCAGCCTCATCGAGGGTGAGGTTGCGGTTACCGTCGATCATGCCAGCCGGCCGGCTGTGATCCTTACCCATGTCGGTCGGGCGCGATCGCGGACCGGGCAGTTTGGGGTGCGCACCCGGGAAGGCGGCGCTTGTGTCACTTGCTTCGATGGAGAGGTGGCGGTCGAGGACGATCGGAACCGTCGCTATGCCCTTTACAAGGGGCGACAGGTCGCGATTGGAAGCGATGCCGATCCGGCGGTTGTGCCGGTGGATGTGCGACGTGCCGATGCCTGGCGTCGGGGTGAATTGATCTTCACCAATCAGCCGCTTGGTGATGTCGTCGAAGAGATCAATCGGTATCGGCCAGGCAGGATCATCCTCGTTAACACCGCTCTCCGCCACATCCCGGTGAACGCCGTGTTCCGCATCCGGCAGATGGACAATGCCCTCTCCCAGATCCGGGAGGTGTCGGATGCCTCGGTGACGCATCTGCCCGGTGGTGTCGTGCTGCTGAGCTGAGGAAGGTCGGTCCCCGAAACGCCGGTAAGTATTTTAATTCAAAAAGAAAATACCGCGACCGGCACGTGCGGGCGTTCCGCTCGCTTGCCAAATTCAAAAAAAATTGCACATCAGCGCGCGCCATATCGTTGAAGGGGTAGGAGGACTATTCCACGTGGCGACGCACCTCGCGCATGATCCGATCACCCGTGTTGCTCGAAGCCGTTCGGTTCGGGCCGATGGGGCGTTGTTTGAGGTGCGCGCGCGGCGATGGCCGATATCGGCGCAGGGAGCGAGTCATGGGCCGGGCCAGCACGTTCCGTTGTCTGATGCCACCATCGTGGCGCTGGTTCGCAGCGTTGTCACCGAGCAATTGTCGCGCCCACTCGACATTGAGGCGCTTGTCTGGGCGACCGGTGTCGGCGAGCGGGCCATTCGTCGCGCGCTGGACGCCGAGCTTGGGCTGAGCGCTGCCGGTTTCATTCATCAGTTCAGGTTGAGCCAGGTACGCGCGTGGCTTTCGACCAATCGGAAAACGCGGACGCTGGCCGGAATTGCAGCTGCGCTCGGCTTTTCGACGGGCGCCATGTTCAGTCGGTCCTATCGCAAGCGTTTCGGCGAAAGCGTCGCGGTGTGGTGATTGCCTAACGATACACTTGAACAGACGAAATACGATAAAGACTTAAACTTCCAATATTAAAGATTTTTTCAATTTAATATAAAAGGAAAAAGAAACTCTCCCGCTTAAACAATAGTGTAACATAGACTCGATAGTGGACTCCGCGAGTGCGGGACTCACATCGATCTACTTAAATCGGAAGATGAACTAATCGGACACTGATTATGTCCGATTTGTCTTCTGTTGTCCATTATTCTGGGGGCGTTTCGTAATGGGTTTTTCTTCATGGGATGCGCGCGTTGTTCGGCAGTGTATCCTCCTGGCCGGAACGGCGATCGGTCTCGCCGCCACATCCGCGCACGCCCAGGATAGCGGCGCTGCAGGCGTCGATGCACAGGCTGGCACACCGCCGGCGACTGCTTCTGGCGCAGCGGCGCGTCACGTCGACATCAATGAATATTATGTGGAGGGCAACACGGTCCTGTCGGACCCGGAGATTGAGGAGGCGGTGTATCCGTTTCTGGGGCCGGACAAGACGCTGGAGGATGTCGAGAAGGCCCGGGGCGCGTTGCAGAAGGTTTATGAGGCCAGGGGCCTTAAGACGGTGTTCGTCGAAATCCCCCAACAGAACGTGGTAGGCGGCCGGGTACGTCTCGTGGTGAGCGAGGCGAAGATCGGCCAGATCGCGGTGTCGGGCGAGAAGCACGTGTCGCAGAAGCAGGTGCTGTCGGCGCTGCCGTCCGTGGCGGCGGGCAGGGTGCCCGATCTCAATGCCTTTTCGAACGAGCTCACCGCGCTCAACAGCCGTGCGGCCGATCGTCAGGTAACGCCGGCGCTCAAGGCCGGGACGGTGCCCGGTACGGTCGATGTGGACCTCAAGGTCGAGGACAAGCTGCCGCTGCACGGCGGGATCGAGCTCAGTAACCGTTACAGCCGCGACACCACACCGCTGCGTTTGCAGGCGAACCTGCGTTACGATGACCTGTGGGGACTCGGCCACTCGATATCGGGCTTCTATTCGGTGGCGCCGCAACGCCGCAGCGACGCCGAGGTGTTCGTCGGCAGTTACGGCGCGCCGCTCGGAGACAAACTCCGGCTCGATATCACGGGCCTGCGCTCGAACAGCGATGTCGCGACTGTCGGAAATACCAATGTGCTGGGCAACGGCTGGTCGGTCACCGCTGCGCTAACCCGGACCTTGAATGGCAGTCCCGGTTTCTATCACCGGGTCAGCCTGTCGGTCGCCTATAAGGACTTCAAGGAAGATACGCGCTTCGTAGGGACGGGCGGTGCGGCGGGCGTGAGCAAGGCGCCGATCCATTATGTACCGATCAGCCTAAGCTATTCGGGATCGTGGGTGAAGGGGCGCGGCACGCTCGGCTTCGGCCTCGGCGGCACCTTCGGGCTGCGGGCGCTCGGCTCGGATGAGAGCGCGTTCGACAACAAGCGCTACCGGGCGGGCGGCGGCTTTGCCTATCTCCACGGTAATGTCGATTATCTCTACACCCTGCCGCACGACTTCCAGCTCTACACCAACATCGAAGGCCAGCTCGCCAACCAGCCGCTGATCTCCAACGAGGAGATAGCGCTGGGCGGCGTGGGAACCGTGCGCGGCTATCTCCAGTCGGAGGCGATCGGGGACAATGGCCTGCTGAGCAGCATCGAACTGCGTTCGCCGTCGCTGGGCCAGTTCGGTGGCGACCTGATCGACACGCTGCGGCTGGTCGGGTTCGTCGACACAGGCCGGGTCTGGGTGATCGATCCCTTGCCCGATCAGGCCGGCAGTTTCGGTCTCGTTAGCATCGGCGGCGGCTTGCGCCTGAAGCTTCTCAAAACGCTATCGGGCGATCTCGATGTCGGCGTGCCGCTCAAGGACAACGGCGTGACTAAGGCGGGCGACGTGCGTGTCCATTTCCGGGTGTCCGCAGACTTCTAATGCCGCGCCGGGGCGCGGCCCCGCATCACATTATTTTTGGGGTGTTCAAGCAATGACGATGAAGAAGACATTTCTGGGTGCCGCGCTGGCTGCGATGGCGAGCGTTGCCATGACCTCGCCGGCCTATGCCTGGTTCGACAAGGACTGGTCCTATCGCAAGGCGGTCACCGTCGATGCGGGTGCTGTACAGATCACGGGCGCGGAAAAGCGCTTTCCTTTGCTGGTGCGGCTCGACAGCTCCAACTTCCGCTTCGAGGATGCCAGGCCCGACGGCGCGGACCTGAGGTTCCTGGCCTCGGACGACAAGACACCGCTGAACTTCCATGTCGAGAGCTTTGACCCGAAGATCGGCCTCGCCATGATCTGGGTCGATCTCCCCGATCTTCCGGCGAGCGGCCAGGCCAGGCTGTTCCTCTATTACGGCAACAAGAACGCGACCGCCGCCGGCTCCGCGGCCAAGACGTTCGACGCCGGCTATCGCGCGGTGTTCCACTTCGGCGGCAATCTCACCGACGCCACCGCCAGTGCAACGCCGCTTGCCGGCCAGGGCGCGTTCGCGGCCGGTGCGGTCGGGCAGGCACTGAAGCTCAGCGGTGCGCCGGTGACGATCGCCGCATCGCCCGCCAGCGCGATCGACCGGACAAAGGGCTTCGCGTTCGAGGCCTGGGTCAAGCCCGACGCCACCGGAGACGCGGTCCTCTACAAGACGCCGGAGGGCCTTGTGATCGGCCTCGCGCAGGGCGTGCCGTATGTCGAACTCGGTGGCAAGCGCTCGGCGGGCGCCGCGGCGATCAGCGACTGGTCGCCGGTCATGGTCGCGGCGGATGCGTCGGGCGCGCAACTCTACGTCAACGGAGCGCCCGCCGGTACAAAGCTGGCCGTGCCTCTGAACGCCATGTCGGGCGCCGCCACGATCGGCGCGGGCTTTCACGGCCTGATCGACGAGCTGCGGCTGTCGGCGACGACCCGCGATGCCGCCTGGGCCAAGGCAGATGCCGCCAGCCAGGGACGCGGCGCTACGCTGGTCGCCTTCGGGCCTGACGAGCAGCCTTCGGGTGAAGGGTTCGGTTACTTTGGCGTGATCTTCAAAAGCGTCACCCCTGACGCCTGGTTCGTCATCGGCGTGCTCGCTTTCATGTCGATCCTCTCGTGGATCGTGATGATCGCCAAGGGCAGCTATGTCGGCCGCGCATCGCGCGCCGACAAGGCGTTCCAGGCGATGTTCGCGCATCGTCGCGGCGAGGTGCTCGACGGCACGTGGCTCGACAGCCTTGGTGCCAAGGAGCGCGCGCTGCTCGGCGATAGCCCGCAGGCGCGGATCTATCAGGCGGCTGTTACGGAGTTCCGGCAGGCGGTTAGCGAGGCCGATGGTGACCATATCGCCGAGGAGACGGTGGAGGCGATTCGTTCCAGCCTCGATGCGCAGCAGATCGAGGAGACGCAGAAGCTCAATCGCTGGATGGTGCTGCTGACCATCGCGATCTCCGGCGGGCCGTTCATCGGCCTGCTCGGCACCGTGCTCGGCGTGATGATCACCTTTGCGGCTATTGCCCTTGCCGGCGACGTCAACGTCAACGCGATTGCGCCGGGCGTCTCGGCGGCGCTCCTCGCCACCGTGGTCGGCCTGCTCGTCGCGATCCCGGCGTTGTTCGGCTACAACTACATCGCCAGCCGCAATGCCGAAGTCTCCGCGGGCATGCAGGTCTTCGTCGACCGGCTGATCACCCGCTTCGCCGACCTCCACCGCCGGGCGCTGCGCAAGCAGCTCCGGGCGGCCGAGTAGTCCGGACCGCAAGGGGAGATAGTCCATGAAGATCAACACCCAAGCCAAGCCCTATGACGATATCAACATCACACCGATGTTGGACCTCGCCTTCGTGCTGCTGGTCATCTTCATCATCATGACCACAGCGAGCGTCCAGGGTATCAAGGTCAACCTGCCCAAGGCCTCGTCGGCGCAGTCGCTGCAATCGAACACCAAGGCGATCACCATCGATGATGCCGGCCAGGTCTATTACGAGGCCTTCCCGGTCTCGATGAGCGAGCTGGAAGACCGGCTGCGCAACCAGCAGGCGCAGACCCCCGATTTTCCGGTCGTGGTCAAGGGCGACGGTCAGGTTCAATACGCCAAGGTGGTCGCGGTACTCGACCTCCTGCGCCGCCTCGACATCACCAAGTTCGGTCTCGTGACCGGCAAGGCGGGGAAGTAGCGCGATGGCCGCCGCCAGCCTTCCGCCCACCTATAGCGCGCGGCGGCCTTTGGGTCCCCGCTTGCTGGGCACCGCCGCCGTCGTCGCGCTCATCGCCGGCATCTGGTGGGCCTCGACCCAGCAGGCGACGGTGACGCGCAAGGCGGCCGAGGACAGCGTGCTGATCCCGGTCGTGTCCCCGCCACCGCCACCACCACCGCCCAATCAGCCCAAGCCGATCGAGAAGCCCGAAGAGGTGCCGCCACCGCCCAACAACCAGCCGCAGCCAACGCCGCAGCAACCGAGCCCGCAGCCCCAGACACCCAGTCCAGGCCAGGCGGTATCGATCGACGGACCTGCCCAGGCCGGTGGCGACGCGTTCAACATCGGTTCGGGACCCGGCGGCGGCATGACCGGCGGCGGACGCATCGGCACCGGCATCGGCGGGTTCAATCGCGCCGCTTACGCAAACTATCTCGAAGGCGAAATCCGCCGCGCGGTGTCGGGTGAACCATCGCTGCGCATCGCGGTGCTCAAGACCAAGGCCAGGCTGTGGATCGACAAGAGCGGGCGCATCACCCGTGTCGAGGTCGGCGATACCGATCAGGCCGATGCGATCCGCGATGCGCTGACCGGCCGCACCGTCCGCGCACCCGATCCAAGCCTCGCCATGCCCGTCCAACTCAGCCTCGAGTTCCGGAGGAACGGATGACCGGTCCTGCCCGTCGCGGCCCGGTGCCGCTCCCGTCACCATCACATCACGGCGCCCGCGCCAAAGGGGAATTTCGTTCCATGTCTTCGCTTCCTTTCCATCGCATCAAGCGGTTCGTCTCGAGCAACCCGATCGTTTCCAGGGCGCTGGTTGCCGCCCTGCTCGGTGCAACTGCGCTGACCGCGACGCCCGCGCTTGCCCAGGACGCCGCGGCGCCGTCGGACAATCCGACCATCAACCTCGTCAATGCGCTGGTGAAGAAGGGCATTCTCGGCCGCGCCGAAGCCGATACGATGATCGCCCAGGCGCAAACCCAGGCCGATCAGGTGAAGGCCGCCATGCAGGCCGCGCAAACCGCCCAGACCAGCGCCCAAACCGCTGTCGCGGCGGCCTCGCCCGCCTCCGCGCAACCGGGGACCAGTGTGCGCTACGTGCCGCAGTTCGTCCGCGATCAGATCAGGGAAGAGGTCAGGAACGAAGTCCTCGCCGATGCCAAAACCCAGGGCCTGGTCGCCCCCGACGCGATGCCCGACTGGGTCCGCGGCATCAAGATATCAGGTGACTTCCGCTTCCGTGACGAGGCGCATCTCTTCGACAAGGGCAACGCCACCGATTTCCTCAATATCGGCACGATCAACTCCGGCAAGCCGGCCGATTTCAACGATCCGGCCAACCAGCCCCCAATTCGCAATACGACCGCGAACCGCAACTATCTGCGCATCCGCGCGCGGCTGGGCATCGAGGCGACCATCGCGCCGCAAATCACCTTCTACGGGCGGCTGGCGACCGGCATGCAGAACAACCCGGATTCGACCAACCAGAACCTCGGCGGCTATTTTACCGACAAGGGTATCTGGCTCGACCGCGCCTATGTCGACATCCATCCCTTCAAGGGCGAGGACGCCCATCTGTTTCTCGGCCGCATGGCCAACCCGTTCCACCTGACCGAACTGGTCTGGGACAAGGACGTCAACCTCGATGGGGCGGCCTTGAGCTACAGCCGTCGGTTTGGGGGGGGCTTGAGCGGCTTCATCGCCGGCGGCGCCTTCCCGCTCGATTACGCCCCCGACGACGATCCCCAGACCAGCGTCGCCAAAACCGGCAACGGTACCGCCACCAAATGGCTGTTCGCCGGACAGGCGGGGCTCTCCTGGCAGGCGACGAGCAAGCTCACGGCCGAGCTTGACGGTGCCTATTATGTCTACAGCAATGTTGCCGGGCGGCTGTCGCCGGCCTGTTACAACACCTCAGCCTACTGCCTTACCGACAGTTCGAGACCCGGCTACCAGCAGGCGGGCAATACCCTGTTCGCAATCCGCGACCTGACCACGACCGATCCGACCAACCAGGCGATCCCGCAATATTTCGGACTGGCGTCGAGGTTCCGCGTGCTTGATGCCTCGGGCGCGCTGACCTATGATTTGAGCGACGATCTCAGGCTCGACCTTACCGGCCACTATTCGAGGAACCTCGCCTATAATGCGAGCGAGATCCTCGCGCGTGGCTACAATGCGACGCAAAAAGCCTCGCAGATCATCAACAATGTCGAAAGCTGCCCGGCGGGCGGTATCGCGGTCGGTTGCTTCAAGTCGGGCGGCGACGCCTGGATGGTCCGTGCGACATTGGGTTCGTCCAGAATCGTGAAGTTCGGCGACTGGCAGATCACCGGCTCCTATCGCTACATCCAGCCAGACGCGCTGCTCGACGCGTTCACCGACCAGGATTTCCATCAGGGCGGCACAAACGCCCGCGGCTGGACGATCGGCGGTGAATATGGAGTGTTCCGCAACACGTCGTTTGGCCTGCGCTGGATGAGTGGCCAGGAAGTGTTCGGGCCGCCCCTCAAGATCGACCTGGTGCAGGCCGATCTCAACGTGCACTTCTGATCGGCGGGGCGGTGCGGACCATGTCCAGTTCACTCCCTTCTCTGTGGCATGTTACCGTGCGCTGTCCGCTGATTAGCGGGGCGGAATGGTCGCGGTCCCTTGCGATCGTCCCGCTCCGCCACGCCTTGCCGTTTGCGCTCATGTTCGGTGCCACGTCGGTTGCCGCGCAGGATTTACCAGCGGTGGCGCCCGGAACCGATATCGTCGTCACCGGCAGCCGGCCACAGTCGAACTGCCCCGTACCTGACGAGAAGGCGCGGGTCGTGTCCCCGCCGAAGCCTGGCGGTGGGCCGGATCTGTCCTGCCTCAACCGGGAATTGCAGACCGCCGCCAAAAGCGGCCAGGTCGCGCCGTCCGCGGCCGGTGACACCACCTCCCGGGCCAACGTGCCGAGCAAGGTCGGCACGTTCAGTTTCAGCGCCACCGCGCAGCGCGTGGGGCGCAATTTCGGGAAATCGGCGACGCCCTATCGGCCGCCGGCACCGGTCTTCACCAGTCCAGTCATGCCGGGTCCCCGACCGCGATGAGCCGGTTCGACCCGCACGCCAACAGAATTCAACGGGGGTTTTCGTTCGCCATGTCCCAGGTTCCGTCGATCAGCGCCAAGCGCGCCCTCCTTTCGGGCGCCAGCCTCCTGACCCTTCTCGTGGCGCATCCGGCGCTCGGCCAGACGCTCTCGGGCGTGCGCGCAACGCTCGGTACCGGCTCCATCCCGGTGACGCCTGGAGCGAGTGGCGGAGCGGGTTCGAGCGGGAACGGGCCGCGTGTCGTCATCCCCGGCGTCGATCCTGCCCAAGCCGCCGCTCAGGCACAGAAATCGGTTACCGACTTCAACGCCGCGCTCACCGTGCTGCGCGGCCAGCTCGCCGCCCAGGCTCAGGCGCGCGCGGTGACCTCCACGAGCAATGTCCCGAACGGTCTCACCGCTGGCGGCCTTGCGCCCGTTGCCGCCCTCTCCGGCGATCCCGCGCTGTGGCAGAACGCCAACGCTGCGACCGAAACGAAAAACGCCGATGGCACCACCACCGTCACCATCGGTCAGACCGCGAGCAAGGCGATCCTGACCTGGGACAGCTTCAATGTCGGGAAGGATACCATTGTCCATTTCGACCAGACCGGGGGGACCCAGACCAACGGCGCCAACAACTGGGTCGCCCTCAACCGCATCGTCGACCCCTCAGGCAAACCCTCCCAGATCCTCGGCCAGATCAAGGCCGAAGGCTCGGTCTATCTCATCAATCGCAACGGTATCCTCTTCGGCGGCACCTCGCAGGTGAACACCCACTCGCTGGTGGTCTCCTCGCTATCGTTCCTCGGGGAGAATATCTCCGGCCTCACCCCCGGAACCGCCGCCTATGATCAGGCTATCGCCAGTTCCAACATAACCTTCCTCAACACAGGTATCGCCGCGCCTGAGTCCACGGGCGGAACAGGTTTTAATAATCTTGTGCTGGGTGTTGGCGGTCAGATCACAGGGGCGGCGGCAACCGCTTACGAAGCCCCCGGCGACGTGGTCATCCAATCGGGTGCCCAGATCAGCACGCATGCCAACGGTTCGCAGGGCAATGGCGGCTATGTGCTTATCGCCGGGACGAACGTCGACAACGCTGGCCAGATCAGCACGCCCGGCGGTCAGGCGATCCTGGCGGCCGGCGCCGGTGTCGGCTTCTGGCGCAATGTCGCCAGCGGCTCATCGATTCTGCTGCCCAAGATCACCGGACAGGTGATCAATCCCGATAACAGCGACGGGACGCCGATCTCCACGCTGACCAATACCGGCATCATCCAGGCCGCGCGTGGCACGATCAATCTGCTCGGCACCAATGTCGACCAGAACGGCGTGGTCGAGGTCACTACGGGGGTGAGCTATCCGGGCAGCATCGTCATCTCCGCGGTGGACGAATCGCTGGTGGGACCCAGCACCGGATCACCCAACCGGATCGGCCTGGTTACCTTCGGAGCCGGTTCGCTGACCGCCAGCCTGCCGGAGGAGGATGGCGAGACCGCGACTTCCTCGCCGGCCGCGACTTTCACGCCAGGCAGCATCGGCATCACGGGGGGTGCCGTCTGGTTCCACAATGGCTCGTTGCTGGAAGCGCCGGGCGCCGCGGTGACCGTCGCCGCCATGACCACCACCGCCGCTGGCCCGGCCCCCAATTTCGAGAAAGGGCTGAACGCGGTGGAGGGCCGCATCCTGGTCGATACCGGCGCCACTATCGACGTTGCTGGTTTGACCGACGTGCAGCTCTCGGCGAGCGCCGCCTTGGCGACGATCAAGATCATCACCCAGAACGAAATCGCCGACGACCCCGACCAGATAGCGTTGCTCGGCCTGCAGAACATCGTCATCGACACGACGCTTGCCGGCACGACCGCCGACGGCAAATCCTGGGTCGGCAGCCCGATCCTCAACGCCTCGGGCTACGCCCAGCTCATTCCACGCAAGATCGATCAACTCCTGGTCAACGCCGGCTCCATCACGCTTGCCGGCAACGAGGTGCTCACTGCCTCGGGTTCGATGCTCAATCTCGACGGTGGCTATGTCCATTATCTGGCGGGCGCGGTCCAGACGACGCGGCTGGTTGATCTGGCTGGCAATATGACGGCGATCGGCGACGCCGATCCCAACGACATTTATATCGGTATCGCCGGTGTCACCGCCGTCGATCACAACCGCTGGGGCGTGACCGACAGCTATTATAATCCCCTGCTCGCGACCGCCGCCACCTACCGTCCTGCGAGCGTGGCGGGCGGCAATGCCGGCACGCTCACCATCTATGGCGAAAAGGCCGTCGTGCTCGACGGGACCATGTCCGCCCACGCCGTCGCCGGGATCAATCAGGTCGCGGCGGGAAGTGCACCGTCCGGTACGGTGCCGGGCGGCAGTTATCTCCCCACCGGCGGCACGTTCGATTTCGGCGACGGTTCGGCGCTGCTCAGTTCCGGCATCGGCCAATTCTATGGCGGCAGCGCCGCCACGATCGGCACGACGACCTCGATCATCATCCAGAACAGCGCGCCGACGTTCTCTCAATATGCGTCGAACTTCGACATCTCGACGACGTTCAACGCCACCGCGCTAGGGACGCTTGCCTCCAGCGATCCGAATAATGTCTTTCTGTGGGAGACCATCCCCGCCGACATGCTGAACGCCGGCGGCTTCGCCAATGTCAAAATCAATCCCTTGGCGCCGGTCGGGCGCGGGCGGGACCTGGTGGTGGCGCAGGGCGCGACGCTGAGCGTGCAGCCGGGCGGATCGATCACCTACAAGGCGCCCTATGGCGGCAACATCACCGTGCTGGGCAGCCTGATCGCGCCCGCCGGCACGATCAACCTCGAGACCGACAGCGTCGACACCTCCGTGGTCGGACCAGCGCAGAATTACAATCCAGGCTCGATCACCGTCGGAACGAGCGGGGTGCTCAGCACCGCCGGCCTCTGGGTCAATGATAGCGATCTCTTGACCGCGCCCGGCGCCGACGCCTTCGTGAACGGTGGCAGCGTCAGCCTGTCGGCGGGCCTCGGCGCCACCATAGACCTCGAGCGGGGCAGCCTGATCGACGTCTCCAGTGGCGGCGTGTTGCTGGCGGGCGGCCTTCTGACGAAGAACGGCGTGCCGGAAGGCCTGGGCGGCAGCGTCACCCTCAGCACCTGGAATTTCCATCCGACCGACGCCTTCGGCTCGGTCAACCCGCCGTCGCAGCCGACCACGGGCACGCTGGTGATGGACGGGACGATCCGCAGCGCCGGCTTCTCCGGCGGCGGCACGCTCACCTTGCAGGCGCTGGGCTTCCAGATCGGCGGCGATGTTTCCAGCGCGCCTGCCTGGGATGTCGTGCTGTCGTCCGACTTCTTCGCCACGCAAGGCTTTGGCGCCTATCAGATCAACGCGCTTTACGACGCGAAAGTCGCCGATGGCGCCCAGGTGCGCCTCACTCAGCAGACCCTGATCCCCGACCTGACCGCGCTCGCAAGCGCGCCCACAGGCGTCAGCCTCGCGACCGGGGGCCTCACCAGCCTGGGCGCACTCGATCCCTACCATCGCCAGGCCACCAGCCTGACCTTGACCGCTGGCGGCGATGTCGCGTGGCTGAACTTCGGCGGCCTGCTCCCGCACTATGCCGGCGTCACCGGCAAGGTGACGCTGGGCGCGGGCGCGCTCATCGATGCCGATGCGGGGGCGTCCGTCACTTTGGGCGGGTCCGACGGCGTCACCGTCCTCGGCGCGATCCGCGCACCTGGCGGCGCCATCACCCTGACCGGCGACACCTATAGCAACTACGCCAAGGCCGCCGGGCTGAGCGGCCCTGATTTCACCGCCCAAGACAAGGCGGTGTGGCTCGGCTCCAACGCGCTCCTCGACGTCTCCGGCGTCGCGATAACCGACCCTTATGCCAGCCCGGTCAATATTGACGGTGCCCTGACCGTGCCGACCGTCGGCAAGGTGCTCGCCGGGGGTGTGGTGACACTGTCCGATGCGACCGGCTCGGTCGTCGCCGAAGCTGGATCGGTCATCAACATCTCGGGGACGTCGGCGACATTCGACGCACCGTCCATCGGCGCGGGCGGAGTCACCCGCTATACGCCCCAAGCGGTCTGGAGCAACGCCGGCGCCATCACGCTGGGCGCCGGCGGCGGCCTCTACTTCGACGGTACGCTGAAGGGTGCTGCCGGGGCGTCGCAAGCCGAAGGCGGTACACTCACCCTTTTGCCCGAGACCGTCGCCAATAATGCCGCCTCGACCTTCAAGGGACAGACGGGCGGCGCGGTCGGCGCGACCGGTCTGATCCTCCAGCAGAGCGGCAGCCTGGTCCCGGCCGGTCTCGCGCCGGGCGATGCGATCAATCCCGCCCAACCGGGCGCGATCCTCTTCTCCGCCGACCGGCTTGACGGTTCGGGGATATCGACCCTTGTGCTGGGCGGAACCTCGGCCAACCCGGGCGTCAATCCGACGGTCGCCTTCGCTGGCGACGTCAGCCTCGATCTGGGCCGGGCGGTCATCATCAATGCGCCCGAGATTCTCGCGCTGCCCGCCGGCACGCCCGCGATCCCGACGCTTGCCGCCGGGACCACCAGCACCGGCGGGGCGGTCGTTTCCATCACCGCCCCCTATGTCGCGCTCGCCGGCCCGAACTGGTATCAGGGCGTGTCCAAGCTCAGCACCGCGGCGATGGTCGGCGATGCCACCCTATCGGTCAACGCGGGCTTCCTCGACATCTCCAACCAGGTGGCGCTCGGCAATTTCGGCCAGTCCAACCTGACCAGCAGCGGCGACACCCGCCTGTCGACCACCAATGTCCCTGCTACCGGCGCGACACTCATGCCCGGCGTGCTGCTGACCTCCGGCAATCTGACACTCAGCGCCGCCGATCTCTATCCGGCAAGCGGCGAAAGCTTCGCGCTCGTCGCCGCAGGGCCCAACCCGACGACCATCATCTTCGCGTCGAACGGCGCCTCCTCCACGCCGCTGTCGGCGGGGGGGGCGCTGCTGGTCGATGCGACCACCATCGTCCAGGGCGGCACGATCCGCGCGCCCTTCGGCAGCATCACATTGGGCGTCGGCGATCCGACCAGCACCGCCACCCAGGCCGCGTTCGGCAATGTACCGCTGGTCGCGACCAACGGCGTGACGCTGACCGCAGGCAGTGTGACCTCGGTGTCGGCGGGTAATGCGACGCTTCCTTATGGTGTGACCACCGATGGGACCAACTGGACCTATCCCGCCATACTCAACGGCACGGCCCCGACGCTCGCTGCGCCGCCGTCGAAGATCGTGACGTTGAACGGTCAGGCGGTCAGCCTCGACAAGGGCGCCACCGTTGATCTGTCGGGTGGTGGCACACTGCAGGCGGAGGAATGGATCCCCGGCACCGGCGGTACCCGCGACCTGCTCTCGCAATACAGCATCAGCTATGCGACCAGCACGACCGGCACCACCACACCGCTCTATCCCGACGCCCGCAACGTCTATGCGGTCGTGCCCGGCTATTCCGCCCCGGTCGCGGCTTATGACCCGGTGTTTGCCCAGCAGCCTGACCCGGCGAGCCAAGGTTACAGCACCAGCCTCGGCGTCGGACAGGCGGGGTCGGGCGATCTCGCCGGCAAGGCGGTCTATCTCTCCGGCGTGCCAGGCCTGCCGGCCGGCGTCTACACGCTGCTCCCCGCCAAATATGCGACGCTCCCCGGCGCGTTCCGCGTCGTCGAGAACAGCGCCACGGCCGCTGCGGGCCAGAGCACAAAGCTGGCGGACGGGACCAATGTCGTCGCGGGCTATTTTGCGGATGCGCTCACCGGCGCGCGGTCGGCGACGCCGGCGTTGTTCGACGTCCAATCCGCCGCCGTCTGGGGCAAGTCCTCGCAATATACCCTGACCACCGCCGACAGCTATTTCGCGAGCCACGCCGTCGCGGCGGGAATCGCGACGCCGGCGCTGCCGCGCGATGCGGGCCAACTCGTGCTCGCTGCCACCGGCGCGCTCAGCCTCGGCGCCGCGCTCGACACCACGCCGGGCAAGAACGGCGCGGCGGCGCAGGTCGATATCGCCTCGCGGGATATCCAGATCATCGGCTCGGGCGAGCAGGCGCTCGCCGGCTATCTGCAGATATCGGCCGCGGACCTGGACGCGCTTGGCGCCGGCAGCCTGCTGATCGGCGGCGTGCGCAGCCAGACCAGCGCCGGGACGGCGATCGACGTCGTCTCCAACAGCATCGTGGTCTCCACCGACGCCGCCGATCCGCTGACCGGCCCCGAGGTCCTTCTCGTCGCCAAGAGCGATCCGACCGGGGCCGATCCCAACGCCGCCAACGGTCTGTGGGTCCAGTCGGGCAGCGTCATCGCCGCCAAGGGCAGCCTGCCCGCCAGCGGTGAGCAGACCTTGATCCTCGGCGACGCCACCCACAGCGGCGATGGCGCGCTGCTGCGCGTATCCAACGGAACCCAGGTCGGCGTCACCCGGACCAATGCCGGTCCCAATCCCCAAGGGCTGCTCACCGTGTCCTCGGGCGTCTCGATCGACGGCGGCGCGGCCCTGACGCTCGATTCCTCGGGTAATCTGAGCTTCGACCCGGCTGCGAGCTTCGCGGGCGCGAACATCGCGGTCGACGCGCCCGCCATCACTTTCACGAGCAGTGCCAATCCCGCCGGTCTGTCGGGCTTCGTGGTCGGACCCAATGGGCTTGCCCAGTTCGCCAGCGCCAAACAGGTCGACCTGCGCAGTTTCGGCGACATTGTCTTCGACGGCGATGTGAGCCTCGGCTTCGGTCAGGCGGTCGATCTCTCCGCCGGCCACTTTGTCGGTGACGGCCATGTCATCCTTTCGGGCACGCAGATCGCCTTCACCAACGATCTCGGCGCGCCGACGACAGGCGCGCCCGTCGCTTCGAACCCCGGCAGCCTCACTGTCAATGCGAGCGAGATCGATCTCGGTGCCGGCGCCAAGGCGCTGGCCGGCTTTGGTGCGGTAGCGATAACGGCGACCGGCGGCATTGTTGGACAGGGAAAGGGTTCCTTCGACATGGGCGGGGCGAACACGACCCTGACCGCGCCGGTCTTCCTCGCCGATACCGGTTCAGCGGCCTCGCTCTCCACCACCGGAAGCTTGACGCTCGCGAAGGGTATCGGCACGGCGCTGAGCCTGACGCCCATCGGCGGCGCGCTCAGCCTCACCGGCGGCTCGATCGCGGTCAACGGCGCGGACCTTTCCGCGCCGGCTGGCAATCTCAGCCTGGCGGCGACAACTGGCGATCTCACCATAGGATCGGGATCGATCTTGAGTTCAGCGGGCGTCGCCAAGACCTTCTATGACACCGTGCAATACGCGCCCGGCGGCTATATTCATCTGACCGCCGACACCGGCGTTCTCGACGTCCAATCCGGCGCGACGCTCGACTTCTCCGGGGCGTCTGGCGGCGGTGCGGCGGGCAGCCTGTCGCTGTCGGGGCCGGCCCAGGCCGTCCAGCTCGCCGGTACGATCAAGGGCAACGCCGCGACCGGCTATACGGGTGGGTCGCTCAGCTTCGACACCGGCGGCGCGGTCGATCTCGACAATCTTGCCACGCTGCTGGCGTCGAGCGGCGTCAACAACACCATCACCGTCCACAGCCGCGCCGGCAACCTGACGTTGTCGACCGGTAGCACGATCAAGGCGACGAGCGTCGCGCTCACCGCCGATGGCGGCGCGGGCGGGCAGGACCCGACCGGCGGCAATATCCTCATCGCCGGTGCCATCAACGCCTCGGGCGTCAAGGGCGGGACCATCGCCCTCTACGGCAAGAGCGGGGTCGATCTTGAAGGCTCGCTACTCGCCACCGGCTCCAGCGCCACGACGCGTGGCGGCACGGTCGAGATCGGTACGGTGGGCAATGCCGACATCGCCAGCGGCGTCGTTCAACTCGATCCCACTTATGGTTATGAGCTGGTCTCGGCGGCGAACTCCGGCGCGATCCGGCTCGGCGACCATGCGCTGATCGACGTGTCGGGCGGCACGGCCGGCGGACTCTCCGGCGGCACGGTCAACTTCCGGACGCCGCTGCTTGCGAACGGCGACGTCAATGTCACCGTCTCGCCGACCGCCACGGTCAAGGGCTCGCGCGCCACCACGCTGGAAGCCTTTGCGACATGGTCGACCGATGATCCAATTACTTACGGGGCGGGCAAGCATTTCGATGGGCTGGTCGATCCCGCCGGCTGGTACAACGCCGATGGTACGATGGTCGCCGGGACCTGGACAGATCAGAGCGGCAATACGCTGTCCAATCCGAGCGCGGATCAGCTCGCAAACTATCTAACCAAAGACTACTTCACGCCAACTGCCGCGAACGCCGATCATCAGACCTTTTACGGTTATGTGAACGGCGATCAAACCCAGGGCGCGGGCACGCTGATGGGCTTCGTCGAGAACCTGCCGATCGACGCCGCGGTCAAGGCACGCTTCGCTAACATCCAGAACTTCGCCGTCACGCCGGGGATCGAACTCGACAACCCCGATCCCGCCGTCAACGGCGGCAACATCACTGTGCTGACCAACTGGAACCTCGGCGCGGGCACGTCGCCGACCCAGCTCGCCTATCGCTTCAATGGCCAGGCGCCGACGATCACCTTCAAGGCCGAGAATGACTTCCAGGCCAAGGCGAGCCTGTCGGATGGGTTTTTCCAGATCGCCAATCCCCTGGGCGCCCCGTCGCAGATCATAACCGCGCCGCCACTGACCGACTTCGGATCGGTCTATACCGGTTGGACGAATCCATCGGGCACCTATCAGAGCTACGGATATGGGCTCAGCTATTATGGTCCGAACGGGATCGGCTTTGCCAAAAACCTCGTACCGCCCCCGGTCCAGTTGACCGGCGGTGATCCGCAACAGGTGCAGCAATATTACGCGCTCTATCAAGCGTATGAAAATACCCTGCTGGCTCCGATTCCGGTGACGTCGGTGACTCCGGCCCCCTCTTACGGGCCAGCGACGAACATAAACCAGGCCTACAAGAGCAGGCAGAACGCCAACGCATATTATTGGGGCGTCAATCCTGGCGCCCAGGCCGTGCCGACGCCGCCAACAGCCGCGCAACAGGCGGCGGATCCAAAGACCTATCTGGTCTATCTCGCCACCTACAATTCCTATGTAGACAGCGCAATTGCAGCGGCGGTGAAGGCTGGCCAGCACGGCCTTCTGCCCTATATCGTGCCGCTGTCACCACCGGAGGCTCAGCCCGACCCGGTGATTCCCGCCGGAACGCAGATAGTGATCTCCTCGCCGGCTCCGATGGACAACAGCCCTTCGCCCGCGGCGACGGCCGCCAACCCCGCACCGCTGCTGTCCGCCGGCCTGTCGGGCGGTGCCAGCGCGTCGTACCGCTTCGCGGCGGGCGCGGTTTTCGGCGCTGCCGACCCCATGGCGGTGCAACTCGTCGCGGCTGGTGTGGGCGGTGGCAACGTGACCCTGGAAGGACATACGACTTTCCCATCCGTGTCCGCTGGGCAGACGATCAATGTGCCTACCATGATCCGGACCGGCACCGGCTCTATCGTGATCGCCTCCGCTCAGGATGTCAGCCTGCTCGACCAGACTGCGCCGGGCGTGATCTATACGGCGGGCGCACCAGCGGAGGGAGCGCCGGTGGGAACATCAACCAGCATCGTCACCAGCCATGGCTTAGGCGTTTCCGATGTGCTGGCGACCAACGCCGCCAATCCGAATGCCGCGGGCGACATCAGCATCGACGCCGGCAACGACATCCTCGGAGTCGAGAATGTGCAGCCCACCAGTGCACAAGGCCTCGCAACCAGCCAGTTCTGGTTTCAGTGGATGCAGACCGGCAATCTCCGCTCTAACGGCCAGGTCACTCAGTCCTCGATCAATTTCGGGGCCTTCGACCAGGGGATCATGAGCGTTGGCGGCAATATCGCCATCTCTGCAGGCGGCAATATCCAGAACCTTTCCGTATCCCTGCCGACGAGTTGGTATCTGTCGAACAATGGCGCGACGGTGAACACGGTTGGCGGCGGCGACCTGTCCGTGATCGCTGGCGGCGACATCCTGGCCGGCAGCTATTTCGTGGCGAAAGGAATGGGAACGATCACCGCCGGCGGCCAGATCGCCTCGGGCGGCCTGACCACCCCGGCACAGTTCCTGGGCCAGGCCGCGCCCGAAGTCTCGACGATCCTTGCCTTGCAGGATGGCGTGCTGACCGTCACCGCGCGTCAGGGCGCGGACATCGGCGCGGTCGTCAACCCGTCCTATCTCCAGGGTTCATCTCTGCTCTACGGTTACGGGACGCAAAACATACCGTGGCTCGCCGACGCCCAGAGCTATTCGGGCGCATCGACCGTCAATATCGCGGCTACGACCGGCGACGTCACGTTGAACAGCTTGGCCAGCCGCGCTTTGCTCGGCGCCAACTCCCCGGGGACCGCAAACAGCGATGATAGCAATATCCTGCCAGCGACAGTCGCGCTGACCGCCTTTAACGGCAGCATCGCGGTCGAACGGGCGGGCGAACTCTATCCGTCCGCCACCGGTCAGCTCAGCCTGATCGCCAACCAGTCGATCAACCTGTCAAGCGGCGGCACGAACCCGGCCGATCTGCAACTCGGATTGATCGACGCGGCGCCGTCGGCTTTGCCGTCACCGCTTAGCCCGATGCCGATCAACCTGGGTCAGGCGCAGGGTGTGTTCGATTTCAACCTCACCTCCGCAGCGTTGATCGACCATTCCGCGACGCCACTGCACGCCGCCGACGCCCAGCCGGTGCGTCTCTACGCCCTGAACGGCAGCATCGTGGATGGCATCAACGAGACAAGCGGCCAGTCCGCCGGTTTCTACGACCGCTTCCTAACCGTCGCCGTCGACAAGCCGGCGCTGATCTATGCCGGCCAGGACATCATCAACCTCGATTTCCTCGGGCAGAACCTGCGCCAGGACGACATCACCCGCATCGTCGCCGGCAGGGACATTGCTTCGATCAGGCCGCTGATCAGCATCGCCGGCACGCCGAGAATGAACACGCTCGACATCGGCGGCCCCGGCGCGTTCGACGTGGAGGCCGGACGCGACATCAGACTGGTCAACACGCTGGGCCTGACACCAACGTCGGTGGCGAACGCTAACAAGGCCGGCCTTGGCGGCGCCCTTTCCACCGCGACCGGCATCGTCGCGGTCGGCAACGCCAACAATCCGTACCTTCCGCAGGAGGGCGCGGACGTCGATGTGATTTTCGGGGTCGCCAAGGGCGTGGACAATGCGGGCTTCATCGCAGCCTATGTTGATCCGGCAGTGACCACCCCTGCGGTGCAGAATGCGCTGGTAGCCTTTATGGAAGCCTGGGGTGAGGGAGCCGGCATCGACACCGGGCTGGTCAAGGACAAACCTTCGATCACGCTCACGACGGGTCAGGCATGGGCTCAGTTCCAGGCGCTGCCCGCCGCGGCCCAGCAGCGCTTCAATCGCCAGATTCTGGCCTCGGTGCTGCGCGAAGTTGGCGCTGATTACAACGATCCATCGAGCCCCTATTTCCACCAATATGCCCGGGGCTATCAGGCGATCAACACGTTGTTCCCCGCGTCGCTGGGCTATACCGCCAATAGCCTCAACGGCGGTGCGCAAGGGGCTCTTACTCCGGTCTCGACCGGCAATCTCGATATCCGCAGCAGCACGATCCAGACTCAGCAGGGCGGCAACGTCAACATCATGGGACCCGGCGGCGGCGCCCTGGTGGGGGGCAATGCCGCGCCGCCGCCAACCGGGAAAGCCACGTCCACCCAAGGCGTCCTGACCCTGGAACAGGGAGCGATCGACATCTTCACCGACACCAGCCTGTTGCTCGCCCAAAGCCGCATCTTCACCGAGCAGGGCGGGGCGATCACCATCTGGTCGTCGAACGGCGACGTCAACGCGGGCAAGGGCGCCAAGACCACGACGGACGTGCCGCCGCCGATCTATGTTTGCAGCACCGACTTCTACTGCACGCTGGACGCACGCGGGCAGGTCAGCGGTGCCGGCATCGCCACGCTTCAGACCCTTCCCGGCGCGGCCTCGGCGAGTGTCGAACTGATCGCGCCGCGCGGCACGGTGGACTTCGGGGCGGCGGGCGTGCGCTCCTCCGGCAATCTGATCGTGGCGGCGCAATATGTCGTCAACGCTGCCAACGCCCAGGTCCAGGGACAGACCATCGGCGTGCCGACCAATGCGGTGAATGTGTCCGCCAATCTCGCAGCCTCCAACTCCGCCGCGGCTGCGGCAACGCAGGCAGCCGAAGCGATGCAACAGGCCCGTCGCAATGATCAGCCATCCATCTTTATCGTGACGATCGACGGCTTCGGTCCCGACAGTGACAATTGAGTCGTAATTCCCAGGAGTTCTATCCGTGACCGACCATGATGCTTCCGGGCCTTTGCCGCTCTTCTACGGGTCTCCCCGAATTTTGACGGCCCAAGCGCACCGCGACCTACATTTGAAGGGTGAACGTGACTTCACCTTCTCTGGGGTGACCAACGCGGTGCCGCTGATGACGGCGGAGTTCATCGAGGCGCAGGGGACTTGTCCGATTGTTTTCGTCGGCAATCCCGTTCACCCGGCGGCGGTGCTGGGCCTGGGCAAGGACAATGCGTTCGTGACCGAGGGTGTTTGGGCCGAAGGGCGCTATATTCCTGCCTATGTTCGCCGCTATCCGTTCGTGTTCATCGAGACTGTGGGCGGTGCGCAGCTTGCGCTCGGCGTCGATATGGCCTCCGACCGGATCGTATCGTCTCCGGAGGGAGGCGACGGACTTGTCGCGCTGTTTACGGGGGATGAACCCAGCCAATTCACCCGCGACGCGCTCGCCTTCTCCGCCGCACTCCAGGCGAGCCAGATCGAGACGCGCGCCTTCTGCGCCGCGCTGGTGACGGCCGACCTGCTGGTCGATCAGCAGGCGCATGGGACATTGTCGGACGGCACGCCCTTCAACGTCCAGGGCTTCCGCGTCGTCGATGCGGCGAAGTTCGCCGCGTTGCCGGACGATGTGGTCTCCGACTGGCATCGCAAAGGCTGGCTGGCGCTGGTTCATTACCATCTCGCTTCGCTGGCGCGTTTTCGCGACCTGCTGGCGCTGGCGGGTGCGGCAAGTCAGCCACTGGAAGCGCTGGCCGCGCACGATGCGGTTGCCGCCGGCGCTGCGCCGACCACTGCGCCGATGAAGACCGGAACGTGACGTCGGCGCCGTCCTCCGAGACCGGGTCGTCGGCTGAAATGCCAACGGAGATCGATCGGCCAGCGCTGGTCGATCTTCAGGACCATGGCCAGTTTCTCCACGTGCTGGAGACGCTGGGCTGTTCGCTGGCTCTGTCGCGCCGTCCTTCAGGCGTGGCGCTGCTCGGCGTGACCGACGGCAAGCCGACGCTCGCTGCCTGCCTGCTCCCGCGCACGATGGGACTGGCGGTCGGCGGCAACCGGCTTGCCATCGCTACCACACGCGATGTCACCATCTTCGCCAATGAGCCAACGCTCGCGCCGCTCTATCCTGACAGGCCCGATCATTACGACGCGATTTTCGTGCCGCGGGTCAGTTTCCACACGGCGTATTGCGACCTGCACGACATGGTGTTCGACAAGAATATCGTGCTCACCGTCAACACGCGGTTCAACTGCATTTCCGTGATCGACGGTTTCTTCAACTTCACGCCGATCTGGCAGCCGCCTTTCCTCGACGGTCTCACCAGCCAGGACTGCTGCCATCTGAACGGCATGGCGTTCGCCGATGGCAAGGTTAGCTATGTCACCATGCTGGGTCGGAGTACCGAGCCCGGTGGCTGGCGCGCCGGCATGGCGGATGGCGGGCTTCTCATGGAGGTCGCGACCGGCCGCGTGGTCTGCGAGGGGCTGTCCATGCCGCACTCGCCGCGCGTCATCGACGGCAAACTCTATGTGCTCGAAGGCGGCAAGGGCCTGTTGCTCGAAGTCGATCCCGCGTCGGGCGCGACGTGCACCGTGGCGACGCTGCCGGGGTTCACGCATGGGCTTGCGGCGTACAAGGGCATCCTGTTCGTCGGTCTGTCGAAACTGCGCCAGAAGCGCGGGCCGCAGGGCCTGCCGATCGAGGATCGAGCCGAGGGTTTGATGGCGGGCGTCGCGGCGGTCGAGCCGCGGTCGGGCCGCATCCTCGGCGTGCTCGAGTTTCAGACCGGCACCGACGAAATCTTCGACCTTCAACTACTGCCCGATGTGCGCCGCGCCGAGATCCTCGCGCCCGAACTCTGGGCCCGGCAACCCTCGTTCATGACCATCAAGGGCGGTTTCTGGGAACGCAAGCTCGGCCCCAGTGGCAACCCCGAGGACGACGATGTGCCGCCCGAGGACGAAGCGTTCTCCACCACTGCCAACTCCGCGCCGTCCGCGGATTGGGCCTCCCATCCCACGCCTGTGAAAGACTGACCGATGAAGATAATCACTGCCGCTGTTTCCGTTGCCACTTTCGTCGCTGCTATTCCTGCCTCGGCGCAGCAGGGCTCTGCACCGGCGGCAGCGCCGTTGGGGGGCACGGCTATTCCGGGCCTGTGTATGCTCTCGCGCGAGGCGATCTTCATCAATGCTGCCGTCGGCAAGGCAGCTACCGCACGGCTCCAGCAGCTTGCCGGTGACGCACAAGCCGAGGTCGCGGCCGAGCGCAAGCCGCTCGACGCCGATCTCCAGGCGTTTCAGGCGGAGGTTGCCAAACTGACTCCCGCGCAGCGCTCCCAGCGCGAACAGATGCTTCAGCCCCGCCTCCGGGCAGTGCAGGCCAAGGCGCAGCTTCGTGGTCGCGAAATCGAGGCTACCCGCGAGAAGGCGATGGCGACGATCGCGGACTATGCCCAGCCGGTGATCGCCCAGGTCTATACGCAGCGCAAATGCGGCCTGCTGGTCGACCGCAATTCGGTGCTCGGCGGCAATCTCGCAAACGACCTTACCGCCGACGTGGTGCGGGGTCTCGATGCGAAGGTCACCACCATCAGCTTCAACCGCGAGACGTTGCCGGTCCAGCCGGCGGCGAAGCCGTAACGCCAGAACGAGGAACCAAATCATGCTGTCAGCGATCGTGTTTATGGCTATCGGGTTCGCGGGCGGCGTTCTGCTCACCGCCATCGCCGCCTTGTATGTCTGCGGGCTGATCCATGCTCATGCGGTCGAGATCATTGACCAGCATCAGCGATTGTTCACGGGTGTGCGTCTGACGACCTATTTGCCAAGTGCGGCTTGCGGCGCTGCAGCCGTTCCCCCAATGATGGAGGCTCGGGCATGACCCGGGGGCGTCGCGCGCATCGGCTAATCCGTCTGCTGCCCGGCCTGGGCGGCATGCTCGCCGCGCTGGGCGTGACGGGGGATGCGGAGGCACGACAAGTTGGGGCGGGTCAGGCCCCGGCCGCGTGGATCGCCTATGCGGGGCATGTCTCCGACGCCGTGCAGGCACGGCTGGCCAGCGACGATCCGATCGCCGTGCGCCTGCACAACTATCTCGACCAGTTGCCCGAGGCGGGAAAGGGCGATGGCGCGGTCTTGAAGATCGCCTTCTGGATCAATAGCAAGGGCAAGGTGACGCGGATCGATCACGGCCTGTTCGCGCAGAGCCAGCCGAATGATGATCTGGATGCGTTGCTGGTCGGACTGGACCTGTCCGCCGCGCCGCCCAAAGCCATGTTGCTCCCGCTCAGACTCTCCATTCGGATCAAACCGGCACCGCGTCCCGTGCCGTCGCCGGCGCCCGCCGCCATGACCATCGGCTTGCGCTACCAGTAGCCGCCAGCGCCAGTCGATGATCGACCTTTACCAAGTCCATTGCGCCATTATCGCGGCTGACCATGGCGGCTTCTCGCCGGTAGCTCTGGCGCTTGGGGTCGATCAACGAGCCTTGCGCGCGGGGTCGCCACGCTGGAGCGGGGGTTGGGCGTAAAACTGTTCATTCGCGCGCGCTCCGGTGTCGTGCCGACGATTTGGGCGGTGTAGACCGCCGTCCGATCAGGCCGTCAGGTACCCGATTCCGTAGCCTGTCCTTGAAGGCGATTGGTCTTCCAAGGGCATCAGCCAGGCAGTGAAGTGTACTGGTGAACCCGCCCCGCGAGCGGCCAAGAGCGCGTCGATGAGCCGCCCTTTTCCGCCCGCTGCCGAGACGTGGGCGCGAACCGTGGTACTGTCGATGCTGCAATGGCCGCTGTCCGCCATGATCTCGGCCAACGTCACGGCAACGGTCTCCCAGACTCCGGCTTCGCTCCATCGCCGGAACCGGCGATAGATGGTGTTCCAACTGCCATATTTGGGCGGCACGTCGCACCATGGAGCGACTCAGCGGAGCCGCGACAGGATGCCGTTGATAATTGAGCGGTTCTGCTCGGGCGGCCTGCCTCAGCCACGGTTCTCAGGCTCGATGGGCAACAACCTCTTCAGAACCCGCCATTCTGCTTCAGTGAGATCACCCCTGCTCACGCCTACCTCCCAAAAAGCAGTCGTGAATCAATCCCCTGACGCCTCGTCAATCATTTCGACTTCCCCGTCAGCCCTGTTTCCCGATAGGTTCGCAAAGCCCGGAGCATCGACACATGTATCGCATCACTTTGGAATGCCATGATGTTCCCGCCGCAGCGGGAGACGAAGCGGCGCGCGATATCACCGAAGCGTTTCGGCTTCACTATCCGCACGAACACAACGTCACCTGCACCTTTGTGGACGGTAAGCTGAGGCTGGTCGCCGAGAACGACTATGACCCCGAAGGGCTCAATCTGATGGACGCGTTCTCGGACAACATCTGCGCATACGTCGAGCCCTTCGACGGCGACCTCAAGCTGGTAAGCATAGAAGCGCTTCGCTGAATTTGTCCACGCCGTCTAATCCGGCATCTGGGCGTCGACCGGACGCTTCGACGGCCAGCGTTTCACTGTTGAGATTGTGCCTGACTCAGAGAGAGGATCTCACCGCATTGCGAGGATCGGCAACGGTCCGGCGCGCAGCAATTGCTCACCGACGGCAAGTATGCGCCGTACGCGGGATTTGCGATACTCCCCGTCCCCGGGCCAATCGCCCTCGCCAAGGAGCAGGTCGGCGATGGTGCGCAGGCGCGCCCCGGCGGCGTGAGCATCGACCGCCTGCAGCGCGGCGAGCAATCCCGGAAGCCGCTCGGGGCCGGGCGAACCCGCGCCGTCTCTTGAAATGGCCATTTCGAAATCGCGCAGCGCGGAAAGCTGGATCGCCAACCGATCGTCATAGGCGATCTCGAACGTCAGAGTGACCGGGCCGGCGCGCAGGCTACCGCTCACGACATCGAGCCTGATCACTCCGGCGGGACGATCGATGCGGACATGCTCCTGCCCGTCATAGACGAGAAGGTGGCCGGGGAAAAGATCACGGTCGAAGGGGTACGCGGCCAATCCGTGCTCCCGCGCGGCCAGCGGCGTGGCGCGCACCGCGAGCACGCGCGGATCGGCGGCCCGGGACCAGACCGGTCGCACCGAGGCGCAGGAGTGCGCTGGATCCTCAGCGAAAGTGCAGCCCCCAGCGCGCGACGAAAGCGGGCGAGGCAGCGCCGGGGCCGTGGGCCGATCGTTCGCGATCCGCATCGGCCCGATAGAGAGGATTGCGGCGGAGAATTTCCCAGGCCAATGCCGACCGACCGAACCGGGCGACCGCTTCGCGGGCGGCCGGGTCGTGCGACCGATCGCCGGGAAACGTGGCTTGCGCCGATGCCTCGACCCGGCGCGTAACCCCTGTCCCGGAGGCGGCGAGCGCGTCCGCGCGGGCAGAGGGCGTCCTGGCCATGTCCACACTTCTCCTGTCTGTCCGAAAAGGGACTCCCGGGACGGCAATTTGGCGAGGCGCGACCCAACCCTTTGCCGGGTTCGTCCTGGCTTCGTCATGGTGACGCGGCGGGGATGGCGGCACTCGGTGAGGTCCCGCAAGGGGCGGGGAAATACACTTCCGTTTTGGGGCAGTGTGTTGCCGGTTATTGGAAATGGATTTCCGTAGATCGGAAGTGTATTTCCGGTTTCGTGATGTGTTCGTGGCAAAGCGAAGAGACGATAAACCACCACGCGATGATATCAGGGTCGAAACGACGGTCGCGGATTCGGTTTTCTTGCAAGAAGCGAAAGAGCGCTCATGGCAGTCACGCGATCCCGCGCCTACAAGCTCCAATTCTCGGCTGACGGCATTCAGCTGTTTCTGCGCGTCCACGTCCGCCTGTGCCGTCTGGTGGTCGATCTCCTGCCGCATGGCACAACATTATATGTCGCGGTTGTAGGGCTGGGACGCTGCGCGACGGAAGAGATTGCGGCCTGCCTTCTTGACCCCGAGCTCGAGCGCTATGGCGGTCGGATCATTCGTTATGTCGGGACATCGCCCGCGCTCGCCGGGCGCGTCGAGGACGTGATCGCGCGGGTTGTGGCAAGTCAGCAGGTCTATGCGGCGCCGCAGGTCTGGAAGATCTTCCTCGCCGCCTTGATGGCGCTGGAGGAACGCGCGGACCGCGAGCTGCTGGTGTTGCACGATGGCGTGGCCGAGGAGATTGGAAGGCCGCGCGCGCAGCGACAGAATTAGTCGCATGCACGCGACTATTACTGGCGATGGCGCGAAATTACTCTTGTTCGCGCGACCAATAGCCAATTGACCATAAGATTTTTGTGCAACAATGTTCCATCGGGCCGTGCGTTTGGATCTTTGAGCCGCTGCTAGGGAGACCGGCAGATGACGCTCCAAAGTCCGCAAAAGACTGAGGGTGAAGTTTTCGCGTTCATAAAGGAGCTCTCAGGAAAGCTCATCGAGCGGCGACGCCGCAGGGACAGGGTCTCGCAATCGCGCCTGGCGCAGGTCATCACGCGCAGCGAACGCTGGCTGCGCGAGATCGAGGGCGGCGTCACCACGTCGATGCTCGAGGATCATATCCGCTGCGCGCACGCGCTGGATATGGCGACGCCGCATTTGTTCATTCCTCTGCTCGCAACGGAGCACAAGATGGCCGTACCGCGTGAACTGTTGCTGCAAGACGATCTCTGGGATCTCGAATGCGAAATGCTCGATGTCGTGGGCCGCCATCAGGAAGCGGCCGCGTCGCGGTTGAGCGCACGGGCGGGGCTGTATAGCCCCCGCGCGCGGTGAAGGCCCCCTGCCATGGCACCTGAAGCCGTGATCGCAGGCCGGGCCTATCACCTGCTCAAGGCCGACCTCGTCGCCGGCCGGTTCAAACCCGGAGAGATACTTGTCGAGCGGGCCATTGCCGTGGAGCATATATTTCGATCGCACCGCTTCGCGACGGCGCCCGGCGTCTCGTCGGCGAGGAACTTCTCGAACCGGCACCGCGGGACGACCCCGACACCAAGGCGCAACACAATCCCGCTTGATGGCGACATCGTCGGATACCCCTCGACACGTTAGCCGGGCAGCAGATTCGGCCGTCATGATCGGGATCGCGGTGGCCTCGGATCATTCAGCCTTCCTTTTCGTTTCCGACACAGGTTACGCATCGTTCGATCGCCCCTTTGAAAGTCCGCTGATGTCATTGCTCAAGAAGCTGTTCGGCTCTCCTCCACCACAGGACCGGATGCTGACCTATCCGGACTACGTCCGCCGCTATGCCGCCCTCATCGAGAGGCACTGTCCCGCCAATACCGTCGAAGTCCATGTCGGTGCCAGTGCGACCGAATCCTGGGTGATCTGGACGATGCCGAAAGGCACCCGGGCGACCCAGTATTTCGGGAACTGGTATGCGCGCTATCGGAACGGCGAAGCCGGGATCGACGCCCTGATGGCGGCGCAACTGGAAGAGGCTCGGTTCAACGACGATCTCGGCGAGACGACGGATCCCGCCAGGATATTCCCGGTAATGAAGCCGGCGGCATGGGCCGGCTCCGCCAAGCGCCAGATGGATGGCGCAAGGCTCGATGCCGCCGATGCCTCGTTCATCACGAGCCCGTTCTGCGGCGATATGGTCGTCGCCTACGCGATCGATACGGGCGACACCATGGAGTACATCACCCGAAAGACGCTTTCGGCGATGGGCCTGGACGAAGCGGCTCTTCATGAGCGCGCCATCGCCAATCTGACCGCCATGCTCCCCGCATTGAAGATCGAGGGCAGCGATGGGCGCTACGCCGCGCGACTGGATCGCAATTACGACGCGTCGATGCTGCTGATCCTGCCGCAGTGGCGAGGCGGACTGGCGCTTGAAGGACCGATCTGCATTGCCATGCCGGCGCGCGATGAGGTCATGCTGTGCGCCGCCGAGGATCGCGACGGGCGAGAGTCGCTCGCGGCCGTCGCCGCGGAGATTGCCAGTGTCTCGGCCTATTCGCTTTCCCGGCACCTGTATCAGTGGACATCGGACGATGGCTTCTCGGTCGCCGATGCGCGCTGAGCCGCAATGCCGCATGGGTCATGCACGCCACGCCATCCTCGTGGCGGCACTGTCATGGGCTGCCCACCCCGCCCTGGCCGAGAATGGCCGGAGGGACGCGACCGCTGCGGCGCTAGATCACTGTCTGGCCGATCCGGCCCATGCATCCACCGGAGATCAGACGGCCTGCGAGACGCGCGCCGCCGGGGACTATGATCGGCGGATGAACGTCGCATACGCCGCCCTTCTTCGGAAACTCCCGCCGGATGCCGCCCGCAAGCTGCGCGACGCCCAGCGTGCATGGCTGGCCTATCGGAATGCCGAGGCCGGCGCGCGCGAGGCGATCTACGCGACGCGGCAGGGCACGATGTTTGTACCGCTGGAAAGCGACGATGCGGTCGTCATCGTCGGCGATCGCGCGCGTCTGCTGGAGCGCTACGTGCGGGCAATGGCGGTTGAGTAAGAGCTCTCGACACGCCGTTCCGTTGCCGGAGATCGTGTCTCATGCCGAGCCCTACAACGATGACCACGGACGTACCTAGGAGCCGAATGAACGCCATACTGCTTGGTCGTCCGCCGTTCGTGTTGCGCCGCCGTCGAGTTACGGAGATATCGTTCGCGATCGCTGGCGCCGTCGTGATGATCGCGGGCATGGCTTTCGCGACCCGGGAGCATTTCCGTTTCGTTGGCCTGCCGCTGGGTGGGGTCGGCCTGTTCGTATTTCTGTTCGGCATTCTTCAGGTCGTGCGGCCTCCGAAGCTGATGCTGGAGCCGGCCGGTCTGCACTACAGCATTCTGGGGATCCATCGATCCTGGCCGTGGCAAACCGTTTCCAGCTTCCGAGTGGCACATATCCGCAGTGGCGAGGCCATTGTGTTCGACGTCGCGTATCCGGACAGGTCAGGCACTTTCGCCATCCCAGCCTTTTTCTCCATGCGCCCCGGTCCGCTCGCCGATCTATTGAACGACGCTCGATCGCAATGGATCGACGAAAACTATACGCGCGGCGCTCATGCGTCTGCTGTCGGTGCATCACCAAGCGTCGATTAGCCGTCTCGGCTAAGATCAGGACTCATTGATTGATCCGGAAGATGATAGTTGCCGCGATGCAGACGGCGAACAGGGCCATGCGCTGCTCACCGCCAAGGACCGCCTCCACGCTATTCGGCGAGGGGAGGCGATGGTGGTGCCGAACCTCGTCGATGAGTTTCGCGAGCTTCGGTCAGTGCTGCCTTGCGGTCTGGATCGCGACCGATTTGGGAAGCTATGGGTGTACCATCCCGGGAGAATTCGTCGCATGGACAAGACTATCTCCAGATTAAGCATTGCATAAAGTGGCAGGAATACAAGTGTCTTATGGTTGCAGGGAACACTGCACACTTCGTCTGTTCGCCCCTGAACCAGCAATCATCTCGGTGTAGAGACGTTATTAGATCACTGGGTGTGAGGGTCCTCTCCTAGAATGGCGTTGCTGCATTTCCCGCAGTGTCAATGGAGGTTGTTATGAATCGCGAAGACCAATCGGACATCGAGCTGGTGGATCTCGGGACGGCGACCGGGGAGACCAAGGGACCGCCTGCCGTTCTGCAGATCGATCAGCAGGGCAATTTCGGCGCGCTCGGTCTCTCCGACGACTGACCTTTACGGCGCGCGACTTCGGTCGCGCGCCGCTTTTCCCGGGAGCGCGCGGTGCCGTATCGTCTGCGAACCGGCCTGTCCTATTGCTGGAGTGGCGATCAGGCGATCTTTCTGGACATCGACGCCGATCGATATTTCCGGCTGGGCCAAGGCGCGGAGCGGTTAATCTCGACCCTTGAGGCGACTGACGCGGTAGGATCGACCGCCGATGAAGCCTTGCTCTTGAGATTCATCGAGAGCGGGTTTCTCGTCGAGTCCGACGTCGGTGAGATAGCACCGTGCAACGCGATCCGGGCGCGCGTAAGTGCCCTGGATGGTGTCGATCCTTCCCTGGATGGAACGCGTTTGCCCGGATTGATTCTTGAGCTGCTGGCGGCCCGCACAAGGCTGCGGTTTCGCTCGCTCTCCGCCATCTTGCGGGATTTGCGGGCCAGGCAAGCACCGGCGCGAAAACTATCCGGCGCCGAACTGCACGCCATCGCCCATAGCTTCCGTACGGCCGGATATGTGGTCGGGACGCTCGACCAATGTCTGCCGCGGTCAATTGCCCTGATGCGCTACATGGTGCGCGTCGGGGCGTCGCCATCGCTGGTCTTCGCTGTCATGGCACGGCCGTTTGCGGCGCATTGCTGGGTCCAGCTGGACGACGTCGTGCTGAACGACACGATCGAAAATGTCCGCCAGTTCACCCCGATACGAGTCGTGTAATGCACGGCCGCTTTCTCATCGCCACCAGACATGACCCGGCGCCGCCCTCGCGCGATCAACATGCACCGGCGGATATGCCCCGTGTGTTTGATCGCGGGGATTTGGAGGTCTTTGTCGGCTCCGATCTCCCATGCATCCTCTTGCCGGAAAGACGGGGCGCCATCATCGGCTCGCTGTTTCGGCGGAGCGATGCCCGGGATGCGAGCGAAGCCGATCTGGCGGGCGGGACGAACCTCGAAGCGGCGGATCTCGTGGCATGGCTGATGAACGGTTTCTGGGGTTCGTGGTGTGCCGTGATCATCGACCGAGGCGGCGAGCGCTGGTCGGTGGCGCGCGATCCCTCGCCCGGCCGGCCAGTCTATTTCATGCAGGCCGGCCGCGAAACCATCGTCGCTTCCCACCCGGCGCTGATCCACGCGCGCGCCCGGACGACCCCGCAGATCGATTGGGGCTTCGTGCGGGGCCATCTGGCGCGCAGCAACCTGCGCCCGGCGAGAACCGGGCTGGCCGGCGTCACGGAACTGCTCGCCGGTCAACGCCTGTGGCGTAACGGCGACGGCAATCAGATCGAATCGGCCTGGACACCGTGGCGGGCTGCCGCTCGAGACCGGATCATCTGGCGGCGGCATGAGGCGATCGAGATGCTGCGGCAAACCACGTTCGATTGCGTGGGGGCCTGGGCGCGGGGACAGCAGCATGTCGTTCTTGGCGTTTCGGGCGGCCTCGACTCCTCGATCGTCGCCGCGTGCCTCAAACTCTCGAGGGCGAATTTTTCGTGTCTGACGATGGCGACCAACGACGCCGCAGGCGATGAGCGCGTCTATGCGCGCGTCCTGGCCAAGCACCTGGATATCCCGTTGCATGAAGCCTTCGAGCGCCATGGCGACGTCGATGTCATGCGGTCGAGCGCTGCCCATTTGCCAAGACCCATTGCCCGGAGTTTCGCGCAGTCGGCCGACCTCAAATTTCGGGAGGTTGCGGAACGGGACGGGGCGAGCGCGTTCATGAACGGCGGCGGCGGCGACAACGTGTTCTGCCTCATCAATTCCGCGGCGCCGATCGCCGATGCCCTTTTGTGCGGCGCCTATCGCCACGCGATCAAGGCCAGCCTTGACGTCGCCCGTCAGACCGAAGTCAGCATGTTCACCGCGTTTTCCGCCGGTCTTCGAAAAGCGTTCCGGCGCGACCGATCCTATCGTCTGAAGGGAACCGAACGGTTCCTCGTTCCCGCGCCCCGCGATGTTGCCGGTGTCGATCATCCCTGGTTGCACGGCCCCGACGATCTTCTGCCCGGGAAGGCGATGCATATCGCCTGGCTTCTCGGCATCGAGAATCATCTCGAGGGGTTCGATCGGGAGCGGGAGCGCCCGGTGATCTCACCGCTGATGTCGCAGCCGCTGGTCGAACTCTGCCTGAAGATACCGACCTGGGAATGGTGCGCGGGCGGGATCAATCGATCGGCCGCGCGGGATGCGTTCGCGAACGACCTGCCGCGCGACATCGTACGACGGCGCGGGAAAGGAACCCCGACGAGTTTCGCGCTCACCTTGTTCGAGCATAACCAGGGGACGATCCGCGATATGATACTGGGTGGCGCCCTTGCCGCGCAGGGCGTCCTCGATCGTCCCGCGATCGAGACATGGTTCGGCACGAGTCCGCCGTGGAACGCCAACGACACATTGCGCATGCTGCAAATTGTCGATGTCGAGGCGTGGGTTCGTGCCTGGTCGGTGGGCGGGGCGTTGCGGTCCTTGGGTGCGCCGGAGGGCTACCCTGTCGCGCTGCCCGCCGCCTGATCCCTTGCCCGCCGCAGTGTGTCCCAGTGGGTGAGATCATCGTGGAGCCCGAGGGCATTGTCGCGATCGCCGCCGAGCCAGAATCGGAACCAATCGACGGCACGTAAGGCACGCCAATATTGCTGGGCGGGCGAGCGGCCGGCCATGTGCGCCTGGCTGGGGAAAACGAACATGTCACTTGTCCCGCCGGCATGCTGAACTGCGGCGAAGAGCTGGAGTGAATCGAGATACTCGCTCTCCGGGGATTCGATCAGGAGCGGCGCGCGGATCGTACCCGCCGACGCGGATGGCGCATATTTGCTCCATTGGCCGTGCGGATCCCGGTCGGGTGCGGGAAGCGCCAGAAAATCGAGAACGGTGGACCGCCAGGAGGGTACGGTTGGCTGGGACAGGACATAGGTCAGAGGGTCGATCGTGATCCCGCCGCCGATGACGGCCGCGGCGAACAGGTCCGAATGGCTGACCCCATAGGCAACGACATTCGCGCTGTAGCTGTGGCCGGCGATGCCGACCCGCGTCGGATCGATGATCTTCCGTGCGGCGAGCTGCTCGATGATCGCCCGATAGGATTCAAGCGTGGCGCGATGGGCGAGAAGGGGCTCGGTGCCGTGCTCGACCTCGGGCGCGAGCGCGTTCGCATTGTTGTTGTTGACGCACAGCGCGGCGAAACCGCCCGCGACGAGCGGGTATTCGGGGGCCAAGGTCGATTGGCTCCCGCGCAAGAGGCCACGGCAGCGATAGGTGGTGATGACCAGCGGCACTGGCCCTTTGCGACGCTTGGGAAGCGCGAGAACGCCGGTGGAGCGCTGGCCAGATTTGTCCCGCCACGCGAGATAGTCGACCGTGCTGACGGCCCGATAGGCAAAATCGCGATTGGGTTTCACGAGCGTCGTCATCTTCCCGGTCCTGGTCGAGATGAGGACGAGCCGGGGCGCGATGGTCGCAGCGGAAAAGGCGCAGATCAGTCCGCGCGCCGATCCAAGGCATGATCGGCCGGTGTAGGAGGCCCCCCCATCGAGCGAGCCGCGCGGATCGAGCACCAGCCTGCTTTTGCCGTTCAGCGGATTCCAGGCATAGATCTTCGATCGGGCGGCATAATCATCCTCGCGGATGATCAGCACGTCACCGCGATCAGGCGCGACCGCCACAGCCTTGAGGCTACCCTGGTTCCCCTGGCAGATGGCGAGGTCGCACTTGGTGACCGAGCCGTCGGGCAGATGGGCGACAATCTGCATGATATCGCCGGCGAAGAAGCGGCCGGCCGGCCGGAGCATGCGCAGGCTGACCGAGATTCCGTTCCTGTGGAAAGGGAGGCTGCGCGTGAGATCGGCTGCGATGCTGGTATCGAGGAGAAACGGAGACGGCGCCGATCGGGCGACGTGCTGGCTCGGATGCGCCCGCTCTTCACGCTCCGGTCCAGCGAAGGCCTCCCCGGCAAATCCAGGTTTGACCCAGCGAATCGTCGTCCATCGATCGCCGATTTGATAGTTGCGGGAGAGCCGAAGGCCCTCGGTCGAAACGCTCTGATCGATGCGTATGCCCTTGGTTTCCTCCTCGCGCTGATCGCGGGCAATCTGCTCCCGGCTGTTTCGAACGGCATAGGTCAGGTCTCCCGAGATGGGATCGATGTCGAACGCCGCGACATCCGCGCTGTCATCGGTGATCTGGCGGTCGGCGCCGTCAAGGCCGAGTTGATGTATCTGGACGGCGCCGCCGAAGGTTTGCCGTGCGAGGATCGACCGGGAGTCAGCTGCCCAGAGCGCTGCGCTATCTTCGACCAGGTCGTAGAGCGGGACGAAGTCGGGCGAGGAGGGTCGGCCGAGCGCCATTGGGGTGCCGCCGGACAGCGGCACCCTATACCATTGGGCGGTGATCCTATCGTCGGCAATCGAGGGTTCGATCAGCCGGTACGCCACCTGTTGTTCGTCCGGGGAAAGCGCAAGGTCGCCCAGTGTGCGCACCTCGATCAGGTCGCTGACGGTCGGCAGTGCCGGGTCGGCCTGGTGATCCTGGAGTCCCGCACACGAACCCCATTGTCCGACGCACAGCAGCGCAGCGGCGAGCGCCCTGCGAGAGTGCATGCCCAGACGCGTTCGCTGCCCCAAGCGCGTCAGCAGGGCGGCCGTCACCATTTCTTCATCACCCCGAACGAGATGAAGCGGCCAACGGGCGAATAATTGGTCGAATCATATGTCGGCTCGAAAATATAGCCTGATCTGCTCTGCGGCGGATATCGGTCGAAGAGATTGAAGACCGACAGATTGAGTTCCAGCCCGCCCAGACGTCCGGCACGGATCTGATAACGGGCGGCGAGATCGAGCGTCGCCATGCTGCCGATATGAACAGCTGGCGGATATCTCGTATCTTCACTTCCGCCGATATAGTTGACGAACCCGGAGACGTTCACCGCGCCGTCGCTCCATTGCGCGCCGGCCCGCCCGCGAAAATGGGGCGGATTGAAATAGGTGCCGGCGAGTTGGGTCCTGGCCGTTCCGGCAAGGACCTCCTGGCTGCTGTCGAGGTAGCTCCCATTGCCCGACAGGGTCAGCGACGTCGAGCGCCCAAGGGCGATTTTGTAGACGGCACTGACGTCGAGCCCCTGAACATGCTGCGCCGCGACATTGCGGTTGCGATTGTCGATGATCGCAACAACGGCGGAAGGATCGAAGGCGCCCGGAACGTAGCTGTAGAAAAGGCGCCCGGCGAGCGCGTCCGCGATCTGGGCGTTGCCGGGATTGAGCGTGTTGAGGCCCGCATAGGCGGGATTTGACAGGGACTGGGCCGGGATGCTGATCGGCGCGACGACCCGGTCGATGAAATTGACGCGGAAATAGCTAATCTCCAGCCGCAGCCCGGGGATCGGGCGGGGCGAGACCGCCATCGACGCCGACCAGGTGGTTGCGCGTTCCGCCTTGAGGTCGGGCTGTCCGCCGTAAAGATAGAGGACCGTCGCGGTCGCGGGAAATCCGACTCCGCCACGGCTCGCGGCCGGCGTGACGAGGACTCCCTGATCGCTGTACCGCTGGAAAAGGGTCGGCGCCTTGAAGGATTTCCCCCAGGTCGCCTTGAACTCGATATCGCGGCTTGGGGCGTAGATCGCGCCGAGCTTCGGCGTCGCGACGCTGTCCACCCCCGGGTAACGCTCATAACGCAGCGCCGCCGTGATCGACGCGTGATCGACGAGCGCGATGTTCTGCCCGGGTGCGGCGAGCGGCATTTCGGCTTCGGCGTAGAGGTAGGACGACGATTGGGAGACCTGGATATTCTGCGCCTGGCCGATCGACCGGTAGGCATGGAAATCGTTCTTCCGGGCCCCGCCGCCGAGTGCGATCTTCAGGTCACCGGCGGGTAGGGATGCGAGGGCGCCTTGCGCATTCAACTCCGCGGACATCGATGCATTGCAAAAGCACGCGCGCAGCGTGGCGGCCGTGACACCGGCGCTGGTCAGGTCGTTGCCGTAATAGCTGCGGTCGACACCATAAGTGCCGACCAGATTGACCGTCCAGCCGGGACGCAACGCCCATTGCAGCGAGGGCGATATGGCCGCCATCCACGAATGGCTCTTGATCCGGTAGGATGGCGAGGTCGGGGCTGACGAGATCGCATAGCCGCGGTCGTCGGCGCGCCAATTGTAGAACGCGTCGATCTTGGCTTCGAGTCCTGCCGCGACCTCGTGGTGCACGGTGATCAGCGCATCATGGTGCTTCAGGAAGGGATATAGTGTGAGCCCCTTGTTCGGGACCGCCGCATAGGATCGTTGCGCGGCGTCAATCGCGGTGCTGCGCCCGAATTCATAGGCGGCGAGCATGCCGCCGCCCGACCATTTCGTGCCCGCGAGCACGGCATATTGCTGCTGTCGATCGCCACCCTCCGTGGCGGCGCCGAGCTGGGCGGAAACGATGACCCCGCTATAATCCGGTCTGAGGATGATGTTGGCGACGCCGGCGACCGCGTCCGAGCCGTAGATGGCCGACGTGCCGTCCGGAACAATCTCGAGCCGGTCGACGGCGAGCAGCGGGATGGATCCGACGTCGACGCTCTGGCGGTAGCCGCCATAGACGAGGCGCTGGCCGTTCACGAGGGTCAGGGTCGCGTCCTGGCCAAGCCCGCGCAGGTTGATCGACGTGCCGCCGCCGATATTCTCGCCGCTGCTGGTGGGGACGTTGAACGCCACCCCCGGATTCTGGCCCCCGCCAAAATTCTGCGGGATCGTCTGGACGACATCCGACAGGGTATGGAGGCCGCTGTTGATCATCGCGTCCCGCGATATCGTGATCGTTTCCGAGGCGGATTTTGCCCCCTTGATGCGTGTCCCGGTAACGACAACGTCGTCCGTGAGCGGGTTGGGTGGGGGTGATCGCGTATCCCGAACGAGGATGCTGCTGTCGCGTGTCTCTATCTGCAGACCGGTTCCGTTCGTCACGGTGCGCACCGCTTCCTCCGCCGAATAGGTGCCGTCGAGCGCCGGGGCTATGAGGCGATCCACCTCCCCGGGGTGGAACAGGATTTCGGTGTTGGTTTGTTGACCAATCGCGAGGAGCGAAACGGCCATCCCCTGGCGCGGTACATGGAGTTCATGCCTTGCCGGTGTCTGACAGCTGGCCGGGCTGCTCGCGACGATGCCGACCGCCGATGCTACAAGTAAGAAGCCCCAATTCGCCGGATAGCCCATGTCCATTCCCCTTCCTGGTCCGCGCCATCGCTGCGCGGTTTCAGAAGGATGGATGCCGGGCCGGGAAGAATTATGAGGGCGGTCGACAGCGGATGCCGATTTTCGGCACGCAGCGCCGGCTGAGCGTATAACCGCTATCCTCGTACGTCACGGCGAGCGCCAGAAGATCGGCAATATTCTCGGCGATCCGCTGGGTCTCCCGCAGATGGAAGGTTCCCGATACGCGCAGCGCGCCAATTTCCGCCGTCGCGACCGAAATGGGCTTGCTGGTGTAGCGATTCGCGGCGTCCAGCAATTGGGATAGCGGGACGTCGTTGAAGGCCTCCACACCCTGTGGCCAATTCTCGTCACCGATGGGAACGCCGGGCCGCGGCGTGGCGCCATCGGAATCGACGAGCAGTCGCTCGCCAGCGACCATGCGGGTGAATATCGCGGGCAGGACGCGCGCGGTGCCCGCCGGACGGAGGCTGGAATCGGGCTGGCTCCGCACATCGACCGCGCCCTGGACCAGATGAATCGCGACCCGGCGCGCCGGCAGCAGGGCGACGTCGAAGATCGTGCCATGGGCCGTCACGACGGCCGTGTCGGCGCGCACCAGAAACGGGCGGCGCTCGTGCGCGACATAGAAACGGGCGCGTCCATTCATCAAGCGAAGCCCGCGCTCGCGCGCAGTGTAGGATGCGAGCACCAGACTGTTCGTATCCAGCGAAAGTCGCGACCCATCCGACAGCGCGAAATCGCGGATTTCGCCGACACCGGTACCATATTGTATCTCGGTTCCGCCGCTGGCGACGGCGTCCGGTACGCGCGATCCCGCCCGGCCTCCCAGATGCGTGGTCAGGGCGACCAACGAAAGCCCGACGCCGCTCGCCGCGAGCAGGCCGAGGAAGAGCTTGCCTCGGGAGGGCTTTCGATCAGACGCAGGGCCACCCCGGGGATTGGTCTGCTCAGCCGACGTCGAGGGGGCGCCCTTGAGCAACTTGCCGAAATTGAAGATCTCAGCGACGCTATTGTACGCCCGCCTGTGCAGCGCGCCCCGCGCGAGCCACTGGTTGAATTCATCGCAGCGCGCTTCGGCTTCCGGGCCGCGCATGATCGCGAACCACTCAGCCGCTTCATCGCGAAGCTGGCCCTGCGATGGTTCTGGTTCGCCCTCTTCCTTCATTCCTGCCCCAGCGCGGCGTCGAGATGCGCGAGTGCCCGCGCCACATGATATTGCACCGTCGGGATGCTGATGCCCAGCCGTTCCCCGATTTGCTTGTAGGTGAGTTCATCGACGCGATGAAGCAGAAACACTTGTCGCGTCGTGGCGGGGAGTTCGTCCAGCAGCCTGCGATAGGTTTTCAGCGCATCATCCAGCTCGATGTGGAAAGACTGATCGGGCTGGGCCCAGGGCTCATGCTCGGGAGCCATGGGCAGCGCCTGCCACGACGCGCGTGTCCGAAGGCGCCGCGTCCGCTCGAAGAGCAGGTTGCGGGCGATCCTCCGGAGATAGTGCCGGGGATCGAGAATCGAATGCCGGGACATATGACGGGCGAGGCGCGCAAATACCTCCTGGACATAGTCGGAGGCTTCGTCGTCGCCGCGGAGGCGACGGCCGAAATAGGCCGACAGGCCGCTTGCCTCACTCCGATACATTTTCTCCAGCGCGGAGCGGCCGCGATCGTCCGAAGTTTCAAGGCCATCGGGGTTGGCGTCGTCAATTTGGGGATGCGCGAAATTGTAGTCACGCGGATGGTTCGATGGAGGCATCGGAGCATGATCTCCCGCAGACAGTCCCGGCATATCGCGACTGTGTTCTAATCGTGACATTCAATCGCGGATCTCCGCACTAAAGGCAATGTAAAATGACACGTTTGGTATACAGACAATGCCGAGATCTTGTTGCCATGTTCGAAGATGGATGTGGTCCGTCTCTTTGGTAAAAATGTACGATATTATAGGGAGATACGCGACCTGTCCCAGGAAGAGCTCGCTCTGTCCGCGGGTGTCGAGCGCAGCTACATAAGCGACATCGAGCGTGGGACGAGAAACCCGACCGTTCGAATTCTTGGAAGATTGGCGGAGGCGTTGGAGGTCGAGCCGGCAGTTTTGCTCGAGACATCCCATCGCGCCGAGAACCGATGATCTTCGTTATAGATGAGTGTCCAGCGTAAGCCGAAATGGCAACGCGCCTAGCGGTCGAAATCTGACAATTGGTGCCCGTTGGCGGGGCGTCGGCTTGCCGCCCCATCCTCAGTCATTCCGCTGCCTATGCTGGGTCTCCAAAAGCAGTCATATATGGATGAGTTTGCAGCAATGGGGCGGAGCATGAATGCGGAAGGCGCAACAAACGAAGGCTCTCTACGCGGGATCGTTTGATCCGATCACGCGGGGCCATTTGGACATAATCCGGAAAGCCCTAGTGACCTTCGATAGCGTTCATGTCGCCATCGGCACAAACGTCAAAAAGCAGAGAGAATTTAGCGTCAATCAGAGCTTGAACCTAATCAGGCAATCTGTCGCTGAACTTTGGCCAGAAGCTGATTCTCTGTTCCATGACACTCTTGAGATCGGCGAATACACAAATCTAAGTCTAATAAGATATGCGCGGACAATTGGCGCCACTCACCTCGTCAGAGGCCTTCGTGAGGCAACCAACTTCAACGAAGAATTCAATCTTCACGGATTAGCCGAACGGCTCGATTCGTCGATACCGATGGTGCACTTCATTTGCGACGCACAGTTCCTGCATATATCCTCCAGCACCGCCAAGGAGCTTGAGGCTATTGATGAAGATATCAGTTGGCTAGTTATGCCGGCGGTGCAGGCCGCCTTTCGGGCCAAACGGGATGAAATGGACGTCGGCGCATAGCTATGCACAAACGACAGCTTTTGCGTCGTCCTCGCGCAAAACCGACGGTTGCCTGACCACCCAAGTCCGGTCATTAGATCCTCCGTCGCGATGGGTATCAAGCGTCAGATTTTGACCACTAGGACAGGATAAATTTGGAAAAAGCGATCTTATGTTCGGAGTAATTACCGGCTGCCGCGTACAGTTCGTCGTCGGTCGATATTACTGAGCGATCACCGAACCACCTCGACTTCAACGCCGATATCGAGCGTTTTCCACGCCTGATCGGCGGTCACGGCCACGGCGTTGCGTGTTTGTGCCAGCGCCAGGCAGGTGCGATCCCCAAGCGACAGACCCACTGCACGGGTGGTTGGGCGCAGCGCCCCTCCAGCATCGGCCTGATCGTGGTCGACGGGAATGATGTCGATATCGAGTTCCGCCAGCATCGCCTTCGCTTCGCCGGGTTCGACCCCGCGATCGGTGAGCTTGGCGAACACCTCGTGGTAGTTCACCGCTGAGACCAACGCCCGGGTGAGACGTGCTTCGACCCGGTCGGCGCCCGGTTCACCGAACAGCAGGCAGAGCAAAGCCGACGCGTCGAGAACATAGGGCTGATCGGCCGATGTCTCAGTCACGCGAGGCCTCCGTCCGGCGCTCGGCGATCAGTTCGTCCGATACCAGCCCCTCATCTGGCGCAAAGGCGCGCAGTCGTTCCTGCACGCGCCTCAGCGCCGAACGGGCGGGACGAATACGCACCTCGTCGCCCTCGATCTCGAACAGCACCGTGTCGCCATTCTGCAGCCCCAGCGAACGGCGTACGTCGGCGGGCAGGGCGATACGCCCACCAGCGATGACTTTGCCGCGAAGGATGCCCATGGCACGATCCTCGTATTTGGTACCGAATACGCTTTCGTACCATATCTTTGGGCGATCCATCAACTTCTGGTTGATGTCAGAATCGGGGAGCATCTCATGCGCCATCGCGCGATAGAGCGTGACCGCCGCATTGAGCGCGTGCTCAAGCATGGCCCTGCTCGCTGCCGTCAATCTGAGATCCACCCTGCGATGGTCATCCGGATCGGGTTCGCGGATCAATATGCCCATATCGGCGAGCTTTGCCGCGCGGCGATGCGTGTTCGCGGGTGCTCCCTCGGTCGCCAGGCACGATTGAAACATGGTCCTGCCTTCGATGTCCGCGAGATATAGCTCCAACAGGAAGACCCAATAGGGGCGCGTCGAAAGCGCCTTGCCGACGGCTCGTTCCATCATGGCATCAAGACGCATCAGTCCCCGGCATGCGGCAGCGCGAAGCGAGGTGGGGAAATCTTCCGTGGCACCAGACGCGTTCATGGCGACGAAGCCCCGCCCGCGAGCGCCCTGTGCGCACCACGATCTAAAGGCCACCTCATAGATACCCGGCCTTGCGGAAGCTGGTCCAACCATGTCTTGCCACGATGAGGTGATCATGGACGACCACGTCGAACCAGCGGGCCGCGTTTGCGATGCGATGGGTCAGATCGAGATCCGCCTTCGAGGGAGCGGGGTTGCCGGAGGGGTGGTTGTGCGCGAGCAGCAGCGCGGTGGCGCCAAGCTCAAGACAACGTTTCAGGATCTCGCGCGGATAGGTCTGGACAGCCGATACGGTGCCGACACCCATGACCTCGTCTGCCAGCAACTCGTTTGCCGCGTTGAGAAACAGCTCGCGAAACCGCTCGACCGGTTCATAGGCCATGTGGCAGCGAAGATAATCGAGAACCGCCTGGTCACTGGACAGCACAGGGCGGCGCGCGAACTGATCGCTCAAAATGTGATTGAGCGCCAACTGGACGGATTGCAGCGTCTGCTCGATCTCCGGCAGGCGATCGAAGACCGGCGCCCGATCCTCGATACGCGCGGAGATCACTTCGCCGAACGACCCGAAGCGGGCGATCAATCGATCCGATAAATCCTGCGCCAGATCCGGGCGGGTCAGCCCGATCAGGGCTTCCAGGGCGCGTCGGCACCCAGCTGTGTCCGCCGGGCGCTCGCTCGCCATGTCGCGACGATCAACATCAGTTGCGCCAACCAGCCCCATAGGGCCGTCGCATCCATATAGGCCCACCAATGGACCGTCGGTGCCATGATCAGGCCGATATGGACGACTACTTCCGCGGTCAGCATTGCGGCGATCCAGAGTGGCCAGAAACGTGTACTTCGAACGGAAAGCCATAGGAAAACACCCAGTATCATCACGTCGGTCACAAGCACGCCGGTCTCGACATGAAAGAAGCGCAGACCAAGCGGGTGCACGACGAGGGTGCTGATCCAAGCGCCTGCGAACAGGGTGGCCGCCCCGATCTGCTCGGGGCGACCGCCGCGCAACTCCGCATAAAGGGTGCTGGCAACCAACAGCACCAGGAACGCGACCTGTCTCGTCATGACGCTACCGGAACAAGAACCGTCGAGCTAGTCAACTGCTCCGGAGGAAGCTTCAAGCAGCGCGCAGGTGCGGCGCATGCGGTGCCAGCGCGCCTTTATTGGGCTTGATCAGGTCGCCATAGCTGATCTCGGCGAGGCCGATATCGTCACTGGCTTGCTTGAGGTTGGCATGCGTCGCCACGATTTTCTCGCGCGTCTTGGCGATGAGCTTTACGGCGGAAGCCGAAGTGTTGAGCGCGTTCTGCCCGATGACGGCCGAGAGGCCGACGTTCAATCGCGCGAGGGGCAGGGCGGCATTGAGTTCGGCGATCCGAGTTGCCGCCACGTCGAGGGCCTCCTCGGCTGCGAAGAGGCGCTCGGCAACGGTGCGGGCAATGGCTTGGCGTTGAGCACGCATAGTTTTTCCCATTCCCACTTTCATGAGAAAGCGGGCCTTTTGCTGGACAATGACAGGATGCTGCTCTGATCAAATGGCACGTCCGGCCCGGAGCAGCAGCATGATGGACCCGACATCGGTAAAACCGCGCCGGTCGCGATCGCAGCGGCGATCAAGGCTTTCCCGGAACTCAGGTCATTGGAGTCTCTCCCACCCGTCTGGGACGAACCGGGCGCGGACAGGGGAGGCGTTTGACCGGCCTATTGCCGTGTATTCGCTCCTGTGCATGCCCGGTGCGTCTGCGTGGTTATCGATGGGGAGAGCAGAGGCGCAATTGTTGGACTGGGGAAGGCCTAACAAATGGGTCTATAAATATACCCACAAATCCAATGCATTGTCATGAGATGAGCGTACCGCCAGCGTAATCGCGCACTGGTTATACTCCCCCGGGTGTGTGTCGACTCATCCGGGAATCCTCGGGCTGATCAGTGAATCAGACCGCTCAAACCGGTGAGCAGCGATACGGCGGATCCCAGCGCCACAAGCGCCGCTGTGGCCAGGATCGCTATCGTGACGAGCGTTTCCCTGGCGGGCAGATGATTCGCCTGCTTTCCGCCAACGCGCAACGGGATATGTGTGGAGATGCGCGACACGACATAGGCTCGCTGCGGCTCGGTGAGCCTGGGCCCCGCCGGCGGTGGTTCATCGGATCTGTCTTCACTGTTGCGATCCGGCGGTACCACGCCCCCCGGCGTGGGGGCTGATGGCGGGAGGCGTTGGTCCTTGGAGAAATCCGCTTGCCGGGCCTCCCATTCAATGAACAAGCGTGCCACCGAGCCCCGATACTCGCCATCGAGACTGCTGCGGATATCGAAGATGATCTTGTTGACCGTGTGCGTGGAGAGTCCGAGCTGCCGGGCAATTTCCTTGGTCTTGTAGTTGCGGGCAACCAGCCGCAGGCAACCACGATCACGCTCCTTGAGGGCGGCGAAGCAGGAGTCGCAATGCTCCACGGTCAATGGGCCAGCGCGGTCATTCATCTCGACGCTCGCAATCACCGCCAACTCGCTCGACCCTGCCGCGCGAGATGTCGGCCCCGATACAACATGAAACTGTCATCAATCCGTCATGAATCGCAACCAAATAATAGCAATGGCTTACCCGCGACCACACGGGGCGCGAGGGCTTGCCCAGCAGCGGAAGCATTGCCTGATAACCCAGAAATACACCGAGCGGGCTGGTTTCTTGTGGTCAAAGGCGACCGCGCTCGATGCGATGGCGCTTGGTATCCGCGCGCGCAAACCAGGGGAGCCGAAAGCGGAGGCGAAGGATGTCGGCACATAGACGAGATGAATATATTGAGCCTGTGGTGCGACGGGGAGCAAGCCGCTGGACATGGACAGTCGCCTCGCGCACCTTCTTCGTCCTCGCACAAGATGGCGATACGAGCGGGCAAAACACCTTCTTGAAACGACAAAGATGTCGCTGGTCGAGGTCGACATTGCGAGCGGCTATGTCGATCAGGCGCATATGATCCGCTTCTTCAAACGCTTCGCGGCCACACCGCCCGGCCGCTTCAGGCGCGACAATTCCTGATACGCGCAGGCGTGCCGAATCTGGGTGGACGGGTGATGCGCGCTGATGACGAACGCACTCTGCGGCGCTTCGATCAGTTTGCGAGAAGCGGCCCTTGAACCGTAAGCGTGGTCTGAAGCTTTCAATTACCCATAAGTCGTCGTGAGCCGGATTCCGGCTACCGCAAGCGTATTGATGCTGCTGAGTCTGGAGGATAGCGCGGACAGCATGGGTTCCAGGCGACACGCGAGCGCGCTCTCAACGCATATGGTCGGAAGACCGTGATGTCGGGCCGAACGAACCTCCATCGTCACGCGGGCATCCGGCATGATAGGAAGCGTGATCTTTTAACGTCACGGGGCAAGCATGACCGATAAGGACGGATTGAAGACGGACGTGATCGAACAACTGAGTGAACTCAGCGAGATGGCTCATCGCGGTCGTTCGAGCATCGTGAACACCGGTCCCATCATGGTCATCTGGGGGGTGGCGATCATGGTTGCCGCATTGTCCGAACACTTATCGCAACACTCAACTTATACCATTGCTGCGTGGATTGTGCCGGTACTCCTTGCCTATCTTGTCAGCCTGTTTGCAATCCAGCTCTCTCGCTCTGACGGGCGGGCAGTTACCTGGCGGTCCCGCGCATTGCATCGCATCTGGGTCGCGGCCGGCGCGGCGATCGTCGTCTTCAACATTGGCGAGGAGCTTCATCGAGCAGGTCTGCAATCCGAATCCGAAGCAGCGACTGCGCTAATTCTTGCCGTCGCAGCTATGGCTACAGGGGAACTCGCGAACCGGAGGATGCTTTCCTATATCGGCATTGGCTGGATGATGGTTGCTCTCGCCCTGTTTTCAGCTGCCAGCGAAAACGCTCTTTTACTCATCCTGGCGCTCGCGGCTGCGGTGCTACAGATCGTCCCCGGCCTCTTCTTGCTTCGTGAAGAATGGAAAGCATAAGCGCGCCGCTCGAACGGATCGACGAGACGGTGCACGGTCGTATCCGCTTGGGCGTACTTGCCTATCTCAGCACCGCCGGCTGCGCGGACTTCATGACGCTCATCGAGGTAACCCGGACCACAAAGGGCAACCTTTCCAGCCACTTATCTAAGCTCGAAGCAGCTGGTCTAGTGCGAATGGACAAGACGTTCGTCGATCGCAAGACGCGAACCACCATCAACATGACGCGGACGGGAGAACAGGCTTTTACCGAATATCTTGCGGCGATGAGAAATCTTTTGGATCAGCTCTCTCAATAGAGTTTGCAAAACAAACCGGTCTGAAATAGCAATCCTAGAACGTTGATTCGGGAGGCTACCTGTCGATGTCGTCTCCGTTGTTCAGACCCGAAGCAATGAATCATCGACGGCAGCGTCTTGAGGGTGAAGTTACGCTGACGCGTTCGCTTCCGCTGTCGGTCACTATCGGCCTGCTCACCGCCATCACGATTTTCATCGCGACGTGGGCGATCATGGGGCACTATTCGCGAACCGAGACCGTTACGGGGTCGCTGACTCCCGAAGGCGTGCTGTCGAAAGTCTATGCGGACAAGCCTGGCCAACTCAGGTGGCTGGGCGTGAAGGATGGCGACATCGTGCGACAGGGACAACCGATCGCGACGATTAGTACCGAGCAAGCCTTGGAGGGAGGCGCCTCCCCTGATGATCAGCGACTTTTTTCGGTAGCCGAGCAATCGCAACTGACCAACCGCGAACTCGGCTATGAGGACGACCGCGCGAACAAGGAACGCGTTCGGCTGACACGCCAAATCCGAGACCTCGGCGCGGAGCGCGCACAGATGTCCTCTCAGATCGACCTCCAAAAACAGGCGGTGACGTCCACGCGCACATCATTCGATGCGATGACGGCACTGGTCGATAAAGGCTTTGAAAGCCGCACCCAATACGAGCAGCGCCGGCAAACATGGCTGGCTGCGGCGACACAACTTCAAGCGTTAGTTCAACAGATCGCTCAAATCGATGAACGACGTAGCGAAGCAGAATCAAGCCTCGCTAAACTACCCTCCGACCACGCAAACAAGATCGCCGATCTTCACAACAGTCTCGACACCCTGGTGCAACACCGAATCGATATTGAAGGTGCGCGCTCCTTCACTATCACCGCGCCAATCTCCGGTCGTGTGACCGCCGTTCAGGCAATGGCAGGTCGCAGTACCGATGGCCGACTGCCACTCCTGGCGATCGTGCCGCAAGGAGCCGCAATGCAGGCCACGCTTTATGCGCCGTCCCGCGCGATCGGCATGGCCCGGATCGGGCAGCCCGTGCGGTTGATGTATGATGCCTTTCCCTATCAACGCTTTGGCTCATTTACCGGTCATATCGTACGAATTTCTCACTCGGTGCTGGCACCGAACGAAGTGGATACGCCAGTCAAACTGGATGAGCCCGTCTACGAGGTAGGCGTCGCCCTTGATAATCAGAAGATCAACGCGTTCGGTGAGGAACTCCCGCTTGAACCGGGGATGACGCTCACTGCGGACGTAATCCTCGACAAGCGCTCTTTTCTCGACTGGGTGCTGGAGCCGATCCGGGCAATAAGGGAGCGGTCATGAACGACGCGGTGCTCGCGCTAGCGCGACGAGGCCGCACCCCGATGATCCATCAGGATGAAGCGTCCGAATGCGGCCTCGCATGCTTGGCGATGATTGCTTCACATTATGGTCACGAAGTCGATCTACTCGCTTTAAGGGCGCGTTTCGGGGTCAGCATCAAGGGCATGACCCTCACCACGCTCCTCCGCATCGCAGAAAATCTTCAGCTTGATACCCGACCATTGCGCTGCGAACCTGACGAACTCGATGAAATCGTGCTTCCGGCGATTTTACACTGGAGCTTCAATCATTTCGTCGTTCTGACCCGCATCCACGGACGAGGAGAGGGCCGACGCTACACGATTAACGATCCCGCCGGCGGCGAACGGATCGTAGGCGCAGCCGAGATGTCGGCACACTTCACCGGCGTTGTGATCGACGTGACGCCTTCGCTCGCGTTCAAACCCCGACGGGAGCGGTCGAAGCTATCGCTTTGGCAGTTGTGGAGTAGAGCGCCCGGCCTTGGAGGAGCACTTGGTCGCATCCTCCTGTTGTCGCTGCTCATCGAATTATTCTCACTCGCCGCGCCTTTCTATCTTCAAATCGGACTCGACAGCGTCATTCCCTCGCATGACCTCGATTTTCTAACCGCGTTAGCAATCGGCTTTGGGACTCTCGCCATTCTTTCGCAGGTGACCAGCTTCGTGCGGAGTTGGGCCATTGTCGGGCTATCCAACGAACTCGGCTACCGGATCGTCTCCAATCTATTCCGGCATCTCGTGCGACTGCCCGTGGGCTGGTTCCAGAAGCGATCGGTGGGCGACGTCCTGACCCGTTTCAATGCGTCTCAACCAATTACCGAACTGCTCGGAAACGGATTGGTCCAAGCTGTAGTCGACGGAATCATGACGATTGTCACGTTGATCCTGATGCTGGTCTACTCGCCGCTGCTGACGGGAGTCACCGTGGCCGGGCTCCTGCTCTACATCGTCATCCGCTATGCGTACTTCGGCGTGCTCAGGATGCGTAACGTCAGCGTCATTCAAGCGCAGGCGCGTGAGCAAGCGGTGCTTATCGAGACGATCCGCGGCATCGTTCCGATCCGCCTATTTGGTCGGGAGCAGGATCGTTTGCGGGTTTGGCAGGCGCGCCGTGCTTCCGTCGTCAATGCCAGCGTAGGCATTGCTCGTTTACAGGCGGTTTTCTCAAGCGCCAATACTGCCGTCATTGCGGTCGAGAATATCCTGTTTGTCTACATAGCGATCCGGCTCAACCTCGCCGGTGGCTTCACCGTTGGAATGATAACCGCGTTCGGCGCTTATAAGCAGCAGTTCCTTTCGGCGAGTCTCAATGTCGTCGGCAAGATCGCAGACTATAGAATGCTTGATGTCCAACTCGGGCGCATCGGCGATATAGCGCTGACTCCGAAAGAGCCTGCCGCTTCGTTTACTTCGCAATCGAGCGCAATAAGAACAGTTGAGTTACGCAATGTTCGCTTTGCATACGGACCCGGAGAACCACTTATCCTCGCTGGCACAAATCTCGTCATCAAGGAGGCAGAAACTTTAGCTATTACTGGAGCATCAGGTAGCGGAAAGACAACCCTTCTGAAAATTCTTCTCGGTCTGCTATCGCCTATTTCGGGGGAAGTCCTCGTCAACGGCAAACCGCTCACGGGCTCGGACCTTGCGACATATCGTGACGGGGTCGGCTCGGTGATGCAGGATGACACGCTCTTCGCCGGCTCGATCGCGGAGAATATCGCTTTCTTCGATCCTCAGATCAGCCAAGAGCGCGTCGAGGAAGTTGCACGTCTCGCGATCATCCATGACGATATCATGGCGATGCCGATGGCATATGAGTCCCTCGTCGGCGACATGGGTTCGGCATTGTCGGGTGGCCAGAAGCAGCGCGTGCTCCTTGCTCGCGCGCTGTACCGTAGGCCTCAGCTTCTCGTAATGGACGAGGCCACCGCTCATCTCGACATCACAACGGAAGCGAAGGTGAATGCTTCAATAAAGAGCTTGGGGATGGCTCGTGTAATTGTGGCTCATCGCCCAAGTACTATCGCTACTGCTGATCGATGCGTAATGATCGGCCGCAGTCCCCATAATTCACTTTATCAAGAGGAGATTCACAAAGAAATGCCGAGTACATAAAATTTATGATTTAAAAATATAGAAATTTGGCCAGTTTGATTGGAGAGTGACAATGCGTCCTTTGAGCATTCTTGAACTCGACTATGTGTCCGGCGCCGATAAGTATGTCAGTACCAATGATTTCAACGTAGTTGGTGCCTCGACAGCGGACATGAACAAATTTAGCCTGTCTTTGCAGTATCTGCAAAATTCCTCAATTGCGTCGCAAGCGCTCAACGAAGCTATCGGAACAACGGTCGTTATTGTTCACGATGGGCATGACGAAACTCTTGCTGACGGCACGATACATTGGGACCCGGATTCGGCTCTGGATCTAGGTAATGGAAACGTGCAGAGTGCTGCGCTCGGCTTCTTGCATGAAGTTGGCCATGATGTCGAACAGAACGGGCATGATACGTCCGCCGATTCGCAGTATGATACAGTCGGCGATCGAATCGTCATCACTCAGCTGGAGAATCCCGCAGCGGACCAACTGGGCGAACCGACCCGGGCAGATCACAGCGGGACCGACGTCAATAACAATGATCCAACCTACTCTCACACGCCGGCCGATGATACCGGCAATGGGAATGGAAACGATCCATATGACTCGGGTCAAACTGGGGACGGCGGCAGCGGTGACGGCGGCGATGGCGGTGACGGCGGTGACGGCGGTGACGGCGGCGACGGCGGCGACGGCGGCGACGGCGGCGACGGCGGCGATGGCGGCGACGGTGGCGACGGTGGCTACCAGGGTGACGAGCCGGATTACGGCTGAGTCACATCTCTTCTTCAGCTAGCGGCGACCCCGCCTTCAAGATTTTGATCTGGATTGCTAGCGTTGAAGCGGGAACAATTTGCGTAGAGCTGAATAGGACGTCGCAAGTGTTTCCGGTATCAGAAGCCAGAAATTGATACCGGAAGCGCCTCATCCGATTGTTGCCGATACGATCGTCGAAAGCACAGATTGGATCTTGTTTGGTAATATCTATGCAGAGGAGCACACCATGAGTCTCTTTCAAACTGCGGTAATTGGAGTTTCTGCCATGAGCATGACTGCGCCTGCCACCACACCATCGGAAGCCCAGGTTTCTGTCATCGAGCAATCTATCGGAAAGACACTCATGTTGCCGAATGGCGCCAAGCCCCTTTCCAACTACGATAGGCATTATTTTATCGATCCGAAGCAACCAGATATCATTAGAGCCCAGTTTCAACAGGCTAAATCAGATGGCAATGGGCGAGTGATATTAGAGAGAGATACGAAATTTTACATATTCGATGGCGGCAAATCCATTATAAATCTATTCTACTACGGCAAGGAAAATCCTAAAAATAAACTGATATTTGGAGGTAGATAGAGATTAGCTTCATTGATGAGAACTGGCTGAGGCTATTTTTAGCCTCTGCCATCATCGTGATGTTTATAACTTTCTCGGATTCTAGATGAAAATTACGACGTTATCTTTGATATCTATGTCATTTCTATGTAGTGTGGATGGCAGGGCTGCGGCCCCACCGTCTGTCGGCATTTTTATATCTCAATCCGAAGTGACGAGTGTGCCAGAGCAGGCAAACCATATCACTCTACCTATCCGAATGGGATCGGAAGTCTATAATCTCGCTGCTATGATCTATACGCCTTTCGGCTCCGGACCATTCCCGTTGGTCATTATCAACCACGGCACACCTTCTGAGAAGTCAGACCTTGCAGGCCGAAAGATTGGCTTCGGTAAGGCGGCGCGGTGGTTCGTTTCGAAGGGCTTCATCGTCTTGGTTGTGCTCCGACCTGGCTTTGGCGCCTCTGAAGGCGCTTATCTGGAAGGCGCCGGCCCTTGTGACCGCCTGGATTATATCGCGGGTGGTCGCCGTACCGCTGCGGTCGAGACGGCGATTGCCAAGAGCGCCGCGCAGCTTCCCGGCGTCGACCCACATCGAATCATCATAGTTGGGCAGTCGGCTGGCGGGTTCGGCGCCGTAGCGCTGGCAGACGAACCGCCGCCAGGGGTGATAGGCGTCATCAGCTTTGCAGGTGGCCGCGGTAGTAACGGCACGGGGCACATATGCGAGGGATCGTCCGAACTGATCCATGCTATGTCGGTCTTCGGGAAGCACAATCGACTGCCGCAATTGTGGCTATACGCAGAGAATGACCGCTACTTTCCTCCGGTGCTCGCCAAGTCGATGCATTCGGCGTACAGCACCGCATCTTCATCACCAGTTGTTTTTGCGCTGTTATCGTCATTCCGCGATGATGGCCACCGCACGTTGGCAGATGCGGATCCGTCAAGCTGGACACGAGAAGTTCAGCGCTACTTGGATTCCATTCTACAGTCGCCTTGATCCACTTCGGTAACGTACGCCACCTCGGCCAAATGTCCGACGCCGGACAATACAGAGGAGACATCAATGAAAAACTTTATCGGCGTTGTCGTATTCGCGGCCGCAAGCGCAGCCTCTGCCGGCCCCTTGCCCCCGCCGCCACCCTATGTGAGCGCTGCGACCAAAACCATCATGTCGTTACCTCCGGAATCGGATGCGTATCGCAATCTATTCGCGTCTGACCTGACGGTCGAGGAGAACGGCGTTCTGATTGGACAGGGAGTCGATAAATGGATCTCGATGCAATCAGGCTGCGCCCACAAACCCAATGTATTGGGATACTCTTCCGGCTGGAAAGGAGACCTAGGTACTCTTCTCATTATCGACACCTTCGACAGCGTTCGACGCGATAATTTACCTGCTACGATGATTGCCGATCCGCGCCCAGTTACCCGATCGACCTTCTACCAGTTCGGCGCAGACGAGAAGATACATCGCATCAATGTCTCATCTGTGATGAGCTTTTGGAGAAAGCCGTAACCAAGCCATTGAACTGATGGGGCGTATCCACCCATCAGTTCAATGGCAAAACGCTTTAATCCGGCGCTACGGCACGGATGCTCCTGCGTAGGGATCATAACTTCGGGGCGCTGGAGGCGCTGGATTGGCGGGTGTGTTTCGCGGCGTCTCCGGCTGGGGAATCGAGGGGCTGATTCCAGCTTGGGGCGCCCTCGATCCGGACACGGTCGCAGTCACGCCGGCCACGATGCTCGAAGCCCCGAAGATAACGAAACAGCCGAGTATCACGGTCACGCTGCGTCGATAGTGTATTCGCCCGGATAACATCATCAAACCGATCCACGCGATCGCCATCACCGCGACCGTCATTGCAACGGTACCGAGCAAGGTGCCCTGTAACCACTGCACTGCGGCGACCAGCGGGCTCGCTCCGGTCGGATCGGCAAGAGAAGCTGAGAAGTGTTCCACGATGCTACCTTGGTGAAAACGCGTCAGGACTCTCTCCCGGATGAACCCGAGATCGCGAGCGCGAACCTCCTTGAAATTGAGAGGAAGCCACACGTCACGATGCCGTCAATCACAGCGGGCGACCCCTCGGTTTAGAGACAAATATATCCATATTGAATGCAATTTCATCAAACTGTTAATATTGGACAGGCTGGGAAACGTGATGTTCTCAGCATATTTTGAATAATAATATGAATGAAGTGATTTATTTTCTATAATGTGGAGTAGCTCGTTGAACACTCTTTCTTACTGTGCTCTATAGATTTGAGGGGACTCATTCAGGGGCGGTCATGATGCAGTTGAAGGCGGCATGGATTGTTGTGATCGTGATGTCAGCCGTAGCCGGCGCGACCGCGGCGCGCGCGACGGAAACGATCACCTACACCTATGATGCCAAGGGACGCCTGACCAAGGTCGTCCATAGCGGCACGGTCAATAACGGGGTGACCGTCGACTATACGCACGACAAGGCGGATAACCGCGCCAACGTCAAGGTATCTGGCGCACCGTAAAGGGGCGCTCTCGGGCGCACACCCCATAGTCGGTATTTCAATCAACAGAGGTGGGTATGAAGGATTCGGTTGCCGCTGGAGGTACGCCCGTGCGCGCCCATTTGATGCGATTTGCCCTCTCGACGGCGCTCTGCACCGGTGTTGCCGCCCCGGCGTTCGCCCAGACCAGCCAGGCGGCGCCCCCTCCACGCTATAACAATGTCGACGACCTCGGCATCGACCTGACGACGGGGCAGCCGAACATCAGCTTCACGGAAGGATCGATCGGTCCGGCCAACGGCGGCATTGCCTTCACCAGGACCTGGACGTCGGGAGCGGGATGGACGGATAACTGGACCGGCGGGGCGTTCAGCAAGACGGTTGGCGGCATCACCACCTGGTATGTCGAACGTGGCGATCTTTCGGAGGCGTTCATCCAGTCAGGCAGCACCTTCACGAACCAGCAGGGGACCGGTTCGACGCTTGGTGGTGGCCCCGCGAACCTGACCTATACCGCTGCCGATGGAACGGTCACGACGTACACCAGCTATAATATCGACGAGACCGGTTATGTGGTGAATCTCGCCTCTTGTGCCGGCGATCAGGGCACGTGCCTGCTGCCCAGCAAGATCGTCAAACCAAATGGCCTGACCTACACTTACGTCTGGAACAGGGTGGCGCGTTGCCCCAACGGAACCGCCGGCTTCAATTGTGGCGGCAAAACCTATTACAGGTTGACGAGCATCAGCAGCAGTGCGGGGTATCAGCTCGCTTTTACCTATTCGAGCAGCGCGATCACGGGCGCTGCGCCGTCGACCGGATGGTTCATCAAAACGAGCGCGCAATACAGCAACACCAAGACCAGCTGTGGAAGCAGCTGCCCCTCAGTCACTTATCCGGCCTCCACCGACTATGTCGTCGTGGACCCCGCTGGAAGGCAATGGCAATTTTCCGGCTATGGCGGGCCGTTGTCGAAAATACGCAAGCCCGGCAGCACCAGCGACGATGTCACGATTGCCTATGACGCAAATTCTCGCGTTTCCTCGGCCAGCGTCGTCGACCTTGGGACATGGACATATTCCTTCTCGGATGTCGGGACTGTGCGCACCGCGGTGGTCACCGATCCTTTGGGGCACACCAGGACAATCATATCCAATATGACCGTCGGTCGGCCCACCTCGGCGACCAATGGCGAGGGCAAGACGACCACATACAGCTACGGCACGAACGGCCTTCTGCAGAAGGTGACGGCGCCGGAAGGAAATTACACGCAATATAGCTATGACGCCCGCGGTAATGTCACCGAGCTGCGGCAGGTGGCCAAGGCGGGATCGGGGTTGAGCGATGTGGTGAGCACGGCGGGTTATGACGGAACCTGCTCAAGCGTCGCCAAGTGCAACAGTCCGAACTGGACGAAGGATGCCAACGGCAATCAGACGGATTACAGCTACGATCCCGCCACCGGGAATGTCCTCACCGTTCAGGCGCCGGCGGCAAGCACCGGCGGCACACGGCCAACCACGACCTACAACTATACGACGGTCAATGGCGCGCAGGTCCTTGGAGGCACCTCGACCTGCCTTGCCGGCGCGAGCTGCGCCGGCACGGCGAACGAGCTGAAGACCAGCATCAGCTACAATGCCAACAGCTTGCCGGCGACCGTGACGAAACAGGCGGGCGACGGGTCGATCGTCGCCACCACGACACTTGGCTATGACAGTATCGGCAATGTCACCAGCGCCGATGGCCCCCTCGCGGGAAGCGATGACACCATCTATTATCGCTACGACGCCGATCGCGAACTGGTGGGTATCGTAGCGCCCGACCCAGACGGTGCCGGGCCGCTCGTTCGCAAGGCGCGGCGCAATACCTACGATGTCAGGGGGCGGGTGACCCTGGCCGAGATCGGCACCGTCACCGATGCAAGTGACGCGGCGTGGAGCGCCTTTTCGACGGTGCAGCAGATTGCCACCACCTATGATGGCGGCGACCGCCTGCTCAGCCAGGCGACGAGCGCGAGTGGCACAACCTATGCGGTGACACAGAACAGCTATGACCACCAGCGGCTCGATTGTACCGCAGTCCGGTTGAACAGTGCGGCATGGGGCTCGCTACCGGCATCCGCCTGCACGTTGCAGACCGCCGGTAGCGCAGGTCCTGATCGCATCGTCAAATATACGTACGACAATGCCGACCGGCAGACGAAAATCACAACGGCTTACAGCACCGCGGATGCGTCGGACGACGCGACGATCACCTATAGCAACAACGGCAGGCAGGCGACGGTAACCGATGCCAACAGCAACGTCACAAGCTATGCCTATGACGGGTTCGATCGGCTGTCGCGGACATGCTTCCAGGTGACGACAAGCGCAGCCTGCGCCGGTGGACCTGCGGACTATGAGCAAATAGGCTATGATCCCAACGGCAATGTGCTGAGCCGGCGCCTGCGGGACGGCAAGTCGATCGGCTTTGGTTACGATGCCCTCAATCGACAGATCTCGACGACCTTCAATAATCCGGTCGACGTTACGGATTCGAATGTCACGTACAGCTACGATCTCCTGGGCCATCTGTTGCTGGCGCAGGACGGCAACGGGCACAAGACGGGCTACGGCTACGACGCGCTAGGGCGCGCGACGAGCGAGGTCGGCGCCTGGGCGACCCTGGCGAGCCAGTATGATGTGGCCGGCCGGCGAACCCGGTTGACCTGGGGGGACGGGTTCTTCGTGACTTATGAATATGATACAATTGGCAACATGACCGCGATCCGTGAAAATGGCGGGTTTCTGCTCGCAAGCTATGGCTACGACAATCTCGGGCAACGCGTCTCGCGGGCACTCGGCAACGGTACGTCGACGAGCTATGGCTATGACAACGTCTCGCGACTGACCGCATTGAACCTCAATGGCGGCACGCAACCGAATGCAATGACCTTCGGTTTCAATGCGGCAAGCCAGATCACATCGCGAACGGCGACAAACGATGGATTCGCCTGGACGGGGGCGACGAATATCGATCGCCCGTATAGCGCCAATGGCCTCAACCAATACACCGCCTCGGGAAGTGTGGCGCCGACCTATGATGGTCGCGGCAATCTCATAACAGGCGGTGCATCTACCTATCTCTATAACAGCAAGAACCAGCTCTCCGGCGCGAACGGCAATTATATCTATTATGATCCGGCGGGCCGGATCGACCAGGTGACGCAGTCGGGACTGACCTGGGATTGGGACGGCAGCGCGCTTGTGGCCGAGCACCAGGGCGGCGTGATCGCGAAACGTTACGTGCACGGCGCTGGCGTGGATGAGCCGCTCGTGGCCTATAGCGGCGCCGGTACCGGAAGCCGCACCTGGCTCGACGCTGACGAGCGCGGTTCGATCGTCAGGGTCAGCGACGATGCCGGTAACGCAGTCGCCGTGAACACATATGACGAATATGGCATCCCGGGCAGCGGCAACGCAGGGCGGTTCCAGTATGCCGGGCAAATCTGGCTATCGGAGCTGGGGTTCCAATATTCCAAGGCGCGAATGTACTCGCCCACGCTTGGCCGGTTCATGCAGACTGATCCGATCGGATATGCCGACGGCGTCAATTGGTACAATTATGTTGGCAGCGACCCGATCAACAGCGTCGATCCGCTCGGGTTGCAGACTTGCCCCCACAAAGGCAATAGGGCTGCAATTGGATGCGAGGTGGTTGTGCAGCCGGCGGTAACGCCGGATGGTAACGGCGGAAATTTCGGTGATGGCAGCGGACGTTCCGTCATTCTGAATGGGACCCTAGGGCACGGCGGAGTTGGAGGGGGCGCAGCTTTAGCAGGAGGCGGTGTGGGTGCGAGAGCGTCGCAAAAGCCGAAGCCGTTCTCATGCGCCGATGCGATGAAGCAGGCTGGAAAGATCAAGGCGAGCAGCGTTGGCCTGACGGCTGTCGGAGCAATCGGCCTACTGGGCGGGGTGGGCACCTGGAAGAATCTGAGCACTGGTGCGCACGGCTACTATAGGTTCTTGGGCTTCGGTGCAGGTTTGGCTGTGGGGGGCACATTCAGCCCGCAACTATATTCGAGTATATCGGCTTTCACTGGTATGTCTGACGGCATTTCGGCGGGCTTCTCAGCGCCCATACCGCTTTTGAATTTGAGTATTGGCTTAGGGTATGCGAGTTCATCGAATGATTCTGGGACGGGTTCCGGTCTGTCCATTGATCTAGGTTCTGCGTCGCTTCCTTCGGTTGGTGTGGTGGCGACGTATACAGATACCGAGATATTCGGATGCACGAACAAGTAGGATTTTAGGCATCATGAACTACCAGTTGCTATTTGTAGGATTGTTCGGGGCCGTCGTTATTCTGCGAGCCGCTGTTATCGGCAGTCTGACACCTGACGGGAACGGGATTCGACGTGAGGACGGCCCGGCACTTTTCTGGGTGGTGCTTTCGTTTGCGATATTGCTCGATATTGTCTTTTTTATTTTCGCGTTCGATGTGTCATTGGCCGGAAAGATATTGAGCGCGATCCGATAATCAAGGGGCAGTAGCCTACCGAAGTTGTGTCGTAGCTCCTGCTGATGTACTCGCCCACGCTTGGCCGATTCATGCAGACCGATCCGATGGGATATGCCGACGGCGTCAATTGGTACAATTATGTTGGCAGCGACCCGATGAATAGCGTCGATCCGCTCGGATTGCAGACCTGCCCTCGCAAAGGCAACAAAGCTGAAATTGGATGCGAGGTCGTCATGCAGCCGGCGGTAACGCCGGATGGTAACGGCGGAAATTTCAGTGATGGCAGCGGACGTTCCGTCATTCTGAATGGGACCCTAGGGCACGGCGGAGTTGGAGGGGGCGCAGCTTTAGCAGGAGGCGGTGTGGGTGCGAGAGCGTCGCAAAAGCCGAATGACGATCCCAACTGTAAATTGGCCCTGACTCAAGATGGGGACATTGCCTTCGAGGCCACCACAGGATCGTTGGTTGTCCTAGGCGGAATTACCGGATCGCGAGGGAGTTTCATCAACCTGCGAACCGGAACAACCGGGAGTTTCTTTTCTGTTGGCGCTGGCGGAGGGGCAGATATCGGGACAGCGGAAGTTGTGGGAACAGCATCGAGCCTGGCGCTATTGAATCAAGGCGGGGCCTCCTTCAACGCTAGTGCGGGAATTGCGACATTCTCTGCAAACGGATCGCTCGGTAAGGGAGGTATAACTCCTGCTGGGAAGAGCGCCGGACTGGGTCTCGGAACGCTCAAGGTAGGCCTCTCCCTCACTGCTTCGGGGACTCGCCTTTATGACTGTAAGGTGCGAGGAGAATGAGCCGGGCCGGCATTCTAGGCGTTCTAGTCCTGCTCATCGCGGGGTTGGTATTTCTACCTCGTATCTGGAACTCGGCTAGGAACGGTCCCGATCTAGGTGATCCATCAGCGTTCGTTGGATGCTATGGCTCGGGTCCAAACAGGCTCATTCTAACCCGAAGCCGAGCAACTGTCGTAGCTACACGTCAGAACACGTCAATCGTGCGCTTCTTCTATCTAAAAACCGATGCGGCAATAAATACGGTCAACGACTTGCGGTACGATGCAAGTGGCAACAATCTCCGTGTCGGCAATGCAACTACGGGCTTCTTTTACAGGTTTGACAACCCATCAAGGCCTTCTGCTCTTCTGATACCGGATGATGGTGGCAACGTGCGGACGCTTTCGCATGTCCCTTGCTGATACCATTGCCACAAAAGACGCGGAGATTGTCTAGCCGGCTTACCCCTCGTCCGCCTTTGAACCATCGGCGGATCGTCACCCGCGGCTTCCAGATTTCGGGTGGCTGTTGGGCGTCCCCTCGTTGCTCATGACGCTTGTCCTGGGAGGGAGCGCGTTCATGATCAGGTCGGATCTGCCTCGCGGCCGCCGCAGTATCTGGACGTGCCGACATACGGTCTGGTTGGGTCTTTGGTCATGCTCGCCTTCGCCATGATGGCGGCGATCCGACACCGCGCAAACCAGGCATCGCCCCCAAAAAGCATGCCGACGACGATAACCCGCCTCTGATCCGCTGGTCGCTCCAGGAAATACGCCGCATCGCCAACAGGCTCGCTCAAAGACGAATACGTCCCGCCCACATCATCGCATGGTCATGCTGGCGGCGAGCCCACCAAGCTGCCGCTCAGCGCGCACATATCCTCTCAAAGACGCAACTGTAATGCTAGTCGTCAGGTTCGAAGAAGCGGGCTGTTTTTTGTACGGCCTATCTGATGACCGGGTCATTGGGCGCGCCGCTCCTCTGTTGCCGTTCTTGACCGATCCCGACGCATTCATGAGCAAAGTGAACGGAATCGTCGCGCAAGAGCGTGCAAGGCTGAAGCTGAAGCCTCTGGATAGCCCAGCATTCTGACGCCCGGTCTTGGGCGAGTTGCACATTGCCTATTCGACCAGTTGTGGTCGGGCTCCTTTCCGTTCAGATTTGCACGATGGTAGCACCGCACGATGGTAAGCCTCCCTCGAAGAAGCGCGTAGGCGCGAGGATTAGAGTCAAGGCAGGGTGCGCGGGCGAAGCCGCTCGCCTATTCGAGGAACGCGGCTTTACGCCGATCTACGTCGAACACCGGGATGATGGCGACATCTCGTTCTGGTTTGGCAACGAGAAGGATGAGGCGCTGTATCGCATAGCTAACAGCATCCCACGCGAGTTCTACGCCATACAAGGAGTCGTCGTCGGCAACAGCCCGCCGTTCGCCCAGCACGCCGCAAACGACTGCTAGCCATCGGGGCTGGTTGAGAACGGCGGTTTCAGACCACGCTTACTCCGTTCGCATCTCATTGTGGGGCACAAAAGGCCCTTCAATTGGCGATGTCGCAGAAGGGATTGCATTTCGCAAAGCGAGTTAATCGCCGCAGAGACAATCGCGCCCAAGGTTGTTATTCAAGCGAACGAGGCAGCAGCTCAATCGGCGTTGCAGAATCTCTTGCTGGATCGGCCTTTTGGGGGGGCAGGCGCAACATTCAATGTCCTATGATGTCTCGTCCATGGCATTACCGTAAACCTTGCCGCCATTCGACGGCGTCCGCATTTTGCCACAAGCTTGCGTAAACCGGATCATCCAGCTCGCTTCGTGCCCACACTGGGTTGATGCTCGCGAACGCAGCCAGTGCCTGAAGCGCGGCGCCCTTGTCGCCCATGGACATTTCGAGCCGGGCGGCGCGGCGCCAGATGCGATCCCATCCCGCTCCAAGCCTGACGGCATCCGCGAGGCTGGCCTTCGCCGCGTCGATGTGGCCGCTATGGAGCGCGCGTTCTGCGCGTACCATTTCATCATTCGCTTCATGCATTCCAAGCAAGCGATGCAGCGCGGGAATCGGCTGATCAGCGGCATCGACGCGAAGATCGATGTCCTGAAAGCCGCCCTCGGAAGTGCGGACCAACAACGCAGCAGAGAGTCTGCCCGTCGTCTGGCCTCCTGCCGCCTGACCTGCTTCGAGTGCCGCCATCAGGCGATCTGCGAGCGTACCCCGGGTCTTCAGGAAACGCTCACGCATTGCCTCCAGAACCATATGACCAGCGAGACCGTTGCCCTGAATACTATAGCCTGGGCCGGTCAGCATGCCTGCCCAGGGCGAACCAGCAGCGACCTCGCCGGTATAAGCCGCGCCCTTGCCCACTATGCCAACGATGCCGACCTGCCGGAACGAGATATCCTGTCCTTCGAAACCGTCGTCGGTTCGTAGGAGTTCACTAAGCGCGGCCTCGGCGCCGCGCCCGGCTTCAAGCAGAGCCAGGCCTTTGAGCCCGTAGGAGGGATTGGTTTCGAATTGCGACGCCACCGCTCCGACGCCGGCCTTGGCGTAGATGACCGTGGCACCCACCGCGAGATTGTTGGTGGCAACCGCCGCGCCGCAATTCTTGGAGTCGCAGGCCACGATTGAAAAGGTCGCCGAAGCTGGTGGGGACGCAAGCAAAGCAAATCCGGCTACGATCGCGACTAAAACCACTTTGATCACTTTAACCGCCTCTTTTGTGTTGTCTCGCTTTACAGGCGCCTCACCAGCAGAGAGTTTACCTAAAATTCATCCATCAACAATGCTCTGCCGAAATCTGTCAAAAAAAGCCGTGTCGATTTTTTTATCGCGTCCCGGCGGTCATCATCGAAAAATTATGCGAGCCGCTACCGGCAGCGAGCAGATCTGGGCGTGCAACCACCGGCGCGTCCCGCGCGGCGACGAGGGTAGCACCACGACCGGCGGCGAATGGGCGTGTGTTTCCATGAAACGCCGATCGACGAAGGGCTTGCTGGAGAACAGTGCTGTGCGGGTAGGCGAGCTTGCTCCGTTCGCCGACAAGAACGACACCGCGCACACCGAGCCGGTCCAGTATGGCGCTCGCTTCGCGCGGCGAGCGTGCGGTCAGCGCGTACCCGCGCCCCATGAAGTCACTGGTAGACAGCCATTGCGAGGCGCGCGCAACCCAGATGCGGCGTCGACCGCCATCGGCATAGGCAGCGGCGGCGATCACCGCGCCCTCACCGCCCGCGCGGCCGTCGACCAGCCAGACGCCCGGCCTATTGACCATTGCTTGCGCAATCGCCGGAGCCCCTAGATCAGGCTTGACGGTCGCATGCATCAAGGTCGTGATCGGCACGATGAAAGCAACGGCAACGCTTGCTGCCGCGGCAAGACGTCCCAGGCCATGAACGTTCCACAGCGCTCGGACACCCAGCGCCGCCAGGAGGACGCACCATGGCAACAACGGCAAAATATAGCGATCTGCCAGTGCGACCGGGACGCCGGCCTGGAAGATCAGCGTCGCCAGGATCGTAGCAAGAGCGATTCTAACGACCGGTCCCGAACGGGGATCCCGCCAATCATGGATCGCCCCGAGCGACGCGAGGAGCAACCCTACCCAGCCGATATTGTCCCTGACCGCCGTGCAATTGGTCGCAAGCGAGGCCCATGCATAGACGAATCCCGGCTGGTAGTTGAAGCCGCCGGCCGAGATACGGAAGGAGATCAGATACCAGGGCAGGATCAGGAGAAAGGTGATCGCCCCAACGGTCCAGAGCCGCTTGTCCGCAAGCAGCCTCCATCGTCGCGACAGGCCGATCTCGATCGCGGGGATGAGCACGACCAGCGTGCCATTGCCCTTGACCAGGGTGGCGAAGACCGCGAGCGCGCCGAACAGCGCGTAGCGCCTCCAGGAGGGATGTTCAGCAGCGGCGAGCCAGGCGATCGCGGCAATGCCGACGACAAGCGCCACCGGCTGATCAAGCAGGAAATAGCGCGCGCTTTCCACCGTCAGCGGCAGTAACAGCACGACGAAAGCCGCGGCGATGGCGAGGCGCGGTGCGCCCGACCGGAACAGTCCCCAGCCAGTCAGAACGGCCGGCAGACCGGCAATGAACGCGCTTATCATTGCGGCGCCGAATGGTGAGGGCCGCATGATCGCGAATGACGGTGCGAGCAGCGCATACCAGCCCGGCGGCCAATGACCGATCGAAAGCTTGGGAAAGTGCGCGTAAAAGTCCCGCGCGAAGGTCATCGGCGCTGGCAAGCCGGCGCGCAGCCAATCGGCGATGAAGAGCGTGTTGACATAGTGCGCGGATTCATCGGGATCGAGGAAGCTGCGCGACAATCCGCCAGTCATTCCGGCAAGCGCCAGGGCGGTAAGCCCCAGTAGCAGCCCCAGTGCGAAAGTTCGCCGAACATGACCCCCGTAGAGCATAGGGCTGTCCTAGGAGCCGGCGCTTGAAAAATTCCTAATCGCAATATCTCCCGACAAGTGGCCATGCCTGATGGCACAGGGCCGATGCTCCTTGCGAAGCGTTGGCTCCCTTGCTCCAAAGAGCATTGACTGATGGCGGGATTATTGCGGCCGCGGACAGCGACGGGTTTCGAGCGGTACACCGTGCCTCTTATGCCGCGCTCGATCTATCATCTCGCGGGCGAGGTGCGGCACGGCTGGGAACATAGTATCGCGCCGATCGCATCCCCGCGTCGTTCGGTCACCTTTCGCACCTTTTCCGATAAAGAACGCGCTGTCTCTCGAACGCGATGATCGTTCGCGCGTTATGCCAGGCGAAGGAGACCGATCATGCCAGCCACCTCCAAAGCACAGCAGAAAGCCGCGGGCGCCGCGCTCGCCGCCAAGCGGGGCGAAGAGCCCAAGTCCAAGCTGAAGGGCGCTTCCAAACAGATGGAAAGGTCCATGTCGGAAGATCAGCTAGAAGACTTCGCCAGCACCAAGCGCAAAGGCCTTCCCAATAAAAAGAGCTGAGCGTCCGAGGACTGACAAAACCTATCCGACTACACCGGATGGTCGCTACTTCGTAGTGCGGGGCCGCCTGTGGCGCCGGTCGAATCCGGCACTCGATCCGGTGGTCCGCGATCGGCTCGTCAAGGATTTGATGGACGCGCGTCGCGCAGTCGGCGCGGCCAAGCGAAAAGGCGATCAATCAGCCGAGGCGGCGGCGCACGCCGCTGTGGATCTGGCAAAGCACGAACTCGGCGAACGCGGCCCGGTTTGGTGGGGCGACGGTAAGTCCGACTTCAACCGGCACATGGCGCGCAACAGTCCTTACGCGGAATGGTTCGCGAAGACCGGTGATTCCTGATCGCGATGCTTGGGGGACCGCTTTCGAGAGGCGCTCGGAAAAGAAAGCTGACGAACCATCAGAGACAGTCCCTATCTTTGAATCCGGCCATCAGTTCTTATCTAAACCGTTGAAACAATGGAGCGAAGCGGAGGACAGGATGGCCAATGGTTGGGCGCGCGACGGCGCCGTCCAGGATCAGGTCGACGACACCGTCATGGATGCGGTGATGCGCGCGCGGGTCACGATGCCTGCTGGTGACGGCAGCGATGAATGCGACGATTGCGGCGAGGATATTCCGGCGGCGCGCCGGGCCGCTCTACCGGGCACGCGAACCTGTGTTGCCTGCCAGTCGAAACGCGATGCATCCGTTCGCAGCGTCGGAATCAATCGGCGCGCCAGCAAGGATAGCCAGCTGCGCTAGACGTCGACGCGAGGCGCGCTATGTCCGGCCGCTATTTCCATTGCTCCGTCAGCGTTCCTGCTGGCCCTCGATCGGATCGGCGCCGGGAATTGGGAGGGCCGCCATCCTCTCGCGTGCCTCTCCGCTCGGCGCCTTGCGGCAAATGTCCCAATCCTGGCCCTGCGGATAGGCCCCGACGACAAGGAAATCCTCGCTGGCCTTGATGCTGCAATGGCCCGTGCCGGTCGGCAGGATCAGGGCGTCGCCTGCGGCGACATCGATTTCGCGTCCACCCGGCCCGCCGATCGTCAGCGTCGCTGAACCCGCCGCGACGCCGAGCGCCTCATGTGCGGTCGAATGGTAGTGATGAAAATCGTAGATGCCGTCGCGCCATTGCGGAGGCCAGCCATTGGCCTCGAACTTCGTCTCGAACGCCTTGGCGGTTTCGTCGCAGTTTCCGACCTTGACGGCACAGCGATAGAGCAACACCGGCAACTTGGGGTTGTTGGGCACCCAGTCATGCTCGGACAACACGAAGCGCTCGACCTTCATAGTTGTGCCTCCATCCCGATAGCGGCTGCCGGCTTGCGCTGACGCTTCGGCTTGTCGCCCAACTCTATCCATACCGGCGCATGATCGCTGGTCTTCTCCCAGCCGCGAACATGGCGATCGACCTGGGCATCGACGAGCCGATCGGCGAGGACCGGACTGAGCAACAGGTGATCAATCCGCAGGCCGGCATTGCGGGCATAGGCGTTCCGGAAATAGTCAAAGAAAGTGTAGATCACTTCGCCCGGATGGATAGTTCGCAACGCATCGGTCCAGCCCTGATCGAGAAGGCGAAAATAAGACGCCCGCACTTCGGGAGCGAACAGCGCGTCGTCGAGCCAGCGCTCCGGTTTATAGACATCGAGATCGGTCGGCATGACGTTGAAGTCGCCCGCGAGCATGACCGGTAGCCCTGTTTCGAGCAGGCACGCCGCATGCTCGATCAGGCGGTCGAACCATTTGAGCTTATAGTCGAACTTGGGACCGGGCTTCGGATTACCGTTCGGCAGATAGAGTCCGCCGATCAGGATGCCGTTGATCGCGGCCTCGATATATCGGTGATGGCTGTCTTCGGGATCGCCGGGAAGTCCACGGCGCGTCTCGTGAATCTCGCCCACGCGGCTGAGAATCGCGACGCCATTCCAGCTTTTCTGGCCGTGCCAGATCGCGTCATAGCCAAGATCACGGATCGCCGCCTCGGGGAACTTGTACTGCGGCGCTTTCAGCTCTTGCAGGCAGACGATGTCGGGCTCTTCCTCTTCGAGCCAGCGCAGCAAAACCGGCAGGCGGCCATTGACGCCGTTCACATTGTAGGTGGCGATCTTCATAGCTCCGGAAGCACTTGGTCGGTACGGCCCCACCTGACAAGTGTCTTCGATCCAGCGTGCTTCACCAGTTCCGCGGCATCGCCGACATGCCAATGCGCTGGCGTGTCGATCGTCTCCATTTCCTTCCAGCTGATCGTGCGGCGACCAGCGCGCCGGAACGGGCGCGCGTTGTAAGGCATGACGGCGGTCGCGCCGCGCTGATTGCGCAGGTAGTCGACGAAGATGCGGTGGCCGTTGGTCGGCGGAAAGGCCGACGCGTCGATGACATTACGTACTTCGGCTCGGCCTCCATCTTGACCGCCTAGCCGGACATCGAGCGTTGACGTCATTGTCGACGCCGAAGGTGATTTTGCCGATGCGGCGATCCGCCCGTCCGGCGGCGCGGGAGTGGATGTCGTCTTTGACGGCAGCGGGCCGGCAACGTTCGCAGGGTCGATGGCTTCGCTGCGGCGGTCGGGCACCTTTTGCTGGTACGGTCCCGTTCTCGGCGCGCAAAGCACGATCGACATCATGTCGCTGCCGAAGAGCATCAAGCTTGGCTACGCGGTTTTCTCCGACCACATTTCCACGCCGACGTTACTCCGAGAGCGAACGGCGCGGCTGTTTGATTGGGCGCGGACAGGCAAGCTGGCGCTCGCCCCAGCGCGGGAATTTGGGCTTGCCGACGCCGGCGTGGCGCATGCGGCGATCGAGAGCCGTGCTTCGTCCGGAAAACTGCTGCTGACCCCTAGGAACGAATGGAAATTCGCAAAGAGAGAAGGAGCCTTAAGGAAGCACCAAGCGTTTTGCGATCTGACCGGGCAGATGCTCAGGAGCTGCGGCGCATTTGCAAAGCAAGAACCTCTTGAAACATGGGGTGAAGTTTTGAACGCAGCATATGGAGGTGATGTCGTGAGGCGAGCGATGATCACAGGTCGGGCGATGAGTGCCTATCTTGGCGGCGCCCTATGCCTTGCGGGTTGCGCAAGCTCGGGGTCGACCGTGGATATTCAGACACAGGCTTCGGGCAATCCGTATTTCAGCCTTGGCGCACCTGTGGCCTACAAGGTCGAAAACGGGATGGAACTTGCTGGTCGTGTATGCCGAAGGGTAAGGACGACATTGCTATCGCCTTCCGGCGTGCGCCTGGAGCATATCGGGGTCGGTGGAGATCGGCTGCAAACGGCGCATGCTTCCGTCGGCGCGATCTACCGGAGTGCCGACCAGGCCTGTACCCGGTATGTAGCGCGCGTTGCCTGGACCATGGCGGACGGGGAAGCGGTGCGCGCCTGTTTCGACCGCGGCAAGGCTTGTCCGATCAATTCCCCCGTAAAGGCCGTGATTGCCGCTCCTTCCCCTCTTGCCCGACCGCAATAGAGACCAATCCCACCCTGTCCGGCTATTTCGAATAGGTAAATGCGAAGCGCAAACCGAAGACCAGTGCGTTGGGTAGATGCCGGTCCGCGTGGGGATCGATGACGTATTGAATATCCGGCTGTATGTTGAGCCAGTCCTTGAAAGCATAGCGATAGGTCAGCTCCAGATCGGTTTCAGTGCTGCCAAGATCGTTGCCGAGCCGCGCTTCGGCGGACCGTGCCGGAGATCCGAAACCCGCCCTGGCGATGGCAATGCCGACTTCGTCCTTGTCACGTCCCTTGATCAGGCCAGTATAGACGAGGCCAGCTCCCAGATACCGGTCGATCTCATTGATGGCGCCGTTGGCAATGCCGATACGAACCCAGCCGCTCAGTCCCCCTTCGCGATCACCCGGCGCGTTCAATAACCGCCCCTCGACAAGGCCATAAAGGCCGCTGTTCCCGTGCAGAGCGCGTGGGGCAGTCCCGGCCGGTCCCTGGTCAAGCGCCGGGAATGACGCGGTGTAGGTCCACGCCCCTACTTCGACGCGTGCCGCGTCGCCAAAGCGTTTTTCGACCTGGCCGACGATCAATGCCCCCTCCAGCTTCACGGCGAGAAAGGCGGCTTTATGGTCGGGAGCGCCGGCGACACCGTCGAAGATACCCAATTGCACTGTCCAGCCATCGGCGGGCCGGTAAAATGCCGTCATCGCCAGGGCGGGTGTCGGATAATCGGAAGGCCCATTCCGGCCGGTGTCGCTGAGATCGGGTCCGATGCCGTGCGAGGCATTGAGGAAGAGCGCCGCGGTCTCCTGAACATCAAAGGTGGTATTGATGTCGACAAACCCCGCTTTCACCCCACCGCGTCCTTGCAGGATTTCCTGTTGCAGCCACGCTTCGTAGAGTCGCGTGGCGGCGGGCTGTGCTTCGGAGGCGGATATGCTTTGCACGCCGCCGACCTTCGAGGTCGTGAAGGTCGAACCGTTGAGATTCACCACGCTGACAAGGCCGCTTAATCCGCCATGGCCGGCAAGGTTGCCGTCATAAGCGGCCGAGAGCTTGATGAGATGAATATAGCCCGGCCCCGGATTTTTGCCGCCGGAAACGGTATCGACCAGATCGGCGGTATAGGCTGCGGTAAAGGTGAAGGGCGAGGGAGGTCCCGAAGCGGGCTTGGGAGGAGGGGGTGCGGCTGGCGGCTGCGGTTTGGTGGGATCAGTGATGACCTGCGCTGTCGCCGGCGTATCGGGAAACGCGACGGGCAGGGCGCAGAAGATCGCAAAGATCTTTAATAGGCTGACACCCTGTCGGTCCACACCCAGTCCCTGTCGATTTGTTTTTCTGGACTTGGAACGGGGCAACCGAGCGGTATGTTCCAGTGATCTGGCACCGGAACCATATTTCATTTCTATATTGTAACCCTCTCAACAAAGATCGATTGTTCGTCACCAGCCGTGTCTGCTCTTTTCGCCGGAGAAATTAGCGGAAGATGCGCCCAATTTCACCTCCGCTCGTTTTCGGCGAAGAGGAGAATCACATGACGGATATCGCTGGATGGGTCGCCCCGATCGCGACGATGATGGCGGCCATGATGACTGCGGCCAACCTTGGGTCCCGCGTTACCGGCTGGGGGTTCGTGGTCTTCCTGTTCGGCGCGATCGCCTGGGTTACCGTCGCGCTTGCCACCGGTCAGTCCAATCTTCTGTGGAGCAACGTTTTTCTTGGACTGGTCGATATCATCGGTATCTGGCGCTGGCTCGGGCGCCAAGCGACGCTCGACGACGGGGCGGCCCGCGCTCTTCAGGCGAGCGCCGTACGCGAAACACCGACGCTCTTTCCGATCACCTTGCTGAACGGCGCGGAAATCAACGACCGCAACGGGATCGCGCTCGCACGCAGCATGGGCGCGATGGCCGAGGCAGGCAGCGGAAAACTCGCCTATATCGTCGCGCGCATCAGTAACGCGACGGACAGGGGCGGTCGGCATGTCGCACTGCCGTGGGCGTGGCTTCGGGTATCGGACGGCGCGCTTTGCCTCGATGGGGGCGAGCGTAAGCTCGCCGACCTTGACGATATCGACCCTGGTGATTGGCCGGCGACGGCGCCATGCTAAATAACGACATGGATTTCCGTGATGTAATATAAGCAAAAACGAAACTCATCTATTTAATTGAAATAATGAATTATGATGCGTCGATAGTCGATAGTCGATAGTCGATAGTCGATAGTCGATAGTCGATAGTCGATAGTCGATAGTCGATAGTCGATAGTCGATAGTCGATAGTCGATAGTCGATAGTCGATAGTCGATAGTCGATCGTTGGATGCGCGACGGCGCGGTTTATGATCAGATGAAACACGCGGTCGCGTCCCCATGAGTGTATGCCGGCTGGCGAGAAGGCATAGGCATGTCGCGGCAACTCATCGGTCCTGACGATCGCAATGCTACCCCGCAACTCTGCGCCCGCACTCACCGCAGTGTCTAGCGAAGGAATATGGCAGCTGGATCGTTATGTCGCGCCTGGTACGAGCTAGCCGCCGATGAACTCGCGCGCTCTAGCAGCGCCGAACTCCCAAGCTTCGCCGATGCCGATATGCGGCATGGCCAGCACTTCAGAGGGGTCGACGACCGGATACAGAATGCTTTACCTGGTCCGCGCGACCATCCCCATCGATCCGATATCGTGGGCGCCTTAATCGTGATCAATGCGAATTCGGCCGGCTTGCGCAACTCCGTCTCATGAGCAGCGTTTCGCTTGTGAAACATAATAAAGGGAGGGCATGGTCACTGACCTGGGCTGCTCCCTTACGATAGAGCGAGCGGAGCAAAGCATGAGCATGTTCGACAAGGTCAAGCGGCTTGGCCCGGGGCTTGTGACGGGGGCTGCCGACGACGACCCGAGCGGGATCGCAACCTATTCCCAAGCCGGGGCTCAATTTGGCAAGAGCCTGATGTGGACGATGACGCTGTGCTATCCCCTCATGGTTGCCGTGCAACTCGCCAGTGCGCGGGTCGGGCGCGTAACAGGGCGGGGCTTGGGGAACAGCCTCGGCAAGATCATGCCGCGCTGGCTTGTCATCCTGTTGATCGGGCTGCTTTTCATTGCCAATACGATCAATGTGGGGGCTGATCTCGCCGCGATGGGCGAGGCGTCTTCTCTGGTCGTTGGCGGCTGGACTCACGGCTTCACCATCTTCTTCGCGATCCTCTCGCTGCTCCTCCAACTGTTCGTGCCCTATCACCGGTACGTGAATATCCTGAAATGGCTCACGCTCATCCTCTTCGCTTATATCGCGCTGATCTTCATGGTGAAGGTGGATTGGCACGCAGCGGCGACAGGCCTGGTTATTCCGACGATTGTCGGGGCAGGAGCGGTCACCACGGTTGTTGCCATCTTCGGCACGACGATCAGTCCCTATCTTTTCTTCTGGCAGGCGGCGCAGGAGGTTGAAGACCTCGACCAGAGTGACGAGCGGGAGCCGCTGAAGAAGAAGCCGACACAGGCGCCCGATGCGCTCAGTCGTATCCGGTGGGATACCTTTGTCGGCATGGCGGTGTCCAGCATCGTCGCGCTCGCGATCATTCTAGGCACCGCGACGACGCTGCACGCCGCCGGCAAGACCGATATTCAGAGTGCCGCCGACGCCGCCCAGGCGCTCAAACCTGTTGCGGGCAATCTGGCGTTCGCCGTCTTCAGTCTCGGCATCATTGGAACCGGCTTGCTGGCGGTGCCGGTTCTGGCAGGTTCGTCGGCCTATGGGATCTGCGAGATCGGCGGCTGGAACGCCAGCCTTGAGCATAAGCCAATGCGGGCAAAGGCCTTCTATGCCGTGATCACGCTTGGCATGCTGTTCGGCCTCGCGATCAACTGGTCTCCTGTCAGCCCAATGAAGGCATTGTTCTGGAGCGCGGTCATCAACGGCGTGGTGGCGGTTCCCGTCCTCATCGGGCTGATGATCGTCGTATCGAAACAAAGCATCATGGGTGAGTTCGTGGCCTCCACGTCGCTCAAGTTTTTTGGTTGGCTTGCAACCGGCGTGATGGGGGCCGCCGCCGTCGCGATGGTCGTCTTTCCAGGTTAGGGCGGCGCATGTCGAATAACCGGCGCGCGCGGAAATGCCATCGAGCGGAACTGGCTTGCCGGGTTGGCGCACAGGATCCCCACCATGATTGCCCGCCCAGATCGAAGTTGACGCGCGTCTGGTGCGCCTCGCAACACGCGCACCGACCGCCTACAACAACCTTCAGAACTGTCGGTTCATCGCGGTGCGGGCACCGGTACGAAGGAGCGATCACATAGGATAGCTGCTTTCAAGCGGTTCCGACCGTTTCCGACTTCAGAGCAATGGGACCGATATGCTCTGCGAAATCGGCTTCGCCGCATTACTCGCCTCATCTCTGGCGAGCATTTACCGATGACATGAATTTTGGGGAGCATGTTTGGACGCCCCGGTGGTGCAGAAGCTTCCGTGAAGCGATGAACACGGCACCGGCCGCGTGTCTACGCGCCTTGCAGGCGCTCAGACACGCGGTTTTTTCAACCCGACACGTGGTGTCGGGCCGCGATATCGCCGAGGCGTACTCATCTGCCGAAAGGCACCCGCCTGGGCAGGTGCTCTCCCGCCGCGATACCCTCAAACGCGACTAACGTACCGTGTTCGCTCAGCCGATATTTCCGCGTCGGAATAGGGTGCCGCTTCGGCATCGAAACCGGTCCAGCCCGCTTGTCGATAGGCAGCGCCGCGCGTGGCAATGTCCACGGACGGGGTGGAGTCCAACGCCGCTTCGGCGAGGGCGACATGCTCGTCGTCGACCTTGGCGCTGACCAGGGTGCCGCCGCGGCGTACGCCCTCGGCATAGACGTCGGCCTCTTCCTGGCTCACGCCCGCATGAGTCAGCGCACCTACGAGGCCGCCGGCGGCCCCGACGACGGCGCCGCCAACGAGCGCGCCGACCGCAGCCGAGGCAAGCCAGCCCGCGGCGACGACCGGTCCGAGACCTGGAATAGCGAGAAGGCCGAGGCCGGCCAACGCTCCGCCCGCCGCGCCGAGAACGCCGCCGGTCGCGGCACCGACGCCGCCGTCAATCGCGCTGGCCTCGCCTGCGGTATGGTCATGAGGCTCGCGGACTTTGACGCCGGCGTGCTTCGGGTGGGACTTGTGCGAGACCAGGCTGATGTCGCCATGCGATACGCCCACGCGTTCAAGCTCGATAACGGCATGCTGCGCATCGGCAAAATCGTCAAAGAGCCGGGTGATGATGTGGTTCATAAAATTCCTTTCGCCGGCACGCCGGCTTGAAGGGGAGGGGTAATCCGGTGCTTATCGCGAGGCCACGTTGCCTTTGTAGTCGAGAGCGACATGAAGCCTTTGACCGCGACGCAAGGCCGTTCCCTGCCAAAGGCCGTCGGGATCCAGCTTCAGGTTCTGGACATCGCTATATCCAGCCTTCCGAATCCGGTTGCGGGCTTCTGTGCTGGTGAAGGAGTTATGACCTTTGGCCAGCGGTACCCCGGTCATCCGTTTCGGCGATTTCAGCGCTGGATTCTGCTGGGCGTGGGGACTGGCAGCGGGGCTGGCCTGGCCTTGCGCCAAGGCTGGATTCCCGATGCCTATTGCCAGGGCGCCCGCGAGCAAGGTGGTTGGTAGGAATTTCATATAATGTCCTCTCACGAAAGTTGGAGAATCACCGATCTCGCTATGTCCGCGGCTAATCCGGCGGCGCATTCATTGACGTCGGAAGGGTAGTAAGACTTGATCGCCTTATCGAGATACTTGGTTGTCTCGAGGTGAAATGCTTTGGGCATTGCTTCCCCGCGACGCGTGTCCAGTGCTTGCGATTGTCCTGGGCTCGCAAAATCTCTTGCCCTTAACCCTCCGGCACGCCCGACGTTCCGTGGCGTGGCACCATTTTTGGCGTAGAAGGCGAGCGACGAAAGGGCGATGCCGGCCGGATTCCAGCGCCGCTCCTTGAGCCTGCCGCTCGACAGCGGCGGCCCAAGGAGTTGCTGCTGCTATTTCGTGGAGTGTCCGTGCGCCGTATTCGAATGGCCATGAGCCGCGGTGCTGTGCTCCTGGGCAGACGCGGCGTGCTGTTTGGCCTCGTCATGGCGGCCATGATTGTGATGGTGGGCAGCTTCGCGATGGTGGTGGGCGGCTGCTTCGTGATGCGAGGCGGCGGTGTGATGGTGATCGCTGGACGCGTGCTTGTTGGTAGCCATGTCAGGTTCCTCATTTATGGAGTCCCCGTTGCATCAGGGGACGTCGCCCAAACGCCTTGCGTTCAACCCTGTTGCATGAATTTTTTGCCATGAACGGGAAGATGTTTTTAATGTGAGAGGCTTAGGGAGAATGAGCGGCGGTGGTGGAGCGTGCCGGGATGTCAACGCCAGAGGCGCTCGCGCTCTTCCTTTTTATGGGATGCCGTTCTCGCACGGCGTTCGACCATTCCGCTTTTATGATTTCACGCCTGAAGGGGGGATCGCGCAGGCGGCGCCGACACGCCACCAGTTCACCGAGATCTCAAACGTCGCGTGCTCGCTGGATGATTGCGGCAACGCCGCTGTTTGTGATTCTGAAACAGCCCTGACCGTGGCGGCCTGTCAGCCGAGGATCGGCAGCGAGCACCAGTCCGTTTGGAAGCTAAGCTGATTCTGCAACGGCGGCAGACGGATAATGCGCGTAGGAATCGTTTGGCCAGACGAAGTTGGTGAACGTAATCGAGACGCTGAAGTCGAGCGCTTCGACCTGGTGCCACCATCCCACGGGGAGAAAAATGGCATCGCCGGGATTGAGGATGATCTCATGCAGCGTGATCCCTTCGAGCAGTGGAAATGCGGCGAAATCGATGCTGCCCCGGAGATCATCGATCTGGCTGAATACGTGCTGGTCATTGTAGAGCCGCCAAACTTCGTCGGGCGCCGCCAGAACGAGCCGCTTACGCCCGACCAGTTGGACAAGCAGATTGTTCGTCAGGTCATGGTGCAAGGGCGTGAACGTGCCGCCCGGCCCGATCCACATCATGCCCGTGGCGGTTGAAGATTCGGGGTCGATGATCCCGTCGATCTGCCCAATGTCGGTGGCAAGGACGGTGAACGCATCGCGGTTTGCACCGGAGTTATAAGCGGTGATGTAGAGATCGTTCCCGCCGACCTCGATCCGTTCAATGAACTGTCGGAAAGTAAGTTCATCCCGGTGCGCGTCCTTATTGCGCTCGAAGCTGCGGTCGGCTGTGCGGTTCGACTGAGCCTCGACGACTGCGTCGCCCAGCCGGTCGCGGAGATAGGCGGCGGACCAGCGTTTGCGCGCGGGCCAGCCGGCGGCGACATCGCCAAGCACGACGGGATGATTGCGGGCGTAATGCCCGTCGAGAAAAGACCGCGGCGACAACCCCGTTTTCCTGTGGATACCGCTCGCCGCCGGGGAAAGCGCGCGAAGTTCCGCCCGCGTGCGCAGGAGCCAGTTGCGTTTGGATAACGCCACTGTCAGTTGGTCGGCGGGGGTGACCACCGTCCTAGCATCGGATGTCTGTCCGGCAGGTGGCGGTGAGACGTAGCTGGCAGCCAATTCCGCATCGAATTCGGCGGCCCGCACCTTCGTCTGATGATCGCAGATAAGTGCGAACCCCGATGGATCGACGCCGCGATAGTAGAGCTTCTGCCATTTGTCGGCGGGCTTGGCGGGCGGTGAGGCCGCGACCGCGGCCTGAAAGGCGTCGCGGGACCGGCTCCACGTCTCGAATTGCGCTTTGAGTTCGGGCGCGTCGTCTATCGACCTGAATGCCGGGCGGATCGCTTCGATCGTGCGCCGCTCGACCGGAAAGAAAAAACAGAAAGGCTCATTCTCCTCAAACCGGATCGGGTGAAGCGCGCGTGTGAAGCGCCAGTTCATCGTGAAGGAGTAGGGCGACCAGTCGGTCTCGATCACCCCGCCAAGCGGCGCAATGCCATCCTTCGCAGTATTGGGGCAGCCGCCGACCCACAGGTTCCAACCCGGCGGTGTCTTGATCAGCCCTTCGATATGGAAGGTCAGCGTGCCCTGTCCGAACAGAGCGACAGGCCTTGTCGGATATGTGCAACCTTCGTCGATGCGGATCGTGACGTCTTCGGGCTGCCCGCCGCCGTTCCATTCGGCCTCGAACGCACAGGGGCTCAGGATTTCCCAGCCGTGGGCGTTGGCAATCCCGAGGGGAAGGCAGCGATACGCGAAGGATTCGGGTGACCTGTCCATCCAGTCGCGTTGCATGACTGCGGCCCGGATACGCGGCTGCCACTCCGGAAACACATAACAGGTCAAATCCATCTGGCGGCCGTGCTCCTGCAATTAGAAAATGCGAGTCAGGCCCATTTCGACGCGGGCCCGTTTGAAGGTGTAGAGGGGAATGTCGCTACGATTGTTAGCAAAGGACAGGATGACCCTGGGCGTGAACCCAAAATAGTCGAGCCGGCGGTTGAGGAGCGTCAATTGCACTGCTGCGAGCTGGTCGCGCCGCGCGATGCCAAACGCCGCTAGTACTCCGTCATAATGGGTCAGCGTGTAGCTCGGTTGAACTGACGCCGAAAAGCCGCCCTTGAAATCGTGATAGACAGTCACACCGAACTGCGTCGAGCGGTTCGCATAGCCTGGAACCTCGGCCCCCTGACGCGTTTGCGCGATCGTTGCCTTGAGGATCGTGCTGGCATTGGGTGTGTAGAATCCGCCAAGCGACACAGTGGTGCCGGTGCCGCTCTGCAGCGGGTTAACGGCGTAATCGATCCGCTGATGCGACAGCCCGTATTGCACGCCGAGCCGGGCGTTGGCGTAGTAGGTCGCATCGACGCCCGCGCCGATCGTGTCACTGTACGTTCGATCACCGAACCAGCGGCGCAATGCGAAGCCCTGCACGCTGACGTCCCAGCGATGAAGCACGATCCGCGGCCCCGCACCCGCCGAGAGCGTCATGTCGTCGAACATGCCGTCACGATATTGCGAGCGATGGAGCTGGCCGCTAAGCACCATCTTGACGTTCGTCGCGACCGGCAGTGCCAGCTGGCCGCCGAGATCGAGCGACAGCCCGACGCCGCTGGTCTTTTGCGCGCTTTGCGAGAGCTGGAACGGAAGGCCGTAGAGATTGACCGAGTCGATCGCCGGGCCGGCATTGAGGTTGGTGTCTGGGGCGATCGCGATCGCGAAGTTATAGGTGAAGCGCCGCAGCTGCCGGATTTGCATCAGGAAGCGGTTGATGTTCGTCTGGACGCCGGGTTCGAGCCCTCCTGCGGTGGCAAAGCGGAACTGCCGTTCGGCATTGTCATAGTCGCGCGCCAGGAAGAAGGCGCGCCCCAGCTCAAGCCGCACGCGTGCCGCCTTGGGGTGACGGACGAGGATACGGCGAAGACGACGGATCTCGGCGGGATAATCGCCCGCCGCCAGATCAAGCATCGCCAGCAGGAATTGGGTCTGCGGGTCGTCGGGTCGTTCCTTTTCGGCGCGGAGCAGCAGCTTGCGCGCGTTTTCCATATCGCCGTTCTGCATCATCAGCGCGGCGGCATCGTTGTCGCTCATCATCGTCCGCGCGATGGGCGCGGGAACTGCCTGGGGCGGCGGAGCCGGACGCTCGGCGGCGGAGGCAATTGCACCTCCGCCGCCTGCAACCGCCACCGCCCCCAAACAGACTTGGGCGAACCTCACCATTGTCATCCGCGCCTTACTAAGGCAGGATGATGACGTTGGATTTGGTCGCGGTCCCGATCGCCCCGACGAACGCACTCTTCGAGTCGTTGAGGTTGACGATCAGCCCGATCTGATCAGCGTTTGGTCCGTAAAAGCCACCCTTGATCGCGCCGGACGCGCCGGACGCGAGCGAGGTCGAGTTCGCCGGATTGCTGGTGACATTGGCAGTGCCCGAGATCAGGTTGCCCGCAATGTTGCCTGTCAGCGATAAATTGTTCCACGGCTGGGTGGCATAGACCGCCGACCCGGAGGCGTTATATCCCGTCAGATAAGTCGCGGTCGTGTTGTTGACAGTTCCGGTGATGTTTCCGCCGCCCGCCGCGAAACTCGCCGTGATGGTGACGACACCGGCGATCGCGGCATTGGGGCCACCATTGCCATTGAAGAAACTACCGATGGAAACCCTGGTGACGGGATTGCCATTTGGATCGTTCGCGCCGGCATAGTAGATTGCCTGGCCGGTCGTGGGCATCGCCGATACCGGCGTCTGGTAGCCGAGGAGAAAGGTGCTGGCGCTGCCCGCCTCGTTGAGTGCATCGTTGCCATTGGCCGGGGGCGCCACATTGGTCGTATTCCAGCTACCCGTCGCGAGCCAGGCGAGCGATGTGATGTTGAAGTCGAGATATTTGCCCGCGCTCGCGCCGCTGGTGATCTGGACATAGCCGGTGGTGGTGGTGGACTGCGCATTGCCGACCGTGATCGTATTGCTTGCATCGTAGGTTTGGTTGATACCCAGGCTGGGGATATTGATCGTCAGGATATATTTCTCGATCGGTCCCGCCCCTGATGCGTCGTAGACACTCTGCAATGCACCGACCGTCACCGTCGCACCGCCAGCGTTGGTTGCTGTATCGGCGGCAAATGAGACGCTGCCGCCCTGGGCATAACCGAGCGAATTGAGCGTCTGCCCGCTCGCCGCGTAGGTTATCGCGGACTGGGTAAGCGCGAAGACGGTTCCCGCGGGTGCTGGGTTCCGCGGTAGTTGTCGGGGCGAGGCCATGTTGTCGGGCGTCTTGGTCGTGCCATCTGAAAAGCTGTAACCGCTTGAAGTCGCCGTCTGATAGCCGCCTGCCGCAGTCGTCGGCGGAGTCGCACCCGGTGTTCCCGGCGCCGGAAAGCTCGAGAACGTATTCGATGGCGGCATGTAGCTGGTTGGCGGCGGCGTGGGTGTCGGCGTTGGCGTCGGAGTGGGTGTCGGCGTTGGCGTTGGCGTTGGTGTCGGCGTTGGCGTTGGCGTTGGGGTCGGCGTTGGCGTTGGGGTCGGAGTTGGCGTCGGCGTTGGCGTCGGCGTCGGCGTCGGAGTTGGCGTCGGCGTCGGCGTGGGTGTCGGAGTTGGGGTTGGGGTCGGAGTTGGCGTTGGCGTTGGCGTTGGAGTGGGTGTCGGCGTTGGCGTTGGCGTTGGCGTTGGCGTCGGAGTTGGCGTCGGAGTGGGTGTCGGTGTCGGCGTCGGTGTCGGCGTGGGCGTTGGGGTCGAAGTTGGCGTCGGAGTTGGGGTCGGCGTAGACCTCGGCGAGGACGACTTCGCGTTGCTTGCGAGCGCAACGCCGCCCGCCGCTGCCGCGCCGACGAGGACGACCGGCAACGCCGTGCTCAGACGCAGACGATGTTTCTTCGCAGGTTTGATCTTCGTGGCGGCGGCCTGCGGCGCACTCGGCTGTACCGTCTGTGCGGCGATCGGCGCGGCAATCAAAGTGGCGGCGGCCGAGACGGCCGCGGCTTTCGCCGACAGGCTATACTGCTTGTACATCGTTTATCTCCATTTGGGTCAACGGGTTGCTATCTCGGGAGGAAATTTCGTGGCTCGGGTGCAGCGCGGCCGACTGATTGACCGGCGCACGATCGCGGTGCCTGTGAACCAGAATGGCGAGCGTGGCGGCGACGGCGATCAGCATGATGGTCCCGATTGCCAGCCATGCCTCGTTGATCGCGCCCGTGAGCGCGTGATGACGAATCAGCGGCTCGATCAGCGCGCGCGTATCGGCATCGATCGGCTCGTTGTGTCGCGCGAGGAACTCGTCGATTGGCAGGCCGAGCAAGCGCGCGGTCGGAACGTCGCCGGCGTGCAGCCGCGCGATGATCCCCGATGCCAGCGTCGGGGTGCGGTTAAAGACGATAGTGTCGATCAGCGCGATGCCCACCGCGCCACCAAGATTGCGCATCAGGTTGAACAATCCGCTGGCATTGGGCACATCGGTCACCGCAAGATGGCCGAGCGCAAGCCGCGTCGGGGGCAGGATGCACAGCATGATTGCCGCACCGCGCACGATCTGCGGCCAGAACATCGCCGCCGCGTCGCTGTCTGGCGCCTGGAATCCGCTCATCAGGAACCCCACGCCGAACAGTGCAAAGCCGAAAATGCTCAGCAGATGCGGTTCGACACGCTTTTCGAGAATGACCGCCAGCGGCGTCGCCACCAATTGCGCGACGCCCGTCACCAGCATGATCTCGCCGATAGCCAGCGCATCGAGGTCGCGAACGAGTGCCAAGAACAGCGGCATCAGATATGCAGCCCCGAACATTCCCGCGCCAAGCGCGAAGTTAAGCGCACTGCCGGTTGCGACGCGGCCGTCGCGCAGGACCGCGAGCCTGACGAGCGGAGCCGGCCGCGCCAGGCTGTGCCGGACGAAGGCAAGCATCGCCACAAGCGCGCCGACGAGCAAACCGATCACAGTCAGTGACAACCAGCCGTCCGATGGGGCCTGTTTGAGCCCGACCTGCAGCAGCCCGAGCGCTGCGGCGAGTAGCCCGAGGCCGACACCGTCGCAGTGACGCAACAGCCTGAAGTCACTGTCGCCGCGTGGCAGCAGCCACGCGGTTCCGACTGTTGCCGCAACACCGGGCGCGATATTGACGAGGAAGAGCCAGTGCCAGTTGAAGCTTTGCGTGATCCAGCCGCCCGCGACGGGACCGAGCGACGGGGCGAGCACGGCCAGCGCGCCCGCGATCGAGGTCGCGAGCGCTTCGAGGCGCGAGGGAAACAGCATGAAGACGGCGGTGAAGACGAGAGGAATAATCATGCCGGCAAACGCACCCTGGACGATGCGCGTCACCACCAGCATCTCGAAACCGGTGCTGAGTGCGCAGGCAGCCGATGCGATTGTGAAGCCGCCGATTGCGAGTGCGGTCAACCATCGTAGCGAAAGTGCCCGCATCATCAGCCCCGACAGCGGGATCGTGACGACCTCGGCGGTGAGGTAGGCCGTTTGCACCCAACTCATCTGGTCGGGATTGATGTTCAGTCCGCGCTGGATGGTCGGCAGCGATGTCGCGACAATCTGCAGGTCGAGGATCGCCATGAACAAGCCAAGGCACATCAGCCCATAGCCCAGCCAGACCCGAACGCCGGGGCTGTCCAGGTCCGGCATGTTCAGTGCGGGCGTGGCGGCAGGGCTGACCGCATTCACCGTGCAGCCCCCTTGGTCCCAGCCTTTTTGTCGGCCTGTGCCTTGAGGATGAATGCGTGGCACCCGAGGGAGGTCTGTTCAACCCTGGCGAGCAGGCAGACGCGCACCCGGCTCCGGCTCAGCGCCTTCACCTCGGTCGGGCACAGGCGCTTGGCATCGACGAAACAGGCCTTCCGCTCAAGGTCTTCGGCCCACGCGGGCGCACTGATGACGCCGCGTGCCGTCGCGATCGCGGCAATCAGGAAAACGAACGCCTTGGCTGGTCTCATGGTGCGCTCCTCACGATCGTGGTTGCGAGCAGGTGCGTTCAGAAGCGGCCCCGCAGTCCGAGCGTCACACCCTTGTCGGTGCGGCCGTCCTGCGCGAGAATCTGGCCGGTGCCGAACAGCGAAATCGCGGGTGCAAGACGTGCTTCGAAACCGAGCGCGCCGGCGGCGCCCCAGCGGGCCATTGGCGCCGCCGTCACGTTGAGGGCGGCATTGCCGGGATAATTGACGAAGGCCACGGCGCGGCTTGGCGCGATGTCTCCATCATAGTGGATCGCCTTGACGCTCGCGGTGAGCGTCAGGGCGGGCACGACCGGGATTTCAACCTCCCCGCCGGCCCATTCGCGAAGCCGGTGCTGCGTTGCGGCTCCGGCGGTGAGCGCATAGTCGGAGCCGCTCTCCGTGAAACCGTCGAGCCGCACGCGGGTATAGCCGATGCCGATGAGCGGCGTGATGACCATTCGCCCGCCAGCGACCGCGATCCGATCGCTCGCCTCCGCAAGCGCCCAGCGCGTCTGAACGCTTTCGCGCGCGGCGGCGTTGTCCGTCACCATCGGAATGGTGACGATCGAGGAGACATGGCCACCGCCCATGCCCGCGCCCAGACGCAACGCCAGCCCCCTGGCGCGGCCGATCCGTGCGAAGATGCCGCCATCGACCTGTCGGAGCCGGGCGCTCTCGCTGGCGTCGTCGAGCGCGAGATGGCCCGTGCCGGCGCTGATCCCTCCACCAACGATCAGGCCTGGCGTGATCCGGACGGCCAGCCCGCCCTCTACGCCAGTGCCGCTGCGCCAGTCGCCGACTGCGCCGCCGCGCCCGGCCGTGCCGCGTGACTGCCCCCAATAGGCGATCCAAGGCCGCCAGCGATCGCCACCATCGGCGCCGAACCGGTCGAGGCTGCGTTGCCAGAATCCCTCGCTCGTATCGAACGCGGCCTGTGCCGCGATCGCATGGATGACGCCGATCGGCTTGACGATGCCCTGAAGGAGATAGGTCTCGCTGGTCAGCGTCGTCGTAGTGACGGTGTCAGCCTTGTCGACATAATAGGTGTCGTTGGTGGTAGCGACGTAGGCTACGGCTCCCCAGCCAAAGCGCACCTGATGGCCGGCGAGTGTCGTGCAGACGGGCTTGGTCGTCGAGTTTTGCGTCGCCGCCGCCGCGCTGCAGTCGCTGAGCTGCCCGACGAGGACCGGCGTCGTGCTGTTGACGCCGTTCACCCCAACGGTCTGCACGCCATTATAGGCGGGATCGCCGACCAGCGACAGCCCGGTAGTGAGGGAGATCAGCGGGAGGCTGCCCGGGCCGCCCACATATTCGACGGTGGTGATGTGGTCGGCCGTCGCGACGTGGTTGAATGTGTAGACGGAAGTGGTGGCCGAGCTTGTCGCAACCGTATGCGAGACGAGAGTGGGCGCCGAGAGCACCACACCGGGGCCGCCGGCGGTCGTGATGGCGAGCCTTGCCGCAGCGACCCCCGCCTGGACCGTCGCACTGGCATAAGGCTGGTCGAAGCTCTGATTGTAGAGCAGGCTGCCACCGAGCAGTTTGCCCTGGATCGTCGTCGCATAGGTGTTGACTGTCGTCGTGGCCTGCGTGGCCGGGTTGATCACCAGCGTCTGGGTGTTCGCCAGATAGTAACGCGTGCTGTTCACTGGGTCCGAATAGAGATCGACCGGAACGGTCGAATGATAATATGTCCCGTGGCTATCCGTTACTAGTGTCAGGCTGGACGGATTGGCTACGGCATAATCGCACACTGTCGGGCTGCCGGTGGCATAGACACTTGAGTCATCGAATATGGGGGTGTTGCCGGTGTTGAACGCCACCCGATAGCCGTTGATGATGCACGTCTGCCCGGTCGCAGCCTCAGCGGGCGAGGCCAGGAACAGGCTGGCTGCCAGGCTGCCCATGAGCGCGGTCGCGCCGCGCAGCATTGCAGTTCTCGAAATTTTTCTGTTCTTCATGAAGCCCCCTTCACAACGCAACTCCGATCCTCCGCCCGGAAGGCGATGTTGACCCCAAACCCATGCGTGGGGACGCAGGCCGCCGCGAGGCACGCTCAACCACCCCATTCATTTCGGAATGTGCGAACGGCGCGAAAACTGGCCACGACCGGCGAAAATATTTTCGCCGCCGTCGCCGAACCATCGATGAAATTCCGACAGGACCAAGAAATTCACTTGAAGCGGCGGCGCTGAAATGACCTATGATCGGGTCGGGCCGATCGGTGGGACATGCCGCTCCGGTCGCGGGAGATCGAATATTGCTCGACGTGCGCGACGATCCCGGAACGGATGCCCTGCCGGAGGCGCTGATTACCGCCTGCTATGGCGATATGCGCCGGATCGCCCGGCGGCTGGTGCAGCGCGATGCGGCGGCGCGGGTCATCCAGCCGACCGAACTAGCCAATGAGGCGGCGATCCGCCTGCTCAGGTCGAAACTGGATGGGGTGGCGGACCAGGGCCACATGCTCGCGCTGGCGGCGCGCACGATGCGCCAGATACTGATCGGTGAGGCGCGCAAGGCGATGGCCGGCAAGCGTCAGGCGCCCTTGATCATCACGATGTTGCCGGATTCGCGGAAGCTGATCGATCTGGAGGCGCTGAACGAGGCGCTGGCGGCGCTTGCCGCCCATTCGCCCGAACATGCCGAGATCGTCGAACTGCGCTTCATGCTCGGCCTGTCGCTCGCCGAGGCCGTCGCTGCGACGGGGCTGTCGCAGCGCACGGTGACCCGTCGTTGGCAATCCGCGCGGCTGTGGCTGCTCGATCGCATCGCCGCGTGAGCGGAGGGCGCCCGCTCGATAGTCGTCCGCGTCGTGGCCATTTCTCCGCTGTTTCGCGCATTGGGGAATGGCGGATGACGGGATTGGGGAACAGCGAGATGTTCGGAGGGGCGGGTTTGTCGGTCACGACGGTTCATCGGAGCCGGGCGTGACCGACATCGGCGGCAGCGAGATCGAGCGTCGCGTGCTGCAGATCATGGAGGAGTTGGCGGACGATCCGGACGATGCGGACCTGCGTGCGCGGCTGCTCGCCGGTGAAGACCCGGCGGTGGTCGATCGGGTGCGCAGGATCATCGGCATGGCGTCGCTATCGGATGCGATGCCGACCGAATGGCCGGAGGGCTTGGCCGTGATGTTCGCCGATCCGCCCGAGCGGTTCGGCGCGTTCCGGTTCGTCGCGCCCCTGGGGTCGGGCGGCATGGGCGAGGTGTGGCGCGGCGAACGCTGCGATGGCCTGTTCGACCAGACGGTCGCGATCAAGCTGATCCAGTCGCATCTGCGGGTGCGTGCGGGCGAGGCGTTCGAGGCGGAACGCCGCATCCTCGCCCGGTTCGAACATCCGAACATCGCCCGGCTCATCGACGGCGGGAACACCGATGACGGCCGCGCCTGTCTCGTCATGGAATATGTCGATGGCGAACCGCTCGATGCAGCCTGTGCGTCGCTACCACTCGCCGGGCGGATCGCACTGTTTCGTCAGATGTTGGGCGCGGTCGCTTATGCCCATGGCCGTCTCGTCGCGCATGGCGATCTCAAGCCCGGAAACATCCTGGTCGATCGAGACGGCCGCGCGCGTTTGCTCGACTTCGGTATCGCCCGTCTGCTGACCGACGAGGCAGGCGCCGTCCTGCTGTCCGGTGTGGTGACCAGCGGCTATGCGAGTCCCGCGCGGCTGGCCGGGGCGCCGCCCTCCATCGCGGACGATGTATTCGCATTGGGGCGGTTGCTGGAGGTATCGGCAGGCGATGCGCAGGGTCGCGAGCTTGCCGCGATCGCACGCAAGGCGACGGCGCTCGATGAGGAGGATCGCTATGCCAGCGTCCCTGATCTTTCCGCCGACCTCGATCGCTGGTCGCGTGACGAACCGCTGGCCGCGATCCCGCGCACGTGGCTCTACGTGGCGCGCAAGTTCGTTCGTCGGCGCTGGAAGGGGTTGCTTGTGTCCGCCGCCCTGCTCGGCGTGTTAGGCTATGCCGGCTGGAGCTATCAGGCGGCCGAGCGCGAACGGATCGAGGCGAGCGCGCGGTTCGACGACGCCCGCGGCACCGCGCGCTATCTGCTGTTCACGCTTTACGACGAGCTTGTGGCGCATCCCCGCACCCTGAAGCTGCGGCGGCAGGTGGCTGGGGTCGCGCAACGATATCTGGATCGACTGGCGGGCAGCAGATCGACGGTTCCTGAGGTGAAGCTGGAGGCGGCGCAGGGCTTGTTGCGCCTTGCCAATGTTCAGGGCAGCCCCGGCATGGCCAGTCTGGGCGACGGCAAGGCATCGCGCCGGAACATCGATACGGCGATCGCGCTGCTACAGGCCCGGAACGATCCTGCCGCGCGCGCGATCTTGTTCGACGCCCTGCTCGATTCCGCCTTTCTTGCCCAGAACGGGGAAAGCGACGAGATGCGTGCGGCCCGCGATCTCGCGTCGGCGAAGACGATGCTCACCGACGGCTCCGCTCTCTCGAACTACCGGAAGAGCCGATATTATCTCGCTCAATCTTCGGTAGATCGCTGGGCTTCGCACAACGATCTGGCGATCCGCGATGCCGATCAGGCCATCGCCCTGCTGCGCGCCAGTGACGATTTCGACACGCTGAAGCTGCGTTCAAAGGTGTTTGAGCGGAAGGCTGACGCACTCTATTACCTCCATCGCCACAAGGAGGCGATGGCGAGCTATCGGGCGGCGGTGGTGCCGCTGGAACTGGCGCTGGCGCGCTTCCCCGCCAATATCGAGGTACGGCGCAGGCTGGCGCACATCCGCTGGAATTTGGCGACCGCGCTGATGGACTATGGCGATCCTCACGAAGCCCTCGCGCTGCTCGACAGCGCGGTGGCGGAAATCCGTGTCGTGCTGGCATTCGAACCGGATGACGATGACGCACAGCGGCGGCTGGCGATGTTTGAACAGTCGCGCGGGGAAACGCTGGTCATTCTCGGTCAGCTCGACAAAGGCTTTGCCGTCATGCGCAGTTCGGCGGATGAGTATCGCTGGGCCTGGCAGCGGAACCCGAAGGATATGCGTAGCCTGCGCAACTATGCCGTCACGCTCGGCAACCTGGCGGACGAGCAGGGGAAACATGGTCGGTTTGGCGACGCCTGCGCCAATTGGCGAACCTATCTCCGCCTCTATGACCTGATCGAGAAATCGGGCCATCTTGCCGAAGAAGATCGGACCGAAGGTATCTCGCCTGCCAGGAAGAACGTGCAGCAGCACTGTCTATCAGGCTAGCTCCTATCAGCGGCGGTTTTTGGCAAGAGCCGACCATACGGTCAGTTTCGCACTCTCTCCCATATGACGCGGTCATGATGAGGGGCTAGCGATCCGTACGATGCATCGCACCGGCTGCCTGGATTTGGCGGCGGCCTGTTCGCACGCGGCGATGGTATTGCGGTTGTCATGCCGCATCTGCGCGGCGGCGGTGATCGCCTCCCATGCCTGCGGCGAGCCTGCGCGCATCAGGCGGATACCGGATTCCCATAAAGTCGGCTCCCCGATGATATGCGCGGCGAGACGTTTGGGCAGATGCCAGCTTGCCGGGAGCGCGCGGCCGAGGTGCCGGGAAAGAAGGACCATAGCAGGCATCCGGCAAGCACCCCGCCGCCTGCGGCATCCGCGTCAACTCCCGATGATCGGCTGACAGCGGATCGCCTACGGCCGCTTCGATGGTCGGCATCCGAGCGGCGATGACAGTGGGCACGCTGTTGCAAAGCTCTGCAATCGCCATATTCGTTTTCGCCACCTGCCAGGGCCAAGTCCACAACCACAGGATATCGGTCTCAGCGCTCGTCACGTCTTCCTTCACGCACGACGGCGGTCCGACTTATCCCTTGGCCAGTCGGGGAGACCATCTCGCGTCAACCCGCGACATGTGGCCGCCGCGTGGTCAAATCGAAACAATCATCATTGGCGATGACATGCAGCCGGACGCCGAAGATCGATAGCGATTCTGCGCGTCGCGCTTCGGCGACGTTCGAATGCGTCACGTCCGCCCCGTCGACGACATACACCGCGCCTGCTCCAACCACCTTGAAGCTTTCCTTGTGGACGATGATTGCGGTGTCCTCGTCAATGCCGATACCGAGCACCCGCGGGTTTTGCGCGATCGCGCCAAGCAACCGCCCGATCCGTCCGCGTTCCGCGAAATGCTGGTCGATGATGACGGCGGGGATAAGGCCGAGGCCGGGTGCCATGTTGAGGTCGCCGATGCGGTGCGATTCGCCACTGGAGCCGCGCACCAGCATGGTTTCGCTCATCACCGATGCTCCTGCCGACGTACCTGCAACCAGGCCGCCGCGACGATGAATCTCGCGCACCATCTCCTCGACCGGCGTGTCGCCAATTTGGCTGGAAATACGCAGTTGGTCGCCGCCCGTGAAAAACACGCCAGCTGCGTCGGCCAGGATTTCCCGCGTCGCGGTCGAGCGAGTCTCGTCGCGCTCGTTGACATACAGCTCGACAAGGTTCGTCACGCCAAGCGCACCGAACGCCTTCTGATAGGCATCGAAATAGCCCTCGGGCTCATGACTGGCGACGGTCGCAATGACCAGCTTGCCCTTGCCGATCCGCGCCGCGACCTCCTTGAGGATGAGACGGTCGCCGTCCTTGTCCTCATGGCCGCCGATGACGATGATCGGGCCGGGTGCATCAGTCATTCAGATAATCCTGGAGTTCGGTGCGGAGCACGGCGGCAACGGGATTGGCCAGCCAACTGGCCGCAATCCCGACCGCGAAATGGTCGCTGTTATGCGCTACCCCGATCCGACCGCGAGTATCGAGCGCAATGATCCCGGCTTCGCCGCCGACCCTGCCAAGTCGCGCCAGCGCGGACTCTATGGCGTCGGTTGGCGAGCCTCGCCCGAGCTGGTCGACGACTCGTGTTGCCAGCAGCACGCGCAGGATGCTTTCCCCGTCCCCGGAGATCGCAACGGCGCCGGCCTGATTGTCAGCATAGAATCCGCAGCCCAGTATCGGTGCATCGCCGACCCTGCCGGGCAGCTGTCCGAGCAACCCGCCGGTCGAGGTCGCGGCGACGACGTTGCCGCCTTGGTCGAGCGCAACGCAGCCGACCGTGTCATGCTGCGGCTCGAGCTCGGCCGCGGCGGGAACATCGTATGATGCCACACCGTGTTCCAGCGCATAGGCGCGGGCGCCGTCGCCAACCAAAAGCACCGGCCTATCGGTCAGCAGCAACCGCGCGACGCTGACTGGATGCCGAACGCCGCTCAAGGCAGCGACAGCGCCGACATCGAGGGTCGCACCATCCATCATCGCGGCATCAAGCTCGACGGTACCGGCGCTGGTCGGCACCGATCCGCTCCCGGCGTTGAACGTCAGGTCATTTTCAAGCGTGCGAACTGCCTGCTCGGCGGCGTCAAGCGCGGTGCCGCCGTCGCGTAAAATCTTGGCTCCGACGCCGACCGCTACAAGACAGCCGTCGCGATTGGCCTGATGGCGGCCGGGCGCGATCGTCCTCGCCCCGCCATGGATCGCAATCGACCAAAGAGCCTCAGCCACCAACGACCTCCGCCGCGGCGTCGGTTGCAAAGTCCGGCACGAAGCTGGAGACGAGGCCCCAAACTAGATTGACCTGGGTCGGGCTCAACACCACGATATCGCCCGGTCTGGCCAGCCGCATGCTGTAGAGCGTCGCCTCGCCTTCCTCGACGATGCGGTGGACATGCTCGACCGCCATGCCGCCGGCGAGCGCGCCCTGCGTCATCATTGCATTGATCTCGCCGCGTGGACGGCCGCGGCCGTCGGGCGTCTCTCGGAACACCAATTCGTCGAAGATCGAGGCAGCCAGCACGCCCATGCCGATCAGGTCCGCGTCACGGCGATCTCCGGGCACGCTGAACGTGCCGATGATTCGCCGTCCCGGGCGTCGCAGCGTCGCCAGAAAACGCCCGAGTGCCGCTACCGCTGCCGGGTTATGGGCATAGTCGACGATCAGGGTTATGCCGTGACGATCGACGATGTTGAGGCGTGCCGGATTGTCCGCGAAACTGGTCGCGAAATCCGATAGGGCCGCCGCGATCGTTTCTGGCCCGACACCAAGCGCGGCTCCGATCGCCACCGCCGCCAGCGCGTTCTCCGTGTTGAATGCGGCCGCGCCGTTCAGGGTCGCCGGAATGGCCGCCACGTCGATGACAGGTGTTTTGACGCTCCCTTGGTACAGCATGATATGCTGACGATCGTCCAATATCTCCAATATTACGGCCATGCCGCCGCTGGCGACATGCGCCTCGACCAGTTCCTGCCAACCGCGCATCGAGAACCAGCATAGCTGGCCGCGTGCACGTCGCGCCATTTTCACCGTCAGCGGATCGTCGGCATTGAGCACACTGAAGCCGCGCCGCGCGACCGCTTCGATCACTACCGACTTGACGTTGGCGAGATCTTCGACGGTGTCGATCCCCTTGATACCCATATGGTCCTCGGTGACGTTGAGCACGCAACCGACATCGCAGCGATCGAAACCGAGCCCTTCGCGCAGGATGCCGCCACGCGCCGTTTCCAGCACGGCGGCATCGACAGTCGGGTTCGTCAGCACCATGCGCGCGCTTTTCGGCCCGCTCGCGTCAGCCGCGCGAACGAGCCGGTCGCCGATATAGACGCCGCTGGTGTTGGTAAGGCCGACGGTCCAGCCGTGTTCGCGCAGAATGCGAGCCACCATCCGCGCCGTGGTCGACTTGCCGTTGGTGCCCGTAATGGCCACCACCGGAATGCGGCTCCTGTGCGAGCGTGGGAAAAGGAGATCGACAATGGGTCCGGCGACGTCGCGCGCCTGCCCCGAAGACGGCGACAGATGCATGCGCAGGCCGGGCGCCGCGTTCACCTCGATGATACCGCCGCCAGTCTCCGATAAAGGCCGGGAGATGTCCGGCGAGAGCAAATCGATGCCCGCGACATCGAGTCCGACGATCGCGGCGGCCTGTTCGGCGACAGCTATCGTGTCGGGATGCACTTGGTCTGTGCAATCCTCGGCGGTACCGCCGGTAGACAGATTGGCGGTCTCGCGAAGGCGAGCGACCTCGCCTGGTGCCGGCACCGATTGAGCGTCAAAACCCTGCGCCGCGAGCACGCGCTCGACGGCCGGGTCGATGACGAGGCGAGTGAGGACATTGTCGTGGCCGACGCCACGGCGCGGGTCCTGATTCTCTCGGGCTACCAGCATGCTGATATCGGAGGTGCCATCGCCAGTTACCGAGGCGGGCATCCGCCGCGCGGCCGCGATGACCTTGCCGCCGACGACAAGGAAGCGATGATCGTCGCCAGAGAGTTGTTCTTCGACGATCACGCGGGGGGAATGCGCACGCGCCACCGTGAAGGCGTCGGCCAATTCGGCGTCGGTAATGATGTTGAGGGTGACGCCGCGCCCATGATTGGCGTCCAGCGGCTTGACCACCAGGGGACGAGCGAGCCGCGCCGCGTCGCGGCGTGCATCGTCCAGGGTCCGCGCGACGACGCCTTTGGGAGCGGGTACGCCTGCGCCGAGCAATAACTGCCGGGTCAGATGCTTGTCGCCGGCCAACTCGACGGCGACATGCGAGGTCTGGCCGGTGAGGCTCGCGCGGACACGGCGCTGGCGGCGGCCATAGCCAAGCTGGATCAGGCTGCGCTCGTCGAGACGGGTGACCGGAATGCCGCGCCGCCGCGCCGCATCGACGATCGCCTGCGTGCTCGGGCCATAAGCACTTTTGCGCAGCGCGCTCCGGATCGCGGCGACGATGGCATCGATATCGCCGCCATGGTCGAGTGCATCTTTCACGAGCACCTGCTCGCCGATGAGCGACGACAGGCCTGGCGGCAGCAACCGCATCACCACCCGCAGTGCGTGGAGTCCGGCGAGCAATCCGGCTTGCTCGTCGCGATAGTCGAAAAGAATGTCATAGACGCCGGGATGGCGGGCCACTGAACGCGTCTTGCCGCGCGTGACCGGCGCGCCCGCGAGGTTTTGCAACTCCAGCGCGACATGCTCGGTGACATGACCGAGCCATGTACCTTCCGCGAGGCGTTCTACGAGGCCGCCGGGCTGGCCCCTGCTGCAATGATGCTGTCGCAGCCCGGGCAGCAGCGCCAGCAGTGCCTGGCTAAACCCGGGCAAGGTATCGGTCGGGCGATCTTCGAGCGTGCCGAGGTCGACCCGCATGCGGATCATCGGTCGCCTGCTGAAGATGTTGGGGCCGCGATAGATCGCGCGCTCCAGAATGGTCAGCGTGTTTCGTCGTTCCATGTTAGCATCGACGGGCTTCATTGTAGCCGGCGCCGCGAACAGGAAATCACCCATCACTCATCCCTTCAATGAGGTCGATGCGGTAGTGGATCGGCTTGAAGGAACCCCCGTTGGAATCTGGCGCTGAACAGGCGGTCAGCCCAATGATGAGATCGCGCTCGGCGCGAAATGTGATGTGGTCGCCCGCCTTGCTGATCGGTGGGAGCACGCGCAATTTGCCGGTTTCGCCATCGACCGGTACATTCATGAAGCAATTGAACGCGGTCGGAATACGATCGGGCGTGATACCGAAGGGGGCGAGCGCCGCAGCGAGGTTCCCGAAACAGCCGCGATGTATGGGCAGGTCGGGATAGAAATGCACAAAAGTATCGACCGAACACGGCGTCAGCAGAAAGTCGTGCCGGCCCACCGTATCTTCGACGATCTCGAGCATCACGCGCGATTTATTGGAATAGAGCTTGTGACCCGTCGTAAGATAAATGGTTTCGGCATAGTCGAGCGTGCGGCCCGATGATATCGCCTCTGTCGGATCATCGGCGTCGAACGCGAGCAGGTCGGCGACTTGCTCGCCGCGCGGATCGATGACGACAAGGCGATCACCCCGGCCGAGCCGGAACGCCGTGCCACTGCGCTCCGCGATCTCATGGATCTCGCTCATTGTGCGCCCTTATACTGAAAGGGGCATTTCCAGTCGGAATTGACATGACGGCCCGAATATTGTCGCGCCTCGCTCGTCGTGCCGTGACGCGCCAGCATCGGATTGCGCGATCCGGCCAACGCTTCATCACGAACCATGATCTTCTCGCGTATGCCTTCATATTTGCCTTGCGCTCGCAGCGTCTCGAACTGGGCGTGCGGATTGAACACCATGACAGGATAGGGAAAGCGCCGCGCCGGGCGGTTCGCTCGCGGATGCAAGCCGACGACGAAGAATGCTTCGCCGCCGAAAGATAGTGAAAAATGCGGGTCGGCAGGGTCGCTGCTGACCGCGCCGTCATATGCCTGACCGCGCCACAGATCCTTGTCGGACAGCGACTGCACGCGGTTCCACAAATGGTGCTCGAATTCGTTTTCCGACAGCGTGTCGGGGCCTTCAAACATGACCGCGAGACTGTTGAACAGGCCTTCGTCCTGGCGTGATTCCTCGGCGAAATGGATCAGCCGGTCGTGAATGCGCACATCGTCCCACGCACTGCGCAGATCACGCGCAACGAGCACTTCCAAGGAACCCCGCGCCATTGCCGCCTTGGCGCCAACACAGGGGAACGCCGCGTCAGCGACACGGTCAAAAAGGGCTTGCGGCAGCGCGCTCTCTTCGGGCGACTTCCACGGGAACAACGAGCTGGATTTTGTCATGGCCGCTAAACCACTGCCGCCGGAGCTCGTTCCGGCCCAATCATGGCCGGAACGGGTAAATCATATTGCTTAAAGTTAATCGGGACCACTGCATCGACCGTGGCCACGCCGATATTCAAGGAATGCCGGCTTGACGCAAGGCTTCCTCCCCAGCCGCGACCAAGCTGCGCCCGGTCTCCACTGCGGCCCAAGCGGTCAGTGTGATGGCAATTCCGTCCGGTCCATCAAGTATCACATAGCCTTCCTCAACCGTCGCAACCCCGGGTTCGCTAAACGGCTCGGTCGCTGAATTATCGGGCATCATGTTCTCCAAGATTTGGAACCGCGAGGTAGAGATAGTCCGGGGAAAAATCGCCCCGCGCAGCGAGCGCGACTGGATCGGTGATTTCGACAAACGACCCGCGCATCTGACAGAGCCCGGCCTCGCGCAGTTGACGAAACGAGCGGTTGGTGTGAACGGTCGTCAGACCGCAAATTTCGGCGATGTCCGCCTGGGTCAGCGCCAGCGCGAAGCGGTGACCATCCGACAGCCCTACCGCGTGAAGTCGCGTATTGATCTCACATAAAAAATGCGACACGCGGCCGACCGCATCGAGCCGCCCGACCCGGAACAACCAGGCGCGGTGCATGGCAGCATCGATCAGCGTCGAGAACCAGAGCTTGCGGGCAAGGTCGGGGCGCGGATCGAGAATCTCCCTGAGTGCGCTATGCGGCACGATAGCGACTGTCGCCGTCGTCAGGGCGCCGATCGAATGATCCAATTCGCGCATCGGATAGGCGTGAAGATCGACGAACTCGCCCGAAACATGCACGGCGACCAACTGTCGCAATCCATGCTTGTCGTCGATGAAGCGGGACATGATCCCGTCGATCAAATAAGTGCTGACATCGACCCGTTGGCCGGCCTCGATCAAGGTCGAGCGCGCATTGAGTGTGCGCACCTCGCTGATCGCGTTTTCCAGGAGGGCATGCTCATCCTGCGTCAGTTCGACACCGCGACGATGCATGAGAAGTCGGTCCATAAACATTAGAACGCGCAGAATCCCTGACCAGGTTGACCTGGGCTAAACCGTCGTGATCCGCTACTGATCCCGCACCGTCCCGTAATTCGTCATGATCTATGTGAATCGTGAAGATATTGCGGAAACCGATCGATGAACGAGCCGCTCATGTCGGCAACGGCCCGGATTGGCCCGTCAGACCATAAACAGGTGAGAATTCGTGATGGCAAAGACCCCACCGCGCGGCGAAATCGCGCGTGCCGACGAAACGCGCAACCGAGGCCAGTCGAGTGGTAGCCGATATCTTTGACAGCCCCGTATTCGACGAGCGCGTCGGAACCGGAGCGCATCAAGTCGCTGGCGACGACGTTGCCACACTCACCACAGCGCAAGGCATTCCGGTCGCGGACGATCAGAATAGCCTTAAACAGGGTGCTCGAGGCCCTACACTCCTCGAAGACTTCTATTTTCGCGAGAAAATGTTCCATTTCGACCATGAGCGCATACCGGAGCGTGTCGACCATGCCCGCGGCTATGCGAATGCGCCTCAGGTTGGGCGCAGTGTACCGCCCTAAATCGGTCGGACCTTTTCGAACGAGATTCTGATCAACATTTCGCCGTGTCAGATCCTGCAAGGGGAAAACCCTCCCATAGGCGCTAACTTAGAGGTGGACGGCAAGACTCAGTCTGTGATTCATGAGGAGGATGGACTCCGAAACCCATCCCCATCTCGACATTGAATGGCGTGAGTTGCTGTCGCGTTTGCCGGCCAATCTGGATCTCGATCAAAGCGCACGCGATTACGGCGCGTTGAAGCGCAGGCGGATCGTTCGGGATGGCGCGACCATGCTTCGATTGGCACTGGCCTATGGGCCAGGGGGGATGAGCCTTCGGTCTGCAGCGGCATGGGCCGCTGGATGCGGTATTGCGGATTTGTCGGATGTCGGACTGTTGAAGCGCCTCAAAGGGGCAGACGACTGGTTGAGCTATATCGCCGCATCGTTGCTTGGCGATGATGTTCGCACCCGGCAGGCCGGGCGACGGCTGCGGGTCGTCGATGGCAGCGTGATCCGCTCGTCAGGCAAGGGCGGCACGAGCTGGCGGCTCCACGCGACCTATGATCCAGCCGAAGGGCGGTTCAGCCAACTTGAGATCAACGATACGCATGGTGGAGAGAGTCTGTCACGCCACACATTCGAGAAGGGCGATCTTGTTCTGGCGGACCGAGGATACGCCCGCACACCGGGATTGCTACATGTGCGGGAGATGGGAGCGGACTTCATCATGCGGATAGGCTGGTCGACGATCCGATTGCTGACGCCGAACGGTGCAAGGCTGGACTGGAGTGCATATTACGCTGGAATGCAGCCAGGGCAGATATCCGAACACGAGGTGCTTGTTGATTATTCCGGCCACAAGCGAGAAACGTCCAGCGCCTCGACGTTTCGCGCCCGTCTGATCATTCGGCGCAAAGACGAGGCTGCGTCAGAACGGACGCGCAAGGCGATATGGTTTGACCATAGACGGAAGCAGCGGGTGGGCGCGCATCCGAATCCTTTGACGGTAGCGTCGGCGGACTTTCTCCTGTTACTAACCTCGGTACCCGCGCGAGAGATGCCTGCGGATCATGTGATCGCGGCCTATCGCTTGCGCTGGCAGATCGAACTGGCGTTCAAGCGCCTTAAAAGCGGGCTCGGGATCGATGCGCTACCGGCGCGTGACAGCCAACTCGCTCGCTCATGGCTTGCTGCGTATCTCATTTTCGGATCGTTGATCGACGAGGCTGTCGCCGACAGCCTCGCTTTTCCCCCCTGCGTTGCCGGCACCGCCGGGCTCACACCTGTCGTTGTGGCGGATGCAAAAACTCCTGAGGAGCGTACTCTTGGTCGCAATTTTCGGAGGATCCCGTCTGGCCCCGATCGGTCAATGTCTCGCGGACGCCGCCAGGACTCTGTTCGAGCCACCTCGGCAACGAATATCGCAGTTCAGTCAGCTTCGCGCTTTACCCATTTAAGCGGTCGGCGGAGCAAGGCACTCCTATAGTCGGCATTAGTGGACTGCTGATAGACAGGTTACCGAGCCAAGATGGCTATAGCTGCCGTTCCGTAAACGATCGTGAAACGCGAATTGGTAAGCATTGCTATTGCGGCCGCGCTCCCGGATTATTGGCCGATCCAACGGATGCGGGGCGACATGGCGGATAGGCAAGGCATAACGCGCGCGTTTCTCTGGCTGGCCGTCCTGTCGGGCGGCCCGCTGCTGGGAGCGAAGCTGTTCGATCTGATTGTGCTGGCTGGCGCATGGAGCGCTCATCCACCCACGTCTCTAGCAATGATGCCCTATGGAAGGGCGTGGCCAGTCGATACCGGCGTCTTCTTCATCCCACTGTCTGCCGGAATGCTCGTCGCGGGTTTCGGCGCGCTGGTCACGGGATGGCGCACACCCTGGCGTTATCGGTGGCTGCTCTGTCTACCGTCGGTCGGCATCCTGTTGCTGCTGATCCTGACGGTGGTCGCCTTCTGGCCGATGAACGCAGCGCTTTACTATCACGGCATCAGTTCCCCGAAGGACACCATTACCGACGCGCAGTCGATCGCGATGACACAGCGCTGGATCGCCCTAGACTGGGTTCGTGTCGCGGGCGCGACCGCGGCCTTCGTCGCGCCGCTGCGGGCGTTGACGCTGCCTTGGCCAGCGGAGATCCCGCGCAGGGATCCGCCGCTGGTGCGTGCGCTGCTCGCGCTCGCGCTCCTCGGCGTCGCTGGCTTCGTCATCTGGTTCGTCTTGAACCTCTGACCCACGAACCGCGAAGGTCCGCCATTTTCGATCGGGATCGAAAATTGGGACTACTTGAATCCCACCTTCAAGGTGACTCCTACCGAGCCCTTCGGGCCGCCTCCGGTCAGGGTCGTACTGTCCGACAGATGGTGTTCAAAAAGTCCCGTGGCAGATGGTCCCTGCTCAAACCGTGGATCAAGTCGTTCAAGACGCTGGCCGTGATGATCGGCTCGGCCACAAACAACTATCTCCTCCGAAGCGCCGCTTGACGGACACGCCTGACCTGTCAGCGAAGCGAGCGCTGAAAATTTTGTCTGGTCTGTTGGCACGGATGTGCCTGGCGCGGCGTTGCCGGCTGAACCTACCTGAAGCATAAAAGCTATGAGCATCATCACCGACATGCACAGAATAATTCCACTTAATTGTGTCACATTTGCGTTTCTCCGAAACGAGCTGCTCTATACGGAAAAATGGTACAGAGTATCCCGGTGGGATGGCGAGTTTTAGGACGATACGTTGATCGGCTGAACGGCCCAACATGATCGAGTGCTACCGGCAATTGTTACGACCGCACACGCCACCGGTGGGCAGGCGCGTTAAGTTAGCGCCTATGGGAAAACCCTCCCCAGCGATCGAGCCTTCTTCTCGGCAGACCCCTTCTGAGGGAGACCGTCAAATCATGATAAAATAGGCATAGTGCGACATAGACACGATTTGCGGTGAGAAGCCCGTGCAGATCAGGACCCAGTTAGCGCGGTCGAAGCTGACTCTTCAGCGTAAACTTACTTAAGAACTCGCTCCGCGTTGAAAGCCCTTGGCCCTGATCTACAGAGAAGTTGGACCTATCGGTTAGAACGCGCTTTTCACCACGCCGCCATCGACCCGCAGTGCCGCTCCATTGGTGGCCGAGGACAATGGGCTCGCCACATAGGCGACCATGGCGGCGATTTCCTCGGGCTGCGCGAAGCGTTTGATCAGCGACGTCGGCCGGACTGTCTCGAAGAACTCGGTCTCGAACTGCGCGAAGGATTTCCCTCCCGACCCTGGCAGCGCGCCGACGAAATCGACGATGCCCCGCGACTTGGTCGGGCCCGGCAATACGCTGTTGACCGTGATCGCGGTGCCGGCGACGGATTCGGCGATGCCGCGCGCCGCGGCGATCTGCGCCGCCTTGGTCACGCCGTAATGCACCATTTCCTGCGGGATATGCAGTCCGCTCTCGCTCGAAATGAAGATGATGCGGCCCCAGTTGCGCTGCCGCATCGACGGAAGGTACAGGCGAGCGAGACGAACGCCGGAGAGGACGTTGACGTCGAAGAAGTGCCGCCAGTCGGCGTCCGGAATCTCTTCGAACGGCTTGGGTTCGAAGATGCCGAGGTTGTTGACCAGGATCTCGATGTTCGGGAAACGTTTCGCGATCGCCTCGGCGGCGTCCTCTGTTCCGAGATCGCCCGCAAATCCCTCGACGACGCCGCTCCCGATCACGGCAAGTTCAGCGACCGCACGATCGACCGCATCCTGTGTCCGGCCGTTGACGATGACATGAGCGCCCTCGCGAACGAGAGCCGCTGCGATTGCGTGGCCGATGCCAGCGGTGCTGCCGGTGACGAGGGCCAGTTTGTCGTTGAGTTCGAGGTTCATGATGTCTCTCCTGATGCGTTCGAGTTGGTTACGTTCAAAGCTCGCTCATGCCGCCGTCGGCGACGATTTCCGTGCCGACAATGAAAGCTGCCTCGAGCGAGGCGAGATGCAGCGCGGTAGCGGTGATTTCAGCAGACCTGCCGAAGCGCCGATTGGAATCTGCGCCTGAATGAGCGCAACGTTGCCCGGATGCGAGATCTACGAGATGGTCGGGCATTCAGCCTAAGACTCGTGAAGTGTCACTAAGGAAAGCGTTTCACGAACCCCAGAGCTGTCTCCGCCACTTCCCGCCAGCCGCTGTCGATCGTCAGCGAGTGGCCGCGCCCCGGAAGTTGAACGAACTCGGTGATTGCATGCCGATTGCGTTTCTGCTGTTCGTAGGCGGCACGGGTCACCGACGGTGGCACGGTGTGGTCGCGCTCCCCAGAGATCAGCAGCAACGGTCCACGTTGCGTGGCCTCGGTGTCGACGCGAGCCTCCGTCCATGGATTGAGGTTGGCGACCGCCGCCTGGAAGATCGGCCGGCCAGGCGCCGGCACCTGATAGGCTTGGTATAGCGCCTCGCTCTCAGGTTCAGGCACTGCGTTGCCGAAGGCGTAGCGGAACTGCTCAGGGGTGAGGCCAACCTCCCGGCTGACGTTCGCCGGGTTTTGCAAGACCGGCCAGGCGGACCGAAGGGCCGAGATCGGCAGCGGGAGGACGCCACGGAACGGTGCTGGGTCGATGGCGACAGTCGCGGCGGAGAGCCCGCGTCCGGCCAGGATCTGGGCGATCAGCCCGCCGAACGAATGGCCGACGAGGGCCGGGGTCCGGTCGAGCGCCTCGGCGACGCCGGCGAAGTGAGCCGCGACCTGGCCGATGGTTTCGGGCGCCACGGCGCCGCCCATCTCCGCTGGCCAGCCGGGCGCCAGCGTCACATAGCCGCCGGCCTCGAACAGTTCGGCCCACCGGTCCCAGGAACTGGGCTTCAGCCACAGGCCATGGATGAAGATGACCGGCTGTTTCGTCGACGCGTTGGCCTCAGCGACCGCGTCGCTGATGGGTTGGATCGTCATGGTCAATGCCCCTCAACGGTGAACAGGATGTCGGAAAAGCCCGGAACGGTGTCGGCGCGGTTCCAATCCCGCTGCAACTCGCAGATCAGCTGCACCCAACTGGTGGGTTGGGCGCCGGCCTGGATCAGGCGCGACAGCCCAGCCTCGTGAGCCACACGGGATGTGCCACCTACGGCATCGACAACCGGATAGACCTCAAAGCCTTCCCGCAGGGCGTCGAGCGCAGGGTGAACCAGGCAGACTTCGGTCCAGAGGGCGGCCATGATCAGCTTCTTGCGACCCGTGGCGTGAACCGCGGCTACGAAGTCCTTGTCCTCCCAGGCGTTGATAGAAGTCCGATCGATAGGGGTGATGTCCGGAAAGACCTCGGCGATCTGGTGGATGGTGGGCTGGTTGCGCCCGGTGGCTACGTTCACCGTGGCGATGACTGTCGGCAGGCCGAAAAGTTTTGCGGTCTTGGCGACGGCGGTGATGTTGGCGACCAGCGTCCGCTTTTCCATCGACTGGATCGAGCCGACCTGAACCGGCTGATAGTCGATGATCACCAGGGACGCGTTCTGCGGCGTCAGCAGATGGTCGGTTTGCGGGTCGCGAATGGTAGCGAAGGACGTCATAAGAGTCTCCTTTTGGTCGGGTGGGGATGATCAGTGGGGCAGGGTGGCGGCGACATAGACCGTGTCGCTGGGGCCCATACCGGTCAGTCTGACGACGGCTGGATCAGCGCGCGTGAAGGCGAAGTGCGGGGTGCCCCCCGGCTCGGTGTAAAGGCCACCGGCGGTCAGCGGCTTGACCGCCGCGTCATTCGCTTTGGCGCCATAGCCGAAGTACCAGCTCCCGGAGATCACGTTGGCGAAGCGGTCGTCGCGGTGGGTGTGGGGGGCGATCCGGGTGTTGGGCGGCACGTGGATCTCTAGCATGTACGGCCCGGGCTTGGCGGGATCGCCATAGAGCAGCACGGTGCGGATCCCGCTCAGCCCCGAGGTGCCGGCGCCCGCTCCGGACTGGCGCATCGCCTGGGTCTGGTCCAGCGACAGGGCCGTCGGTTCGAGGTGACCGCGTGCGGCCGGCGCCGCACGGTCGTTCAGGAACTGGTCGATCGCGGCCACGGTGGCCGCGGGTTGTTCCTCCATGAGCCAGTGCCCGGCGTTCGAGATGACCCGTTCCTCGACATCCACAGCGCCGGCCTGGGCGACGACGGCCATCGTCGGGCCGAACGATTTCTCACCCCCGATCGCCAGGACCGGCATGGTCAGCTTGCCATGCGCCGCCAGCCAGGCCCGGTTGTCGACGGCGTCCTGATCGAAGGCGGCGAACTGGCGAAAGCCGGCGTGCATGCGCCCGGGCGCGGCGTAGAGCTCGGCATAGTGGACGCGTTCAGCCTCGGGGAAATTCGCTGGGTCGGCCGAGAACTCGTTCCAGAACCTGTCGAGATAGATGCGCTCGCGCCCGGCGACTAGGCGCTCCATGTCCGGACCGCCGAACCGAAAATGCCAGAGCAGCGGGCTCTTCAGGATTTCGTCCCAGGGTCCGACGCCGGGAACCGGCGCGTCCATCAGCACCAGCTTGGTCACCCGGTCTGGATGCCGGGCGGCCAAGGCGTAGGCCACCATATTACCGATGTCGTGGGCCACCACATCGGCGCGCGGTGCGTGCATCGCGTCCATGACGCCGATGATGTCCTCCGCCTCATTGGCTTTTTCGAAACCGCTGCCGGCGCGGGCGGACAGGCCCATCCCCCGCAGGTCGGGGATGATCACCGTGTGGTCGCGCGCCAGGTCGGCCGCCAGCGGCGACCACATGTCGCCAGTGTCGCCATAGCCGTGCAGCAGCACGACCGCGGGCCCGGTCCCGCCGATCCGGACGTGAAGAGTTGTGCCGTTGGTCGCGACCTCCTCGGTATGGAAACTCTTGGGAAAATCCCGCGGCAAGGCGCTCGCCGCGCAGACGGCCGAACTGGCCAGGACGGTGAGGGCGGCGCCCGCAAGGGCGATGGGGCGAAGGAAGCGGGCAAAGGTCACGGCGATCTCCTGTGTTGGCACCATTCGTATGACGCAAAGCTAGACGGAGACCGTTCCTTGGATTAGCCCGTAACGAGGCTAAATATTTTTGAATCGGACGCAAAGATGACGATCAGCAGCGTAGACCGGGCCCGCGAACTGGAAGTGTTTTGCGCCGTCGCCGCCGGCGGCAGCTTTTCAGCCGCGGGCCGCACCCTGGCCCTGACCCCCTCGGCCGTCAGCCGCACGCTCGACCGCATCGAAGCGCGGCTGGGCGTGCGCCTGCTATTGCGGACCACGCGCGCGCTGACCCTGACCGCCGAGGGCCAGGCCTATCTCAGTGCGGCTCGCCGGATCCTGACCGACCTTGATGAAGCCGAGCAGTCCATCGCCGACCAGGGCTCTCCCCGCGGTCGCATCCGGGTCAGCGCCGCCGTTTCGCACGGGCGGTTCTGTATTGTCCCTCTGCTGGGGGAGTTCGTGCGCCGCTATCCGAACATCCTGGTCGACATCAACCTCAGCGACGGGATCGTCGATGTGGCCGCGGGGCAGGCAGACGTCGCGATACGTGGCGGCCCATTGGCCGACAGCGCACTCACGGCGCGTCGCCTCAGCGAGAATGGTCGCACCATCGTCGCCTCGCCGGCCTACCTGGCTCGCTGGGGTGTGCCGGAAACGCCGGAGGACTTGCACAATCACAATTGTCTGAATTTCAGTTTTCGCCGGGCCGAGCCGGTCTGGCCGTTCCGGCGAGATGGGGTCGACTACGCCCTCAAGGTACTGGGCGCGATCGAAGCCAACAGCGGTGAAACCCTGTGCCAGTTGGCGCTCGACGGCGTAGGCATCGCCCGCGTAGGCGATTTCAGCCTCGGCGACGCGATCGCGGAGGGGCGGCTGGTACCCCTGCTTGAGGCTTTCAACCCCGGAGATCGGGAAGTCTTCCACGCAGTCTTCGTCGGCGGGGCCAACATGCCTGCGCGCATCCGAGCATTCGTGGACTATCTAGTGGAACACATGGACGATCGTTCTCGAAGATAGTCCGGCTAGCGCGTGGCCGCTCGCGGCGGGTTCATCGGCGTGGCTAGAAGCTTGCTTGATCCCCGGCGATACCCCGCAGACGCTACCCGTTTAGTCCGCACCACCCTTTGGGAAGTCCGGAAGGCCTGTAATGGAAACGTGATCCCGGCCGCCCCGATCTGGTAAGCTGAACTTCTGAAATTCGGTTCGCCGTGCAATTCGGTCCCTTGAATCTCCGTGCTTGGTATTGATCGCTTTTGTCAGGCGACGCAGACGTTGGAAACCGCGACCTTTTGGAACAGGTGCGGGCTGGCCACGACCGACGAAGGATAAGCCGAGAGCTTCGACCTGAACTCCGGATGCGAGAAGGCGGCGGCGAAGGCGGCGGTGGATTCCCAGACGGCGTAGTTCAGGTAGGCGACGCTGTCGCCGATCGCGCGGTGAAGCTGGGTCGAGATGAACCCCGGCTGCTGCTTCATGAACAGGGCGTCGTCCTCCCACGCCTTGAGCAGCGCCGGCTCGTCGGCCGCGTCCAGCGTGAATAGGTTGATGAGCACGACGGGCGAGGCCTCGACGGCGAGCTGGCGTTCGATCGGGAAGGACGGATCGAGCGGGCGAAGCATGGGCATGACATATCTCCAGGTTGGAATTATGTTGTCAATCTGACAATGACGCCTTATGCTTAATTGACATCATGATGTCAATTATATTCTATGGTGACAAATGCGCGAACCCAAGCGGACTCCAGCCGGTGAGGCCATGACGCCCCTCATTCTCGATCTGTTCCGGCTCAACAGCCTAATCCTGACCTCGGGCGATCGCCTGGTGGCGGGGCTCGGGTTGACCAGCGCCCGCTGGCAAATCCTTGGCGCGATCCGCGCCGTCGGGCGGCCTCAGCCAGTGGCGTGGCTCGCTCGCGACGTCGGCGGCAACCGGCAGAACGTGCAGCGGATCGTCAACGATCTCCAGCGTGACGGGCTTGTGACGTTGGAGCCCAACCCGCACCATCGCCGTGCCCAGTTAGTCGTCATGACCGACAAGGGCCTCAAGGCCTTCACCGCGGCGATGAACCTTCAGACTCCTTGGATGAACCGCCTGACCGAAGGGCTTTCGGTTGAAGATATCGCTGTGGTTAGCCGCGTCGTGGCTGGGCTACGCGGGCGTCTCGAACAAGGCGAGGAAGTGGACGACGCGAATGTCTCTTGAGGGGCGTTACGGGACAGGCTGTGAGAAACACACTTGAACTCGTCACAGCATCCGGATGACGGAGGCTCTATCCCATCCCGACGACGCGCTCGAAGCCGCCGACGCCATCCGCGAGGTGATCGACTGCATCGTCAGCACCCCCGGCGACAAGCGCGGCTAAACCCACATCACCCTACAGGGCGATCTCTCTACCATCCTTGAATGGATCGAGCGGACCGGGAAACCCGGCTACCGGCTTGACGAGGATCGCATGTCCTTCTGTTTGTCCACTTCGGTCAAAACGAGGCGGAGAATGGGGGCTGCATGCCTTCCAGACCGGCCGCTCGACCGTCATCGCCCAAACTTTCGCGATAGAAGTCGGTTGAGCGACGACACCTCGAACCCGGTCGGCAGGCAGCGAAAGGTACGCTAACCCGCTTCTGTCTGCTGCTGCGCCCGATCGCTCCTGCCCGTGTAGGCGGCGCGGATGCGGATCACAGGACCCGATCTGCTCTGCTCAGAGGCATGGGCAATCCAGCCACTGATCCTGGCCAGCAGCATGAGCGATCCCTTATTGCCGGTGAGGCCCACCAGCTGTTCAATCAGGATCATCAGCACGAGAAAGTCCGGGCCCTTGCCAAACAAATCTTTCGCAGCCATCGCGGCTGCAAGCATGCGCCGCACGGCAATATCGTCATTCATCCTGACTGCTAAAGTCTCCGCAATTGCCGTCGCTCGGGGATCTTCGTGCGGATAGACGCCATCCCCGAAACCGGGAAGGTCCTCGTTGTCGCGATAATAGCGTAGGATGACGTCCTTCGGCGCTTCGGCGACGATGATCTCATTGACGAGCCTTGAGATCAGATACGTCCGCCCTCCCGGCAGACGTCGCCCCTGTGACGCGATGAGTCCCACCGCAATCGCCTGGTGCGGTGTGACGCCCGTGTTGGCGGCCGCGCGCACCGCATAGGTCGAAGGAGATAGTTCGTGATCCGCAGCAAGGACGAGCAGCCGACGCAATATGTCGGCGAACTCGATAGGTCTGTCGCTAGATTTGCTCAGCTGTAGGTGGATCGCTTCATCGCTCGCGGATTGTTCGCCCAGCATCAACGCTGCAAACCAGCGCAATATGCTTGCGCCGCTTTGGCCATATCCGCGGATGGAGATGTCGTGACTCGTTGAACTGGCATGCTCGAGAAGCGGCAGCATGCAGGCGGCCCGTTCGATGATCGACAGGCCGGACGCAGCTTTGAGAAGGGCTTTCATTGAGCCGGTCGCTGCAGGCGGCGGCGACAAGAACGCTTCTTTTTCTGGGACGGTCCAGAGATGAGCCGCCGTCGACTCCAACGTTTCGCTTTCCGCCATTTCAATGGCCGATCTTCCTCGGTAGATCGGTCCCTTGTCGCCGAGACTAGTGATGTCGCTAGTGGGAACGAGGATCGAATCCGGCACGATCAGACGCTCGCCGCGCTTCACGCGCGCGATATCCTCAGCCCAATAATATTTGGAGCGAGAGCCCCCCCCGTTGGTCGTGCGGATGCGCTTTCTTGAGACGTACGCATAAAGCGATTTGACGCTGATCCCAAGCTCCGAAGCGGCTTCATCTGCGGTTAGGTAAAGGTCGGACATGGCTTGGTATTACGCCGACGCGGCTCCATAACTATATCGATTATTCCAGTCGAGATTGACCATATTTTCGCTTCGGCTAGCTCTGGCGTCAATGGCGATAAACGCCGACGACGGGAGAGGATGCATGAAGAGGCTCATTCGGCAGCATAGCCTTTGCGCTATCATCGCAATCGTTCAGGCGGGATTGTTCGCGCATGCGGCGCAGGCTCAAAAGACCGCCTCATCCGATCAGGCCACTGTTCCGCAGTCGCCAACCGTTGCGGATCCTGTGAGCGTGCCGCAGGATCCTTCGGCGGCGCCCTCTACGGTCGAATCGGCAAGTGCGTCGGACATTATTGTAACCGGATCCCGCTTGCCGAGCGGTTTCAAGACCCCCACGCCGGTGACGATCGTCTCCTCGGACCAGCTGGCTCAGTTGTCACCCAGCAGCGCTGGCGAAGCCCTCGCGAGGCTGCCTGCCTTCGTGGGTAGCCAAGTCACCTCGAAAGGCGGTTCCTCATCGCAGTTGCTCAGTGGGGCACAGGCGTTGCTCAACCTGCGCGGACTGGGCGCTAACCGAACGCTGATACTGCTGAACGGCGAACGGCTACCTGCAACCAATGTGCTTGGATCGGTCGATACCAATGTGATTCCACAGGCGTTGCTGCAACGGATTGACGTGGTCACCGGCGGCGCGTCGTCCACCTATGGATCGGACGCGGTCGCGGGTGTTGTCAACTTCATCCTCGACACGAAGTTCACCGGTCTCAAACTGGACGTGAACGCCGGCGTCACTGATTACGGCGATGGCGGGCATCAGCATGTCAGCTTAGCTGCCGGTCACGATTTCGGCGGATTTCGCGTGATCGGAAGCGCCGAATATTATCATCAGGACGGGATCGGCCTGCCCCCGACCGGTCGCGAGTGGTTCGACAAGCCCGCAGGCTTGGTCACGCTTCCGGCAGGGTCGGCGACGACGTTCGGCATCGTCCCGGACGTGCGATTTTCCAACTCGACCCCAGGCGGGCTGATCACCGGGCTGACCGCGGTCACGGGGAGAACCGTTGGCGCTGCAGGTACGGCTGCTTTGCTGTTCAAGCAACTCGGCTTGGGTGGCGCCGTGCTGCCCTATGATCGCGGCCAGTTCACGGGCACCGCGTTTCAGAGCGGAGGGGATGGCGGGGTCGCGGTGAATGGCCTGAGCCCAACCCAGGAACGGTACGGCGGCTACCTGCGCGGCGAGTTCAAGCTGAGCGATACGATAACTGCCTATGTCGACGGATTGTACAATAGGTCGAAGACCAACAGCGTTGGCACATACTCCTATCAGCAGACGACGAGGGCATTCCGGATCTACGCCGACAATCCCTACCTGTCGGCCGATATTCGCTCGATCCTAGCCGCCAACAACATCGCGTCGTTCACTCTAGGCCGCACCGGCACAGAGCTTCCAATCCTTACTGTGACGGACAACTCGCTGGTTCGAGCCACGGCCGGGATTCAGGGCAGTTTCGCGAATGACTGGAAGTTCGACGTCAGTGCGACCGCGAGCAAGGCAAAGCAGGACTTCGCCGCGCGGCATACGATCAATCGCAATCTCTATGCGGCGGCGGACGCGGTTGTGGGCCCTAACGATACGATCGTCTGCCGGTCGACCTTGGCGGGGCTCGACCCGGGGTGCGTACCCATCAACGTCCTCGGCCTGAACACTATCACGCAACCAGGCGCAGATTACGTCAGCGGCTTTGAACGGGGCGTCACCACGGACAAGCAGTTTACCGTCAGCGCCAATCTTAACGGCGACTTCGGCGAGGGACTGGGCCTCGGCGCCGGGCCGATCAGTTTCGCGGTGGGCGCCGCATTCCGACGCGACGACATCGAACGCGTAGTGTCTCCGCTGGCCGACGTCTTCACTAGTTGTACCGGCCTGCGAGCGGGCGGGTGCGATGCGTACAACAACGTATATGGCGGCTACCAGACCTACAATCCGAGCCCTTTGAAGGGACGGATCGACGTCACGGAGGGATATGCCGAACTTGGCATTCCGATCTTGAAGAATCTGCCGTTCGCCAAATCGATAGACTTGGCGCTAGCGGGTCGGGCCACGCATTACAGTACCAGCGGGATGACCTACACCTGGAAGATTGGTCCGAGTTGGGCAATCAGCGACGAATTCCGGCTACGCGCCACGCGATCCCAGGATATCCGCGCACCGACCGCGAATGACCTGTTTTCGACGGTGTCCAGTTCGACGAATACGTCGTCGACGGTGTATCCGAGTTCGGCGGGAGGACAGAACGTCACCACCGTCTCGCTAACGGTCGGCAATCCCAACCTGAAACCCGAAGTGGCGCAGACCTTGACGTTGGGAGCCGTCTATCAACCATCCTGGTTACCCGGTTTCTCGGCGTCCGTGGACTATTTCGACGTGAAGATTTCCGACGCGATCGCTGCTCCGGTCAATCAGAGTGTGGTGAACGCATGCTTTGCGGGTGACCAGTCATTCTGCAACTTCATTAGCGTTGGCGGCAATCCCGTCACGACCACCACCGGCATTGTGCCGACGACGGCCGGGGTCGTCGTACGGCTGGCGCCCATCAATGTCGCCACCGTCAAGACCTCTGGGCTCGATATCGAGCTAGGGTATCGGTCTATGCTGGCTGGCGGCAAGCTCGCCCTGCGCGCCCTTGGAAGTTACGCGTTCACCTACGATAACTCCGCGCTTACCGCGCCCGCCGGCCCGACGCTCATCGGCGCATACGGCCTGAACCAGCTGGCAATTCCCAGTGGCGGCGGTATCCCGCGATGGACGGCCACTCTTACGCAAGACTATGAACTGCCGCTCTCCGGCAGCAGCGCCCTCCTGCTGGGTCTGACCGAGCGGCTGATCGCGCCGGGTAAGGTCAATCCCAACTATACCGATGCGCAGCTCTCTCCCGAACAGAACCGCGTCCCGCAGGTCACCTATGTCGATGCCGTGATCGGCTTCAAGTTCGACATGGGCGGCTCGGACGCGGCGGTTACGTTGAACGTGCTGAACCTGTTCGACAAAGACCCGCCGATCACGCCGATCGCCACCACCTTCCAAGCTCCCACCAACTTCCAGATCTACGATGTTCTGGGTCGGCGCTTCTCCGTCGCGTTCAAGATGAAGTGGTGAGCGATTCCAATCCCATGAGGAGTCACCAGCTGTGACACAGATTTCGATACCGGCCGTGTTCGCTCGTGGCGGCACGAGCAAGGCTTTGATCTTCCATGAGCGAGATCTGCCTACGGATAGAGAGTTATGGCCTGCGCTGTTCATGCGAGCGATGGGGACCCCCGACCCGTCTGTTCGTCAGCTTGACGGAATGGGAGGCGGCTTGTCGTCTCTTTCCAAGGTCTGCGTGATCAGCCCACCGACCCGTGCCGATGCGGACGTCGACTATTTGTTCGTGCAGATTGGGGTCACCGAGGCGAAGGTCTCGTTTGACGGCAATTGCGGCAACATGTCCTCGGCCATTGGCCCATTTGCCGTTGAGGAGGGGATGATCTCCGCCGTCGGTGAAGAGGCGATAGTGCGGATTCACAACGTCAATACAAACCGGATTATCCGGTCGCAGTTTCCGGTTCACGGAGGGCTTCCGTGTAGTCATGGTGATCTCACCATTCCAGGTGTCGCGGGAACCGGAGCGCCGATCAAGCTGGTCTTCGAATCTCCAGGCGGCGCAGCTACGGGGCGATTGCTTCCTACTGGGAATACCATCGACCTGCTTCTTCCCGAGGTGGGTGACCCGATCGAGGCGTCCATTGTTGATGCGGCTAACCCTGTTTGCTTCGTCCGAGCTGCGGACCTGGGGCTGACGGGGGTAGAGTCGCCAATCGACCTAGACAAGCGCACGGATGTTCTTGAACGGCTCACCGCGATCGGTGCCGCGGCCCTGGCCCTGCTCCCGGCCAAGCCGGGGGCCAGCACGAAGCCGAAGCGTCTGGCCCTGATATCAATGGTTGCGCCGTCCAAGGCGGCTCGGACGTTGGGTGGCGAAGAAATCGTTGCTGCCGACGCCGATTTCGCCGTGCGAATGATTTCTTCAGGACAGCCGCACCGCGCGTCGCCGCTGACCGGCGCAATCTGCGCCGGAGTAGCGAGCGCCATCGCGGGCACCCTTGTTGCGGAGGCGCGCGGGCCCAACTGGAGCACGCACGCGATCCGCATCGCGACACCTTCCGGTGTACTGACGGTTGCCGCGGACGTTGCCGAGGACGACGGTGGCTGGGTTGCGCGGGAGGGTAGCGTGTATCGGACGCAGCGCCGGCTCTTTCAGGGAGCGGTGTTGGTCCCCGCATCGGACGTGTCGAACTTCTTGAACTCAACGATCGTCGGCTGATGGCGAACGGGAACGCCAAGACTCTCGGGCTGGTGGCGGCGGGATCGATGCTGGAGTTCTACGAGTTCCAGACATCGGCGATTTTCCTCAGTATCATCGGCACCGTGTTCTTCGCGAGTTCGCAGCCCGAATGGGTTCGTGATCTGCAGGCCATCGCGCTTTTCTCCGTTTCCTTCATCTTTCGGCCGGTCGCTGCCATCATCGTGGGCAGGATCGGCGATCGCGAAGGGCGCAAGCGGTCGTTTCTGCTTACCTTATTACTGATGGCGATCCCGACGATCGCCATCGGGCTGCTGCCGACATACGCGATGATTGGCGCGGGCGCGCCCATTCTCCTGTTATTCCTTCGCATCATGCAGGCGATGGCGAGCGCCGGCGAATTGTCTGGCGCCGCTGTGTTTACCAACGAGCTTGCCGGGGTAAACAAACGAGGACTGGCGTCGGGGTCGCTATATGGCGCCATTCATCTCGGTTATTTCCTGGCGGCGGCAGTGGCTGCCGCCGTTACCACTGTGCTGACCCGCGAGCAGGTTCTGTCGTTCGGCTGGCGCATTCCCTTTCTACTTGGCGGAGCCCTCGGGTTTGTCGCGCTGATCGCGCGCCGCAAGCTGCACGAATCTCCAGCATTCCTTGCCGCTCGGAAAGACGCCCGCCGCAAGGCTCCGCTGAGTACGGTTGTGCGCGACCACAAGCTGGCCATGTTTTCGGTGGTGTTGCTGGCGGGTTATGTCGGATCGACGATCGCGGTGATCTACACCTTCACACCGCTCTTTCTACAGACCGCTTATCATGTAAAAACATCCACGACGGCGTGGGTCATCATGGTCGCCTTTCTGTTCCTGTCGGCGTCGGCCGTGCTCTGGGGCTGGATCGCCGACAAAGTCGGGGCGACGCGAGCGTTGCGCATCGGCGCGACCTGCGGCATCGCGGTGGTGTGCTCAGCCGGGTTGCTGGGCGTCGACCCGCGATCTCCACAGGCTTTGCTCGGTTGGTTCGCCCTGGCTTCGCTCGCCATGGGCAACGTTGGGTGCGCCTTTCAGGTCGGCACGTCGCTTTTTCCGGCAAGCATTCGCCTGACCGGTTTCGGCGTGTCCTATAACCTGGGTCTTGCGCTTTTCGTGAGCACCGTTCCGCTATCGCTCACCATATTGTCCCACCGGTTCGGGGCCACGGCCATGGTTGCCTACATCGTCGTAGCGGCCGCCCTCGGCATCGCCGCGACACTTATAGCCGATCAACTTCTTCGCAACGCGCCGGCGGATACTGCCGCCGGCATCCAAGGGTAGTTTTCAATGCCTAAAATCATGCTCACGGGCGACATCAACCTAATGAACTCAAGGCCGGGTGAGACGCCTTTCAGACCCCTGCAGGCTACGCTCGAGGCCGCGGATTTCATCGCGTCCAACCTCGAGTGCTCGCTCTACACGCCACCCAACGGGCACGCGATCGAGCATGAGGGTTTCTTCGTCGAACCCGATCTCGGTGCGTCGCTGCTCAATGCAAGCGGCATCGACGTCTTCGGCGTGGCGAACAACGTCAACTATGGCGAGGGCGCGATACTGGGGTCTATCGACACTTTGAAGAAGGCTGGCTTGAGTTACGCCGGTGCCGGCCGCAACCTTTCCGAAGCGAGAGCGCCCGCGATCATCGAGAAGGAGGGCATTCGCTACGGGTTCCTTCAGCGCAGCAGCGTGTACTGGTCGACGAACCACGAAGCCGGAGTCAGTGGCGTCGGAATCGCCGTTATTCGGGCGCACACCGCCTACCATGTCCCGATGCACCGACACGATACTCGGCTACCGCCGTTCAATCGGCCCGGAATTCCGCCGCTGATCGTTACCTGGGCCGACCAGGAATACCTCGACGCCTTCGCCGCCGACATCGCAGCCCTTCGTTCGCAGGTCGATGTGGTGATCGCTTCGTGCCACTGGGGCCTCTCGACAGAGGTTCTCGCCTATATGCCGCAGATCGCGAAGACCGCGATCGACGCCGGGGCGGATGTCGTGATGGGCCACGGGCCGCACAAGCCGCTGCCGATCGGCTTCTACAAGTCGAAGCCGATCTTTTACGGTCTGGGGAGCTTCTCGTTCCATACCGGCCATCTTGGGATGAAGCACGGGGACTGGATCGGCGTACTTCCAAGTCTCTCGATTGAGGCGGGACGTGATCCGGAGGTGTCGTTCACCTTCGTCCGCCACGACGACAACAACGAGACGGTGCCGGCAAGCATCGCGGAAGAGCGTGAGCCACTCGACTGGCTGACCAAACAAAGCGTCGCCCACGGTGCGTCTCTATCGGTCGAGGGCGACCGCGTCGTGGTAAAGCCGGTCTGAGCGAAACCACGATGGGCTCGGCGATGGAACTTGACGACAAGCTGTACATCAGCGCGCGGGAGGCGGCTGCCATTCTCGGGGTGAGCATGGCGACGCTTTACACGTACGTCAGTCGTGGCCATTTGCGCGTACAGCGATCTCCCGGCCAGCGCGAAAGTCGCTACTGGCTTTCGGATGTCGAGCGGATGAAGGGGCGGCCTTCCTCTCGGGGCGGTACCGGCTTTGCGACGCTTGTCTCTGATTCCGCCATCACATTGGTGACGCGGACCGGCACCTACTATCGCGGCCGCGACGTCACCGCGCTGGCTGAGACGCATACTCTGGAACAAGTTGCCACTCTCCTCTGGGATCTTGAGGACGTGGATGTATTCGACGCACCGCTGCCCGCGCTGCCGGCCTTGAACGCTGGGTTTTCCGGCGAGATTAGCGCACTTGATTTTCCGGACCGTGTCGGTGCCCTGGTGCCATTCATGGAGCGTGCCAATCCGCGCTGTTTCGACGCGACGCCGAACGGCTTCGCTGAGGGCGGCGCAGGCATGCTGCGCTGGGTCGTCGCCCTGATGGTTGGCCGCGACACCATATCAACTGATCCAATCCACCTGCAGGTCGTTTCCGAAGTGCCTGTTACCGAGCGAGACGGATGGGCCGAAGTCGCCCGGCGGTTGCTTGTGCTCTCTGCAGATCATGATCTCGACCCGACAACACTGGCGGCGCGGGCCGTCGCGAACACGGGGGTGTCGCCCTATCGCGTAATGATGGCCGCAATGATGACGGCCGAGGGGCGCCGCGGTGTCCAGGTTCGGGCGAGGGGCGCAAGTCGGCTGCTGGACGAGATCGACGAAGCTGTCGATCCCACGGCGCCAATCCTTGGGCGGCTTCGATCGGGCGAGGCGCTCCCTGGTTTCGGTGCCTATATCCACGTTGGCGGCGATAGCCGGGTTAATGCTATACTATCGACATACCGCCGTTTTCTGCCGGACGATCCCGACATTGCTCGCTTCCTGCGCGTCGTCGATATGGTGCGCGACGCGACCGGCCTCGCCCCCCAATTCGTGCTCGCGCTTTGGGTGTTCAACCGGAAGCTGATCCGACTGCACAAAGACCTCTCGCTGCTGCGGATCGGCCGCATCTGCGGCTGGATCGCCCACGCTCTCGAACAATCGACGCACGACGTCGTGCGCCCACGCTCGCTCTATCTTGGGCGGCTTCCCGAATGACCCGCTCGTCGATGGCGCCGAGCATCCCGCTTTCAACAGGAGACTAGATATGGCCGAAGCGACCCAGGATGTGACCGACCCGGCAGGCGTCACTGGTCAACTCTGCACATGGCTGACCGATCTGACTTTGGCCGTGGTCCCAGCGGAAACAATCGAGCGCGCGAAGGATCTGATACTCGATGGCCTCGGGTGTGCGATCGTTGGCGCGCAACTCCCTTGGTCGCGTGTCGCGGTGGAGGCGGTGCTCGACCTTGAAGGGACAGGCGAGGCTCCGATCATCGGCTGGGATCGCACGACGACTGCGCCGGCCGCGGCGCTACTCAACGGAACCTTCATCCAGGGCTTTGAGCTGGACGATTTCCATCCCCTCGGTCCGCTGCACAGCGCCTCGGTCGTCCTGCCGGCGCTGTTCGCCCTCGCTTCGCGCCAGAAAATCAGTGGTGCTGACTTCCTGCTGGCGTCGATTGCCGGTTTTGAGGTCGGGCCGCGAGTTGGAATGGCGCTGCGTGGGCCGCAGATGCTTTCCCGCGGCTGGCATTCCGGCGCTGTCTTTGGGACGCACGCGGCGGCAGTCGCCGTCGGGAAAGTGCTTGGCTTCTCACCGGGGACTTATGAGGATGCGCTTGGCCTGGCGGGCACCCAGTCCGCAGGCCTGATGGCAGCCCAGTATGAGGCGATGTGCAAGCGCATGCACCACGGCTTCAGCGCAAAAAGCGGCTACTACGCCGCCATGCTCGCAAAGGGGGGCTATACCGGGATCAAGCGGGTATTCGAGCGCGACTATGGCGGCTTTCTAGCGGTCTTCGGCGAAGGGCACGAACCCTTGCCGGAGAAGATTTCCGAGGGTCTTGGCGAGCAATGGGAGACTCATCGCATCGTTCTGAAACCGTACGCGGCCATGGGGGCGCTCCATGCCCCCCTCGACGCCGTGTTCAAGATCGCTGAGCGTCGGCCGTGGAAGGCCGACGACATCGAGCATATCGAGATTGGCATGTCCCATGCGGCCTATCATCATGGCTGGTGGGAGGTGGAGCGACCGCTCACGCCGATCGGCGCGCAGATGAACGTCGGCTACGCTGTCGCTGCAGCGATTCTCGACGGAGCCGCGATGGTGCATCAGTTCTCGCCGACGCGGATCGACGCAGACGATGTCTGGTCGCTGATCCCAAAGATACGTGCTCACCATAATCCCGACATGGACGGGTTCGGGCGGACCGGGAACATCACGATGGTGGTGTCCTATACCGATGGCACCGAGGCGACTCAGCACATCGGCATGCCGCGGACGGTAGCCGATCCGCTCAAGCGGGACGAGGTGTTGGCGAAGTTCGCCACGCTTACAGAAGGCATCATTGATAACGATAGGCGCGACGCGATCGTCCGCGCCGTCCTGGGGCTCGACACACTGTCCGATGTCGGAGATTTGGTGGCGCTGCTCGCTCCGACCGTGGGAAGCCCGTTCGAAGTTCACGCTGGACAGGAGGCCACCCATGTCCAGGTCGGCTGAACTGCGCGCGCTGATGGCGCGCGAACCGCTCGTCGTGGCCCCCGGCGCCTATGATGGACTTACGGCCCGCTTCGTCGATCAGGCCGGGTTCGATGCTGTCTACATGACCGGAGCCGGCACCTCGATGGCGCATGGCTTCCCTGACTACGGGCTGCTGACGGCGAACGAAATGGTGGACAACGCAGCCTATATGGCGGCCGCGATCGCTGTGCCGCTGATCGCGGATGCCGACACGGGATACGGCAACGAGCTCAACGTCACACGTGCGGTGCGCGACTTCGAGCGCGCGGGCGTGTCCGCGATCCATATCGAGGACCAGGTCTCGCCAAAGAAATGTGGTCATCTGGACGGCAAGCAGGTCATCACGCCGGAGGAGTTCGCTGGCAAGATCGCCGCTGCGGTCGCTGCCAAGAGGGACCGTGACTTCATGATCATCGCTCGGACCGACGCACGCGCCGTGACGGGCCTCGACGACGCCGTGGACCGCGCGAACCGGGCGATGGCCGCGGGTGCCGACATGATTTTCCTCGAGGCCGTCCAGTCGCTCGATGAGCTTTCCGAAGTGCCGAAGCGCGTGAACGGCCCATGCCTGCTCAACGTGGTCGCGGGCGGCAAGACGCCGGTAGTCTCGTTCGAGGATGCGCGGTCCATGGGCTATCGGCTCGCGATCTGTCCGAGCGTCCTCCTGCGTGCCGTGATCCCGGCGGCCGATGCCGCGCTGCGGGCGTTGAAGGCGAGTGGCCTGCCGATCGCCTCGGAAAACGAGCCCGCACCCTCTGAAGGGTTCCGTCGCATGGGCGCGACCGAGTGGGACGCGCTTCGGCGCGAATATGCATGACAGGACCGCAAACCATCCTTGATAAGATATGGGAAGCCCATGTCGTGCGGGACTTGGGGGATGGCTGGGCGTTGCTTCACATCGACCGCCACCTATTGCACGATCTCTCGGGTCCGAGATCGCTGATGCAGTTGCGAGAGCGCGGCTTGCCTGTGCGCAACCCCGACCTGGTATTCGCGACGCCAGATCACATCGTCTCCAGCGCGCCGGGACGGACGGGTTCGACCTTTGCACCGGGCGCGCGCCTGTACGAAGGGTTGCGAGCTCTCAGCGCAGCTGCCGGCATACACTTTTTCGATCTTGGGGAGACGGGGCAGGGAATTGTGCACGTGATGGCGCCTGAGATGGGCATAGCCCTTCCGGGAGCCACGCTCATCTGCGGTGACAGCCATACCTGTACCAATGGGGGCTTGGGCGCCTTGGCATTCGGTGTCGGAACGACGGAAAGCGCCCACGCCCTGGCTAGCGGCACCTTGCGGATGCAGCGCCCCAAAAGGATGCGGATCTCCGTCGATGGCCGCTTGGGACGGGGATGCACGGCAAAGGACGTAATTCTGCACATCCTGAAGACGTTGGGGGCCTCAGCAGGTGTGCAGCACAGTATCGAATATGCCGGCAGCGCCATCCGAGCGCTGGACGTGGAAGCACGGCTCACGCTGTGCAATCTCTCGGTTGAGCTGGGTGCCCGATCGGGTCTCGTGGCGCCGGACGACAAGACCTTTGCCTATGTCGAGGGGCGTCCCTTCGCGCCCAAGGCTCAGGCGTTCGAGCAGGCACGTCGGTCATGGCGCGATCTCGCCAGCGACGAAGGCGCCAGCTTTGACCGCGACGTCGAACTCGACGCAGCGGACGTCGCCCCGGTCGTCACATGGGGTACGAGTCCGGACCAGGGCATTTCCATCGATGGACTGATTCCTGATCCCTCCTCTGCGACCGATCCGAACCAGCGGGAGTCGATGGTCGCTGCCCTTGAGTATATGGGGCTCGAGCCTGGCAAGCCGATTGTGGGAACGCCTGTCGACTGGGTCTTCATCGGTTCGTGCACGAACTCGCGGCTCTCGGATCTGAGGGATGCGGCGTCAATCATCCGGGGTCGCACGAAGGCCGACCGTGTCACGGCGTGGGTGGTTCCAGGCTCTCTCCAGGTCAAGCGTGCAGCCGAGGCGGAGGGGCTGGATCGCGTCTTCAGAGATGCGGGTTTTGAGTGGCGCGAGCCTGGGTGCTCGATGTGCGTTGCTGCGAACGGTGAGCAGGTCCCTCCCGGCGCGCGCTGTGTATCCACCTCCAATCGAAATTTCGTCGGGCGCCAAGGGCCGAGAGCTCGTACCCATCTCACCAGCCCTGCAAGCGCGGCGGCGGCAGCGCTCGCCGGTGCCATCGCCGATGTCAGGACGTTTTGAATGTTCGACCCCGTTCGCATCGTCGCTGGCGTCGCCGCTCCGCTGGAGTTGGCCAACGTCGACACTGACGTGATCATCCGCATCGAGCGTCTTACGGCTGGTGATCCGGCTCAGATCGGGCATTGGGCCTTCGAGGCGTTGCGGTATCTTCCAGACGGAACCGAGAACACGGACTTCGTCTTGAACGCCGCCAGTTTCAGAAACGCACCCATCCTGATTGCCGGTCCAAATTTCGGGTGCGGGTCGTCGCGCGAGGCCGCCGTCACGGCGCTGCAGGGGGCGGGTATCCGTTGTGTGATCTCAGCGTCATTCGGGGACATCTTCTACGCCAACTGCTTCCAGAACGGCCTCTTGCCGATACGCCTGCCCGAAGCCTCGGTGCTCGTACTGATGGAGACGGCGAGGATTCCGAGCTTGTTCGAGGTCGATCTCGAACGTTGCGAAGTTCGGTCGCCCGACGTCCCGGCGCTGCGCTTCGAGATCGATGCGCAGCGCCGGGACGCGCTGCTCGCAGGATTGGACGACATCGGTCTGACGCTGCGTGATGGCGATGTCATTCAGGCTTGGCAGATCGACGACCGGTCCCGGCGGCCATGGATCTGGGGCGTCCAGAAATGAGCGCGAACGAATCGAACGGAACTGCACCGCTCGCGGGGATAAAGGTCGTCGAACTGGCCCGCATTCTCGCCGGGCCGTGGTGCGGTCAGCTGTTGGCCGACCTCGGCGCCGAGGTAGTCAAGGTCGAGAAGCCCGGCGAGGGCGACGATACCCGCCAATGGGGGCCGCCGTTTGTGCGCGACGCCGACGGCAACGATCTGGGCGCGGCCTTCTATCATTCGACAAACCGCGGGAAGCGGGGCGTCGCGATCGACATCTCCACGCCGGACGGTCAGGCGGCAGTGCGCGCGTTGCTCGACGACGCCGATGTCCTGATCGAAAATTTCAAAGTGGGCGACCTTGCCCGATACGGCCTCGACCACGCCTCGTTGCGAGGGGACTATCCTCGGCTGATCAGCTGCTCGATCACGGGCTTCGGGCAGACCGGTCCTTACAGCCATCGTCCCGGATATGATTTCATCATCCAGGGAATGGGCGGGCTGATGTCGATGACGGGGGAGCCCGACGGTCCCCCGCAGAAGGCGGGGATCGCCGCCGCGGACATCTTCACCGGAGTCTATTCAGCCGTGGGGATCATGGCTGCGCTGCGGCTCCGGAACGAGACTGGCCGGGGTTCGCATGTCGACATGTCGCTTTTGGACGTGCAGGTCGCGGTGCTCGCCAACCAGGCACTCAACTGGATGACCTCGGGTCGGGTGCCGCACCGGATGGGGAACGGCCACGCCAATCTGTCACCGTACCAGTCTTTTCCAGCAGCGGACGGGGCACTGGTCATCGCGGTTGGGAACGACAGTCAGTTCCGCCGCTTCTGCGACGTGCTGGGACTGGGGCTTGGAACCGATCCCCGGTTCGCCACCAATCCTGCGCGCGTGACGAACCGGCTGGAATTGATTCCGCTGTTGGAGGCCGCAACGCGATCCTGGACCAAGGCGCAGCTTGCCAAAAAGCTGGAGGCGGCGGGTGTTCCCGCGGGATCTATCAATACCGTGGCCGAGGCGTTCGCCGATGAACACGTCCGCAGTCGCGGAATGCGCATCGAACGCGACGGAATTCCAGGTGTCGCCAGCCCGATCGTGATCGATGCAGTCAGAATGGTGTCCGCAGGCGCCAGTCCGCCACTCGCCTGCAGGAGCGACCCATGAGCCTCGATCCAGAAACCTTCGACGCGCTGATCGACGCCGTGCGCCGGTTCGTGGCCGAGCGCCTTCGTCCGCTCGAGGCGCAGGTCGAGCGGGACGACGCTGTTCCGGCGGACGTCGTCGATGAGATGCGGGCAATGGGGCTGTTCGGGCTCTCGATCGCCGAGGAGTACGGCGGCCTCGGTTTGACCATGCTCGAGGAAGCGAAGGTCGCGATCGAACTGGGGCGGACCACGCCCGCCTTCCGCTCGAATTTCGGCACCAACGTCGGAATCGGGAGCCAGGGCCTGGTGATGGCAGGCAATGACGATCAGAAGGCGTACTGGCTCCCCCGGATCGCGAGCGGCGAGATCATCACCAGCTTTGCGCTGACCGAGCCTGACGTTGGGTCCGACAGCGGCGCCGTGAAGACGCGCGCCGTACGGGATGGTGATGTCTACCGACTGAGCGGGACAAAGCGTTACATCACGAACGCCGACCGCGCCGACCTGTTCACGGTGATGGCCCGCACGGGCGATGAACCCGGCGCTCGCGGCGTCTCAGCATTCCTCGTGCCCAGGTCTCTCCCCGGCGTCATGGTCGGCGATCCCGAACGCAAGATGGGCCAGAAAGGCGCGAAGGTCGCCGATGTGAATCTCGACGATGTTCCTGTGCCGGTCGAGAACCGGATCGGCGCCGAGGGCGAAGGTTTCAAGATCGCGATGCGCGTGCTCGACCGCGGCCGTCTTCACCTCGCTGCGGTATGTGTCGGCCTGGCCGAGCGTCTCATCGCGGACTGTGTAGGTTACGCCAGCGAACGCCAGCAGTTCGGCAAGCCGATCGCCGAGCACCAGCTTATTCAAGCTATGATCGCCGACTCAAAGACGGAATCGCTGGCCGCCCGTGCGCTTGTGCTGGAGACGGCTGCGGCCAAGGATGAAGGCACGGACGTCGTGATGGGTTCCGCCGCTGCGAAGTATTTCGCGAGCGAGATGGTTGGTCGTGTGGCCGACCGCGCTGTGCAGATTTTTGGCGGGGCCGGGTACATCGCTGACTACGGTATCGAGAGGCTCTATCGCGACGTGCGTTTGTTCCGGATCTACGAGGGCACGAGCCAGATTCAGCAGCTCATCATCGCTCGAGAAACCATCAAGCGCGGGGGGTAAGACTGAATGGTCCCGGCGTGCTGTCGCTCTCGTCCGCGCTCTGCCGAAGACCGGACGCCTGAAGGATAATCGATGTCAATTGCGGTCCTTGGATTCCTGATGGTCATCGTTTTGACCGTCGTCGTCATGACCAGGCGGGTCACCGCCGTGGCCGCCCTCATCCTCGTGCCGATCGCGTTCGCGCTGTTGGCGGGAGCAGGGACTCGTACGCCAGCGATGATGCTTGAAGGCATCAAGCAGGTCGCCCCTACTGGTATTTTGCTCGTCTTCGCCATTCTGTATTTCGGCCTGATGATCGATGCCGGCCTGTTCAAGCCTCTCGTCGGGGCGATTGTGCGATGGGTCGGTAGCGATCCTCGCCGGGCAACGATCGGGCAGGCGGCGATCGCGAGCACGGTCGGCCTCGATGGCGACGGGACGACGACGACGCTGGTTGGCGCATCGTCGATCCTGCCGGTCTATCGGCGCCTTCAGATGGACATCATGGTCTACGCCGTCATCGGCAGCCTGAGCTTCATCATCATGAACATGACACCTTGGGGTGGGCCGGTTGCCAAGATTGCCGCGACCCTGAGGATCGATCCTAACACGCTTTTCCTCCCAATGCTGCCCGTGCTCGCGACCGGACTGCTGTCGGTTTTCGCGCTAGCGTGGTGGCTCGGCGGACGGGAATATCGACGATTGGCGGACGGTGGGCCGACGGCCTGCGGCAGCTATGTGACCGCGACCGACGCGTCGCAGGCGCCATTGGGCGAGGTGTTCGTCATCGATGAGAATGCGCTGAGGCCAAAGCTATTGCTCGTGAATTTCGGATTGACGGCGGTGGTCATGGCATGCGTCGTGCTCCACTTGGCCCCCTTGCCGGTAACGTTCATGGTCGGTTTCTCGCTGGCGCTCGTCATCAATTATCCGGGTCTTCCGGATCAGCGTAAACGCATCATGGCGCATGCGGGCAACGCGCTCAGCGTGGCGCTGCTCGTACTCGCCGCCGGCGCCTTCACCGGGATCATGTCGGGTACGGGTATGACGGCGGGGATGGCAAAGGCGGTCATTCTCAGCCTTCCGGACGCCAGCGGCCCCTATCTGGCGCTAATCACCGCGCTGATCAGCATTCCGATGAACTTCTTCCTGTCGAGCGACGCCTTTTACTTCGGCGTCCTTCCGGTGATTGCAGAAGCCGGCGCGGCGTATGGCATATCGGCCGAGGAGATCGGACGTGCATCGCTCCTGGGGCAACCTGTCCACGGCCTCAGCCCGCTCGTCCCCGCAGTCTACCTCAAATGCGCGATCCTCGGCATCGAGCTTGCGGACTTCCAGCGGTTTGCCATTCGTTACTCACTTGGTCTGTGTTTAATCCTGATTACCGCCGCGCTCCTATTTGGCGCCATACCGCTCTTCCACTAGCTGTCATCGTGGACAAAGGGCATCCAGAGCCAAGCTGAAGCGATGGTGGCAAAGCCGAGATAGGACTCTTTGGTTTTGTCGTAGCGGGTGGCAATTCGGCCCAGTTTTCGAGCTTATTGAAGAGTTGCTCGACGCGGCTGCGCTGACGATCTGGCGCAGATCATCGGCACCTGCTGGTATCGCGCGGTTAGGCAGCAATCCCGACGCAATACTCAAATGGCTCGAGGGCCGACGTGAAGCTTACCGCAGGCCTGCAGTCAATTTTGGAATATGCATCTCGAACAGTCGAGTGAACGAATTCCGCAAGCATCGTTGGTTGTGTGCTCCCGCAACCAACGATACCGGCGATCCTTCGGGGTCGCCGCTTTTGTTGCGCCGGTATCGTTGGTTGCGTGTCCCCGCAACCATCGAACGCATAACAGCCCTCTCCGGTCCTCCGGCGAGGGCTGTTGCTGTTTTGGCACCAGCGCCATCTCCGCGACGTTCCATCCATTCCAATATGGTCCCGAACTCGCCATGGAGCACCGCATTGACCTCGCCGCGCTTCGCGCCCGGGGTCAGCGTCACGCGCTCGATCAGTCCCCGGATCGCGTCCGCCGCCTCATCGCGCTCGGCCGGATGGTTGAGCGCTTCCGCAAGCCGCTCGACCTTCTTCCGGTAAATCTCGGCGATGTTCGGGTGAATATCGGGTGCGTCGATCGGCGCCGCATCCGTCCGCGCACGGATCGCATCTTCCTGGCTCTCAAGATCGCGAAGGCGCTCAATGAGCGTGCGTGTGCCCTGACCGTCCTCCACCATGGTGACGAGGCCCCTGATGGCCTTGCTGACCCTCTCCATGTCGGCCTTGTCCGCTGTGCTCGCCGCGCGGCGCTGGTGGTTGAGCCGGTTGGTCTCATCGACATAGGCGCGGACCGCTTCCGCCGCGATATCCGGCGCCATCAGCTTGTCGCGCAGGCCGTCGAGGACGCGCGCCTCCAACTCTGTGCGCGTGATGGAATGGCCGTTGTCACAGCTCCTGGTATCGACGCGGTTAGAGCAGGCGAAGCGAGCCTTCAGGCGCAGGGCATAGGGTCCGCCGCAGCAGCCGCAGCTCACCAGCCCAGACAGGAGTGATTTGGGGCGATGCGTCGCGTTTAGCTGGAAGCTGGCGCGGGTAGCGGCGATGGCGTTGGCGAACTGCGTGGTGATGATCTCCTGGCGCGCCTTCACCGCCTGCCACAACGCGTCATCGATGATGCGCAGCTCGGGTACGTCGGTCGTGATCCATTCGGAAGCGGGATTGACGCGCGATACGCGTTTACCGGTGCGCGGATCCTTGATGTAGCGCTGCCGATTCCACACGAGCTTGCCGATATAGAGCTCGTTGTTGAGCAGGCCGGTGCCGCGCTTCACATGGCCGCGAATCGTGGTCGCGCTCCACAGCTTGCCGCCGGGGCCGGCGATGCCGCCTGCGTTTAGGCGCTCGATAATAGCCTGTGGGCTCAACCCGTTGGCGAAGTCGGGGAAGATGTGACGGACGGCCTCGGCTTCGGCCGCGTTGATGGTCCGTTCGCCGCGTACTGGCTCGCCATTGAGATCGAGCCGCTTCAAGACGTCATAGCCATAGCAAAGGCCCCCGCCGGCCTTGCCCTTCTCGATCCGACCGCGCAGCCCCCGGCGCGTCTTGTTCGCGAGATCCTTCAGGAACAGCGCGTTCATCGTGCCCTTGAGGCCGACATGCAGTTCCGAGATCTCGCCTTCGGCCAGGGTGACGATCTTCACGCCGGCGAACTGCAGATGCTTGTAGAGCGTCGCCACATCGGCTTGATCGCGCGAGACGCGATCCAGAGCTTCCGCCAGCACCACATCAAACTTGCCTGCCTGGGCGTCCTGCAACAGCGCCTGGATACCGGGGCGGAGGGAAACGCTCGCTCCCGAGATCGCCGCATCCTTGTAAATGCCGACGACTTGCCAGTCCTCGCGCGCGGCCTGTTCCCGGCAGATGCGCAACTGGTCGTCGATCGACGATGCGCTCTGCTGGTCTGAAGAGTATCGGGCATATAATGCGGCGCGGGTCATGGGATGCTCTCCTGTTGCCGGTCTCTCAGGCGGCGGCACGCTCCGGACGAATGGGCTGAATCAGCACATCGGCGGAAATGCCCAGTCCCTCATGCAAGCGACGGATCATCTCGATCGTCAGGCCGCGCTTGCGGTTCATCACTTCGGAGACGCGCCCGCGCGTGCCGATCATCGGTTCGAGGTCCTTCCGGCTGATACCCTGCTGCTCCATTCGGAAGCGGATCGCCTCGATCGGGTCTGGCGCATCCAGCAGACTCGTGCCAGCCGGCGCCGTGGATGCTGATCCGCACCTTGTCGGGAAAGGTGCCGTCGGCCATCTTGCGATACAGGGTCGTGCGGGAAAGGCCTGTGCGGTCGAGCACGGTCTTCAAACGAATGATACGATCAGGGTTGGACATGGGCGTGTCTCTCAAGTCACGTGTTTGCAAACGCCCCCGTGGAACCTGCATCCAATAGCCTTGGGTCCCAGACAAGGGGCGTGTTGGGCGCTGTTGGGCTCGGGCGTACAAGCGCCGGCAAATACTGGCGGACGAGGTCGGACTGTGGCGGAAGCTGGCGTAAGTTGGCGGAGAATTATCGTCGAATGTCTTCAGCTCAACTTTTGTCCCAGTGTTGCTTTTCCATCACGCCTGCAGGCTCTATTCCTGCCACTATTGAAGCGGTACCCCGCTTTGCTCAGGTCGAGTCGTTCATGGCATTCCATCCTTTTGTGATGGTCTGCCCGCCAAGGGCAAGGCTGCGTCAAACATTCTCGCCGCGCAACGGGGGAGGCACTGAAGTGCCGATTTGCGCATCTAAGAGTCCGTCCGAGAAGTCATGTTGAGCGAGCGAGCCTCCGGACGAGGAGCATGATTGAGGCGGTGTAGAGGAAGGCTCTGGCGGAGTTGAGAGAGGCCTCGACGTCTTTTGCGAGGCGTCGGTTCCGGTTGATCCAGGCGAAGAAGCGCTCGACGACCCATCGTCGCGGCAGGACGACGAAGCCGACCTGACCAGCGATTTTGCGCACGATTTCAACGGTGAGGGTGGTGGCGCCGCTGACACGCTGATGATCATAGGCAGTGTCTGCGAACAGCTTCTCGATGAAGGGGAACATCGGCCGGGAGGCTTGGAGCACGGGACCGGCAGCGTCGCGATCCTGCACGTCGGCCGGGTGGGGTTCGAGCAGCAGCCCTCGCCCATCGGTATTCCGATGGGTTGTGCGCAGGCGGGTGTCATGCGGCATTCGTCATGTCGCTCAGCGCCCGATGTCGTTCGAGCGATGGCTTCGCGATATTTGATAGGCAGATTGCGACCCATTTTCGGACGTTCGCTCACGAGCCTCAAATCGGCTGCTCCTGACAAAAGCGGCCGCGCGAATTTCCGGGCGAACGATGAGCATTGCGCCACCCTCCAGTCGCTCAGGCAGAGCGACGGCAAGCCTGAGAGCCGTCGTTTCGGCAAATTTCCCGAGGTGGCGTATCTACCTCAGCGCCACCTGTGTCGGGGGGTTCCAGCCACCGCCGAGCGCCCGAAACGATGAAATTGCGGCGCGCGCCGCCTCGGTCCGCGCCTGCGCCCGCTGGTCGCGTGTCTGAAGAAGCCGGGTATCCGCGTCGAGGACCTCGATCAGGCTCACGACCCCGCCCTTGTACGCGGCATCGGAGGCATGGCGTGCCCGCGTGAGCGATTTCTCCCCGCCCGCCAGCACATTCTCCTGCTGCTCGCGCTTGACCAGTGCCGAGAACGAATCCTCGACATCCTCGGACGCGCGCAGGACAGTCAGGCGATAAGCGGCCAGCGCTTCGGCGTTGGCGCCCCTGGCGGCCTTGATCTCCGCGTTGATGCGGCCGAAGTCGAACAGTCTCCAGCGCAGCCCGGCAAAGCCTTGTCCCTGCGTCGCGCCGCCCGTGAACAGCGCCCCCGTCCCGATTGTGCTGGCGGTGCCGAGCAGACCGGACAGTGAGAATTTCGGATAATAATCGGAGATCGCTTGGCCGATGCGCGCGTTCGACGCGGCCAGGCGGCGTTCGGCGATGATGAGGTCGGGGCGGCGGCGCAACAAATCGGCCGGACTGCCCGCATTCGCGATCGACGGGGCGGTCGGGATCGGGAGCGCCGGATCGAGCTGCGGCCGATACGTTCCCGGTTGCGCGCCCATGATGACGTCGAGCGCGTTCATCGCCGCATCCAGCGCGCTCTCCAATACCGGGACAGTCGCCTGGACCTGCGAGAGGACACCCTCCGCTTGCCGAAGCTGAAGTTCGGCCGCGATGCCCTTGCGATATTGGAGTTGGACGGTTGCGACGAGCTTCTGCTGCGTCGTCACCTGTTCTCGGGCGATCGCAAGCCGGGTCTGCAAGCCCCGGATGGTGACATAGGTGTCGGCCACTTGCGCGGCCACCACGAGGCGCGCCGCCACTGCGGCGGCACCGGATGCCTGATACTCGGCAAGGGCCGCCTCGCGCCCGCGCCTGAGCCCGCCGAAGATATCCACTTCCCAACTGGCAACGACGTCGCCTTCATAGCTGTCATAGTCACGGCTGAACCCGAGGGCGCTGGCGAGGGCGCCGGGCGGTGCGTCGACCGAATTTCGCTGGTGGCCCGCCGATGCCGAAACCGAAGCCGAGGGAAGGAGCGCCGCCGTCGCCGCGTTGAGGCTGGCTTTGGACTGGCGGACCCGGGCAATGGCCTGCGCGATGTCCAGATTATCTGCCTGCGCCGTGATGACCAATTTACTGAGCAGAGGATCGTTGAAGCCATCCCACCAATGCGCAAGGTCGGCCGGCTGGGCCGCTTGCCGGCTGGCGATCCCGGCGTCACCCATGAACGCGGGCGGCGCCGTAACCGTCGGACGACGGTAATCGGGGCCGACCGCGCACCCCGTGAGCAGGATCCCCGACATCAGGGTCGCCGATGCAATGGATGTGTGCATGATAGTCCGATCGTTCGCCTGAGAAGTGACCAATGTATGATTTGGTCACAGGTTGTCAATCGGCACGTCGCGGCTATATCGATGACATGGTCCAAGCCCCAGTCGATCCGGCCGCCGATGGCGGCACCGCCGAACCGAATGTCCGCGAGCAACTGATCGCCGTGGCGTCCGACCATTTCAGCAAATATGGCTATGCCAAGACGACCCTGGCCGATCTCGCCAAGGAAATCGGCTTCTCCAAGACGTATTTCTACCGGTTGTTCAAATCAAAGCAGGAGATTGGCGAGGCGATCTGCAGCCAGGTGCTGGGCACAATCATCCTAGGCATCGAGGCGGAGATTGCCGGCGCAGGCTCGGCGTCCGAAAGGCTTCGCAAGATGCTGAGAACCATTGCTTCCATGGGCGTCGACCTGTTCTTCGAAGACCGCAAGCTTTACGATATTGCGGCCGTGTCCTCCTCCGAGAAATGGGGTTCTTCGGTACGCTATCTCGGGCAGTTGGAAGTGCTCCTGCACACGATCCTGGTCGAAGGTCGTGCGGCAGGGGAATTCGAGCGCAAGACCCCGCTCGACGAAGCGGTCCGCGCGATCATGCTGGCGTCGCAGCCGTTCGTCGATCCGCGCGCGCTTGAATATAATCTCGATCTGGTGCCCGATGCGACGAACGAGGTGGTGAGCCTGATCCTGCGAAGTCTGGCTCCGTAACAAAAATATCAGTGACCAGTTGACGAATTGGTCACTGGATACCAGATGGAGGGCTCCTTTGGGAGGACCCCCATGCTCAAGCCGCTTCGCACGCTTTCCTTGATCACTCCGACGGCCTTGATTCTTTCGGCCTGCGCGCATCCTGCTCCTGATCCGCGCACCGGACCGGCGCTGGTTGAGGTGATGGATGCAGCCGATGCCGCGGGTGCGACTCGCACCTTCTCCGGTGTGGTCTCGGCGCGGGTGCAGAGCGACCTGGGTTTCCGCGTTGCCGGAAAAATCGTGCAGCGGCTGGTCGATGCGGGCCAGCAGGTTCGTCGCGGTCAGCCGCTCATGCGAATCGACAATGCCGATTATGCGTTCGGCGCGACTGCGGCGAGGAATGCGGTGGACGCCGCCCGCGCTCGCGCTGCACAGACTGCCGCCGATGAGGGCCGCTACCGCGATCTCGTCGCGGCGGGCGCCGTCTCGGCATCGCGCTATGATCAGGCCAGGGCCGATGCGGATGCCGCTCGTGCCCAACTCGATGCGGCCATCGCGCAAGCGAGCGTCGCGGGCAATGCGGTGGGATATTCGGTGTTGGTGGCGGACGCCGAGGGCGTCGTCGTCGAGACGCTCGCAGAGCCGGGGCAAGTGGTCGCGGCGGGCCAGATCGTGGTGAAGCTCGCCCATTCCGGTCCGCGCGAAGCGACGATCAGCCTGCCCGAAACGATCAGGCCGGCGATCGGCTCGAGCGCGGCCGCCACGCTCTATGGCGGCACTGGCGTCAACGGCAGCGCGCGCTTGCGGCAATTGTCCGATGCAGCCGATCCGCAGACCCGCACCTTCGACGCGCGTTATGTGCTGGAAGGCGGAGCCTCCGCCGCACCGCTTGGGTCAACCGTCAGCATTTCGCTGCCGGACGTATCCGGTCAAACCAAAGCGGGCCGGCAGGTTCCGCTCAGCGCGCTCTACGATACCGGACGTGGCCCCGGTGTCTGGAAACTGGTCGGTTCGGGCAACGGCCTGAAGGTTCACTGGATCCCCGTCACGATCGGGTCGCTCGGCGAGGAAATGGCGACCGTGACCGGTGGCCTCTCGGCGGGTGATCGCTTCGTCGCGCTCGGTGCGCACATGCTCCATGAGGGGCAATCGGTCGTGCTGTCCGTCTCGAAGCTGGCGGCAGCACGATGAGCGCCCCCCTCGATGTACAGGCTCGGCCCCATCGCGGTGGCTTCAATCTCTCCGCGCTCGCGGTCAAAGAGCGGTCGATTACGCTCTTCTTGATCATCATCATCGTGTTGTCGGGGGCGATCGCCTTCAACAGTCTCGGCCGCGCGGAGGACCCGAGCTTCACCATCAAGGTGATGACCTTCTACACGGTCTGGCCCGGCGCCACCGCGCAGGAGATGCAGGATCAGGTCGCCGAGCCGCTCGAGAAGCGGATGCAGGAACTCAAATATTACGACCGCGTGGAGACCTTCACCCGCCCTGGTTTCGCCTTCACGACGCTCACCCTGCTCGACAACACGCCGCCCAAGGAAGTCCAGGAGGAGTTCTATCAGGCGCGCAAGAAGCTCGGTGACGAGGCGCTCAAACTGCCCCCCGGCGTCTATGGTCCTTTCACCAACGACGAATATTCCGACGTCACGTTCGCGCTCTACGCGCTGAAGGCAAAGGACGTGCCGCAGCGCAAGCTCGTCCGCGCGGCGGAGGCTTTGCGTCAGCAGATCCTGCATGTGCCCGGCGTGAAGAAGGTCAACATCGTCGGCGAACGGCCCGAGAAGATCTTCGTCGAATTCACCTATGAGAAGCTCGCGAGCCTCGGCCTTTCGGCCCGCGCGATCTTCGCCGCGCTCAATGAGCAGAATGCCGTCACGCCGGGCGGATCGATCGAGACACACGGCCCGAGCGTCGTGGTCCGGCTCGATGGCGCCTTTGACGATGTGCAGAAGATCAGGGACACGCCGATCGTCGCGGGCGGCAAGACGCTCAAGCTTTCCGATGTCGCCGACGTGAAGCGCGGCTATGAGGATCCTGCCACCTTCATGGTCCGCAGTCAGGGTGAACCCGCGCTGCTGCTCGGCGTGGTGATGAAGGACCGCTATAATGGCCTGGTCCTCGGCAAGGCGCTTGAGGCGCAGGCCTCCAAGATCCAGGCGGCTCTGCCCACCGGCGTCACCTTCTCGAAGGTGACCGACCAGGCGGTGAACATCAGCGAAGCTTACGGCGAGTTCATGCTGAAGTTCTTCGTGGCGCTCGCGGTGGTCATCACGGTCAGCCTGATCAGCCTTGGCTGGCGGGTCGGCATCGTTGTGGCCGCCGCCGTTCCGCTCACGCTTGCCGGCGTGTTCGTCATCATGCTGGTGACCGGCCGCGATTTTGACCGCATTACGCTCGGCGCCCTCATCCTCGCGCTTGGCCTCCTCGTCGACGACGCGATCATCGTGATCGAGACGATGGTCGTGAGCATGGAGGAAGGGCACGACCGCATCTTCGCATCGGGTCGTGCCTGGCTCACCACTGCCGCCCCGCGCCTGGCGGGCGCGCTGGTCACCTCCATCGGCCTGATGCCGGTCGGATTCGCGGCGTCGACGGCCGGGGAATATGCCGGCAACATCTTCTGGGTCGTGATGTTCGCGTTGCTGACATCCTGGTTCGTTGCCGGCGCCTTCACGCCCTATCTCGGCGTGAAGCTGCTCCCGAATATCAAGCCGGTCGAAGGCGGCCATGCGGCGATCTACGGAACGCCGGGCTATCAGAAGCTACGACGAATGGTAGCAGGCGCCGTCGCGCGGAAGAAGACGGTGATGGTCGCCGTTATTGGCGTGTTTGCAGTCGCGTTTTTCTCGCTCGGCTTTGTCAAACAGCAATTCTTCCCGACATCCGACCGGCCCGAAGTGCTGCTTGAAGTGCAGATGCCCGAGGGTACGAGCATCGGTGAAACCGGCAAAGCTGTCACCAAGGTCGAGGACTGGCTAAAGAAGCAGCCCGAGGCGAAGCTGGTAACCAGCTACATCGGGCAAGGCGCGCCGCGCTTCTATCTTGCGATGGCGCCGGAACTCCCCGATCCATCCTTTGCCAAGGTTGTGATCCTAACCGGTAGCGAGAAGGAGCGTGAGGCGCTGATCGTGCGCGCACGCAAGGCGGCGGCCGAGGGGCTGGCGCCGGCGGCCCGGATCCGCCTGACCTATCTCGTGTTCGGACCCTATTCGCACTTCCCCGTCGCCTTCCGCGTGATGGGGCCGGACGAGGGCAAGGTGCGGGACATTGCCACCAAGCTGCAAACGATTATGCAGGCCAACAAGGGCATGCGGCAGGTAAACACCGACTGGGGTGAGCGCGTACCGACCGTCCATTTCGTGCTCGACCAGGACCGGCTCCGTTCGATCGGCCTCTCCTCGCAGGATGCCGCCGCCCAGATCCAGTTCCTGTTGAGCGGCGCGCCCGTGACGAAGATCCGCGAGGATATCCGGCAGGTCGATGTCATCGCGCGCTCGGCGGGCCCCGACCGGCTCGATCCGGCCAAGCTTCAAGCATTCACCCTGCAAGGCGCCAACGGCCAGCGCGTTCCGCTCGATCAGATCGGGCGACTGGAGATCCGCAACGAAAACCCGATCATGCATCGGCGCGACCGGCTGACCACCATCACCGTTCAGGGCGACATCGATGAATCGCTGCAACCGCCGGACGTTGCCGCGCAGATCATCGGGGACATGCAGCCGCTCGTGAAGAGCCTGCCGGACGGCTACCGGATCGAGACCGGCGCGGCGCTAGAAGAATCCGGTAAGGCGAACGTAGCCCTGGCTGCCGTCTTCCCGATCATGCTGGTGCTGATGATGCTGGTGATCATCTTCCAGGTCCGCTCGATGTCGGCGATGGCGATGGTGTTGCTTACAGCGCCGCTCGCTTTGGTCGGGGTCGTGCCGGTCCTGCTGCTGTTCAACCAGCCGTTCGGGTTCAACACGATCCTCGGTGTTATCGCTCTCGCTGGGATCATCATGCGCAACACGCTGATCCTGATCGGGCAGATCCACGCCAACGAGCATGACGGCTACAGCCCGTACCATGCGGTCGTGGAAGCAACCGTCCAGCGCGCGCGGCCGGTGATCCTCACGGCGCTGGCGGCGGTGCTGGCGTTCATCCCGCTCACTTTCTCCGTGTTCTGGGGATCGCTTGCCTACACGCTGATCGGCGGCACGCTCGGCGGCACTGTGCTGACGCTGATTTTCCTGCCGGCCTTGTACGCGACCTGGTTCCGTATTCGCCCGCCGACAGAGGACGACAAGGGTGCGGTGCCGCATTTCGACCACGCCCCGGCGGACGACGGCGATCTTCTGATCGCCTGACGCAACGAAGGCAGGCTGTGACGCGAAGCGACATCGATCGCCTTCGACCATCCGGTTGCCTGATCCGAGTTCGACCCATCATATTTCTAGGAGACTGACCATGTTCGATACAACCATGAGCAATATCGACGCCCCGACCCGCTTCCTGAGCGCGGGAAATGAGACCTACGCCTATCGTCGGTTCGGTTCCGGGCCCGGCCTTCCTTTGCTTTTCCTCCAGCATTTCACCGGCACGCTCGACAATTGGGACCCGGCGGTCACCGACTCGCTGGCGCTCGGCCGCGAGGTGATCCTGTTCGAAAACGCAGGCGTCGGACGCTCGACGGGCACGGTGCCGAACACCATTGCCGGCATGGCCGCGCATGCGCTCGACTTCCTGGACGGGCTCGGCATAGCGCAGTGCGATGTGCTCGGCTTTTCGCTGGGTGGCATGGTCGCCCAGCAGATGGCGCAGGACCGCCCCTCGATCTTCCGCCGGATTATCCTGGTCGGTACGGCACCGCGCGGCGGAAGTGACATCATGCACCTGGAGAAGCCAAGTCTTGCCGTCCATTTCGGCAACCCCGATCTCAAAGGCTATGAGATCCTGCAAAAAATCTTTTTCTCACCGACCGCAACGAGCCAGACCGCAGGGGCCGCCTTTATCGACCGACTGATGCAGAGAAGGACGGACCGGGAACCGCAGTCCGGCCCAAACATCATCCAGCCCCAGATGATGGCATTCCGCGAGTGGGAGCAGCCCAGAGGCGAAAGATTTGCCGACCTGCACGCCATTCTACATCCGACACTCGTGGTGAACGGCAATCAGGATGAAATGATCCCCGTCGCAAATTCTTACTGGCTGAGCGCGAACCTCCCAAACGCCGTGCTGCTTACCTACCCTGACGCGGGGCACGGGTCGCTTTTCCAGTTCCATAAAGAATTCGCGAGCCAAGCATCCGCGTTCCTAGCGTCAAACTCGGACGCCGCGCCTTACCTATCCGCCAGGGACGTTTAGATAGACCGTCGGTCGCCACCTGCGTGCCTGGCTCAGTGCACCCACTGACGAGAGAATGTCCGATCGCACCGAAACACGACGTTCAGCGACCAAGAAGGGTACGGCAGAAATGTCCCACGTCTCGCCCTTCCGAGCGGCGATCTGAGACCATCGGAAAGACGTTCGCGGCTCACATGAACGGACGTCTGGAATTGGGACGCCGGAACTAGAGGCTGTTATGAACCTGGTGTGAGCATAGCGGCTTGTTTCATCATGAGGCAGGCAAAGGCGACGAGGTGAAGTTCGGCGAGTGTTTCGGCGTAGCGTTCATAGTCTTTGACGAGACGGCGGAAGCGGGTTGCCCAGGCGAATGACCGCTCGACGACCCAGCGTCGTGGCAGGAGCACGAAGCCGCGCTTGGCCTCGGGTAGTTTGACGACTTCAAGGGTGATGCCATGTTTGGCTGCGGCGTTGGCGGCACGCTCACCGGTATAGCCCTGGTCGACCCAGGGCAAAGGAGCAGGTGCCCGACTATAGCGAGACTCTGGGCACGATCGCGCAGAATCTGGGCGTCTATGGCGCCATGGTGAAGGCGATGCGCTAAAGCCCGGCACTTGCCCTCACGCCTGAAGCGTTCGCGGCGCAGGTGAACGTGGCCGGGAAGGAGGCGAGGGCAGGGGAGGCGGCGATGTTGAAGCAAGCGCAGGCAGACATGCGCGCGGCGGCGAGCGAGTTGCGTGTATGGGCTGAGTCCGCGCGAAACGCGAGCGATCAGCGGCGCCGGCTCGGCTGGGCTGCGGCGGGTGGCGTGCTGGCGGGCGCAGCTCTTTGGACGACTCTCCCCGGGGTAGTTGCGCGCGCGGCGCCGGCAAGCTGGTCGTGGCCGGAACGGATAGCCGCCCGAGGGTTGCGCCTCGATATGTGGGAGGCGGGCGAGAGGTTGCTTTCCCGATCGGATGTCGAACGATGGCGTACAGTGGTTCTGGCCAATCGCATGTTGCAGGACAATCGGGAGGATATCGTTCGATGTCGTCAGATGGCGGCGAAAGCAGCGAAGGCAGTACGATGCACCATCGTCATCAAAGCCGACGCTAGCACTCAAAAATATCGCTCGATGTGGTCGAAATTATAGCTCGCTACACATCGTTGTTGCGGCCAAGCTGATCAAGTCACGCCGAAAGTCAGCGCCCGGGCTATGCCAACCCGACCCGGGCCAAGTCCTTTGGTACCCGCCCTCCGGGGAGGACATCATGTTCCTTTAGGCGTGTCAAAGGTTAGGAAGGGCATGAACCAAGCGGCTCTGACGCAATGCCAGCCTGCTACGCTTCCATCTCGCAAAATGCTGGACGATCGTCTAGGAAGCAGCCCCGGGGGGGCGGTTCATTGTGAACCGGTCAGTATAGACAGTTCGGTTTTTCCCATCATGCAGAATAACGCTTCGCCCGATGGCTCGGGCGGGAACGGCGCGGCGACGCTTCGACCTGACTCCGCGCTCGTCTGTTTCGTCCTGCTCGCGAAGTTTCTCGGTGTTCCGGCCGATCCCGATCAGATCGCTCATGCCCGAGGCAAAGGTGACCAACCTTACAGCCTGGAAGATCTTGCGCGCGTCGCCAAGGGCCTTGGCCTGATCGCCCGTGTGCGCCGGGCGGACGCCGCCGCCGTAGTGAAGCTGCCCTTGCCCGTCATCGCAGCGTGCATCGATGGAACGTCCGTCATCTTGCTGAAGGCGGACGAAGATGCCCAGGGACCACGGATGCTCGTCCAACGCGCCGACGCACAGGCGCCGGAAGTCTGGACGGATGATGTCCTGAAGGATCGCCTTGCTGGGCAGGTATTGCTGCTTGCCTCGCGTGAACAAATGGCCGGTGTCTCTCGGCCCTTCGACATCAGCTGGTTCATCCCGGCACTCGTCAAATACCGCAAACCGCTTCGCGATGTTCTGATCGCCTCGTTCTTCCTCCAGTTGATGGGACTGGTATCCCCGATCTTCTTCCAGCTGGTGATCGACAAGGTGCTCGTGCACCATTCGCTCACCACCCTTGATGTCCTGGCCTTCGGGCTCGCCGTGGTGCTCGTCTGGGAGACGTTGCTGTCGGCTCTGCGGAACTGGCTGTTCGCACACAGCACGAACCGCGTGGATGCGGAGCTGTCGGCGCGCATGTTTCGGCATTTGCTCAACCTTCCCCTGAGTTATTTCGAGGCGCGCCGGGTCGGCGACAGCGTGGCGCGCGTGCGCGAGCTTGAGCGGATCCGTGAGTTCCTGACGTCGAACGCCGTGACCGTCGTGATCGACCTGTTCTTCACGATCGTCTTTTTCGTGGTGATGTATCTCTACAGCCCGATGCTGACGCTGATCGTGGCGCTGTCGATTCCGATCTATGCTGCGATCTCCATCCTGATCACCCCCACCTTGCGCGAGCGGCTGGACGAGAAATTCAGGCGCGGCGCGGAGAACCAGGCATTCCTGGTCGAGAGCGTGACGGGCATCGGCACCTTGAAGGCGATGGCGGTCGAACCTCAGATGCGCGACAAATGGGAAAAGCAGTTCGCCGGCTACACCAGCACCGGCTTCGCGGTGACCAAGCTCGCCAACTGGGGCAGCCACCTGATCCAGCTCGTGTCCAAGCTCACCACGGTCTTCATCCTCTATTTCGGTGCCAAGGCGGTGATCGCGGGCGACCTGACCGTCGGGTCGCTCGTCGCGTTCAACATGCTGTCCGGGCGCGTGGCATCGCCGATCCTGCGCCTGTCGCAGCTCTGGCAGGATTTCCAGCAGGTGCGCATCTCGGTCGACCGGCTGGGCGATGTGCTCAACAGCCCGGCCGAGCCAGACCATAATCCGGGCCGCGCGAGCCTGCCCGCGATCCGCGGCCTGATCGAGTTCGACAAGGTGCGCTTCCGCTATCGTCCCGATGCGCCCGAGGCGCTGCGCGGCGTCTCTCTGTCGATCGGCGCGGGGGAGATGCTCGGGATCGTCGGCCCTTCGGGATCGGGCAAGTCGACCCTGACCAAGCTCGTTCAGCGGCTATATGTGCCGGAACAGGGGCGTGTGCTGGTCGATGGCGTTGATCTGGCGCTGGTCGACCCGGCGTGGCTCCGTCGGCAGATCGGCGTGGTGCTGCAGGAGAATATCCTGTTCAACCGGTCGGTACGCGAGAATATCGCCCTGGCCGACCCGACCATGCCGATGGAGGCGGTGATCGCCGCGGCCGAGCTGGCCGGGGCGCATGAGTTCATCCTGGCGATGACCCATGGCTATGATACCGTCATCGACGAACGCGGGAACAACCTGTCGGGCGGCCAGCGGCAGCGCATGGCCATCGCCCGCGCGCTGATCGGCAACCCGCGGATTCTGCTCCTCGACGAGGCGACCTCGGCGCTCGATGCGGAGAGCGAAGAGATCATCCAGAACAATCTGCGTCAGATTGCGCAGGGACGCACTGTGATCATTATCGCGCACCGCCTGTCCGCTGTCCGGCAATGCCATCGGATCGTAACGGTGGAGGGAGGGGAGGTCACGGAGGAAGGCGACCATGACGGCCTGATGGCGCGGGGCGGGCGCTACGCCCAGCTCTATTCCAAGCAGATGGGAGTAGTCGCATGAGCCTCGGGTCGACGCTGGCCGAGCGCTTTCCGACACTCGCGCGCCATCTTGCCGTGTTGCGCCTTTCCTGGCGCATGCAGGACGATGCTGACCGGAACCGGAAGCCGGTGACGGACCATGAGTTCCTGCCGGCCGCGCTCGAGATCATGGAAAAGCCGCCAAGCCCGGGATTGCGCTGGTTGACGCTGGCGCTGTGCGCACTGTTCGCCATCGCCATCATCTGGTCGATCTTCGGCAAGGTCGATGTCGTGGCGGTCGCTACCGGCAAGGTGATTCCCGCCGCCAATGTGAAGCTGATCCAGCCGATCGAGATCGGCGCGGTCCGCGCGATCCATGTGCGCAACGGCCAGCATGTGAAGAAGGGGCAATTGCTGGTCGAACTCGATTCCACGCTGACCGCAGCCGACGAGGCGCAGGCGAGCCAGGGGTTGCTGAGCGCCAATATCGTGGGCGCGCGCAATAATGCGCTGCTCGCCCATCTTTCCGGCAGGCCTCGCCGTTTCGTGGCGCCGCCCGGCACGCCGGCCGTGATCGCCGGCACGCAGGAGCAGTTCATCGCAACCTCGGTCGGCGAATATGAGGCACAGCGTGCCAGCCTGCTGCAGAGCAAGGCCGAGAGCGCCGCCGGGCGTGCGGGCGCCGAGGCGGAGATCGCCAAGCTGAAACAGACGCTGCCGCTGGTCGAACGCCAGCTCGAGGCGCGCAGGGAGCTTTCGGAAAAAGGCTATTTCTCGAAGATCCGCCTGCTCGAATATGAGCAACTCCGGCTCGAGCATATCCAGAACATCGCGGTGCAGGAGGCGAATGCGGCCAAGGCGGCCGCGGCGATGGCCAATTACGACGCGCAGATCGCCCGGCTGCGCGCGACCTTCGGCAAGACCGCGGTGACTGATCTGTCCGAAGCGCAGGACAAGTCCAGCATGGCGACGCAGGAGCTCAACAAGAGCTCGCGCCGCCGCCAGTACCAGCAACTCCGTGCACCGGTGGACGGCACCGTGCAGCAGCTCAGCATCGCCACTGTCGGCGGCGTGGTCGAGCCGGCCAAGCCGATCATGGTGATCGTGCCGGACGACGCGGCGATCGAGGTGGAGGCGCAGATCCTCAACAAGGATATCGGCTTTGTACGCGAGGGCCAGGCGGTGCGCGTCAAGCTGGAGGCCTACCCTTTCACCGATTACGGCCTGATCGAAGGCATTGTGGAAAGCATCAGCCGCGATGCAATCGACTTCAGCCAGCAGGGCGCGGGTGCCGCGCGCGACAGCAATGGCAAGCCCCCCCCGACCGGGCTCGTCTATGCCGCGCGCATCCGGCTGAACCAGCGCACGATCCGCGTTGGCAACCGCGAGCAGCTGATCGGCCCGGGCCTCTCCGTCCAGGCCGAGATCAAGACCGGCGAGCGCCGGATCATCCAGTATCTCATCTCCCCGATCGCCCAGACGATGGATGAGGCAGCGCGTGAGCGATGAGGACAAGGTTCGTCGAATAGGCGAGCCTGTCGCGAGTGGATGACACATTTTTGTCATCATGTTTACATCTTCAAATCATCTTGACCGGCCAAAACAGCCCGCGCATGTAGGTATCGAGCGAAGTCACCGGCCTTTTCAGTTCGATAGGATGGCTACTCTCCGGGGGGATGCATGAGCAGGAGGTGCGGATATCGGCGCATGTACCGTGGCTTGATCACCGCGAGCCTTCCCGTGTGTGCCATCGTCGGCACCAGCGGGTGTGTTTCCAGCGAGTATGCCGGGATTTCTCTACGGCCGGGTGCCACGTCGGCCGATATTCAAGCTCTTGCGCGCCGGGCTCAGGCTGGGGACAAATACGCTCAACTCGCGCTTGGCGTGCGATACGAAGAAGGGCGTGGGGTTCCGCGCGACCTTGCCAAAGCGAAGATCCTCTATGCCAGAGCCGCGAGCGACAGTGGCGGGACACTCTGGGTCTATTCACCCGCAGTTGGCGCCGCGACCAAAGGGCGTGTCATTCCGGTGAGTTCCGGTCCGCGCCGAGCGGGGCTAGACGAGGCAAAGCTACGTCTGAAACATCTCAAAGGCGTACGGAATCGTGATTGATGCAGAATCCGCCGCACGCGGCATTTCGCGAGGCGCTGATGGTGGATTGTTGAAGCCAAGAAACCGCAAATTATCAGATAATCTGGTGAATTCGACAGGCGCTGAAAAACCCTGGCGACCCACCCTGGAGTCAAATCAGTCCGCATGAAAATAGAGGTAGCACTTGCTCTCCTGGCTATCGGTTTTGCTGGCCATGCGCTTCATCCCTCGCGACCGAGCTGAAGCGCGCCTGGCACAGATGGCCAGTCACCCGCACCCGCGCATTGATGTGCCCGGCGTAGTGGCGAAAGGTGCGGCTCAACCCGTCCTCGTCGGCCGGCATGGCGATGATGTGGGCATGATTGGGTATCACTGGATCGCCTCCGCGATTGCGCCCTTCGGGAAGAGGGGCGAGTTACAAGGCGTAATCGCCATTCTCGAAGAACGCCTGCTCGCACCGGTCGCCGCGCTGCGTCACGGGATGCGGAAGGCCGGGAAGGACGATGTGGGGAAGGCGCGCCATGTGTCTACGCTAGCGACATGCCTCGCACGGTACGGAGGCTGTCGTGCGGGGCGTTGTAATATTTTTGTAACACAAATCAACAATTCATGACATTGATCAGGCTTGGTTTGTCTGGCTAGGTTGCACCGTCAGGCGATGTGGGATTCTTTCAGGATCTTGCGGGAGAATCGTCTGCGTGGGGGGATGGATGAAGCTTTTCGGTCAGCGGCGGCGCGCGCGCGGTGTTGTCGCTGCGCCTTCTGGCTCGTGTTCGGTTCTTGCATTTGGGGCGCGTGTCTCTGGCCAAGCTGTAGATACCTCATCCAGATCATGTGTTGCATCCACTGATGGTAATTCCCTGACGCGGGCTGGAGGTAAATATAAATATACTCCACCTCACGCGCGGGCGGCACACCTGCGGCGGAGTTTCGGCGGGCCCGATGGCCATCGGGCGATGACTGCACAGGGCAGTGGCAGTATATTAGAGTTTAATTCCCCATTTTCAGGGCGGTGTTCTAATATACAATTAGGACGAGTGACATCTAGTTCAATAGAAGTCATGTGCAATCTTCTCAGATTGACTCCTATCATATGAGACATTCAAGATTTATGATCATTGGTCGTCTCAGGGCCGTGGGATTGATTGTCACAGGCATTGCAATTGTCTGCATCGGTACTCGAGATAGCTTTGCGGCGAAGTATATTGGCAGCAGTGATGGGCAAGCTGGAACTGAAAACGACACTGGGCCGGCTCAAAAAAACAGGTCGGATGCGTTGAATGTTTTTCCGTTGTCCCCGTTGATATAGAAATAGATGGGAAATACCGATCGCTCATGGTGGCTCGATACGAGGTCACCTGGAGCGATTACCTTGCTGCATATGAAGAAGAAAAGTGCGCGCCGCCCCGTAATGTAGACGGGAAGACGATTAATCTTGAGGCAAAGGATCTACGCGACAATTTTCCGATGACGTCAATCAAGCCAGACGAATTTGACTGCTATTTGACGTGGATTCGGAAAAAGACGGGAAAGCCCTTCCGTTTGCCAAGCGAGGCCGAATGGACCGCCATTGCCCGTAAAGCCACGGGTCTCAAGGCATTAAAAATTAAGGATATTCCTAAGGGGTGGGCGTACTTGCTCGGTGACCTGCACACCGAATGGAGCTACACTGATAACGATCCTCGAAATGCTGTGGAAAAAGGATTGATCTGGCGAGTTGGACAGTTCAGGCCCGATTCTCTTGGCTTGTATGACCTGTTTGGCAATGCCGCTGAAGCCGTGAGCGATCCGGCTACCTTCACTGTTATCGGCGAGGTTGATGGTAAGAAATCGTCGGTTCGACAGACAATTTTCAAGGGCGGCAACAGATTCTCTGCTCCAGAATTCGATGTAATTAACGGCAGAGTTAAATACTTTTCATTTGCCAATTCCGACACCGTCGGTTTTAGGTTAGTTTATGAAAGAGCTCGATAAATGGGAAATTCTCCGATCCCGCCAAATGGTCTGACGGAACTTCATACCGAGAATCGCGCCGATTTTAATCTTCGAGATCTCGCTTCTTCTAGTGGATTGATCGGAACGGAAGAGTCTGATTGAGGATTCCACGATTGGTCGTGATGTGCGACGAAGGTGCATGCGCAATGGTATCAGCATCGTCGTCACAGCTCCGGATCGAGCGCGGCTTGAGGCTCTGGTTGCGGCGCGCGGGACGCCGCAAAGGCATGTATGGCGGGCTCGGATCATCCTCTTGACCGATGACGGGTTGGGCACTGTCGCGATCATGGCGGCAACGGGTAAATCGAAGACCTGCGTATGGCGCTGGCAGGAGCGGTATATGGCCGAGGGGGTCGACGGGCTGCTCCGCGACAAGACCCGGCCTCCCGGCATCGCGCCGCTTGAGAATGAACTGGTCGAGAAAGTCGTGACGCTGACGCTCGAGCCGCCGGCTCGGGAAGCAACCCACTGGACGGTTCGCGCAATGGCAAAGGCGGCGGGCATAGCGGCGTCCTCGGTGGTGAAGATCTGGCACGACCATGGTCTGGCGCCGCACCGCTGGCGCAGTTTCAAACTGTCCAACGACAAGGCGTTTGCCGAGAAGCTTCACGATGTCGTTGGCCTCTACGTCTCACCACCGGCCCACGCGATCGTGCTGTCGGTTGACGAGAAGAGCCAGATCCAGGCGCTTGATCGTACGCAGCCGGGATTGCCGCTGAAGCGCGGTCGCGGGGCAACCATGACACACGACTACAAGCGAAATGGAACCACCACGCTGTTCGCCGCGCTCAACGTGCTCGACGGCACCGTGATCGGGCGCAACATGCAGCGCCATCGCCACCAGGAATTCATCCGCTTCCTCAATGCTGTCGAGGCCGAGATGCCAGCGGATAAGACCGTGCATGTCATTCTCGACAATTATGCGACCCACAAACAGCCCAAGGTTCGTGCCTGGCTCGCCCGGCATCCGCGCTGGACATTCCATTTCGTGCCGACCTCTTGCTCATGGCTCAACGCGGTCGAGGGCTTCTTCGCCAAATTGACCCGCCGACGCCTGAAGAACGGCGTCTTCCAGTCGGTCGTCGACCTTCAGGCCGCCATCAATCGCTTCATCGATGAGCATAATACCGAATCGCGACCCTTCGTTTGGCGCGCCGATCCCAATGACATCATCGCCGCCGTCAAGCGTGGGCACCAAACGTTGGAATCAATCCACTAGCAGATGGCCTGCAACAGATGGCCGGTTATCCGCATCGTTGCATTGATGTGCCCGGCATAGTGGCGAAAGGTGCAGCGCAACGCGTCTTCGTTCGCTGGCACGGCGATGCTGTGGGTATGATTGGGTGTCAGGCAATAACCCCGGATCTCCCACCTGCGATCGCACCGCCGTCCTGACCAGAAGATTAAGGTGCAAGGGGGAATTGCCGTTCTCGAAGAACACCTGCTCGCGCCGGTTGCCGCGCTGCGTCACGGGATGCGGAAGGCCAGGGAGGACGATGCGGGGAAGGTGTGCCATGCACCGACGCTAGCGATATACTCCCACGGGAAGGGCGCTATTGCGCAGGGCCATGTAATATTTTTGTAACATAAAACAACAATTCGTGACATTGACCAGGCTTGGTTTGTCTGCCTAGATTGCTCGGTCGGGCGATGTGGGATTCTTTCAGGATCTTGCGGGAGAATCGCCTGCCCGGGGGTAAGATGACAATGGGATTCTGGCCGGCGCGGCTATGGCGCGGTGTTTTCACCGCGGGCCTTGGTGTGAGCCTGAGCCTTAGCGCGAGTGGCTGCGCTTCCAGCGAATATGCGGGGATTTCGCTGGAGCCGGGTACAGCGTCTGCCGATCTTCAAGTCCTTGCGCGCCGGGCTCAGGCTGGGGACAAATACGCTCAACTCGCGCTTGGTGTGCGATACGAAGAAGGGCGTGGGGTTCCGCGCGACCTTGCCAAATCGAAGACTCTCTATGCCAGGGCCGCAAGCGACAGTGACGGGACACTCTGGGTCTATTCACCGGGTAATGGCAAGGCAAAAGGCCGGGTCGTTCCCATCGATTCAGGTCCGCGTCAGGCAGGGCTGAGTGAAGCTAAATCACGGCTGAGTAGACTTACCGCGCCCGCCGGCACGCGGGCCATTTCGGACATCGCCTTTGGAGGCGACGGTCCCGTGCCAAATTCGGTGCGCGCGGATCGTTTGGCAGCGAACAGCAGTACGCCTTCACGTCTGTCGCAGGACGTGCCGATCGAGCCGCAGGACCTGCCGCTCGGATCGCGCGAGGAAGGCGACTCGCTTCTGCGGGCGTGCCGATCCAAGCCGGAGCTGGACAGCCGGGCTTTCTCTGCCTCAGGTCCTTTCGAGTTTGGTTATTGCCAAGGCTATATTCGGTCGAAGCTCTATCGCCTTTCGAGCGAAAAATTGGCCGAGATCGAAGTAAGACGACGCCATTTGCAGGGAGATATACCTGTTTTTGGTTCCGATATAACGCTCGATATTCTGAATATCTTGCGGTCATCACAGTTCGGAGACGGAGGATTTGACGGGTTCAAGCGCTATTACAGTGGGCCTTTTACGGCCGAGAAAGTCTTGGACTATGTCATTAACAATCTATTGTATACGGAGCCGCGCTGATGCCTACTCCTACCCCCACGCCGGCGGCGGTTCAGGGAAAGATGGACCTTCGGGCGATCTTGGACGCGGCCGACGCGATCCGGCCAAACGTCACTGGGCCGGCCAATGTCAGGATCGCAGATTACGTTCGTGCGCTTGCCGCACACAATTTCAACTCGATGCCGACCTATACCTATACCGGCATTACGATCCGCCGATCGGACGGGACTTCCTACGTCCTGCCGAAGCTTGTTCTCATAACGCAGGACCTGCAGACTAAAGCCTTCTTCGACCAAATTCTTTTGTCGCCCGACCCTATCGGGCAGTTCGATCTCATGCGTGCCGGTTTCGGCTCCTTGGACGCTCAGGGAAGATTCACGGGTGATACGCTGTATGTGATGGCCGGAACCGCCATCCAAAATGGTCAGGTGCCCAGCCGATCGGCGCCGGGGACCTTTATTACCCGGCCGCAACTCACTGTCGGCGGCACGGCGGCTGGGGGAACCGCTTATCCCGAACATGTCAATGGCGGAGTCGAGACCGCCGATGACGGCGATCGGTTCGTCAACATCACGCCCCTGTCGGATTTAGGCGCCGGAGATCCGAATTTCGCGACGAATCAGATTTATTACCAAGGTTTGTTCGTCAACATACTCGCACACGAGGCCTTGGGTCATTTATTGTCCTGGGTGGTGGGAGGCAATGGTGCGCCACATTACTTCCAGGTGAATTCGAACCCTCTGGCCGTCGGAACGGCCGGAGCCGACGGGATCATCAGGGGCTTCTCGCCTCAGCTACAAACAACCGATCCCAATAGCTATGGCGTCGGTTTCGCCGCCGCGCAGCAATTCTTTAGCGCGCGGTCTGCCCCGCTGAATGCGCAAGATTACGCGGATCTCGTTGCCACGTATGCAACGAGCATTCACGTCCAGGCTTACGCAAAGCTTGAGAATATCTGGTTGCGCACTGGCATAACCGCAGCGTTTGGCGGCGCGATTGCGGAGCCATTCTCACAATCGGATCTCGCGAAGTTCGTCGCCGCCGGGATGATGGTTCAGAAGCCCGGAACCACCGGTGCTTCGATAATGGACTACACCATGGTGCCAGTGGCGGGTCTGCATTTCGACCCTATGCTCCTCGACGTACACCGCAAGTCAATGGTGGACGGGATCAATACCAGGGTTAGCAAGAAGCTTTCTGCCCAGGAGGAGGCCGCCTACTTATCGACCCTAGTCATTACCTATACCAACGACAAGGGGGAAATCGTAAAGATTTACGATGTCGCTCCCGGCGTGACGGAAACCAAGACCGAGAAAGTCTCCGGCAACATCATTGTTTCTGCCAACCGTGTCACGACCGACCGAAACAGCAACCTCACTGTGACCTCGGGGACGGGAAAGCCAACTACTGTCAAGGTGATCAACTCGACGATCGGCTTCGATTTCGTAGATGCGGGCGAGCAACTCGGGAGCATTTTGGGGAACACGCTCGTCAAGAACAACGTGCTTGGACAGGTTGTCGCGTCCGCAGCGCTGAAGACGATTGGCGCGAATCTCGGCGACGCGTTGAACCTAGCGTTTTTCGACAAGGGCGGGCAGGCGGCTCAAGCTGTCCACAGTTCGGGAGGCGGGGGCTCAATTCTCGCCAATATCGATGGCGAATTCCTCGCCAACCTGAAGTCTGCCGGTATCGGAGCCCTGTCATCGTTCCTTACCGCGGAACTGGTCCACGCGCTTGGCGTCGATGGCTTCGCCGGAGACCTTCTGAACACGGCTGCCGGGGCCGCAATCGGCCAGATCGTGACCAATATCGCCAATGGTGCGAACGTACTCAAGAGTGCCGAACTCTTCGCCAACGTGAATCCGACGATGATCGCCACTGCGGTCGGCTCCTTCCTGGGCGCAAAGCTGGCTAGTGAGATCATCTCGTTCGACACTATTGGCGGGCAGATCGGTTCAGCTGTGGGGGCTACGCTCGGCGTGATCGCCGCCGAGAAGCTGGGTCTTTTTGGTGCGATAGTTGGCGGACCCGTTGGTGCTCTTATCGGAGCCGCTATAGGCGCGTTCCTTGGGTTCATCGTCGGCGGTCTGATCGGTTCGATCTTCGGTGGCACACCAAGGTCGGGCGCCGATGTCGCGTGGGACGAACAGAAGGGTGAGTTCAGCGTCGCGAATGCCTATGCTCGAAAAGGCGGCTCCAAAGACACCGCTGCGTCATTGGCATCGGTGGTTTCCGATACTTTCAACAATTTGCTGGTCGCAAGTGGCTCGAGATTGGCCAATCCGGAGTTGGTTCAGACCGGCAATTACGGGATGTGGAAATCTGATTTCGTCTATCGTCCCGTATCGACGAGAGACGAGGGGGCGATCACGCGCCGCTTCTCAGGTAAAGACGGTGCGGGCAAGCTTATTGCTTATGGGATATACCAAGGACTGGCCGATCCTGACTTCCAGCTTGTCGGCGGCGATATCTACGTAAAACGGGCAATATATCGCACGCTCGAAGTCAATTCCGTCGTTGGCGCGGAATTCGACCTCAACGTGCTTATCGGCAACATAACGGCTGCGCAAAGATACTCGGGCGTTGTCGGCAATGAGGCAATCGTGTCGTCGCTGGTTCGTGCCGAGGAAGGCAGCGTCTTCACCGCAGAGGTCGCGATCGCAATCTCCGCGGCGCACGACCTCGGAATTAATAAGCGTCATGCATCCGACTGGTTCGGCGGATTTCAGTCTCTTTTAGACGAAGCGGGCGCGAGTTCCGCCGAGGTCTTCTTCCGATTCGTGGGGAATGGCGCCGGATCCATTTCGAGACGGATCGACATCGGCAACTATACCTTCGTCGATGGCGTCAGTGTCGACGATCTCACTACAATCGAGACGTTCGATGGCGTTCAGGTGATCGACCTCCGTTCCGGGTCCCTCGCCAACCAGATTGGCTACACGGTGAATGGCCGCCTCAATAATGACATCGCGCTCGGTACGGCAGACTTCGTCGTCAAATCGGAGAACCTCTCCATAGCTTCCGGCACCAGGAGTATCGGAGCGATCGTGGCTACGCCCCAGGATTCCCTGGAGGAAGCAGACGAGAAGTTTAACATCACGTTGAGCAACGCAGCGGGCGTGTCGATCGTCGGGCCCGCAGCTACCGTCACAATCGTCTCTAACTCAGCGCTACCGACCTTAATGGTCGGAAGGAGCTTTGCCGGCGAAGGTGACGGCTATGCCGTGTTTCGCGTGGGCCTTTCCAAGGCCGCGACCACTGCGGTTACGATGAGCCTCGCACTTACAGATGGCCGGGCCACCGGGGGAGCAGATTACGGTACGACGCTCCAGATTTCGACCGATGGGATTACTGGCTGGACAAATGCGACCAGCCTGACGCTGGCCGCGGGCATCAAAGATTATTTCGTGCGGATTGCAGTCATCGCCGACAACGGCGTGGACGCGGAGGGGCACTCAACCAATATTGAAGGCAATGAAACCTTCACTCTGACCGCAACGGTCACTGCGGGTACAGCCGCCTTGGCCAGTGGGACGAGTCCCGTATCGGGCAAGGGTACGATCATCGACGGCACGAGCCCCGTGCCTTATGTCTGGATCGACGATGTTGTCCACCATGAGGGGCAACTCAGTGCCGCGTGGATCAATAGCAGCAAAGTCGCGAGCGGAACCGCGACAGTGCAGTATACGACCTCGGATCGCACGAAGCTGGACATCTCCATCGCCGCGACGGTCGATGCCGGCGACGGCAACGACACCGTCTATGCCTCCAATCTCGGCGACAATATCTTTGGCGGAGCTGGCAACGACACGTTGTACGGCGGACGGCTCGACGATTGGCTGCTCGGTGGGGCTGGCGATGATGTGCTCGACGCAGGCACAGTTGCGCCCGAGGCGTTGGGGGGTGACGGCAATTACCTTGATGGCGGCGCGGGCAACGACATCCTTCGTGGCCGCGAGGGTTCTGACTGGCTTGAGGGCGGTGACGGCATCGACGTTCTGACCGGCGGCGCGGGCGATGATATCCTGGCCGGCGGTGCCGGCGAAGGCGACGATCTCAAGGGCGGGATCGGCGACGATCAATATCTGGTGCGGCTCGGCGACGGCGCTGATATCGCCGAGGACGAGGCGGCAGGAGCGCCCGTGGCCCAGCCCGGCGGCGACTATATCAGCCAGCGTTTTGCCGGCCTGCTTTCGGGCATCATCAAGAAGAACTGGGCCGGTGGCGCGGCGGGCGTCACCGGCAAGGCCCTCCAGGGTGGCGAGGATGCGATCGTCTTCGGGCAGGGTATCGACATGGGCAATATCATGCTGGTCCGGTCGAGCACGGACAGCGACGACCTGATCGTTCGCGTGATGCAGACGGTCGATGGGGTCGTGAGCTTCTCCGGCACGCAGCTTACCGTCAAGAACTGGTTCTCCGATCCGTTCAAGCGCATCGAGTGGCTCAAGTTCGCCGACGGCAACGAAGTCCGCATCGGCGACATCACCAGCTTCATCATCGGCGGCTCGGGCAACGACGTGCTCATCGGTACGGCCGGCAATGATTTCGTCTATGGCGGCGGCGGCAATGACGCGCTGTACCTCATGGGCGGCAACGATATCGGCAATGGCGGCACCGGCAACGACATGGTCGCCGGGGATTCCGGGCGCGACCTGCTGCTCGGCGGGCTCGGCGCGGACGAACTGATCGGCGGCAAGGGCGCGGACGTGTTGTCCGGCGATGGCGGCGGTGACGATCTTTATGGCGGCAATGACGCCGATATCCTGTCCGGCGGGCGCGGCGACGGCGATCAGGTCGTCGGCGGTGCCGGAGACGACATCTTCAAATATGCGCGTGGCGACGGCCGCGACATGATGTTCGACGATTTTTCGGCGAACTGGCAGATTGCCTGGACCAATGGTGTGTGGAACGCCACGGCGGGCTATACCTATAATTCGGCGACGGGCGAGGTCACGGGCCCAGGTGGCACCTTCATCCGCAAGAATGTCGGCACGGCGGCCAATCCGGACCTGCAATGGCTCGGCCGTTTCGACTATGACAGCGAAGCTGGCACGCTCCGGCATTTCAATCCGCCGGCCGGAGCCTCGATCGTCGCCAATGCCGGCATCGACACGATCGAATTCGCGCCCGGTATCAACATTCAGGACATCGTCCTGTGGCGGCCCGCAGGTTCCAACGATCTGGTGCTGTCGATCGGTAGCGAGAATACGGAATTCTCGGCCGCCGGGTCGATTGCCGACAGCATCACGATCAAGGACTGGTATCTCTCGCCGGGCCAGATCGAGAAGCTGGCTTTCTATCAGACCGGCATCCTCGACATCTCGGCGGGGGCTACGAATCTGATCGCTGGCACCGATGCGGCAAACGGCACCACCGCTGCGCCGTTAGCCGGCACGGTGATGGCCGACTGGATGACCGGCGGTGCCGGTGACGACGTGTTGGCCGGCGGGTTGGGTAACGACATCATTGTCGGCAACAGCGGATCCGATACGCTCAAGGGCGAGAGCGGTGACGACGTGATCTATGGCGGCGCCGGTAACGACAGCCTCGATGGCGGTGCTGGTCAGGATGTCCTGATTGGCGGCAGCGGCCTCGATACGGCGTCCTATCTCTCTGCCAGCGCGGGTGTGAAGGTGTATCTGTCGGGCGCAGTCGCGAACACGGGCGACGCGGCCGGCGACACTTTCTCCTCGATCGAGAACCTGGCGGGCGGCGGCGGCGGCGATGTGCTCGGTGGCGACGATTACGACAACGAGCTGACCGGCGGCCAGGGCGACGATACGCTGCTCGGTGGCGAGGGCGACGACACCTATCTGTGGAACGTCGGGGACGGCGCCGATATCATTCGCGACGCCAGCTTCGCCATCGAGGAGGCGGTAACCGCCTCGGGCACGCTTGCGGCCGGCTATACGCAGACATTGTGGCAATGCACGTGGATCCTCCAGCCGGGATATTGGGATCGCTACTATTGGCGACTCCAGGTGACCGGGCCAAATGGTGAGGTCGTCTATGATTACGATCGGTTCGCGCCCAACAATGCAGATGCAAACCAGCCGGACACCCCGCCGGCGGCCTATAACGTCGCCGGCTGGCTCGGCGGGTTCGCCAAGACCTATGGCCAACAGGTCACCCGCGAGAAGTTCGATACGACGACCGATGCCGGCGACGACGTCCTCGAATTCGGCGCCGGGGTCAGCCTCAGCGACCTGAGCTTCATCACGAGTGGCGCGGACCTTGTGGTTCAGTTCGGCGGTTCGGCGACGAGCCAGATCACGATCAGGAATCAGTTCACGCCGAATGGCCGGATCGAGACGCTCCAGTTCCGCGACGGGCTGGCGGTGTCCCTTGCAAGCGTGTTGACCGCCACGAATGGCGCGGTGCTGAACGGAACGTCGGGTGACGACCTGATGATGGGCCAGGCCGGAGCGCTTGCGGATCAGCTCAACGGTGGCGCCGGTCATGATGTGCTGAGCGGTGGTGCCGGCGACGATGTGCTGACCGGGGGTGATGGCGACGACCAGCTTGAGGGCGGCGCGGGTGCGGACAGGCTCGACGGCGGAACTCACTCCGCCACCACCGTGACGTCCTGGGGCGACACGGCGCGCTATGTGCGGTCGGCCGCTGGGGTCCAGGTCGATCTGCGCAACACGACGACCGGCCAGACCGGCGGCGATGCCGCTGGCGACGTGCTGACCGGCATTGAAAATCTCACCGGCTCGGCTTTCAACGACACGCTTACCGGCGATGACAATGGAAACCGCATCGACGGCCTCGATGGCAACAACACGCTCTACGGCAACGGCGGCGGCGATGTCCTGGTCGGCGGCAGCGGTATTGATCGGCTTTATGGCGGTGCGGGCGATGATGCCATTGCCGGCGGTGCGGGAAGTGATGACGCTTATGGTGGCGACGGCAATGATCGCCTCGATGGGGGCGACGGCAACGATTATTTCTTCGGTGAGGCTGGCAATGATTCGCTGACCGGCGGCGAGGGCAATGACAGTCTTGATGGCGGCGATGGCGATGACATCATCAGCGGCGGTAACGGCATCGACAATATCAACGGCGGTGGCGGCAAAGATACGATCGATGGCGGCGCCGGTGATGATACGCTGGCAGGTGGCGACGGGGACGATGTCTATATCTTCGGTGCGCTGTCCGGGCGGGACGCCATCATCGATATGACGGGCAAGAACAACATTGTCTTCGATTCGTCCGTAAGCTTCGACCAGCTCTGGTTCTCGCGCTCGGGCACCGAGTTGCAGATCGGCATCATCGGCAGCACTACGAGAGTGCTACTGCAGGGTTATTTTGCGCCGCAATATGCGACGTTGATGCGGTCGGTTTCCACGACGACACACACGCTGTTCCTTGGGTATGCGACGCCGTTGATCGATGCCATGACGGCGATCCAGATACAGGCGCCCGGCGCGATGCCGGAAGCGATCAAAACCCAACTGGCCGCGTTCTGGTATGCCGGTGGCAAGGCGCCGCCGCAGGCAGCGCCGATCGAGATCGCGATTAATGAAGATGGGGCAACCGGCCTGACATCCGTCGGCGCGATCGATCCGGACGAGAATATCCAGAGCTATGCTCTCGGAACGGCGCCAACGAACGGGGCGGTTGTCGTGAACGCGCTCGACGGCAAGTTCATCTATACGCCCAATGCCGATTTCAACGGCGAAGATCGCTTTTCGATCATGGTGAAGGACGCCGACGGGCAAGCAAAGGATGTCGCCGTCAAGGTGATGGTCGCGGCGGCAAATGACGCGCCGCGCAACCTGCGGCTGGCGAACGAGGCGATACTGAGTGTGGTCGAGGGCGGCCCGGGATCGCCAACCCTGGTGGACAGTCCCATCGCTCAATTCGTGGCAACCGACGTGGAAGGCGATTCGTTCACTTTCTCGCTGACGGACGATGCGGGCGGCCGGTTCGAGATCACGGCTGCCGGGCTGCTCATCGCGCGAGATCCTGCACGTCTGAACTTCGAAGCGGCCCCCTCTCACGTCGTCGGTGTTCGGGTCGTCGATAGCCATGGTGCGTCGAGCGAGACGCGTTTCACTGTCTCGCTCCAGGATCGCAATGAAGCGAACAGCATGCACGAAGGCTATGGGATGTCGGTTTCCGAGAATGTTGCGGTCGGAACCGCCGTCGGAACCGTTGCCGCGGACGATATCGATGGTGTTGGCACGGCGTTTGGCCAGCAGCGCTATTATTTCCTGAACGGCGGTGCGGTGAGCGGTACGTCCGCCGACGGACGCTATACGATCGACGCACTGACTGGGGTCATCAAGACGGCGTCCACGCTCAATTTCGAGGCCGGTACGACGGGTGCGATGTACACCGTGGTGGCGCGCGATAATCAGGGCCTGGCGGGCTACAGGGAAGCGAGCTCGTCGGTGGGGATCAGCGTCACCGATGCGAATGAGGCGAACGCGCTTCCCGCGACCTATGCGATGTCGGTGGTGGAGAATGTCGCGGTCGGGACCAGCGTCGGCACGGTGGTTGCGACCGATATCGATAGTCTGGGCACGGCGTTTGGCCAGCAGCGCTATTATTTCCTGAATGCCGGTGTGGCGGGCGCTACGTCTTCGGACGGTCGCTACACGATCGATGCGGTGAGCGGGGTCATCAGGACCGCAGCCGCCCTGAACTTCGAAGCTGGCACGACGAGCGTGTCCTACACGGTGGTGGCGCGCGACAATCAGGGCCTGGCCGGCTATACTCAGGCCAGTTCGACGGTCACGATTGGTGTGACCGACGGTAACGAAGCGAACGCGATCCCCGCGACCTATGCGATGTCGGTGGCCGAGAATGTCGCGGTGGGGACGAGTGTCGGCACGGTTGCCGCGACCGACCTCGACAGCGTGGCGACGCCCTTCGGGCAGCAGCGCTATTATTTCCTGAATGCCGGGGTCGCGGGCGCGACCTCGTCGGATGGCCGCTATACGATTGACGCGATGACTGGCGTGATCAAGACCGCCGCCGCCCTCAATTTCGAGGCTGGCACGACGAGTGTCGCCTATACGGTGGTGGCGCGCGACAACCAGGGTCTGGCCGGCTATGCCGAGGCAAGTTCCACGGTGACGATCGACGTCGCGGATGTGAACGAAGCGAACGCCATTCCGGCGAGCTACACGATGTCGGTTGCCGAGAATGTCGCGATCGGAACAAGCGTCGGCACCGTCGCCGCGACCGATATCGATGGCGCCGGCACGATTTTCGGACAGCAGCGCTATTATTTCCTCAACGCTGGCGTCGCGGGCGCGACCTCTTCGGACGGGCGCTACGCGATCGACGCGGTAAGCGGGGTCATCAAGACGGCTGCAGCCCTGAACTTCGAAGCCGGGACGACGAGCGTTGCTTACACGGTGGTCGCGCGGGACAACCAGGGACTGGGGGGCTATACCCAGGCGAGCTCGACGGTGACGATTGGTGTGACCGACGGTAACGAAGCGAACGCCATCCCCGCGACCTATACGATGTTGGTGGCCGAGAATGTTGCGATCGGAACGAATGTCGGCACCGTTGTCGCGACTGATATCGACAGTGTCGCTACGGCGTTTGGGCAACAGCGCTACTATTTCCTGAACGGTTCGACGGTGAGCGCAACCTCTTCCGACGGGCGCTACGCGATCGACGCGATGACTGGCGTGATCAAGACTGCCGCCGCACTTAATTTTGAGGCCGGCACGACGAGTGTCGCTTACACGGTGGTCGCGCGGGACAACCAGGGACTGGCTGGCTATACCCAGGCGAGCTCGACCGTCACGATCGGCGTCACCGATGCGAACGAAGCGAATGCCATCCCTGCGACCTATGCGATGTCGGTGGCGGAGAATGCCGCGATCGGGTCGAGCGTCGGCGCGGTTGCCGCGACCGACCTCGATGGCGCTGGCACGATTTTCGGGCAGCAGCGCTATTATTTCCTCAACGCTGGCGTCGCGGGTGCGACCTCTTCGGACGGGCGCTACGCGATAAATGCCGTCAGCGGGCTGATCACCACGGCTACGTTGTCGAACTTCGAGGTGGGGGCCACGAGCGCTTCCTACACGGTTATCGCGCGCGATAACCAGGGAGCGGCAGGTTACACCGAGGCGAGTTCGACGGTGACGATTGGCATCGCTGACGTCAATGAAGCGAACAGCATTCCAGCAACCTATGCGATGACAGTTGCCGAGAATGTCGCGATCGGAACGAATGTCGGCACCGTTGCCGCGACCGATATCGACGATGCCGGATCGGCGTTCGGGCAGCAGCGCTATTATTTCCTGAACGCTGGTGTTGCGGGCGCGACCTCGTCGGATGGGCGCTATACGATCGATGCGGTGAGCGGCGTGATCAAGACGGCCGCCACCCTCAATTTCGAGGCTGGCACGACGAGCGTGGCCTATACGGTCGTTGCACGGGACAATCAGGGCCTGGCTGGCTATATCCAGGCGAGCTCGACCGTAACGATCGGCGTCACCGATGCGAACGAAGCGAACGCCATCCCCGCGACCTATGCGATGTCGGTGGCGGAGAATGTCGCGATCGGGACGAGTGTCGGCACCGTCGCCGCGAGCGACCTTGATGGCGCTGGCACGATTTTCGCGCAGCAGCGCTATTATTTCCTGAGCGCCGGTGTTGCCGGTGGGACCTCTTCGGATGGCCGTTATACGATCGACGCGGTGAGCGGGGTCATCAAGACGGCTGCCGCCCTGAACTTCGAAGCGGGGGCGACGAGCGTTGCTTACACGGTGGTCGCGCGGGACAACCAGGGACTGGCGGGCTATACCCAGGCGAGTTCGACGGTGACGATCGGCATCGCCGACGTCAATGAAGCGAACGCCATTCCAGCAACCTATGCCATGACAGTTGCCGAGAATGTCGCGATCGGAACGAATGTCGGCACCGTTGCCGCGACCGATATCGACGATGCCGGAGTGGCGTTCGGGCAGCAGCGCTATTATTTCCTCAACGCTGGTGTTGCGGGCGCGACCTCGTCGGATGGGCGCTATACGATCGATGCGGTGAGCGGCGTGATCAAGACGGCCGCCGCCCTCAATTTCGAGGCTGGCACGACGAGCGTGGCCTATACGGTCATTGCACGGGACAATCAGGGCCTGGCTGGCTATATCCAGGCGAGCTCGACCGTTACGATCGGCGTTACTGACGCGAACGAGGCTCCCAGCGTGTTGAACTGGGCGCCTTCCGTCAGCTTCGTCGTGGAGCGGGACCGCGTTGCCAGCGGCACGAGTTTGCCCGCGATTTCATTGGGGTCATTCGCGGTTGTCGATCCCGACACCGCAGGCACGCCCAATAGCAGCTACAGCTATTCCGTTTCGGACAGTCGTTTCGAGATCGTGGGAGATGTCCTGCGGCTGAAGCTCGGCGCGGTCCTCGATTTCGAAGCGAGCAGCGTGGTCGCGATCACGGTCACGGCGACCGACCAGACCGCGACTCCTTTCTCCATCCAGCGCAGCATCGATATAGTCGTTACCGATCAGGACGACGTGCTGGAAGGCGATGCGAATGCCAATACCCTGACCGGTCAGCAGAACCGCGACCGAATCTACGGTCTGGGCGGCAACGATACGCTCGATGGCGGTGCTGGCGATGACAGGCTTGAGGGCGGTGCCGGGGTCGACCGGCTCATCGGGGGGGCCGGGGCCGATACGCTCTATGGAGGAGACGATAGCGACACTCTCATCGGCGGCATCGGTAACGACGCGCTCTATGGCGGGAACAATACTACTGGTGTCACGGACTTCCTGTACGGCGATGACGGCGACGATCTGCTGTACGGTGAGGATGGCGACGATTATCTCACTGGCGGTAATGGCGCGGATCAATTGGTCGGCGGTGCCGGTGTCGACTATGCCGCCTATCAGCGGGTGTACGAAGGCGTCCTCGCGACGACTGCGGTGACGGTCGATCTGGCGACGCCTTCTGCCAATACCGGGGCCGCTGCGGGCGATACCTATGTCGGGATCGAAGGTATCGTCGGAAGCCCCCTGGGCGACACACTCCTGGGCGATGCGACAGCCAATATCCTGTTAGGCATCGGCGGTGCGGACACGTTGCGCGGAAGAGCCGGGGACGACTTGCTCAATGGAGGGGCGGGCAACGACATTCTCTACGGAGATGACGGCGCGGACACGCTGTACGGCGAGAACGGTGACGACATCATCTATGGTGGCGCTGGCAACGACGTGCTCATCGGCGGCGCGGGTAACGACACACTCAACGCCGAAAGCGGTGACGATTTCCTCGATGGCGGCGCTGGCAACGATATTCTGACCGGAGGCGTCGACAACGACACCTATGTGGTCACCCGCGCTTCCGACGCCGACACCATCTACAATTATGATCCGTCAGGCGACGACATCGACGTGCTTGGGTTCCAGGACACTGCCGGTGCTATCGCGCACGAGGACCTCTGGTTCGAACGCGTCGGGGACGACATGCGCATCAGCGTCATCGGTTCGGCCTCAAGCGTATTGATCAAGGACTGGTACCTCATCTCCGACCCGGCCAGCCGTGCCAACTACAGGGTCGATTTCATCGTGGCTGGCGAGCGCTACTCGACGAGCATCAATGTCGAGGGGCTGGTCGGCCTCATGGCGTCGAAGACGAAGCCTGCGACTGCCGCGGCGCGCGACACGCTAATGGGCGACCTAACCTACAAGGCGCAATGGGCAACCCATTGGGGCAGCAACGCGGCTCCCGTCTTGTCCGCGATCGCCGACCAGACGATCAACGAAGATACGACGCTTAGCCTGACCGTCACGGCGACCGACGACATCACGCCCAATGCGGGCCTGCAGCTTTCGGCAACGGTCCTCTCCGGCAGCGGGCTCATCGCTGCCTCGGGACTGGTATTCGGTGCACCGAACGCTGCGGGTCAACGCAGCCTCACAATCACGCCGAACGGTAACGCCAGCGGCGTCGCGACGATCCGTGTTCAGGCGATAGACGCGGGCGGGGTGATCTCGACCGAAGACTTTTCGGTCACGGTGAATTCGGCGCCGGACCAGCCGGTTATTGCGCAGTTCGCCGGCGGTAGTGGCACGTCGGGCCTCGCCGGTATCCCGCTCAATCTGAGCGTCACCTTCCCGGATACGGACGGCTCGGAGGTCCAGGAGATCTGGATTGCGGGCGTTCCTGTCGGCGTGACGCTCAGCGCGGGAACCTATGACAATTCGGCCAGCGTCTGGAAGCTGTCCCCGGCCCAGGCCAGCGGCCTTCAGGTCATTGCGCCTGCGGGCTGGAGCCAGGATCTGTCCCTGACCGTAACCGCGCGGGCGACTGAGGGAGGTCAAACCGCAATCTCGACCGCGACGACGACGACGGTGATCGTCAATGCACCGCCGACCAGCCTCGCATTTTCGGGATCGGTCGACGAGAACGCCGCGAATGCCGTGACGATCGGGACCGTCACTGCGGTTGATCCGGATAGCGGCGACACCCTGATTTATTCGCTGCTCGACAATGCGGGTGGGCGCTTCTCACTCACGACGACCGGAACACTGAAAGTCGCGAACAGCGCATTGTTCAACTATGAGAGTGCAACGTCGCATTCCATCGTCGTTCGCGTCACCGATTCCTTCGGGCAGTTCAGGGACCAGACGTTCACGGTTGCCGTCAACAATCTGAATGAAGCGAACAGCATTCCGGCGACCTATACGATGTCGGTGGCGGAGAATGTCGCGGTAGGAACGAGTGTCGGCACGGTTGCCGCAACCGACCTAGACAGTGCGACGACGGCATTCGGGCAGCAGCGCTACTACTTCCTCAATGCGGGCGTCGCGAGCGGCACGTCTTCGGACGGGCGCTACACGATTGACGCGGCGACCGGTGTGATCAAGACGGCGGCGGCGCTCAATTTCGAAGCCGGTACGACGAGCGTCGCCTACACCGTCGCCGCGCGCGATAACCAGGGCAATGCCGGCTACACTCAGGCGACCTCAACCGTCACGATCGGCGTCACCGATGTGAACGAAGCGAACGCCATCCCCGCGACCTATGCGATGTCGGTGGCCGAGAATGTCGGGATCGGGACAAGCGTCGGCACCGTCGCCGCGACTGATCTCGATGGTGCGGGCACGGCGTTTGGCCAACAGCGCTATTATTTCCTGAACGCTGGTGCGGTGGGCGCGACCTCTTCGGACGGGCGCTACACGATCGATGCGATTACCGGTGTGATCAAGACGGCGGCCACGCTCAATTTCGAGGCCGGCACGACGAGCGTGTCCTACACGGTGGTCGCACGGGATAACCAGGGTGCTGCTGGCTACACCCAGGCAGCCTCGACGGTCACGATCAACGTCGCCGATGTGAACGAAGCGAACGCGATCCCCGCGACCTATGCGATGTCGGTGGTCGAGAATGTCGCGGTGGGGACGAGTGTCGGCACGGTTGCCGCGACCGACCTCGACAGTGTGGCGACGCCATTCGGGCAGCAGCGCTATTATTTCCTGAATGCCGGGGTCGCGGGCGCGACCTCGGCCGATGGGCGCTACACGATCGATGCGGTGAGCGGCGTGATCAAGACCGCCGCCATACTCAATTTCGAGGCTGGCACGACGAGTGTCGCCTATACGGTGGTGGCCCGCGACAACCAGGGTCTGGCCGGCTATACCCAGGCAAGTTCCACGGTGACGATCGACGTCACCGATGTGAACGAAGCGAACGCCATCCCTGCGACCTATGCGATGTCGGTGGCGGAGAATGTCGGGATCGGGACAAGCGTCGGCACCGTTGTCGCTACCGATATCGACAGTGTCGCTACGGCGTTTGGCCAACAGCGCTATTATTTCCTCAACGCTGGCGTCGCGGGCGCGACCTCTTCGGACGGGCGCTACACGATCGATGCGATTACTGGTGTGATCAAGACGGCGGCCACGCTCAATTTCGAGGCTGGCACGACGAGCGTGGCCTACACGGTGGTGGCCCGCGATAACCAGGGTGCTGCGGGCTACACCCAGGCCACCTCGACCGTCACGATCGGCGTCACCGATATGAACGAAGCGAACGCGATCCCCGCGACCTACGCGATGTCGGTGGCCGAGAATGTCGGGATCGGGACAAGCGTCGGCACCGTCGCCGCGACTGATCTCGATGGTGCGGGCACTGCGTTTGGGCAGCAGCGCTACTATTTCCTCAACGCTGGCGTTGCGGGCGCGACCTCTTCGGACGGGCGCTACGCGATCGATGCGATTACCGGTGTGATCAAGACCGCGGCCGCCCTGAACTTCGAAGCGGGGACGACGAGCGTCGCCTACACGGTGGTGGCCCACGACAATCAGGGCGCGGCGGGGTATATCCAGGCAGCCTCGACTGTCACGATCGGCGTCACCGATTCGAACGAAGCGAACGCGATCCCCGCGAGCTACGCGATGTCGGTGGCGGAGAATGTCGCGGTCGGGACAAGCGTCGGCTCGGTTGCCGCGACTGATCTCGATGGTGTCGCTACGGCGTTTGGCCAGCAGCGCTACTATTTCCTGAACGGTTCGACGGCGAGCGCGACCTCTTCGGACGGGCGCTACACGATCGATGCGGTGAGCGGTGTGATCAAGACCGCTACAGTACTCAATTTCGAGGCTGGCACGACGAGCGTGGCCTACACGGTGGTGGCCCGCGATAACCAAGGCGCGGCGGGGTATATCCAGGCAGCCTCGACTGTCACGATCGGCGTCGCGGATGCGAACGAAGCGAATGCCATCCCCGCGACCTATGCGATGTCGGTGGCCGAGAATGTCGGGATCGGGACAAGCGTCGGCACCGTTGTCGCTACCGATATCGACAGCGTCGCTACGGCGTTTGGGCAACAGCGCTATTATTTCCTGGACGGCAGCACGCCGAGCGCGACCTCCTCGGACGGGCGCTACACGATCGATGCGATTACTGGTGTGATCAAGACGGCGGCCACGCTCAACTTCGAGGCTGGCACGACGAGCGTCGCCTACACGGTGGTGGCGCGCGACAATCAGGGCGCAGCTGGGTATATCCAGGCCGCCTCGACTGTCACGATCGGCGTCACCGATGCGAACGAAGCGAACGCGATCCCCGCGAGCTACGCGATGTCGGTGGCGGAGAATGTCGCGGTCGGGACAAGCGTCGGCTCGGTTGCCGCTACCGATATCGACAGTGTCGCTACGGCTTTTGGGCAGCAGCGCTACTATTTCCTCAACGCCGGTGTCGCGGGTGGGACCTCGTCGGACGGGCGCTACACGATCGATGCGCTGACCGGCGTGATCAGGACGGCAGCGGTGCTCAATTTCGAGGCCGGCACGACGAGCGTGTCCTACACGGTGGTCGCACGGGATAACCAGGGTGCTGCTGGCTACACCCAGGCCGCCTCGACGGTCACGATCAACGTCGCCGATGTGAACGAAGCGAACGCCATCCCTGCGACCTATGCGATGTCGGTGGCGGAGAATGTCGCGGTTGGGACAAGCGTCGGTACGGTTGCCGCGACTGATCTCGACGGTGTCGCTACGGCGTTTGGGCAACAGCGCTACTATTTCCTGAACGGTTCGACGGCGAGCGCGACCTCTTCGGACGGGCGCTACACGATCGATGCGGTGAGCGGCGTGATCAAGACCGCCGCCATACTCAATTTCGAGGCTGGCACGACGAGCGTGGCCTACACGGTGGTGGCCCGCGATAACCAAGGCGCGGCGGGCTACACCCAGGCCACCTCGACCGTCACGATCGGCGTCGCGGATGCGAACGAAGCGAACGCGATCCCCGCGACCTATGCGATGTCGGTGGCCGAGAATGTCGGGATCGGGACAAGCGTCGGCACCGTTGTCGCTACCGATATCGACAGTGTCGCTACGGCGTTTGGCCAACAGCGCTATTATTTCCTCAACGCTGGCGTCGCGGGCGCGACCTCTTCGGACGGGCGCTACACGATCGATGCGATTACTGGTGTGATCAAGACGGCGGCCATGCTCAATTTCGAGGCTGGCACGACGAGCGTGGCCTACACGGTGGTGGCCCGCGATAACCAGGGTGCTGCGGGCTACACCCAGGCCACCTCGACCGTCACGATCGACGTCACCGATGCGAACGAAGCGAACGCGATCCCCGCGACCTATGCAATGTCGGTGGCCGAGAATGTCGGGATCGGGACAAGCGTCGGCACCGTCGCCGCGACTGATCTCGATGGTGCGGGCACGGCGTTTGGACAACAGCGCTATTATTTCCTGGACGGCAGCACGGCGAGCGGGACCTCTTCGGACGGGCGCTACACGATCGATGCGCTGACCGGCCTGATCCGGACTGCGGCGGTGCTCAACTTCGAGGCTGGCACGACGAGCGTCGCCTACACGGTAGTGGCGCGTGATAACCAGGGTGCTGCTGGCTATATCCAGGCCAGTTCGACCGTCACGATCGGCGTCACCGATATGAACGAAGCGAACGCTATTCCGGCGAGCTACGTGATGTCCGTGTCGGAGAATGGTGCGATCGGTACGAATGTCGGCACGGTGGCGGCAACCGATATTGACGGCGCTGGGGCCGCGTTTGGGCAGCAACGCTATTATTTCCTGAGCGGCAGTGCGGTGAGCGCGATATCCGCGGACGGGCGCTACGCGATCGATGCGGTGACCGGCCTGATCCGGACTGCGGCCGCGCTCAACTTTGAGGCGGGGGCGACGAGCGTCGCCTACACGGTCGTCGCCCGCGACAACCAGGGCTCCGCCGGTTACAACCAGACCAGTTCGACGGTGACGATCGGCATCACCGATACGAACGAAGCGAACGCCATGCCGGCAAGCTACGGTATGGCCGTGACCGAGAATGTTGCGATCGGGACGAGTGTCGGCACGGTTGCCGCGACCGACCTCGATAGCGCCGGCGGCACCTTTGGGCAGCAGCGTTATTACTTCTTGAACAACGGAAGCGCGAGTGCCGTCTCATTCGACGGGCGTTACGCCATCGATGAAGTCAGCGGCGCGATCCGTACCGCGGCGGCGCTCGACTTCGAGATCGGTACGCCGAGCGTTGCCTACACGGTCGCGGCACGTGATAATCAGGGCAATGCGGGATTTAACCAGACCACCTCGGCAGTCACGATCGGCATTACGGATGTAAACGAGCGCCACACCCTCCTATCGCGATCCTATGCTTCTATCGAGGAAGGTTCACAGCCCCCGGAGAACACCGTGGTGGATGCCCGACTGATGCTGAATGATCCTGAAGGGCGCACAATGCAGTGGCGCTTTGCCGATGGCGGCACTGAATCGGGGATATGGAAGATTAACGGATCGACTGGCGAGATCAGCCTGATCGCCGGTTCTGTCGATTATGAGGGCCTGACCGAAATATGGGAAGAACAAGAGGTTCCTCGTACTGGTAACCCGAACAGGTGGGAGGAAATCGATCCCGTTTATGAATGGGTGTATCGCGACAAGGATCCGTCACGCGCGACATTCAATCTCGCTGTTACGGCGACCGACCTGACTCCCGCCCCGGACGGCACCTACTTCACCAGTACCGGTATCGCGACGATCAGCGTGACTGATCGCAACGAAGGGCCGATACTGACGAGCAGGATTCAATATTACGTCAAGGACGATCAGGAGGAAGGAGATATCCCCTTTGGGTTGACTGCGCGTGACCCTGAGACGCGCAGTGACTCGGGTATCACCTTCCAGATCCTGGGTTTTCAGGCGACCGAGTATCTTATTTCATCCACTGGGCCAGAGCTTGGTGACATCGGCGGCGAATATCCGGAGCTCTATCTAACCCCGGGCGGACAATTGTCCTTTCAGATACCCGGCGACGGCGAGTGGGAAGGGGGCGTGGAACATCACGCGGAGGGCGGGAGGCGCACGTTCTTCCTCGATTATCTTGTTAACGTCCTCATGACCGACCCGTCGGGTGTATCGAGCACGGCATCCATCAAAATTACCTTCGTGAAGCAGGGCAGGAACAGTTCGATCCCGCCGCTTGTGCTCGACCTGGACGGCGATGGCATTGAGTTGGTCGCGGCGGCCAATTCGTCGATCTCGTTCGATATGGATCTCGACGGTATCGCGGACCGTACCGGATGGGTAGGTGGCGACGACGGGATGCTGGCGCTCGACCGGAATGGCAACGGTACGATCGATGACTCGAGCGAGATCTCGTTCATAGCGGACGCGGCCGGCGCTACGTCGGATCTGGAAGGGCTCCGCGCGTTCGACAGCAACGCAAATGGCTTCTTCGACAGTGGCGACGCGCGCTTCGGCGAATTCCGTATCTGGCGCGACATCAACCAGGACGGAATCAGCCAGACGAGCGAGCTTCAGACCTTGTCCGGGCTTGGTATCGTCCAGATCAACCTGTCGCTTGATCTGACGGGTGCGCAATCGACCGGCGAGAATCTGATCTACGGCACGACGCAGTATCTGCGCTCCGACGGTACGACCGGCATCGCCGGAGACGTCTTCCTGGCATATGATCCGTCCAAGGCGTACAGCATCGCGCCGCCGGTCATTCTGGATTTCGATGGCGACGGCGCCGGCCTGATGTCGCTGGCTTCCAGCAATGTCCGTTTCGACATGGACGGCGATGGTGCAGCCGAGCGTACGGGTTGGATCGAGGCGGGCGATGCATTTCTCGCGCTTGATCGCAACGGCGACGGCAAGATCTCCGATATCGCCGAAATTTCTTTTGTGGGTGACCTTGCCGGAGCGAAAACCGATCTTGAGGGTCTCAAGGCCTTCGATAGCAACGGGGATGGCCTGCTGAGTGCGCTTGATGCGCGCTTTGCCGAATTCAAGCTGTGGTTCGATACCAATTCGAACGGTGTATCGGACGCTGGCGAAATCCGGAGCCTGGCCGAGGCAGGCCTTGCTTCACTGAGTCTCTCTTCGACGGCGCCGACCAGAGCCAGCGGTGACGAGAATATCATTTACGGGGTCGGCAACTTCACCCGCAGCAATGGACAGACGGGTACGCTACTCGATGTTGGCCTCGCTTATGTACGCGGCGACGGTGGCTTCGGGTCTGCGGTTTCAAGCTGGACGGGGGATGCGACGCCCTCCACCTCGAATGCTCCGCGGAACCCCGCGATCAATGTCGAACGACAGATTTTCACGAACAAGTCCGGTAAGTACATGCTGTCGACCCTGAATGGGGCCGTGCATGTCCGGTCGAGGAAAGGCGATGTCGACGAGCGCTCCGGTCTGGTCGGCCCGGCCACCGTTCTGGAATTCAAGAACGAGACCTTTGGCGTGCTGACGCCCTTCATTCTCGACCTGGACGGTGACGGCGTCGAGACGCGTTCGATGGGCGATTCGAAGGCGCGGTTCGACATGAGCGGCGACGGACTCAACGACGATGTAGGATGGGTCGGCAAGGGTGACGGATTTCTCGTCATCGACCGTAACGGCGATGGCCTGATCACCGAGGAGTCCGAACTCACCTTCCTGTCCGAAAAGACCAATGCTGCGAGTGGCCTCGATGGGCTGGCGGTGCTGGATTCGAACAAGGATGGCAAGATCGATGCAACCGATACGCGTTTCGGTGAACTGCGTGTCTGGGTCGATCGCGATGGTGACGGGGTGACCGATGCCGGCGAACTCAAGACGCTTGCGGAGCATGGCATCGCTTCGGTCAGCCTGTCGGCACGGGCGCTCAATCAGAACGTCAAGGTGGGCGCGAACGCGGTGGCTGCCACATCGACCTTTACCAGGGTGAACGGTGCCGTCGGTACGCTGGGCGCCGCGGTGCTGGCCTACCGCCCGACGCGGATGAGAACCACCGATCCGGTTCCAACCGCGTTGAGCAGTGGGCTTGGAACCAGGCCGGCCCAAGTGGGTCGGGAACTGGACAACGGTGTGGTCGAAAATTCGGCGGCGCAGGTGCCCGTCCTTAGTCTCGCGGCAAACGGTCCGGGCGAAGGCGTGCAACGCTCGCAGGACCTTCCGCGTGAACCAGACGTTGTGCCCGGCACCGTAGCGAAGGACGCGGGGCAGCCCGTGCTGGCAAGTCAGCGTCTCGAGGCTCAGTTCGCCGCATTGCGTCGTGGCCTTGAGGGCGACCTCCTCGAGAACTTCATCGCGCGGATGCCGATCGCCAGTCTTGCCGCGAACGATGTCGATGAGCGCGCGCAAGGCGCTCAGGATCTGCCGCAGGAGCAAGCCCCGTCCGGGCCGGTCGAGATGAGCGATCTGCGTCCGCTTCTCATCGCGCAGACTATGGCTGCGTTCGGTGCGAGATCGGGCGAAGGGGACTGGAGGGAGCGCGCAGGACGAGAAGCCGCACACTTTGATTATTTCGCGGCCTGACGATAGGAACCTTTGATGAAGACGAAGAAGACGAGCGCCGCGCCGGTACCGGCACCGGCTGCGAAGCCGCCGACAGTGAGCCATCTGCTTGGAGAAATGACTTGGCTGTTGAGCCAGTCGCCTCTGCACAAGGTTCTTGCGATTGGCGATCTCGAATGGCTGGTAATGCCGGCGCTGATCCATGAGCAGTTCTATCTGTTCAGGGATGGCGACAAGCCAGTCGGACTTGCGCTTTGGGCGAAGTGTAATGAGGTGGCCGAGAAGAAGCTCGAAGGTGGTATGATCGAGCCGGAAAACAGGTTGACGCTTGAGGAATGGATATCGGGTGACCGGATCTGGCTGGTAGATCTGATCGCCCCGTTCGCGGACGCGGCCAATCGTCACCGCGAATTGATGATCGCCGATCTGATCTCGAAGCCGCTCGCAGGCAAGGCGTTCAGTTTCCACCAGACGGATCCTGCTACCGGCCAACGTACCGTTCGGAAAATTGATGCCGATGCGGGTGAAAAATTGAAGGCCTCGATCGCGGCTGCTTTGAACGAGAAGCAATAATGCGGTCGCTTTCGACGATCTGAAGTGCACCCAAATATCGCAATGGAAGAATTGAGGCGGGCTCTTGCCAGAAGGCCAGTGAAGCGATTACGCGGGACTGCTATAAAATCGCTCGTTGTTAAGGCACCGAGAGCAGGCGTAAGCTTGTTTCGACGGAGGCTTGTCGGCCTATGGATAAGAAGTCTTGATGCCTTACCTACCTTTGCGTTTGGAGGTTGGCTAAACCGCAGTCGATAGCGCGTACCGCGCTCGGCTAATGCGGGTCCCCGCAACCAATCGCATCACGAAACCCCCGTAGCGCAAGCGACGGGGGTTTCGTGCGTTCGGTGCCCGGCGGGTCTCGCTAGACATGCTCTCGAAACATGGTGCCGGCGTTTATTCCCCATCCAGTAGTTCATTGCGAGCCGGGACTGCCGAGCACCGGGAAACCAGCTATCGCAATTGCGGGCTCGTCGTCATCGAACCAACAATCGGACACGAAAGCGAAACGTTGGAAAAATCAGCGTGGTGGTTTGCGTCTGCGCTCCACGCTATTAGGTATTTTCCTGCCGCAGATAAATCCTGTAGTTACAAGGGGGAGGCGAATTTGGTTAAAATTCATGCATCGTTGTTGGCTACTGTTCTGTTTGCAAATGTGCCTTCTGCATGGGGGCAGGCTGGTGCGGGCATTACACCTCAGCAATATGGTGCGGTTGGCAACGGTGTTGCCGACGATACAACCGCTCTTCAGAGTTGGATGAATGCTGCAGCATCGTCGGGGCAGATAGCATTTTGCACCGCAGGAAGCTACAAAATCACCAAAAGCCTTAATGTAACCGCAACCCAGATCAAGATTTCTGGCCCTGGGGGTACGGCCTGCTCAATCATCCCCGCTTTTCCAATTGGTGCAACTGTCAGTAGCGCGGCGGCAGGGGCAACTCACAACGGCTCACCATCGATCCGTCTGACGGTCGCTACGACAGCGAATATGGGTGCGGCAATTGAAGTATTCGGGGTTGGAGGTACTGTGGAAGCTAATGGTGCCTGGCCCGCTATCGTCATTGATAGCACGCATATTGATATTGTCGGTCCAACCTTCGCTCACGCGCTCATCTCCGCAGGAACCGTTGCTCTTCCAGTATTAGCAGTTAATCCTTCGTCGACGTTGGCATCTCAGCCTAATATTGATATGTCCGGAATTTATTTCGCACCTCCTCTGCAAAACGCTGCTGCTACCGACGTAGCAATCATCACAGGTCCTCCTGCCGGATCAAATGCATATTTGCATGACTTCACTGAAAATGGATACAGACGAGGAATCATATTCTATAATTCTTTCGCATCTGTAACGAAAAATGCATTCTTTTATAACAACTTAGGCGCAGCAATTGTTTCAAATCAAGATATAAGCTTTAGTAATTCGCGTATTGACCATGTGCAGTTCTTTTCGAATGGAAATGCTTTAGGAGAGGCTGCTACAATTATCGGAGGCTCAAATTGGGTGGAGAATCCAACATTCTTCAATTCTCAATGGTCAGGAAACTTCGGTGGCCTGCTTTTCTCCGGAAACGTTAATGGCGCAACGGTCCTTGGAAATTATTTTGAGAACAATCTAAATTACAATTTTCTTTGTGACGGTTCCAATAGTAATGGCGCTCAAATTACGGGGAATTGGTTTTCCTATTCAACTGGAGGGCGATCTACTTCCAACACCTCTTGCACGAATGCCTTTATTTGGGGTAATTGGCTTGATAATCAAGCATTTACTTTCGGATCCGGAGCGATCCTGCTGGGGTAGAGTACAACAACTGCATCTGGATCTATGAATTTTCCGCAGTCACCTTGGGTTTCTCTACAGAATTCCACGCTCTCTTTGGCAGGGAATCCATCGAATCAGGCTTCCACAAACTATTATTACAACAACGCGAGCGCTTGGCAAATAGGCCAGCAGAGTGCAGACCCATCGTTCTTTATTTACAATGCTCGCTATAATTCGGGATCTGGTGCTACAACATTATCTGTTGACCCGGCAACAGACATTGTAACATTCGGGCACGCCGTCTTTGCACCGGCATTTGGCACGGGCAGCTTGACTGGAGTGAGTTGTGCGGCTGGAACAGTAAACTTAGCGACGTTTACCGTGACGAACGGCATTGTGACGCACTGCTAAGAGATTACCTCGCATCTGTTGTACGGAGCACCTCGACGCCGGATGAGGAAGGCAGTGACAGAAAGTGGCGGATGGCGCGCTAGCGCCATGATATCGCGACGACGTAGCAAGCGATGACCGCAGGAGCGGCTAAACTGCAGTTGACAGCGAATGTCGGCTAGTGGTCTGACCGAAACAGATGCATCCGCATGTATTTCGGATAATCAGACCACCTATCCATGACTTAGTTGATCGGGCCTCCGGCAAAAGCGGATACCTTTGTCGGATACGATCCACTAGATTCGAAAGCCCGTCGACCCTGGTCGACGGCTTTTGTGCGTCCGGCGATATACGCAGGACCCAACCGTTCCGCGTTTCGAACGGTGTCAGTTCATAGGAGCCGAGAAGCAGCGCATCGAGGTCAGGATGGAGCGCGAAGGAGTGCTCGCCAATTGGACGCCTCTAAAAACCTATGGCGTTTGAGGGCGTGAGATGATTCACTGCATCCCGTGAGAACGGGAGGCAGCGATGGTACAACGCGGTTTCTTCGATGTTGATGATCGGCTTGCGGCACTGTCGGCGGCGGGGGATCCACTGGAACGGCTGAGCGCGGTGGTTGATTTCGCGTTGTTCCGGCCGGTGCTGGATGCAGCGCTTGCGCGGTCGGATCGCAGTCGCGGCGGGAGGCCACCCTATGACGCGGTACTGATGTTCAAGGTGCTGGTGCTGCAGGCGCTGTACAGCCTGTCGGACGATGCGTGCGAGTTCCAGATCCGCGACCGGCTGTCGTTCATGCGCTTCCTGGGGCTTGGGCTTGGCGACCGGGTGCCCGATGCCAAGACGATCTGGTTGTTCCGCGAGCAACTCGTCCAGGCGAAGGCGATCGAGAAGCTGTTCGCGGGCTTCGACGATGCGCTGCACGGGTCGGGTTATCTGGCGATGGGAGGGCAGATCATCGACGCGACCGTCGTGGCGGCACCACGCCAGAAGCTGAGCGACGAGGAGAAGGTCACGATCAAGGGCGGCGGCACGCCGGGACATTGGTCGCCAGCCAAGCGCCGGCAGAAGGACACCGACGCGCGTTGGACGATAAAGCGCGGCCGCCGCAAGCGCAGCGAGGCGAGCGAGATGAAGGCCAAAGGTGTCGAGATCGCGGTGCCGGTTTTCGGCTACAAGAACCACGCCGGGATCGACCGCCGCCATGGCCTGATCCGACGATGGGAGGTGACCAGTGCCGCCGCGCACGACAGCCGGCCGTTCGAGGGGCTGCTCGATCCGAGGAACACCGCATCGCCGGTATGGGCCGACACCGCCTATCGCTCGAAGCGCAACGAAGCCGCGATGGCGAAGCGCGGGCTTGTCTCGAAGGTCCATTTCCGCAAGCCGAAGAACAAGGACCTGCCGGCGCATCATGCCCGCGCCAACGCCGCAAGGTCACCAGTCCGCTCGGCCGTCGAGCACGTCTTTGCCGGGCAAAAGCACCGCATGAAGCTGTTCGTGCGCACCATCGGCATCGCCCGCGCCAAGGTAAAGATCGGCATGGTCAACCTCGCCTACAACTTCAGCCGCCTCGCCTGGCTCGAAGCCCGAGTTGCGCCTGCTTGACCGGATTTGCGCCCGATCAGGCACCCTCAGGGGCAGCGAACCGGCCAATACGCCCTTGTCGATGCCGGCAAACCCGCCATCCAGACCATGCCGACGCCGTCATCACCGTTCAAAGGCGTTCTTCGAGGTGTCCAACTGCGCTCAAGGGGCGACCGAAGGTGGACGAATTGATGAGGAAGCTGGCTTCGTACTGCGACAACATGTCGGCGCGAATGCTCTCGTGGTGCACCGGCGCACCGGCGCGCCGATCGCGGCAAGCCCCTCGTTCAGCATGATCTGCGTTACGCCCGTCAGGGCTGCAGCATCGGGCCATATGATGGCGATGATGGCATTGCCATCATGGAAGCCGACATTCCAGATCGTTACCTCGCTGATATGGACGTCAAGGCATCAGCGAGAAACGCGTGGGGGCGGATCATGCTCGATAGGTGGCGTCGCCGTCACCATTACATGCTCAACTGCACGGCCTGCGAAGATATTGACGCGCAGGGTGGTATCAGGTCCCGCCTCCGTCGCCGCGCGGACGAACCCGGTTATCCTCTGCCGATCGAGCGGGCGCCCGAACAAGGCGATATTGGCTGCCTTAAGTCGATCGAGATGATGTCGGAATCCTAGCACCATCCTGCCGCGCACCTGCATGATCGTGATATGGCCGTGGTTGATCGACACGGCCGGGAGTAGGGCCTCGACCGTCGCGACACGACCGTTGACCAGGCAGAATGGAGGGCGTCAGGGGCGGTCATAAGGCCTGCGGATCACGGTCATGCCCTCCGTCGCGGGCAGGCTTTAGAAGATCAGCTTGCCGCCCACGATCGCGAGGGTCCCGGCAAGAATGGCGCGTGAAACCCCGTCGGGCACCCGAGTCGAGACCAGGCTGCCCACGATGATCCCCGGCACGGATCCGATCAGCAGCGACAGCAGGAGCCCGAAATCGACCGAGCCCATTGCCCAGTGACCCATGCCGGCGATCAGCGTCAACGGCACGGCATGGGCGATGTCGGAGCCGACGAGCCGATTGATCGGCAGCTTCGGATACAGCACCAGCAGCGCCGTCATGCCGAGCGCACCCGCGCCAACCGACGACAGCGACACGAGTACGCCGAGGATCAGGCCGAGCAGGATCGTCAGCCGCATGATCCGGCGATCCGACATCGCCTCCATCGTCTCGGCGTAATAAGCGAGGATCTGGCGGCGAAAGGCCATGGCGATCGCCGTCGCGATCAGCGCCAGGCCAAGCGTCATCGTGATGACGTGCTGAGTCCCGTCGAATTTGGCGCCGGCATAGGCAAGCGCGATCAGGGTTGCCAGGCTCGCCGGCACGCTGCCCATGGCGAGGCGCCGCACCACTTTCCAGTCGACCGTGCCGCTGAAGCCGTGCACCGCCGTGCCCACCGTCTTGGTCGCCGATGCATAGAGCAGGTCGGTCCCGACCGCGGTGACGGGATGGAAGCCGAAGGCGAGGACGAGCAGCGGCGTCATCAGGGACCCGCCGCCCACGCCGGTAAGACCGACAAGAGCCCCGACCGCGACGCCGGCGATCGAATAGAGCGGGTTGATCTCGACCATCATCGGCGCACTCGTCAGTTGCCGGCGTTTGAACCCCGCCGAACCGGATGCTCGCCAGTTCGCCCGTTCACCTGGCCTTATGCAAGAGCCTCGTCGCAAACCGCGGGCGGCGCGAGGAAGTTTTTCTCGTGCCGAGTATCATCAAGCTGTTGAACGGCGCCTGACGCGACCGGCCGATGCACGATAAGACCGATCCGGAGCCGCAATCGCATGGCGCGGAACGTTTCCGATTGTATAGACAGCCGCATGAAAGATCTTGCTGAAGCGGATGCGATGGCAGCCACTGACGAACGGACGCGGGACGCGGCCGGGCACGCCGCCAGGCAGGGGCGCAGGGCACAAAATGGCGACCCGCCGCGCTATGTCGAGATCAAGCAGTCAATCGTCGGAGCGCTCAGGTCGGGCGCGCTGAAGCCCGGTGATCGGGTGCCGTCCGAGGCAGAACTGGTCTCGCGCTTCGGCGTATCGCGGATGACCGCCAACCGGGCGCTGCGCGAGCTGAGCAATGCCGGGGTCGTCGTCCGCCGCGCGGGCGCCGGATCGTTCATCGCCGAGCCGCGACCGATCGGGCAGATGATCGAGATCCGCAACATCGCCGACGAGGTGCGCGCCAGGGGGCGTGCCTATCGCGCGCGCGTGATCGACAATATCGCGATCCGGGCCGACCAGCGGTCGGCGGCGTTGCTTGAGGTTGCCGTCGGCACCAGGCTTTTCCGGTCCGTGATCGTCCATCACGAGGCCGAATTCCCGATCCAGCTCGAGGAGCGTTTCGTGCTGGCCGCGGCAGCGCCCGACTATGGGGCGATGGATTTCCATGAGACCACGCCGAACGAATATCTCACCCGCGTCGCGCCGCTCGAGCGGGTGGAGCACCGGGTGCGGGCCGCCATGCCGGATTCGGGCACCCGCCTGCTGCTGGGTATCGACGAGGGCGAGCCGGTGCTGGTGATGACCCGCCGGACATGGAGCCGCGGAAGACTCGTTTCGCATGCGGTACTGACTCATCCCGGCAGGAGCTTCGAGCTTTCCGCGGCTTTCTCGGTCGATACCGGCTGATTCAGCCTTGGGCTGGACGGCGGCGCCGGCGAAGCCATTTGAAGTCGGTTTTGCGGAAGCTTTTGAAGAGCAGATAGAAGCCGGTGCCTGACAACCACAGCACGCCGAACGCAACGACGATGATCAGCGGGTGGTTGAAGCTCGCCCGGTTCGCATAGTCCATGTTGTGCAGCATCCAGAAGAAGTCCCATGTCCGCCAGCTATCGCCGCGGGTCACGAGATGCCGTCCGGTCACCGCCGAGACATAGGCGCTTGAATGCTCCGGATCGTCCAGGTTCACCCGCCACATCGCGCCCTTGTGCTCGCGCGATTCAAGGTTCGGCCTGGCGAGCGCCTCGACGCTCGCGACCGGGGCATTGGAGGTCATCTCCGCGACGGCGATCGCCGTCGCGCGATCGATATTGACCGGTGCGCCGGTCGTCGCGTCGGCCAGGCGAATGCCCGATGCCTCGCGGATTTCATAGACGGGCCGCCCGCCCAGGTCGCGCAGGACGAGGCCGGAGATCGGCTGTCCGGCACTCAGGCGGGCAGGGTCGATATAGGGGCCGGCGGCAAGGGCATGGCCGTGTCCGCCGCCACCGCCATGGCCGCCGACCGAATCGGCGGGGAGCAGCGCCATGATCGCGCCGCTCAGCGTCCACAGCACGAACTGAAGGCCGAGCGCCAGGCCGACCCATTTATGGATCCGGCGGAACAGCAGGGGCGAGAGGCGGAGGCGCTTCATGAACTGGCCTTCTTCTTCTTGCGGCGCGGAAACGACCAGATCAGGAGCCACGCGCCGCTGATCGCCATGGCGAAGGCGCTCCACGTGGCGACGCGCAGGAGCGGGTTGTTGACGTCGGTGCGGTCCTGATAGTCCATGATATGGAGCATCCAGGCGATGTCGAAGGCGCGCCAGAGCAGATGGCGCTTCGCAAGCAGATCACCGGTCACGGGGGAGATGTACAGGGTCGGCCTGTTCCAGCCCTCGAACTCGACCTGCCAGTAAGGCGGCTTGCGCGATCCCATTTCGCGCGGCGCCGTCGTCAGCAGCGATGTCGAGACGATATCGCCTTCGCCCGCATAATAGGAACGGGCGCGGCTGCGTGCTTCCGCTTCCGAAATCGGGGGAAGCGGCTGCCCGGTCCCCGCGTCGAAGACGCTGGTGCCGTGCGGCCCTTCGGCACGCCAGACCGGGCGGCCGAGCCGCCGCTGCAGGCTCAGTTCGGACGTGCCGGGCTGTGCCGCCAGGATGCGCGACGGCGGCACGGCCCCGGCCAGGTCGACCGGTGCGGCCGTGACCGGCCGCACCAGATGGTCGCCATGGATCGTGTCGATATGGACGGCCACCATGTAGAAGCCGGTGGCCGTCCACAGCACCACCTGCAGCCCGACCAGCAGGGCGAGCCATTTGTGCGTGCGCCTGACGACGAGCGGCCAGCGGATCTTCGTCACCGGGCCGCTCAGAACGAGTGCCGGAACCCGACGTAGAATCTGCGGCGCAGCAGATCATAGGTCATGGTGTCGGTGTTCCCGTCGGTGAAGCTCGCGATATAGGGCGCCTTGCGATCGAACAGATTGTCGATGCCGAGCTGGAAGCGGGTCTTGGCGGCGATCTCGAAGGCAAGCTGCGCATTGTGGTAGAAGACGTTCGGCGCGCGATAGCCGATCGCGCCGGGCGCCGCGTTGAAATCGGTCGCCTTGCCGATCCACTGGGTCGACCAGGTCAGGCTGATAAAATCCTTCTTCGCGGTGACCACGCCGTAACCGCGCCACTTCGGATAGCCGCCATTGCCGCCCCCGATATGCCCGTCGAAGATGATCGGCGCGCCGCCGGGGAACGGCTCGACGACATATTGGTCGAGATAGGTCGCGTTGAGGTCAACCGAGAGATCCACCGGGCCAAGGCTGTGGCTGTAGACCAGCCCCAGGTCGAGACCGCTCATCCGCTCGCGGCCCGTATTGATCGGCTGGGCGGTAAGCGTGGTCACCTCGCCGGTCAGCGTGCTCCGGGTGAAGTCGCGGCAGAACGGGCTCGAGAGATTGGCGCTGGCATAGCATACCGCCAGCTTGGTCGAGCCGGGGATTGCACGGATCGCGCCGGTGATCTCGATGTCGAACCAGTCGGCGGTGAGCGTCAGGCCGGGCACGATCCCGCGCGGCTGTACGACGGTACCGATCGTCCAGCTCTTCGAGCTTTCCGCCTTGAGGTTCTTGTTGCCGCCGACGGTCGTCAGGATCGTGGTGCCGAGCTGGACATAATTGGCGGGCACGCCCGACGCGCGGCAATTGGCGACGAGCGTCGCATTGGTGCTGGTCGAATAGCGGCTGCACGGGTCGCTGGTGGTGAGGTTCCCTTCGGACACGCCGCCGAACAGCTCTGGCACGTTCGGCACGCGGAAGCCGGTGCCATAGGTGCCGCGCAGACGAACGCCGTCAGTGATCATCCAGTCGGCGCCGGCCTTGTAGTTCCAGTCGCTGCCGAACAGGTCGTAATTGGAATAGCGGACCGCGCCGTCGAGGGTCAGCGCCCTGAAGAAGGGCGTGTTGGCGAGGACCGGCACCGACAGCTCGAGATAGGCTTCCTTGGCGGTGGTCGATCCGGAGATGGGTGATTGCTGGTTGGTGTTGGCGACGCCGGCGACGGTCAGCGGATCGGGATTCCGCCAGCCCTTCTCGCGGCGATAGACCACGCCCGCCGCGAAGGAGACCGCGCCGGCGGGAAGCCGGAACAGGTCGCCGTTCAGGTCGGCGGTAAAGGAGGCGAGCTCGTTGCCGCCGCGATCGGTCGAGGTGAACAGGATATAGTTCAGCGCCTGCGGCGTCAGATCGCCGAAGCCGAGATAATCGGCGCACGGGATCGCCGCACCGGGAACGACGCTGCACTTGGTCGTGTCGATGCTGTTGCGGACTTTCTCGAGGTTGGCGACGTTGGTCGATCCGTCGATCGCGGTGTTGCGGCCATAGGCACCGGCCACTTCCCACGCCCAGCCATTGGCGAATTTCCCGCGGAAACCGATCGTGCCCTGCCACGTGTCCGTCTTCTGGAAGAACTGGCGCGGCCCGGGCTCGGCGAGCCTGCGCTGGATCAGCACGATATCCTGGCCGGTCGGGTTGGTGGGGTTGGTTGCCGAGATGGCCAGGTTGCGCAGCGTGCCCGGCGTGGCGATCTGGGTCGATTTGCGGTGCGTGTAGAGGAATTCGCCGAACGCCTGGATTCCGTCGGTCAGCCGGTAGTCGCCGAAGAACGCGGTACTGATCCGCTCGATCGGGCTGACCGCGTTGAGGAACGGGTTCGAATTGAAATTATGCTTGGCGGCATTGTACGGCTCGTAGAAATTGCCGTTGCCGCCCGGGACCTGGTTGAAGTTGATCTGCTGGCCGTTGGGCAGCACGGCCCGTCCGCCGACCGTCGAGGCGCTGTTGACGCAGCTCAGCGAGCCCTTGGTCACCTCGGACAGGGAGCAGGGTGCGCGGCTCGCCATGTTGACTGCCTCGGTCTTCTGGTAGGTCGCCGCGGCTAGGAAGCCGCCCCGGTCGCCGCGCACGCCCCACAGGCCGTCGATCGTCACGTCGCCGCCGTCGCCGCGCCCGGTGATGCCGCTCCGCGCGCTGATCCCGAACCCGTTATAGTCGGTGCGGGTGACGAGGTTGACCACGCCCGCCATCGCATCGGCACCATAGATCGCCGACGCGCCGTCCTTGAGCACGTCGGTGCGCGCCAGGGCGACGACCGGGATCATGTTGAGGTCGGGCGAGGAGTTCGCGCCGGTGCCGCCGGCGACGAGGCGCCGGTTGTTGAGGAGCACCAGCGTGCGCTTGATGCCAAGGCCGCGCAGGTTGACCTGCGCGGTGCCATAGCCGTTGCCGGTCCAATAGGCCGATGTCTGGTTGCCGGCGAAACCGGCATTGGCCGGCAGCCGCTGCAGCAGCGATTCGATGTTGACGATGCCGGTATTCTCGATCTGCTCGGCGGAGACGACGGTCGCGGGGCCGACCCCGGCAATGTCCTGGCGGCGGATCCGGCTGCCGGTGACGACCACGTCGATCTCATCCGGCGCCTCGGCTTCCGGCTGGGTCTGCCCGGCCGGCTCGACCTGCGCCCATGCGTGAGGTGATACAGCCGTCAACATCGTTGCGGCCAGTAATGCGCTCGCAGTCTTCATGTCGTGCCCCCGTTTATCTCGTTGATCCCTGACCCCTAGGAAACATCAATTGTATATACAGGTCAATGAAAAAAATATAATTGAAACAATAGCTTAGTTTTGTTCTGTTGATGTATTGCCCCATGATGATACGCATTGTCGGGCACTACCCCTCATGCATCCCGCGATATTCTTGGGCGGCGGGAATGGGCTGGCGGCATGTCGCGGGCGCCGCAGCACCGGCCGCCGCCGGGAATCCGGCCCGTCTGTTTTGAGTCGTCGCCCTTGACCCGGGCGATGCTATCGCCCGGCCGGATCACCCTATCCGGTGGGTTTCCGCATCGACGGCGCGCCAGCCGACCGCGGGCGGAAATCCTCGATCCTGATGCCGAGGCGGGCGACCTTGTCGTAGAAGGTCTTGCGCGGAATGCCGAGCAGCGGGAGGGCGGCCGCGACGCTGCCGCCGGTCGCGCGCAATGCTTCCTCGATCGCGCCCGCCTCGAACTGGTTGACCCGTGCCGGCAGGCTCGGGCGCGCGCCGGCCGGGCCTGCGGGGGGCGGCTCCGCCAGGCCGAGCACCGCGCCGAACGCGAAGTTGCGCAACTCGCGGACATTACCCGGCCAGTCATGCGCGCGCAGGTGGCCCCGCACATTGTCGGTAAGCAGGAAGTCGGCAATGCCCGCCTGTTGCTTGGCTTCCTCGACGAAGCTGGCGAACAGCGTGGCGATATCCTCGCCGCGCTCGCGCAACGGGGGCACGCGCAGCCGCACCAGGGTCAATCGATAATAGAGGTCGGGGCGGAATCTGCCCTCGGTCGCGGCGCGCGCGAGATCGGTCTTGGTCGTCGCGATCACGCGGAGGTCTACGCCGCGCGGCCGCGTGTCGCCGATCGGCTGGACCTCGCGCTCCTCGAGCACGCGGAGCAACCGCGCCTGGAGGGGAAGGGCCATGCTGTCGATCTCGTCGAGCAACAGGGTGCCGCCGCTCGAAGCCTCGATCTGCCCGATCCGCGCCAGCCGCGTATGCGGCACGCTGTCGGCCGCGTGGCCGAACAGCTCCACCTCGGCGAGCGTCTCGGGCAGGGCGCCGCAATTCACCGCGATAAACGGCCTGCCGCGCCGCGCGCCAAGCCGGTGAAGCAGCAGGGCGGCAAGCTCCTTGCCGGTGCCGGTCTCGCCTTCGACCAGTACGTCGATATCGGCGAGCGCGAGCTGGCGGATCGTGCCGCGCAACTGAACCATCGCCGGGCTGTCGCCGATCAGCGGGCCGGTTTCGTCGACCGCGGCGGCAGCGGCGCGCAGGCGGCGATTGTCGATCACCAGCAGCCTCTTCTCCAGCGCCTTCTGGGCAGCGGCGACAAGATGGTCGGTCGCGAACGGCTTGGTCAGGAAATCGAACGCGCCGTCCCGCAGGGCGCCGACCGCCATGGCGACATCGGCATGGCCGGTGATCAGGATGACGGGAATGTCGGGGTCGATCGCTCGGACTCGTTCAAGCAGTTGCAGCCCGTCGATCCCCGGCATGCGGATGTCGGAGATGATGATGCCGGCAAAGTCCGGCCGAATCTCGGGCAGCGCGTCGGTCGCGCTGGCGAAGGGGCGCACGCTGAGCCCGGCAAGCTCGAGCGTCTGGATCGTCGCCGCGCGCAGGACGGCATCGTCTTCGACGAAGAAGATGTTCTGCTCGGTCGGAAACAGCATCAGGCGCGCTTCAGCTTCAGGAGGAAGGCAGCACCGTCGCGCGCCGAAGTGCCGATTTCGAGCTCGCCGCCAAATTCGCGGGCGATGTCGCGCGCGATGGCGAGGCCAAGGCCAAGCCCTTCCGGCTTGGCCGAGACGAACGGCGCGAACAACTGGTCGGCGATCGCCGGATCGACGCCCCGGCCATTGTCGCCGACCGTCACGGTCACGTCATTGCCCGATGCGGCCGCCGCGATCAGGATGCGGGGCCGGGCAACGCCCTCGACCGCGTCGAGCGCATTCTGCAGCAGATTGACGACGATCTGCTCAAGCCGCACCCGGTCGCCCGCGACCCGCGTGTCGCGCATGACGGGCGGGAGATCGACCGTGACGATTTCCCGCGCGCGCTCGCCGAGGATCAGCAGCGCGCCGTCGACCACTGATCCCAGCCCGATGGCGCCGCGCGCCGGGGTCCTCCGCCGGGCGAAGGTGCGCAGTTCGGCGGTGATCGATCCGATCCGCGCGGTCAGATCGATGATCTGCGTCAGGTTGCCGCGCACCGGCCCGATCTGGTCGCGATCCAGGAACGTCTCGGCATTTTCAGCGAAGGTGCGGATCGCGGCGACCGGCTGGTTGATCTCGTGCGCGACGCCGGCGGTGATCTGGCCCAGCGAGCCGAGCCGGTTGGCCTGGGCCAGTTCCTCCCGCGCCGCGCGGAAACGGCGTTCCGCCTCGATTCGCTCGCGCGATTCGATGGTGAGCTGGCGGTTGGTCTCGCTCAGCTCGGCGGTGCGGCGGGCGACCTCCTGCTCGAGCGCTGCCTGTGCCTCGCGCTGGAGGTGCCGTTTTTCGCGCGCGCGCCAGGCCAGGCCGGCGATCGCGCCGAGGATAATCAGGATGGCCAGGCCCCAGAGTCGTACCCTGGTTGTCGCCGCGCCGAGCGGGGCGGCCAGCGGTTCGAGATGGATCAGCCGGGATCCGGTCAGTGGTACTGGCAGCGCCGCAACGCGATACTGTGCGGTGCCCCCTGCCACGGGAGCCGTGGCCGATCCGCCCGACAGGATGATCGGCGCGGCGCGGGGCGGTCCGCTGCCGAACTGGAGCGTCGCCCGCGCCTGCGCCAGCGTCGCCGCGTCGAGCGGGTGGGTGGTGCGGAAACGCCAGTCGGGCACGCTGGTGATCAGGATCACGCCGTGCGCGTCAGTGACGAAGCTTGGCCCCGCCGCGCGCGCCCAGGTCGCCTCAAGCCGATCGAACTCCACCTTGACCACCACCGTGCCCGCGGCGCGGCCGTCGACCTCGAGCCGTCGGGCGAGGAACAGGCCGGGACGGCCGCTGATCGTGCCCAGCGCGAACAGTTCGGAGGCGCCCCGCGCCATCGCGTCGCGGAAATAGGGGCGGAAGCTGTAATTCTGCCCGACGAAGCTGGTCGGCAGCCGCCAGTTGCTCGCCGCGACCGTGCGCCCGTCGGCGTCGATGACGTAGATCACGGCGGCATCGGTTCGGTCGGCGAGGAGTTCGAGCGTCCGGTTGAGCCGGGCGACAGCGGCGGGCGCATGCGTCGCGAGCGCGGTGGAGACGTCGGGGTATTCGACCAGCACCAGCGGCAGCAGCCGGAATTTCTGCAACTCGCTGGCGAGCAGCCCGGCATGGTTCCGCGCGGTCTGGCTGGCCGTGGTGTCGGCGGCGGCGTCCGCCTGTGCCTGTGCCCAGCGTGTGCCCGCCCAGGCTAGCGCGGCACCGGTGGCCAGCAGCAGCAACGCTGCCGCGATCAGCCGGATTCTGATAGGGCTTGGTCGACTAGCCATCATGGGCGGCATACCACACAAATGCACTTTGTCATGTGTGGAAATGCGCACAAAATATTTCGTCCACTCATTGTCCGATGCCCATTTAGCCACGGTTTACCAGATACTTGCCTGGAAATATCGAAACTTCTCCTGTCGGCCTTCTGGAGCCGTATCTTCACACCCAGCCGCTCACCAGAAAGCGGCCGACCAGCGCGTCCGTGCGCCGAGAGGGACTGAATGACGATCACCGTCGCCACCGCAACCGACCAGCCTGCCGTCAGCGTACCGCTTTGGCGGCACCTTTATGTACAGGTGCTCGTCGCGATCATCGCCGGCGTCACGCTCGGCCATTTCTGGCCCGCCTGGGGCGCGGCGATGAAGCCGCTCGGGGACGGATTCATCAATCTGGTGAAGATGGTGATCGCCCCGGTGATCTTCCTGTCGGTGGTCAGCGGCATCGCCGGGATGCGCCAGCTTTCCTCGGTCGGCCGCGTGGCGGCCAAAGCCTTCGCCTATTTCCTCGTCTTCTCCACCCTGGCGCTGATCGTCGGCCTGATCGTCGCCAATGTCGTTCAGCCGGGCGCGGGGATGAATGTCGATCCTGCGTCGCTCGATCAGGGGGCGGTCGCCACCTATACCCACAAGGCGCACGAGACGACGATCACCGGCTTCCTGATGTCGATCATCCCGACGACGATGGTTTCCGCGCTGACTGACGGCTCGATCCTGCAGACATTGTTCGTCGCGATCCTGTTCGGCATCGCCATGTCGCTGGTCGGCAAGCCGGCCGAGCCGGTGCTTCACATGATCGAGCGGCTGGCGCTGGTCGTGTTCCGGCTGGTCGGCATCCTGATGCGCGCGGCACCGGTCGGCGCGTTCGGCGCGATGGCCTTCACCATCGGCAAATACGGTGTCGGGTCGCTGGTCAATCTCGGCGCGCTGGTCGCGACCTTCTATTTTACCTCGCTGTTCTTCGTGCTGGTCGTGCTCGGCGCGGTGGCGCGGGTCCATGGCTTCTCGATCGTCCGTCTGATCGTCTATCTGCGCGCCGAGCTTCTGCTCGTGCTCGGCACCTCCTCGTCGGAGGCGGCGCTGCCCAGCCTGATCGGCAAGATGGAGGCGGCCGGCTGCGACAAGGGCGTGGTCGGGCTGGTCGTGCCGACCGGCTATTCGTTCAATCTCGACGGCACCAATATCTACATGACGCTCGCGGCGCTGTTCATCGCTCAGGCGACCGGCGTCGATCTGTCGCTGTGGCAGCAGATCACCCTGTTGCTCGTCGCGATGCTCAGCTCGAAGGGGGCGGCCGGGGTGACCGGCGCCGGCTTCATCACCCTGGCGGCGACTCTGTCGATCGTGCCCAGCGTGCCGGTCGCCGGCATGGCGCTGATCCTCGGCGTCGACCGGTTCATGTCGGAATGCCGCAGCCTGACCAATTTCATCGGCAACGCGGTGGCGACCGTGGTGGTCGCGCGCTGGGAAGGCGCGCTCGATCGCACCCGGCTCGACGCAGCGCTCGCCGGCCATCCACTACCGCTCGAAACGGTGATCGCACCGGACGTCACAACGGCGCCGGCAGAATGACAAATGGGGAGAGAGACGATGAACCTTGCAATCCGATCGGCGGTGCTGCTCGCCGGTAGCGCTTTCGCGGCACTCGCGACGGCGAGCGCCTGGGCGCAGGAAGCGCCCGCTGCATCGCCGCAGGATGCCGCCGCGCCCGACGAGTCAGCCGAGCTTGCCAAGGACATCGTCGTCGTCGGGTCGCAGATCCGCGGCTCGAGCGTCACCGCCGCGCTCCCCGTCACCGTGATCGACGCGAAGCAGATCGACGCGACCGGCGCGCTTACCGGCGACGACCTGATCCGCGCTATCCCGCAGATGGGCGACGTCACCTTCAACCCGTCGAACAACCCGCAGACCAGCAACGCGGCGCGGGGCGACGTGAATTCGATCAACCTGCGCAACCTCGGCGTCGGCAATACGCTGGTGCTGCTCAACGGCCGCCGCCTCGTCTCGCATCCGGTGAGCCAGGCCGGCGAGGGCAATGTCCCCGTTCTCGGCTTCAACTCCAACTCGCTGCCGGTCGCCGGGATCGAGCGGCTCGAGGTGCTGCGCGACGGCGCGGCGGCGATCTACGGCGCCGATGCGGTGGCGGGCGTGGTCAACACCGTGACCAAGAGCGATTATAAGGGCGTCTCGATCGACGGGCGCTTCGGCTTCGCCGAGGGCACGCATCGCAAGGAATATCAGATCACCGGTTTCGCCGGCACCGATTTCGCCCAGGGCCGCGGCAACGTGTCGCTCTATCTCGATTATACCCGGCGCACCGCGCAGCTTTCCGGGGACGAGGCCTATACCGCGACCAACGATCTGCGCCCGCTCTTCGCGAATAATTCCGCTTTTGCCGCCAACGCGAATCCGGACGGCCGCGCGACCCAGTCGCCCTGGGCGAACCTCGCGGTCGTCGGCGGCCCCGGCACGATCCGGCGTGGGACGACAGCGCTCACCAGTTCGACCGGTCTCTTCCATTCCCAGTCGGCGCTCGATCCGGGCTGCGTCTATACGATCAGCACTGATACCTGTTTCGGTACCGGCACGCGGGCCACCAGCACGACGCTGCGCAACGAACGCTTCGACAACGCGGTCGACACCACCGTCTCGCCGCGGATCAGCCGGTTCAACAGCTTCCTGAGCGCGCATTACGACGTCTCCGACTCGCTCACGCTCTACACGGAGCTCGGCTATTACCGGGCGCAGAGCCACGCCATCCAGCCGCCGACGATCAACCTCAACGCGATCGTCGTCCCGGCGAGCAATTACTGGAATCCGTTCGGCGCGGCGGTCTTCGCCAACGGCACGGTCAATCCCAACCGAATCCCCGGGCTGACCAACGTGCCCGCCGCCGGCCTGCCGGTGCGCCTGTCGACCTATCGCTTCGTCGATACCGGTCCGCAATATGTCGATGTGACCAATTCCCAGTCGCGCTTCCTGGCCGGGGCCAGGGGCAAGATCGGCAGCTTCGATTTCGACACCGCGTTCCTCTATTCCGAAGCCATTGCGACCGATCTGTCGGACGCGATCAACATGACCAGGCTTCAGCAGAGCCTCGCGCTCTCGACGCCGGATGCGTATAATCCCTTCAGCGGCGGCTGCTCGGCCAACCCGAGTGTCGGCGATTGCTCGCCCTCGTCGAGGGCGGCGATCGATGCGATCCGCTTCAAGCTGCGCCGGCACGACAAGACCACGCTGGCGCTGGGCGACTTCAAGGTCTCGAACGGCCATCTCTTCGCCTTGCCCGGCGGCGATGTCGGCATCGCCGCGGGCGTCGAGGGTCGCCGCGAGACTCAGCGCGACGATCGCGACCCGAACCTCGACGGGTCGATCCAGTTCGTCGATGCCGTGACCGGGGAGGTCTCGATCAGCAATGTCGCGGCGGTCAGCCCGACGCCGTCGACCCGGGGCGATCGCTTCGTCGCCTCCGCCTTTGGCGAGCTCGCGGTGCCGCTGGTCTCGCCGGACATGAACATCCCGCTCGTCCGCCGCCTCGATCTCCAGCTTGCCGGCCGGTACGAGCATTACAGCGATTTCGGGTCGGTCGCGAAGCCGAAGGTCGCCGCCGCCTGGGATATCATCGACGGCCTGCGCCTGCGCGGTTCCTGGTCGCAGGGCTTCCGCGCGCCGAACCTCGAACAGACGAAGACAGTACAATATTCGCGGCTCAGCTCGAGCAGCGTGATCAACCAGGATTTCTATCGCTGCGAAGCTGATGTGCGCAAAGCGACCATCGCCAATTTCAACACCTGCACGCGCAACATCAGCTACACCATCCTGATCAGCGGCAATCCCGACCTGAAGCCCGAGGACAGCACCAACTGGACGGTCGGCGCGGTGATCGAACCGAAGTTCATTCCACGGCGCTTCGGCCGGCTGACCTTGACGGCTGATTTCTGGTCGATCCACCAGGTCGGCATCGTCGGCCAGTTCGGCGCGCAGAATGCGCTGGTCCTGGATTATCTCCTGCGCCTGCAGGGATCGAGCAATCCCAATGTCATCCGTGCCGCGGTGACGCCGGACGACACGGCGGTGTTCGCCGGATCGGGTCTCGCACCGGCCGGGGCGATCCTCCAGATCAAGGACCAGTTCACCAACCTGCTGCCGCAGACAGTGCAGGGGGTCGATCTCGCCCTGCTCTACCGCATCGACCATACCGGGATCGGCGATTTCGATCTCAACATCAACGCGGCGCGGCTGACCAGATATGCCCGCGAGAATCCGTCGCTGGTGCAGACGCTGTTCGATGCGCGTGCCGCGGGCACGATCAACGCGGCGACCCCGCTGACGGACGGCAGCGACCTGATCGAGGTCCGGGGCAAGCCGAAATGGCGGGTCACCGGATCGTTGACCTGGACTCTCGGCCAGGTGCAGCTCGGCGGGTTCGCCAACTACACCAGCGACGTCAACGACACCAATTTCCTGGATTCGTCGGGCAACCCCTATGTCATCCATGGCCAGACGATCTTCAACCTTTATGCGCAATATCGCTTCAAGGGCGGCGCGCTGAACGATACGCGGATCCGGGTCGGCGCGCGCAACCTGTTCGACAAGCAGCCGCCGATCACCGCTGACGGCTATTTCGGGTCGCTCTACAACCCCTATGGCCGCTACTGGTACGTATCGGTCGGCAAGAAGTTCTGAGGAAAAGACGCATGAGGATGGGCAAGATCGGTTTCCTGGTGGCAGCGTCGCTTGCGGCGTTGGCGCCCGTCGCCGCCGTCGCCAGGGCGCAGGTGCAGGCCCCACCGGTGGCGCGGGCGGCGGCGAAGACCATCCTGTTCGTCGGCAACAGCTTTACCCAGGGCGCGCATTCGGCGGTTCGGCGCTACCGCACCGACACGGTCACCGATCTCACCGGTGACGGTACCGGGGGTGTGCCAGCGATCTTCAAGCTGATGGCTCAGCAGGCCGGGCTCTCCTACGAGGTCAGCCTCGAGACTCAGGGCGGCAAGGGGCTGGATTTCCATTACGAGACGAGACGTGCCCTGCTCGACCGCAAATGGGATGTGGTCGTGTTGCAGGATTTCAGTACGCTCGATCGCGCCAGGCCGGGCGATCCGGGGCTCCTGCTGCGCTATTCGGGCCTGTTCGCGACCATGTTCCGCCAGCGCAATCCCGCCGTGCGCATCGAGCTGAACTCGACCTGGTCGCGCGCCGACGAGACCTATCTGCCCAAGGGCCATTGGTACGGCAAGCCGATCACCGCGATGGCGCTCGACCTGCGCGCCGGGGCGAATCTGGCGCTGGCGAACCGCTCGGTCGACGGGATCATCGCGGTGGGCGAGGCCTGGAACCGGGCCTTCGCCGAGAAGGTCGCCGATCCCAATCCCTATGACGGGATCGATTTCGGCAAGCTCGATCTGTGGACCTACGACCAGTATCACGGGAGCGTCGCCGGCTATTATCTCGAAGCCCTGATGATCTTCGGCAAGGTGACCGGGCGTGACCCTCGGATGCTCGGGGCGAAGGAAAGGGCGGCGGACGATCTCGGCCTGTCGGAAGGGCAGGCGGTCGCGCTCCAGAATGTGGCCTTCAGGCAGATCGAGGCGGAGAAGACCCCGCGCTGAGATCGTGGCTCAGCTTGCGGCGCGCGCTGCCAGCTTGCGCTGCACCGACCGGGCGGTACCGACCAGCCGGGACATCACCAGGTCGTCGATCCCGGCATAGCCAAGCCCGAGATGGTCGGGCCGCACCGCGACGGCGTCGCCCAGGTCGAGCTGGCCGGTGCGCAGTCCGATCCGCCCGATCCGTGCCCAGCGGCGCGCGGTCTCCCAGCGGATCAGGCTTCGGCTGTTCGGGTCGGGGCGGTGAGTCGCGAGGAAATCGTCCTGCAGGGTGACCAGTGCGTCGCCGAGACGACGGAAAGTCGCGCGGTCGGGAACCGGGCGCTGCCCCATGACGTGCCGGACCACCAGGTCGGCGGTCGCCCTGGCATCGTCGCCGAACAGGCCGGCATAGACCTCGGTCAGCACATCGGTCGCCCGGCCGGTCATCGCATCGATATGGCGCTGCGAGGCACCGCCGGTGTGGCGGCGATAGGTCACCAGTTCCTCGTCGAGCCGGGCGATCGCGCCCAGCCTGCCGATCCGGTGATAAAGGTCGTAATCCTCGGCGAAGACCATGTCGGGCCGGGTGAATGGATCGAGTTTCCGTGCCGCGTCGCCGCGGATCATCACTGACGACCAGACCAGCGGATTCTCGATCCGCAACAGCCATTCGACGAGCGCCGGCGTGGTGACGGGGGCGAGCGATCCCGGCAGCACCACGCCATTTTCCAGGATCGATGCGGCGGTGCCGACCAGCACGGTCCCGGGATTCGCCTCGAGATAGGCGACCTGCTTGGCGAAACGCTGCGGATGGCAGAGGTCGTCATGGTCCAGCGCCGCGATATAGCGCCCGCGCGCCTCGGCGAATCCGCGGTTGCGGGAGGCGACCACGCCCTGGTTCTTCTCCGCCGCGATCAGCCGGATGCGGGAATCGTCGAAGCCGCGAATCACCGCGATGGTGTCGTCGGTCGAGCAATCGTCGACGATGATCACCTCGAAATCCCCGAAGCTTTGTGCCTTCAGCGTTTCGAGCGTCTCCACGATCAGGCCGGCGCCATTATAGGCTGCCATGACGACACTGATCGCGGGGCTGGTCATGCGACAGCCCTTTCGGCGGTGTCGAGCACCTGGTTGACGATCATCAGCCCGACATCGTTCTGCCACTGCCACAGGCCGTTGGCCTGTCCGCGAAAGCTCGTCTCGCCGCCCAGCGTGCCCCAGGGCACGAATCCCGCCGCGAGGCCGATGCCGTAAAGCCCGGCGATCGGGGCGCCATGCGCGTCGCAGACGCGGCAATGGCGATCGACCATCGGCGCACCGCTCTGCGCGGCGAGCGGGATCGGGACGCCGCTCGCGTCGGTGACCGGCAGGGCGCGCGGGCGATAGCCGAGCGCGGCGATCACCAGGTCGGCCTCCGCCAGATGAGCGCGCGCCGCCACGTCGTCGTCGCCGGTGACCTGGTGGATCGCGACGCGCGGATCGGGTGCGCGGCCGTCGACCTGAAGCATGCGCAGCACCAGTTCGCGGGCCTCGAGCCGGAAGCCGGCAAGGCGATAGACGAAGCCGCTGACCGGGCAGATGTCGTCCGGGCCGAAATCGGTGAAGCCCTCGGCATGCGCCGCCTCGACTGAATGGTAGAAGGGCCTCAGGGGACGGCGATGCAGCAGCGTGACCCCGCCCGCGCCGAACGGCAACGCCGGCCTGCTCTTGAGCAGCAGCACGATCGTCGCGAGCGCGCTGGTCGATCCGCCGATCACCGCGATGCGCGGGGTACGTTTGCCTGAAAGGAGGTCGCCGAGCTTGTCCATGCCGCCCTCGGCCAGGACCTCGTCCGACTGGATCAGCCGGTCGCCGACTTCGGAAACAAGCGAGACGCCGGCGACCTGTTGCGCGGCGAGGCGGTCGAGCGGCTGGTGGCCGCCCGTCGCGATCACCACCGAGCTCGAAAGCCGTTCAACCGTCGTCCCGTCGGAAAGGCGGCGCAGCGCCGTCCGCCACAGGCCCTCGCGCGTACGGGCGGTGCCGATCACCTCGTGCCCGGTCAGGACCGATCCGCCATTGGCGGTGACGATGCCCGCGAGCCGGTCGCCGGTGGCGCGGACCAGCCGGCCCGCCTCGACGAGTGGCACGCCGTCGGCCCCGTCATGCTTCGCCACCGCGCGGCCGATCGGGCCGTTGGCGATCGCCGCGATCTCCGGGTGCACATTGTCCTTCACCGCGCTCAGGAAGGTCGTGGCGGTGCTGTCGGAATTGATCGCATAGCGCCCGATCCGGCCGACGCCGATCGCGTTCTCGCGCTCGACCACGACCAGCCCCGATTGCGCCAGTTGCGGCAACAGGCCCTGCTTGGTCGCGGCGGTGAGCAGCGCGGTGCCGGCGGGGCCCCCGCCGACCAGCAGCATCGACGCGATCGGCATGGCGGCCGCCGCGCGGGCATGGGCGCGGGGTGCTGACAGGCTGTTGAAGACCTGGGCGATGGTCTCCGCATCGGCCGGCGTCATCGCATCGGTAACCGGCAACGACAGCAGGCGCGCTGAAATCGAATCGGCGACGGGCGTCGGCTCGATCGTCGCCACCGAGCGGAACAGGGGCTGCTCGCCCAGATGCGGGCTGAAATAGCGTCCGCAGCCGATGCCCGCCTTGGCAAGGCCGGCAGTGATCGATTCGCGACGCCCGATCTGCTCCTCGGGCAGCACCACCGGCATGAACTGGCTCGCCCGGCGGCGGCCGGAAACGCGCTGGAAGGTCATGCCCGTCAGCGATGCCTTGTAGGCATCCTCGATCGCAGCGCGATTGTCGCAGATCGAATCTATCTCGGTCAGCTTCGCCCTCGCCATGATGGCCAGGACCTCCGGCAATTTCGCGTTGATGCCCGGCACGGTGGCGCTGCGCCCGCTTTCGAACCCGAAATTGATCATCGCGCGGAGCGCTTCGACCTGCCTGACGTCGCCTGAATGGACCAAGCCGCCCTCGGCCACCGCGAAGGTCTTGGTGGCGTGCATCGAATAGACCACGGCGAACGGCGCATCGGCGCCGAAGCCGAGGCCGCAATCGTCGATCGTGCCGAGCGAGGCGGCCGCGTCAACCACCACGCCGATTCCGTGACGGCGTTGCAACCAGGCATAGCGATCCAGGTCGATCGCGTTGCCGAAGGTCGCATAAGGCACGATCACGCCGATCCGGTCGCCATAGTGACGCAGGAGCCGTTCCTCGGCGGCCGGGCAGGCGCCCCAGTCCTCCGGGTCGATATCGCAGATCAGCGGCGTCAGCCCGGCCCACAGCGCGGCCTGCGCGGTCGCGGCGAAGGTCAGCGCCGGCATCAGTGCGAACCGCCCGGGCGCACCGGCGCCGGCCGCCTCGCGGATCGCCACGATCAGGCCAAGCGTCGCATTCGCGACGGCGAGGGTCGCGCCATGGCCGCCGAACAGATGCTCGTTGGCCTCGGCCTCGAACGCGCGGACCTCGGGGCCGTTGTTGCTGAACACGCCCGATTGCTCGACCCGCTTCAACGCGTCGAGATGTTCGCTGAGGCGCGGCGGTTTGGGGGCGATGAGCGGGAAGCGATGCATTGAATAGACGGCCTGTCCACTTGGGGTCGAACCGCGCATCTATGGCCCCGCACCAGCTAAAAAGCCGTTACACCCGATTGCGGGCTTCCCCGTGGCGGGCCTAGTCTCGATCGGGTAGCAGCAAGGACGGGCGGATGACGGCACGGCAGGACCCGCGTTTCGAGACGATCCGGCTGGAGACCGGCGAGGACGGCATCGCCACGATCACGCTCGACCGGCCCGACAAGCTCAACGCGTTCAACCGGGCGATGCTCTACGATCTGCTCGCTGCATTCGACGCGACCGACGCCGACGATGCCGTTCGCGCGGTGATCGTCACCGGCAGCGGCCGGGCCTTTTGCGCCGGCGCCGACCTGTCGGAAGGCGGCGCGACCTTCGATTATGAAAAGCGCGGCGGCCGCTGGGCCGATGGCGATTCACCGGTGAACGAGGATGGCAGCGTCGACTGGTCGAATCCGGCGGTGCGCGATGGCGGCGGCATCCTGTCGCTCCGCATCTTCGACTCGCGCAAGCCGGTGATCGGCGCGATCAATGGCCCGGCGGTCGGCGTCGGTGCGACCATGACCCTGCCGATGGATTTCCGCCTCGCCGGCGATACGGCGCGCTTCGGCTTCGTCTTCGCCCGGCGCGGGATCGTGCCCGAGGCGACCTCGACCTGGTTCCTGCCCCGGCTTGTCGGCATCGGGCAGGCGCTGGAATGGTGCTACTCGGCCCGTCTGTTCGATGCGGCGGAGGCATTGCGCGGCGGGCTGGTCCGTGGCGTCCACGCGCCCGATGACCTGCTGTCCGCCGCCCGCGCCCTTGCCCGCACGCTGACCGGGGAGAGCGCGCCGGTCTCCATATCGGTCATGCGCCGGATGCTCTGGACCGGGCTCGGCGCGACTCATCCGATGGAGGCGCACCGCCTGGAAAGCCGGGTCATGTGGCTGCGCGGTGCCAGCGCCGATGCGCGCGAGGGCGTCGGGTCGTTCCTCGAAAAGCGACCCGCTGCCTTTCCCGATCGCGTGTCCAAGGCATGGGGCGATTTCGCTGACTGGTTCGAAGGGCCACGTTACCGCTGAGCATCCTATAGCTTTTCGACATCCCTCTCGTGATTCGATGTTATTCGGGACCTTGACAGGGCCCCGGCGGCGCTCGATGGTAGCGCTATCAATAATGTGGTTGAGCGGAGCGGGATGTCTGAGAGGGGCTTTGCGGTGGCGGATGCGCTGCCAGCGGATTGGCGTGAGGGCCTGTTTGTCGGCCGGATCGCCAGCGCGGAGGGGCCGAGCCCGGTCCTGATCGCTGGCGGTGTGGTTCACGATATGGCGAAGGTGGCGCCGACCGTTTCGGCCCTTGTCGAGGCCAGGGCGTTCGATGTGAGCGCCGGCAAGGCGCTTGGTGCGCTCGACTCGCTCGATCTCGGCACCGGTCCGGAGTCGGCGTTGCGCCTGCTGAGCCCGATCGACCTGCAATGCGTGAAAGCTGCCGGCGTGACCTTCGCCGTCTCGGCGCTCGAACGCGTGATCGAGGAGCGCGCCCGGGGCGATGCCGGTGCCGCCGCTGACGTGCGCGCCCGGCTCGAGGACATCATCGGCGGCAGCCTGCGGGCGGTCGTGCCGGGTTCGCCCGAGGCGGCCGCGATGAAGACCGCGCTGATCGAGGACGGCATGTGGTCGCAATATCTCGAGGTCGCGATCGGCCCGGATGCCGAGGTCTTCACCAAATCTCCCGTGCTCTCGACCATCGGCCATGGCGGCGAGATCGGCGTTCGCTCCGACTCGACCTGGAACAATCCGGAGCCCGAGATCGTGATGCTGGCGGATTCGACCGGCGCCGCGGTCGGCGCGACGCTGGGCAACGACGTCAACCTGCGCGATTTCGAGGGGCGCTCGGCATTGCTGCTCGGCAAGGCGAAGGACAATAACGCTTCCTGTGCGCTCGGCCCGTTCGTCCGGCTGTTCGACCAGGGCTTCACGCTTGACGATGTACGCCAGGCAGAGGTCGAGCTGCTGATCGAGGGGCCCGAGGGCTATCGCCTGACCGGCGTCAGCTCGATGAACCAGATCAGCCGCGATCCCGAGGCGCTGCTCAGGCACACGATGAGCGAGCATCAATATCCCGACGGCTTCGTGCTGTTCCTCGGCACGCTGTTCGCGCCGACCCAGGATCGCGACGTGCCCAAGCACGGCTTCACCCATAAGACGGGCGACCGCGTCAGCATCTCGACGCCGCGCATCGGCCGCCTGGTAAACCGGGTGACGACGTCGAAGGCGGCGCCGCCCTGGCGGTTCGGCATCGGGGATCTGATGCGCAACCTCGCTGGCCGGGGGCTGCTGGCCCCGTCATGATCGACACTACCATATTGGAGACTGAATCCGTGCTGCAGGCAAAAGCCGCCGGGGCAACCGGCGCATTCTATCCCAGCCTGGCCGGCAAACGCGTGATCGTGACCGGCGGCGGCAGCGGCATCGGCGAGGGCCTGGTCGAGGCGTTCGTCGCGCAGGGTGCCCGCGTCGCGTTCATCGATATCGTCGAGGACGCCAGCCGCGCGGTGGTCGATCGCCTGACGCCGGACGCGGTCCATGCGCCGGTGTTCCGCCATTGCGACATCACCGACATCGACCTGCTCAAGCGGTCGATGGCGGCGATGGAGCAGGAGCTCGGCGGCGTTGATATCCTCATCAACAATGCCGCCAATGACGACCGGCACACGATCGAGGAGGTCACTCCGGCTTATTGGGACGAACGGATGGCGGTGAACCTGCGCCACCAGTTCTTCGCGGCGCAAGCGGTGGTGCCGGCGATGAAGCGGGCCGGGCAGGGCGTGATTCTCAATTTCGGGTCGATCAGCTGGCATCTCGCGCTCGGCGAGCTCGTCCTCTACCAGACCGCCAAGGCGGCGATCGAGGGCCTGACGCGCAGCCTGGCGCGCGATCTCGGCCGCTCCAACATCCGCGTCAACACGATCGTGCCGGGCAATGTCCAGACGCCGCGGCAGATGAAATGGTACACGCCGGAAGGCGAGGCGGAGATCGTCGCGGCGCAGTGCCTCGATGGCCGAATCCAGCCCGCGGACGTCGCCGCCCTGGTGCTGTTCCTCGCGTCGGACGACGCGAAGATGTGCACCGGCCATGATTATTTCGTCGATGCCGGCTGGCGCTGAGATGGTCGCGGCCGCGCCGCGCCGGGTCTGCGGCGTCGGGGCGACGCTGGGCGAAGGGCCCGTCTGGGTCGCGCGCGAGAACGCGCTGTGGTTCGTCGATATCAAGGAGAAGCTGATCTACCGCTTCGACCCGGCGACCGGCGATCTGAAGCATTGGAGCGCGCCCTCGCAGGTCGGCTGGGTGCTGCCTGAACGCGGTGGCGGCTTCGTCGTCGGTCTGCAGCGCGGGGTCGAGCGCTTCGATCCGGCGACCGGCGGCTTTACCGCGCTGGTCGCCCCTGAGGCGCATCTGCCCGGAAACCGGCTGAACGACGCCACCACCGATGCGCGCGGGCGCATCCTGTTCGGCTCGATGGACGACAGCGAGGGCGACCTGACCGGCCGTCTCTACGCGCTCGATTCGACCGGGGTTGCGGATACCGGCCTGCCGCCGGTGTCGATCACCAACGGCCCGGCCGTCTCGCCCGACGGCAGGACGCTCTATCACACCGATACGCTCGGCAGGGTCATCCACGCGGTCGAGGTCAATGACGACGGCACGCTCGGCGCGATGCGCGTGTTCGCGACGATCGAGGACGGCGCTGGTTATCCCGACGGCCCGGTGGTCGACAGCGAGGGCTGTCTCTGGACCGGCCTGTTCCTCGGCTGGGGCGTGCGCCGCTACGCGCCGGACGGAACTTTGCTCGAAACGGTCAGGCTCCCGGTGTCCAACGTCACCAAGATCGCGTTCGGCGGACCCAATCTGATGACAGCGTTTGTCACAACGGCGCGCAAAGGGCTGGACGCGGAGGCGCTGGCGGGGCAGCCTGAGGCCGGGGACCTGTTCGCGTTCGATGTCGACGTGCCGGGGCTGCCCGTGACAGAGGCGGCGATACCGGCCCGCTAGACGACAACAAGAACGAGAACGGAGAGGGACAAGACCATGGCAACACCAAGCGCGGGGCGGGTCAATATGGCCTTTATCGCGCTGATCGTCGCGGTTGCGACGATCGGCGGATTCATGTTCGGCTACGACAGCGGCGTGATCAACGGCACGCAGGCTGGCCTCGAAAAGGCTTTCGACCTGTCGAAGCTCGGCACTGGCCTCAATGTCGGGGCGATCCTGCTGGGGTGTGCCGCCGGCGCCTTCATCGCGGGTCGCCTCGCGGATGTCATCGGCCGTCGCTCGGTGATGATGATCGCGGCAGTCCTGTTCGTCTTCAGCGCGCTCGGTGCCGGGGCCGCTGACTCCTCGGTCGTGTTCATCCTCGCCCGGATCATCGGCGGCCTCGGCGTCGGCGCGGCCAGCGTGCTCGCGCCTGTCTATATCAGCGAGGTCGTGCCGGCGAACATCCGCGGCCGGCTGTCGAGCGTCCAGCAGGTGATGATCATCACCGGCCTGACCGGCGCCTTCTTCGCCAATTATGCGCTCGCGCACAGCGCGGGCGGATCGACCCAGAATCTGTGGTTCGACTATCCGGCATGGCGCTGGATGTTCTGGCTGCAGGTGATCCCCGCGGTGATCTATCTCCTGACCTTGCTGCTCATTCCGGAAAGCCCGCGCTATCTGGCGATGAAGGGTCGCGATGCCGAAGCCGAAGTGGTGCTGACCAAGCTGTTCGGCGCCGACGCCGCTCGCGCAAAGGTCGCCGAGATTCGCGCGAGCCTCGCCGCGGATCATCACCGGCCCAAATTCGCCGACCTGCTCGACGCGAACGGCAAGGTCCGCCCGATCGTCTGGGCCGGCATCGGTCTCGCCGTGTTCCAGCAGTTCGTCGGCATCAACATCGTCTTCTATTACGGGTCGGTGCTGTGGCAGCAGGTCGGCTTCAGCGAGAATGACTCGTTGATCATCAACATCATCTCGGGGCTGGTCTCGATCGCTGCCTGCCTGGTGACGATCTTCACCGTCGACAAGATCGGCCGCAAGCCGTTGCTGCTGATCGGCTCGGTCGGCATGGCCGTGACGCTCGCCCTGATGGCCTATGCCTTCTCGACCGCGACGGTGGGCGCGCACGGACCGGAAATGTCGCCGATGATCGGCAAGATCGCCCTCGCCAGCGCGCTCGCGTATTCGGCCCTGTTCAACCTCAGCTGGGGCCCGATCATGTGGGTCATGCTCGGCGAGATGTTCCCGAACCAGATCCGCGGCTCGGGCCTCGCCGTATCGGGCCTCGCGCAATGGGGCGCGAACTTCCTGATCAGCGTCAGTTTCCCCTGGATGGCGGCGAATATCGGCCTGCCGGTCACCTATGGCTTTTACGCCGCGAGCGCGTTCGTCTCCTTCTTCTTCGTCAAGGCACTGGTGAACGAGACGCGCGGGCGCGAGCTCGAGGACATGGAAGGCTGACATGATCGAGCTTTCGGGCGCGGGGTGGGCGCTGACTATCCTCCCCGCGCTCGGAGGCGCGATCGGCGCGCTGCGCCACAAGGGTATCGACATTCTGCGTCCCACGGCTGACGGCGCCACCGATCCGCTACAAAGCGCCTGCTTCCCGCTCGTCCCCTATGCCAATCGCATCGCGGGCGGGCGGTTCAGCTTCGGCGGGCGCCAGGTCGCGCTCCCGCTCAATTTCGGGGATCATCCCAACACGCTGCACGGCTTCGGCTGGCAACGCGCCTGGGACGTGGTGGAAGCGGGCGCGGACCGGGCGCGGCTCGCCCATGTTCATGACGGTGGCGGCGGCTGGCCATGGCGTTATCGCGCCGAGCAGTCGTTCGAACTCGGCGAGGACGGGCTGCGCGTGACGCTGACCCTCGCCAACGCCGCCCGCGAGCCGATGCCCGCCGGCATTGGCCTCCATCCCTATTTCGCCATTCACGCCGGGACCCGGCTGAGCCTTAACGCGGCGCGGGTGTGGCTGACCGACGACGACCAGATCCCGAAAGAGGCGGCCGCCGCCGGCTATTTCGGCGACTGGGCGTCTGGCGCCTCGATCTCCGACGCCGGGTTCATCGACCACAGCTACGAAGGATGGGACGGTCTCGCCACGCTCGACCGGGGCGACCGCATCGTCCGCCTGACCGGCGAGGGCGCGCGCGACCTTCATCTCTTCCATCCGGAAGGCGAGAGCTTCTGCTGCCTTGAGCCGGTCAGCCATCTGCCCGATGCGTTCAACCGGCCGGATGCGGTGTTCGATCTGCTGCCGCCGGGTGGCTCGCTGGCGCTGACGATTCGGATCGCGGTCGAGCATCATTGAAGCCCGGAGCCTATAGCACCGGCTCGCAGTTCCGATCAGGTCGGCCCGTTCAATGCCTGCGGGTCAAGAAGGTCCCGCGCGTCAGTCCTTTGCTGCTTCGAGCAGGACGGCGCCGCTTCCCGACGCGTGCAGCCGGTCATCGGGATTCCGCAACGGGCAGTCAGCCATTGAAAGACAGCCGCAGCCGATGCAGCCGTCGAGCTGGTCACGCAACTGGACGAGGCTCCCGATCCGTTCAGTGAGCATGTCCCGCCAGCGTGTCGACAGCCGTGCCCAATCGCGCGCGGTCAGCATCCGATCGGAGGGAAGCGCGTCAAGCCCGGCCTTGATGGCCTGGAGGGTGATCCCGGCCCGTTGCGCGATCCTGATGATCGCGACGCGACGCAGGACGTCACGGGCATAGCGACGCTGGTTGCCGCCGCTCCGCCATCCGTGGATCAGCCCCTTCGTTTCGTAGAAATGGACCGTCGCTATCGTCACGCCGCACCGGCGCGCGACATCCCCGACGGAGAGGGGAATCGTTACGTTGACCGGCATGGCAGCATCGTCCTTGACCTCATCTATGGATGAGGTTCTATGGGAGGCGTCAGCCTGTCACTGCAAGGGCACGAATCGCGCTACTGCAGGGGCCTGAGAATGGAGCTGACGTGAAAGACCAGACTGACACTTTCGATTCGCCGGTCGTATCCGGGGACTCCGGTCCGGACACACCTGCCCGACCCGCGACGGGCGAATGGGCGGCATTATTGTCCGGCACAAACGGGGTGCGCTCGCTTGTCCTGGCCGGCGGCGTCGCGCTCCACGCGATCAATGTCTATCTCGCGACGACCATCCTCCCTTCGGTGGTCCGGAGCATCGGAGGACTCGATCTCTACGCGTGGAACACCACGATCTTCGTGGTCGCGTCGATCATCGGGTCGGCGTTTTCAGCAAAGCTGCTTCGATTGGCGGGACCGAGAGGAGCCTATGCCGTGGCCGCGACGATCTTCGCGCTGGGCGCCGTGGGCTGCGCGGTGGCGCCGTCGATGCCGGTCATGTTGGTCGGCCGGCTGATCCAGGGGTGCGGCGGTGGTCTCCTGTTCGCGCTGGCCTATGCCATGATCCGGATCGCCTTTGTCGAAACCCTGTGGCCCCGTGGCATGGCGCTCGTGTCCGGCATGTGGGGCATCGCGACCCTCATCGGCCCGGCCATCGGTGGCGTTTTCGCCGAGATGGACGCGTGGCGGGCCGCTTTCTGGGTGCTGGTGCCGGTATCGATGCTGTTCGTGATCCTGGCGATGACGGTGCTGCCGGGAAGGGATGGCAAGCCTTCCGAACCAGTGGAGGTGCCCGCCATTCAATTGTCGCTGCTCGTCATGGCCGTTCTCGCCATTTCAGTGGGAAGCACCTCCTCGAATCCGGTTCAGAACCTTGTCGGCGTCGTCGCGGCCTTTTGCCTGGTGGCCCTGCTGGTGCGCGCTGAACGCCGCTCACGGCGAAAGCTCTTCCCATCGGAGACGTTGAACCCCGGTTCGTCCATTGCCGCGCTTTACCTGACGATCTCCCTGCTGGCCGTCACGGTGACGAGCAGCGAGGTCTTTGTGCCCCTCTTCCTGCAGGTGCTTCATCACCAGTCGCCGCTGCTGGCCGGGTATCTCGCGGCGCTGATGGCGGCGGGCTGGACCTTGGGCTCGGTCTTCGGCTCCGGCGCGACTGATCGCGGTGCCCGAAGGTCGATCCTGCTCGGGCCGGCGCTGCAACTGGTCGGCATGGTGATGCTGTGCGTGCTGATGCCGAACGCGAGCGCGGGCACCTGGCGGGATCTGGCGCCACTCTGTCCCCTGTTGGTCGTGATCGGCTTCGGCGTCGGACTTGCCTGGCCTCATCTGCTGACCGCCATTCTGAAAGCGGCGCCTCCTCACGAACAGGAACTGGCCGGCGCGTCGATCACGACGATTCAGCTGTTCGCGACCGCGATGGGCGCCGCGCTTGCCGGGCTGGTCGTCAACGCCGGGGGCCTGGTCGATCCCGGCGGCGTGGTCGGCGCCTCGCATGCCGCGCGCTGGCTGTTCGGCATTTTTGCCCTGGCACCGCTTCTCTGTCTCTTCAGCGCGGGGAGGGTGGTCCGCTCCCGGAGCGTTTGATCCGCGCCCCATCCGTTCGTGCCGGGTAGCGATCGAACGGGCGCACCCGTATCGACATCGCTATCCGGCGCGAACGGCGTGGTTCGGATGTGGCGCCGGGTGCCCGGCGCAGCGTCAGAAGCCGTATTTCAGCGTCACCCGCGCATTTCTCGGTTCTCCATAGACGAAGCCGGGGAACCAGCTGTTGCCGCTGAAAAAGGTCTTGTCGAAAAGATTGTCGATATTGAGCTGAAGCGACACCTGCTTGCTCAGGGCGTAGCGAGTCATGATGTTGACGATGGCATAGGCGGGCTGGCCGATCGGCTCGACGATCCCGGTGCCGGGATTCTGCGCCGTGACTGGCGGCCGGCCTTCCCACTTCACCGCGCCGCCGACGCTCAGCCCGTCGAGCGCGCCGGCAAAGGCATATTTGGTGGCGAGGTTGAACGCCTCGCGCGGCTGGTGGCTTAGCACATTGGCGCCGTCGGCATCCTTCGCGCTATAGTGGCTCCAGCCGAGGCTGAGGTCCCATTGCCGGGTGACCTTGCCGACGACTTCCAGTTCATAGCCCTTGGAGACGGTTCCTTTCGCGCCGACATAGGCCGGGTTGGATGTGCCCGGCACGAACTGCCCGGGATCGGGCACGGCAAGATTATCCTGTTCGATGCGATACACCGCCGCCGTCGCCAGGAGCTTGCCGTCTAGCAGCAATGCCTTCAGCCCGGCCTCGTAGCTCTTGCCTTCCAGCGCATCGAGCAGGCGCCCGGTGCGGTCACGGACATTGCCCTGCGGCTTGAAGATATTGGTGTAGCTCGCATAGGCGGACAGGTTGGGCAGGATGTCGAACACCAGCCCGGCATAGGGCGTGATCGTGCCCTTGTAGGTCAGCTTGTAGGCCGGGGTTGCGCCAGCCGCGTCCTCGTTGCGCCTGAAATAGCTCAGCCGTCCGCCGCCGATCAGCTTCAGCCGGTCGAGCAGGTTGATCCGCGTCGAGGCATAGAGCGCCATCTGGGTGGTATTGCCCCTGCTTGACAGATAGCGGGGGCCCCATTCGGGTTGGGCGAGCTCGCCGTCCCACCGGTTGAAATCGTTGATCGGATCGATCGAGACCGGATCGCGATTGGTCCAGCCATCGTTGAGATGGCTCACCATCGCGCCGATCGCGAGGTCATGCTCGCGGCCCAGCAGCGAGAAGGGGCCATTGGCCTGGATGCTGCCGTGCCATTGTTCGGGATTCGCATTGAACCAATAGCCGGAGGTGGCCACGCCGCGGCCGGTCACCCTGTCGGGTACGCCGTCGAGCCACAATAGCCGCGAATTCTCCAGTCCCTTGTGATAGCCGAGATCCCCCCGGATGCTCCATTTCCCGCCCAGGTCGTGGGTGAGGGTGGCGAAGGCCGAAATCTCCGTGGTGTCCCAGAAATTCCAGTCGGTGCCGGTCGTCTTCGATCGCGGCCAGCGGGTCCGCGTGCCGTCGGTGTACCAATAGGGCAGCTGCGCCCACATCACCCCGTTGCGGTCGTCGCGCTGGTAGCTGGCGCCGACGGACAGCTTCGTGCGCTCGCCCAGATCGGCATCCACCACGGCGTAGAGGACCAGGCCCTTCTTTTCCTCGCGATCGACGAAACTGTCCTGCCGAGATGCCTGGACGACGGCGCGGGCGCGCACGGTGCCGTCGGCATTGAGCGGCGACTGGACATCCACGGTCCCGGCTACGCGGTTCCATGACGCTGCTTCCAGGCTGACCTGGCCGGAGAATCTGGTGGCGTCCGCATGTTTGCGGATCAGGTTGACGACGGCTGACGGGTCTCCGGCCCCCTGCATCAGGCCCGCGGCACCGCGGACCAGGTCGACTCGGTCGTATATCGCCGTGCTCGTCTCGCCGAAGCCGACATTGCCGTTGACGAACGGCGCGCCGTCGAGCTGGAAATTCTGCACCTCGAAACCACGCGCGGAAATCGCGCTGCGGCCGCGATCGATGTCCTTCTTGGAAATGCCCACGGCAAAATCGAGCGCGTCGTTGATCGATATCAGCGCCTGATCGTCGATCTGCTGCCGCGTGATGACGCTGATGGTCTGCGGCGTCTCGATCGGCGTGAGGCGAAGCCCGGTGGCGGTGGTGGGCTGGTTGCTCCGGCCATAGCCGGTCACGACGATCTCATCATTGCCTTCTCCTTCAGGCGCAATGTCCTGTTGCGGCGCCTGCTGAGCGTGGAGCAGCGCCGGCGTGAGTACCCAGGCCGAGCCGGCCAGCAGCAAGCGAAATGAACGGCGCATCATTGTCCCCCTGTTGTGTCATTTGTGGCGCTCCCATCTTCCCCGCCGCATCGGATGCGCCCGCAATCGCCCTGGCCCGGCGCCGCGAAGCCGACCCGCAAGATCCGGGGACGACGCGAGCGAAGCCCGTTCGCGACGATGGAGTTGATGTTTGCCTCCCTAAGGAGTGCGCCGCTAATGAGATTAATTAGCAATTGCAAGACTGGATCGCTCAGGAGGATTTTCAACCCGGCATTGACGCCCCGCAGAGTCAATACTGACTGACGTAGCAGTCAGTATTGACTCTGCGGGGAAGGATGTCATGTTCCCGATCGTTCGCAGACCAGCGTCACCAAGACGCGGCGGCGACAAGGAGGGGACATGAACCGCTTTGCCTACACGTCGTCGCTGCTCGCGCTCGTCATCGCGGGTGCTCCCGCCGCCGCGCAGACCAGTTCCGCGCCCGATTCGACCAGCCAGAACCCGGGCGTGGCCGATCCCAATGACATCGTCGTCACTGCCACCCGCCGCAACGAACGCCTGCAGGACGTTCCGCTCAGCGTCACCGCCTTCTCCCAGGCCGAGCTGACCCAGAAAGGCATTGTCGGCTTCGAGGGCATCGCCCGCGAAACACCGGGCGTGGTGCTTAACCAGGCAAGCGACAACAACGCCCGGCTCACTGCCCGCGGCATCTCCACCAATGGCTGGGGTGCCGGATTGCAGACCACCACCACCATCTATCTCGACGAGCTGCCGCTCAGCACCATCGGCAACACGGTGACGCTCAATCCCAACCTCTACGATATCGAACGCGTCGAGTTCCTGCGCGGCCCGCAGGGGACCCTGTTCGGATCTGGCTCGCTGTCGGGCGCGCTGCGTATCCTGACCAAGAGCCCCAACCTCGCGAAATATGATATGTCCGCGCTGGTCGATATCGGCCTCACGCCCGACGGCGGCGGCATCCGCCAGCGCTATAACGGCATGGTCAATGTTCCGCTGGTCAATGACACGCTTGGGCTGCGCGTGGTCGGCTATTACCGGAACGAAGAAGGATATGTCGACAATCTCGGGACGGGCGTGAAGAATGCCAACACGCTGAAGGACTGGGGTGGCCGGGCGACCCTGTTGTGGAAGCCGACCGACCGGCTGAGCGTCAAGCTGCTCGGTTCCTATGAGAATAGCGAGCCGCAGGATTCGGCGCTCACCTCTCCGTCGCTCGGCGACCGCAAGCGCTACAGCTCGATCCCCGATCGCTACACCTCGAAGACTCAGGTCTATAACGGGACGATCGACTATCAGTTCGACGGCGCGCACCTGACCAGCTCGTCGACCTATTCGATCGCGGATGGCGATTTCGCGGTCGATCTCGCCGGTACCTTCGCGACGGGCGTGCCCATCGCGCAGGCCATCCCCTTCTATCTCGACGACAGGTATCGGCAGAAGACCTTCGTCCAGGAAACGCGGATCGCCTCCGACGCGGGCGGGCGGTTCGACTGGGTCGTCGGCGGCTTCTACCTGCACCGCAACCTCGATCTCGACGGGGAGAACCTGTCGAACGCTGCCTTCCTCGCGGCGCGCCGCATCACCGGGCTGCCGGGCACGACCTTCAGCCAATTCGGCAGCGTCTCGCGCACCTATGAACTCGCCGGCTTCGGTGAGCTCAGCTACCATTTCACCGACAAGCTCATTGCGACAGGCGGCGTCCGCTACGGCAAATATGGCGGCACGGTCGATACCAAGCCCGGCTTCAACACCGCCTATTTCACCTACGCGCTGTTCGGCATTCCCGGGCCGCTCGCGCTGGTGCCGAACGCGGCGGCGACCACCCGCTATCCTTCCGCCAGCAAGGCGTCATGGAAAGCGAGTCTCAGCTTCAAGCCGTCTCGCAACCTGACGACCTATGCGACCGTTTCCACCGGCTACCGCACGCCCGTCTATAATGGCCGCGCCGGCAGCGTCAGCACCGTCGATCCGACCGATCTCGTCATTCCCGCCGGGGCTGGATCGGACAACCTCACCAATTACGAACTTGGTCTGAAGGGGCGCTGGCTCGGCGGGAAGCTGACGGCGAACCTCGCCGCTTATTATATCGACTGGCGCAACATTCAGGTTCAGGCCAACCGCCAGTCGGATTCAGTCCAGTTCGCCACCAATGTCGGGCGGGCATCAAGCAAGGGGATCGAGGCGGAGATCACTTTCGCGCCCGTCACCGGTCTGCTGTTCGGGCTCAACGGTTCGCTCAACCAGGCCAAGGTGACAGAGCTTTCTGCGCAGGAAGCGGCAATCTCGGGCGCGGTGAACAATGCGCGTCTCGCCTCGCCCCACGTGCAGGGCTCGCTCTTTGGCACCTATAATTATGACATGGGCAGCGGGGCCAGGGGCTTCACCAGCTTCCAGGTTCAGCATGTCGGGTCGTTCCCCAACGGCTTTCCCAACACGCCGGGCAAGCCCGGGGTTCGCAGTCCGCTCTACGACAACACCGATGCCTATACGTATCTCAACCTGCAGACCGGCATCACGATCCGCGATCTGTCCGTGACCTTCTACATGGAGAATATCGCCAACAGCCGCGCGACGACCTACATCCATCCCGAAGCGTTCGTGTACAGCCGCTACGCGATCGTGCGGCCACGCACCTTTGGCGTACGGATCGGCTATAATCTGTGGTGAGCGTGAAAGCGTCGGGACCTTTGTGGCTCGCGGTCGCCTGGCTGTGTCCTGCCGCCACGTCGGCAGCCGGCGCGCCGAGCCAACCGCATGTCCATATTCGCCAGGGCCTGCTGCAGGGTGCCGCCGATCCGGGTGCACAGGTCGTCTCCTTCAAGGGCATCCCCTATGCCAAGCCACCGACGGAGGCGTTGCGCTGGCACCCGCCCGTTCCCGCGCCAGGCTGGAAGGGCACGCGCGATGCGCGGGCGTTCGGTCCTGCCTGCCTGCAGCCGCCGCAATCGCCGGCCGGTCTGTATTCGGGTGGCATGGCGAGGGTCAGCGAGGACTGCCTGACCCTCAATGTCTGGGCGCCGGCCGGCGCGCGGAAACTGCCGGTCATGGTCTGGATCCATGGCGGCGCGCTGGTCGGAGGAAGCAGCTCCGAGCCTTTGTATGACGGCGTCAAGCTGGCCCGGCAGGGCATCGTCCTGGTTTCGATCAATTATCGGCTCGGCCTGCTCGGCTATCTGGCACACCCGGTGCTGAGCGCTGAATCGCCGCGGCATCGCTCCGGCAATTATGGCTTGCTCGACCAGATCGAGGCGCTGCGCTGGGTGCGTGACAACATCGCGGCCTTCGGGGGCGACCCCCGCCGGGTCACGATTGCGGGTGAATCGGCCGGCGGCCTCAGCACTATCGCCCTGCTGGCCAGCCCGCAGGCGCGGGGTCTGTTCGCCCGGGCGATCGTGCAGAGCGGCTACATGCCCTCCTATCGCGCGCTTCATGAGGAAACACGCGGCCTGCCGTCCGCGGAGGCGGCGGGCACGGCGCTGGCCAGGGCCGCCGGCGTGTCGGATGCCGCCGCCCTCCGCGCGGCTGATCCTGCAGCGCTGTTCAGGGCAGGCCTCGCGACTGGCTGGCAACCCGAGCCGGTGATCGACGGAATCCTGCTCAGGCGCCAGCTCGCCGAAACCTTCGCGCGCGGCGAACAGGCCAAGGTTCCGGTGCTCGCGGGGTTCAACGAAGGCGAGATCCGCTCGCTGCCTTTCCTGATGCCCAGGGCACCCGATAGCCAGCAGGCCTATCTGGCCGATGTGCGGCGGCGCTTCGGCGCCGAAGCTGCCGCGTATCTCGCCGTCTATCCGGGTGCTGATCCCAGGGCCGATGTGATGGCGTCGATCCGCGACGGCTTGTACGGCTGGGCCGCCCAATATCTGGTGCGGCAACAGGCGGCGGCGGGGCAGCCGGCCTATCTCTATTTCTTTCGGCACAGCACGCCAGCGCAACGCGCCCGCGACCTCGCGGCCTTCCATGCCAGCGAACTGCCCTATATCTTCGGCCAGGTCGGTCCTTCGGCGACGCTCGGCGCGAACTGGCCACGCCCGCCGCTCACCGAGGCTGAAACGCGGCTTTCGGACGCCATGATGCGCTATTGGGTCTCCTTCGTTCGCTCCGGCGCCCCGACGGCAGCGGGCGAAACGCCCTGGCCCCGCTACACCGCGCCACAGCCCGCCTATCTCGACATTGACGAGCGCCCGTCCGCCGGACGTCATCTCCAGTCCGCGGCTTTCGCCTGGGCCGATGCGCTGGTCGCCCGCCGGCGGCGGCAGGGGCGCGGCTGGCGGTATGATATCGGCTTCTCGGCCTTTCCGGCACGGACGGGAGAGGGCGTTGACGCGCCTGCCGCCCCTCGGCAACCAGAGGCCCGATGAGCAGCATCGATCAAGCCGCACCGGACGGCGACCCGGCGCCTCGCGCGCGAAACCACAAGGCACGCGTGCGCGAGGCGTCGATGGAGCGCATCCTCGACGCCGCGGAGCAATTGTTCGCGGAGTTTGGCTATCACGGCGTCACGCTGAAGGATGTCGCCGCGCGCGTCGGGGTCAGCTCGACGCTGATCCACTATCATTTCAACGGGAAGGAAAGCATCTACGAGGCGGTCTGGGCGCGCAAGGCGCCGATCTCCGCGCGCAACCGGCTCGAGGCGATGCGGCGTTATGCCGAGCAGGTGGGCGACAACGTCACGGTCGAGGGCGCGCTGCACGCCTGGATCGACGCCGACCTGAACGTCCAGATCGACGATGAGGAGCAATGGGTCGCTTTCGGCAAGATCGCCGCGCAGGCCAATAGCGCGACCGGCTGGGGCGCGGGCAAGATGAGCAAATATTTCAATCCCGTGGTCCTGGCGCTGATCGACCTGCTCAGGAAAGCGATGCCGGACTCTGACGAGGAAACGATCTTCTGGGGTTATCACTTCGTCTCCGGCGCGATGACGCACAACATGGCGCGCACCGGCCGGCTTGACGATCTGTCGCACGGGCTATGCTCGTCCAACGATTTTGAATCGATCAAGCGGCATATGGCAAGGTTCATGGCGGCGGGGTTTCACGCGATCTGCCAGAATTCGGCAGCCGGGAAGGGATCGGGATGACGACGAGGCGGGACGTGCTAGCGGGACTGGCGGCGGCCGCGGCGGTCGTTGCCTCGCCGACCCGGGCGGCGGCACGCGGCGCGATGCCCAGGGGTTTCCTCTGGGGCGCGGCGATTTCGGCGCACCAGAGCGAGGGCAACGATCTCAATTCCGATAGCTGGCTGCTCGAGAACCTGCCCGAGACGGTCTACAAGGATCCGTCGGGCGACGCCTGTGACAGCTATCATCGCTACGACCAGGATTTCGCGATCGCCCGGTCGATCGGACTGACCTGCTATCGCTTCGGCATCGAATGGGCGCGGATCGAGCCCGAGCCCGGCCGCTTCTCCCAGGCCGAGCTGGACCGTTATGCGAAGGTCCTTGCCTCGTGTCGCGCCCACGGCCTGCTGCCGATCGTCACCTATAATCATTTCACCGTTCCGCTGTGGTTCGCCAAACGTGGCGGCTGGGAAGCGCCCGACAGCGCCGACCTGTTCGCCCGCTTCTGCGAGCGCGCGACGCGCGCGCTGGGCGACCAGATCGGCATGGCGTCGCCGTTCAACGAGGCGAACATCCACCTGCTCGCCAAATTGCTGCGCATGGGCGCCACGCCCGACTATCGCGCGAAGCGGACCGCGATGATTGCCGCGGCCGCCCGCGCGACCAATTCTCCGGGTTTCTCCTCGATCCTTTTCGCTGACCCCGACCGCATCGACGCTCATCTGCTTCAGGCCCATGCCAAGGCCTATCAGGCGATCAAGGCAGGCCCCGGAGATTTCCCCGTCGGCGTCACTCTGTCGACTCAGGCGATCGAGCCGGTCGGCGAGAACAGCCTCGCCCCGCGTATCGAGGCGATGGTCTATGGTGACTGGTGGGATGTGGTGAACGCCAGCGATTTCGTCGGCGTGCAGGCCTATACCCGGGTCCGGCTCGACGCGAAGGGCATGGTGCCGCCACCGCCGGGAGCTGAGATGACCGCGGCGGGTTACGAATATTATCCGCAGGCGCTCGGCCACGTCATCCGCCTCGCCGCGCGCAAGACGAAGAAGCCGATCTTCGTCACGGAAAGCGGCATCGCCACTGATGACGATAGTCGCCGCGTCGCCTGGCTCGACGCGAGCATCGCCGAGATCAGGCGCTGCCTCGACGAGGGCATCGACGTGAAGAGCTATATCTATTGGTCGCTGCTCGACAATTTCGAATGGACTCAAGGCTATGGACAGCATTTCGGCATGGTCGCCGTCGATCGCGACACGTTCGCGCGCAAGCTGAAGCCAAGCACGCAGCATTTCGCGAGTCTCATCCGGCGCGGCTGAAGGGGCATGAATCAATGCCGTCGTGCCGGACGTGTTCCGGTATCCGCTGTTCCGCGGGAGCGGGCTACGCGCGGCAGGGTGGTCCGGGCAACCGATTCAAGTCAGGTGAACCGACTTCCATGATGCTCGGTCCGGCGGCCAGCCGGAGAAAACCGAGAGGCCGGGCGTGCCGATACAGATTTCCCGTTATGACTATTCGTCAGTACAGCCGATACAAGAACTGATAGGGGTCGCGAAATTCGGCAAGTCGATGCGTAATCCTCGTGCCGCATCAGTTCGCGCAGCGTTTCTTGGTGTTCCAACATCTCCATTGCCCGTTACTCGACATCCCGCGCAGGCCCAAAGTAGGGCTCGCTTCCGGCCCCTCTCGCAGGTGGGTCGCGAAATTCGGCGAATACTCAGCGCATTGCCGCGACGTCCAACCCCATTACTTGGCGCGTTGCCGCTACTCGCCCGCCCGGGCGAACGGCCCGACCATCGCACCGATGAAGCCGCCCGCGGTCCTGGTGCTCAGGATCGTCGCATCCTGATCTTTCGCGAGCACCTGCCAGCTCCCGTCGGCACGCGCATAAAGGAAGTCGCACACTTCGCCGCGGAGCACGATGCGCAATCGAACGGTCGCACCGGTATAGGGTGCCGAGGCAACCGTCACGCCATCGACGGGGTCCTTCGGGCCGCTGCGTTTCTCCAGCGCGATCACAGTCCCAGCGCCGGTTCGGGCAAGAGTAAGCGTGTAGAAATAGGCCGTGTCCTGCACCACCGCGATACCCGCCCGATCACCCGCGCGCCTTGGAGCGAAGTCCATGGCGGTCTCCGCCGTCGCCCAGTGATGTTGCAGCCGCCGCCCGAGGAAAGCGGCTTGTCCGGCACCGCCGATCGCCACCGGCCGCGCATCGATCGCCAGCGCGCCGCCGGACAGGTTGCGCCAGCCCGTCTCGGTCGCCCGGATCTGCATCCAGTAAGGTGCCAGCTTCGGCCCGGTGAAGTCGTCGCGGACATGGAAGGCGCCACTGTTCGGCACGGCGGCGGCCTTCCCGCGTGGCAAAGCGGGCCGGGTAAGGGCATAGGATATGGTTGCATCCGGAGCCGTCACCTCAGGCCAGCCATCCTTCCAGCGGACTGGCAGGAGGAAGGTCTCGCGGCCGATATTATAGAAATCGTCCTTGTAAGGCCGCGTCGCGAGGAAGATCGTCCACCAGTCGCCCCCGGGGGTCGTGACGAAATCGGCATGGCCCGCGGAGGTGATCGGAAAGGGCCGCCCGGGATTGAGCCCGCGCTGGGTCAGGATCGGGTTGTTCGGGCCGGGCATATAGGGACCCGTCACCGATCGGCTGCGATAGATCACCTCGCTATGGTTCTCGGCAGTGCCGCCCTCGGCGGTCATCAGATAATACCAGCCGTCGCGGGTGAAGATATGGGGTCCCTCCGCCCAGATCGGCTTGTCCGCGAAATGCACGCCGCCATTTACCAGCAGCGTCCGTTCGCCGAACGGCTTCACCGTCTTCGGGTCGAAGCGCTGGATCCAGATCGCGCGATGGCCGTCATATTCCGGCTTGCCGATCGGCGGGCCGTTGTTGAGGATCCAGGCGGAGCCGTCGGCATCGAAGAAGATCGACGGGTCGATGCCGTCGATTTCGTTCCAGTGTGGGTCGGACCAGGGGCCGGCAGGATCCTTCGCGGTCATCACGAAATTGCCGCCGCAATCGACGCAGGTGCCGGCAAGGTAGAAGGTTCCGGCATGGTGGCTGATGTCGGGCGCGAAGATGCCGCGCGAGAGGCCGATCTGCTTGAAATTGAACTGGCTCGGCCGGTCGATCGCATTGCCGATCTGGGTCCAGGAAACGAGATCGCGGCTGTGGAAGATTGGCAGGCCGGGGAAATAGCTGAAGGTGGAATTGACGAGGTAATAATCGCTCCCGACCCGCTCGATCGAGGGATCGGGATAAAAGCCCTGCAGGATCGGGTTGCGATAGTCGCCCGGCCCCGCCTTTGCCGCGCGGTCGACCGGATCTTCGCCGCGATAGTCGAACCAGGCGAAGCGCGCGACCGGTGCCGCCGGGGCGGCCGCCGTGAGCAGCAGCGCGAGCGCTGCCGTGGCGAATGCCCCGCCGCGCATCAATGGTTATGCCTTGGCGTCTTCGTGGCAATGCCGCGATATTTGACTGCCATCTCCAGCACGGCGCCGTCCTCCAGCTGTCCGGTCTTCTCGCGGTACAGCTCTTCCCACGGCGTGTTGCTCGACGGAAAGGCCGGGGCGGGACCTCCCTTGCGCCGTGCGATCTCGTTCTCGTCGACCAGCACGTCGCAGCGGCCGGTGTTCAGGTCGATCCGGATGACATCGCCGGTGTGCAGCCACGCGAGCCCGCCGCCGACCGCGCTTTCGGGCGAGGCATTGAGGATCGAGGGGCTGTCCGACGTGCCCGACTGGCGCCCGTCGCCGAGTGTCGGCAGCCAGGCGATGCCGCGCTGGATCAGCGCGTCCGGCGGCTGCATGTTGACCACCTCGGCGGAGCCCGGCCAGCCGATCGGCCCGGCGCCACGGATCACCAGGATGCACTTCTCGTCGATATCGAGCGCTGGGTCGTTGATGCGATGATGATAATCGTCCGACCCGTCGAACACGATCGCCCGGCCCTCGAACACGCCTTCCTTGCCGGGGTGGCTGAGATAGCGCGCGCGGAATTCCTCGGAGATCACGCTCGTCTTCATGATCGCGAAGTCGAACAGGTTGCCGGAAAAGGCGAGGAAGCCTGCCTTCTCCTTCAGTGGTTCGGCGAACGGACGGATCACCTCGCGGTCGCGCGACTGGCGGCCCGCGATATTCTCGCCGATGCTGCGCCCGGTCACGGTCAGGCAGTCTCTGTCGAGCACGCCGCCCTCGGCAAGCTCGCACAGGATCGCCGGCACGCCGCCCGCGCGGTGGAAGCGTTCGCCGAGGAAACGGCCGGCCGGCTGGACGTCGGCGAGCAGCGGCAGGTCATAGCCATGCTCGGTCCAGTCGGACGGGTACAGCTCGACCCCGGCATGCCGCGCCATCGCCATCAGATGCGGCTGCGCGTTCGAGGAACCGCCGATCACCGTGATGGTGCGGATCGCGTTGAGGAACGCCGCGCGCGTCAGGATCTTCGACGGGCGCAGGTCTTCATAGGCCATGTCGACGATGCGGCGGCCGGTCTCGTACGCGATCTGCCCACGCTCGCGGTACGGCGCCGGAATGGCGGCGCACCCGGGCAGCGACAGGCCAAGCGCTTCGGCCACCGCATTCATGGTCGAAGCGGTGCCCATGGTGTTGCAATGGCCCGCCGAGGGGGCACTGTCGGTCGCGCGGCGGAGGAATTCCTCCTCGTCGATCTCGCCCGCGGCAAGCTTGCGGCGCGACCGCCAGATCACGGTGCCGGACCCGACCAGCTCGCCCTCATGCCAGCCGTCGAGCATCGGTCCGCCCGACAGCACGATGGCCGGGATGTCGACGGTCGACGCCGCCATGATGCCGGACGGCGTCGTCTTGTCGCAGCCGGTGGTGATGACCACCGCGTCGATCGGATAGCCATAGAGGATCTCGACCAGGCCAAGATAGGCGAGGTTGCGGTCGAGCGCCGCGGTCGGGCGGCGGCAATTCTCGAAGATCGGGTGAGTCGGGAATTCCATCGGGATTCCGCCCGCGTCGCGAATGCCCTCGCGCGTGCGCCGCGCGAGGTCGACATGGATCCGGTTGCACGGGGAAAGATCGCTGCCGGTCTGCGCGATGCCGATGATTGGGCGACCGCTGCGCAGCTCGGCCGCGGTGATGCCGTAATTCATGAAACGCTCAAGATAGAGCGCCGTCATGTCCGACCGTTCCGGATCGGCGAACCAGTCTCGCGACCGGAAGGCCCTTACGGGTTCACGCTGCACTCGCCTCTCCTGATTCAAGTCTATGGTAACGCTAACGCAAAGTTCCGTTACCTTCAACGAAGGCAGTGTGCAAACCGGCGCGGGGCAGTCGGATCGGATCGATCGCGCCTTGTCCGGAGTAGCCATCGACCCGGTAGCGGTGGCATGGCGGTCATTCGACTGGCTGGCGGGGATCTTTTCATCTGGTCGCCGACAGCGCTGACCGAGGGTCTCCGCGCCGCCGTCGAGTCGCTCGGGACGGTCAGCCACCTGATCGCGCCCAATTCACTGCACCACCTGTTCCTCGCTGACTGGAAACGCGCTTTTCCCGAGGCCCGCCTCCATGCTCCGCCCGGGCTGTGGGAGAAGCGCCGGGACCTCGCCTTCGACCATGACCTTGCCGACGGGCCGATGCAGAATTGGGCCGGGGAGATCGACCAGGTCGTGATGCGGGGGAATGTCATCACCACCGAGGTGGTGTTCTTCCATGTTCCGAGCGGCACGGTGCTTTTTACGGATCTCCTGCAACAGCTTTCCGCGAGCCGCTTCTCCGGCTGGCGCGCGCTGGTCGCCAGATGGGACCTGATGACGGGTCCGGAACCGGCGGTGCCCCGGAAATTTCGTCTCGCCTTTACTGATCGGCGCGCTGCGCGTGCCGCGATCGGCCATGTTCTTTCATGGCCGGCAAAAAGGGTGCTGATGGCGCACGGAACGCCGGTCAGCGAAGACGGTCGGGCGTTGATACGCCGCGCATTTCGCTGGCTGTCACGATGACGCCGATTCCCCGAATGGCGGGCTGGCCGTGCGGATCAGGCCCTTGGCGGCGCCACAGCCGGGCGTCGGCGGGGAGCTGCGTCGGACTGGCGGCGGACGAGCTGGAAATCGAGCTGGCGATGTTGCGCGGGGTCGCGGTGCCCGGCGCGGCGGCTGCGGATTTCCCTGACCAGCAATTCGACGGCGGCGAGGGACATGTCGGTGATGGGCTGGTGGATGGTGGTGAGTTCTGGCCAGATGGTGGTGGCGAGGGCGGTGTCGTCGAAGCCGCAGACGGTGAGGTCGTTGGGGACGTCGAGGCCGTGTCGATGGGCGACGGCGACGGTGGCGGCGGCCATGTCGTCGTTGCTGGCGAAGATGGCGGAAGGCGGGTTGGCGAGGTCGAGCAGCTGCTCGGCGACGTCGAGGCCGGAGCGATAGGTGAACAGCCCCTGGGCGACGAGGTCGGCGTCATAGGGAAGGCCGACCGCGTCGAGCGCGTCGCGATATCCGGCGAGGCGGCGTTCGCTGGCGGTCTGGTCGGGATTGCCGATGATGAAGCCGATGCGCTGGTGGCCGAGCGCGGCGATGTGGCGGGTCATCTCGAAGGCGGCGCGGTGATCGTCGATGCTGACGGCGGAGAAGCCGGGGGCGGGATGGCCGCTGGCGACGGTGACGGCCAGGCCATTGGCCTCGCGCAGCGCCTCGAGCAGGGTCAGCGAATCGCACAGCGGCGGCGGCAGCACGATGCCCTCTACACCGCCGCGCAGCAGCCGGGTGGCGGCTTCCCGCGCCTGTTCGGGGCCATCGCATTTCTCGACGATGATCTGGATGTTGGCGCGGCTGGCATAGTCGAGGCTGCCGACCAGGAACTCGCTGAGATAGGCGGCGCTGGGGTTGCTGTAGAGCAGCCCGATCCGCACCGGCGCGGCGCCGGCCAGGCTGCGCGCCGCCGGATTGGGCGAATAGCTGAGCGCCGCGATCGCCGCATTGACGATGTCGCGGGTGCTCTCGCGAACATTGCCTTCGCCGTTCAGCACCCGGGACACCGTCATCGGGGATACGCCGGCCTTGCGGGCGACATCGGTAATCGTCGCATTGGTGCGTTGCCGTCGGGACGTCGGTTGGCTCAAGCGTGGTGCTCCTCGGCAATATGGCTACGATGTTGCGGTGCGGGCCGCAATGTTGACGTTAACGGGTGCCGGCAATCAAAAAGAGAGGCGGCCGGTCGCGCCGGCCGCCCCAGGGGAGATGGTCCGGCATGGGCAGCGAGGAGCGCCCATGCCGGCAGGGAATGGCGGCGGGCGTCCCTCTTGCCGCCGCCATCCGCATCAGAAGCGGCCGCGCAGGCCGAACAGGAAGGTGGTTCCCGGTTTGTAGGAGGTGAAGGTCGCGTTCTTGAACTGGAAGTAGGACCGCTGTTCGGCGTTGAAGATATTGACCACGTCGAAGGTAAGCTGCGGCAGTCCCTCGGACCCGAACACCTTGTTGAGGTCGAGGCTCGAGGACAGGTCGAACTGTTGGTAATCGTCGGTGAAGAGTGCCGCCAGCGGGATGCCGTTCTGGTTGAGGCCCGAAGATTGCGATCCCCGGTTGAACGTCGTCGACGCGCGGACCGTCAGGCCGTGATTCTCGTAATAGGCGGTGACGTTGTAGGATACCGGCGCCACGCCAAGGGCCACCGCCGAGGTCGCCGCGGCTCCCTCGCCCTTCTGGTCGATCAGGGTCAGGTTGGCGCTGAAGCCGAACCCGTTCAGGCCGAGATATTTGCCCAGCACGAAGTCGAGCGGCTGCACCCAGTTGAATTCGAGGCCGTTGATCTTGAGCGTGCCGGCCGCGTTGACCTGCTGATTGATGACCACGGTGGCGGAGCTCGGGCCGCCGCGGGCGGTGATCGCCTGCTGCTGGGTCGGCGACAGCGTGTCATAAGTCACGCCGTACGCGGCCAGCGCCGCGAAGGGCAATGTCGTGGTGCCGTTGGTGGTGAAGCCGGTGATCGCCTTGCGGAACGCGGCGACGCCGACATAGCCTTCCTTGCCGGTATAATATTCGAAGCCGAGATCGAAATTGGTCGCGAGATAGGGCTGCAACGCCGAGTTGCCGATCGAGCCGACATCGGCGGACGGGCTGGAGAAGCTGAGGCCCGGCAACTGAGCATTCGGGTCGGGTCGGGTCATCGTCCGCGACACGGAGGCGCGGGCCACGGCGCTGCTGCCGATATGGAAAGCCGCGCTCGCCGAGGGCAGCCAGTTGTCATAGCTGTTCTCGCGGTACACGAAGCTGACGACGTTCGGATATTTGCCGCCGTCCGCCGGTGCCACCGCGGGCGCGGCCGGTGTGTTGCGCGGATCGGGCAGCGACACGAAGCCGCCGATCGTCTGGTTGGTATGGACCCAGCGCAGACCGGCGTTGAACTGAACCCGGTTGTCGCCGATCGGCAGGTCGCCATTCACCTCGGCAAAGGCGCCGGTCGTCTTTTCGCGGACATAGCCGCCGCTCGCGCCGGTGTTGGTGCCGCTCGATTCCGGGGCTGCGTTGTGGAACGCGTCATAGTTGGACGCTGCCTTGAACTTGTCCCAGTCGAGGGTAACGAAGCCGTCGGGGCCGGGCTTGAGATAGCCGGCCAGCGCGGTCTGCGGGATCAGCGAGCCGGCATAGGTATAGGGTGTCGTCGACCCTGCCGTGAAATTGGTCCCGTAACCCGGGTAGAGCGGATAGCGCGAGTCGAATGCATTGAGCGCCGCGCCGGTGCCCGTTACCGACTGGCCGAGACAGGGTGGCTGCGTGTTCGGCGACGGCACGAAGATGCTCGGCCTGTTGCCGCACACGGCGTTCTGCCACGCCTGACTATTGTCGAAGCCCTGGATGCGGCGAGAGACGTCGTCATAGGCGCCGCCAACTTTCAGGCTCAGGCGCGTGTCGCCCCAGGTCAGGTCGCCGCGAAAGCCCTTGGTTTCCGTGCGTCGCCGTTCGTCCTGGATGTTCACCCGGCCGCCGTTCCAGCCGAAGGCGGTCGGATCGTTGAGATTGACCCCGGTGGCGCCGATGATCGGCACGCCGCCGCCATTATAGTCGTAATTGACCGTGATGCCTGCGTTGGGCGGGGTGATGACCAGGACGGTCGGCGATTCCCGGTGGAAAGTGCTCTTCGTGTAATTGCCCTGGAAGGTCAGCTTGAGCTTGTCGGTGACGCTCCATTCGCCGCCCGGGTTCACGCCCCAGAATTCGGTGTCCTCGATGAACGGGCGATATTCGAGGAAGAACTGCGCATTGGCATAGGTGCCCTTGGTCACGACGCACCCGGTGGAACAATCGGAGCGATCATATTGCGTGTTGAGCGGGATTGTCGCGCCGTTGCGGCCGACCCAGTTCATGTCGATCCGCTGGAGGTTGTTCTTCTTCCGCCCGTACATGCCGTCGACATAGAAATGCAGGGTGTCGCTCGGGCGATATTCCATGCTCGCGATGAAATTATAACGGTCCTTGGTGCCGAACTCGTCGGACGGACGGCCGAGGCGGGGGATCAGCCCGTTGTCGATCTGGCCGATATTCGCGCCGGGATTGCGGGCGAGCAGGAAGGCGTTGTCGATCGTCGCGCCCGTCGTCAGGCCATTGCCGGCATTGGCCGGCACGGTGCCCGGAATGGTCCAGTTGCCGCCGCCCGTCGCATTGGCACCCGTCGCCGCGCCGAACTGCGCGGCGCTGAGATTCGGGTTGGTCAGACCGATCGTTTCATAGCCGACGGTGCGGACCTTGTTGCGAAAGCCGGCCGCGCCGACCAGGATGCCGAAGTCGCCGAAGGTGCCACTTGCGATGAGCGATCCGCGCGCGCCGAGCTTGCCGGCGCTGGTGTTCTCCACGCCTTGCAGCGCATAGGTCAGGTGCATGCCCGGCTTGTCGAACGGCCGCGCGCTGCGCATGTTGACCACGCCCGAGGTGCCGCCCTCGATCATGTCGGCGGCCTGGGACTTGTTGACCGTGAGCTGGGTGAACAGTTCGATCGGAAACAGGTCGAGGTCGACCTCGCGATTGGTGCTCTGGGCGTCGGTGCGGCCGGTCGAGGCGATCGCGACGGGCGCGCCGTTCAGCAGGATCTTGGTGAAGTTGGTGCCGAGGCCGCGGATCGCGATGTTCAGGCCCTCGCCGGTCGTCTCGCGGCTGATCTGGATGCCGGGGATCCGGTTGAACGTCTCGGCGATATTGGTGTCGGGGAACTTGCCGATATCCTCGGCGAAGATCGAATCGGTGAAGCCGGTGGAATTGCGCTTCGCGTTGGTCGAGCTCTGGAGACTCTCGCGATAACCGGTGACGACGATGTCTTCCTCTGCCTGACCGGCGACGCCGGGGGGAGAGTCGGCCTGTGCGGCCGGTCCATTCTGCGCCAGCGCAGGCCAGGCCGTGCCCGCGAGCAAGAGTGCGCCGATTGCCGCGAATCGACGCGGCGCGACCGTACGGGACAGTTCGATAGCCATTTCACCCCTCCTGTGCCGGGCCTCTGCGGGCCCGTGAGATCGCACCCTCCACGATGGATGGTAGCGATCCCACAAAGGGGTATGACGATGTTACGAAACTGTCAATCCTCCCGGTTCGGTCTAATTTTATTTCGGTTATCCATTATGTTATCGCTTATCTCCCGGGTTCGTACGGCCAGGAGATGGCTTCATATTCGGGAAGGGTTTTTGCCGGCGCCGTCTCCCCGGCGGGGAGCGGGCGGCCCGAGACGCTGGTCCAATAGGCAAGGCTCGCGTCGCGCCACCACTGCGCCTCCTTCTGCTGGATCGACAGGAAGGTGTCGGTCTTCGCGAAGCGCTCGCGGTCGATATGGGGGGCGAGTGTCCGCCATGCCCGGTGCATGTCGGCAACCTCGCCGACGCCCAGCGTGTAGCGAGCGACCAGCTCGTCCCACAGCGTCTTTCCGGACTTCAGGCGATCGTCCCATCCGACATGGTGGAACCACAGCAGGTCGCGCTCGGGCGTGGTTTTCACATCGGCGAACATGCGCGCGACCTCGGGCGCATATTGCGCGACCGCGTCGCTGCCCGTCCTCGTCCGGTCATAGCCGATCCCGTTCCGGTCGGCCTTGTGGTAATAGACCGGGTTCCATTCGGGGCGGGCGAGATCCTTCACCCAGGGTCCTGGCCCAAAATGATGGCTGGTCGCCATCAGATGGGCGAGCCCCAGCGGCGTCATATAGTTGACCACCGCTTCGCGCGAGGCGGTCATGATGTTCACCACGGCCGGCGTGATCGCGGGATCCGGGCCGAAGGTCAGTTCGGACCATTCGCCCGAGACCTGCTTCGCCGATGCCTCGGGGTTCCAGGCCATGCGGCCATAGACGAACCAATTGGCCTGGTTGAAGGTCGACCCGCTCCAGTCGCGGTCGGTGCCGATATTGGCGACGCCGGCCATGCCGGTAAGCTTGTAGCCGTCAAGCGCGCCCTCGATCACCCGGGCGACGGTCGATCCCTTGCCCTTCGCGAAGGTGTCGGCCTGCAGCACCTCCTCGTAAAGCGGCCCGAGATAGGCGAGGTGAGTCGCCATCCCGAGATATTCCTTGGTGATCTGGAACTCCATCATCAGCGGTGTCTTCGGCATCGCGCCGAACAAAGGATGGAAGGGTTCGCGCGGCTGGAAATCGATCGCGCCGTTTTTTACCTGGACGATGACATTGTCGGCGAACTTGCCATCGAGCGGCTTGAAGTCGTCATAGGCCTGCTTGGCGCGGTCCTCCGGATTCTCGTGCTGGTAAACGAAGGCGCGCCACATGATGATGCCGCCATGCGGTCTCACCGCGGCAGCGAGCATGTTCGCGCCTTCCGCATGGTTGCGCTTGTAATCCTGCGGGCCGGGCTGCCCTTCCGAGTTGGCCTTGACCAGGAACCCGCCGAAATCGGGGATGGCCCTGTAGATTTCGTCGGCCTTTGCCTTCCACCAGGCGGCGACCTGCGGGTCGAGCGGATCGGCGGTCCTGAGCCCGCCGATCTCGATCGGGGCGGACCAGCGCGCGGAGAGATAGACCTTGATGCCATAGGGGCGGAACACATCGGCCAGCGCGGCCGCCTTGGCGATATAGGGCGCGGTCAGGCTGTCGGCCTTGGCGTTGACGTTGTTGAGCACGGTGCCGTTGATGCCGATCGAGGCATTGGCGCGGGCATAGTCGGTGTAGCGCGGTTCCCTGAAGTCGGGGAGCTTCCACCAGTCCCAGATCGACTGGCCGGCATAGCCGCGCTCGACTGTGCGATCGAGATTGTCCCAATGGTTGAGCAGGCGAAGCTTGAGCTTCGGCGCCGACACGATGTCGAGCCGGTCTAGGCCGAGCCCGCGCTGGAGATGCTGGATCAGCGCGAAGCTGCCATAGAGCACGCCGACGCCGCTGTTCGCCGCGACGACGGTGACCGGCTTGCCGTCGATCGTCGCGCTGCGGATGACATAGCCCTCCGTACCGAGCTGGCCGAGCGGGAGGTTGAGTGCCTTGATCCGTGGTTCGGCGCTGGTGCCGAGCACGATGGCGTTGGCCTGCACTGCCTGGCCGTAGGTCGGCACGGCTGCGCCGAGCATGCCTTCGAGCGCGCGCTCAATCTCGTCGACCGCCTTGAGGGTCGGGATATCGTGCCGGTCGACGTCGAAGACGACCGCCGTCGCGCGGACACGATCGCGCGCCTGGATGTCGGCGGGAAGGGGACGATAGCGCAGCCAGAGATCATAGCCGTCCTCGGCATGCGCGGCGACTGGCAGGACGCCCAGCGTCAGAAACAATGCCGCGCACCAGGCGATCAACCGACCCATGTCATTCCTCTCCAGACTCGTGCGCCCTGGTCCTTCTGGTGGCCATCGGCGATTGACAGTCTTTGCCCGACTTATCATGGTAGCGCTATCAGAAAAAGGCGCTGGCGCGGTTGTCGGCCGACGAATCAGCGTCATCGAGGGGTAGCCGGAATGCCATCAGTCGCGTCGCGTTCAGCTCATCGCACCCTGGCGATGCTGCTTGCCTGCGTCGCTCCCGTCGCGCTTGCCGGAGCAGCGCTCCCGTCGCTCTCTGAGGCCGGCCCGCTCTATAAGGATGCTACCGCGCCCGTTGCCGCACGTGTGGAGGACCTGCTCAAGCGGATGACGCTGGAGGAGAAGGTCGGCCAGCTGCTGACGGTATGGGGCGGCAAGGCCCAGATGCTCGACGCGAAGAAGCGGATCGATCCGGCCAGGGTCGCCGTGCTTTTCCCCAACGGCTTTGGCGGCTTCGCCCGTCCGTCGGATACGCTCGGCGCGGGGTCGCCGCGCGTGGTGCCGGGTCATGACGTGAGGGGCACGATCGACGTGGTCAACACGCTGCAGCGCTATGCGCTGACCCAGACCCGGCTGGGCATTCCGATCCTGTTCCACGAGGAAGGTCTGCACGGCTATGCCGCGCGGGACGCGACCAGCTTCCCCGTGCCGATCGGCCTCGCGTCGAGCTGGGACCCGGACATGATCCGTCGGATCAACGTGGTTACCGGGCGCGAGATTGCCGCGCGCGGCGTGACGCTGGCACTCTCGCCGGTGGTCGACGTCGCGCGCGATCCGCGCTGGGGGCGGATCGAGGAGACGTTCGGCGAAGACCCGTATCTCGTCGGCGAGATGGGCGTCGCGGCAGTGCAGGGTCTGCAGGGCGACAAGGCGGAGAAGCTCGCGCCGGGCAAGGTGTTCGCCACGCTCAAGCACCTGACCGGACATGGCCAGCCGGAAAGCGGGACCAATATCGGTCCTGCTCAGATTTCCGAGCGTGAGCTGCGCGAGAATTTCTTCCCGCCGTTCGAACAGGCGATCGCGCGCGGGGCGCCGGGTGCGGTGATGCCAAGCTATAACGAAATCGACGGCACGCCGAGCCATGCGAGCAAATGGCTGTTGCAGGACGTGCTGCGCGGCGAATGGGGTTTCAGCGGTGCGATCACCAGCGATTACGACGCGATCGACCAGCTTCGGTCGATCCATCATATCGCTGCTGACCGGACGGAGGCAGCGCTGCTGGCGATCAATGCCGGTGTCGACAGCGATCTGCCCGAGGGCGACAGCTACAAGACGCTGGTCGACTCGGTACGTGCCGGCAAGGTCTCCGAGGCAGTGATCGACAATGCCGTGCGGAAGATGCTCGAGATCAAGTTCCGCGCCGGACTGTTCGAGCATCCTTATGCCGATGCTGCGGCGGCGGTGAAGATCACCAATAATGCCGAGGCGCGCGCACTGGCGCGGATCGCCGCGGCGCGGTCGATGGTGCTGCTCAAGAATGACGGCACGCTGCCGCTCGCCATGCCAGTGGCCGGTGCAGCCAGGCCGACCATCGCTGTGATCGGGCCGAGCGCGGCCGTGGCGCGCCTGGGCGGCTACTATGGCCAGCCGCCAGTGACCGTGTCGATCCTCGACGGGATCAGGGCCAAGGTCGGCGCGCGCGCCAATATCGTCACGTCGGAAGGGGTGAAGATCACCGAGAATGACGATTGGTGGGAGGACAAGGTCACGCTTGCCGATCCAGCCGCGAATGCGAAGCGCATCGCCGCAGCGGCCGAGGCGGCCAGGGGCGCCGACATGATCGTGCTGGCGATCGGCGATACCGAGCAGACCAGCCGCGAGGCCTGGGCCGACAATCATCTCGGCGACCGGTCAAGCCTGGATCTGGTCGGGCAGCAACAGGATCTGTTCGACGCGCTGAAGGCGCTGGGCAAGCCGGTCGTTGTGGTGATGATCAACGGCCGGCCGCTGTCGATCAACAAGGTCGCGGCCAAGGCCAATGCGGTGATCGAGGGCTGGTATCTCGGCGAGCAGGGCGGCAACGCGGTAGCCGATGCGCTGTTCGGCGACGTCAATCCGGGCGGCAAGCTGCCCGTCACCATCGCGCGCTCGGTCGGGCAATTGCCGATGTTCTACAACTACAAGCCGTCGGCGCATCGCGGCTATCTGTTCAGCGAGGCGACGCCGCTTTTCCCGTTCGGATACGGGCTGAGCTACACCAGCTTCACCATTGGCGCGCCGCAGCTTTCGGCGACGACGATCCGGCCGGACGGGCAGGTCGAGGTGAAAGTCGATGTCGCGAACACCGGCAAGCGCGCGGGTGACGAGGTGGTTCAGGTATATGTTCGCGACACTGTCAGCTCGGTGACCCGGCCGGTGAAGGAACTCAAGGCGTTCCGCCGCGTGACCTTGCAGCCCGGTGAGACCAGGACCGTGAGCTTCATCCTCGGCCGCCGCGCCTTCGAGATGTGGAACCTCGACATGAAGCGCGTGGTCGAGCCGGGCCAGTTCGAGATCATGGCTGGCGCCAATTCGGTCGATCTCAAATCCGCCACGCTGACGGTCGCGCCATGACGAAGATGTGTGCGATCGGTCGGCGCCAGGCGCTGGTGTGGCTGTCCACGGCGAGCGTCGCTGCGCTGACGCCGGGCGTCGCCTTCGCGCGCGAGCGCAGGCCACTCTACAAGGATGCGCGCGCGCCGATCGCGGATCGGGTGCGCGACCTGGTCGGGCGGATGACGCTTGAGGAGAAGGTCGCGCAGACCATCGCTCTATGGGCGACCAAGGCCGATATCATGGACGGCCTGACCTTCGATCCGGCCAAGGCGAGCATTGCCTATCCCAATGGCATCGGCCAGATCAGCCGGCCGTCGGACAAGCGCGGCGGGCCGGGCATCGTCAATACCGAGGGCGGGACCGGCGCGCGCTGGCGGACGCCGGCGGACAATATCGTCTTCAACAATGCCGCGCAGCATTGGGCGCTGGAAAAGACCCGGCTGGGCATTCCCGTGTTGTTCCATGAGGAAGCGCTGCACGGCTTCATGGCGACCGAGGCGACCAGCTTTCCCCAGGCGATCGCCCTGGCGGGCAGCTTCGACACCGATCTCGTGCGCCGCGTGAATGCGGTGATCGCGCGGGAATCCCGGGCGCGAGGCGTGCCTTATGTCCTGTCGCCCGTAGTCGATATCGCGCGCGACCCGCGCTGGGGCCGGATCGAGGAGACGTTCGGCGAGGACCCCTATCTCTGCGGCGAGATGGGCGTCGCCGCGGTCGAAGGGTTGCAGGGCGTCGGCAAAAGCGAGCGGCTGGCCGGAGACAAGGTGTTCGCCACGCTCAAGCACATGACAGGGCATGGCCAACCGCAATCGGGCACCAATGTCGGCCCCGCCCAGATATCGCGGCGCGAACTGCGTGAGAATTTCTTCCCGCCCTTCCGTGAGGTGGTCGAGCGTACCGCGATCGGCGCGGTGATGCCGAGCTACAACGAGATCGACGGCGTGCCGAGCCATGCCAGCAAATGGTTGTTGCACGACGTGCTGCGCGGCGAATGGGGTTTCGACGGCGTGGTCGCGAGCGATTATGGCGCGGTCCAGGAACTCGACAAGATCCATCATGTCGCGGCGGATCAGGCCGAGGGCGCGCGGCTGGCACTGGCGGCGGGGGTGGATTGCGAACTGCCCGACGGTCTAGCCTTCCGCCTGCTGGCCGGCAAGGTGCGCGCGGGACGGGTGAGCGAGGCGGCGATCGATACCGCCGTGTCGCGCCTGCTGACGCTCAAGTTCCGCGCCGGGCTGTTCGAAAATCCCTATGGCGATGCGAAGCTCGCCGCGCGGATTACCGGCAATGAAGAGGCCCGTGCGCTTGCGCTCGAGGCAGCGCGCAAGAGTATCTGCCTGCTCAAGAATGACGGCACTCTTCCGTTGAAGGCCGGCGCGCAGAAGATCGCGGTGATCGGCCCCAATGCGGTGGCTGCACGTCTGGGTGGCTATTCGAGCGTGCCGAAACAGAAGATCGGCCTGCTCGACGGCATCAAGGCGAAGCTTGGCGGGGCGGAAGTGATCCATGCCCAGGGCGTGTTCATCACCACCAGCGAGAACCCGACTGACAATGAGGTGATCCTCGCCGATCCGGCGAAGAACCGGGCGCTGATCGCCGAGGCGGTCGAGGTGGCGAAGAGGGCCGATGTGATCGTGCTGGCGGTCGGCGACAATGAACTGACCAGCCGCGAGGGCTTCGCGAAGAACCATCTCGGCGACCGGACCGGGATCGACCTTCTGGGCGAGCAGAACGCGTTGTTCGAGGCGCTGCACGCGCTGGGCAAGCCGGTGGTAGTGGTTGCGATCCACGGCCGGCCGGCAAGCTGGCCGACCATCGCGGCCAAGGCGAACGCGATCCTCGATTGCTGGTATGTCGGGCAGGAGGGCGGTACCGCGATGGCCGACGCGTTGTTCGGCGACATCAACCCGGGCGCCAAGCTGCCGGTCACCATCGTGCGCGACGCGGGGCAGATCCCGTTCTTCTACAACCACAAGCCGAGCGCGCGACGCGGCTATCTGTTCGATGATGCAGCGCCGCTTTTCCCGTTCGGGCACGGGCTGAGCTACACTAGTTTCACCATCGGCGCACCGGCCCTTTCCGCCGCGACGATCGCCCCGGACGGTAGCGTGATCGTCTCGGTAGAGGTCGCCAATAATGGTGCCCGGGTCGGGGATGAGGTGGTGCAGCTCTATATCCGTCACCTTGACGCCTCGGTTACGCAGCCGGTGCTGGCCTTGAAGAGGTTCGAGCGCATCACGCTCGCGCCGGGCGAGCGCAGGATGGTGCGCTTCACGCTCGGGCCCAAGGCTTTCCGCATCTGGAACGTCGCGATGAAGGAAGTCGTCGAGACGGGCCGGGTCGAAATCATGGTCGGGAACAGCTCGGCCAAGCTGCAATCCGCAATCCTCACGATCGCCTGACGGGAAGCATCATGCCGAAGATTACCAGTGCGCGTGTTATCGTGAGTTGCCCCGGGCGTAATTTCGTGACGCTGAAGATCGAGACTGATGAGGGGGTGTACGGTCTTGGCGACGCGACGCTGAACGGTCGGGAGCTGAGCGTTGCGAGCTATCTGCAGGATCATGTGGTGCCGTGCCTGATCGGGCGGGATGCGCACCGGATCGAGGATGTGTGGCAGTTCCTGTACAAGGGGGCGTATTGGCGGCGGGGTCCGGTGACGATGTCGGCGATTGCCGCGGTGGATACGGCACTGTGGGACATCAAGGGCAAGATCGCGGGGTTGCCGGTCTATCAGCTGCTCGGCGGGGCGAGCCGCGAAGGCGTGATGGTGTACGGCCATGCCAATGGCGCGACGATCGAGGAAACGATCGATAACGCGCTTCATTACCAGTCGCTCGGCTACAAGGCGATCAGGCTCCAGTCCGGCGTGCCGGGCCTTGCCTCGACCTATGGCGTGTCGAAGGATCGCTATTTCTACGAGCCGGCCGATGCCGATCTGCCGACCGAGAATGTCTGGTCGAGCGAGAAGTATCTGCGTTCGGTGCCGCCGCTGTTCGAAAAGGCGCGCGAGGCGCTTGGCTGGGACGTGCACCTGCTGCACGACATCCACCACCGCCTGACGCCGATCGAGGCTGGGCGGCTGGGCAAGGACCTCGAGCAATACCGGCCCTTCTGGCTCGAGGATGCGACGCCGGCGGAGAACCAGGCGAACTTCCGCCTGATCCGCCAGCACACCACCACGCCGCTTGCCGTGGGCGAGATCTTCAACTCGATCTGGGACTGCAAGCAGCTGATCGAGGAGCAGCTGATCGACTATATCCGGGCGACCGTGGTGCATGCCGGGGGCATCACCCATCTGCGCCGGATCGCGAGTTTCGCCGACCTGCACAATGTCCGCACCGGCTGCCATGGCGCGACCGACCTCTCGCCGGTGTGCATGGCGGCGGCGCTTCATTTCGACCTGTCGGTGCCGAACTTCGGGATTCAGGAATATATGCGCCACACCGACGAGACCGATGCGGTGTTCCCGCACGCCTACACCTATGACAACGGCCTGATGCATCCGGGCGACAAGCCCGGCCTCGGCGTCGACCTCGATGAGGTCCTCGCCGCGAAATACGAATACAGCCGCGCCTATCTCCCGGTGAACCGTCTCGAAGACGGCACCATGACCAACTGGTGAGTCGACAGGTGAGGGGATTTCAATGAACGCGACCGCCGGCGCGGAAGCGCCGATCCTGCCCAAGCCGTCGGGCAAGGTCCGCTGGATCGTCTGTGGCCTGCTCTTCGCGGCGGTCGTGCTCAGCTATATCGACCGCCTTGTCCTGTCGGTGCTGAAGCCCGATCTCGCCGCGCAATATCACTGGACCGAGCAAGGCTATGCCGATCTCGCGGTCGCGTTCCAGCTCACCTACGGCGTCGCTTATGTGATCTTCGGGCGGCTGGTCGACCGGGTCGGGGCGAAGATCGGCTATGCCATTGCCGTCACCCTCTGGACCATCGGCCATATGGGCCATGTGCTGTTCACCACCACGACCGGCATGATGATCGCGCGGCTGACGCTGGCGTTCGGCGAGGCGGGCACCTTCCCCTCGGCGCTCGCCGCCGCGAACGAATGGTTCCCGAAGCGCGAGCGCGCTTTCGCGATCGGCATCTTCAACGCGGGTTCCAATATCGGCGCGATCGTCACCCCGCTGATCGTGCCGGTCATCACCATCGCGTTTGGCTGGCGCTGGGCCTTCATCCTCACCGGCCTGCTGACGGTGATCTGGCTGGTCGCCTGGCTCGGTTTCTACAACCGACCGTCAAAGCATCCGCGCGTGTCGGCGGAGGAGCTTGCCTTCATCGAATCCGATCCGGCCCAGCCCGAACAGGTGCGGGTGAAGCGCGGCTTCGTCGAGGGCGTGGTCGCGCTGGTCCAGGATTATCGCGCCCTGTTCTGCCATCGCCAGACCTGGGCCTACATGGCCGGCCGCTTCCTGATCGATCCGGTATGGTGGACGTTCCTGTTCTGGCTGCCCGACTTCTTCAACAAGCAATATCATGTGAAGATGCTCGATTTCGGGCCGCCGCTGGTCATGATCTATCTGATCGCCGATGTCGGCTCGGTGGCGGGCGGCTGGATCTCGTCGCGGCTGATCGGCAAGGGCTACAGCATCAACCGGTCGCGCAAGACGGCGATGTTCTTCATGGCGTTGTTCGCGCTGCCCATCGCCTTCGCCACCGCCGCGCCTAACATGTGGGTCGCGGCCGGGCTGATCGGGCTCGCCTGCGCCGCGCACCAGGGCTTCTCCGCCAATGTCTACACTATCCCGGGCGATCTCTTTCCGCGCTGGCGGGCAGGGTCGGTGATCGGGCTCGGCGGCCTTGCCGGCGCGATCGGTGGCGCCTTGATGGCGAAATATGCCGGCTATATCCTCGCCACCGTCGGCAGCTTCCAGCCGATCTTCATCCTCGCGGCGTGTTCCTACCTGCTCGCGCTGCTCGTCGTCCATCTGATCGTGCCGCGCTGGGAGCCGGCCGTTCTCGCGCACAATGAAGGCAACCAATGACCAAGCTGACGCTCCACCCCGACCGCCTGTTCCCTGCCGAGGGCCGGACGCGCGACATCGCGCGTGCGTTGTACACCGGTGTCAAGGATCTGCCGATCATCTCCCCGCACGGCCATACCGATCCGTCCTGGTTCGCCTATGACCAGCCCTTCGCCGATCCGGCGCAGCTGCTGATCGTGCCTGACCATTATGTCTTCCGCATGCTCTACAGCCAGGGCGTGCCGCTGGAGAAGCTTGGCGTGCCCACCCGGGACGGCACCCCGACCGAGACCGACGGGCGCGCGATCTGGAAAATCTTCGCCGAGAACTATCATCTGTTTCGCGGCACGCCGTCGTCGATGTGGCTCGACTGGGTGTTCGTCGAATGCTTCGGCCTCGACGTGCGGCTGGAGCCGGCGACCGCCGATCATTATTACGAGACGATCGACGCGGCGCTGAAGACCCCGGCCTTCCGTCCGCGTGCGTTGTTCGAACGCTACCGCATCGAGGCGATCGCCACCACGGAGAGCCCGCTCGATCCGCTCGACCATCACCGCGCGATCCGCGAGAGCGGCTGGCAGGGCCGGGTGATGACTGCCTATCGTCCTGATCCGGTGATGGACCCGGAGGCTGCTGGCTTCCTGGAGAATATCGCCCGTTTCGGCGAGACGGCGGGCGAGGACATTTCGACCTTCGCCGGCTATCTGCGCGCGCACCAGTTCCACCGCGCGCGCTTCCGCGAGGCGGGGGCGACCTCGACCGACCATGGCCATCCGAGCGCTTTCACCGCCAATCTCCCGGCCGCCGAGGCCGAGGCGCTCTACGCGAAGGTGCGCGCAGGACAGGCAAGCGCCGCCGAAGCCGAGCTGTTTCGCGGCCAGATGCTGACCGAGATGGCGCGCCTGTCGATCGAGGACGGCATGGTGATGCAGCTCCATCCCGGCGCCTTCCGCAGTCACAATCCGGGCGTGCTGGTGCGCTTCGGCCGCGACAAGGGGGCGGACATCCCGCTGCCCAGCGAGTTCGTCCACAACCTCAAGCCGCTGCTCGACGCCTATGGCAATGATCCGCGCCTGACCCTGATCCTCTTCACGCTCGACGAGGACACGTACAGCCGCGAGCTGGCACCGCTCGCCGGTCACTATCCGGCGCTGCGGCTCGGCCCGCCCTGGTGGTTCCATGACAGCCCCGAGGGCATGCGCCGTTTCCGCCAGCGCGCGACCGAGACGGCGGGTTTCTACAACACGGTCGGCTTCAACGACGATACGCGTGCCTTTTTGTCGATCCCAGCGCGGCACGACGTCGCGCGGCGGATGGATTGTACTTTCCTGGCCCAGCTCGTCGCCGAGCACCGGCTCGAGGAAGACGAAGCGCATCAGCTTGCGAAGGCGCTTTCCTATGATCTGGCGAAGGCGGCGTACAAGCTGTGAGCAGACCTCCTTACTCTTCCCCGGCGCAGGCCGGGGCCCAGTATCGGGCCGGTCTTAACTGGACCCCGGCCTTCGCCGGGGAAGGAAAGAAATGACAAGACTCTCATCTGCGACGATTGGCGATTTACCTTCAACCGTCGCCGTCCCTTCCTACGACCGCTCCATCGTAAAATCCGGCGTCGTCCATCTCGGCATCGGCGCCTTCCACCGCGCGCACCAGGCGGTGGTGTTCGAGGCAGCGCTCGAATCCGGCGACCTGCGCTGGGGCATCACCGGGGCGTCGTTGCGCTCGGCCGGCGTGCGCGACGAGATGAACCCGCAGGACGGGCTCTACACCGTCGTCACCCGGGACGGATCGGGCGACAGCCTGAAGGTCATGGGTGTCGTGCGCGAAGTGCTGGTCGCGCCCGAGAACCCGAAAGCCCTGGTCGAGCGGCTGGCGCATCCAGATACGCATATTGTGACGCTGACCGTGACGGAGAAAGGCTATAAGCTCGACCCGGCGACCGGCGCGCTGCTCGCCGGCGACCCCGATGTCGCTGCCGACTGCACAGACCTGACCGCACCCAGGACCGCGCCCGGGTTCCTCGTCGCGGCGCTCGCCGCGCGTCGCGATCGCGGCCTGCCCCCGTTCACCGCGATCTCGTGCGACAATCTGCCGCACAATGGCCGGCGGCTTGAGCAGGCGGTGCTGGCCATCGCCCGCGCGCATGGCGCGGCGCTCGCGGAGTGGATCGAAACCGAGGGAGCCTTTCCTGAGACGATGGTCGACCGCATCGTCCCGGCGACCACGTCGGTCGATATCGCCGGGCTGGAGGCGTCGCTCGGCATGAGCGACCAGGCGATGGTGAAGGCCGAGCCATTCCTGCAATGGGTGATCGAGGATCGTTTCTGCGGCCCGCGTCCCGCGTTCGAGACGCCGGGCGTACAGATCACCGCGTCGGTCGCGCCGTGGGAAGAAGCCAAGCTGCGCCTGCTCAACGGCGCGCATTCGGGCATCGCCTATCTCGGCGGGCTGGCGGGCATCGAGTTCGTCCATGAGGTCGTCGCCATCCCGGCTTTCAGGCGCTTCGTCGAGGCGCTGTGGGACGAGGCCGAGGTCACCTTGTCGCCGCCGCCCGGGCTGGATGTTGCTGCCTATCGCAGCGAGCTGATGCAGCGCTTTACCAATCCCGCGCTCCAGCACCGCACCCGCCAGATCGCGATGGACGGATCGCAGAAGCTGCCGCAGCGCCTGCTCGCGTCGATCACGGCACGGCGGGCCAAGGGGTTGTGCGTCGACGCGCTCGCGCTGGCGGTCGCTGCCTGGATGCGCTGGCAGGGCGGTCGCGACGACAGCAGTGCCGCCCATGTGGTTGACGATCCGCTGGCCGCCGTCACTGCCGCGCGGCTCGATGGCGTGGCCGATGCTGAGGCGCAGGTGACCGCGCTGCTATCGATCGATGCGATCTTCCCGTCAGTCCTTGCTACCGACGAAGAGTTCCGCGCCACGCTCACGCGACATCTGGCGGCGCTCATCGCGAACGGCGCGCGCGCAACGGCGGAGGCGTTCGCATGACCGACCTGACACGGCGCGAGGCGATCGGCGCCGCGGCAGCCGTTGCCCTGTTCGTGCCCGGCAACGCGCTGGCCGCGTCGCCCGGACTAGATGCGATCGGCAAACCACGCGGCATCCGTTTCGGAACGTGCCTGGGCGGCAAGGGGCTTCGCGACCCCCGCTACCGCGCCCTGGTCGCGGCGCAGTGCGGACTGATCGTGCCCGAGAACGAACTGAAATGGCAGGCGGTTCGCCCGGACGCGAGGAGCTTCGACTTCCGTGCCGCCGATGCGCTGATCGCCTGGGCGACGTCGGTCGGGCTCGGCGTGCGCGGGCATACCCTGCTGTGGCAGAAGACCGAGCGCTATCCGAAATGGCTGGTCGAGCATGATTTCGGCCCCAACCCGCGCGCCGAGGCGGAACGCCTGTTGACCGGGCATGTCTCGACCGTGGCTGGCCGCTATGCCGGGGTGCTGCCGAGCTTCGACGTGGTCAACGAAGCGGTCGACGAGAAGACCGGCGGCCTGCGCGAGACCGTGCTGACCGCGCCGCTTGGCGCGGAGAATGTCATCGACCTCGCCTTCCGCACCGCTCGCGCCGCGGCGCCGCACATGCAGCTCGTCTATAATGATTATATGAGCTGGGAGCCGGGCAACGAACTCCACCGCAGCGGCGTGCTCAAGCTGCTCGAAGCGCTGAAGAAGCGTGGCACCCCGGTCGATGCGCTGGGCATCCAGTCGCATATCGGCGCGCCGGGGCAGGGCGGCGGCGTCCCGTTCGGCGCCCGCGACGAAAAGGCGTGGCGCCACTTCCTCGACGCGGTCACCGGCATGGGGCTGAAGCTGCTCGTCACCGAGATGGACGTGAACGACAAGCTGCTGCCGACCGACATCGCGACCCGCGACCGTGCGGTGGCGGATTATGCCAGGGCCTTTCTCGATTCCCTGCTCGTCTATCCGCAGCTCGATACCGTGCTGTTCTGGGGAATCTCCGACAAATATAGCTGGCTGCAAGGCCTGACGCCGCGTCCCGACGGGCTGGCGAAGCGCTGCTGCCCTTACGGCATGAACTATGAGCCAAGGCCGCTTCGCACGGCGGTCGCGGCCGCGCTGGCCGCGGCGCAGGCACGATAGGAGGGATTGGCCGATGAGCATGATCACGCGCATGATCGCCGCATCCCTGTTGTGCGTGACGGTGGCCGGCTCGGCGGCGCCGGCGCCGCGCGAAACCTGGCTGCGAAGCTGGGCCTCGTCGCAACAGATTCCCGAACCGAACAATGCGCTGCCCGACGCCGATCTCAGGGACGCGACGCTGCGCCAGGTGGTGCGGGTCAGTGCCGGGGGATCGCAGATCAGAGTGATGCTGTCGAACGCGTTCGGTACTGAACCGCTGCGCATCGATGCGGCGCATGTCGCGCTGGCGGCGGGTGGCGCGTCATCGAAGATCGATCTCGCAAGCGACCGGGCACTCACTTTCGACGGTGCGGCCGAGGTGACGATCCCGGCCGGTGCCAGCTATCTGTCCGATCCCGTTCGGCTGCCGGTGCGGGGGCTGGCCAGCGTGGCGATCACCCTGCATCTGCCCGACGCGCCCGCGCGCCAGACAAGCCATCCCGGGTCGCGCGCCACCTCCTATGTCGTCCATGGCAACAAGGTGGCCGATGTCGAGCTGACCGGCGCGAAGACGGTGGAGCATTGGTACCAGATCGCCGGGGTCGAGATCATGGCCGCGACCGATGGTCGCGCGATCGTGACGCTGGGCGATTCGATCACCGACGGCAACGGCTCGACCACCAACGGCAATGATCGCTGGCCCGATCGGCTGGCCGACCGGCTCCAGGCCTCGCCCGCCACCCGCAATGTCACGGTGCTCAACCACGGGATCGGCGGCGGCCGGCTGCTGCTCGACGGGCTTGGCCCCAATGCGCTCGCCCGTTTCGACCGCGACGTGCTGGGCCAGACCGGCGTTCGCTATCTGATCGTGCTCGAGGGCGTGAACGATCTTGGCACCTTCACGCGCGACGCCCCGCAGACCCCGGAGGCGCATGCCGCGCTCGTCCGCCGGATCATCGGCGCCTATCGCCAGATCGTCCAGCGCGGCCGTGCCGCCCGCATCAAGGTGATCGGTGGCACGATCCTGCCCTATGGCGGCAATGACTATTATCACCCGGATGCGCAGAACGAGGCCGACCGGCAGGCGATCAACGCATGGATTCGCGCGCCCGGCAATTTCGATGCCGTGGTCGATTTCGACGCGGTGATGCGCGATCCCGCCAATCCGATGCGGATGCGCGCCGATGTCGACAAAGGCGACCATCTGCATCCGAGCGTCGCCGGCCACCGCGCGATGGGCGACGCCGTCCCGCTGGCGTTGTTCAAGTGACATCCAGTCGTACCGCCGCGTCGAACAAGGGCTTTGACACCGCGACACCGGCGGCGCCACAGACCTGCCTCGCCGTGTCTGGTAGCGGCGCAGAATTCATCGGCGTTGCCCGATCGGGGCTTCATTGCCCCTCGCACGCGCCGAAACCGTGATTACCTACACCCCTAACCGACCGCGGAAGCGGCCAAGGAGATCAGCATGACGATCAACGGCGAAATGTTTATCGGCGCGCGCGCCGTGCGCGGCACCCAGGGCGAGATTCGCGCGGTCCAGGCGGAGACCGGCGAGCCGATGGAGCCCGCATTCGGCGGCGCCACGCTTGAGGATCTCGATGCCGCCTGCGCCCTCGCCGACGCAGCGTTCGACACCTATCGCGAGACCTCACCGGAGGATCGCGCCAGGTTCCTCGAAGCCATCGCCGACAATATCATGGGCATCGGCGACGAACTGATCGAGCGCGCCATGGCCGAGAGCGGCCTGCCGCGCGGCCGCCTCGAGGGCGAGCGCGGTCGGACGTGCGGCCAGCTCCGCCTGTTCGCCCAGGTCGTGCGCGACGGCCATTATCTCGACGTGCGCATCGACCATGCCGATCCGGCGCGGACCCCGGCGCCGAAACCCGACCTGCGCCTGCGCAACATCCCGGTCGGGCCGGTCGCCGTGTTCGGCGCGTCCAACTTCCCGCTCGCCTTCTCGGTCGCGGGCGGCGACACCGCCTCGGCGCTCGCCGCCGGCTGCCCGGTCGTTGCCAAGGCGCACAGCGCGCATCCCGGCACCTCCGAACTGGTCGGCCGCGCGGTGCGCAAAGCCGTCGCCGATTGCGGCCTGCCCGAAGGCGTTTTCTCGCTGCTGTTCGATTCCGGCCGCACCATCGGCCAGGGCCTGGTTGCCGACGCGCGCATCAAGGCAGCCGGCTTCACCGGCTCGCGCGGCGGCGGCACCGCGCTGATGAAGATCGCGCAGAACCGTCCCGAGCCGATCCCGGTCTATGCCGAGATGAGCTCGATCAACCCGGTCATCCTGTTCCCGAACGCCCTCGCGGCGAAGGCGGAATCGACCGCCAAGGCGTTCGTCGGCTCGCTGACGCTGGGCGCCGGCCAGTTCTGCACCAACCCTGGCCTGATCCTCGGCATCGACGGCCCCGATCTCGACACCTTCGTCGCGGCGGCGGCGGCGGCGCTGGGCGACATGCCGGCAGCGACGATGCTCACCCCGGGCATCGCCAAGGCCTATCAGACGGGCGTCGAGGCGATCGGCAGCCACAACACCGTCGAGACGGTCGCGCGTGGCAAGGCCGGGCATCACTGCCAGGGCCAGGCCGGCCTGTTCCAGACCAGCGCCGAGGATTTCCTGGCTCATCACGAGCTGCAGGATGAAATCTTCGGTGCCGCGTCGCTGATCGTGCGCTGCGCCGATCTGGAGACGGTGACCAATGTCGTCGATCATCTCGAGGGCCAGCTCACCGGGGCGATCCACATCGTCGAGGCTGATCATCCCGAGGCGGCGAAGCTGATCCCGCACCTTGAGCGCAAGGTCGGCCGGATCCTGGTCAACGGCTTCGGCACCGGTGTCGAGGTGGCGCACGCCATGGTCCATGGCGGGCCCTATCCCTCGACCGCCGATGGCCGCTCGACCTCGGTCGGCAGCAAGGCGATAGATCGCTTCCTGCGCCCTGTCTCCTACCAGGACCTGCCCGACGATCTGCTCCCGGCAGCGCTGAAGCAGGCCAACCCGCTCGGGATCGAGCGCCTCGTGGACGGCAAGCGCTGATGGGCGTGCGGCTGGTCGGCATCTCGGGAAGCCTGAGGCGGCATTCCTACAATGCCGGCCTGTTGCGGGCTGCGCGGGAGGCGATGCCGGAGGGCCACGAACTGACGATCCATACGATCGCCGGCGTCCCGCTCTACAATGGCGATGTCGAGGCGGCGGAGGGAATCCCCGCCGCCGTCGCCGTGCTGAAGGATGCGGTGGCCGAGGCCGACGGGCTGCTGCTCGTCACGCCTGAGTACAACAACGGGGTGCCCGGCGTGTTCAAGAACGCGATCGACTGGATGTCGCGCCCGGCCTCCGACATTCCCCGTGTGTTTGGCGGCAAGCCAGTCGCGCTGATCGGTGCCTCGCCCGGCAATTTCGGGACGATCCTGTCGCAGAATGGCTGGTTGCCGACGCTGCGCACGCTCGGCGCCGAGCTGTGGAGCGGCCAGAAGCTGATGGTCCCTGGTGCCGGGCAGGCGTTCGACGGCGAGGGCAACCTGATCGACGATGCCGTGCGCGTCAGGCTTGGACGGTTTGTGGCGGGGTTCGTCGCTTCGCTCTGACCGGGCGGCTCGATCCCCGTCGATCTGCCCGCGTCGATCTTGCCGGCATGTGCCGCGGCAGGCCGAGGAAAGAGCCTGCCGCGACGTTCTGTCATTCGTGGCGCCCCGTCATTCGTAGCGCAGCGCGCGGATCGGGCTGGTGCGTGCGACGCGCCAGGCATGGGCCGAGATGGTCCCGATCGCGATCATCACCGCGAGCAGGCCGGCCACCAGGAACGGCATCGGGGTCAGCGAGATCCGGCTTTCGAACCCGTTGAGCCACCCGCGCATCACCCACCAGGCGATCGGCCAAGCGATCAGGTTCGCGATCAGCACCGGCTGGCTGAACTGCCACACCAGCAACCGAAGGATGTCGCCGGTGCGGGCTCCCAGCACCTTGCGGATTCCGATCTCCTTGGTCCGCCGCTCGGCGGTGAAGGAAGCGAGGCCGAACAGTCCGAGGCATCCGATCACCACCGCGAGGATCGCGAAGGCGCCGAACAGTTTCGCCCGTGCCTCGTCGGCGTTGTAGAGATCGCGCACGATATCGTCGACGAACTTGGCGTCGAACGGCACGTCGGGCACCTGGCGCTTCCACGCCGCGGCGACCTGGTCATAGGCCAGCTTGGGTTCGACACCCTGGAAGCGTACCGCCATGCTGTTGTAGCCGTTGGTCTGGTAGAAATAGAACATCGGCTGCAACGGGTCGCGCGCTGAGCGATACCGGGCATCGGCGACGATGCCGATCACGGTCGCCGGCACCAGGCCATATTCGCCGTCGACTATACTGGCCATCACCGTCTTGCCGAGCGCCGTCTCCGCCTGGGCGAAACCGAGCCGATGCGCCGCTTCCTCGCTCAGGATGATGTTCAGCCCGCGCTGGACCAGTGCCCGCTCAGCCTCGGGCTGGGCCGGCTGAGGTGTGGTCGCGTCGTCGCGCGGCTGGCTCTCGGAGAAGGTGCGGCCGGCGATCAGCCTGATGCCCATTGCCTTGAAGAAATCCGGATCGGCCCCATACACGCCGAGCGCGACCGGATTCGAGCTACCCGGCAGGCTGACCGTGGTCACCGCATTGTTGCCGCCATTGACCGAGATGGTCGAGCGGGCGACGGCGGTGACGCCCGGAATGCGCCTCATCTCCTCCATCAGCGGCCGGGCCACGGCTTCCGCCTGGGGCCGGCCGACGCTCCCGATCTGGATCAGCCCGTCACGCTTGTATCCGGCGTCGCTGGTGCGTGCGTAAACGGTCTGGGCATAGACGATCGAGGTGCAGATGATCAGCCCGATCGACACGGCGAACTGGCCGATCACCAGGACATTGCGCAGCCGCCCGGAGCCTTCGGCGTCGGCAGCGGACTTGTTGGCCTTCAGCACGCGTGCCGGTTCGAAGCGCGACAGGACGAGCGCCGGATAGACGCCACCCGCCAGCCCGACGAGCAGGGTGAGGCCGATCACCGGGAAGATCAGCCCGTCGAGCGCGAAATAGCGCAGCGAGATGTCCGCCTTCAGGAAGGCGTTGAGGCCGGGCAGGGTGATCTCCACCACGGCCAACGCCACCAGCATCGCGATCGCCGCGAGCAGGATCGATTCACCGATGAACTGGGTGATGAGCTGCTGGCGTGTCGCGCCGAGCACTTTGCGCAGCGCGACTTCCCGGGCGCGCTGGGTGGCACGGGCGGTGGCGAGGTTGGTGAAGTTGACGCACGCCATGGCCATGATCAGCAGCGCGACGATGGCGAAGGTGATGATCGTCGTCTTGTCATTGCCCGGCCGCATCGTGGCCATCTGTGCCTCGCCGAGATGGATGTCGCGGAGGTTGACGAGTTTCCAGTCCTGGTTGTCGCCCGCATTCTGCTTGCGCGTGCCATTGTCCTCGTCGGGAATGTTGCGCTTTTCCCAGGCGGGCAGCGCGGCGTTGATCGTGTTCACGTCGACGCCGGGCTTCAGGCGGACAAGATAGTTGCCGGCCTGGCTGTTCCAGCTTGTGAGTACGGAGGGGGACTTGGCGAAAAAGGCCTGGGGATCGAAGCGCACGACCATGTTCATCGCGAGCGACGTGTTCCTGGGCATGTCCTTGTACACGCCCGTCACGCGGTAGTCGGCGGTGACATCGCCGAACATCAGGGTCACCGTGCGGCCGATCGGGTTGCCGTTGCCGAACAGGATCCTGGCCTGCGTCTCGCCCAGCGCCATCGCATGCGGGTCATCGAGCGCATGTGCGGGGTCGCCATGAAGGAAGGGCACCTCCACCACGCTGAACAGCGGGCCGTCGGCAAGGAGCGTCTCCTGGACCGTCGAGGGCTGGCCGTCCTTGAGCACGACGACGCTGGTGCCCTTCACATAGATCGCACGCTCGATCTGGGGGAAATCCTTCTTCAGCGCGACGCCGGCGGCGTAGCTCGTCACCTGAAGCTTCATCTCCTGGCCGCCGGACTCGGTCGGGCTATAGAAATCCTGCAGTTCGAAGGTGCGGTCGGCATTGGGCAGCCAGCTATCGTAGCTGAATTCGTAGCGTACGAAGCCGAGGATCAGCAGGCATGCCGCGATGCCAAGCGCGAGGCCCGCGATGTTGATGAAGGCATAGGCGCGGTTCTTGGCGAGCGCTCGGATGCCGACGGTCAGGTAGTTGCGCCACATGGCGGGTCTCCGGGTTCTGGGTCGTTCAGGCGGCGCGGCGGTGCTGCTGCAGAATCCGACCATCGAGCATGTTGACGACCCGGCTGGCATAATCGGCATGCGCGGGGGAATGCGTGACCATCACGATGGTAGAACCCTCGGCGTTCAGTTGCTGGAGCATGCGCATCACCTCGTCGCCGTGATTGGTGTCGAGGTTGCCGGTCGGCTCGTCGGCGAGGATCAGCTTGGGTTCGGCGACCAGCGCGCGGGCGACGGCGACTCGCTGCTGCTGGCCGCCCGAAAGCTGGCTCGGCCGGTGGCGGGCGCGGTGGGCGATGCCGACACGGTCCATCACCACATCGGTGCGGCGCTTGCGCTCCGCGGCGGACACGTCGTGATAGAGCAGCGCCAGCTCGATATTCTCGCGCACCGACAGCTCGTCGACCAGGTTGAAGCTCTGGAAGATGAAGCCGATATTCGCCTTGCGGACCTCGGCCAGCCTGCCCTCGCCAAGGCCGGCAACTTCCTGGCCGTTGAACACATAGGACCCGCTCGTTGGCGAATCGAGCATGCCCATCAGGTTGAGCAGGGTCGATTTGCCGCAGCCCGACGGACCCATCACCGCGACGAACTCGCCGTCGGCGATTTCAAGGTCGATCGCGTCGAGCGCGGTCGTCTCGATCGTATCGGAGCGATAGGCCCGTGAAAGCGCGCGCATCTCAAGCATAAGGTCAGTCCTTTCCTTTGGCCGTCAGGTCGAGCCGGTCCTTGTCGGCGAAACCGGTATAGGGGGAGGTGATGACGCGCTCGCCGGGATCGAGTCCTTCGAGCACCTCGATCGAATCGGGGTTGCGGCGGCCGAGCCGGACCGGGCGCTTCATCGCGCTGCCGCCGTCGGGCGACACCACGAATACCCAGTTGCCGCCGGTCTCGTTGTAGAAGGCGCCGGCCGGGATCAGCCGGGCCGGGGCGGGATCGCCCAGCGTCAGCTTGGCCTGAAGCGTCTGGCCGCGCTGGATGTTGGCCGGCTCGGTACCGAGGAACTGCAGGTCGACCTGGAACTGGCCGTTCTGGACCTGCGGGTAGATCTTGGTCACCCTGGCGGCGAAGCTCTTGCCGTTCCAGTCGACGCTGGCTTTCTGGCCGAGCTGGACTCGGCCGAGATAGAATTCGTCGACGCCGGCCATCAGCTTGTTGCGGCCCGGGCTGTCGATCTGGCCGATCCGCTCACCGGGCTTGAGCGACTGGCCGACCTGGATCGAGAAGCCGGAAAGCTGGCCGGCGACCGGCGCGCGCAGGTTGAGCGCGTCGAGATTGGCACGGGCGAGGCTCAAGCTCGACTGCATCGACGCGGCGGAGGCGCGCTGCTGGGCGAGTTGGCTGCCCTGGAGCTTCTCGTCGGTCGCCTGGCTGCGGCGGACGGCGTCCATGCGCCTCTGCGTGGAGAGATAGTCATCCTGGGTATCGTTGAACTGCTTGCCCGAGACGAAGCCGCGCGCGGCAAGCGGCTGCTCGCGCTCATATTGGCGGCGCGCCTTGGTCGCGGCGAGATCGGCATCGATCATCGAGCGCTCATTGGCGAGGCGGGTCTGGGCCAGCGCAAGTTCCTGGCTGCGCATGTTGTTGATCTGCTGCTCGACCTCGGTCTGGCGGGCGAGCGTGGAGAGTTGGAGCTCGGCATTGGACAGCTCGACGATCAGTTCGCCCTTGGCGAGGCTGGCGCCGTCCTCGGCGATCACCTTCTCGACCCGGCCGCCCTCGATCGAATCGAGATAGACGGTGAGGAGCGGGGTGACGCGGGCGCGGAGCGGAATGAAATCCTCGAACTTCCCGGTCCGGACAGGCGAGATCGTCAGCCGGTCGGCCGCGACGGTCTGCGAGCCGGCGCGCGGGGCGAGAAACCAGAAAAGTACGGCGGCGACCAGCAGCGTCCCGGCACCGATCATGATCCTGGTCCGCCTGGACAACTTGCGCGTCTCGACGACCCGATCCATCCCGCTGCCCGTCACCGGACGGTCGCCCGGCTGGTCCCCCTTCATATGTACGACACTCATCTTCACTCCCCTGTTGGGGTCATGCTCAGCAAGCGGCGTGCCAGCCCTGGTCTCAGGAAAAGTCACGGGTCAGTCCTTGATCCAGTGTCCGGTTCCGGACAGTGACGTCCGGAACCGGACGCGAATCCCGGTCACGCAATCTGGCCGGCGACGAGCGAGGCGACCGTGACGACCGGCGCGGACGACGCGAAGGTCAGGCAGGCGGTGATTGCCATTGCAGCGATTGCGCTCAGGATTTGCGGCTTCAGGGTCAGTTTCATCGTCGATCTCCTTGAGTAGTGCCGGTTGGCAATCCTCCGTTCAGCATGAGGCGTGCCAGATACGGAAATCGGCGGATTTGCGGGCTTTCGTCTCCGGGGGACAATCCTGGCACGGAATTTGACTGTCCGATTTCGCACGCGGATTGTACGGGAGCGGTCAATGGGGAAATCGGCGGAATTCGATCTCTGCGTCGTGGTGGACGACGACGAGGATATATTGACCGCCGCGCGGCTGTTGCTGCGCGGCCTGTTCAACGAGGTGGTGACCGCGCGCGCGCCGGACGAGGCGATTACCGCGATCGCCGGCCGGTCGGCCGATGTCGTGCTGCTTGACGCCAATTTCGCGCGCGGGGCGACCGATGCCGCGGAGGGACTTGCCTGGCTCGACCGGCTGCTTGCGATCGACCCGGATTTGGTGGTGGTGATGATCACGGCGCACGCCGGCGTGAACATCGCGGTTGAGGCGATGAAGCGCGGCGCGACCGATTTCGTGTCCAAGCCCTGGTCGAATGAGCGCTTGCTTGCGACCGTGCGCACCGCTGCCTCCCTTCGCCGCTCGCGCCGCGCGGTTGCGGTGGAAAAGGCGCGCGTGGTCGCGATCACCGATACGAAGCCGGGCACCAATACCCCGCTGATTGGCCAGTCGCCGGCGATGGCGCGCGTCCATTCGCTGATTTCCCGCGCCGCGCCGACCGAGGCGAACGTGCTGGTGCTTGGCGAGAACGGCACAGGCAAGGAGATCGTCGCGCGCGAGTTGCACGCCAAGTCGCTGCGCGCGCCCCAGCCGATGCTGACGGTCGATCTCGGCGCGATCGCCACCGAACTGATCGATTCCGAACTGTTCGGTCATGTGAAGGGCGCCTTCACTGATGCGCGCGCGGATCGCATCGGCCGAATCCAGGCGGCCGACGGCGGCACCCTGTTCCTCGACGAGATCGGCAACCTGCCGCTTCACCTCCAGCCGAAGCTGCTGACCGTGCTGGAACAGCGGCAGGTCACGCCGGTCGGCGCCAACCGGCCGATTCCGGTCGATATCCGGGTGATCGCGGCGACCAATATGACGCCGCAGATGCTGCGCGACGACCGGCATTTCCGGCAGGATCTGCTCTTTCGGCTCAACACCGTCGAGATCGAGCTGCCGCCCTTGCGGGAGCGACGCGAGGACGTGGCCGCGCTGGTCGGCCATTTCCTCGATCACTATGCCCGGCGCTACAACCGGCCGGCACCCGAGATCACCGCCGGGGCCAGGGCTGCGCTCGCCGCGCATGACTGGCCGGGCAATGTCCGCGCATTGCGCCATGCGATTGAGCGGGCCGTGATCCTCGCGGGCGATGCGCCGCTCGAGGCGGAGGATTTCCCGCTCGGCGCCTCGGCGCCGCGTGTCGCGCAAGACGCGGTGGTCACGCCGGCTGCATCGGAGCTCAATCTGGAGAAGGTTGAGCGCCGGCTGGTCGAGGAAGCGCTGAAGAAGCACGGCTATAATATCTCGATGGCGGCGACCGAACTGGGCCTGTCGCGCGCGGCGCTTTATCGGCGGATGGAGAAACATGGGCTTTGACCGGCGGTTCACGCTTGTCCTCGGGCTCTGGATCGGGGCGTTGCTCGTGGCGCTCGCCGGGTTCATCTGGTCCTGCGAGGTGGAAGGGCTGGGTGCCACGCGGATCGTCGCCGGGCTGATCGTGCTTTTTGCCGCAAGGGGCCTGTGGCATCATGTCGACCGCACCAACCGCACCGTCGCGCGCTTCGTCGAGGCGCTGAGCAGCAAGGATTTCGCCGCCCGTTTCGACGGGCGCGGCGGCGCCGGCTTCGGCGAACTGGGCAGGGCGCTCGATGCCGCGATGCGCGGGCTGCAGGACGAGCGGGACCGGTCGGCGCGGGAGATGCGCTATCTCGAGGCGCTGGTTGACGACATGCCGGTCGCGCTGCTGACGGTTGATGAAGCGCATGGCGCGACGCCGGCCAACAAGGCCGCGCGGAGGCTGTTCGGACGACACCAGGGTGTTCGGCCGGAGGATTACGCGGTCTATGGCGCGACCTTCGCGTCGCGACTCGCCGAGGACGGGGAGGCGCGGCAGGAATTGCTGATCCTGCGCATGCCTGGCGGACCGCAGCGTGCGATCGTGCGAACGGCGTCGCTCGAGCGGCTCGGCCTGCGTATCCGCGTGGTGACGGTGGAGCCGGTTCAGGGCACGCTCGATACGGTCGAGATGGCGGCGCAGACCGATCTCGTTCGCGTGCTGACCCACGAGATCTTGAATTCGCTCACCCCGGTGACCTCGCTGGCCGGCACCGCCGCCGCGCTACTCGATGCGGAGCCGCCCGACGTGCCGGATGCGCGCGTCGCGGTGACGACACTTGCGCGCCGGGCCGAAGGGTTGCGGCGGTTCATCGACAGCTATCGCGCGGTATCGCATGCACCGGCCCTGCGCCGTCGTCCGTTCGAGGCCGAACCTTTCGTCGCCGAGCTTGCCAGGCTGTTCGCGGCTGAATGGAACGATGTGCGGTTGATCGTTGAGGTCAAGCCAGACATCGTCCTCGATGCCGATCCCGATTTGCTGGCGCAGGTGTTGATCAATCTGCTGCGCAACGGGGCGCAGGCGGGGCATCGCGGCAGCGGCGCGCACTGGGTGCGGCTGTCGCTGTCCGCCGTTTCGGGGCGCATCTGGATCGAGATCGAGGACAGTGGAACGGGCGTGCCGCAGAATCTGCGCCGCGATATCTTCCTGCCTTTCTTCACTACACGCGCCGAAGGCACCGGGGTGGGGTTGAATCTCGCGCGGCAGGTCGTGGTGGCGCATGGCGGCTCGATCGACATTGCCGATGGTCGCATTGGCGGGGCGCTGTTCCGCATCATCCTGTGACCTGATCTCACCGGACGGTCCTGGCGCTCAGTTGCAGATGGCAACCAGGCCAGGCTGACGCGGTTTCGATCTGGCCGATTTCTTGAGTGCTCGCCGGAAGTCCTTGGCGTGGCTGACGAGATGCGCTTTGTCGAAACAGGCGACGGCGCCGCGCGCGACCGCTTCATGCGCGGTGTCGCTGCCATCCCTCGTGTGCGAGGAAACGACCAGTACCGGCGCATGCGGGCTCGCCGCGAGTTCGTCCAGAAAGGTCATGCCGCCGATCCCCGGCATCGCGAGGTCTAGCGTGATGACGCTCGGTTGATGCTGCCGGATCAGCATGCGGGCAGTCTCGATATCACCGGCCGACCCGACAACCCGCAAGTCCCTGTCACCGGACAGCATCTCCTCGATGATCGCGCGCACCGTCAGTGAATCGTCGATGATCAGGACGCTGCCCGGCGACGTTGCGCTCATCGGACTGCCCTTCGGGCAACGGGCCGGTCGCACGGGGCGGCCGGTTTTTTGCCGGGGCCGTGGCGAAACCACGAAAGGCGCAGTCGGGTCATCGTCAACTCCCGCCGGACGCAGCCATGGTCAGGCCAGCGCCCGCGCCAAGACTAGTCCGGGATACGGACCACAGACAAGGCGGACATGAACATGCGGGAATCTACATAAGCCCCCGGCAACCCGCGGGTAACCATCCTGCGTCATCTGTCGATGCCGCGTCGAGGCGCCGCCGCCGTTGGTTACGTGGTTTCCCCAAGCAGAAGACCCCACCGGGCGCGATTACCCTTGCGGCGGGGGATTGCACCTATCGAGATCGGCTTTGTCGTGACGTCAAAGGAATTGCTTGTCCTGATCGTGCGTGATGGCGGCCTGCGCAGTGCGCTGACCGCGCGCCTGTCGATGCAGGGCGAGAGCCTCGTCACGCTCGAGGCCGATCCGGAAGATCCCTATATCCGCCGCGTCGCGCCGGCGCCTCGGATCCTGGTGGTCGACAAGGCGACGTTGGGCGGCCGGCTTCAGGCCGTGGCTGCCAGCAGGCATTGGCGCGGCGTCATCGCGCTGGCCGACGATACCGAAGAGGGCGATGCCGGGGACCCGATCAGCATCGTCCGTCACGGGCAGGCGCTGACGGGCGTGGCCGAAACGCTGGCGCGGTGGCGTCTGGCGCGTGCCTGACGGGTCAGTCAGGGTTGCGGGATCAGCCCGGCCGCAAAGGCGATGCGCAAAGCCTCGGGCAGGCTCCTGACGCCAAGCTTGGTCATCAGGTTGGCCCGGTAGATTTCCACGGTGCGCGGGCTGATATCGAGTTCATAGGCGATCACCTTGTTGGCCCGGCCCTCGATCAGGCCCATCAGCACGTCGCGCTCGCGCGGCGAGAGGCCGTCGATTTTGGCCCTTGCCTGTTCCGCATGGCTGGCGGCCGCGCTGTCCTGGGCCAGGCGAGAAAAGGCAGCGTCAACGGTGCGCAGCAGCGTCTCCGCCTCATAGGGTTTTTCGATGAAGTCGAGTGCGCCCGCCTTCATCGCCTGGACTGCCAGCCCGACATTGCCCTCGCCGGTCAGGATCACAGATGCGTATTTCTTCGGCTCCGCGTCCTGCAGCGCGTTGAGCACGTCGATCCCGTTCGATCCGGGCATGTGAAAATCGAGCAGGAGCACGCCGGGATCGAGATCGGATGCGTTGGTCAGGAACATGTCGCCACTGCGGAAGCTCCGGACCAGCAGGTCCGACTGCAGCGACAACAGGCTGTGCAGGGACGCACGGACAGCATCGTCGTCGTCGACAAGATAGATGCTTCGGGTCATCGCTCGAACTCCTCCAGCGCCTGAGGTCCATGAGATTGGCCGCTCACCTGGTGGGCCGTGCCCAGGGTGTACGGCAATATCGCGCCTGCGGGACGGCCTGGCGTGAAGCGCCACGCCGGGCTCGCTGAGTGTGTGCGGGGGTTCCCGTCCAACCTGCCTGCACCCTTTTTCCGCGCGAACATGTCAATGAACATCCATAACAGACCTGAAACAAAATGCCACACGGGGCAGTTTCTGTTCGCTGATTCGGAAATACAACCAAAATGAAGATTTGCTGCGACGCATTATAGTTAGTAACGTATTTACCGATCATTCGGTGAACTGGGACAAAGGGCGTTCAGAGGAGTTCTTCTACGATCCCGAAATACGAAGTATCACCTCATGGCGAGAGGGTAGATCGGAGGCATAGTCGCGGATCTTCCAATATAATGCGGCCGTCGTGACGCGCAGGAAATCAGCTATAAGAGATGAATTCATGCCTCTTCTCAGCGGTGAAGCGCGACGGCTGTCATCCAGCGCCCGATTCATGCCGGCGTTTTTCCAGTCGACCCTAAATCCCGCAGGCACGGTTCGCCATTTCGTCTCCGACGACCCCAAGGATCGGATCATGTCGCGGCCGCACCGCCGGCATCTGCTGAACGCGAAGCCCTGGTTGCGCAGTACTTGCGGTGCGGTGGCGTGACTCGACAGGCGACAAGGCAGGGACATGGCGTTCCTCGTTGGCGATATGGATTTTGAGGTGGAGGGAGGCGAGCTTCATCAACTCGGACGGGCCGCGGGAGAGGGCGAATTCCAGGTCCCAGATTTCGAACCGCTGTCCGGTCGCCACCAGGAGTACCGAATCGCCGATATTGCCGCGTTCGCGCATCAGCGGTCCGAGTGTCATCATGCCGTCAGGCGCGAGCATGATTTCCTCGACGAACCCGAAGGTCCGGCGAAGCCGGGTATAATGGGCGTCGAGGTTCGACCCGATGAATGCCGCGCGGCGGGTATCGAAATCCCATTGCTGCTGGGCGGCGAAGGCCTTGTCATAGACGACCAGACATCGCGATTCCTCGTGCAGGCCGACGAAGAGCTGGCCCCCCATCGCCCTCTGCCGCGCGGTCTCGTGGAAGCTGCGCGGCAAAAGGATCTCGCCCCCGCTGGTCATTTCGCAGATCGCGCTGCCGATGAAGAGCTCGTCCATGTTGCCCGCTACCCCTTGTCGTTGAGCAACATGGTTAACGAATCATCACCGGTCCGGCGTAGCGCGTAAAACTACTATATCGTGGAATCGCGTAGCTGCGATTCTGCGTAATCGGACCCGATTCTCGTGGCGATCGCCAGTGAAGGATCGCTCCGGGTGGCGATTTGATTCGACGCGGAGCACGTACCGGATAATTACTTAGGTCGATCGGCATGAGTATTTAATGATTACTGTGATTCTACGACCTGTTTAACCATGTCTTCTCTGATTAGCGATCCGGTACCGGCGATGGCGAGTCCCGCCGGTCGAGGAGGCTGATATGAGCCAGCAGCAACCGAATCCGGGCGATGAGATCGGGGTGACGCTTTTTGGCGTGGGCGGTGCCGGGGGGAATGCTGTGTCCCGGCTGTTTCGTGCGCCCGGTCATCGCATGAAGATTATCTGCGCCAACACTGACATGCAGGCCATGCGCCTGGTGCCGGCCGCCAGCCAGATCCAGCTTGGCCGTCATCTTACCGGCGGGCTTGGTGCCGGTGCCAGGCCCGAGGTCGGCCGCGCGGCCGCGCGGGAGGCATTGCCCGAGATCCTCGCGGCGCTCGACGGAACCTCGCTCTGCTTCGTCGCAGCGGGGTTTGGCGGCGGTACCGGCACCGGTGCGGCGCCGGTCATCGCCCGGGCCGCGCGGGAGCGTGGTATCCTGACGATCGGCATCGCGACCAAGCCCTTCGCGTTCGAGGGCATGCGCCGCATGCGCCTGGCCGCAGCGGGCGTCGCTGAGTTCGAGGACAGCGTCGACGCGCTGGTCGTGGTCTGCAACGAGCATCTGCTGCGTGTCGCCGGGCCCGACACCAGTTTCCGCGGCGCGCTCCATCTGTCCGATTCGATCGTGTGCGACAGCGCGACCGATTTCGCGGCGCTGGTCGCGGGGCCGGCGCTGAAGCGCCTGACGTTCGCCGATATCCGCTCGACGCTGATATCCGGCGGGCGGGCGGTGATCGGCTATGGCGAGCGGTGCAATGGCCCGGGGCGTGCGATGCGCGCGGCCGAGTCGGCGTTGCGCAATCCGTTGCTAGAAGATGCGCCACGCGGCGCACGGCGCCTACTGGTGACGATCGCGGGCGGCGCGGATCTCGGCCTGTTGGAGATCGAGGAGGCGGTCACCCATCTGCGCGCGAATGTGGATGGCGGCGCGGAACTGGTGTGGGGTTCAGTGGTCGATCCCGCGCTTGACGGCCATATGCGCATCGGCATCACCGCGGCGGGCCTGCCGCCGCGCGAGACGCTTGAGGATATGCCTGCGTCCGTCGCCCGCTCGGCGACTGTGCCGATGGCCCCGGTCCTGCAGCCGATGGTGGAGCCGGTGCTGGCCCCTGTGCCGGGCGAGGCCGACCATATGACGACGATCGCCGCCGTGGGACGGGAAGAAGTTGTGCCGCTCGTCGAACCCGATCGCGACGTGCTGATCCTCAACAGCACCTACAGACTCGATCTCGATCTCGCCGCTGAGCGTCCGCTGGCCAGGGGGCCGGTCCGCTCGCGCGGCAAGGCCAGCCTGGTCGACCGCATCTATTTCGCGACGCGCGAACTGAAGCGAAGCTGGCACCGGCAGCCAGCCGTGCCGCTGTTGCCGGCGCTGCCTGCGCGCGTGATCCGCGTTACCCGCGGCGTGCCACAACACCTCGGCATGGGCTGAACCGATATTAGCTCAGCGTCACACGGTGCGTGCCGCTGGCCTCGTGCTGGAAGGCCGTCCGACGATCCAGGAACATCTGGATGATATCGGCCGCTGTCGTCGCATGCTGGCTCGGCTTCACTGTGGTGAACACCCCGCCACCGGCGATAGCGAAGGGCAGCAGCAACTGGTCGGCAAGATAAGGTCCCGCGAACGCCATCGACTCGAGATAGCCTTTCATCCGGCCCACCGCACGTTTCGCCACCTGTTCGGCGGGTACGCCGAGCTTGCCGAAACCGCTGACCATTTCGGTGACATGCTCATAGACCGCTTCGAGCAGCAGGATGTTGCCCGGCCCATATTCTTCCGGCAGCTCGCGTACGGAAAAGGCGCGCTCGGGCCAGTCGAGCAGCTTCTTCGCCATGCGGATCTCGCGGTCAGCGACATCGAAGGGCAGTCCGGTGTAGAGTGCTGTCGCTGAGCAGGACAGCATCGCGCCGCGTTCCGCGCACACGACCGGCACCAATGGTGCGGGCTCGATCTCAACCTCGATCCGTCCGCCGCCGCGTGGGTAGAAGCCATGCCGCACCAGCCGCGCCGAGACGCGCGGTCCCATGCGGTTGACGATCGGCAGGAACACCCGGTCGATGAAGTCGAACGGCGGGGCGAGCATGTTGTGCGTGCCGCCCTCAAGCACGAGCCGGGACGGCCCGTCGGCGAGCAGCAGCGGCATCAGGATGGTCTGGAGGACAAGCCCGGTGCTCCCCGCCGTGCCGACCGCGAAGTGATAGTCGCCGGCTGCTACCTTGCCGGGCCGAAACAGCATCTCGCGCGATCCGACATTCAGGCCCTCGCATTCGCCGCCGCCGATTGTGCAGGCGGCCGTGATGGCGGTGACATGCTGGCGCATCAGCCCGGGCTTCTCGCGCCCGCCACGGATGTTCGTGATTCGGAAAGGCTGGCTGGTGACGAGCGCCAGCGCGCACGCATTGCGCACGACCTGCCCCCCGCCTTCGCCTTCAGATCCGTCGATGACGATCATTGTTCTTCTTCCTTCTCCCTCTCCCCTTGTGGGAGAGGGAAGGGGCCCATCGCGCAGCGATGGGAAGGGTGAGGGGGACTTGGTGGCCCAGTCACGAGCCTCATCCCCCTCACCCTTCCGTCGCTTCGCTCCTCCCTCCCTCTCCCACAAGGGGAGAGGGAAAGATTAGCCCTTCACGCACACCACCTGCTTCAGCGTATGGACGATCTCGACCAGGTCGGCCTGCGCCGCCATCACCGCCTCGATTGGCTTGTACGCCCGCGGGCTCTCGTCGATCACGCCCTCGTCCTTGCGGCAGGCGACGCCCGCCGTGTCGGCGATATGCTCGGCGAGCGACACCTGCTTCTTGGCCTCGGTGCGGGACATGACCCGGCCGGCGCCATGGCTGCAGCTGTCGAACGATTCCGGGTTGCCGAGCCCGCGCACGATGAACGATTTCGCGCCCATCGAGCCCGGGATGATCCCCAGCACGCCCTTCGCCGCGCGCACCGCCCCTTTGCGGGTGACGAGCACATTCTCGCCGAAGTGGTTTTCCCGCGTCACATAATTGTGATGGCAGTTGACCGCTTCCAGCTCGGCATCGAACGGCTTGGCGATGACCGTCCGGATCGCACGGATCACATTGGTCATCATCATGCGCCGGTTGAGCGCCGCGAAATCCTGCGCCCAGCCGACCGCCTCGACATAATCGTCGAAATGGTCAGTCCCTTCCGGGAAGTACGCCAGATCCTGGTCGGGCAGGTTGATATGCCATTTGCGCATATCCTGCTTCGCCAGCTCGATGAAATAGCTGCCGATCGCGTTGCCGACGCCGCGCGACCCCGAATGGAGCATCACCCATACCCGCTGCTCGGTATCGAGGCAGACTTCTATGAAGTGGTTGCCCGTGCCGAGCGTGCCGAGATGAACGAGGTTGTTCGTGTTCTTCAGGCGCGGATATTTCGCCGTGATCGCATCGAACCGCGCGACGATCGTCGCCCAGGCCTCCACGATCGCCGGAGGCGGATCACCCCACGAACCGGTATCGCGCTTGTCGCGGCCGACCGACCGGCCGACCGGGACAGCCCGCTCGATCGCCGCGCGCACGCCCTCCAGATTGTCGGGCAGGTCGCTCGCGACGAGCGACGTCCGCGCCGCCATCATGCCGCAGCCGATGTCGACACCGACCGCCGCCGGGATGATCGCGCCCTTGGTCGGGATAACCGAGCCGATAGTCGCGCCGATGCCGACATGCACGTCGGGCATCGCCGCCACATGGCGGAAGATGAACGGCATCTGCGCCGCCCGGGCGAGCTGCGCGCGCGCCTTGTCGTCGACCGGCACGCCGCGCGTCCACATCTTTACCGGGTAGGCGCCCTCGGCCTTGCTGTACTCGAAATTCGCTTCGGTCATCGCGACCTCCTGTTGTCCTTCTTGCATGTCGCAGCCTCGGCGACGAGGTTAGTGGCGAGACGTTCCCGATGCTCTTCTCTCTGAGCTACGGACCCGAAGGCCCGGCCGGATTCGCACCGGCCCACTCGGATTACCATGTAGTCCCGCGCGGCATTCGCCACGGCCGTTGTTCGGTGCCGGCGACGAGGTTTGGTGAGACGATCTGAGCTACCCGTTGCCGGGGGTGGAGTTGAACCACCGACCTCCTGCCAGCAAAGCAGGTGCTCTAACCTGTAGTCCCGCCAGCATTCGCCAGCTTGATTTCGTACACTCTAATCTTCCCCGGCGAAGGCCGGGGAAGGGAAGAGGAGGGGCAAGGCGACGAGGTGTTGGCCGGACGCTATTGCTCTACCCAGCTGAGCTACAAGCCTTTCGGCAAGGCGGGACTCGAACCCGCGACACATGTAGTCCGACCGGCATTCGCCGTGCTTTTCTGGTCAGATGCTCCCCCACTCACACCGTCACCCCGGACTTGTTCCGGGGCCACTGGCCCGCAAGCGCCCCGGGCGGGGATCAAGCGGATCGGTGGATGCCGGAACAAGTCCGGCATGACGATTGACAGGTCGCGGTCGTGGCGACGAGGAATAGCGAGACTGTCCTTTGAGCTACCGTGTCTGCGGGGGGGCCTCGAACCCCATCTCCCGTTCATCATCGCTGACGTTCGGGCGCTCTACTCTGGACGTGCGGGTTTCCCCTGGTGACATGTAGTCCCGCCAGCATTCGCCACGACCTGTTCTTACACCTCCGTTGCGTTGACGATGCTGACCCAATCCCGCGCCTCGCCCGAGGCGAAGCGCGCGATCACATCGAACACCGCGTCGGAGAAACCCCCGACATTGAGGATATCCGCCCGACCCGACGCCTGGGTCGATCCATGCGGCTGGATATCGACGCAGACGAGTTTTGCCCGTGGGTTGCGCCGCACGATCTTGTCCCACTCGATCATCGTCGCGGTCGATCCACCCCAGGTGGCATCCACCCAGGATTGATTGTCCGAGACGATCACGACCAGGTCGACCGCCGCCCGTTCTGCGTTGAGCTGGGCGAGGGGCGCCGAAACGCTGGTCCCGCCACCGCCCAACGCCGCCAGCTTCGCCGTGTTCACGGCTAGACGGGCGAACGGATCGAGCTTCACCTTCACCACACGCTGCTCGAACGGGAGCACGCGCGCCTGGCGGTTGGCCCTGAGCATTGCCGCCGCGACAAGCGCCGCGACCTGGGTGCACGAGACCTTCGACGTGGCGCCCTTGCGGTAGCCAGTCGCCGGCGAGGCCATCGATCCCGACACGTCGGGGCAGACGACCACGTTGCCTGACACTATCGGCACGTTCGAGACCGAAGCCTCGAGCGCATCCTCAAGCGCCGCCTGGACCTTCAACGGCACGCTTTCTCCGGTCGAATCCAGCGCCACCATCAACTGATAGGGCAGGACCCGCGCCTTGCGGAGCGCCTCCGGATCGGACAGCCGGGCTGCAACCGTCGCAGTGACGCCGTCCACCGCGAACGCGCCGTTGCGCGCCAGGGTGTTCAGGTTCATCCGCAGCGCCTGCCAGCCCATCGTGCCGGCCAGTTCGCCCCACTGCTCCGCAGTCAGCGGAAAGGCGGTGAGCCACTGGAACGGCACCGGCGGTAACGCTCCCGAAGAAGCGCGCTTCCAGTCCTCGAACACCGCGATCTCCACGGGGAGCGCCGCGACATCATAGGGCTTGCCGATCAGCCAGCCGTAAAAGGCACGCCGGGTCTCGTCCCTCGGGCTCGGGTGAACCATCCGGACGATATCGGCGAGCGACGGGTCATTCACCGTCGCGGCCGTCATCAGGTCGCGCATCGACGCCTGCTCCAGCCACTGCTTGACCAGTCGCTTAGGCCGCGTGCCGAGCGAGGTCCGTCCGACCTGGCCGGACCGCATGATCTGCACGAAGGCGCGGAGCATCCGGCCATTGTCGATGACGCGGCCGAAGACGCGCACGGCAAGGTCGGGCTCGGCCACCGTGAGATAAGCGGCGAGCAGGGCAGGCATGTCCTTCATCGCCCCGGCCTTGCGGGCATAGACCGCAGCCTTGGCGACGAACATCGGATCGACCGCCTTTGCCGCCGCCAGCACCTCGGCGAGGTGGGTCTCGGCGGTGGCATAGAAGCTGTCGCTGAGTGTTCCAGTCGCCGCAAGCTGGGCGAGCTTCGCCTCGGCGCCATAGGCATAAGCCGGCGCTCCCTCTCGATTCACGATGTTCGCGGCCGGGAGCAGCTTGGCGATCGCCGAGGCGAAAAGTCCCTTGTTGGCCATCGTCTTCATCCTTCTGGTCAGGGCGGCTGGATTTGAACCAGAGACCCCCGGTGCCCAAGACCGGTGCTCTGCGCTGCCTGAGCTACGCCCTGCCGATCCAAACTCTGCAGATCCGGGGCGACCGGCCTATTCCGGCCGCCCCTAGTCCGCGCCGTCATGCCGGATGTTCGACGAACCGGCATGACATCATGGGTATTGCAGCGGGCGTGCCAGTTCGGTCGTTGGGGCGCCAAAATAAAATCAAGATATTGATCTATAATTGAATTATTCTTGGATGCTTAAATGTGCTCTAGCCGCGCTTCCTCCCGCTTCGCGATATTTCTATCGACCAGGCTATGTTTTTATCCTATTATATAAAGGTATGAAGCCGCTTACTGTCATCGGATTCCTCGGCTCCACGCTCGACGCGAGCAAGTTCGGCCCGTCGCGGTGGAGCAAGTGGCGACCTTCGGTCGCGCTCACCATGCATGAGGATCTGCGAGTCGACCGGTTCGTGATGCTCCACGGCACGCCGCACGCCCGCCTGGCCGAGTATATCGCCGAGGACATCGCCAGCATCTCGCCTGAAACCACGGTCGACCGCCGTGTCCTTGATCTCGTTGATCCGTGGGATTTTGAGGAGGTGTACGGCAAGCTACTCGATTTCGCGCGTGCCTATCCGTTCGATCCCGACGCGGAGGACTATCTGATCCACATCACGACGGGCACGCACGTTGCGCAGATATGCCTCTTCCTGCTGACGGAAGCACATTATCTGCCCGGACGGTTGCTTCAGACCCAGCCGGCGAAACGCGGCGAGGATGGCGGCGCGCCGGGGCGCTGGACGAGCATCGATCTCGATCTATCGCGTTACGACAGCATCGCCACCCGCTTCGCCGCGGCAAGCGCTGAGAGCACCAGCTTCCTGAAATCGGGCATCGACACGAAGAACGCCCCCTTCAACCGGCTGATCGACGAGATCGAGCAGGTCGCGGTGCGGAGCCGTGCGCCGGTGCTGCTGATCGGCCCGACCGGCGCCGGCAAGAGCCAGCTCGCCCGGCGCATCTATGAGTTGAAGAAGCTCAAGCACCAGGTGCAGGGCCCGTTCGTCGAAGTGAACTGCGCGACGCTCAAGGGTGACGGCGCGATGTCCGCCCTGTTCGGGCACAAAAAAGGCGCCTTCACCGGCGCTGCGGCGGATCGCCCCGGCCTGCTCCGCACCGCCGATACCGGCATGCTGTTCCTCGACGAGATCGGCGAGCTCGGGCTGGACGAGCAGGCGATGATCCTGCGCGCGATCGAGGACAAGCGTTTCCTCCCGGTCGGCGCCGACAAGGAGGTTTCGTCCGACTTCCAGCTTATCGCCGGCACCAATCGCGATCTCGGCCGGGCGGTGGCGGAAGGGCGGTTCCGCGACGATCTTTATGCCCGGCTCAACCTCTGGACATTCGCTCTTCCTGGCCTGGCCGAACGCCGCGAGGATATCGAGCCCAATCTCGATTACGAGCTGGATCGATTCGCCGAGCGCGAGGGCACCCGCGTCACTTTCAACAAGGAAGCACGTGAGCGTTATCTCGCCTTCGCGACGAGCCTGGATGCGATCTGGGCTGGAAATTTCCGCGATCTGGCGGCGAGCGTCACGCGCATGGCCACTTTCTCTCCCAAGGGCCGGATCGACAGCGACTGCGTGGCGAGCGAAATCGCGCGGCTGACGCGGCTATGGGCGTCGGATACTAAGGGCGACGATGACGGGCTCGACCCGCTGCTCGGCGACGTGGCGTTGGCGGCGCTCGACCCGTTCGACCGGGTGCAGCTTGCCCATGTCGTGGCGACCTGCCGCCGCAGCCGTTCCCTGTCCGAGGCGGGTCGTGCGCTGTTCGCGGCATCGCGAGCCCGGCGGACATCGTCCAACGACGCGGACCGGTTGCGCAAATATCTCACCCGATTCGGATTGGAGTGGGGCCAGGTTTCCGGATGACGCACATGCTCCAGCCAACCGTCTTCCTGCCAGGACTACTCTGCGATGCGGTTTTGTGGCGCGCGCAGATCGACGGACTGGCGGCTCTGGTGGCGCCGTTCGTCGCCGATCTGACGCTTGATGACGGTGTGGAGGCGATGGCGCGGAGAACGCTTGCGGCGGCGCCACCGCGTTTCGCCCTGATCGCGCTGTCGATGGGCGGTTATGTCGCGTTCGAGATGCTGCGTCAGGCGCCCGGGCGTATCGAGCGCCTGGCGCTGATCGCCACCAGCGCCGCGCCCGATTCGCCTGAACGGGCCGCTGAACGCCGGGCTGGTATCGAATCGCTCAGGCTCGGCCGTTTCCGTGGCGTGACGGACCGGCTTCTGCCGCAGCTGATCCATGAAAACCTGCTCCATTCGGCCGTGGCGGAGACTGTCAAGGCGATGGCGGAGCGAGTCGGTGGCGACGCCTTTCTGCGACAGCAAAAAGCGATCCTCGGCAGGGCGGACAGTCGGCCGCTTCTGGCCGACATCGCGGTGCCGACGCTTGTCGCCGTTGGCGACGGCGATGTGCTGACGCCGCCCGGCGAAGCCGAGGATATCCGGCGCCGCGTGGCGGGGGCTCGCCTTCACCGCTTCCGCGACTGCGGCCATCTTCCGGCGCTTGAAAGGCCGGACGAGACGACGGCCGTCTTGTGCGACTGGCTGGCGGCGTAACTCAGATGCCGCCAGGCTCGTCCGGCTGGGCCCCGGTGCCGCCAGCCCGTAGGGACGGGCTCAAGACATGCCAGGCGAGGAGGATCGGTTCGAGCACCGCCATGCCGATCAGGATGCCGGACAATCGCTCAAGCCCCGGCATGATCGTCGCGCTGGCATAGCTGTCTGGGACCAGTGTGATGAGAATCGCGAGGGTGAACTGGGTCCCGACATAGCGGTGCGAATGATCGCCATTTTCCAGATGGCGTCCGGTCGCGACGCCGACGATGGTGCCCAGGATCAGCAGCGGCGCGGGCGCCTGCGGTGTGAACAGGAATGTCGTGAATAGGAACAGCGCGGCCAATAGCGCGCCGGCAATGCAGCCGACAAAGCGTTGCACAATGCGGGCGCTGACCGGGCGGAAGCCGCTGGGGCCGATCCCACTCGCCGGTACGAGCATCACGGCCATGATCGTGACGGCGGATTGAGCGAGCGCGGGGAGGGGCAACCAGCCCGACAGGAGCGCCAGCACCGCCAGTGCGGCGCCTCCCTGTAAGGCATGGCGTAATGCGCCCGGGTGCCATCCGGCTCTCTGCGCCTGGGGCGCGCGGTTCGCTGGCCAGCGTCGGCGGAGGGTGGCGCCGGATGCGAGGCTGACCGCCATGCAGGCAAGCGTTCCTGCGAGCGTCTCCAGGACGCGTGTTTCGACAAAGGCGCCGAGCGCGATCTCGGGGTGCTCGATCTTGTCGAAAACCACCATCGCGAAGGTGAGCCCGAAGAATAGCCAGGCATAAGCGCGTTTCGCCGTCAGCGCGGCGTAGAGGCTCGCTGTCCCGATCAGCGCCACGGCAAGCGCGGCGAGCGGCAGGCTTGGGGTAAGAAACGGTGTCGCAGCCAGCGCAAGCAGGCCGCCGGCGATCGTGCCGATGATCCGCAAGGATCCCCGGGACAGCGTATCGGCCAGATGTCCACGCATCACCATGTAGCCGGAAAAGGCCGCCCATGAGACATTGGTGGCGCCGATCGCGTGCGCGGCGATGATCGCTAGGAGCACTGAAGCAACGCATTCCAGTTCGTCGACCATTCGCGCATCGATGCGCTCGATCAGTGCTGCCATCGGCGTACGGCGATACATCGGGCCAGATAGCTTGTTTGTGGCATGCGCGCATAGCCGAACCCTTGGTCGACCAGGTGACGACGCGGCTCGAGTCGATGTCGCCTGATGCGCGAACGGCTCGTGCGATTCGACGTGGAACGGCGGGAAGGTCGCCGCGCGAGGGAACGTTTCGGGTCAGAAATGACCTGTCGGGATATGCTTCGTACCTCGAAGCTTTGGCCGATACTGATTTTTCCCACCAGAATGGATGTATGCGGCATTGCAAAAAGTGAAGAACTAGCTCAGTTATTGTGACACCGGAGATGGACTTTATCGTTGATATTGGTAGGGCCGGGTGGCGTTTAGCACCGGGAAATTTGGAGACGACCATGTCTGAAGACGCTCGCAACATCACTGGATCGGATTCCGAAAATGGAACCGATATCGTGAAGAAGCCGTGGCAGGCGCCGAGCTTCTACAGCATCGATGCCGACAGCACCGAGAGCGGTATCAATAACGGCCCGGAAATCCTGATCCTGCTTTCCTAAGGCAGGTATTGTCGGGCGTGAGGCCCGTTTGATTTCCAGCCGCCGCGCTTGCTTCAGGTCGCCGGTCGATCCGCGAGGTTCGACATCAAGCGCGGTTTCGCGATGATTCGGTTCCTGTTCTCAGGAAGGTGTAGTCTTCATCGCGCGAAAGCGGGCGGCGCCAAGATGCTGAAACCGACGTTGCGCTACTTTCGGGATTTTCCTGCCGGCACCATCCTACCGGCAGGCGGTCCCGTTGGAGCCCTTTGAAAAGACAGCCCACATTCCTATCAAGCCTTCCTGCTCCGCCGTCCATCACAGCGACGCGGTCGACGCCGAAATGGACGGAGAAGTCGTCGCGATGAACGCAGCGAAAGGCGTGTGTTTCGGCCTGAATCCGGTCGGCTCGCGCGTCTGGCAGCTGACCGCCGCTCCGATCAAGGTCGCCGAGATTTGCGCCATCCTGCAGCGCGAATATGACGTGGATGCCACAACCTGCGAACAGCAGGTGGTGGCAATGCTTGAAGCCATGGTCCGCGAAGACCTGGTGGAGATCACCCCCGACGTCTGATACCAGCCTGCATTGATCATGACCTACGGGTCCATTTGCGGCGTCCGATGGTCATGATGCGCCATGGCTGATCGACGAGCTTGTTCCAGGCTTCGCAGCACTGGTCGACGATGTTGTCGTAGGATGTGAAGACGCGGTTGGAGAGCCAGTTATCGCGCATGAACTGCCAGATATTCTCGACCGGGTTGAGCTCAGGGCATTTGGCCGGCAGCGCGATGATGCTGATATTGGCGGGCACATCGAGCTTGCCGGTCATGTGCCAACCGGCCTGATCCATCAGCACGACCGCGTGAGCCCCCGGCGCGACGGCGAGCGATATCTCGGCCAGATGCAGCGACATTGTTTGGGTATTGCAGAAGGGCAGGACCAGCCCTGCGGCCTTGCCTTCCTCCGGGCAGATCGCGCCGAAGATATAGGCTGATTTCGTGCGCTGATCCTTTGGAGCCGAGGGTCGTGTCCCGCGCCGCGCCCAGCGCCGCGTGATCTTGTTCTTCTGACCCACGCGCGCCTCGTCCTGGAACCATATCTCTATTGCCGCGCCCTTGGGGAGGCTTGCTTTGACCTTTGCCAACTCGGCGGCGAAGCCCCCTTTTTGAAGTCCTCCATGGCAAGTTCGTTCTGAGTATGATGGCGAGGCCGCGCGGTCAGCTTAACGTAGCCCAGCTTCCTCAACTCCCGACCCACGGTCGTTTCATCGAGCGACACTGCGAACTCGTCATGGAGCCACTGCGCCAGATCGATCAGCCGCCAGCGAACGACGCCGTGGATTGCCGGGATCGGGCCGCGCTCGACCGCCTCGACCAGCGCCCGCCGTTGGGCGTCGTTGAGCCGGGAACGGGCCCCGGGGGCCTTGCCATCAAGCAGGCCGTCCGGCCCGTCGGCGTTGAACCGCACCACCCAGTCGCGCACGATCTGCAAACCCACCCCGCCGATCCGCGCCGCGGCCGTCCGGCGGCCGCCATCGTAAATCTCGGCCAAGGCCAAAAGCCGCCGCGCCTGGTTCGCGCTCTTCGACCCTCGCGCCAACCGTCTCAGCGCAGGTCCGTCAAAATCATCCCGCAAACTGATCGCCGTTCCCATGGTCGCGCCCTCCAAAACCCAGCGCGCCATTGATTCAGACTTTCAGCAGCCTGGGAATCCCTCTCGTGAGTCAGCATCATCGCAACCTGGTATGAGTCCGGGTGATGTCCTGCCGGAGGGGCGTGACATGCCTCGGTGGTCGGGGCTCAATGGTTCGAACGCATCGCCTTGCGCAGGAAATGCCCGGTCGAAAGACCGCGCAGCAGCGCCAGGCGATAGGCCTGCATCACCGAATCCTTCTCCCATCCACTCGTCGGCATGGTGGCGACGAGTTGCCGCATCCGTGACAGATCGAGCGCCGCGGCGGCAGGCGCACACTCGTCGAGCCGGTCGAGTTCCTCCGCGGCCATGGCCCGAGATGCGGAAAGCCCTTCGTGCCAGTCGGCGCCCTGAAGGCCCCGGCGTCGCTCCGCCAGCACCGGCGCGGGCAGGCGGTCGGCGAACGCCCGATGGGCAAGCCCGCGGAATACGCCGCCCGCCAGGAATTGTTCGCTCGGCACCGACAGGCAGAATTCGACGAGTCGCCGGTCCGCCGTGGGGTCGCGCTGGTCGATCCCCCAGCCGCCGAGCACGCCCTTGTTGACATTGCCGAGATCGATCCGGCGGAGCGCCCATAGCCGCGTGGAAAAACCGTCAGCCCGCGAGCGATAGGTGAAATCCAGGCCGCGCGATTCGGCCTGCGACGCAAGGTTGAGCGCCCGGAGCCGCTCCGGGCTGATCGCGGAATAGCCATGGATGTCAGGCGGGGTCTGCCTCAGGCGCTGAAGCAGGGCTTCAGGTAGGAAGGGCGAGATCGCTTTCCCCGCAATTGTGCGCCACCGCATGCCCCCGTTCCGCACCAGGCCGCGGCCTTCGCGTATCAGTCGCAGCCACCTGCCCGACGCGAACAGTTCGGCCAGCGCTTCAGATCCCGTGTAGCTGATGCTGAAATTGCCCATCTGGCCGTTCAGCAGGACCGATATTCCGGCTGACCGGGCGGCATCGTTGATCGCCAGCACCCAGCTATTGCAGAGGTTCAGCATCGGCTGTTCGAACAGGTGGAAATTGCGGTCGAGCGAATCGAGCAGCGGTCGCGTCGCGCTGATCCGTTCATGGTCGATATTGGGGTAGAGTCCGGCCGTCGCTGCCGCCAGCGGACCTTCGTCGGCGATCCGGCCGGCAGGAACCGGCCCGTCATAGCCCCGCCGCGGCACGCCGGTATAGGCGGTCAGCCTTTCGCCGGCCGGCGCCATCAGTCGCGCGGCGGAGGCGGCGACCACCGCGCTGTCGAGGCCGGCGCTGAGATGCGCGGCGATCGGCCGCGCCGCGCGGCGCAGACGGACGCGCACTGCTTCGTCGACCAGATCGCGCATCGCCGCCGCATAGTCGTCAGCGCTGCGCAGCTTCAGTCGCTCGCGCCGTGGTTGCCAGTGAGGTCGGGTCGTCACCTCGTCAGCGGTCACGACCACGACATGGCCTGCCTGGACGCGCTCGATGCCCTCGAAGAAGCTGCGCGAATCACCCTCCGGCATCAGCGTCAGGAATTCGGCCGCGCGCCGTTCGTCGGGCGCATACGGGATTTCGGCCAGCGCGTGCAGGCCTTTCGGCATCGAGGCGAAGGCGAAGAATCCCTTGCCGCGATGGAAATGCAGCGGCCGATGGCCCATGAAGTCGCGCGCGAGGAACAGGCGCCGGCGCTCCCGATCCCAGACGGCGAAGGCGAAATCGCCGGACAGGCGATCAGGCGTTTCCTCGCCCCATTGCTCATAGGCGGCCATCAGCACGGCCGCGTCGCACAGGGTCCTGGCGCGATCGTTCCCGATCCCCAGGGCGGCGAGCAACTCATCGCGATTGTCCAGCCTGACGTCGGCGGCCATCACCAGCCGCCCGCCGGCGCCGACCTGGAGCGCATCGTCATGCACGTCCTCCGGCAGCACGCGGAAGATCCGGCGGCCGAGCGCGATCGGCCCGTCGGACCAGCCGGCAGTGCCGTGCGGTCCGTACAGTGCCTGGGCCGCGAGCATGCTGGCGCAGGCATCGTCCGCATCCGGACGCATGTCGAGGCGCCACATGCCGGCCAACGCCGTCATCGTCGTTCCGCCATGGTGCGGGAAAAGGGCTGGAGAATGTCGAGCATCGCCGCCGCCAATGTCCCCTTTCGCCGGTAATATGCAACTGGGGATGCTTCCGGTGGCAATTCCTTCGCCGGAACTTTCCTTTGGCCGGCTTATTGCCTAGCTGCTGCTGCGTGGAACTTACTGAATTTTTGCCCGGCCTGCCCGATATTGTCCTGCGCCAGGTCGCGACACTGCCGTCTTCCCTGCCCGGCGGTGAGCCGGCTGGCCAGTATAGTGAGGCAAGGCCGGGTGAATTGCTGATCGTGATCCCGGCGCTTGGCAGTTTCCTCATTCGCGACGGCCGGTCGGTCGACTTCTCGATCGATCCTGCCGCTGATCGCGGAATCTTCACTCAGGTGATGAACGGCAGTGTGCGCGCCGCCCTCATCCATCAGCGGGGGGAATATCCCCTGCACGCGGCCAGCCTCGTCCCACCGGACGGGATTGGCGCGATCGCCATCTGCGGGGCGTCGGGCAACGGCAAATCGACCCTCGCGGCAGCCTTGAGCCGGCGTGGCTGGGCGCTGGTCGCCGACGATACCACGCGCATCAGCACCGCTACCGGGCCACCGCTCGCCTGGCCGAGCTCCGGTCAGATCAAGCTCTGGGGCGATGCCTGTGCATTGATCGGGGTCGCCCCCGCCACGTTGCGGCGCGTATCGGCGGTCATGGACAAATATTATCTTCCGGCACCGGCCCATGCCGAGCCGGTCCGCCTGTCCGCGATCTTCGAGCTGCGGCCCGGCACGACGCCCGGCTGCCGGCCGGTCGAGGGGGCCGACCGGATGGGGCTGCTTCTTCGCCATGCCTGCCGCCCGCAATTCGTGAAGCCGATGGGCGGCCAGCGCGCGCAGTTCGATCTTGTCAGGCGCATGGCCGCGGATTGCAGGCTGTTCGGCCTTGGTGGTGCGAAGGCGCTGTCGGTTGAGGAACTTGCCGACAGCGTCGCTGCGACGGTCGCGGCCCTCGCGCGAGAGCGCCCCGCCTAGGCTGCCTGCATCTCGGCCTGGTCGGCCGGCCTCGCCGCAATGGGCCGCGCCAGTACTCTCGGGCGGGTTACGACGGTAAGCAGCAAGCCCTCATGATCGATCACGAAATCCCGTTCGAGCAGGAACGGGACCTGCGCGCGTGTCTCAGGATCGAGCGCATCGAGCGGCTTTGGGCGGTCAAGCACCTTCAGCGCCTCGTCCTGCTCCCGTGAGATGATGGTCAGCTTCGCGCGCGCAATGCTCCGCGTATCGACGATGACCGCGCCGTTCGGGCGCGGCAGCAGGCGCAGCGCTGGCGCGTGCGGTGGTGTCCGCCACCGTTCGCGCCAGCGCTCGATGGCCGCGCACAGTCGCTCGACATCGGCCGGGCTCGACAGCAGCGGCGTCGTGTAGGAACCCTTGAAATGATAGGCGATGTCCATCAGCGGCGCATCGGGCGGGTAGAGCGCGTAATAAGAGGGGTAGGGCGTGATCTCGCCGATCCCGAGCTCCTTATGGGCGGTGTGATAGGGGCTGTAGCGATCGACGATGATCTGGTTGCACCCTGTCGGCGGTTCGAGATGCTCGATCTTGGGCATCATTTCGATGACGCCGTCATAATCGGCGATCTCTTCCCCGACAAAGCCGTAGATATAATTCCAGCCGACGCTGATGTTGCGCGCCTTGCAATGGCGCAGCAAGGCGATGTTCTGGTGTCCCGACACGCCCTTGCGCATCAGCTTCAGCAGCCGTGACGACAGCGATTCGATGCCCGGCTGGATCGCGTTGACCCCGCCCGCCGCCAGCACGTCCATCTGGTCCTCGCGCAGGTTCGCCTTGACCTCGTAGAAGAGGTGGGGGCGCCCCTCCCAGGCGGCGAGCGCCGGCATCAGCTCGTCGAGATAGTTGAGCGGCATGATGTTGTCGGAGGCAGCGACTCGCTTCACCCCCCAGGTCTCGGTCAGGTCCTTCAACTCGCGGAAGACCCGCCGCGCGTCCTTCTTGCGGAAATCCATGCCGAGCGCGTTCAGGCCGCAGAACACGCAATGGTTCTTCTGCCCCCACCAGCATCCGCGCGAGCTTTCCAGCGTCAGGAATTCGGGCAGGCTCATCGGTAGCTTTCCCGCCGCCTGGCATTCGCGCAGCACCGCGAAATAATCAGCGAAATTGGGCGTATGCACCACGCGCATGTCGTCGATCGGCCCGCAGGCGACCAGCTTCTCGTCAGGCAGCGCGCCGGTCTTGAGATAAGTCTCGCACAGCGCCGGGAAGACGAGATCGGCCTCGCCCGACACGAACCGGTCGATCCACGGAAAGACCTGGGCCAGCCCCTCGCCCATCGGGGTCGATACATTGGCGCCGCCCAGTACGATGGGCAGGTCGGGCGCGCGCGCTTTCAGCCGGAGCGCGGTCGCGCCGGCGGCCAGATTCTGCTGGAAGGTCGAGGCGATGCCGATAAGCTTCGGGCGCAACGCGAGTACCCGATCGGCGAGGTCGTCGAGAAACGGATCGATCAGCGGGGCGGCGCGATCGAAAACAGCCTGCCCATTTCCCGTCAGCGGCTCGCCGTCCGGGATGGTCCGCTCGATCTCGGGCGGAAAGGCGTATCGGCGGAAAAGCCGTTCGCCCATCATGGTGCGGATGGGCGAATCGCAGATCCGGCAATAATCATCATAGCCGATCTCGGCGGCGAGCAGGATGCTGCCATAGACGATCGTCACGCTCATCCCGCGGGCGCGGCAAGCCGTGGCCAGGATCGCGGTGCCGAGCGCGGGGAAATTGATCGCGTCGAACGGCGGCACGACCAGGCAGATGTCGCAGGAGGAGGCGGGCTCCGCCGGTTCGATCCCCATCGTCGTGTTGCTCCGATCCTGCTGGCTGCCTATCGGCTGTCCGTAAGGACGAAGCATCCGTCGCGCGAGCGCCGAATGCAAGCTTCGCCCGCCGTTCGCGCCGGAATGGATCTAGCTCCTGCCGTTCGATCGACCGGCTATTTCAGACGCTTCCATGTCTGGGATTTGCAGCCGAACCCGGCGAATACGCAGCCTTCGCCAACCAGGGTGCGCGCATCGATCTGGGTGATCGTGCCCGACAGGCTCTGTCCGATATCGGGGATGTAGACTTCGCCGCTCCAGCGATGCGGGTCTTCTTCGACAAAATCGCGGAACAGCATGGTGCCGACCAGCCGGTCTGTGCCGCCGCGCCGGGCATCTGCCTCGGCCTTGGCGTTCGCCCAGATCACCGTGCCGCAGATCGCGTCGCCACAGCGCCTGAAGGCGACGCGCACGCTGTCGGACGGGTTGGCCCAGACGCCCGGGGGCGGGCTGGCCGCAGCGGCCGGACTGGCAGCGGCAAGCACAATCACGGCGGCGAGAAGCGCGGCGACCTTCCGCATGGAATCATCCTCCCTGGGTAAAGGGCAGGGGCAGAAATATCGCTGCGAAGCTGAACCGTGGATGACAATGGACTCCGTCTTCCGGGCGTCGCACGCAGGATTCGCGCGCTTCGACGTGTCGGCCGCATCTCGACGGCGCCGTCCTTGCCGTGGTCTGCATTGCGGAAGAAAGGGTGGAAGGGAAAGGATGGTGCCCGGGGACGGGATCGAACCGCCGACACTGCGATTTTCAATCGCATGCTCTACCAACTGAGCTACCCGGGCATGCCGGCGCGCCTGACGGGCGCCGGAAAGAGCGGGCCTCTTAATCGGCGTCGTTGGCGCTGTCCAGCCCGCGTGATGCAGTCGATGACTCTTCCGGATCGGCGGGCCCTGCAGGAAGGCGATACCCTTCGCCGAGCCATTGCAGGAGATCGCGGTCGCGGCAGCCGCGGCTGCAGAACGGGGTGTGCTCAGCGGCAGCTGGTTTGCCGCAGATCGGGCATTTGTCGTTCTTCGCCATGTCAGCTCGCCTCGAAATCATGGTGCATGCCAGTTCGGCGCGCCAGTTCGGCGACAAGCGCGGGGCGCGCCGTCAGCCAGGCCAGAACGCGCGGGGTCGCTTTGTGGTGCCGGATGCCCGGTGGGGGTGTGCGCTCGATCGCGCGGAGCAGTGCCCGCGCTTCGGCGCCCGCGCGGTCGGCGCGGAGCAGCTCAGGCAGCGACACGCGCGCGCGACGGCGCACGATCTGCAGAAAGCCGAATCCGTTCATCGCGGTGCGCTCGAACGGTGGCGGCAGCGCAGCGTCGATCGCTGCCGCCACCGCCTGGCGAGCGGCCTTGCCCTCGATCGTCGGAAAGTCGATGCCGATCGAGCCGCCGATATCGTGCCGCAGGATCGCCGCACCCACCGCATGAGCCGCGTTGATCGCCAGCGTCTCGAGCGGCGGATGGCCGTCCACGTCGAACAGCGTCATCGCCGGCGTCGGCGACAGGCGCAGCGCGCCGCCGGGAAAGGCGATATCGCCGCTCAGCGCTTCTTCAAGCACCTCGGACCAGCCTGCTGCCTCCAGCGCGTCAGGTTCGTGCGCGCGCAGGATGCGCAGCGGCTGGCCCGACGCGGTGATCCGCGCGAGCAGGTCGGGTCCGGGGGCTGGGACAGCGCCGGGCTCGGCCGGGGCGACCCTGGCAAGTTTCGCGCGCCCAGTCTCCGGGATCGCTTCGCGGATCATTTCGACCGTCAGCGCCGCGCCCTGGGTGATGCCTGCGGGCAGCGGGGAGAGCATCGCCTCGCCGCCACCCTCGATCGTCACCCGGCCCTCGCGGCCCTTGACGGTGATCTCGACCAGCCGGGCGGCGAGCACCGCGCCGAGTCGGGGAAAGTCGCTGTCGATCTCGATCAGCGCCTGGACGATCGCGCCGTCCTCGACCAGCGCCGCACGCGCCTCGCCGATTCCGGGCTCGTACAACCATTCGGCGGATGCGTGCTCAGCCAAGAGGCATCCCGGCTGCGGCGAGCAGCGCGCGGGTCTCGAACAGGGGCAGGCCGATCACCCCGGAATGGCTGCCGGAGAGGAAGCGCACGAACGCCTCGGCCCGGCCCTGGATGGCATAGCCGCCCGCCTTGCCAAGCCCCTCGCCGCTCGCGACATAGGCGTCGATCTCGGCCCCGTTCAGCGGCTTGAACGCGACGATCGTATCGGACAGGCGGGTGCGCGCCTTGCCGCTGGCATCGACCACGCAGACGGCAGTAAGGCAATGGTGGCGCCGGCCGGAAAGCAGGCCGAGCATGCCGCGCAGCTCAGGCTCATTTTCGGCCTTGCCCAGGACGCGGCGGCCCAGCGCGATTACCGTGTCGCCGGCCAGCACGATCTCGTCGGGTGCGCGCTCGACGGCGCGCGCCTTGGCCTCGGCCAGGCGCAGGGCATGGGCGCGCGGCAGCTCGCCGGGCAGCGGCGTCTCGTCAATGGCTGGGTCGGCGACACGCGCCGGCTCGACACCAAGCCGCGCAAGAAGGTCGCGCCGGCGCGGGGAGGTGGAGGCAAGAACGAGCCGCACAGGCCCGCTGCTTATTTGAAGCGGTAGGTGATGCGACCCTTGGTCAGGTCGTACGGGGTCAGTTCGACAAGAACCTCGTCGCCCACCAGCACGCGGATGCGGTTCTTGCGCATCTTGCCGGCGGTATGGCCGAGAATTTCATGATCGTTTTCGAGTTTTACGCGGAACATGGCGTTGGGCAGAAGCTCCACCACCTGGCCGCGCATTTCGAGCAATTCTTCCTTGGCCAAACAAACCTCTAGCGATGTTGGGGATAAGTGAGCGCGGGCCTTAGCCGCAAAGCAGCCAAAAGGGAAGCACCCGCCTGTCCCGCCCGCCGGGCAGCGCGTGGTTGCGCCGTCACGCCGGGTTATACTCCTTCAGGAACGCCTCCATTTCCTTCAGGAACTGGATGCGGTCGGCCTCGCGGGAGAAGTGATGGTCGCCCAGGGGCTGCTCGATATAGCGATAGGTCTTGCCCGCGGCCTTCAGCTTCTCGACCATTTCGCGCGATTGCTTCACCGGTACCCGGGCATCGACCTTGCCGTGCATGACCAGCACCGGAATCGAGAAATCGGTGGCGAAGTTGATCGGGGAGGCGCCTTTCAGGTCGGTCGACTGGCTGCGCCAGTAGTCCTTGCTTCGTCCGCCGTTCAGGAAGCTGCCGTCGTGGCGCAGGATCGCCGCCATGTCCGACACGCCGGCATAGGAAATCGCGCAGCGATAGGTGCCATGGTCGCGCTGCGCCGCGCGGAGCGCCGCATAGCCGCCATAGGATCCGCCGACGATGCACACGCGCCTGGGATCGGCGATGCCTTCCTTGGCTGCCCATTTGATCGCGTCGATCAGGTCGTCCTGCATGGCCAGGCCCCATTGGCCGTTGCCCTTTTCCGAAAAGGCGGTGCCGTAACCCGACGATCCGCGGTAATTGGGCTGGATCACCGCATAGCCGCGGCTGGCGAGGAACTGCGCCCACCAGTCCCAGCTCTCGTCGTCGCGCGCGAACGGGCCGCCATGCGGCATCACGATCAGCGGCAGGTTCTTGCCCGTCCCGCCTTTGGGCCGGGTCAGGATCGCCTCGATCTCCAGCCCGTCGCGCGCCTTGTAGCGGATCGAGCTGACCGGGCCGTACGCCTTTCGCCCAAGCCCCTCGTTGACGGAGGCGAAGACGTGCATCACGCCCTCGTCCTGGCGGAAGATATAATAGGTGCCCGGATTGTCGGGGCTGTCGACCAGGACGATCAGGACCTTGAAATCGCGGCTCCAGGACTTGATCTGGGCCCGGCGCGTGCCGACCGCCTGGTCGATCTTCGCCTGGATATCGGCCAGTGCGGGATCGAACCAGTGGGTGCGGGCGCGCGTGTCGGTATAATGTATGCCGATCAGGCGTGTACCGCCGTCGCCGGTGATCAGGTTGTCGATGTCGTAGCCGGGAACGCCGAACAGTTTCTCGCCCGTCTTCAGCGACGCGAGATCGAGATTGTAGAGCGCGTTGAACCCGCCCGCATCGTCATAGGCGATCGCCTTGCCCGGCTCGGGCAGGAACATCGCCGGCACGTTGCCCAGCGACGCGCCGGGCCCGCGTACCTTGTCGACGGTACGGAAGGTCTGGTCGTTCCGGTCGCGATAGAGCATCTTGGAGGTGCGCGTCGAATCGACATAGGCGATGCCGAGCCGGACGGTGCCCGTGCTGTCGGCATACCAGTCCATGACGTCGGTCGATGGCGCCAGCACGCGTTTCCCCTTGCCGGTCGATACATCGAAATCGCGCACTTCGGGCCAGAAACCGGGGCGGTCCGAATAGATCGAGGTCTGCATCGCGAGCAGGACGTGCGGCGATCCGTCGCGCGCGATCCACAGGATATCGTCGGCGCCCTGCGCCGCGTCCTGCTTGCCCAGCACCTGCATCTTCTTGCCGTCGGCGCTGATGCTGATCGCGCGCCGCACATACCAGGTGTCGCCCTCGACCGGGGTGTTCGTTCCGATCCGTGCGACCAGCCAGCTGTCGTTCACCCAGGTCCAGCTGTTGAGGTCGATCTCGCCCTGGTTGATCTGAACCATCTTGCTCGAATCGTCGAGCGGGATGATCGCCAGCCGCTGCGTTCCGTTCACCGCCAGGCGGGCGGCGGCCCTGGTGCCGTCGGGCGACAATTGCGGCGCTTCCATGAAGGGTAGCCGCCCGAACAGCTCCGCTGGAATGGGGGCGTCCGCCGGCGCGGCCGGCGCGACAACGGGCGGGGCCGCCTGCTGGGCGATCGCCGCCGATCCGGACAAGAGAAGGGCGCTCGCGCCCAGCACCACAGCTCGCATGATCATCCCCCGATACCCCTCGATTGTCCGTTTTAGGCGAGCACCGCGGCCGGGGAAAGTAAGCAGGTTCGATGCATTCGCACCGGAATGGAGATTTCGGAATGCCGGCGGCACAAAGAAAGACCCCGCCCGGACGGTGCCGGACGGGGTCTGGAAGGTGGCGGGAGGCCGAAGCCTCCCGAAGGAGCGATCAGCCGGCCGCGTGCGCCAGCGCCGCGAGCAGCAGCAGGGCGACGATGTTGGTGATCTTGATCATCGGGTTCACCGCCGGGCCGGCAGTGTCCTTGTAGGGATCGCCCACCGTGTCGCCGGTCACCGCTGCCTTATGGGCTTCGCTGCCCTTGCCGCCGTGATGGCCGTCCTCGATATATTTCTTGGCATTGTCCCAGGCGCCGCCGCCCGATGTCATCGAGATGGCGACGAACAGGCCCGACACGATCACGCCAAGCAGCAGCGCGCCGAGCGCGGCGAAGCCGCTCGCCTGGCCGGCCACCGCCGTGATGATGAAATACACTATGATCGGGGTCAGCACCGGCAGCAGCGACGGAATGATCATTTCCTTGATCGCCGCCTTGGTGACGAGGTCGACGGTCCGGGCATAATTGGGGCGGCTGGTGCCGGCCATGATGCCCGGATTGTCGCGGAACTGGGCACGGACGTCCTCGACGACCGATCCAGCGGCACGGCCAACCGCGGTCATGCCGAACGCGCCGAAGCTGAACGGCAGCAGCGCGCCGAGCAGCAGGCCGACGATGACGTACGGGTTGCTCAGCGAGAAATCGACCGCGAGATCGGGGAAATAGATACCCAGATCGGTCGTGTACGCGCCGAACAGCACCAGCGCGGCGAGCGCCGCGGAGCCGATGGCATAGCCCTTGGTCACCGCCTTGGTGGTGTTGCCGACCGCATCCAGCGCGTCGGTGCGATGGCGGACATCTTCCGGCAACCCCGCCATTTCGGCGATGCCCCCCGCATTGTCGGTGACCGGGCCATAGGCGTCGAGCGCAACGACCATGCCGGCCAGCGCCAGCATCGCGGTCGCGCCGAAGGCGATGCCGATGATGCCGGCAAGCTGGTAGCTCGCGATAACGGCCACCGAGATGACGATGGTCGGCAGCGCCGGGCTTTCCAGGCTTACGGCCAGGCCCTGGATGACGTTGGTGCCGTGCCCGGTCTCGGACGCCTTGGCGATCGAGCGGACCGGGCGATAGTTGGTGCCGGTATAATATTCGGTGATCCACACCAGTGCGCCGGTGAGCGCGAGGCCGATCATCATGCACCAGAACAGCGCCATGCCGGTGAAGCCGGTCGAAACTTCGGCACCGGCATCGAGGAACGAACCGCCACCGATACGGGTATGCATGTCGCCCAGCACATATTGGGTCGCGAAATAGATCGCCGGGATCGAGAGCACGACCGTGGTCCAGAAGCCCTTGTAGAGCGCGCCCATGATCGACTCGCCGCCGCCCAGCCGCACCATATAGGTGCCGATGATCGAGGTGATGACGCAGACGCCGCCGACGAGCAGTGGCAGGGTCATCAGCTGGAACAGATGGTCGGCGTTCGGCAGCAGCAGCGCGATCGAGGCCATGGTCACGCCGATGGTGACGACATAGGTCTCGAACAGGTCGGCTGCCATGCCGGCGCAATCGCCGACATTGTCGCCGACGTTATCGGCGATGGTCGCCGGGTTGCGGGGGTCGTCCTCGGGGATGCCGGCCTCGACCTTGCCGACCAGGTCGGCGCCGACATCGGCGGCCTTGGTGAAGATGCCGCCGCCGAGACGCGCGAAGATGGAGATGAGCGAGGCGCCGAAGGCGAGCGCGACGAGCGAGTCGACCACCACGCGTCGGTCGGCCTGCACTGCCAGGTCGTAATGGCCCTGTGCGATCAGATACCAGAACAGCCCGCTGATCGAGAGCAGGCCCAGGCCAGCGACGAGCATGCCGGTGACCGCGCCCGAGCGGAACGCCATGGTCAGGCCGCCCTGCAGCGACGTGCGCGCTGCCTCCGCGGTGCGGACATTGGCCTTCACCGACACGTTCATGCCGATAAAGCCGGTCACGCCCGAGAGGATCGCGCCGATCGCGAAGGCGACGGCCGAGATGATGCCGAGGAAATAGCCGACCAGGACGGCGACGACGACGCCGACGATCGCGATGGTGCGATATTGCCGGCCGAGATAGGCTTTGGCGCCTTCCGCGATGGCTGCCGCGATGTCCTGCATCTTCTCGTTGCCGGCGCTTGCGGCAAGAATCTGGCGACTGGTAATGATACCATAAAGTACGGCGATCACGCCGCAGATCATGGCCGCATAAACAATTGTCATGTTTATCCTTCCCCTAGTGGTGCCCCCGCCAGGTCTTTGAGACCTGTGTCATCGACATTTAGGCGAAAGGTATAGAGGCGCTCGACGGGAGCGCAAGCCGGTCAGGCGGCGTGCTCGAAGCCGAGTCGGGGAGGTAATGCCACCGCTTCGGCGCCATCCATGAGGCATAGTCCGGCACCGGGCGAAAAGCTGCCGATACGGGTGGCGGGGACGGGCAGCGCAAAGCGGGGCGGTGCCACGAACAACAGCTGATAATCGTCACCGGCGGTTGCGGCGGCAATGCGTGCGTCCCGGTCGTCGCCGACGAAGCGGCGATAGGCCGGGGACAGCGGGACAGCGGCCAGGTCTATTTCCAGTGCCAGCCCGCTTGCCTCGGCCATGCGAGCGCCATCGATCAGCAGCCCGTCGGATACGTCCATCATCGCGTGGACGAGAGGGGCTAGCGCCCGACCGTCGGCGATGCGCGGCATGGGCCGGCGATAGGCGGCAAGCAGTTCCGCCGGGCCCGACATGCCCTGCGCGATGGAAAGCCCCGCACCGGCATCCCCAATCGTGCCGGTGACATAAAGCGCATCACTGGCCCGCGCACCGGAGCGCAGCGGTGCGGTGGCGTCGCTGCCGAAGGCGGTCAGCGTCAGCACACGCGGCGCGCCCGACGGCAGCGATACCGTGTCGCCGCCGATTAGTGCACAGTCGAGTTGTCGCAGCCCTTTAATGAAGCCGGCATCCCAGGCGGAATCGCCGGTCAGCGTGTAGTTGAGCATCATCCCCAAGGGCAGCGCGCCCTTGGCGGCGAGGTCGGAGAGATTCACCGCACCCAGTTTCCAGGCGACATCCTCGGCCGGGTCGGTGGAGAGGAAGTGGATGCCCTCGACGATGGTATCGCTGGTCAGAACCAGCGGGCCGCGCGCGTCGAGCAGCGCGGTATCGTCGAGCAAACCGCGTGCCGCCGGATGGAGCGGCAGGGCGCGCAGGGCAGCAAGGAACTCCGCTTCGTTCACTTAAATTCCCCTCCCCTTCAGGGGAGGGGTTAGGGGTGGGGGACGCCGCCAGCCACGAATGATGGCGGCTGCGCCCCCCCCCCGCCCCCCCCCCCCCCCCCCCCCCCCCCCCCCCCCCCCCCCCCCCCCCCCCCCCCCCCCCCCCCCCCCCCCCCCCCCCCCCCCCCCCCCACGCCGCCAGCCACGAATGATGGCGGCTGCGGGACTGCCCCACCCCAACCCCTCCCCTGAAGGGGAGGGGCTATGAAGGACACACCCGGCGCTCTTAACTCCGAACATCCTTCGCGATCGCATCGAGCAACCCGTTCACGAAACCCGCCTCGCGCTTGTCGAAAAAGGCATGCGCCACATCGACATATTCAGTGATGACCGTTGCCACCGGCACGTCCATCCGCGCCAGCAGTTCATAGGTCCCGGCACGCAGGATCGCGCGCATCGACCGGTCGAGCCGCTCGAGCACCCAGCCCTTGGCCAGCTTGCCGGAAATCGCCGAGTCGATCTCGCTCTGGCGCGCGACCGTGCCCTTCACGAGATCGTCGAAGAAATCGACCTCGGCCTCGGCATATTCGGCGTCCTCGATCGTCGCGCCGAGCCGATGCTGGTGGAATTCGTGGAGCAGTGCCGCGACCGCGGCGCCCTCCATCTCGTGCTGGTAGAGTGCCTGGGTCGCGGCAAGCCTGGCGGCGGCGCGCGCCGTGGAACGGGCTGAGGTTCGGCTCATAATGTCAATTCCGTCTGGTCGCCCGCGAGGCGGAGCGCCACTGATTTCGCATGGGCAGGGAGCCCTTCCGCCTCGGCCAGCGCCACGGCCGCCGGGCCGATGGCGCTCAGCGCAGCGGCGTCGAGCTGGAGGAAGCTGGTGCGCTTCATGAAGTCGAGCACCGACAGGCCGGAGGCGAAGCGCGCGCGCCGGCCGGTCGGGAGGACATGGTTGGGACCGGCGACATAATCGCCGATCGCCTCGGGCGTATGGCGGCCGATGAATACCGATCCGGCATGGCGAACCCGGTCGAACAGCGCCTGGGGATCGTCGCACGCAAGCTCGAGATGTTCGGGCGCCAGCCGGTCGACCAGCGGGATCGCCTCGAACAGGTCGGCGGTGACGATGATCGCGCCGTTCGCATCCCAGCTCTCGCGCGTCACCTTCGCCGTTGAAAGCTGGGCGATCTGCGCGTCCACCGCCTCTGCGACGGCGTTGCCGAAATCGGCATCGTCAGTGAACAGGATCGACTGGCTGGTCGGGTCATGCTCGGCCTGGCTCAGCAGGTCGGCGGCGATCCAGTCGGGGTCGTTCCTGCCATCGGCAACCACCACGATTTCGCTCGGCCCGGCCACCATGTCGATGCCGACCACGCCGTAGAGCTGGCGCTTTGCCTCGGCGACCCAGGCATTGCCGGGGCCGGTGATCACATCGACCGGCGCGATGCGCCCGGTGCCATAGGCAAGCGCGGCGATGGCCTGCGCGCCGCCGATCCGCCAGATCTCGTCCACGCCGGCGATGTGGGCGGCGGCCAGCACCAGCGGATTGACCTCGCCGTCCGGGGTCGGCGTGACCATCACCAGCCGTTCCACGCCGGCAACCCTGGCGGGGATCGCGTTCATCAGCACTGACGACGGATAGGCCGCCCGGCCGCCCGGGATATAGATGCCCGCCGCCTGGATCGCGTTCCACCGCGCGCCGAGCCTGACGCCGGCCGAGTCGGTGGTGTCGCTGTCTTCGGGCTTCTGCTTGATATGGTAGGCGGCGATGCGCTCGGCGGCGAGTTCAAGCGCGGCGCGCAGTTCGGGTTCGAGCCCGTTCAGCGCGGCGAGCCAGTCTGTCTTCTCGATCTGCCAGCCGGTTTCTTCCAGGTCGTGCCGGTCGAACTTCCTGGTGAACGTCTGGAGCGCGGCATCGCCCTCGTCGCGCACGCTGGCGACGATCGCTCGCACGTCACGCGCGACATCGGCGTCGGCCTCGCGGCGGGCGTTGACCAGGGCGGTGAAGTCGCGCGCGAAATCGGGATCGGAGGTTGAGAGGCGGATCATGAGCGGTGTGCCCCTTCAAACCCGTTCGTTTCGAGCGACGTCGAGAAACAGGTCAAGGGCGGTTGACTCAGATTTCTCGACTCCGCTCGAAACGAACGGAGAAATGAGCCACTCCCGGGAAGGTGCGGGGCATCAAGCCGCATCGCGCATCTCCACCGCCCGCCGGAATGCATCCACCAGCGGCACCACCTCGGCCCGAGTCTTGAACGCCGCCCGATTGACGATCAGGCGCGACGTGACCTCGGCGATCACCTCGACCTCGACCAGCCCATTCTCCTTCAGCGTCTTGCCTGACGACACCAGGTCGACGATCCGCGGCGCCAGCCCCAGCGTCGGCGCCAGTTCCATCGCGCCGTTGAGCTTGACGCACTCCGCCTGAACGCCGCGCGCCTCGAAATGCTGGCGCGTGACATGCGGATATTTGGTCGCGATCCGCACATGGCTCCAGCCGCGCGGATCGTCGCCCGCCGCCATGTCGGCCGGTTCGGCGACTGACAGCCGGCAATGCCCGATGCCCAGGTCGACCGGTGCGTAGAGTTCCGAATAGTCGAACTCGGCCAGCACGTCGGAGCCGACGATGCCCAGTTGTGCAGCCCCATGCGCGACGAAGGTGGCCACGTCGAACGCGCGCACCCGGATCAGGTCGATGCCGGGGTTGCTGGTGGAGAAGCGCAGCGCGCGGCTGTCCTCGTCGGCGAAGGCCGCCTCGGGCGAGATTCCGGCACGCTCGAGCAGCGGCACGGCCTCGGTAAGGATGCGCCCTTTGGGGACGGCGATGATGATCGGATCGGCCATGAGTGAGCGGGGCTTTACTTGCGGCCCCTCGCGGGCGCAACAGACGCGGCAAGGAGGCCCTATGACCGAGCAGAATGTCCGCGGCGCGTTCCTGATCCAGGAACATTATTGCAAGGCCATGGCCGCGCCCGCTTACGCACGCATCTGTGCGGCGCTGGCCAGGGGCCTCAATCGCGACAGCAAGGTGGGGGCGACATTGCTCGACTGGCCGGGCGAGCCGACTCGCGCCGCACTGCCGCTGCGACTCGTCGGCGGGCTGCACGCGCTGGTGCTCACGGGGAAGGATGCCGGGCTGACGGCCCTGTTCAACGGTAGCGTCACCGATCCCGGCGCCATCGAGGCCGACCTTGTCCGCGTGCTCGTCGAGCATGACGCCGACCTGCTTCCCTGGCTCGATGGCCCACCTCAGACTAACGAACCTGGCCGCTCCGCCGCGCTGATGACGGGCCTGCTGGAGATCGCCCGGCGGCACGGGCCAAGGATCGAGCTGCTTGAGATCGGATCGAGTGCAGGTCTCAACCTTATGATCGATCGCTATCGCTTCGATCTGGGCGGCACGATAGTGGGGCCCGCCGATTCGCCGGTCGCCATCGTGCCCGAGTGGAAAGGTCCGCCGCCGCCCGACGTGCCGATCGAGATCGTGAGCACGCGCGGCTGCGATATTAACCCGATCGACGCTACCGACCCAGCGGCGGAAGCGCGCCTTGCCGCTTATGTCTGGGCGGAGAAGCCCGATCGCGCGACCCGGCTGAAGACCGCCATAGCGATGCTGCGCGACCGCCCGGTCAGGCTCGAACGCGCCGATGCCGCCGACTGGATCGAAGCCCGCCTTGCCGAACCCCAGGCCGAAGGCGTGACGCGAGTGCTGATGCATTCAGTGGTCTGGCAGTATTTGCCCGAGCAGGTCGCTGAACGGATCAGGGTCACCATGAAGACGGCCGGTGCCCGTGCCGCTGTGGATTGCCCGCTTGGCTGGGTGATGATGGAGCCCGATCGTGCGCTAGCCCATCAAGTCATTCGCGTGCGCAGTTGGCCCGGCGACGGTGCCTGGCAAACGGTCGCGACCTCGCACGCCCATGCTGCCTGGATCGACGCCGGCCTGCCCGAACGCGATCCTACCGGAATCGACCTGCCCGATGCGGCGAAGATATCGGTCTGATGCCGGCTTGTGGTCGAACCGGGTCCCATGGGATTAGACTGTATGACCGCGTCCGACAGCTCGATCCTTCAGCCCTGGACCGTTACCGGTTCGCGGCACGTTCTCCAGGATCGCTGGATCAGCGTCAGGGCGGATAACTGCGTCACGGTCGAGGGCATGGAGATCGCGCCCTATTATGTGCTTGAATACCCCGATTGGGTCATCGTCGTCGCGATCGATGATCAGGATCGCATCATCCTGGTCGAGCAATATCGCCACGGCCGGGGCATCATGTCGCTCGAACTCCCGACTGGCGGGGTCGAGCCCGGTGATACCGATCTGGTCACGGCCGCCGCCCGCGAGCTTGTGGAGGAAACGGGCTATGTCTCGTCGGACTGGCAGTATCTGACGGCGCTAGCGCCAAATCCGTCCAATATGGCCAACGAATGCCATTTCCTCCTCGCCCGTGCGGCGATCCGGACGGCGACGCCGCAGGATGATCCGACCGAACGACTCCGCATCATCCCGCGCCCGGTGGACGAGGTGGTCCGCATGGCCAAGGCGGGCGAGATACTGCAGTCGATGCACGTCGCCGCGCTCGCTGTTGCGCTGTCGATGATCGGTCGATGGTGATCGACCGACAGGACAGGCGGGTAATCAGGCGCGGGCCAGCCAGTCCCGAATGGCGCCGGTCACTGCGTCGGGCGCTTCCCATGGCACGAAATGCCCGGCATCGACCTTCACCAGCGTCATGTCGGGCACCAGCGTGTCGAGCCCCTCGAGCTGGCTCGGCAGCAATGCCTTGTCCTGCACGCCCCAGATCACCAGCGTCGGCTGTCTGATCGGCGGGAAGGGCGCGTTCAGGAATGCCGGGCGTTCGGCGTCCTCGCCGATCTCGGGCACGATGATTGCGCTGGCGCGGTACCAGTTGAGCATCGCGGTCATCGCGCCCGGCTGGCCCCATTGGTCGAGATAGGTCGGTTTCTCCGCCGCGACGTTCTCGAAATCGGTATGGCGCATGAAGCTGCCGTCGAAGAACGCGGACAGGCCGATCGCGTCGATATGCTTCTCGAAATCCGGGTTGCGGAAGGCGCGGATATACTGGCTCGCCTCGCGCTGCGCCGGATCGTCGAACATCGACCGCTGGAAGACGAACGGATGCGGCGCGTTGACGATGATCAGCTTCGCGACCCGGTCGGGCCGGGTCAGCGCTGCCATCCACGCGATCGCGCCGCCCCAGTCATGGCCGACCAGCGTGAAGGTCCCGACGCCGAAATGATCGGCGAGCGCGATCAGGTCGCCGACCATCTTGTCGGGGGTATAGTCGCTGACCGCTTCCGGCTTCGACGACCGCGCGAAACCGCGTTGGTCGGGTGCGAGCACGAAATGGGTCTTCGCCAGCGCGGGGATCTGGTGCCGCCAGGTGCGGTGCGATTCGGGAAAGCCGTGGAGCAGGATGATCGCGGGATTCGCCGGGTCGCCCGCGACGGCGACGTCCAGGGCGACGCCGGTTGGAAGGTCGATGCGTTGGAGGTCGAAGGCCATTTTTACTCCCCTCCCGCTTGCGGGAGGGGCCGGGGGTGGGCTCCCGGCTTCCACAAACGGCTCATTGCTGGTGAGCGCGAGCCCACCCCTAACCCCTCCCGCAAGCGGGAGGGGAACAGAATCACGGATAGCTCACAGTCTTCGGAATCGCCGGGATCGGGATGAACTCCTTGTCGTCCCCGGGCACCTTGGGGAATCGGCCTGCCTGCCAGTCCTCCTTGGCCTGGTTGATCCGTTCGCGGCTCGACGAGACGAAATTCCACCACACATGGCGCGGCGTCGCAAAGGCGTCGCCGCCGCACAGCATCACCCGCCCGCCGTCGCGCGATTTCAGAGATGTCGCCACGCCGGGCTTCAGCACATAGAGAGTCATCGGCTCGAGCGGCACGCCGTCGAGGCTCGCCTCGCCCAGCGCGAGATACACGGCGCGTTCGTCGGCATCGGCGTCGACCGGCACCTCGCCGCCCGGATCGAGCACGATGTCGGCATAGATCGTCCCGGCATAGGTGGTGGTCGGCGCGGTCGAGCCCCACAGGCTGCCCATGATGATCCGGGCGCGGGCATTTGGTGTCTCGATCACGGGCAGGTCGGCCTTGGCGACATGCTCGAACGCCGGGTCCATCTCCTCGTTCGCCTCGGGCAGCGCGATCCAGGTCTGGATACCCGACAGGTCCGGTCCCTGCGCTCGCTCGCTGGCGGGCGAGCGCTCCGAATGGACGATGCCCCGCCCGGCCGTCATCAGGTTCACCGCGCCCGGCTCGATCGTCGCGAAGGTGCCGATCGAGTCGCGATGGTCGATCGCCCCGCCGAACAGATAGGTCACGGTGGCCAGGTTGATGTGCGGATGCGGTCGCACGTCGATGCCGGTGCCCACCTCAAGATGCGCCGGCCCCATCTGGTCGAAGAACAGGAACGGCCCGACCATCGTGCGTGGCTTCGACGGCAGGGTGCGATGCACCTTGAAGCCGCCCAGGTCGTGAGTCGTCGGCAGGATGGTGTGCAGGACGAAATCGTCGATCATGATTCGGCTCCATTCAGGCCCGACAGGATCTCGGCGAGGTCCTCGGGATAGATCAGCTCATGGTGCGCGGCGATCGCGTCGCGGTCAAACCATTGCCAGTGCTGCATCACCCGCCGTTCCAGTTCGGTGTGGCGCGAGGTATCGATCCCGTCGGCATCGGTGCGGATCAGGAAATAGCGCTCGTCGGCCAGCACCGGCACGCCCTCCAGCGTGACGAACTCGACGACTCGCCTGAAGAGCTCGGGCCCCGGATCGGCGTGGATACCGGTCTCCTCGATCAATTCGCGCCGCGCCGCGTCCTCATAGCTCTCGCCCGGATCGACCGCGCCGCCCGGCGTCGCCCAGAAGGGTGGCCGGTCGGCGGCGACGAAGCGGAACAGCAGCACCCGCCCGGCCGGGTCCATCAGCAGGATCCGCGCCGCCGGGCGCTTGGCCAGGCTCACGCCGCGTCGAGCTCGGGATAGTGGCGGAAGATGCCGTCCTGGTTGAACGGAATGCGCCGGTCGCTCGCCAGATAGGCGGCAATGCCCGGCAGTTCGGCGACACGGTTGCGGAGCGCGATCAGCTCGGGATAATCTCCCTCGATCGTCGCCATGCGTTTCGGGAACATGTAGCGCAGCCCTTCGATCACCTGGAACAGCGAGGTATCGGCATAGCACCACCGCGATCCGGTCAGCCAGTCGCCGACATTGGCCTTCGCGGCGTTCTCGAAATGCCCGAGGAACTTGGACATATGCTCCTCGCGCATCGTCGTCGCCGCGCGGGCCGCCTCGGGTTTCTGGTCGCGATAATAGTCGGAGGTGCTGACCGGGTGATGCACATTGTGCACCTCCGCGACCAGGTCGGCGACGGTGAGCTGGAGCTGGTTGATCCAGTGCCGCTGCGCCGCGGGTACGAGATCGTGAGCCTCGCCGAGATAGAGCAGGATGTTGGCGACCTGCGCGATCGTCCCGTCTTTCGTCTCCAGATAAGGCGGGGCGAATGGACCGTCATCGTCCTGCGTCTCCATGTTCGCCATCAGCGCCTTTTCGTCCGTCTCGCGCGCGCAATCCTCATAGGGGATGCCCGCCGCTTCCAGCGGCAGCCGCACGAACTCGCCACGCCCCTGGATCGAGGGCCAGTACCAGAGCCTGTACATGATGCTTATTCTCCCGGCGCGCGTGCCCGGATGGCCAGCGCATGGATGCGCGAGGACAACAGATCGGCGAGCGCCTGGTTCACCAGCCGCTGGCGCTGTACGCGGTTCAGGCCGGAAAAGGCCGGGCTCTCGACGATGACGGTGAAGTGCGATTCGCCCGTGCCGTCATCGCCCATATGCCCGGCATGGTGGTGGCTGTCGTTCACCACCTCCAGATGCGTCGGGTCGAGCGCGGCGGCGAGACGGGTTGCGATTTCGGATGCGACGGGGCCGGTGGCGAGATTGGTCATGGCCCCTATATAGGCCGCTTTGTCGAATTCGGGGAGCCGCGTGGCGCGGGACAGGGAAAAGAAAGAACGGCCGAACGCCCGCTTCCACGGTCGCGTGGAAGGGGCGGAGCGCGCGTGCGCGCATCCGGACTGCGCGCTTCCGGGTGAATTCCGTGCGCCTCCGGCAGACGGGCCGGCGAACGACTTCGAAGGGCCGCGCCCCTATCGCTGGTTCTGCCTGGATCATGTGCGCGAATTCAACGCCGGCTATAATTTCTTCCAGGGCATGAGTGCCGACGAGATCCACGACGCGCAACGCCCCTTTGCCGGATGGGAGCGCGAGACCCGCGCCTTCGCCACCAGCGGCGCGGATCGCCCGCCGAGCTGGGCCGACTTCACCGATCCGCTCGACGCGATCGGCGCGCGCTTCCAGCGCCGCATGGCGGAGACGGCGGCGCGCAAGGACGGACGGCCGCTGTCGGAAAGCGACCGCCGCTCGCTCAGGATCCTTGGCCTGCCCCTGGACGTCGACCGCCGCGGCCTGCGCCAGCGCTATGCGGAACTCGTCCGCCGCTATCATCCGGACCGCAACGGCGGCGACCGCAGCCACGAAAAGATCCTGCAGGAGGTGATCGCGGCCTATACCCAGCTGAAGGGCGCGCCGGCCTTCGCCTGAGGGCGCGACAGAGCGTCGATGCGTGCAGGATCGGGCGGGACATGCCCCAACCGGCCAAAGGCCGCGTGTCGATTCAACATAGCGCCCGCCCGTCATACCTCTCCTTCGAACCAAGGAGGCGTACATGACCGTGATTTTCTCCAATACGCGCTCGGCATACTGACATGCCGACGGTCCCGACAGAGCAGAACCGCGTCGGCGTCGCCGGCGTGACGGATGCGAAACTCCAGCCCGGCGATTATTCCGGCGCCGGGCTGCAGGCGCTTGGCGCCGGCATGCGCGAGCTGGCGGACACCGGCCAGAAGATCGCGGTCGAGACGCAGCAGCGGCAGGACCGCGACGACGAGCTTCAGGTGAAGAAGGCGTGGAATGCCTATGCCGAGGGCGCGCGCAGCATTCGCACCGACGCGCTGGGCAGATTCGAGGGCGATCCGCAGGGCATGCTGGACAGCATGACGCGCGATTATGGCGGGCTGCGCGACTGGATCCGCAGCGGGCTGAAGAACGATCGCCAGCGCGGCCAGTTCGATCATGTCATCGCCGAGCGGTTCGATTACGATCTCTCGGGCGCCCTGAGCAGCGCGGAACAGGCGATGCGGCGCGGCCAGAACGAGCAAGGCCTGCGGATCGAGCAGAATGCCGCCGACGATGCGGTCGATACTCCGGATAATCCCGCGCTGTTCGACAAGCATCTTCAAACCGGCGTGGACTCGATCGTCGGACGATCGGAGGCACGCGGCGTCGATCCGTCCGAGATCGAGCGCAGCGTGACGGCCTATGTTTCGGGCGTCCGGCGACGCGTGGTGCAGGGCATGATCGACCGCGATCCGGTCGAGGCGGCCAACCGCTACCGGTCGATGCGCGACACGATGACTCCGGCCGACCGCCAGGCGGTCGATAAGGAATTGCTTGAGCCACTCGCGCGCAAGTTTGGGGCGGCGGAGGTGGACAAGCGCCTGTTGCCCGAAGAGGCAGGCATCGTGCTCTCCGCCGAACGCCGCGCCGCCATCGCGCAGGAGATCGAGGCGGGGCCTTTGAGCGAGACGCTCAAGCGCTACGCCCTGGACGATCTCGACGACCGCGCCTCGCTGGAGGCGCGTGCCCGCAAACAGGCGGCTGACGTTGCGCGCGAAGCCGGGCTTGCGACTGCCGAGCGGCTTGGGTCGGGCTTCACCTCGATCTCGCAGATCCCGGCTGCCGTGCGTCGCGATCTCGACGAGGCTACCGATCAGGCGTTGCGGGGTCTGGCGCTGGTCAATCTCGATCCGACCCCAGTCGTGCCGGGCGGCGCGACGTCACTGATGATGAGCATCATGGCGTCGGAGAATCCGGCTGCGTTCGCGAAGGAGGATTTGAGGCTGATACGCGGCAAAGTGGCGCCGGAGGAATATGGCAGGCTCGGGGCGATCCAGCTGGGCCTTGGCGAGGAGCGACCTAATGCCGTGTCTTCGTTAGGCAAAATCTCAAAGTTGTTGGGTCGGCCTTCAATCAGCCAAACCGGGTTTGCGCCACTCATCCAACAAGCCGCTTTCGTGGGTGGTCAAAAGGCCGTGCTCCCATCCGGCAGACAAGTGGTTCGTGGGCTCGAAACGCTGCCTTCATCCGAGATGGAGATTGGAGACATCAATGCGAATCTCTTGTCGGGCGGACGCAAACGGCCTGGGCCCGCATCGGGGGAAAAAGGGATGAGCTTAAATCTTCTAAGCGAGGTCAAAGACGGACCGGAAATCGCAGCTTTGAAGAAAATGGGAAGCCCGGCGAACGCGGTTATAATATTCTCGCATGGATCGCCAAAAGGACAAATAGCCGATGCCTCGCGTGGCGAGAGGCAGCCCGCTCTCAGTGCTAAAAAAATATTGGCCCGGCTCGGTAAAAACTACAAAATGGGAACAACCATTATCCTATCCAGTTGTTTCGCAGCAAATGGGACTGAGGCAAGAATATTATCAGAACTTACTGGAGGAATCGTCTACGCCGCGCGAGCATATGTGACGGCTCCGAACGAAACTCATAAAAAATACGATCTCACGGTATATTCGCTGGGATATGGGGTGGGTGAAAAATCTGGGTATGTTAAATACTATAAGGGAAAAGAGGTTCCATCGAGACTACTTGGATTGAGATACGATCCTCAATCATCGGAATGGAAATGGAATATTTCTCAGGAGGATCAGAAAATCGACGTTCGGGTTCCATATCAAGCAAAAAGTGATCTGACTAAGATTAGAGAAGGATTTATATTTTAACTATTGGGTGATTATATTATTGAAATTTAATATTCTGAGATCAGAATATGTATCTATGGTGGGCTAAATAGGCTTGTGGACGGCACTATACGACCTGATGATGATTCGGGATCGGGCGCATGGCTGCGTCACTATGTCCGATGGACTGTCTCGTTATTCGGTATCCGCAGTCCATCGATAAAACGATAGCTCAACTTGACACATCCGGAACGGAAGGCGAACATTGTGTAAGCTGGCATTTCGCAAATTGGAATCTCGTTTGTCTCAGCATGCGGGGGAGGGGGCTGTGATCAAGGGAACTCTCGCACGGATATTGCTGGCCTGTATCAGCTTTGCCTTGGCAGGCGGCGCGGTGATCGGTGTATGGCTCTATTCCGACCGGAAAACGACTCTTGGGGAATGCTTGCGGGCCGCAGAGGCTTGGACGATCCAGAACGACGCCGGGGAGAGGTTTGGAGGCTGCGATGCACTTGCCCGCAAGGCCGCAGTGAATCATGATGCCAAGGCTTACCGATACTTGGCATTGCATAGCGAGATTTCAGGCGATTTCGTCGCCGCCAGGCACCATTGGGAAACTGCTATCAGGCTTGGTGACAACGAAGCAAATCTTGCGCTGATCAGCCTGATCTCGGCCGTGCCGGTCCTGCGGAATTGCAAACGGATCAGCGATGCCTTGGGCGCGTACAAGGCTGATACCGATGGTGAGCGAATCAGAAAATACGAAATGTCCGATTTCGTCATGAGCGGTGATTGTCCGTTCTCCGAAGAAGATAGGCGCAAAGCGTTGGGGCCAAATTGGAAATGGAGCGCTCCCAAATGAGATCGGACGCCCCAGGCATCGCGAGAGGCGCGCGCCGATGCCCGCTTCAGCCCTCGCGCGCCATCTTCTCCCGGCGCGCGATCTCCGGGGCGGAGGGTTCCTGCGTCGCGAAGGAACCGGTTCGGACCGGACCGGCGGGTTCGTAGGTCGCGATGATCACGCCGGTGCTCGACACCTTTGAGTCGACCAGGGTCATCGTGCCGGGTGCCACGCCCTCCGCGAACAGCCGCTTGCCGCTGCCCAGCACGACCGGAAAGGTCATGATCGATAGGCGGTCGAGCAGGCCCGCCGCCAGCAACGCGGGATAGAGCCTGGTGCTGCCCTGGACGAGCAGGTCCGGGCCCTCGCTTGCCTTGATCCGGGCGATGCCGGCCGCGACGTCGCCGTTGATCGCGACCGAGTTCGCCCAGCCCAGCGGTTCGGTTGAGGAGGTCACGACATATTTGGTCACTGCGTTGAACAGGTCGCCGATCGGATTGGGCGGCTGATACGGCCAATAGGCAGCGAAGATGTCATAGGTGTTCCGCCCGAGCAGCAGGTCGAACTCGCGGTCGAACAGGCTGCCGAGATGCGCGTCGATCACCGCGTCCCCGGGGATGGCGACCCAGCCGCCTAGCGTGAAGCCGCCGGTCGGGTCCTCCTCGGGGGCGCCGGGCGACTGCATGATACCATCGAGCGACTGGAACACGCCCGCGATGATCTTTCTCATGGGATATCCTTTGGCTGGCGGCCCTTTCAGGCGGCGTTCTTCTCCATGTCGACCGCGGCGATCATGCCGCGACCTCTCCGGCCAGCGCCCGTTCGATGGTCGCGATGTCGATCTTGCGCATCGTCATCATCGCTTCCATCGCGCGCCCGGCAGCCGCCCGGTCGGGGTTGGTCATCGCGTCGGTCAGCACGCGCGGGGTGATCTGCCAGGACAGGCCCCATTTGTCCCTGCACCAGCCGCACGCGCTCTCGGCACCGCCATTGCCGACGATCGCGTTCCAGTAGCGGTCGGTCTCCGCCTGGTCGTCGGTATGGACCTGGAAGGACACCGCCTCGTCGAAGGTGAATGCCGGCCCGCCATTGAGGCCGAGGAACCGCATGCCAAGCACCGTGAAATCGACGGTCAGCACATCGCCCTGATGCCCGCCGGGGAAGTCCGCCGGCGCGCGGTGCACCGCCTCGACCCGCGAATCGGGGAAGGTCGCGGCGTAGAAGGCAGCCGCCTCCTCGGCCGTGCCGTCATACCAGAGGCAGGGGGTGATCTTCGTCATGACACTCTCTCCGTATCTTGGCTTTCCGCTACCGGTCCTGTTGCTGGCCCGGCCCCACCACGCCGAACATCACGCCGTGCGGGTCGCTCGCCACGATGATGCGGTCGCCGCCGGGCACCTCCATCGGGCCGGCATGGACGGTCCCGCCATTTTTCGAGACCTTGGCCGCCGCCGCCTCGATATCGGGCGCGCGGAAATAGAAGCGCCATGCCGGGGGCGGGCCGTCGGCCGGCGCCGTCATCGTCGCGCCGATCGTCTGGTCGCCGGCCTGCACGAACACATAGTCGCCCATCTCGCCCATCGGCATCCTGTCGGGATAGGTCCAGCCGAACACGGTGGCGTAAAAGGCGTTGGCGCCGGCCTGGTCGGGCGTGGCCAGCTCGTTCCAGTTGCATTTGCCCATGCCCATCCGGTCCCAGGCGGTGCTGTTCTCCCCGGAGGCGCCGCGCATGATATAGAAGGGGATGCCCTGCGGATCGGCGACCATCGCGATCCGGCCGACATCGGGGATGTCCCAGGCCGGCATCAGGACGCTGCCGCCGGCCGCCTCGATCTTCCCGACCGATGCATCGACATCGTCGACGCCGATATAGAAGAGCCAGGTCGGCCGGCCCCCGCCCGCCGTCATCTGCTCGGTCAGGCGCATCACGCCGCCGACCAGGTCGCCGCCATTGCCGCTGTCGATCATCCGGTAATCCATGTCGCCGGCCGGCTTGTCCTGCACCGTCCAGCCGATCACGTCGTCGTAAAATGCCTTTGACGCCTCCGGGTCGGTGGTCATCAGTTCGTACCAGATCGGGGTACCTTCGGGATTGGGCATCGTCGCTCTCCTTGGAGGGCAGGGGGAAAGGGGGGCGGCTCCGGGCTCAGGCCGCGTCGAGGATAGGCGCGAAGCCGCCATAGACCATGCGCTTGCCGTCGAACGGCATTTCCGAACCGGCGGACGGCTTCATCCGCTCGTCCTCCATCACCTTGGCCATGCCGGCGTCGCGGACTTCCTTCGACGGCCATTCGACCCAGGAGAAGACGACCTTCTCGTCGCCTATGGCCTTCACCGCGCCCTTATAGTCGGTGACGGTACCGTCGGGCACGGCGTCGCCCCAGGCCTCGACCACCCGGGTCGCGCCATGGTCGCGGAACACCGCGGAGGCCTTGCTCGCCATGTCGCGATACGCGCCTTTCTTGCCGTCCGGGACCGGCACCAGATAGCCGTCGACATAACCGGTCGATCCACCCGTCCCGTCGTCGAGCAGCGGAGCGAAGCCGCCATAGATCATGCGCTTGCCGTCGAACGGCATCTCGACCATCTTCGCCATGCGCGGGTCATCCATCATCTTCTGCATGCCGGTGTCATGGGCCTCCTTGGAGGGCCATTCGACCCAGCTGAACAGTACGACCTCGTCGTCCCCGGCCTTCACCGCGCGCCTGAAATCGGTGACCGTGCCGTCGGGCACCTCGTCACCCCAATTCTCGACCATGCGCGTCATGCCATAGTCGCGGAAAAGCGGCACCGTGCCGGTCGCATGGTCGAGATAGGCCTGCTTGTTGGCGGCCGGCACCGCGAGCACGAAACCCTGGATATAGCTCATCGTCTCTCTCCTCATCTTATATGGCGTCGGTTGTTCAGGCGTCGACCGGTTCGTCTCCGCCGGCCATCGCGGCCATCGCCGCGTCGAGGTCCATCCAGGTCAGCTCGATGCTGTGGCCGTCTGGGTCCTGGAAGCTGCGGCCGTACATGAAGCCAAGGTCCTGCGCGGGGGCGGGGTCGGGCCGCGCTCCGGCGGCAACCGCCTTGGCAAGGGTCTGGTCGACGGCATCGCGGCTATCCTCCGAAAGGCAGATCAGCACTTCGCAATCGGTACGCGCATCGATGATCCTCTTGGAGGTGAAATCGCTGAAACGGGCATGACTCAGGACCATCAGGCTGATCGTGTCGGAAAACATCAGCATCGCGGCGCTGCCCGCCTGGCAGAATCGCTCGTCCCTGGTCGCGCCGATCGCTTCGTAAAAGGCGACCGAGCGGTCGACGTCGGCCACCGGCAGGTTCACAAAGATCATCTTGGGCATGGCAAATTCTTTCCTCTGCGTGTCAGGCGAATCGCTATTTGACGATGATGACGCCGGAAGTTATTAAAAGCAACTATGGAGTTAGAAAAAATAACTGAATTGGAAAAGAAGCCGGAAAAGCGCTGGTATGACGACGCCTGCGGCACTGCGCTGGCGATGGAGCTGGTAGGCGAGCGCTGGTCGCTGCTGATCGTGCGCGAACTCATGTTCGGCCCGCGCCGCTTCGGCGAGTTGAAGAAGGCGCTCGGCGGGATCAGCGCGAACGTGCTGACTCAGCGGCTCGAGGGCATGGAGGAGGTTGGCATCCTGACCCGTCGGAAGCTGCCGCCACCCGCCTCGGTGCAGGTCTATGGCCTCACCCCCTGGGGCTATGCGAGCGAAACGGCGATCCAGGAACTCGGCCGCTGGGCGGTCAGGTCGCATCGCCACGATACCACTCTTCCGCTCAGTGCCGCATCGATCATGCTGTCCTTCCGCACGATGATCGACCGGTCGCGCTCGGGCGACGTGAACCGCTCGGTCGGCTTCCGCTTCGGCGAGGACGAATTCGTCGCTGAGGTGGACAGGGAAGGGATCGTGATTCGCCGGACTGATCCGCGCCCGGCGGACGCAATATTCGATACCGACCCCGTGACGCTGGCGTCGGTCGTCTATGGCGGGCGCCCGATCGGGGATGCCGAATCGGCCGGCTCGCTGAAATTATCGGGGGATCGCGCACTTGCGGAACAGTTTATTACGCTGTTTCCGTTGCCACCAAAGACCAGTTCGGCTTGACGAAGCTGGATTCCGTTCGCACTGAGCTTGTCGAAGTGCCGTTCTTCCTTCTCGATCGTTGAAGAGGAGCAGGGCTTCTGCAGATCAGCCCGAACGGTACGAGATCATGACGGACATATCCAACACCCAACCCGATAGCCGCGAGACCACGATTCTGGAGGCCCCCGACAAGGTGGTGCAGGTCCGTGAGCTTTTCGGCATCGATTCGGACATGGAGGTCCCGGCCTTCAGCGAGGCGGACGAGCGCGTGCCCGATCTTGATCCGGCCTATGTGTTCGATGCGGACACCACGCTCGCGATCTGTGCCGGCTTCGCGCACAATCGCCGCGTGATGGTCCAGGGCTATCATGGCACCGGCAAGTCGACTCATATCGAACAGGTCGCGGCGCGGCTGAAATGGCCCTGCATCCGAATCAACCTCGATGCGCATATCAGCCGGATCGATCTGGTCGGTCGCGACGCGATCGTGCTGAAGGATGGCCAGCAGGTCACCGAATTCCGCGAAGGCCTGCTGCCCTGGGCGTTGCAGACCCCGACCGCCCTGGTGTTCGACGAATATGACGCGGGTCGCCCGGACGTGATGTTCGTCATCCAGCGCGTGCTCGAGACCGAGGGCAAGCTGACCCTGCTCGACCAGAACCGGGTGATCCGCCCGAACCCGTGGTTCCGCCTGTTCGCCACCGCCAACACGGTGGGCCTGGGCGACACCAGCGGTCTCTATCACGGCACGCAGCAGATCAACCAGGGCCAGATGGACCGGTGGAACATCGTCGTCACGCTCAACTATCTGCCCGCCGCGGTCGAGGCGCAGATCGTGCTCGCCAAGTCGGGCGAATATGACAAGCCGGAGGGCAAGCAGGCGGTGGACAACATGGTCCGCGTGGCCGACCTGACCCGCCGTGGCTTCATCAACGGCGACATCTCCACCGTGATGAGCCCGCGCACCGTGATCACCTGGGCGCAGAACGCGCTGATCTTCGGCGATATCGGCTTCGCCTTCCGCCTCAGCTTCCTCAACAAGTGCGACGAGGCCGAGCGGGCGCTGGTCGCCGAATATTATCAGCGCGTGTTCGGCAAGGATCTGCCCGAGAGCGTGGTCGGCAAGGGTTGAACCACGGCTCAATCCCTATCGTTCTTCCCCGGCGAAGGCCGGGGGCCAGTTGGGGGACCTTTCTGGTCGGTCGAATCGCCCGTTTCCTTCCGTTCCTGAACTGGACCCTGGCCTCCGCCGGGGAGGTTCCAGCTGGATGATGCCGAGGTGTTGGCAATGAACGTCCGGCCAGACGTCTCTCATTCGAGTAGCGGGAAATCGACGAAAGTCGCGGCGACTCTGGCCGCCCTGCTTATGCTCACCGCCGCCAAGACCCCCGACTACAAGGTCCAGCCGGCCTCGGTTCCCCTCCTCCCCGGCCGCACGCTCAAGGGAGAACAGATCGCCGTCCCCGGCGCCGTCATCGCGCAAAGCCCGCTCGGCCGGCCGGAAACGGTGTTGCTGGTCGATCCGATCGACCTCGACCGGCTCGGCCAGAAACGCCATTTCAGCCGCGAAACGGTGTTCGAATCGGCCCGCGTCGCTGGCATTCCCGGTGATCCGCCGGTGGTGTTCTGCGAGACGGAACAGGATCCGTCCTTCACCAAGGCGATGGTCGGCTCGATGGGCTTCGGCCTGGTCGGCCTGCTCAGGCCGACCAAGCTGGTCACGCGCTACTGCCTCTACGACAGCGACAATGACGAGAAGCTCGATCACGCGATTCTGATCGGGGCAAAGGGCGACTCGGGCCGCGCGCCTTTCGAGATCACGCCAGCGCGCTATGGCCTGATCAGCGGGCTGCTGCTCGGCGACGGCAGCGAGCTGCGGCTGCGCTATGCCGGGACGGCGGGCGAGAAGGACAGCCTGTCCTTCGATGCCGAGCTGATGCTGTACGGCATGAGTCGCCCCCTGCCGGAGGTGCGGCACAGGATATCGATCGCCCGCCTGCCGGCGTACGGCGTGATCGAAGGGGCGGTCGTGACCGTGCTTGAATTCGATCCGCAGACGAAGATCGCGCGGATCAGGATCGACCGCGATCTTGCGCCGGGGCGTTTGGTGGTGCCAGAGCAGAAGCCATGACGACGGAAACCCCCCTCGATCGCTTCAAGGCTGTGCTCGGCGGCACCGCGCGGGCGATCGCGCACGAGCCGGAGATTGAGCTCGCCTTCACCGCCGACGCCCCGACTCAGTCGGGCAAGCATATCAAGGTGCCGATGCCGGCGCGCACGCTGCCCGCCGAGCAGGTGGCGGAGGCGCGTGGCTTCGCCGATGGTTTCGCGCTTCGGTTGCGGCACCACAATGCGACGCTCCATGCCCGCCAGGCACCGGCCGAGGCGGTCGCGCGCGCGGTGTTCGACGCGGTCGAGGGCGCCCGGGTCGAGGCGCTGGGTGCGCGGGGCTATGCCGGCATCGCCGCCAATCTGGCGACCGCGCTCGACCTGAAGCTGCGCGCCGATCCGATCACCCGTGCCCGCAATCGCGAGGAAGTGCCGCTGTCGACCGCGCTTGGCCTGATGGTGCGCGAGCGGCTGACGGGGGCGGAGGCGCCGGCGGTCACCGCGCCCGGCATGGCGCTGGTGCGCGACTGGATCGAGGAAAAGGCGGGCAAGGACCTCGACGCGCTGGCGCTGGCGATCGACGATCAGCGCGCTTTCGCGACCCTGGTCACGCGCCTGCTCGAGGATCTCGACCTGGTCGAGGGTGACATGATCCCCGACGAGGCCGATGAAGGCGGATCGGAGGATGAGGGCTCCGACGAGCAGCAGTCGGACGAGGGCGAGGATGGCGAGGGCGAAGGCGAGCAGGGCCAGGGCGAGATCGAGGCGCGCGGGTCCGATCGCGATGCCGAATCGCAGGACGGCGAAGGCGCCGAGCAGAGCGACGACGAATTCCAGGACATGGACGGCGAGGCAGGCGATGACGGCGAGGAAGGCATGCTGCCCGTCCGCCCCAATCGCCCTTTCTCCGATTTCTCGCCTCAGTTCGAATACAAGGCATGGACGACCAGCTTCGACGAGGTAATCGCGGCGACCGACCTGTGCGACGCTGACGAGCTGGCACGGCTGCGGTCCTATCTCGATCAGCAGCTCGTTCACCTGCAGGGCGCGGTAACGAAGCTCGCCAACCGGCTGCAGCGCCGCCTGATGGCGCAGCAGAACCGCAGCTGGGATTTCGACCAGGAGGAAGGCCTGCTCGACGCGGCGCGTCTGGCACGCGTGGTCGTGAACCCGACTCAGTCGCTCAGCTACAAGATCGAGCGCGAGACCGATTTCCGCGATACGGTGGTCACCCTGCTCATCGACAATTCCGGGTCGATGCGCGGCCGGCCGATCTCGATCGCGGCGATCAGCGCCGACATCCTCGCCCGCACGCTTGAACGGTGCGGGGTGAAGACGGAGATTCTCGGCTTCACCACCCGCGCCTGGAAGGGCGGCCAGTCGCGCGAGACCTGGCTTTCGGCGGGGCGTCCGCCGCAGCCGGGGCGGCTCAACGACGTGCGCCACATTGTCTACAAAAAGGCCGACGAGCCGTGGCGGCGCGCCCGGACCTCGCTCGGCCTGATGATGCGCGAGGGGCTGCTCAAGGAGAATATCGACGGTGAGGCGTTGCTATGGGCGCACAGCCGGCTGATCGCCCGGCCCGAGGAGCGCAAGATCATGATGGTGATCTCGGATGGCGCCCCGGTCGACGATTCGACGCTCAGCGTGAACTCGGGGAGTTATCTCGAACGCCATCTGCGTCAGGTGATCAACTGGATCGAAACCAAGTCGCCGGTCGAGCTGGCCGCAATCGGCATCGGGCACGACGTCACGCGCTATTACGCCCGCGCGGTGACGATCATGGACGCGGAGCAACTCGGCGGCACCATCATCGAGCAACTCGCCGCCCTGTTTGACACAGACTGAGCGATCGGTGGCTGAATGATCGAGGCGCCGCCGGGCGGGTTTGTCGGCCCGGTCAAGCGATCGGTGACGATCGCCGGGCATGCGACCTCGATCAGCCTTGAACCCCTGTTCTGGGAGGCGCTTGAAATCGCCGCCGAGACACGCTCCCTGCCGCTCAACGCCCTGATCGCCGAGATCGACGCATTGCGAATCACGGCTGACGATCCGCCCAACCTCGCGAGCGCGCTGCGGACGTGGCTGTTGCCGCAACGCACATCCTGATTCCCGCCCGTCATGCCGGACTTGTTCCGGCATCCACGGTTCGGCAAACTCCGCGACATGAGAGAGCGCGAACCGTGCGTGTGTATCCTGGCGAGTACGTTCAACGGTCGCCTTTACTCCGGCGTCACCTCGACCTCATCGAACGCGATAACCCAGATGGGATGACCTCGCCGTCACCTCGATCTCGATCCCTTACGTTGAGACATCGGTAGACCCCGGAACAAGTCCGGGGTGACGGTGGAGGGACGGAAAGCGATTGCCAAATCCGTCATGCCGGACTTGTTCCGGCATCCACGGTTCGGCATTCTCCATGGCATGAGAGAGCGCGAACCGTGCGTGTATATCCTGGCGAGCACGTTCAACGGTCGCCTCTACACGGGCGTCACATCGAATCTCGTCGGCCGCATCATGCAGCACCGCGACGGCACCTTCGATGGTTTCACCAGGCGTTACGATATCAAACGCCTCGTCTGGTACGAGGTCGGCGATACGATGGACGCCGTTATCTCCGCCGAGAAGCGCATCAAGAAATGGCGCCGCGACTGGAAGAAGAACCTGATCGAACGGGACAATCCCAGATGGGATGATCTCGCCGTCGCGCTCGGTCTCGACCCTTGGGTTGATACGACAGTGGACCCCGGAACAAGTCCGGGGTGACGGTAGAGAGAAGGGGAAGCGCTTGCCAAATCCGTCATGCCGGACTTGTTCCGTCATCCACGGTTCGGCAAGCTCCCCGGCCTTTGGGGCGCGGCACGACAGCCCCAGAACAAGTCCCGGGCCGGACGTCGACGCCCTCAGGCCGTCAGATGCGTATACAGGATGAGGCTGCCGATCCCGATCAGCGTAAGGCCGCCCGCCACCTCGGCATAGCGGCCGAGATAGGCGCCGACATGTTTGCCGATCAGCACGCCGATGGTCGCCACGACAGTGGTGACGCCGCCGATCACCAGACAGGCCGTGACGATGTTGATGTCGAGAAAGGCAAGGCTCACGCCCACCGCCGTGGCGTCGATGCTGGTCGCGATCGCTGTCGCGGCGAGGCTCAGCAGGCCGTGGGGCCTGGCCGACCGATCCGCATCGCCGGCGTCTTCCGCCGGTTTGCTTGCCTGCCAGAGCATATGGAGGCCGACCGCCCCAAGCAGCGTGAAGGCGACCCAATGATCCACCTCGGCGATCCACGCGCTCAGCATCAGGCCGACCGCCCAGCCGATCGCCGGCGTGATCGCCTCGAAGAATCCGAAGATGATGCCGACTCGCAGCGCGTCGCGCCACCGGGTCGAATTCCCGTCGGCGCCCTTGCCGATTGCGGCGGCGAACGCGTCGACGGACAGGCTGAGGCCGAGGCCGCCCAGCGTGAGAATACCGGTCATGTCATCAATCCCGAGGCCTGCCGACGAACGATGTGAAACACCCCTGGCCTTAAAGAAGGGTCACATCGTTGGTCTTGCCGGGCTGGCGCATGCGCCGCTGCCGTCGCCACGAACGATGCGGATCGCATGTTCGAGTATGTTGACGAAGGCCCTGCTCGAAGCAGGTGGCTACTCCCCAAGGAAGCGCGGGGATAGGGATGATCGGGCGAGCGGTCAACAGCCCACGCGCTCCTTGCCTTAGACCATCCTTTTGGCCAAGCGTATGAGAACTACTCTCAATAGCGTTGACAATGAGAGTAACTCGCAATAGCGGCACCCCGGAAACAAAGGGGACATAATTTGCGTACCACCAGCAACGCTCGCCGCGTGCCCGTCGCCAAGCCTGCCTTCCTCGCGCTTTCGTGCGTCGGCGCGTTCGCCAGCGGCGCGGCTTTCGCCGCCGACGGGCCGAATCCGGCGGCGGCCGACGATACCAGTGCGCAGGATCGTGAAGACGTGCTCGTCACCGGGCAGCGCGAGATGACGCCGAAGCAGGTCGCGACGCCGGTCAACACGCCCAAATCGATCGTCGTGTTGCCCAAGGAAGTGATCGAGCAGACCGGTTCGGCCAGCCTGGCCGATGCGCTGCGTACCGTGCCCGGCATCACCTTCGGCGCGGCCGAGGGCGGCAACCCGATCGGCGACCGTCCCTTCATCCGCGGTTTCGACAGCCAGGGCTCGACCTTTGTCGACGGCGTTCGCGATCTCGCGGCGCAGACCCGCGAAGTGTTCGCGGTCGAGGAGATCCAGGTCGTGCGCGGCTCGGATTCGACGCTTGGCGGTCGCGGCGGCGCCGGCGGTTCGATCAACATCATCTCGAAGCTGCCGACCGATCGTACTTTCGTAACGGCAAGCGCAAGCTACGGCACCGCCGACTACAAGCGCGCGACGATCGACGCGAACTACAAGCTGACCGACACGATCGCTTTCCGCATCGAAGGCATGTGGCACGATCAGGACGTCGCCGGCCGCGACGCGATCTGGCAGCGCCGCTGGGGCGTCGCGCCTTCGATCACCCTCGGACTGGGCACCGATACCCGCATGACCCTGTCCTATTACCACCTGACCAGCCACGAGCTGCCGGACAGCGGCATTCCGTATTTCTACACGATCGGCAACGCGCCGGGCACGGGCATCGTCTATTCGGCGCCGCTGGTCGGCAAGGGGACGACGATCGGCGGCACGACCGGGGTGGTCGATCGCTCGACCTTCTACGGCCTGAAGAGCCGCGACTTCCGCGATGCCGACACCGATCAGATCACGATCCGCGCCGAGCATGATTTCGGTACGCTGACGCTGCGCAACACATCGCGTTTCTCGCACAACACCCAGGCGTACATCTATACGCAGCCTGACGATCAGCAGGGCAATGTGTTCGGCACGTCGGCGACCCCGCCTGCCACCGGCAGCGCCGCGGCGCTCCGCGGCGATCTCGTCACCGGCGGCTATGTCTGGCGGCGCGCCAATACGCGCTACGGCTATACCGACAATATCACCAACCAGACCGACCTGTACGGCAGCTTCGACACCGGCAGCATCAAGCACAGCATCTCCATCGGTGCTGAACTGTCGTGGGAAAAGGCACGGCGCGGAACCTTTGTCACGCGCGGGTATCTCAACTCGACGGGCACCGAAATTCTCTCGACCGGCTCGACCGTGGGTCCGCGCTGCAATACCGCGACGGTATCGCGCTATTATTGCACCAGCCTGTTCAACCCAAATCCGAACGATCCCTGGGTGAACTATGCGAGCGACACATCGACGGTGGGCGCGCCGATCGTGAAGACGCTACCGATCGAGGAAACGCAGAATGACGCGGAAACCCGGTCGCTCTATGCTTTCGATTCGATCACGCTCCTGCCTTCGCTGATTTTGAATCTCGGCGCCCGTTACGATCATTTCAAATCGACCGTGACGCCGGGCCAGCCGATGGCCGCGACCAGGACCTACCAGCTGTCGCGGACAGACGATCTGTTCAACTGGCAGGCAGGCCTTGTCTTCAAGCCGACGCCGGAAACCAGCCTGTACGCGTCGTACGCAACTGCGGCGACGCCGCCGAACAGCCTGCTCGGCGAAGGGTCGGAGACGAACGCGCTCGGCACGCCGACCAGCGATGCCGCCTACAACACGGCCCTGGCGGTGCTCAACTCGCTCAAGATCGAGAAGACCCGCTCCTATGAGCTCGGCGCCAAGGCCAATCTGATGGGTGGCAGGCTGTCGCTCAACGCTGCGGCCTTCCAGACCGATACCGACAATGCCCGTGTCACCGGCCCCAACAACACGGTCGAGTTCCTCGGCAAGCGCCGCATCCGCGGCGTCGAAGTGAACGCAAGCGGCCAGATCCTGCCCGGCTGGACCATCTTCGGCGGCTATACCCATCTCGATCCGAAGATCGTCGATGGCGGTTTCACCGCGCTTGCCGTCGCCGGCGCCGCCGCTGGGACCGTCGCCCTCGTCCCGTCGGTGAACACGGGTAAACAGGCGACACAAACCGCAAGGGACAGCTTCACGATGTGGACGACGGTCGAGCCGGTGAAGGGCTTCTCGATCGGTGGCGGCGCGTTCTACACGAGCCGCGTGTTCGGCGGGTATAGCGACAATCGTAGTGCAGCGCTGACCAATGGCGTGATTACGGTGACCCCGGCGACCAAGGTCCTGTACCGCACGATCCCGGGTTACTGGCGCTTCGACGCCCGCGCCTCCTACCGCTTCTCGCGCCAGGTGGAGCTCTCGGTCAACGTCCAGAACCTGACCGACAAGACCTATTTCAACCAGGCCTATACCGCGCATTATGCCAGCATCGCGCCCGGTCGTTCGGCCTTCGGCACGCTGACCGTCAAATATTGATGGAAGGCATGGTTGAATCAGCCCCGGCCATGACCGGGGAGGATTTGAATGCCCTGACGCCCGACGAGATCGCCGCGCGCCTTTCGGGACCTCCCGAAGAGCGCGCGGCGTTCGTGCGCCAGGCGGCCGAAGCCGGGCTGGCCGAGGCGCAGGCAGTCTATGGGCAGATGCTGCTCGATGGCGCGGGTGTCGCGACGGATACGGCCGCCGCGCTCGACTGGTTCACCAGGGCGGCGGCGCAGCATCACCTGATGGCGATCAACATGGTCGGCCGCTGCTATGATCTCGGCTGGGGCACTGCGCCCGACAAGGCGCGCGCGGCCGAATGCTATCGCATCGCCGCCGGGCGCGGGCTTGACTGGGGCATGTATAATTACGCGACCCTGCTCGCGCTCGGCCACGGCGTGGCGGAGGACAAGGCGGCGGCGCTCGACTGGTTCCAGCAGGCGGCCGCGCTCGGCAATGCCAAGGCGATCAACTTCGTCGGCAGCTTCCACGAGGATGGCTGGGTAGTCCCGCGCGACATGGCGAAGGCGGCGCGCTGCTATGCGCGGGCGGCGCAGGGCGGGGATTTCCGCGGCTGCTTCAACCATGCCCGGATGCTCGGGGCGGCCGGGAAGACGGAAGAGGCGATCGGCTGGCTGAAACGTGCCGGGGAGACGGCGACGCCGGCCTTTGTCGAGAAGGCGAGCGCCTGGCTGGCGACGGCCGAGCTGCCTGCCTTCCGCGTGCGCGGCGTGCAGGCCCTGCGGATGGGCGCCGGCCTTTCCTGAGCGCGTCACGGCCGTCGCGGGGAGGGGGCAATCCGTCGTATTTCTCCTTATTGTGGCGACACGCCGCCGCGCGGTACATCGCGCTCAGGAGAGCGAGATGCCCCACCCGTCACCCGTATCCGACAAGGATGGCGCCGACGCCGGATCGGTGCTCGGCCTGTTCTACGCCATGCCGTTCGCCCTGCTCCTCTGGGCGGTGATCCTCTGGCTGTTCGTCTTTCGATAGAGCGAAAGGACGCGCGCCCGGATCGACCACGCGTCCTTCACCCTGTCATCGTCCCAGCAGGACTCGCGCCTGTCCGGCGATCTGCGCGAGCATCGCCGCGTTCGGTGCGGGCGCGTGCCGGGCACGCTCCACCACCGACTTGAACTGAGCGACTCGGCCGGCATTGGCGGCGAGCCATGTCTCGACCAGCGCCTGCGGATCGCCTTCGCCGCGGCTGAGGAATTCGAGCCGCAACTGCTGGAAATCGCGCGCCAGCCCGGCGATGAGCAAGCGCTCCCACGGATCGCTCGAAACGATGCGCGCCGCATTGGCCTGCGCCCAGTCGAGCCCCAGCGCGTGGCCGAGCCGGGTGAAGGCCCGCGTCAGCACGATCTCGTCGAGGCCGAGCCGCTCGCCGAGATCGGCCAGGCCGACCGCGCCGTCCAGCTCGAACAGCCGCACCACCTTCTGCACCAGTTTCTTCGGCGCGCCGGCCGCTTCGAGCGTCGCGGCGATCCGTCCGCTCTGCGCGCTGGCTTCCTCGAGCAGCAGCGCCTTGGTCTGCTTGTCGAGCGTGCCGATGCCCTTGGCGAGCCGCGCCATGGCCGGCCCGGGGCCGGTGCCGGTCCGCACCACCCGGAGCAGGTCGGCGATCTGCGAGCGGGTCGCCACCGCCACTTCCTCGAACAGCGCGATGCGCGCCGCTTCCGGCATGTCGGCTGTCTCGATTTCCGCCCAGAGCGCGGGCAGGCCGAACAGCCGCTCGGTCACGACGAACATCGCCGCGATGTCGCTCATCGCGGCGCCTTCCTCCTCCGCCAGCTCGAACGGATGGAGCACGCCCAGCCGGTTGACGATCCGGTTGGCGAGCTTGGTCGCGACGATCTCGCCGCGCAGGCGATGCTGGTCGATCGCCGAGGCGAACTTCTTGCGCATCGCCGGCGGGAAGGCGGCCTGGAGATCGGGTGCGAGATCGGGATCGAGCCCGAGCGTGCCATGCTCGATCGCCGCCTGGAGTGACAATTTGGCGGTGGCGAGCAGCACGGCCAGTTCGGGTCTGGTCAGCCCGTTGCCCTCCTGCGCGCGGCGCAGCAGGTCGTCGTTCGAGGCAAGCCCCTCGACCGCGCGGTCAAGGCTGCCCGATGCCTCGAAGATCTCGATCAGCCTGACATAGCTCGGTACCGACCGGGCGCCGTCATTCTCCATGATCGACAGGGCCAGCGTCTGCAGGCGATTGTCCTCGAGCACGATGTGCGCGACATCGTCGGTCATGCTCGCGAGGAAGATGTTGCGCTTCTCATAGGCGAGGCGGCCCTCGATCATCTCGCGGTTGAGCGCGATCTTGATGTTGACCTCATTGTCCGAACAATCGACGCCCGCCGAATTGTCGATGAAGTCGGTGTTGATCCGCCCGCCGCGCGAGGCGAACGCGATTCGCGCCGCCTGGGTGACGCCCAGGTTCGCGCCCTCGCCGATCGCGGTCGCGCGGATATCCTCGGCATTGACTCGAAGCCGGTCGTTGGCCGGATCGCCGACCTGGATATTGTTCTCCGCCGCCGCCTTCACATAAGTGCCGATGCCGCCGAACCAGATCAGGTCGACCGGCGCCTTCAGGATCGCGGAGATCAGCGCGCCCGGCTCCATCTCGCTCGCCTCGATGCCGAGCGCCGCGCGGACCTGCTTCGACAGCTTGATCGTCTTGTCGGTGCGCGGGAACACCCCGCCGCCCCTTGAGATGAGCGTCGGATTGTAATCCGCCCAGCTCGACCGCGGCAGCGCGAACATGCGCGCGCGCTCCTCCCAGCTTGCCGCCGGATCGGGATCGGGGTCGAGGAAGATGTGGCGATGGTCGAACGCGGCGACGATCTTCAGCGTCTTCGACAGCAGCATGCCGTTGCCGAACACGTCGCCCGACATGTCGCCGCAGCCGACCACGCGGATCGGCTCGCTCTGCACGTCGACGCCGCGCTCCGCGAAGTGACGCTGGACGGAGACCCAGGCACCCTTGGCGGTGATGCCCATCGCCTTGTGGTCATACCCGACCGAGCCGCCCGAGGCGAAGGCGTCGCCAAGCCAGAAACGGTTCTCCAGCGCGATCGCATTGGCCACGTCGGAAAAGGTCGCGGTGCCCTTGTCGGCGGCGACCACGAAATAGGGATCGTCGCCGTCATGAACGATCACGCCCGCCGGATGGACGATGCTGCCCTCGACGATATTGTCGGTAATCGACAGGAGCGAGCGGATGAACACGCGGTAACTTTCGGTCCCCTCGGCCAGCCACGCGTCGCGGCTTGAGACGGGCGGGAGCTGCTTGGGATAGAATCCGCCCTTGGCCCCAGTCGGCACGATCACCGCGTTCTTCACGCGCTGTGCCTTCATCAGGCCGAGGATCTCGGTGCGGAAATCGTCGCGCCGGTCCGACCAGCGCAAGCCACCGCGCGCGACTGGGCCGGCGCGCAGGTGGATTCCCTCGACCCGCGGCGAATAGACCCAGATCTCGCGCCACGGCACGGGGGCGGGCAGGCCGGGGATCAGGTGGCTGTCCAGCTTGAACGCAAGCGCCGTCTCGCCCGCCGGGGCGAAGGCGTTGGTGCGCAGCGTCGCCGCGATCACGTTGCGCAGCGCGCGCAGGATGCGGTCGTCGTCGATCGCCGAGACGGCGTCGAGCCCGGCGTCGACCGCGGCGTCGGCGGCATGGATCGCCTCGGCCTTCGCCTTGCGCGCCGGGTCGTGCGCGGCGGCGAACCGCTCGATCAGCCCGGCCGCGACCTTCGGCGCGCGGCGCAGCGCATCGACCACGGTGACCAGGCTGTAGGGCAGCCCGGCCTGGCGCAGATAGCGGAACCAGGCGCGGAACAGCACGACCGACGACGGGGCCATGCCGGCATCGACGATCAGCCGGTTGAACGCGTCATTCTCGGCATGGCTCTCCAGCACGGCCGCCACCGCGTCCTCGAGCACCGCCGGATCGCCCTTCACCATCCCGGCGCTCTCGACCAGGAACTCGTGGACGAAACCCTGCGCGTCGTCGGCCAGCGCGGTCGGCACTTCCTCGATCACGCGGAAGCCGAAATTCTCGAGCACCGGCACCGCGTCGGACAGCGCCAGCGCGCCGCCCAGGCGATAGATCTTCATCCGCGCCGCGCCGTTCGAATCGCGGTACAGCCGCACCGAGCGGGCGTCGGGCGTATCGAGCCGGGCAAGCCGCAGGATGTCGCGCGCCGCCTCCTCGGCGCTGCCGCTGGCGCGATAGCCCTGCGGGAAGGTCGCCGCATGGCGCAGCGCGAGCCGGGTCGCGCGCGCCGGCTCGACCATGTCGGCCAGCGCCGCCTCGACCGCGGGCACCCAGCCGCGCACCATCCGCGCGATCCGGGCGTCGAGCGCCGCGGCATCGGGCATCACGCCCTCGCCGCGCAGGTCGATGGTGTAGCGGATCTGCGCGACCACGCCGTCCTCCATCGCGATGCCCCAGTTGAGCAGCGTGCCGTTCGCCGCCTCGGCCAGCATGTCGCCGATCGCGACTCGCCGCGCGGTGGTGAGGTCGTCGCGCGGGAGCCACACGAACGCGAACAGATGTCGCCCCAGGATGCTGCGCACCAGGATCAGCGCCGGCCGCGGCCGGTCGGCCAGCGACATCGCGGTGAGCGCGAGATGCTCGAGCGATTCGACGTCGAACGCGCTGATCAGGTCGTGCGGCAGCGCGGCCAGCGCATGAGTCAGCGCCTTGCCGGTATGCCCCTTGGGGTCGAAGCCGAACTTCGCCTCGAGCGCGGTGAGCCGCTTGCGCAGCACCGGCACATCCTGCGGCGGCGCGTTGAGCGCCGAACTGGTCCACAGGCCGGCATGGATCGACAGCCCGGTGACCTTCTTGCCCTCGCGGATCGGCACCAGCACCAGGTCGAGCGGCACATGGCGGTGCACGCCGGAGATCTGGTTGGACTTGAGCAGCAGCGGCGCTTCCCCGCCCTTCTCGAACCACGCCATGGCGAGCGCGCGCGACGCCTCGGCCAGGATCGGCACGCTATGCGCGTGGCGCGCGATGCCGAGCGGCTTCTCGCTCTTGCCGCCCTGCCACGATTCGGCGCCGAGCAGGGTGAAGTTGCGGTCGAGGAACCACAGCAGCAGTTCGGCGCCCTCGCTGGTGCCCAATGCCTCCGCGTCGGCGGCCATGCGCGCCTGCATCGCCGGCCAGTCGGCCACGGCCGAACGGACATCGGCCAGGTTATGTTCGAGCGCGGCGATCAGTTCGCGCCGCTCGCGCGAATCGGCGCGCTCCATCTCGATATAGATCATCGATTCGGGCGATCCGCCCTCGCCGTCGGCCCCGCCGACGCTGGTCAGCACGCCGGACGGATCGCGCGTGACGCTGAGTACCGGGTGGATGATCCGGTCGATCACGACATTATGCGCGCCGATCGTCGCCGCGATCGAATCGACCAGGAAAGGCATGTCGTCGTTGACGATGGCGAGCCGCATGGTGCGGCGCGGTTCGGAGCCGGCGATCGGCTCAAGCGCGAGCACCGGCTTGCCGGGCGGCCGTGTTTCGGCGGTGGCGGCGACGAAGGCGGCGGCATCAGCCCGCTCCGCCTTTCCGAACCCCTGCAATTCCCCTGGAAGTGCGCCCTTGGTCAGCCGGACAGCAAGTGCGTCCGACAGCGATTTCAGCGTGGTCTTGGCCATCGCAGCCCTATGCTCCCGCCCGTTGCGGGCTTCAACCCTTGTGGCGCTGCACAATGATTTTGGGGGCGGGAGAGGGGCATAATCTCCCTCTCCCCTTGTGCGAGAGGGCGGCCGAGCGAAGCGAGGTCGGGTGAGGGGGAGTGGGGCTCGGAACCTCGCGAGTGCCCGCCACACCCTTCCGTCGCCGCGCTCCTCCCTCTTCCGCAAGGGGAGCGGGAAAAGGCGGAGAGGGATCGTCACAGCACCTCCCGGTACACCCGCGCCCATTCCTCCTCGCACGTCTCGGCCCGCCGCGATCCATAGCACCCCGGGTCGAGCCATCTCGGTTCCCGCGGCATCACGGCCTCGGCAAAGGTCAGCGCCAGCGCGTCGGCATCGTCGGGCGAGGCAAGCCCGCGCGCCTTCATATGCTCCTTCTTCTCCAGCAGGATCGACACCTGGTCCGCCGCGTACCCATACTCCACCCCGGTCAGGTCGGCCGCCAGCGCCGCCTCGTCCGGGATCGCCCCGCCCGACAGCCAGCCGCGCATGTTGGTCCACATCTCGGATCGCTTGTTGGCGGTCTGCACCCGCAAATCGCCCGCCCACACCACCTCGCGCCCCCGCGCGCCGAACCAGATCTCGACCACATTCTCCACGCCGAGCTGGCGCAGCCGGTCGACCACCGCCGCCCCGATATTCCCGGCATCGACGAAGATCGCATCGGGGTGCAACGCCTGCGCCTGCAGCGCCACGTCGCCGGCCAGCGTCATCGCATCGACCCGCTGCCAGCGCTTCCACTGCCGCGACCGCGCATCCCGCCCGCATCGGATGGCGAGCGTCGAATGGTCGTCGCCGAACCGCGCGCAATCCAGCCCGAAGATCACCGGATCGCTGGTCAGCCCCTGCACCTCCCGCACCCGCGCCGCCTCGACCAGGTCGCCGGCGATGAACTGCATCGAGGAGGCCGAGGGGAACTGCCCGCGCACGCGCACCCGAACGATATCGCTGTCCTCGCCATAGGTGGCGACCAGCTCGTTCAGATAGGCGCGGTTCACGCCCTCCACATTGCGGCTGTCGATCTGCGCCGCGTGCCACAAATGCCGGTGCCGCCCGAAACACTCGCGGAAAGGCCCCGAATTCAGCGTCGGGTTGCCGAAGGCGAGGAACAGGATTTCCGTCTCAGCATCGGTCAGCGCGCCCAGCGCCACCTCCCACACCTTGGCCGCGATGCCCGATGCTTCGTCGAAGATCAGGATGATGCGCTTGCCCTGGTTGTGCAGCCCGGCGAACGCCTCGGTATTGGCGACGCTCCAGGTGACGAGGTCGGATCGCCAGCCCCGCTCATGCCCCGGCACATTGGAGACGAGCGACGTCGCGGTCGCGCGGAACCAGTCGCGGGTGAGCGAGAGGTTATGCCACTTCGCGATCTCCGGCGCGGTCTTGGTGAGCAGCTGGCTCTCCGTATTGGCGGTGGCGACGATTCGCGTGTCGATCCCGGTATCGAGCCCCCATTTGACCAGCATCGCGATCAGCGCCGACTTGCCGATGCCATGGCCGGAGGCGCGGGCGATCCGGCACGGGGTGAAGCGCGTGGCGGGGTTGGAAAGATGCGCGGCGATGGTCGCCATCACGTCGCGCTGCCAGGCGCGGGGGCCGGTGACGTCGCGCAAGACGCCGTCGCCCCAGCGGAAGGCGAGTTCGGCATAGCCGAGCGGGTCGTGCTTGAAATCCATCAGCCGGTCGGTCCACGCCTGGCGGGCGACGACCTCATCCATGGCGCGGCGCCCTGGTATGCGCCTTGACGTAAACCGGCGCGGGGACGGGCGCGCCGCCACTGTCGCCGCCGCCGGGAGGTTCGCCGGCACGGGCGGCGGCCATATGGGCGGGCGTGTAATTGGCGACGCGGGCGAGCGACTTCTGGATCATCTCGACGACGTTGGGATCGCCCTTGTCCTCATCGGCGATGCGCCATTTCTTCGGCTGGCGGACGCGGAGCCATTGCAGCGCGGCGACGGGATCGGGCGGGAGATGGAGTCTGTACGTGGCGTAGACGGGCTCGGGATCGGCGGCGTGCTTGAAGACCTTGGTGCGTTCCACGCTGCACCCGACGGCGCGGGAATAAAGCGCACGTTCGACGCGGGCGTCGGCATGTTCCTTTCCCGCTATAACGGCTTCGGCGAATGCCTCATGGGCGTTGCGCCAGCGATAGATGGTGCGGACGCAGACCCCGAAATGCTCGGCGAGTTCCTCATCGGTGGCGCCGAGGCGGCAGAGGTGGCGGGCCTGATCGGCAAAGACGGGTTCGTAGACCATGACGCCGGGGATAGCGGCGGTGGGGTGGGGTTTGAATCGAGGGGGTGTGGTGTTGGGAGTGTCAGTAGGGTTGCTGACATCGTCGAAGTGGGGAAATTCAAATAATTGCATTTAATATCAGGCAATTAGCAGTAAGATGGCCTCGCGTACGAAGCCTTGCCGCGGGTAAGGATCCGATTCGGCGAGGACTAAAATCGACGGTCGGCGTGTTAAGCTGACAAATTCTTTGACGGCACGACCTTGTTCCAAACACTATGTCGGCATCGCGAAGGAGGGGATCAGGTTGACCAGTTTTTCCGGCGAGGAGATGTGATGAAGGCGGACACGGCGCGGTCGGGCAAGGGTTCGCGTCGGCGCGGCCAGGCCAAAAAATGGGTCGGCTACCGAATCTACGCGGCAATGCGGTCAAACGGAGAAGGCTGGTCGTTCGTCCGTTTTCTCGGCGAATGCGAGCCAATCGATCAGGATCTTGCCGCGCTATCGTTGCTCCCTGACACCAGGATCGAAATTTCGAGGGGCGTTACCTCGTTGACGCATGAACCGCTCGAGATCCTCGACTTCGGCGATGCGTTCGAGTTGGCGTGCGGTACTGGCTGGTCCCATGACTACCGCGCCGAATGCTGGCGCGCGCCGGACGAAGCGCTGGTCCGGCCGCCGCCAGGGCCCGATGTCGAGCAGGTCGACGTCGTATTCCAGCAACCCTATGCGGGCGGGATCAGTGTGCGGTTTACCGCCGGCGGGCAATCGTTCGAAAGCCAACTTACCAATCTCGACGATCGGCTTCCGGCGCTTGTTCGATGGCTGGAACAGGTGGCGGCTGGGACGTCGCAGCGCTTCTGCTACGACATAGAAGGAAGCGAAATCGAGTTTCACCTCTGGCCGCACGGCGAGAGTCGTCACCTGCTGATCGCCCACAACACGCGCATCGGCAGATACGAGGAGATCAATGTCGCGATTCCGCGAGAGGCGCTCGTACGGTCGATCTATCTCCCGCTCATCACCTATTGGGAGAGCCCCGCATTTATTGATAACTGGCGAGAATGGGCAACTTACGCGGAGGCGGAAGATATTGAAGTCGATGAGCACGAATACGAGCTTTGCCCGTATGAACTGCGCTCGCCGGTGCTGGATCATTTTCTTCTTGGACAGTAATGCCATCAGCTGAAAATCCGAGGCTGACGGGGCGTCGGGGGGCGCCATCACCGATCAAACACGATCAGCGCCGGAGAAAAATTCTCCTGTCAGGAAGCGGTTGACCGCCGTGACGTTCTTGATCGCCGATACCCTTACTGCATCCTTCAGTTGCCTATCCGGCGTCGATCAGCAGGCCGTAAGGCGAGCGTCTTCGATCTCCAGATGTCGGCGAATTGCTGCAGCTTCACTCCGGCACTCGGGAGTGAAGCTTATCAATCGGCCGCCATATGAGCGTCATTCGTTGAACAGTTCCGCATGGGTGCCGGCCCTCACGAACACGATACCGCCGCTCTTTCCGGCGGCGTCGTCCAGTTCGTAGATCAACAGGAAATCGCCGCCGATGTGGCACTCGCGATAGCCTGCCCAATCACCTTTGAGCGGATGATCGAGCCATTCGGGACCGAGTGGCGTGTCGTTGGCGATCAGCAACAGCATCGCCTCTTTCAGGCGATTGAGATCGTATCGGCCCGATCGCGACAGCCGCTCCCAATCCTTCAGGAAGGATCTGGTATAGTCGCTGGTGCGAGGCAGCGGCGCCCGCTTACTTGCCGCTGTGCGCTTCAAGGTCTTCGATCAGCGAAGCAGGGTTATCGAAGCGAGCGCGGTGTTCGCGCAGGATGGCATGAGCCTCCGCCATGGCCGCCTGGGTCTCGGCATTTGGCACCTTGAGTTCCAACGGGAAGGCCTGGTCGGCGACCAGGCGATGATAGAGCAGGCGGACCGCATCGGATGCGGAAAGGCCGAGGGCATCCAGCACCGCGTTGCCCTGTGTCTTGACCTCATCGTCCAGACGGACGTGCAACATCGAACTCGCAGCCATGATGGGTTCTCGCGTATCTCAATTGAGATACAACATGGTGGTACGGCGGGATAAGATCAAGATGCGATGACGTCAGGATTCGGGTGTCGGCTGTCGGGCAATCGGCCTCAGACGCTCGGATCTGGACGAGGTTCATGTCGTCGCATTGCGCAGGTCCGTTCAATGTCTTTGACATCGCGGCGATCTTTCCGAAGAAGGACGCGGTACGGGGGTGAAGTTGAATGAGCGATGTTTTTTTCCAGTCGCCGATCCTGAATGCTCCCTATGAAGAGCCGAGCCGCCACTGGGAGCTGGATGCAAATGGCCAGCCGACAAGCGAGATAGTTTCGCGCCGTCGGCAGAGTTCACTTGTTTCGCCGATCCCCAAAGCGAAAAAGATCCGCGGCAAGGCAGTACAGGCTGACCTGCTCGCGGATGAATCAGGCCAGGAATATAATCCGACCGAGGTCATCAATGGCATTCGGTCAGCGGTCGAGAGCTGGCGCCAATTGCCCGAAAGCCAGTGGCCACTGGATCGTCTCACCGCCGCCGAGCAGAAGCAGGTGAAGATCACCGCCTTCGATCTCGCGCAGGACGAAGGCGGCAACGGCCTCCAGCTTCACCGTGTCAACGCGGCCTCCGGTTTCTGGACGGTGTGCGTCAACTAGGACACCCGGACTCAATCCTCGCGCGGCAGGTCTGCCCGCGTACCTGCATCGCCCGTTCATCCGTTGTGAGGGAAGGGCGGCGGGGCGGCGTCTTGGGAGTGGTGGAGCGCGTACGGCCTTCGCCCGGGCCGGCGGACATGCCGTCTCGCAGCTCACGCCAGGCAGAGCGTCCACGCCGCCCGCAATGTTCGGGCAATCCGTGGCCGTCAGCGTGGCAGCCAAAAAGACGGACGAGGAATTCTCATTGCGGATATTGTTGGTCGAGGATGATCCGGAAATGGCAATGGCGCTTCGGTGCACGCTTCAGCGCGACGACATGATCGTCGATCTCGCGCCGCGGCTGCGCTGCGCCGAGGCGTCGCTCGCCATGGCCTGTTACGACGCGGTGCTGCTCGACCGGAGCCTGCCTGACGGCGACGGGCTCGCCCTGCTCGGCCCGTTGCGCCAGGCCGGGCGCGGCACGCCGGTGATCGTGCTCACCGCGAAGGGGGACCTGGCCGACCGGATCGACGGGCTCGATGCCGGCGCCGACGATTACATGGCGAAGCCGTTCGCCACGGAGGAGCTGCTTGCCCGGCTGCGCGCGATCAGCCGGCGGCCGTCCGACCTGTCGCCCTCGACGGTCACCGCCGGCCGGCTGGTCTTTGATTTCCGGGAACGGGTCGCGAGCATCGGTGGCGTCCCGCTCGTCCTGCCGCGCCGGGAGCTGCTGCTGCTCGAGGCGCTGGTGCGGCGTCTTGGCAGGACGGTCCAGCGCGGCTTCATCGAGGACGCGGTCTATGGTTTCGACGACGAGGTCCATTCCAATTCGCTCGATGCCCATGTGTCGCGGCTGCGGCGCAAGCTGGTCGAGGGCGATGCCGGCGTGGAGATCCACGCCATTCGCGGCGTCGGCTATCTGCTGAAACAGGCCTGATGCGCGCGCGCGCCGGCCCGTCGCTGCGCGCGCAATTCCGCTGGCGGCTGGTGACTCTCCAGGCGCTGATCCTGGCCGCCGTCGTCGCGCTGCTGGTCGCCGGGCTGTTGGCCCGGGGCGCGTTCGACCTGTACGAGCCCGGCGACGATGTCATCGCCGCCGTGCGCGAGGCGGCGGTGCGCGCGCCGGGGGGCGGGATCGCGCTGCGGCGCACGCCGGCGCTGGCGTCGCTCGAGGCCGGCGTGCCCGATCTGTGGTTCACCGTGAAGGATCGTGCGGGCCACCGCCTGTCGCACGGCGCGGTGCCGGGCGAATTCGCCGGGATCGGCGCCGCGCTCGACCGGGTGGGGCAGGCGCGGCTCGGCTGGAACCTCGGCGATCCGCCCCGGCCGACCGCGCGTATCCAGTGGATCCATAGCCCGGCCGGCGCGCTCCAGGTGATGACCGGGCCCGGCCTTCATGCTCCCTGGTACCGGCTGGTCGGCTCCGCGCTGCTGCTTGTCCTGCTCTTCCTCCTGCCGATCCTGGCGATGATGGGGCTCGCCACCTGGCTCGTCACGCCGGTCGTGGTGCGTTCGGCGCTGGCGGGGCTCGACGGCGCGATCGGCGAGGCGGAGCGGATCGATATCGAGCGGCGCGGCGCGCGGCTGCCCGTCGAGACGGTCCCGCGCGAGGTCAGGCCGCTGGTCGATGCGGTCAACGCGACCCTGGCGCGGCTCGACGAGGGGCATGAACGGCACCGGCGCTTCCTGGCCGATGCGGCGCACGAACTGCGCACGCCGATCGCGATCCTCACCACGCGGCTCGGGCTGCTGCCCGACGATCCGGTCAGGGCGCGGCTGGTGGAGGATGCCGGGCGGTTGGCCAACCTCGCCGACCAGCTGCTCGATCTCGAGCGGCTCAGGCGGCAGGGGCGGGCCGACATGGCCCCGCTCGACCTGGTCGCGCTGGCGCGCGACGTCGCCGCCGATCTCGCGCCGATGGCGATCGGGGCCGGCTATACGCTCGGGCTCGAGACGGCCGGCGGCCCGGTGGAGGCGCTGGCCGACCGCTCGTCGCTCGAACGCGCGCTGATCAACCTCGTCCAGAATGCGATCGGCCATGGCGGGCGGCGCGGCGCGATCGTCGTTCGGGTCGGCCCCGGCACCGCCATCGAGGTGCGGGACGAAGGGCCCGGCATCCCCGAGGCCGAGCGGTCGCGGATGTTCGAGCCCTTCCGCCGCCTCGGCGCCGGGGGCGATGGTGCCGGGCTCGGCCTGAATCTCGCGGGGGAGATCGTCGCGCTGCATGGCGGCCGGATCGTCGCGCTCGACAGCCCGGGCGGCGGCCTGTGCATGCGGATCGAACTGCCCGGGCCTGGCGCCGGGAGGCGCGGCGGATGACCGTCACGCAAGGTTCGCGCAATCCTGGCCGCCTACGCCGCTCCGTCCGCATGGCGCGGATCGGAGGAATGTGGATGCCGGGAGCGATTCCGTCGGGGTGGAATGCAAGGCGCGCGGCGCGGGGTGTCGCCGAGACGGTGCGCTTCCTGCGGGCGCTGGTGGCGCGGCCGTCGCAGGTGGGGGCGATCCTGCCATCGGGGCAGGCGCTGGCGCGGCTGATCACCAGCGGAGTCGAACCCGGCGCGGGCGTGATCGAGCTCGGGCCGGGCACCGGCGTGTTCACCCGGGCGCTGCTGGCGCGCGGCGTGCGGGAGCGCGACCTGACCCTGATCGAATCCGATCCCCTGTTCGGCCGGGCGCTGCGCGGGGCCTTTCCCGAGGCACGGCTGCTGGCGCTGGACGCCGACCGGCTGGGCGGATTCGCGTTGCCGGACGCCATGCCGGTGGGCGCGGTGATCAGCGGGCTGCCGCTGCTGAACATGCCGCGGCGCAAGGTCTTCGCGATCATGCGCGGGGCGTTCGTGCATCTCGGCGCTGGCGGGGCGCTGTACCAGTTCACTTATGGGCGGCACTGCCCGGTGCCGCGGCCGATCCTCGACCGGCTCGGGCTGAAGGCGGTGGTGGTTGGCCGCGCGGTGCTGAACGTGCCGCCGGCGACCGTCTATCGCATCTCGCGCCGCGCCCCTCTTCGCGCCGGGCGTCACCAAGCTGTCAGGATTCTGACACGTGGCGCGGCCTAGCATCGGCCGGCCAGGCAACGAGTCGCCTGGTGTGGAGAAAATACATGGGTATTCTGGATTTTGCTGAAGAAGCCGCCGGCGCCTTCGCCGGGGACAAGGCGCTCGAAGCCGTCGATCCCAATGCGGGGCTGCTCGCCAAGGCGGCCGCCGCCGTTGCCGGATTCGAGGGCGTCAAGGCAGTGAAGGAGCATTTCGCCGAGGGCGAGGCCCAGCCGGCCGACGACAGCGAGGCGCCGCCAAGCGACGACGACAGCGGCAACTGACGTCCGGGCGCCCGGCTCTCTCAGGCAAGGGCCGGGCGTCGCGCTTTCAGTGCCTGCCCGTATGCGTCCCCATAGCGTCATCGCTACCTGTCTTTCCCGCGCTGGTTCCTGCCCCTCCAGGGCAGTCAGAGCCCCACCGCGCAGCTCCCCTCGCCGGGCGCGCACATCGACCATCCGCCCCCCATCGCCTGGTAGAGCTGGATCCGCGCCGACAGGGCGTCGGTACGGACCTGGACCAGCGCCAGTTGCGCGCCGAGCAGGCCGCGCTGCGCATCGAGCTGTTCGAGATAGGGCGAATAGCCCTCGCGGTAGCGATTGGTCGCCAGCCTCAGCCCTTCTGCCAGCGCGTCGCGCTGGCGCTGTGCCGAGGCAGCCTGTTCGTCGAGCCGCGCGGCCGCGGCCAGCGCGTCCTCGACCTCGCGGAACGCCGTCAGCGCGGCGCGGCGATAGGCGAAGGCGGCCTGGTCGCGCTGCGCGCCGGCTGCTTCAGCCTGCGCGGTCAGCCGCCCGCCCTGGAACAGGGGTGCGAGGATACTGGCGCCAAGCGACCAGATCGTGATCGGGTCCTGCAGCACCGTCGAAAACGCGGCGCCCGCGGCGGCGGTGAGTTGCACTTGCGGCAGGAAGCGCTTGCGCGCCGCGGCCAGCGATTTGTCGCTCGCCGCGAGCTGATATTCGGCCTGGGCCACATCGGGGCGGCGGCGCAGCAATTCCGAGGGCAGGCCGGCGGGGATGGCGGGCTCGGCCAGCCGGTCAAGCGCAAGACCCCGCGCGACCGCCTGCGGGGTTTCGCCGGTCAGCGCGCTGAGCGAGTCCTCGGTCCGGGCGATGCCGAGCTCGATCTGGGGGATGATCTGCGCTGTCGCTTCATATTCGGCTTCGGCCTGCTGCAACTCGAGCTTGGGGGAATAGCCGTGGCTGACGCGCGACCGGGCGATGCGCAGCGAATCCGATCGCGCCGCGAGGGTTGAGCGGGCGACCTCAAGCCGGGCGTCGAGGCCGCGCAGGGTGACATAGCCGTTCGCCGTCGCACCGGCGACAGAAAGCCGGACGGCGTCGCGCGCCGCCTCGCTTGCCAGATAGGCAACGCGCGCGGCGGAGTGTTGATCGGCGAGGCGGCCGAACAGGTCGATCTCGTAGCTGGCCTCTATCTGTGGCTGCAGCGCGGTCTGGTTCAGCGGCAGGCCAAAGGCGTTGACCGAGCGCGAGGGGCCGCCGCCGATGCCGGCATCGAGCGTAGGGAGCAGCCGCGACCGGGCCAGCGCGATGTTGGCCCGCGCCTCGCGCACGCGGCCGGCGGCGATGGCGATGTCGGGGTTGTTGGCCAGCGCCTTTTCGACCAGCGCGGTCAGCGCCGGATCGCCGAACGCCTGCCACCAGGCGCGGTCGAGCGGCGCGACGGGCCCGGCATCGGTGCGCCAGGCGGGCGGCGGCGAGACGGGGGCGATCCGGGCAATCTCCACCGCCGGGCCGGCGCAGGATGCGAGCAGCAGCAGCGCCGTGCAGGATGTCGCCCGGATCACGGGCGCTTCCCGCCGCGCGTGTCGATGCTGAGCTCGACCGACATGCCGGGGCGAAGCCGCGCGGCGAGCGGCTGGCCAGGATCGATCGCCACGCGCACCGCGATGCGCTGCGCCACCTTCACGAAATTGCCGGTCGCATTGTCGGATTTCAGCACCGCGAACTCGGATCCGGCGGCGGGGGACATGTTCTCGACATGGCCGGTCAGCGCCGCGCTGCCCAGTGCGTCGACCTTGAAGCGTGCGTGCTGGCCGATCGCCATGTCGCGCGTCTGCGCTTCCTTGTAGTTGGCGACGACCCACACAGTGTGCGGCACGAGGAACAGCAATTGAGTGCCGGCGGTGACATAGGCGCCGCGGCGCACGCCGATTTCGGAAAGCTGGCCTGCCTCGGGCGCGCGGATGATGGTGTTGTCGAGATCGATCTGGGCGAGGCGGAGCTGCGCCCTGGCCGACTCCACCGCCGCCTCGAGTCCCGCGCGGCCGACCAGCACGGTGCGGACGTCCTGCGTGCCGATCGAGCGGCTCGCCTGGGCCTGGCGCACACCTGCCTCGGCGGCGAGCAGGGTGGCGCGGGTCTGGTCGAATTCGCGGGTCGAGATCGATCCGTCGGCGACCAGCGCATGGGCGCGTTTCATGTCGGCCTGGGCGCGGACGAGCTGAGCACTGGCATTGGCGATGCCGGCGTCCTGGCTCTGGATCGCGACCTCGCGCGAGCGTTGCGCCTGGCTCGAATTGGCGAGGGCTGCCTGTTGCGCGGCGACGTTCGCTTCGGCTTGGGCGACCCGGGCGCGATAGATCCGGTCGTCGATCGTCGCGAGGACCTGGCCTGCCTTCACCTCGGCGAAGTCCTGCACCGGAACGTCGGTGACATAGCCGCTGACCTGCGGGCTGATGATCGTCACCCGGCCGCGGACATAGGCATTGTCGGTCCGTTCGGTCCAGCCGGCGAACGGGGGCAGGCGCCATGCATAGAGGATGGCGAGGATGGCGCAGAGCGCCAGCACGACGATCAGGAAGACCGTCGGGGGTGTCTTGACCGCGGGGCGCCAGCCGGGAGGCGAATCGATCTGGCGTTCGATTTCCGGCGCTTCGGGCGTTGCCTCGTTGGTTTCGCTCATCTCATTGGCCCTCTTGCGCCTGTGTCTTTTGCATTGCCTGTTGCAGCAGGATGATGGGTGATTGTTCGCCCCGCCGGCGGATCGACCAGCGGATTGCATAGCCCCACAAGGCGACGAGGATAGCGAGCACGCCGACCAGCAGGAACACGTCGTTATAGGCGAGGATGTTCGCCTCGCGCGCGACCTGCTGCGCCAGGATCGCCGCGCCCTCCGCGCTGCGCAGCGCCGGATCGCCGACCACGCCCGCCACAGCGCCGCCGCCAGCCCGCAGCCGCGCGGCGACCAGCGGATCAGTCATCACGATATGCTGGACCAGGGCGTGCGAATGGAATTTCTCCCGGATCACCTGGAAGGTGCCGAGCAGCGCATTGCCGATCAGACCGCCCATGCTCTGGCTGATGCTGAACAGCACGACGAAGCTGACGAAGTTCCGCCCGCCGGCGAGCAGGGTCCGCGCGATGCCGATCACCATCGCCTGCGCCAGGAACAGCAGCGAGGCGAAGCCGATAATCGCCTGGCTGAGATAGAAGCTGCTCGGGCGCGTGAGGTTGGTGGCATCGGCATCCATGAACGACCCGATTACGATCAGCACCACGGCGATGGTGATCGGACGGGCGACGTTGTTGGGGCGGAACGTGAGGACCGCGGTGGCGAGGCCGGCGATCGAGGCGAGCACGATGATGATATTGAGGACGACCATCTGGTCGTTGATCATGCCGAGCACGGTCAACAGCCCGACCGATCCGAACGCCTGTTCCGACAGGAGGATCCGGACCGACGCCGCGACCGCCATCAGCCGCAGGACTTCCCTCGTGGCGAGCCAGCGGGTGTTGATCAGCGGGTTGGCGCGGCGATGCTCCACGATCAGCGCAGCCGCGATCAGCGCGATGCTGGCGGCGAGCGCCCAGCCCATCCAGGGCTGGTCGGTCCACCATTCGATCCGCCCCTCGGACAGCACCGCGATCATCAGCCAGAGGCCAGGCGCGAGCAGGCCGAAGGTGAGGAAATCGAGCGGCTCGAACACCTCCTCGCGCTCGCTTGGCGGCAGCGGCACCATCATCACCGCCACCAGCGAGGCCAGCGCCAGCCCCATTTCGAACCAGTAGAGATTGTGCCAGTCGCCCCATTCGAGCAGCCTTGGCGAGAAGACCCGCGCCAGCGGCGAGGCGAGTTGCGGGATGCTGATGCCCATCATCACGCCGGCGAGCCGTTTTGCCGGGGGCATGGCCTGCATGAGATAGAGGAGCGTCAGGGTGGAAAGGCCGCTTGCCGCGATCCCGCTCATCGCGCGCACCGCCACCGACGTCCAGAAATCATGAACGAAGAGATGAAGCAGCGTCGTCGCGGCATAAGCGCCGAGGGTGTAGCGGATGAACGGCTGCAACCCGAATTGCTGGCGGTATTTCACCAGCAGCAGGTTGGCCGTCACATTGGTCATGAAATAGGCGGCGGTGAGCCAGGCGCTCTCGTTGCTGTTGAGGCCGAGCGTGCCCTGCGCGAAGTTCAGATTGACCGTCACCAGCGCGTTGCCGAGGCCGCCGGTAACGCCGATGAGGCACCCGATCAGGAAATAGAAGAAACGGCGGCGCGCAGGGTGATCGGGATTGGCCGGCGACCCCGGCATCGTCGGCTTTTCGTGCGGCTTGAAGACGTATTCCGCCACGCTCCTGCCTTCCTTGCCCTCGCGTTCCCCCGACTCGATCCGGACGATCAGCGGGCGAGCCACGGAAAAGGGCTTAGGTGGCCGACATTGCCGCCGTCAATCGAGAGCAGCGATGCGAGATGGCGTTCAGCTTGCCGCCTGGCGCATGGCGCGCTGGGTAAGGGCGGTGTCGCCGCCGACGGCCGCGACGATGTCGAGCGTGCCGCCATCGCCGGCACGGGCCAGCAGGACGACATAGTCCCCGGTGTGGAGGCCGGTGTCGATCGAGACCCTGGCAAGCGTCGGGCGGGCGTCAAGCACGGTCGCCGGATCGGCCGGGGCCGAAGGGGCTGTCGGCCTCTTCGCGTCGCGCTCGGCCTTTACCACGCCCTTGATGCCGCCCTCGAAGCCTTCGAGGAACTCGGTCAGCGCACCGGCGGGCACGCCGGCGCGGCGGGCATGGGACAGCACGGCGGCATATTCGGTCAGCCGCGTCTTGTCGTAATCCGCACCGAAGACGAGCTTCACGACCGGTGTCATCGGCGCGCGGAGTTGCACGGCGATGCCGGCATGGTCGAGCAGCGCCTGGTAGGAGACGGGATCGGCGTCGGCGGCGGCGGCGAAATCATGCGCGCGGGCAAGCGCGCGGTAGAGCGTGCTGCGCGTGCGCGTGTCGGCCGCGCGCACCGCGGCGGCGGTTTGCTGCGCAAGCATCAGCTGGTCGGTGAGGCTGCCGGTGGGTGGCGACGTGCCGATGCCCTGGATCGGCGGCGCCTCCTCCGCGGCGTCCTCGATCCCTGCGCTCGGGCCGTCGGCCCAGGCCGGGGCTGATGCCGCCGGCTTGGGCGCGGCGCGGCGCGACGCATCGACCTCGGCATCCAGCTTCGCCTGGGTCTCGGCGTCGACCAGTTCCTTCCAGTTGATCACGCCATAGATATAGTCGATCGAATCCTCGTCCGAGGAAAAGGGCATCAGGATGCCGCGATACATGGTGTTGTGGCCGCGCGTGTTGACGAATTCGGCCTCGAAGCCGATCGGCGCCCGATTCGCGATGATCTGCAGATAATGGTCGGTCAGACGCGACAGCAGCGAGCGGCTGGGCACCTGGGCGATGTGGGTGACGCTGTGATCAAGCGCGCATTCCTCGCGGAGCAGCCGGCCGAGATACGGGATCGCCGGATCCTCGATCCCGTTCGAGAAATCGAGCAGCACGCTGTGCGGGCCGAAATCGGCGATATTGGCCGGATCGAGATCCTCGATCGACGGGTAGGCGCGACCGCGCAGCAGCGAGACCCAGTGGTTATAGGCGCGGACATGCATGCGGCGCTCATCGGTGCCGATGTCGAGGCGCGGCTCGTCGACGCCGCTCGCGCCGGTATCGTGATCGTGATCCACCCGATCCTCTTCGAAACCGCGGACGTTATCCATGCAGAAAGCTACCCTCAAGGGCCTGGATCAGCCCGCTGTCCCGCCCTTCTGCGCCGCGCGTGGTAAACGTTGCGTAAAGGGGGCGCTTGCAGTCTGAGCGCTTGTCAGCCGGCGAGACAGGTGATAAGCGCCGCCCCCTCGCGAAAGCCCGTCCACGGGCCGCACGGGGGATATGCCGCTTTAGCTCAGTTGGTAGAGCATCGCATTCGTAATGCGGGGGTCACAGGTTCGAGTCCTGTAAGCGGCACCAGTCCATAACGCGGATGCCCCAGGAAGCCCTAGAAATCTGCGGTAAAATGGCTCGCGTCGGTCCGCGAAATCTCAATATGTTACGTGATGGTCCACTCGAAGTGGACCACGAAGAAGCCGTGAAGCGTGGTCCACCATGCTTGCGATCGTGCAGAGTCGCGCATCGAACGCCACCGACCAGAACGAGATCGGTGGGCCGTCCGAAGAACTCACTTCCGCCGCGCCTATCGATATTGATATCGCAGGGTAAACATCGCGCTTCGCGGCGCTCCAAAAGCGACCTGATTGTAGAAACCGATCTGAGAATAATATTTCTTGTCGAACAAATTGCTGATGTTGGCCTGCACTGAAATCCCGTTGCGAAGCTGATAGCGCGCCATCAGGTTCACGAGCGCGTAGGGCTCGACCTTCAGGCGCTCGGGATTCTTCGTGACGGGATTGGTGGTGTCGGTATAGCTCAACCCTTCCCAGTTCACGCCGCCGCCGACGGTGAGGCCATCCAGCCCACCGCCGAAGCGATAGGTCGAGAAGATCCGCAGCAATTGCTGCGCGAACAGCGTGTTGATGCGGGCGCCGCCGGCATCCTTCGCCCAGAACTGGGTGTAGTTGCCGCTCAGGGCCCAGCCGGGCAGCACTTCGCCATTGGCCTCGATCTCGAAACCGTCGCTCCGTGCGCCGCGTGCCGCGCGATAGGCCTGGTTGATCGTGCCGGGGACGAGATAGCCCGTATCGACCTGCGCGAGATTGTCCTGCTCGATGTGGAAGACTGACACCGCGGTGTTGAGCCCACCGTGGAAGAAGCTGCTTTTCAGGCCGCCTTCGTAATTGACGCCGTTGATCGGCGGCAGAAAGGCGCCGTTGCGATCCTGGCTGTTCTGCGGGAGGAATATCTTGGTGTAGCTGGCGTACAGCGTCTGTCCCGGGAGGACATCGTAGAGCACGCCGGCATAAGGCAGGAGGCGATTGCGATCGCCGAAATCGGCAGAGCTGCCGTACGCTACGCCAGTGCGCTCCCACGAACTCAGACGGCCGCCCGCGATCACCTTCAGGTGATCGGTCAGCGACAGCCGCGTCGCGCCGAAATAGCCCCATTGTTTCGTGCGCCACTGAACGTCGTGTGTCCCGACGCTGCCCCATGCCGGCTCGGGATAGGAGCCGTCCCATTGGAAGAAATTGCCGATGGGCGGGAGCTTCGAATAATCGGGCGCGAAGCCGTAGAAATCGAGCGCTTGCCGGGCGAAGCTCGTGCCAAGGATCAACTCGTGTTCACGGCCGAAAAGGTGATATTTTCCGGTTAGCCGCGCGCCGATGTCGATCTGGCGAAGGTTGCTCTGATAATTTGCGGGCGACGGGCCGAGACCAAGGCCCGTGGCCTTGTCCACCTGACCGTAGAGATAGAGCAACTGCATGTCGCCCCGGTTGCGCGAATAGCTGCCATAGAGACGCAGGTTCCAGTCGTCTCCGATCTGCTGATTGAAATTGGCGAAATAGGTCTGGTTGGTGGATGCCCAGCGCGTCCAGTCGGCACCGATCGTCTTGGATCGCGACCAGTCGGTGCGCGTGCCGTCCGTATACCAGACCGGCAGGCCGCCCCATTGAGTCCCACGCGGGCTGTTGTCCTGATAGCTGGCCCCGACGCTCAGTTTCGTGGTGTTGGAAAGATCGGCGTCGATCACGCCGTACAGGACGAGCTTCCTGTTATGGAGCAGGTCGATGTAGGAATCGCCGTCTTCATATTTGGCCACCACGCGCGCCCGCACATTGCCATCCGACGTGATCGGCGTCGACACGTCGAGCATGCCGAAATAGCGGTTCCAGTTGCCGCCGGACACGGTTGCCGTAGCGGTGAAACTACGGCTGTCAGCATGTTTGCGGATAAGGTTGATCGAGGCGGAGGGGTTGCCCGCGCCGGTCAGCAAGCCGGTCGCGCCCCGCACGATCTCGACCCGCTCATATAGCGCTACATCGATTTCGGACTCGCCGGCGCTGTAGCCGGCGTCCCACTGCAGCGGAACACCGTCGATCTGATAGTTGTCGATGGAGAAGCCGCGCGCGGAAAAGCCGTTGCGTGCGTTGTCAAAGGCCTTGGACGAGACGCCGGCGGCGTTGTTCGCGACATCGCTCAGGGTGCGGATACCCTGATCTTCCAGGCGCTGTGCGGTCATGACGGTGACGGATTGCGGCGTTTCCTGAATGGAAAGGCCGAGACCGGTCGCGGAATCCAGCTTGGCATTCGTCGTATAGGAACCGGTGACGACGATGTCGCCGCTGTCGTCCCGCGCCTGATCCGCTTTAGCCTGCTGCTCGCCCTTCTGTGGCGCACCGTCTTTCGACTGAGCGAAAGCGGGCGCGTTCACAAGGACGGTAGAAAGAGCGATCGCCGAACTGAGGACGCGCGCTTTCGCGCCGGAAATCCGGGGTCGATACAAATCCAAGGTCAATCCCCCAACTATGTACTATTGCGATGCATTTGCAATAAGGAGAGCTGCTACGGGTGTCAACGGCGGCATGACCTGCCATCGCGGTTGGGCCTGGCGCTTCCTTCGGGGTCCAGATCCACGGGGATATCGCCGACCCGCGAGGGTTTGACACGGCGAGCGTATGGTTCAAGAATCGCGGCGCCGTGACGACATCGTTTGTGCATCGAGTGCCAAATCAGACGTCCCCCGTTCGTGCCGATTACAGATCGAGCAGGTGCAGCCATATCCAGAGCTTGTCTCTCGATATGCCATCTCGACAAGCTCGGCGGCTACTCGGGACGAACGGATCGAATATTACGCGCGACGATCTGGATCCGGAACCGGTCGATATCGTCCGCCATCGTCGCGGCGCCTCGATCCTGGCCTGGCGGCGGACATGCCGCTGCGTGGTCCCCGAGATTCGGGCGCTGGTGGCGGCGCATCCCGCCACCGCGCATCCCGTCCGGGTCGGCGATCGTCTGGATATCCCGGAGACCGCCAGCTTCAAGCCGCTTGCTGCTCCGGCTGGTACTGCCTGACCAGGGAGAACAGGTCGCGCGGGTCGCTCGGCTTGACGATCAGGTCAAGCCGGCGCAGGTCTTCGCGCCCTTCGATCAGCGCGTGGACATAGGAGAGGGCGGAGAAGTCCTCGATCCCGAAGCCGACCGAGTCGAAGATGGTGATCTCGTCGTCGGCGCTGCGGCCAACCGCCTTGCCGGCGATCACACGCCAGATCTCGGTTACCGGGAAATCGGCCGGCATCTGCTGGATCTCGCCTTCGATCCGGGTCTGCTCGGGATATTCGACGAAGACACTCCCTCGCGAGAGGATGGCGGGGGCCAGTTCGGTCTTGCCGGGGCAATCGCCGCCCACGGCGTTGATGTGGATGCCCGCGCCGACCATGTTGTCGGACAGGATCGTTGCCTTGGCCTTGTCGGCGGTGACCGTTGTGACGATGTCCGCGCCAAGCAACGCCTCGGGTGCCGAGCTGGCGGCGACGACCTGGAAACCGAGTGTGGCCATATTGGCGCGGAACTTGGCGATGGCGGCTGGATCAGTGTCCCATATCCGCAGCCGATCGATGCCGAGCAGCGCGCGGAAGCCGAGCGCCTGGAATTCTGACTGGGCGCCGAGGCCGATCACCGCCATCGTGCGGCTGCCGGGCCGGGCTAGATAGCGCGCCGCCAGCGCCGAGGTTGCGGCGGTACGCAGCGCGGTGAGCAGGGTCATCTCGCTCAGCAGTACCGGATAGCCGGTATCGACATCGGCCAGCACGCCGAACGCCGCGACGGTTTGCAGGCCCAGCCGCGTGTTTTTCGGGTGGCCGTTGACGTATTTGAAGCTGAAGCGGCGCCGGTCGGCGGCTGGCATCAGCTCGATCACGCCATCGGGCGAGTGGCTGGCATAGCGCGGCGCCTTGTCGAACTCTTCCCAGCGGCGGAAATCGCTTTCGAGGCGATCGGCGATGCCCTGGATGAACGGCTCCATACCAATTGATGCGACCAGCCTGCACAGATCCTCCACGCCGACATAGACCGTCATGCTGCTCACCCTTCCTGTTCGCGTTTCAGGGAAGCTAGTTCGACACCTTGTCAGGAAAAATTGGAAGAATGCGTGGTAGATGGGTAAATGCTTAGCAAAATGCCAGGCAGTGTTAAGCGATTTGTATGATCCTTCTCGACTCGCTCGATCGCCAGCTCATTTCGCTGCTCAGGGCTGACAGCCGAGCGCCGATCTCGCGACTGGCGACTGCCCTCAAGGTGTCGCGCGCCACAGTGCAGGCGCGGCTCGATCGGCTGCTGGAATCGGGCGCGATCCTGGGCTTCACGGTGCGGGCGGAAGAGCGCGGCGCGGGCGAGGGGGTGCGCGCGATCACGCTGATCGAAGTGGCCGGCGCCTCGACCAGCGCGGTGATTCGGTCGCTGCGCGGCCTGCCCGAGATCACCGCGCTGCACACGACCAACGGGGCCTGGGACCTAGTCGCCGAGGTGCATGCGGAGTCGCTGGGCGATCTCGACCGGATCCTGCGCGAGATGCGCACGGTGGAAGGCGTGCTCAACAGCGAGACGAGCATCCTGCTCCGCTCGGTGCAATAGGCTCAGTCCACTGGTTTCAGCAGGGCGATCGCCGTCGCCGCGATGATGCCACCCAGGCCCATCACCAGCGATACGGTCAGCAGCCCATGGCCGCCTGCGAACAGCGTGCCGGCGAGCAGGGGTCCCAGTGCCGAACCACCACGGCCGACCCCGATCACGAAACCAGTGCCGCTCGCGCGCAGTTCGGCCGGATAGGCGCGGGCGAGCAGCGGGTAGATGCCGACGACGCCGGCATTGATGAAGAAGGCGGCCACCGCGACGCTCAGCGAGAGCAGGGCAAGGTCGCGGAAGCCCAGCCCGAAGATGCCGATCGCGATCACGCCGACCAGCATGGCCCCGCCGATCAGCGGCCTGAGCGGCAGGCGCTGAGTCGCAAGGCCGATCGCCAGCGCGCCGAGTAAATTGCCGACATTCGCCGCGACCAGCACGCGCCCGGCCTGCGCCGCGTCGAACCCCATGTCGACGACGATCTTCGGCACCCATTTCTGGATGTAGTAGAAGAAGGTGATCTGGGCGAAATAGGCGACCGTCAGCAGGATCGTCGTGGCGCGATAGCCGGGCGAAAACAGGGCGAGGATCGAGGGACGGGTGCGCTCGGCCTCGGCTGGCGGCAGCGCCTCGATCGGGCCGCGGCGCAGGCGGGCGAGGGTGCGGTTGATCGCGGCGAGTGCGTTCTCCGGGCGACGGGCCAGCAGCGACTCGATCGATTCCGGCAGCAGGAAGAAGGCGAGGGGCAGCGCAACCAGCGTCATCATGCCGCCGAACAGGAAGACCATGCGCCAGTCGCCGTTTCCTGCGAGCAGGGACGAGGCGACCAGCCCGCCCAGGATCGCGCCGGTCGAATAGCCGGCGATGTTGAGCACCGTATTCAGTCCCCGGCGGCGGCTGTTCGAGAATTCCGCGACCATCGCGCTGGTCGCCGAGAGCATGCCGCCGATGCCGAGCCCGGTGAACAAGCGGATCGCCGACAGCATCTCGACGCCCGTGGCATGCGAGGCGGCGAACATGCCCACCGCCATCACGCACAGGCAGGCAAGGATCGTCGGGCGCCGCCCGATGCGGTCGGCGAGATTGCCGAGCAGCACCGATCCGGCCGCCATGCCGATCAATTCCATGGAGAGCACGATGCCCAGCATGGTCTTGTCGACGCCCCACTCCCTGGCGATACCGGGCGCGGCGAAGCTGATCGCCAGCACGTCGAAGCCGTCGAGCGCGTTCAGGGCGATGCAGACCGCGACCACCGCGATCTGCGCCGGGCGCATGGGTTCAGCGGCGATCGCCGCGCGGGGATCGGGCGTCATGACATTCCTCTCTCTGGACGTGCCCGGCTCTTGCGGCCGGATGGCTTCGTGGCTGTTTGAGAATGCGCCCATGGGCGCATTTTCAAACGGACTCTTAGACGAGCTTGTTCACATGGTTGCCGAGCACCGCCGCTATTTCCGGGCGCCGCTCGAGGCAGCGCGAGACCGGGCCGACCACCACGATCGACAGCCGCCGGCCGCCCACGGGCAGCGGTAGCGCTACGCCCGCCAGGTCCGGCGTGTATTCGGCATTGCTCTGGTGCCAGCCGCGTGCCGCCGCTTCCGCCAGATCGGCTTCGATCCGCTCGGGACTCATCGGCGTGGTGGCAGAATAGCTGCTGAAGTCTATCTTGCGGTACAGCGCCTGACGCTCTTCCGCCGGCATCTGGGCGAGCAGCGCGCGCCCCGCCGAGCTGGCGTGGATCGGCACCCTGTCGCCCACCTGCGCGAAATAACGTACCGCATGGCGCGATTCCTTCACCACGACGAACATCGCGGAGGTCCCGGCCGGTGCGGAGATTGCCGTGGTCTCGCCGGTCTCGGCCGAAACCGCCTGCACCAGCCGCTGGATTTCGGGCGGCAGCGGATCGGCCTGCGCCACCTGCTCGGCCAGTTCCAGCCAGCGCAGGCTCGGATAATAGGCGCCGCGCCCCTGTGGCTCGTAGAGATAGCCGAGCGTCGCCAGTGTCCCCAGCAGCTTGAACGTGCTGGAGCGTGGCCAGCCGAGATCGTCGGCCACTTCCGCCGCACTCGCCGGCCGCCGCCGCTCGGCGAAATATTCGAGGATCTGGAGCGTGTTCGCCGCTTGCCGCACGATCATGATCGCCATCGTCCACTGGAGGGAAGGAGAACGGGCGATATGCCACGGTCAGCGGGCCGTGAAGCCGCCATCGACCGGAAGCGCCACGCCGGTGACGAAGCTGGCTTCGTCCGAAGCGAGCCACAAGGCCGCATCCGCGACTTCGCCAGGCTTGACCAGCCGGCCCATCGGGACCGCGCCGACCACCTTGGCCTCGTTCGCCGCCGCCTCGGCCGGATCGCCGTTGCGCCCGATGAAGCCGATCTTCATCGGCGTGTCGGCAAGTCCCGGGCACACCACGTTGACGCGGATATTGTCGCCGGCCAGCGCCAGCGCGAGCGACTTGCCGAGGCCCACCACACCCCATTTCGCCGCCGAGTAGATCGGGCTCATCATCGAGCCGACCAGCCCGGAGATCGAGGAAGTGAAGATGATCGAGCCGCCGCCGCGCGCCCGCATGTGCGGCGCGACCTGGCCGGCGCCGAGCGCGGCGGAAGTGATATTGAGGTCGATCGCCCTGCGATATGCGTCCATGTCGAGATTCTCGACCGAGGCGGGGCCGGGCATGCCGGCATGCGCCCAGAGGATGTCGGCGCCGCCCAGCGCCTCCACCGCCTGGTCGATGCTGCCGCGCGCGCCTTCGGGCGTGAGCAGATCGGCGACGATCGGGGTCACCTTGTCCGATCCGAACTCGGCGACCAGCGCGTTCAGCGCCTCCGAGCTGATGTCGATCGCGGCGACGCGCGCGCCTTCGCGCACGAAGCGTTCCACGCCGGCGCGGCCCATGCCCGATGCCGCGGCGGTGACGATGGCGAGCTTGCCCTGCAAACGCATGGTGATGTTCCTCAATTGGCGAAGGGATCGGCGAATTTGCCGGTGGTGGAGATCACGGTGGTCCTGGTCTCAAGATAGGAATCGAGCGCCTCGATCCCGTTCTCGCGACCCCAGCCGCTGGTCCTCACGCCGCCATACGGCGTGGACCAGCGGATGTAGCGATAGGTGTTGACCCAGACGATGCCCGCCTCGATCCGGTTGGCAACACGGTGGGCGCGGCCGACATCGCCGGTCCACAGGCCCGCGGCCAGGCCGTACGGCGTGCCATTGGCGATCGCGATGGCCTCTTCCTCCCCGTCGAACGGGATGATCGAGGCGACGGGGCCGAAGATCTCCTCCTGCGCGATCCGCATCTCCGGCGCGACGCTGGCGAACACGGTGGGCTCGACGAAATAGCCTCCTGCCAGATCCGGGCCGTCGAGCCGCGCGCCGCCGGTCACCAGTTCGGCGCCCTCGTCCCGGCCGATCGCGACATAGGAGAGCGTTTTGTCGAGCTGCTGCTGGTGCGCCTGCGGGCCCATATGGGTGGCGGGATCGAGCGGATTGCCGACACGGACTCGCGCGGCGTTGCGGCGGAAGCCCTCGACCACCTGATCGTAGATCGGCCGCTCGACCAAGATGCGGCTGCCCAGCGCGCAGCTCTGGCCGCACAGCGCCCAGGCTGAGCCGGTCGCGGCATTCAGCGCATTCTCCACGTCGCAATCGGCGAACAGGATGTGCGGTGCCTTGCCGCCCAGCTCGAACGAGAAGCGCTTGAGCGTGTCAGCGCCGGTCTTGAGAATTGTCTTGGCGGTCGCGCCTTCGCCGGTGAAGGCGATCTTGTCGACGCCCGGATGCGCGACAAGATGCGCGCCGGCGACCGGGCCGTCGCCCGGCACGACATTGACGACGCCCGGCGGGAAACCCGCTTCCTCGAACAGCCTGGCCAGCGCCAGCGAAGAGGCCGGGGTCTGCTCGGCAGGCTTGAGCACCACGGTGCAGCCCGCGGCGAGCGCCGGGCCGAGCTTCCACGCCGCCGCCATCAGCGGCACGTTCCACGGAGTGATCGTCCCGACCACGCCCACCGCCGAACGCGTGGTGAAGGCATGGACGCTGTCGTCCATCGGGATCGTCCGGCCGCCCAGCTTGTCCGCCAGCGAGGCGAACCAGTGATAATATTGAGCGTGCATGGCGATATCGCCGCGCGATTCGCGGATGGCGCGGCCATTGTCCTGCGATTCGATGCGGGCGAGCGCATCGACCTGAGTCGCGTAGAGATCGGCGAAGCGCCGCATCAGCGCCGCGCGCTCCCAGGGGGGCATCTTGCGCCACGGCCCTTCAAACGCCTCGCGGGCGGCGACCACTGCGCGATCTACATCCTTCGCGCCGCCAAAAGCGACCTTGCCCCAGGGCTTGCCGGTAGCCGGATCGATACTGTCGCGAACGCCGCCGTCGACGGGCTCGACCCATTCGCCGCCGATGAAGAGACGGTCGAAGCAATAATCCATAATTTCCTCTTTGATTTCTTATTATGGACTAATTTGTCCACATATGGAAATAATAGTCAACGGATTTTGTGGAGAGATGCGATGCTGCCGTTGCTAGAAGGCGTGCGCGTGATCGAAGTCGGCGCAGTGGTGCTCGGACCCTATGCGGGGCAGATCCTCGCTGATCTCGGGGCGGAGGTGATCAAGGTCGAGCCGCTCGATGGCGACATCGCCCGCCACGCGCATCCCCAGGGGACGGGCGGCGGGGCGCTGTTCGTGAACAACAATCGCAACAAGCGGATGCTGGCGATCGACCTCAAACGGCCGGAGGGGCGCGAGGCGCTTGCGAAGCTGGTGGCGGGCGCTGATGTGCTGTTTCACAATATGCGGCTCGATGCCGCCGATCGGCTGGGGCTGGGCTTCGAGCAGGTCGCGGCAATCAACCCGCGCATTGTCCATTGCGCGGCGACCGGCTTCGGGCGTGGCGGACAGTATCGCGACCGCCCCGCTTTCGACGACATCATCCAGGCGGCAAGCGGCCTTGCCGGCCTCGCCGCGCTTCAGAATGCTACCCCGCAATTCGCCCCGACGATCGTCGCTGACAAGGTCGCCGCGCTGCACGCGGTCTATGGCATTCTCGCCGCCCTGTTCGCGCGCGCGCGTGGGCGGGCTGGGCCGTTCCGGGTCGAAGTGCCGATGTTCGAGGCGATGGTCGCCTTCCTGATGAACGAGCATCTGTCCGCCGCGACCTTCGCCGCTGACGGTGCGCCCGGCTATCCGCGCCTGCTCTCGCCGGATCGCCGGCCTTTCCGCACCGCTGACGGATGGATCGCGGTGCTGCCCTATACCGAGGCGCAGTGGCGACGCTTCCTCGGTGCGATCGGCCGGAGCGAGGTGTGCGAGACGGCGTGGTTCCAGTCTCCCGCCCGGCGCCAGGCCTCTATCGGCGAGCTCTATGCGATCGTCGCCGCAAGCCTGCAAGCGCGCGGTACCGATGCGTGGATCGACGTGCTGGAGGCGATCGATGTGCCTTGCTCGCGCGTGGCGACACCGGCGGAGATCCTCAGCGATCCGCACCTGACCGAGATCGGCTTCTTCGATGTGCCCGACGGCTTCCCGGAGGGCGTGAAGCGCGCGATCCCGCAGCCGGTGCGGTTCACCGGGATCGAGCGGACGCCGGACCAGCCTCCGCATGCGCTCGGAGCGGACAGTCGCTCGGTGCTTCGCGACGTTGGATGTGACGAGGCCGCGATCGACGCGCTCGTCACGGCGGGCGTGGTCGCCGCTTAGCTACCCCGAAAATCCGCCTGGTTTACCCGCCGTCCGCATGGCGTGGCCGCACGGGACAGGGTTCAATCGCACCTCACCGTCGGGAGAGGTAGAATGTCCAGATCGCTCGCCACCAGCGCGCTCGCGCTTTGCCTGCTGGGCGCATCGCCCGCGTTCGCCCAGACGCGGCCGCCTGTCGCGCCCGGCTATGTTTTGCCCGATACCGAGACCTGGGAGCTCAAGGGCGAAGACGGCTATTCCTATCAGATCTTTGTTTCCAGGCCGGCCGGGCCGGCGCCCGAGGGCGGCTATCCGGTGCTCACTGTGCTCGACGGCAATGCGATGTTCGCCGGCTTCGCCGAGACGCGGCGCATGCACGACTATATGAAGGCGGATACCGGCAAGGCGATCGTGGTCGGCGTGGGCTACAAGACCGACAAGGCCTATGACATTCGCCGCATCTTCGATCTCACGGGAGGACCGCCGCCGCCGCCCTGGGATGTCCAACTCGGCAAGGTGCCGAATGGCGGCTGGGACACGTTCCTGGACTTCCTGACCGGCAAGCTGCGGTCCGAACTCGACCGGCGCTACACGATCAACCGCGACCGTCAGGCGCTGTACGGCCATTCGCTGGGCGGCCTGTTCGCGGTCCACGCCCTGTTCACGCGGCCTACTGCCTTTCATGCCCTGATTGCCGCCAGCCCGTCGCTGTTCTGGCACGACCTGGAGATGCAAAAGGAGGAGCGCGCTTTCGCCGCCGGCTTGCAGGCAGGCAATATCCAGAAGGTCGGCCGATTGATGGTCGTCTGGGGTGAGCGTGAGGATACCGTGCTCGAGCGCTGGGATTCCGAGGCGTTCGTCAAGCGGATGGAACCCCTCTCGGCCTTTGGATTGCGGACACGCTCCGAGGCCTATGCCGAAGAAGTCCACATCACCGTGCCGAGCCGCTCGGTGACGTCGGCGCTGCGCTTCGCTTTTACCTGGCCCTGAGTGCTATCTGGCCCTGAGTGTCGCGTAGATCAGCCCCGCCACGATCGTCGCGTCGAGGGCCGGCACGGTCGTGATCGTCCAGCCTTTGTACGTCCCCAGCACCGCGACCACGACCGAGATCGCCCAGGTCGCGATCGCCCGCCAGTCGAAGCGCGGCAGGCCGCGCAGCGATTCCGCCGCATCGGCGCGGCGATAGCGCGTCCAGGCGTCGATCACATAGATCGCCGCGATCGGCGGGATGATCAGCCCGAGGAACAGCACGAAGGGGATGAACATCTCGAGGATGCCCATCAGCGCCAGGATCGTGCCGATCGTGCCGCCGGCGAGCGTGAACACCCATTGGCGCACCCTGGGAAAGGTGCTGCCGAGCGACAGGCTCGACGAGTAGAGGTTGAGCGCGTTGACCGTCCAGGTCGGCAGCACGAGCAGGAAGAGCACCGGCGTACCGAAGCCATACGCCGTGACCAGTTTCATCACGCTGGTCTCGTGAGTCGCGAGCGCAGGGATCGCGGCCGCGGTCATCATCAGCGGCGTCGCGATCGGGAAGGAGAGCGCCATGCTGGCGATCGCCCCGCGCGGGCTGCTGGTATAGCGCGACAGGTCAGGCATCGTCGCCACCGCGAGCATATAGGCGCCGATCAGCGCCGAGATCGCGATGCCGAGTGTCATAGGCTCGGGCGGAGTGGAATCGGGCGCGGTGATGAAGCCGTGCGTTTTCAGCGTCACCACCACCACCGCGAGCAGGATCGCCGCGAGCAGCGGCACCGCGACCAGCGCCAGCCGGTCGAGCGCGCGGAAGCCGATCACGGTCGAGCCCATCATCAGGATCGAGCCAAGCACCACGAATGCCGCGAAACTGCCCGGCAACCCATTCGCCGTGGCCGCCTCGACCATCGCCTCGCCGAAGAAGGACGCATTCACGCCGAACCAGCAGAAATGGATGAGCGCGATCACCGTGTTGATCAGCGCCGCGCCGCCGGTGCCGAACGAGCGGCGGACGAGGAGATAGGTGGAAAGCCGCGTGCGCACGCTGACGATCGCCGTCATCGATCCGCCGACGCAGAGGATCAGCCCGGCGAGCAGCGCCGCGATCACCGCGCCGGAGAAGCCCAGCGCCAGCGCATTGTGCGACCCGTTGAGGAAGTCGGGCAGGCCGATCGAGAAGCTCGCGACGATCAGTCCGACGCGCCAGCCTGGGACGGTGACCCCTTCGGGCACCGGCGAATGGGCATAGGCATCGTCGGCTTCGTTGCTCATCCGTGGTTCCAGCCGTTGAGATCCTCGATCGGGCGATAGGGATCGGTAAAGCCGAACGCGGCCGGGCCGACAAATGTCAGCGCCCATTCGGCGCGCAGCATCGCCGGGGCGGCGGCGCCGACCACCTTGACGCGCTGGCCGAACTTCAGCCGTTCGGTGGTGATGCTGTCGGCGGTCTCGCGGTCCATCACGGTGATGAGATCGGGTACCATCGCACGGACCTGGCCATCGACACGGGCGATAAGGTTCTCGTTCTGGAACTCCAGGTCCATTCGCCCCTCGCCGCCAAAGCCCTCGATCACAACCCGCCCGACCGAGAATCCCCCACGGGTCTCGCGTTCGACATCGACCACCTTGCCGTCGAACAAGGTACCGGCAAAGGGGTAGAGCCCGCTGGCCCTGAGAGCGGCGTGCAATGCCTCGAACGGATCCTCGCCCGCGGCCCGCGCAATCCGCACGGCCGCGCCGATCGCTATCGCGGCCGAGACGCTGCCACCGATCGCATGGCGCTTCGCTGTCGCGCCGCTCAGCGGATATTCGACCATGTGCGCGTTACCGCCGAACTCGATCGAGAGCGCGCGCGCCTGGCGCTCATGCTCCAGGTTATCCACAGCATCGATCAGGCGCAGCCCGCCATTGGCCGAGGTAACGACCGAGGGACAGGCGGAGAGCCCGTCGATGCTGAACACCGTCATTTGCGATTCGGGAAAGGCGCGACCCATGCCGTCAGCGTCGACGACCGGGATGCCGAGCTCGGCGGCGGCAAGCAAAGGCGCGAGGCCGTTGCCCCCGCCGATCTCGATCGCCATCACCGCATCGATCGGACGCTCGAGGATTCGCTCCAGTTCGCGGAGACCCAGCAGCGCTTCCTGGCCATTGGGCAGCTTCTCTGCCGAGACGGTCGGGGCGCCGATCCACCCACAGGGCGCGACCAGCGCATCGTCAGCCAACGCATCGAGCGGGATGAGCTCGAAAGTGCCGCGCCGCGCGATCTCGGCCTCGCCGAGCAACTGCGAATAATAGGGGTCGCCGCCGCCGCCCGAACCCAGAAAGGCGGCGCCGGTGGCGAGATCGAGCAGCGCCTGGCGATCAATACGCATGGGCGGCCAGAACAGCAGCGGTGCCGGCAAGGTCCGCGACAGCGCGGACGCGGACCTGCGCGGCGCGACCGGGCAGATAGCTCAGATACACTTCGTCCATCTCCACGATCTCGACGCTTTCGGCGATGCCACCCGCCGCGATCGCCTGGTCGCGCGCCTCGGCACGCAGGCGATCGAGCGCCTGCTCGCGCGGTTCGCGTTCATAGGACACGACCTGCTCGACCTGCGCACCGACCTGGGCGATCGCCGCGCCAACGGCATTGGCGACGGCTGCGTGCGGCGGGCGCACCACCCGGGCGGCGCCGCGCAACGTGTCTGGCACCAGGAAATTGCCGCCGCCGACCGCGAGCAGCACCACGTCGCCGCGACTGGTCTTCATCCGGTCGACCGCTTCCTCGAGCATCGCCTGCATCCGCGCCCACACCGCGTCGCGCACGGGCTCGGAGAGCGCTGGTAGCCTGGTCGGATCGCCGAAGCGAACGCGCCCGGCGGCGACGGCGACATCGCTTGCGGTGAGGGTGTCGCCGCCGAACAGGCGCGCCTGTTCGGTGATGCGGAAGCCGACCGAGTCCGGCCCGACGCCAAGCTCGTCTTCAGCGATCCCCTCCGCCGCGTAGCGCGACGGATCGAGATGGATGCGTGTGCCCCCGCCCAGGCCGAGCGCGAGGATATCGGGCATGCGGAAATTGATCCGCACCCCGCCAATATCGACCGCGACCGAGGATTCGCGCGGGAAGCCGCTGGCGAGCACGCCCAGATCGGTGGTGGTACCGCCCACATCGAGCACGATGGCGTCGCGCACCCCGGTGAGGAAGGCGGCGCCGCGCATCGAGTTGGTCGGCCCCGATCCGATGGTCAGCACCGGATAGGCCGCGGCGCGCGCCGCTGAGATCAAGGTGCCGTCATTCTGCGAGAGATAGAGCGGCGCCTCGACGCCGATATCCTCCAGCGCGCGCTCGAACGCGGCGATGACATGGCTGGCGAGGCTGCCCAGCGCTGCGTTGAGGATCGCGGCATTCTCGCGCTCGATGAAGCCGATCCGGCCTAGCGTGTGGGAGACGGTGATGCGCGCCCTGGGATGCTCCTCGGCAACGAGCGCGGCGGCGCGTTCCTCCATCGAGGGATTTACCGGGGCGAACACGCTGCTGATCGCGATCGAATCGATCCCGGCTTCGCGCAACTGGCGGGCGGCGGCGCGGATCGCGGATGTGTCGAGCGGGGCGATCTCGCGCCCGTCAAACTCGAAGCCGCCGGGAAGGAGATAGGTTTTCGCGTCGACCTGCCCGGCAAGCGCTTTCGGCCACCCTGTCATCGGCGGCAGCGCCTCGCCCGACGGGCTGGCGAGCCGCAGGATGCCGACCCGGTCGAGCCGGCTGCGCTCGACCAGCGCGTTGGTGAAATGCGTGGTGCCGATCATCACGGAGGCGACCGCCTCGGGTGCCACCCGCGCATCGGCAAGCACCGCGCGGATCGCGGCGGCGACGCCCGAGCCCACATCGGCTGTCGTCGGCTGCTTGGTCCACGCAACCACCTCGGCCCCGTCCATCAGCACGGCGTCGGTATTCGTTCCCCCGACATCGACCCCAATTCGCACGCTATCCCAATCCTTTGGCACGCCCCTCAATCGTCGCGAGCTAAGGGGCTGCGGCCAAGCGGCGCAATACGGGAAACGGGTGCGGGACCCCGGCGAACGGGTAATCGGGGCGCCCGAACGGGTAAGTCGCTCCCGTTTCCGCCATCTTCTTGTACCGTCCTTCGTCTAGCGACTCGGAATGGACGGAGTAGCCGCGATCGACGAACTGATCCCGACCAAGGTCGCGCCGCCGCTGTGGATGGGCAACCAGATCCGGCGCGATGCGTTGCTTGAACGGCTGGACGAGGCGCTGAGCCGGCGCCTCACGCTCATCCATGCGCCGGCGGGATATGGCAAGACCAGCCTGCTCGCCCAGTGGCGTCGCCGCTTCGCCGATGCCGATCTGCTCGTCGCGTGGCTCACGCTCGAGCGCGATGATGCCGATGCCAAGCGGCTTGCCCAATATATTTCCTATGCGATCAGCGGCGAGGCAGTGGAGGAGGGCGAACCGGTCTCCGCCGGCATGCCCGCGCGTGCGGCGCTGTCGGCGATCATCAATCGGCTGGCCCGCGATCCGCGCCAGACCGTGCTGATCCTCGACGATCTCCACTGCGCCGAGAGCGCTGAGGCGTACGACTTCCTCCAGTCGCTCATCCGCCTCGCGCCGCGCAACTGCCACTTCATCATCGCCTCGCGCGATTATCCGCGGCTTGGCCAGACGATGCTGGCGGCCGAGGGGCAATTGCTCGAACTCTCCGCCGAAGATCTCAAATTCTCCAGCCCCGAGGCAGAGGAGATGCTGGCCCGCGCCGATGGCTTGCCGCTGGGCGAAGACGATGTCCGCAGCCTGATCGAGCGGACCGAAGGCTGGCCGATCGCGTTGCAACTGACGCTGTTCTCGCTCCAGCGCGGAATCGACCGGCGCAGCTTCGTCGGCGGAGCGGGGGGCTCCGGCTCGGAGCTGGCTGGCTATCTCTCCGAACAGGTGCTGATGTCGCTGCCAGAGGACGTGCAGGAAGTGGTATTGCGCACCGCCCTGCTCGGCCGCGTGACCGCCGAGGCGCTCAACCTGATCTGCGACCGGCAGGATGGCGGGCTGCTGCTCGAACGGCTCGAGCAGCAGGGCGTGCTGCTCACCCCGCTCTCGCGCGAGCGGGACGCCTATCGCTACCACCAGCTCTTCGCCGAATATCTGTGCGAGCGGCTCGTCCGGCGCGACATCGGCCAGTATCGCGCGCTGCACCAGCGGCTCGCCTTGTGGTTCGACGCGCGGGGCGAGACCGCCGAGGCGATCAGCCACGCGATCGAGACCGATGACAGCGCGCTGCTCGCCGGCGTCCTCGAAGACGCCGGCGGCTGGCGGTTGATCCCGCAAGGCCAGCTTGGCCTGGTCGAGCGTGGCCTCGCCAGGCTGAGCGCCGCGGAGATCGACGCGAGCCCGGCGCTGGTGCTGGCCAAGCTATATCTCGACATCAAATGCGGGCGGATGGACTCGGCCCGGCTCGCCTATGACCGGCTGGTCGATCGGTCCGAGCGGGAGGAGACGTCGCCCGATCTCTGGACCGAGATCCGCGTCGTCGGCGATATCCTCGCCGAATATGAGAATGAGCCGCTGACGCTCGAAGACCTTCTCGCCCGCGAGGCGCTGCTGCGCACGCTACCTGCCGACGATCACCTGGTCCTCGCCAATGTGAGCGAATCGCTCGGCGCCAAATATTATGAAGGCGGCTGGCTGGAGCGCGCGATGGAGCCGACGCTGGCGGCGCGGGGCCACTACCAGGCGATGGGATCGCTTTACAGCGAGCTGTTCACCCGCTTCCACGAGGCGCGCATCCGGGAGGGGCAGGGGCGGCTCAAGGACGCGGTCGCGGTGCTTGCGGTCGCTCACAGGGAGATCGAGGCGCATTTCGGCGCCCGTTCCGATCTCGCCGCCAATTGCGCGGCGTTCGAGGCGGAACTGCTCTACGAACAGGACCGCACGACCGAAGCGAACGCCCTGCTCGAATGGGCGCTGCCGCACATGGAGCAGTCGGACGGCTGGGTGGATGTCTATGCCGTGGCCTATTTCACCGCGGCACACGCCTTGATGGATGACGGTGCGATCGATGCTGCCCGCGCGCTGCTCGCCCGGGCGCGCAGCGTCGCGCAGCGCCGTCGCCTGCGCCAGCTCGAACTGCTCGCCGAGCTGTGCGAGCTCGAACTGCTGCTGCGCGACGAGGCTTTGCTGGGCGAAGCGCGGGCCTTTGCCGCGACGATCGGGCTCGACGCGCTGGCCGATGCGATGGCCGTGGAATCGCCGCATTACCGCCCGGTGGCTATTGCCGCCTCGCTCTGCCGGGCCCGGCTCGCGCTGCTCTCCGGCGCCCATTACACCGCGCTCGACGAGCTGAGCGCAATGGCACGCTGGGCCCGGCAGCATGGCGCGGGCCGGCTGCTGATCGATCTCAACCTGCTCATGGCGCACGGCCATCGCGCGATCGGCGAGCCCGGAAAGGCGCAGGCCTGTTTCGATGAGGCGGCGGGCACCGCGATGTTCCAGGGGATCGTCCGCCCGTTCCTCAACGCGCGCGCCTTCGTCCAGACGTCGCTGGAGGAAGCGCTGGCCGGCGCGCCCGACCGCTTTCGCGCGCAATTCCTCAAGGGCCTGTCCCGCTCGTACGGCAACACCCGGGCGCCCGCGCCGGCACCCGATGCGCTCAACGATGCCGAGGCCGCGATCCTCCGCCACCTGAGCCAGGGCTATTCGAACAAGGAGATCGCCCGGTTGATCGGCATGTCGCCCGATACGGTGAAATACCGGCTGAAGGCAGTGTTCCGGAAGATCGGGGTCAACAAGCGGCGCGACGCGGTGCGCGTGTCGCACGAACGCGGGCTGGTCGAGGGCGGGCTATCGCGCCCCGCGGCCTTCTGAGCAGTTGTTTCCCCGAAATGGGTAAAAGCCTTACCCGTCTTGCCCTCGTATTTACCCTGAAAATCGCGTGACGGTTTCGCGACGCTGCCTGTTCAATGTCCCCGCCGAAAAACAGCCGGTTGTCGTCAAGGGAGGCGACACCCAGAGCCGGCAAAAATAGCAAAGGGTAGGCGGCCATGACACACGGATATTCGAAGAAGTTGGTTAGACGGACGCGGCTGGCGCTGCTTTCGGCATGCGCGGTGACCGGCTGGTCCGGCGCGGCGATGGCGCAGGACGGCGCCGATCCGGCGCCGGCAAAGGTGCAGTCGGACGAAGAGATCATCGTCACCGGCACGCGCGCGATGGCCGGCACCAAGACGGACACGCCGCTGACCGAGATTCCGCAATCGATCAGCGTGATCACGTCGGAACAATTCAAGGATCGCGCCGCGGTCAATCTCCAGGACGTTGTCCGCTACAGCGCGGGCGTCGCCTCCGAACTCAACGGCGTCGATGCGCGTGGCGATTTCCTCGCGGCGCGCGGCTTCGACGTGAACCAGTATCTCGACGGACTCAACCGCATGCCGAGCTTCGTCTATGGCGCGCGACTGGAGATCTACACGGTCGAGCGCGCCGAGCTGATGCGCGGCCCTTCCTCGACGCTCTACGGCGGCGGTGGCGCGGGCGGCATCCTCAACGCGGTCAGCAAGCGGCCGCAGGACGCGTTCGCCGGTGAAGTGGGCGTCACGCTCGGCACCGACGCGCGCAAGGAATTCCGCTTCGACGTGACCGGCGGCCTGACCGATGGCGTCTCTGCGCGCCTCGTCGGCCTGGTGCGCGACGGGCATCTGCAGCAGCCGTCGCAGGACGATAACCGCCTGCTGATCATGCCCGCGGTCACTTTCAAGCCGAGCTCAAGCACCGAGATCACGCTGATCGGCCTTTATCAGAAGGACCGTCTCGGCACGCAGACCTATTTGCCGACCTCCAAGACAGTCGATGCGGCCAACGCCAATGTGGCGATCCCGTTCGATTTCTACCTGGGCGAGCCGGGCTTCAACCACAGCCGCAGCGATTATTATTCGGGTACCGCGCTGCTGACCCAGCGCTTGGGCGACAACATCACGTTCAGCAGCCGCAACCGCTACTTCCATCAGAAGATCGACTATCAGGAAGTCTATGCGGACTATTTCTACACGGATGCGGGCGTCGCCTATGCCGATGGTCGCGGGCCGCGCAAACCGGCGCGCTACTGGTATTTCAACCGCGCGAACTATGACAATTTCAACACCGACAACAACCTGACCTTCAAATTCGACACCGGCCCGCTCGAGCACAAGATCCTGCTCGGCGCGGACTATACCTCGTTCAAGGAAAACAAGAGCGAGGGCTTCGGCGTGGCACCGACGATCAACCTCTACGCCCCGGTCTATGGCCAGCCCTTCGCCACCGCGCCCTGGGGCCCGAACAAGGTGACGAAGAACACCCAGCTCGGCTTCTATGCGCAGGACCAGATCCGCGCCTGGGACCGTGTCTCGCTCGTCTTCGGCCTGCGCCACGACAACGTCACTTCGACCGTCGATGGCGTCCATCAGCCCGACAACAAGGCCTGGACCTTCCGCAGCGGCATCATCGTCGATGTCACCAAGGGCGTTTCGCCTTATTTCAACTATTCGGAATCTTTTCTGCCGGTGTTCGGCACCAGCTTCGCCGGCGTTGCCTTCGTGCCGCGCAAGGGCCGGCAATTTGAGGCGGGCGTGAAGTTCGCGCCGACCCGCAACGCCCTGATCACGATCGCGGGGTTCGACGTGAGGGAGCAGAATTATCTGATCTCCGATCCCACCAATATCCAGAACTTCCTGCAGAACAGCACGGTGGGTTCGAAGGGCATCGAAGTCGAAGGCACGTGGCGCCTGCCGCGCAATTTCGAGCTGGCCGCGGCATATAGCTACACCCGGGCCAGGTTCATCGAGAACCCGGTGCCGTCGATCATCGGGAACCGGGTGAGCAACATGCCGGAGCACCAGGCATCGATCTGGGGCGCGAAAAACTTCGCGCTGGGCAGCGACGTCAACGGCAAGGTCGGTCTCGGCGTGCGCTACCAGGGTGACAAGATCGATGCCTCGCAGACCTATTTCGTCGATCCGGTCACGCTGGTCGATGCGATGTTCGAGCTCGATTACAAGGGCTGGAACCTGTCGGTGAACGCAAGCAACCTGTTCAACCAGCGAGTCTACACCAACTGCAACTACAGCGCGGCGGCGAGCGAAGGCTATTGCTATCTGGGCAAGGACCGTACGGTGCTGGCCTCGGCGCGCTTCCGCTTCTGACCTGACGTACCCGGGGCCGGAGGACTTTCCTCCGGCTCCCAGTTTCCATGTTTTCACAGGATTGAACGCCCATGCCCGCCCTTCGTCTCGCGACCGCCGGGTTGCTCCTCACCGTCACCGCCACCGCGAACAGCGCCCCGCTGACGCCAGCACCCGAGGTTGCGGAGCTGATCCTCACCAATGGTCGCGTCTATACGGTCGAGGAGGGCAAGCCCTGGGCGGAGGCGGTGGCGATCAAGGATGGGCGTATCCTTGCCGTCGGCACCAGTGCCGAGATCGCCCGGCGCAAGGGCGCGAAGACGAACGTCGTTGACCTCCACGGCCGTTTCCTGATGCCCGCGTTCGGCGATGCGCACGCGCACCCGATCTTCGGCGGCATGAGTCATGCCCGCTGCGCGCTCCACGCCGGCAGGACGCTGGACGATTATCGCAAGATCATCGCCGATTGCGTGGCGAAGACGCCGGGCACCGGCACGGTCTTCGGCTCGGGTTTCAACCAGACGCTGTTCCCGCCCAACGGCATCCCGCGCAAGGAAATCCTCGACGCGATCTCCAGGGATCGTCCGCTAATCTTCGAATCCGATGGGCACACGCTCTGGGTGAATTCCAAGGCGCTGGAACTGGCCAAGATCACCAGGGACACCCCGGATCCCAAGAACGGGACGATCGACCGCGATCCGAAGACCGGCGAGCCAGTCGGCGGGCTGGAGGAGGCGGCGATGGCGCTGGTGGATCCGCTGGTACCGCCGCCCACCGACCAGGACCTGCAGGGCGCGATCAGCTATTCCGTCAAGTTCTTCAACAGCATGGGCATCACCTCATGGCACGACGCCGCCGTCGAGTGGGACAAGGGCGGCACGAGCCGCGCGATCGAAGCCTATAAGGCGGTCAGGGATAGCGGCGGGCTGACCATGCATACCGCGATGGACCTGCGCTGGAACAATGAGCGCGGCATCGAGCAGATGGCCGATATCCTCAAGCTCTCGACACGGGCGCGCGAGATCGGACTCACCGCGAATGGCGTGAAGTTCTTCATCGACGGCGTGATCCCGCAGCAGACCGCGGCGATGCTTGCGCCTTATGAGGGCACCGACGTGAAGGGCGCCACCCAGATCAAGCTGGAGACACTCGCCGAAGCGGTCACCGCGCTCGATGCGCGTGGCATGCAGTCGCATTTCCACACGATCGGCGACGCCGCGGTACGCGAGGCGCTGGACGCGGTCGCCGCCGCGCGCAACAGTGACGGCATGAGCGACACGCGGCCGATGATGTCGCACATGAACGTCATCGACCCGGCCGACCAGCCGCGCTTCGCCAAGCTCGATGTAACCGCGATCTTCCAGCCGCTCTGGGCCTGCAACGAGGCCTATATGGCGCTCACCATCGAGCGGATCGGGCCGGTACGCTCGGCCTATATCTATCCCGCGGGCAGCGTGCTGCGCTTCGGCGGGCGTCTTGCCTATGGTGCCGACTGGTCGGTCGCCTCGGCCAATCCGTTCGAGGGCATCGAAGTCGCGCTCACCCGCGTCGCGCCGGAAGGGAAGCTGCCGCCGCTGGAGCCGAACGAGGCGGTGACGCTGGAACAGGCCCTGCGCGCCTATACGCTCAACGTCGCCTATGTGAACCATCTCGACAAACAGACCGGCTCGATCGCGTCCGGCAAGAGCGCTGATCTGATCGTGCTCGACCAGGACCTGTTCAAGATCCCCGCGCGCCAGATCCACTCGACGAAGGTGATGCTCACCCTGTTCCAGGGCCGCGAGGTACACGGCAGTCTCGCGGCGGTCGGCAGGTAAACGTCCCGATACCTGGCAGTATGGCCGGTCGCATGGCGTGGCATGAGTTCGAGACGAGGGGGAGAGGCGCATGCTGAGCCGCAGGGACTTCATCGGCCGGAGCCTGGCACTGGCCGCGATGGAGGCGCAAGGAATCGACCGGCTCGTTGCGGGAGCGACACGATGAACCGCTTCGCTCCCCGCTATCCCGGCGACGTCGCCCGGATGATCCGCGAAGAAGTGCTTGGCCTCGTCACCACGCATGATGCTCAAGGCTTCATCACCACGCCATTGCCGCTGCTCGCCGAGCTGGACGACGTGGGCGAGGTCCGGGCGCTGATCGGGCATTTCGCGCTGGCCAACCCGCATTTCGCGCGCGCGCGGGCTACGCCCCAGGCCCAGATCAGCTTTTTCGGGCCGCATGGGTATATCGGCCCGGGGATGGTCTCCAAGCCTGGCTGGGCCCCGACCTGGCACTATCGCCTCGCCCAGTTCGAAGTCGAGATCGACCTCCGCCCTGAGGCGAGTGACGCAGCGATCCGCGCGCTGGTCGAGGCGATGGAGGGGGCAGGGGAAGGAGCGGGGGAAGGCGCCTGGACCATCGAGCAGATGGGTGAGCGCTACGCGCGGCTCGTCGCCCATGTCGTCGCCTTCCGTGCCCGTGTGATCCGCGCCAGTACGCGCTTCAAGCTCGGCCAGGATGAGGACGAGAAGTCGTACGGCGAGATTCTTGCGGCGTTGGGGGACAGCGCTCTCGCGCGGACGATGCGCTAGGCGGCAGGAGCATGTGCCGAAGTTCGCCGCCAGGCAGCGGCGGCCCAAGAAAGGCCGCAGCAAGCGTTTGTCGCGTTGCAGGCGGGGATCATTATCCAGCCATTTGGTTATTGCAGCTTAGCGAAATATGTCTGTCGGGGGTGACCCAGAGCTGCGATCTTGCCCAAGCCGGCACCTGATCCGGTATCAGGCCGGCTTTGTCATCGCCGCCAGCGCCTGCCAGAACTGGGGGTGATGTGTTTCGTCCGTACCATCAGTGAAGGAAAGATCCTCGAAACCGATCCGCTTCGCCCAATAGCGTATCCAGTCGCGATGCAGAAAGACATCCAGCGTATCGGACCAGCCTTGTTTGCGAAAGCGGCCGAGCCGGCTGTCGAAAACGCCGTGGTGCTTGGCATCTTCAAGTTCTAGAAAAGAAAAGATCAGGCGGCCACCCGGCTTCAAGGCACGAAAAGTGTCTTCCATATAGAGAAAGCATTCTTCCGGATAAAGATGCGTAAACACCGACCAATGGAAAATCATATCCAGTGAAGCATCAGGCGCCGCAATGGTCAATTTACGATGCACGACCGCATCGTAGCCTGGACATTTTGATTTCAAATAATGGACCAGCGGCTTGACGATATCGGCGCCCTTGTAGCGCCCCCGCCAGCTCGAGCGCTGCAGTGCCATCGCGGTTCGCCCAGAGCCGCAGCCAAGGTCGTAGATCGACATTCCATCCCGCAGGCCGTGGTGCCGCAACACTGCTACGTGACCGTCGCCCTGGCGCTCAAATTCAAGCGGCGACAACGCGCCGATCGATGCGATCATCGCCATGTCGTAGTCGCCCCGATACTGGCGTCGGAAACCCGCGACCAGCGCGTTGTACGATCGCACCGAATGCGCGCGATTCGCCCGCGCGAGGAAATGTTGAACCAGATTGGCCATGCGCCCCCCGTACATAATATAAATGCCATGCCTGACCCGAGCTTACAGGGTCAAGCGATCAGGCTAGGTTAGGGATTGATTTGATCCACGCGGTGATGGTTGCGACGATAGCGATGCTGGCGACATAATTGGTGGTGTGCCGATCCTGTGGAGTGGTGATTATGGCGCCAGTTCTTACGTCGACAGAAGAGTCCTTGGGTGGAAGTCCAGTGCGCCCGACGGGACGGAAGAGAAAAGCGCCGCGTGTGCCGGTTCACAATTTCGAGGTGTGTGAGGCAGCGATGCGCGAAGCTGCGTCTGAATGCTACTGCGACGAAGCCCGCCACCGCGAAATCGCCACCCGCCTTTTCGCGAAGACGGGCGGTGATCGTTTATTTTAGCGCCTGGACGCCGCTGACGACCGTCAGAACCGGCGAGAAGAGCTGCGAAACGAACGAGGCCACCTTGCTGGCTTGGTTCGCCTTGGAATTGCCGAAGTAAAGGATGTCCTTGTTCCGGACCGGGAAGCGCCCGGCGAGGAAGTAGGAGCCGACGTTCATCATATTCAGATGATACACGACTGGCTCCTCATGCCCCTCCGCACTAGTGACGTAGCGAAGCAGGAAGATGGCGGCGGGATCGCCGGCGTTGGGATTGGAGCCGCCGGCTGTGGAGACGGCTTCGGCGAGATTGAGCGATGAGCGGCTGAAGGGGATCAGGTCGACCCGACCCGACGCACCCAGAACCGAATAGGATTGTGGATCGCTGACGAGAGTCAGGCGATCGCCGGGATAGACGCCGACGTCAAGTGCGGGATTCTTCTCGAGCGCGCTGTAACGAATGTCGAAATTGTGATCCTGCCGATTGATCCGCAGTGTGAGATCCTTGGCATTGCCGCGATAGCCACCGGCCAGCGCGATCGCGTCGATCAGTGTTTCACGGTTGGTCTGGAGGACGAGGCGCCCCGGGCGGGCGACTTCGCCGCCCACGATCACCGTATTGCTGATTGCGTCGCGCAGTGACACCAGGACCTGCGGATTTTGCGACATGCCGTTTAGCGCATCGCGGATCTGCGTCTGAATTTGCCCGACGGTCTTGCCGGCGACATGCAGGCGACCGGCATAAGGCACGGTGATGTTGCCATTGTCGTCGATGCGGGTGGGCGGCAGGGTTTGCGCATTGGCGCTGGTGTCGAAGGAACCACTCACGGCGCCTCCGATGCCGGCGGCCGCGGTGGGGCCCCGGCCGAACAGCGTAACGCCCGCCTCGTAGATCGAGATACCAAGGACGTCACCCGGGCCGACCATATCGGTGGGTGTAGGGGGTAGGGTCGGAAGGTCGACGGTCGGCTGTGGCTCCGCAGGCGGAAGCGAGGCGACATTGTTCACCTCGATGATCTTGATCCCGAGCGGGACTTGCGGCCTGGCGACATCCCTTTGAATCTGGGCGCCCGTCGGGCCGGACGAAGGAAAGGTGGCGCAGGCAGCGAGCGAGGTCGACAGGCTAAGGGCCAGCAATGCCTTGGTTTTTTTAGTATTCATGCTCTTGACTTGTGCCCTTTCCACCCGGTGCGGGCGGCTTAGACGAGATGCTTCCCGCAGGCAATTCTCGCAGGCAAATCGCCGATCATGAAATTCTATGGCAGGCGGATGCTGCTTCGAGCTTGTTCCTTTTGTCCAACCCGTTATTCCGCTGCCTTCTATGCCATCGCACTCGACAGGGCCGAAGCCGGCAAAAGGTGCTATCGCCTGGCTGTTGCTGTCCATCCATCTCGCTGCCTTTCGCGCCGCGCCATGGCCCTATCTTGAGGCGCTATGGTGCCGGATTTGCGGCAAGCGGGTGCGTGCGCGCGGAAAGTTCGCGCCGTTGCTGGAGGTGTCTTCGAAGTCCTACGCTCTCTGGCTGTTGCGCGAGGAGGCTATCGGGAAGGTAGGCGGACCGCCTGAAGCTAAACCGCCGATTTGGGCGCTGATCGATGTTCGGGCTGATCAAGCGGCTCTGGACGCGACGCTGTGCAACATGGCGGCGGAGGGGGTTCGAGCCTTGGTTGTCGGGACGGAGGCAATCCCTACACTCGCCGAGGCGGCGCGGCATATCGACTGGAGCGAAGGGCCCTGGCTGATGCCGATCATGGCGGGCGACATGCTGGCACCGGGGGCGGCGTCGGCCTATCACGCGGCGCTTGCCGGGTTGGACGCGCGGATCGTCTATGCCGACGATGATCTTCTCGATGCCAAGGGGCACCGCACCGCGCCGCATTTCAAGCCCGACTGGAACAGTGAATTGTTCCGCCATTTCGACTATCTGACGGGTGCCTGCATTGTCCGCGCGCCCCGCGAAGTGCTGGAAGATGGCGCTGATGCCGACGACTGGGCATATCGTCTCGTCGTGCAGGCGGCAGATGAAGGGACGCCGCTGCACTTGCGTCGGGTGCTGCACCATCGCCACGCACGCCGTCGTCCAGCCGTCCCGACAGGTATCGCGCTGTCACCGATACTGCCGCCCGTCTGCATCATCGTGCCGACGCGCAACCGTGTCGACCTGTTGCGCACATGTCTGAGCGGGATCGCCGCCACGGACTATCCCGACCTCGAAGTGATCGTCGTCGATAATGACAGTGACGATCCTGAGACGCTGGCCTATCTCGCCGCGCTCGATCCGGCCCGGCATCGCGTGCTGCACCATGCCGGCGCGTTCAACTATTCGGCCATCAACAATCGCGCCGTCGCCGAGGCGCGGGGACGGATGCTCTGTTTGCTCAACAATGACGTCGAGATGATCGGTGCAGACTGGCTGGCGATTATGGTCACGCAAGCGCTGCGCGAGGATGTCGGCGCGGTCGGGGCACAGCTTCTCTATCCAGACGGGCGAATCCAGCATGCCGGCGTCGTGACTGGAGTGGGACGTGCGGCAGGGCATGCGCACCGTTTCGTTCGTCCCGAGGCAGAGGGCTATTTCCGTCGCCATGCGCTGCCGCAGTTCACCTCCGCGGTGACCGCCGCTTGCCTCGTCGTGGAGCGTGATCGTTTTCTGGCCGTCGGCGGGCTCGACGAACGCAATTTCGCGGTGGCGTTCAATGATGTGGATTTGTGCCTGCGGTTGAACGAACGGGGCTGGCAATCCTTGTACGAACCGCGCGCGCGGTTGATCCATCATGAATCCGTGTCGCGCGGCTTGGATCGCGATCCGGTCGGGGTCCGGCGTTTCGCGGGGGAGCTTGCGGCGCTGAAGGCGCGCTGGGGCACCGACGAAAGTGTCGATCCCTTCCATCACCCCGAGCTCAGTCTCTATAGTGAACGCTTTGTGGTCGGGCTGTGATGTTCCCTGTATGACGTCATCCGCTCGCCTGGCCCTGCCGCAAGTGACGTTATGCGCCGCCACCTCCGTCAATGTAGCGCCCACCGTGCGCGCCTTGGGCGTTTGTCTCGATCAGATTGCCTTTGCCGACTGCCTGCTGTTTACTGATGTACCCGTTCGGCTCGATCGTTCGGATATTCGTGTCGTGCCGATCCGGAGAATCGGCTCCTCGGAGGCCTATTCGCGCTTCCTGCTGGCCGGTCTGGCCGATCACATCGAGACGTCCCATTGCCTCGTCGCGCAATGGGATGGCCATGTGCTGGATGCCGCCCGCTGGCGGCCGGAATTCCTCGACTATGACTATATCGGCGCGCGCTGGCCGCAGTTCGACGATGGACATGTCGTGGGCAATGGTGGCTTCTCGCTGCGCAGCCGCCGGCTGATGTTGGCCTGTCGTGGCCCCGAATTTCGTACCTCCCATCCTGAGGATCTCGCCATCGGACGGAGCAACCGCGATTGGCTGGAGGCGCAGGGACTGTGCTTTGCTCCACCCTCGCTCGCCGACTTGTTCGCAACCGAGCGCGCCGGCGATCTCGCCACCAGCTTCGGTTATCATGGTGTGTTCAACATGCCGCAGGCCATCGGCCTCGAGGCGTTCTGGGACGTCTATCGCGAGCTCGATGCGCTTGGTAGTGTGTGGCATGATTTCACCCCCATCCTGAAGATGGTGAGGCGTGGTCCTGGCGGTGGTGGGCGAGTGACGGAGATGATCGTCGATCGCCTGCTGCGTGCCACGCGGGCAAACAGAGCATGACGACCGCGGCTCCTCCGAATAAGGCTGTGCTACGCGAATGCGCAACAGAAGGGCTGAGTTTCCTGTGATCAATCTTCTGCCGGGCTTGCCGTTGATCGAATCCCCGCTCTTTCCCTTGCAAAAGGCTTCGCAGGGACTGACCGCAGAAGAAGAGCGAATTGGGACCAGCCTGCACGAAAAGGGCTATGCCGTGTTCGATTTCCCGGACGCGGATCTGGATCAGCGGATCGCGCGCATCCTGCAGAACCTTGCGCCCCGCTACGGTATCGATTTCGACGATCCGCACAGCGACAAGACGGGTGGTGAAAACCGAATCCAGGATGCGTGGAAGTTCGACGAGGATGTCCGTGCAATCGCAGCCAATGAGGCGGTGCTGGATCTGCTGAGTAAGCTTTACGGACGGGCGGCTTTCCCGTTCCAGACGCTGAATTTCCCGGTCGGGACGCAGCAGGACGCGCATTCGGACTCGGTCCATTTCTCAAGTTTGCCGGAGCGATTCATGTGCGGCGTGTGGCTCGCGATGGAGGATATCAGCGCAGAAGCGGGGCCGCTCTTCTATCTCCCCGGTTCGCACCGCTGGCCGATCGTAACCAACGCGCTGATCGGGCGGCGCGGCTATGGCAGTGCCCTGGAGTCGGCTCAGGATCCCTATGGCCCGGCCTGGCAGGCATTGTGCGACGCCCATGGCGCCGAACGGGAGGTCTTCGTCCCGCGCAAAGGGCAGGCGCTGATCTGGTGCGCCAACCTGCTGCACGGCGGCAGTTGGCAGAGCGATCCACGCCTGACGCGCTGGTCGCAGGTGACGCATTATTATTTCGATGATTGCATCTATTACACGCCAGCTTTCTCCGACGAAGCCGTGGGCCGCCTGCACCTGCGCGACCTCATCTCGATCAGCGACGGCCAGCCGCGGCCGAACGCCTATCTCGGCGAGGCGGTAAGATGCGTGGGCCGGACCGGACGAGGAGGAGGGAAAGGACGCTCCCTCCCGCACCGGATGATGAGCCGCCTGTTTGGATAATTGCGAGGAGGTGGCTTCCTAATCCTCTTGGGGCCGTCGAATGCCCATGAGAATCTCGATATGCGAGGTCGCCCTCTCGCGGGGGGATGTCGGCCACTGCACATGGCCTACCCTGACCGGCGGATGTCGGATGACGCTGCGCAAGATGGTTCAGGTATGGGGAAGAAGCGTGATCGATACGGTCAGTGTGGGAAGCCCATCATAACGCGCCTCGGCTGTTTGGAAGTCTGCCCTCGCGCCGACCATGCAGGATAAAATGCCTTGCCGGGTCCATCCCGGCCGCCGCGACGTCCGGATACTGCTCGAGGTACCACTGACAGTCGAATGTGCTGTGCCGGCGCAAATCGTCGATCACTCGATTCAATTTGTAATTATTGTAGAGTTTTAAAATAAACTTCGGCCAAATTCTGGAAAGACACTGGGCCTGAAATTCATCAACCGCATGGCGGGAGCAAGGTTCATGAGCATGGCCATCTTTCAAGGCGGGCATCCATTTTGCTCTCATTTCGCTGGAGCTCGCCGAATGGTCCAGCATTTGTCGTTGATAAGCCTCTACATCTGTTAAGATGCTCATATCTATCATGGAGCACCCCCAGCGAACACGCTGTTTTGCTCGCATGAGCGAGAGGTTGCGATTGTGACTTTCGTAATTATTTTGAGATATCATGGAGTCATTGCGTCGTCTATAATAGAAATATATTTCATTAGTTACAATAAAGCGCTTTCCGGCAGACGATGCTCTTAGATAAAAATCCCAATCTTCGTAGGATGTTAGATTTTCATCGTAAGGAAATTCTTCATATAATTCTCTGCGCCCTAAACTCGTTGCTGTAGAGAATCTATTTATAAATGCACCGGCGTGTATAGATTCTCCGACAAACAATATATAATCAATTACATCTATTCTAGATGGCGAGCTCTCATCAGAAATGATTGCCGTTTGTGGAACAACTAAAGAATAATCTTGATTGCTATCAAGCGCACTTACCGCGACATCGATGAAATCATCACGAATTGTGTCGTCTGAATCGAGCGTAAGGATGTACCTTCCGAGAGAATTTCGGACCCCGAGATTTCTTGCTGCTGATAGGCCGAGATTCGCCGGTGTCGTAAAAATCTTAACGCGATCATAGGATGATGATCGCTGAATTTCTCTGATAGTTAGCTGGCTGCCTCGATCCGTAGAGCAATCGTCGATAATAATAACCTCAAGGTTGGAATAACTTGAAGCAAAAATGGATTCTATGGTCCTTTCGATATACATTCCCATGTTGAAATAAGGAACAACTACAGAAACGAGGGGTGGCTTTCCATTCAGCATTTTGTCTGGGAAGGTGTCGCGGGCCGCAGACAGCCAATATGGCGCCTTCTCAGCTTCATGCTGCATTGGATAAATGCGCAAAGACTTCCGGGCCTGCCATGCCCGATGCAAGCACTCTGCGAGACCGAGTCCGGTACCGTCAAACTTGAGGCAATTAATATTATCTGTCCAAGTCGTTCGCTCGGAAAACGCCGGGTTGTCTTGATTGAGCACAACCCAACCGCCCAACGCCGAGGCCTCGTAGGCCGTCAGGCAGAAGCTTTCGAACGGCGAGGGGAATACACAAATCCCGCTACCCAGCATGGCGGTCCTTGCCGTCGGCGCCATGTTGGCAGAAAAGGAAACCCGATTTTTCAGATGCGGCGGTATACGCGATAAGAGTTGTTCCCGCAGGCGATTGTCCGTGGGATGGGCCATGAAAATTACATTGCCGTGGTACTCTGGCGTGCTGTTCAGAAAAGCCAGCATTCCGTTTAGGAACACCTCTGGTCTTTTGAGCGCCTGAATTTTGCTGGGAAAGCAGATCGGAGTAGCTGCGTCGAACGACACGGCTGCCTTTTGCGATTGTATGGCGATAGGCGGTGCATCAATTCGGAGTTTTTGGGACCAGCTATCATCGAAGCCGAAATGATCTTTCGTCGCTTTGGCAACGGCTCCTAGATGGGCTACGACAATGTCTGCATCTCGCAGCGCTTTGCGCTCCAGATCGGCCAAATGTGCGGTACCAGCCCCCCCGGCGACTGGCTGCCCCGCGCGGAGGATGGAATCGGTGCTATGTAGCCTGATCGCGATTTCTCCATGGCCCCAACCGCCGAGTAGTTTCTCCTGACACGAACAAAAGGCGAGGCCGCCCCAGTCGGGGAATTCGACAATATCGAACTTCACCCCTTGTAAGGCCATCTTGTTTAGCGCGCCGGCGATCTGATATGACTTATAATGCGAAGGGTGGGTGGTGAATGCCCATTGTGGCGGTTTCCGAGCAGGGTGCGACTCTTCCGAAAAATTGGACATTTTCCATAGCGTTGCGTTCGGGAAGGTTTGCTTGAACGCGATGTCAACGACCTGCCAGTCTTCGATTGCCAGCACATGGAATTCGACATTTGAATCTTCATATTCCCGAATAAGATTATGAAGCAAAACGCCGATTCCGCCCGTCGTAAATGGGGCAAGTTCCGGAGCAATTAGGCACAGCTTAATCATTGTAATTCCACTTTTCAGCCCAAGCTGGCGACGTTTGAAGTGGTCGTTCGGACAGTTTGACGGCTACGTTAAGGTGGGCTGGAATGGTATGTGTCGCGAGTTTGATTCCCTTTAACTCCCTCCGGTGCTTGCCCGAGATAGCATGTCGCGCCCTGCCTGGGCTCGCAGTCCACATAAGGAAATCGGATCTAGGGTGCATTGTTGGATGCAGATGATGCTCGCGTACGGACCGGGTGCCACCACCGGATAGGTCGGTGCAAACAGGTACTGCATACGCAGGCGATTCTGTAAATCATCTCTTTAGAAGTTAGGACTTCCTTAGTACAAAATTGAGGGCCGATCTGGCAAAGGCGTCGTGTGCATGGATTGGCTTCGCCTTGAAATGGGTCAGCAGGATCGAGTCCTCCAGCATCATTGGCCACACGTCGATGATCTCCTTTTCATACAGTTTTTGATAACTCTATGTGTCTGCTTGGGGTTTTCGGCATCAAAGCCCCAGATGTGGTTTGAGATCCGGCATATCCAAGTGAAATTTCTGTTAACACCCCGCTCATTGTATGTGTGCGTGCTAAGGCATCGTAATTTTCTTCTAGTGTCGGTTGGTCTATTCATCAGAAGGAGAGCATGTTTACCAATCCGCCGCGAGTGTGCTCTGTAGAATATTTTTTGAAAATCTTTAAATAATACTCAAGGTCATTTACATGATATTTACTTTGGCAAACCCGAAGGGCCTTAATGGGCGGTTTGTCAAGTCTCGAATGTCTATAGGATGCTAGAATAGGTATTGTCACCTGTCGCAATCTTAATCTTCAGCGCGAAACGCAATCACAAGTCGATGCCGCTCCGTCTCGCGCTAGAGGTTGCCGTAAATGTCTATCGCTCGATTTACGTCATCGTGAATATTTACCTGGCCATTGTGAATGACGATTGCCCTGCTACAAATGTTTCGTATGACATCCGTACTATGCGAGGCCAGTACCATGGCTCGGTCACCTCGTTTTTCGAGCAACTCGTATTGGCACTTCCGGAAGAAATTCTGATCGCCAACAAGAATCACCTCATCAATCAGATAGCAATCGAATTCGATTGCCAGTGACAATGCAAAAGCCAAGCGCGCGCGCATGCCTGATGAATAGGTCTTCACCGGCATTTTCAACTGACGCCCTAGCTCCGTAAAATCCTCAACGAAGATTCGGGTGTCATCATAATCACGCCCGTAGATACGCGCTATGAAGCGGGCATTGTCATAGCCCGTCAAGCTGCCCTGAAAGCCGCCACCAAAGCCCAGGGGCCATGACACGGTCATGTTGCGCGTAATCTTGCCTGACGTCGGCATTTCCACGCCGCCGATCAGCTTGATGAGCGTACTCTTGCCGGCTCCGTTGCGCCCCAGCAATCCAATACGCTCACCCGGTTGGACGACGAGATTCACGCCGTTCAGGACCTGTTTGCGCTGCGAGCCGTGCGTGTAGCTCTTGTAGATGTTTTGACACGTAATCATTCGACCGCAAGTGTCCGTCGCACGCGGCGGCATAGGGTAAGTCCGATCAGGGTAAGTACCATCGAGCAGATCAAGGGATTCCAGACATCGTAGTAGGCGGTAACAGCTTCCCCCCAAAGCCCCTTGCGCATCATCTCCATGCCGTTCACGAAGGGCGAGTAAAGTAGGAGATCCCGCACATCCGGCGTCATCCAGGACACCATGTAAGGCAATCCAGAAACTGGGATCATGACGTACGTAGTGACGGGGACCAGTTTTTCCAGCACCTCAGATATTTCAGAGAGGGGGCCAATAACAAGGCAGAGTGAAAGGCAAAAAAAAGAATAAACGCACCATCCCGCAATTAACAATCCCATATCGGCGGGAATAGGAAACTCGCCAATCCATATCAAAATGAGGGCGGCAAATAAATAAGCCATCATCCCGCCAACGAACTCGATGATGAATCGAGAGAAAATGAAATCCAATATTTTAATTTGTCGGTGATATAGAAGGCCGCTGTTGGCGGAGAATACGGCGACACTTCGGTTGACGCAGTGTCGAAACAGGGTAATCGGGATATAGCCAGACACCACAAACGCCACGACGCTCACACCGTGTTCTTCAGGCCCCTTTGACACGCGCCAGATCAATGCGACGAGGACCGCGAACATCAGTGGCTCGACCATGATCCACAAGAAGCCGATATTGTCCCGTCCGAACCGTGTGGTCAGCTCGCGGATCATGAGTGCGTGAATCACGCGGATTTGGGCTGACCATCCCTTGCGAAGCTTGCTTGAGCCGGCGACCAACATGGTTATTCGTCCGAGGCGTGTTCGAGAATGCCGACCGTGAACATCCAGCCGATGAAATAGAGGCAGATGGCGCACGCGGCGATCACGATGATATTGAGGATACGGTGGGGCAGCAGCGGCATGTCAGGCACGTTCGGGTCGACAACGCGTTCAAGATAGAATTGCTGACGTTGTGCCTCGGCGCGGGCCTGCACGAGGCCTGCGTTGGCGGCATCGAGGCTCTTGGTTGCAAATTCCTGTTCGACGAGGAGATTCTCATATCCCCCCAATTTCGATGCGATACCACTGTCGGTCCCAACCACGCGGCTATCCTGCGATGCGATCTGGCCGGAGATCGCCTGGATCCGGTTGCGTAGTTCCGGAATGGCGGGATTTCTGGGGGCCACCCGCTGCATCAACTCTAGCTGAACCTGCAGCGCCGAGCGCTGGGCCGTCAACGAGTTGGCGATTTCGAGAACTCCCATAGCCTGTTTGCTCGGATCAATGAGTTCCTGCTGGTTGCGATATGCTCCCAAGGCCAAGCGAGCCCGCTTGGCCCGATCGGTCGCCAGATCCACCTGCTTGACAGCTTCGGCAATACCGTTCGCCTGCGCGCGGTTGTTTAGCCGATTGACCAATCCCTCGCTCAGCCCCAGTAACTGGCGATTGATCTCGTAGGCGTCCTTAGCAGTGAAGGCCTTGACTGTAATCACCGCCATCCCTGTCTCGCTATCGAGACGGGCATCAACCATCTTGCCGTAATATTTGAACAAGCCTTCGAAGCTGTCGTTCGAAAACGGCTGCGGAAAGCGCGAAAGAGCATCGGTTTGCGACGAGGCGAACCTGCTACGGAAGCCGGGATTCTGCTCCAGCGATTTCAGCGCGCCGCGGGATCGAACGAAGGCGAGGACCTCGTTCGTTTGCTCCTGCCCGCCCGACAGGCCCGTGGTCTGGATGATATTGGCGAGCGTGGCCGATTGGGCTCGCTTCTGATCCGGACTTTTGATGACGAAACGCGACTCGGAGGTGTAGATATCGGAAGCGATCAGGCCATAATAAATGGTCGCGAGGATCGTTGGCACGATGACACAGATAATGAACCAGCGCCGCTTTATCAGCCATGCCGAGAACACGGATCGACGCTCGGGTATCTTCGCCTCGATCAGGAACGATTGTTCGACGTTCATAAAACCTTCATGGCATATAGAACTTGATGCAGATAGAATATGTGTCAGTGGATGTGCTGGCGCATTCGACGGTCGCGCTAGGCCAACATGCTGCGGCGCGCAAGTACGCCGAGACGGACCGATGCTGGCCGCCTACCGCATGACAGGCCCGGCAAGGGGTGGCGTGAAGCGACTTATCCAATGCCTCTCATCGGCCAGCTATCCCATGATGGTCTTGACTGCGATCTCGCGTCGAGGCTGGACACAGTGGACGATCAATGCGCTGTCTCCCACGTGTTCCAAGGGAAAATCATGGAAATCACCTCGCTCCCCATTCCTGGTCTCAAGCTCATCGTCCCCCGGCGTGTTGGCGACGAGCGCGGTTATTTCGTCGAGACGTTTAGGGCTGACCTTTTCGCCGAGCATGTTGGCGACCACCCCTTTGTGCAGGACAATGAATCGCTGAGCGTCAAGGCCGGCACGGTGCGTGGCCTGCACTTCCAGTCCGGGCCCCATCCGCAAGGCAAGCTCGTGCGCTGCATCGCTGGCGCGCTATTCGATGCCGTGGTCGATATTCGGCAGGGGTCGCCTACCTTCGGCCAGTGGGTCGGTGAGACCCTCACTCCCGCGAATGGCAAGCAACTATGGGTGCCGCCCGGCTTCGCTCACGGCTTTTGCTCGCTTGAGCCGAACACCGTGATTTCCTACAAGGTCACCGGCTATTACAGCGCGGCCTACGACAAGGGTCTCACTTGGGACGATCCGGCGATCGGCATCGTTTGGCCCGATATCGCCGACCCAGAGACGCTCTCGGCCAAGGACCGCGAGCAGCCGTTCCTGTCCGACCTTGCCGCTTATTTCACCTGGAGTGATTCAGTCCCATGCGCGTGATCGTCACCGGCGGCGCCGGCTTCATTGGCTCCGCCCTCGTGCGGTATCTCGTGCTCGAAAAGGGTTATGAGGTGCTCATCCTCGATGTCCTTACTTATGCCGGCTGCGAGGCATCACTCCGCGCTGTCGAGGGCAAGCCGAACTACCGCTTCGTGAAAGCCGACATCCGGGATCGCGCCGCGATGGACCAGGCCCTCGCGAGCTTCTGTCCCGACCGGATCATGCATCTCGCGGCCGAGAGCCATGTCGATCGTTCGATCACGGGCGCTGCCGATTTCATCCAGACCAACGTCGTCGGCACCTTTACCCTGCTCGAGGCCGCACGAGGCTATTGGAACGGGCTTGAGGACTTAGCGAAGGCGAACTTCCGCTTCCTCCACGTCTCAACCGACGAGGTTTATGGTTCACTCGGCGACGAGGGCCTGTTTCAGGAAACGACGCCCTATGATCCCAGCTCGCCTTACTCGGCCTCCAAGGCGGCCTCCGATCATCTCGCCAAGGCTTGGGCGCGGACCTATGGTCTGCCGGTCCTCGTTTCGAACTGCTCCAACAATTACGGACCCTATCACTTTCCCGAGAAGCTGATTCCGCTCACCATTCTCAACGCGCTCGCCGGCCGGCCGTTGCCCGTTTATGGTGCGGGGGAAAACGTGCGTGACTGGTTATATGTTGAAGACCATGCGCGCGCGCTCGATCTCGTTGCTGAAAAGGGGCTTCCGGGCGAGACTTATAATGTTGGCGGCCGCAACGAACGGCGTAATATCGATGTGGTACGCCGCATTTGTGCGGTGCTTGACGATTTGGTGCCGACGGGGGCTCCTCATGATCGTCTGATCACCTTTGTCAGTGACCGGCCGGGACATGATGCGCGTTACGCGATCGACGCCACCCGGCTCGAGAGCGAGCTAGGTTGGAAGGCCCAGGAAACATTCGATACGGGGATCGCAAAGACCGTGCGTTGGTATCTCGACAATGACTGGTGGTGGCGGCCTCTGCGAGAACGCTATGACGGTGAGCGGCTCGGGTTGACGCAGGACGCCAAGGGATGAAGATTGTGGTGGTTGGTGGGCCGGGGCAACTCGTACTCTCCATGATGGAGCGCGGGCCGGCAACCGGCCATCAGGTGATCGCGGTGGGGCCGCCCGACCTTGATCTCGCCGCGCCGGATGACGGGGCCGTTTACGCGGCGCTTGAGGCTGCAAGTCCCGATGTGATCGTCAACGCGGCCGCGCATACGGCGGTGGACAACGCCGAGAGCGAGCGCGATCTAGCCTTCGCGATCAACGCTGGTGGAGCCGGCGCGGTGGCGCGAGCCGCCGCCAAGCTAGGCGTACCGCTGGTCCATGTTTCGACCGACTATGTCTTCGACGGCCGGCTCGACCGCCCCTATGTCGAGACCGACCCGACCGGGCCGACTAACACTTATGGTGCCTCGAAGCTCGCGGGTGAGGAGGAAGTGCGTGCGTACGCCGACAACAGCGCTATCCTGCGCGTGGCGTGGGTCTATAGTCCGTTCGGCACGAACTTCGTCAAAACGATGCTTCGCCTCGCCGGTGATCGTGACGAGGTGTCCGTGGTGACCGACCAGATCGGCAATCCTACGAGCGCGCTCGACATCGCCGACGGTATCCTGAGCGTCGTCGCCAATCTCGTGGCCGATGCCGATCCGGTGTTGCGCGGGGTCTTCCACATGACGGCGCAGGGTGAGGCAAGCTGGGCGGATTTCGCGGAGGCCATCTTCGCCGCTTCGGGCGCGCATGGGGGAGGCAGGACCAGTGTTCGTCGGATCATGACCGCCGATTATCCGACACCCGCCCCGCGACCGGCTAATTCCCGGCTCGATTGCCGCCATCTCGCGACCGTCCACGGTGTCGCGCTCCCCGATTGGCGCGGCTCGCTGGAATCTGTCGTCGCCCGTCTTCAGGCCGGGACGGACCAATCCGCCTCTCTCGGATTAGGGACTTGAGAAGATGAAGGGTATCATCCTGGCCGGGGGCAGCGGAACCCGGCTCTATCCGATGACGCTGGCGACCTCGAAGCAGCTCATGTCGGTCTATGATAAACCGATGATCTATTATCCGCTGACCACGCTGATGCTGGCGGGAATCCGCGAGGTGCTGATTATCTCGACCCCGCGCGATCTACCCGCCTTCCAGGTGCTGTTAGGCGATGGCGCGCAATGGGGCATGTCGTTCGACTATGCTGAACAGCCGAGTCCCGATGGCCTTGCGCAGGCCTATATCATCGGCGCGGATTTCGTGGCGGGTCAGCCCTCGGCGCTCGTGCTGGGCGACAATATCTATCACGGTCACGGTTTGCCTGAGCTGCTTGCCAGCCCCAGCGCGCGTAAAACGGGCGCGAGCGTCTTCGCCTATCATGTCAACGATCCCGAGCGCTATGGCGTGGTCGAGTTCGACGCAGGCATGAAGGCGCTCTCGATCGAGGAGAAGCCGGTCGCGCCGAAGTCTAACTGGGCAGTGACGGGCCTCTATTTCTACGACGAGCAGGTGGTGGACATCGCCGCCGACCTCCAGCCCTCGCCGCGTGGCGAGTTGGAGATCACCGACGTCAACCGCGTCTATCTCGAGCGCGGCGAGTTGTCGGTTGAGGTGATGGGCCGCGGCTATGCGTGGCTCGACACGGGGACGCCCGACAGCCTGCTCGACGCGGCCGAATTCGTCCGTGTGCTGGAGAAACGCCAGGGTTTCAAAATCGCCAGCCCCGAGGAAATCGCCTTCCGCCAGGGGTTCATCGGGACGGCTGAGTTGGAGCAGGCCGTGGTCAGGCATGGCAAGTCGGATTATGCGCGTTATTTGCGCCGCTTGTTGGCTAACGGTTGATCGCAGTTCAATCCCGGGCCAGAATCCCTTTCCACGCCCTGGACGTTCCCTTGTGGCCGATCGCTGCGGTCCTCAACGGACTTGCGGCTTCCAGGCGGGCGATGACTCCCTCGGTCACCTTGGCGAGCGCTTCTTCGGAGAAGAACCCGCCCGCCACCAGGCAGCGGTCGATCAGCACGCGGCGGAAGGCAGCGAAGGTTTCGGCGTCGGGTTTCCCGGGATCCCGCCAGAAATCGTCGAGCCGACCCTGAAAGGTGATGCCTTCGATATCATAGACCGCCTGGCCGAGGGCGATCACCGGCACGTCGAGCGCCAGCGCCAGCGTGCCGCTGGTGCTGTTGATCGTCACCATGCCCTTGGAGCGTTGCGCCACCGGTACGATGTCGCCACTTTCGAGATAGTCGACGCGGTCCGCGACGCCGTGGAGCGCCGCCAGCGCGGCGGTTTCCAGGCGCCAGTCCCGCACGCCGTTGTCGAGCGGATGTTCCTTGACGACCAGCCGCAGCCCCGGCGGCGCGCTGGCCGCGAAGGAGGCGATCACCATGCGAAGCGCGTCGGCAATCCCGGCGAAGGAGGAATGCAGCCGGATCTGTGCGTCCGAATCGAGCTGGAGCGGGAAGAGCATGTACGGCTGGCCGCGAGTTTCGAGCGATGCGAGCACTTCTTGCGATCGTACGGCCGCCGCCTTGTGCCGCATGAGCCTGCGCATCCAGCCCATGCCTTCCACCAGGGGATGCCAGGGGCGATGATTCTCCCAATAGGGATAGTGCGACCGAGTCAGCACGTCGGCTGCGTTGTAGAGCAGCCCCTCGGCGGCGCGGCGACGGAAAGAGGAGGGAACCGGATGGTGCTCGGGAGCCGGTGGCAGTGCCGCTGCTTCAGCACGGTACCAGGCTGGGTCGCGTGGCAGTGTCGAATGGCCGTTGACGCCGCCCAGTTCGAGCGTGACCCAATCGGGCCGGATATATCCTTCCTCGAACACATGAACCGGCACGTGCAGGTCCCGGCAGACGGCGATCGCCGCCATGTGCACCGGCCGGCAATCTCCGAACAGCACGACATCGGTGATCTGCCGATCAGCGAGCAACAGTTGCAGCGCTTCGGGCCAGTCAGCGAGCGATCCGCGATAATCGACGCCGTTGGGAAGACGCCAGAACAGCCGGTCGCCGCCGTTGAAATTGACCTTGTGGACTCCGTAGCCGTCACGGTGCAACGCCTGCCCAAGCCGACGGAAAAGCGGCCCCATCAACCCCTGCAGCAACAGGATATTGCGCTTGGCGAGCGCCTGCGCCTCACCCGGCGCCGCTACCTGCGGCATTAGGACGGGGCCGTTGGGAAACAGGTCTGGCATCCGTGATTTCCCTTCGAATCGTCCAATGGCGGCCAGACGCCGCCGCCGTTACTTGGCGGCCGCATACAGATGACATGATGCTTTTCCAAGTTGTCGCGCGCTTTGTCCGGCCGTGACAGCCATGCAACCGCCCGCTATACGCGACATCACGCTTTCCTTCCGCGGCCAGACGGCATGACTTAATCGAGGCTGGCGACGCGACTTTTGTGGCAAATGATGTGATCCTTTTCCTGGCGATGCTGGTCGCGTCGTTGCTGCTGGACGCGGCCGTGTGGCCGCGGACGGGGTATATGCGCCGCTGGCAGGGGATAGTGCTGCACCTGCTGGTCATGACGGCCATGTTCGGATTTTGTCTGGCTGTTTCGGGCAACGCTCCGGTCGCGGCCGTTCTGGCTACGGCGTTGATGGGGCTGTTCACGGTCGCGTCCAACGCGAAGCACAAGATGCTGGGGGAGCCGCTCGTTTTCTCGGATCTGGCGCTGATTGTCGGCATCTTTCGTCATCCGCGCTTCTATTTCACGGCGATCTCGGCACCCCAGCGCTGGATGTTGGGGATCGGTACGTCGATCGCGCTTGTCGTGCTTGTGCTGTTGTCGTCAGCGCAACTGCACCTCCATCTCGTGGGAGCCGGGCTGCTGCTGTTCACAAGCGGGACCCTGGCCTCGCTGCTCGGCAGTCGCTGGTTCGACTCGGTCGCGCAGACGCCCGACCTTGCAAACGACCTTTCCCGATATGGCCTGATCGCAACCTTGCTGCTCTACTGGCGGCGCTGGCGACGGATGGCGGACCCGCAGCCCTGCCCGGCGCTCCGGGCGATATCGGATGTTGCGGACCCGCTTCCTCCTGAGCTTATCGTCATCGTGCAGTGCGAATCCTTCGCTGATCCGGTCGATCTCACCGGGGAGGCGCGGTGCGCTCTGCCGGGGCTGACGAGCGCCCGGGCAGCAGCATGGCAGTGGGGCGAGCTCGATGTCAGTGGGTTCGGCGCCTACACGATGCGTACTGAATATGGCGTGCTGTTCGGCCGCAGTGAGGCTGCGCTCGGCTTCCGCCGCTACGATCCCTTCCTGAGCGCGCATGGCGAATCGTCCTACGCGCTGTCGGCGCGGTTGCGGGGCGCCGGTTATCAATGTTCTTTCGTCCATCCGCATGACATGCGCTTCTACAGTCGCGACCGGCTGATGCCCGCCATCGGCTTCGACCGGCTGATCGGCGAGGAGGGGATCGCCCCGATCCTTCCCGACGGCGGACGGTATGTCGACGATCGGACTCTGGGGGCCTCGCTCATCGATCTGGTCGACAAGGCAATGCAGCCGACGCTGATCTACGCGGTGACGATGGAAAATCACGGGCCGTGGGACAGCGACAACGCGCGCGATGCGCGCGGGCGGCTCGAGGCCTATCTGCGCCACCTGCAGAGCAGCGACGCCATGCTGAGCGACCTGATCGCACGGCTGTCGCGCGACGGCCGGCCCGCGCTGCTGGTTTTTTTCGGCGATCACCGGCCGAGCATCCCCGGCGTGACAGCACCGGGAGGGGCACGCCATACGCCTTATGTGATCGTACGTTTCGACTCCGGCGGGCCAGTTTCGAACGGAGGCGCCGGGCGGGTCGATCTTTCGCCTGCCGCGCTTCATCACGCCATCCTGCGCTGTGTGCGACCGGACGCCGAGCCGGCTGATGCTATCGCGCTCAACCGTCGCGAGGCTTGAGTCCGAGCAGCAGCCGGTCGCGCAACGCCATCGGCAACAGGCGATCGACCCATCGCAAGAGCGCGAAGGGCCAGGGAAAGATCAGGTGGGCCTGGCCGCGTGCCGCCGCCCTGGCGATGCGTGCGGCAGCATCCGCGGGTTGCAGGAGGAAGGGCTTCGGCCCGGCTGTCTGCCGTCCGGCCGCAGTGTCGATGAAGCCTGGCGAGACGAGCGTGACCTGCACACCATGTTCCTTGACGCTCAGCCGCAGGGCCTGGGCGAAGCGTGCAAGGCCGGCTTTCGATCCGGCATAGGCGGCGGCGAAAGGCAGTGCGTGGAATGCGGCCGCTGACCCGATCATGACGATCCGACCCTCACCGCGCCGCGCCATGCAGCGCGCCAGCGTGGCCGCCATCGCGCTCGCCGCGACGAAGTTGACCAGCCCAAGTCGCACGATCTGGCCTGCATCCTCGACCAGATCGCCCGGTGCCGCAACATCGCCCGCCCCGGCGGCGAGCAGCGCCAAGCCGATCGGACCTCTCTCATCCTCCTCCTCAAGCGCTGCGATCGCCGCGGCGCTGTCGGAGAAATCGAGAGAACGAATCACAATTTCAGCCCCCGCCTCGCGACAGGCTGCGGCGACCGATTCGAGCCGATCGCAGTCGCGACCCCATAGCAACAGAGTCCGACGGGGCCCCGCATAGTGCAGCGCAAGCGCCGCGCCCAGGCCGCCTGAGGCGCCGGTGATCAGGATCCGATCCGGCAATCCGGCTTTCATGACGGCACTATGACCGTTTTATGACACGGGTCGCGGGCGACCCATTGCTGAGGGCACGATGGTCCTTGCTGCATTGCGGCTTGACAGGGGGCGTCCCGCTGTGCGCATGCCGATCCCTCGACGGGAGAAGACGAGACCTGCTGATGACGAAGTACAGGTCTGCCGCGCCGCGTATCAGGCTGTTTCGCAATGATTTGCTGGAGCGGTTTACGCTGATCTCCCCGCCGGCGTTCGCGCTGACATGGGCGGCGTTTCTTGCGTTCGTGCTGTATACGGGCTGGGGAACGGCAAGTCTCCCGATGTCGGTCCTGCTTGTCCTGCTCGGCGTGCTGATCTGGACATTGTTCGAATATGTGATGCACCGGTTCATCTTCCACCTGAAGCCGACCTCGGCATTTGGCCGCTGGCTGATCTTCCTCGCTCATGGCAATCACCATGCGGCGCCGGGCGATCGCTACCGCAACATCATGCCGCCTATCGTGAGCATGGTCTTGTTCAGCGCCGTCTGGGCGGTGTTCCGGATTCTGTTTGGCCCGGCGGGATCGGTGCTCTCCCTGGGGTTCGGCATCGGCTATGTGGCGTATGATACGATCCACTATGCCTGCCACCAATTGTCGATGCGCAGCCCGCTGATGCGCCTGTTGCGGCGCCACCATATCCGGCACCATCATGTCAAGCAGGAAGGCAATTACGCCATCACCGCGATCTTCTGGGATCGCGTGTTCGGGACTGACATCCCCGACAAGAGGGGATGAGCAGGCGACGATGGACGCAGTGACGCGGCGGTCCGGTCACTGCTGAAGATCGCTGATCGCCTCGCAGACCGTGGCGATGTGATCGTCCCAGGAGGGCGGTCGCCACTGTATCAGGCGCTGCTTCTGTGCCGCATGGGCAGGCCCGGCGCGGAAATAATCGAGGATGTGGGCTCTCCAGGCAGGGCCATCGAGCGGATCGAGGAAGTCGGGCGCCTCTCCGCCTGCCTCGCGCAGCGCGGGAAGATCGCTGCAGATCACCGGCGTTCCCATCGACAGCGACTCCGCGACCGGCATGCCATAGCCTTCCGCGAACGACGGCAGCAACAGCGCGCGCGCGCCGCGCAGCAATGCTTGCAGGCGCTGGTCGGAACAACCGTTCAACTCCTCGACATGGCTGCGCAATGCCGCGCAACGTTCAAGCATGTCGATCACCTGCTCGTTCTCCCAGCCGCGCCGCCCGACGATGATCAGGCGCGGAATGGTGTCGTGCGGCAGCGTGTCGGCCATGGCACGCCACAGATTGAGCAGCAGCAGATGGTTCTTGCGCGGCTCGATCGTGCCGACGCAAATGAAATAAGGCTCGTCCGGCACTGCTATCGGCGTCGCTGGCACGGGAGTATCATGCGTGCCGAGCAGCGCGACGCGCATCTCGACGCTGCGCCCGGCCCGCTCGAGCCACGGCCGCAGCGATTCGCCGGTCGCGCCGGAATTGACGATGACGCTATCGGCGAGCGCCGCGATCGTCTCGATCCGCCGCTGGTGCAGCCTGGCGCCATTGGGACGCGCATATTCGGGATATTCGATCGGAATCAGGTCGTGAACCAGGCAGAGGAACCGTGCTTGCTCGCGCGCGAGGATTCGCCGGACCAGCGCTGGCCGGGTGAGATGATGCGGCGACGCCTGGACATAGACGCTTCCGGGAGACGCGTGGGGTCGTTCCGGCAGAAGCCTGAGCAATGACGGCAGCACCTCGATCAGCGAACGCTGCTCGACATTGCCTTCCTCGCTCTCCCAGCGCTGCTCAAGCGTGTCGAGGAACCGCAACGCCCTGTCGGTGGAGAGCCTGCCATAGACCCCGAAGGGATGCACCGCAGCATAGCGGAGCCGGTCGCCGAGGCGCGCGTGCAGGCCGCGCGCATAGGCCATCTCGACTCGGTCGACACCGGAGGGCGTGTGATGCCGCGCGCGGGATACCAGACGCGACAGGTCGAGGATGACGTCCTTCGCCATCAGGTCCGACGCCTCAGCAGCCGGCCCTGCACCTGGCGCAGCCGGGTAACCCACCCAAGCCGGTTGTGGGCGGCGCCTTCTCCCATGCGGCGGATCAGCAGTTCGGGTGGGCAGGGCAGGCCGGTCACGGGATCGAGATAGCGCGGATAGACGATCAGCACCGCAGCGATCAGCGCCTCGAGCGTGAGTCGCCGCCCGCGCCGGTCGGGCACCGGCGCGAGATCGCGGGTAAGGCCCCAGCCGGCGTAGAAAGGCATGCCATGGCAGGTCACCTCGCGCCCGCGCAGCAGCGCCTCGAAGCCGGTGAGCGAGGTGAGCACGTGCACTGCGTCGACCTGGTCGAGCAGGGACGCCATCCCGCCGCCGTTGACGATCCGGTCGGCATATTCGAGGGCGTCGGCCTCGCGCACCGCGCCCTTGCGATGGCCGGCATTGACGTCGGGATGGGGGCGGAACCAGATTTCCGCATCCGGTTCCAATGCGCGCGCGCGGCGCAGGAGTTCGAGATTGCTTGACAGCCCACCCCCGCCGAGGCGCACCGACATGTCGTCCTCGACCTGTCCCGGCACCAGCACAAGGCGGCGCCCCGCTTGGCGGGGCGGGAAGGCATGGGTGATGCCACTGCCATATTTGCTGATTCCGGCGTCTATGATCGTCTCGCGCAACTGCCCGGCGCGCGCGAGGAGCGCTGGGGGGAAGTCAGCGTCGGCGAGGAGCAATTCGAGATCGCTCGGCCGGGCAGGATCATAATGGATCCCGCGCCGGTCGACCGCAACCGACGAGGGCGGTACGAGGTTGCTGCCGAGCCCGACCGACCGAACGAACCCATCCTCGACACGGACCAGCGACACATTCCTCGCTGCCGCTGAGGCTGCCATGCCGTCAGGCACGCGCGACGGCCAGATCGCGACCGCGCCGCCATGCCGTTCGGCATGGGCAAGCGCTCGCCGTGCTGACCGGAAGAAGCGCAGAGGGTGCTCGGGCGTCCACAGGAACCGCGCTATCTCGCGCCGTTTCCACCAGCTGAAGCCGCACCCGGCGACGATCTGCTGGTTGGCCCGGAGCGTCCGGCGCCAGTCCGCTAGGAGCGCGATCGTTTCCTCGATATGAACGTCCTGCCCGGTAAAGGGGTCGCGGTAGCTGACCCGCATCAGGTCTTCGGCGACGATCTGCCGCAGGCGGGCGACATCGTCGCCAGGCGCACCGAAACGGCCGCCTGACAGGAAATGCACGCGCGCGCCGGCGATCACGGCGAGCGCGATCCACTCGTCATCGCCATGGGCGACCAGCGTCAGGGCAGCGTCCAGCACTGACCAGGGATCGACCTGCCGGGATGTGGTCGCGCCGTCATGGACGATCGGCGTGCCGGCATTCAACTCCTTCTCCGTCAGCACCGACAGCGCCTGTTCGATCTCGCCGGCCGTTCGGGCGCGGAGGATCACCGTCGCGCCAGCGCCAGTGTCCGGCGTTGCCCAGAAGCACCCGCCGACCCGCGCTTCGCGGATCGCGGAAAAAATGCGGTCGATCGCGTCGGATGTGAGGTCGGTGCCAGCGCCCGGCCGCGTTACCGACGCGTCTATGCCCGGAAAGGGCGGCGCGCGCAGCAGCGGCGTGCTCATCTCGGTCACGCTGGCTGGCACAAGGGCACGCGAACGACGCTCTCGCCGCCACTGGTTGCTGGCCCGTCTCGTCGGTGGCAGGAGCGGGCGCGGTTCATCGCGCGGCTTTCCCGCAATGCCCCTCCTGATGCAAGCCATGGTTCATGGTCGCCGGTCCCACTCGACCAGGCGTAGTCCGCCCTGTTCGCGCGCGATTTTGCCATAGGCGCCGGTACGCAGCTTGAGCGAGGGCAGAGCCGAGGCTTGCTGCCGCAGCGCTTCGTCGGAGAGCAACGCAAAACGCGCCGCACCATTGCTGGTGACGATCAGCACGTGCCCGTGCGCCGTCTCCCACAGGGCCCGCCAGCCTTCGATCCGGCGATCCGCATCAACGATCCACCCATTGGGTGCCCGCGCTTCGACATCCCATGCGGCGAGCGCATCATGCCCGATCCTGGCGACCACGCAGCTTTCCACCTGGCCTTCGTCTGGACCGTGATCGATTTCCGTCAGCCAGCCGGCTGACGTGACAGGGGGCGCCTGCTGCTGGCAGGCGAGAATATGCTCGATCGTCGTTTGCGTGCGGCGCAACGGCGCGGCCAACGCCTGGTCGAAGGACAGGCCCTGCCCGGCGAACGCCGCGCCGAGTGCGCGGGCCTGTTCGAGGCCGCTCGCGACCAGCGGCAGATCGGTGCGCGCGCCGATCCTGCGCGCCGCCTCGCCGACGTCGAAAGTGTTGCCATGCCGGACGATCGTGACGATCAGGCCCATGACAGATGCGGTTCACCATGCTCGGCGATGAGGCGTTCCGCCATCGCGACATCCTCCCTTGTGTCGATGCCCGACATGGCATGCGGGAGCGCGGCGACCTCCACCGTCAATATGTCCTCCCCCGATTCGAGAAAGCGCAGCTGCTCGAGCCCTTCGAGACGTTCGTACGGCGTCGGTACGGTCGCTTCGAAGCGACCGAGGGCGTCGAAGCGATAGGCGTACAGGCCGATATGCCGGAATACCGGCGAAAGCGGGCTGGCCTGCCGCAATTGGGCCTCATCGCGGATCGCCGGGACTATCGCTTTCGAAAACCACAGCGCTCGGTCATCGGCGCGCCGGACACAGGTCGTGCCGCTGAACGGCGAGGCATGCTTGTGGTGCCGCAGTGCCTCCAACGCCTCCCACGACAACTGCACGACGGGCGTCGCCACTCCGCAGGCCGAGCGGCGAAGTGCAGCAATCAGTGCCGAGATCATCGCCGGCTGCGCGAAAGGCGCGTCGCCCTGCAGGTTGACGATGATCGGCGGCCTGGCCTCCCGGTCGTGCGCGACTGCCCAGGCGCGACCCGAGCCGGAACTGATCGCCGTGTCGGTGAGGACAGCCTCGCAGCCAAGGTCCCGAGCATGATCCAGGATGCGCGCATCGTCGCTTGCCACGACCACATCCGCGTTCCCGACCCGCCTGGCACCTTCGCGCGCGATCGCCACGACTCGTGCCAGTAGCGTTCGTCCCGCGATCGGAATCAGTGGCTTGCCCGGAAGGCGCTGGGACGCGAAGCGGGCCGGGATCACGATCAGGTCGGGTGGTACGCCCTCAGGCAACGCCCGCCCGCAGGATGTCGTGGAGGTGGATCACCCCGACCAGCCGCCCGTCCTCGCAGACGAAGAGTACCGATACGGAATTGTCGTTGAGAATCCGCAGCGCGTCAGAGGTGAGCGTATCCGGGCCCAGCGAGATCGGCGTCGCGGTCATGTGATCCCGGATGTCGTCGCCGAGATGCTTGCTCGCGAAGCTGCGCCGCAGATCGCCATCGGTAAAGGCACCGATAAGGCAATCCTCATCATCGACCACGGCGGTGCAGCCATAGCGCTTGCGGCTCATCTCGATCGTCGCATCAAGCAGGGTGGCACCGGCGCGCACCATCGGCACATCCTCGCCCCGCGCCATCAACTGTCTGACTGTGGTCAGTTGCGCGCCAAGCCGGCCGCCGGGATGAAAGGTCAGGAAGTCCGACCGGGTGAAGCCGCGCCGCTCGATGAGCGCCACCGCGAGCGCGTCACCCAGTACTGCCTGCACCGTGGTGGACGATGTCGGTGCCAGTTCGTTGGGGCATGCCTCACGAACCGGGGGCAGGACGAGGCAGATATCGGCCGCTCGCCCGGCGGCGCTGTCGGCACGCGCCGTCGCGACGATCAGCTTCACCCCGAAGCGCCGGCAATAGGCGATGATGTCGCCGAGTTCAGTCGTCTCGCCCGACCAGCTCAGCGCCAGCACGATATCCTCGAGGCCGATCATGCCGAGGTCGCCATGGCTCGCCTCGCTTGGATGCAGGAACAGCGAGGGCGTGCCGGTCGAGGTCATCGTCGCGGCGATCTTGCGCCCGACCAGCCCGCTTTTCCCCATGCCGGTGACGATCAGGCGACCCGAATGAGCGCTGATCGCCGCGACCGCGGCGATGAAGCTCTGGCGCAGCGGTGGCGTGCGCAACGCTTCGGCAAATGCCTGGAGTGCGTCGATCTCGATTCGCGTCGTGCGGAGAGCAGAGAGCAAGCCGGACTCGTCCAATCCGCCGGCGGTAGTCGCCTGCGTGAAATTCGTCTGCATTGACTTCCCCCGGGAACGCATATCAGCAAACTAAGCTGGCCAGTGTCTAATTCGCTATCGCGTTGACTTCCAGCGCTTCCGCAGCGCAGGGCCTCATGACGCGACCGCCTGTTGCTCTAGAGAGACGGGCGCCCTGCGTGGCAAGTCAAAAGGGATGAAACATGCGTCTGTGCGGGAAAGAGATTGGTCCGAATCGGCAGATTTTTTTCATCGCGGGACCATGCGTCATCGAGAGCGAAGCCTTTGCGCTCGATACCGCGACACGGCTTCGCGCGATCGCAGACCGGCTTGGCGTCCTGCTGATCTACAAGAGTTCCTTCGACAAGGCCAATCGCAGCTCGGGTACATCCTTCCGCGGCCCCGGCATCGAAGAGGGGCTGCGTATCCTGGAGAAGGTGCGTCAGGAGACTGGCCTCCCGGTCCTGACCGACGTTCATTCCGAGGGGCAGGTGAAGATGGTCGCTGAGGTCGTCGATGTACTGCAGACGCCTGCCTTCCTGGCGCGGCAGACCGATTTCATCGCGGCGGTGGCGGCATCGGGCAAGCCGGTCAACATCAAGAAGGCGCAGTTCCTCGCGCCGGGTGACATGGTCCATGTCGTCGCCAAGGCCCGAGCCGCAGCCGAGGTCGCCGGTGTCCCGGCCGACAATTTTCTGGTGTGCGAACGGGGTGCGAGCTTCGGCTACAACAATCTCGTCTCCGACATGCGCAGCCTTGCGATCATGCGCGAGACAGGGTGCCCAGTCGTGTTCGACGCGACTCATTCAGTGCAGTTGCCGGGGGGGCAGGGCGATCGTTCGGGCGGCCAGCGCGAGTTCGTGCCGGTGCTTGCCCGCGCGGCCGTCGCGGCGGGCATATCCGGGCTTTTCATGGAAACGCATCCCGATCCCGATCGGGCGCTGTCGGACGGGCCGAACAGCTGGCCACTGGACCAACTGGAGAGGCTGCTTGAACGGCTCGTCGCCATCGATGCGGTGGTGAAGGACGCCGCCGCCGATACAAGCGCATAGGCAACCCTTCACCGCGATGAGTGTTGACTAGGCATGCTCGCCCATGTCCCGATCTCGATAGGTATCCAGCTTGCGTGCTGGGGAATCGGCCGTCTGTTCCGCGCACCGACCAGGGCGTCGGTCTGGATCGGGTGCTTCGCCGGCGCTGCCGTGTGCATCATGCGCGAAATCACCCAGCGCGAATATCAATGGATCGAGCAGTTCGGTGATGGCCGCCGGGCGAACATGCCCGGCTATGTCGGGCTCGAAATCTGGGATTGGAATACTCACTCCATCTCGGAAACGGTCGTTGCCGTGCTGGCATCCGTGGCCCTGGCGATCGTCGTGGCCCGGCGCGCATAAGGGCGCGTCGGAGCGGCCCGGCAGGTTTCCGAAAATACTCCGACGCCGGAGCGCGGATGTGCAGAGCCCGCGAAAATACTCGTTGAGACGACACACGGGGAAGGATCAATCCAGTCCGCATCACCCCAGGAGCGCCCTTGTGGATGTAGTCGGCCGAAACCCCATTTTCCGGCTTCCTCCGAAACGGCAGTTAAATACTGTGCTGTTCTGGACGTGGTGCGTATTAACTGGTCGATGACCCCGGATTCCGAGGAACACGCGCTGTCGACCGATCAGCAACCTGACATTGCCGGCCATGTTCGCCACTGGCGGCCGGCGCTGATGTCCTTCTTCCTCAAGCGCGTGCACAACCACGCCGAGGCGGAAGACCTGACTCAGGAAACCTTCGCGCGGGTGTTCGGCGGCGGGAGCGCCGAGGCCGGCCTTCATGCCGGCTATATCTTCAAGATCGCGGCCAATCTGCTGCGGGACCGTTCCAGACGATCGCGTGTCCGCACCGAGCAATATGATACGGTGTGCCTGCTCTACGGGCAGGGAATCGACTGGCTCGATCCGGAGAAGATCGCCGCGGGCCGCAGCCTTGTCGCGCAGATCATGCGGTCGCTCCGCGACCTGCCCGAACGGACACGAACGATCTTCGTCCTCTATCGAATCGAAAGCATCGACAAGCGCGTGATCGCGGAAAGCTTCGGCATTTCGCCGAGCGCTGTCGAAAAACATGTGGCCCGCGCCACGGTGCATCTGATGGCGCGCGCCCGGGAAGTTTCAAAATGACGTCTCCGGCACAGCAGGATTGCCTCCAGGTCGACGAGCAGGCGGCATTGTGGTGCCTTCGCCTCAGCGAGGGGCGCCTCGACGCCGACGAGCGTGGCCGGTTCGACGCATGGATCGCGTCGGACGAGGCGCATGTCGTGGCGTTCGAGGAGGTGGTGGCGGTCTGGCACGGCATGGACGACGTCGCCGACATGCCGGAAATGATCCGCTATCGCGCCGAGGCGGTCGAGGCGCTGCGCCGGGCCAATGAGCGCCGCTGGGCGCGCAGCCCCCGCTGGATCTCGGCTGGCTGGATGAAGGTCGCCGCGGCCTGCGTGGCGGTGGTGCTGACGACCATGGTCTATCTGCTGCATGATCCCATGGCATCCTATTCGACGGGAACGGGCGAACGGCGCGTCGTCGTGCTGGAAGACGGTACGCGCATCACGCTCGACGCCGCGACTCAGGTCACCGTGCGGATGGATCGCAACAGCAGGCGTCTCGAACTGGTCTCGGGCCGGGCCAAATTCGACGTCGCGCACGATGCGCTGCGCCCCCTCAGCGTGCTGGCGCGTAACCGGCTGACCTTGGCGACGGGCACGTCGTTCAGTGTCGAACTGCTGGCCCAGCAGATGCGGGTCGTGCTGTATGAAGGCCGGGTCGAGGTGATGGCCCAGGCGGCGGACGGAACGCGGCACAGCATCCTGCCCGCGCCGGGCAAGCCAGGGCTCGTCCCGGGCAGTGAACTGATCGCATCGACCAGCGGCGTGGCGACGCAAATCGCGCCGACCGATGTCTCGCGGTCGCTGTCCTGGGAAAACGGCCAGCTCACCTTCGACGCTGAGCCGCTTTCGCTGGCCGTCGACCGGATGAATCGCGACGCCCGTGAAAAGCTGGTCATCTCCGATCCGAGGATCGCATCCTATAGCGTCAGCGGCGTCTTCCTCGGTGCCGATGCCGAGGCCTTTGTCGAGGGTGTTTGCGCCCTGCATCCGGTACAGGCGACCCGAGAGCCCGGACGGATCGTCCTGAGTTACAAGGCAAGCTGAAAACAACGCGGGCAAAAAAACTGCCACGGCCAAGTGAGTGAAAAGCATAGGCGTGCGTATTACTCCCCTGATCGACCGTCAGAATGGACGGCGGCAAAAAAGGGGAGGTGTTACGAAATGCGGGATTCCTTGCGCGCCTATCTTTTCTCGGCGACGGCGATCGTCGCTGTCCTTGCGCAGCCATCGGCGGCCCTGGCGCGAAGCCCTGTATATCGGTTCAACATTCCGGCGCAGGGCCTGGGCAATGCGCTGAAGGCGTTCGGCGAAACATCGCGGCAACAGATTATCTTCGATGCAGCCGCGGTGAACGGCAAGAAGAGCCCGGCGCTCGTGGGAAGCTTCACCAAGGACGAGGCGCTGGCGCATCTGCTCGCCAATTCCGGCCTGACGGTGCAGACAGGGCGGTCGGGGGTTCTGATCGTACGGCCAGCGGCGCAGCCAGCGCAACCGGGGCAGAGCCGAACGGCGACGGGCGACGCCGCGATAGGGGTTTCCACGGTCGGCCAGGACGATACCAGTGACATCATCGTGACGGCGCAGAAGCGGGAAGAATCGCTGAAGGATGTGCCGATCGCGATCTCCGCCTTCTCCAAACAGTCGCTCGACGATCACAAGATCGAAAGCGGATCCGAATTGTTGCGTGCGGTGCCCAACGTCAATTTCTCCAAGGGCAATTTCAGCATGTACAATTTCTCGATCCGCGGGATCGGGACGAAGGCGATCTCCGCGTCGAGTGATCCGGCGGTCGCGGTAAGCTTCAACAACACGCCGCTGATCCGCAACCGACTGTTCGAATCGGAATTTTTCGATCTGCAGCGTGTCGAGGTGCTGCGCGGACCGCAGGGCACGCTTTATGGTCGTAACGCGACCGGCGGCGTGGTCAATATCATCCCGGCGCTGCCGACCTACACGCTGGGAGGCGAAGCGAAGGCAGAGGTCGGCAGCTATAATACGAGGCGGCTGAGCGGGATGCTCAACGTGCCGCTCAGCGATACGCTCGCCGTCCGCGTCGCAGGCTCGATGACGAAGCGGGACGGCTTCGACTACAACACCTTCACGAAGAAGAACGTCAACGACCGTGACCTCTGGTCGACCCGCGCCACGGTGCAATGGGAACCGAGCGACCGGTTCAAGGCCAACATCATCTGGCAGCATTTCCAGGAAGACGACCATCGCTCTCGCACGGGCAAGCAGCTCTGCGCCCGCGATCCCGGGCCGGAGAAGGTCGGCGATACCGTGGTGCCTGAAGCGCTCCGCTCGCGGCTGAGCCAGGGGTGCCTGCCCGTCTCGCTCTATGACGACCGGTCGTTCGGCGCGCCTAATGGTAGCAGCCTTGGCTACGTTGTTCTTCCCACCTATCTCATTGCTGCGGGGCTCGATCCGCAGACCTTTTCAGTCGTGCCTGGTATTCTGCCGGGCGACCCCTATGCAAACGTCGTGCAGTCGCGCAATCTGCGTGAGATCGCGACCAGCTATGACCCTGTCTTTCATGCAAAGAACGATGTTTTCCAGCTCAACCTGGAATTCAAGGTCAGTGATTCCCTGAAGCTCATTTCGCAAACCGCTTATGCCCGCGATCGTTATTATTCATCGCAGGATTATAATCGTTTTGTTTCCAAGCCGATATTTCCAGATACTCAAGGATTGCTTGATTTCTTCGGAAATCCTCTCTCGGGGCCAGGGGCATCGCCCGGCGGGATCTACGTCGATCCTCAATTGGGCGCATCCAATCGAATATTATCGGTGGACTTAAGCCGCTCCCGTAATGATCAGTGGACCCAAGAGCTTCGTCTGCAATCTTCTTTTGACGGTCCCATAAATTTTAGCTTTGGTGGAAACTATCTTAATTTCAAGTCTCAGGATGACTATTACGTCTTCAACAATCTTTTTACGTATAGCGCGGAAAATTTCTACAATAACAGCAACGATCCGGCGAATGGCGCACATGTTCCCTGTCCTCCGAATACGACGACCAGGGAATGTATCTACGTGGATCCCAATCCGATTGGCTCGCTGAACGATCTCGGCCACAATTATTTTCTCAGCCGTAATATCGTGAAGACGGAATCATGGGCATTGTTCGGAGAAACGTACTGGAACGTCGCCAACAATGTGAAGATCACCGCCGGGCTCCGTTACACGAATGACAGGAAGACGGCGACGCCGGTCCCAAGCCAGTTGTTGCTCGGCGGCGGTGGTGACCTCGGCAACAGCGGCGGTTTCGTCAACAGCGGTTATCCCGCGCTTCCCGACATAAACCAGAAATGGGGCAGGTTCACTGGGCGCCTGGTGGTCGACTGGAAGCCTGATTTGTCCTTCACTGACGACACGCTGATCTATGCGTCGGCATCGCATGGCTACAAGGGTGGCGGCGCCAACCCGCCGCGGGCCGATCTCAACCCGCGAGTGGTTCAATATCAGCCGCTTCCGACAACCTTCAAGCCGGAATATGTCAACGCGTTCGAAATCGGTACCAAAAACAGTTTTGCGGGCGGCAAGCTGAGCCTCAACGCTACCGCCTTTTATTATGACTACAAGGACTATCAGGTTTCCCAGATCGTCGACCGCATCTCGCTCAACGAGAACTTCAATGCGGAGAGCTGGGGCCTGGAGCTTGAGGGGGCGTGGCGCCCAACGCGCGCTTTTCGGATCGATGCCAATCTGGGCTATCTCAGGACGCGGCTTAAAAAAGGCGCGCGCTCGATCGACGTGATGAACCGTACCCAGGGCAATTCGGACTGGGTCGTGCTTCGTCCCTGGATCCAAGTGCCGTCGAACTGCATCGCGCCGCGCAAGCATGTCGAGACCATTCTCAATTCGCCCTTTGTCGGCAGTGGCCTCGACCTCTTCATGCTCGCGGCCTTGTGCAATGGTTCAAGCACGTTCGGGAGCTTCAATCCGGATGTCGCGACGAACCTGCATTTCGACCAGTTCCTCGGGTTCACCTATAATCCCCTGACCGACGCCCCCAATGGCGGCCGCGGCTTCTATGCCGATCTGGAGGGCAAGGAACTGCCCAATGCACCGCGGCTGACGGTGAATCTGGGGGCGCAATATACCTTCTTCATCGACAAATGGGACCTCACCTTCCGTGGCGATTATTATCGCCAGTCGGCGAGCTGGGGGCGGGTCTACAACACCGCCTATGATCGACTGAAGCCCTGGGACAATACCAATCTCGCGGTCACCCTTTCGCGGCCCGAATCGGACCTCTCCTTTCAATTCTACGTCAAGAACGTGTTCAACAACACGCCGATATCCGATTTTTTCACTAATAGTGATGATACAGGATTGTCCAGCAACGTATTTACGCTCGATCCTCGTATATTTGGGTTCAGTGTAAGCAAGAAATTCTAGATCAAAGGAAGTCAATTTGCTTTCTAAAATTAAATTATGGACTTTTAGTGCAAATTATTCAGAATAATTAATTATAGATTACCAATAATATAGAAATTTAGCCGACAGTTGAGTATTGTTGGAGTGTGTTAATGCTGGCGCAAATAATACTACATCCATAATTGTGGTATTACTTACAAGTCAACATTGACATCAATGTAAAAATTGCTGATTGTCTATGAGCACCACATCGAATGAGTGCGAATCACAATTCAAAAACAGGAGAGTTGAAATGAAATTCGTTTCTGCAATCTGTGCGACCGCCTTGGCCCTCGCCGGCACCGCAGCACCTGCGAGTGCGGCCACCTACTCGCCGACGTCCGGCACCTTCGTGTTCTCGGGATCAGTGGTTGTGAAAAAGGGCCTGACCCTCAACTGCACGCTCAAGCTCACCGTCAACGTCACCAGCGCGACTACCGCAACAGTGACCCCGGCATTGGCGGCTCCCTCCAACATCCTTTGTCCCACTGTGACCTTCAGCGGCACGCCGTATACGGTTACGTCCGACGGGACGACCGTAACCATCAGTGGCGTTGTGGTGAACACCATCACGCCCGGCGGTTGCAGCGGTACGATCAGCGGCACCTGGGGCGGCAACAGCGCAAGCCCGCGATTCATTTCGGTGAACGCATCTCTGCCCGGCGGCGGCACGTCGGATCCGTGCACGATCGTTGGCACTCTCAATCAGACTTCGGGCTCGGCGCTCAGCATTTTCCCCTGATTGGCGCTGATAGAATAGAACATTCTGTCCAATCTACCTGGGCGCCTTTGCGCCCAGGTATCTTTTTTCTCACTTTTTTAGGCGATGCGAGACTGGAAATAGTGATGGTCAAATCTATTGGCTTATGGGCCAGTGCAGCGATCATGGCGGTACAGCCAGCGTCCGCACAAACGTTTACGCCTGTCGGGACGTATATGCTTACGGGCAATGTTGTTTTCAGTCAGAGCTTTGCACAGAGTTGCACCCTGAGCATAACGCTCAACGTGCCATCGACACCCTCAAGCTCGGCAACCGCGATAACCGGAACGCCGCCATTCCGACCGGGAGGGCTTCTTTGTGCGAGTTTGACGGTCACGGGCACACCTCATGCCGTCACTTTCAATCCAGCGATATCCCAGCTCTCGCTGAGCGGGTTCGCGATCAACACGCCCCTGACCGGCTCGTGCGGTGGCACGCTCAGCGGTGTTTGGAACAATGTCACCAAGCAAATGACCATCAATACGTCCTTGCCGGGCGTCGGAGCGGCGGCTCCCTGCACTATTGTGGGTACGCTCACGGGGCCTTCGGGATTGAGCATATCGTAGATTGGGCAATCATCATAAATTGCGTACGTGCCTATCTGGAAATTCCTTGCTTTTCAGATAGGTTTTTCCTTTGATCCCTCGCTGGATGTCGGGATAGATGCTGCAATTGGCCAATGTCGGAAAAGGCTATGGGCCGCCGACACAACCGATCCCGGTGTTGAAGGACGTGTCGTTCTCGCTTTCGCGCGGCACCTTTTGTGCGCTTGTAGGCCCTTCTGGATCGGGCAAGAGCACGTTGCTCAATATCGTGGGCCTGCTCGACAAGCCCGATACCGGCCACGTCATCCTAGACGATGTCCTCGTGGATTATTCATCAGCGCAGCAGGCAGCCCGGCTCCGCAATGCGATGCTGGGCTTCGTCTTTCAGTCCTTCCAGCTCTTACCCCGCTTGTCCGCCTGGCAGAATGTCGCGCTACCGTTGCTTTATCGCGGCATCCCGCGGGAGCGGCGCAGGATGGCCGCGCTGGCCATGCTCGAACGCGTCGGGCTGGCCGACCGCAGCCTTCATCGCCCGACCGAGCTTTCCGGCGGCCAGCGGCAGCGCGTTGCACTGGCCCGCGCGTTGATCGGGGAGCCGAGCCTGATTCTCGCCGACGAGCCGACCGGTAGCCTCGACAGCGTGACGGCGATCGAGGTGATGGAATTGTTGCGGCAGCTGAACCGCAGCCTCAACGTCACGATCCTGATGGTGACTCATGATCGCGATCTGGCCGCTCAATGCGATCGTCAGATCGAGTTTCTCGACGGCCGGATCGTCTCCGACAGGCTGTCGCCGGCGGCGGCCGTCCCGATGCCGGCATGACGATCACGGCCGCCATGCCAGCGGGCGCGCCGCCGGGCGAGCTCTTCGCCGAGGCCTTCGCCAACCTGTACAGCCAGGGCATCCGCTCGATCCTTGCCTTGCTCGGCATCACCGTCGGCACCGCATCGATCATCGCCATGCTGAGCATCGGAAATATGGCGCAGCTCGAAGCGCTCAAGAGCTTCAAGAGCATGGGGATCGATATGTTGCAGATCCGCGCTGCGCAGACCGGCGCCAGTGCGGCGGGTTTCGACCGGCGCCTGCTCGATACTCTTCCGGCCGACGAGCCGGACATCCTTACCGCCGTGCCCCTGTCGATCAGCCGCGGCCAGGTCACGGCCGCAGGTGTGGCGGCGGACGTGGCGACCATCGCGATCTCACCCGCTTTCGCGACACTCACCGAGCTGCCGCTCCGTACCGGACGGCCGATTGGCGAGGCCGATGATTGCGGGCTGGTGGCGATGGTCGGGGACGGGGCGGCGACGAAATTGTCGGCGCCGGGGGCCAGGCTCTTGCCGGGCGCGAAGATCGCGATCGGCGATTATGGCTATACGGTGATCGGCATCCTGGCGCCGGTGCCGAATGAATCGATGAATCCGACCGACTATAATGATTCGGTGTTCGTGCCCTTCGCCTGCAGCCGCCGCATCATGCTTGGCGGTGACCCCAATACGGCGCTGATCCGGCTCAAGCCCGACGTCGATTCGGCCGCCATGGGCGAGCGGGTGAAGGCGCGTCTTGCCAATGCGTCATCGACACTGACCGTGATCGACGCGCGCGGGCTGGTGAAGGCGATGAAGGCGCAGATGGGGGTCTATACCCGCCTGCTCGCGGCGATCGGCGGCGTCTCGCTGCTGGTCGGCGGAATCGGCGTGATGAATGTGATGCTGATGAGCGTGATGGAGCGCCGGCGCGAGATCGGCCTCCGCGCGGCGATCGGCGCGACGCCGCGCGACCTGCAGCTCATGTTCCTGGTCGAGGCAGCGGCGCTTGCCCTGGTGGGGGGGCTGGCCGGCGTCGCGCTCGGCGTCGGCGCGTCCTGGTTCATGGCCAAGGCGATGGGCTGGAGCTTCGCGGTCGCGCTTTATGTGCTGCCGCTGGGTACCGGGGTGGCCGGCCTGGTCGGCATGGCCTTCGGCATCTACCCGGCCATCACTGCGTCCCGCCTCGATCCGATCGAGGCGCTACGTGCGGAATAGGCGCCTGATAGGGTTTGAGCTCCGGCAGGGGGACTGGCTGCGTCAGCGTCGGCTGGGCAAGCGGCCGCTTGAGCGCCACCGGTGTGGCGCATCCGGCGAGCAGCATCGGAACCGCGGCGGCCATCATGCCGGTCTTCATCATGTCAATCGCCTCCTCACCCTCGCCATCGCGATCGGCAGTGTCCTCGCTTTGGGTAGTTCCATGCCGGCGCGCGCGCAAATCGTTGAGCCCCTGTCCTCACCCTATGCCTCACCGGTTCCCCCGCCGCCATCGCGCCCGGTGCCGAAGGGAGCGGCGGTCGCGATCAGCCTGACAGAGGCGGTGGCGCTCGGCCTGCGCGACAATCGCACGATCAAGTCAGCGTATCTGTCGCGTATCGCGCAGAAATTCGACCTGTTCGTCGCCGGTACCCGGTTCCGACCCCGCATCAGCGTCGCCGCCGATGTTTTTCGGGCGTGGAGCGGCGGCGTGTCGAGCACTCAGTCGAACGTCACGCCGCAAGTGGGGGTGCTCCTCCCGACGGGAGCCAATGCCGGCTTTTCCTGGGCACGGAACGACCGCTTCCAGGACGGGCAGCATTTCGCCAGCGAGGTCAGCACCTTCTCGGTGAGCCAGCCCTTGCTGCGCGGCGCCGGCCCCGACATCAACCTCGCGCCGATCAGGCGGGCTCGCCTGCAGGAGCGGATCAATCAGCTCGGCCTGAAGAACACCGTCTCGAACGCCGTAAGCAGCATCGTGTTCGCCTATCGTGGGCTGGTCCAGGCGCAGGAGCAGGTACGCCTGGCCGAGCTGGCGCTGCAGCGCACCCGGGACCTGCTCGAAACCAACCGTGCGCTGATCGCGGCCGGGCGCATGGCCGCGGCCGATATCGTTCAGACCGAATCCGGGGTGGCGAACCAGGAGGTGGCCGTTCTGCAGGCCGGGCAGACGCGGACGTCGGCGCAGCTCGCCCTGCTTCAATTGCTGGCACTCGACCTGAGTACGAATATCGTCGCGGGTGACAGTATCGATACAGGCCGTGTCGCGATCGACCTCGACAAGGCGCTTGAGCTCGGCCGGTCAGCGCGGATGGACCTGCTGTCGTCGGAGCTGGCGGTGGAGCAGGGCCGGATATCGTTGCGCGAGGCAAAGAATAACCGGCTCTGGGATTTGTCGGCGACCGGCAGCGTATCGCGTTTCCGGGGCAGCGATGCGCTGCGATCGCCGCTGGACGGCGACACCGACAAACGAGTCGGGCTGACGCTCAATATTCCTATCGGCGGCGACTATGCTCCGCGCCAGGGGGAGATCAACGCGACAGTCGCGCTGCGGCAGGCCGAAATCACGTATCAGGACACCAGTCAGGCAGCCGAATCGCAGATCCGCGATGCAGTGCAGAGCGTCGAGGCAAGCTGGCTCCAGCTCGAGGCCGCGCGGCGGGCGCGGAACCTGGCGGCGCGCGCGCTGGATATCCAGCGGGAGAAGCTCAACTTCGGCCGCGCCTCCAATTTCGAGGTGCTCTCGTTCGAGGCCGACCTGCGCGCCGCCGACGCGCAGGAACTGTCAGCCAAGATCAATTATCTCAATCAGTTGACCTCTCTGGATCAGCAAATCGGAAGTACGCTCGATACATGGAAGATCGATCTCAACGACTGAAGCGGATCGTGCCGCAAACGCGCCGCGGCCGGATCGCCGCGGCGCTGGCGATAGCGTGCGGCGTGCTGGCGCTCTGGTGGTGGGGCCCCGGCTCGGGCACCGCGCCGGGACCGGCGGCACTCGTCGAAAAGAGCCAGGTGGTGAAACGCGAGCCCTTCACGTCGACGCTCAACGTGACGGGGACGATCGGCCCCGGTAATGGAATCGACATCACCGCGCCGTTCGACGGCACCGTCAAATCGATCAATTTCGCTTATGGCGATCTGGTCAATCAGGGTCAGACGCTGGTCGAACTCGATCTTTCCGAGCTTGAGCAAAGCCGCAACGAAGCGGAAAGCGCCTATCTGAAGGCGGCCCAGACGTCAGGCGACATGGCGTCCTGGACGAGCGGTCCCGAGGTCTCCCGCGCCCGGCGCGCGGCCGAGACAGCGATGTTCCAGCTTGACGATACCGAGAACAAGCTGCGGGAAACCAAGACGTTGCTTGATCGGGGCCTTGTCTCGCGATCCGAATATGACGGCATGGTCCAGCAGCAGCGATCGCAAAAGGCGTCGCTGGAGGCGGCGCGGGAGGATCTGAGCACGACGCTGCGGCGGGGCCAGGGGCCGAACCGGCGGCTGGTAGAGCTCGACCTGACCAATGCGCAGCTCCGTCTCGCCAAGCTGACCGCGCAGTTCGACGGGGCCGTCCTGCACGCGCCGGACGACGGGATCGTGGTCCGGCCGCCGCCCGGGCAAGGCAATGGGGCGGGCAGCGAGGCGCTTCATGTCGGATCCCGGGTCACCAAGGGACAGCTGATCGGAACGATCGCGCGGGCGGGGGGGCTGGGCGTGTCCTTCCGTCTGGACGAAGGCGACATCAACCGGATCAAGGTCGGCATGCCGGTGACGGTGACGGGGCCAGGTTTCGGCGAGATCTCCCTTGCCGGGCAGATCGCCAGCGTCGCCGGCGAGGCAAGCAAGGATTCCGCGGGTGGCACCGGCAAGGCAAGCTTCACCGCGACTGCCCGCCTCGACCCGCTGACCCCTGAACAGGCCGCGCGGGTGAAGATCGGGATGACGGCAATGGTGATCGTGATCGCCTACAGCAATCCAAGCGCGATCGTCGTTCCCCCCGAAGCGGTGCAGGGAGCGGCGCCCGCGGCGACCGTCACGGTCCGCGACGGCAAGACTGGCAAGCCGGTTCCCAGGACTGTCCGACTTGGCCTCGTTTCTCCGACCGGTGCCGAGATCCTCTCGGGCCTGAAACCGGGCGAGGAAGTCTTGTGGTCGGTGGCGCAGCCCGCCGCCCCCGCGTCGCCCTGATTCTTGAGTAACCGAGGCGCTGAACTTGCGTGACAGGCCATTCGGAAGAAGGGCGGGCGTTTCTCCTGTCAGTCGAGCAGCACGCGTTTGAGCGCTGGATAGAGCACGTCATTGCCGTGGCCGCTCAGATGGTCGCCATCCAGGAACAGCGGGCGTCCGCCGGGCACCGCTTCGCAGGTTGCGGTGGCGCAGAGCAGGGGAAGCGGGTCCCATAACAGTAGCTGGGGCACGGCTGCCTGGAGCTGGCGCATTGCCCCTAGTATCGGCGCGCGGCGTTGCTCGATGCGCGCGCGGGAGATGGTGGTGCCACCCACACAGCTGGGATTGTCGTGATTGAACCAGTCCACACAGCGGAAGGGCGGGCTGGGGAAGATCGGCTTGGGCGCTTCGATCACCAGTCGCGCGCCGCTTCGCGCGAGACGTGCCAGGATCGGTCGCGCGTGGGCAACGCCAAGCGGCGAGGCCGCGCGATCATTGAGCCTCGTATCGCGGTCATTGTCGAACTGGTTGGCGAACCGGTCGACGCGCAGTCCGGGCAGGAAGATCGTATCCCCAGGCTTCGTATTCTGGGCCATTTCGTCGAACATCGCGCTATAAAAGCGCTTGCAACGGTCGCTCTGCGGCAATGGGTCAATCAGGCGCAGCACCGGACAACCCCCGCGGACCCAGAGCTGCACGGTCGCGCCGGTCTCGGCGACCAGTTGGCGCAGCGCCGGTGTATAGGCGGTTGCGTGCGAATCCCCCAGCACTTGGATCGTGCGGCGGGTGCCGGTACATCCTTCAGCCTGCCAGACGGTCACCAGCGCGCCGCCGACGGGGCGACGTGTCTCGTTCACGCGGCACGGGCTGCGCGCCGGGTCGAGCGCATGCCATTGGTCGGCATACCAGTCCTGCACATTGCCCGTGCGGCTCAGTGTCAGCCGGCTGTGATTGGCGAACATCGCCTGTCCCGCGCCGGCGGCGAGCAGAGTCGCCAGGACCGCGCCCACCAGCACGCGCCGGCGGGGCAGCGCCGCGATCCGCGCATTGCGGTGGAGCGGGTTCTCGACCAGCGCGTAAGAGATGGCGGCCAGCATCACGCTGATGGCCAGGGCCGTGAGGGCAAGGGGCGGGGTGTGCAGCCCGGTGGTCCAGCGGAACAGCACGAACACCGGCCAGTGCCACAGATAGAGGGCATAGGAGCGCTTGCCGATCGCCACCATCGGACCGCTGGCGAACAGTCGCCCAAGCGGGGCGTCATCGCGGCCGACGACGTGAGCGAGCAGCGCGACGGTGCCCACCACCGCCAACAGGTTGCGCGCCAGCCCGATGTCGAACGGCAGCGCCAGCCCCGTGACTATCATTGCCAGTCCCACCGCGCCCGTTGCCGGGTGCCGCGCGCGAGGCGCGGCACGCCAGTCGTCGAGCGTCAGGCACAGCAACATGCCTGCGCCAAGCTCCCAGAAGCGGCTGACGATCAGGTAGAAGCCGAATTTGGGCGCGAGCACCGCAAGCAGGCCATGGATCGCCAGCGATCCCACGCACAGCAGTGCGATCAATCGCACCACGCTGCGTGTCGGCATGCGAGCGCCCTCGAGCCGCTGATGCCAGTACAGGAGGAAGGGAAAGAGAAGATAGAATTGCTCCTCCACGCCCAGCGACCAGGTGTGCGTGAAGGGATTGAAGCTTGCCTGCGGCCCGAAATAGCTGTCGGTATCGATCGCCAGAACGATGTTGCTGAGGCCGAAAAAGGCGAAGCGGGCGGCTTGCGGAATGCTGTCGCTGAGCCAGCTTCGGGGCACGAACAGCGTCGCCGCGACAATGGTCATCAGCAACATCAGGATCAGCGCCGGCATGATCCGCACCAGCCGTCGCGCATAGAAATGCGCGCTCAGGGCGCCCAGGCTGGCGAAACGCCGTCCCTGGAGCGAACCGGTGACGACAAAGCCGGAAATGACGAAGAATATATCGACGCCGATGAATCCGCCCGGCAACGCTGCCGGCCAGAGGTGGAACAGGACCACTGACAGAACAGCGAGCGTGCGCAGGCCGTCTATCGATGCGATATAACCCAGTCCGGAATAACCCAGTCCCGACGCCCGCTCAATTCTCACTATATTTTGTACCTCGGTGCGGCGCGCCGCATCGGGAGCGGAAGGAGAATTGTGAACCGCTTTTCATGAACGGTGCGGTAACGGTGGCGCCGTTAGAGCACCGGGCGTTAAATCCAAACCACTATCGTTCGCCCAGAGTCTCTATTTTCGGGAAATTCCGGCGCTCAGCGCTGCAACCTGGTCGCGAGGATGATCGACGAGGTCGTCTTCTCGACGCCTTCGAGCATGCCGATCGTATCGATCAGGTCGTTGAGCCGGTTGACATGCGGCGCCTCGACGATCGCGATGAGATCATGCTGGCCGCTGATCGCGAACAGGCTGGTGACCTCGGATATCGCGGCGAGCTCTTCCTGGGTCTGGTGAATAACCTTGGGGAAGACCTTGATCATCACATGCGCGCGGATCATCCGCATGTCGTAATCCGTGCCGAGCCGCACCGTGTAGCCGGTGATCGTCCCGGTGCGCTCAAGCCGTTCGATCCCGGCATAGACGCCCGCGCGCGACACGCCGAGCGCGGTGGCGAGATCGGATACGGGGCGGCGCGAATCCTCGCGCAGCATCGCCAGCAATTGAAGGTCGAAGCTGTCCTGGCCCAGCCGGTCGCTCACGGGATCGGCTCGTCGGCATAGATGGCGGTGCGGGCCGGCGCGGTGCTGGTGGCGAGCCCGCGATACATGCCCTCGGTGTTCATCGCGAACGCCGCATGGCCCTTGCCGTCGATCGCGATCAGCCCGCCATCGCCGCCGATATCGCCGATCGCCTCAATCGTATCATTGGCGGCGTCCCGCACGGTCTGGCCCTTCCACGCGATACGGTCGCAGACCTGGCGCGCGGCGCTTTCGCGGATGAAATATTCGCCGGTGCCGGTCGCCGATACGGCGCAGGTCCGGTCGGCGGCATAGGTGCCAGCACCGATGATCGGTGAATCGCCGATCCGGCCCCAGCGCTTGCCGGTCAGTCCGCCGGTCGAGGTCGCCGCCGCGACATGCCCGCGCATGTCGAGCGCGACCGCGCCGACAGTGCCGAAGCGATGGGTGGGATCGAGCGCCGCGTGCTCGTCGCGTTTCCAGGCGAGATATTCCTGCCAGCGCTTCTCGGTGCGGAACCAGCCTGGATCGACCTGCTCGACGCCCTGTTCGCGCGCGAACTGGTCGGCGCCCGGCCCGGTCAGCAGCACGTGGCGCGAGCGCTCCATCACCGCGCGGGCGAGCGTGACCGGATTCTTCGTCGCGCTGACGCCCGCGACGGCGCCGGCCCTGAGCGTCGCGCCGTCCATGATAGCGGCATCGAGCTGGTTCTTGCCTTCGGCATCGAACACGGCGCCGCGACCGGCATTGAACAGCGGATTGTCCTCGAGCGGTCGAAGTGCTGCTTCGACCGCGTCGATGCTCGATCCGCCCCGACGCAGTACCGCCGATCCGGCGGCGAGCGCTTCGGACAGTCCCTGGCGATAGGCCTTGTCCTGCTCCGGTGTCAGATCTCCGCGCGAGACCACGCCCGCGCCGCCATGGATGAGTAGCGACCAGGCGGCGTTGGGCGGAAAGGGCGCCCCGGTGAGCTGACCGGCCCGCACGCTCGCGGTGCCGCCGAACGCCGGACTGGTCACTTTGAGAGTCCTCAGATCGAGGGCGCCGTCGGTGCCGATACCGGTCACCTTCACCGCCGCCCAGTCGAGGGGCTTGCCCGCCGTCGCGCCTGGGGTTCCCTGCGGCTCGACCAGCCAGGCATGGCCGCCATCAAGGGTGTGGAGCGTCGCGGTACCATCGGCCTCGACGCACAAGGCGGCCTTCTCGTCGACACCGATCCCGATCGCTTTCGGGTCGCCGCTTGCGCGCGCCTGCGCCACGAACGCGATCAGCCGGCCGAGCCGGTCGCGTGCGTTGAAATGCGTGTCGGTCACGACATGCGCGAGGAACGGCATGTGCAGGAAGCCGTGGACCATCGTTACCGCCGGTCCCATCGGGTCGCCGAGCGCGGTGATCGAATCGACGCTGCCGCCGTCCATCGCGCCATAGGCGATGCCACCCAGAATCGCGAGGCCAGCGCTGGTGCCCCCGATCGGCCGTCCCCGCGCGACATGCGCGTCGAGCGCCTTGGCGACTGGGCTGTCCTTCCAGTAGCGTACATAATTGGCCTGGTCGCCACCGGCGATGAAGATGCCGTCAGCATGGGCAAGGATCGCCAGTACTTTCGGATCGGCCGACGCCTTGCGATCGTCGAACACCAGAGTCTCGACCGAAGCGGCGCCACCGATATCCTTGTAGATCTCCTCGCCTGCCTCGGCGCCGCCGGAGGCGCGTAGCACGACGATATGGCCGTTCCCGGCCCTGGCAAGGAACCAGCGCCATGCATCATGCGGCCAGCCACCGCCGCCCATCAACATGAGCCCGGCGGTCGTCCGGCCCGGAGTCTTCGCGGCGACGTCGCCGATGCTGTGATAGGTGTAGCCGGCGGGTGTCCCGGCATGCACCGCGGGCGCCATCAGCGCGAGCAGCAGTGCGGCAATTGACCTGCGCAGAGTGTGCATTGTCCCTCCCCAAGGGCGAATCCAACCGGATCGCCTAACAAAATGCGCGACGAATGCCGTCTATCCGCATTTTTCATATTCCATTTTGTTGTCGTGCAGTGTCAATATGTCGCGGGGCAGCAATCAGGGGGAAAATGATGCGCATCACCGGGATCATCGCGCTCGCGCTTGCGGGCAGCAGCTTCGGCGCGCTGGCGAGCGCGGCGCAGGCGCAGGTCGCCGATCCGCAACTGCCGCAGGACGAGGCGAAAACCGAGTCGGGCGATATCATCGTGCTTGGCTCGCGCATCCCGCGAATCCAGGGCGAGGGACCGGCCCCGGTGACGACGATCACCGCCGACGACATCCTGCGCAACGGCTATCAGAGCGTGCCGGACGTACTTCGCGCCATCACCCAGAATGGCGGCGAGACTCAGAGCCAGCAGAGCTTTTCCGGCGCAGACTTCACCCCCGGGGCGCAGCAGGTGGATCTGCGCGGGCTTGGCCCCAACCATACGCTGGTGCTGGTCAACGGGCGACGCATCGCCGATTTCCCGCTGCCCCTGGGTGGCAACAGCAACTTCACCGATATCTCCAACATTCCGGTCGGCCTGATCGACCGGATCGAAGTGCTGAGCGGCAGCGCCTCGGCCATCTACGGCTCGGATGCGATTTCGGGCGTGGTCAATTTCCAGCTCAAGTCGAAGCCTGACGGTACCCGGTTCGATTTCCGCTATGGCGGGACCGAGCAGGGCGGCGGATCCTCGTTCCGGCTCACCGGCACGACCGGGTGGGACACCGGCGCGTTCCACGGTGTCGTCGGCATCGAGGGGCTCGTCCAGCGTCCGCTCTGGCAATATCAGCGCAAGCTGCAGGATTCGACTGCGGACAACCCCGCGACCGCTGTCCCGCTCGCTCGGCGTACCTTCCTGCGGACCGACGAATATTCCGGATATATCGATCCGGGCAAGGCGACCTGCGACGCACTGTCGGGCCTGAATCGCGGCACGACCTATTATGCCGCGCGGCCACGATACGACACGATCAGCGGCCCTGGCCATTTCTGCGGGAGCAACGCATCAGTCGCCTATGGGACGATGATCTCGGAACGCAAGTCGGTCAGCGGCTTCGGATCGATAGGCTATGACATCAGCGATCGCGCCGAACTGTTCGTCGATTTCCAGGCAAGCTATTCGAAGCTCAAATTGTTCCGTGACGTGCTCGACTGGTTCTATGTCGCCCCGGACGGCAATGAGGAGGGGACCTTCTTCAATCCCCGTTATCTTACCCCGAACCAGACCGACAGCGGGGCGCAACTCGATAACTGGACACGCCAGTTCACGCCCGAGGAGATGGGCGGGTTCGAGGCGGGCATGACGCGCAACAACTCGACCACCTTCAACATCACGCCGGGTATCAAGGGCAAGTTCGGCACCGGTAACCAATGGTCGTACGAATTCACCCTCAACCATGCCGAATACCGTTCGACGATCGCCTTTCCGCAGGTCGTCATCGACAAGGCCAATGCCTTCTTTCTCGGGCCTCAGCTCGGCACTGATCCCGACACGGGCTATGCGCGCTTCGACGCCAATCCGACGCGGCTCTACACGCCGCTGACTCCGGCCGAATATCGCTCGATCACGGCGGATTCGATTTACCGGCCCAAATCCTGGGTCAACAATGTCTCGGCGACGATCAACACGACTGAATTGTTCCGCCTGCCGGCCGGCCCGGTCGGCTTTGCCGCGGTCGCGGAGATCGGCAACCAGGGCTATAATCTCCGGCCCGACCCGCGCGCTCTCTCGCAATATTATGTCGGCCTGATCGATTCCGACGGCAAGGGTACGCGTCGGCATTGGGGCGTGGGGGGCGAGCTTCGCGTGCCGGTCCTATCGATCCTCGAGATCGATGGGGCGGCACGCTACGACCATTATGGTTTCGGCGGCGGCAGCATCGGCAAGTTCACCTATAATCTCGGCGCCGAGTTGCGCCCGATGAAGAGTCTGTTGTTGCGCGGCGCCTATGGCACCGGCTTCCGCGCGCCCGACCTGCATTATGTGTTCCGGGGTCCAGGCAATGTGCACTCGAGCGGCACCGATTATTATCTCTGCCGACAGCCCGGTGCGCCGAAGGATATCGGCGATTGCGATTACGTCGATTCGAACTTCATCACCCGCAAGAACGGCAATCGCCGGCTTCAGCCCGAGACCTCGACCTCGATCAACGCCGGCGCGGTGTTCCAGCCCTGGCGTGGCTTCGACATCTCGGCCGATTATTTCCGGGTGAAGATGAAGAACCAGGTGCTCGACATGAATATCGACAGCCTGTTGCGCGATGAGGCGGATTGCCGCCTGGGCAAGACGAATTCGGGCTCCCCGGTCAATGGCGGCTCGCCGACCTGCGTCGATGCGCTGTCGCGCGTTCAGCGCTATGTCGGCGGCGCCCTCGACGGACAGATCCAGAGCGTCCTGATCAACCCGATCAACGTCGCCGAGGAAACGACGGACGGTATCGATATCGCCGCGCATCTCCGGGTCCCCCTCCAGGACCAGAAGTTGGGCACGGTGTCGGTGTCGGTTGGGTACACCTATGTGTTCAGCCACACGGTCAAACAGTATCCGGGCGATCCGACGATCGACAAGCTGGCGTTCGACAGCGGCTACGACATTCCGCGCGACAAGGGCACGGCAAGCATCAGCTGGAGTCTGGACGGGCTCACCGCGACGGTGACCGGTCAGCGGCTCGGCAAGCTGCCCAATTATGACCAGGACGGCTATATCAAGCCGAGTTATCTGTTCAACCTGTCGTTGCAGTATAACATCAACGATCACCTGCGCGTTTCCGGCACGGTCAACAATCTGTTCGATCAGAACCCGATCAAGGACCGGACCTATTCGTCCTATCCTTATTACGACGTTTCGTGGTTCGACGGTGTCGGGCGCAGCTATTATGTGCAGATGACGTGGAAGATGGGCGGGGCGAAGCTCTGATCCGGCAGGTGCCGCCGCGCCGTTCGGTGGGCGTTATGTGCGGCGACGCTTGCGAACGGTACCGTTGATCGCCGAGCCCGTTTAGGAAGCGCCGGTCGTGCCGACGGCGTCACATCCGGGAAGATGATGGTGAATAGCGGACCCGATTTCCCGGGCTCCGGACAGCAGCAGCAAGTCTATTTTCTTCGCCGCGAGCGCGGGGCGGATGGCATTGACAAGGTCGCGTCCGCTATATAGCAAAGTTGTTATATAACATGGATTCGATATGACTCGTCTCGATACCACTTTTGCCGCCTTGTCCGATCCTACCAGGCGCGCCGTGCTTGCCCGCCTCGCACTGGGCGAGGCGACGCCGATGGAGCTGGCGCAACCGTTCGCCATCTCCCAGCCCGCCTTTTCGCGGCACCTCAAGGTGCTTGAATCGGCGGGACTGATCACGCGGCGGATCGATGGTGCAAGGCGCCCCTGCCGGCTGGCACCCGCCGCGATTTCCGAGATCGACCAGTGGCTCGCGCAACTCAGGAAAGCGCTCGAAACCAATTACGACCGGCTGGACGCCGTCCTTGCCGCAATGAACCCCAAGGAAGGAAAGAATGTCTCATGACCGCAATGACGCTCACCACTGAAGGCGACACCCATGTCCTTGTCACACGGCGGTTCGCGGCGCCGCCCGAGGCGGTCTATCGCGCGCATGTCGAACCAGAGCTGATCAAGCAATGGATGCTCGGCCCCGAGGGCTGGACGATGCCGGTGTGCATTAACGATGCGCGCCCGGGCGGGGAGATTCGGTACGAATGGTCCGACGGTGCCGGGGGCGGTTTCCATCTGACCGGCGAGTTCATCGAGCTCCAGCCGTTCAGCCGGATCGTCCATGTCGAGCGTATGTACCTGCCCGATCCCACCCCGGACAATCATGTCGAGACGGTCTTCACGCCCGATGGCAGCGGCACGCTGATGACGATGCGGATGACGGTGCCCGATGCGGAAACGCGGGCGGCGATGCTCGCCAGCGGCATGGAGCATGGCATGGAAGCGGGATACCAGCGGCTCGAAACGATGATCGGGCGATAGGCCGGGAGCGCGTTTTCCAGCCTTTTCCGGACCGCTCGACGGCCCAAATTGCTGCGCAATAATTTCGATAGCGTTCGCTACCCAATCGCGATAGCCTTCGAGTCGTTATCGCAGCTGGGGAGTTGAGTGATGACGAGAGGGTGCAGAACAGCGTTGCTGGCCGGCGTGGCCGCGATATGGGCGAATCCGGCCGTGGCGCAGGTGGCGGGCGGCCCGACGACGGCGACCGCCAAGGCCCAGGCGGACGCCGAAGGCGATACGGGCAGGTTGCAGGACATCGTCGTCACCGCGCAGCGCCGCGAACAGTCGCTCCAGTCGGTGCCGATCAGCGTGAGCGCCTTCAATGCCGACGCGATCTCCTCGCTGAGCGCGGAGACGATCGGAGATCTCGACAAGTTCGTGCCGGGCCTGACGATCAACGACACGTCGGTCACGCAACCGTCCTTCACCATTCGCGGCGTGCAGACCGACGATTTCGGGATCGGGACAGAGCCATCGGTCGGCATCTTCGTCGACGGCATCTATTCCGGGCGGTCGGGATCGTCGCTGATCTTCTTCAACGACATCCAGCGGGTCGAGGTCCTTAAGGGGCCGCAGGGTACCCTGTTCGGCCGCAACACTTCGGCCGGCGCGATCTCGATCATCAGCAACAAGCCAAGCGACAAGCGGGAGCTCATCGGCACGATCCAGGTCGGCAACTACCGCAAGGTCCGCGCCGACGTGACGGTGAACATCCCGCTGACCGACACGCTCTATCTGCGCCTGAACGGCGTCTCCAACTATCGCCAAGGCTATCTGACCGACGCGATCACCGGGGAGAAGCGCGAAGGCGAGAACAACAAGTCGGGCCGGGCCGCGCTGCGCTGGGCGCCGACCAGCGACACTGATTTCGTGCTTGCCTATGACCATGACGATACGAACAAGGACGGGCCGTTCGCGATCGGGATCAGCAAATATGCGCTGAGCACCGATCCCGCCGGCCCTCATGCGAACGACGTGATCGGCGACAAGGAAACACGAATCCTGCATGCCGTGTCGTTCACCGCCACGCATCACACCGGCCCGCTGACCTTCACCAGCATCAGCTCGTTCAAGCATTTCGAAACGCACAATCGCGAGGACGAGGACGGCACCGCTGATCCGACGCGCTATTTCGACACGGAGAATATCGAGAAGAACAGCAGCCTGTACCAGGAATTCCGCGTCGGCTTCGACAATGACCGGCTGAGCGCGATCGCCGGGGTGAGCTATTTTCACGAACGCGGGCGGCAGACCAGCGCGGTGACGTTGCTGACGGATTCGGTGGATCGCATTCTGGGCGCGGCGGTCGGCTTTCCGATCTTCACTGCGCTCGACGCCGCCGGCTTGCCGGTATTCGGCCAGCAATATCACGAAGACATGAACAACCGGGCGGCGAACGATTCCTACGCGGCGTTTGGCGACGCGACCTACAAGGTGACTGACCGCCTGAGCCTGACCGCGGGTATCCGCTATACCCACGACCTGAAGAAATTCACCTGGAGCAATGGCGGATTCACGGCCCCCGGGCTCGAGACGATCATGGCGCCTGGGTCGCTCTACAACGCGATCATCGGTGCTCCTGCCTTTCCGGACGTGCCGATCAGCGTCGCAGATTTCTATCGCACCGTCATCGGCCCCAATGGCCTCGTGTTCGACGAAGGCCCGCTGGAGGGAATTCCCTTCACCCGCCGGGCGACCTTCAGCGATGTCAGCCCGCGCTTCGTGATCCAGTACGACCTGAACGACGACCAGCATCTCTATGCTTCCGCATCACGTGGCTACAAGGCGGGCGGGTTCAATTCGACCGAAATCAACTCGTTCTTCGCGCCCGAAAAGGTGTGGAATTTCGAGGGCGGCTTCAAGACAGAACTGTTCGACCGTCGGGTGCGATTCAACCTTTCCGGCTATTATTTCAAGTACAAGAACCGCCAGTCGATCAGCCTGGAGCCAAGCACCAATCCGGATTGCGCGATGACGCCGCCGCCCGCGGGCACTGTCTGCCTGCCGCAATACCAGACCCGATCGGGCGATTCCCAGGCTTATGGCGTCGATCTCGAGACGAAATTCGTCATCTCGCGCGATTTCACGATCGGCGTCACCGCCGGTGCGATCAACTCGACATGGGTCAAGCGGGTCGAACAGGGCGTCGACATATCCGGCCAGCCGACCGGTGAGCCGACCTTCCGCGGGGTGCTGAGCGGTCACTACGATCATGATATCGGGCACGGGTCGATCTTCGCCGATGCCAGCTACAGCTATACCTCGCGCCAGCGGCTGAACGACGCCCAGCGCGCGATCGACGCATCGATTGCCCCGTTCGTCGACTGGTCGAAACTCGGTGCGCTTCGCTCGCCCCGCAACATCATCAATGCCAGGATCGGCTGGCGCTCGCCGGACAACCATCTGACGGTTGCGCTCTATGCCGAGAACCTGCTCAACAAACGCTACTACCAGACGTTGAACACGATCACGAACGACATCTTCAACACCCCCTATGTCCGTGCCGAACGGCCCGGTTTCTACGGGGCCGAAATCGGCTTCCGTTTCTAGGGCATAATCAAGGAGAGAGTGGCATGAGGAACAGGATAGCGCTTCTGGGCTGTGTCGCCGTGCTGGCGCTCGCGGGCGGATGCAGCGGAGGTCCGAAGACCGATGCGCAGGGTTTCGTCATCGACCCCGATTTCGAGAAGAACCTGCAGCAGAAGTTGCTCGATGCGAAGCCGGGCGACGTGGTCGACATCCCGGCGGGCAAATATGCGCTGAGCCGCAGCCTGAGCCTGACCGCCAACGGCGTGACGGTGAAGGGCGCCGGCATGGACAAGACGATCCTGTCCTTCGCGAAGCAGACGTCGGGCGCCGAGGGCATGCTGGTGACCGGTGACGATTTCACCATCCGGGATCTGGCGTTCGAGGATACGAAGGGCGACGCGCTGAAGGTGAACGGGGTGAAGAACACCGTGATCCGACGCGTCCGCGCCGAATGGACTGGCGGGGGCAAGACCTCGAACGGTGCCTATGGCCTGTATCCCGTGCAGGTGACCAACGTGCTGATCGAGGGATCGGTGGTGAAGGGCGCATCCGATGCCGGCATCTATGTCGGCCAGTCGAGTAACATCATCGTGCGCAATAACCGTGCGGAAGACAATGTCGCCGGTATCGAGATCGAGAATTCGAGCCATGCCGATGTCTATGGCAACACCGCGACGGGCAATACGGGCGGCATCCTGGTATTCAACATGCCGAACCTGCCGGTGCCGGGCAGCAAGACACGCGTGTACAAGAACCAGGTAGTCGCCAACAACCATGCCAATTTCGGCGCGAAGGGCAGCGCGGTCAGCTCGGTGCCGGCGGGATCGGGCGTGATCGTCAATTCGAACGACGAGGTCGAGATCTTCGACAATGACGTGAAGGACAACAAGACCGCCAACGTCATCATCTCCAGCTATTATTCGACCGGCTTCGATACCAAGAAGGGGATCGCCGCCGCCTATGATCCTTATCCCGAGAATATCTACGTCACGGGTAACCGCTTCTCCGGCGGCGGTGACGATCCGGGCGGCCGCTTCGCCCCGATGAAGGCGCTGGCCGGCGGGCGGCTGCCCGACGTGCTGTGGGACGGGTTCGTCAATCCCAAGCTGAAGAACCCCGGCATCTGCGTTCAGAACGGCGCGGCGAAGATGCTGAACGTCGACGGGCCGGGCAAGTTCGCCAAGGCCAGGATCGATACGAGCGTCGACTGCGCGCCAGCGACGCGTCTGCCGGAGATCGTGCTGCCTGAGAAGATGACGAAGGACAGCGGCAAGGCATCATGAGCAAAGCGTCATGAGGTGGCATCTCGCGGTCGCGCTGGCCGCGGCCCTGCTGACGGCGTCGTGCGCCCGCGTTCCGGCGACCGTCACCTTCCACGCAGAGGACAATCCGGCGACGTTGTCGGGCTGGGGGCTGTTCACCGTGTCCGGGGGACGGATCACGCCGCACCCCGGCATGGTGACCTATGAGCTGCAGACACCGCTGTTCAGCGACTATGCGCAGAAATGGCGGACGGTGTGGATGCCGAAGGGCGTTCATGCCACTTATCGTCCGGACGGGGCGTTCGACTTTCCGGTCGGGACGATCGTCACCAAGACCTTCTACTACACGACGCCGGCCGGTGCCGGGAAGCCGCAGACCAGCGGCGAGGTGCTGAAGATGACGCCGGCCAGCTACCAGTCGGGCGTCGACGGCCTGGACCTTGCGCATGTGCGACTGATCGAGACTCGCCTGCTGGTGCGGCGCGCTGGCGGCTGGGTGGCATTGCCCTATGTATGGAATGCGGACGGCACCGATGCGACGCTTGAACGGACCGGTGCCGATGTTCCGCTGACCTTTGTCGACGGCGCGAGCCGGACCCGGTTCGACTATAGCGTGCCCAACCAGAACCAGTGCGCCGGCTGCCACGCCCAGGACTATCGGACTCGCGCGATCGAGCCGATCGGACTGAAGGCGCGTCACCTCAATCGCGCTTTCCCGGGCGAAGGTGGCGAGATCAACCAGCTTCGGCGGCTGGTGGCGATGGGATATCTGACGGGTGTTCCTGACAAGGATGTGCCGCGCAACGCCGACTGGCAGGACAAGGGCGCCGGCCCGGTGGCGCAAGCGCGCGCGTATCTCGATATCAATTGCAGCCATTGCCATAATGCGGTGGGCGCGGCCCGCACCTCCGGCCTGTGGCTCGACGCGAAGACGCAGGACCCGCGCCTGCTCGGCATGTGCAAGCCGCCGGTCGCCGCCGGTCGCGGGACGGGCGACCGGCCCTTCGACGTCGTGCCCGGCCACCCCGAGACCTCGATCCTGCCCTACCGTCTGGCCAGCATCGATCCCGGCGTGATGATGCCTGAGCTGGGCCGCGACCTGGAGCACAAGGAGGGCGTGGACCTGATCGTTCGCTATATCACCGGGCTGAAAGGCGCCTGCACCGAGGATGACGGGCCGGCCGAAGCGGGGGCGCGATGAGCTGGACCAACTGGTCGGGCAGCGTGGTGGCATCGGCCCCGGTGCTGCGCCCGAAGACCGAGGACGAGCTGGCGGCGGCGGTACGGGCGGCGGCGAAGGTACGCGCGACCGGGGCCGGCCATTCCTTCATGCCGCTCTGCCAGTCGGACGAACTGATCGTCTGCCTGGAGGACATGGCCGCGACCCTCACCGTCGCGCCCGACCGGAGGACGGCGCGGGCGCCGGCCGGCTGGAGCCTGAAACGGCTGACGGCTGCCTTGTGGGAGGAAGGCCTTGCGCTGGCCAACCAGGGCGACGTGAATCCGCAGTCGCTCGCCGGAGCGATGGCGACGGGCACTCATGGCACCGGTCGCGATCTCGGTAATCTCGCCACCTTTGCGCGTGGTTTCCGGCTGATCGGGCCCGACGGCGCGGCGACATGGTGCGACGCCACCACCAATCCCGATCTGTTCCAGGCGCAGCGCCTATCGCTCGGCCTGTTCGGGATCGCCACCGAGATCGAGGTCGAGGTGATCCCCGCTTTTCATCTGACCGAGAGGATCGAGAAGAAAAGCTGGGCTGAGGTGCGCGAAAGCTATGACTCGCTTGTCGAACGGCATCGCCATGTCGAATTCTGGTTCTTCCCCCATGCCGACGACGTGATCCTCAAGACGCTCGAGATGACCGATCCGTGCGATCCACCGCCCTCCACCACCGACATGGAGGAAACCGCGTTTCGACGGCTGCTCAAGATCGGTGCGTTCGCGCCGCCGCTGGTGCCGGTTCTCCAGCGGCTGATGATGAAGACCGGCTTTGACGGCCGTCGCCGTGGACCCGCCCACACCATCTTCCCGTCGGACCGGACGATCCGGTTCGAGGAAATGGAATATGAGATGCCCCGCGCGACGGGGATGGAGGCGCTCGACGAAGTGGTCGCCTGGATCCGGCGTCGGCGGTTGCCGGTGTCCTTCCCGTTCGAATATCGCGTGGTTGCCGGGGACGATATCTGGATGAGCCCGATGAATCGGGGCCCCGTCGCGGCGATTTCGATGCATCAATATGCGGCGATGCCGTGGCGCGATCTGTTCGCCGATGCCGAGGAGATCTTCCGCGCGCATGGCGGCAGGCCGCACTGGGCCAAGCGGCACACGCTCTCGCGGGACGATGTCGACAGCCTTTACCCAATGGCGGAACGGTATCGCACGGTGCGCCGTGCTGCCGACCCGCAGGGCAAGTTCCTCAACGCGCATTTGGAGGCGCTGTTTTCCTGATGGACGATCGAACGCTTCACGAACATCTGATCGGGCAGCAGGGCTCCCGCGCCGCGCTCAACACGCCGGTGCTTGTGCTCGATATCGAGGCCCTCGACCGCAACATCGCCTATATGGCCGCGCGTGCCGCGGAGCGCGGCGTGGCGCTCCGACCCCATGCCAAGACTCACAAGAGCGTCGATATCGCCAGGCGCCAGATCGAGGCGGGCGCGGTCGGCCTGTGCTGCGCGAAGATCGGCGAGGCGGAAGTGCTGGCTGACGGCGGCATCGCCGGCCTGCTGATCACTTCGCCGGTCACCGCGCCGGCGGCGGTCGCGCGGCTGGCCACGCTGGCGAAGCGGTCCCCCGGCCTGATCGCCGCGATCGACAACCCACGGATGGTTGCACGGCTCCAGGCGGCGCTCGCGGCCGAGGGCGCGATGCTCGATGTCGTGATCGACATCGATCCCGGCATCCGTCGTACCGGCGTCGCCTCGCCGGAAGATGCGGTGGCGCTGGCGGAGGCGATCGCGGGTGTGGCCAGCATCACCCTCCGGGGCGTCCAATATTATTGCGGGCTGCAGCAGCATATCGAGAATTACGCCGCCCGCCGCGCCGCCATTATCGAGCGCACCGACTATCTGCGCTCGGTCATCGCCGCGCTGACCGACAAGGGGTACCAGCCGGAGATCGTCACCGGCTCGGGTACGGGAACGCATCATATCGATCTTGAGCTTGGGGTCTTCACCGAGTTGCAGGCCGGTTCCTATGTGTTCATGGACAAGCAGTATCTCGATTGCGACCTGGCCGACGGGCCGGCATCGCCGTTCGAGACGTCTCTCGCGGTCGATGCACGGGTGGCGAGCGCCAACCATTCGGCGCTGGTCACGATCGACGCCGGGTTCAAGTCGCTGTCCACCGATGGTGGCGTGGCGCAGGTTCAGCGCGGCGCTGCGCCCGACACGATGTTCATGTTCATGGGCGACGAACATGCCGCCCTGATCGCGCCGGATATCGGGCTGCGCCTCGGACCGGGCGACCCGGTCAGCCTGACGGTGCCGCATTGCGACCCGACGGTGAACCTCTATGATTTCTACCATGTCGTGAAGGGCGACACGCTTGTCGCGATGTGGCCGGTCAGCGCCCGAGGCCGCGCCCGGTGACCTTCCGGGCCGATCACGTCGCTGCGATCCTGATCGTCGGCGTGATCGGTGTGCTCATACCGGGTCTCCAGCCGCAACTGCTTGGCGCGCTGGCGCTTGAGGGGCGGCTGACGTCCAACGCGCTCGGCATGCTGGCGACGGTGGAACTGCTGGCGATGGGAATCGCCGCGGGCGGGGCTGGCTTCGCTCTGCCTATAACGCGCCTGCGCCCGATCGCCGTGATCGCGCTGGTTGCGACCGGCGGCTTCGACCTGCTGACGCCGATGCTCGGCACCGGGGCGATCTTCGCGGCGCGGATCGGCGCGGGGATCGGCGAGGGGGTGCTGATCTGGATCGCGATCGGCTTCATCATCCGCACCCGCGCACCGGAGCGATGGTCGGGCTTCTACCTTGCCATGCAGACGCTTGCCCAGTTCGGGCTGGCCAGCGTGTTCGGGCTCTATGTCATCGAAGCTGGCGCGGGGCCGGGGTTCATGTGGCTTGGCATCGTCACGCTGGCCGGATTGCTCGCCGTGCCGTTCATCCCCAGGCATTTCGCGCCGGTCGAAGCGCATGACGAGCCTTCCGGTCCGTTGCCGACAAGGGGGATCGTCGCGCTGGCGGGGGTGGTGCTCTACCTCGCCTTCATCGTGTCGGTGTGGGTCTATGTCGAGCCGCTCGCGCTCGATCGCGGTATCCCGTCGGCCCTGATCCATATGATCGCACCGCTGTCGCTGGCGATGCAGGTGCTCGGCGCCGGGGCGGCGACCTTGCTCGCGGGCCGCTTGCCGGCGCGTGGGACGATCATCCTGATCGGCCTCGTCAATCTGGCGCTCCTGGCGATCATGGCGGCGCCGCCGTCGCCCGTTGTCTTCGTCGCGGCGACGGCGGTTTTCGGCTTTCTCTGGCTGTTCGCCCTGCCGTTTCAGATTCCCGTCGTGATCGCTGCCGACCCGAGCCGGCGGACGGCGTTGCTGATCGGCGGGGCGCAACTGACCGGATCGAGCCTTGGCCCGCTGTTTGCGAGCATGCTGGTCGGCGGGAACGACGTGACGCCGGTGCTGTGGTTCGGTACAGGCTGCGCCGTCATAGGGGTTGCGGTGCTGCTCGGCGCCGGCACACCGCGTCGATCGTGAGGAGACCAGATAGTGACCGCCGCGTCGGCAGCACCCGGGCGCAGCCACCCCAAGCAGGGGCGCGCGCAGCAGACATATGAATTGCTGCTCGACGTCGCCGGCGCGCTGCTTGCCGAGGTGGGTGTCGATCGCATCTCCACCAACATGATCTGCGCCCGCGCCGGCGTCACGCCGCCAGCGCTCTACCGCTATTTCGAGGATAAATATGCGGTGCTGGAGGCGCTCGGCCGGCGGTTGATGGCGCGGCAGAACGTTGCGCTCGAGGACTGGATCGCGCGGCATGCCGACCAGGGCCTCGATGCGCTGCGCGACGGGATCGAGGAACTGCTCCGCGAAACGGCGCGGGTCACCCAGTCGGAACCCGGCGCTGTGTGGATATTGCGCGCGCTCCATGCGTCACCGCGGCTGATCCATGTCCGGCTCGAATCGCATCGCTATGTCACCGACAAGCTGGTCGAGGCCTATACGCGCTACCTTCCCGACATGGACCGCGACGAACTCTGGCAGCGCCTGAGGCTGTCGGTCGAGCTTGGTTTCGCGGCCGACGAAATGCTCCAGGAAGAAACCCGCGTGTCCGAGGGAACCGTGCTGAAGAGCGTGGCGCGCCTGTTGAGAAACGATCTGTAGGAAGCGCAGGGCGGATGGACGGGCCGCCGGGCTGGATCATCCGGTCGGGTCGTCGTCCGCTGGCGGCGGGGGCGCCTCGCCGGAAGGTGCCGCTGGCGTTTCAGCCGAGAGGATCGCCGGCGCGAGCCAGAAGGGCAGGTCCTTGAATTTGTCCGCCTGCACGATGTCGCTGTCATAGGCCACGCCGTCGAGCGTGGCGCCATCGATGCTCTGCACCAGGCAATAGCCACGCATCGCTACCTCGGGCACGTCGCTGCCCGATTGCCAATAGCGTTCGAAACGCGAGCCGGCGAAAAGCTGGAAACCGTCGAGGCCGGCGTTGGCCCCGACATAAAGCCCGGGGACATAGCCCGCTGCCGCCACCGGATCGTACCAGGCGTTGCAATAGGCGATCACGTCGATCGTCGGCGTGCCCTCCGCCACGCCCTCCAGATCGAGCCAGACGCTGACGCCGTACGGCAGGCCGACTGACCGGGCATTGGCCGCTGCATAAGCGCCATATTCGGCGCCAAGGCTTGCGCTCGGTACCCAGCCCGACGGGGCGACATGCTGGACCGCCATCAGCGTCAGGCCGGCGTCGAGGATATCCAGCGCTTCCGACCGCGTCAGGTCGGTATCGGCTTCAGGCGCGTCGCGCGTCAGATAGCGGATCGCGAAGCGGAAACCGGCGGCGGCGAAGGCGCTTGCGCTGCTTGCCGTCAGCTTGGTGTCGGTGTCGAATCCCGTCGCCCCGGCAGGCGCCGCTTCCACGGTTCCCGGCAAGGTAAGCGTCAGCGGCGGATTCGGCGCTGGCGCCGGATCGGGTGGAGGCGCTGGCTCCGGCTCCGGCGGCGGTTCCGGTGGAGGGGCCGGAGGCGGGACGGGTGCAGGCTCCGGCGAAGGGGCCGGCGCTGGAGGAGTGGGTACCGGCGCTGGCGCTGGCGGAGGAGGTGGCGACGGCGGAGGTGGCGGCGGAGGTGGCGGCGGAGGTGGCGGAGGTGGCGGAGGGGGAGGTGGGAGGACCGGCGGCAGATGGCGCTGCAGGAAGCGTTCGAGATGCCAGCTTGCCTTGGCACGACGTTCGCACTGTCCGTCGCGGAGTGCCTCGATCCAGGCGTAGTGAAGACGCCGGAAATGGCGCATGTGGCGATGGTGGAGGAAGAGATCCTGGACGACGATGTGTGCAGGCATGTTGTCCCGGACGATCTCGCGGGCCTGGTCGCACCAGCCACCGTCGGCATCGGGCTCATCGACCGGCATCACCGCGGTGATGCGGAAGCTGTAGTCCGGCGGCTGTTCCTGCGTCGCCTCTTCTCCATAGTGATGATGATGATGGTGGTGGTGGTGGTGGTGGTGGTGATATTCCAGCGCGTAGCGGAGCAGTGTCCATTCAACGATGTAGAATCGCCGCAGGTCGACGCTCGCGGCGCGCACCAGCCGCGCCGTCATGGCGACCGCTTCCGCGACATCGCGCAACTCGCCCAGCAGCCAGCATCCGTCTTCGAGATCGCGGCACACCAGATAGACCGGTCCGCGGCCGGGTAGTGCCCCGACGCTGTAGCGCGTCGGATCGGCGAGTGCCGGCATCAGCGCCGCCGCGACCGTTTCGCCCGCCAGTGGCGATTGCCCGTCATGGTCGCCCGGATCGCGCGGGTGATCGGCGGTCTCGACCGGCAGGAAGGTCTGCGCCACCACCTCCCCCAGGGCAGCGGGCAGCAGGCGGCCGAAACTGGCCTGCGCCGGATCGGTCACCAATTCCGGGCCATCGGCCCGGCTGGCGGCATCGAGCAGCGCAAGATCGACCCGGCAGCGGATAAAGAGATCCGCCGTCCGTGCCGCGTCGTGGCCCGCGCGATAGTCGAAACCCCGCCCGCGATCCCGGGTGGCGGGCACCATCCTGGCGAGCATCGTCCGTTTCGCCTCGATCAGCGCCGTACCCGGTTCAAGCTCGACGATGCCGCACGCCGAGTCCGCCGGCGGGGTGATCGCCTCGGCATAGAGCGAGAGCAGGAAATCGAGGATCGAGCCCTGTCGTGCCACGACGGGGTCGCCGTCGGCGATCAGCCGCTGGAGACTGACCTCATAGCCCGGCTCGAGCAGCGGTTCGACATTCGGCACGATGCCGCGCAGCGACTGGCTGACATAGGTCCGTCCGCCGCCTGCCGTGATCGAGAAGAGGTGGCGGACGAAAGCGAGCTGGGCGAAGAAATCGGCCATCAGCTGGTCGAAGACCATCAGATAACCCTTGAGTTGCCGGGCCTGGGCCTGACGTTGCGGCGACGATTCCGGCGGCAGGCCGTAGCCGCCGATACCATAGACCGCCGGGAACTGATTCTGCACCGAGCTATAGGTCGCCAGATCCCAGCCATGGCCGGTGGGCGGGGGATAGTCCTGCGCATAGTCGATGGCGAGGTCATAGGTGCGGCGCTGGTCGGCCCAGGCACGGGCGAGCTTGCGCGTGACGGTGACTGGATTGGTGCGGCAGATACTGGTGCCGTGCCGCAGCCGGATGTCGCGGCCGGCAATGGCCGCTTCGTCCTGCAGGCGGAGGATATGGCCATCCGGGACATGGATGATGTCCTTGCCGGTGAAGACCTGCTCGCCAACCTGTACCGACAGGCTGTCGACCGAAAGCACGCCGCGCACCTCAGCCATGATCTCAAGCAGATATTCGACTGGGACCGTCGAGGGCAGAGCGGTCAACTCGCCTTCGCCGATGAAGCCGCGCAGCATCAGCGGCCCGTTGAAGATATGCGCCGTGGTGAGACCGGCCAGGCGCAACGCGTCGAGCGACTGTCGCTTCGGTTCGGGTGACAAAGCGAGTCCGAGCTCGAACAGCAGGTCGGCGAGCACGGTATCGGGATCGCTATTGTCGTCGAGCTGGATGTCAGCCCGCACCCGGGCGCGGAGCGGTCGGAGAACCACCGCGTCCTGCACATCCTCGCACAGGGCGCGATTCGCCGTGTAGCAATCGAGCACCTCGACCCTGACCGAGTCGGGATCTGGGCCGTGATCCTCGCAGCCGGGATCGAGGCCCGGCACCAGCACCGCGATGCGATAAAGCCCGGAAACCCCTTTCGCCTCGCCGGGCGGGACCATGGTGAACCACGCATTGCCGATTTCGGGCACGCGATCGATGATCAGGCGGCGAAGATCGTCCGTCGTCACCGGATTGACCGGCATGATCTCGCGGGCGGGATAGAGCGCCTGCCGGTCAAGCGCGATCCGCCCCGTCTCGGGCGCGCAGAGCAGGTCTGCCACCGCGAAATCGGAACGATAGGACAGTTCGGTGAGCGCGTAGCAGAGCTGCTGGAGGATCGTGACGCCCGGGTCGGACCAGTTGTAGTTGGTCCAGATCTGTCCGGTCAGCCGCTGGACCAGCGCCGTGCCCTGGGTGAGCAGCGCGGCATAATCGAGCCCAACGGGGTCGCCATCGGTGGCGAGCACGATAGGTATCGGCTCGGCGCTCATCCGGTGCGTCCGGAGATCATGGCGGGCCGGGACGTCAGCGCCAGTTTGGGTGGAAGCGCCGGCTCGACGCTCGGCTGCGCCTTGCCCCTGATGGTGTGGGCGGAGGCCGAGGTCAGGTAATAGAAGCCGCCGAGCAGGCCTATCGGCGATTCCCGCACCAGTTCAAGCGCCCGGATGGCACGGACATAAGGCCGGTGACGGACGAAATGCGCCACTTCGTTGCGCGTATAATAGTCGTCGGGCCGGGGCGGCAGCGCGGGGGAGGGCCAGGGCGACAGATACTGGATCAGTTCCTGGTTCAGTCGTTCCTTGTTGGCCTCGACCGTATCGTCGTCGGTGAACACCAGGTCCGCGACGACGCGCAGCCGGAGATAGGGCGGATTGGTCACCCATAGCTGGATGAACGGGCTGATCCGTTGGCCGAGATAGGTCGCGATCGCATTGAGCGTGGTCGCGTCGCAGGCGGGGATCGTCGGATCGAAAATGGCCGGCGTCTGCGGCCCGGGGACGGGAATGACCCAGACATTGCCCGGCACGGGGGCGATGCCGCCGTCGCTCGCCGGTACGACCGCGACCTGCCACAGTGACGGAAACGCCGCGAGCGCGAGGCGGGAATAGTCCCAGCCCTGGATGCCGCGATCCTTGTGGCGCAGCCGTTCGGCCAGCCAGAGTTCGAAGCCGGCGCCGATCTCCGCCGGCGCGCCGCCGGTCGACGGCATCGGCTGGTCGATCGAGCCGAGATCGGGCAGGGGCGTGACGGTTTTCGCGATCGTTCCGGCGGGCAGGGGATCGCCCAGGCGCGCGCCACCGCCCGGGCCGACCCATGTCGCCATTGCCGCGTTGGTCACCAGCCCCGCGAGTTTCGGGAAGGCGGTCGGGTGACTGGGCACGCTCACCCGCAACCAGGGCTGCGCGGCATGCGCTTCGGAAAGGGCTAGGCTGACGATGCCCGAATTGCGCAGATTGTTCGTGGTGTCCCGCAAGGGCGTCAGCGGCGGCCAGCGCGTGCCGCCATGACCGTCTATTCCATGACCCTGCGCCCAGACGACAGGCGGCGTATCGGTTGGCCAGCCACCCGCCGGCGGCGCGAGCTGGAACAAGAGGGTCAAGGTTTCGGCCGGGTCGGACAGGCCGATTTCCAGGGCGTCCGCGGGGTCTATCGGGGTGAGCAGCGGCACTGTCCCGTCTGTCTGCCATCGCACCGGCTCCACGCCGTCGAAGGGTAGCAGGTGGAACAGCGTCGCGGGCGGCGCGGCGTCGTCAGGTCCATTGGTCGTGACGGGAGCCGGTATGGCTGTGGTTGCGGTGTAGGTGACCTGGATGCTCGCCGCCATCGGCAGCCAGGGCTGGTTGGGAAAGCCGAGCAGGTCGGTGCCCTTCATGCACTTGTCGATGCAATCGCTGCTATCCGTGGAGGCGAGCCTGGTCTGCACGTCGCGCAGGCCGGCCGCCGTGACGGGCCGGGCGACCGCCGCTGGCCGGCCCGCTGCCCTGGCCTGCACGTCGAGCGCGCCCGATGCGGCATCGATCAAGGCGCGGGCGCTGTCGAGCCGCGCGGGCGTCGGCGTGGCGATGGTCGACGCATTCTGCGCCAGCCACGAGTCGAGGCTGGCGTGCACGCTGGCGACGTCGGGTGTCGGTTGCCAGATACGGCGAAGCCGCCGGAGGAAGCCGGCCGTGTCGACATCCCCGAGCGCCGATGAGAGGCTGGCGCGCCAGTCAGCCTTGGTTGCCGGATCGGCGTCGTTCGCCGCGATCTCGTCCTCGATCGCTTCGAGCGCGGCACCGTCCAGATTGGCGACCGCGCGCTGGATCGCCGCGCGGACCGACGGTTCCAGGCTCGCATCCGGTGCGGTGCCGTTCGCCGCGATGATCGGCGCGAGATGCGTGATGACGGGATGGGTCTTGTCCGGTTGCCCGCATTGCTGCGCGCAGGCCGATGCCGCCGCGGTCAACCGCACCGATGCCGCCATCACGTTCGGCGCGTAGAGTACGTCGCCAAAGGCGGTCTTGGGCTGGCTGAGGCACAGGCACACCGTGCTCAGGGTCGGATCGTAATAGGGGGGCGGGGTGCGGGGCTCGACCGTCGCGACCAGCTCTGTGGTGGGATCGATACTGGCGTCGACGATCGGAACCGGAACGCGTCCGCCGGTCTGGAACAGATAATGCGCCGGATCGGACGTCTGCCACAGGCCGGGGTTGAAGACGTCGAGCTTCGCCCTGAAGCTTTGATTGTCGAACTGGGTTCCCGGCGGCACCGTCTTGCCATCGGCGTCGATGACATAGGCCTTGTAATAGCCTCGGAAGCCGGTGCTGGTCACCGGCAGGCCGAACCATTCGATCGTCAGCTCGAAACTGTCCACCGGCTTGATGAACAGTTCCGGCGCGGCGATCTGCAGCGTCGCCTCCTGGACCGGGGGCGATCCGAAGACCAGGAAGGGCTGGCTGGTATCGATCGGCCCGGTCGGCGTCGACGCCTGGAGATCGGTAAGGCCGACCACCTCGACGTCGATCGCTAGCGTCGAGAGCCGCATCGTCGCGAGGAGCGAATAGGGATAGACGGTGATGTTTCCGCAAGGCCCTTTCAGCGTCACCGGTTCCTGTAGCAGGTCGGCGACCAGCGTCGGCACGTTCATGTCGGGGACGGCACTGTCGGCGGCTGGCGGCACGGCGTCGGTCGCGGCCGGCTGGGTGGAGAGCGCGACCAGCGGATCGGCATCGGTGTCGAGCACGAACGACAGGGTGAACAGCGGATAATCGTCGCCGGGCGGGGAGACCTGATACCGGGCGATATCGATCCAGCCGCCCGCCGTCGAATAGCGCAGGGCGAACGCTGTCTGCATCAGCTGGATGAAGGCGTCCTCCGCCAGGATGCCGGTGGTTGCGGCGATGCCCTTGAGTATCTCGTTCACTGCCGTCAGGCTGTCCGGCGCCATCTTCAGCGCGAGGGTGACCGCGCGGGTTCCGCCGGCGAGCATCAGCGTCGGGCTGGCGACGGCGAAGCCGAGGGTAGCCTTGGTCGTCGTCAGGACTCCGGAGGTGCCGGGATGGGTTGCACCGAACAACGGGAAGGGCGTGGCGATCGCCGGCGCTTTTTCCGACAGGGCGACGACGCCGGTCAGAACCTGCGCGGGAAGATGAGAGGTTCCCACGGCGGCCATGTCCGAGGTCACGGTCAGCGTGCGCAGCGCCGCGATGGACGCGAGATCCACGGTGAAGGCGGCGTCGAGCGCATAGGCGATCTCCTCGCCGTCAGCGTCGGTCCCGGCGAGGAATTTTGTGTCGTGCGGCAATTCGACATGAGTCACGCCCTTTGCGGGGGTGAAGGTAAGGCACACCGTGTCGGGCGTGCCAGCCCGGCCGGTCTGGCGCAGGATGTCGGACTGGTAGAAGTCGATCAGCCGCGCGGGGAAGTGGTTGATCGCGTTCTGCGCGTGCTGGAACAGCCTGGCAAAGGCATCATAGAGGCCGGATTGCGGCGCATGCGACGGGTCCTCGAAGGACCTTTCCATCGCGCGCAGCGCGGCATCGCGCCCTTGCCCGAGCGCCGTGAGGATCGTGGAGAACAGATCCTCGAGGCGATCGAGAAAGGTAGGAAACCATCCGCCGGAATTGAGGCGTACCGCGTCTTCGGGCGCGCTGCCGCCGAGATGCGTCGCCAGGCTGCGCGCCGGGGCGGCGAGGATATCGCGGCGGTCCGAGCCCGCCAGCGCGGCCAGCGCCGGCTGGAGATTGGCGTAATCCGCCTTGCTCCGGGTGAGGATCCGGATCAGCCGCAAGATCGCGACGAGCGCGGGGCGCAGGGAATCGATGCGCTCTTCGGCGCCCTCCGCGGCACGCAGGTCGACCAGGATCTGGTCGAACGTGGCGCGGATCTCGTCGAGATCGAGGCTGGCATAGCGCGCCTGCGCGATGGCTGGATCGCTCAGGAAGAAGACCGACCAGTCGCCATCGGGCTGGTTGGTGAGGTCGTAGAAGGTGATGAGAGCACCATATTCGCCGGCAAAGGCGAGCAGGTCGGCCAGGCTGCGTCCGTCGACCTCGACCCGCGCGGGCGCCGGTGCCGCGCGCTGGCGATCGCGCTGGCTCGGCGCGTCGTTCAGGGCACGAACGTCATCCAGCGCGGTCATCGCCCGTCACCTCACATCGGTGGCGGCGCAAGCGTGGCCTCGTTCAGATAGAACGGAAAGACCAGGTTGCTGCGCGCGTTCGTGCGGCGGACGATGAAATCGATCGAGATCGCGAGTTCGCCGTTCAGGGGGGAGACTTCCTCGATGTCGATCCGCCCCACGTCGATCCGCGGTTCCCAGTCGAGAATGGCCTTGGCGACCAGCGAGCGGATGTCGTTGGCGAGCGTCTCGGTCAGCGAATCGAAGACTTTGAGGCGCAGGCCGGTGCCATAGGTGGCTGCCATGATCCGCTCGCCCAATGCCGTCGAGAACAGCACCCATAGGCACTCCTTGATGTTCTCGACGTCGCTCGACATCTCCACCGAAGCGAGCTGACGATCGAAAGTGGGCGGAAAGGTCCAGCCGGTGCCGAGGAAGCTCTGGGAGATCGAGATTTCGTCGGCCATCGCCTAGCCCCCGATCATCACGGTCGGCATGCCGATCACGATGGAGCCGCCATGGGCCGTGCTGTCCCCCATCCGCGCCGCCGGCCGGCCGCCGATCTGCACCGTGGCCGATCCCTTCACGATTGAATCGGGCGGTCCGACACAGACGCAGAGATCGCCGAGGCACGCCGCGGGAAGCCCGCCGATCAGCACGTTCGGCATGCCGGGGCCGGTGACCGGCCCGCCGACATGCGGAATCGGCGGCACGCCCGGCGTCACCATCGGGCAGGCATGGAAATCGGTCACGCGCGCGGCGGGGGGCATGGCGTGGTTTCCTCGCGCTGGGTCAATTGATCTTCACCAGGCCGCCCTGGACGGTGACCATGCCGCTCGACGTCAGCTTGGCCTCGGCCGAGCCCTGGGCGGCGAAACTGGTGTCGGCATTGGCCTTGATGGTGAGGCCCGCAATCTCGACGCCGGAGGTTCCCTTGATCGAGACCTTGCCCTGCGCGGTGATCGCGACGTCGGTCTTGGCGGTGAGGGTGAGCTTGGCGGCACTGGCGATGGTGATGCCGCCGGCCTCCATCGTGATGCTGTTGTCGTGCATGTCCTTGATCGTCACCGTCTTCGCCTTGTCGTCCAGCCGGATGCTCTGCTTGGCGGGGGTGGAGACCTCGACCGCGGGGAGATCCTCGAAGAAATCGATGCGCAGCTTGCCCCTTGTGACGATCGCCTTCTGGTTGTTCTTCGCCTCGGGCGCGATCGGGGGAGGATTCTTCTTGCTGTACAGGCTGCCGACGATGACCGGGAAACGGGGATCGCCATTCATGAAGGCAACGACCACTTCGTCGTTGATCTCGGGGTAGAATTCGGCGCCAATCTGGTTCGAGGCATAGAAGCTTCCCAGCCGCGCCCAGACGCCCAGGTCCCCCGCCTGGAGCAACGGCAGCTTGACCTGGACGCGGAACTCGCCGTCCGGATCGCCGTCGATCTTCATCACGATTCCGGTCTGCAGATTGACGACCGGCGGCAACAGGCCGGCGGCTCCGGGCGCCGCGACCTCGGGTGCGGTGGCGGCGAACCATTGCGGGGAGAGGCCGATCTCCACCGTCGTCATCCACAGGCCCTCGGCGACATGTTGATGGACCGCCGAGACATAGGCGTCGCCGTTGAACCGGGCACCCAGCCCGGCGAGGGTGACCATGCATCCGGTCTTGGCCAGCGCGTTGCCCTGGAAGCGGATCTCGCCGCGGATCTTGGCGAGCCTCGCCTTGAGCAGCTCGGCCGAGGACCAGTCGGTAAGATCGGCCTTTTCGAGCGTGCCCGCGGTCTGTTGCGGATAGGTCGAGATGCCGAACACCTTGGCGAGCTGGTCCGACGAGATGTTGCCCGGCGTGGTCACGCTGGCGCTTGCCTGACCCGATGTCGCGAGTGCCTGCGTCGCCGGATCCCAGGCGAAGCTCTGGATCGCGCCGGCGGTATATTGAGTCGACGCGTCCATGGCGGCGCGGAAATCGAGGATCGATTCGCCATAGGTGAGGCTGAGTACCGGCGCCTTGCTGGTATCGGGCGGCGCCACCGTTGCCTCGCCGGACGACACGATCACGACCATGCCGTTCAACTGGGCGCGGATCAGCATCAGATCCCAGTCCGACGCGTAATATTGGACGATCGACGGCTGGACCGGCGAGGTCGTGGTGACGGTCGCCTTCAGCCCGGCCGCGCCGATCAGTTTCTTGATGACGTCGCTGTCGGTCATTTTCTCGAAGATGGCGTTGTTGCGCGCGAGCGTCATCGCCATCGCCTTGTCGGTCGCATCGACGACGAGGCGGGAGGGGCCGTCCTGGGTGACCTGAAGGCCCTGGCGATAGATGGTGCCGGAAAAGACCAGGGTCTCGCTCGAATCATAGCCGAGCGCGATCGTCAGCGGCTTGCCCGGGATCAGCGCATCGGTCTCGCTGATCGGGAAGGTCGCCTCGGACGGGCTCCCGTCGGAGATCACCACGCGGCACTGGGGCAGCTTGTTGACCCCGGTCCAGATGTCGATCGAGACGACCTGATAAGCGCTGTCGAGTGCCTTGCCGTCCGCCGTGATGGTGGTGGCGACCAGCGCGCCGGCGGTTTGGGTGGGGGAGGGCGCGGTCATGTTCCCGTCTCCGTGCTCGCACCCTTGAGCGGAGGGAACACCAGTTGCATGCCCGGCTCGAGCCGGCGGAAGCCGAGCAGGCCGTTGAATGCCGCGACCTTCAGATAATAGGTGCTGGTGCCGTAGATACGGTGACACAGATCGGGAAGCGTGTCGCCAGCCACCACGGTGACGAGATGGCTCAGGTCGGGCGAGGTCATATTGGCCTCGGCGGCCAGTTGCTTCTCGCTGGCGAAGGACATGAAGGTCGCCGCAACCTTGGCCCGGATCGGCGTGCCGTTCGGCTTGAACAGGGTATAGGTGATCTTCAGCTTGCTCAGCACGCACTGGAACTGAAGCTGAGCCCAGGAAAGCTTGATGTAGTTCGGCCGGTGGATGACGCCGTTGACGGTCGCGACCAGCTTGATGAAACTGTCGATCAGCCCCGCCACGCCATCGGTCGGCAAGGGCGTGCCGGGTATCGGCGGGGGGATGACGCCGGTGGCGTCGAAGACCAGGTCGAACGAAATGCTTTCCTGCCCGACGCGATTATACTCGGGCGAGGGGCCGTTGCTGCCCGGTGCCTGACGATCAGCATAGCAGATCGTGAAATCGTGCGTGTAGCTGGCCGGGTTGATCCACACCGTGAAGGGCAGCCCGGTCTGGCTGTTATATTGCGCGTCGGAATAGGCCGTGACGACCATGCGCTCTAGGCTGCCCGATGTCATTTCAGCGCGTCTCGCGCAGGCTCAGGCTGCGCAGTACAGCGCGCACGCAATCCTCCACCAGCGCCTCCCGCTGGGGGCCGGTCATGGACCCGGAGGACGATGCGCCACATCCGCTCCCGCCGCCGCCCGAGCCCCCGGTGGGTGGCGCCTCGCCGGGATCGCGCACTGCCATGCGGACCCCTATCTCACTGATATGCAACGGCATGTCGTGCCCTTTCAGTAACCGATCAGCGCCGACACCGCCGGCACCATGCTCACCGCCTCGTTCAGCGGCATGCGCGTGACGGTCGAGTAGGAAAATTCGAGCACTTCAGTCAGCACGTCGTTCTTCTTCGAATCGAACGGGCCGGTGACCCAGCGCACCGGCCAGGCGCGGTCGAAGGTCCAGGCAACCAGCGGGATGCGGTTCGGCCCAAGCAGCATGACGACGATCGTCTGGGTCAGGATCGGCTCGTTCAACGTCGATCCGACCGTCTGCGCCGCCCATTCCGCAAGGAAGGACGGCGCAGTGACATAACCGCGCCGCAATACGAGATTGGGGGATTTGGTGACCCCCGGAAGCTGGTGCGCGAAGCGGTTCTCGCCGCCCTCGATCACCGTCTCGACCTCGATCTTGGCGTCGACCCCCGATACTTCCTGGAAGCTGGCATCGGCGCCGCTCAACAATTGCAGCGCCGTGCCGCTTCCCGCCACCGCCACGGTAAAGGAAAAGGCGGGTGGCGGGATATAGACGCCGGTGACCATTACGGCGCCGAGACGACCATCGTCTCGAAGGCGATGTCGATGCTCTCTACCGCAACCTCATTGCCTTCCGACTTTAGGTCGGTGCCGGTGACCTTGATCGGGAAGGAGTTGTTGAGGGTCCAGACCATCTTCGGCGCGGCGGTCTCGTCGAGCAGGCTGATCACCACGGTCTGGCGCGCGATCGTGTTGAGCTTAATCGAATCGAACCAGGTCCACAGCGTCGTGTCGTTGATGAAGATGCCCTTGCGCATCGTCACGTTGCCGACCTTGCCGAGGCCGGGCATCTTGATCGGATAGAAGCTCGGGCTGTCACCATGCCGATATTCGATCGGCGTATTCTCGGTGCTTAGGCCGGTCACTTCCTGGAAGCTGACCGTGCCGGTGGGAAAGCCAGCGACCGAGAAATAGAATTTCGGAAGTGGCCATACTGCGTCTTCTACTTCGCCTGCCATCATGAACTCCTGTTATTTGGCGTGTCATTTGGAATGGTTGGATAAAGTGCGTGTCGCGCCTGGCCGCGATCAGACGCCCTGCATCGTCTGGGTGAAGGTCAGCTCGATGAACTCGGCCGGATGGATCATCTGCACGGTGACGTTGACGATCATGTAGCCGTTGAGCACGTCGAGCCCGCTCATCGTCTGCGGGACGCCGCACTGGACGGTGAAGGCGTCGCTCGCCTTGTCGCCCATCAGGCCGCCGGCTTGCCAGAGGCCGGTGAGGAAGTTCGAGATCGTCGCCGTGACGGTTGCCCAGGTGACGCCGTCATTGGCCGCGAAGACGAACTGCTGGAGCGCCTGCTTGATCGACTGCTCGATATAGTTGAGCGTCCGGCGCACCTGGATATAGCGATAGTCGAGACTGTTGCCGTCAAGTGTGCGCGCACCCCAGACGACCGTGCCGCGATTGACCATCGCGCGCAGCACGTCGATCGCATTGCCGTTGAGCGGCGCGTTGAAGCCGCCTTGCTGATCGTCGGTGAGCAGCACCTTGGGCGCGGTGATTTCGTTGAGGGAGAAATTGGCCGGCGCGTTCCATACACCGCGCTGCGCATCGTTCTGGGTCCAGATACCGGCCATCACGCCGCTCGGCGGCACGACGTTGAGCTTGTCGGCGAGGATCTGCTGGATGTTGCCGAGCAGCGGCACGGCGTTGAGCAGATACTGGTCGAGCGACTTGATGCCCGCCGCGTCGGTGGGGGCCGTGTAGGTCGCGTCGTCCGGCATCGATACGAACAGCTTGTCGGTCGTGCCGGTCGTGCCGGTGATATCCGCCGGCACCGTGTCGGGGGTCGCGGTGATATCTGTCTTCGCCACCGGGAAGGCGGCGGCGATGCGGGCCGCGATATTCACGAAATCGGCTGAATAATCGGTCTTGGTGTTGTCCGTCTCGTCGACCGTCGGCGGATAAAGGCCGAGCAGCTGAGTCGTCAGCAGATTGTTCATGGTGGTGATGCTGTCGGTCGCGCCCGTCAGGCTGGTGTAGAGAACGTCGTTGCTGGTGAGGAGCGAGGATTCGAGCGCCGGGCCGTAAGACGCGCCATAGCTGAAATTGGCCGCAGCCGGCGCGATCGAGGTGTAGAGCGCGTTCGCCTGCTCCTGCATGCCGGCATAGTTCCAGTTCTCCGGGATGAGCGCGCCGGGCAGGTCGAGGATCGCCACGCGGTCCTGCTGCTTGCCCGCCTGGTTGAGCATGTCGACCGCCACGGCGGCATAGCCGCTGGCGTCGTAAGTGCCGTCTTCCTTGACCTTCACCAGCAGGCACGCGTCGGGAACCACGACCATCGTCGGCCCCCGCGTGTCGGCGGCGACGGCGAGGCCGGACTGCAGCGTCTTCTGGTCCACGGGGGTCACCGTGCCGCCCGGCGTTACGCTCTGCGTGCCCCAGTAATTGCCGACCGAGACGACGAAGCAATTTCCGCCGCCATTGGCGTAGAACAATTGCATCGCGGAATAGAGGTTGAACTGTGCGGCGAACGAGATCTTGTGGGTGCCGTCCTCGGTCGTTCCGACGACATAGTTCTTCACGGTGGTCGTCTCGCCGTTCGAAGAACCCGCTTCGAAATCATACACGGTGTCGGTGCCCGCGCCGACGATGCCCTTGGTATCGAACCCATAGCCGAAATAGCTGTAATAATCGGCCATGGAACTGATCTCCACGGCCTGCATGTACATCTGTTTGTTGTTCGAGGGGTTCTTGGCGGTCTCGGTATAGCCGACGAAGATCGGGACCGCGGTGGCGACCCCGACGATCGAAGGAGGGAAAGCCGCGAATTCGGTGACGTAAACGCCCGGTGTCTTCCGGTCTTTCTTGAGGCTCGTTGCCATGACGTTGCTTTCCTCTTGCGGTTAGGCGGCCGAAGTCGCCGGGTCAGACATAAACAAACATTTCCGAGGTACCTGTCGTGCTCTCACCAACAGGGCCGGGCCAGACGGGCGTCCCGGGCGCCACCGGCAGCGGCGCCACGAGGATCGCGTTGTTCTGGCCGCTCGCATCGCGTCGCTGGCCGGTGAGATGAAATCGCTGCCCGGATTTCTGGCGGAGCGGCAACAGATCGCTGGTCCTGAACAGGATCGCGGCGGAACCGTCCGGCAACAGCACCGGTTTCGGATCCTGCTTGAACCGCGCATTCGATCCGTCGATGCGCAGATCGTTCAGGCGCGACCCGGGAACCTGGGAGACGATGTAATATTGCCAATAGGTATGACGTGCGTCGAACGGCAGCCGATAGGCCTGCTCGATGATGGCGCCAAGCGGCGGATCCGATTCGAATAGCGACGGAATCGGATAGATTCCGCCACTCTCCCGCGTCGGTTGCGTGAACAGCATGTCAAGCAGCACCATGCTCTCGCCGTCGGACGGGACATAGAGAACCTCGCGCGGATAAGTGGGCGCCTTGATCGGATCCCCGTCCTTGCCCTGAAGCGAGATTGTGTAGAGATCATAGGGCAGGTCGCTGAGATCGACCGATACACGCTTCGGGGCGTCGATGCCGGTCGAGGCGAGCGCCGCCGGTTCGGTTCCGGGCGCGGGAATGACGACCGCACCTGAAATATCGGTCACGATCACACGGTGGGTTCCGGGCGGCACCGTCAGATTTAGCTCGTTGCCGACCACCGGGTGAAGTGCGTCGGCACCCATGAAATCGCCTTGCGACAGGAGCGCAATCGGATCGGGAGGGCCGCCGCCGTCGCGCCGGTGGGCGTCAAGGTTGCAGCCGAAGAGGTTGGCCCGCGACTGGGTGGTCTGGATCGGCAGCGCCGTGACGCCGACGAATTCCGCATTGGTGAGTGAGAGAAGGAAGGTAAGCCTGCTCCAGAAGCCGTTCCGGCCCCCCGGATCCTGGGCATCGTGCCGGAGATAGTCGATGATGTTGTGCAGGTCCTGGGGCTGATAAAAGACGCTGAACCCGGCGCCTTCATCCTTGAAGGCCATGCCGAGCGACGCGAGGATCTGGCTGGTCGAGGATGTCGGCGTCACCCGAAAATCGGGACACTTCCCCTCGTTCTGGGTATAGTAATTGTGCGTGATGGAAACGCTGAACAGCCGCCTGAACCGGTTGGCCGATTTCGGCGGCGCATAGGTGAACGATCGCGATGCCCCCGCTATGCTCATAGCGAAGCGCCCGCGTCTGGTTCTTCCGAAATGCCACCACCGGCGACGGGATAGGTCCGCGCCCGCATCGCTGTCGACGCGAAGGGGAGCATCCGCAACTTGTAGAACACGCTTGGCAGGTATTTGGTGCCGAGCATGCCCATGACATAATTGACTTCGACAGGATCAAGGCTGGACATCTCGAAGGTTATCTTGTCGATCTCGATGGGTAGTTCGGGTGCGTTAGCCTGCGTGAACCACGGATTCTGCTGGAAGAAGGAAATGATGCGCGAAATGGCAGACAATCCATCCGAATAATTATGTGCTGCGAAGTTTGCCATGAAAACAAGGTGCAGATCTATATAGATGGGCGGTTGAACGATGGCGTAGGCATCAGCTCCGGCCTTTGCGGACGAGTAAGAACTAATAATGTTCTCGCGTGTTATATTATAAAGAGTCATCACGACCTTGTCTCTGGTCGAGTCGTTGACCGAGCCATCATGATAAACGGTACTGGTGAGCGAAACCCAATCGTCCCCACGTCGATCGAGATTTTGCATATACTCGTTGGCAAGCCTGCGGATGACTTCCAAGACTCCGCGTATGCTCGACATCAACTGATTTTTTACACCTCCAAGGCAGGTGCGCAAGCGAGAGAAGCAACCGAATCTGTGTGATTCCCGCCGACATTCAGCGATGCGACGGGGTGCCAATCCAACAGGCAGGATATGTCATGCGATGCAATGAGATATCGAAAAAGCTCGATCAGCTTCCGAGATAATGTCCTTCCTTGCGAAGCTCTTCACGGACTCCGCTCATGATGTCGGCCAGTTCGATTGTCTGCGGTGATCGTTCAACTGCGAGCAGGCAGGCGTGGCGCAGGACATTGACTATTGCTCCACCGGCTAATTCATATTTGTTTGCCAGTGCATTGAAGTCCACTTCCGTCGAGACTTCGAAGCGCCCGGTGCCGAACATGTCGCGCCAGAGACGCAGCCGCGACGGCATGTCGGGCATCGGGAACAGGATGGCGGACTGGAAACGGCGGGCAAAAGCTTCATCCATGTGGCTGCGCACATTGGTCGACAGGATCACCAGTCCCGGAAAATCCTCGAGTCGTTGCAGCAGATAGGCGATCTGCTGGTTGGCCGCGCGATCGTTGGCGCTGCTTGCATCGGTGCGGCGGCCGAACAGGGCCTCGGCCTCGTCGAAGAACAGGATCCAGTTGCGATGCTGCGCCTGGTCGAACAGGCCCGCGAGATTCTTCTCGGTCTCGCCGATCCATTTGGAGACCACGCGCGACAGATCGACTCGATAGACGGGTACGCCATGGTGCTTGCCCAGCAGGCTTGCGGTGAGTGTCTTGCCGGTGCCCGGGCCGCCGTAGAAGAGGCTGCGATATCCCGGCTTCAACCTACCGCCCAGACCCCAATCGTCCAGCAGGGTATGAGAATGGCGAACCCAGCTGCCGATCATCTCGATCTGCGCCCGCGTTGCTGAATCGATGACCAGATCGTCCCAGTCGAGCGGGGTCGTGATTCGCTCCGCGGGAAAGCCCTCGCCGGGCGGGAAGATATACTCCTTCCCGGTCAGCAGCCGTTCCAGATATTCGCGCGACAGCCGCAACGGCGCCGCGGCGGGCGGCTCGTTGGGGTTTCGCTGATCGATCGCCAGTACACCTTCCAGCAACAGCTTGTGCTCGGGCGCGAACAGGTCCCGGGCGCGAATCCGTTCCGGCAGGTCGGTCCCGGCAATAAGGAAGAGCGCGGTTTCGACGGTGGGCAGAAAGCCCGCATGCGACTGGTCGGTGACGCCGCCAAACTCGCTGAACCGTCGGCCGGTAGCCTGATTCTGCAGCAGGAAAGGATCGAGCACTTCCGGCGCGAGGTGCGGCACCAGCGCGAGCATCAGGACCAGGCGCTCGCGTGGGTCAAGCGCCATGTCGCGGAGCAGCTGCGCATAGGGGCCCTTCGCGTGCGTCAGGCCGGGTGGCTTCGGCATATCGGTGACGGCGATGTCAGCCGCGTCGCGATAGGCGGCGAAGCGTCGGGTCATCACGCGCTGGAACCAGGCCAGTTCGCGTTCGATGGCGTCGTGGTCGGACGGTGCCTTGGTCATGGCGATCTCACCAGTTCACGTGCAGGGGCTGGGGCATCCAGCGATGATAGAGGACGGCGCGATTCCACGGAATCTGGTCAGTCAGCACGTCGACCGTCTTGCGTTCGACATCCAGCGTCCAGCGATCTTCCTCCCGGCGGAGACGCCCGTCGCGTTGCAGGAAGGTCTCCCGCAGGCCCGCAGGAGACGTGTTGCGAACGATCGGCCAGTTGCCGATCATCGCCCTGACCATCTCGTCGCAGATCGCCCGATCGCCGGCGTCGGGCACGATCGATCGCGCCACCGGCGCCGCCGAGTCCGCGCCGCACAGCAGCTTGTTGAGAATGAGGTCGGGCTCGGGCCGGTCGCACCGTTCATCGACGAGATATTGCAGCAGATGGACGGCGCGCGAGATGGACTCGATGCCGGTGATGCGGGCAATCCCGTCGGTGCCGGCAGTCAGGACCCCGAGGCGCTCGAAGAAGAGCGGCAGGAACGGGTTGAACAACACCAGCCCGGCATTCCGCACATATGACATCGCACCCGTCTCCATTGGCGGCGGCGGATCAGGTTCCATCCGTCGTTCCGCTTGTTGTTCCGCCCGGGCGGGAGGGCGGGACGTTTCGGTCGCCTTGTCCCGTTGCAGCGCCGCAACGATATTCGCGTGCCCGCCCTGGCGTGCAACCAGGGTCGCCTGGGCGCGCACTCGCGGCGCACTGTCCGGTACATCCTTCGCGATCGCGGCAATCATCCGGGCGGCGATGACGCGGGGCGCGGGAGTCTCCCGTTCCGCCAGGATGGTGAGGACGAGTGACCATAGTTGCTCGCCATTGTCCGACGCGCCCGATGGCGCGGCCTGTCGCCGCGCCGTTGCGAGTATTGCCGTCAGGTCGAGGACGAAACGCGCCCGGGCCGGTGCGATCCGGTGCACGATACGGGCGAGGATCTCGCCCGGCATGGCCGCGGCCCAGCGTGCCCTCGCTTCCGGGCGCGCCAGTCCGTCGCGCAGGACGGTATCGAGCGCCGGATCACCACGATCGGCCATGTCCGCGAGCAGCCTCAACAGGCGAGCCAGCGTGGGCGGGTCGGCGGGCCCGGCGCCGGAAAGCCAGGCGAACAGGATCGATCGATCCCGGCGGCCGGGAGGCGTGGGCGGCGTCGTTTCAAGATCGGGGGGCATCGGCACGGGGCGGGCGAGGCGCGCCATATCGAGCGCCGCGCCGGCCATCGCCGCGACGGCGGCGCGGATGCGCAGATCCTCAAGCGCGCGGCCGTTGAGACCGGCCGACAGAGCGGCGAGCGGTCCGGACGATGCGAAGGCCCATGGCGCCAGGCGTTGGAGCAGCGTCGCACCGTCGGCCGGCTTCATATGGGCAAGGATGCGGCGCAGGCGGGCCGAGACCAGTTCCGGGTCGGGATCGTCGAACAGTTTCCGCAGGACGGCAACGGTTTCTCCGGCCAGATCGCCGAGCCATGTAGCGATCCGTGCCTCTGGCGGTGCCCACCATGGCAGCGTGCCTTGGTCGAGCCAGTGAGTGAGCAGCGCGAGCCGATCTTGGCGCTCGCCGGGCGCACCCGGCGGGTGGATCAACTCGGGGTCCTTGCCCAGGAGAACTGCATCGAGGATCCGCGTCCACGCGTCCGTCATGGTTCCGCCCGGCCTGTCGGCCAGATGTCCGGCGATGGTCGCCGCACGGTCGACCAGATCCGGCTGCAGGGCTTCCAGTATCTCTTCGGGCAGCATCCAGGTCAGCAGGCGGTCGATCAGGACACGCGTTTCTCCTGACGCAGCGGTTGTGAGACGGTGGAGCAGCGCGGCGAAGCCATCTGGGTCGCGATTCGCCGCTTCCGGCAGGCGTGGTCCGAGCGCAAGCGGCTGGCCGGTGCGCAGGAAATGCTCGGCAAAGCGCAGCAACTGATCTGCCGGCATCTCAGCTGGCGCGTTGGTGGCGGTGGTCCCCGCGACAGGGCCGGCGGTTGTGATGGCTGCCAGCGATCGCCATTCTCCGATTTCGCGAATCGCGATGCCGTCGTGGCGGGCCAGTCCCGCGATCAGCGCGCGCCGCATGCCGGGCTGGTCAAGGCGACCATTGCCCCGCGCCAGGGTCGCGAGGGCCAGCGTCCAGATCAGGTGGCGGAACCTGTCGGCGTCGAGGCGCACCTGCGGCGCGGCCGAATGCCAGCGCAGCAGCAAGGCTAGGTCGGGCTCGATGACGGCGGCATGAGCGCGGCCAAAGGCGCCAAGTGCCGCGACCAGCACGGTATCGTCCGATATCGCGACAACCCGCCGCAACAACCCGATGTCCCCGGCGAGCCAACGGAGCAGGCCCAGCTTGCCGGCGCCATCGGCCTGCGACAGCTGCCGCGCGAGGGCGGTTGGGTCCCCCGTTGTCCCGGCCACGGTTTCAGCGGTGGTTGGAACGGCCACCGGCTTGCTCTGCGAGAGCGCCCGCGCGAGGATCGAGTCGCGGGCCAACGTCGATCCGGCCTCTGCCAGTGAGGCGAGCAGCCGGGCATGATCCGTGTCGATGGCCGGTGCCAGGTTACGCAGGAGCTGTCTGAGCCAGGCAAGGCGATGGAAAGGGGGGGGCGGTTCGGCCAGCAGCGACCGCAAGGCCAGTCGCCTGAGTTGCTGCTCGAACGCCGTATCGGAGAGGCCGAACAGGGATCGCCCGCGCTGCACCTTGGCGAGGTCATCGAGATCGGCCAGGATCGCTGCCGCGTGACCTGGGCGCAGGCGTTCCACCAGGCGCCGGAAATCGCTCGCCGAAAGTCCCTGGAGCAATGTTGCGGTGGCGGCCTGATCCTGTCCGTGACGTCGCAGGCCGGAAAGCAGCATCGCGACCTTGTCGGGATCGGCTGCCGGCTGGTCGCCCGGGGCGACGGGTGGCAGGTCGGCGGCGAGATCCGCCACCGCCAGGGGAAGCGATCCGGCCGGCTGACGAAGGATGGCAAGCGTGCCCACCAGGGTTTCCAGCAGGAAGGCATAGGAAACGCCTCCGGCCGCGGCCAGGCCGCGCAGCAGGCGGCGCAGCCAGCTCCGCCGGTTGAACTGCGTTCCTGCGTCGCGCAGCAGATAGCGGAGGACAAGCAGCCGCACCTGGCGTTCGAAGCCGGCGTCCGACAGCGCCAGCAGCGCGGCCTCGTGGTGCAGCAGGGTCAGGCCGTGGACATAGGCGATGATCAGCGCGGCATGCGCCGGTTCGAGCCGTTCGACCAGCCAGGCGAAGGCTCGCGCGGTCAAGCCACGCACCAGCGCTTCCAGCGCGACTGGATTACCGACCGCCGCGCGCAGCCGAGCGAGCAGGGTTTCAAGATCGCGGGTTTCGGTTCCGGCCGCTGGCTGGGCCGCCATGGGCGCGTCGGACAGGGTATCGGTGGCGGCATCATCGCCGCGGCGCGCGAAGAGATCCTCGATCACCCCGGGCAGCGACCCTGTGATCGGCCGTTGTCGCCGGGTCCGGTGCAGCGCTTCGCGCAGCAACCCAAGCAACACCGGATAGGCGATGCCTTCAGCCACGGCGATGCCCTGGATCAGATGATCGACAAAGGCGCGGCGATTCGACTGGGTCCCCGCGTCGCGCAGCAGGAATTCGAGTGTGAGCACCCAGAGGGCGCGACGTAGCACAGGCTCGGCGAGCGGCGCTGGCGTTTGCAGATACAATCGTCGCAAATCGGTATGATAGGTGAGGATGACGGCGACATCGGCCGGTGCGAGGATGGTCAGCAGGGCCCGCAGATCGTCGGCCGCCGCCTGCAGAACGAGCCGTTCGAGGGCGTGGCGATATCGGGCGAGCCGGCGCAGCGTTGCCACCAACGCTCCGGGCCGTTCGGCGATCAGCTGCCTGAGCGAGCCGGCCGGATCGAACGGGTCGGCCGCGCTGTGGAACCGGGGCGCACCATGGAGGAGATAGGTATCGAAATCCTCGAGCCTGGCCTTTTCCATCGTCGCGCCGGGGGCGTCGTCGGCGGCGTGCCGCGCCGCAGCGACGGCATTGCCGATGGCCTCGGTCAGGGCGTGTTCCAGCGCAGCGCTGACCTCTTCTTCCATCCGCTCAGCGGCAATGCTGCCGAGATCGAGGTCGATCCGATCGAGCCTGAGGAGGAGGTCGGCGGGGACGAGCGAATCGAGGATTCGTTCGAGCGCGGTGGGAAAGAGCGTGCGCGACATCTCTTCGGCGCGCGCGCGCAAGGTCAACGCTGAGCCGAGGCCGGCGAGGTCGATGTCGAGGGTCAGGCGTTCGACGTGATGCGGTCGCGGCGGCATGGCGGCTATTCCGACGCGGTTCGGGAACGCGGCGGCACGGATCGCAGGGTGGTCGGCCGCCGTTCCAATGAACCTACTTCCGTCTCCCTCTTGCCGCCGCCATGGAGGTGCCGGGAAGGCGGACCATATTCAGCCCGTCAGCGACCGTCGAGCCGATCGGGCCCAAGTTGGTTCTTCTTGTATGGCGGCACGATGGAGGTCAGGCGTGCGACGGGGCCAGATCGGCGGCCTCGCACCATCTGGCCCAGCCTTTTTCCACCTCGACCCGGGCTTCCTTCGCGCTGGTGACGTGGCCATCGCATCGCGCCAAGCGATTCATGACGACGCCGTCGAGCGTATACCACCAGGCGCTTGGGACGTCCGTCAGGGTGCCGATCATGCCGACGCAAAGGTCTCCGCTGAAGGCCCGCTCGGCATTTCCGAGGCTCTGGTCTCGCTCCCAACGCAACATCGTTTTATTCTCCGCCAACAATCGGCCAACAAATGGCCAATTTTCAGGTGTGTTACCTCATTGAGGTGCCGCACCGGCCACGCGTTCGCGCACTCCGGAATCTGACGCGATTGTCAATGCCGGGGTGTGTCGGCGGCGGCCGATTTCGGTTCGAAAGTGACCTCTTTCGTTGCGTCTGCACCCGCTTCGACTAGGAAGGGTGCATGAGGAGATCCGGTTTTAACATGAATCCCGATTTCAAAACGCCGTTGTTGGATACGGTGAGCACGCCCGCGGAATTGCGCGGGTTACCTGTGGCGAAGCTGCGGCAGCTGGCGGACGAGTTGCGTGCGGAGACGATAGCGGCGGTGGGGGTGACGGGAGGTCACCTTGGGTCTGGTCTTGGCGTGGTGGAGCTGACGACGGCGATCCATTATGTGTTCGAGACGCCGCGTGACCGGCTGATCTGGGATGTCGGGCATCAATGCTATCCGCACAAGATCCTGACGGGTCGTCGCGACCGGATCCGGACGCTTCGGGCGGGCGGGGGCCTGAGCGGTTTCACGAAGCGCAGCGAGAGCGAGTATGATCCGTTCGGCGCGGCGCATAGCTCGACCTCGATTTCGGCGGCGCTCGGCTTTGCGATCGCGAACAAGATCAAGGGCGAGCCGGGCAAGGCGATCGCGGTGATCGGGGACGGGGCGATGTCGGCCGGCATGGCCTATGAGGCGATGAACAACGCTGAAGGGGCGGGCAACCGTCTGGTCGTGATCCTGAACGACAACGACATGTCGATCGCGCCGCCGGTTGGCGGGTTGTCGGCGTATCTGTCGCGGATCGTGTCGAGCCGTGAGTTCCTGAGCCTGAGGGAGCTGGCGCGTCGCTTTGCGCGCAAGCTGCCGCGTCCGCTGCATTCGGCGGCGAAGAAGACGGATTCGTTCGCGCGCGGGATGGCGATGGGCGGGACCTTGTTCGAGGAGCTTGGTTTTTATTATGTGGGGCCGGTCGACGGGCACAATCTGGACCAGCTGATCCCGGTGCTGGAGAATGTGCGCGATGCCGAGGAAGGCCCGATCCTGGTCCATGTGGTGACCAAGAAGGGCAAGGGCTATGCGCCGGCGGAAGCCGCGGCGGACAAATATCACGGGGTGCAGAAGTTCGACGTGATCACCGGCGCGCAGGCCAAGGCGCCGCCGGGGCCGCCGGCGTACCAGAATGTGTTCGGCGCGGCGCTGGTCGCGGAAGCGGCGAGCGATGCCAGGATCTGCGCGATCACGGCGGCGATGCCGTCGGGGACCGGGCTGGACAAGTTCGCGGCGGCCTATCCGGACCGGTTCTTCGATGTCGGCATCGCCGAGCAGCATGCGGTGACGTTCGCGGCGGGTCTTGCCGCGCAGGGGATGCGGCCGTTCTGCGCGATCTACTCGACGTTCCTGCAGCGGGCATACGACCAGGTGGTGCACGACGTGGCGATCCAGAACCTGCCGGTCAGGTTCGCGATCGACCGTGCGGGCCTGGTCGGCGCCGACGGGGCGACCCATGCGGGCAGCTTCGACGTGACCTATCTGGCGACCCTGCCGAACTTCGTGGTGATGGCGGCGGCCGACGAGGCGGAGCTGGTGCACATGACGCATACCTGCGTCCATCACGACAGCGGGCCGATCGCGGTGCGCTATCCGCGCGGCAACGGGACCGGGGTGGCGCTGCCGGAGGTTCCCGAACTGCTGGAGATCGGCAAGGGGCGGATCGTGCGCACGGGGCACAAGGTGGCGATCCTGTCGCTTGGCACGCGGCTTGGCGAGGCGCTGAAGGCGGCTGACGCGCTCGATGCGCGGGGGCTGTCGACGACGGTCGCCGATCTTCGGTTCGTGAAGCCGCTCGACGAGGCGCTGATCCGCAAGCTGCTGAGCACGCATGAGGTTGCGGTGACGATCGAGGAGGGCGCCATCGGCGGGCTCGGCGCGCATGTGCTGACGCTGGCGAGCGACACCGGGCTGGTCGATGCGGGCCTGAAGATCCGCACCCTGCGCCTGCCCGACACCTTCCAGGACCAGGACAAGCCCGAGAAACAATATGCCGAGGCCGGCCTCGATGCCGATGCCATCGTCGATACCGTCCTCAAGGCCCTCCGACACAATTCGGGGAGCCTCATCGAAGAAGCACTGCGCGATGCTGTCTGATCGTGTGCGAGCCGCGATTGTCGTCGCGATCGGGTTCATCGGTGTCGCCGCGGCGCCGGCGCCCACGGGCACGCTGACCCTGCGGATCGACAATGTCCGCAACTCGACCGGCGTGGTCCATGTCGATATCTGTCCCCAGGCGCAGTTCCTGAAGGACGATTGTCCCTATGTCGGGGATGCGCAGGCGCATGCCGGCGTTACGATGGTCACCGTCCACAACCTGCCGCCCGGCCGTTACGCGGCGCAGATCTTCCATGACGAGAACCGCAACAAGAAGGTCGACCGCGCGCTGTTCGGCGTCCCCAAGGAAGGGGTCGGGTTCTCGAACGATGCCCGGATCAGCCTCGGGCCGCCGAAATGGGCTGATGCGGTGTTCGCCTTCAACGGCGGAGAACAGACGATCGGGTTGAAGATGCGCTATTTCCTGGGTCCCTCCGGGCCGCCGTCAAAGGCCCGCTGAGGGAATGCGTTCGCCGATTCCAGCGATCGTCTCCGCCAGTGTCCGCCGTCCCTGGCTGACGCTGCTGCTGTCCGTGGTGCTGGCGGGACTGGCGCTCCTTTATACAGCAGCGCGGTTCGACATGACGACCGATACCGGGGCGCTGATCTCGCCCGATATCGACTGGCGCAAGCAGGAACGGGCGATGGAGGCCGCGTTCCCCCAGCTACGCGACGTGATGGTGGTGGTGATCGACGGCCAGACCCCGGAACTGGCCGAGGACGCGGCGGCGCGGCTGGCGGTCGGGCTTGCGGCGGACAAGGCGCATTTCCGGCTGGTGCGCCGGCCCGATGGCGGGGATTTCTTCGCCCGTGAAGGCCTGTTGTTCGGATCGCGCGAGGATGTTCGCCAGGCGACGGCCTCGCTGATCGAGGCGCAGCCGATGCTCGGGCCGCTTGCCGCCGATCCGTCGCTGCGCGGCGTGAACGGTGCGCTGTCGACGATGCTCGATGGCGTCGAGGCGAAGGCGACGACGCTTGGCCAGATCGACCGGCCGATGCGCGCGCTGGCCGAGGCGACGGAGCGGTCGCTTTACGGCAAGCCGAGCTATTTCTCGTGGCAGCAACTGTTCGCGACTGGCGCAGGGCCGCTCAGTCCGCCCAAACGCCGCCTGATCCTGGCCCAGCCGATCCTCGACCATGGCGCGCTGATGCCGGGCGAGGCGGCGAGCGACGCGGTCCATGCCGCCGCCGCTGCGCTGAAGCTCGATGCCGCGCACGGCGTCACCGTTCGGCTGACCGGCGAGGTGCCGCTCGCCGACGAGGAATTCGCGACGCTTCAGGAGAATATCGGCGCGGTCGGAATGGTCATGCTCGGCGCGATGCTGCTGACCCTGTGGTTCGCGACCCGGTCGGTGCGGCTGGTCGCGGCGATTTTCGGCACGATCGTGCTTGGGCTGATCGTCACCCTCGCGGTGGGGCTGTTCGCGGTCGGCCGCCTCAACCTGATCTCCGTCGCCTTCATCCCCCTGTTCGTCGGCCTCGGCGTCGATTTCGGCATCCAGATCTGCGTGCGATACAATGCTGAGCGCGTGGCGGGGCTGGCTCCTGCGGCCGCGTTGCAGGCCGCGGCCGCTGCACTGGGTGCGCCGCTACTGCTGGCAGCCGGGGCTGTATTCCTCGGCTTCGGGGCGTTCCTGCCGACTGCCTATGTCGGCATCGCCGAACTGGGTGTGATTGCTGGCCTCGGCATGGTGATCGCGCTGCTGTTCAGCGTGACTCTCCTGCCCGCCCTGGTCCTGCTGCTCCGTCCGGGCGCGCCGCGGCGGGAGGTGGGTTTTGCCCAGTTCGCACCCGCCGACCGGTTCCTCGAACAACGCCGCAAGGCAGTGCTCTGGGGGTTCGGCGTGTCAATGGTGGTCAGCATCGCGCTGCTCCCCTGGGTCGTGTTCGACTTCAACCCGCTTCACCTGCGCGATCCCAAGGCACCGTCGATGCAGGCGCTGACCGACCTGACCCGCGACCCCGACCGGACGCCGAACACGATCGATGTCCTCGCGCCAAATCCACAGGCGGCGGCCGGCCTGGTGAAACGCCTGTCGGCACTGCCCGAGGTCGGTCAGGTGATCTCGGTCGACAGCTTCGTGCCGGAGGACCAGCCGGCCAAGCTCGCCCTGATCCAGGATGCGTCGGTATTGCTCGACCTCACGCTCAACCCGTTCGATGTGGCGGCGGCACCGGACGACGCGGCGCTGGTGGCGTCGCTCCGGCAGGTGGCGGGCCGGTTGAAGGCAGTTCCCGGCACCGGGCAGGGTACGGCGGATGCGCGGCGCCTCGCCGTCGCGTTCGACCGGCTGGCATCGGCCACGCCGGCCAAGCGCGCTGAAGTGAATGCGATGCTATCACGACCGCTGGCGGTCATGCTCGATCAGGTTCGCTCGGCCCTCCAGGCGGAACCTGTCACGCGGGAAAGCCTGCCATCGGATATGGTCCGGGACTGGATCGCGCCTGATGGCCGCGCCCGGCTGCAGGTCTTCCCCAAGGGGGATGGCAATGACAATCAGGTGATCAAACGCTTCCGCACCGCTGTGGCGACGGTGACGCCGGCCATTTCCGGCCTCCCGGTCGCGACGCAGGCTGCCGCCTTTACGGTGGCTGGCGCGTTCGTGCAGGCCGGGGTGATCGCCTTCGCGCTGGTCAGCCTGTTGCTGCTGGCGGTCCTGCGCAACCTCCGCGAGGTGATGTTCACGCTGGCGCCGGTGATCCTCTCGATCTTCCTGACGCTAGCCACCTGCGTGCTGATCGGCCAGCCGATCAACTTCGCCAACATCATCGCCTTCCCGCTGCTGTTCGGCGTCGGCGTCGCCTTCCACATCTATTTCGTGATGGCCTGGCGTGGCGGGGCGACCGACCTGCTCCAGTCGAGCCTGGCGCGCGCGGTGCTGTTCAGCGCGCTCGCCACGGGGACGGCGTTCGGTAGCCTGTGGCTTTCGCACCATCCGGGAACGGCAAGCATGGGCAAGATCCTGATGATCTCGCTCATCTGGACGTTGATCTGCGCCCTGGTGTTCGAACCGGCCCTGCTTGGCCCGCCGGAAAAGAAGGCGGCCGCGGAACCGACGCCAGCCTAGGGACTATTGGCGGGGGCCGGTGCCGGCGTGGAAGCGGTCGGATCAGGCAAGGGATCGTTCAGAGGATCGGCCTTGTCGGCGGGAGCAGCTGAGGGTGCGGGAGGCGCCGCCGCCGGATCGCTCAGCGGATCGGCGAGCGGGCTAGCCGTGCCGCCCGCGGGATCGCTGAGCGGGTCCTCAAGCGGATTTTCTTCCTGAGCGGCAGCGCCGCTGTGCAATGCCCGGATCTCCGCCGTGCGATTCTGGAGATAGACCGAACGCAGCGTCGCATAGGGATCGATCGCGCCGTCGAGGAGCGCCTTCATGTCGGCGTCCGATTCCGCGCGCTGGTCGAGCGCGGAGACGATCCCCCTGGGGACCTGGAATTGCCAGCGATCGAACGGCCTGCCGACAGCGATCGGCAACACGAAGCCGTCGCCCTGGCCACCGATCAGGTCGCGCAGGGTCGTCGGACCGACAAAGGGCAGAAACAGATACGGCCCAGGCCCGACACCATAATAGGCCAGGGTATTGCCGAAGCCGTTGTCGTGATGCGGCAGCCTGACGGCTGGCGTCTTCGCGACGTCGACCAGACCGCCGATGCCGATCGTCGAGTTGGCGAGGAAGCGCACCAGCGTCTTCACTGCCCGACCCGGCTTGAGCTGGAGCAGGTCGTTCAGGAACACGATCGGTTCGTTAAGATTGCTCAGGGCGTTGCGAAGCCCCGACCTGACCAGTTTCGGCACGACATGCTTATAGGCCATGGCCGCCGGCCGGACGAACTTCCGGTCGGTTTTCTGGAAGGCCGAGAACATCTTCCGATTGAAATTTTCCATCGGGTCGCCACGCGTGCGGCCAATCTTCTCGACGGATGTCGGAGGTGTCCCGGTTGGAGCGATGGCCGAATCGACCAGCGGCCCGGGCACGGCCGGGTCCACTGCCTCGGCCGGAGCGGGTGGGGCGGAATTGGGTTGGGACTCAGGCGCCGTAACCGTTTGTTGCGGCTCGGCAGCAGCTGAAACCTGCGCTGACGGCGCAGGCTGCAAAGGGGCGACGGGTTGTTCCGGCGACGCGCCAAGCAGCGCGATCGCCGGCAGAACGAGTCCGACGCTCAATTGCCACCCTTGGCAGCCAGTTCGTCGAGGTGACGGATCAAGGCCTTGGCGCCGCCCGTGGCCAATACCCGGGAAAAATCCGACCGGCGGGTGGCAAGCTGGCTGATCGCATTGCGATAGAAGACGTCGACGATCTTCCAGCCCCCGCCGCTCGCGCGCAGGCGATAGGCGATAGGAACCGGCGCTTCGCCTGACTGTATCAGATTGGTGCGGACCAGTTTGTCGGTCCCACGAGTCTCGACGGTTGGCTCTACGGTGAATTTCTCGCCGGAGAACGAATCGAAGTTCGTGGCATATTGCCCGATCACCATGCGCCGGAACGCGGCGACGAGCGCGGTCTGGTCTGCCGGGGCGATACCGTTCCAGCCGGTGCCGACCGTCAGCCGGGTCATCAAGGGGACGTCATAGACCCGGTCGACGACCGGGCCGATCGAGGCGGCGCGGCCACGCACGCCCATCGCCTTGCCGCCCTTCATGATCGAGACCAGTCCGTCGCAGAGCGCCTGCACGGGCGCACGGGCAGGGTCGCTGGCCTGGGCCTGGGCTGCCGAAGCCGGCGCGACGAGCGCGGCAATGAAGAGGACGGGGGACAGGTTGCGCATCTTCTACTCGCTCCATTTTCTGCCCCGGACGCGATGTATCGGCGCTGTGACCCAAAATCCACCCTTCTTGAAAAGATAGGGCCGAAAGGCGACCTTCAGGCACTGCCTTGTGCTTTTACACCTTTTGCTTCGGTCGCCGCGTCGCTATCTCCTGCGTGCAACAGCGAAGGAATGTCGCTGGAGCGGGGGCTGGTGCAGGACTAGTACGGGGACTGGGCACGAGTTTGATGACCGCCAATAACAATGCTGTGCTTCGTGTGATCCTGGCCAAGCCACGGGGCTTTTGCGCCGGCGTGGTCCGGGCGATCGATATCGTTGAACGTGCTCTCGATCTCCATGGTGCGCCGGTTTATGTCCGGCACGAGATCGTTCACAACAGGCATGTCGTGGACAAGCTGAGGAGCAAGGGCGCGATCTTCGTCGACGAACTGGCCGAGATTCCGGCCGGGGCGCCGACCATTTTCAGCGCGCATGGCGTCGCCAAGTCAGTGCAGGACGAGGCGCGGCTGCGTGACCTGCCCGTGCTCGACGCGACCTGCCCGCTCGTCACCAAGGTTCATGTCCAGGGGCGCCGCTACGCCAAGGCTGGCCGCACCCTGATCCTGATCGGCCATGCCGGTCATGCCGAGGTCGAGGGCACGATGGGGCAGGTCGATGCGCCGATCCATCTCGTCTCGACCGCGGCGGAAGTCGATGCGCTGCCGCTGCCGACGGATACGCCGGTCGCCTATGTCACCCAGACCACGCTCAGCGTCGACGATACGCGCAGCGTGATCGCCGCGCTCGGCGCGCGGTTCAGCGATGTGCAGGGCCCCGACGTCTCGGAAATCTGCTACGCCACCCAGAATCGCCAGACGGCGGTGCGCGATCTTGCGCGGGTCAGCGAGTTGTTGATCGTGGTCGGGGCGGAGAACAGCTCCAATTCCAACCGGCTGCGCGAGATCGGCGTGGAGATGGGTGTGCCCAGCTATCTCGTCGCTGACGGCAGTGGCGTCGATCCGGCGTGGCTCGAGGGTGTCGACGCGGTGGGTATCACCGCGGGGGCGTCGGCACCCGATGAGCTGGTTGATGACGTCATCGCCGCGCTGGCGCGGTTACGGCAGATCGAGGTGTCGCAGCTTGACGGCGTCGAGGAAAACATCGAGTTCAGCCTGCCGCCGGAACTCAGGAACGTGACGCCGCGCGCTGCCGCCGCAATGGCCAAATAGGACAGATCCATGAGTCTCCCGCTCTCACCCCTCGTCCGCATCGGTGCGTACACCGTCAAGCAGCACATCAAGGGCGGACGCTATCCGCTGGTGCTGATGCTTGAGCCGCTGTTGCGCTGCAATCTGGCCTGCCCGGGCTGTGGCAAGATCGACTATCCCGACGCGATTCTCAACCAGCGGCTCAGCTTCGATCAGTGCATGGAGGCGATCGACGAATGCGGCGCGCCTGCGGTGTCGATCGCGGGCGGCGAGCCGCTTCTCCACCGCGACATGCCGAAGATCGTGAAGGGCTATATCGCGAAGAAGAAATTCGTCATCCTCTGCACCAACGCGTTGCTGCTGAAGAAGAAGATTGACGACTACGCGCCTTCGCCCTTCTTCACCTGGTCGATCCATCTCGATGGCGACAAGGGCATGCACGACCACGCGGTCGACCAGGACGGCACCTACGAAGTGGCGATCGAGGCGATCGAACTGGCCAAGGCGAGGGGTTTCCGCGTCCAGGTCAACTGCACCGTGTTCGACGGTGCCTCGCCCGATCGGCTTGCCGGTTTCTTCGACGAGATGGAGAAGCGCGGTGTCGAGATCACCATCTCGCCCGGCTATGCTTATGAGCGCGCCGCTGACCAGGACCATTTCCTGAACCGTACCCGCACCAAGCAGTTCTTCCGCGACGTGTTCGCGAAGGGCGATGGCGGCAAGAAATGGACCTTCACCAATTCGCCGCTGTTCCTCGACTTCCTCGCCGGCAACCAGAGCTATGAATGCACGCCCTGGTCGATGCCGCTGCGCACCGTCTTCGGCTGGCAGAAGCCCTGCTATCTGGTCGGCGAAGGCTATGTGCAGAGCTTCAAGGAGCTGATGGAAGGCACCGAATGGGACGATTACGGCGTCGGCAAATATGAGAAATGCGCCGACTGCATGGTCCATTGCGGGTTCGAGGGAACGGCCGCGACGGATTCGATCCGCCATCCGCTGAAGATGTTCGCGATCGGGCGCAAGGGCGTGCGGACGAGCGGGCCGATGGCGCAGGACATCGACCTCAGCAACCAGCGCCCGGCGCAGGATGTTCACTCATCGCATGTTGAGCGGGAGCTCGAGATCATCCGCAAGGCGAATCCCAAGGCCAGCAAGCACATCGCGAACGCGGCGTAACGCGGAAAAGGCGTGGCCGGCATCACGTCCGGTACGGATCAGGGCCGGTAGCTGGCGCGGGTTCCTGGCGAGGGACGCCAGGACGGCGCCCAGCGCCATGCTCCCATCGGGCCGCATGCCGACAAGCGCCGCCGGCGGGAGCGCGTGATCGGCGGTGTCGGAGATTGCCCTGACGATAGCGAAGGGCAGGCCATGGCGTGCCGCGACCCGGGCGGCGATATGTGATTCCATATCGACGGCGAGGGCGTTGGTGGTCGTGTGGAGGGTGTGCTTTTCCGCGACTGATGCGATGATGGTGTCGCTGCCGACGATCGTTCCGACATAGGACCCGATGAGATGCGTGGTGAGCGCGTCGAACAGTGCTGCATTCCCTCTCCCATTGGGAGAGGGAGGGAGCCGCGAAGCGGCGGAAGGGTGAGGGTGATCGTCAGGATCGATCTCACCCGTCGCGCTCACCCTTCCCATGCCTTCGGCATGGGCCCAGCGTTGGGTGGATAGGGCCCCGCCCCGTTCAGGTCGTGCTGGAGACACGACCGACCGTGCGCTCCCGTCCCAAGGGGAGAGGGAGCCTATGACGAGATCGCCGGCCTTCAGGCTCGGATCGAGCGCGCCGGCGAGGCCGCAGGACAGGATCGCCTGCGTGCTATGCGCCGCAGCCTCCAACTCCCGTTCCAGCCGCGCGCCATCGCCACCGCCGGCAATCGCCGTTACCCCCGGTCCGCTCAGGATCGCGGCCTCCTTATGAAGGCCGGTCGCAACGAGGATCGTCACATGCCGTGCGCGACGCGGCGCGTGTTGGAGCGTTTGAGGTTGCGATAACGCGCCATCGCCCAGAGCGGGAAATATTTGGGATAGCCGTGGTATCGCAGATAGAAGACCCGCGGGAAACCGCCGCCGGTGTATATTTCCTGCCCCCAAAGCCCGTCTGCTTCCTGGTTCGCCGCGAGCCAGTCGATCCCCCGCGCCACCGCCGGCGAGTCCACGGCACCCGCCGCCATCAGCCCGAGCAGCGCCCAGGCGCTCTGCGATGCGGTCGAGGGCGCGGGGGTGTGGCCTTTATAGTCGAGCGCATAGCTTTCGCAGTCCTCGCCCCAGCCACCATCCGTATTCTGAATCCGGGTGAGCCAGTCGACCGCCTTCGCCACAATCGGCTCCTCGGGCGCGAAGCCGGCGGCGTTGAGCGCGCACAGCACCGACCAGGTGCCGTAGATATAGTTCACGCCCCAGCGGCCGAACCAGCTGCCGTCGGGCATCTGCTCCTTGGCGAGGAAATCGAGCGCGGCGCGCATTCGGTCGCTGTCGCGTGTCTCGCCCAGTTGCGCGAGCATCGACACACAGCGTGCGCTCACGTCCGAGGTCGGTGGATCGAGCAGCGCGCCATGGTCGGCGAAGGGCAGGTTGTTGAGATAATGATAGCTGTTGTCGGCATCGAACGCGCCCCAGCCACCATCGCGGCTCTGCAGGCCGACGGTCCATTCGACGCCGCGATCGATCGCTTCCTGATCGTGGCTGGTTCTGGCGCGATCCATCGCCATCACCACCACGGCGGTGTCGTCGAGATCGGGGTAATGCGCGTTATTGTACTGGAACGCCCAGCCGCCGGGCCGGACATCGGGCTTTTCCTCCGCCCAGTCGCCCTTCACGTCGAGAATCTGAAGCGGCCTCAGCCAGTCGAGTCCCCGGCCTGCGCGTGCCTCGGCATCGTCGCCGCCAGCCTCAAGCATCGCATGCGCGGCGAGCGCCGTATCCCACACCGGCGAGACGCAGGGCTGGCAATAGGCCTCGTCCTCCCGGATCACGAGCAGCTTCTCGATCGATTCCCGCGCGATCGCACGGGCCGGATGATCCTCGGCATAACCAAGGCAATCGAACATCATCACGCTGTTCGCCATCGCCGGATAGATCGCGCCGAGCCCGTCCACGCCGTTCAGGCGCTCGAGCACGAAATCGACACAGGCCTTGATCGCCCGGGCGCGCAGCTTTTTCGGCCAGAGCCCGTTGCCGGCCTTGAGCACGCGGTCGAGCGCGTTGAAGCCGTGGGTCCATAGCCATTTAGGGTCGGCTGCCTTGGTGCCGGGGCTAATCTTCTCGCCGGTATAGAGCTCGTCGACCTTCACCCCGAGCGTGTTGCGGGCGACCGGCTGAAGCGCGCCGAGCACGAGCAGCGGCACGACCACGGTGCGCGCCCAATAGGACATCTTGGAGAGATGGATCGGGAACCAGCGCGGCAGCAGGATCAGCTCGGGCGGCATGGTCGGCACCGCCGACCATGGGCCGGCCGCGAACAAGGCAAGCTGGATACGGGTGAAGACATTGACCGCCGCCGCGCCGCCAACAGCGAGGATCGCGGCGCGCGCGCTTGCCATATGAGGGGCATCGACCGGGTCCCCGATCATCTTCAGCGCGTAATAGGCCTTTACCGAGGCGCTCACGTCGAACGCGCCGCCATGGAACAGGCCCCAGCCATGATGGTCGGCCGACTGGATGCGGCGCAGATAGGTGCCGATCTTCGCCTCGAGCCCGGCATCGACCGGCTCGCCGAGATAATGACGGAGCAGGACATATTCGGCCGGGATCGTCGCATCGGCTTCAAGCTCGAACACCCAATGGCCGTCGTCGCGCTGCAGGTTGGCGAGCGCCGCGGTCGCGCGGTCGACCGCTGCCTCGACCGTGGCGAGGGGGGCGGTCGAGCCGCCGATCTCGGAAAAGCCCTGATGCATCGCGCCTTCCTAACGCGCGAGCGCGAGGCGCGCCACGGTTTCTCCCGACCGCAGGGCACCCTCGATCGTGGCGGGCAGCCCGGTATCGGTCCAGTCGCCCGCCAGGAACAGGTTGCGCCAGCGCGTCGCGGCGGACGGGCGCTTGGCATTCTGCTCCGGCGTCGCGGCGAAGGTCGCGCGCTTCTCCTTCACGATCTGCCAGGTTGGCATCGGCGCGTCGATCGCGAGCGCGGCGCAGATGTCGGCCCAGAAAGTCCGCGCCAGCGTCTCGCGGTCGAGGTCGACAAGTCTTTCGGCGGCACTGACCGTCACTGAAAGCCGGTCGGGAAAGGCGAACAGCCATTCGGCGGTGCCGCCGAACAGGCCGAGCATCGCCGGCGCACCAGCAGGCGCGGGCAGGGCGAAATGGCCGTTGACGATGGCGCGGAAGTCGTCCGGCGCCTGCAGATCCGGCACCAGCGAGGTCGCAACCCAGGGCGGCACCGCGAGAATCACCGCCTCGTCCGCCGCGACGGGCTCGACGCCGGCACCCCAGTCCAGCCCAGTGACACGATCTCCCTCGAAGGCGACCGTGCGAAGCCGGCGGCCCAGCGCGACCGCGCTTCCCCGTTCATCGAGCCAGGCAAGGGCAGGGTCGATAAAGGCGGCGGCCAGGCTCGGTTCCGCAATGCGGGGGCGCATGGCGCGGCCGCCCTTTGCGATCGTCTCGCGCAGGATATTGGCGGTGAGCATCGTCGAGGACTCGCCGGGCGCGGTGTTGAGCGCTGCCAGCAGCACGGGCTCAAGCAGTTTCGACCAGGCCGGTCCGCCGGTTGCGATGCGCTGGTCGATCCGACCTTCGCGGTTCGATAGCAATCTGGCGAGAGGCAGATAATCGGCGATCCGGCTGCCCGGCACGCGGCGGGCCGGTGCGGCGATCCACCAGGGAAGGGCACCGTCGTTGATGCGTACCGTCCAGCGCTTGGCTGTCGTCAGGTCCTGGAAGGTGAAATCGGCATGCTCGGGCCCGGCCAGCGGTGTCGTCGCACCCACCGCCGAGCGGAAGCGCGCCACCGCGGGATTGCCGGACAGGACGAGATGATTGCCGTTGTCGATCGTCAGGCCGAGCTGCGGATCGTGATAGGAGCGGCAGCGTCCGCCCGCCTGCGCGGCTGAATCGGCGATAGAGACAACGATGCCCGCTTTGCGCAGCGCGACGGCGGCGGAGAGCCCCGCCAGACCGGCCCCGGCAATCGTCGCCCGGGTGAAGGTCAACGCGTCAGCCACAGTCGTGCGACAGTCAGTAGGAGTGCCAGCTTCGACACCTTTACCCGGCGACGTGGCGGCTTCCAGCCGATCGCCTCAGTCTGTTTCAGCACCTTGGCGTACGCCGCCTCCATCAGGCGCGGTGCGATCAGGTGGCCGCGCGGGCGGGTCGCGAGCAGCGCATGCGCCTTGCGATAATGGTCATGCGCTGTCGCGGCCACTGCCCGGCAGGCGGCATCGATCCGGGGATCACTGACGACTTCCACGGGAGTGGTAAAGGGAATGCCGGCCGCGGCGATCTCCTCGGCGGGCAGATAGACCCGGCCGATGCCCGCATCCTCGTCCACGTCGCGGAGGATGTTGGTCAGCTGAAGCGCGCGGCCGAGATGATAGGCCAGCTCTATCCCCGGTGCCTCGTCCATGCCGAAGATCCGTACCGACAGGCGCCCGACGGCGGAGGCGACCCGGTCGCAATAAAGGTCGAGCTCGGCCATGGGCGGCCAGCGGACGTCGTGATCTACGTCCGTCGCCATGCCGTCGATCACCGCCTCGAAATCGGCGCGATCGAGCTTGAATTGCTTGACTGCTTCAGCGACCAGCGCCGCTCGGCCGGGCGGCCCGCCGGCATAAAGCGAATCGAGATCGCCGCGCCATGCGTCAAGCGCCCTGGCCCGGCCCTCGCGATCGCCCTGCTGATCGTCGGCGATATCGTCGACCAGGCGGCAAAAGCCGTAGATCGCGTACATCGCCTCGCGCTCGGCCTTGGGCAGCACGCGCATCCCGGCATAGAAGGAACTGCCCGAAACCTGCTGCTGCAGCGCGGCCGGGGTCGCGTCGGGATTCATGCCGCGCGCCTGAACAGGCTGCCGACGGCGGCACCGGTGGCCAGGAAGGCGGCTTCCCAGGATGTGTGATGCACCCGCTCGCTGAGCGGATCGCGCGTCTCCAGCCGGCCGCACAGGCTGACGGCGAGGCGGTGGATGATCGCGACTTCGGCCGCGAGGCGGCGGTCGGCGATCGTCGCGGCGAAGCCGGCCGATGTGTCGAGCAGGGCACGGGTCTTGCCGACGAGCGAGACGATCGCGGTGCGCAGCGCGGGCGTGGCGCGATCGGCGGTCAGGTCCTCGATCCGCGCGCCGGTTTCGGCGAAGGTCTCTGCGGGGATATAGACGCGGTCGAGCGTGCGGTAGTCCTTGGCGCAATCCTGGAGGTGATTGACCACCTGCAGCGCGGCGCAAAGCGCGTCGGAGGCTGGCCAGGTGGCGCGATCCTCCCCATGAACGTCGAGCACATAGCGTCCGACCGGCATCGCCGAGAGGCGGCAATAGCCCATCAGCCCATCCCAGTCCTCGTACCGGGTGACCGTCACGTCGCGTTCGAATGCGCCGAGCAGGTCATGCGCATGGACCGGATCGAGCCGGTAGTCGGCCATGACCGTGCGCAGCGCCAGCGCTTCGGCGCTACCCTCCGCCTTGCCATCAAGGCCGGCGCGCATTCGGCCGAGCTGGGCAAGCTTCTCCGCAGCCGGCAGCGTCTCGTGATCCGAGATGTCGTCGGCCACGCGGGCGAAACGATAAAAGGCCATCACCGGCGCGCGGTGTTCGGGTTTGAGCAGGACCGAGGCGACCGGGAAATTCTCGTCACGATGTCCCTTGCCCGAGGCGAGGTCGGCCGCTTCCATCAAAGCGTCCCCGTCGCCTGCGCGCGGCCTTTCCACATTCCACCACGTCCTCGCATATGCTGCCATGCCGATAGCAAGGTGCAGCCGGCGTAGAAAGCCGCGATCAACGGGAGTGCGATTCCCCAGACCGGGGAGCGTCGATAGAAGCGCAGCATCGGCTGGAACGAGATCGCCATCAGCAGCCACGCGGTCGCCCCGGCGATCTGGGCCCAGCCGGTGCCGGCCAGCGCCAGCACCGGGGGCGCGCCATAGACCAGGGCCAAGCCGATCACCGTGCCGAGCAGCATCAGCGGCGAATAGCCGAGCTGGGCATAGGCCGAGCGCGAGATCATCGCGGCGATCACCCCGGCATCGTCATAGGCGCGGATGCTGTGCGAGCGATGAGTGAGACCAAGCCAGATCGGACCCTGTTTCTTCAGCAGGGCGCCCAGCGTGCAGTCGTCGATCAGGGCGGTGCGGATCGCGGCGATGCCGCCAGCCGCCGCCAGCGCATCGCGTCGTACCAGCATGCAGCCGCCCGCGGCCGCGCCGGGACCGTTCGGGCGATTCACGCGGCCGAACGGATAGAGCATCTGGAAGAAGAACACGAAGGCCGGGATCAGCGCCCGCTCCGCCAGGCTGGTGCAGCGCAGCTCGGCCATGAGCGATACCAAAGTGAGGCGGCCTGCCTCGCCCCGTGCGACGAGGGTGCGAAGCGTGTCGGGTTCATGCGCGATGTCGGCGTCGGTAAGCCACAGATAATGTGGAGCAGGGCCGGCATGCTCGACGCCCTGCGCCACCGCCCAGAGCTTTCCGGTCCAGCCCGGGGCGAGTTGCCGGCCGGTCACGATGTCGAGAGGATGGGCTCCGCTGGCGGCGCGGGCGATGTTGGCGGTGTCGTCGCTGCTCGAATCGTCGACCAGGATCACATGGAAACGGCCGGGATAGTCCTGCGCGCGCAGGCTAGCGATCGCGCGGCCGATCACCTCGGCCTCGTCGCGGGCGGGGACGATGGCGACTACGTCGGGCCATTCAGCGGGATCGCGCGGCTGGTCGTTCGCGTCGCGTTCGCGCGCCAGCCAGAAGCCGCCATGGGCGAGGACCAGACCGAGCCAGATAACGAGGCTCAGGCCACCGCTAGCGAGCGCGATCACCGGATCATTCCCGCATTCCTGAACCACCCGATCGCGTCGGCCAGGGCCTGTTCCCAGGGGCGGGCGCGATATCCCAGTTCGCTCTCGGCCTTGGCCGAGGTGAAGAACATATGGTGCTTCGCCATCTTCAGCCCGTCGACGGTGAGGAACGGGTCCTTGCCGGTCAGTCGCGCCAGTGCTTCATTGGCATAGGCAAGCGGGAAGAGCGGCGCGCGCGGCAGGCTGATCGTGGGCGGACGGCGCTTCATGATCCCGGCGATGACGGCCAGCATATCAGCCAGGCGCACGTCCCGGCCGCCGAGGATATAGCGTTCGCCGATCCGGCCCTGTTCCAGCGCCAGCACATGCCCCGTCGCGACATCGTCGACATGGACGAGGTTGAGCCCGCTATCGAGATAGGCCGGCATCTTGCCATTCGCCGCCTCGACGATGATCCGTCCCGTAGGCGTCGGGCGCACGTCGCGGGGACCGATCGGCGTGGACGGGTTGACGATCACCGCCGGCAAGCCGCGTTCGGCGACCATCCGCTCGACCAGCCGTTCGGCCACGACCTTGCTGCGCTTGTACGCGCCGACCGCCTGTTCCGGAGTAGCGGCGCGGGTCTCGTCGGCCGGGCCGGCGGGATCGGGCTTCAGCGTCGCGACGCTGCTCGTATAGACCAGCCGCTCGACCCCGGCGGCAAGTGCCGCCTCCATCACGGCGCGCGTGCTGGCAAGATTGTTGCGGACGATGTCCTCGGGGTCGGGCGCCCAGATCCGGTAATCCGCGGCGACATGGAACAGGTGTTTCACCCCTCGCATCGCCTCGGCCATCGCCGTTGCGTCACGCGCATCGCCTTCCACGAGCGTACCGGGAAAATCGGCAAGATTGGCGCGTGGGCTGGTCGCGCGGACGAGGCCGCGGACCTGGCGCCCTTGTGCCGCAAGCGCACGCGCCACCGCTGATCCGACGAAACCCGATACGCCGGTGACCAGCACCGTACCTGAATCCTGGCTCACCCCGCCTCCGCATCCTTCGATCGCGCGCTCTACACAGGATGGACCGGGGGCGATAGGGAGGCTGGATGCGGGATGTGACTAGTCGGTCGTACTTTTCATTCCCTCTCCCCTTGGGGGAGAGGGAGGGAGGAGCGCGGCGACGGAAGGGTGAGGGGGACATTCCCGCGCGTTTTGAGCCTCACTCCCCCTCATCCGGCGCTTCGCGCCACCTTCTCCCGCAAGGGGAGAAGGATTTGCAGAGTCCATCTGAATGATCGTGTTCGCGATCCTCGGCTGGGCTTTGCTGGGCCTCGGCACCGTCGGCACTTTCTACATGATCACCGCCACGATCGTGTTCCGGCGTTTCATGGCGCCGCGAACCGCATCATCGCCTCGCGCCGACGCCGTAACCCTGCTCAAGCCGCTCCACGGCGCGGAGCCCCGCCTGCTCGAAAACCTGGCGAGTTTCCTCGCGCAGGATCATGCTGGCCCGGTTCAGCTTCTCTGCGGCGTGCAGGCACAAGACGACCCGGCCATCGCCGTGGTCGAGGCCCTGCGCGACCGATATCCGCATATGGCGATAGATTTGGTGGTCGACTCAGCGAATCATGGCGCGAATCGCAAGGTTGCCAATCTCATCAACATGATGGGCAAGGCCCGGCATCCGATCCTGGTACTGAGCGACAGCGATATGGTCGCGGAGCCGGACTATCTCTCCCGGGTCCTGGCCGCGCTCGACGCGCCGGGCGTCGGCGCCGTGACCTGCCTGTATCGCGGGCGCGGCGATGCCGGCTTCTGGTCGCGGCTCGGCGCGGCGGGGCTCAGCTACCAGTTCCTGCCCGGGGCGGTGTTCGGTGTCGCGATGGCATTGGCCCGGCCGTGCATGGGTTCGACCATCGCGATGCGGCGCGAAACGCTCGACCGGATTGGCGGCTTCGAACGCTTCGCCGACGTGCTCGCCGATGACTATGCGATCGGCGAGGCGGTTCATGCGCTCGGGCAGACGGTCGCGGTACCGCCGATGCTCGTCACCCATGCTTCGGCCGAGCAAAGCTTTGCCGAGCTGTGGCGGCATGAGCTGCGCTGGGGGGCGACCGTGCGCGGCGTGGTGCCGGGCGCCTATGCCGGATCGGTGGTCGGCATGCCCTTCCCGCTCGCCTTGCTGGGAGCAGCCTTGGTCCCGGCGCATCCGGTTGGGCTGGCCATTGCCCTGTCGGCGCTGATTGTCCGTATCGCGATCGCCCGTTTCGTCGACCGCGCGGCTGGTGTAACGACGGCGCCATGGTGGCTTCTACCGATGCGCGATTGCCTCACCGTCGCGATATTCGTCGCAAGCTTCTTCGTCGCGTCGGTTGATTGGCGCGGACAACGGCTTAAAATGGAAAATGACGGCCGCGTTTCGGCCGATCCGGAGATTTCCGCATGATGCGTACCTTGTTTCTGCAGGCCCCTTCGTTCGACGGTTATGACGGCGGCGCCGGCGCGCGCTATCAGATGAAGCGCGAGGTGAAGTCCTTCTGGTACCCCACCTGGCTCGCCCAGCCGGCCGCGATGGTCGAGGGTTCGAAGCTGATCGACGCGCCCGCGCACGACCAGAGCTGGGACGATATCAAGCACGAGTTCGACGATCGCGACCTCGTCATCCTCCACACCTCGACGCCAAGCTTCGGCCAGGACATTCGTACCGCCGCGCTGATCAAGGAGCGCAACCCGAAGATCCTGATCGGTTTCGTCGGCGCCAAGGTCGCGGTCGAGCCGGACAAGAGCCTTGCCGCCACGCCGCACGTCGATTTCGTTGCGCGCGAGGAATATGATTTCACGATCCTCGAGATTTCCCAGGGCGCGCCGCTCGCGACCGTCGATGGCATCACCTGGCGCGCGCCCGACGGCGCTTTCGTGCGCAACAAGGATCGCGCGGTCATCGAGGACATGGACGTCCTCCCGATGGTCTCGCCTGTCTACAAGCGCGACCTGACCATCAACAAATATTTCGGCGGCTACCTCCTCCACCCTTATGTCAGCTTCTACACCGGCCGCGGCTGCAAGAGCCGCTGCACCTTCTGCCTGTGGCCGCAGACGATCAGCGGTCATAATTACCGCTTCCGCTCGGTCCCCAAGGTGATCGAGGAAGTGCAGTACATCCTGGAGAATATCCCCGAGACCAAGGAGATCTTCTTCGACGACGATACGTTGACCGATAACCACGCGCGCGTCGAGGAACTGGCGATCGCGCTCGGCAAGCTCGGCTTCGGCAAGAAGGGCTTCCCCGTGTCGTGGAGCTGCAACGCCAAGGCCAATGTCCCGCGCAAGACGCTCGAGGTACTGAAGGCCAATGGCCTGCGGTTGCTGCTCGTCGGTTATGAGAGCGGCAACCAGCAGATCCTGCACAACATCAAGAAGGGCCTGCGCACCGATGTGGCGCGGCAGTTCACCAAGGATTGCCACCAGCTCGGCGTGGTCATCCACGGCACCTTCATCCTCGGCCTGCCCGGCGAGACCGAAGAGACGATCGAGGAGACGATCAACTACGCCAAGGAGATCGATCCGCACACGATCCAGGTCTCGCTTGCCGCACCTTATCCCGGTACCTTCCTGTACAAGCAGGCGACCGAGAATGGCTGGTTCGATAACAGCAATGATCTGCTGACCGATGGCGGCAACCAGATCGCGCAGCTCAGCTATCCGCATCTGCCGGCGAGCGTGATCTTCGACAAGGTCGAGGAATTCTACAAGCGCTTCTATTTCCGCCCGTCCAAGATCTGGTCGATCGTGTCGGAGATGCTGCGCGACTGGAACATGATGAAGCGCCGCCTGCGCGAGGGTGTGGAGTTCTTCGACTTCCTGCGCCGCCGGAAAGAGGCAGCGTGACCTTTCTCCCTCTCCCCTCCGGGGAGAGGGTAGGGGAGAGGGGCAGTCCTAAGCGCTGCCGCTCGTTGCTGCCCCTCTCCCAACCCTCTCTCCTGAGGGGAGAGGGCTTGTGGTGAAGCGCCTCGTCGTGACCTCCGACGATTTCGGCGCTGCCATCGCGGTCAACGAAGCCGTCGAGCAGGCACATCGTAACGGCATCCTGACCGCCGCCAGCCTGATGGTCTCCGGCGAGGCGGCCGCGGACGCCGTCGCCCGCGCCAGGACGATGCCGAAGCTCGGCGTCGGTCTGCACGTCGTTCTCGTGGAGGGCAGGCCCACACTCCCGCCCGGGCAGGTGTCGGAACTGGTCGACGCGACCGGCCATTTCCGTACCGACATGGTCCGCGCTGGCATTACCATCTTCGCCAATCCGACCGCGCGCCGGCAGCTTCTCGCTGAGGTGGAGGCACAGTTCGCCGCGTTCGCCGCGACCGGCCTGACGCTTGATCATGTCAACGCGCACAAGCATTTCCACCTGCACCCCACCATCGCCTCCGCGATCCTGAAGACCGGCAGGCGCTACGGCATGAAATCGGTCCGCGCCCCGATCGAGCCGCGCGACGTCCTCGAGAAGATCGAACCCGGCGCCGGTGGCGTCGATATTGCCCGACTCTGGGCACTGCTCGTCCGGCGTCGCATGCGCGCGGCTGGAATGTGCGTGCCCGATCAGGTCTTCGGTCTCGCCTGGTCCGGCGCGATGGATGCCGCGCGGGTTCGCGGGCTGATCGAGCATCTTCCGGACGGCCTGACCGAAATCTACACCCATCCGGCCACCGACGACCGCTACCCAACTCATGCGCCGGGTTACGCATACCGCGTCGAACTGGCGGCGTTGACCGACCCTCTTGCACGCGAGGCCGTGGTGCGCGAGAGGATCGTGCTGGGGGGCTTCACCGACTTCGCTTGAGACCAGTGCCATGAATATCGCCAACGGCTTCCGCCACTTCGCCCAGCCCGAGCCAGTCCCCGCCGGCCCGATCCGCCTCGGGAGCCCGGAGCACCGGGCCCTGTTCTGCCAGACCATGCTCGACACGCATGATCCGTATCGCCCCGCGCTGATCGACTGGCCGAAGCTTGATCCTGAGACACGCGACAAGATCGTCTCGCTGCCGATCTGGGATATCGCCGTCGCTACCGAGGGCCGGGCCGGCATGAACGTGAAGACCTTTGGTGAAGGGATCGCCGATCCGTTGCTCAAGGCAGCGGTCGACATGAACGGGTTCGAGGAAAGCAGGCACAAGATCGTGCTTGCCGACATGGTCCAGGCATATGGCATCGAGCTTTCGCCCGAGGCAGAATATAAGCGCCCGCGCGACCCGGAATTCGCTTTCATGCGCACCGGCTATTCGGAATGTATCGACAGCTTCTTCGGTTTCGGCCTGTTCAAGCTGGCCAAGGATTCCGGTTTCTTTCCGGAAGAGCTGGTCGACACCTTCGAGCCGGTGATGCGCGAGGAAGGGCGGCACATCCTGTTCTTCGTTAACTGGGTCGCCTGGTGGCGCCGCAACATGCCCTGGTGGCGTCGGCCGCTGTTCGAGGCGAAGGTGCTGATCGTCTGGATGTTCCTGATCGGCGAGCGGATCAGCATGGCCAAGGGCATGGGTGACGACAATACCAAGGCGCAGGAGAACAACTTCACGCTCAACGGTTCGAAGGAGCTTGGGGTTGAGGTGACTTTTCCCGAGCTCGCCCGGATTTGCCTTGCCGAGAATGACCGGCGTCTGGCACCGTATGACGATCGACTGATCCGGCCGCGTTTCGTGCCGGCGATGATGCGCCTCGCGCTGCGTTTCGCGGGTGGGCGCAAGGGAGGCATCGCCTGAAGAATTTTGCACGCGCGGGCATGCTGCTCGCGACACTGGCTGGGTTGGCTGCCGCGGTCTGGGCCTTTGGCTCGATCGGGTTCGGCAGTGTGCTGGCGGTCGCGGGACGGATCGGGATCGACGGATTCCTGGTCTTCTGCGCTCTTTCGATCGGTACTTTCTTCATTCTCGGCGCCGCATGGCTGGCGGCGGCGCCCGGGGAACCGCTCGACCGGATCGGCCTGTTCGCCTGGGCGCGGGCAGTGCGGGAGGCGGTGTCGGACCTGCTGCCCTTCTCGCAGATCGGTGGAATCGTCGTCGGTACGCGGACGCTCACGACCGCCGGCGTCCCCGCGTCCCGGGTCTATGCGTCGTTCGTGGTCGACATGACGACCGAAATGGGGGCGCAACTCATCTTCACCCTGTTCGGCCTGGCGATGATGGTCTCCCTGCTTGCCGCAGGCGGCCAGGCGGCGACGCTTCGCCCGCTTATCCTCGGGGGCACCGGGATGATGATCGCGGGGATGGTGATGTTCTTCTTCGCGCAACGCCCCGCACTCGGTCTGGCCGGGCGGGTCGCCCAGCATTTCCTGCCCGGGTCGGTCGTCACCATGACCGGGATCACCGACGCGTTGCGGGAGACCTATGCGCGGCGTCGACGCGTGGCGCTTGCCTTCGCGCTCAACCTGCTGGGGTGGATCGCCAGTGGAATCGGTGGCTGGATCGTGCTGCTGATGATGGGCGCGGATATCTCGATCTGGTCTGCGCTTTCGATCGAGAGCCTCATCTTCACGCTCAGGAGCGTGGCGTTCGCGGTACCGGGCGCGATCGGGGTTCAGGAGGCAGCCTATGCGCTTGCCGCCCCGCTGTTCGGCCTGCCGCCTGAAACGGCGCTGGCGCTGTCCCTGGCCAAACGCGCCCGCGATCTTGCAATCGGCCTGCCGACGTTGATCCTGTGGCAGGTCGGCGAGATGCGAGCGGTCGTGCTCGCCTCCCGAAGAGGGTAGTCTTCGCGCAAGGCGTTGCCGCTGGAGCTGGACCCGTCCGCTCCACGAAAATTGGATGTTTCGTGATCCGCCGAGTCGGCCCTCTATGGTCGACATGAACCGAACCAGTCGCCTTTCCGCGTGTCGTCCATGATCGATCGTCGCCAGTTCATCGGCGCAAGCGCTGCGATGATGCTGACCTCGCCATTGCTGGCGGCGGCGCCCGGCCTTGATGTGGCCCTGGTCAATGCCCGGGTGTGGACCGGGCGGCGCGAACGGGAAGCGGTTACCGCGGTGGGGATTGTCGGCGACAGGATCGCCACGATCGGTGCTGGCGCGGTTCGCGCGGCGACCACTCGGGCGACGCGCGTGATCGACCTTGACGGCGCGTTCTTGATGCCGGCCTTCACCGACAATCATACGCATTTCCTGCGCGGATCGGCGATGCTGCGTCAGCCGAGCCTGCGCGATGCGCGCACGCCGGCCGCCTTTGCCGAACGGGTCGGCGCGGCGGCGCGGCTGCTCAAGCCCGGCCAATGGGTCGAGGGTGGCTATTGGGACGAGCAGCTCTGGGGCGGCGACCTGCCGACCCGCGCGTGGATCGACGCCGTCACGCCGGACCATCCGGTGGCGGTGAACCGGCTCGACCTGCACATGATCCTGCTCAATTCGGTCGCGCTGAAGCTGGCCGGGATCGATCGTAACACCGTGCCGCCGGAAGGTGGGGTGATCGTGCGCGACGCAACGGGTGAGCCGACCGGTATCCTCAAGGATAACGCCGCCTGGCTGGCGGAGCGCGCGATCCCGAAGCTCGACGAGGCGGGGATCGAGGATATCCTGCGCGGCGGCATCGCCGAGGGCCTGTCGAAGGGGGTGGCGCAGGCGCATTCACCCGAGATCGACTGGTCGATGTACGATGCCCTGCGGCGCCTGGGCGCGAAGGGACGGCCGGACATGCGCTTCTATTCCTTCGTCCCGCTGGCCGACTGGGAAAAGATGGCGGGGATCGTCGCGGCCGAGGGCAGGGGCGACGACTGGATTCGCTGGGGCGGGGTCAAGGGCCTGATGGACGGGTCGCTTGGATCGCGCACCGCCCTGTTCCGCGATCCCTATAGCGATGCGCCCGACACGCGCGGCGTGCGGGTGACGCCCCGCGCTGACATCGCGACATGGGTCGCCGCTGCCGATGCGCGCCATATGCCGGTGACGGTCCACGCGATTGGTGACGAGGCGAACGACGAATTGCTCGACATCTATGCGGACGTCGCCCGCGTCAACGGCAAGCGCGACCGGCGTTTCCGCATCGAGCATGCCCAGCATCTCAGCCAGGCCGCGATCCCGCGCTTCGCGCGGCAGGATGTGATCGCCTCGGTCCAGCCTTATCACGCGATCGACGACGGCCGCTGGGCGGTGAAGCGTATCGGTGAATCGCGGCTGCGCGGCACCTATTCGTTCAAGTCGCTGCTCGACGCCGGTGCGCGCGTCACTTTCGGGTCTGACTGGCCGGTGGCGCCGTTCGACCCGATCGCCGGCATTCATGCCGCGGTCACGCGCGCCACGATCGACGGACTCAACCCGGACGGCTGGTTGCCAGACCAGAAGGTCACGGTCGAACAGGCGCTCACTGCCTATACCAGTGCCAACGCCCATGCCGGTTTCCAGGAAGACCGGCTCGGACTGATCGCGCGCGGGTATCTCGCCGACCTTGTCGTGCTTGATGCTGATCCGCGCAGCGTTCCTCCGGCGAGCATCGCCCGGACGAGGGTGCTGCGCACCTTCGTCGGCGGGAAACAGCGTTTCGGGCCGCAAGACGGCTGACCGGAAGAGGCCGTCAGAGGGAATGGCGGCCAAGGAGCGGGCAAGCGGCAAAAGCCGCAGCCCGCATCACCATGAAGGGGTATGCGACCATGATTCGAACCGTATCGCGCTATCTGCCCGCCGCCTCGGCGATCGCCCTGCTGGCTGCCGGCTCGGCATCCGCCCAGGCCCAGGCCGCCGACCAGGCGGAACCCGCCGCCGAAAGTGGCGGTGACATCATCGTGACCGCCAACAAGCGGGCCGAGAAGCTGAGCAATGTCGCCGGGGGTGTCTCGGCCGTGACCGGTGCCCAGCTCGAGGCGATCGGCGCGCAGGACTTCAAGGACTATCTCACCCGCACGACGGGTGTCGCGTTCAACGAAGGACCTTCAAACAATTCCACTGCCGTGATCCGCGGCATCGGCACGACGGCCGGGCTTGACCAGGGCCAGGGCAGCACTGGCTATTTCATCAACGATATCCCGATGAACGAGCCGGGTTATACCATCGTCATCCCGGACATCGATGCGTTCGACGTGTCGCGGGTCGAGGTGCTGCGCGGCCCGCAGGGCACGCTGTTCGGATCGGCCTCGCTCGGCGGGGCGATCAACTTCATCTCCAACCTTGCCGACCCCAGTGGCTTCCACGCGGCGGCTGAAGGATCGATCGGCACCACGCGCTTCTCGGCGGGCGAGGTGAACTATCGCGCCAAGGGGATGATCAACGTGCCGCTGGTCGCCGACAAGCTGGCGGTGCGCCTGGTCGCGACTCAGCGGGTGGACGCTGGCTATATCGATAATATCGGGACGCACATCCGCGGGTCGAACGATGTCCATACCTTCGGCCTGCGTGGGTCGATCGTCTTTACCCCCGATGTCGATACGACGATCAGCTATCTTGGTCTCTACCAGAAGAGCCGCACTGACGACCCCAGCGTCAGCAATCTGGGGCTCGGCCTGTTGCAGCGCTCGACCAGGTTCGAAACCCCGATGATCTTCAAGACTCAGCTTCACAGCCTGCGGCTCGACCATGATTTCGGTTTCGCCACCGCCACCGTGATCGGCACCTACAACCGCAAGACCGGCGATATCTTCGACGATTTCACGCCGTTCTACGGCAACCTCAATCCCGGCAATCATTATTTCCTGCAGGCAGGGCAGAGTAATACCTATTCCTATGAAGTCCGCTTCGCCTCGCCCAAGGGCCGGACGTTCGACTGGCTGATCGGCGCCACGCATATCGATACGACCAAGGGCTTTCAGGAACATCTGTCGTCGCCGGGCTATGCCGCGGCGCATCCGGCGGATGTGGCGGCCGGCCTGACACATGGCGACGAATATTATTACGCCGCCTCGCATACCAAGGGCGACGAGGACGCGCTGTTCGGCGAGGCCAATCTGCATTTCGGCGATGTCACCATCACCGGGGGCGGCCGCCTGTTCCGCACGCGAACCGACACCTATACCGACCAGTTCGGCATCTTCTTCGGCGGCACGGTCATCAATCCGCCGTACAAGGTGCAGGATTCGGGTTTCGCACCGAAGGCGTCGATCAAATACCAGCCACGCCCGGACCTGATGTTCTACGCGCTTGCGTCGAAGGGCTATCGCTTCGGCTCGCCCAACACCCTGCCGCCACTCGCCGGATCGCCGATCCCGGCCGGGACGACATCGGACAGCCTGTGGAATTATGAGGTCGGCACGCGCTTCAGCCTGGTCGACCGGAAGCTCTTCGTCAGCGTCACGGGTTTCTATATCGACTGGACCAATTTGCAGGTCAGGCTGCGTCGTGTCGGCGACGGGCTGACCTATGGCGCGAATGCGGGTGCCGCCGAGATCTACGGCGCCGAAGCGTCGGCCACGCTTAATCTTGGCGGGCTCTCGCTCGTGTCGAACCTGACTTATCTCGATGCAAAGCTGACCGAGGACATCCCGGCCGCGGCACCGCCCCTGGCGTCGGGCAAGACGCTGCCTTCGGCCGCGAAATGGCGCATCTCCAACACCGCATCCTATAATTTCGGTGGTGTCGCGGAGCCGACCGTCACCTTGCTCCATCGCTATGTGTCGCGCTCGCCCGGCTTCCTCAACGAGGATACGACCTTCGCGCCCTATCATATCTTCGATGCACGCGTGTCGGTGAAGGTCGCTGACTTCACGGTCGCCGCGTTCGCCGAGAATATCGGCGACAAGCGCGCCATCACCTTCGGTTATCAGGACTTCGGATCGGGCGCGAGCCGGTTCATCGTCAAGCCGCGTACGCTCGGCGTGCAAGTCAACTGGGCAATGTAGGACAGTGCGAAGGCGGTCGGGGCGCCGACCGCCTCCGGCCATGGAAACGAATGGGAACGACATGATCGACCGGCGACATCTATGCGTATCGATGCTGGCCCTTGCCGCGGGGACGCTGGCGCGGCCGGGTCGCGCGCTCGCCGCGACGACACGCTGGCCGGTTCCGCCGCAGCCAGTACGCATGCCGGCCGTGGTCGGCAATTTCGGTCACAAGCGCACCGATGACTATGCGTGGATGCGCCCGAAGGACTGGCACGCGGTGCTGCGCGATCCGGCGACGCTCGACGCGCCGATCGCCGCGGCGGTGAAGGCCGAGAATGCCTACACCGATGCGATGCTTGCGCCGTCCAGGCCACTCCAGGCAACGCTGCTGGCGCGCGCCCGGGCTGTGGAGGCCGGGGCGGACGCGCCGATCGAGGTCGAGGATGGCGGCTATTTCTATTATCAGCGCCAGCCGGCCGACAGCCAGTATCCGGTCTTTGCGCGACGCCCGGCCAGGGGCGGGGCCGAACAGATACTGCTCGACGTCGGGGCGGAGGCGGCCGGCAGGAAATTCTTCGCGCTGCACTGGGGCGGGACCTTCCATAGCCCCGACCAGAAACTGTTCGGATGGTCACAGGACCTGACCGGTTCCGGTATCTTCGGCATCCGCGTGCGCGAAATCGCTACCGGCCGGATGGTGGTGACCGACATCAATGAAAGTCACGGCAGCTTCGCTTTCGATTCAGGCGGCCGCTATCTCTTCTGGGTCGGTCGCGACGGCAACGGCCATCCCAACTCGGTGTGGCGGCGGGATATGCAGGACGGCACTGATGTCCAGATTCACGCCGAGGCGGACCCTGCCTTCTTCATCGAGCTGAAGACCACTGCATCCGGCGGCTTCGTCGTGATTCGCCTGCTCAACAGCGCGCGGACCGAGGCATGGCTGGTGCCGGCGAGCGATCCCGTCGCCAGGCCGATCCTGGTCGAGAAGCGCGCCGAAGGTCTGCGCTACGATGTCGATCACTGGGACGACCGGCTCGTGATCCTGACCGATGTAGACGATGCGGTCGACATGAAGATCATGACCGCGCCGGTCGCCGCGCCGGGGCGGTCGCACTGGAAGGAGTGGGTCCCGCACAAGGCCGGGCGGTTCATCGCCGCGATTCATCCGTTCCGCGATACGCTGGTGCGGGAGGAATGGCGTGACGCGCTGCCCCGGCTGGTGATGATGGGCAAGGACGGCAAGGAGCGCGAGGTTGCGTTCGACGAGCCCGCCTATGCCCTGTCGGTCCCGCATGGGCAGGGCTGGGCGGCATCCGCGCTGTCCTTCACCTATCAGTCGCCGCGTCTCGCGCCGCGCGCCTACCGCCTGGCGCTGAAGGACGGGGCCTCGGCGCCGGCCGCGGCCGTTGCTGCCAATCCCGCCTATGATCCCGGCGGATACGATCTCGAACGGATCGAGGCGACGACCGAAGACGGTATGCGGGTGCCGATCACCATATTGCGCCGGAAGGGCACGCCGAAGGACGGCAAGGCACCCTTGTTCCTTTATGGTTATGGCTCCTACGGCGCGACGGTCGATGCGGCGTTCGAGGCCGGCAAGATCGCGTTGGTCGATCAGGGCTGGACCTATGCGATCGCCCATGTCCGGGGCGGTGCAGAGCGCGGCAACGACTGGTGGCGGTCGGTCCTGAAGACAGGGAAGAAGAAGACCTTCACTGACTTCATCGCCTGCGCCGAGCATCTCGTGGACAAAGGCTATGCCGCGAAGGGCCGGATCGTCGCCCATGGCTATTCGGCGGGCGGGTTGCTGATGGGGGCGATCTATACGATGCGACCCGATCTCTGGGCCGGGGTGATCGCGCAGGTGCCGTTCGTCGACCCGCTCAACACGATGGATTATTTCGAGACACATCCGCTCGGGTTGACCGCGCTGCCGATCTGGGGCGATCCGCGCGTGCCGGCGGAATATGCCTATATCGCGAGCTATTCGCCCTATGATCAGCTCAGGCCCGCTGCCTATCCGGCATTGCTGGCGACGGGCAGTGTCGCCGATGAACGCGTCGCCTTCTACGAGCCGCTCAAATTCGCGGTGCGCGCCAGGTCTCTTACCACCGCCGGCAATCCGGTGATGGCCCGCATCGCCACGACCGGCGGGCATATGGGCGCATCGGGTGCGGCGGCGGCGCAGGAGCAGGAGGCATTGTTCCATGCCTTTGCGATCTGGGCGGCCGACCGCAAATGGGGCATCGTGCCGCAACGATGAACGGGAAATTCTCGCCGAGATCGCCGGAGGATGTCGCTGCGTTCGTGCGCGCGCAGATGCTTGGCCTTGTCATATCGAATGGTCCGCAGGGGTATGCGACGACGCCCCTGCCGCTTTTGCCGCACACCGACGAAGCGGGCGCGGTCATCGAATTCTTTGGCCATTTCGCGCGGGCCAATCCGCAGGTGGGGATGGTGCGCGACCGGCCTCGCGCGCTGATCCTGTTCCAGGGTCCGCACGCCTATATCCCGCCTGCCTGGGTCTCCGCCCCCGGCTGGGCGCCAACCTGGAACTATGCCCTGGCGCAATTCGAGGTCGACATCAGCCTCCTCCCCGAGGAGAATGATCGCGCGATCGCCGAACTGGTGAACGCGCTGGAGGGGCAGGCATCCGGTGCCTGGACCGTCGATACGATGGGCGACCGCTATGCCAGGATGTTGCCGCACATCGTCGCGTTCCGCGCGAGGGTGATCCGCAGCGACGCGAAGTTCAAGCTGGGCCAGGACGAATCCGACACTGCCTTTGCGGAGATTGTCGACGCGCTGGGCGAGACGCCCCTGTCGCGGATGATGCGCGACGCGCGTCCGTGACACCCGACGATCTCGATCCCGAGATCCGGGCGTTCCAGCGACAGGTGACGGCCGAATATGAACGGCATGGTTCGCCGGTCGACGTGGCGGATCGTCGGCGTATTGCAGGGCTCGTGCGCGAGCGTTGGAATCTCGGCGGCCCGGTGATGGCTTCGACCGTCGACCTGCATATCGGGGGCGTGACGGCACGTCTTCACCGCCCCGACGATGCCCCGGATCTGCCCGTGCTCGTGTATCTCCATGGCGGCGGCTGGGTGTTGTTCAGCATCGATACGCATGATCGACTGATGCGCGAATATGCCGCGCGCAGCGGCTGCGCTGTGCTGGGCGTGAACTACAGCCTGAGCCCCGAGGCGCGCTATCCGCAAGCGTTGGAGGAGGTTCACGCGGCGCTCGAATGGCTGCGAGCCGAGGGTGCGGCATTCGGGCTCGATCCGCGGCGGATCGCGATCGGCGGCGATTCCGCCGGCGGGAACCTCGCGGTCGCCACCGCGCTGCGGCTGCGCGATGCAGGCCAGGATTGGCTGGGTGCTGTGCTGGTCAATTATGGCGCGTTCGACACTGAACCCCGCGCCTCGCACGGCCTTTTCCAGTCGGACGACTATATCCTCAATCCGGAGGAGATGGCTGCCTTCTGGACTGATTATCTCGGCGAGACGGATCGTGACGATCCCTATGCCCGGCCGCTCCTGGCCGATCTCGCGGGTCTGCCACCGACCTTCCTGTGCATCGCCGAATGCGACATCCTAGCCGATGAGAATCGTGAGATGGCGGCGCGGCTGGCGGCTGCGGGCGTGCCGGTCGAGGCCCGGCTCTATGCCGGTGCCACCCACAGCTTCATCGAAGCGGTCGGTATCTCACCGCTCGCCGCGCGCGCGATCGACGATGGCGCGCGTTGGCTGGCGGCGCAATTGAGGCCCTGAGCGGGTCGCTTGCCGCTCCTGGCGGCATGGCCCATAGGATGGTTGAATAGTCGAGCAGGTGAGGGTCCAATGCTGCGACCATGGAAGGTGATGCTGTCCGAGCGGATCAGCGCCACGCGGGCGATGCCGCTCTACCTCCAGATCGTGCATGCGCTGATCCACGAGATACAGCGCGGGCGGCTGGCGCCCGGCACCTATCTGCCCAGCAGCCGGGAGCTTGCCGCGACGCTTGAAGTCAACCGCAAGACGATCGTGCTCGCCTATGACGATCTGACCGCGCAGGGGTGGCTTGAATCGAAGGGAACGCGCGGCACGATGGTTGCCGCCAACCTGCCGGAACAGCCGCTCGAGCCGCAAGGCGTGGCAGGACCGCCCGACACAGCCGAATTTCCCTTCGCGATGACGGCGACCGCACCTTTTGTCCTGTCGGGCAGCGACTGGCTCACCTTCGACGAGGGGAGCCCTGATTGCCGGCTGTTCCCGACCGAGCTCCTGGCCCGAGCTTATCGCGACTCGATCGCGCGGGCGCGGCGCGGCAACCGGTTGCGCTATGGGGATCCGCGCGGATCGGCCGTGCTGCGCCAGTGCATCGCCGACATGCTCAATGCGCAGCGCGGCGTGGTCGCCGGAGTCGATAATATCTGCATCACGCGGGGCAGCCAGATGGGGGTGGCGCTGGCGGCGCGGATCCTGCTCTCCCGTGGCGATACCGTGCTGATGGAATCGCTCAGCTACGCCCCGGCCGCCGTCGTCTTCCAGGCGATGGGCGCGACGGTGGTCGGCGTCCCGCTCGATCGTGACGGCATCGATGTCGAGGCTGTGGAGCGCATGTGCCGGCTGCACCGCGTCAAGGCGATCTTCCTGACGCCGCATCATCAGTTTCCGACCACCGTGGCGCTGCGGCCCGAGCGACGGCTGCGGCTGCTCGAACTGGCGCGGCAATTCGCCTTTGCGATCATCGAGGATGATTACGACCATGAATATCATTTCGAATCGCAGCCGCTGCTGCCGCTTGCCAGCTACGCGCCGGGCCGGATCATCTATATCGGGTCGCTGTCCAAGCTGACGCTGCCCAGCCTGCGGATCGGCTATATTGTCGCGCCGACGCGAGTGATCGACGCGATTGCGCATCAGGTGATGTCGCTCGACCGGCAGGGAAACACCCTGACCGAGGATGCTGTCGCGGAATTGATCGACGCCGGTGAACTGCGTCGCCACGCGCGCAAGACGAACATCGTCTATGGGGCACGGCGGCGAGCCTTCGCTGACGCGCTCGATCGTCATTTCGGCGGGCTGGCCGAATTCGAGGTGCCCGATGGCGGGCTGGCCTTCTGGCTGCGCTTCGCGGATTCCGCGCTGCTCGACCGCATCGACCGGAACGGCGCGGCGGTCGGCCTGCGCTTCGCGCCGTCAACCTCCTATGCGATCGCGCCCTCGGTCGAACGGGGGGTGCGTCTCGGCTTTGCGAGCCTCGACGAAGTCGAGGCGGACGATGCGCTCCGCCGTCTGCGGGCTGCCGCCGACCTTGGCGCCGCGGCTCCCGTTTGACCCAATAATTTCGGAGAATTGGACCCGTCCGGCCGCTTGTTCGACAGGGCGCGCTGCGCTAACGATATCTGATAATGCCTCGCAATATAGCTCGAGATGCTCGCCCATGAACCGGGGCACGATCCGCGCGTGGTATCTCGTCCATAAATGGTCGAGCATCATCTGTACCGGCTTCCTGCTGATGCTCTGCGTCACCGGCCTGCCGCTGATCTTCCACGACGAGATCGACTCGCTGACGGGTGCGCGGCCGGAGATTGTCGGCGTCAGTGCCGATGTGCCGCTCAAGTCGCTCGACGAGCTGATGCGAACGGCGCTGTCGACACGGCCGGGCGAGGTCGGGCTGTTCATGAGCTTCGACGAGGACCGGCCGGTGGTCAACATCACCACCGGGCCGACGCCTGACGCGCCGGCCGCGAAGATGACGACCCGCGCGTTCGATCGTCGCACCGGTGCGTTGGTCGGTACGTTCGACGGCGGCGGCGTGATCGCGTTCCTGCTGAGGCTGCATACCGACATGTTCCTCGGACTGCCCGGCATGCTGTTCCTTGGCCTGATGGGGTTGTTGTTCTTCGTCGCGATCGTCTCGGGCGTGGTGCTCTATGCGCCGTTCATGCGGAAGCTCGCCTTCGGCACGGTGCGCGTCTCGCGCAGTACGCGGCTCAAGTGGCTCGACTATCATAACCTGCTCGGCATCGTCGCGCTCGCCTGGGCGAGCGTCGTCGGCGTGACCGGTGTGATCAACACGCTTGCCACGCCGATCATCCAGCTTTGGCAGAGGAACGACCTGGCCGAGATGACCGCTGCCTATAAGGATGCGAAGGTGCCGGCGCCCGGCCGGCTCGCGTCGATCAACGCGGCGGTCGAAACGGCGAAGGCCGCGGCGCCCGGCAACCGGCCGCAATTCGTCGCGTTTCCCGGCGGGGGGTTCAGCAGCAGGCATCATTATGCCGTGTTCCTGCAGGGCGAAACGCCGATCACCAAGCGCCTGCTCACGCCGGCGCTGGTGGATGCGGAGACGGGCAAGCTGACCGCGATCCGGCCGTTGCCCTGGTATGCGCAGGCGCTGCTGGTGTCGCAGCCGCTGCATTTCGGCGATTATGGCGGACTGCCGCTCAAGATCCTGTGGGCGATCCTCGACCTGTTCACGCTCGTCATCCTCGGGTCCGGCCTGTACCTCTGGCTGGGCAAGCGTCGCACGCCGCTCGACGCACGGGTGCGCGAGGTCGAGAGCGGCGGCGCGGTCGAGCCGGTGGCGATCGCATGAGGACCGCTCGCAAGCCCGGTGGACAAACGGCCCGCCAGATCTTCGTCGTGCCCGTCGCCATCGCGGTGGTCAGCACGGTTGGCCTGATCAGCGCGCTCGCCGGAGACGGCATCGAGGACGTTGCCTCATGGATCGCGCTGTCGATCCCTGTGGTCGCGGTGGTCTGGGCGATGCGTGCCCGACGAACCTGAGCTCAACGCAGGCGTAACGCGCCATTGAAAGGGAATCCCGTGTCCAGGTCCATCTTCAGCTTCGTCTCACGCCTCGCGCTTTCCGGCTCGGCGCTGGCGCTCGCCACGCCGGGCTGGGCACAGGAATCGGCGCCGTCGGACGCTGACATCATCGTGACCGCCCAGAAAGGCAACCAGACCGAGGTAAGGCGTGGCGGGCAGGTCGGCGTGCTCGGCGACAAGGCGGCCGAGGACGTGCCGTTCAGCATCACGAGCTACAACGCCGCGCTGATCCTCAACCAGCAGCCGCAGACATTGGGTCAGGTATTGGAGAATGATCCGTCGATCCGCACGACCTATGGCTTCGGCAACGCCGCCGAACAGTTCGTCATTCGCGGCTTCACCCTGGCCGGTGACGATGTCGGCTTCAACGGGCTCTACGGGCTGGCCCCGCGTCAGCTCGTCGCGCCTGAGCTCTATGATTCGGTGCAGGTGCTGAACGGCGCAAGCGCCTTCCTGAACGGCGCCGCGCCGGGCGGGACAGGGGTCGGCGGCAGCGTCAATCTCGTATCGAAACGCGCCGGCCCCACGCCGCTGACCCGGGTCACGGCCAACTACAGCAGCGGGTCGCATTTCGGCGGCAGCTTCGACGTGTCGCGCCGCTTCGGCGACGACGACGCCTTCGGCATTCGAATCAACGGCGCCTATCGATCGGGCGATGTCGCGATCGACAATGAATTCCGTCGTACGGCCGTGCTCGGCGCCGGTCTCGACTGGCACAGCGACCGCGTTCGGCTCTCGCTCGACCTTGCCTATCAGCGCGTGCAGATTCGCAATCTCAGGCCGAAGGTGACTGTCGGCGCTACGGTCCCCGCGGTGCCGGCCGCCGATCACAATTACGGCCAGGCCTTCTCCTACACCACGCTCCGCGACATCTTCGGCGCGGTGCGCGGCGAATATGACCTGTCCGACAATGCCATGCTCTATGCCGCGTTCGGCGCGCGCGACGGGTCGGAGCGGGGCATTTACGACGGCATCACCGTGACCAATGCAGTGACGGGGGACGCCAACGGCAACGCGCTGTTCGTGCCGCGCACCGACAATAACGAGACGGCGCAGGCCGGGATTCGCATCAAGCTGGCGGCCGGCGGCATCACCCAGGAATTCAATCTTGGCGGGTCGATGATCTGGCAGGTCAACCGCAACGCCTATGACTTCCTCTATGGCCCCGGCTTTGTCGGCTATGCCACCAATCTCTACAACACGCCCAGGGTCGCGCTGCCCGGCTCGACGCTGGTCGGCGGTAATCTGGCCGATCCCTTCCCCGTCGGCCGCTCGAAGCTGGGCAGCATGTTCGCGTCGGATACGCTCGGTTTCTGGGACGACAGGATCCTGCTCACCGCCGGCCTCCGGCTGCAGACGATCGACACGCGTTCTTATGCCTATAACGCCGACCCGGCGAACGGGATCGCGGCGGGCGACCTGACGACGAAACTCAGGACCAGTGCCGTGACGCCGGTCGTCGGGCTGGTGATCAAGCCGGTTACCGGCCTGTCGCTGTTCGCCAACCGGATCGAGGGCTTGCAACAGGGCGCCGTGGCAGGTGCGGGCAACATCAATATGGGCCAGATCTTCCCGGCCTATGTATCGACTCAATATGAAGTCGGCGGGAAGATCGGCCTTGGCCGGTTCAACGCCTCGCTTGCCTTGTACCAGACCGAATTGCCGAGCGCGTACAGCGTTCCCACCCCGACACCGGCCAATCCGACGGCAACGACATTCGGGCTGTTCGGCCTGCAGCGCAATCGCGGTATCGAACTGAGCATCGACGGCGAGATCACGCATGGACTTCGTGTCATTGCCGGTGGTTCGGTGAACCAGGCGAGGTTGCGCAAGACGCTGGGTGGCGCGAACGACGGCAACACCGCGGTCGGCGTGCCCGACTATCTCGCCAACGCGAATGTCGAATGGGATCTGGGCTTCCTGCCCGGTGCCACGCTGACCGGCCGGGTCGTCAATACCGGGAAGCAGCAGGTCAATGCCGCCAACACGCTCGAGATTCCGTCCTGGACCCGATTCGATCTCGGCGCGCGCTATGTCCTGCTGGTCGGCGGCAATCCGCTGACCCTGCGCGCCACCGTCGATAACGTCGCCAACAAACGCTATTGGGCTTCCTCGTTCGACTCGTTCGGCACCTCGTTGCTGCAGGGCGCGCCGCGCACGGTCAAAGTATCGGCTTCCATCGAGCTCTAGCTGTCCTCTCGCCTGCCGAGCCGGAAGAGGCCGAGGTCGAATTCCGGCAGGCGCCGGTCATTTACGAATGACACTCCGACGACAAGATACATTACACACTTGTAACTTGAAAACGCAGGCGAGGCGCCGAAAAGGCGCCGGCACTTGTGCTGCAGCTTTTAAGAAGATCGAGAGGATGGACGGTGAATACGGTTCACCTCGACTATGAGTCGGGAAATTCATCGATAATCCACTTCACCGGAAAAGCATAAGGCAATGGAATCCGGAGGAATCATGCGTAATTTACTTGCCTGCTCCGCTGCTATGGCCATGCTTGCCGGCTGTCATTCCGCATCCACCGGTGGCGAGGCAGCATCCGCCGGCAATGCGACGGCGGCGGCCCCCATTGCTTTCCGGGTCACTAAGGTGCCGCTGCCCGGCGACGGCCGGGGCGATTATCTCACGGTCGATTCAGATTCGAACCGCCTGTACGTCACTCATTCGACGACGGTGCATGCGCTTGATCTTGCCACGCTGAAACCGCTGTTTCAGGTGGAAGGGCTGAAGGTGTCGCATGGCGTCGCGCTCGATCCGGCGCGGGGGCATGGTTTTGTCACAGATGGAGGCCAGAACGCGGTGGTGATGTTCGACCTTTCGAACGGCAAGGCGATCACGACGATCCCGACCGGGCAGAAGCCGGATTCAATCGTGCATGACACGGCATCGGGAATGATCTTCGCCTTCAACGGCGGCTCGGCCGATATCAGCGTGATCGATCCGGCCAAGGCTGCCGTCATCAAGACGATCAAATTGCCCAAGGCGCCCGAATTTTCGCAGGCCGATGGCCAGGGCAAGGTCTGGGTCAATCTCGAAGAGGGCAATGCCATTGCCGAGATCGACACGAAGACGCTGGCGCTCGCGCGGATGATCAAGCTCGACGGGTGCGATGGCCCGGGGCCGTTGGCATTCGACCCGTCCGATCGTTTGCTGTTCAGCGGCTGCACCGGCAATTCGCTGATGGTCGTGGTCGATGCCGACACCGGCAAGATCGTCGCGACCGTGAAGGTTGGCGACGATCCCGACGGCATTGCCTATGACGATGCGAAGGACCGGATTTTCGTCGCCAACCGCAAGGGCGGCTGGACGATCATCGACCAGGTCGACAAGACTCACTACGCGGTCAACCAGACGCTGCCGATCGACGATTATGCCAAGACGGTGTCGATCGACCCGAAGAGCCACCGGGCCTTCAGCTCGACCGCCGACCTCCTGTGGACGAAGGACGCGAGCGGCAAGCCGCGACCGGAGGCGAAGCCGGGTACGTTCCGCCTGATGGTCGTGTCGGAAAAATAGCCGCGCGCGGTCGCCGCATCCGCGACGACGATCCAGCTATCGTCGCCGTCCAATATTGGCGATTTGTATAAAGCGCGAAAAGGGTGACCAATCCGCGCTGGTGCAAAGCCGATGCAGGAGGACGCGGTGTTGAAAGTGCTGGTCGCTGAAGATGATGGCGAGACGCGCGATTATATCGAGCGCGGCCTGCGCGAGCTCGGCCATGTGGTGACCACTGCTGCCGATGGTCGCGACGCGATGTTCCTCGCGACCGGCGAACCGTTCGACGCGATCATCCTCGACCGCATGCTGCCCGTGCTGGATGGCATGACGATCCTGCGGTCGATCCGCTCGGCGGGCATCGCCACCCCGGTGCTGATGCTGACCGCGCTGTCGCGGGTGGAGGATCGTGTCGCGGGCCTCGAGACAGGCGCCGACGATTATCTGGTCAAGCCCTTCGCCTTCACTGAGCTGACCGCGCGGCTCAACGCCCTGTCGCGGCGGCCGGCAGCGGTCGCGACGGAGACCGTGCTGCGCGCGGGCGATGTCGAGATGGACCTGCTGAAGCGCGAGGTGCGTCGCGCCGGGCAACGCATCGAGGTCCAGGCGCGGGAATTCGCCCTGCTTGAACAATTGATCCGCAATGCGGGGCGGGTGGTGACCCGGACGATGCTGCTCGAACGCGTGTGGAATTTTCATTTCGATCCAAAGACCAACATCGTCGAAACGCATATCAGCCGGCTCCGGTCGAAGCTCAACGCCGGTTCCGGCCGCGACCGGATCCAGACGATCCGGGGTGCCGGCTATCTGTTCGACGCCGATGCCTAGATTGCCTTCCTCGACCGCGTTCCGGTTCGCGGCCTTTTACAGTCTCGCCTTCACGGTGCTGATCCTCGCGCTGGGTACGGCCATGTACTGGGCGATCCGGCAGGAGCTGCGCTACGAACTCGAGCAGCGGGTGGTGACCGAACGCGGTGCCATTCTGCGCGAGGCGAGCAACCTCGGGGCAGGCGGGCTGGAGAAGATCATCGCTGAGCGCGCGCGCCAGGAGCGGGGCGATATGCGCTACGCCGTGCTCGACGCCGCGGGCCGGTTGCACGCCGGGCGCAAGGTGACCGCGATCCCGCCAACCGGCTGGTCGAACATGTGGTTCGTCAAGGACGGCGGCATGCTGGACGATACGCGCGCCTTCGCGTCGCGCACCGCCGATGACGGCACGCTGATCGTCGGCGCCGACCCCGAAGCGATCGAGGAACTCGACGGCCGGATAATCCCTTTGTTCGCGATCGCCTTCAGCCTGATCGCCGCCATCGGCGTCATCGGGACCTTCTTGTTGAGTGGTGCACTCGGACGGCGGCTCGGCGCGATCAATCGGACGGCTGACGCGATCATCGGCGGCGATCTGGCGCAACGCATGCCGTTGTCCGGCACGGGCGACGAATTCGACCGGTTGTCCGAAACGCTCAATCAGATGCTCGACCGGATTGCCGGGCTGCTCGACAATCTGCGCCAGGTGTCGGGCGACATAGCGCATGACCTGCGTACGCCGCTCGCGCGCTTGCGGCAGAAGCTCGATATCGCGCTGGCGAGTAACGCTGATGCGCCGGCGCTGCGGACGGCGATGCAGCAGGCGATCGAGCAGACCGAGGACATGCTCGACCTGTTCGCCGCGATCCTGAGCATTTCGGAGGTCGAGGCTGGGGGTGTCGTCGTGCGCATGAGTCGGCTCGACCTGAGCGGCCTTATGACCGATCTCGCCGATTCCTATCTGCCCTCGGCGGAAGATTCCGGCCGGCAATTGTTGCGCAGCATCGCGCCCGATGTCGAGATCGACGGCAATCGGGAACTGATCGCGCAGCTTGTCGTGAACCTGCTCGACAACGCGCTTCGCCACACGCCGCCCGGCACCGCGATCGGTATCGCCCTGGCTGCCGGCGAGGAGGGCGTCCAGCTTGTCGTGAGCGACAGGGGGCCGGGCATCCCGGAAGCTGATCGCGAACGCGTGTTCGCGCGCTTCGCGCGGCTGGAAAGCAGCCGCACCACACCGGGCCATGGTCTGGGCCTCAGCCTCGTGGCGGCGATCGCCAGGGCGCATGGCGGCACCGTCCGCCTCGATGACAATTACCCCGGAGTGACAGCCATGATTACCCTGCCCCGGAGGCCACGGTGAGGCGCATGCCGCTCGCCTTGCTGCTGGCGGGCAGCCTGCTTTCGGGTTGCGTCGGCTACAAGGCGGCACCGCTTTCCGCTCCGTCAGACGTGCTCGCGGCGCCTGATGCGGCGATCCTGTCGGCGGATGCCGCGAAGATCGACCGGCCCTGGCTGGCGCCCCAGCCGATCGACCTGTCGCAGCCGCTGACACCCAACGCGCTGGCGGTGATCGCGGTGCTGGAGAATCCCGAACTGAAGGCGCAGCGGGCGAAGGCAGGCGTGACCGATGCGCAGGCCTTTGCCGCACGGCTGCTGCCGGATCCAAGCTTCCAGGCCAGTTTCGACAAGATCCTGTCGGGCCCGGATGTCTTCAATGCGCTGGGCGCGCAGCTTGGCCTCGATATCGCGCAGCTCCGCACCGCACGCGCGACGCGCGAGGCGGGCGACGCGAGCAAGCGGCAGGTGCGGCTCGATCTCGCCTGGGCCGAATGGCAGGTTGCGGGGCAGGCCCGGCTGCAGGGTGTGCGTATCCTGGCACTGACCGACCAGTTCGCCATTGCGCGCGCCAGCGCGGCCGCCGCCGAAAGGCTGTTCCAGGCAACGCAGCGTGCGGCCGGACGGGGCGATATCGCCGGGGGCGAACTCGACACGCGCCGCCAGGCCTTGGTCGACGTGACGGACAAGATGCGCGTTGCCGAACGCGATCTCGCCGCCGCGCGGGGGGATCTCAACAAGATGCTCGGCCTGCCGCCCGAGACCAGCCTGTCGCTTGCCGCGCCGACCGATCCCATCGTGCCGCCGGACGGTGCGACGCTCACCGCGCAGGCACTCGCGCGCCGGCTCGATCTCCAGGCGCTGCGCGGGGGCTATGGCGTGGCGGAGGCTGGCCTGCACAAGGCGGTGCTCGACCAGTTCCCCAATCTCTCGCTGACCGTGGCGGGTGCGCGCGATACCGCGGACAACTACACCGTCGGTCCGGCGATCGGTTTCACCCTGCCGCTGTGGAACCGCAACCGCGGCGGGATCGCGATCGCCCGCGCGACGCGGGAGCAGCTCCACGCCGAATATGATGCGCGGCTGTTCCAGACCCGCGCCGAGATCGACGCGGCGGTGACGATTCTCGTGACGGTGCGCCGCCAGAGGGGCCAGCTGATCGCGCAGATGCCCGAGCTTGAGCGCTTCGCCGCCAGTGCCGAACGCGCAGCGAAACGCGGCGATCTTGCGCCCGCGACCGCGGAGACTGCCGCGCAGTCCCTGCGTGACCGCCGCCTCGCCCTGCGCCAGCTCGACCAGCAGATCGCCGAGCAGACCATCGCGCTCGAATTGCTCTCGGGCGGTCCCGCCGAAGGATGGACCCAATGAAGTCGTACCTGCCGATCCTTCTTCCGCTCCTGCTGGCAGGCTGCGGCGGCAAGGCCGCGACCGAGGCCGAGGCACCCACAGCGGTCGCGCAGGTTCGCACCGGCATTGCCGAAGCCGGCGCATCCAGCGACTCGGTGACCGTCTATGGCGCGACCGAGGCCGGTCCGGGCGGCGAGCGATCGGTGGTGGCGCCGGCGGAGGCGCTCATCGCCTCGATTGCCGCACCGACCGGAACCGCGGTGGGTGCCGGCCAGACGATCATGCTGCTGCGGCCGAGCCCGGCGTCCCGCCTCGCCATTGCCAGGGCGACCACGGATGCGGCCGCGGCGCAGGCAGCCTATGCCCGTGCGCTCCGGTTGCGCGCCGACGGGCTGGTCAGCAATGCCGATGTCGAAACCGCTCGTGCGGCCGCCGCCGTCGCGAACGCGACGCGTGCCAATCTCGGGATCAAGGACGGTGGACTGGCGTTGCGCGCGCCGATCGCCGGCACGGTGCGCAACCTGACCGCCAGGCCGGGCGACCAGGTGGCTGCCGGTGCGGCCGTGGCGACGGTCGCGGTACAGGGCGATCTGCGCGCACGCTTCGGCGTCGATCCCGCGATTGCGCAACGCCTTCATCCGGGCCAGCGGATCGATATCGACACGGTCAACGGCAATACGCCCGCCAGGGTTGCCATGGTCGGCATCGATCCGCAGATCGATCCGGCCACGCGGCTCGCCTCGATCTACGTCCGCATCCCGGCCGGCCTGCATCTGGGGGCCGGCGAGCCGCTGCACGCGATGCTTCAGGTCGGCGCGACGCGCGATGGCATCACCATCCCCTATGCTGCGCTACTCGACGATGGCGGGCGAAGCTATGTCTTCGTCGTCACGAACGGCGTGGCGAAAAGTCGGGACGTCTCGCCGGGCAATTCCTCGGGGGACCGTGTCCGGATTCTCAAGGGGCTCCAGCCCGGCGAGAAGGTCGTGATTGAAGGCGGCACCGCGCTTGAAGATGGCATGAAGGTCGCTGAAGGCGCTGGAGCCGCCAGGTGAGAGAAGTTCTGCAACGCCATCGCCGGTCGATCTGGCTGAGCGTCTTCCTTGTCACGCTGGCGGGTCTGGTCGCGGCTACCCGGCTGCCGGTAACGCTGTTCCCGCATATCGACTATCCGCGCGTCGTCGTCTCGATCGATGCGGGCGAGCGCGATGCGGCGCAGATGGCCGCCGACATCACCCGCCCGGCCGAGATTGCGCTGCGCGGAATCCCCGGCGTGACTAGGATCCGCTCGACCACCAGCCGCGGTTCGGCCGAGATCGCAATCAGCTTCGCCTGGGGCGATGACATGGTCGCGGCGACGCTGGCGACTCAGGGCGCGCTGGCGACGATCGCGCCCGATCTGCCGGCGGGGACGCGCTTCAGCGTTCGCCGGTCGGACCCGACGATCTTCCCGGTGCTCGGCATCTCGCTGACGTCGGGCAAACGGAACGGCGTGGCACTGGCGCAGCTTGCCCAGTTGAAGCTCAGGCCCTTGCTCTCGACCGTGCCGGGCGTTGCCGGCGTGGATGTGCTCGGTGGAGCAGCGCCGGAGATAGAGGTCGACGTCGACCCGGCGCGGCTCCAGTCGCTCGGCCTTACCGTCGCTGATGTCTCGACAGCGCTCGGCAGTGCCAACAGCGTCGCCGCGGTCGGCCGGATCGAGGACCGTCACCGGCTGTATCTCGCCCTGGTCGAAGACCGGCTGGTAAATGAGGCCGACATTGCCGCGATCCCGGTCAAGGCCGGAAACGCGCCCGGCGCGGGCGTCGCGACGCTTGGCCAGATCGCGACGATCCGCCGCGCGCCGGCGCCTGCCTGGACCAAGGTAACCTCCAATGGCGCGGACGCGGTGCTCATCAATATCCGCCAGACCCCGACCGCTGACGCGGTGAAGCTGGTCAGGCAGGTCGATGAGCGGCTGAAGGGTGTCGCGCTGCCCGCCGATGTGAAGGTCAGCGCCTATTACGACCAGTCGGAGTTGGTGACGGAGGCGGCGAATGCGGTGCGCGATGCGATCCTGCTCGGCGCGATCCTGGCTGGCGTGGTGCTGTTCCTGTTCCTGCGCAGCTGGCGGCTGATGGTCATCACCGCCGCGCTGCTGCCGGCGGTGCTCGCGGCGACCTGCCTCGGGCTCTACGCGCTGCACATGAGCTTCAACATGATGACGCTCGGCGGCATGGCCGCGGCGGTCGGCCTGGTGGTCGATGATGCGGTCGTGATGCTCGAACATCTCATGCGTCGCCTGCAGGAGGCGAAGGAAGGCGAACGCCCGTCGATGCTGGCGGCGGCGCGCGAGATGGCGAAGCCGCTGTTCGGATCGACCATGGCGACGATCGTCGTGTTCCTGCCGCTGGCTTTCATCACCGGTGTGACCGGTGGTTTCTTCAAGGCGCTGGCGGTGACGATGACGGCGGCGCTTGTCGTCTCGTTGCTCTACGCCCGCTTCGTCCTGCCGATCATCGCCGATCGCTGGCTGACGCTGAAGGACGCCGAGGCAGCGGACAAGGCCGATCGTGTCACCGGGGCGCTCGGCGGCCGGTACCAGAAGCTGGCGGTACGCGCCTTCGCCAGGCCCCGCCTGTTCGCGGCGGTCGGGGCCGGCATCCTGATCCTGATGGGCCTGTTCGCCTGGAACAATCTGCAATCGGGCTTCATGCCGGTGATGGACGAGGGCGGTTTCGTCCTCGACTACAAGGCGAAATCGGGTGCGGCGCTCTCGGATACCGATCGGCTGCTGCGCCAGGTCGAGAAGATCATCCGCGAGACGCCGGAGGTGACCGGCTATTCGCGGCGTACCGGCGTCCAGCTCGGCGGCGGGCTGACCGAGGCGGACGAAGGCGATTTCTTCATCCGCCTGAAATCCGGATCGCGCCGGCCGATCGACGAGGTGATGACGGAGATTCGCGGGAAGGTGGAAACGACCGTCCCCGGCCTGAAGATCGAGACCGTCCAGTTGATGGAGGATCTGATCGGCGATCTCACCGCGGTGCCGCAGCCGATCGAGGTGAAGCTGTTCGGCGACGACCAGGCGCAGCTCGCCGCTGCGGCCGGCAAGGTCGCTGAGACGATCGGCAGGATCGGCGGCGTGGTCGAGGTGCAGGATGGCCTGCGGGTCGCCGGCGACGCGATCATCATCAAGGTCGATCGCGCCGCCGCCGCGCTGGCCGGGCTGGATCCCGATGCGGTGGCGAAGCAGGTGGAGACTCAGATCGGCGGCACGGTCGCGACGAAGATTCTCTCGGGCGAGCAGGTCATCGATGTGCGGGTCCGCCTGCCGAGGGAGCTGCGCCAGCGCGCGGATGCGCTCAAGGCGCTGACGATCCGCGCGGCGGATGGCCGGGCGGTGACATTGCGGGCGATCGCGCAGGTGAGCATCGCGGCCGGCCAGCGCCAGATCACCCGCGAGGATCTTGCACCCTTCATTCCGGTCACCGCGCGGCTTGAGGGCAAGGATCTCGGGTCAGGCATCAGGGAGGTGCAGGCTGCGGTCGCCGGACTCAATCTGCCATCCACGATCCGGGTCGACTATGGCGGGCTCTATGCGCAGCAGAAACAGTCGTTCAGCGATCTGACGACCGTCTTTGTCGTGGCGTTGCTGCTCTCAGCGCTGCTGCTGACCTTGCTCTATGAGCGATGGGCCTTCACCGCGGCGGTGATCGGGACGGTGCTGCTGTCGACCACGGCGGTGTTTGCCGGCCTGTGGCTGACCGGGACTGAACTCGACATCTCCGCGCTGATGGGGCTGACCATGGTGGTCGGCATGATCACCGAGCTGGCGATCTTCTATCTGGCCGAGCTTGTGCCCGACGCGCCGGTCGATGCGGCCAGCCTGCTCGCGGCCGGCAAGGCGCGGCTTCGCCCCATCGTGATGTCGGCGCTGATCGCGATCCTGACCCTGCTGCCGCTGGCACTGGGGATCGGCCACGGATCGGGCCTGCAGAAACCGCTGGCGACCGCGATCATCTTCGGCCTGGCGATCGGCGCGCCGCTGGTCCTGACGATCCTGCCGACTCTGGTGCTGGTGCTGACGAAGCGGCCGCGCACGATGGAGGCGCGGGAGGGCGATTCCGCCTTTGCGCCGGGCTGAGCTCCCGAAATGCGGGCCGCTTCGAGGAATAGGCGAAGGGCTAACAACGTGTCGATGCCCCTCGATAGCCAGGATCGAATCGACTAAAAGCTGCTGTGGAAAAATGGAGAAGCCGGTGCCGATCCCTGAAACGACGGGCGCGTTCGCCATCGTCCCGCACAATGATTTGCCAGGCGCCATCCCGTTCTGGGAGCGTCTCGGCTTCGCCCGGACAGGCGGCGACAGCGCCTATATCATCATGACCGGTTGGGGATGCGAGGTTCACCTGACACAGGCCGGGGCTGGCCCATGGCGGGTTCCCGAAGAGCACAATCCCTTCGGCGTGTTCATCCGGACCCCCGAAGTGGACGCGATCGCGGCGCGGGTCGACGATCTCGTCGTCCGTCCCGGCGGGGTTCTTCGTCACCGTGAATGGGGGCTCTATGAGGTCGGTATCTGCGGCCCCGATGGTATGCTCGTCCGAATTGGCTGGCCCTCTCGACTGATGCGGGAACCAGCGACGGCAGGCGGCGATCCGGCCTGATATTCAGGGGCTCGCCTGAGCCGGCAGGATATGGGCGGCGATCGACGGACTATGGCAGCGTCAGCGTCGCCGAGGATATCCGAAGGTGCTGCTTTCGAACGACACCGTCGCCCCTGCATTCTCGCCCAGGGGAATGTTCGCGGTGCCATAGGCGCCACGCGTGCCATTCGAGCCGATCATGACGCCGATCTCGCCATGGACGCCCCGCCCGGGAGCATCCGCTCCGACAAGCTCGCCCCGGGCTGCCGCGGCTTTTTCCACGGTGTTATTGTTCAGAATTTCCATCCGCTGCTCATCCGTCAGGCGAATGACATCGCCGCCCGAGGACGGCGCGGCTTGTGTCGTCGTTGCTGGCTGTTCCGGTGCGGATTGAGCGAACGAGGCGATCGGCCAGAAGGAAACCGCCGCCACAAGGACGAGCGCTGTCGGAAGAGCACGAAAGTGCCGGGGCGTCGAACGGGTCATCCGTGTCTTATAGACCGGTCATACCCGAGCACAACCTGAACGGCCGGGCTCAGATCGGCAACCGCGTCGTCGCTTTCACCTCCTCAAGCACCGCATAGGTCCGCGTTTCGCGCACGCCGGGAATGCTGGTCAGGATTTCGCCGAGGAAGCGGCGATAGGCGGCCATGTCCGCCACGCGCACCTTGAGCAGATAGTCGAACCCGCCGGCCACCATATGGCATTCGAGCACTTCGGGGATGTCGCCGACCTGCGCGGCGAACGCCGTGAACACATCGTCGGTGGTGCGGTCGAGCACCACCTCCACGAAGATCAGCAGCGCCTGCCCGAGCTTTGCCGGATCGAGCAGGGCGGTATAGCCAGCGATCACCCCGCTCGCTCGCAACCTTTTCACCCGGTCGAAACAGGCGGCCGGTGACAGGCCGGCGCGGCTCGCCAGTTCCTGGTTGGTGATGCGCCCGTCTTCCTGAAGGATGCGCAGGATTCGGATGTCCACGCCATCGGCCGAAGATTCCATGGTACGGACGCCCAAGATGCAAACTCCTTCGGAATATAGGGCAATATAACGAAGCACGTTCATCCCTGAAAGCGGTATGACGAAGATGTTCAGCCATTTCGCCATTCGCCAAGGAAACCCTGATGCCGCGCTCGCCCTGGGACATGATCGACGACGCCAAATATCGCGACGAGGCGGAAACCATCGCTGATCTGCTTGCGCGCCAGCCGCTTTCGGTTCCGGAGCGCAAAGCTGTCGTGGCGGAGGCGATCGCGCTGGTGGGGTCGGCGCGCTCGGCGGCGAAGAAACAGGGTGTGGTCGAGGATTTCCTCCAGCAATTCTCGCTCGGCACGCGCGAGGGTCTTGCGCTGATGTGCCTCGCCGAGGCGTTGCTGCGCGTGCCCGATGCCGAGACGCGCGACCGGCTGATCGCCGAGAAGATCGGATCGGCCGACTGGGCAAGCCATGTCGGCAAGTCCGACAGCCTGTTCGTCAACGCCTCGACCTGGGGCCTGTTGCTGACCGGCAAGCTGGTCGAGGCGGACGAGACCGCGAAGAAGGATATCGGCGGCTATATCAAGCGTATCGCGGCGCGCATCGGCGAGCCGGTGATCCGTCAGGCGGTGGCGGCCGCGGTGCGGATCATGGGCGAGCAGTTCGTGCTTGGCCGCACGATCGAAGCGGCGCTGGCTCGGGCGAAGAAGGAGGACACGCTCTGCTCGTTCGACATGCTGGGCGAGGGCGCCCGGACCGAGGTTGACGCGGCGCGTTTCGAGCAGATCTATGCCGATGCGATCGAGACGGTCGGGAAGGCCGCGGCGGGCGCCGGGCCTGAGCTTGGGCATGGCGTGTCGGTCAAGCTGTCCGCGCTCCACCCGCGCTACGAGGCGGTGCAGGAAGCGCGCGTCTGGGACGAGCTTTATCCCCGCGTGAAGCGCCTCGCGCTGATCGCGGCCCGCTACGACCTGAACTTCGCGATCGATGCCGAGGAGGCCGATCGCCTCGTGCTCTCGCTCAAGCTGGTCGACCGGCTGGTGCGCGAGCCTGAGCTTGGCGACTGGAAGGGCCTCGGCGTCGTGGTCCAGGCCTATCAGAAGCGCGCGCCGCTGGTCATCGCCGCGCTGGCCGATCTGGCGAAGGAAACCGGCCGCCGGATCATGATCCGCCTGGTCAAGGGCGCCTATTGGGACAGCGAGATCAAGCGCGCCCAGGTCGCCGGCCGGCCGGATTATCCGGTTTATACCACCAAGGCGGCGACCGATCTCAGCTATCTGGTCTGTGCGAAGGCGCTGATCGACGCCTCGCCCGTGCTCTACCCGCAATTCGCGTCGCACAATGCCCACACGCTTGCCGCGGTGCGCCACATGGCCGATGCGGCTGGTGTCCGGATCGAGCATCAGCGGCTGCACGGCATGGGCGAGGCGCTCTATGCCGGGGCCGACAAGCGTTATGGCGGCATCATCCTGCGCGCTTATGCGCCGGTCGGCGGGCATGAGGAACTGCTGCCCTATCTCGTCCGCCGCCTGCTCGAGAATGGCGCGAACACCAGTTTCGTCCATGCGCTGCTCGACGAGGGAATCCCGGCCGCCGAGGTCGTTCGTGATCCGGTCGCGATCGTCGAGGCCCACCCACGCGCGCATGACAAGATCCCGGTGCCGTCGCGGCTCTATGGCGGCGCCCGTCGCAATTCGGAAGGTCGCGACTTCTCGTTGCTGGCGGCGCGCGACACGGCGGGCAAGGCGCTCGCGATGGTGCGTGCTGAAAAGCTCAAGGCCGGGCCGATCATCGGCGGCAAGCTCGTCACGCGTCCGACCGAGCCGGTCACCAATCCTGCCGATCGCAGCCTGACGATCGGCCAGGTCGGCAGCGCGACGCCTGCTGATATCGATGCGGCGATCAAGCTCGCGCGCAAGGCGCAGCCGCGTTGGGACGCGCTGACCGGCACCGGTCGCGCCGTCTTGCTGCGTGCGATGGCCGATGCGCTTGAGGCGGAGGAGGACCGCCTCGTCGCGCTGCTCTCGCTGGAGGCAGGCAAGACGCTCAACGACGGCGTCGCGGAGGTGCGCGAGGCGGTCGATTTCTGCCGCTATTATGCGATGCTCGCCGAGCGCCAGTTCGGTGCGCCGGTGATCCTCGACGGTCCGGTCGGCGAGGTGAACAGTCTGGAACTGCATGGCCGCGGCGTGTTCGCCTGTATCTCGCCATGGAATTTCCCGCTGGCGATCTTCACCGGCCAGATCGCCGCCGCGCTGGCGGCAGGCAATGCCGTGCTGGCCAAGCCAGCCGAACAGACTCCGCTGATCGCGGCTGAAGCGGTGCGCATCTACCACAAGGCAGGGCTCGACCCGGCGCTGCTTGCGCTGGTGCCGGGCGACGGCGCTGTCGTCGGCGCGGCACTGGTCGCGCATCCGGGTATCGATGGCGTCGCCTTCACCGGCGGCACCGACACCGCGGGCGCGATCAACCGCACGCTGGCGGCGCGCCCCGGCCCGATCGTCCCATTCATCGCCGAGACCGGCGGGCTCAACGGCATGTTCGTCGATTCGACCGCGCTGCGCGAGCAGGTGGTTGACGACGTCATCCTCTCCGCCTTCGGTTCGGCCGGGCAGCGTTGCTCGGCGCTCCGCCTGCTGTACCTGCCGAAGGACACTGCCGAGGAGACCATCGCGACCCTGGTCGGCGCGCTCGAGGCCCAAATTCTCGCCAACCCCGGCGACCCTTCGACCGATATCGGCCCGGTGATCGACGAGGAGGCGCGCGAGGCGCTGAACAGGCATGTCGCCCGGCTGGAAAAGGAAGCGCGCATCGTTGCCCGGCTCGATCCCGGCGCGCTCGCGACGCGCGGGAGTTTCTTCGGTCCGGTCATCGCCGAAGTGCCGACGCCCGATTTTCTTGAGCGCGAGGTGTTCGGCCCGATCCTGCATATCTACCGCTACGACCCGAACGAACTGGAGGCAGTCGCTGGCAAGCTCGCCGCCCGTGGCTATGGCCTGACGCTCGGCGTCCACAGCCGGATCGACCGTTTCGCCGAGGAAGTCCGCGACGCGGTGCCCGCCGGCAATGTCTATGTGAACCGCTCGATCATCGGCGCGGTCGTCGGTGTCCAGCCGTTCGGCGGGGAGGGGTTGTCGGGCACTGGCCCCAAGGCAGGCGGCCCCCACGCGCTGCTGCGCTATGCGCTTGAACGGGCTGTCTCGGTCAACATCACCGCCCAGGGTGGCGACCCCGCGTTGCTAAACCTGTAGCACGGGGAGCTTGACCTCCGTCGGCGCGTTACGGATAGGCGGGGCAGGGCGCCCGTGGCGCGTAACGACAAAGAGGGAAGATCGGCGTGGCGGCAGACAAGATGGACATCGACCAGTCGACGATCCTCGACAATGAGCATGAACAGCTCGTCGAGTTCACCGGCGAAGTCGATGGCGACGAATATGAATTCGCTGTCCAATATGCAGTGCTGGAAGCGCTTAGCGGCGACGCGCCGGACGATGATGCGGTCGACATGTTCAACCGCTTCAGCGACGTGATCGCTGACGCCGGCCTGGTCGCGCTTGCGCGCAACAGCGATCAGGCATTGATCGTGATCAGCGAGAACGACCTGGAATAACGCGCCGCGCGTTATCTCCGGAACTACCGGCGCGCGCTCGACAGGGCGCGTGCCGGCTACGACATCCGACACGGCAACCCACGCGGCGACAGACCGCTCGCGGCGATGGCGTATGCGTGAGGGCGCGCCCGCACGGACGGGCAAGGCCGCTCGGCTATGGCGGGTCAGCCTGATAGAGTCCGCATCGTATTTTGGGGTGGCTCCACCTGGGGCGGATCGACATTCAGAACCGGCCCGTCGGCGGTGCATGATGATCGAGTCCGGAAATGAACTCCGCGTTCTCTGCGCCCTCTGCGCGAATCCTTCTTTTTGCTGCGACCGCGCCAATGAGGTGAATGTCGATCCGACCTAACTCGAATCGTCGCCCCGGACCTGCTCCGGGGCTCGCCGTGCCGCGTATCCATCGCGCTTCAGCGCTCGCGGCACAGTGGATGCCGGAACAAGTCCGGCATGACGATAGTGATCGATGCTCTCGCCGTGCTGGATCAGGCCTGCGGGAGGCGGGTCCGCTTAATCCCGTCGACCAGTGGCACAATTCCGTTTGACAGTTCTCCAATTGGGATCATACCATCCCGATCAATCAAATAATCTACAGAGAGGCCGCCGTGAAGAAGCTACTCCCCATGTCGCGACGTCAGCTTCTCGGCGGGGCCACCGCGCTCGCGGCCACTGGTTTCCCGATGATCAATTTCGGCCAGTATCGCCTGAATGCCGCATCGCCGAAGACCTATTCGAAGCGCGCGGTCGACCTCATGCGCCAGTCGCTCGTCATCGACATGCTTGGCGCGCTCAAGATCGACATGGGTCCCAAGTTCTTCGCGGTGCCCCTGAGCGAAAAGGATGCGAAGGAGTTCCTGTCCAGCGGCATCACCGGCTTCCACCATGCGATCGGCCTGGGCGGTCCGAATCCGCGCGAAGCAGCGCTCGATTTCTTCGCCACCTGGCAAGGCTATGCCGGGCGCAACAGCGATGTCTTCACCCTGGTCGACAAGGCGGCCGACCTGGTCCGCGCGAAGAAGAACGGCAAATGCGCGGTCATCATGGGCTTGCAGAGCTCGGACCATCTCCGCCGGCCGGAAGACGTCAAATATTTCTACCAGATCGGGCAGCGCTGTTCGCAGCTCACCTATAACAGCCAGAATCTGCTTGGTTCGGGCTCGACCGAGCGCGTCGACGGGGGCGTCTCCGATCTCGGCGCTGAGATCATCGCCGCGATGAACGAGGTCGGCATGCTTGTCGACGTGTCGCATTGCGGCGATCGCACCACGCTCGACGCCATCGCGATCTCGCCCAAGCCGATCGCCATCACGCACAGCAATTGCCGCGCGCTCGTCAATCATCCCCGTTTGAAGACCGACGAGGCGATCAGGGCGCTCGGCGCCAAGGGTGGGGTGATGGGCATCACCGGGGTGCGCATGTTCGTCAGCGAGAAGGAGCCCACCACGATCGTCGACATAGTCGACCATATCGATCACGTCGTGAAGCTGATCGGCATCGAGCATGTCGGCATCGGCTCCGATGCCGATCTCAACGGGTATGACGACACCCCGCCGGAAGTTCAGAAGCAGATCCGGGCCGCGTACAAATCAAGCTACGCCTTCCGCGACAAGATCGACACCGACGGCTTCGATCATCCGCTGAAGATGTACGACCTGACGGAGGAACTGATCCGCCGCCGGTATTCCGACGCGAACATCACGGCGATACTGGGCGGCAACTTCCAGCGCCTGCTGACGGCGACCTGGGGCGGATGATCCGTCGCGAGCGACCTCGCACCCATAGCCGGATGGAGCCAGCCATGATCTTCCGCCAGCTCCGGGGCGCTCGCCGCTCCGGCAGCGTTTCCGCGCGCGGCTGATCCATGGCCCAGGGTGACGGCGCGGTCCGCTCGAGCTGGTTCCAGCGCTTCCTCCTGCCCGGCTTTGCCTTCAAGGCGGTGGTGATCGGCGGCGGCTATGCCACCGGTCGCGAGCTTGCCGAGTTCTTCCTGCCGAGCGGCCCCTGGGGCGGCCTTGCCGGAATGCTGCTGGCGATGATCATCTGGAGCACGGTCTGCGCCGTCACCTTCGCCTTCGCCCGCGCAGCACAGGCGTATGACTATCGTACCTTCTTCGAACGACTCCTCGGCCCGGGCTGGATCCTGTTCGAGATCGCCTATGTGGCGTTCGTCATCCTGATCCTGTCCGTGTTCGGCGCCGCGGCGGGGGCGATCGGGGCCGCGACCATGGGCTTGCCGCCGATCGTCGGCACGCTGACGCTCGCGGGCGCGATCGCGCTGTTCGCGACCTTCGGCAATGCCTCGGTCGAGCAGCTGTTCAAATATGTCTCGTTCCTGCTCTACGGCGTCTACGCGCTGTTCGTCGTGCTGGCGCTGACCAGCTTCGGCGATCGCATTTCGGCCAATCTCGCGCTGGCGACTCCGACGGATGGCTGGGCGGCGGGCGGGCTGACCTATGCCGGCTACAATATCGTCGGGGCCGTGGTGATCCTGCCGGTGATGCGCCATCTGACCAGCCAGCGCGACGCGATCGTCTCGGGCCTGATCGCTGGCCCGCTGGCGATGTTGCCGGCACTCCTGTTCTTCATCTGCATGATCGCCTTCTATCCCGGCATCGCCAGCGAGACGCTGCCGTCGGATTTCATGCTCCAGCAGTTGCGAATCCCGGTCTTCCACCTGCTGTTCCAGCTGATGATTTTCGCTGCCCTGCTGGAAAGCGGCACCGGATCGGTCCACGCGATCAATGAACGCATCGCGGCGGTGTGGCGTAAGCGGCGCGGCGTCGATCTGTCGCACCGGGCACGGGCGGGCATCGCGACCTTGCTGCTGATCGGGTGCATCTTCGTGGCTGACCGCTTCGGTCTCGTCGCGCTGATCGGCAACGGCTACCGGATTCTCGCTTACGCGTTGCTCGCGGTCTACGTGGTCCCGCTGCTGACACTGGGGCTGTACCGGGTAGTCAAGGGCATGCCGACCTGACGCGAAGCCCGAGGCGGCGGGGAAATTTCCGGGAACATCGTCAATCACATGTTCGAAAGGTGGGGAATGAGGATCAGGACGTTGGAGCGCACTTGTGTCGCGGCCTTGCTGTGCGGGGCGGCGTTGCTGCCCTTCGCCGCGCCGGCCCTTGCCCAGAATGCACCGCTTGAAAGCGTGATGAGCGCGCCCTTCCCGATGGACCTGACCGCATCCCGCACCGATGGACGAGTCGCCTGGGTTTCCAATGAGCAGGGCGTGCGCAACATCATGGTCGCGGCGCGCAAGCCGGACGGTTCCTTCGCGCCGGCCAGCGTCACGAGCTACAGCCGCGACAATGGCTATGAACTGGATCACCTGACCTGGGCGAATGGCGGCAAGGCGATCGTCTATACCGGCGGCGGCAGCCTGGAGGGCGGTGGTCCGGTCAACACCGAAAGCCTGACCTCCGGCCCGATGGTCAAGGAAGTGCTGGCGCTGACGATCGGCGAGGCGACCTCGCGCATCTTCGGTCCCGGCGAAGCGCCCGAGGCATCGCCGGTCGACGATCGCATCGCCTTCATCCGCGGAGGCCAGATCTGGCTCGCCCGGCTCGGGTCGAGCGATGCGGCCGCGCAACTGATCCATGATCGCGGTTCCTCCAGCGGCATCTCGTGGTCGCCCGACGGATCGAGGATCGCGTTCATCAGCCATCGGCGTGACAGACAGGCGCTTCTCGGCATCTATGAATTCGCCAGCGCGAAGATCCTGTGGATGGCGCCCGCCACTGATCGCGACGGTGCCCCGCAATGGTCGCCTGATGGCAAGCGCATCGCCTGGGTACGCATTCCGGCAGGCCAGCCGGCGTTCCGCGGCTTCCTGCCGATCCGCGCTGCACCGCCCTGGTCGGTCTGGGTCGGCGATGTCGCGACGGGTGAATCGAAACAGGTCTGGCGAGCGGCGTCGGGCCCGGGCAGCGCTTTCCGTCAGGTCGAGGACGGCACAATGCTGTTGTGGGCCGCCGACGACCGTCTCGTCTTCCCGTGGGAGAAGACCGGATGGATCCGGCTCTATTCGGTTCCCGTCGACGGTGGCGAGGCAGTCCCACTGACGCCGGACGGCTCGGAGCTGTTCGCGGCCGATCTCGATCCCTCACGCAGGAAGATCGTCTTCTCGTCCAATTCGACCGACGACGATCACCGCCATCTCTGGGAAGTCCCCGCCGCGGGCGGCACCGCGCGGGCGCTGACCAGGGGGGCGAGCGTCGAGGACCTGCCGGCCGTCACGAAGGATGGCGTGGTCTATGCGTTGCACGGTACCGGCCGCGATCCGCTCACGCCGGTCGCGCTCAACGCCAACGGCACGATGGAGCCGGTCTATGCCCCGGCAGCCTTGAAGAACTTTCCGCGCCAGGCGCTGGTCGTGCCGCAGCGGGTGGTGTTCGACGCCAGCGACAGGCTGCCGGTCCATGGCCAGCTCTTCCTTCCCGAGGGCAAGGCGCCGGGCAGGAAGCCGGCGGTCCTGTTCTTCCATGGCGGGCCGCAACGGCAGATGCTGCTCGGCTGGCATCCGATGGGCGCCTATACGCATCTCTATGCGATGAACCAGTTCCTCGCGAGCCAGGGCTATATCGTCCTGTCGGTAAACTTCCGCGGCGGCACCGGCTACGGCCTCAACTGGCGCGAACCGCTCGAATTCGCCGAGACGGGGGGCAGCGAGGTTCGCGATATCGCCGGGGCGGTCGCCTATCTCAAGACCCGCCCGGATGTGGATGCGTCGCGCATCGGCGTCTACGGGATGAGCTATGGCGGGGTGATGACCTCGCTCGCGCTGTCGAAGCTGCCGAACGACTTTGCCGCCGGTGTCGATATCGCCGGGGTGCACAACTGGAAGACCTTCCTGCCTTACCTTACCGAGCCCGGCGCGCCTCCCGGACCGGCCGAGGTGGCGGTGAAATCCTCGGCGATCAGCAGCGTCGCTGACTGGACCGCGCCGGTGCTGATCATCCAGGGCGATGACGACCGCGCGGTGAACTTCGCTCAGTCGGTCGAGCTGGTCGGCGCATTGCGCGAGGTCGGCAAGGTGGAGCCGGAACTGTTCGTCCTGCCCGACGAGGTGCACGACTTCATCCGCCACCGGAGCTGGCTGGCGGTGTTCGACAAGACTCAGGAGTTCCTGCAGCGCAAGTTGATGAAAAAGGCCGCGAACGCGGGAAAGTGAAACGGAGGGCCTGGAGAGCGATCTTCAGGTCCGTAGCCGTTCCACCAGCGCCCGGGCGGCGGTGGTGACATCGTTCCAGGTCGTCTCGAATCCCTCGTCGTCACCGTAATAAGGATCCTGTACCGCCTGGCCTTCGCGACCTGGCGCGACATTCAACAAGAGATCAAGCTCGGCGGTCGAATCCGCCGGTGCGATTGCTTGCAGGTCGGCGAGATTATTGGCGTCCAGCGCGAAGATATGGGTGAATCGGCGAAAGTCCCCGGCGCTGACCTGCCGGGCGCGATAGTCCGAAATGTCGATACCGTGGCGCTTCGCCGTCGCCACCGCGCGGCGGTCGGGACCGGCGCCGATATGCCAGTCCCCCGTACCGGCGGAATCGGCTTCGACCGACAGTCCCGCGCGATCCGCTTCCGCGCGGAACGCCGCTTCGGCCAGGGGTGAACGGCAGATATTGCCGAGACAGACGAACAGGATGGCGGGCTTGGATGCGGTCATGCCCGACGGATACGCGGTGGCGACCGGTTTGTCGCGTTCCCCGGGTCCCTGATTGCGGCAAGCCATGCCGTCAGCGCGGCGTGAAATCCTCGACCAGGTCGTAGCGATCGCCCGGGAAGAGCTGCCGCGCGAAGGTGACCGCCGCGTCGCTCCGCCAGGTCCAGCGCTCGATCTGCAGGCAGGGCGAGCCGGCGCCGATATGGAGATGGCGCGCGACGGCGGGCGAGGCGGCAACCGCGCCGATCCGGTGACGCGCGTCGGTCCAGGGCACATGGCCGAGCAGCCAGGTGCCGGGCGCGACCTCGCCGAAGTCGATCTCCGCTGCCTCGGGCACGGTGCCCAAGGCGAGCCAGCGCTCTTCCCATCCAAAGGGTTGGGCGCTCGCCAGATGGATCCCGCAAAGACGCAGCCATCGCGCGGTGGCGCTCGCCTCGACCTCTCCCGGCGGGCTCATGTCGAGGCTCTTCGATACCAGTTTCCAGCGATAGGCCTCGCCGCGCGCCGCGATCAGCGCGCCGATATCCGGTACGCCGACCACAGCCGACTGGATGCGCGGATGTGCCACGAACGATCCGGCGCGGCGGCGGCGCTCGATCAGCCCTTCGCGCGCGAGGCGGCTGAGCGCCTTGTTCACGGTCGCGCGGGCGCAGCCATAGGTGACGACAAGCTCATGCTCGAACGGGATTCGCGTGCCGGGCGCCCATTCGCCTGATCGGATGCGCTCCTCGATATCGCGCCGGATGCGCGCCTCGATCGTCATCCGTCCATCAGGCGAGCGAGCACGGCCGAAAAGCGTCGCCGTGTTTCTTCGCCGCGCACATGCCTGCCACCCTCCACCAGCCGGGTGCCCCGGCGCCAGACACAATCTATCCCCGTGCGCGCCGCGAAAATCCAGCTGTCGAGCAGCCTGTCGCCCGAACGCGCGACAAAGGCGGGGTCGTCCGCATCGAGCGAGACCAGGTCGGCGGGACGACCGATCGCGATGCCTCCCTCGACACCCAGCGCGCGCGATCCGCCGGCCAGGGCGCCCGCGAACAATGTCGCGCCGATCGACGGGCGGTCGCCGGCAAGGACGCAGCGCTGGTGCAGGCTTAGTCGCTGGCCATATTCGAGCAGGCGCAGTTCCTCGGTGGCGGAGATCAGCACGTTGGAATCGCTGCCGATCCCGAAGGCGCCGCCTTCAGCGAGATAGGTGGCCGCCGGAAAGATGCCGTCGCCGAGATTGGCCTCGGTGATCGGACAAAGCCCGGCGATCGCGCCGCTACCGGCAAGAGTGGAGCGCTCCCTATCAGTGACATGAGTCGCATGAACCAGGCACCAGCGGGGGTCGACCGGCATTTCGCCCTGTAGCCATTCGACCGGCCGTCGGCCGCTCCAGGCCAGGCAATCGGCCACTTCCTTGCGCTGCTCGGCGATATGGATGTGGATCGGGTTGGTTCCCGCGAGCGACAGGATCGCGCGAAGCTCATCGGGTGTCGCCGCGCGCAGGCTGTGCGGTGCGATGCCGGCCACGGCGTCGGGCAGGGCCGCGACGGCGCCGCGGCTTCCGTCCAGCAATCGGGCATAGCCGTCGACATCGTTCAGGAAACGGCGCTGCGCGGCACCGGGCGCCATGCCGCCAAAGCCGCCATGGGCGTAGAAGACGGGCAGCAGCGTCAGGGCAATGCCGCTCGCCTGCGCCGCCGCCGCGACGCGTGCCGCCATCTCGGCCGGGTCGGCATAAAGGCGGCCATCGGGATCGTGATGGAGATAGTGGAACTCGCCGACCCGCGTGAAGCCGGCCTCGAGCATCTCGACATAGGCCAGCGTCGCGATCGCCTCGACATCCTCCGGGCCGAGCCGGTCGAGGAAGCGGTACATCAGGTCCCGCCACGACCAGAAATCGTCGCCGGTCGTGCCGCGCTGCTCGGCGAGGCCAGCCATGCCGCGCTGGAATGCATGGCTGTGGAGATTGGGCAGGCCGGGCAGGCCGATCGCATGGCGCTCGTCGCCGGCTGCCGGGTCGACACCGGTGGCGATGGCGGAAACCAGACCGTCTGAAATCTCCAGCCGAACCCGGTCGACCCAGGCGTTATCCACGAACGCGGTCTCGAACCACAATGCCGGCATCATCTTCTCCTGCCTGTCGGTACGAATATGTCTAGACATATTCATCGGATTGGCCAAGTCTGTATCGCATGACGACTCCGAACCATCCCCGATGCGACCGCCTGTGGCGCAATGCCCGGCTGGCGACCTGTGTGGGCGAGGGGCTCGGGCTGGTCGAGGACGGCATCGTCGCGGCGTGCGACGGGCGAATCACTTATGCCGGGCCGGCAAGCGGTGCGCCGGCCTTCGAAGCGGACGAGTCGATCGACTGCGAAGGCCGCTGGATCACGCCTGGCCTGATCGATTGCCACACCCATCTCGTCCATGCCGGCGACCGCGCGCGCGAGTTCGAGATGCGGCTGGACGGGGCAACCTATGAAGAGATTGCCCGGGCCGGCGGCGGCATCCGCTCGACCATGGCCGCGACCCGGGCCGCCAGCGAGGCGGAGCTTGTCGGGAGCGCTCTGCGCCGCCTCGATGCGCTGATCGCCGAAGGGGCGACGACCGTCGAAGTGAAGTCGGGCTATGGCCTGACGCTCGATGACGAACTGAAGATGCTGCGCGCGGCACGCGCGCTCGGCGAAACACGGCGAGTCCGTGTCCGCACGACCTTCCTCGGCGCGCATGCCCTGCCGCCCGAATGGGCCGGCGATCCCGACGGCTATGTCGATCTGGTCTGCGACACGATGATCCCGGCGGTCGCCGGGGCGGGCCTCGCCGATGCCGTGGATGCGTTCTGCGAGGGGATCGGCTTCACCGCCGCGCAGACCGAGCGCGTCTTTGCCGCCGCCACGGCGCAGGGCCTCCCGGTCAAGCTCCACGCCGAGCAACTGTCGAACCTGCATGGCGCTGCGCTCGCCGCACGCTATGGCGCACTGTCGGCCGATCATCTCGAATATCTCGATTCGGACGGGGTCGCGGCGATGGCGGTGAGCGGCACGGTCGCGACCCTTTTGCCCGGCGCCTATTATTTCGTGCGGGAGACGATGCTGCCGCCGATCGCCGCCTTGCGCGAGGCCGGCGTGCCTATCGCGCTCGCGACCGACTGCAATCCCGGCACCTCGCCGCTCACCTCGCTACTGCTGGTCATGAATATGGGCGCGACGCTGTTCCGCCTGACCGTGACTGAATGCGTGCGCGGCGTGACCGTCAACGCGGCCCGCGCGCTCGGCCTGCAGGACGAGGTCGGCACGCTTGAGGCGGGCAAGGCCTGCGATCTCGCCATCTGGGACGTGGGTCACCCGTCCGAACTCGTCTATCGCATGGGGTTCAACCCGCTCCATGCCCGTATCTGGAGTGGTCTATGAAAGCGATTGTCCTGAAGCCCGGCGCGGTGCCGCTGAGTGACTGGCGTGCGATTTATCGGGGTGCCGCCGTATCGCTCGATCCGGCGTCCGCCGGGGTGATCGCCGCCAGCGCCGCGGCGGTCGAACGGATCCTCGCCCGGGGCGAGCCGGTCTATGGCATCAACACCGGCTTCGGGAAGCTGGCCAGCGTGCGGATCGAGGCGGGTGATCTCGCCACGCTCCAGCGCAACATCGTGCTGAGCCATGCCGCCGGGACCGGAGGACCGTCGCCGGTGCCGGTGGTGCGGCTGATGCTGGCGCTTAAGCTGGCCAGCCTTGCCCAGGGCGCGTCGGGCGTGCAGCCGGCAACCGTCGCCCTGCTCGAAGCGATGCTGGCGCGCGGGCTGACGCCGGTGATCCCGGCACAAGGGTCGGTCGGCGCCTCGGGCGATCTCGCGCCGCTCGCGCATATGGCCGCGACGATGATCGGGGTCGGTGACATCCTGGTCGACGGGCAGCGGCTGCCGGCGGCCGAAGCGCTGACCGGCGCCGGGCTGGCACCGGTGACGCTTGGTCCCAAGGAAGGGCTGGCGCTGCTCAACGGCACGCAATTCTCCACCGCCAACGCGCTGGCCGGCCTGTTCGAGGCGGAATTGCTGCACCAGTCGGCGCTCGTCACCGGCGCGCTTTCGACCGAGGCGGCCAAGGGATCGGACACGCCGTTCGACCCGCGCATCCACACGCTCCGCCGGCATGCCGGGCAGATCGAGACTGCGGCGGCGCTGCGTACCCTGATGGCGGGCTCGGCGATCCGCGCCTCGCACGCGGTGGGCGATCCGCGCGTGCAGGACCCCTATTGCCTGCGCTGCCAGCCCCAGGTGATGGGCGCGGTGCTCGATGTGCTGCGCCAGGCCGCCGCGACGCTGGAGAACGAGGCGAACTGCGTCTCCGACAATCCGCTGATCTTCGCCGACACCGACGAAGCGCTGTCGGGCGGCAATTTCCACGCTGAACCGGTCGCCTTCGCCGCCGACATGATCGCGCTCGCGCTCTGCGAGATCGGCTCGATCGCCGAGCGGCGCATCGCGATGCTGGTCGATCCCGCGCTGTCCGGCCTGCCCGCCTTCCTGACGCCGCAGCCGGGGCTCAACTCCGGTTTCATGATTCCGCAGGTGACGGCGGCGGCGCTCGTCTCCGAGAACAAGCAGCGCGCCTATCCGGCGAGCGTGGATTCGATCCCGACCTCGGCCAATCAGGAGGACCATGTCTCGATGGCGGCGCATGGTGCGCGCCGGCTGCTCGACATGGCGGAGAATCTCGGCGCGGTGCTGGGCATCGAATTGCTCGCCGCCGTGCAGGGCTGCGAATTCCATGTCCCGCTCACCTCGTCCGCCTCGCTCGAGGCAGCGCGGGCGCGGCTTCGGCGCGAGGTGCCGTGGCTTGACCATGACCGCCACATGCATCCCGATATGGAGGCGGCGAACGCGATCATCCGCTCCGGCGCGCTGGTCGAGGCAGTGGGGATCGCCCTGCCGGGCGTGGCGGGATGAGCGTGGAGATCCGGCGCGGCACCGCGCCGCTCGTCGTCAGCTTTCCACATACCGGCACCGATCTTCCGGCGGAGATCGAGGCAGGATTCGTGTCGCCGTGGCTTGCGCGCCGCGATGCCGATTGGTGGATCGACCGGCTCTACGACTTTGCCGGCGATCTCGGCGCGACAACCGTCCGTACGACCGTGTCGCGCAGCGTGATCGACGTGAATCGCGATCCGTCGGGCGCGTCGCTTTATCCCGGACAGGCGACGACCGAATTATGCCCGACCACGAGCTTCGACGGCGGTCCGCTCTATCGTGTCGGGTGCCAACCCGATGGCGATGAGATCGCGCGGCGCCGTTCGCTATGGTTCGACCCTTATCACGAGGCGATTGCCGCCGAACTGGCGCGGCTGCGAAAGGAACATTCGCGCGTGGTGCTGTACGACGCCCATTCGATCCGCAGCCATATCCCCCGGCTGTTCGAGGGCGAATTGCCCCAGTTCAATATCGGCACCTTCTCCGGCGCGAGCTGCGATCCGGCGCTGGCCGGGGCGGTGGAGGCTGAATGCGTCGCATCCGGCATGGGCCATGTGCTGGACGGCCGCTTCAAGGGGGGCTGGACCACCCGTCATTATGGTCGCCCCCTGGACGGCATCCACGCGATCCAGATGGAGCTGGCGATGCGCGGCTATATGGCCGAGCCCGGGATGCCGGCGCCTGACATCTGGCCCACCCCGCTCGATCCCGAGATCGCCGCGCCGCTGCGCGCGACGCTTATCCGTATTCTGGAGGCGTGCACCGCCTTCGCGCTCAAGGACGTTTTATGACTCGTTTGGACAATAGCCGCATCATCCGCCCCGCCACCGGTACCGCCTTGTCGGCGAAGAGCTGGCTGACCGAGGCGCCGCTTCGGATGCTGATGAACAACCTCCACCCGGATGTGGCGGAGCGACCCGAGGAACTGGTGGTCTATGGCGGGATCGGCCGCGCGGCGCGGGACTGGGAGAGCTATGACCGGATCGTCGCGGCGCTGGCCCGGCTCGAGGATGACGAGACCTTGCTGATCCAGTCGGGCAAGCCGGTCGGCGTGTTCCGCACCCATGCCGATGCCCCGCGCGTGCTGCTCGCCAATTCGAACCTGGTGCCGCACTGGGCGACCTGGGAGCATTTCAACGAGCTCGATCGCAAGGGCCTGGCGATGTACGGCCAGATGACCGCCGGGTCGTGGATCTATATCGGCACCCAGGGCATCGTGCAGGGCACGTACGAGACGTTCGTCGAGATGGGGCGCCAGCATTATGGCGGCGACCTGAAGGGCCGCTGGCTGCTGACCGCCGGGCTTGGCGGCATGGGCGGCGCGCAGCCGCTGGCGGCGGTGATGGCGGGTGCCTCCTGCCTCGCGATCGAATGCCAGCCCAGCCGGATCGAGATGCGGCTACGCACCGGCTATCTCGATCGCGCCGCCGAGACGATCGACGAAGCGCTGGCGATGATCGAGCAGGCAAAGGCTGACGGAAAGCCGGTGTCGGTCGGCCTGCTCGGCAATGCCGCCGAAATCCTGCCTGAGCTCTACGCGCGGGGCGTGCGGCCCGATTTGCTGACTGACCAGACCTCGGCGCACGACCCGATCAACGGCTACCTGCCCGCGGGCTGGAGCGTCGCCGAGTGGATCGAGCGGCGCGAACGCGATCCGGAGAGCGTCGCCGTGGCCGCCAAGGCTTCGATGGCGGTGCACGTCCGCTCGATGCTCGATTTCCAGGCGGCGGGCGTGCCAACGGTCGATTACGGCAACAATATCCGCCAGATGGCGAAGGATGAAGGCGTGGCCAACGCGTTCGACTTCCCCGGCTTCGTGCCCGCCTATATCCGCCCGCTATTCTGCCGGGGCGTCGGCCCGTTCCGCTGGGTGGCGCTGTCGGGAGATCCGGAGGACATCTACAAGACCGATGCCAAGGTGAAGGAGCTGCTGCCGGACAACAAGCATCTCCACACCTGGCTCGACATGGCGCGGGAACGGATCCACTTCCAGGGGCTGCCGGCGCGGATCTGCTGGGTCGGGCTTGGCGACCGGCAGCGGCTTGGCATGGCCTTCAACGAGATGGTGGCGAGCGGCGAGCTGAAGGCGCCGATCGTGATCGGGCGGGACCATCTCGATTCAGGATCGGTCGCCAGCCCCAATCGTGAGACCGAGGCGATGCGGGACGGGTCGGACGCGGTGTCGGACTGGCCGTTGCTCAACGCCTTGCTCAACACCGCGTCGGGCGCGACCTGGGTGTCGCTGCATCATGGCGGCGGGGTCGGCATGGGCTATTCGCAGCATGCCGGCATGGTGATCGTCGCCGACGGCACAGAGGCTGCGGCGCGCCGGCTTGAGCGTGTGCTCTGGAACGATCCGGCCACCGGCGTGATGCGCCATGCCGACGCCGGATACGACATCGCCATCGACTGCGCCCGCGAGAAAGGCCTCGACCTGCCGTCGCTCCGCTGAGACTCCCCACCGGGCCGGTCCTATCCCCGGATTGCACCGTCCGATATGTGCGTATAGTCTGAGTTTCTATGACCAGACCTATATCGCGTGGGGAATATCCCGGTTGGGACGAAATGAGCCGGTTTAGAGAGCGCCCCGGCATGGGCCTGGACCAGCCCGTGCGACCGCTGCGAGCGGCCGCGTGAAGGCCAGCCAGCCCACGCTGGGCGCGCTGTTGCGCGCGCTTCGGTCGCGCAACAGCTGGACCCTCAAGGAGATGAGCGAGCATAGCGGCATCCCGATCTCGACCCTGTCAAAGGTCGAGCATGATCGCCTGACGCTGACCTATGACAAGCTCCTCCAGCTCAGCCAGCGGCTCAACATCCGCATGTCGGAACTGTTCGCGGAGAATGATGCCGGCGCCGAGCCGCCCATCACCGCGCGGCGCAGTCTCGGCGATCTCGATCACGCGGTGCGGGTGAACACCCGCAACTACGACTATTATTATCTCTGCACCGAGCTGCGGCGGAAGCGGATGATCCCGCTGATCACCCGTATCCGCTCGAAATCGGCCGAGGAATTCGGGGAACTGATCCATCATCCCGGCGAGGAATTCATCTACGTCGTCAGCGGGCGGATCGTGGTGCACAGCGAATTCTACGATCCGGTTGCGCTTGAGGAGGGGCAGTCCATCTACCTCGATTCAACCATGGGCCATGCCTATGTGACGGGCAAGGACTGCGAGGAGGCAGTCGTGCTGGCGGTCTGCTCCAGCGCGGAGGACGGCCTGATGGATTCGCTGCTGAACCTCCACGGCGACGACGTCGAATATGAGACCGCCAGGGCCTGAGGGCCGCCAGGCGCTGCAACAGGTTGCGTATCGATCGCTCCGGGCTCGTTTCCGGAAGGCGCTGTCCCGTGCATATCGTGAACGGGATGCCCGGTGTCGGTTGCGTCAAACGGCCGCGTGACGGCTCGTCAACTCGATTGGCTATAAATTTTCCAAATTAGCGATGATTTTCCATTTGGAGAATTCGTGTCATCCCCTGTAGCATTGGCAAGCAGCGAAGGGGCGGCTTTCGCTGACGCGCGATGGGGCGATTGCCCCGGAATTGGGGATGTCGATCCGAATGGCGAAGATTGATTTCCTCGTAGTAGGTGGAGGGATTGCCGGGGCATCGGTTGCCGCGACGCTTGCCGACGAAGCAAGCGTGACGCTGCTCGAGGCCGAGGAGCAGCCCGGCTATCATTCGACTGGCCGGTCGGCCGCTCAATTCTCCGAAATCTATGGAAACGCCGCGATCAGGGCGCTGTCCCGGGCAAGCCGGTCCTTCCTGTTCGATCCGCCAAAGGCTTTTACCGACCAGCCGCTGGTCAGGCCGCGCGGTACGCTGTTCCTCGCGTCGGAGGCGCAACTCGATACGCTTGCCGCCTTCGCCGCGCTTCCCGATGTCGCCCCGGCCACGCAGATGCTGACACCTGGGGAGATGAAGCTGATCTGCCCCGTGCTGCGCGACGACTATATCGCGGGCGGACTGCACGAGCCCTTGTCGACCGACCTCGAAGTCCATGAACTGCATCATGGATATCTCCGGCAGTTCCGGCAGCGCGGCGGCATCCTGCGTACCGATGCGCGCGTGTCCGCGATCGCCCGGCGCGCGGAGGGGTGGCGTGTCACCGCTGGCGCCGAGGAGTATGAGGCTGCCACATTGATCAATGCCGCCGGTGCCTGGGCTGACGAGATCGCCATCATGGCCGGGGTGCCGCCGATCGGGCTTCAGGCCCATCGGCGCACCGCAGCCCTGGTCGCCGTGCCCGCCGGCGTGGTCGCTGACGACTGGCCGTTGCTGATCGACATCGACGAGAACTTCTACGTCAAGCCGGACGCGGGCCTGCTGCTCCTGTCGCCGGCGGACGAGACCCCGACCGAACCGTGCGACGTCCAGCCGGACGACCTCGACATCGCCATCGCGGTGCACCGTGCCGAGGAAGCGATGGCGCTCGATGTGAGGAGCATCAAGCATAGCTGGGCGGGGCTCAGGAACTTCGTTCCCGATCGCACGCCGGTCGTCGGCTACGAACCTGGGGTGGAGGGGTTCTTCTGGCTGGCGGGGCAGGGCGGCTATGGCATCCAGACCGCGCCGGCGCTGGCACGTACCGCCGCCGCGCTCGCCCTGGGTCGGGATCTGCCGGACGATCTCGCCGCGTTCGGCGTGACGACCGCGGCGATCGCCCCGTCCCGGCTGCGCCCGCCGGCCAGCGCTCATTGACATTGATAACCGCTCGCAATAGCGGGTCTCTTGACCGAAAGGGCCCAGCTTGCGCGCAACCACACCCATCCGACGCGGCCCCGCGCGATGCTGATCGCTATTCCCGACCTGCTCTCGCCTGATCAGCTTGCCGGAATGCGCGTGATCATCGACGCTGCCTTATGGGTCGATGGCAATGTGACGTCGGGGCATCAATCGGCCCTTGCCAAGCGCAACGAGCAATTGCCCGAGGATTCGGACGCAGCGCGCCGCGCCGGGGCGATGGTACTCGATGCGCTCGCCGCGTCGCCCCTGTTCGTCGCGGCTGCCCTGCCGCTCAAGGTCTTCCCGCCCCTGTTCAATCGCTACGCCGGGGGACAGGCCTTCGATACCCATGTCGACAATGCGATCCGTATCAGGCGCGGCAGCGATTTCCGTATCCGCAGCGATCTTTCGGCAACGCTCTTCCTCGCCGATCCGGAGAGCTATGACGGTGGAGAGCTGGTGATCGAGGGGCAGTTCGGCGAGCAGATGGTCAAGCTGCCCGCCGGCCATATGGTGCTCTATCCCGCCTCGAGCCGGCACCACGTGACGCCGGTCACCCGGGGCACCCGCGTGGCGTCCTTCTTCTGGATTCAGTCGATGGTGCGCGACGAGAGCGCGCGCAATATCCTGTTCGACCTAGATTCCGCGGTGCAGGCGGTCGCGGGCGATCGCGGGCAGGACGATGCCGCGGTGGTACAGTTGACGGGGGTCTATCACAATCTGCTGCGCCGCTGGGCCGACGCCTGAAGGCGGGGCCTTAGCCGAGCATCTCGTCCAGCGCAGGCGACAGGATTTCGCGATATCCGGAGGCGTCCCGTATGACGAAGCGAACGGCGAGACCCTCGCGGATGGCCAAAGCTAGGCCCTCTTCCGGCCCGAGCACCGTCAATGCCGTCGCCCACGCATCGGCCAGCATGCAGCGAGGATTCAGCACGGTGACCGCGGCGATGCCGTTGGCCACGGGGCGGCGGGTCCGCGGGTCGATGCTATGGGCGTAGCGTCGCCCACCCGTCTCGAAGAAGCGCCGATAATCGCCCGAGGTCGCAACGGCGAGATCGTGCAATGCCACGCGCAAGGGGGCGATTCTTGCACCGGGCGGTGCTTCAAGCTCGACCCACCATGGTTCGCCGTCCGGCTTTACGCCTGCCCCGACCAGTTCGCCGCCAATCTCAGCGAGGAAATCGCCGGCGCCGAGGCCGTGCAGCGCGCGGGCCAGCGCGTCGACTCCGAACCCCTTGGCGATACCCGACAGGTCGAGCCGCACGTCGGCGGTTCGCCGCGCGCGCGTTTCGGAAATCTCCAGCTTCCGCCAGCCGACCGGTGCAGCCATCACCTCGGTTTCCGCCGGAAGGGCACCCCGGCCCGCTGGCCCGAAACCCCATAGGTCGACCAGCGCGCCCGCCGTCGGATCGAAGGCCCCGCCGCTCGCGCGGGCGACGGCCAGCCCCGCATCGAGCACCTGGAGGAGATCGGCCGGAAGCGCCTGCCACTGGCCCGGCGGCGCGCGGTTGAACCGGGACAGGTCGGAATCCGGTTCCCAGTTGCTCATCTCGGCGATCACGCCGTCCAGTGCGCGCTTGATCGCCGCGCGTATGTCGCTGGCCGGTCGCGGGGAGACGACCCGCGCCGACCAGCTCGTCCCCATCGTGTCGCCGCCGAACAGGGCGATCGTCGCCCCGGCGTCGCGTCGCCGGAACGACTCAGGCGAGACGTGCAACGGCACCGCGACGCGAGGCGGGCCAGCCATCAGGGCTGCAGCACCTCAAGCACGGTGGTGTAGCTCATCCGCTTCTCGCCGTTCGGGATGACGGTGCTCGGCGCGGTGGTCGATGCTGACATCCAGTACATGCCGGCGCCAGGCCAGGTGATCGCGACCTGCCCCTGGGCGTCGGTCTTCAGCGCGATCTCATTGACCGAGGTGCGGTAGCGGCTGCCGCCCGGGATCACGGTGACGGCAATGTTCGCGGCCGGCTTGCCGTCGGCGATCAGCTTGAACGTCGCTGGCTCGCCCGCGACCAGGTCGTTGGGATGGGTGACTGGGACGAGTTCGAGGCCCTGGCCGGTCGGCTTGAGCACGGTGTCGGTCGGCGCGCCCGATGTCACGAACACCTCGTTGCGGCTGATCGTTTCGCTCAGCTTCACGTCGGTCGCCCCGGCCGGCACGGCGGTGGCGAGCTTGTCGGCGGTGGTGCCTCGCGGCAGGCGCTGCTCGACGCCGTTGACCTTGAAGCTGCCCATGATCCCGGCATTCTGGATCACGATCTTGTAGGTGCCCTTCTGGGTCATGTGCAGGTCGAAATTCGCCCGGTACTGGCCGATGTTCATATGCTCTACCTTGCCTGGCGTGCTGTCGGGCTGGACCACCGCTGGCTCGGCGCGCAGCGGCTGGTGATCGGGAAAGAACAGGTCGTTCGACGCGGCGGCGTCGAAGGTGATCCAGTCGTCGTCACCCGATACGATCGTGGTCGAGGGCAGCATCCAGAGGCGATGCGCCTGCAGCGGCGCGGCGATCGCGGCCGTACAGACGGCGGCGGCAAGCAGTTTGTGGAGGGTCTTCATGGGCGGATCCTTCCGGAACGATTATGATCAGGGCTTGAAGGTGACGGAGACGGCGCCGAGTTCGGTCTTCCCGGCGGCGCGGGCCGTCTGGCCAGGCTTGGCCGGCCAGGCGAAGGGAAGGCGCAGGACCTCGCGCCCGCCGGTCTCGCGCGCGGCCTCGACGACCAGGGTGTATTCGCCGGGCTTGAGCCCGAGCTTGGCGGCATTGAAGCTCAGCGCCTGGACGCCAGGCGCGCGCGTCGCGCCCGATGTGCCGTCGGCGACGAAGGCGTTGGTACGGCCGGAGGCACGCCACCAGGAACGCACCTCGTTCAGCCATTTGCGGCCTTCGTTCTTCGCCTTCTTCACATCGTACCAGACCGACAGCGTCCTGGCCGGGGCGCCATTGCCCTCGACGAAGATCGCCACATAGGGGCGGTGATATTCGGCGACCGACAGGCGCGGCACGGTGACGGCGACGTCGATCGTCTGGGCGAAGGCGGGCGTGCCCGCGGCCAGCCCGGCGACGGGAATGCCGGTGAGGATCAGGCGGTGGCTGAGCTGCATTGACGGAACTCCCGATGGATTAGTGGATGAAGAAGACGGCGAGGCCGGCCGGAATGGCGAGGCCGAGGGCGACGAGCGGCCAGGTGATCGGGCGCTTGGCCGCGTGGAGCTGGAGCAGGACCAGCCCGGTCAGCGCGAAGACGAGGCAGGCAAAGGCGAAGATGTCGATGAACCATTTCCACGCGGCGCCCGAATTGCGCCCCTTGTGCAGGTCGTTGAGATACGAGATCCAGCCGCGATCGGTGAATTCCGACGTCACCGCGCCTGATGCCCGGTTGATCGAGACCCAGCCGTCGCCGCCGGGCCGGGGCAGCGCCAGATAGATTTCGTCGGCGGACCATTCGGCATCGCCGCGCGCGCTGGCGGGAAAATGTGCTTCGACCCAAGTCGCCACCTCGGGCGGGAGGGGTTTCTTGACGTCGGGGCCCTCGACCGGGGCGACGGCGCGCAGCAGCGGCGCCGGCAGCGCCGCGGCCTTTGCGACGACCGTCGGTTTGGCCTCGATATCGGCCGCGTGGTTCAGCGTGAATCCGGTGACGGCGAACAGCAGGAGCCCGACAAGGCTGAGCGCTGAGCTTATCCAGTGCCAGGTGTGAAGCTGCTTGAGCCAGAAGGTCTTGCGCCGTGGCTTCTGCCGCGCGGCCTGGATAGTCATTACTGGCGGACGGCCCCGGCTCGAAGTGAGAGTGAGTCGCGATAACGCAAACGACTCGCAGTTGCAAGACTTAGGCGGGGCCTGTGCCGTGGCGGCGAAGGCTGACCGTCCCGATAACAAGGCTTGCCCCGATCATGCGCAAGGCGGCATAGGCGCCCCCTTTGTGTGCTGAGTCGGAGGTCGGCAATGGAACATGTTGCCGCTGGCACCGCGATCGGCCTGGATTTCGGGACCACCAACAGCGTGCTCGCGCGGGCGGGCGCTGATGCGGGCGCGACGCTGGTCGAGTTCGATGGCCCCGAGGCACGCGGCGCGGTTTTCCGGTCGGCGCTCTGCTTCTGGCATGACGATGATGTGCGGGGCGGCCTGGCGGTCGAGGCGGGCCCTTGGGCGATCGCCGAATATCTGGAGTATCCGCAGGACACGCGATTCATCCAGTCGTTCAAGTCGGTCGCGGCCAGCGCGGTGTTCGAACACGCCTCGGTGTTCGAGAAGCGCTACCGTTTCGAAGAGCTTGGGCGGCTGTTCCTCGACAAGCTCGCGGCGCATGCCGGTGGCGGCCTGGACGTAAAGCCCCAACGAGTCATCGTCGGGCGTCCGGTCGAATATGCCGGCGCGCGGCCCGATGTCGCGCTCGCCCGGCAACGCTATGACGCGATGTTCGCTGGCTTCGGCGCCGAGATTCACTATGTCTATGAACCGCTCGGCGCGGCGTTCAGCTATGCGACGCGGCTTGAGGAACCGGCCACGATCCTCGTCGCCGACTTTGGCGGCGGCACCAGCGATTTCTCGGTGGTGCGCGTGGCGGAGCCGGGGGCAGCCAAGCGCTGCGTGCCGCTCGGCCATGCCGGCATCGGCATCGCGGGCGATCGTTTCGACCAGCGCATCGTCGACCGGCTGGTGCTGCCGATGCTCGGCAAGGGCGGCAGCTATCGGTCGTTCGACAAGGTGCTCGATATCCCCGGCGGCTATTTCAATGATTTCGCTGACTGGTCGCGGCTCGCGCTGATGCGCAATCGCCGCACGCTCGAGGAGCTGAACCGGCTTCAGCGTTCGGCGATCGATCCAGCGGCGATCGGGCGGATGATCGCGCTGATCGAGAACGAGCTTGGTTTCCCCTTGTACGACGCGGTCGGCCGTCTGAAGCGCAGCCTGTCGACTGACGACCTGGCTCATTTCCACTTCGCGGGCGCCGGGCTTGAGGTCGAGGCGGACGTTGCGCGGGCTGAGTTCGAGGGCTGGATCGCCGAGGATCTGCGCCGCATCGATGCGACCGTCGATCGCGCGCTGTCCGCCGCCGGGCTCGGCGCTGACGGGATCGACCGGGTGTTCCTGACCGGCGGTTCGTCGCTGATCCCCGCCGTCCGTGCGCTGTTCTCGCGGCGCTTCGGCGATGCGGCGATCAGCTCGGGCGACGAACTGACCTCGATTGCCCATGGCCTCGCCCTGATCGGGCAGCAGGACGATATCGCCGCCTGGTCGGCCTGACGCCGAATCGCAACGGTAACGTCATCAAAGCTGCATCGATCGCCGGTATGATTCCCGGACGATCGCCAGTGTTCCCGCCAGAGGCGAGACCGCGATCGTCTTGATATTACGGGAGCGAACCGCATGATTCACCTCGGCGATATAGCAGCTGACCGGACCGACATGCTTGCACGGTTCCATGCTACTTTCGGGCAGGATAATTGGGTTCACCACACCTCCGGCTGGACGCTGATCGGCGTCAACCCGGCATCGTTCGACACTGATCCCGACAGCCCGCAAATGGCGTGGCTGGGCGGGGTGCTAGATGCGAGCGCGGGCCCGATCGGCCTGTTCCTGAACAAGCCGTGGTTCAAGATGGTCGATGGCGATGTCTCGCGCGATACGCGGCGTGGCCTTGAGGCGCTTTTCGACGGCCATGACCTTCGCTTCGTCGCACAGGGCCATGTCCATCAGGTCAATAATCGGCCCACTGACGGTATCGGCATCGACTGGCTGCCCTCGGTGGCGGTCGTCGAGCATGGCGGAACGGAAGATGGTGGCGCTCGTCTGGCCGGGCTCGCCCGGTTGAAGCTCGATCGCACCGGCCACCGTTTCGAAGCTTGCGACGTGGTTGGCATGGCCCATCATGTCGTCGAGTTCCCCGGCGTTCCGGCGGCGCGCGCTCAACCCGAACTCGCCGACGCCTGAGGGCGCGCGCCTCATGTATCGGCGGGCGTCGCAGCAATACTGCCACGTTGAGTCTATAGGCCGATGGTGCCGTCCTCGTCGCGAGAGACGAGCACGGGTCTAGCCGCGCAACGCCGCCGAGATGCTCTTGAGCCCGCCTTCAAGTTCCTCGGCGGTCGGCCAGCCATAGCCGAGGCGGAAACAGGTGTCGGGCCGCTCGAACCAGTGGCCCGGGCCGACATAGCATCCATGCTCCTCGATCAGGCGTTTGTAGAAGGCGTCGACGCCACCGGGCGGTTCCCGGCGCATGCGGGGGAAGCACACGACGCCACCCCTGGGCGCGACCCATTCAAGCAGGTCCTCGCCCGCCATCCATTCGGTTATCCGGGTAAGGCGACGGCGCATTTCGGTCAGCACTGGCTTGAGAATATCGTCGCGGCGCGACAGGATCTGCTCGCCGACCCACTCGTCGATCACGCTGCCGCAGATGCTGATCTGTTCCTTGGCGGCGAGGAATCGTTCCTGAAGCGCCGGGTCCCTGCAGGCGATCCAGCCGATCCTGATGCCGGGCACGCCATAGGCCTTGGAGAGCGACGCAACGCTGATGACATGGTCGCCCAGCGACGCGGCCAGCGGCAGCGTGCCGTCGAGCGACAGGTCGCGATAGGTCTCGTCGACCAGCAGGATGCAGCCGCGCTTCTTCGCCAGCGCGACCAGTTCGTGCAGTTCGGCCTCGGCCAGCATCGTGCCGGTCGGGTTGTGCGGGGTGGTGATGCTGATGATCCGGGTCTGCGGCGTGACCGCGGCGGCGATGGCGGCGGGATCGATGCGGAAGCCGCTCTCGAAGCCGAGGTCGACCTGGGTGACCTTGCAGCCGATCGCGCGGGGCGTCTCTAGGTTTGTCGCATAGTTCGGCCTGATCACGACGAGATGATCGTCGGTGCCGAGCAAGGCGGTGGCGATGATGAACAACGCCCCGGCCGCGCCGACGGTGACCAGGATGTCGTCGGCCTCGACCCCGCCGCTTGCCTCGGCGATCAGGCGACGCAACGTCGCGCCGCCGCGATGCTCGCCATAGAGCAGGGTCAGGTCGGGAACATGCAGGCCCAGGTCGCCCAGGCTTCGGTCGGCGACCGAGCTTTCGGAAAGATTATAGCGGATCCGGCCATAGCCATATTCCTCGGGTGACTCGACCTCGATCGGCATCCGGACATAGCGCATCGGTTCCTCCCCCCACTTTGCGACCGCGAACTCTGGCATCGCGATCCTGCACGCGCGGCGGCGCCGGCGCCATCCCCTGGGAGATCGGAACGAGCCGCGGCGCGCGCGGCTGAGCCGGAGAGGGGCGCATGGCCGCTACCGGATGGCAACGGCCATCGCTCTCAGTCGCGGATACCCCGCAGGTCGTGCACCTGGTCGGCCACCCGGTCCGCCTCGAAGCTCGCGACCGGATAGGCGCAATAATCCGCGGCGTAATAGGCGCTCGGTCGATGATTGCCCGAGGCGCCGAGGCCGCCGAACGGCATCGATCCGGCGGCGCCCGTGGTCGGTCGGTTGCGGTTGACCACGCCAGCGCGAATATGGCGCTTGAACCGGTCCCATAGCGAGTCATCGTCGCTGATCAGCCCGGCCGACAGGCCGAAACGGGTCGCGTTGGCGGCGGCGATGGCGGCGTCGAAATCGGCCACGCGCGTCACCTGGAGCACCGGGCCGAAAATCTCCTGGTCCGGCACGTCGACCCCGGTCACGTCGAGGATCGTCGGGCCGACGAACGCGGTCGACCGGCCGGGTCGGCCCTCGAACGGACGGATCGCCTGCGCGCCGAGCTTCATCAGTTCCTCGGCCTGGAGCGACACGCGCGCCGCCGCCCCGGGGGAGATCAGGGGCCCCATGAAAGGTTCCGGCATATCGTCCCACGCACCGATCGTAATCCGGTCGGACAGGGCGGCGACCGCGGCGACGATCGCCTCGCCCTTCGCGCCCTCGGGCACGATCAGGCGGCGCGCGCAGGAGCAGCGCTGGCCGGTGGTGATGAACGCTGACGCGACGACGATCGAGGCGATCGCTGCCGGATCGCCGTCCCAGGCGATCAGCGGATTGTTGCCGCCCAGTTCAAGTGCGAGGATCACCTTGGGCCTGTCGGCGAAGATGCGGCTGAAATGAGCGCCGGCGCCGGCCGATCCGGTGAACAGCAGCCCGTCGATATCCTCGGCGATCAGGGCGGCGCCGGTGTCGCGGCCACCCTGGACGACGGTGAACACGCCCTCGGGCAGGCCGGCCTTGCGCATCGCCGCGCCGATCAGCTCGCCGACGAGAGGGGTCTCCTCGGACGGCTTGAACAGGATCGTGTTGCCCGCCAGCAGCGCCGGCACGATATGGCCGTTGGGCAGGTGGCCGGGGAAATTATACGGCCCAAGCACCACCATCACGCCATGCGGGCGATGGCGCAGCACCGCGCGGCCGAACGGCGCATCCTGTTCGCGGCTGCCGGTGCGTTCGGCATAGGCGGCGATCGACAGGTCGACCTTGCCGATCATCGAGGCGAGCTCGGCCTTCGTTTCCCACAGCGCCTTGCCGGTTTCGCGCGAGATCGCCGCGGCGATGGCCTCGCCGTCCTCCTTCAGCGCGTCGCGGTAGCGATGGACGAACGCGATTCGCTCCTCGACTGTCGTCGCCGACCAGCCGTCAAAGGCGGCGCGCGCCGTCGTGACCGCGGCGGCACAATCGGCCGCGCTCGTCTCGGGACCGGACCAGACCATTTCACCGGTGGCAGGGTCGAAGGAGTTGAACAGGTTGGTCATATCGGGTCGTCATCTCGCTAGGCATCGCGGTTCGATCGCAATGTCGGCCTCGGCGGGCGAGAGATCAAGCGCGGGAAGCAGCCTAATGCACATCCCGTCCCATCGCCCGCCGGAACGGACCCGGGCAAGGGCAGGTCAGCCGGGCCGGTCCTTGATGAAATCCACGAACGCGCGGAGCGGCGCGGGGAGGTAACGGCGGCCGGGATAATAAAGGAACGGGCCGGTGAAGCGCTGCCACCACGGTTCGAGTACCGGCACCAGCGCACCATTGTCGAGATGCGGCTTGAGCCAGTCCTCGAACAGATGGACGATGCCCAGCCCGCCGATCGCCGCATCGACCAGCAGGTCGGCCGAGGCGCCCGGCTGGATCAGCAGCGGCCCGGCCGGGTCGATCCGCACGATCTCCCCGTCGCGCTCGAATTCCCAGACGGCGATCCGCCCGCTGGAGAAGCGCCCGCGCATGCAGGCATGGTCGAGCAGGTCGCGCGGATGATCCGGCCGACCATATGCTGCGAGATAGGCGGGCGCGGCGGCGGTGGCGATGCACTGGAAACGCGGGCCGATCGGCACCGCGATCATGTCCTGCTCCAGCCGCTCGTCATAGCGGATGCCGGCGTCGTGGCCGGTGGCGAGAATGTCGATGAAGCCATCCTCGCTCGTCACCTCGAGGCGGATCTCCGGATAGGCCTTGAGGAATGGCGTCACGATCGACGGCAGCACGATCCGCGCGACATTGGCCGGCACGTTGAGCCGCAGCGTACCGGCGGGCCGGTCGCGAAAGGCGTTGACCACGTCGAGCGCAGCCTCGACCTCGCCCAGCGCCGGGCCGAGCCGTTCGAACAGGCGTGCGCCTGCCTCGGTCGGCGTGACGCTGCGGGTGGTGCGGTTGAGCAGGCGCACGCCGAGCCGTGCCTCCAGCCGGCGGATCGCTTCGCTCAGGCCTGATGCTGACGCCGTCCCGGCGCGTGCCGCGTCGCGAAAGCCACCGGCGCGCACCACCGCGGCAAAGGTCGCCAGATCGTCGAGCTCGGTCGCCATTGTGCATATTATCGCACGGCTTGTCCCGATTGTCCTGTCTTATAGTCCGGTCGTGCCGGGCACATATCCTGTGCAGGGAAACCTCTGGAGACCGGATATGACCGACACCACCACCTTCCGCCTCGGCGACCGAATCGTGAACCGCATGGGCTATGGCGCGATGCAGCTTGCAGGGCCGGGCGTGTTCGGTCCGCCCAGGGACCGTGACGCGGCGGTCGCCGTGCTGCGCGAAGCGATCGCGAGCGGCGTGAACCATATCGATACCAGCGATTTCTATGGCCCGCACGTCACCAACCAGATCATCCGCGAGGCGCTTCATCCTTATCCCGAGGCACTGACGATCGTGACCAAGGTCGGCGCGGTGCGCGGTGACGATGCGTCCTGGAATCCCGCGATGAGCCCCGCCGAATTGACCCGAGGCGTGCACGACAATCTGCGCAACCTTGGCGTCGAAGCGCTCGACGTGGTGAATCTGCGCATCCTCGGCGATGGCCATGGGCCGAGCGAGGGTTCGATCGCCGAGCGATTCACCACTCTGGCGGACCTGCGGCGTCAGGGACTGATCCGGCATCTCGGCCTGAGCAACGTGACATCGGCGCAGGTCGCCGAGGCGGAACGTATCGCGCCGGTGGTGTGCGTGCAGAACCAGTATAACCTCGTCCACCGCGAGGACGATGCGCTGGTCGACGAACTGGCGGCCAGGGGCATCGCCTATGTGCCCTTCTTCCCGCTTGGCGGTTTCTCGCCGCTTCAATCCTCGTCCCTGTCAGACATCGCGACGCGGCTCGGCGCGACGCCGATGCAGGTCGCGCTCGCCTGGCTGCTGCGGCGCTCGCCGAACATCCTGCTGATCCCCGGCACTTCCTCGACCGGGCATTTGCTCGAGAATCTCGCCGCGGCCGATCTTGTGCTGTCGGACGCGGTGATCGGTGAGCTCGACCGGATCGGCACGACCGGCGACTGAGATGGCGTGGGCGGACGCGCCTGTCGCGGCGAGCCGCCGCGCGCAGGCCGGGCGATGCTTGACCGGATGTTCAACCTCGGGCTGATCTCGAGGGAGGCGCGGCGAATCCTGCGCGAATACCCGAGGTCCGGCGCGGCGGGAACGCCATCACGGCGGTCGGCACGATTTGTCATTATTGCATGACTTATGGCGCGTGCTACGCGCCTGTCATGGCGATCCCGATCGATCCAGAGATCATTGCCGCGCGCGCGGCCCAGGCGGCCCATTTTCCCGCCTTCGACGTGACGGTCCTGCCACCGGCCGAGGCGCGGGCGCGGGCGAACGCGGCGGCACGCTATTTCAATGACGGCCTGCCCGAGATGGGCGGCGTTGAGGATCGCCGGATACAGGGACCGGGCGGCCTGATCCGCCTGCGCATCTATACGCCCATCGCCGCCACCGCGCGGGGCGCGATCTTCTATCTCCATGGCGGCGGCTGGTGTGCCGGCGACGTCGACACGCATGATCGCATGCTGCGGTTGCTGGCGCAGCAAAGCGGATCGGTACTGTTCGGTGTCGATTATCGCCTCTCGCCCGAACAGCCCCATCCTGCCGCGCTCGACGACTGCCTGGCGGCATGGGAGTGGATCGAGCGCCGCGCCAGGCGCTATGCGCTCGATCCGGCGCGCTTCGCCTTTACCGGTGACAGCGCGGGGGCCAATCTGGCGCTGTCGCTGGCGATCCGGCTGCGCGATGCCGGGCGGACGATGCCGGCCGGCTGCGCGCTGCTTTACGGGTGCTTCGCGCCGGGGCTCGATACGGAAAGCGCGCGCACTTTCGGCACCGGGCCCTATGGCCTGACGGCGGAAAGAATGGCCTGGTACTGGGGAATCTATCTCGGACCGGCGAAGGATGCGCCGCCGGTCGAGGCGACGCCGCTATATGCCGATCTCGTCGGCCTGCCGCCGATCTTCCTGGGCGTTGCGGAGGCGGACACGGTGGCGGACGACAGCCGCTTGCTGCTCGAGCGGCTGGAGGCGGCGGCGGTGCCGGCCGAACTGGTGGTGTGGCCGGGCGCGGTGCACGGCTTCCTGCAGATGACGCGTGACGTACCGATCGCGCGCGCGGCGATCGATGATATCGCGCGGGCGATCAAAGGGTGGATCGTCTAGAATGGCGAGGCGGCAGTGCCGCCTCGCCAGCGAGGTCAGGCGGGTCAGATCAGGGCTTGAGCCCCTTCGCCATGTTGAGATGCGCGGTCACGGTCGGGATCAGGCCGGTCGCGAAGGTCTTCAGGGCGGGAACGTCGCCGGTGGTCGAATAGCCGCGTACCGCATCCAGCGTCGCCTGGTGTGCGGCGACCTGGTCGGCGACATAGGCTGTGTCGAAATCGGCGCCGGTCTTCGTCTTGAGGGCATCGAGCTTCTGCTGTTGGTCGGCCGTCAGCGTCGCATCCGGCGTGATCGCCGGGGTCGCGCTCGCCGCGGCCGTCTTCAGCTTGGCGGTCGAGGCGGTATGCGCATCGACCATCTTCTTCGCGAACGACTTGATCGCGGCTGATTTCGACGTGGTCAGCGCGAGCTGGGATTCGGCGATCTCGAACGCGTCGCCTGAAGCCGCGGCGTTGGCGAAGCTCTGGCCGGCGCTCGGCAACGGTGCCGCCAGACTGTCGTTGCCGGCCGTCATCGAGCTGCCGACCTCGGTCGAGACGGTGTTCGTGGTCGTGGTGCTCGTCTCGCTCTTCTGGCCGCATCCGGCGAGTGCAAGCGTCGCCGCCGACAGCATCGCGATGGTTTTGTAGCGCATTATTCCGTCTCCTGTTGATCGCGCACAGCGGCGCCCCGCGCACCAACCTTCGGCGGCGAAGGACGTTCCGCCCGGTAAATTTTCGTGCGATGCTTCGGGACGGACCTTTTGGCGTCCGGCCCCGTTCTACGAGGCGCGCGGCGAGGTCGGGCAACGGCAATACCAAGGAGAAGAGCAATGGGCATTTTCGGTAACATCATGGACAAGATCTTCCATCATCAGTCCGCCGCGCCGCAGCCTGCGCCCGCCGAGGCGACGCCCGACGCCGCAGCACCCGAGGCGGCGACGCCCGAGCCGGCGGCCGCACCCCAGAATGTCGATGTCGGCGCGGTGCTCAGCGAAATGGCGTCGATGAAGGACGATGGCGGCGGCAACTACCAGACGTCGATCGTCGACCTGCTGAAACTGCTCGATCTCGATTCGAGCCTTTCCGCACGGAAGCAACTGGCGGACGAACTTGGCGTGAGCGGGGAAGATGGCAGCGCCGAGAAGAATATCGCGCTCCACCAGGCGGTGATGGCCAAGCTCGCCGAGAATGGCGGCGTCGTGCCGGACAGCCTGCGCAACTGAGCCGATGCCGGGCAAGGTCGCCCGGCCTGTCTCATATGCCAATTTCCGCGATGACGGGCCGGTTAACCGGCCCGTCATTGCAAATGCTCAATTAAATATCTGAAAACAAACAATAATAGCCAGAATGAAAATGTCAGCTACCCTCATGACATTTCCAGCGGGCACCTGATCCGACCCGGCGGTGCCGGGCGCTATCCGGCCTCATGGTCGATCCGCTCGTCAGCCTTCCACCTGGGCCAGCACCTTGCGCGCCTGGTTGAGATGTGGCCGGTCGATCATCTTGCCGTCGAGCTTGAGCGCGCCCGCGCCGGGGTTGGCGGCGAAGGCTTCCACCACCGCATGAGCATGAGAGATCTCCGCCTCGCTCGGGCTGAAGCCGGCGTTGATCGTTGCGACCTGCGCCGGGTGGATCGCCATCATGCCGGTGAAGCCGTCGCGCCGCCCGCGCGCGACATAGGCGGCGAGGCCGTCGGTGTCGGCGATGTTGGGATAGACCGTTTCGATCGCCGCCACGGTGGCGGCATGCGCGCCGAACAGGGTGAGCGCGCGGACCATCTCATAAGGCGCTGTATAGCTGCCGTCCTCGTTGCGCGAGCTGGTCGCGCCGATCGCGGCGGGCAGGTCCTCGGCACCCCAGGTCAGGCCGGCGAGATGATCCGCGACCTCGCCATAGGTGGAAAGCTGGAACACCGCGGCGGGGGTCTCGCTGGCGATCGGCAGGATCGGCGGTGTCGTGCCGCCGACCAGGTCGATCAGCGCGCGGACGGAGGGAGCGCCCTCGGCCTTGGGCAGGATGAGGCCGTCGGGCGCGGCGGGGAGGATCGCCTCCAGGTCGGCCCGGGTCTCGCCGCTGCCGAGCGGGTTGATCCGGACGAAGCAGGGGACGCTGCGCCCGTCCTTCAGCCAGGCGGCGATCGCCGCACGCGCTTCGGGTTTCTTCTCCGGCGCGACCGAATCCTCGAGATCGAGGATCAGCGCATCGGCGCCGCTCGCTGCTGCCTTGGCGAAACGTTCCGGGCGATCCCCGGGGACAAACAACAGCGACCGAAGCTTCATCTTTTCACCTTCATCGACACATCTCGCCGCCGCTCTGGCACAGGCGCGACAATCCCGTCCACCGCGGCGGTCGGCGCGATGGGCGCGATTTTCGGTATGTGGTCGCCGCTGGCGAGGCAGCGTGACGGATGGGGAGCACGGAACCACGGCCCGACCGCGCTCGTTTTCGCATCGCCCTTCATCGGGCGTGTAGCGTAACCAGTACCGAGAGGTCATTATGAAGACGCTTCTAGCAATTGCCCTTGTCACGGGCGCCACCACCGTTTCGATATCGCCGGCCGATGCCAGGCAGGGATGCGGGCCGGGCTATCACCGGGGGCCGGCGGGCCATTGCCGCCCCAATCGCGGTCCCGCGGTGGTCGTCGCGCCGGGGCCGCTCGTGGTCGGCAACTTCTATCATGGCCGTGGCTACTGGGATGGTCGGCGTTATTGGCAGCACCGCTATCGCGGGCATGGTGGCTGGCGCTACCGCTGATAGCGCCAGCACCCGCTCCGCTGGCGGCACTGTTGCGGACGATCGAGCGCGCGACGCGTTCGATCGTCCCTGTCGCATGTTTTCCCAAATTGCACAGGACAATCTGGTTCAGGCTCAGGCGATCTACCCATTAATATTCACACTCTAGAGAGTGAGTGTTGACTCCAGGCAAGGCGCGCGGCATTCTCCTGCCAACGAGCCGGCATTAACGACCGGTGTCGATTGGGAGAGACAGGATGAGGGCCATTCTTCTTGCGTCGGCTTGCGCCGCCGCGTTCGTCGTATCGGCAACGCCGGCGCTGGCACAGGCGATCGCACCGCAAGCCGATACCCCGGCCACCACGCAGGAAGAGGCTCATGACGCGAACGACATCGTCGTCACCGCCACCCGCCGCAACGAACGCATCCAGGACGTTCCGCTCAGCATCACCGCCTTCTCGCAGGAACAGCTGACCGAGAAGGGAATCGTCGGCTTCGAAGGCATCGCCCGGGAGACGCCGGGTGTGGTGCTCAACCGTCCGACCCAGAATTTCAACAATTTCACCGCGCGCGGCATCGCCACCAACGGCTACAACGCCAATCTCCAGAGTTCGGTCGCGGTCTATATCGATGAGCTGCCGGTCTCGACCATCGGCAACACCACGGTGGTCGACCCCAATCTGTTCGACGTGGAGCGCGTCGAGTTCCTGCGCGGGCCGCAGGGCACGCTGTTCGGCTCCGGCTCGCTGTCGGGGGCGATGCGCATCCTGACGAAGAGCCCGAACCTTCATGAGTTCGACACCTCCGCACTCGTCGATATTGGTCTGACCGGGTCGGATTCGGTGCGCCAGCGCTATAATGTGATGGTCAACATCCCCGTCGTGACCGACAAGCTCGCGATCCGCGGCGTCGGCTTCTATCGCCATGAGGATGGCTATCTCGACAATGTCGGCACCGGCATCCACAATTCGAACAAGCTGATCGACTGGGGCGGGCGCCTCGTCGCGCTGTGGCGGCCGACCGACCGGCTGTCGATCAAGCTGCTCGGCTCCTATGAGAACAGCGATCCCAAGGATTCCTCGCTGACCAGCCCGGCGCTCGGGCGCGAGAAACGCGTTTCGGACCAGCCGGACCGCTTCACCGGCAAGCAGCTCGTGCTCAACGGCACGCTCGACTATGAGTTCGATTTCGCCAAGCTGACCAGCTCGTCGACCTATTCGAAGTTCGACCAGCGCTTCTGGGTTGACCTCGGCGGCACCTTCCCGCGCGGGTCCTTTCCCGGTGCGCCGATTGCGTTCGGCCTGGATGCGAACGGCTATGACAAGGTGTTCGTGCAGGAGACCCGGCTCGTCTCGTCGCTGGACGGCCCTTTCCAGTTCGTCGTCGGCGGCTTCTACATGCACCGCCGCCGCGACGTCGATTATTTCTACCGCTCCAGCCTTCCGTTCCTGCAGTCACGCGGCTTTACGGGACTGCCCGACCAATATTACCAGAAGCAATATACTCATCAGATCAGTGAAGAACTCGCCGGTTTCGGGGAGCTGACCTATCGCTTCTCGAGCAAGTTCTGGCTGACCGGCGGCATGCGCTACGGCCGTACCTCGGCCCAGGGGTTCACCGAAGCTGGCGGGTATCTCGCGACGGCGGCGGGCTTCAACTATTTCGATTACGCGCTGGGCGGCTTCAGGAATGTGAACTTCAACCAGTTCACACCCTATGCCGCGGTCGCCGGTGTGAAGGCATCGGGATCGAAGCCATCCTGGAAGGCGAGCGCCAGCTTCAAGCCCACCGAGTCAGTGACGACCTATGCCACCTTCTCCACCGGTTTCCGCGCCCCGATCGTGAATGCGTTCGCGGGGCGTCCCAGCCTGGTGAATCCCAACGACATCATCATCCCCAACGGTGCGTCCTCGGACGATCTGAAAAGCTATGAGGTCGGCGCCAAGGGGCGCTTCCTCAACGGGCTGGTGACGATCAATGTCGCGGCCTATCTGATCGACTGGAGCAATATCCAGGCACAGGCCAACCGCGTATCGGACTCGGTGCAGTTCGCCACCAATATCGGTGGGGCACGCAGCAAGGGCTTCGAAGTCGAGATGGGCATCATCCCGGTCAAGGACGTCTTCATCGGCCTGAACGCGGCGTATAATGATTCGAAGATCACCAAGCTGAGCGCGACCGAGGCCGCGATCTCCGGCGCGGTGCTCGGGCACAGGCTCTCCGCACCGCGGCTCCAGGGCGCGCTCTACGCGTCCTATGGCTTCGATCTCGGCAACGACACCAAGGCGAACTTCGCCGTGAATGCGCAATATGTCGGCTCGTACAACAGCTCGTTCCCGAACACGCCGGGCGCGCCGACCGTGCCGTTGTCGACCTTTGGCAAGACCGACGAATATGTGAACACGAACCTGACCTTCGGCCTCAAGCGCGGCGACATCTCGGCGCAGCTCTATGTCGAGAATGTGTTCGACGATCACTCGATCACCTACATCCATCCCGAAGCGTTTCTCGTCAGCCGGTTCGGTACATTGCGGCCGCGTACGATCGGCATCCGCCTCGGCTACGGGCTCTGATCGGTGGCCGCCGGTTCCGTTCCCCCGATCGGCGTGACGGAGCCGGCCGCCGCGCGTTCCGCCCCGGCCACCAGCGCCCGTCCGTGGTTCATGCTGGCCGCGCTCACCTTCGTCTATGTCCTCAATTTTCTCGACCGGCAGCTGATCGGCATCCTCGCCAAGCCGATCCAGGACGCCTTGCAGGTAACCGATGGTCAGCTTGGACTGATCGGTGGCCTCTATTTCGCGATGTTCTATTGCTTCATCGCGATCCCGGTCGGCTGGCTGGCCGACCGGACCAACCGCGTGAACGTCCTGTCGTTCGCCTGCGCGATCTGGAGCGGCGCGACGATCGCCTGCGGCATGGCGGGGAATTATACGCAACTCGTCGTCGCCCGCATGGTCGTCGGTTTCGGTGAGGCCGGGGGCGTGCCGCCATCCTACGCGATCATCACTGATACCTATCCGCCCGGCAGGCGCGCGGCGGCGCTCGGCATCTTCAATCTCGGCCCGGCGATCGGCGCCGCGATCGGCGTGGCGTTCGGCGCCGCGATCGCTGAGCGGTTCGGCTGGCGCATGCCGTTCATCATCATCGGCGTCATCGGCGTCGTCACGGCGCTGCTGGTGCGGCTATTCCTCCGCGAGCCGGAACGCGGCGCGACCGACCAGGTGCGCGCGAGCGACGGGTCGGACAAGGCTCCATTCTGGCCCACGTTGCGCATGTTCTTTACGCACCCGGTGCTCATGCTCGCGGCGCTGGGCAGCGGCGCGACTCAGTTCGTCACCTATGGCCTCGGCAATTTCGCCGTGCTGTTCCTGATGCGCGACAAGGGCATGGTGCTGAGCGAGGTTGCGATCTGGTACGCGCTGGTGCTCGTTCTCGGCATGGGCGGCGGGATGGTCATTTCCGGCCGGGTGATCGACCGCATGACCCGAACCTCGCGCGCTGGCTATGCCGTCGCGCCCGCACTGTCGCTCGCGGTGGCGATGCCCTTCTACCTTGCCTTCATCTGGGCGCCGGGTTGGCCGCTGGCGCTCGCGCTGCTCGCGGTCGTGATGATGTTCAACTATTTCTACCTCTCCGCCTCCGTGGCGCTGGTGCAGGACGAAGTCAGGCCCAACCAGCGCGTTCTGGCCGGAGCGTTGCTGCTGCTGGTGATGAACTTCATCGGTCTCGGTCTCGGGCCGACCTGGGTCGGTCAGGCAAGCGACTGGTTCAAGGTGCATGGCCATCCCCAGTATCTGCAATCGGCCCTGTACACGCTGACGCCCTTCTACCTGATCGCGATCGCGCTCTTCCTCCGGCTCGCACGCATCCTGCGCCGCGAAAGCCGCAACCCCGTCGAGATGTCAGCATGAAACAATTGTGCGTTGCCGCGCTGGCGGCCTTCCTGCTTCCGACCGGTCCGGCATTTGCCCAGTCGGCGACCGTCGATGCTCCCGCAGGAAGTGTACAGGGCAGCGTCCAGGGTGATGTTCGTGTCTTCAGAAGCATCCCCTATGCACAGCCGCCGGTTGGGGCGATGCGCTGGAAGGCCCCGGCCGCGCTCCCGGCCTGGCAAGGCGTGCGCAAGTCGACTGAGTTCGGGCCGGCCTGCGTCCAGCCGCATTCGAAGGCGGTCGGCATCTACACCAACCCGCCCGAGAAGATGAGCGAGGACTGCCTGACGCTCAATATCTGGGCACCGAAGGACGCGAGGAACCTGCCGGTCTTCGTCTGGATCCACGGCGGCGCGCTGGTCGGCGGCTACAGCCATGAGCGGACGTATGACGGCGCGCGCATGGCCGGGAAGAAGGTGATCGTCGTCTCGATCAACTATCGGCTCGGCGTGCTCGGCTATCTCGCGCATCCGGCGCTGAGCGCTGAATCGGCGGAAGGTATCTCCGGCAATTACGGCCTGCTCGATCAGATCGCGGCGCTTGACTGGGTCAAGCGCAACATTGGCGCGTTCGGCGGCGACGCCGGCAACGTCACGATCGCGGGGGAATCGGCGGGCGGCCTCAGCGTGATGTATTTGATGGCCTCACCGCGCGCGCGCGGGCTGTTCCACAAGGCCATCGCCGAAAGCGCCTATATGATCTCAACGCCCGAGCTGAAGCAGACGGCGCACGGCACGCCCTCGGCGGAAGCTGCCGGGACTCAGATCATGACGGCGCTGGGGGCGGCCGATCTGCCGGCGTTCCGCGCGATGGACGCGGAAAAGCTCACGGATTCGGCCGCGGCCAGGGGTTATGGCCCCTGGGGCGCCGTCGATGGCAAGGTGCTGACCCGCCAGCTCATCGACACCTGGAATCGCGGCGAGCAGGCGCCCGTGCCGGTCCTCGCCGGCTTCAACAGTGGTGAAATCCGCTCGCTCCGTGTCCTGCTGCCGCCGGCGCCGGCCAACGCCGCTGCCTATGAGGAGACGATTCGCGGCCGTTATGGCGATCTCGCCGACTATTATCTCAGGCTCTATCCCGCTGGCACGATCGACGAGAGCATGCTCGCCAATACCCGCGATGCACTCTACGGCTGGACCTCGACCCGGCTGGCGATCGGCCAGACAGCGATCGGCCAGCGCGGCTATCTCTATCTGTTCGATCACGGCTATCCGGCCGCCGACGATAACGGCCTGCATGCGTTTCACGCATCGGAACTGCCCTATGTCTTCGGCACGACGGGCCAGACGCCGCCTTATTGGCCGAAGGTGCCCGACACGCTGGCCGAACGGCGCCTGTCCGACGCGATGATGAGCTACTGGACGTCGTTCGCGACGACCGGCGATCCGGTCGCCAAGGGCCAGCCCGCCTGGCAACCTTATGGCAAGGACGCGAACTACATTGCCTTCGCGCAGGTGCCGACGCCGGGCAGGAAGCTCTTCCCGGGCATGTTCGCGCTGCACGAAGCGGCTGTCTGCCGCCGGTCCGCGGCAGGCGACCAGCCGTGGAACTGGAATACCGGCGTCATCTCCCCGGTGCTGGCAAAGGTGGCAAACTGCAAATGATCGACGGTGAAATGCAGCCTTTCGACCTGACGCTCGACAAGTTTCTGGAACATGCAGCCAAATGGCATCCTCGCCGCGAGGTGGTGACTGCCTGCGAAGATGGGCGGATCGCCCGGATCGGCTATGGCGAGTTACAGGCGCGCAGCAGGCGCGTGTCGGCGGTGCTCGACGGGTTTGGCGCGCGGGCGGGGGACAGAATCGCCACGCTGGCGTGGAACAGCCAGGCGCATGTCGAGACCTGGTATGCCGTCATGGGCATGGGGGCGGTCTGCCATACGCTCAACCCGCGGCTGACCGGCGCGCAGCTTGCCTCGATGGTCGAGCAGTCGGGCGCGCGGATGCTGGTCGCGAGCGCCGACCTGATGCCGCTCGCCAGCCAGATCGCCGAGCGGGTGCGGGCGATCGAGTACGTACTGGTGATCGACGGGCCCGGCCAGGGCGTGGCGGGGACCGCGCGCGTCGTCGAACTCGAACCGCTGATCGCCGACGCGTCCCCGACCGTGTCCTGGGGAGGCTTCGACGAAACCGCGCCCTGCGGCCTTTGCTTCACTTCCGGCACCACGGGCGCGCCCAAGGGGGTCACCTACACACACCGGTCGAGCTTCCTGCACACGTTGCGGCTGCTGCAGGCGGACGTCATGGCGATCTCCGCCAAGGACAGCGCGCTGGTCGTCGTGCCGATGTTCCACGCCAATGCCTGGGGACTGCCCTTCGCGGTGCCCGCGGCCGGCGCGAAGCTGGTGCTGCCCGGAAGGCGGACTGACGGCGCGAGCCTGGCGCGTCTGATCGTCGCTGAAGGGGTGACGATCGCGGTGGGCGTGCCGACCGTCTGGCTCGGGCTGCTCGACCACCTCGAGGCCACCGGCGAAGAGGTGCCGACGCTCCAGCGAATCATCATGGGCGGTGCTCCGCTGGCGCCAGCGCTGATGGAGCGTATCGAGCGCCGGCTCGGCGTGACGGTACAGACGAGCTGGGGGATGACCGAATTGTCGCCCTCGGGCACCGTCTCCCCGCCCAATGATCCGGCCCGGTCCGCCGCCCTGGCGGGGCGTCCCGCGATCGGGGTTGATCTGTTGCTGGTCGATGCGGAAGGAAACGCCTTGCCTGAACAGCGCGGGCCGGAGGGGCATCTGCGCGTGCGCGGCGCGGCGGTGGTCGAGCGCTATTTCGGCCAGGAGCAGAGCGCGACCGATGCCGATGGCTGGTTCGGGACCGGCGATCTCGCGCGGATCGACATGGACGGCAATCTGATCATCACCGGCCGGGCCAAGGACCTGATCAAGTCGGGCGGCGAGTGGATCAACCCGGCCGAGATCGAAGCCGTGGTCGGCGCGCTGCCGGAGGTGTCGCTGGCCGCGGTAATCGGGCGGCAGGACGATAAATGGGGCGAGCGCCCGATCCTGCTGGTGGAGATGCGCGATCGACAGGGAATTAGCGACGAAGCGCTGCTGGCACCCCTGAAAGGGCGGGTCGCGCCTTGGTGGATCCCCGATGCGATCGTGCGCCTTCAGCACATGCCTCTGGCGTCGACCGGCAAGATCGACAAGATACGCCTGAGATCCGAATACGGCAGCGCGTGAGCCGGGGTCCGGTCGCCGGTTCGGCGCTGGTCGCGCCAAGACAGAAAGGCCCTCATTGCCCGAAGACGTGAAACCCCGCCGACGCAACACCAAGGCGGAACAGCGTGCCGAGACGATGGAGCAGATCCTCGACGCGGCCGAATATCTCTTCTCGCAGCACGGCCTTTACGGCGTGACGCTGAAGGATGTCGCGAAACGCGTCGGCGTCCACCACACGCTGCTCAATTACTATTTCGAGGACAAGAAGAAGCTTTTCGACGCCGTCTTCGCCCGCCGCGCCGTGGTGACGAGTGAGCGGCGCATGAAGGCGCTCGACGAATATGACGTGGCGACCCAGGGCAAGCCGAGTGTCGCGGGGGCGCTGCGCGCTTTCCTCGATACCGATCTCGACCTCTATATCGAGGGCGGGGAGGGCTGGAAGAATTATGCCGCGCTTGGCGCCCAGGTGGCGAACGCACCCCAATGGGGTGCCGAACTGATGGACGAGCATTTCGATCCGGTCGTGCTGCGCCTGATCGGATTGCTGAAAAAGGCGCTGCCCGATTGCAGCGAGCAGGATATCTTCTGGGGCTATCATTTCGTGACTGGCGCCCTGATGCTCACGCTGGCGCGCACCGGGCGTATCGACAAGCTTTCCGGCGGCATCTGCAAGTCGGACGATTTTGTTGCCGTCAAGGATCGCATGGCGTCGTTCATGGCCGCCGGCTTCCTGGAATTGTGCCGCCAGCATTCGGGAAAAGAGCCGTTCTGACGGCGTGATGAAGGTGATTCCCGCCGGCCGCATCAGCGGATGTTACACATAAAAGACACTAACTAGCTTGAGAGTGAATATGAATCGAGCTAGCGACGAACGCAGGTCAAGAGGGAGGAACAGTCAGATGTCACTGCAAGGACGCGTCGCGATCGTAACCGGGGCCGGCGGCGGATTGGGCCGGGCGCATGCCCTGTTTCTGGCGCGCCACGGAGCTAGGGTGGTGGTCAACGATGTGGCACAGCAGGCAGCGGAGACCGTTGCCGCGGAGATCGCCGCCACCGGCGGCGAGGCGCTTGCCGTCGCCGGATCGGTCACCGACGAGGCGGCGGTCGCCGCGATGGTCGCCCGGGTGATGGACCATTGGGGCCGGATCGACATTCTGGTGAACAATGCCGGCATCCTGCGCGACAAGAGCTTCGCGAAGATGAGCCTCGACGATTTCCGCATCGTGATCGACGTTCACCTGATGGGCGCGGCGATCTGCACCAAGGCGGTGTGGGAGATCATGCGCGAGCAGCGCCACGGCCGCGTGATCATGACGACGTCTTCGTCCGGCCTGTACGGCAATTTCGGCCAGGCCAATTATGGCGCCGCCAAGATGGCGCTGGTCGGGCTGATGCAGACCCTGGCGATCGAGGGCGAGAAATACGGCATCCGCGTGAACTGCCTCGCGCCGACTGCCGCCACCCGGATGACTCATGGCGTCTTGCCCGACACTAGCCTCGACCTGCTCGACCCGGCGCTGGTGAGCCCGGGGCTGCTCGCGCTCGTCGGCGAGGATGCGCCCACCCGCGCGATCCTCTGCGCGGGCGCCGGTCATTTCGCGCGGGCGAGCGTCACCTTGTCGCAGGGGCGGCATATCGGCGGTACGGGGGATGCCGGCGAGCAGGTGGTCGCCCATTGGAACATCATCTCCGACCGGGCGGGCGAGATCGTCCCCGAATATGGCTTCGTCCAGGCCGAGCGCGAGGTCGCGAGCGCCGGCATGGCATCGACGGAAACCGCCCTGGTGGAGTGAAGGAAATGCCGCCGATCCGCTCCCGCTTTCCCGAGCGGAAGGTGTGGGGCGCCGGTCCGCGATGGCATCATGGGCGCGAATGATGCACAGAGCGGCCTGTGGGAGATACGGCGACAGTCATGCGCATGCGCGCCGGCCCGTATGGCGGCCGGCGCTGACTCATGGCGGATACGGGGGACGATCCTGACGTCGACCTGATCGCCGCCGCCATGGGCGGTGATCGCGATGCCTTCGGCCTGCTGCTGCAACGGCATTACAACCGGATCCACGGCCTGGCCTGGCAATTGACCGGATCGCGTGCCGATGCGGACGATATCGCGCAGGATGTCTGCTGCACGTTGGTCGAGAAGATCGGCGGGTTCCGCGGCGAAGCGAGGTTCACCACCTGGCTGTGCGGCATCGTGGTCAACGCCTGCCGCGACCAGAAGCGCCGGCGCCGCTCCTTTCTCGGCTTTACGGAGCGGCTCGGCGTGCTGACCGGGCTGACGCGCGGGCCGGACGGGCGCGATCTCCACGATGCGATGTGGATGAAGAGCGCCATCGCCCGGCTCAAGCCGGGCTATCGCGATGCGGTGGTGCTCGTGGCGGGACAGCAGCTCAGCCATGCCGAGGCGGCCGAGATACTGGGCGTGGCTGAATCGACCATATCGTGGCGGATGCACGAGGTACGGCGGCTGCTTGCCACCGACCGGGCCGAAGGCGGCTGAACGGCACGGGCGGCATTCGAAGAAATATTTTCAACCGGGCCCAAGGATATCCCGGGGAGGGGCGTCGAAGGGACATGCGGACGATCGTGCGCCGCTGTCACCAGGGAGAGTCCCCCAATGCCCCGCCAATACATGTCCCGCCAGCACCCCGCCATCGCTATCGGCGTGACCGTCATGCTCCTCGCCTCGTGCGCGAGGTCCGGCATCGAGACCGCCGCCCCGCCCGCCGCGCTGGCGGATGATAATATCGTCGTCACCGGAACGCGTGTGCACCAGCAGACTGCCGCGCGGGCCGAAGTCGCCGCTGATGTCGCGATGGCGGTACCTGCTCCACCGCCGCCCGCCCCGCCGCCGCCGCCGTCCATGATCGTGACCGGCAAGATGATGGCGCCGCAGAGCTATCTGGCGCGGATCGCGCCCGAACCTGGCATGCCGATGCCCTATTATCAGGATGTCGGGCGCGACAAGTTCACCGCTACTTCCCAGAACCCCTTCAAGGTCGTGCGGGAAGATCCGGTCTCGACCTTCTCGATCGATGTCGACACCGCGTCCTATTCCTTCGTCCGTGCCTCGCTCAACCAGAACCTCCTGCCCCAGCCGGCGGCGGTGCGGACGGAGGAGATGGTCAATTATTTCCCCTACAGCTATGCGGCAGCACGTTCGGCGGACCAGCCGTTCAGTACCAATGTCGCTGTCTTCCCCAGCCCCTGGACGGCCGGGCGCAAGCTCGTCCGCATCGGCATCCGGGGTTATGAGCTCCAGCGCGCGACCAGGCCGCGCGCCAATCTCGTCTTCCTGATCGATACCTCGGGGTCGATGAACGCGCCCAACAAGCTGCCGCTGGTGAAGCAGTCGCTGGCGCTGCTGCTCGACCAGCTCGATGCCGATGACCGGGTGTCGATCGTCACCTATGCCGGCTCGGCCGGCACCGCGCTCGAGCCGACCCGGGCGAGCGAAAAGGGCCGGATTCTCGGGGTGATCGATCGGCTTGGCGCGGGCGGGAGCACGGCGGGGGCCGAGGGGATCCGCCAGGCCTATGCACTCGCCGAAAGCAATTTCGATGCGAAGGGTGTCAACCGAGTCATCCTGGCGACCGACGGCGATTTCAATGTCGGCATCACCAATCAGGAAGAGCTGAAGGGTTATATCGAACGCGAGCGCGGCAAGGGGGTGTTCCTCTCGGTGCTCGGTTTCGGCATGGGCAATTACAATGACGCGATGATGCAAACGCTGGCGCAGAACGGCAATGGCGCGGCCGCGTATATCGATACGATCGGCGAGGCGCGGAAGACGCTGGTGGACGAGGCGACCTCGACCCTGTTCCCGATCGCCAAGGACGTGAAGATCCAGGTCGAGTTCAACCCGGCGACCGTCGCCGAATATCGCCTGATCGGGTATGAAACGCGCATGCTCAACCGCGAGGATTTCGACAATGACAAGGTCGATGCGGGCGATGTCGGATCGGGCCAGACGGTCACCGCGATTTACGAGATCGTGCCGGTGGGTGGTCCGCGCGCCATTGGCGATCTGCGCTATGCACGGCCCGCACCAGTTGCGGCGTCAGCGCGCGGCGGCGAATATGGTTTCGTCAGGATCCGCTACAAGCTGCCGAAATCCGACACGAGCCGGCTGATCTCGACCCCGATCGACCGAACGTCGGAGGTTGCCCGGTTCGAGGATGCGCCGCGGGAAGCACGGTTCGCGACCGGGGTCGCGGCGTTTGCCGAACTGCTTCGCGGTGGCAAATATAACGGCTCGATGAGCTATGACGATGTGCTGCGGATCGTCACGGCCGCGCGGGGCGAGGATGATTTCGGCTATCGCACCGAGTTCGTCCAGCTCGTCCGGGCGGCCAGGTCGGCCGGGGCGCTGGCCCAGTTGCGGCGATAGGCAAGGGGGTGCGGCGTCAGGCGCTGCCGCCGCACCCGATCGCCATTCGACCCGTCGGCAATTGAGGCTATAAGGCCGGCAGATGTTGCTTTCGTCTCCTCATTGCCTCGGGCCAGTGGCGGGTTTCCATGCGATCCGTGCCGCAGACGGGGCGCCGTGAATGGAGCCCGATAGCGACCTCTCGGCTTCGCTGCCCGACCCACCGCCGCCAAGGCCCGCCGCCCGGGATTCGGCGATCGAGGCGGCGATGCAGCGGTTCGATGCGGCCACCGGCCCCCCGCGCGCCGTCGATCCGCCGCGCCCGGCAACGCCGCCGCGACGGTCGTGGATCGGCGGCCCCCGTATGGGAGCGCTGGTCACCGTCGCGCTGGTCGCGGTGGTGGGCGTGCCGGTCTGGATGACGACAAGTCCCCGGTTTGCCAGCGATACGCAGGCGCCATCGCCTGTGGACGTGCCATCCCGGCCCGCACCCGCTTCGCCCCCCGGGCCGCCCTTGCCGGTCGCGGCCGATATTGCGCCGCCGGTCGTCACGCCTCGAGGCAAGCCAACCGGGTCGCTTTCGGCGGGCGCGAATGTTCCGGCGGCGCCTCCCATATTACCAACGGTGAAGGCCGATGTTGCGCCGCCACCGCCACCGCCACCCCCACCGCCGCCGCCGATGGAAATGAAACGCAGCGCCGCTTCCGCGCGGGCGGAAAGCGCATTCCTCGCCGCACCTGTGGCCGCTCCGCCTCCCGCGGCCGCGGCGCCGTCCGCTCCGGTGGTGGAAGATTCCGCCGATGCGAATATCGTGGTCACCGGGACGCGGGTAAGCGGATCGAGCGGCAAGGCCGGGGCGCGGGCCCGGATGGTGTCGAAGCGCGCGCGACGCGGCGACTGGAATGCGTGCACGGTGGATGATCCGGGCCGCGATCTCGGTGCGTGCGGGAAACTGGTCGATCCGGCTGCGCCGGGCCCCGCCGGACGCGCGGCGGCGCAGGTGGCTGATGGACTCTCGCTGGCGTGGCGTGGCGATGTCGACGGCGCGATCGCGGCATTCGACCGGGCGATCGAGGTGTCGCCGCGGCTTGCCATCGCCTGGCTCAATCGTGGCCTGTCACGGGAGCGCAAGGGAGAGCTTGCTGGCGCCATTGCCGATCTGGACCGGGCGGTGCGCTATGCGCCGAATGCGGCGCGCGGCTATTATAACCGCAGCCTGTTGTTGCGTCGGCAGGGCGACATCCGCCGGGCGGATGCCGATGCGGATCGCGCCGTCGATCTCGATCCGCGCTACGAAGACGTGGTGGACTGAACGCCGATGCCGCCCTGCGCAGCGATCCGCCCCACGGCGGATCAGCGTGAGGCGCCGACCCGCTGAACGAACCGCTCGGCGACCGACATGCGGATCGGCTTGCCGTCGCGCATCTTGACCCAGGTGTTCACGCTGATGCCGAGGGTCTCCATCACGCAATCCGCGGTCTGCGCGCGCAGCCGGTCGCGGGCGTCCCTGACCAGGTCGGGATGAACATAGCAGAGCCGGGTACGGCCGGAGCGCCCGGCCGGGATCGTTCCTTCGCCGACGCCGATCGGCGCTCTGGCGCCGCGTCCGGCGGCGGATTGCTTGGTGTCGGACCATGGGTCCATGGCTTGGGTCGTCACAATGGTTGCTCCATCGGGGACTAGAAGGTCTTCTTGCGCGCCTCTTCGATGATCCGTCTGGCGCGCACCGGGTTGAAGATGCCGCACGAGCAGAAACGGCTCAGCGCCGCCGTCACCTTGTCGGGCGAGGCGCGGTTCTCCTTGACCATGTCGATCATCTTCTTGGCGAGCGACTGGCTGATCATGCCGTGGCCGCACATGGTCGACAGGGCGAGCACATGGCGGTTCGGCGCATTGTCCTGAATGCCCTCGAAGCCGAGCGAATAGCCGACGCTGTGCCGAGTGATGCCGGCCGCCTTGCAGCAATTCTGGGCATTCTCGATCGAGGAGGAGATGTTGATGCTGAGGCCGAGGTCCTCCTCGACGATTCGCTGGACGAATGCTTCCGCGTCCTCGCGTGTCGCGAACACGGCGGAATAGGTCGTCGGCTCGCCCAGGCCGTCCATCACCCTTTGGAAATCGGGCTTGGTCGGGCGCCTGGCGAAATGCTCCATCGCGTGGCTATGTTCGGTCGGCCGCGTGCCGCCGCCGTGGATCGCGTCGCCGATGTTCACCGGATTATAGTCGAGCGCGATCTCCAGGAAGCGCCGCAACGCCGGCTTGGGGTCGCCCGTCTGCGCGCCGCCCTTGGCGGGCAGCGCGAAGATCACATAATCGTCCTTGAAGCTTTCTGCGGTGCCGTAGCGGTGAAGGGTGTTGGTCATGCCGCGACCGACTCCTGTGCTTGACTGGCCGGTTCGGCATTCTCGCGCGCAAGCTCGCGGATCTGCGGGCGGCCCAGGCCGAGATTGGTCTTGGCGCGCTTCAGCGTGTAGCCGAGGCTCTCCAGGATCGGGGCGACCACGCGCTCCTCGCCATCCTCGTCGCAGCGCGTGCCGACGCCGAGCACAACGATCGTATCGATCCTCTTCTCGACCGCCCAGACGGTGCGGATGATCTCCTCGGTGCGCTCGACCGGCACCGTGATCTCGAGGATCGCGGAGAGCACCTTTTCGTTCAGGATGTCGTCGCGGATCTTGCCGGTCTCGACATCGCTCATCATCGCGGTGACCGGGTTCTTCGGCTGGATCTTCACCCCAAGGGCGGCGAGGGCCATGCTCATTTCCTGGATCTGGTGGAAGCGCACGCCAACGCCCGGACGGCCGAACTCGATGGTGAAGCCGACCATGCCGACCGCGATCCGGTTGGAGATTTCGTTGGTCTTCACTTCCTCGGTGCCGCGGCCGGTGACGCCGGTCGATTCGTGCGGCACGCGCGGATCGGAAAAGGCGCGGCGCACGACGCGGGGCCAGGTCAGCGGATCGGGCTCGAGCGCGTCGGTCGGGCAGATATCGGGATCGGGTTCGAACCGGAGCCACAGCTTCGACATCATGCGCCGGGTGAAGCGAACCGTCCGGGGCGGCAGATGCTCCTTGCTCAGCCCGTTATAGCACGCATAGCATTCGACGCATTCGTCGCTGTTGACCGTCGCCTTGCGCGTCTTCGGGTCGACATAGATCGCCCCCATCGGGCAGGCGTAGGTGCAATTGCCGCAGCCAACGCATTTCGTCTCGCTGATCTTCATATCCTGCCTGACCTCCCCGGACCTCGGCGGCGGCGACCGCTTTCGCCTGTCGGGCGTTGCCCGCGACGGTGCGGGCGTTTCCCCGTTGCCGACGATAGTGATCGGCTCTCGACGATTGTTGCATACTAAAGTAACTGTTTGTATGCATCAAGCCATTGGCCGAACGTGTCAATGGTCTTGATGTCCGATTCCGATCAAACCTCTCACATCGGGAGACGAAAGCCCGTCACGCGGCGGCCGGTTCGCCCCGGTACAGGGGCCTGGCGGCGTCGATCCGCAGGAACAGCAGCGCGGCCGCGAAGCACAGCACCGCCAGCACGAAGAAGGCCGGATTCCAGCCCGCATAGGTGACGATATAGCCGGTGGCGAACGAGGCGATGGCGCCGCCGATATTGCCGCAGCTGTTCATCACCGCGGAGACTGAGCCGGCGTAGTTGCCGCCGATATCGAGCGTCACTGCCCAGGATACGCCGACCGTCAGCTCGAGCCCGAACACCGCGAGGCAGAACCAGGCGACGCTGGTCAGCGGATCGGCCGACAGCACCGCCATCGGGATCGTCGCCGCCGCGATCAGGAATCCGGTCATCGCGACGATCCGTCGCGACAGGGTCAGGTTGCCCGACCGATGCGCCATGCGGTCCGAAATCCAGCCGCCCGCGATGTCGCCGGCGACGCCGGCCATCAGCGGCAGGCTGGCGTACAGGCCCATCCTGGTCAGGTTGAAATCATGCGCTTCCTTAAGATAGGTCGGGAACCAGGTCAGGAAGATGCCGATGCTGTAGGCATAGCAGAAATACATCGCCGACAGCGTCCATATCTGCCCGTTGCCGAGCAGCTTCGCCCACGGCACCTTGACCGTTCGGCTCGGTGGAGGCGCTGCCCCCAGTGCATCGGTGATCAGCGCCAGTTCGGCCTGGTTCACCTTCCGGTGCTCGCTCGGCAGGTCGCGGTAGAAGAAGAACCAGAGCGCCGCCCAGAGCAGGCCCACGGCCGCGAACACGAAGAAGGGCGCGCGCCAGCCGAAATCGGCGATCAGCAGCACGACGAACACCGGGGTGATCGCGCCGCCGAGCCGCGCGCCGGCATGAGTGACGCCCTGCGCGAAGCCGCGCTCCTGCGGCAGCATCCAGCGCGAGAGGGACCTCGTGGCAATCGGGAAGGCGCCCGCCTCGCCGGCGCCGAACAGCGCGCGGCAGACCAGCATCGATCCGGCCGACCAGGTCATCGCGGTCAGCGCGGTGAAGCTCGACCACCATATCACGATCCAGGTCAGCGCCCGGCGCGGGCCGAACCGGTCGCCGAGCCAGCCGCCCGGAATCTGGAACAGCGCATAGGTGATCTGGAAGGTGCTGAAGATCCAGCCCATGGTGATCGCGGAGAAACCGAACTCCTGCTGAATCGCCGGCGCCGCGGTGGAGATGACCACCCGGTCCATATAGGTGATCATGTACGCGGCGACCGTCAGCCACAGCACGGCATGGCGGACGCGCGTCGGCCGCCGTGCCACGCGCCGGCTGTCATTCGCTTCAACGGTCATTGCGCGACCGAGCGCACCTTGCGGCCCGCGATATAGACCGAGTTGATCTTGCGGGTGTTTCTGATGTCCTTGAGCGGATCGGCGTCGAGCACGACGAAGTCGGCCCATTTGGCGCGCTCGATCGTGCCCAGGTCCTTCGCGCCCAGGATCTCGGCGCCATATCCGGTCGCCGCCTGGATCGCCTGGCCCGGGGTGAAGCCGTCCTTGACCATCAGCTCCATTTCCCAATGGCCCGAATAGCCGGCGACGCGGCCGGGAGGACCTGAATCGGTGCCGACGCCATAATGCACCCCGGCGGCCGCTTCGCGTTTCAGATTGGCCATCGCGGTATCGAAGAAGCCGGGCAGGCGGGGGAAGGCGGGCGCCGAGGCGACGCTCTTCTGCCGCTCCGGGCTGGCCAGCAGCCGCAATGCCTCGGGCGAGAGCGACTGCTTGAAAAAGGGATCGTCGAGTTGCGGCGCAGGCTTGCCATAAGCGAACATCGCCGCCTCGCGGCTGAGCGTCGCCGCGACCTGGACGATGCCTTTTTCCTTCATCGCGTCGGTCAGTTCCTTGTCGACCGGCTTGTCGCGCACGCTGTGCACGAAACCGTCGACGCCCTGCGCGGCGAGCCGCTTGGCATCCTCCAGATAGAAGATATGGGCGAACACCTTCAGCCCGTTGCGGTGCGCCGCGTCGATCACCGCCTGGCTGATCTCGGGGGGCATCTTGGGCATGGTGGCCAGCTCGTCGTCGAGCCAGAACTTGATATAGTCGGCACCCTTGGCCGCCTGCGCGTCGACCTCGATCGCCGCTTCCCTGGCATTGGCCACGGGGCGGTTGATCCCGGGCACGCCGCCATAGCCGCCGCGGAACACGATGCCCTGGCCGGCGGTGAACAGCCGGGTCATGGTCGGGCGTCCGGCACGTTCGGCGTTGCGGACGGCGAAGACCGAATCCTTGTCGGTGCCCATCACCGCCACGGTAGTGAAGCCGTAGGATGCATAGGTCCTCAGGTCGGCCTCGACATTCTCGGTCGTGTAGAAACGCTCATCCTGGGTCAGGTCATGGACATTGCCCATATGGATATGCGTGTCGATCAGGCCGGGGATGACGAACTTGCCGGTCAGGTCGATCGCCGCCGCATCGACCGGCGCCTGGGCCGACGGTCCGACCCAGACGATCCGGCCATCCTCGACCACCATCGCCGAATTCGGCGTGGCGGCGCCCCCGCGGCCGTCGATCAGCGTGAAGTTCTTCACCACCAGGGTTTCCGCCAGCGCGGGCAGGGTGGCGAACAGGCCGATCGCGCCGGCGGTCGCGGCCAGCAGGCGCCCGGCCAGCCGCGTCTTGCGCCCATGCCGTGCGGTGTTGTTCGGCAAGATGGCGTTCCCCATGGTCACTCTCCTGTTGGACCGTCCCGTCTCGGCGGGCGCGTCGTGCTTACGGTCGGGTCTTCGATTGATCAGATGCGGAAGGCGTCCCGTCGGGCCAGGTCGCGCATCAGCGCCGCGATGCCATAGGTCCAGGGCGGCGCATCCTCGCAATGGCATACCCTGTTGGTCAGCGTGCCGAGCTTCGGCGTCGACACCGTCACGGTATCGCCTATCTTGTGGGTGAAACCGCGCCCCGGCTCGCCGCGGTCGTCGCCCGGCGCGAACATGGTGCCGAGGAACAGCGCGAAGCCGTCGGGATATTGGTGGCTCTTGCCGATCGTCTGGCCGACCAGGTCAATCGGGTCGCGGCTGATCAGTCGCATGTTCGACCTGCCTTCCAGCCGGTACTTGTCCTCGCCTTCGATCAGCAGCGAGACCTCGGCGTTTCGGATATCGTCCATGGTGAACCTGTCGTCGAACAGGCGGATGAACGGTCCCAGCGCGCAGGACGCGTTATTGTCCTTCGCCTTGCCCAGCAGCAGCGCGCTGCGTCCCTCGATGTCGCGAAGGTTCACGTCGTTGCCCAGGGTCGCGCCGCGCGCATTGCCGGCTGAATCGGCGATGATCACCACCTCGGGCTCTGGATTGTTCCAGTGCGAATCGCTGCGGATGCCGACCCATGCGCCCGATCCGACCGCCGAGAGCACTGGCGCCTTGGTGAAGATCTCGGCGTCCGGCCCGATCGCGACCTCCAGATATTGCGACCAGGCGCCGCTCGCGATCAGCATGTCCTTGAGATTCATCGCCTCGGGCGATCCTGGTCGGACCGACTGGATATCCCCGCCGATCTTCTCCTGGATTTCCGCGCGGAACCGCGCCGCGCCGGCTGAATCGCCGCGCGCGCGCTCCTCGATCACCCGTTCAAGCGCCGAGACCGCGAAGGTCACGCCCGATGCCTTGATGCAATGCAGGTCGATTGGCGCAAGCAGGCGGCCCGGTCCGGACTCGTCCCAGGCGGCCCTCAGGTCGAGCGCCTCGATCGGCCCCATGGCGCGACCAGCGGGCAGCGTGCCGCCCGGGGTCAGCATTTCAAGCAGGCCGGAAACCGTGTCAGCTTCCCCGGACAGGTCGAAGACATTCCCGTCGATGACGGAGACGGGAATCGGGCCCTGGTCGCTCGCCAGTCGTCCGATCAGAGTCGCGTCCCGGCTGTCGTCTGGAAGCAGGTCGCGCACTCGTCATTCTCCCCGTTTCCGGGTCGCGAGACGGCGCCCGATTTGATGTATGCATATCAATCATCTTGCATACAGACAACGGGGTATTGCTGAATTCTACCCCGGCTAGGGGTGTGAGGCTACAGGAGTGACGAATGCCCCATCATGAGTTGAGGGAGGGCACGCGATGGCCGGTCACCTGTTGCCTTCCCCGGCGAAGGCCGGGGCCCAGTTGGGAAGGCTGATGTAACGACACGTAACGCCAATTATCATCGCCCCCCGAGTGGACCCCGGCCTTCGCCGGGGACGCAATATTCCCTCGATTGACACTTGTCCTTACGCGATGACGTTCGACTTCGCCTTAACCGACCACGCCTGCATAGATTTCGGCGCGGCGATTGGCGCGCTCGCGGGCCTCGTTCTTTTTCATGCTCTCGACGCCCTTGGCGAAGTGGCTTTCGAGCAGCTGCTTGAGCAGCTTCTCGTCGCGCGCCTGGATCGCGGCGTTGATCTCGCAATGCTCGGCGAACGCCTCGGCCCAGCGGTCATGGTCGAGCGTGGTGACATGCCGGGCGCGTTCAGCGCGCGGCAGCAGCAGCCGCCAGGCGAGCATCAGCGAGGGGCTCTCGGCCGCCTGAACGATATGCTCGTGGATCAGGCGATTCGCCTCGAGATAGCTCAGCCTGTCCGATTTCTCGAAATAGGCGGCCAGGTCGGCCTGCAGCTCGTCGAGGATCTCGATCTGCTCGGGCGTCATCCGGCGGCAGGCGAGTTGCCCGGCGAGCCCTTCGAGCACGCCGAGCACGGTGAAGACGTCAGCCGCCTCCGACTTGTCCGGCACGCTGACCACGACGCTGCGGTTCGGCAGCAGGTCGATCAGTCCTTCGGCCGCCAATGTGCGAAAGGCCTCGCGGATCGGCGTGCGCGACATGCCGAGCGCCTCGCTCAGCGCGACTTCGCGCAGGCGTTCGCCCGGCGGCAACTCGCCAAGCAGAATCATCTTCCGAATTGTCTTTACCGCATCAAGTCGAAGCCTGCCTTTGCGGGGTCCTGCACTGGCGCCGTTCTTTAATGGAGCCTTGCTCCGCACGGTCTTGGTCTTGGTGCCAGTTTTTGCAGTTCGGCTCATCATCTCAGCGCCCAATTGTGATTTTTTGGAGGTTAACGTCGTGAGACAGCGTTTACCTAAAGGTCCGAAGGGGACTTATCAAGCTGGCGCGCCCGGCCATCGCCCGGCTTTCCCGATCGCTTCGCGTCGACCATATCCGTATCCCGCATCCCCGCCATGTTTCGGTCCGACGAATAACCTAGTCCGATCAGTAAGCTAATGCAATTTGCATGCAAGTTATACGATATCCTATATGTTACATGCAACATTAAGGCGAAGGGACGGGTGCACCGTGACCGAATCATGCTGAATGGATGGTGATGATGAACTGTTCGGATTCACCATAGCCGTTCGTGCTGAGTAGGGACCGAGTAGGCGAAGCCGTATCAAAGGCCCGTATCGACGCACCTTGGAATGCGGTGCGCCTGTTCTCCGATCCACCGCTTCGACAGGCCCGGCTACTCGCGATGAACGGATATGGCGACTCCCCGGAAGAAGGGGAGGCCGCCGCGCCACCCCTTCTCCGTCATGGTTTTTCGCTTACTGATTGCGCGACTTCATCATCTCGGCGAGGTCGGCGCGGGTCATCTTCATCTGGTCGGGATGGTCCTCGGTCCATTTGAGGAAGGCCGCGTTGATGTTCGGTGTCCAGCGCTGATCGATCTCGCCCGGCGTGAAGCGCTGCTCGCGGAGCATTTGATGGCCGAAGGCATCGCGCATCGCGATATATTCGGCGCCCTTCACCACCGTCTCGGCCATGATCGCGGGGATGAAGACGACGCCTTCGCGCTTTGCCAGGATCAGGTCGCCCGGCAGCACCGTCGCGCGGCCGATGCGGATCGGCCCGTTGATCCGGAACATCTCCATCTCGCGGATGGCTGAGGGGTCGTAGCCGCGGGTGAAGGCGTTGAACCCGTCGATCTCGGCAAGGCCTGCCACGTCACGCACGCCGGCATCGAACACCACGCCGGTCTTCGACTTGGCGTAGATCGAATTGCCGAGATTGTCGCCGATCAGCGTGCCGTCGATGATCTTGCCATAGCCGTCGCCGACATAGACGTCGCCGACCTGCAGCATGTCGATCGGCCAGCTGTTATGGCCACCGGAGCGCTTCTCCTTCGCGCCCAGCGCGCTGATCGCCTTGTTCATGTCGGGGCGCAGCGGAAGATACTGGACGGTCAGTGCCCGGCCGACGAACGGCCGGTCGTTGTGGACCATCTGGAATCCACCCTCGAACTGGTTGTTGTACCCGACCTGGCGCAGGATGCCCCAGGCCTCCTCGGTGTTGACGTCGAGCAGGCGCTTCAGGATCGCATCAGGCACCCTGGGCCTTCCGTCGGGGAAACGCTCCCCGGTCCAGTCGGCGGTGTAGAACAGGATATCGTCTCTGGTCGCCTGGATCTGCGCATGGGCGGGTGCCGTCATGGCGACGGCTGACGCGCCTAGGGCCATGGCCAATAGAAGCTTTTTCACTGTATCTCTCCCTTTGTTCTGTTGTCGATATCGCATCCGCGCGGCCGGGGTCGTCGCCCGGAATAGTGGCGGGCCATGCATTGTCTGCTGTGTCGTTCCCCCCCTTTGCTTGGGCCCCGGAAGGATGGTCGAGCCGGCCGGCGCCGCTCGTCAAAATTTGCATACAATTATTGCCAGTTCAATACATTTGCTCCTGATCCGCTGCAGATGCCGGCAGGTGCAGGGGGTGCGACAAGTTGCTGTAACCGACCGTGCGTCGGTGCGTGCATGACGGCACTATGTATCCGGTATTTGTGCCCGTCTGCATGGCGCGAAAGCGTGACTCCCGTTGAATGAAAAAGGGAAGAAGACGTGGATTAAGTGTACATAGAAAAATGGGAAAAATCGTGAATCATGACATGCTGACAGCTTGCCTGAAGCTGTAGCTCGTGCCGCACGGATCGGCCGGGACTGATGTTCGCCCGACGGTCGTATTTCCTGCATCGCAACGCAGCATGAAATATCATCTTGTATTCAATGAATAGAATTGTATCCAAACATACTGTCGTTCGGACTCGAGCGACAGGCGGGCGGCGGGAAGCCGGTGCCAGCAACGTCAACGGCAAAAGCCGCGGCGATAAAAAGGGGAGAATGCCTTGATCGGATTCGCATCGCGACCCGTTGCCGGAGCCTCGTGTCCGCTTGCCGGGAATCCGGGAACCGCGGCGCTGCACCGCTCGGCCACGACATCCTCCCCGCCGCTCTTCTTGCCGCGCCGCGCTGCGCCGGATCGTCCCGATCGCGTCATCGACCCACAAGAACCAACCGGGGGAGAAGATATTGTGACCAAGCTGTTGCCCACGCTCAGGCTGAGCGGTTCCACGATCGCCGTTGCGGCGATGTTTGCCTTCGCATCGGCGGTGCAGGCGCAGGATGCGCAGAGGGCGGCCGACACGACTCCCCAGGCTGCTCAGGTGCCCGCGTCCGCCGGCTCCGGCCAGGAACTGCCGCCCGAGGATTCGGCCAGTCCTGGCGAGGATATCGTGGTTACCGGCTCGGCGATCCGCGGTGTGGCGCCGGTCGGGTCGAACCTGGTGTCGGTCGGGCAGGAAGCCCTGATCAAGACGGCCGCGATCTCGACGAGCGAGCTGGTTAACACGGTTCCCGCGATCACCACCGCCGGCTCGACCCCGCAGGCACAAAGTTCCTATTCCTATTACGCGCCGCAGATCCACAGCCTGGCGGGCAGCGGGAGCAACACCACGCTTGCCCTGATCGACGGGCTGCGCATGCCGGGCGGCGGCCTGCAATATGCCCAGACCGATCCCAACATCATCCCGACCCCGGCCCTGCAGCGGGTGGAGGTGCTCGCTGACGGCGCCTCCTCGATCTACGGCTCGGATGCGGTCGCCGGCGTGGTCAATTTCATCACCCGCAAGACCTTCGAGGGGCTGACGGTCAACGGCCGCGTCGGTTTTGCCGACAGCTATCGCAGCTACGATCTCAACGGCATCTGGGGCACCAAATGGGATAGCGGCGGCGTCTATATCGCCGGGCAGTTCCTGAAGCAGCAGGAGATCACCAGCGACAAGCGGCTGTTCCTCAGCCGCGGCGATTATCGCGACATCGGCGGCAGCAACACCAATAGCTATAATTGCTCGCCCGCCACGGTGCGCGGCAGCTCATCGGCCACGGTGATCTATCCCGGCGCCGACGCCACGACCACGTTGCCGAACAACCAGGCGTTGAACGGTATGTGCAACACTTCGCTTTACGGCAGCGCCGTGCCGGGCGTGCAGCGCGAAGGCGTGCTGGTCGTGGTCAACCAGGAACTGGGCGACCGGATCAGCTTCACCGGCAAGTTCGTGTTCAACCACCTGCAGCATTTCTCGACCGGGACGCCGGGCACCCTGTCGAACGCGCAGACCTATGGCGCGGGGTCGGGCAAGGGAATGCAGATCAACCCCTTCTTCCGGGCGCCGCCAGGCAGCGGTTTCACCCAGGAACTGGTCAACTGGCTCGCCCTCACTCCTACCGGGGATTATGGCACCAACAATTACCAGAACACCACTTTCTACACGACGGGCGTGATCGACTATAAGGTCACCGACAAATGGTCGATCACGGCCAGCGGCGCGCTGGCTCGGTCGAACAGCTACCAGCGCGGCAAGAACACCTTCTGCAGTACCTGCGCCACGCTCGCGCTCAACGGATCGCCGGCGCTGAATGGCACGATAACCAGCGTTCTGCCGGCGCCGGGCCAGACGGGGACGGTCAGCCAGGCGCTGACCACGTCCAATGCGCTCGACGTGTGGAACGGCCTCGGCACCAATCGCACCGCGGCGTCGGTGTGGCAGTATCTCTATTCGAACAACACCAACAACGAACACCAGAACAACATGTACCAGCTCAAGCTGGAGGCGCAGGGCGAATTGTTCGATCTGCCGGGCGGCGCGGTGCGCATGGCCGTGGGCGGGGAATATATGCACGTCACGCAGGACGTGTACGGCCTCAATCCGAACAGCACTGGCACCGGCTACACCAACTTCATCATGAACCTGGGGCCGCGCCGGGTGAAGTCGGGCTATGTCGAGCTCTATGTGCCGGTGGTCGGGGAAGACATGGAGATCCCGCTGGTCAGGAAGTTCGACCTGAGCATTTCCGGCCGGATCGATCATTACAGCGACTTCGGATCGACGACGAACCCGAAGGTCGCTGCCAACTGGCAGATCAACGACTGGATCAAGGTCCGCGGCAACTGGGCCGAATCCTTCGTGGCGCCGCCGCTCAACCAGATCGGCGACGCGCGCCAGGGCTATCTGCGCGGTGCGACCGGCACCGGTGCCAGCGCCGTGCTCGACGTGCCGGTCGCCGCCTATCCCGAGGTGAAGCAGCTTCCGGGCTGCGAGACGGCGACGGTCACCTGCCGCGTCGGCGCCAATACCGGACGCGAGGGGCTTGATCGCTCGCTCGGCGCCGGCTTCGCCGGTGTGGTTCCCCAGACCGGGAGCAGCTGGTCGGTCGGTGTCGACCTGACGCCCGATTTCATTCCCGGCTTCACCGCGAACGTCACCTATTGGGCGAACGTCTTCAAGGGCGGCGTCGCCTCGCCGGCGCAGCCGCTGATCATCAATTCGGCGGCGTTGCACGATCGTCTCACCATCTGTCCTACGAGCTGCACCGCCGACCAGATCCGGACCTTCACCAATGTGGCGAACGGCGCGACGACGGCGGCGACCCTGCCGTCGACGGTGTATTTCCTCATCAACCGCGATGTCGGCAACGTGCTCAACCTCAACGTCCAGGGCATTGATGCCCAGTTCCAGTATCGCGTGCCGACGTCAGGTGCCGGCATCTTCACGGTGGGCGGGTCGATCACCTATTTCACCCGCTTCATGCAGGACTTCGGCGATCAGCCGTTCAGCATCCTCAACACCTCGGGCTATAACTCGCAGTTCCCGTCGATCCAGACCAAGGGGCGCGGGCAGCTCGGCTGGGAGAAGGATGCCTTCTCGCTCGATTTCTTCGCCAACTATACCGGCGCCTATCGCAACTGGATCCAGACATCGGTCAAGCCGGTGACGCTCGGCTCCAACGGCAATCCGACCGGGGGCGGCGACCGGGTGAAGCCCGACCTGACGATCGACCTGCATGCTGCCTACAACTTCAAGGGCAGCTTCATGAACGGCAGCCAGGTCTACATCGACGTGAAGAACCTCTTCGATCGCGACCCGCCTTTCTACAACGGCAACACCACCGGTGCCGGGGGTGTCGGCGCCTGGGGCTTCAACGGCTTCACCTCGAACCTGCTCGGGCGCCTCGTCTCGGTCGGCTTTCGGGCGACCTTCTGACGAGCCGACTCCACCTCATGACCTGAAACCGAAAAGGGGATAGCTGATGGATATCAACAAGCGCGAATTGCTGGTGGCCGGTGCGGTCGCCGGCGCCGGCCTCGCCGCCACCCAGGCCGTGGCGCAGGGCCGTGCCGCCCGTCCGGTCAATAGCGGCAGGCAGCCGTCGTCGGTCGACATGACCTACAAGCCGCGCCGCCTGAACAAGTGCATCGAGCTGTGGGAGGACGGGCAGCCGATTTATTATACCGGCTCGGGCGTCGGCCCGAACGTCGATCCGTACGAACAGGGCAGGAAGATGTGCAAGACCTGGGCGGACGCGATCAGCTATGAAATGGAGCATGGCTGTTTCGACCTGAAGGAACTGCGCGAGTTCATGCGCGGCCTGAAGGACGGCGGCGGTACGAAATCCGGCCACCGTTTCCCTACCGTGTTCGTCTCGCCCCCGGTCATTGGCCTCGATGAGGCTTATGCCCGCGCCAACACCTGGGTGATCGAGCAGCTTCTCTGCACTGGCGTGATGGGCATCCATATCTGCCACGCCCGCGATCCCAGGGCGATCGAGACCTATATGCATATGGGCGCGCGCTACCCGTTCCCCGATTTCCCCAACACGCCGAAGGTCAGGATGCGGGGCCTGCGCGGCAACAGCGCCAGCTATGCCGCCGATATCTGGGGCGTGTCGGGCGGCACCTATCAGCACATCGCCGATCTCTGGCCGCTCAACCCGCGCGGCGAAATCATCTTCGGGGTGAAGATCGAGGACACCTATGCCGACGAGACCGTCGCCCAGACGCTCGCCATTCCCGGCATGGCGATGGCTGAATGGGGCCCGGGCGACCATAATCTGTGGCTGAACGGCTATCACGGTGTGGAGGATGGCGGCCTGTCCGGCCATCCGGTGGTCCGCGATGCCGCCGGCAAGGTGATCGCTGATGTCTCGGCCCTGCCCAATATGGAGGCGGTCCGCGCCAGGGTGCTGGCCGAGTGCAAGAAGAACAAGGTCATGTTCCTCAATGCTGCGGAGACCGAGCCGGGCCACAACAATGTGGTCCAGCAGATCAGGGACGGCTGCATGGTCGTCGCGGCGGGGCAGGGTGGCGAGGACGTCGCGATCATGGGGCGCGAATTCACCAAGCGGAGAATGCCGGTCTGAATCGATGGCATGGGGCCGCCCGTGCCGGGCGGCCGGCTCTGTCGATGCTGCCGCCGCGCCGACGAATCTATTGACAATCTCGGGCACGCAGAAGATGCATGCACGCAGGATTTTTTGTATGCAGTATTGGCTGGGCAGCACGGTGGAAGCCGGGCTTCCTCCGCCGGCACACAGGATATTCGCCACCGATCACGAGGTCAAAAATGGCCCGCACCTATCGATAGAGGATCGACCGTGACGCGTCGCCGGCCACGGCCGCGATCCTCCTTCAGCCCAAGAACGATCGAATACCCCCAGGAGAGAGAAATGACCCGACCCGTTCAGCCCGCCACTGCCCCGAGGATTGCCGCCAGGATCGCAGGCGCCACGCTCGGCGCGATCCTGCTGGCGACGGGCGCGTTTGCGCAGACCGCGCCGCCGACAAGGGGCCCGGCGGCGAACGGCTCGCCTGCCTGGTTCATGCAGGGTTCCTTCCCCGATCCGGGCGGGCGCACCTCGGTCGACGCCAATGGCGTGGTGACCGTCCTGCCGCGCCCCGAAGGCGCGCCCTTCGCGGCCGGCGCGCGTCCTGCTGCCGTGCAGGGCTGCAGCCACACCACCGTCTGCCAGAACCGCAACGGCCCGAAGCGCGGCGACATGCAGCGAGTCCAGTGGGAACAGAAGCTGGGCTACAGGTTCACCTATCCCATCCAGCTTCCGGCGGGCATTGGCGGCGTGCCAGCGGTCGCACTCGATTCGAAGGACAATCTCTGGGTGTTCCAGCGCAAGCCGGCCGGCAGCGCGCAACTCCTGCGCTATTCGTCCGCCGGCAAGCTCACCCGGTCGATCGGTGACGATGTGGTGGGCCATGCCGACAAGGCGCACGGCATGGCGATCGATGCCGACGACAATATCTGGGTGCTCGATACCGCCAACGCCACCGCGAAGAAGGTCAGCCCCGATGGCAGGCTGCTCCAGACGATCGGCGTGTCGGGCCAGCCGGGAGACTGGGACGAGGCAAAGGGCCAGCGGCTACTCTGGGAACCCGTGATGATCGCTTTCGGGCCGAAGGGCGACATCTACATCGCGCAGGGGCATGGCAATGAAAGCCCGAACGTCGTGGATTCGGACAACCCGACCAACAATATCGGCGCGTCGCGGGTCCTGCATCTCGACAGGAACGGCAACTACATAGGCCAGTGGTTCGGCCACAATGTCGGCGAGGGCAAGTTCGTCAACGCCCATGCGCTCGGCATCGACCCGGCCAATGGCGATGTCTGGGTCGGCGACCGCGAGGACTATCGCATCGTCGTCTACAACAGCCGGGGCCAGTTCCTGCGCACGATGCAGACCCGCAACCTGGTCTGCGCGATCCAGTTCGACCGCGACGGCAATCCCTGGATGGCGAGTGGCCAGGACGGCCAGTTCCTGAAGCTGACGCGCGACGGCAAGGTGGTCGGCGCGGTCGGCAACGGCATGGGTATCGGCCCGGGCCAGTTCATCGAGGCGAGCTACTGGGTGTTCGACAAGCAGAACAACATGTGGGCCGGCGATACCAGTGTCGGCCGCGTCACCCGCATCGCGAAATAACCCCATGTACCGGCCTGCTGGCACCCCCGCGCGAGTTGGCCGGCACGTCCGGCGGACTGTTCTGGAACACCTCCCGGGGGGTGTTCCAAATCGGTCCCGGAGGTGTTCCACATTGCTTTTCGGGTGTTCCATGGCGCACGCCCCGCTCATCCGGATGGGTGGGCGATGATCCCTCCAATATCGACTTATTCCCTGCGTCCTCTCAATAAAGGGCGGAATTCCGTCGATTATTACCTCCAAATCTCGTTATTTTAGCGACGTCGGCGCCCCACGGGTTGCTGGCGCTTGTTGAATGGCGCAGGTGACGCGGTGGAACACGGTGTTCCGACTTTGGCATAACGTGGATTCCCGCATTGTTCCTTATAGTTGCGGGGTCGCCGGGAATGGGGGAACCAATATGCTGATCCAGGAATTGCCGGTCGCTCACATGAGGGTCGGCCTGCGTACCGAATTCGGGCTGATCGAAAAGGCACGCCATATCCACAACCAGCGCCGGCTTCGCGATGAGGTGCTCGGCAACGAATTGTTCGGCGATCCGGGCTGGGACCTGATGCTCGATCTGTACATCGCCCAGGCGAGCGGCAAGCGCGTTTCGGTGACGAGCGCCGCGATCGGTTCGGGCAAGCCGATGTCGACCGGGCTGCGCTGGGTGAAACTGCTGATCGAGCGCTCGCTCGTGGTGCGCGAGGCCGATCCTTATGACGGCCGTCGCTCCTATCTGCGCCTGACGTCGAGCGCCTTTGACGCCATGGAGGATTTCCTCGCGCGCTGCTGAGTGTCGATGGGGTCCGGCGTGTCCCGACGCCCCCGGTCTGGATGTACCAGCTTGAATGCGCCCGCTTGATGACGGGGGCCTGCATCCAGCCTCCGCACCCGTTGCGAAGGCCGGATGCAGGCCCTAACGCTCTCCCGGCTTGGGGGAGATGATGATGCTGAACGGAACTGTGCTGGTAACGGGCGGGGCGGGCTATATCGGGAGCCATGCGGTTCTCGCACTGCTTGACGCCGGGCACCGCGTGGTCGTCGTCGACAATCTCGTCACCGGCTTCGACTGGGCGGTCGATCCCCGCGCCACGCTGGTCCGGGCCAATATCGAGGATGACGGCCTGGTCCGCGCCGCGATGCGCGAGCATGACGTGCGCGCCGTCATGCATTTCGCCGGTTCGGTGGTGGTGCCGGAATCGGTCAGCGACCCGCTTAAATATTATCGCAACAACACCGTCGCCAGCCGCGCCCTGCTCGAAAGTGCGGTCGTTTGCGGGGTGCGGCATTTCATCTTCTCCTCGACCGCCGCGACCTATGGCACGCCGGAAAAGGTCCCGGTGGCGGAGGGTGATCCGCAGGTCCCGATCAACCCCTATGGCATGTCGAAGCTGATGACCGAGGCGATGCTGCGTGACGTCGCCGCGGCGCATCCTATCAACTTCGCGGCGCTGCGCTATTTCAACGTCGCCGGGGCGGATCCCAAGGGGCGCAGCGGCCAGTCGACCGCCGGGGCGACTCACCTGATCAAGGTCGCGGTCGAAGCGGCGACCGGCAAACGCGCCTCGGTCTCTGTATTCGGCACTGATTTCGACACGCCCGACGGCACCGGCGTGCGCGACTATATCCATGTCAGCGATCTTGCCGCGGCGCATGTCGCGGCGCTTGACCTGCTGGTCGCCGAGCCGACGCGCAATCATTTCCTCAACGCCGGCTATGGCCGCGGCTTCTCGGTGCAGCAGGTGCTCGACGCGGTCGACCGGGTCACCAACATGAAGATCGAGCGCCACCTCGAAGGCCGCCGCCCCGGCGACCCGGCCGAGCTCGTCGCCGACAACCGCGCGATCCTCGCCACGCTGGACTGGAAGCCGGCACTCGATGATCTCGACACGATCGTGAAGGATGCGCTTGCCTGGGAACGGCTGCTGGAACAGCGCGGCTAGAGCATCGTGCTGGGAATCGGCGCCACCAGCTTCCGTTCGTGCCGAGTAAGGGCCGAACAGGCGAAGCCGTATCGAGGCACAGGTGACGTGCGGAACGCCTGCCCCGATATGCCATCTCGACAGGCATGTCCCGAGCGTCGTTGGGAAGCTCAATGACTATTTGGGCCGAATCGGGGGAGGTTCGATCTGATGCGCCTCGCTCTACCCTGCCTTCCCACGGACAGTCCTGAATCCTGACGCCGCCATCCGCGATTCAACCAATCGCCCGGCTCGGTATCGTCGCTCGCCCCGCGCTGCGTGCCGCAGCCGGGCGAGAGGTGCAGGCATGTCAGTAGAAATACCCGCGCTCAAGTCCCCACAAGAAGAGCTCGAAATCATATCGATACCCCTCGCGAAATTGGCCGGCTATTCGTCAAATACCGTCGGGGGACTATTTCGCGCGGCGTTTCTTGCACTTCCAACACCTGTTCGGCCATCGTCCGTATATCGGGCACAGGCCGCTGGTAACGCCCGAATCCGCTTCCCTCGTGGGTGGGTCGCGAAATTCGACGAATACTTGATCGTTTGGCTTCCGCTCCAACACAATGACTTGGCGTCGCGGCCAGAATGGAGGCCCTGTCGACAGCGGGCGCCTCGTTCAGCGCACGCTGGACCTTTGTTCCGGCGCGGCCGCACCCGGAATAGCGGCTGGCCCGGTGAACGCCTTCATCACGACGCCACCCTTGATCACCATGCTGACCGCGCGCGTCGACGCCACCTCCTGCGTCGGGTCGCCATTGACCGCGATCAGGTCGGCGAGCAGCCCGGCCTTCACGGCACCCAGCTTGCCGTCGAGATGGAAGGCCCGCGCATTGCCCGATGTCGCCGCGATCATCACCTGTGCCGCCGGCATGCCGGCAGCGACCATCAATTCAATCTCCCGTGCATTCTCGCCATGGGCGAACACGCCGACATCGCCGCCCATGCACATCGTTACGCCCGCCGCGCGCGCCAGGGCGAAACTCTTCCGGCTCTCCGTCACGCTCGCCGGCGCCGGATCGGCACCGTTCCAGCCGCGATAGCGCGCGACGGCGTCGGAGGCGGCAAGCGTCGGGCAGAGCGCGATGCCCTTTGCGGCCATTGCCCTGAAAATCTCGGGCGTGCCGCCATAGCCATGCTCGATCGTGTCGACCCCGGCCGCGATCGCACGGCGCATGCCCTCGGCGGTGGAGGCATGGACCGCGACGAGGCGCCCAGCGTCATGCGCCGCCTCGGTCGCTGCGATCATCTCGGCTTGCGACAGGGTCGCACGGCTTGGTTCTCCTGGGCCCCAGCGATAATCGGCATAGAGCTTCACCACATCGGCGCCCGCCGCGATCTGGCTGCGCACCGCGCGCACCATCTCGTCGACCCCGTTCACCTCCTGCGCACCCTGCGGGACGGCGACGCCCGGCTCGAACCCCTTGGGGCCATAGGCCCCCAGCGCGACGATCGCGCGTGTCGCCACCGTCAGGCGCGGCCCCGCGACGATTCCCTGGTCGATCGCCTGTTTCAGCCCGACATCGGCATAGCCAGCGCCCTCGGTGCCGAGGTCGCGCTCGCTGGTGAAGCCGGCCATCAGGGTGGCGCGTGCCTGCGCCACTGCCCGCGCGGTGCGCAGCGCCAGCGGCTCGTGCAGGACCTGGTCGTCCCAACTCGTCTCGTTATAGGGATGGAGGAACAGATGGCCGTGCCCCTCGATCATCCCGGGCATCACCGTCTGGCCGGGCAGGTCGATGGTCAGCGTGCCGGGCGGTGCCTTCAGCGTCGGTCCCGCCGCGACGATCCTGCCGCCGTCGATCAACACTTCCCAGCCGGCATGCGGTTTCGGATCGACGCCATCGAAAACCCGGGCCGGGCGAAGCAGGATCGCCTGCGGCTCGGCCGCCGCCACGGGCCCGGCGATCGACAGCATCAGCGCAAGCCACCATTTCATCCCCGGTTCTCCCACCGCACCATTGTCTTGCCGCGCGCTCATGCGCCGGATAGCCCTGCGGCCATGGATAGACTCAAGCCCCGCCTTCGCAACCTGCTCCTCGCAACCGCCCTGCTGTCGCCCGGCATCGCCCATGCCGCGCCGGATGAGATGGGGAGCTGGAAGGCTCGGGCCGCCCGCGTTGCCATTACGCGCGACGACTGGGGCATTGCCCATGTCATCGGCAAGAGCGATGCCGATACGGTGTTCGGTGCGATCTACGCTCAGGCGGAGGATGATTTCAGCCGGATCGAGGCGAATTACCTGACCGCGCTTGGCCGCACCGCCGAGGCGCAGGGCGAGGCGGCGATCTGGGCCGATCTGCGCCAGCGCCTCTATGTCGATCCGGCCGTCCTCCGGAAGCAGTATCGCGAGAGTCCCGCCTGGCTGCGCCAGTTGATGGATGCGTGGGCCGACGGGCTGAACTATTATCTCGCCACCCATCCCGGCACCCGTCCCAAAGTGCTCAGGCGTTTCGAGCCCTGGATGGCGCTGTCCTTCACGGAGGGCAGCATCGGCGGCGATATCGAGCGAATCTCGCTGTCGGAACTGGAAAGCCTCTACGGTGCGCGCCAGGTCGCGATGACTGACGAGGAGACAGGCCGGGTGCCGCGCGAGCCGCGCGGTTCCAACGGCATCGCCATCGCGCCGAAGAACACGGTGGATGGCCATGCCCTGCTACTGATCAACCCGCACACCAGCTTCTATTTCCGCTCGGAGCTTCAGATGACCAGCGGGGAGGGGCTCAACGCCTACGGCGCCTCGACCTGGGGCCAGTTCTTCATCTACCAGGGCTTCAACGCCAATGCGGGCTGGATGCACACCTCCTCGGGCGTCGATAATGTCGATGAGTTCGCGGAGACTTTCGTCTACGATTCGGGCAAGCTCTCCTATCGCTATGGTGCGAAACTGCGGCCGGTCGAACGCAGCCGAATCTCCATCGCCTTCCGCCAGTCCGACGGCAGCATGGGGAACCGCGCCTTCACCGTGCCGCGCACTCATCACGGGCCGATCGTGGCGAAGCGCGATGGCAAATGGATCGCCGCGTCGATGATGTGGAAACCGATCCTCGCGCTTGAGCAGAGCTGGCTGCGGACCAAGACGACTGACCTCGCGTCATACATGGCGGTCGCCGAACGTCAGGCGAACAGCTCCAACGATACGCTCTTCGCTGACAGCAAGGGGGAGATTGCCTATCTCCACCCGCAATTCGTGCCGGTTCGTGACGACCGGTTCGACTATACCCGGGCGGTCGACGGCGCCGATCCGGCGACCGACTGGAAGGGCCTGCACGCCATCGCAACCCTGCCCAATGTGATCAACCCGCCGGTGGGCTGGGCGAAGAACACCAACGACTGGCCATGGCAGTCGGCCGGCCCCGACAGCCCAAAGGCGAAGGATTATCCGCGTTACATGGATCAGGCCGGCGCCAACGCGCGGGGCACCCATGCCGATCTGCTGCTCACCGGGAAGACCGGCTTCACGCCGGAAGGATTGCGCGCGGCAGCCTATGACAGCTATCTCCCAGCCTTCGCGACGCTGATCCCGCAACTCGTTTCGGCATGGGAAGCGCTCCCGCCCGGCGATGCCCGGCGCGCGAAGCTCGCCGCCCCTGTCGCGCTGCTCAAGGGGTGGGACTATCGCTGGAGCGCCACGTCCCAGCCCACTGCGCTTGCCGTCATCTGGGGCGATACCTTGTGGAAGGATGTCGGCAGCTTCGCCCGCGCCGAGCGGATGAACGTGCCCGACTATATCGGCGCGAAGGTGGCACCCGGGGCAAAGCTCGACGCGCTGGTTCAGGCGGTCGATCGCCTGACTCGCGATTTCGGCGACTGGCGCGTGGCCTGGGGCCGGATCAACCGCTTCCAGCGGCTCGACGATTCGATCGACGCGCATTTCGACGATACGAAGCCGAGCATCGCCGTACCCTTTACCTCGGCGCAATGGGGCTCGCTCGCCAGCTATGGTGCCAGACCCTATCCCAACACGAAGAACTATTACGGCACCAGCGGCAACAGCTTCGTGGCGGTGGTCGAGTTCGGCCCGCGCCTCAAGGCATGGGCGGTCACCGCGGGCGGGGAGAGCGGGGACCCGGCGTCACCCCATTTCAACGACCAGGCCCAGCGCTATGCCGACGGCAATCTCAGGCCGGTCTATTTCTATCCCCAGGACCTGACCGGCCATGTGGAGCGGAAATACCAGCCCGGCCTCTGACACCCTTCCACCGGGGGAAGGGTGTCAGAGGCCGGGATCGATTCAACCTGCGACGGATCTGTCCTAATCCCCGCCCTCAATGGGCCATGGAAGGAGCAGCCTCGCCGTCACCCGCCAGCCGGGACCTTTTGCCCAGCGCGGCGAACAGTGCGATCCCGACATAGGCGATGGCGGGCAGCACGAACGTCATGCCGATGCTGGTCCGGTCGGCGATATGCCCCGACCACAAGGGCAGCAGCGCACCGCCGACGATCGCCATGCACAACAGCCCCGATACCGACGCGCTCGATGCCTTCGACCGCTCCATCGTGATGCTGAAGATCGTCGGGAACATGATCGAGTTGAAGAAGCCGACGCCAAGGGCGGCATAGGCTGCGGCGGGTCCATGCAGCAGGAAGGCCGCGGCGCTCAGGCACGCGGCGACCGTCGCGGCGCCGGTGAGCAGATAGCTCGCCCGCACCCGGGTCAGCAGCACGCTGCCGACGAATCGTCCGACGAACGCCCCGCCCCAATAATAGAAGGCCAGCACGCCGCCCGCCGCGTCGAGCGCCAGGCCAAGCACGTCGGTGCGGTTGAGGAAATTGATCATCACGCTGGCGATAGTCACCTCGGCGCCGACATAGAGGAAGATCGCGACAGCGCCGAACACCGCCCAGCCCGACCGCAGCGCCTTGAGCGGCGAGGCGCCCTGGATGCCGATGTCGGCGGCGGACGTGTTGATGCGGTGGCGGAAGGCGTAGATCAGCAACGCGAGCGCCGCGACCGCGACGGCGATCAGTACAAAGGCATGGTCGATCGCGCCCAGCGCCGTGCTGCGCGGTACATGGGGAAGGATATGCCCGCCCTGGCCGAACACGTCGGACCGAAGCATCAGCTTCGATCCGATGTTGACGCCGAGCACCACGCCAAGCGAGTTGAACGCCTGTGCGAGGGTCAGGCGGAAATGGCTCCGCTCGGGCGCGCCCAGCGACGCGGCCAGCGGATTGGCGGCGACCTGCAGCACGGTGATGCCGCCCGCCATCACGAACAACGCGACCAGTACCATGGTATAGGCTTCCATGTGCGACGCGATCAGCATCAGCCCGCACGCGCCGATCATCACGATCAGCGCGGTGATGATCGTGCGGCTGTGGCCAAGCCGGGCGAGCAGCGCTGCGGCGGGCAGCGACACGACGAAATAGGCGAGGAAGAAGGCGAACTGGGTCAGCATGCCTTCCGCCACGTTGAGCGTGTAGATGCCGCGCATCGCCGCGATCAGCGGGTCGGTGTTGGAGGTGATGAAGCCCCAGGCGAAGAACAGGCACGTCACCACCGCGAAGGCGGCGCCGGCGCCGGCTGCGGTCTTGCCGCTTTCCTTCGCGGTCATTGCGGGCACCCCGCCGCGCCGCCGGCGCTGACGAAGCGTATGTCGGAGATCGACAGCGTCATCGCTCCCTCGCTTGCGAGTGTGAAGGGCGCGGTGACGCGCCTCGGGTCGAGTCCCGTGGCGGCGAAGCAGTTGAGGGGGAGGGTGAGCGTGGTCCATTGCCCGACCGGTGCCGCCCGCAGGATGCCGGTGATCGGGACTGTGCCCGCACAATTATTGCCGCATTGCAGGCCCATTCGTACGATCCCCGTTGGCGTCGCATCGACGCGATATTCCACGACCACGCTGTACTGTGCATTGGCTTCGCGAGCTATGTCGACCGGCTTGTCGGCGGCGATCCGCATCGTGCCGCCCGCCGTGCCCCAGGTGATGGTGCGGGCATCCTCCTGCGCGCGCCGGTCGATACTGGCCAGGCGGACGAGCCCGGCGCCGGTCGTGCCAGAATTGCCCTTCACCGGCACCGCCACACCGCCGGGTTCGGCCAGGTCGAAGCTCCAGCCCGCCGGCAGGGTACCGCGCGCGAACACCGTACCGTCGGCGCGGGTTGCGGCGGCCGGCCGGTCTTCGGAAAGCTGCGCGAGGTTGCCCTGGTCGGCATAGGTCAGCCCATAGCCGAAGGCGAACAGCGGGTCGTACTTGGCGTCGCCCCGGTTGAGCGGCGTCTGGTCGATCCGCTTCGGCCAGGAAAAGGAGAGCTTGCCGCGGAAGTCATGGCGGGCCTTGCCGTCCTTGCCCGCCAGCAGCACGTCGGCCACGCCGCCACCCTCGCCGCCGGGCAGGAAGGCCGCGACGAACGCGTCGGCGGCGTTAATCTCCGGGTTCACCCACAAGGGCCGGCCCGACAGGAACACCGCGACGACGGGAATGCCCTGCGCCTTCAGCTTCTTCAGCAGGTCCAGGTCGCGCGTCTCGCCGGGGCGATATTCGACCGTCGCCCGGTCGCCCGCGAATTCGGCATAGGGGTCCTCGCCGAACACCACGATCGCGGCGCCGGGCTTCTTGGTGAAGCTGCCGTCGACGCTCAGCGTCGCACTGCCGCCCGCTGCCTTCGCTGCCTCGGCAATGCCGGCATAGATCGACTGGCCGTGCGGGAAATCGGCATTGGTCAGGCCGGTGCCCTGCCAGCTGATCGTCCAGCCGCCGCTCTGCTTCGCGATATTGTCTGCACCGTCGCCCGCGACCAGCAGGTCGAGCTTGGGCGACAATGGCAGCACATGGCGCTGGTTCTTGAGCAGCACCAGCGATTCCCGCACCGCCCGCCGCGCCACCGCACGGTGCTCGGGCGACCCGAGCAGTTCGAACTTGCCGGCGAACGGGCGGCTGGAGGGCCTGCCCTTCTCGAACATGCCGGCGCGCATCTTTACCCGCAGGATGCGCCGCACCGCTTCGTCGAGCCGTGCCTTCGATATCTCGCCCGATTTTACCTGGGAGAGCGTGCTGGCATAGAAGCCCTTCCAGCTATCCGGCGCCATTACCATGTCCATCCCGGCGTTGATCGCGGCGGGGCAGGAAGTGTTGGAACAGCCGGGCACCTGGCCGTGCGCGTTCCAGTCGCCCACGGTCAGGCCGTCGAATCCCATCTGGTCGCGCAGCGCGCCGGTCAGCAGTTCCTTGTCGGCGCTCAGCTTGGTGCCGCGCACGCTCGAGAAGCTCGCCATCACCGCCTGCACTCCGGCGGCGATGGCCGGCGGATAGCCCGCGCCATGGATGTCGCGGATCTCTTCGGGGGAGGAAGGATTGTCGCCCTGGTCGACGCCGTTGGCGGTGCCGCCATCGCCGACGAAATGCTTGGCGGTGGCAATCACCTTGCCGGCGCGCAGGAACGCCTTCGTGCCCGGCTTGCCCTGCAATCCCTCGACTATCGCGCCGGCATAATCGCGCACCACCGACGGATCTTCGGAAAAACCCTCATAGCTCCTGCCCCAGCGATCGTCGCGAACCACGGCGAGGGTAGGGGAGAAGTCCCAGTCGATCCCGGTGACCGCCATTTCCTTCGCGGTCACCTCCCCGATCTTCCGGATCAGGTCGCGGTCGCGCATTGCCCCCAGGCCGATATTCTGCGGAAAGATCGTCGCGCCGATGATGTTGGCATGGCCGTGCACCGCATCGATCCCCCAGATCGGCGGGATCACCGGGCGGCCGTCGTCGCGTTTCGTCACCGCGTCCCAGGCCGCGTCGGCATAGGCCAGCCAGGCGGGGGCGGGCGCCTTGTCGTCGCGGTTCGGGCCGGAGCTGCCACCGGCCAGGATCGATCCGAACTTGTACTGGCGGATATCGTCGATCGAGAGGCTGCCGATATCGGGCTGGACGATCTGCGCCACCTTGTCCTCGTCGGACATGCGGGCAAGCAGGGAATCGATCCGGGCCTCCATCGCCGGATCGGGCGGCAGGGGCGATCCGACATGCGGCCATGGGGCCGCGGGCGTCTGCGCCGTGCCGATTCCGGTTGCCATGGCAACAGTCATGAGGCTGGCGACCCCGAGCGCCACCTTCGCCCTGCGCTTGCCGAACATCACTTTATCCTCTCCGTCGATCGGTTTGTCAGCCCGACCAGTCGGGTTCTGCCTGCTCTTACATCACTACGTGACTTACGTTGTCAATTCCAATCGCCCGATAGTTACGCAAGCCTGCCATACCGAACGTCAACTGGCCTGGGGGGGCGGGGCCGGGCCGGTGGACTGGCGGGTGATCAGCGCCACGGGGTGCTCGATCAGGTCTTCATGTTCCTTCTTGTCGAGCATGGCGACCAGCATAGCGGTCGCGTCCCGCGCCATATCGAACACCGGCTGGTGGATCGTCGTCAGCCGCGGCCACACGATCTGCGCGATCGCGCTGTCGTCGAAGCCCGCCACCGACAGGGCGCCCGGAACGTCGATCCCCAGGTCGTGCGCCGCCATGATCGTCCCGGCCGCCATGTCGTCATTCTGCGCGAAGATCGCCGTCGGGCGGTCGCTGCGGCCGAGCAGGCGCATGCCCGCCTGCAGCCCGGAATCGAAGGTGAACATGCCCTGTTCGATATCGTCCGGCCGCATCTTCAGGCCAGCGGCCGAAAGCGCGTTGGAGAAGCCGAGCAGTCGAGCCTCGCTCGCCGGATGGCTTGGATCGCCCTTGATCATCCCGATCCGCCTGTGGCCCAGCGAGATGAGATATTCGGTCATCATCCGCGCTGCGCCGACATCGTCGGTCAGCGTGCGCGGGCCAAGTTCGGGCGACCGGGTCGGCGCGATGCGCACGAACGGGAAACGGGCCGCCTCGAGCTGTTCGAGCACGACCGGATGATCGGACGCCGGTGGGGTCAGCACCACCCCGTCGAGCGCCGCCGACCTGACCAGCGACACGATCTTGTCGGCGATCGCCGACACCTGCCCCACGGGCAGCACCACCAGCCGGTATTTCTCGCCCTGAAGGCGATCGAGCGCACCCTGCTGCAACTCGACCACATAATTGGGGCTGGGATTCTCGTAGAGCAGGCCGAGCAGATAGGATCGCCGGCCGACCAGGCCCTGCGCGACGACGTTCGGGTGATAATGCAGCGCGGCGGCGACCTTCAGCACGCGGTCGCGTGTCTTGGGCGTGACATTGGGCGCATCGTTGAACACGCGCGAAACGGTCTTGATCGATACGTCCGCCTCCCGGGCCACGTCGATGATGGTTGCGCGCCGCCCGAGATCCATATCCGCTCCGCTAGCATGGGAATTGACGCTGCGGTAGACCGCGCGGGACCGCGCGGCACAGCAGACAGGCGCTATAGTGCCTTCCGGAACGTCCGCGAAACAAGGCTTTTCCGTCGGGTGCGCGAAATTATGACAACGTTGATCTCGATCTCCTTCCCGCTGGGCGCTTCACCCCCTCGAGCTCCTGTGGTCTAAAGCCCTGATGAAACGCCTCCCGGTCATCGCCATCCTGTGCTTCGGCACGGCTGCCAGCCTCGCCACCGCGCAGACGGCGCCGCCTGCTCCCGCCGCGCCGGTCGACTCGGTCGATCCCTTCATCGGCACTGGTGGGGAGGGGCATACCTTCCCCGGCGCGGTCGCGCCGTTCGGCATGGTGCAGTTGAGCCCGGATACCGAGATCAAGCCGTTCAAGCAGAGCTACAAATGGGCGGCGGGCTATCGCTACGAGGATTCGTCGATCCTCGGCTTCTCGCATACGCATTTTTCCGGTGCCGGACACAGCGATCTCGGCGACGTCCTCGTCATGCCAGCGGCCGGCGATGCGGTCCCGCTTGAACCGGGCGATTCGGCCAGGCCGGGCTCGGGCTACCGTTCGCGCTTCAGCCATGCGAGCGAGGTCGCGACACCCGGCTATTATGCGGTCACCCTCAGCGACCCCGGCGTGCGCGCAGAGCTGACGGCGGGCACGCGCGTCGGCGTGCATCGGTACGGCTTTCCGGCGGGAAAGACGGCACACCTCGTGGTCGATCTCCGGTCGAGCATCTATAATTATCCGGGCAAGATCCTCTGGTCGTCGGTCCGGGTCCGTTCCGACGGTACGATCACCGGCATGCGGGAGACGCGGGGCTGGGCACCGGCGCGCAAGCTGTTCTTCGCGATGCGCTTCTCCGCACCGCTTGCCGGTCACGCCTTCGTCAACCGCGAGGAGGATGTGCCGTACAAGGGTTTCCAGGGCCCCGGTCGCGGCGATGACGGGGTGGATCAACTGGCGGGGCGGGCGCTTGTCGCCCGGCTCGATTTCGGCACGCTGACAAGGCCGCTCGAAGTTCATGTCGCCATTTCCGGCGTCGATGAAGCGGGCGCGCTGGCGAACCTCGCGAGCGAGCCCGGCGACTTCGACTCGATTCGCGCACTGACCCGAACGGCATGGGAGAAAGCGCTCGGTGCGGCGACAATCGAGGCGCCGGGTCCGATGAGGAAGACGCTCTACACCGCGCTCTATCACACACTCGTCGCGCCCAGCGTCTATGGGGATGCCGATGGGCGATATCGCGGGCCGGACGATCAGGTCCATCAGGCAAGCGGCTTCACCTATCACTCGACCTTTTCGCTATGGGATACGTTCCGCGCCGAGCATCCGCTGCTGACCCTGATCCAGCCGGAAAAGCGCAACGCCGATTTCGTCAACTCGCTGATCGCAAGCCGGCAGGACAGCCCGTTCGGCATCCTGCCGGTCTGGCAGTTCAACGGTCGCGAGACCTGGACGATGATCGGCTATCATGCGGTGCCGGTCATCGCCGACGCCTATCTGAAGGGGATCAGGGGCTTCGACGCGAAGGCGGCGCTGGATGCGATGGTCGCAAGCGCCGACTACACGCCTTATGGCGGCCTCGGCGACTATATGAAACTCGGCTACGTGCCGATCGACCGCGAGCCCGAGGCGGCGTCGAAGACGGTCGAATATGCCTATGACGACTGGACGATTGCGCGGATGGCGCGGGCGATGGGGCGCAAGGATGTGGCCGACCGCTTCGACAGGCGCGCACTCAACTGGCGCAACAGCTTCGATGCGAAGACCGGCTTCCTCCGTGCGCGCAAGGCGGACGGCAGCTATCGCGAGCCGTTCGATCCGACCGCTATCAACTATGGCAGCGACTATACGGAGGGGAATGCCTGGCAATATTCATGGTTCGCGCCGCAGGATCAGGGCGGCCTGATCCGCATGCTCGGCGGCGACGCGGCGACCGTGAAGAAGCTCGACGCGATGTTCGACTTCGACAACAGCAAGGTCGACTATAGCCATGCCGAGGACATCGCCGGCCTGATCGGCCAGTATATCCATGGCAACGAGCCGAGCCACCATGTCGCCTATCTCTACAGCTATGCCGGTGCGCCGTGGCGCACGCAGGAACGGCTGAAGCAGATCGTCGACAGCCAGTACAAGCCGACCCCTGACGGCCTGTCCGGCAATGACGATCTCGGCCAGATGTCGGCCTGGCTGGTCTTCACCAGCCTCGGCTTCTATCCGGTGGCACCGGGGACGGGCGAATATGTCATCGGTCGCCCCTTCGTTGATCGCGCGGTGCTGAATCTGCCGAACGGCAAGAGCTTCACGATCCGTGTCGAAGGGCTGTCCGATACGAATCGCTATGTCGGCCGGGTGCTGCTCAACGGTACATTGCTGCCGCGCGGCTTTATCCGCCATAGCGAGATCGTTGCCGGCGGCGAGCTCCGCTTCGTCATGCAGGCGACGCCCAACACCATTTGGGCGACGGGGGAAAAGAATCGCCCCTATTCAATGACCGGCTATTCCGCAGGAAAGTAGAATCACGCTGATGTTCGACCTCGACGCTTATCTCGCCCGCATCGCCCTGAAGGAACGGCCTCTCGCCGACGCCGAGGGTCTGGCCATGCTCCAGCGGTCCCATCGTCTCGCCATCCCGTTCGAGAATCTCGACATCATCCTTGGCCGGGGCATCCGGATCGACAGCGAATCGGTCTTCGCCAAGCTGGTGACCGCGAAGCGCGGCGGCTATTGCTTCGAGCATAACCGCCTGTTCCTGGACGCGCTGACGGCACTCGGCTTCGAGGCTCGGCCGCTGCTCGCCCGCGTCTGGCTCGGCGCGACGGACACGCCGCCGCTCGCCCATGTATTCAGCCTGGTGACGATCGACGGGCAGGAATGGGTCGCCGATCCCGGCTTCGGCGGCAGCTACACGCCGATCATGCCGCTGGCCGAGGGCGCAATGGTCGATGCGCCGGATGGCGCCAGCTTCCGTCTGGAGCGCGATACGCTGCATGGCTGGATGCTGCTGCGCGATGGCCATCCCGGCACGACCGACGGGCGCGGCGCCGGGGAAGGCTTTCAGCCGCAATACAGCTTCACTCTCGGCCAGGTCTGGGACGCTGACCTGCACCTGAGCAACCACTGGACCTCGACCGCGCCGGAGAGCCGCTTCCTGCAACTCCGCCTCGTCAGCATCGTGCTGCCGCGCGGGCTCGCCGGCCTCACCGACCGTGTCTATCGCCGGCGTGCGGGCGAGGAGGAGAACGTCGCGGAAATCGTCGATCCGCGCGTCTATCGCATGCGGCTGAGCCTGATGTTCGGGATCGACTTCACCGCCGAAGAGGTCGCCGCGCTCGGCCTGTTCGGCGAGGCCTAGGCGGAAAGGCGCCCGAGCTCGACGGTGATCACACGATCGCACAGCACCAGGCTTTCCGCGCGATGCGAGATCATCACGATTGTCGGGCGCGGATCGAGACTGGCCAGCCGCTCGAGCAACGCAGCTTCCCCCGCTGCATCGATCGCGTTCGCTGCCTCGTCCAGCACCAGCATGCGCGGATCGCGGAGCAGGGCGCGGGCGATCGACAGGCGCTGGCGCTCGCCGCCGGATAGCGCGATCCCGCGCTCTCCGACTTGCCCTTCCAGCCCCTCGGGCAGGCGCGCGACGATCTCTTCCGCACCGGCAAGGCGCAGCGCATCCCAAAGGCGCGCATCGTCGATCCCGTCGGTGCCCCAGGTGAGATTGTGGCGCACGCTGTCGTTGAACAGGAAGCCTTCTTGCGGAACATAGGCGAGGCTCTCGCGCCAGCCCGCCCGCCGCGCCGCGTCGAGCGGCTCGCCGCCGATCAGCATCCGCCCGGTCTGCGGTTCCTGCAGTGTCGTGAGCAGCTCGACCAGCGTCGTCTTGCCAGCGCCCGATGGTCCGGTGATGCCGATGAAGGAGCCCGGCTCAATCGTCAGGTCGGCCGGATGCAACCCGCCGCCGCCCGGATGAAGGAACGACACACCCCGCAATTCGATCGCGCCCGGCGGTGGCATGACGGGCACTGGCGCGGGCGCCGCGCTCGCATCGAGATCCTCCTCGAGCTTGCGGACCGCTTCGAACGCCGGGAGGCCGAAGAAGAAGTTCTGCGTCGATTGCTGGATCTGCATGGCCGGTCCGCTCATCCGCGCGAAGATCAGCACCAGAGTAATCAATACCGCAGGCGGAATCTGCACGGCATAGCCGGTCAGCACGACGATCGCGCCCATCAGGGACGATCCGACCGCGAAGACCTGCCGGCTGCGCGCCTGACGCTGGGTGAATTCAAGCATGCGTGCCCGGACGGAACGCTGGATCGTCGCGAACTCTTCGGCAAAGCCGTGTTGGGCGTTTTGCGCGGTCGCCGCTTTCAGTCCGCCCAGAAAACCGGTCGCGCTGCCCATCATCTTTCGGTTTGCATCGACCAGACCGACACCGAGATCGCGAACCCGGCCCTGCGCCAGCAGGACCGCGCCGCCGCCGATCAGGACGATCGCGGCGATGGCCAGCGCGAGGCCCGGCGCGAGCAGGAAGGCAAGGGCGCCCTGCACGACCAGCATCACCAGCGCGATACCGCCCTGGATCAGGAACTGCGCGCCCGATCCGATACGGTTGACCTCGACGCTGACCATATTCGTGACGCGGGCATGGCTGAGCGCCGCGATCCGGTTCCACGGTGCGCCTGCCAGCGATCGGATGATCCGGTCACGCTCATGCTGGGCGAAGTCGCCCTGAAGTCGGGCGAGGTGCATGTCGCGCGAATAGAGCACGACCGCGCGCAGCACCGCCATCGCGACGAACGCAGCGATCAGCAGGGCGAGGCGGCCCATCTGGCTGTGGACGCCCAGGGTTTCGAAGACAGCCCGTGTCGGTAGATACCCGTCGCCCGGATTGACCACGGCATCGACGATGGGGATGAGCAGCACCAGCCCCGCGCCGTCGAGGATCGCGGAAAGGCCGACAAGGCCCGCCGCGATCCAGCCGCGCACGCCGGCAAAGCGCGCAAAGGCCTCGAAGAAACGGGCGGCAGAGCGCCAGAGCGCGGTCATCGAGGCAAGTGTCATGGAAATCCCTTTCCCACGCGCGCGGGCCGCCGTCGAGAAGCTGTGTGCATATGCGGCGGCGTTAGGGCTTGCGCGGAGAGCGCGAACTTCCTGTATGCGGGCGACCCGTTTGCAGGAGCCGCCCGATGATCGCCCGTCCGTGCCGTAGTGCGTTGTTCATGCCCGCGTCGAACGCGCGCGCGATCGAAAAGGCGCGCACCCTCGATTGCGATGTGGTGATCCTCGATCTTGAGGATTCGGTCGCGCCCGATCTGAAGGCGGCAGCGCGCGACCAGGCGATCGTGGCGGCGGCAGCCGGAGGGTTCGGCGATCGTGCCCTGTTCGTACGCGTTAATGCGCTCGATACGCCATGGGGGGCTAACGATTGCCGGGCAGTGGCGGACGCGGGGTTCGAAGCGGTCGTGCTGCCCAAGGTATCGATTCCCGCGGATCTGGAAGCGGCCCGCATGCTGCTCGGTACGGTACCGCTCTGGGCGATGATCGAGACATGCGCCGGCATGCTCGATCTGCCCGCGATCGCCGCATCGGCGCGCGCCACCGGGTTGGTGGGCCTGCTCGCGGGCACCAACGATCTCGCCAAGGAGATGTGCTGCACGCCCGGGCCCGAGCGGACCCCGTTGCTCGGCCATCTCGCGATGATCGTCACCGCCGCCCGCGCGGCCGGTATCGCTGCGCTGGACGGCGTGTGCAACGTGATCGAGGACGGGGCGGTGCTAGCTGCCGAATGCGCCCAGGGGGCAGCCTTCGGCTTCGACGGCAAGTCGCTGATCCATCCCGCCCAGATCGCGGCGGCCAATCGGGCTTATGGTCCGACGGCGGCAGCCATTTCGTGGGCCGATCGGATCATCGCCGCGTTCGCGCTACCGGAGAATATGGGGAAGGGAGCGATTCGCGTCGAGGGCGAGATGGTCGAACTCCTGCACCTCGAACAGGCGCAGCGGATCGCCACGCTGGCCGGGTCGATCAGAAGAAGCTGAACAGCAGCGTCGCGTTCAGCCCGATCACCGTTGCGGCGATCACCCAGGCCGCGATCTTCAGCCACAGCGCATTGGCGAGAGCGCCCATCTGTTTCCTGTCGCTGGTGAAGCTGACCAGCGGCACCACCGCGAACGGCAGTTGGAGGCTCAGCACGACCTGGCTCAGCACCAGCAATTTCGTCGCGCCGGAATCGCCGGCGATGCCGACCACGATCACCGCAGGCACGATCGCCAGCAGACGAGTCACCATGCGCCTGAGCCACATCGGCAGCTTGAGGTCGAGGAACCCTTCGGCGACGATCTGCCCGGCAAGCGTTCCGGTGACGGTCGAATTCTGTCCCGACGCGAGCAGCGCCACCGCGAACAGCACGCTGGCGGCCCCGGCGCCGAGCATCGGCGACAACAGCTTATAGGCCTGGTCGATCTCCGCGACGTCGGTCCGCCCGGCCGTGTGGAAGGTCGCGGCGGCGAGGATCAGGATCGAGGCGTTGATGAACAGCGCCAGCGTCAGCGCGACCGTGCTGTCGATCGTGGCATGCTTCACCGCGTCGCGCTTGCCCTCATCGTCCTGCCCGAACCGGCGTGTCTGCACGATCGAGCTATGGAGATAGAGATTGTGCGGCATCACCGTCGCGCCGAGGATGCCGATCGCGATATAAAGCATCGCCGGGTTGGTGACGATCTCGCTCGTCGGGACCAGCCCGCGCATGATCGCGGCAACGCTCGGCTGCGCCATCGCCAGTTCATAGGCGAAGCAGCCAGCGATCACGACCAGCAGAGCGACGATGAATGCCTCGAGCTTGCGGAAGCCGAATCGCTGGAGTGCCAGGATCAGCAGCACGTCGAACGCGGTCAGGCACACGCCTGCTATGAGCGGAAGGCCGAAGAGTAACTGGAGCGCGATCGCTGTGCCGAGCACTTCGGCCAGATCGCAGGCGATGATCGCAAGCTCGCACAGCACCCACAGGCAGAAATTGATCACCGGGTTGTAGTTGGCGCGGCATGCCTGGGCGAGATCGCGTCCCGTGACGATGCCGAGCTTCGCCGACAGCGACTGGAGTACCATCGCCATGATGTTCGACAGCAGGATGACCGAGAGCAGGGTGTAGCCAAAGGCCGATCCGCCCGCGAGATCGGTCGCCCAGTTGCCCGGGTCCATATAGCCGACCGCGACCATATAGCCGGGGCCGGCGAAGGCCGCGGTCTTGCGCCAGAAGCCGCCTTTGCCGAGCGGCACCGCGATGGTGCGATAGCTTTCGGAAAGCGAGGGGCGCTGCGGCCGCATGTCGCTCATGCCGTCGAATCCCGGCGCGGTCGTGGCTGAGGGCGGCGGCGACATGCGGTATCCTCTCGTATGCGTATCATGCCGTCAATCGCCGGAGCCGCATTCGGTTTCGCCTTAGCCCAGGACGCGGCCGGCGACAGCATCCAGTTTCGCCAGCACGGCCGGGTCGCGCGCATCCGGTGCGGTGATCAGCGCATGGTCGAGCACCGTGTCGAGCGGGGAGGGCGTGCGCTCGGCCGGCAACGCGGCGACGAACTCAAGCACCGCCTTGCGGGCGATGGTGCCGTTGGCCGACATCTGCCTGATGACCTCGCTCACCTCGACGAAAGCAGCCTCCTCACGCCAGCAGTCATAGTCGGTGACCATGCCGATCAGGGCGTACGGCATCTCCGCCTCGCGGGCGAGCTTTGCCTCGGGCATGGCGGTCATGCCGATCACGTCTGCGCCCCATTGGCGGTAGAGCATGCTTTCCGCGCGGCTTGAGAATTGCGGCCCTTCCATCGCGAGATAAGTCGCGCCCTTGGTGATCGACCCGCCGGCCGCGCGTACCGCCTCGGCGGCGAAGGCCGAAAGGCGCGGGCAGACCGGCTCCGCCATCGAGACATGCGCGACCATGCCGGTGCCAAAGAAGCTCGAGGGGCGCGCGACAGTCCGGTCGATGAACTGGTCGACCACCACGAAATGCCCGGGTGGCAATTCCTCGCGCAGCGATCCGATCGAGGAGATGGCGAGGATGTCGGTGCAGCCGCTGCGCTTCAGCGCATCGATATTGGCGCGGAAGTTGAGTTCCGACGGCGGAATGCGGTGGCCGCGGCCATGGCGGGGCAGGAAGACAAGCTCGACATCGCCGATCGATCCGAACAGAAGATCGTCCGACGGATCGCCCCAGGGTGTGGAAACGCGTCCCCATTCAGGGTTCTGCAATGCATCGATGGCATAGAGTCCCGAACCACCGATGATTCCGATCTTCCATTTGCCGCTCATTCGATGCTCCCATAGGTCGTCGATTCCGGCTACCGCCGTCTTATACCGCCTATCTCTCGAGCCCCGGGGCCGCCATATGCGATTTGTTCTTGCCGCGATTTTGTCGATTATCCTGTCCGGTGCCGCACATGCCGCTGACGGCATCACCGGTGACTGGGTTTCGCAGGACGGCAAGGGCATCGTGACGATCGCGCCCTGTGGCAAGGCGCTGTGCGGCCATATCACGCGGTTGACCGAAAAGGCCCGAGTCGAGGGGCCGACGACGGACAGCCACAATCCCAGTCCGGCGCTGCGCACCCGCTCGCTGGTCGGCGTGCAGGTGCTGTACGGTTTCACCGAGCAGGACGGCAAATGGGAAGGGAAAATCTATTACCCTTTCCAGGGCAAGACCTATCGAGCCTATATCAGCCGCCAGTCGGCCACCAGCCTGAAGGTGGAGGGATGCTGGTTCATCATTTGCCGCACGGTGACATGGCCGGCGGCTCACTGAGGCGAACCCCGGTTCCGGAAACGAGGCAATTGACGGCGTCGGAATCAGGAATCCCGTTCCTCGGAATTGTCGGTCTCCAGGCGGCTCAACCATTGCTGTGCCTGCTTCGCTTCGCCCACCGCCTGAGGTGATTTGGGCCGCCCCCGCGACGCGAGAAATTCCTGGTGCAGCGCGAACGGCTCGATGCCGAGTTGCGATCGCATCTCGTCAATTTCTTCGCCAAGCGTGATGATCGGATCGACGACCGCCGCCGCACGCTTGCGCGTATCCTTGTCCTGATGATGGTCGAACAGGCCGAAACGGCCTGCGGCGGTGGTGCGCAGTGCGGCGATCAGCGTGGTGCGATATGTCGTTTCCAGTTCGACGCGGTGGGCGTCCAGGCGTTCAAGGCGGGCGGCGCGGGCCATGTCAGATCACCTTCATGTCGGCGGCATAATGATGCCAGGCGAAAATCGCTGCCGCGCCGCGATGAGGTCGCCAGGCCTCGGCGAGCTCGCGGGTCAGCTTCTCGCTCGGTCGTTCGTCATGGCCCAGGATTCGGCCGATCTCGATCTGCACCGCCAGGTCGCCGGCCGGCCAGATGTCGGCGCGTCCTTCGGCGAACAGGAGATAGACCTCGGCCGACCAGCGGCCGATGCCCTTGATCCGGACGAGCGCGGCGACCGCCTCCTGGTCGTCGGCGGGAAGATTCGCCAGATCGAGCCGGCCACTCGTCACCTCGTCGGCGAGGCTGCGCGCATAGCTGGCCTTTTGCCGCGACAGCCCCGCCTCGCGAAGCTGCTCGTCGGTCGCGTGCATGATATTGCGGGGGTCGTCGAGGTTGCCGACAATCCCCTCCAGCTTCCGCCACACCGATTCGGCAGCCTTGGTGCTGACCTGCTGTCCGACGATCGTGCGCAGCAAGGTCGCATAGCCCCGCGCGCGGATTCGCGGCGGGGGATAGCCCGCGCGCGCGATCGCTGTGGCGAAGCACGGCTCGCTCGCGGCCAGTATGTCGAGCGCCGCGCGAAGCTGTTCGGCGCTCAGGCCCATATTCTCGTCCCTTGATTAGCGGCGCCGGGGGCGGCATGGCGGCGCCGAACCCCGGAGGAGGATTTGATGCCCAAGCTTATCGTCGTGACCCGTGAAGGGGAAGAACGGGAGATCATGGGCGAGGCCGGGCTTTCGGTGATGGAGGCGATTCGCGACGCCGGGATCGATGAGGTCCTGGCGCTGTGCGGCGGCTGCTGCAGCTGCGCCACCTGCCACGTCCATGTCGACCCGGAATTTGCTGCCAAACTGCCGAAGATGAGCGCTGACGAGGACGATCTGCTCGATTCGACCTCCGATCGCGACGAACGTTCGCGCCTGTCGTGCCAGATCGAGCTGACCGACGCGCTCGACGGCATGAAGGTGACGATCGCGGCCGAGGATTGAGGTTATCCCCTCCCGCTTGCGGGAGGGGAGCAATCACTTCGCGGCCATCCTCAACACGGCGCTGGGCGCGTCCTTGGTCAGCGGAGTCGCCTTCCAGGTGATGGTCTTGCGGCCGCCGGCCGTCACCGCGCCATCCTCGTTGTTCTGGCTGACGATCTCCGCATTCGTATCGAGCGTGAAGACGCCGTCGAGCTGGTCCGACGCCTTGTCCAACCCCGGCATGGCCATGCCGCCGCTGCTCTTGCTGCTGTCATTGGCGAAGGCAGGGGCCTTCATCCGTACGGTGTTGTTCGCGCGCAGCTCGATCGCGATGAACGGGAAGACGAGTTCGGCATCGACATTGTACGGCCACAGAAAGGCATGATCGAGCGTGCCCGAGATGGCATAGTCGATGCTGAACTTGCCGTCGCCGAGATAGGCCACCTTGCGATAGCCGGCTTCCTTCGACAACGTCTCGGCGATCGTCCGGTTTTTGGCATCCGCCGCGGCCTTCTTGGCGGCCTTGGTCTTGGCGTCGTCCTTGCCGTCACTGTCCGGGCTGGCGGCATCCGGCTTGTCCTGGAAGGCGAGTTTCTGCAGCGTCGCCGTGCCATCCCCGGCGGCGGGATCGGCCGGCGTATCCGGCGAATTGTCGCCCATGCCCTTCATCATGTCGTCGCCGATATCGAGCGCGAGCACTTCCCCCACATAAGTGAAGGTGAAATGCCGGTCGGCATCGATGCGCAGGGTCGAGACGAACTTGCTTGGCGTGAGCACGCAGCTCGCCAGCGCGAACGGCAGCAGCAGCGTGAGGATCAGCCGCGAAAATCGTGCCGCCATGGTCTTGCCTTTGTCTGGTCCGCCGTGGTCAGCCCCGTGTCGTCACCGCGTAAAGGGCGATTGCTGCCGCATTGGACACGTTCAGGCTTTCCACTTTAGGCGAGATCGGCAGGCGCGCAAGCTCGTCGCAGTGCGCCGCGGTATTCTGCCGCATGCCTTCGCCCTCGGCGCCGAGCACCAGCGCGACGCGGGTCTCGCCCATCGCTTCGGCGAGTGTCTGCGTCGCTTCCCCGGTAAGGCCGACACGCCAGAAGCCTGCCTCGGCGATCTCCTCCAGAGCGCGGGCGAGGTTCACCACGCGCACCCAGGGGACGATCTCGAGCGCGCCCGAGGCGGAACGGGCGATCGTCCCTGATTCGGGCGGCGAATGGCGGTCCGGGGTGATGATGCCGAGCGCGTCGAACGCCGCCGCCGACCGCAGGATGGCGCCGACATTGTGCGGATCGGTCACCTGGTCGAGCACGATCAGCGGACGCCTGTCGTCAGCACCCTGTTGAAGCAGATCGCCCAGCCAGATGTCCTCGAGCGGATCGACCTCCGCCACCAGTCCCTGGTGCGGCGCGTCGCCGGGGACCAGCCGCGCAAGATCGGCGACATCGGCAAAGACGATCGGGATCACCGGAGGGATGTCGAGCGAGGCCAGCGCCTCGCGTGTCGCCCACAGCTTACGCACGGTACGCTCGGGATTGGCCAGCGCGGCCGTCACGGCGTGCCGTCCCCAGAAACGGGGGCGGCCTACAGGTGCCTGGGAAGGGCGGTGTCCTTTGCGGGCCATTAGTCGTCGTCCACGGTGTAAGCGAAGGGATCGGTGACGACCGGCTCGGTCGGCATCGGGGGGCGAGGCAATGCCTTGTCGGCATTGGCCGCGTTGGCGAGGAACGAGGCGAGGATGATCGATCCCTGGCGCATGTCGTCGCCCTTCAGATGGTCGAAGGTGTCGATGCTGGTGTGGTGCACTCGGCTGCCATAGTCGAGCGGATCCTGGATGAACTGGAATCCGGGCACGCCGACCGCCTGCATGAAGACATGGTCGGTGCCGCCCGTCTTGCGGATCACCACGTCCTTCGCACCCATGCCGGAAAACGGCGCGAGCCAGTCGCGGAAGATCGGCGCGACTGCCTGGTTGTTCTCGACATAAATGCCGCGAATCCTGCCCGCCCCATTGTCGAGGTTGAAATAGGCGGCGAGATCGCCCCAGCCGGGCCTGGCTGTGATCGGCCAGCGGCTCTGCCAGCCATAGTAACGGGCGACGCCGGTCAGGACCGGGTCGCCGGGCTTGCCGCGCGTCGCGAGATGGCTTTCGACATAAGCGAGGCTGCCGAGCAGACCCTGCTCCTCGCCGGACCAGAGCGCGAAGCGGATCGTGCGTTTCGGCCGGATGCCGTTCGCCGACAGGATACGCGCTGCTTCCATGATCATCGCGGTTCCGGCGCCGTTGTCCGCGGCACCATCACCCGCAACCCAGCTGTCGAGATGCGCGCCGGCCATCACATAGCCTGCCTTTGGATCGGTGCCGGGAATCTCGGCGAAGATATTATAGGCCTTGGCGTCGCTGTCGTCGAAGCGCACGTCGTTGTTGATCTCGACCGTCGGCGCGGTGCCTGCCTTGGCGAGGCGGGCGAGCCGGCGGTAATCCTCGGCCGCGATCTCGACGCCCGGCATCGCCTGGGTCTCGCCGACGCCGAACAGATAGCCCTCGCCATGCACCAGCTTGTAGTCGAGCCGCGACATGGTCGCATAGGCGACGGCGCCCTCGGCCTTCAGGAAGGCATCGAGCTTCTTGGCGTAATCCATCCGCTTCAGGCGGCGATCCGTTGCCTCGGGATCATAGGTCGGCTGCTGATACTGGTCGAGCTTGGCCAGTTCCTCGCTGGTATAGCGTTTGAACGCCGGCTCGCTGGGTTCGCTACCGGTGCCCGGCTGGGTGATCATCACGATCTTGCCCTTCAGCTTGCCGCGCCATTTGTCGAAATCCCGCTCCTTCGACATTGGCGCGACGAAGACGGGCGCGCTGATCGTGCCGTTGGTCGAAGGCGTCCAGGCGATCGGGATCGCGGTCAGCACGATCGGGCGCGGCGTGACCATGCGCACGCTCGAGCTGTTGATCCACCAGCCGCGGCCGAAATCATATCCTTCCTTGTGGACATTCTTCAGGCCCCATTCGGTGAACTTCGCCTGGGTCCAGTTTTCCGCCTGTCGCATCGACGGCGAATTGGTGAGTCGGGCGCCGATCACATCTGAAAGATGCTGCGCGGTCAGCATCACCTGGCTGCGCGTCGTGCCCTCGTCGATGATGCGGTTGACCTGGTTGCGATCGACAACCTGCGAAAGGGCAGGCGCGGAAAGGGAGAGCAGCGCGGTGGCGAGCAGCAGCGAACGACGCATCGGAATCCCCGGAGAGGCATTGAAAGATTATTACGAGGCCTATTCGCCACTGCCTTCCCGCGCAAGGGCTCGTCAGGCGTTGACAGCATGGCGTTCGGTCGGCATGGGACCGCCTCGCTTTTGAGCGGCCCAGTGGACAGGTGGCCGAGTGGTTAAAGGCAGCAGACTGTAAATCTGCCCGGGTTTCCCGTACGCTGGTTCGAATCCAGCCCTGTCCACCAACACATAAGCGCCGGTTTTGCCGGCGCTTTTTGTATATGGATCATGGAAATGGTCGGGAAATGCCATTCCTGCGCGACGGTGTCGGCCAATGACCACCGTCTTCGGTCCCGCTTGCCTCATCATCCTTCCTGCGCGGCTTCCCTTGAGCGGTGCGGCGCACCGACGGAAACATCCTGATGGCTTACACCGCAATGGGGGCGACGATGGAAGGCAAGCGGGAATATGAAACCCTGAACGGCATAAGAGGGGCGGCCGCCATCTCTGTGGTCATTTTCCACACCTTCGCGAATTTTTGGCCCCGGCAGGCGATGAGTGGCCATCTCGCCGTTGATATCTTCTTCGTTCTCAGCGGTTTCGTTTTGGCGGCGTCCAATGGCGCGAAGCTCGAAACCGGTGCGCTCACCACCGGCGACTTTGTCCTTCGACGTCTCGTCCGTTTCTATCCGCTGTATGTTCTGGGTCTCGCGCTGGGGACGATCCAGATGATCGGGCAATCGCTGACCGGCAGTCCCAACGCAATTGCGATGTGGCGTATACCGGCCGGCGTCTTGTCGGCGCTGCTGTTCCTTCCATCGATCGGCACCGGCGTAGGAACGTTCTCGCCGCTGAATTACCCGGCCTGGTCGTTGGTGTACGAATTTTGGGTCAATGTTGCGTGGGCCGCAGTCGCCAGATTTTTCAGGCCATGGGCTTACGTGCTCGTGGCGCTGCTTGCGGGCACCGCTTTCGGATACTTCGTCCTCACTCTTGGGGGCGCCAATCTTGGACCGCGCTGGGAATCGCTTCCCGCCGGCGTGGCCCGGACGATGTTCTCCTTCACACTCGGAATTATACTGTACAGAATTCGATCTCGTGCCGCGCCGGTGCGAACCATCTGGTCTGTCGCCGCGCTGATTGCCGTATTCGCAATGCTCTTCTACGATCCTGCCGTGGCATTTCGCCCATTTTATGATCTGCTAATAGTGATTGCCGCTTCGCCGTTGCTCATCTTTTTCGGTTCGCGCGTAGAGCCGACATCCTCGCTCTTGCCCGTCTTCAGATGGCTGGGTGCCATGTCGTTCCCGATCTATGCGATCCACGCTCCGCTGATCGCGATGTGCATTTTCATCATCCGGAAGACGCACATCGACCCGCCCGTGGTGGGTGCGGTGTTCGTGATCGCTCTTTTCGCATGCGGATGGGGTGCCCATGGGGTCGACCTGAAAATACAGGCGATGTTCAAGGCACGAAGGCACCGGCTACAGTTCCAGGCCGCGTAAGCTGATGGCGGCGTTGGCCGCCGCCGATAGCGTCAGATGGCCAGATGCACCCGCTGGGCGAGGACCACGATTGCCGCCGCAAGCCCGCCCAGCACCAGGCTACGCGGGTCGGTGATCGCAAACGCGATCGGGTCGCCCGAGACCTGGCCGCGACGGGCCATCATCCAGACGCGGCTCTGCCAATAGAGGAGGATGAGGCATAGGCCCCACAGCAGCTCTGGAGTGCCGTTGGCATATTCCGGCGCGGATCCGTTGATGAAGAGGGCGAGTACGAGGATGGAGACCATGCCGGCCGCCACCCCGCTGACCATCACGATCTCGATGTCGGCCCCTACATAGCCGCGTCCGCTGAGCAGGCGGTCCGGAGACACGGCGCCGGCCAGTTCGGTGTATCGCTTCAGATAGGCGAGGCTGAGGAAGAAGAAGATCGCAAAGGTCAGCAGCCACGAACTGACGGGAACCGCGATCGCGATCGCACCGGCGAAGATGCGCAGCGTGTAGAGGCAGGCAAGGACGATCGCATCGAGCGCCATGACCTGCTTCAACCTCATCGAATAGGCGGTCGTCAGCGCGAGATAGCCGACCTGGACGATCGCGAAACCGGGGCCGAGGGTCTGCCACGCGACCAGCGGCGGGACCGCCAGCAACACTGTGGCAATCGCGATCGCCCGGGGAATGGACAGCGCGCCCGAGGCGATCGGGCGGCGATGCTTTGTGTGATGCGCGCGGTCCGCGTCGATATCGAGCAGGTCGTTGAGAAGATAGACACCCGACGCCGCCAGCGAGAACAGGATGAATGCGAGGGCCGTCCGGGAAAGCAGGGCAGGGTCGCCCCAGAGCCCGGCGGTGGCGAGCGGTACGCCGATCAGCGCATTCTTTGCCCATTGATGGGGTCGCAATGCCCGCACCGTCGCGCGCCATGGCGACTGGCCGGCATGAGCGACTCGATGGACATTGCCGCCGCCGGGATGGTGGCCGACCGTCAGCGCGGTTCGCGATGCCTTCCAGATCGGGCGATCGGCGCGGCTATCGCCGATATAGTCGAACGCGCCGCAGGCGTCGCCGCTGATCCATTCCAGCTTCGCATGGCCGGTCAGGTTGCGCCGGTGGGTCGTTCCCGCCACGGCATGGAACAGGCCGAGATGCCGCGCGACGCGCCCGACATGATGGCGGTGCGATCCGCTCGCCAGGATGACGCGCCGTCCTTCCGCGCGGGCGACCCTGATCAGGTCGACCACTTCGGGCCGGTAGGGAAGCGCAGCCGGATCGAACGCGACCCGTCGCGCGACCATCGTCTTGGCGAAGGCGCGTCCGCGCAGCAGCCACAGGCACAGCAGGAGCGCGGGCACGATGCCGCTTCGGGCGAAACGAAGAAAGCTTTCGAGCGACACGTCGCCCGCGACGAGCGTGCGGTCGAGATCGACATAGAGCGGACGCGGGACCGGGGCGTTCATGCCTCCGCCGCCAACGGCCGGGGTTCGGCCGGGCGTCGCGAGTGCGGCGTGATGACGCCCGCCGCGAGCACCGCCAGCAGCGGGAGAGCCGGCAGGCGGTAGCGCGGCATCACATAGGCTACGGCATGGATCGCCCAGAAGGCGCCAAGGGTGATGATGACCAGCCGTTCGCCCTGCGAGCGCGTCCGCCAGCGCAGGATCGCGACGAGGCCGAGCCCGGCCAGCAGGAGATACTGGACGACATCGAGCCAGCGCAGCGCGTTGATCGCTGCGCCATGATCGGTATCGGCATTGTCGGGCAGGTCGGGCAGCCAGAAGAGTACAAGCTTCTTGAGCGAGAGGGCGACGGTTTCGACCGGGTGCGCGCGGATATGGGCGACCGCGAGCCGCCCCAGCTGGTCGGTCGCGCCCAGTTCGCCTTCCTGGGCGCGCAGCCCGTGCCATGCCGCGCCGATCGGGGTGTCGCGCAGGCTGACGAACCGGCCGTCCGCCGCGGGATTGTTACCGACATAGAGGTTGAATGGTCCATTGGTCGTCAGCACCGGCCGGCCGAGCTCATGATCGACATGGGCAAGCCACGGCGTGACCACCAGCGCGGCGCCGGCGACGAAGGTGGCTGCCGCTGTCGCCGCTGCGCGCAAATCGGACTTGCGCCAGAGCATCGCGACGATCGCCGCAGCGACGGTAAGGATGATCGAGGCGCCCGCCAGCAACCCGGCGCCGTAGACCATTCCCGTGATCGCGGCGACGCTATTGGGCCGGCGAGTCCGCGCCAGTTCGATCACGCAAAGAATGAACAGCAGGAGGAGCGGCACCGAAAGATTCTCGCGCTGGACGAATGCGGTGCCGGCAACCGCCGGGATCAGCACCGCATAGGCAGTCGCCGCGACAAGGGCCGCGAACGGCCGGCCGCTGGCCCGCCGGGTTACCAGATACATCAGCAGGGTAGAGATCAGGCCGAGGAAGAGATTGATCGCCTGCGCCGCGGCCAGCCCCGTCACGCCGAGCGCATATGCCCCGGCAAGCACGAACGGATAGCCGGGGCTGTAAAAGGCGGCATTGCCATAGGTGTCGCGCATCGGCCCCGGCCCTGCCAGCGTTCGCGCCATTTCGAGATAGGCGGCGGCGTCGCTTACGATCGGTTCGTGCAACACATGCATGGCGACCAGTCGGGCAAGCACGGCCAAGGCAAGGATCGATGCAAGCACCCCCAGTTCGCCACGGCCCGTCAAGGGAACGGAGGCCCTTTTTAAAAGAAGATTATAGTGCCGCACGTGCTGCCGAATAACGTTCGCGAGTTGAAATCCACTTAATCGGGGCCATCCCGACGCTGCCGTTCGTGCGAGGTATCTTTTTCGCGCGCGGTCTTTCGGTCCGGCATCTTGGTGATGCCGGCAAATAGCCCATTGGCGAGCGCTGCCACCTGATCTAAGGGGGCCGCGAACGATCGGGTCATGCCGGATCGTTCATGATCGCGCCGGTGCCCCGATTAGGGGCTTAATTCGGGAATGCGGTGCGGATGAATCCGGTGAAAGCCGGGGCCATCCAAATCCGCGGCTGTCCCTGCAACTGTAAGCGGTGAGCGCGATGCACTGGTTCCTGGGTGATCGCCCGAGGAACAGCCACTGGGCCGGACGCTAAGTCATGCGGGGCCTGGGAAGGTGTGCATCAAGCTGTGACCCGCGAGCCAGGAGACCTGCCGGCGCTCTGGTCGCTCTTGCCTTGGTCCAGGGGATGGTCACGGCACGGTACTCCGTCTGAGCGACGAACCATGCGGCTGGGGCCGCGAGGTGCGTGATGCATGGGCGCTGATTGGCGTCCGCCCGTCGTCCCGCGCCGGTCGTCCGTGAAAGGTCGGCTTGCCCCGCCGTGCCGTCGCTCGACGCCAGGGGGTACTGCCATGTTGACCAGAATTTTCGTTTCCACCGTTGCGCTGATCGCCGCGATGCCAGCGCTCGCGCAAAGCAATCCGACCCAGCCGACCACCGACGACAAGGGCGACGATATCGTCGTCACCGCATCGCGCTCGGGCGACGGCGTCGCCGTCAAGAATCTCGGCGCCTCGGTTACCATCATCAACGATGCCGCGCTGCAGGAGCGCCAGACGCGGATCGTGTCGGACGTGCTGCGCGACGTCCCCGGAATCGCGGTCAACCGCACGGGCGCGATCGGCGGCGTGACCCAGATTCGCATTCGCGGCACCGAGGGTAATCACGTGCTGGTGCTGATCGACGGCATCAAGGCTTCCGATCCCTATTATGGCGAATATGATTTCGGCACGCTGATCGCCGACGAGGATGCCAAGATCGAGGTGCTGCGGGGCCAGCAATCGTCGCTCTACGGCTCCGATGCGATCGGCGGCGTGATCCAGTACATCACCCTGACCGGTGCCGAGGCGCCCGGCATCAAGCTCCGCGCCGAAGGCGGCTCGTTCGGGACGGCATCGGGCGGTGCGCGCATCGCCGGCGTCACCGGCGATCTCGACTATGCGGTGTCGAGCTCGCTCTATCGTACCGACGGCACGCCGACCGCGCGCAACGGGACGCGCGACATCGGTTCGACCAGCATTGGCGCCAGCGCCAAGCTCACCTGGTCGCCCTCGTCGATCTTCAAGCTGACCGGGGTGGGCCGCTACAGCTACACCGATGCTCTGTCGAACAACAGCGAGAGCAGCACGGCCAGCCCTTTGTTCGGCTATACGGTCGACAGCCCGGGCGTGCGGCTTACCAACACCGCCTTTTACGGTCTGGTCCGCGCCGAGCTTTCGCTGGCGGACGGCCGCTGGACCAATGCCCTGTCCGGCCAGTTCGCCGACACGACCCGCAAGGGCTATACCAGCGCCGGGTTCGACTACGGTGACAAGGGGCGCCGCTACAAGGGCTCGTTCGAATCGACCTTCCGCTTCGGCACCGACACCTTCCAGAGTCGCGTAACGGGCGCGGTCGATGTCGAGCGTGAGGAATTCGAGAACACGACGCCGTCGAAGTTCGTCTTCCAGGGCAAGCGGCACACCGACAATGTCGGGCTGGTCGGCGAATATGACCTGCTCGTCGACAACAGGCTGTCGCTGGGGGCCTCGATCCGTCGCGATCTGAACACGCGCTTCGCCGATGTGACGACATGGCGGGCGCAGGGCAGCTACCGGTTCGATACCGGGACCCGAATCCGCGGCGCCTATGGCACCGGCGTCAAGAACCCGGGCTATTATGAGCTCTATGGCTATTCCGACGGCAAATATATCGGCAACCCGAACCTGAAGCCTGAAAAATCCAAGGGCTGGGAAGCCGGCATCGAGCAGGATTTCGCGGGGAATCACGCGACGATCGGTGCCACCTATTTCGACAGCAAGCTCGAAGACGAGATCTACACGACCTATCCGGCCCCGCTGTACATCGCGACGCCCGGCAACCGGACGACCTTGTCGCGCCAGCACGGCGTTGAGGTGTTCGCGTCCGCCACGCCGATCCCGCAGCTGCGGTTCGACCTGGCCTATACCTATCTCCACGCGCGGGAGAATGGCGCGGTCGAGGTGCGCCGGCCGAACCATATCGCCAGCCTGAACACGACCGTGTTCAGCGCCGACAAGCGCTTCTCGGGCACGTTGACGGTTCGCTACAATGGTCGCCAGACGGACGTCGCCTATACCAACCCAAGCTATATTCCGGTGACCGTGTCGCTTCAGGAATATGTTCTGGTGAACCTCAATGCCGAGTACAAGGTGACCGACAAGATCTCGGTCTATGGCCGGGTCGAGAACCTGTTCGATGAGGATTATGAGGAAGTGTTCAGCTTCGCCACGCCGGGCCGCGCCGCCTATGGCGGGGTGAAGGTCCGCTTCTGATGAGACGGGCGGCAGCGCCCCGGCTGCTGGCCGGATCGCTGGCCGTCGCGCTGTGCCTCACCGGGTGCGGCGCGGCGGACCGGGCGATTCCGGCACCCACGGCAAGGCCGATGCGGGTGATGTCGATGAACCTGTGCACCGACCAGCTCGTGCTTGCGCTGCTGCCGCCCGAGCGGATCGCGTCGGTGACCTGGCTGGCGCGCGATCCCGGGTCGTCGCTGATGGCGGCGCAGGCGCAAAAGGTCGGCGTCAACTACGGGCTGGCGGAAGACGTGATCGAGCAAAGGCCGGATCTGGTGATCGCCGGCAGCTTCACGACGCCGGCCACCCGCGGGATGCTCAAGCGGCTTCACTATCCGATGATCGAGGCCGGCTTCGCCAGCAGTTTCGACGATGTCCGCGCGCTCACGCGCCAGATCGCGGCGGCGGTAGGCGAGAAGGCGCGGGGCGAGGCGATGATCGCGCGGATGGATCGCACTCTTGCGGAACTGGCGCGCGATCCTGCGCCGAAGCTTCGTATCGCCTCGTGGGACCGCATTGGGTTCAGCGCCGCCAAAGGCACGCTGCAGGATGCGATCCTCGAAGCGGCCGGCGCCCGGAATATCGCGAACGAGCCGCCGGCCACCTCCTATGGCAAGCCCGATGCCGAAGTGCTGCTGAAGACAGCGCCGGCGCTGCTGGTGCAAGGGTCGCCCTACGCGCATGAGCCGAGCCTTGGCGATCTTGTCGAACAGCATCGTGTCGTCCGGCGTTATTGGGGAAAGGACCGGATGCTGACCATGCCCCAGGCCTATTATGCCTGCGGCACGCCGCAAATCGCCGATGCTGCGGTCGCCCTGCGTGACCAGATGCGCCGTGCGGCCGCCGCGGCGCGCGCGCCCTTGCCGTTCGCTGGTCGCGCTCAATGACTCGCTGGCTCGTTCCCGGCCTGCTCACCCTGCTGGCCATCATCTCGGCGGCGTCGCTGTTCGCCGGCACGATCTGGCTGAGCCCGCAGGCAGTGATCGCGGGCCTCGGCGATCCCCACTCAAACCTCACGGCGATGCTGGTCACCGAAATCCGCCTGCCGCGCCTCGTCATCGCCATCCTCATCGGCGCGATCCTCGGCCTGTCGGGGGCGGTGCTCCAGGGGCTGCTGCGCAATCCGCTGGCCGAACCGGGGCTGCTCGGGGTATCGGGCGGCGCGGCGTTCGGTGCGGTGATCGCGATCTATTTCGGCTTCTCGGCGACCTATATCCTCGCCACGCCGGTCTTCGCGCTGGTCGGCGCGCTGGTCACGACGAGCCTTGCCCTGATGCTGTCGCGCGGCGGCGGCACGCTCTCGCTGATCCTGGCGGGATCGGCGATATCGGGCATTGCCTTTGCCGGCGTCGTCCTCGCGCTCAATCTCGCTCCCAATCCCTATGCCGCCTATGAGATCATGACCTGGCTGATGGGGTCGCTCGCCGATCGAAGCTGGGACCATGTCCAGATCGCAGCGCCGTTCATCCTGGCCGGCGCCGTCCTGCTGATGTTCACCGCGCGGGGGCTCGATGCGCTGGCGCTCGGCGAGGTGCAGGCTGAAAGCCTTGGCGTCGATGTCGGGCGTATCCGCATGCTCGCGCTGGTCGGCACGGCGCTGGGCGTCGGCGGCGCGACGGCGGTTTCCGGGGCGATCGCCTTTGTCGGGCTGGTCGCGCCGCATGTGATCCGCCCGCTGGTCGGCCACCGGCCCGGCGCCACGCTCGTTCCTGCCGCGATTGCCGGCGCGATTCTGGTGGTAACGGCCGATATCGCGACCCGGGTGATCCGCTTTGGCCCGCCGATCAATCTCGGCGTGTTCATCAGCGTGGTCGGCTCGCCCTTCTTCCTCTGGCTCGTTCTCCACGTCCGGAAGCGCACGGCATGAGCGGACTGTTCCTGAAAGGCGTCACGGTAAAGCGCGGCGAACGCGTCGTGCTCGACGATATTAATGTCACCTTCGCGGCGGCGCGCCTGACCGCGGTGATCGGCCCGAACGGCGCCGGCAAGAGCACCCTGCTCGAAACCGCGGCCGGGCTGCTGGTACCTGTCTCGGGTGTGTTGCGGCTCGGCGACGCTGACCTGACGTCGATCGGGCGGCAGGGGCTGGCGCGGCGCCGCGCCTATCTGCCACAGCGTGCGTCGGTCGATTGGCCGATCAGCGTCGAGCGTGTCGTCGCGCTTGGCCTGATGCCGCAGCTCCCGGCGTTCGGCGGCCTGCCGCACGCGCTGCTTCCGGCAATCGATCGCGCGATCGAGGAATGCGACCTGTCGGCGCTGCGCGACCGCCAGGCGACGGGATTGTCGGGCGGCGAACTGGCCCGGGTCAATCTTGCGCGCGCGATCGTCGGAGATCCCGAATTGCTCATTGTCGATGAGCCGACCGCCGGCCTCGACCCCCGCCACGCGATCGACGCGGCGCGGCGGTTGCGCGCGCGGGCAGATGTCGGGCGAACCGTTGTCATGGCAATTCATGACCTCGATCTGGCGCTGCGTTTCGCGGATGACGTGGTCGCGGTTCGCGACGGCAGGTTGCTTGGCGTGGGCCCGGTCGCCGACGTGATGACCGAGGATATGCTCGGCCGCCTTTACGACGTCCGCGTCAGCATCCGTCGCGACGACGATGGCGCATCAATCCGATTCCTCGACTGACGAAAGGCCGGCATGGAGCACGCCCCGTTTGAGCTTGTCGCCGATCTTCTGGCCGATCCCGATTATGGCTGGAGCATCGGCAGTTTCGGGGCGATCGGCGAATTTGTCCGTGATGCCGACGAGGAAGCGCGGATGCGGCGCGAGCCCGGCCGGGTAGAGATCGTCACCGCGCGCGGTGCGATCCGCGTCGTCGCGATCCCGGACCTCACCGGCCTCGCCTGGGACAGCCTGTCGGCCGACGGCGAGAGCTGGGGGCATGCCCTGGCATTCTGCCTGCCACGACCCGGGACTCCGGGCACGGTCGTTGTTGAGCTGGGACCCGATGATTCGGCGATCCGGATCGAAGACCGCGCATCGATCCTGTTCGACCTCGGCGTGGGTGCCGGCTGCGTGCATATGTGCGCGCGGACCGGTGACCCGGACCTGGTCCATGCCTTGCGCGCTGCGGTCGGCCAGGCGCTTCTCTCGGTTCCCGGCATCATGCCCGCGGTGCTGAGGGCGCAGCCGCACCGTGTGCTGCTGTCGCCGGCGGGGCGGATCGAGGTGTTCCAGCCTATCCCGCCCGCCGACGGCAAGTCGCCTGCGGGGCCGCATACCCATCTTCTCCCCAAGCTGATCGCCAAGGATCGAACCCATTCGGCGAACGTACCGATTCCCGATGGCTGGCAATCGGTGCTGTCGGCGCATCCGCGATCGCCTTGGCGGACCATGACGGGCGAACGCCATCCATTCGATCCGGCGCTCGACCGGGCGTTCGCGCCGCTGCTCGATCGTTTTGGGCTGGCGGAGGACGTCCGGGTCGCTACTGACCTAGCGGCGGCGGTCGACCGTGGCTCGCCCGAGACCACATCCTGGCCTGACAGCCGGCGGGGCCGGACCAAGGCGCGGATCGTGCTGCGCCGTCTGGCGGCGGCTGGTGACGCGCGCGTGAAACCCTGGCGCGCGATGCATGACCGCGCCCCAGTTGAGATCGAAGAAGGAGAAGAAGTTTGAGCAAGATACCGACGACCGTCGTCACCGGCTTCCTGGGTGCAGGAAAGACGACGCTGATCCGTCATCTTCTCCAGAATGCGGGCGGCAAGCGGCTCGCGCTGATCATCAACGAATTCGGGGATATCGGCGTCGATCGCGATCTCGTGCGCGGCTGCAACGATGCGGCGTGCCCGGAGGAGGATATCGTCGAGCTGGCGAACGGCTGTATCTGCTGCACCGTCGCTGACGATTTCCTCCCGACCATGCAGGCACTGCTCGACCGGCCGAACCCGCCCGAGCATATCGTCATCGAGACATCGGGGCTCGCCCTGCCCAAGCCGCTGATCAAGGCGTTCCAATGGCCCGATATCCGCACCCGCGCGACGATCGACGGCGTGATCACGCTGATCGACGCGGATGCGGTCGCCGGCGGCCGTTTCGCCACCGACGAAGCCGCGCTGGCGGCGGCGCGTGCCGCCGATCCGTCGCTCGACCATGACAGCCCGCTCGAAGAATTGTTCGAGGATCAGCTTGCCTGTGCCGACATGGTCGTCCTCAACAAGGCGGACCTGGTCGATACCGACACGCTTGCCCGGGTCGAGCAGGATATCCGCAAGGACACCCGTTCGGGCGTGAAGATCGTTCGGGCGGATCATGGCGCGGTCGATATCGGCGCCCTGCTCGGGATCACCGCCGCTGCCGAGGACGATCTCGACTCGCGGCCTTCAGTCCATGATGGCGAGCCCGAGCACGACCATGACGATTTCGACAGCTTCGTGGTCGCCGGGGCGGAAATCCGCGACATCGAACCGCTGCTTGCCGCGCTGGAGCGTCTCATCGTCGAGCATGACGTGCTGCGCGTGAAAGGCATGATCGCTGTCGACGGCAAGCCGGCGCGTCTCGTCATCCAGGCGGTCGGTCCGCGCATCCAGCATTATTTCGACCGGCCGTGGAACGATGGCGAACCGCACCGTTCGCAGCTTGTCGTGATCGGCCAGAAGGGTCTGGACGAAGCATCGATCTCGGCGGGGCTCCGGACCGTCATGGGGGCCGGTTCCAACTGATGCATCTGCTTGCCGCCACGCCGGGCACGGTTTCGAACGGCGACGAGGCGATCGACCTCGATCAATCGCCGGGCGACATCGTGATCCTGACCGTGGCGGACAGCGATCTCGCCTGCTTCGCGCGGGCGGCGGCGATGCTGGGGGAGGGGGCTCCCAGCGTCAGGCTGGTGAACCTGCTCCAGCTTCTCCATCCTTATTCAGTCGATCTCTATGTCGAGAAGGTGATCGCCCAGGCGCGGTTCGTCTGCGTCGTGCTGCTGGGCGGCCGGAGCTACTGGCCCTATGGCGTGGACGAAATCGCCCGGGTCGCGCGGGAGCGGGGCATCGCCTTCGCCGCGGTCGCTGACGGGCGCGAGGCGGATGCGGCGTTGGACAGCGCGTCGACGCTCGATGTCGCGATACTCGAACGGCTGCGCGACTATCTGCGCCAGGGTGGTGTCGCCAATGCACTTGGTTTCCTGCAGACCGCTGCCCGGCTGATCGGTCGCGCCGCCGGGATACCGGACGATCCGCTGCCGCTCGCCGATGCCGGCCTCTATCTGCTCGGCGTTGAGCGACCTGGCCTCGCCGATGTCCGGGCCGGCTGGCAGGAGGACAGGCCGGTCGCCCTGCTGATCTTCTACCGCGCGCTGGTCGCGGCGGGCACGCTCGACGCGGTCGACGCGACCGTCGCGGCGCTGGCTGCCAGGGGGCTGAACGTCGTCGCCGCGCATGTCCGGGCGTTGCGCGAACCCTTCGTCATCGAATGGCTCGACGGCGTCCTCGCTGGCGTAAAGCCGGATGTCATCCTCAACGCTACCTCCTTCGCTTCCTCGACCCTAGGTGACAACCGTACCGGTGGTGTCCTCGAACGCGGCGATTGCCCGATCCTCCAGCTTGCCTTTGCCGGCGTCGAGCAGGCGGACTGGGCAGCGAGCGGACGGGGCCTCGGGCCACGCGACCTCGCGATGAATGTCGCGCTTCCTGAGGTGGACGGGCGGCTGTTCACCCGCGCCGTCGCCTTCAAGGCGGCCGAACGTTTCGACGCGCTGACCGAATGCGGCATCGTCGTGCCGCGTGTCCTGCCCGATCGGGTCGACTTCGTCGCCAGCCTTGCCGCCAACTGGGCGCGGCTTCGTCGCGCCGCGCCGGGCGAGCGCAGGGTCGCGCTCGTCCTCGCCAACTATCCCAATCGCGATGGTCGGATCGGCAACGGCGTCGGTCTCGATACGCCGGCAAGCGCTGCGGCGATCCTCGGCGCGCTCCACGATGCCGGCTATGATGTCGGTAATGCCCCGCTGGATGGGGCAGCGCTGATGGCGGTGATGCTGGCCGGCGTGACCAACGACATAGCCTCGCCGGATCGCCGCGGCGACGCGCCGGCGCTGTCGCTGGCCGAGTATCGCGACGCGTTCGACAGGCTGCCCGATGGCGCGCGCGGGGCGATGCTCGAACGCTGGGGGCAGCCCGACGCCGATCCGTTCGTCAGGGATGGCGCCTTCCGCCTCGCCGTGCACCAATTCGGCAATGTCGCCGTAGCCGTGCAGCCGGCACGGGGCTATAATATCGATCCCAAGGCGACCTATCACGATCCGGCGCTGGTGCCGCCGCACGCCTATCTCGCTTTCCATGTCTGGTTTGATCGCCGCTTCGGCGCGCAGGCCGTCGTCCATGTCGGCAAGCATGGTAATCTCGAATGGCTGCCGGGCAAAGCGCTCGCGCTGTCGCGGGAATGCTGGCCGGAGATCTGCGCCGGGCCGACCCCGCAACTCTATCCGTTCATCGTCAACGATCCAGGCGAGGGGACACAGGCCAAGCGGCGGATCGGCGCGGTGATCGTCGATCATCTCACTCCGCCGCTGACTCGCGCGGAAAGCTATGGTCCGCTTCGCCAGCTTGAGGCACTGGTCGACGAATATTATCTCGCGGCTGGCATGGACCCGCGCCGGATCGAGCGGCTGCGCAGCGAGATTATCGATCTTGCACGCTCGCAGGGGCTCGATGCTGATGCGGGCATGGTCGGTGATTCCGACGATGCGCTCGCTGCCCTCGACAATTATCTCTGCGACCTCAAGGAAATGCAGATCCGCGACGGGCTGCATATCTTCACCCGCTCGCCCGAAGGCAGGCTGCGGACCGACCTGCTGGTCGCGCTCGCCCGAACGCCGCGCGGCTATGACGTACCCGGACAGGCATCCTTGCTGCGGGCGATGGCGGACGATCTCGGCCTCGTCTTCGACCCGCTCGATTGCCGGATGGGCGACCGCTGGGATCAGGCAAGGCCACAAATGCTCGCCACCCTTTCCGACGATCCGTGGCGGACTATCGGCGACACCGTCGAACGGCTCGAGCTTCTGGCGTCAGATCTGGTGTCGGCGCCCGATCGGGCCGGCATGCTAGGCCCGAAAAGCGCGGCGGTGCTTGCCGCGATCCATGACGATCTTTCCCGGCGCGTCGATGCCTGCGGCCTTGCCGAACAGACGGCGCTGCTCGCGGGGCTGGACGGGCGCTTCGTCGTGCCGGGGCCGTCCGGCGCGCCGACGCGCGGGCGGCCAGATGTGCTGCCGACCGGGCGCAATTTCTATTCGGTCGATACCCGATCGGTCCCGACGGCAACCGCCTGGGATCTAGGGCAGCGCTCGGCTGAATTGCTGGTGAAGGACTATTTCCAGCGCGAGGGCACCTATCCGGCAGCCATGGCGCTGTCCGCTTGGGGCACCGCCAATATGCGCACCGGCGGCGACGACATCGCCCAGGCGCTCGCGCTGATGGGGGTCAGGCCGCGCTGGGAATGGACGTCCGGCCGGGTCGTCGGGTTCGAGATGATCACGCTTGCGGAGCTGCGCCGCCCGCGTGTCGATGTGACCTTCCGTGTCTCGGGCTTCTTTCGCGACGCCTTTCCGGAGCAGATCGACCTGCTCGATTCGGCGGCGCGGGCGGTGATGGCGCTCGACGAGGACGAGCGGGACAATCCCGCCGCCGCCCGCGCGCGTGCCGAGGCGGCGGCGTTGGTCGATCGGGGCGAGAACCCCGCATCGGCGGCGCGCCGGGCCGGTGCCCGCGTCTTCGGTTCGAAGCCGGGTGCCTATGGCGCCGGGCTCCAGGCGATGATCGACGAGAAGCTCTGGCACGACCGGGCCGATCTCGCCGACGTTTATCTGACCTGGGGCAGCTACGCTTATGGCGCGGGGGTCGAGGGCGATGCCGAGCGCGCGCTTTTCTCCACGCGCCTCGCCCAGGCTGATGCGGTGGTGCAGAATCAGGACAATCGCGAGCACGACCTGCTCGACAGCGACGACTATTACCAGTTCGAAGGCGGCATCGCCGCCGCGGTCGAGCATCTCTCGGGCAGGAAACCCTTGTCCTACCACAACGACCATAGCCGCCCCGAGCGGCCGGTGATCCGTACGCTCGAGGACGAGATCGGCCGGGTGGTCCGCGCGCGCGTCACCAACCCGAAATGGATCGCGGGCGTGATGCGGCACGGCTATAAGGGCGCGTTCGAGATCGCCGCGAGCGTCGACTATCTCTTCGCCTTCGCCGCGACCACCGATGCGGTCAAGAACCATCATTTCGATGCGGTCCACGCCGCCTTCATCGAGGACGAGGCAGTCAGGGCGTTCATGGCCGAGGCGAATCCGGCGGCATTGCGCGAGACGGCGGGGCGGCTCGCCGAAGCGCTCGAACGTGGGCTATGGAAACCGAAATCGAACAGCGCGGGCGTGTTGCTCGCCGAGCTTCAGGAGCGATCATGATCGAGCGAACTGACGAGCGGCATGCCGAGAAGATGAAGAAGAAGCAGGCGGCGCACGACAAGATCGTGGCCGCGAAGACGATCGAGAAGGGCCTGCTGATCGTCCATACCGGCAAGGGCAAGGGCAAGACCACCGCGGCACTCGGCATGGTCGTGCGCGCGATCGGGCATGGCAAGAAGGTCGGCGTGGTCCAGTTCGTCAAGGGCGCCATGACGACGGGCGAGAAGACCGTGTTCGACGCCTTTCCCGACCAGGTCGAATTCAAGCCGATGGGCGACGGCTTCACCTGGGACACGCAGGACCGCACCCAGGACATCGCCTCTGCCCGCAAGGCATGGGACGAGGTGAAGCGCATGATCGAGGATCCGTCCTACGGCATGGTGCTGGCCGACGAGCTCAACATCGTCCTGCGCTACGATTATCTGCCGCTGGACGAGGTGCTCGCGGTGCTCGCAGCGAAGCCGGAGATGACTCATGTCATCGTCACCGGCCGCAACGCGCCCGAGCGCCTGGTCGAGGCAGCCGACCTGGTGACCGAGATGACGCTCGTGAAGCACCCGTTCCGGGAGCAGGGCGTGAAGGCGCAACCGGGCATCGAGTTCTGACGACGTCGCCTCCCGGCCGGTTCGATCCCGCCTTTGTCGGGCAGCTCGACACGCTGCTCGCCTGGCGGCGCGATGTCCGTCATTTCCGGCGCGATCCACTGCCGGAGGGCATGATGGACACGCTGCTGTCGCTTGCCCAGCTCTCGCCTTCGGTCGGCAATTCCCAGCCCTGGCGGTTCGTCCGGGTGCTGTCGCCGGGGCTCCGCGCCTCGCTGGCCGATCATGCCGATGCCGAGGTTGCAAGGACTGCCGCCGGCTATGAGGAGGAGCGCCGCGCGGCCTATCTCGCGCTGAAGCTCCATGGCCTGCGCGAGGCGCCCGAGATCCTCGGTGTTTTTTCCGAATCAGCGCCCGATGCCGGGCATGGCCTCGGCATCGCCACTATGCCCGAGGCATTGCTCTATTCGACGGTGATGGCGATCCAGACCCTGTGGCTGGCGGCGCGGGCTCGTGGCGTCGGCCTCGGCTGGGTATCGATCGTCGATCCGGATGCCGTGGCGGCGCTGCTCGACGTGCCCGCCGGATGGAGCTTCGTTGCCATCCTCTGCCTTGGCTTTCCAGACGCGCCCTCCGCCGTCCCCGAACTGGAGCGACGCGGCTGGCAGGATCGCGGCGACTGGCGCGGGCATGTCGTCGAGCGATAGGGGCTCGGTCGCCGCCCGACCTCAGTGTGCCGCGATCCCCGACCGCTCGGTCCTGTCGGCGTTGCGCAGCCGAGCCGCCAGTAGTTCAAGCGCGGCCGGATAGCTCGGGCCGCCACAGACGGTCAGCGCTTGCGGAATATAGAGGCGATGCGCCGGTGCGATCGTCCGTTCGAGCAAGGGATGGTGGAGCATCTCGGTGCCCCGGTCGGTGACCTGCGCCGTCGCGCTTTCGAGGACCAGGAAATCCGGATGGGCGATCGCCATCTGCTCGATCGACAGCCGCGACAGCGGCGGCAGGTCGAGCCGGCGCGCCAGGTTGACCAGCCCGAGCCGGGTCATCATGTCATCGACCAGGGTTCCGGTCCCGGTGAGGAAGCCCTGCCGCTGGTAATAGGCGGCGACCCGGCCCTTGCCGGGGGCGGGCCCGATCCCGGCGATCCGCGCACGGATCGACGCGATCAGCGCCCGGCCCCGTTCCGGATGGCCGACCTTTTCCGCCATCAGGGTGATCGTTTCCTCGATGCCCGCGAGATCGTCCTTCCTGGGCAGGTCGACCATCGGCACGCCGCGCGCCTTGAGCGAGACAAGCGCCTCGCGCTGCCGGAACGGGGCGCCGACCACGAGGTCGGGCTTGAGCAGCAGGATTCGCTCGGCGCTGCGCGAGGCGGTGGGGAAGGACCGGGCTCGGTCGGCATAATAGGACAGGGCCGGGTCGCGGGCGAATTGCGACAGGCCTGCGATCTGGCCCGGATCAGCGAGGGCGATCAGATATTGGTCGGCGCACAGGTTGAGCGACACGATCCGCTTCGGCGCCGCGGCGGGGGGCGCTGCAGGCAGGCTGGCCGCGAGAAGCCCGAGCGCGACGAGGGCGAGGAAGGCACGAATGGTACGCAAGGGACGCTTGTCGCTTTCTATTGAAGATCGGCGTGGCTAGGGATGCCCGTAACGCGCCCGGGACACAATCGTGACGGGCCGGACCGATCTTGACGAGGTCTGCCGTGACGACATCCGATGCCGCCCGTTCCGGCGGTCAGCCTTCATGCGTGTAGCCGGCGCGAGGACCCCGCTCGTGGCCGTGTTGCTGCTGGCGGCGATCCTGGCGGGAATAGCGTCGCTGTCGGTCGGGCCGGCCCGTATCGGTGCGGGCGCGATGGCCGATGCGGTGCTTGGCCGGGGCGATCCGCTGATCCGCGACATCCTGTTCCAGCTTCGGCTGCCGCGTGTGGTGCTCGGCCTCGCCGTCGGGGGAATGCTCGGGCTCGCTGGCGCCGCGCTGCAGGGATATCTGCGCAACCCGCTTGCCGAGCCGTCCGTACTCGGCGCCTCGAACGGGGCAGCGCTCGGGGCGGTCATCGCCCTGTATTTCGGGCTGGCCGAATTGAATCCGGCGATGCTGCCGGTTCTGGCGATCCTGGGCGCGCTTGCTGCGCTCGGCCTGTTGTTCCTGCTGGCCGGCCGCGCCGAAAGCCCTTTGACGCTGATCCTCGCCGGCATCGCCGTCGCGACGCTGGCCGGGGCCGGGATCAGCCTCGCGCTCAATCTCTCCGCCAATCCCTTCGCCGCGACGGAGATCGCGACCTGGCTGCTCGGCTCGCTTGAGGATCGTTCGTTCCGCCATGTCTGGCTCGCGCTCCCTTGCATCGTGACGGGGATGGTCCTGCTTGCCTGGGACGGGCGGGCGCTCGACGCTCTGACCTTGGGAGAAGATGGAGCGACCGCACTCGGCGTCGACCTGAAACGGACGAGGTTGCGCCTGCTGATCGGGGTCGCGATCGGCGTTGGCGGCGCCGTCGCCGTGTCCGGCGCGATCGGCTTTGTCGGGCTCATCGTGCCGCATCTCATCCGGCCTTTCACTGATCGCAGCCCGTCGGCGATCCTCCTGCCGTCGGCACTGGCAGGCGCTGCGTTGCTGACGCTGGCTGATGTCGCGGTCAGGCTGCTGCCGACCAGCACTGAATTGCGCCTCGGCGTCGTCACGGCATTCCTCGGCGTACCGGTGTTCATCGTGCATCTGCTGCGGGAGCGCCGGATATGGTGACGATCACCGCACGCACTCTGTCGGCACGCCTTGGCGGACAGGTCGTGGTCGACGACGTGTCGACCAGCCTCGCCGGTGGCGCGCTGGTCGGTATCGTCGGACCCAACGGCGCCGGAAAGTCCAGCCTGGTCAGGGCGCTTCTCGGCCTGATCCCGTCGACCGGGACGATCGAGCTTGACGATGTTCCGCTCCCGTCGATTCGGCGCGCCGATGTCGCCCGCCGCATCGCCTACCTCCCCCAGGGACAGACGCTTCACTGGCCGCTGACGGTCGAGCGGTTGGTGGCGCTCGGCCGGCTGCCGCATCTCGCGCCCTTCTCGACACTGTCAGCGGCCGATCGCGATTCGGTGGATCGCGCCATGGCGACGGCCGATGTCGCGCAGCTTTCCGGCAGGACCGCGACCGAGCTGTCCGGCGGCGAGCGCGCCCGCGTGCTGCTTGCCCGCGCGCTGGCGGTGGAGGCACCGGTGCTGGTCGTCGACGAGCCGCTGGCATCGCTCGATCCGGCCCATCAGCTCGAGGTCATGGAACTGCTCCGCGCGGAAGCGCGGCGTGGTACGCTGGTCCTTGCCGTGCTGCACGATCTGGGCATGGCGATGCGCTATTGCGACCGGCTCCTGCTGCTCGATCGTGGGCGGCTCGTTGCCGACGATGTGCCCGCCAGGGTTCTGACACCAGCGCGGTTGCAACAGGTCTATCGTATCCAGGCCTGGTTCGGCTCGGCGGGTGACACCGCGCTCGTCGTTCCGCTGCAATGCAGCGATTGACCTGCGGGCCGGGGCGGGCGTATCGCTCCGCTCGCGACAGGTTCCCCGGAGACGGGGATGAAAACGGGAACGGGGTTCAAGACCCCGGCTGCCCCTGCAACTGTGAGCGGCGAGCCATCGACCACACGCCATTGGGACATTCCGTCCTGAGAAGGCGGTCCGAACCGGCATTGACCCGCAAGCCAGGAGACCTGCCCGTCGCGGTCGTCTTTCGTCCGGCCAGGGTGCGCCGAACGGACGGGGAAATCCCGAGTGACGACATAGCCGACCCGCGTTCGCGGGATCGAGGGCGCGTGTCCTCGGTTCCCCGGGAATGCGGGTCCCGTATGTCCTGGGAGTCCATCTTGTTCAAAACCGGTTTTTGTCTCAGCCTTCTCGTTGCCGTACCCGCCTTCGCCCAGGAAGCGCCGTCACCCGATGCCGCCGCCGATCCGAAGGCCAGTGAGGTCATCGTCACCGCCACCCGCACGCCGACCCCGATCGACCAGGTCGCCTCGTCAGTCACCGTGCTCGACAAGGCGACGATCGACCGGTCTCAGGACATCGCCGTGTCGGACCTGCTGCTGCGCACGCCGGGGGTGAGCTTCTCGCGCAATGGTGGCTACGGAACCGCGACCCAGCTCCGCATTCGCGGCGCCGAGACCGACCAGACCGTCGTGGTCATCGACGGCGTGAAGCTCAACGATCCGTCGTCGGCGGGTGGCGGCTATAATTTCGCGAACCTGCTGGTCGGCGATGCAAGCCGAATCGAGATCCTGCGCGGGCCGCAGTCGATCCTGTGGGGCAGCCAGGCGATCGGCGGCGTGGTCAACATCGTGACGCCGCTGCCGGAGAAGCCGCTTGAGGGCAGCTTCGACGTGGAGGCCGGATCGCGCAAGACGGTCAGCGCGCGGGCGGGCATCGGTGGCAAGACGGGGCCGCTTGCCTGGCGCGTGGGCGGCCAGGCCTTCAGCACCGACGGCATCTCGGTGATCGCGCCGGCGTTTGGCGGCGTTGAGCGCGACGGCTATACCAACCGCAGCGTCACCGGTCGCGCCGTGCTCGACCTCGCCCACGGCATCAGCGCCGACGTTCGCGGCTATTATTCGTCGGGCAGGACCGATCTCGATTCGACCAGCGGCGACACGCCGGAATATGGGCTGAACCGGGAATTCGTCGGCTATGCCGGCCTGAATGTCGATCTGTTCGACGGGCGGCTACGCAACCGTATCGGCTATGGCTATACCGACACCAACCGCGACAATTACGATCCGAGACGGGCGCGGACGCAGACCTTCGATGCGGCGGGTCGCAACCAGCGGATCGAGTATCAGGGCAGCCTCGCCATCGCCAAAGGCTGGGATGCGGTGTTCGGAATCGAGAATGAACGATCGCGCTTCCGCAGCGTCTCGCCGCCGGCCGCGCTGACCACGCCGGTTCCGCCGCCGGCTCGCGGCACTGCCGAGATCACCGGCATCTACGGCCAGCTTAGCGGGCAGATCCTGCCGGGCCTGACGGTCAACGGCGGTATCCGTCACGACGATCACAGCCGCTACGGCGCAAGGACCTTGTTCGCTGGCGGTGCCGCCTGGGCCTTGCCGACCGGCACCGTGCTGCGCGCAAGCTATGGCGAGGGCTTCAAGGCGCCGACTTTGTACCAGCTCTTCTCCGAATATGGGAACCAGGCGCTGAGCCCGGAGCAGGCCCATGGCTGGGAAGCTGGCGCCGAGCAGCATCTGCTGGATGGGGCACTTTCCATCGGGGCGACTTATTTCGAGCGGCGAACGACCAACCAGATCATCTTTTCGAGCTGCGGCGCGACCGCGACCAACCCTCTCTGCTTCGCGCCCGGCACGACCAACCGCCGTGCGGGCTTCTACCAGAACGTGTCCCGGGCCGAGGCCCATGGGATCGAGGCAGCCGCCGCCGTGAAGCTCGGCGGGCTCTCGGTCGACGGCAATTACAGCTGGACCGTGGCGGAGGACAGGTCACCCGGCGCGACCCTGGGCAAATGGTTGCCGCGCCGTCCGCGCAACAGTGCCAATGCCTCGGTCAGCTATTCGCTACCGTCGGGGCCATCGGCCGGGGTCGCCGTCCGCTGGTCGGGCCAGACCTTCGATAACGCAGCCAATACCACACGGCTTGCGCCCTACACGCTGGTCGACCTTCGCGCCGAGCTACCCATCTCGAAGGAGGTCCGCCTGTTCGCGCGGGTCGAGAACCTGTTCGACGAGCACTATATGACGGCCTATCGCTACAACACGCTGGGCCGCAGCGTCTATGCGGGCTTCAGGGGGCGGTTCTGATGGCGGCAAGGGGAGGAACATGGGCATGACGAACGAGATGCCGGCACGCGGGGCATCGGCCTTGTGGATCCTGCTGCTGACCGCGGCGAGCACCGTCACGACCTTGGTGCTTGCCTGCGCCACGCCGTTCCCGGCACTCGCGGCGCTGGCGGCGGTCCATATGCATCGTCGCGACGGCGTGCTGCTGATGCTCGCTGCCTGGGCCGTGAGCCAGGTGGTCGGGTTCGGCATGCTCCATTATCCGCATGATGCGACCACCCTTGGCTGGGCTGTCGCGCTCGGCACCGCCGCGGTTGCGTCGGCGCTTGTGGCGGACAGCATCGCTGGCCGGCTTTCGTCGGCTGTCCCTGTCCGGCTCGCTTTCGCCTATGTCGCCGGCTTCGTCGCGTTCAAGGCGATTGTTTTCCTGTGGTCGCTCGGGCTTGGCGGCGCGGTGACCGCATTGTCTCCGTCGATCATGGTGAACCAGTTTTTGCGCAACGGCGCTATCCTGATTGGATTGCTCATCCTTTATCGGGCGCTGGTTGCGCTTGGCGTCCCCGCCGCACCCTCTGTCCAGAGGGCCGCCGCATGACGGGGGTTCTCACGACATGCTGAAGCCCGCCGATGACGGACCAGCGGTGGTCGCCTGCAATACCTGCCGCCACTCGGTCGAATCCCGCACCGATGATGAGGGTCGGCGCGGCGGGGAGCGCCTCGTGACGGCGCTCCGGGCGATGAAGGCCAGCGATCCGGCCTATGCCGGCGTCGCCGTCCAGGAAATGCCGTGCCTGTTCGCCTGCAGCGACTTCTGTACCGTCCATCTTCGGGCGCCGGGCAAGGTCGGCTATGTGCTGGGCCGGTTCGAGCCGGGAGAGGAAGCGGCGCGTGCCATTCTGGATTATGCGGCGCTCTATGCGCGGAGCGAATTCGGGCAGGTGCCGTTCCGGGAATGGCCCCAGGGCGTGAAGGGCCATTTCATCACGCGCACGCCGCCCGCCGGAGCCCTGGTTGAATGACGATGTTCGATTCCGTTCCCGCCTTCGAGGAGGCGCTGGCGACGCTGCCGGGACCGGATGAATCGGCGCGCGCCGCGGCAGCGGCACGTCAGGGGCAGCTCACCAAGCCTCCCGGATCGCTCGGCCGGCTCGAGGACATCGCCATCTTCCTGGCCAGCTGGCAGGGGTGCGAGCGGCCACGGATCGAACAGGCCCGCGCGGCGGTCTTCGCCGGCAATCACGGCGTCGTCGTGCATGGCGTCAGCGCCTTTCCGGCGGCGGTGACCGCCCAAATGGTTCATAATTTCGAGGCTGGCGGCGCGGCGATCAACGCCTTGTCCGGTGCCGCGGGGCTCGATCTGGTCGTGGTGCCGCTCGATCTCGACCGGCCGACCGATGATTTCACGGTCGGGTCGGCCATGTCCGAGTCTGACTGCCTCGCGGCGCTGAACGCCGGCGCTGCGGTCGTCACCGGTGGCCTCGACATGCTGGTGCTTGGCGAAATGGGGATCGGCAACTCGACCGCCGCCGCGGCGCTCAGCGCCCGAAGCTTCGGCGGCGACCCGATCGATTGGGTCGGGCCCGGCACCGGCGTTGATGCTGCGGGGATCGGGCGCAAGATTGCGGTCGTCGCGGGGGGGCTCGCTTGTCACGCCAGTGCGCCGGTCACGCCGTTCGAGACGCTGCGACGCGTCGGCGGGCGCGAGATCGTTGCGATCGCCGGTGCCGTTATCGCGGCCCGGCACGCAAGGGTGCCGGTCGTGCTTGACGGATTCATCTGCTGCTCTGGTGTCGCTCCGCTTGCCGCCGCATATCCCGGGATCGTCGCGCATTGCATCGCGGGGCATCGATCGGCGGAGCCGGGACATGGGCGGTTGCTCGATCGGCTCGGTCTTGATCCGTTGCTGGTCCTCGGCATGCGGCTTGGCGAGGCGAGCGGCGCGGCGGTCGCGACCGGGGTGATCCGGGCGGCGCTTGCCGCGCATGACCGGATGGCGACCTTTGCCGAGGCCGGTGTGTCCGGGGCGTGAGCGAGCCCTTTCTCCTCCACCTGATGCGCCATGGCGAACCAGAGCTGACCGGGCGGATGCTGGGCCGTACCGACAGCCCCGCCACCCCGACGGGCATCGCTGCCTGTGTCGAGCAGGCGACCGGCCTGATGGTGGATCATGTCCTGTCGTCGGACTTGAGAAGGGCCGCCGCCTGTGCCGACGCGATTGCCGGTGACGGCTCGGCGGTGATCGGTGATCCACGCTGGCGCGAGCTGGATTTCGGCACGTGGGACGGCATGGCGGCGTCGAACATCGATGCAGCAGCGCTCGGGCGCTTCTGGGACGACCCGGATAGCTATCCGCCGCCGGGGGGAGAGCGATGGTCGGAACTCCAGGCCCGAGTGACCTCGGCCATTGCCGATTTGCCCGGCGGATCGACCCTGGTCGTGACTCATGGCGGCGCGATCCGCGCCGCGCTTGCGATCCTGTGCGGATTCGGCCTGCCGCAACTCTGGGCATTCGACCTGCCCTATGCGGCGGTCCTGTCGCTGCGCGTCTGGCCGGGACCGGCGCCATCGGCCCAGATCGTTGGCCTCTGGACGTGAAGTACCGGGAGACATGAAGCGCCTGATCGTCGCGTTCGGCTTCCTGACCCGGCTGCCCATGCCCCAGATAGCGACGGACGGCGACGACTTCGCGGCGGCGATCCGCTGCTATCCGCTGGTCGGGTTGGTGGTTGGTGGCCTTGTCGCGCTGGCTGGTTGGGCAGGGGGGATGATCGATCCCTGGTTGGGCGCCCTTGCCGCCCTGCTGGTGTGGGTCGCGGTCACGGGCGCGCTCCATCTCGATGGCCTTGCCGATCTCGCTGACGCTTGTGGTGCCGCGCACCGGGATCGCGAGCGGCTGCTCGCGGTCATGGCAGATCCCCATATCGGCAGCTTCGGCGTTGTTGCGATCGTCCTGCAATTGCTGGCCAAGCTCGTCCTGCTCCACGGCATAACCGGATATGGCTGGGGGGCGGTGGCCTTGATCCCGTTCGCGGCGCGGATCGGGCCGCTTGCCTGGGCGCGCTGGCTGCCGCCGCTCAAGGCCGGGCTGGGGGCTGTCGTCGCCGGGGCGGTACGGACGAGGGATCTGATTGGTTGGGCCCTGCTTCTATGCGGTGTCGTTGTCTTCGCGCCTGCCCTTGCAGCGACGCCGCTGCTGATCCTTGGCTGGGGCTTGTGGCTGAAGCGCCGGATCGGTGGCGTGACCGGCGACTGCCATGGCGCCGGCATCGAACTGGTGGAAACCGCTCTCCTAAGTGTCCTGGTGATCGCCGGCCGTTTTTGACAGCGCGATGATCGCGTCGATATCGAGATGCTTCTCCAGCGTCGCGGCGATCGCGTCGAGCGCGGCATCGATCGAAGCGCGATGGTCCGGCCCCGATCCGTGGACCCCGATCCGTGCCAGCCACGCACGTCGCTGGCGAGCATCGGCGAGCAGGCCATGAACGTAGCTGCCCGACACCAGGCCGTCGGGCGAGGTGGCGCCATCGGGGCGGCCATCATCGAACTGCCCGACCGGCCGTTCCGCATCCGGTCCCATGGTTTCGCCCATATGCATCTCATAGCCGTCGAACCGCGCGCCCAGCGCGGTGCCGGTGACTCGTTCGAGCCTCTTTTGTGGCGACAGGGTGGTCGTGACGTCGAGCAGGCCGAGACCGGGGACGGTTCCGGCTGGTCCCTCGATCCCGGCGGGATCGCCAACACTCCGGCCCAGCATCTGATAGCCGCCGCACAAGCCCAGTACGGGGCGGCCGCGTCGGTGGTGCGCCAGGATATCGATGTCCCAGCCTTCGGCGCGGAGGAAAGCCAGATCGGGGATTGTTGCCTTCGAACCGGCCAGGACGATCAGCGATGCCTCGGCGGGGATCGGCGTGCCGGGCGGCACCATGACGAGATCGACATCCGGTTCCAGCCGCAGCGGATCGAGATCGTCGAAATTGGAGATTCGCGGTGTGATCGGGCAGGCGATCATGGTTCGACCTTCGGCGTTCGTGCCGCGGCGTTCGAGAATGACGGCATCCTCGCTCGGCAAGCGGACCGCTTCGGCGAGCCATGGCACGACCCCATAGCCGCGCCAGCCGGCACGCTCCCCGATCGCGCGATAGCCGTCGTCGAACAGGCGGGGGTCGCCGCGGAACTTGTTGACGATGAAGCCATGGATCATCGCTGCGTCAGCCGGATCGATCACCGCACGCGTGCCGACCAGTGATGCGATCACGCCGCCCCGGTCGATGTCGCCGATCAGGATCACCGGTACCCTGGCGGCTCGCGCGAAGCCCATATTGGCGATATCGCCGTCGCGCAGGTTGATCTCGGCCGGTGATCCCGCGCCTTCGACGACGACGATATCCGCCTCACCGCGTAACCGCCGATAGCTCTCCAGCGCCTCGATCAGCAGCCCCTCGCGACCTTCCCGCCACTGTGCCGCGCGCAAAATGCCGCGGACTCGGCCCCGCACGACGAGCTGCGAGGTCCGGTCGCCCTGCGGCTTGAGCAATACGGGATTCATATCGACGGTCGGCTCTGCCCGGCAGGCAAAAGCCTGGGTCGCCTGGGCCCGCCCGATCTCGCCGCCGTCCGCGGTGACGGCGGCATTGTTCGACATGTTCTGCGACTTGAACGGGCGCACGGCGAGACCGCGATTGGCAAGGGCCCGGCAGAGGCCGGCGACCAGCACTGACTTGCCGACATCGGAGCCGGTGCCCTGCAGCATCACAGCACCCATGCGACGCCCCCGGCGACCAGCCACAGCAGGAGACATGCAATACGGTAGGTGGTGAGCGCGCGCTGAAGGTCGTTCGCGGTCGCCTCGCTGCGGCCCGAGCCGATCCAGTCCTTGTCGAGCATCACGCCATCATAGGCGACCGGGCCGGCCAAGCGAAGGTCAAGCGCGCCGGCCATGGCAGCCTCGGGCCAGCCGGCGTTGGGCGATGCGTGCTTGCGGGCGTCGCGAAACATTGTCGTCAGGCCACCACCCCCGGCAAGGCACAGCAGCAGGCCGGCAAGCCGCGCCGGAACCAGATTGGCCACATCGTCGGTCCGGGCCGAAGCCCAGCCAAAGGCGCGCCAGCGCTCCTCGCGATGCCCGATCAGGCTGTCGGCGGTGTTGATCGCCTTATACGCCCATAGCCCAGGTACGCCGAGCACCAGCAGCCAGAAGAGCGGTGCGACGATACCATCGCAAAAGCTCTCGGCGAGGCTTTCGATCGCTGCCCGGGCGATGCCCGCGCCATCGAGCGTCTCGACATCCCGGCCGACGATCATGGCGACCGCGGCGCGGGCACGCGGCAGGTCGCGCGTCGCGAGCGCGGTCGCCACCGGCGCCACATGATCGTGCAGGCTGCGCTGGGCGAGCCCGGGAAAGGCAAGGGCGGCCAGACCGATCCAGGCGAGATCGCCCATCAAGAACCGCACCAGCGCCGTGGCCGCCAGGGCGATGCCGAAAGCGGTGCCGGCGACGATCAACAGCGTCGCCAGCCCGAGGAGGCGCCGGCGTACCGGGGATGCCGAAGGGGCGTTCCAGTGCCGTTCGCACCAGCCGATGATTTGCGCGAAGCCGCCGACCGGATGTCCGATCCGCCGGTACAGCGTGCCCGGCCAGCCAATGCCGGCGTCGAGGAGAAGCGCCGCAAGGGCTACCGGCTCAGCCATCGCCGAGCGCCCGATCGAGCCGCTCCAGCACGGTGGCGTCGGCGGGCAGGCCGAAGCGAAGCCAGCGGGGCGCATGATCGAACGGGCGTGTCAGGATGCCGGCGCGGGCGAGCCGGTCGAACATCGCTGCGGCATTGTCAGTCTCGACGAGCCGAAACAGGGGGCAATCGCCCGATGCCGTCAACCCGTGCCTCGCCAGCATCCGGTCGAGATGAAACGCCTCCAGGGTAAGGGCTGCACGGGTCGCCGCGATCCAGTCCTTGTCCCGATACGCCGCCGTGCCGACCGCAAGTGCGGGCGCCGATACCGGCCAGCTTCCCAGCCGTCGCCTGATGGCGGCGAGTTGCATCCCGGGGCCAGCGACGAAGCCGAGCCGCAGCCCGGCCAGGCCGAAGAACTTGCCGAACGACCTGAAGATGATGACCGGATCGTCCGGAGCGAGCATCGGGAGCAGATTTGCTTCCGGCACCGCGTCGGCAAAGGCTTCGTCGACGATCAGCCACCCGCCGCGTTCCCGAAGCGCGCGGGCGATCGCCAGAAGCGTCGCCGAGGCGATGACGCGCCCGTCTGGATTGTTCGGGTTGGCGAGGATGATGGTGCCACCGCGCGCAGCCTCGGCATCGAGCATGTCGATCGTGATGGGCGCTGATCCGGGAAGCATCTCGGCGTGAGTGCGATAGCTCGGGGTGAGGTGCCGATAGGGTCGTGGCAGGTCCAGATCGCCCACGACGCGCAGCCCCACTTCGGTGCCGGGCAGCGCCGCTATCTCGCCCGTCCGGCAATCGAACATCGCTGCCGCGGCCTGTTCGAGGTCGCCGAGATCGGATGGAGAGGGCAGGGCGGCGAGGTCGATGCTCGCCAGGTCAATTCCGGACCAGGGGCGCGGGTTGATGCCGGTCGAGAGGTCGACCCAGGGCGCGGGCGCGTCGCGATACGCCGCCCTTGCCGAGTCGATCCGTCCGCCATGTTCTGTCCACGCTTTCAATCCGGGTCCCTTTTTCCTTGCGCTCCGGGGCCTGCCTTCGCCAATCCGGGCGGGCGGGACAAGAGCTCGCGCATGGGAGAGCGGTTGGTGCAAGCTTTTGGCCGGAGTCTGTTCGTGCTGGGCGGCGCGCGTTCGGGCAAGAGCCGTCACGCTCAGGCGGCGGCTGAATCGCTTGAGGGCGATCTCGTCTTCATCGCGACGGCCCAGGCGTTCGATGCTGAAATGACCGCGAAGATCGCGCGTCACCGCGCTGACCGGGGGCCACGCTGGCGCACGGTCGAGGCGCCGATCGATCTCGCCGGGGCGATCGGGGCGGCGGGAGTTGTCGGGACGGTGTTGCTGGTCGACTGCCTGACTCTCTGGGCCTCGAACCTGCTCCTCGCCGGGGAAGACGGGCAATCCCGCACCGACGCCTTGCTGTCGGCGATCGCCTCGAGCCCGGCGCGCATCATCCTCGTCTCGAACGAAGTCGGCCTGGGCATCGTGCCCGACAATGCGCTGGCACGGCGGTTCCGCGACCTGGCCGGCGAAATCAACCAGCGCGTCGCGGCGGCGGTCGACACCGTGGATCTTGCGGTCGCCGGGCTTACCCTGCGGTTGAAATAAATGGGGCGCGGCTGCCGGAAATGCCGGCTGAAGAAGGCGCTACTAAGCTTTTGGTAATCTAATCCACCGATTCTCGGCGCCTGCCCTGGTGTCGGAGTGAAGATGGCCCTGATTGCGCGCGTTTACCGTTCCGATCCTGAAGAACGACGCGGTGCCCCCCGGTATCCGGTGCTGGTCGATGCGACGTTGCGCGCGTCCGACGACGGCTTGCCTCTCGACGTCCTGATCTACGATCTGTCGATGACGGGTTTCCGCATGGAGACGTCCGAGGCACTGGATGCCGAAGCGATGATCTGGATCGGCATTGCGGGCACGCGGGTCAACGCCGCCGTCGTCGCCCGGCGAGGCCCCAATGGCTATGGCTGCGAGTTCGTGACCCCGATCACTTTCTATCAGCTCAGCGAGGCGCTCAATCCCGCACCGGTCGTCGTTCCGCTCGTGCGCCCTGAAGGGACAGCGGTCCGGCCGAGATGGGGCAGGGCGTTGCTCGCCTCCCTCGCCATCGGCGCCTTCATCCTGTGCGTCGTCTCGCTCTGGCCGGTCTGAACCAACTCAGGTCCCTGCGGCGAGCTGTTCCGTCAGCCAGTCGTTGGCGGTGCAGTCGATCACCAGATGGACCCGGTCGGTAGTGCCGCGATTGGCCACGCTGTGCGGGTCCGACAGGCGCAGATACCAGACGCTTCCCGGATCCATGGCCACGGGTTCGCGGTTGACCATGAACTCGACCTGCGGGTTCGTCGTGATCGGGATATGAATCCGCGCTGTGCCCCATTCGGCGGCGAGATCGTGATCGAAATGCTCCTTGATGATCGACCCCGGGGTCAGGCGCATCAGCCGCACGGTCTGGAGCGGGCATTGGAACCAGGCCATCGCCCCGCGGATATGGGGGGCATGGTCGAGAAGCGGGCTTTCGTCGAATGCCGTGACCGTCGGGTCGGAATAGGCCTGCATGATCGGATGAGTCGCGCCGGCGCTGTAGCGTAGGGGTAGCACGCTCCAGTCGCCCTCGTAATTCTGCTTCACGAAATGATCGACCCAGGTCGCGTTGGCGATCCTCTCGAGGTCGTCGCGCAGGCCGGCGGGGTCGAACGCGACCGGAAGGCGCAAACGATCAGCGAAGATGAAGGGCGATTGGCGCTGCGTTACGAGCATGATAGGCAAGGTATCCGACGCGGGCGCGACGCCCGTTTTCCGGTTTAGCCTATCGACCGCGGGGGCGGTTGGAAAGAAATCGTTCGCGGTCCTTCATGACAGACTCAAGCCTTCTTCACGCGGCCGCACCGATCGACCGCTTCCGCGCCCTGGTGATGGCCGATCCTGCGCTGCAGCAACGATTGAGCATGATTGTCGACCAGGGAGTCTTTGTCGAAGCGCTGCTCTCCGCCGCGGCGGATGCTGGCATCGCGATGACCGCTGACGAGGCGAATGCAGGGCTGACTCCCGATCCGCTCGGTATCTGGCGTTTCAGCGGCGCGCCGGTCACCAGTCGCACCGCGCCGGACGGGGATTGGTTGCCGGTCGCTATTGTGCCCAGTTCCGGCGAACTCGCGGTGGATTGGGCGCATTTCAGCGGGTTGCCTCTGGTCGATTCCTTTTTCGAGGATTCGCTACGCCGTGCGCGCCATCGCCCGCTCAATCGTCTGCTCCGGCCGCGCACGCCATTGTCGACGCTGCTCAATTCGGTCGGCGAGAATCCGCCTGTTCCCGCCGGCTTCGTCTTTCACCAGTCGCGCTGCGGATCGACCCTGGTTTCGCAGATGGCTGCTGCCGATGCGCGGAACGTCGTCGTATCCGAAGCGGTGCCGATCGATACGATCGTTCAGCTTGCGACCGTGCGGACTGATCTGCCGATCGACGAAAGGCTGAGGCTGGTCCGCGCGGTGGTCGGGGCGCTGGGTCGGGACCGGATGGGCGGAGCGGGTCACTATATCGTCAAGCTCGACAGTTGGCATACGCTCGCCCTGCCGCTGTTCCGACAGGCTTTTCCGGAAACGCCCTGGATTTTCCTGTACCGGGACCCGGTCGAGATCCTCGTGTCGCACGCGCGCATGGCCGGGGCGCAGACAGTATTCGGGGCGATGTCCTTCGACCCCTATGGCATCGATGAAAGCATGGCGATGCCGCCGGATCACTATGCGGCCCGTGCGCTGGGGCGAACCGCTGAAGCCGTGATCGAGCATCTCGGCCTGGGCGGCGGCATGCTCGTCAATTATTCGGAGCTTCCGGAAGCGATGGAGACGCGCATTCTCCCGCATTTCGGCATGGCACCGGATGAGGAAGCACTGGCTGCGCTCGCGACAGCGTCGGGTCGCAATGCCAAGGCGCCGAACGAAAGGTTCGTGCACGACAGCGGGGACAAGCAACAGGAAGCGAAGGACGGTCTTCGCGCCATCGCCGCGCTGTACATGGACGAACCCTATCGGCACCTCGAAGGGCTTCGCCGCGCCGGCGCAAAATGAGCGCGCTCTTCGGCATCCTCCGGTTCGATGGCGAACCCGCTTCGTCGCGCGACGTGAATCGCATGGCGAACGTGCTGGCGCATCATGGACCGGACGGCCGTCGCACAGTGGTGGAGGGGCCGGTGGCGCTTGGCCATTGCCTGTTGCGGGTGAATCGGGAGGACTGGTTCGAGGCGCAGCCGATCCAGGACGGTGAACTGACATTGGTCGCGGATGCCCGGATCGACAATCGCGAGGCGCTGGCCGCCAAGATCGGCATAGCCGAAGCGACATTGCGCGACATGCCCGACAGCGCTGTCCTTCTCGCTGCCTATCGCCATTGGGGTGACGGCTTTGCCGAGCATCTGCTCGGCGATTTCACCTTCGCGATCTGGAACGCGCGGTCGCGCGTTCTGCTGCTCGGCCGCGATCATATGGGGCAGCGCGGGCTGTTTTATCACCAGGGCGACACGGCTCTGGTTTTCGCGACTGATGTACAGGCGCTCTGGGCGGTCGAGGGCGTGCCGCGCCGCCTGTCGGAAGATGCGCTGGGGCGCCGCCTGATGATGGCGGTCGATCGAATCCCTGGACAATCATGGTTCGAGGAGATCACGATCCTGCCCAATGCCACGGTGTTGCGGTTCGACGATCGCGGCACGGTGTCTTCGCATCGCTACTGGTCGCCGTGCGCTGGCGTCGGGCATCTCGGCCGGGATGATGCCTATTTCCTGGAGACGTACCGGTCGACGCTGGAAGAAGCCGTCGCCTGTCGGGTCAGGCGGCTGATCAAGCCGCCCGCCCTGTGCTTCAGCGGCGGCTTCGACAGCGGCACTATTGCTGCGCTGGCCGGACCGATCGTGGCGACGCAGGGGGGCAGGCTTATCGCCATTTCGTCAGTGCTCGCTGAAGGGGAATCCTTCCCCTTCGCCAACAACGCGCGTGCCGCTGTCGAGGCCTTCAGGCCGTACCCGTTCATGGATTTGCATTATTACACGCGCGGAGACGACCACGCCTTCGACGATATCGAGACATCCTTTGCCGCCACCCACAATCCGATCGGGACGCAATATGTGCGCCGGGGGATGTACCGGATCGCGGCGTCGGCGGGTGCCCGACTGGTCATGGACGGCCATGGCGGTGATTATACGGTCAACATGCGGTCGAACGGCATGCTCGGCCGGATATTGCTGCGCGGCAACGTCCGACTCTTCGTCCGTGAATTCCGTCTACGCATGCGCAAGACGCGGCACCGTATCCATCATGTCGTACGCCGCGATGTATTGCCCGGGCTGCTCCCACTCTGGGCGCTGTCGGTATTCTTCAAGGTGCGGCGCGGCTTCAGGCCGTTCTGGTGGAGAAATGGCGTCGCGCCTCGCTTCGCCCGTGCATTGATTTCACGGGGTGCGGTCGATCCCGCCCGGCTGCATCGGCAATATCAGACGGAAAGCCGCTGGGAGGCGCGCCATCACCAATTGTTGCGGAACACCGCTGCGGGTCCGCCCGCGCAGCGCATTCTCGCCGGCGCTCTTGGTCTGGAATTCTCGCGCCCCTTCCACGACAAGCGCGTGGTCGAACTGGGTCTGGCGATTCCCGAGAGGCTGCAGTTTCAGGGCGGACTGGAGCGCTATCTCGCGCGCCAGGCCTTTGCCGATCGCCTGCCGGCATCGTTGCTGTCCCATACGCTGGGCAATAGTCTGGAAGATCCCGACAAATTCAGAATGGGCAAGGCATCAGCCACGGCGGCACTCGCTGCGGCGCGGGCACTCGATCGCGACGGGCGAATATCGCGCTACCTAGATTTCGATGTGCTGGATAAAATCATCGCCAGCGTCGAGCAGACCCACCGCAAAGATCATCTCGATCTGCAACAGGCCGCCCTGAGGATCGCGGCGGCCCGATTTATCGCATGGTTTGATCGCAGCAACGATTAACCGCGCGGGCCTGACCGTTTCGATCTCTCTTGAAGACTGCTTCAGGAATTACCGAACTGGATACCCGTGCTGGTGACGTCCGAATTGTTGCTGTTATTGTTGTTTTCGCTGTTCCGCATCACGGACACTATGACTTGTGGCGTCGACCAAGCCTTGCGTGTCTGGGAATCCCGAATCTCACCAGCGCAGCCGTCCGACGTCGCGGCGTTATGGTCAGTGGATGTCATCTCTTGCGGTCCCCCAACGCGGCGCTCTGCGCCAGTCCCCGGATTTGTGGAATAATATGGCAGAACGTCAACGCCCGCGCAACCGGACGTGCCGAGCTTCCTAACCGCGACGGTTCGAAATGCGCAAAGGAATCGCAACCGGTTTGGTGTGGATAATTTTTGCGCTGTAGATTCAATATTTTGTTTGCAGCTTGGTCAAGGAAGTCGCACGGTCGATGTCATAGCCTATTGTGTCTTCCTCCCACGTGGGTACAGTCTTCACGGTCAACACCTGGGGGGCGGGTGTTTTAGCGGTGGCGCCTCCCGTCCTGAAGTTGAGAGGCTGCCATGACACAACCCTTTATCGGTGAAATCAGGATCTTCCCGTGGGACTTCAGTATTCACGGATGGGCGCTTGCCCAAGGCCAGCTCCTGTCGATCCAGCAGAATCAGGCGCTCTTCTCGTTGCTGGGCACGACTTATGGCGGCAATGGCGTCCAGACCTTCGCGCTGCCGGATTTGCGGGGGCGCACACCGCTCGGCCAGGGGCAGGCGCCTTTCGGTGGTAGCTATACAATGGGGCAGACGAGCGGCACCGAAACGGTTCAACTGCTGATCACCCAGATTCCACAGCATACCCATCAGCTGGTCGGTACCTCCGCGACGGCGACGAAGCGTGGTCCTGCCGGGCATACCATCGCGGCCGATACGTCAACCATTGTCGACTTCTACGCCGCGGCGGTCCAGACGCAATTGACGCAGCTCTCGCCCAACGCAATCGCGAACCAGGGGGGTAATGCGCCGCACTCCAACATGCAGCCGTATCTGACCATCAATTACAGCATCGCGTTGCAGGGCCGGTTCCCGTCGCGCAACTAGTCAAACGAAACGCGGCCGATCGGCACGGAGGATAGTATGTCCAACCCATATCTCGGTGAAGTCAGGATATTCGCAGGCAATTTCAACCCGCGCGGTTGGGCCTTTTGTCGCGGCCAGCTGCTGGCCATCGCGCAGAATGATGCGCTCTACGTCTTGGTCGGCACCACTTTCGGCGGCGATGGTCAGACCACCTTCGGCCTTCCCGATCTGCAAGGCCGTATCCCGATCGGCCAGGGCCAGGGCCCTGGGCTCTCTCCTTATGTCGTGGGGCAGGCTAGCGGAACCGAGAGTGTTGTCCTCTCGATCAGCCAGATGCCCGCGCACAATCATGCGATGTTCGCATCGACAGTAAAAGGCAACCAGCCGACTCCCGTGTCGACCTCCTTCCCGGCGTCGCCGGATCAGGGCAATCCGAATACCACGGCAACCTATTATGTGCAGCCCGGTCCGAATCCGCTGACCCCCTCGACGCTTGCGCCGACCACGATCGGCAGTCAGGGCGGCAATCAGCCGCATGATAACATCATGCCGAGCCTTTGTCTCAATTACATCATTGCGCTGCAAGGTGTTTTTCCCAGCCGCAACTAGTATCGGAGATCGATCGTGACCGCACCTTTTGTTGGCGAAGTCAGGGTTTTCGGCTTCAATTTTCCACCGCGCGGCTATTTGTTGGCGAGTGGGCAACTCATACCTATTTCCCAAAATACAGCGTTGTTCTCGATTCTGGGAACCAGTTATGGCGGCAACGGCACGACCAATTTTGCGTTGCCGAACCTGAATGGCACCGCCGGGATGGGAAATGGCAATGGTCCGGGCCTTACCCCGCGCGTCCTCGGCGAGACGGTGGGCGAAACGTCGGTGACGATACTGAATACCGAAATGCCCGCGCATAATCACTTGGTGAACGCAGCGGTTGTCGCGATTGCGACCCCCGCGCAGTTGAACAATACCCCCAATGCGACGGCGCTGTTGTCCTTGTCCGGTCCCGGCAACGCCTGGGGCGAAACCGCGACCCCTCCGGTCAACATGTCGCCGCTTGCAATAGGACCTGCTGGCGGAAGCCAGCCGCATAGCAACGTTCAGCCATATTTGACGCTCAACTTCTGTGTCGCAACCCAGGGTATCTTCCCGCCGCGGAACTGAAGCCGCGGCCCTGATGGGGTTCAATTCGTGACGACAATATTTACGCCGCCGGCATTTCAATTGCCGGCGGCGCTACTTTCTCTGGGTTATACGCTTCGTGCCGAGACCGAGGACGACACCCCGGTAGCCTTGCGGCTTTACGCGTCGACTCGTGAAGAGGAACTGGCGCAAATTCCTGGCTGGAGCGCTGAGCAGAAGCTTGCTTTCGTCAGCCAGCAATTCCAGGCGCAGCGCACGCACTACAGGAATTTCATCCCGAACTGCGAATATCGCCTGATCGAGCGTGACGGCGTGCCGGTCGGCAGGCTCTATCTCGAAGAGCGGGTCACGCAGGTGCACATCACCGATATCGTCCTGCTACTCGAAGAGCGCGGCAAGGGTGCGGGCACCCTCATCCTCAAGGCTCTGATTGAATTCGCGCATGCTCGTGGCAAGGGCCTGGGCATCTTCGTCGAGAAATTCAATCCGGCGCTACATCTTTATCGTCGGCTTGGTTTCGTCGAGATCGACGACGGCGAGGTTTATCTCGAAATGGATTGCCCGGTAGAAGGTGCCCAGGCCGCAATCAGTTGAACGTTGCGTAATATTGGGTGCCGGTGGCGTTCTGCGCGGTCGGTACGAGGAATATCCCTAGTTTCCCCATAGCGTCGTGCTGCAGTGTGAAGAGCTGCTGCGGTATCACGTCCTGGTAGGATGACTGAAACAGCAGTCCGAAGGGCGCACGGCTATCCTCGCCGCCGAATTTCTTCAATGCGGTGGCTTCGAGCAGATTGAGAATGATCGGGGTGTCGCCGGCATGGAGGACGGTGAAATCGGTCCCCACGTGAGGCTCGAAATCCTCATACGTCAATATCCTGTCGAGCATTCATTCCCCCCTTCAAGCGCAGCAATTGATAGCGCCACGGAGCGTGGGAATGCCCGATCGACGGTGCACAATCAAGATTGCCTCGGATCACCGGCGCCGGTGCAGGCCAGAATATCACCAGATCTGTGCAATCTGGCGAGAGACGGTTCAAACGAAGCAACCCAGCTCCGCGAGCGTCGGCGCCACCGGGTAGCCCGTCACCTTCACGCCGGCCGCATCGAGCCAGGCATGGGCATCGATCGGTTTTCCTTCACCCTTGCCCGCGCCGAAGTGCATGATGCTCACGATGCGACGGCGCTTGAGCATGGCATGGGCTGCCATCGCCTGCTGCAGGCACACCGATCGGAATGGCATATGGGGCGCGCTCACGCGCACCGCCCAGCTGACCATTCGCGCTGTCCGCGCCTGCTCCTCGGTCGCGCCGTCAGCATAGGCGAGCACCCTGGGGTCGTTCGGCGGCACCATCACGCCGAAGCTCTTCGCAACCCGACGGAACGGGAAAATGGCAAGCGAGACCCGCGCGACGAGCATGCTGATGCACGCCTCGGCGACGAGCAGTTGCCGGCGCGGGCCCATCAAGAGGGCGGTGCGAAGCCTATGAGCGGCTGATTGCGCCATGCTTCTCCATCTCCGCCAGGAAGATATTCACTTCGGTCTCGCAATCCATAGGCGACACGTCGAATTCTCGCTGCAACTCGGCATAGAGCGTGGCGGCATCCCGCGGTGTCTCGATCAGTTCCCAGATGCGCGCACCCACCTCGTTCATGCCGATATATTTGCCGTGCTCGGGACTCATCATCATGATCTCGTCGCCCACCCGGGCACTGAGCCAGTCTCCGTTGCGCTCGATCAACTCGCAATCCTTTCGTCGGGGGCGATCACCGTGTCATAGCCCAGCCGAGCCATCATCGCTGCATGGTGTCCCTCTATTCGGGCGACCTGCGCGCTGCTGAGTTCGTCGAGCCATGCCCCCGATATACCACGACGAAAAAAGCCGCTACCTCGTTGCTCCGTAACGGCTTCTCTAAAGCCTCGCTCAGCTTCCTGTTTTCGCAATTCGCTGAAATCGGCAAAGCGGGCGGCTTGCGTGGCCTCGTCGGGCGTTACCCTGATGCCCGCAAAGGCCAGCGCTCGCTGGAGCACGCCTGCCGTATCGGCCTGCATGTCCTCATAACGAACGAGATGGATCGGGATATCAGTCTGGTCGAGCCAGCTTGCAATATGGCCGTCCCACCGTGGCATGAGCTGGCGAAGCTGCTTTGGTTGCCGGTCCCGCTGGCCACAGAAATGCGCTTCGGTGTCGTTCATGAAATCGATCGACTGATCGATCGGCTGCCTGCCATGATGGGCGAGGCTCGGCGCGACGTCGCGGGGGTCCCGTACGATCACGATCGCACCTTGGGCGCCCTTGCTGCCACCCAGCAAAGGCTGGCCGTCCCTGGTGTAGGTCCAGGCATCGTGAGTCTTCACAAAACGTACATCACCGATGCGCGTCTCGTTTTCTTCTGCCTCGTCATTGGTTTCCCGGGCGATCGCTTCATAAACGCGGGGCCGCAAGCGGTCGCTTTCCTCATGGGTCAACAGGCCCGACGGGAACAGCATAATATCGTCGAAGCGGCCTCGCGCGCTGGAAATGCCTTCCCGTTCGGGCAGGTCGTTGATGTCGGCTGGCTCGTCCTGTCGCAGGTTCGCCACCAGCATCCGGAACCAGGTGTTGCCCGATTTCGGATAGGAGGCGAGCCAGATGATCCGCTTCAAGTCGCGGGTTCCATCAGGCCGAGATCGCGCCAATGCGCTTCCAGCCAGCGGATCACCTCGGGGAAACGCTTGAAGTCGAGTTCCCGGCTCAGGGTGAATATGCCCGCGCGTTGGGCGATCGCGGCGGCAGCGCGGAAATAGAGATCGGCCTGCCCCATGCGTCGCACCATCCCGGGACGATAGGCATTGTTGCGTATCATCAGCCCGCCATCGACGATGTTGGGCCGCTCGATCCCCGGCGCGTGCGGCGGTCGCGCCTCGCGCAGCACATAGATTGCCGCGAGCGGCAGCGCGGCGGCGGTGGCGGCCCGCGGCTCGACATAATATTTCTGGAGTTCGGGGCGTACCGGCGCTGCACGACGCTCGATCAGCGCGAGCCGGTCGATCGAATTCTGCCACAGCTTCAACTGGCGTCCGTCGGGCTCGACCCAGGGCACGCCGTCGGCGTGGATCGACACGCCGCAGAAATCGTCCGTGACGAGGTCGTATCCGGCATCGACCAACGCGGCCGCCAGGGTGGATTTCCCGGCGCCCGAAGGGCCGCAGAACAATATCGCGCTGTCCCGCACCCGTACCGCGCTTGCGTGTAGCACCACGCGCCCCCGCTGGTGGAGGAGGATGCCAAAACCGGTTCCGCTGAGGAAGATCGCCGCCTCTTCGGGGCTGGTGCCTGTTTCGGGCTCGAACAAGATCTCGCGGCCGCCCGTCAGCAGCATGCGTATCACGTCGGGGATTTCGAACAGGAACCGATTCGGGGCGATCTGCCAGTTGGGCCCGTCAGTCTCTGCATCGTCGAGCGCCCTGGGCACCGCGCCTGCGCGGATCGTGACGTCGGCGCCCTGCGAATCCCCTGCTTCCAGTGCGATCAGGCCCGGTAGGGCAACCTCGCTGGAAACGCTAAGCCCCGAAACCAGATAGGAAAACAAATCCGCACCCCTGACATGTCGCGGACCCGGATGCCGGTCGCGGCGACGCTCCGCGCATTGTGGTCGATCGATATGTGCGCTGCAACCTTTCGACGGCGATTTTGCCTTGCGATCAAGCGTCTTGCATCCCGGTACGGGGCAAAAGCTGGCGCGTCGCGTCATGGTGCGGCATGGAGGCGCGATGAACCCGATCTATGCGTCTCTCGGCACCACTATCTTCGAGGCCATGTCGGCCCGCGCGCGGGAAACCGGCGCGATCAACCTCGGTCAGGGCTTTCCCGATGGCCGCGGCCCGGAGGACGTCCTCGCCGAGGCTTCCCGAGCCCTGCTCGAAGAGTCGAACCAATATCCGCCGATGGCCGGTACCGCGGCGTTGCGCCAGGCTGTCGTCGATCACTACCGCGTGCATCAGGGGCTCGATCTCGCGCCGAAGGAGGTGATCGTCACCTCGGGCGCGACCGAAGCGCTGGCCGCGGCGATCTTCGCGCTGGTCACCCCGGGCGACGAAGTGGTGATGTTTCAGCCGCTCTACGACGCCTATCTACCGCTGGTCGAACGCGCCGGTGGCGTAGCGAAGCTGGTCAGGCTTGAGCCGCCCGAATGGCGCATCACTGCCGAAGCGCTGGCGGCCGTCGCAAGCGATCGCACGAGGTTGCTGATCCTGAACAACCCGCTCAACCCGACCGGCACGATGATGACGGACGCTGAGCTGATGCTGCTCGCCGATTTCTGCGTCAGCCACGATGCGATCGCGGTCTGCGACGAGGTGTGGGAACATGTCGTGTTCGATGGCGCCACGCACCGCCCGCTGATCGCCCTGCCTGGCATGCGGGAGCGGACGGTGAAGATCGGTTCGGCCGGCAAGATCTTCTCGCTGACCGGCTGGAAGGTCGGCTGGATGTGCGCCGCCCCGCCGATCGCCCAGATTCTCGCCAAGGCGCACCAGTTCCTGACCTTCACCACCCCGCCCAATCTTCAGGCCGGCGCTGCCTTTGGGCTGGGCAAGGACGTGGCCTATTTCACCGGCATGCGCGCCGGTTACCAGCGTTCGCGCGACCGGCTGGCAGCGGGGCTTGAGAAGCTCGGCTATGCGGTATTGCCGAGTGCCGCGACCTATTTCCTGGCAATCGACCTGCCGCGCTCGGGCGTGAATATGGACGATGTCCAGTTCTGCAACTGGCTGATCGAAGAGGCCGGGGTGGTGTCAGTGCCCTTCTCCGCCTTCTACGCAAGGCACCCGGTGACGAGCGTGGTGCGGCTGTGCTTCGCCAAGCAGGATGCCACGCTTGATGCAGCGCTTGAGCGGATGGCGAGGCGGCCCTGAACGGCCGAAGTCAGGGCACTTTTGTCATGCCCCTGCGCCATTCCGGGCAGTGACGAACTTTAGATGATTCTTACAATATCTTTATATATCAATATCTTGTAAGTATATAAGGAGCCGCGCTTTTGTTGGAGAGTGTGACATTAATCGTCAGACCTTCTCCACCAGGCCCCGCTCGGTCAGATACCCGGTCACGAGCCGCGCCGGCGTCACATCGAACGCCGGATTGGCCGCTCTCGAAGCCGTCACCCGAATGCTCCCGCCTTCGCCGACGACATGCGTGACCTCATCCCCGCTTCGCTCCTCGATCGGCACATCAGCACCCGTCGCCGTGTCGGCATCGAATGTCGTGTAAGGCAGCGCGACGTAGAAGGGCACGTCATTGTCCTTCGCCGCCAGCGCTTTCAGATACGTCCCGATCTTGTTGCACACATCGCCATTGGCGGTGACCCGGTCAGTCCCGACGATCACCGCATCGACTTGGCCCTGCATCATCAGATGTCCACCGGCATTATCGGCGATCACCGTGTGGGGTACGCCGTGCCCGGCCAGCTCGAAGGCCGTCAGCAGCGCGCCCTGGTTGCGTGGCCGCGTCTCGTCGACCCAGACATGCACCGGGATGCCCGCGTCGTGCGCCAGATAGATCGGCGCGGTCGCGGTGCCGTAATCGACCGTTGCGAGCCAGCCTGCATTGCAGTGAGTCAGGATGTTGAGCGGCCGGTCCGGATTCTTCGCATGGAGCGCGCGGAACAGGTCGAGCCCGTGCTCGCCGATCGCCCGGTTGAGCTCGACATCCTCGTCGCAGATCGCATCCGCCCGGGCGAAGGCCGCGGCGGATCGCCCAGCCGGGGGCAGCGGGCGCACCGCCTCCGCAACCTTGTCGAGCGCCCAGCGCAGGTTGACCGCCGTCGGTCGCGCGGCGAGCAAGGTTGCATAAGCTGAATCGAGCGCCTCGTCCGATCCATCCTCGGCCAGTGCCATCGCGAGGCCATAAGCGGCGGTCGCGCCGATCAGCGGCGCCCCGCGCGTCCACATCTCGCGGATCGCCCGTTCGGCCTCGGCGGTGCTGCGCAGTTCGACCCACATGATTTTCCACGGCAGCTCGCGCTGGTCCATGATGCAGGCGCCGCGTCCATCCTGGGTGCGCCTGATCGATCGCTGGTGCGTGCCGTCGAGCTTCATGCTGCGATATCCCCGAAGGTCGTAATGTCGCCGGTGCCACCGTCGCGGTCGATCAGCAGGGTCTGCATGTCGGCCGCACGGGCGGCGGCGATTTCCTGCGGCGTGTCCGACAGGAACAGGATGTCCGCTGGATCGAGCCCGATAGCCTTGGCGATCGCCGTGTAGGACACCGCTTCTCGCTTCGGCCCGGTCGTCGTGTCGAAATAGCCCGAGAAAAGTGGCGTCAGGTCGCCCGCATCGCTATGCCCGAACAGCAGTTTCTGCGCCGCAACCGATCCTGACGAGAAGACGTAAAGTGCGATTCCCGCCGCGTGCCACCGTCGCAACGCCGCCACGGCATCGGCATAAATGTGCCCGGTGAACGCGCCCTCGCGATACCCGTCCTCCCAGATCATTCCCTGCAGCGTCTTGAGCGGGGTCGCCTTGCGATCCTCGTCGATCCAGCGTGTGAGCGTCGCGACCGGATCGCCCGGCTCGGCCGCCGCGACATCGGCCAGGATCGGCGCAGTCTCGTCCGGATGCGCCGCGACGAACGCCGGCAGCCGCTCGCGAGCATAGGGGAACAGAGTCTCCGTCACGAAGGCGATGCTTGAGGTCGTACCCTCGATGTCGGTCAGGATGGCGTGGGGCATTCAGGCGGGCATTTGTTCTTGGGAGGCCGGTTCGTGGCGCGGAAAGCGATCGGCGATCATATCGCCCGTAAAGCGCGCCACCCAGCCGTCCGGGTTCACGAACAGCCGGATTGCGGTGAAGCGCGGTGTCGGGCCCATGTCGAACCAGTGCTTCATGCCGGCCGGCACGGAGATCAGGTCGCCGGTGGTGCACAGCATGTTGAACACGCGCCCGCTTTCATGGAGCGTGAACAGCCCTTCGCCGTCGACGAAGAAGCGCACTTCGTCCTCACCATGCGTATGTTCGGACAGGAATTTGCCGCGCAGCATGGCGCGATCGGGATGATCCGGGGCGAGCGCCACCACATCGACCGATTGATAGCCGGCCTCGGCCTTCAGTCGTTTGATCTCCGGGGCATAGACGTCGAGGATCGCCGCCACATCGGGCAGGGGGCGTGTCGGCCAGCGCTCGAACTTGACGCCGATCGTCGCCAGCTCGGCGGCGATCGCCTCGCCGTCAGACGTATCGAGCAGCGGCGCGGTCGCGTCGCTTTCGTCGAAAACCTGCAAATGGCTCATGCCTCGCTCCCTTTTCGGAAACCCGCCTCGGCCAGTTCGGCGGCGATCATCCATTCGACCGCCTCGATCACCCGTTCAGCCTCGGCCATGTCGCGGCCCCAGCCGTAAAGGCCGTGGCCACGGATAAGATAGGCCGGCACTGCCTCGGGTGCCAGCAATCGCGGTGCTATCGCAGCATCGATCACCGCCATGTCCTGGCTGTTGTCGACGATGGGCAGGCCGACACTTGTCTCGTGCGTGACGATGCCGGGCAGCGCCTTCAGCATCTCATGTCCAGCGAGCTTGTAGGAGGCATCGGGAAACGCCCGGCTCAACCCCACGGCGGCGGGCGAATGGCTGTGCAGCACAGCGCCCGCACCCGGAAACTCGCGGTAGAGCGCGAGGTGCAGCGCGGTCTCGGCAGACGGCTTCTTGCCGTCGAGCGACCTGCCGCCGGCATCGACCCGCATCACGTCATCTTCGGTAAGGCGGCCCTTGTGCCGGCCCGACACGGTCACCGCGAAGGTCCCGTCGTCAAGCCGCATCGAGTAATTGCCGGCGGTCGCCGGCGCCCAGCCCTTGCCGTCGAGCCAGCGCCCGACCGCGACGATCGCGGCCCTCGCCTCGGCAAGCGTGGTGGCGGCCATGCGATGCGCATCCTCGTGAAGGCTTGGAGCGGGTAACGGGAATCGAACCCGTGTATTCAGCTTGGAAGGCTGCTGCACTACCATTGTGCTATACCCGCGCTGAGGGGCGAATTACCGGCAAGCGTCGATCCACGCAACCCGCGCCGTTCGCGATTGGTGCCGAAAGCGACAAGCGGCCGCGCGCGGGCTATCCTTCACGGCTTGCTTACCATTCCCGCGCTATTCCCGCGCGATGTTCCATGACGCGTCTCTCGTGACTGCCGCCAAGGCCGATTCGCGGCCCGGATCCGCCGTCAGCACCGGTGTAGGACTGGCTGGCCTGGCCGGGCTGCTCACCTGGGTCGGTATCGCGCGCTGGATCGGCATGGACGGGCCTTATGCAGCCCTGGTCAATGTCGCTGCCTGCGCGCTGCCGATGATCCTGTGGTCGGTGTTCGTCGACAAGGTCCACCGCAATCCCACCACCGGGCTCGACTGGTCGACCGCGAAGCCGTGGCGCGAGACGATCGATGTCAGCCTGACCAAGCTTGCGGGCCTGTGGCTCACCTGGGCCGGCATTGCGCTGATCTATGGCACCGGGCGCTTCTACTGGGAGGGCGATTTCGCCTTTGCCATGGGGTGTTTCGGCGTGGCCGCGCCGATGCTCTTCGTCGCCTCGATTCCCTATATCATCTGGCTGGATCGCTACGCGGTGGAGCCGAAGGACGGCTGCTGGTCACTCGGTGCCTGGCTGATGGGCCTGAACGAGCCGATCGATCGGGAGGCGATCTACAATCATCTGCGCAGCTGGGGCGTGAAGGCGTTCTTCACCGCCTTCATGGTCGCGATCGTGCCCGGCGGCTTCGGCGAATTCATCCGCGCCGACACAAGCCGGCTGCTCCACGATCCCGTCGCGCTGGCGAACTGGCTGATCACCTTCATGTTCACCATCGACGTCGCTTTCGCGACCGTCGGCTATATCGTTGCACTACGCCCGCTCGATTCGCACATCCGCACTGCCAACCCCTATGCGGCGGGCTGGATGGCGGCGCTGATCTGCTACCCGCCCTTCATCCTGATGAGCGATGGCGGCCCGCTCGACTATCATGTCGGCACGGCTGACTGGACTCACTGGTTCCAGGGCCATCCGGTGTTGCTGTCGCTGGTCGGGGCGATCCTGGTCGGGCTCACCGCCATCTACGCCTGGGCGACGATCGCCTTCGGCTTCCGCTTCTCCAACCTGACTCATCGCGGCATCCTGACTCATGGTCCCTATGCCTTTTCGCGCCACCCGGCCTATCTGTCGAAGAACCTGTTCTGGTGGATCTCGACCATCCCTTTCCTGACCACGGGCAGTTTCGTCGACGCTGCCCGCGCCGTGCTGCTGATGTGCGCGGTCAGCGGGGTTTATTACTGGCGGGCGAAGACGGAGGAGCGTCACCTCGGCCTCGATCCGGCCTATCGCGACTATTCCGACTGGATGGCGCGCAATGCCATGGTACCGCGCTTCATCGCTTGGATGCTGGGCAGGCAGGCTTCGGCGCGCGATTGAGACGCCCCCTTTCCCGGAAGAGGGACGGCGAAATTGAATCAGGCGAGCGTTGCAGCGCGCTCTTCCATCAGCGTCCTTTCCCGTTCATTGCGCGCGAGCGCTGCGCCCTTCAGCCACGCATCCCGCGCTTCCCCGGCACGCCCCAACTTGCTCAGGAACTCGGCCCGGACGCTATAAACGAGGTGATAGGTGTCGAGCGCGCCGCCGGCGAGAATGCCGTCGACCAGTGCCAGCCCGACCGCCGGCCCGAACGCCATCGCCTTCGCGACGGCCCGATTGAGGTCCACGACAGGCGAGGGCATTGCCTGATAGAGATCGTCATACCGCGCCGCGATTCCTGCCCAGTCGGTCGCCTCGGCTGTCGGCGCCCGGGCATGGCAGGCGGCGATGCTCGCCTGCAGCGTGTAAGGGCCGGCCGGTGATTGCAGGCGCTCGGCGAGGGCGAGGGCCTTCAACCCGTGCTGGATCAGTACCCGATCCCAGCGCGCCCGATCCTGGTCCAACAGCAATACCGGCGCGCCGTCGCGGCCGATCCGGGTCGGCAGGCGGGATGCTTGCAACTCCATCAGCGCGAGCAGGCCATGTACTTCGGCATCCTTCGGCGCGAGCGCGGCCAGGATCCGGCCCAGCCGCATCGCTTCCTCACACAGGGCGGGGCGGGTCCACGCGTCCTCGGTGGCCGGTGCATAGCCTTCGCTGAAGATCAGGTAGAGGACCTCAAGCACCGAGGAGAGCCGCGCACCGCGTTCCGCCCCGCGTGGCACTTCATAGGCGACATCCGCCCCGGCCAATATCCGCTTGGCCCGCACGATGCGCTGCGCAATGGTCGGTTCGGACGTCAGGAAAGCGCTGGCGATTTCCCCGGTCGAAAGACCGCCGATCAGCCTGAGGGTCAGCGCGACGCGTGCTTCGGTCGACAGCACCGGATGACAGGCGGTGAAGATCAGCGCGAGCAGTTCGTCGCCGATGTCGTCGTCGATCGCCTCAACGATCCCGTCCTCGACCGAGGCGTCGACCGGATCGGCCTCCCTGGCCAGCGCGCGATGCTTTTCGTCGATCATGCGGGATCTGCGGAAACCGTCGATCGCCCGGCGCTTGCCCGCCGCCATCAGCCAGGCGCCGGGGTTGCGTGGCACGCCGTCGGACGGCCATTGCCGCAGTGCCGCTTCAAGTGCTTCCTGCGCCAGTTCCTCGGCCAGCGACAGGTCGCGTGTCAGCCGGGCGAGCCCGGCGATCAGCCTGGCGGACTCGATCCGCCAGACCGTTTCCGCCGCCCGCAAGGCTTCCGCCGTTCCCACTTCCATATTCTAGACGCGGGAACGGCGGAGGCAATCATCCCCGCTCCTGGCCGTAATCGCCGCCCTGGGCACGCATTGCCTCTTCGCGCTCGCGCAGTTCGGGGGTGAGCGCCTCGCCGAAATCCTCGGCATCGAACACGCGCCGGATCTCGATCTCGTGGTGCGCGCCGTCAGTGTTGGGCACGCGGCGAATCCACTCGATCGCCTCGTCCATCGACTTGACCTGCAACAGCCAGAAGCCGGCGATCAGTTCCTTGGTCTCGGCGAACGGCCCGTTGAGCACGCTGGTCTTGCCACCTTCGAACTTCACCCGGGCACCCTTCGAGGACGGATGCAGGCCTTCGCCCGCCAGCAGCAGGCCTGCCTTCATCAGTTCCTCGTTAAAGGCCGTCATCTCGGTCAGCAGTTGCTCGCTCGGCATCACGCCGGCTTCGGTTTCGGCGCTCGCCTTCATGATCACCATCACACGCATCAATAATCTCCTTGGGAGCGATCCCGGGATGATCCATCCCGTCGAAGATACACTCTGCACACGCGTCGAACGAGCCGCGCCGGAATCGACATGGTCGCGAAATTTTTTTCAAAAAATGGTGGTTCTGGTGCGGGGCCGGAAAGGGCTACGTCGTCGACTGATACACCGCGAACGGCAGGAACTGGTGGGAAGCGCACATTGCCGAAAATCTGAAAAGAGGGGCCGCCCATCCATTAGCGACCTAACAGGCCTTTTGCCCGCCGCCACCAAGAGGTCGGGCCGGCTGTATGTGATGGCCTGCCGCCAAGGCGTGCAGCGGGCTGATCGGTAAAGACGACATTGAGTATACCCTTGGTCAAGCCGTCGGGAATTGGGATTATCGCCGAACCGGATTTCTGAAGCACATCATCGATGAACACAGTCACCATAGGGCCGATCGCCCAGACGATAAGATTGTCCGGACTCCACTCTATCTCTCCTAGTCCACGCTGCTCATCGCCTAGGGTTTTCAGGGTGATGGTAGATCGGACCGGGACCTCGAACTCGTCACACCATGGCTCAAGCCAAACTAGAAGTGTGCCCGGTCCGGGATTGCATAGACTCCATTCGTGATCGGTAGCCGTCATCCGCGTCACCATCCCAGATGGCGCAAACGTCCGCAACTTGGGCGATAGCGGCCAGTCCCGGTCATGGGTTCACGAGCTAGAACCGCATCTCGTCATACACCCTGGAGACGTCGCCGCCCCAGGCGCCATGATATTTGTCCAGCAATACCTGCGCCGGCACCTTGCCCGACCGCACGATCTCACGCAGCGGATCGAGGAAGCCGGTCTCGTTGCTGCCGGATGCGTCGAAGCGCGCCCGTGCGGCAAGCCCGGCATTGGCGATGTCGAGCACCTCGCCCGCGATATCGCGCAGCGTGCCGCCGCCCGGGATCGGCGCGTCGAGCGCCAGCCTGGGGACCGAATCGCGCAGCGCCTGTCGCTCCTCGATGGTCCAGCGCTTCACCACGTCCCATGCGGCATCGAGCGCCGTTCCGTCGTAGAGGAGCCCGACCCAGAGCGCAGGCAGGGCGCAGATCCGGCCCCATGGCCCGCCATCAGCGCCGCGCATCTCGAGGAAGGTCTTCAGCCGTACCTCGGGAAAGGCGGTCGAAAGGTGATCATTCCAGTCGTCGAGCGTTGGCAGCTCGCCGGGCAGCACCGACAGCTCGCCCTTCAGGAAATCGCGGAAGCTGAGGCCCGCCGCGTCGATATAGCGGCCGTCGCGATAGACGAAGTACATCGGCACATCGAGCGCATAGTCGGCATAGCGATCATAGCCGAATCCGTCCTCGAACACGAAGGGCAGCATGCCCGTGCGCGCCGGATCGGTGTCGGACCAGATATGGCTGCGATAGCTCAGCATGCCGTTGGGCTTGCCCTCGGTGAAGGGCGAGTTGGCGAACAGCGCGGTCGCCAGCGGCTGAAGCGCGAGCCCGACACGGAACTTCTTCGCCATGTCGGCTTCGGTCTCGTAATCGAGATTGACCTGGATCGTGCAGGTGCGGAGCATCATGTCGAGGCCCATCGTGCCGACGCGCGGCATGTGGCGCAGCATGATGGCGTACCGGCCCTTCGGCATGATCGGCAACTCGGCGCGTGTTTTGTCGGGCCACATGCCGAGGCCGAGGAAACCGATGCCGAACTTGTCGCCGATCGCCTTGACCTGTTCCAGGTGCCGCCCGGTTTCGGCGCAGGTCTCGTGCAGATTGTCGAGCGGCGCACCCGACAGCTCGAACTGGCCCGCCGGCTCCAGGCTGATCGCGCCATCGGCACCGGCGAGCGCGATCACCTTGCCGCCCTCCTCGACCGGATGCCAGCCGAACTCGGTCAGCCCGCCGAGCAGATCGCGGATGCCGCCCGGTTCGTCATAGCTCGGCGCATGATGATCGGAGAGGGAATAGACGAACTTCTCATGTTCGGTGCCGATCCGCCAGCGGTCGACGGGCTTCTCGCCCTTGGCGAAGCTCTGGATGAGTTGGTCGCGGTGCTCGATGACCGCTGCGTTGCTTTTCGAAACGGTCTTCGTGCTCATGCCGCGCATGTAGCGAGCGGAAGGGAGCGACGCTAGAGGGGCCTGACACTCCCTCTCCCCATAGGGGAGAAGGCGAACGAGTCACCAATCCCCCGCCGCCGCCATCCATAGGCTCACCGCCGCCGCAGCAGCCGTGTCCGCCCGCAGGATTCGCGGTCCCAGCCCGATCCCCACCGCGCCGGGCAGCGCTCGAATCGCCTCGCGTTCTTCCGCATCGAAGCCGCCCTCGGGGCCGATGAGGATCGCCGCCGGCCTTCTGGCCGCGCGCATCGCCTCAAGCGCGGGCACGCCGCCCGTCTCGTCTGCAAAGAACAGTGTCCGCTCCGCCGGCCAGTCGCGTAGCAAGGCCGGCAGCTTCACCGTCTCCGCCAGCTCGGGCACCGCGGTCCGCCCGCATTGCTCGGCCGCCTCGATCATATGGGCGCGCAGCCGTTCGGTCTTGGGTCGCTCGACTACCGAGCGCCGTGTAACGACCGGCACCAGCCGTGCGACGCCCAGCTCGCAGGCTTTTTCCGCCATCCAGTCGATCCGTCCCTTTTTCAGCGGCGCGGCGCATAGCCACAGGTCGGGAATTGCCTCGCGCTCGCGCAAGAGCTCGGTTACATCGAGCATCAGGTCACGCTTGTTGACCGCGGTGGCGATGCCGAGCCATTCGCCGCTCTCGCCGTCGAACAGCTTCACCGGATCGCCCGGCTTCGTGCGCATCACCGACAGGAGATAATGAGCCGGCGCGCCCTCGACGCGAAGCTGCACGCCTTTGTGCAGCGGCGTCTCGACGAAGAGCCGGGGGGTCGATTGCGGCGGCCAGGCGGGGGTAGCGGGCATGGTGCATCCCTAGCCTTCGAGCGTCCTTCCGTCACCCCGGACTTGTTCCGGGGACCACCGTGCCGCGTTACCGGCCAGCATCTCTTTTGCGGAACGGTGGATGCCGGAATAAATCCGGCATGACGGTCAGCTAGCCGCTTTCGTCCAAAGATGCGGAGATCGTCACTGGCAGCACGCAACAATGCCACTGACAGACATTGCCGCCGCCGCCGGTCAGGCTACAGAAAGGCCATGACCCCCGCGCCAGAGATCGTCCCCGACACCGAGCATCGCGGCTTGGTCGGCCTGTTGCCGGCCGCTGCGCGCCCGTACGCGCTGCTCGCCCGCTTCGACCGCCCGATCGGCTGGTGGCTGCTCTACTGGCCCTGTGCCTGGGGCGTGGCGCTGTCGGGCAATGCGCAAGGCGACTGGTGGCTGCTGCTCTGGCTGCTGGCCGGGGCGATCGCGATGCGCGGTGCGGGCTGCGTCTATAACGACATCGCCGACCGCAAGCTCGACGCCAGCGTCGAGCGCACGCGCAACCGTCCTCTCGCCAGCGGCCAGGTGTCGGTGCATGCTGCGTGGCTCTGGCTGTTCGCGCTGGTGGCGATCGGCTTCGCGGTGTGGTGGCACATCAACATCTACGCCAAGGGCCTCGCGCTGCTCACCCTGCCGCTGGTCGCGATCTATCCTTTCATGAAGCGCATCACCTGGTGGCCTCAGCTCTGGCTCGGGCTTGTGTTTGGCTCGGGTGCGGTGGTCGGCTTCGCGGCGGCCGAGGCCGTGATGTTCGAGATGCGCTGGTGGAATCTCATCCTGGCGATGGTCCTGCTCTATGCTGGCGCCATCGCCTGGGTGGTCGGCTACGACACCATCTATGCCATTCAGGACAAGGAGGGCGACGCGCTGGTCGGCATCCGTTCCTCCGCGCGCCGGATGGGCAGCCGCGTGCGCGAGGGGGTTGCGATCCTTTATCTGGTCGCGCTGGGTTTCTGGGCCGCCGCCTTCTGGCAGGTCCGCCCCGATCCGCTCGCGCTCGTCGCGCTTTTCCCGGTCGCGCTTCACTTCGCCTGGCAGGTCGCGACGCTCGGTCCGGACGATGGCGACAACGCGCTGGCCCGGTTCCGCTCGAACCGTTTCGCCGGCTTCCTGATGTTCTGCGCCTGTTTTGTCGTGGGAGTCTCGTCGGCGCTTTGACGTTCGGCCCCGGCGTGCCTAAGTCCGCGCCATGCTTACCGTAGATCAGGCGCGAGACCGCGCTCAGGATATCGTCGCCCGCGCCAAGGCCGCGGGAGCTGATGCCGCCGATGCCGTCTTCGCTGACGATACCTCGCTCGATGTGTCGGTCCGCCTCGGCGCGCTCGAGGATGTCGGACGTTCGGAAAATGCCGAGCTTGGCCTGCGCGTGTTTGTCGGCCGCCGTTCGGCCAGCGTCTCCACCTCGGACCTGTCACTCGCCGCGATCACCACGCTTGCCGAGCGCGCCGTCGCGATGGCGCGCGAGGCGCCCGAGGATGCCTGGGCCGGGCTCGCCCCGGAAAGCCGCCTGCTCCATGGAGCGCCGCCGCAGCTCGATCTCGACGATGGCGGTGTGGTGTCGCCCGAGGCGCTGAAGGAAGCTGCCCTGGCCGCCGAGGATGCGGCGCGCGCGGTCGCCGGAGTCTCCAACAGCGAAGGTGGCGGCGCCAGCGCGTCCCGCGCCGTCTGGGCGCTTGCCACCAGCCACGGGTTTGCCGGTGCCTATGCCGCGACCGGCTATGGCCTGTCGGCCAGCGTGCTGGCCGGATCGGGCGGCGACATGGTCCGCGACTATGCGCATCATTCAGCGCGTCACCGTCACAAGCTCGAGGATGCCGTCACGATCGGCACACGCGCCGGCGAACGGGCTGTCGCCCGGCTCAACCCCGGCCGGCTCGCCAGCGGCGCGATGCCGGTGGTGTTCGACCCGCGCGTCGGATCGAGCCTGCTCGGCCATCTGATCGGTGCCATCTCGGGCCAGGCCATTTCGCGCAAGACCAGCTTCCTCCTCGAATCGCTCGGCACGCAGATCTTCCCGAGCGGCGTCACGGTCTGCGACGATCCGCATCGTCCGCAGGGACTGCGCTCGCGGCCGTTCGATGGCGAGGGGCTGCCCGTTTCGCCGGTAGAGATCGTTTCGCACGGCATGCTGGAGAACTGGCTGCTCGACAGCGCTTCGGCGCGCCAGCTTGGCCTCGAGCCGACCGGTCACGCAACGCGCGGGGCGGGGGGCAGCCCCGGCGTCTCGACCAGCAACATGCATCTCTGCGCCGGCGCGATGCCGCCCGAAACGCTGATCGCCGATATCAAACGCGGCGTGTTCGTCACTGAGTTGATCGGCATGGGCGTCAACGGCGTGACCGGCGACTATAGCCGCGGTGCGGCCGGTTTTCTGATCGAGGATGGTGAGATCACCACGCCGGTCGCCGAATTCACCATCGCGGGCAATCTGAAGGACATGTTCCTCAACCTCACCCCGGCCAATGACCTTATCTTCCGCTACGGTACCAACGTGCCCACGCTCCGCGTCGAGGGCATGACGGTGGCGAGTGGCTGAAACCCTCGCCGACGCAGTCGCGGGGATCGCCGCCGAAGCGGGCGCGCTGGCCCTCGCCAAATGGCGTACTGACTTCAGGCGATGGGAAAAGAGCCCAGGCAACCCGGTATGCGACGTCGATCTCGAGGTCGACGCGCTGCTCCACCAGCGCCTCTCCGCATTGCTACCCGATGCCGGCTGGCTGTCGGAGGAAACGGTCGACAATGCCGATCGGCTGTCGCAGCCGCGGCTCTGGGTGGTCGATCCGATCGACGGCACCCGTGACTATATCCGTGGGCGCGAGGGCTGGGCCGTCTCGATCGCTCTGGTCGAGAATGGCCAGCCGTCGATCGGCGTGCTCGACGCGCCCGCGCGCGGTGAAGTCTGGCGGACAGTGGCAGGCGAGGGCGCGACGCTCAACGACCTGCCGATCCATGCCGGAGACCGCGCGCTCTTTGCCGGTGCGCGCGTGCCGACCGACAGCCTGCCCAGGGTCGACAGCGACCTGGTCGCGGTCGCCAAGCCCAATTCGATCGCGCTGCGCATCGCGATGGTCGCCGCCGGCGAGGCCGATCTGGTCGCGACGCTACGCTGGGGCTATGAATGGGATATCGCCGCCGCGATCCTGATCGCGGCGGAGGCGGGTGCGACGGTCAGCGACGCCTTCGGCAAGCCGCTCTTCTTCAACACACCCAGCGCCCAGGCCTTCGGCGTGCTGGCAACGACTCCCGGTATTCACGCGGCCGCGGTCGATCGCCTGGCCGACCGTGCACGAGCGCTTGCGATAAAATAATTCTACCCTGGACCGATCGTCGGGACAGCAGCCCTATTGCGACGTTCTGATCAGCTCGACGATGTCGAAATCATGGCTCTCCCATCCGCGATTGACCCCGGCGTCGAGGGCTGCGGTCCGTTTCTTCCTCGCCTCGGCAAGCGACTTGGTATGGCCCCAGAACACCTCGGTCCTGCCGCCGCCGAGATGAGCGACGATCCGCCAGTAATGTGTGAACTCGACCGCGGTCGGCCCGATCGTCTTGACATAGCCGTCCGGCAAGGTCGCGGTCAGCAGGTATTTCTTCTTCGCCACGCGTGCCTCAGCCTTCCAGCAGATCGAACGCCGCGCGCGCCATCGTCTGCCCGTTGACGATCAGCTCCACCGCATGGGTGCCCGGGTAATGCCGGCGCGTGCTGAAATCCTTGATCGTCTGTCGGATGCCGAGTGTAACTGCCTCGCCTGCCCCGAGATCGAAGGTCCTGAGCTTGAATACCTTGGCGGCGCTCTTTCTCGCGGCCCGCGCGTAATGGATTCGGTAATCGACCACCAGGCGCTCGGTGCCGGGCGCGTTCGAGACAATGTCCGCCGAGATCGCGATCGCATCGCCGAGTTTCACTGCCTGGGGTACGACCGAAAAGCGCCGCACCTCTGCCGCGGCGCCGTGTCCCACGCCGATCAGTGCCAGAGCGCGCGCGTCTCCCTGCTTGATCAGCGTGCGCAGCGCATGGCGGATGATCCATGCCGTTCGGCCGTCGTCCCGCGGCCACTGCGTGAGCCGGTCGACCAGCCAGTCCGGCCGATCCTTGGCGATGTCGTTCAGATGGTTGGCGACCGATTTGCGGACATAGGCGCTCGGATCGCGCTTCAACGCTTCCAGGATGGGCGCCGCCAGCGTGGGATCGGCCTTGAGTACCGGCACCGGCGCCGCCCAGGGCAGGCGCGGCCGGCTGCCTTCGCTGGCGAGCCGCCGGACATGCTCGTCGTCATGGCGGCTCCATTGGGCCATGACGGCGAGGGTGCGCGCGCTGTCCTGCGCCAGGAAGGGGCGGATCGCGAATTCGGCGGTGCCGAAGCGGGTCAGGTCGGCCAGCGCATCCATCGACGTTTCGACGTCGGCCAGGCCATGCCGGGCGACGAATTCGGTCACGGCGACCGCCTGGAAACCATGGGTCAGCCGTGGTGCCATCGCACGGACGATCTCGATCGCACGCCCATAGTCGGCGGGTAGCGCCGTGGAGAGGGCGTCGGCGATGTGGCGCACCCGTTCCATGATCGACAGGGTATCGAGCCCGTCCGATGCCGCCTGCAAAAAGGCGGCGCGATCGAAACGCCGCGAAACCAGCGCGCCGGCGTCGGCGATCGTGGCGAGCGCCTGCGGTCCGAGTATGTCCTTGAGGAGCGGGGGCGTCTCGCTTGTCATCGCACTATTTGCCCCCCGTTCGGCGTTCCAGCATGCCGGGGCATATAGCGCGGTTGCGCCGGGCTGCCATGATATCGGCATCCTGCATTCGGCGGAACGGCATTTCCGGGCACGCCGAAGCCCGGCGGGCAGGTAGGGGCACGGATGTCAGCCGCGCATGGCCGGTCCACCGGTAAGCCTTGTCGAGGACCGCGACGCTGACACATCAGCGTCGTGACCATTGACCGTTGCCAGTATTGCCGGGCCGGCGCGGCGGGCCATGACGCGATTGCGCCCGCCCTGCTTCGCATCGTAGAGCGCGGCATCGGCTGCCGCGAGCAGCCGCTCGGCGGCATCGCCGCGAAGCTTCCCGATATGACCGATGCCGATGCTGACGGTAACCCGGCCGCCCGGCGCCGGGGAGGCAAGATCGAGCTGTTCTATCGCCATACGCATCCTTTCCGCCAGCACGGCCGCCTCTGACGGGTCGGTCGACGGAAGGATGACGGCGAACTCCTCCCCGCCGAACCGGGCGACCATGTCGGAACCGCGCATGGCGCAGCCGGCCAGCGCCTGCGCTACAGCACGGAGCCTCTGGTCTCCGACCGGATGGCCGAAGCTGTCGTTGAGCAGCTTGAAATGGTCGATGTCTATCATCAGCAGGGCCAGTCCCGTGCCGCCCCGCCCGGCGCGTGCCCATTCGAGGCGAAGGCGTTCGTCGAATTCGCGCCGGTTCGACAGGCCGGTCAGCGCGTCAAGTCTGGACAGGCGCTCGAGCGCATCGCGCTCGTCGAAGCCGCGCATCTGGACCAGTATGTTGCGAAGGCCATAGCCAAGCGTTGCTGCGACGAAGCCCGCGATCGCCAGAGCCGGATGGTCAGGGACGAGCAGCGCCGACACCATGAGCAGCGTCGCCGGGAGCATCAGGGGGCTGCCCGCGCGAACGGTCCGCTCGAGCGTACGCATGACGGCCATTGGCCTCGTATCCGGGGCATGGTGCCGAAGGGCAAGCGCGATGAGCAGGAGGAAGGGCAGATCGATCAGCGGATCGACCAGACTCCCATAGTCCGACTCCATCTGGAAATGATTGATGTAGAATGCGGCCGCGAGATATGCCCAGGCGAACAGGGCCGCGGCCCGGAAGAAGGCGCGTCGCGGCGGATCGCTGCAGGCCAGGAAGCGGATCAGGGCGAAGGCCGCGATGAACAGATTCTCGATGTCGAACATCAGGCGCAGGTTGAGCACGCCGTTGGTGTTCGCCCCGGTCGGGCCTGCGAATTCGAGCGTATACACGAAGAACAGATAGCCGAGCGTGAGCGCGAGCGCCCCGTCGACCAGGCGGACATGCCACGATTCCTGGTCCGGGCTCGCGACGGTGAAGAGGATCGGCACGCCGTACAGGACGAACAGGAGCATGCTCAGCAAGGTGATCCCGCTCGTGTTCTGCAGCAGCAACGCGCTCGCCATGTTCGCGCCCATCCCGCCGGCCCAGAGCAGCATCGCGAACCCGAGCGCCGTCCAGCCGCCGGTCGCGCGGTCACGTCGCGCACGGTACAGGCAGGCAGCCCCCGCCAGCAACGGCGCCAGGATGAGGAAGACGAGGGAAAATAGCTGTGCGCGATTGCCGGCCAATGCGATCGACAGGGCGTGGGCGACGAGGAAGAGCAGCGGGAAGACGACACCGATCCTGCGCATCGCTGCACCGGGTTCGACGATGGCGCTGCTCCTCGCGGCTCCGGTGGTGTATGACGGCGTCTCCATTACGCATCCCGTCTGGCTTTCGCCCTGACGATGATGGCACGATGGTGGTTATCAAAGGATGCATGCCGGACGACGCCTGGGGATCGTCGAATGCGGTCGCCGCCGTCGGCCGCTATCCTTGAAGCCCGTCATCCCGATATTTGATCTCGAGGAATCGGCCCCGCGTCGCGAGCAGGTTGAGATCCCCTTCGGCGAGTTGCGCCGACATCTGGCCGATCTCCTGCTCGATCACCTTCAGCCCTTCGGCGAGTTGCGCGTCGGGGGTCTTGCCGTTGCGTTCCACGCCGCGCAAAGGTTGGGGCACCTTGGCATAGTCGCGGATCAGCTCGGGCAGCTGCTCGCCGACCAGCTTGCGGATTTCCGCCGCCGCCGGTTCGCGTTCGTCAAGCGCGGCGAGTTGCGGCGCAAGCGTTTCGAGCTGGACGCCGATGCCGTCGACCAACGTCTGCGCCGGTGCGGGAAGGGCGGGGCGCTGGGTTTCGAGCCATTGCTCGGTCTTGAGCGGCAAGGCCTTCAGCGGCACCTCGACCAGCTTCTCCGCCTTGACCGGGGCCTCGAGCGAAACGAAGGCGATCAGCAGCGTCACCGCCGCCAGCAGCGCGAAGACCAGCAGGGCACCGCCCATGCCGATCGGCGTGAACCAGCCGAACACGATCGTTGCGATGATGATCGCCAGATCGGCGGTGACGATCAGCCCGGCCCGCTTGGCCAGGCCAGTGCCGCGCCGCCGACGCTTGCGCTGCATCATAGCCTGGTCGCGCCGTTCGTTGAGGAACTGCGTCGTCCTGGCGATCTGGCGATCGACGTCGGTCATTTACACGGCTTCCAGCTTGAAGGTTTCGCCCCCACTGCCCGCATTCTGCGCCGCGCCCTCGGCCCGGGCGATATAGCCTTTCGACTTCTCGACCTCGTTGCCCAGCACGTTGACCGTTGTCTTCATCGAATCGAGCGCCTTCAGCTTGAAGGTGTCGATCGCGTCCATCGTATCATAGATATTCTGGAAGGCGCGCTGCAGCGTTTCGATCGGGATGGTGGCGCTTGCCGCCTGCTCGTGGATCGTCGCGGTCTGGCTCTTCAGCAGCTTTCCGGTCGAATCGATGATGTTGGCGGTCGTGGTGTTCAGCGCGGTGATCTGCTCGAGCACCAGCTTCTGGTTGGTCAGCGCCTGCGCCACCGTCACCGCGGTGCGCAGTGCGGTGACCGTGGTGGTCGAGGCACGGTCGACGCCCTTCACCAGCTCGACATTGTTCTTCTTGACGAGGTCGAGCGCGAGATAGCCCTGCACTGTCACCGCCATCTGGGTCAGCAGGTCCTGGGTGCGCTGGCGTACATAGAAAAGCGCTGTCTCGCGGATTGCCTTCGCCTTGGCCGGATCGGTGTGATCCAGCTCGTTGGCTTTCTCCTCGAGCCGCTCGTCCATCGTCTTCGACAGCACGATCATCTGTTCGAGCCGGCCCATCGCGGTCCACAGGTTCGAACGCTCGACGTCGATCGCCGCATTGTCCATCAGCAGCTCGTCCTTGCCGCTGCCAAGGCTCTTCAGGATCGACGCGATATGGTTCTGCGAGCTTTTATAGCCGTCGAAATAATTGCGCATCGAATTGCCGAACGGGATGATCCCGAACAGCTTCTTGGGCGCGAGGAGGTTGCCCTTCTTGCCCGGATCGAGATCCTCGATCGTCCGCCGTAACTCGGCCAGGTCGGCGCCCACGCCTGATTCCTGGTCCATCGCCTTGACCGGCCGGTCGAGGAAGCGGTTCGATTGCCCGGCCGCCTCGCGGATCTCCTTCTGGCCCATGGCGCTGATCGCATCGACCCGCTTGCCGAATTCGGGCGAATTCACGTCCTGCGCGACTAGGTCGTCGATGAAGGTCTCGACCCGTGCCTGAAGCTGGGTGCGCTTGGTATCGTCGACCGGTACCAGGCCCACGGCCTTTTCCGGCGCGACCGCGGGGACCGGGTCGGGCGGGGTCAGCACCAGATCGGTGGTCGCGGTCTCAGTCTGGGTCGCCATCACTCTCTCCACGCAATCTCCGCCCTAGATGACGGCGATTCGAACGCGCTTCAAGTGTATCATTCAACTATAACACTTGTCACGATGCGACAGGGTAGCGGAAAAATGGTGCGCGATCGATCCCGGGTGAGTCGAGTGACTGATGCTGGATGGAGCCGACAAGTGGCAAAGCTCGTTTTCGGGCGCCACGCGCCGAAGACTTGTTGCTGGAGCGGGTGTGATATATATCATTGATATATAGCAGGCTGAGGCGACGCCCGATGACCGATATGGCGAAAATCTTCTGGAGCGGGCGCAGCCAGGCAGTGCGCTTGCCCAAGGAATACCGTCTGGAGGGCAAGATGGTCCATATCAGTCGCGAGGGTCGCAAGCTGATCCTCGAGCCGATCGAGGAGGATGGATGGGCGTGGCTTGATCGACTCGAACCGCTCGATCAGGACGCGGTCACGGCGGCATTGGCGCGCCCCGGATCGGAGGCGGACCTGCTGGACGATGACGTCCGCTTAGACTGATGGGCTATTCGCTCGACAGCAATATCGTCATCGCGCTGATGGCGCGCGACCCTGCGGTGCGATCGCGGATCGTGGCGCAGGAGCCAGGCTTGATCTTCATATCGAGCATCGTCCTTCACGAATTGATGTTCGGGGCGTTCAACAGCCAGCGGGTCGAGGCGAATCTGGAAAGGCTTGAACGGCTCGCTTTTCCACTTCTCCTGTTCGACGAGGCGGACGCTCGTGCCGCCGGCGATATTCGAGCGGCGTTGAAGCGGCTGGGCACGCCGATCGGAACGCTCGACACCCTGATCGCAGGGCAAGCGCGCGCGCGCGATCTGATCGTCGTGACGGCGAACCGTCGCGAATTCGAACGTGTGGAAGGGCTGGCGATCGAGGATTGGACTGCCGCCTGACCGGCAGATACCTCTGGATCAGGTGTGCGGTACCGTCAGATACTGCATCGCGCCGATATCGTTACCCTCGGTATCAAGGAACCGGATCAACGCGCCGACGGTCGGAATGATGCCCTTGGCATAGGTGATCGTCCCGCCATTGGCCTCGACCAGCGCGGCGACCGCGTCGACATCGTCGACCGCGAAGGTGGGCTCGACCCCGTTCAGGCCCTCGCCGGTACATGGCGTATGCCGGGCATGCATCAGTCCTTGGACACCAGGCGACGCCTCGCTGCCGGTATGGATCAGATAGAAGTCCGGCGGACCCCAGGGTTCGAATTCCCAGCCGAACACGGCCTCGTAGAAAGCGCGGGCATGATCCAGATCGTCGACATGGATGGCGAAGGAGGCGAGGTTGGCTGGCATGCACATATCCTGGGTCGCTGGCGCGTGAGCCGCAATAGCGCTATTCTGCCAATGAATGTCGCAAAAGCGTCGTACCGCGGCCGACGAGCCCTATCTGGTGGTGCGTAGCAGCGCCTCCGATCTCGCGCCTGGCCAGGTGATCCGCGAGCATGCGCATGACTGGCATCAACTCATCCACGCGACCAGCGGCGTCCTGATGATCGCGACCGGTGGCGGCTCCTGGGTGGTGCCGCCGAGCTGGGGTGTCTGGGTGCCAGCCGGGGTGCGCCACGCGATCCGCGCGTCCGGGCACAGCGCGTTCCGGACGGTCTATGTCGCACCGGGATGCATGCCGGATCTGCCGGAGGCGTGCACCGCCGTCACCGTCTCTCCGCTGTTGCGCGAGCTGATCCTGCGTATCGTCGCGATCGGCATGGCCGACCGGCGTGACACCATCGAATCCGCGCTCGCCATCCTGCTGCTCGATGAACTGCGTCGTGCGCCGGTCCCGCCCTTCAGCCTGCCGGAGCCGCGTTCCGACGCGACTCGCCGGGCCGCTGAATGGCTCTTCCTGGGCGGGGCAGAGGCGCGAATCCCCGGGATCGCCCGCGCCATCGGCCTAAGCGTCCGCGCGCTGGAGCGGCGCTTCGTCGCCGAGACGGGCATGAGCCTCGGCCGCTGGCGCCGTCAGGGAGCGCTGCTCGCCTCGCTCGAACGTCTCGGCGCAGGGGCCAGCGTCAAATAGGCTGCCGCCATCGCCGGCTATGCCGCGCCAAGCGCCTTCATCGCTGCCTTCCGGGCGCAGTTCGGGATCACGCCGGCGCGATATTTCGCACCGGTGTGATCCTCTATCGCGGCGTGGTGGTCGTATGGATCGCCGCGAGCACGCCTGGAATCCAGCGATCCCCGTTGCGCAGCCGGAACGTATTGGCATAACCCCAGGCGCAGCTCTGCACGCCGACCGAGGCATAGGCGGCTGAGATTGTGCCGTAATAGTTGATCCGCTCGTTCACGGGCACACCGGCCACGTCATTCGCGCCATATTCACCGACGAACGGCACTCGCCCGGTCCGCGCGATATAGTCGCGCACCGTCTGCAGGTTGCGATTGATCTCGGCAATGTCGGCGGCGGTGCCGAAGGCCCGCCCGAGTGGCGGGGCCGGCGTCACCCATGTGGCACCCTGATGGGTAAAGGCGAACGGATCGTAATAGTGGAAGGTCGGGACGACATTCGGGTCGGCCGGCATCGGCAAGGTTGCGAGCGAATTGATATTGCTCCAGCCTTCGCCGCCGATGATGACCGGCCGGACCGGGTTGGTCGCGCGGATCTGGGCAAGCGCAGGCCCGATGATCGCGGGCAGCTTCGCATTGGTCAGGTTGGTATTCGGCTCGTTGATCAGCTCGAACCAGACGGTCGCCGGTGCGGTGGCGAATTCGGCGGCGATCTGTTTCCATAGCCCGGCGAAGCGCGCCGCATTGGCGTCGGGCGCAGCCATCAGTTCGTCGTAATTGTGCAGGTCGACGATCACGTTGAGTCCCGCTGTCGTGGCGAGACCGACGACATGCCGCACCCGGGCCATGAACGCTGCATCGATCGTGTAGGGCGCGGCGATGGCGGCATGACCGGAGAAACGGACCGGCAGGCGTACGCTGGCGAATCCCGCTGCCTTGATGATGGTGAAATCGTCGTCGGCGATCGCTCGACCCCAGTCACCTTCGTTCGGTGCTTCGAGATGATTGCCCATGTTGACGCATTTGCCCAGCGGCAGCGCGATGCCGACGGTGGGAATTGCTGCCGCGACGGGTGTATAGGATGCGGCAGGTGTCGGAGCCGGTGTCGAAGAAGGGGATGGTGAGGGAGTTGGGGCAGCCGTTGCGGTGGCGTCGCTGCCGCAACCGGCGATGGACAGTCCCAGTGCGCAGGCGACCATCAGGCTTCGCTTCATTGAATCTCTCCCGATACCGCGCCTTGATGGGCGCTGCTGTTTGTCGAACGTTGTCAATCTGCCCGGTGACGGCGCATCGTACAATCCCGAAATGCAAAGCCGGTCTCAGCCGGCGGGCGCCGCCCTGTCGGTGATCCGGTCGCGCTGCCATATGGTGAAGCGTGCGTTGCGCTTCGATCGCATGGCACGGCGGATTGCCGCCTTGTCGAAACCATGGCCGTCGCCGATCTGGCGGAGCAGCTCGTGCCCGGGTATCACGCCGGCCGGCAGCACGAACAGGATGCGGTCCTCGGCATCCGCCAGCAGCCAGCAGGGATCGGTCGGCGAATGGTCGGCATCCCGCGTCTCGAGCATGATCCTGGCCACCTTGCCCAGCATCCGCCACCCCGACGGGTCATCGAGCCGTCGCGGCCGGACGGATCCCCTGGCCCGCGCGCGCGCATCCAGCAAATGGTGGAACAGGCCCCGTAATGTCATCATGCCCCCGCATGTGTCCGGCGATGACGATAGGGGCACTGAAATCAGCCGGAAAGCAGGAATCTGCAGCGATTGTCTCGAATCTGCGCGCCCTGGACATCAGATGTGGCGATCAGTCTGTTGCTTCGCGTGACATCCGCCCTTTCCGCGGCGCAGCAATTGCGCTATCGGCGCCCGCAACCTATTCCCTATAAAATATCGAGTGACCCAATGAGCCTCCGCAACGTGGCGATCATCGCCCATGTCGATCACGGCAAGACGACCCTGGTCGATCAGCTCTTCCGCCAGTCCGGCACCTTCCGCGATAACCAGCGTGTCGAAGAGCGCGCGATGGATTCGAACGACCTCGAAAAAGAACGCGGCATCACCATCCTCGCCAAGCCGACCTCGATCGAGTGGATCGACGGCGCCGGCGTCGCGACCCGCATCAACATCGTCGACACGCCCGGTCACGCCGATTTCGGCGGCGAGGTGGAACGCATCCTCTCGATGGTCGATGGCGTGATCCTGCTGGTCGATTCGGCCGAAGGCGCGATGCCGCAGACCAAGTTCGTCACCGGCAAGGCGCTCGCGCTCGGCCTTCGCCCGATCGTCGTCGTCAACAAGGTCGACCGCAGCGACGCGCGCATCCAGGAAGTGCTCGACGAAGTGTTCGACCTGTTCGTCTCGCTCGAGGCGACTGACGAGCAGCTCGATTTCCCGGTGCTCTACGCCTCGGGCCGCAACGGCTATGCCTCGACTGACGAGAATGCGCGCGAAGGCACGCTGACCCCGATGTTCGAGACGATCGTCAGCCACATCCCGGCACCGAGCGTCGATGTCGACGCGCCCTTCACCTTCCTGGTGACCCTGCTCGATCGCGACAACTTCCTGGGCCGCATCCTCACCGGCCGCGTCAATTCCGGCACGGTGAAGCTCAACCAGCCGATCCACGCGCTGAACAATGACGGCAAGATCGTCGAAGCGGGCCGCGCGTCGAAGATCATGACCTTCCGCGGGCTCGAGCGTGTCCCGGCCGAGGAAGCCAAGGCAGGCGACATCATCTCGCTGGCCGGCCTGACAGTCGCGACCGTGTCCGACACCATCGCCGACATCACGGTCAGCGAGCCGCTCCACGCCCAGCCGATCGATCCGCCGACGCTGTCGATGCGTTTCGCGGTGAACGATTCGCCGATGGCGGGCCGCGAGGGCACCAAGGTAACGTCGCGCATGATCCGCGACCGCCTGTTCCGCGAGGCCGAATCCAACGTCGCGGTCAAGGTGACCGAAGCCGCCGATCGCGACAGCTATGAAGTCGCCGGGCGCGGCGAGCTTCAGCTCGGCGTGCTGATCGAGACGATGCGCCGCGAGGGCTTCGAGCTTGGTATCAGCCGCCCGCGCGTGCTGTTCGGCGAGGATGAGGACGGCAAGAAGACCGAGCCGTACGAAACCGTCATCATCGACGTTGACGAGGAATATTCGGGCACGGTCGTCGAGAAGATGAACCTGCGCAAGGCCGAGATGACCGACATGCGTCCCTCGGGCGGCGGCAAGACCCGCATCACCTTCTCCGCGCCCTCGCGCGGCATGATCGGCTATCACGGCGAATTCCTGTCGGATACGCGCGGCACGGGCATCATGAACCGGCTGTTCGAGAAATATGGCCCGCACAAGGGCAATATCGAAGGCCGCAAGAACGGCGTGCTGATCTCGAACGGTTCGGGCGAAGCCAACAGCTACGCGCTCGGCCCGCTCGAGGAGCGCGGTATCCTGTTCGTCGGCCACGGCGAGGCGCTGTACGAGGGCATGATCGTCGGCGAGAACGCCAAGACGGATGACCTCGAGGTCAATCCGATGAAGGCGAAGCAGCTCACCAACTTCCGCGCCTCGGGCGGCAAGGACGACGCGATCCGCCTGACCCCGCCGAAGAAGATGACGCTTGAGCAGGCCATCGCCTATATCGACGACGACGAGATGGTCGAGGTGACGCCCAAGTCGATCCGGCTGCGCAAGCGCTATCTCGATCCGCACGAGCGCAAGAAGGCCTCGCGCGCCAAGCAGGCGGCCTGATCCTTCTTCTCCCCTCTCCCGCTTGCGGGAGAGGGTCGGGGAGAGGGACTGTCTCCCCGACGTCGCTCGAGAGCAGTTAAGCCTTCCCCATCCCGATCAGCACGGCCCATTGCGCATCGCTGACGGGACTGACCGACAGCCGGGACTGACGCAGCATTTCCATGCCCGCCAGCTTCGGTTCCGCCTTCATGGCCGCCAGCGTCACTGGCTTCGCCAGCGCCTCGACCGGCTTTACCGCGACCGACACCCAGCGCGGCTCGTCGCCGTCCTGTTGCGCCGTGCGGATGATCTCCATCACGCCCACTGCGGCCTTTTCCTTGCCTGAATGGTAGAACAGCCCGCGGTCGCCCACTGCCATTGCCTTCAGGTGAAGCGCAGCGGCCGGATTGCGCACGCCGGTCCATTCGGTCTCGCCCTCGCGGATCAGGTCGTCCCAGCTATAGCTTTCGGGTTCGGATTTCAGCAGCCAGTACGCCATCATCGCCTCCTTGGGTGAGCCCGACTTTACTTCGTGCGAAGGACGTTTCAACGCCCGACCTTGAGCGGCCGCCCTTGAGCCGGGCCACGCTGAACGGCGGTTAAACGCCGCATTCCGCACGAGTTCAGACCGACTCGATCATGATGCAACAAGCTGGAGCGTTGCCGCGTTATCCCCCCGGCGCGGCTACGGGCTTGCTGACAAGAGGAGGTTCGAGATGAACGATTTTGTGAAGAAGGCCGGCCTCGGCGTGGCGCTCGCCGCGACAGCGCTGACCACCGCGGTCCCCGCGGACGCGCAACGCTATCGCCATTATCGGCATGACGACGGTGCTGGCACCGCGATCGTCGCCGGCATCGCCGGTCTCGCGATCGGCGCGGCCATCGCGTCCAACGGCCGCGATCGCGACCGCTATTATCGTGAGCGCGGTTACGATCCCTATTATGACGACGGCTATTATCGCAGCCACGGCTATTACCCGAATGACGGTTACTACGCCTATCGCTACCGGCCGAATTACCAGCGCTGCTGGATCGAGCGTCGCTACGACCGCTATTATGGATACCCGGTCCGGGTCCGGGTCTGCAATTGATCGCGGCACCGGCCTGAAGGAGACGGCGTGGGCCCGGTCCACGCCGTTTTCGTATCGCCGCTCTGGCATCGCGCGCGATTTTGCGTCATGAGCCCGCCTCATGACCGATACACCGCCAGACCGCCTGTCCTCCAACCCGCGCAGCCCGCATTTCGACGAAGCGACGCTGTCGCGCGGGATCGGCATCCGCTTCAAGGGTGCCGAACGCCGCGACGTCGAGGAATATTCGATCTCCGAAGGCTGGATCCGTGTCGCGCTCGGCAAGAAGGTCGATCGCCACGGCCAGCCGCTCACGCTCAAGCTCAGCGGCCCGGTCGAGGCCTGGTTCGAGAATCCCGCCCCCGGCGCTGATGATGCCGCCGAAGAGGACGGGGCGGAAGCGTAAGGCTCGCGCTCAGCGCCAGTCGAACGCCGCCTGCGCCGCCGCGGTCAGCGCTGCCATAGCGGTGCGATAGGGGTTCGGCCCATGGCTGATCCGCGCGACGCCAGCGCCAGCCACCTCCCGGGCACCCGGTGCGCCTGGAAAGGCCATGAAATTGACCGGCAGCGGCACCTCGCGGCAGACCCTGCCCAGCAACGTCAGGTCGACCAGGCCGGGCACGAAGAAACCGCTGGCGCCAGCCTCGGCATAAGCCTTGCCCCGCGCGATCGCGGTGTCGGCCATTTCCTCGTCATGAGTCGCCGGGGCGTTCTGCAGGAAAATGTCGGTACGGGCGTTGATGAAGAAGGACGGGCCGGTCGCGGCACGCATCGCCGCGATCCGTGCGGCCTGGAATTCGACCGGGTGCAGGCCTTCGCCGCCGACCACCTGATCCTCGAAATTGCACCCGATCGCGCCGGTCGCCGCCAGCCTGGAGGCATTGGCCGCCACCGCCTCGGGTTCGACGGCATAGCCTCCCTCGAAATCGATCGAGACCGGCAGGTCGACCGCGCCCGCGATCCGGGTCGCGCCGGCCAGCGCGATCTCGAGCGGCAAGCCCTCGCCGTCGCCATAGGCCTGCGCCGCCGCGACTGACCAGCTACCGGTCGCGATCGCCTTGGCCCCGGCGCTCGCCACCGCGCGCGCGCTGCCCGCGTCCCAGGCATTGTAGAGGATCAGCGGGTCGCCAGGCACATGCAACGCCGCGAAGGTTCTGAACTTGTCCTGCATCTCTCGTCCCGACCCGTCTTTATTTTATCCTATCTGCGACCGAGCAGCCTCGCCGTCAATCGACGCAGGCGGCTGGGCGCTGTCCGCGGATACAGGCCGTCATAATGGGCGAACACTCCCGAATCGCGCGCGGCCCAGATTTCAATCCGCCTCCGCTTGCCCTCGGTGGCATGGTTGAAGCGCAGCCGGGTGTGAGGAAAGCCGCACGAGGCGAGCATCTGGCGCACGACGGTCTCTCCCGTCGGATACCAGGCGAGGCCGTCGACGCCGGACATCAGCAGCGTTCGGCTTTCCGGATTCAGGATCAGCCCGTCCTGCTTCGCCGGAAACGTCTCGGTGTTGACGATCAGCAATTCCCGGGTCAGGTCGGCCGCGATCTTCAGCCCGGCGACCGGATCGGGCAGATGATACAGGATGCCGCTGAACAGCGTCACGTCGAACGGTTTCAGGCCAAGCTCCGGCACGTCCGCCAGCGCGCATACGCCCGCATCGATATCGTCGCTCGGCAGGCGTTCGGCCAGGAAATGCGCCTGGCGGATCCAGTGCTCGCGCACGTCGAAGCCAAAGCAGCGCCCGGCCCCCATCTGCCTGGCCGCGAACAGATAGCCGCCGGCATTGCACGCGCAGTCGAGAAATGACCGGCCCTGCAGCCCCTCTGGAAAGAGGTCGCCGAACGCGCGTGCAAATTTGGCGTAGGGATCGACGATGCTGGGCGTGCCTAGCGCTGGGTCCGGTTCGGGGCAATAGGCCGGGTCCCCGGTGCGGATGCCCGGCGCAATCTCGATATCATGGTGCCACGGCCCAAGGCGGCGAATCTCCGCCCCAAGCTCATCCGTCGTCATCGTGCGTGCCCCCCGGTTTCGTCGGGCCCGGGGCGCGACGTCGCGGCTTAATGCACGAAGCGCGCGACCACGTCACGATAGGAGCGCGACACCTTCACCTGCGCGCCCGATCCAAGCACCAGGAAGCATTCGCCATTGGTGTGCGGCTTCACTTCCTTGACCAGGTCGAGATTGACGATGGTCGACCGGTGCACGCGCTGGAAACGGCGCGGGTCGAGCCGCTTCTCCAGGTCCTTCATCGTCTCGCGCAGGATCAGCGTGTTGTCGCCGGTATAGATGCACATGTAATCGCCAGCCGCGTCGATCCGCTCGATCGTGTCGACATCGACCCGGAAGATCTGGCCGCGATCCTTGATGTTGATCAGCTTCTCGAAACGGTTGGCGGAAACCTGGTCGCCGCCGTCGGCAAGGTTCTCGACTGAATCCGGCGCCACCTCGGCCAGCACTTCCTTCAGCCGGTCGACCTCCTCGATGCCGCGCTTCTCGGCCAGCCGCTGCCGCACCCGGTCGAGCGTGTCGGCCAGCCGGGATTCCTCGACCGGCTTCATAAGATAATCAACCGCCTGCGCCTCGAAGGCCTTCAGCGCATGGTCGGAATAGGCGGTGACGAACACGAACAAAGGCGGTTCGACCTCCATCAGCCCCTGCACCACCGAGAAGCCGTCGAAGCCGGGCATCTGGATGTCGAGGAAGACGAGGTCGGGCTTATGCGTCTTGATGGCGCGGATAGCCTCGCGCCCGTTCTGGCATTTGTCGATGATCTCGACATCCTCGTGCGCCTGGAGGCGAAGCTCGAGCCCCTGGATCGCCAGCGGTTCGTCATCCACCAATATCGTACGGATCGTCATGCTACCTCTCTAACCGGTTCCCCGAGCTGGAACGGAATCTCAATCTCGACCCCGAAGCCGCCCCCGGGAATGGAGCGGGTCTCGAAGCGGTGGTCGGGCCCATATGCCTGAGCGAGCCGCTCCCTTATATTGGCAAGCCCGACCCCGGTTGAAAGGCTTGGCCGTGCTTTCATTTCATTCAAGCCCGGTCCGGTGTCGGATACGGCGATCTGCACCCGATCCCCGGCGAGCCGCGCGGTGACGGCGATTTCGGCGCCTTCCTCCTTGGGCGTGACGGCATATTTGATGGCGTTCTCGACCAGCGGCTGAAGCAGCAGCGACGGCAATCTTGCCTTGGTGACTCGCGGATCGACCTCGAAACTCGGGCGCAGCCTGTCCTCGAACCGCATCTTCTCGATCTCTAGATAGAGCTTCAGCGTCTCGACCTCCTGCGCGATCGTGACATGCGCGGTCGGCTCGTTGGCCAGCGTGTAGCGCAGGAAGGAGGACAGCCGGCTCAACATCGCGTTCGCGCGCTCGGTCTGCTTCAGCAGGACCAGCGTCGAGATGGAATTGAGCGTGTTGAACAGGAAATGCGGGTTGAGCTGATAGCGCAGCATCGCGAGCTGCGCCGAGCTCGCCGTATTCTCCAGCGCCGCGAGCTGGTCGATCTGCTCTTCGACGATCAGGTAGAAATTGATTCCGAAATACAGCGCCGACCAGCCCGCCAGCACGGTGAAGTTGAGGAACACCGTGCCCAGCACCAGGCTGACGTTCAGGCCCGGATTGGCCATCTTGATGAACGAAAAGGAGAAGGCGTCGAGCACCGCGTAGAGCACGGTCGCCGCGCCCAGCGTCAGGATCGTCAGGATCACCGCCGCGATGCGCGGCTGGCGCCGGTAATAGTGATAGAGCGTCGAGAGCAGCAGCGTGATGCAATAGCCGATGATCGATTCGACGACGACGAGCAGCGTCGCCGTCAGATCGAGCCCGTTGGAGATGCTGGAGACGCTGCGCAGGATCAGATAGCCGGTCCAGCCCGCCGCCTGGAGCCGCCAGAAGGCACGGCTCTTGTCTTCGAAAAAGGGCCGCGAGAAGATCGCGGGCTTGGTGAACAGCGGCATGGGCGGGGGTCTTAACCCGACTGGGACCGATGCGCAAAGTGCGGTAGGGTGAGGGTAGGCCGTCGGATCAGGATATCTCGACGTGCACTTCTCCCTCTCCCCCTGTGGGAGAGGGAAGGGGCCCGCTGCCGAAGGCAGTGGGAAGGGTGAGGGGGACACTCGCGAATGTCCCGAACCTCACCTCATCCGGCCCTTCGGGCCACCAGTTTTGACGAGCCTCAGGTAAAATATGCTCTCAGCATATTTTAGAAATGCCCGGGGGGCATGTCGACCCGAGGCTCGACAAAACTCCCGCAAGGGGAGAAGGAAGAAGCGTGCACGGGATGCAAAAGCCCGGCAGAACTGAGGAGAGAGAAGGCCATGACCCAGCATCAGGACCGCGCCCAGTTCACCGCGATGGTGGAGGGCACCCAGCAGGACTGGAACATCATCGGCGGCCATTTCCGCGATTTCGCGAAGGAACTGCCCGCCCGTGTGCTGACTCACCTCAAGCTGCTTGAGGGCGATTTCGGCGGCTTTCCGGTCGACCGGCTCGAACATTCCCTCCAGACCGCGACCCGCGCCCACCGCGACGGGCGGGACGAGGCCTATGTGGTGATGGCGCTGCTCCACGACATCGGCGACACGCTCGGGACGTTCAACCATCCGGAGATCGGCGCGGCGATGCTCCGTCCCTTCGTGTCGGAAGAAGTGCACTGGATCGCCAACACCCACGGCGTGTTCCAGGGCTATTATTTCTTCCACTATCTCGGGATGGATCGCGACCTGCGCGAGAATTACCGCGGCCACCAACATTTCGAGGCCTGCGCAGAATTCTGCGAGAAATACGACCAGTCGGCCTTCGACCCGGCATATGAAAGCGCACCGCTGAACTTCTTCGAGCCGATGGTGGGACGGGTGTTCTCGCGGCCGCTCAACTCGGTCTATGCGAAGGCGGCTGAGGCGGCCTGATCGGTGGCCGTCCCGAGGCGTCCCTTCATTGTTCAATCGCCCAAACGAAGACCGCCGCTCCTTTCCGGGAGCGGCAGCCGATTTCTGCCATGAGGGGCGCGGGTTAAGTCAATCGGACCGAATCGGTGGGGCAAATTGCCTCAGGCGAAGGTCTTTACTGTCCTTATCGCAACCGGTCGAAATCGCTGATCCTGGCGATTCGAACTGGAAATTCCTTCTGGATAAGACTGAAAGCAAGACTGACGTTCTGCATCATGACTCAGGCCCGCACCATATGCGCAATAGTCTCGTTCCGCGCTATCGTGAAACGGATACGTCATGCACCGCTCCATTTCATGATTATATACGTCATCAGCCCGTTGAAGGCACTGCTCCAATGCTGCTGATTGAGCCAGGGCGCCACTGTACGGCGTCGTAATGGCTACGATTGTGGCGATGATAGCTAGCGCCGATTTCCTCATATATGATCTCCCGAGGGCCTTATGGGGCACCTGGTACGTCGCCAGGCAGGCTGATATTGTGTATTTTGCCGACAAGGATCAATCGCTAATTGCTCATTATTACCAGTACAACAAGATCCGTTGCTTTTATTGCGGGTCTTAATCTGGAACGGAATCTCGGCAAATCTGCGTCAAGGATTCGAAGTACATATATAAATAAGTATATTTATTTGATGACGAATTTGCGACGCTTTGGAATAAAACAGTCGGGAGTGTGGCCTGGTTCGTCACACGAAAGAAAACCGCCGCCCCCTTTCGGGGACGGCGGCCATGGTTCCGGTTTTTCGCGCTATTAGAAAGTGAACTTCGCGCCGATCCGAATCGAGTAGAGCGACTGATTAGCGTAAATCTGGTCAGTCGGGGTCGTGAAGCTCGAACCGTTGTTCACTGGCGAGTATTTATACTGCGCGCATGCCTGGCTCACATTGGTGACTACGGCACCAGCAGAAGTGAGGCACTGCACCTGTGCTGCGGCAACGTTGTAGGGGAAGACGTATTCGCGAGTCTGGCCCCAGTTTTTGTTGATCAGGTTCGTGAAGTTCTCGATGTCCGCGAACAGGGTGATCCGCGACTTTCCTACGAAGGTCGGAATTTCCTGTGCAACGTGCAGATCCAGGCGCGTAAACCACTTCGAGTTGAAGGCGTTGCGCGGCGCAATCTGCCCGGCATATTTGCTCAGACCCGACGTCTTCAGGAAGTTCTCGAACGCAGCCTTGAAAGCAGGGTCGCTGTACGTGACCTTGGGATCGTTGGCGGTCGGCACGTAGATCAGATAGCGGTTACCGGCGGTACCCGTGGCAGTGCTACGCCCGGTTGTCCCGAACACAGCTGAGCGACCCGCGCCAAAGTCCTGGAACGTATAGCTGAACGGATGGCCGATCCGCGATTCGCCGAAGAGCGAGAATGTGGTCTTGTAGTCCCCGAAGAAGGCGTGATCATAGGTCAGGCCATATTTGAAGAAGTACTTAACTTGATCGTTCGAGATTCCATAGGCGACATTGTTCGGATCGACGAACGCGCCGTTCGAATAGTTCGAACCTGCGGTCGACGAGGTCGCCGGAGCTTGGTCCTTGACATCCTGATAGGTGAAGCTGCCGTTGATGTTCAGACCGAAATCCCAGGTCTTATCCAGCCGGGCGACGGCGATATAGGACCGTCCCTTGGTGGTGTTCGTCAGCAGAATGTCGGTGTTGGTGTCAGTGCTAGCCAGATTCTTGTCGGCGAAGTTATAGTAACGCTGACGGCCGTCTGGAGTGAGCGAGCCGGCCAGCGGCTGCGAACGGATGTCGGTGAAATAGACCTGATTGCGGACCTTCGAGTAGAGGAAGTCCGCACCGAACACCCAGTTGTCGCCGAGCGGGCCGAGGTTGGCGGTATATTCGCCCGACAGGGTGGCGCGCCACTGCGACGGTATCTTGAAGTTGGGATCGAGCGCGTTGACCGTCGATGCTGTCGACGCGGTGGTGCCGGCGAGATAGTTGTTCACCGAGTTCGGAATGCTCGTGCCCGTCACGTTGTTCAGGGCGTCGCTGCAAACCGCGGCCGATGGCAGGTTGGTGCAGCCGATGCCCGTCGTCGTCCGGTTGGACGAGAAGGAATTGGTCAGCACGCCGGTATTGGAGAAGCTGTTCGATACATAGACGTCAGGAGTGCCGCCGCCGAAGATGCCGCCGCCGCCGCGGATGCTGATCCGGGGGGCGGGCTTCCAGTCGAAGCCGACGCGTGGCTGAAACAGGCCGAAGCCCGAGATATTCGTCGTATTCGAGCCGATCGTCTTCATCTGGCCGTTCACGACCGCCCCACCGGCGTAGCGTGCGGTGTAATAGGGGCTGAGCGCGGGGTTATCATGCATGCCGTACAAGTCATAGCGCATGCCATACGACACGTTCAGCGTCGGCGTGACCTTCCAGCTGTCCATGACGCCAAACACGTAGCTCTGATATCTGAACTTCGCCGCAGCATTGTCCGGCACCAGCGACGGGACCGCGTTGCCATAGGCGAACGAGCTTGCTTTGCGGGCCTGGAAGTCCGCAATCGAGTCGAAATAATAATTGCCCGCGCTGTTTTGCAGGAAGGAATTGAAGATCTTGACGTCTTGCACTTCAGTGAAGATGCGAAGGTCATGGTCGTTCATGGTGAGGCGGGCCTGAACGAGACCGCCCCAGGTTTCGGTCTTGAGCTGGTTGGTCTGACGCGACGAATCCGGGCCGAAGGAGACGACCGCATCGGTGCCGGACTGTGTGGTGGTGCTTGCCTCGCAGCCCGTCAACGATCCGACCGAAGTCGCGTTGGTGCACACACGCATCTGCGCGAAACCACGACCAAGCAGCGGATCCTGGATGCGGGTGTAGTTCTTGTAGAAGCCCCGAACTTCGGTCGAGAAGGTGTCAGACCAGTCCGAATTCAACTGCGCCACGCCGGTGTGCAGTCGATTGCCCTGAATATAGGCGTCGGAGGCCAGGCCGAGGCCCGGGCTGCCCGTCGCGATCGACGAGAAGGTGTTGTTGAGCAGGTTGATCGCATCGTTCGCGTAGGTGTATGTCAGCGAAAGACGCTGCGTGTCCGAGATATTGGCATCGATCTTGGCGACGAGGCGGTCATCCTTGTCGCCCAGGTCGCGCAGCACGCCGCCGGTGTTGTAATTATAGACACTCTTCGCAATCGCGGACACCTGATCGACTTGCGCCTGGGTCAGGTTCGGGATGGCGGTTCCGGCATTATTGTCCGTCGGGCCTTCCGCGATCGGGCGACCGCCCCGCAGCCGTTCGCCGGCCACCATGAAGAACAGCTTGTCCTTGATGATCGGCCCGCTGATTTCTGCGCCGTAATTCTGAATCTTGAAGTTCGGAATGTTGACTTTCAGGCTCTTCGTCTGGCTGCCGACGAAATCATCGCCGGAAAAGGCATAGAAGCCGGTTCCGTGGAACTCGTTGGTACCCGACTTCAATACGATGTTGATGGCGCCGCCCTGGAAATTGCCCTGGCGGACATCGTAGGGCGCTACCTGCGCCTGGAACTGGCCGATCGCATCGAGCGGGATCGGGGAGCGGCGGCTCGGCAGACCGTCCGTATTGAGGCCGAAATTGTCCGTGATCGATACGCCATCGACTGAGAAACGGTTGAAGCGCGCGTTCTGGCCGGCGAAGGAAACCGCGCGGCCGCCGGTGGGGGTGTCGTCCAGGCGAGCGAACGGATCGCGGCGTTCGAGGTCTCGGATGTCGCGGTTGACCGTGGCGATGTTCGCGATCTCGCGTGCGTTGAGGACTGTCGCCGGGCCCTGCGACACCGAACGTGCATTGGGCAGGCGCGCAGCGGTGACCACAATGTCGCCGCCGACCGTTTCGGCCGTCAGTTCGACGGGAAGATCATAGGCCTGCGCGACAATGGTGTTGATGTCGGTGATTTCGGTTCCGTTGTAGCCCTGCGCGCTCACCTTGACGGTGTAAGGGCCACCGGCGCGGAGGCCGTTTGCGTTGAAACTGCCGTTGGCGTCCGTGGTGACGGTGGACTGGCCGCCTGATCCGACGTTGAGGATGTTCACGGTAGCGCCAGCGACGGGTGCGCCGTCAGCCGTCACAGTGCCGCGGATCGTCGACGTCGTTTCCTGTGCGCTGGCCGCGGCCGGAATGACCAGGGCGGCGATAGCTGCGCCCAGAAATAAATTGTTTCGCATGATGTTCCCCTTCGAGGCGTCGCAAGTAAGCGCGGCATTTCGCCGTCGCTGGCCCCATGCGACTCGAACGTTTCGGATAAATGACACAGGGGATTCTTCAAGTGGGGCGCAGCATTCGCTTATGCTGCGTTGCAAAAAAGCATCACTGCGCGGCGGCGACAATCTCCGCCCATCCGGCCTCGTCGATCACGCTAACCCCCAGTTCCGCGGCCTTTTTCAGCTTCGATCCCGCGCCCGGCCCGGCGATGACAAGATCCGTTTTGGCGGAGACTGATCCCGATACCCGGGCCCCCAGCGCCTCGGCCTGGGCCTTCGCCTCGTCGCGGCTCAGCGTCTCCATCGATCCGGTGAACACCAGCGTCTTGCCGCTCACCTGGGACTGGCGAATGGTCGAGACATAGGCCGTCGGGCTGACTTCGCTCAGCAGGTCGGCCCAGGCCTCGCGATTGTGCTCCTCGGCGAAAAAGTCGACCAGCGCCTCGGTCACGGCCGGCCCGATTCCATCGATCGCGGTCAGTTCGGCGCGAGCTTCGTCGTCGGTCGCCGCGCGGATCGCGACATCGGCGACCTGCCCGACCGTGCCGAACGCCTTGACCAGGTCGCGCGCGGTGACGCTGCCGATATGGCGGATGCCCAGCCCGAACAGGAACCGCGCCGGGTCGGGGCTGCGCTTCGCCTCGATCGCCGCCAGCAGATTGTCGACCGATGTCTCCGCCCAGCGCTCGCGCCCGATCAGGTCGTCGCGCTTGCCCCTCAGGCGGAAGATGTCGGCAGGCGAGTGGAGCAGGCCGTCGCGGAAGAAGGATTCGATGCTGGTCGCGCCAAGGCCCTCGATATCCAGCGCGCCCCGGCTGGCGAAATGGCGTAGCCGCTCGACCCGTTGTGCCGGGCAGATCAGCCCGCCGGTGCAGCGCACATCGACCTCGCCTTCCTCGCGTACCGCGTCGGACTGGCATTCGGGGCAAAGGGTGGGGAAGGGCCAGGCGCCGCGGCTTTCGTCGCGCGACAGATTCTCGACGATCTGCGGGATGACGTCGCCGGCGCGCTGAAGCACGACCCGGTCGCCGGGCCACACGTTCAGCCGCGCGATCTCATGCTCGTTGTGCAGCGTCGCGTTGGTGACGACCACGCCGCCCACCGTGACCGGGGTAAGGCGTGCCACCGGGGTCAGCTTGCCGGTGCGGCCGACCTGGATGTCGATCCGCTCGAGCGTGGTCTGCGCGCGTTCCGCCGGGAACTTGTGCGCCAGCGCCCAGCGTGGCGCCTTGGCCACCGCGCCAAGCCGCGCCTGCCAGTCGAGCCGGTCGACCTTGTAGACAACGCCGTCGATGTCGAACGGCAGGTCGGCGCGCGCCGCCTCGATCTTGCGATACTGCTCCAATGCCCCGGCGACGTCCTCGACCCGTATGAACATGTCGCTGACCGGGATGCCCCAGGCCGCGATCGTCCGGATCATGTCATACTGAGTTGCGGCCGGTACCGCCGACACCTCACCCCAGCCATGGGCGAGGAAGCGTAGCGGCCGGCTCGCGGTGACGGTGGCGTCCTTCTGGCGGAGCGATCCCGCTGCTGCGTTGCGCGGGTTGGCGAACTGGCGGGCCTTGCCGGCGTCACCCGCTGCTTCGGCCTCGGTGAGCAGCCGAGCGTTGAGCGCGGTGAAATCGCCCTTGGCCATATAGACCTCGCCCCGCACTTCGAACACGTCCGGCGCCCCTCCGTGCAACTGCTGCGGGATGTCGCCGATCGTTCGCACATTGGCGGTCACATCCTCGCCGACCTGGCCGTCCCCCCGGGTGAGCGCCTGAACCAGCTTTCCGCGCTCATAGCGCAGCGAGCAGGACAGGCCGTCGATCTTGGGCTCGGCCGTCAGGGCGACCGGCGCGTCTTCCGCCAGATTGAGGAACCGGCGCACCCGTGCGACGAACTCGGTCGCGTCCTCGTCGGCAAAGCCGTTGTCCAGGCTCATCATCGGCCGGGCATGCGCCACTTTGGCGAGATGGCTGGCCGGGGCGGCGCCGACCTGGGCATTGGGCGAATCGGTTCGGATCAGGCTCGGAAAGGCAGCCTCGATCGCGTTGTTGCGCCGGACCAGCGCGTCATAATCCGCATCGGAAATCTCCGGCGCGTCCTCGTTGTGGTAGAGCTTGTTGTGATGGGCGATCTCGCCGGCGAGCCGGGCCAGTTCGGCGGCTGCTTCCTCATCGGTCTCAGGGAGCGGGTCGGCCAGGGGAGTGCTCATGACGAAGCGCTAGCGGAGGCTCGATGGCGATTCAACGATCCGCATCGTCATGGCAGCGAGGAGTTGCCGGATTGCCGATCGCGATCCGGCCCGCTGTTTCACATGGCCGGTTTTGCTGAAGGGTTTTTCGTCGGCGTTTCGCGCGAAAACAGGCTATTCTTCGGCTGGTAACGGGGAGTTTTCCGCTGTTATGCGATAACAGGGGAAACCTTCCCAGGCCACTGAAAGGAAAAGATGATTTTCGCCCTGAATCCAATTTAACAGGGGAAAGAAAAAAGAGGCGCCGGATAACGGCGCAAGCCCGAGTCGCGGCTGGAGGTCATATTCGGGGACGACTAATCGTCTTCCATCATCTCCGCGACCATCTTGGCCTCTTCGTTGACCGATCGCCGCTCGGCGGTCTTCTCGGCGCGGCTTGCCATCTCGTCCCAGGCCTTTGCCGCGCGCAGCCAGCGGGAACGGACATTGTCCAGGGTTGCGGCATTCGCATCGGCTTCCGCCTGACGGGCGCGATCGCGATAGAACAGGGCGGTGGTGTTCGTACGACTTCTCCGCGAATTCGTTGGGGCGGAAGGGAAGGGGCGCCGGCCTGGGCCGGCGCCCGCCCGTCACTTACGCGCTGGCGAGGTTGACCGCTGACATCTTGCCGCGACGGTCCTGCTCGAGCTCGTACGACACGCGCTGCTCCTTATCGAGCGTGCGCATGCCGGCGGCCTCAACGGCACTGATGTGGACAAAGGCGTCGTTCCCGCCGCCTTCCGGCGCGATGAAGCCATAGCCCTTGTCGGCGTTGAAGAATTTTACGGTGCCGATCGGCATAACTATTTCCTTGGGTAGCCCGGCGGGCGGCATCGCCGCGCACCGGTTTGGGGCCGAGAAGAGAGAGCGGAGCACCGTCCGGCCCCGGCCGGCGCATCCGAGCACGGGCGCGCTACTCCGTTGACACGGAAGCGGTGCGAATGAAGGTCGGGGAGAAGACCAGGGGAGCGTTCCAACGGCTTTGCAAGCGGGAGCGCGAAGGTCTCTCAGTCACGCGATGCTTGTGGGGCGGAATCGCGAGATGACAGGGCTATAGCACAGGTCTGTGGAAAAGTCGCATCGTAATGCCGCAGCCATGTTCCGGCCCTTTTGTCATGATGTTCTCCGTCCTCCCGACAGGGAGGATTGGCCGGTGATCGCAGCATTGTTGGTGACGCTCCAGGCCGCTGCCGGTCCGGCTGCGGACACGCCACCCCCGCGCCGCAGCCCGACGCGCTGCCCCGAGCTGACCGTGGAAGACGGTGACATCGTCGTCTGCGGCCGTCCCGAGCCACAGGAGCAGTTCCGCCTTCGCCCACTCACCCGTCGCTATGATCCGGTCGGTGGCCCCGGCACCGGCTTCCGCGTCGGCAGCGGTCAGGGCAATCTCCATGCGGCCACGCAGCAGAGCCCGGACGGCAAGCCCGACAAGCGGATCATGGTGACGCTCAAATTCCCGTTCTGAACGGGGATCAGGCGGCTTCGAGCAGCCGTTCGGCCTGAGCCCGCGCTTCGTCGGTGATCGTCGCGCCGGAAAGCATCCGGGCGATTTCCTCGCGCCGCGCGCCATCGTGGAGCTGCACCACGCCGGTGCGCGTGACGAGGCCGTCATGGCTCTTGGCGATCAGCAGGTGATGGGCGCCGCGCGCCGCGACCTGCGGGCTGTGAGTCACCACCAGCAGCTGGGTGTTCGCCGCCAGCCGGGCGAGGCGCTCGCCGATCGCGCTCGCCACCGCGCCGCCGACGCCGCGATCGATCTCGTCGAAGATCATGGTCGCGGCGCTGCCCTGCTCGGCCAGCGCGACCTTGAGCGCCAGGATGAAGCGCGAGAGCTCGCCGCCGCTGGCGATCTTGGCGAGTGCGCCGAAGGGAGCGCCGGGATTGGTCGATATCTCGAACTCGACCCGGTCCTTGCCCGACGTGCTCCAGAGGTCGTTGCCGAGCGGGGCGATCATGGTGCGGAAGCGTGCTGCATCGAGCTTCAACGGGGCCAGTTCGCCCTTGACCGCTGAATCCAGCCGCCCAGCCGCTTCGGTGCGCGCGGCCGTGATGGCATCGGCTTCGGCTTCGTAGCGCCGCGCCGTATCGGCAACCGCGCGCTCGAGCGCGGCGATCCCGGCGCCGCCGCTCTCGATCCGCTCGAGCTTGCCGGCCAGGTCGGTGGCCAGCGCGGCAAGATCGTCGGGCTGCACCCGGTGTTTGCGGGCCAGCGCGCGTAGCTCGAACAGCCGCGTCTCGTCTGCTTCGAGCTGAGCCGGATCGAACGCCAGCGCCTCGGCCGCCGCGTCGACCTTCTCCTGGGCCAGGCCGCCCTCGACCAGCGCGCGGTCGATCGCCTCGAGCGCCTCGCCGAGCGCTTCATGATCCTCGGCCACGCGTTCGAGCGAGCGCGCTGCCTGGCGCAGCCGCGCGAGGCCGCCCTCCGATCCCTCCAGCAGGTCGGCGATCGCCTGCAGGTCGCCAGCGATCTTTTCGCCGCGCTGCATGCCGGCGCGGCGTGTCGCCAGGATCTCCTCCTCGCCGGGCTCCGGGCCGAAGGTGCTCAGTTCGCCGACGGCATGTTCGAGCCATTCCTGGTCGCGTGCGACCGTGTCGAGTTCGGCGCGGGCGACCGCTAGTGCGTCCTCGGCGTCGCGCCAGGCGCGGTGGGCGCGCGCGGCCGGGCCGGTATCGATCCGCCCGAACGCATCGAGCAGCGCGCGATGGCCACGCGCGTTCAGCATGCCGCGATCGTCATGCTGGCCATGGATCTCGACGAGATGGACGGCAAGCTCGCGCAGCAGCCCCGCGGAGGCGGGCTGGTCGTTGACGAAGGCGCGGCTGCCGCCATCGGACTTGACGATTCGGCGGATAATCAGCGGTTCGCCCGGCTCGACGTCGAGCCCGTTCTGGTCGAGCAGGGAAGCGATCGGGCCGTCGCCATGCGGCGTGTCGAAGCTTGCGCTCACCACAGCCTGATTCGCCCCCTGGCGCACCAGGCCGCTCTCGCCGCGCGCACCGAGCGCCAGCCCAAGCGCATCGAGCAGGATGGACTTGCCCGCCCCCGTCTCGCCGGTCAGCACGCCCAGGCCTTCGCCGAAGTCGAGGTCAAGAGCCTCGATCAGCACCACGTCGCGGATGGAAAGGGATGTCAGCACAAAGGCAACCCCTCGGGCGGCATGAGCGCCGAGTCAGGCGCCCGTCTTCGCCGGCGCGTCAGCCGAGGCCGACTTCGCCGGAGTGCCGGGATGCTGCTGAATCAACTTGTAGGCGCGCTGATACCAGTCGGTGCCGGGATAGTTCGCGCCCAGCACGGCGGCGGACTTCTTCGCTTCCTCGGGCACGCCCAGGGAGAGATAGGTCTCGGTCAGCCGCATCAGCGCCTCGGGCACGTGAGTCGTGGTCTGATATTCGTCGACCACGCGGCGGAAGCGCAGCGTTGCCGCCAGCCACTGGCCGCGCGTCTCGTAGAAGCGGCCGATCTCCATTTCCTTGCCGGCGAGATGGTCGCGCACAAGGTCGATCTTCAGCCGGGCATCGGCGGCATATTTGGAGTTCGGATAGCGTCGGGTCAGTTCGCCGAGCGAATCGAGGGCCTGCTGGGTGATCTTCTGGTCGCGGGTGACGTCGCTGATCTGTTCGTAATAACCCAGCGCGACGAGATAATAGGCATAGGGCGCATCGCGGTTGCCCGGATGGACCGAGATGAAGCGCTGGGCCGACTGGATCGAACTGGTATAGTCCCGGTCGAGATAATAGGAGAATGCGCTCATCAACTGTGCCCGGCGGGCCCAGATCGAATAGGGGTGCTGGCGCTCCACTTCGTCGAACAGGGCAGCGGCGAGCTTATATTGCTTGCGGTCGAGCCTTGCCTTGCCGGTGGAGTAGAGCGTGCCGACGTCGCGGGCGACATAGGGAATGTCGCTCTTGGCACGGCCGCCGGCACAGCCGGACACGGTAAACGCCGAGGCGGCAACAAGCGCAAGCGCGATCGAGCGGGACAGGGGGATACGCATCGTGGCAACCCTTAGCCCAAGCGCTCGCACCCGAACAATGTTTTTCGCGTGGTGCGGCGCGGTGGGATCGGATAACCGGGCCGGCGCGTTGGCGTTATCATTCCGACCCCAGAGGACCAGCATGACCGCAACCTTGCTCGCCACCAAGCGCGTCGAAAAACCGTGGGGCCGACACAATCTTTGGCCGGGCTTCCCCGATCCCGCATCCGATGGCGATCCGATCGGGGAAGTGTGGTTCCAGACGCCGCACGCGGCCGAGCCCGATCTGCTGATCAAATATCTCTTCACCAGCCAGAAGCTGTCGGTCCAGGTCCATCCGGACGACGCGGCCGCGCGCGCCGCTGGCTATCCGCGCGGCAAGGACGAGGCCTGGGTGATCCTGGCCGCAGAGCCCGACGCAACGATCGCGCTTGGCACCAAGGCGCCGATGCCGAAGGATCAGCTCCGGGCCGCCTCGCTCGACGGATCGATCGAGCATCTGCTCGACTGGAAGCCGGTGAAGGCAGGCGATTTCTATTATTCGAAGGCAGGTACCATTCACGCGATCGGCGCCGGGATCACGCTGATCGAGATCCAGCAGAATGTCGACCTGACCTATCGACTCTATGATTATGGCAGCGACCGGGAACTGCATCTGGACGCCGGTGTCGCGGTGGCCGATCCGGTGCCCTTCGTGCCGCTGCCGTCACCGGCTCCCGCGTCGGACGACCGCGAGATCCTGGCGGAGGGTCCGAAATTCGTTATCGAGCGCTGGCCCGGCGGTCATCGCGTCGTGACGCTGCCGGAAGGCGTCATGGGGTGGTTCGTGCCGATCGCCGGGCAGGGAGCGGTTGACGGCGTCGCCTGGAAGGCCGGCGAATGTTTGACGCTCGAGGGACGGTGCGAGATCGAGGCATCGGTCGGGAGCGACCTGCTGCTCGCCTATCCCGGGGACAAGCGGCTCTGACGATCCGGCGTGCGTGGGAGGATTAACCTTCCCACGCTACACTCGCGGTCGCCATGCTCCGCGTCCTCACGCTCTCCACCCTGTTCCCCGACGCGACGCGTCCCAATTTCGGGGTGTTCGTCGAACGGCAGACGCTCGGTCTCGCGGCGCGGCCCGATGTCGATCTGCGATTGATCTCGCCCGTCGGGTTACCGCCCTGGCCGCTCCGGGCGCTGTCGCACCACGCATCGCTTGCATCGCTGCCCGATCGCGAAATGTGGAAGGGTCTCGACACCCGACGCCCACGCTTCACCACTATCCCTGGTACCGGAGGCCGTTTCCATGTCGGCGCCCTGGTTCGTCGCCTGATCCCGTTGCTCACCGCGATTCGCCGGGACTTCGCGTTCGATGTGATCGATGCCGAATTCTTCTTTCCCGATGGCCCGGCCGCCGTCGTGCTCGGCCGCCATTTCGGTGTGCCGGTGTCGATCAAGGCGCGGGGCGCCGACATCCATCACTGGGGCCAAGCTCCGGTTACCGCGGGACAGGTGATCGCGGCCGGGCAGGGTGCCGACGGGTTGCTCGCGGTGTCGGAGGCGATGAAGGCGGATATGGCCTCGATCGGTATCCCGGCCGATCGAATCCGCGTCCATCGCACCGGTGTCGATCTGGACCGATTCGCGCCACGCGATCGGATAACGGCGAAGGCGGCTTATGGCGTGACCGGCCCGCTCGTCGTCTCGCTTGGTGCGCTGATCCCACGCAAAGGGCACGACATCGCAATCGAGGCGGTCGCAACCCTGCCGGGCGTCACGCTGTTCGTTGCCGGGGAGGGGCCGGAACGGGGCGGGCTCAAGGCGAAGATCGGCGCGCTGGGTGTCGGCGATCGGGTGAGGTTGCTCGGCGCCATTCCGCATGCCGACCTGCCGGCGCTGCTTGCTGCCGCCGACGTGATGGCGCTTGCGTCCGCATCGGAAGGCCTCGCCAATGCGTGGGTGGAGGCGCTCGCCTGCGGGACGCCGATCGTCATCACTATGGCCGGAGGTGCCGCCGAGGTCGTCACTGATCCTGCCTATGGCCGAATCGCCGCGCGTGATTCAGGCGCGTTCGCTCACGCCATTGGTGATCTGCTCGCTCATCCGCCAGTCCAGGCCGATGTCCGTCGCGGCGCCGAGCGCTTCACCTGGGAAGCGAACAGCGCCGCATTGCACGATCATCTCGCCGGGCTGGTCGATCAGCGCCGCCTGGCCTTGTGAGGCGTGCCCCGCCATGCCGCCGCCTGATGGTCGGCAAGCTCGACCAGATTGCCCATCTCCACCGGCATGTCGATCAGGTGCAGACCCCAGTCCTTCAGGATGACGCCGCCGAGCGAGACGTCGCCGACGATCGTGTCGGTGCGCGGATCGGCCGGATTGCCGTTCACCGTGACGGCAAGATAGTCGAACCCGTCCTTCGACACGCACTCGGCCGAGATCAGGTCGGGGACCTTCACGAACGGGGTGGTAACCGGCAGATTGTCGCTGGTCCAGGGGCCCATCGGTGCGCTGCCAGCGCCTGCACCCTTGGCGCCCAGGATCGCGTCGGTCACCGCCTTGCCGCCGGCGAGCGCCGCGGGGTTGGTGCAGGCAGCGACCATGCCGGGTTCAGGCACCTTGCCGAACCGGCTGTTCGCCGGTGGCGGCGAATCGGCGCGGAAGGAGACATAGCTGATCACGCAATTGAACTGGTCGTCCTTGCGGCATAGCGGCAGCCGCTTGAAATCGCCGCCGACATCCTTGCCGGCCGGCACGGCGACATTGGCACCAAGCAGCATCGCCGAGATGATGTTGCGCCGGACCGCATCAGGCTCGATCGACTTGGCGATCACTTCCTTCAGCACAAGCGATCCCTGGCTGTGCCCGATCAGCACCACGCCGCGGCCCTTGTTATCGCGCGCCAGATAGTCGTTCCACGCCGCCGTGATGTCGGCGATCGGCATGGCGCGGTCCATCGCGACCGGCTGGCCGGTGATGAAGGCGCGGAGCGCGGTCAGCGTGACCTGGCGATAGAGCGGCGCGAACACCCGGCATTTCGAGGCGAAGCGGGCGGCCTGCGACGCCGCGACCGCCAGTTCCTCCGGCCCGGCCGTCATGTCGCTGTTGGGCGTCGGGTCGTTGGAGACGGTCGGATAGACGTAGAAACAGTCGAACTGCGGCGCGGGCGCCGCCTTGAACTTCTCGATCCGCCGCTTGCCGTTCGCCTGGATGACGGTGACGTCCTGGTTGGCGGAACAGGCGTCGGTGCGGCCGGGCCGGCAGAGCCAGGCCGAATCCTGTGCATAGTCAGGGGCGGCGGCGGGGCTTGCCGTGGGCGCGGTCTGCGCGGCGACGGGAACGGTCCAGAGCGGTATGGCGAGCAGTGCCAGTCCGGCCAGCAGCTTCATGCGATCTCTCCCCCCAGCTTTTGAGCTTGGGGTATGATAGCGCCGGCCCCGGCTTCGGTCAAAGCGGGGGTCAAAGCGGGTAGAGCGCGCCCGCGATCCAGCGGCCTTCGCCGCGCAGCACCGCCCATGCCCGCGCGGCGGCGCGGCTGTCCATCGCCTCGATGCCGAGCCCTCGCGCCTCGATCGCACGGACGAAGGAGGCGGGCGGCCGCACCAGCGACGGGCCGGTGCCGAGCAGCAGGAATTCGGGAAACGGGTCGAGCGCGAGCAGTGGCGCGATATCGTCGGCGGTCAGCACCCCGATCGGCGGCGGTGTCCAGCCGTCGGCGCGCACCGGGGTAATCAGCAGCGCGCGATAGACGCCGTCATCGACCTTGAACCCGCCACCCGAAAAGGCCGAGATGATCGGGCCGTCGGTCTGCTGGCCCTTGTCCATGCGCATAACGGTCTATCCCTGTCGCCGGAAGAAAAGCGTCAGGGCATGTCCTTATAGGCAACGCGCTCAGCCTTCGATCCGGGCGTGTCGTCCGACTTCGGCTCGGCGCGCAGGCCAAGCGAGATCAGCAGCGACGACGAAACGTAGATCGACGAATAGGTGCCGACGAAGATGCCCAGGATCATCGCCGCGGTGAAGCCGCGCAGCACATGGCCGCCGAAGATCAGCAGCGCGAACAGCGCGAGCAGGATCGTGACCGAGGTCATCACCGTGCGCGGCAGCGTCTCGTTGACCGACAGGTCGACGATCTGCGGCATGTCCATCTTGCGATAGCGGCGCATATTCTCGCGAATACGGTCGTCGATCACGATCTTGTCGTTGATCGAATAGCCGATGATGGTCAGCACCGCGGCGACGATGTTCAGGTCGAACTCGAACTGGGTCAGCGCGAAGAAGCCGAGCGTCATCAGCACGTCGTGGACGATCGCGACCATGGTCGAGACGCCGAACTGCCATTCGAAGCGGAAGATCGCGAACAGGCCGATGCCGACCACGGCCAGGACGACCGCGAGGATGCCCTTCCAGATCAGCTCGCCGGAAACCTTGCCGCTGACGGCATCCTGCTTCGAGAAGCGGGCGTCCGGGAACTCCTTGTTGATGGCGGCCTGGACCGCGGCGACGACCTTGTTGGTCGCGTCTTCCTCGGTGCTCTTGGGCGGCGGCAGCTTGATCGAGATGGTCTTGCCGTCGGTGCCGACCGACTGAAGCCGCACCTCGCCGAGCTGGAGGCGGTCGACGACCTGACGGAGCTTGTCGGTCGACGGCGGTGTCTGGAACTTCTCCTCGATCATCAGGCCGCCGACAAAGTCGACGCCGAGATTGAGGCCCCGGGCGAATACCAGGGCGACCGCCGCGATGGTCAGCAGGATCGTCAGCCCGAACGCCCATTTGCGCAGGGAGACGAAGGGGAGGTTCGTGTTATCGGGAACGAGTTTCAGGAGACGCATGGGCCGGTCGCCGATCAAATGTTGAGGTGGCTGGGACGCGTGCGGCGAACCCAGAGCACGACGAGCATGCGGGTGAAGGTGACGGCGGTGAACACCGAGGTGGCGATGCCGATCAGCAGCACGACCGCGAAGCCCTTAACCGGGCCCGATCCGAGCAGCAGCATGATGATGCCGGAAATGGCATGAGTCGCGTTCGCCTCGAAGATGGTCCGGCTGGCTTCCTTGTAGCCGAGCTCGATCGACTGGATCACCGATCGTCCGCGCCGCTGCTCTTCGCGGATTCGTTCGTTGATCAGCACGTTCGCGTCCACCGCGGTGCCGATCGTCAGCACGAAGCCGGCGATGCCGGGCAGGGTCAGCGTGCCGTTCAGCACCGCCAGCACGCCCATGATGACCACGACGTTGATGACCACGGCGAAGTTCGCATAGATGCCGAAGCGGCCGTAGGTGACCAGCATGAAGGCGATCACCAGGATCACCGCGATGATCGAGGCCTTGATGCCGGCATGGATCGAATCGGCGCCGAGATCGGGGCCGACGGTGCGCTCCTCGATCACCTTCAGCGCGACCGGCAGCTTGCCCGAGCGCAGGGCGATCGCGAGTTCGTTGGCGCTGGCGACGGTGAAGCTGCCCGAGATCGAGGCGGTGCCGCCGAGGATCGGCTCGTTGATATTTGGGGCCGACAGCACCTGGCCGTCGAGGATGATCGCGAACGGATGGTTGACGTTCGCCTGGGTCACCCGCGCGAATTTCTTGCCGCCCTGGCTGTCGAAGGTGATCACCACCTCGGCCTGGTTGGTCTGCGGATTGTTGCTCTGCTGCGCGTTGATCAGCTGATCGCCGGTGATCATCACCGCGCGCTTCACGGCGATGAAGCGGCTCGGGCTGCTCGGGTATGGCAGGACCTGGCTGCCGACCGGCGCGATGCCCTGGGCGAGCTGGGCGGGGTCGGTCGCCGTTTCGTCGACCAGCTTGAACTCGAGCTTCGCTGTCTTGCCGAGAAGCTGCTTCAGCGCCTGCGGGTCCTGCAGGCCCGGCACCTGGACGACGATGCGGCTGTTGCCCTGGCGGACGATGGTCGGCTCCTTGGTGCCGAGTTCGTCGATGCGCTTGCGCACGACTTCGGTCGCGTCGCCCATCGCCTGGTTGATCTGCTGGTCGATCCCGGCCTGGGTCGGGGTCATCACGAAGCGCGTGCTGTCGACGACTTCGACGTTCCAGTCGCGCTGGCCGGTCAGGCCGGCGCCGGTGGTCAGCGCCTGGAGCTGCTCGCGCGCGGCGTCGACCTGGGTCACGTCGCGCACCATGAAGCTGACCTTGCCGTCACGCGTGGAGATGTCGCCGATGTCGATCTTGGGGTTGGCCCGCTTCATGGCGGCGGCAACCTCGTCGCGCTTCTGCTCGACGCGCTGGTTGATCAGGTCGGCAGTGTCCGCCTCGAGCAGCAGATAGCTGCCGCCGGCCAGATCGAGGCCGAGATTGATCCGCGGATGCGGGATCCAGCCCCAGGCCTTGGTCTGGTCTTCCGAAAAGAAGCTCGGGATCGCCAGCGCCATCAGCGCGGCGAGGAGCACCAGGATCGAAGTGATCTTCCAGCGCGGGAAATCAAGCATCGGATTAATCGTTCGCCGGCTTGGTGCCGAACGGAGTGACCTCCGCCAGCATCGCCTTGACCACCCGCACCTTGACGGTGGGCGCGATCTCGACCTCGACGAAACGCTCCTCGACCTTGGTCACCTTGCCGACCAGGCCGCCGGAGGTCACGACCGAATCGCCCTTCTTCACCGCCTCAAGCGTCGCCCGGTGCGCCTTCGCCTTCACCTGCTGCGGCCGCAGCACCAGGAAGTAGAAGACCGGGATAAGCAGCAGGTACGGGATAAGCACCAGGAAGGAACCGCCACTTGAGGCGGCGCCCGCGGTGGCTGCATAGGCTGGAGTTGCGAACATGATATCCTGAAGGCTTGGCCGGGAAGGCTGGGTATCGAAAAGGGGCAAGGCCCGCTCTATAAGCGCCGCGAGCTATCACTTGTCCGATGGCCACGCAACAATCGGTTGGTTGCCGGAGCCGGCCCGATCATCAGGAGAGGCGCAATGACCATCATCGTATTGGGACATATCCGGGTTGCGGAGGGCGAGGGGGCGAAGCTGCGCGACCTGCTGGTCGAACATATGGCGGCGACCAATGCGGAGGACGGCTGCGAATTCTACAATTTCGCCTATGACGCCGGCGACCCCGATCTCATCCGTATCTCCGAACGCTGGGCCTCCAAAGAGGCGCTCGGCGCGCATGGCATCGCCGATCATCAAAAGGCGTTCGGCAAGAGCCTTGGCGCCTTCGGCATCAAGGAGATCAGCGTGAAAGCCTGGGACGGGGAGTTCTGGCAGACGCTGATCGGGGAATGAGCGTGAGGGAAGGCCGCGTGTGATGCGACTCGCGCTTGCCGCGCCTCCAGGCGAGGGCGTGTGGACTGGATCATGTTGAACGCAGCTCTTGCTCTTCTCCTCTCGCCGGTGCCTGCCGCGACCGTCCCCGGTTCGTCGCGCGATGCGCTGACCCAGATCGTCTTCACCGTTCGCGACAAGGCGTCGGCGCTTGCGCAGCTTGCCGGCGTGGAGGCGGATGCCAACGCCGCGCTCGTCCGTACACCGGGCGATGGTGACGCGCTGCTGACGCGGGCGATGGCGATCGGCTATCGCGCGAAGCTCAGCAGGAGCCGGCACGATGCGCTCGAATGCCGCGCGCAGTTCGAGGCGCTCGTCGCGAGGAACCCGCGCGATCCGGAGGCGCAGGCGGCGCTGGGCGGCTGGCATATCGACGCGGTCGAGGCATTGGGCGGACTGGCAGCGCGGGCGGTACTCGGCGCGCGGAAGACGACCGGCTACGAAGCGACCGACCGCGCCGTCGCGCTGGGCGGGGATCGTGCCTTGTTCACCGGGCTCGCCGCCCTCCTCCGGCTGTCGATCGACCCGGCGGATTCGCGCGGGGCGGTGCTGGCCGACGCAGCGACGCGGGGCACGACGCCTACGCTGCTCGACCGGATGATGCAGCGCCGCGCTGTCGAGATGGTCGCCGCGCTCAAGGGCGGCGACCGGCGTCTCATCCAGGCGCTGGCGAAGCGCCTGCTGCCGCTTGGGCAGATCAGGGAATAGGCGGGCCGGCACGACAGGAATGGGTTCACGCGAAGACGCGAAGACGCGAAGACGCGAAGCAGATAGTCCGGCGGGAACGCGGCCGTCTCCGGCGGAGGTGCCGTTCGGGCCAATGCCGGACCGGCCTTTCCCCGCGCAATCTCTCTTTGCGTCTTCGCGGCTTCGCGTGAATCCCTCCGGATGACGGCGCGACTCGCGATATCCATGCCGGTCCGCCGCGACGCCCGAAATTCCCTGTTCCGGGCGAATAACAGGGAAATTAACAAGGAATTTGTTTTTATTCCTTCGATCCGGGGGTGAGTGGGGCACGATTCTCTGTTGTGTATCAACAAGATAAGGCGAGATTCCCTGTTGCGTGATAACAGGGAAAATCGCGCCCGGAACAGGGAAAAGCTGGCGAGGAACAGGGAAATGACGAGGTTCCTCCGTTACGAGGGTGAAGCTCCGGTGGCGGAGCCACATTCGCCGTCATCCTGAGCCGATCTTCGGCAGGGTTGAATCGATCGATGCGGGCCGGGCGCTTCCGACTCTCATCCGTCGATCGTTCGCCGCGGCGCCTTCCGTGCTTGCATCCCGCGCCTCACCCGCATATGTGCCCCACCCTCGGTCGGGGCGTAGCGCAGCCTGGTAGCGCATCACACTGGGGGTGTGGGGGTCGCAGGTTCGAATCCTGTCGCCCCGACCAGAGATTTTCGGCATTTTCAGTGGATTGCGGGAGGAAGCGTGAGCTGCCGTCTTCTCATAATTATGCCGCTGTCTTAGAAAATACAGAGCCGTTGCGGCCTCAAAATCCACATTTGCAGTTCGTTACAGCTAGCTTGAGCTATGAATGCAGTCCATGCTTGATCGGCGATATTGTATCTTATCACCCTGCAATGTGGCGAGCATATTCAATTGGATTGAGATGCTCACGTCGCAGGAATTCGTGTTGGCTACACGATCAAGCGATCGAACGGTGGCCCAATTCCTAAAGTCGCCGATTTGCGTGCGCTGCAGTCGCGATCCGAAAGCCAGTGAAGGTTTGATGCTGACCGTTGAAACTCACGATCGACAATGCGTTAACCCGGTTGTAGCAGGCGCTGAGCCATGCCACAAAATCACAGGGGGACTGGAATGGCAGGCAAAGTAGAGGCGATCCGATTCAAGCAATGGCTACCCGAATGGGACGACTTTGATTTCGACCCTAATCAGCATCGTCGTAAGCCGGAAGACCATATTCTTCTTTTCTCGATGCCAGCTGTGCAGTTGCGTGCCTTAAGCGGTGTCTATCGTCGTAAGGAAGGGGTAGGACTCCAGCGTCTCCACGATCCCAAGCGTTCTGCAGCAATCCGGGATTTCGTTCGCTTTGGTCATCCCTATAGCAGTCTGCCTCGCGCAGCCCGCGACGAGGGATCAGCGGCGATGCGTAAGCCCGGTTGGCTACCGACTGCGATCGTTGTGAACATTCTGAACGGCGATGATGAAAGGCGCGGACGTAGGGTCGCGGCAGAAGATCTTGTCAAGATCGTGCATGACGACAGCGCTCGAGCCGAACTTACCATGCCTTATGCTGACCAGTTGGAGCAATGGACCCCTAAGGCACTGGAGCCCTTCGAGGTCATTGATGGTCAACATAGGCTCTGGGCGTTCGATGAGGCGCTCGCGGATGGCACCTTGCCCGGCGATTTCGAGTTGCCAGTCGTTGCCTTCACAGGTTTGGATGTAGGCTGGCAGGCCTATTTGTTTTGGTCGATTAACGTGTCTCCGAAGCGCATCAATCCCAGTCATGCGTTTGATTTGTTTCCGTTGCTGCGTTCAGCCGAGTGGCTGGAAACGCTGTCTGATCTGCGCATCTATCGCCAAGCGCGGGCGCAGGAACTGACCGAGATCCTCTACAATCAACCAGAGAGCCCTTTTTATAACCGCATCAACATGCTTGGTGAATCATCTAAAACGGCCCCGCCGGGGGCGGGTGTCAGCCAGGCAGGTTGGGTACAAGCGATGACCACTAGCTTCCTTTCGACTGGCAGTGGTCGGTCGGCGAAGGGATTGTTTGCGGCCGACATCACTCCTGTGGCCGGACCGCTTCCGTGGTCGCGTCCGCAGCAGGCCGCCTTCCTCATAGTGCTGTGGAAGGCAATCGAGGACGCGGTCTGCAATCCAGAACTTGAGTGGGTCGTACCGTTGATGCAGCCCGATGGGCAACAGAACTTAGATCCGTCCCCTGAACTGGCCTTTACTGGCTCTCGTACCATGCTGAATCAGGAACAGGGTGTCCGTGGCGTACTGGCGGTGGCCAACGAAATCTTCTTCTCGTTGGCACAACTTAGACCAGGGCTTTTCGATTTGAAGACACGCGTCGTCGCTGGTGTGGCGACAAACCCCGAGGACGTCACAACCGCAGTAGCCGAATTGGGTGGAACGGAACTCCAGATGCTGATCGTCGGCTTCGCGCAGGCGATTGCTCCATTCGATTGGCGCTCGGCAGATGCACCCGGCTTGGATGAGCAACTGCGGTTGGTCAAAAGAGCATTTCGCGGCAGCAGCGGCTACGTTGCTTTGCGGGAGCAACTCTTCTCGCACCTCGCCAAGGCGCCAAACGACATTGCGAGGATTGCGGCTGAGTCGCTCGCGCGGCTTTCCTAAGGTGGCGATCGACCCGCTAGGAGCTAACGATAAGGCCGCTGTCGCTTTGGCCGATGTCACGGCCATTCGCAATGCGCTGGGCGCACTCAAGACCCGTCCCGTTCCGCCATGGCTAGGCCCGACTAATCCCTATCAGGACGGTAGCCTTCCGCCGCTCCAGATAGCTGTCGCTGGTCAGGATCTGGTCGAGATCATAGCGGTCAGGGGGCCTCTTCATGCGATAGATGGCTGGAGCTATGTCGCTAGAGCTCTGAATGCGCTGATCAGCGGAGATCCACACGGGGCTCGGCACCTCGCGTACTATGGCGAACTGAGAGGCGCTCTTTCGATTCTGGCAAGCTCAGGTATTGGTATCTTCAACAAACGTAACGCTGTGGTCGATGTGACCGGCGTAGTTCATAGCCTTACCGAGCGGGCGACCCATAACATGTGCTGGGCGACTATCTCACAATGGGCACTTTCGGCAGCTAGTCTGGACCAAATGGTGAGTTCACTGCACCTCGGCGGGACGTCGCTGCTCGATCCATTTCGCGAGTTCTTCCCGAGTGGTGCCTCGGTTGCGGCAAGCCACTTGATGACAGAATGGGGCTTCGATCTTGCACAGGGCGGCGAGGACCGTGATGAGCGAAACTGGTCAAGCTATCAGCCAACGGCTCTTGCGGACATCATAACGACTCCGGCGGACGATACAGCCTTTCTGACGATGTTTTGGGAGTCGCTGCGCCCAGGAGGGATCGCCCTCGAACGGCACCTACTGCGCATCCTCTTAGAGGTTGAGGCAAGAGTTCATAACGAGCAACTCACAGCTTACCGGGATCCGTATGATCGCCTTGATGACGGCTTGAAGACTCTCATTCCTTTTGAGTTTTTGACGCGCGTTACCGATGCCTTGGATCATGATTTTCTGATCCATGCATCCCGACGCACGCTGCCTGCTCACCCCTATTCAATGATCTGCCGGGCCGCACTGCTACTGCGGCTGGCTACAGGCATGGCTGAGAGAAATCTGGTTGGAGCTGGCATCCAGCCGGCAGTTCAATTCGAAACTTGGTGGAGAGAGTTTGGAGTAAACCACGGTTTGTGGGCGCCGGAGGCCGCGCCGGCAACCAGTTTCCAACTCTGGGATGATGTCGATCTGGCGTTGGAGGACGTAGCAGGTGCGCCAACTACGCATCGACACAGGTGGGTCTCGGCGTTAGCAGGTAGCGCGATGCGCGTCTGCGAAACGGAACGCGCTGCTTTATGGGGACTGTTCCAGTGAAATATATGGGCTCTAAGCGAGCCATGCTGGGCAACGGGCTAGGCGAGGCTTTGGGCCGGTCGCTCTTCAGCGCGAACCGAGTGCTCGACCTTTTTACGGGCTCAGCGGCAGTTGCCTGGCACGTCGCCGAGAAGCACGGCAAAGAGGTTATCGCATGCGATTTGCAACAGTATTCGACCGTCCTCGCTGCCTCCGTCATTGAACGTACCGAAGCAATCACTGACTTCGCCTGGGTCGATACTTGGTTCCGGAGCGCGCGGGCACGGATCGCTGGTCATCGTGATTGGCACGCCCTCAAGAATCACCAGATCCGTCTGGGCGATGCAGATCCAGCATATGTTGCCGAGGAAGCGCGCACGTTCGATTTAGGTGATCGTTATCCAATTAGCAGAGCCTACGGCGCTCATTATTTCTCGCCTTGGCAGTCAGCTTGGATCGATGCGCTCCGCACAAGCCTTCCTATGGACCCGGCCTACTACTATGTCGGGCTCGCTGCTCTGATTCAGGCGGCTAGTCGCTGTGCAGCTTCGCCCGGTCATACTGCCCAACCCTTTAAGGCCAACAATACGGCTGGCCCCTTCCTAATCGAGGCTTGGCAGCGCGATCTTCCCAGCATAGTTGTTTCCCGGCTGAGAGATATTGCGCCGCGTTTCGCGAAAATCCGGGGGCAAGCCCATTGCGCCGACGCGCTCGCCATCGCTGATCAGGCAAAGCCCGGCGATCTGGCATTCTTGGATCCACCCTACTCGGGCGTGCACTACAGCCGGTTTTATCATGTGCTGGAAACAATTGCCCGGGGGCGGGTTGGTGAAGTTGCCGGAATCGGCCGCTATCCGCCAATCGAAGAACGACCCTCTTCCTCTTTCAGCATGAAGACGACAGCGCAAAAGGCGTTCGATGAGCTTCTAGCTTTACTGGCCCTTCGGGGTGCGAGCGTTATAATTACCTTCCCGGCCAATAAGGCTTCGAACGGCATTTCGGGCGATGACGTGAAAGAGCTTGCTGCCGAACATTTTCGTATCGAGGAGGAAAAGGTCTCGTCGCGATTCTCAACCCTCGGCGGCGATACCAAGCATCGTGCCGCGAGGCAGGACGCTCACGAGTTGATCTTAACCTTGTCCGTCTCGCACTGAACCAAACTCTACCGGCATATGACTTCACAGGCAGTCCGCACCAGCTTCGGTATGCCACAAATCTGTGCGCTTCTGTCAATGTGGGGCCGCCTGCAATTCCATCTCGCGTAGGATATCGCTCTTTTACGATATACTGAACGATGCTCAGCCCTCTTGAAGCATCTCATCGATCAGGCGCTGATCCTCATCGAGCACCCAGCATTCGAACAGCAGCGAATCCCTGACGGTGTAGATCAGCGTCCGCTCGATCTCGACCGCACGCCCGCCAATCGAAATCTCCTCCCGCGCCAGGATCACGCCGCGCTTGGCGCCCACCGCTATGTCGCTGATCTCGATCAGCCGTCGCCGTGACCTGCGGGAGAAATCGGCCAGGGCGGTCAGCGCCGCGCCCTTGCCGCGATGGACGCCGGCCAGCGGGCTTGTCCCGAAATAGTGAAGCGTGAAATCGTCATGATAGCAGGAGGTAATCGCCTGGAGGTCGCCCGCGCACCATGCCGAGGCATAGCGAGTCAGGACGGTCCGAATGTCGTCGTCTGCACTGTCATTCATCGCTGGTCCCTTTCGCGTACGGTGCCATCATCCGTCTGGTGGAGTGCGCCGCGAGTGTCAGGAAGATCCGGTCGGGTCGGATCGCGAACCGCGCCGCTGGAATATTTCATGACTGCACCCCCAGATCAGGAACGCCAAAATCGCCATGATCGCAAGGTGCGTCAGCGCCGCCACGACAAAGCCGATCGGCTTGTCCTGCCAAGCTACGTATTCGGCCGGACTGGTTGGAACCAACAGCTTTCCGGTCGCGAATGCCTGAAAGATTCGATAGGTTTCCATGACCAGCACGGTGAGGGAAAAGAGCAAGCCAAAGGACGCGCAAATCAGGCCTTCCCTTTGCGACATTCCAGACGTGCGGTTTCCTATGCGACGGCCCATAAAGACGACAATCACGACGGCCAGACCGGTAAGTGCATCCAGCAAGCGAGGTTCCTGGCCGGTTGCGAGGCGCAGGCCTGAAACCAGCAGCATCGTGGCGGTGAATGCGATCACGTATCTCATGGTCCACTCCCCCAAAACACCCACACAGCATAAGGCGCCGACGTACTGTTCACCAGCGACCTGCCGCATCCGACAAGGCCCGAACCGGCCCCGTAAAACGCTTTTCCTATATCATATATTTGATATAGCTCCGTCCGACTCCACGGGCTGATACACGGCAAGAGCCGGTGATGTGGAGAACGAACAATCCGGCGCGCGCCGGTCCTTTTGGAGGGAGATGACTGATGCGTGTTGTGAAGAGCGGTTTGGCCGCGGGAATGATGGCGGGCGCGGCGATGCTGGCGCATCAGGCGTTCGCCCAGGCGGTGCCCGCTCCGGCGGGGGCAGCGCCCGCCGTGCGTCCCGCGCCGCCGCCGCCAATCTATGGCTGGGTGCCGAAGAAGAACCCGGTCCAGGCCTATGTCGCCCCCAACAAGCCATGGTGGAAGCTCGCCGACGTGCTTGCGCTGCACAAGGGCCAGGCGAGTTGGTCGCAACCCATCGTGCGCAACAAGGATCTCATGGCCGACTGGCACCAGCTCGCCCCGGGCGCGAAGAAGCCCGAGGTCCTTTACGCCGACAACCGGGTCGCGATGATCGTCTGGAGCGGCCAGGTCAGGGTCAGCATCAAGGGCCAGGAACCGTTCGTTGCCTCAAAGGGCTTCGAGATCAACGTGCCGTTGCGCCTGCCTTTCACGATGGAGACGGTGGGGTCCGCGCCCGCTTTGTGGCTGGAGGTGCATGAGGCCGGCGATATCCCGATCTATCCGGATACCGGCACATCGACCAGGCCGGCCGACATCAAGGGGGTGACCTATACGAGGTCGATCCTGTCGGGCGGGGACGGCGTCTATGATGGCGCCAACAAGCCCTATCTCGATTATTACAAGGACGTCGTCGGCGCGAACGGCCGGGCAGGGGCCTTCATCGCCAGCGACCATATGTTCGTGAACAATATCCGCGGCAAGGGCACGCCAACGCCGCCGCCGACCAATCTCGGCCATTTCCACACCAATTACAGCGAGTTCTGGTTCGTGATGGAAGGCAATGTCGATTACCAGATCCAGGGTGTCCCGGTCTTCACCGCCTCCGCCGGCGATGTCGTGACGGCGGAGGTCGGGCGCTGGCACCGGGCGAGCTTCGGCGGCCCGGTCGGGCAGATGGCGACACGCGTCGCGATCAACCCGTTCCCGCGCGGCCTGCACAATTACACGCCCGAATCGAATGGCCGCCAATAAGGGGTTCGAAACGGCAGGCCCGGAGAACTCCCGTCCGCAAGAGCAGGCGGGGTTCTTCTTTCTCCGACACTGATAACTTTATCGCGCCAGCGCCGCGAGCTTGCCGGTATCGACTGACGCGACCGCCTGTTTCAGCGTGTCGACGGTCGGCGCGGCGCCTTCGGCGGACACCATGAAGCGGCTCGCGACCATCGTGACATAGCTGCCGCTCTTCAACTGGTTATCCCATTTCTCGGTGACCATCGCGCCGCCGACCATCGCGGTCTTTTCATAGCCGGTCGCGGTCTGCTTGCTCGACTGCATGTTCATCGCGCCGCCGAGCGAGGCAAGCGCGCCGGCCGCCGCCATGTCAGTGACCGACAGGTCGAAGCTCTGGTCGCCCGAGGTATAGTGGCCCTGGGCATGGCTGCCCGCGATCCCGCCGACCCCGCCGCTCTGGGACTCGACGTCGCCGCGCGCGAAGCCGCCGATCGTGGCGGGCAGCATCGCCTGCAGCGCGGCGGCGGCGATCGGGGTCGCGGTGCCATTCTGCATCTTGTCGGTCGCTGCCTTCATGCTGGCGACGGCTGCGTTGGCCTTGTCCAGATCGACCGTGCCCATGCCGGGCAGGTTCAACGATCCGTTCACGGTTCCGGCATCGGTCGCGGCGTTGAACATCGGGCGCGAGAACGACGAGCCAACCTGGGTCGCCACGGCGCCGCAGACCAGGAACACCACGATCGAGACAAGCATCGTCACCACGACATAGGGCGTGGCGCGTCCCTCGGGCACCTTCATCAGGATCGGCAGGCCGACCCAGAGGAGGTACAGGCCGTACAGGCCGAGGAGCGCCAGCCAGCTCAGCACCGGGATGATCTGGAAGACGCCGGCAAGCCAGCCGGCGGTGCCGGTGAACGCGGCGACCTTGAACGCTGAAACCGGATTCTTGGTGCCGCCGAAGCTGGGCGCAAGGGCGTTGATGATCAGCGACAGGATATAGACGCTGATCAGGGCAAGGACGTAGCCGACGAGTGCGCTGCTGACAGCGACACCGATCGATGGGCGATAGGTGACGCCAAGCAAGCTGTAGCCGAAGACCAGCGCGCCGATCAGGCCGGCGACCGGGCCGATCGCCGCCAGCGGCACGACCCACCCCGTATAGATGCCCTTGATCGTCATCGGTTCGGCGTCGATCCGCGGCCATTCCTGCGCCGGCGCAGTCAGCAGTCGCTTGATCCGTTCCACCATGTTCGTGGGTTGGTCGCCTGGAATATGCGTGGCCATGGCCTGCTCCCTGTTGCTCGTCCCCCGACTGCGCGACCCTAGGCCCCGGCGTCCCGAAGGATAGGATCAAGGCGACATGCGCGACAGTTTCGCCCGCGCCGGCCGTAGCATGGTTCGCAATTGCGTGGCAGCGCCGTCATGCTATCCCGCCACGGCATCCGTTTCGGAGAGTCACGTGCGCGCCAAACTCGCCCTCTTCTTTTCCGCCGCCGTCGCCGTCGCGACGCCGACGATGGCCGCGCCCGTCCATCAATATGCCGGGCTGGTCCTGTCGGCGAAGGGGGACCTGATCGCCAGCGTCGAGGGAGACGAGGAAACGTCCCACTCGGCCATCGCCATCCGGTCAGCGAAGGACGGGCGGATCGTTCGCACGATCGATCCCTGCGCCGCCTGCAGCTATTCGGGCCTGACCTTTGCGCCCGACGGTACGCTCGCCTTTCTGCAGCGCGACCGGAAGGCGGGGACCGTCGCGCTGATGATCGATGGCGGCACGCCGCGCGCCATCGCGACGGTCGGCGGGATCGCCCAGACCCCGCGCTTCTCGCCCGACGGCAGGCGGATCGCGCTGCTCGTCACGATCGGCGCGGCGAAGGAAGCCGGCGCGACTCAGGCCGGCGTCAGGCAGATCGGCGAGATCGGCGAGCATAGCGACGAACAGCGCCTTGCCGTCTTCGACGTGGCGGGCGCTCCCGTTGCCCCGGCCGAAGTGAAGCCGCTGTCGCCGGCCGGCCGCTATGTCTATGAATATGACTGGACGCCCGACGGCAGCGGCTTCGTGGCATCCTCGGCGCCCGGCAATGGCGACAATAACTGGTGGGTCGCGACGCTCGACGCGATCGATGCGCGAACCGGCGCGGTGCGCGGGATCGCGAAGCCGGCGACCCAGATCAATTTCCCTCGCATCTCGGCCGATGGCAGGACGGTCGCCTATGTCGGCGGGTTGATGAGCGATTTCGGATCAGTCGGCGGCGATGTGTGGACGGTGCCCTTCGCCGGGGGCGTGCCGCGGAACATGACCGAGGGAGCGCCCTTTACCGTCACCTCGCTGCTATCGACCGGCAGCCGTTTTCGCGGAACGGTGCTGAAGGGCAGCGATGCTGGTCTGTTCGAGCTTGGCGCGCAGCCGGCCGTCGGGTGGAGCCGCCCTTCGAGCTTCGAGGCGGGCGACGGCAGGGTCGCCTATAGCGCCGATGGCCGGGCCGTCGCGATGGTCGTGCAGGATTATACGCACGCGCCCGCGATCTTCGCCGGTCCGGTGGCGAGGCCAGCGCAGATCACGCACGACAATGATGCGCAGCCGGCGCTCGTCACCGCGCGCAGCGTGACGTGGAAGAATGACGGCTTCGACGTGCAGGGCTGGCTGCTCGCGCCCGCCGGTGCCGACCCGGCGAAGAAGGCGCCGATGGTCACCGTCGTGCACGGTGGGCCGGCGGCGGCGTCGACGCCCAATTTCCTACCGGCGAACGGCCTGTCGGCGGGCCTGGCCCGCGCCGGCTATTATGTCTTCCTGCCCAATCCCCGTGGCAGCTATGGCCAGGGCGAGGCCTTCACCGCGGCGAACAAGCGCGATTTCGGCGGTGGCGACCTGCGCGATATCCTGGCCGGCATCGATGCCGTCGAGAAGATCGCGCCGATCGACGAGGCCCGGCTGGGCCTGACGGGCGGCAGCTATGGCGGCTTCATGTCGATGTGGGCGAACACGCAGACCAAGCGCTTCAAGGCGATCGTGGCGGGGGCGGGGCTGTCCAACTGGATCAGCTATTACGGCACCAACGGCATCGACCAGTGGATGCTGCCTTTCTTCGGCAAGACCCTGTACGACGACCCGAAGGCCTATGAGGCGGTATCAGCCGTCTATTTCATGAAGCAAGCCAGGACCCCGACCTTCATCTATGTCGGCGAACGCGACATCGAGGTGCCGCCGACCCAGTCGATCGAATATTGGCATGGGCTGAAGGATCAGGGCGTGCCCACCAGCCTGGTGATCTATCCCGACGAGGGACATCGGATCCGAGCGCCGGGGAACATGGCCGATGTGCAGAAGCGCACGATCGCGTGGTTCGACACATATCTGGCGGGGTCGAACTAGGCGTATTTTCCCTCTTCCGCAGGGGGAGGGAAATTATCTGAGCGGCTTGCCTGAGTCTTTCCAGCGGTCGAGGATCTGGGACTCTCCGGTCGTATCGGCTGGCGCGACCGCGGGTTTCAGTGTGCCGCTCTGCGCATAGGCTGGCTGAATAGAAGCCGGCGCGGTCGGGGGAGTGGATGTCGGCGCGGCGGTCGCGGCGGATGCCAGGACCAGATCGGGCGTGGCGGGGCGGGCATGCGGCCCGGGCAAGGGCTCGCCCCCGGCATAATGCTGGCTGAACGCGGCGGGCGTGCCCCACCAGCCCTGCCAGCGGTGGAAGAAATGGGCGCCGAGCGCGGCGGTCATCACCAGGCTGCGGTTCCAGGACGGGGTGACCGCATAGGTGTGGTAATGGGTCGCGAGGCCGACGGGCGCGAACACATGGCCGTTCAGCGCCGCCGCGGCGACCTTCATCGCCCGGAGCCAGTAAAGGCGCGATGGCACCCGTGCCATCGATCCGTCGCAGGCGAAGCTGAACTGGCAGCCGGTGCCGCGCTCCGACCCCTGATAGACGACGCCGCACACCGTCGCGGGGAAGGCGGGATGGCGCATCCGGTTGAGGATCACCTGCGCCACCGCCTGCTGGCCGGCATCGGGCTCGGTCGCCGCCTCGTAATAGATCGCGGTGGTCAGGCATTGCAGCGCCCGCGCGCGATCGGTCGGGCTGGCATTCTTCATCGAGAAGGGCTGGGCCGGGCGAATCGAGGCATCGGTCGCCAGCGACGCAGCCTCGGGCGGCAGCGGCATGTCGGGCAGCCTGGTCGTTCCGGTCGTGCCGGCGCCCGGGGTCGGGCTCTCCTCGGCGATATAGAACCAGGCGGCGCCGGGGAAATGATCCTCGGCCTCATAGCCGACGGGCTTCGCCGCCCTGGCTTCGGCCTTGGCCTGCTGGTCGACGATCGCGCGGAGGGCGGCATGCGCGGAAACGCCCGCACAGATCAGCGCGATGATCCCGACGATGCCGAGCTTGCCCAGCCGCCGCATCCTGAACCAGTCTTTGATCGCGCCCCAGGCCATGGCTGCGCCATAGCCGATCGATCGCGGCCGCGCTGCCCTCCATTTCAGGGTGTGTCGCAGCGAAACACTTGGTGGTTAACGTAATTTTCGAAAACTCTCTCTCCCCTGGTGGGAGAGGAAAGGGGCCCAGGCGAAGCTTGGGAAGGGTGAGGGGGGACACTCGAAGTTCGAGCGTCACTCCCCCTCATCCAACTGCGACTAACTCTCTTCGTTCGCAAGTCTCCGTATCCTTCTCCCACAAGGGGAGAAGGAGCTATTTCAGCGCGGCCGTATCCAGCTTGAGCGCGCTCGCCGGGATCAGTTCCAGCTTCGGATAGGCCTTGCGCAGCGCCTCGATGAAGTCCTTCGCATCGCCGACCACGATGATGCTCGCCCGATCCGGATCGAGCAGGCGCGCCGCGGCTGCCTGTACCGCTGCCGGATCCACCGCCGAGACCTTCGACGTGAAGGCCTTGAGCTCGCTCAACGGCACGTCCTGAACGACATAGGCGCCGAGCACGCCCGCGATGCCGTCGGTCGTCTCGACGCCGCGGCCGAAATCGCCGATCAGCGTTGCCTTGCGCGGCTCGAGCTCGTTCGCCGGCACTGGCTCTGTGCCGAGCCGCTTCATCTCGGCGACCATGATCGCCACGGTTTCCGGTGCGGTCGGGTTCTTGGTCTGGGTCCGGGCCGAGATCGAGCCGGGCTCGCGCCGCGCCGAAAGGGAACTGCCCGCGCCATAGGCAAGCCCGCGCTTGATCCGGATCTCCTGGTTGAGTCGCGACGAGAAACCGCCACCCAGCACGGTGTTGGCGACGCTCGCCGGATAGAAGCTGGGATCGCGGCGGGCGATGCCCGGCCGGGCGACCACGACACCGGCCTGGCCGGCGCCGGGCATGTCGACCACGATCACCCGGGGCTCGGGCAGGGGCTGGCTGGCGGGTGCGGTGCCGGCTGCCGGCCGCCGGGCGATGGACCGCCAGCCGGCGAAATTCTTCTCGGCGAGCGCTTTTGCCGCCGCGGGCGCGATGTCGCCGACCAGCACGAGCGTCGCCTGGTTCGGCTGCCATGTCCTCGCATAGGCGCTGCGGATATCCGCCGCCTTGATCGCCTTGAGCGATTCGGGCGTGCCCGACAGCGCATGGCCATAGGGCTGGTTGCCGAACACTGCCCGGCCCGCGACCAGCCCGGCAAGCTGCGAGGGATCCTTGATCGTGACGGTGACGCCGTCGATCGCCTGGGCGCGGGCGCGCTCGATCTCCTCGTCCGCAAAGGCCGGATTCTGCGCGACATCGGCAAGGATGCCGAGCGCGGGGGCTGCCTGATCCGACTTCACCGTCACCGAGATGGACGAGCCGTCCCAGCTCGCATCGCTGCCGATCGATCCGCCGAGCGCCTCGATCTGGGCGGCGATCTGCGTGGCGGAGCGGGTACGGGTGCCCTTCGGCAGCAGGTCGGCGGTCAGGCTGCCCACGCCGGCGCGGTCGGACGGGTCGGCGGCGCCGCCGCCGGTCGCCACCAGCGCGGCGGTGAGCAGCGGCAGATCGTGCTTCTCGACGACGAGCACGCGCAGGCCGTTGGCGAGCCTGATCTCCTGCGGTGCCGGAATGGCCGCGACGACGGGCGCGCCCGGCGCTGGCGGCGCCACCCGCTCCGCCTCCGGTGCCGGCGTCACGATCTCCACATTGGCGGGCGCGGCCAGCGGCGCGACCTGGACCGTCGAGGCGACCGCCACCGTATCGCCTTTAGCGCCCGCCGGGGCGCTTTCGGCGGGGAGATAGTGGATCGCGGCCGAGCGTTCATCGCGGAGATATTTCCGCGCGACCCGCTGGATATCGGCGGCCGTGACCCGGGCGATCTCGGCAAGCTGCCGGTCGGAAGCGCGCGGATCGCCGTTGATGATCACCGAGGCGGCGAGCGTCGAGGCCTTGCCCTCGGCCGTCTCCCGGCCGCGGAGCACGCTGGTCAGGATCTCGTTCTTCGCCTCGGCCAGTTCGGCGGCGGTGACGGGCGCGTCGCGCAGCCGCGCCACTTCGCGCCGCAGCGCGGCCTCGCCGGCATCGGCGGTCTTGCCGCCAGCCAGGATCGCGAAGACGCCGAGATTGCCCGGGCCCTGCTTGGTGTCGAGATAGGTCTCGGCGGACTGGGCGAGCTGGTCGCGGTAGACCAGGGTTTCGTACAGCCGCGAGCTTTCGCCCTGTGACAGCACTGCGTTGAGCACGGTGAGCGCCGGGATGTCGGTATCATTGTCGGGCGGCAACGGATAGCTGATCATCACCGCGGGCAGGGGCGTGTTCTGCTCATAGACGGTGACGTGAGTCGCCCTGGTGCGCTCGGGCTCGGTCACCGTCACGCGCGGGATCGGGCGGTCGGGCTTCCTGATGCCGGCGAAATACTGGTCGACCCAGGCATCGAGCTGCTTCGGATCGAAATTGCCCGACACGACGAGGATGGCGTTGTCGGGCCGGTAATAGGTCGCGTGAAAGGCGCGGACATCGTCGATCGTCGCGCTTTCCAGATTCTCCAGGCTGCCGATCCCGGGCCGGGCATAGGGGTGCTTCGTGTAGGAAATCTCGGGGAAGTAGATCGAAAAGAGCTTGCCGTAGGGCTGGGCGAGGGTGCGCAGGCGCAGTTCCTCCTTCACCACGTCGCGTTCGGACGCGAAGCTCTTGGGCTCGACCACCAGGCTCGCCATCCGGTCGGCCTCGGCGAACAGCAGCCGTTGCAGATGATTGGCCGGCACCACCTCGTAATAATTGGTATAGTCGTCATTGGTGGAAGCGTTGTTGTAGCCGCCGACATCCTCGGTCAGCCGGTCCATCTGTTCCGCGACGAGGTTGCGCGTCGCCTTGAACATCAGATGCTCGAACATGTGCGCGAAGCCGGATCGGCCGGCGGGATCGTCCTTCGACCCGACATCGTACCAGACCTGCACCGCGACGTTCGACGTGCCCGTATCGCGGATCGCATAGACGCGCAGGCCATTGGCCAGCGTGCGTTCAGTGAAGTCGAGCGGCTTCACCGCGGCGGCCGGCGCTGCCGCCTTCTGCGCCTGGGCCGAGAGCGGGAGCAGAGCTGCGCCCAACAGGAGGGCGGCACGGGAAAGGCGCATGAACGATGACTCCGGTGTTGCGGGAGGAGGCTGGTTGCGGGTTGGTGTCGCGCCGGGGTCGGGTTGTGTCAATTCTGCGGGACACCGGCTGCGCGGTGCCTGATGCCGGATACCCGGGCATCAGCACTTCGGATCGGCGGCCCGGTTGATATCGGCGGTGCCGAGGATCGTCTTCGCATAGCCGCCCCGGGCGACCGCGATCATGGCGCGCCCGACCTTCTCGGTTGTGGTCGCCAGCGCGGGGGATAGCGCGCCCAGCACCGAGGCGAGTGGCCCGGTCACGGCATAAGCGGCGCGATACCAGCCCGTTTTCGAGACGATGCCGTGGAGTGGCTGGATGAAGCCCGGCCTGAACATATAGGCGGCGGCGAACGGCAGGGCGAACAGGGCATTCTCGGTCCGGCCCTTGACCCGCGCCCACATGATCCGGCCGCGCTCGCTGCTGTCCGTACCGGTGCCCGTCACATAGATGAAGGTCATGCCGGGATTGAGTCCGGCGAGCAGCGTGGCGGCCGTCACCGTCAGGTCGTGGGTGATGCGCGTATAATCGGCCTCGGACATGCCGACCGCCGAGACGCCCAGGCAGAAGAAGCAGGCATCGAAGCCGCTCAGCTCAGCTGCCTCGCCGCCAATGTCGAACAGATCGGGCAGCAGGATTTCGCGGAGTTTCGGGTCAGTCCGTCCGGACGTAGCACGGCCGACCGTGACCACCCGGTCGACGCCCGGATCAATCAGGCATTCGCGCAGGACGCCCTGCCCGACCATGCCAGTCGCACCGAAGAGGAGGATGTTCATGGACGAGAGGTAACAGGCGGGAGCGCGCTGGGATAGCGAGCACGCGTCATGGCCTGAGTCCAGGCGGCGGAATCATCCGCCGCGGCGCGGCTTGCTCTCGTCGGACGGCCCGTTCGGCCCGACCGGACCGATCGGCACGGCGCCGTTGCGCGCCGCGCGCTTCTCGGCGGGCGTGACGATGCCGTCGTGATTGGTATCCATCAGGTCGAATGCCGCCAGGGCGCGTGCGCCCGCTTCCTTGCGGCTGAGCTTCCCGTCGTGATTGGTGTCGACTGCGTTGAAGGCCGCGTCGGCGGCATTGAGCATTTTCTGCGCCTGCTCCCGTGACGGCGCGCCGGCCGTGCCTGGCGGGGTCCGGTTCAGCACCGCGGCCATGCGCTTGGCGAATTCGGCGCGGCTCATGAAGCCGTCCTTGTTGGTGTCGGCAAGATCGAACACCTGCTTCACCTGTGCCTCGACCTGTGCGCGCGTGACGTTGCCGGCCGGTGCAGCAGGCGTCCTTGTCTGCGCAAGCAGCGGCGTCGCAAATGTCAGGGCGAGGATCGCGCCCAGAGTCGGAGAGTTGGTACGGAGCATCGAAGAACCTTTCGCGGGCGCACGGGCTGCGGCCGGCGCGCAGCATCGCTTCGGAACAAGCGATAGGCGGGACAAGCTATCTGCGAGGTGAACGGGCCGGGGCGAGGCGCGGGTCCGGTGTGTGGTGGCTCTTGATCTTTAAAGTATACTATATTAGTATGATATTCAGATGAGCGAGACGAATCGTCTGCCGGCAGCATATCGCGATCACGCGGTGTGGGCCTCGCTTTCCCACTATATCATCGGCCCCGAGGACACCGCGCTGTCCTTCACGGCACGGCTCGCGCGAGAGAATGGGTGGAGCACGGCTCATGCCGCGCAGGTGGTCGATGAATACAGGAAATTCTGTTTCCTCGCCGTCACGGGTGACCGCGAAGCCACCCCCTCAGACGCGGTCGATCAGGCCTGGCATCTGCACCTGACCTACAGCCGGGACTATTGGGAGCGCTTCTGCCCCGAAATCCTCGGCCGGCCGCTCCATCACGGCCCGACCGCGGGCGGGGCGGGAGAGCGCGGCCGCTTCTTCGAGCAATATGCCGACACGTTGAAACGCTATGAACAGGTTTTCGGCGAGGCGCCGCCGGCGGACATCTGGCCGGGCGGGGCACGGCGACTGATCGACGATCCCCAGGCGCGCCGGGTTCACCCGCGCGACGCCTTCATCATCCCCAGGCGCAGGGCGCTGTCGGTGCTGCTGGCGACGCTGATTGCAGCGGCGGCGCTCCTTGCGTTTGCGGTGTCACGGTAGAGGAGCATGACCATGTCTCTCGGACCCTTCGATCTGACCGGCGGACCCTTTCTCCAGCTTTACGGGCTCTTCCTGGTTCTCACCATCATCGCCGGCTTCGTCATCCCGCGCTGGCTGCGCCCGGAGGGGCGGTCGGCACGCGCCCAGGAGACGGGCCAGCTTGCCTATCTGGCGGGCGGCGCGTCGCGCTTTGCCGATGCCGTGGTGATGCGGCTGCTCGCGGTGCGGGCGCTCGTGATGATCGGCAAGAAGGGCTTCCACGCCGCGCTGCGCAACGAGGGCAGGACGCCGGCGGAGCGCAGCGTGCTCGCCTTGCCGGGAGAACTCCGCTGGCCGCTGATCGAACGGGCGCTGAAACCCTATTCATCGCCGGTGCGGAGCAAGCTGGTTGCCGCCGGTCTTATGATGGATGACGGCCTGACCCTGCAGATGCGTTTCTGGCAGACGCTGCCCTATTTCCTGCTGTTGCTCTTCGGCGGCACCAAGCTGCTGATCGGCATCGAGCGCGGGCGGCCGGTCGGCTATCTGACGCTGCTGCTGATCCTGACCGCCATCTTCGCGCTGATCCGTTGGATCGCGGTCGACCGGCGGACGCAAGGCGGGCATGCCGCGCTGAAACGGGCGAGGATGGATGCCGACCGGCTGCGCCGCGCCCCGACCACGACCGAGACCGACCTTGCGGTCGCCCTGTTCGGGACGAGCGTGCTGGTGGGTTCCGGCTGGTCCGACTTCCACATGCTTCGCACCGCAAGTTCGGGCGACAGCGGCAGCGGTTCAAGCGACGGCGGTGGCGGCGGGTGCGGTGGTGGGGGCTGTGGCGGATGCGGTGGCTGACCGCCCGCCGCGTTGATCAGCGCTTCTGGCGCGACCGGTTGGCGTAGAGCAGGGCGGCGACGACCGCGGCGGAGCCGATGCCCAGTCCGATCGTCGTGAGCGGCCAGCGTTTCGCCTTGGCGGTGTCGCCGGTCGCGGCAGCCGCCTCGCGCTGCTTCTTGGCAGCGCGGGTGGCGGCGATGATCTCGTTGGTGTCGTCTTGGTCGTCGGTAGCCAAGTTACTCTCCCTTGGGCGGGCCTGCATAATCCCGTCTGAACGCATCGGCAAAGGCGGCGATCCGTCCGCTTGCTATCGCGCCGCGAAGATCGGCCATCAAGACCTGATAAAACCACAGATTATGCTCGGTCATCAGCATCGCGCCGAGAATCTCGCCGGCGCGGACCAGATGATGGAGATAGGCACGGCTCCAGGTGCCGCAGACCGGGCAGGGGCAGGAAGGGTCGAGCGGCCCCTGATCCTCGGCGAATTTCGCGTTGCGGATGTTGATCGGACCGCCCCGGGTGAAGGCCTGGCCGGTGCGGCCGGACCGGGTCGGCAGCACGCAGTCGAACATGTCGATACCGCGCTCGACCGCGCCGACGATGTCGTCGGGCTTGCCGACGCCCATCAGGTAGCGCGGCTTGTCGGCGGGAAGCTGGCCCGGCGCGAAATCGAGGCAGCCGAACATCGCCTCCTGTCCTTCGCCGACCGCGAGCCCGCCGACCGCATAGCCGTCGAAACCGATATCGGTCAGTGCCCGCGCGCTCTCGCCGCGCAGCGTCTCGTCGAGCGCGCCCTGCTGGATGCCGAAGATCGCGGCGCCCTCGGCATGCGCGCCGCCGCCGTCGAACGCGGCGCGGCTGCGTTTCGCCCAGCGCATCGACCGCGCCATGGCGGCGGCCTGAACCTCTTTCGTCGAGGTGGTCGGCACCAGCTCGTCGAACGCCATGACGATATCGGAGCCGAGCAGCCGCTGGATCTCGATCGAGCGCTCCGGCGAGAGGGTGTGGCGCGATCCGTCGAGATGGCTCTTGAAGGTCACGCCGTCTTCGGACCGGGTGGTCAGGTCGCTCAGGCTCATCACCTGATAACCGCCGCTGTCGGTCAGGATCGGCCGGTCCCAGCCCATGAAGCCGTGCAGCCCGCCGAGTCGCGCGACTCGCTCGGCGCCGGGGCGGAGCATCAGGTGATAGGTGTTGCCCAGGATGATGTCGGCGCCCGCCGCGCGCACATCGGCTGGCTTCACCGCCTTGACTGTCGCGGCGGTGCCCACCGGCATGAAGGCCGGGGTGCGGATCGTGCCGCGCCGCATGGCGATCTCGCCGGTGCGGGCCTTGCCATCGGTGGCGTTGATGGTGAACTCGAAACGCGGGGACATGATGTGCCTCTAGCGGCGGAAGTCGGCTAATGTCGACACGCAACGCATCGCCGGCCTAGACATTGGCTCATCATGGCCGACGAGAAGAACAAGGCGCTGCGCGAGATGGCGCGGCATCGGGGATTGACGCTCAAGACGTCGCGGCGGCGCCAGCCGGGCGGCGATTTCGGCCGCTACGGCCTGGTCGATGCGGCGGGCAAGCCGGTGCTTGGCATCGGCGCCGCGGGGCTCGAGGCAAGCGCCGAGGAAGTCGAGACCTTCCTGCGCGATGCGATGCGCGCGACCTGGAAAAGCTCCGCGGGGACGGTCAAGGCGCGAAAGGTTGTGCCTGAGCCTGAGGCTGAGGCTCGACCCGAACCGGCGCCGAAGCCCAAGCCGAAACCGAAACCGAAACTCAAGGTGGCGGTCGCCAATCTGTTCGCGAAGCTCCCGGCGGCGCGACGGGCCGAGGCCTTTACCGGGCTGCTCGACCGGCCCGGCGTGCGGATCGAACGGATCGTGTCGAACGGCCAGGCGACGCCCGAGGATGAACCAATGGTGCAGGAGCAGGACGAATGGGTTGTGCTGCTGATGGGCGAGGCGGGGATCAGGATCGAGGATTCCGCGGCGGTGACACTCCGGCCGGGCGACCATCTGACGATCGCGGGCGGCCAGCGACACTGGGTGACCTACACTGCCAGGGATGAGCCGACCGTGTGGCTCGCGGTGCATATCGGCTGAGCGCCGCTCTTCCTTCCCCGGAAGGCAGATGTCTGGGGTCGGAATCCATTGATCACAGCCAGAAGATGACGGAGGCCGCGAGAGCGGTGGCGGAGAAGAAGGCGGTTGGGCATCGGTCTTAGCGGGCGGCGACGCGGGACCAGCCTTTGGGATTCATGCCATCCTTGGCGCGCCCGATCGTCCACCCGGGGCTTGCCGTGGCTCTTGGGGAAATACGGCTCACGCTGCGCCATCTGCTCGTCCGTCAACCAGTACGGGTCGCTCATACCCAGCCTCCTTGCGGAGCCTGAATCAAATCAAGCCTCTCATATCAATGGTCCTGACCCTAGGGGGCGTCATGAACCCCCAACACGGTGGACGTAGACAGTTCCGGCGCGACAACGGCGAGGTCGTAGCCGCGGATGAGCGCGCGCCATTCAGGCGTCAGGGCTTCCAGATCGTCGCTGCGCAAACGGCGCAGATCCACCAGGAACCAAGCGCCCGGCGGCGTGTCCGAGGGGCGGGCCAGCATCACATCCTTGCGCCAGCCGCTGCCCTTGCCTGTCGTCGCATCGAAGTCGCGCACGGCAACTTGGCGGCCGACCCCGTTGTATCTGGCTTCCACGCCTTTCGCGCCAACGACGATGAGGTTGAGTGATTTCACGCCCTCTCCGTCGGCATGCTCGGCGACGAAATTGCCCAGGTCGCGCTGGCCGAGTGGATTGTAGCCCTTGTAGAGATGCCAGGCGCCGAACTTCATCAGCACGCGCGCCTGCGGCGCCTTGGCGAAATGCGTGGCCAGCGTTCGCTTCATCAGCCGCGCCCTGCGCCCGTTCGGATCGCCACGGCGGGACTGCGACGCCTGATAGATAGCGCGTGTTTCGCGCAAGGCGGCGAACAGCGCCTTGGCCCGGTCGCCGCCGTCCTGGTCGATGGCTGCCCCCGCCTGATCCAGCGTCGCATCGGTGGCCTTGAACAGAAACAGGTCCTCGGGCGAATGGGAGGTGAGCGCGACCTTCATCGCCGTCCGCTCCTGTTCGGCCAGCGCTTCGATCCGGGCGCGGGCGAGCGGTCCTGGACCGGCCGCCAGCATCTGTTCGAGCAAATAGCCGCTCGCGCCGAAGAACTCCTGGTCCAGCCCCCAAAGCTTGAAATCCGGCCCGGCGACACCCGCGCAATCGGCCGCCGTCTGCCCCTCGTCGCGGAAGTTGAGGAAGGCCATGGCGTCGGGATGGGCGCTCATGAAGTCAGAAATCTGCTGTTCCCGGTTCGGCGCCCTCAGCCGTGCATTGACCGCTCCAGCGGCCTCCGGCCCCATCTCGACGGCCATGGCCGTCAGGCCGCCCGCCGCCATCAATCGACAGATGTTCGTGGTGAAGGCCGGAATCTCGCGCGAAAAATGGCTCTCGCCGACGAGGACGTACCGGCTGGCGTCTATCGCTTCCGCCAGTATCGCGGCTCCCGGACCCGAGAAGCCTTCCGGCCGGACAGTCAGCGGCGCCCCGGCCTGCGCAATGCGGTCAGCAAGCGTAAGCGGTGCAATTGTCTCGGCGTGCGCGGAAGCCGCGCACAGGTTTGCGAGCGCCAAGGCCGCCGCAATCGATTTCAGAATCATGTAAACCACCCCCGTTATGTGAAGCGAACTGGCGGCGATCTCTGAAAGCTACAAGTTAAATCGTGGTCACAAGTCTCCTCCTGATTCGCAATCCAGCGCCCCGCGCACCGGACGGCGTCGAGTCTGCGGGTAAAGGGAGGGGCGGACGGCTGATCGGGCGCGCCTATAGTCATGCGACCGCTGCGGAATACGGAGAGAGTCCTGAACAACGCGGGCGTGGAACGGCTGCTCGCGAAGGAACGCGACATAGGGAATTCGATCAGGTTCGAGGACATCATGGAGGAAGTGGCGGGCGTCTATTCCCGGGTCATGAAGGACGGCGACATGGAGGCCGGCGCGTGGAGTTGCGGAATGGTGGCCGGCCTGATCAGCGACATCCCGACTGTTGCCGATCTGATCGCGGGGATCATGGAGCAGGCCGACATGATCATACACGACCGCTTGGCCGGCCTGACTCAGAAGGGCGGATCATTGGTAGCTTGAGGCTCTCGGTCTCGCTCGGGGGGCCGATGAGAAGCCGCCAACTCGGGTATGACGTCGGCGGCAGGAATCGGCTATGCGTCGGCGATGAAGCCGAAATCGTTCTCGGACATGCGTTGTTCGATCGCCCGCACACTCGAACTGGTGGGCTCGTGGTGGGCGCTGTTGATCATCCGCGACGCCATGATGGGCGCGCGCCGCTTCAAGCATTTCGAGAAGTCGCTGGGGATTTCCAAAAACACTCTGACGAGTCGCCTCAACGACCTGATCGATGCCGGAATCCTCGATCGTGTCGCGGGCTCGGACGGCTCCGCCTTCGATGAGTACGTCCTGACCGAGCAGGGCCGTGAGCTTGCTCCGGTGATGATCGCGCTGTCGCAGTGGGGCGACAAGTGGGTACCGCATGCGAAGGGGTCATCGACCGAGATCATCGACGTCCGGAGTGGCAAGCCTCTTTCGCAGATCTGGCCGAGGGCCCTCGATGGCGAGAAATTGCCCCTCCGTCAGATCAGCATGCGTCGGGCAGACGACGCGCCCCCGTTGAAATGGGATTGAGGATTGAAGGAAGTCGGCCGCGAAGCGAGGGGAATGCGCTTCGCGGCCTGCAGTCGCCTAGGCGACTGGAGCGTCTGACTTGTGCGAGTGCGCCGCCAACCAGGCGGCTTCCTGACCAGGCTCCGGCATGATCTCGCCACCTTCCATGGCCCAGTGGGCGGGGGTATCGAAGATCATCACGCCGACCGCATCGAGGGGCAGTCCGGTGTGGCCGCTGATCGCCTCGCGGACCTGACCCTTGATATCGTCCTTCTGCGCATCGGTGCGGCCCGAGCGAATGTTCCCGAACGTGAGCACGGACTTGTCACCGAGCGGCATGTCCGGGATGCCTTCGCCGAAAAAGGCATGCACGAAGATCGGCGGCGCGCCGGTGATGTCGCAATGGATGCGAGTGATGTCGTCGGCGATCTTCTTCTTCGCATCGTCAGTCAGTGCGCCAGCGGCGCCGTTCGTCATGTAGAGGGGCATAACGCTCTCCGTTTCTAGAAGGGGGGATCAGCAAGCTCAGGCGGGGACCGGATCTCCGATCACGGCCGTGATCTCGTCGACCGTGCAGCCAGAGCCCTTGGTCCAGAAATCGACCAGTTCGTGGAGCAGTTCTACGCGGGCGGGCTGCTCAAGCGCGGCGTCAGCCGTCAGCACGACGACCGACGTCGTCGACGGCTTCGTCGCAGTGTATCCACTGCCGCTCGCGATCTCGCCCCACCGGACTTCAGCTGGTGCGCCCAGCTTCGTCGAGAAGTCCTTCAGCTTGGCCTCGAGGCCCGCTCGCTGTTCCGGGGAAATCTGGCCTTCCTGGACCAGGCACCTGCATGTTGTCACGGAAGTCTCCTTCGCAGCGACCCGATCGGTCGCACTGACATTGGTAGGCTACTTGGTTCAATGATGCAACCAGTTGGCCTACGTGCCTTAAGTGCTCGGGCTATCGAACGACGGCGTCGGCTCGTTTCGATGCGGCTCTCGGACCACGCCCTTGAAATCGCACCGGGCGAACTGTGCCACGATTGAAGTGCCCCTAACGCCAGCGAAAGCGAACCGTCCGGTCGGCCGGGCGGGTGCCAGTGCGAAACTGTCGGTCAGCCATAACTCGCCTTGCGAGGTCTGAAGCGTGCGGCGCTTCGATATTGCCGCCTACCCTAAGCCAACTCACTCTTCTGCGGTCCGAAGAGCGGGATGCCGCCGCAGATTGCTTCTACACGGTCCGCCCAACGCTGCAGCGCCACGCGCTTCTCCTTGGCGTAGCGGTAGAGGTGGTAGGTTCCCGCGATCCCGCCCTGCGTTCCAGATATGTGGTTGAGTACTGCCTCGGAATGCTCGAGCGGAATCTTCAGCTCAGCGCATCCCGTGGCCATGGTGCGCCGCAAGTCGTGCATCTTCGCCAAACTCAAGCATCTGATGCGCAAGGCCGCCGAGCGCACCCACGACGCAACATGGCGACGCATCGGTTCCCTGCTCGATACCTTCAGCCCCGCCGAATGCCGCAATTACCTGCTCAACGCCGGCTATGGATCAAGCTGATGTCATCCGACTCTAGGATGGCATGAACCTCAAAGACTGGCCCCGCGTCGACACCCGCCATGACCGATGCCCTGCCGCCTTCTTCCCCGGCATCGCTCCCGCGGCCACCGTCATCTTCTGGCTGTGATCAAGGTCCTGACCCTAGAGCGCCAGTTCCCAGATCTCGCCCTGTTCCGGTTTGCCGAATTCATGGTGGATTTCGGTCTTCACGATCACGAAGCCCTCGGCCGCATAGATCCGCCGCGCGCTCAGCAGCACGCTGTGGGTCCATAGCCGAAGCATCGAATAGCCCGCTTCCCGCGCAAAGGCGACGCACCGGCCGACCAGGTCGCCGCCGATGCCCATGCCGCGCGCCCATGGCTCGACATAGAGCAATCGCAACTGGGCGACGCCGTCGCCGGCATCGACCACGAAGATCGATCCCGCCATCACGCCACCGCTTTCGGCGACCCAGCATTGCTCGCGGCCAGCCTGATAATCGCGCAGGAAAGCCGAGGTGACGTCCCCGAGCAGCACCTCCATCGGTGCCGCCCAGCCATGGCTCTCGTTGTAGAGAATCGCCTGGCGTGCGGTGATCATGCCCATGTCGCCCGGGCCGAAGGTGCGGACGGTATAGCCGGCGGCCTCCCCCGCGGAGAGCAGCCCGCGCGCCGTGTCGAGCGCGGTGACCAGCACGCGGCGGTCGGCCTCGGGCAGTGGCGCGATACGCTGCTCAAGCAGGTCGCGCTGGCGCTTGTCGAGATCGGCGAACATCTCCCGCCCGGCTGCCGTCAGGGCGATCGGGCGGCGCCTGGCGTCCTCGCCGCGTCCGCGCTCGATCCATCCATTCGCCTCGAACTTGCGCAGCATCCGGCTGGCATAGCCCGCATCGAGCCCGATCACCTGTTGCAGGTCGATCGCAACGGGCTGGTCGCGCGTCGCGATCTCGTAAAGCAGGCGTCCCTCGGCCAGCGACAGGGCACTGCCGAGGAAATGCTGATCGAGGGCGCCGGAGAATTTCGTGTGAAAGCGGTTGAAGGCGCGCAGCGCGGGGATGGTCGAGTCCATGGCGGCAGAATGCGTGGATTACTTGACGATGTCAACTAATGGTCAGCGCGGCGCGAAGCGTTCCAGCATTTCGTGGAATGCCGCGTCAGCCGCAGCGTGCGACCGGTCATCGACCATGCCCTTCGGCTCGACCGCGACGATGGCATATTCAGCCTGGACGAACGTCTCGATCTCGGTGGGCATCGGGGCCAGGCCAAGCTCGCGCGTCTCCGCCTTCCGGGCGATCAACTCGGCGATGGCCGCCCGAACCTGCGGCGGCGGATCGCATTCGGCGATCAATGTGGGGAAGTGCATCGGCGGCGTGGCGCCTGGATGATACCGCATCCAGCGCAGCACCGCGGCGGGGCGCAGGATGTAGAACAGCCGCTTGATCGCGATGCCTTCCCCTTCATTCGCGCGGTCGCGTTGCTGCATGCCGAGATGAAGATAGTGGCGACGGATCAGCGCAAGCGGCGCATGGGCGTCGGCAAAGGCGGACAGGGCATCGCGAAAGGCGGGGTCGCCGCGATAGACGATCGGCGAGCGCAGCCATTCGATGGCGACCGCATTGCCCTTGACGATCAATCGCAAGGCCTTGGCAACATCCCATCCGTTGACGTCGAGCAGCCCGTCGAGCGGTGTCTCGATCACGTCGCGCCGTGGCCAGAGGGTCAGGTAATCCTGCCGCCGCCGGACGAAGAGAAAACGGCAGTCATAGTCGCTGTCCGGCGAGGCAAAGCCCCAGGCGCGGCTGCCGCTTTCGATCGCGAGCGGCATCGCGACGCGATCGTCCTTTGTGATCGCCTCGAGACGGGCGTCGATCGCCTCGACGGTCGCGGCGTCGAAATCGGCCGGAATCGATCGCATGTCTCAGGCCCGCCGCCGCTCGTCGCGTTCGTGTGATTCGCCGAGCAGGAGCCGGGCAATCTCGTCGGGATGCTCGAAGACCTTGTCGGGCGCCGCCCGGATCAGCGCGTCGCGGTGGGCATAGCCCCACATGACGGCTCCGGCCGTCACCCCTGCCTTGCGGGCGGCGGCGATATCGCGCGTCTCGTCGCCGATCGCGATCGCCTCATAGGCCTCGATATAGCTGCGGCGCAGCACCCGGCGATAGCGTGGCGCCTTGCCGAGCAAAGAGGCGCCGCATTCGAACCAGTCGATCCGGGCGACATTGGCCGGCCCCAATATGGCCCGCGCGTTCGCCTCCGAATTCGAGGTGACGAGCGCGATCTTCATTCCCGCATCGGCAAGGTCCCCGATCAGCGAATCGACACCGTCGAACAGCATGATGCGGCTGGTCTGTTCGGCCAGCAGCGCATGAAGATAGCGCCCGATCGCCGGGAGCTTCCAACGCGGGATGCGCAGATAGCGCAGCACCTCGCGCGTGGTGTGCCCTCGCAGCGTCTCGACCTCTTCCGGCGTCACCCGGCGAAAGCCGAAGCGTTCGGCGAGATGGTCGGCAATCGACAGGAACCAGTCGCCGCTGTCGGCCAGGGTGCCGTCGAAATCGAAGATGACGAGCCGATAGCGTCGCGGCCACCCGGGTCCGGTGGTGGTCATGTCGCGATCGGCGGGGCTCATGTGGAAGGCCTCGTCACGGTTTCGCGGATTTTCCGCCGCGTCGTCCACGCGCGTCCGCCGGGCGGTCGTCGACGGCCCTGGCCCTGATCGTCAGCAACTCTGCGCGGGTGAGTATTCCATCCTTGTTCGTGTCGAAGCGGGCGAACAGCGTCGCGAACTGCGCCTCAAGCTCGGCCAGCGTGATTCGGTTGTCGCCATTGGCGTCGACGGTGAAGGGGCTGGGCAGGGCGTTGCGATCCCCCAGCCATTGAAGCGCCCAGTCGCTGTAACCGATATAGCCGATCGATCCGGCGCCGCCCGGATCGACGCTGGCGAAGCTCCGTTTCACGCACGCGTCCAGCTCGGCGCGAGTCACCTTCGCGTCGCCATCGGCGTCGCAGGCCGCGATCATCAGTGCCACCGGTTCGGCGACGATCGTTGCCGGCGGCTGGCCGTTCGGCCCGCCGCCTGGGAGTGTCGGGACGACAGGTGCCGCCTGCTGCGCCGAAGCGGATGCGCCCTGAACACCCAAGGCGGCAAGCGCGATGGCAACGATCTGCAGGCGCATTTCGGGAAGGCCTTTCACGGAATCAACGGGCTGTCGCAACCATGGTGACAGAACCGATAGCCGGATTCGGTCGCGTGGCGATAGGCCGTGCGAGTGCTTTCGCGCGTTCCCGGTCCGGAAAGATCCGGCCAGGAAGTTCAGGAATGACTCGAGCCCGCCTGCGGCCGACCGTTTGATCATCGCCCGCCGAATACCGATGGGGCCATCGCCTATGGCAGAAGCAGCGAAGAATCCCCGTAAGAGTAGAAGCGGTAGCCCTTCTCGATGGCATGGGCATAGGCCGCCTGCATCCGATCCCGCCCCATCAGCGCCGACACCAGCATGAACAGCGTCGATCTGGGCAAATGGAAATTGGTGACGAGACCGTCAACGCCCCTGAAGCGATAGCCGGGGGTGATGAAGATCGCGGTGTCGCCCTCGAACGGGCGGATCACCTTGTCCTCGCCCGTCGCGCTCTCGATCAGGCGCAGGCTCGTCGTGCCCACCGCGATCACCCGACCGCCGTCGCGGCGCACCTGGTTGAGCCGGTCGGCCGTCGGCGCGTCGATGCGGCCCCATTCGGCGTGCATCCTGTGCGCGTCCGTATCCTCCGCCTTGACCGGCAGGAAGGTGCCCGCGCCGACATGCAGCGTCAGCGTGGCATGGCCGATGCCGGCTTCGGCGAAGTGCGCCATCAATTCGGGCGTGAAGTGAAGCGCCGCGGTCGGCGCGGCGACCGCGCCCTTCTCCGCCGCGAACATCGTCTGGTAGTCCTCGGCATCGCGGGCGTCGGCGGCGCGGCGCGCGGCGATATAGGGCGGCAGCGGCATCCGCCCGGCGCGCTCGAGCAGCAACTCGACCGGCTCGTCCCCGGCAAAGGTCAGCGCGAGGCTGCCATCCTCCGCACGGTCGCTCGCGATCGCGCTGACGCCGGCGCCGAAATCGATGCTGTCGCCCTCGCGTAGTCGTCGTGCGTTGCGGATGAAGGCCCGCCAGCGGCGCGGTCCCTCGCGTTTGTGCAGCGTGGCGCCGATTCGGGCGTCGCCCCTGGTGCCCTGCAACTGGGCCGGGATCACGCGCGTGTCGTTGAAGACGAGCAGGTCGCCGGCGCGAAGCTGCCCGGGCAGGTCGGTCACGGCCAGGTCGCGCGTTGCCTCGCCGTCGAGCACGAGCAGGCGCGACGAATCGCGCGGGCTGGCCGGCCGCAGTGCGATCCGCTCGGGCGGCAGATCGAAATCGAACAGGTCGACCTTCATGGGAGCGGCCTCGTTGCCCGCCCGGTACCGGCGCTGCTTATTTGGCTTTGGCCTTTGGTGCGGGGGCCGTCGGCGCTGGCTTCTTCGCGGGTGCCATCGGCGCCTTCGCTCCCGTGGGCGCTACGGGGGCGTCGGGCGGCAGCGTCAGGCTCGGCGCCGCTACCACCGGCGCCGGCGGCGGTGCGGAGTAAGGCGGAGGATTGTCCGAGCCGATATAGGCGTGGAAGATCCTTGTCGGGTTCACCGGCGGCTCGCCGCGCTGGATCGCGTCGACATATTCCATGCCTTCGATCACCCGGCCGAACACCGTATATTTGTGGTCGAGCGTCAGGCGCGGCTGGAAGACGATGAAGAACTGGCTGTTCGCGCTGTCCTCATTGTCGGCGGTACGGGCCGCCGACACCGCGCCGCGCACATGCGGGAGGAAATTGAACTCGGCCTTCATGTCCGGCAGCTTCGATCCGCTGCTGCCGTCGCCTTTCGGATCGCCGCCCTGCGCCATGAAGCCGTCGATCACGCGATGGAAGGCCAGCCCGTCATAGAAATGGGCGCGCGTGAGTTCCTTGATCCGGTCGACCATCTTCGGGGCGGCATCGGGCCGCAACCAGATGACCACACGGCCGCCGGTCGACAGGTCGAGATACCACAGATTCGCCGGGTCCTTGGTCGGGAGCGCCGGGCGCCCGGCAATCGGCGTATCAATGGTCTGCTGGGCGGTCGCCGTACCCGCGAGGAGAAGGGCGGATACACACGCGATCAGGCTGGCAATAAAACGCATCATATCCCCGTAACATCCTGGGCCTTGTACTCTCGACCCGTAAGGCGTTCACCCGCTGGTCTCGGGCCTTGCAGCGCGCTTAGAGCAAATCCCTGCTTGCGCCAATCTGAACCGCTGCAAACCGCCTTCATCCGATGCAACCGTGGCGCTCGTGTGGCGGCTGTCGCAGGAAATCGCGTCAGCTGCCCTTCCGCCCGATCTTCTCGACCCGGGCCGCGACATCGCGGGCGACGGCGGGCGACACGAACCGGTCGATCGGCCCGCCATACAGCGCGATCTCCTTGACCAGGCGGCTCGCGATCGGCTGAAGCGAGACGTCGGCCATCAGGAATACCGTCTCGACGCGCGGATTGATCTGCTGGTTCATCCCCGCCATCTGATATTCATATTCGAAATCGGCGACGGCACGCAGGCCGCGCACGATGACCTTCGCGCCCTCGCGCTCCGCAAAATCCATCAGCAGCGAATCGAAGCTGACGACATGGATCTCGCCGCCGATCCCCGCCACCTCGCGCTGGACCATCGCCATCCGCTCGTCGAGGTCGAACATCGGCGACTTGGAAGGATTGGTGGTCACGCCGATGACGAGCCGGTCGACCAGCTTCGCGCCGCGCCGGATGATGTCCATGTGCCCGAGCGTGACGGGATCGAAAGTGCCGGGATAGACGCCGGTACGGATGGTCATGTCGACTGCCTCTGCCAAGCACGCAAGAATTGGGGACTGCTGGCGCGGCGCGCGGGTGTCAAGGCCGCATCACGTTCCAGTCGACCCGGCCAGTGATGCCGCGAACGCGGCGAAAGCTCGACGCCTGCCAGATCGACCAGGGGCGGGCGCCCCAATGTGGTTCAAGTACCAGACGGCGCAGCCAGAGCGGACGGTGTACCTGCGCGCTGAGCGCGTAGGCGATGTCGAATTCGCGGGTGAGGTAGAGCGTCACCGGCTTGCCGAACCGTGCCTCGACCGGGTGGATGAAAGCGGCGAGCTCGGCGATCAGCGCCTGCGACGATGGACGCGCGGCGCAGTTGCCGCCGAATTCCAGGTCGATGACGGGCGGCAGCATCGCGGGATCGGGCGGCACGGTGGCGATGAAATTGTCCGCCTGGTCAGCCCCGGGGCGGCAGAGGGTGAAGAAGTGATAGGCCCCGCGCGCTAGCCCGGCGCGACCGGCACCGGCCCAGTTCTCGGCGAACCGGCTGTCGCGACGATCGCCGCCCTCGGTTGCCTTGATATAGGCGAAGTCCACGCCCTGCGCCGGCAGCACGGACCAGTCGATCGCGCCTTGGTGGTGTGACACGTCGATGCCCTGGCGGGGATAGTCCAGCGTCGATGGCCGCCAGTGCAGCGCATAATGCCAGCCGCCGATGCCGATCGCCGCGACCCCCGTGAGCGCGATCGCCGTCCAGGCGAGCCGGCGCAGGGCCGCTATCGATCGCGCTCCAGCGTGAAGCGGGCGATCGCGCGCAGCAGGTCGGCCTCGGGGCCGAAGCCCTGGAGATGCTGCACTGCCTGATCGACCAGCATGCGGGCCTGTTCGCGCGCGCGGGCGATGCCGAGCAGCGACAGGAAGGTCTCCTTGCCCGCCTCGCCGTCCTTGCGCAGCTTCTTGCCGGCGGCCGCCTCGTCGCCCTCGACGTCGAGCAGGTCGTCGGCGATCTGGAAGGCAAGGCCGAGGTCGCGCGCATAGCCGCGCAGCGAGGTGCGTCCTTCGGGCGGGATACGGCCGAGGATCGCCCCCGCCTCGACCGAGCAGGCGATCAGCGCGCCGGTCTTCATTGCCTGCAGCCGGGTGACGGTCGGCAGGTCGAAGCTGGCCTTCTCCGCCTCTAGGTCCATCATCTGGCCGCCTGCCATGCCCGAGGGGCCGGCCGCGCGGGCGAGATCGAGGACAAGCTCGCTGCGGACAAAGGGATCGGGGTGAGTCGCGGGGTCGCCAAGGATTTCGAACGCCAGCGCATGCAGGCAGTCGCCGGCGAGAATCGCGGTCGCCTCGCCGAACATCTTGTGCACGGTGGGCTTGCCGCGGCGCATGTCGTCATCATCCATCGCCGGCAGATCGTCATGGATCAGCGAATAGACATGGATGCATTCGATCGCGGTCGCGGCACGCCCGGCGCAATCGCGGTCGACCCCGAACAGGCGCGCGGTGGCGAACACCAGCAGCGGCCGCAATCTCTTGCCCCCGCCGATCGCGGCATGCCGCATCGCCCGATAGAGATCGTGGCGCGGATCGTCCGGGAGGGCGAGCAGGACATCGAGTCGCCGGTCCACATCGGCGCCGACCTGGGTGAGCGCTGCCTGCAGCGACAGGGGCGTGGCGGACATCGGTTCAGCCGGCGGCAAAGGGCTGGGTGCCGGCGGCCCGGCCCTCGCTGTCGAGCCGGATCGATTCGATCCGGGCCTGCGCCGCATCGAGCCGGTTGGCGCAGCGGCGCCGCAGCTTGTCGCCGCGTTCGTACAGGCTGATTGCCTGGTCGAGTGGGGCCTCGCCGGTTTCGAGCCTCGAGACGATCGTCTCAAGCTCTTTCAGCGCGTCCTCGAACGACAGCTCTTCGATCGGTTTCTCCATCACGCCGCTATGCGGCAGGCGGGCGATGAGGGTCAAGGACAGGGTGAGGCGATTCCCCTCCTGCTTGCGAGTAGGGCAGGAGAGAATGTGTCTTTCAGGACGCAGTGATATTGACGGCCCTTTCCCGACCTATCCCGCTAAACGGCTGGGGAGGAATTGGTCTCCGCCATCACTTCCGCCACAAGGTCCTTGCGGCTGAGCTTGCCGATCATCGTCTTCGGCATGGTCAGCCGGATGACGACCTGGTCCACCCGCTCGTGGCGTCCAATCTGCGGGTTCAACCAGTCGCGCAGGTCCTCGCCGCTGATGACGGCGCCGTCGTTCAGCGTGACATAGGCGCGGGGATGCTCGCCGCGATAGGGATCGGGCAGGCCGATCACCATCGCCTCCTTCACCGCCGGATGGCGATGCAGCACCGCCTCGATCTGGCTCGGGAACACCTTGAAGCCCGAGACCGCGATCATGTCCTTGAGCCGGTCGACGATCTTGATGAAACCGTCCGAATCGATCGTGCCGACATCTCCGGTGCGAAGCCATGTCCGCCCGGCCGCATCGGCCACGAACACATCGGCATCGGCGTCGGGGCGATTCCAATAGCCCTTCATGATCTGCGGGCCCGCCGCGACGATCTCGCCCGGTTCGCCCTCCGGGGCAGGCTGGGCCGGATCGCCCTTGTCGACCAGCTTCACATGCGTGCCCGGGATCGGCTGCCCGATCGTGCCTGACTTGCCTTCGCCTTCATAAGGATTGGCGGAGATCACGCCCGAGCTTTCGGACAGGCCATAGCCCTCGACCACGGCTGAACCGGTCGCTGCCTCGAACTTGGCCTTCAGCGTGGCCGGCAGCGGTGCCCCGCCCGAAATGCAGACGCGGAGCGACGAGAAATCGGTCGAGGCCAGCTTCGGATGGTCGAGCAGCGCCTGGTACATGGTCGGCACGCCGGGCAGGGCGGTCGCCTTGGTCCGGTCGATCGCCGCCAGCACCTGGCCGGCCTCGAAGCGCGGCAGCATCACGATGCATCCGCCGTTGAGCACGGTGCGGTTGAGCACGCAGGTATTGGCGAAGACGTGGAACAGCGGCAGCACGCCGAGGATCCGGTCGTGCATCTTGGGATGGGGGTCCAGACCCATCACCTGGCGCGCATTGGCGCTCAGATTCTGGTGAGTCAGCATTGCGCCCTTCGGCGTGCCGGTGGTGCCGCCGGTATATTGGATCAGCGCGACGTCGTTGACCGGGTCGATCGCTGCGGGCGAATGGACGCCGTCGTTCGCGATCAGCTTCGAAAAGGCCATGATCCTGGGATCGTCCGGCCGTTTCGTCACTTCGCCGCGCTTGAACAGCCGGTAGAGCACCGACTTCGTCGCCGGCAGTGCGCCCGCGACCGATCCGACGATCAGCCGTTCGAGGCTGCTGCCGTCAAGCACCTTGAGCGCCGTCGGCAACAGCGCGCTGGCCGACAGGGTGAACAGCAGTTTCGTGCCCGAATCGGCGACCTGATGCTCTAGCTCGGCGGGCGTGTAGAGCGGCGAGAAATTCACCACCGTCGCGCCCAGCTTGAGGATGCCGTAATAGGCCGCGAGATAGTGCGGCACATTGGGCAGGAACAGGCCGATCCGGTCGCCCGGGCCGTAGCCAAGCGCCTTCAGGCCGGCGGCCACCCGATTCGCCCCGTCAAGCGTCTCGGCATAGCTGTAGTGCCGTCCGAGGAAATCGATCAGCGGCGCTCCGCCGCCGCGCGTCGCCGCCTCGTCGAAGAAGTCGACCATGGATTGCGGCGGATAGGCGCTGTCCCAGCGCGTTGGGTGACGATAGGAATCGCGCCAGGCGCTCTCGGGATCGCTCATTGACAAGGGTGTAAGCAACGGCCGCGCAAGGTGCAAGCGGTCAGGCGATGCGTTTCGCGGTCCAGGTAACAAGCACCGATATCGCCACCAGGCCGAAATCGATCGCTGCCTGGAAGCTCTGTGGCGCCCTGTCGGTCCGGTCATGCGTGAGGATGCGCAGATCGGCGGATGGATGCCGCGCGGCCATGATCAGCAGGGCAGCGCCCGCAATGATCAGCCCTGTTCGACGACGACGCATTGGTTACTCCCGTGCCGGGCACCATAAGCGCGGGGTGCGGGCGGGGCAAGCGAGGTCAGGCCGCGATTCGGCCCCTGATCTGGGTTTCGGCGTGGGTACGGCGCACCCGGTCGCGGCCCGCTGCCTTTGCCTCGAACAGGGCGCGATCGGCACCGCGATACAAAGCTTTCCAGTCGGTTTCCCTGGCCAGCGGGCCAGTGCAGGTGCCAATGCTTGCCGTGACCGACAAGTCATAGGGCATCCGTGCGGCGCGAAGCCGCGCCAATATGTCCTCGGCCTCGACCGCCAGGCCAGCAGGCGTGACGATCGCGAACTCCTCGCCGCCGATCCGCGCGACCAGCGCTTCCGGCGGCACCGACAGGCGCAGCGTGCGGGCGAAGACGCGCAGCACCTCGTCGCCGCCGTCATGGCCGATCGTCTCGTTGACTCGCTTGAAATGGTCGATGTCGGCCAGCAGCAGGATCTGGTCTTCCTCGCGTCCGATCGCGTGTCGCAGGAAGGCGCGGCGGTTGAACAGGCCGGTCAGCGGATCGGTATCGGCCAGCAGCCGCGCCGCGATCTCCTGCTCGCGGGCCTCGTCGCGCTCGCGGCTGAGCAGGCGGATGCGATAGGCGATGGCAAGGCTGGAGAAGAGCGCCTCGACCGTCATCGTCAGGATCGTCGAATTGTCGAGCCAGAAATTCCAGCCGATCAGGTTGAGCGAACTCGCGACGCGCAGACAGGCGAGCACGATCGGGGAGGCCCAGGCGATCGCGAACATCCACAGATAGTTGCTGCGCGCGCGCCAGCCGCGCCACAGAATCGGCACCACGATACCGAGCTGGGCAATGAACACGAACGAGAAGAACCGGTCGAGCAGCGTGATCTGCCACGGGGCCAGCGTCGCCAGCAGGGCAACGGTCACCAGCATCAGCCCGCAGACCCCGTTGCTCGCCTTTGCCAGCCACCCGGCGAACACGCGTGGCTCGAAGAAGCTGCGCGCGAACAGCATCGCCGCCGCCGCCGCCAGGCCGACGGACACATAGTTGATCCGCAGGCGGTCGTTGTTGAGGATGTCCGGCCAGGCCCAGGCCAGCGCACCCGACGAGGAGGTCGCATAGACCATCAGCGCCAGCAGCATGGCGCAATAAGCGAGCTGGAAGCGATGGCGCAGCGCGCCCCACAACGCGAGATTGTAGATGAACAGGGCGATGCACAGCCCGGCGAATCCGGCATAGACCGCGCCCATCAGCAGATTGGCCCTGGCGCTTTCCGCCGGCGTCGCGATCCGCGCGCCGACCAGGATGCCGCGCAGATTTGCGGCGCCCTCCACATGCCATAGCAGCCTGACCAGCGGGGCGCTGCGTTCGGGCAGCCCGCGTTCGATGATAGCGCCGAGCTGCAGGTGGCGGGTCGCCGACCGGCCGTCGGTCACCGCGGACAGGATCGCGCCGTCCGCGTAGAGCGCATGGAGCGTCACCCGCTCCTGCCACAGGCTGCCGATACGAATATCGGCGGGGCCGGCGGCGTGTACCGGTGCGGACAATACCCAATAGTCACCGGATCCGAGCGCGGTCTGCCTGACGCCGCAATCGAAACGGGCTGGCTCCGCGAACAAGGTTCGCGGGGTCATGCCCGGGGCCGCCCGGGCCACGCACACCGGGACTGGCTGTCCGGCAAGCCCGGTCTGCGCCGCGGCTGGCGCAGCGCCGGCCAGCACGATCCATAGTAGCGCGCCGGTCAGCGCCAACAGATTGAAAACCCACCCCTTGAGCATGGCGGGCGCTGTAAGCCGCAGATGCCGAACAGAAGGTAAAGGATAATGCCCGCCACACCCCTTTCGACCGATTTTCCTGCCGGGTCGGTGCCTATGCGGCTGGTGGAGGCACGTTCAGCGCCGATCAAGGCGGGGTTGCGCATAGCCGAGCACCTGATCCGATCTCGGGAGCGATCGCCATGCGTCTATGCCTGCCTGCCGCTGTCTTCTGCCTTTCGTGCATTGCCCTTGCACCGCCGGCTGCCGCGCAGGATGCCGGGCCGGTCGCGCCGGGCGCCAATCCGTTGATCGACTATTCGGGCTATGTCGCGCTGACGCAGAAAGTCGGCCCCTATCGTGCAGGGAGGCTCCTGCGAGCCGCCGATTTCCGCCGACGGGCCGCCAGTTCCGGTGCGCTGCTGCTCGACGCGCGCTCGGCCGAGGCGTTCCGGCGTGGACATATCGACGGGGCGGTGAACCTGCCCTTTTCGGATTTCACCGCGGAGAGCCTCGCCCAGGTGATAGGGCCTGACCGCACGCGCCCGATCTACATCTATTGCAACAATAATTTCCGCAACAATGTCGCGCCGGTGATGACCAAGTCGATCCAGCTCGCGCTCAACATCCAGACCTTCGTCAACCTAGTCGGCTATGGCTACCCCGAGGTGTGGGAACTTGGCGAGGCGGTCGACATGAACGATCCGGCGATTGGCTGGGTTCGCGGATAGGCATGCTGTCCGAACGCGGGACGGGGTTGCCGCTTGTCTTTCCGCCAGCCCGGGCCTTTATTGTTAACCATCTTCGATGGCAGGAGATGGACCATGATCCGCGGATTGCTGTTGTTCACCGCCGTGGCGGGGCTGGCGACGACGGCGAATGCCTATGATCGCTATGAGATACGGTCGATCCCGGTCGCGGCGGCCGATCTCGACCTGTCGACCAGCGCCGGCGTCGCCGAACTCTATCGCCGGGTGGAGCGCGCCGTGAACCGGATTTGCGAGGGCGACCGGGACTGCCGCGACGAGGCTTGGGCAAGCACTGAGGAACAGGCCTCCGCCGCGATCGCGCGCGACCGCTGGATGCGTCGCCTGGCCCGCGAACGCGCGGCGGAATTGCGGGCCTGCGGCAGATATGGATGCGCCCCGTCCGCGCCGGTTCATTATCAACCCGCGCCGCCTATGCCATTGGTGGTGCAGGGCGGCACCAGGGTGACGGTCACCATCCAGACGGGCTGGCCCGGCTATTACATTCCCTGAGATGGAAAAGGCCGCGGCGTTGCCGCCGCGGCCTGTTCGATGTTTTGGGTAACGCCTTATTTGGCGTCGACGCTTTCCGCCTTGCCCTTTTTCTTGGGCTTCTTCGGCGGCGCGGAGACGATCTCGAACGCCAGCGCGCCGTCCTTCAGCTTCACGCTCACCTCGCCGCCATGGACGAGCTTGCCGAACAGCAGCTCCTCGGCCAGCGGCTGCTTGATCTTCTCCTGGATCAGCCGGCCCATCGGCCGAGCGCCATAGAGCTTGTCATAGCCCTTGGTGGTCAGCCATGCCTTGGATTCGTCGTCCAGGCTGATGTGGACATGCCGGTCGGCAAGCTGAAGCTCGAGCTGGAGGATGAACTTCTCCACCACCCGCGCCACGACTTCAGGCGGCAGATATCCGAACGGCACGATCGCATCGAGCCGGTTGCGGAACTCCGGCGTGAACATCTTCTGCACCGCCTGCTCGTCCTCGCCCTCGCGGGAGAGGTTGCCGAAGCCCAGCGTCTCGCGCGCCATGTCGGACGCGCCGGCATTGGTCGTCATGATCAGGATGACGTTCCTGAAATCGACGGTCTTGCCGTGGTGGTCGGTCAGCTTGCCGTTGTCCATCACCTGCAGCAGGATGTTGAACAGGTCGGGATGCGCCTTCTCGATCTCGTCGAGCAGCAGCACCGAATGCGGCTGCTGGTCGACCGCGTCGGTCAACAGGCCACCCTGGTCATAGCCGACATAGCCCGGAGGGGCACCGATCAGCCGGCTGACCGAATGGCGCTCCATATATTCCGACATGTCGAAGCGCTGGAGCGGGATGCCCATGATCGCCGCCAGCTGGCGGGCGACCTCGGTCTTGCCCACGCCGGTCGGGCCGGTGAACAGATAGTTGCCGATCGGCTTGTCGGGATCGCGCAGGCCAGCGCGGCTCAGCTTGATCGCCGAACTGAGCTTCTCGATCGCCGCATTCTGCCCGAACACCACCCGCTTCAGATCGGTGTCGAGGCTCTCGAGCGCCTTGGTATCGTCGGCCGATACCGATTTCGGCGGGATGCGCGCCATCGTCGCGATCACTGCCTCGATCTCGCGTGTGGTGATCGTCTTCTTGCGCTTGTTCGGCGGCACCAGCATCTGCATCGCGCCGACCTCGTCGATCACGTCGATCGCCTTGTCGGGCAGCTTGCGGTCGTTGATGTAGCGCGCCGACAGCTCGACCGCCGACTTGATCGCATCGGGCGTGTACTTCACTGAATGATGCGCCTCGAACGCGGTGCGCAGGCCGGTCAGGATCTTGATCGTGTCCTCGACCGTCGGCTCGTTCACGTCGATCTTCTGGAAGCGCCGCAGCAGCGCGCGGTCCTTCTCGAAATGGTTGCGGAACTCCTTGTAGGTGGTCGATCCGATGCAGCGGATCGTACCGCCCGACAAGGCCGGCTTGAGCAGGTTGGACGCGTCCATCGCGCCGCCGCTGGTCGCGCCAGCGCCGATCACCGTGTGGATCTCGTCGATGAACAGGATGGCGTGGGGCAGCTTCTCGAGCTCGTTGACGACCGCTTTCAGCCGCTCCTCGAAATCGCCGCGATAGCGGGTGCCGGCGAGCAGCGCCCCCATGTCGAGCGAATAGATGACCGCCGGCAGCAGCACCTCGGGCACATCGCCCTCGACGATCTTCCGCGCCAGGCCTTCGGCGATGGCCGTCTTGCCCACGCCGGGATCGCCCACATAGAGCGGGTTGTTCTTCGACCGGCGGCACAGGATCTGCACGGTACGGTCGACCTCCGGGCCACGGCCGATCAGCGGATCGACCTTGCCGTTCTTCGCCTTCTCGTTGAGATCGACGGTGAACTGCTTCAGCGCGCTTTCGCTCTTGCCCTTGCCGTCGGGCTTCTGCGTCTTCTCCTCCTCGGCGCCCTTCACTTCGCGGGGTTCCGGGGCGGCGCCACCCTTGCCGACGCCATGCGAGATGAAGCTGACGGCATCGAGACGGCTCATATCCTGCTGCTGAAGAAAATAGACGGCATAGCTTTCGCGCTCGCTGAACAGCGCGACCAGCACGTTGGCGCCGGTCACCTCGTCGCGGCCCGACGACTGGACGTGGAGGATCGCGCGCTGGACGACTCGCTGGAAGCCGGAGGTGGGCGAGGGATCGGTCGCCGCATCGACCTTCAGCGCCTCGAGCTCGGTATCGAGATAATGGGCGACGGTCGCCTTGAGCTCTTCCAGCTCGACCCCGCACGAGGTCATCACCTTGGAAGCATGCTCGTCATCGATCAGCGCGAGCAGCAGATGCTCGAGCGTCGCATATTCGTGGCGCCGCGACGACGCGGCTTCGAGCGCCTTGTGGAGGGTCGTTTCCAGCGCGGATGCGAAAGAAGGCATTATTCTACTCCATGCGGGCCGCAACGATACGCGCGGCCCTTTCCCCTTATGTCGGAAGGCAAGGCGCCCGCATCAAGCACTTGACGAACGCTCTGGCCCGATCGCCGTGCCGGAGCGTTCCTGCTCATCGCTTGAATAGGTCGTTGGCACTTGCCCTATGGTTAACGGCGCGCGTCAACCGGGCCTTGGTGCGGGTGATTTCCGCCTCAAGTGCCCCGATACGTGCCTGGCATTCCTCGACCGACAGGGGGTCAAGGTCTTGCCGCGCAAGCTCGGTGAGCGGATCGCCCGCTTTTCGTGCGAGAATCTCGTCCGGGTCCATGTCATGGAACGTTGACCCGGCAGGCCACGATGTCAATAAGGCCGGACTATTCCGCGAGTGGGGGCGGCGGATTCTATGGTTAATATTCCGACGGTGATGCAGGCGATCGACCCGGAGGCTCCCGGCGGTCCTGAAGTGATGCGCCTGGTCGAGCGCCCGGTGCCGGCGCCCGGCGAGGGCGAAGTGCTGATCCGCGTCGCCGCGGCGGGGGTCAACCGGCCGGAGGTGATGCAGCGCAAGGGCCTTTACCCGCCGCCGCCTGGGGCACCCTCGATCCTGGGCATGGAAGTGTCGGGCACGATCGCCGCTGTCGGCGAGGGCGTCCAGCCCGAGCTGATCGGCCAGCCGGTCTGCGCGCTGATCTCGGGCGGCGCCTATGCCCAATATGCCGTCGCGCCTTATGGCCAGTGCCTTCACGTGCCCGATGCGCTGTCGATGGTCGAGGCGGCGGCGATGCCGGAAACTCTCTTCACCGTCTGGACCAATTTGTTCGAGCGCGGTTACGCCAGCGAAGGCGACACCGTGCTTGTCCATGGCGGCACCAGCGGCATCGGCACCATGGCGATCGGCCTCGCCAACCTGTTCGGGCTGATCATCATCGTCACCGCCGGATCGGACGGGAAATGCGCGGCGGCAAAGGCGTTGGGCGCCGATCACGCGATCAACTACAAGACTCAGGATTTCGTCGCCGAGGTGAAGGCGATCACCGGCGGCAAGGGTGTCGCGGTGGTGCTCGACATGGTCGGCGGGGATTATGTGCCGCGCAACCTGCAATGCCTCGCCGATGACGGTCGCCACGTCTCGATCGCGGTGCAGGGCGGGCTGACGGCGACGATCCCGCTCTTCGAGATCATGCGCCGGCGCCTGACCCTGACCGGTTCGACGCTCCGCCCGCGCGACACCGCGTTCAAGAGCCTGGTGGCGGATGAGCTGGCCCGCACCGTCTGGCCGCATGTCGAGGAAGGGTCGCTGAAGCCGGTGATCGATCGTACCTATCCGCTTGCCGAGGCACCGGCCGCGCACGAGCGGATGGAATCGGGCGACCATGTCGGGAAGATCGTGCTGACGATGGAGTAGGGCCTGGGAGAAGTGCGTGGGCGCACGCGCCCTGACCAGGCGGGGCTGGTTGGGACGTGACGCCTGGCGCTCACTTCTCAGATCGCGACGGGTTCGAGCATCCGAATGCTTCCCGTATCGGCATCCATCTCCACATCTATACCGACCGGCAGGCTGAGCTGGTTGCTGACATGGCCGATATTGGCCCCCTGAAAGACCGGTATGCCGAGCGGCGCGAGATACTGGTCGAGTAGTTGGGGAATCGTGAAGCCGATATAGTCGGGCACGGCGGTGGTGCAGCGCGTGCATTGTCCGAAGATCACGCCCGCGACCTTCTTCAGCACCCCGGCGAGCGCGAGCTGGCTGAGCATGCGGTCGACGCGATATTCCGCCTCGCCGACCTCCTCCAGGAACAGGATCGCCCCGTCGAAATCCGGCAGCCAGGGCGTCCCGACCAGCGCCGTGAGGACCGACAGATTGCCGCCGATCAGGCGTCCGCGCGCCTTGCCCGGCCGGATCGTCCGGATGGTCCAGCGCTCAGGCGCCAGGGCGTCCATCGTGCGCGCGTCCGGCTGGGGGAAGGTCGCCGTCTCGCCGGAGAAGGCGAGCCTCCAGAAACTGTCCCAGCTGATCTTCCCCCAGCTGTTCCCGGCATTTGGCCCGTGAATCGTCGGGAAGCCAGCCCGCGCCGCGAAGGCGAGGTGAAGCGCGGTGATGTCGCTGAAGCCGATGAGCAGTTTCGGATTGGCGCGGATGACATCCCAATCAAGCAGGGGCAGAATCCGCGCGCATCCCCATCCGCCGCGCACGGCGAACACGGCGCGCACGCTGTCGTCGGCAAACATCCCGTTGAGGTCGGCGGCACGATCCTGATCCGTACCGGCGAGATAGCCGTAGCGGGAGGCAACATGCCGGCCCGGCTTCGGCACCAGCCCCATTCCCGATATCACGGTCTTCACCGCGTCGACCTGGGGCAGGCCATCGCTGAATCCCGCTGGCTCGATCAGGCCGACAACGTCTCCCGAACGGAGGCGCGGGGGTTTGGATGACGAGCGCGCAAAGGCCGGGCCGGGAAGTGCCAGGGCACCCAGAAGCCCGCTGATGCCGCCGATTGTCTCGCGTCTGCTGAACATGGCCTGCTCATAGCAGCGATTGGCGCTACGCCCGCCGGAATGTTCGAATCCAGAATGAATCTTTCCTTCCCATAGACGGATTTCTCGGCCCAAACCTCTGCTAAAGCGTCGTTTGCCATCCAGTCTGCTGAATCGTAACCGGCCTGTCGCGAGAAGTGGACTACCGGCCCTCTGATTGGAAAATCTCAAAGGCCAGCGCTTCCAGATCATCATTCCCAGACAGAGTGATCGGCCGCGAGTGCTCGTCGGACAGGCGATAGACTTGCTGTGAACCGCCAAGCGTACCAGCACCAGCAAGGCCCATTAACAATGTGTAGAACGTATCGGTGAGGGCAGTGTCGAGTGCCGCAATGACCTCAGCCCTTTGTTGCTGCGTCAACTTGGCTGCATCGAGATGAGCGCCAACCGCCGATCCCAAATTCTGATCCGCGTACAGCGCCAGCAAAGTGTCACGCTCTTCTTTGCATGCCTTTACAAACTCACGTGCCGCCATCCTGCCCCCCTGGCTTAAGGTAGCATACTCATGATATGCCGAATGAGAAACAGGCCGAGTTTATAGGTTTGCGACCTAAATTATTGGGGGAATGGCCGCGCTAACCATGCCCCTCGCTTGCCTGCCACCGACCCCAGGCTAGGTTGCCATTGGGCTTCTGATGCGGGGAGAGAAGGGTGCCGGGTTTCCGTCATTATATGATCGTGTCGATCATCGCGCTGGCCGTGCCCTGTTCCGTTATGGCGGCGACCCGTATCATCCAGATCTTGCCGGAGCGGCTGAAGCTGTCGCCTGCCAACCGGCGGGAGGCGGTGCTCGCTGACCTGAATGCGATCCTGACAGGTCCGGCCGAGCCTGACACCATAGCGACGCGGCCCTATCTGTCGGACACGGGTGGGCTCTGCCGGCGCGACGTGATCAAGCTGATTTATGCGCCAGCTGGGAAACGTGCGGACTGGAATGGCCCGCTCAAGCCTAACGGCATACGCTCCATCGTTCCTCAATATCACTTCCTCGGTGAAGAGGCCAAGCAGAGCAGGGAGAGTTGGGAGAAAGCCTGCGCCCAATTGTCGGGCGATGAGGTGTATTGGGCGTTCGGCGACAATGACGACAGCCGCGCTTATGATGCCTTGGGGACGCTCGAGATCGCTGTCGAAGCCGTAAAAAAAGGCCAGGAGATCAATATCGATTGCACCGATCTGGACAAGCCGCCGAAGCAGCCGAACTGCCCATCTGAATTCGTTGCGGCGGCAGCCATAATAAATGGCTTCAGCCGCTGCGACGATCAGCCCCGAGATTGCTATGTATTTTTTCGGACCGGCATCAATTCTCCATCCGTTCGGACTGGAGCGCGAACAAACGCTCGATCACCATCAAGCTGACGTATGCTGATGTTATCGTCACTTGAGCAGGAGTCGCGGGCAGCCGGTCTACCATTCGAAGATGTTCGCTAGATGTTTGACCCCGGAGTTTGATAGTACGACTTTGCCAGCCAAGCTGGAGGGCTTCTTTACGGACCAAATTCTCCACGGGAGTGCCATGACAACAGAGGTTGGTCGTGTCCCGGTGAGTGGTGTAACTTCGTCGGCGCGGGCCCGACGATCTTCCGGCTTTGGCCGGATAATCAGGCTGCCATGGCGGGCAGTCCGATGGTTTGATTATCGCTCAACGGAGCGAGGGTTTCCAGCGTCATGTAGCGGGCGCGCTGGACAGCCCATTCGTCGTTTTGTTCGAGCAGGATAGCGCCGACGAGGCGGGTGATCGCGGCCTCGTTGGGGAAGATGCCGACGACACCGGTGCGTCGCTTGGACGCCTCTAAAAACCTATGGCGATTGAGGGCGTGAGATGATTCACTGCATCCCGTGAGAACGGGAGGCAGCGATGGTACAACGCGGTTTCTTCGATGTTGATGATCGGCTTGCGGCACTGTCGGCGGCGGGGGATCCACTGGAACGGCTGAGCGCGGTGGTTGATTTCGCGTTGTTCCGGCCGGTGCTGGATGCAGCGCTTGCGCGGTCGGATCGCAGTCGCGGCGGGAGGCCACCCTATGACGCGGTACTGATGTTCAAGGTGCTGGTGCTGCAGGCGCTGTACAGCCTGTCGGACGATGCGTGCGAGTTCCAGATCCGCGACCGGCTGTCGTTCATGCGCTTCCTGGGGCTTGGGCTTGGCGACCGGGTGCCCGATGCCAAGACGATCTGGTTGTTCCGCGAGCAACTCGTCCAGGCGAAGGCGATCGAGAAGCTGTTCGCGGGCTTCGACGATGCGCTGCACGGGTCGGGTTATCTGGCGATGGGAGGGCAGATCATCGACGCGACCGTCGTGGCGGCACCACGCCAGAAGCTGAGCGACGAGGAGAAGGTCACGATCAAGGGCGGCGGCACGCCGGGACATTGGTCGCCAGCCAAGCGCCGGCAGAAGGACACCGACGCGCGTTGGACGATAAAGCGCGGCCGCCGCAAGCGCAGCGAGGCGAGCGAGATGAAGGCCAAAGGTGTCGAGATCGCGGTGCCGGTTTTCGGCTACAAGAACCACGCCGGGATCGACCGCCGCCATGGCCTGATCCGACGATGGGAGGTGACCAGTGCCGCCGCGCACGACAGCCGGCCGTTCGAGGGGCTGCTCGATCCGAGGAACACCGCATCGCCGGTATGGGCCGACACCGCTTATCGCTCGAAGCGCAACGAAGCCGCGATGGCGAAGCGCGGGCTTGTCTCGAAGGTCCATTTCCGCAAGCCGAAGAACAAGGACCTGCCGGCGCATCATGCCCGCGCCAACGCCGCAAGGTCACCAGTCCGCTCGGCCGTCGAGCACGTCTTTGCCGGGCAAAAGCACCGCATGAAGCTGTTCGTGCGCACCATCGGCATCGCCCGCGCCAAGGTAAAGATCGGCATGGTCAACCTCGCCTACAACTTCAGCCGCCTCGCCTGGCTCGAAGCCCGAGTTGCGCCTGCTTGACCGGATTTGCGCCCGATCAGGCACCCTCAGGGGCAGCGAACCGGCCAATACGCCCTTGTCGATGCCGGCAAACCCGCCATCCAGACCATGCCGACGCCGTCATCACCGTTCAAAGGCGTTCTTCGAGGTGTCCGATTGATCTCGCCATTGAGGCGCTCGATGGGATTGTTCGAGTGGATCTTGGTACGATGGTCCTTGGGGAAGGACATGTAGGTCAGCACCTCGGTTTCCGCATCGTCCATGAAGGCGGTGAGCTTGGGGACACGAGGCCGCAGTTGATCGGCGACCTGTCGCCACTGCGCCTTGGCGGCAGCTTCGTCGTCCTGCGCGAAGGCGGTGCCGACAAAGGCTGAGACGACGCGGCGCTGGGTCTTTCCGGCATGAGCGAGCGCGTTACGCATGAAGTGCACCCGGCAGCGTTGCCAGCTTGCACAAAGCACCTGGGACACGGCGGCCTTGATGCCCTCATGCGCATCCGAGATCACCAGCTTGACGCCCCTGAGGCCGCGCCGGGTGAGCTTGCGCAGGAACGCGGTCCAGAAGGTCGCCGCCTCCGATGCGCCGATATCCATGCCGAGCACTTCGCGCCGGCCGTCGCTGTTGACGCCGACGGCGATGATGACCGCGACCGAGACGATCCGGCCGGCCTGGCGGACCTTTAGATAGGTGGCGTCGATCCAGATATACGGCCAGTCGCCCTCGATCGGCCGGTCGAGGAAGGTGTGGACCCGTTCGTCGATCTCCTCGCAAAGCCGGCTCACCTGGCTCTTCGAGATGCCGGCCCCGCCCATGGCCTGCACCAGATCATCGACCGAGCGGGTCGAGATGCCCTGGATATAGGCTTCCTGGATCACCGCGGTCAGCGCCTTCTCGGCAAGCCGGCGTGGCTCGAGGAAGCCCGGAAAGTAGCTGCCCTTGCGTAGCTTGGGGATGCGCAGCTCGACCGTGCCCGCCCGGGTCTCCCAGTCGCGCTCGCGATAGCCGTTGCGCTGCACGACACGCTCGGCATCCTTCTCGCCGTAGGCGGCACCCGTCAGGCCACCCACCTCCAGTTCCATCAGCCGCTTTGCCGCAAAGCCGATCATCTCTCGCAGGAAATCCGCGTCCGGGCTCTTTCCCACCAGCGCGCGCAGGTCCATCGTGTCGTCGGTCATCGGTGTGTCCTCGTTCAAGTTGAGCTCGCAACCCAACCTTATCCGAAGATCATCGGTGACCACCCACACCAGCTACACCACTCACCGGGACACGACCCTCGGCCGCGCTGATGCCGGGTAGGGCCGTAGCTGAGGACGGAATGTCAGTCATGGCTACTCATCGAAGTCAAAGGATGCACGATAGGCTAAAGGTGCGCGGCAGAAAATGCCTTTTAGTCGCCATTCGGCACGTCCGAAGCGGCTCAGAATTGGGGACATTCCGATCTGGCCCGATATCGAAACTTAATCGTTCGTTAGCGGGAAATCTCATAGGAGGGGAAATATCAAATGAGGTCACATCATGCTTAAAACTGTTGTTGGAAGCCTTGCAACATTGTGCGTGATGTTGCCGTCTAGCGCCGCTTCCGCAGCTGATATTCCTTCCGCGTCCAACGCGTTAACCTCTGCAATATCTGCCTGCTCGGTGGCGGCGGCTACGGGAAGGTTCGAGACAACATCGCCTGTGGCGATCTACATGAACATGCCGCGTTCCATGGGCCGCGTGCAAAGCATCAATGATACTCCCGACATTGTGCGGCGTTATATCGCAACTTCCGCTGCTGGCGTGCCGCCGCAGTTCGTATATCAGTTTAAAACTTCAACAGGCGGTGTTTGGGCTGTCTTGAGGTCGTGGGTCGACAGATGTGACATCATCGTCAGTGGTTTAGAAGATCGATCGGTTGGCGATGGCGCTACCAATGCATTCGCCGATAATGCAGGCTGGCGTCCGGCCCTAAAGGGCACGGCGACACATACCACTCCACCGGGCCGCGTCAGTTTTGTGAAGTCATTGCCGCAACCTCGTTATCCTAACTACGGTATAGCTGCGTCCGTCACCAATCTTGGAACAACGGCCGATAAATCCGATGGAGTGCAGCTGGAAATAAATATTATGGCGGGCGACGTTTTGTCATCGGCCAACACAATCGATGTGAAGACAATTCGCCCTGCAATAAATCCAGTGATGCACTAGGACACCTCGAAGAATGCCTTTGAACGGTGATGACGGCGTCGGCATGGTCTGGATGGCGGGTTTGCCGGCATCGACAAGGGCGTATTGGCCGGTTCGCTGCCCCTGAGGGTGCCTGATCGGGCGCAAATCCGGTCAAGCAGGCGCAACTCGGGCTTCGAGTCAGGCGAGGCGGCTGAAGTTGTAGGCGAGGTTGACCATGCCGATCTTTACCTTGGCGCGGGCGATGCCGATGGTGCGCACGAACAGCTTCATGCGGTGCTTTTGCCCGGCAAAGACGTGCTCGACGGCCGAGCGGACTGGTGACCTTGCGGCGTTGGCGCGGGCATGATGCGCCGGCAGGTCCTTGTTCTTCGGCTTGCGGAAATGGACCTTCGAGACAAGCCCGCGCTTCGCCATCGCGGCTTCGTTGCGCTTCGAGCGATAGGCGGTGTCGGCCCATACCGGCGATGCGGTGTTCCTCGGATCGAGCAGCCCCTCGAACGGCCGGCTGTCGTGCGCGGCGGCACTGGTCACCTCCCATCGTCGGATCAGGCCATGGCGGCGGTCGATCCCGGCGTGGTTCTTGTAGCCGAAAACCGGCACCGCGATCTCGACACCTTTGGCCTTCATCTCGCTCGCCTCGCTGCGCTTGCGGCGGCCGCGCTTTATCGTCCAACGCGCGTCGGTGTCCTTCTGCCGGCGCTTGGCTGGCGACCAATGTCCCGGCGTGCCGCCGCCCTTGATCGTGACCTTCTCCTCGTCGCTCAGCTTCTGGCGTGGTGCCGCCACGACGGTCGCGTCGATGATCTGCCCTCCCATCGCCAGATAACCCGACCCGTGCAGCGCATCGTCGAAGCCCGCGAACAGCTTCTCGATCGCCTTCGCCTGGACGAGTTGCTCGCGGAACAACCAGATCGTCTTGGCATCGGGCACCCGGTCGCCAAGCCCAAGCCCCAGGAAGCGCATGAACGACAGCCGGTCGCGGATCTGGAACTCGCACGCATCGTCCGACAGGCTGTACAGCGCCTGCAGCACCAGCACCTTGAACATCAGTACCGCGTCATAGGGTGGCCTCCCGCCGCGACTGCGATCCGACCGCGCAAGCGCCGCATCCAGCACCGGCCGGAACAACGCGAAATCAACCACCGCGCTCAGCCGTTCCAGTGGATCCCCCGCCGCCGACAGTGCCGCAAGCCGATCATCAACATCGAAGAAACCGCGTTGTACCATCGCTGCCTCCCGTTCTCACGGGATGCAGTGAATCATCTCACGCCCTCAATCGCCATAGGTTTTTAGAGGCGTCCTATTGGCCGTTTCCAGGAAGAGTATAACAAGCCTTGGCGGCGCCGCGCGCGAACTGCTGCGCGGTTTGGGCGACGCGTCGTCCGAGATGGCGGGCGGTGGCGAGATCGGCTTCGGGCGGTGTCACATCGGCGCTGGCATCGACGTTCGATTGCGCGCCAGCGCCGAGCCAGAATCCAAGCCGGTTAAGGTCATGTTCGGACCCGGTGGCTGAATTATTGGCTGGCGGGAGCGCCAGGTTGATCCAGTGCATTCCATGCTGCGCGGCGAACATCGCAAGCTGGACCAGCGTTCCCAGCTTGTCGCCCGCGTGCGATCCGGAGTTGGTGAAGCCCGCCGCCAGTTTATCCTGCCACCCCGCGTGACGCATCACCGCGTTCGAACTTGCCTCGGCAAATGCCTTGAACCTGGCAGACACGCCGCCGCAATAGGTCGGGGTGCCGAAGATAATGGCGTCCGCCGTATCGAGATCGCTCCAGCGTCTCTCGGCGTCCTCTACCCTAAGGAAGAGCGCCTCGGCCCCGTCGACCTCCTCGACGCCCTGGCGGACCGCAATAGCCTGTCGTTCGGTGTGCCCATAGCCGCTGTGATAGATGATCGCGACGCGCAATTCTGCCTCCTGATGTGGTGATGAAATGGTTCAGTTTGCCGCCCCGGCTCGGTCGGCCAGATGCTGAAGCTTGTCCGGATTGCGGGTGACATAGATGGCAGTGATGCCGTCAGGCCCCGGCTCGATCGCGGTCGTCTGGAGCGTAAAACCTTCCTCGATCGTGACGAAGCCGGGAAGGCCGTTGATGAGTGCATAGCGCAGCAATCGCGACGGACTGCGCTCAAAGAGTTTCCTCAGCCCTACAAACAGGGAAATCGCATTATCGAGGCCGATAACAGCCTGGCTTGTCGCCACCCTGCCTCCACCGTCGGCCTGAATAGCGACATCGGCGGCGAGCATCGTCCGCAAACGTCCTATGTCGCCATCGCGCGAGGCGGCGAAGAACGCCTCGGCGAGCTCGAAGCCGCGTTGCTGCGGCAGGTGGAAACGAGCGCGTTCGGAGCGAACATGAACCCGACCCCGGCTGGCGAGCTGCCGGCATGTCGCCGGGTCTCGCCCGATCGTCTCCGCTACCTCGGCGAAACTGACGCCGAAGACGTCGTGAAGAAGGAATGCGGCTCGCTCCAGCGGGGTCAGTCGCTCCAGCGCCAGCATCAACGGCAGCGTGATGTCGTCCATCTCATCGAACGCATCCTCGATTTCAGGTTCGGGCAGCCAGAGGCCGACATATTCCTCGCGCCGGCTGCGTGCTGACTTCATCTGATCGAGGCAAAGGCGTGTCACGACGTTGCGGAGAAAGGCGGCCGGCTCGCGAATGTCGGAACGATCGAGCCTCGTCCAGCGGATGAAGGCCTCCTGGACCATATCTTCGGCATCCGTGACCGAGCCGAGCATGCGATAGGCGACCCGCAGGAGCGTCGGCCGAAGCCGATTGAACGCGGCAACCGATTCGGAAGCCCCGTCATCCATACTCGTCGCCTCATCAATCATCGTTTCACCGAGCATCGCCATCCCTCATATACGATGACGAGGCAGCTCAACGATGTGTGACACGAGCGAGCTGTCATATCATTTTATTCGGCGGCGGGACGTCCTACCCGCTGACCGGATGTCACGCTTCGGTCTTTATCCCGACCGATCAGTTCAGACGCCCGCCTGCGTGCCATTCTCGATCATGCACGCACGTCTCGTTCGATCGCGGTCGTCGAGATGATATCTTCGAGCGTTTCGCGCAGGACATGATCGTCACGAACCTTGACGACCTTCTCCTCGTGCCGGCCAAGCTTTTCGAACAGCAGCGCGCGTTCGTGATCATAATAGTCCTTGGACCAGCGCATCTCCTGTCCGAGCGCCGCCCATGTGGCGCGGGGGTCGTGGCTTGAAAAACGACCCCGACTGAGAAAGCGGCGTACGATGCGCAGGGTATTGCGCCAGCGGGGAAGATCCAGGACGACGATCTTGTCGGCGTTGTCCAGCGCCGCGTCCGCCCATTTGAATTGAACGCCTTCAATGACCCAGCGGGTCTGTCGAGCCAGTGGTCGCAACAAAGCCAGACGCTCCTCGGGTGCACGCCGCCGATCTCCATCGGGATGTCGAATCCAATGAAGGTCGTCGAGCGAATATAACGGCAGCGCCGCCTCCCTCGCTACTCTGGCCGCGAACGTCGTCTTGCCGCTACCAGTCGGGCCAGTCACGAACAGGCGCACGGCTTTCCCTTATCTTATCAAAAGCCAGAGTATGAAAGCTCCAACGGCGAAAGGCGCAAGGAACGCAATGATGCCGCCCGTCCAGCCCCATTTGCGATAGGCCGCCTCAACAACGCCCTCCCAAAAGCCCTGAATGATGAAATCTGCAATCCACCCCATCACGGGAGAATGTCGCGGCAACCACGGGACCGCAAGGGGTGGGCTGCCCGTCATTCCGGCCCCGTTGGCTGGTTTCACCCGGTTGTCGGCGATAGATGATGGAAAATGCTCGGCCTTCAATGCCAGGCGAAAGGCCACGCCCCGATGTGTTGCGAACTGGCCTGGAAGCTGACATTCAGCAAGCATGATCATGCTCGGCGCGCTTCTCGCACTTGGAGGTCTGATACAGCAGCCGCCGACTGAGCGTTGTGCATATGACAGGGCAGCGATGCTTGCGCTGGACGAGAAGCAGTTCGATCAGGATATCACGGGTGGATGGCGACTATTGGCCAGTTCGGGCTGTGATGTTGAAGGGGCCGACCTGATCAAGCTTTGGAGGGAGGCGCACGAGAACACGGCTGGTATCTTGTACTGGCACGAAGGGCAGTTGCGCGCGAAGTCCGGGCAGACGAAGGCTGCAATCTCCCTCTTCGAGCGTTCGAGAAGAACGCCGGCCGAAGACGCAGGATTTGGTTGGAACCTTTACGTTGACGGGACCATCGCTTTCCTGCGCAATGACCGCCAAGCCGCGGAGACGGCTCGCGACCGACTGGCAAGGTTGCCGCGTCCGCCGGCCTTTTCGCCGGTCGGACCGGATGGAAAACCGATGATGGTTGCCTGGCCGCCAAACCTCAACGTACTGGATGGATTCCTGAGCTGCTGGGGTCGGCCCTACAAAGAGGCATATTCGTGCACCAGGCCCATATCCGTTCCTCGTCCCTGAGCCATTCGCCGTTGGCGAAGGTTCGCGATTGGCGGGTTCGTGACCTGGCTTGACGCAAAGGATCATCGTTCACCCTGGTGTCCGACAAGGTCCGCTTGTTGATCGCCCATTGCATTTGATTTGACGGGCCATGCGGTCGCGTGATGACAAGGGCGATCAAGGGAGCGCCACATGTCCAGCCTGATCCTTCACGAATATGCCGCGTCGGGAAACTGTTACAAGATCCGGCTCACCGCCGCGCATCTCGGCATTCCGCTCGAACGGCGCGAATATGACATCATGAAGGGCGAGACCCGGTCGGAGGCGTTCCTCGGCGGCGTCAACGCCAATGGCCGCATCCCGGTGCTCCAGGTCGGGGACGACTATCTGCCGGAAAGCAATGCCGCCTGCATCTATCTGGCCGACGGGTCCGGCCTGATTCCGCACGACCGCTTCGACCGCGCCGACATGTTCCGCTGGATGTTCTGGGAGCAGTATAATCACGAGCCCAATGTCGCGACGCTGCGTTTCTGGCGGCATGTCATCGGCGAGGCCGGGCTGGACGATCTGCGGCGGGCGCAAATACCCGCCAAGCAGGCGGCGGGAGAGGCCGCGCTTGAGCTGATGGACGACCATTTGTCCCGCTCGCCGTTTTTCGTCGGCGACCGGCTGACTCTCGCCGACATCACGCTCTACCCCTATACCCATGTCGCCGACGATGGCGGTTTCGAACTCGGGCGCTATCCGGCGGTCGGCGCCTGGCTCGCCCGGGTCGAGGCCGAGCCGCATCATATTGCGATGAAAGCGTAACCCGCCTTTCACATCAGTGGAATCAAGCTGTAACAAAAATCGGCCATAGCGCAGGCCCATCAAGGGCTGCGCGGGACGATGCCGGGATGGACGCTGTAACCAGGATCGCGATGGACAATAGCATCGCCGATTTCGCCGATTTCGCCAATTCCAAACCATCGATTCCGGAACGCGAGGTCACGGATCGCTGCAAATATCGCACGATCTGGATTTCGGATATCCATCTCGGTACTCGCGGTTGCAATGCCGACATGCTGATCGACTTTCTCGACCATGTCGACAGCGAGCGGATGTACCTTGTCGGCGACATCATCGACGGCTGGCGGCTCAAGAAGAAATTCTACTGGCCGGCCTCGCACAACGACGTGGTGTGGCGAATCCTGAAGCGGGCCAAGCGCGGCACCGAGGTGATCTATATCCCCGGCAATCATGACGAGGTGATGCGCCAGTTCACCGGGCTTGATTTTGGCGGCGTCTCGATCCGCCGCAAGGCGATCCATGAAACCGCCGACGGCCGCCGGTTGTTGGTGCTCCATGGCGACGAGTTCGACATGATCACGCTCACGCACAAATGGCTCGCGCATGTCGGTGATGCGGCGTATGAATTCATGATGGCGCTCAACAGGTTGGTGAACGCGTATCGCCGCTTTTTCCAGTTGCCCTATTGGTCGCTGTCGAAACACGCCAAGGCCAAGGTGAAGAACGCGGTGGAGTTCATCTCCAACTATGAGGAAGTGATCGCTCAGGCAGCCGGCGCGCGGGGCGTCGACGGCGTCGTCTGCGGGCACATCCATACCGCTGAATTCCGTAACATCGGCGGCATCGAATATTATAACGATGGTGACTGGGTGGAGGGCTGTACCGCTCTTGTCGAGCATTTCGACGGGCGGATGGAGTTGCTGCACTGGGCCGACGAGATCGCCGAACGGGAAGCGGCGAAGATCGAGACGCTGGCGGCCTGACGAGCGTGCGCATCGCGATCGCCACTGATGCGTGGGCCCCCCAGGTGAACGGCGTGGTGCGGACGCTGCAAGCCGTGCGCGCCGAGCTCGAGCGCCAGGGGCATGTGGTGATGGTCGTCTCGCCCGACCTGTTCTACTCCATGCCCTGTCCTACCTACCCCGAAATCCGCCTCGCCTTTGCCAGGACCAATGCGGTCGGCAGGATGCTTGCCGATTTCAATCCGCAGGCGATCCATCTCGCGACCGAGGGGCCGGTATGCCTCGCGGCGCGGCGCTGGTGCCTGATGAACGATTTCCCGTTCACCACCGCTTACCACACGCAGTTCCCCGACTATGTCTCGGCACGGACCGGCGTGAACCCGGAATGGATCTGGCGTTATATCCGCTGGTTCCATGCGCCCGCGCAGTCGATCCTTGCGTCGACTCCGTCGATCGCCGCGACGCTCAAGCAGCATGGGCTGGAGAATGTGCGGCATTGGGGCCGGGGCGTCGATCTTTCGACCTTCTCGGCCGCCGTCACGCCGGATCCGGCCCTTGCCAGGCTGGCGCGGCCGATCCAGCTCTATGTCGGCCGCGTCGCCGTGGAGAAGAATATCGAGGCCTTCCTGACCAACGATCACCCGGGCACCAAGGTGATCGTCGGGGACGGTCCGGCGCGCGCGTCGCTCGAAGCGCGCTATCCGGAGGCGATGTTCCTCGGCCCTCGCTTCGGTGCCGATCTGGCGGCTGCCTATGCCAGCGCCGACGTGTTCGTGTTCCCCAGCCGCACCGATACGTTCGGGCTGGTGATGATCGAGGCGCTGGCCTGCGGCGTGCCGGTCGCCGCCTATCCCGTCACCGGCCCGGTCGACATATTGACCGATGCGGTCGGCGCGATGGACGATGATTTGTCCGTCGCGATCGGGGCGGCGCTCACCAGGGATCGCGGCGCCTGCGCCGCTTACGGCCGGACCTTCACCTGGGAAGCAAGTGCCCGTCAGTTCCTGAACGCGCTCGTCCCGGTCGATGCCGACGAAGCGATTGCGGCCTGAGCCTTGCCTCACCGCGCAAGGGGGACTAAGTCAACGTCATTGTGCGGCCGCTCCGAAAGGGGCGGCCCTTATTGTTTCTAAGGAGTTTCCGGTGGCCCAGCCGCTCATGCCCCACGCGACCGCCTCCTGGCTGGTTGACAATACATCGCTCAGCTTCGAGCAGATTGCCGAATTCTGCGGCCTGCATATCCTCGAAGTCCAGGCGATCGCCGACGATACTGCGGCGACCAAGCTCACCGGCCGCGATCCTGTTCGCGCGCACGAGCTGACCCAGGACGAGATCGACAAGGGCCAGGCAAATCCGGATTACCGCCTGATCATGCTGAAGGGCCCTGAACAGGTTCGTCGCACCAAGGGCCCGCGCTACACCCCCGTGTCGAAGCGGTCGGACAAGCCCGACGGCATCGCCTGGATCATCCGCAACCATCCGGAGATCAGCGACGGCGCGATCGGCAACCTGATCGGCACGACCCGCACCACCATCGCCGCGATCCGCGATCGCAGCCACTGGAACATCGCGAACATCACCCCGAAGGATCCCGTGACGCTCGGCCTGACGACTCAGCGCGAGCTTGACGCGGCGGTGGCGAAGGCGGCCAAGGCGGCCGGTATCGAGGCGCCGGTCGATACGCGCCTCGAGGGTGATCGCGAGGCACTGATCGTCGAACTGCGCGCCCAGCGCGAGCAGCTTGCACGCGACGCCGAAGCGGCGGAAGCGGGCGAGGCCCCGGCATCGGCCGAGCCGACCGCTGAAAGCCTGTTCCGCCGTTGAGGTGAGAGCGGGCAAGCGGTCCTTTTCTCCGTTCGTTTCGAGCGACGTCGAGAAACCGAAGCCCGCGCTCCATCAATGTTTCTCGGCGTCGCTCGAAACGAGCGGATGAGGGGGGCTCTCTCGGCCCATATATTTGTCGCGTGACTTGCCCATAGTTCCGTTGCTAGTCGCAACCTATGGCCACTGCTTCCCGCTCCGATGCCGCGTTCGTCGCTGACGAAAGCTTCGTCCCCACCAGCCACAAGGGTCTCACTTATCCCTTTGGTGGCCGGGAGACCGCGGCGGGTGACGTCATGGCGGTGGCGCCTGGCATCCGCTGGGTGCGACTGACCGTTCCGGGACCACTCAAGCACGTCAATTGCTGGCTGATCGACGATGAGGACGGCGTCGCGCTGGTCGACGCGGGCATGAACCTGCCTGATGCGCGGGATGCGTGGAAGACGGTATTTCGCGGTCCGCTGGCGGGCACGCGCGTCACGCGGATGATCGGCACGCATTTCCATCCCGATCATGTCGGCCTTGCCGGCTGGATGTGCGCGCACCATTCGGCGCCGCTGGTCATGACACGCGGGGAATGGCTCACCTTGCGATCGGTCATGCTCGATGCGCGCGACGCTGTGCCCGAGGAGATGATCGCCTTCTGGCGCGGCGCGGGTTGGGATGAGGAGCAGGTTGCCCATGCGAGCGAGCGTGGCTGGGCGGGCTTCCGCCGGGTCGTGACGCCGATGCCGCTCAGCTATCGCCGTATCAAGGACGGCGACACGCTGGCGATCGGCGGTGGCGAGTGGCGGATCGTGGTCGGTTCGGGGCACAGCCCGGAACATGCCTGCCTGTTGAACGAATCCGCCGGCATCCTCATCGCGGGCGATCAGGTCCTGCCGCGCATCAGCCCCAATGTCTCGCTCGGCGTCACCGAGCCCGAGGCCGACCCGCTTGGCGAATGGTTCGCCTCGATCGCGAAGCTCCGCCTGCTTCCGCACGATCTGCTCGTCCTGCCCGGACATGGCGATCCGTTCACTGGTCTCCATACCCGGCTCGACGCGATGGACCGTGAACACCGGGAGCGCCTCGATGAGCTCGAAATCTTCCTTGCCGAGCCACGGCGTGCGGTCGACTGCTTCGGCCGGCTGTTCCGTCGCGCCATCGGCCCCGACATGCTCGGCATGGCGACGGGCGAGGCGCTGGCGCATCTCCGCCGGCTTGAGATCGAGGGCAGGGCGGTCAAGCAGGTCAGTGACGGCGTCTGGTGGTACCGCGCGGCCTGACCCGTCTGCTGCGCGCTCGCCCCACGGGCGATTCGAAGAGCTGGGGCGTCCGGTCGCCGTTCTTTCGCTGGATTCAGTTTTCTTTTGAAGACGTTGCCCATGCGTTCGACAATGGGACAGTGCGCGGAACGCTGGGTCGGGCCGCGGCGATGCTTGTGTGACAAAGCATGCTCCTGCGTTTCCCCGGGCATATCCATGGATAGCCTGTCCGGCCCGCAGCAAAGGATGCAGCATTCACGCTCGCGGATTACATTCGTTTTGGTTGTATCTTGGATATATTAGGATTACGCTTTTCTTAACCGCGCAGGGCGGTGTCAGGGGAAAATATCCATGTCAGACAGCAACGAGCAACCCGTTGAGGGTTTCGAGGCATTGGGCCGTGCGCCTATCGGCCGCCGCAGTGTCGTGCGCCGAATGGCCGCGCTCTCGGTCGCGCCCGCCGTTGTCGGGTCTGGCTTGCTTGGCTTTGCCGGCTCCGCCCTCGCCGCGACTGATGATTCCCGCCTCAATGCCCGCAAGCTCAGCTATGCGCTTCGCGGTGGCAAGGTGCTCGAGGGCTATTTTGCCGCGCCGCGCGGCAAGGCCAATCTCGGCGTGGTCGTGGTGATGCCCGACGAGGCAGGGCTCGACGCGAAGGCCGAGGAGACTGCTCGTCGCTATGCGCTCGCCGGCTATATGGCCGTCGCCCCCGATCTTCGCGCGACCTTCAAGGGCGGCAGCCGCGACGCGATGGTCGCCGACATGATGAAGATAGTGCCTGATCTGAAGAGCCTCGCGCACAGCAACAGCAAGGTGAGCAGGATCAGCGTCGTCGCTGCCTGAGGGTTCGACTTCGCGACTGGCGTGATTTCCCCGCGGCGTCAGGGTGCGACCTTGACGCCGGCGCCTTGTCGTGTTCCATTTATGTTCTGCGAACGTGATTCGGAGAGGACGAGATGGCTGCTGACCTGGTTCTATACACCAATCCGATGTCGCGCGGGCGGATCGCGCGCTGGATGCTCGAGGAAACCGGCGCCGATTATGAGACGGTGGTGCTCGACTATGCCTCGACGATGAAGCAGGAGCCCTATCTGTCGATCAATCCGATGGGGAAGGTGCCGGCGATCGTCCATAATGGACGGATCATCACTGAATGCGCGGCGATCTGCGCCTATCTTGCTGACAGTTTCCCGGAGGCTGGCCTTGCTCCGCCGACCACGGATCGCGCCGATTATTATCGCTGGCTCTTCTATACGGCGGGCCCGATGGAGCAGGCGGTAACCAACAAGTCGATGAACTTCATCCCCAGCGACCAGCAGCAGCGCATGGTCGGATACGGCAACTACGATCTGGCGGTCGACACGCTGGAAAAGGCGGTGTCGGCGCATCCCTATATCGCGGGCGACAGCTTCACCGCGGCTGACGTCTATGTCGGATCGCAGGTCGCGTGGGGCACCCAGTTCGACACCCTGCCGAAACGCGATGCCTTCGACGCCTATCTTGAGCGTATCATGTCGCGCGACGCTTATCGGCGTGCGAATGACAAGGACAACGCCCTGATGCCGGCGCCGGAGCCTGAAAAGGCGGGGTGACGCCCGGCCTTGGCCCTGCCGCTTCCAGGTAGGGCTAAGGCAGGATGGCCCTTCGCCCAGGCAGCGCTGCCATCACCGCGTCCCGCCACGCGGCACTGCCGCTGCTCCACCCGGCGATCTCATCGATGGTCCGTGCGCATCCCGTGCACAGGCCAGAGGCCGCGTCCATCTCGCAGATGTTGACGCAGGGGCTTTCGATTCGCTTCACTGGTACCGTCTCGACGATCCCGTCCACGAACGGTCAGTAAGTCAGCTTCGCCATCAGGAAGTCGGGCAGCGGGCCGTTCCAGCCCTCGTCGGGGCCGTCATCCTGCGTGCCGCGCGTGGGGCGGTCGTCGCCGGCGGGTCGCTCCTGGCGCGGCGGGCGGCTTTCGCGCGCCGGCCGCTCTTCGCGAGGCGGACGTGAGTCGCGCGGCGTGCGTGGTGGCCGGGCTGGACGCTCGGTCTCGGTCGCCGCATCCGCGCTGGCTGGTTCCGGCTTTGCGCTCCTGGCCTTCTCGGGGGCTGCCTTCGGCGCCTTGGCGGCTGGCTTGGTCCGGCCGCCCCGGCCGCGGGATGTGGTGGCGGATGCGGGCTCGTCCTCGGCGCCTTCGTAGCGCTCGATCTTCATGCCCGTCAGCTTCTCGATATTGGCGACGTTCTCGGCGTCGTCAGCCGTCACCAGCGTGAAGGCGACGCCGGTCGCGCCGGCGCGGCCGGTGCGGCCGATCCGGTGGACATAATCGTCGGGGTGCCAGGGTGCATCGAAATTGAAGACGTGGCTAACGCCCTTGATGTCGAGGCCGCGCGCCGCGACGTCCGACGCGACCAGGATGTTGACGTCGCCGGCCTTGAACCGGTCGAGCTCGGCGATGCGCTGCGATTGTTCCATGTCGCCATGGATCTCGCTCGATCGGAAACCCTGGCGTTGCAGCGCCTTGTTCAGGTCGCGCACCGTCGTCTTGCGGTTCGAGAAGATGATCGCCGTCTTCACATCCTCATGCTCGAGCAGCGCGACGAGCTTCTCGCGCTTCTTCGAGGCCGAGACCGGGACCAGCCACTGCTTGATGTTGGTGTTGGCGGTCGCAGGGCGCGCAACTTCTATCGTCTTGGGATTGCTCAGGAATTTGTCGGCCAGCTTCTTGATCGGCGGCGGCATGGTCGCGGAGAAGAGCAGGGTCTGGCGCTGCTTGGGCAGCTTGGTGCAGATTTCCTCGATGTCGGGGATGAACCCCATGTCGAGCATCCGGTCTGCCTCGTCGATCACCAGCAGGTCGCAGCCGGTGAGCAGGATCTTGCCGCGTCCGAACAGGTCCATCAGCCGGCCCGGCGTGGCGATCAGCACGTCGACGCCCTTTTCAAGCGCCTTTTGCTGGTCGCCCATGGACACGCCGCCGATCAGCAACGCCATCGAAAGCTTGTGGTATTTGCCGTATTTCTCGAAATTCTCCGCCACCTGCGCGGCGAGTTCGCGCGTCGGTTCGAGAATCAGCGATCGCGGCATGCGCGCACGGCTTCGGCCCTCGCCCAATATGTCGATCATGGGCAGCACGAACGCTGCGGTCTTGCCTGTGCCCGTCTGGGCGATGCCGATGATGTCGCGCATCATCAGCACGCTCGGGATCGCGCTCGCCTGGATCGGAGTCGGCTCGGTATAGCCGGACTCGTTGACGGCTTTCAGAAGTTGGTCGGATAGGCCGAGGTCGGCGAAGGTCATGCGGTGTCCGGAAAAAGGCCCGGTCATCACGCCCGGCCAGCCCCTGAGCGCTTGCCGATAAGGGGGCGATTGTCAAGAAAAAGGGGTGTTTGCGGCCCGCCGGGGCGGCGTGGCGGCGATTTTAGCGTCTGGTTTTGGCCACGAGCCGCTTGAATTCCTTGATCCGGCAGGAGCCGCCCGAGCGGGAACGGATCGCGTCGCGGTCGGCGCAGACCATGCCGTCCTGGGTCGGTTTCAAATAATAGCCTGAATAATAATCGAGCGGCGGACAATCATCGTTGAGCCGGGCCCGTACCCTCGATCCGTCCTCGATCATCAGGTCGATGCTGTCCGGCGCTGAAATGGCGGCGCCGACCAGATCGCTCATCGCCACGCATTTGGGCCCCTTCTTCTCGGACCAGCTCACTGACTGCTGATCCTGGATCGGCTCGCGAGAGGTGAAGGGCAGGCGAGGAATGCGGATGATGATCCGCTGGTGCACAGTGAGCTGGGCGACCTCGACCTTGTCGAGGCGCGATTCATCGACCGAAGCACCCGGCGCGAGGGCAAGCAGAATCAACGCGAGAATCACCGGCTGCGACATCGTTTCGCGGCGTTAACCGAAATGCTTGAACAGTGCATGAATTGGCGCATCAAGGCGCGCATGGTAGGAGCCGGGCCATGACGCCTGCCTTGATGACTTCCGCTCAACGCCGCCTGACCGATTCGGTTCGCGAAAGACTTGGCCCGAAGGCGGTCGTCACTGACGAGGCAGCGATCGCGCCCTGGCTTCGGGATTGGCGCGGTCGTTATCATGGCGCGGCGCCCGCGATCCTTTCCCCGGACAGCCGCGACGGCGTCGCGACGATCCTGGCGCTCGCGCACGATCTGCGCGTGCCGCTGGTGCCGCAAGGCGGCAATACCGGGATGGTCGGCGGCGCGACGCCGCCCGCCGACGGCTCGGCGCTGATCCTGTCGTTGCGGCGGATGAACCGCATCCGCTCGATCGAGCCGGAGAACGGCCTGGCCGTTGCCGAAGCCGGGGTGATCCTCGCGGATCTCCATGCCGCTGCCGTCGATCGGGGCATGCGCTTTCCGCTGACGCTCGGCGCGCGCGGCAGCGCGACGATCGGCGGGCTCGCCTCGACTAACGCCGGCGGCACCCAGGTGCTGCGGTTCGGCACGATGCGCAGCCTCGTCGCCGGCGTAGAGGCTGTGCTGCCCGACGGCAGTATCCATGACGGGCTGGCCGCGCTCAAGAAGGACAATCGCGGCTATGATCTCAACCAGTTGCTGATCGGGGCTGAGGGGACGCTCGGTGTCATCACCGCGGCGACCCTGCGCCTTGTGCCCGCTATCGCCGCGCGAGCGGTGGCCTGGGCGGGGCTGGCCGATCCGGTGACGGCGCTCGCGCTGCTGCGGCGGCTTGAGGCGGGCACCGACCGGATCGAGAGTTTCGAGATCGTGCCCGACGACACGCTGGCTTTGGTGCTGCGGCATATCCCCGGCACCCGGCCACCGCTCGCCGGCGTGCACAAATGGCACGTGCTGATCGAGGCGGTGGCCACCGATCTGGCGGCCGAGCCGCCCGCCGACCTGCTCGAGCGACTGCTCGCACCGGCGCTTGCGGACAGTCAGGTCGCCGACGCGGTGATCGCGGCGAGCGAGGCGCAGGCTGACGCCTTCTGGCACATCCGCGATTCGATCTCCGAGGCGGAGCGCGCCAACGGTCCGGCTGTTCAGCACGATATCTCGGTGCCGGTGTCGGGCATGCCGCGCTTCATGATCGAGGGCGGCGCTGCCTGCGAGGCGCGCTTCCCGGGGACTGAGGCGATGGCTTTCGGCCATCTCGGCGACGGTAATGTCCATTTCCATGTGCGCGCGCCCCGCGGCGCCGATCCCGCGCACTGGTATGCTGAGGAAGCGCCGGTGGTGACGCGCTTCGTCAATGATCTGGTCGTGGCGGCCGGCGGCTCGATCTCGGCGGAGCACGGCATCGGCCAGATGAAGGTCGCCGAACTGGAACGCTTGTCCTCGCCGGCCCGGATGGCCACGCTGCGGGCGATCAAGTCTGCGTTCGATCCGGAAGCACTTATGAACCCCGGCAAGCTCGTGGCGCTTGCGCCGGGATCGCGGGCACCATAGAGCCGGGCACCGTCGGCACGCACAAGCCGCTTAATTCAGTCCCGATGGAGAGTTTTCATGGCCAGCGCGCCGCAATCGCAACTTCCGCTATTCTACAATGCGCTCGAGCCGCTTTCGAGCGAGACTCACGTCAACTTCAAGATGCGCCAGCTCACTCAGGCGAAGTTCCTCGTCGGGCAGCATGCCATTCCCGTGACGGTCGACGAATTCCCGCTCGTCCAGCGTCATTTCCCGATCGTCTTCACGGAGGGCGACGATGCCGTCCCGCTCGCGCTGATGGGCCTCAACGAAGGCACCAACGTGTTCGTCGATGCCGAGGGCTTGCTGACCGAGCCGATGATGTACGTGCCCGCCTATATCCGGCGCTATCCGTTCATGCTCGCGCGCCTGCGCCCCGGCGCTGACGAATTGTCGCTCTGCTTCGATCCGACCTCCGAAGGCATCGGCGCCGATCTCGAAGGAGAGCCCCTGTTCGACGGCGGCCAGCCCTCAGAGATCACCAAGAACATCATGCAGTTCAACGAATCGTTCGAACAGGCCGGTGCCCGCACCGCTCAGTTCATGCGCGACCTGAAGGAGATGGACCTGCTGATGGACGGCGAGACGACCATCCAGGCGGACGGCATCGAGCAGCCGTTCATCTATCGCGGTTTCCGCATCGTGAACGAAGAGAAGCTGAACGATCTGCGTGGCGACCAGCTTCGCAAGATCCACAAGAACGGCATGCTGCCGTTGCTCTACGCTCACCTCTTCTCGCTGTCGCTGATGCGCGACATCTTCAGCCGTCAGATGCAGCTCGGCCTCGTGCCGGCCCAGCTCCCGGCCGTCTGACACCGTCGCTGGTCCCGCGCCCGCCGGGCGGATCGCTCCCTTGCGGTGCGATCCGGTCCGCAGGGCAGGCGCGGGACTCGCTGCGCGGCCGGCGGAATCCCGCCGCCGCCAGTCTTTCCGTGCGCCTGACGGCACTGCGCTGCATTGTGGCGCTGCGGCATCGTTTCCCGCCGCCCGATCGGATGCTCGCACTCCAGGGTGCCCTGATGGCCTGCGATAGGCCTTCGGCATCGGCCAGCGATCCCGGATGATCGGCTAAGCATAATCAAAGCGGCTCTTTTCGCCCTTGAAGCGCGAAAACCGCCCTCCTATATCGGTGTTGCGCGGCGCCGTGTCCCCCCTTTCGCGGGGCCGTGCGGCACACCTTCGGGTGTGTCTCCTCCCTGAACCTTGGCCACCGCGTGCTGCATTGCACGCGGTGGTTTTTTTTGAGCTACGCCTATTCCGCGGCGATCGCGCCAGGCAATGCGAGCGCCTCGTCCGTCACCGCGTCGATCATCCGCCGCAGCAATGTCGCGATCGCCGTCATGCCATCCCCCGGGCCGTCAAGCGCTGGATCGAGATAGAGCGACCGGTCGAACTCGATCTGGATCGCATGGATGCCCGCTCTGGGCCGCGCCTGCGCGTCGAGGATATGGCCGCCGGCATAGGGCGCGTTCAGCGCGGTCGCGATCCCGGCTGATCGGGCCTCGCTTTCAAGCCGGCGAACGAATCGAGCGGCGGCCGATCGCCCGAAACGATCGCCCAGCACGATTCGCGCCGCGCCTTGCGCAGGCGTGAGGGGCGGCATTGAATGGAGGTCGAGCAGGATCGCGATGCCGAAGCGGGAGCGCGCGCGCTTCAGCGCCTCGGTCAGGGCGGCATGATAGGGCCGGTGATCCATCTCGATTCGCGCCATCACCTCGTCGCCGTCGAGCCGTCGCCGCCAGATGTCGCCAGCGCCCGAAACCCGGCGCGGCACCAGGCCGAGCCCACCGCGCATCCGGGCTGATTGCTGCGGCATCGCCTGCCGGTCGGCGCCGTCGTCGATGCCCGGATCGCGCTCCTGCTCGCTGCGGTTCAGGTCGATCCATGCCCGCGCGACCCGTTGCACCAGCATGGTCTCGTTGCCGCGCGCCAGGATGGCGACGGCGTCGATATGCCGATCCTCCAATGGTGTCAGTGCCGCGACCGGCACCCGCAGCGCTGCCCGCAACGCCAGCGGATAGTCGCGCCCGGCGTGCGGCACGGAAAGGATGATCGGGCTGGTCGGGTCGTGCGGACCGTATCGATCGAAGGAAAGGGCGCTGTCGGCCATTGCGGCCAACCTAGGATGCGCCTCCCGTTGCCGCAATCGGGGTTTGCTCCGGAAAGGTGCCGTTGGTGGTGGCGATGCTGGAAAATCTTAAGAGCTTCGCGCATAAACCGGGGCCACAGACTGAGCGGGACAGTGATGATCAGGATATTGTTGGCCGAGGACGACCGGGTGATGCGCGAGTATCTGACGCGTGCGCTCGAACGTTCGGGCTATGCGGTCAGCGCGGTCGATCGCGGCACCGCGGCGATTCCGCTGCTCGAATCGGAACCCTTCGACCTGCTGCTCACCGATATCGTCATGCCGGAGATGGACGGTATCGAACTGGCGCAGCGCGCGGGCGAGATGTGCCCCGACCTGCGCGTCATGTTCATCACCGGTTTCGCCGCCGTCACGCTGAAGGCCGGAAAGACGGTGCCGCAGGCCCGTGTCCTCTCCAAGCCGTTTCACCTTCGCGACCTCGTGATGGAGGTCGATCGCATGTTCGAAATGGAGAATGCGACCCGGGGAATCTGATCCCGGTACGATTTAGCGCGTGGCGGCTTGCGCGGGCCGATAACCCTCGCTAGAGCCCCCAACTCGCGTGGGCGTGTAGCTCAGTGGTAGAGCACTGTGTTGACATCGCAGGGGTCGCAAGTTCAATCCTTGCCACGCCCACCATTTAAAAAGCCCGTGAAGTCGGAAACGACCTCACGGGCTTTTTTATCGCCCGCCGGCGTTCTTCTCGCCTGCTCCCGGCGCCTTGCGCTGCTCGCCGAGATCGATCGCGCGGAGCATGCGCGAGCGGAACTTCACCCGCTGCCAGAAGGTCGCGTCCTGCATCCGCCATTCCTTGATCGCATCGCCGGTCAGCAGGTCGAGCATGGCGTCGCTTGCCTCGGCGTCGCCGCTCGCGAACTCGATCGACACTTCCTCGAAGCGATCGCGCTGCTCCTGCACGGTAAGGCTGCGGGAAGTGAAGTCGGTTCGGGCCGGGGAACCGGTCATGTCAGTACCGCCTTGGTCGGAACCAACGGTCCGGGTGGGAGCACGGTTCCGCTGGCCACGCCGTGACGCGGGCACACGGCCATATTGCGCCGCGAGGGCGATATGAACCGGGCCATCTCTGCCGGAGGCTGCCAGCGGCGCGTCCGGGACCGGGGCCCCAACGCGTCGGGGTATGTCATGTCAGTCAAATCCAGGATCGGCGGCGACGTCGCCCCTGCCCATTCCGCAGTTTTGCGTAACAAACATTGCGCGGGCGACGTTTTTCAACGTAACCGCCGCCGTAACCAGTCGGGCCGGCCATTGCCGGACGACGGGCGGATTTCGATCGGGCTTGCGGCACGGGGAGGGGCTCGTGACGAAACCCATGGCCGCCGTGCCCCTGCCGCCATTGCCGGCCTGGCGAACTACCTCCCTCGCTCGGTGACGGGCGACCGGATCATGATCGCCCGGTGGCGGGACTATGGTCGGGTCGGCGAGAGCGGGTTCCGGGCCAGACGCGGCCTGACCGGGGCGACGCCGACCTGCCCGGCGCGGGGGGCAGGTACGGCGTAGTGGGCGGAGGCCCCTGACTGTAGCGAGAATGTCATCAACGCGTGGAATAGGCGCGCTCCTGACAAGATTTGGCGCCGCGGACAAACGTCCCTGCGGCGCTTTCTATAAACGGGGGCCTAAATGTTACAAAAGTCGGTTTTCGCGTTGACGGCTGCTGCCTGTTTTACGGTGGCCACGCAGGCGAATGCACAGGAGGCCCTTTCGGTGACGGCGGCCGATGTTCTTCCCGGAGAGGCAGGCAACGGCGAGGCTCAGGACATCATCGTCGTCGGCAGCGGTGAGACCCGCTCGGTCCTGACCCTGGTCCCGTCGAACCTCGACGTGCTGCCGCCCGGCACCAGCGTGCAGAAGGCGCTGAACTTCCTGCCGGGCGTGAGCGCTCAGTCGATCGACGCGCTGGGCGTCAACGAGCAGTCGCTGTCGCTTCAGGTGCGCGGCTTCAACACCACGCACCTCGGCTACACGCTTGACGGCATGCCGCTCGGCGACGGCGCCTACAACAACTATAACGGCCTCACCATCAGCCGCGCGCTGATCTCCGAGAATCTCGGCCGCGCCGATCTCGCGACCGGCATCGCCGGTCTTGCCATCCCCTCAACCAGCAACCTTGGCGGCGCGCTGACCTATTTCAGCAGCGATCCGCACAAGAATATGGGGCTCGCCGTCAACGGGACGATCGGCAGCGCGGACAGCAGGCGCACCTTCGTACGCGTCGATACCGGCGAACATGGCGGTTTCTCCGCCTATATCTCCGGCCAGTATAGCGAACAGAAGCTGTTCGTGAACCAGCCTGCCTATAACAAGTCCACCGGCAAGCAACTCAACGCCAAGCTGAAATACCAGTTCGACGGCGGCACGATCACTGCCTTTGTCGACCTTTCGCGCACCAACCAGGCCGATGACGCCTATCTGTCGAAGGACATGCTCGGACGGCTCGGCTGGGACTGGGGTGGCTATGCGCCGAACTGGCAGGCCTATCTCGACCGTGCCTATTGCTCGGTGACCGCGCCGACCGCCCCGACCAAATGCGTCGATTCGACGCTGCCGGAGAAGCGCGCCGACGTCACCTTCACCAACGGCCAGATCCTCCGCAACGACAATCTCTATTACATCGCCGGAGATTTCAGCCTCACCAAAAACCTCAGCGTACGCGGACAAATCTATCATCATACGGACAAGGGCGCCGGCAACAACTTCATCACCGGCTGGTCGACTCAGGGAACACCATCCACCGCTGACGACATTCCGGTCCAGATCCGCGACACGCGCTACACCATCGACCGCACGGGCGTGCTCGGAAGCCTGAGCTGGCAGCTCGGCTTCAACCACCTCGAGGCGGGCTTCTGGGTGGAGGACAATGTCAGTAGCGCCGCGCGTTACATCTGGACCAATGTCACCGGTCCGTTCAGCCTTGCGCAATTTCTGAAGGGGCAGCCGGATACCGCCCAGTGGGTTCAGCGGACCACCTGGAAGACGGAACAATTCTACATCCAGGACACGGTGAAGCTGTTCGACGATGCGCTGAGCGTCGATTTCGGATTCAAGAGCACCTATGCGAAGTCGGATGCTCAGGCCATGCGCGGTATCGCCAAGGCAGGGCCGCCTGCGTCAAGCCAGTTCGCGAGCGGCACGCTGGTGGCGAAGGACAATTTCCTGCCCGAGGTAGGCGTGCGGTGGAAGATCGCGTCCGGGCACGAGGTGTTCGCCAGCTATGCCGAAAACATGGCGATGTACCAGGGGGGCTTCAAGCTCGGCCCGCAGTCGGTATCGCAGGCCGTCTGGGATGTGCAGGGCAAGACGTTGAAGCCTGAGACGTCGAAGAGTGTCGAAGGCGGCTATCGCTATGTGAGCCGCACGCTGCAGGCGTCGCTGACGGGCTATTATGTGAAATTCAATAACCGCCTGCTGCAGTACAATCCCTGCCCGACGAACCAGCAGCAGAACCCGGGCTGCGGCAATTCCTTCCACAATGCCGGGAGCGTCACGAGCAAGGGCGTTGAGCTCGGCGTGCTGTGGAAGCCGGCGCCGTGGCTGAACTGGTACAACTCGGCCTCGTACAACAAGTCCACCTATGACCAGGACCTCAACTGGTGCACCACCACCTGTGTGATCAAGGCCACGGCCGGCAAGCAGCAGGTGGACACGCCGAAGGAGATGCTGTCGAGCGTGGTGACCGTGAAGCAGGGCGGCTTCTCGGCGTCGCTGCAGGGCAAGTACACCGGCCGGCGCTACTATACCTACACCAACGACCAGAGCTTCGCCGGCTACACCACGTTCGATCTTGGCCTCGGCTACGACTTCGGCACCCTCGGCTTGCTGAAGGGGGCGAAGGTGGCGCTCAACGTCACTAACCTAACCAACAAGCGCTATGCGGCGAACCTGGACAGCAGCGTGTTCGCGCCGGACGACGCGACCGGCACCGTCCTCGTGTTCCACTCGTCGGCGCCGCGGCAGGTCTTCGGCACGATCAGCGCCGCCTTTTAAGCACCTCGGCGCGGCGCCGATCCGGGAATCTTCCCCGCCCTTGCCGGGTGGGGAAGAGGCCATTACCCGGCGCCGTGATCGGCTCTCGATCGACCGGCGTTCAACGATCTTCGGCCTGGCGATGCTTGGAAGGCGTCCCCTGCCGCGCTTGGCATGCGCCGACTTTGCCCCGATCTCTGCGCGCCGTGTGAACCCGCTCTGGCTGAAGAGGGACGAAGACGGTCCGGAACTCGACGCTTCCCGTCGAACAGGCAGATCGACTGATTTCAGACTCGCGCCCCGCTGTCAGCGCGAACTGCCGTTCAGGAGAGCCTGAACCCGCAAGCGGGGGAAAACCGCCTCAAGCGGCTTGGTATCGGGCAGTATATAGACATATCCGCCCTTCTTCTGGAAAAGCGGGCGCAGGCTCTTGTTGTAGAAGGCCATGGGCACGTTGATGCAGCCGAATGTGATGCGGTTGTCGTCCGGGGTCGGCGACAGCATCCGCTGGCGGCGCCGTTCCTTCGGGCTCGCCCCCTTGGGGATCGGATGAAGCGCCACTGACGTGGCGTAATCGACCCAGAGCACTTTTTGCCGTCCGGCCGCCAGTCCGTATTTCGCAAGGAAGCGTCCTGCAGGCGTGGTCTTCTCGGCGGGGCCGATCTCGGCGAGATTCTTGCTGCCGATGCCGGGGCTGGCATCGTCCCCGACGGCGACGCCGATCAACACCGGGACCTTGGCGAGCGCTTTACCCTTCGCATCGAACAGAAGGAGGGAAGCAGCGTTTTTGTCGATGATGAGATAGGGCAGAGCGCCGTTGTCCGCCGACGCGGCGATCCAATCGGCAACGCGCATGGTCGCCGCCGATTGGCCCGCTACGCCCTCATCTTCCGTAACCACCGGCTGCGGCACCGTTGATCCTGACGCCTGAACGCGTTTCGCATGCTGTGCGGGTGCGGGATCAGTCAGGGCAAATCCGGCGAGCGCCAGAAGAGTATTGATCATCGATCGAGGCGCTCGACATGAAACGGCCGCTCCCAGAGGAGCGACCGACGCTGGAAATCACGGTCTGCTTAGCATTCGCTGCCTTGCGGCATCAATTGCGTGGCTTCTTCCGTTGATTTTCCTGCATCCGTTGCTCGATGCCATCCACGCGGGAATTGAGCTGATCCAGGCGCTGGCCATTATTCTGCGCCTGCCCGGACGCGGCCTGTGCTTCCGCCAGAGCGGACTTCGCCGTGCCGTCGGTTGCCTGCAGCCTTGTCTCGAGCGCATCGACCCGCTGGCTCACGGGAGCGATCTGGTCCCTCACATACCCTTTTGTGGCGCAGCCACCCAGGCCCAGCGCACCAGCCAAAATCAAGACTGCGGGGGCAAATTTCGTCACAGATGGCGACATCGCGTTCTTCCTATGGTTTACGACCTGCTCGCAACTGAAGCCGCGCGTGCCGGTTCCATCGATTCTGTCCGGCTGTGCATCTGGTCAGGTGAATGGATGCGCCGATGTCATCATCCTGCAAATTCAGCGTTTCGTGCGGGCGTGCCCGAGGACACTATCAAGCAACATCAGGAAAGCAGCACCTCGCTGGTGCTATGCGCGTAGCGTCGCGATCGATCGTACCAGATTCCGGCGGGCGGCGGCGCCGAAGCGGATTCGTCCCCAATCGGAAAAATACAGCGCGTCACGCGCCACAAATCCCTCCAATATGGCGGCGCGCCCAGCGCGGAAGGCTGCCTCCGGCACCTCGCGATACTCATGCCGAACGCCAGCTTCATAGGCATCGAAAACGTCCGGTGCGGCCCCGAGAATGGACAGGTCCATGTCGAGGAACATTACCATGTCCGCTACTTCATCTTCGGGAAGTCCGACCGGAATCGCGTGGCGCGCCGTCGCCTCGATCAGCCGGAGCACGCGGCCCAGCGTCCTGTCAGGCACCACCCCGTTCAGCATCTTCTTCGCCAGTTCCGCACTGCGGCGCTCATTGTCGCTCCGTCGCGGCTCGTAGATCGCATCATGCAGCAGGATGGCGCATCGCACGGCGAGCGGATCGTGCAGCCGGTCTTCGACCTCGCCGTACAGTTTGAGCAGCGCGAGCGGATGGCTCCAGCCATGATAGCCGCGGTCCGGCCCCGAATGCAGCGCTCGGATCTCGTCAAGCAAGGCATCGCTCAGCATGGCATTCCCTCGCATGGCGGTCCGTCAGTTATGGCAAAGCCCCGCGGGTCTGGCGATCCGTTTCGATCGCCTTCCAAACCCCATCTTGCCGCTCTCACATATCCCGCTAAACGTCTCTCCCAAGGGGAGAAGCAAGCATGGCCACGACCGCGGCAGCCGACATGGCGCCCGAACAGGGCGTACCGCCCGAGCCGAGCCGGAAGGACATCCAGCTCGTCATCACCGCGTCGTCGCTCGGCACGATCTTCGAATGGTATGATTTCTTCATCTACGGCACGCTCGCCGCGTCCGGCATCATCGGCCGTGTCTTCTTCCCTGCCGGCAATGAGCTGGTCCAGACGCTTGCCGCCTGGGCGGTGTTCGCGGTCGGCTTCGGCTTCCGTCCGCTTGGTGCGGTGCTGTTCGGTTTTCTTGGCGACAAATGGGGCCGTAAATACACCTTCCTCGTCACCATCACGTTGATGGGCGTCGCCACCGCGGGCGTGGGGCTGGTGCCGTCGGCCGCCTCGATCGGGCTCGCCGCGCCGTTCATCGTCATCGGCCTGCGCATCCTGCAGGGGCTGGCGCTCGGTGGCGAATATGGCGGGGCGGCGATCTACGTCGCCGAGCATAGCGGCAAGGGGAAAAGCGGCTTCTACACCAGTTTCATCCAGGCGAGCGTGGTCGGCGGCTTCATCCTCAGCCTGATCGTCGTGCTCCTGTCGAAGGGGCTGATGCCGCCCGCCATCTGGGAAAGCTGGGGCTGGCGCTTCCCCTTCGTCTTTTCGCTGCTGCTGCTCGCCGTGTCACTGTGGATGCGGCTGAAGCTCAACGAGAGTCCGGTGTTCAAGGCGATGAAGGCCTCGGGCGAGACGGCCAAGAACCCCTTTACGGAGAGCTTCACCTATCCCGGCAATCTCAGGCGGCTGTTCGTCGCGTTGTTCGGCATCTCGGCCGGGCTGACGGTGATCTGGTACACCGCGACCTTCACCGTGCTTTCCTTCCTTCAGACGACCATGCGGGTCGAATCGACCACCGCCCAGCTCATCGTCGGTTTCGGCGCAACGCTCAGCCTGTTCTGGTTCGTGTTCTTCGGCCGCCTGTCGGACCGGGTCGGCCGCAAGACGCCGATCATTCTCGGCTACGCGATGACGCTGTGCCTGCTCTTCCCGATGTTCTGGATGCTGGGCAGCGCCGCCAACCCGGATCTGGCGCGCGCCGCTCGCCATGCGCCGGTCGTCGTCTCCGGCCCGACCTGCAACTACAATCCCTTCGCCGCGAAGCAGGTCGACAAATGCGGCGAGCTGCTCGACTATTTCTCGAAAAAGGGCGTCGCCTATACCAAGGCCCATACGCCGGTAACTCTGGTCATGATCGGCCAGGTGCCGGTGGCGGATACCAGCCCGGCCGGCCTGGACAAGGCGCTGACCGAGGCCGGCTACAATCTGGACAAGGTCGTGCCGGGCGTCCGCAGCATCATCGTCATCATGCTCGCGATCATCGTCATGGGTGCTCTTTCGGGGATGACCTATGGCCCGGTCGCCGCGCTGCTGGCGGAGATGTTCCCGCCGCGCATCCGCTACAGCTCGATGTCGATCCCCTATCATATCGGTACCGGCTATTTCGGCGGATTCCTGCCGTTCATCGGCCAGTATATCGTCGCCAAGACCGGCGATCCCTATGCCGGACTGTGGTACACCTTCGCGGTGGTGGCGATGGCGCTGGTGGTGACGGCGGTCGGCCTGCACGAGACCAAGCCGGGCACGGCGAATGCCGATTGAATGGGGTTTCTTGGGCGCCAGTTCGTTCCGTGGGTACAATGGGGCCCGATTGAGCGCGTGACGCTTGTCCCCCGATACGCGATCTCGACAGGCCTTGCCCGAGCGTCATGGAGGGGTTCGATGGCTGTTCGGGACGAACGGGGCGCCTATACTCAACGCTAGCCGCTCCAGGGAGCCCGGCCTAACCCCCGAACCCGCGCCCGCCGCCGCCGAACCCGCCGCGCGAGATTACCGAACTACGCGATTGTACCCGAGTCGGCGCACGCGCCGCCGGATTGAACGCTTCCGATCCCACGCGCGTCCGCCCGGTCACATAGTCCCGGCTCACCATCCCGCCCGCGCCGCCATAATAGCCGCCGTCGCGGTCGCGATACATCGGCGCCCCGCGATAGCCGCCGCCGACATTGTTCAGCGCTTGGCCGATGATGAATCCGGTCAGCAGTGGCGTGAAGAAGCTGCCGCCATTCTCGTTGCGCGGCACGCACTGGGCGGCGCCGAACTGCTCCTCGCAGGTCTTGCGATCTTCGAAACGCGGCGCTGTCTTCGCATCGGCCTTGGCCGCTTCGGCATAGGCGGTCTCGCACTGTGCCGCCGGGACGGTGCCCGCCGCGCGGCATTCAGCCACCGAGGTATAGCTGACCGCGTCGACCTGCTTGCCCGTGTCGGAGACCTCGCACGCGCTTAGCGAGAAGCCCGTTCCGGCCATCAGGCCGGTCAGGACGATGGATCTGGATCGCTTCATCGCCAGTCCCTTCAGGAGGTCATGCAGGCGGCGTTGAGCAGCCCCACGCCGATCGAGATGCTTCCCATATAGATCGCCGCGGCAAGCTCGCCGCGCTCCACCCGGTCGCTCAGGTCGCGCATCACGACCCGGCGGACGACGGTGAAGGTCACGATCTGGATCACGCCCGCCAGCACCGCCCATGCGGCGAACTCGATCAGGCTCACGGTGTTTTCCAGTGCTGACGCGAGCGGCAGGATATAACCGAGCAGCGCCGCGCCCAACGTGACCGCCGCCGCGACGTTGCCGTCCCGGATCAGCTTGTGCTCGTTATAGGGTGTCGCCGCCTGGTAGATGACCTTGAATAGCATCGTGAAGACGCCCGCCGCGACGAAGGCGATGAGGAAGGCGAGCGCGTTCGCCTTGAAGCTGTGGGGATCGATCATCGCATGTCCTCTCAGGCCCGGAATTCGCCCAGTTCGAGCACGACGCCTAGCATGATCTCGAACGATACGTCACCGTTCTGGTTCTCCTGGTCGATCGCCAGCAGCAGCTCGATCCCGTCGCCGGCCAGCTCGCGCGCGAACAACATGCTGGTCTGGAAGATGCGCCGGTCGACGATCCCGTCGCGGTCGTCGTGCAGCTCTTCCCAGAATGTCACCGGCTCCTGCCGCGGGGACTCTTCGCCGAACCAGAAGCGGCGATAGTCGGGCAGCCCCGTGTCGGTGAAGGTGCGCGCCGTCAGCCGTTCGCGCCATGCCGCGCGCTCCGCCGCCGATCCCGGATAATAGCTCTGCCACGGCACGAACAGGGTGACGTCGGTCACTTCCTGCCCGGCGCGGTCGCTCGATACCGCCTGGAACATCACATCGTCGTCAGTATAGAAACGATGGACAAAGCCTCCGTCGTCGAGCTTCACCAGCCCCTGCGCCACGATCTGCAATGTATCGCCGTCGAACGGGAACGTCAGTTCCGACCCGAATCGCCGCCAGGCCAGCGGATCGAGCATGACGGTACGGCCGATCGTCACGTTGCGGATGGTGGGGATCGCGGAGTCCGCAAGCGCCTGCTTGCGGCCGAACAGACGGTCGAACATCATGGCCTCGAATAGTGCGAAGCCCGCCATAGACGCGCGCGCGCCATCGTGGAAGGACCGGATGCGACGATCCGATGCGACGGGAGTGCTGGCACGGCGTGGCAAATCTTCTATGAGCGCCTATCTCACCACCACATGACGACGCCCGGGAGAAAACCATGACCGACACTGCCTGGACCGTTCGCACACTGAAAGCGGCGCTGGACGGCACCGCGGCCGTCGCCGCCGGGGAGTTCAGCCTGCGCGTCGTCGAAGGGGCCGATCCCGTCCTGCTCGCGACGATGCACGGCCAGGGCGACCTTGAGGTGTTCGTCAATGTCAGCGAGGCGCAGATCGCCGCCTCGGTGCTGCTCTGGCCGTGCGACGAACAGCCCGATCGCCCCGCCTTCAACGAATTCCTCCTGAAGACGCAGAAGCTGGTGCCGCTCTCCAACTTCGGCATCGCTACCGTCGATGGCCGCGATTTCTATGAATTGTTCGGCGAACTCGCCACCACCTCGCCGCTCGATACGATCGTGATCGAACTGCACACGCTGGCGGAAAACGCGATCGATGCGGCCAGGGATCTGCGCGCCGCCTTCGCCCCGACCACCGCCCGATAACCTGTCCGGAGAGAGAATGATGGCCATCTGGAGCAAGCTTTTCACCCTCGGCCGCGCCGCCGGGAACGACGCCGCCGCCGCGGTGGTCGACGCCAATGCGCTACGCATCCTCGATCAGGAGATCCGCGACGCCGACAAGGCGCAGGGCAAGGCGCGCGACGATCTCGCCGGCCTGGTCGCCCGCCGCCGCATCCTTGAGGCGGAGGTCGATAGCTTCCAGTCCCAGGTCGCCAAATATGAAGGCTCGGCGCGCACCGCGGTCGAGAAGGGCAATATGGATCTCGCCCGCCAGGTGGCCCAGCGCATCGCCGATCTCGAACAGGATATCTCGATGAAGGCGCCGCAGGTCGCCGATATGCGCCAGGCGGAGGAGCAGATTCACACCGCCATCGCCGCGACCGACCGCAAGATCGAGCAGCTCCGCCGCGAGGTCGACGTCGTGAAGGTCAATGAATCAGTGCAGAAGGCCCAGGCCACCGTCGCCGCCAGCGGTGCGGGCACTTCGCTTGGCTCGGCCGCCGACAGCCTCGCGCGAATCCGCGAGCGCCAGATGATCCGCGGTGAGAAGCTCCGCGCCGCCGGCGAGCTCGAGGATCGCCGCACCGGTGCCGATCTCGATGAAAAACTCCGCCTTGCCGGCATCCTGCCCGGCCAGTCCTCGGCCGACGACGTGCTCGCGCGCCTCGCACCGCCGAAGCCGACGCTGCAGATCGAGCAGCGTCGCGACACTGATTCAACCGAGAGCTAAGGCGAAAACCATGCGGCGCATCACGCTCGAGCCCCGCGCCGACTGGCGCGCCAAGGCTGATGCGATCGGCTTCGTCTATCACGACACCGGCGGCGCGCCCTATTGGGACGAGAGTGCCGCCTATGCCTTCACGCTGGAGGAGATCGAGGAGCGGATCGAGCCCGCCGCCGAGCACCTTCACGCGCTCTGCCTCGATCTGGTCGAGCAGGTGGTGCGCGATGAGGCGCTGCTTGCCCGGCTGGCCATCCCGGCGGAACAGCATGAGCTCGTCGCGGAATCCTGGCGTACCCGGCAGCCCTCGCTCTACGGCCGCTTCGATCTCGCTTATGACGGCGCCGGTCCGGCGAAGCTCTACGAATACAACGCCGACACGCCGACCTCGGTGTTCGAGTGCGCGACCTTCCAGTGGCTCTGGCTTGAGGAACTGCTCGAGGCCGGCACGCTGCCGGTGAACACCGACCAGTTCAACAGCCTGTTCGACCGCCTGCGCGATCGTTTCGCGACGATCTTTCCGACCGGCGGCTTTGTCCATTTCTCCGCTGATGGTGACGCGGTGGAGGATCGCCAGACTGTCCGCTTCTTCGAGGACCTTGCGACCCAGGCGGGGATCGAGCCGAAATTCGTCAGGATGGGCGATATCGGCCTCAACGCCGACGGCAGGTTCGTCGACGCCGATGGCTTCGAGCTCCAGGCCGCGTTCAAGCTCTACCCCTGGGAATTCATGTTCCGCGAGGAATATGCGCCCAGGCTGGCAAAGGCCGGCGTGCGCTGGATCGAGCCGGCGTGGAAGGCGATCCTCTCCAACAAGGGCATCCTGCCGTTGCTGTGGGAGCGGCATCCCGGCCACCCCAATCTGCTTCCCGCCTTTTTCGATGACGATCCGGCCGCCAGGTCGCTCGGCGAGGAGTATGTGCGCAAGCCGCTCTTTAGCCGTGAAGGCGCCAACATCCTGGTCTCGCGCAATGGTAAGGCGGAAACCGTGCTCGATGAGGGCTATGGCGCTGAAGGCCATATCCGCCAGGCCTATCACCCGCCCGCGATGTTCGATGGCCGCTATCCGGTGATCGGCGCGTGGATCGTCGGGGATGAGCCTGCCGGCATCGGCGTGCGCGAGGATGATGGCGTGGTGACGCGCAACCTCGCCCGGTTCGTGCCGCATTTTATCGAGGGGTAGGGCTCGTTGCCCGGTTATGGGTCGTCCCGCTGCGTCCCGCCCAGCGCCACCCGTCGCTCAACCCCGATCGCGTCAAGGAACGCTTCGTCGTGGCTGACCACAAGCAGCGCCCCGTCATAGGCGGCTAGTCCGGCCTCGACCGCCTCGATCGAGTCAAGGTCGAGATGGTTGGTCGGCTCGTCCAGGATCAGCAGCGAAGGGGGGCGCTCTCCGCCCAGCACACAGGCCAGCCCGGCGCGCAGCATCTGCCCACCGCTGAGCGTCGAGACGATCTGCAGGGCGGCGTCGGCGCGGAACATGAAGCGCGCCAGCGCCGCCCGGCACGCATTCTCGTCGGTCGTGCCGTTGATCCGCGCATAATTGTCGCGGATCGAGCCGTGCGGGTCGAGCAGGCTCACCCGCTGGTCGAGCATGGCAAGATCGACCTGGACCCGCACCGTGCCGCTCCACGGCGCCAGCGCGCCGGTGATCAGGCCGAGCAGGGTCGTCTTGCCCGATCCGTTCGGCCCCGTCACCGCGACCCGTTCCGGCCCGCTGATCGTCAGCGAAAGGTTGCGCAGTACCGGCGTGCCCGTCTCATGGCCGGCGGTCACGTCCTTGATCTCGAGCACGACACGATTCGCCGGCAGCCCGGTCGGTGCCAGCGTCACCGCAAAGGGCTGGAGCACCTCGACCCGCTCCCGCGCTGCCGCTGCTGCCTCGGCCGCCTGGGTCCGCTGCCGCTCGGCGAGGCGCCGGTTCTCGCCGCCGCTGTCCTCGGCCCGGTCCTTGCGCGCGCCGATCAGGATGCGCGGCATGTCGCCCCTGGCGCCCTTGCGCTTGCCGGCACCGTCCTTGCGGGCCTTTCGTTCGGCGGTTTCCTGTATGCCGCGCGCGACCTCGGTCATCTGCCGTTCGGCCTCGGTCAGGTCGCGTTCGGCCGCCGTGAGCTCGATCGCCTTGCGCTCGCGATAGTGAGTCCAGTTGCCGCCATAGCGGGTCGTGCCGAGGCTGGTCATCTCGACGATCGAGTCCATCGTATCGAGCAGCTCGCGATCATGGCTGACGACGATCGCGCCCGCCCGCCACCCGGCGAGCAACGCGATCACCGCATCGCGGCCGGCCCGGTCGAGATCGTTGGTCGGCTCGTCGAGCAGCAGGAAATCCGGTTCGGCGAAGACCATGCCTGCCAGGCGCGCGCGCGTCCGCTGTCCGCCGGAAAGCGCGGTCAGCAGCGTATCGGGGCCGGCATCGAGCCCAACCCTCCCGAGCGCGGAGGCGATACGATCTTCCAGCGTCCAGTCCGCCTCGCCAAGTTCCTCTAGGCTGGCGACACCTTCCTCCGCGCGGCGCAGCAGGGCGAGCGCCCCCGTCGCGCCGAACAGGTCGGCGACTGTCTCGTCGGGGCGAACCTGCACGACCTGGTGCAGCACACCGATCGTACCGCTCGCGGAAATCCGGCCCGACTGGACCGGCAACTGGCCCGCGATCAGCTTGAGCAGCGTTGATTTGCCGACGCCGTTGCGCCCGACCAGGCCGGCGCGCTCTGCGCCGAAGCTCAGTGAGAGGTCGACAAGGACCGGGCGATGGTCAGGCGTTGACCAGGATAGTTGGGAAACGGAAATGGCGGGCATGATGAACTTCCCTGAAGGCAAGGCGGGCTGGCGATGCGGTCGGAGAGAAGGTCATGGTACACGTCCGGTCGGAGGGCCGTTGTCAGCGGCCTGATGAAGATCGAGGTAGAGGCGCGGGGGGCGGGTTGCAAGTTGGCGCGAGCCGGCACCGCCTTTCGCGGTCGGTCGGGACTCGGGATATGAGGTGATGGTGCTGGCCGGTCTCGGTCATCCCCGCAATGCCGATGGGGCTGACGATATCGGCAGCACTCGGCTGCCCGCCGGCTAGTTCCGGGTCTGCGCCGCGAACCATGGGGTGATCCGGCGCAGCGCTTCCTCCACCCGGTCAGTCGAGACGGCGAAGCTGAACCGCATGAAGCGGTGGCCTTCCACCGGATCGAAATCGATCCCCGGCGCCGTCGCCACGCCGGTATCCTCGAGCAGCTTCATGCAGAACGCCATGCTGTCATCGGTCAGGTGCCCGATATCGGCCCAGATATAGAAGGCGCCGTCAGGCGGCGCGATCCGGCGCAGCCCGAGCGCGGGCAGCGCCGCCAGCACCAGGTCGCGGTTGCGCGCATAGGTATCGACATGCCCTCCCAGTTCCGCGCGGCAATCGAACGCGACCAGCCCGGCATGCTGCGCCAGCGAGGGCGGCGTCAGGAAGAGGTTGCCCATCCGCGCCCGCGCGGCGTCGATCAGCGCGGGCGGCACCACCAGCCAGCCGAGCCGCCACGCCGCCATGCTGAAATATTTGGAGAAGCTGTTGACGATCAGCGCGTCGGGTTCGTCCTGCAGCACCGATCGCACCGCCCCGATATAGCTCAGCCCGTGATAGATCTCGTCGGAGATGATCCGGATTCCCCGTTCGCGGCATATCCGGACGATCGCGGCCAGTTCTTCCGGCGCGATGATCGTGCCGGTGGGATTGGCCGGGCTGGCGAGGATCAGCCCCTGCGGTGCCGGATCGAGCAGTTCGACCGCCGCCGCCGTGATCTGGAACCGCTCCGCCGCGCCGCAGCCGATCTCGACCGGCTCGAGATGAAGCGCCTTCACCGTGTTGCGATAGGCGACATAGCCCGGCCGGGCGAACGCCACCCTGTCGCCCGGTGCGAACAGGCACGACAGCGCGAGCACGAAGGCGGGCGAGGCGCCGCAGGTGAGCACCACCTGCTCGGGGTCGACCGCGACGCCATAGGCCTCGCCATAATGCCGCGCGATCCGGGCCTTGAGCGGCATGCTCTCCCAATAGCCCATGCCGTCGCTGTCGAGCACATGATGCGCCGTGGCGATCGCCGCCGCCGGTGCGCCGGTGGAGGGCTGGCCGAACTCCATATGGATGATGGAACGCCCTTCGGCCGACATCCGGTGTGCGGCGCGGCTGATGGCGATGGCGTGGAAGGGATCGATCTCGGCTGGCATGATGCCCGCTTAGCGTCCGCGGCGGCGGGTACAATCGCCCGCGACGTTATTTTGGGGGGTGGGACGGCCGAATGCGGTCCGGTCAGCAACGGTTCACGCATGAAGGCGTATCGGTGCGGGTAATGCGGTAAAAGGATGTGTTTGATGTCCCGGTCGTTTCGGCGAACTGCCTGCGCTCTGGTCGCTGTGGTGACGGCGATCTCCCCCATCTCTGCCTCCATGGCATCGGCCCAGGATTATCCTCCCGGCCAAGGCTATCGGGATCCGCCGCCGGCGCCGCCGCAGCAGGGTTATCAGTATCAGGAGCCTCCTGCTCCGCAGGCGACCTATCAGGAACCCCAGGGCTATCGGGAGGCTCCTCCTCCGCAACAGGGCTATCAGCCGCCGCCTCCGTCGCAGCAGGGCTATTACCAGGATGACGCGCCGCCTCCCGGCTATGACGGGTCCCGGCCGCCCCCGCCCCCGGTGGGCTATCTGGCCGACCAGGAGGACGCCGCGCAATACGCGCAGGATCAGCGCTACGAGGCCTATGCCGAGGACTGGTCGCAGCGATACTGCGTCAAGGCGCGGAGCAACGCCGCCGCCGGCGCCGTGATCGGCGGCCTGTTCGGCGCCTTGCTCGGTTCAAGCGTCGCCGGTCGCCACGATCGCGGCGCGGGCGCCTTTATCGGTGGCGTCGCTGGCGCCGCGGGCGGCGCGGCGATCGGTGATTCGAGCCGCAACGAAACCAGCCCTGGCTGTCCTCCTGGCTTCGTCGTTCGCAACGGCGCGCCGGCCTTTTATTATGACGGCTATGGCTCGTCCTATTATTATGCCGCGCCAGTGTGGTACCGGCCCTGGGTTTTCTATGGCGGCCGCTGGACCTATCGTCCCTATCCCTATCATGCCTGGTATTATCGCCACTACGGCTATGGACGGCCCTATGGCGGCTATCGCGGCTATGGCGGGGGCTATCGCCACCGCCGCTGGTAAGGGCTGGCTGATCGGACAGTCAGTTCAGGCGAGGTGACATTCGCCCGGCGGCGATCCAGCGCTGACCGGATTCGGGTGGTCTGCGTCGATGCTCAATCAATTCCCTTTCGCCCGGGCCGAGTCGGTCGCTTCGGTCCGGGCATCTCATCTTCACCTGACAAGTATCGCGCTGGAAATCGTCCTACCCTGTTTCCGTTCGTGTCGAGTAGGGACCAAGTGGCGAAGCCGCATTGAGGTACGGGTGACGCGCGGAACGCCTGCTCCTTGAGACACCCTTTCGACAGGCCTGTCTCGAGCGTCGTCGAAAGGCTCGATGTCTACTCGGGACGAAGGGAGGCTGATTTATCGCTCGGTACCCGGGCGTTCCGTCGAGATATCGCTCGCGCTGGAGTGACTGTCAGCCCGAGGGCTGTTCCGGGATCGCGATCCGCGCTGGCGTAGCGCGAGTCAGCCCGCTAACCGCCGGGGCATGACTCCCCTTCGCCTCCGCCTCGACAGCACTGCCCTCACCGACAATTGGCGCACCCTCGCCACGATGAGCGGGAGTGCGGCATGCGGGGCCGCGGTGAAGGCCGACGGTTATGGTGTCGGCGCGGTCGAGATCGTGAAGCGTCTCGCGGCAGCGGGCTGCCGGGACTTCTTCGTCGCGATCTGGTCGGAGGCGGCGGCGCTCGCTCCCCTTGGTGTGCAGGTGTCGGTCCTGCACGGGGTGCGCGACGAGGATATGGTGATGGCGGGGCAGGGGATCGCGCGACCCATCCTCAACAGCGCCCGCCAGGTCGCGCGCTGGAAGGCGGCTGGGGGTGGCCCGTGCGACGTGATGATCGATACCGGCATGAACCGGCTCGGCCTGTCGCTCGATGATCTGCCGCTGCTCCATGGTCTCGAGATCGAGACGCTGATGAGCCATCTCGCCTGCGCTGATGAAGATGTCGCGATGAACGAGCGCCAGCGCGTCGCTTTCGCCGCGCTCGCCGGGCGGACGCAGGCGAAGCGGATGAGCCTTGCCAATTCAGCCGGTGTGGCGCTCGGACCGGACTATGCCTTCGACCTGACCCGGCCCGGTCTCGCTTTATACGGCGGCATTCCACGGGCCGAACTCGGCGCGATCCGACAGGTCGTGGCGCCCGAGGCACAGATTCTCCAGCGCCGTACCGTCGCCGCGGGGCAGACGATCGGCTACAATGCCACCTGGACCGCGCCTGCCGAGACCCAGGTCGCGATCCTCAACCTCGGCTATGCCGACGGTTATTTCCGTGGCTTCTCGAATACGGGCGCGGCTCTTCACGACGGCAAACGCCTGCCCTTGCTGGGGCGTGTCTCGATGGACCTGGTCGCTATCGACGTCAGCGCCGCGCCGCACCTGGCGGAAGGCGACTGGCTCGCGCTCGATTATGCCCTGCCCGAGGCGGCCGCGCAGTCGGGCATGTCGCAATATGAGTTGCTGACCAGCCTGGGCGACCGCTTCGAGCGGGTGTGGACCGGCTGAGGCATTTTGCGTCCGGGCGTGACTGATACCTATCCCGTCCGTTTGCAACGCGAGCGATCGAACCAGAACCGCTTGTCCTGATGGTCATAGACCAGCCGCAGATCCCGCATCGCGTTGATGCCGAAAATCATCGCTGGCCTGTCGCCTATACCGAAGCTCCCGAATACGGACAGGTCGGCAATCCGCACCGTGACGTCCTTGGCCGTGCGGTTGTCGAAGGATATGTCCACCTTGCCTTCGCGGGTCTCGATCGCGCTCGATGCCGCGCCGTAGAGCGTTTCGCCGGGACCGAAGCCGGCGCCCAGGCCAGCCGCGCGGGCGAATAGCGGGTTGATCTGCGTGCCGCGCGACCCGGTATCGAGCACAGCCGTTCCCGCGACCCCGTTGATGGTGACCGGGAATGTAAGCTGAGTCCCGTCGACGACCGATCCCCCATGGATGACGGCTGCTCGCGACTGCAGAATCGTGCGCATCGATGCAGGCTTGGGTATCAATGTGACGGTCCGGCAGGGAAAATCGAACGTCGCGATCGACCCGTCCATCAGGTCGTTGCCCGTGACGCCGGCCACGATCTCCGCATCCTTCCGGTCCGGGAGACCGGAGACCCGAACATTCCGCATGACACGCCCGTCGACCGCGATACTGTCCAGGCGATAGGTCGTCATCATCGTCGCCCCGGTCATTCCCTCCACGCTGATCGCCTCGCCGGGCGGGAGGCCCTGCTGCTTCGCGAACCAGTCATAGACGTGTGAGCCGTCGGCGCCGGTGTCGAGGATGAAAGGCACGGTACCCTTGCCGTTGACGAAGGCCGGGACGACGAGGTGGCCGTTGCCCGCCGGCGTGAGCGGGACGGTTGAACTGGCATGGGCGCTGAACAGCAGGCATGACGCGGCAATCGCCGAAATCGGACGCATTGATTTTCTCCAATAGTGATGATGGCTGGCGCGGCGACCTTGCCGGAAATCTACGTCTCCGCCGCGCCCGGATCGAATTCCAGCAGGTCGCCGGGCTGGCACTCGAGATGATGGCAGATTGCCTCGAGCGTTTCGAAGCGAACGCCCTTTACCTTGCCCGATTTCAGCAGGGACAAGTTCGCTTCCGTGACGCCGATCGCCCGGGCAAGTTCGTTCGACCGCATCTTGCGTTTCGCGAGCATCACGTCGAGGCGGACCACGATCGGCATCAGACGAAGCCGGCCCGATCGCGATCGATTTCCGAGCCGAAGGCGACGACGTGAACGAACGCGAAGAGAAGAATGCCGAGCACCGCCGCGTCGAGCTGTCGCAGTTCCAGCTTTATCGCCACCGCGCTCATGCCCGCCACGTACAGGGCGGCATGAGTGACCAGGGGAACGACGGCATATCCTATGAGCGCCCATGCGATGCGATGGAGATGGGCTTCGTTCCGGGCGGTGAAGACCAGTTGCCGCGCATAGAGGCGGAACAGCCCGATCAGGCTGGCGAGGATGACCAGGCTGGGAACGAGGCGAAGGGTCAGCAGGCCAGCGGCAAGCACCGACTGCCAGACGGCGAAATGGGAGATCGGGACGAAATCGGACGGTAGGTTCGACGCGTCGTCACCGGGGAGGACAAAGGCGAAACCGCCATTCAACAGTCCCGCATATTGCCCGTCCCGCAGGAGAAGCAGGAGAATCTGCACGGTTGCCGCGGCTGCCATGACCATCATGCAGGCGCAGGCGATCGCGAAGAAGATTCGCCCGCGTCGCGCGAGCTTCATGCTTGGCGTCAGGCCATCGCTGGCGGGATCATTGCCGTTGCTCATCCGACTCATACCACCTCCGTTGAAGGTAATATAAGACGATAATTATCGTATGGCAATAATTAATTGCCGATATTCGATGAGGCGCCAGCACGAAAGCGCCGGCCGAGATCATATCGGCCGGCGCGTATCTCCTACCGTTCCACGCAGAGGGCGATGCCCATGCCCCCGCCGATGCAGAGGGTGGCGAGGCCCTTCTTCGTGTCGCGCTTGGCCATCTCGTAGAGCAGGGTGGTCAGCACGCGCGCCCCGCTCGCGCCGATCGGGTGGCCGATCGCGATCGCGCCGCCATTGACGTTGACCTTGTCGGCGTCCCAGCCGAGCTCCTTGCCGACCGACAGCGCCTGCGCCGCGAAGGCTTCGTTTGCTTCGATCAGGTCGAGATCGGCGAGGGTCCAGCCAGCCTTTTCCAGCGCGCGGCGAGTCGCCGGCACCGGGCCGATGCCCATGATCGACGGATCGACGCCGGCCGATGCCCAGCTCGCGATCCGCGCCAGGATCGGGCTGCCGCGCTTCTCGGCCTCCTCGCGGCTCATGACCACCAGTGCCGCTGCGCCGTCGTTCAGGCCGGAGGCGTTGGCGGCGGTGACGGTGCCGTCCTTCTTGAACGCCGGGCGAAGACCTGACAGGCTCTCCAGAGTCACGCCGGCGCGAATATACTCATCATCGGCCACGATCGTGTCGCCCTTGCGGCCCTTCACGGTGACCGGAACGATCTCGTCCTTGAACCGGCCGGAAGAGCGCGCCGCGTCGGCGAGGTTCTGCGAGCGGACCGCGAACACGTCCTGCATCTCGCGCGTCACCTGATATTGCTCGGCCAGGTTCTCGGCGGTGATTCCCATGTGATAGTTATTGAACGCATCGGTCAGGCCGTCGCTGATCATCGTGTCGACCAGCGCGAGGTTGCCCATCTTCGTCCCGCCGCGCAGGTTCTGCGCATGAGTCGAGAGCGACATGGATTCCTGTCCGCCCGCGACGACGATCCGCGAATCGCCGGTCTGGATCGCCTGTGCCGCCAGCGCCACCGCGCGCAGGCCGGATCCGCAGACCTGGTTGACGCCCCAGGCCGGGATCTCCTTGGGCACCCCCGCCGCCATCGACGCCTGGCGCGCCGGATTCTGGCCCTGCGCCGCAGTCAGCACCTGGCCAAGGATCACCTCGGACACGTCGCCCGCCTCGACACCGGCCTGTTCGAGCGCCGCTTCGATCGCGATGCGGCCGAGTTCGTGCGCAGGCGTCGATCCGAACGCACCGAGGAAGCTGCCGACCGGCGTGCGCTTGGCGGCGGTGATGACGATGTCCTGCATGACGTAGACGCTCCTCTGGGAATGGTTTGGGGCTATCTAGTGCCGGGAATCGCGCTTAGCCAGTCCGCCAGCGGTTCCCATAATTGAGTCCGCCCGCCGCGCCCGACGATCATGCCGACATGGCCCGCGCCCAGGTCGCGCCGGTCGGGCAGGTCGGCCGCGCTTCGGGCCGGCACGATCCGGTCGGTCATCGAGACGAAGTCGACCGCGGGGCAGGCGAGGCGCGCCGGATCGACGATGCCGCCCGCGACCGACCAGCGGCCGGTTCCGGGCAGGTCGGCGTCGATGAAGTCATCGAACATCTGTCGTCCGGCGGCATAGGGCAGGGGGGCTCCAGCATTCGCCCAGTCCTCCATCGCGACGAAGGATCGCGCGGCGGCGCTGCCGGGCTCCATCGCGGCGAAGGCTTCGTACTTGGCGATCGTGCGCGCCGGGTCGAGCCGCCAGAATCCGGCCTGCAACACCTCCATCGGCACCAGTCCCATCGCCTCGCAGGCCGGTTGTGCGGCGCGCCACAGCTCGGCGATATCGCCCCGTGCTGCAGCGCCGAAGCCGGAGAAGCGCCACGGGGCGGCGATCATCGCCAGCCCGGCGACGGGCACCGTGCAGGCGGCCGCCATCGCGATCGTCCCGCCCAGGCAATAGCCGGCAAGCACCGGCGGCTGCTCGAACCTGGCGATCAGGGGGAGAAGTAGCCGCTCGACATGGGCTGTCACGTCCATGGCCCGCTCCGCCGGCCCGGGATTGCCCCAGTCGAGCAGGAACGGCCTGAAGCCCTGAAGCGCGAGCCATCGCATCAGCGACGTCTCCGGCATCAGGTCGAGGATGAAGGGCGGATTGATCAGCGAGGGGATGACGATCACCGCCCGCCCGGTGCTTCCCTTCGCGCCATAGTCGCGCAGGCGCACGCGCCCCTTGCGGAAGCGTGCGGGCGCCAGCCGCCGCGCCCGGCCGCGCGGTGCCTCCTGATAGGCGCGCAGCCCGGCCAGCGCCGCCGCGCGCCGTTCGGGCGATGCTGCGGTCTCGTTGCGCAGCATGTCGAGGAACAGCGGCAGGGGGCGCGGACCGTGTTGCGGTGCGGTATGAAAGGGTGATACAGAAGGGTCAAACACAGGGGTCGGGAGCCTTCTTCATGAAGAAGCAGAATGTGGGCGACGGCCCGGTTATCATCAAGAAATACGCTAACCGGCGTCTCTATAACACCGAGACCTCGTCCTACATCACGCTTGAGCACCTTGCCGCGATGACTCGCGAAGGCCGCGATTTCAAGGTCGTCGACGCCAAGAGCGAAGAGGACATTACGCACAATATCCTCACCCAGATCATCATGGAGGAGGAATCGCGCGGGCAGACCATGCTCCCGGTGAACTTCTTGCGCCAGCTCATCGCCATGTATGGCGATTCGATGCAGCAGATGGTGCCCGGCTATCTTGAGGCGTCGATGGACAGCTTCCGCCGCAACCAGGAACAGTTCAAGTCGGCGGTCGAGGGCGCCTTCGCCAACTCGCCCTTCGCTGATCTCGCCAAGCGCAACATGGCGATGTTCGAGGCGGCGACCCAGGCGTTCAAGCCCGCCGCGACGAAAGCCGGCGAGGCTTCAGCCCCGGCCGCGACCAAGGACGAGGAGATCGCCGCGCTCAAGGCCGAGCTCAGCCGCCTTCACGAGAAGATCGAGAAGCTCGGCGACTGATCCTTCGCGATGGCGACAGGGTTCTGGATCGGCGCGGGCGGAACGCTCGCCCTGGCGATTGCCGCCGGCCTTGGCGACCGCCGGCGCAAGCGGCGCGTCAATCTCGATTCAATCGGCGTCATCGACTGGCCGACCGTCCAGGTGCTCGCGCTGATCGCCACCGCGATTCTGGTCAGCGTCGCCGTCAATATCTGAGGTTTCAGTAGAAGGCCGCCAGCGTCAGTCGCCGAATGCCGCCGCCGCACAGTCCAAGCGTCACCGTCCGTCCCGGCTCTCCCGCCAGCCAGTCGCCCGTCGGCGAGGATTCGCCGTCGACCGAGCAGATTCGCTCCCCCGCGCGCCAGCCGGCCGATTCGCCCGGCCCGCCCTTCATGACATGCAACACGACCAGCACCCCGTCGCGCGCCTCGACCAGCAGGCCGCTGGTCGAGCGCAGGGGCACCATCGCCGCCTCCGGACCGGGAGCGAGGATCATATGCCCCGCTTTGGGGTCGAGCAGCAGGTGGTACCGTTTGAGCAGGCCCGACCCGATCCGTCCCGCCACCCCGATCCTGCTCGAATAGCCATCCGCCCGCTCGACGTTCAGCGGCACGTCCCGCGCGGCGAGCGCGCCAAGCCGGAGTTCGGGCAGTATCGTCAGGTCGGTGACGACGGGGCCGGCCAGGCCATGGCTCATCGTCGAGGTCATCCGGGTCTCGGGCCGGCCCCTGACCCTCCAGGCCTCGCTCGACAGGGTGACTGTGCCGCCGTCGCCGGTGTCGATCACCATGGGGCGGAGGCGCAGCCCGTCGAGCCACATTTCTGTCAGGTAGAAGCTGAGGTCGGTCCCGACGCGCAGCGGGGCGCTGGCCCCCTGGAAGGGCTGGCGTCCGGATTGCAGCAGGCGGAACCGCCGCGCGGGATAGTCGATATCGAGCGCATAGCCGCCGACCATGTCGATGCCGACGAGCATCTCGACGTCGGCGTCGCCACCGATCGCCGGCTGCGCCAGATCGAGCACCGCCACGCTGCCGCCGGTGCGGCGAAGCCCGCCAAGGAGGATGGAGCCGATGTCGGCCCATCCGATCCCGACGCTGCCACCGATCGCCGCCGCGCTGCCGTCGCCACGGGTCCTGAGCTTCGTCCGGCCGGCATAGGCGCGCGAAACCGCGGTGACGCTGACCGCCGTGTCGAGGATCGCCGTCACTGGCCTGCCGTCGAGGCTCAGCGTGAAGCGGATCTGGTCCTGTGGCGTCAGCTCGAACGGCACCCACCGCGCCTCGGTGTCGGCGGCGAGGGTGAGGATCGGCTGGGGCGCAGCCTTCTGCGCGACCGCCGGCACGGCCAGGAGCGACAGGAGGAGACCGGCCAGACAGCGCATCGGCTCGGCGATACCAAAACTCCGCTCCCGGCGGGAGAGGAGCATTGAGTGAACGGCGCCCCGCTATTCACTCAATGGGGAAGGCACGCCGTTCCTTCGCTGACATAGCCGTTGAGGCTCTTCAGGAACGTGTCGATCCGCGACTGGACTGCCGCAATTTCCCGGCCGTTGATCCCTGCATCTTCGAGAGCCGTGCGCAGCTCCGCCAGAACATCTCGCTCAGCCGCAGAGATGTCGAGGGCCTCCGCCAGATCGAGGAGGGAGAGATATTCGTGCGCGCGTAGCAGCTGGCCGAATGCCCGGGACATGGGCTCGACAAGCGACGGATCCTTCCGCCAGTTGCTGCCCCCGGAGAAAAACTGTGTCGCCCGCTGCCCTGCGCCCAGGCAGTCAAAGGTGACGCAACCGGCAAACCCGCGCTCGGCGCGCTCGCGGTGGATGAGGCATGCTCCGCATTCGTCGAGATGAGGACATGCCTCGCCGGCGGCCTTATCGATGGCGAACAGGCTTGATCGGTCGAAGGCGAGAGCCATGCAGCATAGCGCGGAGCAGCTTGCGCAATCTGCGCGAAGGTTGATCTTCTTCATGTCGGATTCCCACGCCACAGGCTCGGATTGCGCATGTCACGACGACTGCGCTCATTGATCTGCGGTAAGGAAATTGTCCGGCCGCGCCCGGGCGCGGCGAAGTGAGTGCCCGATATCCAAGCAGGTGAGGAATGTCCATACGCTTCCGGAAGATCCGTTCGGTCCATGTGGACATGGGTCTCCGGGCAGCATCCGGTTTCGCGGCTGGTGTCCATGCTCGATTAGCAGAGGCCGACAGGCGACATCAAAATGGAATGCCGCTTTCAGCTATCGCGATCGACGCATTGAATGGCCTGCTCCCGGCGGGAAACGGGGCAAGTCAGAGGCACGCCTCGAGATAGGCCTGGTCGAATCCGAACTGCCGGGCCTTTTCCAGCGTGTACGGCCGCAGGCCCATCGAGCGATACTCGCCGATGATCTTTCCGTCGGCGCTCTCGTCGAGATATTCGAACTTGAACAGCTCCTGGGTGACGATCACCGGGCCTTCCATGCCGATCACCTCGGTCACGTTGGTCACGCGGCGCGAACCGTCGCGGAGGCGCTTCACCTGGATGATCATCTCGACCGAATCAGCGATCTGGCGGCTGATCGCTTCCTTCGGCACCTTGATGTCGGACATCATCACCATGTTCTCCATACGGGCGAGTGCCTCGCGTGGGGAGTTGGCGTGGAGCGTACACATCGAGCCGTCGTGACCCGTGTTCATGGCGGCGAGCATGTCGAAACACTCGCTGCCGCGGATTTCGCCGAGGATGATTCGATCCGGGCGCATACGCAGCGCGTTCTTCACGAGATCGCGGATGCTGATTTCGCCCTGGCCTTCCAGGTTGGCCGGGCGGGTTTCGAGCGGCAGCCAGTGCGGCTGTTGCAGGCGAAGTTCGGCCGCGTCCTCGATCGTCAGCACGCGCTCGCCCGGGTCGATCATCTTCGACAGGGCGTTGAGCATCGTCGTCTTGCCCGAACCGGTGCCGCCGGAGATCACGACGTTGAACCGGCAGGCACCCGCGATCTTCAGCGCGGTCGCCATCTTCGGGCTCATCGATCCGAAGCCGGCCATCATGTCGAGCGTGATCGGCTTGGCGGAGAATTTACGAATCGAGATCGCGGTGCCGCGAAGCGACAACGGCGGCACGATCACGTTGACGCGGGACCCGTCCTTGAGGCGCGCGTCGGCCAATGGCGTGGTCTGGTCGACGCGGCGGCCGACCGAGTTGCAGATTCGCTGCGCGATCTGGAACAGGTGTTCCTCGTCGCGGAACTGGATATGTGCCAGTTCCAGCCGGCCCTTGCGCTCGACGAAGGTTTGTTCCGGTCCGTTGACCATGATGTCCGAGATGTTCGGATCGGCCAGCAGCTCCTCGAGCGGCCCGAGACCGAGCAATTCGTCGACCAGCACCTTTTCCAGCGCGAACTGCTCGCGGCGGTTGAGCGTCAGCTTCAGCTCGGCAAGCACCTCGCCGATGATCGGGCGGAATTCCTCGGCCAGTTCGTCCTTGTTGAGCGTCGCGGCCGCTTCGGGATCGACTCGTTCGAGCAGGCGCGGCAGCACCTGCTCTTTGATCTTGTGGATCGACGCCTCGAAACCCTCGACCTTGCTGCTGCCTGCCTCGCCCGAGGCGTTCTGCCGATCGGCGAGCCGCGCGAGCGCTTCCGCATTGTTCGGGTTGCCGGCCGGTGGCGATTCGGGTTCGCCGGGAATCGGGAAGTTGGTCAGGGGCGGAAACTGCTCGCCGCCGGTTTCGATCTCGCGCGGTGCCGCGCCGCCACCCTGCATCGGGCGGGCAACGCCGAACGCGGGACGGGCCCCGGGCCCGTTGGCCACTCCCGGACGACGCCCAAATGCACTCATGCCGATAGATCCCTCATGCTCGGGGACAGGCGTACCGCCCAAGGCTTGATAATTGACTAACCAAATGATGCCCCGGGCGTCAGTCCTTGCCGGCGAGGAAAGGGCCCTTCGCCGTTGCGCGCGCGGTACGCGGCGCCGTCCGCGCGAGCAGGCGGAAATCGCGCGCCATATGCGACTGGTCGGCAAAGCCGTGTCGCGCCGCCTGGTCCGCCAGGCTGTCCGTCGGTCCGGCGAGATCGGCCATCGTTCGGCGGAAACGGATCAGCCGGAGATAGCTGCGCGGCGGCAGGCCGACCTCGCGCTCGAACCAGCGCTGCACGGTGCGATGCGTGCGGCCGCTGGCCCGGGCGATGTCCGCGACGCTGATCGCCGCGAGTATGTGCGTCGCGATCGGGTGCGGTTCCGTCCCGGCAAGAGCCTGGATCAGTCGGGACACGATCTTGTCGGGATCGGCGAGCAGCGATCCTGGCACGCGGTCATGGTCGATGGCGATCCATCTCCCGGCAAAATCGGGGCAGGGCAGGCCGCTCAGCATCGCCCAGGCCCAGGGCCAGAGCCTGATCCCTATGAATCGCGCGTCGCCGCTCATGCGGAACCGTACCGGCGCCAAGTTCAATCCGGTCGCGAACAGCGGTGGCTGTTCCTCGCCCCAGACCGATCGGCCTTCGGTCCGCCGGATGAGCTCGATACAGCCGTCGGGCGTGGCGTCCTGCTCGATCCAGTCGTCGCGATGGCCGTTTGCTGCGATCGTCCAGATCGCGGCGACAAGCCTGTCAAGCTCCGGTGGCAAGGGCTGCTCGGCATAGTCCACGACCCTGTTATTCCATGTCGCGTCGGTTCAAGCCAGCACCAGGCTTTCCGGATATCGTCAGCCATCGAGTGAATAAGGGAGGAAGAGATGCGCCGGACGACAATGCTGATGACGGCGATTACCCTCTGCGGAGGCGTTGCGGTGGCGCAGCAATCCGCTCCGTCGGAAGGGCCTCCCGAATGGATGGCGGGTTGCTGGATCCAGCAGGACGGAGCGAAATGGACCGAGGAATGCTGGACGGCGCCGCGTGCCGGCACGATGCTGGGTTCCGGCCGCAGCGGCGGCGGGGCGACCATCACATCCTGGGAAGCCAATCAGATGCTGCCGGATTCGTCCGGCAAGCTGGTCTATTGGGCGTCACCGCATGGCGGGATGCGTGTCGCCTTCCCGATGGCATCGCGCGGCGCGACGGAGATCGTGTTCGCCAACCCGGCGCATGATTATCCGCAGCGCATCCGATACTGGCGCGACGGCGCTGCGCTTAACGCGGAAATTTCGCTGTTGGACGGCAGCAGGGCAGTACGCTGGCATTACAGCGCGATGCGATGAGCCGCGGCGATGGGCTCAGGCAGCGCGCTCGGCAAGCACGGTCAGGCCGGCGGCGCTGACTTCGGCGAAGCCGCCCTCGATCGCGATCGTCTCGGGCTCGCCCTTCTCAGTGCGATAGATCGACAGCGCGCCGTCGCGGATCGTCGACATGACCGGCGCATGCCCTTCGAGCACGCCGAAATCGCCCTCGGAGCCGGGGACGACGACCATGTACACGTCCTCGGAACGGACGAGCTTTTCGGGAGTGACGAGTTCGAAGTGCAGCATTCTATCTCTCCCCCCTCCCCTTCAGGGGAGGGGCAGGGGGTGGGGGAGTGGTAGCGACCCTTCGCGGGTCAGGCCCCACCCCAACCCCTCCCCTGAAGGGGAGGGGCTTTTAGTCCTTACGCTTCCTGCGCCATCTTCTCGGCCTTGGCGATCGCTTCCTCGATGCCGCCGACCATGTAGAAAGCGCTCTCGGGCAGGTGATCATACTCACCATCGACCACTGCCTTGAAGCTCTTCACGGTATCCTCGAGCTGCACGAACTTGCCCGAAATGCCGGTGAAGACCTCGGCGACGTGGAACGGCTGCGACAGGAACTTCTGGATTTTCCGGGCGCGCGACACGGTCAGGCGGTCGTCTTCCGACAGTTCGTCCATGCCGAGAATGGCGATGATGTCCTGAAGCGACTTGTACTTCTGCAGGGTCGACTGAACGGCGCGGGCGGTCTCGTAATGCTCCTGGCCGACGACGCGCGGTTCGAGCACGCGGCTGGTGGAGTCGAGCGGATCGACCGCCGGGTAGATGCCCAGCTCCGAGATCGCGCGGTTGAGCACGGTCGTCGCGTCGAGATGGGCGAAGGAGGTTGCCGGTGCCGGATCGGTAAGATCGTCGGCAGGCACGTAGATGGCCTGCACCGAGGTGATCGAGCCCTTGTTGGTCGAGGTGATTCGCTCCTGCAGCGCGCCCATGTCGGTCGACAGGGTCGGCTGATAACCCACTGCCGAAGGAATACGGCCGAGCAGCGCCGACACTTCCGAACCCGCCTGGGTGAAGCGGAAGATGTTGTCGACGAAGAACAGCACGTCCTGGCCTTCGACGTCGCGGAAATATTCGGCGATGGTCAGGCCCGACAGCGCGACGCGGGCGCGGGCGCCCGGCGGCTCGTTCATCTGGCCATAGACCAGCGCGACCTTCGAACCCTCGGACTGCGGATTGCCGTCGGCATCCTTGGCGATGACGCCCGCGTCGAGGAACTCGTGATAGAGATCGTTGCCCTCACGGGTACGCTCGCCGACGCCAGCGAACACCGAGGTGCCGCCATGCCCCTTGGCGATGTTGTTGATCAGTTCCTGGATGAGCACGGTCTTGCCCACGCCGGCGCCGCCGAACAGGCCGATCTTGCCGCCCTTCGCGTACGGGGCGAGCAGGTCGATGACCTTGATGCCGGTCACCAGAATGGCGCTCTCGGTCGACTGGTCGACGAACAAAGGCGCCGAAGCATGGATCGGGGCGGTTTCGGTGTGGCCGACCGGGCCACGCTCGTCGATCGGCTCACCGATCACGTTGAGGATGCGGCCGAGCGTCTTCGGGCCGACCGGCACGCGAATCTGCGAGCCGGTGTCGGTCACGGTCTGGCCGCGGGTCAGGCCCTCGGTCGCGTCCATCGCGATGGTGCGAACCGTGTTCTCGCCGAGATGCTGCGCAACCTCAAGGACGAGGCGGTTGCCGTTGTTATCGGTTTCGAGCGCCGAAAGGATCGCCGGCAGGCTGCCCTGCGGGAAGGCGACGTCGACGACGGCGCCGATCACCTGGCTGATGCGGCCGACATTGTTGGTCGTCGCGACAGTCGCGGTGGCCGTCGTCTCCGGAGCGGCTGCCTTGGGCGCGCGCTTGGCGGCAGGCTTCTTGGTGGTCGGGGCTGCGGTTGCCATCGTTCTTTCCTTGCTTCGAACTGCTTAGAGCGCTTCGGCGCCAGAGATGATTTCGACCAGTTCCGTGGTGATCGCGGCCTGGCGGGTGCGGTTATACTGGATCGTCAGCTTGTTGATCATGTCGCCCGCATTGCGCGTGGCGTTGTCCATCGCGGTCATGCGGCTGCCCTGTTCCGATGCTGCGTTCTCGAGCAGCGCACGGAATATCTGGATCGCCACGTTGCGCGGCAACAGGTCGGCCAGGATCGATTCCTCGTCAGGCTCATACTCGACCGCGGCACCGCCATCGGCCACCGGGGCGGCATTGACGTCAATCGCGACCGGAATGATCTGGCGGCCAACCGGTTCCTGGACCAGCGCCGACTGGAAGCGGGCATAGAACAGATGGGCGATGTCGAACTCGCCGGCCTCGAAGCGGGCGATCACGTCATCGGCGACTTCGCGCGCGTCAGTGAAGGAGACCTTCTTGATATGGCCCATCTCATGATCGGCGACGATCAGCTTCGGGTAGAAGCGGCGCAGCACGCGGCCCTTCTTGCCGGCGATGTAGATCTTCACCGTCTTGCCAGCGGCGATCAGCTCCTCGGCCTTGCGGCGGGCCGCACGGACGATGTTGGAGTTGAACGCGCCCGCGAGACCGCGCTCGGAAGTCGCGACGATCAGCAGGTGGACCTGGTCCTTGCCGGTGCCGGCAAGCAGCTTCGGCGATGATTCGCTGAGGCTCACCTTGGCGGCGAGGCTCGCCATCACCTTTTCCAGCCGCTCGGCATAGGGGCGGCCGGCGACGGCCGCTTCCTGCGCACGGCGCAGCTTCGCGGCGGCGACCATCTTCATCGCCTTGGTGATCTTCTGCGTCGACTTCACCGAGCCGATGCGGATCTTGAGGGCCTTCAGAGATGCCATGTCAGTCCGTTACCGCTTCCCTTCTTCCGTCATGCCGGACTTGTTCCGGCATCCACTCATCCACCAGCGCTCAGGTCTGTTGCCCGGTGGACCCCGGAACAAGTCCGGGGTGACGGATATGTGTGTCCGTTATTACGCAAACGTCTTGGCAAAAGCGTCGAGCGCAGCCTTGAGCTTGCCCTTGGCCTCGTCACCCAGATCCTTGGTATCGCGGATCAGGCCGAGCACATCGGCATGGTTCGCGCGCAGGTCGGCGAGCATCGCGGCTTCGTAGCGGACGACATCCTGAACGGCGACGGCGTCCAGATAACCATTGGTGCCGGCGAAGATCGACGCGGTCTGCTCCTCGAAGGGCAGCGGGCTGAACTGGGCCTGCTTGAGCAGCTCGGTCAGGCGTGCGCCGCGGTTGAGCAGCTTCTGGGTCGAGGCGTCGAGGTCCGAACCGAACTGGGCGAAGGCGGCCATCTCGCGATACTGGGCGAGCTCGAGCTTGATCGAGCCCGACACCTTCTTCATCGCCTTGGTCTGCGCGGCGGAACCGACGCGGCTGACCGAGAGGCCGACGTTGATCGCCGGGCGGATGCCGGCGAAGAACAGGTCGGTTTCAAGGAAGATCTGGCCGTCGGTGATCGAAATCACGTTGGTCGGGATGTACGCCGACACGTCGCCGGCCTGGGTCTCGATGATCGGCAGCGCGGTGAGCGAGCCCGAGCCATTGTCCTTGTTCATCTTCGCCGCGCGCTCGAGCAGGCGCGAGTGGAGATAGAACACGTCGCCCGGATAGGCTTCGCGGCCCGGCGGGCGGCGCAGCAGCAGCGACATCTGGCGATAGGCGACTGCCTGCTTCGACAGATCGTCGAACACGATCAGCGCGTGCATGCCGTTGTCACGGAAATACTCGCCCATCGCGGTGCCGGTGTACGGCGCGAGGAACTGAAGCGGGGCGGGGTCGGACGCGGTGGCGGCGACGACGATGGAATATTCCATCGCGCCCTGCTCGGTCAGCGTGCGGACGAGCTGCGCGACGGTCGAGCGCTTCTGGCCGACCGCGACATAGATGCAATAGAGCTTCTTGCTCTCGTCATCGCCGGCGTTGACCGTCTTCTGGTTGATGAAGGTGTCGATCGCGACGGCTGACTTACCGGTCTGGCGATCGCCGATGATCAGCTCGCGCTGGCCACGGCCGACGGGGACGAGGGCGTCGATCGCCTTCAGGCCGGTCTGCACTGGCTCGTGGACCGAGGTACGCGGGATGATGCCCGGTGCCTTCACTTCGACGCGGCTGCGCTTGTCGGAAACGATCGGGCCCTTGCCGTCGATCGGGTTGCCCAGGCCGTCGACCACGCGGCCGAGCAGGCCCTTGCCGACGGGGACGTCGACGATCGTGCCGGTCCGCTTGACGACGTCGCCTTCCTTGATCTCGGCGTCAGAGCCGAAAATCACGACGCCGACATTATCGGCCTCGAGGTTGAGCGCCATGCCCTGCACGCCGTTCGAGAATTCGACCATCTCGCCGGCCTGGACGTTGTCCAGCCCGTGGATGCGCGCGATGCCGTCGCCGACCGAGAGCACCTGGCCGGTTTCGGAGACCTGGGCCTCGGTACCGAACGAAGCGATCTGGTCCTTGATGACCTTCGAAATTTCAGCGGCGCGGATATCCATTGTCAGCCTTTCATCGCGTGCGCGAGCGTATTGAGACGGGTCTTGATCGACGAATCGATCATCTGCGAGCCGATCTTGACGACCAGCCCGCCAAGCAGCGTGGGATCGACCGACAGGTCGACGGAAACGTCACGGCCGATCCGGGTGCGAAGCTGCTGCTTCAGCGCGTCGACCTGGGGTGCGGAAAGCGGATGCGCCGAGATGATCTCGGCGGTGGTCTCGCCCCGATGGCTGGCGGCGAGCGCGCGGAACGCGCGGATGATCGCGGGCAATTGCGGCAGGCGGCGATTCTCCGCCAGCACGCCGAGGAAGTTCTTCGTCGTGCCGTCGACGCCAAGCACGGTTGCCGTTGCGGCAACTGCTTTGGCCGCATCCTGGCGGCTCACCAGCGGGCTGGCGACCAGCCGGGCGAACTCGTCCGACTGCTCCAGCGCTGCGCGCACCTCTGCCAGGCTCGCCTCGACGGCGTCGATCGTCTTTGAATCGCGGGCAAGCTCGAAGAGCGCGGTGGCGTAGCGACCGCTTAAGCTTGCTTGAATACCGCCGGATGTCTCCACGCGATCGAAATCCTCGTTTGAAACTGTTTGCGACCCATACGAAAAGGGAGGCCGGAATCGGCCCCCCTGATGGGTCGCCGCGCGGTTAGCATCGGGTTGCACGGGATGCAACCCGAGTCCGTCGAGCGTGCCTGAACGACGACTTCCGGATTACAGGCAGGACGACCAGGCGGAACTTTCGCCGATCGGTCGTCCAAGCGAGATATCTTCAGCCATTTTGAGTGTAGCTGCGCTGACGCGGCCTGCGGGGCCATCAAGGTCCTTTTCCATTGCTTCTTCGACCTTGTCCGCTTCTGTCCTTGTGCACAGCGTCACGATTTTCCCGTTCGGACCGGCGGCACGATAGTGCGTGATCACCTCATAGTCGGCGTCGCCTTCCTTCCAGAAGCGATAGCCCGGGGATACGAAGCCGCAGAACGTCTTGTTGCCGGCCGTACTCTTTGCATGTTTTGGCGCGATCGCCTTTTCGAACGCTGACCAGCATGCCTGCTTACCGTTCGAGCCCGCGCGTCGTTCGCATAAACAGGATGCAACCGCCTGTTTACGAAGTGCCCTGCGCTCGAACCAGCCTGCGGTCCCGTACCAGGTAATGGCCGTCAGGAGGACAATAGCGATCAGAGCGCCCCAGATCAGGACTTTCCGCATTTTGACGTTTTCCCCCGTCCGCAGGCCATCGCTGCAGCGTATGGATTGTGCAGATGGGTAGAGGCGTGCGCAAGCCGGGCTCGCAACCACGTTCCGCCGATGTTTCTTTTCCGATTTCATATAACCGTAACAATCGGTTAACCACGCGTTTGCGTCTTGGTCCTCATAGCCCGGCCATGCCTCGCCCAGATATCGCCGCCGCCCTTTCGGCTTTTAAACACCGCATCGCGCGGCGAGGGCCGGGTGGTGGCAGCATCCGCTCCCAGCTTCGCCGTATCGTCTGGAGCCTGCTCGGCATCCAGGCGCTGCTCGCCGTCGCGCTGATCGGCACGACGCTCAGCACCAGTCACGGCGTTCGCTCGCTGGTGCTCGACCGGCTTTATCCGATCGGCGAGCTTCAACGGGTTAACGACAGCTATATCACTGCCCTGCTCACCGCGCAGAAAGTGCAGAGCGGCAATCTCTCGCCGGAAAGCGCGATCAGCGTGATCGAGGCTGCGCGCGCCACCATTCGAACGAGTTGGCAGTCCTTCGCCAGCCACGCGCCCGATCAACGGCGCAGTATCGCCATCGCGCAGGTTTCCGATGCACGCCGCGGCGCCGATGCGGCGATCGAGCGGTTGCTGGATCTGCTGCGCGGCCGTCACCTCGATCAGCTCGATTTCTTCGTCAGCGGCGCGCTCTATGCGGCGATCGATCCGCTGACCGTCGCCAGTAACGGCCTGGTCGACGATCTGCGCACTGATGCCGCGCGCGAGCGGGCGACGCTCGAACGGGGGTTCGCGACGGCGTATCTCATGGTCGCCTTCGTGACGCTGCTCGCCGCGCTGATCGGCTGGTGGGGCATGCGCATGCTGACCCTTAGGATCGAGCAGCCGCTCGCGCGGATCGCGGTGGCGACCAGCGATATCACGCTGGAGCGCGACGATACGCCGATCCCCGGCCTCGACCGCGCTGACGAGATCGGCGAGATCGCCCGCGCCTTAGCCTTTGCGCGCACGCGATCCGGCGATGCGCGGCGCCTGAGCGAGGAATCGCACCGCGCCAATGAAGCGCTCCACCGCCGCCAGGTTGCTGAACATGAGGCGCGTGCGAAACGCGCGGCTGATCTCGATGCGCTGTTCGCGGTGTTCGAGCGCGAGGCGAGCCTGGTCGTTCATGAGCTCATCTCGGCCGGTCCTGCCTTGCGCGAGACGGCGAACGCGATGTCCGACGAAGCGGGAACGACCGAGCATCACGCGCTCGCGACCGCCGCGCTGGCAGAACAGAGCGCGTCGAGCGCACGCACCATTGCCCAGTCGGGCGCGGCACTGGCGGAGGCGATCGAGCGAATCAGCGATGAGGCGCATGAATCGAAGACCGGCGCTGCCCATGTCCGGGCGCGCACCCTCGAAGGCCGGGCGCATGCCGAATCGCTTGGCGTGCTGGTCGGCGAGATCGCCGGGGTACTCGACCTGATCTCCGCCGTTGCCGGACAGACCAACCTGCTCGCGCTGAACGCGACGATCGAGGCGGCGCGCGCTGGCGACGCCGGGCGCGGCTTCGCCGTGGTCGCGGACGAGGTGAAGGGCCTCGCGCGCCAGACCCAGGCCGCTGCGGGCCGGATTGAATCCCGTCTCGCCGCCGTTTCGCACGCGAGCGATACCGTGCTTGAGACGATCCAGTCAGTCGATTCGCTCGCGGCGGATCTCGATCGCTCCGCCGCCAATGTCGCCGGCGCGGTGGAGCAGCAGCGCGACATGACCCGTCGCATCGCCGCCGCCATCGCCGAGGTGGAGGGCGGCACGGCCGACGCGGCGACCAACATGCAGCTTTTGTACGAGCGCGCCGAACGCTCGCGCCGCGGCGCCGAGAATGTGGCGCGCACGGCGGAGGCAGTCGCCGGCGGCGTCGAAACGCTGCGCACCCGGATCAATCGCCTGATGGATGACGTGAGGGTGGCGTGATTGGCCGGGGCGTTATCCGCAGGTCGGCTTGCCGGGAACGGCAGTGAATTGCTGGCCACTGACCATTGCACGCGCGAGCTTTTCTGCGTCCTTCACCGCAGCCTCGGACCTTTTGCTCCAGGCATTGTTCATTGCGTGTTCGAAGGTTCTGGCTTCGGAAACGGTGCAGAGGGTCATCTGCGTGCTTGTCCCGACAGTGTAATATCGCAAGATGACCGAATGCTGGCCCTCGTTATCCGACCATTCCCGCGATTCGGTGGAAATGGGCGCGCAAAGGGAGGCTCCTGTTTCTTCGGCGTGCTTTGCTGCCATCGCGTTTTCGAAGCTGGTCCAACATGTCCCTTTTCCCGCCGCTCCGCGTCGGCGCTCGCACAGGCACGCCGTTTCCGCATCGCGCTGCAACTTCGCTGTCTCCGACGCGATTCCCGAGGCAGTTCGCCGAGCGGTGGCTTCCCGGCTTTCGCAGCCGCCTGACGCCGCCAACCCGAATGCGGTGAGCGTCAGGGCAGCGATCTTCAATCTCCGCGAATGCATGATAATGGCCCCCCGGGGAGGTTGATGATGAACGTGAGACGTCCGCTGATCAAGTGCATGGCGTGGGTTGGGTCCCTGGATCGCCTTCCCTTCCATGGTAAGATGGCATTCCTGCCGACGCCTGGCGAGGATGATGGGATGGAACTGGCCCAGCAAAATATCAGTGTCGCCAATCAGGCATCGTTCACACGTTTTCGAGCGAGCGGCCGTTGATCTCTGTTGGCAAGATCGCCCTCTGGGTCGGCGGTGTGGCACTCCTTGTCTATCTGGTGCTGCTCGCGCTGCTCTTCTGGTTCCAGCGCGACTTCTTCTATCCCGCGCCGAAGACGGTCGTTGCTGGGCCCGAGGCTGGATATGAGGATGTCCGGATCAGGACCGCCGAAGGCCTGACGCTGCGCGCCTTTTATCGCCCCGCCCGGACCGGCTTGCCGACCTTGCTCTTCTTTCACGGCAATGGCAGCGATCTCGAAGCGAGCGTCCATGCGACGCGCGCGCTCGCCGCTCGGGGCTATGGCCTGATGCTGCCCGAATATCGCGGCTATGGCGGCAATCCCGGGGCGCCGGACGAGCAGGGCCTCTATCGCGACGGAGAGGCCGCGATGGCATGGCTCGCCGCGAAAGAGGTGCCGCAGGGACGGGTCGTCGCCGTCGGCAATTCGCTTGGCTCTGGCGTCGCGACCGAGATGGCGTCGCGCCACCGGCTCGCCGGACTGGTGCTGATTTCCGGGTTCGCGAGCCTGGACCGGGTTGCGCAGGAACATTTCTCCGTCTTTCCCGCCCGATTGCTGGTGCGCGATCGATACGACAATCTCGCGAAGCTTCCCGCCGTCACCTGCCCGATCCTGCTGCTGCACGGCACGGCGGATGACGTCGTTTCAGTCGCCAACAGCCAGGCGCTGGCCAGGGCGCAACCCGCGGCCATGCTCAAGCTCGTCCCCGGCGCGGGGCATGAGCTGGCGTTCCTGGCCACGTCGCAGTCGAAGATACTGGAGTGGCTCAGCGCTGGTGCCTGAAGAGGGCGCCTTCGTTTTGACCGCAAGCCTCGGGATGTGGCGGCCGGCCGCGGCGCCTATATCGCCATCATGACACAGCAACTAGCCATCGACGCCGATACCGCTTGGTCCGCTTTCGAGCGCCGCGACCGGGCCTATGACGGGCGTTTCGTCGGTGCGGTCACCTCGACCGGCATCTATTGCAAGCCGAGCTGCCCGGCGCGGCATCCGAAGCGGGAGAATGTCCGGTTCTACCGCGACGGCGTTGAGGCGCGGGCGGCAGGATTCCGTGCCTGCCTGCGCTGCAAGCCCGACGAGGTCGGCCGTGACCGCATCGCGGTGGCCGAGGCGGTCGCGTTGATCGAGGCGGACGAGGACGGCATGGGGCTTGAGGAACTCGCTGCCCGGGTCGGCTATGCTCCGCACCATTTCCACCGCCTGTTCAAGCGCGCGACCGGCGTGACGCCAGCCGCCTATGCTCGCGGCCTTAAGGCCCAGCGCGCGGCCAGGGCATTGATCGAGGAAGATACCGTCACCCAGGCGATTTACGAAGCTGGCTATTCGGCCCCCAGCCGTTTCTATGAAGGTGGTGCGAGACGGCTTGGCATGACGCCGAGCGCGTGGCGCAAGGGCGGGGCAGGCGTGACGATCCGCTGGACCGTCGCCGATACCAGCCTCGGCCCGATGCTGGTCGCGGCGACAGACAAGGGGTTGTGCCGCGTGTCGTTCGACGAAGGCGAGGAGGCGCTGAAGCTGCGTTTTCCCAAGGCCGAGATCGTACCCGGCGGCGCTGCACTCGCCGACCTTGCCGCCCGGGTGGTGGCAAGCGTCGAATCCCCGGAGCGTCATCATGATCTGCCGCTGGACGTGCAGGGCACGGCTTTCCAGGAAGCAGTGTGGCAGGCGCTCCGCGCCATTCCGGCGGGCGAGACGCGCAGCTACAGCGAGCTTGCCGCGATCGCCGGCAGCCCCGGGGCAGTGCGGGCGGCGGGCACCGCGTGCGGCCAGAACCAGGTGGCGGTGGTCATTCCCTGTCACCGCGCCCAGCGCAGCGACGGCACGCTCGGCGGCTATGCCTATGGGCTGGATCGCAAGGTCGTGCTGCTCAAGCGGGAGGGCGTGGCGTGAGCGGCTTTGCCATTACCGGCCTTGATCCGGCGCCGTTCGTGCCGCTTTACGGCTTCGACACCGCCGCGCTGGCCGGCCTCGGCGTGGTCCGCATGGCCGTCACCGGGCGGCCGGGCTTTCCCTGCCGCATCTCGCTCGAGGATGCGGCGCCGGGGGAGCATGTGCTGCTGCTCAACTACGAGCATCTCCCGGTCGACTCCCCCTATCGTCAGCGTCACGCCATCTTCGTGCGCGAGGGGATGACCGTAGCGGCGCGGTTCGAGAACGAGGTGCCCGAACAGCTCGCGACCCGGACCCTGTCGGTCCGCGCCTATGATGCGGGGGGCATGATGACCGTTGCGGACCTCACCGAGGGTCGCGACCTGAGCGTTCTGATCGACCGTTTCTTCGCCGATCCGGCGGTGGCGTACCTGCACGCGCACAATGCGAAGCCCGGCTGTTTCGCGGCGAGGATCGACCGCGCCTGATTTTGCGTCGTCCGATGATGCCGGCTAGATTCCCCCGTCAGACGAGGGGATAGCCATGAATCCGATCAAGCCGGTCACGCCGCCGAATAGCCAGACGTGGCGAATCGTGCACTTCCCGCCGGTGCTGCTGGTCATCGGGGTCGTGTTCATGGTCGGGGCGCTCACGACCTCAAGCTATGTGCGGCACCTTCTGCGCCACCCCGACAACGACTGGTCCACCCTGTTGATCGCCATCCTGGTCGCCGCGATCTTCGTCGTCTTCTATTATGTATTCGCGCGCTTCGTCGAACGCCGGCCGACCGTCGCCGAATTCGAATTGGCTGGCTGGGCGAAGGAACTCGGCGCGGGCCTGCTCGGCGGGCTGCTTCTCTTCTCGGTCGTCATCGGCATCATCGCTGCGTTCGGCGGCTATCGGGTGATCGGTCAACATCCCGCGGCCGTGCTGCTGCCGGTGCTCGCCATCTCGATCACCTCGGGCGTTACCGAGGAGATCATGCTGCGCGGCATCTTCTTCCGGCTGGTCGAATCCTGGCTTGGGAGCTGGATCGCCCTGATCCTGTCCGCGGCGTTGTTCGGCGCGCTGCACCTCAAAAACCCCAATGCATCGCTGCTGGCCGGTTCGGCCATCGCGCTCGAGGCGGGGGTGATGCTCGCCGCGCTCTACATGGTGACGCGCCGGCTATGGGCTGCGATCGGGCTGCATGCGGCGTGGAACCTGTCGCAGGGCGGGATCTATGGGATCGCGGTATCGGGCTTCCGGCAGGACGGCCTGCTCATCCCGCAGACCAGCGGTCCCGACCTGCTGACCGGCGGTTCCTTCGGCGCGGAGGCGTCGCTTCCGGCGGTCATCGTCTGCACTGCCTTCGGCATCGCGCTGCTGGTCGTGGCCCATCGCCGCGACCGGTTCGTCAGGCCCTTCTGGTCGCGCGGGGCGTAACGCTCAGCCAGCCGATTTGCAGGAATAGACGATCTTCTCGTTGGGATAGGGCGGCAGCAGGGTGCGGATCGCGCTCTGCTGAGTCGCGAGATTGGCGCGTCCCGCCTCGTCGGGCGTGCAGGTCTTGATCGTCACCTGAGTCCTGATGTTGCGCAGCGCCTCCATCTGCGCGGCCGTCAGGAAATAACGCTGGTTCGAATAGGTCCGCGTCGCCGGATCGAACTGAAGCACCGACACCGTCTGGTCCTCGGTCGGCACCAGGATCCGGTCCCATTTGCTGCCATTCTCGGCATATTGGGTGCGCCCGTTCATGCAGCCTGCTGTGCCCCAGTCGATCGTCAGGTCCTCGGTGGAGGAAGAGACGACCCGGCTGCGATCCGGCACCACGGTGCACACCATCTTGCCGAGCGCCGCGGTCGAGGACACCGCCGGGGCCTGGGTCGGCGCGGTTTCGGGCGGAAGCGTCACCTCGCCGCTCGGCCGCAGGAAGAAGGTGACGGCCGCCGCGACCATCAGCACGCCCCCGGCCGAAGCCGCCCAGATCGCCTCGCGCCGCTGCCGGCGCACTTCGAGCAGCCCGCCGCCGCCGATGGCCAGCGCCCCCGCCACCAGCAGCACCGCGGCGAGCGCCATGATGTTCTCCCGGTTCCGCTCGGCCGCGATGCGTGCATTGTCCAGCGCCTGCGCGCGGGCGGCGGCGGCCGTTGCCGCGGCGTCGCGCTTTGCCGCCTCCGCCGCGGCGCTCGCCCGCGCATCGGCCTCGCTGTCCTGTTTCACCCGGTCGAGGATGCTGGTGCAGGGCGTGCCGACAGCCGGATATTCCTGCTTCGCGTTGCGCAGGAAGGTCGCGAGCTCGGAATCGGCGATGGCGAAGCCGAAACTGGCATCGCCTTCCTCGCCCTTGGCGAAGGAGGAGTTCACCCCGATCACCCGCCCGCACGGATCGAGCAGCGGCCCGCCCGAATTGCCCCGCGCGATGTTGGCGGTGTGGAGCAGCACGTCGACGCCCGACATCGTCCGCCGCCCGGAGAATACGCCTTCGGACCTGATCGGCGACAGCGGATGGATATAGTCGACCGCCGAGCGCGCGGTCGCGAGATCGACATTGCCGGGATAGCCGAGCGCCGTGACCGGCGCGCCCTCGTCGACCGGCCCGGTATAGAGCGCGACCGTCGGCAGCCGCGTGCCGGTGAATTCGATCAGCGCCAGGTCGCGCGCCGCGTCGATCGCGATGACCTTGCCCTCATAGCTCTTGGCGCCTTCGGACGGCACCACGCCGATCACGACATTGTCGGGATAGCGCTTGGCGAGGTCGACGACATGCGCGTTGGTCACGATCCGGTTGGGCGCGACGGCAAAGCCGCTGCCATGGCCGAATCCGACCACTTGGTCGTCGACCACCGCGACCGTGACGATGCGCACCACCCCGCGCCCGGTGGCTGAGATGTCGTCGGCGCGGGCCGGTGCGGCAAGCACGGTCAGGGCAAGAAGAAGGCTCGCGAACAGGTAGCGGAAAGAGCGAGGAAGCGGGGCGTTGGGCATGCCCGGATTCTGACAGGAAGACCGCGCGGAAGACAGAGAGAATATGCGCCGGAGCGACGCTATCCGCAAAAACCGGCCCTCGGCCCGACCCACCGGGCAGCGCCGGTCACCAGCTAGAGGAAGCTGTACGGATCGACGTCGACCACGACCCGCACCTTGGACGGCCAGTCGAGCTTGCCAAGCCAGTCGCGGATCACGTCCTGCACGTCGAGCGCGCGCCGGGCATGGATCAGCAGGCGGAAGCGGTGGCGTCCCCTCAGCATCGCCAGCGGGGCGGGGGCGGGCCCATAGACCTCCATCGCCTCGAGCCTCGGCGCGGTGCGGCCGATCAGCGTCGCGATTTCCTGCGCCGCCGCCTGGTCCTCGCTCGACACCACGATGCCGGCGAAGCGGCCGAAGGGCGGGGCGCCCGCGTCGCGGCGCGATTCGGTCTCGGCGTCGTAGAAGGCCTCGGCATCGCCCGTCACCAGCGCGCGCATCACCTGCGCATCGGGGCTGTGAGTCTGGATATAGACATGCCCCGGCTTCTCGCCGCGCCCGGCCCGGCCGGATACCTGCATGATCTGCTGGAAGGTCCGCTCCGACGCGCGCAGGTCGCCGCCGGCTAGCCCCAGATCGGCATCGATCACGCCGACCAGCGTCAGGTTCGGGAAATGATAACCCTTGGTGACGAGCTGCGTGCCGACCACGATGTCGATATCGCCAGCCTCCATGCGGTGGACGAATTCGGCTGCTTTCGCCGGCGACCAGATCGTGTCGGAGGTGACAATGGCGGTCTTCGCCGCCGGGAACAGCGCCCGCACCTCATCGGCGATTCGTTCCACGCCAGGGCCGACCGCGACCAGCGTATCCTCGTTGCCGCATTCCGGGCAGGCGCGCGGCACCGGCTCGACATGGCCGCAATGGTGGCAGGCGAGCCGGCTGACCAGCCGGTGCTCGACCATCCAGGCGGTGCAATTGGGGCATTGGAAACGGTGCCCGCAGGTCCGGCACAGGGTCAGCGGCGCATAGCCGCGCCGGTTGAGGAACAGCAGCGACTGCTCGCCCCGCTCGAGCCGTTCCTCGATTCCCTTGACGATCGCTGACGCGATCCAGCGCCCGCGCTCGGGCGGATTGGCGATCAGGTCGATCGCCTCGATCGCCGGCATTTCGGCGGCGCCCCAGCGGCCCGGCAGCTTCAGCTCTGCATAGCGGCCGAGTGCCACTTGCTGGCGCGTCTCGATCGCGGGCGTGGCGGAAGCGAGAATCACCGGGCATTTTTCGAACAGCCCGCGCATCACGGCCACGTCGCGGGCGTGATAATGCACGCCCTCTTCCTGCTTGAAGCTCGTCTCGTGCGCCTCGTCGACCACGATCAGGCCGAGATTGGCATAGGGCAGGAACAGCGAGGATCTGGCGCCCACCGTCACCAGCGCCTGTCCGCTGGCGATCGCTCGCCACGCGCGGCGGCGCTGCGACTGGCGAAGGCCGGAATGCCAGGCGACCGGCGTGACGCCGAAGCGCGCGGCGAAGCGCTGCAGGAACGGCTCGGTCAGCGCGATCTCGGGCAGCAGCACCAACGTTTGCCGCCCGGCCCGGATCGCGGCGGCGACCGCCTCGAAATAGACCTCGGTCTTGCCCGATCCGGTGACGCCGTCGAGCAGCGTCGGTTGGAACGCCTTCGCCTCGACATTGGCGACCAGCGCCTGCGCCGCGGCGCGCTGGTCCGGCGACAGGGCGGGCACGCCATGCTCCGGATCGGGCACCGGGAACGGGCTGTCGATATCGACCTCGACCGCCTCCAGCGCCCCGGTCTTCACCAGCCCCCGGATCACCGCATCGGACACGTCGGCGGCCAGCGCCAGCTCGCGGATCAGCCCCTGACGCTCGCCGATCCGCTCAAGCGCCTGCTGGCGTTGCGGGGTCAGCCGGTCGGGTATTTCTCCGGTCGCGCGATATTCCAGAACCGTCCGTCCGCCTTCGAGGGCCGAAGTGGAGGCAAGCGCCATGCGCGCCACCGAGGCGGGCGGGGCGAGATAATAATTGGCGGTCCACTCGATCAGTCGGCGCAGGGGTGCGCCAAGCGGTGGCGCGGGCAGCACGCCGACCAGGTTGCGCAGCCGGTTGTCCCCGACCTCGGCGTCGGACGGCATATGCTCCGGCTCCCAGACCACGCCGATCAACTGGCGCGGGCCAAGTGGCGCGACGACGATCGACCCCGGCTCGACCGCCATCCCGTGCGGGATTCGGTAATCGAGCGGGCCGAGCGCTGAATTCATGACAAGGACGCGGGCGCGGGACACGGGGTCCATATGGCGGCTTGGCGGCCTCGCGCAAAGCTTCCGCATGCGGGGGTTTTGGCGGTATGGACAGGCGATGTCCGGTCTCGTCCCCGAATTCGCCGATCATCTCCGCCGCGACCGGCGGCGATCGGTGCATACGATCCGCGCCTATGAGGCGACGGCCAACCGGCTGCTGCACTTCCTGGCAGGTCATTGGGGCGGCCCGGTCGATCGTGCCGCGCTGGGCAAGGTCAGCGCGGCTGACCTGCGCGCCTATCTGGCGCAACGGCGCGGCGAGGGGCTGGGCAATGCCTCGGCCGCGCGGGAATTGTCGGCGGTTCGCGGCTTCCTCGCCTTTGCCGGCGGCGAGACGCCGCGGCTCAAGGGCCCGCGCGTCAAGAAGGGCGTGCCGCGCCCCGTCTCTCCGGACGAGGCGGTCGCGCTGGCCGAGGATGTCGAGGAGAATGCGGCCGAGCCGTGGATCGGCGCACGCGACTGGGCGGTGCTGATGCTGCTCTACGGTGCGGGACTGCGCATCGGCGAGGCGACCGGGCTGACCGGTGCCGCGCTTCCGCTCGGCCCGACGCTCAGCGTCACCGGCAAGCGCGCCAAGACGCGGATCGTGCCGCTGCTGCCGCAGGTGCGCGAGGCGATCGAGACCTATGTCGGGGTCTGTCCCTGGCCGATCGCGCGCGATGCGGCGCTGTTCCGGGGCGCCAAGGGCGGTCCGCTCGCGCCGGGGATCATCCGTCGGTCGGTCCAGGCGGCGCGGACCCGGCTGGGGCTGTCCGAGCGGACCACGCCGCATGCGCTGCGCCACAGTTTCGCGACTCATCTGCTTGGGCGCGGGGCGGATCTGCGCGCGCTGCAGGAACTGCTCGGCCATGCCAGCCTGAGTTCGACCCAGATCTATACCGCGGTCGATGCGGCGCATTTGCTTGATGTCTACCGCAACGCGCATCCACGGGCTTAGTCGAACAGCAGATCCAGCACGCATATCTCAGGCTCGCCTGATCGCGCGCGGCGAAAACCCGGAGAAACCAGAAGCATCATGCGGCTCGTACGAAACGCGGCTATCGGTTAGGCATGGCCCAGATAATCGGAAGCACTGCATAGCTTGCCATCGCCTTACCCGCAGCGTCCAAAGGCGGCTTGAACTGGATATTCTTGGCCAACGCACACGATCCTACATTCAGGCTTGAATCGTCGCTTACCACGGCCTTGCAGTCGTCGACGCTTCCGTCCGGTTTCGTCTTCAGAAGCAAGGTAACCCGCCCCGAAATACCTTTGGCCAGCGCCTCTCTGGGATAATCTTCATAGGAGAACCATTCGCCGGGGTTACCCGTAAAGCTCGCCATTTTGTCTCCGACATATAATGCCGGATCGACACCCCAGGACTTAAGCAAGTCAGTCGTGCATGTATCAAGCGCTCTTAACGCCGCCTCAATTCCACCAGCGTGAATGGGCGGGAAACGCTCGCCGAAAGTTATGGATGTAGAGCTTGCCAACCGAAGAAATTCTGCTTCGCTGGGAAAGAGCTCGAGCTGCCTTAGGCGATTATCCCTGACGTCGAAGGATCCATAGTTGATCTGCAGGGATTCCTTGCCATCCAAGGTGACTCCGATATTCCCTTTGCCGTCCGGCAGAAAGGTTTTCGGCCCGGTGACTAAAACAGATCGCGCCTTGTCTGTCAGCTTCGCTTTAATTCCAATTTGAACAGGTTTGTCTGATCCATATACTCTGACTATCTGGCACCCGACCCGATTTGTTGAAACCTCCCACGGTCCAACCGGCTCGAGTGGGAGAGCTTGAGTGGCAAGCAATCCTAGTATCCAGATCATCATGATCCCCCCATCGATCGGCGTTTGATTCGCGATGTGCTTTATCACGCTGATTTATTGCGATGATAGCGCGACAGGGTCCGTCGCCGATATTTTCAAGCAATCGGTTTTGTCTTCTTTCCCGGGGTACCAGTCCGGGATTGCTCGCTAGCGGCGCGGCTTCCAGGTCCACACGCGCCACAGGTAGAACAGCACCACGCCAGCCATGCACGCTACCGCCGCAGGCCCGATGAACCGGTCCAACTCGCGGAAATTGGCGCCGAGATAATAGCCGCCCCAGGTCAGGAAGGCATTCCAGATCGCGCTTCCCGCGGCCGTCCACAGCAGGAAGCGCCAGCGCGGCATGCACGTCATGCCGGCGGGCAGCGACACCATGGTGCGGAAGGTCGGCATGAAGCGGAACACGAACACGATCCACTCGCCATGCCGCTTGAAGAAGGCGTGGAGCCGCTCGACATCATGCCAGTCGACCGTCAGCCAGCGGCCATGGCGCTCGACCCAGGGCCTCAGGCCGAGATAACCGAAGCGCCGGCCGATCGCGTACCAGAAGTAATTGCCCAGAACGGTGCCGGCGGTGCCCGCCACCAGCAGCGGCAGGATATCCATCTGCCCGCGCGCGACCGCCATGCCGCCCAGCCCCATGATCACCTCGGACGGGATCGGCGGGAAGACATTCTCAAGCACCATCAGCAGGAAGATGCCGAAATAACCGCCCCAGGCGGTCAGGTTGATGATGAACTCGGTCAAGGATCCCCTTCTCGTCTACCGGAGGGGAGCCCTACGCACGCCCGACCTTCGCCTCGATCGCCTCCCAGATCAGGCCAGCCACATCGGTCCCGTCGAACCGCTCGATCGCGACGATCCCGGTGGGCGAGGTGACGTTGATCTCGGTCAGCCACTTGCCGCCGATCACGTCGATGCCGACGAACAGCAGCTCGCGCTTCTTCAGTTCCGGCCCGAGCACCGCGCAGATCTCCTGCTCCTCGGGCGTCAGCACGGTCTTCTCGGCCGATCCGCCTACCGCGAGGTTGGACCTTATCTCGCCGGCCCCCGGCACGCGGTTGATCGCACCCGCGACTTCGCCGTCGACCAGCACGATTCGCTTGTCGCCCTTGGCCACGTCGGGAAGGAACGCCTGGATCATGTGCGGCTCGCGATACGCGATGTTGAACACCTCGATCAGCGCGGAGAGGTTGGCGCCGTCGCTGCCCACCTTGAAGATCGCCTTGCCGCCATTGCCGTGTAGCGGCTTGACCACGATCTCGCCGTGAACGGCGAGGAAGGCGCGTGCCTCATCGAGTGAGCGCGTCACCAGCGTCGGCGGCATGAAGCGCGCATAATCCAGCACGAACATCTTTTCCGGCGCGTTGCGGACATTGGCCGGGTCGTTCACCACCAATGTCTCGTGCGCGATCCGCTCGAGCAGATGGGTCGCGGTGATATAGCCAAGGTCGAAGGGCGGGTCCTGCCGCATCAGCACGACATCAGCCTGCTTGCCGAGATCGAGGCTGACCGGCTCGCCGAACGTGAAATGGTCGCCCGCGACACGCCGCACCGTCACCGGATGCGCCCTGGTCCAGACCCGTCCGTCCGAATAGTTCAGGTCTTCGGCGGTGTAATGGAACAGGCTGTGACCGCGCGCCTGCGCCGACAGCATCAGCGCAAAGGTCGAATCGCCCGCGATATTGATTGAATCGAGCGGGTCCATCTGGACGGCGACGGTGAGCATCGATGGACCTCTTGTTCGTTCCCTGGAGGCGGCGATGTAGGGTGGCGTCGCGCGGAAGTCACCCGATCCACGCATTCTCGATGTGACGCGGCCGTGTGCCGGGCGCGAGCAGGATGACGTCGACGCGGATATCGTCGCCCGGCCCAGCATAGCGCGCCATCAGATACTCCGCCGCCGCCGCTACGCGCGACAGGCGGCGTTCGTCGATCGCGAAATCGAGGTCGGCGGAGGTTTTGCGCATCTTTACCTCGACAAAGGCGATGAGGTTGCCGCGCCGGGCAACCAGATCGACCTCGCCGGCCGGGGTGCGCACGCGCCGGTCGAGGATCCGCCAGCCCTTGAGCCGGAGCCACCAGCCGGCCAGCCTTTCGCCGCGACGGCCCGAAGCTTCGGCGATACGGCGGTCTCTAAAGCCCCTCCCCTTCAGGGGAGGGGTTGGGGTGGGGGATTCCGGTTTCGTCACAGGGTGGCGCTTGGTCGTGGCACCGAACGGCGCATCGAGCCCCGTCCGCCGCTGCCCCACCCCTTACCCTGAAAGGGAGGGGCTGAAGAAAGAGGGGCCATCACCCCTTCATCTCGAGCGCCCGGGCATAAAGCTCCTTGCGATCCACCCCGAGCTTCTTCGCCACCTCGCTCACCGCCTTCGCCATCGGCAAGCGGGTCAACGCCTCGGTCAGCGCGGCCTCCGCATCGTCCACGCTCGCCGCCTCCGGCTCGCCCGGCGGGGCGACCACGATCACGATCTCGCCCCTGGGCGGCGCATCGGCATAGCGTGCGGCGAGCGACGACAGCGTGCCCGTCACCGCTTCCTCGAACTTCTTGGTGATCTCCCGCGTCACCGCCGCCTCGCGGTCGCCAAGCCCTTCCGCCAGCGCGGCGAGCGTGGCGCCGAGGCGCGGGCCCGATTCGTACAGCACCAGCGTCGCCCGCACCGATCCGATCTCGGCGATCGCCGCAGCGCGCGCCTGCGCCTTGGGCGGCAGGAAGCCGCAATAGAGGAACCGGTCGGTGGGCAACCCAGCCAGTGTCAGCGCGGCGATCGCGGCGCACGGCCCGGGGATCGTCACCACCAGATGCCCCGCCGCCCGCGCATCGCGCACCAGCTTGTAGCCGGGATCGGAGATCAGCGGTGTCCCCGCGTCGGATACCAGGGCGACCGCCTCGCTGCCCATCCGCGCGATCAGGCCGGGCCGGACATGCTCCGCATTGTGATCATGATAGGGTGTCATTGGCCGTTTGACGCCGATATGACGCAACAGACCCGCCGTCACACGCGAGTCTTCTACCGCAACTACGGCGGCGTTCGAGAGTATATGCGCGGCGCGCGGGCTCAGATCGCCAAGATTGCCGATCGGGGTGGCAACGATATAGAGACCGGGCGCAAGTTCGGCGTTCATTGGAGCAGTCATGACAGAGGCCCTATCGATACCGCAACGGGGAGCGAAGCTTCTTCGTGCAGCAATCATTGCCGGGGCGCTGATCCTGAGCGGCTGTCAAGCCGTCGTTCCACGCGGTCCCGGTCCCGTGGCACCGCCGCCGCCTCGCCCGGTGCAGGATAATGGACAGGTCCAGCCCGGTATCCCGGTCGATGTCGCGCGTCATCGCGTGGCGCTGCTGGTGCCGCTGACCGGCACTAACGCCGGGGTCGGCCAGAGCCTCGCCAACGCGACCCAACTGGCCCTGCTCGACAGCAGGAACGAAAAGGTGCGGATCACCACCTACGACACCAATGGCGGTGCCGCTGCCGCCGCGCAGCGTGCCCTGGCCGAAGGCAATCGGCTGATCCTCGGACCGCTGCTGGGTGAGGATGTCCGGGTGGTGACGCCGATCGCACGGCGCGCGGGCGTTCCGGTCATCAGCTTCTCCAACGACGTGACCGCGGCCGGGAACGGTGCTTATCTGATGGGCTATGCCCCCGCCCAGGCGATCGAGCGCGTGGTCGACTATGCCAAGGGTCGCGGCGTCACCGATTTCGCCGGGCTCGTCCCCAACGGCACCTATGGCGAGCGCGCGTCCACCGCGTTCCTGCGTTCGGTCGAGAGCGCGGGCGGGCAGGTACGCTCGCTGCAGACCTATGATCGCGCCCCCGGATCGATCACCTCGGCGATCACGCGCATGGCGCAGAATGCGCCGTTCGGCGCTGTGCTGATCGCTGACAGCGGGGCGACCGCCGCCACCGCCGCGCCGCTGATCCGCAAGAATGGTGGTGCCGCCGCCCATATTCTCGGCACCGACCAGTGGAATCTGGAAACCTCGATCGGAACCCGGCCGACACTGAACGGTGCCTGGTTCGCCAGCGTATCGGACAATCTCTACCGCCAATATGCCAGCAAATACCGCGCGCGCTTCGGGGCAGGGCCATATCGCCTGTCGAGCCTTGGCTATGACGCGGTGCTGCTGACGGTGCGGATCGCGCGCGACTGGCCGGTCGGCAGCCCGTTCCCCGAGGCGCGCCTGCGCGATGCGGGCGGATTCGCGGGGATCGATGGCCCGTTCCGCTTCGGCCGCGACAGCGTCGCCGAGCGCGCGCTCGAGGTGCAGGAGATTCGTGGCGGGACGACCGTGGTGGTTTCGCCTGCGCCGACCGGCTTCTGATTCAACCCGCCCGCCGGGCGGTGCAGCATGGAACGGACCCGCGCGCCGTGCGTGCGGGTCCGTTCTTTCTCTCGGTTGATGAAATGACAGACGGTTGACGGGGCACGAAACGCACGTGCCGAATGGAATGCCATCGTTACCCCAGCCTTGCTCGGCAACGATATCCTTCGAATATGTCAGCTTCCCCGGCTTTCGCCGGGGAAGAAAAAGAATACATGCCTTGAGGGGATAGGTACGGCGTGTTCCCGGCGCCCCTGTCAAATAGACTGGATGCCTGTGGCGGGGCGGGGTAAAACCGGTACGAGCAGCGGAAAATTCCGGCCTTTTTCCGCTGTTATCCGGTAACAGGGAAACCGGTGCTTACGCCGTTGAGAATGCTGCGATAATTCGCCGCTGAAATCCAACATAACAGCGGAAAGAAAAATCGGACTCGCTGAAACGGCGCTGTTGTTGGAAAATCAGGCTGCGTCGTTGACGATCTCGGGCAGGATCGCATCGAGCAGCAGCATGCCCGCCTCGGTTACGGTCAGGTGATCGCCTTCCCGCAGCAATAGTCCTTGATCTTCGAGCAGGGTCGCGGCGGGCCAGTAGATCAGGGCATCGACGCTCGTCTCCCCCAGCCTCGCGATCCGGGCCAGGTCGACGCCTTCGCGCAGCCGCAAGCCCATCAGCAGGGCCTCGGTCGCGCGGGTATGCGGGGCGAGCGGTTCCTCGCTTTCGGTGCCGTGCTGGTTGCGCTCGATCGCGCTCATCCAGTTCTCGGGTTTCTTGCGGCGCACCGTGGCGAGCCCGCCGCGCCGGCCATGGGCACCGGGCCCGATCCCGGCATAGTCGCTGTAACGCCAATAGGTCAGGTTGTGCCGGCTCTCCGCGCCCACCCGGGCATGGTTGGAGATCTCATAGGCCGGGATGCCGGCCGACGCGGTGATGGCGCGCGTCGCCTCGAACAGGTCGGCAGCGCTGTCCCCGTCGGGAATGACGATCCGCCCCGCCGCCGCTTCGGTCGCGAAGCGCGTGCCGGGCTCGATGGTGAGTTGGTAGAGAGACAGATGTTCGGTGCCGAAGCCGATCGCCCGGGTGAGTTCAGCCTCCCAGTCGGCCAGTCTTTGGTCGGGCCGCGCATAGATCAGGTCGAAACTCACCCGGGAGAAGGCACGCTGCGCGGTGTCGAGCGCGGCCAGTCCTTCGGTCTGGTCGTGCGCGCGGCCGAGGAACTTCAGCGCGTCGTCATCGAGCGCCTGGAGGCCGAGCGACACGCGGTTCACCCCCGCCGCGGCGATATCGGCGAAGCGCGCGGCCTCGACCGAGGAGGGGTTGGCCTCAAGCGTGATCTCGATGTCCGGAGCGAAGCCCCAGGCCCGTTCCGCCGTCTCGATCACCACCGCGACCGTTTCGGGGGGCATCAGCGACGGGGTGCCGCCGCCGAAGAAGATCGAACCGAGTGTCCGGCCCGGCAATTGCTCGGCCTCATGGCGCAGGTCGGCGAGCAGCGCGGCGCGCCACGCGGCCTGGTCAACCTCGGCGCGGACATGGCTGTTGAAGTCGCAATAGGGGCATTTCGACACGCAGAACGGCCAATGGACATAGAGTGCGAGCGGCGGCGTTTGGGGATCGTTCATGCGCCCCCCATATGATGCCGCGAACGAGGCGAGGGAAGATGCGGTTTCTGCTGATGACATTGGCGTTGCTCGCGACGGGCTGTTCCGCCGCCGCCCCGCCGCAGCGCGTGGTCGAGGAACGCAGCTTCTCCGGCGTGGCGCCGCGTGGACAGGCGCTGCTGCGTCAGGCAATGATCGAGGCGCATGACAGCGCCCGCGCGGCGGCGGGCGTGCCGGCGCTGGCGTGGAACCCGGCCTTGGCGGCCGATGCCGAGCGGTACGCCCGCACGATGGCGCGTACCGGTAAGTTCGAGCATGCGGAACAACCCATGGGTCCCGGGCGCCAGGGCGAGAATCTGTGGACCGGAACCCGTGGAGCCTATCGTTACGAGGAAATGGCGAGCCACTGGGTCGACGAACGCCGCTATTACCGTCGCGGGGTGACGCCGGATTTCAGCACCACCGGCCGCTGGGAGGACGCCGCGCACTACACCCAGATCATCTGGCGCGGCACCACGGAATTCGGCTGCGCGACGGCGAGCAATGCGAAGGACGATTATCTGGTTTGCCGCTACACGCCACCGGGTAACGTCGTCGGCCAGATGCCGACCTGAAATCCCTCTCCCGGCGGGAGAGGGAAGGGGCCCGCGCCGAAGGCGTGGGAAGGGTGAGGGCGACGTCAGTTGCCAAGGCGCGCATCACCCTCACCCTCCCGCAGCTTCGCTGCTCCCTCCCTCTCCCGTTGGGAGAGGGAATTTTAAAGCACCGCCGCCATCATCGCGTCGAATGCCCGCGCACGATGGCTGATCGCTTTCTTCGCATCAGGCATCTCGGCGAAGGTCTGGTCGCTGCCCTCGGGCACGAAGATCGGGTTGTACCCGAACCCGCCGGTCCCGCGCGGTGGCCATGTCAGGCTCCCATCGACCCGCCCCTCGAACCACTCGACATGCCCGTCAGGCCAGGCGAGCGCGAGCACGCACATGAAATGCGCGTCGCGGCTGGCGTCGGGGCCGGCCGCCTCAAGTGCGTCGTTGACGCGCTGCATCGCAACCTTGAAGTCCTTGCCTTCGCCAGCCCAGCGCGCGGAGAAGATCCCCGGATCGCCGTTCAGCGCATCGACGCACAGGCCGCTGTCGTCGGCCAGCGCCGGCAGGCCGGTCAGGTCTGCGGCTTGCAGCGCCTTCAACTCGGCATTGGCGAGAAAGGTGGTGCCGGTTTCCTCCGGCTCGGGCAGGTCCAGCGCCGCGGCCGACACCGGCTCGATCCCGTATGGGCCGAGCATCTCAAGGATTTCGCGCACCTTGCCGGGGTTGTGGCTGGCGATGACGAGCTTGCCGGGGACAAGCTTGCGGATCGCCTGGGGCTGGACCTCGTCGGTCATTTCGCGACCGCCCGGGCCTGCGCCGCGAAGATGTCCGCGCAGCCGATGCGGGCGAGGCGGAGCAGGCGGAGCAGCGCTTCCTCGTCATAGGTCGCGCCCTCGGCGGTGGCCTGCGCCTCGGCGATGTTGCCGTTCTCGAGCAGCACGAAGTTCGCGTCGGCGTCGGCGTTCGAATCCTCGTCATAGTCGAGGTCGAGCACCGGCGTGCCGTTATAGATGCCGCAGGAGATTGCCGCGACCTTCTGGCTCAGCGGATCGACCGTCAGCTTGCCCGAGGCGAGCAGCCCGTCGATCGCGAGCCGCAGCGCGACCCACGCGCCCGAGATCGAGGCGGTGCGGGTGCCGCCATCGGCCTGGATCACGTCGCAATCGAGCACGATCTGGCGTTCGCCGAGCAGCTTCATGTCGGTGACGGCGCGAAGGCTGCGGCCGATCAGCCGCTGGATTTCCTGGGTACGGCCCGACTGCTTGCCCTTGGCCGCCTCGCGCTGGCCGCGCGTATGCGTGGCGCGGGGCAGCATGCCATATTCGGCGGTGACCCAGCCCTCGCCCTTGCCGCGCAGGAAGGGAGGCACCTTCTCCTCGACCGAGGCGGTCACCAGCACCTTGGTATCGCCGAAGCCGATCAGCACGGAACCTTCGGCATGGCGGGTGAAGCGCGGCTCGATCGTGATCGTGCGCATCTGATCGGGGGTGCGGCCGGATGGGCGCATTCTGGAATCTCCTGGAACTGGGCCCTGCCACCTAGACGCGACAAGGAGAACGCGCCAGTCTTGGTGGTGGTCATGGAGACAATATGATGCGCATTTGGGTCCTGGCGGTGATGGCGTCGTTGATATGTTCGACGGCGGCATTGGCGCGGGCACCGGTGCCTTCAGACACGATCACCGTTCGCATTCGCACAATCCACAATCTCTGCCTGGGACTTTGCCCTGACTTTTCGGTGAGTATCGCGACTGACGGTAGTGTCACGCGGCGCGCTTTCGAACCGGGTGAGGAACAAGTCATTGAGACTGAGCGATATACTATCGGAATCTCCGAACTCGCTGGCTTCAGGCGGCGGCTGGCCAAAATCAGGCCGATCGGGGATCGTCAGTTCGGGCGGCCCTGCGACGCGTACCAAAGGGTCAACAGGTACGGAGCGCTGATCTCGGGTGGGATTCGCCATGGCGTAAGCCATTATGACATCGAGTGGCGCGGTGGCGCAGCGTCATCACGATTGAGAGCCTGCTACGAAGATGGGCGCGTGCGCCAGGCCTTGTTTGCCGCGCTGGCGGTCGCGCGCATAAACCCGATCGGCGGCAGGCGCCTCAGAGCGGGTCAAACCGCCTCCGTTACCGAATGGTGACGACTGACGGGGTGACAAGACGCGTTGAGATGCGCATCCTTGCTCCTTACATGACACCTATGTCCGCCCCGCCGATCACCGAGCTCAACGACCGCGCACGCGATGTTTTCCGCGTGGTGGTGGAAAGCTATCTCGATACCGGCACGCCGATCGGGTCGCGCACCATCGCGCATCTTTCGGGGCTTAACCTCTCGCCCGCCTCGATCCGCAACGTGATGCAGGATCTGGAAGAGCTCGGCCTGCTCGCCTCGCCCCATACCAGTGCGGGGCGGTTGCCGACCGAGATAGGGCTTCGCCTGTTCGTCGACGGCATGATGCAGGCGCTCGAACCCTCGGCGGAGGAACGCGCCGCGATCGAATCGCGCGTGTCGCAGGTCGGGCCGGTCGAGGAAGCGCTGGCAGCGACGACTGCCGCACTTTCCGGCCTGTCGGCCTGTGCCGGGCTGGTGATGGTGCCCAAGCGCGAGCTGGTGTTGCGCCAGATGAGCTTCGTCCCGCTCTCCGCCGACAAGGCATTGGCGGTACTGGTCAGCGAGGAGGGCGCGGTCGAGAATCGCGTGATCGATCTGCCTGTCGGCGTGAACCCGTCGGCGCTGGTCGAGGCGGGCAACTACATGACCGCGATGCTGTCGGGCCTGACCATTGCCCAGGCCCGCGCCCGTATCGAGCACGAGATCGGCGAGGAGCGTGCGCTGGTCGACAGTGTGGCGCGCGCGTTGATCGAACGGGGGCTCGCGATCTGGAGCGAGGATGGCGATCGCCGCCCCGTGCTGATCGTGCGCGGGCAGGGCCGACTGATCGACGCGGCCGCCGCGGCCGACCTCGAACGGATCAGCGATCTGCTCGACGATCTGGAGGGTAAGCAGGAGATCGCACAGCTGCTCGACAGTGCCGGCGCCGGCGATGCGACCCGCATCTTCATCGGCGCCGAGAATAAATTATTCTCGCTTTCGGGATCATCCGTCATTGCGAAACCCTTTCGCGGGCTGGATGGACGCGTGGTCGGCGTGGTCGGCGTAATCGGCCCGACTCGGTTGAACTATGCCCGCGTCGTGCCCATGGTGGATTTCACTGCCGCGACACTGGCGCGGCTCATGCCATAAACAGGATCGAAGCGACCCAAGATGATTGAAGACGAAAAGATCGAAACGCCCACCGCTGAAGACCTGCGCGAGGAAACCGCCCAGGCTGCTCCGGAGCTTGCCGACCATGATCGCGTGGCAAAGCTCGAGGCTGAACTGGCCGAGGCGAAATCGGGGCTGCTTTACGCCCATGCCGAAGCGCAGAATGTGCGTCGCCGCGCCGAGAAGGAAGCGGCTGATGCCCGAACCTATGCCGCCACGGCATTCGCCCGCGACCTGCTGTCGGTCGCCGACAATCTCGCCCGCGGGCTCGAGGCGATCCCGGCCGAACTGCGCGAGGACGAGAAGCTGAAGAACCTCGTCACCGGCCTCGAAGCGACCGGCCGCGAGCTGGAATCGGTGTTCCAGCGCCATGGCATCAAGAAGATGAGCACGCTGGGCGAGACGCTCGACCCCAATTTCCACCAGGCGATGTTCGAGCTGCCGAGCGAGAAGCCGGTCGGCACGATCGTCCAGGAAATGCAGGCGGGCTACATGATCAAGGACCGCCTGCTGCGCCCGGCGCTGGTCGGCGTGGCGAAAAAGGCGGACTGAATTTCTACAGCTCCTCCCCCGAAGGGGAGGAGCAAGGGGTGCATGTGAACGACAATCTCACCACCGACCGCGCCAGCTTCGTCACTCACCTCGAATGCTCCATGACCGGCGAGCGCTACGAGGCCGACACGCTTCACGGCCTGTCGCGCGTCGGGCGACCGCTGCTCGTGCGTTACGATCTGGACATGCTCCGCGCGATGATCCCGCGGGCGATGATCGCCGCCCGCCCGACCGACCTGTGGCGCTGGCGCGAACTGCTGCCGGTGCGCGCGACGCGCGACGTGGTCAGCCTGGGCGAGATCGAGACGCCGCTCGTGCCGATCCCGCGTTCGGGCGGGCCGAATGTGCTGGTCAAGGATGAGGGGCGGTTGCCGACCGGATCGTTCAAGGCGCGGGGGCTCGTCATGGCGGTGTCGATGGCCAAGGCGCTGGGCGTGAAGAAGATCGCGATGCCGACCAACGGCAATGCCGGCGCTGCGCTCGCCGCTTATGCGACGCGGTGCGGGATCGAGACGATCGTCTTCTGTCCCGATGACACGCCCGAGATCAACGTGCGCGAGATCGCGCAGCAGGGCGCGCGGGTCTATCGCGTCAACGGGCTGATCGACGATTGCGGGGCGATCGTCGGCAAGGGGGCGGCTGAAGGGCTGTGGTTGGATTTCTCGACCCTCAAGGAGCCGTACCGGATCGAAGGCAAGAAGACGATGGGGCTGGAACTGGCTGCCCAGTTCGGCTGGAAGCTGCCCGATGCGATCTTCTACCCGACCGGCGGCGGTACCGGGCTGATCGGCATGTGGAAGGCGTTCGACGAGCTGGAGAAGCTCGGTTGGATCGGGTCGCAGCGGCCGCGGATGTTCGCGGTGCAGGCTTCGGGCTGCGCGCCGATCGTCCGGGCGTTCGAGGCGGGCGAGGAACATGCGGAACGCTGGGAGGACGCTGCGACGGTCGCGGCCGGCATCCGCGTGCCAAAGGCGGTCGGCGATTTCCTGATCCTGCGGGCTGTGCGCGAGAGCGGCGGGCAGGCCGTCGCGGTGGGCGATCCGGCGATCCTGAAGGCGGTGGATGATGCAGCCAGGAAGGACGGACTGCTGATTTGCCCCGAAGGCGGAGCGACGCTCGCTGCCTATAAGGAGGCGTTGCGCAACGGGCTGGTCGACGAGGACGAGCGTGTAGTGCTGTTCAACTGCGCGACGGGCCTGAAATATCCGATGCCCGAGGCGAACGCGACGCTCGACCGTCATTCGGAGATCGACCTCGCCGCGCTGTGAGGTGCAGGTCACCTGGGCGCGGTTCTCGTCCCGGTGCTTCCTGAGATACTTCAGGGCGGGGGTGCCGCCGGTGCCGATGTAAGAATGCGGGTCGGCCGACGCCATCGGGGATTGTTGACAGGTGCCGCACCAGTGCGCACGGTCACAGCGGCCGGACACGGCCGCGGTGCTTAATCGCTGCGAGACCTGATGCCCAAGGCTTCTGTTCAAGATGCGCAACCTGCCCCGGCGACGAAGCCGGCGCTCGGCTTTCTCGATGGCGGCGGCGAGATGGGCGAGCGGATTCGCGCGTTCGACTGGTCGGGACACCCCTTCGGCCCTCCGCGAGACTGGCCGCTGGCGATCAAGGTCGCGGTAAGCCTTTGCCTCCATTCGAGCTTCCCGATCGCGCTCTATTGGGGCCCGGAGCTACGCCTGCTCTATAACGATGCGTCCGCGGCGGTGATCGCTGAGCGACATCCCTCGGCGCTTGGTCAGCGAGGCGCGGACGTGCGCTACGATAGCTGGCACCTGATCGGCCCCAGGCTTGAAACCGTCTTCTCGACAGGCGAAGGCTATTCGACCGCTGATCAGCATATCCCGATGGTGCTGCACGGCGTGCCGACCGATACATGGTGGACCTACAGCATCTCACCGATCCGCGACGAGAACGGCGTGGTTCTGGGGGTGATGAGCCAGGGCCATGACACCACGGCCAAGGCGCTCGCCGAAGTATCGTTGCGTGCGAGCGAGGAGCGGCTGACCATGGCGCTCGACGCGTCGGGCAATGTCGGCACCTGGGAATGGGATCTGGCCAGCGATACGGTCGTCGGCGACGAACGGATGGCGCGACTTTACGGCATCGACCCGAAATATGCGCGGGGAGGCGCGCCAGCCTCCGCCTATATCGCGCATATCCATCCTGACGATTACCTGCCGTTCAGCAAGGTGATGCAGGCCGCCTTTGCGCAGGAAAGCCCGGTCTCGACCGAATATCGCCTCGCGCTGCCCGATGGCACGGAACGTTGGCTGGCGGTTCAGGGGCGCAGCCGCAATGGCCCGGACGGCCGACCGGAGCGTTTCTCCGGCGTCACGCTCGACATCACCGGGGCCAAGCTGAACGAGGCGGCGCTGCGCCATGCGAAGGACGAACGCGAGTTCATCCTCGCCCTGGTCGAGCGGCAACGCGCGCAGCAGGATCCGGACGGCGTGATGCAGCTTACCGCGGAGGCGGTCGGGCGCCAGCTGAAGGTGAACCGCGCCGGTTTCTTCCAGGTGAGCGACGACACCGTTATCCATTACGGCGCGTGCTGGTCCGACGGATTGCCCCCGCTGACGGGGTCGGTACCGTCGGCCAGTTTCGGGGTGGAACTGGGCGAGGTGATCCGCGCGGGGCGGACTCTCGTGTTCGGCGCGCCGACGGATGCGCTCCGGCCGAGCGATGCTGCACTCGATGCGACCGGGTCGCGGGCCGGGATCAGTGTGCCGCTGGTGCGCAACGGACGATGGGAGGCAGGCTTTTATCTGAGCCATGCCGAGCCGAGGGCATGGACTCCGGGGGAGATCGCGCTGGTCGAGGAAACCGCGCAGCTCTGCTGGGACGCGGTCGCGCGGGTGCGGGCCACCGCGGGACTCCGCGCGATGAACGAGAGCCTGGTCGGGGAAGTCGTCGCGCGCACTGCCGAGCGCGACCGCATCTGGGAGGTGAGCCAGGATCTTCTCGGCGTCGCCGACGCGGATGGTGTCTGGCAGAGCGTCAATCCGGCCTGGACCCGGGTGCTCGGCTGGTCTGCGGACGAGATCGTCGGCAAGCGTTCGGCATGGATGCTTCATCCCGACGATGTCGAGCGCACGCGGGAGCAGATTGCGGCGATTGCCCGGGGCGAAGCGATTGCGGGTTTCGAGAACCGGTTCAGGACCAGGGCTGGAGAATATCGCACGCTCTCCTGGCGAGAGAATGTCGTCGACCGGAAAATCTATGCGACGGCGCGTGATGTGACCGACGAGCGGCGGCGGCAGGAGGTGCTGCTCGCGGCGGAGGAGCGGACCCGGCTCGTGCTGGAGGCGATGGATGGGGTCGGTGTCTGGACCTATGACGTGGCCGCCGATCGCTTCAGCAGCGATACGAGCTTTGCGGCGCTGTACGGGTTCGATGTCGCGCAGCAATCGAACGGCGTGACGATGGCTGAGGTGCTGGCAAGAATCCACCCTGACGATATCGCCAGGGTGCTGAAATCGATTGCCGATGCGCGCGACGTGATCGGGGACGGCGAGATCGAATATCGGCTGTTGCGGCCCGACGGATCGGTCCGCTGGATCATGACGCGCAATCATCTCCTGCGCGACGCGGCCGGCATGCCGGAGACGGCGATCGGGGTGGGTGTCGACGTCACCCGGCAACGCGAGCTCGAGGACCGGCTGCGCCAGGCGCAGAAGATGGAGGCGGTCGGCCAGCTGACCGGCGGTCTGGCGCACGACTTCAACAACCTGCTGACCGCCATTTCCGGCGCGATGGAGATGATGCAGATGCGGCTGAAGCAGGGCCGGATCGCCGACCTGTCTCGCTATATCGGCGCGGCGCAGACGGCGTCGGGGCGTGCCGCGGCGCTGACCCATCGCCTGCTTGCCTTTGCGCGGCGCCAGCCGCTCGATCCGAAGCCGATCGACATCAACCGGCTGGTCGCCGGTATGGAGGACCTGATCCGCGGCACGGCCGGGCCGGGGGTCCAGGTCGATGTCGTGAGCGGGGTCGGGGCGCTGCCGACCCTGGTTGACCCCAACCAGCTCGAAAATGCGCTGCTCAACCTGTGCATCAACGCGCGTGATGCGATGCCGGACGGGGGCAAGCTGAGGATCGAGACCGGCAGCGTCCTGCTCGACGAGAAGACAGGTCAGGACCGAGACCTGGCGCCGGGGCAATATCTATCGCTGTGCGTGGGCGATACCGGGACCGGCATGACGCCGGAGGTGATCGCGCGGGCGTTCGATCCGTTCTTCACGACCAAGCCGATGGGGCAGGGGACTGGCCTGGGCCTGTCAATGATCTACGGCTTCGCGCGCCAGTCGGGCGGGCAGGTGCGCATTCAATCGATGGTCGGACAGGGCACGACTATGTGCCTTTATCTACCCCGCCATGAGGGGCCAATCGACGATGACGGCCAGGCCGGCGGCGCGCGTGAGGCGCCGCGCAGCGACAAGGGCGAGGCGGTGCTGGTGGTCGATGATGAGCCGGCGGTGCGGATGCTGGTGACCGAGATCCTGGGCGAACTGGGCTATGCCGCGATCGAGGCGGGCGACGGGCCCGAGGCGCTGGTCGTGCTTCAGTCCGAAGCGCGGATCGACCTGCTCGTCACTGATGTCGGCCTGCCCGGCGGGATGAATGGGCGGCAGGTGGCGGATGCCGCGCGAGCGGCACGGCCGGGCATCCCGGTGCTGTTCATTACCGGGTTCGCCGAGAATGCGGTGGTCGGCGACGGCCCGCTCGACGCGGGGATGGAACTGGTGACCAAGCCGTTCTCAATGGAGGCGCTGGCGGCGCGGATCAGGGATATGATCGCGCGAGCGTGAACAAGGGCTATGCCGCCCGATCCCGCTTCTCGACCATATCCTTGCGTCGCAGATAGGGGGCGACCAAGTTGCGGGCGCGGAACCATTCCTGCCGTTCGGGGCTGAGCGTCTCGAAATTGCCGATCACGCGGCGGCATTCGGGGCTGCGGCACTGGCAGATCATGTGCCAGTTCGATTCCTTGAGCGTGGTCGAATAGTCCCAGGCGATCTCCTCGCCCGGCGCGATGTCGCGCACCGCGACCAGGAACACGCTACCCGCCGCGAAACGCAGGCCGGCATTGGGTGTGCAGCTATGGTTGATCAGGTCGTCGATCCGGCCTGACGGGCCCATATAGTGATCGGGTGTCACCTGCACGAAGCGGTCGCTCGATCCGCGCATCAGGCTGGGAATGCGATCTGCGCGAAAGCGGCGGCCGGTAAAGCGGATGATCGTCTCGCCCTCGGCGAAGCCGAGTGCCGCATAGACCGTCTTGCCCAGATGAGTCTCGCCGACGGAGAACAGGTTGGCCGTCGGGCCATACGCATCGAGTATGTAGAATCGACCGTTGCGAAAGCCGAGCGAGCGCAGCGGGTTGATCGTCGCGAGGCCGACCATGAACCAGACGCTGGCATGGCAGGCCAGTTCGACGAACAGATAGGCATATTCGCCAACATGCTGGTCGCCACTGCGTGTCGCGACCAGAAGCGTGGCGAGATCGCCGACCGTCCACAGGCCCCAGGCGGGCGAGCGTTCGCGGGTACGGTCCTGCCACACGCTTTCCCAGGTAGGCCAGAAACTGACCGGCACTGCTGCGACGACGAGCATATGGGCCCAGAAGGCGTTGCTCGAGACGATCCAGACACCCAGCGCGGCAAGGCAGGCCGCCATGCAGATCAGTTCGCCTCGCGACGGCGCTGCCCAGTTGGAGCGGCGCCAGATGCCGATGGTGACGATGACGCAGGCGATCGAGGCAAGGCCGAACACCCAGCTTTGCAGCGCGCCCGGATTGACCGCCGCATAGGTGCCGGCCTCGACCGCGGTTGCCGCGCTCCAGATCAGCCAGGAGGCTCGATTGGGCTGCACGAGCTGACGGCGCAGGCCGGTCAGATAAACGGCATACCCCCCCAGGCTGCAGACGATCGCGACAATGAACCAGGGTTCGATGGGCATGTCCGGTTACCGTTTTGGTTAACCGTATTTAAGCCAAGGCGTGACTCTCGTCCATCGAAAAGCCAGGAGTCACCGCGAGTCGCGGCGAATCTTGAATCATCTGAATCGCTTAACTGGTGGATTCGAGCCCGCTGATATGGCCGATGATGTCGGCATAGATATCAGTCAGCGCGGTGAGATCGTCGATTGCCACTGCCTCGTCAAGCTTGTGCATCGTCGCGTTGATCAGGCCGAACTCGACCACGGGGCAGAGCGCGGAGAGAAAGCGGGCGTCGGAAGTCCCGCCGGTGGTGGACAATTCCGGCCGGATGCCCTGCCGTGCCTCGATCGCATTGCCGATCAGCGTTGAAAGCGCACCCGGCGCCGTCAGGAACGCGTCACCCGAGACACGGGCGAGCATTGTCGCCTCCGGGGCATGGCGGTGGACGATCTCCTCGATCCGTGCGGCGAGTTCCTCACCCTTGTGCAGATCATTGTAGCGGATGCTGAGCCGCGCCGAGGCGTGGGCGGGGATGACGTTGGTCGCCGGGTTGCCGACGGTAATATCGGTCGCCTCGATGTTAGACGGCTGGAACCAGTCATTGCCCTGGTCCAGCACGATGGCATCGATCTCGGCAAGGATAGCGACCAGTTTCGGGATCGGATTGTCGGCGAGATGCGGATAGGCGACATGCCCCTGTCGCCCGGGCACATCGATCCAGATGTTGACCGAGCCGCGCCGCCCGATCTTGATCATGTCGCCCAGCCGCGAAACCGACGTAGGTTCCCCGACCAGGCAGAAATCCGGTTTCAGGCCGCGTGCGGTCATTCGGTCGATCAGCGCCCGCGTGCCGAAGATGGCGGGACCTTCCTCGTCGCCGGTGATGATCAGGCTCTGCGTGCCCGTGGCAGGCGCTCGGCCCAGGGCAGCGACGAAGGCGGCGATCGCGCCCTTCATGTCGACCGCACCACGCCCGTGGAGCAGCCCACCACGCACCTCTGGCTCGAACGCGTCGCTGGTCCAGCCAGCGCCCGGGGGCACGACATCGAGATGTCCGGCAAAGGCGAAATGCGGGCCGCCATTGCCTCGCACCGCGAGCAGGTTCTCGACGGGACCATCCGGCGCCTCGCCGACGACGAAGCGGTCGACATGGAATCCGAGCGGAACGAGCGCGGCCTCCAGTACGTCGAACACGCCGCCTTGGGCGGGCGTCACGCTTTCGCAGGCGATCAGCGCCTTGGTCAGGGCGACGACATCGGGCATTGTGGTTACTGCATCCATGGGAGGGGACATTGCCCAAGCTCGATCTCGATACAATCCCGCAGACCAATGCGACCGGTTATCCGTCGCCACATTCCGAGAAGGTCCAGGGCCGCTGGTATCGTCGCCTCGCGCCGGCATCGGGGTTAAACGATTTCGGGGTGAGCCATGTCACGCTGGAGCCGGGCGCATGGTCTTCGCAACGGCATTGGCACGAGGGCGAGGATGAGTTCGTCGTGGTGCTGGCCGGCGAGGCGGTCCTGGTCGACGACAATGGGGAGACAGTGATGCGCGCCGGCGACTGCGCAGCCTTTCCGAAGGACGACGGTAACGGTCATGTGCTCCAGAACCGCAGCGACGCGGCGTGCGTGTTCGTCGCGGTCGGGCGGCCGTCGGAAACCGATTGCCACTACCCGGACATCGACATGCACCTGTTTTCCGGAAAGGGATTCCGGCGGAAGGACGGCGGCGATTTTTAACGTCATTCCACCCCCGACTTGCCTGGGGTGGAATTAGGCGACCGGCACCTCGAACTTCTCGATCACCCATTCCTCTTCCTGCGCGCCGGCGATCCAGTCCTGCATGAAGGGGTGCTGCAGTACCGCGTCCATATAGCCGGCGGCGAAGCGGGCGATCGGCAGGCTGTAGGTGACGATTCGGGTGACGACCGGCGCGAACATCATGTCCGCCGCGCCGAACTCCCCGAACAGGAACTGGCCGTCGCCGCCGAAACGGGCGCGTGCCTGTGCCCACAGCTCCATGATACGGCCGAGATCGGCGAGCACGTCCTCGTCGGGCCGCTTGGGCGGGAAGACCTGGCGGATGTTCATGCTATGCTTGCGGCGCAGCGCGGTGAAGCTCGAGTGCATCTCCGCTGCCATCGAGCGGGCCATGGCGCGGGCATTGTCGTCCTCGGGCCAGAATTTCGCCCGTTCGGTCTTTTCGGCGAGATATTCTATGATCGCCAGGCTGTCCCATACCACGGCATCGCCGTCCCACAGGATCGGCACCTTGCCCGAGGAGGGGGCGAATTCGTCGCCTTCGCGGCGCTTGTCCCAGTCGGCATCGTAGAGCGGCACGACCACTTCCTCGAAGGGCAGCCCGGACTGCTTGCAGGCGAGCCAGCCGCGCAGCGACCAGGAGGAATAGGCCTTGTTGCCGATGATGAGCTTGAGCATGCGCGGGGGATAGACGGGCCGGGCGCGGGCGGCAACTCCCGCGCCCGGCGTGTCGTTACAGGCCCTTGTTCGGGTTGATCAGGAATTTCTCGCCGGTCGCCTTGCGCGCATAGGCGGCGATCGTCTCGGGCTGCAGCGTCTCGGCAAGCGAGATTTCCGAGGTGTAGTGGCTGGCGAAGGTGGTGGTCAGTTCGGCGGTGACGCGGGCGCGCATGCGCTGGCCGGTTTCCTGCCCGGCCTTCATCAGGAAATAGGTGAGCAGGAAGCCGCCCACGCCCCAGGCCATGCCGGTGTTGCGGCCGATCTCCGTAGGGCGCGTATCGAGCACGCCGTAGATATAGACCTGCTTGTGGGTGGTTGAGCCGTAGCGGCTGTACGAGGTCATTTTCCGAGTCGCGGCAATCTCCATGGCGGCAATCAACTGCCCCGCCAGCGGACCACCGCCGACCGCGTCGAAGGCGAGCGTCGCGCCGGTTTCCATCAGTGCGTCGACAAGCTTGTTACGGAAATCCGGCGTGGTGCTGTCGACGACATATTTCGCGCCGATATCAGTCAGGATCTTGGCCTGGGCTTCGCTGCGGACGACGTTCACCAGCGGCACGCCGTCGGCGATGCAGATTCGGTTGAGCATCTGGCCGAGGTTGGAGGCGGCGGCGGTGTGGACCAATGCGGTGTGCCCTTCCGCGCGCATCGTCTCGACCATGGCGAGCGCGGTCAGCGGGTTCACGAAGCAGGAGGCGCCCTGAGCCGCAGTCGTGCCCTCCGGCAGGACCATTGCCTCACCGACGCGCATGACGCGATATTGCGAATACATCGATCCGCCGAGCACGGCGACGGTGCGGCCGATGAGATGCTTCGCATCGTCGCCTGCGTCGACCACGATGCCGGCGCCTTCATTGCCGACCGCCATCGCCTCACCGATCCGCGCCTGGAGCGAGGGGAGGAAAGCGGGGTTGACCGACGCGGTCACGAGCGGTCGTTCGGCGGTACCGCTGGCCGCGATCGTCGACAGGTCCGCCGGGCCGAGCAGCAGGCCAAGATCCGACGGGTTGAGCGGCGCTGCTTCCATGCGAACGACAATCTGGTCGGCGCCCGGGGCGGGAATCGCGACATCGTCCAGCGAGAGGCGAAGCTCGCCTTCGGGGGTGATCAGCGAACTGATCTGCAGGCCTGTCGTGATGGTCATCGCGTTTCTCCCATATTTATGGGTAGCGATATGCAACGGAATTTGAGTCAGTGCGAGGGGGAATTATGCCGTTCAGCCGATCGCCTCGATCACCGCAGCGCGCAGTTCGGGGATGCCGAGGCCAGTCTCGCTTGAGGTTTCGAGGATATCGGGATGCGCCGCAGGCCGCTTGCGGACTTCCTCGGCGGTCTTCGCGACGACCTCGGCAAGCTCGCTTGGCTTGATCTTGTCGGCCTTGGTCAGGACGATGCGGTAGCTGACGGCGGCCTTGTCGAGCATCTCGAGAATCTCGCGGTCGACATCCTTGATGCCGTGGCGGGCGTCGATCAATACCAGGGCGCGCTTAAGCTCCTGCCGACCACGCAGGAAGTCGTTGACCAGGAATCGCCATTTCTTGACGATGTCCTTGGGCGCCTTGGCGAAACCATAGCCCGGCATGTCGACCAGCCGGAAGGCGAGGGGATCCCCCACGTCGAAGAAGTTCAGTTCCTGCGTGCGGCCCGGCGTGTTCGACGTGCGGGCAAGCGCGTTGCGACCGGTCAGCGCGTTGAGCAGCGACGACTTGCCGACGTTGGAGCGACCGGCGAACGCGATCTCGGGTACGGTCGCGTCAGGTAGGAATTCCAGCTTGGGCGCCGATTTCAGGAAAGTGACGGGGCCGGCGAAGGTCTTTCGCGCGGCCTCGATCATCTCGGGTTCGAAGGGATCAGCCATGGGTCATTTCGCTATCGCCACTTTCATCCCCGGATGCCGCGCATAGAGCAGGCGCTGCTGGAGGATGGTCAGCGTGTTCGAGGTGATCCAGTAGATCTGCAGGCCGACCGCGAACGGGGCCATCACGAACATCAGCACCCAGGGCATCAGCGCGAAGACCTGCTTCTGCGCCTCGTCCATTGGGGCCGGGTTCAGCTTGAACTGGAAATACATCGAGATGCCGAGCAGGACGGGAATGACGCCGATCGCCAGGAAATGGGGCACCGTGAAGGGCAGGTAGCCGAACAGGTTGAGGATCGTCGCCGGATCGGGCGCAGACAGATCCTTGATCCACAGCACGAACGGCTGGTGGCGCATTTCGATCGTCAGCAGCAGTACCTTGTACAGTGCGTAGAAGATCGGGATCTGGAGGAAGGTCGGCAGGCAGCCAGCGAGGGGATTGACCTTCTCCGCCTTGTACAGCGCCATGATCTCCTGCTGCTGGCGCGTCTTGTCGTCCTTGTGCTTCTCCTGCAGCGCTTTCATCTTGGGCTGTATCGCGCGCATATTGGCCATTGAGGCGAACTGGCGCTGGGCGATCGGGAACATCAGGCCGCGGATCGTCAGCGTGAGCAGGATGATTGCCAGGCCGAAATTGCCGACCATGCGGAACAGCCAGTCGAGATATTTGAAGATCGGCTTTTCGACGATCTCGAACCAGCCCCAATCGATCGCCTTGCCGAAATGCGGGATTTTCAGTGTGTCCTCATAGCGGTCGAGCGTGTTCACTTCCTTCGCACCCGTGAACAGGTGAGTCGTCGTGATCATCTGCGAACCGGACGGGACGGTCGCGGCAGCCCGCGATACATCGGCCTGGAAATTGGTTCCGGGGGCCGTGGCGCGGAAGCCGGAATGTACCGGTGCCTTCTGATCGGGGATCAGCGCCGCCAGCCAGTATTTGTCGCCGAACCCGGCCCAGCCACCCACGGTATCGTAATAATTGTCGCCCGGCCGGCCGCTGTTGCCGAAAATCTTGCCGAAGAAGCTCGGTTCCTTGCCGTGCAGATTGTCATAGGTGATGTCGTAGGTCGTGCCGTTGCCGAAGGTACCGATCGGGCCGATATGGTTGGTCCAGGTATCCACATCGGCGCCCGGCCCGGCGCGCGACACCAGGGCATAGGGCGCAACCTTCACCGCGGCGGTACCGCTATTCATGACTGCCTGATCGGCTGTGAACATGAAGTGCTCGTCGACCGCGAGGCGAATCACGAACTTCTGGCCGGTTGGATTGGCCCAGCTGAGCGTTACTGGCTTGCCCGGGCTCAGGACCGGGGCGCTGGCAGTGAAGACCGTATCGGGACCGGGCACGGCGACGCCATCGCCGGACCAGCCGAAGCCGGCAAAATAGGCGTCCTTGGTGCCGGACGGTGACAGAAGCCGGATCGGCGGGGAGTTCTTGTCGATCGTTTCCTTGTATTTGAGCAGCACCAGATCATCGATCCGCGCGCCCTTCAGGTTAATCGACCCCTTCAGTTCCGAGGTCTCGACCAGCACGCGTGGGGATTCCGCCAGCACGATCTTGCGATCACGCGTCGCGGTGCTGCTGTTTGCCGCCGGGCTTGCCCCGGGATTCGCGACGATCTCGGTCTTGCCGCGCTCGATCTTCGTCACGGGCGGGTTGGCCGCCGGGAAGAACTTCGCCGTCACGATCGGCCAGCCGAACAGGACCAGCGCGGCGAACACCGCGAACAGGATGAAATTCTTATTGTCGTTATTCACGTGAGTGATGTCCCGCTCATGATAGGCGTTTGATCCGGCATTTGTTCAGGGAACCGGATCGTGACCGAACCCGCCCCAGGGATGGCACCGCGCGATCCGTCTTGCCGCCAGCCACCCGCCCTTCAGCGCGCCATAGCGGCGAAGGGCCTCGATTGCATAGCTTGAACAGGTCGGCTGATAGCGGCAACTCGGTGGCAGGATGACTGACGGGCCGATCTGCCAGAAGCGGACAAGGGCCACGAGGAGGCGGGTCAGCATGAGGCGCGTGCCCCGTTTCCGTCACCCCGGACTTGTTCCGGGGTCCATTTTGCCGCGGGCGCACCGTCCGAAAACGGGGCGCATCGCGGGTGGAAACATGGATGCCGGAACAAGTCCGGCATGACGCGTGGGAGGGCTGTCACCGCGCCACCTTCGCCAATGCTTTGGAAAGATCGGCGCGAAGCTGCGCGAAATCGCGTTCGATGCCACCGTTGCGCCCGATCAGCACATGATCCGCGCCACGAATGCCCGATTCGGGCAGCAGATCATGGGCGAGCGCACGCAGCCGGCGCTTCATGCGGTTGCGCACGACCGCATTGCCGATCTTCTTGGTGACGGTGTACCCGATTCGCATCGATGGATCGCCATCGGCGCGATCACGCACGAGCAGGACGAATCCCGGCATCGGTGCGCGTTTTCCCGCATTCGCCGCGAGAAAATCGCGGCGGATACGAAGACCGATAATCTCGCCCTTACGGGCGGGGGTCGTCAGGCCGACAGCTTCTTGCGGCCGCGATTGCGACGAGCGCGAATCACGTTGCGGCCGCCCGGAGTCGCCATCCGCGACCGGAAACCGTGCCGGCGCGCGCGCACCAGATTGCTCGGCTGAAAGGTCCGCTTCATCGTTCATTCCCTGGTCGTCTGAATAGAAAAGGGCCGCCACGCGGACGGCCTCGTAGCGGGTGCCCTTAGGCAAAGAGTGCGGGTTAGTCAACGTTCGAGGGCCTCGCGCTCGCGGCGACGGCGGGCGCTCGCACGGCGGAGACCCATGTCGGCGTAACGGCCGAGCCTTGGCCAGCGGCGCTTGCCATGGACGAACTGCCGTTTCGCCCAGCGCGAATTCTGCAGCATCAGCGCCAGCCCGCCTGCGAAGACGAAGATACCGCCCGGTCCGGGGAGTATGCCGACCAGCGGCGTCGCGATCACCAGCAGGATGCCCAGCCAGAACAGGCAGAAGCGGATCGTCGGATGGCGTGTCCTGCGCATGGGGTGTGATGTGGGTTCGGTGTGTTGGTTTGGCAAGACACTTGTTCCTGATCGGCGACCGGTTTCTTCCCGGACAAAACTGCGTATGAACAACGCTCTTCCGGGGGAGACGGGGCAATATGGTCGCGAGCGTATCGACGGTGGCGTATCTCGGCCTCGAGGCGCGCGCCGTCGAAGTGCAGGTCCAGCTGATCCCTGGCCTGCCCGCCTTCAACGTCGTTGGTCTGGCCGACAAGGCCGTGGCGGAGAGTCGCGAGCGTGTGCGCGGCGCGATCGCGGCAATGGGCCTGTCGCTGCCGCCCAAGCGAATCGTCGTGAATCTGTCGCCGGCGGATCTGCCCAAGGAAGGGTCGCATTTCGATCTGCCGATCGCGCTTGCGCTACTTGGCGCGATGGGCGTCGTCGATGCCGAGACGCTCGCCGATTATGTCGTGGTGGGGGAGCTTGGCCTCGACGCACGTGTGGCGTCCTCGCCCGGCGTGCTGCTCGCGGCGCTGCATGCGTCGGAGATCGGCAAGGGGCTCGTCTGCCCCGTGGCGCAAGGCCCGGAAGCCGCTTGGGCGAGTGGCGTGCAGGTGCTGGCCGCGCCCGACATCCTGGCGCTACTCAACCATTTCAAGGGCCACGGCTTGCTGTCTTCGCCGGAGCCGGGCGAGGTGGAGGAGGTCGGAGTCGGCCCCGATCTGGCGCAGGTGAAAGGGCAGGAAACCGCCAAGCGCGCGCTGGAGATCGCGGCGGCGGGCGGCCACAATATGGTGATGGTGGGCCCGCCGGGCGCGGGCAAATCGCTGATGGCGGCGTGCCTGCCGGGTATCCTGCCTCCGCTCGACGCCGCCGAGGCGCTCGAGGTGTCGATGGTGGCGAGCGTTGCCGGCACGCTCAGCGGCGGGCGGTTGACCCGCACGCGGCCGTTCCGCGCGCCGCACCATTCGGCGTCGATGGCGGCGCTGGTCGGCGGCGGGCTGAAGGTGAAGCCGGGTGAAGTGAGCCTTGCCCATCTCGGCGTGCTGTTCCTCGACGAATTGCCGGAGTTTCAGCGCGTAGTGCTCGATTCGCTGCGTCAGCCGCTTGAGACGGGCACGGTCAGTGTTGCGCGGGCCAATGCGCATGTGACCTTCCCGGCGCGAGTTCAGTTGATCGCAGCGATGAACCCGTGCCGCTGTGGCCATCTCGGCGACGCGTCGCTTGCCTGTTCGCGGGCGCCGCGCTGCGCGGCTGACTACCAGACCAAGGTATCGGGGCCGCTGCTCGACCGGATCGACCTGCATGTAGAAGTGCAGGCGGTGAGCGCGGCCGATCTCGTCCTGCCGCCGCCGTCGGAAGGATCGAAGGAGGTCGGCGCCAGAGTCGCTGCGGCGCGTGCGATCCAGGCGAAACGCTATGCCGACCATCCCATCCGCACCAACGCCGAAGTGGACGGCGTGCTGCTGGAGGCAGTCGCGACGCCGGACGAGGCCGGTCGCAAGCTGCTGGCCCAGGCATCGGAGGCGATGCGCCTGTCAGCGCGGGGCTACACCCGCATCCTGCGCGTCGCGCGGACGATCGCCGATCTCGCGGGGAGCGAGGGGATAGGGCGCCTCCATGTCGGTGAGGCGCTCAGTTATCGTCGGCAGGCGCCACGGAATTGAAACCCGGGGCGGCCGCGTCAGCCGTCCCCGGGGAATCAACGCTCGCCGGCAGTCTGATCTATTGGCCGAAGAACTGCTGCACGACCATGTAGCTGGCGCGAGGCGTAAGCAGATCGGCGCCATTGCCCGCAAGCCAGCCATAGGTGTTGATCGCGGGGTCGGTAGAGCTGCGGCCGTTCGGCAACACTGAGCAGAGGCCGAACCATTCCTCTTCCCACGTCGTGTAGAATTGCGCGTTCGCCGGGCCCCAGGGGGCGATCGCGGTGTCGCGGAAATCGTGGACGCCGGATGCGGTCTGGATCGTGGTCGGGTCGGTGACTGACGGGTCCATCCATTTGTACCATTCGTCGGAGAATTCGAAGACCTGGACGCCCTGGAGCAGCTGGTTTGCGGCAGCGACCGCGTTATTGCCTACCTGATAGGCATTGGCCGCCTGGAGATAGGCATAGAGCGCCACTGCGGGGCCCGCGGCCGCCAGCGGCGTTGGGGATGCCATCAGGCCGGCAAGCAGCGTCCCGTAGATCGTCGCGTCGAGCAGGACCCAGCTTGGTGCCGGCAGCCCCGGGCTGTCCGGATTTTGCGGGACACCCTGGAAAAGGTAATAATTGCCGGTGTCGCTTTCATAGGCGACCAGCCCGCCAGCATTATAGTCCGGATTGTCGGTGAAGAAGTTCGACGATGTCCGCAAGGCATTGGTCGTGGTGACGACCGCGAGGCTTTCCTGGCCAAGGATCGTACCGGGAAGATAGGGTTGCAGCGTGAGTGTGTCGGTGGTCGGATCGGCGACTGTCGTCCCCCAGACTGCCTGATAGCCATTGGGGTTGACGACATAGGGGTCGTTTCCACCCATCGTGCCGAAGCTAGTGCCCGCGACCTGAGTGTAGCGCATGGCTTGCGGAATGCCGATCTCGCTGAGCACCACCGGCGCCATCGGCAGGTTCGCGGCCTTGCGCTGGCTGAGATAAGAGATGATCGGCGTGGTCGGGCCGGGTGCCGCGTAGAGATTCCAGCCCCACAGGTCGAGGTCGTAGATATCGGTGGAATAAGCGGGCTGGTTGTTCGTGGCGGTCGTCGTGATCTGCCCGGTGCTATCGACGTAGAGCAACTGAGTGTCGGGCACGCCACCACCCGGAACGGGGGGCGTGGTATATTGCATCAGCTGAGTCGTCAGCGTGCTGATATCGTCCTGCATCGCCGCGAGGGTGAGCTTGTTGGGCGCCCCCTCCTTCAATGCCTTGCCGACCCGGTTCAGAAAATCCCAATATTCACGATATTGGTACGTGCCGGTGGGTCCAGGCTGGTTGGTCTCGTTGGTGATGTAGAATCCCGCAAGGGCCGGGTGATGGCCATAGCTCTGGCCAAGCCAGGTCGCCGTATCGAGATAATATTGCTGGACCTGGGTATATTCATACCCCGAGGCCGGGGCTGTGTTCGCCGAGAAGAACGCCGCCGTCGATACGCCGACCGACAGGAACACGTAGATCGGATCGACCCCGTCGTTCCAGCACATGTCCAGAAAGCCGTCATGGCAATAATGATACCAATAGGGCGGCGCCTGCTTGGCGTCCGCTCCCTGTGGCATATAGGTCGGATATTCCACCCCGCCTGCCTCGACGTAGCGGATCGGCCCGAGCGCGGTCCAGTCGATCGCGGCGTTGCCCGCCGATGAGACCACGGTGCCGGAGCCGTCCGAATTCGACAGGGTGAAGGGCGGCATGTTGAAGCTGCCATATACGCCGATATTGTTGGCGCCGAGCTGACGGATCAGCCCGTTCGGTCCGACGTCGCGGGTCCAGATCGGCTGGTACATCATCATCGTCTTGGCATCGGGACCAGTGCCGTTCATCCCGATATAGTAGAAATCGCCCATCGGCGTGCCGGCCGCGCCGCCGTTGATGTCGAGTGGTGTCGGCTGGTAGCGGACGCCCTTGAAGACGAAGGGTTGCGGCGTCGCGGCAACACTGGACGTTACCTGCGCGACCATCACCTGGCCGTTCGCGATGCTCCAGGCGGTGTCGGCTGTCGGGTAGAGGCCGGAGTAACCGACGGGTTGCTGGGGCGGCAAGGGGGCAGGCGTCGTCGCGACCATGATCTTCCTCCTGGCTATCGCACCGGACGCCCTTCCGGGCGGCGGTTGCGGAAAGGGCGAACGGGGGGCACCCGCGCAATCCCGAGAGGCGCAGGAACCGTCAGCATATCCATGCCGAGGTCCCTCCGCTCGCTCTCAGCATAGGCAGACAGGGGACGGATGCGAAACGAAGTTGGAGGCGAAATGGTGGCTTATGGGCTTCCCAAAACCGCATGGGAACGCGACCCATGGCGGGTCACTTGACCTCGGCACTCTAAATATCGATATCGGGACGGAGGCCACGCCCTCGCCCGTGTTGGGAAGCATGTCCGGGACGGCCCGGCTCTTTGAAAGGAGAGCCGTCATGGCTTGGATTCTGTTGGGTATCGCTGGTGTTCTCGAGGTCGTCTGGGCCTTCTTCATGAAGCAGTCGGACGGCTTCACCCGGATCATACCATCCGTCATCACGATCGTAACGATGATCGCCAGCTTCGGCCTGTTGTCGATATCGATGAAGACGCTGCCGCTTGGAACGGCCTATACTATCTGGACCGGCATTGGCGCGATCGGCGCGTTCGCGGTGGGTGTCGCGATCTTGGGCGAGCAGGCAAATCCGCTGCGGATCGCCGCCGCATGCCTCATCATCATTGGCCTTGCATTGATGAAATACGCGTCGCCGGCATGAAGGCGGATGGCGCGCGCCTGTTCTTGCGCCAGGATCGACTGCATGGCGCGATATCTGCCGACCCGTTCGGCGGTCAATGAAGCGAGGGCAAAAAGGGCGCCGTCCATGCGGCGCATAGCCGCCGGCGGCCCACAATGATGAAGGGCGGACAACCGCCTGGTTGCCCGCCCTTCATCAGCAAAGGAAAAATGCCTCAGACGGTCTTTTTCGGCCGGCCGCGCGATGCCTTGGGCGCGTCGGTTGCGTCCGATGCGGCGGCCGGAGCCTTGCGCGGGCCAGGCTTGCGGCCGAGGCCGATCTTCTTGGCCATGGCGCGGCGCGCCTCCGAATAGGTCTCGGCGACCATCGGATAATCGGACTTCAGGCCGTAGCGTGCGCGATATTCGTCAGGCGTCAGGCCATGGCCCGAAAGATGACGACGCAGCGTCTTGTAAGGCTTGCCGTCGATCAGCGAGATGATGTGATCCTTCGACGCGAGCGACTTGCGCACTGTAACGGCCGGAACATGCTCCGTGGTTGCCTCCGGTGCAGTTTCCTCTGTGGTCGCGCTGGCGAGTGCTGTCACCGTCGCGTGCATCTTCTGCAGGAAGGCCGGAACTTCTTCAGCCGACACCCGGTTATTGGGATTGCCGAGCCACGCAATGGTCAGCTCGGTGGCGAGCTCGGTTGCGTTGAGATCTGAAGTGTCGTCAGCCATAATTACCTCCAAACTGGATATATAGCCCATTAGCGCGATTGGCGGTGCCGTCAACTGCAATGCATGAATTGTTTTTCGATCTGCTGCTGTCTTTTTTGCAAGAGCGGCGGACAGACATAACTGCACGGAGTCCGTCGGTGCCCATCGGCTTAGATGCGAATGACAACAACGCGTCGGCAACCATATTCTCGACTGTCCGGTGAGGACATTTCACGATCGCCTGACGCAGCTAACCTGATCTCCACCGAGGTGGAGTCCACCTTCTGTCGAGAAGTCGAAGCAACTTCATTACAGCGTACAGGGATGGGCTGCTTCAACGATTTGATAAGGGCTGAAAACGCGCCGGGGTGGCTCGCCGCCGCTGCTGGAAGAGACATCCGGAATCGGAGTGGGGCGTGCAAAAATGCCGATCCTCGCCTGAGTGCCAGCGAGGTGACGAGAGCACTTGGAAATCCTGCCGTTGCTGTTGTATGGGGGCTGCCTGCTACCTCAAGTCGCTCTGCACGTGGGGTTCTGCACCGTGCGGGTGTGGTGAAACTGGTAGACGCGCCGGACTCAAAATCCGGTTCCGCAAGGAGTGTCGGTTCGATTCCGACCACCCGCACCATCTTCTATCCTTGAGCTGCTGCCTCGGCGCCGTGCGCTCAAGCGCCGCTCGTTGAGCGCGAGAGATATTCATCGGGCACAGCCGAGGGCCTGGGAGAACCGGGCGGCAACAGGGGGGGATCGCGGCACGCCAGCATGGCGCGCGAGACCGGTCACCGTCCATCCGCGTGTATCGGACAGAACTGTCCCGCCAAAGAACCGGGGCCGGTGTACCCGGGATGGTGCGATCCGCGCTGGTGCGGATCAGGCCTCGACGGTTTCCAGCTCCTCGCTGATCTCAAGCCAGGCTGCCTCGGCGGTTTCCAGCTTGGCCGCGACATCGGCGCGCTGCTTCGTCAGGTCGCTCATGCTCATCCTGGCGAGCCAGGGCTCCGCGGTCGACAGATCGAACATCGCGCGATCGATCGCGCTGCGCTGCTTGGAGAGCTTGGCGACCAGCGCTTCCGCCTCATGGGCGCGCTTGCGCAACGCCACGCTTTTCTCGCGCGCCTCGGCATTGGCGCGGCGCTCGTCCTTCTTGTTGACCTTGGTCTTGGCCGCACCGCCACCGCCGCTCGCGCCGTCGCTGGAGAGCACGAACGCGATATAATCCTCCATGCTGCCATTATATTCAGTCGCGGCGCCGGCATCGACCAGCACCAGCCGGTCGGCGGTCAGCTCGATCATGTGGCGGTCATGGCTGACGATCACCACGGCGCCGTCATAGGCGTTGAGCGCCTGGACCAAAGCCTCGCGCGCATCGACGTCGAGATGGTTGGTCGGCTCGTCGAGGATGAGCATGTGCGGCGCGTCGCGGGTGATCAGCGCAAGCGCCAGCCGCGCGCGCTCGCCGCCTGACAGCTTGCCGACCTTGGTGGTCGCCTTGGCACCCGAGAAGCCGAAGCGGCCGAGCTGCGCGCGGACGGCGGCGGGCGAGGCGCCCTTCATCATCCGCGTCATATGCTCGAGTGGCGTATCGTCGGTGTCGAGCTCCTCCACCTGATACTGGGTGAAATAGCCGACGCGCATTTTGCCCGACGCGGTCATCTCGCCCTCCATCGGGGCGAGCTGGGCGGCAAGCAGACGGGCGAGCGTGGTCTTGCCGTTGCCGTTGCGGCCGAGCAGCGCGACGCGGTCGTCCGGGTCGAGCCGTAGGTTGAGGCGGCGCAGGATCGGCTTGCCCTCGGTATAGCCGACCGCGGCCATGTCGAGCGTGACGAGCGGCGGCTTCAACTCGTCGGGGCTGGGGAAGTCGAACGACAGGGTAGGATCTTCCGCCATCGCCGCGATCGGCTGCATCTTCGCCAGCATCTTCTGGCGCGACTGGGCCTGTTTCGCGGTCGAGGCGCGGGCGCTGTTGCGGGCGATATAGTCCTGCAGCTTGGCGCGCTGCGCATCCTGCGACGCCTTGGCCGCGGCGAGCTGCGCGGCGCGTTCGGCGCGCTGCTGCTCGAAGCTGTCATAGCCGCCGGTGTACATCACCGTCTTGCCGCCCTCGAGATGGAGGATGGTGTCGACGACATTGTTGAGCAGGTCGCGCTCATGGCTGATGACGACCATCATCGCCGGATAGCTCTTCAGGAAATTCTCAAGCCACAGGGTCGCTTCGAGATCGAGATGGTTCGAGGGCTCGTCGAGCAGCAGCAGGTCGGGTTCGGAGAAGAGCAGGGCGGCGAGCGCGACGCGCATCTTCCAGCCGCCCGAATAGCTGTCGAGCGGACGGCCCTGCATCTCCTCGTCGAAGCCGAGACCGACCAGGATGCGCGCAGCACGCGCCTCGGCGGTATAGGCGTCGATCGCGATCAGCCGGTCGTGGATCTCACCGACCCGGTCGGGATCATGGCAGTCCTCGGCTTCGTGCATCAGCGCGGCGCGCTCGGTATCGGCGGCGAGCACGGCTTCGATCGGCGTGGTCGTGCCGTTCGGCGCTTCCTGCGCGATATAGCCGATGCGCGTCTTGCGCGGCATCTCGATCTCGCCCTCATCGGCCTCGATCGATCCGATCATCACCTTCATCAGGGTCGACTTGCCGGCGCCGTTGCGACCGATCAGGCCGACGCGGCTCTTCGGCGGCAGCGTGGCTGTCGCGCGGTCGAGGATCGTGCGCCCGCCGAGGCGCACCGTGATACCGTTGATATTCAGCATGCGGGCGCCACTATCATGCAGCGCAGCATATTAGAAGGGCGCCAGCGTCTATTCCCCTCCCGCGAGCGCGAGGGGAATAGAGTGAGGGTCACGCGATGGTGTTCACCAGGCCGCCTTCCGCGCGGATCGCGGCACCGTTGGTGGCGGAGGCGCGAGGGCTCGCGATATAGGCGACGAGGTCGCCGATTTCCTTTGCCTCGATCATGCGCTGGATGATCGAGGAGGGGCGGGCATCGCGGAAGAATTCGGCCTCGATCTGTTCGATCGGTGCTGCGGGATCGGCGGCCTGGCTGCGCAGGAACTCGACCACGCCATCGGAGCGGGTCGGCCCGGGAAGCACCGAATTGACCGTGACGCCGGTGCCGCGCGTGAGTTGCGAGAGGCCGCGCGCGATGGAGAGCTGGGCGGTCTTCGTCGTGGCATAGTGGATCATGTCATGCGGGATGGCGAGAGCGGATTCGCTCGAGATGAAGATGATCCGGCCCCAGTTTCGTTCGAGCATCGCGGGCAGATAGGCGCGCGCGAGGCGGACACCGCTCATCACGTTGACTTCGAACAGATTGGCCCAGTCGGCATCGCTGATGTCGCCGAACGCCTTGCTTTCATAGATGCCGAGATTGTTGACGAGGATGTCGACGCGGGAAAGCGCCGCGGTGACGATCGCCGCGCCCTCCGCGGTCGCGACATCGGCGGCGATCCCTGTCACCGGCGGGCCACCCGAGGCCCGGATGTCGGCGATGGCGGCATCGATTGTCCGGCTGCTGCGGCCGGTGATGGTGACGGCGGCGCCTTCGCGCGACAGGGCGCGGGCGATCTCCAGGCCGATGCCGCCGGTGCCGCCGGTCACCAGCGCGGTCTTGTCGTTGAGGGCGAGGTCCATGTTCAATCTCCAGTAAAACCGGACACCAGTTGGGCATTGCGCGGGGCGGCAACTATGGGTCGTAGCGGATCAGCATCTGTGCGTCGGAAGCATCAATGCCGCACTTCCTGTTGGAGAATCGGGTAGCGCGGTCAGCGCCTGGGCAGGGTGATCGTCGCGGCCAGTCCGCCCTCGGGCTGGTTGACTAGCGTGATGTCGCCGCCCGCCTCGCGGACGATCGCGCGGGCAAGCGCGAGGCCGAGGCCGATGCCGCCCGTCTCCTTGTTGCGCGAGGTCTCGAGCCGGGTGAAGGCATCGAACACGTCGCCGAGATGCTCGGGCGGAATGCCAGGCCCCTTGTCGGCGACGACGATGGCGACCTCGTGCTCGCCGGGCACCACCCGCACTTCGGCCGACTCGCCATATTTGATCGCGTTCTCGATCAGGTTGCGCACGGCGCGCCGGATCAGCGAGGGGCGCAGGCGCATCCTGAGCCGCGCGGCTTCCTCGAAAGTCACGTCATTGTCGAGATCGCGGAAATCCTCGACGACCGCGTCGACCAGCGCCGCGAGATCGACCTCGGTGAGCGGCTCGCTCGGGCGGCCAAGCCGGGCGAGCGAAAGGATATCGTCGAGGGTGCGGTTCATCTCCTCGATCGTGTCGGCCATCTTCGTGCGATCGGTATCGTCCTCGACCGATTCGATGCGGACGCGGAGCGCGGCCAGCGGCGTACGCAGATCATGGCCGATCGCGCCGAGCATCCGGTCCTTCTCGTCGAGCATCGCCGAGACGCGCAGGCGTAGGCCGTTGAACGCCGCGATCACGTCGCGCAGATCCTGCGGTCCGCGCTCCTCGACGGGCACGTCGACTTCGCCAGGCATGAAGGCGCGAGCTGCGGCGGTGAGGCTGCGCAGCGGCTGCGAGATCCGCCGGCCGATCCACAGCACGGGGACCAGCACGATCGCGTAGAGCACCAGCGTTTGCCAGATCAGCCGCCAGATCAGATAAGCCTCGGCCCGGGGCCAGGGCGCGTTGAGCACGAGCCACCCCTGGCCGGGCTGCTCGACCGCGATGACCAGCTCCCCGCCCATCTTGAGAGCCCGCTCGGCCACGCGCGGGCCCCAGCGGCGCAGGCGCCGGTCGCCCTTGTTGATCGCGCGCACCTCGGTCTCGATCCGGCCGACCTTCAGGCCGGCTTCCTCGAGCGCGGTCCGCAGCCCCTGTTCGACAGCGGGCTGATGCTCCCCGGCGGGATCGACCGGCGAGATGACGGCCAGACGAACATGGCCCCGGTCATGGTCGACGGGTCGGCCGGCATTGGCGCGCTCGACCGCGTCGACGATTCGAGTGACGACCGGCCCGGTCGCCTGATCGTAGCGCGAGGCGCGGCGATCCTGGAGCTGGATCGCGAAGTTGATCGCCTGCGCCACGAACAGCGCGATAGCGATCAGCAACACCATCTGCCCGGAAAGATTGCGCGGCCACAGCCGGATGTGCCTCACAGGCGGGTGACTTCCGATGCGAGCGTATAGCCGCCGCCCCAGACGGTCTTGATCAGTTCAGGGCTCTTCGGATCGGTCTCGATCTTGCGCCGCAGCCGGCTGACCTGGTTGTCGATCGCGCGGTCGAACGCAGCCGCCTCGCGACCCTGGGTCAGATCGAGCAGCTGGTCGCGCGTCAGCACCTGGCGCGGACGAGTCACCAGCGCATGGAGAAGATTATATTCACCGGTCGAGAGCGGCACCGACACGCCTTCGCGGTCGACCAGCGCGCGCTCGCCCGATTTCAGCACCCAGCCGGCAAAGACGAACGAGCCGGTATCGGGCGCGTGCTGGCGGGTTCCGCCGGCGGCGGCGCGGCGCAGGATGACCTTGACCCGCGCGGCGAGCTCGCGCGGCGAGAAAGGCTTCACGACATAGTCGTCGGCGCCCATTTCAAGCCCGACGATCCGGTCGGTCTCCTCGCTGCGCGCGGTGAGCAGGATGACGGGGGTCTCGCTCGTCTCGCGGACATGGCGACACAGGCTCAGTCCGTCCTCGCCCGGCATCATGATGTCGAGGATGATGAGATCGATCGCATAGGCGGCAAGCCGGGTGCGAGCCGCCTCGGCGTCGCCCGTCTGGGTCACGCGGAAGCCCTGCTTGGTGAGATATTGCGCCAGCGGCTCGCGAATCGAGCGTTCGTCATCGACCAGCAGAAGATGCGGTGTTTCTCCCATGACATCGACGTCTACCATGATCGGTCGCCTTTGGAATATGCCGGGCGGGCGAGGAGGGGGGACAGCCCGCCCGGCAGCCTGGCCAGTCGGGGGTTACTGGCCGGCGTCTGGTGTGGGCGCCGCGGCGCCGGGCGGCGGCGTCATGCCGTGTCGCCCATGGCCGCGCATCCTGCCCATGTGATCCTTCCTTTGTGCACGGGCGGCATCGATTTCCGCCTGGTCGATGAAGCCGTCCTTGTTGGTGTCCAGCTTGTCGAAGCGCGCATCCGCGCTCGCGCGCATCTCCTCGCGGCTGATCTTGCCGTCCTTGTTCGTGTCGAGCCGTGCGATCATGCCGCCATGGCCGCCCATCGGGCGCCCGGCACCGGGGGGCGGTGCCATGCCGGGGCCATCGCCACCGCCGGGGCGCCCGCCGAAGCCGCCACGGCCTTCGCGCATGCGCTCCATCGTCGCCTTCATTTCGTCGGGCGAGATCTTGCCGTCGCCATTGGCGTCGAGCCGGGCGAAACGCTCGGCCGCCTGCGCCATATATTCTGCCTTGCTGATCTTGCCGTCCTTGTTGGTGTCAGCGGCCATGAGGCGGCCGCCGCCACGCCCGCCGAGCTCGTCGCCGGAGAGCTGGCCGTCGCCATTGGCGTCCAGCTTCGCGAAACGCTGTTCGGCCCGCGCCATGAATTCGGCACGGGAGATCGTGCCATCCCTGTCGGTATCGGCGCGCTGGGGCTGGCCTGCGCCCATCTGGTCCGCCATCGCGGCACCACCGATCGCGGTGCTGACCAAGGCGATGGCGAGAAGATATTTCCGCATGCGACTTTCCTCCAGTGAGTGCCCGGTCCCGCCGGCCATGATGCGGGTTTTCACTCGAGGGTGTCGCGAAGCTATGTCAGCGACGGGCCAATAGTGTCGCAATTTGTCGCATATTTCATGTTTCCCCGGCGCCGCGACGGTCATGGCGTTCTGCCGACGGTGTTCCGTTTCCCGTCGGGCGCCAGGCGGTGCGCCCCGGACCCTGACGCTTCCACGCTGCCCTTGGCTTTCCAATGGGCAGAGCATATATGATACATATATGAAACGTATATTGGAATCCCGATGGGCATTGTGAACATAGATGACGATCTGCACGATCAGGTGCGCAGGGCGAGCAAGGTGTCGTTTCGCTCGATCAATGCGCAGGCCGCCTACTGGATAAAGCTGGGCATGCTGTGCGAGACGAATCCGACGCTCAGCTTCACCGAGATCATCGAGCGCGAGCTGAGTTCCGCTGGCTTTTCGGCTCAGCCGCTGGCGTTAAGCGAAGCATGACGAAGCAGCCTCAGGAACTGGCGCTGCTGGCTGAATCCGGCCGGCTGCTGGCGTCTGTATTCGAACTGCTGGATCGAACCACGCTCGCCGGCATGTCGACACTCCAGGTCGACGAAATGGTCGAGCACTTCATCGTCAATAATCTTCATGCCAGGCCAGCGAGCAAGGGCCAATATGGGTATGGCTTCGTATTGAACTCTTCGGTGAACGATGTGGTGTGCCACGGCGTCCCATCGTCATCGGCAGTGCTTCGGGACGGCGACATCGTCAATTTCGACATCACGCTCGAGAAGAACGGCTATATCGCCGATTCAAGCAAGACCTATCTGGTTGGCGAGGTAAACCCTGCCGCCAGGAGACTGGTCCAGATCACCTACGAAGCCATGTGGATGGGCATCCGGGCGGTTCGCCCGGGCGCCCGGCTCGGAGATATCGGCTGGGCGATCGAACGGCATGCCAAACGAAATGGCTATTCCGTGGTGCGTGAATATTGCGGTCACGGCATTGGCCGGGAGATGCACGAGGAGCCGCAGATTCTCCACTTCGGGAAGCCGGGAACCGGTCTTGTCCTGCGTGAAGGCATGGTGTTCACGATCGAGCCGATGCTCAATCGGGGCCGGCGCAGCGTGAGGACCGAGGCTGACGGCTGGACTGTCGTGACGACGGATGGGTCGCTTTCAGCACAGTTCGAGCACACGATCGCCGTCACGGCTTCCGGCGCGTCGGTGCTGACGTTACGTCCCGACGAGTCGGGTCCGGGCCCTATCAAGCGCGCCGCTTGATTCAATGGCGGTGCGAGGAGGCGCCGCCATGACTGATCTCAGCCAGGGGGCGGACTGACTGCCGTTGACGCCTGACAGTGGTACTATCGATGAGCGTCGAACCTGGATCAGGCGAAGATCGCGACGCTTTGCATGCCTTGGGCGATGGGCTGGCCGTCGGCGTTCCAGATCGTCATTGCCTGGCTTGAGCAGCCGTTCCTCGCATAATCCGACTGGGCCGAAAGCAGCCACCAGCCGTCAGTCGTTGCGGGTGCCGGGGCAAGCAGGTTGACGATCCAGGTGAGCGAACTGATCGGCGCGGGTTGCTTGCCGAGCAGCTTGAAAGCGGCGGGGGGGAGCGCATCGGCGACGGCCAGCACATGGACCATCGGGTCGAGCCCGTCGGGCGCGCGCAGCCGCGCCCAGCGCAGCCATTCAGCCTCGCCCGCCGCCTCTTCCTTCAGGTCGAGGAAGTTGAAGTTGCCGGTGAAGAATTCGTCGGGCCCGGTATAGAGCTTCGCGTCGGGCGCGGGCGGGCGGCGATCGCTGCGCAACCGGCCGTCGAGCTCGATCCGTGAGGGCTGGTCCGACATGAAGACGAAGGTCGCGCGGTAGCCGAGCCCGGCTTCGGAGGTGATGTCGGCCTGGATGAAAGCCGCGTTGCGCCCGCGGCGCAACTTGGTCGCGGTGACGCTAACGTCGCCCGAGAGCGGGCCGATGAAGGAGACCTGCGCTGAGCGGAGCGGCGGCAGGTCGAGCTCGATTCCCTGCGCTGCATGAAGCGCGAGGGCGCTGGACAGGCCGCCATAGGTGGTGCGGCCCTGCAACCAGTCGGCCGGGATCGCCGTACGGAAGCCGTCCTTGATCGCCGTGGCGCCACTGAGGATGTCGGCGATGGGCGTCACAGCGCGGTCTCCGCCAGACGGTCGCGCAGCTCGCGCTTCAGCACCTTGCCGATCGCGCTGCGCGGCAGCTCGTCGATGGCGTGGAGCGCCGAGAGGCGCTGGGTCTTGCCGAGCTGGGCATTGGTCCATGCCAGGATATCGGCATTGCCGGCATCGATCCCGGTGTGCGGCACGTAGAAGCCGACCGGCGTTTCGCCCCATGTCTCCGACGGCACCCCGATCACGCTGCAATCGGCGACTGCCGGATGCTGCGACAATACTGCCTCGAGATCGGTCGGATAGATATTGAACCCGCCTGAGATGATCAGGTCCTTCTTGCGATCGAGCAGGGTGAGGAAGCCGTCGGCGTCGAAGCGTCCGACATCGCCGTGGCGGATATAGCGCCGTCCCTCGGCATCGAACCATTCGGCCGCGGCACTTGCCTCGCTGCGGCCGTGATAGCCGGTCATCATCGCCGGCGACCGGCCGACGACTTCGCCCATCTCGCCCTGCGATACTTCTTTGCCATCCTCGTCGATCAGGCGGATGTCGTGATCCTCGATCGGGCGGCCGACGGTGTGGAGCTTGTCGGGAAAGAGGTTGGCGATCAGCAGGCAGGTGCCGCCTCCTTCGGTCATGCCGTAATATTCGACCAGCAGCCCGGGCCAGCGGGCCAGCACATCGGCCTTGAGCGCGGCGGAGAAGGGCGCGCTGGTGCAGGTCTTCAGGCGGAAGGCCGACAGGTCGAAGCTGTCGAAATCGGGGAGCGCCATGATCCGCTGGTACTGGACCGGCACGAGCATCGCGTGAGTCGCGCGGTTGGCCTGGGCGAGTTCGAGAAAGCCGCGAGCGTCGAACTTCTTCATCAGCACCGCTGTGCCTCCCCAGCCGAGGGTTGGCAGGAAGCTGACTAGTGTGGTGTTGGAATAGAGCGGCGTCGCGATCATCGTCACCGCTTCGCCGAAGCCGGCCGAGGCGTTGCGGTTGATATGGGCCCAGCGCATCGCGTGGCTCTGGACGATGCCCTTGGGCGTGCCGGTGGTACCGGAGGAATAGATGATGTTGAAGCCGTCTCCGGGTGCGATGGCAACGGGCGCGGGTCTTCTTCCTTCGGGGGCGAGCCATGCGGCGAAGGCGTCGGTATCAAGGCGAACCAGGGTCGCGGAGACTGGCTGGTTAGCCAGCGCGGCCTCAGCTTCGACATCGACAAAGACGATCGGCGCGCCGCAATCGGCGATCATCGCCGCGAGCGATTCCGGCGTCGAGGAGGGAGCGAGCGGCGCGGCGACGCAGCCGGCGCGCAGTATGCCCAGAAAGGCGACGCCATACTCGATTCGGGAAGCGGACACGATTGCGACCGCCTGGCCCTGTACGACGCCGTCCCGCTGGAGCGCGGCGGCGACACGGTCCATCAGCGTGTCGAGTGTCGCATAGTCGATGCTGCCCTCCAGCGCGGCGAGGGCGGTCTTGCTGCCTTGCTCAGTTGCATGAGCATGGATCAGGTCGGGCAGGGTCGCGAAATCGGTCGCGAGCATATCGGCGGCTGTCATGATACGCCGCTATGCGAGGCGCGCGGCAAATGCCATACGCAATCTTCTAAAAAATGGAGAGGGTTGCCGATGCTGTTCTACGACGCGGTGAATCCGGCGCCCAATCCGCGCCGTGTACGCATCTATCTCGCCGAAAAGGGACTGAGCGTGCCCAGCGAGACGCTCTCGATCGTCGCGGGGGAGCATAAGGGAGCGGCTTTCCTCGAAGTGAATCCGCTGGGGCAGATTCCGGCGCTGAAGCTCGACGATGGCGGCGTGCTGACCGAAAGCGTGTCGATCTGCCGCCTGTTCGAGGCGATGCATCCCGAACCGCCGATGTTCGGCACGGGGCCGCGCGGTATCGCCGAGGTCGATATGTGGATGCGGCGAGCGGAGCTGCGCCTGATGGTGCCGCTGGCGATGGTCTGGGTCCACACCCATCCCTTCACCGCGCGCGTGGTGAAGCCGCAATATACCGAGTTCGGGGAGAGCCAGCGGCCACGAGTGACCGGCGCGATGCGGGAGTTCGACCGGGCGCTCGCCGACCGGGAGTATCTGGACGGGAAGAGCTATTCGATGGCCGATATCGTGCTGCTGTCGATCATCGATTTCGCTGGATTCGTGGGGATCGCGATTCCCGAGGAGCAGGAACATCTGCGCGCGTGGCACGACCGTGTCTCCGCCCGACCGAGTGCCCAGGCATGAGCGGCGTCATGAGCGATGGCATGAAGGGCGCGGTTGCGATCGTCACGGGCGGCGGGACCGGGATCGGCGCGGCGGTGGTGCGGCGCCTGGCGGCGCGGGGCGTGCGCTGCGTGATCAACTATGCGAGCAGCCGGGACGAGGCCGAAGCGCTCGCCTCGGCGGTGGACGGCGCGATCGCGGTGCAGGCCGATATTGCCGAGGATTCAGCCTGCCGGTCGCTCGCCGCGGCAGCGGTCGAGGCGTTCGGGCGGATCGATTTCCTGGTCAACAATGCCGGGCGGACCAAATTCGCCAATCACGAGGATCTGGACGCGCTGTCGGCCGACGACTTCATCGACATCTATCGACTGAACACGATCGCGCCTTTCCAGATGATCCGCGCCTGCACCCCGGCGATGCGCGAAAACGGAATCGGCGCGGTGGTCAACATCGCCTCGGTGGCGGGTGTGTTCGGCAACGGATCGTCGGTCGCCTATGCCGCGTCCAAGGGCGCGCTCGTCACGATGACGAAGAGCCTTGCCCGCGCGCTGGCGCCGGCGATCCGGGTCAATGCGGTGGCGCCGGGCTATGTCGGGACCGGCTGGTTCGAGAAGAGGCTGGGCGAGGCCGGTTTCGCCGCGCTCAACGCGCGCATCGCCGCGCAGACACCGATGGCGATGGCGGCCGGCGCCGACGATATCGCCGGGCCGGTCGTGATGCTGCTCGATCCGGACAACCGGGTGATGACCGGCGAGACAATGCTGCTCGATGCCGGCGCGCATCTCGATGTCGGGTTGTCGCGCCGACCCGGGAAGGAACTGTGACGGCGCGGCTGATTGGCACCTGATCGGCTATAGCCTGGATCGACAGGGCGACAGGAGCGTCATAAAGTCGCGGCAGGGTATCTTCGGGGGAGGGCGCTTCATGCTTCATGGCCGCCATATTGCCGGCACTGTCGCGGCGAGCATGGCCGCGCTGCTGCTCGGCGCCTGCACCGTGACCCTGATGGCGCCTTATGACAGCAAGACCGAGCAGATGGTCTCGGCCTTGCAGAGCAGCTTCTCCGCGGAGCGCCAGGCCTTGCTCTACAGCTACGGCACGCCCGACTGCGTCTATTCGCGCCAGACCGGATTCTACCAGAAGGCGCATGCCGATATCGAAGATCTGCGCGTCCATGTCGGCGTGTTCGCGAAGAACGCGCAGACGATCGAGATGGTCGGCCTGCTCGACAGCAGCCTCAGCGCGCTCGAGGCGCAGCATAAGAGGCGGGAGGAGACGCGACAGGGCCCCGAGCAGTGCATGAGCGCCCAGATCATGGAGCCCGACTTCAACGGGCTGGCGCAATCGACCGGCGCGATCCTGATGCTCGAACAGGCCAAGCAACGCGGCGTGCCGCTGGGGGGCAATTGATGGCGCAGATCGATGTAAGCGCGCTGACCGGGGAGATTGCCGGCGCGATGACCGGAGTGCTGGTGAGCGGCGGCAAGACCGCCGAGATCTATGCGAAGAACGAGGCGGAGAAGATCGCCATCTCGATCCGCCAGATCGGCGAGCTCTACGCATCGGGCGTCATCGACGCGGAGGAAGCGCGGCTGAAGCTTGATATCCAGAAGAACACATCCCGCACCATGCTGCTGGCCGTGAAGGGGATCGGCATCCTGACCGCCGAGCAGGCGATCAATGCAGGGCTGGCGACGGTATGCGGCGCGGTCAACACCGCGCTGGGGTTCGCGCTACTCTAGCGGATGAGCGGGCCAGGGCCGATCGGTATTCTACCGGGAGACTTCGGTTCCTGCCGCCGGTGGATGCCGGGTCAACGCTTCAACGTCCGCTGGATCATCAGGTAATCGGCTGAGCGCTGTCCCCGGCAAGCAGCAACTGCGGAACCTGCGAGAAGGTCCAGGTCGTGGCGCCCGGCGCCTGGTCGAGCACCCAGACCATGTCGAAGCGGTCGCCCGGCCAGGGCCTGGGCGCGATCTTCGATCCGGCGACATGATCGACCAGGTCGGGAATGACGTCATGCTGCCATGCCACCAGCACCGGGCCAGCCGCCGCCGCGGCGATGGCGGCCGCGGCGAGCGCCTTCTTGTCCTTCTTGGCGATGCTCGTGTCGATGGTGATCCCCAGTTCCTGGGACAGCGGGAGCACGGTGTGCTGCGGGCGAAGGCTGGCACCGGGACTGGCGGCGTCCGAGGCGAAGATCGCGGTCGGCGTTGCGATGCCAGGCGACAGGCTGGCCGGATCGTGCGGCGCGAAGAATCGCACCAATGCGCCCGCGCGCTGCCAGCCGAGCACGATCAGATCGTCCGGATTGGCCGTGCCGTCCAGGCCGACGCCGGCGGTCGTCCCGAAGGGCTTTTCGGCATGCCGTGTGAACATGATCCTGGCCATGGTCCCGCTCCCCCTGACCGATATGGTCGTCTATCCTCAAGGGTAGTGAGCGAACGGGCACGGGGTCAATCGATCGGGCGGGAGAGATCGATCCAATCCGGACGCTTGCCCGGTGCCCCGGCATGCCGGAATCGATCGATGGCCTCGCCCGATCGGGGTAAATTCCAGCGCGGCGCACATGAAGTCGGTACCGTCTGTTTCCGTTCGTGCCGGGCAGAACGCCCGGCGTTCTAGGCCGTCGGCTTGGGCGGCGGAACGCGGTCCAGCACTTTCCAGACGATGATGCCGAGCGAGGCGAAGGCGAGTATCCCCGCCAGCAGGAAGGCGGCGCCCGGGAAGCCATGGTCGACGCCCGTCGCCAGCGCCTGGGTGAGCAGCAACGGTCCGAGGATCGAGGAGACGCTGCCCATGCTGCCGATCCCGCCTTGCAGCGCGCCCTGGTGTGAGGCGTCGACCATGCGCGAGAGCAGGCCGTTCATCGCCGGAAAGATCATGCCGGACAGCGCGCTCACCAGGAACAGGGCATAGGCCTGCCAGCTTTGCGTGATGAAGGCGAAGGCGAGGAAGGCGATGCCGGCCGAGACAAGCCCGATGACGAGCGCCCACCGTTCGCCGACCCGGGCAATGATCTTCCCGGTCAGGCCGCCCTGAACCAGCGCCATCACCAGCCCGACAAAGGCGAGCGACCAGCCGATCGCCTTCGCATTCCAATTGAACCGGATCGCGGCCCAGAACGCCCAGGTCGAGGGATAGACCATGTGCGCCAGTTGCCAGACGAACCAGGCGGCAAGCAGGGGCGCCGCATTGCCGGCATGGAACAACGGGCGGAAAGCCCCGACGATATGGGCATCGCGCAGCCTGAATGGGCGCCGGTTCGCCGGCGCCAGCGTTTCGGGCATCGCGACGATCATCACGGTCGCATTGGCGAGCGCGAGGATCGCCGCCGCGACGAAGGGCGCGCGGGGGCCGAAATCGGCGAGCAGGCCGCCGATCGCCGGGCCGATGATGAAACCTATACCGAACGCCGCGCCGATCAGCCCGAATACGCCGCTGCGCTTCTCGGGCGGGGTAACGTCGGCCAGCACCGAGCTGGCCGGGCTATAGACCGCGCCCGCGATACCGGCGATCGCGCGGCCGAGGAACAGCCAGGCAAGCGTCGGCGCCCAGGCCATCAGCGCGTAATCCATGCCGAACGCCAGCATCGAGGCGATGAGCACGGGTCGCCGGCCGAACCGGTCGCTGAGGTTGCCCAGCACCGGGCCGGCGAAGAACTGAGTCAGCGCGAACACGACCAGCATATAGCCGGCGATCCGCGTCGCCTGTTCGAGATCGACATGGCCGATGCTGGTGATCAGATGCGGGAAGACCGGCATGACGATGCCGAAGCCGATCGTGTCGATCAGCACCGCGGCAAGGACGATCGGTACGGCTCGATGTTCGAAACGCATTCACTCCCCCGGGATCGTTCGCGTGCCACGACGTATCGTTGTTGACGGCGCGGGCGCCGGCGGAACATTCGCCGAACATGCCCAAGGTCGCGCCGAAGGACAAGAGGACAATTGTCTCCGGAACCCGCAGTTTTCCGGATCATTTCGCGGCGATTGAAAAAACTGCTTAATCCTGCATTTACTCTGCCGTTCTCCTGTTGGACGGTTCGAACCATCGCTTTGGGGGCGGCGGGAGGACGTCCGGAGACTGAATATGACTGTTATCGGAACCAACGTTGCCGCGCTGCGCGCGACCAACGCGTCGAACGCGGCGTCGAAGGCGCTGCAGACCAGCATCGAGCGCCTGTCGACCGGCAAGCGCATCAACAGCGCGAAGGACGACGCGGCGGGGTCCGCCATCGCTTCCTCGCTCACCTCGCAGATCAAGGGCCAGACCCAGGCGATCCGCAACGCGAACGACGGCATTTCGCTTGCGCAGACCGCCGACGGCGCGCTGGGTGAAGTCACCAACATCCTGCAGCGCGTCCGCGAACTGTCGGTCCAGTCCTCGTCGGGTACCTATTCCGACGACGACCGCAAGAACCTGCAGGTCGAAGTCAAGGAGCTGGCGGCGCAACTTTCGGACATCACGTCGAAGACCAACTTCAACGGCGTTACCCTGTTCGGCGCGAGCGACGTCACGGTGAACATCCAGACCGGTTCGGGTTCGGCCGACCAGGTCGCGCTGAAGATCACCGCGCTGAACCTCTCCAGTGTCGGCAGCATCGACATTTCCACTGTCACCGGCGCCAAGAGCGCGCTCGATTCCCTGGATGCCGCCTTGCTGTCGGTCAACACGACCCGCTCGTCGATCGGCGCAGGCCAGAGCCGCCTTGAATCGGTCGTGAGCAGCCTGACCAGCAATGTCAGCAACCTGACCGACGCGCGCAGCCGGATCGAGGATGTCGACTTCTCGACCGAGACGATCGCGCTCGCCAAGGCCCAGATCCTGAGCCAGGCATCGACGGCGCTGCTCGCCCAGGCGAACCAGAGCCAGCAAGGCGTGCTCTCGCTGCTGAAATAATCTCCCCGCGGTTCAGGTGCCGCCCCCGAGGAGCCTGAGCCGTCCGTGGTATCCCCGCGGTATTCACGGTGCGACCGCGCCGGCCTGCAAGGGCCGTGCGCGGCGCAGTGCGTCCGGCCTCATGGGCGGCGTTACCCGCTTTGCTTGCCTTGCGATCTGTGCCACATGCTCGACCATACCCGAAATTCAGATTCGGTTTCGAAGGAGAGCATATATGGCGACCGCCGCCGACCTCGACGCAAGCGTCAGCCCGCTCGACGCCTTCCGCAAGGAGGCGCGCGCGTGGCTCGATGCGCATTTCCCGCCATCGCTGAAGGGCAAGGAAAACCCGATGGCGACGGTCGAAGGGCCGACCGCCCTGTCGGACGACGAGGCCGCCTGGAAAAAGGCGTTTGGCGAAAAGGGGTGGGGCGTGCCGACCTGGCCGGCTGCCTATGGCGGGGGTGGGCTGGACCGGGGGCAGGCGCGTGTGCTGGGCGAGGAAATGGCACGGATCGGTGCCTGGAATCCGATCGGCGGCATGGGCATCATGATGTTTGGCCCGACCCTGCTGGAATATGGCAGCGAAGCGCAGAAGCTGGAGCATATCCCCGCGATCGCGAAAGGCGAGGTGCGGTGGTGCCAGGGCTATTCGGAGCCAGGCGCCGGATCGGATCTGGCCAGCCTTCAGATGTTCGCAGAGGACAAGGGGGATCACTATCTGGTCAATGGCCAGAAGACCTGGACCTCGGGCGGGCAATGGGCCGACAAATGCTTCGCGCTGGTGCGGACCGACAAATCGAAAAAGCATGAGGGCATCAGCTTCCTGCTGATCGACATGACCTCGCCGGGCGTCGAAGTGAAGCCGATCAAGATGATCTCGGGCGCGTCGCCCTTCTGCGAGACCTTCTTCACTGACGTGAAGGTGCCCAAGGGCAATCTGGTCGGCCGCGAGGGCGAGGGCTGGACGATCGGCAAGCGGCTGCTCCAGCACGAGCGGCAGAATCTGTCGGGTGGCGGATCGCTCAGCCGCTTGTTCGGCGGGACCTCGATTGGCGCGCTCGCCAAGCAATATCGCGGGACTGACGATCAGGGGCGGGTGAACGACAGCGACCTGCGCATGCGTATCGTCCGCCATGAGATGGACAGCAGGGCCTTTGCCCTGACCCTGCGTCGAGCCGCGCTGGAGGCGAAATCGAACCAGGGGCCTTCGGCCGCGACGTCGATCATGAAGAATGTCGGCGCGCGCATCACCCAGGACCGCGCCGAACTGTCGATCGAGATCATGGGCATGAACGGACTCGGCTGGGAAGGCGAGGGCTTCAGCGAGGCGGAACTGACCCAGACCCGCACCTGGCTGTGGGGCAAGGCAGTATCGATCTATGGCGGATCGACCGAAATCCAGAACAACGTGATCGCCAAGCGCATCCTGGGGATGCTCGACCACCAATAGTCGTCAAGGCCCCTCCTTGCGGGAGGGGGATTGGCAGAGGGGCAGTCGAGACATTTCACCAATCGGGCCGGACGCGAGAGACTGCCCCTCTCCCCGGCCCTCTCCCCCAAGGGGAGAGGGAGTTTAGAATGGCTGTGCTCAACGACGAACAGACGATGCTGCGCGACATGGCGCGCGAATGGGCTGACAACGAGGCCCCGGTCGGCGCGTTTCGCAGGATGCGGGATGCGGCGCCGGCGGCGGGGTATGACGCTGCCGCCTGGGCCGAGATGAGCCAGATGGGCTGGGCGGGAATCGTGGTGCCCGAAGCGTTCGGCGGATCGGAATTCGGCTATCTCTCGCTTGGGCTGGTGCTCGAACAGCTCGGGCGCAACCTTGCCGCGTCGCCGCTTGCGTCGACCGCCGCCGCGGCGACCGCGATCGTGCTGGGCGGATCGGATGCCGCCAGGGCGGAGTGGTTGCCGAAGATCGCCTCGGGCGAGGTGGTCGCCACGCTGGCCGTCGACGAGGGGCCGGTTCACGACCCGGCACGGATCACGACCAGCGTGACGGACGGCAAGGTAAGCGGCACCAAGGAATTCGTTGCCGAAGGCGACAGTGCAACGCTGTTCGTCGTCGCGGCCGTGGACGGGCTGTACCTCGTTTCGGGCGATGAGGGCGTGTCGCGCTCGGCGCGGCACATGGCGGATTCGCGCAGCCACGCGCAGGTCGGGTTCGACGGTGCCAGGGCCGAGAAGCTGGGCGGTGCCGACCTGACGGCAAAGGTGATCGACCGGGCCACCGCCGGGCTTTGCGCCGAGATGCTCGGCATGGCTGAGCAGGCCTTCGCGACCACCAACGACTATCTCAAGACGCGGGTTCAGTTCGGGCAGCAGCTCTCGACCTTCCAGGCGCTCCAGCACCGCATGGCGAAGATGTTCACCGAACTTGAGCTGATGCGGTCCGCGGTGGAGGGAGCGCTCGAGGCGATCGACGCCAACCGGTCGGATGTCGACCAGGCGGTGAGCCTGGCCAAGGCGGTCGCGGGCGATACGCTTCATCTGGTCAGCAGGGAGATGATCCAGCTCCACGGCGGCATCGGCATGACCGACGAGCATGATGCGGGTTTCTATATCAAGCGGGCGCGGGTGCTGGAGACGATGTGGGGCAATGCCGCCTATCACCGCGAGCGCTTCGCGCGGCTCAACGGCTACTGATCCTTCGATCCTGATGCTCCGGACAGGCGTCGCCCACCCGGGCGGCGCCTGTTTCTTTGTGGGCGTCGGGCGGAGAGATACAGCCAGTTAGAATATAGGTTCTGGCCGATCCGGCGCTTTCGCGTGGGTTTCGCGGGATCGTCCATGAAACGGGTACTGTTTCGAAACGAGTCTTTTGCTTGACGTAACGTCAATCTCTCTATCAATTCGAGTTTGCGGTACGGGATCGTGAATGTCCCGACCCAAAGGGGAGAGAGATATGCTCAGGAAGCAGTATTTGTCCGCGTGCGCCTTTTCGGCCCTCGCGCTCGGCCTTGCATCGCCGGCCTTCGCTCAAAGCGCCCTCGCGGCGGACCAGGATGATGCCGGCCAGACCACACCCGATATCGTCGTCACAGGATCGCTGATCCGCGGGACCCCGGAGGACGCGGCGCTGCCCGTCAACGTGATTTCGGCCGCGGATCTTTCGAAGCAGGGCAACCCGAGCGCGGTCGAGATGCTCAAGGCGCTGCCGACGTCGAACGGCGTGCTGGGCGATTCCAACCAGTTCGACAGCCGCTCGCAGGGCGCCGAGGGCATCGCCACGGTCAACCTTCGCGGACTCGGGCCGCAGCGCACCCTGGTGCTGTTCAACAACAAGCGCCTCGTATCGGCCGGCAACGGTATTCCGTCAGTCGATATCAACATGATCCCGCAGGCGGCGATCGGCCGGATCGAGGTGCTGAAGGACGGCGCGGCGGCGACCTATGGGTCGGACGCGGTCGCCGGCGTGGTGAACTTCATCAGCAAGTCGGACCAGAAGGGCTTTCTCGTCGCGGGCAGCCACAAGTTCATCAATGACAGCGTCGGCGACTACGATATTTCGGCGAGCTTCGGCCATCAGGGCAATGGCTTCAGGGTGTTGATCGCCGCGGGCTATCAGACGCGCGGCGAGTTGCTGGCGCGGGACCGCAAGTTCGCGGTGCAGCCGTTCGCCGTCAATCCGGAGGGCGGCTACACCGGCGGCGGCAACCCGGCGACCTTCCTCGCGCTCGGCCCGACCGGGGCGCCGATCACCGGCTTCACCCCCGATGCGAGTTGCGTGCCGCTGGGCGGGACGATCACCGCGCAGAATCGCTGCGCGACCCAGTACAGCGTGTATGACGCGCTGGTCGATACCGAACGGCGCGGCCAAGCCTATGTCGAACTGGGCGTTGATGTCGCCCCGACTATCGAGCTCGAGGTGACCGCGCTGTATGGCCGATCGACGGTGCCGCATTACCGCACCTCGCCCTCCTATCTGCTGACCCAGTCGCCTTCCGCCGCGACGGGCATCACGCAGAGCGGCTTCTTCGTGCCGGCGAACAACCCCGGCTATATCCAGTACCGGCTGCAGAACCCGACCGCGCTTCCCGCGAGCGCGATCGGCGCGCTGTTCCCGACGCTGCTCTACCGGCCGTTCCTGACGGGCGGCAACCCGATGTTCGCTGGCGACGAGAATGATCCCGGCGCCTCGATCGGCGAGCGCAAGTCAGAGTCCGCGCGATTTACCGCCACGCTGTCGGGCAAGCTGACCGACAGCCTCGATTTCAACGTCAACGCGACCTATCATCATTATTACCGCTATATCGACGGCTATGATGCGTTCGGCGACCGAGTCCAGCTCGCGCTGCGCGGACTTGGCGGGCCGAACTGTACCGGGACGACGCCCGGCGCGAACGGATGCCTGTGGCTCAACCCGTTCGGCAACGCTGTCCAGTCAAACCTGGCGACCGGCGCGACCAACCCCAACTATGTCTCGTCGGTGGCCAATTCGGCGGAGCTTGCGCGCTGGTTCTTCGTCAAGTCGTTCAGCCAGGCCGATACGTCGCTGTTCGTCGGGGAGGCGAGCATCAGCGGCAAGACCGGGATTTCGCTGCCGGGCGGCGACGTCCAGTTCGGCGTCGGGGCGCAATATCGCCGCGACACCTATTCGATCCGCTATGGCAACAACAATAACCTGGCGAACAATCCCTGCCGCGAGACGCCGGTGACGGGCAATCTGGGCTCCTGCCTGCCCAACACGGTCGGCGGCGTGAACCCGCCGGCGACCGGTGCCCTGGCTTTTCTCGGCACCAACGCGAACGCCAAGGCATCGGGGGACGTGATCGCGACCTATGCCGAGCTTCAGGCACCGGTCTTCGATTCACTCAACCTGCAACTCGCGGCACGGTACGAGGATTATGGCGGCCAGGTAGGATCAACCTTCAATCCGCAGGCGCGCCTGCGTTTCCAGGCGACATCGTGGCTAGCCTTCCGAGGTGGTGTGGGCACCACCTTCCGCGGCCCGCGCAACGAGAATCTCCTGCCGGGCTCGGTCACCTCGCTTCAGCTCGTCGGTACCAGCTTCCGCCCGGTCGACGTGGCCGGCAACGCAGCACTGAAGCCCGAGAAGTCGACCAATTATTCGGGTGGCGTGCTGCTCAACGGCGGCGGTTTCACCGCCAGTATCGATTATTTCCGCTATGAGCTGCGGGATTCGATCGTGTTCGAGCCGGTCGCCGGCATGGTCAATACGCTGTTCGGATCGACCGGCGCGGCGAACTGCGGCAACGCCGCCTTTGCAGCACTGCAGGCACGCTTCACTTTCAACGGGGCGTGCAACATCACCAATGTGGCGCGCATCTCGACCAAGGTCATCAATGGCGCGAGCGTCACCAATTCGGGCCTCGACTTCTCCGCCAATTATCGCGGGGATGTCGGCGCCGTGCGCTTCGGCGCCGGCGTGACCGCGACCTACACGATCGAATACAAGACCGCCGACCAGCCGGTCGACGGCGTGGTCGTGCAGAAGGCGTTCGACGCCGGCGGCAAGCTCAATTTCCAGACCACCGCTTATCCGGTGCCGAAATGGAAGGGCCAGGCCTTTATCGATCTTGGCGCAGGCATCTTCGACGGACGGCTGACCGCGACCTATATCGACGGATATCACGACCAGCGCGCCGACACGAATTCGGGCCCGTTCGCACCGCGCGTCGATATCGCAGGCTCGCCGATCCTGACTCAGGGCGCCAATATCGAGAAATATTATACGTTCGATTTCAGCCTGCGCGTCCGCCTGCCCTGGGAGACGATCGCGACCCTGTCCGTCCTCAACATCTTCGATCGCGACCCGTCGTTCGCGCGGCTCGATTACAATTACGATCCGTTCACCGGCAGCGCGCTGGGCCGTAACTTCAAGATCGGCCTATCGAAGAAGTTCTGATGCTCCTTTGACGCCCCTCGGCTCGCCGTCCCGCTCGCGGGGACGGCGGGCCTTTTTTCGCCTGTAACCGAGTATTTCCCGACATGGCTCTTTCCTCCCCAGAAAACGCCTCTGAAACTGCCGACGCACTGGCGATCAGGCGCCGCCGGCTGACGCTTGCCTTGCTCACCTTCGTCTATTTCTTCAGCTATATGGACCGGCAGATCCTTGCGATCCTGCTCGAGCTGATCCGCAAGGATCTGCTCCTGACCGACACGCAGCTCGGCATCCTCTCGGGCTTCGCCTTCGCTGTCTTCTATGCCGGGCTCGGCATTCCGGTGGCGCGCCTCGCTGACCGGACCAGTCGCAAGAAGATCATCGTGCTGTCGCTTGCGTTGTGGAGCGCGATGACCGCGATCTGCGGGCTCGCCACCAGTTTCCTCCAACTGCTGTTCGCGCGGATCGGCGTCGGGGTGGGGGAGGCCGGATCCAGCCCGCCGAGCCATTCGATGATCGCCGATCTCTATGCTCCGCACGAACGCGCCAGCGCGATGGCGATCTATTCGCTGGGCGTGGTGCTGGGCGCCGCGTTCGGCACCATCATCGGCGGGACGATCGGCCATTTCTACGGCTGGCGCCACGCGATGTTCGTGGTCGGGCTGCCGGGGCTGCTGCTCGCGGTGATCGTCTGGTTCTTCGTGATCGAACCGCGCCGCGGCCTGTCCGACGGCCGCAACCAGGCCGAGCAGGAACGCGAGGCAATGCCGAGCCTGGGCGCGGGCTTCGCCTCGATCTGGCGCGACCGGGCGGCCCGTCATCTGGTGATCGCGGTCACGCTGACCTCGCTGATCGGATACGGCCATGCGCAATGGGGGCCGAGCTTCATCCAGCGGTCGCTGGGCCTGCCGCTGCTGACTATCTCCTGGGTGATCGCCCCGATCGGCGCGATCTTCGCGACCGTTTCCGGCGTGGCCGGCGGGATGCTGGCTGACCGGCTGGCGAAGAAGCGGGGGCTGCACTGGCAAAGCTGGATGGTCGCTGTCCTGAAGACGATCGCGCTGCCGTTCAGCCTGATCTTCTATTTCCTCGATGAGCCGAACATCGCGGTCGGCGCCTATTTCTTCGCGCTGCTGTTCGCGTCGAGCTATCTCGGCCCGACCTTCGCGCTGCTGCAGGGCCTGGCGCCGATGCGGCTGCGGGCGCTATGGGCGGCGATCACCCTGCTGGTGATCAACCTGATCGGTTTGGGCCTGGGGCCGACCCTGGTCGGCCAGATCAGCGATCTGCTTCGGCCAAGCTTCGGTGAGGATTCGCTGCGCTGGGCGATGTTCGTCTTCGCGGTGGCGACGCCCTGGGCGATCTTCCATTATTGGCGGGCCGGCGTAATCCTGAAGCAGCGCGGGCAGGTGACGAGGAGCGCGTAAACCCCTATCTCCGATCGATGCCCAAGCCAAAGCGTTCGTCCGGCCTTCCCACACGCGAGCAGATCCTCGACTTCATTACCTCGTCCGCCACGCCTGCCGGCAAGCGCGAGATCGCGCGCGCCTTCGGCCTGACCGCGCAGGAGAAGATCGGCCTGAAGGCGCTGCTCAAGGACATGGCGGACGAAGGGCTGATCGACAGCGCCCCCGGCCGTGCCTTTCACAAACTGGGCGGGCTACCCAAGGTAACGGTGTTGCGCATCGCCGATGTCGACGACGGTGGCAATGTGTGGGCGGTGCCCGAGCGCTGGGATTCGGATGCGCCAGCCCCGCGCCTGCGGGTGCGCGAACGCAAGCGCGGCGCGCTGGGCGTAGGTGACCGGGTGCTGGCGCGAACCGAGGAAGCCGGCAACGGCTGGATCGCCCATCCGATGAAGCAGCTTGCGCGCGGCGAGGAGCTTGTGCTGGGCGTGCTGCACCAGGAGGGGGGCAAGCTCTGGCTGCAGGGCGTCGAGAAGAAGGAACGGCGCGAGTTCATGGTCTCAGACGCCGGCGGTGCCGAGACCGGCGACCTGGTGCTCGCTGAGAAGGCTGGCCGCCCGCCGCGGATCACGGTGCGGGTGACTGAGCGTCTCGGCGATCCGTTCGCGCCGCGCAGCTTCTCGCTGATCGCGATCCACAAGCTCGGCATCCCCAATGTCTTTTCGCCCGAGACGGTGGAAGAAGCTGAGCGCATGGCGCAGACGCCACTAGGCGAGGCACGCGAAGACCTGCGCGGCCTGCCGATCGTCGCGATCGACCCGGCCGATGCGCGCGACCATGATGATGCGGTCTGGGCGGCGCCCGACGACGATCCCGCCAATGACGGCGGGTGGAAGGCGATCGTCGCGATCGCCGATGTCAGCTTCTATGTCCGTCCCGGGTCGGAGCTCGATCGCGAGGCGAGGCGGCGCGGCAACAGCGTCTATTTCCCCGACCGGGTGGTGCCGATGCTGCCCGAGGAATTGTCGGCCGACATGTGTTCGCTGAAGCAGGGCGTCGATCGCGCTGCCTTGGCGTGTCATTTGCAGATCGCGAAGAACGGCACGCTGAAGAGCTGGCGCTTCACGCGGGCGATCGTGCGGATTGCGGCGAACATTGCCTATGAGGATGCGCAGGCCGCGATCGACGGAACGATCGAGCACCCGCTGACCGACGTCGCGCTCAAGCCGCTCTGGGCATGCTGGAAGGCGCTCTACAAGGCGCGCGAGAAGCGTGACCCGCTCGATCTCGACCTGCCCGAGCGACGCGTGGTGCTCGATGAGAAGGGGCGTATCCTGTCCGTGGCACCGCGCGAGCGGCTCGATGCGCACAAGCTGATCGAGGACTACATGATCGCCGCGAACGTGGCAGCGGCCAAGGCGCTTGAGGCGAAGAAGGCGCCGGTCATGTACCGGGTGCACGAACAGCCGAGCCGCGAGAAGCTGGTCGCGCTCAAGGAGTATCTCAAGACCTTCGGCGTCGAGTTCGCGCTTGGCCAGGTGGTGCGTCCGGCGACGTTCAACCACATCCTCGACAAGGTCGGCGATGTCGATTTCCGCCCGCAGATCATGGAACAGGTGCTGCGCACCCAGACCCAGGCCTATTATGGGCCGGAAAATCACGGCCATTTCGGGCTCGCGCTGGGCAGCTATGCGCATTTCACCTCGCCGATCAGGCGCTATGCCGACCTGATCGTCCACCGCGCGCTGGTCGACGCCTACAAGCTCGGGCCAGGCGGGCTGACCGCGGGCGAGGCAGCGTCGATGGACCGGATCGGCGAAAGCATTTCGATGCTCGAACGCCGCGCGATGGAGGCTGAGCGAGACACGATCGACCGTTATGTCGCCGCCTTCCTCGCCGAACGGGTGGGGCAGGTACTCGACGTGCGGATCACCGGCGTGGCCAATTTCGGCTTCTTCGCGACGGTCGAGGGCATCGGCGGCGACGGTCTGATGCCGGTACGCGACATCGGCGGCGAATATTTCCGCTATGACGAGGCAGGGCGGCGGCTGGTCGGGGACGAGTCCGGTACCGAATATGCGAGCGGCCAGCGGCTTCAGCTGCGACTGGCCGAGGCCAATCCGGTATCGGGGGCGCTTCGATTCGAGATGGTCGACGGCAGGGGCGCTGCGCCCGAGCGCGACAAGCGACCGGCACGGGTGATCAAGCGGCGCGGCCGGCCAGCCAATATCCGTCACCAGGGCCGCAAACGGTGAGCCAGCTTCCGGCCGCCGTCCGGCGCGTACGCGGGCCGGTGGCGGCGCATTTCCTGGCGCAGCATGCGCTGTCGCCCGAAGACGCGATCGATTTCGTGCCGAAAGACCGTGTAGAGCGCTGGTGGTTCGATCGCTTCCGCCGGATCGGCGCGCTGCGCGAGGCGGAACCGGGTCGCTACTGGTTCGACCTGGTCGCCTATCATCTCGACGCGCAGGCGTTCAGCCGGCGCTGGGTGCCGATCGCCATCGCCGTGTCGGTCGTGATCGCGGCGGTGGCGATGCTTTTCTATCGGGGGTGAGATTGCGGCGGGCACGGCATCCGAATCGGTGGCGATTGGGTGTGGTGCTGGCTGGTCTCATCGCAATGCAAACGTCTGGCGACTTCGGTCTGCCCGTCCCTGGATGCTATCATGGCGATAAATGACATCGGCTCAAACCGAGCGCTCGACCGGTATTGGCCTCAAAATCGGTCGTTGGGTTTGTTTACTAGGAACCCAAAAAAGCTCCCGTTCCTTGATCTGATTGACTAGCATATCCCGACGACTGGCTTTGGAGACTGAAGTCAGTCAGCTTTCCGTCACGCTCTCAAGGAAGTCGCCATTGGTGACGCGCGAACGATATAGCGCGAAATCCACTCAGCGATAGTGTCCATCGCTTCCTCCGAGCGATAGATCACACTATGCTGCAAATCATTCGCTGCCAGCGGTTCCAGATCGCCTAAAAGCGCGACATTCCAAGTGCCGTGAGGGCACGGTTCAACGGTGACGTCTCGCGCTAAGGAGGCGACCATCATTTCCGGGCCTATGGCTAGTCCGGATAGGATCATCAGCAAAAGCACGGGAACGATGAGTAACGGATAGATGGCGTACCCTGCCACCACGCCAAAGAATCCATCACTATAGAGCCCTAAGTAAAACAATGGTGGTATGTTAAGAGCAGTAGGTCTACTATGACGTTAGAGTCTGTTTGGGCAATCAGGGATGAGCGTTTCTGCGTAGCATATTGCCGCCCATGGCGACGAGGATCATGGCTTTGGAAACATCAATGCGCTTTTCATAGTCGCGCACGAGTCGTCGCCACCGGGTTATCCAGCCGAAGGTTCGCTCGACGACCCAGCGGCGGGGCAGGACTTGGAAGCCCTTCTGATCGTCGGACCGCTTGATGATTTCGACGACGAAGTCGAGAAAGGCGGCCTTGTCCGTGAGCTTCAAACGGTCGTAGGCGCCATCGGCGAAGAGATGCTTCACCCACGGCCAACGCTTGCGGATGGCGTCGAGGACGGCCTGGGCGTCAGCACTATCGGAAATGTCGGCAGGTGTCAGATTGACCATGAGCAGCCGGCCATCGGTGTCGACAGCAATATGGCGCTTGCGCCCGACGATCTTCTTGCCGGCGTCGTAACCCCTTGTTTCAGCATGCGGCGCTTTCACGGACTGGCTGTCGATGACCGCCGCGCTCGGGCTTTGCTCCCGGCCTTGCCGTTTGCGGTCGAGCATCAATTCGATGTCGTGGATTGTTTGAAACAGGAAACGGCGGGCCAGTTCGCGGAACCAGCCATAGACCGTCTGCCATGGGCCGAAATGGATCGGCAGCATCCGCTAGCCACACCCCGATCGCACCAGATAGCGCACCGCATTGATCACCTCGCGGAAGTTCGCCTCCCGTGGCCGACCGCGACGCCTCGGCTCAGGCATCAAAGGCGCCATCCGGTCCCACTCCTCATCCGTCAGATCAGACGGATAGCGCTTCGTCTGCTTCACGATCTTGGCCATCCGGCCCCGGCTCTGCTCTGTCCACATCCAGACCCTGAATCACAATCCCGCCCCCGCGCAAAGCCCCCTTCAACCATTTTCCAAACAGCCTTGTAGTAAATAAGAAGGATAGAGTCGAAGATCGAAGGCGACCTCCTTCCCTTTTCTTGCGCAAGAACTATACTATTTTCAGGCCGCGACGATACTATTATTCGGTAATCATATCAGGGATTGATTGGGCCATTGAGTCTGTTAATTGCTCTCCAAAGCCGACATGCCGCACGTATCTCAAATTATCAATCATAATGTTATTGATCGTCATATATTCTCCATTCTGTTTAGTTATTTTTACTCGAACTAACGTTCCATATACGGTATATAATTTCTTTGAAAAATATCCTGCTTTCGCTTCATCGTTCTCACATTTTCTTTGTGAAAAATGGAGCATTTCTCTAGGCCATAGGCCAAATTGATAGTTTGTTAGTACCGCGAGTCGCCCTCTGAAAGCCGGAGCTGGCACGTAACTATCTTCAATCTGTTTCTTTGGAAAATTGTAAAACGGAGCAAACATGAGCGGGATCGCAAAGTTGCTTGCGGAACCAGTCCAAGACATAGAGGTAGGAAGTGTACAAGTTTCAGCTAAGGCAAGAAATCTTAACCTCTGACCTTCGAAATGGGATTTTGGTGAATCGTGAGATAAAACGCTGGCAACGCGAGAGCGGATCGACATTCCAGAATCGCTAAATATATCTTTAATTGTCGTTGGTCTATAATTCGGTGGCTGCTGTGCGGCGGATGCATTGCTCGCTGAAAAATAATTCAAGAACATGGCGGTTATAATCAGTGATTTTTCAACACGCATCGTAAAGCACCTTGGGTTAAAACGAGGCTTATGATTTCACGTTAAATCGTATAGAAGTCTAACGAAAAAAATGCGAATAATGTGCTTCGAAATTTTGTTGAGGAGAATCAGTTTCGGAATCGATATAATCAGGCCGGTTCGCCTTAGCTTTCCGTGGTTGAGCAACGTATTCCCCGATTGTGGCCGTGGCCGACCGCGACGCCTCGGCTCACGCATCAAAGGCGCCATCCGGTCCCACTCCTCATCCGTCAGATCAGACGGATAGCGCTTCGTCTGCTTCACGATCTTGGCCATCCGGCCCCGGCTCTGCTCTGTCCACATCCAGACCCTGAATTACAATCCCGCCCCCGCGCAAAGCCCCCTTCAACCATTTTCCAAACAGCCTCTTAGCCACCCGCTACGATCGGCGGACCATCCACTTCACCGGTTTCGTCCATCTTGCCGCCGCCATGATATGGCTACGCTGAATGTCGATCCGCCCTAATCGATAAGTTACCGATGCCGGCTTTTCGAGATCCGCCCTAAGCAGCAGCCGGACCGCTACGGGCCCAGCTTGAGCCGATTGCCTCGGCACATCGGTCGCCGGCATTCTGGAAATAACCTATGTCGGATTTCTTGCGCCCAAGAATTCGACGAACGATATCTCGTACGCCCGCAACCCTAACGGAACCGCGACAGGACGGGCCCCTGAGCTTCTCCCGTGCGTCGGGACGAAACTACCCCGCCCGGAACGTCAGCCCTGCCTTCGCCTCGAGCCGTTTGACGAGCACCTCGCCGAGCAGCGCGCCGGGCGTCCAGATGCCGCCTTCTCCGGCTACGTCCTGCACCAGGCACAAGGCCGTTTCAGCGATCATCTTGCTGGTCGAGCCATAGCCCGGGTCGCGGTCCCCGGTGACGACTGAGTCAACCCGGGTCCCATCCGGCATCTCGCCGATGAACAAGATGTCGTAATAGCCGTTCTCGCGCTCCTCCTTCGACGGGCCTTCGCCGGGCTTCGGGCCCTTCTCGCTGGCGAGCGGGTTGATCTTCGCGATCGCCTCTGCCGCAGCCTTGCCGATATCGCCGAGGCCCGCGACCATCATCTCGTCATAGACGAAGTCGGCGCCATAGGCCTCGCCGAGCAGGAAGTTGGTGCGGTGAACATTCTTGGTGTTGATCGGCGCCATGATGAATGGTGCGACCCAGGCCTCGATCGTCTTGTCGTAATCGGGCAACAGGCCCCTGGGCTGGCTCGGGCCCTGGAAACCCGGGGTCAGCGCGAAGGGGTTGGTCAGCAGGCCGAGGATCGAGGGGTCGCGCGCCGCAGCGGCGAGCGTCGCCTTGAGGCTGGCCGCGGTGCCGCCTGAAAAGCCGCCCTGCATCTTGCGCACCCGGCATTTCACGCGGGGGGCGGGCTTGCCGTATTTCAGTTTCGCCGCATCCTGGAGCGTGAGGACGCCGAGGTCGAACGGGATCGAATCGAACCCGCACGAAAAGACGATGCGCGCACCGGTGCGCCTCGCGGTCTCATGATGCGCGTCGATCATGTGGCGCATCCAGGTGGGCTCGCCGCACAGGTCGACATAGGCGGTGCCTGTCTCGGCGCAGGCGGCGACGAGGTCGCTGCCATAGAGTTGGTACGGGCCGACGGTGGTGAGCATCACCGTCGTGCGCTCGCATAGGGTCCTGAGGCTGGCGGGGTCGTCGGAATTGGCGGTGAGCAAAGGGATGTCCGCCGGTGCCCCGATCTCGTCGCGGACCTCCTGCAGCTTGGACAGCGACCGTCCGGCCATCGCCCAGCGTCGCTTGTCGGGACCGGGATCGGCCTGGATCAGATATTCCGCGACCAGGCGTCCGGTGAAGCCGGTGGCACCGTATACGATGATGTCGAAGTCGCGCATCTTGCTTTCCCTCCGTCACCCCGGGCCTGTTCCGGGGGCCGCCTGTCCGAAGGCGATGACGAGAGTGTGGGGCAGGGCGGATGCCGGAACAAGCCTGACGTGAGCCTGTCGAAAGATCCCGCGTGATGACTGTGCCTTCGCGGCCTTTTGGGTGAGACACATCGCGCGCCCAATGCTGCCTTTTACGATCTTCTTGCCCTCCCCGACATAGCGGTTGCTGACATTCGCTCGAAACAAGCAACTGTGAGTCGCTTCGTTCAAAACGATCACGCTGCTCCTGTTTGTGGGTAGGGCGGGCAAGTGCTATTACCGACGCACGAAGGCATCTTTTCGGGAGATATCCGATGCGTCGTTTGGTTTCGCTCGTAACCGCTTCAGCGTTTCTAGGAGCTTTGTCGATGCCGGCATTGGGCCAGGAAAGCCTGCTTGCGAAAGCTGACCAGGATCGAGTCATCTGTGTTCCGCTGCGCGACAAGAGCGGTGCGCTTGCGGGCGGTCAAGTGTGCCGAACCGGGCAAGAATGGGAAATCGCGTTGGTGAAGGCGAAGCCCAAACAAACCGATTGGACTGTCACCGGACGGAGAAATGCCAGTCTCTCGAATCCGCATTCCTTCGGTATAGAGTTCAAGCAGTTTTTAAATCCCGGCCGACAATAGCCGGACAGGATATTCGGCCGGCATGATTTGAGCGTCGCCTGCTGTCTTGGCGTGCGGCCCGGCTGAAACCATGCAGCCGCTTCATGCGGCTACCGGGTCGGGCGCAAATGACGCCAGTTGCGCCTTCAGTGCCTGCTCGAACGCAGGTCGTTGCATGCATCGGTCGCGATAGGCGACCAAATTGGGGAATTCGGCCAGCAGGGCATCGTCCGAAACCTCGCGCAGCACCGTCGTCATGATGATATCGGCGGCGCTGAAATCGCCCTCGAGATAGGGCTTCTCACCGAGCCAGCCCGACAATCCCGCGAGCCGGCCGCGCAGATTGTCGATCACCTGCGGCCGGCGCAGCCTGCCCCATTCGGCGTCCTTGTTGAACGTATCGATATTCACCAGGTCGAACACGAACGGCTCGACGCTGTTGAGCGCGGCGGTGATCCAGGTGAGCACGCGTGACCGACCCGCCGGGTCGCCGGGCATGAGTTTTTCGGAGCGCTCGGCGATGCGCAGGACCATCGCGCCGCTCTCGAACATCTGCACTTCATCGTCGCGATAGGCGGGCACCTGTCCGAAAGGCTGCTCGCGCCGGTAGTCCTCGCTTTTGGCGGTCTCGAAACCGATTAGCCGCTCGCGATAGCCGATGTCAGCTTCCTCGCACGCCCAGCGTGGCCGAATATCCCGGACGAACCCGCGTGCGAAATCGGGCACCCAGGCAAAGCTCGTGATCTCGATATCGGCGTTTGGGTCGATTGGCATGTGGCGCACCCTTCATGAACTGCTTGACAGTATAGGTTGATATCAACATAAATACTCGATGTCAAAACACGTCCTGGTCTCAGCTGAGCAAACGCATTTTGTGCGGGATCATTGCCTGTGCCTGGCTGCCCAGAGGGCAGCGCGGGCGCTGTCGCGCCGATTCGACGACGCTTTTCGCGGCTTTGGCATTACCAGCGGCCAGTTCTCGCTGCTGAATGCGCTCAATCGACCGGCGCCACCGTCGATCAGCTCGGTCGCGAACCTGCTGGCGATGGACCGCACGAGCCTGACCGCCAACCTCAAGCCGCTGCAACGGGACGGTCTCGTCCGCATGGAGGCTGATCCGGTCGATCGGCGGATCAGGCGGCTGGCCCTCACTGACCTGGGAAAGCAGGTGCTGGCGCAGGCGATGCCGGTGTGGACCAGCGTGCACTGCGATATCGACATGAATCTGGCATCCGGACCTGCCAGCGGCGACACGCTCCGCTCGGGGCTCGCCGCGCTGCTCTGAGATGTCCTGACACGCACTGCTTCTCGGGGAAGAGCCCATGAGTGAAACCGACGACTGGCGTATCGACCATGGCGGTATCGGCGTCGCCGACATCGCCCGTTCGGCGCGGTTCTACGATGCGGCGCTGTCCGCGCTGGGCATGCGAGGGGTCATGCGCGTCACGATGGACGGCGACCTCGCGTCCGACCAGGAGAGTACCATCGGCGGTATCGGATATGGCGTGACCTATCCTGTCTTCTGGATCGACGTCTTTCATCCGCATGGTGTGAGACAGCATATGGCCTTCAGGGCGATCAGCCGCGAAGAAGTCGCTGCCTTTCACGCCGCCGCGATCGATGCGGGCGGCAAAGACAATGGCGCGCCCGGGTTTCGATCCGGAGGCTATCCGCGCGGCTATTATGCGGCGTTCGTGCTTGATCCCGACGGGAACAATATCGAGGCGGTCTTCCGGGAGAAGACCTGACGGTCCCGGTCGCCTGGCTTCGTCAGTGAGAAGCTGCGTGAATCTCGGCGATATATCCGCCCGGGAAGCGAACCATTGCCGATGCCCGATCCTGCCCGGCATATGCCGGAACGAGCGTTTCGGCGCCGGCTGCGGTCGCCTGACGAGCGTCGCGGGCAGATCGGTGACTGCGTAGCCGGTCGACTCGCGGCCATAGGGCCATGGGCGGTGCGCCGTTGCTCACCAGTACCACCATCTCGCCATAGCCCGAGTTGAGGCGAATGCGTCGGCAGGTCTTGCCCGGCCGGCCGATCTCGATGGCGGGTGCCGTCCTGTCGTCGGTGACTATTCGACCATGTGAAAAGGCGATCCAGCCGGCGACGAACGAGTCGGCGGCATCGGCGGTCAGATAGAGGCGATTCTCCGGAATCGTGGCGAGCGGCGCATAGCTAGGCTTGGTGGTGTGCCAGTAGAACTGCATGTTCATGCTGCCCGGCCACTGGACCAGAACATCGCGGCCGATCTGATCGATCCGCCTAGATACCAGCCCCCAGATCGAGAAAGTCGCCAGCACTCAGATGTGCGGCCGCCGGATTGGCGAGTTGTCCCACCAGCCGGTCGACCTGAACCGTGATTTCGGGGACGGCGGTGATCTCCCACCATTGCGGGCAGGTGAGGGCGCCAAGCGCGTACAGCCAGCCTGACGCGCGGCGATCGACGTCGAGCAGCGCGCAATTCTCGGTTTCGAGGCCGAGGCCAAGCGAGTCCGGCAGGGCCAGTCCCTGGTCACGCAGATCGGCGAGCAGCGGAATAGCGATGGAACCGGCGTCACGGCGCGGGCCCGTGCAGTTGACCACCCGAGCGGCGGTGAACCGGCGTTCGCCGCCGGTGCGGGGGGCGAGGGTGACGTCGACTTTGTTCTCGGTAAGGCGATAGCCGCGCAGGCGCGCCGGGAGAATCTCCAGCCGGCCACGCGCGGTCTCCGCGTCGAGCGCGTCGTGGATGCGCTGCGCCATGCGGTGCCGATGGACGTCCCAGCGGGTGCGGAGATGGCGGAGGAACTGGCGCTTCTCGCGCGAGGACCAGCTGCTCCAGACGGCGGGGATGGCGGGGCGGGCGGCATCGAACACGCGCTGCCACGGGATGTCGCGCGCCTTAGCGGCGGTGACCTGCTCGCGGATCAGGCGCATGAGCCGGCGCGGCGAAGCGGGCAGGGCAGCCTCAAGAAACGCCGGCCAGGTGCCGCCGGCGGCATGGACCTGTGGCAGCAGGCCGCGACGCGAAGTGGCGAGGATCGGGCCGCGATGGCCAGCGGCAGTGAGCTTCAGTACGATATCGACCGTCGTCAGCCCGGTGCCGAGCAGCAGCAGGGGATCGTCGGGCGTGAGGCCGTCGAACGCGTCCGGCGCCCAGGGATCGGGGACGAAGCCGGGTGTATCGTAGAACCATTGATCCGGCCCGCCCGGTGCGCGCGGGGCGAGGTTGCCGGTGGCGAGCACGACCGTATCGACGGCGATCTCGCGGCCGTCGCTCAGGCGGACGGCGCGATCGGGGCGGGCGAGCACCCGCACCGCTTCACCGCGCACCAGCGACAGGCCGGGGCCGTCGTCAGTGACAAGGGCCTCCTCGAGCCGTTCCTCGAGATAGGCGCCGAACAGGGCGCGGGGCACGAACACGCCGGGCAGGTCGCCGCCGCTTTCCGCAAGCCCGGTGGAGAGTGCCGCCTGCGCGTCGGGATTGGCCTGAAGCCAGTCGGCAAAGCCGGGTTTCAGCCCGATTTCCATCCGGCTGATCGGCACGTTGAGCAGATGTTGTGGGCCGCACGCGCCATAAGCAAGGCCGCGGCCTATACGGCGCGTCGCCTCGATCACGATGACCCGGAAATCAGGGCGGACGGCGGCCAGCTTCAGGCCGAACAGCGCGCCGGCCATGCCGGCGCCGACGACAGCGACGGTGTGGATGTCAGGTTTGCTCATGTTACGCCGCCTCGCTGAACTGAAGGCTGGCAAGGCGGGCATAGAGGCCGCTCTGGCCGATCAGCGAGCCGTGCGTGCCGCTTTCCACGATGCGCCCCTCGCTCATCACGATGATCCGTTCGGCCGCGCGGACCGTGGCGAGGCGGTGCGCGATGACAAGCGTGGTGCGATCCTCCATCAGCCGTTCGAGCGCTTCCTGCACCAGCCGTTCGCTCTCGGCGTCGAGCGCGCTGGTCGCCTCGTCGAGCAGCAGGATCGGTGCGTTGCGCAGCACGGCGCGGGCAATCGCGACGCGCTGCCGCTGGCCGCCGGACAGGCGCGCGCCACCTTCGCCCATGAAGGTGTCGAGGCCCTGGGGCAGCTTGCGCAGGAACTCGGCGGCATTGGCCACTTCGGCGGCGGCCCATAGCTCGTCGTCGCCAGCCTCCCATTTGCCGTAGCGCAGATTGTCGCGGGCCGAAGCGCCGAAGATCACCGTTTCCTGCGGCACCATCGCGATGTGGCGGCGGATATCGGCCGGATCGGCATCGGGCAGCGGCACACCGTCGAGCAATACGCGGCCCGCATCGGGATCGTAGAAGCGCTGGATCAGCTGGAACAGGGTCGTCTTGCCGGCGCCGGAAGGGCCGACCACCGCGACGGTTTCACCCGGCGCTATCGCAAGCGAGAAATCCTGCAGGGCGGAGACTTCGGGCCGCGTCGGATAGCGGAAGGTGACATTGTCGAACTCGATCGCGCCGCGCGCTGTCTCCGGGAGAGCGACCGGATTCGCCGGTGCGCGGATCTCGGGGACTTCGTCGAGCAGCTCGGCGAGACGCCCGGCGGCGCCCGCGCCGCGGAGCAGGTCGCCATAGACCTCGGTAAGCGCGCCGAACGCGCCGGCGACGAGACCGCCGGTCAGCACGAAGGCGGCGATCGATCCGCCGCTGATCCGGCCGGCGGCGACATCGACCGCGCCTTCCCAAAGCACAAGGGTGATCGATCCGAAGATCAGGCCGATGACGATCGCGGTCATGAACGCGCGCAGGATGATACGGCGCTTGGCGGCGGTGAAGGTGGCGTTGACCGCCGCACCGAAGCGGGCAGCCTCGCGGTCTTCCTGGCCGAACGCCTGGACGACCTTCATCGCGCCCAATGTCTCCGACGCGATCGAACCGACATCGGCGACGCGGTCCTGGCTGGTGCGCGAGAAATTGCGGACCCGGCGGCCAAGCAGCGCGATCGGCAGGATGATGACCGGAATGCCGAGCATCAGCATGCCGGCGAGCTTGGGCGACAGCGCGAAGAGATAGATCATCCCACCGACACCGGTGAAGCTGTTGCGGAGCGCGACGGAGACGGTGGTACCGACGACCTGCTCGATCAGCGTGGTGTCAGAGGTCAGGCGCGATGAGATTTCCGACGGGCGGTTCTCCTCGAAGAAGCGCGGGGCCAGGGTGAGGAGGTGGCGCTGAACGGCCGCGCGGATATCGGCGACGACGCGCTCGCCCAGCCAGGACACGTAGTAGAAGCGCACCGCCGTCGCGATGGCGAGCACGACCACGATCATCAGCAGATAGTGGAAGGAATTGGTGACCGACCCATCGGCGCCGGGGCCGAAGCCGCGATCGATCACCTTCTTGAAGCCATAGGGGATCGCGATGGTCGCGGCAGAGGTGACGACCAGCGCGGTCAGCGCCGTCGCGATCTGGCGGGGGTAGCGCGCGGCATGGGCCCAGACCATCCTGAGATTGCCGAGCTGACGCCTCGATTCGACGGGTTTCGCTTCGGAAACGATGGGCGACGCGGGGGAGGGCTCAGCCATGGCCGGGGAGTAGGGCCTGTCCCCGGCCTCTGCAATGGTCGTGAGATGGTAGCGTGCAACCCGCTATGGGGCAGGGGCGCCCAATAGTATGTCCGTTTCGATTGCTTATGCTGCGACGCACACCTATGCCTTGGTCCAAGGTAACCGTTTTCCGATATTGGGTACGCGATGCTCTATAACGCTTATGAAATGCAGAAATCGATGCTGGCGGGGGCCAGCGCGATGGCCAATTTCGGCGCGGGGATGCTGTCGAATCCGGCGAATCCCTTCGCCTATTTCGGCGGCGGCTCGATCATCAGCTCGGCGCTTGAAGTGTTCGCTCATGCCGCAGCCCCGCGCGGCAAGCCCGACTTCGGGCTCGATCGCACCGTGGTTGACGGCAAGGATGTCAGCGTGGTCGAGGAGATCGTGTTGCGCAAGCCGTTCGGCCAGCTCAAGCGTTTCGTGCGCGAAGGCATCGAGGGTGGCCCGAAGTTGCTGATCGTCGCGCCGATGTCGGGCCATTATGCTACGCTGCTCCGCGGCACGGTCGAGCGGATGCTCCCGGTCGCCGACGTCTACATCACTGACTGGCGCGACGCGAAGCTGGTGCCGCTGAGCGACGGCAGCTTCGACCTGGACGATTATATCGATTACCTGATCGAGTTCATGGAGCTGATCGGCCCGGGCGCGCATATGCTGGCGGTCTGCCAGCCGTCGGTGCCCTGCTACGCCGCCGCCTGCCTGATGAGCGCCGACAAGCATCCGTGCCGGCCGAAGACGCTGACCATGATGGGCGGCCCGATCGACACGCGCGAAGCGCCGACCGCGGTCAACACGCTGGCGACCGAGCGGCCGCACAGTTGGTTCGAGAACAACGTCATCGCGACCATCCCGGCGACCTATCCTGGCGCGGGGCGGCGGGTGTATCCGGGCTTCCTGCAGCTCAGCGGGTTCATGACGATGAACTTGGGCAATCACATGATGTCGCATTACGAGATGTTCAAACACCTCGTGCAGGGCGATGACGACAGCGCCAACGCGACGAAGGATTTCTACGAGGAATATCGCTCGGTCTGCGACATGACCGCTGAATTCTACCTGCAGACGATCGATGTCGTGTTCCAGGACCACGCGCTGCCCAAGGGCACGATGACTCATCGCGGTCGCCTCGTCGATCCGGCGGCGATCACCGATATCGGCATCCTGGCGATCGAGGGAAAGCGCGACGACATTTCGGGCTTGGGCCAGACCAGGGCGGCGCTGACGCTCGCAACGGAGCTGCCCGAGGCGAAGAAGAAATATCTGGTGGCCGATGCCGGCCATTACGGCATTTTCAACGGCAGCAAATGGCGCAACCAGATCGCACCGGTGCTGGAAGAGTGGATGGCGTCGAACGCCTGAAACCAGGCGTCGACAGTCATTTAGCCTCGCCCTTCAGTCGTCATGCCGAACGTGTTTCAGCGTGGCGAAGATTAGGCCGTAGGCTTATAAAAAGCGGCCTGTCCAGTTCCGCCCCAGAAGCAGACTCAAGGCAGCTTCAACGACCAACCTGCGTTTGCTTCGATGACGCTCGCAACGGCGGACGCCTTTGCGGCAAGTTCGCCGTCCATACCATCATCGAGCGCCAACGCTTCCATTTTGTCATACAGTCTTCGCGACGCGTAAAAATCAAAAATGGCCTCATTGTCAGGATATTCCCAGAACGCAGTGATCCAAACGCCCTCTTTCCCGGGGGCTGACCACCTGCACCAATCGTTCCACAGGCGCAGCGCAAGTGTTGCATCGGGGGCAGACGCAACCTGATCTAGCAGGGTGTCGAGAGGCCATCCTGCAAGCCGGAACATGCAGATGCCATCGTCGAGACGATCTCTCTTTTGCTCTATTTGCTCACGCAGAAACATTTTCTGAAAACCGTCGAGAACGCGCCACTCTCTCTCAGACCAGTTCTCTGGATCGCCGGTGTCGAAGCGATTCAAGCTGACTTCCATTGCGGTATTACTCACGTCTTCACCGGCAGCCAATATTTCGAGGATGCGGGGGAGTAGGTAGGCCCAAGTCTCCTTCGAAAGCCCTTTCGCATCGCAAGCTGCGCCATACCAATCTTGAATGTAGGCTAGCGGAAGATCTCTTATATCTGGATTGAAGAAGCTGGTTTCGATTTTTCGATCCATGCAGCACCTTTCGCAAACCCCAATGCTGCCCGGCTTTGGATATGCGAATACACGATATGCCTCTTCGATCAGGTTGAAGAATGGGTGGTCGGCTGGGACCTTTGCTTCAATTGGCCCTGACGGCTGGCGGATCATGCGCCCTGGTAGCATTGACTCAACCCAGATGGAATTGTGGACACGAGCATTCGGAAGGCAGATCGGGAAACTTTATGTCCGTTTTCCACCCAATGTCGGCCGTTCAGCCTTCATGCCAAAAGCGGTCGTTTATGAGTTCACGGTCTGATAGGTCCGATCAGGGCAGGCTGGAACAGGCACTCTCCGCCATCCGTTGATATGCATCCTTCTGGAGAGAATCGATGCGTAGCAACAAGATCGCGCTCGCTGCCGCCCTTGCGCTGGCGGGGCTAGCCGTTTCGGGATGCCGCTATGGTCATCCCGGTCATGACAGCGACCGGCATCATGGCCACCATCGTGGCGATGGCGATCGCGACGGCAATCGTTGAGGCGTGCTAACCGTCGCGTAGCGCGGCGGCGGCGCCGGTCAGTTCGAGGTCGGACCGGTTGACGATCGCGACAGGCACCTCGCCGAGTTGCCGGCGAAACGCGTCCTTGGCCTCAAGCCGCTTGCGGAATTGCGGATCGCTCAGATGCATGTGCAACGCACGGGGGATCGGCCCCGTCAGATATACGCCCTCCCAGGCGCCGAAGGCTAGGACGAGATCGCCGATGAAGGCGCCCAGATAGCCGGCGACCATCCGCGCCACGGCGGTCGATACCGGGTCGCGCCCGGCTGAACGGGTAACTTCCTCCGGACTGCGGATGGTCTTGCCTCCTTCGGCCAGAGCCGCATAGGCGGCGACCAGTCCATTCGCGCTAAGCAGGGATTCCGCGCTCGGCTGGCCGCGAACGCGGACATGGGCGGCGAATTTCTCCTCATCTGGGGTGGCGGGGGAGAAGGTCATATGGCCGGCCTCGCTCGCCATGGGCAGCAGCTTGCCGTTCGAACCGGCGATCAGCGCCGCGACACCAAGGCCGGTGCCGATGCTGACCACGATATAGTGGCCGCCGGGCTGGACCAGCCGGGTCGATTGTGCGCCCACCGGGGTGAAGGCGCTCTGGTTGAGCGTGGTGAGGGCAAGCGCCGTGGCCGCGCATTCGTTGAGCGCGCGGGGCCGGGCGCGGAGTACCGCCTCCACGCCGGAGAGCGAGATGTACCAGCGGCTGCCGGTGAGGTTGATCAGGTCGCCCCGCGCCGCACCGGCGACCGCGAGCACGCTGGGCAGAGTCGCATCCCGCATCCCCACGTCGCCGAGATAAGCGAGCAAAGCGCTGGTGAACGTGGCATGTTCGGCGGTGTGATAGCTGCGTACGTCGCGCGGCAGAATGCCCGCCGCGCCGCCGCTGAGTGCAAACCGTACCGATTGGCGGCCGATATCGGCCACCAGCCCAATCTCTTCGCCCGTCATCGCCCACCCTCTCAAGCCGCCCTCCTATGCGGGAAGGTCGATCATGTGAGCGGTACCATAGGGTTCGGGGGTTACCTAGACGCTAATTTACCCGGCGGAATGCCGTCCACGTCGCCGTCCGCGGGTAGGAGGAGGACGCCGCTCGGCGCCCTCCTCCGATCACATCAGAGGACCTCGAACAGCCCGGCGGCACCCTGGCCGCCGCCGATGCACATCGTCACGACGACATATTTGGCGCCGCGGCGCTTGCCTTCGATCAGTGCGTGGCCGGTCGCGCGCGCGCCGGTCATGCCGTACGGATGGCCTATCGAGATCGCGCCGCCCGAGACGTTGAGCAGGTCGTTGGGAATGCCGAGCTTGTCGCGGCAATAGAGCACCTGCACCGCGAAAGCCTCGTTCAGCTCCCACAGGCCGATATCGTCCATCTTCAGGTTGAAACGCTGAAGCAGCTTGGGGATGGCGACGATCGGGCCGATGCCCATCTCGTCCGGCTCGGTGCCGCCCACCGCGATGCCGATATAGCGGCCAAGCGGCTGGAGCCCGCGCTTCTCGGCCAGCTTCTCCTCCATCAGCACCGACGAGGAGGAGCCGTCCGACAGCTGGCTGGCATTGCCGGCGGTGATCGTCATGCCCGGGCCCATCACCGGCTGGAGCGCCTTCAGGCCTTCCAGCGTGGTGTCGGCGCGGTTTCCCTCATCCTTCGAGAGAGTCACTTCCTTGTAGGTGACCTCCTTGGTTTCCTTGTTGACCACCGCCATGGTCGCGGTGACCGGAACGATCTCCTTGTCGTAATAGCCGGCGGCCTGGGCGGCGGCGGTCCGCTGCTGCGACTGGAGCGCATATTCGTCCATCACGTCGCGGCTGATGCCGTAGCGCTTGGCGACCACCTCGGCGGTGCCGAGCATCGGCATGTAGATGTCCTTGTGCATCGCGACGAGCTCGGGGTCGGGCGCGACGTTCATCTTGGGGGTCTGGACGAGGCTGATGCTCTCGACACCGCCGCCGATGGTGATCTCCATCTGATCGGTGATGATCTGCTTCGCGGCGGTAGCGATCGCCATCAGGCCCGACGAGCATTGCCGGTCGATCGACTGGCCGGCGACGCTGACCGGCAGGCCGGCGCGGAGCAGCGACGTGCGCGCGATATTGCCGGCCTGATGGCCCTGCTGCAGGGCGCAGCCGAACACGACATCGTCGACCTCGGCCGGATCGATCCCGGCGCGCTCGACCGCTGCCTTGATCGAGTGGCTGGCAAGGGTGGGCGCGGGGGTGTTGTTGAACGCGCCGCGATAGGCGCGGCCGATCGGGGTACGGGCGGTCGAAACGATGACGGCGGAACGCATGGGAGAGGTCCTTTCTTCAAGCCCCTTCCCTTCGGGGAGGGGGCTTTAGGGTTTCAAACGAAAATCTGGCTGATCCATTCGGCGATCATCGCAGGCTTTTCCTCGCCCTCGATCTCGACGGTGAATTCGTTGGTCTGCTGCCACTGGCCGGGGCGCTTCTCGGCGAACTCGATCAGCTTGAAGCGGCCGCGCACGCGCTTGCCGGAGCGTACCGGCTGGAGGAAGCGAACTTTGTTGCCGCCATAGTTGATCCCCATCTTCACGCCCTCGATCTGCGGTGCGTCTGCGACCTTGGACGCAAGCAACGGCATCAGGGAAAGCGTGAGAAAACCATGGGCGATGGTGCCGCCGAACGGCGTCATGGCGGCCATCTGGGGGTTCACATGAATGAACTGGTGGTCACCGGTCGCGTCGGCGAACTTGTCGATCATCTCCTGGCTCACCTCCACCCAGTCGGAGACGGTCTCGGTGCCGAGCCGCTGCGCCATTTCCTGCACGGTGATGGTTGGCATGATGTCCTCGATGGCTGTTGGGTTTCCGGGTTCCTCTAGGCACGGTGGCCGTACCCGCGCAAGCCTTGCCCGACCGTAAACTTGAACCGGTGCGATGACGTAGCGTCCATAGCTCGTGAATCGGTGGATAGTCGCTATGGTGAGAGCGAACCCGAGCTTCTAAAACGCGCCGACTCGCGAATCGCGCCGGTCGCAATTTCGTCGAGCCCGTCGAACACCCCATCGATTGTCCGGATCCTCGCGATAGGGGCGCCGCAGGAGCCCAAATATGGGCATTTGGTTTTTCCTGGAGCAGTACATGATCTTTCACGTTTCGATCGATGCCGATAATCCCCGGCACGTCGCGGAGGTGATCGCCGAGCTGTGGGATGGGCAGGCGACTCCCTTCCCGCCGGTGATCGCGGGAAGCTGGGTCGCGATGGCCGGCGACGAGCGCAACACCGTCATCGAGGTCTATCCGCGCGGTACCGAACTTGTGCCGGCCGATGGCGACGCCGATTCCTACGGCGTGATCGGATCCCCCGACCGCCGCTCCGCGACTCATGTTGCCATTGCGACGCGCATGGGCGCGACCGAGGTGTTCGCGATCGCGGACCGCGAGGGCTGGCCGGCCAAATATCGCAAGCGCGGCGGTGCGTTCGGCGTGATCGAGTTCTGGGTCGAGGGCAGCCGGATGATCGAGGTGCTGACCCCGGTGATGCAGGGAGAATATCTCGGCGCGATGACTGTCGGGAACTGGAACGCGATGCTCGTCTCGATGGAGACGGAACAGCGCGTGTCGGCGATGGCATAGGCTTTTCCTCCCAAGCTTGCTTGGGAAGTAAAGGTCAGCCCGCCGGCTGTTTCGCGACGAATGTCCCTTCGCGATAGCTTGCGCCGAAATAGACGTCGACGCTGCGGATCAGCCCGCCGTACACGGTCAGATATTCGGTGTTGCGAAACTGGTCGCCGGTTTCGGTTATGACGAGATAGGTCACGAAAACGCCGGTATCGTTCGACGCCATGCGCTCGATCCGAAAATCGACGAAGTGATCGCCGTTTGGCCAGCAACGCTCGAAAAAGGCGTCGCGGGATATCGCGTCGTCATAGGGGCTGGTGAAGGTGAAATCGGGCGCGAGCAAGGCCTGGCTGTCCTCGCGGCGCCGATCGCGAAATGCCTCGAACTGGGCCCGTACGATCGTTTCACGGTCATCGATCACGGCGTTGTATCCTGATCGACGGCCGAACGGTCGGCGGACGGCTTAAGTTCGATGACCGTCTCCGGATCTTCGGCGACGGGTGCCGCGTTCTCGCCATAAGGCGGTGCCTCGGGATATGGCCCGATCAAGCCGCCCAGCGCTGCCGCGGTGAACGAGGCCTGGGTCGAATAGGCCAACTCGATTCCTTCAGCATTCAGTCGTCTGATGATGCCGAGGCCGATGGCGTGTCGGGCGTCGAAGAAATCTCCGAAGGCTGCGGTCGGCGAGTCGAATTCCACGTCGAAATCATAGCTCGACTGACCGAAGCCGATGAAACCGGCGCGAACGAAGGTCCGGCCGCATTTCTCGATCACTTCCTGCAATATGTCGGGCAGGCGCTCCATCTTCTCGACCGGAGTCCATCGCACCACGCCGAGCTTGAACTGGCCACGGCGATAGGCGCGCTGGCTGTTGTTGAGGATCTCCTTGTCGAGCAGCTTCCTGTTGGCGATGATCCGCTCTTCGCCCGTCGCGGCGCGCACGCGCGTCGATTTCAGCCCGATTGCCTCGACCGTGCCCGAGCTGCTGTCATAGGTGATCGCGTCGCCCCGCCGGAATGGCCGGTCGAACAGGATTGCCAGTGCCGCGAACAGGTCAGCGAAGATGCCCTGCGCGGCCAGGCCGATCGCGATGCCGCCGACGCCGAGACCGGCAACGAGACCAGTCACGTTCACCCCGAGATTGTCGAGCACGACGATCAGCGCGATGGCGAACAGCGCGAAGGTAACGAGCAGGCGGATGATGCCCATCGCGCTGCCGATCGCTTCGCCCGAGTAGTTTTCGGAATGGGTGCGATGTTCGATCGCGCCGAGGATGATCTCGCGCGCCCAGATCGCCGCCTGGAATACCGCCGAGACGGTGAACAGGAAGGAGATCGTCGTCGTCACCTCGCGTGGCGCATTGGCATAGCCGGCGACCAGCTTGGCCGCGACCATGATGATGAAGAAATTGCCGGTCTTGACGATGGCGCGGCCGAACACGGTGCCCCACCCGGCCTGACCTGGCCGCAAGTTGCACAGCTTGTTGCCCATCTGTCGAAGGAACATCAACCCGGCGACGACTACCGCTGCCGCGGCGACGGCGATGATGATTTGCAGCCAATGGGTCTGGAACCAGATCGAGCTGGCGGTGAACAGATCCTCCGCCTGGTCCTGTACGTTGGACGCTGAAAGGACAGGCGCCTTTGCCTGGCTGTTGTTCGTTACGGTCATGGAATTATGCTGCCTTGGCGGGCGCCGCGGCACCAGGGTTTTCTAGGAAATCGATCAGCCCGCGTTCGGCGCGCGATAGATACTGGGTTGAACGGGGCAGCGGCCTGCCGCGCAATGCTGCCTGCCCGTCCTTCACCGCGGCGAGCAGCGCAGGGTGGACATAGGATTTGCGGGCGATCGCGGGGGTGTTGCCCAGCGCCTCGGTAACGGGTTCGAGCATCGTCTTCAGGCTGATGTCGCCACGGGCGCCGGCCAGCGTTTCGAAGGCGAGGACGCTCGCCCCCCATGTGCGGAAATGCTTGGCTGAATAATCCTCGCCCATCGCCTCGCGGATATAGGCGTTGACGTCCGACGAGGTGACTGGATGCGCCTCGCCCGCGGCGTCGATCCAGCGGAACAGGTGCTGGCCGGGCAGGTCCTGGCATTTCCTGACGAACCGGCTGAGCGATCCGTCGGTGATCGTCAGCACGCGCAGCTTGCCCGATTTCGCCTTGTACTGGAGCTTCAGCGTCTTGCCGCGCAGATTGGCGTGGCGCTTGCGGAGCGTGGTCGCGCCGAAGCTCTTGTTCGCCTTCACATAGCCTTCGTTGCCGATGCGGACATGGCCGAGATCGAGCAGCCGCACGATGGCGGCGACGGCGGTCTCCTTGTCGAGTCCGCGGCGCTTCAAATCCTGGTCAACGCGGGCGCGCAATCTGGGCAGGGCACGGCCGAAAGGCGCGCACAGTTCGTATTTGGCGGATTCCTGCGCCTCGCGGAATTCGGGATGATAGCGATATTGCTTGCGCCCCTTCTCATCCCAGCCGACCGCCTGGATGTGGCCGTTGGGTTTCGGGCAATACCAGGCGTCGCGATAGGCCGGGGGCAGGCCGACCGCGTTCAGCCGGTCGATCTCCTCGCGATCGGCGATGCGCTTGCCTTCCGTATCCCAATAGCCCCAGCCATGCCGGACCTTCCTGCGGGTGATGCCGGGCTCGCTGTCGTCGCAATAGATGATCTTCGCCATGGGGCAAAAAATGCGCGAGGACGCCCGTTCGTTCCGGTAACTGATCGGTCATCGGTCATGGAGTAACCTCGACGACGCCTTTTTCCCCGGAGAAACCGATGCACCGTCCCGTTTCCCTGCTCGCGCTGAGCCTGTTCGCGCTTGCCGCCCCCGCATATCCGCAAGCTGCCGCCCGGGGTCCGTTCACCGTGACGGAACTACGCCAGTCCTTCGGCCGCCTCGACGAGGCGCTGGCGGCGCTGAAGGGCGCTGACGGCACGATCACCATCGCGCCGGGCCGTTACAACCAGTGCGCGGTGCAGGACGCGGGCCGGGTGGCGTTCGTCGCCGAGGTGCCGGGCAGCGTGGTGTTCGACCGCGGCGTGTGCGAGGGCAAGGCGACGCTGGTGCTGCGCGGCACCTCGGCCCGTGTCGACGGCATCGTCTTCACTCATGTCCTGGTCGACGACGGCAACGGCGCGGGCATCCGGATCGAGAAAGGCGATCTCGTCGTCACCAACGCCATGTTCGTCGACAATCAGTGCGGCATCCTGTCCGCCGACGACGCCGGCAGCACCATCTCGATCGATCATTCGACCTTTGCCGGGCTGGGCAAGGACCCGACCGGGCACGGCGCTCATTCAGTCTATATCGGTGGCTTCGGCACGGTGAAGATCACGCGGTCGCGCTTCGAACGCGGCACCGGCGGCCATTATGTCAAGATTCGCGCGCCTCGGGTCGAGATCCTGGACAACAGTTTCGACGACAGCGCGGGCCACGCCACCAACTACATGATCGACCTGTCGAACGGCGCGACCGGGCGGATTGCGGGCAACAGCTTCGTCGCCGGTCCCGACAAGGAAAACCATTCGACGATGATCACCGTCGCCCCCGAAGGCGTCAAGAACAGCTCAGCCGGATTGATCGTGGAGCACAATGTCGCGCGGCTCTCGCCCGGCTTCAGCTGGAACACGACCTTTGTCGGCAACTGGTCCGGCGACCGGATCGTCGTTCGCGACAATGATCTCGCCGACCGGATCGAGCCGGTGGGGTCGCGCGGGCAGCTTTCGGCCGCTGCCGGCCTCGTCGACAAGGTGCGAGCCAAGGTGATGGGCAAGATATTCTAGACACGCGATACGCCGCCACAGGCCGCTGTCGGTGATCTGGTCCATCCGGAAGAAACGCCGCATCGCCGGGAAGGCGGGGTCGAGCACCCGGTTCATATAGGCCGGGCCGAGCAGGCCGCCATGTTCGTCCGACATCGGGCGGAGGCGCCGCCGGATGCCGTAGCTCTCGCGCCGTACCCATGCCGGACGGATTCGGGAGGACCATTCCGACATGCGGTGCGCGCGACTGGGCGGACCGGCAAAGTCATGGCCATAGGCCGAGGGCTGGCGCGCCAGTTCCGGGTCGATCGCGGCGAGAAGCCGGGCTTCGAAGCGGCCCGCCTGTTTGAGGCGCATCGGCAGCGCCATCGCGCCGGCGACGACCTGATGATCGAGGAATGGCATGAGATAGGCGCCATAGCGCGCCTCCATGCTGATCTCCCTCCCGAACAGCGAGCGACACCGCACCCGCGGATAGATCTGCTCGACCTGCGCGCGCGGGATCGGTCCAGTCTCCCCGGGGATTTCGAGCGCGTCGCGGATCTTGTCGCTGATCCGGCGCAAGAACTCGGTCGGATCGAACAAGGCGGTCGCATCGCGCCGGATGAAGCGCGCGAAGAACGTGCTGGCGACCGTGGTGGCGGTGATCGGCCGATCCGGGAGGAAGAAGAAATCGCGATAGATCTCGCCGCAGCCGCCCGATGCGGCCAGTCCGCCGCCGGCATGGCGCGCGTCGCGCGCGATGGCATTGCCGCCATTGTCGAAGATGTTGCCGAAATTGGGCAGTCCATCGAATTCATGGAAATTGCGCTCGACCTGCTCGACGAACGCGGCAGGGTCGAGATCGGCGGCATGCTTGTCCGTCCAGCGGACCTGAAAGCCCTGGGCAGCGCCGATCGCCTGGGCGATCTCCACGTCCGGGCTGCCCGGCGGCCCATAGACATAGACCTCCGGGCGGCTCCCCGCCGCCCGCAGCGCCGCGAGCAACAGGCGCGAATCGAGCCCGCCCGACAGGGGGCAATGCACCCGGTCGCCGAAATGGCCGACATGGGCGGCGATCACGTTCTCCAGGCGTTCCCGGTTGTCGCGGAGCCGTTCCTCCGGCGGCATGTCGCGCAGCAGGCCCGGCAACGGCTTGGTCGTGGCATGCGCCACGCATCCCCGCTCCGTCAGTTCGATGATCTCGCGCGGCCCCAATGTCTTGAGTTCGGCAAAGACCGTGTCGTCGCCGATCGGCACGACATTGAAGGCGAATTCATAGATGCCCTGCCTATCGAAGCTCAGTCGCGGCAGCGCCTTGGCTGCGGCCAGCAACGAGGTTGAGAAGACCGTTCGGCCCTGATCGTGGAAAATCTGGAAGGCCGCGAAATAATCGGTGAACAGGAAGTTGCGGCCGCCCTTGCGGACGAACGCGACGAAATGGCCACCGATGCGCGACCAGTCCAGTGCCGGCAGCGCCGCCGATTCAAGCAGCTTGCGCAGCGCCGCTTCGCCCATCAGCCCGTCGAAGGTCAGGGTGCCGGCAATCGCGACGAGATCGTCGCCCTGCGCGAGCAGGTTCTCCGGGCCGCCGATGATATGTGGCAGATGCAGCAATCGCCAGCCCGGCAGTTGCCGTTCCACGCCCGCCATCCGGAAGCCGTGCAGCGCGAACTGCGCACGCGCGCCGGCCAGCGCCGCATCGGCGAAATCAGGGTCAGCCGTCTGGACTAGGAACAATCCGGCCATCGGAATCTCATCTTTCGCAAGGATGTGAGGCGCAGGTGTTGAGCGGAGCCGCCGTCATATGGCTGCCGGGGTTTGCGAGGCAGTGGCACGCCTGGCGCGCATGGGCCGCCAGACCATCTCGCTGCGCTTGCGCGCCAGATAGGTGTCCAGCGCGATCTGCGCCCCGATCAGCATATAGACGAACGGGCTGAGCGCGATGCCGACAAAGGCGGCGCCGAGCAGGTAGATCAGATGTCCACTTTGCAGGGCGCTGGCCAGCGGCGCGACCCAGGCCTGGTCCGGCGGCGCGCGCCGATAACGGTGCCGCAATATCTCCATGCGGAAAATGCCGATCAGGTTGATCGCTAGCCACAGCGCGAGACCGGGATAGCCTTGCTCGCCAAGCATCTCGAAATAGGAGCTGTGATAGGCACGTGCCTTGTCGGTGGTCAGCTTGCTCGCGACCGTGACGTTGCTGCCGGAACCCGACGCCGAGACGAGGTCGTAGCGCAGCACGTTCTGGCGATAGGTCTCGAAGCCCCCGCCGAACGGATGGGTCTTGGCGTACTCCCAGGTCCATTTCCACACGGCGACCCGAGTCGAGGCGGATTCGTCCGCCTTGTAGGTCTTGATCGTTCCCATGCGCGCGGTGAAGGCGCTGGGCAGGAACGGGACCGCGACCAGAGCGATCGCGCCAAGTACCCCCAGATACAGCAGCTTGCGCCGCGCATCGCGCAGCAGCAGCACAGCGCACAGGCCGATGCAGAGCAGCCCGGTGCGGGCCGAGGTGCCGACCGGAATCAGCAGGCAGGCGAAGACCAGCGCGTAGCAGAAGACCTTTACCTTCCAGTCGGGCGGAAAGATCGTGCCGAAGCGCGAGAACCACAGGATCAGCGGAATGATCGTGATCGCGACCGTCGAGATGATCGAGCCTTCGTAAAGGCCGCTATTGTTGGAGACCATCAGGTTGAGCTCGCCATAGCCCCCGCCGCTGGCAAGCGTCTTGATCCCGCCGACCATGATGATCGACGACGCGCCCAGGATCATGAACAGCAACAGCGCCTCGATCCGCAGCCGGGTGCGCAGGGTGAGTGGCAGGAAGGCGGCGAACGCAAGCGACTTCCAGACCCAGTCCCATTTGTCCCGTGCCTCGACCGGGAAATCGGCGTTGAGTGTCGTAACGTAGCAATAGAGCAGGAGCAGCAGGATCATGAACTGGCGCGGCGCGACCCGGCTGTCCTTCTTGTCGTCGACCAATATCCAGGACAGCACGCACAATGCCACCGCGATCAGCGAGATCGGCACCGAATTGAGCAGCATGTAGGTCAGTCGCTGCGGCGAGACGATGTCGATATAGACATAGGTCAGCACGAACAGGAACGGCTTGCGAAAGCCGCCGGCGAAGAGCGCAGCAAGAAAGGCGACGAAGACGAGATCACGCACCCGGACGGTTCCCGCTCTTGGATGTCACGCCCTTGGGCGCCGGCGTGGAATCCTCTGGATCGGGCTCCTTGTCGAGATCGGGACGGCGCAGCAGGACCCAGGCGGCGAGCAGCATCAGGCCGTGGCTGATGGCGAGCGCTAAATTGTCGATCATGCCCTTCGCCTTTTTTTGCCCAGCCCATCCCGGGGACCATGGGATGGTTACTCCGGCGCGGGTTGAGGCTCCGTTAAGCAGTGGCGTGGCAGGGAGAATGGCATGCGCATCCTCCATATCCTCGACCATGGCCTGCCCCTGCAGAGCGGATACACGTTCCGTACCCGCGCGATCCTCAAGAGCCAGATGCGGCGTGGCTGGGACGTCGCCGCCGTCACCGGGCCGCGTCACGGCAAGAGCGAGATGGCGGAGGAGACGGTCGACGGGATCGATTTCTTCCGCACCGTCGCGCCACGCCGGTTGCCGAGCCCGTTCGGCGAGCTGCGCGAGATCGACGCTTTCGCGCGGCGGATCGATGAGGTGGTCGATGCCTTCCGGCCGGACATTCTTCACGCCCATTCGCCGGTGCTCGACGCGGTCGCCGGCCTGCGCGTCGCGAAGAAGCGCAAGCTGCCTTTCGTCTATGAGATTCGCGCTTTCTGGGAAGATGCTGCGGTCGGTAATGGTACCGGACGCGAAGGATCGCTGCGCTATCGCGCCACGCGCGCGCTGGAAACCTGGGCAGTGCGCAAGGCTGACGCGGTCGCGGTGATCTGCGAGGGCCTGCGCCGCGATCTGGTGGCTCGGGGTATCGACCAGTCGAAGATCTTCGTCTCGCCCAATGGCGTCGACCTGGAGATGTTCGGCGCGCCTCTGCCCTATGACCACGAACTTGCCCGTTCGCTGGGACTCGATGGCGCCGAGATCGTTGGTTTCATCGGCAGCTTCTACGATTACGAAGGGTTGGACGATCTGATCGCCGCGATGCCGATGCTGGTCGCATCACGCCCCAGGGCACATCTGCTTATGGTCGGCGGCGGACCGATGGAGCAGGCGCTGCGTGCGCAGGCGGCGGCATCGCCGGTCTCCGGCCATATCCGTTTCATCGGCCGCGTGCCGCACGGCGAGGTCGACCGCTATTACAGCCTGACCGATGTGCTGGCCTATCCGCGCAAGCGCATGCGGCTGACCGATCTCGTCACGCCGCTCAAGCCGCTTGAGGCGATGGCACAGCGCCGTCTCGTCGCCGCCTCCGATGTCGGCGGACACCGCGAGCTGATCCGCCATGGCGAGACCGGCACGCTGTTCCCACCCGGCGATCCTGACGCGATGGCGCGGAGCCTCGCCGGCCTGCTCGCCGATCGCGACGTCTGGGAAGCACGTCGTGAACGCGGCCGGGCCTTTGTCGAAACGGAGCGAAACTGGTCCGTAAATGTCGGTCGTTATGCTCCCGTTTACCAAAAACTTACCAAAACCATGCCATCCGGTAACGCATGGTCGACTCCACCCGCCGTCAACGCCTGAACCTGCCGGTCGCGCCGCTTGTCGCGGCGGTGATCGGCGGCGTTATCGCACTCGCCTTCGCCCTGATCCCGACCGGCCTGCTCGAGGATCTCGTGATCGACAGCGGCCTTGCCGCGGTCATCCCCGCGGCGGCGCCGCCGCTTGGTGTGACCGCGCGCGCGGTGCTGATCCTGGCGGCCGGCGGCGGCACCGCGCTGATCGCCTGGTTCGGACTGTTCCTGCTGCTGGGCGACCGGGCAATCGTCGTGCAGAAATCGGGTGAGACGGATGACGGGAAAGCGCCGGTGCTGCGCCGTGCCGATGCCCATCCCGATGCACCCGCGCGACGGCCCCTCTCGGCCAATCGCGAGCTTGGCACGCCCTTCCTCGAAGTGCGCGCGCAACGCCCGGTCCACGCGCGCGCCGACGAGCGCGAGGACGAGATCGACGATCTGTCGATGGAAGAGCCGTTCGCCGAGCGCGATCTGCCCGCCAATCTGGACATGCCCCTCGCGGCCTATGATCCCCATGCAATCCCCGAGGAGCCGGTCGATTGGTCTCCGCAACCGTCTCCGCTGCCGGGCAAGCCGCGGCAGCAGGTGTTCGATCCGGGCGAGCGCTTCGAGACGTTCGAGCTCACGCCGCTGGTTCGCAGCACGACTTCAGCTCCCGCCTTCACGCCTGAGGCCGAACCCGTCGCGCAGCCTGAGCGGACTCCAGCGCTCATCCCGCCGCCGGTGGCCAAGCCGATCCAGGCACCGGAACCGATCCAGACGTCCGGGCCGGTCTATGCGCCTGCGCCGATCGCGCCGCCTGAGCCCATGCCGGCATTTGCCCCGACCGAGGCACGCGAGCCCGAGTCGGCCTATACTCCGGTGCCGATCGTGGCGCCCGAGCCGACGCCCGCCTTCGCGCCGACCCCGGCGCGGGAGCCGTCGCAATTCTTCAAGACCAGTCGCCCGCTTCGCCCCGAACGGCCGGTTGAGGAGGAACGTCCCTTCGCCCCGGCGCGACCGCGTGCCTCGGCACGGGTCGAGACCGATCCGTCCGCCAGTATCCACGCATTGCTTGACCGGCTTGAGCGTGGCGTTGGGCGTCGCGAGACGATAATGCCGCCTGCGCCACCGCAGAATGAGGATTCGCTGCAGGAGGCGCTGGTCACGCTGCGCCGCCTCGCCACGCGCGGCTGAGGCTTATTCTTCCACGGTAAGCGCCTCGATCGCGATCGTTGCGATACCTTCCGCGCGGCGTACCGAAGTAACCACGATATCGGCGACGAGATGCCTTCGGAGCGGCAGGTCCGCCTCAGGCAGCGCGTCGAGCCAAAGGTCGAGTTCGGGTGACATCTCTGCGTCGAGACTCAGCTCGTGCCGTGCCCCGCAGAAGGTCGCGCTCGCCCAGCGAGTCCAGTTCGACTCCATCACTCGTGCCGGACAGCCGGCGCGATGCGAGTCGGTCTCAAGGCTGCGGACGAGCAGGGTGGCGGCATCGGGACCGCGGCTCACCGGTCGCGCCCTTGAGTCAGGAATGCCTCGACGCGCGCGCGGACTCGCTGCCCTAGCTCGCGTCCGTTTCGCAGATCGCCCACCAGTCGCGGATCGTTGACCGACAGGCGGCCGAAGCGTGTGGGTGGCATTCCCGTCTCCTTCAAATACCGATCGATCTTTGCCAGCACCGACATCGCAGCCCTTTCCGAGTCTCTTGATTGTGTTCACTGTCTGTTCCGTAATTTCCAACTTGTCTAGGAATTTTCCTATGCTATTGGAACGGGAATGGAGGTGCCCGATCCTCGCACGGCTCTTGACCGTCTCGTCGAGGCGAGCGGGGAGAGCTATGCGGCACTGTCGCGCATGCTTCACCGCAACCCGGCCTATCTCCAGCAATATGTGAAACGCGGCACGCCGCGCCTGCTGGCGGAGCGCGACCGCAAGCTGCTCGCCGGGTATTTCCGCGTGGACGAGGCGTTGCTGGGCGGGCCCTCGAGGCCAGCGATCCCGGCTGTCGCGCAGGTGCGCCGGCTTGACGTCGCTGCCTCGGCCGGGCCGGGCGGGCTTGCCGAGGACGATCGGCTGCTGGGCGGCGAACTGTTCGATCCGCGGCTGCTCTCCTCGCTCGGCGTGCGGGAAGATCAGAGCGCGGTGCTGCGGGCCCAGGGCGAATCGATGTCGCCGACGATCGAGGATGGCGACCGAATGCTGATCGACGAACGCGACCGGCAGATCGTGGCACGCGGGGGCATCTTCGTCATCCGCCTGGACGGGGCTCTGATGGTGAAGCGCGTGGCGAAGACCGGCGGCCGTGTCGCCGTCACGAGCGACAACCTGGCATTCCCGCCGATCCCGTTGCGCGGGCCGGAGGAGGTGGAGGTGGTCGGCCGCGTCGTCTGGCTGTCACGGGCGCTGCGTTAATTGTCCCGTATCGGCGTGCTCTTGCCGGTGATGCTGCGCTGGTGCCTAGCGCCGCACGTTGAGCAGCCAGATCGCGACCGCCAGGGCGATGCCGATGCCGGTACCGATCAGGAAGCCCGGAACCGGTTCGTACAGGAAAAGACCGGTCACGGCGCCGCCCATCGCGCCGAGTGCGATCAGGACGCCGCCGGCTAGCGGGGTGCGAGTGGGAGGTTTGCTGGCCATGGCTGGCCTCTGCCATGTCCCGCGGCAGGACGCCAGCGTCCCGCTACGGGATCGGTGGGGCTGTCCCGGAAGGCGCGTTTACCACTCGCCCCCGCGGGCGCTGGCGATTCTGCTGATGTGGCACGTGACTTGATGGCTTTTCCCCGGGCCATTCCGGGGAGTCTCAATGTCGTATTTGCCGTATCTCGCCGACCGCGGCCAGGTTGCCGATGCCACCGCGCTGATCGCGATGTTCGGCGACGATGCCGGGCTCGAGGCGGCGGCGCGCGCTGACGAGAGCCGTGACATCGGCAATTATCTCCATTTCTGCCGCTGGCGACAGATCGAGCGGCTGATCCTGCTGCTTTCGGCTGAGACCGCCATCGGCACGGTTCACTGAGATCGCGCGCCAAGCCACTGTCACTTCTGGATTTGACCGGCTAGACCGGGCGAATGTTGCTTTCGGTCGGTCGGCGAGCCGCGCTTCGGTGCGCCGCCGCGGGTCTTTTCATCTGGTCCGTTCCCTGCGCCGATGCGCAGGAGGGCGGAGCGGCGACCGGGCCACTGCTTCCGTTAACCCCGTCTCCATTGTCTCCGTCTCCCCTATCTCCATCCGCCCTATCTCCATCTACTGCCGCATCCTCGGGCCTCGATCCGCAGTCGCCGCTGGCGCCCATGCCGGGGCTGGGCGTGGAATGGCCGGATCTCGACGCGATGCCGCCCGAGCCGGTCGATCCCGCCGCGCCGGTCGAGATGACCGGGGAATCCCGCTACAGTTACAGGGTCGACGGTATCGACGCCGTTACCAGCCCCCTGCTTCATCAGCGTTTCCTGGGCCTTTCCACGCTCAAGGCGCATGAAGGCGATCCGGCCAATGCCGCGCAACTCGACCGCCGCGCGCGGGAGGATTCGACGCTGCTGGTCGGGCTCCTCCGTGCCGAGGGCTATTATGACGCACGGGTCTCCACCCGGGTCGAGCAGAATGGCGGGCGGGCGCTGGTCGTGCTCGATGCCGAACCGGGCCTGATCTACAAGTTCGAGGGAGTGACGCTTGCCGGTGTCGCAGCCGCCGGCGACAAGGAAAAGGGGCTGCGCGACGCCTTTGGACTGAAAGCGCAGGACACGGTCAATGCCGATCGGGTGGTCGCGGGCGAGGCGTCGCTGCGCACCAGGATCGGCGAGCAGGGCTTTCCCTTCGCCGATGTGGGCGAGCCGGAGATCGTGGTCGATCACGCGACCCACACGGCGACGCTCTCGATGACGATACAACCGGGTGGCGAGAAGCGCTTCGGCACGGTCACCACGGCGGCCGACAACAAGGTGTTCAACGCGAAGCACATCCTCGAGATCGCGCGATTCAGGCCGGGCGAGCCCTATAATGCCGCCTCGCTTGACGACCTTCGCCGCGCGCTGATCCAGACCAGCCTTGTCTCGACCGTCGAGATCAAGCCGGTCCAGAGCGCGGATCCCGATGTCGTCGATATCAATGTCGCGCTCGCGCCCGCGCCCCCGCGCACCATCGCGGGAGAAATCGGCTACGGCACCGGCGAAGGCGCGCGCGCCGAGGTGAGCTGGACGAATCGCAACCTGTTCCCGCCCGAAGGCGCGCTGACCCTGCGCGGTGTGCTGGGTACCAAGGAGCAGCTGGCCAGCGTCGTGTTCCGCCGTAACAATTTCGAGGGTCGCGACCGGGTACTGACCGGCCAGATCGTCGCGTCCAACCTGACGCGCGACGCTTATCAGGCGAGGACCTTCTCGGTCTCTGGCAGCCTGGAGCGGCAGACCAATATCTTCTTCCAGAAGAAATGGACCTGGTCGCTCGGCGCCGAACTGGCTGCCTCGGACGAGCGTGATGTGATCCTCTCGACCGGGGCGCCACGGCGACGGACCTTCTTCATCGGGGCGCTGCCGACGACGCTGTCCTATGACGGATCCGACGACCTGCTCAATCCGACCAAGGGATTCCGGCTGAGCGGGCGGCTGTCGCCCGAAATCTCGCTCGAGGGCTCGGCGTTCGGCTATGCGCGGATGCAGGTCGACGCAAGCGCCTATCAGTCAGTCACGCCGAGCGTGGTGATGGCGGGGCGAATCCGGCTGGGCACGATCGCAGGCGCGCCGCGAGACGCGATCGCGCCGTCGCGACGTTTCTATGCCGGCGGCGGCGCTTCGGTGCGCGGCTACAGCTATCAGAGTATCGGCCCGCGCGATCCCAACAACGATCCGATCGGCGGGCGGAGCCTGACTGAATTCTCGATCGAGGCGCGGGTGAAGGCGTTCGGCAATTTCGGCGTGGTGCCGTTCCTCGACGGCGGCAATATCTACACCACGCCGCTGCCCAAATTCACCCAGTTCCGCTTCGGCACCGGCATCGGCCTACGCTATTATTCAAGCTTCGGGCCAATCCGCATCGATGTGGGTACGCCGATCAACCGTCAGCCCGGGGATTCGCGCGTCGCGGTCTATGTTTCTCTGGGGCAGGCGTTTTGAGCGAGGAAGCGACTCCGCCTGCAGCCCGGCCGCGCCGGCGCTGGTGGCGCTGGCTGGCTGGCGGAATTCTCGGAATCGTCGCTCTGCTGGGGGCGGCGCTGGCTATCCTCGACACCAGCATCGGCCATCGCTGGGTGGCGGACCAGATCGCGGGGCTGCGGCCGTCCAATGGCCTGCGCTTCAGCGTCGGGCGGATCGAGGGATCGCTCTTTTCCCGGGCGAGGCTGGTCGACGTCCGTATTTCCGACCCCAAGGGCCTGATCTTCTACGCGCCGCGTGCCGACCTGAGCTGGGTGCCCTTCGCCTGGCTCGACAACAGGCTGCATATCCGCAGCCTGGTCATTCCGCGTGCGACGCTGGCGAAACTTCCGCAGACGATCCGCACCGGCAAGGGAGGGCCGTTGCTGCCGGGGTTCGACATCCGCATCGGTGAATTGCGCGTCGACCGGCTGGCGGTTTCCCCGAAGATCACGGGCGTGGCGCGGACCGGCCGCTTGGCCGGACGCGCAGATATCCATGCCGGCCGCGCGCTGGTCGATCTTTCGGCCACGGTGGAGGGTAGCGACACGCTTGCGCTGAAGCTGGATGCCGAGCCGGATCGCAACAAATTCGATGTCGGCGTTCATGCCCGGGGCACGGCGAACGGCGTGCTGGCGAAGCTCGCCGGTTTTGCCCGCCCGATCGCGATCGATATCGCCGGCGACGGAACCTGGGCCATGTGGAAGGGCATGGCGCGCGCGGATGTCGGTCGGGTACGACTAGTGGATCTCGCGCTGAACAACCGCTCGGGCACCTACGCGCTGACCGGCACCCTTACTCCGGCGCCGCTCGCCAAGGGCAAGTTGCAGCGGCTGACGACACCGCGCATCGCCGTCAGCGGCGCCGCGACCCTTGCCGACCGGCGGCTTGACGGAACCCTCACCCTGCGTTCCGCCGCGCTTGCGATCGATACGGTGGGAACGGTCGATCTCGGGCAGGGCGCGTACCGCAACCTGCGCCTTCATGCCCGGCTGCTCCAGCCCAAGGCGCTGTTCCCGAACATGAGTGGTCGGGGAATCGAACTCCGCGCGATCCTGGACGGCGCCTTCGCCACCGCGCATTTCGACTATCGCCTGAAGGCCGACCGCTTCGCCTTCGACGATACCGGGTTCGAGGTCGCGCGCGCCGGCGGCGCCGGCACCTTTTCGAAGTCCCCGATCAGGGTGCCGATCCGCTTCACCGCGGCGCGGGTGACGGGCATCGGCGACGTCGCCGGTGGCATCCTCAGGAATCTCAGCCTCGACGGGATGCTTCGCGTTACCAGCAAGCTCGTCATCGGCGACGACCTCCGCGTCAAGTCGGACAAGCTGACCGGTCGGATCAACCTGACGCTCGACCTGGTGACCGGCAAGTTCGAAGTGGGCGTCAACGGCGTGCTCGGCCGCTATCTTATCCCCGGTCTCGGCATTGTCGACGTCAGATCCATCCTTCGCGTGGTCCCGGGCCCGGCAGGGCGAGGCGCACGGGTAATCGGCACTGGCACGGCGCAGATAGTGCGGCTCGACAATGCCTTTTTCCGATCGTTGACGGACGGCTTGCCGAAAATCACGACCGGGCTCGAACGAACGCCCGACGGCATCCTCCACCTCAACAACCTCGTCCTGACATCGCCGTCGCTGCGCCTTGCCGGAAACGGCATCCGCCGGCGCGACGGCACGTTCCATTTCGAAGGCCGCGGCACCCAGGCGACCTATGGTCCGCTCACCCTGAAGCTCGACGGCAAGATCGAGCGGCCGACGCTCGACCTGGTGTTCGAACGGCCCAATGAAACGATGGGGCTGAGCAATGTTGTCGCGCATCTCGATCCGACCACACGCGGTTTCGCCTTCACCGCGCGGGGCGGGTCGAGGCTCGGGCCGTTCGACGGCAAGGGCGAGATCCTGTTGCCGTCCGGTGCCGAAGGCACCATCCAGGTCGACGAGCTCGACGTCATCGGCACCAGGGCGAACGGAGCGTTGCAGATCGTGACCGGCGGGTTCGAAGGCCGTCTCGCCATCGCAGGTGGCGGCATTTCGGGCGAATTGCTGTTCCGGCCGGTGGGCACGATCCAGCGGATCGAGGCGCATCTGGCAGCTGACGCGGCCAGGCTTGACGACGTTATCACCCTCCGGCGCGGTCGGCTCGACGCGGTCATGCTGCTCGATCCTGTCGGCACCTCAATCGACGCGACGGCGACGGGCAACGGGCTGCGTCGCGGCACCCTGTCGCTCGGGCGGTTCGCCGCCAATGCGTCGCTCCGCGGCGGGCGGGGCGAGATCCGCGCCTCGATCGCCGGTGCACGTGGCCGCGCCTTCGACATCCAGACGGTCACCCAGGTGACGCCCGACAGCTTCGCCGTCTCGGCCCAGGGCACGCTCGACCGCCGCCCGCTACGCCTGGCGACTCCCGCGGTGTTCACCCGCGACGGCGACGGATGGCGGCTCGCCTCGACCAGGCTCAGCTTTGCCGGCGGGGAGGCCCAGCTCGCCGGGCGGTTCACTGAAGCGTCGAGCGCGGTCGACGCGACCTTGTCGCGCATGCCGCTGTCGATCCTCGACATCGGCTATCCCGGGCTCGGGCTTGGCGGAACGGCGTCGGGCAAGCTCTCCTTCGCGCAAGGCCATGGCGCAGCCCCGACAGGCCGGGTCGACATGACGGTGCGCGGGTTGACCCGGTCGGGGCTGATCCTGTCGTCGCAGCCGGTCGACGTGGGAATCGCCGGTATCCTCCAGCCGGGCAAGGCGGCGGCGCGTGCCGTCGCCAAGAGCGGCGGGAAGATGGTGGGCCGGGCGCAGGCGCAGCTCACTTTGTCCGGCTCGGGAGACCTGGCGAGCCAACTCGCCAAGGCAGGGCTGTTCGCGCAGCTTCGCTATGACGGGCCGGCTGATACCCTGTGGCGACTCACCGGCATGGAATTGTTCGACCTGACCGGACCGATCGCTATCGCCGCTGATCTGGGTGGACGGGTCGACGATCCGCAGATTCGCGGCGTGGTCGAGGCGAAGAATGCCCGGATCGAAGGCGGCGTGACCGGCACCGTGCTCACCAATGTGCAGGCGTCCGGGCGGTTCGGTGGGTCGCGGCTGGTGATCGACAAGTTCGCCGCGGATGCTGGCAAGGGTGGGCGGGTCACCGGGACCGGAACCTTCGATCTCGCCGCCGCCAACGGTTTCGGCATCGATCTCGCGATCCGCGCCGACAATGCGGTGATGATCAACCGCGATGATATCGGCGCGACCGTCACCGGGCCGCTGACGATCAGGTCGGACGGGCAGGGCGGGGTGATCGCCGGCGATCTGGTGCTTAACAAGAGCCGTTACCGGCTCGGTCGGGCCAGCGCGGCAAGCGCGGTGCCGCAGCTCAACATTCGCGAGATCAACCTGCCGGGTGGGGGTGAAGAGGATGAGGTGCCGCGCAAGCCCTGGCGGCTCGCGATCAAGGCACATGCGGCGAACCAGCTCATCGTCAGCGGCCTCGGTCTCAACAGCGAATGGTCGGCTGATCTCCAGCTTGGCGGTGCGCCGGACAATCCGGCGATCAACGGCCGGGCAGACCTGGTCCATGGCGACTACGAGTTCGCCGGCCGCCAGTTCGAGCTTGAGCGTGGGCGTATCCTCTTCGTGGGCGAGGTGCCGGCCAACCCGTCGCTCGACATTGCCGCCAATGCGGATTCGACCGGGCTGAGCGCGAGCATCCGCGTGACCGGCAATGCGCAGAAACCGGAGATCAGCTTCACGAGCATCCCCGCGCTACCCGAGGATGAACTGCTCTCGCGCCTGTTGTTCGGCACCTCGATCACCAACCTCTCAGCACCCGAGGCCTTGCAACTCGCGGCAGCGGTCGCGGCGCTGCGTGACGGCAGCGGTGGACTCAACCCGATCAACGTGGTGCGCCGCGCGGCCGGGCTGGACCGGCTGCGGATCCTGCCCGCCGATCCGCAGACCGGCGCGGGCACGTCAGTCGCGGCGGGCAAATACATCACCCGGCGGCTGTTCGCGGAGATCATCACTGACGGCGCGGGCTATTCGGCGACTCAGGTCGAATTCCGGGTGACGCGTTGGCTGTCGGTCCTTTCGAGCATTTCCACGCTCGGCCGGCAGAGCGGGAATCTGCGTGTGTCGAAAGATTATTGAGAGCGCGTTTCCGCACGACCGGCTGACATTGAGGCGACAAGGCGCCGATATCAGGGTATCCAGCGACGATCGGCCGGACGTCGGGGTGTTTTCCCGCCCGACGAGGCATTGCGGGGAGCAGGCGTGGACGACAGGCGGGACGATCAGAAGGTCGATATCTGCATCGTCGTGCCGCCCTTCGCGGATATCGCGACGCCGCCGCTCGGATCGGCGATCCTTGCCGCGGCGTGCAAGGCGCGGGGCCTGAGCGTCCGCGTATTGCACGGCAACATCCTGCTCGCGAGCCTGTCCGGATATGACGCCTATCGCGCGGTGAGCGATTCCTCGATCAAGCAGATGGTCGGTGAAAGGCTGTTCCGCGATCACGCCTATCCATCCACGATGCGCGCGCGGCTCGGCGAGCCTGGTCCGATACCGGAGGCGCTGAAAGCGGAGCATGATGCGATCGCGCCGATGGTCGGGCCGTTTCTCGATGCGTTGACCGCGCAGATCGTCGCCCTGGCGCCGCGCATCCTCGGGATATCGTCGGTCTTCCAGCAGAATCTCGCTTCCGCCGCGCTGGCGCTGCGGGTCAAGGCCGCCGCGCCGGAGATCTGCATCGTCCTGGGCGGCGCCAATATCGCGTCGCCGATGGGGGAAGCGCTGGCCGACATCTTCACCGGCGTCGACCATTTCTTCTCGGGCGAGGCCGACACCGCCTTTCCCGATTTCTGCGAGCGCTATGTCCTGAAGGGCGAGCGTCCCGCCGGGCGGGTAGTGCATTGCGAGCCGATCAGGGACATGCGGGTGACGCCGACCCCCGATTTCTCCGATTTCTTCGCCGATCTGCGCGCCGCCCAGGCCCGGCGGCAGCTCCCGCCCGAACTGCCCTATTCGCTGCCGATGGAAAGCTCGCGCGGATGCTGGTGGGGGGCGAAGAACCACTGCACCTTTTGCGGCCTGAACGGCGAGACCATGTCGTTCCGCGAGAAGCCAGCGGCGCTGATCCTCGAGGAGTTCGACGCGGTCGGCGACTTGTGGGGCGTGAAACGGTTCATGCTCGCCGACAACATCATGCCGCTCCGCTACCTTAAGGATTTGCTTCCGGTGCTCGCCGAGCGCGAGGAGCGGCCGAACCTGTTCTATGAGGTGAAGGCCAATCTCACGCACGAACAACTCGATCTGATGGCCCGTGCCGGGATCGATGCGATCCAGCCTGGAATCGAATCGCTCTCTTCAAGCGTCCTGCGGCTGATGCGAAAGGGCGTGTCGGGCCTGCAGAACATCATGCTGCTGCGCGATTCCCGTTCCTTCGCGATCCGAGTGGTGTGGAATTATCTCTACGGCCTGCCCGGCGAGACGGCGGAGGCCTATCGTGCCGTGCTGGACCTGATGCCGCGGATCGAGCACCTTCAGGCGCCGAGCGGGATGAGCGGGATCGTCATCGACCGGTTCAGCCCCTATTTCAACGAACCCGCGACCTTCGGCATCGCTGATCTGACGCCGATCCCCGTCTATCGCGCGCTCTATCCCGACGACGCCGCGCTAGATCGAATCGCCTATCATTTCATGGGCCGCTACTCGACCGAACTGCTCAAGGACCCGGCCCTGCTGCGCGCGCTGGAGGAGGAGATCGAGCGCTGGAAACAGCAATGGACTCGCCGGTCGCCGCCGGTGCTCGCGATCGTCAAATCCTCGGCGGCGGGGGCGATGATCGCCGATACGCGCCGCGTCGCGCGCCAGCCCCTGACCATCATCGCGCCCGACAGGGTCGCGGCGCTGCGTTCCTTCGAACGGCCTGTCGCGCGCGACGATCTGAATCCTGCGCTGGCCGCGCATGCCGACTGGTTCCTGGCTCGCGACATGTTGATCGAGCATGAAGGCAAGCTGCTGAACGTGGTGACCCATGCCGGTACGCTCGCCAGCCCGGCGCTGCAGCGCCCGGAGCAACAAAAGGCGGCGGACCTGGCGGCCTGAGCGTCTGCTCCGCGATTGCCGGGAGCCCAAATCCGCTGCCGGGAGTTGACCGGGCATATCCCGGATGAATGAGGCCGCATGACTCTCCCCCAGATGCTATCGATCGCCACGCTCGCCGGGATGATGGCGCTCTTCATCTGGGGCCGTTTCCGCTACGACGTGACGGCGATCCTCGCCTTGCTCGCGGCGCTCGCGCTCGGCATCGTCAAGCCGAAGGAAGCGTTCACCGGCTTTTCCGACGACATCGTCATCATCGTCGGTTCGGCCCTGGTCATCTCGGCGGCGGTGCAGCGGTCCGGGGTGATCGAGATCGCGCTCGCCTTTGTCTCGAAACGGGTGAAGCGGGTGCGCTCGCAATTGCTGGTGCTGACGGCGTCGGTCGGCATCGCCTCGGCGCTGGTCAAGAATGTCGGCGCGCTGGCGATGCTGATGCCGGCCGCATTCCAGATGGCCAAGAAGAACGACACCAGCCCGTCGGTCTTCCTGATGCCGATGTCGTTCGCCTCGCTGCTCGGCGGGCTGATGACTCTGGTCGGCACCTCACCCAACATCATCGTCAGCCGGGTGCGGGAGGACATGACCGGGCAGCCGTTCGGCATGTTCGATTATTTCCCGACCGGGTTCGGGCTGCTGCTGGTCGGCCTGGTCTTCCTGCGCTTCGCCTACCGCCTGTTGCCGCGTGACCGCCATGCCGCACCCACCATGGGGGAGGCGCTCGACATCAAGGGCTATGTTACCGAGGCGTCGATTCCCGAGGGATCGTCGGCGGCGGGCGAGACGGTCACCGCCTTTGTCGAGCGTCACGATCACGAGGTGACCATCACCACCCTGTTGCGCGCCGGGCTGCGCACGCCGCCGCTTCCGGACATGGTCCTGCAGGAAGGCGACACGCTGATCCTTGGCGGTGATCCGGACTCGCTCGAACGCGTCATCGCCAGGGACAAGCTCCAGCTGGAGGGACAGGATCGAGACGTGCCGGAAGGCAGCGAAAAAGATCAGGTCGGTGTGATCGAGGCAGTGATCAATGCCGAATCGGTGCTGATCGGGCAGACGGCGGGCCGGCTCAGGCTCCAGCAAAGCTATGGCGTCAACCTGATCGCCGTATCCCGCGCGGGCCAGCGGCTGACCAAGAGGCTGGGGGAGACGATGCTCAGCGCCGGTGACGTGATCGTGCTGCAGGGGCCGCTCGGCCTGTTGCCGGAACGGCTTCGTGATCTCGGCGCGTTGCCCCTGGCGGAGCGATCGCTCCGGCTGGGCAATTCCAGACGCGGCTGGCTGCCGATCCTGATCCTGGCGGTTGCGATGGGCGCGACGGCCGGCGGCTACGTGCCGGTCGCGGTCGCCTTCTTCGCGGCGGCGGGACTGGTCATGGCCACCGGCGCGTTGCCGGTGCGCGAGGCGTATGAGAATGTCGAATGGCCGATCCTGATCATGCTCGGCGCGCTGATCCCGGTGAGCGATTCGCTGCGGACCACCGGCGCGTCGGACGTGATCGCGACATGGCTCGCCCATCTCGGCGCGACCCTGCCGCCCTGGGGCGCGGTGGCGCTGATCCTGGTCGCGGCGATGGCGGTGACGCCGTTCCTCAACAATGCAGCGACCGTGCTGGTGATGGCGCCGATCGCCGCTGTGTTCGCGCATGATCTCGGCTACCGGCCCGAGGCGTTCCTGATCGCGACGGCGATGGGGGCGGGGTGTGATTTCCTCACCCCGATCGGCCATCAGTGCAACACGCTGGTGTTCGGGCCGGGCGGATACCAGTTCGGCGATTATGCCCGGCTTGGGGCGCCGCTGTCGATCCTCGTGGTGTTGGTCGGTACGCCGCTGGTGATCTGGACCTGGCCACTACATTGAGACGCGACGGCCTTGGCGAGGCGGGCGGGAAGCTCCGGCGCCATGTGCGGGTAGAGATCGGGCTCGATCGCTTCCAGCTCCATCAGCGCCAGACTGCCGTCGGCGAGGCGCAGCAGGTCCACCCTGGCGTAAAGCGACGGTTCGGGCAGCGCGGCCACAACCGTCTCGGCGAGCGCGAGTTGCGACGGCTCAGGTTCGAAACGGCTGAACTGGCCGCCGAACTGCGGCTGGATGCGGAAATCGCCCTGCTTCGCCACCTTGCGGACCGCGTGGCTGAAGGTGCCGCCGATGAACAGGAAGGACAATTCGCCTTCGTCTGAAACCGCGGGCACGAACGGCTGGATGATCGCGTCGTCGAGCGGCTCGATCGGATCGCCCGGCCGGACGCGCACCGTGCGGAAGCTGCCCCCCGATACCTGCGGTTTCACCACCAGTTCCCCGGCGCCGAAATGGTCGAACGCGGCGGCGAGACTTGCGTCGTCGGCCCGGCCGAACCGGCTCGGCACGATCGGGACGCCTGCTGCCTCGAGCTCGAGCAGATAGGTTTTCCGGGTGTTCCACGCCAGCAGGGCAGGCGCGTTGAGCAACAGCCGTTCCGCCGGCCAGGCTGCGAGGATCGCCTCCCACCGGGCGACGTCGAGATGATAGCCCCAGGCGAACAGCGCTAGCGTTGCATCGGCCCCATCGCCCGGTCCCTGATCCCAGGGCCGGGTGGCCAGCGTCATCCCGTGCGCCGCAAAGGCGTCGCGATACCGGTCGAGAATCTCCACCGCCGCCGCGCCATATTCGCTGGCGGCGGCGGGCATCAGCACCTCGATGGTCAGGGTCATGGGCGTCAGGCGGGCTCGCCCACGACGGTCTTCACTTCCATGAAGTCGGTCAGGCCGTATTTTCCGCCTTCGCGTCCGTTGCCCGACTGCTTGTATCCGCCGAACGGCCCGGCACCGTCCGGCGCCCAGGAGTTGATCGTCACCAGCCCCGCCCGCATCCGCGGCGCGACCTTGGCGGCGGCGGCGGGATCGCCGGAGATCGTCGCTGACAGGCCATAGGGCGTGTCGTTGGCGATTCGGATCGCCTCGTCCTGCGTGTCGTAGGAGGTGATCGTCGCCACGGGACCGAACGTTTCCTCCTGCGCGATGCGCATGTCGGGGGTCACGCCGGTGAACAGCGTCGGCCTGATGAAATAACCGGCATTGCGTCCGTCGGGCCGTCCCGTACCACCGGTGACCAGGGTCGCGCCTTCGTCGATCGCCGACTGGATCAGTCCCTGGATCTTCTCATATTGCGCCTTGTTGACGACGGGGCCGATATGCGCGCCCATCACCGATGGATCGCCGACCTGGGTCGCCTCCATCATCGTCTTCACGATCCGGGTCGCGTCGCCGACCTGCGAGGCATGGACCAGCAGACGGGTCGGGGCGATGCAGCTCTGGCCCGAATTGGCGAGCACGCCCGCGACCGTCGGCGGCAGGACGGCGGCGAGATCGGCGCCCTCGAGCACCAGATTGGGCGCCTTGCCGCCCAGTTCCTGATGGACTCGCTTGACGGTCGCGGCGGCCGCCTGCGCCACGGCGATGCCGGCGCGGGTCGATCCGGTGAAGCTTACCATGTCGACGTCCTTGTGGCTCGACAGCGCGGCGCCGACGCCCGGACCGTCGCCATTGACCAGGTTGAACACGCCCGCGGGCACGCCCGCCTTTTCCAGCACTTCAGCCAGGATTATCGCGCAGGCGGGCGATTCCTCGCTTGGCTTCAGCACCATCGTGTCGCCGGCGGCGAGCGCGGGGGCGACCTTCGCGCAGATCTGGTTGAGCGGCCAGTTCCACGGCGTGATCATCGCGACGACGCCAAGCGGCTCGTGTACCACGCGGGCGCGGCCGAGCCGTTCCTCGAACGTGAAATCGTTCAGCGCCTTCAGGGTCGACATGAAATGGCCGAGGCCGCTCGGTGCCTGGGCGGCGGTGGCGAAGCCGATCGGCGCGCCCATTTCCTGGCTGATCGCGGCGGCGAGATCGGGGATTCGCGCCTTGTATTCCTCGATGATCCGGCCGAGCAGGGCGGCCCGTTCCTCGACGCTGGTCTGCGACCAGCTCTCGAAGGCGCGGCGGGCGGCGGCGACTGCCTTGTCGACATCCGCGGCCGTGCCGAGGGTGATCTCGGTGCAGGCCTGTTCGGTCGCCGGATCGATCACCTCATGGCGCTTGCCGCCCTCGCTCTCGACCCAGGAACCGTCGATATACTGCTTGAGGTAGCTCTTCATCCTCGCCTCCGATTTTTGAACCTGCGGTACGGTTGAGCCGTCTAGATGGCGGTCAACGCGAAACGTTGCAACCTGAAACGCGATGACTATTTGCAACTGATCCCATCAGGAGACCGACATATGGCGCGCGTTGCACGGATCGAGCAGACTGGCGGACCCGAGGTGATCAAATGGGCCGATATCGACCTGCCCGATCCCGGTCCCGGCGAGGTCAGGATGCGCAACACTGCGGTCGGCCTGAACTATATCGACACTTATTTCCGCAGCGGCCTCTATCCGTCCGAACTGCCGGCCGGCCTTGGTGGCGAGGCGGCGGGCGTGATCGAGGCGATTGGCCCGGGTGTGGAGGGCTTTGCGGCCGGCGACCGGGTCGGCACGTTCGGTCCCTCGCGCGGTGCCTATGCCACTGAACGCAATCTTCCCGCGGCGCAGGTGATCACATTGCCCGATACGGTGGACGATCGTACCGCCGCTGCCTTGCTGCTCAAGGGGTGCACGGCCGAATTCCTGATCGAGCGTTGCGCCAGGGTGCAGCCCGGCCAGACCGTGCTGGTCCACGCCGCCGCGGGCGGGGTAGGGCATCTGCTGGTCGGCTGGCTGAAGCATATCGGTGCAACCGTGATCGGCAGCGTCGGCACCGCCGACAAGGCTGAACAGGCACGGGTGGCCGGCGCCGACCATGTGCTGGTCCACACGCAGGTCGATGTCGCGAAGGAGGTTCGCGCGATCACCGGGGGCGAGGGTGTGCCCGTCGTTCTCGACGGCGTCGGCAAGGCGACCTGGGAGGTCTCGCTGGCCGCGACGGCGCGGCGTGGCCTGATCGTCAGCTATGGCAATGCAAGCGGCGCGATCAGTGGCCTCGCGCTTGGGGTGCTGGCCGCGAAGGGGTCGCTGTTCGTCACCCGGCCGACCCTGTTCGACTATTATGTCGACCATGAGGAGCGCCAGAAGGGCACCGATCGCGTGTTCGAGATGTTGGCGAAAGGTGCGATCGTGCCGGAGATCGGCCAGACCTTCGCGCTCGGGGATGCAGCGGAAGCGCACCGCGCGCTCGAAGCAGGCGAGACCAGGGGGGCAACGGTACTCATTCCGTAGTCGTGGCACAACGCGAGCCGTCAAGGAGACAATGAATGGGGTTGGTTCTGCTATTCCTGTCGGGGGCTCTGCTCTGCAATGCCATCCCCCACCTAACCAGCGGCCTGAGCGGTGATCCGTTTCCGTCGCCTTTCGCGACGCCGCGTGGCGTTGGCGATTCATCGCCGCTCGTGAATTTTCTGTGGGGATCGGCGAACCTGTTCCTCGGTGCTGGGCTGATGATCGCCTGGCTACCTGCCAGCGGCTTCATGGCCGGTCTGGCGGCCGCTGCGATCGGCTGGCTCGCGCTTGGTCTTTATCTATCCCTGCACTTCGGCAAGGTTCGACGCCACCGTCAGTCAGTCATCAAGCATCCGGAATAAGGGACCGGTCCCTACCCGAGCGCGCGTGTCGCCAGCCCGGCGCAATCAGCATCGGTCGCGCGGGGGCCCTGCTTGCCGGCGATCGATCGACCGAGTGCCTTGAAGAAAGAGCCCGCGGATTTCGCGCCTTCGGGGAGATGCACGTCGGGCGCCTTGATCGTGCCCGCGACGGTCACCGACGCGGGGAAGCGCAGGATCGTCTTCTCCTTGGGTGCTCCCGTCAGGGTCAGGGCGATCGCTTCCGACGGGAAGCTGATCGTGCCGCGACCGCTGGTCTGGCTGCGCGTCGTGTCGATCAGGAACGGATCGGCTGTCCCGACGCCCCGGCGCATCGCCAGCCGGATCACGACGCAGCGCAGCCCGGCGCGCTCGTCCTTGTCGGTGAAGAGGCCGCGGGCCGCGTCGAAGCCGAGCAGGGAGGCGATCTTCGCCGGCAGCGCGCCATCGCGGGCGACCAGGCCGATCGTGCCGTCCGAACTGCCGACCGCCTCGCGGATCGTGCTGCCAGGTCCCTTGAGCCGCACCCGGCCGTCGACGCGTCCGACGACATCGTCGCCGCCGGCCAGAGTAGGGATACTCGATCCGCGTAGCGCCAGGTCGATCGTCACCATGGGCACGGGCCCGCCGCCGCGCTGGTCGACGAGCGCCGACCCGTCGATCTTTCCGCGCGTCAGGTCGAGGGTGAAAGGAGAGATCGTCAGCAGCTGGCGATCGATGGTCAGCGTGCCGCGCATTGCCGCCAGTGCTGAAGGCTTCTCGCTGATCAGGCGCTTCACCGTGAAGCTGATCGTACCATCGGTGCGAGTGATCTTGCGGAGGTTGATCCGGGTATCGGGCACGAGTCGCGGCCCGATCGCCTGGCGTCTGGCGAGCGCCGCGGCGTGGCCGGCAGGGGAAGAGAGGTCGTCGAAGTCAAGCGCGTCGGAGGCAAGCGTGCCCTTGAGCTTTGTCCGGCCTTCGGCCTTGCGCACTTCGAGCTGCCCCGCAATGTCGGATCGGCCGATGGTGCCTTTCAGTCCGGTGATCTTCCACACGCCGTCGTCGCGTCGGACATGCGTCGTCATGTGGACGGAACGCGTGCCGAACAGTCCCGCCTCGATGATCGCGTCGATGAATTTCAGGTCGGTGGCTCGGGCGGTCACGTCGAGCGCCATGTGGCGGATATCGAGTGGCATATCCATCGTCCCGGCCGCTGTCATGTCGAGCGCTGCGCCGCCGATCGTGGCGCGGAACGGCCAGGGCTTGTCTGGAGCCTGGTCGATCGCGGGGCCGTGCGCGGCGAGCGTGACCGCTTCGCCCCGGACAGTGCCGGTACCGTTTAGCGTCACGCCGGTTTTCGGGTCAGCGGAGATTTTCGCGGTGAAGGCTCTGTCCTGGAACGCGTCGCGATAGGAGAGGCTGCTGTTCGCGATCCGCAGGCTGCGCAGCGATAGCGATCCGCCGGCGCTTTCCCGGCCGGCGCCGGGTTTTGCCCAGCTCACGCGTCGATCCTTGTCGCGGACCAGCACGATATGTGCGCCATCGACCTCGATCGTGCCTGGGCGGAAGCGGCCGAGCAGCAGGGGGAGTACCGGAAAGCGCACCGTCGCGCGCTCGATGCGGATCAGGTTGCCCGGCCCGGCCCAGCCTGCCTGCGGCACGCGCAGATCGCTGATCGCGATCGTGGGCGACAGGGAGAAGCCGTCGAGTCGATCGACCGCGCCGATCGTTACCCGCCGCCCGAACCGATCGCTCAGCTTGGTTTCGATGGTGGATTTGAACATGCCCCACGGCATCATCGCCAGCGCGATCGGGACCACGGCACAAAATACAGCGATACCGCCGGCGACGAGATGGAGCCGCCGGTCGGCGAGGGCAATGCGGATGTTCATCGTGGAAAGGACGAACTGGCAGGCGGTTTCGTTCCGCCTTCCGTCCATCGTCGCCCCGATCAGTCCGACGGTACGGGATCATTGGCTGGCCGCGGCCTGGTCGTGCCGCTGATCGGCATGCGCACGGGCAGAAGCGCCTTGCGATCCGCTGTGGCTTCAGCCGGCCACCGTGTCGGCAGTGCCTCGCGCCGAACCAGATCCAGCAGTGCCGCTTCCGTCGGCCGGGTGGCGCAGGACAGGTGCACCCCGTCAAGACCGGACAGGTAAGCTGCGCTCGCGGGTGAAATACACCATATCCGTCCGCGCCAGCCGTTCAGCTCGATGATCCGGCGAACGGAACGCGCGCCCGCGCGTGAATGGATGACGATCCCGCCCACGCCCGCGGCGAACGCCGCCGCGCCTTCCATATCAGTCGGATCGACCGGCACCGTGTCGTAGACCGGCAGGTGATCGACGCGAAAGCCCCGGGCGGCAAGGGACCGGCTCAGTCCGTGCGCGGTGCGGGGGGAGCAGAATTCCACCACTCTGCCGCCGGGCGGCAGGATATGGGCGAGAAGGCCGAGCAGGATATCCTCGTCGTCCCCGGTGGAGGTGACGTTGGCATAGCCCGTCGACAGCGCGACGCGCGCGATGCCCTCGGATACCGCGAACACCGGAACCGTGTCGTTGACCGCGGGGCGTTGATGATGGCGGACCGCATGCGCGCTGGTGAAGACGATCGCGTCCGGGCGGCCTTCGACCGGTTCGTGGTCGATGGGCCGGGTGCGGATGACCGGCACGACGACCGAGCCATAGCCCATGCCTTTCAGGCGGCGTGCCGTCACGAGATTGTCGGGCGCGGCGCGCGTCACCCAGACAGACATGGGACGCCCTTTCCGCGCGCCGGGTTGGTCGAAGGAGCAGGCGCCCTTTGGGGCGCCGGTAAAGACTGAAAAATCACGATATGGCCATCCGCTGAAAGTCCAGGCGGCCGGATCGGCGGCGCTGGTGTCCTTGGGGGGATAACGCCCGGGCGCCGCGCAAATGCCGCGCGGGACCCGGGCTAGCCGCGTGCGGCGAGCTGCCCCGAATGGTCGCGAAAGCGATGATGACGAGCAGGAATCTGCATTGGGCGAGAATGGTCCGCGAACCGTCGCCTGTCAAACGCCGGCCGGGGCGGAGGCGGGCCAAAAGAAAAGGGCGCCCGGATCGCTCCGGACGCCCTCCCTCTCGAACATGGTCGATCAGTAGGAATAATACATGTCGTACTCGACGGGGCTCGGCGTCATTTCCCAGCGCGCCACGTCTTCCATCTTCAGCTCGATATAGGATTCGATCTGGTCGGGGGTGAACACGCCGCCCTTGAGCAGATAGTCATTGTCGGCCGCCAGCGCCTCGAGTGCCTCGCGCAGCGACGCGCAGACGGTCGGAACCTGGGCGAGCTCCGCCGGCGGCAGGTCGTACAGGTTCTTGTCCATTGCCTCGCCCGGGTGGGTGCGGTTCTGGATGCCGTCCAGGCCGGCCATCAGCAGCGCCGCGTAGCAGAGATACGGATTGGCCATCGCATCGGGGAAGCGCACTTCGACACGCTTCGCCTTGGCGCCCGTGCCGTACGGGATGCGGCACGATGCCGAACGGTTGCGTGCCGAATAAGCGAGCAGCACGGGTGCCTCATAACCCGGGACCAGCCGCTTGTAGCTGTTGGTCGACGGGTTGGTGAAGGCGTTCAGCGACTTGGCATGCTTGATGATGCCGCCGATGAAATAGAGGCAGGTATCGCTCAGGCCTGCATAGCCATTGCCCGCGAACAGCGGCTTGCCCGCTTCCCAGATGGAAAGGTGGGTGTGCATGCCCGAGCCGTTATCTTCCTTGATCGGCTTCGGCATGAAGGTGACGGTCTTGCCGTAAGCCTGCGCGACCTGGTGGCAGACATATTTGTAGATCTGCATGCGGTCGGCGGTCAGCGTCAGCGTGCCGAAGGTCAGGCCCAGTTCGTGCTGCGCGGCCGCGACCTCATGATGGTGCTTGTCGCAGGGCAGGCCCATCTCGAGCATGGTCGAGACCATCTCGCCGCGGATGTCCACGGCGCTGTCGACCGGGCCGACCGGGAAATAGCCACCCTTGGCGCGGGGACGATGGCCGAGATTGCCGCCCTCATATTCGCGGCCGGTGTTGGTCGGCAGCTCGATATCATCGATCTTGTAATAGCTCGTCGCGTAGCTCGTCTCGAACTGCACATTGTCGAACATGAAGAACTCGGCTTCCGGGCCGATATAGATCGTGTCGCCGATGCCGGTGGTCTTGAGATACGCCTCGGAGCGCTTCGCGGTCGAGCGCGGGTCGCGGGCATAGAGCTCGCCGGTCGAAGGCTCGACGATGTCGCAGACCAGGATCAGCATCGGCGTGGCCGAGAAGGGGTCGGTCCAGATCGCGTCGAGATCCGGCTTCAGGATCATGTCGGATTCGTTGATGACCTTCCAGCCGGCGATCGACGATCCGTCGAACATGAACCCGTCGGTCAGCTCGTCCTCGCCGACGACGGAAGAAACCATCGTCAGATGCTGCCACTTGCCCTTCGGATCGGTGAATCGCAGGTCGACCCACTCGATCTCCTGGTCCTTGATCATCTTCAGGACGTCGCTCGCCGAATTCGCCATATACCCCATGCCCTTTCTGGAAATGTCGTTTGCCCGACTCTGTCGGGAATCATGTTTCGCCCGGAGGCCTGCTGTCACATCATGCTGCGCCGCGTCAAATGGCGTCTTCGTTCCTTTCCCCGGTGCGGATACGAAGCGCCGTCTCGACCGGAATGACGAAGATCTTGCCGTCGCCGATCCGGCCGGTCTGCGCGGCGGCTGCGATCGCCTCGACCACCCGTTCAGCGAGCGCGTCCTCTACGACGACCTCGAGCTTCACCTTGGGCAGGAAGTCCACGACATATTCGGCGCCGCGGTACAGTTCCGTATGTCCCTTCTGGCGACCGAAACCCTTGGCTTCGGTGACGGTGATGCCGGACACGCCGACCTCGTGAAGCGCCTCCTTAACCTCGTCGAGCTTGAACGGCTTGATGATAGCCTCGATCTTCTTCACGTCGGTACGCCCCCGGGTAAATGGTTGGCCAGTCCGAGCCGCCAAATCCGTGCGGGCGCCTCTGCCTGTAGCCGACCCTTACAACAAGCGTGCCAGCCGCGCGAGCCAGGAACGCCGCCGGGCGCGTGACGGTTCTGGGATCAACAGATGCCTAACGCTCGTGCAGACGGGCAGGGGCTGCCCTATTTTGCGGCAGTGTCGCGCGTTGTCGCGGCTCAGATGCCGATCAGATAGTCCGGTGGGACATGGTCGGTCAGCCAGACTCCATTGTCCGTGAGGAAAAAGATGTGGCCCGCCGCCGCCATCGTCCCGGCGCGGATGGTGAGGATCACCGCCTCGCCGCGCCGGCTGCCGACGATCGTCGCGGTCTCTTGGTCGGGGGACAGGTGGACATGATGCCGCTGCATTGGTCGCAGTCCCTCCGTCCGGATTGCCGGCAGGAAGCGCTCGACGGTGCCGTGGTAGAGGAATTCCGGCGGCGCGACCTGCGGCCAGCCCAGTTCGACGTCAACCGAATGCCCCTGCCGAGCGCGAATGCGGGTGCCGTCAGCGGACAACTCGAATCGCTGCTTGTCGCTGTTCTCCACAATGGAGAGCAGGCGCTCCCGGCCACAGGCGATCTGCTTGCGGGCGAGCCCGGCGAGCACGGCGTCGACATCAGTCCAGCCGGCGTCGTCGAGCGCCAGTCCGGCTGCATCCGGGCGGTGGCGCAGCCAGAGGGACATGGTTTTGGATAAGGTCTTGTCATCAGTCATCATCGCTCGACTATAGCATAGTCGGTCAACCGGCGGCGTGGACGGCAGGGCGCACCTTGAATCGGGCGCAGCCAGCCGAGACGAAAGCCGGTGCCTCACGCGGACGCCGAAGAGGCTCCATCAGCTTCGGCCACTTCCTGTGCCGCGAGTTCGAGCATCCGCGCCGCGATCTCGCGCTCGCCCATCACCACATGCGCCACCTTCAGCTTCTCCAGATGCTGCACCTCGGCGTCCGAATGGGCCCGCGCGATCACGCGGATCGCCGGGTTGAGCGCCCGCGCCCGCTCAACGACCGCCCCGGCCTCGAAGCCTTCGGGGATCGTGATGAGCAGCTTCACGGCGTTGTGGATTCCCGCCTCCTCCAGGGTCTGCGGGTCGACGGCATTTCCTTGCACGACCGTGACGCCGTCGGCCTCCGCGCGTTTCGCCGGGACGTCCTGGTCCTCGATCACGACGATCTCGCGGCCCCGCGTGGCAAGCTCGCAGGCGATCAGGCCGCCGACCCGGCCATAGCCGACCAGGATGGCATGGCCCGTGCGCGGCAGCGGCCGGGGGGTGTCGTCCTTCTCCCCGTCGGCCTTGCTCAATCGCGACGTGATCAGCGAGAAGATGAACGGGTTGAGGAAGATCGAGATGATCGCACCGGCCAGGATCAGGTCGCGCGCCGCCTGCGGCAAGATGTTCAGGCTGGAACCGAGGCTTGCAAGGATGAACGAGAACTCGCCGATCTGCGCCAGGCTGGCCGCCACCGTGAGCGCGGTGCGGTTTGAATGGCCGAACAGGCGGACGATCAGATAGGCGGCGATCGACTTGCCGAACACGATGATGCCGACGGTGGCGAGCAGCGGCAGCGGCTGGCGCACCACCACCGACGGATCGAACAGCATGCCGACCGAGACGAAGAACAGCACGGCGAATGCGTCGCGCAGCGGCAGTGTCTCTTCCGCCGCCTGGCGGCTGAGCTGGGTCTCGCCCAGGATCATGCCGGCGAAGAACGCGCCGAGCGCGAAGGATACGTCGAACACATACGCCGCACCGAACGCGACACCCAGCGCGATCGCCAGCACCGCAAGCCGGAACAGCTCGCGCGAGCCGGTATGGACCACCCAGTGCAGGGCTGCGGGGATGATCCGCCGCCCGACCACCAGCATCAGCGCGATGAAGCCGGCGACCTTGGCGAAGGTGATCAGCAGCGGCATCATCAGGGACGAGGCCCCGGCGCCGTTCGCGCCGTTGATCACGCCGGCGAGCGGCGGCAGCAGCACAAGGGCGAGGACCATCGCGAGGTCCTCGACGATCAGCCACCCGATCGCGATCCGTCCGCGTTCCGTCTCGACCAGCTTGCGCGATTGAAGCGCGCGCAACAGCACCACGGTACTGGCGACTGACAGGGCCAGGCCGAACACGAACCCGGCGAACAACCCCCAGCCGAGCAGCCAGGCCAGCCCCATGCCGAGCAGCGTCGCCACGGCGATCTGCACCACCGCGCCCGGTACCGCGATCTTGCGGACGGACAGCAGGTCGCGCAGCGAGAAGTGCAGCCCGACACCGAACATCAGCAGGATCACGCCGATCTCGGCGAGCTCGTTGGCCAGGTTCCCGTCGGCCACATAGCCCGGCGTGAACGGGCCGACGATCACGCCCGCCAGCAGATAGCCGGCGATCGGCGACACCTTCAGCCGATGCGCGATCGATCCGGTGATGAACGCGGTGAACAGGGCGGCGACGATGGTGGCGATCAGGGGGGTATGATGCATTGGTTCTCCTCGCTGGGACGATAGGGATTCCGCCGCGCGGGGCGGTGCCGGCGGACCACGGGGGGCCGCCGGCTGGGTATGTGCTAGGGGGCGGTCGTTGCGACGGCGGCGATCATCGCCACGCTTGCCGCAAGGCCGGCCCAGAGGGCGGCTGCGAACCACCAGGGTGGTCGTTTGGTCTTTCTGGCCATCGTTCTCTCCTCGCCGGAAATGTGATGGAAGGCGCGACAGGCGTGTGGGTAGTCCATCATGCGCCTCGCTATGACACGCTCGGCATCCGGCAAGGCCGGTGCCGGGCTTAGGTTTTCCGGGAAGGCGGACCTCGGGGGTAGGCGGACCCGATCGGTGTTAGGGCAGCCAGTGATTGCTGGCCCAGGTTATGGAAGGCGACTACCGCTAGCGGAACGAACCGGAGGGCGGCCATGATGGCCGGCGCGAACAAGGCGCTTCCGGTGTCGGGATCCTGCGCGCGCGCCGCGTCGGTCCGCGCGAGCAGGGAAGCCGGCTCGGCGCTGCGCAGCGCGACGACACTGTTCGATGGATTGAATGCCGAACCGACCGCGCTGGTTTGCGGCAGGCCGACCGGTAGAAGGGCACAGAGAAGCGTCGTCGCGACCGTCAGCCACACCGACCCGGCAAACAGGCGCAGGGCGGTGAAGGTGTTGCCCGGTACGATTATTGGCTTCGCTATCTGCACCGTATCTCCAGACTGTGGCGTGGTGCCTTCCTAGCATAACGGGCCGTTTTCGTAAACGATCCCGACCGCCGCCTTCTTCCCTGTGTCGCCATCACCGTGCCGATCTTCCTCGATGGGCTTTCGTGCCGAAATCTGCATAAGGGCGGCGCGTCCGGAGGGTGACGCTTCTGGGGGATGGTAATGGCGCGAACCGACAATCGGCTGCCGTTGATCGCGTTTATCGTCTTTATCGATATGGCAGGGATCGGGCTGATCATCCCGATCCTGCCGTCGCTGGTCGAAAGCCTGAGCGACACTGACGTCGCCCATGCCGCGCTGATCGGCGGCGAATTGCTGTTCGCCTATGCCGCGATGCAGTTCCTGTTCGCCCCGGTGATCGGGGGGCTGAGCGACCGGTTCGGGCGGCGTCCGGTGCTGCTCGGCACGCTCCTCGTGCTCGCGGTCGACTATGCGATGATGGCCTGGGCGCCGACGCTCGGCTGGCTGTTCGCCGGGCGGATCATCTCCGGCGTGATGGGCGCGACCTGGGCGGCGGCGAACAGCTGCATCGCCGATCTCTATCCGCCTGAACAGCGCGGGCGGCTGTTCGGGCTGCTCGGCGGGGCAGGGGCCTCGGGCTTCGTGCTCGGCCCGGCGATCGGCGGCGTGCTCGGCACGATCGGATTGCGGCTGCCCTTCGTCGCGGCGAGCGTGCTGGCTCTGGCCGGCGCGGTGATCGGCTATGTCATCTTCACCGAGACGCTGCCGCCGGAGCGCCGCCGCCCCTTCACCCTGGCGCGCGCCAACCCGTTCGGCACGCTGGTCCGCATGGGGCGCTATCCCTTCGTGCTTGGCTGCCTCGCGACGATCTTCCTGATGCAGCTCGGTGCCCAGTCGCAACTCTCGACCTGGGGCTATTTCCTGATCGAGCGGCTCCGCTGGTCGCCGCTCGAGATCGGCCTCTCGGTCGCGCTGTTCGGCATCGCCATCGCCATCGCGCAGGGGCTGGTCACCGGTCCTGCCATCGCCCGCTTCGGTGAACGTCGCTGCGCGCTGGTCAGCCTGATGTTCGGCCTGCCCAGCTATGTCCTGCTCGCCTTCGCGTCGACGGGATGGATGATCTATCTGGCCATCGTCATCGGCGCGGCGACCGGTGTCGCCTTCCCCGCGATCCAGGGCATGATGACCACCCGGATCGAGGAGGATGCCCAGGGCGAACTGCAGGGCGCGGTCGCCAGCACGGTCGGCCTTACCTCGATCATCGGGCCCTTGGTGATGACCTGGGTATTCGGCCATTTCGCCGATGCGAAGGGGGTTTACTTCCCGGGGGCACCTTTCGTGCTGGCGAGCGGACTGATCGTCGCAGCCTGGCTGTTGTTGGCGCGCACCATCCGGCGGTATTTTTGAAGCATTGGGTGTGGAATATAATTCCCGCCATATCGGATATATTGCGCCTTGGTTTGTCGGCCCGCATCATGATAGCGAAAAGGGTGGCGTCAGTGTTTTGTAAGCGCCGCCCCCGGGGGAAATATGCGGATATTCGGTACGGCAGCCCTTCTGACTCTGTGCGCCGTGGCGCCGCTTCAGGCTTGGGCGGCGGAGACGATCACCTACACCTATGACGCGAAGGGCCGCCTGGTGAAGGTGGAGCATTCGGGCACCGTCAACAACGGCGTGAAGGCCGAATACACGCACGACAAGGCTGATAACCGCAAGAACCTCAAGGTGACGGGCGCGCCATAGCGTCGTCGGCTCGCGAAGAGCCGCACACCTGATCTGCTGACATTGGAGAATTGCCATGCACACCTCCCGTTTTCGGGCGGCGGCTTTTTGCGCGCTGCTGACATCGACCTTCCTGAGCGCGCCGGCGATGGCGCAGACCGCGCCCGAGTTCCGCCAGGCCGACCAGAATGGCGTGGATCTGGTCCAGGGCGATTTCCTCACCAGCTTCGCGGAAGGGTCGATCGGCTCGGGACAGGCAGCGCTCGAATTGTTGCGGGTGGTCGGCAATAGTGGCTTCAATGGCACGAATGGCATGAGCCAGTGGGACCATATTCTCCTCAATGTCGTCAGCAGCGGCACCTATATCGATTTCGGCACCAGGACCGCCAAGTTTCCGGATGCGCAGGCGAGGGGAGAGACGCTGTCGGGGTCGGGGAGCTCCTATGTCTATGGCGACGGCAACGGTACCACGATCACCTTCGGAGACCCGACGCCGGGGGCCGATATCACCAATTACTGCAACGGCACCGTCCAGCCCTCCTGCATCCTGCTGCCGGGATTGATCACGTCGCCCAACGGCAAGACGGTCTCGCTCGAATATGGCTTCTGGACGCAATGTTCACGCCAGCAGCAGCCCGACGATCCGATCAGTTGCAGCTTTGCCCCACGCCTTGAGCGGGTCTCGAACAGCTATGGCTATTCAGTCGTGTTTTCCTATGCCTCCGACGGCTTCGGAGGCACCGGTGGTCCACCGGCGACCTTCACGCAACGAACGGGGGCGGCGTTTTACAATGCGCAGGCGGGGAGTGCTCCTCTTGCCACCGTAAGCTACGCCTATCCGACGGCCGGCGTGACTGATGTCACTGACATGGGCGGTCGCGTCTGGCGCGTGACCAAGACAACCACCGTCAACGCCATTCGCCGGCCGGGCTCGGCGTCGGACACGACCAGCGCCACGATCAATACCGGCAAGGTCACCTCAGTGGTGAAGGAGGGCGTCACCACCAGCTATGCCCGCAGCGTGAGCGGCAACACGGCGACGATGACGGCGACCAACGCTCTCGGCCAGACGACCACCGTCGTCTCCAATCTGACGGTCGGTCGCCCCACCTCGGTGACCAATGCGCTCGCCAAGACCACCAGCTATCAATATGACGGCAGCCGGCGCCTGACGCGCGTGACTCAACCCGAAGGCAACTACACCGCGTACAGCTACGACAGTCGCGGGAACGTCACCCAGACGCAGATGGTGGCGAAGGCGGGGGCGTCGTCGATCACGACCAGCGCGAGCTATGACGCGGGCTGCGCCAATCCGCTGACGTGCAACCAGCCCAACAGCACGACCGACGCGCGGGGAAACGCCACTAATTACGCCTATGATGCGACGCACGGCGGCGTCACGTCGGTAACGCTCCCCGCGCCGAGTGCCGGCGCGGTGCGACCGCAGACGCGGTACAGCTATACGCTGGTTAACAACGTATATCAGCTGACTGGCACCTCTGCCTGTCAAACGACCAGTTCCTGCGCGGGAACGACTGATGAAGTGGTCAGCACCCGGAGCTACGACGCGAATGGCAATGTCATCAGCGCCTCAAACGGAAATGGCGCGGGAACCCTGATTGCCGCCCGCACGATTACCTCTGACGGGCTCGGCAATCTGCTGACCGTGGATGGACCGCTCGCCGGCACTGCCGATACCGTGCGCTACCGATACAATGCAGCGCGGGAATTGATCGGGACCGTCTCGCCCGACCCGGACGGCGGCGGCAGCTTGAAGAATCGGGCAGTGCGCAACACCTATACCAACGGCCTGCTGACCAGGGTCGAGAACGGCACTGTCAACAGCCAGTCGGACGGTGATTGGGCCACATTCGCCTCGCTCCAGTCGATCGATACGAGCTATGACGCGAACGCCCGGCCGATAGTGCGCACGCTTGCCTCGGGCGGGACGATCTATGCGCTCGCGCAGGCCAGCTACGATGCGCTCGGCCGTGTCGATTGCGCCACGCAGCGGATGAATCCAGCGACCTACGGGTCGCTGCCCGTGGCCTGCACCCTGTCCACCACGGGGACTCAAGGTCCCGACCGTATCAGCAAGACCGAATATGATACGCTGGGCCGCATCTGGAAGGTTACCCGCGCCCTCGGCACCGCCGACGCTTCGGTTGATGTTACCTATGGGTATTCCGACAACGGCAAGGTCCTGAGCGTCACGGACGCGGTAAACAACCGCACTGGCTATGACTATGACGGCTATGACCGGCTGACGGTCACGCGCTATCCGGTGATGACGCCGGGCGCGCAGGCAAGCTCGGCGACCGACTACGAACAACTCGGCTATGATGCCGCCAGCAACGTCACTAGCCGCCGGCTGCGCGATGGTCAGACGATTGGCTATAGCTATGACAATCTCAACCGGGTGGGGTTCAAGGACCTGCCATCGCCGGAATATGATGTCAGCTACCTCTATGACCTGCTCGGCAGGATGACGGTTGCGAGCCGCAGCGACGGGATAACCGATGGCTTCGGCTATGATGCTCTTGGCAGGCTGACCAGTCACAACCAGGGTTTCGGGACGTTCGCCTATCAATATGACCTTGCCGGGCGCCGCACCGTCCAGCAATGGAATGACGGCTTCTACGTCACCTATGATTATCTCGTGACGGGCGAGATGACAGCGATCCGGGAGAATGGTGCTGCCTCGGGCGTCGGGGTGCTGGCAACCTATGGCTACGATAATCTCGGCCGCCGTACCGGCATCACACGCGGCAACGGCACGACCACCAGCTACGGGTTCGACAACGCTTCGCGGCTGACCTCGCTCGGGCAGGACCTGTCGGGAGTAGCCTATGACCAGAGCCTTGGGTTCGGTTACAACCCGGCGGGGCAGATCGTGTCAATGACGCGGTCGAACGACGCCTATGCCTGGAGCGGCAGCGCCAATGTCGACCGCGCCTATGCGGTGAACGGGCTGAACCAGATGACGACCGTGGGCGGCGGCAGCCTTGGCTATGACGCACGCGGCAATCTCACCAGCACCGGCAGCAATACCTACAGTTACAGCGCCGAGAATTTGCTGACCGGCGCATCGGGAGGTACCACGCTGCGTTACGACGGGTTTGGGCGTCTGGTCGAATATACCGGAACGGTACAAACTCGATTTGTGTATGATGGCAATCATATGGCGACTGAGCTCAACAGTTCCGGGGTGGTGCAACGGCGCTATGTCTATGGCCCCGGCGCCGATGAGCCGGTGGTCTGGTACGAGGGTTCGGGCACGAGCGACCGGCGCTGGCTACATGCCGATGAGCGTGGTTCGGTCGTGGCAGTGACCAACGCCTCGGGCGCCGCGATCGGCATCAACAGCTATGACGAATATGGTGTGCCTGGCAGCGGCAATATCGGACGGTTCCAGTACACTGGGCAGGCCTATCTGCCGGAACTGGGCCTTTATTACTACAAGGCGCGCATCTACTCGTCGCGGCTCGGCCGGTTCCTGCAGACTGATCCCATCGGCTATGACGATGGCATGAACTTGTATAATTATGTCCACGGAGACCCGGTTAATGGAATTGATCCATCAGGGTTGAGCTGTGAGAGTGCTAAAGAGGAGGGGGAAGCGGCGGGCGAGCCTGTAGTTTGCGGGAATAGTTCCGGCCCAGGCGGGGGTGGCGGTAGTGGTGGAAATGGCGGCGATGGTAGCGCTCAGCCAAATTTTGATCTTGGTGGTGAGATTGATGCCAGTAATCCTCCTGATATTATAGTTACGGCAATTATCGTGCCGAAACCTAAGTTACAGAAAGCGCCAGAAGCGCCGAAATTTGATCTTAAACAATGTATTACAAATTCAGTGCTTGGAGGTGTAGTGGGGGCGCTCAATCCGATCAACCTCGCGATAGACGTTGGAGGCGCGATCACGGGAGCGCAGAATCGGTCCGCATCGGAAGATCGCCTCTTCAAACCTAGCAACGAACCGAGGCTGCAACGGAGTTGGGGATCGGCAATTCGGATCGGATTAGGAAGAGTGATAACCGCGTCACCTCAAGTCCGAGCGTTCGCTGGGGTTTCTGGTGCTGCGCTTGTAGCATTAAGCGATCCCAGCTGCGGAATTAGCGTGCTTCCTGCTCTAAAGATCAACTCTCCATTTGGCCTTTAAGGGTTTTTATGAGAAATTTATTAATCGGCGTGCTTCCGGTTTTGCTAATATATACATTATTTAGCACGAAGTTCGATTCTGCTTGGATTAATCTAATCATCGGTACGGTATGTTGTGCAATTGTATCTATAGCTGCGGTAAGATCTAAAATAGGGAAGGGTGGTACATATACTTTTTATATATTCTTATTCATTAATATTGTGTTTATTATATTTCTGGTAATAAATTTAATTTTACATATGAATATAAGTCCTGTCATTATTTGGCTATCGTATTTTGCGCTTACGGCTGTGAGCTACGTGGCCGCTGCTGCCTTAGAATCGCATTGAGATCTTGTCGCAAAAGGAAGCTGCCGATAATAGAATAAATGGAATAGGCTAACGGCGATAGTTTATTGATTGATCGGTAGTAATGGTGACAATTTACTAATTGATCGAATCTCGCTATCCTCAGGGTATGGCACGCTTGGCACGTGCAATTGTCCCGCGGCACTTTCACTATGTCGCTACCGATGTCCATGCCTCCCGGCCGGACAGGCATGACAAAAGTCTCCAACGCCCGACCTGCTCTTTCGCGCTTTCCTCCTCGTGAACCTCTCGCCCACGCCCGAAAATCCGCCCCGGCTTTTGTCACACGCACCCTTCGCGGCATCCAGCGGCGCGCGGTTGATTCAATGAACGCCCACTCCCCGCTAAACTCGCCGCCATGTCCAAAGGCCGCCCCAGCGTCTATCGCCCCGACTTCGCCGAGCAGGCGCGCAAGCTCTGTCGCAATGGCGCCACCGATCGCGAGATCGCCGATATCCTCGGCGTCTGCGTGCGCACTTTCTATCGCTGGCGTGCCGAACACGAAGCCTTCGCCGAAGCGCTCAGGGCCGGCAAGGAACTCGCCGACGACCGGGTCGAACGCGCGCTGTACGAGCGCGCCTGCGGTTATGAGTATCAGGACGTGAAGATCTTCAACCCAGGCGGCGCGAAGGAGCCGGTGGTCGTGCCCGTCACCATCCATGTCCCGGCTGATGTCGGCGCGGCGAAGCAATGGCTCGCCAGTCGCCGTCCCCGTCCCTGGGCGGGCGAGAAGGAGCCGGAAGAGACCGATATGTCCCGGCGATGGCTGGAGGCGTTCATGCGCCTGGAAGAAGAGCGGCCGCAAAGGGAGGCAAAGGAGGCCGCGCGCTTCGCCGAATGCGTCGAAAAGCGCGTCGCCGAGGAACTCGCCCGGCGCGGCCTTCAGGAATAGGGCGGCTGGTGAAGGCCCTTGGGGCTGGTCGTGAAGATTTCGCAGCCGTCCTCGGTGATGCCGATCGAATGCTCGAACTGCGCCGAGAGCGATCGGTCGCGCGTCACCGCGGTCCAGCCGTCGTCGAGCAGCTTCACGTCGGGGCGGCCGATATTAATCATCGGCTCGATCGTGAAGATCATGCCCGGCTTCAGTTCCGGCCCGGTGCCGGGTCGGCCGACATGCACCACCTCGGGCGCGTCGTGGAACAGCTGGCCCAGGCCATGGCCGCAGAAATCCCGCACCACGCCGTACCGATGCTTCTCCGCATGGACCTGGATCGCGTTCGCGACATCGCCCAGGTGATTGCCGGGCCTGGCCTGCTCGATGCCGAGCATCAGGCATTCATACGTCACGTCGACCAGTCGCTTCGCCTTTATCGGCACGTCGCCGATCAAGTACATCCGGCTCGAATCGCCGTGCCAGCCGTCAAGGATCGGGGTCACGTCGACATTGACGATGTCGCCGGCCTTCAGCGTCTTTTCGCTGGGAATGCCGTGGCACACCACATGGTTGATCGAGATGCAGCTCGAATGGGTATAGCCGCGATAGCCGAGCGTCGCGGGCACGCCGCCGCGATCGACGATGAACTGGCGGATCATGTCGTCGATATCGGCCGTGGTGACGCCGGGCACCATGTGCGGCACGACCATGTCGAGCGTCTCGGCGGCGAGGCGGCCTGCCTTGTGCATGCCATCGAACGCCTCGCGCCCATGGAGCTTGATCGCGCCTGTGCGGCCGGCGGGCGCATCCGGGGTGACGGTTACATAGTCTGTCATCCCGGCGATATAGCGTGCAACGGCGGACTTTGCGAGGGCGCGGTTACGGGTCTATGCGCTGCCATATGAGCGAGCGCATCTGGACGGCCGGGCTGGTGGTGATCGGGGACGAGATTCTGTCCGGCCGAACCCAGGATAAGAATGTCGCGCAGGTCGCGGCGTGGCTCAACGTGCAGGGCATCCGCCTCGCCGAGGTGCGCGTGGTGCCCGACGTCACGGCGGCGATCGTCGAGGCCGTCAATGTGCTGCGCACCCGCAACGACTATCTCTTCACCACCGGCGGCATCGGCCCGACTCATGACGACATCACCGTCGATGCGATCGCCGAGGCGCTTGGCGTCCCCGTGGTGCATCATCCCAAGGCGCTGGCGGTGCTGGAGCGTTATTACGAGACGCGCGGCGGGCTGACCGAGGCGCGCAAACGCATGGCGCGCGTGCCCGAGGGCGCCGAGCTGATCGAGAACCGCATGTCGGGCGCGCCGGGCATCCGCATCGCCAACATCTTCGTGATGGCGGGCGTGCCGCACATCACCGCCGGCATGCTCGACGCGCTGACCGGGACGCTCGAGGGCGGCCTGCCGGTGATCTCGCGCACGATCGGCTGCTGGGTCGCGGAAAGCGAGGTCGCGGTGCTGCTCGGCGAGGTCGAGCGCGCGCATGAAGGCGTGGCGATCGGCAGCTATCCCTTTTTCCGCGAAGGGAAGACCGGCGCCAATTTCGTCGTGCGCTCGACCGACCAGCGAGTGGTCGATGCGTGCATCGCCGATCTCACCGCCCGGCTCGAGGCGGAAAGCAGGGCGGTGGTGCCCGACGGAATCTAGCCAGTCCTCGATAGCGGCTGGCGCCTCCTCATGCCGGTCCGGCCTCACGGGCAATCGCTGCCCGGAGCGGCAGAACGGGCAACGCCGTGCCAACACGGTGCAACGATCCCGGCCGGATGGTTCGACTTTCTGCTGACAAGACCGATTCGGCCCGGTACTTCGCTTGAGTCAGGGGGGAAGTCTCATGAAGTACCGGCCGGCGACAGCGCTCCTGGCTATTGTGGCGATGCTTTCCGCGTGCGGGGGCGGTTCCTCCACCGCCAGCAGCGGCGGCGGGCCGGTCGGCGTCACCCCGACACCCACCCCGACACCGGTGGCCAGCGGGTGCTCGCTGCGCGAGCGTCAGGACTGGATCGCGGCGCAGTTGCGCGAATGGTATCTCTTCCCGGAGACGCTCCCCGCCAGTCTCGATCCCGCGCCCTATGCCACCGCCAGCGACTATCTCGACGCCCTGACCGCCACCGCGCGGAGCCAGCGCCGCGACCGCTATTTCACCTATCTCACCTCGATTGCCGAGGAGAGTGCCTATTATAGTTCCGGGTCGAGCGCCGGTTTCGGCTTCCGGCTGGCCGCTGATACGGCTGCGCGCCGCATTGCCGTCACGGAATCCTTCGAAGGCGCGCCGGCCCTCGCCGCCGGCATCGATCGCGGCACGGAGATCCTCGCGATCGGCACCAATAGCTCGAACCTGCGTACTGTCAGCGCGATCATCGCGGCGGAGGGTACGGCGGGCGTGACCAACGCGCTTGGCCCCAACACCGTCGGCACCACTCGCCTGCTGCGGGTCGTTGATGTGGCCGGCACGCGCGACGTGAGTGTCGCAAAGGCCGATTTCACGCTGACGCCGGTTTCGTCGCGCTACGGCGCCCGGGTGATCGACGATGGCGGGCGCAAGGTCGGTTATGTCAATCTGCGCACTTTCATCACCACCGCCGATCCGGCCCTGCGCAGCGCCTTCGCCCAGTTCCGCGCGCAGGGGATCACCGAGATCATCGTCGATCTGCGCTACAATGGCGGCGGGCTGATCTCGATCGCGGAGCTGATGGGCGATCTGCTCGGCGGTAACCGTTCGACCTCGGAGGTGTTCGACTACGTCACCTTCCGCCCGGAGAAAGCCTCCGAGAATGCGACCCGCATGTTCGCGCCGCAGCCGCAATCGACCTCGCCGACCCGGCTCGCCTTTATCGGCACCGGGGGCACCGCCTCGGCGAGCGAACTCGTCATCAACGCCTTCACGCCCTTCCTGCACAACCGCTCGGCGCTGATCGGCACCAACACCTATGGCAAGCCGGTCGGCCAGATCGCGCTTGATCGCACCGCGTGCGACGACCGGCTGCGCGTGATCGCCTTCGCGACGCAGAATGCCGCGCGCCAGGGCGCCTATTTCGATGGGCTCGCGCCCTTCATGGAGGCAAGCTGCCAGGCAACCGACGATCTCAACCACCAGCTCGGCGATCCGCTCGAGGCCTCGACTCGTTCCGCGCTCGATTTCCTTGCCGGGCGTAGCTGTTCCGCGGTCGCTTCGGTGGGACAAGCCACTCAATCGACGGGGCAGGCTGCGCAATCGGTCAGGACCTCGGTCGCCGGGGGCGGCCCGCAACGCGAGCTGCTGATGCCCGAACGGCCGGATACGCCGCAACGCGAGGTGCCGGGGCTGTTCTGAGCAGCGCAAGCCGGGCACGCGATTAAAAAGAATGTCATGTCGATACCGGGTCGTTGCGGCGCGCGTCCACGGCGTCTAGGCGTTCCCGCCGATGGATTCGGCATCCGACCACGATCTGCCGGACCGGCGTCGCGCTTCGATTCGCAGCCGCGCCACCTCCTTCCTGCTGGCGCTCGTGCTCGAGATACTGGTCGTGATCGGCCTGTTGACTCTCTCGCCGCATCTCGCGCCACCGGCGCCGAAGGAAAAGGAAAAGACCTTCAGCATCGCGCCCGACGCAAACCTGGAGGCCAAAAAGAACCCAAGCCCGCGCGCCGTCTCGCGCAAGAAGCAGGCGGCGGGCGGCGCCTCGCCAGCACCGCCCTCGCCGACTCCTCCCGCCGCGCCGGAGCCGACCCCGGTCAATCCGTGGCTGAACGAAGGCGATCTGTTCCACGCCGCCGACATCTCGAAACTGCCGACCACGCGCGGCAATGACGCGCCCGGCGCCGGCGACACCGGCGCCGGCAAGGACAGCGGCTCGGCTTATGGGCCGGGCGAGGGGCCCGGCGGCGAACGGCTCTATGACGCTGAATGGTATCGCGAGCCGACCGATGCTGAGCTTTCGACCTATCTCCCGTCGAGCGGCGTCCCGTACGGGAGCTGGGCGATGATCGCGTGCAAGACGATCGCCGACTATCATGTCGAGAATTGCCGCCAGCTCGGTGAATCCCCGGTGGGCTCCGGCCTGGCTCGCTCGATGCGTCTTGCTGCGTGGCAATTCCGCGTCCGCCCGCCGCGGATCGGCGGCAAGCCGCTCATCGGCGCCTGGGTGCGGATCAGGATCGATTTCACCAAGGCCGGGGCGAAAGAGACCAAATAGGTCTCAGCCGGGCCGGGGCAGCGTCACGGTGATGCGGAAGCCGTCGGTCATATCCAGCGTCGCCTCGCCGTGGTGAGCCGCTGCGATCGCTTCGACGAGGGAGAGGCCAAGGCCATGGCCGGGTGTTGAGCGGCTGCGCTCCGATCGCGCGAAGCGCTGGAACAGCGTACCGGCCTCCGCCGGGTCGACGCCGGGTCCATTGTCGGCAACGGATAGCGATATCGTGCGACCGGTCGATGTCAGCCGGACCTCCATCTCCGTACCGCGCGGCGTATGGCGGAGCGCATTGTCGAGCAGGTTGGCGAGCAGCTGGCGCAACAACCGGCGGTCGCCCTGTGCCGCCAGGCCCGGCTCGATCGCTCCCCTTAGGCGATGGCCGCTCGTTTCCGCGTCGGGACGATAGGTGTCCAGCATCTCGGTGACGAGCGCGCTCATATCGACGGTGACAAAGGCACTACGCACGCCGAACGCCTCGATTTCGGAGATGCGCAGCAGTGCGGCGAAAATTTCCAGCAGCTCCCGCGATTCTGCCGCCGCCGCTTCGATTGCCTCGCGGCGTGTGGCACCGTCGCTGTCCACCAGCGCTTCGTCCAGCCGGTTGTGCAGCCGGGTCAGCGGTGTGCGGAGGTCGTGCGCCACGTCGCTTGACACCTGGCGCAGATTCTCCAGCAGCGCGGCGATCCGGTCGAGCATGCGGTTGAGCGTGGCCGAGACCTGGTCGAACTCGCTGCCCGACCCGTCCGTGGGCATGCGCCGGGTCAGGTCCCCGCCGATGATCGCCAGCGCGGTACGATCGATCCGCCGCAGCCTTGCCCGCGTCACCGCGCCGACCGTCCAGGCGCCACCCACCCCCAGCAGCAGCATCGCGCCGAGGGCGATGCCGAACAGCTTGAGGATGGTCGCGTCGATCTCGTCGATCACTGCCCGGTCGGCCGCGACCACCAGGATAAAGCCGCCCGGTAGCAATGTCGTCAGGGCCTGTGCCACCCTGGTTCCGCGCTCGTGATAGAGGAATTCGCGGAACCCTGCTTCTTTCGGCGCGGCCGCATCGAGCTTGCCCGCTATGCGGCGTCCGTTCCGGTCAACGAGGATATAGCCGAGGCTCGCCGTGCTCGACGCGGCATCACGCCGGCGGATCGCGGCGGCGAGCCGGTCGATCCCGGCATGGCCGCTTTCGGCCAGCAACGCTTCTGTCTCGGTCGCGATGCGATGGTCGAGCTGCACCTCGAGCGCTTCGTGAGTCACCTCATACACCACGCCGCCAATACCGAGCGTGATGATCGCGAAGACGAGGCTGACACAGGCCGCAAGGCCGAAGGTCGATCGCCAGGGCGCGCGCATCATCCGCCGCGGATCATGTAGCCGGCCCCGCGCACCGTCTCGATCGCGTCGGTATCGAACCCGGCGTTGAGCTTGGCGCGGAGGCGGCTGAGATGAGTCTCGACGATGTTGGTCTTCGGGTCGAAATCGAAGTCCCACACGCGTTCGAGCAGCATCGTGCGGGTCATCACCCGCCGCGGGTTGCGCATCAGCTCGGCGAGCAAGGCGAATTCGCGGGGTTGCAAGGCGATGCGCCGTCCGCCGCGCTCGACGGTGCGCCGGTCGAGGTTAAGCGCGATATCGCCGACCGCGAGCCTGTTGGGCTCGGCCTGCGCCGCCGGGCGCCGGCCGAGCGCCTGGACGCGCGCGGCAAGCTCCGAAAAGGCGAAGGGCTTGACCAGATAGTCGTCGGCGCCGCCCTCAAGCCCCTCGACCCGGTCAGCGATGCCGCCAATCGCGGTCAGCATCAGGATCGGCGTTGTCGTGCCGCCGGCACGCAGCATGCGCACCAGCGCCAGCCCGTCGAGCCCGGGCATCATGCGATCGACCACGATTGCGTCGAAGGCGCCGTCGGTGGCCTGGAACAGTCCGTCGCGCCCATCCTCGCTGGTGGTGACGTGATGGCCGATCTCGCTCAGCCCCTTGGCCACGAAGCGCCTGGTTTCGGCGTCATCTTCGATGATCAGAATCCGCATCATGCGTCTCTACCGCGCGGGGCCTCCGGGCGCGAGAGGAACGGGCGCATTCCGCCAGCCGCCGCCAAGCGCGCGGAACAGCGTTACCTGCGCCTGCGCAAGCGCAAGGTCGGACTGGGCGAGCTGCAACGCGGCGGTCGCACGGGTGCGCTCCGCATCATATTGCACCAGATAGGCGGCATCGCCCAGCCGGACACGGGCGGCGGCGCGGCGTGCGGACAGCACCGACTGGTCGAGCACCGTTTTCAGATCGGCATTGCGCCGTGCCTCGGCATCGTACGCGGCCAGCGCCCCTTCGGTCTCGCGCAAGGCGCGCAGCACGGTGACATCCCAGCCCGCGAGCGCAGCGCGTTCACTCGCCCGTGCCTGCGCGATCCTCGCCCGCGCGGGGCCCTGATTGGGGAATGCCCAGGAGATCAGGGGCGAGGCGGTCGCGGCGAAGCCGCCCGAGAGCAGCCCGATCGCACCGCCGAGATTGATCTTGGGATAGAGATCGGCCTGGGCCACACCGATCCGCGCAGCGGCGGCGGCAAGCCGTCGTTCCGCCTCGCGGATATCGGGTCGCCGCAGCAACAACGCCTGGCCGTCACCGACCGGAATCGGTTGGGTGAGGCGGGGCGGGGCGATGCAGCCGAGGTCGAAGCCGCGCGCCTCGGCTGGCGGCAGGCCCTGCAATGTGGCGAGACGGTACAGCGCGTTCTTCCGCGTGGCCTCGAAGGGAGGCGACACGGCACGCGCCGAGGCTAGCAGCGCCGCGGATTGCGACACTTCCAGCGGCGAGATCTCGCCTGCCGCAAGCTGTTCGCGGACCAGTGCGGTCGACCGGTCCTGCGCCGCGAGCACCTCGCGCGCCACCGCGATCGCGCGGTTCGCCCCGCACAAATCGACATAGGCCGAGACCGTATCGGCCACTACCGCGACGCGCAGCCCATCCAGCGCCGCCGCCTGCGCCCCGGCATCCGCCCGCGCGGCGAGCGATCCGGCGCGCAGTCGCCCGAACAGGTCCACGTCCCAGTTCACGGCGGCGCCGATATCGTAGTCTGTGGCCGCCACGCTCGCCGCGCTCGGCTGGCCCGATGGATTGTCGATGCCGGCGCTGCTCTCGATCGTCACCTGCGGCAACCGTGCGGCTCGCGCCTGGGCCAGGGCCGCGCGCGCGCCGTCGAGATTGGCGAAAGCGACGCGCAGATCGGCATTGGCGGCGAGGCTCGCGCGCACCAGCCGGTCGAGCGCCGGATCGTCATAAAGCCGCCACCAGTCGTCCGGCACCGGCGAGATCGCTGCGACCGATAGGGTCTCGAACGGCCCGGCGGCGCTCGCCGGGGCGATGGTTGGCGGGGGTGCCGGCGCGGTCATGCAGGCCGATGTCGCCAGCAGCGCGAACGGCGTCAGGCGGCGGATCATGCGACTGCTCCTTCGATCGACGCATCCTTGGTCGGGCGCTCCCGCCCGAAGCGGCTGTACAAAGCCGGCAGCAGGAACAGCGTCAGCACGGTCGAGGAGACGAGGCCGCCAAGGATGACGATCGCCATCGGGTGCTCGATCTCATGCCCCGGCGCGTTGCCGGCGATCACCAGCGGCAGCAGCGCGAGCGCGGCACAGGCCGCGGTCATCAGGATCGGCACCAGTCGTTCCTCAGCGCCGCGGATGATCAGCGCCGGGCCGAAATCCTCGCCCTCCTCGTCGCGCAGGTGGTTGTAATGCGACAGCAGCATGATGCCGTTGCGCGCGGCGATGCCGATCACCGTCACGAAGCCAACCAGCGACCCCAGCGACAGCACGCCCCCGGTGATCGCCACGCCGATCACGCCGCCGACCAGCGCGAAGGGCAGGCTAACCGCGACCAGCCCGGTGATGCGCAGCGAGCGGAACTCGATCCACACCAGCAACAGGATGCCGATCATGCAGAGCAATCCGGTGACCGCCAGCCGCTGCCGCGATTCCTTCAGCGCGGCATATTCGCCGAGGATCTGCGGATGATAGCCCTGAGCGAACGGCACGCCGGCCACCGCTGCCTCGACCGCGCGGGCGACACCACCCAGATCGGAGCCCTTGACGTTCATCGTCACGTCGATGCGGCGCTGGCCATTCTCGCGCTTGATCTCGTTGGGGGCGGGCACGATCCGGATATCGGCGACATCCTTCAGCCGCACGGGTGCCCCGCTTGGCGCCTGGATCATCAGATCAGCCAGCGTATGCGGATCGTCGCGCACCCCGGGTTCGCCCCAGACCGCGACATCGAAGGATTTCTGATCGCGATAAATCTCGCCAACTTTTTGCCCCGCCACGAGCGCCTGTGCCTGGCGGCGCACTTCGCCCGCGGTCAGGCCCATCGTCGCCAGATCGGCGGCGCGGGGACGGATCAGGATCTGCGGCACCAGCACCTGCTGCTCGACCTTCAGGTCGGAGACATTGGCGATCGGCGCGATCCTGGCCTTCACTCGCTCCGCTGCCGCGCGCAGTTCGATCTGGTCAGGCCCGAAGATGCGGACCACCACGGTCGCGCCAGCACCCGTCAGCACTTCCTTGATCCGCTCGCGCAGATAGGTGAGCACGTCGCGGAACAGGCCGGGATAGCCATCGATCACCCCCTGGATCTTCTTCACGCTGGCGTCGTAGCCCGCCTTCTCGTCCAGGCTGATCCACAGTTCGGTGAAGTTCGGCCCGACCACCTCGTCGGCGGCCTCGGCGCGGCCGATATGCGCGCCGAAATTGCGTACACCGGGAATCGCGCGGAGTTCCTTGGAGACGGCGATGGTGATCCGGTCCATCGCCGCGATCGAGGTGCCGGGTTTCTCCACCCAGTGCATCAGGAAATCGGTCTCGCGAAAATCGGGCAGGAACTGGTCCTTGAAGCCGGCATAGCCCACCGCCGAGAACAGCAGCCCGCCCGCAATCACCCCCAGCGCCAGTCGCGGTCGTGCGATGATCCCCGGCAAGGCACCGGCATAGAGCCGCTTGAGCCCCGCGACGAACCGTGTGTCGCGCTCCGTTTTCAAGGGCGCGTTGGGCAGCAGATACAGGCACAAGGCGGGCGTCACCACCAAAGCGACCAGCAACGAGGCCCCGATCGCGAGCACATAGGCGATGGCGAGCGGCCGGAAAAAGGTGCCGGCGACACCACCCAGGAAAAAGATCGGCAGGAACACCAGCATCACGATCAGCGAGGCGAACACCACCGCCGACCGCACCTCCAATGAGGCGCCGAACACCACGTCGAATGCCGATTTCGGATTGCCTGCCTCGCGGTTGAGCCGCAGCCTCCGGGCGATATTCTCCACGTCGATGATCGCGTCATCGACCACCTCGCCCAGCGCGATGACCAGCCCCGCGATCACCATCGTGTTGATCGTGGCCCCCGTCCACAACAGGGTCAGCCAGGCGCCGAGCAGCGACAGTGGGATCGCGACCAGGCTGATCGTCGCTTGCCGCCAGTCGCGGGTGAACACGAACAACACGACCGCGACCAGCAGACAGCCGATCATCAATGCCCGCGTCAGATTGTCGATCGACCGTTCGATGAAGGTCGCCGGGCGGAAGATCGTCGTGTCGATCTTCACGTCCTTCAGGCCGGGCTTCAGTTCGGCGATCGCCGCCTCGACATGGCGCGTCAGGTCAAGCGTGTTGGCGGTTGGCTGTTTCTCGACGATCAGCATGATGCCGGGGCCATCGTCGATGATGGCATTGCCGATCGGCGCGGCATGGCCGTCGATCACGCGCGCGACATCACCGATCCGCACCGGCGCATCGCCGCTCTGCTTGACGATCGCGGCCGACAGGTCGGCGGCGGTCTGCACCGATCCGGCCTGTTGCACTGCGAGCCGCTGGGTCGGCGTATCGACAAAGCCGCCCCCGCCGACCAGCACGGCATCGCCCGCCGCCGCGCGTATCTCGGCCAGGGTCACGCCCGCCGCACGCAGCCGGTCGGGATCGACCAGCACCTGCAATTGCCGGTCGCGCTGGCCCCATACCGCGACATTGGCGACGCCGGGCACCGCCATCAGCCGTGGCCGGATCGTCCAGCGCACCAGCTCGGAAATCTGCATCTGATCGAGTTTCTTCGACGAGATGCCGATCTTCATCGCCCGGCTGGTCGAGGAAAGCGGCGGTAGCATCACCGGCTGGCGCGCGGCGGCGGGCAGGCGCGCCTGCACCTGTGTCACGCGTTCCTGCACCAGCTGGCGTGCGCGGATCACGTCCGTGCCGCGATCGAACAGGATGACGACGGAAGACAGGCCGAGCACCGATTTGGAGCGCAACGTCGCCAGGTCGGGCACGCCGTTGACCGCCGTCTCGATCGGCACGGTCACCAGGCTCTCGACCTCCTCGGTCGACAGGCCGGGCGCTTCGGTCTGGATCTCGACCATCGGTGGCGCGAATTCGGGGAAGACGTCGAGCGGCACGTCGCTTGAGGCGCGCAGCCCCAGGACGATCAGCAGCCCCGCCATGGCGAGGACCAGGACGCGCTGGGTCAGCGCGGCGCGAACGAGCCAGGCGAGCATGCTACTTGCCCGCCCCGAATTCGGTACCGAACAGTTCGGCGGCCCCGTCGGTCACCACCTCGGCACCCGGCTCCAGCCCACGCGACAGGATCGTCCGGCCGTCAGCGCTCGAGACCGTCTCGATCCGGCGCCGCAGGAAGGTTTGCGGCGCGATCCGGGTATAGACCCATTCGCCGCCATTGATGTCGCGGACGATCGCCGCCGTGGGGATGGAAAGGCCCGCCTCGTGCTCGCCGAGCGGCAACGTCACCGACACACGCTGGCCGACGCGGTAATGCCGGTCGCGATTGTCGAGCGCGTAGAACAGGTCGACCGTGCCAGCAGTCGCATTGGCGGAGGGTGGGGCCTGCACCGGATGCGCGGCGCGAGAGGTGCGGCTATGGCTATCGCCCAGCGGACTGATCATCGCAGCCCGGCTGCGTGCGATCGCGCCGACATCAGTGCCGAACACGGGGACACGTACCCAGAGCGCATCCTGGTTGTTCATCGACCGGACCGAGGGCCCGAGCAATCGCCGTTGCGCCGTTGCGGCACCGGCTGCCGCTTGCGCGGTGGCCAGCGCGGCCGCCGCCTCGTCGCGGGCACGGACGCTGCCGGCTTCCTCGCGGACCAGTGCGCCGGCGCGGTCATAGGTGATGCGCGCAATCGACACCTGTGCCCGGGTCCGCGCGATTTCCCCATCCGCCGCCGCCTGTAGCGCGCCGATCTGTGCAAGGTTGCTGGCCGAGCTGGTCGGCACGCCGCCCGCGCCGAAGGACGGCACCACGATCTCCCCGCCCGTCGCCCGCACTCGCGCTACCGATCCCGTTCCGACTTTCTCGGTCGCGATTCCCAGTCGCCGCACTGCCTCCGGGGCGAGGATCAGTTTCAGCAGCTCGGATTCATGGGCGACCGATTCCGCCTTGGCCGGCTTGGGCGCGGTCGGGCTTGGTGCCGGATCGCCGCAGGCGGCAAGGCAGAGAAGCCCCGACAGGGTCAGGAGCGGGCGAAGCAAGGGCGCGGTCGGGCGGGTCATGGCGCCGGTCGGTACGCCGCGATGCTGGAGCCGCGCTGTCGCCTACATTACCATATCCCAATGTCGGGCCGAAATCCGCTCGTCAGCGGTCGCGATCGACCTTGTCGTAATCGGCCTCGATCTCCTTGGGGATATCGGTGAAACTGTCCCAGGGCAGGTCCTTGTGCAGCGCCATCGACCATCGTTCGAGCCATTCGATCCCGTCCTTCCCGGCATAGGGGTCACGGGTCCGGTAGGCGGGGTCCCTCATGGCGTTTTCGAGACTCACAGGCTGCAAATTCTCGCGCCTGAGCATGGCGGCCAGGTCATCGATGCAGTCGGCGTTAAGCCGTGTTGCGTGCAGCAGCATGACATAGGCGATGTCCCGACCGAACAGCGCGTGGGCAGCGCTACGATACCAGCGGATCATCTTGTGCGTATAGTCGAGATACTGGCTACGAATCCGTTTGCGACGCGCTTCGTCGCGATGGGCGATGGCATCGTCATAGGGTTCGGCGAATTCCCAGTCATCGGCGTCGATCGTGACCGGCGCGATGCGATAGCCGTGCGCGCGCAACCAGTCGTCGATTTCGTGTTTCACCGCTTCTGGCGTCCCGGTTTCCAGATAGGGGTGGCGGAACCAGCCGATGCGACGGTTCCGGGCCGCCAGCAGTCCGCGGGTGACCGGCTCCCCCTTGGCGATATCGGCGATATAGCCAGCCGCACCCAGGCTATTGGGAGATTCGTGCGAAAAGGTGTGATTTCCGAGATCCATCGATGCGTCGAGCCATTTGCCGAGCACCGCGATCTGCTGGACCCGGTCGATCTCGTCGAGTTTGGATTCGTTCACGAACCCGGTCGCCGGAATCCTGTGCCGCTTCAATCCGCGCAGGATCGTATCGTTCAGGTAGTTCACATAGGGCTGGTCGTTCAGGATGGTGAGCGCGGGCAGATCGTCGAACGTCAGCGCGATCTTCGCCCGGCCGGTTCGCGCCTCGGCAGGCGCCGCCAGCAGGACGATGGCGATGAGCCAGCAAAGGGCGGGAATCCTGGAGGTCATGGCAGACACCTGTCCCGTCTGGCTGTGTCGATATGCTCTGGTGTTACATGACTGCATGGGTCTGACAATGCTGGTCCGCGCGGTCTTCATCGCCTTGGCTCAACGACGAATGGCTCTCTCCGCGTCTGACCCGTCAACCCGCACCAGCTCTAGATCAAGCGCCGGTTCAGCCTCCGCCGCTGCGCGGAGAGTCGTGACGAGCGTGCCCCGATCCCCGAAGATGCAGGTCGATGCTGATTGCGGATCGCGCGCGACGGAGCCTCCCGATCTTCCCGCCGCCGCCGCCGCGACCGATCCGCATCGCAGCACGGCGATCCGGTACCGCCCTTGCTCGTTGTCGAGCATCAGGAACATCGCCTTGGGTGGCCTGCGCGGATCGAGCTTCTGCAACTGCACGATATAGCGGTTCGCATTGGCCGCGGCGCCGCCGAGTGGCACGATGATCGCGCGCAACGGCGCATCCACCCCGCCGATCAGCAGCGAGCGATCCTTCTGGCGGGATATGTGCAGGACATCGGCGCCCTCCGGCGGCGCGCCAGGTTCTGCCAGGCGATAGCTGCCATCGGGAATGACAGTGACCGACTCCGAGGCGGCGAACCATGGCAGCCCCGTCCAGCACCCGCCCAGCAGGAGCAGCGCGCTGAGCGCCGGCAGGAGGCGTCGCACCGCGCCTATTCGTCCAGCTTGCTCGATCGGCAGCCGGAGCTCGTGCATTCGCGCGACCGGTCGTTCAGCCAGTTGGTGCGTTCGATCGTCATGTCCTTGGCGCAGACCAGGTCGATCTTGATCGAAGCGCCTTCGGTCAGGCCGCAGCGCGAATCCCGCTGCCTGATCCAGGTCCGTTGCGACTGGAGCAAGGTGGTGCGATCCGCCACCTTCAACAGGGTACGAAGCTTCTTGTACGCGGCGTTCAGGTCAGTGTCGGCCTGCATATAGACCTTGCGCTCGCAATAGACATTGTCGAACGCGGTCTTGGGGTCGTCGCAACTTGCGTTCCGCGCCTGGGGAAGACCGGCGGCATCGCTCATCGCGGTAAGGCGCGGCGCTCCGGAAAACGCTAATATGGTCGCCGCGAGGCCCCCGATCACTGCAATATTGCGCATGTTTTTCCTCTCCTGTTGACGGGTCTTTCCACCCGATGCCCCTGGTCTGTTGAAATGATGTGTCAGCGCCGCTGCGCGCGCCGCGCTATGACGCCGCCGATCGTCAGGATGAGCCCGAGACCGATCAGGAACATCGCGAGCATGGTGCCGCCGATCTCGCTGCCGTTCGCCGTGCTGATCGTCCGCGCCGCGGCATCGGCGTCGGTCGCGGTAAGAGCTGTCGCGAACGCCGTATTCTCGCACTGAGCGGCCGTCGCCGCATCCATGCCGCGCTCCCGGGCCTGTTCCTGGCATCGCTGCACCAGCGCGGGATCGGCCTTGGGCGCGGTGCCGCCAAACTGCATCGATGTACCCACTGCCAGCAGCAACAGGCCCAGTATGATCAGAATAAGGGAATTCTTCTTCAACGACGGCGCTCCCGTGCAAAGGGGAGCCGGACGAACGGCCGGCAGGAATTCCTCTAAGCGAACCAGCGCGCCTCCTGTTCCCTCGCGATGTTCTGGCAGCATCCGTCTTCCCCACGCCCCGTCCACGGTGTACCGCATGCATCGATGAAGGCGCTCGCCGATCCCAACAACGCGCTGGCCGCCGGCCTTGCCGCGATCCGCACCCAGTATCAGGTGCCGGACTCCTTTCCTCCCGCCGTGCTTGCCGCCGCCGAGGCCGCGGCGAAGCGCGCGCCGACCGGGCATGTCGACCGTACCGACCAGCCCTTCGTCACGCTTGACCCGGCCAGTTCGACTGATCTCGATCAGGCATTCGCCGTCGATCGCAGCGGCGCCGACCTGCTGCTCCATTATGCCATCGCCGATGTGGCCTGGTTCGTCGATGACGGCGACCCGCTCGATGCCGAGGCATGGCGGCGCGGCGCGACGCAATATCTTCCCGATGGAAAGGCCGGGCTCTATCCGCCCGTGCTGGCCGAAGGCGCCGCCAGCCTGCTGCCGGCTGGTCCCCGACCGGCGGTGATCTTCACCGTGCGTGTCGCGCCCGACGGCGCGGTGAATCTCGACGGTGCCGAGCGTGCCGTCATCCGCAGCAGGGCGAAGCTGGCCTATGACAGCGTGCGGGACAGCGATCTCCCCGCCGATTTCGGCGAACTCGCGCGGCGCATCCAGGCCGCCGAGGACCGGCGTGGCGCCGCGCGCGTTGATCCGCCCGAGCAGGAGGTCGACTCGATCGGCGACGGCCGCTTCAAGCTGCTGTTCCGCCCGGTGCTCGAATCGGAGATGCGCAACGCGGCGATGTCGCTTGCCACCAACCTTGCCATTGCCGATGCGCTCCAGGCCCACCACACCGGCCTGTTCCGCGTGATGGCCGCGCCTAATGAGGGAGCGGTCAAGCGGTTGCGCCTCACCGCGCGGGCCTTCGGGCTGACATGGCCGGAGAATGCGACGCTCGACCAGTTCGACCGCACGCTCGACGCCAAAAATCCGAAACAGGCTGCCTTCATGCTGGCGATCCGCCGCGCCGGGGAGGGGGCAAGCTATGTGCCGTATCGCGAAGGCGTCGTACCCTGGCATGCCGCAATGGCCGCGACCTATGCCCATGCCACCGCGCCGCTTCGTCGCCTCGCCGATCGCTATGTCGTGCGCGCCACGCTGGCGATCGCCAACGGGCAGCCGGTGCCGGATGTCGTGACGGCCGCGTTCACGCAACTGCCGTCCGTCATGGCTCGCGCCGATGCGCTGGGCGGCCAGATCGACCGGGCAGTGATCGACATGGCGGAGGCCACGATGCTCCAGGGACGCGAGGGCGAGGTGTTCCCGGCGGTCGTCACCGACCTGGACGATCGCGGCGCCCGCATGCAGCTCCGCGACCTGCCCGTGGTGGCACGCGTCGTGGCGCATCAGGTGGAGCCTGGCGACGCGCTCCAGGTCAAGCTGGTCGCGGCTGATCCGGACAAGCGGACGGTCAGCTTCGAGCGGGTTGGGTGAACTGATCCCTCGCTACGCTGGTAAAGCAGAAGGGTGATCGCGCCGGGCCTTCCGCCGTCAGTCGCCGCTCGTCGCCAGCAACGTCTTCGCCGCGATCGACGGATCGGACAGCTTGGCGATATCCACCGGTTGCGCGGCCATGATCAGCTTCTTGCCGGCCACGAAGTCGCCGGCCGCGTTCACCGCCTCGACCGCGACGACCCGGTCGCCGCTCATGTGGAAGATGGAGAAGCTGTTCTCCTTGTCCGGCGTGTGCCGCACGATCTGGCGGTCGGCGTCGAACGGCACGCCCGCGATCTGTAACTTAAGTTCGTACTGGTCGGACCAGAACCACGGCAGGTCGGGCGCGGGCAGGGGCTTGCCCATGATGTCGGCTGCCACGGCTCTGGCCTGGTCGACCGCGTTGGGCACGCTTTCCAACCTGAACATGCGGTCGCCATAATGCGGCATCGGCCGGCGAGTCATGTCGCCGATCGCGTAGATGCCGGGGATCGAACTGCGTCCCGCCAGGTCGACGATCACGCCATTGTCGCATTTCAGGCCGGCGCCGATCGCCAGCGCGTCGCAGGGCGATCCGCCGATACCGACCAGCACGGCATCGCAGGGCAGCACCTCGCCGTCGGAAAGCTCGACCGAGCAGACCTCGCCCTTCTCCCCGTGCAGCGCCGCGACTGACACGCCGGTGCGGAACACCACGCCGCGATCGGCATGGAAGCGGTGGAAGAAGCCCGACAATTCCTCGCACGCCACGCGCGAGAGGATGCGTGGCTCGCGTTCAAGGATGGTGACCTCCGCGCCCAGGTCGCGCGCTGAGGCAGCGACCTCGAGCCCGATATAGCCAGCGCCGATGATCACCAGCCGCGATCCTTCGCCGATCCGCGCGTGAAGCGCCTCCGCGTCCTTGATGTCGCGCAGCACATGCACGCCATCAAGGTCGGCGCCCGGCCCATCGAGCCGCCGCGCGACCGAGCCTGTGGCGAGGATCAGCAATTCCCACGCGATCTCACGCCCGTCGGCCAGCGTGACGATTTTGCGTGCCGTGTCGATCCCGGTCGCGCGCGCGTCGAGCAATACTTCGATATTGTTGGTGTCGTAGAATTTGGCCGGGCGCAGATAGAGCGCCTCGAGCGTCGAGCCGCCCTTGAGATAGGCCTTGGAAAGCGGTGGGCGATGATAGGGCAGCACCGATTCGTCGGAGATCATCACGATCTCGCCGTCATGCCCGGCCTGGCGCAGCGAGGCGACGGCATTTGCGCCGGCGTGCCCGCCGCCGAGAATCACGATTCGAGGTGCGTTCGTCGTCATGGAACCCGTTTCTCCCCCATTGCGCTGTTCGTTGACGGCGCGGTCGACCTGGCCTCAGCGTGCCGAATGCGGGCTGGAGAGCCGAAGAACTGGAGCGGGTGAAGGGAATCGAACCCTCGTCGTAAGCTTGGGAAGCTTCTGCTCTGCCATTGAGCTACACCCGCGCGATCGGTCCGGGGGCTGGCGTCGCCTACGTCCGATCCGCCGCCCACTGGCACATTCGTGCCCGCCCGGTCAACGACCTCGCTGCGGCGTGAACAGCGCCTTCAGCGTGTTGAGATCGCGGTTGATCCATTTCGCGTCGGCCGCGAACCGCTCGTCGTCCATGTCCGGCTGGCGATAGAGTGTCAACATCACCTCGGCGCCCGCGCCATTCTGCACGACACGCAAGGGGATGTGGATTTCTCCGCCGGTGCCCGGATCGACGAAATGATCCATCACGCCATAGTCGTTATGCGGGGTGAAGCGGATGCGGATCGGGCCTTCCGGCCCATCGGCCAGCCAGGCATCGCCGTCCGCCCGGAGATCGGATTCGGCAAGGCCCGACGCCCATTTCGCGAAGAAGGCGGGTTGCCAGATCTCGTCGTACAGCGCCCGCCAGTCGCGATCGATCGAAACGCTATAGGTACGGGCCGGCAGCATCCTGGTTTCCTTCGTCATCTGGGTTCAATCGGCAAAGGTTCGAGCGTAGGTGCCGCGCAGTTCGGCCTTCTGGATCTTGCCCATCGCATTACGCGGCAGCTGGTCGACCACATATATCTGTTTCGGTCGTTTGAACGCCGCCAGCGTATCGGCCAGTGCTGCCTTCACTGCCTGTGCGTCCACGGCGCCCGGCACCTTGGCCGCGACGACAGCGACCACGCCCTCGCCAAGATCGGGATGCGGCACCCCGATCACCGCGCATTCGGCGACGCCCGCCATCTCGTCGATCAGTGCCTCGACCTCGGCGGGATAGACGTTGAGCCCGCCGGAGATGATCAGGTCCTTCTGCCGGCCGGAGATGAACAGATAGCCGCGTTCGTCGACGCTGCCGACATCGCCGGTAATGAAGAATCCGTCGGCGCGCTTCTCCTCCGCCGTCTTCTCCGGCATCCGCCAATAGCCCTTGAAGACGTTTGGCCCGCGTACCTCGATCATGCCGATTGCGCCCTGCGCCAATGGCGTCGCAGTCTCCGCATCGGTGACGCGGATCTCCACGCCCGGCAGTGGGAAGCCGACGCTTCCCGGCACCCGGTCTCCGTCATAGGGGTTGGAACTGTTCATGTTGGTCTCGGTCATGCCATAGCGTTCGAGGATGGCGTGGCCGGTGCGGGCGCTGAACTCGCGGTGGACCTCGGCCGATAGTGGCGCGGAACCCGAGACGAACAGGCGCATATCCCTGACCAGTTCGTGCGTGAAATCGGGCCGGGACAGCAGGCGCGAATAGAAGGTCGGCACGCCCATCAGCGCGGTGCACTGCGGCAGAAGCCGGATCATCGCGTCGAGATCGAACGCCGGCAGGAAGATCATCCGCGCGCCCGCGAGCAGGATGATGTTGGTCGCGACGAACAGGCCGTGGGTGTGGAAGGTCGGCAGCGCGTGAAGCAGCACGTCGTCGCGCGTGAAGCGCCAGAGCTCTACCAGTGTCTCGGCATTGGAGCCGAGATTGTCGTGAGTCAGCATCGCGCCTTTAGAGCGCCCGGTGGTGCCGGAGGTATAGAGGATCGCGGCCAGTTCGTCGTTCGCCACATCGACGGTCGCGAACTCGGTCGGCATCGCCTCGGCGGCTTCGGGCAGGCTGCCATCGCCTGCCTTGCCCAGGGTCATCACGTTGGGAACGCCGATCTCCCGGCAGAGCGGCCCGAGCACCGGCTCGTTCGCCGGGCTGCAAACGAACAGCGTCGGCTCCGCGTCGCGCAGGAAATAGTCGAGCTCGCGGGGCGTATAGGCCGGATTGAGCGGCAGGTGGATCGCCCCGATCCGCAGTGTCGCTAAGTAGACCAGCAGCCCTTCAGCCGACTTGTCGACCTGCATCGCGATCCGGTCGCCCCGTCCGATCCCGAGCGACAGGAACAAACTAGCGATCCGTCCCGTCGCGGCATGGAGATCGCGGTAGGTGATCGACGTGCCGTCGGGTCGAACGATGAACGGCTCGTCGAGCCGGGGTGTAAAGCATTCGACGAAACGGTCATACAGGTTCGGCACGAGTCTCTCCGCTGTTTTCGCGCGCTGCCTATCTCGTCCCGGGCAATGCGTCACCATTCTCTCCCTCGCGCGTTGGGATCGCCATGCAGAAACTGTGGTTCATCACCAACACCGCCTCCGGCACGGCAACGACGGAAAAGGCGGCAGCGATCGAGGCCGTGTTTGCCGAGCATGATCTGGCGCTAGCCGGACGAACCGCCTTTCCGGCGGACGATCTTCCAGAGGCCGCGGAACTGGATGCGGCAGGAGTCGATACGGTCGTCCTGTTCGCCGGGGACGGGACGATCAACGCCGCTGCCTGCGCCCTGGCCGAATGGAAGGGTGCGATCCTCATCCTGCCGGGCGGCACGATGAACCTGTTGGCCAAGCTGCTGCATGGCGAGGCCGACCCGGTGGCGATCATCCGTGCCGCCGGGGCGCAGGGACGCCTCGTCGCGTTGCCGATGGTCGAGGCCGGTCCGCATCGTGCCTTTGTCGGCTTGATCCTGGGCCCCGCCGCGACCTGGGTACGTGCACGCGAGCTGGTGCGTGCCGGCCGGGTCCGCGGCTTGGTCCGTGCGATCAGGACGGCGTGGCGCCGCACTTTTTCAGGGGGCATCCGCCTGTCCGGCGTGCCCGGGTTCCGCCATCATGCGCAGGCTGTGTTCGTGCGGCCCGAAGTTGACCATCTCGATGTGGCGGCCGTGGACGCGCGCGACTGGCGGGCGATCGCGTCGCTCGGCTGGGAGTGGCTGACCGGCGACTGGGTCGCCGCGGCTGAGGTGACCCAAGTCCGCGCAACCCGGTTCCGCATCGCCGGGACCCGGCCGGCACTGGCGCTGTTCGATGGCGAGCCGGTGATGCTCGATCCGGATATCGTCATTCGCTGCGGCATGGGACGGGAGATGTTCATCGCGACGAAGGCGCAGGGATGATCCGCCTGTTCCACGTCAGCGACGTGCATTTCGGTCGCGAGGACCGCGCCGCGATCGCCTGGTTCGATGGTCTGGTGCAGGCCGAGAAGCCCGATGCGGTAGTCATGACCGGCGACCTGACGATGCATGCGCGGCGTCGTGAGTTCGCCGCCGGTCTCGCCTGGCTGCAGGGGCTGGGCGTGCCGGTCACCGTGGAAGTCGGCAACCACGACCTGCCCTATTTCAACCCTTTGGCGCGGCTCTTTCGCCCCTACGACCGGATCGGGGCGATCGAGCGCCTGATCGAACGGCCGCTCGACCTGCCGGGCGTGGCGATCGTGCCGATGGTCACGACGGCGCGCGCCCAGTGGCGGCTCGACTGGTCGAAGGGGCATGTAAGTTCTCGTGCGCTGCAACGGGCGCTGGCGCTGGTCGAGGCTGCGCCGAAGGATGCGCTGGTCTTCGTCGCCTGCCATCACCCGCTGATCGGGGCGCATGAGCGGATGCGCTCCTCGACCCGTAACGGAGCGGAGGCGTTCAAGGCGCTGGCCGTGGCCGGCGCGAGCGCGGTGCTGACCGGCCATGTCCATGACCCGTTCGACGTGGTGCGCGAAGCTGGTGGCCGGAAGATCCGGATGATCGGGGCGGGGACGCTCTCCGAACGGACTCGCGATACACCGCCGTCGTTCAATGAAATCCGCATCGAAAACGGCCGTTTCGACGTGGTGCTCCGGCGGCTCGGTCCCGAGCCCGACATGGTGCTGCCGAAGGAGAAGGTTGAGTAGGATTGCCCGAACCAGACGGGCTGCCCCGACCCGCTTCTGCGAGCCGGGGCAACCGGGAATGGCACTCTATTGCTTCTGCGCTGAAGGGGCGACCTGCTCGGTTGCGATCCATCGATCGATCTGCGTTTCGAGAATGTCGAGTGGAACCGCGCCTTGTCCAAGCACGGCGTCATGGAATCGCCGCACGTCGAATTTCGGGCCGAGTTTCGACTCCGCCTTGTGCCGGAGCGCGAGGATCTTGAGCTCGCCGAGCTTGTACGCGAGTGCCTGGCCAGGATTGCTGATGTAGCGGTTCACCTCGGCATCGATATTCGCGTCCGTCAGCGCTGTATTGGCCTTCATGAAGGCAACCGCCTGTTCCTTGGTCCAGCCTTGCGCGTGCAATCCCGTATCCACGACCAGGCGACAGGCGCGCCACATTTCGTAGGACAGGCGGCCCATGTCCTTTTCGGGTGTGTCGTAGATGCCCATCTCGATGCCGAGATGTTCAGCATAGAGCCCCCAGCCTTCGACAAAGGCATTGAACCCCGCAACATATTTGCGGAAGTCGGGGAGACTCATCTCCTGCTGGAGCGCGATCTGGTTGTGATGGCCGGGAACGGCCTCATGGGTGGTCAGCGCCGGTAGTTCGTACAGGGGCCGCTGATCCAGCTTCGAGGTGTTGACGTAATAGGTGCCGGAAATCCCGGCCTGCGGCGAGCCGGGCATATAATAAGCGGTGGTCGTTCCTTCGGCCGTTTCTGCCGGGACGGCACGCACGCCATAGGGGAGGCGGGGGAGGGTGGCGAACAGCGTCGGCATCTTGCCGTCGTTGGCCTTCGCCTGAAGCGCCGCCGCGCTCATCAGTTCGCCCGCGCTCTTCGGGTAGTATTTCGGGTTGGTGCGAAGATCCTGGATGAATGCCTCGCGACTGGCATAGCCGGCCTTTTGGGCGATCTTATCCATCTCGGCGCGGATGCGCTTCACCTCGCCGAGGCCGAGCTCATGGATCTGGCCCGGCGTCATCTCGGTCGTCGTCTGCTGGCGAACCTGGAAGGCGTAATATTGCTGGCCCTGGGGAAGCGCCGACACGCCATAGGACGCGCGGCATTTCGGCAGATAGCCGGTGCGGAAATAAGCATCGATCTTGCGATATTCGGGGTTGAGGGTGCCGCTGATAAGCGTCTTTGTCTTCGCCTTCATCGTATTCCACTCGGCCTCGGTCATTTCAATCGGCCGGTTGCCCTTGAACGGCGCGAAGAACCGCGAATCCTCCGGGTTCTCGGCGATGACGCCGGTGGTCGTCTTCTCGAAGCCGGCAAGCGCGGCGCAGGGAAGGACATAGCCTCCCTCGACACCCTGCCGCGTCACCGCGAGCGCCTGGGCGTTCGCCCTGGGGAACAGGGCGAGGCGAGTCGTGTAGCTCACAAAATCTGCCTTGGTGCGGACCGGCACGACATCGGCGAGTCCCGCGAAACTCTGGAACCAGCTTCCCAGCGTCGAGAAGGTGATCATCCGCTCGCCGAAGCTGTTGGCTTCGATCTGCTCGGAGAGGATGCGGTGCAGGATCGCCTTGTTGGTCTGGTCCTCCAGAGAGAGCTGAGCGGTCGGTATCGCATCGAGCCGCTTGAGGAAGACGCCAGCCTGTGCCGCCTGGCGGTCTGCTTCCGCCAGGCTGAAATCTCCGATCTGGTCGTCATAATCATGGACGCCCAGCGTGGTCGCGTAGATCGGATTGGACTTCAGATACCATGCCCAATGGTCGGTTATTACCGAGCTGAGATCGCTCGTCGGCGTGGCTCCGGCCGAAACCGGTATCGTGGCAATCAAAGCAGCCAGGAACAGACGGCGCATGGCATTCCCCCATTGATCAGAAGTGATGCGACCTTGTCGATCATCCGCCCGTCAACGGCAATATCGATACGAAGCAAGGCCGGTCGGCCCGATGGAACGGCCCGGTTTCGCCATGGTCGGCCTCTCTGGGACGCACCCGCCGATCGGTTCGCAATCAACCCCTCGGTGCGACCAGTCCTTGACTCTGTTTGTAAAATCTGTAATTTCTGATTTAACAGAAATAACCGGAACAGAAGGAAGAGATGTCCACCCTTGCAGCGCGTCCGGTCCCCATTCCGCAGCATGCCCCGCGTACCGGCGTCACCATGGTCGATCCGCGCTTCCGCCAGTTGCTTGGCGAGGCTGGCTGGGCCAACCTGCCGCCGGCCGTTCGGGCACGCTTCGGGCGCAAGGCGCTGGCCACGCAGACGATCAGCTATGTCGGCGAGATCGTCGAATGCCGGATGAGCCGTCTCGGCTGGGCGTTCGCCCAGGCCTGCCGCCTGGTCGGGGCGCCGTTGCCGCTGAGCACTGACACCAGCGTCGCGGCGGCGGTGTGCGTGACCGAGGATGCGAGCGGGGGCGGCCAGTTCTGGACTCGCCAGTACAGCCGCCGCGCCGGCTTTCCGCAGGTGATCCATAGTTCCAAGCGCTTCGCCGGCCCCACCGGGCTTGAGGAGTATCTCGGCATGGGTTTTGGCATCGCGCTCCGGCTTCGGGTCGAGAACGAGGCGCTGTATTTCGACAGCGACCATTATTTCTGGCGCCTCGGTCCGCTCCGATTGCGCCTGCCGCGCTGGCTCAATCCCGGCCGGCTCAGCATCGGCCATGTGGATTGCGACCATGGCTGGTTCGCCTTCACCCTGGCGCTCGACCATCCCTGGTTCGGCGCGCTGGTCCATCAATGCGGCATGTTCACTGAATACCGCCCGGGAGATGCGAGATGAACGATCCGGTCTTCGTTGCACTGTTGCTGCTTCAGGTCGCAATGGGCGGTTTCGACACGCTCTATCACCATGAACTGACCCTGCGGCTACCCTGGAAACCCGGCCAGGCGACGGAACTTCGACTCCATGGTGCGCGGAACCTGATCTACGCGCTGGTCTTCCTGGCTTTGGGCTGGACTGAACTGCACGGCGTCCCGGCGCTGGTACTGCTGGCAGCACTGGCGGTCGAGACGGGCATCACCTTGTGGGATTTCGTCGAGGAGGATCGCATCCGCGCGCTACCCGCGAGCGAACGGGTGACTCACACCTTGTTGACGCTCAACTACGGTGTGTTGCTCGCCATGCTCGTGCCGGTGCTGGTTGGCCGGGCGAGTCTGCCTGACGCGATCGTCCTCCACGGCCATGGCGCTGTCTCCATCCTGCTGACCATCGCCGCGGCGGGCGTCGCGGTCTCGGGCGTGCGGGACCTGCTCGCCGCAACCCGCAACGAGCGGCTCGGCGATGGCCCCGCTGCTGAGCTGGCGCACGCTTTGCCGGGGCGGCAGGCGGTTCTCGTGACTGGCGGCACCGGCTTCGTCGGAAACCGTCTGGTCGCCGCGCTGGTCGAGGCCGGCCACGACGTAACTGTCCTGACCCGCAATCCGGGCAATGCGCTCGGGCTTGCGACACCGGTGCGGATCGTTGCCGATCTTGCCACTCTGCCCGGCGACTTTCGCTGCGACGTGGCGATCAACCTCGCTGGAGAACCGATTGCGGGCGGCCGCTGGACCGCGATACGTCGGCGGCGGATCGTCGAATCCCGGCTTGAGGTGACGCGAGCGCTCGGCCTGTTGTTCGAACGGCTCGATCGGCGTCCCGCGGTTCTGGTCAGCGGTTCAGCGATCGGCTTCTACGGCATCGATGACGGCACGATCCTGGACGAAACCGTGGCGCGGGGCAGCGGCTTCGCGGCGGATGTCTGCGCGACCTGGGAAGCGGCGGCCATGCGTGCAGCCAGTGCCGGTACTCGCGTCGTGCTGCTGCGCACCGGGCTGGTGCTCGCTTCAAGCGGCGGGATGCTGGGCGGGTTGCTGCCGATCTTCGAATTCGGGCTGGGCGGGCCGATCGGGACAGGCAAGCAGGTGACGAGCTGGATCCATCGTGACGATCTGGTGCGCCTCATCGTCGCCGCGGCCGCCGATCCTGAGATCAGCGGCCCGCTCAATGCGACCGCGCCCAATCCCGTCAGCAACGGCGACTTCGCCCGTGCTGTCGGTTGCGCGCTCGGGCGTCCCGCGATCCTGCGGCTCCCGGCACTGCCACTTCGCCTGTTGCTCGGCGATCTCGCCGGGGAGCTGATGCTTGGCGGACAGAAGGTGCTTCCGGTGAAGGCGGTCTTCCATGGCTTTCGTTTCCACTATCCCCGCATCGACGATGCGCTGGCGGCGATCCTGGGCGGGCCGGCGCCTCGGAAAGCGGCGGTGCTGCATCCCTTCCGCGAGGCCCGGCTGCTCCATTGAGGCTAGTTTTGAAACCCCGATCCGAAGATGCGCAACGCGATCCATTGGTGTCCGGGCGTGCCGGTCATTCAGCGCTCGTCCGGGTGCGTAGCCAGGAGAGCATGAACGGGTAGGGCGCCATCCCGCGTTCCTCGGCGAAGCGTTCGGTCAGCGTCATGCCGTAATATTCCAGCATCGGTACGCCGAAATAACGGCCGGCCGTGAAATTCTCGAGGATCGAATCGCCGCCGCCTCTGTAGCCATGCTCGTGGAATACGATCGCCGGATCCAGATCCATCTCGAGCGCCGCGGCATAGGACCAGACAATGGCGGCCATCTCCTCGGCAGGATCGGAGCGCACCTCGCTGAGGGTCGGGCGCAACGCAGGATCGGTCACCGCGACGTGCCCCGCTTCGTGCAGCAGATCGCCAGGCCATTCGAGCAGTGCGGGATCATAGACCACGGCGCCGTTCCTGATCGCCATTGCGGGAAGGAACGAGCCTTCGGGCACGGTGTCGGTTTCGACGGGGATGCCGATCCGCTCCAGGAACGCCACGATGCGAGCCGTCACGGGGTCCTCCAAAGCCAATGCGCATCTCCTTCCTGCTTCGAAAGCTAATCGACCCTTTCGAAAAAGGGGAGCGTTGATTGATGGAGCGATAGCTTGCGAAGCGCGGCTTGCGCCGCCAGCATCGCGATCTATGCTCGCGGTATGAGACCAGCCCTTCTGTTCGCCTTGGCGCCATTGTTGATGGCCGCCGCTCCTGACAAGACCAATGACATCGATGCGCGGATTGCCCGCGTCCTCGCCCGGAGCCCGGTGATCGATGGTCATAACGACTGGGCTGAAACATTGGTGGGGCAGGCCAAGGACGAGCGCTGGAGCATCGACCTGACCAGGCTCGATCCTACGAAATATCATACCGATATCGACCGGCTGCGTGCCGGGCATGTCGGCGGCCAATTCTGGTCGGTCTATGTCTCCGCCGGGCTGCCGGAAACCCAGCAGGTCGTCGAGACGCTTGAGCAGATCGACCTGATGCACCAGATCTTCGCGCGCTATCCGAAAGTGTTCGAGCCGGCCGTCACGGCGGCCGATGTCCGGCGCATCCAGGCGCAGGGCAAGGTCGCCTCGATGCTCGGCGTGGAGGGCGGCGGGCAGATCGACGGCAGCTTCGCCGTGCTGCGTGCCTATCGCAAGCTTGGTGCCTCTTATCTGACGCTGACCCATTCGCGCACGATCGCCTGGGCGGATTCGGCCACCGACAATCCGGAGCATGACGGTCTCACCAAGTTCGGCGAGGCAGTGGTGGGCGAGCTCAACCGGCTTGGCATGCTGGTCGATCTGAGCCATGTCAGCGAGGCGACGATGGTCGACGCGCTGCGCGTGTCGAAGGCACCGGTGATCTTCTCGCATTCCAGCGCTCGGGCCCTGTGCGATCATTCGCGTAACGTCTCCGACGCCGTGCTGCGCCAGGTCGCGGCGAATGGCGGCGTGGTGATGGTCAATTTCGCACCCGGCTATATCTCCGAGGCGCGGCGGCGCTGGGATGCGGCGCGCGCGGGCGAGATCGCGAGCTACAATGCCCCACCGTTCAGCGGCCTGTATCTCGGCCAGCCGGCGGCGGCCAAGGCGGCGCTGGCCGAATGGGACAAGGCGCACCCCATGCCGGTGGTCACGCTGGCGATGGTCGCTGACCATATCGATCACATTGCGAAGGTGGCAGGGCCCGATCATGTCGGGATCGGATCGGATTTCGACGGCGTGCCGGATCTGCCCCAGGGGCTCGAAAGCGTCGCTACCTATCCGGCGCTGCTTGCCGAACTGATGCGGCGCGGCTGGAGTGACGCCGACATCGCCAAGCTGGCGGGCGGAAACGTCCTGCGAGCGATGGAGGGTGCGGAGCGCGCCGCTGCCGCGATGAAGGATGCCGCGGTCGCGAACGGGACCGTGGCCGCGCTCGATTCAGGCAAATAGACAACGAAAAAGGGCGGCCCGTTGCCGGACCGCCCCTGTTCGCGCAGTCGAGAAACGCTTAGCGCTTCGAGAACTGGAAGCTGCGGCGAGCCTTGGCGCGGCCATACTTCTTGCGCTCGACCGTGCGGCTGTCGCGGGTCAGGAAACCGGCGGCCTTGACGGGCGCGCGCAGGATCGGCTCGAACTTGGTCAGCGCCTGGCTGATGCCGTGCTTGACCGCGCCGGCCTGGCCCGAAAGCCCGCCACCCTTGACGGTGCAGACCACGTCATACGCACCCTCGCGCTCGGTCACGCCGAACACCTGGTTGATGACGAGGCGCAGCGTCGGACGGGCGAAATACACTTCCTGGTCGCGACCGTTGATCGTGATCTTGCCGGAACCCGGCTTGATCCAGACGCGGGCGACGGCATCCTTGCGGCGGCCGGTCGCATAGGCCCGGCCCTGCTTGTCGAGGATCTGCTCGCGCAGCGGCATCGGCTCGCGCACGACGACCGGAGCGGCAGGTGCATATTCGTCACCGGCGAGAACCGTTGAGGTGGCTGCGACCGGCGCCGGCTGGCTGGTCAGGTTTGCGAGATCGGAAAGGGACTGACGATTGTCGGACATCAATTAGCCCACCTTGTTCTTGCGGTTCATCGAACCGATGTCGAGGACTTCAGGGTTCTGTGCTGCATGCGGATGCTCGGCACCGGCGAAGACGCGCAGGTTGCGCATCTGCTCGCGACCCAGCGGACCGCGCGGGATCATGCGTTCCACGGCCTTTTCCAGCACGCGCTCGGGGAAGCGGCCGTCGAGCACCTTGCCCGCGGTCACGCCCTTGATGCCGCCGGCATAACCGGTGTGCTTGTAATAGACCTTGTCCTTGAGCTTGTTGCCCGTGAACTTGATCTTGTCGGCGTTGATGACGATGACATTGTCACCGCAGTCGACATGCGGGGTGAAGCTCGGCTTGTGCTTGCCGCGCAGGACGTTGGCGATGATCGAGGCTGCACGACCGACCACCAGGCCGTCGGCATCGACGATATGCCATTTCTTCTCCACCTCGTGCGGCTTTACCGACTTGGTGGTCTTCATCAGCGCCTTCATGGGGCCAGACCTCTTTCGTTCAAACGACATGCGCCGCCCCCACGGGACGGCGCTGATCGCGGGCTAATGTGAGGAAGGGGTAAAAAAGTCAAGCGAAAGGCCGCTTTCACGACAGGTATCAGGATACCTTGGCTGTTTCCGCATAGACCCAGTCCGCGACCGCCGGGTCGACATCCGCCTCCCATGCCTCGATGACGGGCTGATCGTAGCAATGCCGCGCTTCGATCGCGGCGGCGAGCGCGGCGGCGCGATCCGGGGTGGTCTTGAACAGGACCGCCGTTTCGTCGCCTGCCTCTACCTCGCCATGCCAGCGATAGATCGAGTGGGTCGGGGAAAGCGACGCGCAGGCGGCGAGACGGTCCTCGATCATCGCCAGGGCGACGCGCGCAGCCTCGTCCGCGTTGCCGAAGGTGGTGCGGACGAGGCGGATCCTGCTCACCGCGTTGCGCGCCCTATCCTGTGGGCGGCGAACGTCGCCGCGATCAGCGTCAGCGCCGCGTTCGCCTGGTGCGCGATGGCGATCACGATCTGCACGCCGCTGAGCAACGTCGCGATGCCCAGCGCGATTTGCAGCACCACCAGCCAGATGAGCATTCGGCCGGCGACGCCGGCACCCTGCCTGATCGACCGCAGCGCCAGCATGATCAGCGCGGTGGCAGCGACGAAGGCGAACCAGCGGTGGATGAATTGCACTACCACCGGATTGTCGACCGCGTTGCGCCAGATCGGCTCGATGAACGCGACCCCTGCGGGGAAGAGGGTGTTGCCCATCAATGGCCAGCTCGAAAAGGCATAGCCCGCGTCGAGTCCAGCGGTGAAGGCGCCGAACATGATCTGGCCGAACAGCAGCAGCAGCGCGGCCAGGGCGAGCGGACGAAGCGAGGCAGGCACGGCGAGCCGGCTTTCCGCCAGCGCGCGCAGATCAAGCGCGGTCCACACCAGACCCGACAGCAGCACGAGCGCGGTGATCAGATGGACGGCGAGGCGGACATGGCTGACATCGGTGCGTACCGACAGGCCCGAGGCAACCATCCACCATCCGATCGCGCCCTGGAGCCCGCCAAGGGCGAGCAGGGCGACCAGCCGCCAGCCATAGCCGGGTGGAATCCGCCGCCGAACGGCGAACCACAACAGCGGCAGGGCGAAGGCAAGGCCGATCAGTCGGCCGAGCAGGCGATGGACGAATTCCCAGAAGAAGATCGACTTGAACCCGGCCAGCGTCATGCCATGGTTGATCTGGGTATATTCAGGGATGCGCTTGTAATTGTCGAACTCGGCCTGCCACGCCGCATCGGTGAGAGGAGGGATGATGCCGCTGATCGGCTTCCATTCAGTGATCGACAGCCCCGATTCGGTAAGCCGGGTAATGCCGCCGATCACGACCATCAGGACGATAAGACCGGCGACCGAGAAGAGCCACGCAGCGAGGGCGCGCGGCCGCGACGGATGGGCGAGCGAGGAAGCCTGAAGCATGGCCCGCTCCTAGACCCATCGCCCGCGCGCGTCGATTCGGGATTGTGACGAGCGGTCGGACGAAAAATATCGATGATATATTGTAACTTTTGGGCGGTTATGCCACATGGGCCCCGCAATGACAGCGCATGCCCATTCTTCCTCGCCCGCCTTTGCGTGGTTCGAGTCGCGGTTCGATCGGTTCGCGATCGGACTGTCGGGGCTATGTGCGGTGCATTGCCTCGCCAGTTCCGTGTTCCTTGCCCTGGCGGCTTCCGCTGGCGGGTTGCTGTTGAATCCGCTGTTCCACGAAATCGGCCTGACGTTCGCGATCGGCTTCGGCGTGCTTGCCCTGGGGCGCGGGATCTTCGCGCATGGCTATATGATGCCGGCGGTGGTCGGCTCGCTTGGCCTCGGCATCATGGCGGGCGCGATTACCATGCCGCATGACGGCGGCACGGAGACGATCTGGACGCTGATCGGCGTGGCGATCCTCGCCCTGGGCCATGATCTGAACCGCCGCGCCACTTACTAGCGCCATTTGCCGGCACCGTGCTTGCCGCCGAGGGCGGCAATGCCTAAATTGACTCGCATGGCCGCACATCATCACCATCACGAGCCCCAGGGCGCCGACCTTTCCAGGGTGGCGCGCGAGACGCTCGAGAAATCGGGCGAGCAGTGGACGACGATGCGTGCCCATATCTTCGAGGCGCTTGCCGGTTTCGACAAGCCGGCCTCCGCCTATGACATTGCCGAGGCGGTATCGAAGACTGAAGGGCGACGGGTTGCCGCCAACAGCGTGTACCGTATCCTCGACCTGTTCGTCGGGGCAAATCTGGCGCGGCGAGTCGAAAGCTCGAACGCCTATGTCGCCAACGCGCATCCCGATTGCCTGCACGATTGCATCTTCCTGGTCTGCGACACCTGCGGCCAGACGACTCATCTCGACAATGACCGAATCACCAGCGGGGTCCGCTCCGCCGCTGAGGCTGCCGGCTTCTCGCCGGTGCGGCCGGTGATCGAGGTGCGCGGTAAGTGCGCCGACTGCGACTAGAATAAGGGCCCTAGAATAACGGTTTGCCCATGCGCACGAGTGGGACGGCGATGCCGCCCATCGGCGGTGCGGTGACGCGTTCTATCTCGGCATAGCCACAGGCCCGGTACAGCGGCTCGCCCGCCAGGGTGGCCATCATTTCCGCCCGGGCGAACCCGGCCTGTCGCGCAGCCCCCTCGCACAAGGACAGGATCAGGCGTCCGATTCCGCGTCGCGCGAAATCGGGATCAGTGAACATCGCCCGGATTCGCGCCGCGTCTTGCGCCGGATCGAGCGGTTTCGGGTCACGCAACGCCGCGCTGTGGTCTCCGCCATAGAGTGTCGCCCGCGCGCTCCAGCCGCCGCAACCGGCGATCGTCTCGCCGGATTCGACGATGAAATAGGTCCTGTCCTCGATTAGCTGCGTATCGAGGCCCATTACGGCACGACTCGCGGCGATTTCCAAAGGGCTGAGAAAACCCTGCTGCAACTGCGCGATTGATCGCGCCATCAGGGTGCGAATGGCGGGAATGTCCGCCGGAATGGCGAGTCGGCCGGTGAGAGGATGCATTGCATTATTGTCACGATCCCGTGCGCTCTTCGTCAAGAAACGATCTGAGCGGTTGCAGCAATCGACACCCATCGTCTCGTTCGCTAAATGGGGATGATGTCTGACGTTCCTGATACGCCGTTGTTGGATACGGTGAGCACGCCCGCGGAATTGCGCGGGTTACCTGTGGCGAAGCTGCGGCAGCTGGCGGACGAGTTGCGTGCGGAGACGATAGCGGCGGTGGGGGTGACGGGAGGTCACCTTGGGTCTGGTCTTGGCGTGGTGGAGCTGACGACGGCGATCCATTATGTGTTCGAGACGCCGCGTGACCGGCTGATCTGGGATGTCGGGCATCAATGCTATCCGCACAAGATCCTGACGGGTCGTCGCGACCGGATCCGGACGCTTCGGGCGGGCGGGGGCCTGAGCGGTTTCACGAAGCGCAGCGAGAGCGAGTATGATCCGTTCGGCGCGGCGCATAGCTCGACCTCGATTTCGGCGGCGCTCGGCTTTGCGATCGCGAACAAGATCAAGGGCGAGCCGGGCAAGGCGATCGCGGTGATCGGGGACGGGGCGATGTCGGCCGGCATGGCCTATGAGGCGATGAACAACGCTGAAGGGGCGGGCAACCGTCTGGTCGTGATCCTGAACGACAACGACATGTCGATCGCGCCGCCGGTTGGCGGGTTGTCGGCGTATCTGTCGCGGATCGTGTCGAGCCGTGAGTTCCTGAGCCTGAGGGAGCTGGCGCGTCGCTTTGCGCGCAAGCTGCCGCGTCCGCTGCATTCGGCGGCGAAGAAGACGGATTCGTTCGCGCGCGGGATGGCGATGGGCGGGACCTTGTTCGAGGAGCTTGGTTTTTATTATGTGGGGCCGGTCGACGGGCACAATCTGGACCAGCTGATCCCGGTGCTGGAGAATGTGCGCGATGCCGAGGAAGGCCCGATCCTGGTCCATGTGGTGACCAAGAAGGGCAAGGGCTATGCGCCGGCGGAAGCCGCGGCGGACAAATATCACGGGGTGCAGAAGTTCGACGTGATCACCGGCGCGCAGGCCAAGGCGCCGCCGGGGCCGCCGGCGTACCAGAATGTGTTCGGCGCGGCGCTGGTCGCGGAAGCGGCGAGCGATGCCAGGATCTGCGCGATCACGGCGGCGATGCCGTCGGGGACCGGGCTGGACAAGTTCGCGGCGGCCTATCCGGACCGGTTCTTCGATGTCGGCATCGCCGAGCAGCATGCGGTGACGTTCGCGGCGGGTCTTGCCGCGCAGGGGATGCGGCCGTTCTGCGCGATCTACTCGACGTTCCTGCAGCGGGCATACGACCAGGTGGTGCACGACGTGGCGATCCAGAACCTGCCGGTCAGGTTCGCGATCGACCGTGCGGGCCTGGTCGGCGCCGACGGGGCGACCCATGCGGGCAGCTTCGACGTGACCTATCTGGCGACCCTGCCGAACTTCGTGGTGATGGCGGCGGCCGACGAGGCGGAGCTGGTGCACATGACGCATACCTGCGTCCATCACGACAGCGGGCCGATCGCGGTGCGCTATCCGCGCGGCAACGGGACCGGGGTGGCGCTGCCGGAGGTTCCCGAACTGCTGGAGATCGGCAAGGGGCGGATCGTGCGCACGGGGCACAAGGTGGCGATCCTGTCGCTTGGCACGCGGCTTGGCGAGGCGCTGAAGGCGGCTGACGCGCTCGATGCGCGGGGGCTGTCGACGACGGTCGCCGATCTTCGGTTCGTGAAGCCGCTCGACGAGGCGCTGATCCGCAAGCTGCTGAGCACGCATGAGGTTGCGGTGACGATCGAGGAGGGCGCCATCGGCGGGCTCGGCGCGCATGTGCTGACGCTGGCGAGCGACACCGGGCTGGTCGATGCGGGACTGAAGATCCGCACCCTGCGCCTGCCCGACACCTTCCAGGACCAGGACAAGCCCGAGAAACAATATGCCGAGGCCGGTCTCGATGCCGATGCCATCGTCGATACCGTCCTCAAGGCCCTCCGACATAACTCGGGGGGCGTGGCCGAGGGTGCGCGGGCGTAACCTGCGATAAATCGGACGAACTGATTGAGCTAGGCCGCTTTTCCTGGCGAGGATATCGCGGTCTTAGCATTCGGGTTACCAATCCGGCCTAGAAGCGTGCCCGAAGAGCGAGGCGATGCGGTACGATCACCAGTGGCACCGGGCACGGGCGCGCGAGGGGCGTGGGCAGGGGTGGGACAAACCCCCGGTGCCGACACCGCGCTCCCATGGGCCCTGGCTGCGCCTCGGCGTGCTGGCCTTGATCGGCGCGATCGCTGGCCTGGCGATCGCCGAAGGGCTGAGTGCCACCGACCGATCCCGTTATGATCGACTGCTGAGCAGCGTCGATATCGCGCCACCAGGCGGCGCCGGCACGCCGCAGGGGTGAAACGAGCCGATGCGGGTGGTGCCTTCCTTCATTGACCCGCGATGGCGCCAAGCCCACAAACGGGCCGTCATAGCGGCTGCGTGGGCACCATGCCGGCGGCGCCACGGACCTAGGAGGAACGCGATGCGACTGATCCTACTCACCCTCGCGGCGACAATGGCGGTGACGCCCGCGTTTGCCGCCGTTCCCGTCAAGCTTCAGGCGACACTTGCGGGCAGTGCGGAGACCGACGCCGACGGCACGGGCAGCGCGACCGTGACGGTGGATACTGACAGGAACGAAGTCTGCTACACGCTCAAGGTCTCTGGCATCGAGCCGGCGACGATGGCGCATATCCACAAGGGCGCGGCGGGGGTCTCGGGTCCTGTGGTGGTGCCGTTCGATCCGCCGACGACTGGCAGTTCCGAAGGGTGCAAGCCGGTGACGGCCGAGGTTTCAGGCGCGATCGCCGCGAACCCGGGCGATTATTATGTCAATGTCCACAACGCGAGTTTTCCGCGGGGTGCGATCCGCGGTCAGCTCAGCAAATAACAGGGTAGGGGAGCGCGAGGCGGCATCCTTCAGCGGATTCGTGCGAGCAGTTCCCCACTCCCGACGACCTCGAAGGTTTCAGAGTCGATATAGCGTACCGCTTGCCCTGTGGTGAGCGCAATCTGGCGCGCGCCGGGGTAGCGCCGTGGCGTGCCGCCCTGCGACTGGCCGATATGGACGTAGCGATATTCGACGACGGTCACGGTCGTACCGTCGTCGCCATGGCAGCGGTGGCGTGCGAGTTCCTCCATGGCTCAGGCGGCCGGCGCACGAACGTCGACGATTTCGAGCCACCGTTCATGGCCGTCCCGATCCGGCCACAGGATTGAATCGCCTTGCGCAAGGCCGATCAGCCCGGCGCCCACCGGTGTAAGAATCGAGACCTTGCCGGCGTCGATATCGGCTTCCTGCGGATAGACCAGCTCGACGGTGCGGCTCGCATCGCTGCCCCGGTCGAGGAAGGTCACGACCGAATGCATGGAGACGATGCGTGCCGGCAGTTCGCGGGCGGTATGGACTTCGGCGCGATCGAGTTCCGCCAGCAGCAATCCCGCAACCTTGGGCTGGCGGTGCCGGGCCTGGAGAGCCAGCGCTGCGATGGCGTCATATTCGCTGTCGATGACATGGATCGGCGGCCGCTCGGGCGGCCGCGCAGGGGCAGGGTTGGTCACGGGAAAAGGCTTTCGTTTCGCGGAGATCATGCTGCGGCCTCGCCGCGTGACGCGGGCTGGCTCGCCTGGGGATGCTTGCTTTTCCCGGGTCTGGGACGGACGAATGCCGCCGGCAGCCCGGGCTAGGTACGCGCGGGAAGTTGTCCCGAATGGTGGCGGCTTTGCCGCTGTCGCGCTGAAACAGGCATGGTGACAGAGTGGGCATCCATCGCCGGGAAGTCAAATCGCGGAACGGCTGCGCACCATATCCCGGTGTCGGGAACGGGGTGAGCGGTTCCGGCGAGATCCGCCCTGTGGTTGCCGGAAAATGGCTGATTTCGGCCATGTTTCGTTCATCGGGGTGACAGAAACCGTTGCCCGAAAGCCGCAATATCGGCCTCGGTGGAGCTTATTTGCACCGCAGTGCAACAGCTTGGGGCTTGATGGGTTGGGACGGACCTCGGCGATGTCGGGATGCGCGAGGCGTCCGATACCCGGGGAGTAACAGATAAAGGTGTACCCATGCGCAAGTTTTTCATCGTGACCGCCGCGGCGGCCGCGTTCGTCGCCATCCCCGCCGTCGCGCAGGACAATGGATCGGCGGCATCGGATGGCGCCCGGACCTCCCGCCTTGAGCCCTATGTCGGCGTGATGGGCGGCTGGGAGCAGTTCGACAACGAACGCAATGCCGGCATTCCCCAATCGCCCAATCGCAACGACCGCTTGAACGGCGCGCTCGTGCAGGGTGTCGTCGGCGTGAACGCAACGGTTGCGGGTCCCCTGTTCGTCGGCATCGAAGGCAATGTCATCAAGGGCGTCTCGGGCGATATCGACTGGGAATATGGCGCGGCGGGCCGGGTCGGCGTGCGCGCGGGCCAGAACGGCCTGTTCTACGGCAAGGTCGGCTATCAATGGGCCAATTTCGACAAGTTCGGCGACAATAGCCGCGACTATCACGCCATGACCTATGGCGCCGGCGTGGAGGTCGGCACCAAGAGCGGCATCCGCGTGCGCGGCGAGGTGAATACCTTCGGCGCGGCACACAGCCTGCGGCCGATGGCCGGCCTCGTAAAGGCGTTCTGAGCGACGCGAGGCAATGACGAAAGGGGGCGGGTGCGGCAGGGGCCGCACCCGCCCTTTTTCTGCCCGGCGCTATTCGTGTTCAGCGAGCTGCTGTTCGGCCGGAACCGGCGTGATCTCATAAACGGTGAGCAGCGCTGACCGGTCGACTGGCGCCAGGGTCAGCCGCCAGCGGAACGGGGCGATGCGTACGACCACGCCAAGTGCGCTCCGGCCGCGCTCGGCGCCATAGATCGGCGCCTTGGCATTGCCCTCGGCATAGGCGCCGAGGAAGATGAAGCGGGTATCGTCGTCCGGATAGAGCCAGCCCGACGGGCGCTCCGTGCCGGTCTGCTTGGTGAAGGACTGGCCGGTGCCCTCGCCGCCGATATAGCAGAAGGTTGCCGGGAAGGTGCGGTAGGCGGGCACGCGCCTGCCTTCCCCGCCGAGCTTCACGACGCGACAACGATAGGAACCGGGCGGCAGCGCGGGATGGCCGAGCGCGCGGGCGGGATCGAGCAGAGCGCCCTCCCGTGCCAGCGCGGCGGCGAAACGCGGTGTCGCGGCGGCCAGCGCGGTCGACCAGAGCGTGCCGAACGTGGCGAGCCGGTCCGAATCCTCGGCCACGATCAGCCTTTGCCATTGCTTGTCGGGGACGGCGGGCACCTCGACGATCGCCGAGGGGCGGTGCGCGGGTGTGGCTGCACACCCGCCGAGAGCCGCGGCGAGCAGGAGCGCTATCGGAAGGCGAGCGTCGCGGCGCATGAATTCTCCCCCGGACGGAACACCGGCACCTTATATGATTGCCGAGCCTTTAAGGAGGGGTGCGTGGCCATGGTTGATGGAAAATAAGCTGCGGCGTGCTTCTCAGCAGGCCGGCTTGTGCCATTCCATGATCAGGAACCAGGGGACGCGGCGGTAGCGGGCGACGTGCGCGGCGTCGCCGCCATAGGGGACGGGTTCGGCGAAGTGTCGCAGGATCAGGCCCTGCTCCAGCAGCAACGCCATGTAGGTGCCGAGCGGCCGGTGCCAGTTGCGGATGCGGATGCCGCGCCAGGCGACCCAGTCGACCCGTTCTTCGAGATATTGATCGATCGAGAAACGCGGCCGCCCCTTGCCGTCGCGCGTCCATCCCTCCGGCTGTCCGGCGGTGTTGAAGCTGGTGAGGTTTGCGATCAGCAGCGATCCGCCGGGCCGGAGCACCCGCGCCATCTCCGATATGGCCCGGGCGATGTCGGGAATATCGATCAGCGACAGGTAACTTACCACCAGGTCGAACGAGCGTTCGGGAAAGTCGAGCATCTCGGCCCGGCCGATCCGATAGTCGCCGTCCGGGTCTTTCCGCCGCGCCTGATCGATCAGGGCGGTGACCGGGTCGACGCCGATCGTCTGAACGCCCGTCGCGCTGAGCATGCGGCAGAAGCGGCCCTCGCCGCAGCCGACATCCAGCGCGGACGTGAAGTTGCCCGCGGCCACACGCTCGAGCATCGGCCGGTCGAGCACCCAGGCCCGGCCGAAATCCCCGGCCTCGCCCATGTCGGCGATCCAGGCTTTCGCTGATTCAGTCCATCCGTCGGACATCATGCCCCTCCTTGCCCGATCCCCCCGGATGCGAGCGACGTTAGTGCGGCGCGCTGCACAGGGCTATCCTCGCGCCGCCAGAATGGCGGGCAGGATCGATCACCGGTCCCGCTGGTCGGTCTTTGGTCGCAAGGCATGTCGCCGCTGCGCGGATCCGGGCTAGCCTTGCCCCGAATCCCCGGGATGGAGGCAGCTATGAAATCGTTCCAATTCTCTCTTGCGCCGGAGAAGCTGTGGCAGGCGATCAACCCGATGACCTTCTATCAGCCGGGCGCGCAATATGGCTTCATCAACATCGATCTCGGCGCGACGCCGAAACCGGAGGTCGAGCAGGATATCCTCGACGAGGTCGGCAGCTATGGCCGCCAGCTCGGCCGGATCGGCGACGCGCTTGAGGTGCTGATGAAGCATGTCGAGCTCAAAGGGTTGAGCCCGGACGAGCAGGATGCGCTCTCGATCCTGCAGGGGCAACTCGCCGAAGTGCGGAAGATCAAGCGGCGAGACCGCGCACAGGAATGAGGCAGCGCTGCGCCGTCGCCTCGTGCGGCAGGCACCTGGCAAAACGATGCGGCAAATGCCACCATTCCGGTGCCGAAAGCGTCCAGCCGGCGGGCAAATTTCTGCATATTCCCGCCCGGCAACGGGGCGCGGGTCTCGCAGCGCTGATCGCTGTCGGCGGGAACCGCATTGATCCGATCATGTTGCCGGCCACGGGAGGGAAAGCGAAACATGAGTCTCAAGCCGCCGTCAACGATCCGGGACCAGCTTCGATTTTTCCATTCGATGCCGGGATCTGGCGGGATCGCGAAGATCAACGACGTCACCGTGCAGAACAGCACGCAGAACGAGAAGCACAAGACCGCGACCGGGCTGCATGTCATCGTGGACGACCAGGATCCGGAGCAGACGCTGTTCGGGATTACCTCGGTGCCGCGCGAAACCCGTCTTACCGCCAACGCACGGGAAAAGGGCTGGCAGAAGGTCGCGAAGCTGACCGTCATCTGCGACACGCTGACCGTCCGGTGCGACTGGTGGCTCCCCGAATGCGACCTCACCATCTATGCCCGCAGGATCGAGTTCGAGGGCGACGGGCGGATCGATACCAGTCCGCCTGGCTGGGCGACGCCCAAGGCGCAGGATTCGGTCGGCAAGACGCCCGGTGCGAACGGCGCCAACGGCCATGCGGGCGGCGATGCCAGCATCTATGCGAACGAAATAGTCACCCCGAAGGGCACCAGCCGCAAACGCATCATCACCGATGGCCTGGACGGCCAGGGCGGTGGCAAGGGGCAGAATGGCGCGGACGGCAAGAGCGCCTCGGGCTATCTCTATCTCTCGAACAACTATGTCGACAGGAGATCCTACACAGACAGCGGCATGAAGACGACGGTCGCCGTCAAGCTAGACAAGCACGGGGACCGGCAGGTGCTGGGCATCCGGCGAATCTGGAAGGTCGCCGAGTTCTTCGATGGCAGCAACAATGTGGAGGGCACGACCGTACCGCCCACCAAGGGCGAGCCGGGCATCGCCCCCGGCGATTCCGGCAATGGTGGCGCGGCCGGGAAGCTGGTCACCAACCAGCCGGCGATCGCGAAGCTATGGTCGGGCAAGCCGGGCAAGGCGGGACCGCGCGCGCCCAAGGCTTTGGGCGGCAAGGGTGGATATCCACGCGCTTCCGTATTCTACGACTGCATCTATTATCACGAATTCCATCTGTGGGGTGACGACGACAATTCGAAGACGGCGAAGGTCTCCGTCACCGAATACAGCACCGAGGACGGCAAAGACGCCGAGGGAAAGGCCGGCAACGATGCCGACCCGGTAGCCGAGCAACTGATCGATGCCGACGCCGCGATCTGGCTCCATCCGACGCTGGTGCCGCTAACGATGGGCTATATCCGCGAAAGCTATCTGACCGAGCAGCGCGACGAGGCGAAGCGCCTGGTCGATCTCTATGCCGACGCGTTCCTGTCACCGCTCCCGACCGGCAACAAGGCCTGGAAAGCCAAGGACGGCGTCTATTGGCGATCGATCCAGACCGAACTGGCGACGCTCGCCCAGCGTCTCGCGTCCCGTCTCGATTATTTCGGCAAGCCCGCGGGCTATACGCCGCTGCTGTCGCTCTCCAGCTCCTTCCAGCTCTATCGGATGGAGGTCGACATGGCGCTCGAAGTGCTGATGTTCACCAGCTGGGTGGTGGAGAAGCAGCGTTCCCAGTCGGAAGGGGCCGAAAGCAGCGAGGCGGCCGCGCGGCTGATCCTCAAGGAGAATGCGAAGCTGGTCGAGCAGATCGGTGGCGCTGAAGCGAAGTCGGCGGGGCTGACTCAGCGTATCACTGCCCTCGCCAAGGCGCAGGACGAGATCCAGGGTAAGCTCAACGTCACCTATACCCGCCTCTACAACGAGGCCTCGAACGACATGGCGAAGAAGGGGCAGATCAAGTTCGCCGTGAACCTCGCGGCCGCCCTGTGCCAGGTCGTGCCGGTGGGCCAGCCGATCCTGGGCGGTGTCGCGTCGATGGCGGCGGACGCCACCGACCTGCTCGACAAGGATCCGAAGGATGTGATGGCCTCGCTCAAGACGAGGCTGGGCGATACCGTCGATGCCTATAAGGCAGCGAAGAAGGATGCCGACGAGGTCATCAAGAAGGCCAAGGACGAGGCGAAGGAACTGGCCGGCGCGGAAGGCGGCAAGAAGCTGAGCGTCGATGACATCAAGAAGCTGTCCGAAACCAAGCCTTCGGCCTGGTCGACGGTCGGCAAGGGGCTCGCCCCCGCCGCCTCGCATCTCAAGAAAGCCTATGAAAGCATGCAGCTTCCCCAGGCGGAGATCGAGACTCAACTGGCCAGGCTCGCTGCCAAGGACGAGGCGTGGAAAGCGCTGTCCAAGGAGATCAGGGAGGTCATCGAACAGCGTGCTTCGGTGCAGGAGGAAGTGATCCAGCTCGGCCAGCAGGTCGGGCAGGGCTATGCCGACCTCGCCGACAATATGGACAGCCTGGCGGGTCTGTTCGACAAGGAGGCGTCGGCACGTACCCGGATGCTCAACGCCAATGCGTTCACCGCGATCGCTGGCATGCGCAACCGCGCCCGGATCGCGCTGACTGAGGCGCTGTACAATCTGGTGCGGGCGTTCGAATCCTCGCTGCTCAAATCGGTCGAGGTCAACTGGTCGCTCGATACCCTGTACGAGCAGGTCAACACCTTGCTCAGCGACAAGCCGCTCCACAAATGGACCGACAAGGAGGTGCGCGACCGGGTCGCCACGCTGAAGCCGCTGTTCAAGAGCAACCTGGCCGAGATTCGCGCCAGCCTGATCAAGGATGTGGAAAAGCTGGACATGGTCGATCGCGATGTCGACCTGGTCATCGACGGCGACACCGCGGGCGATCCGATCGAGCTGCTGAACGAGGGTATGAGCGCCGAGATCAGCACGCTCCGGCTCGGCGCGGTCGAGCCCGACTGGCAGCGGCAGATGATGGCTGACATCAGGCTGAACCGAATCCTGTTCGAAGGGGCACCGGCCGACCTGCCCGACAAGGGCGACGTCGAGATCATCATCGAGATCGGCGAGCTGGGGATCGTGCGCAACGACGACCAGCTTTACGGCCTGAGGCTGCCGGTCTCGCTGGTGAAGTCCTATCGCTATCATTTCTCCAACGGCACGATCACCAAGGCGCAACAAAGCGCGCTGGCCAAGGACCTGATGAACCTGATCCTCGACGACGCCGACGACCGGATCAAACAGAAGATGGCGATGCCCTCGGCCTGGACGACGCTGACCCTGAAGGCCGCGTTTAACCTGCGCGGCAACAAACCGGCGCCGAAGATAAAGCGGATCGACCTGACGATGGTCGTCAGCAGCGTGAAGGCGAAATCGAAGCAGATAGTGCTCGATCTTGCCACGTCCGACGGCTTCTCCGCGCTGGGGTTGCCCGCCCTGTCGGCTGACGGCTTCACGGAAACCTATCGGATCTTCGACGGCAAGCAGGGCGATACGGAGATCGCGGTTGTCGAGGCAAGCGCGGGGACGGTGATCGACCATTGGGTGGTCAGCCAGGGCGGCAAGACAGTCGAGAAGACCGGGCAGTCGATCAAACTGCCGATCGATCGCAACACGCGGATCGAGGCGGTGTTCAGGCAGGCGTGATCCGATACGCCGCCGCGACAGGGACCGGCCCCGTCGCGGCGGCGTTCAGGAAACGGGCGTCGTCATTCCCCGCACCATCGTCTCGGCTGCAACCCGTGGTCGATCCGATGCCGGAAGCATGATCGTCGCCATGCGATTCATCGCGGCGGCGAAGGAGTGGGAGGCATCGTACAGCGCACGCGACGCCGGGTCGAACGCCGGCAGGTCGGCCCCGGCCGCGTCGCGTATCGCCGCCAGGAAGCCGTTCGCGTCCTCGGCCCGCCATCCGGCCGCGGCAACGGCGGGGCCATAGCCCGAAAAAGCCTCGCTGGTGCCGATGATGCGCTTGCCGAACATCAGTGCCTCGGCGACCTTGGTCTTCATGCCCGATCCCTCGAAGATCGGCGCGACGACGCAGCAGGCGCCGGCATAGCAATGGGCGAGATCGTCAACGGCGCCGACGATGCGGATGTTGGGCGAGGCGCCGAATTCCCCGCTTAGCGCTTCCATGCCTTGCCCGACGATCATGGTCGGCAGCGGGGATCGCGGCGCTACCTCCCGCAAGAACCATTCGATCCCGCGCCGGTTGGCGTAGAAGGCGCCGCCGACGAAAAGCAGGTAGTGCTCGCTTCGGGACAGGGGCCCGGGGCGAGGCGAAGGGAGGGCGTCCTCGACCGCGATGGGCGATATATAGTCGGCGCCGCGGCCATAGACGCGACTCAGGCCCTCCGAATCCCGTGCTGAAAGGCAGATGATCGCGTCGCTGTGCCGCACCGCGTTGCGCTCCGCGGCATAGTTCGCGGCGAGGAGGCGAAGCGACAGAACCGTTCGCTTCGCCCGGACGGCACCCAGGAAGAAGCGCGCCTCGACATTGTGGAAGAAGGTGACCACCCGGACGTCGGGAAAGGCGCGTTTGATCGGCGGGACGAGATGCCCGAGGCTCGACCCGTCGACGAACACCTGCCCCGCGGAGACGTCGCCGATCCGGGCGAGGATGCGCGCCGTTTCCAGCCGGTCGGCCTCGCCCGGATGCCCGCGCATGGTGTCGATCAGGCCGGCGACTGATCTCTTCGTCAGCCGGTGAACCGTCAGGGACTCGCCGAACAATATTTTCAGCGCCCGCGCGTTGAGCCGGCACAGAAGCTCCCGCCCACCCGGCGGCGCGTCCGGATCCATCAGGGTGATCAGAAGGATCTTTTCGGGATCGGGCACGGGCATACCGCTCAGGTGCAATAGGCGGCATGGTGCGACAAGTAGTGTCGTGACGCCGGATTATGTTCCGTCCATCGGCGATATGCCCGTGAAGTCGAGATGGCGTGTGACATAAATCGACCTGGATATCGGCCGGTTGCCCGGCTTTCACGAGGGAAATCGAATGAAAACGGGCTCCTCGGGGACGTGATTTTTGTCATGCCTGTAGGCAGGCGCACGGCCGGTGAGGATGGCCGTTTTGATCGGGTTCGGAATGTTGGTATCTGATACGCTGGCGGCACAAGCCGAACAGGGGGGCAAGCCGATGAAAACCTGGATCATAGCCTTGGCCGCGCTGGCGATCGCGGCGACCGGGCAGGCTGCGGCGGCACAGGAGGTGCCGGCGGCGATCTTCACTGATCCGGTGCGCGACGCGGCGCATCCCGCGCGGATGGAGGTGCTGCATATCCCGAGCGGCGGCGTGGCGATCAACGGTCTCGCCTATGTCGCGGCGGGGGCGGGGCCGCATCCGGTGGTGCTGCTGTGCCACGGCCTGCCCGGCCATGAGAAGAATCTCGATCTCGCCCAGGCGATCCGGCGGGCCGGGTGGACGGTCGTCACCTTCAACTATCGCGGCTCCTGGGGCAGCCCCGGCAGCTATCGCTTCGCCAACGACCTCGAAGATGCCGATGCGGTGCTTGCCTGGCTGCGCACCCCGGCCAACGCCGCACGCCTCGGCATCGACCCCAAACGCATCGCGATGGTCGGGCACAGCCTGGGCGGATGGGTGACGGCGCTGACGGCGGCGCATGATCCGGCGCTGATCGGTGCCGCGATGATCTCGCCCGGCAATATCGGCTTTCTCGGCCGGATGCCGCGCGACACGGCGGCGGGCTTCTTCGCCGCCAACGGCCTTGAGGCGCTGGCCGATACGAGCGGCACGATCATGGCGGACGAGGCGATCGCCCATGCGGACGCTTTCGATTTCGTGAAGGCCGGACCGCGCCTGACCGGCACCAATTTGTTCGTGCTGACCTCCGACGACGGCTTCGCGCCGGAGGCGGACCGCCTGGCCGCCGCGGTGAAGGCGGCCGGGGGCAAGAAGCTGTCGACCGTGCATGTCGCGACCGACCATGGCTGGTCCGACCGGCGCATCCGGCTTGAGAGCGAGATCATTCGGTGGCTGGATGGGTTGGGGCGGTGATTGCCGACGAGGCTCTGCGTTCTGCCGTCGAGCGAAGCTATGAAGCGTTTGCCCGGGAGGCACCCCCGACACAATGGCGTGCGGCTCCCTCGCGGAATGGGGATAGGCTCCTGCGTACCCTGACGTCAGTACCGTTGCGTGACCTGAGTGCCGAGGCCATCGGTCCTTATTCGGGTTGGGCGATCACGACGGTAGGTTCGGAACGCGACTACCGCCATTTTCTGCCGCGTATCCTGGAGCTTGCTGCATGCGATGGCACATGGCTCGGGGCAGAACCGGCGGTGATAGCCAGCAAGCTGAAGATGGGGCGGTGGGAAGAGTGGGATACGGACCAGCACAGTGCGGTGCCGGCCGTGTTCGAGGCGGGATTTTGCGCGTCGCTCGATATGCTGCCGGGTTATGGATACACGGCGGATAGCTGGCTGTGCGGGTTGGCGGCGCTCGACCGGCCCATTGAACCGTGGCTGACGCTGTGGGAAGGATCGACGTCTTTGAACGCCGCGCTTCAGTTGTCCTCCTTCATACGAACGGAGGAGTGGCCGTTGGATTCTGCCACGGCGGTATCGGGTGGCTTCTGGGAAGAAGTGAGCCCGGCCTTGCGTCGGCAGATTGCCTGCTGGCTGATGGATGCGCCTCTTCGATGAGTGATCGAGGTGTCATTCGATAGGGTGACGCTGGAGGATTGATATGAGGTGGAGCAAGCGCTGGCTGATTTAGATCGGTCGGCGAACTGACCGGGCTATCGGTGTGATCCCTATGAATTAATATAGTATCCCTTTAAATCTGCGTTTGCTGGATATAAGGCAGGCGCGCTTACGAAAGTGGTAGGGGATATATCATTGATATTACTGCGATAAATCTTCTTTCGCCCTACGGTTCCGCCAACGAATTACGAAACGGCCGCGTAGAACGGGACGTACCTCGCATTCCGATTTCCTTGATCCTCACTAAGAGGTTTTATCCTCCCAGCGGCCAATGCGTCTCGGATCACGATCGACACCTGTGGATACTGCTTCTGCGAAAGCCCGAATCGCTCACGTAAGGTTGTATTGCTCATTGGATCGCCTTGCTCATGTCGCAAGCACGCATGTTGGAAACAGGCTCTAATGCGTTCCTCCTGGCTCATGTTAGCGAATCGCCTAGGCATGAAAACCGTTACGACGGTCGAGCCTTCAACTTCCTCGATCAAAGGCGGCGGGAGTGCCGCCTTCTCGATTTCCGTGATGGCGCGGTCGACTCCGCTACCCCGTTCCTCACAGAATCCAGCTTCCCGCATAAGCCTAGCGAAACGCGGGTTCCTACTTTTTGACGGTGTATCAATGAACCGGTCGACGGATACAAGTGGAAGTCCAGGGTTTGATATGCGCACCCTATCCTTAAACACCTCAACTACGGGTTTTGACGTGGCGTCAGTAAAATCTTGATGAACAAGGGCGTTCGCCAAAAATTCTCGTATAGAAATTTCAGGTATAGCGTAAATCTTCTTTCTAACTCCGTGCTGCATTTCCTCTACGCTAGGTATGTGATTCATCACATGTTCTAGAAATCCTACGAAGGTAACAAGATGGCCCTTGTGGCTTTCCTTGTCGGCCAAGGCATTTAGTTTGTTGGTTCCTTTGTATGCGATTACTCGAGAACCCTTGTTCTCTAGAGAGGGAAATTCACGAAACTCTCTCGCACTGGCGATCGCTAATAATGAGGAAACTTCAAATTTTCCTTGTAAATCACTTTTAATAAGACCAGAGATAGTTAGGTAATCTACCTTCATTTTGCGGGAAAGTGTTTTCTTTCCTATTCTATTTAGTAGAACATCAAGGGCGAACGCTTTCTCTATCTCGCTGAAAGTGAGATGATCCTTCAATGTGCTTGTCTCGAAGGAATAGCGAGAAGTTATCTGCCAGAGCGCGCGCTCCCGTTCAGGGTAGTTCGACAACGGTTGTTGAGAAGATGATACTCGAATATATGGTATCTTTTTGAACTTAACCGGCTGACGGTAGCCTGGGTCTATGCAGAGAATCTGCACATTTTTGCCATCTATATCCACCGATTCGGTATTTATCGTTATATGCGGATCAAGATACTTATTGAGCCACAGGAGAAAAGATTCTGACCCGACCTTTTCTCCTAATAGGTCTACCCTAGTGCCAACGATAGTGTGATCGTCGTCTCTGACTCCGAAGATTAAATAGGCAGCATCCTTGCCGTCAAACATAGCGGAGTTCGCTAGCGATGACACATACTGACCAACCGAATCTTCGTTGAACTTGTTCTCTTTAAACTCTACCCATCCCGTCTCTTGAGGGAGTGCGCAAAGAGACTCAACTAATCGTTTAGGGTCATGAATGTGCATATCGCTCGATTCGCTCCAGTATCAGACTTGAAGCTGCGCGCTACGCGCATCACTCCGCCGCCACGCCAGCCTGCGAGAACATATCCCCGCCGCCAGCCGCATCCCCGGCATCCTCATTCGCAGCCTTGCCGCCCTTGGCCTTCTGCCGCTTGTCGAACCCGTCCCACACCTCGTTCCAGTTCCCCCGCGTCGCGGCCTTCGAATATTCCGTCGCGCGCTGCTCGAAGAAGTTGGCGTGCTCGACGCCGTTGAGCAGCGGGGCGAGCCAGGGCAGGGGGTGTTCGTCGATCATGTAGATCGGCTTCAGGCCGAGCTGGCCCAGCCGCCAGTCGGCGATGTAGCGGATATACTTCTTGATCTCCTTGGGCGTCATGCCGTTGACCGGGCCCATCTCGAAGGCGAGATCGATGAAATTATCCTCCAGGTGCACGGTCGTCTGGCACATCTCGCGGATGTCGGATTTGACCGCCTTGGTCAGGCAATCCCGCTCCTTGCAGAAGGCGTGGAACAGCTTGATGATTCCCTCGCAGTGAAGGCTCTCGTCGCGCACGCTCCACGACACGATCTGGCCCATGCCCTTCATCTTGTTGAAGCGCGGGAAGTTCATCAGCATCGCGAAGCTGGCGAAGAGCTGAAGCCCCTCGGTGAAGCCGCCGAACATCGCCAGCGTCTTGGCGATATCCTCGTCGGTGTCGACGCCGAAGCCCTGCAGGTAATCATGCTTGTCCTTCATCTCGCTATATTCGAGGAAGGCGCCATATTCGCTCTCGGGCATGCCGATCGTGTCGAGCAGGTGGCTGTACGCCGCGATATGCACCGTCTCCATGTTGGAGAAGGCGGCGAGCATCATCTTGATCTCGGTCGGCTTGAAGATGCGGCCATATTTCTCGTGATAGCAATCCTGCACCTCGACGTCCGCCTGGGTGAAGAAGCGGAAGATCTGGGTGAGCAGGTTGCGCTCATGGTCGCTGAGCTTTTGCGCCCAGTCGCGGCAATCCTCGCCTAGTGGCACTTCCTCCGGCATCCAGTGGATCTGCTGCTGGCGCTTCCAGAACTCGAACGCCCAGGGGTATTCGAACGGCTTGTACTGCTTGCGGGCTTCGAGGAGGGACATGGTAGTTCCTTAGTTACTGGCGGGAGGCACGACGCCGATCGCGACCAGGATGGACATGAGGGTGAGGAAGGCGGCGCCTGCAATCACAAGCCAGCCGGTTGATTTCGAGAAACCCACAATGACGCGGTGCTGCCAGCGGCGGGCGTCATAGGGCGGTGGGTCGGTGGTGGTGGCTGAGAATAGGCCTTGCCACACGCTTTCGGATGAGCGCCTGATCTGGCGGAGGCCGAAAGTCCCGGCCACGAGCCAGGCAAGCGCCAGCGTCAGGGGAAGCCACCAGTTCATGCTGCCCCCCACGAATTCAGCGCCCAGGCGAAGCGGCCGAGCAGCAGCGCCAGCGCGATCAGCATGGTGCCGGCGATACGACGGCCATAGACGGCGCCTTCGCTCCGCGCCGGTCGCGTGAACACGTACAGCCCGCCGGCAGCGGAGGTCGCGGCGACCGCGGCCATGATGAGTGGGGCACGGTTCATCCGTTGCGGCCCCGTACATAGACGGTCCTGTAGACGGTCCGGGTGCCGCGGTGCGATCCGACGCCGAAAAAGACGATGCCGATGAAATAGCCGAAATCATACCAGCCGCCATTGTTCGGCACCGCATAGACAGCGACGTCGGGCATGAAGAGCGACAGGAACCAGGCGATCGGGAAAATGATGCCGTGCCACACGCCAAGCAGGAAGCCGGGCGCGCTTGGCTGAACCGCGGAACCGATCTGGTGCGCGCAGGCCGACAGGGTCGCGACGAGCGCGAGGGCGGCAAGGGTGCGGAGGCGGGTGCGGTTCATTGGACCACTCTCAGATAGAGGCTGTAGGCGAGCAGGCCGACGCCGACGATGAACGGGACCAGCGCGACGATCTTCGCCTGTTCGGGCGGGATGCGCTGGCCGAGCGCATCCTTCTTGGCCTCGCGGCTGGCGATCATCGTCACCAGCACGCCGAGGAAGACGCAGAAACAGGCGATGGTCACCAACATGGCCAGGACTCCGGTCGCTTGCATCGAATCGGTTTTGCGCGCGTTGTGTGGCGGCATCCGTAACGAAGGAGGAATGCATATGGCCGACGCGAGCACAATCAGGGAACATATGGAAGTCATCGGCGCCGACGGTGTCCATGTCGGGACCGTCGATCATGTGGAGGGCGACCGGATCAAACTGACCAAGGCCGACAGCGGCCAGGGGCGTCATGAGGGGCACCATCACTTCATCTCGCTCGGCCTGGTGGCCGATGTCGAGGGCGACAAGGTGCGGCTCAGCGCCAACGGCGACGTGGCGGTGACGTTCGAGGAAGAGGCGTGAGCTAATTCCCCTCTCCCCTTGTGGGAGAGGGAGGGGCCCATGCGAAGCATGGGAGGGTGAGGGGGCTGAGGTCACCGCGTGCGACTCCCCCTCATCCGGCCCTTCGGGCCACCTTCTCCCACAGGGGGAGAAGGGATATGCGGTGCTATCGTTGCGATGACGCCATCGATGTTCGTCAGGACATCATTGTTCCAGAAACGCAGCACCCGATAGCCCTCGTCTTCGAGAAAGCGGGTGCGTTGCGCATCATAGGTCACGGCATCGGCATGCTGGCCGCCGTCAGCCTCGACGATCACCTTGGCGGCATGCGAGCAATAGTCGGCGAAATAGCCGCCCATCGGGACCTGGCGGCGGAATTTCGCATGGGAAAAGGCTTCGCGTAGCGCACGCCACAGTAGTTTTTCGGCCTCGGTCGGGTCGCGGCGTAAATCGCGTGCACGGGCGGTCGTTGTCGAGGATAGCAACTGGCGTTTCGTCAGGCCTTCTGCATTCCCCCTCACCTTCCCACGCGGCTTCGCCACGCGGGCCCCTTCCTCTCCCACAAGGGGAGAGGAGTTTGGTCGCGCTTCGCTATTTCCCACTCCCCTTGTGGGAGAGGGAGGGAGCGCCGGAGGCGCGGAAGGGTGAGGGGGACTTAACGGAACCACCTCACTGGCACGCCAGGCACTCGTCATAATCCTTCGATTCGACCTGGATCTCGCGCAGGTCGATCGTGTTGTCGGCCTCAACGCCGCCGGCGAAACCGGCGCGCTGGATGCTCTTCGAGCGGAGATAATAGAGCGACTTGATGCCAAGCTCCCACGCGCGGAAGTGGAGCATCAGCAGATCCCATTTCTCCACATCGGCCGGGATGAACAGGTTCAGCGACGCCGACTGGTCGATATAGGGCGTGCGGTCGGCGGCGAGTTCGATCAGCCAGCGCTGGTCGATCTCGAAGCTGGTCTTGAAACAGTCCTTCTCCTCCTGGGTAAGGAAGTCGAGATGCTGCACCGAGCCGCCCTGCTCGAGGATCGAGTTCCACACCGCGTCCGAGTTCTTCGACTTCTCGATGAGGAGCTTTTCCAGATACGGGTTGCGGATCGACCAGGAGCCGCTGAGCGTCTTGTGGGTGTAGACGTTCGCCGGGATCGGCTCGATGCAGGCGCTGGTGCCGCCGCAGATGATGCTGATCGACGCGGTCGGCGCGATCGCCATCTTGCAGCTGAACCGCTCCATCACGCCCATGTCGGCGGCGTCGGGGCACGGCCCGCGCTCGACGGCGAGCTGCATCGATGCTTCGTCGACCTGGCCCTTGATGTGCTTGAACATCTTCAGGTTCCAGCTCTTGGCCATCGCGCCTTCGAAGGCGAGGCCGCGGGCCTGGAGGAAGCTGTGATAGCCCATCACGCCGAGGCCGACCGAGCGCTCGCGCATCGCCGAATAGGCGGCATGCTCCATGCCGGGTTCGGCGCGGTCGATGAAATCCTGCAGGACATTGTCGAGGAAACGCATCACGTCCTCGATGAAGCCCTTCTCGCCCTTCCACTGATCCCAGGTCTCAAGGTTCAGCGACGACAGGCAGCAGACGGCGGTGCGATCATTGCCGAGATGGTCCTTGCCGGTCGGCAGCGTGATCTCTGAACACAGGTTCGAGGTCGAGACCTTGAGGCCTAGGTCGCGGTGATGCTTTGGCATCGCCTTGTTCACATGGTCGGAGAAGACGATGTAGGGCTCGCCGGTGGCGAGGCGGGTCTCCACCAGCTTCTGGAACAGCGCGCGGGCATCGACCGTGCCGCGGACCGAACCGTCCTTCGGGCTGGTCAGGTTCCATTCGGCGCCGTCGCGCACCGCCTCCATGAAGGCGTCGGGGATCAGCACGCCGTGATGCAGGTTCAGCGCCTTGCGATTGAAGTCGCCCGAGGGTTTGCGGATCTCGAGGAATTCCTCGATCTCGGGATGCGAGACGTCGAGATAGCAGGCGGCCGAGCCGCGGCGGAGCGAGCCCTGGCTGATCGCGAGGGTGAGCGAATCCATCACGCGCACGAACGGGATGATGCCGCTCGTCTTGCCGTTCAGGCCGACCGGCTCGCCGATGCCGCGCACATTGCCCCAATAGGTGCCGATGCCGCCGCCGCGCGAGGCGAGCCAGACATTCTCGTTCCAGGTGTCGACGATGCCGTTCAGGCTGTCGGGCACCGAGTTCAGGAAGCAGGAGATCGGCAGGCCACGGCCGGTGCCGCCGTTCGACAGCACGGGCGTGGCGGGCATGAACCACAGGCGCGAGATATAGTCGTAGATTCGCTGCGCATGCGCCGCATCGTCGGCATAGGCCGAGGCGACGCGGACGAACAGGTCCTGGTACCGCTCGCCCGGGAGCAGATAGCGGTCGTTCAGCGTCTCCTTGCCGAAATCGGTGAGCAGCGCGTCGCGCGAATGATCGACCTCGACCGGGTAGAGCTGCGGCTTCACTTCCTTGGAATCGCCGCGCGCCGCCAGCTTGCGCTTGGCGCCACCATTCTTGCTCGATGTGTCGGCGGCAGGCGCGGCGCTCGCGGCGGCGTCGATCGTATCGGTGGCCATGGTTACGCTTGCCTCCTGGGTATCTCTGAAATCCATCGCTCTCTGCCCCTGTCTTTCATCAAACATACACGACCGTCCCGCCCACTGGCGTTCCCGGTCCGTTCGAATCGGGGGCGAACCCCCATGATATCATTTCTAGGGCGCCCATGGGGAACAAACTCTGCCCTGCCCGCGACTTGCGACGCGAGGTTGGTACATTCCGCAATATGGGGTCGCGGTGGTTGTTCTACCAGTTCTTGGGTTCGCCCCCGAACTCAACCCCAACAGATTGTGCTCATTCGATCCGGACCGCAAGACGGTAAATGACAGTTGGGAGACTCGGTTCGTCGCTAATTTGAGTCAGTTCATGGCATCGGCGAAGCGGTGCGATGCAACGACGCGTGGAGTTCTGCGGGGTTCGTGGATTGCAAGGGAACGAACGCGGAACGCACCTATATTTTCATATCGGGGCGTGGTGCCGCCATCGGCAGCGTGACGATCGCGCGCAGCCCGCCGCCGGGTGCCGCCTCGAGCGCGAGGGTGCCGCCATGGAGTTCCGTCAGTTCGCGTACGATGGACAGGCCGAAGCCGTGGCCGTCCCCGCTTTCGTCGAGTCGGCGGCCTGGGCGCAGGGCTTCGGCCCGGTCTCCGGCGGCAATGCCCGGGCCGTCATCCTCGATGGCGATTCGGGCTTTTGCGGCGGGGCCGGGCTCGGCTGACAGCGTGATTCGGCTTACCGCCCAGCGCCAGCCATTGTCGAGCAGATTGCCGAGCAGTTCGTCCAGATCCTGCGGGTCGACCGCCAGTGCGAGCCCGGCTGGCATTGATCGGGAAAAGGCGATGGCGCGGTCGGCATGGATTCGCGCGAGCGCCCCGGCGACGCCGTCCACCGCCGGTTCGAGCAGAGTGCGCCGCCGCGTCGCGCCGCCCGACGCATCGGCGCGGGCCCGGCCGAGATGGTGGCGGATCGACCTGTCCATGCGCGAGACCTCGGCGGCCATCGTGCCGTCCGGGTCGCTGCCCCGCTCGTCCAGGCGCAGCGCGAGCGTGGCAAGCGGCGTCTTCAGGCCGTGCGCGAGGTTGGCGACATGGCTGCGGGCATTGGCGAGCGCGGCGGTGTTTTCGGAGAGCAGGGCGTTAAGTTCGTCGGCGAGTGGCTGGAGTTCGGCTGGCTGGTCGCCGGGGACGGCTTCCGCGCGCCCGGCACGGACCGAGGCGAGCGACTCCTTCAGCAGGGCGAGCGGGCGTAGGCCTAGACGGAGCTGGACCAGGGTCGCGACGCCGAGCGCCAGCCCGAGCAGGGTGAGCGAGCCGAGCAAGGGCGCCATGGCGGCACGCAGCGGCCGCTCGACGATCTCGCGTGGCGCCGAGGCGGCGATGCGCACGGGGCCGGCGCTCGTCCGGACGGTGATGCTGCGCGCGTGGCGGGCGCCACCCTTCGCATCGCGCCAGTCGAGCGGCCGGGGCTCGCCTTCCTCGCGCCGGCGATGGCGATGATCCTGCAGGTCGGGGGGCGGGGGCTGCTCGATCCGGGGGAGGTCTGCCGAGGCGATGCTCCCGGCGGGTGCATCGATCCGCCAGCCCCAGCCTGAGCCGGCCCGGTCGAACGGCGCGGGGGAGACAAGGCGCGATCGATCGATCGTGCCGTCGGGGCTGACCGCGGTGGCAAGCAGCGCGACCTGGGCGTCGAGGCGCTGGTCGAGGCCCTGCATGACGAAATGTTCGAGCACCGCGCCAATCGCCAGCGCGGCGAAGGCGAGCGCCGCGATCGTCGCGAGAGCGGCCAGCGCGGCAAGGCGGCCGAACAGCGATCGCGGCATCAGCCTCATGGCCGGGCTTCGGTCGGGTGCCCGGTCGGGTGCCCGGTCAGGCGCCCGGTCAGACGATAGCCCCGGCCGCGCACCGTCTCGATCAGGTCGCGGCCGATCTTTCGCCGTAACCGGCCGATGATCACTTCGAGCGAGTTGGAATCGGGATCGACATCGCCTTCATAGACATGCTCGAGCAGGTCGAGCCGGTCGATCACCGCTTCCTTGCGCAGCATCAGCGCCGAGAGCACGCGCCATTCGAGCGCGGTGAGGCGGAGCGGCAGGCGGTCGAGTTCGAACTGGCCGGTCTGTGCATCGAAGCTGAGCGGGCCGCAGGCGATCAGCGTGGCGGAATGGCCGGCAGCGCGGCGGATCAGCGCGCGCAGGCGCATCACCAGCTCCTCGACCCGGAACGGTTTCGTCAGATAATCGTCGGCCCCGGCGCGGAACCCTTCGACCTTGTCCGACCAGCCGTCGCGCGCGGTGAGGATCAGCACGGGCAGGCTTCGGCCGGCGGCGCGCCATTCCTGCAGCACGGCGATGCCCGGTTTCACTGGCAGGCCGAGATCCAGCACCGCCGCATCATAAATGCCGGTATCGCCGAGATGCGCGCCGTCCTCGCCGTTGCCGGCGATGTCGACCGCGAAATTCTCGGCGCGCAGCGCCCGGGCGATGCCGTCGGCGAGCGCCGCGTCGTCCTCGACCAGCAAGATGCGCATCGGGGCTCCTTTCCGTCACCGCGCTAGGCCCGTGGCTTAAACCGAAACTGAACGGGTAGGTTCAGCGGGGTGTGGGCGGGTATCGCTATCACGGCTTCACTCGGAAACGATGGAGTGAAACCGAATGACTGAAGAAACCACCGAAAAGCCGGCACGCAAGCCGTCGCTTCGCATGACCCTTGCCGCCATCGCCCTGCTGGGCGCTGGCGGTGCGGTTGGCGCGACCGCGGCGCGGATGGCCGGCCCCTCGATCGAGGTGGCGCCGCTCAATCCCGTGACGATCGCCTCGCTCAAGACCGGCCAGGGCCTGGTCACCGTGCGCGGCAAGGTCGGGGAGGTCTATGGATCGAACTTCATCCTGGCCGATGCGAGCGGCCGTACGATGATCGAGGGCGGGCCGCGGTCCGATGGCCTCGTCACGGCCGGCAGCTCGGTGACGGTGCAGGGCTGGAACCGGAACGGCTTGCTGCGCGCCTCCTTCCTGGTCGGCGCGGACGGCACGGTGACCGCACTTGGGCCGATAGGCCATGGCGGAAGGCATGGCGGGCCGGATGGTCCCGGTCGTGAAGGTCCCGGTCGCGAGGGTCCTGATCGTGACGGTCCTGACGCTCCGCCGCCGCCCGCCGCGGCAGCGCCGCCTGCCCCGGCGCCGGTCGGCAACAGCGCGGGGTAAAACAACGCTCACCGTCATGCCGGACTCTTTTCGGCATCCACCGTCCCGCAGGCGCGGCCGTTGCGAGTGCGGAACCATGGACCCCGGGACAGGTCCCGGGGTGACGGCGGTGGGTGGGTCAGGCCTGGGCCTGAGCCCCCCTGATCGCTTCATAAGCCGCCTGAAGCCGCATCGCGACGCTCGGGCGGCCTGTCGGCGGCATGCCGAGATGCTCGGTGCGCAGCTCGTCCATGAAATCCGCCCACATCTCCGGCCCGCCTTCTTCCAGCAATTGCGCGCGGATCGCCAGGTCGGGGGTGACGGGCAGATGCCGCCGCCCCCAGGCGCCCAATTGCGCCATCAGCGGCACGAGTTGGATTGCCGGCTCGGTCAGGCTGTAGAAATGCTTCTGCTTGTGGCTCGGATCGTCGGTGATGGCCAGAAAACCCGCCGCCACCAGCTTTTTCAATCGATCAGCCAGGATGTTGGACGCGATCCCTTCCTCCGACCGCGAAAGAAGCTCGCGGAAATGGCGGCGATTGCCGAACATGATGTCGCGGATGACGATCAGGCTCCAGCGATCGCCTAATGCCTGGATGGTGAGGTTGATGGGACAGCCCGAGCGCGGATCTTCGACGTGGATTGTCATGACCGGTTGCAATATAGGATCGGTTATGTAAGGCGACAACTGGTTTTGATTCGCAAGCGGTTTGCCGGAGGAGAGCATGATGAGCAGGGTTCGTGTCGGCGCTTTTTCGATATCGGTGGACGGGTTCGGGGCCGGCCCCGATCAGAGTCTGGAGAACCCGCTCGGTTTGCGCGGGAAGGAACTCCACGAATGGGCCTTCGCTACCACGACCTTTCGCACGATGTTCGGTCAGCAGGGTGGTTCAACGGGCGTCGACGAGGCCCATGCGGCGCGGTCGATGGAAGGCATGGGTGCCTGGATCATGGGCCGCAACATGTTCGCGCACAGTCGTGGCGACTGGTCCGACGACGGATGGAAAGGCTGGTGGGGGGACACCCCGCCTTATCATTGCCCGGTCTTCGTCCTCACGCACTATGCCCGGGCGCCGGTCGAGATGAACGGCGGCACCGTCTTTCATTTCGTCACCGAGGGGGCCGAAGAGGCGCTGCGACTTGCCCGCGAGGCGGCGGGCGACCGCGATATTCGCGTCGGCGGCGGCGCCGCGACGATCCGGGAATATCTGACCATGGGGGCGATCGACGAAGTGCATCTGGCGATCTCGCCCGTCGTGCTGGGCGGGGGCGAGGCGCTGTTCGCGGGGCTCGACCTGCCGGCGCTTGGCTATGCGGTGAGCCAGCAGGCGCTGGGCGAGAACGCCACGCACATCATTTTGACGAAGCAATAAGGAAAGCCCGGCATGACGCTCAAACTCTACGCACATCCTTTGTCGTCCTATTGCCACAAGGCGCTGGTCGCCTTTTACGAGAACGAGATTCCGTTCGAGTACAAGGCGCTCGACCAAAGCGAGCCCGTGGCGAGCGAGTTCGCCCGGCTATGGCCGGTCAAGCGCTTCCCGCTGCTGGTCGATGGCGACCGGGTCGTGCCGGAATCGAGCGTGATCGTCGAATATCTCGGCGTGCATTATCCGGGGTCGGTCAAGCTGATACCGGCCGATCCCGATGCGGCGATCGAGGTCCGGATGATGGACCGGTTCTTCGACAATTATGTGATGAATGCGCAAGGCCGGGTCGTGTTCGATGCCCTGCGCGAGGAAGGCAAGCGCGACGCGCTGGCTGTCGAGGAGGCCCGGGCAATGCTCGATACCGCCTATGCGTGGCTCGACGGCTGGATGGAGGGGCGCGAATGGGCCGCGGGCGGGGCGTTCAGCCTGGCTGACTGCGCGGCGGCACCGGCGCTGCTCTATGCCGACTGGACTCATGCGATCCCGCAGAAATACGCCAATGTCTGGGCGTATCGGGCGCGGTTGCTGGCACGGCCTTCCTATGCGCGGGCGCTGGACGAGGCGCGGCCGTACCGCCACTATTTCCCGCTCGGCGCGCCGACTGACCGCGATTGAACGCCGTCGTCATGCCGGACCTGTTCCGGCATGAGCTCGGCAGTGGGAAGCAATAGGCGTTCCGAGTGAGGACCCGGAGGATCAGGCCGATCTGCGTGCCGAGGGCGGTTGCGCTGACGCGGTCTGCGGATTCAGCCGTTCAAGGTTGAAATGCTGCGCGAATTCAAGTCCGGCCTTGCCGTCGGTTGCCCAGCGGATCGTGGCGGGGAACATCTGCTCCTCAAGCAGCTCGATCATGATCTCGAGCCCGATCGCGTCGGGGTCGACATCGATGCCGTCGATCATCGCGCCGGTCGAGGACATGTTGCGGATGCGGATATCGCCGGCGACGTCGCCCGCCGTGATCCGCGCGTTGCGGATCATCGAATGGCGCGGCGCGCGGCTGACGCGATAGCCCGACGCCGTGGCCATCCCGTCGGCTGCCGCGAGTTGCTTCACCACTTCGGCAGCGCGCGCGGGTTTGCCGTAGACATAGCCCTGGATATGGCTGCAGCCGAGTTCGCGGATGAGCGCGATCTCGTCCTGGCCTTCGACGCCTTCCGCGGTCGTTTCCATGCCCAGCGTATCGGCCAGCGTGACGATCGCCCCGATGATCGCGGCGTTGCGGTTGCCCGCGATGGTGGCGCCGCGCACGAAGCTCTGGTCGATCTTGATCTTGTCGAACGGTGCTTTCTTCAGATAGCCGAGCGACGAATAGCCCGTACCGAAATCGTCGAGCGCGAGCCGCACGCCGATGCCCTTCAGCATCTTGAACATTGTCTCGGACGAGGCGGTTTCGTCGAGGAACACGCCTTCGGTGATCTCCAGCTCGAGCCGGTCCGGCGCGATGCCCGATCTGGCAAGCGCGCTCGTCACCACCGCAGGCAGCGCCGGATTGGCGAACTGGATCGGCGAGACGTTGACCGCGACTCGGATGTCCCTTGGCCAGGTCGCCGCCTCGGTGCAGGCAGTCCGCAGCACCCATGCACCGATCGCCTCGATCAGTCCGCAATCCTCGGCGACCGGCACGAACTCGGCTGGGGAGATGGCGCCCCGGGTCGGGTGATCCCAGCGGATCAGCGCCTCATAGCCGACGATCCGCTCGGTTCTGGTGCTGACCACCGGCTGATAGGCAACATGGAACTGGTCCTGCGCGAGCGCGTGGCGGAGATCGTCCTCAAGCTGCTTGCGGCTCTGCGCGCCGACCAGCAGTTCTTCACGGAAGAAGCGGTGGATGCCGCGTCCGTCGGCCTTGGCGGCATAGAGCGCGAGGTCGGCGTTGCGGATCAGCGTCTCGGCGTCGCGGCCATGCTCCGGCGCGATGGCGATGCCGATCGAGCAGCCGATCGTGACCGAGGAACCGTCGATGAAATAGGGCTGGGAAAGCGCGGCGATGATCGAGCGGCCGAGATCGGCCAGGCGCTCGCGATTGGCCTCGCTCGGCAGCACGACCTGGAACTCGTCGCCGCCGAGCCGCCCGACCAGGCCGGCCTCGCCGACCGCGCGCTGAAGCCGCTGGCCGACTTGCTTGAGCAGCGCGTCCCCCGACTGATGGCCCATCGTGTCGTTGACCGCCTTGAACCGGTCGAGATCGAGCAGCAGCAGCGAGGTCGCGCGATAGGTGCCCGACGGCTGGTTGAGCATCTGATCGAGCGACAGCCGCATGCGCTGGCGGTTGGCCAGGCCGGTCAGGCTGTCGAACAGCGCGAGACGCGTGATTTCCGCATCGGCGCGGCGCCGTTCGGTCAGGTCGCTGCCGCTGCCGATAAAGCCCTGGAAGCGCCCCAGATCGTCGACCGTAGGCCTGCCCGAGATCGACCACCAGCGCTCCAGCTTGCCGGTGCTGGCGGGGCGGACCGAATAGTTGGAAAAGGCCGTGCGCGAGGAAAGGTGGAAGGCAAGGGTCCGCTCGGTCTCGGGCGAGGCACTGTCCATGCGGAACAATGCGGTCAGCATCTCGCCGATCGCCGGGGTCTCGCTGGTGTTCAGTTCCTGCGCGACCTTGTCGGAAAGATAGATCAGCCGGCCATGGCTGTCGGTCTGCCAGAACCAGCCGGTCGTGTGGCTTTCGAATTCATGGACCAGGCGCGTGGCCATCCTGCCCCGGATCTCGGCCGCGCCGCGGTTCCCGGCGGCTGAGCGGTCATGGCGGGCGAGGCTATAGGTGGCGATCGAGAGGCAAACCAGGAAAGCGAAGGCGACGCCACTGGCCATGCCGAAGCCGTTCTGAAGCGTGATCGTCCCGACCAGTGCGGCGGCAAAGCCGATCGTCGCAGCCCGTACTGGATGAAGCACGACGACGAGGATGACGATCGTTGCGAAGATCGCGACGAAGGCCGCAAGCTGGACGGTGCTCGCCGGGAATTTCGCGCTGATGCCCAATAGCGAGAAGAGCAGGACGGCGATGGCGGCGCCGATCAGCGTCATCGCGCGGATATGCGCGTGCGGCGATGCCTCGGCGAGAGCGGGGATCTTGAGCAGGGCCAGGGCAAAGATGCCGAGCCCGACGCCGATCGAGCCGCGCAGTTCGATGCCCGATAGCAGGTCAAGACGATCGAGATTGAACGCCCCGTACCAGAGCATTGCCGGCGCGGCGATGAGCGCCACCAGCGCGAAAGGCCAGGTGGCCGCGAGCTGGTCGACCTGAACGCGCAGGGCATTCAGATGCGCGTCGGACGTTTCCGAAACGGGCGCAAGATCATCCCGGAACGCGCCGGCGGTTGAGGTCAGGGCGCGGAAGGGGTGGAAGGCGACAAGCATCCAGTCTGGCTATAGTGAGCGAACCTTGCCAAAATCCTTGCGCGCGATGGTGAAGGAAGGGTTGCGCCGCCCCTTGGCCGCGCGCCGCCACCGGCATAAGGCAACCCCGATTCAATTCCCGATTCACTACCTCACGGAACCGACATGACCACCATCATCCGCGAAGCCGATCTGATCGAGAGCGTGGCCGACGCGCTGCAGTTCATCAGCTATTACCACCCGATGGATTATATCCGCGCCCTGGGCGTCGCGTATGAGGCTGAGCGGAGCCCGGCGGCCAAGGACGCCATCGCGCAGATCCTGACCAACAGCCGCATGTGCGCCGAGGGCCACCGGCCGATCTGCCAGGATACCGGCATCGTCACCGTGTTCGTGAAATGGGGCCAGGATTGCCGGCTGGAGAGCGTCCGCTCCTTGCAGGAAGTGATCGATGAGGGCGTGCGCCGCGCCTATCTCCATCCGGAGAACAAGCTGCGCGCCTCGATCCTGGCCGATCCGGCTTTCACTCGCCGCAACACGAAGGACAACACGCCGAGCGTGCTTCACGTCGAGATGGTGCCGGGGTCGAAAGTCTCGGTGGATGTCGCGGCCAAGGGCGGCGGGTCCGAGAACAAGTCCAAGTTCAAGATGATGAACCCGAGCGATTCGATCCTCGACTGGGTCCTTGAGATGATCCCGCAAATGGGCGCCGGCTGGTGCCCGCCGGGCATGCTGGGCATCGGGATCGGCGGCACGGCTGAGAAGGCGATGCTGCTCGCCAAGGAAAGCCTGATGGGCTCGATCGACATGGCGCAGCTCAAGCAGCGCGGTCCGCGCAACGATATCGAGACGCTCCGCATCCAGATCTTCGATGCGGTCAACGCGCTTGGCATCGGCGCTCAGGGGCTTGGCGGCCTTTCGACGATCCTCGACGTGAAGATTTTCGACTGGCCGACCCATGCAGCATCCAAGCCGGTGGCGATGATTCCCAATTGCGCGGCGACCCGTCATGCGCATTTCACGCTTGATGGATCGGGCCCGGTCTATCTGGAAGCGCCGAAGCTGGACGAATGGCCCGATGTCGACTGGAAGCCCGACCAGGCAGCGATCCGGGTCGATCTCGACACGCTCACGCCGGAGGTGGTGCAGAGCTGGAAACATGGCGACCGGCTGCTGCTCAACGGCAAGATGCTCACCGGGCGCGATGCGGCGCACAAGCGAATCAAGGACATGCTCGACGCGGGCGAGGAGCTGCCGGTCGAGTTCAAGGGCCGCGTGATCTATTATGTCGGTCCGGTCGATCCGGTCGGGGAAGAGGTGGTGGGTCCGGCAGGCCCCACGACCGCGACGCGGATGGACAAGTTCACCCGCATGATGCTTGAGCAGGGGCTGCTGGCGATGGTCGGCAAGGCCGAGCGCGGTCCCGCGGCGACCGAGGCGATCCGTGATCACAGATCGGCCTATATGATGGCGGTTGGCGGCGCGGCCTATCTCGTCGCGCGGGCGATCAAGGGATCGAAGGTTGTCGGCTTCGAAGATCTCGGCATGGAGGCGATCTACGAATTCGAGGTCAGCGATTTCCCGGTGACGGTGGCGGTCGACAGCGAGGGGCAGAATGTCCACCAGCTCGCGCCGCTCGTCTGGCGCGAGAAGATCGCGCGGGAGAAGCTGCTGGCGGGTGTCTGACTCATGGCCCGGCGCATCGTCCTTACCTCGCCGCTCGCGCCCGACGCGATCGCCAGGAAGCTGAAGGATGTGCTGGGCGATCGGACCGCGAAACCCGTGAGGGGCGTGACAGGCGCAGGTTCGGAACTGACCATGACGTTGTTCTATTTCCGGCCGAACATCCAGAGCAGCTTCCAGTAAGGACGAGACAGCGATCCTTGCCTTTCTGGCGACGACGGTGGCGACGTGGCCGACGGACAGAGACGAAGCTATTCCTCCCCATCGCAGATGGGGAGGGGGACCAGCCCTGGGCTGGTGGAGGGGAAATGCGAGCCAGCCCTAGGATAGTGGAATGTGCGAGGAAATTGCGACGCGTCATGACCGCGCCGGAGGTACGTTTGTGGCAATGGCGGCGCGGGAAGCCGGGCGGGTTTAAGTTTCGGCGCCAGCATCCGGTCGGGCGCTTGGTCCCCCTCCCCATGCAAAGCATGGGGAGGAATAGAAACGTGATCACTTCTCCTATCTGGTTGCCCGCGACGATCGTCGCGGGCGCGGTGCAGGCGTGGCGCACGGCGGTGCAGAAACGCGTAAGCTACAGCATGTCTGTCAACGCCGCAGGCCTGGTGCGCTATCTCTATGGCCTGCCTTTCGCGATCCTGCTGGTTGTAGGCTATGAGGAGTTCTTCGCATCGGGCGGTTTCCCCGTGCTCGGCCGCTGGTTTCTGCTGTTCTGCGCCGCGGGCGGGCTGGCCCAGATCGTCGCGACGAACCTGCTGATCATGGCCTTTTCCCACCGCAATTTCGTGGTCGGCACTGCCTATTCGAAGACCGAGGCGGTGCAGGGCGCGATCCTGTCCTTCCTGCTGCTCGGCGAACGGCTGAGCCCGTTAAGCTTGGCCGGCATCGGCTGCGGTGTCCTTGGCGTGATGGTGCTGTCGACCGGCGGCAAGCGCATGGGGCCGATGGATTTCGTGCGCGCGCTGGGCCAGCCGGCCGCGCTTTGCGGCATTGCCTCGGGCTTCTTCTTCGCGCTGACCGCGATTGGCATTCGCCGGGCGACTCAGGAAGTGGTGACGCCGGACCCGATCCGGGCAGCGCTGATCGTGCTGGCGACGACGATATGCCTGCAGGTGGCGATGCAGGGCTGCTACCTGTTCCTGCGCGAGCGTGACCAGGTGCGTGCGGTGTTTGCCAACTGGCGGGTTGCTGGCCAGGTCGGGCTGCTCTCCTCGATCGGATCGGCTTGCTGGTTCACCGGCTTCGCCACCGCGCCTGTCGCGCTCGTACGGATCGTCGGGCAGGTCGAGGTCGCTTTCACCTTCGCCTTCTCGCGTTTCTATCTCGGCGAGCGCATGGTGCGCAGCGAGGGGCTTGGCCTGATCCTGGTGGTGACGGGGGTGATCCTCGCGCTGGCCGGAACGCGTTAGGGACGATGACCGCATGAGAGCCGGGAACTGACAGGATGGCAGGTGCTGGCCGCAAGACGGGGAGCACCGGCGCGCTGATCGCGACCGTGCTCGGATCGAGCGTCGCGATGATCGATGGATCCGTGGTCAATGTCGCGCTGCCGGCGATGGCACGGGGCCTGGGCGCCGACAGCACCGGCGTTCAGTGGATCGTCAACGGCTTCATGCTGCCCCTGTCGGCGCTGGTACTGATCGGCGGGGCGCTGGCCGACCGGGTCGGGCGCAAGCTGACCTTCCTCTGGGGGCTCCTGGCATTCGCCGCTACCACGCTTGCCTGCATGGTCGCGCCGACGCTGGGCTGGCTGATCGCCGCGCGGATCGGCCAGGGTGTCGGGGCTGCGCTGCTTGTCCCGGCGAGCCTTGCGATCCTCGGCGCTGATTTCGAGGGCGCGGCACGGGCCAGGGCGATCGGCACCTGGGCGGCGGCGGGTGCGATCGGGGGCGCGATCGGCCCGGTGCTTGGCGGCTGGCTGGTCGATCATGTCGGCTGGCGATCGATCTTCGCGTTGATCCTGCCCATCGCGGTGGCGGCGTTCGCCATGGGCTGGCGCTATGTGCCGGGCGGCTATGACGAGGACGCAAGCCCGCCCGACTGGTTCGGGGCCATGCTTGCGACCGTCGGGCTCGGCCTGCTTGTCTGGGGTCTGACCCTGATGACGGCGCACCAGCGCGGTATCGGCGCGGCGATGATCGGCGGCGGCACGATCGCGCTGGTGGCGTTCGTCTCGCTTGAGGCGCGGCTGGGCGACAGGGCGATGGTACCGCTTGCCTTGTTCGGGACGCGCACCTTCACTGGCCTGACCCTGCTGACCTTCCTGCTCTACGCTGCCCTGTCGGGCGCGCTGCTGCTGTTGCCCTATCTGCTGATCGCGCGCGGCTGGAGCGCGGCGGCGGCGGGCTCGGCGGTACTGCCCCTGCCGCTGATCATGGGGCTCGGCTCGCGAAGCGTGGGGGCTCTCGCGGCGAAGATCGGCGCCCGGCCGCTGCTCGCGATCGGGCCGATGGTGACGGGCGCCGGCTTCGCGCTGTTCGCGGCGATGCCGGGCGAGGGGATAGACTATGCGCGGCACGTATTGCCGGGCATGCTGCTGATCGGGATCGGCATGACGACAGCGGTCGCGCCGCTGACCACGACGGTGATGGCGGCTGTCGACCATCGACACACCGGCGCCGCTTCAGGCGTCAACAACGCGACCGCGCGGATCGGCGGGATGATCGCGGTGGCGCTGATCGGGCTGGTGCTGACCGGCGACGGGCGCGGGGTGTCGCTCGATGCTTTTCACGGCGCGGCGATCATGGCGGCGGCGATGGCGGTGGGCGCGGGGCTGTGCGGGTGGCTGCTGGTACGGGTGGAGACGGTCTAGCCTTTCGCGACCTGCGGGGAACTGTGCACGAGGAGAGAAGCGGGGCGCTCCACGCGGCCCACAATCGCGCCCCAACATGCTTGCGGGCTGGCAATGGTTATGGGACGGGCCGGAGATGGATTCGCTGAGAGGTTTGGCGCGCATGGGTCGCTGGCTGATGACCATGCTGCTGTTCGGAACGGTGGCGATCTGCCTGGCCTTCACCATCGTTCCCCGTTTCCTCGACCGAATCTATTATCGCGGGCCTGTCTCAAGCCATTTCGACGGGCAGCGCTTCTTCAACCCGGACGGCGACGAGGATACCATCCGCGTGCCGGCGGGCGGCAGCCGGGCGGGATTCTTCGCGCGCTACCTTACGGGCAGTGACGGCCGCCCGGCCTGGCCCAGGCATGTCGCCGTCCGCCAAGCGGCGATCCCGGCGCGGGTTGCCGGCGAGGCGATGACCGTGACCTGGATCGGTCATGCGACGGTGCTGATCCAGACCCAGGGCCTCAACATCCTGACCGATCCGATATGGGCCGAGCGTTCCGGGCCGCTCGGTATCGGACCGAAGCGGGTCGCTGAACCGGGTATCGCCTTCGACGATCTACCGAAGATCGATCTCGTGCTGGTCAGCCACAATCACTACGACCATCTCGATCTGGCGAGCCTGAAGCGCCTGTGGGATCGCGACCGTCCGCGTATCGTCACCGCGCTCGGCAACGACAGCGTCATCCGCCAGGCCGGCGTGCCGTCGATCGCGCGCGACTGGGGCGGCAAGGTCGCGGTGAAGCCGGGTGTCGACGTGGTCGTCACCCGCAACCATCATTGGGACAGTCGCTGGTTCACCGATCGCAATCGGGCGCTCTGGTCGAGCTTCGTCGTCAGGCTGCCGGGCGGGAATGTCTTCTTCGCCGGAGATACCGGGCCGGGCGACCTGAAATGGCCGGACGAGGCGCGGGCGCTGGGGCCGGTCCGACTGGCGCTGATCCCGATCGGGGCCTTTCGCTTCGAGGCCGGGCAGATGGCTTCGGGCAGCCATGTCGGGCCGATCGACGCGGTGGAGGTCTATCGCCGTCTCGGCGCATCGACCGGCATCGGAATTCACTGGGGTACGTTCCGTCTCTCGTACGAAGCCTATGATACGCCACCCAAGCTGCTCGCGGCGGCGGAGAAATGTGCCGGGCTGCGCGGGTTCGATACGGTGGCGCTCGGCCAGCCGACAATGGTCCCGCCTTATGCGTCGCCTGCTGCCCGGACGGTGGTGACGCGCGCCGATATGATGCGCTGCCTCGATACGGCGGCGGTCAGGGCGCTGCGCTGATCGTCACCGGCTACAGGCGGAGAGGCGTTTCCAGTCGATGACATAAGCGGTGTGGACTCGTACCGTCTGTCCGTCCTGCAAATGGGCATAGGCATTCAATTCAAGCAGGGAGTGGATTCGGTCAGGGGCCTCGTCGCCGTTCACGGTGAAGGTCGCGCCGACCGAAACACCGGCCTTTGCCTGCGGCGCGCATCGCCCGCCGCCCGCGATTGCGTTTCCGTCGAGGTTGAGTGATTCGAACCGGCAATCGACCTTGCTCAGATTGGCGATGGTGGCGTTGGCCTCTTCCATCGTTCTCAGCCTGGGTTCGACACAGCCCCTGTCCTCTCTCTTGTCCGGTGGCATGGCGAAGGGCACTTCTTCGCGAGTCACCGCGCGATCGTCGATCGTCAGGGCAACCAGCCTCACGCTCGATTCCCAATGGCCGCGCTCGGGGATGTTGTCGGGGTCGTCGGGCGGGGTGCAGCCGCCAAGCAGCGTGAGCGCAATCGCGGCGAGCCATGAGCGCATGACGTTTCCCCCTTCGCATCCGGCAGGATGGACGCGAAGCATTGCATCAGGGTTAAACTGATGCCGTACCAGCCCCGATCAACCGCAACGGATGGGCTTGGGCGCGGCGCGCGGCGGTGATATGGAGCCCCACCGGGGGAGTAGGGACATTGGCCGAGCGGGTCGCGCTGCGCGGATATGACACGACATTGGATCGCGCCGGTCTCGCGCTCGGCGCTGGCGGGCTCGTGGGCGGCATTGTCGCCAGCATCCTCGTCGCGATCGGCGGAGCGCCGTCGCTTTTGGGAATCGCGGTCGGCTTCGTCGTCGGCGCGGTGATCACTGCGATGACCGTGGTGGCGGTCGCCGGGCCGTTGTGGCTGGTCGCGCATGCGTTGCAGCGACGTGGTCCGGGTACCGCGGCGCTGATCGGGGCGATCTCAGGCTTTGCCCTGTTCCTCGGCGGCCAGACCTATGGCTTCGGTCTCTTCGCGATGCCGCCGACCGATTCGCGCACGCTGATGTTCCGCTGGATCAGCGCCGTCGCGACGAGCGTGATCCTGGCCGGACTTTCCGCCCTGATCGGGCTGGTGATGTGGCGCGTGGCCTATCGGCGGATCTATTGAGCTCCCCTCCCGGCGGGCGGGAGGGAAAGCTCAATCACGCTCCGCCCATCCGGAAGGCGCAGATCTTGTTTCCGTCGAGATCCCGAAAATAGGCGCCGTAAAAGGCGCGCGGGCCCTCGTCGCTGCGGAGTCCGGGTGCGCCTTCGTCCGATGCCCCCAGTTCCATCGCCCTGGCGTGGAATGAGTCGACCTTGGCGCGCTCGTCCATCGGGATCGCGATCATCGTTCCGTTGCCGACGCTCGCCTTGCCGCCGTCGAACGGGTTGGTGATGACGATCACGGGCGATCCCATGCCGGTCCCGTAAAAGGTGAAGCCGCCATGCTCCGGAACCTCCATCAGCCGCTTTGCGCCGATCGTGCCCAGCAACGCATCGTAAAAGGCCTGGGCCCGCGGGACATCATTGGTGCCGATCGTCACGTAACCGGTCATCTGCTTTCTCCCTTGGTGCTTATTTCGGGCAGTCGCCGACCCGCTTGCCGGCCATCGTCATCCGCATCTTCATCTCGGCGGGCGCCGCCGTGCCGGGGCTGGGCAGCTTCATCGTCATGTCGACGATCATGTCGATCGCGGTGGGCTTCACCGTACCGTTCATCTTGCCGGTGGCTTCCATGCCGCCATTGCTACAGATCGCGGTGCCGGCGATGCTGCCGGCGACGGTCTCGACCCGCTCGAAGCGGCAGCCGCCCTGGTCCTTCTGCACGGCCTTGCTGATATCCTCCTCGGCCTGCTCCTTGCTCATGCACTCGCGGCGTGTGGTGGCCGGCGACGATTTCCGCATCTGCGCGGCCAGGCCGGGCGGGCCGCCCCGCACGTCGAGAAGCTCCACCTTCGTGACATATTCCCATTCGCCTGGAATGCGCGGGGGCACCTTCATGGCCACCGGCGTGGCGGGCGTGGCAGTGTTGGCCGCGGTAGCCGTCTTCGCGTCCGGCGCGGGCTGGCCGCACGCCGCGAGCGATACCGCGACGCCGGCCAGCAGAATCTGGATTCGCATCGTTATTCCCCTCTTGGATCGTTCATGTCACGTCACGGTCAGCGCGACCTGATGCGCGGGCCTATCATATGTGTCCTCGTCGTCATCCGCATTCTGCCTCGTATCATCGAGATCGAGCGCGGCGGCCGTATAGCTGCCGTTCGATGTCACCGTCATGGCACCACCGGCGAAGGTGCAGATGTGCCCGCCGTTCACGTTGAAGCCGGTATATCGGCACGTGTCCTTGCTCGCCCGACCGGCAAGCTTCCTGCGGCGGCACGAAACCCGTTCATCGCCTTATGCTCCGATGCGGAAGTGACACGCGACCGTTCCCGTTCGTTGCGGGCTGGCGTCTTCCTCCCCATATTCCGCGACTATGGCAATCCAGATTCGCACCAGTCTCGAAGAGCCCGAAACGGGCACCAACTTCGTCCCGCATCGCCCAGCGCGACCGCCCAAGGCTGAGGGCGGCAGGAAGTTCAAGCTCGTCTCGGACTATACGCCGTCGGGGGATCAGCCGACGGCGATCGCGGAACTGGTCGAGCAGACCGAGGCGGGCGAGCGCGACCAGGTGCTGCTCGGCGTGACCGGTTCGGGCAAGACCTTCACCATGGCCAAGGTGATCGAGGCGGTGCAGCGCCCGGCGCTGGTGCTGGCGCCGAACAAGATCCTCGCGGCGCAACTCTATGGGGAGTTCAAGAGCTTCTTCCCCGAGAATGCGGTCGAATATTTCGTCAGCTATTACGATTATTATCAGCCCGAGGCCTATGTGCCCCGGTCCGACACGTACATCGAGAAGGAAAGCTCGGTAAACGAGTCGATCGACCGGATGCGGCATTCGGCGACGCGCGCGCTGCTCGAACGCGACGATGTGATCATCGTGGCCTCGGTCTCGTGCCTCTACGGCATCGGATCGGTCGAGACCTATTCGGCGATGATCTTCGACCTGAAGAAGGGCCAGACGGTCGACCAGCGCGAGATCGTGCGCAAGCTCGTGTCGCTTCAATACAAGCGCAACGACGCGGCGTTCCAGCGCGGCAATTTCCGGGTGAAGGGCGACACGCTGGAAATCTTCCCGTCGCATTATGAGGATACCGCCTGGCGCGTCTCCTTTTTCGGCGACGATATCGAGGAGATCGTCGAGTTCGATCCGCTGACCGGCAAGAAAGTCGCCAGCCTCGACTATGTCCGTGTCTATGCGAACAGCCATTATGTCACGCCGGGGCCGACGCTGAAACAGGCGATGGAGGCCATCAGGCATGAATTGACCGAGCGGCTGAAGGAATTGGTGCCTGAAGGAAAGTTGCTCGAGGCGCAGCGGCTCGAGCAGCGCACGAACTTCGACCTTGAGATGATCGCCGCGACCGGGTCTTGTGCTGGCATCGAGAATTACTCGCGCTTCCTCACGGGCCGCATGCCGGGCGAGCCGCCGCCCACCTTGTTCGAGTACCTGCCCGACAATGCCCTGCTGTTCATCGACGAAAGCCATGTCACGATCGGGCAGATCAACGGCATGTCGCGGGGCGACCATCGGCGCAAGCTGACGCTCGCCGAATATGGCTTCCGCCTGCCGTCGGCGATCGACAACCGGCCGCTTCGTTTCAACGAATGGGAGGCGATGCGCCCGCAAACCACCTATGTCTCGGCGACGCCGGGCGGGTGGGAGATGGAGCAGACCGGTGGCGTCTTCGCCGAGCAGGTGATCCGGCCCACCGGGCTCATCGATCCGCCGATCGAGATCAAGCCAGTCGAGGAACAGGTGCAGGACCTGATCGTCGAGGCGAAGAAGACAGCGGAGGCCGGGTACCGCACCCTCGTGACGACGCTGACCAAGCGCATGGCGGAGGATTTGACCGAGTTCATGCACGAGGCTGGGATCAAGGTCCGCTACATGCATTCGGACGTCGAGACGCTTGAGCGCATCGAGCTGATCCGCGACCTGCGGCTGGGCGTGTACGACGTTCTGGTCGGCATCAACCTGCTGCGCGAGGGGCTCGATATTCCCGAATGCGGGCTGGTCGCGATCCTCGACGCCGACAAGGAAGGGTTCCTCCGTTCCGAGACGTCGCTGATCCAGACCATCGGTCGCGCCGCGCGTAACGTCGACGGGCGGGTGATCCTCTATGCCGATCGCATCACGGGCTCGATGGAGCGCGCGATGAACGAGACGGCCCGGCGGCGGGAGAAGCAGCTCGCCTATAATGCCGAGCATGGCATTACGCCGCAGACGATCCGCCGCAATATCGGCGACATCATCCAGGACGTGTCGAGCCGTGACCAGGTGACGGTCGAGATCGGCGACGATCGGCCGCACATGGTCGGCCACAATCTGCGCGCCTATATCGAGGAGCTTGAGAAGAAGATGCGCGCTGCCGCAGCCGATCTCGAATTCGAGGAGGCCGGCCGCCTGCGCGACGAGATTCGGTCGCTCGAGGCGGAAGAACTCGGGCTCCCGGCGGACGAGCATCGCGCGCCGGTGATGGGCCGCTCGAACGAAGGCAAGCCCGGCACCCGCAAGACCCGCTACGGCAAGAGCCAGAAGATGCGCATGGGAGGGAGCGGGCGCCGCTCCTGAGCCCGGCCGCCCCGGCTATTCCCGGGGTGCCGGGGCAGTCTCAGTCGGGCTCGTGCGGGGAGCCGCGCTGCCTTCGCTTTCGCGAGGCTCCGGCGCCGAGGTCCGCAGCGTTGGGTTGGTAAGCTCGGGCGCTGGAACGGTGCTCTTGTGGCGCTTGCCGCGCAGCCCGTCGATCTCGGCCTGGCGCCTCTGCAGATAGAAGGTGCGGGCGGCGGTATAGGGATCGCCGCTATTTTCGCGCAGCTCGTTGAGCTTCTCGTCGAACTCGGCGCGATAGTCGATCGCGCTGATGACACCGCGTGGAACAGTGAAGTAGAGCTTGTTGAACGGCGTGCCGAAAGACATCGGCAGTACCAGGCTATCCACGCCACCGCCCACGAGATCGCGTAAGGTGGTCGGTCCGATCAGCGGCAGGAACAGGAAAGGCCCGGGTTTCACCCCGTAATAGCCGAGAGTGTCGGCGAAGCCGTTCGGGCGGCGCGGCAGGTTGAAGGGGCGCTTCTTCGCGACATCGAACAGGCCGGCGCCGCCGATCGTGGAATTGACCGCGAAACGGCCGAGTGTTTCCCCCGCCTTGCCGGGTTTTAACTGCACCAGGAAGTTCAGGAAGACGACTGGCTCGCGCAGATTGCCGAGGAAATTGCGCAGGCCGCTGCGGATCGGTCCGGGGATGTTCTTCTTGTAGGCGAGCGCGACCGGGCCGACGAACGCCTTGTCGACTGACTGGGTGACCTCGAAGGACTGGGCGTTGACCGCGCCGAGAGGATCGCCCGGGGTCGAGCGCGGACGCGCCGTCACGATGATATCATTCTGGTCCGCGGCGGAAGCGGGCACCACGGCGGCCGGTTCGGCCGGTGGCGGCCGAACGCCGGGGGTCGGTTCCACCGCGACTGGTGGCATCGCCGGCTGAGCTACTTCCTGGCCGCTCGTCGCGGGAGCGAACTGGACCATGGCAGGTGTGGCCGGCTGGGTGTCACCCATGCCTGCCGATGCATTGGCCAGCAGCAACGCGGTGGTAAAAGCCGGAATACTCAAATGGTTGTCCTTTCTGCCGGCCGCCCGGTTCTGCGCGATGGGGTGCTGGGCGCCCGCAATCGCATCGGCCTCACCTCTAGGACGTCACCAATTCCGGTTTCCTCAGATGACGGCATCGCATCAGTGTCATATTTCCACGCGCTCATGCCGGATCGGCTGTTCCGGCCGGCCCCGGCGCTCGTGCCCCGGCCTGTGGACAGGCCCGATCAGCCAAGCGACAGGTCCTCCAGCGCGGCACCGTAATAGCTGGCCACGCGATTGGCATAGGCCTGGTCGAACAGCGGCGCATTGTTCGCCCAGCTCGGCCCGCCTTCGAGCACGCTGCGCTCGATCCGCACGATGTAGAGGTCAGCGGACGGATCATAGGCGAGCAGGCTGAAGGGCAGGGGATAGAAGGCCTTGCCCATGCCGAGGAATCCGCCGATCGTCAGGACGACATAGGCGGTCTGGCCGGTCCGCTTGTTGATCAGGAATTCCTGGACTGAGCCGACCTTCTCCCCCTCGCGGGTCTTTACCTTGATCGCATCGGCTTCGCTCGAATGGGCGAGCAGTTGAATGGGGGGCTGGTTCTTGGACATGGTCTTTCCTCCAAATCGGTCAATCCTCGAGGATCAAACTCGTACGCTTCGTTTCCGGCAGCATAAGAAATGCGATTGTCGCGCAGGCGAGGATCGCGGTGACGTACCAGTAGAAGGCTGCCTCGATACTGGCGTTCTTGAACCAGAGCGCGACATATTCGGCCGTGCCGCCGAACGCGGCATTGCCGATCGCATAGGGAAAGGCGACGCCCAGCGCGCGGATATGCGCCGGGAACAGCTCGGCCTTCACCAGGGCGCTGATCGAGGTATAGGCTGACAGCAGCATCAGCGGCACCAGGATGATGGCGAAGGCGACCAGCGGATCGTGCGCCACCGCCAGCGCGCTGAATACGGGCACCGTGACGATCATGCCGCCGATGCCGAACAGCAGCAGCATCGGCCTGCGCCCGAACGTGTCGGCGAGCATGCCGAACACCGGCTGCGCGATCATGTAGACGATCAGCGCGGCGGTCATCACCTGGGTCGCGGTCTGGATTTCGAAGCCGCTCGTGTTCACCAGGAACTTCTGCAGATAGGTGGTGTAGGTGTAGAAGGTGCAGCTTCCCCCCGCGCTGATGATCATGACCAGCAGGAATTCGCGCGGATGTGCCTTCCACAAGGCGGCGAGGCTGGATTTGGGCCGGTCGGCTGACTGGTTCTCGAACGAGGCGGTCTCGGCCAGCCGGCGGCGCAGGACATAGACGATCAGCGCCAGCACCGCGCCGAACGCGAAGGCCAGGCGCCAGCCCCAGGACGACAGCTCCGTCTTGCTCAGCCAGGCCTGGAGCAGGAGCGTGACGGCGAGCGCGGTAAGCTGTCCGCCGATCAGCGTGACATATTGGAAGCTCGACCAGAAGCCGCGCCGGTCGCGGGTCGCCATTTCGGAGAGGTAGGTCGCGCTCGCGCCATATTCGCCGCCGACCGACAGGCCCTGGATCATGCGGGCAAGCACCAGGATGATCGGCGCGGCGACGCCGATCACGGCATAGCCCGGCACCAGCGCGATCATCAGCGAGCCGAGGCACATCAACCCGACCGAGAGCGCCAGCCCCGCCTTGCGGCCGTGCGTGTCGGCATAGCGGCCCATCCAATAGGCGCCGATCGGGCGCATCACGAATCCGACCGCGAAGATCGCGCCGGTGCCCATCAGCTGCGCCGTCAGGTTGCCCTTGGGAAAGAAGGTCGCGGCGAAATAGAGCGACAGTGAGGAATAGGCGTACCAGTCATACCATTCGACCAGATTGCCAGCCGATCCGCCAACGATTGATTTCAGTCGCTTGGCATCGATCGCCATGTGCTGTCTCTCCCCATCCGTGTCCTTGCACGACCCGACTGTAACAAAGGCGAAATCTCGCGCGCGCGCAAGACGGGCGGTTGAGCCGCATGGCTGCTTCGCGCATAGAGATGGCGATGCGTCTGCTTCCGCTTCTCGCCGTAATGATCGCCCTGGCCAGTTGCGTCGGGCCGACCGCGCCGCCCAGGCCTGTGCCGAGGCTGGTTCCGACCCCCGTCCATACTCCGCCGCCGCCGGCTCCCAGGCCGACCGCGACGCCGGTCGGCAAGGACTGGCGCGACTGGCCGATGACGCCGGGCGACTGGGTCTATCGGCAGGACGGTCGCGGCTCGATCGCGCTGTTCGGCGTTCCCGGCGCTGATGCGTTGTTGACGCTGCGCTGCGACCGGGCGGCGAACGCCCTTTATCTGTCGCGCCAGGGCTTTGCCGCCGGGCCGGTGGCGATGACGATCCGCACCTCGACCCTGTTGCGCACGCTGTCCGCCGCGCCGACCGGCGGCACGCCGCCCTATGTGGCGGTCGCGATCCAGCCGCGCGATGGACTGCTCGACGCGATCGGCTTCAGCCGCGGCCGTTTCGTGGTGGAACAGGCCGGTTCTTCGACGCTCGTGATACCCGCCTGGGCCGAGATCGAGCGCGTGACCGAGGATTGCCGGCGCTGAAGGGGATAAACCCTGCGCCTCGCGCGTTTTTCGCCGCGAGGAGAATGCCATGATCCGCAAGCTTAAATCGGGCGAGTATCGGCTTTATTGCGCAAGGTCGATCCCGATACCCGCAAGCGCCGCAACCTCGGTACCTTCGACAGCCGCGCCGCGGCGGAGAAGCATGAGCGCGAGGTCCAGTATTTCAAGCGGCATTGACCGGGCGGCTGGGGAGAGGCTGCGCGTCGCCTTTGGCAAAGGCCCGGCGGGTGCCCGACGCAGACGGAGGAGAATCGTCGAAAACGCAAAACATTACAAGACTTGTTTATGCGATTCGGATGATTCAAACAGGAGTCGTGCCCAGTCCTGGGTACGGCGTTTTAACAAGCGAAAGGAGGTGATCCGATGTCTCATGGTTCAGCAATGGGGTCGGTTCAGTTCGTTCGGGGGACGCACCGCTAGCTTTATCGGGATGACGGCGGGGGGTATCTTCCTCCAATCAACGCTGCCGTCTATCGAAGCTGCGGTTCGCATGGTCTCCCGGGCTGGAACATCCGGCCGCTGACCATGTCAGGAGGTTGCCGGGTCTGCGGGCCCGGCAGCCTCTTTTCATATCCGGGGTCTGAATTCTTCTGCCATCGGCGCTTGTTCGCGGGTCGAACCGGGCGCAAGGCTATGCGCGATGTCGCTTCATCCCCGTCTGATCGCGCTGACCTGGTTCGCGCGTCTGCGCCGGAGATTCCGGTCGAGCGAAGCCTGGTTCATCGTGCTTGCCATCGCCGCCGGCGGCGCGGCCGGGCTTCTTACCGTCATCCTCGGTGGCATCGCGCGGACGTTGCAGCACCTGCTGTTCCGGCTGCCGACGATGACGAGCCTGAGCAGCCTGACCTCCCTTAGTCCGCTGCAATTGCTGATGCTGCCGCTCGGTGGCCTGGTGCTGGCCGGGTTCACTTGGCTCACCCGCGCCCGGAAGCGGGCGATGGTCGACGCGGTCGAGGCGAATGCGCTTCACGGCGGCCATATGTCGATGGCCGACAGCCTGGTCATTTCCGGCCAGACGGTGATCTCCAACGGCTTCGGCGCGTCGGTCGGGCTTGAGGCTGGCTATGCCCAGCTTGGCGGCGCGGTGGGATCGGTGGCGGGCGGGGCGCTGAGGTTGCGCCGCGCCGATCTGCGTACGCTGGTGGGCGCCGGAGCGGGCGCCGGGATCGCCGCGGCGTTCGGCGCGCCGCTGGCTGGTGCCTTCTACGCGTTCGAGATCGTCATCGGTGCCTATACGCCATCGGCCATCGCGCCGGTCGCGGCGGCGGCGCTGGCCGGCGCGAGCCTGTCGCAGGCGGTGGGCATCGCGCCCTATATCGTCTCGACCACCACGCATGTTTCCGTCCCGACGGTCGATTACCTTCTCTACGCGCTGCTCGGCGCGTTGTGTGCCGTGCTCGGCATCGGGCTGATGCGCGCTGTCGCGCTCGTCGAGGCGGGTACGCGCGCGCTGCGGCTGCCGGGCCATATCCGGCCGGCGATCGGCGGGGCGTTGCTGATCCCGATCGCGATGGTGTCGCCGCAGGTATTGTCGTCGGGACATGGTGCGCTGCACCTCGATCTGGCGATCGGTTTCCCTTTGTCGCTGATCGCGCTGGTGCTGGCCGCGAAATGCCTCGCCTCGATCGTGTCGCTCGGCTTCGGCTTTCGCGGCGGCCTGTTCTTCGCCTCGCTGTTCATCGGCACCCTGGTCGGCCATCTGTTCGCCGGCCTGCTCGGGCAGGTCGCCGGACACCCGCTCCTGGTCCAGGACGATGCGGCGGTCGTCGGCATGGCAGCGCTGGCGGTTGCGGTGGTCGGCGGGCCGATGACGGTCGCGATGCTCGTGCTTGAGGCGACCCACGACTTTTTCCTGACCGGCGCGGTGGTCGCCGCGTCGCTCGTCGCGAGCACGATCGTGCGGGCACGCTTCGGCTATTCCTTCTCCACCTGGCGGCTCCATCTGCGCGGCGAAACGATCAAGAGTGCCCGCGACGTGGGTTGGGTCAGGACACTCACCGCAGGGCGGATGATGCGGCGGGAGACGCAGGCGACGCCGGCCGATATCAGCGTCGCCGAATTTCGTCGGCGCTTCCCGCTGGGATCTGCCAGCCGGGCCGTGCTGGTCGGGCCGGACGGCGGCTATGCCGGGATCGTCGTGCCGGCCATTGCCTATGCCGATGGCGTGGACGAGCGCGCGCCGGTGGCGTCGCTGGTGCCGGTCCCGTCAGCCCCACTCGCGCCCGATGCTGACATCGTGGCGATCATGGCGCGGTTCGATGCTGATCAGGTCGACGAGCTTGCCGTGACGGGTCCCGACGGGGCCGTGCTGGGCGTGCTGTCGGAGAAGTTCGTGCGGCGGCGCTATGCCGAGGAGCTGGAAAAGGGACAGCGCGACCTGTTCGGCGAGTAAGCGCGCTTGCGCCGCTCCGCCGGCTTGTTCCGCGAGAAGCGCTGCCGCATGTTCGGGCTGGTGCGGTCAGGTCTCTGGTCGTCCGGAAAAGGGGAATTCGATGCGCGTCTTCGCTGTCGTTTCGTTGTCGGCCGCCTTGTTGTCGAGTGTCGCGCTCGCATCCCCGGCACGCGTCAAATCGACTTTCGGGGAACAGTCGATCGACCAGCTCCAGGCCGCGATGGCGAGCGGTGGGCCGGGCAGGTCGAGCGAAGCCATCACGGGCGCGTATCTCGCCCGCATTCGGACGATGGATCGACGCGGACCGGCGCTGCGCGCGGTCATCGCGGTCAACCCCGATGCGATCGCCCAGGCGCGGGCAAGCGACGCCCGGCGCAAGGCCGGCCGGCTGCTCGGCCCACTCGATGGCATTCCGGTCCTGATCAAGGACAATATCGAGACCAGCGATCCGATCGCCACCACCGCCGGCAGCCTGGCGCTGAAGGACAATGTCACCGGCCGCGACGCGCCGGTGGTGGCTGAACTGCGCAAGGGCGGGGCGGTGATCCTCGGCAAGACCAACCTCTCGGAATGGGCGAACATCCGCTCGACCAGATCGATAAGCGGGTGGAGCGCGGTCGGCGGCCTGGTGCGCAATCCCTATGCGCTCGACCGGAGCTCCTGCGGCTCGTCCAGCGGGTCGGGCGCGGCGATCGCGGCGAATTTCGCGGCGGTGGCGATCGGCACCGAGACTGACGGGTCGGTGGTCTGCCCGTCCGCGATGAACGGGCTGGTCGGGCTCAAGCCGACGATCGGCATGGTCAGCCGCACTCATGTCGTGCCGATCAGCCACAGCCAGGATACGCCGGGGCCGATGGGGCGGTCCGTGAAGGATGTCGCGATCCTGTTTTCGGCCATGGTCGCGTCGGATCCAGCGGATGCCGCGACGAAGGACGCGGCGAAGTACAAGCGCGATTTCGCCGCTGGCCTGTCGGCGGACTCGCTGAAGGGGCTGCGCGTTGCGGTGCTGCGGCCCGACATGTCGGCGCCGCTGAAGGCGACGTTCGAGGCGGCGCTCGCGATATTGAAGGCGGCCGGCGCTGTGCTGGTCGATGTCGAGAAGCCGAAGCTCGACGGCATGGGGGAAGCTGAATTCGAGGTGCTGAAGGTCGAGCTGAAGGCTGACCTCGACGCCTATCTCGTGACGACGCCAAAGGCGGTGACGACGCGGACGCTCGATCAGGTGATTGCGTTCAACGAGGCGAACAGGGCGGCCGAGATGCCGTTCTTCGGGCAAGAGCTCTTCCTCGACGCGGCGAAGACGCGGGGCCTCGCCGATGCCGAATATCTCGGCGCGCGCGCGAAATCATTGCGTTTGGCCGGGCTCGAGGGGATCGATGCGATGCTGGCAAAGGCGAACGCGACGATTCTGGTCGAGCCGACCTATGGCCTGCCCTGGCTGAGCGACAGCGTGTCGGGCGATCATTTCACCGGCCCGAGCGCGAGCGACCTGCCGGCGATCGCCGGCTATCCGCACTTGACCGTGCCGATGGGGCTGGTGAAGGGGCTGCCGGTCGGCCTGTCTTTCATCGCGACGGCCCATGGCGATCAGGCAGTGCTGAATGCAGGCTATGCCTATGAGCAGGCGAGCCATGCGCGGGTCGCGCCGCGATATCTGCCGGTGGCTGATGCGGGGCCGGGGCTGGAGGGGATGCAGTAACGGCTCATTTGTTTTTTCCCCGACCTTTGCCGGGGATGATAGATCAGGCCGGAGCGCCCCACCTTTTCGCGAGGCCAGCCTGCCACAGCAGCAGCAGCGGTACGACGCCGAGTTCCATCGTCAGCCCGAACAGGTGTCCCGTCGACGGCACGCCGACCGCGATCAGCGAGACCAGACGCGAGAGCCCGCCCGCGATCACCAGCGCGCCGAGCAGGCGGAAGCGCGGGCCCTTCTTCTCGATTTCCGGCACGCAGGTCGCGAACGCAACACCGACCGCGAAGAAGATGCCGGAGATATAGCGGAAATGGCTGTCGAGATCGGTCGGGATCACCGGTGGATGGCCGAGAAAGCCCGGGCCGCGAAGGATGCTCTGCCCGCCTGTGATCAGCGGCACCAGGCAGGCGATCGCCACCACCGCCTGGAGCAACCGCTTTTCGACGACGGCGTTCAGCGTCGGTCCTTTTCCAGCAGCTCGGGCCGGATATGGATCGCGCGGAGCGACATGCGCACTTCGATCAGGAAGGCGGCCAGCGCGGCGATCAGCAGGATCATCGCCAGGATGAAGGACAGCGCGACGATAGTGCCGATGTGCAGCCGCGCCAGTTCGGCGACGAACAGCAGCGCGACGACGAGGCAGGTCATGACCGCGCTCGACACCGCCATCACCAGCGCGGCGTTGATGACCGACATGCGCTTGTCGAGCAGGCGCAACTCCCAGACGTGCCGGTCATGCTCCGGGCCGGTCGAGCGGGGATGGAGCGCCTCCACCGCCCGCGCGCGGTCGACCACGCGCGACAGGCGGCCCGCCAGCACGTTGAGCAATGCGCCGATGCCCGCCAGCATGAAGACGGGCGAGAGCGAGAGCTGGATCGTCTGGGCGATCGTCGTGACGGCAGGCGAATATTCCACGCGAGGGACTGTGGCGGCTGTGCGACGGGATGGTCAAGCGCGAACCGGATGGTAACCGATGGCGGCTAACACCCACACGATGACGAAGCCGATGCTGCTCGCCGAATTCACGCGCCTGCCGCCGGCGACGCGCGCCTTCGTGCTCGATGGACTGTCCGGCGCGATTGATCTCGTCGCCCAGGCGGCACCCGAAACGCATCGCTTCCTGCGCTATCAATGGTTCGCCGCCGCGCTTGCCGCCTATGGCGGATCGGCGCGAACGATCCTGGTCGAGCGTGACGGCGATGCGGTGATCGCGCTGCCCATGGTCCGCTTCGGCCCGGCGGCGGCCCGGCTTGCCGCGGTGCCCGGCTGCTACTGGCCCTTCCGCAGCTTTCCCGCGAGCGTCGATGCTGGCGACGGCGCGTTCGATGCGCTGCTCGACCGGCTTGGCCAGGAAGTGAACGCGCTCCGCATCGGGCCGGTGTGCGATGGCGATCCTTCGCTCCAGCCGTTGCTCGCGATCGCACGGGGCAGGGGTTGGGTGACGCTGGATCGCTTCGTCGCCGACAGCTATGTCCTCGATATGGTCGCGGCACAGGCCGATGGCGGCTGGCCGCGCACCTCGACGCTGCGCAAGAATCGCTACCATGAAAAACATCTGGGTGAGCATGGCGTGCTCGACTGGCGGTTCCTGCAGGGCGTTGAACTGGCGGCCGGTGCCTTCGATTTACTGGCAGCGATCGAGGAGAAGAGCTGGATTGCCGCCCGCACCGACGGACGCGACGCCAAGTTCACCATGAGTGGCCATGGCGCCTTTTGGCGCGCCGCGACCGGCGATCCGGTCCTGGCGGAGATGCTGTGGGCGGCGCTGCTCACCGTCGATGGGGCGCCGGCGGCGTTTTCGTTCGATGTGAACGCGGGCACGCTCAAATACGCCATCGCCAACAGCTATGATCCAGCCTTCGCCAAGCAGTCGCCGGGCAAGCTGCTCTATTACCGCAACCTCGTCCGCGCGATGGAGGACGGTATCCACACGGTCGACTGGGGAGCTGGTGACAGCGGCTATAAGCGGGTGATCGGAGCGGAGAAGGGCCCGGCGATCCGCGACTGGATGCTGGTACGGCCCGGCCTTCCCGCCTTGCTGGGACGGGGGCTGCGCGGGATGTGGGAACGCAGCGGCCAGCGTCACGCGGCGCCTGCGGTTGACGAGGTTCCGCCGCCCGGCCTATGAACTCTGCTCCAATTCGGAGTGGTTAATGTCTGAGATTGTCGCCCGCTGATTGCCTGACCGGAACCTGTGTTCCGAGGCCAGGCGTCGTGTGCAGCCGCTTACCGCACTCCTTCGGGGAGGCGGGCAGCTAGGCTGTGCGGGCCTCAACCCCTTTTCAGGGGCCGACATTCCCATGAATATCTCGAAATACGAACAGCGCGTGCTCCACGCGCTGGCGCAGGGTGGGCGGATCGTCCACCGGCGCGACGAGGAGAGCAGCCGCATCGTCGCGGTCGATTGCTTCACCCGTGACGGCTATGTGTTGGCCGATTGCACCATGCCGTTGTTCCGCAAGCTCAGGCGGCGACGACTCATCGCCAGCCTCGACGGAGGACCGTATCGCGTCACCCGTCTTGGGCTCGCGGCGGTAAGGTCGCAGCTCGATAATCGGTGACCCTGGCGTTGATTCCGATGCAAGGCGGGGGAGCCCGGCGTCCTTAGCCGGGCTCCCTGCACAGCCCGATCTTGCATACAATCTCCACCAAAATGGGGGTAATGTTAAGGATTTCGCAGGGGCTATAAACGATAATATGGATCAGGAGGGGCGCTGCTGCGCGGGGGGTGATCACCACCTTTCACGCTATTGGCGATGCCGTACAAACATCGCTCGTAAGAGGTGCCCCTATGCTGGATCATTTCGATGACAGCGAGTTGACGACGTTTTCCTTCTCCAGCCGACCGCTACTACCTGAAGAGCGGCGTCAGGCCAGACGGCATGTAACGGTGTTGCGCGTCGCGAAGCTGCAGACGCCGTATAGCGAGGAGTTGTGCCTGGTCCGCAACATTTCGTCGGGCGGTTTGATGGCGCATATCTACTCCGAACTGAACATTGGCGATCTGGTTAGCGCTGAATTCAAGTCCGGCCAGTCGGTTTCGGGGCGAGTGCTCTGGCGTCGAGACGGCCTGGCCGGCGTCAAGTTCGACGAGCCGGTGGACGCGGCGAAGATCCTCGCCGACAACCATGATTATGCGCCGTCGTCGCAACAGCCGCGCGCGCCGCGCGTGGGCATCGACGTCAAGGCGCGCATCCGCGTCGGCGCGCGTTATTATGCCGTCACTCTCTGCAACATCTCGCAGGCGGGCGGGCGGGTGTCGCCCGGGGAGCCGCTTGAGAAAGGGGAGAAGCTGATCCTGATGCTCAACGGCCTGCCCCCGATCGCGGGATCGGTGCGCTGGCGCGACAAGGAGCATGCCGGCATCGCGTTCGACAACCCGATCGCGTTCGAGGCGCTGGCGCGCTGGGTGCCGACGATGCAGGCCCAGGCGCGGGAACGCCGCAATGCCGCATCCGACGACAAGCCGGACGCGCAGGCTGGTTGATCAGGGTCTGAGGTAGCGGAAGTACCATACCTCGCGGCCCTGCCGTCGCGCCTTGCGCTCGTAGCGGGTCTCGGGCCAGTCGTCGGGGCGGGTCAGGAAATCGCGCGGGTGGTTCGCCTGCCAGATGAAGTCGGTCCGGGCGTTCATTACCATCATCGACCAGCGGCAATAGGTGGGATCGTCAGTGCCAAGGCGGAATTCGGCGCCCGGCTTCAGCTTGCGCGCAATCAGGTCGAGCGGACCGTGATTGACCATCCGCCGCTTGGCGTGGCGCGCCTTGCGCCAGGGATCGGGGTGGAGAAGATAGACGCGGTCGAGCGATGCGTCGGGCAGGCGCTCGATCACGTCGAGCGCGTCGCCCATGTGCAGCCGGACATTCTCCAGGTCGCCATCGCGGACATGGTTGAGCGCGCCGACCACACCGTTGAGAAAGGGTTCGCACCCGATAAACCCGGTGCCGGGCCGCATCGCCGCCTGTCCGGCGAGATGCTCGCCAGCACCGAAGCCGATCTCGACCTCTAGCGGGCGCTCTTCACCGAACAGGGTCGTCGCGTCGATCGGCCCGCTCTCGGGCACGCTGATCCGCGGCAGCAATTCCTCGACGAGCGCAGCCTGGCCAAGGCGCAGCTTGTGCCCCTGGCGTCGGCCATAGAGACGGCGGATGGTGGTCGGATCGTTCATCGTCGGGGGCCATAGCCGCGTGGGGCTTCGGTGCAAGCCTTCAACGAAAAAGGCGCGGCTCCGTGAGGAACCGCGCCTTCTCGCTTGCTCTTGTCCGGATGGCTCAGGCGATAGCGGCCTTGAGCTCATCGACCAGGTCGGTCTTTTCCCAGGTGAAGAACTCGCCCTCGGGCTTGCGGCCGAAATGGCCATAGGCGGCGGTCTTCTGGTAGATCGGGGCGTTGAGCTTCAGGTGCTCGCGGATGCCCTTGGGGGTCAGGCGGACCAGCTTCGGCAGCACCTCTTCAAGCTTGGCTTCCGGAACCGTGCCGGTGCCGTGCGTGTCGACATAGACCGACAGCGGCTCGGCGATGCCGATCGCATAGCTGAGCTGGATCGTGCAGCGGCGGGCGAGGCCGGCGGCGACGATGTTCTTCGCGAGGTAGCGCGCGACATAGGCGGCCGAGCGGTCGACCTTGGTCGGGTCCTTGCCCGAGAAGGCACCGCCACCGTGCGGGGCTGCACCGCCATAGGTGTCGACGATGATCTTGCGGCCGGTGACGCCTGCGTCGCCGTCAGGGCCGCCGATTTCGAAACGGCCGGTCGGGTTGACGTAGATCTTGGTGTCGGCGTCAACGAAACCTTCCGGCAGGACGTCGTTGAACACGCCGATGACATAGTCGCGAAGCTCCTTGTAGAGTTCCGGATTGCCTTCCTTGCCGTCGTAGAAATAGCCCGGCGCATGCTGGGTCGAGACGACCAGGGCGGTTGCGCGGACCGGAACCTCGTTGCGATATTCGAGCGTCACCTGGCTCTTCGCGTCAGGCTCGAGGAACGGCACGACCTTGTTGTGACGGTCATGCGCGAGCTTTTCGAGGATACGATGCGAGTAATAGAGCGTCGCGGGCAGCAGGTCCGGGGTCTCGTCGGTCGCATAGCCGAACATGATGCCCTGGTCGCCGGCGCCTTCGTCCTTGTTGCCGTTCTCGTCGACGCCCTGCGCGATGTGCGCGGACTGGGCGTGCAGGTGGTTTTCGAACGAGAAATTCTCCCAGTGGAAGCCGCTCTGCTCATAGCCGATCCGCTTCACGGTCGCGCGGACCGCTGCCTCGATCTCTTCCTTCGCGCCCGGCGCCCATTCGTGATTCTCGAACACGCCCTTGCAGCGGATTTCACCGGCGAGCACGACCCGGTTGGTCGTGGTCAGCGTCTCGCAGGCGATGCGCGCATAGGGGTCCTTGGACAGGAACAGGTCGACCACTGCGTCGGAAATCTGGTCTGCGACCTTGTCGGGATGGCCCTCGGAGACCGATTCGGAGGTGAAGAGAAACGAAGCGCGCATCAAGTCTACCCTTGGCTAGGGCGGCCCCCGGGGCGTCCGGAAACCGCATATAAAGCTTTCCTTATATGTGGTTCCTAGCGAGGCGACCGCCGGAAGGCAACGGCCAAGAGCAGCATTGCCGTCGCGACCAGCAGCGCCATCCAGTTGCCGAGGTGCGAGAACAGCGTGGGTGCGCCCGCCTGTGGCAGGGGAAGCTCGATCGTGCCGGCCTTGTGGAGGGGCAGGCTGTCGAGCAGCCGGCCGTCGGCCGCGATCACCGCGGAGATGCCGGTCGGCGTCGACCGGATGATCGGCACGCCCTCCTCGATCGCGCGCAACCGTGCCTGGGCGAGGTGCTGGGGCGGGCCCCAGGCGCCGAACCATGCATCGTTCGAGGGATTGAAGATCACCGCGGGCCGATGTGCCGGATCGATCACCTGGCCGGAAAAGACGATCTCGTAGCAGATGTCCATGCCGACATCGCCGAAGCCGGGCAGGGCGATGGTGCGCGGCTTCGGCCCCGGTGCGAAATCGATGTCGCCGGGCACCAGCCGTTGCAACCCGACCATGGTGAACAGCGGCCTGAGCGGCAGATACTCGCCGAACGGCACCAGATGCGCCTTGTCGTAGCGGGCGAGGATCGCTGCCTTCGCGTCGATCGCGTAGATCGAATTGGTCCCGGCCGTCAGGTTGCCCGCGCCGTCGAACTGAAGCGCGTTTCCGCCGGTCAGTACCAGGTCGCGCGGGCCGAGCAGCGCGGCGATCCGGCGGCGGATGGCGACAGGCGAGCCGTTCCAGTAATAATCGACCGGATAGCCGTCCTCGATGAAGAAGCGCAGCGCGCCTTCCGGCCAGACGATCAGCCGCGGATGCGCGCCGGGCGTGCCGGCCAGCGATTCGAGCGCGCGCAGGCTGTTCTCCGCATAATCGGGGGTCGGGCGCTCCTCCTCGTCCAGATTCGGCTGCACGACGCGGATATGGGGCCGACCGGCGGGAACCAAGGTGCGGGAGGCCTCGCGGTGGATGCCGGACAGGGCAAGCAGGGCGAGGATCGCAAGGGTCGCCGCCGGCGCACGCCAGCGCCGCCCGGCCGCGAGGATCGGCATTCCGGCGACGACGATGGTCAGGCCGGACAGCGCATAGGTGCCGGTCCATGCCGCGATCCGCGCGATGCCGATCACCGGCACCCAGATCACGCCGAGCGGATTCCACGGATAGCCGCTGAGCATCGTCGCGCGCAGCCATTCGGTGACGATCCAGGCAGCGCCGAACACGAGGAGATAAGCGAGGCCCGGCTTGGTTCCGGAGTGGCCCGCCGCGCGGGGGCTGGCGAGGCGCCACGCGAGGCCGGCGGCGAGCATCGGATAGATGGCGAGATAGAATGCCGCCAGCAGCACGCCGACATAGCCGAGCCAGTGCGGCATGGCGTCCTGATAGAGGAAGGGGTGCTGCAGCCAGCTGTTGCCCACCGCGAAGTGGCCGGTACCGAACAGCCAGCCGCGCAGCAGCGCCGGCCTGAGGCCGGGCGCTTCGTGGATCAGCCACATCCACAGTGCGAAGCAGGCGAGCGCGACTGGCCAGAGGTCGAGCGGTGCGAAACCCGTCGCTGAGAGCGCGCCGAGCGCGAGGGAGAGCAGGGCGGGGCGACGCATCGCCATCCGCGTCAATGCCTGAACCTGATTGTCGAGCAAGGCCTTCCTCACTTCCGTCATGCCGGACTTGTTCCGGCATCCACCGGGCCGCAAGTGCGTCGGCGGCTCGTATGCTGAACGGTGGGCCCAGGAACAAGCCCGTCTCGAGTTTCGCCGAGGGATGCGGGGTGACGAGGGCGGCGAATTGGGTCTATTGCACCCGCATGATCCTTCGCCCCTTCCACCTTGCCTTCCCCGTCCACGACATCCCCGCCGCGCGCGCCTTTTACGGCGGCGTGCTTGGGTGCCCCGAGGGCCGCAGTGCCGAGGGTTGGGTCGATTTCGACCTGTTCGGCCATCAGATCGTCGCGCATCTCGATCCGGCGGCGAAGCCGGTCGCCGTGGCCAATGCGGTCGATGGCCATGACGTGCCCGTGCCGCATTTCGGCGTGGTGCTTGAGATGGCCGACTGGGAAGCGCTTGCCGAACGCGTGAAGGCGGCGGGCATCGGCTTCGGCATCGGGCCGCATGTCCGCTTCAAGGGGCAGGTGGGCGAGCAGGCGACGATGTTCTTTCGCGATCCAAGCGGGAACGCGCTCGAATTCAAGGCGTTCGCTGACGACGCCATGTTGTTCGCGCGCTGAGGAGGCAGTCAATGAATGAGCCGATCAGCGTCGACATCCCCCACAAGCTTGGTCTCGCCGTGGCACGCGCGCGGATCGAGAAGGGGATCGGCAAGCTTGCCTCTTTCGTGCCCGGTGGGGCGGTGACCGAGCATCGCTGGGAAGGCGACACGCTCGTCTTCACCGTGGAGGCGATAGGCCAGCGAGTCGCGAGCCGGCTCGACGTGATGGAGACCCGCATCCACGCGACCTTCGACCTGCCGCCGATGCTCCGGCTGTTCGCCGGCAAGATCCGCGACAAGCTGACCGAGAGCGGCGGGAAGCTGCTCAAATAGAACCGGACGCCCTGGCCCGAGCGCGCGTGTCCAGCCGCAGGTGAATCAGCGGATAGGGGCGGCCCTCGTCGTCCGTCGGCGACCGCCCGGTCCGGACGAAGCCGAGCCGTTCGTAGAACCCGACCGCCTGCTCATTCTGCTCGTTCACGTCAGTGGTCAGGGTCGGGTGCAGCGTCAGCGCATGGGCGACCAGCGCCCGCCCGATCCCCTGCCCCCGGAAAGTCGGATCGATGAACAGCGAATCCATATGGTCCTTGCCCAAGCCCATGAACCCGATCGGCCGGTCGTCTTGGTCAACCGCGAGCCACAGAGCCGCACCGGGCAGGAACACGCGCACCATCGAATCGATCACCTCGAGGTCGTCCGGGGTCAGGAAGTCGTGGGTGGCCTCGACGGCAGCGCGCCAGATCGCGACGATCCGGTCGCCATCCCCGGGCCTCGATTCGCGTATATGGGGCATTGGCGGCCCTTTAGCGTTTCCGAACCGGCCGGAACAGCCGGCGGCCCGGAAAACGCGGTAATCGAACGCTTAATCATTCTCGATCCGGATTACCCCGGTCCGCAGCAACTCCTCGGTGCCGCGCGCGAAATTGGTGAGCATGCCCTCGAGGAACGGCTCGAGCCCGCGATCCTGGATGACGCCGATCGGCAGGGTGACCCCGCCGCGCACGTCCTCGATCAGCAGGCCGTTTTCGATCATCCGCGCGACATGACGGCGCACCGTCTCGCGCGGCAGCCCGCTCGCCGTGGCGATCGCATTGCGCGAGATCGGCACGACCCATTCGCGCGGCAGGATCTCGGTGCCGGCAAGATGCTCGGGGATAGTCCGCTCGCGCATCAGCCGCTGGACATTGGCGACCGAGACGGTCGTGTAGATCAGCAATTCGGTCGGCCCGACCGGCGTGGCCGCGGCCAGCGTGCGGTGCATCGTCAGGAACAGGTTCATCAGCGAGCACACGGCGACGCGCCAGTTCTCCCCCATCTTCGACGGGTTGGTGACGACACGTTCGCTCATCGGCTTGCCCCTTCCGGTGACATGGCCGGGACGGCCCCGCTACCCGGAATGGGTAGCATCTTTTTCTCCTAAACTATCGGCCAGCGTCACGGAAGCTATACGATGGTCCGATCTGGTTCGACCTCAATGGTTTGAGCCGAGATATTTTGGGCCAGGGACTTTTGGCCAGGGAAGTTGGGAAGGAGCGCGGGCGGCGCAAGCCGCGGACACGCGACACGGGCTGCGGCGGTTTCGGGGGGAACCGGCCGCAGCCCGAAACTTTCCGGGCCGCGCCCCTTCGCCGCCGCTTTATTTCGCCGCCACCCGCCAGATCACGTTGCCGACATCGTCAGCCACCAGCAGGCCGCCAGTCTTGTCGGTGATCACGCCGACCGGGCGGCCCTGCGCCTTGCCGTCCTTGTCGAGGAAGCCGGTCAGCACATCGACCGGCTTCGCGCCCTTCAGCGGAAAGCCGTTGTCGCCGAACGGCACGAAGATCACCTTGTAGCCTGAGACGGGATAGCGGTTCCACGATCCATGCTGGCCGACGAACGCGCCGTTCGCGAATAGCGGGCCCAGCTTCGCATCACCCGCGAAGGTGATGCCGAGCGAAGCGGTATGCGCGCCCAGCGCATAATCCGGGCGCTTCGAATATTGCTGGAGGGCCGGATTGCCGGGCTCGACCCGATTGTCGGGATAGCCGCCCCAATAATACCAGGGCCAGCCGAACTGGTCGCCGAACTCGACCTGGCTCATATAATCGGGCGCGAGGTCCGATCCGAGCATGTCGCGCTCGTTGACGGTCACCCACAGCCCGCCCGAATGCGGCTCGAATGCCAGGCCGTTGGGGTTGCGCAGGCCGGATGCGTAGATGCGGAAGGTTTTCGCCTCGGGATAGACCTGCAGGATGTTGGCGCGGAATTTCTCCGCCTCCATGCCGTTCTCGGCGATGTTGCTCGACGATCCGACCGTTACGTACAGCGTCTTCCCGTCGGGATCGGCGATCACGTTGCGCGCCCAGTGGTTGCCGCCCGGGTTCAGCTTGACCACGGTCTCGGGCTTGGCGGCGATCTGAGTCTCGCCGTCCTTGTACGGCACGCGGACTACTGCATCGGTGTTGCCGATATAGAGATACCCGCCCATCAGCGCCATGCCGAAGGGCGAGTTGAGGCCCGACAGGAAGGTCGTGCGGGTCTCCGCCACGCCGTCGCCATCGGCGTCGCGCAGCAGGGTGATCCGGTTGGCCGAGGGCACGCCGGCACCGGCCCGGCCCATCAGATAGCCCATCACCCGGCCGGCGATGCCGCCGCCCTTGCGCGGCGGCGAATTGGTCTCGGCGACCAGCACGTCGCCATTGGGCAGGCGATAGAGCCAGCGCGGATGATCGAGCCCGCGCGCGAACGCCTTCACCGCCAGGCCGGGGGCTGGCGTCGGCGCCGCCCCCTGCGCCCAGCCGACCGCATCGGCGACCTGGATCGTCGGGAAGCTCTGCACCCGGGGCGGCGTGATCTCGGGCCGGGCGCCCATCACCGCCTCTACCTTCAGTTGAGCGACATCGGGCTGGCGAAGCCAGAACCAGAAGGCGATCGCCGCGACGATGAGGATCCCGGTGATGATGAGGATGTGTTTGCGCATGAGATAAGGTTACGCCAGCGGGAAGGCTAAAGGAAGAGGCGGTATCGTCGCGCGGGGCCTTGGCCTGGCCACTGGAAACGCTCGCCGCAAAAATCACTCGTTCGATCAGAGCGTGCGGATTAATCCGTTTCATCGATCAGGGTGGGGGTGACATAGTCTGCCCCGCTACAAGCAGAAACAGCATTGGAGACGCCATGAACGAGCAAGCGAAGTGCCCGATGGACGGGGGCCGTGTCGACGGCGCCGCGGTCCTGTTCGAAATGACCAACCGGCTGTGGTGGCCCAACCAGCTCGATCTGACGGTGCTGCATCAGAATCCTCCCGCGGGGGATCCGCTGGGTGAGGCGTTCGACTATGCCGAGGCGTTCAAGGGCCTCGACCTGGCCGCGGTCAAGGCCGACATCTTTGCGCTGATGACTGAATCGCAGGATTGGTGGCCGGCCGATTTCGGCCATTACGGGCCGCTGTTCATCCGCATGGCGTGGCATAGCGCCGGCACCTATCGAATCGGCGACGGCCGTGGCGGCGCTGGTTCGGGCACGCAGCGTTTCGCGCCGCTCAACAGCTGGCCGGACAATGCCAACCTCGACAAGGCGCGTCACCTGCTCTGGCCGATCAAGCAGAAATATGGTCGCAGCCTTTCCTGGGCCGACCTGCTGGTTCTCGCCGGCAACTGCGCGCTCGAATCGATGGGCTTCGAAACCGCCGGATTTGCGGGCGGCCGTGTCGATGTCTGGGAACCGGAGCGGGACATCAACTGGGGTCCCGAACGCGAGTGGCTCGGCGGGGACAAGCGCTACAGCGGGGAGCGCGATCTCGCCAATCCGCTGGCCGCCGTCCAGATGGGCCTCATCTACGTCAATCCGGAAGGGCCGAACGGCAACCCCGATCCGCTCGCCTCGGCCCGCGACATCCGCGAAACCTTCGCCCGCATGGCGATGAACGACGAGGAGACCGTCGCGCTGATCGCCGGCGGCCATACCTTCGGCAAGACGCATGGCGCGGCGGTGCCCGATCAATATGTCGGCCCGGAGCCGGAGGGTGCCGGCATCGAGCTTCAGGGGCTCGGCTGGGCCAACAGTTACGGCACCGGCAATGCGGGCGACACCATCACCTCGGGGCTTGAGGTCACCTGGACCGACACGCCGACCAAATGGGGCAACGGCTTTTTCGATCACCTGTTCGCGCACGAATGGGAACTGACTCGCAGCCCCGCCGGCGCGCAGCAATGGGTCGCCAAGGATGCCGCCGAGACGGTGCCCGACGCGCATGATCCGTCGAAGCGCCACCGGCCGACCATGCTGACGACCGATCTCGCGCTTCGCCTCGACCCGGAATATGGCAAGATTTCGAAGCGCTTCCATGAGAATCCTGACGAGTTCGCCAAGGCCTTCGCCGAGGCATGGTACAAGCTGACTCATCGCGACATGGGCCCGCACAACCGCCTGCTTGGCCCGGAAGTCCCGGCCGAGCCGCGCCTCTGGCAGGACCCGGTTCCGGTGGTCGATCATCCATTGATCGACTCGGCCGACATCGCTTCGCTCAAGACGAAGATCCTCGATTCCGGCCTGTCGATATCGCGGCTGGTGAAGACGGCCTGGGCCTCGGCCTCGACCTATCGCGGCTCGGACATGCGCGGAGGCGCCAACGGCGCGCGCATCCGCCTTGCCCCGCAAAAGGACTGGGCGGTGAACGAGCCGGCCGAACTGGCCGCGGCGCTGGCGAAGCTTGGGGAGATCCAGGCGGCGTTCAACGGCACCGAGGACGGCAACGGCCGGAAAGTGTCGCTCGCCGATCTGATCGTGCTAGGCGGCGCGGCGGCGGTCGAGGCGGCGGCGAAGAAGGCCGGCCATGACGTGATCGTGCCCTTCACTCCGGGCCGCACTGACGCCACGGCCGATCAGACCGACGCCGGCAGCTTCGACCCGCTCGAGCCGAAGGTCGATGGCTTCCGCAACTATGCCGGCGAAAATTCGGCCTATTCCGCCGAGGAATTGCTGGTCGATCGCGCCCATCTGCTCACTCTGACCGCGCCGGAGATGACCGTACTGGTCGGCGGCCTGCGCGTGCTTGGGGCCAACCATGGCGGATCGCCGCTGGGTGTCTTCACCGACCGTCCCGAAACGCTGACCAACGACTTCTTCGTCAATCTGCTGAAGACGAGCATGACGATGAAGTGGACGGCATCGGGCGACGGGATCTTCACGGCGCATGATCGTGCGACGGGTGCGCAGAAATGGACCGGCAGCCGGGTTGACCTGGTCTTCGGGTCGAACTCGCAGCTCCGCGCGCTGTCGGAGGCCTATGCCACCGATGATGCAGGCAAGGCGTTCGTTGATGCCTTCGTGAAGGCATGGACGAAGGTGATGGACGCTGATCGGTTCGATCTGGCGTGAGCTCGCGAATGGCCCCGGCGCGGCAAGCGTCGGGGCCATTCATTTGCGATCGCCTGGTTCGTTGCCGAAAAAAGAGCGTTCGGGGCTGGCGCGCTTGAAGAAAAGACGTCGTCGCGTTGTAGTCCATGGGATGCGCTCTCCCGTATCCCATGGATCACGCCATGGCCGGTCTCAGAATTTGAACCCGACATTCACTCTGAAATACCTGCCCATGATGGCATCGTAGTAACGCGATTGCCCGTAATCCCCCAGGGAGTAGGGGAAAGGAACCGACCTGTTCGCCACGTTGTTCACCATGAACCGGATGTTGAACTGTTTTGACAGATCGTATCCGACCGAGGCGTTGAACAGGAAATAGCTGTTAAGCGTCGGATATTGGTATGTACTGGTGGGCACATTCACATTGATGCGGGCGGGACCATAATAAATGGTCTGCCACATGAAATTGAATCCGCCCTTGTCGTAATTCAAGTTCGCGGTGAAGTTATCCTTCGGTTCCTGGATGCCGCCAACGGTATATTGAATGTCTCCGCTGCCGATCTTGTAGTAATGCTGAAGCGTATGAAGATAGTTCACGCCAAGGGAAACTCTCCCGGCGGATTCGGGCATGCCGAGGCGCGATAGTGGAAGGGTATAGTTGAAGGATGCCTGCACGCCCTCGAAGTGTTCGATACCAATATTATAATATCCGGTGAAGAAATTGGTGATTTGCCCGGCGGCGTTGCGCGTGAAGCTGCTGCAATAGGTATTGTTCGGATAATTCGTCGAATCGTAGCATGCGTTCATGACGTCGGTCAGGGAAAGCTGCGCAATCTCGTTCTGGACGTCGATGCGTACATAATCGCCGGATATCTGAAGGCCGGGGATGAAGGTCGGCTGGAATACGCCGCCCGCGGTCCAGCTATTGGCAACTTCGTTGCTGAGCTTTTCATTGCCGCCGCTCGCGCCTGGGGCGGTATAATCCACGACGGTCGACACGAATTTGGCGGGCAATCCAGCGGCAGCGCAGTTGGCCGAGCGACGCGCGGGATCCGGGCCACCGGAAATAAAACGGTAATCGCAGGGGTCGTTCGCCGTGTTGTAGACCTGTCCCACTGGCGCGAACAATTCAGTGATCGCCGGTGCCCTGAACGAACGGGTATAGTTGCCGCGCAGCGTGAGGCCGCGAAGCGGTGAATATTTACCACCCCCCGTATAGGTCCAGAAACCGCCGGTTATGCTGTTTTTGACGTATCTGCCCGCCGCCTGCAGTTCGAGGCTGTTGATCAGCGGTATGTTCATGTCGCTCGAAACGACCGGAATGTTCAGTTCGCCGAAGCCTTCGTCGGTGTGATAGGCACCGGATACCGGCGTGATCGGGATCGTATTGCCATATTGGGTGTAGGTACCGTCACCATTGTCATGGCCACGATAGAAAGCGCCAGGCTGGAAATTGGTCGACTCATAGCGATGTTCGTAACCGAGCACAAACTTCACATCGCCCGCCGGTAGCTTGACGATCGAGCCCTTGATGTCGGCGATCAGGTCGAACTGGGTATTGCGCTGCTTCGGGTTCGCGATCGCCGTAATATAGTCCAGCGCTGCCTGGCTTACCTGGCCGGTGCCGAATACATTGAGAGGAGCGCACGTGGAACTGATCGTTTTGATCGCTGCGCTCGTATAGCCGGGCGCGCAGACGATATTACCGCTGCCGTCACGCACGGCGTTGAGCGCGTTGTAGAAATTCTGGGTGACAACCTCGCGCGTGGTGGTTTCCGTGTCGGAGCGGCCGTAAATCGCCTTCACTTCCCAGGAGAAGGCGCGGCTGCCGACATTGAAGTCCCCGTCGAAACCACCGACCAGGCGATACAGATTCGAGGTCGTCTTGAAGCTGCCGGTTGCCAGGTCCGTGTTCGCGCGCGCCAGCAGGAAAGTGCTCGTATCCATCTGGTTCGCGGCAAGGCTGTTGATGATCGTCTGGCGATCCGCCGCGCTCAGGAACGGGTTGGCGGTGCTCATGATGAGGTTGCCATTCGTCTCTCCGGCAGGCTTGAACAGCGCTGTGTTATAGAATGGCTGCGCGCGAAGGTTGGTCGCAATGGTGCGCCCGTACCACGCCTCGCCCGAGAAGCGGAGGCGGTCGCTGAAGTCGTAGTGGAACAGCGCTGTCGCGGACAGGCGGCTGCTGTCGGTCAGGAAATTGTCATAGTCTCGAATGCGAAAACCGTCCCCGCCTGCCTGGATAAGGCCGTTGTTCGTTTGCTGGCCAAAGACGAAAGGCGTAAGGCGTCCGCTCGAGTTGAAGATCAGCGGGCGGCCCTGCGCGTCCGTAACGGCTGCTATCGCCGCACCGCCGTAGATCGGCACGTCGTCGGCGACCAACGGCATGCCGGTGTTGGTGAACACCTCGTAGCGCTGGCCGCCATAATATAGCTGCTGGCGATACGCCGCACCGTCTGGAGCCGTGGCGAAGAAAGGGCCGTCAGCGCTCGTGTAGAACCGATCGGACGTCGGAATTCCGTTCTGCTTGTCATATTGAACGCTCAACGTGACGTTGCCGCGTCCCTCGGAGAAGTTCTTGCCGGCCAGAAGCGAGAGGTTGTAGTTTCCACCATCGCCCTTTTCGGAGATGCCGTTCTGGGCGTTGAACGCCAGTCCGTCGAAATTCTTCTTCAGAATGACGTTCACGGTGCCGGCAATCGCGTCCGATCCGTAGATCGGGGCGCCGCCAACCGAGACCGTCTCGATGCGGTCGACCAGATTGACCGGTAGCGAGGCGAAATCGACGGGGTTGCCCGCGACGACGCCGAAGATCGACGAGGTGGCCGTGGTCACGAAACGGTTCCCGTTGACCAGCGTCAACGTGCGCTGGGACCCGAGATTGTACATGTTGACGAACGTCTGCCCGGCGCCGAATGACCCCTGGCTGCCGACGGGACTGTTGGTCGGCACGCTGAACACCGGCAGTTCCTGCAACGCAGAACCCAGGTTGGTGTAGCCGCGCTTGGCAATTTCCGACGCCGTGATGCCTTCGGTCGGCTGCGCCGCGATCGGGGAACGCGAAATGCGCGAGGCGGTGACGATGATGTCGTCCGGGGCAGCGGTGTTGCCGGGCTGGTCCGTCTCCTCATGGCCGGACTGGAGTCCGTTGCCGGGCTGGGCGTTCGCCGCTGTCTGCGCGGACGCGGCACCAGCCGCCGTCATGCTTCCCGCTGCGATTCCGACCAACAACATGCGGCGCAGCGCGCCACTCCGTCCGAAGGAAGAATGCCCCGTCATGATGCGGACCCTCTCTGTAATAGTCGCTGACCATCGATATGAGAGCCACGGGAACATCGGGTCAATCGGCGGGTCCCCCAGTACTGCATTTCATCGAAGTGCTGTAACATTTCAGCAACAAATCCAGTTGCCTATGGTGGGAATTTCATGAATTTGTCATCAATCTCAAGCTCTGGCGTCGTTCGGTGTCGCCAAGGGGGGAGTCCTGGATACCACTGCGCGAAGCTTCAAAAGGAACCGGCCGGCCACCTTGGGAGAAACGAACGGATGGCCGGTTCCGGACGCGAAGGCCAGGGCGCCTGACCGCGATCCTCGGGCGCTTTCCTGCGTTGGCGCCCGCATTGAATCTCCGCGTGGCAACCGCGGCTCAATCAACCATTGCGCCGGCAGCCGCAGCTTGCCAGTCTCCCGCTATTCTTGCTTGAATGGGGTAACAAACATGCGCCGGATATTGTTTGCGTCACTGCTTGCTGCGACCGCATCGATTGCCGGCGCCGAGCCGGCATCGAAGGAGCAGTTGATGGTGCCCCCATCCGGGGCTCGCCACTATACGATCAGCTCGACGGCCGGAAAGCATGGGGACGTCTGGTCGTGGAAGATGCCGGACGGGCACACGGCCTATCGCATGTCGATGTCGCTGCGCGGATGGGTCACTGAAACCGACGAGGTGATGACGACCGGGCCCGATGGCAGGCCGACGGCGATCGCCATTCGCGGCTATACCGATCAGGGCGATGCCACTGAGGATTTCAGCGTCGATGACGGCGGCGTCGCGCGCTGGAAGACGTCGGTCGATTCCGGTTCCGCGCCGTTCGGTGCCAAGCGCTACAACACCTATGGCGGCCCATGGCTTGCCGGTGAGCGCGATATCGAGGCGCTGGTCGCCGCGGGTGCCGGGGGTATCGATCTCCTGCCGACCGGTCATGCCAGCATCGCTATCGGACAACCCGTTCAGATCGATGGGCCGCAGGGCGCAACGACGGTCAAGCTGGCCTTCATCCGCGGCTATGGTTTCGCGCCCACCCCGGTCTGGCTCGACAAGGACAATCATTTCTTCGGCAACGCCGGTGTCCTCTCGCTGCTGCCCGAAGGCTATGAGAAGAACGGGCCGAAGCTCAAGGACCTGCAGGACGAGGCGACAGCCGCCATGGTCCGCGATGTTGCCCGTCAGTTCCTCAGCCCGCCCAATCGAACGCCTACGCTGATCGACCATGTGCAGATGTTCGATTCGATCGCCGGGCGCTATCTGCCCGACCGCGCGGTGTTGATCGCCGACGGGAAGGTGGCGGCCACGGGCGCGGCAGGGTCGATCAGGGCGCCGGCCGGCGCGACCGTGATCGACGGGCGCGGCAAGACGCTTCTGCCGGGCCTGTGGGACTCGCACCAGCATGTCGGCGACGACTGGAACCTGTTGCAGAACCTCGCGACCGGCATGACCAATTATCGCAGCCCCGGCTCGATGATCGACGAGGCGCACAGCATCTACAAGCGTCGCGCGGCCGGTGATCTGCTCGCGCCCGACGGTAAGATCTCCGTGATCATCGACCGCAAGGATCCGCTCGCCGCGCAGGGCGCGCTGACCGTCTCTTCGGCGAAGGAAGCGGTGGCGGCGGTCGCCCAGATCAAGGCGGCGGGGCTGTGGGGCGTCAAATTCTACACCTCGATGGATCCGGCATGGATCGCCCCGGCGGCGGCCGAGGCACATCGGCTTGGCCTCCACGTCCACGGGCACGTACCCGCCGGCATGCGTCCGCTCGATGCGGTTCGCGCCGGGTATGACGAGGTCACCCATATCAACTTCATCATGATGCAGGCGATGCCGCAGGAGGTCGTCGACAAGGCCAACACGGCCGCGCGGCTCGAGGGGCCGGCGAAATATGGCAAGGATGTCGACCTCGATTCCCCCGCGATGAAGGCTTTCTATGCCGAGCTGGCCAAGCGGAAGACGATCATCGATCCGACGCTGACGGTTTGGGAACCGTTGCTGACCTCGGACGGAAAGGCGATCTCCCCGGAATATGCGCCGTTCGTCGATATCGCGCCGCCAGCGGTCGCCCGTGGGTGGAAGATTGCCGGCTATCCCCTGTTCGGGGGCCTTACGCGGGAAGATTTCCGCAAGAGCTTCGACAAGATGGTTGGGCTGGTCGGCCGGCTTCACCAGGCGGGCGTGCGGATCGTGGCCGGTACCGACGGGTACGGGCTCGAACTGGTCCGTGAACTCGAGCTCTATCAGAGCGCGGGGCTATCCAATGCCGAGGCGCTGCAGACCGCGACGATCGTTCCCGCGCGGATGACCGGTATGGACGACCGCACCGGATCGATCACGCAGGGCAAGGCGGCGGATATCATCCTCGTCAACGGTGATGTGTCGCGGAACCTTGCCAATCTGCGCTATGTCGATACCGTTTTCCTGGACGGCTACCGGCTCAATGGCGCGGCCCTGCGCCAGGCGAGCGGACTGAGCGGCATGCCGAAATGATACGGCGAATATATCGTCATGAACTCAGGCCGGGATAGGCTGTAGCGACCCCGTCGGGCCGAAACTCATCCGCCCCAGACCTCGGTGTAAAGTCGAACCAGATTGCCGCCGAGCAGCTTCTCGATCCGGGCCGCTGGCCAGCCGCGCGCGGACAGATCGTCCGCGAGCATGCGGAAGCGCAGGTGGGTGTCATAATCGGCGACGATATTGAAGATGTCGGGCCCCTCTCCGGGCGCGGCGATACCTTTCTTCGTTCGTTCCTCGTGGAATTTGCGCTGCGCCGCGCGGGCTGAATCGTCGATCACCGTCCTGGAGATCATGCCGTCAGTGCCGATCGCGATATGATCCTCGCCGCATATTTGCAGCGCATGGTCGAAATGGCGCAGCAGGTCTTCGCGGGTCGGTTTGCTGTTCGCGACGAGGAACGGCATGTAATAGATGCCGAACACGCCGCCCTTGTTGGCCAGTGCCTTCATCTCGGCGTCCCAAATGTTGCGCGGATTGTCGTTGAGCGCGCGGCAGCCCGAATGACTGATGATCGGCGGCCGTTTCGCATGAGCGATCGCCTCGGCCACGGTGCGCTGCCCGCCATGGGAAAGGTCAAGCAGGATCTTCTGCGCCTCGATCGCTTCGATCGTCCTGCGGCCGAGGTCCGAAATCCCGGCATTGGCCGGCTCGATCGCGCCGTCACCCGATAGGTTCCTCTTGTTGTAGGTGAGCTGGATGATCCGCACGCCGAGGCCGTGGTACAGCTCGATGCGGCTGAGGTCGGCGCCGATCAGGCTCGTATCCTGGAAGCCGTAATACAACGCGACCTTGCCTGCGGCCTTGGCGGCGCGAATATCGGCGACACGTGTCGCGCGAACGAACATATCGGGGTTGTCAGCGATCACCTCTTCCAGGGCAGCAAGGTTCCGCAGCGTCTTGTCGGCGACATCTGGCTCGTTGCCGACCTCGTTGACCGTGCAATGGATCGCGCTGACGCCGGATTGCCTGAGCTCCGCCCAGCCGCGCGCGCTGAAGCGTGGATCTCCCTCCTTGCCATAGGGGTCCACGAGGCCGCCAAGCCCGTCGATCACGATCGCGCGGTCATAGTCGCGCGCGGGATAGCCCGAGGGCGCGGCCGCCCGGGCTGACGAGACAGCCGGAAGCGCGGCTAGAGCGCCGATCAATTCGCGCCGAGACAACTGCATGACATGCCCCCTGTTTGGAAACATGAAGACTAGCTCCACCTCAAATTATCACGCCAGCGAAACTTTTGTCGTTTTCAGATTGGGCCGTGAACTTGTGAGCGTAGTCGGCCGGCATTGGGTGGTTTGCCGTTCGGCAGCTTTTGGACCATCTTGGCAAATGGCCGACGGCTGCGATCAAAAGGTAACGGCCAACGCCCTGGTCAGGTAGATATCCGAATGCTCGCAACAGTGGTTTCATACGAAGGCAGTCTACGGTGTCGATCGGAGCACGCGGAGTCCGGAACGATCGTTCTTACCGATGCACCGAAGGATAACCATGGGCAGGGAGAAAGTTTCTCGCCCAGTGAAATGCTATCCGTAGCTTTGGGGAGCTGCATTCTCAGCATCATGGGCATCGCCGCGCATTCGATGAACAGGGACATCGCCGGTGCCACTGCAATCGTTACGAAGGAGATGGCTAACACGCCTCGCCGGATTGCGCGCATCGCGGTAAATGTTCGCGTCCCCGGAAAATTCGACGAACGGCAGCGTATCAAGCTGGAAGCTGCGGCTCATGCCTGCCCCGTCCATGCCGTGCTTGGGATCGGCGCGCCGATCACGATCGATTGGGTAGGCTGAACGCCCTTGATGGCGGCTTGCGCGTGTCGCACCGTGTTCGCCGCGACCGGTATCGGGACGCCTCGCCGGGCGGCTCTTCCCACCGACACTCGCCGGTCCGCTATCAGGAACAGCGCTCGCTGTTCGTGTTGCTGAACGGCAATGATTGGGTGGTGAGCCGACGGGCAGGTTTAGACACGATCCGGCGTTAGCTGCCCTTTCGTTCGGGCGGCACATAAAGCTGCCCCTCTCCCCAACCCGGCGGTAGGTCCAAGTCATACTGGTCAGCATAGGTTAGCTTCCCAGACTTGTAGAGGTTGCTTTCCATAAGCTCCGAATGGACGGACTTCATCGCCAGCATCAGCGCCTGAACACCGTCCACGCCACACGCGTAGCGTTGCTGAACCCGGTCGGGCCATACGATCGCCCATCGACATTGATACTCGCCGCCGGGAGCCAAAGCGGGCTGAAGGAAGCGTGCCGTGATGATGTCTTCACCGCTTTCGAAGATGCGCTCAATGAAGGGTTCGTCGCTCATTCTTTATTGTGCCACGATGGAGGAACGGCGGCAAATGGGCGCCGCCACCGGGGCTTCCTATGTCCGCAAGTGCGGCGGAACCGGAATCGCCGGTCTATGAATCTACGGCCCGGATTGGCTCGACATTCACGTCATGGCGGAGAGAGCGCTGAGGCGATACCGAACTCGAATATCGCGCGCTGGTAAGCTGCCTGTCGAGGACAGCGTGGTTGTCACAAACTGCCCGCGCCGCCGGCGAAACTGTTTCAGCCTCCTCTGCGCCTCCGCGCGAACCATATCGTCCCGCCGACAGAACGGTCATGAATGGCGATCCGTCCTGATCGCAGGGCAAGCCGCCGCTTGCGTGCACCCCCGTGACAGGCAATGCTCGTCGCTATCGCTCAGTGGAGAACACGATGCTTCGCAGGAATTTTATCGCCTCCATTCCGGCCGCGGCGTTCGCGTTGCCGGCGCTCGCGCAAACCCGTGTCGCGGCACCCGATCTGCCGAAATTCGAAGGGGAGGGGGACGACCGTTTCGTCCGCCCCGATGTCCATGCCGGGGATCGGCCGGTGGGCGCCAGCTTCGCCTCGCGCAGCGCGGTATACGGAACCGGCGGTGCCGCGGGATCGGCGCACCCGCTGGCGACGCTGGCGGCGATCGAGACGCTGAAGAAAGGCGGGTCGGCGGTCGACGCGGCGATTGCGATGAACGCGTGTCTCGGGTTCCTTGAGCCCACCTCGTCCGGGATCGGCGGCGACTGCTTCTGCATGCTGTGGGACCCGAAGGTGAAAAAGGTGGTGGGGCTGGCCGGCTCCGGCGGCAGTCCTCACGGCCTGAGCCTTGAGACGGTTCGTTCCCGCGCCAGGAACGGCGCAATTCCGCCGCTCGGCGCTGTCTCGGTGTCGGTGCCGGGCGCGCTCGACGCCTGGTGGATGCTTCACCAGCGTTACGGAAAGCTCAAATGGGCCGAGCTCTTCGAGCCGGCGATCGCCTATGCCAGCGAGGGCGTACCGGTCCCGGAGCTGATCGCCTATTATATCCGCGGCAGCCTCAGGAACTTCAGCCGGCCGGGCTCTGGCGTCGAGGAGACGGCCAATGCCATGAAGGTCTACGGGTTGAATGGCGTGGGGCCAAGGACCGGTCAGATCTTCAGCAACCCGGACCTGGCGCATACCTATCGCCTCATCGCCCGGGGCGGACGCGACGCCTTCTACAAAGGTGAGATTGCGCGCACCATCGACGCCTATTTCAAGAGGATCGGCGGCTGGCTGAGCGCCGAAGATCTCGCCGCCCATCATGGCGAGTGGGTCGAACCGCATCAAACCGACTATCGCGGCGTGACGGTTCATGCGCTGGGCGCGAACACTCAGGGCATCGCGACGCTCCAGATGCTCAACATGCTCGAGCATTTCGATCTGCGCGGTGCTGGCTTCCAGTCGCCGCTGTCGATTCACCTCCAGGCCGAGGCCAAGCGCCTGGCCTATGAGGATCGGGCGCGCTTCTACGCCGATCCGCACTTTTCGAAGGTGCCGGTCGACTGGCTGATCTCCAAGGAATATGCCGCCGAACGGGCCAGGCTGATCCGGCCGGACCGCATCCTGAGCCCCGTCTATCCCGGGCAGGCGCCGAGCCGCGGCGACACGACATATTTCTCGTGCGCTGACAGTTCGGGAATGATGGTCTCGATGATCCAGTCCAATTTCCGCGGCATGGGCTCGGGGCTTGTCGCCGACGGGCTTGGCTTCATGTTCCAGGATCGCGGCCAGCTCTTCAGCCTGAAGGAAGGTCATCCCAATATCTATCAGCCTGGCAAGCGTCCGTTCCAGACGATCATCCCGGGCTTCGCGACGCGAAAAGGGGTGCCCTGGCTCGCTTTCGGCGTGATGGGCGGCGATATGCAGCCGCAGGGACAGACTCAGATCATCGTCAACCGGAAGGACTATGGCCTCGACGTGCAGGCGGCCGGCGACAGCCCACGCTGGCACCATGAGGGATCGTCCCAGTCGATGGGCGAGGATTCGCCGGACTTGCCGCCCAATGGCCTGCTGCGCCTCGAAAGCGGCGTGCCCGATGCCACCAAGGCGGCGCTCGCTGATATGGGCTGGACGATCGGCAAGCCGGATGGGGGCTTCGGCCGGTATGAGTGCGTCGAGTTCATGCCGGACGGCGGACGCCTGGTATATGCCGCCGCATCCGAAATGCGGGCTGACGGATGCGCGCTCGCTTATTGAGATGAAGGTTGAGCTGGCGGCATGCCCGCCGCACTATGTTCGCAAAGGGGACGATGATGTCGCGTGTTGCACTATTCGGAGCGGTCGGGCTGGCCATGTTGGCCGGCGCGGCCCCGGCGCAAAAACAATATAGTGGCTATCTCACGCCGGGCGAGTTCGACGTCACGACGATCGTCGAACCGGCGCCGCGCAAGGGCGATCCCCGGTATGAGACCGATCGCAAGATATTCGTCGCGACGCGGGCGCTGCTCAAGACGCCGCGCGGCGCGCTTGCCACGAGCGACGCCGATTATTCGCCACCCGCCCTGATGCGCGACTTCAGCTGTGCCGTCGGCGTTACGCTGACGCCGCAGACGGCCCCGGCGCTACTCCGCGTGGTAGGGCGAGCCGGGATCGACACGGGAGCGCAGACCAATCTCGCCAAGAATTTCTACAAGCGCGCTCGCCCCTTCCACATCGACAAGGGCGAAATCTGCCAGCCCAAATCGGAACTGGGTGACAGTTTCGACTATCCTTCGGGCCACACGACCTGGGGCTGGACCTGGGCATTCATCCTGACAGACCTCGTGCCTGATCGGGCAACGCAGATTCTCAATCGCGGCCGGGCCTATGGTGACAGCCGGTTTGTCTGCGGCGCCCACAATGAGAGCGCGGTTGAGGCGGGGATGGCGTCAGCCAGCGCGACCCTGGCACTCGTTCGGACCAAGGCTGCGTTCAAGACCGATCTCGAAGCGGCGCGCGCCGAGCTTGCGGCACTGCGAACGAACCTGGCAAGCGAGCACCCTCAGGGCTGCGAGGCCGAGCAGGCGCTCATCGCCGAGCGCGTGATGCCGACGCTCCCCGGCGGCAAGCGATAAATCCTCGACCGGTGGGCCGGATCTGACGCTAGATTCGTTTTCAGCGTTGCTGAAACGGTGCCGGCCCGCTCCCCGCCGTTTCAGTTTTGCAGGAACGGATTCTAGGCCGGATCGACATTCAGCCCCTTGGCACGGTTATAGAGGAGGGTTCGCGCAGAGGGCGCAGAGAATGCGGAGATGATTTCCGGACTTGATCATCGTGCGCCGGTAAGCAGTCCGCTTGTAAAGGTGCTCGGCCCGAGCCGCTGACCGGACCTTCTCAGCGCCCTCAGCGCCTCTGCGCGAACCATCTTGCGTCCTAGGCGCCCTGGCTCGACAGGGCTGCGCGGACCGCATCGGCGATGCGATGGCCGCTCAACGCGACACGGCGCTCACCGATGCTTCGGCGTGATGTCTCATAGCCTGGCGAAACCGGCATGGCTGCGGCCGGCGTGGTCGCACCTTCATAGGTTCCGCCCGCATAGGCGGCTGACCGTGCCAGCTCGAAGCTCTCGTCCGCCCATGCCCGGAATGCTTCCGGATCGGCCTTCCCGCTCAGTTCCACGAGCGCGGATCGCGGCCATGCATGGCCGAGCCGGAGGCGCACTGCCTCCACATTGGCGTCGTCCTCATTGTCCCCGCCGACGACATTGTCCCAATAGGCATGCAGGTTTGTCGCATCCCCGCCGGTCGTTGGCCGGACGAAGCTGTTTCCTCCGGCACGGTCGGTCAGCGGAAAGCGGCCGGAAACCAGGTGGCCGGCATGAAGCGGCTGCTGGATGTCTCCTGCGAGATGGAACAGCCAGCACAGCGAGACCGCCCGGTCCGCTGCCGGCGCATAGGCGTCGCTGACGGTTGCGAGGTTGAGCCGATACGCCTCGACCGCCTGGCCGGTGGTCATCGTCAGCATCGCGGGCGGGATGGTGGCGGGGTCGGTCCGGGACGGGATCAGCCTGAGCCAGTAATGCCAGCCGGGATGATCATAGGGCCCCTCGCGCGCATCGTCCGGCCAGCGCGCCATGAGTTCGAACAAACGACGGGTGCGCGCCTCGCCCGAATAGCCCGCCAGCCCGCGTTCGAAACGCGCCTTGTCGGGATGATCCGCCATGATCGCCTCGATCCTGGCAATCAGGGCAGGATCGGCCTTGGCCAGATCGTCATATGCCATGGCGCCGGTGACCATGTGTCCCTGATTTGACCATGCGACAGCCTCGCCGGATTGCATTCCCACGGCAGCGACGCCGATCGCGCATGCCAGCCAGTATCTTATCCCCATCCCGGCGTTCCCCGTCGATGATCTTGCTCGGTTCACGACTGGCTCCGCGAAGCAGATGCCGGACGTCATCTTACGTTAACGGAAGTTTCCTGGTGCGAGTCAAGCCGGCCTTGCACCAAACTGCCGGCGGTTGCTCTCGGGCGGCATTGATCGTCTGGCGCACGGCCACGCATGGTGGTGGCAAAAATAACATCTTCTTGTGATTAGCGAAGATCTGTAGAGGCTTGGCATCCTTGCAGATAGGAAGGTGCCAATTCGTTTCCAAAGTTCGTGAAGGTTTTGCACGGCATATTTCAGTATATTAGGTTAGTTGTCTCACGCGATCGTGTCGGATGCGTTCAGTATCGGGCTGACATTAGGTCCGTTTCGAACCTAATTTAACTAGCTATGCGAATATCCCGCCGATACCCATAACCTCAACGCTTAACGTCTGCGCGTCGAGGAGAGTATCTGTATATGGGGTCCCTCTTCCGTTCGTTCGCTACGCTAGTCGTCCTCGTTGGCCCGGCAGCACAAGCGTCATCAATCGGTAAACTGCCTGTTCCGATACATACCGGCGAGATACTCGCGCTCGGTGACACCCACGGCTCCAACGAAATTCCGCTTGTCACTCGCGATCTCGTTGACGTGATGTCGCGACAGGGCCCGCTCGTACTCGGTCTTGAGCTCGACAGCGACAGTTCGACTATCTCCTGTGGAGCGGCAACTGGCCCTGTCCCGGAGAGTTGGCGCGGTGCTACGGCGGATGGGCGGACGAGCCGCGCGATGCGCGATCTGCTTTGTCACGCGCTCGCATTGGAGAAGAAGCAAAAGCTGACAATTGTCTATCTGAACAGTGCCGGGCGAGGCCGGGATTTTGACGCGAAGGCGGCTCAACTTTTTCTGGATGCCATGCGTGCAAAACCCCGCAGTACTGGCCTCGTGCTTGCCGGGAACTTTCATACCAGAAACATGGGGAGCGCGATGACTCCAGCGCTTCGGGCTGCGGGATATAAGGTGACCACAGCAACGGCATCAACACGTGAAGCTGCTCCCGAGGTTTGGCAATGCCAGCCAAGCGGATGTGGGGTGCATCCTACGACGATCAATTTTTGCCCGGAAGGGCCTGCGGTTCATCAGCCGGGCTGGCAGAAGAGTTCTGATCCGCGATGGGATCAATGCTTGATTTTGCAGAATATTTCAGCATCGTACCCATTTGACACGGCATCAAAGTAGAAGTTCTATCGTAGACGCTGATTGACTAAAATATAATTCTATATGAAATAGAGTTGGCCCAGTGTTTGGGCTATATAAGGAGGATTGGGATGGGTAGTCAACCAACGAGAATACTGGGTAGAACCACTGGCCTTGCTGTTATGAATGATGATGAGATCAAGGAGGTCTCTGGAGGGCAGGGATGGGCTCCAATCACTTGGAATGAGAGTCTGTGCAATCCGGGCTCCCACGGAAGCGGTGAAGTTCAGTGGGAAATGGACGACTGCGGCAGCTAATAACCGCTTTTTTGGGGCGCGGCTTCTCGTCCGGTGACGGGGAGCTGCGTTCTTTTTGCACATCGAGTTTTATAGGGCGTAGATGACCCGAGTTCTGATAATCACTCGCCCGCATGACTACCACGCGATGGCTGTCCAATGGGGATTGGTCCAACTTGGATCTGAAGCGTTCGTTTGGATGCCTACTGACCTTCCGGACATGTGCTCTGCAACGATATCGCTTGATAAACCTTCAGGGAAAGCCCTCGTTTACCTGAGGCAGGGCGGGGTGCAAACGTGCCTCAACGACTTTGACGTGGTGTGGAATAGGCGGCGAGGCAAGCCGGTCGCTCCAGCGCACGCATCGCCTCATGACGTCATGGCCATTGAGGTCGAATGCTTGCAGCATGTCAACAATATCGTGATGCTACTTGCAAGGCAGGCGTCTGTCGTCAATGATCCAACTCACCAGATACCGGCTGATATGAAGGCGGTTCAGCTTCATACCGCAATGGCGGTCGGATTCGATATCCCGAATACCGTTATCACCAACGACTTCGATGCCCTTTTGGGGTTCGGATCAAACTCGAGGCAGATGATTTCAAAGCCCTATAATACCAGCCTGCATTGATCATGACCTACGGGTCCATTTGCGGCGTCCGATGGTCATGATGCGCCATGGCTGATCGACGAGCTTGTTCCAGGCTTCGCAGCACTGGTCGACGATGTTGTCGTAGGATGTGAAGACGCGGTTGGAGAGCCAGTTATCGCGCATGAACTGCCAGATATTCTCGACCGGGTTGAGCTCAGGGCATTTGGCCGGCAGCGCGATGATGCTGATATTGGCGGGCACATCGAGCTTGCCGGTCATGTGCCAACCGGCCTGATCCATCAGCACGACCGCGTGAGCCCCCGGCGCGACGGCGAGCGATATCTCGGCCAGATGCAGCGACATTGTTTGGGTATTGCAGAAGGGCAGGACCAGCCCTGCGGCCTTGCCTTCCTCCGGGCAGATCGCGCCGAAGATATAGGCTGATTTCGTGCGCTGATCCTTTGGAGCCGAGGGTCGTGTCCCGCGCCGCGCCCAGCGCCGCGTGATCTTGTTCTTCTGACCCACGCGCGCCTCGTCCTGGAACCATATCTCTATTGCCGCGCCCTTGGGGAGGCTTGCTTTGACCTTTGCCAACTCGGCGGCGAAGCCCCCTTTTTGAAGTCCTCCATGGCAAGTTCGTTCTGAGTATGATGGCGAGGCCGCGCGGTCAGCTTAACGTAGCCCAGCTTCCTCAACTCCCGACCCACGGTCGTTTCATCGAGCGACACTGCGAACTCGTCATGGAGCCACTGCGCCAGATCGATCAGCCGCCAGCGAACGACGCCGTGGATTGCCGGGATCGGGCCGCGCTCGACCGCCTCGACCAGCGCCCGCCGTTGGGCGTCGTTGAGCCGGGAACGGGCCCCGGGGGCCTTGCCATCAAGCAGGCCGTCCGGCCCGTCGGCGTTGAACCGCACCACCCAGTCGCGCACGATCTGCAAACCCACCCCGCCGATCCGCGCCGCGGCCGTCCGGCGGCCGCCATCGTAAATCTCGGCCAAGGCCAAAAGCCGCCGCGCCTGGTTCGCGCTCTTCGACCCTCGCGCCAACCGTCTCAGCGCAGGTCCGTCAAAATCATCCCGCAAACTGATCGCCGTTCCCATGGTCGCGCCCTCCAAAACCCAGCGCGCCATTGATTCAGACTTTCAGCAGCCTGGGAATCCCTCTCGTGAGTCAGCATCATCGCAACCTGGTATAAGCCGCATTCCTGGCAAACGGAGACTGGAAATATCTCGCAGCTAACGGCTGCGGTTCCGCAGCTCGAAGACATTGAACGGCTCGCCATCGAGCTATGCCCAATTATCGTCCAGGAAAAGTTGGATCGAGAATTTGAGGTCCGCTTGATTGCGTTCGGGGATGAAATGATCGCGGTCAAGATCGCGGGCAATCACGCGGAAGCTCATCTCGATTCGAGATTTTCAATCCGCAAGAAGGAGACCCCATTTTCTTCAGTTGATGCGCCGGACGATATTCGGGAGAAATGTCGCGATTATATGAAACGGTCGGGTATCGTGTTTGGGGCCTTTGACTTCCTGATTGACACCGGCGGTCGCTGGGTCTTTCTCGAATGCAATGAGGCGGGGCAGTTCCTCTTTCTGGAGCAGAGGCTTCCCGAGCTTCCGATTTTAGATAAATTCTGCCGGTGGTTAGCCAGCTTTGGCGAGCAAGTTCATTTCACAGGGGCGGAAAAGGTGCTGCTGAGCACTCAGGCGTTCGAAAGTTCGGACGATGGAGCGCAGCTTTTGGTGTTGCAGACCCGTCACAAGCATACTGACAAGAATGATATATTTGTTCGTGAGCATGCGCTTTAGTATTTTTCGAGAGAGCCTATAGCGCATCACTATTCTAGCTAGCTTTTGGCGGGTCTCTAAGAATTATCTATTTGGAAAAAGTAACAGTACCGTTGCTTTTCCAAGTGACAACGCAATCACCATCGCAGGTATTATCCGACCGCTTCTGCGCCCAGCCTAAAAACGAATATGATTTTTCAGGACCGTTGACGCTCAATTCCTGAACATCGGCAACCCTTCGAACGCCCTGCAAATAGCCGGCCTTGCCCGCAGCCACGTGTATTTTATGTCGGCCGACAGCGGGAGCGTAATAATTTAGCTCGATATCTTTAGTCGAAAGGTTAACGATCTTCGTATCGGCAGGCGGTTTTGCACACGACGAGGCAGTCAGCAGAATTCCAGCAGCAAGTACATGCTTGATCATTGTACTGAGTCCTTCTCGTTACAATTCGCGCACCAAAGAAACTTTGCCCATTAATCAATAGCAGCGGGCGGGCGCCCTGTCTCAGGAAAAGTGGAACCGATCGTCCTGTCTGCTGCACCGGCGGTATCACGGATCGGTACTTGATTGTGCATTGCAGTCCGCCAGATGCATCGATGCTACGGGGTGCAGGTCTCTAGCATGGTTTCGAGGCGCCCAGAAGATAACATCAGGACGCGGTCCGCGCTGGCGATCGTCTCTTTACGGTGCGCAATGATGACGCGAGTAATCCCCATTTCCGCGATGGCCGCGTTCACGCGGCGCTCACGGATTTCATCGAGATGCGAGGTGCCCTCATCCACGATTAACATCTTCGGCTGACGGTACAGGGCTCGGGCCAGAAACACCCTTTGCCGTTGCCCTCCCGAAAGAGCGGTCCCCATGTCGCCAACCAAGGTTTCGTATGCCATCGTCATCGCCGCAATGTCTGCATCTATCGAGGCCGCGCGTGCAGCGGCGATGACCCGGTCCATGTCCACTGCGTCATCGAACATGGAGATGTTCTCCGCGATCGAACCGCCGAACAGGACATCATCCTGGAGGACGCCCGCCACCTGATCGCGATAGCTACGATAGCCAAATCGCGTCAGCGGCAAACCGTCAACCAGCATCTCTCCGCTTTGGGGCTCAAGCAGGCCCAGCAAAATTTTGGCGAGCGTTGACTTGCCGCCCCCGGAAGGTCCCGTGATAGCGACCGATTCTCCAGGTTGAATGACGAGATCTAAATCGCGTAAAATTAGCGGATCGTCCGGCCCATACCGGTATGAAATGCCCTTAAGTTCGAGGCGACCCCGTAAGGGTGTTTCCAAATCCCGACTTTGATCAAAGCCGGCATCCTCGTCTGCTAGCGCGATGTCAGAGAGGCGTTCGAGATGCAGGCCAAGCATCCTGAACGAAATTGCCTTGTCTATGAGAGAGGACGCCGCCGCAAGGAACTGCGCCTTGTACGCCAAATAGGCGACAACCATGCCGATACTGAATCCACCTCCAATGACGAAGCCGATAGCGAGCCAAATTACAACGACGTTCTCCAGGCCGAAAACTAGTGTGTTGGTGACGGCTTGCCATATCACTATTCGCTGTTGGTGAACGTTGGCATTGACGGCATCCGTCATCTTCGATTGCCAGAGGGCATGCCATAGCGTTTCGCGATTGAACATCCGGAGAGTTGTCATCCCCCGAAGGGACTCGATGAGTACGGTCTGCTCCCGACTGGATGTGATGATGGACGAAGTCTGTGCCTCCCGTTGCAGCGGGAAGGAAACCCACCGAACGATGCCATAGATTACGAAGGCGCTTACGGACACCATTGCCAGCGTAGGCGAGTAGAACACCATGAAGCCGAGCGTCAGAAAGGCCAGGGCGCCATCAACAACGGCTGCAACAGCCCCGTCTGCCAGCAAGGACCGAATGGGCGTGATTGACTGAAAGCGCGATAAGATATCGCCCACTTGCCTGCGCTCAAACCAATCAATCGGCAGCCTGAACAGGCGACGCGCGATGTTCGACGCTACACCAAATCCGAACGCCGCCCCGGCAGAAAGAAGAACGAACGATCGAAGTAGAGCGGTAATTGCATTGATGATTGCAAATAGACCGAACCCTATCGCGAGGACGGTTAGGAGATTGAGATCGAGCGCGGGGAGAGCGCTGTCTATCGCCAGTTGCATATAGTAGGGCGATGCGAGAAGAAATGCTTGAAGTACAATCGAGAGTATCAGGGTTTGACCCAGCGCCCGCTTGAGGCCTTTCATTCTTTGCCAGAGTTGCGACAAATGCAATCGTTGTCTGGCATCGCCGGTTTCAAAGCTCAGCGACGGCAGAAGTTCCAAAGCGACACCGGTGAAGCTACTCGACACCTCGGCGATAGGCATCCATCTACTGGCTCCGGCGGGATCATGGATCAAAGCTTTGCTCCCGCGTACTGCCTCCAGAACCACATAGTGGTTCAGATTCCAGTGCAGCACGGCCGGGAACTCGAGTTCATGGATGCGATCAAGCGGTACCTTGATGGCGCGCGTGCTCATGCCGATACTGTCAGCTATCTTTATGAGAGATGACAGCCTGGCTCCTCGTGATGAAATCGCGAAACGACGACGGAATGTCCCCAGATCAACTTCGAGGCCGTGGTAGCCGGCGACCATTGCCAGACACGCAAGTCCGCATTCTGCGACTTCAGTTTGTGAAATGGGGCGGATGCGGGATCGGGAAAATACACCCAGATCGAGCTTCGCCGTCATCGCCGCGCCACGGCAAACAGCGGAGCGAAAAGCCAGCCGACCAACGAGCGTTGCTCAGTGACGATACGCGCTGAGAGGGTCATCCCGGCGCGAAGCGACTGGCGGCGCCCAAATGCCTCAACGCTTGGCTCTCGTATGCTGGCGATCACCATATACATCGGTTCCATTACGCCCGCCTTGTTCTCGCGCGATAGCGGCGCGGATGAGATCGAGACAATTGTTGCGGGGAACGTACCGAATTGTTCGAAGGGGAAGGCATCAACTGCCAATCTGACCGACTGACCTGGAGACAGAAATCCAACTGCCTTGGTCGGAAGAAACAGTTCGGCGCGAAGGCGCGCTCCGTCCGGCACTATCGCCATCACCGGCGTTTGATTGGCGATCGTGTCGCCCGCATGTGCGGTCAAGGAGGTGACCCGCCCAGCCAGTGGGGACGTCAGGATGTAGCCTCGTCCCGCTTCTGCGCCGGCCGTTTGCTGACGCACCTGTGCGCGTGAAGAAATTAGGCTTGCCAGAGCCGCCGCTGCGCGCGCTGACGCCACGCGCCTTGTGCGCTCGGCCTGCCGCAGGGTGCCCTGCTTTGATGCCCGCGATTGCTCAAGCGCAGAGAGTTGCTGACGTCTGGAGAGAAAGGCCTCCTCCCTCGTCTGAATATCGTGCCTACTGATGAAGCCTCTCTTTGCAATCTCTCTCGACTGTTCGAAGTCTGTTCTAGCGGTGGCGACCAATTGACGTTGAACTGCGAGTTGGTTCTCCAGTTCGACAAGCTCACTCTGAAAACCTGCGATTTGTGCTGCGTACTGGGCCTCGTCCTCCGCAGCCGCCTCGGCGTTTGAGGATAGTTGCTGCTGAAATCCCCGATCTTGGCCAGCGAGCGCGTCTAACACCCCGTTCTGTGCTCCAGCGCCGGAAAAACTCGTTTCTTCAGCTCTTACGATCGCCAGCGGCTTGCCCACCGTCACTTTGTCGCCTTCCTTGACGCGGAGGTCGGTAATCACGCCAGGTCGGGCTGGGACAATGGAAATGACCCCCCGATCCGGCATGATCGTGCCCACCGCGGTCTCAGTTCGAGCATAAGAAGCAGTTGATAGAAAAAGCGCGGCCGTGCCAACGGAGCCCAGAAGTACGAAACCAATTACGTGCCATCCAATGGGAAAGGTGAGGCTTATGTCTCCATGTAGCTGCTTGGCTTGCCTCTTTAGAACTTCTTCTCTGAAGAGCGTCATCTATCCTCCAGAACACGTATGCGGACTTGGCCCATGCACGTCGTTAGCTCGTAAATCGATCCACAACAGGCGAAATTTGATCGGATTTGGATGCGTTTAGATGATCTCGTCCAAGGTGGCGCAAAGGCGACTCTTGGCTGGGAATGTATTGTGTAAGGATGCCGTGCTTCCCAGGGCAGATTCTGTGTATTCCGGACGCACGCCCTCCTAGAGGTAGTTATGAGTGCTCAGCCGATATGAGGAACCTTTCTTGCTTATCTCGTTAGCCTCGCCGCTGACTTGGCAGCCATATCCATAACTCTGGGCTGGCGAGTTGCGCTGACGCACCGATTCAACCCGGCGCCTCTCCATGTTGAAATCCTGCGAAACGCTTCGACCCGCTCGGCCTGAAACGAGCGGCGAAGCACTTGATTCCAGCCTGAAGAAAAGTGCGATGAAAATCCGATACCCCTCGCGAAATTCGGTAAGTAGAGCAGTAATAACACTGCAATCAGTCATGCACCTTTTGCGCGCGCGACTGCAGTCGCTGAGCATCCCGGAAGCTGCACCCGTCAATAAAACCCGCGCAAACGCCAAGAAGCCGGCTTTTCAGTTCGTCTCGCCATCGCCTCGCGAAAATCAGCGAATACTCACCAGTCTGGGACGGTTGCGCGCATTCTCCAACACGAGATCGCGGTGGTTATTGTGCCAGCGCCCTGACAGCGCGCTACTCTATTCCCCATCGGTGCAGCATACGGAATCGCTGTCGTTCGCCTCTCCGAAAGGCGCCGCGGCCCCGCTATTTCAGCAGATAGGGCAGCGATACGGAGAAGGACGATTGCTTCGCCATCGCCCCTTCCGGGCGGATTCTAACATGGGTGACGGCGCCTTCCGAGGCGGCGTTCCCGGCGATGGGCGTGTACGTCCAGGAAATCGCGCCGTCCGAGGAGAAATCCACATCGTCGGTGCCGTCGGACGGCCCGCCATAGCGCAGGGTGACGGTGGAGGCGGGGGAGCCCTCGGTCAGGCTGAACACCGTGCCCGAGGATGTGCCGTCGCCGTCAAGCGCCACCAGCGAGCCGGCGGGTGTCGGCACGATGATCGCCAGGGTGCCGCTGTCGAGCGGGACGATGTCGGGGTTGGAGACGGCGGCGGTCAGACGGCGCCGGCTGCCCGGGATCGTCTTGGGCCTGCTGGTGCCGTTGGTGCCGTCCCAGGTCGTCAGGCTGCTGATCGTCGTGACGACGTTCAGCGGGGATACGACCAGCGTTACCGTGATGACCGTATCCCCGCTGCCGGTATCCGGAACGCCGATGCACAGGCCGAGCGCGCCGATGCCGGGGCACAGGTTCCAGTCCCAGTGGATCGTGATCGTGTCGGTATAGGTACCCGGCGCCAGCATCGCGGTGGACGAGGGCGTGACATAGAAGGGCAGGTCGGCCGAGCTCCCGCCCAGCAGGCCGAGAAGGTTGAGCAGGTTGTTCTGCATGTAATCCAGCGTCGCGCCCTGTGCGAAGCGGTAGGTGCCCGCCGGATCGGCCGAGGCGATATAGTTCGCCGTTGCCGTGCCGCCGGAAAGCTTCAGCTTGAAATTGTTCTGGCTGGTGAACTTGGCGCGGATATAGTTGCTGCCGAGCAGCACCAGCACGCTGGTGGGGCAGACGATCCCGGCGCGGGTCTGCAATGCCGGAACGACACCGGCATTCACCGCGGCGGGCGAATAGGTGCCGAGCGTGGTGGTGATGTTGGGGCTGAGGGTGCACGCAAGGGCGGGGGCGGCGAGCAGAGCCAGCCAGACGGCGATGGCCGACGCAACATATTTCAGGCTGGCCGAAATGATACGCATCGCCGCGCAGCTATAGATATTGATCGTTTATACCGTGCTAACGCGTCGCGGGACCGGCCGGGGCAGGGTGGCGAAGGGGCGACCGCCGCGCGAGTGGCCGAAATCGCCGCGCCCCGCTATGGCGCGGCGATGCTCCGCATCACTGAACTGAAACTGCCGCTCGACCATCCCGAGGAAGCCCTGGCGGCCGCGATCCGCAAGCGCCTGCGCATCACGCCGCGGGATATGGTCCGCTACGCCGTCGCCCGGCGCGCGCACGATGCCCGCGACAAGACCGACATCCAGCTCGTCTATTCGGTGGACGTGACCCTTCGCGACGAGGCCACGGTCCTCGCCCGTTTCCGCAAGGACCGCCATGTCCAGCGGACGCCCGACACCGGCTATCGTTTTCCCGTCCGGGCGCCGTCCGGCTGGAGCGGTCCTCGTCCCGTCGTGATCGGCGCCGGGCCGTGCGGCCTGTTCGCCGGGCTGATCCTTGCCCAGATGGGCTTTCGCCCGATCATCCTCGATCGCGGCAAGGAGGTGAAGCAGCGCACCAAGGACACCTGGGGCCTGTGGCGTCGCAGCGTGCTCGATCCCGAATCCAACGTCCAGTTCGGGGAAGGGGGCGCCGGCACTTTTTCCGACGGCAAGCTCTACAGCCGGATCAAGGATCCGCGGCATCTCGATCGCAAGGTGCTCATCGAATTCGTCAAGGCCGGCGCGCCGGCGGAGATCCTGACCGAGGCCCACCCGCATATCGGCACCTTCCGCCTGGTGGCGATGGTCCAGAGCATGCGCGAGACGATCGAGGGGCTAGGCGGCGAATACCGGTTCGGGCACCGGGTCGACGGGATCGATATCGCGACCGACGCGCAAGGGGAGCGCCGCGTGCGCGGGCTGCGCCTGCACACCGGGGAGTATCTCGAGGCTGAACATGTGGTGCTCGCGGTCGGCCACAGCGCGCGTGATACCTTCCACATGCTCCATGACGAGGGCGTGTTCGTCGAGGCAAAGCCCTTCTCGATCGGCGTGCGCATCGAACACCCCCAATCCTGGATCGACGATGCCCGTTTCGGCCATTCGGCCGGCCACCCGATCCTCGGCGCGGCCGACTACAGCCTGTCGCACCATTGCGGGAACGGTCGCACCGTCTACAGCTTCTGCATGTGCCCCGGCGGCACCGTCGTCGCCGCGACCTCTGAGGAGGGGCGAGTCGCCACCAACGGCATGAGCCAATATTCACGCAACGAGCGCAATGCCAATTCAGGCATCGTCGTCGGCATCGATCCGGCGCGCGACTATCCGGACCATCCCCTGGCCGGCATCGCGCTTCAACGGCATTGGGAATCGCGCGCCTATGTCGCGGGCGGCTCGAGCTACAAGGCACCGGCCCAGACCCTGGGGGATTTCCTCGCCGGCCGCGCCTCGACCAGCCTCGGGACCGTCGTGCCTTCCTATCTGCCGGGCGTGTCCCCGACTGACCTGGCTGAATGCCTGCCCGAGTTCGCCGTTACCGCGATGCGCGAGGCGCTGGTCGCCTTTGGCCGGGAGATCCCCGGCTACGATCATCCGGATGCGGTGATGACCGGGGTCGAGACGCGCACCTCGTCGCCGGTCAGGATCACGCGCGGCGCCGACTTCCAGAGCCTCAATACCGCGGGCCTGTTTCCGGCCGGCGAGGGCGCCGGCTATGCGGGCGGCATCCTCTCGGCGGCGGTGGACGGAATCAAGGTGGGCGAGGCAGTCGCCTCGCGCATCATGGGATAGGGATGTCGGGCCTGGCCAGCGCTCAGCTCCCCTCGGGCTCCGCCCTTCTCGCCGGCGGGTGCAGGCGCACCCGCTCGACCCGGGTCGGTTCGGCCTCGATCACCTCGATCGTCCAGCCGCTGTCATGGTGGATGCACTCGCCCGCATGGGGCACATGGCCGGCCAGCACCACGGCCAGCCCACCGATCGTGTCGATATCGCCGTCTACCTCGGCCAGCCGCGGATCGACCACCTCGCCGACATCCTCAAGCTCGGCGCGCGCGTCCGCCTCCCAGGCGCCGCCGTCGAGCGGGACGATCAGCGCCTCTGGCGCGTCGTCATGCTCGTCCTCAATGTCGCCGACGATCTCCTCGATCAGGTCCTCGATCGTGACGAGCCCTTCGGTCCCGAAATACTCGTCGAGCACGATGGCGAGATGCACCCGCTTCTGCCGCATGTCCGCCAGCAGGTCGAGCGCGCCGCGCGACATCGGCACGTACAGCGGTTCGCGGATCAGTCCCTCGAGCGTCGCGGGATGCTCGGCGCCGGTCGCCAGGATATTGAACACGTCCTTCAGGTGGATCATGCCGATGATCGTGTCGAGCTTGCCGCGATACACCGGCAGGCGGCTATGCCCGGCCTCCGCGAACAGCCTCACCAGGGCGGCGAAGCTGGTCTTCTCCTCGACCGCGATGATGTCGGCACGCGGCACGCCGACATCGCCCGCGTCGCGCTCGCCGAAATGCAGCAGGTTGCGCACCATCTGGCGTTCGAGCGGGGAAAGGTCGCCGGCCGCGTCGGGCTCGGGATCGTCCTCATGCGCGTCGATCGCTTCTTCAAGCTGGGCGCGGAGCGATTCGTCGCCAGGGTCGCCGAAGATCAGGGCTCGGAAGGAGCGCCATAAGCTGCCTTCCTGGGTGCCGGCCGTGTCCGTTCTGGGTGCGGTACCGGTGCTACTGTCGCCTTCGGGCATGTGGTGTGTCAGTCCTCGCGTATCAGATAAGGGTCATGCAGGCCCAGCGACGCCAGCGCATCGGTTTCGATACTCTCCATCGCCTCGGCCTCATGATCTTCCATATGATCATAGCCGAGTAAATGCAGCGTGCCATGCACGATCAGATGCGTCGCGTGATCCTCGATCGCAATATTCCGCTCGGCCGCCTCGCGAAGGCAGACGCCATGCGCCAGCACGATATCGCCGAGCAGCACCTCGCCATCATCCGAATTCTGGTCGATCGTGTCGAGCAGGTCTGGCTGCACCATCGGGAAGCTCAGCACGTTGGTCGGCTTGTCCTTGTGGCGGTACTGCGCGTTGAGCGTCTGCACTTCCTCATCGGTGGTCAGCCGGACGGAGACTTCGATCAGCGCCGTGGCGGTGAGCATGTCCCCGTGCGGCGTGCGCTCCATCGCTGCGGTGGCGGCGCGCAGCGCTAGCGCCTCCCAGTCGATGGTCTCCGGCCAGGGCGATTCGATCGAGAGGGCTGTTTCAAGCATCGACACCCTCATAAGCCTCGACGATCCGTCCGACGATCGGGTGCCGTACCACGTCGCCCGCGCCGAAACGGCAGATCGACAGTCCCTCGACACCCTCAAGCCGGCCGACCGCGTCGTTCAGGCCGGATGCCGCCATGCCGCCGGGAAGGTCGGTCTGCTTGGGGTCGCCGCACACCACCATGCGGCTGTTCTCGCCGAAACGGGTAAGGAACATCTTCATCTGCGCCGGCGTGGTGTTCTGCGCCTCGTCCAGGATGATGAAGGCGTCGGCCAGCGTGCGGCCGCGCATGAAGGCGATCGGCGCGATCTCGATCTCGCCCGACAGGATGCGCCGCTCGACCTGTTCCGCCGGGAGGCAGTCGTTCAGCGCGTCGTAGAGCGGGCGCAGATAGGGATCGACCTTCTCCTTCATGTCGCCGGGCAGGAAGCCGAGCTTCTCGCCCGCCTCCACCGCGGGTCGCGACAGGATCAGCCGCTGAACGCTGCCGGTGATCAGCTGCGCCACAGCCTGCGCCACCGCGATATAGGTCTTGCCCGTGCCCGCCGGCCCGAGCGCGAAGATGATGTCGTGGTTGAGCAGCTCGCGCATGTAATGCTGCTGCGCCAGGGTGCGCGGCACGATCGTCTTCTTGCGCGTGCGGATCATCACCTGCGGCGCGCCGTCCGCATCGGCGCGGATGATGCCGGCAAGCGTCGGCTCGGCCGACATCGCGATCACCGCATCGACCAGCCCGGCATCGGCCCGCTCGCCGCGCACGATTCTGTTGTACAGGCTCTGCAGCACGTCGCGCGCCGCCGCGACCGCTTCAGCCGTGCCTTCGAGCCCGACCCGGTTGCCGCGCGCTGTAATGTACACCCCCATGCGGTTCTCGAGCAGCAGCAGGTTCTGGTCGAACTCGCCGAAGAGCTGCGGCATGAGCTGGGGCTTGTCGAACACGACCTCTGTACGGCTGCGGTCACCGGACTGGGCTTGGACAGGCTTGCGGCTCATGCGGTTCCTTCGGGCGGGAGAGGAAGGGCGGGTGACTCACCCGAACTGACCGCGCGGCGCGGGGTTCCGGGGAGGGGGCGAGTCAGCATCATCCATCCGCGAGTTTGGCAGAGCGCGAGCGGGGAGGACAGGGGAATATGGATGCTTCCGCCGATTCTTCGTCGCCCTGTTTCCTCCCGGCAACGCTCATCCGACCCTGCCCGACTGGCTCATCCGCCACATCAGCGCGTCGAGCATCCGGTCGGGCAACAGCGTGACGAGCAGCAGGAACGTCTTGGCCCCGCCGCCGATCGCATAGCGGATTCGTGGGCGGCGCGCGGCGGCCGCCTTCGCGATGATGTTCGCCACCACTTCCGGCGGGGAGGCGAAGGTGAACGAGTCGGCACTGCCCAGCATTGCGGCATGGCGCTGCGCATAGGGCGCGTAGGCGCTGTCGCCCGATCGTTCGAGCAGGCTCTGGTGCGCGATGCCGCCCCATTCGGTGCGAATCGCGCCGGGCTCGATCACCACGACGCGGATGCCGAACGGCCGCAGCTCCATGCGCAAGCAGTCGCTCAGCCCTTCCACCGCGAACTTGGTCGCGTGATACCAGGCGCCGAACGGTTCGCCGAACTTGCCGCCGATCGAGGTGACATTGACGATCGTGCCATCCTTCTGCGCCCGCATCATCGGCGTGGCGAGCTGGCACAGTCGCGCAAGACCGAACAGGTTAACCTCCACCTGGCGTCGTGCCTCCTCCATCGGCACATCCTCCAGCGCGCCGTAGCTGCCATAACCGGCATTGTTGACGAGTATGTCGATCCGCCCGGCTTTCGCGCGGATCGTCTCCATCGCGGCGACGATCGAGGCATCTACGGTGAGGTCCAGGTCGATCAGTTCGGCGCCCGCGTCTGCCAGAGAGGCCATGCGGTCGAGCCGCCGCGCGGCGGCGAACACGCGGTAACCGTCGGCGAGAAGGCGGCGGGCAGTTGCCTCGCCGATACCGGCCGAGGCGCCGGTGACCAGTGCGATCTTCATCACGATTTTTCATGCTCCACAGTCGAGGGAGCAATTCCTATAAGGGTGGACTATGGTCCATGGTCAAGGGATATTCGACAATGCTGATCTCGGAATTCGCGAAACGCGCCGGGCTGAGCACCGACACGGTCCGCTTCTACATCCGCAAGGGCCTCCTCGAACCTGACACGGGGATGAAGGGCGGCGCCAATCCGTATCAGATCTTCACCGAGGAGCATCTGGAGAGTGCGCGGCTCATCAGGATGGGGCAGTCGCTCGGCTTCTCGCTGCGCGAGATTGCCACCTTGGCGGCCGAATATAAGGGAGGCGGCATGACGCCGGCGCGCAGCCTGGAGCTGATGCGCCTGCAACTCGTTCGACTGGAGGAAAAGGCCGGACAACTCGGCGCGATGGTCGACTATACCCGCGCCAAGGTCGCCTGGCTCGAGGGAGGGCAGAGGGGGCCTGAACCCGTGTTTGGCGCATTCGAGGCCTGTTCGGCACAGGCGCCGGAAGATGGGGCAGTCGGCGGGGAGCCCCGACGTGCGGCGCGTGCTCGCTAATGTCTACCGCGCCGTGCTTCGCCCAAACCATTGGCGGATGATGTCGATGAGTCCGTATCTGCCTAGTAGTCTGGTTTCGGGAGCAATGGTGGTCGGGTCGACATTGGTTTCGCGCGCGATCGCGGCGCAGAAGCGCCGCCAGGTTTCGCGATCGTCAACCGCGTCGGCGGGAAGCTCCTTGAGCAGCGAAGTCCACACGTTTCCGACGGTTCGCCAGGTTGGTGCATCCGTCACGTCAAGCACTATGCCGAAGGAATCCTCCACATCGTTGATCGCCCATATCTCATCACCATCACCCCCGAGGCCCAGACTTGCCAGCATTGTCTGTCTCCATGTGGATGAGGCGGTTCACGCGGCTTCGCGCACTCGCTCCACGCCCGACACCGAATTCGGCCAGGCTGCCTCGATCTCCACCTCGACCAGATCACCGATCGCCGCGTCCGCGACGAGATGCACCGATTGCAGCCACGGGCTCTTGCCGATCAGCTGGCCGGGCAGCTTGCCCTTGCGCTCAAGCAATATCTCGCAACGGCGTCCGACGCTTGCCTTGTTGAAGGCTTCCTGGTCGCGGTTGAGCGCTGCCTGCAGCCGCTGCAGCCGCTCGTCCATCACCTCGGGCGCAATCTGGTCGTCCATGTCGGCCGCGGGCGTGCCGGGGCGTGGACTGTATTTGAAGCTGAAGGCCTGGGCATAGCCGACCGCATCGACAAGGCTCAGCGTCTCGGCGAACTCGGCCTCGGTCTCGCCCGGAAAGCCGACGATGAAATCGCCCGACAGGGCGATATCAGGCCGCGCCGCGCGGACACGGTCGAGGATACGCAGATAGGAATCGCGGCTGTGGCTGCGGTTCATCGCCTTGAGGATCCGGTCGCTGCCGGCCTGTACCGGCAGATGGAGGAACGGCATCAGCTTCGCGACGTCGCGGTGCGCGTCGATCAGTCCCTGGGTCATGTCGTTGGGGTGGCTGGTGGTATAGCGGATGCGCGCCAGTCCCTCGATCCGGTCAAGCTCGCGGACCAGTGCATCGAGCCCGCCGGCGCGACCCGCGGCATCGTCGCCGGTCCAGGCATTGACGTTCTGCCCGAGCAGGGTGATCTCCCGCGCCCCCGCGTCGACCAGCGCCTTTGCTTCGTCGACGATCGCGGCCCAGGGCCGGCTGACCTCGGCGCCGCGAGTATAGGGTACGACGCAATAGGTACAGAATTTGTCGCAGCCTTCCTGCACGGTCAGGAATGCCGAGGGTGGTACGCGGCGGCGGGCGGGCAGGGCGCCGAACTTGGTCTCGACCGGCATGTCGGTATCGAGTGCTGCCTCGCCCCGGGCGGCCTTCGCGACCAGTTCCGGCAGGTTGTGATAGGCTTGCGGGCCGACCACGATATCCACCTTCGCCCGGCGCACGATCTCGGCGCCCTCGGCCTGCGCGACGCAGCCCGCGACCGCGATCATCGGCGCGCGGCCGTGCTTGCGCAGGCGTCCGATGTCCGAATAGACCTTCTCCGTCGCCCTTTCGCGGATGTGGCAGGTGTTGAGCACGATCAGGTCGGCGGCACTGGCGTCGTCAGTCGCGCTCAGGCCCTCGGCGGCCATGAGCTCGCTCATGCGGTCGCCGTCATACATGTTCATCTGGCAACCGAACGACTTGACGTGAAAGGTCTTTGGGGAGGGTTTCATGATGGCGGCGCTATAGGTCCAGGGGAATGAGGCGGCAAATCCTCTCCATCCCGGGGAGGAACGGGTGCCTCGTAGCGCACTGGTCCGACATCATAGGCGAATGGCCTGATCGGGTGGCCCAGCGTTTTCACCAGCGCTTCCTCGATCCGTCGCCGGCTTTCCGCGGCGATTGCCTTGCGCCCCGGAAAATCGTGCGGATCGAAGGGGTCGAGGAAATGGACCCGCATCCTGAAAGAGCCGCGCCGCGACAGGAGCCGCTTGGCATTGTCCACGCCGGTCTCGACGCCGATCCAGCCGACTTCCTCGCCCATCGCGCCGTAATCGAGCAGCACCGGCTGGACCAGCACGCCCGGCGGAGGCGGCTCGAGCACGCGGAGCATCGAGGTCTTGAAGGGCAGCAGCGACTTGCCGTCGGTCGTCGTTCCCTCCGGGAACACGGTGACCGACCAGTTCTCCGCCAGCGCCTCGCGCAGCTGGTTGATTTGCTCGGCGACGCCCATGCGGTTCTCGCGCTTCACGAAGACCGTGCGGTTGAGCACGGAGAGCCACCCCACCACCGGCGCCGCGCGGATTTCCTCCTTGGCGACGAAGGCGGTACCGCTCTGTCCGGCGATCGCCAGGATGTCGATCCAGCTCAGATGGTTTGAGATGTAGAAGACGTCACGCTTCAGCGGCACGCCGACTCGCTCGACCCGCGCCCCGGCGAATCGCGCCGCCCAGCCGAGAAAGACCTTGGGCCAGGGCGATCCGATACGGAGCAGCCGCCAAAGATAATGGAGCGGAACGGTGATCAGCAGGCCCAGCGCCAGCCCCGACGCGCGCAACGCGATCCGGCCCCAGCCCAGTAAGTCGATTGGTGCGGGATGCCCGGCCGCCGCCTCTGCCCGTCTTCGATCAGCGTCGGTCGACGGGATGGCGCCCCCCGGTTGGGCTTCGGTCAACAGGCCTACGCCTTGCGATCCAGGGCGACGCCGTAAAGCTCCATGCGATGGTCGACGAGACGGAAACCGAGCCGCTCGGCGATCGCCTTCTGCAATTGTTCGAGTTCGGGATCGACGAACTCGATCACCTTGCCGGTCTCGACATCGATCAGGTGGTCGTGATGCGACTCAGGGGCCGGCTCGTAGCGCGAGCGGCCATCGCCGAAATCATGGCGGTCGAGGATGCCCGCTTCCTCGAACAGGCGTACCGTGCGGTACACGGTCGCGATCGAGATGCCGGGATCGATCGCCGAGGCGCGGGCATAGACTTTCTCTACGTCCGGGTGGTCCTCCGCTTCGGAGAGAACGCGCGCGATGACGCGGCGCTGGTCGGTAATGCGCAGGCCCTTTTCATTGCACAGGGCCTCGAGGTCTATCTTGCGTGCCATGGCACGTCATGTAGTCTCTTTGGGCTTATTGATAAAGGGCAACCGACTCGCAATAAGCCGGAGCCCCCCTTTCCGTCGCGGGGAGGGGCAGGGGACTCCGGGGGCCGAATTCTGGGGTCAGCGCGTCTTGCGGCGCTTCGTGCCGAGACCGATCTTCTTCGCCAGGGTGCGGCGCTGTTCGGCATAGTTGGGCGCGACCATCGGATAGTCGGCCGGAAGGTTCCACTTCGCGCGATATTGTTCCGGTGTCATCTGATAGTGCGTCATCAGGTGGCGCTTCAGCATCTTCAGCTTCTTGCCGTCTTCCAGGCACACAATGTAGTCTGGCTTGATCGACGAACGCACCGAAACCGCAGGTTCCTGCTTCACTTCCGGCGCCGGAGCGGTGCCGCCAAGGCCCGAGAGCGCGCCATGCACGTTCGCGATCAGCACCGGCAGGTCCGAAACGGCCACGCTATTGTTGCTGACATGTGCAGCAACAATATCGGCGGTCAGCGTAATCAAGGTTTCCTGCAACTCGCTTTGCGTATCCATTATATTCCTTTCGACCCATTATTCGGTTGCATTGAACTCGCATCCGTGTCTCGCGCTATCCTACTTTGGATCGCAACGTGCAAGTAACAATTGTAGAATCGAAACCGTTTTCAGCAAAGGTCGCGTCGGTAGGTAAAGGCATCAAAAGCCTGTCCTGTGGTGCCCCGGTAGTAGTTACGACGCTCACCAACCTTAACGAAACCTGTACCACGATATAGCTTGATGGCATCATTGCCGTCGCGGACTTCAAGGTGAAGAGTAACTGCACCAGATGTTATGGCATCGGCAATGACGGAACGTAGTAAAGCAGCGGCGATGCCACGACGTCGCATCGCAGGTACAGTCGCCAGCAACAGCAATTCCGCTTCGTCGGCTATGACGCGCGACAGCGCGAAGCCGGCGGGGTCTCCGTCGAGTGTGGCGATGGTCAGCCATACGCCCGGCATGGCGAGAATGCCGAGGCACTGATTGCGGGTCCAGGCCTCACCGAAGCGCGGATCGAACGCTCCCTGCATAAGCTGATCGACCAGGGCGAGATCGGCAATGCTGCCGGAACGCAATTCGATCATATGCAGCATCGTACTCATTGAGCCGGCGCGAGGGGTTTCGCATCGGGCGCCCGGCCGTAGATCGGGCGGGGCGGCAGGGTGACAAGGGGCGGGGACAGCAGCACCGCGTCGGCAGCGCTGGGCAGCGCTTCGGTGAGAGGCGCCGTGTCGTCCAGGGCTTGCAGGAATCGGACGCCATTGCCGATCGCGGGGCGACCCTGCACCAGGGCGAGCGCCGCCTCGGGCTTGAGCGAGGCGAGCGCGGAAACGGGCGCGAGCTGAGCGTCGAAGGCCTGCATGAAGACCTCGCCATGCCCGCCTTCAAGCACGACGGCAAGGCTCGGCCAATCCGGATTTCGCGCGAAACCGGCCGCGGCCACGATGGCCATCGAGGAGTAGCCGAACGCCTCGGCACCCCAGCCGAGCGCAAGCCCGCGCGCGGCGGCAATCCCCACGCGGACGCCGGTGAAACTGCCCGGCCCGCAATCGACCAGGATGCGCGCAGCCCGGCCACCTTCGGGCAGTTCGGCGATCATCGGCACCAGCCGTTCGGCATGGCCGCGACCGACTACTTCATGCCGTGCGCCGATCACCGCCCCATCCTCGATCAGTGCGACCGAGCAGGCGGCGGTGGCCGTTTCGATGACGAGGGTCCGGGCCGTTTCAGGCAATCGTGTTGAACCGTTCGAATTCCGGCCTGGGCAGCCGATCGAAGATCGTCGAAGGGTCGCCGTGGCCCAGGGTCGAGATAAAGTTGGAGTGGACGGCGGGCGTATCGGCGAAGAAGGCTGCATCCACCTTGCCGTTGTCGAAGCCCGACATCGGCCCTGTATCGAGGCCCAGCGCACGTGCCGCGATAATGAAATAGGCGCCCTGCAGGCTCGAGTTCCGCATCGCGGAGGCAACGCGCAGCTCGCTGTTGCCGTCGAACCAGCTCTTGGCCGTCTGGTTGTGCGGGAACAGTTCGGGCAGATGCTCGTGGAAATTGGTGTCCATGCCGAGAATCACCGTCACCGGCGCCGCAAGGATCTTCGGTGCATTTTGCGCGCTGGCACAGGCGGCAAGCTTCGCCTTGGCCTCGTCGCTCACGCACCAGACCAGCCGGGCGGGCAGCTGGTTGGCTGAGGTGGGCCCCCATTTCATGAGGTCCCAGATCGCGTGCAGTTCGCCCTCGGTGACGGGCTCGTCGGTATAGCCGTTATAGGTGCGCGCGACGCGAAAGATCGTGTCGAGCGCCGCGTCGGACAGCTTCTCGCTCATGCGTAATTCCTCGACCAGTGCTGAACAGGGGGTATCCGTTCTCAGCTTTTCACGATCCCGCGACAAATATCCAGAGGCGGATCAGATCGCGCGAACCTCGGTGACCTCGGGAACGTAATATTTGAGCAGCTGCTCGATCCCGTTCTTCAATGTCGCGCTGGACGAGGGGCAGCCGGAACAGGCGCCCTGCATCTGGAGATAGACCTTGCCCTTGTCGAAGCCGCGATAGACGATATCGCCGCCGTCATTCGCGACCGCAGGCCGGATGCGCGTCTCGATCAGGTCCTTGATCTGCACGATGATATCGGCGTCCTCCGGATCTTCGGCGAACATCTCCTCCGCGGCCGGAACCGCAATTCCGCCGGCATTGCCCGGGCGGAACAGCGGCATGTTCGCGCTGAAGTGATCGAGGAGCAGCCCGAGCACATCGGGCTTCAGCCCTTCCCAGGCGACGCCCGGCGCCGCGGTGACCGAGATGAAGTCGCGTCCGAAGAACACGCCGGTCACGTCGCCCAGTCCGAACAACGTCTCTGCCAGCGGTGAGGATTCGGCTTCTTCCGGCGTCGCGAAATCGCGGGTGCCTGCCTCCATGACCATCCGGCCCGGGAGGAATTTGATGGTCGCCGGGTTCGGCGTCGTCTCGGTCTCGATCAGCATGGGTCGCATGTGGGCCGGACGGGCGTCAGGATCAAGGCGCGAAGTGGAAAACCGGGTATCGCCGGGGTTCAGGAGCGCCCGGCTCAAAAGGTGAAGCGCCCGCCCGGCGACAGGACCGCCGCATGCGCATCCTTCACTTCATCGGACACCAGAAGCGGCGTCGGTGGGCGATGCCCTGCATGTCGAGAATCCAATCCGCGCGATGGCGGCCAAAAGGGGAGTTCCTGCGCTGGAAGACACGGCAGCAGTCCCGATGATTGGCGGAGGAGGGGGACGTCAGTTGACGCGGGTCCAGGTCTGCGTCTTGCAAAGGGGAACGAACACGCAGCCGCGCAACTTGAGCTGGTTTGTACCGGCCGGGGTCACGCGGGCATTGTAGGTCTTGCCGTCCTCGGCGTTGTAGATCGTGCCGTCGAGCCAGGTGCCATCGGGACCGGCAGTGAAGCCGTTGAGGATCTGCAGCCCGCGTAGTGGCCGGTTACGCAGCGCGGCATTGGTGTTCCTGCTGTCCGCCAGCGCCGGGTTGGCGCGCAGCGCATCTGAACTGACGATACGCCCGCAGATGGACGCGCCGCAGCGCTGGATCTCCACGATGCCGCCCCGGGTCTCCGTCTTCCACCGTCCGATGGCGATGCTCTGCTGGTCCGCAGGGGCTGGTGATGCGGCCAGCGCCGCCGCCAGAACCATCGTGATCGACATCCTTCAAGATCCTTCTCGTGCAGCATGTGCCGTCGCAGCCACCATTGGCCGCGACGGCGCTTTCGCACGTCTCGCAGGCTCGCGCGGAGCGCTGAACCGTGCTTGACGGGCGTGTGTCCCCTAACGGGTCGCAATGCGACGCGAAACGGGGGAGAGCAGACTATCAGTGCCGCGCCTTCGCCTGGGCGCGCTGCGTCTTGGCTGCCGCGGCGGCGCGGTGATGCCCATACCAGCATCCGGCTACGGCGCCGGCCATGGCATGGCCCTTGCCGACATAGTGGCCGGCAACCGCACCGACGGCGGCGCCCTTCAGGCATCCCTTTGCGAGAGCCGGGGTGGCGGTGGCGGTCATGGCGATTGCGGCGAGCGACAGAGCGATGCGGGACATGGCTGTTCTCCTGTTGATTGGGTGGCTCTTGTCCGATGGTGTGCCGGTCAGACAAGCTTGAGGTCGACGGGCGCGGTGCCCGGGAAGACCATCTCGAGCCGTCGCGCTTCAAGCCCATAATGCCGGGCGAGCAGCCCGCCGGTCAGCGCGCGATAGTCAGTCAGTACCGGAAGGTCGCGGTTCTGGTTGAGCGTTTCCGCGGCGATCTTAACCTGCGGCCCGACGATACGCCCGCCGGCCACCCCGCCGCCCATCACCCAATAGACGCTGCCATGGCCGTGATCGGTGCCCTTGTCGCCATTCTCACGGAAAGTCCGCCCGAATTCGGAGACGACCAGGACGACCGTGCTCGCCCAGGCATCGGGGCCGATCTCGTCGGCGAAGCCGGCCAGCCCGCGACCGAGCTCGCCGATCCGCCCGGCCAGATAACCCTGTGCGCCGCCCTGGTTCACATGCGTGTCCCACCCGCCGACATCGACAAAGGCGAGGTTGAACTGGTCGCGCATCAGCCGCCCGATCCGTCGCGCGGAAAGCTCGAAACCCTTGGGGCTCACCGCACCGCGATTGGCCGCCATCATTTCCTCGGAAATCGACTTGTAGACGGTGTCCCGCACGCTGAAGCCCTGCGCGACCGATCCGCCAAGATCGCTCGCGCCGAGATGCTGGCCCTTGTACATCGCCTCGATCAGTTTCGCCTGGCGCGGGTCGATCGCCGGCTTGCCGATGCCGTTCAGCGCGACATTGGGGATGGCGCGGCTGCCCCCGCGGAAGATCAGCGGCATCTGGTCGGTAAAGGCGATCGGCTTGTCGGTCCCGATCGCCCCGGCCAGACGTGCCATGAAGCCCGATTGATAGTTGCGCGTGCCGCCGATCGGCTGGCCCAGCTCGATCGTGTCCTGAGTCTCGAAATGGCTTCGGCTCATATCGTCGGTGCCGGCAAAGGGCACGAAGGCGATCTGCTTCTTCTGCCACAGGGGCAGGATCGAATCCTTCAGTGCGGGATGCAGGCTCCAGTCGGCATCGAGTGGCAACGCGGCGTCGGGATTGGCCGGATCGGGCTTCTTCAGCGCCAGGGTCGGTCGCGCTGTCGCGTAGAAATCACTGCCGGTCGGCGCGATGATGTTGGCTGCGTCATAGGCGCCGCGGAGGAATACCACGAGCATGCGCGCGCCGCCGGCCTGGGGGGCGGCAAAGGCGCGGCCGGCCAGCACCAGGGGCGCGGCGATCGCTGCGGTCTTGAGCAGGGTGCGGCGGTCGATCATGGTTTCCTCCGACATCAGCGGCGCATGAATTCAGGGGAGGACAGGAACAGCGCGTTCCAGTCCTGCGGCGAGACCGCCTGGTCGAGCGCGGTGTGAGTCGGCGCCGACAGGCGATGTTGCAGGCTGTTGAAATACAGCGCGTTCTGCAGTTGCGGGAAGGCCGGCTGGTCTGTCGCCCCGGGCACGGGCGGCTTGAACAGCCCCGCCGAACTGCCGCCGATCTGCCGCGCGATCTCGAATCGCACGCCAAGCTGCCCCGGCCCGGTCCAGGCGGCCGAGGTCAGCGGATAGCCGTCGGGCGTCTCATGCGCATACAGGCCTTCGCCCATGCGGTTGAGCCAGTTCAGGATCGGCCCGGCATTGGCGATCACGCGGCCGTCATAGGCCATGCGCACCGCCGACACCGCATAATGAATCGGGTCCTTGAACGCGGTGCCGAGCGACGCTTCGAACGCGCGCGATTTGAACAGGGTGCGCAGCACCGCGGCGATGTCGCCGTGGCTGCGCTGGAACGCCGCGGCCATGTCGGAGACCAGCGCGGCGGGCGGCGCATCGCCGATGAAATAGGTTGCCAGGCGTTCGGAGACATGGTGCGCCGTCGCGGGCGAAGCGGCGATCAGGTCAAGTGCCTGTTCCACCTCGTCGAAGCCGGATCCCTTGATGCGGTGGCCGAGAAAGACCTTGTCGCCGAAATCATGCCTCGCCGGGTTGAACTCGAACAGACCAGCCCGGACCAGCAGTGGCTGGAGCGCCGGCTTCAGTTTGGGCGCATCGGGCTTCAGGTCGACGCCGACCCCGGTCAGGATCCGCGCCAGCTCCTGCACGTCCTTCTGGGTATAGCCGGATCCGACACCCATTGAGTGAAGCTCCATGATCTCGCGGGCGTAATTCTCGTTGATATGGCCGGCGGCATTCTGGTCATTGTCGAGATAGCGCAGCATGGCCGGATGGCGCAGCGTCGCCTCGAGCAGATCGCGATAGCGGCCAAGCGCATGCGGGCGGATCGCCTGGTCCTCATAATCGCCGACCATCGCGCGGATGTCGCGCTTGGCCGCCTGGACGTTGAACTGGTTGAACCAGAACCAGGTCATCTGCTCGCGCAGTTGCGCCGGCGAATAGAGATCGCGCAGGATGGATCGGGTCGCTGCCTCGGTGGAGAGCGCCCCGATATGCTTGTTATAGGCGTCGCGCGCCGCTTTCTTCGCGTCGGGATCGGTCAGCGCATTGGCCGCCCGGTTCTCCGCATCGACGGTGACGACCAGCGCCGCCATCGGCGTGCGCGCGATCTCCATCGCATCGACCTGCGCCTGTGCCGCCGCGGGAAGCGGTGCGTCGGCAGACATGCGCAATTGCGCGTCGATCAGATCGGCTGCCTTATGCGCGGTCAGCGCGGCGGCGGACGACGGCGTCGTCCCCCAGGTCACCCGATCGACTATCGCCATGTCCCGTCCATCGCCGCCAGGCGGCGCGGCGGCGCCGGCCAGCAGCACAAGCGACGCCAGGGCGCCGAGGCGGGGTGGGGACGGTAAAAAGGCAAGCGACGGCAACGGCATAAGCATGCAACTCGTTGTCCCGGACGGCTTTCATCGCACCGGCGTGATTGCTGTCGGCTGAACGAACGAGGGATGGCTTCGGATTCGCGAAATCGCGACAGCTCCGCCGGAAGGCCCGGATGTCGGAAGAATATCCGGAATGGTCACAATAAATCGAGCTATCCGGAGAGATTGATTGACGGGTTTGAGGACGTTCGCCAGCAGCGATGTCGAAATGTGACGGACTCCGGTTCGTCGATTCGCTTCGTTCCGGGGGAATGTCATGTCAGGAACGTGTCGGCTGTCGCTGGTCTGGGCTGTGTCCGTGGTGGGGAATCCTCCGCTCGACGTCGCCCGCGTCGAAATTCTCCAAGGAATCACATGATGAGAACCATCCTGAAGTTCGCTGCCATGGCATGGTGCGTCGTGGCGCTGCCGGCGCATGCATCCGACGCATCGAGCGGCACCATCACTCAGCCGCAGGCGACACAAAACGGCGCGGTAATTTTTATGCATGCTGGAACGCGCACGGCGCCGCCATCCTGCGGCGCGGGGTACGCCACGCGCTGGGTGGTCGACGCGAGCACGGTCCAGGGCCAGGCCCAGTTGTCGGTGCTGTTGACGGCATATGCGCTTCGCAAGTCGATCAGTATTCACGGGACCGGTACTTGCTCCATCTGGGGCGATACGGAGACCGTGGGAATCCTGCTGGTCAACGAATGATTCCCGTCGGGTTGTTCCAAAAATCCGTCAGGGACCGCGGCGATGGTGGTCTTGGAAAACTGCGCCGGATCGGCGGCGACGCGAGCAGTGTCGGCCAACTGTTCGGTAGTATGCGGGGGCGCTGCGTCCGCCTCCTGGCTGTAATCTGCAATGGAGCGATGCAATGAAACGGATGCTCGGAACAATGATCGCGTCGATCGCTTTTTTTTCTTCGTCATCGGCGATGGCGAGCGCGCAAACCGGCAAAGTGGTCGATATCTACGTGTCGGCAGGTCCCGATGGATCTGCTTTCATGATGGCTGGAACGCGTACCGGCAAACCGGCATGCGCAACCGAGGACCTGTGGGCAATGGAGCTTCCCAATGGCGACGCTGGCAAAGCGTTGCTGTCTGCGCTCCTGACCGCATATTCAGCTGGTCGCAACTTGATTATCTATGGAACCGGGACCTGTAATTCTGTCATCTCTACGAGAGAGAATATTTCGTATATAAGACTATATTGAAGGCCACCGTGCTGAAGGATTCGGCCGTCAATGGCTGGTCGGGGAAAGCCATTCGTCGTGGCACGACCGTGGCGACCGGCGTCATTGTGTCCTCCATTCGCGAGGTGAAATGGGCGGTAACGGCCGGCATTCCGAATGTCTGCTGAAATGGCGCTAAAAAAACTTCCGTCGCGATTGACGCGAGCCGGTTGCCGCACCACGCTCAGTTCGAGTGATCGCGGTGCCTGTCGTTGGTCTCGGCGGTATCTTCAGGCGCTTTTGCTCACCGGGGGAAATGTCATGCGTATGCGGTATCTGTTGTTGACCGGGGTTGCGTCCGGGGTGTTTGCTGGCAGCGCAGCTTCGGCGGGCGAGACGACCAGATATAGCTATGACGCGCTGGGGCGACTGATATCGAGCAGCCGGACGGGTGGGCCGAGCGACGGCGTCACCATGACCACCTGCTTCGATCCGGCGGGAAACCGGATGCAATACAGCATCGCGACAAGCGGCGTAGCCACGTGCCCGCCATGGACATCCACGCCGACACCTACGCCTACGCCCACTCCGACGCCTACACCCACCCCGACGCCGACTCCCACTCCGACGCCGTCTTCAGTGGCGTTCATCGTCGTGCCCCTGGCCGGCTTCCAACTCATCCCGATCAGTGTTTCGGTCCCCTTGTCCGTTCAATTGCGTACCAGCGCCGCAGCTGCGCCGGTCGGCGACAAGAAGTGAGCGCGACAGGGCTGGCCTGGGCTACGCTCGCCTGTCGGTGGCCAGGCTACTATAAATCGGCACTGCCGCCCTGGTAGTCCGTTTCACTGTCCTCTGGTTTTCATTTTTTTGCGCTGCCATTTATATCTTGGCGATCATGTTCATAATATTGGGTCGGCCGATGTGGGTCTGACGGTGCAGATGAGGACTCATCCGTTTATTTAATGGCGGGCACTTCGATGGATTGTTTTATCGAATTGCAGCCGTGACCATGGATCGGTCGGAAGATGATCGGCTTGTTGGGGGAGGATTGCATGATGCTCAGGAAGGTAATCATGGCTTCGATGGCGATAGCGCTCGTTGGACTATCGGGAAGTCCGGGCTATGCTGGTCAGGCCACGGGCCGGATTGCGACCATAGGCAATTCCGGCGGTAGCAATTATGCTTTCCGTGTCTTTCTGGACAGCGGATTTCCCGGCTTTACTAACAATATGGCGTTCATCAATGCATCGGACGACAATTATCAGACACGCGTGGCAACGCTTCTGACGCTCTATTCCTTAGGCAAAACCGTGCAGATTATTACCATTCCAGTAGCAGGCGGATTTTGCCAAATTGGCGATATCACTTCGCAATAGGGCTCGCATTCTGCTGAAATTGCGCGGCAACGGAACATTGTGCTCCTGGAAAAATCAGCGAGTGAGGTCAATGCAATGAAATATAGAGCTGCTCTTGGATTGATTCTCGTTGCCCTGATCCCCGGCTTGGCGCAGGCGAGCGACACATATTCCGGAAAAATAGCGGTGCTTCAGGTCAATGACACCGGCGCCATGCACTTTCGTGTCGCGCTGAACACCACCATGACTAATTGCGATCTCAATTTCGCGTTCGTGGAAAAAGCTCCACGGTTTACGAAACGTTCGTGGCAACAATGACTATGGCGTATAATCTCGGAAAACCTGTTACTTTGTATGTAAATCCAGAGGTAGCTTGGTACTGCAGAATATTCTTCGTAAACTACCGACGGTCGGCTGAGCGATGGTGGGGCACTACTGGAACAGATGTCTGGATGAACTAAATTGGGGTGGAATCCAGGTTAGCTGGATTAAACGCGAAAGGGTTAAGGAAAATGAAACGTATTTTTCTGAGATTGTTTATTACAACTGCCTCGCTGATACTATCGACACAGGCGCAGGCTGATATAGTGTGTCGTGGAAAGCCGACTTCAGTGGTAGTCGACAGATACTCTTTTGTCGCGACGGATTTCGGGTTTGGATATATTTATTTGTGCAATCTCGATTTTGACGTAACGGCGCCATATTCAGCAATGAAATCTTCGTGTCCTGCACTGCTCAGTCAGGCTATGACGGCCGCAGCATCGGGCAAGGAAATCGGATTGCATTTTACGGGATTGACAAGCTGCTCTGGTATAAGAGCGTCAAGCGGATGGGCCGTACAGCAACCGGGCCAGATGTACTTCTTCCCGTGATTTTTCTCTGGGGTGTCACGCCACTATTTAGAGTGGGTGGCGTTATTCTACCCATTTATCGATCCGGCGAGTGGAAGGCGACCCGTTAGAACTGCGGTCGCGATGTGTGTTTCAACGCTGCAGCAATAGTTGCCTATCTTGTTTCTCGCCAAGTTTGTTTGCCGGGTATCCCCGGCCGCTCCACTCAGTGGAGGCGACCGCCGTCGGGATCTGGCTGTGGCGTGCCAGGGTTTGTAGGGGCAGCTGAAGGATTCGCCAATTCGCCACCACGACGCTGTTGTCATCGCAACAGCGTGTGGCTCGCTGCGACGCATGGCTGGTGTGATCGTGATCAGTCGGCGGGAGCATCGTTCAGGCCGTCGACATCGACGATGCCGGGCGGGGGTTCCTCATGATATGGCGTCTTGAGCCGCTGAGTTGACGCTTTCGCCCGAAGGGGTGCAAAGCCAGCCCGATTTATCGTCCAGCGCAAAATTGGATCGAAAAGGCACGTCGGTCATTACGCTGTGTAACTCTGGACAAGCGAAGTGACTGTGCCTGGGCGGTGCCCAGCTTAGGTACAATTACTATAGCGATCTTACATAGGCGTTAGCCCCGAATCCATTAAGCCGCCATTGCTAAGTACGGAAAAGGCGGAGGTGCCGGATTGATCGGCGTCCGCACGCTATTGGTCGAGGACGGGATTCAGCTATGCGCTTTCGTTCAAGCAGGGGTTTTAATGTCGGTGTCGTTCGCCACAAGGCGCTTGTCGGCGTGGCGATGTGCTCGCTGGTGATGGCCGGTTCGGCCGAGGCGGCGACCCAGGGCTCGCTGGGGGCGACCTCGACCGGCACGGTCAGCATCACCGCCAGCGTCGCCAATCGTGCGCAGATCACCGGGCTTACCGATGTGACCTTCGCCGCCGTCGACCCCGGCAGCGCGGCGAGCAGCGCACAGAGCGATTGCGTGTGGAGCAACACCGCGACCAAGGGGTACAGCATCACCGCGACCGGCAGCGGCACCAGCGGCGCCTTCACGCTCGCCAATGGCGCGTTGAACGTCCCCTATAGCGTACAGTGGAGCTCGAGCGCGGCACAGACCAGCGGCACCGCGCTCACCTCCGGCACGGCGTTGACCGGCCAGACCAGCACCGCCCTGACGCCGACCTGCGTGACGAGTCCTACCACCACATCCAGCCTGATCGTGTCGATCACCTCGACGAACCTGCAGACCATGGTCGCGGGGACAAGCTACACCGGCACGCTGACGCTGCTCGTGACCCCGCAATAAAGGGGCCGGGCAGGGCACCGTCGTTATTCTTTGGAAAATGCGGGGGCCGGATCGGCCGATATCCGCGCAGTTTTGGCTGAAGGCAGGAATTGCATCATGCGCTTTCGTTCAAGCAAGGACTCGGATGTCTCCACCATTCGCCACACGGCACTTGTCGGCGCTGCGGCATGCTCGCTGGTGATGGCCGGTTCGGCCGATGCCGCGACCCAGGGCTCGCTGGGGGCGGCCTCTACCGGCACGGTCAGCATCGCCGCGAGTGTCGCCAATCGCGCGCAGATCACCGGGCTTACGGATGTGAGCTTCTCGGCCGTCGATCCGGGTAGCGACGCCAGCAGTGCGCAGAGCGATTGCGTGTGGAGCAACACGGCGACCAAGGGGTACAGCATCACGGCGACCGGCAGCGGCACCAGCGGCGCCTTCACGCTCGCCAATGGCGCGCTGAGTGTTCCCTATAGCGTGCAATGGAGCTCGAGCGCGGCGCAGACCAGCGGCACCGCGCTCACCTCCGGCACCGCCCTGACCGGCCAGACCAGTACTGCCCTGACACCGACCTGCGTGACGAGTCCCACCACCACGTCCAGCCTGATCGTGTCGATCACGTCGCCGAACCTGCAGAATATGGTGTCGGGGACCAGCTACACCGGCACGCTGACCTTGCTCGTGACGCCGCAATGACCGGCTGAGCGGCGCGCGTGGCACACCGACCATGACCTGCCGCTCCTCCCTGTTTCGAACATTGATGCGGCTCGTTGTGCCGGCGGCCTTTGCGGTGCCGTTGCCAGCGGCCGCGCAGTCGGTGCAGATCACGCATCTCAGCGATCTCGCCTTCGGCACGATCACCAATGTCGGCGTGGACCAGCTCCAGAGCGAATCGGTCTGCGCCTATAGTGGCATATTGGGCGGCCGCTATACCGTCACCGCGAGCGGATCCGGTGCATCGGGCGCGTTCACGCTCGCCAACGGATCGAGCCTGCTGCCCTATGAAGTGCAGTGGTCTGCAACCTCGGGGCAGACATCGGGGACCAGCCTTTCCTCCGGTGCCGCCCTTGCCGGGCAGACCACGCTGCTCAGTTGCCCGGTCCTCCAGACGAGCAATGCCAGCCTTATCGTGATCCTGCGCGCTGCCTCGCTCAGCGCCGCGACGGCGGGCGGCTATGGCGGCACGCTCACGATCGTCCTCGCGCCGGACTGAACGATGCGCGCTCCGGCGACCATCTGTTTCCTGCTTGGCACGGTCGCATCACTGGTCGCCCTTCCGCGTCCGGCCGCCGGGGCTGCCGATCGCGGCACCGGCGCGCCGGTAGTGACTGCCGGCATGCCGAGCGACTTCGCCGATCTCAACCAGTCGCGAAACCTGGTCGCCGACATCTATTTCGGCGGGCGACGGATCGGTCAGTTCGAGATCGAGGCCGATCCGGCGCGGGTCCATATCCTTCATCCCGACCAGGTGGCGGCGGCAATCCCCGACGTCGCCGATCCCGCGGCGATGATCCGCGCCCTGAGCGGTGATCTCGATCCTCATGCGCGTCTTGTGTGCTTCGATACCGCTGCTGCCTGCGAGCGGCCGACGCCCGAACCGGCGGCGATCGTGTTCGACCAGCAACATTTCCGGATCGATCTCTATCTGAACCCGAAACTCCTTCTTGCGCGACCGGTATCGGCCGACCGCTTCCTCGAACCCGATGGCAGGAACATATCGCTGGTGGATACGATCGGCGCCGCCATCGCCGGCGGCAGCGGGCAGCAGGCGGTCTATAATTTTCGCAACCGGGCGGTGCTGGCCGCGGGCAATGGCCGCCTGATCTCGGAGATGTCGGTTTCGTCGGGGCGCGGGCTCGACGTCGATACGCTTGCCGGCCAGCTCGACCGGCCGGATCTTCGCTATGTCGGCGGGCTGTTCTACACGCCCGGCGCGGACCTGGTCGGGCGGCGGCGCATCCTGGGCGTCGGCATCGGATCGCAATTCGATACACGCGCCGATCGCCTGCAATTGACCGGCAGTCCGCTCATCGTGTTCCTCGGCCAGCGCTCACGCGTCGACCTGTACAGCGAGGGAAAGCTGATGAGCTCGCACAGCTTCGAGGCTGGCAACCAGACGCTCGATACCAGCAACCTGCCCGACGGCTCCTATCCCATCGATATCCGGATCGAGGAAGCGAGCGGTGCGACGCGGACAGAACATCGCTTCTTCACCAAAAGCGCGGCGATCGCACCGATCGGCCGGATCATCTTCTTCGCCAATGCGGGGTTGTTGGCGCTGGACCGCCAGGATCGATGGGTGTCGGTGGCGCATACGCCGCTGCTGAGCGCCGGGGTCGCCGGGCGGCTCGGGACACATCTTGCCTGGGACGGTGTGGTGATGGCGACCGATCACAAGGTGCTGAGCGAGGTTGGTCTCACCTATCTCTCCCCGATCGTCCAGACGCGGGTGGCGCTTCTCGGGTCGAGCAGCGGGGATGTCGGGGAGGGCGTGCAGATCGGGTCGACCACCGGCGGCGCGCTGAGCTACAATCTCGATTTCCGCCACGTGCACAGCGGGGACGGGGCCGCGTTGATTCCGTTCGACGATTACATCAACAGCCTGTCATCGCCGTTCGACATCGCCGCGGCCCGCGTGCAGGCATCCAGCCCGAGCTTCACCCAGATCGTCGGCAATCTTTCCTATCACTTGGCTGGCGCGCAGATCGGGATGACCGGATATTATCGCCACGATCAGGGGCACGCCGCCTCCTATGCGGTCGGGCCGGTCGTGCGCTGGCCGATCCTGCATCATGATCGGTTGCAGATGACCTTCGACGGCAGCTATGCCGAGACGAACCAGGGCCATTCCGTCGCCTTTGGTCTCCAGTTGCAGATATTCGGCGGTCGTTCCACGCTGAGTGCGCGCGCCGGGGCGCAGACCGGCATCGGCGGCGGTAATCGCGCCATCGGCGATATCGAGGAGGTCGCGGCGACGATCCAGCGCGACAATGTCATGGGCGGCGAACTGGCCGGTGCCGCAGTGGTGCAGCATAGCGCCGACGGCACGGTGCTCCAGGCGTCCGCCGATCAGCGCGGCCCGATGGGCTATGCGTCGGCGAGCCTGGTCCAGCGCTTTGCCGGTTCGGGCAACGCCACCCAATATGCCATGACGTTGCAGACCTCGATCGCGGCCGGGCTCGGCGGCGGACATGACGTGCTGCGCGTCGGGACGCATGACCAGAATGACAGTATCATCACGGTCGGCATCCGTGGTTCCGCGCGGGATACGCGGTTCCAGGTCATGGTGGACGATGCCGCGCGTGGGGAGATCGGGCCGGGCGAGCACCTGACCCTGGCCGTGACGCCTTATCGCCGGTACAGGGTGCGGATACTTCCGGTGGGCGGCGATCTGGTTGCCTTCGACGCGCAGACCCGGTCGGTCGATGTCTATCCCGGCACGGTCGCGGGGCTCGATTGGAAAGCCGATACGGTGCTGGCAATGTTCGGCCATCTGATACGCGGCGACGGCAGTCCGGTCGCCGATGCCGACATCACCACTGACGGGGCGGTCGCCGCGACCGACCATCGCGGCTATTTCCAGCTCCAGGCATCCGGCGATGCGGAGATCACCGCGCGCGGCGCGGACGGGCAGGCCTGTCGCGCGAAACTGGGCGCGGTGCGGTCGACAAACGGCTATACCGCTCTCGGAGACGTGAAATGCATCTCGTAAAGATAAAGCGGGCACTGGGCGGTATCGCGGCGATCGTGACGATCCCGATGGCATCCGCCGCGCATGCCGGGATCGTGCTGAGCCAGGCAGTCCTTGATATCGGACCGTCCGGGGCGGTGGCGCAGGATATCGATGTCTCGAACGACGGAAAGGAAATCGCCTATGTCGTCGTCGATCCGTCGGAGATCGTATCGCCAGGGGCGGTCGACGAGAAGCGGTTGCCGATCACTGATCCGGGCGTTGGCGGCCTGCTGGTCACGCCGCAGCGCCTGATCCTCCAGCCGGGCGAGCACAAGCTCATCCGGATTGCCGCCGTCGTGCCGCGCGGCGCGGTGGACCGGATCTACCGGGTCACGGTGAAACCGGTCGCCGGGCCGGTGAATGCTCCGGTGACCGCGTTGAAGCTGCTGGTCGGCTATGACGTGCTCGTGATCTATCGCCCCGCCGCCCCGGTCACGAAACTGGTGGGCGATCGGGCTGGTAATGTGCTCACCCTGCGCAATCAGGGGAACAGCAATGTAGAGGTCTATGAAGGCAGGCAATGTGACCCGGCGCCATCCGCCAGCTGCACCAAGCTTCCCGCGAAGCGCCTCTATGCCGGACAGGTCTGGCAGCAGACCCTGACCAGCACCGCGCCGGTCGAATATCGCGTGACCATGGGGTCGACATCGTCGCAACAGCGATTCTGACAGGCCGTTCGGGCCCGCTGCCGCGCGATCAAACGTCCAGTTGCTTCACCGCTTCGTTCCAGGTCTGGATATTGTCGCGCGCCTCCTGAACGAAGGCGGATCGCCGCACGATTCCCAGGAACAGGTCGGCGATCCATTTGCCCGGGCGGTGCAGCGGCCGGGCGAACTGGATCAGCAGCACCACGCGGGTGCCCGCCGTGTCGTTCCACACCTCATGCTGGTAGGTATCGTCGAACACCAGCGTCTCGCCCTCGGACCAGCGCACGATACGGTCGTCAACACGCATCCGCACGTCGCCGTCGCGCGGTACGATCAGGCCGAGATGGCAGGTGATCAGGCCCTTGGTCACGCCGCGATGGTCGGGAATGTGCGTGCCCGGCGCCAGGATCGAGAAGAAGGCGCTGTTCAGTCCGGGAATCCGCGCGACGATCGCTGCGGTCTTCGGGCATTGCTCCAGATTGTCCTCGATCGCGAAGCCATAGCCCCACAGGAAGAAGGACCGCCACATATTGACCGCCGCGATCGCGCGGTGATCGGGGGAGATGGTGGCGAGGCTCGGCGAGGCGTCACCCTGCAACGCGACCGCGATCGCCTCGTCGCGGATGTCGTGCCAGTGCTCGCGCAGCAGGGCGGTCCAGGGAAAGTCGCGCACGTCGAGCACCGGTTCGTTCGAGACGAGCGAGGAGGAAGAAATCAGCCGGTCGAAAAGTCCGCGGAGATGCTTGCCATATTTGATGATCAGCGGCCGGTTGCGTTCCGCCTCAAGCGTCGGGCTGGGGCTGGGCAATCCGGAAATAACGTTGAGATCGGGGATGCGCGTGGTGCGCCCGTCGGACATCTTGCCCGATTTGCGCCACAAAGAGCTGGCGTCCGGTCTCGTCTCGACGCTCATCTGGTACCACGCCTCCGTACACTATCGGCAGCGCACCGGCCCGGAAAAGCCACATATGCGCCATTGTCGAACTCGCCCCGCGATCGGGGAAGGCTGAATGGTTATCGGGCGTCTTCGTCCAAATCGTGGCGAGGGCGTGGTGTTTCACGGCAGGTTCAGCTTTGCCGCACCAACGCTGGTCGCGGCCGGATTACGCCGCTAGGATCGGAACCATGTATTTTACCCCGCGCGTGTTGCGCCTGTCGCTCATTGCCTCGCTCCTGCTCGGTCTGTCGCCGACGGTCAGCGGGCAGACCGTTCCTGCCGCCGCTTCCGGCTCCAACATCGCGAGCCGCGATCCCTGGCTCTACAAGGGCAGCGACATCGTGCCCGATGCCGCCTGGCGCTTCGGCACGCTGACCAATGGACTGCGCTATGCGGTACGGAAGAATGGTGTGCCACCGGGGCAGGTTTCGGTGCGGGTGCGGATCGATGCCGGCTCGCTGATGGAGCAGGACAGCGAGCTCGGCTACGCGCATCTGATCGAGCATCTCTCGTTTCGTGGCTCGGAATTCGTGCCGGATGGGGAGACGAAGCGCGTGTGGCAGCGTTTCGGCGCCACCTTCGGCTCCGACAGCAATGCCCAGACCACGCCGACCCAGACCGTCTACAAGCTTGACCTGCCCAGCGCGACCGAGGCGTCGCTCGACGAGAGCCTGAAGATTCTCGCCGGCATGGTCAGCAAGCCCAATATCACCCAGGCAGCGCTCAATGCCGAACGCCCCGCCGTGCTCGCGGAGCAGCGCGAGCAGCCTGGGCCGCAGGTCCGCCTGTCGGATGCGATGAACGCCCTGTTCTTCGCCGGCCAGCCCTTCGCCGACCGCTCGCCCATCGGTCACACCAAGACGCTCGAGGCGGCGACGTCCGATACGGTGAAGGCCTTCCACGATCGCTGGTACCGGCCCGAACGCGCGGTGGTCGTCGTCTCGGGGGATCTCGATCCGGCGGTGTTCGAACGGCTCGTAGCCAAATATTTCGGCGCGTGGCGCGGCACCGGCCCGGCACCGGCAGAGCCCGATTTCGGCGTGCCCAGCGCGAAGGAGCCGACCACCAGCGCGATCGTCGAGCCCGGCCTGCCGACCATGGCGATGATGGCCGTGCTGCGCCCGTGGAAGTTCAATGCCGATACGGTGGTCTTCAACCAGAACCGGCTGGTCGACATGGTCGCGACCGCGGTGATCAACCGGCGGCTGGAAACGCGCGCCCGCGCCGGCGGCAGCTATCTCTCGGCGCGGGTCGGGCTTGACGATCCGGCGCGATCGGCCAACGTCACCTTCGTTCAGGTCGCGCCCGTCGGCGACGATTGGGAAGCCGCGCTGAAGGATGTGCGCGCGGTGATCGCTGATGCGCAGGCCGCCCCGCCATCCCAGGCGGAGATCGATCGCGAACTGGCGGAACAGGGTATCGCCTACAAGACGATGGTCGATACCGCGCGCGCCGATGCCGGCAGCAAGCTCGCCGACGACATGGTCCAGGCAGTCGATATCCGCGAGACGACGACCAGCGCGGCGGTGATCCAGAACGTGTTCCTCGAAGCACGGCGCAAGGGCATGTTCTCGCCGGCGCGAATCCTCGCCTCGACGAAGAAGATCTTCGAAGGCACCGCCACCCGTGCGATCGTCAGCGCGCAGAAGCCGGAGAGCAATGCAGCGACCAGGCTCGCGGCAGTGCTAGGCGCCGATGTGAAGGGCGTCGCCGGAATCCGCAGCGCCCAGGCCGCGGTGGATTTCTCGAAGCTCCCGCGGCTCGGCCCGCCGGCTAAGGTGGTCGCTCGCAAGAAGATTTCCGAATTCGGGCTTGAACAGGTCCAATTCTCCAACGGCGTCAGGCTGATGGTCTATTCGACCACGTCGGAGGCCGACCGGGTCTATGTCCGCGTGCGTTTCGGCGGCGGTTTCAACGCGCTGCCGGCCGATCGTGAATCGCCCGCCTGGGCGGCCAACTATGCGCTGATCGCCGGCGGTATCGGCAAGCTCAAGCAGGGCGATATCGACGCGATGGCCGCGGGTCGCCGCATCGGCCTCGATTTCGACGTCGACGACGACGCGTTCCAGCTCGCCGCCATGACCTCGCCGCGCGACCTGTCCGATCAGCTCCGTCTGATGGCCGCGAAGCTTGCCGCGCCCGGCTGGGACCCGAGCCCGCTGGCCCGCGCGAAGACCGCCGTGCTCGCCAATTATGCCGGGCTCGAATCCTCGCCCGACGGCGTGCTCGCGCGCGATCTTGACGGACTCCTCCGCGCCGGTGATCCGCGCTGGGGCACGCCGACCCGTGACGAGATCCGCAATACCACGCCCGAGGCGTTCCGCGCCTTGTGGGAGCCGCTGCTCGCGACCGGCCCGATCGAGGTGCAGGTGTTCGGCGATATCGGCACTGACAAGGCGATCGACGCGGTCGCGCGTACCGTCGGCGCGCTGAAGCCGCGCGCGGCCGAAGCGCAGCCCGTGCCGCCGGTCCGCTTCCCAGCGCACAACGCCACGCCCGTGGTCCGCACGCATGACGGTCCGGAGAACCAGGCGGCGGCGGTGATCGCCTGGCCGACCGGCGGTGGGGTCGACGGGATCGCCGAGAGTCGCCGCCTCGACGTGCTTGCTGCAATCTTCAGCGACCGTTTGTTCGATCGCCTCCGCTCGGAGGCTGGCGCAAGCTACAGCCCCAACGTGTCGAGCAGCTGGCCGATCGGTTTGCCGAGCGGTGGCCGCCTGATCGCGGTCGGCCAGGTCGCGCCGGTCAATCTCCCGCTGTTCTTCAAGCTCTCGCGCGAGATTGCCGCCGATCTGGTCGCCAATCCGGTCAGCGACGACGAGCTGAAGCGGACGATCGGCCCGATGACTCAGGCGCTGATGCGCCAATCGACCGGCAACCAGTTCTGGATGCTCCAGCTCGAAGGCGCGACCTATGATCCACGCCGCATCGCCGCGTTCCGCAGCGTGCTCAGCGACATATCGACGATGACGTCGGCCCAGCTCCAGGAAACGGCGCGCAAATATCTCCGGCCCGACACCGACTGGACGATGGAGGTCATCCCGAAATCCACTGCGGGAACGATCGCCTCGACGAAATGATATTCCTCCCCGGCACGGGGAGGGGGACCGCGCGCTTCTTCAGCGCGTGGTGGAGGGGGGCTTCCGCAAACATGCCGTCTGCGGAAAGCCCCCGCCCCGTGCTGGGAGGAACTGACTATCCCTTGTACAAGGCGTCCAGGCGCGGCCCGTAGACTTCCTTCAGCACGTGCCGCCGGATCTTCAGCGACGGCGTGAGCTGCTCGTTCTCGATCGTGAAATGCTCGTCGGCGAGGATGAAGCGGCGGATTCGCTCGATCACCGACAGGTCCTTGTTGACCCGCTCGACCGCCGCGCCGATCGCGGTGCGGTAGCTGCTATTCTCGGCAAGCCTCGAGAAATCGCACGCATCGCCGTTCTTCGCGCACCATTCCTGGGTCCATTCGGGGTCGGCGACGAGGACCGCGACCATGTACGGCTTGCGGTCGCCATAGATCATCGCCTGGACGATCTCCGGCTGGAGGGTCAGCATGCCCTCCACCTTTTGCGGCGCGACATTGTCGCCCTTGTCGTTGACGATGATGTCCTTCTTGCGATCGGTGATCTTGATCCGGCCCTTGGGGTCGATCAGCCCGATATCGCCGGTGTGAAGCCAGCCGTCCTTCAGCACCCTGGCCGTCTCGGCATCGTTGCGCCAATAGCCGTGCATGACCAGTTCGCCGCGCACCAGGATCTCGCCGTCCTCGGCGATGCGCACCTCGGTGTTCTTGAGCGGCGGGCCGACCGTGTCCATGCGCAGGCCGACCGACGGGCGGTTGCACGAGATGACCGGGGCCGACTCGGTCTGGCCATAGCCCTGCAGGAAGGTCAGCCCGAGCGACTGGAAGAAGATGCCGACCTCCGGCGTCAGCGGCGCGCCGCCCGACACCATCGCCTTCATCCGCCCGCCGAAGCGCTTCTGGATCTTGGGCTTGAGCGTCGCCTTGAGGAACAGGTTCATCGGCTGGTCGAGCAGCCCCATCTTCCCCTCATATTCCTTGGCGCCGATGTCCTGCGCCTTGCCGAGCAGATAGTTGGAGAATTTGCCCTGCTTCTCCACCGCCTTGGAGATGCGGGTGCGCAGCACCTCGAACAGGCGCGGCACGACGACCATGATGGTCGGGCGCGTCTCCTCGATGTTGGAGGCAAGCTTGTCGAGCCCTTCCGCATAATAGATCTCGGCGCCCAGCCCGATCGGGAAATGCTGCCCGCCGGTATGTTCATAGGCGTGCGAGAGCGGCAGGAAGGAGAGGAAGACCTCGTCGTCCCAGCCGAAATCCTCGCTGATGATCGTGCAGCAGCCGTCGACATTGTGCAGGATCGCGCCGTGATGCTGCTTCACGCCGCGCGGCGCGCCGCCTGTGCCGCTGGTGTAGATGATGCAGGCGGTGTCGTCGCGCGTCGCCGACGAATCGATCGCCGACGGATCGGTCGAATGCTCGGCGATCAGCTTGTGCCAGCTGTGCACGCTCAGCGCCCCTGACTGTCCGACACGGATGTCCTCCATGCCGATGACGATCTTCGCATCGGTCGCGCGGATCGCGGCAGGGAGCAGGGTCCTGGCGAGCTTCGCGGTCGAGACGATCACTGCCTTTGCGCCCGAATTCTCGATGATATGGGCGTGGTCGCGTTCGGTATTGGTGGTGTAGGTCGGCACGGTGATGCAGCCCGCCGCCATGATGGCGAGGTCGCTGATGCACCATTCCGGGCGGTTCTCCGCGACCAGCATCACCCGGTCGCCGGGCTCGAGCCCGATCGCGCGCAACGCGGTGGCAAGGCTCGCGACCTTGTCGGCCGTCTGACGCCAGCTGGTCGGCACCCATTCGTTGCCGGTCTTGTGCCAGAGGAAGGGCTTGTCGCCCTTTTCCCGCGCTCGCGTGAAGAACATCGTGACGAGGTTGGGAAAATGTTCGAGCGTTCGCATGGTCTCTCCCGGGGAGGGGCGCGCCGTGTTCGGCTGCGCGGGTTTCTACTCGCTGAGCGCGGTGCCGACGCTCCTTGGATCCGCCGCGCCGACCCAGCCCTTGGTTGTCAGCTCGGCGGCGTTCGCCTTGAGGCCGAGGCTTGATATCACCACCTGATGGCCCAGTTTCTCGAGCGGCGCCTTCATCGGCTCGAGCGACGTGCCCTTTTCGAGGATCAACGTCCGGCCGCTGAAATAGATCAGTCCCTGGCCGATCGAATCCTGCGCGCTCATCCCCCAGTCGAGATGCGCGATCAGCGCCTTCGCCACTTGCATGATGATCGTCTTGCCGCCCGCCGCGCCGACGGTGAACACTGGCTTGCCCTTCGAATCGTAGACGATCGTCGGCGCCATCGAGGACAAGGGCCGCTTGCCGCCCTCGACCCGGTTGGCGATCGGTGCTCCGTCCCTCTCGGGGGCGAAGGTGAAATCTGTCAGCTCGTTGTTGAGGATATAGCCGTTCGCCATCAGCTGGCTGCCGAACGGTCCCTCGACGGTCGAGGTCATGCCGACGATGTCGCCGGCCTTGTCGATCGCGATGAAATGGGTCGTGCCGTGAACCTCGTCCTGTACCGCGGCGGTTCGCGCCTGCGCGCCGGGGGGCGTGCCGGCTTCATAGACCGGCAGCGTCGCGGTGGTGGAGATCAGTCTGGAGCGCTGGGCGAGATAGGCCGGATCTATCAGGCCCTTGAGCGGCACCTGCACGAAATCGGTGTCGCCGAGATATTTCTCGCGATCGGCATAGGCCAGTTCCATCGCCTCGCCGATCAGATGCCAGGCGACCGGCGACGCCGGCCCCATCTTCTTCAGGTCGAAACGGCTCAGCATGCCGAGGATCTGGAGCACCGTCACCGCGCCGGACGATGGCGGGGCCATGCCGCAGATCCTGTACGTTCGGTAGGTGCCGCACACCGGCGCCCGCTCCTTGGCCTGATAGGCGGAAAGGTCGGCGAGGGTGATATCGCTGGTGTTGATCCTGGTACCGGTCGCGGCCGCAACGATCGCCCGCGCATTGTCGCCTGCATAAAAGGCCTCGGGGCCCTCGTCGGCGATCCTGTGCAGGATGGCGGCAAGCGCCGGGTTCTTGAGCGTCGCGCCGACCGCGGGAGCCTGGCCGTCGACCGTATACTGGCTGGCGATTTCCGGGAAATTCTCCCAGATCCGGGACATGCCGGCGATCCGGTCGTTCAACGGTTTTGTGACCTGGAAACCATCCTCGGCCAGCTCGATCGCGGGCGCGAACAGCGCCTTCCATGGCAGCTTGCCCCATTTCTTGTGGGTCAGCGCCATCAGCCGGATATTGCCGGGAACGCCGATCGACTTGCCGCCCTGGAAAGCGTGGCTGAAGGGCATCGGCTTGCCGTCCGGACCGAGGAAACGTTGCGGCGTCGCGGCGGCGGGCGCTGCCTCGCGGCCGTCGATCGTCTCCATCTTGCCGGTCTTGCCGTCGTTGCGGATCAGGAAGCCGCCGCCGCCGATGCCGCTCGATTGCGGCTCCACCACGGTCAGCGCCAGCATCATCGCCATCGCCGCGTCGGCTGCGGTGCCGCCTTCCCGCAATATCTGCCGGCCTGCCTCGGTCGCGCGGGGATCGGCCGAGGTGACGACTCCCTGGGCTGATGCGACGGGAGAATAGAGCAGGACGGCGAGCGCGAGCAGGAGCTTCTTCATGGGGCCATGTGGTAGCGGTGACAAACGTTACGTCAACCGGCCCCGACGGCATCAGCGATATGATCATGCCCATCCCGCTTCAGCAGGAGGGACAGGCCGCGGGCAATGCGATGCGGCAGGCCGGGGCCCTCATAGACAAGGGCCGTGTAGAGCTGGACGAGGCTCGCTCCGGCGCGGATTCGGGCATAGGCCTCCTCCGCGCTGCCGATCCCGCCGACCGAGATCAGCGGCAGCGCCCCTCCGGTCGCCTTGCGGAAATCGGCGAGTCGCTGACGCGCGAGCGCGGTGAGCGGCGCACCGGAAAGTCCGCCGGTTTCGGTCGCGCGGGGCGAGCGCAGGCCGGGGCGGGAAATGGTCGTGTTGCTGACGATCAGCCCGTCGATATGATGCTCGGTCGCGGCGCGGGCGATCTCGTCAATCGCAGCGGGCTCAAGGTCGGGGGCGACCTTCAGGAACAAGGGGGGGCGTCGCGACGGCAGGCGGCGGGCCTCGTCCGATGCGGCGAGCAGTTCGGCCAGCGCCGCGCCGTGTTGCAGATCGCGCAGGCCCGGCGTGTTGGGCGAGCTGATGTTGATCGTGACATAGTCCGCGATCAGGGCCGCCTTTTCCACACCGCCCCGATAGTCGGCGATCCTGTCGGCGGCATCCTTGTTGGCGCCGACATTGATGCCGAGCACGCCACGCCGCCTGGCGGCCGCGGCACGGGGCAGCGCCGCGTCGAGCCCCCCATTGTTGAAACCCATCCGGTTGATCACCGCCCGGTCCTCGACCAGGCGGAACAGGCGCGGCCTGGGATTGCCCGGTTGCGGCACCGGCGTGAGCGTGCCGATCTCGACCGAACCCAGTCCGAGGGCGAAGAACCCGTCGATCGCCCGGCCATCCTTGTCAACCCCGGCGGCCAGCCCGATCGGACTGGAGAAGTCCAGCCCGGCCACGGTCGTGCGAAGGCGCGGATCGGTCGATTCGGTGGCGAACGGCGTGCCAGCCTGCCCCCAGGCTTCAAGCATCCTTATCGTCAGCCCATGGGCACGCTCGGCTTCGATGCTGAACAGGGCGGGGCGGAGAAGGGAGAAAGTCATTCCGGCGCTTTGGCAGCGCGGCACGCGCTGGTCAAAAATCATTCGACCTGCGACGAGATTGCGACGGATATGACCGATGTGGCGCTTTCATCCAATACAGTAGAACCCGCCACTGTTCTAACAACCTTGCGACCCGAAGAGCTCCCAACAGGGGTCTCTTTCACTTGGGCCCGGCCGGCTTGCCGGCCGGGCCTCTTTTCATTGGGCGCAGAGCGGGTTACGCCTCTCCCATAAAAAGGGGCGCAACAGTGGCGGATATCCAGCTGGACTACGCGGTCCCGGCCGCGGACCTCACCGAGTACATCACGCTTTTCTATCACTTCCGTGCGGACGTCCCGCTGTTCGAGGACATGGAGCGCGCGGACCATGCGCAGTTCCGCTTCCGCCTGTCGCCGGGCGGCTCGGACTATCGCTTCCCCGATGGAACATTGCAGGAGGCGTCGGACATCCACATCATCGGCCCGACCAGCGGCGCGATGCGGGTCAGGTGCGAGGGGCCGGTATTGGTGCTTGGCATGGGCGTGACCGCGAGTGGATGGGCGGCGCTGGTCGGCAACGATGCCTCGAGCATGCTCAACCGGGTGATCGACGCGACCGGCTTGTTCGGCGGGCCAAGGCTGCGCGCTGCCGCCAACGCGTTGCGCGACGCGTCGGACATCCCGGCGCGGGTGGCGATCGCCGAGCAGTTGATCCGGGAGCTGGTGCGTGGCTGTGACCGCAGCGCGACTGCGTTCGTGCGGCATGTCGACAGCTGGCTCGCCGCCAGCCCGTCGCCCGAGATGGAGGATCTGGTGGCGGCGACGAAGCTCTCTCGCCGCCAGGTCGAGCGCAAGTGCAAGGCGCTGTACGGTGCGCCGCCGAAGCTGCTCGCGCGCAAATATCGCGCACTCCGCGCCGCGGTGGCCCTGGTGTCGGAAAGCCAGTCGGTCGACGACCTGATCGCGCGGGGCTTCTACGATCAGTCCCACTTGATCCGCGAGGTGAAGCAGTTCACTGGCTACACGCCGCGCCAGATCAAGGCTGAACCCAGCCTGTTGTCGCAACTGACGATCAGCCAGCGAGTCGCGCTTGGCGGCCAGGTGAGCCCGCTGATCAGCGATACATGATTCTACCCGCCCCGAGCCGGGGAGGAACGGGGTTGACCTTCGGGCTTCAGGCTCCCACATGCCCAATCGGAACGAATCAATCCGATTGGACCAGATGCGCCTTTCCAGCCTTGCAGATTATGCGGTCGTGATGATGTCCGCCGCTGCCCGCCATTGCGGCGGCGCGGCGCGGCTCAACGCGACCCTGCTGGCGGAAGAAACGGGGCTGCCCTTGCCGACCGTGCAGAAGCTGGTCAGCCGGCTTTCCGGCGCGGGCCTGATCGAGAGTACGCGGGGCACCGGGGGCGGCTTTCGCCTTGCGCGCCCGGCCGCGGCGATCAGCCTGGCGGATATCGTCGAGGCGATCGAGGGGCCGATCGCGATGACGGCCTGTGTTGACCAGGGCAGCCATGATTGCTGCATCGAGGAGAATTGTCGGGTGAAGCCGCACTGGAACGTCGTCAACGGAGCGGTAAAGGGCGCGCTCGCGGGCGTCAGCCTCGCCAGCCTGTCGCAGGTGCCGGCATAATGGCCACGAAGAACGCAGAAGCGCACGCCGCCGCGAACAAGACGTACGAATGGGGTTTCCATTCGGACATCGAGCAGGAATTCGCGCCAAAGGGCCTGAGCGAGGACACGGTCCGTTTCATCTCGGCCAAAAAGAACGAGCCCGAATGGATGCTCGACTGGCGGCTCAAGGCGTACCGCCTGTGGCTGACGATGACGCCGCCCGACTGGGCCAAGCTCAACGTGCCGCCGATCGATTATCAGGACGCCTATTATTACGCCGAGCCCAAGGCCAAGCCCAAGGTCGGCAGCCTCGACGAGGTCGATCCCGAGATCCTGCGCGTCTACGAAAAGCTCGGCATCCCGATCGAGGAGCAGAAGATGCTCGCTGGGGTCGAGGGCGCGCGCAAGGTGGCGGTCGATGCGGTGTTCGACAGCGTCTCGGTCGCGACGACCTTCCGCAAGGAGCTCGAAGCGGCGGGCGTGATCTTCCGGTCGATCAGCGAGGCGATCCGCGAATATCCCGATCTCGTCCGCAAATGGCTCGGCAAGGTCGTGCCGCAGCATGACAATTATTTCGCCGCGCTCAACTGCGCCGTCTTCTCCGACGGCACCTTCGTCTACATCCCGGAAGGGGTGCGCTGCCCGATGGAGCTCAGCACCTATTTCCGTATCAATGCCGAGAATACCGGCCAGTTCGAACGCACGCTGATCGTCGCCGACAAGGGGGCGTATGTTTCGTACCTGGAAGGCTGCACCGCGCCGATGCGCGACGAGAACCAGCTCCATGCGGCCGTGGTCGAACTGGTCGCGCTCGACGATGCCGAGATCAAATATTCGACGGTGCAGAATTGGTATCCCGGCGACGCCGAGGGCAAGGGCGGCATCTATAATTTCGTCACCAAGCGCGCGCTCTGCCAGGGGAAGAACAGCAAGGTGAGCTGGACCCAGGTCGAGACCGGCAGCGCGATCACCTGGAAATATCCGAGTTGCGTGCTCGCGGGCGAGAACAGCGTCGGCGAATTCTATTCGGTTGCGGTGACCAACAACCGCCAGCAGGCCGATACCGGCACCAAGATGATCCATCTCGGCAAGGGCAGCCGTTCGACCATCGTGTCGAAGGGCATTTCCGCCGGCCGGTCCGACAACACCTATCGCGGCCTGGTGCGCGTGGCGCCGACCGCCGAGGGCGTGCGCAACTACACCCAGTGCGATTCGCTGCTGCTGGGCGACCAGTGCGGCGCGCACACCGTGCCTTATATCGAGGTGCGCAACCCATCGGCGCAGATCGAGCATGAAGCGACCACCTCGAAGATCAGCGAAGACCAGATGTTCTACGCGATGCAGCGCGGCCTCGATTCCGAGGCGGCCGTGGCGCTGATCGTCAACGGCTTCGCGCGCGAGGTGCTGCAGCAGCTCCCGATGGAATTCGCGGTCGAGGCGCAGAAGCTGCTGGGGATTTCGCTCGAGGGGAGCGTCGGGTGATGATGCTCGCCCTGGCGTTGCAACTCGCCGGCCCGGCTGCGCCGCCGGAAGAACCGATCGAAGACATCGTCGTACTCGGCCAGCGGCTCAAGCGGGTCGGGGTGAGCATGAAGATCGACCGCAAGGGGCGGTTGCGGGTGTGCCGGGTTACCCATTCGGTCGGCGATGCTGAACTGGACAGGTTCTGGTGCGATGCAGGCGTGGCGTGCGCCGCGACCAGGCCGAAGGATGCGGCGGCGCTGACCGCCTGTATCGAGGCTCGCAAGGATGAGTATCTGGAACGCGTGATTGCGATGCGCTCCACCAAGAGGCAGAATTGATGTTGAAAATCGAAAACCTCCGTGCCGAAATCGACGGCAAGGAAATCCTCAAGGGCCTCTCGCTCAGCGTGAACGCGGGCGAGGTGCATGCGATCATGGGGCCGAACGGTGCGGGCAAGTCGACGCTTGGCTATGTGCTCGGCGGGCGGCCCGGTTACGAAGTAACCTCGGGTTCGGTCAGCTTCGCCGGTCAGGATCTGCTTGAGATGGCGCCGCACGAGCGCGCGGCGGCGGGCCTGTTCCTCGGCTTCCAGTATCCGGTCGAGATTCCCGGCGTGTCCAATGTCCAGTTCCTGCGCGAGGCGCTGAACGCGCAGCGCAAGGTGCGCGGCGAGGTGCCACTGTCGGGCGGCGAGTTCCTGAAGCTTGCCCGCGCCCAGGCCGACCTGCTGTCGATGGACCAGGAGATGCTCAAGCGTCCGGTCAATGTCGGTTTCTCCGGCGGCGAGAAGAAGCGCAACGAGATGGTCCAGATGGGCATCATCGGCCCGAAGCTGGCGATCCTCGACGAGACCGATTCCGGCCTCGACATCGACGCGCTGCGCGTCGTCGGCGACGGCATCAACCGTATCATGCGCGCGCCCGACAAGGCGGTGCTGCTGATCACGCATTACCAGCGGCTGCTTGATTATGTGAAGCCGGACTTCGTGCATGTGCTGGCGGACGGCCGGATCGTGCGCTCGGGCGGTCCCGAGCTGGCGCTTGAGCTCGAAGCCGAGGGCTATGGAGCGATGGCAGCGTGAGCGCCGCAGGCATTTCCCTTTTCCTTCGCGTCTTCGCGTCTTCGCGTGAATCCAATTACGTGCTCACGCGGAGACGCGAAGGCGCGACGATGGGGCGTGCGCTATGACCTCGCTTGCTATCCCCACCCGCCGCGATGAAGCGTGGCGCTATAGTGATCTGGACGCTGTCGCGACCGTTTGGCCGGTGGCAACCCCGGAGACGATCCATGTCGCAGCCGGTGAGGAGATCACGCGCGTCATCGTGCAGGACGCTGATACCGATACGGTGGCGATCCGCGATTATGCCGTCATCCTCGCGGCGGGAGCGCGGGCGACGTTCCATGTGCTCAACACCGGCGGCAAGCTCGGCCGGGTGGCGATCGATGTGACATTGCACGACGGCGCGCATTTCGAGCTTGGCGGGGCGATGCTCGGCGGCGGCGAGCAGACGCTGGAGATCGTGACCACGATGCGCCACATCGAGCCGAACGCCACCAGCAACCAGGTCGTCCGCTCGGTGCTCGGCGCGCGCGCGACCGGCAGCTATCTCGGCAAGGTCGCGGTCGCACGCGATGCGCAGAAGACCGATGCGAGCCAGTCGGTGAAGGCAATGCTGCTGACGCGAACCGCGACCGCCAACGCCAAGCCCGAATTGGAAATCTACGCCGACGACGTGAAGTGCGCGCATGGCGCGACCGTCGGTGAACTCGACGCGATGGCGCTCTTCTACCTCGCCAGCCGCGGCATCGCGCCGGCCGAAGCCAAGGCGCTGCTGCTGCGCGCGTTCATCGGATCGGTGTTCGACGACGTTGCCGATGCGGGCGAGCGCGAGGCGCTGGAAACGGCGGCGCAGGCTGCGCTGGAGCGGATGCTGTGAGCGGGGAGAGTCTTCTTCTCCCTCTCCCCCTGTGGGAGAGGGAAGGGGCCCATGCTGAAGGCATGGGAAGGGTGAGGGGGATGCTTGCGAGCATCCCGAACCTCATTCCCCCTCATCCGGCGCTGCGCGCCACCTTCTCCCATAAGGGGCGAAGGGTTCTGGGCGCTAGCGCATGACCACGCTCACCGCCACCCGCCCGCTCGACCTGCTCGCCGACTTCCCGGCGATCCCGCAGGGCTGGGCCTATCTCGACACCGCGGCGACGGCGCAAAAGCCGCGGCCCGTGATCGACGCGATCGACCGCGCCTATGCCGAAACCTACGCCACCGTTCATCGCGGCGTGTACCAGCGCTCGGCCGACATGACGCTTGCCTATGAGGCGGCGCGCAAGAAGGTCGCCCGCTTCATCGGTGCCGGCAGCGCCGACGAGATCGTGTTCGTGCGTGGCGCGACCGAGGGCATCAACCTCGTCGCCCAATGCTGGGCGCGCGAGCAGTTGACGGCGGGCGACCGAATCCTGCTCTCGACGCTTGAGCATCACTCCAACATCGTCCCGTGGCAGATGGCCGCGGAGCGTGTCGGTGCCGCGATCGACGTCATCCCACTCACCCCTGATCACCGTATCGATCTCGACGCGATGGCCGCGATGATCACGCCTGCCCACAAGCTGGTCGCGCTGGCGCATGTCTCGAACGTGCTCGGGTCGCTTCTGGATGCGCGGTGCGCTGCCGATATCGCCCATTCGGTCGGCGCGAAGATCCTGCTCGACGGCTGCCAAGCGGTGCCGCGCATGGCCGTGGATGTCGCGGCGCTCGACTGCGATTTCTACGTCTTCTCCGGCCACAAGCTCTATGGCCCGACCGGCATTGGCGTGCTGTGGGCGCGGCCTGAACTGCTCGAGGCGATGCCGCCCTATCAGGGCGGCGGATCGATGATCGACCGGGTCACCTTCGCGAAAACCACCTATGCCCCGCCGCCGGGCCGTTTCGAGGCGGGGACGCCGCACATCGTCGGCGCGCTCGGCTTGCATGCCGCGATCGACTATGTCGAGCGCATTGGCCTCGACGCGATCCACGCGCACGAAACGGCTCTGGTCGCGAAGACGCGCGAGGCATTGTCGCAGATCAATTCGGTGACGCTCTACGGCCCCGAGGATTCGGCCGGGATCGTCAGTTTCTCGATCGAGGGGGTGCATCCGCACGACATCGGCACCATCTTGGACGAGGAGCGGGTCGCGATCCGCGCCGGGCATCATTGCGCTCAGCCGTTGATGGAGGCGCTGGGCGTGCCGGCGACGGCACGGGCGAGCTTTGGCGTCTATAACGGCGCGGCTGACGTGGATGCGCTGGTGCGCGGGATCGAGCGGGTAACACGGATTTTCGGGTAGGGTTCGCATGAACGAAGAGCGGAAGATTGTGGTTGAAGAGGTCGCCTCGGTCGAGGCGCCGCCCAAGGCGCGCGTCGATGGCGGGGTGACCGAAACGTTCGAGCGCAAGCGCGACTATCTCGAAGGTTTCCTGGCACAGAAGCCCGAGGCGCTTTCCACCGGCGAGCCGGGCGGCGCGCTGTATGAGGCGGTGGTCGATGCGCTGAAGGAGATCTACGATCCGGAGATTCCGGTGAACATCTACGATCTCGGTCTGATCTACGGCGTCGAGGTAACCGATGAAGGCCATGCCTCGGTGACGATGACGCTCACCACGCCGCATTGCCCGGTTGCTGAATCCATGCCCGCCGAGGTGGAACTGCGCGTCGGATCGGTGCCGGGCGTCGGCACCGCGGACGTCAATCTCGTCTGGGATCCGCCCTGGGATCCGCAGAAGATGAGCGACGACGCCAAGCTCGAACTGGGGATGCTGTGATGGCGACGACCACGCGCGTGCGCCCCGCGGCGCTGATCCTGACCCCGACCGCCGAGGCGCGGATCGCCGAGCTGATGGGCAAGGCGCCCGAGGGCGCGATCGGCGTCAAGCTGTCCACGCCGCGTCGCGGCTGCTCCGGGCTCGCCTACTCGGTCGACTATGTCACTGAGGCCAAGCCGTTCGACGAGCGTATCGAAACGCCGGGCGGGACGTTGTTCGTCGACGGCGGGTCGATCCTCTACCTGATCGGATCGACCATGAGCTGGGTCGAGGATGATTTCACCGCCGGCTTCGTATTCCAGAACCCCAACGCCAAGGGCGAATGCGGGTGCGGGGAAAGCTTCACGGTCTGAAACGATCCGATCTTCCCGCCGCCCGTGCGGGGAAGATGCCGCATGATCACGGCATTCCGAGAAAGCCTCGAAGCTCGGCATCGCTGAGGAAACCGTCCGCGTTCGTATCGGCTGCCTTGAAACGATCGGGCACGGCCGCGAGGAACGCATCCTTGGAGACATAGCCTTCGGCGTCCGCCTTCGTGCTCGCGAAGGAAGGCTGCATGAAGTCGGGCAGGGTCTCCTTCTTGATCTTCCCCGCGTTCGACTGATCGACGAAGGTCCAGCCCTGAGCGGAAAAAGCAGTCGCCTCGGCCAGGCTCACCTTGCCGTCGGCGTTGGTGTCGGCTAACGCCATCGGATCGAAATCCTGAGCATGGGCCGGCAAGGCCGGGGTCGCAAAGATCAGCATAGCGGCGGCTGCGTAGCCAGGCTTCATGATTGTCTTCCTCTGATGGTCGATGATCGTTCGATTGCGGTCGGGATTGGCCATTCTCTTCGTGTCGGCAACTTCAACGGTTCTTCTCGAAGACGAGATTGCGGCTGAAGAACGGGATCACCTGATCCTGGAACCGGATTGCGACATTGTTGGTGTGGTCGCCTGGATAGATTTCGAAGCCGTTGGCGATGGCATAGCTGTCGAGCACGGTGTGAAGCTTCTCCGCGTCGACTTTCAGTCCGTCCCTGTCTCCGACATCGATCGAGATCGCACGATAGTGCCGCAGGTTGCCGATATACTGGTCGACAATGGCCAGTGGCGCATTGGCCGCCCATCGCGCGAGGACGTCCGGCTGGGCCACGCCGTCCTTCACCGGCAGGTCGAGATAGAGCGGCGGGTTCTTCGGGTTGGGCGACCATGCCGCGGCGCTCGCCAGTTGCGCTCTCAGCCCGAACGGCAACTTGGCTGAATCCGCCGGCACCTTCACGGCCGCAAGTGCCGCCGCCGCCTCCGCATTGAACTGGCCGCCCTGGCGCGCCGACAGGCAACATGGGCTCATCATATAGAGAGCGCCGAACACCTCCGGATGCTTCATGCCGATCCGGCTGGTGCCATATCCGCCCATCGAATGGCCCGCCAGCCCGCGGCTCTCCCGTCGCGCCAGCGTCCGATAATGGGCATCGATATAGGCGACCAGGTCGCGCGCCACGAAGGCCTCGAAGTCCCCGGTCGTCGCCGAGCTTGAATACATCGATCCGTTGTGGATGGTCTTGCTGTCGGGAAAGACCAGGATCATGTCCTTCGCGCCCTTGGCGAAGCCACCCTCGATCGTCTGCGGAACATGGATTTCCCTGGTCCACTGGTTAGCGCCGATCGAATAGCCGTGAAGGGCATAGACGACGGGATAGCGGCGCCGCGGGCTCTTCGCGTAACTCGGCGGCAGCACCACGATCACGTCGCGGTCAGCGGTCTCGCCTTCCAGATTGCCCATGATGGCCGCCGAGTGGATCTTGATTCGCTCGATCGTTACCGGCAGCGCGCCGGCGACGGGCGGGGGCGCGTTCGTCGTCACTTGAGCGCCGCCAGGGCTCGCCACGAACATCAGGATTGCGGCACCCAGGCAGTAGGCCGATTTCATCTTCAGGCTCCCCTCGCGATATCGTCCGTTCTTGGGGAAGGGCATGCTTGCGCCGGCCGCGTCGTTTGACGTGCACCCGCTGCAAGGGTCCTCCCCCGGATCACAAACCACGCACCGATTATTGGTCTTTCTCGCGCGCCGTGTATTTGTCTGTGTATTTATTTCCAATGTCAACGATCGGGCTGCCTTATCGAGAGATTCCCTCCCACGCATGTGCCGGGGGATAGGCGTTGCCGACTCCATTTCTGGGTGATTCCAGGAGGTAAAGCGAGGGATCGCCACTCCGCGCTCAGCAACAGGCGCACCGAGATGCTTGCTCGATTAGGTAGGAGTTATCGGGGATGCGTTACGGCACCGCTGCCTCCGGTAACCGGAGGGATCGATTCAATCGCGGCGCGAAAAGGATAACGATCATGCCGGGGTGAAACCTCAGGCTTCACCCGCGCTCATTCTCATCGCTGGCCACTGAATTTGCCTGTTCCGGGCGGAGATTGCCCTGTTATGCCCGGAAGAATTCCCTGTTCCTGCATAACAGGGAAATCTATTCAAACATATGAACTTATTGAATAATTTGGACGAAATGGCGATTTTCGATCCAGGAAAAAATAAAATTCCCTGTTATCGGCGCAGGAACAGGGAAATTCAGGCCGGCTTCTTCCGCATCAGGGCGGTCCTGAGGCACGAACAGACCTCTTCGTCCCGCTGGTTCAACATCCGGTGGCGGAACGTCACCAGCCCGGCATCGGGCCGTGACTTGCTGTCGCGCAACTCAACGACCTCGGTCTCGCCTCGCAACGTGTCGCCGATGAACACGGGTTTCGGCATCACCAGCTTGTCGTAACCGAGATTGGCCACCAGCGTGCCAAGTGTCGTGTCCCCGACCGACACGCCGATCATCAGTGCAAAGGTGAAAGTGCCGTTGACGACGATCCGGCCGAACTCGGTCCCGCCGGCATAATCGGCGTCGAGATGCAACGGCTGCGGATTATGGGTAAGGGTGGAGATCAGCAGATTGTCGGTCTCGGTCACTGTGCGGCGGATCTCGTGGACGATCCGGTCGCCCACCTGCCATTCGTCATAATATTTGCCGGCCATCAACCGATTCCTCCAAGACTGCGCCCTGCCGTCCAGCCGCCATCGGCCGGTAGCACGACGCCCGATACATAGCGGGCGTAGGGCGAGGCAAGGAACAGGCAGACATCGGCGACATCATCCACCGTGCCCATCCGTCCGAGCGGCACCGCTTTGGCGGAGCGTGCCTTGGCCTCGGGCGTGGGGGCAAGGCGTTCCATGCCTTCGGTGCCGGCGATCGGGCCGGGCGAGACCGAGTTCACGCGCACACCTTCAGGTCCCCATTCGATCGCCAGCGTCTTGGTGATCATGTCGACTCCGGCCTTGGCGGCGCAGACATGCACCTGCATCGGTGTCGCGATGAAGGCTTGCGGCGCGGAGATGTTGATGATGCTCGCGCCCGGCTTGGTCAGGTGCTCATAGGCGGCGCGCATCACATGGAAGGTGCCGAGCGTGTCGATCTCGGCGACCGCCTTGAAGCCGTTGGAACTCAGCATCGCTGCCGGCACGGGGAAATTGCCGGCCGCGCCCGACACCAGCACGTCGATCGTGCCGCGCTGAGCGCGGAAATCGTCGATCGCTGCCTTCACCGCCTCATAGTCGCGAACGTCGAGGCTGTAGCCGAGCGCGGGGGTCTCGCCCGACAACGCCGCGACGGCTGCGTCGACCTTGTCCTGGCTGCGGCTGGCGACACCCAGCTTCGCCCCGCGTCGCGCAAAGGACTTGGCGATGCCCAGGTTGATGCCGCTGGTCCCGCCAAAGACCATCACTGTCTTGCCGGTGAAATCGAAGCCCTCGGCCATATCCAACTCCCTTGCGTTGTTTCTTCAGAGCTTCAGCTTGAACCCTGCATGGCTCTTCTTCCAGCCCATGGTCTCGTAGAAGCGGTGGGCGTCGATACGCGTCGACATCGAGGTAAGCTGCGCCATGCCGCAACCCCGCTCGCGGAAACGCTCGACCGCCCAAGCGATCATCTGCTGGCCCAGTCCCTGGCCGCGCAGATTGCTGGCGATGCGGACCGCCTCGATCTGCCCGCGCCAGCCGCCGCGAAAGGCGATACCGGGCAGGAAGCTCAACTGCATCGTGCCGACCACTTCACCGTCGAGTTCGGCGACGACCTGCATCTGGTTCGGATCGGCGGCGATCGCCTCGAACGCGGCAAAATAACGCTGGTCGAGCGGCAGGCTCGGGGCCTCCCGCCCCTTGCTGTGCTCGTCATCGTCAAGCAGCGCGACGATGGCGGGAAGGCCGCCGGCGGTGGCCGGGCGGAAGGTGATGCCGCTCATGGCGGGAGAAGGGATTTGATCAAGATCAGCCCTCGCAACCCGTGGCACGCGCGGACCAGGTAATGTTGACGATCTTCCAGGAGCCCGTGTCGCGGACCAGGTCGAAATGGTCCACGCCGCAATGATGCGCCTTGCCGTCGATGAAGAAGGTATAGGGCGTCCAGACCATCGCAATATCGCCGTCGATCTCGATCGCCGGGTTGCTGATGCGCTCTTCATATTTCTCCGGGCCGGGTTTGACGCTGGCGGCGAACTCGGTCCAGTTCATATGGCGTACCGTGCGCACGCCGTTGGGCGCTTCATTGGCGACGGTGGCGCCGCCGTCCGGGCGAAGCTGCGCAAGGATCGCGGCGGAATCTCGCGCGGCAAGGCCGGCGAGCATCGCGTTGATCGGTGCCATTACCGCGCCTTCGTCGGTGCCGGGGGGTGGCAGGCCGGTGCCCTTGGGCATCGGCTGGACTGGAGTGACCTGGGCGAGAAAGGCGAGGATCAGGGACATTGGGCATCTCCTGGAAGTTCCTCCCCGGAACCGGGAGGAATAGAAGCATTCCGTTCGTCATCACATTCTGAAGGCGCCGGACTGCAGAAAGCGCGGGCCGGGATCGAGCAGCCGCTCCACCAACCCTCGGGCGCGCACCGCATTCGGCCGGAACGCCTCGTTCTCAGGCGATGCCCTGCTCTCCAACGCCGGTGCGCTCATGCTTTCATCCTCGTCCCGCGCTCCTGACTAGACAGCGATCGCGCGAATGGGAAGCGACGCTCGCGATAAGGCTGCGCCATGCGGCGGCATCTGCCCAGGTGGTATCTGGCGTAACCGGAATCTCCGGTGTACTCCTCACGTCATACACCTTTGGAGAGGTTTGTCTGATGAAGCGTCCCACGATCTTTCTCGCCGCCCTGCTTGCCACCACCGCCTGCACCCAGAGCGCGCCCGCGCCGGTCGCTGGAACGGCAATCGGCATCGATGTGGCGGGAATCGACAAGGCGCTGAAGCCCGGCGACGATTTCGATGCTTATGCCAATGGCGTCTGGCGCGCGAAGACCGAGATCCCGGCTGACCGGTCGAGTACTGGCATCTTCCTTCAGGTGTTCAATGTGGCGGAAGGGCGCAACGCGCAGCTGATCGCCGAGGCCGCCAAGGCGAATGCCGCGGCCGGAACCGATCAGCGCAAGATCGCCGATTTCTACAATGCCTATCTTGATACCGTCGGCATCGAGAAACGCGGCCTTGCCCCGATCAAGCCGGAGCTTGATGCGATCGCCGCGATCGCCGACAAGGCTGCGCTGGCCCGGGCGCTGGGCGCGGATCTGCGCGCCGATGTCGATCCGCTCAATGCGACCAATTTCCGCACCGAGCATCTGTTCGGCCTGTTCGTTACCCAGGCGCTCGACAACCCGAGCCAGACAGTGCCCTATCTGCTGCAGGGCGGCATCGGCATGCCGGAGCGCGATTACTATGTCTCGGCCAAGCCGGAGATGGCCCAGCTCCGCACCGCCTATAAGGCGTACATCACGAAGGTCTTCGGCCTGGCCGGGATGAGCGATCCGGGCGCCCGTGCCGATCGGGTGATGGCGCTGGAAACGAAGATCGCCAGTGCGCATGCGGGCTATGTCGATAGCCAGGATGTCCACAAGGCGAACAACGCGTGGAAGCAGGCTGATTTCGCGAAGAAGGCGCCGGGGATAGACTGGAACGCATTCTTCGCCGCCGCGGGCCTGTCCGGTCAGCAGGACTTCATCGTCTGGCATCCCGCCCCGACCACGAAGCTTTCCGCCCTGGTGGCAAGCGAACCGCTCGATGCGTGGCGGGACTGGCTGGCCTTTCATCATCTCAACACCGTCACGGCGGTGCTGCCCAAGGCGTTTGACGACGCCTCGTTCGATTTCTTCGGCAAGACCTTGAGCGGCACGCAGCAGCCACGTCCGCGCGACAAGCGGGCGATCGCTGCCGTGAACAATAATCTGGGCGATGCGGTCGGCCAGATCTATGTCGCCAAATTCTTCCCGGCTTCATCCAGGACCGACATTCAGGGCATGGTGAAGAACATCCTCGCCGCGTTCGACAAGCGTGTCGAAAACCTGACCTGGATGGCGCCCGCGACCAAGGCCGAGGCACGCAAGAAGATTCAGACGATGCGTGTCGGCGTCGGCTATCCCGATACGTGGCGCAATTATGGGTCGCTCGATATCAAGGCTGATGATCCGCTCGGCAATCTCGAGCGCGCGCGTTTGGCTGAATACAAGCATCAGCTTGCCAAGATCGGCAAGGCGCCGGACAAGGGCGAGTGGTGGATGACGCCCCAGACGGTCAACGCGGTCAACCTGCCGTTGCAGAACGCGCTCAACTTCCCGGCGGCGATCCTCGAAGCCCCCTTCTATGATCCGAAGGCGGACGCGGCGGCGAACTACGGATCGATCGGTGCCACGATCGGCCATGAGATCAGCCACAGCTTCGACAATACCGGCGCCGAGTTCGATTCGAGCGGCAAGCTGCGCAACTGGTGGACTCCCGCGGACTTCGCCCATTTCAAGCAGCAGAGCGCGACCCTGGCGAAGCAATATGATGCCTATGAGCCGCTCCCCGGGCTTCACCTCAACGGCGAGCAGACGCTGGGCGAGAACATCGCCGACGTGGCTGGCCTGACGGCGGCCTACGAGGCATATCGCGCATCGCTCGGGGGCAAGGAGGCACCGGTGATTGACGGGCTGACGGGCGATCAGCGCTTCCTGCTGGCCTTTGCGCAAAGCTGGCGGGAGAAGACTCGCGAGAAGGCAGTGCGTCAGCAGGTCGCGACCGACGGGCATTCGCCGGGCAGGTTCCGCGCTCAGACGGTGCGCAACCTCGATGCGTGGTACAAGGCGTTCGATGTGCAGCCGGGCCAGAAGCTGTACCTTGCGCCGGATGCCCGCGTGAAGGTCTGGTAAAGGGTAGGGCGGGTGCCGGTGAGGCGATCGATAAGGCGTCGCCGTCGCGCCCGCCCAGGTGGGGCCGGCAAGATTGGACTAGGTCGTGAACTCATAAAACGTAGGCATGGAAGAGCCGTTCAGCTAAGGTGAACGGATGGAAGCCGAACTGCGGTCCTTGTTTAGCACCGACGTTGACGATCTGGCGTCATACGCGCCGGGTGAGACGTTCTGCCTATCTCTTCGCGCCTTGATCGGACCGAAGGGTGCTCCGGGCGAGGAGTCTTTCGACTTCGAGGTATGCTCGCCCGCTTGGCTCGCTGCTGAGGTCAAACGCGAGAACCTGGTGTCCGGCCGGTTCTGTCTGTTCATGGTGAACTTCGACTACGGAGCGGTCGAGCGTTATGTCGCTAAGCGGATTGCTCAAGCCACCGGGAATGATTGGACGGAGGTGGCTACGAAGCTGGCCCGATGGTCACGATGGGAGTTCGAGGACTACGTAGAGCCCCCATCCGCGCGGCAAATCCTTTCCAAGCTCTTCAAGAGGTGATTCAGCGTCGGCATGAGCCGATACGACCTGACCGACTTCGAGTGGCGCACGATCGAGCCACTGCTGCCCAACAAGCCTCGAGGCGTGCCGCGCATCGATGACCGGCGTGTGCTGAACGGCATTTTCTGGGTGCTGCGCTCCGGTGCGCCCTGGCGCGACCTGCCCGAGCGCTACGGCCCGCGCACAACCTGCTACAACCGCTTCTTGCGATGGCGAAAGGCGGGCGTCTGGGACCGGCTGATGGATGCCATTACCGCCGCGCATGATGGCGACATCCAGATGATCGACAGCACCTCCGTTCGCGCCCACCAGCAGGCCGCAACGGAAAAAAAAGGGGGTGCAGATCACTGTCTCGGTCGATCACGCGGCGGGCTCACGACCAAGATCCACGTTGTCGTCGACGCGCAAGGCCTTCCGATCCGGCTTGGTCTGACCGCCGGGCAGACGCACGATGGCCAGATCGCCGACACGCTGCTCGACCACCTTGGCCCGCGCACCATCGTGCTGGCGGACAAGGCTTACGATGCCGACCGCATCCGCCAGCTGATCCAGGATCAGGGCGCCACACCCAACATCCCGCCGAAAAGCAACCGGAAGTGGAAACCCTGCTTCAGCAAGCGGCTCTACCGTGAGCGCAACATGATCGAGCGGTTCTTCTCCAAGCTGAAGCACTTCCGCCGGGTCGCCACCCGCTGCGACAAGCTCGCCGCAAACTTTCTCGCCATGGTCCAGCTCGCCTCAGTGCGCCTGTGGCTCCGGGCTTATGAGTCTACGGCCTAGATGTCCCTCAAAAGCTGCATCACCCTCGCCCGGATGAGTCCGTAGTTTCCGTCTCGCAAGGGCCCGAGGATGCCGTGGCGTGCCTCGGGCATATGCGCCAAAGGGTGCCCTTCACTGCGAAAGACATAGTGATCGAACATCGCTTTCCATGCAGCCCGTTCGGCCGGTGGCCTTTCAGCGATAGCGATCATCGCTAGCAACATGGTCGTGTCGGGCGCGTCGGGTCCGATGCTCCAGCCATCCCACCAATAGTTGATGAGCACATTGACGGGTGCTGTCGCTTCGACCTGATGCCACCATAGTTTCGGTAGATATAACGCGTCTCCGGGCATAAGCCGAGCGACGGAGGCTCTGCGTTCGGCGCCTGCGAAACGCGGATAGCGTGCTTCCTGGCCAACGGCACCGGAGGCAAGACTGATCGGACGGCCAGCCATCGTATAATCGACCGGCCCGACGTACAGGTCGGCGACCGCATCAGGCGGGTAGAGAGTGAATGTCCGCTGGCCTGCGATAACGCAGGCGATATTGTCGAATGTGTCGTTATGGCAGGATATGTTGGACGCGTTTCCGATCCAGATTCTCGGCCCTATCCGGGCAGGAACTGCCGGTGTACGGTTCTCTGCGGAAAAACCGGGGAGAAAAGCTTCCGTTTCCGCAGAGCCCATATAAACGGTGGGAGAACCGGCACGGCCGGCGTTGGCCACGATTTGGTCGAAAGCGCCAAGCAAATCCATCTCGACGCGTTCAAAATTAAATCCGTCCAGACGATCGGTATAGGTATAGCGACCAGCGATGACCGAATCCCCGACAAAAGCCTCGGCCCTGCGGCTCATCGCAAACCGCGCAAGATAGGCACGCAGCGCTTCCAGGGAAGTCTGGGCAGCCCGCACTACCGGCCAATTCGAAACTGCGCCGCGAATGATGATTGGCTGACAGGCTTCCATAACCGCGCGACGAAACACGCGCTCGTTGGCAAGCACATCAGTGCCGATTTCGATCACGTCCGGCGGAGCGCCCTCGCTCACGGCTTTGCAGCCAGTCGTTCGTTCCGACGGCGAGCTAATGTCGCAACTTGATTGACCGAGAGAGACATCGTCCACGCTGCCTGCAAATACCCACTTCGAAAAAGAGCAATGGTATCGTTATCATGAATGTCTCTCAGATTGTCACGGCTTATCGTGTACAATCCATTCAACGTCAGTTCTTCTCCGTCGTCGAATTTCAATGATATATCAATGGGTTCAATTAGGTTTAGGCGCAATAATTCGGCGATGAAGGCGCGCGTCGCCTGCATGCCGGTTGCGAGTTGTCCCACGACGCGTTGAATGCGTCGGAGAGCCTCGCTCGGATTGCCATCCTCCTCGAACAAGGGATCTGTGGCAACCAGGTCGAAACGCGCGTGTGCGGAGTCGATGGCAATGCCGTCGTCGGCGATGAAAAAACCCTGACGCCTGAAATCGAGGGGCTGAAAGACAGGCTTTCCGGATCGATCCTGGTCTACCAGCAATTCACCCGGCTGGAAGCCGAACAGGGCAGCGGCGTAAAATTCGCCCGTTCCGGAGTCCTTGGCGAAAAATATGGGGCAAGTAATTGCCGCAATGTGGAATTCTTCCGTCGTTATCGTGACGAAGTGGGGCGACGGTCCGCTTGGGTCGGGTCGCATTCGCAGGTTTCTGTGCGTCTCGTTGTTCAGGATTTCCAGCTCTTGGGCCACCTCTACCTCCCCTTGTCTTTCTATCTGATCCGACACGCATACGCCGGCATGGAAGGCCGCGATTCGTTGAAATCAAACTCGTGTCGGGTGTGGGTTCAATGCAACAGGTTTGACCATACGTCTATTACTCCGACAAATTATGCTTGATAGCGGTAACGTAGATGGATAATTTGCACATGACCGAAGCGACAGATTTTCGGATTTGGGAGGATGTTTGCGCGCCCCGCAGGGGTTTTAGGCGCCTCTAGATCCGTGAATGCGCGGTCGAAACCGCCGTGTTTGGTGTCGGTGCATCCGGCCCATTCGAACGAAATAGAGGGGGTAACACCACATGATTGAGTATTGGCCCGCACAGGATCGGGTTAGCATAAGAAAGCTGCTGTTGACGGCAGCTTCCGGCGTGATCGCGCTCGTTTCCGTCACGCCCGCGCTCGCGCAGGAAGCCGCCTCGGCCGGCGCTTCCGAATCCATCACCGCCGAGGAAGAAGACGTAATTGTTACCGGTATCCGGGGTTCGCTTCAGCGCAACCTGGATATCAAGCGCGCCGCGTCCGGTGTCGTCGACGCGATCTCGGCCGAAGATCTCGGCAAGTTCCCGGATTCTAACGTCGCTTCCGCGCTACAACGTCTGCCCGGCCTTTCCATTCAGCGCTCCGGTGCGCGCGGTGATGCGACCGGCGTCAGCATCCGCGGCTTCGGCGGCGACTTTGTCGATACGCTGTACGACGGGCGGCACATCTCGACCGCGACCGGTGGCCGCGGCGTCGACTTCACCACCGTCGGCTCGGACTTTGTCGGCCGCCTGAGCGTCTACAAAACGCCCGACGTGGAGCTTTCGACGAGCGCAATTGGCGGCACCATCGACGTGTCGTTGCCCAAGCCGTTCGACCGCGACGGTTTCCACCTCGCCGCCACGGCTTCGGGTTCGCTCCAGTCGCGTGACGGGAATGTGCGGGCGACGGGCGGCGCGCTGGTTTCTAACACGTTCGCTGACGACACGATCGGTGTGCTCGCCGACGTCGCCTATACCCGCCGCGACACGACCTCGAACCACGTGTTCGTGCCTGGCTGGGTCGGTGCCAACTTCGCGCCGTGCCAGACCGGCCCGATAGGTTCGTCCTGTTCGCCGACCAGCGACTCGACCACAGCCGCCTGGGCGAATCCAGCCAACCGGAACTCTGTACTCACCTGGTTCCCGCAGCAGCAGGGCATCGAGCAGACCAACACCCGGGACGAGCGTGTCGACGGTCGTATCGCCATCCAGTGGCGTCCGACGGACAGCATGGTGCTGACGATCGACGACAATTACAGCCGCCAGACGGTGCACAGCAGCGCCTACGGCTATGCCGCGTGGTTCAACGGCTCTGATCTGCGCAACGTGAAGTATGATTCGAACCGGACAGTGGTTGATTTCAACCAGTTCGGTACGCCGATGGATTTCAACGCCAATCAGTCGCGCAACATTTACGAGACCAATCAGGTTGGTGCCAACCTGAAGTGGGACGTGATCGAACACCTGACGTTCGAACTGGACGGCGCAATCTCCCGCAGCACCCGAAACCCGGGCAATAACGGTTATAGCGACAGCATGGACATCGGCTACGGTGGTACCAATGGCAGCACGACCATTCTTGGTGCCAACACCGGCCTGAGCATCCTGGGCCCAAGCAGCGACTATCTGCCGCAGATTCATGATGTTGGACCCGCGGGCAATGTCGGGCAGTTCACCAATCAGTCGCTCATCGGCTCGCACGTGATCGTTCGTGGCGCGCCATACAATACCGACCTCGTCAAGCAGTTGAGGGGATCGCTCGGCTGGAACAAGGACGGCTTCTCGGTGAAGCTGGGTGCCCAGTATATTGAAGACAAGCTGACCCAGCAGTCGACCAGCACCTTCTCGAACGGCGTGTTCGCGAGCCGTTCGGGCTATGGTACGCCGTCGGGTCGTCCGGGCGGAAGCAGCGGCGGCATCGCGCCGCTGCCGTCCACTGTCTATCAGGGGACGATCGGCACCGGGAACTTCATCCCGGGGTATAAGGGTAGCCTCGCGCCCTCGATCATCGTTTACGACCCTTATCAGGTCTATAAGCTGCTCGAGGCTTCAGGCGGTTCCGTCGCACCCACTCTCGATCCGGGTAGCATCCTGGAAGTGCGGGAGAAGACCTATGCGATCTTCTTCAAGGCCGCGTTCGACAATGAGATCGCCGGCATGCCTTTCCATATCGCGGCCGGCATTCGGAACGAGGGCACCACCGTGAATACCACCGCGGTCGGACGTCAGGTTCTAGGCCTGTCGATTCCGGCAGGCGACCCGACGCTCATTCAGCCGAACCCGGCGCTTGGGCCGAATACCCCGAAGGATGGTTATTCGGCGCAGCAGCCTATCTCGCGGAGGTCCAGCTACAGCTATTTCCTGCCTAGCCTCGACGCGAAGCTGGAAATCACGCCCAACCTGATCTTCCGTCTGGATGCGTCCCGGACGCTGACCCGTCCGGCGCTCGCTGATCTTCGTCCGACGGTCAACCTGGGTACGTTGCGTGTCGGCAGCCTCTCGGCCAGCGGCGGCAATCCCGACCTGAAGCCGTATCTGTCCGACAACTTCGACGCGGCCGTCGAGTGGTACTATCAGCGCAATTCGTATTTTGCGGCAAACTTCTATCTGAAGCACATCACCAACTTCATCGTTGGCGGTGTGACGCAGGGACCGATCAACAACGTGATCGATCCAAGCACAGGCAAGCTCGCAATCTTTAATATCAACTCCCGGGTCAATGGTCCGGAGGCGACGGTGAAGGGTGTCGAGCTTGCGCTACAGCACGTGTTCGGCGGCAGCGGCTTCGGTTTCAACGCCAACGCTACCTTGCCGACGTCCAACCGTCCCTATGACGCTACTAACGTTTCGGGAGGTTCCTTCTCGATCACGGGTCTGGCGAAGTCCGCAAACTTCGTCGGCTTCTATGACAAGAACGGCTTCCAGATCCGCGGTGCGGTGAACTGGCGTGACAAGTATCTGCTGGCTCTTGGCCAGGGCCAGGGCGGCACCTTCGGTGCCGAGCCTGTCTTTGTCGACCAGCAGCTTCAGGTTGACGCCTCGGCAAGCTACGACATCACGAAGCAGATCACCGTCTTTGGCGAAGTCACTAATATCAACAACTCGACGTACAGCACCCATGGTCGCTTCGACAACCAGGTGCTTGATGTCTGGTCCTATGGTCGCCGCTTCACTTTCGGAGCGCGCTTCCACTATTGACGTTCGGACTGTCGGGGGCGCCTGATGCAGGCGCCCCCTCTTTTTGCAGGATCCTATGGTCACCCGCACTCGCAATATCGTGATCGTCGGCGGCGGTACCGCCGGCTGGCTGACGGCCGGCATCATCGCCGCGAAGCACCGCAGTAGAATTCCGCATGATTTCACGGTTACGTTGGTGGAATCGCCCAACGTACCCATCATCGGCGTAGGGGAGGGAACCTGGCCAACCTTGCGCTCGACCTTGAAGAAAATCGGGGTCTCGGAAACCGATTTTTTCCGGGAGTGCGATGCCGCTTTCAAGCAAGGCGCAAAGTTCGCCCGATGGACGACGGGCGCCAATGACGACGCATATTACCATCCTCTCATGCTGCCGCAGGGCTTTGCGCAGCTAAACCTCGTGCCCCATTGGCTGGCGAGCGAAGGTGGCGACAGCTTCTGCGACATGGTCTGCGCGCAGGGGAAGATCTGCGATGATGGACTGGCGCCCAAGGCGATCACGACGGCGGAATTCGAGGGCGCCGCAAACTACGCCTATCATCTCGACGCAGGCAAATTTGCTCCTTTCCTTCAACGCCATTGCTGCGAAAAGCTTGGCGTGCGTCACGTGCTGGCCGACGTCCGGACTGTGACTCAGGCCCAGGACGGTGACATCCGGAGTATCGTGACCGAACAGGCCGGTGAGATCGAAGGAGATCTCTTTGTCGATTGTACCGGTTTCAAATCATTGCTCCTGGGCGAGACGCTAGGTGTCCCGTTCAAGGAATGCGGCGACGTGCTGTTCTGCGATACCGCGTTGGCGGTGCAGGTTCCTTATGAGGATGAATCCAGCCCGATAGCGTCGCACACTATCTCGACCGCTCAGTCCGCCGGATGGATCTGGGATATCGGTCTGCCGACGCGGCGCGGCACGGGGCATGTATTTTCCAGCCGTCACATTTCCGATGAGCAGGCGGAGCGGGAATTGCGCGCATATATCGGGCCGGCAGCGGATGGACTGTCAGTGCGCAAGATATCGATCCGTTCGGGGCATCGCGAAACCTTCTGGAAGCGCAACTGCGTGGCCGTTGGGCTTGCTGCCGGGTTCCTTGAGCCGCTCGAAGCATCTGCCATTGTTCTTGTCGAACTGTCGGCGAAACTGATCGCCGAACAGATGCCTGCGTGCCGCGAGGTGATGGATATCGTGGCGTCCCGTTTCAACGCCACGACATCATATCGCTGGGGGCGCATCATCGACTTCCTCAAGCTACACTATGTTCTGACGAAGCGCACCGACACCGCCTTCTGGCGCGACAATGTTATGCCGGAGACGATTCCGGATCGTTTGCAGGAATTGCTCCATCTCTGGCGCTATCAGCCCCCATGGGTACATGACGAATTCGACCGTATCGAAGAGGTATTTCCGGCAGCCAGCTACCAATATGTCCTGTATGGAATGGGCTTCGAAACTGAGATCGAGCCAGCCGCGATCGCAGCCGACAGCAGACTGGCCGAGCGCGTAACGCGAGAGAATCGGTCGAACATCGATCGACTGCGCGGAAGCCTTCCTCGACATCGCGATCTTATCAAGAAGATCGTCGAGCACGGTCTCCACAAAATCTGACGTCGGCCTTGTCGTTCAACTCGGCTAGTCTGATATGCGACATCGCTTAAAGCACCGCAGCTCCGATTGACTCGGGGCTGACGCTCGCTCAGGGACGAACCGTCGCACGGGAGAGATCGGCTTCGGCCGGCGCCGAAGGAGCAACCGCCCCGGAAACTCTCAGGCAGAAGGACCGCGCGACACAGACACTCTGGAGAGTGGTGCCTCGGCACCCGCCGACGGGATAACGATCTCAGGCAAACGGACAGAGGGGGCATGCCGCGGCGCTCGCGCCGCCAGACGGAGCATGCCTCAGTGACGTCAACTCTCGTGACCTCGACTCTTCCGGACCCGCGCCATCGTCCGATCAGCATCGCGGAGATGTTCACCATCGGCATTGGCCCGTCCAGTTCCCATACGGTCGGCCCGATGCGCGCGGCGGCGGATTTCGCGCGGACGATTCTCGCTTTGCCCGGACGTGCGACCAGGGTCGGTTGCGCCCTGTACGGTTCGCTGGCCCTGACCGGCATCGGCCATGGCACCGACGTGGCGGTCCTGCTCGGCCTGGCTGGCTGGGAACCTGAAACGGTCGATCCCGAAGCGGCCACGGCGATGGTCGCCGGGTTCCGCGCTGAGAACGCCCTCTCGCTTGGGCAAGGCGGTGGCGATGGCGGTTACCGGGTCGAGCTTGAGGGGAAGGGAGGAATCGATTTCCATCCCGAGCGCTTCGAGCCCGAACACCCCAATGCCCTCGACCTGACTGCCTGGTTCCCGGACGGGACAAGCCATGTCCAGCGCTACTACTCGGTCGGCGGCGGTACGATCCGGCGCGACGGGGAGCGGCCTGAACTGGGCAATGTCGCGGTGCGCCATCCGTTCACCTCGGGCAACGAACTGCTGGCCGCGGCGGCGATCGAGCGCATCTCGATCAGCGAGCTGGTACGCCGCAACGACACGGCATGGCGCACCGCCGCCGAGACTGACGCGCTGCTGGACGGGGTCGCTGATGCGATGCGCGGCTGCATCGATCGCGGGATGCTGAAGGACGGTATCCTGCCTGGCGGCCTCAGCGTCCGCCGTCGCGCGAAGGGGTTGCATGAAGCGCTGATTTCCCGGTCGGAACGCGGTGCACCGTCGCACACGATCCAGTGGGTCAGCCTCTGGGCGCTGGCGGTGAATGAGGAGAATGCTGCGGGTGGCCGCGTGGTCACCGCGCCGACCAACGGCGCCGCCGGGATCATCCCCGCGGTGATCCGCTATTACGAAACCTTCGAGGGACCGGCAACGCGTGAGGGCGTCAGGATCTTCCTGTCGACCGCGGCCGCGATCGGCATGCTCTACAAGACGCGCGCGTCGATCTCGGCGGCCGAGATGGGGTGCCAGGGAGAAGTCGGCGTCGCCTGCTCGATGGCCGCCGCCGGTCTCGCGGCGGTGCTCGGCGCGACCAATGCGCAGATCGAGAATGCCGCTGAAATCGGGATCGAGCACAATCTCGGGCTCACCTGCGATCCGATCGGCGGGCTCGTCCAGGTGCCCTGCATCGAACGCAACGCAATGGGCGCGGTGAAGGCGATCAACGCGGCCTATCTCGCGCTCGATGGTGACGGCACGCATATCGTCAGCCTCGATCAGGCGATCGAGACGATGCGCCAGACCGGCGAGGACATGCGCTCAAAATACAAGGAAACCAGCATGGGCGGCCTGGCCGTGAACGTGGTGGAATGCTGATCGATCCGGGTGCGCGGCGGCGGCCCAGATAGGGCCCGCATTTTTTCCGGCGCGGCGCCTTGCGTCGGGATTGTCGTGACCTTATTAGTTGCCGAAGCAATCATTGCTGGAGCAACGACGTGCCGGTTTACACCCGCGGGGAGTTCAATCCCGATGTCTCGGTCGGGTATCTGACCAAACGCATTTACCAGTCTGCGCTGGTCGGGCTTGAACCGATCTTCGTGGAAGAGGGCATCTCCCATCTGCAATGGTCGGCGCTCGTGTCGATCTGGTATGATCGCGGTCCGACTTGCCGCGCGCTCGCCCATGACCTGGGCCATGACAAGGGCGCCACGACTCGCCTGGTCGATTCGCTTGAGGAGCGCGGCTTCGTGGCACGCGATCGCGACGCGGACGACCGGCGCGTGGTCAATCTAGTCCTGACCGACAAGGGACGGGATATCGCCGAGCGGTGCATGCATGGCGTGGTCGACCGGTGGAACGGCTGGCTCGATGGCTGGTCGACCGAGGACGCGGGACAGTTCATCAACCATCTGCAGCGGTTGCGGACCTCGCTTGAGGCCAGCGTCGGAGACGATTCATGCGCCTGACCGCTCTCGCTCTCGCCACCACTGCTTTGCTTGCCGGCTGCGCCATCCCGGCGTCGCGGCCCGAGGTCGTGCCGATTGCGGATTCAGCGCTTGGCCTGTCCGGCGGCGGCGATTCAGCTACCCCGGTGATCGTGGACGGCTGGTGGCGCTCGTTCGGCGATTTCCAGCTCGATCGGCTGGTCGCCGATGCGCAGGCGGGCAATCCTTCGCTTGAGGCCGCGCTCGCCCGCGTGCGTCAGGCAAGTGCGATCCTGTCGAGCCAGCGTGCGCAAAACGGGCCCAACGCGGTATTCGACGGCCAGGCGCAAGTCGCGCGCCTGAGCGGTCAGTACCAGATCCCGCCACCCTTTGCTGGCACCACGCGCTTCATCGGCCAGGCCCAGGCAAGTCTTGACTGGAATCTCGATCTGTTCGGCCGGCAAAAGGCCGTGATCGCCGGTGCCCGTGCCTCGACTCGGGCTGCCGCGCTCGACGCGACCGCGGCGCGGCTCGCGCTCGCCGGGTCAGTCGTGCAGACCTATATCGAGCTGGCGCGCGCGGAGCGGCAGGCGGCGCTCGCCGGGCGGACGATCGCGACACGCGAAGGGTCGCTGCGGCTGGTACAGGCCCGCATCCGCAACAAGCTGGCGAGCGACCTCGACGCACAGGCTGCCCACACCTTGCTTGCGCAGGCGCAACAGGCGCTGGTGCGCGCAACGGCGCAGCGGGTCCTGGCGGCGAACGCGCTGGCGGCATTGGCCGGGCGCGGCCTGGACTATTCCGCGACCATCGCGCCCGCGACGTTGCAGCTTGACGCTGCCCTGCCATTACCGGCGACGATCCCGGCCGATCTGCTCGCGCGACGGGCTGACGTCGCCGCGTCGCTGGCGCGTATCGATGCGGCGTCGCAAGGGCGGCTGGCTGCGCGGCGTGCCTTCTATCCGGACGTGAATCTCTCGGCACTGGCCGGACTGCAGGCAATCGGGGTCGGCAATTTCTTCAACGCCGATGCCGGCACTGCCGGCGCGGGTGCCGCGATCCATCTTCCGATCTTCGACAATGGCCGGCTCAAGGCGAGCCTTGAGGGCGCGACTGCAGGGGTCGATCTCGCCATTGCCGACTACAATGGCAAGGTCGTCGGCGCGGTACACGAAGCTGCCGATGCGCTGGCCCGTATCAGGAGCTCGGCGGAAGATCGTGCCCGTCAGGCGGAGGTCGTGCGGGGTCTTGCCGAGACCGGAAGGCTCAACACGATCCGGGTGTCGAGCGGGCTCGAATCCCGCCTGGGTCTTGTCGACAATGACGTGCGGCTGCTCGACGCGCAGCAGGCCGATGCCAATCTCGCGGCCGACGCCGCCAGCCAGCGCGTCGCGCTGGTCCTGGCGCTGGGTGGCGGTTTCGATCCGAAGGACGTGAAATGACCAAGATGGAAAAGATCGAGGCGACCGACGCGCAGGCCGCTCCCGCGCAGGACACGCCACCGGCCGCGCCCGTGCGCGGAAACCCCGGCGCGCGGCGACGGGGGCTGACTATCCTTGCGGCGGTCGTCCTCATCGCGGCGATCGTGTGGGCGGTGTTCCACTTCCTCCTCGCCGCGCCGGAGCAGGAGACTGACGACGCCTATGTCGCCGGCGACGTCGTGGCGATCACGGCGCGCGATCCGGGCACGATCCTCGCGATTCATGCCGACAACACCCAGACGGTGCGCGCCGGCCAGCCCCTGCTTGATCTCGATCCCGCCACGGTTGATGTCGGGCTCGCCGCGGCCGAGGCGGAACTGGCGCGGTCGGTCCGCGCGACCCGGTCCGATTTCTCCAAGCTCAACGAGACTGGTGCGGCGGTAGTTCAGGCCCAGGCTGAACTTGCGCGTGCGCAGAACGACCTTGCGCGGCGTCGCGGCGCTGCGGCCGAAGGCGCCGTTTCGGGCGAGGAACTGAGCCATGCCGCCGACGCGGTGAAGGTTGCCTCGGCAAACCTGGCGCTCGCCCGCAGCCAGCAGGCCCAGTCGCGCACCGGGGTACAGGGCACGACCGTCTCGACCAATCCGGCAGTGCTCGCCGCGATCGCCGCCTATCGCCGTGCGGCGATCGTGCGCAGCCATATGCACATCACCGCGCCGATCGACGGTGTGGTCGCCCAGCGCACGGTCCAGCTCGGCCAGCAGGTTGCGGCCGGCACGCCGCTGATGGCGGTCGTTCCGCTCGATCGGGTGTGGGTCGATGCCAATTTCCGCGAGACGCAGCTCAAGGACATCCGCATCGGCCAGCGTGCGACAGTGACGGCTGACATGTATGGCAGCGGCATCGTCTATCACGGCCATGTCATCGGCCTCGGCGCTGGGAGCGGCAACGCTTTTGCGCTGCTCCCGCCGCAGAATGCCAGCGGCAACTGGATCAAGGTGGTCCAGCGTCTTCCGGTGCGGATCGCGATCGATAGCGCCGACCTGCAGCGCAATCCGCTCCGCGTCGGCCTGTCGGTCAACGCGACGGTCGATACCGCCGATACGTCCGGTGCCAGGATCGGCGCGCCCGCGCGGCAGGCCTATCGCGACGGCGCGTCCGACGGCGGCGATCCGAAGGTGGAGGCGCGCATCGCGCAGATCATCGCGGCGAACCGCTGATGGCCAGCGCCGCCCCGGCGCCGCTCCGGGGCGGTGCGCTAGCCCTTACCGCCTTCGCGCTGGCGCTCGGCACCTTCATGCAGGTGCTCGACTCGACCATCGCCAACGTCTCCTTGCCGACGATCGCTGGCAATCTTGGCGTCAGCAGCGACAATTCGACCTGGATCGTCACTGCCTTTGCGGTGGCCAATGGCGTGGCGGTGCCGCTGACCGGCTGGCTGATGGGCCGTTTCGGCGTCGTGAAGACCTTCAGCGTTTCGGTGCTGCTGTTCACGCTCGCGTCGTTCCTGTGCGGTATCGCCTGGGACCTGCCGTCGCTGATCGGCTTCCGCATCCTGCAGGGTGCGGTGTCCGGTCCGATGATCCCGGGCAGCCAGGCGCTGCTGATCGCGATCTTCCCCTCGGATAAACGGTCCACCGCGCTCGGCATCTGGTCGATCACCACGCTGGTCGCGCCGATCATGGGGCCGATCCTCGGCGGCTATATCTCCGACAATTATCACTGGAGCTGGATCTTCCTGATCAACGTGCCGGTCGGCCTGTTCTGTGCCGCGGTCTGCTGGCGGAGCCTGCGCACCCGCGAGACGCCGACGCGCAAGCTGCCGATCGATCAGGTCGGGCTGATCCTGCTCGTGCTGTGGGTCGGGTCGCTTCAGATGATGCTCGATCTCGGCAAGAACGACGACTGGTTCAATTCGACGCGGATCGTCGTGATGGCGGTGATCGCCGCGATCGGTTTTGTCGCCTGGGTCATCTGGGAACTGACCGACGCCAACCCGACTGTCGACCTGACCCTGTTCAAGAGCCGTAATTTCCTGTTCGGGTCGATCGCCTTCTGCCTCGGCTATGCGGTGTTCTTCGCCAACACGCTGATCCTGCCGCTATGGCTCCAGACCCAGCTTGGATATACTGCCACCTGGGCCGGGCTGGTCGCCGCGCCGAGTGGTGCGGTGGCGGTCATCCTGACGCCGTTCATCGCGCGCGCCTCTGGCAAGGTCGACGCGCGCATCCTCGCGTCGATCGCGTTCATTGCGTTCGGCATCTCCTATTACATGCGGTCGGGCTACACGACGGGCGCCAGCGCGTGGGATTTCATGCTGCCGATGCTTGTCCAGGGCGTGGCGATGAGCACCTTCTTCCTGGCCATGGTGACCATCTCGCTTGACGGCATTCCGCCGGAACGCATCCCCTCGGCGACGGGCATATCCAACTTTGCGCGCATCACCGCGGGCAGTTTCGCCGCGTCGATCATCACCACCGCATGGGACAGGCGCGAGGCGCTGCACCAAAGCCATCTTTCCGAAGCGATAGGGACGGGATCGCCACTACAGGCAGCACGCTCGGCGCTTGGGCACCTTGGCCTGACCGATCTGCAGGCGGCGGGGGCGATCTCCCGGCAGATGGTGGGGCAGGCCTATCTGCTCGCCTCGACCGATCTGTTCCGCGTGTCGGCCTGGCTCTGCGCGATCCTGGTCGGCATTGTGTGGCTGACCCGGCGCCCGCAGCCTCCCAAGGGGCCGATCGCGGCTGACTGAGCTTCCCACTGGAATGTGACGTCGATCAGTCGGTCATTCCGGGCTTGACCGGCGGCGGGTCGCGAAACCGGTTGGTACCCGGCACGGCGATGCCAAATCCGGGATGACGGTTCAAGCTGGACTGGTCAGGCCCTGGTCGCTCAGGCGAAAGCCAACTTCGCTACATCCCTTATAGGGGCCGCCAGCGGCGCCGATCAGGACGGCACGGTCTTCGTCCTGGGCAAAGGCGACATGGTCGGAACCGTAGCGGACGCCCTGCGATGCCGGGCGCCGTACCAGATCGTAGCGGCGTTCGCCCGTGTCGATCCGCACCTTCCCGTTCGAGAATTGGGCGGAGAAGGAACTGCCTGAATCGCAGTCATATCGCCGCTCGTCGGTGGTCACGGCGCTTTTGTCATGGGGTGCGCACGCGCCGGTCGCCAGGCAGGTCAACAGCCCGATCAGTGCCGGCGCGATACGCGGATGGGGGCAGCGAAACAGATCAGCCGCCATTGTTCCCGATCACGATCGACACGGCGCGCCGGTTGGCGGCGTAGGACGTCTCGTCGGAACCGAGCGCCTCGGGGCGTTCCTTGCCGTAGGAGATAGTCCTGATCCGCATCGGCGAGATGCCTTCGGCGGCGAGGAGGGCAGCCGCGGCCCGGGCGCGACGATCGCCCAGTGCGAGGTTGTAGTCACGCGTGCCGCGTTCGTCGCAATGGCCTTCGATGGAGAAGGCGACGTCGGGGTGCCGGCGCAACCACTCGGCCTGGCGAACCAGCGTCTGGCGCGCTTCCTGGGTGAGGGTGAAGGAATCATAGCCGAACAATACACGGTCGCTGCCGGCCGACGCGGCAAGATCCGCCTGCAGGCTTGCCAGCGTGTTCTCCACGACGGGAGTCTCGCCCGCGCCGGGTGCATAGCTGTTGCCGTCGACCGGCAGGCGCTTGCTCGCGCAACCCGTCAGCATCGCGGCGCCGATCACGGCGGTCAGGACCAGTTTGTTCATCATTCGCTCCAGGGGAGTTGAGTCGTGCAATGCCTAGGACGGAGCGGGGGAGGGGTGTTACTATAGGTTTTTTATGCATGGACTGACCGGCCGGCGTGCCCCTATCCCCATTTGGCGAGCCCCTCCGTTGCGGCCCCTCCGCACGGTCTTTCCTCCCCCCGGAGGAGGCGCTCCATCACCACGGCGGTGGGCAGCCCGATGCTCCCCTCCCAAGAGCTAGCGCCCGCCGTCGTGGACCATCAGGGTGCGGACCGAAGGCAGGGAAAACCGGATAATCGATGACGGATGGCCGCACCTCGTTGTTCGACACCATGCGCGGGGTGAAACTGCATCTGAGCCCCCGGCAGTTCCTGCTGACGATCTTCCTGGTCGTTCTGTCAGCTACTGGTTCCTTCGCCGCCTCCCAGGTCAGCGAGGTCGCGGCGGCGCTCGTCTTCGTGCTCGGGATCACGGTGGCGGGCGCGCTGTGCGGCCTTGCCTCGGCCCTGATCGCCGCGCTGGTCGGTTTCCTGATCTACAATTTCTACCTGACCGAGCCGGTGCTCACCTTCCGGCTTGCGACGGGCAGCGACGCCGCGCCGCTGGTCGTCTTCAATCTCTGCGCGCTCGTGTCCGGGGTGCTTGCCGGGCGGCTCAAGGACCATGCGGAGGCTGCGCGCGTCAGCAACCTGCAACTCAATAGTCTGCTCGAACTGAGCCGGGCGCTGCAATCCGCGCTTCGATTGCAGGATGTCGTCGCAACGGTCGGCAAGGCCGCGCATGACATTCTCGGGGCGCGCGTGTCGCTTTTCCGTGCCGAGGGAACTGATCTGGTCTCGCTCGACCAGATCCCGCACGATACGCGATGGCGCGCATTCGCCGCGACGGTGCTGTCGAGCCCGGCGCCGATGCTTCGGGACGGCGGCCTGCTCGGTCGTCGTTTGGAACGCGGAACCGGGGCGCCGATCGCGATGGTCGTCGAACCCTTTCGCCCTCGCGGTATCGAACCCGCCTTCGTCAATGCACTCGGCAACATGGTCGCGCTGACTCTCGAACGCGCCGCACTTTCCGAACAGATGACCGAACGGAACGCTTCGGCGCGCGCGGAGGAATTGAAGAGCGCGTTGCTCGCATCGGTCAGCCATGATTTCCGCACGCCGCTCGCGGCGATCAGCGCGTCGGCGTCGAGCCTGATCACCTATGGGGAAAAACTTGATCCGGAGACCTCGATGCGCCTGTTGCGGGGCATCGTCGACGAAGGCGAGCGGCTCAATCGCTATACTGCGAACCTGCTCGAGATGAGCCGGCTTGAAACGGGCGGCGGGCCTGCGCCGCTGCAGATCCTGAGCGTCTCCGAAATGGTCGCTGCGGCCGTTCAGCGCGTACGGTCGCGGGCGGGCGCGCGCGCGATCATGATGCGCGATCGCGAATCCGATCTGCTGATCGCGGCGAATCCGGCCTTGTTCGAACTAGTCCTGATCAACATCCTCGACAATGCGATCACCTATAGCGACGACGGCACCCGCATCCGGATCGAGATAGCGCGGACCGACGGCCTTTGCCGCATCGCCATTACCGACGAGGGCTATGGCATTCCCGAACAGGATGCGAAGCGCGTGTTCGACCGCTTCTACCGTGTCGCGCGAAGCGAAGCTTCCCCGCGCGGCAGCGGGCTCGGGCTCGCGATCGCCAAGGGTTTTGTCGAGGCGCTCGGCGGGACCATCGGGGCGACCGTTCCGGGCATCGAGGGCCGCGGCACTCTCATCACCATCTGCCTGCCGCTTGCCGAAGGAACCCGGGCACCATGACCCATATCCTGCTTGTCGATGACGAGCCCTCGCTTGTCGCCGTGCTTCAGCCTGTGCTGGGGGCCGCCGGCTATCAGGTCAGCGTGGCCTCGGACGGGAACGGCGCGTCCAGTCTTGCACTTTCGGAACGGCCAGACGTCGTCCTGCTAGACCTCGGCCTGCCCGACATGGATGGCAAGGACGTCATCAAGCGCATCCGTGCCGCCAGCGAAGTGCCGATCATCGTGATCTCGGCGCGCCATCAGGAGGCCGAGAAGATCACGGCGCTGGACAATGGCGCCGACGATTATGTGAACAAGCCGTTCGAGATCGGCGAACTCATGGCACGCATCCGTGCCGCGATCCGGCGCGGCAATAGCCTTGAAAGCGAGCCCGAGGCCTATCGCGGCGGGCCGCTCGAAATCGATTTTGTCGGGCGCCATGTCAGGCTCGACGGGGAACCGGTCAGGCTCTCGCGCAAGGAATATGATCTGCTGCGTGCCCTCGCGCTCAGTGCGGGGCAGGTGGTCACGCACAAGCGACTGCTTGCCGCGGGATGGGGGTCGGAGGGCGCGGACAGCCAGTATCTGCGCGTCTATGTCGGCCTGTTGCGGCAGAAGATCGAGGAGGATCCGGGCGATCCGCGGCTGCTGATCACTGAGCCCGGCGTTGGCTACCGCCTCACCCCGGGGGTGAGGGAGGGATGATCGAGCTGCGCGCCCGCGACGAGCTGGGCCTCACGCGACTTGCCGGGCTGGAGGCGTTGCATCATTTTTCCTTCGGGCAATATCAGGATGCGGCGCGGGGCCATTGGGGTGCCCTGACGACGCTGAACCACAATCTCCTCGAACCGCGCACTGATATGCCGCCTCACCCGATCGACGGCGTCGATATCCTGACGATCGTGCGCAAGGGAGTGATCGCGCACCGGGTCAACATGGATGCCGTCGACCGCACTCTCGCGGGGGAGGTGCAACTGCTCTGCCCCGGCCGCGGGATCGTCCATGCCCAAAGCAATCCCGGCGCGAAGCTGGCGGAATTCGTCGAGATCAGGCTGCGCATGGAGACGGTGCCGGAGCGGGTGCAGCGGCGCGTCGTGAAGTTCCCTGGCCGTGGCCACACCGGACGCCTCGCGCTGCTGGCCAGCGGCTTTTCGGAGGACAGGCCGGCAATGCTGCTGCATTCGCGCGCTCGCGTGTTCGGCGCGCGCCTGCCCGCGCGGGGGGCGTTGGACTATATCCTGGGGCGGGGACGGCGGGCCTATGTGATGACACTCGGTGGTAGCGTCGAGGTCAATGGACAGGCCGTCGGACCACTCGAAGGCGCCGCCATCGCGAGCGAAAGGGAGATCCGGATCGAATCCCGCAAGTTCGCCGAAATCCTCCTGATCGATGTTCGCTAGGGTCATATTCTCTGGGACCGTGACGGAAAACGGAGCCGTTCGCGGGAGAATGGCCGGATCGATTCAACCCTGCCGAAATACGCACATGATGTTGCCCGGCCGGAGGCTATCTGCCGAGCAATCGCTGCGCTCTTTCACATGACCGGAGACCAAAAAGGGCGTCCCCTGTTACGCCGCATGCCGCACCTGGTATGCAGGTGATTGCCCCTGTTACGCGCGGTTTTTTCCCCTGTTCCGCATAACAGGGAATAGGCCGGATAAGCCATTGATACCTTGATAGAAAAATTGCTGCAAAATCCAACATAACAGGGGAAGAATTTTTATTCCCTGTTTGCTTCCCTGTTAACCGTGCGGGACGGGGAAAAGCCTATGGTGTTCGCCGTAATGCCGACCGCACGGCCGGCAAGGTCCTGCGCACCACGATCGTGACGCCTTTCGCATTGGGGTGAAGGCCATCCGCCTGGATGAGGGTGCGGTTGCCCGCCACGCCTTCCAAGAAAAACGGGTAGAGCGGAACGCCATGGCGTCCGGCGAGGCGCGGATAGATGCTCTCGAACGCGTCGCGATAGGCGGTGCCGAGATTGGGGGCGGCGCGCATGCCCATCACCAGCACCGGAATCTCCCGCCGCTTCAGCTCCGTCAGGATCCTGTCGAGGTTGCTCGCGACCTGGTCGGTCGGCAGGCCGCGCAGCATGTCGTTCGCGCCGAGCTCAAGCAGGACGAGATCGGGCTTCCGCCCCAGCCCGCGCAGGCCCCACAACAGGCGCGCCCGGCCCTGAGCCGCGGTGTCGCCCGATACGCCGCCGTTGCGTACCTCGGCATTGATGCCGGCACGCCGGAGAGCGCGCTCCAGTTGCGGTACATATCCCTGGTCGGGCGGCAGGCCGAGGCCGGCCGTGAGGCTGTCGCCGAACGCCCAGATCAGCGGCTTGGGCGGCGCTGGGGCGGCGGCTGTCAGTGCGAAGAGCAAGCCCAGTTGGACAACTCGCCGAAGCACGCCATATCGCAGGCATCGTGGCATCATCATCTTCCTCCGCATCGGCCGGCACTCCGGATAACCCTGTACCTTCCGAAAGCAACGTGATCGTTGCTGAAGGGGTCACGCTCGCCCTTGGCCAGCCGCCTGCCCGGGTGCAAATCCTGCACGGGATAGACCTGTCGGTCGCGACGGGGGACAGTGTCGCGCTGCTCGGCCCGTCGGGGTCGGGCAAGTCGTCGCTGATGGCGATCCTGGCAGGGCTTGAGCGGCCGGGCAACGGTGCCGTCGGCGTGGCCGGCCTGAATTTCGCCGCGCTCGATGAGGATGCGCTGGCCGTGGCGCGTCGCGGGCGCATCGGCATCGTCCTTCAGGCTTTCCACCTGCTTCCCACCATGACTGCCCTGGAAAACGTCGCCGTGCCGCTGGAACTGGCCGGCGTGCGCGATGCCTTTGAGCGCGCCGGGGCCGAACTGCGGGGCGTCGGCCTTGGCCACCGGCTCGATCACTATCCGGCCCAGCTCTCGGGCGGCGAGCAGCAGCGCGTCGCCATCGCCCGCGCGCTCGCACCGCGCCCGGCCTTGCTGTTCGCTGACGAGCCCACCGGCAATCTCGATACCGCGACGGGCGCCGCGATCATGGACCTGCTGTTCGCGCGCCATCGCGAGACCGGTGCGACATTGTTCGTCATCACGCATGATCCCGCGCTGGCGGCGCGCTGCGCCCGGGTGATCGAGCTTGCCGACGGCCGTATCGTCGCCGACCGGCGCCACGCGTGAGGCTCGCCTGGCGGCTGGGGCTGCGGGATCTCCGGCGCGGCGGGCGTGGCCTGTTGCTGCTTGCGCTGTGCCTTTTCCTCGGCACGGCCGCGCTGGCCGGGATCGGCAGCCTTTCCGCGAGCATCCTCGCCGCGCTGGAGGGGCAGAGCAGGGCGATGCTGGGCGGCGACCTGCAGCTGCGTATCTCGCAGCGTCGCGCCACCGTCGAGGAGAGCGCCGTCTTCGCCGCGCGAGGGCGGTTGTCGGAGACGGTCGGGATGCGCGCGATGGTGCAGACCGACACTGGCGCGACGCCGACCCTGGTCGACCTGAAGGGGGTCGACAATCGCTGGCCGCTGGTCGGCACCTTCAGGCTTGCCCCGGGTGCGCTTGCCTCGCGCCCGCACGGCCGACAGGCAGCGATCGCGCCCGCTCTCGCTGATCGGCTTGGGCTGAAGGTCGGCGACCATATCCGGATCGGCACGGCACGCCTTGCGGTGATCGGCCTCATCGCCGAGGAACCCGATGCGCTCGGCGACGGGTTCAGCTTTGGCCCGCGCGTGATCGTCGACATGGCCGGGCTGGATGCGACCAACGCGGTGCAGCCGGGAAGCCTGTACGAGAGCCGCTATCGTCTGACACTTCCGCCAGGCACTGATGCCGAGGCATTGGGCAATCGGCTGGTGGCGCGTTTCCCGGGTGCTGGCTGGTCGGAACGCACTGCCGATCGCGCCGCGAGCGGGCTCCGGCGCGGCATCGCCCAGCTTGGCCAGTTCCTGCTGCTTGTCGGGCTCGCCGCGCTCGCCATCGCCGGAGTCGGGGTGGGAAGCGGCGTGAGCGCCTATCTCGCCGGCAAGACGCCGATCATCGCGACCCTGAAGGTGCTCGGCGCCCGGTCGCGTACCATCGCCGCGATGTTCCTGATCCAGCTCGGGCTGGTCGCCGGCGCGGGGATCGGTGGCGGATTGATCCTCGGCGCGACGGTGCCGGCGATCGTTGCCGCGGTGGCGGGCGACGCCCTGCCGGTGCCACCTCGCCTCGCGCTCTATCCGGCGCCGCTGCTGAGCGCGGCGGTGCTCGGGTTGATCGTCGGCATCCTGTTCGCTCTTCCCGCGCTCGCCCGTGCGCGCAGCGTGCCTGCCGCGACGTTGCTGCGCGGCGCGGTCGCACGCCGCCGGTGGCCATCCTGGCGGGTGATCGCGGCAATGGTCGGGCTGCTCGCCGCGCTGATCGCGCTCGCCGTGCTGACCGCGTCGGACCAGATTCTGGCGCTGGGCTTTGTCGGCGCGATCGCGGTGCTCATCCTCGCGTTGTGGCTGATCGGGCTGGCGATCCGGCGCGGCATGGCGAAACTGCCGCGGCCGCGCCGGCCGTTGTTGCGCATGGCGCTCGCCAACCTGCACCGGCCCGGCGCGCAGACCGACCGGCTGGTGGTCGCGCTCGGCCTTGGTTTTTCGCTATTCGTCGCGCTGGCGACGATCGATACCAGCTTGTCGAGCGAGATGACCAATGCGGCACCCGCAAAGGCACCGCGCTTCTTCGCCATCGACCTTCAGCCGGAAGACACTCCGGCCTTCCGCGCGGCGGTCCTGCGCGCCGCCCCCGGTGCCCGGTTCGAGGCGACGCCATCGCTGCGCGGATCGATCGTCGCGCTCAAGGGGCAACGGGTGGCTGACATGAAGAACCTGCCCGAGGATGCCTGGGTGCTGCGGGGCGATCGCACCATCACCTGGGCGGCGACTCTGCCGGCGCGGAACACGATCAGCGCCGGGAAATGGTGGCCGTCGGACTATCGCGGGCCGCCTCTCGTGTCGATCGAGGACAAGGCGGCCGCATCGCTCGGGCTGAAGATCGGCGACGAGATCACCGTGGCCGTGCTTGGCGTCGACGTGCCGGCGCGGATCGCGGCGTTCAGGACGATCGACTGGAGCGGGCTCGGCCTGAATTTCGCGATCGTCTTCTCGCCGGGCCTGATCGAGGAAGCACCGCACAGCCTGCTCGCCAGCATCTACACCCCGGCTGATCGTGATGGACCGATCGCGCTGGAAGTCGGCGCTGCCCTGCCTTCGGTCACGCTGATCCGGGTTGGTGACGTGATCGGTCAGATCGGCGAACTGCTCGGCCGTATCGCCTTCGCCGTCCGTGCGGCGGCTGCCGTCACCGTCGCCGCCGGGGTCGCCGTCCTTGTCGGCGCGGTCGCCGCCTCGGCGCGCGCGCGGCGTCTCGATGCCGTCATCCTGAAGCTGCTCGGCGGCAGCCGGGCGCAGATCCTTGCCGTTCAGGCGATGGAATATGCCGTGCTCGGGCTATTGCTGGCGGCTGTCGCGCTGGCGATCGGGGCTGGCGCCGGATGGTACGTCATCGTGCAGGTGTTCAATCTGCCCTGGGCGCCTGACTGGGGCGTCGTTGCCATGACGCTGGCGGCATCGATCGTCGTGACGCTTGGCATCGGCGTGCTCGGGAGTTTGCCGGTGCTGAACGTGCGTCCGGCGCTGGCACTGCGCGAGGACTGAGTTCCGGCGTGCGTGGCGCCGCCGGCTCGTCAGTCCAGAGCGTGAACCACGCCGGGCGAAACCTCGTGCCAGCCCCGTCGTGCTGTCTTGTCCATCACTGTTCGGTTGATCGCGTCGACGTCGGCGATGCGGGCCCGCATCCTTCCGGCCTTGATCGCGATCTCCAGGACGTTCCTGCTACCGCCGAGCGCCGCTATCCAGCGCGCCTTGCCGTCGTCCCCGGCCTCCGTCGTATCCCTGCCGAGGGCCCGCATCTCGCCGGCCACCCGATCGGCGATCGGGCCGAGCACGACCTGCACCGCGTTGCCGCCCGGACGCACTACCCCGCGCGCGCCCAGAGCCTTGAGGCGGGCCTCATCCACCTTCGCCGGATCGGCCAGCACCAGCCGCAAGCGAGTCGTGCAGGCGTCGATCGACCGCAGATTGCCGGCCCCGCCCAGGGCGTGCATCAGCCCCGCCGCCAGATCCTCGGGCGCGTTGGGGCTTGCTGGCTTGTCCGCAATCTCCGGTTCGCGCCCGGGCGTCTTCAGGTCGAAACGAAGGATGCAGAACCGGAAGGTCGCGTAATAGATGCCGAAATAGACGGCGCCGACGGGGAACAGCAGCAGCGGTCGTGTCGCGAGGCCGTAGTTCAGGACATAGTCGAACAGCCCGGCCGAGAAACCGAAGCCAAGCCTGACGTCGAGCAGGTCCATGATCACCATGGCGAGGCCGGTCAGCACGGCATGCACCGCATAGAGCAGGGGCGCGAGGAACATGAAGGTGAACTCGATCGGCTCGGTCACCCCGGTCAGCAGCGAGGTGAGGGCGAGGCTGAGCAGCATGCCGCCGACCGCTTTGCGCCGTCCCGGCAGGGCCGAACGATACATGGCGAGGCAGGCGGCGGGCAGGCCGAACATCATCACCGGGAAGAAGCCGCTCATGAACGCGCCCGCGCTCGGGTCCCCGGCGAAATAGCGTTTCAGGTCACCGGTCGCGCCATGGAAGTCGCCGAGGAAGAACCAGGCGATGTTGTTCAGGATATGATGGAGGCCGGTGACGATCAGGAGCCGGTTGAGCGTGCCGTAGATGAACAGTCCGACCGGGCCGGCGTTCACGACCCAGCGGCTCAGCGTGTCGATGGCGGTCTCAAGGACAGGGAAGCCGAGACCGAATACCGCCGCCCCGACCAGGCCGGCGAACCCCGCCGCGATCGGCACGAAGCGGCGGCCGCCGAAAAAGGCGAGATAGTCGGGCAGCTTTATCCCCGAATAGCGGTTGTAGAGCCAGCCGGAGGCGAGGCCGGAGAGGATTCCGGCAGGCACGCTCAGCTTCGCGAGTTCCTTCGCCTTCCATGCTGCGGTGGCCAGGTCGCGGGCGGCCTGGTCGGCAAAGGCGGCGGTCACGGCCGGTGGTACCGCGAGCAGCGCCTTGCCGCCCTCGATGGTCACGAGAAAGGCGATCGCACCGGCGAGGCCGGCTGCGCCGTTATTCTCGCGCGCAAGGCCGACGGCGACGCCGATCGCGAAGATCAGCCCGAGGTTGGAGAAGATTGCTTCGCCCGCCGCCGCGATGAAGGTGATGTCGAGCATGTCCGGTTGCCCGAGGCGAAGCAGCAGCCCGGCGCCCGGCAGCACCGCGATCGGCAGCATGAGTGCGCGGCCGAGTGGCTGAAAGGCGTCTATCCGCATGCGCATCATTCGGTTCCTTCGAGCAGCGCGCGCACCTCGGCGGCGGTCGCGGCGGACAGCGCCCTCGCGGCAAGGGCGCGGCAGGCCGGCATGTCGAGTGCCCGGACGGCAGCCTTCAGAGCGGGGATCGCGGCGGGTGTCGCCGAGAGTTCAGTGACGCCGAGTCCGATCAGGATTAGCGCGGCGGCGGGATCGGAGGCTATTCCGCCGCACACTCCGAGCCAGCGTGCATGCGTGCGTGCGCCTTCCGCCGCGCGGGCAATGAGGTGGAGTACTGCCGGGTGTAGTGCGTCGACCATTGCCGCCACGGCGGGATTGCCGCGATCGGCGGCCAGCGCATATTGAGTAAGGTCGTTGCTGCCGATCGACAGGAAATCGGCGTCGCGCGCGAGGCTCGTGGCGAGAAGGGCCGCCGCCGGCGTCTCGATCATCACGCCGAGCGGCACCGGCGTTTCGATCCCAAGGCTGGCTCGTGCCTGGTCGAGGATCGTGCGGGCGGCGGCGAGTTCCCCTGCGTCGACCACCATCGGCAGCATGATGCGGCATTGCGGTGCGGGCACCCCGCGCAGGATCGCGCGAAACTGCGTGTCGAGCAGGCCCGGGTTGGAGAGCGAGAAACGGATGCCCCGCGCGCCGAGCGCTGGATTCTCCTCATGCGGAAAGGGCAGGTAGGCGACCGGCTTGTCGCCGCCGATATCGAGCGTGCGGACGATCAGCGGGCGGCCCGCCAGCCCTGCGGCGACTGCCGCATAGGCGGCGCATTGTTCGTCCTCGTCAGGAGCGGACATGCGGTCGTGAAAAAGAAACTCGGTGCGCAGCAGGCCGCAGCCTTCGGCGCCCAGCGATACTGCCGGGGCCGCTTCCGTGCTTGCCGCGAGGTTGGCGAAGATCTCGATCCGGGTGCCGTCGGCCATGACGCAATCCTGCCGCGCGGCGCTTGCGTCGGCGGCGTTGCGATCGCGCAGATGAATCAGCCGCGCTGCGGCTGCTTCCCGGGCAGCGGTCCTGGGTGCCGGGTCGAGCACGGCGCGATCCGCGTCGAGCACGACATCCTCGCCGTCCGGCAGGTCGAGCACGCCAGGGCCCGCTGCGACCAGCATCGGAATTCCGGCCGACGCTGCGAGGATCGCGGCATGAGCGGTTGGGCCGCCAAAGGCAGTGCAGATCCCTGCGACTTGCGCCGCGGCAATCGGTGCGAAGTGAGAGGGAAGCAGCTCGTCGGTGATCAGGATCGCGCCGGGCGGCGGCAGCGGCATGGCCGTATCGGCGCCGACGAGCAGCGCGATCATCTGGCGCTCGATGTCCTTCAGATCGGCGATCCGCTCGATCAGCAATCGGTCGCCGGTCGCGCGGATTGCTTCTGCATGGCTGTGGATCGCGCTGCGCCAGGCAAAAGCAGCGCTCTTGCCTTCGGCGATGAGGTGCCGGGCGGCGGAGAGAAGCTCCGGGTCGTCGATCAGGGTGTGGTGGGCCGCCGCGATGTCGGCGCCGGGTCCTGTGCTGTCCTCGGCAATGGCCAGCAGCCGCCCGCGTGCTGCGGCAAGGGCGGCGCTTTCGGCGGCCGGGCCATTGCCTTGCTCCGTCACGGCAATGTCGGAGGCGCGGAACTGGAAGACGCGGCCGATTGCCAGGCCCGGCGCTGCGCGGACACCGTGGATGAGGCCATCGGCGGCTGGCGCCGCGACGGGCGCGGGAGATTGATGCGCTTCCTCACCCATGCCCTGTTCGATCAGCGCGGCGATCGCAGCGGTGGCGGCGCGGGCATCCGGCCCGCGACCGGCAATCTCGATCTCATCGCCATGGCGGATCCCGGCGGAAAGCAGGGCGACGATGCTGCGCGCATTGGCGGTCTTGCCATGCGCGGAGAGAGTCATCTCGGCCGCGAACGGCTTGAGCGCGGCGACGATCCGCGCGGCCGGGCGGGCATGGATGCCACTGGGCAGCGGGACACGGATCGTGCAGCGCGCCGTATCCTCGCCAAGATCGGTCGTGCCCTCACTGGTGGCAAGTGGCGCGACCTCGGCGAGGGGGGCGCCAGCCTGCACGCGGGTATCGGTCCCGTGCACCGTGACGGCAAATCCTTCGCTGGTTACGGTAATAGGGGTGACGAGGCTCTTGGCCCGCGCCGCGACGGGATCGAGATCGACCTCCAGCAGCACCTGGCCAAGGACGACTGGCTCCCCGTCGCTCACCCTGGCGGTGAAACCGTCCCCGGCCAGTGCGACCGTCTCAAGCCCGACATGGATGAGCAGGTCGGCCCCGTTCGCCAGCTTCAGCGTGACCGAGTGACGGGTCGGGGCGACGGCAATGACAGTGGCGTCGCACGGCGCCCGGATCACCCCGTCGAGCGGGTCGATGGCGAAACCTTCCCCCATCATGCGGTCGGCGAAGACCGGGTCGGACACCTGTCCAAGGTCGAGTGCCCAGCCTGCCATCGGCGCGTGAAGCCGAACGATCACGGCGCGGTCACGAGTTGCACTGCGCTGACCGCCCAGAGCGGGTTCACGCCCCTGGCCGTATAGGTGATGCAGAGATCATGAGTGCCCGTGACGGGGGCGATCGGCGAGGTCAGCCGGGTCACTCCGGGTTGGTGGACGGCGGGGGCGAGCGGCAAGGTGGCTAGGCGCGGGCCTTCACATCCGTCGCGTACCTCGACCTCTCCCGCAGGAGTGACGGGCGGGCGGAATGTGATCTTGTCCACGTCCCGGCCGATCTGGAAGTTGAAGGGAAGCTGCCCGACCGAGATCGCGATCGAGCGCACCCCGTCCATCGGTGCGGCATCATAGATCCAGCAGGGGTTCGCGATGTCGAGCAGGAATGCCGCGCGGGGACCGGCCGCCGGGGCATCGTCGGTCAGTCGCAAGGGGATGCCTTCCGAGCAGAGCCTGAGCTGCGTATCGTCGCGGTGGCGGACGGCAGCGGGAGTCAGGGCGAGATCGATGGCGCCCGGCATCGTATTGCCGTCGAGGATGGTCGCGACGCGCAGGCGTGCCGGCATCGGAAGCGCGAGGGGGCCGGCGTAGAGCGTGGACGCGGGACCAGGCAGAGTGCCATCGGTTGTGTAGCGCATTGGCAGCCCGGATTGGCCGGTGAGCGTCACCTGTGCCTTGGTGCCGACCGGGGATAGCGTTGCCACCGGACGGAACAGTGCTTCGCTCGGTTCAATGCCGAGTTTCGTCAGGCGCTGCATCTGCGGCGCCAGGCGACGAACGAAATTGCCGAAGTCCCGCGGGCCCGCCGGCGACCAGCCGAGTTCGGCCACCGCCGCGGCGCGGGGGAACATGGCCGCCGCCACGGCGGATTCGGTCCGCATGTGCTCGGTCCAGACATTGCCCTGTAGGCCGAGGATATGGCGCTGCTGCTCGGGCGGGATCGACGGTGGGGCGGGATCGAAACCGTAGACGTCGGCGAGGGTCACCAGCTTGCCGCGACCCGTTCCTTCCGCCGCGGTGACGCCCTGGCGGTAATTGAGATAGAGGACTGGCTCGGGACTGAGCACGGTGTCATGACCAGCTTTTGCGGCGGCGACCGCGCCGTCTAGGCCGCGCCACGACATGACGGTCGCATCCGGCGTGATGCCGCCATCGAGAATCTCATCCCAGCCGATCAGCCGTCGATCATGCGCGGCGAGATAACGGCCGATGCGCTGGACGAACCAGCTCTGCAGCTTGTTCTCGGACGTGATGCCGAGGGCTTTCATCTTCGCCTCGATCACGGGCGACGCGGCCCATTGGTCCTTCACTGCCTCGTCGCCACCGACATGGATGTAGCGCGACGGAAACAGGCTGATCACTTCGTCGAGCACGTCCTGAAGGAAGCCGAAGGTCGCCTCGTCGGTATTGTAGAGCCATGGGAACACGCCCCAGTCGCTCTCCGTCCCCGGTGGGATCGGGACGCCCATGCCCAGACGCGGATAGGCACGGATGGCGCTCAGCGCATGACCGGGCATTTCGATCTCGGGCACGATGGTGACGCCGCGTTTCGTTGCATAGGCGACGATATCGCGGATCTGTGCCCCGGTGTAGAAGCCGCCGGTGCGCGGCAGGACAGGGGCTCCCGGCGCGGTGGCGGGTAAGCGCCAGCCGCTGACACTCGTCAGTCTTGGATATTTCGGGATCTCGATACGCCAGCCCTGATCGTCGACGAGGTGCCAGTGCAACGTGTTGAGCTTGTTCGCGGCCATCGCGTCGATCACGTGCTTCACGAAGGCGGGCGACTGAAAGTGCCGCGCGCTGTCGAGCATGAGCCCGCGCCATTTGAAACGGGGGGCGTCGGCGATCGTGACGGCAGGGACGAAGACGCCGTGCCTTTCCGGTCGGGCGAGCTGCCAGAGCGTCACCGCGCCGTAGAACAGGCCGGCATCGTCACTCGCGCTGATCGTGGCGCCGGTCGCGGAAGTGGTGAGGCGATACCCCTCGGCCGGAATATTCGCCACGCGTTCGAACCGGACGATACCGCCGGCACCGATCAAGGGCCTGGGGCCGCCGGTGCGGGAGAGCAGCTCCGCCAGCCGCTCTGCTGCGTTGCGTGCGCCGCTGTCACCTGCCGGAACGGAGATCCCGCTCGTCGCGGTCAGCGTGAAGCCGCCTTCCGCAACGCTCAGCGATTTTGGTGCTGGCAGGAGCGCGGCGGGCTCTGCGATCGCGGCGGAAGAGAACAGGGCCCCGGCAAACAAGGGGAGGGCCCTGCGGAAGATCTGAATGCTCGACACGCCGGGCACCTTTACGAACCTAGGATAGCGGGCCGGCATGGCCGGCCCGCCTATTCAGATCAGAACTTGAAGCGCGCGCCAACGTAGAACTGACGCCCGTTGTCGTAGATCGCCCGCACGCGGTCGCGCGTGCCCGAATATTGCACGATCTTCTTGTTGGTCAGGTTCACCGCATCAGCCGTCAGCGTGACATTCTTGGTCACGTTGATACCGAGCGACGCATCGAGCGAGGACAGCGCGGCCTGGTTGAGCGGTGCCGCACGATCGATGTCGATGAAGAAGGCCGACCGATAGCTGTACGAGACCCGGGCGCTGAGCAGATCATTCTCGTAATAACCGGTCAGATTCGCCGAATGCTTGCTGTTTCCGGGGATCTGGTCGCCGTTGCTCGCCTTCGCGTCCGAGTAGGTATAGTTGGCGATCGCGCCGAATCCGCCCCAGATCGGCCGCGAAACCTGGAATTCGAAGCCCTGGTTCCGGCCGCCGGTGCCGTTGGACCGGCGGTTGATCTGGTATGGGCAGTTGAACAGGTTCGGATTGTTGCCTGGCGCAAGCGTGCAGGAAGCAGGCTGGGTGCCGGGAACGAACTGTCCGGGCAGGATTTCCGTCGAGGTCCGGTTGACGATGTACGACTGGATATCCTTGTAGAACGCAGCCAGTGCTACGATCGTTTCGGCATCCGGATACCATTCGAGCGACACGTCATACTGGTTGGCGCGGTAAGGCTGCAGGTTGGGATCGCCGCCCTGCCCGGTCAGCAGGGTGCCGTTGAGGTCGATGCCCGGCGTGATATCGACAAAGTCGGGCCGCGTGACCGTCTTGCCCGCGGCGAAGCGCAGCACGACCTTGCGCGAGAGATCGATCGACAGGTTCGCGCTTGGCAGCACGTCGGTATAGGAACGGCTGGACGTGATTGGCGTGAATCCGCCAAAGGGGTTGGTGAACTGCGGATTCGCGCCGCCGATCAGGCTGCCGGTCGATGTCTGGTCGGTCTTGACCACCCGGACGCCGACGTTGCCGCGCCATCCATCGCCGCCGAACTTGGCCATGGCATAGCCGCCATAGGTCTTTTCGTTGATCGAATAGGTGTTGCCGGGGACGATGAACTTCGCGGTCAGCGCCGCCGCCTGCGATCCGTAGATCTGGGCGAGGCGGGCCGGATCCACGGTCCAATAGTTCTTCAGGGTGCCCGGGGCCGCGATATTGTCGAGGAAATCGTCAGGCGTCCCCTGGCCGCTCGCGAAGCTGGCGGCGGTGCACGGCGCGCCGCCACAGACCAGCCCTGGCGTCAGCACGCCGCCATTGGTGGCGAGACGAAGGGCTGAACGGTCGTGATCGGTATATTTCACGCCGACCTTCAGCGCGCTCATCGGGCCCCAGTCGACCTGCTGTTCCAGATCGAGATAGGCGTATTTTTCCTTGTCGTCGTTAGTCACTGACTGGATGCGCGCGAAATCGATGAGCGCATTCGCCGGCGAGGTCGGATTGGGTGAGGTGAAAGTCACCTGAGGGGCCTTGCCGCGCAGATCGTAGCTGAACGAGCCGGTGGACGCGGTCTCGAGGAAGTTCTCGTTCGAGGTTGCGCCGGTCGCCTTGGTCCAACCTGCCTTGAGGTGGACGGTCAACTGCTCGGTGGGTTTGTAGATCAAGTCGAGATCGGCCGAATAGGTTTCAGCGAACGCCTTGCGGTCGATCGCGTCGAAGACCATGGCGCGCGCGCCGCCGGCGGCGTTGTTGGTCGATGTGACGGTGCCGGCGACCGCGAGGCCGTTCTGGACGGTCGCGTTGGTGATCGTTCCCCCGGTGCCGAGCGCCCGCTCGGCCCAGGCGATGTAGTTCTGGTTGAAATTGTTCGCGCCGAAACGGGAATAGAGACCGGTAACATTGACCTCCAGCGTGTCCGACGGACGGAACTGCACGCCGATATTGCCGCCGTAGCGTTCACGATCCTGCTTGAAGATAGTCGAGCCGATGAGTGTCGGCACGTTCGCCGTCCCGCCGTTGACCGCGAAGGGGGCGTAGCCGAAGACCTCGATACCGTCGCGCCGTGTCTGCCGCTTCTGGTAGATGCCGCCGATGAGGATGCCGAACGTCTCGTCGGCGTTCTTCCAGCTCACCAGACCTGAAATCTGGGGGTCGAATTTCCCCGACCGGTCGGAATAGACGCCCTGTACCGATGCCGACAGGGTAAGCGGCTTCAGGTCGAGAGGATTGCGCGTGTGGACGTTGATCGTCCCGCCGACGCCACCTTCTTCCACATCCGCCTGCGGGCTCTTGTACACTTCTAGCTGGCCGACGATCTCCGCGGGCAGCGTCAGATAGTTGAAGCTGCGCGTCGAGGCGACCTGGTCGAGAATGAACCAGTCGGCGGTGGCGATCGAATGGCCGTTGACCAGCGTCTTGGTCAGGTTCGGCGCGGTGCCGCGAAGCGACACGCGCTCGCCTTCGCCGAACTCGCGATTGATGACGATGCCGGGAATCCGCTGCAGCGCCTCGGCGACGTTCTTGTCGGGGAATTTGCCGATGTCTTCGGCGGTGAGGACGTCGGAAATGACGCTCGAGTCGCGCTTGGCGGTGATCGATGCCTGGATCGATCCGCGAATGCCGGTGACGATGATGTCAGCCTCGCTGCCCGGATCATTCTGCGCTGTCTGGGTCGCACCCGACGGCGCTGTGTTGCTGGGAGCATTGGTGCTCTGCGCATGCGCAGTGGCGGCCAATGCCAACGAACTCACGGATGCAGCCAGAAGTCGTATTGCGGTCATTGCCGTTCTCCCCATTTTTATTTTTGTTGGCCTGTCAGTTGATGACCAATCACATACCAATTTGTGAAACATGTGTCATACCAATCGCAGCGTCAAGCGGATTTTTTGCAAGTCCAGTCGAGTTGGTGCAATTTTCTTGTGGAAAATGGTATTTGATTGGTCTTATAGAGGTCGTGCCGGCTTCGGTCGGCGCTGAGAACAGGGATGCACGGATGACCAACCTGACCGACAAGATCGGTATGCTCGACGGCAATGCGCGCGCCCCGCTCTATCAACAGATGCAGGATGCGTTGCGGCGCGGAATCGAGGGAGGTGCGTTGCGCCCGCAAGAGGCGCTGCCGCCCGAGCGCGATATCGCCAAGGAGTTCGGTATCTCGCGCATTACGGTGCGCAAGGCGGTAGACGGGTTGGTGGCCGATGGCATGCTGACCCGGCGGCAGGGTGCCGGCACGTTCGTGGGTGGACGGGTCGAAAAACAGTTCTCGAAGCTTACCTCCTTTACCGAGGACATGGCCGCGAGGGGCCGTACCGCGCGCAGCGAATGGATCACCCAGATCGAGAGCTCGGTGAACCCGGACGAATCGCTCACGCTGGGACTTAGCCCTGGCTCTCGCGTGTTACGCTTTCACCGCATCCGGTACGCCGACGACCAGCCCATGGCGCTCGAATATTCGACGATCCCCGGGTTCGGCCTGCCTGGGCTGGAGGCGGTCGGCGCGTCGCTCTACGAAGCGTTGGACGCTGCCGGCCATCGGCCGGTGCGCGCGTTGCAGCGCCTGCGGGCGGTATTGTTCGACAAGGATCAGGCGAAACTGCTCGACATCGAGGTGGGTGCGCCCGGACTTTTCATCGAACGCCGGGGCTTTCTGGAAGACGGACGCGCGATCGAGATGACTCATAGCTGGTATCGCGGTGATACTTATGATTTCGTTGCAGAATTGAACGCGCTCGCATGAGCATTGCCCCTGAATCCACGCTGATGTTCGCCGAGGCCGCGGAAGCCGCAGACGTCATCGCGCGTCAGCGCACCGCGAACCGCGCCCTGGTCGGCTCGCTTGCCGCGCGACTGCGCGATGTGCCGCCGCGTGCCGTGTCGACCTGCGCCCGCGGCTCTTCGGATCATGCAGCGACGTTCGCCAAATATCTGATCGAAACCGTGATCGGCGTACCGGTGAGTTCAGCCGCACCGTCGGTTGCCTCGGTCTATCACGCTGCCGCACGGCTCGACGACACGTTGCTGCTGGCAATCTCGCAGTCGGGCCGCAGTCCGGATCTGCTGAGCGTGGTCCAGGCGGGCCGGGCGGGCGGCGCGTATCTTGCCGCGATGGTCAACGATGCCGCGTCGCCGCTGGCCGACATGGCCGATTCGACCCTCCCGCTTCGTGCCGGCGCGGAGAAGAGCGTCGCGGCGACGAAGAGCTATATCGCTTCCCTGGCGGCGATCCTTGGCCTGGTCGCTGCCTGGGCGCAGGATGAGGCGCTGTCCGTCGCGCTGGACGAAGCGCCGGCGCTGCTCGCCCGATCCTGGGAGGTGGACTGGAGTCCTCTGGTTGACGGCCTTGCCAATGCGCGCGGGCTATATGTCATCGGGCGCGGCCTCGGTCTGGGAGTCGCACAGGAAGCTGCGTTGAAGTTCAAGGAAACCTGCGGTCTTCATGCCGAGGCATTCAGCGCGGCCGAGGTGAGGCACGGGCCGATGGCCCTGATCGGGCCGGATTTCCCGGTCCTCGTGTTTCGCCAGGACGATGAAACGGCCGCAGGTGTCGATTCGCTGGTCAGCGAGGCACTGGGGCAGGGGGGCGTCGTCTATTGCGCCGGCAGTGCGATTCCCGGTGCGGTGACGTTGCCGACGATCGACGCATCGCCCGCGATCCAGCCGATGTTGCAGATCCAGTCCTTCTACCGCGCGGTCAACGCGCTATCCGTGCGGCGGGGGTTCGATCCCGATTCGCCGCCCCACCTGCGCAAAGTGACCGAAACCGTCTGATGCCAACCGCACTCTTCAACTGCCGCACGTTGCTTGACGACGCGCTGGTCGATGGCATGGCCGTGATCATCGACGGCACGACCATCGCCGCCGTCCTGCCTGAGGCGGAAATCCCTTCGTCGGCCGGACGACTCGACCTGAAGGGCGCGATCCTGGCGCCGGGATTCATCGATACCCAGGTGAATGGCGGCGGCGGCGTGCTGTTCAACGACGCGCCGACGGTCGAAACCATTGCGACCATCGGCGCGGCACATCGTCGTTTCGGCACGACCGGGTTCCTGCCGACACTGATCAGTGACGACCTGGCGACGGTGCGGGCGGGTATCGCAGCCGTGGACGAGGCGATCGAACGGGGAGTTCCCGGCGTTCTCGGCATTCATATCGAAGGGCCGTTCCTCAATATCGATCGCAAGGGTATCCACGATCCCAACAAGATCATCACGCTCGACGATGAAGGTTGTGCGGCCGTCATTGGTTTGAAGCGCGGTCGCACGCTCGTCACCCTGGCGCCGGAAAAGACCAGTGCGGCGATGGTTGCGCGGCTTGTTGCCGCCGGCGTGATCGTTGCCGCCGGCCATACCGATGGCAGCTACGAGGCCATCCGGGGAGCTCTGGACGTCGGGATGACCGGTTTCACTCACCTGTTCAACGCGATGTCCCCGCTTGCATCGCGAGAGCCTGGCGCCGTCGGCGCCGCACTGGAGGATCGGGATAGCTGGTGCGGGCTGATCGTGGATGGGCGGCATGTCCATCCCGCGACGATGCGCGTGGCGCTGAATGCCAAGGGCGAGCGCATCATGCTCGTCACTGATGCGATGCCGAGCGTCGGGCAGACTGAGAAGAGTTTCATGCTGCAGGGGCATCGGGTCGACGTGGTCGACGGTGTCTGCGTCAACGAGGACGGCACGCTTGCCGGGTCGGATCTCGACATGGCGCAGGCGGTGCGCAATGCGGAAACCATGTTGGGCGTATCGCAGGCACGGGCGCTGAACATGGCTGGCCGCCACCCGGCATGTTTCCTCCGGCTGGAAGGCAGCCATGGTCGCATTGCTCCAGGCTGGAGTGCCGACCTGGTGACCCTCGATTCGAGCGGACGGACGCTGGCGACCTGGATCCGGGGTTCTCGGGAGAAGGGTTGACGCGCGGCGCAATCGTCGCGCGATCGGTCTGTCGCCCGCGCGGCTTTGCTGCCGCTTCATCAGGCAAGGCGAAGGGTGGTCGCGAGCGGCCGCCGGCGGGGCGCCGCGTCGGACTGTCGCCGCACCAGCCGGAAGCCAAGCTGGAGGTGTCGCGGTGCCTGACGGTGCCCGGCGCGACGATCGAGGATTTCCTTCACCAGCAATTCGACGGCGGCGAGGGACATGTCGGTGATGGGCTGGTGGATGGTGGTGAGTTCTGGCCAGATGGTGGTGGCGAGGGCGGTGTCGTCGAAGCCGCAGACGGTGAGGTCGTTGGGCACGTCGAGGCCGTGTCGATGGGCGACGGCGACGGTGGCGGCGGCCATGTCGTCGTTGCTGGCGAAGATGGCGGAAGGCGGGTTGGCGAGGTCGAGCAGCTGCTCGGCGACGTCGAGGCCGGAGCGATAGGTGAACAGCCCCTGGGCGACGAGGTCGGCGTCATAGGGGAGACCGACCGCGTCGAGCGCATCGCGATATCCGGCGAGGCGGCGTTCGCTGGCGGTCTGGTCGGGATTGCCGATGATGAAGCCGATGCGCTGGTGGCCGAGCGCGGCGATGTGGCGGGTCATCTCGAAGGCGGCACGGTGATCGTCGATGCTGACGGCGGAGAAGCCGGGGGCGGGATGGCCGCTGGCGACGGTGACGGCGAGGCCATTGGCCTCGCGCAGCGCCTCGAGCAGGGTCAGCGAATCGCAGAGCGGCGGCGGCAGCACGATGCCCTCGACACCGCCGCGGAGCAGCCGGGTGGCGGCTTCCCGCGCCTGTTCGGGCCCGTCGCATTTCTCGACGATGATCTGGATGTTGGCGCGGCTGGCATAGTCGAGGCTGCCGACCAGGAACTCGCTGAGATAGGCGGCGCTGGGGTTGCTGTAGAGCAGGCCGATCCGCACCGGCGCGGCGCCGGCCAGGCTGCGCGCCGCTGGATTGGGGGTGTAGCTGAGCGCCGTGATCGCTGCATTGACCGCCTCTCGTGTCGTCGGATGTACGTTATGTTTCGCGTTGAGCACCCGGGACACCGTCATCGGGGACACGCCGGCCTTGCGGGCGACATCCTTGATGGTGGCGGCGTTTCGTTGCCGCCGCGACCGTTGCTGGTTCACGCGCCATGCTCCTGTCCCAGGCCGTCTCCGGATTCGGATCGTCGGATTGCGATCCCGATGCGGGGGCGTGCCATATGGTCGATCAGCCGTGCCGGGGCGGTGCCGTGGAGCTGCGCAGCACCAGCGTCGCCGGCACCGCGACTGGCATATCGGGAACATCGCGCCCGGCCTGGTCGGCGATGATCAGTTCGACGGCTCGCGCGACGACGTCGGCGATCGGCTGCACAACGGCGGTCAGCGGAGGGTGGGTGAAGCGGACGATCGGAGTGTCGTCGAAACTCACGAGTGACAGATCGCGCGGTACGTCGATGCCGCGCTCGCGACCCGTTTCGAGCGTCGCCAGCGCCATCTGATCGTTGCTTGCGATGATCGCGGTGGGCGGCATGCCCTGATCGAACAGGCGGGTTGCGGCGTTCCTGCCCGACGCGTAGCTGAAATCGCCTTCGGCGAGCAGGTCTGCGGTTTCCAGGCCTGCCTCCTCCATCGCAGCACGCCAGCCATGGACGCGCCAGGCACTGAGTTCATATTCAAGCGAGCCTGCGATGAAGCCGATCCTGCGATGGCCAAGCCCGATCAGATGCTCGGTTGCCATGCGTGCGGCGCGCTCGTCGTCCATCGTCAGGGCGAAGCCGGGTCCCTCCGTCAGCGAGCCGATCCGGGCGAAGCTGATCTTCTGTTCGTCGAGAAGATTGGTGATGAGCGGGTTCTGCGAATGGGGCGGCGTCAGGATCACGCCATCAGGTTGAAGCGCGGCGATCGCGGCGAGCAACTCGCGCTCGATATGGTCGCTATGCGTATCGACCAGTTCGACGATCATTCGATAGCCATATTCGGCGCAGGTGAGCATGCCGCCGAGCAGCATCTGATCGACCCAGTCGGTGCCCTCGCGCTTCCGCCAGTCGGCGATGGTGCGCTCGCGATCGTTGAGAGCGAGGATGAGATAGGAGCGCGATCCGCTCATCCGCTGGGCAGCGATCGAGGGCACATAGCCGAGCTTGTCGATCGAAGCCTGTACCCGGAGACTCATCTCGGGCCGGACGTTCGGCTCCTTGTTGATCACCCTGCTGACCGTCTGGAGCGATACGCCGGCGTCGGCCGCGACGTGCTTGATCGTGACGGCCTGCCGTCGCCGTGCCATTCTGCTCAGCCTCGTGTCGTTGGAGTCGCCGCGCCGCAATAACGGGCGACATAGGCACCGTGCTCGGGCAGCGACGCGACGGTGCGGGATACGTTGTCGCGGATCGTGCCGAGCAACTTGTCGACCTCGTCGTCGCGCAGCTTCTCGGCGATCGGATGATAGGTCCGGGGTATGATGCCCTGGCCCATCATCACCTGAACCCAGCTGTTCTCAGCGAACAGTTCCTCATTCTTGCGGAAGACGCGGCCTGTCTCTCGGAAAAGCTCGATCTTCTGGGCGAGCGAATCGGGGATCGTCATCGCCGCGCACTGGCGCCAGAAGGGGCTGTCGCGGCGCTCGGTAGCCTTGTAATGCAGGATCAGGAAATCGCGGATCTGCCGCGTATCCTCGTCCTGCTGGTCGTTGAACTCGGCCACGTCGCGGGCGCTGATCTCACCCATTGGCATCATCCGGATCAGCCGCAGTACGGCACGCTGGATCAGGTGAATGCTGGTCGATTCGAGCGGCTCCATGAAGCCGCCCGACAGGCCGATCGCGATGCAATTGCGATACCATTGGCGCCGCCTGGAACCGGTGGTGAAGCGGAGGAAATTGGGTTCGGTCAGCACGTCGCCCTCGACATTGCCGAGCAGCCGTTCGAGCGCATCGTCGCGCGAGAGATAGCGGCTGCAATAGACGAGGCCGTTGCCGCTGCGATGCTGGAGCGGGATGCGCCATTGCCAGCCCGCGTCGTGCGCCATCGCGCGGGTATAGGGCACAGGCGGGCGAACATTTTCGGTCTGGAGCGCGATGGCGCTGTCGCACGGCAGGTAGTGAGTCCAGTCGTCGAAGCCCGCGTGCAACGCCTGCTCGATCAGCACCGCGCAGAAACCCGTGCAATCGAGAAACAGGTCGCCTTCGACGCGCATGCCCGATTCAAGCACCAGTGCCGCGATATTCCCGCTCTCGCCGTCGAGGTCGACCCGAGCGATCTTGCCCTCGACGCGCTTCGTGCCGTCGCCCTCGGCCATGGTGCGGAGGAACTTCGCATAGAGGGTGGAATCGAGCTGGTAGGCGTAGTTCATCCCGTCGTCCGGGAGATGCGCGAACTTGCCCTGAAGCGCTGCGATCAGTTCCAGGCAATAATCGTCATAGGATTGGTCATGCCCCCTGGTGCGTCCGTACAACCAGAAATGCTGGAAGCCGGCGGACCAGTGGTCCTTGCCGGTCGCCCCGAACGAATGGAAATAGCGATCGCCGACCTGCTTCCAGTCGTCGAACAAGATGCCCAGCTTGAAGGTCGCCTGGGTTGCCCGCATGAACTCGGCTTCGTTGATACCGAGCAGGCGATTGTAGACGACGAGCGGCGGGATGGTGGATTCGCCGACGCCGATCGTGCCGATCGCATCGGATTCGACCAGGGTCAGGTCGGCTGTCCGCCCCAGGGTACGTGCAATGGCCGCCGCGGCCATCCAGCCGGCGGTGCCGCCGCCGGCGATGACGATACGTCGTGGGTGCGGGATGCCATCGGTCATTGGCTTAATTGCCTCAGCAGGAAGGCGCGGATACGGCCGGCGCTTTCGGGGGTCAACGGGGCGAGGATACTGCGCCCTTCTTCGGGAATATGCGTGGCGACGTCGTCAGCACTGCCGAACACATAATAGTCGAACAGGTCGCGCCAATAGGCCTTCTGGTCGTCGGGCAGGTCGCGGATCGACATCATCGCATGGTTGAGCGCGTCCTGCGGCTGACCGAGCCAGCGCGGCGTTTCGCGCCACCAATAATTGACCAGCACGTTGAACGGCTCGAGCCCTTCGACATGATGCCACCACAGGGCGGGGATGTAGAGCGCGTCGCCCGCGTCGAGCTCGGCGACCTGGGCGTGGGGCAGTGCTTCGCGGAAACGGGGGAAACGATTGAAATCGGGGGCGTGGAAATCGACCATGCTGATCGCGCGGCCGGCGGGCGTATTGTCGATCGGGCCAAGGTAGAGGTTGCGGAACTGCTCGCGCGGGAACAGCGTGAAGCGCCGACGGCCGACCGCGACACAGGCGAGGTTGTGCGGAAGGTCATTATGCGCCGCGATCCGCGTAGGTGTACCGATCCAGATGCTGGCGATCGGCGAGCGGTCGCCGAGATCGACATAATTCTCCTCATGCAGGCCGCTAAAGAACTGATGAACGTCAACTGAGCCGAGATAGATCGGCGGCGCGCCGGTACGGCCTTCGTTGGCCTCCATCTTTGCAAAAATCTCGGGCAATCTGGCGCGCAGGGTATGGAAGTTCATCCCCATCGCCTCGTCGTAGAATAGTCGCCCCCCCGATGCCGGGGAGCCCACCGATACCGTGAAGGGAACGTCGCGGTGCCGGCCAAGCAGATAGGCACGCGCGTCCCTGCTCGATCGCCGGCCGGCCTGCACCAGCGGCCAATCGGCGACCAGCCCCCGCACCAGGAAAGGACGATCGGCGTTGCGTAGCAGCGAGTCCAGCGCCGCCGTGTCGGCGACCGTGACTTCGGGCACGGTCGCCAGCGCTTCGAAGATCGCGGGATCGGCTTCAGCCATGCCCGATCCGGCGGTTCTTGCGCGCGATCAGTTCGCTCAATCGGCCGAGCGAGGCAATCGCCATGAAGATCGGCATCAGATGATCGTCGGCGTGCAACTCGCCCAATGTGGTGGCGTCGAGTTCACGCAGCCGATCCTCGTCGATACCGTGGAAACTGACGAGGCGATTGGTCGATCCGTCGTCGAGCGTGATCTCCAGCGTCAGCGGTTCGAGCAGTTTGTGGCGCTCAAGCGCAGAGAAGAAGCTTTCGGACTCCTGATAGCCCTCGTCGAGCGCGCCCAGTTTTTCGCTGATCGATTCAAGATAGGGGCTCGGCCGCCCGTCCTCGTCGAACAGCCGAACACCATCCCCGCCAATGCGTGGGCTGGCGAGGTCGATATGCACCTGCTTGTCGCCGTGCCCGGACGGCGACCCGCCGATCAGGAAAGGCTGGATGTCGACTGCCAGTGGCAGGTAGCGCGCGTCCCAGTTGCCGTTGTCGAGGAACAGGTTCTCGCCTGTTTCGAACCCGAACATCGCCAGCGCGGTGAAGCGGTCGCGCTCGTCGTTGAGGCGGAACAGGATCGGATATTCGTCCTGCACTCGGCGGAACTCGCTCGGTACTGCGATACTGCACATCACTGCATCGCCCAGCTCGGCACCGCGCCCGGTGCGTACGCGTAGCTTGCGATGATCTTCGGTGGTGAGAAGCGCGTGTTCGAGCATATCAGCGAGTGTTTTCCATGGATGGCGCCATATCGTGATGCGCGCGGAGTGCATCGAGATACGCGCGGTTGGTGGGCAGGCTGGCGGCGAGCACGCGCGCGCGCTGATCGACCTGGCGAAGCTGGTGGAGCACGCCGTCTCCGGGCGTTCCCCGGATCTGGCCGATGGGCGGGGCGGGGAAGCCCATGCCGTAAAGCACATATTGATAGCTCGCCGCCGGGAAGATCTCCTCCGCCGCCGGGAGGTCGGCGCGCGATGGCGGCTGGTCTCGCCAGAGGCGCAGCAGCTCCGCCAGCCGTAGTGGAATCGATGCGGGATCGCGATGATCGCGCCAATAGGGTTCGTCGCGCTCGCTCAGCACATAATGGAGCTTGAGGAACTCGACGATCCGGTCCCAGCGATAGCGGAACAATGTGTTGAAGCGACCTGCATGGATATCCATCACGTCGCGGGTGGCCGGGAAATTGTCGAGCAATGCCTCGAGCGACAGTTCGATCAGCACGATCGCCGATGCCTCGAGCGGTTCGAGGAAGCCCGCGGACAGGCCGATCGCGAGGCAGTTGCGCTCCCAGAAACGCTCGCGATGGCCCGACCGGAAGGTCAGGCGGCGGAACGACAGGCGTTCGGTATCGGTGCCAGGCATGGCGCCGCGCAGATAGGCGATGAGGGTCGCTTCGGCCGCTTCGTCGCTCGCATGCCGCGAGGAGTAGACGCAGCCGACGCCGCGCCGGGTCGGCAGGCCGATATCCCATATCCAGCCGGCGGCGTGCGCGGTGGCGTTGGTCTGCGATTCGATCGCGCTGTCGGGCGCGACCGGCACCTGCACCGCCAGCGCCCGATCATTGAACAGCTCGCCGCTTCGATCGAGAAAACCGACGCCATATTGCTCGCCGATCAGCAGCGCGGCGTGTCCGGTGCAATCGATGAACAGGTCGCCCGCGATGTCGTGCGAGGTGCGCGTACGGACCGCCGCGATATCGCCGTCCTCCGTCCGCTCGACGCCGACGACATGGTCGCGCACATGGCGCACGCCGAGCCGCTCGGTCGCGTGCCGGGTGAGCAAGGCCGCCAGCTTCGCGGCGTCGAGGTGATAGGCATAGTTGAGCGCACCCGCATAGTCCGGCATCGTCCTCTGGCGCGGGGCCAGGTCAAGCCTGCATGGGCGCGCCTGGGGCGTGACCATCTCTGCGAAGCGATGGTTGGGGCCCTGGTCGCGCCATGCCGCCACCACGTCGCGCGGATCGCCGTCGATCGGAGCGACGAAGGGATGGAGATAGTCGTCGCCCGCGCCGCCGGTGCGCCAGCCGACGAAGCGCGAACCCTGTTTGAACGAGGCATCGCAGGCGACCAGGAATTCGGTTTCGCTGATCCCGATCCGTTCGAGCGTCCGCCGCATCGTCGGCCAAGTGCCTTCGCCGACGCCGATGGTCGGGATATCGGGCGATTCGATCAGCGTCACCGCAATCGGCGCCCGGGTTGCCGGATTGGCGCGAGCAGCGATGAGGCAAGCCGCCAGCCAGCCGGCGGTGCCGCCGCCGACGATCACGATGCTGGAGACAGCCTTGTCCACGCTACGCGCCTTCATTCACAACCGGCAGCTTGCCGTGCGGGAAGAGGAAAAGCCACCCTCGTTGGAGGGTGGCTTTTCCGTCGTCTGCAGTCTCCCGGCGGGCCCGGATCAGAACGCCGCTCGAACGCCGACCGCGTAACGGGCGAACCCCGGCGAGACGAGGGTGACGTTGCGATCGGACCGCTGATGCTGGCGCCGACCTGCGCCGGTCAGGTTGATGGCCTCGGCGAAGACGCTCATCCCCTTCCTGAACTCGTAGCTCGCGCTCGCGTCCACCTGGCCATAGGCCTCGGTATAGGTCGGGTTGGGACCTGTCGCCTGCAGGAATTCGCCGCGCCAGTTGTACGCGACACGCGCCTGTATGCCGTATTTGTCGAAGAACGCGACCGCGTTCGCGCTGTTGCTGAGGCCGGTCAGCGCGAACTGTGTGACGGTGGCAGGCTTGCTGTTGTCGTACTTCGCGCTGCCGTCGACGATCGTGTAGTTCAGAATCGCGCCGAAGCCGGTATCCCAGAAGCTGTGCTGGACGGCGAATTCCCAGCCATGGATCGACGCGGTCTGGTCGCTGTTCACCGGCGTGGTGATCTGGAAGTTGAGCGCTGGATCCTCGGGCAGGGCGTAGATCAGGCCCTGCGCCGCGTTCGACGATTGCGGGTAATGGGCGAAGATATACTGGCGGATCTGGGTGGCCGTCGCATTCGCCCCGAGTGCCGCGAGCGCCGCATTGTAGCGCGGACCGCCCACGGGGGTGGTCAGGCCGAACGCGGTGGTATCGACGCGGGTGGTCGAAATGAAGTTCGCGACGTTCTTGTGGAAATAGCCAATCGAAATATAGCTGTCGCGACCATAATACCACTCGGCCGACAGATCGATATTCTTCGACTTGTACGGGATCAGGCCCGGGTTGCCTTGCGCGCCGGTGCCTCCGCCGACACGGAACAGTCCGTCCAGCGTTCGCCCGCCTTGCATGACGTCATAGGCGGCGCGAGTGATCGTGTGGCTGTACGATGCGCGCAGTTTGACGTTGTGAAGTGGAGAGATATCGAAATCGACCGACGGCAGCCAGTTCTGGTACTGGCCCCGGAACTGAGTGAAGGTGCTGTCGCCTGAGAGGACGACGTTGAACTCGTTGTCCGACACCCACTGGGTGCGTGATGGTACCGGCACCAGCGCCGAGGACGAGACGTTGGTCGTCTCGTAGCGCAGGCCGGCGACGATGTGCGCCGGATTGTCGAACGCGTCGAACTTGGTCGCTACCTGCAGATAGGGTGCGATCGTCTTTTCGGTGATGCGCCGGTCTGTATTGAAATCCGCAAGGCAGGTGCCGGGAGCGGCGGTACCCGATCGCGGCTTGCTGCACGCCTGGAACTTCGATTCAAGCAGGTCGACCATCTGCTCGAAATTGAAGGTGTAGAATTTCTGGGCCATGCCCGACTGCGCAAGGCCTGGGAACAGGTTCGGCAGCGTTGCGAGCGAGAGCATGTTGTCGGGAAGCGACGACGCAGGGCCGATGCCGCCCCAGGTGTCGTTCTGGATGGTGCCGAAGGCCGAGCGGACCTTGTTCTGCACATAGGAGACGCCGAAATCGAGGCTGTCGAGGAAGCCGCCCTGATGATCATAGTGGCTGCTCAACTGGACCTGGTTGATCTCGTCCCTGAAATAGGCGTTGCGAAAAGCACTGCCGGTTGGCGTGACCAGCGCGGCGTTGAGCGGATCGATGCCGGGGGCCATATTGTACGAGATGACCGGTAGGTCATGGTCGAAATTGATCGTCTGGTTCTGGACACCGAAGATCGCGGTGCCGACCGACATGTTCGAGCCGTATTTGTTGGTCGGCTTCACTTCCGCGGTCGAGTGATGCGCATCGAGCGTCACCGTCATCCCGCCCGGTGCCTTCCACACCAGGTTGCCGCCGAGCGACTTGTTCTCCGCGCGGTTGGCGGTGAGCGACCCGCTATAGGAAAGGTCCTTTCCGACGTTGCAGGTCGTCGACGGCGCCACGCAGCCGGCATCCGGCGCGGCGAAGCGCTCGGTATAGAAGACCGGGCCGGCAACTGGACCATTGGTCCAGGAACTCGACGTGTCGTCATGGTTGAACCAGATGCCGACATTGCTGTTGCGGGTTTCGACGGTGTTGCGTGAATAGGTATAGTCGATCGTCGCGGTTAGCGCATCGGTCGGGCGGAATTGCAGGACCGCCTGGCCGTTGATGCGCTCGCGATTGATGTTGTTGAACTCATACGACGCATTCTGCGGGACCTGATAGACGTCGGTCGGGCCCGGCCGGTTGGTGATGTTCGCGGCGCGCGGCGTTCCGGGCGGCGCCAGCGAGCCCCAGTTGTTCTCGTTGCCGAGATAGCCGTCACGCCAGCCGACGATCGCCTGGTTCGTGCTCGCCTTGCGCTTCTGATAGGAGCCGATGACCGCAAAGCCGATACGGTCGTCCGCCAGGGTCGTGCTGAAGATGCCCGAGACTTCCGGCGTGACGTCGTTCTTGCCGTTCTGGGAGGTATCCATCACGCCCTTGACGGCGAGGCTGCCGCGGGTGCCCGGCCGGTCGAACGGGCGCGGGGTACGGATATTGATGGTCGAGCCGATGCCGCCGGATTCGATCGACGCGCGGCCGCTCTTGTACACTTCGACCGCGGCGACGCCCTCGGAGGCAAGGTTGGCGAAGTCGAATGAACGCGACGACGGCGCGCTGCCGCCGTCGCCGATCAGGGCGGTCGGCATCTGGCGGCCATTGAGCGTCACAAGGTTGAATTCAGGGCCGAAGCCGCGAACGGTAACCAGCGAGCCTTCGCCATTGGAACGGTCGATCGACACGCCGGTGATGCGCTGAAGCGATTCGGCGAGGTTGGTGTCGGGGAATTTGCCGATCTCCTCGGCCGAGATGGCATCGACGACGCCCTGTGAATCGCGCTTGATATCGAGCGACCGCCGCAAACTGGCGCGGATGCCGGTGACCACGATGTCGCCCTCTGGCGCGTCTGCCTGACTTCGCGAATCGCCAGTTACCGCCGGTGCATTTTGCGCTGTCGCTGCGTGCGGCACGGCCGCAATCCCGATTGCCGAAACACTCACCAAAAGCCGCGAAAGCGAGCTGGCATTGAAGCTGCGCATCGATCCTCCCCCATTTTTGTCAACGTTGTCACGCCGACTTGTTGTAACGCGATTCAGTTCGCGTTTGATTTGAGAACGTTCTCATGACTCGTCGGACAATTCGTGTCAAGTCAGTTGAGAACGTTCTCAAACTGTGCTGTTGGTGGTCGATCGACGCATAGGCGTGAGCGGAATGGTGGCAATGGATCGGTCCGATCCCCTGTCGGCGGGCCGGCAAAAGGAGGAGAGAGATGATGTCGAAACGTATCGCCGTGGCGCTGCTCAGCGTTTCGCTTGCTGCAATGGCGAGCGCGCAGTCGGTGCCGTCTCGCACCTCGGCATCCGTGGCTTCGCATGATGCACGGGCACGCGCCCGGACCATCGTCGCCCGGATGACCCTCGATGAGAAGATCGGGCTCGTCCACGGGCTGTTTCCGCCCATGGCCAAGGGCAAGACGGCCAATGAGCTGATCCCCTCGGCCGGCCATATCGACGGTATTCCGCGACTCGGCATCCCGTTGATCCGCGAGAGCGATGCCTCTCTGGGCGTCGCCAACCAGGTCGAACAGCGCAAGGGCGATGTCGCGACCGCGCTGCCGTCGAGCCTGGCGACGGCGGCGAGCTTCGACCCGGATATGGCCCATGCCGGCGGTGCCATGATCGGGGCCGAGGCGCGCGCCAAGCGTTTCAGCGTGCTGCTTGCCGGCGGCGTCAACCTGACGCGCGATCCCTGGAACGGGCGCAATTTCGAATATCTGGGCGAGGACCCGCTTCTGTCGGGCGAGATGGCCGGTGCTCATATCGCGGGTGTCCAGTCGAACCGCATCGTCTCGACGGTCAAGCATTTCGCGCTCAACGCACAGGAGACCGGGCGCATGGTCGTCGATGCGCGGATCGACGAGGCCAGCCTGCGGCAGAGCGACCTGCTCGCCTTCCAGATCGCGATCGAGCGGGGGAAGCCCGGGTCGGTCATGTGTTCGTACAACAAGGTCAATGGCGACTGGGCGTGCGAGAACGATTTCCTGCTGAATCATGTGCTGAAGCGCGACTGGGGCTATCGCGGCTGGGTGATGAGCGACTGGGGCGGAGTCCATTCGACCGCCAAGGCGGCCAATGCGGGGCTAGACCAGGAATCGGGTCAGGAACTGGATAGCGAGATCTTCTTCAGCGACCGGCTCAAGGCCGATGTCGAATCGGGCAAGGTGCCGATGGTCCGGCTCGACGATATGGTCGTGCGTTATCTGACCGGACTGATCGAAACGGGCCTGTACGATGCGCCGGTGCCGGACACGGCCCAGACGATCCCTTATGAACAGCACGCGGATGTAGCGCAGCGCGCGGCCGAGGCCGGCATCGTGCTGCTCAAGAATGACGGCGGCCTGTTGCCGCTCGCGGCCACGGCCAAACGCATCGTGCTGATCGGCGGCCATGCCGATGTCGGTGTGTTGTCCGGTGGCGGGTCGAGCCAGGTCCGCTCGGTCGGCGGGGCACCCATCGAAATCCCGCTGACCTCGGGCGCGGCGATGTCGTTCGCTCGCCTTACCTACCACGCCTCCTCGCCGCTCAAGGCGCTGCGCGCCGCCATGCCGCAAGCACAGATCAGCTTCGTCGACGGAAAGGATGCCGCCGCCGCGGCGGCGGCGGCACGTGCCGCCGACGTCGCGATCGTGTTCGGGACTCAGTGGACGACCGAGGCCCAGGATGTTCCGAACCTTTCCCTGCCCGACGGGCAGGACGCGCTGATCGCGTCCGTGGCTGCGGCACAGCCACGGACAATCGCGGTGCTTGAAACCGGCGGGCCTGTGCTGATGCCCTGGATTCAGGCCGTGCCGGCGGTTGTCCAGGCCTGGTATCCCGGGCAGCGAGGTGGCGAGGCGATCGCCAATATCCTGAGCGGCCGGGTCAATCCGTCCGGCCGTTTGCCAATCACGTTCCTTGCCGCTGCGTCCCAGGCGCCGCGCCTGGCGCCGGTTGGGCTCGATACGCTGACCTCGCTCGAGGCGCAGGCCGCGGCCGATCCGGCCAGCGCGGGCAAGTATCGGCTCGGTAGCTTCCCGGTCGATTATGTCGAAGGGGCCGATGTCGGATATCGCTGGTATGAGAAGAAGGGCCAGCAACCCCTGTTCGCGTTCGGGCATGGGCTCAGCTACACCAGCTTCACCTATCGCCGTCCGATCGTGACCGGCGGCAAGACGCTGAGTCTCTCGTTCGAGGTGGTCAATACCGGCCGCAGCGCAGGCACGGACGTGCCGCAGATGTATGTCACGCGCGACGGATCGAAGGCGCCGATGCGGCTTGCCGCGTTCAAGCGGGTCTCCCTGAAGCCGGGCGAATCGCGTCGGGTGACTCTGATCGCTGAGCCACGTGTCGTCGCAGACTATGATCTGAAGCTGCCGGGCTGGCGGATCGCCGGCGGCCGCTACCGCGTCGCGCTGGCGCGCGACGCCACCGATCGCTCGATGGTCTCGACCGCGACGCTCGAACCGGCGACGATGAAGCCGTGACCTGAAGGCATTGTGCGTGTTGCCGATCGCCGTTGGCGGGCGCAATAAACGGCAATAGCCGATGCCTTTCCCCTTGCTCTCTTCGCTTGCGGGCCGACCGCGCGACGGCCATCGCGCGGTCGGCTTCCTGCTGGTCTACGCGATCGCCCATGTCGGCGGGGTGATGGGCTATTTGCCGCTCCTCAGCCTGTTGCTGCCGATGAAGATCGAGGCGGTGGCGGGCGATGCGAGGCTTGGTGTGTTCACCGCGACGGTGACCAGCGGCGCGATCGCGGCGAGCCTGTCGAGCATCCTGTTCGGCTGGCTCAGCGATGGCTCGGTGGCGGCCGGGAAGGGACGTCGCAAGTGGGTGGCCGGCGGCCTGGTCGCGACGGCCATGTCCTATGCACTGATCGATGCCGCGTCGACGCCCGGCGCGATTATCGTGGCGACAATCGTTTTCCAGACTGGGCTCAACGCGATGCTGGGGCCGCTCGCGGCAATCATGGCGGACGAGATACCCGACGCCCAGAAGGGTTTCACCGGCGGCCTGCTTGCGCTGGCCAACCCGGCGGCATCGGCGGTGCTCGCGATCGTGGTGAGTGTCGGCACGCTCGGCCAGGCAGCGCAACTCGCGATCGTGGTGCTGGCGATCGCCGCATGCGTGACGCCGCTGCTATTCGCCCGCGCACGCCCGGTTCCGATCGTGATCGAGCCGGGCCGGTTGGCCATTTCCCAACGCCATGACCTTGCCGCCGCGTGGGGCGCGCGGCTCTTCATGCAGATCGCTGGCGTGGTCCTGTCGCTGTACCTGCTCTATTATTTCGAGAGCGTCACCCCGAACGAACCGCATCGCGACCTCGCGTCGCGCGTCGGCCATCTGTTGACGATATCGTTCATCCTGCCGTTGCCGATCGCCGTGCTGGCCGGTCGCCTGTCCGACCGACTTGATCGTCGCAAGCCGTTTCTGATCGCGGCCGCCATCGTCGCTGCCATCGGCCTGCTCGGCATGGCGTTCGCGCGCGACTGGGGGACGGGTGCGCTGGCATTCGGTGTCTATGCGATCGGTTCCGGCGTGTTCCTGCCGTTGCACGCGGCCTTTTCGATGCAGTTGCTGCCGGACCCGCAGCATCGCGGTCGCGATCTGGGGCTGATCAATTTGACGAACACGCTTCCGTCGCTGCTTGGCCCGTTGCTTACCTGGTCGCTGGCGACACCGCATGATTTCAGCGCCGTCATGCTCGCGTTGGTGGCATTGACCTTGTGCGGCGGCCTCTGCGTTCTCGGGGTGCGCGGCCGGCGTTAGGGATGGGGCGGATAGGTGACGAGCGTCTGCCTGATCGCTCCGGGCCGCGCCGCCGCTCCGGCCTCGTTGACCAGATGCGCGATCGTGCCCTTGCCCCCGCCGAGCGAGATCGTCGTGACGCTGGAGAAGCGGATGCCCGGCTTGCGCGGCGCCTCGATCGCGCTTTCCACCACGATGCCGGGGTCGGCGGTGAAGTTCGCATAGATGCCCAGCGCAACGGCCTCATGATCGTCGACCCCGTCCGCAACCTTGTAGGCGGCCCAGCCGCGTGTCGTGCCGGCCATGTAAGCGGACTGGCTTGGCGGATCATAGGGCAGCTCGTTCTGGTAGAACCAGGTCCGTCCGCGCTCTCCGTTCCAGAGCGTGTTGTAGCGGCGGAAATGCTCAACGAAGAGCGCACACATCGTCACATCGTCGCCATTCACCACCAGCCCCTGATTGCCGACGCTCTCATCCCAGCCGACATGGACGCGGCCCCTTGCCCGATCGCCATGATCGGCACGCCAGATCCACAGATGGTCGCCGATCACATGGTGGCTGTTGATCTCCAGGCAGGTCTCGGCATTGCCGATGCTTGCTCCGCCGACGCGGAAGAAAAGGTCCGACAGAAGCGTGGGATTGGCGCGGTGGTCGCGCATGGTACCCCTTGGACCTATTTCAACCAGTACCGGGGAGAGCATCGGTCCGGCATCGATCATTAGTCCCGCGATCGTGACGCCCGGGACGTCGGCGACGACGATCGCCTTGCTGCTGCCTTCCGCCAGCAAGGTGGCGAGGCCGAGCCCAAGGACGACGGTGTCCGCGCGATCGATCCTGAGTGGCGTGTCGAGGTGATAGATACCGGGCGTCAGCAACAGATTCCGCCCGAGCGCCAGGGCAGCGTTGATCTGTCGTGCCGGCATGTCGGGACGACCGATGAAGAAGCGCGAGAGCGGAATGGAACTGCCCTGCGGTTTCCGGTCTCCCCAACTGACGCCCCGTGCCGTCCGCCGCAGGGCCGGTACGAACACCTTCCATTCACCAGTCGCGTCGATGTGGAGGAAGGGCTTGTCTCGAATGACGGGAACGGCCGAGATGGTCGTATAGGGCGGTTCGGGAAAGCTCGCCGCCGGGGCGCCGTCGACGCCCATGAACATCATGTTCCAGTTCGCGCCATTCCAGCCGCGTATCTCGCTGTTGCGGGTGAACCATTGCTGTTGGCTGCCCGAGCGGATGGTGCCGTCGATCCGACAGTCGGCGATGAAGCCTCCGCTCGACCAGCCGCCATCGTCCAGCGCGAGGTCTCCGCCCAGATGGACCCGACGATACGGTGCCGCCTGCGATACCGCCCAGCGATCGGCGCCGTCGGGCGGGCGGACCTCCAGATTCTCGACGCCGCGCCAGAAGTTCACCAGCGCCATTCCCTTTGCCCAGTCGGCTTCGGCATGGACGTGCCCCTCGATGACGACGTCGCCGGGCATCGCGCCGAGGCCGGCGACCTGCGTGAAGAAGCCGACATTGACGTCGACATCATATCGGCCGGGCTTGAACAGAATTGCGTGGCGCGCATCGGTGAAATGGGCGCGTTCCATCGACCGGAAGATGGCATCGACCCGCTGCTGGAGGACGGCGCGCGGCATGGACGGATCTGCGATCAGGACATTCGGCCCGAGATCCGGATTCGGAGAGCGGGCAGGGCGGGCCGCAGCGCCCGCCGTCACCGCGGCGACCGCCGCTCCACTTAGGCCCGCCACTACCGACCGGCGCGTTGGCTGAAATGCGTCCATCAGCGCGTCTCCTCTTGTTCGATTGACAGGAACGCCGTGATCGTCAGCCGGCCGCCGGCCGGATCGGACGACAACAGGGCGTCCGGCGAGATCGCGCCGCTGTGCAGCAGATAGCTCCGATAGATCAGGGCGCGATTGTAGCACGCGTCCACCAGCATCGTGCGCTCGAACAGGGGGGTGTCTCCGGCGACATAGGCGAGGGACGGTTCCCCGCCGTAACGGATTTCGGCGCCGAGCTGATCGAAATAGATTGGCGCGCGGGCCTGATCGATCGTCTCGAACCCGGTGGACCGGTGGCGGAAAAAGGCGGTGCCGTCGCCTCCTGCAGGTGAGAGATAATGCAGGAGAGCGATCCGTTCGACGGCGAAGGCATCGCAATGGGGCAGGCGCTGGGTGACCGACAGGGCGGCAGGTTCCGAGGTGACCATCGAAAAGCTGGCGTCGATCACCTGGGCAAGGCCGGTTTGGCCGAAGGCATCGGCGACGATGGTCGCGATGATTGGTTGCTGCTCCAGTATATATCCCGTCGGAAGCGGCGCGCGGATGCCCGGGTAATGATGCTCGGCCGGGCCGAAATGGGCGGCGATCGCTGCGGCACGGAGCGCGTCGGGGTCGGGCGCGAAATTGTCGATGACGACGAGCGGCTGCTTCTCGCGGCCGAGGTGATGGACCGTGATATCGGGCTGGCTCATTATTGCGGCGCCCTTTGCCAATAGCGCACATAGTCGATCGCCATCCGTTGCGGCAGCGCGGCGTCGTCAACGCCCTTCGCGCCACCCCAGTCGCCGCCGATCGCGAGGTTGAGGATCAGGTTATAGGGGCGGGTGAACGGCCACGCCGCCTTGCCGCCCGCCTGGTCGTTCCTGACCTGCATATAAGCGCGGTCGTCGACCCCGATGGTG
>NZ_CP098774.1:0-2937500 GCF_028473665.1 Sphingomonas sp. QA11 | reverse complement strand
CTCAGTAGCTGGAGGAAAAGACATCAACCGAGATTCCGTTAGTAGTGGCGAGCGAACGCGGACCAGGCCAGTGCCTGGAGTTCAACTAGCAGAACAGTTTGGAAAGACTGGCCATAGCGGGTGACAGCCCCGTATGCGAAAGTGAGACTTCAGGACTCGAGTAGGGCGGAACACGTGTAATTCTGTCTGAACATGGGGGGACCACCCTCCAAGCCTAAATACTCGTATGCGACCGATAGTGAACTAGTACCGTGAGGGAAAGGTGAAAAGCACCCCGATGAGGGGAGTGAAACAGTACCTGAAACGGATTGCCTACAAGCAGTAGGAGGGCTCATGTGGCCTGACTGCGTACCTTTTGTATAATGGGTCTGTGACTTAATGTATCAAGCAAGCTTAAGCCGGTAGGTGTAGGCGCAGCGAAAGCGAGTCTGAATAGGGCGACTAAGTTTGATGTATTAGACCCGAAACCCGGCGATCTAGGCATGACCAGGATGAAGGTGCGGTAACACGCACTGGAGGTCCGAACCGATTAACGTTGAAAAGTTACCGGATGAGTTGTGTTTAGGGGTGAAAGGCCAATCAAGCCGGGAAATAGCTGGTTCTCCGCGAAAACTATTTAGGTAGTGCCTCGGATGAATACCGCAGGGGGTAGAGCACTGGATGGGCTAGGGGGTCGCGAGATCTACCAAACCTAACCAAACTCCGAATACCTGCGAGTAATATCCGGGAGACAGACGGCGGGTGCTAAGGTCCGTCGTCAAAAGGGAAACAGCCCTGACCTACAGCTAAGGTCCCCAAGTCGTGTCTAAGTGGGAAAGCATGTGAAACTTCCAAAACAACCAGGAGGTTGGCTTAGAAGCAGCCATCCTTTAAAGAAAGCGTAACAGCTCACTGGTCTAAATAAGAGGTTTTGCGGCGAAGATGTAACGGGGCTCAAGACACGCACCGAAGCTTAGGGTGTGCAGCAATGCACGCGGTAGCGGAGCGTTCCGTAAGCCAGTGAAGGGATCTGGTAATGGGTCCTGGAGGTATCGGAAGTGCGAATGCAGACATGAGTAGCGATAAAGAGGGTGAGATGCCCTCTCGCCGAAAGACCAAGGGTTCCTGCGCAAGGCTAATCCGCGCAGGGTGAGCCGGCCCCTAAGACGAGCCCGAAGGGGGTAGTCGATGGGAACCACGTTAATATTCGTGGGCCTGGTGGTGTGTGACGGATCTCGTGAGTTGTTCATCCTTATTGGATTGGATGGGCTTCGAAGAGGTTCCAGGAAATAGCCCCACCGTATAGACCGTACCCGAAACCGACACAGGTGGTCAGGTAGAGTATACCAAGGCGCTTGAGAGAAGTGTCCTGAAGGAACTCGGCAAATTGCCTCCGTACCTTCGGAAGAAGGAGGCCCTCACTATGCGCAAGCACTTTGAGGGGGCACAGGCCAGGGGGTAGCGACTGTTTAGCAAAAACACAGGGCTCTGCTAAGTCGGCTTCAAGACGACGTATAGGGCCTGACGCCTGCCCGGTGCCTGAAGGTTAAGTGGAGTGGTGCAAGCTGCGAAATGAAGCCCAGGTAAACGGCGGCCGTAACTATAACGGTCCTAAGGTAGCGAAATTCCTTGTCGGGTAAGTTCCGACCTGCACGAATGGCGTAACGACTTCCCCACTGTCTCCAGGACATGCTCAGCGAAATTGAATTCTCCGTGAAGATGCGGAGTACCCGCGGTTAGACGGAAAGACCCCGTGCACCTTTACTGCAGCTTCAGAGTGGCATTAGGAAAGAACTGTGTAGCATAGGTGGGAGGCTTTGAAGCATTGGCGCCAGCCGGTGTGGAGCCATAGGTGAAATACCACCCTGTTGTTTTCTGATGTCTAACCTCGATCCATGAAACTGGATCAGGGACCCTCTGTGGCGGGTAGTTTGACTGGGGCGGTCGCCTCCTAAAGAGTAACGGAGGCGCGCGAAGGTTGGCTCAGGACGGTTGGAAACCGTCTGTTAGAGTGCAATGGCATAAGCCAGCCTGACTGCGAGACTGACAAGTCGAGCAGAGACGAAAGTCGGTCATAGTGATCCGGTGGTCCCTCGTGGAAGGGCCATCGCTCAACGGATAAAAGGTACGCCGGGGATAACAGGCTGATAACCCCCAAGAGCTCATATCGACGGGGTTGTTTGGCACCTCGATGTCGGCTCATCACATCCTGGGGCTGGAGCAGGTCCCAAGGGTTTGGCTGTTCGCCAATTAAAGTGGTACGTGAGCTGGGTTCAGAACGTCGCGAGACAGTTTGGTCCCTATCTGCCGTGGGCGTCGAAATTTGAGAGGAGTTGACCCTAGTACGAGAGGACCGGGTTGAACATACCTCTGGTGTACCTGTCGTTCCGCCAGGAGCGCAGCAGGGTAGCTATGTATGGACGGGATAACCGCTGAAAGCATCTAAGCGGGAAGCCTCCCTCGAGATAAGATTTCATAGAGCCGTCGGAGACCACGACGTTGATAGATCGGATGTAGAAGTGCGGTAACGCATGGAGCTAACCGATACTAATTGCTCTATTTGCGCTTGAGAGTCCCACCATCAACGACAATCCTGGGAAACCAGCATTGTCCGCGATCGTCGGATGATCAAATTGCAACGCCTAAGAACAACCACCTGTAACAACAGGTAAAGCGTGCATCGATTTTGGAACCGTTTTTCGAGACAACCCGCAAGGGTTGGCCGGGCAGCCACAAGCTGCCCGGCCTGTCTCACCGGCCTCATTGCTTGGTGGCTATAGCGTCAGTGCCCCACCCGATCCCATCCCGAACTCGGCCGTGAAACCTGACTGCGCCGATGGTACTATTGCTCAAGCAATGGAAGAGTAGGTCGTCGCCAGGCATTGAAGCCGGTGATACAATCACGAAAAACACATCCAGCAGAACCCATTCACATGTCACAACACCCGCTCACCAGCGGGTGTGAACCTTGGCGCGGGGTGGAGCAGCCCGGTAGCTCGTCAGGCTCATAACCTGAAGGTCACAGGTTCAAATCCTGTCCCCGCAACCAATCGCATCACGAAACCCCCGTAGCGCAAGCGACGGGGGTTTCGTGCGTTCGGTGCCCACCGGGTCTCGCTAAACCTGTCCTCGAAGCAGAGGGACAGCGCCCATTCCGCCGTCTAGCAGTTCATTGCGAGCTGGTACTCCAGCGCGCCGGGAAACCAGCTATCGCAATTCTTCGGCAAGGAAATCGACAAAGGCTCGCACCCGTGCCGGCGTGTTGGCCCCACCGACGAAGACGGCATGGATCGCCTCCACGTCGCCAGGATTGAATTGCTCGAGCAGCGACACGAGCCGCCCGGACGCGATCTCGCCGATCACGCTGAAAGCACCCACCCGCGCGACGCCGACGCCGGCCACGGCCAACTGGCCCAGCGTCTCGCCGTTATTTGCCTCGATGCTGCCGCGCACGCTCAGTACATAGTCCTGGCCGTCGCGACGGAACGGCCAGATCGGCTCGGCACGGCGAAAGTTGAAGCTCAGGCAGCTATGGCCGTGCAGATCCTCCGGGACCTGCGGTGTTCCGTTCCGCTCAAGATATTCGGGGGAGGCGACGATCACCCGTCCCGTCCGGCCCAGTTTGCGCGCGGTCAGCAGGCTGTCCGCCAAGGGGCCGAAGCGTATGCCGACATCCGCCTGGCCGCCCGCGATATCCACCACCGCGTCGGTGAGGTTTATATCGACAAGGATGTGCGGATAGCGTTGTACGAACGCGCCGAGCAACGGCACGACGCATAACCGGCCATGGGAAAGAGAGGCGCTGACCCTGAGGCGTCCCCTGGGCGCACCCTGATCGGCGATTGCCTGTTCGGCATCGTCGAGATCAGTGAGAATACGTCGTGCCGCGCCGAGATAGGCCTGGCCTTCGGCGGTGAGCGTCAGCGTCCTGGTCGTGCGCAGCAGCAATCGCACGCCCAGTCGGGCCTCGATCCGGTCGACGGTTCGGCCGACCGCTGACGGCGTCAGGCCAAGCGCTCGTCCCGCGCCCGAAAAGCTGCCCGCTGCCGCGACGGCGGCGAACACTTCCAGGGCCCATGCCCGGTCAGTCGTCGTTTGAACCTGTGTGTCCATATCACAAATCCTTGGCTTTTGGAATGGCTACCGCCTTGGCCTCTCGCCGTCCATCTGTGCGTCAGCATTTTAGAAAGGACTAGTCATGGACTATCGGCAACTGGGGTCGTCGGGCTTGCGAGTTCCAGTCCTCAGTTTCGGCGCGGGGACCTTCGGTGGTTCCGGGCCATTGTTCAGCGCATGGGGTCAGAGCGACGCAGCCGAGGCACGCCGGCTGATCGACATTTGCCTCGACGCGGGCGTTACCCTGTTCGACACCGCCGACGTTTATTCGGACGGTGCCTCGGAGCGCGTGCTGGGTGAGGCGATCAGCGGTCGACGCGATGCTGTGCTGATTTCAACCAAGACGGGCTTGCCCATGGGGGATGGCCCCGGCGACTGGGGCGTTTCGCGCACACGCTTGATCCGGTCGGTCGAAGATGCGTTGCGCCGCCTAGGCACCGACCATATCGACCTGCTCCAGCTTCACGCCTTCGATGCTTCGACGCCGGTCGAAGAACTGCTCGCGACTCTCGACATGCTGGTTGCCGCGGGCAAGGTTCGCTACGCTGGCGTCTCCAACTATCCCGGCTGGCAGTTGATGAAGGCGCTGGCTGCGGCGGATCGCCATGGCTGGCCGCGCTTTGTCGCTCACCAGGTCTATTACTCGCTGATCGGCCGGGCCTATGAAGACGACCTCATGCCGCTGGCTGCCGACCAGGGCGTCGGTGCGCTGGTGTGGAGTCCGCTCGGCTGGGGCCGGCTGACCGGCAGGATCCGCCGCGATGCTGCCATCCCGGACGGGAGCAGACTGCATGAGACGGCCGTTTTCGCGCCGCCGGTCGCGGACGAACATCTCTATCGTGTCGTCGACGCGCTGGATATCGTTGCCGAAGAAACCGGCAAGACAGTGCCCCAGGTGGCGATCAACTGGTTGCTTCAACGGCCGCCTGTCTCGTCAGTCATCATCGGCGCACGGAACGAGGCGCAGCTACGCGACAATCTCGGCGCCATCGGCTGGTCGCTGACGCCGGTCCAGATCGCGGCCCTGGACGCCGCCAGCACCGTTATCCCGCCCTATCCCCACACGCCTTACCGGCAGCAGGAGGGTTTTGCCCGCCTCAATCCGCCGCTGGTTTGATCGTCGAGGCCTTTTCCATGAAACTCAATCTTCCTCTCCTCGCCCTGGCGGCCGGTGCGTTCGGCATCGGCGTGACCGAGTTTGCGCCGATGGGCCTGCTGCCGGTGATTGCCGGGGACTTGAACGTCTCCATTCCCGCGGCCGGACTGCTGATCAGCGCCTACGCCCTGGGCGTCATGCTCGGCGCACCGTTGATGACGCTGACCACCGGCCGAATGCCGCGCCGGAGATTGCTGATCGGCCTCGCGGCGATCTTCACGATCGGCAACCTCCTGTCGGCAGTATCGGACAGCTACGGCATGCTGCTTGTCGCGCGTGTCATCACCTCCCTGAACCATGGCGCGTTTTTCGGGGTTGGCTCGATCGTGGCTGCGAGTCTCGTACCCCCCGACCGGCGCGCGGGAGCGGTTGCCGCGATGTTCATGGGCCTGACCATCGCCAATGTCGTGGGTGTGCCGCTGGCCACCTGGGCGGGCGATCAGCTTGGCTGGCGTGCTTCCTTCTGGGGCATTGCGGGGCTTGGGGTCCTGACCATGGCAGCCCTGCGCCTCACCTTGCCGCCGATGCCGACGCCGGAAGGCGGGAACATGATGGCTGAGCTGCGCGTGCTGACTCGCGGCCCCGTCATTGCCGCCCTTTTGCTGACCGTGATTGGTTCGAGCGCCATGTTCACCGTCTTCACCTATATCGTGCCGATCCTGCACGAGGAAACCGGGGCGTCGCTGGGTTTCGTGACGGCTATGCTGATCACCTATGGAGTAGGCCTTACCGTCGGGAACTGGCTGGGGGGCAAGTTCGCCGACCGGTCGGTGGACCGTACGCTGATCGTCACATTGGGAGGGCTCTCGGTCGTCCTGATCGCCTTCGCTCTTCTCCTGCGCTATCCGGCGCCGACCGCCATTCTCGTATTCCTCTGGGGCGTGGCGAGCTTTGCGCTGGTTCCGCCGTTGCAGCTCCGGGTCATGGCGGCGGCCTCCGATGCGCCGAACCTGGCGTCGTCCGTCAATATCGGCGCGTTCAATCTGGGCAATGCGCTTGGGGCCGCGCTCGGCGGCGCCGTGATCGCCATGCGGCTCGGTTATCCGGCCGTCGCCCTGGCAGGTGCCGTGACCTCGGCTTTGGGGCTGGCAATGATGCTGATCCTGGGGCGGCGTTCGGGGGAGATATCCGATGGGCAGCCGCTTGCGACGGAGGCCCGCTAGAGTCTGTTTCAGCAAAGCTGAAACGGCGGCGATGGCAGCCCGGGATCAGCCGATGATCGCACCGGCCAGCAGCGTTTGTGTCATCGCCTGGAGCGGAGGCGCCGTATAGGACAGGAACTGGGTCATCCCGACGAACAGCAGGTCATTGGCTGGATCGACCCAGAACCAGGTGCCGGCGGCGCCATCCCAGTGATAGGTGCCGGTGCCGACCGGAACGCCCGCCAGCGCTGGATCGGTGAAGACGACGCCGTTGAAGCCGAAGCCGAATCCCGGGCGGATGCGCTGATGGCCGGCGAGGAAGCCGTGCTGCATCAGGGTATCCGGCAAATGATTGCTCATCATCAGCGTGGCTGCCTCGGCGCTGATGATTCGCGCGCCATCGAGCTCGCCCTTGTTGAGCAGCATCTGGGCGAAGCGCGCGTAGTCGCCGATCGTCGATACCAGGCCGCCGCCGCCCATCGCCAATGCTGGTTCGCTGTCATGGTCCTTGCGCAGCGGGTTGGCGATCGGCGTGAGCGGCATCTCGCCGGTCTTGAAATAGAGCGTCGCCAGCCGATCGGCCTTTTCCGGCGGGGTGTAGAAGCTGGTGTCGACCATGCCGAGCGGCGCGAAGATTCGCTCGCGCATGAACGCGGCGAGAGATTGCCCGCTCAGCCGCTCGACAATCGCGCCCTGAACGTCCATGCCGACGCTGTAGCGCCAGGATGATCCCGGCTGATAGGCGAGCGGCATATGCGCCAGCCGCGCCATCATGTCGGACAGATCCTCCGCCTCCCAGATCTTCGCGTTTCGATAGGCCGTATCGACCGGATCGTTCGGATCGGACAGCGCCGTGCCATAGCTGAGTCCGGCGGTGTGAGTGAACAGTTCGCGCAGCGTCGGTGGATGCTCCGGGTCTTCCAGAAGAACAATGCCGCCTTCAGCCAGGCCGGCAAAGACCTTCACCCCCGCGAACTCGGGCAGATGCCGTTCGATCGGGTCGTCGGGATGCCAATGTCCTTCGTCGTGGAGGATCATCATGGCGACCGCTGTGACCGGCTTGGTCATCGAAAAGATGCGGTAGAGGCCATCGACCCGCGACGGCTCGCCCGAGGCGATATCCTTCAGCCCCATCGGGTGGACATGGACGATTTTGCCGTGGCGCGCGACGAGGGTGATCGCGCCCGGGATCTTCCCGGCGTCGATCTGCGCCTGGACATAGGCATCGACCTTCGCGAGCCTTTCGGACGAAAGGCCTGCATCCTCCGGCATGGCCTGGACCGACGGCGTTCCCATCAGATGAGCCCTGAGCGGGCGATCGCGCCGAGATGACGGGCGCTCGGCTTGGGCGTGCGCGCAAAGGTCTTGTAATCGACATGGACAAGGCCGAAGCGCTCGCCATAACCACGGGTCCATTCGAAATTGTCGAGCAGCGACCAGCAGATATAGCTGCGCACGTCGATGCCGTCGGCAAGGCACTGGCGAACTTCGGCCAGCGCGGCGTCGAGATAGGCGATGCGCCGGGTGTCGTCGTCAGTGCAGATACCGTTTTCCGTGACGTAGATCGGCCGCCCGATCCGCTCGTGCGCGAAACGGATCGTGCCCCCGAGCGCCCGGGGATAGAATTCGTAATGGGCACCGGTCATCTCGGCATCGGCGGGTGGCGACAGGCGGCCCTCAGGGCCCACCAGCACCCTTGTATAAGTCTGCACCCCGACGAAATCCGCATGGCGCGCGGTTTCAAGCCATGGGCCGTAGAGCATGTCGATCAGCGCCTCTGCCTGGTTGCCTTTGCCGACACCCTGCACATCCTGCATCGTCAGGGTCAGACCGACCGGGAAATTGCCTGGGCCCGCCTTCATCGCCGCCATTGCCTTGGTGTGTGCATCGACCATCACCGGCTCGCTGGTCTCGATCGGCGCGAAGAGGAGCGAGGAGAAGCGATCCGATCCGCACGCTCTGGCGCATGCCGCGATCATGGCGTCGATCGCCTGCCCGATACCGGTGCCGCCGCGCCGGAGTTGCGCGACGAGGCGCTGGATGTTGGCCTCGTTGAAGGTCGAGGCATAGGCGATCAGGTCACCGAGATGTTCGGTCGCCTTCCCGGCGAAGCGCGCGAAGAGGTCGGCGCTGTCGGCTACCTCGAATCCGCCGCGAGCGGCAAACCAGCGTGGCACGGTGAAATGGTTGTAGGTCACCATCGGCGCCAGGCCGCGGGCATGGCATGCGTCGAGCACGCGACGATAATGGTCGAGCGCCGCTGTCGAGAAGAGGCCCTGTTCCGGTTCGATCCGCGCCCATTCGATGCCGATCCGGTGACAGTTGAAGCCGAGGTCAGCGGCGATCGCTATGTCTTCCGCGTAGCGGTGATAGCTGTCACAGGCATCGCGCGACGGCTCGGCATAGACGGTTGGCTTCACTGTCTCGCACAGCCACGCGTCCGAATTGACGTTGTTGCCCTCGCTCTGGTGCGCGGAAATGGCGGTGCCCCAGAGGAAATTCTCCGGGACGGGAAGGCGAGGGGCATCGGTCAAAGGGAAATCCTTCAGGTCTTGCGGTCGAGGTCGGGATAGAGGCGGCGCATCAGCGTGCTCAGCACGGCGAGCGAGCGATGGACGTTGGCGGTGTTGCGCGTGACGACTGCTTCGAGTGCGAGGCCGCGGACGGCGGCGACATAGAGTTCGTGGATCGCCTCGCCCTCGGGGTGCGGCTCGATCCCGGCAGCGCGGATTCGCTCGCCGCTCCATTTGTGCGCGCGGGTGTCGATCTGTGATTGGGCCTTTGACAGTTTTTCGGCCAGATCGGAGTCGGAACGCGAGGCGAGCAATATCTCCATCACCGCGATGCCGGACGGGCGGCTCATCACCCGCCACATCGTCTCTGGGAGGGCCAGGAGCCATTCGACCGGGTCCATCTCCTCGACTGATTGATTGTACATCGCTGAGTCATCGAGAAAGACAGCCTCGACCACTGCGACCATGAGGTCGGTCTTCGCGGGAAACTGGTGAGTTATCGCGCCTCGGCTGACCCCGGCTTCCTCGGCGACGGTCGAGACGGTCGTCGCGCTGTAGCCTGATCTATTGAGGCAGGTGATGGCCGCCTCGACCAGCTTGGCACGGGTGTCTGCGCTGCGCTCTGCCTGGGGGCGGCGCTGGCGGCGGGCGGATATGTCGGCGTCGGTCATCCGTTCATGATTACCGGCTATCGGCACTGGCGCCAGCACCGCGATGCTCATGCCAGATGCTCCGACCAGAATGCCGCGATCTCCGACCATGCGGCACGACCCTCGGGCGTCGCGGCGAGGATAGGCTGGAAGACGTGCGGCATGCCCTCATAGACTTCCAGCCGGGACATCCGACCGGCGCCGGCAAGCGCACGATGCAGGCGGACGGAGTCGCTGAGCAGCACTTCCCGGGAGCCGACCTGGATGAGGACCGGGGAGAAATCCTTCGTGAAGTCGCCATGGATCGGCGACACCAGCGGATTGCTCCAGTCGGCCTGATCGGCATAGACGCGCAGCCCCGGTTCGAGCATGCGCCGTTCGAGATAGTCGACCGGCGCCAATGTCACATTGGTATCGCCGCTGCCAGCAAGGTCGACGACCGGCGAGAGCAGGACCAGGGCCGACGGCAAGGTCAGGCCCTGTTCGCGCAGCAGCAGCGTAGTCGCCGCCGCGATGCATCCGCCGGCGGAATCGCCGAACAGGCCGGGGCACGTTTCATGCCGTTCGAGGATCGCCTGCCAGGCGGCCACGACCTGGTCGAGGATGACACGCCATGTCGCGCGGGGGGCCAGGGTGTAGTCGATTGAATAAACGACCCGGCCGCTGCTGGCGGCCGCGACCGCCGCGGTGAGGAGATTGGCCCGCGCCGATCCGCCCACAAAACCGCCACCATGAACATAGACCAGGGGCGTCGCACCGGGCGACGCATCCTGTGGACGGACCGTCAGCACGGGTGTGCCGTTCGCATCCCATTGCTCGGTCTCCGGCCTAAGTTCGGCGAGCGGGGCCGCCATGATCTGTTCGGCAAAGGCCGACCCGCGGATATTGGCTGCATCGAAATCGGCCAACGTCGCCGGGGGCTCTCGTGGCGGCATCGTGGAAAACATGGCGCCGACCACGCGAAGAATCGCTGCCGCCTCGGGCGAGACGGAGGCCGCGATATGGAGGCGAGGATCGGCTGGTTCGGTCATCATGCTTTACCGGGTGCGGCGGTCGGGATCGCCGAACCTGCCTCCACGTCAGAATCTGGATCAGAATTTGACATCGAGCGACACGCCGACGGTCCGGCGCGATTCCGGTCCCGATATTTGCGAGAAAGACAGCGGATCGAGCTGCTGCCGTGCGACGGGCGTCGCGAAGCGAACCACCGGCCGGTAGACGTCGAACAGGTTGCGCGCGAAGACTGATATGCCGAAACGTTCGTCGGCGGTGCGCACCCCGATCCGCCCACCGAAGATCGCCGCCGGCGCGTTGGTGTTCTGCGGGCTGTAGGCGGCGTCGAAATTGATCCGCGAGGTATAGGCCATGTCGGCCTGGACGAAGCCCTGGATATTGCCGGTCAGTGTCGCGGCATATTCGCCGAATGCCGTCACCTTCCATTCGGGCGCGCCGGTCAGGCGATTACCGCCGGCGTCGTCGACCGTGACACCCGGGGCGATGGTCATGCATCCCTGTGCCGCCGTCTGGCCTTGCGCGCAGGCGACGAGATAGCCGGCGCCATATCTGGCGTCGTTGTAGAGCGCGCCGAGGTTGAGGGTGAGGCCGCGCGTCGGCCGCCCGGTCAGGTTGAACGATACGCCCTTCGTGGTCAGCTTCGGCGCGTTGCCGAAGATGAAGGCGCCTGCGGTCGGATCGAAGAACTGGGCCTGGAAATTGTCGATCCGGTTGTAGAATCCGGCGATGCTCGCGGTCAGTCGCCCGTCAAAGGCGTTCGCCTTGATGCCGATCTCGCCGGCGTGCGGGATTTCGGGCTGGACGATCTTGGGAATATTGCCGGTGCCGGTCTGGTCATTGATCGACGGGCCCTTATAGCCGCGCGTATAGGTGCCGTAGAGCATCACGTTCCGCGTGACATCGAACTGCGCACCCACCCGATACGAGAAATAGGTGTCATGGATACCGGCGCTGATCGGCGCGATGCTGAGGACGCCGGTGAGGGCGCCCGGGACCAGCACGCCGGTGGTCCGCGCATCGACGTCTTCCCTGCCATAGCGTGCGCCGAACAGCAGCCGGAACGACGGTGAGATGTTGAGCGTGGCATTGCCGAACGCTGCATAGCTGGTCGTCGTCGCGCTGGTCGTCTGCACCTGGCCGACCGGTAGCGCGCAGAGGATGGCCGGGGGACCGAACGGCGCAAGCGGGCACAAGGCAGCGGCCGGCCCCGAGGTGAAGTCACCGAGGATATTGCCGCGCTGGGTATTGGTCCCGTCGAGCTTGCTGTCGAAATAATAGAGACCGACGACATAGTCGATCAGCCCGTCGGTCGGTGAGGTCAGCCGGAATTCCTGGCTGAAATTGCGCACGCTGGTCGGCGATTCATTGATGTTAAGGCGGTTGATCGGAACGCTGTCGACATCGGTGCCGCCGAAGGTCGATTTGAACGCGCGATAAGCGCTGATCGAGGTGAGGGTGAGGCCGCCGATCTGCGCGTCGACCTGACCGGAAAAGCCGTAGCTCCTGGTCGTCGTCGCGTTGCCGCCATCAATGCACCCCTGTTGATTCTTTGGGCCGACGACCACGCCGCAGGCTGCCAGACGCTGCGAGAGCAGGCTGCCCGGCGTCGATTGATAGACTGTCCACGGCGTGCCGCCCCTGCGGTCGAACTGGCTATAGTCTGCGCCGAGGTTGATCGTCAGCGCGTCGATCGGATCCCATTTGAAGCGCCCGCGCACGCTCTTCCCGATGTTCCGGAAATAGCTGCCGTCATAGCGATTATACTGGTTCTCGGGCGCCTGGCTGTATGATCCCGCGATGCGGAGCGCTGCGTTGCCGGCAACCGGCACGTTGATCACCGCGCGGCCGATATAATTGTTGCGCGTGGCGATATCCGCATGGCCGATCACTTCCCATTTGTTCGGGTCGGGCGCGACGGTCGTGATGTTGACGACGCCGGCGGACGAGTTTCGGCCGAACAATGTGCCCTGCGGCCCTTCGAGCACTTCGACCCGCGCTATATCGAACAGCTGGGGCGGGTTGGTCGATGTATTGGCAAGCGCAACGCCGTCGACCACGACGCCGACCGATCCCTCGGCCGAGCGTGCGAACGAGATCGATCCGACGCCGCGGATGCTGAGAGCGCCGAACGGCCCAGCCGAGTTGAGTGCCGGCGTGCTGCGCACCAGATCGGTGACTTCGTTGATGTTCTGCTTGGTGATCTGGTCGCCGCCGATCACTGAAATGCTGATCGGCACGTCGTGCAGACGTTCCTCGCGCTTGTTCGCGGTGACGATGATGTCAGCCGTCGCATCGTCCGCAACCGGAGCGGTCTGGTCTCCCGGCGTCGGCGATGCGGATTGCGCGAATGCCGGAACGGAGGCGTTTGCCAGGATGGTCGACGCAGCGAGAATGCCGAGCCTGTGCGAAACCTTCATCATCATCTCCCTGTCCGACGGTCGTTCGCCGTCTCCGGGCAGGCCAATAGCATTCAACTTACAAAACGTACATCCTTTTTGTTGAGTGATTCCGATTTTGCTGTATGGCTGCTCCATCAACGGGCGCAGACCCGATGCGAATGGGAGACGGAGATGAAGGCGAGCATGACGCGCGAATGGCAGGCTGATATGGCGCGGGAGCGCTGTTCATGATCTCGCGCGGGAAGCTCCCATTCGGGCAGAAGCTTGGCTATTCGGCCGGCCAGGTCCTTGACGGGATCGTCAGCCAGTCGCTCAGCATCTTCCTGCTTTTCTACGTCACCACAGTCTGCGGTCTCCCCGGCGGCCTTGCCGGAATCGCCCTGGCGACAGGTCTGATGGTCGACGCCGTGATGGATCCGCTGATCGGATCGCTGTCGGACGGATGGCGATCGAGAATGGGCCGGCGGCTTCCCTTCATGCTCGCGGGATTGCCGGCGGTGGCCCTGCTGTTCGTGGCGATTTTCACACTGCCGACCGGGCTCGGCACCATGGCGCTGTTTGCGTGGCTGACCCTGTTGTCGGTGCTTCTGCGGATCGCGATGTCGCTGTTCATCCTGCCCTATTCGGCGGTCGGTGCCGAGCTGAGCGAAGACTATGTCGAGCGCTCGTCGATCATGGCCTGGCGCTGGGGCATCGGCATGCTCGGCACGCTGGTCGCGGTGGTGCTGGGCTTCGGGATATTCTTCGCCGGACCGGGCGGAACGGCGAATCACGGTGCCTATACGCCCTTCGCGATCACCCTCGCGGTGATCTTCGTGATCGGCGGGCTGATCTCGGGCCGGGTCGTCGGCCGGACGCTTGATCGCCAGCACCCGCCTGCGTTCGGCGAGGGCGGAATCCACGCACGCCTGCTGCGCGAGCTGGGAGAAGTATTCCGCAATCGATCCTTCCGCGTGCTGTTCGGCAGCGCGCTCCTGTTCTTCTCGGCCCTGGGCACGCATGCGACGCTCGGCCTGCACACCAACACCTTTTTCTGGCACTTCACTTCGGCCCAGACCCAGATGGTGACGCTGGCGGTGTTTGCCGGCCTGTTGCTTGGCGCGCCGCTCGCCGGCCCACTCCTCAAGCGGCTGGAGAAGCGTACCGTCTTGCTGATCGGGCTGGTCGGGCTGGCGGTGTCCGAGACGGTGCCGGCCGGATTGCGGTTGCTTGGCCTGTTCCCGTTTCAGGGCACTATGTTGATGTGGGCGCTGTCGGGCATCGTGTTCGTCGGCGGCATCCTGATGGCGGCCGCCGCGATCGCCTTCGCCTCGATGATGGCCGATGCCGCCGACGAGCATGAGCACCTGTTCGGTGCTCGGCGCGAAGGCCTTTATTATGCCGGCTGGGCCTTCGCCAGCAAGGCGGCGGCTGGGGTCGGTGCGCTGATCGCCGGCACCGTGCTTCAGATCATCCACTTTCCGACTGATCTCGCCGAACATGGCGGGTTGGCGGCCAGGCTGCCCGACGGCATGATCCACTGGCTCGGTTTCTTCTACGGGCCGGGTGCAGGGCTGCTCTATCTCGGTGCGATCATCGCCACCTTCCTCTATCGGCTCGATGCGACCAGCCATGCCGGGATCATGCGCGATCTCGCCGAGCGCCGCGCCGCGGCGGCGGCGATTCCATGATCGGTTCAGCGGATAGGCCGCCGGCAGTCGGTGTCATCGGCTGCGGCATGGTCAGCCATGCCTATCTCGGCACCATCCTGCGGTCGGACGCGGTTCGGTTGAAGGCAGTCAGCAGCTGGACAATGGCCTCGGCCGCGGCACAGGCGTCGCGCTACCGCTGCGCGGCGATGACGACGGCGGACCTGCTCGCCGACCCGGAGATCGAGTTCGTCGTCAACCTGGCGCCGCCATCGGTCCATCATGCGATCGGCCGGGCCGCTCTTGAGGCGGGCAAGCATCTCTACAGCGAGAAGCCGTTCGCAACCCGGCTCGAAGACGCCCGGGATCTGCTTGATCTCGCCGAACGGCGAGGCCTCAGCATCGCTTGCGCCCCCGACACCTTTCTTGGGGAAGGTAGCCAGCGTGCGCGGCGGCTGGTCGACCGGGGAGCGATCGGTTCGGTCATTGGCGGAAGCGTGGCGATGCTGTCGCGCGGCATGGAATCCTGGCACCCGAATCCGGCCTTCTTCTACCGGCGGGGTGGCGGACCATTGCTCGATGTCGGGCCCTATTATGTGACTCAGCTGGTCAATCTGCTCGGTCCGGTAGCCGAAGTCGTTGCGATCGGGACTCGGCCCCGTGACATACGCACCGGCCGCGAAGGCGAGCCGATCCCCGTCGAGATTGCCACCAGCGTCAACGCGGCGTTGTTGTTCGAAAGCGGCGCCAATGTCGCGCTCAACCTGTCCTGGGACGTCACCCGTCATCGTCGCGCGCCGATCGAACTCTATGGCGACGAGGGTTCGCTCCAGGCACCGGATCCCAACGTCTTCGGCGGTGTGACGCGCATCAGCAAGGGCGGCGACTGGGAGGCACATGGCGTTGAGTCAGCCGGACCGAAGATCGATCCCGCAGGTCTCGCCCGGGCCGTTCGGCTGATCGGGCAGGGGGTTGATCCCATCTCGGGCAGGCCGCTCGGCGCGGACTGCCCGCTCGGGGTCGGGGACAGGCGCGGAATCGGCCTGCTCGACCAGGTGGAGTCAGTGCAGCAGGATCGCCCGGCGCGTGCAAATGGCCAATTGGCCTATCATGTCCTCGAGGCACTTCTCGGGCTCGAAGCCTCGGCTGAAGGCATGGGCCGCGTTGCGATCAGGTCGCGCGTGGCGCGCCCCGCGCCTCTGCCGGAGGTGGGAGATTGAGCGCTATCTGTTTCGTCGGCGTGGAGACTGGCGGCACCAAGACCCTTTGCCGGATCGATCAGGGTGGTGAAACCATCGCTGAGGAGCGCTGGGCGACAACGACCGCGGAGGCGGCGGCCGATGCGGTCGAAGCGCTGGTCGCGCGTTCGGTACCGCGTTCGGCATCTGTCGCGGGTATCGGTCTGGCTGTATTCGGGCCGCTCGTCGTCGTGCGCGATTCACCCGACCGGGGCTTGATGCTCGAAACCTCCAAGCCCGGCTGGGTGGGGTCCAATCTGCGGACATCGCTCGCCGTCCGGCTTGGCGCACCGACGTTGGTCGATACCGATGTCAGCGCCGCCGCCGTTGCGGAGCAGCGGCTGGGTGCGGGGCGCGGATGCGACAGCCTCGCTTATGTGACCATGGGCACGGGGATCGGTGGTGGATTGGCGATCGGCGGCCGGTCGCTGGCCGGCGCGCTTCATCCGGAGATCGGCCATATCCGCCTGCACCGTCGTGCGGGTGATGATGTGCCGAGCGCATGTCCCTTTCACGGCGATTGCGCCGAGGGACTGGCGGCCGGCCCGGCGATCCTGCAGCGCCTGGGTCCAGGTCGTGTGCTTGGCGACGATCCATATACGCTTGACCTGGTCGCCGGGTATCTGGGCGCTTTGCTCGCGACGCTGGTTCTCGCCTGGTCGCCCGCCCGCATCGTGCTGGGCGGCGGCGTGATGGCGACCGTCGGCCTGCCCGAGGCGGCGGCCGGTTATATGCGTGCGGCACTTGGCGGTTACGGAGTCGGTCCGGCCGCGCACGCACCCGATTTCCTGCGTCGCGCCGGGCTCGATCATGCCGGGCTCGAAGGCGCGATGATCATGGCCCGCGAAGCTGGAGGATATTCATGACCGGAACCGCAATGCCGGAAGGGTTGCCCGACTGGGCGCTCGGCCCGTTTACTCCCCCGCGGCGTGTGCTCGAAGAACGCGGCGATGTCACCTTCTCCTGCCCGCTTTCCCACGGCCCGATCGCCTGGGCGGCCAAGGATGCGTTCAATCCCGGGGCCGTCGTACACGATGGCCGCATCTGCCTGCTGGTGCGCGGCGAGGATCATGTCGGACGCTATGCGGGAACCTCCCGGATCGGCCTTGCGACCAGCACTGACGGTTATCATTTCGAGCTCGACCCGGAACCGGTCCTCGCACCCGGAAATGATCGCTGGCAGGCTTGGGAATGGCCGGGCGGGCTGGAGGACCCGCGCGTCGTCGTTTCGCCCGATGGCGGCTATGTCTGCACCTACACGGCCTTCGACGGCAAGGTCGGCTGCCTGTTCGTCGCGACCTCGGACGATCTGCGCTGCTGGACCAAGCACGGTCCGGCCTTCGCGCAGACGCCCTATGTCCGTCGTCCGACCAAGGCCGGGTCGATCGTGACCGAACTTCGCGACGGCAGGCTCGTCGCGGCAAGGGTCGATGGCCGATACTGGATGTATTGGGGCGAGGGCATCGTCTATGCCGCGACCTCGGACGACCTGATCCGCTGGACGCCGGTCGAGACGGATTCCTGTCCCGATCGCTATCTGACCTGGGATCCCGACGCGCGCGAGGGGGACGGGTGGTGGCAACTCGATCGGGTCGCGGTACCGCGCGCGTTGCAGCACATCGCCGGGCCACGGCGCGGCCGTTTCGATTCAATGCTGACGGAACCCGGCCCGCCCGCGCTTCTGACGGAACACGGCATCGTGCTGATCTACAATGGGGCCAATCACTATGATGGCGGTGCACCGGGGACGCCGCCAGGGGCGTATCAGCCGGGCCAACTGCTGCTCGACTCCGCTGACCCGACCGCTGTGGTGGGGCGGCTCTTCGAACCCTTCCTACGGATCGATCCTGCCGAAGCGCAGGGTCAGGTCGGCAATGTATGCTTTGCCGAAGGATTGGTCGCTTTCGAGGGAAAATGGTGGCTCTATGTCGGCCTTGCTGACTCGCGCCTGGGCGTGTCCACCGCGCCGATCAGGCAGGGGTAGACGGGGGCCAGTCGTCCTTGTTCCCGGTTGCCCCGTCACGTGCGCCTAATATCAGTTAGACTCATCCCCTCCAGGGGGATAGGTCACGCAAATGACCTCTTTCACAGATCTGCTCCAACAGGGCGCTGCGGACGCCTGGCTGTTCGTCCCGACCGCGATCCTGCTCGGCGCACTGCACGGGCTCGAACCCGGTCATTCCAAGACGATGATGGCAGCGTTCATTATCGCGGTGAGGGGGACCGTGAAGCAGGCCGTGCTGCTTGGCCTTTGCGCGACGCTCTCCCACACGGCCATCGTCTGGGTCATCGCACTGGGCGGGCTCTATTTGTGGCAGGAGCTCGCACCGGAAAGGATCGAACCTTATCTTCAGGTCGGGTCTGCTGTCGTCATCATCGCGATGGGGATGTGGATGCTCTGGCGGACGCGCCGCGAGCAGAATTTTTCGGCGATACACGATCATGCCCATGGCGATCATAGGCATGAAGAGCCGATCCGGATCGATACCGGGCACGGCGTTTTGCGGCTGGCAGTTTTCGAGGAAGGTGTGCCCCCGCGATTTCGGATCACGGCGGAGCGCGGTCGCCTCTGGCCCGCAGCAGAGGTGACCCTCGAAACCGAACGGCCTGACGGGGTACGGGCGGCCTACAGCTTCGTCCAGCGGACTGGGTTCCTCGAATCTCGCGAAGCGATTCCCGAGCCGCATGAATTTGTCGCGCGCCTTCACCTTGCTCATGGCGATCATGGGCATAGCTACGACGTGGCGTTCGTCGAGCATCATCATGGCCATGATCCCATGCATGAAGGGTTGCGAGGTCTGGATCTGACCGGCGGCTATCAGGACGCCCATGAACTTGCCCATGCGGATGATATCCGCCGCCGCTTCTCCGATCAGTCAGTCACCACCGGGCAGATCGTTATTTTCGGTCTTACCGGTGGCCTGATTCCGTGCCCCGGCGCCATCACCGTCCTGCTGCTGTGCCTTCAACTCAAGGCTTTCACTCTGGGCGCCGCCCTGGTGCTGTGCTTCAGCATCGGCCTCGCGCTGACCATGGTGACATCAGGGGTGATAGCGGCGATCAGCGTCAGACAGGTTGCGCGGCGATTCAGCGGCTTTGGCGAGATCGTTCGAAAGGCACCCTTCGTTTCGGGCGCTGTTATTGTGTTGATCGGTCTCTACCTTGGCGTCAACGGATGGCTTCATCTGCCGACGACATGACCAGGGAATTGTTATGAGCCATGCATCCAACCCGGACCTGCTCAATCGTCTGAAACGGGCGCAGGGTCATCTGGCCAAGATCATCACCATGATCGAGGACCATCGTGACGGTCTGGAAACCGCCCAGCAGCTCCAGGCCGTGGTCAGCGCGCTCGACAAGACCAAGACCTTGCTCGTGGCCGACCATATCGAGCATCATCTCGAGGACGTGGTCGGTCCCTTGTCGCGCGACGCACGGGAGAAGCTTTCCCGCCTGACCGATCTTGCCAAATATCTCTAGATGCGTCTGGCGAGGACTGGCTGGCAGCGCCCGGTTGCTGACCGGACGCTGCCGTGGAGTCAGGAAAATTTGGCGTGCAGCGGCGCGCGCTTCGGCTTTGCGGCTGGCTTGGCCCGCCGACCCTTCTGGCCAAGGCCAATCTTGTGCGCCATCGCGCGGCGCACCTCGGAATAGCTCTCGGCCACCATCGGATAATCGGGCTTGAGGTTATAGCGCTCGCGATACTGCTCTGGTGTCAGCCCGTGTCCGGAAAGGTGGCGGCGCAATGTCCTGTAAGGCTTGCCGTCGATCATCGAGATGATGTGATCTTTCGACGCCAGGGATTTGCGTACCGTGACCGCGGGGGTGAATTCCGGCAGGGGAATTTCATCGTCCTGAACATCCTCGGGAGCGGAGGCTCCTTGCACCAGTTCGGTAAGGGTCGCGTGCATGGCATTCAGGAAAGCCGGCACATCATCGGCCGACACGCGGTTGTTTGGATTGCCGAGCCAGGCAAGGGTCAATTCCGTTGCGAGTTCGACGGCGTTCAGCGAGGTTTGGTCAGACATTCTGGATCCTGGTCAATGGGAAGCGCGCCAAAGCGATGGCGACCTTCAACTATAATTCTCCCGGAGAACTAGTTCATGTAGCGGATGGAGCGAAGAATCAACTCTCAAGTCGTGGATCAAGGCCTTTGGGTTCTTAAATCGCACGTATTCTGCGTCGCTGGCAGGGCAGAAACGCTTGTTCTCGCCGATCGCGGCTGCATCCGATTGCCCGCTGTCGCTATTCAGGAGCCCCGACCTATGGTCACATAGTAATTCCGCACGAACGGGCTGCGCCCGCACAGGAAGTCCATATGTCCTGAGCCTTACCTGCACGATCGTCCGGCATCGTCCTTTCATGACTTAGCGGGGGCAACAGGTGATGACAGTAGAACCGCTGCCCGGAGAAATCCTTGTCGATGTGAAGGTCGGCTATGCGATCGGTAAAAGGCTGGACACCTCGAAGAACGCCTTTGAACGGTGATGACGGCGTCGGCATGGTCTGGATGGCGGGTTTGCCGGCATCGACAAGGGCGTATTGGCCGGTTCGCTGCCCCTGAGGGTGCCTGATCGGGCGCAAATCCGGTCAAGCAGGCGCAACTCGGGCTTCGAGCCAGGCGAGGCGGCTGAAGTTGTAGGCGAGGTTGACCATGCCGATCTTTACCTTGGCGCGGGCGATGCCGATGGTGCGCACGAACAGCTTCATGCGGTGCTTTTGCCCGGCAAAGACGTGCTCGACGGCCGAGCGGACTGGTGACCTTGCGGCGTTGGCGCGGGCATGATGCGCCGGCAGGTCCTTGTTCTTCGGCTTGCGGAAATGGACCTTCGAGACAAGCCCGCGCTTCGCCATCGCGGCTTCGTTGCGCTTCGAGCGATAGGCGGTGTCGGCCCATACCGGCGATGCGGTGTTCCTCGGATCGAGCAGCCCCTCGAACGGCCGGCTGTCGTGCGCGGCGGCACTGGTCACCTCCCATCGTCGGATCAGGCCATGGCGGCGGTCGATCCCGGCGTGGTTCTTGTAGCCGAAAACCGGCACCGCGATCTCGACACCTTTGGCCTTCATCTCGCTCGCCTCGCTGCGCTTGCGGCGGCCGCGCTTTATCGTCCAACGCGCGTCGGTGTCCTTCTGCCGGCGCTTGGCTGGCGACCAATGTCCCGGCGTGCCGCCGCCCTTGATCGTGACCTTCTCCTCGTCGCTCAGCTTCTGGCGTGGTGCCGCCACGACGGTCGCGTCGATGATCTGCCCTCCCATCGCCAGATAACCCGACCCGTGCAGCGCATCGTCGAAGCCCGCGAACAGCTTCTCGATCGCCTTCGCCTGGACGAGTTGCTCGCGGAACAACCAGATCGTCTTGGCATCGGGCACCCGGTCGCCAAGCCCAAGCCCCAGGAAGCGCATGAACGACAGCCGGTCGCGGATCTGGAACTCGCACGCATCGTCCGACAGGCTGTACAGCGCCTGCAGCACCAGCACCTTGAACATCAGTACCGCGTCATAGGGTGGCCTCCCGCCGCGACTGCGATCCGACCGCGCAAGCGCTGCATCCAGCACCGGCCGGAACAACGCGAAATCAACCACCGCGCTCAGCCGTTCCAGTGGATCCCCCGCCGCCGACAGTGCCGCAAGCCGATCATCAACATCGAAGAAACCGCGTTGTACCATCGCTGCCTCCCGTTCTCACGGGATGCAGTGAATCATCTCACGCCCTCAAACGCCATATGTTTTTAGAGGCGTCCGGCTGCTGTTCTGATGCCCCGGAGATCGTTGTTCGCAGAAAGTTTGCTGCAACAGCTAATCTGGCCGGCGCTGATGGCCAGCCAGAAGGCCGAGTGGAAACCGGTTGGGCAATAACGAGGGTGGCTGGTGGTGGAACCTGCAGGGGCAGGCCGCCAGCCGGATGCCGGGTGCCGTCAGAACCGCTTGCTCAGAACCAGGCCCACTGTCCGCGGGTTGGGCGGGTTGTTGTAGGGATCATAGCCCACTACCCCGTTGGCGACGCGGGGCGGCTGACGGTCGAACAGGTTGGCGACGACAAGCTGCGCCTCGCTGTCGCTGAACAATGGTGACTTCAACAGTCGGCCCAGATCGACGCCAAGGAACAGGGAAGCCGTCGTGTACGACCCGATGTGTCGGATCGGCTCATTGGGGCGGTCGTCCGTGAAGCCGTCGACGTAATTGACCACCGATCCGATCGAGAAAGCGCCGCGTCCCCAGGCGATGGTGCCGTTCAGCCGCAGATCGGCCGGCTTCGCATAGCCATCGAGCCGCGAAATCGCCGTCGAGCCCCCGGCCTTGAGATCAAGGTTGAGTATATATTGGCCGGTCAGTTTCACCATCGCCGTGCCCCCGAACAATGTGGTGCGATAGGCAAGGTCGAGGTCGAGGCCGTCGGTGGATTCGATGGCGAAATTCTGTGCCCTGATGTCGGCGATCATCTGCACCTGGGATAACAGGCTGGTTGGCACCTGGCCCGCGTTGTCGAAGAAGGTGAGATCGCCGCCATTGATCGACGGCACTTCAGCGAACCGGCGGAAAACGGCCGGATTGTCGATGACCTGCTTTACCTGCGCCAAGCTCGGGTTGGGCGTATTGAAGACCTGCAGGTCCTTGATCGAAAGGCTGTCGTCCGGTGACGGCGTCCCGACGCGCCCTGAGATCCTGATCCGGTAGTAACCGGCCTTCACGGTGAGATTGGGGATGAATGTCGGGGTGAAATCCACGCCGACCGTGAACGTATCGGCCTTCTGGGTCTTGAGATCCGGGTTGGCGCCCGCCCGGAACATGACCAGCGCCTTGCCTGCCGGCAGGACGGGGTTCTGATCCTTCGGGTCGAGGAATGCATAGTCATACAGGCCGAACGATACCTGCTCGGCGATGCCGATCGTGCTCCGGAACCGCGGCACGAGGAATGATCGTGCATAGGTTCCGCGCAGCGCGATGGATCGGTCGATTTGCCAGCGGAGCCCGATCTTGGGCGAGAGCGTCCTGTCGAAACCCAGATCCTCATATCGGGCGGCGGCGGACAGGATCAGCGACCGGACCAGCGGTACTCCCTGCCCAGTACCTACGATCGGCAGGTTGACCTCGCCGAAGACCGACTTGACCTTGCGGGTGCCGCCATTGCGGTTGAAGAAGATCGTCGCGTCGGTGCGCAGCGTCTCGGCGCGATACTGGAAGCCGCCGGCGACCAGGACCGGCCCGGCCGGCAATGTCGCCAACGCGGTCTGGCCGCGCAGTTCAGCGACGAACAGCGTGTTGGTGGAATCGCGCAAGCTGGGCGAGCGCCCGACCCGGCTGGAACTGCTGTCGGTGTGGGTGCGGTGATAGTCCACGGTCAGGTCCAGCGCCGTGGAATCCTTACCCTGCCAGTGGATGCCGTTATAGACCGATACGCCTGTGGTGCGGGTCTTGAACTCCCGGTTGAAGGCCGGCTCGTCGAGAAAAATCTGACGTGAATTGCGGTCGCGCTGGAAGCGGGAGGCGTCGATCGAAAAGGTGAAGTCGCCGGCCTCCTGCCGCCCGCCCGCATACAGGCCGGTGAGCCGCTCGTTCGGGAGCTGCGTTATCTGAAGCGCTTCCCCCGAGACATCGACCGGGTCGCCGATGAAGGGCGATCGTTTCTGGTACATCGCCATGCCGTAGATGGTGCCGCTGCTCCACGAATGCCCGGCAAGCCCGCTGATCTGCACATCCTGCTTGCCGGTCCGTGTCGCGGTCGCGCCGCGGGCCTGAAGTTCGAGCCCATGATCCGGCTTGCGGGTCACGATGTTGACGACGCCGGCAACGGCGTCGGCACCATAGGTCGCCGAGGCGCCGTCGGGGATGATGTCGATGCGCTCGATCAGCATCGATGGAATGGTCGATACGGTCGGCGCCTCGGTGAGGCCGACCGAGGGCATGCGTCGTCCGTTGAGCAGGGTCAGCGTCGCGTCCGAGGCAAGGCCGCGCAGCGCGAAACCGGCAAAGCCGTCGAACTGATTGTAGGTGGCTGCATCGCCAAGCGGGCTGCCGATGCCGGCGCCGGTGGTGGCGAACTCGCTCAGGTCGCCGGTGAAGTTCTGCGGTATTGTAAGCATATATTCGGACACCGAACCGGCACCTGAGTGCACGATATCCGCCTGGCCATAGGTAAACACCGGGCTGGCGACATATTCTTTCGGCAGGCCGCGGATCAGCGAGCCGGTGACCACGATATCGCCCTGGGACGCGCCGATATCGGGCTTCTTGCGGCGATCCGTTTCCCGCGGCGGGGCCTGCTCATCGACTTGATTCGCCGTTATTTCCTGCGCCGTCGCATAGGGTGCGCAGGCACCGACCAACGAGATTGCAGCGAACGCCTTGATTGCCACATGCCGCAAATCGTTTCCCCCCGGAATGTATAATGATATATCATTACTTAATGAGAGGTGTCGCTATCGAAGCGTATCGGGGGTGTCAATCCTGCCATGCCCGTTTCGCGGAATGTTCCGACACAAGACCTGCGCTGTCCGGGATATCCACTGCGGGGGGCTGGTGCCCGGCAGGGGCGAGGTAGCGGTCAGAAACGGCTTCGATCGCAGCGGTTCAACATGCGGGAAGCACCGCTTCGGGAAACACAGCTTTTCCGCGACGCGTACCACGCCGCGACGATGCTTTCGTCCGATGGGCGACCTATCTGTGCAGGGAAGCTGGCTCACGCCCGGACTGCATTCTCGCCAGACATCAGCGTCAGGAACATCATATGAAGAAGATCGGATTTCTTTCCTTCGGCCATTGGTCGGCGTCGACGCAATCAGCGACTCGCTCGGCGTCCGACGTGCTGCTGCAGTCGATCGATCTCGCCGTGGCGGCGGAGGAACTCGGCGCTGACGGGGCTTATTTCCGGGTCCATCATTTCGCGCAGCAACTCGCCTCGCCTTTTCCGCTGCTGGCGGCGGTCGGCGCGAAGACCGGCCGGATCGAGATCGGCACCGGCGTGATTGACATGCGCTATGAGAATCCCTTCTACATGGCCGAGGATGCCGGGGCGGCTGACCTGATCAGCGGCGGCCGGCTGCAACTCGGGATCAGCCGCGGCTCGCCGGAGCAGGTGATCGAGGGCTGGCGCCATTTCGGCTATGCGCCAGCGGAGGGCGAGACCGATGCCGATATGGGGCGCCGCCACGCCGAGGTGTTTCTCGATCTGCTGAAAGGGGAGGGGTTCGCCCAGCCCAGCCCGCGACCGATGTTCCCGAATCCGCCGGGACTGCTGCGGCTTGAGCCTCATTCAGCCGGCTTGCGCCGGCGGATCTGGTGGGGATCGGGGGCGAACGCGACGGCGCTGTGGGCCGCGCGGCAGGGCATGAACCTGCAAAGCTCGACGCTCAAGGCGGACGAGACTGGCGAGCCGTTTCATGTGCAACAAGCGAGGCAGATCCGGCTTTATCGTGAGGCCTGGAAGGAGGCCGGCCATCAGTGGGAGCCGCGCGTTTCGGTGTCGCGATCGATCTTCGCGCTGATGAACGACACTGATCGCGCCTATTTCGGCCGCGGCGACGACAGCGACCAGATCGGCATCATCGACAATATGCGCGCGGTGTTCGGACGCTCCTATGCGGCCGAGCCGGAACGGCTGATCGAGGAGCTGCGCGCTGACGAGGCGATCGCCGAGGCTGACACGCTGCTGCTCACCGTGCCTAACCAGCTTGGCGTGGACTATAATGCCCATGTCCTCGACGCCATTCTGACTCATGTCGCGCCTGCCCTGGGTTGGCGGTGAGGCGTTTCACCCCGGCCGCAGCTTTTGCGCCAGCGCGGCGAGTTTCCCGGCTGGCGGGCGCAGAAAGCTGTCCGGGAAGGGGGCGCCCTTCGGCCCCTTGGGGTCGCGCAGGTCGTTGCGCTCGCCCGAGTCCGGGCTGAGCGGGATCTGCATGCCCCCGGATTCCTCCAGCCTGGCGAAGAGCTTCTTGCTCATCCGCTCGGCCAGCGCCTCATGGCCCGGCCGGGCGAGAAGATTGTCGGCCTCGCCGGGGTCCGCCTGGAGATCGTAAAGCTCGTCAATGTCCCAGATGCCGTGGAAATGCATATATTTATACCGGTCCTCGCGTAGCGCGTGGACGGTCGGCGTCTGCGGGAAATTGCGCTCCCAATAATATTCGTAGAGCAGCTCGGTGCGCCAGGGAATCGTCCTGCCCTGTGCGAGGGGCAGGGCATTGGCGCCCGCCATCGAGGCTGGCGCCTCAAGCCCTGCCACCGCGAGCATCGTCGGCGCCACGTCGATATTGGCGACGACCTGGTCGACGGTTCCCGGACCGAACAAGGCGGGACATCGCGCAAGCAGCGGCACGCGCATCGATTCCTCGTAAGCGGCGCGCTTGTCGATCAGGCCATGCTCGCCGAACTGGAAGCCATTGTCCCCCATATAGAGGATCAGCGTATCGTCGAGTTCACCGCGCTGGTGGAGCAGGTCCATGATCCGGGCCAGGCCCTCGTCCACCGCGAGCAGCGTTTCCATGTAGCGCTTGTAATAATCGGCGACGTCGAGCGTCCCGTGATAGGGATAGTCGACGCCATGCCAGCTGTTGCGCTGGTTCTCCACCCACATTGGCCGGCCCGGGGTTCCGGGCTTCATCGTCTCCGGATAGCGGAACGTCTCCTTCGCATAGCGGCCTGCGTGGCGCGGCGCCGGGATGAATTCGGAATGCACCGCCTTGTGCGCGAGGTGCATCATCCAAGGACGCTTCCGGTCGCGCTTGCCGATCCAGTCGAGCGCGTAATCGGTCAGCTCGTCGGTGATATAGCCACGCTGCGGCACATGCCTGCCGTCGACATTGAGGCCGTCTTCGGTCGGCCAGTAGCTGCCCTGTCCCTTGAAGCTTACCCAGCGGTCGAAGCCCGGCTGTGGCGTATCGGTCTCGGCGCCCATGTGCCATTTGCCGATAAAGGCGGTCTCATATCCGGCCGCTTGCAGATATTCGGGATAATAGGTCAGGCCGGGCGGAATCGGGTGGTTGTTGTCGACCACCTTGTGCTGGTGCGCATAAAGCCCGGTGAAGATGGAGGCACGCGACGGCGAACACAGCGCCGTCGTGACGAAGGCGTTGCGGAAATGGACACCCTCCCGGGCAAGCCGGTCGAGCGTCGGCGTCTCGCCGAAGCTCTGCGTCTTCATGAACCCCATGGCGTCGAAGCGATGATCGTCAGTAAGGACGACCAGGATGTTGCGCGGACGGGCGCCGGCGCTTCGCTTCAGCGTCAACTGCCTGCGCGGCTCGGGGGGCGTCGCCGCGCCTGCGGCCCAGCTGAACAGACCGAACGCGCCGCCGCTCCCGGCAAGCAGAACGCCGCGGCGGCTCGGTGTGTCGCTCATTGGCGAAGCTCCTATATGCGTCAGGGGGCGGTCTCCCCCGTCTGCCAGAGATAGTGGGGCGCCGCGCGTGAGGAAATCGGGATAATATCCCACTGCATCGATGGAGATTGAAATCAATTTTAGCTATGGCCCGGAAAAGGCGAATCTCTCCCATAGCGATGAGCGGCGCGCTATCCCGCCGCTCAACGACATTGGCCCGAATCCGTCCTGAGTGGCGGTGGAAGGCAAGAACTCGATGGCATGCCGGTCCTTGGGCATGCCGACAAAGGCCCCGAATGACCGACCTAGCGATCGTCTATGAGCATCCCTCGTGGTTCCAGCCGCTGTTCGCCGCGCTTGATCGACGCGGCATCGACCACGCCGCGCTCCATGCCGACGGCCACGCCTTCGACCCTGGGGACCGCACGCTCCCGGCACCGGTCGTGTTCAACCGCATCGCCATGTCGAGCTTCCTGCGTTCGCCTGAACATCCGATCTTCTATGCCCAGGCCCTGATGGCGCATTGGGCATTCTCGGGTGCCCGGGTGATCAACGGCGCCGATACGCTCGCTGTCGATGCGTCGAAGGCGCGGCAGTTGTCGACGATCTCGTCCTTAGGCCTTGCCATCCCCGCGACACGAGTCGTCCGGCGAACGGCCGATCTGGCGGCGGCGAGCGAGGGGTTGCGCTTTCCCGTCGTCGTCAAGGCGAACATCGGCGGGTCGGGTGCCGGTATCGTCCGCTACGACAGCCGCGAGGCGCTGGCCGAAGCAGTCGCTGACCAGTCGGTCCCCGACAGCATCGACCGGGTGTTGCTCATCCAGGAATATGTGCCGGTGCGCGACGGCAAGATCACCCGGATCGAAACGCTCGGCGGCAAATTTCTCTATGCGATCGACGTCGATGGCGGTGGCAGCTTCGATCTCTGCCCCGCGGATGTCTGCCTGACCACGCCCGGCAAGCCGGCGATCGCCATCACCGAGGCCCGGGTCCCGGCGGAACTGGTGGCGGCTGCCGAACGTATCGCGGGCGCGGCCGGGCTCGATATCGGTGGCGTGGAGGTGATGATCGACGATCGCGATGGAATCCCGCGCTTCTACGACATCAATGCGCTGTCCAATTTCGTCGCCAGCCCGCTCGACATACTCGGTTGGGATCCGCACGAGCGGCTGGCCGACTGGCTGGAAGGCGTGATCCGGGAGGCGAAGGCGTGAGGTACGGCTATTGGATGCCGGTATTCGGCGGCTGGCTGCGCAACGTTCCCGATGAGGGCATGGAGGCGAACTGGGACTATACGCGCGACCTGGCGATCCGTGCCGAGGCGATCGGGTATGACCTGACCCTCATCGCCGAGCTGAATCTCAACGACATCAAGGGGGTGACCGAGCCAGCGCTTGACGCATGGTCGACTGCCGCTGCGGTCGCGGCGGTGACCAGGACTCAGGAACTGATGGTCGCTGTGCGGCCCAATTTCCATCAGCCTGCCTTGTTCGCCAAGGCCGCGGCGAACATCGATCGAATCTCGGGCGGCCGGCTGTCGCTCAATGTCGTCTCCTCCTGGTGGGCGGATGAGGCGAAGCAATATGGCCTGCAGTTCGACCAGCATGACGACCGCTATGCCCGCACGGCTGAATGGCTCGATGTGGTGAGGGGCCTGTGGCGCACGGAAAGGTTCAGTTTCGAGGGGCAATTCTACAAGACCGATCAGGCGATCTGCTCGCCCAAGCCAGTGCATGCGCCAGTGCTGTATGCCGGCGGCGAGAGCGAGGCGGCGAAGACGATGATCGCCGGGCGATGCGACGCCTATGTGATGCACGGCGACCCGGTCGAGGCGATCGCGCCCAAGATCGCTGACATGCGGGCGCGGCGGGCCGATGCCGGCGGCAAGCCGATGAGCTTCGGCATGGCGGCCTATGCGATCGTGCGCGACAGCGAGGCCGAGGCGAAACGCGAGCTCGCGCGCATCACCGACGTGCGGGATCTGCCCGCAGGCTATGCGAATTTCGACCAGTGGCTGTCGGGCACCCAGCTCGAGCGTGAACTGAAGATCCAGGAATATTCGGTCTCCAACCGCGGCCTCAGGCCAAATCTTGTCGGCACGCCCGAGCAGGTGAAGGAACGCATCGCCGAATATGAGGATGCCGGGCTGGACCTGCTGCTGCTGCAGATGAGTCCCCAGAAGGAGGAGATGGAGCGGTTCGCGGCGCAGGTGATCAACGCATGATCCGACTGAAGGGTGTCCACAAGGAATTCGATGGCGCGCATGCCGCGCTCGCTGGTGTGGATCTGGACATTGCGCGGGGCGAGGTGTTCGGCATCATCGGCCGCTCGGGCGCCGGAAAATCGACCCTGGTGCGGCTGCTCAACGGGCTCGAACGGCCAAGCGCCGGCTCGGTCGAGGTGGATGGCGTCGATGTCGCGACTCTCGCGGGCGAGCCGCTGCGCGCGTTGCGCCGCCGGGTGGGCATGATCTTCCAGAATTTCGGGCTGTTGTCGTCGCGCACGGTGGCCGACAATGTCGCGCTGCCGCTTCGGATCGCAGGCATCGCACCGGGAGACATCGCGACGCGCGTCCCGGCGCTGCTCGATCGCGTCGGCCTCTCCGATCATGGCGCCAAATACCCCGCGCAACTCTCGGGTGGGCAGAAGCAGCGTGTCGGCATCGCCCGGGCGCTTGCGACAGGTCCCGACATCCTGCTGTGCGACGAGGCGACCAGCGCGCTCGATCCCGAGACGACGCGAAGCATCCTCACGCTGATCGCCGACCTCAATCGCGAGCTAGGCATCACCATCGTCCTGATCACCCACGAAATGGATGTCGTGCGCCAGGTCTGCGACCGGGTGGCGGTGCTCGACGCGGGGCGGGTGGTCGAACACGGGACCGTCGCCGATGTTTTCCTCTATCCCGAAGCGCCGGAGACGCGGGCGCTCCTCGCCGAGGCGGGCGAGAATATCGATAGGGGCTATGCCGATTTCGACGGGCTTGTGGTTCGTCTGACGTTGCGCGGCGATGCCCTGTCGGAACCGGTGCTGACCCGGGCAGCACGCGAAACGGGCACCGATCTCGCGATCCTCGACGGTCGGATCGGCAACTTCAAGGACATGCGTTTCAGCCAGCTCACCCTCGGCATCAGCGGGGATACCGCAGCAGCGGTCGCGGCGCTTGAACGCTACGGGCAGGTGACTCGATGAGCGGATTCCTCGGCAATGTCGACTGGCGCGAGATCGCTCAGGCCTGTCTGGATACGCTGGCAATGCTCGGCGGATCGCTGGTGCTGACGATCCTTCTCGGGCTGCCGCTCGGGATCATCCTGTTCCTGACCAGCCCGGGACAGGCCTGGGCGCACCGCGCGGCCAACGGCGTGCTTGCGCTCCTCGTCAACCTGCTGCGTTCGGTGCCGTTCATCATCCTGCTGATCGTGATGATTCCGGTGACGATGCTGCTCGTCGGCACGTCGCTGGGCGTGCTCGGCGCAATCCCACCGCTGGTCGTCGGCACCGCGCCCTTCTTCGCGCGCCTGGTCGAGACCGCGTTGCGCGAGGTCGATCGCAACACCATCGAAGCCGTGCAGGCGATGGGCGCGACGACCCGCGATCTGGTCTTCCGGGCGCTGCTGCCCGAGGCGCTGCCCGGCATCATCGCGGGGGCGACGGTCACTGCTGTCGCCCTGGTGTCCTTCACCGCCATGGCCGGCGTGGTCGGCGCGGGAGGACTGGGCGATCTCGCGATCCGCTTCGGCTATCAGCGTTTCCAGACGGACGTGATGGTCGTGACCGTCATCTTGCTCCTGGTGCTCGTCCAGTTTCTCCAGATGGCGGGCGACCGCCTCGTCCTTCATTTCAGCCGCTGACGAAAGGTCCGCCGATGAACCGCCGAATCCTGCTTACCCTGATCGGCTCTCTTGCCCTTGCCGCTTGCGGCGCCAAATCCGGCGGGGAGGGGGCGGCCGACACGTTGACCGTCGCCGCGACCGCGGTGCCGCACGCCGAGATTCTCGACTTCGTGAAGCCCATGCTCGCTCGGGAGGGGGTCAATCTCGATGTCCGGGTGTTCAACGACTATGTGCAGCCGAACACGCAGGTCGCGGAAGGGCGGATCGCGGTCAATTATTTCCAGACCGGACCCTATCTCGCCGAGTTCAACAAGGCGCACGGCACCAGGCTCGTGACCATCGCCGGAATCCATGTCGAGCCTTTCGGTGCCTATTCGCGCAAGTGGAAGGCGCTGGCCGATCTGCCGGACGGCGCGACGGTCGCCATCCCGAACGAACCGAGCAACAGCGGCCGCGCGCTCCAGTTGCTGGCAAAGGCAGGGCTGGTCACGTTGCGGGACCCGAAAAGCGCCTCGGCCACGCCGAAGGACATCGTCACCAACCCGAAGAAGCTCAAATTCCGCGAGCTTGAAGCGGCGACTCTGCCCCGCGTCCTCGACCAGGTCGATCTCGCCATGATCAACACCAATTATGCGCTCGACGCCGGGCTCAACCCGACCCGCGATGCATTGGCGATCGAGGGCAAGGACAGCCCCTATGTCAATTTCATTGTCGGTCCGGAGAGCGCCCGGACCGACCCCAAGGTGCAGAAACTTGTCGCTGCCCTGAGGAGTCCGCTGGTCCGGGAATTCATCGAGCACAAATACAAGGGAGCGGTGCTTCCGGCTTTCTGAAACGACCGTCACCGCTGCTGCAAGACGGCATTGGGCGCGGCATATCTTTTCTTCGCTTTAATTCCCACTAGATTGATGGATTATGGTGATGAGCCGGCAGGGCGGCTCGTAACCATGGGTCGCGTCATGCCGAAGCAGCAATCACACCGGGTTGAGCGGGCCCGCATCTCGCGGCCGTTCTTCCGGGAGCCCAACCGGGCAGGCGGGGTCGTGAGGCTGAGCGGGCAGGCGGCATGATGACCGGCACTGTCGGAAACGACGCGTCGATCGCCTTTCCCCGCGAGCTTGGGATCGTCGTCGACGGGCTCAGGCAGGCGCGTCTCGACTGGCGCGCCAGCCATGCCCGCCATGCCGAGCGCGGGATCCAGTTTCCATCGCGCCAGGCGCTTCGCCGTATCCTGCGGGAACTGGGCGCGGCACTTTTCCCGTTGCGCCTCGGGCCGCCCGAGCTGACCGCCGGCAACGAGAATGCGTGGGTCGAGGCAACGCTCGAATCGACCCTCTCCCAACTTGGCGCTCAGATCGCCATCGAGCTTCGCATCGCGCGTCCCGGCATCGACAGTCTCGACGAAGGGCTTGAGGTCGAACGCATCATCGGTGCTTTCGCGGCGAGCCTGCCCGATATCCGGCGCCTGCTCGATGAGGATGTCGAGGCGGGATATGCCAATGACCCCGCCGCGCGCAGCGTCGACGAAGTGCTGCTGTCCTATCCGTCGCTCGCGGCCATCATCCATCACCGGCTCGCGCACCGGCTCTATCGCCTCGGCGCGCCGCTGGTCGCGCGCGTCGTCGCCGAGGTCGCGCATGCCGAGACCGGCATCGATATCCATCCGGGCGCCGCCATCGGGCGAAGCTTCTTCATCGATCATGGCACGGGAATCGTGATCGGCGAGACAGCCAGGATCGGCGACCGGGTAAGGCTCTACCAGGGCGTCACGCTTGGGGGCGAGCCGGCCATAGCGGGCGGGGCGCATGACGGGAGCGGGGGCGATGGCACCAGGCGCCGCCATCCCGCGATCGGGGACGATGTCGTGATCTTCGCAGGCGCCGTGCTTCTCGGGCCGGTCACGGTCGGCGCTCGCTCGCGCATCGCCGGCAATGTCTGGCTGCGGCGCGACGTGCCGCCCGACAGCGTGGTCGAGGCAGCCGAACCAGCGATCCGCCCAAAAGAAGCGGGTGAATGACCCGGACAACCGTCGCGATTGGAAAAGGAAAAGGCGCATGAAGCATTTGCTGAAACTGACCATCCTCGCCGGACTTTCCCTTGCAGCGCCGGGGAATGCTCAATCCGCTGGCGACGACAAGGCGGCCGGGGACCGGGCGGCCGGGATTCATCGTCGAGTGTTGACGCTCGACAGCCATGCGGACGTCCTGCTCCCGTCGACACCGAAACGTTATTTCCTGCCTGATGGCGGCTCCCGGACCGATCTGAAACGCCTGATCGCGGGCGGGGTGGATGCGGTGGTGCTGGCGGTGGCGGTGGGCCCGGGCCCGCGCGACGCAGCGGGTGTGGCCGCGGCGCGCAAGGAAGCCGATGCGAAGCTTGCCTGGATCAAGGCGTTTGTCGCCGACGATCCCGGCCGTATCGGCCTGGCGCTCGACGCCGGTGACGTCGAACGGTTGCACCGCGCGGGAAAGGTCGCCGTGATCATCGGCTTCCAGAACGCCCGGTCGATCGGCAGCGATCTTTCGCAGCTCGATGCCTTCTACAAGGCCGGCGTGCGCGTGTTCGCCTTCAACCATGCCGGACACAATGATTTCGCTGATTCGTCGCGTCCCTGGAACGAACCCGAAAGCGTGAATGGGGGGCTGTCTCCGCTCGGTCGCCAAGGGGTCAAACGGCTCAACGACCTGGGCGCATTGATCGACGTCTCGCAGCTCTCGACCAGGGCCTTGCTGCAGACACTGGACCTGACTCGCGCGCCGGTCGTCGCCACCCATTCAAATGCGCGCGGGCTCATCGACAACACACGCAACCTGTCGGATGCGGAGCTCGATGCGATCAAGGCCAATGGCGGCGTGGTGCAGGTCACGCCCTTTTCCCCCTATCTTCACAAGCAGGACGCCGACAGCCTGCGCCGGATTGCCGAGGTCCGTGCACGCTATGGATTGCCGGCGACGTTCAAGGGCCCCAGCGACGACGCAAGCAGCCTTTCCCACGAACGACAGGACGCGTTCATCGATGAGGTCGGTGCTGCCCAGTCACGCGGCACGCTGGCCGAGTTCGTCGATCATATCGACTATATCGCGAAGCGGATCGGCTGGCAGCATGTCGGCATCGGCTCCGACTTCAACCATGGATCGGGGGTCATCGGCTTCGACAGCGAGGCCGATGCGCTCAATGTCACCCGCGAGCTGGTCAGGCGCGGCTATGACGAAGCGCAGATCAAGGCGATCTGGGGCGGCAATTTCCTGCGCGTCCTGGGCGCGGCGGAAGCGGCGAGGGCCAGCTAGCGCCGGCGCACTCGGCCCGGCGCGCGCTGTCACATGCCGAGTTCGGACATCTCGACGACGCGATGTTCACGGGCGCTGATCTCCGCGGCGACGCCGATCGCCACCGCGCGCAGGCCGTCATCGGCGGTCACCTCGACAGGGCCTTCGCCCCGAACCGCCCGCGCGAAAGCCTCGTGCTGATGGAAGGTGGCACCGTGATGCGATCCGGCTGCCATCGCTGCCTCGTCCACCGCGATTGCCTCGCGAACGACGGCCTTTTCCGCGCGGAAGCCGACGCGCGGCGAGAAGATGATGTCGCCGGGCGGGACGATGACGTCGAGCCGGGCGGTATCGCCGGTCGCCACGATCTCCTCCTGGTGCTCGGCGCCGTCAGCGAACATGCACAGATCGAGCAGGGCGCGAACGCCGTTGGAGAAATCGACCACGGTATAGCTGTTGTCGATGATGTCGGGCCGCTCGCGGCCATAAAGCTCGTCGCGGTGATTGACGTCCATTGCGCCGGAACAGAAGACGCGTACCGGTTCGGCCTGAACGATCAGGCGCATCAGGTCGAAGAAATGACAGCATTTCTCGACCATCGTGCCGCCGGTATTCCGCGAGAAACGGTTCCAGTCCCCGACCTTGACGAGGAAGGGGAAGCGGTGCTCGCGCATCGCCAGCATCTGCAGGCGGCCGATACGTCCGCCATGGACATCGGCGATGAAGCGCGCGACCGGCGGCATGTAGCGATATTCCATGCCGGTCCAGACGGGGGCCGAATGGCTGGCCGCGCGGTCGGCGATCCACCGGGCATCCTCGATCGTCGTCGCCAGCGGCTTTTCGCACAGGATCGCGATACCGCGATCGAACAGGGGGGCGATGGTATCGCGGTGCGTGTTGTTGGGCGAGGCGATCACCACCGCGTCGACCTCGCCTTTCTCCGCCAGTTCCGCTGCCGAACGAAAGCGCTGGGGCCGCGCATCGCCGAGCGATGCGTCGGCCCAGCCAAGCGACGTTTCGACCGGGTCGGCAATCGCCGTTATCCGGGCGCCGGGCAGCAACCGGATGTTCCGGATATGCTCGCACCCCATCATTCCGGTGCCGACGATTCCGTAGCGGATAAGCTCTCCCACCTTGTCGTCCCTTGTGCCATGAGCGCGCATGCTTACACGCCCTTCTGAATCGCGCCCGCTCGGCAAGAGCGGGATTTCCGTCTCCCCGCTGGCATGGGGCATGTGGCGGTTCAAGGGCGATGATGTCCTTGCCGCCCGGGCGCTCGTCGAATCAGCGCTCGATTCGGGCATCACCCTGTTCGATACGGCCGACATCTATGGCGCCGACGGCGCCGGCTTCGGCACGGCCGAAGCGCTGCTCGGCCGCGTGCTCGCCGACGCGCCCGAACTGCGTGCCCGGATGGTCCTCGCCACCAAGGGCGGGATCGTGCCGGGCGTCCCTTATGATTCGAGCCCGTCCTATCTCGAATCGGCCCTCGATGCCTCGCTCCGCAGGCTTGGTGTCGATCAGGTCGATCTCTGGCAGATCCATCGGCCCGATCTCCTGGCCCATCCGCAGGAAACCGCCCGCACGCTGGAGCGGATGGTCCAGTCGGGCAAGGTTCGGGCGATCGGCGTTTCGAACTTCACGGCTTCCCAGGTTTCGGCGCTAGTCGCCTTTCTTTCGGTCCCCCTCGCGTCGATCCAGCCGGAATTTTCCGCGCTGCGCACGGCGCCGCTGTGGGACGGTGTTGTCGACCAGGCGATGGCGCATGATCTGGCGGTCCTGGCCTGGTCGCCGCTCGGCGGTGGGCGCCTCGGCGCGGCTGACGGTCCGGTCGGGGGCCTGCTTGCGGCGCAGGGAAGGAAATTCGGTGTTTCGTCGAGCGCTGCCGCGTATTCCTGGCTGATGGAGCACCCGGCGACCGTGATCCCGATCGTCGGCAGCCAGACGCCGGCGCGCATCCGGGAAGCATGCGACGCGTTCAAGGTCGAATGGACACGTGCCGAATGGTACGCCGTGCTCGAAGCCTCCATCGGAGAACGCCTGCCATGAATGCTTGCGAAGTCAGCTGGTTCTCGGCGCTGTGCGACGATGATTATGAATATCTCGGCGTGCCCGACCCGAAGCTCCAGTCGAGCTGGGAGCATTGCCGCGACATCGTGCTTCAGGCCGAGAGCGGTGGTTTCGACAATGTCCTGCTGCCGTCGGGCTATGCGCTCGGCATCGACACCACGGCTTTTGCCGCGGCGATCGCCGTGCTCGTCCGTCGCATCCGGCTGCTCATGGCGGTGCGGATCGGCGAGAGCTGGCCGCCGCAGCTTGCGCGGCAGATCGCAACCATCGATCGCATCCTCGGCGCCGATGCGAGCGGGCAGGGACGCCTGACGATCAATATCATCTCCAGCGACCTGCCCGGCGAAACGCTCGCGAGTGCCCCGCGCTACGCGCGCACCGTGGAAGCGATGCATATCCTGCGCACGCTGCTCGACGGACGGCCGCTCGATCATGACGGCGACTTCTGGAAGCTCAAGCTTGATCCGCCACGCGTCGGCACGGTTTCGGGCCGCTCGCCGGCTTTCTATTTCGGCGGCCTGTCGGAAGATGCGCGCGAGGCCGCCGCGAAGGGGGCTGACGTCTATCTGATGTGGCCGGACCGGATGGAAGCCGTGCGCGAGACGATCGCCGACCTGCGGGCCCGCGCCGACAAGGCCGGCCGCAGCCTCCGCTTCGGATATCGCGTTCATGTCGTGGTGCGCGAGACCGAGGCTGCGGCGCGGGACGCGGCGGACCGGCTCCTCTCGCGGCTCGACGACGCGGCCGGCGCGGCGATCAGGGCGAAGTCGCTCGATTCCCAGTCCGCGGGCGTGCGGCGCCAGGCCGAACTGCGCGAGACGGCGGGCGGCGAGGGCTATGCCGAGGACAATCTCTGGACCGGCATCGGGCGGGCACGGTCGGGATGCGGCGCGGCGATCGTCGGCGATCCGGACCAGGTGCTCGCCAAGCTTGAGGCATATCGGGCGCTCGGCATCGAGGCGTTCATCCTGTCGGGCTATCCGCACGGCGCCGAGGCTGACCTGTTCGCCCGGCACGTCCTGCCGCGCCTCGATCACGGCCCGCTGGTCATAGCATAGGCGATCCGATCCATAGAAAAACTGGGCTGGCCAACACCCGGCCCCCGGCATAGCCTCGCCCCATGGAGACAGATCAGGCGATAGCGGCACAGGCCGGTGGTTTTGCGCGTGAGGGCTATGCGGTGTTTCCCGGCATCCTCGCGGGCGATCTGCTGGATCTGCTGCGCGAGGAATGCGACCATTTCGTCGCGCGCGAGAATGCCCGGATGGATGCGGCGGGGGTCGATGCGCTCGGGCTGAGCCACCGCGGGACCCGCTATTTCGCGAATGAATGCCAGCGCGAGCAGCCGTCGCTCCGCCGGATGCTGTTCAGCCGGACGATGGCGCAGATATGCCGGGCAACGCTTGGACCCGACGCCTATTTCTTCTTCGACCAATATGTCGTGAAGGGGCCGGATCGGGGTCTCGCCTTCAGCTGGCACCAGGATTCCGGCTATGTCGTTGGCAATGGCGGGCCGGCGGATCATCTGCCCTATCTCACCTGCTGGTGCCCGCTCGACGACACGACGATCGAGAACGGCACGGTACGCGTCATCCCGGGGAGCCATCTGGATGGCATCCGCACTCATGACCGGCAGGCCGCGACCAATGATCTCGCGGTCGCGACCGGCGAGGAAGGCCTTGCGATCGAAGTGCCTGCCGGCAGCGTGGTGGCCTTCTCCAGCCTCCTGCTCCACGCCACCGGCGCGAATCTCAGCACGGCGCCGAGGCGGGTCTATCTCGCGCAATATACCGCGGAGGCGATGCTCAACCCTGGCACGCGCCAGCTTCGGCGCAATGCGATCCGGATCCTCCAGAATGGCGAGCAGGTCACCGTCGCGTGACGATGTCGCCGCGCCGCCGCTGGCTGCTGTTCGCGCTGATCCTCACGGCGGGTATCCTCAACCTGGTCGACCGGCAGATCATCTCGATCCTCAAGCCGGTCATCAGCGCTGATCTTCATTGGTCGGACAACGACTATGGCACGCTGGCTGCCTGGTTTCAGGGCGCGGCCGCCATTGCCTTCCTGTTCACCGGTGCGATCGTCGACCGGCTCGGCGTGAAATGGGCGAACCCGGTCGGGGTCGCGGCCTGGAGCGTGTCGGCGATGCTGCACGGCTGGGCCAGCGGATTCACCCAGTTCATCCTGTGCCGGGTGGCGCTCGGCGCGACCGAGGCAATGGGCACCCCGAGCGGGATCAAGACGATCGCGACGATCTTCCCGCCACGGCTTCGCTCGCTCGGCTTCGGCTTGACGAATGGAATCAACAGCATCGGGGCCATCATCACGCCCCTGTTCATCCCGGCCGTCGCCGTCACATGGGGCTGGCGCGCCGCGTTCGTCGCCGCGGGCGTGGCGGGATTGCTGTGGGCGGGCGTCTGGCTGCTGGCGACCCGCGGCGTGAGGTTCGGCGCCGAGCCGGAGGTCGCGCCCGGAGGCGACACGCCGGTCGAGACCTATGGGCCGATCCTCACCGAGCGGCGCACCTGGGCGATCGCGGTGGGCAAGATCCTGTCGGATTCGACCTGGTGGCTCATGCTCTTCTGGATGCCGGACTTCTTCAATCGCCAGTTCGGCCTGAGCGGCACCGCGCTTGGGCCGCCGCTCGCGATTGCCTATACCGGCGCCGCGCTCGGTTCGCTCGTGGCCGGAGCTGCCTCCAGCGCGCTGCTCGGGCGTGGCTGGACCGAGAACCGGGTGCGCAAGAGCGTGATGTTCGCCTCCGCGCTGTGCGTGGCGCCGATCCCGCTCGCGCTGCACGTCGACGCCTATGGGCCGGCGGTCGCGCTGCTCGCCCTGGCGCTGGCCGGGCATCAGGGTTTCTCGACCAGCGTGTTCGCCCTGATTGCCGATGTGACGCCGCACGCGAAAGTTGGCAGGGTCACCAGCTTCGGGGCTTTTTGCGGCAATCTCGGTGGCATGGCGATCGCGAAGATCGCCGGCCTCGTCCTTGCGGCCGGGCTTGGCTACGGGCCGCTCTTCGCCTTCGCCAGCGTCGCCTATCTCCTGGCGCTTGGCTGGATTCATTTGCTGCTGCCGCGCATTCGGCGGGTCGGCCCGTCGGTGATGCAGCCCGGCGTCTGACCGGGCGCACCCGAGACTACAGGGTGGGGAAGGAAAACTTTCTTTTCCCACCAAATCGGTGGATTATACGCCACCCCACAGGGACTGACATAAAGAGGGTAGATCGATGACCAGCAGGCGCTCGAAATTTATCGCATTCATGCTGCTCGCGACGAGCAGCGCGCTGGCGCCGAACATGGCCTGGGCGCAATCAGCGCCGGAACCGGCCGCCCCCGATGAAAGCAAGGACGACGAGATCGTCGTGACGGCGCGCTATCGTTCCGAAGCGGTCAGGGACGTTCCCATCGCCATCACGGCGATCAGCGGTGAATCGCTCGCCAGCCGCCAGTTGAACAATCTCCAGTCGATCGCGACCTCGGTGCCATCGGTCGAGTTCCGTACGGGTGCGTCGAACAAGGATCGCACCATCTTCATCCGCGGCGTCGGCACCATCACGACCTCGCCCGGCGTCGAGCCGTCGGTCTCCACCGTGCTCGACGGGGTCGTGCTGACTCGCCCGGGTCAGTCGACGCTCGATCTGGGTGAGGTCGAGCGGGTCGAGGTGCTGCGCGGGCCGCAGGGTACCTTGTTCGGCAAGAACGCGTCGGCCGGCGTCGTCAACATCGTGACGCGGAATCCGACCGACCAGTTCAGCGCGTTCGGCGAGGCCGGCATCACGACCGATGAGGAATATCGCGTGAAGGCCGGTGTTTCCGGCGCGCTCATCCCCGGCAAGCTCCAGGCCCTGATCGGCGGCCTCTACACCAAATGGGACGGAAACGTCCGCAACCTCACCAACGGTCATGAGGTGAACGGGTTCGAACGCTATGGCGGCCGCGGCAAGCTGATCTTCACGCCGAACGACGACCTGAAGTTCACGGTCATCGGCGACTATCTCCAATCGCGCGATACCGTGCCGACCGCGATCTACGCGTCCACATCGCAGACGGCGTATCCGACCAATGTCGTCACCAACTCGGCAGCGCTCGCCGGGCTGCTCGCCGGGGCCGGTGTGGTGCCCTCACGGGACAATCGCACCATCGCGTCGAACTTCGATTCGGATGTTCGCGACAAGAATTTCGGCGTGTCGCTGACCGGGGAACTTGCGCTTGGCGATTATCATGTCACCTCGATCACGGCCTATCGCAAATGGCTGAACCATCAGCATCAGGATTTCGACGGCATCTCGACGCTGGCGGTCGGCTTCCCGCAGGGCGAGGATTTCGGCGACGTGAACTCGCGCCAGTTCTCGCAGGAACTGCGGCTGACCTCGCCGAAGCGAGGCTTCATCGACTATGTTCTCGGTGCCTATTACCTCCATGCCGATACCGATGAGCGCTACCAGCGTACGATCACGACATTGCCGGGACCGCTGACCACGGTGGGCGTGGCCAACTACGGTGTCACCAACAACAATTACGCGCTGTTCGGCGAGGCCAATCTGAACTTCACCAGCTTCTTCCGGGGCATCGCCGGTTACCGCTCGACCTGGGACGATGTCGATTTCTATCATGTCCGGACCTCGACCAACGACCCGAACAATCTCGGGGCCGCGGCGCCGTCGGTCGATCGACCGGGCATTCGCGGCTACCACAATGCGACCGGCTCAACGAGCAGGCGCGGCGACAGCTACCGGCTCGGCCTCCAGCTCGACCTAGGCAAGAACGCGCAGACCTATTTCACCTATTCGCGCGGCTACAAGGGGCCGGGCTACAACGTCTATTTCAACATGCGCTCGCAGCTCGTCGGCACCACGGTCCTGCCGCTCGACGAGGTGCCGCTCCAGCCCGAGACCTCGAATTCCTATGAAGCCGGGATCAAGGGCAATACGTCGGACCGGAGCTTCAGCTACGCGCTGGCGGTCTATTCGACGAGCTTCGAAGGCTATCAGGCGAACTTCGCCGATACGGTCGGCGGGTTGCAGGTGACGCGCCTGATCAACGCAGGCTCGGTCAGGTCGCGCGGCGCGGAGGCCGATGTGACGCTTCGCCCGATCCGCGGTTTCACGGTCGACCTGTCAGCTGCCTACACTGACGCCAAGGTGGTGAATTTCAATTGCCCGGTCGGCGCCGCGGTGAGCTGCAACATCAACGGGAAGCCCCTGCCGTTCGCGCCCAAGGTCAAGCTCTACGGCAATGCGGCCTATCGCTTCCCGGTGACCGATGCGCTTAACCTGGAACTCCAGAGCGATCTTTCGTTCCGCAGCAAGACCCAATATTCGCTGTCTGAAACGGCCAACACGATCGAGCCTGCCTATGCGATCTGGAACGCCAGCGTGGCGGTGCTGTCCGGCAAGTCGGGCTGGCAGGTGCGCGCTTATGTGAAGAACATCACGAACACGCATTATTCCAGCTTCCTGGGCAATGGCAGCGCCGCCGGTACGGTGCGCTTCGTCCCGCGTGACGACCAGCGCTATGCGGGTCTGTTGCTGCGGAAGGACTTCTGATCCGGGCGGGGGACCGGCGCTGACCAGCGGCCGGTTCCCCTCTCTGCCAACGACCGATGACGGCATCGGTCGGCGATGAGACTGATAGCAGCGCCGCTTCCTTTTCGACCGACATCAAACTGACGCGCGCGTTCTGCCTGCGGGGTGTGTCGCAGGGGGAAGGGGCCGGAAAGCTGAAATTGAGTCGCCCAAGGGAATGCTACGTTTATTCTCTACTAATATGATAGAGTATGGCGGCTTCCGACTGGAGGGGCCCCATGACCATATTGCGTCGCACATTGTTATTGCTGTCCGTATCGACTCTTTCGCTCTCGGTGCCCCTTGCGGCGCAAGCACAATCGGCGCCCGGCGGATCGGAGGGGTTCAGCGGCAAGATCGGCCTTACCCGTGCCCGATCGGTCGCCGCATTCCCCAAACAGGCCGAGGCGCCGAAGTCCGCCCCGAACGTCGTCGTCATCCTTCTCGACGATGTCGGTTTCGCGGCCACCTCGACCTTTGGCGGCTTGGCCCGCACGCCCAATCTCGACGCCCTCGCGGCCGACGGCGTGCGCTACAACCGCTTCAACACCACCGCGATCTGTTCGCCGACACGCGCCGCGCTGCTGACGGGGCGCAATCAGCATCAGGTGGGCTTCGGCAATCTGCAGGACATCGCAGCAGGCTTCCCGGCGTACAACACGATCTGGAAGAAGGAGACAGCGTCGGTCGCCCGCATCCTGCATGACAATGGCTATAGCACCGCAGCCTTCGGCAAATGGCACAACACCCCGCAATGGGAGATTTCCTCGGCCGGACCGTTCACGCACTGGCCGACCGGTCTTGGTTTCGACCATTTCTACGGCTTCCTCAACGGCGAGGACAATCAGTGGGAGCCGCACCTGTACGACAACACCACGCCGGTGGAGTCACCCAACAAGGCCTCGCCCGGCTATCACCTGACGGTCGATCTCGTCGACCATGCGGTCCGCTGGGTCGACGAGCATGACGCCCTCGCCGGGGCCAAGCCCTATTTCCTCTATTTCGCGACGGGCGCGGTGCATCAGCCGCATCATGTTCCCGCGGAATGGATCGCCCGGAACAAGGGCCGGTTCGACGGCGGGTGGGACAGATATCGCGAAGAGGCCTTTGTCCGGCAAAAGCGCCTCGGCGTGATCCCGGCCAACACCCAACTGACGCCACGTCCCGACGGGCTGCCGGCCTGGGACAGTCTCACACCCGACCAGAAGAAGCTCTATGCGCGGCAGATGGAGGTCTATTCGGCCTTTCTCGAACATACCGACCATGAGGTCGGCCGCCTGATCCACGAGATCCGCAGCCGGCCGGGCGGCGAGAACACGCTGATCTTCTACATCGTCGGCGACAATGGCGGCAGTGCCGAAGGCGGACTCGACGGATCGCTCGCCAACGAGGCAGCTTCCGGCACCGGCGGGCAGGTGGGGGCGGCTTCGCAGCTTGCCCAGCTCGACAAGTTCGGCGGGCCGGAGGTCGCCAATCACTATGCGGCAGGCTGGGGCTGGGCGACCACCGCGCCCTTCCAGTGGATGAAGCAGGTCGCCTCGCATTTCGGCGGGACGCGCAACCCGCTGATCGTGTCCTGGCCCGGGCACACCAATGCCGATGGTGCGGTGCGTGGTCAGTTCGGCCATGTCAACGACATCGCTCCAACGATTCTCGATGCGGCCGGCATCGCTTTCCCCGACACGATCGATGGCGTGAAGCAGATCCCGTTCGAGGGGCGCAGCCTGGTGCCGACCTTTACCAACCCGGCCGCGCCCGAAGCGCATCGCGAGCAATATTTCGAGATCTTCGGCAACCGTGCGATCTATCGCGACGGCTGGGTGGCGGCGGCACGCCGGCCGTATCTGCCGTGGAAACTGATCGAATCGGGGCTCAGCGTCTACACGAGCGATCCGGAGACTGATCGTTGGGAACTCTATCACGTCGATCAGGACTTCAGCGAAGCGAACGATCTCGCGGCAAAGGAACCGGCCAGGCTCGCCGAGCTCAAGGCGGAATTCGAGAAGGAGGGCGTGCGCAACGGCGTCTTTCCGCTGCTGCCCGCCCCGATCGGCGCGCCGACGATCTTCGATCCCGCCGCGAAGCGCTTTGTCTTCAAGTCGGATATCGGCCAGCTGCCGCGCAATGCGCTGCCCGATCTTTCCGGGCGGGCGCATCGCTTCGAAGTCGACATCAGGGGTGACGCCGCGACGGGCAGCGGCGTCCTGCTTGCGGAGGGCGGCCAGCTTGGCGGGTTCGCGCTGTATGTGAGGCAGGGGCGGCTGGTGTTCGAGAACAATGCCTATGGGCAGGATCGCCAGACTGTCGTCTCGAGCGACGCGTTGCCCAGCGGGGCGACAACGGTCGCCTATGAATATGTGCCCGATCATCCGGCCAAGGGGGCGCTGCTCAACCCGACGGTGCCGGGAACGGTGACGCTCTTCGTGAATGGAAGACAGGTCGCCTCCGGTCCGATCGGCAAATTCTCGAGCGCGGCCGGAGCCTATTCCGAAGGCTTCGACATCGGCCTGGATCGCGGATCGCAGGCGAGCGCCGATGCCGCCGGCCGGGCACGCTATTCCCAGCCGCTGGGCGAGGTTCGCCTGCTTCTGAAGTAGAAGGGGGGAGGGCCGGTCGTTGCCGGCCCTTCACGCCGGAAGGCTGTGGCCGCGAATTACGCAGCGGAAGCCGACATGGCTGGTCGAGGTATCGATCGGCTGCGGATGGCGCGCCGCCGGTCGATAGCGTTGGCAATAGCTTTCAGCGCAGAGGTGCGAGCCGCCCTTCAGCACCTTGCGGCCGGTGCTGAAGTCGGGCGCGGCCGGATCGCGGCTGCCGGCCTCGCCGCCGCCGCGCGGGTTGGCGGGGATGCAGCAGCCCTGCCTGGGGGCTTCGCCATGTAGCATCCACCAGTCGCGCGTCCATTCCCAGACATTGCCGATCATGTCGTGGAGACCATATCCGTTCGCGGGATAGTGTCGGACCGGCGATGTCCGCTCCCATCCGTCGAGCAGGCTGTTTGCGTGAGGGAAGTCGCCCTGCCAGTAGTTGGCGAGCACCGCGCGGCCCGGCGCAAGCTCGTTGCCCCAGGCATAATCGGCATTCTCCAGCCCGCCGCGCGCGGCGAATTCCCATTCCGCCTCGGTCGGGAGGTCCTTGCCGGCCCATATGGCGTAGGCGAGTGCGTCAGCATAGGCGATATGAACGACGGGATGGTCACCGATACCCTCGATGGCGCTTTCCGGGCCGGTGGGGTGGCGCCAGTCGGCGCCGAACAGGAACAGCCACCATTGGGTGACGTCGGTCAGCGACACTGGCCCCTCCGTCTTCTCGAACACCAGCGATCCGGCCTGGGCAAGCTCGGGCAGCAGCCCGGGATAATCGGCTGGATCGGGTGCGATTTCCGCAAGCGTGACATGGCCCGTCTCAGCGACGAAGCGACCGAACTGGTCGTTGGTGACTGGCGTCTCATCGATCCAGAAGGTCTCCACCCGGACCTGGCGCACGGGCGCCTCTTCCGGATAGAAGCGCTCCGAACCCATCGAGAAGACACCGCCCGGCACGCAGCGCATGCCTGCGGTAGCGATGGAAGACAGGCTGCCCGGGTTGTCGATCACCGCTGGATCGCTCTTCGGATGGAGGCTCAAAAGAAGAGCTTGCCGCCGACGACGGCGAGCGTGCCGGCGAGGACGGGCCGCAGCACGCGATCGGGCACACGGGTGGCGACGAGGCTGCCGACGATGATTCCCGGCACCGAGCCGATCAGCAGGGATCCCAGCAGCCCGAAATCGACCGATCCCATCATCCAATGGCCCGTGCCCGCGATCAGGGTGAGCGGGACGGCATGAGCGATATCCGACCCGACGAGCCGATTGGTCGGCAGGGTCGGATAGAGGATGAGAAGCACGGTCATGCCGAGCGCACCGGCCCCCACCGAGGAGAGCGAGACAAGAACGCCCAGGACCGCACCCAGCATGACGGTCAGCGACAGCACCTGACGCTCTGGCCTGGGCGGAAATGTCCGCGCGAAATAGGCGACGATGGGGCCGCGGAAGAGGATTGCGATCGCGGTCGCGAGCAGGGCGATACCGAGCGTGACGGTAATGACCCTGTTGGTTCCGTCGAAATGGGTGCCGATCCTGGACAGGACCAGCAGGGTTATCACCGTCGCCGGCACGCTTCCCAGGGCCAGGCGGCGAACGACCTTCCAGTCGACCGTGCCGCCGGCACCGTGGACGAGCGTGCCCACCGATTTGGTCGCCGACGCGTAGAGCAGATCAGTGCCGACCGCCGTCGCCGGGTGGAAGCCGAAGGCGAGCACGAGCAGCGGCGTCATCAGCGATCCGCCGCCAACGCCGGTCATGCCGACAAGCAGGCCGACGAACACGCCGGCAAGCGAATAGAGCGGGTGGATGTCAGCCAGGGTCATTAGCGGCCTCGCGATCGGGATGCCGAACGCGGACGCCGCGTCGGCGGGCGAATACAGATCGGCAGATCACGCGCCGGGCCCGCGAAACTGATAGTCCGGCGTGCGCTGGCCGGTAAGCAAGTTCCCCTTTCATCCGGCGTAGCTGTTATCTCTATCGAATGAGTAGAGTTTTGATATCTTCGAGGGCCGGGGGCTTCCCTCGACCACAGGAAGCCGGGCTTGGCCATCGACCGGCCCGGCCGGAGCAAGGGGCTGTATCGGGCCGATGACTGGCGACTGGAACCTGGCTGAGATAGCGGGCGATCTGTTTCGGGCGAGGGAGGATTGGCGCGCCGAGTATCGCCGGCACGCCGAGCATGGCCAGGCAGGCTTTCCGTCCCGGCGAAAGCTAGAGGCGATTTTGGCCGACCTGTCCGGCGCGCTCTTTCCCCTGCGGCTTGGCCCCAGCTCGGTGCAGGCTGACAATGAAGCCGACTATGTTCTCGAGACGCTGGACCGGGCGCTGGTGGCCTTGCGAGATCAGGTGCGGCTGGAGCTTGGCTATCATCAGGTGGAGCAGGGCCTTGAAACGGATCATGGCGCCGGGCGGATCGTCGGCGCGTTCGCCCACGAGCTGCCGGGCATCCGTCGTCTGCTCGATACCGATGTCGAGGCTGCTTATGCCGGCGATCCGGCTGCGCGCAGCGTTGACGAGGTGCTCATCTGCTATCCCTGCATCCAGGCAGTCATCCATTATCGTCTTGCGCACAGCCTGTACTCGCTGGGCGCGCCGCTGGTCGCCCGAATCATCGCCGAGATCGCCCATTCGCTGACCGGCATCGACATCCATCCCGGTGCCAGCATCGGCCACAGCTTCTTCATCGACCATGGCAGCGGCGTCGTGATCGGCGAGACGGCGATCGTGGGGAATCGAGTCCGGATTTATCAGGCGGTGACGCTGGGCGCGCGCAGCTTTCCGTCGGAGAAGGACGGGTCGCTGATCAAGGGCATGCCGCGGCACCCGATCGTCGAGGATGACGTGGTGATCTATGCGGGCGCGACGATCCTGGGTCGCGTCACGGTGGGCGCTGGCGCGGTGATCGGCGGCAATGTCTGGCTGACCGAATATGTCCCTCCAGGCAGCGTCATCCACCAGGCCTTTGCCGAGCGTGAGCGAACGAACGCCTCGGCGGTGCCGACCGGCCATGTGGTCGAGGAGGCGGACCCGGATGCGCCGCGCGGGTTGATCTAGCGAAAGGGAACAGGTGACCGAACCCAATTTCTTCAATGAGCGGGACGACCAGATGTGGGCCGACTTGGTCTCGCCGGATCGCCGGGCGCTGCTCGCGGGCGGCGCCGCGGCGCTGGGCGCGCTCGGTCTTCCGGCTACCGTACTGGCCCAGACCGCTCCTGCGCCTGCCGCCTCGCCACTTTCGGCCAGGCCGGGCATCAGCCCGTGGGGATATGAAACCTATAAGGAGCCGACACCGCGACCGGTCTCGGTGCGTCCGGGCGAGCAGGTGCTGCCCGTCAAGCCGCGCCGTCATACCGAGATCGAGAGCTATCACGCCCATATCTATTTCGACGAGGACACGCACGAGAAGGCGGCGCTGATCCGGAAATGGGTCGCGGACCGGTTCTCCGTCGAGCTGGGCAACTGGAACCTGGCCCCGCGCGGCCCCCATGTGACCCCGTCCTTCTATTTCGGCTTTACCAATGATCTGCTGCCGGTGATCGTCCCCTGGCTCCAGCTCAACAGCCTGGGTCTGACGATCCTGCTTCATCCGAACACTGAAGATCCTCGCGCGGACCATCTCTATTACGCGCTCTGGGTGAACCGGTCCCAGCCGGTCAACGCCTATGACATGCATCGACCCGGTGCCGGCGAGCCGCGGGTCGAGCAAATCTATCCCAACACGCGGCCGACGATCCTCCCGGAGGCCTGAGGATCGTCGCCGACAGGGCTATGGCAGCCGGGAGGGGATGTAGCTCGTTTCACCCGGCATTCCTTGTCGCGAACTCGGGTCGATTGAAAGAACCGGGCCAGTCGCGCATAGAGCGCGCCCATGCTTTCGCAGAAGACCCGCTATACCATCCGTGCGCTCCAGCATCTCGCCGACCGGCATGGACAGGGTCCGGTGCCGCTGGCCGAGATCGTGGCGAAGCAGAATATCCCGGCGAAGTTCCTGACCGTCATCCTTTCGGAGATGAACCGCGAAGGCCTGGTCGCTTCGCAGCGTGGCCGCGACGGTGGGTATATGCTCGCGGTCGATCCGGCGCAGGTCCGCATCGGCGATCTGGTGCGGATGACGCATGGCTCGCTCGCGCTTGTGCCATGTGCGAGCCGCTTCCGTTACGAACGGTGCGACAATTGCGTCACCGAGGCGGAATGTCGCCTGCACCATCTGATGCTCCATCTGCGCGACGAAACGGCACGAATCCTGGACGCCGTCACGCTGGCCCAGCCTTTGCCCGAGGGACTTAACTCTACTTAATCGATAGACAATTAATCCTGCTTTGCCGGCACGGCGCGGAAGCGCTTGCCTGTGCTCCACGGAAACGAGCGCGGGAGTTTTGGAAATGTCGGGTTTCATCGGGTCGGGGGCGGCGGATCGCAGCCCGCTGGATTTCCTGTGGTTCATACCGTCGGGCGGCGACAATCGCCGGCTCGCCTGGCCCGAGGGCGAACGGACGCCCGATCCGGACTATCTGCGCCAGGTGGCGGTGGCGGCCGACCGGCTCGGCTATTATGGTGTGCTGATGCCGACCGGTGCGATGTGCGCCGATGCATGGATCAGCGCCGCTTCCATCGCGCCCTTCACCGAGAATCTCAGGCTGCTGGTTGCGCTTCGTCCCGGGCTTACCGCACCCGCCGAGGCGGTGCGCCAGGCGGCGGCGCTCGACCGGCTGTCGAACGGGCGTGCGTTGCTGAACGTCGTGACGGGCGGCAGTCCGCAAGCGCTCGCGCAGGATGGCATCTTCCTTGATCATACCCAGCGCTACGAACAGACCGCCGAGTTTCTCGACATCTGGCGCAAGCTCGCGCGCGGCGAGACCGTGAGCCAGAAGGGGGAGTATCTCTCCATCGAGAATGGCCGGCTGATCTTTCCTTTCGTGCAGGAGCCGCACGCGCCGATCTGGTTCGGCGGCTCTTCGGAGATCGCGCGCGAGATCGCTGCCGAGCATGTCGACGTCTATCTGGCCTGGGGTGAGCCGCCTTCGCAACTCAAGGAGATCATCGACGACGTCCGCGAGCGGGCGGCGCGACGGGGGCGCACGATCCGCTTCGGTCTGCGCATTCACTTCATCGTACGAGAGACCGAGGCCGAGGCCTGGGATGCCGCCAGCGATCTCATCCGCTACGTGACCGATGAGCAGATCGTCCAGTTCCAGGGCTATCTCACCAAGGGCAGCGACTCGGTCGGTCAGGCGCGCATGCAGGCACTGCACAAGGGCAGCCGCGCCAACCTCGAGATCGCGCCCAATCTCTGGGCCGGGATCGGGCTGGTACGGACCGGCGCGGGCACCGCGCTCGTCGGCGATCCCGAAACGATAGCGGAGCGGCTGCAGGAATATGCCGATATCGGCGTGGATACGATCATCGGGTCTGGCTATCCGCATCTCGAGGAAGCCTATCGGGTCGCGGAACTGCTTTTCCCGAAGCTCAACCTGCCGCATCGCCGCGGTGCGACGCTGCCGTCGCTCAGGCCCTATTTCGCGCCACCCTCGGCAGACCAGGGCATGGGCAAGGTGAGGGAGGCGATCCCCGCCGGCCGCTTCACCTGAAGCGGCTCAATGGCCGAGCAGGCGGTCGAGGATCAGTCCCTCGAGCGCCGCCAGCTCGGCATCGCCGTGGCGGCGCGGGCGGGCGAGCGAAATCGACAGGTCGAGCGCGACCCTGCCGGCCTCAAGCACGACGACCCGGTCGGCCAGCGCGACTGCTTCCGCGACGTCATGGGTGACGAGCAATGCGGAGAAGCCTTCGCTGTTCCAGACCGTTTCGACCAGCGCCTGCATCTCGATCCTGGTCAGGGCGTCGAGCGCGCCAAGCGGTTCGTCGAGCGCGAGCAGACGAGGGCGGCTGATCAAGGCGCGGGCGAGCGCGACGCGCTGGCGCTGGCCGCCGGAGAGCGTGCCGGGCCATTCCTCCGCCTTGTCGGCAAGGCCCACCTCGGCGAGCCGGGCGTCGATCAGCCGATCGCGCTCGGCACGGTCGAGCCCGGCCGGAGCGCCGACAGCGACATTGTCCCGAACCGTGGCCCAGGGCAACAGCCGTGGCTCCTGGAATACCAGGCGGGCCGCTGCACGGTCGACCTCAATGCTGCCCCCGCCGGCCGGCACCAGACCCATGATCGCCCGCAACAGGGTGCTCTTGCCGCAACCCGACCTGCCCACGATAGCGACGAACTCGCCCGGCGCGATCGACAGGCTCAGCCGGTCGAGCACCTGGTTCGCCCCGAAGGCGACCGATAGCTCGCGGACGACGACGGATGCACCGGCATCCGGGCGGTCGGCCTGCTCGACGAGGCGAAGCGCGGGAAGGTTCATGAATCAGGCCTTTGCATAAGCAGGATTCCAGCTGAGCAGCCGGTGTTCGAGCGCGCGGGTCAGGCTGTCGGCGAGCTTGCCGAGCGCGGCATAGACGAAGATCGCGAGCACGATGATGTCGGTCTGGCTGAACTCGCGCGCTTGGATCGCCAGATAGCCGATCCCCGAATTGGCGGCGATCGTCTCGGCGACGATCAGGGTCAGCCACATGATGCCGAGTCCGTACCGCAGGCCGACCAGGATCGAGGGCAGCGCGCCGGGGAAGATCACGCGGCGGAACAACGTCCAGCGGTCCATGCCGTAGATTCGGCCCATCTCGATCAGCTGCGGGTCGACCGAGACCACACCGTGATAGGTGTTGAGATAGATCGGGAAGAAGATGCCCCAGGCGACGAGCAGGATCTTGGCCTGCTCGCCGATGCCGAACCACAGGATGACCAGCGGCAGAAGCGCGAGATGGGGAATGGTGCGCACCATCTGCAAGGTGGGATCTAGCAGCCGGCGCGCGAAGGGCGAAAGGCCGCAGAGCAGGCTGAGCAGGAAGCTGATCGACCCGCCGATGGCGAGCCCGGTCAGCGCCCGCCCGGTGCTCACCGCCAGATGATGGATCAACTCTCCATCAGCGATCAGTTCCGCGCCCGCTTTCACTACCGCGGTGGGTGCCGGCAGGATCTGCGAGGGCAGCAATCCCGCGGTCGATGCGAGCTGCCAGATTGCGAGCAGCCCGACCGGCACGATCGCCGCGACGAACGGGCTGTCTTTCCAGCCGGCGGCGCGGGTCATGTCACGGGTTTCCAGTCGGTCCAGGCTGCCTTGGATGCGTCGACCTTTTTCGGGATCACGCGCGTCTCGAACAGATAGTCGGAGACCTTCTGCTGGTTGGCGATGATGGCCGGCGTGACGGGATCGACGGCGAACAGGAAATCCTTGTAGCGCGCCAGCATCCCGTCGAGCACCTGCGGCGGCAGCCGCGTCGCCTTGGCCACCTGGTCGCGATAATAGGTGCGATGGGCATTGCCCCAGGCCGCCTCGGTCCTCAGCTCGTCGAGCGTCGTTTGCAATATCTCGGCGCGCTCGCGTACGAACGCGCCCGAGGCGACATAGAAGGCGACGGTGTTGATGTCCGATATGGGCAGCGGTACCTCGCGCGCGCCGCCACGGACCTGGGCGAGGGTGAAGAAGGGATCCCAGATCGCCCACGCATCGACCGAGCCATTGGCAAGCGCGGTCTGCGCGTCGCCGGGCGCCAGATTGGCGACGATGATGTCGCCGAGGCCAAGGCCGACCTGTCTCAGCGCTGCCGCCAGTTCGAACTCCGACGAGGACCCCTTGGTATAGGCAATCCGCTTGCCCTTGAGCTGAGCGAGCGTGGTGACGTTCGACCTGGCCGGGACGAGCAAGCCGCTGCCGACCAGCCCGGGCACGCTCTGCGCGGCGACATAGAACAGGTCAGTTCCCGCGGACTGGGCGTAGACCACCGGTGTATTGCCGACGAGGCCGATATCGACCGCGCCAGCGCGGATCGCCTCGATCAGCGGCGGTCCCGACGCGAACTCGACCCATTTGACCGGGCCGATGCCGCGCTTTTCGAGACGCGCGGCGAATTCGCCGCGCGTCTGGGCAAGGAAGGGGACGCCGTTCTTCTGCGTGGCGAAGATCACGTCCTTGCGGGCAGGCTTGTTCGTGCAACCGGTAAGCGCGAGAGCGGCGGCGGTGCCACCGAGTAGCGCGAGGGATTCACGGCGGGTGATCATCGTGCGGTCTCCGGCAGGGGCTCGGGATGCGGCGTGTTCTGACAGGCGCTGGAATTTGTAGAGACGGTCATTGCGGGTCTCCTCCTCGGGACGTCATTTGGTGGCGGTGGCAAAGGCCGGGGTTCGGGGGATCGGCAGCTCGAGATGTTCGCGCAGCGTCGTGCCGGCATAGTCGGTACGGAACAGACCCCGGCGCTGCAGTTCCGGCACGACCAGTTCGGCAAAGACTTCCAGGCCCTGCGGCAGGGTGGGTCCCATGATGTTGAAACCGTCGGCGGCACCGCCGACGAACCAGTCCTCGAGCAGATCGGCCACCTCGACTGGCGTGCCGACAATCGTCTTGTGCCCGCGCGCGGTGACGACGCGGGCGACAAGCTGGCGAATGGTCAGGCCGTCCGCCCGCGCGGTATCGATGAAGAGCTTCTGGCGGCTTTGGTAGCCCTGGGTGACGGCCGGGCCGGGCAGGGGGCCGTCGAGCGGATATTGGGACAGGTCGATCCCCATCAGGCCCGATGCCAGGCCCAGACCGATCCGCGGATCGACCAGGTCCTGAAGCTCGTCGTGAAGCCGTAGTGCTTCTTCCCGCGTCCTGGCGACGAACGGCATGATGCCGGGGAGGACGAGCACATCATCGGCCTCCCGGCCATTGGCGACGGCCGCGTTGCGCAGCCGTTCACGAAAGGCGATCGCGTCGTCTCGCGCTTGTTGCGCGGTAAAGACCAGTTCGGCCGTGGCGGCGGCAAGCGCGATGCCGTCATCGGAAGAGCCGGCCTGGACGATCACCGGGTGACCCTGCGGGGTTCGATCAAGCTGCAACGGTCCCTCGACCTTGAAGAAGCGGCCGTCATGCTTGATCGGGTGGACACGGCCGGGATCGAAATAGCGTCCGTGCTCGCGATCGGCGAGCAGCGCGCCATCCTCCCAGCTGCCCCATAATGCCTTTACGACATCAAGATATTCGCCGGCGCGCTCATAGCGGTGGGCATGTTCATATTGATGATCGAGGCCGAAATTGCGCGCCTCCGCGTCTGAGGCCGAGGTCACGCAATTCCACCCCGCGCGGCCACCGCTCAGATGATCGAGCGTCGAGAATTTGCGCGCGAGATGGTAGGGCGGAAGATAGGTTGCGGACACGGTGGCGACGAGCCCGATCCGGTCGGTTTGCGGCGCCAGCGCCGCCAGCAGCGTCAACGGATCGAAATAATAGACCGGCGCACCCCGGGCGGAAAGTTCGGACGGTGGGCCGAACATCGCGACATTGTCGGCGAAGAAGATCGCGTCGAACTTCGCCTTCTCCGCCACCCGCGCGAGATGCACATAGTGGCGGAGGTCGGTGAGCGCGCGAGGGTTCGCCGACGGGTGCAGCCAGGCCGAGACATGATGCCCGACACCCATCAGAAAGGCCCCAAGCCGCATCTGCCGGTCGCGTGCCATGGTCAGAAGCGCGCCCGGGCGGTGGCGCCGAAGGTACGCGGATCGCCGAGAACCCTGACGAAGGGCGAAACCGCGGTCGCCGGGCCGATCCCCACTCCATAACGCTTGTCGAACAGGTTGCGGCCCCAGATCTGCAGCGAGTAGCGGCTGTCGCTGGTGCGGATGCCGATGCCGGCATTGGTCACCCCATAGCCCTGCTGATATCCATAGGCCGAGGCAGCGAGCAGGTTGGTTTCGCTGCGATAGGTCTGGTTGGCATAGCCGATGAGATTGTATTTTTCCGAGACCGGCGCGTCATAGTCGAGGCTGACCTGCCCGGTCCATTTGGACGAGCCGGGCACGCGCGTTCCGGAAAGATCGATCGAGGTCGGGCCACCCGGGTAGGTGAATTCGATCGGAACAGGCGCGTTCTTGTACGAACGGAAGGTCGCGTCGTTATACGAGCCATTGGCCGACAGCGAGAAGCCGCTGCCGAGCCGCGCCGAGGCTTCGAGCTCGACGCCGCGCAGGCGGACACGCGCGGCGTTGCCCAGGAAATTGCCGAGCGTCAGCTTGGTGGGATCGATCTGGGTCGCCTGGAAATCCCTGATGTCGTTCCAGTAGAAATTGAGGTTGAGCGTCGCGCGGCCGCCGGCCAACGTCGTCTTGATGCCCGCCTCATAGTCGGTCGACTTTTCGGGATCGATGATGAGCGGCTTGTCTCCCGTCGCGCCGAGATTCGCCGCGCCCGATTTCTCGCCATAGCTGACCGAGGCGTAGAGCAGCACGTTGTCGGATAGCTTGAACGACGGGTTGATGAGCCAGGACCAGCTGTCGGTGGTGCGCTTGCCGGCGACCCCGATCAGGCCGCCAAAGGCGTTGATGATCGCGGCGCGCGCCGGGGCGAGCTGCGCGGGCAGGGTGGCGCCGCCGAACACGGTCGGGGTGTTCGATGCCTTTTTGGTTTCGCGGGTGAAACGCACGCCCCCGGTCAGGGCGAGCCGGTCGGTCAGATGCCAGGTTGCCTGGCCGAACGCGGCACCGCTCGTCACCTGGAGCTTGCCGTACTGGTCATACTCGACGCCGTCGAGGATCGCGGGCGAGAGCGCCGCCGGCGGCAGCGCGCCGGTCAGGAAATATCTGGTCGAGTCCGACTGGAAGATTGAGCGGTTGTTGCTGACCAGATCCTCGCGCAGGAAATAGCCGCCGGCTTGCCAGTCAAGGGCACCGCCAGTCCGGCTCGCGAGCCTGATCTCCTGTGAATATTGGTCGACATCGACGTCGTAGCCGGCACGCAGGATCGAGAAGGGAGTTCCGTCGCTGTCGTTTTTTGGCCGGAAGCGAAGCTGGCGCCACGCGGTCACCGAGGTCAGCGTCGGCCCGCCCAGATCGATCGTCAGTTCGTTGGAGGCGCCGTTGACCTTGCTGCTGATCCGATCCTGCGTGTTGAGGTTGGCGTTCTGGCTGCCCTTGTAGCTGGGCGTATAGCCGAAGATCGACTGGAGCTTGTTCTGCCACGCACCCGTGCGGACGGTGCCGTTGGCGAAGGTCGTCGCGTCGGCGAAGGACGGGTAGTAGTTGTTGTATTCGCTGGTCTCGTAATGCTCGGCGATCAGCCGGCTGGTGACCGCGCCGCTCTGGAAAAGCAACTGGCCGCGCGCGGCCCAGCGGTTGACGTCCAGATATTTCTGCCCGTCATAGGCGTTTTTCGCCCAGCCGTCCGAGCGGTCGACATAGAAGGTCGCGCGATAGGCGAGGGTATCGCCGATCAGCGGGCCCGTGGCGTTGGCGCGTACCTGGAAGCGATTCTGGTTGCCGTATCCGGCTTCGAGATTGAGCTCTGGATCGAAGCTCGGCCGCTTGGTGGTGACGATCAGCGCGCCGATCGTCGTGTTCTTGCCGAGCAGCGTGCCCTGAGGCCCGCGCACCAGCTCGATATGGTCGAGGTCGATAAAGTCGAGCCAGCTGAATCCGACATGAGTGAAGAAGACATTGTCGACGATCAGGCCGACGCCCGATTCCGCGCCGTCATTGTTGGCGTTGCCGCCGAGCCCGCGGACATAGAGCCCCGAGACCCGGGTGTTCTGCTGGACGGCAGCGAAGTTGGGCAGCTTGGCCGCGAAATCGGCGACGCGGTAGAGATGCTGCTCGGCGAGCGCGCTCCCCGAAACCGCCGTGATTGCCACCGGCACGTCCTGCAGGCGTTCCTCGCGACGGCGTGCCGTGACCAGGATTTCTGCATTGTCGCGGCTCTGCGGCTCGGCCGCGGGATCGTCGACGGCCGCGTCGTCGGCAGCCGGATCCTTGGCCGCGTGATCTCCGGAAGCCGGATCCGGCCCTGGGTCCTCCGCCCATGCCGGAGCCGCTACGAGTGCGGTGAATGCGGTTGCCGCTAGGGCGATAAACCGGACTTTCTTGATACGCATATGTGTGTGCCTCCCTTATCTCTATCATTCTAGTAGAGATTAAAGCGGGCAACCCGAGTTCCGCTTCGGAGGGCTGAGCAAAAACTATCAGGGCGGATCGGCCCGTCCCCGGCGTCGCGATCACGACGTCATGATCTATTGTCCATCAATTCGATAGGATATAAGCTCGGCCCGATCAGTGGAGTCGCATATGAAGGCCAACAGCATCCTCGAAACCATCGGGAACACGCCGCATGTCAGGCTGCAGCGATTGTTCCCGGACGCTGAAGTGTGGATCAAGTCCGAGCGCTCGAACCCGGGGGGCTCGATGAAGGACCGCATCGCGCTGGCGATGATCGAGGCCGCCGAGCGCAAGGGGCTTCTGCGTCCGGGAGGCACGATTATCGAGCCGACCAGCGGCAATACCGGGGTCGGCCTGGCGCTGGTTGCCGCGGTCAAGGGCTATCGGCTTACCCTTGTCATGCCCGAGAGCATGTCGCTTGAACGGCGCCGGCTGATGCTGGCCTATGGCGCGACCTTCGATCTCACGCCGCGCGAAAAGGGGATGAAGGGCGCCATCGAGCGCGCGTTCGAACTGGTGCGCGAGACGCCCGGGGCCTGGATGCCCCAGCAGTTCGACAATCCCGCCAATATCGATGCGCATGTCCATACTACCGCGCAGGAGGTCTTCGCCGATTTCCGGGACGACCCGGTCGACGCGATCATCACCGGCGTCGGCACCGGTGGCCACATCACAGCGCTTGCCGAGACGCTGAAGATGGAATGGCAGGGCCTGCAGGTCTTCGCCGTCGAGCCCGAGCTCTCGCCGGTAATCTCGGGCGGACGGCCGGGCGCTCACCCCATCCAGGGCATCGGCGCGGGCTTCATTCCCACCAATCTCCATGCCGACATGCTCGACGGGGTAATCCAGGTGAGCGCCGACGAGGCGCGGATATTCGCGCGCCGGGCGGCGCGTGAGGAAGGGCTCCTCGTTGGGCTGAGCTCGGGGGCGACCCTCGCCGCCATCGCCCGCAAGCTTCCCGAACTCGCTGGCACGCGCATTCTGGGCTTCGCCTATGACACAGGCGAGCGCTATCTCTCAGTGCCCGATTTCCTGCCGACCGAGGAGGCGAGCGCGACCACGGCCGAGCCCGTGCTGGTCCTGGCCGGGCCGTGCCGCGGGCATTGAACGCACAAGGCGGGCTGGCCTCGTGCACGACGGGAGCGGTGGAACAACCTTCATCTCGCGTCGCCGAAGCATTTATTTGTTTATCTACTAATCTAGTGGGATATCGTGAGCCCGGTCCCTGTAATTGGTCGGTTGAGTATCGTGTCTGAGACGGCAAGAGGTGATAGGTCTGGCGCTGGCGGCAATGGCCGGCTGGGTTTTGGCGGGCAGGTGCTGTTGGGCATGGCAGCCGGGCTGGCACTTGGCCTGATCGTTCGTGCTGGCGTGAGTGGCGCCGCCGCCGCCGGGATCGGCGAAACGCTGCACACGCTCGGCCAGATTTTCGTCCAGCTGCTCAAGGCGCTGGTGCCGCCTCTGGTCTTCACCGCGATCGTCGCGTCGATCGCCGCGCTTCGGGATCTGGAGAATGCCGCCCGACTGGTCACGCGGACGTTAGCCTGGTTCGCGGTGACCGCGCTGATCGCGGTGCTGATCGGTATCGTGCTCGGCCTGGTGATTCAGCCTGGCCTTCATGCCGGCGTCGACGCAGCTTCAGCCAGGGCGCCATCGGGAAGCGGTTCCTGGCTCGATTTCCTCAAGGGGCTCGTGCCGGCGAATTTCCTGGGGCTGTCGGCGTCCACCAGCATCGATGCGGGGTTGGCGAAGACCGCGTTGTCGTTCAACATCCTGCAGATCATCGTTGCCGCCATCGCGATCGGCGCGGCGGCGGTTCGGGTGGGGGCGCCCGGTGAAAGCTTCCTCGCGTTCAATGCCTCCGCGCTCTCGATCTTCCGCCGCCTGCTGCGCTGGGTGATCGCGCTGACGCCGATCGGCAGCGCCGCGCTGATCGGCGACGCGGTCATCCGCTATGGCTGGGACGCGCTGTCAGCGCTCGGATCGTTCGCGGCGGCGATCTATATCGGCCTCGGCCTCGTCCTGCTGGTCGTCTATCCGCTCCTGCTGGCGGTGAATGGCCTGAACCCGCTGCGCTTCTTCGCCGGGGCATGGCCGGCGATCCAGCTGGGTTTCGTCTCGCGATCGTCGGTCGGCACGCTGCCGATGACGGAGGAAGTGACGGAACAGGCGCTGGGCGTGCCGCGTGCCTATGCGGCCTTCGCGGTGCCGCTTGGCGCCACCACCAAGATGGACGGGTGCGCGGCAATCTATCCGGCGATCTCGGCGATCTTCGTTGCGCAGTTTTACGGGGTGCCGCTGAGCCTCACCGATTATGGACTGATCGCGTTCGTTTCGGTCATCGGTTCGGCGGCCACCGCCGGACTCACCGGCGCCACGGTGATGCTGACCCTCACTCTGTCGACGCTGCATCTGCCGCTTGAAGGGGTGGGCCTGTTGCTCGCGATCGATCCTATTCTCGACATGGGCCGCACCGCGGTCAACGTCGCCGGCCAGGCGCTGGTCCCCACAATCGTGGCGAAGCGCGCCGGCATCCTCGATCTGGAACGGTTCCGCGGGGAGGCGGACACAAGTCTCGTACCGGCCTGAACCCCAAGCAACGGAGGCGTAGTCATGTCCCTCAAGCTCTTCGACACCATCCCCAATTTCACCCAGGAATCGACTGAGGGGCCACTCGACTTCTACCGCTGGGCTGGCAACGACTGGGTCGTGCTCTTCTCGCATCCCAAGGATTTCACCCCGGTCTGCACCACCGAACTGGGCGCGGTCGCCAGGCTCAAGCCAGAGTTCGACAAGCGCGGGGTCAAGGTGATCGGCCTGTCGGTCGATCCGGTCGACCGGCATATCGAGTGGGCGAAGGATATCGAACGGACTCAAGGCACGGCGCTCAACTTCCCGCTGATCGCCGATGTCGACCGTCGCATCGCCGACCTTCTCGGGCTCATCCATCCCAATGCGTCGGACACGGCCACGGTGCGCAGCGTGTTCGTGATCGATCAGGCGAAGCGGGTCCGGCTGACGCTGACCTACCCGGCCTCGACGGGGCGCAATTTCGACGAGATTCTGCGCACGATCGACAGTCTCCAGCTCACCGACCGAAGCAAGGTCGCCACGCCCGCCGACTGGAAGCAGGGCGACGACGTGATCATTCTGCCGTCGCTCGGCACCGAGGAGGCGCGCGCGCTATTCCCCGATGGCTGGACCGAGCACACGCCCTATCTGCGCACCGTGCCACAGCCCGAGCCGGCGGACTGACCGCTGTCGTGAAGGCCCAACTGCCCTCCACGCCGAATATGGTGCGATCGGGTCGGTGCGAAAGCCGGGACAGGGAGCGCGCCCTTTCGCGCTTCGCCGATCTCCCTCGATTTGGGGGGCGTGACTCATGAAGCCGCTGATCGGTGTGCTCTGCTGCAACGAGATTGCTGAACGTCCGGTGCAGGCCGTGGCGAGCCGGTTCATCCAGCCGCTCGCGCAGATCTCCGGCGCCACGGTGGTGCTGGTGCCTGCGCTGATCGACGTGCTTGACGCCCCGGCGCTGGCGCAGCGGCTTGACGGCTTGTTGCTGACCGGGTCGAGATCCAATGTCGCATCGCGGCGTTACGGCGGGCATTGGCCCGACGAAACGCCGCTTGACGAGGAACGCGACGAGGTTGCGTTCGCACTGGCCGGTCGGATGATCGAAGCGGGCAGGCCGGTCTTCGGGATCTGTCGGGGCCTGCAGGAACTGAACGTGCTGTTCGGTGGCACCCTGACCCGTGATCTCACGGGCCACCATCTGGGCGACGAGGTTCCGTTCGAAGCGCTGTTCGCCCACGACCATATGGTGACGCTCAGCCCCGACGGCATGCTCGCCGGCGCGACCGGCGTCGCGCGGCTGACGGTGAATTCGGTGCATCGCCAGGGTATCGAACGACTGGGCGGCGGTCTGGCGGTGGAAGCACGCGCTGATGAAGACGGGCTGATCGAGGCCTTTTCGGCCCGCCCCAATGGCGCGCCGGTGCTGGCAGTGCAGTGGCATCCCGAATGGGCGGGCGCACACCGTGCTGACGGGCGTGCCTTTTTTCAACTGGTCGGCCGGGCGTTGGCCGCCTAGCGGGCGTCGTTCAATGACCTGCAGATGCGGGTGGACGGCTCGAAAGCCCGCAGATCCCTAGATTTATTCATGCCCCGGCCAAATTTTGATCTTTTGTTCCACTCAGTTTTTTGGGGTCAAGTCTCCCCGAGAGCGCGCCAGGGAGGCTTGCGGAATGAAAATCGGCTACAGGTTTCGCGTGGGGCTCCAGATGCTTGCCGCGATCATGGTCTCGGTGGCTGCGTCGCCGGCCCTGGCGACTGACCCGCCGGAATGGTCTGCCCCGGTCAAACCTTTCCGTATCGCGGGCGACATCTATTATGTCGGGACGAAGGGCCTGGCGGCCTATCTCATCGTCACCACGCAGGGTGCGGTTCTGCTGGACGGGACCCTCGCCGAGAACGCTGCGCTGGTCGAACGCAATATCCAAAGCCTGGGTGTCCCGCTTCACCATGTCAGGTTGCTGATCAGCGATCACGCCCATGACGATCACGTCGGGGCGCTGGCGCAGATCAAGCGTGCTACGGGAGCGCGTTTCCTGGCCAGCGCCGGGGATCGATGGGCGCTTGAGCATGGCCTGCCCCGCGGTGACACCAATTATGGCGTCAGGCGATTTCCACCGGTGAGGGTGGATGGGATCGTTCGGGACGGACAGGTGATCCGCCTCGGTGGCACGATGCTGACGGCGCATCTCACCCCGGGGCATACGCCGGGTTGCACGAGCTGGAGTATGACGATCCGGGACGGTGGCCGGCCGCGCCGCGTCCTGTTCCTGTGCAGCATCACGGTTGCTGGCAATACCCTTGTCGGGAACCGCGCTTATCCTGGGATTGTCAGGGATTATCGTGCGACGTTCGCGAAGCTCGCGGCGATGCGGGCGGACATTCTTCTGACCAGCCATCCCGAAATGGCGGACGTGCTTGATCGGGAGGCGCGCCGCGAGGCCGGCAAGGCGGACGCTTTCATCGACCCAACCGCCCTTTCGGCGCTGGTCGCAGAATCCAGGGCGGCTTTCGAGACGGCGCTGGCCGGCCAAAATCAAGAAGGTGCCCCCGTAAGGTAGCCACGCTCCTCCACACCGGTCTGTTCGATCGGTTGCTGGATCAAGCGCGATATCCATCTGAACGGCAATGTTTGGGGATTGCTGCTCGTCAAGGGGCCCAAGAAGCTGCGCTTCTCCGCGGCGCAGGCACCGCCCTAAGCTCTCCATTCGGCGGCGGCGGAAGCCATGTCGAAAATGGTTATTTATCGTATTGTCGAGCGTAACCGCGCGCGGGAGCGCTTCGATGTCGCGATCCTGGCCAGCCCATCATTGCACCTATCGCTGCTTTGCGCACCAAGCCGTTGGTGAACCTCGAGAATTTCTGTCAAGGTGGAGGTGGTAAGTCGGATGCCGAGGGGCAAACGACCGCCGCCGCTGATCGACTTAATCACTTTTGACCGCCGGATTGCGGACAGAGCTTTTGATGATATTGCGCTCGTCGCCGACCTCGACAGGCGCGGTGTCCGCATCGTCATCTCGTAGCATCCCGCCCGCGCGCGGAAACTGAAGATCGATGCTGTCATCTACGTTTGGTGACACCTGATCGAAAGATTCTTCTGAAAAATAAAGGAGTTCAAGTGCGTCGCTGAATGTTGCTTCATGTTGTTCGATATGGACGCAACAATCCGGATGGTCCTCATTCAACTGAATTGCATCGCGGTGCTCCCGGTTACCGCCATCGAAAGGCTGCGTTTCACGCGCGACGTCGCGTTGCGGACGCCGCTTATCGAGACTCTATCCGACATTGTGCCCATTGCCTCGACCGCCGCCCATGCGCTTTGCACTGCATCATCGAGCCTGGAGTAGCGCGCGCCGAATTGCCGGTGCAGGGCGTTGGCGACCATCGCCAGATGGCCGATGTTGAGGGCGTGGGCCAATCGCCGATTGCCTAGTTGGGGCGTCGGCATGGCACGCCAAGCGTTTTCGGAAAGCCCCGCCGTGCCGTTCAGCAAATCGGGTGGCAGCCGCGCCGGATCGATGATCGTGGCGTCGAGGTCGCGTAGCGTGATCCCGAACGGCATTCGACCACGCACGCGGATCAAAACGTTCTGGATATGTGGTTCGAACCCGAACCCGTAATTGGCCCATGCCAGCACCGGCCCCGCCAGTAATGCCAGCGCATATTTTGCCATCAACTCCTCCGCAGCATCGCGACCCTCGATGCCGAACACCGAGGCCGCGCGGCAACGGCCGGTCCAAAGATCGATCGCCGGATGGAGAGATTCACCGTTCGCGATGCGCGGTGGAGAGCGGACGATACACGACAGGAACGGGCTGACTCCCGGGACCATGTGTGAAAAGGAGGCGATATCCGTCTGGAAGTTCAGGCGTGTGGCAAGATAGTCCAGCGCGCGTTCCGCGATCGCCGAGACAACCGGTGCGTTGGCGGTATTGTTGCCGTAGAGCAACCGTCGCTCTCCGGTCAGGGTCGCGTCCAGCGCAAGTTTGACATCGTAGCCGCCATCAGGAATCCGGCAGGTGCGTTGTGACGCAAGCGGCTGGGCGATGAGACCGTAAGACGTCACGCGCAGCCAGCCTCCTTCGATCAAATCCCTGATCGTTCGGCTACGCTTCAAGTTCCAGGGATGAAGCGGGATAGCGCCCGGCGGCATTCTCTGACCGGGACTCCATTCTTCGTCCCAACTCGCCGGTATCGATTCGCTGGATGTGTGCCGAATGAGACCCTCGCAATGCGCGAAGAGGATGCGATCCTTCGGTTCGACCAGGTTGCAGAACTGGCTCACGTCATCAGCAGAGGGGCCGCAGCGAAGCGCGGGAAACGGGAAGTAGCCGTGCCCCTGCCAGGCTGGCTCTGGGGCCGCATCGGGCAAGCGGGCCTGGCCGATCAGGCGGTTGAGCGTGAGGTTTGCGATGCTGTTGAGAAACAATTCCTGCATCGGGCCGAGCGTCAGGTCCACGCCCGTCGAAGCAACTGCCGCTGTGAGGGTGCGTATCGCCACGACGGGGCGATCGAGTTGGCGCGTCGATCCATCCACCGTGGGAAAGCTCGCCAAAAGCATGGGCGGGAACAATGGCGAACCGGTCAGCAACGCCTCGATAATGGGACCTTTGCCTAACGTCAGGCTATATCCGCCGGTACGAGCCTTGACATTGACGACGTCCGGAAACTCCCGCCGGAGCGCATCCAGCAACAGCGACAATCCGATCATGAGCGACGTCCGCACCGCGGCCCTGAATTGCCGTGGCGCAATCGCTTTCGCTTGCGCCCAGCGACGAACGGTCAACTGCGATATGGACGATGCGGAGGGTGCTCCGTCGCCGGGCAATTAGTCGAAAATCCGGTGATCGAGTTCGTCATCGGTGATTTCGTTGAAGTCGCGCATCCGGCGGATCATGAGGTCCTCGACTTCGTCGCGATGGTCGATCGCGTGAAGTTCGATGAGACGCGCCGTATAGCCGACATGCCGGGTTTCGTCGCGTAACAGTCGGTCAAGGATCGGCCGGACGCGAGGGCGGTGGCGTTCGGGGCAATGCGCCAACAGCATCGGGCGCTGCAGCAGGTGGTGAATACGCGTGCGGATCTCCGCGATGTTCATCTGAATGAGGTCATCGACCGTAATCGAGTGGGAGTAAGGAGAACCGGTGACCGCGAACGGCTGATCGTTCGCGCCGAATTTGGGTGAGAGATTCTCGAGCGCGGCGCGAAAACCGTCGTCGACGCTCCCCGGAAAGGTGAAATCCAGCATCCGAAGATAGGCCAGCGAGTGCATGGATTCGTCGATGCCGTGCTGGCGGACCTCGGTCGCGAGATGAGGATCCGGAGTCGACGCTGCCAGGCTCCACAGGCGCGTCGCACCATCCCCCTCGCGCTCGGCGTTGGTGATCAGCGAAATTGCGAGCCAATCGGGATTGGCGGCGGCTTCACGGTACAACTCGCCATATTCCCAGGTGCCGAATAACGGCTTCACCTCCCTCACCGCGGTCCGCAAGGCCTGGGAGAATAGCGGCGTGGCCTCGAAGCCCAGTTCCGCCATGGCTTGGATCGTCAGGTCGCCAACAGCGTCCATGTTCGTCCCCTCGCGAATGATCGGGACACGGCCCGCGCCGTGTCCCGCAAGACCAGTCCCCCGTCAGGTGCGACTACCCATGAATGGGGCGTTCACCGCGACGAAGGAGATGTGCGCATTGGGAAATTTGCGGCTCAGCTCGGCCAGCGCGCCGGAGTTCACCTGCAGCTGGCCATTCTTCAACTGGCCGACAACTTCGACCTTGTGGCCGTCCGCGCTCAATTTCTCCAGTGATTTCGTCACCTTGGTTGAAACATCGAACGTAATTGGCTTATCCATGTCGATATCCTCTTATGTTGCGTGTTTGCTCCGCTTCAACATCGCTGGGCACGATATAATATATGGGCCCGTGTTAGCGACTCTAGTTGAAACAATGCATTGATGAGCCGATCATTCTTTCGCGTCAATAACCCTAGTCAGGATCGGGCTCCATTGTAGAAACGTTATATCCATTCCGGACGATATGGTATTCGACCTTGTCAGCATTGTTAACTAACATGAACGGAAGCTACGAGGATTTTTGACATGGAAAAGCCTTCCGGAAGTAGCCCAATCAGGGCCAGCCGCGCCGTTTACGATCCAGCGATCCGCGAGACGATCACCGCGGGAAACCTCGATCACATGAAAACGCTGCTCACGGACGCCAAAGAGCTCCATCGGCAGCAGGGTGATTTAGGTAAGGCGATCGCCAGGCTGGAAGCGGCGATCCGCGCAGCGTCATAGGAGGGTCGCAGGAAGGCCATCCGGTGTCTCATGCGACGTCCGAGCTGCCGAGGCGTTTCCTGGACCATGATGACCAGCGCGCACGCACGCCAGTCAGCGTCGTCTGGGAACTGACTTCGGCGTGCGACCTGGGCTGTATGCATTGCGGTTCGCGCGCGGGCCGCCGCCGGACAAACGAACTGAGCACCGCCGAATGCCTCGATCTGGTTGAGCAGATTGCGGCGCTCGGCGCCCGCGATGTCGGGTTGATCGGTGGTGAAACCTATTTACGGCGCGACTGGATCGACATCATTCGCGCCATCCGGTCGGCCGGCATGGATTGTTCGATCCAGACCGGCGGCCGTAACATGTCCGACGATAAACTTGAGCTTGCGGCCGATGCTGGGCTGCAGGGGGTCGGGGTGTCGATCGACGGAATCCGTCACACGCATGATTTCCTGCGTGGCGTGGATGGATCTTTCGATGCTGCGATGGGGTTGATCGAGCGGCTCGCTCGCTTCGACATCACGGTGAGCGTCAATACTCAGATCAACCGCCTGTCGATGCCCGAACTGCCGACACTGATGCGGTTGTTGGTGTCGAAATCGGTGCGCAACTGGCAACTCGCGCTGACCGTTGCGATGGGCAATGCGGCCGATCGACCGGAATTGATCGTCCAGCCGTACGAACTGCTCGATCTGTTTCCCATGCTCGCCGACCTGCATCGCGAATCGCGTGACGGCGGCATGGTGCTCCAGCCGTCCAATAACATCGGCTATTTCGGGCCCTATGAGCAGCAGCTCCGCTATGTGAACGACGAGCCGGTCCATTGGACCGGCTGCAGCGCTGGCGACAATGTTCTCGGGATCGAGGCCGATGGCAGCGTTAAGGGCTGTCCCGGCTTGTCGGCCAGTTACATCGGCGGAAACGTTCGGGACATGCGGCTTGCCGAAATCTGGGCAAACCCGCAGCGTCTCGCTTTCACACGCAACAGCACGGTCGACGATCTTTGGGGCCATTGCAGCGACTGCTACTATGCCGATGTCTGCATGGCGGGCTGTACCTGGACGAGTCACTCGCTCCTGGGGCGTCCCGGCAACAATCCGATGTGCCATTTCCGCGCGCTCGATTTCGATCGACGCGGCCTGCGCGAGCGATTGGTCAAGGTCGAAGATGCGGGCGGCAAAAGATTCGACCACGGGCGCTTCGAAATCGTCGTCGAACCCCGGCCGGGCGAGTCGAAGAGAGAGCCGGCGACCATTGCCCCATGAGCCAGGCCGAGTCGCCGCCGAACTGGCGCTCTGCTTGAATTGCCGGCAGTTCGTCCGTGACGAAGAGGTGCGTTGCCCGCACTGCGGCTGGCAACTGTCCGCCGCCAGCGAGCGTCATGCAGCGGCGATGGCCGAAGCGCACGCAGCATTCCGGGACCTGGCCAAGCGGCTAGGGCTGGCCGATATCGATCCAGAACGCTGAAGATCAGCGCCGACCAAAGCAGCCAATATGGCCGGCCCTGGTCGGGTCTTGGGCAGTGCAGGCTATGCCGCGGCTGTGCAAAATGAAATTGTGGTGCTCGTGGGCCAGGCCACTGATTGGCTGGGCTGCTGATATTGATGGTGGTCATTTGCTTTCGCCCGCCCAATCAACCTAAGACGGAGCGATGACTGGGTAATTCTCTGGCCTGTCGACCGGTATCTTTGCGCCCCAAGGTTGGTGACTCTGGCGACCACCCGTCATATCGGTAACGGACGTCCATTCGTCTATCGCTGGCCAGGGCGCTGGCTCCGGACGGGCTGGGAGCCGGCAAATGCGATGGCGCGGAAGCCGTCAAAGCTCCCGCGCTACGCTGATCTCGAGCTCAGCCTATTCCACGCTCCAGCAATCGCATCAGCCGAGCGGAGAAGGCGCGCGGATCGACAGGCAACTCGCCGTCGGCGATCCGGGCCTCGTCGAAGAGAAGATGCGCGGCATCCGCACGGATGACCTCGTCACTGCCGTCGACCGCGCTCAGTTTCTCAACGAGAGCATGGTGCGGATTGATCTCAAGCACCGGCTTTGCCGCAGTATCGAGCCGGCCAGCGCCGGCAAGCAGCTTTTCGAGTTGCCGGTCCATCCCATGTTCCGGCGCGACAAGGCAGGCCGCGCTCTCGATGAGGCGATCGGACACACGAACGTCGGAGACCGCGTCACCCAGGGTCTCCTTCACGAAGGCGATGAATCCGTTGACCGCATCCGAAGCAGCTACCGCGGGTTGTTCGCCATCAGCGAGCGGGATCAGGCTAAGGTCGGCAAGGCCTTGGGTCACCGATTTGAACGGCTTGCCCTCATAGTCGAGGCCGGATGTAACCCAGAAACTATCGACCTGGTCAGTGAGCAGCAGCACCTCGATCCCGCGGGCGCGAAAGCCTTCAAGTTGGGGTGAGGCGGCAAGACGGTCGAGGTCAGTCCCGGTGGCGTAGTAGATGGCCGTCTGGTTCTCCTTCAGACCGGCCTCATAGTCCTTGAGCGAGCGCCATTCGCTGCCCGGCGCGGTGGTCTTGAAACGGGCGAGGCCCAGCAGCGCCTCGCGTCGGGTATAATCCTCGTAGAGGCCCTCTTTCAGCACCGGGCCGAAATTGTCCCAGATCTTCAGATAGCGCTCGGTGTCGCCGGTCGTGAGCTTGTCCAGTTCCGACAGCACGCGGTTGGAGATGCCTTTCTGTATCGCGGCGAGGACCGGACTCTCCTGAATCATCTCGCGCGACACGTTGAGGGGTAGATCGTTGGAATCGACCAGGCCGCGCACGAAACGGAGATAGCGGGGCAGAATCTGTGCGTCGTCAGTGATGAAGACCCGCCGGACGTAGAGTTTCATCCGACCGGCGCGATCGGGATCGAACAGATCGAACGGCTTGGTCTCCGGTACGAAGGCCAGCACGGAATATTCGTGCAGACCCTCGGCATGATAGTGGAGCGTCAACGCGGGTTCGTCGAACTGGCCGGCGGCGCTGCGATAGAAATCCTTATATTCCTCGGCCGTGACCTCGGTCTTTGGCCTTGTCCAGAGCGCGGCACCGTCGGCGATCTGCTTCGGCTCCGCGTCGGGCCTGTCCTTGAGGAAGATCGGCACCGGCACGTGGCCCGACTGGGTCTTGATCGTGCGCTCGATCGTGAAGCTCTCGGTATAGCTGGATGCCTCCTCCTTGAGGTGCAGCAGCACGCGTGTGCCGCGCCCCGGCGCGTCGGCTGAATCGACCGGCTGGATCGTATAGGTGCCGAGGCCGTCGGACGACCATGATGCGGCCGTATCGGCGCCCGCGCGCCGCGAGATCACCTCGACCTGATCGGCGACCATGAAGGCCGAATAGAATCCGACGCCGAACTGGCCGATGAGGTGACTGCCTTCCGCTTCCCTGGCGCCGGCGATCTTGTCCATGAACGCCTTGGTACCGGACCGCGCGATGGTGCCGAGCGCATCGGCAAGCTCTTCCTCGCTCATGCCGATGCCATTGTCCTCGATCGTGAACCGCCGGTTGTCGGGATCGAGCGTCACGGTGATGCGGGGCTGCCCATCCTCGCCGAGGAGGCTCGCGTTGCTAAGTCCCTCGTAGCGCAGCTTTTCACATGCATCGGCTGCGTTCGAGATCAACTCACGCAGGAAGACATCTTTGTCCGAATAGACCGAATGCACCATCAGGTGCAGCAGCTTGGCGACATCCGCTTCGAATGAACGGGTTTCAGGCACGGCTTCGGTGATCGTCGTCATGCAGTTTTCCTAATGGCCTTCCGAGGTTGAACAACGCAGCAGATGGCTGGCTGGCCGAAACCTTTCAAGCGCGAGTAGCACCAGCAACATCAGCGGGCTCGAAGGAATGGCGTTTCGTGGCTGGGAGCGGGCGGACGGTTGGCAGCGCGCCTTTATAGTCGTTCAATGCCGATTGCGTGATTCCCAAACTGCTGTTCGCTCGATCTTCTTCGAGGCGGGAGGTCGTGCTTTGCAACTGCCTGGCTCACCCGATAAGCGCTGCCCGAGCGTATCGCATCGGCGGCGTTCCGACATGGCGGGTGAAGGCGGTGCTAAACGTGCTCGCCGACCCATAGCCCACCTGCGCCGCGACATGCTGGATCGCGACCTCGCGGCCGCGCAGCAGGCGCTTGGCGAGCGCCATGCGCCATGCGAGCAGATACTCCATCGGTGGAAGCCCGACGACACGGCTGAACCGCGCGAAGAAGGCGGAACGCGACATCGCTGCCTCAGCGGCCAGGGCGGCGACCGTCCAGCTGTGCGCGGGACGCGCATGCATGGCGCGCAAGGCACCTACCAGGCGATCGTCCGACAGTCCGCGCGCGACGCTCGGCACCGCTGCGATGTCAGTACCGCACCGAAGCGCCTCGATCAGCAGCACCTCGAGCAGCCGTTCCAGCACCAACTCGCGCCCCGGCCGCGATTGGCGCGTCTCGTCGCCGACCAGCTGAAGCAATTGCGCGAGCCGCGGCTCGCCGCGGGCCACGACCATTGCGGGGAGAAGCGAGACGAGCAACGCAGCGTCAGGCGAAGCGAAACTGCATAATCCGACCTGCATCCTGAGATTGACCGGCTCGTTCGCCGCGCCGACCCGAAACCGGCCGGGCCCGACCTCCGCTGGCGCCATGTCGATCCCGTGCGGGGGTGCGTCGATGCTCTCGATCACCTGGTCGCTGGTCGATGGCGACAATACGAAATCACCGGCATGGACGGTGATCGGCGGGCGGCCCGCGGCGACCACGCGACATTGGCCCTCCAGGACCGCGAAATAAACGGGCTTGCCCTCAACGTCGCGGTTGATGCGCCAGCGCCCGGCATAGTCGACCTGCTTGGAGAAGCTGGCCGAGGGTTGCAGCAGAGTCACGATCTCAGCGAGCGGATCGGTGGCCATATCAGGACTATCGCCAATTGATTCGAGATTGTGGAGCATAGAAGGTCTTGCAGGCCATGGCTATCTCCAGCGCACCAGCAATCATCCGGAGTTTCTCCATGCCCACCGTTCTCATCACCGGCTGCTCCTCGGGGTTCGGCCTCGAGACCGCCAGGTTGTTCCTCGAAAAGGGGTGGAAGGTCGTCGCCACGATGCGCAATCCAAAGCGCGATCTCCTCCCTGCTTCCGACAACCTCACGATCCTCCCGCTCGACGTCACCGATCCCGCCAGCGTCGCCAGCGCGTTCGGCGAGGCTGGTGAGATCGACGTCCTCGTCAACAATGCCGGGTTCGGCGCCGCAGTCCCGATCGAACTGATCGAGCCCGAAACCGCGCGGCAACTGTTCGAAACCAACATGCTCGGCACGCTGGCGACGGTGCAGGCGGTTCTGCCCAGGTTCCGCGAACGTCGCAGCGGGACGATCATCAATGTCACGTCCACCGCTACGTTGCGGCCGCTGCCGCTGGTCAGCGTTTACCGCGCCAGCAAGGCAGCGGTGAATGCGCTTACGGAATCGCTCGCGGTCGAGGTCGAGCCGTTCGGCGTGCGCGTGCACATTGTTCTGCCGGGTCGTTCGCCCGAGACCAGCTTCGGCGAGAATGCGATGCCGCACCTGCGCGGGCTCGACAACCCCGACTACAAGCCCCTGATCGAAGGCATGATCGCCCGGTTCCGCGAAGACACGGGCCCCGTCACCCATGCGGCCGATGTGGCGAAGGCGGTCTGGCGGGCCGCCACCGATCCGAATGCCCCCTTGCGGATCGCGGCAGGCGAGGACGCGGTCCAGTGGATGGCCGAAGCCGGTTGATCCGTCCCCATAATCCTTGCGGCGACGGTTGATCGCGGTCGCACCCGCGAGGTGGGTTGCCATGGGCCGTCCATTGAGCCTGCCCATTGGATGCATTGTCGAATCTGGTCATATGAGGAACTTGGAAGATGGCAGAGTTGAGCGGTACGAAAGTCATAGTGATCGGGGGTGCCTCTGGTGTCGGCTTTGCTGTGGCGGCAGCGGCGCTGGCGGGTGGCGCCGAGGTGGTGGTCGGCTCTAGCCAAGCGCCGCGCATCCAAGCGGCGGCTGAGAAGCTCGGACACGGGGCTACGGGCCGGACCGTGGACGTGAAGGATGAGGGCTCGGTCGCCGCCTTCTTCGACGTCGCTGGCCGGTTCGACCATCTTGTTTTCACGGCGGGCGATTGGGGCCACATGTTCGGGCCCACTCGAGAGCTCGACATCGACGCCAGCAAAGCGCGGATGGAGGTAAGGTTCTGGGGCGCCGCGCGTGTCGCCAAACATGCGATGCGGCATATCGCCAGCGCCGGCTCGATTACGTTGACTGGCGGCATGCTGGCACACCGGCCGATGCGGGGCGCTCCGCTGGTGACCGCCTCGGCCAACACAACGGAGGGCCTGGCAATGGGCCTCGCTCGTGATCTGGCTCCCGTTCGTGTCAACGCCGTCTGCCTGGGCCTGATCATGAGCGAGCAAGTGCTGGCCATGGGCGACGCCGCGATCAGCAGCTTCACGGTCAACTTGCCACTGCCACGCGGCGGAACGGTAGAGGAGGCTGCCGAGGCCTATCTCTACTTGATGCGCGCTACTTATGTGACGGGCCAGATCGTGCGGGTAGATGGCGGCGGCAGCCTAGTCTGAGCAGGGATGTGCACCAATCCCGGTAGACCTCGTCGTTCCACGACGAGAATATATCTATGTCGAATGGGCATTGGCACAATCAAGGCAGTTTTTGGAGAGTGTGAGTAGAGCGGCCCGTCGAGCCGGCAGGGGAGACACACAATGGGACTGGGTTTCGACCAGCCAGTTAAGAACAATCTGAAAACCTCCCATCTTGTCGGCCTGGTCGCAGGCAATACGCTCGAGTTTTACGACTTTACGATCTTCCTGTTCTTTGCCCCCCAGATCGGGGCCAGCCTGTTCGCGGGCAAATCGGATGGCCTGCTCGCGGCCCTGGCGGCGTTCGCCGTGGGGTTTCTCGCAAGGCCGCTGGGTGCCGCGGTCATCGGCCGCTACGGCGACCGGGCTGGCCGCAAGCCGGCCATGCTGCTCAGCTTCTCCCTGATGGGCGGGGCGCTTCTGGTTATCGGATTGACGCCGCCGGCTTCGGTGCTGGGCATCGGGAGTGCGATCATCGTCGTGCTGGCGCGCCTAGTCCAGGGGTTCGCGCTTGGCGGCGAAGTCGGGCCCACGACCGCCTTGCTGATCGAGGCTGCTCCCGCCGATCGCCGAGGCGCCTATGGCGCATGGCAAATCGCAAGCCAGGGTGTCGCGGTGCTTTCCGCAGGGATTGTCGGGCTTGTCATATCCTGGATGCTGCCGGCCAGTGCCGTAACGGACTGGGGATGGCGCATCGCGATCCTGCTGGGCGCCGTCCTGCTGCCGATCGGTTTCTATTTGCGCCGCATCATTCCGGAAACGCTTCACCAAGGTCCCACTTCCGAACCGGAAAGCGAGGATCTGCCTTTCGCCCGGGTCGTCATCGCTGGCCTGGTCCTGATCCTTTCGGGGACCATCACCAACTACACGCTGCAATATTTCAACACTTATACCGTCAGCATATTGAAGCTCGATACCGTCACCGCCTTTACCACCACGGCCATTACCGGGTCTTGCCTGTTCGTGTTCGGATTGCTGGGTGGCTGCCTTTCCGATCGACTGGGCCGGCGGCCGCTGATCGTCTGGCCGCGGATTGCCTTGCTGCTGCTCATCTACCCGATCTTCGTTCAGATCACGCGATATCCGTCGTTCACGACGCTTGCGGTGGGCGCCTTCATCCTGACCACGCTCTACGCGCTGTGCACCGCGCCCGCCAACGTCTGCCTGGCGGAAGGATTCCGTCGCGACCGTCGCAGCCTGGGCTATGCGCTGACCTATACGCTTGCCGTGTCGATCTTCGGCGGAAGTGCACAATTTCTGATCGCATGGATGCTCAAGATTACAGGCGACCCGCTGGTGCCGGCATGGTGGTTAATGGCGGCCAGCGTGGCGGGTGTCGTGTCGGGACTGGCGATGCCGATAGCAGCGCGTCAGCGGGAAAAACGAGCAGGCGCGCCCGTCGCGGCGTGATAGGCGTCCGCACTCACCAAATCATTGTCGACGAGGCAAGGCTTTGACCATCGATCTTTCCATTCTTGAGCCGGAACTGGCTAGCTGGCGCCAACATCTCCATCGGCATCCCGAGCTTGGCTTTCAGGAGCACGGCACGGCCGCGTTCATCATCGAGAAACTGCGCGCGTTCGGGATCGAAGAGATCCATACCGGCATCGGCGGAACCGGCATCGTCGCTACAGTGCGCGCTGGGCAGTCGGACCGCGGGATCGGCATCCGCGCTGATATCGATGCGCTGCCGATGACGGAACTACGCGCATCGGATCATATGTCGGTCGTCCCGGGGGTCATGCATGCGTGCGGCCATGACGGGCACACCACGATGCTGCTGGGCGCCGCCAAATATCTTGCCGAAACGCGTAATTTCGATGGCGCGGTTCATTTCATCTTCCAGCCCGCCGAGGAAGCGCTCGGCTATTCGGGGGCGGACGGCGACCGCGACGGCGGCGCCAGCGCCATGATCCGGGACGGTCTGTTCGATCGTTTCCCGATGCAGGCCATTTTCGGCATTCATAATCGGCCCGGTCTGGCTGCCGGCAAGCTGGCCGGTCGGGCGGGGCCAATGTACGCGGCGGCCGATCGTTTCGAGATCGTCATTACCGGTCGCGGCGGTCATGCCGCTCGCCCGCATCTCGCGGTCGACCCGGTGCTGGTCGCTTCCCACATGGTGATCGCGCTGCAAAGCATTGTGTCGCGTGGGGTCAATCCGCTCGACAGCGCCGTATTGTCGGTCTGCAAGGTGGCGGCGGGCACTGCGTTCAACGTGATTCCAGAAACTGCCGCACTGGCGGGAACCGTCCGCACCTTGTCCAGGGCGACGCAGGACATCGTGCAGTCGCGGCTGGAGGAAATCGTGGCCAGCGTCGCGTCGACCTTCGGGGCTCATGCTGAGCTGGTCTATGAACGAGGCTATCCCGCGATGCACAATCCGCCCGATATGTTCGCGCGCGTCCGTGAGATTGCCATCTCGCTCGTCGGTGAAGAGGGCTTCATCGATCTCGACGAACCCACGATGGGGGGCGAGGATTTTGCACGATATCTGGAAGAGAAACCGGGCTGTTTCCTGCTGATCGGCAACGGCGACCAGGGGGCCGGCGCGGTGATGCTGCACAACGCACATTATGAATTCAACGACACGGTCGCACCTGTGGGCGCCGCCTTGTGGGCGACGCTTGCCGAACGGTTTCTCTCGAAAACATCCTGCTGAAGGGCGCACCATGCGACTGGCGAATTGCGTGACCTTGAGCGGCAAGAGCACTGCTCTTCTCGCCGCCCTGTTCCTTGCCCCGGCAGTCGATGCCCAACGCCAACCGGTAAATACCGATGGCGCGGAGCAGAAGGTAACGATCTACCGGGACGCGAAGGGCGTGCCGCACGTCTTCGCCAGGACTTCTGCGGAAATCATGTTTGGCGCGGGCTATGTCGAAGCGCAGGACCGGCTCGCGGCGATGGAACTCGCCCGGCGTGGCGCTACCGGCCGGCGCGCCGAGGTCCTGGGCAAGACAGCAATCGAATCGGACAAGACCGCCCGTGATCGGCAGCTTTCCAGTGCCGAGCTGATGCGCATGTACCGGGCAATTCCGGTCGAGCACCAGCAGATGATCCAGGCATTTGTCGATGGGGTCAATCGCGCGATCGCCGAGGTAAACGCTGACCCGGAGCAGAAGATGCCGCTGGAGTTCATCCGTTGGGGCATCAAGCCGACGCCGTGGAGCCTGATCGACTATCTCGCCTATATCGCGTCCGTTCCGAATGGGCGCGACAGCTACGAATTGCAAAATCTCCAGTTTCTGAACGCGATGACAAGCCGTTATGGCGAAAAGATCGGGCGTCAGATTTTTGACGACGTCGTGCCGATTTCGGACCCTGATTCACCCACCGCGATACCCAAGGGGGAGGATCTCGCGCCGCCCCGGCCAATACCCGTCGCGACCCCTTTGCCGTTACAGGCAGGCGCGGTCGATCTCCGATCGCTGCGACATATCGCGACGGTTCCATCCGAACTGCCCAAGGAAGCCAGCCGTTGCCTGGTCGTCGGCCCGAAAAAGTCGGCGAGCGGTCATGTGCTGATGATGGAAGCCACTGCCGATGGGCCCGAAATCCATCTCAATGGCGGCGGGTTCGATAGTGCTGGTTTCAGCTCCAGCGGCTGGGGGCCTCCGTTCATGGGGCGTGGCGTGCAGCATGGCTGGTTGCTGACCTCGGGCGTGGCGCAGGCGAACACGATTTTCGCCGAACGCCTGAACCCGGCGAACCGATATCAATATTGGTTCAAGGGCGCCTGGCAGACCATGGAGCATCGGATCGAGACCATTCTGGTCAAGGGCGGCGAACCGATCACATATGAGGTCGCCCGGACGATCCATGGCCCGGTCGTGAACTGGGACGCGGAACATGGCGTCGCCTATTCCCACCGTTTCGGGCTGCGGGGCAAGGAACTGGATAGCTGGGTCGGGATCGTCGAAATGGCACGGGCGAAGAGCTTGTCCGATTTCGAAACCAAGGGGGTGGATCGCGTCGGCTGGAATCTGGGCATCTGCTATGGTGGCGAAGACGGCCAGATCGCATTCTGGGAAGCCGGCAATTTGCCGAAGCTGGCGCCCGGCGCGGATCCGCGCCTGCCGACGCCGGGCACCGGCGAGTATGAATGGACCGGTTTCCTGACGCCGCAGGAGCGGCCACACATGCTCAATCCTCGCCAGGGCTATATCCATAGCTGGAACAGCAAGGCGACGAGCTGGTCGATGGAGGGGAATGACGCCCGCATCGGTGCGACGTTCCGGACCTGGCTGGGCAATCAGCTAGCCGCTTCGAACAACGCAATCACGCTGCTGGACATGCGGGAGTTCAACCGCAAGATTTTCAATGCCATGGGGGCGCAGGACCGGACGCAGACGACACCGGCGTTCTTTGTCCCCTATATTCGCGCCGCGATCGCTGCCAGCGATGACCCGGAGGTGAAGCAGGCAGGCGAGCTCATGCTGAGCTATAATGGCCTCTACGAAGATCTCGATGCCGACCATCAATATGACAATCCCGGACTGACCCTGTTCCGGGCATGGCTGAACGTCGCGCCCGGCATCGTTTTCGGCAAGGATATCGACAATTGGTGGAGCAAGGTCGACGAGGGCCGCTACCTGCGATATCAGACCAGCCTGTTGTTGCGCGCCTTCCAGGGCGACAAGGCCGGTGCCCCTCTTGTCTTCGACTATTTCCACGGCCGCGATCGCAACGCGGTGCTGATCGAGACGATCAAGGCGACGGTCGGACAGGTCAAACCGCAATTTCCCGGCAAACCGATGACCGAATGGCGGATGCCGGTTTTCTGGAAATATTATGATCCTGCCGCAAAGAGGGCTGATCGTCCCGAACTTCCGGATGATGACAATCCGTCGAACCGTCTGTCCGCCATCCTTCGCATCGGGCCGACGATGGCTCCGCACAATGGTGGCGAGGGCTGGGTGGGGTTGATGGAGCTCAACCCCGATCATCCCGCACTCTATTCGGTGGTGGACGCGGGGGGCCAAAGTCTGTTCGTCGATCCGCGCGGGGTCGGCAACCCGCATCTGTCGGACCAGACCATGATGCACGAGACCAACGAATTGAAGAAGATCGTCATGAATCCCGACGATGTGCGGGCGGTTGCTGCTTCGACACAGGTGCTTGAGTATAGGCCGCGGGCAAAATAGGGCTGGGTAGCGACAGACCCCGCCCGGCCCCGGCTATGCGCTTCGCGCTTTCAGCATATTCCAGAACGCCTCGACTCTTTGGCTCCGTCTGGCGCGCGGCCTGAATATCCGTATCTCGATCGGGATATGCCATTGATCGTCGCCGGCCAAGGCCAGCCGTCCTTCCTTGAGGTCGGTTTCCGCCAGGCTCAGTGGAGTCCAGCTGATGCCGCGTCCATCGCGCGCCATGGTCAGCAGGACGCTGGCCATATGCGACCTGAAGACCGGCTGCAGGGCGGTAATCCCGCTGCCGGCCACCTTTGCCGCCTGTATGATCCGGCCCATGCCTGACCGTTCCTCGAACTCGAGATAAGGCAGCGGATTGGCATCGGTGCCCGGCAGGCGATGAATCGGCGTGCCATCGGATGCCGCGGCGGAAACAGGCAGCAGCACATCGTCACCCAGATGAAGCGATGAAAAACCCGAAGGATCGAGCCGGTGGGATGCGGCCGGATGATGATGGCACAGAAGAAGATCGGCCTTGCCTTCGAGCATGAAGCGCTCGCACGCGGTCATATGATCGGCAACGAGCGTGACGGTACCCACATCCCATCCGTCCTCCAGTCCTCGAAACCAGGATGGGAAGAAGGTCACGGAGAGCGCGTGCGTGGACGCGAACCGCAATTCGCTGACTTGCGCGCCCCCGATTTCACGGACCTGATCGCGACCGAGCGACAGCCTGCGCAGAATTTCCTCGGCAATGCCGCGAAAGGCGAAACCCGCTTCGGTCAGCGCGATGCGGTGCGTATCGCGATCCACCAATGTCGCGCCGATCCACTCTTCAAGCGCGCGGATCCGCCGGCTGAAGGCAGGCTGAGTCATATTGCGCGCTTCCGCTGCCCGCGAGAAATTCATCTCGTCGGCAAGTGTGATGAAGTCCTCGAGCCACATCGTGTCCATATTACCGCGCAGATCGCATGATTTGATGATTTCCCGGCATTGGTAACGGACGTCGCGCGCACTGTAAGTCGCGCTTTCGCAAACCGCCAAGAGGGAATGATATGCCAGCGTCGCGAACGCTCTACGACAAGATCATCGATCGGCATCGGATCTTGTCCCTGGGCGAAGCCGTGGGCGCCGGCGAACGGATGCTCCTGTATGTCGATCGCACGGTGCTGAACGAATATACCAGTCCGCAGGCGTTCAGCGGACTGCGCGATGCCGGACGGCGGCTGTGGCGGCCTGAAGCGGCCTTGGGGGTCGTTGATCATGTCAATTCGACCGACCCAGTGCGCGGCGCCGGCAGCAGCGATGGCGGCGCGCAGCGGCAGATCGATTATTTTGTCCGGAATGGCCGCGATTTCGGCATCGAGATCTACGATGTGCTGCATCCCCGGCAGGGGATCGAACATGTGGTCCTGCCCGATCTCGGTTGGGTTCTGCCCGGGCTGGTGATCGCCGCCGGGGATAGCCACACCACGACCTATGGCGCGTTCGGGGCCGTCGGGTTCGGCATCGGCACCTCGGATATCGAGCATCTGCTGGCGACGCAGACACTGATTCATCACCGGCTGAAGAATATGCGTGTGACGATCGATGGGCAGCTTCCGACGGGGGTGACGGCAAAGGATGCGGTGATGGCGGTCATCCGCCTGATCGGGGCGGGGGGAGCCGCTGGCTATGCGCTGGAGTTCGCCGGCGAAGCCATTCGCGGCCTGGGGGTCGAGGGGCGGATGACCATGTGCAACATGGCGGTCGAATGTGGGGCCCGGGTGGCGTTGATGGCGTCCGACGGCAAGGTATTCGACTATATCACGGGGCGTCCGCGCACGCCGCCGGCGGCGATGCTGGAGCGGGCGCGCGAACAATGGGTGGCGTTGGCGACTGACGCGGCGGCGCATTTCGACGCGGAAGTCGTGCTGCGCGCCGAGGATATCCCGCCCATGGTGAGTTGGGGAACCAGCCCGGATCAGGCTTTGGCGATCGGCGATCGAGTGCCCAATCCCGATGATTTGCCGATCGACCGCCGGGCGGATGCCGCACGCGCCATCGCCTATATGGGGTTGGCGCCGCACATGCCGCTGGAGGATGTATCGATTGACCGGGCCTTTATCGGTTCCTGCACGAATGCCCGGATCACTGACCTGCGCGATGCCGCGCGCATCCTCAACGGACGGAGGGTCGCGCCCGGGGTCCGTGCCATGATCTCGCCGGGCAGCAGCACCGTGCGCCGCGAGGCGGAAGCCGAGGGCCTGGACCAGATCTTCATCGATGCCGGTTTCGAGTGGCGGCAGTCGGGATGCTCGCTTTGTCTGGCGATGAATGATGACATGCTGGCGCCCGGTGAACGTTGCGCGTCGAGCACGAATCGCAATTTCGAGGGACGACAAGGCATCGGCGGCCGAACCCATCTGATGAGCCCGGCAATGGTGGCGGCCGCGGCGATTACCGGCAAGCTTGCCGATGTGCGGCGCTTTTCACCGCTGGAGGCATTGTGATGGAGTGCTTCACGCACTTGACCGGACGTATCGCGGCGATGCCGGCGGCGAACATCGACACCGACGTGATCATGCCAAAGGCATTTCTGAAGGGAATCGACCGTACCGGTCTGGCCCTGGGCCTGTTCCACGATCTGCGGTTCGATGTGGAAGGCCGGCGGCGCCCCGAGTTCCTGCTGCATCGCGCTGACATGGCGGATACCCGCTTCCTGCTGGTCGGACCGAATTTCGGCTGCGGCTCATCGCGCGAGCATGCCGTGTGGGGGATGTTGCAATATGGAATACGGGCCATCATCGGCACTGGCTTTGCCGGCATATTTGCGGATAACGCCGCCAATAACGGGCTGCTGCTGATCGTGCTCGATCCGATTGGGATCGCGTCGCTCGCGGCCTGTTTGTCCGACGACACCGGCCTGATTTCCATCGATCTGGAAAAGCGGACGATCGTGGCCGGGGAGGTATCGATCGATTTCGAGATCGACCCCGAGGTTCGGCGTGCGCTGCTCCTCGGGCTGGATCGCATCGGCGACACGCTGACTCACGCGGCGGAAATTCATTCCTTTCAACAGGCCTATTTCGCTGAACATCCCTGGCTGGTCGAGGCGGCGGCCCGATGAGCGGCATCATCGGGTATCCGGCCCTGATGCCGGGGTTCCGCTGGCAAGACATCGAGGTGGAAGGAGTTCGCATCCGAGCGGCGGTCGGCGGTTCGGGGCCGCCGCTGCTGCTGTTGCACGGGCATCCGCAGACCCATCTCACCTGGCACAAGGTCGCGCCGGCGCTCGCCGAGCGCTTCACCGTGGTCGCGACGGATCTGCGCGGCTATGGCGACAGTGCAAAGCCGCCGGGTGGCGGCAATCACGCGACCTATTCGAAAAGGACGATGGCCGCTGACCAGGTCGCGGTGATGCGCTCGCTGGGTTTTGACCACTTCGCCGTGGTTGGTCACGACCGCGGCGCACGCGTCGCGCACCGCATGGCGCTGGACCATCCCGGACAGGTTACCCGTCTTGTCCTGATCGACATCGCGCCGACCGCGACGATGTACGATCGGACCGACAAGGAGTTCGCGACACGCTATTTCTGGTGGTTCTTCCTGATCCAGCCCTTCGATCTCCCCGAACGGATGATCGCGGCCGACCCGGACTTCTTTCTCGACCGCCATCTGGCCGGCCAGATCAAGGTCGAGGGCGCCGTCGATCCGCGCGTCCTGGCGGAATATCGGCGTTGTTATCGCGACCCCGCCACGCGTCATGCGATCTGCGAGGACTATCGCGCCGCCGCCGGCATCGATCTGGAGGATGATGCCGAGGACGGCGATCGCCGGATCGAAGTCCCGCTTTTGGCGCTATGGGGCGGCCGCGGTACCGTTGGCGCACTATACGATGTGCTCGCCACCTGGCGTGACAAGGCGCGTGATGTCAGCGGCCATCCGATCGACTGCGGGCATAGCCCGCAGGAGGAGACGCCCCGGGATTTGTTGCAGGCGCTCGACGCATTTCTGTGATCCGGGACCGGCTATTGGCCGCGACAAGGAGCGCGCATGACGGCTTCGAGCTGCAGCGAATCCAGCCATGGCCTGCATGATTATATGCCGATCCGGCATTGGGCCGGCATGCTCGCATATCCTAATATGCTTTATCGGAAGTGGAAGTTTTCGAAGCCCCGCGACCCGAGGAGTAGAAGGCATAATATTTATTCGGAAGAATATGCGATTCAGCAAGTAACAATAAAACTAAGCAGCTATAATAATGGCGCTCTGGCTGGATTGGGTGGCGGCAATAGCCGTTCCATGCGGTAAAAATTCATTGGGGATGTTGAGGATGCCAGGGAAGATCTGTAATGCGGTCCGGTTATTTGGGGCTGTCGGTTCGACGATAGCTATCACGGCGTTTGCGCAGTGCAGCGCTGCAATGGCGCAGGATGTTGCAGGTCAAAGCCAGGACGACCCCATAGCCCCGGCCGGGCAGGGTGATATCGTGGTCGTCGGCAAGCGTGCCCAGAACGTCCGGGATATAGCGGGTACGGTCAATATCGTTTCCTCAGAGGATCTGGCAAAGACCGGTGCCAAGGACGCCGAGGATATCTTCAAACTGACTCCCGGCGTTCAGTTCAACAAGGGATCCGCCGATGGCTCGTTGCTGTCGATCCGCGGCATCGGCACCAGCACGTCGTCCGACAACACCAGCGTCGGGCAGTTGCCGACCGGAATCTATATCGAAGACGTACCATTCACCGACCCGTTCCAATATGTGTCGACGCCTGACATTTCGGCGTTTGATCTCGATGCGGTGAAAGTGCTGCGTGGGCCGCAGGGCGCGCTCTATGGTTCGGGTTCTCTGGGCGGCGCGGTCAACTACACGTTCAAGAAGCCCGACCTTGCGAAGATCGGCGGCTCGATGATGGTGACCGGGGACGTCGCGCAGGGCGGCGAAGCCCAGGCCTCGGTTTATGCCGCGCTGAATCTCCCGGTCGCCACCGACAAATTCGCACTGCGGTTCGTCGGACAGTATCAGAATGATCCCGGCTATCAGGATAATATCGGGACGAACGAGAAGAACGTGAATGGTCGATCGGTGAAGGGTGGTCGCGTCCTCGCACTGTACCGGCCTGACGATCGGCTGACGATCGACGCCCTGTATATCTACCAGGAGTCGCATCAGGGTGATACGTCGGCCTCGGTGGGGCCGGATGTGCGTTATTATAATTCGCGCCACCCCTCGTCCTACGAGTCTCGGTTCAGCCTGGCGAAGCTCGAGGTGAACTATCTCCTCGGGCCGGTGAAGCTGACCTCGTTGACGGCGCATCAGAGCAAGACGAGAAACGCAAACAGCGATCTCACCCGGCTGCTCGTGCCGGATGTCACCACCGGCATCGATGTTCCTTCACAGGACTTTCTGGGCTTCGGGCCGTTCCCGCAGGTCAAGGAAGCCCGCAACGTCGAGGCCCGAAACTCCAACGGCTTCTCGCAGGAATTCCGCGTGGCCTCCGCGCAAAAGGGGACGTTCAACTGGCTGGTCGGTGTCTTCGGTCAGGATGTGAATTTTCACCGGACGCAGAACGTCTTCCTGGTCGGTGCGAACGATCCGGTCTATCGCGATCTGTACTTCAACGTCTCGCGTACGGGCATCGCGAAAGAGCGCGCCGTTTTCGGTGAAGTCGAACTGGATATCGGTGGACTCGAACTCGGTGCGGGCGGGCGGTATTTTCATACCAGCGTCAGCTTCGATCAGGTCCGGACGGCCGCGCTCGCGTCCAGCGCCAATAGCCGGTCGCTGACGCATACCGAGAGCGGCTTTACCCCTAAGTTCGAGGCGCGATATCGGATGCCGGGCAACACGGTGCTTTATGCACTGGCGGCGAAGGGCTTCCGGTTCGGCGGGGTGAACACGGCGCCGGGGGCGGCGGAATACAAGTCCGACAATCTCTGGAACTATGAAGCCGGTATTCGGCTGGCCCCGACCTCGACGCTCAACGTGGACGTCGGCGCCTTTTACATCGACTGGCGGAATCCGCAGATCACATCGGCCGATCGGAACGGTTTCCTGATCATCTCGAACGTGGGCAAGGCGGTGTCAAAGGGAGCTGAGCTCGCAATACGGTGGCGCCCGGTCCAGGCGTTGCGGTTCAACGGCAGCATGACCTACACCGATGCCAAGACCAAGGCGCCGTTCCAAAGTACACGCAACTTCGCCACGGACGTCGCGGGCGGCTATACCGGCAATTTCGAGGTTCCTGCTGGCACGCGCCTGCCGGGTACGCCGAAGCTGCAGGCAAGTTTTCAGCCGGAATTCGTCACGGCTGGGCCGTCGGGCACGCAACTGAGCCTGTCCGGCACGCTGTCCTATACCGGCAGCCGTCAGGCGCAGATCGACAGCGCCCTCATGCTGTCCGCCTACACCACGGCTGACCTGCGCGCGAAGGTGTCGAAGGGGCGCTTCGAGGTCGGGTTGGGTGTTTCGAACCTGTTCAATTCGAAGGGCATCTCCCAGGCCTCCTATAGCTATTATTCGACGGGAAGCGGGACGGACGGTTACGCTGATTATTATCTCATCCGGCCGCGGGTCTACTCGCTATCGCTCAAGGTCGATATGTGAACGGCAAACCAGCCCGGGGATCGCTATGATCCTTGGGCTTAGCCGACTGTGTTCATAGCGGCGGGCTGTCATATTTTCGGATTGGGGGCTGCCCGCATACGCCCGCATACAAGGGGAAGATCGATGGCGGTATTTCGCGCCCTCTTTGCGATGGGATTGGTTGCGGTATCGGGGGTAGCGATGGCCGGAGCGCCAGCGGAGCCGGCCAGGTTCCAGGCTCAGGACATTTTCCGCCTGACCCAGGCAAGCGATCCGCAAATCAGCCCTGACGGCAATCTGGTCGCCTATGTCCGGATCACCAACGATATCATGGCCGATGAGGGGCTGGAATCGATCTGGCTGGTCGACACGCGCACTGGCGTGCAGCGGCCGCTCGGCGGTGTAGCGGCCGCCGGCGGCGCGCAGCCGCGCTGGTGCGCGAGCGGCAAGCTGCTGGCATTCACCGCCACGCCAAAGGGGCAGGCGCGCGGCTTGTTCACCTACATGCCGGTCTCGCGCAGGATCGAGCGTATCGCCACGCTGGCCAGCCCCGCCTCGGGCGTGTCCTGGTCGCCGGACTGCGCGAAGATCGCCTTGATCATGCATGCGTCCGTGCCGCCCGAGACGCTCGGAACGACCCTAGTCAAGCCCGCGGGCGCCGACTGGGCGAAGTCGATCACGCTCACGACCCGCGCGATGTACCACAAGGATGGGAAGGGCGATCTCGATCCCGGCTATGATCATGTTTTCGTTACCTCCGTGGTCGGAGGAACACTTCGGCAACTGACCACCGGCCCATTTGATGACGCCGGTCCCGTGTCATGGACACCGGACGGCCTGTCACTGGTCTTCACCAGCCGTCGCGACAAGGGTTGGGAGACCGACAGCTATCGCAGCGCGATTTATCGGGTGTCGCTTGCCGGCGGGGCACTGACACGATTGACGCAGCTTGAAGGTCCGGCTGCCTCCGCGACCGTCTCGCCCGATGGTCGGACCATCGCCTTTAGCGGCTATGACGATCGCCGCCGCCGTCCGTACGAAAATCGCAAGATCTATCTCATGGATAGCGACGGCAGCCATGTCCGCGTCGCGCACGAAGATCTCGACCGCAGCCTGAGCACCCCGGTCTGGGCGGCGGATGGGCGCAGCCTCTTCGCTGCGCTGGAGGATCGGGGCGTCAACAAGGTAGTCCGGTTCGAACCGGGCGGCATCGTGCGCGTCGTCGCCGAAAGACTGGCCGATAGCGGGCTCGATCTTCCCTATAGCGGTGGCTCGTTCTCGGTCGCGCGGAGCGGCACCGTTGCCATCCCGCAGGGCGGTTCCGATCACCCGGCCGACGTGGCGATCGTGCGCGATGGCGTGGTCGAGCGGTTGACCCGGCTCAACGCTGGACTGCTGGAAAAGCGATCGCTGGGCGCGTTGGCGCCGTTGAAGGTGACCGCATCCGACGGGACGCCGATCGACGCCTGGGTACTGACGCCGCCGGGCTTCGACCGCTCGCGTCAATATCCCATGATCCTGGAGATTCATGGCGGGCCGTTCCTGCACTATGGCCCCTATTTCTCGACCGACGACCAACTCTACGCAGCGGCCGGCTACGTTGTCGTATATGCCAATGCGCGTGGTTCGACTTCCTACGGCGAGGCATTCGCCAATGCGATTAATCGCGACTATCCCGGCATCGACTATAGCGACCAGATGAGCGTCGTCGACGCCGCGGTTGCGCAAGGATATGCCGATCCCCATCGCCTGTTCGTGACCGGGGGCTCGGGAGGCGGAATCATGACCGCCTGGATCGTGGGCAAGACGGATCGATTTCGCGCCGCGGCGTCCCAGCGCCCCGCGATGAACTGGACCAGCCTCGCGCTGACTTCGGACGCCGGCTACAAGGTCATGAGCAACTGGATCGGCAAGACGCCCTGGGAGGACCCGGAGAGCTATTGGAAGCATTCGCCGCTGTCGCTGATCTCCAATGTCAAAACACCGACGCTGGTGGTCGTTGGGGAGAAGGACGTGCGCACGCCGATCGCGGAAGCTGAGCAATTCTACGGCGCGTTGCAGTATCGTGGTGTCGCAACCGGCCTGCTCAGGGTGCCGGACGCGTTCCACGAAATGGCTGCACGTCCAAGTCAGTCCGCAGCCAGGGCCGAGGCCATCATCGGATGGTTCAACCGATACGATCGACAACCATGATATGGTTTGCCCGCGTTACACCGTCAGCAAAACGCTTAAAAATGCTCACAGCCCGTCGATCCATGATCGTCGCGGCCGGTTCGGCGGATGGGCCATCGTCTACATGACGACTGGTGCTGGCGGCTAGACTCGCACCCGACCGGGTTGAATCGCCGAGGATTCCCAAAGGCGTCGAGATCCAATGAGACCTGTGCGCGGGTAGGTCTGGACTATCCGTTAGATGACTGATTCAATGCGACTATGAGTCATGCTGGAGACGAAAATGGCGCATCGTTCTATTGGTCAGGAGCGTCTGGGTTTTGCGGCAGCGGCGAGATCGGGGTCGTCGCTTGATGGGCTTGCGAGGATGCTCGACTGGAGTGAGATCGCCGGCCTGCTCGGGAGCATCCATTCGAACGCCAGGGGTGAAGCGGCCTGGCCACCGCTGGCGATGTTCAAGGCACTGCTACTGTCGGTCTGGTATGACCTGTCGGACGTTGGCTCGGACATTGGTCGAGAGCCCGATCACGACGCGCGCATCGCGCGCGGCGCTGAAAAAAGGGCATATATTGGCGCGGCATGGATACGGACATCCATCTTGGATACCGCAAGGGGCGCCAGGGCGGGCTCTGGTTCGTCCGGTGGTATACTCATCAGAATCGCTGCTACCAGCGTCTCGATCTCGGGGTAGCCGACGATGTCGTCACCGAAGGCACGCTCGACTATGCCGAGGCGGTGAGGGCTGCGAAGAGGGCCGTCACAAAAGCAAGGCTGAGGCGCGCCGCCGATGCGTCGGGGCCTGTGCTGACCGTCCGGCTGGCGCTCGAAACCTATCTGGCTGCCCGCAATGCGCGACAATCGCGGTTGTGCGGCGCAGGAGCCGGACCACTATTCCTGGCGGGTTCGTGTCAGCCAGCGCGTTGACGAATGACGTTGGCCGACGGGGGCGGGGATGATCAGGGCTTCCTGTCCAACAGGCTCTGTTGCGGCCCTGAAGGCCGATCTTGCGTACTCGCGAGGCGTTCGCTTTCCTGCAGCAATACCGTCACCAGTCGGGTCCTCACGCTAGAGCGCGACCAGACGATGCCGATGCGCCGGCCGATACGTCGTTCCGGCAGTTGCAGCCGAACGATATCGATCCCCTCCGGCCAGGGTGGCGCCCAATCGGGCACGATCGATACGCCCAGCCCGCGATCGACCATCATCGCGATTGCATTTAGGGCGTTCAGTTCGAATCGTTCGCGCGGCACAATGCCGCGCTCGTTCAGATAGACGTCGGCTGACCGGCCGCCCCATTGATTGCGGTCGTAGCGGATCAGCGGTTCCTCGCGCAGCAGCGCCAGCGGATCTCGATCCGCCAGCACGCGTGGCGCCAGCACGATCAGCGGCTCCTCGCGCAGGAGCAGCCAGTCGCACGTCTTGGGTAGCGGATAGGGCGCCTCGAGTACCAGCGCCGCATCGAGCTTTCCCGCTTCGACATCGACGAAGAGTTGCGCCGAATTGCCCGACTGAATGTGGATATTCACCTGCGGGAACTTCTTGCTCACGCCCGCCAGGATGTCGGGCAGGAGACCGGTCAATGGCGTGGTGCAGGCGCCAAGCCACAATTCGCCCGTCACCGTACCATCCTGTGCGATGCCGCGCAGGTCGGTCGCGTCGCGCAAAAGTTTGCGTGCGGGTGCAAGGACACGCGCACCTTCCTCGGTCATCCGCATCGTGCGGCCGACGCGCAACAGCAAGGGCGCGCCCAATTCGCGCTCAAGAGCGTGCAGTTGCTGGGCGACCGCTGATGCACTGATGTTGAGCATGCGCGCGGCGGCGGCCATCGATCCGTGGTCGACGACAGTGACGAATGTCTTCAGGAAGCCTGTATCGATAACGCTGACTCCTCGGTTTCGGCCCTACCGGTGCGCGGCGAAAAGATCGTCAACCCTTCGAGCGAGTGGCTGGGCGGCGGGAACAGGAAACTCGAGACATAGCCGATCACGATCGAGGAGGCGATTGCGAGCGCGAGATACAGATAGGGGTGGACGAGGCTGAAGATCCAAACGACGAGCGTGATGATCGAGGCGAGTACGATGCCGATCGCGACGCCCTGCCAATTGGCGCGCCTGGTGAACAGACCGAGCGTGTAGGCACCCGCGCAGCTGCCGCCGAATAGCCCGAACAGTTCGATCGTGAGGTCGAGCAGCGAATGGATGTCGAGCCGTGACAGGATGATCGCGATTCCGATTCCGATCAGGCCGACCCCCACGCTGGAAATCTCGGCAAAGCGTACGATCTGCCGCTGGCTGCGCCCCGGCACCAGGCGATCATAGAAATCGACCGACAGCAGCGTTGCGACGCTGTTGATGATTCCGGACAGGGTGCCCATCGCCGCGGCGATCAAGCCCGCGATGATCACCCCGACCACCCCGTGCGGCAACTCGGTGCCGATGAAGGACGGGAAAACCGTGTCGATCGGCAGCATCGGATTGAGCTGTGCGGGATGCACCCGGTAATACGCGAACAGCACCGTGCCGATCATGTAGAACATGAAGGCGCTGGGCAGCAGCACGGCCGCGAACAGCCAGACCGATCGGCTTGCAGCCTTTTCCGACGGCGTCGCCAGCACGCGCTGCATCAGGACCTGATCCTTGGGGAAGGTCAGGACCACGTCGAACAGGACCAGCACCAGGAATCCCCACACTGTCGGCTGGGTGATGTCGAAGCTGAAGTTTAGCATCTTGGTCTTGTCGAATGCGGCTGCCGTGTCCACCACGGTGCCGAAACCGATCTGCCAGACGATGAAACCGATGGCGAAGAGCGCGCCGCAGGTCAGCACCAGCACCTGGAAGACGTCCGTCCAGACCACTGCACGCATGCCACCGAGCGCCGTGTAGACAATGGTGAACAGCCCGACGACGACGATGCACCAGACAACGCTGATGTCGGTGATCGTGCCGATCGCCATCGCCGGCAGATAGAGCACGATTCCCATCCGTCCGGCTATCTGCATCATGATCCACAAGGCGCTCGACAGCAGGCGGATCGCGGGGTGGAAACGCTGCTCAAGATAGTTGAAGACCGAGACCAGATTGAGACGGCGAAAGATCGGAACGACGAAGATGGCGACGAACATCAGCCCGCACACCGTCGTCATCTTCGACATGATGTATTCCCAATTGGTCTCGAATGCTTTCGCCGGGACGGCGAGATAGCTGATCGAGCTGATGCTGCCGGCGAACATGCTGATGCCGGCCGCCCAGAAGGGAATTGCCCGCGAGCCTAGGAAGAATTCGCTCGACGGCCCTTGCTTGGCACGGCGGTAGAAGGTGAGGCCGATGCCAAGCATCGCGAACATGTAGACAGCGATGATGGCCATATCGATCGGCGAGATCGATTGGCGCGCCGATTTGAGCGTCAACGTCGAGAAGGCCAATCCCACGCCGTCGCGCGCTGCCGACAGGATACCGTCTCCCCGACTTACCGCAGCAATCTGTGGTTTGGTCAGAGCCGGTCCCAGCGGTGCCCAGGCATCGGTGATTGCACTATAGCTGTACAAGCGCGTCCGGCCCGAATTGCCGACCAGATAGAGTAGATACGCTTGGCCGATGGAGCGCGGCGAACCGGGGACGATCGTGCCCGGTGACGGCGCACCCGCATGCCAGCCTTGCGTTGACAGCCAGCGCCATTGCTGCCGGCTCGCAAGCGTGACGAAGATGCCGCCATTCTGTGCCGCGAGCGCGGTCGGTGCGCCACCTCCCGGCCACGCCGGGAATGCCTGCCAAGTGTCCGACTTCGACCATGACAGGCGAAACAGCCGCGGCGTGCCGTCGCGGGCGATGCCAGTGACCAGCAGCGCGTCGGGTTCGAACGCGCCAGTGGCCGACCGCAGGGGGAGGGGGAGCGGCGGCAGGGCGCGTCCGTCGAGGCCGCCGCCCGAATAAGCAAGCATGACCGATGCTCGGGCGCGGCCCTCAGCCCCGATCAGGAGGACCGCACGGCGGCCGTCGCTCACGACGGCAAGAATTCTCCCGGCTACCGCGATTCGGCGGGCGTCGATTGCCGACCAGTTGCGGCCGTCGAACGCGAAGGCGTGTTTCCCACTTTGATCGATCGCGATCAAATGGTCGTCGACCGCCCCGAGCAGGATTGGCTCGCCGGTTGCCAGAGGCGGCAGCGGCGTCGTGACGGTCGATACCGGCGGTTCGGCGAAGGCGGGGGTCGCTATCCATGCCAAAAGGAACGCGGCCAGCAACGTTTTCAGCAGACCGCGCATCAGGTCGATTCCCCCCAGCGGCGAACGGTTCTGCGCGCCGCCGCGATTGCCGGCGCATCGACCATCGCACCTTCGAACAGGAACGCGCCCCGGCCCTGGGCCTCGGCCTCCGCAGCGGCGGCTAACAGGCGTTGCGCGCGCGACATATCTTCGCCTTTGTCGAACACCTTGTTGGCAATCGTCACCTGGCGCGGGTGGATACAGCTTTTGCCGAGAAAGCCTAGGCTGCGAGCGAGTTCGGCTTCGGCGCGGAACCCATCGTCATCGGCCAGATCCGGCCACGCTCCGTCAAAGGCGATGCGCGAGGCTTCGCCTGCGGCCAGCCGGATCGACCACAAGGCGGCATGGGTATGGCGGACATCGTTCCGATCGATACCGAGCGAGGCAAACAGATCGTTGAGGCCGACCTGCAGCCCCATCACCCGCGGATTCGCGTCGGCGATCGCCGCGGCGCGAGAGAGCCCGCTCGCATTCTCGATGGTGACCAGCAGGTCTGCCGCGATGCCCACCTCATCCATCCGTGCGACGACGGAGCGAACGACGTTTGGCGATTCCGCCTTGGGAAGGTTGACGATGTCGATGCGCAGGCCGGCCAGGGCGGCAAGATCGTCGGCGAAGAAAGGGGTGTCGGGCGCGTTGACCCGGACGATCAGGCGCTTGGCCGACGATGCGGCGGCGTCTGATTGCAGCCATTCGACCAGCTTCGTGCGCGCCGTCGCCTTGTCCCTGCCCGCAACGGCGTCCTCGAGATCGAACGATAGAGCATCGGCATCGCCGGCCACCGCCTTGGCGAAGAATTCGGGACGCGAGCAGGGCACGAACAATTTGCTGCGCATCGACACACTCTCCCCTGATCGCCGCGCCGGTTAATGTGTTCGATGCGGTCGGCTGGTGTGTAGCGCGCGAAAAGCGCGTTGATGCTGCGTTCACAGCGCAGGAAAACTGTGGTCTGGCCGACCTGAACCGCAGTCAGATTTGGCGGACGAACCACATAAAATGTGATGTGTGAACGTAGTAGGCCGCCGCTTTTGCGTGCGTCTACACCGCTATACCCTCCGGAAAAAATAGGTATGGGGAGGATATCCGATGACTAGTCATGCGCGTCTGACGCTTGCGGCAGCCTTGCTATCGAGCGTTGCCCTGCCGGCCTTTGCCCAGGCCGGCGCCGATTCCGCGGCATCGGTCGCCGATGGTGGCCAGAGTGGTTCCGCCGATAGACAGGACATGGCAGCCGATCGCGGCGAAGTCATCGTCACCGGCAGCCGCTCGCCCAAGGCGGTCGATAAGATCGCCGGGGCGATCACTGTCATCACGCCGGCCGAGGTGCAGCGCTCGCTCACCATCACTGAGGACGCTACCGCGATTCTGGCGCGTACCGTGCCGGGCTATTCGGAATCGAACCAGACGATGAACACGCTGGGCGAGACGTTCCGCGGCCGCACCGCGCTCTATCTGTTCGATGGTATTCCGCAATCGACCCCGTTGCGCGACGGCAGCCGCAACGCGACCTTTACCGACATGGGGACGATCGAACGCATCGAGGTGATCGGCGGCGCCTCGGCGGCCGAGGGCGTCGGTGCGGCCGGCGGTATCATCAACTATATCTCGAAGCGAGCCACCCAGGACGGCACGCACCTCGGCGTCACAGCTCGCTTCGGCACCCAGTTCCGCGACGACAGTTCGCAGTGGAAGCTCGGTGCCACGGTCGCCCACAAGTCCGACGGGATCGACATCTTCGCCGCCGGCTCCTTCCTCTCGCGCGGCATCACCTATGATGCCAATGGCCGGCGCATCGGCCTCAGCGCGTCGAGCTCGCTGGCGGATTCGAAGCAATATGACCTGTTCCTCAAGGTCGGCCACGACTTCGGCGATAATGGCTCGCAGCGCCTTGAGGCGACGGCGAGCTTCTTCTATCTGAAATCGAACGGTAATTATCACTATGTCGCCGGTGTCCGCCCCGCGGCCGGCACCGACCAGACCACGGGCATTCCCGACACCGCGCAGCCCGGTCCGCCGACCGATCCGGTCACCGGCCAGCTGCTGTTCAAGCCCGATTTCAACCGCTTCCTGCAATTTGCGCTAAACTACAGCAATACCAATTTGCTGGGCGGCAACCTGGTAGCGACGGCCTATTATGCCAAGCAGGAGATGCGTTTCCCTGGCGACAACCTCATCGACAAGCAGGATCCGCGCATCTCGACCGGCGTCATCTTCGATCAGTCCGAGATTCTGTCCAAGAAATATGGCTTGCGTACGTCGGACACCTATCAGGATCTGCTGACCAAGGGCCTCGAGCTGCGCTTCGGCATCGACCTCGTTCACGACCAGACGCAGCAGTACCTCGCGCAGACCAATCGCGTATGGGTGCCGCCGATGAACTATACCGGCATCGAGCCGTATGCGCAGTTGAGCTATGATATCGGTCCGGTGACGCTGAGTGGCGGGTGGCGCCATGAGGCCGGCCGCGTGAAGATCGCCGACTATACGACGACCTATTATCGCAACAGCGTGTTCGTGAAGGGTGGTACGCTCAAATATAACGCCGACCTGTTCAACGCCGGTATCATCGGGCGGTTCGGTAGCGGATTCTCTGCCTTCGCGACCTACAGCGAGGGTTTTTCATTACCGAACGTGGGCATTCCGCTGCGCAACGTCAGCACGGCCGGCAACAGCGTCACGTCGCTGATCGGACTCGAAGCGGTGATCTTCAAGAACAAGGAGATCGGCCTCAATTGGCGTGGCGGGATCGGCAGCTTCGGCATTTCCTACTATCAATCGAAGTCCAAGGATGGCTCGACCTACGCGGTCGATCCGGTGACCAAGGACTACGTCCTCAATCGCCGGCCGATCTCGATCTACGGCTTCGATGTGAGCGGCGAGCTGCGCCCGACCAGCGACGTGCGCCTCAATGTCGTCTACAGCCACGTCGTCGGCAAGACTTCGGCCGCCAATGGCGTGGCCAGTCCGATCGATACGCCGCTCGGCGTACTCAATATCGCGCCTGACAAGCTCACCGCGACGGCGACGTGGCGCTTCATTCCAGCGGCTTCGCTGTCGCTCGGTTCGACCAGCTATTTCAGTCGTCACCTCCCGGCGATCAACGAATATACCAAGGGCTACACGCTTTTCGACCTGACGGCGAACGTCAAGGCGGGCAGCATCGGTACCGTCTCGCTCGGCGTGGAGAATCTGTTCAACAAGTTCTATTTCCTGAGCTCGTCGCAGATCGATATCTACCAGAATTACTTTGCGGGCCGCGGGCGGACGGTGTCTCTCACGTTCCACCGCGACTTCTGAGCCGAGGGGAGGAGACTGTGGGCGACCAATCCGATTTTCGCATCCTGGTCGCCGGCTCCGCCAATGCCGACTTCGTCGTGCGCGCCGGCCGCATCCCCGCGGCCGGCGAAACGGTGCTCGGCGGCGACCTGGCGATCTTCCCCGGCGGCAAGGGAGCCAACCAGGCAGCCGCTGCCGCGCGGGCGGGCGGCGCTGCGACCAGGATGCTGGTGGCACTTGGCGACGACGACCTCGCGCGTCTGATCACCGCTTCGCTGACGAGCATGGGCGTCGAACTCGACGTCCGCCGCTCGTCGCGATCGACCGGCGCGGCGCTGATCACCGTGTCCGATGCCGCGGAAAATGCGATCACCGTCGCGCCGGGCGCCAATGCCGATCTCCGCGCGGACGATCTGTCCGATCTCGACGGCATCAAATGGCTGGTGATGCAACTGGAATCACCGGTCGAGACCGTGTCTGCCTTTGCGCTAACGGCGCGCGATCGTGGCGTCAGGGTGATGCTCAATGCCGCGCCGGCGCAGGCATTGCCCACCGCGTTGCTCGATGCCGTGGACGTGCTGGTCGTCAATGAGGATGAACTCGGGCTGCTGGTCGGTGCTCATGGGTCAATCGCCGAGCGTCTGGCGCGAACCCGCGTCGCGACCACGGTGGTGACGCTCGGCGGACGCGGCGCCTGCGCGCGCGTCGGCGACGACTATCTGCTCCAGCCGGCCTTTATCGTCACGCCGGTCGACACGACGGCAGCGGGGGACACCTTTTGCGGCGTCCTGGCCGCGGGATTGGCGCAAGACCTCGACTTGGGGGCTGCCCTGACCCGTGCCGCCGCCGCGGCGGCGCTCGTCACAACCCGGGCGGGTGCGCAATCGAGCATCCCGCAGCGTAGCGACGTCGACACCTTCCTGACCATTGCCTGCCAGCAGGACCGCGACGATCTCGCCGCTTATTGCGGCATCGACCCGGCGCGTTGAAGAAAGACCTATGACCAACCCGATCCATACGACCAGCGACGTCAAATTCTCGCACGCGCTCACCGGTCCCTATCTGCCCACACCGGGCAAGGTACCGGGCTGGCCGTTCCAGGAAATGGGACGCTGGAAGATCGATGCCGACGGCGCGGCGGACGAATGGGTGCAGGGACTGATCGAGTGGCGCCGCGAACATCTGATCCGTATCGGCTTCGACGACGATTTCTATCGCCGCCCCGACCTCAAATGGTCGCAGACGAATTTCGTCCACAATTTGCTGATGGTCGAGGACCGCTATTTCTATGATCCCGAGACGGGGCGCTACACCGTCGACCGCTATCTCGACGATCTCGAGGCGCGGCTCGGCACCGTCGACAGCGTGCTCATCTGGTACATCTATCCCAATATCGGGGTCGACGACCGCAGCCAGTTCGACCTGGTCGATGCGTTGCCCGGCGGCATCGAGGGACTGAAGCAGGTCGTCGCCGACTTCCACCGGCGCGGGGTCAAAGTATTCCTGCCGACCATGCCATGGGACAATGGCACCCGGCCGGACGGTGCGCCCGACTGGGAGCGGATGGCGGCGATCGTCGCGGCGACCGGCGCCGACGGTATCAACGGCGACACCTATAGCGGCGTACCGCTCGCCTTCCACAAGGCGTGCGAGGCGGCGGGGCGGGCGGTGGTGTTGCAGCCCGAGACGACATCGCAAGCCGGCGACCATATCCTTGGTTGGAACTTGCAGAGCTGGACCAAGCGCGTCCCCGACGAGAGCATCCCGACGGTGCTCAAGCTGAAATGGCTTGAGCCACGGCACATCATCAATATCGAGAACCGCTGGAGCCGCTCGCGGACCAACGACCTGCAACACGCCTTCTTCAACGGCGTCGGCTACGTCGCGTGGGAGAACGTCTTCGGCTTCGTCAACATGTTCACGCCGCGCGATGCCGAGACGTTGCGCCGGGTGGCGATGGTGCAGCGCTTCTTCGCGCCGCTGATGGTCAGCCCCGACTGGCGGCCGTACGAGCGGACTTTGCAGGCAGGGATCTTCGCCAGCCGTTTCCCGCGCGAAGGGCGGATCCTCTGGACGCTGATCAACCGCAATGAATACGCCGTCGGAGGCGAGCAACTCGCGGTGCTGCATGTCGCGGGTACTCGCTACGTCGATGTCTGGAATGGCGTTGCGCTCGATCCGCGACTCGACGGCGACCGCGCGATCCTGACGCTGGAAGTTGCCGGGCGCGGCTTCGGCGCGATCCTCGCGGTAACAGAGGGGCAGATGGTCGACGGGCTGGACGCGTTCCAGGCTGAGATGCGTGCCCATGCCGCTACGCCATTCGCCTCGCTGTCCGCCGGCTGGACCTCGGCCAAGCAACAACTTGTTCCTATCGCGCCGACCGCCCGTTATGCGGATGCGCCGGAAGGCATGGTGGCGATCCCCGCTGGCGACTTCGACTTCGCGGTGCATGGGATCGAGATTGAGGGCTACGCGATCGAGGGCGTCGACGTGCAGTATCCCTGGGAGGACGGCCCGCGCCGTCATCATCGTCGGCGGATGGCCATCCACGCCTTCTGGATCGACCGCTTCCCAGTGACGAATGCGCAGTTCAAGGCGTTCCTCGACGCCAGTGGATACGCGCCCGCCGACAGTCGCAATTTCCTGCCCCATTGGCACGACGGCGCGCCGCCCGCCGGTTGGGAGAACAAGCCCGTCGTCTGGGTCTCGCTCGAGGATGCGCGCGCTTATGCCGCCTGGGCGGGAAAGCGCCTGCCGCGCGAATGGGAATGGCAATATGCCGGGCAGGGGACCGACGGCCGGCGCTATCCCTGGGGCAATCAATGGGACGAGGCCGCGGTGCCCGCGCCGTCGCTCGACCGCGTCATGCCGGCGCCGGCCGACGTCGGCGCGCATCCCGAGGGTGCGAGTCCATTCGGCGTGGAAGATCTGGTCGGCAACGTCTGGCAATGGACCGACGAATATCATGATGACCGCATCCGGGGCGGCGTGCTGCGCGGCGGCAGCGCCTACCAGCCGCAGACCTCGCATTGGTATTTTCCGCCGGCCTACCGCCTCGACCAGCACGGCAAATTGCTGTTGATGGCGCCCGCCAAGGATCGTTCGGCCGGGATCGGATTCCGTTGTGCCGCCGATCGCTGAGCCGGCGATGCGCCTCGCGCCGCCCGACGCGGCGACATTGGGTGGGCTACTCGGCGAAGCGGTCGAGGCCAATCGCAAGGGTCGGCTCTCGCATTTCATCACCGACGAGCGCAGCCCGGCGATCGCCCTGTTCGCGCCGGAGGTCGTGGCGGGCGACGAGGAAGGCGATTGGTACGGCGAACATGCCGGCAAGTGGTTGGTCGCCGCGACCCGCGCCGCGGTCCGCGCCGGTGACGATGCGCTGCTCGGCCGCGTGCTGCGCGTCGCCGATTATCTGATCGAGCGCCAGGATGCGGACGGTTATCTCGGCAATTACGCGCCGTCGCGCCGCTTCATGGTGCCGCAGCCGCCCAAGCCGGTGACCTGGGACGGGGCGCCGGCGTTGCGAACCTGGGATATCTGGACGCACTCCTATCTGGTCCTCGGCCTGGTCGAGTTGTGGAAGGCGGTCGGCGATGAACGCTATCGCGATGCCGCTGCACGCATCGGCGATCTATGCTGGCGCACATTGACCGAGGGCGGGATCGCGATCACCGATCTCGGCAACCATTTCGGCCTGTCGGCGACCGTGCTGCTCGATCCTGCGGTCGAGCTCTTTTTCGCGACCGACGAGGAGCGTTATCTCGATCTCGCGCGGCTGGTGGTCGCGCAGGCCGAAAGCGAACCGCACAACCGCTTGCTAAGCGCGGCGCTGGCCGGTGCCGATCCATCCGAGATCGCCACGGGCAAGGCATATCAGCTGCTGTGGAACCTGGTCGGGCTCGCCAAGCTCAACCGCGCGACGGGTGAGCAACGATATCTCGCTGCGGTGCGCAACATCTGGCAGGCGGTACGCTCGCATCACCTGACGCTCGGCGGCGGGCCATGGGGCGGGGTCGCGCATCGCTCGCGCGAGGTGTTCAATCCCGCCGGCGTGTTCAGCCCCGAAGCCTATGTCGAGACCTGTTCGACCATGGCGTGGATCCAGCTCAACCGCGAATTGCTGACGATCCTGGGCGACGCCGCCTTCGCACAGGAGATCGAGCGCAGCGCCTACAACGACCTGCTCGGCGCGCAGGCGCCCGACGGCGAGGATTGGTGCTATTATTCCTTCCCCAACGGACGGCGGATACACACGACCTATTGGCGCTGCTGCAAGTCGAGCGGGGCGATAGCGTTGGAGGAACTGCCGGCGATCGCCTACGGCGTGACCGTCGATGGGGCGATCGCGATCAACCTGTTGGGCGAATCCTCCGCCAAGATCACGTTGCCGGAAGCGGGTGTCGTTCAGCTTCGCCAGCAAACCGCTTATCCGTTCGATGGGCCGATCGCGATCGAGGTGACGCCCGTGTCGCCTGCACATTTCGCGGTCGACGTTCGCATTCCCAATTGGGCCGAGTATGCGACATTGCGCGTCGGCGACGAGACGATCGTGGCGATCCCGGGCCGCTATGCGCGCATCGAGCGCGACTGGGCGCCGGGCGATGTCATCACGCTCGATGTGCCGATGCCCGTCAGGGTGCATCACGCGACGCAGCACAACGTGCAAGAATCGCTCGCACCCGGCAATGTGCCGGTCGCGCAGGAAGTGATGCATTATGATTTCGTCGCGGTCAGCCGCGGGCCGCTCGCTTATGCAACAGGTCTGGTCGACGGCTTCAAACGCAGCGAGACGGTACGCTTCGCTGGAGCGCCGGTGGCCGTCGCCGATGGCGACACGATCCGGCTGGAGCCGGCAGGTCGCGCATCGATCGTGTTCGAGCCTTGGTATCGCGCGGGCGGGCGACAGGACGGCGCGTGGCGGCTGACCTGGCTTGGCCTGGCGGAGGGCGACGCATGACGCCGGGTGCTTTCGCCTCTCCGACGCGGCGCGCGATGATAGCCGGAAGTGCTACCATGCTTGCCACCGGCGTAGTGCACGGGGCGGGCGATCCGGTGATCGCCTGCCGGGCCGGGCGCTTCGTCGGCGAACGGCGGAACGGCGTCGCGGCCTTCCGCGGTATCCGATACGGGCAAGCTAGGCGCTTTCGGGCGCCCACCGCCGCACCGGTGCTGGCGGAGACGGTCCGCGCGACCGAGTCCGGCCCGGCCTGCCCGCAGCGCGGCAAGCGGCGTCCACAGGCCGAGGACTGCCTGTCGCTGAACATATGGACGCCTGCGCCCGGCATGCGCGCGCGCCTGCCGGTGATGGTGTGGATCCATGGCGGCGGCTATGCCTATGGCAGCGCCAACGACCCGATCACCGATGGCCGCCAACTCGCCGCAGCAGGTGAGGTCGTCGTGGTGACGGTCAATCACCGGCTCAACGCGCTGGGTTATCTCTACCTTGCCCGACTGGACGCGGCTTTCCCGGACAGCGGCAATGCCGGCCAGCTCGACCTGGTGCTCGCGCTGCAATGGGTGCGTGACAATGTCGCCGCGTTCGGCGGCGATCCGGCGCGCGTCACCCTGATCGGCCAGTCGGGCGGCGGCGCCAAGATCGCGACGTTGATGGCGATGCCCGCCGCGCGTGGCCTGTTCCGCCGTGCGATCACGATGAGCGGGCAGCAGGTGACCGTCTCGGGTCCGGTGCACGCGACCCGCCGCGCCCGTGCCTATCTCGCGCGGCTCGGCTTGAAGGACACCGAATCCCGACGCCTGTTCGACCAGCCTGTCGAAAAACTGATCGAGGCGCTCGATGCCGACGATCCGATTGAGCGCGGTGCGATCTATATGGGCTCTGTGCTCGATGACCGCTGGCTGACGCGCCATCCCTTCTGGCCGGACGCCCATCCGATCGGGCTCGATGTCGATCTGATGCTCGGTGGGACACGTGACGAGACCCGTGATTTCTCCGACCCCGCCTCGCCTGAGATGCGCGCGCTGACCTGGGAGGCGTTGCCCGATCGTATCGCCGCCGAACTGCCGGTCGACCTGTCGCCTGAAGCCGTCGTCAGTGCCTATCGCGCGCATATGCCTGCAGCGTCTCCCGCCGATATCTTCTATGCCGCCACCACGGACGGGCGCAGCTGGCGACCGCAAGTGATCGAGGCGGAGGTGCGCGCCCGTGCCGGCCGGCCGGCCTACGTCTATCAGGTCGATTTCGCGTCACCGACCAACCCCAGCCGAGGGGCGTTCCACGGGATCGATATCGGGCTTGTCTTCGGCACGCTCGATGCGCCTGATGCCTTGACCGGTACCGGCCCGGACACCCGCGCGCTGGCGTGGTTGATGCAGCGGCGTTTCGTCGCCTTTGCCCGCACTGGCAACCCCAACCTTGCCGGACTGTCGGCCTGGTCCAGCTATGACGAGCAGCGCCGCGCCACGATGATCTTCGATATCGCGAGCCGCGTCGAGAACGACCCGCGCCGGTGGCAGCGCGCGCTGTTCGCCCCTGTACCTTACACCCAACCGGGAACCTGATCTTGACGAAGGCATCCTCCTTTTCGCCCTCTGTCTCCGCGTTCGACAATCCTGCGCGCGATGGCCCGCGCGGGCCGCTTTCGGGCATCGGCGTGCTCGATCTCAGCGCCTACATCGCCGGGCCGTATGGCTGTTCGTTGCTGGCCGATCAGGGCGCCGACGTGATCAAGGTCGAGCCGCCCGCCGGCGACAATCTGCGTGCCTATCCGTCCACGCTCGACGGCGAGAATCGCGCATTCCTCGGCGTCAATCGCAGCAAGCGCGGCATCGTGCTCGACCTCAAGGCGGAAGCCGATCATGCGACGCTGATGAGTCTGATCGCGCGGGCCGATATACTCGTCCACAATTTCCGACCGGGCGTCGCCGAGCGACTCGGCATTGATTATCCTGGGCTGGAAGCGATCAATCCGCGCCTGATCTATTGCGCGGTCAGCGGCTATGGCGAGGAAGGCCCGCTAAGCGGCAAGGCGGGGTACGATCAGGTGCTCCAGGCGATGACCGGGATGTGCGTGCTGCAGGGCAAGCCACCGGTACCCGAGCTTACCTACGGCTCGCCAGTTGACTATTACGCAGCAGCCCTGGTCGCGGCGGGCGTTTCATCGGCCCTATTCGAGCGCGAACGCAGCGGAAAGGGGCAATATGTCGGGGTCTCTCTGCTGCGCAGCGCGCTGACGATGCAGTCGGCGCGGATGATCCAGGCGGAAGGGGAGGCACATGATATTTCGCGCGACATGCGGTCCGGCGGAATTACCGGGCTCCATCCGACCGGCGACGGGTATCTTTACCTCTCGGCCAACACGCCGCATTTCTGGAAAGCATTGTGTGCGCTAACGGGTCTTGACCAGCTGGCGAACAACCAACGCTACGACACCGTACGCAGGCGCGCCCAACATGCCGCCGAACTGGTCCCGCAACTGCACGCCGCACTTGCCGCGAGAACCGCGCTCGAATGGGAGCGGATTTTCGGTGACGCCGTGCCGTGCTCCGCCGTTCGTCATATCGAGGAAATGTTTGAACACCCGCAAGTGCGTGTCGAGGATATGGTTTCCAGCATCGCACACCCGGTGCTCGGCTATTATCGCGGAGTCACGCGGGCGATCAAATTCGGGCGTACGCCGGGGCCGAAGCCATTCGCGGCGCCGATGCTGGGGCAGCATGACGACGAGATTCCGGCGACGGAATCCGATGGGAGGATAACGGCGTAGCGGACGGATGATATCTGTCACGCCGCATCACGTGGCGCGTCTTTGCCAGGTTCTCGCGCCATCGTTCCTCGCCGATGTCGCACGGGCTTTGACGTGGTGAGGTCCATATCGGCCGTGGAGCGGCGAAGCGACTACGATGTGTTTGATCCCGGGTTTTGATGGTGCGCTATTCACCATCAACTGGAAGGAAGCGCTATGGGCCAGGTACTCCACGGGAGCGCCACAACGACAGAGGCGGTCCGTCGAGCACAACATAGTCAAGAGAGCCTGAGGACGCTGGCGAAGCGGCACGGGGTCAACCAGAAGACTGTTGCCAAGTGGAAGAAGCGCCGATCGACGGCCGATCTGAGAGTCTTCGGGGAAAAGACGCCTCGGAAAGTGGCGTGGCCCCGCCACAATCTGCAAGCTGTGGATATTCGGAAATTCGCAAAAGAGAGAAGGAGCCTTAAGGAAGCACCAAGCGTTTTGCGATCTGACCGGGCAGATGCTCAGGAGCTGCGGCGCATTTGCAAAGCAAGAACCTCTTGAAACATGGGGTGAAGTTTTGAACGCAGCATATGGAGGTGATGTCGTGAGGCGAGCGATGATCACAGGTCGGGCGATGAGTGCCTATCTTGGCGGCGCCCTATGCCTTGCGGGTTGCGCAAGCTCGGGGTCAACCGTGGATATTCAGACACAGGCCTCGGGCAGTCCGTATTTCAGCCTCGGCGCACCTGTGGCCTACAAGGTCGAAAACGGGATGGAACTTGCTGGTCGTGTCTGCCGAAGAGTACGGACGACATTGCTGTCGCCTTCCGGCGTGCGTCTGGAGCATATCGGGGTCAGTGGAGATCGGCTGCAAACCGCGCATGCTTCCGTCGGCGCGATCTACCGGAGTGCCGACCAAGCCTGTACCCGGTATGTAGCGCGTGTTGCCTGGACCATGGTGGACGGGGAAGCGGTGCGTGCCTGTTTCGATCGCGGCAAAGCCTGTCCGATCAATTCTCCCGTAAAGGCCGTGATTGCCGCCCCATCCCCTCTTGCTCGACCGTAATAGAGACCGATCCCACCTGTCGGGCCGACTATTTTGAATAGGTAAATGCGAAGCGCAGACCAAAGACAAGTGCGTTGGGCAGATGCAGATCCGCGTGGGGATTAATGACATACTGAATATCCGGCTGAATGTTGAGCCAGTCCTTGAACGCGTAGCGGTAGGTCAGTTCCAGATCGGTTTCAGCGCTGCCAAGATCATTGCCGAGCCGCGCTTCGGCGGACCGTGCCGGGGATCCGAAACCAGCCCTGGCGATGGCAATGCCGATTTCGTCCTTGTCACGTCCCTTGATCAGACCGGTATAGACGAGGCCAGCTCCCAGATAATTGTCGATCTCGTTGATGGCGCCGTTGGCAATGCCGATACGAACCCAGCCGCTCAGTCCCCCTTCGCGATCACCCGGCGCGTTCAACAATCGCCCTTCGACAAGGCCATAAAGGCCGCTGTTCCCGCGCAAGGCGCGTGGGGTGGCGCCAACCGGTCCTTGGTCAAGGGCCGGGAATGACGCGGTGTAGGTCCACGCCCCCAATTCGACGCGTGCCGCGTCGCCAAAGCGTTTTTCGACCTGGCCGACGATCAATGCCCCCTCCAGCTTCACGGCTAGAAAGGCGGCTTTATGGTCGGGAGCGCCGGCGACACCGTCGAAGATACCCAATTGCGCCGTCCAGCCATCGGCGGGTCGATAGAACGCCGTCATCGCCAGGGCGGGCGTCGGATAGTCGGAAGGCCCATTCCGGCCGGTGTCGCTGAAATCGGGTCCGATGCCGTGCGAGGCATTGAGGAAGAGCGCCGCGGTCTCCTGGACATCAAAGGTGGTATTGATGTCGACAAACCCCGCCTTCACCCCACCGCGTCCTTGCAGGATTTCCTGTTGCAGCCACGCTTCGTAGAGTCGCGTGGCGGCCGGTTGGGCTTCCGAGGCGGATATGCTTTGCACGCCGCCGACCTTCGAGGTCGTGAAGGTCGAGCCGTTGAGATTGACCACGCTGACAAGGCCGCTCAATCCGGCATGTCCGGCAAGGTTTCCGTCATAAGCCGCCGAGAGCTTGATAAGGTGAATATAGCCCGGTCCCGGATTCTTGCCGCCGGAAACGGTATCGACCAGATCGGCGGTATAGGCTGCCGTGAAGGTGAAGGGCGAGGGAGGTCCCTGAGCGGGCTTGGGAGGAGGCGGTGCGGCTGGCGGCTGCGGTTTAGTGGGATCAGTGATGGCCTGCGCTGTTGCCGGCGTACCGGGAAACGCGACGGGCAGGGTGCAGAAGATCGCAAAGATCTTTAATAGGCTGACACCTTGTCGGTCCACACCCAATCCCTGTCGATTTGTTTTCTGGACTTGGAACGGGGCAACCGAGCGATATGTTCCGGTAATCTGGCGACGGAACCATATTTCATTTCTATAACCCTCCCTGACAAGCAGCTGCTTGAAAAAGCGGCCAATACCTGCGCCGATAGCGCGACTGCTTTGAGTTCTTTTTGAATTATTGCGAGCGCGCAGGTCGCCCGGTCGAGTCCAGTGAAAGTAGGGACGGATGAAAGCAGAACGTGTTGCCAAATAGCGGCAGCCATGGCCGGCACGGCAGGCGGCTTGGGGACGGGACCGTATCGCCGCTCGATCAGGAAGCCAACGATATGTGACGATATGTAAGGCCTGATACGGTTTAGAATTTAAAGCAGCCCTCAGCGCCTGCTCAGCCGATGCCGAGCAGGCGCACTCTGCTCTTAATAACCTTAGGGATGCAGGTCTCTTAGCCGGCCTCCGACCGCGCCGCCCACCGATGCGACAAAGGCGCCGACCACCAACGATATGCCGACAAAGCCTGCAAAGGTCGCGGCGATTTTACGCGCTGCATCCGCCGCTTCTTTCGTGATCTCGACCTCGGGAACTGGTGCGGCGAGCGACGTGATCGATGTCGCGGCAAGGGCCACAAGTGCGATGATCACGGTCGCGAGCGCCCATGTCATAAAACCATGCGCCGTATCACGGAAGAAGACCTCGTCAGTATGTACACCAATCCAACGTGTGCGCAGCCGGCCGGCCATATAGCCACCCAGCATCGACGAGAGCCACTGCGTGACGATCAGCCATATGCCCGCTCCGATCGTGAATGTGGTCGGCTTGACGCCCGCACCAGGCCAGGGTGAAACTGCGGCGAGCCCAAAGGCCGAACCGAGGGTGAAGAGGGTCAGCGTCAATGCGGTCGCGGCGACGGTGCCTGCAAGGATCGCACCCCAGGAAACCGCCGTACCGCCGGCATTTTCCAGCGTTCCAACGGGATAAAGTGCCGGATCGAGCCGGCTGCGAGAATCGGCCGCCATCTCAGTGCCAAAACAGCAAAAGGAGGATGATAATTGGTAGCGGTATGCCGAGCAGCCAAAGCAAAATACCTTTTCCCATGTTCATCCTCTCAGCTTGTTTGTTTGGACGAATAATTCGTACGCTGTTGCGCCTCATTCACGAGCCATCGACAATCTCGGTGCCCGCGCTCGCTCGCGCGATAAAAAATGCCGCGCCATCGGGCGGTACTTCTATTATTTGCCGGTGCCAGGTTTGGAGCTTTTAGGCGCTTTGCCGTCCTCGATGCGCCCCTCATTGCGTAAATCGCGGCCTTCCTGGGCCTTCTTCTGGCTTTCGGGGGATTTGCCGTGCTCGTAAAGCTCTTCCTTCACATAGCCGGCGGCTTCCTTGATTTCGCCTTTGACACTCATATCACTCTCCAAATTTCGCGATAGACATTCGCATGTTATCGAAGGACTAAATCGTCCAGCGCGCGACTTGTTCCCGTCTCCGTCGTAGCGAACATGGTTTCACGTGTGAGGTGTATATAACGGCACTGCTCTCCTCCACGGTGCGAATGTACATGGAGATCCGAGCCCATCCTGGCCTTTTCGGGGCGGCCTGTAATTTCAGGTCAAACCTGGGAGACGAACGATGCCTGTGAGCCACAAGAGGAGCATTGGGGGCTGACAGACGTGATGGTCATTTCATCACGTCTATAACGACGGCGGTTGGTCACCGAGCGGGAGCCTGACCAGGAATACGCTGCCTTTGCCTTGCCCTTCGCTATTCACCGCGATCGATCCGTCATGCAGTCCGATAATCTGGCGGACAAGCGCAAGCCCGATACCCAGGCCGCCCGCGGCCTGGCTGCGGTGATCTTCCACCTGCTCAAAGATCTGGAAAATCCGGGACTGCATCTCCGCCGGTACACCCACACCGTTGTCGGTGACCGTGATCACTGCATGCCGGTCCGTGCAGTGTGCGGCCAGGGAGATAACGCCTCCATTGGGTGTGTATTTGGCAGCGTTGTTGAGGAGGTTGGCCACCACCTGGGCAATCCGGGTATGGTCGGCATCAAGCCAGATCGGCTCGTCCGGTACATCGGTGGTGAAGACATGGTCGGCTGCGTCGATGTTGGGCTCGCTCGCCTCTATCGCGGAGCGGAGAATCGTGCCCAGCGCGACCCGCTCTTTTCGGAGCGAAATCTTGCCCTCGCTGATCCGCGAAATGTCGAGAAGATCTTCGACCAGGCGCGAGAGATGAAAAAGCTGCCGCTCCATACTTTCGCGAACGGCTTCGGCCTTCTCGGTTCCAGCGTGCTTCTTCAGCAGGTGCGCGCCCGCCTGCAGCGCGGCGACCGGGTTGCGCAGTTCGTGCCCCAGGACCGCGAGAAACTGATCCTTATGTCGGTCCGCGTCCCTAAGGGCTTGCGATACGTTTTCCAGCGCGTCGCGCTGTGCCGCGATCTGTCGGCGCTGGCGGTACAAGTCGCAGAATATATCGACCTTGCTGCGCAGGATATCGGCTTCGATCGGCTTTTCGATGAAATCGACCGCACCGGCCTCATATCCCCGGAAACGACGCTGGTTGTCGGCACGTCCAGCCGTGACGAAGATGATGGGGATATGTCGCGTGCGCTCGCTGCCGCGCATGAACTCGGCGAGTTCGAAGCCGTCCATGGTGGGCATCTGCACGTCGAGCAACGCGAGCGCGACATCGTGTTTCAGCAATATTTCCAGCGCCTCTTCGCCTGATCGCGCCTTCAACAGAAGGAGGTCGTCATGCCTTAGCAATGCCTCCAGTGAGAGGAGATTTTCCTCGAGATCGTCGACCAGAAGCAGGGACACCGGTTCGGCCTCGCGTGTCATATTTCACAGGCTTTCATGAGATGACTCGCGATCTCGGTGAGGGGAATGATGGTTGCGAGAGGACATTCCTGTAGCGCGGCCAAAGGCATCGCGTCCGCGTAGGCGTTGGCTGGATCCTCTACGATCACGGTGCCGCCCGCGTCCGCAATGGCCTTCAACCCTTTCGCGCCGTCCGGATTGGCGCCGGTCAGGACGACGCCGATGAGCGCGGCGCCAAAGGCGTCGGCAGCGCTTTCGAACAAGACGTCGATTGATGGACGGGAGTGCAGGACTGCTTCGTCGGATGAGAGAGACAGCGTGCCTTCTGCCTCCACGAGCAGATGATAGTCTGCCGGGGCGAAATAGATGACGCCGCCAAGTGCCGGTTCCTTGTCCTCCGCCTCGCGGACGGCCATCCGGCATTTGGCCTGGAACAGCGGCGCGAGAATATTCTGTCGGTCCGGCGGTATATGGACCACGATCAGGATCGGTAGCGGATAGTCGGCGGGCAGGGCGGGCAAAATCCGTGACAGGGCATCGACCGCGCCGGCCGACGCCCCGATCACGACGGCGCCTGGCACGATATCGCTCATGCGTCCCGCCTCTGGTAGATCTTCTCCTCGCGCACGAACTCGCTAAAGGCGGCGGCGTGCGAGGTGAAGCGCAGATTTTCCTTTGAGCCGAGGCCAAGGAAGCCATTTCGCGGCAGCGAATCGCGGAAGAGGCCGATGGAGCGGTCCTGCAGATCGCGATTGAAGTAGATGAGGACATTGCGGCACGAAATCAGCTGCATCTCGGCGAACACCGCATCGGTCGCCAGGCTGTGATCCGAAAACACGACGCGATCGCGCAGGCTCTTGTCGAAGGCCGCACCACCATAGGCACTGCTGTAATAGTCGGAGAGTGAAGACTTGCCTCCGGACAAACGGTGATTTTCGGTGAATTTGCTGATGCGGTCGAGTGGGTAGATTCCCTTTGATGCAGCCTCCAGCGCGGCTTGATTGATGTCGGTCGCGTAGAACAAGCTTCGCTCCTCGAGCCCCTCCTCGCGGAAGAGAATGACGAGAGAATAGAGTTCCTCGCCCGCGCTGCATCCCGCGACCCAGATCTTGAGCGATGGATAGGTACGCAGATGGGGCACCACCTTTTCGCGGAGTGCCCGAAAATAGGAAGGATCCCGGAACATCTCGCTGACCTGGACGGTGAGGTAGCCGAGCAGCCTGGGCAACATCGACTCGTCGTGCAGCAGGCGCTCCTGCATTGCGGAGAAGGTCGAGAACGCCATTTGCTCGCGCGCCTGCCGCAGACGTCGCTTGATTGACGCAAACGCGTACCCGCGGAAATCATAGTGATAGCGGTGACGCAGCGCTTCGAGCAGCAGCCTTATCTCGATATCCTCGATCTCGTTGGTCATGGGAGAGCTTATCGCGGCATCCAGACGCGGACGAGGGAAAGCAATTTATCCACGTCGAGCGGCTTGGCCATGTAGTCGCTTGCCCCCGCCTCAATGCAGCGTTGCTGATCGTCGGGCATGGCCTTGGCGGTCAGCGAGATGATCGGGAGCTTCCTGAAGCGCGGATCCTTCCGGATTTCGCGCGTCGCGGTGAGACCGTCCATGACCGGCATCATCACATCCATCAGCACAAGGGCAATAGGATGTGCACCGTCGCCGGCGGATTTCTCCAGCGCATCGATCGCTTCTCGTCCATTCCGCGCGATCTCGACGACGGCGCCGCGCGGCTCGAGGATATTGGTCAGCGAATAGACGTTGCGGACATCGTCCTCGACGATGAGGATTCGCCGGCCCTCCAGGATGGCATCGCGGTTGTGCGCCTTTCGGATCATCCTCTGCTGCTCGGGCGAAAGCTCGGTCACGACCTGGTGCAGGAAGAGTGAAACCTCGTCGAGCAGGCGCTCCGGAGAACGCGCGCCCTTGATGATGATCGAGTCAGAATAGCGCCGCAGTCGCTGCTCGTCGTCCAAGGAGAGATCGTGCCCGGTATAGACGATGACGGGCGGGAAGCTGTGCGTTCCTTCGCCGCTCAGGGTCTCCAGGAGCGCAAAGCCCGACGCATCCTGCAAGGTCAGGTCGAGGACCATGCAGTCGAACGTTTCCTCCCTGAGGAGCGCCAGACACTCGGCTGCCGTCCTGACACCGACGGTCTCAACATCGCTGCTCGCCAGTAGTCTCTGCACGGCATCGAGCTGGACGGGATCGTCCTCGACGATGAGGATACGGCGCACGGTTCGTGCCAGTTTCGTCGCCAACGCCTCAAGGACACCGGCCAATTCCTCGCGCTTCACTGGCTTGACGAGGTAGCCGATCGCGCCGAGCGACAGCGCGGTCTGGGTATGGTCGCTCGCCGAGACGATATGGACAGGAATATGCCGCGTGGCGACATCCCGCTTCAGCCGATCAAGCACGGCAAGGCCCGACTGATCGGGCAGGCCCACATCGAGCACCACCGCGCTTGGCTTGAACTGACGCGCGAGTTCGAGCGCTTCCCCGGCCGTGCCGGCGACGAGGCATTGGAAGCCCATCTCGTGCGACAGGTCCCGGACGATGCCGGCAAAGCTCTCATCATCCTCGACGACCAGCAGGATCCGGCCCGCGCTGACCAGATTGGCCCGGTCGTCCTCGACCCGGCGCGGCAGCGGCACCGGCGTCGCTGCCACCTCCTGGCTCAGCGGTCGCATGGTTGCCGGCATTTTCTCGGACAGTCTCGGCTCATCGCGGGGCGCCACCAGCGCCGGGTCGTAAGTCGTCGGCAGCGTCAGTGTGAAGCGGCTGCCTTTTCCCGGCGTGCTGGCGAGCGCGAGGCTTCCGCCGAGGAGTCGCGATAGCTCGCGCGAGATCGAAAGGCCGAGACCGGTGCCGCCATATTTCCGGCTGATCGTACCGTCGGCCTGCCGGAAGGCGTCAAAGATATCGCGCTGCTGGTCTTCCGCGATGCCGATGCCGGTATCCGTGACGGCAAAGGCGATGTGGCCGGCGTCGACCTGTTCGACCGAGAAGCGGACGCTGCCGGCTTCAGTGAACTTGAACGCGTTGGAGAGCAGATTCTTCAGGATCTGTTCGAGACGCTGCCGGTCGGTGTCGATCGTCGGCGAACAGGCTGCGGTGCGTGAGATATCGAACTGGAGCGATCGCTCATTGGCGACCGGCTGGAAGGTCTGCTGCAAGTCGTTCGCAAGGCGATCGAGCGAGACAGTCTCCGGCTTCACCTCGACATGGCCGGCCTCGATCTTGGACAGGTCGAGGATGTCGTTGATCAACGCTAGCAGGTCGTTGCCGGAGGACTGAATGGTCCGGGCGTATTTGACCTGTTCTTCGGTCAGATTGTCATGTGGGTTGTCGCCCAGCAGCTTGGACAGGATGAGCAGCGAGTTCAGCGGCGTGCGCAGTTCGTGCGACATGTTGGCGAGGAAGTCCGACTTGTATCGGCTCGCCTGTTCGAGCTCACGGGCCTTCAATTCCACTGCGGCGCTCGATCGCGTGAGGTCGTCGCGCTGCGCTTCGAGGAGCTGGGCTTGCTCTTCAAGCTGGGCGTTGGTCTGTTCGAGTTCGACCTGCTGCTGTTCGAGCCGGACCTGGGATTCCTTGAGCGCGCGGCCCTGTTCCTCCAGTTCCTCGTTCGAGACGCGAAGCTCCTCGGACTGAACCTGCAGCTCCTCGGACTGCCGCTGGGTTTCCTCCAGCAGGTTCTGCAGTTCGGCCCTGAACCTGGCCGAGCGGAGCGCGATACCGATCGAGGTAGACGCCAGGTCGAGAAACGCGGTTGCATGGTCGTTGACGGGCTGGAGGAAACCCAGTTCGACCACACCCTGGACGACGTCATCGGCGGTGGCCGGCGAGATGGTCAGGTGCCGCGGCTTGTCCTGCCCGAGCGCGGAGCCGATGGTCAGGTAACCATCCGGGATGTCGCTGAGAAGCGCCGGTGTCCGATCGGCGGCCACGCGCCCCAGCACGCCATCCTTCAGGGAAAAACGCTCGACGATCTTCGCGTCGGCCGGGACGCCGTTGGTCGCGACACGGCTATAGTAACCGGTCCCATCATCAGCGAAGACGGCGCCTCCCTGCGCGCCGAGAAATCTGGTGAGATAGGCAAGGACATTCTCGCCCAGCTGCTGTGGTGCCAGATCGCCCAGCATGGCGCCGGCGAGGCCAACCTGGCCCGATTGAAGCCATTGCTGCCGCTCGCGAGCGGCCGACGCCCGGCGGATGAGGAAGCCGATAACAAGAGTTAGTGCGATGCCGAGCAGGCCGGACAATATCCCGCTGACCCAGGCCGTCCGATACGCCGCGGCCATTTCGTCAACGCGAAGCTGGCGCAGTCGGGCTTCTTCCCGCTGCATCAGATCGAGCTGAGTCCGGATCGCATCCATCTCGAGCTTGCCACGATCACTCGTGACGACCGCGAGGGCGGCGGCGAGATCGGTGTGCTGACGCAGGTCGATGGTTTGCTTCAGTTCGGCGAGCTTGGCGTCGATATGGCGTTTGAGCGTCACGATGCTTGCCTGCTGGGAGGCATTGTCGCTGGTGAGAGAGGTTATACCACGAAGCTCCGATCCGACACGTGCCAGGGCATCCTCGTATGGGGCTAGATATGTGTCCTTGCCCGTCAGCAGATATCCACGCTGGCCGGTTTCCGCGTCCTGAACGGTCGAGAGCAACTCGTCGAGCGAGGCAATGACCGAGTAGGAATGCTGGATCTTGGCGGCATCGTCGCGTAGCACGCTGATGTTGGAATAGGCTATCCAGCCGCTTGCCACAAAGAAGAGGATCACGAGGGCGAGACCCGCCGCGACACGTGCCTCGACTCCCGATTTCGGCGCCGCAGAAATTCTCATTGAGGGAAGAGAAGCCATTCACATCTCGAAAATTGGGTGTCCCGGGCGCAGCCTATCGCCGATCGCGCAGTAAAATCAAAGGTGTAACGACGAGCTGTTATCCGGTTGTGAGCCAATGTCCTGGCTAACTTAATCGCGATCAATGCGAATTCGGTCGGCTTGCGCAACTCCGTCTCATAAGCAGCGTTTCGCTCGTGAAACATAAAGGGAAGGCATGGTCACTGGGCTGCTCCCTTTACGATAGAGCGAGTGGAGCAAAAGCATGAGCATCCTCGACAAGGTCAAGCGGCTTGGCCCGGGGCTTGTGACGGGGGCTGCCGACGATGACCCGAGCGGGATCGCAACCTATTCGCAAGCCGGGGCTCAATTTGGCACCGGTCTGATGTGGACGATGACGCTGTGCTATCCCCTCATGGTCGCCGTGCAACTCGCCAGTGCGCGAGTCGGGCGCGTAACGGGGCGGGGCTTGGGGAACAGTCTCGGCAAGATCATGCCGCGCTGGCTGGTGATCCTGTTGATCGGGCTGCTTTTCATTGCCAATACGATCAATGTCGGCGCGGATCTCGCCGCGATGGGCGAGGCGTCTTCGCTGGTCGTCGGCGGCTGGACTCACGGTTTCACCATCTTCTTTGCGATCCTCTCGCTGCTCCTCCAGCTGTTCGTGCCCTATCACCGGTATGTGAACATCCTGAAATGGCTCACGCTCGTCCTCTTCGCCTATATCGCGCTGATCTTCATGGTGAAGGTCGACTGGCACGCAGCGGCGACAGGCCTGGTTATTCCAACGATTGTCGGGGCAGGAGCGGTCACCACGGTCGTTGCCATCTTTGGCACGACGATCAGTCCCTATCTTTTCTTCTGGCAGGCGGCGCAGGAGGTCGAGGACCTCGACCAGAGTGACGAACGGGAGCCGCTGAAGAAGAAGCCGACACAGGCGCCCGATGCGCTCAGTCGTATCCGGTGGGATACTTTTGTCGGCATGGCGGTGTCCAGCATCGTCGCGCTCGCGATTATTCTCGGCACCGCGACGACGCTGCACGCCGCCGGCAAGACCGACATTCAGAGTGCCGCCGACGCCGCCCAGGCGCTCAAACCTGTTGCGGGCAATCTGGCGTTCGCCGTCTTCAGTCTCGGCATCATTGGAACCGGCTTGCTGGCGGTGCCGGTTCTGGCGGGCTCATCGGCCTATGGGATCTGCGAGATCGGCGGCTGGAACGCCAGCCTCGAGCACAAGCCAATGCGGGCAAAGGCCTTCTACGCTGTGATCACACTTGGCATGCTGCTCGGCCTCGCGATCAACTGGTCTCCTGTCAGCCCAATGAAGGCATTGTTCTGGAGCGCGGTGATCAACGGCGTGGTGGCGGTGCCCGTCCTCATCGGACTGATGATCGTCGTATCGAAACAAAGCATCATGGGTGAGTTCGTGGCCTCCACGTCGCTCAAGTTTTTCGGTTGGCTTGCAACCGGCGTGATGGGGGCGGCCGCGGTCGCGATGGTCGCCTTTCCAGGCTAAAGCAGCGCATGTCGAACAACCGGCGCGCGCGGAAATGTCGTTGAGTGGGCCCCGCTAAATGGGTTGGCGCGGCGGGCAGCGTATTGCGCTGGCGATCACGGCCCTGCTCGGGGCGTTGATGGCCCGCTGACGCGGATCCGGTCCAGCAGCCGGGCTGGTTTAGTCGCCTTGCTCGCCGTCACGTTGATCATTTTGCGGCAGGCAGTCCGCCAAAGTGAAATGGTGAGCATTGACAAGACCGCACCGAGATCGGGATGTGGTGATGCGCAAAGGCACCGTTGCCGCTTCCTGCAGAATGCCATCCGCTGAAGCGATCTGGCGACGATGGAAGCCGGCCGTGGCGCATTGGCGCGAGAGATGGTGGCGCCGCCGCTCCAGGCGCTGGGCCTATACGAGCCCCATAGACTGTAATCGATTGGTATCGGGCTCACCCGGACGGAAGACGAACTGGCAGGGTTATTGAAGAGGCCATTTTAGTAGTAGAGTTCGTCAGCTGAGCACCGGTGTGGCCGGCGCCCACCAATATTTTGGTTCAGCCAGCTGAATTGACGGCGCTGCTTCCGCGCGATGCTTCGACGATCAAGGAAGCGGTTCTGTCGAAATGGGCGCGGGCGAGCTTGGCCAGCGCGTCAGCGTCGCGGTCGAGCGCCGCGTCGACCAAGCCCTGGTGCTCGGCATCGACGTCGCGAGAGCGGTCGACGTTCCACGCGAGAACGCGATAGCGTTCGAGTTGCTGGTAGAGCTGTGCGTTCAGCGCCAGTAGCCGAGGACTGTCTGCGCCATTGACCAGCGCCCGGTGGAACTGTTCGTGTTGCGCCAGCCATTCCATGTTAGGAGTGTCGTCGATCACGCGAGGCGTGCGACGCAGCCGATGGGCGGTCCCGAGCACATTTGCCTCCCATGCGGCATCGCCCTCCGCGACGGATCTACGGAGCGCGATCTCTTCGATGTCACAGCGCACGCGTGTGAGGTCGAGAAGATCTTCGATCGAGATCGGCGCCACGGTGAACCCATATTGATCGCGAAAGACGACGAAACCTTCGGGGACGAGCCGGGACAGGGCCTCGCGGATCGCGCCCGGGCTGACCTCGAGTTGCGCGGCGATATCGTTGATCTTCAGTTTCTCGCCCGGACTGACGCGGCCGGCAAGAATATCTGCCTTGAGCGCCGCATAGGCGGCGCTGCTTTGGCTCCGTGGACCTGTCCGCTCAGCGGCTTCGCTATCGATCAATCTCAACATAAATATATATTGCTCCAAAAAATTGTTAGTGGCAAGGCTCCGTGAACGATTGGTCAGACACGGCCGGATTTCGGTGGAGGGGTCAAGCATGAAACTGGTGCGCTTCAATGATGGGGGGTGCCCGGCGCTCGGTGTGGTGCGCGGAGAAGGGGTGGTGAGCCTCGCCTCGCTCCAGAAAATATATCCTACGATGCTGTCGCTGATCGCTGGTGGGGAGGCGGCCTTGGCGAAGGTGCGTGAGTTGCACGACAACGGGCCGTCACATGCGCCGCTAGCCGAGGTGGCGTTGCTGGCCCCAGTGGAGAGGCCCGGCAAGTTCCTTGCCATCGGCATGAACTATCGGAAGCACATCGAAGAGGCCAAGAGATTGGGAGTGGCCATTCCGGATCATCAGTTCTGGTTCAACAAGCAGACGAGCTGCGTGGTGGGTCCATATGACGACACCGATCCGGGCGTAACGCAGATGCTGGACTATGAAGTCGAGCTATGCGTCGTGATCGGCAGGCCGGCGAAGGGTGTGAAGTCCGAGGATGCGGCAGCTCACGTGTTCGGCTACATGGTATGCAACGACGTGTCGGCTAGGGATTGGCAGAAGCATTCGCCGACCTTCACCGTGGGCAAGTCTTTCGACTCGCATGGGCCCATAGGTCCCTGGATCGTGACTGCCGACGAGATACCGGACCCGCACGCGTTGCGCCTTCGGTCGTTCGTCAACGGCCAGCCGCGCCAGGACGGCAACACAAGCGAGCTGGTCTACGATATCTGGGATCAGATCAGCTATCTGTCGACGGCATTCACTCTCGATCCCGGTGACTTGATCGCGACCGGCACGCCCGACGGGGTGGGGGTGGCGATGACCCCGCCGCAGTTTCTCAAGCCGGGCGATGTGGTGCGATGCGAGATCGAAGGCGTGGGCGCCATAGAGAACAAGGTGGTCGTGCCGGCGGCCTAGACCGATGCTTCAGGAGAGCGGACGATGATAGAGACCGACGTTGTAGTCGTCGGAGCCGGACCAGTCGGGCTGGCGGCATCGATTGAGTTGGGCATGCGAGGTGCGCGCGTAGTGCTGGTGGAGCGCAACTCCCGTGTGGGAGTGGCGCCCCGGGCCAAGACGACCAATGTGCGCACCCGCACGCACCTGCGTCGTTGGGGGATCGCCGAGCATTTGGCGCACGAGGCTCCTTTCGGCATCGACTATCCGAACAACATGGTGTTCGTGACGCGCATCGGGCCTGGAGGACACGAGCTCGCGCGTTTCGGCAACGCGTTCAACGCATCACCCGAACGTGATCCGCGTTATCCCGAGCATGGCCAGTGGGTGCCGCAGTACAAGCTCGAAAAGGTTCTGCTTGAAAAGGTGCGCGAGCTTCCAAATGTCGAGGTGCGGTTCGACACGTCTTTCGTGAGCGCCCAGGAGGATGACGGGGGCGTGACGGTGACGCTTCGCTCCGATTCCGATTTTCAGATTCGCTCTGCGTACATGATCGGTGCCGATGGCGGCCGCAGCGCGGTCCGCAATCTCATCGGCGCGAAGCTGGAGGGACAGCACGGCCTGTCCCATCACTACAACATCATCTTCCGTGCCCCGGGCATGTCGACGCAGCACGACTTCGGACCTGCGGCAATCTACTGGCAGATCGGCAAGGATGGCTTTAGCGCGGTCGGGCCGATGGACGTCGACGATCTCTGGTTCTTCAGCCCCGGAGGCGCGAAACCCGGTACATCCTTGAGCGATGATCAAGCCAGGAGCCTGATCCGTGAACGTACCGGTGTAGACCTTCCCTTCGAGATACTTAGCGCTGACAGCTGGACGGCGAGCGAGTTGCTCGCCGACAAATATGCCGAGGGCAGGATCTTTCTCGCGGGCGACGCGTGCCACCTTCATCCGCCGGCCGGCGGCTATGGCATGAACATGGGCGTTGGCGACGGAGTCGACTTGGGATGGAAGATCGCCGCTGTCCTTCATGGCTGGGGCGGGGACGCGTTGCTTGCCAGCTACGAGGCGGAGCGCAGGCCGGTACACCGCGCGGTGATGGATGAGGCGATGGCGAACTACGCCATCTATGTTGCGCCACCGCCTCCCGAGATCGAACACGATGGCCCGGTCGGGGAGGCGATCCGCGCCAAGGTCGGCGGCGGCATCCAGGCAAGCAAGGCGCGCGAGTTTCGCACGCTGGGAACAGTCCTGGGCCTTTGTTACGCGGACTCGCCGGTTTTGGTCGAAGAAGGGACTGCTATCCCCGAACGCGATAGCCAGAACTACGTCCCAACCGCTCGTCCCGGCTGCCTGGCGCCGCATGCCTGGCTCGCGGATGGCCGATCACTTTACGATCTGTTCGGAGACGGCTTCACGTTGCTCGCGGACACCCGCGCCGATCCGGCCGACGTCGCGACTGCCGTCACACAGGCGAGTCAGGCAGGCGTGCCGCTCAAGGTCATTCAGCTGGATGATGTCGATGTCGCGGCGCTCTATGGAGCGCGCTTGGCGCTGGTGCGGCCTGATCAGCACGTTGCCTGGCGCGGCGACCGATGGGCAGCGGTGCTTGACGTGGTGACGGGGCGGAAGGCCGTCGCGCGGGGCGCATGACCTCTCCCACATCGCAATTCCGATGATAGCGGCTGGGAAGCCCTTCGGCGCACGCAGTCGCAGCGTCGTGGCTGCATCTATCCGCGCGCCTTTCGCACTGGACGCAGCGGTGGGAGACGACGCATGACCTACCTCCGCAATGCTTGGTACATGGCTGGGTGGATGGACGAGGTGACCGTCGAGCATGGGCTGGCTCGAACGCTGCTCGACGAGCCCGTCTATATCTACCGCGATGTGGCCGGCGAAGCGCACGCTTTGCTGGATCGCTGTCCTCACCGCTTCGCCCCGTTGAGCATGGGCCGGCGTGACGGCGACGTGGTGGTGTGTGCTTATCATGGGCTCGGTTTCGGCGGCGCCGGCAGGTGCGTCCGAAATCCTCACGGCCCGGTCACCAGATCGCTCGACGTCCGCAGCTACCCGGTTGCGGAGGCTCATCGGATCCTGTGGATATGGATGGGCGACCCTGCGCTGGCCGACCCGATGTCCATCATGGATCTGTCGTTCCTTTCAAGCGCGACCGAGGCTTCTTTCAACAACGGGTACATCAACGGTCACGGGCATTATCAGCTGTTCGTCGACAATATTCTGGACCTCTCGCACACCGACTACCTGCATCCGGACACGCTTGGCGGAGGAGCGATCTCACGCACTCGCGCGAAGGTTATGCAGCGAGACGATGGGGTAATCTCGATCTACTGGCACGTCGTCGATGATGTTCCGACACCGTTGTTCAGACAATTCCTTCCCGAGAAGACGGATCGGGTGGACAGTTGGACGGAGGTGGACTGGACCGCGCCCGGCGTAATGAAGCTTGTCAGCGGTGCCGTGGAAACCGGCGGCAGCCGTGCCGGCGCGCTCAACGTCGAAAACGTTCATATCTTCACCCCGAACACGTCGGTGAGCACGCATTATTTCTTTGCCTCGACACGGAATTTCGGTGTCGATAACGTCACGCTGAATGAGAGCATCCGTACCGCACGGGCGAGGATCTTCTCGTCCGAGGACGAGCCGATGATCGCCGCGCAGCAGCAGAGGATGGGAGACCGGGACTTTTGGTCGCTTCGACCCGCTTTACTCCGCACGGACGAGGGAGCCGTGAAGGTGCGAAGGCGAATGGACGAACTGATTGCCCGGGAAGCGTCTGAACTGGCCATCAACCGGAATATTGGCTGATATGCGCTACACGCCCCGTCGCTGAACAGCGTTTCGTTCTGTAGGACGTCGCCGGAATATGCGAACTCGCGTCGAACGAACAGTTTGCGGGAGGCGGCAGCTCCAGCCCTATCGAAGAAAGCCGCGACCTTTCGCAACCTCTGATCTTAGCGCGTCTAATTCGCGACGCGAGAAATAGCGTCCCGCGCGCACGATTCCGGCGATTTCGTGCAGATTCTCCACCGCCGCCAGCGGATCGCGATCGAGCAGCACCAGGTCGGCGTCATAGCCCTTGGCGACCAGCCCCAGCGTGTCGCGGCGCGACAGGTAGTCGGCGGCGTTGACCGTCGCCATCTGCAGGATGGCAAGCGGCGCGATGCCGGCGTCGCTGAGTTCCTTGAACTCCTGCCGTAACGTCAGGCCAGGCCCGAGAAATGAGCCGCCATCCGTACCGACGATCATCCGTACCCCGGCATCGGCGAGCAGCTTGGTCAGCGCCAGCTGCCGCGGATAGATCGTGCGATATGTTCCGCGTACGTGCTCGTCGCGCTCGGCCCACAACGCGGTCACGTCCCGCCAGCGTCTGACGCTCTTGGGCGGCAGGTACTCGAGCATCTCGTCCTGCTGATATTCCGGCGCGTCGGCGAAGCTCTGCGTCCGGATGCGGACCAGCGTCGGACATTGCCAACTGCCGTCGTCGACGAAGCGCGCCGCCATGTCCTCGGCGCGCGCGCGGCTGAAGCTCTCGCTCGCGCGACGCAGGCGATCGACATCGACGGCCTGCGAGAAAGCTGAAGGGTTGACCAGCATGCGTTCAAACTTCTTCAGCACGATCCGTTCGAGGAACGGGATCTTGAACGGTGGCAGCTTGATGATCTCGCGCCGATAGCTTTCCGCACGTAATCGCTCTTCGTCTATCGAGCAGCGCACCCAGACCGTGCTGCCCGGGCCGAGATGCTCGATTGAGCGGAACCCGGCCGCAGTGGCTTCGACAGGATCAGTGCCTTCCTGCAAATGGCCAAGCACGGGAATGCCGATGCGGCGCCCTTCCTCGATCGCGGCGAAGAAGGCGTCAGGGTTGGCAAACCCCATCTTCACGAAATCTGCCCCTTGAGCCTTCTGCTTGCGGACTTCTTCGCGCACCCGATCGGGCGACGCGGCGTTGAACGGAGTGAGAATAGATCCCGGTGTCTGCAGCAATTGCGGCGCGGCATGGCCGATCGGCAGCTTGCCGTCGCGGCGTTTGGCGAGGAGGGCGGGGGAGCCCGACATCTGGCGGAACCCGGTCACGCCCTCCGCGAGCATCAGCGCCAGGCTGCCCGAGGGGTCGGCGAGCTCGAGCACGTGGCTGTGCATGTCGTTGTAGCCGGGTACGACGAACTTGCCGGCGGCATCAACCCGTTGCACGCGGTCGGCGGAGGCATCGACGGTCGGCACCACCGCGGCGATGTAGTTGCCATCGATCACGATCGTCATGCCGGGCGTCTTGCCGCCGTCGCGCGGATCGACCACGGTGACGCCGTCGATGTACAACCGGCCGAGCGTGGGCGCGGCGCGCGCCGCCGTCTCCGCTCGCCGTGCCTTCGCCCCGGGGCGGATCCAGTCGAGCGCCGAGTATCGGAACGCCGACCGCGCATAGGCATAGGCGCAGCATGGACAGGCGCTTGGATGGGTGATGGCGTTCATATCGTGAAAACCCGGGCGTTTCAGGCCTTCTCTATGCGGTAGGGCAGCGATGTGAACCCGTACAGCCCACGATTGGTGCCCGGCACGGGGCTACCAGCCTCCAGCTTGACGCCGGCCTCGACCATCGCCTCGAGCAGCACCTCCATCTCGATTCGCGCAAGGTGCATGCCGGCGCACATGTGCTGGCCGGTTCCCCAGGCCAGGTGATCGCGGGAGTCGCGGGCGATATCGAATCGATCGGGGTCTTCGTAATGGCGCTCGTCGCGGTTGGCGCAACCATAGAGCAGCATCACGCGCGACCCCTTGGGCACGATCGCGCCATCGACCCTATAATCCTCCACGGCGACGCGCGAAAACCACCGCAGTACTGAGTCGCGGCGGACGCCTTCGAGCACCGCCGAGGGGATGAGCTCGGGACGCGCGCAGAGCAGTTCCCATTGCGAGGGATAGGTCGCGAGGTTGGCCAGTAGATGGCCTTTCGCGAGGATAGTCGTGTCTAGGCTCGGGATGACGTAGGCGCTGATTGCAGCCATCGCCTCCTGCATTGACAATCGTCCGGTTTTCGCGGCCGCGAACAATTCGCCTGCCCAGCTGCCGTCGCGCACGGTATCGTCGCTGAGGGTTGCCATGAAGCCGATCGCCTCGCGCAACGAGATCAGGTCGGCGGGATGTTGATCGGGACCGATGACGTTGAACGCCGCGGCTGCCCAGTCGAGCATCCGTTCGCGTCCCACCGCAGGCAGTCCGACGAAATGCGAGACCGCCTCGACGGGGAGGAAGCGGGCGAGTTCGGACATGGCATCGAACCATCCTCGGCCAACCAGGCTTTTCACCCGCTCCACGATCATGGCCTTCAGGTCGGGTCGCACCTCCCTGAGACGGCCTGGCGAAAGCGGTCGCATCACGGTCAGGCGGAGACGGCGATGCAGGTCGCCATCCGACTGGATCACGTTCATACCCTTTGGAGCGTTGAAGGCTTCGCTAAACCCTACGCCCTCGCCATTGATCAGTCGGTCAGAATCCCTGAGCGCCGCCTGCACGTCGGCGAACCGCCCGATGGCGTAGACGTCAGGCCGAACGAGCCGGGAGACCGGTCCGGCGTCGCGCAGCGTTCTGTAGTCTTCGAAGGGATCCTGCAGGCTTGCGTCGGAAAACAGGTCGATGTCCAACGCGGGCGTCTCTGCGGCTATCGCGCTCATATTCCTCTCCGCTCCCTTGTAAAAATGACTGGCGCTCTCGATTTGAGGATGCAATAAATATATTTATCAAAAATGCTTATAAGTCGAGGGAAATAATAGTGGGAAAGGTGATCATTACATGTGCCGTGACGGGGGGCATCCACACGCCGTCGATGTCGCCGCATTTACCCGTCACTGCAGAACAGATCGCCGATGCCGCTGTCGGTGCGGCCGAGGCGGGCGCGGCGATCGTGCACCTGCATGCGCGCAACCCGGCTGACGGTCGTCCGAGCCAGGCGCCCGAGTTGTTCGAGCCGTTCCTGCGGTCAATTAAACAGCGCTCCGACGTCGTCTGCAACCTGACCACCGGTGGCGCGCCCGGCATGACCGTCGAGGAGCGCATCCGCCCTGCCGCGACCTGGCGGCCCGAGGTCGCGAGCCTCAACATGGGGTCGATGAACTTCGGCCTGTTCCCGATGCTCAAGCGGTTCAAGTCGTTCGAGCACGACTGGGAACCGGCGATGCTCGAGTCGACGCGCGACATCGTCTTCCGCAACACTTACGCCGATATCGAACACATCCTGACCACACTCAATGAGGCTGGCACGCGGTACGAGTTCGAGTGTTATGACACGTCGCACCTCCACAACCTCCATTATTTCTACAGCGAAGGATTGGTGAAGGGGCCTTTGTTCATCCAGACGGTGTTCGGGTTGCTCGGTGGCATCGGGTCGCATCCCGACGAGGTGTTGCATATGAAGCGCACCGCCGACCGCCTGTTCGGCGATGATTACCGCTGGTCGGTGCTGGCTGCCGGCCGCGCGCAGATGCCGGTCGCGGCGATGGCGGCGGCGATGGGCGGCAACGTCCGCGTGGGGCTCGAGGATTCGCTGTGGATCGGCCCCGGGCGACTCGCCGAAAGCAACGCGCAGCAGGTTCGGCAGGTGCGCCAGATCATCGAGGGGCTGGGGCTCGAAGTCGCCACGCCGGCGGAAGCCCGTGACATCCTGCACCTGAAAGGCGGCGACAAGGTCGCCTTTTGATTCACCACCCCAATAAAATATCAAGGTGCATCATATCGGGTGCGCCGCGTGAAAAACGATGAGGCTATCTAGTGGCGAGGACCGGGACGTCCGATCCTCGCCGATATCGATTCAGGCGGCGAAATCGGCCGGGGCGTCTGGGCCCCATTGGTGGCCCATCATCGTCGGGATATCGGTGATGTTCGGCGCAACGCTCGCGTCGAACAAGTCGCCATCGGTCCAATGCTCGACGCGATGGCCCCATGGATCCTTCCAATAATCGAACACCTGGCTCCCCAGGATGTGACGGCCCACCCCCCAATCGTGATGATACCCCTTGATTTCGAGATGCCTGCTGCCGGCCATCAGGTCGTCCAGATCGGCGACCTCGAATGCTGCGTGATGGAATTGTGCGGGCAGTCCCGGGACCGACGCGAAATTGAGCGTGTGATGATCTACCGTTTCGCTCCCACGATCGCACCGGATAAATAATGCGGCAACGTCACCGTTCGGCGTGCGGACTTCGTCGGAAACCAGCAAGCCGAATCGACTCTGCCACCATTTCCAGCTCTCGGCCAGGTTTGTCACATTGAGCACGACATGGCCCAGGCGGATGACGTTGGCTGGCCCCGCTGCTAGCCGTTTGGCGCGTCCCTCGCGCTCGCGGCGCGCGATTACATTCCAAGAGTCGCGTGAGCCGTGAGAAAGTTCAGGCGCGCGTGCCTTCTCGGCAATCGCTTCCACGACGAAACCGTCCGGATCGCGCAATGCGACTCTGAAACCGCCGCCGGGGCCAGTTGCAGCTTCGACCGCCCCGCCTTCGATCTTCGCAAGCGCTTCGAGATCATCCAGGCTCCGCACGCGCATGGTTAGCCCGGCGAAGCCCGCCGCTCCTTCAATCGTCTCGTGAACGAATGGCGCGCTGCCCGTGCCACGCATCCGCAATAGCCCGTCACCCGCATCGTCCGCATCCAGCAAACCGAAATCGATCAGAAATTGGTGCATCTGGCTCAGATCTGGCGCCGAAAAACGAACCGCCTCCACGTCGAGCGCCTTTGCTATTGTCACCTCATCCTCCCAGTTCTCGGTCTCGCGAACTGCGTCGCGTAAACCCTGCTAAAGGAAGCATCGATATCAGAAAAAAATATATTATCTACAGTTTAATGGATTTCGGCCCGGCGCGCATGACGCAATGTCCTCAGCGGGGGTTTGCCGCTAGCGCGTCAGCGCCTCAGTGCCGGGCAACGTCGCGGCGTGGGCGATTGCCGCGCGTCTGAAGAGATCGCTTAGAATTTCAGCGGCGGGCGCGAGCGGGATCGAGGCCCGTTTCACGATGCATATCCTTGAGGATGCCAGTTGCTCCGCCACCGGTATGCGGACGAGGCTGCTTCTTATTCCGATCAGCCGGTCGAGCTGTTGAGGCAGCGCGGTGAGCAGATCGGACGAACCGGCGATGAAGATCATGCTCAACATCGTCTCCGCGCGCACGACGGCCTGCGGCGCGGGCAACCCGTGCAAGCTGAATTGGGCGGCGAGATCGTCCATCGGATTCTGCGCCACGGACATCGAAACCCACCTCGCCTCCGTCAGTTCGGAGAGCGATTTAGCCCCGGCCAGCCGGTGCCCCCGGCGGCAGAATATTTGTCGACGGTTTTCGAAGAGCGGCTCGATCAACATCTTGCTGTGGAGAGCGTAAGCCGGTGGAATGGGGCCCACGTAGAAATCCACGGTTCCGTTGCTGATCTCCGCTTCGATGTTCTGGAACAGGCTTTCCTTTATTGTCACGTGGACGTCCGGCTCGCGCCTTCGAAAGGCGTCGATGACCTTGGGGAGCAATCCCGCGTGCGCGACGAAAGAGAGACCGACCGTTACGGTTCCGACCCGTCGACCTGTCAGTTGGGCGACTTCTTCGCCAATTCGCTCGACCTCGGACTTTATTCCGCTGGCTCTACGCAGGACGGTCTGGCCAATTTTCGTCAGAACCATGCCGGATCCCGTTCGCTCGAAGAGCGTCGCGCCGAGTTCCTGCTCCAGTTCGCGTACGCTGCGCGTGACAGCCGGCTGCGTGATTCCCATCTGCCGGGCTGCGCCCTGAACGCTGCCGCGCTCGGCGACCGCGACGAAGTTCCTGATCTGACTTAGCCTCACTTCACTCTCACTATAATTTTCAGGCATTGCTGAAGCGTTATAGGCATTAGTCACGGATTTCCACGAAGCCTAGCATCCCGGCTGTGAATAATATGGGAAAGGATGCCCTCCATGACTGACGCATCGGCCGTCGCACAGCCACTGACCGGCACCGCCTATGGCCATCCGCAGCCAACCGCTGAGAAGTTGCTGACCGAAGTCGGCCCAGGGACGCCGTGCGGAGAATTTTTCCGCCGCTACTGGTTGCCCGTTCGCGCGTCTCACAACGTGACAGACCGACCCCAGCAGATTCGCATTCTGGGCGAGGACCTTATTCTGTTTCGCGACAAGGACGGCCGTCCGGGCCTGCTCTTCCCCCACTGCATGCATCGTGGCACATCGCTTCTATATGGTCGGGTAGAGTCGGGGGGTATCCGCTGCTGCTATCATGGCTGGAAATTCGACGTCGAAGGAAACTGTCTTGACCAGCCTTGCGAGCCCAAGGGCGGCCTGAACCGGGCGTCGGCTCGCCAGCCATGGTATCCCCTTCGCGAGCAATACGGCACGATTTGGACCTATATGGGGCCGCCCGACAAGATGCCGCTACTGCCGAAGCTGGAGCACCTTGAGCAATTAGAAGAGAATGAGCGCTATTATGTGCTCGACAACAGTTTCTCCGCCCACGCTGATTTGAATGGTCCCGAAGTTGTGCCTTATTCGTGGCTCAACCTCAATGACAACAACATGGATCCCTTTCATGTGTTCTACTTGCACTCCAATAACGGGGTGACGCACTTCGACGCGCGCATGGCTGTTCTGCCTAAAGTCGACTGGGAGGAGATCGACCGGGGCGTCATATACCGGGCGGAGCGCGATCTGCCCGATGGCCGTCATATGAAGCGCATTCTTACATGGCTTGCCCCCAACATGACCGTCAACCCGGGGGCGATCGTGGGCGCCGGAGGACATGTCTCGATCTTCGTTCCCGTGGATGACAACCATGTTCGCGCGATCAACATCCTGAAGGTCGGGCCGGATTTCAAGCGTCCCTTCTCCGATCTTGGTCTGGGCGATCTTAAGCCATGGTCCGAAATGACGGCCGAGGAACGTCAGGATGCCCCCAACGACTATGAGGCGCAGTCGACGCAAGGCCCCAACGGCCTGCCCAGCCACTCTCAGGAGCATCTCGTCACGTCGGACAAGGGCATCGGCCTGCAACGTCGCGTCCTTCGCCGGGAGATCAAAAAAGTGCAGAACGGCGGGGATCCCATCAACATCGCATACGAACCGGGCAAGGAAGTGCTGACGGTGCCGTCGGGCAACTTCTATACTCAGCGGACCGCGGAAGCGGCATCGGCGTGATTGCACCGCATGCCGCGCGTCTGATCGTTGCCCCTGTCGAGATTCGTTGCAGTTCTTCGCGGCCGAAGCCTGGCAGGAAAGACTGAGCCGATGAAGATGGAGGCAAAGCGCGATACGTCCGGGATCGACGTCTCAGGATACACCCTCGATGCGCTGCCGATGCGCAGTCGGCAGTTCATCGTTCTCGGGGTGACGATGCTCCTCGCGATTCTGGACGGCTACGACGCCCTCGCGATGGCGCTGGTGGCTCCCGCCGTCACGCGCGAATGGCACCTGGGTAAGGGTTTCCTCGGGATCATTCTCTCGAGCAGCCTGATGGGCATGGCCATCGGTTCCATCTTTCTATCTCCGATCGCCGACCGGCTCGGACGTCGACCCCTTCTGCTTGGCGGTCTGGCCGCGATGACCTTCGGGTCAATGATGGCCGGCGTCGCTTCAGGTCCGCAGATGCTCGCTGCTGGGCGATTCGTCACGGGTCTCGGGATCGGCGCGGTGGTCCCGTTGACTGCCCTGTTCGCGGCGGAGTTCGCCAACCGCCGCGTTCGTCCGATCGCCGTGGCGGCGATCGCGACGATCGGCTTCCCCGTGGGGGGCATTCTGGGCGGTGTCCTGGCATCGGCCGCCTTGCCTGCGCTGGGCTGGCATTGGATATTCCTGCTGGGCGCGATTGGCGGGGCTGTCCTTGTCATACCCGTTCTGCTTTTCCTGCCTGAGTCACCCGCATACCTTCTGACCTGCGGAGCACCAGACGCCCTTCCGCGGATCAACCATGTCCTCGCTCGCCTAGGTCACCGGCCGCTTGCGGCAGTACCGGCCGCGCCGGTCGAAGCGGTCCGGCAACCATATCGGGTGCTTTTCTCGGCGGGGGCCGCGGCGACGACCGCGAGGCTCATTGCGATCAACCTGCTGATGGCCACCACGACATTCTACATCATCAACTGGCTTCCGCAGCAGATCTCCGACCTCGGATTTTCCTTGACCGTCGCGAGTTCGGTGTCAGCCGTCTCCCACGCGACGGGCATGCTCGGCGGCGTCGTGATAGGGTTGCTCGCAATCCGCTTCGCGGCAACCCGCCTGGCGGGACTGATGATGATCGGTTGCACCGTTGCACTGCTCATACTCGGCCACGCACCACCGGTACTCGCTGTCCTGATGACAGCCGCCTGCATATACGGCTTTTGCGGCGTCGCGAGCACCGGGTTGTTCTACGGCATCCTGACGTCAAGCTTCGCCCCCTTGCAGCGCGCATCGGGCATCGGACTGGTAATAGGTGTGGGGCGCGCGGCCAGCGCCGTCGCCCCGGCAATGGCCGGCTGGATGTTCGCCGAGGGTTTTTCGCGAAGCACCGTCTCGATGATTTTCGCCTGTGGTCCTCTGATCGCGGCGCTGTTGGTCTGGCGGATACCCGTAGCATCCGGAAACACTGAGGAGGCACGATAAGTGGTGGAGGAAGATACTCGGCTTGCACGATCCTACGAGAGATCGTCCACGCTTGAGGACATCGTGGATCGTTCGGCCATCCGGGATTTGCTCGAGAACTGGGTCGTCTTGCGCGATGCCGGCGATTGGGATCGATTCTCAGATCTGTGGCATCCCGACGGCCGGATGAATGCGACCTGGTTCAGCGCCACCGCGCCGGAGTTCATCGCCGGGTGTCGCAGGATGTTCGACGCCAGCGTGATCGGTCTGCATGCGCTCGGCGGATCGAGCATCGAGATCGTGGGCCAGCGAGCGGTCGCGCAAACCAAGATGCAAATCCTGCAACGGGGCAAGCTGGATGGCGTCGACGTCGACGTGACCTGCCACGGGCGGTTCATGGACGCCTTGGAAGTCCTCGACGGTCGCTGGCGGCTGCTTTTGCGCCAGCCCGTCTATGAGATCGATCGTATCGACACGGTCCGCCCAGACGCCCGCCTCGAACTCGATGACGAAATCTTGAACGGTTTTCCCATTGGCTATCGGCATCTCGCGTACCTTCAGACGAAGATGGGGTTTGACGTGAGCCGCGATCTGCCGGGGACGCGGGGACCGGAAATTGCAGCCCTGGACGAGAGGTTGCAGCGTTGGCTTTCGCATGGAGACCGCGGACATCTCTTCGCGAGCTAGCCGCCGGGGGGGGGGGGGGGCGCCAGGTCGGGCGCACTTTTCCTTGGCCGGCGCGTGGCATAACGGAGAAAAGTATGACCTTCCTCAGAAGTTGCTGGTATTTGGCGGCCTGGTCCGATGAGGTCGTGGATGCACCCTTCGCGCGGACGATCCTCAACGAGCCGGTGGTGATATACCGGACGAGTGGCGGCGACGCCATCGCGCTGTCGGACCGGTGTCCTCACCGCTTCGCGCCACTCCACCTGGGTAACGTGAAAGACGATCGCATCCAGTGCCCCTATCATGGGCTCGAGTTCGATCGTGAAGGGAAGTGCGTGTTCAATCCGCAGGCTGACGGCGCGACCCCCGTCGCCGCGAGGCTCAGGAAATATGCGCTAATCGAGATCTATGGCGGTTTGTGGATCTGGATGGGCGATCCGGAGACGGCGGACGTGTCGTTGCTTCCGGACCTGTTCTTCCTTCGTCCCGAGTCTGGCTATTCCCGCATGACGTCATATGTGCACACGAGCGCGAACTACGAGTTGATGTCTGACAACATTCTCGACCTCTCCCACGTCGCCTTCGTCCACCGGGCGACGTTCAACGCCGACGAGGCAAGTGCTGCGGTCAAGCCGCGCACGCGCCAGGAAGGCTCCCGTGTCTACTATGAGCGTGCCTGGCGCCAGGATCGACCGTCGCCGATGTTCGCCGCGCTCTACGAGGTGGATGAGCCCGTTGACGTGTGGAGCGACGTGATCTGGGATGCCCCGGCGTTGATGACGCACATTAGCGGGCTGACGCCAGCGGGAACGCCACGGGAAGGCGCGCGTGAGATCCGCACCGTTCATTTCATGACTCCCGAAACGGATCGATCGACCCACTATTTCTGGGCCGGCACGCGATCCTTCAGGCACAACGAGCCCGATCTCGACGCTCGTCTCCTCAGCGTGGTGGAAAGGGCGTTCGGCGGTGAGGACAAGCCGATGATCGAGGCGCAGCAGGCGATGATGGGCGACCAGGACTTCTGGACTTTGAAACCGCTGCTTCTCCGCGGCGACGCTGCTGGAGTTCTGGCCCGACGCGCGCTCGCGAAGCTGATCGCGGAGGAGTCGAAATGCGGCGTTGATCAGCGCGCCGAGACCTGATGCGGCAGGGCAAACTTGCCGCCACGATGCTCTGTGGTCATTCGTAGCAGCGTCGAGGGCCAGCTCGACCGAGCAACTATAGGGGCTTAACCGAGATGTGAGGCGGCCCTGACCTTGCCGGGAACGCCTCTTGACCTGGGCCCTTCTGCGGTTGGGCGAAGACCTTACAAAAAATATATTATCTCGACCTTGTGATTAAGCAATGTGACGAGGCGCAACGGTCATAGATGAGCCGTCTTTCTGGCGCCGCAGGGGTTCAGCACTGCATCGACAAGGCAATTGCCAGACATAAGGCACGAGCTCGAGATGAAAAAAATCGCTTTGCGATTATAAACTATTTTTCTAAGGTGAGTCTCGATTCGGTCGTCGATAGGGCCGGACGTATAAAAACGGCTCCGGGGAGGGGAAAATGCGTATTAGACCGTGGTCGCTCGCATCGGGCGCTTTGATCGCCGCGATTCCGGCGATGGCTCAGGCGCAGTCTGCGCTCCCTTCGAGCCAGGCTGGTGCTGGATCGAGCAAGGCGGATATTGATCCGGCAAGGGATGACGCCGGCGTCAACGATATCATCGTCACCGCTAATCGCCGTTCAGAGAACCTGCAGAACGTTCCTATCTCCATCGTTGCGTTCAAGGGCGAGACGCTTACCAAGTTGGGCATTCAGAGCACCAACGATCTTCCACAGATCACGGCGGGCCTTAGTCAGGCCCGTACCTTGGTGGGCGTGAACGCCTTCTTGCGTGGCGTCGGCACGACAAGCGCGGGCTACAGCACGGAAGTGCCTATCGCGACGTATCTTGACGGTCTGTATCTGCCGAACTCGGCCTCGTCGGCGTTCTCCTTCAACAACATCGAACGAATTGAGGTTCTTAAGGGGCCGCAGGGCACGCTATATGGGCGCAACACCACCGGCGGCCTGATCCATGTCATTACTCGCGACCCTGGCAGCGAGTTGGCGGTCGACGCATCGGCGAGCTATGCGAATTACCAAACGACCCAGTTCAACTTCTATGGCTCGGTGCCGATTAGCGAAACGCTCGCGGCCAACGTCGCTGTCGTGTACATTAACCAGGCCGATGGTTGGGGCCGGAACCTCTACACGGGGAGCGACGTCTACAAGTTCAAGGACTTCGGGATACAGGGGAAACTGCAGTGGCGCCCGAGCGCTGATACGACCGTCACATTGCGCGGGTTCTACGACAACGTCAAAACCGATCAGGGTAACGGCCAATATATCTTTCCAGGTTCGGTAGGTGCCGACGGATCCGTATTCCGTGGAAAATTCCTCATTAATGAACGCATCGACCCTTCGGCGAAGCAGCGCCAATACAATGTATCTCTTAAAATCGAGCAGCGGTTCGGTTTCGCGACGCTTACGAGCACCACTGGCTACATCGATAACCGTTCGCCAAGTCTTTCGGTGCAAAGCGGTAACTTTGGTAACCTCGTAGCCGGCCAAGGCGCGGTCTTCCTCGGCGGGCTGCAAACCGCGAAGACATTCAGTCAAGAACTCCAACTGGCATCGTTGGACTCCGATTCGAAGTTTTCGTGGATCATTGGCGGCTTCTATTATCGCGACAGGACGGAAATCATATCGGACGTCTACGGCGTGTGCGTCGGGACGGTATGTGTCGCGCCTGTGCCTACGCGCACCGACGGCATTCAACGCACCAAGTCATATTCGGGTTATGCGGATGGCACCTACGAAATTACGCCGACGACCAAGGTGACGCTAGGTCTACGCTACACGAGCGACAATAAGACGCTTGATGGGCTTCTCACGCCTCTGGCTGGTCGACCGAACTCGATCCCTGTTCTCCCGTCGACGACGGTGACGAGGCCGGGACAACCTTTCACCGGGTTCCCGAATGGAATCGACACCGACGTTACATTTGGAAAGGTGACCTATCGTGCGGTGCTTTCTCAGGAACTGGCGTCGGAGGTCAATCTCTATGCGTCCTACAATCGGGGTTTCAAATCGGGCGGTTTCAACCCGATAAGCTTTACGAACCCTGCCTCGCGCCCGGAAGTTCTCGACGCGTTCGAGATTGGCTTCAAGTCGCGAACTGCCAATCACGTCCTGCAAGTCAATGCGTCAGCGTTCTACTATGACTACAAGGATATTCAGCTGCGCACTACAGCGCCGCCGGCACCTCCAGGAGGGTCGCTTCTTTACAATGCGGCGAGAGCACATATCAAAGGGGTCGATCTTGATATTGTCTTGGCCCCAGCAAAAGGTTTGACCTTCACTCTCGCGGCGGAGTTGCTTGATGCAAAATACAGTGAGTTTCCAGGCGGAATTTGCACAACCCCCCGGGTCGTTACAGGCACCGTGTTAGGTGGCTTCACGAGCGCTGTATGCGACCTGTCGGGCCGTCAATTGCCAAATGCGCCGAAGTTTTCCTACGTACTCGGCGTGAACTACGAGGTCGACACGAACATCGGGCGCTTGGAGTTCAATGCGAGCGATGGATTCAAGTCGCACTATTTCTGGGAGCCGGAAAATCGCCTGCGGCAGGATGCCTTTCATGTCGTGAGCGCAGCGGTGACTTGGACGCCTACCAATTCACGGTTCAGCTTTCAGGCTTTCGGGCGTAACCTGTTGAATGAATACTACCTCGCTGGGGCAGGGGCCGGTACGGGCGGCAATGACGTCGCTGGACCGGCAGCGCCTCGAACATATGGGATCAAGGCGCGGTACAAATTCTGATTGGCCCCGGCGTGAAAGGGTTGTCGGGCAGATTTGGCTTGCCCGACAATTTGTTCACCGTGAGCTGGGCACGGCCAAAGCGGCGATACTCATCGTCGGGGGGCGGCGACGCTGACTGTTCCCGCCACATCGCGATCGGCTGACGATCATGTGTAAGCTCAGTTAATAGAGGACAGGAAGCCATGCGGTTCTACCGGATTATTGATTGCTCGACGGTACATTCATGCCGCAACTAGTGGTCACGACGCGAGATGGGGATGTTCATCACGTCGAGGCGAGTTCCGGTCGCTCTGTCATGGAGATCATCCGAGACGCGGGCATAGACGAGTTACTGGCGTTGTGCGGTGGATGTTGCAGCTGTGCGACCTGTCACGTTCACGTCGAGCCAGCTTGGTTCGAGCGACTGCCCGCGAAAAACAGCGATGAGAGCGATCTCCTCGATAGTTCGGCGGACCGCAATGTCACCTCGCGCTTGTCATGCCAAATCCCGTTCGATGATGCGCTTGACGGGCTGGTTTTGCGGATCGCTGCCGAGGATTGAGGAGCCGTCGAGCTGAACTTGTGTACTGTCCTATCAGCGCGCGGCGTAGCAAGCGGTCCTCAAGCGAATAATAAAGTGCGATCCGGTCGCCCATGATGACCGTCGATGCAGCGAAGGCAATGTCGGTAGCACTTCGGTCGGTCGCTGGGGGCGGCATCAGCATCGGCTCCAGGCCGCGCCCGGTGACGCGCGTAAAATCGGCATCGAAACTGATCCAGCCGATCCGCCAGCGCGCGTCATGTGTGGCGCCGTTGTAGAACATCACCGGATCCTGACCGGGCAATTGGATGATCGGCCCGGTCGAGAGATGCCAATTGTCCCAACTGTCCTCTCGGATGCCGAACGGATCGGGCAGATTATTCCATGGGCCTTCCGGAGACGAACCACGCGCCATGCCGATGCGCGACGCCTCATTGGCGGCATATTCGTAGAACAGGCGCCAGTCACCGGTCGCGGTCTGGGCCAGCGTCGCCTCTTTGATATTACCTTCGCCGGGCGGTGCCTTGAGCACGAGTTTCTTCTCGTGAAGCGCCTCCAACGTCGCACCGGCAACGAGGATCATCGAACCTTGTGTGTGGGCGGCATCGACACCTGTATAATAGACGAGATAGCTGCCGTCGGCCTTGACCAGCACGGTAGGATCCTCGCAACCGCCGGCATCGTCAGGACCTGGGCCGGGCGCCAGTACGGGCCGGTCATCCATCGCGAACGACAGGCCGTCGCTGCCGTGGCCGCCGAGGATCAGGCCCGTCGGATCGGTCGGCCCGAGCGGGTGCGGCACACCGCGCACCATGATGCGATAGACATCTTTCTCCTGCCACACGAACGGGCTCATCAGATCCATCGCGCCGATCAGCGGACCTCCCGTCAGAACGACGGTGTCGAGTTGTTCGACCGCATAGGTGATCATCGCTCAGGCCCCTTGCGCGACGGTGAGGGACAGCGCCCCGTCGATCGTGACGGTCGTGCCGGTGATGTAGTCGGCGGCGGGTGACAGCAGGAACGCGACCAGCGCCGCGACCTCGTCCGGGCGACCGGCGCGGCGCCATGGGATGGCAGCCTCCTTGGCGGCGAGTTCTTCCGGATGATCGAGCGCCGACTGGTTCATCGGCGTCAGGATCATGCCCGGCGCGACCCCGTTCACCGCTATGCCGCGGGGCGCGAGTTCGAGCGCCAGCGTCGCGGTCAGTTGCGACAGCCCGCCCTTGGCCGAATCATAGTCGACCCCGCCGGGGCGCGGGGCGCGTTCGTGGATCGACGAGATGTTGACGATGCGCCCCTTTGCGCCCTTCGCCTCCAGCCCGCGGACCAGTTGGCGGCAGGTCAGGAACGGCCCGTAGAGATCGGAGCGGATGACGCGATCGAATTGCGCCAGTTCCATATCGGCGATCATCACGCCGCTCATGTTGAGACCGGCGGAATTGACCAGCAGGCTGACCGTACCGAAGGCCTTTTCGGCCGCCGCGAACAGCTGCGCCACGGCGGTTTCGTCACCGACATCGGTCTGCACCGCGATGGCGCGATCATCCCCGCCGATCGATGCGCAGACCGCGCGGGCGGCGGCCTCATCCCGGAAATAGGTGATGACGACGCGCGCGCCGCCGTCGCCCAGCGTCTTGGCGCAGGCGGCACCGATGCCGGATTCCCCACCGGTGACGATCGCGACCTGATTGCCGAACATGTTCTCTCCCAAAGGTTGCGCTAGGGTGCGACGAGCGTGATGCTCATCGCCATGGTACGCGTGTCGCTCGGTGCGACCTCGAAGATGCCGGGCTTGTCGCGGATGTCGCCGGCGAAACCGACAGGATCGGAAAAACCATGCCATGGTTCGATGCAAAGGAAGCCGGCGCCCGGCTTGGTCCACACCCCGAGCGTCGGAAAATCAGCGAAGGAGAGCTTGATCTGCGGGCCGGTCGACGCTCCATAAACGACGGTGCGACTGTTCAGCGCATCGAAGATCAGCGCGTCCGCGACGAACAGATCGTCGCGCAGGGTGAGGACGTTACCGACGACTGGCGTGGGCTCGAGCGTCGGGAGAAGGAAACCGTCGCTGTCGATGCGGCGGATAGGCGCGGGTTCCTCGTCGGTGAAGAGGAGGCGATGCTCGTCGCGCGGTTCGCCATAGGGCAGGGGCCAACGCAGCGCGGGATGGAAGCCAAAACTGGCCGGCATCGGCTCAGTGCCGTGATTGGCGATGGTGGCCGATACGGTTAGCGTCGCGTCGACAAGAGTGAAGGCGATGTCGAGCTGGAACTGGAACGGGTAGATCGCGCGGGTCTCCGCCGTCGCGCGCAGTCGGAAGGTCGCGCTGGTATCGTCATGCGCGGCGAGTTCGAACAGCGCGTGGCGTGCGAAACCATGCTTGGGCATGGCGTAGTTGTTGCCGTTGAGGCGATATTGTCCATTCTCCAGCAGGCCGATGACTGGAAACAGGATCGGCGCGCGGCCGCGCCATATGGTGGGATCGCCGTTCCATTGCAGCGGGTTGCCACAGCCATCGACGAGCGATTGCAGTTCGGCGCCGAGCGTCGAGATTTCCGCGGTGAGATAAGCCGACGAAATGCTGACAAGGGTCCAACCGTGCATCGATAAACTTTTGCCATCCGTCCTGGCAAAGCGCCCGTGACAAATGCGTCATGGGTTATCGATCCTGCTCTGGATCAGTGATTTTGAACCTCGCGGGCCGCGATCTCGGTAAGGCACGGCCAAAAGCGTACCCGCGGGCGGGCGATCAGCTGACCTCCCGCAATCTTCAAGTGCAATCCACGATCACCGTCCGGCCGGGCGTCCCTGTCAGGCTTGTCGTGCATCAGGATATCATCCTCAAACCCTGGCAGGAGAAGCAGTAATGGTAGACCTCAAGCTCAGGCGTTTGCCCGATCGCACGCCGGTCAAGCTCGTGCTGACCGTCCTTCCCGAGCTGTATCGGGCGCTACAGGAATATGCCAAACTCTATGGAGCAGAGGCGACTGTGAACGACCGTGTCCCGGCGATGCTCGACGGATTTCTCGAGAGCGATCGCGCTTTTGCCGTTTGGCGCAACCAAGGTGAGCAGCAATGACCGATCTTCCCCAGAGGCTTGGGACGCAGCCCGAACCCGTTTCGGTTCGAATCGACGTTGCCGCCAGGATGATCGGCCTTAGCCGGTCAAAAGTGTACGAACTCATCGATGAAGGGGCCATCCGAACGGTCAAAGTTGGGCGGGCCCGACTCGTCCCCGTCGCGAACCTCCGCGCGTTTCTCGCAGTCCAAACCGATTGCTAGGACGCTCGTTCGCACGGTTCGACGGCGCTTCAGGCATCCGAACAGCGGACACCTGCCCAATTGGCGGCGGTCTCGGTTTGCCGTCCTGCGGGAGCAATCTGCCGCATCCGAATCCCTCGAATATCCAGCTATGTCCGGGGGCGGATATCACACGGATATCACACCAAAAGTACGCATCGCCAGCTAAGCCATTGATAACGCTTGGTGACCCCTACGAGAATCGAACTCGTGTTTTCGCCGTGAGAGGGCGACGTCCTAACCGCTAGACGAAGGGGCCGTACTTGCGGAGCGGCGCATCTACGGTGAGGAGACCCCATCGTCAAGATGGCGCGCGCCGCGAATATGCAGATCAGGGCAGCAGCATGTCTGGCGAGAGGTTCTTCACGTCGGTCTGGCCGGTCAGCGCCATCGCCACCGCCATCTCGTGGCGCAGCAGTTCGAGCATCTGCGCGACGCCCGAACCGCCCTGGGCGGCTAGCGCATACGCCCAGGCGCGGCCGAGCAGTACGCCCTTCGCTCCGAGGCCCAGCGCGCGCAGCACGTCGACGCCTGATCTTATGCCGCCATCCATCAGCACATCCGCCCGTCCGGCGACAGCCTCGACTACGCCCGGCAGGGCCGCGATGGAGGAGGGCGCGCCGTCGAGTTGGCGGCCGCCATGGTTGGAAACGACGATCGCCTCGGCGCCGGCGCCGCACGCGGCGACCGCATCGGCCGGGTCCATCACACCCTTGATCACGATCCGCCCGTCCCAGTGCTGGCGGATCCAGTCGATATCCTTCCAGGTGATCGACGGATCGAAATTGCGCGCGACCCAGGCGGTGAACTGGTCGAGCCCAGCGCCCTCCGGCATCACCGGCGCGAAATTGCCCAATGTATGCGGTCCGCCGAACAGGCCGACATCGAACGCCCAGGCCGGGCGGGTCGCGATCTGAAAGAACCGCTTAAGCCGCGCCTCGATGCCCTGCCTGCCGGTCAGGCTGGACCGCACGTCGCGGTAGCGCGCGCTGTGGACGATCAGGTCGACCGTCAGCACCAGCGTCTCGACGCCGATCGCCCTGGCGCGTGCCAGCATGTCCTTCATGAACTCGCGGTCGCGGATCATGTAAAGCTGGAAGGCGAAGGGCCGGGTCACGCCGGCCGCAACCTCTTCCATCCCGCAACAGGCGGAGGCGGAGAGGATGAACGGCACGCCCGCTGCCTCGGCCGCCCGCGCCGCCTGCACCTCGCCGCGCCGCGCATACATGCCCGCGAGTCCGACCGGCGCGAGCGCGACCGGCAGGGAGGAGGGGCGGCCAAGCAGGGTGGTGGAAAGGTCGATCCGCGACACGTCCGTCATGACCTTCTGGCGCAGCTTCAGCCGCTGCAGGTCCTCGACATTGGCGCGCATGGTCGATTCCGAGTAGGAACCGCCGTCGATGTAATCGAACAGGAACAGGGGCAGGCGCGCTTTCGCGAGCAGTCGGAAATCGTCGATGCAGGCCGGTGTCACGAGACAGGTCTAGGTACCGTGCCCGACCCCGGCAATGTCATTGTTGCGCGGGGGCCGGGCAGGGCATTCGTCATCGGCTGTTCGCGGTCGCGATCGCGCCCGGGCGCGCGTCGAATTGAAGCGTCGCCGCTTCGTCCCGGGTGAGTGCCTTGCCGTTGAACCGGTACACCTCGATGTTCTTGTGGAGCGCGCATTGCAGCAACAGCGTCCGTGCATCGTCGCTGAAGGTCGCGCCCTGGCACCAGGCACCGGTCTTCGCCTCGGTGATCGGGGTCAGCGTCGTGCCCTTCACGCCATAGATCTTCAGCGCGCCGTTCGGCCAATAGCCCGGCGAACCCGGCGTTCCACCCGATCCGTTGTGGACGACGACCGCCAGATAGCGTCCGTCGCGCGACAGGGTCAGGTGTTCGGGCGTGAACCCTACTTCGACTGAGTCGACATGGCCCGTCGCGAGGTCAGTCGCGGTGACAGTGCCGACGCGCGGCCCGCGGGGTGTCGTCGTGCCGGCGGGCGGCGCATTGCCCTGCAGGTTGGTGTTATAGGCGTAGCGGCTGTCGGGGCTCACCGTGACGCCATAGGGTTGCACGCCAGTGGAGATCGGCTCGCCCGCGATTTTTACGCTATCGCCCGCCACCGAAAGCCGCACCAGCTGCCCGGCGCTCTGCGCGACGGCGATTGCGCCCTTGCCGTTGGGCAGGAACACCACGTCGGTCGGCCTTGCCTTGGCGGCCAGCTGAACCTTGCCGGCCGGCGTCAGGTGTTTGCCCCTGATCGTGAAGATCGAGACCGTGTCGTCGCCCGTGCTGGCGACCAGCGCAAGCGTGCCCGCGCGGTTGATGGTCACGCCGCTCGCGCCCGGGCCGGCCTGCACCGTCTGCGCCACCGCGGGCGCGGTTATGCTTGCCAGATCGATCACCGAGACTTGGTCGTTCAGCTCAAGCGTGCCGTCAGTCTTCAGCCGTTGCGCGGCGGAAACCAGCGCGAAGCCGCCGTTGCGTGCTACCGCCACGGCGGCAGGCGCGCCGATCATGCTGGCTGGTGCCGCGACCGTGCCGATCGTCCTCGGTGGATAGCTGCGCAGGTCGATCACGGAGACGCTGTCGGCGGTCCGTCCTGTGTCGCCGGGGCGAAGCTGCTTGCCGTCATTGGCGGAGACGGCGATCTGCGCCGAAAGTCCGGCGGGCATCGCCAGCGCGATGGCGACGGCGGCAAGGCTGATCCTGGTCTTGATCATGGGCGTCCCTCTTTCATTGAAATGCAGGCCGCGCCCTCCCGGCGCGGCCTGCCCATATCGTGGTGCGGCGGGTCAGGAAGGATCGGTCCGCTTGGTATAGGCCCGGCCCTTGTCAGCGGCCGGCGTGTCACCGCCGGTGCAGATCATCACGCCATCCCTGATCTGGTCGATCACGTCCCGCTCTCCGCAGGAATTCAGGAAGCGCAAGCCGTTCGCCTTGGTCGCCGCCAGCACGCGCGCACGCACTGCCAGCATCGACGGCGGATACCCCTCGAAGGCGGCGCCGGGCGCGCGCGGCTTGGGTGCGCCCATCAGGAAGAAGCCATGGTCGCCGGGTCCCCATTCGGCAAAGGCCAGTCCCGGCGTGCGCACCGTGGATTCGACATTGGCGTCGGCGCGGGGATTCTCGATCTTCACGCCGAAGATCAGTTCGCCATCGGGGTTGAGCGGCCAGGGCTCGGCCAGGCGCAGATACTCGTTCTGCGAAACGCCCCAGACTTCCGACGCCCATGCCTGGCTGCCATTGCCGCGGAAACCCTGGGCGAGGCCCTGCACTATGGGCGCGAAGGGATAGCGCGCCGCCTCGATCATGATCTTGGCCGCTTCGGGCGATTCGGCGTTGCACAGCAGGATGCCGTGCACCCCGGCGGCGAGCGCCTGCTGGATCATCCAGGTGTTGGCGCGCACGGCATCGGGCGTGCCCTGGATCGGCAGCGTGACGATCACGGCGGGGGTGCGGTGGCCGGTGCGGGTCGGCCCGGCATCGACCAGGCCGCGCATGAAGTCGTGCAGCTCTTTGAAATCGAGCGGCCCATGCTCCATTTCATAGGTGATATAGTCGGCCTTGGTCGCCGCCTGCTTCTTGCCCTCTTCGTACCCGCCGCCGGAGATCTGGGTGTAATAGACCGGCTGGCCTTTCATCCACATGTCGATGATGCGGTTGACGTGCTTGCCGGTGCGCGTGGTTTTGGTCGGCATCGCCGGCTGCGCGTCGACGGCAAAAGCTTGGCCCGGTGCCTGTTGGGTATGGGCCGGCATCGACAGCAGCGCGAGCGGCGCAGCGGCGGCGGCAAGCAGGAACAATCTCTTCATGACATGCTCTCCCCTGGTTCTGGTTCTTTTACGAACCTATAGGATATTGAATGTCATGCGAGTGAGCCTGGTGCAATGGAAGAATTGCATCCAAGATTTGTGATTTGTGTACTTTATTTTCGAGGGCGCACGAAAAAACTGCACCCGGGCGTGATGCCCGGATGCAGCTAATTGATTTCAGTGATGATTATGCGGCGATCAGGCCGCAGCGCGGCGCCGCTCCGCCATCTCGACGTTCAGCATCTCGGCCAGCAGGAACGCCAGCTCAAGGCTCTGCCCGGCGTTGAGTCGCGGGTCGCAATGCGTGTGATACCGGTCGGCCAGCGACTGCTCGGTCACGTCGACCGCGCCGCCGGTGCATTCGGTCACATTCTGCCCGGTCATCTCGGCATGGATGCCGCCCGCGATTGAGCCTTCGGCGCGGTGAACCGCGAAGAAGCCGCGCACCTCGGCCAGGATCCGGTCGAACGGCCGCGTCTTGTAGCCGTTCGCCGCCTTGATGACGTTGCCGTGCATCGGGTCGCAGCTCCACACCACCGGATGGCCCTCGCGCAGCACCGCGCGGACCAGCTTGGGCAGGCCGGCCTCGATCTTGTCATGGCCATAGCGCGTGATCAGGGTCATCCGGCCAGGAATGCGTGCCGGGTTGAGCGTGTCGAGCATGCGCAGCAGCGCGTCGGGCTCAAGGCTCGGGCCGCACTTCATGCCGATCGGGTTGCCGATCCCGCGCAGATATTCGACATGCGCCGATCCCTCGAAGCGGGTGCGGTCGCCGATCCACAGGAAATGCGCGCTGGTGTCGTACCAGTCGCCGGTCAGTGAATCCTGCCGGGTCAGCGCCTGCTCGTACTTGAGCAGCAGCGCCTCGTGGCTGGTGTAGAAATGAGTCTCGGCAAGCTGCGGCACCGTCTCCGGGTTGATTCCGCAGGCGGCCATGAACTCGAGCGCCTCGCCGATCCGGTCGGCGGTCTCGGAGAATTTCTTCGCCCAGGGGCTGCGGCCCATGAAGTCATGGGTCCAGCGATGCACTTGCGCCAGATTGGCATAGCCGCCGCCGGCAAAGGCGCGCAGCAGGTTCAGCGTCGCCGCCGACTGGCTATAGGCGCGGATCATCCGCTGCGGGTCGGGCGCCCGGCCATCGGCGGTGAAGGCGATGTCGTTGACGATGTCGCCGCGATAGGCGGGCAGCTCGACGCCGTCCTGCACTTCGATGTCGGCCGACCGCGGCTTGGCGAACTGGCCCGCCATACGACCCAGCTTCACCACCGGCAGCTTCGACGCGAAGGTCAGGACGACCGCCATCTGCAGGATCACGCGGAACGTGTCGCGGATGTTGTTCGCGCTATGCTCGGCGAAGGATTCGGCGCAGTCGCCGCCCTGCAGCAGGAATGCCTTGCCCTCGACGACTCGCGCCAGGTCGGCGGTCAGGTTGCGCGCCTCGCCGGCGAAGACGAGCGGGGGAAAGCTGGCCAGGGTCTCGGTCGCCGCATCGAGCGCGGCGGTGTCGGGATAGGTCGGAAGCTGACGTGCTTCGGCCTTGGTCCAGCTGTCGGGGGCCCATTTTGCGGCCATGGTCTTCGTCCAGTGATTGCGGAATTGGAGCGCTCCCATGCGGGAAAATGGCTTTTCCCGCAATCAAGGAAAACTTTGGGGGCATTCCTCCCCGGTTCCCCGGGGAGGAGGCGCTAGGCTGCGGCCACCCAGTTTCCGTGGAACCCCGGCGGGACTCGGTGCGGGATGCGGATGCTCGCCACCGGTGCGTCGGCAAAGGCCTGTGCGTCGATGATGACGAGATCCGTCGTCTCGTTCGGCAGGTCGACGACCAGCCCGATCAACCATCCTTCGCCCTCGGTTGCGTCGGGGGAGGCGGGTACGAACACGAATTCGCCCGGATAGCGGCCTTCGCCGAACTCGTGCACCTCGCGCGCGCCCGTCTCCAGGTCGTGCTTGAGGATGAAGGTCTCGCCAATGAATGCCTGGTCCTTGTTCGGCAGGCCCATCGTCCAGGCATAGCGATAGGGCTGGCCGAAGCGCCGCTCGTCGGGCCGCGGGAATTCCTGCGGCGTCGAATCGATCGTGCGGCGCTCGACGGTCTTCGTCGCCGGGTCGATCGTCCAGCGTTCAAGCCCGCGCGACGTTGCGTCCGGCCCGACGGCGCTGTCCGCGAACATCGTGTCATAAACCACCGCGTCGAGGATCACCTTGCCGTCCGCCGTGTCGAACGCATTGGCGACATGGAAGATGTAGCAGGGGTCGACATCGACCCAGATCGTCTCGTCGCCGCTGGCGTTCCTCGGCAACAGCCCGATCCGCGCCTGATGTTCCGGGTTCCACCGATAGGGGAATGTGTGCCCCCCGATCAGCGCCTTCATCGAAAAGGTCACTGGCAGGTCGAGCACCAGCGCGTAGCGCGCCGTGATCGCGCAGTCGTGGATCGACGGCCCGTGCTTCACGGCGATCGGCTCCTCGCGGATCACCTTGCCCTCGGGTGAGATGACCACATGGCGCACGACTTCCGGACTGGTCGCGTCATAGGCGATCGCGTGCTGCTCGCCTGTCAGCGGGTCGAGATGCGGATGCGCGGTGAAGCTGCCCGCCAGCGTGTCGTCGAACGGGTTGAAGGTCTGCTCCTCGAGCGTGTCCGACAGCTCGACCGGATAGCTGCCCGCCTCGACCAGCGCGAAGGTGCGCCCGGCAATGCCCAGCACATTGGTGTTCACATTGTCCGACACGCCGTGGCGCGGCCCCGGCGCGGCGGGCACGCCCATGGCGGCGGCGGCCTTTTTCGACCGGATCCAGCGGTTGCGATACCACAGCGCCTTGCCGTCCTTGACCGCGATACCGTGGACCATGCCGTCGCCGGTGAACCAGTGATGGCCGGCCGGATCCGGATCGATCGGATTCGGGCCGATCCGAAGATAGCGGCCGTCGAGCGCGGCGGGGATCGTGCCGGTGACGGGCAGGTCCTCAAGCGTCAGTTCCTCGCGCATCGGCTCGTGGATGCCGGTCAGGAAGGGATGGTCGGTCGCCACGTCCATCCGCTTGCGGTTGAACTCGGCGACCACGCCGATGCCCTTGGTCACCGTGCTGCGGATTGCGGTTTCGATGATGCTTGCCATGATGGCCTCCACGCCTCAAAGTTTACGGTGTTCACATTATGGCTCGAAGGTAACAGTGTCAACATCCAAATCCGTCCCGCCGAAAAAGGCCTATCATCACGGCGATCTGCGCTCGGCGCTGGTCGAGGCCGGGCTCAGATTATTGGAGGCGCGCGCCGCCGACGACCTGTCGCTGCGCGAGGTCGCCCGCGCCGTCGGGGTAAGCGCGACAGCGGTCTATCGTCATTTCCCGGACAAGGGCGCGCTGATGGCGGCGCTGGCAGGGGAGGGGCTTGCCCGGCTGGCTGAGGCGCAGCACGCAGTCTTCGATGCGGCGAGTGGCGGCGTCGCGGGATTCAATGCCTCGGGGGCCGCCTATGTCCGCTTCGCGCTCGCCAATCCCGGGCTGTTCCGTCTGATCTTCGCCAATCCCGACTCGGCCCCGCATTCGCTGCACGAAGACGAGAAACGGGACGAGGACGATGCGATGGCCTTCCTGCGCGCCAATGCGGCGATGGTAGCCGAGGGGAAGGGCGGCGACGCGCAGGTCATCGCGCTCCAGGCCTGGGCGCTTGTCCATGGGCTGTCGATGCTGATGCTCGACGGCCAGATTCCGGTCGACGATTCGCTGATCGACCGGGTGATCGACGTGCGGACACTTCACCCCAAATAGGGCGGATCGACCTTCACGTCCTTGCCCCGGTCGCAGCAACGAGACGGGTTTGCGCAGAGGGCGCAGAGGTCTTTCCCGGCCTCAATCATTTTGCGCTGGCAAGCTGTTTGTTTGTGGTGGTGTTTGTCATCCCAGTCGCCTGTGTCGCCGGCAGGACCTTCTCAGCATTCTCCGCGCCCGCTACGCGAACCCCACCCCTGTCACCGATGGGCCGGTTCTGAAGGGCGGTCCGCCCTAATGGTGAAAACCTCGCGCTTGCCGCCCGGCAGAGCTTGGTCGGGAACGGTAATGAGTGATGGAAAGCGGCCATTCGGTGATCTAGCGTGTGTCGTATGGAAGATCGCAACCGCTGGATCATGCTTATCAAAGACCTTCGGGTCGAGCACGATGCGAGCATTCTCGATGCAGAACGCATCGCGCTCGCGGACCCGGCGTGGCGTCGGTGGGTCGAGCGGCAAATCGACAGCGACAAGAAATGTCTGCGAATGGCGTTGAATCATATTCGCTACAATGGTGGCGCAAGCTTGATCGAGCGCGACGGCGACACACTCAAAATTCGCGACTGAGTCTTTCTGTTGCCGTTCCGACGCTGGGTGTGGCTTTGGCCGTTACTCGCTGACCCGTGCGGTGTAAGAGCTCAGCCCGAATAGTCTGCAGATCTGGCGGGATAAGGACCGTCCTCCGACGCGGGTGATGCCGCGTACGAGCGTTTCCGTTCCACGCGCGGTTTCCTCTATCGGGCCGGGATGTCTGTAACTCGTGGTTGGCGAATTGTCTGCTTTTGGCCGCAAAGAGGAGTCAGCGGTCCTTGGCCACCACTTGCTGAACGCGCGGAGGCTGGACGCTCACTACGTCAACGCAGTGGTTCAGAGTGCTCAGCGCTCAATGTTGAAGCGGTCCCCGATAATCTTCGTCAGCGAACGCGGCCGCGGAAACGAAGGAAGTCTGCTTGCGAACAATTACTTTTGCCTACTTAACGACCCCAACTGAATGCTGGAGGTCGATGCGATCTCAGGCGTCACCCAGTGCGAGCAGGACGGTGCCGCCGAAAACTACCACGAGGATCACGACTGCTATCAATGGGCCCGCAAAGGTTCGCGTGGGTTTTGCTGGTCGATCCATCTTTCGAACGTGAACGAAGGGCAGGTTCAGCGCAACCCAGTCCAACTCGCGCAAGGTAAGGTTTGGGCGCACCCGGCCGGGCAGCTTGCCCTGCCGAATCCCACCGGTCCGCTATCAGATGCAGCGCTCGTTGTTCGTGTTGCTGAACGGCAAAAATGGCGAATAGGCAACTGCCAGCTTCTGGGGAGGTGTGACTTTATACCTGTAGAAGAATAATCGTGAGAATTAAAGCCACGAGCTGCGTAAATTCGTGTGTTTCATGGTACGCGCCACTTAATGATGGTTTCCCATTTGCTGTCCGAAGCGATGCCTACAGTATTAAGGGCCGGATAAAAGTGAGCTGCCCTAATGATATGCGGGCAAGTGGCATCATCAAGAATGTTTGTCCCAGAGCCCTGAGTAACATTGCATTCCAATGGATACCCGTATTTATCTACTATTACCGTTATTCTGACATCGCCCTCCATGTTATTTTCCAATGCTTTCGGCGGATAGGCATTGGAATTGATCCAAGATCCAGCCCCGCGCGGCACTGGCAAATTGCGATCGGGTCGCGAGCCGTCGCGATATGGAGGGGGTGCGGACGTGAGAAGCGCTGAACCTACTCTTTCGAGGCATCCATCCGCCTGTTGCCATGCTGCCAAGTCGGGAAGAGTAATCGCAATCTGATCGTTCTTCACTATTACTCGACCAGAATTTGCAATTGTTAGAGCATGGCCAAAATCGCGCTCAGCGTCTTTTTCCAATTTCATCGAAAATAGTTTTTTCGACGGCCAGTCTGTCTTTGACGGGTCGATCTCACTTCCCCAGCTAATGTGCATTGGAATGCGTCGAATTTTATCCAGCTCTACAAAACCATAGGCGTTACCCGACGTCGCAACTTCGCCCTTGGGTATATCAATTTTAAGAAGGATTGTGGTCTTGCCTCGGAAGGGCCGCCAAAATACGGGATCAGGCGACAGGTCACTCGTTCCGGATCGGCTTATTCCGCAGCCGTAGGGTCTCTGAAATACCTTCCATCCATCGCCGCTTTCCGCTGCAACGGGTTGACCTCCCGCCATCAGCGTGGAGCTGCATGTAACCGCAAGCCCCTTGTACAAGGCGCAGCTAAACCGATTCATGATCCCGACCCCGTCTTAAGCCTAACCCGGAGAATATAGACCGCCGCCGGTTAAGGATTGAATGTCGCTTCTGCTAAACAGCGATGCCTATGGCTGGCTTTGGGCGCTGGCGATCGCACCCTGCTCGGGTGCAGGGGCCAAACTGCTCCTCACTAGTCATCTGAATCTAAAGTTCGGGACATAAATTTTGCTCGGTCTTTTGGCAGGATCGTTTGATCGCGGCGAGGATATCGTCAGCGGATTTTGTCCATCGGAAGGGTTTTGGGTTGGCATTATGCCGCTCGATGAAGCTGCGGATATCGGCCTCCAACTGGGCAGTTGAGGTGTGAACACCGCGCTGGATTTGCTTGCGGGTGAGCTCGGCGAACTGAACCGCGCCGGGTCTGCCGGAGGCCTTGGGTTGTGAGTCACGCTGCCATATCGAGGTTGCTTGCGGCAGCATAATATTGATCTTCGGCTTCGGCAGGCGGGATGTTGCCGATAGGCTCCAGCAGCCGGCGATGGTTGAACCAGTCGACCCATTCGAGCGTGGCGTATTCGACGGCTTCGAAGCTGCGCCACGGCCCGCGCCTGTGGATCACCTCAGCCTTGTAGAGGCCGTTGATCGTCTCGGCCAAAGCGTTGTCATAGCTGTCACCGACGCTGCCGACCGAGGGTTCGATCCCGGCCTCGGCGAGGCGCTCGGTGTATTTGATGGACACGTATTGCGAGCCCCGATCGCTGTGATGGATGAGGCCGCCCCGATGGGCCGGCCGGCGATCGTGAAGCGCCTGCTCCAGGGCATCGAGGACGAAGCTGGCATGCGCCGTCCTGCTGGCCCGCCAGCCGACGATCCGCCTGGCGTAGGTATCGATGACGAAGGCGACGTAGACGAACCCCGCCCAGGTCGCGACATAGGTAAAGTCCGACACCCACAGCATGTTCGGCGCTGGCGCGTAGAACCTGCGATTGACGTGATCGAGCGGGCACGGCGCCGCTTTGTCACTGATGGTCGTGCGCACCGGCTTGCCCCGGATCACCCCTGCCAGGCCCATCTCGCGCATCAGCCGTTGCACGGTGCAGCGCGCTATCGGAAAGCCCTCCCGCATCATATGCCGCCAGACCTTGCGTACGCCGTAGACCGCGAAGTTCTCGGCAAATACGCGCGCGATCTCCGGCTTCAAGGCGACATCGCGCTGCGCCCGCGCCGACAGGCGTGTCGGATCCTGTCGCTGCGCGACGCGCTCGTGATAGGTGGATGGGGCGATCGGCAGAACGCGGCAGATCGGCTCGACCCCATAGGCATCGCGGTGATCGTCAATGAAAGCGATCATCGCCGGAACGGGCGGTCGAGCTCCGCCTGCGCAAAATATGCCGACGCCTTGCGCAGAATCTCGTTGGCCTGCCGCAGCTCACGGACCTCGCGCTCCAGCGCCTTCACCTTGTCGGCAACCTCGGTCGGGACGCCCGCCCGCTTGCCGCTGTTCACCTCGGCCTTCTTCACCTCCAGCAGCGTGTGGCCTGAACAACCGATCTTCTCGGCAATGGATATGATCGCTGCCCATCGCGACGGGTGATCGTGCTCGTGATCCAGCACCATCCGTACCGCTCGCTCGCGGACCTCAGGTGCAAACTTGTTCGTCGTCTTGCTCATACAGGCTCCACCTTCTCAGGAGTTGGAGCCTCCGGCAAACCCGGAGCGGTTCAAACCAGCGCTCGACCTGATTGATCCACGACGCCGATGTTGGGGTGAAATGGACGTGATAGTGCGGCCTGCGCGCTAACCACGCCTTGATCGTCGGCGTCTTGTGGGTGGCATAATTGTCCATGACAATATGAACGTCGAGGCCGTCTGGAACATTGCCGTCGATCTGTTTGAGAAAATCGAGAAACTCGGTTGCCCCGATGTCGCTTGTAGCATTTGCCGATCACTGCGCCGGTGGCGATGTCGAGGGCGGCAAACAACGACGTCGTACCATGCCGAACATAGGTGTTCGTGCGTCGCTCGGGCATGCCGGGCATCATCGGCAACACGGGTTGCTCACGGTCGAGCGCCTGGATCTGCGACTTCTCGTCGACGCACAGGATCAGGGCATGGGTCGGCGGCGAAAGGTAAAGGCCGACAATGTCTCTGACCTTGTCGACGAACAGCGGATCGGTCGACAGCTTGAACGTCTCCGCCCGGTGGGGTTGCAGCCCAAAGGCGTTCCACATCCGGCGGATCGTCGTATGGGAGTGACCAGCCGATGCCGCCATGGAACGGATCGACCAGTGGGTCGCATCAGCGGGTAGCGTTCGCAACGTCCGTTCGATCACCGCCGCGACAGCATCGTCGTCGATCGAGCGAGGGCGGCCGGATCGTGGCTCATCGAGTAACCCATCGATGCGCTCGTCCACAAACCGCCGACGCCACTTGCCGACCATATGCTCGCTAACGCCCAGTTCCGCTGCCACTCGCTTGCTTTGCAGGCCATCGGCGCAGCGCAAAACGATACGGCAACGCTCCGATAGCGAGCGCGTCACCCGATGGCGTCGTACCTGACGCTCCAGATACTCGCGCTCATCCGCCGTCAAAATCAGGACCTCAACAGGCCGACCTCGCCCCATCTCGCTTGCTCCCGTCGTTCAGAGTAGTGCTAGGCGCCGAACTAAAGCCGCCATCTTGGACCGTGATGGCTGGTAGATCGGAGCTCCAGCCCAGCGTTTCCGCGCCAGATCTCGGCGCGAAAGCCGGATCAGGTGATATAGGCATGGACGATCTCGATCAGTTCCTCGGCTGCCTGTGTCCGCGGGTCGCCCTGCGGCGCGGCAGGGTCGAGCATGTGCTCCCGGATATGATCCTCGATCACCTCGCCGATGAATCCGTCGAGCGCGCCGCGGCAGGCCGTCGCCTGCTGGAGCACGCGCGCGCACTCGCGATCCTCCTCGATCGCGCGCTCGATCGCCTCGATCTGGCCCTTCAGCCGTTTGAGGCGGTTGAGCAGCTTCTTCTTTTCCTTTTCGACATGGCTCACGGCCAAAATTCTCCTCTTGATACTATACCCCCGGTAGGTATAGGGCGTGTCCATCGAGTCGCCAAGCGCGGCTCGGTCTGCATGGCAACCGCTTTGCAGAACCGAAGACAGGATGATGATGAAGACCCGATCTAGCCCCTTGTCCAGCGAGAGCGACAGTCGCGTAGCGGCTTTGTCGACGATCGGTGGATTGCGCGGGTCCGGATGGCTTCGCCGGGAGCAGCGATACCGCTGATCCGGCGCGACCTCTTCCGGGCTCGATCTTGATGAACCCGGAAGGAAAGGAGGTCGCCATGACCCACCTGCTACTGCGCCTCGTGCGCCTCAACAATTATGATACTCGGGCGGTGGCGCCCATTGCCCGCAAGCGGCCGATCGCGCGCTGGGTCCGCGCGGCGGACGGATCGCTGCGCTGCCTCTGGGACGATCGCCGCCGCGCCGCCGGCGTGTCGTCGCCCGAGCGCCGGTCGACGCCGGTGCGGGAGTCTGTGTGATGAATCTCCAGGCACGTATCGCGTCGTCACCGCGCGCGCAGCTCGACGATGCGCATGTCGGCGATATCCTGGGCGCCTTCGGCACGATCGCGGCCAGCGGTGCCGTCGCCGGGGCGCCTTGGCGGCGGCGTCTGATGACGCTGCTCGCCATCGTCGGCCCCGGGCTCATCGTCATGGTGGGGGACAATGATGCCGGTGCGTTCGGCACCTATACGCAGGCCGGCCAGAATTACGGCACCGGCCTGTTGTGGACATTGCTGCTGCTGGTGCCGGTACTGTTCGTCAACCAGGAGATGGTGCTCCGCCTGGGCGCGGTCACTGGCGTCGGCCATGCCCGGCTGATCTTCGAGCGTTTCGGGCGCTTCTGGGGCGCCTTCAGCGTCATCGATCTCTTCCTCCTCAATGCGCTCACCATCGTCACCGAATTCATCGGCGTGGCGCTTGGGCTCGACTATCTCGGCCTGCCCAGGGTCTGGGGCGTGATCGCCGCAGCCGTCATGGTGATCGCTGCCGCAAGCACGGGCAGTTTCCGCAGGTTCGAACGCTTCATGATGGTGCTGGTGCTCGGCAGTCTGCTGCTCGTGCCGATTGCGCTTCAGGTGCATCCGCCAGCCGGCCAGATCGCGCGCGATTTCTTCATTCCGGGCATGCCGAAGGGCGGCAATCTCGCGGATGTGATGTTGCTGATCATCGCCATTGTCGGCACGACGGTCGCGCCCTGGCAGCTGTTCTTCCAGCAGAGCTATGTCGTCGACAAGCGGATCGGCCCGCGTTTCATCACCTATGAAAAGGTCGATCTATGGATCGGTATCGTCCTCGTCATCATTGGTGGCGTAGCGATGATGGCCTTCTCCGCCGCGGCCTTCCAGGGCACTGCCCAGGCTGGCAACTTCACGGATGCCGCCGCCGTCGCCCACGGCCTTGAAGCGCATGCCGGTCCGCTGATGGGCAAGCTCTTTGCCATCGCGCTGATCGATGCCTCGATCATCGGCGCCGCGGCTGTCTCGCTCAGCACCGCCTATGCGATCGGCGATGTCTTCGAGATCAACCATTCGCTGCATCGCAGCCCGGCCCAGGCGATCGGCTTCTATCTTGTCTTCGCGGGGCTGATCGCGATTGCGGCAGTCCTCGTGCTGGTCCCGGGCACGCCGCTGGGGCTTCTCACCAATGCGGTCCAGACGCTGGCGGGCGTGCTGCTGCCCAGCGCGACGGTCTTCCTGCTGCTGCTCTGCAATGACGAGGCGGTGCTTGGCCCCTGGCGCAACGGGCCGTGGCTCAACCTCTTCACCGGGGCTGTCATTGCGGTGCTGGTGATGCTGTCGGTGATCCTGACCGTCTCGGTCCTGTTCCCTGCCATGGGGGCGTCAGTCATCCTCACCATCCTGGGTGGAGGCTCGGCAGCGTCGCTCGCGATCTGGTTCGCGCTGACGATGATGAAGCGCGGGCGGCGTCAGGTGATCGACCGGACCGGCCGGGCGGACTGGCGGATGCCGGCGCTTTCTCTCCTGGCGCCACCCCGGCTCGGTACGCGCGAGCGGCTGTGGATGGGCGTGTTGCGGCTCTACCTGGTCGTCGCTGGCGGCCTCGTGCTGTTCCGCATCGTCCATCTTGCCCTCTCCCGGCATCAGTGATGCGACCGGGGCGGGGAAATCATGGCCATGTCATCGAGGCGCGATCTCGACATGCGTCGCCGCGGCCGGCGGCAAGCCGTCCGGAATAATCGGCCGTCCAGCCGCCGGTGCCGGCGCCGCCGGGCCTATCGTCTCAACATCCTGTTCGGATTGGGTCTCGCTTTGTTGATCATGGCCCTGATCCTGGCGGCGCACTGGCTGAGGTGAAGTCCCGCGCCAGGCGTTTCCGCAACATTCGTCTCCACCAGATCAGGTGCCGTCATCGGCACGTAACGAATAGCCTTCTGGAGTCAGTCATGACCAAATTCTTCATTCGGCCGGATGCCGGCATCAGGATCGACGCCGCTGTGCCGCGCTGCGTCCGGGCCCTGAAGCACGGGCGGGCCGCCATCACGCTCCTTGCCGGCCTCGCCGCGTCACCCGCGATCGCGCAGGCGACCGATCCTTCGCGCGACGCGACGCAGGATGTCGCGATCCACGGCCAGGCGACTTTCACGCTGCAGGGAACGCCTGGTTTCGCCTCGCCCTATTCGGGCACCAACAGCCTCACGCCGAACCAGGCGCGGGAAACGATCGACGTCACGCTCTTCGTCGGCGTGCGGCCGTGGAAGGGCGCTGAGATCTGGACGAACCCGGAGATCGACCAGGGCTTCGGCCTGTCGGATACGCTCGGCGTCGCGGGGTTCCCCAGCGCCGAAGCCTATAAGGTCGGCCGCAAGACACCCTATTTCCGGCTCCAGCGCGCCTTTTTCCGCCAGACGGTCGATCTCGGCGGTTCGGTCGAGACGGTCGAGGCAGCGCAGAACCAGCTCGGCGGAACGCGGACGGCCAACCGGCTGGTGATCACCGCCGGAAAATTCGGCGTCGGCGATATCTTCGACACCAACCGCTACGCGCATGATCCGCGCGGCGATTTCCTCAACTGGTCGCTCGTCGATGCCGGCACCTTCGATTATGCCGCCGACGCCTGGGGCTATTCAACCGGCATCGCGGCCGAATGGTATCAGGGTGCGTGGACGTTGCGGCTCGGCGCCTTCAACCTCTCCAAGATCCCCAATGGCGAAACGCTGGAGACCGGGTTCGGCCAGTATCAGATCGATGCTGAGGTGGAGCATCGCCACCGGATCGCCGGTCGCGACGGTGCGGTGCGTGTCACTCTCTTCCGCAATCGCGGGCAGTTCGGCCGGTTCGACGATGCCCTGGCGCTGGCGGCGGCGACCGGCACGATCCCGGATACCGCGCTGGTGCGCGGCCGGCGCACGCGCCTGGGCGCCAGTGTGAATGTCGAACAGTCGGTTACCGACAGCATCGGCCTGTTCGCGCGCGCCGGCGTGGCCGATGGCGGGGTGGAACCCTATGATTTCACCGATATCGACCGGACTGCGTCGGCCGGTGCCGCGATCGACGGCAAGGGCTGGGGCCGGGCCGGTGACACGATCGGGATCGCGGCGGTCGTCAACGGCATCTCGGCCGTTCACCAGCGCTATCTCGACGCCGGTGGCATCGGCGTGCTGGTCGGCGACGGCCGCCTGCCGCACCCCGGCGCCGAAGCGATCGGCGAGCTTTATTATAGCTGGAAACCGCTCAAGCCGGTGACGGTGACCCTGGACTATCAGCTCGTCGGCAATCCCGGCTATAACCGGGATCGGGGGCCGATCCATGTCCTCGGCCTGCGCGTGCACGGGCAATTCTAGGTGTGGGGTCGATGTCGCGGCCGCCTCGTCACGCAGCGGCGTGGTGGGAGCCGACGCTGCCCGCCGGTGTCTGGCTGTTCGCCGCCGGCCTCGTTCTTGGGGCGGCCCGGTTGTTGCTCCGCTTCGGCGGCAAGCGGCATCGCCCGGTGATCCTGGCGATGCGCCTGTCGGGGAGGCTGTCGCGCGCCGGATTCAATTCGTGGCGCTATTGGGAGGGAAGATGGTGATGAGCGAACTCACGACGACGGGCCATGATTTCCTGATCATCCTCGCCAAACTTGCCGCCGCTTTCCTGTTCGGTGGCCTGATCGGCTTCGAACGGCAGATCAGGCAGCGCAATGCCGGCCTGCGCACGATGGTGCTGGTCGCCGTCGGTGCGGCCGCGTTCGTCCACCTCGGGGGGCGGTTGTTCGGGGGAGAGGGGGAGACGCGGATCATCGCCTATGTCGTTTCCGGCATCGGTTTCCTCGGCGCCGGCGTGATCATGAAGGAGGGCGCTCAGGTACGGGGGCTCAACACGGCGGCGACCCTGTGGTCGTCGGCTGCGGTCGGCGCATTCTGCGGCTCGGGCCTGATTGCCGAAGCCGCGGCCGTGACGATCGTCGTTCTGGCGGGAAACACCATGCTGCGTCCCCTGGTCAACTTCATCAACCGTCAGCCGATCAACGCGGCAACCACCGAGGCCTTTTACCGGGTGCACGTCGTATGCGCCGCCGACAAGGTGACTGACGCGCGCGATCTGCTTGCCGACAAGCTCGAGCATCTCCACTACCCGATCCAGTCGATCGACGTGCTCACCGACAATGAAGACAGTGTTGAGCTTGCCGCCACGCTGATCCCGACGACGGCCGACAGCGACGTACTGGACAGGGTTTGTGCCGAACTGGCGGCATCGCCGGGGATCGAGGCAGCGACCTGGACGGTCAGCCCCACCTTGTGATCGCGATGGTCGCGGGCGATTAAAGGCCTCCTGCGCCCTCGTCACGGCGGCTGGAAGGAGCGCCCCTTCCACGCCCGTGCTTGCAGCTTCATGCCCGCGGTAGGGCCGAAGGTGCGGCATGCCGGGATAGCCCTTGATGATGCCGGTTGACGGCGACACCGGGCGCCCATGCCACCTGACGGCCGATTCCGCCCTTCAATCGGGTCGCGGCAACGATACCCAAACGGTGAAGCCATTGTCCGGCCAGTCGAAACCGATCTCGCCGCCATGGCTGCGCACGATATCGCGGCTGATCGCGAGGCCCAGGCCAGATCCGCCGGTCTCGCGACTTCGGGATGTCTCGATCCGTTCGAACGGCTCGAACGCACGCGCCGCCTGGTCGCGCGGGATGCCGGCGCCGTCGTCATGGATGTCGACCCTGATCGCGTCTGGTGTGACTCGCAGGGAGACCTCGACCGCGCCGCCATATTTGCACCCGTTGGCGATCAGGTTGGAGAAGGCGCGCTTCAGCGCGACCGGGCGGCAGGGCAGGTCGGCATGGTCGGGCCCGCAATAGGTCACCCGTTCGCCTGCATCGCCATAATCGTCGGTCAGGCTGATCAGCAGCGCCGCCACGTCGACCGTCTCGATCGGCTCCCGCCGCGCCTCGGCGCCCATGAAGGCGAGCGCGTCGATCACCATCGTCTCCATCTCCGCCACGTTCAGCAGCAGCTGCTCGCGCTGCGTTGAATCGCCGACATATTCGGCCATCAGCCGCAACCGCGTCAGGGGCGTGCGCAGGTCGTGCGAGATCGCGGCAAGCATCGCCATGCGCTCGTCGATGAAGCGCTTCAGGCGCAATTGCATCGTGTTGAACGTCTCCGAAATCGCGACATATTCGGGCAGCCGCATGCCGGTGATCAGCGTCGGCTCGCGGTTGCGTCCAAGCTGCTCCGCCGCCGCGGCGAGCCGGCTGAGTGGCGCGACGATGCTGCGCGCCATCCACACCGAGAAGACGATGATGATCAGCAGGTATCCGGCGATGCCGAACAGATAGCGGGCATAGTGCCATCCCGGACCTGAGAGATTGCGCGGCGTCACCGTCAGCCAGCCACCCTTGTCCAGCCGCACCGATATCTCGAAATCGCCAAGCACGCTGCTCTTGTTGCTGGCCAGCGTTTCGGCGGTCAGCAGCGCCGGCAGTTCCGGGATGATCACCACCGCCGTGCGGACCGTGCGTTCCAGATTATTCTGGTCATAGGGTTCCATCGCGACCTTCACCCGGTCGGCGGGGTAGTGAAGCGTCTCCGCGATGGACTGGCGCAGGACATCGCCGATCAGTGCGCCGTCGTCCGTGTCGGGCCCCGGGGCCTCGCGCCCGATCGTGAACTCCAGATAGCGTGACGCCGGAAGTTGCAACGACCTGTCCCCACCCGTCGCGTCGGACAGTGCCGGGGCCCGGCGCGCTGCATCCGCCACGGCATCGATCAGCCAGCTCCGCTGCACCACCAGAAAGGGCGGCGGCGGGATCATCGCGCGCAGCGCCTGGTTGAGCATATAGGCGGCGGAGATGGTCAGCAGGATCGCCAGCCCGATCCGCGGGGCGAGCCTGAGCCGGTTGAGCGACCACTGCCGGTCAGCTGCCATGGGAATGCCCATGGCCGACATCGGCGGTGAACAGATAGCCACCATTGCGCACCGTCCTGATGAGCATGGGTTCCTGCGGGTCCGCCTCGATCTTGCGGCGCAGGCGGCTGATCTGGACGTCGATGCTCCGGTCGATGTTGAGGCTGCTGCGCCCGTGGACGAGGTCGAGCAGCTGGTCCCGGCTCAGCACCTGCTGGGGGTGCTGCACCAGCGCGGCGAGCAGGTCGAACTCACCGGTCGTCAGGTCGAGCCGCGTGCCCCTGGGCGAGACGAGCGTCCGCTTGGTCACGTCGAGCGTCCAGCCGGCGAAGCGGTACAGGCTGGGCAGCGACGTGGCGGCCTTCTCGCTCGCCATCGCCGATCGCCGGATGGTCGCCCGCACCCTGGCGAGCAACTCGCGCGGGTTGAACGGCTTGGCGACATAATCGTCGGCGCCCAGCTCGAGTCCGACCACCCGGTCGGTCTCGGTGTCGCGCGCGGTGAGCAGGATGATCGGCACGGTGCTGCGGGCACGTAGCCGCTGGCAGAGCGTGAAGCCGTCGTCGCCGGGCATCATCACGTCGAGGATGATGACGTCGAAGCGGTGGCCGTCGTGCAGCGCCATCACATGCCGGCCGTCCTCGGCCATGGTGACCCTCAGGCCATGGTCGCCAAGGTAGCGCGCCAGCATGGTGCGGATCTGCCGGTCGTCATCGACCACGAGAATATGCGGGATCCGTGCGGTTGACATGATCCGGATGTAGCCACGCCGCCGGGGCGAGTCTGCACCCGACACATATTGAAACAAACCGACACCGGCCGGTTATCGAAAACGCCCAGGCCCACCCTAGACCCCGCATCGCAACGGGGAAGCGCTGGGAGCCATCATGAAACACTATTTCGTATCCACCGGAAAGGCGAAGCCTTCGGGCCAGTCGGATCTGAAGCGATTCTTCTTCATCCTCGCATCGAGCGCGCTCGCCACCGGGGCGCTGATCCTGCTGACGTCGAACGCGAACGCCCAGGAACCGCCGCGCGGCGACCGGGAGCAGGACGACCGGGACTGGAACATCACGGTCGGCGCTGGCGCGATCTACACGCCCGATTATGAAGGGTCGGACGAATATCAGGTCCTGCCCTTTCCGTTCCTGTCGGTCAGCTACAAGGATATCGTCTATATCCGCGGGCCGGAGATCGGCGTGAACGTCCTCCGCCTCGCGCCGACCGAGGACATGCGGATCAAGCTCGGCCCGATCGCGCGCTATCGCCGCGACCGCTCAGAGGACCGCAACATCGCGCTGAAGGGGCTCGGCAATGTCGGTGCCGCGGTGGAGCTTGGCGGTGCCGCCCGGTTCGAGCTCGGTCGGGGCTGGCTCCAGCTTTCCGTGGCGAAGGATGTCGCCGGCGCGCATGACGGTGTCGTCGTGCAGGGTGAGGCGGGTGTGGATGTCGATCTCGCCGACCGGCTGAGCCTGTCCGCTCGCGGCACGACGAGCTGGGTCGATCGCCACTACATGCAAACCTATTTCAGCGTCACGCCTGCCCAGTCGGCGCGAAGCGGCCTCCCGGTCTTCGACGCTGACAAAGGCATCAAGGACGCTGGCGCCTCGCTCGGCCTGTCCTATCGCCTGAACGATCACTGGCTGCTCGCCGCGACCGCCGGCTACACCCGCCTCCTCAACGACGCGAAGCTTGCCCCGGTGGTCAGCCGGCGTGGTTCCCCCGACCAGTGGCTGGGCGGCGCGTTCCTGGCCTATCGTTTCTAGCGGATCGACATTCGGGAGCGGTATCCAGGGCGATGCGGCATGATGGTTTGCGCAGAGGCGCAGAGCACGCTGAGGGGTTGGACCTGCTGCATTGGCTGTTGTGATGACTGGCCTCTCCACGAACAGGCCGCGACCGGAGCGCGATGATCCTGCTGAGCAGTGATCTCGGCGTGCTCTGCGCCTCTGCGCGAACCTCTCCTTGCGACAACCGCATGGATGAAGACGATGAAAGCCGCGCGCACCTCCCGGCGGCTGCCCGGGCTGGCGATGCAGGCCAGCCCGGGCGAGCACCCTATCGCTTGGTCTCGGCGAGGAAGATGAAGGAATAGTCGGAGGCATAGGGCGCCAGCCCCTCCGGCCCGGTCGTCTTCGTCACCTTGCGCAGCGCGCCGGGAGCGGTCGCCTGCAACAGGCTCGGCGACGCGATCGACGCGAAGACATGGCAGTCCATGCAGCTGTTTGCCTTTTGCTGGAAGGATTCGGCCGTCGTGTTGGCGACGATCTGCCCCGGCCCGCCGGCGGCGCCCTTCGGCGTCGGATTGCCCATCGTCAGCGGCACCCGCAACCGTGGTCCCGGCGGCGTGCCGATATTCGCCTGGGGCCATTGGACATTGACCAGCCGGTAATAGTTGAACACCGATTTAGCCGGCAACAGGCTCCAGACATAGGCGGTCACGCTGTTCGCGGGTTCGCCGACCGGGTTGATCCGGGTGATCTGCATGGGCGCCTTGTACGGCATGCAGACGCCGCCCTTGCCGCACGGGATCGGCGGGACATTGTGGCGGCACTGATAGACCGGGTCCTTCTGCGGCGTGCACTTGGCATTGAAGAAGGTGAAGCCCGGCGACGGCCGCTGGTTCGGATTGGCCGGCAGGGCAGGGGGCGAGAAGCCGCCGCCCGCTGCCTCGTCGGGGGTGTTGTCGATATGCTCGAAGGTCGCCCATACCCAGGGCAGGCGTGGGAAGCGTTTGCGCGCGATATGCAGTCCGGCCAGTCCGACCGTCACCTGGCGCATCTTGCCGCTCGCCGGATCGCGGATCTCGGCGATCGCGGTCTTGTAGCGATAGTCGAGCGAATGGTCGGCCGGCAGCGGCGTCCACGACGCCTTGATCTCCATCGCCCCGACCTGCTGGCCGTAGGAGGCCTTGTTGCCGATACAGTCGGTGTCGTCCCAGCCATTGGAGAAGCCAGCCGGGAAGTTCAGTCCACCGCGCAGTGGCCCCTTGGGCGGCGGCGGCGGCCCGTCGGAGATCACCTTGCCCGGCTGGCTCGCGCATTTGAGCTGCCCCGCGGCGGTCGTCAGGTCGAAACCGCTCTGGCTGGTGATGAACTCGAACTCGTCCTGGTTCATCATCACTTCGTAATAAGTCACGTCGCCGCGCTGGTTGGTCAGCCAATGGTTGCCACCACCCGCCTGGACGATGTCGGAAAGGTCGAGATCGCCGAGCTTCGAGGTACGACTCAGCACCTTGACCGCCGGCCGCTTCGCCTGCCAGGTTCCCTTCAGCGGCGTCGTGCTGCCGAACACCGCTGCCGCCTCATAATAGCTTTCCCATACTGTCGGGCTGGTGTCGCCCGGCGTGCCGAAGCTGGCCCATGCCGCGCCCGGATCGGGAAAGCCGTTCTTCTTCGGATCGGCTTTCCAGTTCAGCGCGATGAATGCCTGCCAGGCCGAGCAGTCGACCTCGGTCTGGTTCTGGCCCGGGTTCATCGGCAGCGTGGATGTCTTGTTCGGCGCCAGCGCGCCGCAGGGATTGGCGACGGTCGCCTGCGGCCCGGGCGTGGAGGTGCCGTGACAGCCGGCAAGCCCAATGCCGGCGAGCGCCAGCGGCGCGGCAAGCAAGGCGATTGGAAGGCGGCGGTCGTCGCGGCGCGGGTATGAGGTCATGGTCCATCTCCTGTCGCGCCGTGCACGGCGCTCGTTGCCGGTATTCGCGGTGGAGGCGAAGGCGGGCACCGGCCCGCAACGCAGCAATCCCCCGGAGGACGGACGGAGAAGTCCGCTGAACAGCCTCCCGCAGCGGCGGAGCGTCGATTCGGGAACGACCAGGGACTCCGCCTGACAGCGGACAGTGTCGCGCGAAAGTCGCCCGAGGGGAACCGGCTTGGGGCGATCTACCGCCATAGCTGCGGCAACTCCGCACATGTCGGCGAGGCGATGGACTGCGCAGTTTCCTTTCAAACGCGGCCAGGATTAAGGGGATTTTCGCGTCAGTGCGGCCAAGCTTGGCGCCGCGCCGCCGAAAAGTTGGGTGGTCCCCGGCCTGAAACGCATCGCTGCATCGGCAGCCTGCATGGCGACCGCCATATCGCGTCCGATCTGATTTCCCGGGCGATGCGAGCAACTGTTTAGGACCGATGCGGCCAGGTGTTGCCCTTTTGTAACGTTCTCGAAATTTCCTGTGTCTGGAATGTTAACGATGTTGCCGCGCGGCGAAGCCCGTGTAGGAAAAGTGTCATTGCCGAATAATCTTTCGGCACTCGATACGCGCGCCGGGGGTGGTTGCGCGTCATAAACGGGGGCACACATGAAAGTCTCGATACGGTACCATCTGCTTGCCACGACCTTGTTCGCAACACTGGTCGCGTCGCCGGCCGTCGCGCAAGTGGCCGCTCCGGCCCAAGAAACACAGGCTGATACGGCCCGTGCCGATGATGAGATCATCGTCACGGGGTCGCGCATCGTCCGCTCCGACCTGGAATTCGCCAGCCCGGTCAGCGTGATCGGTGCGCAGGAAATCCAGTTTCGCCAGCCCGGCACCGCCGACGATCTGCTCCGCAACCTTCCGGCGGTCCGTCCGTCGCTCGGTTCGGGCGTCAATAACGGGTCGGACGGGTCCTCGACGATCAACCTGCGCGGTATCGGCGAAGAGCGCACGATGGTGCTGCTGGATGGCCGCCGGATCGTACCCTATGGTCTTAACGGCCTGACTGACACCAACAATATCCCGGTTGCCCTGCTGCAGCGCGTCGAGGTGCTGACGGGTGGTGCTTCGTCGACCTATGGCGCCGATGCTGTCGCGGGCGTCGTCAATTTCATCACCAAGCGTAATTTCTCGGGGATCGATGCGACCGCAACCTATCGCGTAACGGAACGTGGCGATGCGGCACGGTTCAAGGCCGATATCGTGCTCGGCGCCAATCTCGCCGATGGTCGCGGCAACGTGGTGTTCAGCGTTGGCTATACGAAGGCAGATCCGCTGCTTCACACCGCCCGCTCGATCAGCGCGTTCCCGGTCAGCTCGACCACCGGCCTGTTCTCCGGCGCGACGGCGGCTCAGGTGACGATCTTCGCGTCGCCGACCAACGCCGCGCTTGGCCTGCCCGCCAGCAGCTTCGGTGCTGTCGTCAACCCCACTACCGGCCGGCTTCAGGCTGCAACCGCTGACGATACCTACAACACGAACATCGGCACCTATTTCCAGACGCCGCTCGATCGCATCAACGTCTATGCGGCGGGGCATTACGAAATCACCGACGGGGTGGAATTCTACTCAAGCGCGATGTTCACCCGCAACAGGGTGGCGACTCAGCTTGCCTCGTCGGGCACGTTCAGCAACACCTATCAGCTTGCCCTGAACAACCCGTATCTGCCGACCGGTATCCTGAATCAGCTTTGCTCCGCCCGCGGGATTAACGCGACGAACTGCGCAACGGCGGCTGCGGTCCAGGGCGGGCCGGGCACGCCCGGTTATGTCGAGATTCCGGTGATCGCGCAGCGGCGTATCACTGAAATGGGCGCACGCGGCAACGTCTTCGAATCGCAGATGTTCCAGGTTCAGGGCGGGTTCCGCGGTAACATCACCACTGGTCTGAAATACGACGTCTCGGCCCAATATGGCGAGACGACGCAGAACCAGACGCGTCAAAACTGGGGCTCGTACAGCAAGGTGCAGCAGGCGCTCCGAGCCTATCGCACGCCAACCGGGCAAATCCGCTGCGTCGATACGAGCAACAATTGCGTTCCGCTCAACCTTTTCGGCCCCAATGGCTCCATCACTGCGGATCAGGTGGGATTCATCAATCTCGACGCGATCATCAACCGCAAGGTGCGACAGACCGTTGTTACCGGCAGCGTGTCGGGAGACCTGTTCTCGTCGCCTCTCGCCGAGAGCAAGATCGCGTTCGCGGTCGGTGGCGAGTATCGCAAGATCTCGGCGGCGAGCCAGCCCGACGGCCCTTCGCAGATCCAGGGCGAGGTGCTCGGCACCGGCGCACGCACGCCGCCCGATGTCGGCCGGTACAGCGTCAAGGAAGTGTTCGGCGAAATCAATATCCCGCTGATCGAGGACAAGCCGTTCTTCTATCGCCTGACGGCTGAGGGCGGCATCCGTTATTCCGACTATACCACGACCGGCGGCAGCACGACCTGGAAGGCAGGCGGCACGTGGGAGCCGTATCGCGGCTTCAAGTTCCGCGGCACCTACCAGGTTGCTGTGCGCTCGCCGAACATCCAGGAACTGTACCAGTCGGCCGTCCAGCAGCTTGGCAATCTGACGGTCGATCCGTGCTCGGGCGCGGTGACCGGCGGACTCGCCGCACTATGCGTCGCGACGGGCGCGCCGGCCAGCAGCATCGGCTCGATCCCGGCACCGACGTCAGGGCAGATCAACAATACCACGGCGGGCAATCGCAATCTTAACGTCGAGCGTGCGAAGACCTACACGCTGGGCGGTGTCTTTGCGCCGACCTTCCTGCCCGGGTTCGCGTTGACGGTGGATTATTTCAATATCCGGATTCGTGATGCGATTACCCAGCCGGCGCAGGCGGATATTCTCAATGGCTGCTATTCTTCGGCGCTCAACCCGGGCTTGACGTTCAACGCCTTCTGCGCGCTGATCGGTCGCAATCCGCTCACCGGCAGCCTCAACGGGGCGGGTGAAACTCCTGGGGTTGTCCTGACCTATTCGAATCTCGGGGTCATCGAGACTGCGGGTATCGATTTCGGCGTGACTCAGAGCATCAAGCTGCAGGATGTCGGGATCAACAACAGCGGCACCCTATCGCTCGGTTTCAACGGAACGCTGCTCAACTACTACCACTTCCAGGCAACGCCGAATTCGATCAATCGCGATTGCACCGGCTATTACAGCGCGGGCGGCTGCACCAACCCGCGCGCCAAGTGGCGTTCGAACGGTCGCATTACCTATGCTCAGGAACTGTTCGACGTCTCGCTGCTATGGACTCACATCAGCGGCGTAAAGCTTGAGCCTTACCTCGCCACCCGCCTTCCGGGCGACGTAGCGCAGCCAGGGGGCCCGAACCCTACGACGATCCTGGAGGCGTTCCGCAGCATCCCGGCCTATGATTATTTCGACCTCGCTTTCCGGGTGATGCCCGCCAAGCAGCTGGAACTGAGCCTGACGCTCAACAACCTGTTCGACAAGAAGCCACCGCTTGTCGGTTCCGGTGTCGGGGGTACGGCGTATAACAGCGGCAACACCTTCCCGACGATCTATGATCCGCTCGGGCGGTCGTTCACCATCGGTGCGCGGCTGAAGTTCTGACGATCATCTGTCCCGGCATAGGTCGGGATTGGAAAAGGGGCGGGGGCCATGCGGCCACCGCCCCTTTTTTGTGCCCTGCCACTTCGGGGATTTTCTCCCTTCAGTGATCGTCTGCGGCAGCCCTTACATTATCTGTTGGGCAGATAATCGGGCATCACCGGCTCGTTCATGCGTCGCCGGTGCCACGCATCATCAGCGCGATCCGCTCGTCCACCCGACGCTCGAGGATCACGAGCGGCATTGCGCCTTCCTTTAGTATCTCGTGGAATTGCTTGATGTCGAACTGGGCACCGAGCGCCGCCCGCGCCTTTGCGCGCGCGCGCGTCCATGCCATGTGCCCGACCTTGTAGCTGCAGGCCTGCCCGGCCTGGGTGCAGTAGCGTTCGATCTCGCGCTGGGTGCGCGGGCGGGCGAAGCCGGTCGTGGCGACCATGTAGCTGGTCGCCTTTTCCCGATCCCAGCGCTTGGCGTGGATGCCCGTATCGACGACCAGACGGGTCGCGCGAAACAGGAAGGACTGGAGATATCCGGCATGCTCCAATGGCGTGCGATAGGCCTTCAACTCGTCCGCAAGCTGCTCGGCATAAAGTGCCCAGCCTTCCGAATAGGCGGAGAAGAAGCCGATCTTCCGCAACGTCGGGATATCTTTCGATTCCTGGGCGAGGCTGATCTGGAGATGATGGCCGGGCACGCCCTCATGATAGGTGAGCGACGGCAGCGTATATTTCGGCCAGTCCCCGACATCCTTGAGGTTGACGAAATAGATCGCCGGTCGCGTGCCATCAAGCGAGGCGCGGTTGTAGTAGCCGTTGGAGGCGCCGTCCTGGATCTCGACCGGCACGGCCCGAATTTCGAGGGGCTGGGTCGGCACGGTCACGAACGCCTCCGGCAGCTTGGCGTACATCGCCTTCACGCCGTCGTTCAGCCCGGCGATCAGCGTGGCGCGGCCCGCCGCCGTGTCGGGATAAAGCTGGTCCGGCGCCACGTTGAGCTTCGCCAGCCGCTCGCCCACCGTCCCGCTGGTATAACCCTGCGATTTCAGGATCGTGTCGAGCTCCGCCGTGATCTCCGCCACCTGGGCAAGGCCGATGCGGTGCACCTCGTCGGGGCTCATCGTCGTGGTGGTCGCCTGATTGAGCGCCGTGGCATAGATCGCTTCGCCGTCCGGCACGCGCCAGATGCCGTCGCCCGCCTTGGTGGTGGGCTTAAGGCGCTCGATCAGCGCGATCTGGCGGTCGAGCGCCGGATAGATTCTGCTTTCGACGATGCGCGCTGCCTGCGCTTCCCAATCCCCCTCTATGCCCTTGGCCTTGGCCCGTCCGGCCAGCGACTGGACGATGCTCGACGTCGCCGCCGGTTGCCCGCGCAGTTTGCGCATCTGGCCGAGCGTGAGATCGAGCGACCAGGAAGGGGCGAGCAGGCCCTTGCGTGCCTCAGCCTCCTGAAGGCCGCTTTCCTGGTCGAGCACGGTCGCGAACTGGTCGAGCCGCGAGAGATAGGCGTCGGCATCTGCCTTCACCGAAATCGTGTGCGCTGTGTTCAGGAAGTCAGGCACCGAGAAATAGGCGCCGCCCTGCTGGAAGATGCGATAGGGCCGGATCGCGCTGTCGATGCCGAATTTGTCGGGGGCGGCGATCTGCGTGTTCAGCGAATAGAGCACCACCTCGAGGTTGAGCTTCGCGGCGGGCGACAAGGCGCTCTGGTCATGTCCTGCGAGACGCGCGATCGATGCCTTGGTCTCCTGCACGTCCTTCGCACGCCGCTCTACCGTGCGGGGCGTCAGGCGTCCTTTCGCCGCAGCCATCGCGTCCTTGTCCAGTCCCAGGGATGTCGCGAGCTCGGGTGACCGTCCGACCACCTGTTGGAAGACCCGCTCGAACTCGGCATTCAGTGCCTCGTCGCCGGTGGCGGGGCCAGTCTCGGCAAGCAGCTTTGCCGGGGCCAGCGCGGTGGCAAGCGCCACGGCGCCCCCGGACGAGAGAAATTGGCGACGGTCCATGCTTGCGTGCTCCCCGGAAATGCAACAGATCGGAGGTTGTAGGTCGATTGAGGGGGCGCTCGCCAGCCCTCTTTCGACACGGTCGCGGTCCAGCCGGTTCCAGTGCTTGATTGCCTCAGGCCGTTTCCACTTTGGCTGAATCGGCTCGCCGTCGTCGTTTGCCGGTGTTGAGAATCCCGCTTGGCCCGCGCTATTGAGCCTCAATACCCCGCGTCAAGATCCACCACGTTCCGCATCTCCCGCCCCGCCAGGAACGCGTCGAGATTGTTCACGAACAGCGTCGCCGCGCGCAGGAACATCTTGGTCTGGCTCCGTCCCGACAGATGCATTGTGTGGATCGTGTTCGGCGCATCCCATAAGGGGTGCTCCGGCGGCAGGGGCTCCGGGTTCACCGTGTCGAGGAACGCTCCCGCGATCCGGCGCTTGGTCAGGGCCTCGATCAGCGCGTCCTGATCGACCATGTCGCCGCGCGCGATGTTGATCAGCCACGCGCTTGGTTTCATCGCGGCCAGTTCGTCAGCACCGATCAGCGCCTGGGTCCGGTCGGTGGAGGGCGCCGCCAGGATCACCCAGTCATGGTCGCCGAGCGTCGCCCGCCAGCCATCGGGCGTCAGCGTGCCGTCGCGACCGGACCGGGTCACGCCGGTCACGTCGACGCCGAACGCTTTCAGGCGCTCGCCGATCATCGCGCCGATCGTGCCATATCCCACGATCAGTGCCTTGGTCTCGAACAGTTCGATCTGCCCCGGCGCATTCAGTGTCCATTCGTGGCGGTCGGCGATGCGGACCACCTCGTCGAACCGCTTGGCTGCGGCGAGCACGCCCATTACCGCATATTCGGCGACGGCCAGCGCGTTGATGCCGGTGCCGTTGGTCACGATCGTGCCTTGTCGGCGCAGCGTCGGCAGGTCGAGGAAATCGATTCCCGCCAGAATCGTGAACAGCCATTTGAGGTGCTTCGCGCGAAGCACCGCCTCGCCGATCGTCCCGACGCGCTGCATGTCGACCCAGGCGATATCTGCGTCGACGATCATCTTCATCGCGTCCTCGCGGCTGGCGAACCAGGCGACGTCAAGCCCGGTGGGCAGGCGCGGTTCGATCAGCGGGCGGGCAAGCGCGGGCAGAACGGCTTTCATGGGGCACCTCTCGTCGCCCCGGATGGTTTGGGGGTCGCCATCGGTTCATGCCGCGCGGTTCCCGCTGCGACAAGCCCGGCACCCACGCCGGCCGATCGATTCAACGCCCCGATGGGGTGGCGCAGGATAGGGCCGGGCGGAGTCCTTCCCGACGGCGTCCGCGCTCTTTGACATGACCAGTGAATATTGGACGATTTGTCGTACGGTTTTCCTACAAGGCAGGGGAATATTTTCCGGTTTCGCGGCGATTTTACCGCTGTTTCGCAGTAACAGGGAAAGCGCATTGTAAGCCGTTGGGCGGCAAGCGGAAATTTGCCCTCAAAATCCAACATAACAGCGGAAGAAAAAATCATCCGCTGTTACCGAGTCGTGTTGGAAGGCTTCGAGACTACAGCGTCGACTTCCAGTCCCAGCCAAGCGGATCGCCGTCCATCACTTCGACGCCCGCTGCGGCAAGCTCGTCCCGGATCGCGTCGGACCGTGCAAAATCCTTTGCCACCCGCGCTTCCTTGCGCTCGGCCAGCCTGGCGTCGATCGCCTCGGGTGAGATCGTCGTGCCCGCCGGCTTCACCCGCAGTGCTTCCCGAGTCAGCGCGGCGAGCTTCAGGCCCAGCACGTCGTCGAAAACCGCCAGCGTCTTCAGCCGCGTTGCGGGCGACAGCTTCTTGTCGCCAAGCATCTCGTCGAGCACTGGCAGGGCGCGGGGTGTGTTTAGGTCGTCGGATACCGCCGCATCGAGCGCGTCGAGGTAGCGCGAGGCGTCGGCGGTCTCCGCGCCGTCATCGCGCGCGCTGAGTGCCTGGGCGGTCATCACCAGCCGCTTCAGCCGGGTCGCGGCGGCGGCGAGGTTGTCGGAGCTGAACTCAAGCTCGCTCCGGTAATGCGCGCTCAGACACATCAGGCGATAGGCGAGGGGGTGGATGCCGGCGTCGATCAGCGTCTGCAGCCGGGTGAAGTCGCCCGACGACTTGCTCATCTTGCCCTTTTCGCGCTCGACCAGGAAGTTGTTGTGCATCCAGATCGTCGCGCCGGTGTCGGCGCAGTCGCAATGCGCCTGGTTCTGCGCGATCTCGTTGGGGTGATGGATCTCGCGGTGGTCGATGCCCCCCGTATGAATGTCGAAGCTTGGCCCAAGGAAATGCTGGCTCATCACGGAGCATTCGAGATGCCAGCCCGGCGCGCCGCGGCCCCAGGGCGACGCCCACTCCATCTGCCGGTTCTCGCCCGGCGGGGATTTGCGCCAGATCGCGAAATCCTGCGGGTTGCGCTTGCCGGCAACCGGGTCGATCCGGCCTTCACGCTCGTCGTCGGCGACGCGGGCGAGCCGGCCGTAATCGGGCACGGTCGACACGTCGAAATAGAGCCCGCTCTCAAGCTCGTAGCAATGCTCAGGCGCGATCTTCCCGGCAAAGGCGATCATGCCCTGGATGTGGTCGGTCGCGAGCGGGAAGTGAGTCGGCGTGCGGATGTTGAGGTCCGCGATGTTTTCCTTGAACGCGGCGGTATAATGCGCGGCGATATCCCAGATGCTCTGGGCGCTGGCTTTTGCCGCCGCTTCCATCTTGTCGTCGCCGGCATCCGCATCGGACGTCAGGTGGCCGACATCGGTGATGTTGATGACATGGGTAAGGGGATAGCCTTTCCAGGTCAGCACCCGGCTCAGCGTGTCGGTGAAGACATAGGCGCGCAGATTGCCGACATGGACATAATTATAGACGGTCGGCCCGCACGAATAGACTCGCACATTGGTGGGGTCGATCGGCTTGAACGGCTCGAGCGAGCGGGTCAGGCTGTTGTACAGGGTGAGGGGCGTGCCGGTCATGCGCTGGCCATAGCCGCGAGGGCGGGCGCCCGCAAACCCGGTGGGCAGGTGCCAATTCGCTTGAAAATGCGGATGGCGGCTGATAGGGGCCCTCCCACACGGCGCAAACCCATGTTTGCGACGACCAATTTCTATTGACCGGAGACCTGCGGGTTTATGCAAATCATCGTTCGCGACAACAACGTCGACCAGGCGCTGCGCGCCCTGAAGAAGAAGCTGCAGCGCGAGGGCGTCTATCGCGAGATGAAGCTGCGCCGTCATTACGAGAAGCCAAGCGAGAAGCGCGCCCGCGAGCGTGCCGCTGCCGTCCGCCGCGCCCGCAAGCTGGAGCGCAAGCGGCTGGAGCGTGACGGGGCGCGGTAAAACCGCCGGCGCGGGGGGCTGACCTTCCGCGCTTCCTGTCTTCTCAATCCCGGCCGCCCTTTCAGGCGCCGGTTAAGGGTGCCCGACGATGTCCACGATCACCGCAGTGCCGCTGCAGCCCACGAAGCGGAGCATTCTGGTGTATCTGTGGATCGGCATCCTCGCGGTGGTGCTTGCTGCCGGTTGGCTGGCGACTCGTGGCACGGCCGAGGTCGTCGCGCTCAAGGGATCCAACGCCCAGTTCCTCGCCTGGAACAAGGGCCGCCCCGGCGTGGTCGAAACCGCGTCGGGTCTGCAATACAAGGTGCTGAAGGCCGGCGAGGGCGCGCTGCCGACGAAGAGCGATATCGCCGGTGTCATGTATGTCGGCCGGCTGCGCGATGGCACGATTTTCGATGCCTCGCAGCAGCCGACTCCCATCCCGCTCTCGGGAGGCGGCGCGATTCCGGGGTTCGTTGAGGCGTTGAAGCTGATGCCGAAGGATGCCAAGTATCGGGTTTGGCTCAAGCCGGAACTGGCCTATGGCGAGCATTCGCCCGATCCCGCCAAGATCCCGAACGGCTCGATCCTTGTCTTCGACGTCGACATGCTCGGCTTCATTCCCGAAGCTGTCTATCGCCAGCAGATGATGCAGCAGCAGATGATGCAGCAGCAAATGCCCCAGGGCGGTCCGCCGCCGTCGCGTTGATCCGCCGATCCCCTTTCCAGCTGCCGCGCGGCCTGCCGCGCCGCGGCGCTTAGGAACATTTCCGATGGCCACCATTCCGCCGACCGCCAAGAAGCCTTTCGACACCAAGCCGATCCTTTATGTCGTGCTCGGCATCGTCCTGGGCGTGCTGGCCACCCTCGGCGCGATCCAGGGCATGGCCTGGTGGAAGGTGCAGAACGATCCGGTGGTGGTTTTCCTCAAGAAGAACCGCAGCGACAAGGCCGTGGTCGAGACGCCTTCGGGCCTGCAGTACAAGATCGTCACGCCGGGCAAGGGTGGTCCGAAGCCGACTGACGCTGACGTCGCCCTGGTCAATTACGAGGGCAAGCTGACGGACGGCACCACGTTCGACAAGTCGCAGCAGCCGACGCCGATGAAGGTGAACGAGGTCGTTCCCGGCTTCTCCGAGGCGCTGAAGCAGATGCCCAAGGGCTCGAAGTATCGCTTCTGGATCAAGCCGAGCCTCGGCTATGGCGACAAGGCGACGGGTCCCATCCCGGCCAATTCGGTGCTGGTGTTCGACGTTGAACTGCTCGATTTCCTGCCCGAGGCAGTGATCCGCCAGATGCAGATGCGGCAGCAGATGCAGGGTGCGATGCCTCCGGGCGCTGGCGCCTCGCCGGCAGGAACTGCACCGAAGCCGGCGGAGGCTGCACCGAAGAAGTAACGGTGGCGCACCCCGCAAGAGGTGCGGCGGCGTGTCCGGCGTGACCGGCTAGCTGCATCGGTTACACTTGCGCCCCGGCGCGGGCAGGCGCAAACTGCTCGAACGAGGGGGAAACACCCATGTTCGACGCTGTCGATCCGATCATCCTGGCCCGCGCTCAGTTCGCCTTCACCGTCAGTTTCCATTTCATCTTCCCGGCCTTCACGATCGGGCTGGCGAGCTATCTCGCGGTGCTCGAGGGGCTGTGGCTGCGGACCGGCAGGCAGCTCTATCTCGACATCTTCCGCTTCTGGCTGAAGATCTTCGCGGTCACCTTCGCGATGGGCGTCGTCTCGGGCATTGTCATGTCCTATCAGTTCGGCACGAACTGGGCGGTGTTCTCCGACAAGACCGGACCGGTGATCGGGCCGCTGATGGCGTATGAAGTGCTGACCGCCTTCTTCCTCGAGGCTGGCTTTCTCGGGGTGATGCTGTTTGGCATGGAAAAGGTCGGCCGCAAGCTGCACTTCGCCGCCACCTGCCTAGTCGCGGTCGGCACCGCCATTTCGGCCTTCTGGATTCTCTCGGCGAACAGCTGGATGCAGACGCCCGCCGGCTATGCGATGAACGCGCAGGGCCAGTTCGTCATGGCTGGGTCCTGGGCGGCGGTGATCTTCAATCCCAGCTTCCCCTATCGCCTCGTCCACACAGTGATCGCCGCCTATCTGACGACCTCGCTCGTCGTCGGTGCCACCGGGGCGTGGCACCTGCTGAAGGACAGCAGCGATCCGCATGCGCGGAAGATCTTCTCGATGGCGATGTGGATGGCCGCGCTCGTCGCCCCGATTCAAATCGCGGCGGGGGACGCGCATGGCCTGAACACGCTTGAGCACCAGCCGGCCAAGGTCATGGCGATGGAAGGACATTATAACAGTCATCCGAACGGCGCGCCGCTGATCCTGTTCGGCATCCCGAATTCGAAGGAGAAACGGATCGACTATGCGGTCGAGATTCCAAAGGCGTCGTCGCTGATCCTGAAGCACGATCTGAATGCGCCGCTGGCCGGGCTCGATACCATCCCCGAGGACCGGCAGCCGCCGGTCGGCATCGTGTTCTGGTCGTTCCGGATCATGGTGGGCCTGGGCTTCGCGATCTTCGGGCTCGGGCTGTGGAGCCTCGTCGCGCGTTGGCGGGGCAAGCTCTATGACTGGCGCTGGCTGCACCGTGCCGGGGTTCTCATGGGGCCGGCCGGCTTCGTCGCCGTGATCGCCGGCTGGGTCACCACCGAGGTCGGACGGCAGCCCTGGACCGTCTATGGCCTGCTCCGCACGGCGCATAGTGCCTCGCCACTGGCGGCGCCGGCGGTGGGCGCGTCGCTGATTGCCTTTGTGCTGGTCTATTTCGCGGTGTTCGGGATCGGTGCCTGGTACATCCTGAAGCTGATCGACAAGGGCGTGGAACCGGGCGAGCCCGAACTCGGCAATGCCCCGATCCGCACCGCCGGCATCGCCCCGGCGCCGGCGCAAGATGTGACGGGGAGGGCGTCATGACCTATAATTACGATCTGGCGATGATCTGGGCCTTCCTGATTGCTTTCGCCGTGTTCGCCTATGTCGTCCTCGACGGCTTCGACCTCGGCATCGGCATCATCTTCCCGGCGTTCGGCGTCGGGGAGGAGCGCGATGTGGCGATGAACGCAATCGCGCCGGTGTGGGACGGCAATGAAACCTGGCTGGTGCTCGGCGGGGGAGGGTTGATGGCTGCCTTTCCACTTGCCTTCGCGGTGCTGATGCCGGCTTTCTATCCGCCGATCATCGCCATGCTGCTCGGGCTGGTGTTCCGCGGCGTCGCCTTCGAATTCCGCTGGCGCGATCCTCGGCATCGGGCTTTCTGGGACTTCGGTTTCACTGCGGGGTCGATCGTCGCGGCGTTGGCGCAGGGCGTCATTCTCGGCGCGCTGCTGCAGGGCGTGAAGATAACCGGGCGCGGCTATGGGGGTGCCTGGCTCGACTGGCTGACGCCGTTCAGCCTGTTGACCGGCGCCAGCGTGCTCGCGGCCTATGCTCTGCTGGGGAGCTGCTGGCTCATCGCGAAGACCGAAGGGCAGGCCCAGAAGCAGGCCTATCGACTCGCGCGGCGCTACGGGGTGATCACGCTGATCGCCATCGCCGCGGTGAGCGCCGCGACGCCATTCCTGGCCCATGACTATTACACGCGCTGGCTGACCATGCCGGGCATCCTGTTGACGGCGCCGGTGCCGGTCCTGGTTGCGCTCCTCGGCTGGATGTTCTGGCGCGCGCTGGGCCGTGGAGCTCAGTCAGCGCCGTTCCTTCTGGTGCTTGCGCTGTTCGCGCTGTGCTTCGTCGGGCTGGGCATCAGCATGTATCCCTATATCGTGCCTGCTCAGCTAACGATCTGGGACGCGGCGGCACCCGAATCGTCGCAGGTCTTCATGCTGATCGGGGCGGGTGTGATGCTGCCGCTGATCCTCGGTTATACCGGCTGGGCCTATTGGGTGTTCCGCGGCAAAGTTGGTGCGCACGGCTATCATTGATGCAGGCAGACACCGCCCCTCTGTGGAAACGGCTCGCGTGGATGGCAGGGATCTGGGCCGCCAGTGTCGTTGCGCTCGGCATCGTGGCGACTCTGCTGAGATGGTGGATCAAGGGCTGAAGCGCGTCTTCCTCCCTCGCTGGCGGCATGCTAGGGCCTGGCTTATGGGGGAACAATCGAGCGGCACTGTTGGGGACGGGCATCTCGCCAGGCTGGATGTCCTGCGGTTCCCGTTGATCGTCCTGATCGTCTATCTCCACGCCTGCGGTTTCACCGCCAACTTCGCCGACGGTGCTCGTGCCCTGACTGACGCCCGAATCGTGGCGACCGTCCAGACCGTCACCGGGTCGATCGCGCGAGTAGCGGTACCGCTCTTTTTCCTGATGTCGGGCTTCCTGTTCTTTCGGGGCGTTCGCTTCTCCCTCGCCGCATACCGCACCAAGCTGCGGGCGCGGATACACAGTCTGCTGATTCCCTTTCTTTTCTGGAACCTCGCGCTGTTCGCGCTGGTCGCGGTCGCTCAATCGGTTCCTGTTCTGGCGCCCTTCTTCAACAGTCAGAATCTGGCCTTCCGTGACATGTCGATCTTTCAGATGGTCGATGCGGTGGTCGGCCTGACGCGTTATCCGATCGCCTATCAGTTCTGGTTCATCCGGGATCTGATGCTGCTCGTCCTGGTGTCGCCGCTGATCTGGGCAGCCGTACGTTATCTGGCATGGCCGATGCTGGCTTTGCTGGCCGTTCTCTGGCTGGGTTATGTCTGGCCCTTCCTCATGCCTGAGGGCGAGCCTGTCCTGTTCTTCTATGCAGGCGCAATGGTCGCGATTCGTGGTGGCTCTCTGTTTGCCGTGGATCGGGTGAGCTGGTGGATTACACCATTGTTCCTGCTCTTGCTCGGCGCTTTCGCGACGAGGCATGGTGGGGAGTGGACGAATTACCTGCTCCGGCCTGCCGTCGCGATCGGCGTGGTGCTGGTGTTGAAGGCGAGCCGGTGGATGGCCGAGTCCGAACGTCGGCGCGATGTGCTTGTCCGGCTCGGGGCAACGTCGTTCTTCGTGTTCGCCGTTCACGAGCCGCTGGTTACGGTCGGCAAGAAGCTGGCATTCCGGATGCTGCCCTTGACCGCTCAGTCCGTGCTGACCGTTTATGCGCTGCTGCCCATCCTGGTGATCGGAATGGCTCTCTCGGCTTATTGGCTGCTGTTGAAGACGGTACCTGGCTTCCTTCGATTCATCACCGGCGGCAGGTGAGTCGGTGCTTTGATGAGAATGTCGACACTTCCCTTTGGCATGGGCGCCGACTAGGGGCGGACGGGCACTGAATCCTTCAGTGCGACACCGTTGTTTCCAGCTTGAGAAGAGAGACAGGATGCCGATCAAGCCGCTACGCAAGGCCGTATTCCCCGTGGGTGGCTTGGGTACGCGTTTCCTGCCCGCGACCAAGGCGCTGCCCAAGGAGATGCTGCCGGTCGTCGATCGTCCTCTGATCCAATATGCGGTCGACGAGGCGCTTGAGGCGGGCATCGAACAGATGATCTTCGTCACCGGTCGCGGCAAGTCGGCGATCGAGGACCATTTCGACATCGCCTATGAACTCGAGACGACGATGGCGCATCGCGGCAAGTCGATGGAGTTGCTGCACCAGACCCGTCTGAAGCCGGGCGCTGTCGCCTATGTGCGGCAGCAGGAACCGATGGGCCTTGGCCACGCCGTATGGTGCGCGCGCGACATCGTCGGTGACGAGCCGTTCGCGGTGCTGCTCGCCGATGATTTCATGGTCGGGAAGCCCGGCTGCCTGAAGCAGATGGTCGATGCCTATATGCAAGTCGGCGGCAACATGATCTGCGCACAGGAAGTGCCGGAAGACCAGACCCATATGTACGGCGTGATCACGCCGGGTGCGCGGGACGGGGCGCTCACCCAGGTCAGGGGCCTGGTCGAGAAACCCAAGCCAGGTACCGCACCGTCCAACCTGTCAGTGATCGGCCGCTATATCCTCCAGCCGGAAGTGATGCGCGTGCTCGAAACCCAGGAGAAGGGCGCAGGGGGCGAGATCCAACTCACCGACGCGATGGCGCGGATGATCGGCGATCAGGCATTTCATGGCCTGACCTTCGATGGTCGCCGCTACGATTGCGGTGACAAGGCGGGCTATATTCAGGCCAACCTGGCACTTGCCATCGGCCGTGAGGATATCGGGCCGTCGGTACGGGCCTTCGCGATCGACCTGTTGCGCTGAGACCGGCGGTCAGCGGTCGTCAAACGCCGTGATAGTCGCGATACCACTCCACGAACAACGGCACGCCGACGTCGAGCGCCGTTGATGGCTCGAAGCCGATATCGCGCTGGATCGCGCTGATATCGGCATAGGTCGCGTGGACGTCGCCAGGTTGCATCGGTTCCATGATCTTGATCGCTTCGCGGCCGCACGCCGCCTCGATGAGGGAGATCAGGCGGCCGAGCTCCTCGGCGCGATGGTTGCCGATATTATAGATTGCGTGCGGCGCGACGCTGCCGCCCGCCTTGATCGAACCGTCATCGACAGGTGGCTTGCGCACGCAGGCCACCACGCCCGCCACGACATCGTCGATAAAGGTGAAGTCGCGTCGCATGTCGCCACCGTTGAACACGCGAATCGGTTCCCCGGCGAGGATCGCCTTGGTGAACAGCCACATCGCCATGTCAGGCCGGCCCCACGGGCCGTAGACGGTGAAGAAGCGAAGTCCCGTCAGCGGCAGTCGATAGAGATGTGCGTAGGTTTCGCTCATCAACTCGTTCGCCTTCTTCGTGGCGGCGTAGAAGGAGAGTGGATGGTCGACACGGTCTTCGACCCGAAAAGGGAGAGTCGTATTGGCACCATAGACCGATGAAGAGGATGCATAGACGAGATGCTCGGTCCGACGGTCCCGGGCGAGTTCCAGGATGTTGAGATGCCCGGCGATATTCGAGGAGGCGTAGGCGCGGGGATTCTCGATGGAATAGCGCACGCCAGCTTGAGCGCCGAGATGGACGATCCGATCGAATCGGGCCTCGGACAAGGCGTCGTCCAGGCTCTTCTGGTCGGAGAAATCTACCCGGGCGAACTGGAAACGGTCGCGATCCTGGTCGGTCAGGGCAGCGAGGCGAGCTTCCTTCAGCGCAACGCTGTAATAGTCGTTGAGGTTGTCGATACCGATGACAGTGTCGCCGTCCGCGATTAGGCGCCTGGCCACATGATAGCCGATGAAGCCAGCCACGCCGGTCACAAGAATACGCATCAGATCATTTGCTCCCCGGCTTCGGGCCTAGGAAGAGGTGGCCTGCTTGGCAAGCTGTTGTGGGTAGACATGAGCTCTAAGCGTGCGAGTCCCTGCCCGGACGGGGGCGTGGCGTCGATGGGCTGACGGTGGTCCCGCAGCGGACCCGCGCGGGAGTGCCAATTTGCATTCGTGCGAACCCGCCAGCTATTTCGCGACTTACGGCGACATCACAACGCATACGAAAAAGGGCCAGACTATTCGTCCGGCCCCCAATCGTCTGATGCTAGCGGCAGCGCTTACGGGCTGGCAGGCTTCGAGCTGTCGTTCTTGAACGCGAAGTAAGCGCCGAGGCCCGCGGCTACAATGCCCAAGCCGAGAACAACGCCGCCGCCGCCATGGCCGCCGCCTGCGCCGGCATCATCGGTGCCGCTGTCCTGTGCGAATGACTTCGGAGCGGTCGCGCAGCTCGACGAGCTGACCGAAAGCACCGAGGTCGGCGCCATCGTGTAGCTGCAACCCGGGAAAGCAACCTTAGCCTTGGCCTGGCCCCGCGTGACGACGCGATCGCCGGCATAGAGCGACTGGCCGGCGGACGCCGGGATCAGCTTGCCCTCGCGCGAAACGAACGTGCCTTCGCTGGCGGCCGTCAGCTTGCCGACTGACTGCTCGGCACCGGCAAACAGCGGTGAAGAAAGGCTCGCCATTAGGATGGCGGCGGTTACCCGCGAAAATCTCATTATCAGTCTCCTCCTGAACCGCTTGGAAGTAGGCTCACGACTTGGGATTAGCGTTAAGCCCGTATTTTGTCCACCCAAAACGTTCGCATTTGCACAAGTATCTCGAACTGATGCGGTAACACCACACTGAACCGCGCCGGGTCTGCCGGAGGCCTTGGGTTGTGAGTCACGCTGCCATATCGAGGTTGCTTGCGGCAGCATAATATTGATCTTCGGCTTCGGCAGGCGGGATGTTGCCGATAGGCTCCAGCAGCCGGCGATGGTTGAACCAGTCGACCCATTCGAGCGTGGCGTATTCGACGGCTTCGAAGCTGCGCCACGGCCCGCGCCTGTGGATCACCTCAGCCTTGTAGAGGCCGTTGATCGTCTCGGCCAAAGCGTTGTCATAGCTGTCACCGACGCTGCCGACCGAGGGTTCGATCCCGGCCTCGGCGAGGCGCTCGGTGTATTTGATGGACACGTATTGCGAGCCCCGATCGCTGTGATGGATGAGGCCGCCCCGATGGGCCGGCCGGCGATCGTGAAGCGCCTGCTCCAGGGCATCGAGGACGAAGCTGGCATGCGCCGTCCTGCTGGCCCGCCAGCCGACGATCCGCCTGGCGTAGGTATCGATGACGAAGGCGACGTAGACGAACCCCGCCCAGGTCGCGACATAGGTAAAGTCCGACACCCACAGCATGTTCGGCGCTGGCGCGTAGAACCTGCGATTGACGTGATCGAGCGGGCACGGCGCCGCTTTGTCACTGATGGTCGTGCGCACCGGCTTGCCCCGGATCACCCCTGCCAGGCCCATCTCGCGCATCAGCCGTTGCACGGTGCAGCGCGCTATCGGAAAGCCCTCCCGCATCATATGCCGCCAGACCTTGCGTACGCCGTAGACCGCGAAGTTCTCGGCAAATACGCGCGCGATCTCCGGCTTCAAGGCGACATCGCGCTGCGCCCGCGCCGACAGGCGTGTCGGATCCTGTCGCTGCGCGACGCGCTCGTGATAGGTGGATGGGGCGATCGGCAGAACGCGGCAGATCGGCTCGACCCCATAGGCATCGCGGTGATCGTCAATGAAAGCGATCATCGCCGGAACGGGCGGTCGAGCTCCGCCTGCGCAAAATATGCCGACGCCTTGCGCAGAATCTCGTTGGCCTGCCGCAGCTCACGGACCTCGCGCTCCAGCGCCTTCACCTTGTCGGCAACCTCGGTCGGGACGCCCGCCCGCTTGCCGCTGTTCACCTCGGCCTTCTTCACCCACTCCAGCAGCGTGTGGCCTGAACAACCGATCTTCTCGGCAATGGATATGATCGCTGCCCATCGCGACGGGTGATCGTGCTCGTGATCCAGCACCATCCGTACCGCTCGCTCGCGGACCTCAGGTGCAAACTTGTTCGTCGTCTTGCTCATACAGGCTCCACCTTCTCAGGAGTTGGAGCCTCCGGCAAACCCGGAGCGGTTCACACCGCGCAAAAGGTTTCTCGCAATAGCGCGCGGCTACGTATGACGATTCTATCCCAAACAAAAGGTTAAGTAGCCCAGGACATGGTGGTGAGGGTCCTCGCTCACGCGTTTCAAAGGATGCCGTTTCACGGCGAATCGCGGCGTCCTATGGCATCTTTGCTCCGGTAGACCCTGCCAGGCTTAAACCGTTACGGGGACGAATCGGAAGGATCAACACCTCCTGGGCGCTGCCTGGTGTCCGGGCGATATGCCGGCGCGGAGTGATCCTCGGCGCTTCCGCCTGTCCGAGCCCTTTTTTGTGGACAATATCTTCGCACTTGCGGGAGGTGGCTGGATTTGACCGTAGTTTTGGATCAAGGACGGACGCGATAGCGGAGCGTATGACCAGTGCGTTACGTTCGTTGACATTCACGGCTGGAGCTTCACGATGGCATCTGTTTCGGGGCGACGGGATCGAACCTGAATCATGCTGATGCAACGCAACCTTTCCAGCCTGGTCGGCAACATGCGATGGATTTCATCGTTACGCGTGCAATTGTGCGTTGAGATATTGCTGGGCGTGCTTCTACCGCTCGCTGCGCGATATGGGCTTCATTCGAATTATGACCACCACCCGTCGGCGCCGGCGAGCTTCGTTCTCTCGATCTTCAGCGTGGTCAGCGCTACGCTGCTCTCGCGACGAATAGGCGGCTTCCCAGGGACGCGTACATTCATCTACGTGTTGCCCACTTTCTCCATGTCTTTTGGCCTTGCGATATTGGCCGCGGTCGTACTGCGTCTCGACTATAATCGTACTGTCCTCATCGCGAGCTTCACTTTGAGCATCGCCGCTGCCTACGCCCTTGCCTATCTCAGCGCGCGCCGGGCTGTTCGGCGTTTCCATGTCGTGCCGGGCGGCAGGACGGGTTTTCTGGAGGATATCGAGGGAGCGGAATGGTTGCCGCTCGTGAGGCCCGTCGTCCCGGTCGGCCGAGACATCATGATCGTGGCCGATCTCCATCACAATCTGGACTCCCCGTGGGAACGGATGCTTGCCCAGGCAGCGATCAACGGCGTTCCGGTCTACCATGTGAAGCAGGTTCGGGAACTGCTTACGGGACGCGTGCAGATCGACCATCTTTCGGAGAACAGCTTCGGCTCGCTTTTGCCGAATCTGGCCTATCGCAAGCTCAAGCGCCTGATCGATCTCGGCGCATGTCTTGTCGTGTTGCCAGCCCTGGCGATCGCGATGGCGCTGATCGCCGTCGCAATCCGCTTCGATTCCCCCGGCTCCGTCTTCTTCCGTCAACGCCGCATGGGATATCGCGGTCGACCGTTCACGATGATCAAGTTCCGCACCATGAGACCCCGCGAAGACGAGGGCGACCAGGATGCACGACGGAAAAGCGCGATCACGAGAGACGACGACGATCGTATAACCCGCATTGGTCGCTTCCTGCGGCGCACCCGGCTCGATGAATTGCCGCAGATCCTGAATATCCTGGCGGGCGACATGAGCTGGATCGGTCCTCGCCCGGAAGCAATCGACCTGTCTACCTGGTACGAGGCGGAAATCCCGTTCTATTCGTACCGACACATCGTCCGGCCCGGCATCACCGGTTGGGCACAGGTGAATCAGGGCCACGTTGCCGATCTCGCCGAGATCAACATGAAGCTGCAATATGATTTCTTCTATGTGAAGAACTTCTCGGCGTGGCTGGACGTATTGATTACGATGCGAACCGTGGTGGTGATGCTCAATGGTTTCGGCTCGAAATAGCCTAGCCATGGTTTCAGATTCTGCCGGGGTTCCAGATTTTCCGAAGGACGATTCGGCGCGTGCCGGGGGCGGTCGCCGAATCGTTTTCGTGAACCGCTTCTATGCACCCGATCATTCGGCGACCGCGCAGATACTGACCGACCTCGCCGAATATCTCGCCGGGCGGGGTTGGGAGGTGGAGATCGTCACCAGCCGGTTGATCTACGGTACCGCAGGCACCAGCCTGCCGCCGCGACAGCGGATCAACGACGTCACCGTTACCCGCGTTGCGACGGTGAACGGCGCGACTCTGGGGCTGGTCGGGCGGTTGCTCGCCTATCTGACATTCTATTTCAGTGCGGGCTGGGCGCTGGCGCGGTGCCTGCGTCCCGGCACGATCGTGGTCGCCAAGACAGATCCACCCCTGATTGCCCTAGTTGCCTTGGTGGCGTGTCGGTTGCGAGGTGCGAAGCTCGTCAACTGGGTACAGGACCTCTATCCTGAGATCGCCATCGAGATGGGGATGAGCGCCTTGCGCGGGCCGGTCGGTGGAGCGTTGAGCGCCTTGCGCGACGTTGCCCTGCGACGGTCCGCGCTCACGGTTGCGATCGGGCAGCGGATGGCCGATCGGATCGCCCGCCACGGCGTGTCCCCTGACCGGATCGTCACCATCGCCAACTGGAGCGATGATGAGGCGATATCCCCGTCCGTGACGAACAGCCCGGCGCTGCGCAAGGATTGGGGGCTGCCGGCGGATGCTTTCGTCCTGGCCTATTCCGGCAATCTCGGCCGGGCGCATGAGGCGGATACCTTGTTGGCCGCGGCAGTGCTGCTCGCGCGTCGATCCGATATCTGGTTCCTGTTCGTCGGTGGTGGGCACGCGCAGGCCGAATTGCGCCGCAACGCGATGGCTGCCGGGCATGAGCATTTCGTTTTTCAGCCCTATCAGCCGCGGGCTCGCCTGTCCGAAAGCCTGGCGGTGGGGGATGCCCATTGGCTGTCGCTCAGGCCCGAATTCGAGGGGCTGATCGTTCCCAGCAAGGTGTTCGGAATCGCCGCCGCAGCGCGGCCGATCGTCGCGGTATGCGATCCCGCGGGTGAAGTGCCGGCGATGATCGCGGAGACGAGGGCAGGGGTGTCGGTTGCGCCCGGCAATGCGGCCGGACTCGCTGCGGCGATCGTCGCCCTCGCGGACGACAGGGCGGCATGCCGCGCGATGGGCGATCGTGCGCGCGCCATGCTGCAGCGGCGGTATCAGCGCCGCACTGCACTGGATCAATGGGCGCTTGCGCTTGAGACTCTCGCCGAGCGGGACTAGCTGCGGCTATAGGGTGCAAAAGGTTCGAACGATGTTCTCGCGTTTCAGGCAATCGCGCGCCAGGCGCACTGGCCCCAGGGAATGGCGGGGACTTTCGGGCGCGCGCGCTTATGCCATCGGCGACGTTCATGGCCGGCTCGATCTGCTCGAGCGAATGGTCGCAACGATTGAACGGGACCGGCGGGAAAGCTCACGCGCTCGCGACTATCTGATTCTCCTGGGCGACCTGATCGATCGTGGCCCGGATTCGCGTGGTGTCATCGAATTCCTGATGCGGTTGCCGTCGGACGGGCTCCGGCCGGTGTTCCTGATGGGCAATCATGAAGAAATGATGCTCCGTGTCCTTGGTGACGAGCCGGAATCGTTGAGCCAGTGGCTGACCTATGGCGGTTATGAATTCGCGCAGAGCTATGGCGTGGAGGTCGGCAGGCTCGCGGTTCTGGCGCCGGCCGACGCTGCCGACATGATTCGCGCGGCCATTCCGCCGTCTCATTTCGCCTTCATCGAAGGATTTGCCGACAGCTTCACCTTCGGCGACTATCTGTTCGTCCATGCCGGGCTCCGTCCCGGCAAACGCCTCGACGCTCAGGATACGCACGATCTTCGCTGGATCCGCGACGAGTTCCTCAATGACGAGAGCGATCACGGATGCATGGTGGTCCACGGTCACACTATCTCGGTTGAGCCCGAGGAGAAGGAAAACCGAATCGGGATCGATACCGGTGCCTACCAGACGGGCATTCTGACTGCGGTGCGGATTGAGGGGGCGAGGCGGCGCATGATCAGGATCGAGGAGTGCGATCCATGATCCAGGTTAGTGAATGCTGTGCGGACGCAGCATTTTTTGTGCCCCTGCGGTCTGGTGCGACACGGTGTCAGCCTGTAGCAGCGGGATGATTGGGCCCGGACAAGGGTAAGCGACGCTTCGCGGTGTCGTCGGAACATAGGCCTGTTTTACAAGGCGGGGGCATCACTGACGTGGCAAGACTGTATAACAGCCGTAGGCGTATCATGGTCACCGGGGGCGCGGGTTTCGTTGGCTCCCACCTGATCGATCGACTGCTCGAACGGGGCGACGAGGTGCTGTGCGTGGACAATTTGTTCACCGGCACGAAGCGCAACATCGATCATCTCGCCGGGCATCCGCGCTTCGAATTCATGCGCCATGACGTGTGCTTCCCGCTCTATGTCGAGGTCGACGAGATCTACAATCTCGCCTGCCCGGCGTCGCCGGTTCATTACCAGCACGATCCGGTCCAGACGACCAAGACGTCGGTGCACGGGGCGATCAACATGCTGGGTCTGGCCAAACGGCTGCGCTGCAAGATCTTCCAGGCATCAACGAGCGAGGTTTATGGCGACCCCAGCGTCCATCCGCAGACCGAGGCCTATTGGGGCAATGTGAACCCGATCGGCATCCGTTCCTGCTACGACGAGGGCAAGCGTTGCGCCGAGACCCTGTTCTTCGACTACCACCGGCAGCACGGGCTGGAGATCAAGGTCGCCCGCATCTTCAATACCTATGGGCCGCGCATGCACCCGGCGGACGGGCGTGTGGTTTCCAATTTCGTCATGCAGGCACTGAACGGTGAGCCGATCACCCTATACGGCGACGGCCAGCAGACGCGCTCCTTCTGCTATGTCGATGATCTGGTGGCGGGATTTATGGCGTTCATGGACACGCCATCGGACGTGTCCGGTCCTATCAACCTGGGCAACCCGGTCGAGTTTACCATCCGCGAACTGGCGGAACTGGTGGTCGAGATGACCAGTTCGAAGTCTGAGCTGGTGTTCCGTCCGCTGCCGCAGGACGACCCGATGCAGCGCAAGCCTGACATCACGCGGGCACGCGAAACCCTGGGCTGGGAGCCCTCGATTCCGCTGCGTCAAGGGCTGGTCAAGACGATCGACTATTTCTCGCAGCTGCAGAAGGGCTGAGGCACAGCCGCCGCCAGCATGGCAATTCGCCGCAACAGTTTCGTCAATCTGACCGGTAGCCTGGTCGGCCTGGTGCTGTTCGCGGCGCTGACGCCGCTCTACTTCCATGTCATCGGTAGCGAGCGTTATGGTATCCTGGCGATCATCTGGGCGTTCCTGTCCTTCTTCGCCGCGTTCGATTTCGGCATGGGCTCGGCCCTGACGTTCAAGGTGGCGAGCGAGGTGCGCGGGGACGTGCAGCGCCAGGCCGAATATTTCTGGACGGCGATGTCGATCAGCCTGCCGGTCGGCCTGGTGATGGGCTCGATCCTGTTCGGCCTGGTCGGCGGCGGACTCGGCAGCCTGTTCCATCTGTCGGAGGCGGTGCAGGCTGAACTGATCCATTCGGCGCCAGCCCTGCTCGGTATCGGCGCCTGCACCATCCTGTTGTCGACCGCCGGCGGGCTGCTGCGTGGGCGTGAATATTTCGTGACCAATGCCGTACTGACGGCACTGGCACTCGCGCTGTCCATCCTGCTGCCGGTCCTTGCCGCGGTGTTCATCGCCCCTGCGCTGGACATCTTGATCCTGGCGATGCTGACCAGCCGGATCATCGTGGTCGGTTCGGCCATTCTGTTCGGGCAGTTCGTGGTGCTTGAGGGACGACGTCCGAAGGTCTCGGCGAGCGCCGCGCGGTCGCTGGTCGGCTATGGCGCCTGGTCGTCGCTGAACGGGGTGATCGAACTGACGATCTCCTCGGCGGATCGCTTCATCATGGGGGCCGTCGCCGGCCCGGCAGCGGTCGGCTATTATTCAGTGCCGTCGAGCGTGATCGCCCGGGTAATGATCTTCCCGACCAGCATCGGCGGCGCGGCGCTGCCCCAGCTCGCCGCCCGGCCGCCAGAGGAAGAGACGATCCTGGCACGCAAGATCATCCGGATGGTTGCGATGATGACGCCGTGCTTCGTCGCCGGCATCTTCCTGGCCGAGCCGTTCCTGCGCCTATGGATGGGGGCGTCGTTCGCGAAGGTGGCGACCCTGCCGATGCAGATACTGCTCCCGGCCTTCTGGCTGGAGGGGATTTCCGCGATCCTGTTCTATCGCCTGCTCGCCCAGGGACGGCCCCGGACGAGCGCGATGGTCGTCGCGATCATCCTGCTGCCCTATTGCGCGCTGATCTATTATCTCGCCGGCATCTGGGGCGTGGCCGGCGGTGCCGCCGGCTATCTCGGCCGCAACATGATGTTCGTCGGTGGGCGGGGTACCGCAACCCGCGCCTGGCGCATGCTGGCGGAAACGGTCGGGGTGGATTTCGTTCTGCTGATCGTCGCGCTTGCGGCGTGTGTTCTGGCGCTGCCGGCTCAGCCGCCGCTGGCGGTCGGGGTGATCATCACTGGTGCGTCGATCGCGCTCACCCTGAAACGACGACCGCCCGAGTTCGACCGGATGGTCCATGATTTCGCCCGCCGTATCGGTATCGAACGACCGATACCCGCCGCTGGAGGCGGCACTGATGTCTGATTCCCTTTCTGTATTGCTGGTGGGCTATGCGCATGGCGAGGGCGGGGTGACCACCCACACGCACTGGCTTGCCCATGGCCTGACCCAGCGCGGCCACAGGGTCCGGGTGCTGTCGCCCGTGCCACCGCGCGACCTGCCCGAAAGCCCCTGGCCCGACCGTGGCTATGCGGTCGATCACTATGGCGACGCAAAGGATGCGCTGCGTGGCTTCAAGGCGCTGGGCAAGGACCGGTTCGACGTCGCGGTGGTGGCCGGCACCGGCTGGAAGGCGATGGGCGGTGTCCTGGCCAATCGCCGGATCAAGCGGCGCATCTTCTTCGAGGTGATGAGCGGCGATGCGATGGGCAAGATCGACCCGCGCCGTTTGGTCCACGCCGGGTTCGACGCGATCGTCAGCCTGGCGACCGCGGTCGAGGACAAAGTGTGCAGCGAATTCCACTGGCGCGGAAAACGCACGATCATCCAGGCGTTGCCCGAACCGCTCGAGCAGCGGGCGGCGATAGCGGACCGCGGCGTGGTCGCGCCGGCCATGGGCAAGATTCGCGCAGTCTATTTCGGCCGGATCGTGCCGCATAAAGGCGTCGGCTTCCTGGTCGATCGATGGGCGGCGCTTGCGCCCTATCTCCAGTCGATCGACGTCTATGGCACCGGCGAGGAGCGCGGGGTGCTCGAGCCGCGCGTCGCGGAGCTTGGCCTGTCCGATTCGATCCGCTTTCATGGACGCTACCCGGACGGCCAGGCCTATGTTGACCTGCTGCAGCAATACGACTTGCTGCTGTTGCCGACGGTCGGGCAGGAGGGTGGTCCCCTGGTGCTGCTGGAAGCGATGGCATGCGGGACGCCGTTCGTTGCGAACGGGATGGGCGGCGTGCCCGATTTCGACAATCAGGACTGCCGGGTGAGCAAGGATATTTCGGGGTTCGTCGCCAAGGTGGCGGACATTGCCGGCGCGATGGCGGCGGGCGAGATCGACGGGTCGCGGCTGCAACGGCATTATCGCGACAATTTCTCCTTCGACGTGCTTGTCGGTAAATGGGAAAGCTATTTCCGGTTCCTGGTGAAGGGCAAATAGCGGCTCCCGGAGATTATTTGCTCGCAATCCGCGGGTCGTTGGCAGAGACGCGGTGGGTTCGTGCAGCCAAGGGGTGATCGGCAGTGAAGCAGGCGGCAGTTCTTGGTGCGGCGGGATTTGTCGGCCGCCACACCGCCCGGGCGCTGGCCCGGGCCGGTTACGACGTCGTCGGCATCGGCCATGGCAGCTGGCTTCGCGACGAATGGCGCGAATGGGGCCTGCGCGAATGGCATGTCGCCGACATCGGCATGGAAGCGCTGATGACCTATGCCGGCGATCCAGAGATCCTGGTGCAATGCGCCGGTAGCGGCTCGGTCGCCTTTTCGATGACTCATCCGGCGCAGGATTTCCGGCGCAGCGTCGATTCCACGCTGGCCGCGCTGGATTTCGTGCGGCTGCAGGCGCCCGAATGCCATTTCGTCCTGCCGTCCAGCGCGGCGGTGTATGGCACGGTGGACCGCATGCCGATCGCGGTGGACGATCCACTACGGCCGGAATCGCCTTATGGCGTGCACAAGACCATCGCCGAGGACCTGTGTCGCTCCTATGCGCGCACCTTCGGCGTTCGGGCGGCGATCGTCAGGCTCTTTTCCGTCTACGGCGTCGGGCTACGCAAGCAGTTGCTTTGGGACAGCTGCACCAAGTTGACTCAGGGCGAGGCGCGCTTTGCGGGGACGGGTGAGGAGCTTCGCGACTGGCTCGACGTCGAGGATGCAGCCGCGCTGTTGCTGCGGGCGGCGGAGCGAGCGAGCCCCGATTGCCCCATCGTCAATGGCGGCACCGGGCGAGCGGCAAATGTCCGCACCATCGTGGAAGGGCTGGCGCGGGAACTGTGCGTCGACACATCGCCGGTCTTTTCGGGCCAACGCCGCAGTGGCGACCCGATCGGCTATGAGGCGGACATCGCCGGCGCGCTTGGATGGGGCTGGCGCCCGGAACGATCGCTTGCCGACGGGCTTGCCAGCTATGCCGCGTGGTTCCGCGACGAAGCGCGTTGATCCTCAGGCGTCGCCGCGCGCGCCCAGGATCTTCAGCCGGATCTCATAGAAATAGAGCATCTTGAGGAAGGCGTGGTGGAACCCAGCCCCACCATCAAGGAAACCGAGCTTCAGGAAATAGGTCCCGGCAAAATAGGCCGGCGCGAACCACCAGCGTGAGAGGTTGCGATACTTTGTACGCTGGCGCGGGGTGAGGGCAGCCCAGGCCGCATCGCCGCGCGTCATCAGGTCGGCATGGCGCTTGGCCTCCCAACTGGCATAGGCGTTGTGGCGGGCGATGTAGTGGTCGATCCCGCGGAAATCGAGATGATCGATCGGCGACTTGATCTCGCCGATGGCGCCGTCGAGCATGGGATGCTCGTGCACCTCCATGTCGAGGTTGCTCCAGCGCTTGTCGTCGATCCGCTCATAGTGGCCGGCGCCCACGCGGAACAATGCGAGCTTGCGCTGCGGCACGCCGTGGCGAAGCACCCGGCCCATGAAATGGTTCGTGTAGTTCAGCCAGAAGCCGACTTCGGGCCTTTCACCGGCGAGAGCCTGGCGCAGTTCTGCGACGAAGGCGTCGGTCAGCCGCTCATCGGCGTCCAGGAACAGCACCCAGGGCGTTGCGGGCGGATGGTTGGCCAGTACCCAGTTGCGCTTCTTGGGGAAATCCCCCGACCAGTCGAAATCGATCCAGCGCGCGCCGTGGCGGTCGGCGATGGCGCGCGTGCCGTCGGTGCTGCGCGAATCCACCACCCAGGTCTCGGCGAAGGAGCCGAGCCGCGACAGGCAGGCATCGAGGTTGCGCTCCTCGTTGCGCGTGGGCACGACGATGGTGATCGGTAGCAGAGTCATCGGTCGCCGATCCTGCGGGCCGGATTGCCGGCGATGATCGCGCCGGCGGGCACGTCCCGCATGGTCACGGCACGGGCGGCGACGACGGCGCGCGCGCCCACGGTCACGTCCGGGCCGATGAAGCAATCGGCGCAGAGCCACACCTCATCCTCGACCGTGATGGTCGAGCGAATCAGCGGCATGCGGGGATCGCGGAAATCATGTGTGCCCCCGCACAGATGCGCTCCCTGCGAAATGGTCACGCGCCGGCCGATCGTCATACCGGCGAGATTATAGAGGATCGCGCGGTCGCCGACCGACGACCACTCGCCGATCTCGAGCTGCGATGGCAGGAAGATGCGCACAGTAGGGTAGATCTGGCAGTTCCGCCCGACCTTCGCCCCGAACAGTCTCAGCCAGGCAGCGCGTGCGCCGAAGAAAGGGCGCGGGATCACGCGGAAGACGATGCTGCCGAACGCCCAGGCGATCCGGGCGATGCGCTCGGACGGCGTATAGTTGGAGATTCGCCGGTTGCCCGCGATGTCGAGAGCAGAGGCGGTGCCCGGCGGTCCCGGATCGCGTGCTGGTTCGTCCGGCATGGTCAATCGGCGACGTGGTGGGGGCGCGGCCCCCGGCCCGAAAGCCAGGTGAAGAGGCCGATATGCTGGTCGACGATCCGTTCCCAGGTGAATCGCTCCTCGACCAGCCGGCGGCCCCGTTCACCGGTCTCAGCGAGAGCGGAGGGCTGATCGAGATGATAGGCTAGGGCGACGGCGAGGGGTTGCGGCGATGTTTCGATCCGGTACGCGCCGCCTGCGACAAAGCCCTCCGGGATATTGCACGCATGTGTCATCAGGACAGGCTTGCGGTGTGCCCAGGCTTCCAGCACTGTCATCGGCATCCCTTCGCTATAGGAGGGAAGGATGAAGGCGTCGCAATTGGCATAAGCGTCCTGCTTGGCCGATCCGAACAGGGGACCGCTGAATTCGACATTGTCGAGTTCTCGTTCCCGCGCGAGTCGAACGAGGTGCTGGAGATGGTCGCCATCATCCCATCCAGCAATCTGCAGGACCCAGTCGTTGCGGATCGTCGGCGATTTGGCGGCTGCGATCGCCCATGCATCGATCAGTTCGGCGATCCCCTTCTTAGGATGAATGCGGCCCAGGAACAGAAGGCGTTTGCGCGTCGTGTCGGCGGGCTTGGTCGGGACATAGTCTGCCCCCGGCAGCGAGATGCCGTTGGGGATGACGGCGATCGGTACGCCCAGGCCGAGGGCCTCGATCGCGTCGGCTTCCGCCCAGCACAAGGCACGGAGGACGCCGGCAGATCGGAGATTGGCATTTTCGAACGCCCATTTCGCGACGCGTTTCTTGATCTGGCTGTTCCGCTGGGCCCAGGGGTCGAGCATGCCGTGCGGAGATATCACCAGGGCACCGTCGTTCTTGCGGTTCCAACTGCGCGCCGCAATGGATGTATGGTTCCACAGGCCGTGCAGGTGAAGCGCGTCAAAAGCTTTGGTATCGAGTTCCCGGCTCAGGCCTGGAGCGAACCCGAAACGTTTCGGGCCGATCGACGGAAAGGCCCGGAAGTGACTGACCTCCCACGCATCGCGCGTCGTCGTCAGTGCCGGGTCAGTTACGCCGTAGACGGAAACGCTATGGCCGCGTTCGCGCATCAGGTTGGCGGGGAACCTGACCGATTCAAAGAGGCCGCCAGCTTCCGAGCTGAGCGACGTGGTAAGGATGCCGAGGTTCAGCGGTACGACGCCGGTCATTACGCGGGCATCCTGCGCATGGCGAAGTTCGTCACGGCGCGAGCGAGGAGCGACGGTTTCGCGCGGGGTGCCGCCACCGCAAAACGCGCGGCGCCGGCCATGCCTCGGCCAAATCGTTCCGGCGCGCATTCGGCCACCAGTCCAACGCTTGCCTCCCGCATCGCGCTATCGTCTTCCACGGCCGCGATATCCTTCATCGCGTTGGTCAGGGCTTCGACGTCGTGCGGCGGAAAGGTGAAACCATTCACGCCGTTCCGAACGAGAACGTGCGCGCACCCGCACCGATCGGATACGATCACCGGCAAGCCCGCCGCCATCGCTTCGTTCACTACGAGGCCCCATTGCTCGACCGTGCTGGCATGTACGAAACAACCTGCCGTTCCATAATAGGCCGGTAGCTCATCATACTGCCGGAAGCCGGGCATATGCACATGCTGCTTCAGCCCCAACGCCCGCCGTTGTCGTTCGAGTGACTCACGCAGTTCGCCGTCGCCCAGCAAGATCAATGGCCAATCGGCAGGATCATCACCGCGCCCGTTGCGGAACCGGGCATAGGCTTCGAGCATCAAGGCGAGGTTCTTCTTTGGAATGAAGCGATTCGAGGCGAGAAAATATCGACCACGCGCACTTTCGGGAAGTGGAATGCCGTCATCGCCGGCGGGCATCGGGGCAGCCTTGGCAAGGGCCGCCTTTGCGCTGAAATAGTCATTATCGACCACATTGTATCCGCGGAAAATCGCGTCGCGCGGCAGGCCCAGGGTGCGAAGATATTCAGCCTGGCCGTCATTGGTGCAGAGGCCGGCGGCGAAATATTCAAAGATGCGACGCTTCAAATATTCGGTGCCCCATTTGCGCTCGAAATCCCATGGGTTGGTTTCCGACATGGCGATGACGGGAATGCCGCGCGCGACTGACCAGCTTGCAAGCGCGAGCGCCATATTCGAAGACCATCCGGGAACCGCGACCGCGTCGGGCCGGAAAGGAGCCACCTTTGCCTCGATCGCGGCAAATATGTCGGCCGGTCGGGCGGTGTTCTTGTCAGTGCTCAGAACGACCCGTGCTAGGCCGGCGGGCACCTCCGGAGAATCCCACGCATAGAGCGCACTGGTCGAGGCGCGTTCGATGGCCAGCACCTCGACCTCACGCGCGGCCGCGTTGAGACGGGCGATGTGGTAGGGGCCGAAATTGTCGAAGGCTATCGCTACGCGAATAGTACCGCTCCCTTGCGCATATGGGGCTGGTATCGCGGTTTTGTTGCAACCGCGAGGGAAACTTCACCGGGCATTGATCGTGATCAGGCCAGTTCCGTCAGGTGACCGCGGAGCGTGGCAGCGGCGGCGGCCCAGGTAAATCGCTGCCCCCGGGCCAACCCTCGCGTAACCAGTTCAGTCCGCGTCGAATCATTGGTCAATAGTTCGTCCAGGGCTTCGACATGCTGTTCCGCCCGTACCGGATCGACCAGCAATGCCGCGTCGCCCGCGACTTCCGGTATCGAGGAGGCAGCACTGGCAACCACCGCGGTACCGCAAATCATCGCTTCGATTACCGGAATGCCGAAACCTTCGTACAGCGAAGGAAACCAGACGAGCCGGGCGGCATGATAGAGCGAGCAAAGCGTATCGTCGTCGACATAGCCAGCGAGAATGATGGAGGCCCCAATTGCCCTTGCCTGCTCGATATATCCCGGCTCGCAATGTCCCGGCACCACCAGCGTCAGGTCGGGATGCATCGACCGCAGGCGAGGCCACGCGGCCAGCGCGACCTCGGCGTTTTTGCGATAGGACAGGCCGCCCGACAACAGGATGAACGGTTTGTCGTTTACACCCAGGCGCGCCAGTCCGGCTTCACCGGCTGCATTCGGAGGCTGGAAGAACCTTTCGGTTACACCGTTGTGAACCACACGCAGGCGATCCCGCATCGCCGGATAGAAGTGCGCGATGCGCTGCGCGGAGAAATCCGAGACGGTGTGGAACATGTCCGCATTGCGTTCCAGCTTGCGGTACAGAACCTGCCATTTTGCTTTCTGGCGGGCGAAGCCGGCGTTTCGGGGCAGGGCGCTTGGCTCGAAATAGGACGCGTCGTGAAGGGTAACGATGCTTTTCGCACGCCGCGTCGGCACATAGGATTCGCTTGTGCAGTAGACGATGTCGGCTTCCGGCCACCAATGTTCAGCGCGGGGGCGATCCGTCGCGATCCACATCGCCTGCTGCCAGGACGTATCGAGCCGGAAATCCAGGTAGCGATAGTCGCTCCATGGTTTTCCGACCTTTGGAATCACATCCTGACGATCCGCTCTGTCGACGAGGAGACGAATGTCGTCCCGGCCCAGCAGGTGGAGTTGCTCGATAATATTGCGCACCACCCGGCCGGCGCCGGTCGCATTGTAGATCCGGCGTAAATGCACATAAGCGAGCAGCTTCATCGCGGCGTGGCTAGCCAGTTCTCCAGCCTGATGCCTGCTATCTCGTCGAGCGTCGCTGGCGTCAGGGAGCCGCTGTCGGTCAGGCGACGAAGATCATAGCCTGCCTCGATCAGCATGCGTGCCGGGTCGGCGGCGCTGAATCCCGCGCGCTCAGTCAGGGCCGGGCAAACCTCGAAATAGATCGCTGCCGGGCGAATTTCGTTCAGGACATGATGGGCGCCGCGCAGGACGAGCGTCTCATAGCCCTCCACATCGATCTTGAGCAGGCCGACTGCGGTGATCCCCTGCTTCGCTACAAAGCTGTCCAAGGTGGTCGCCAGTACCTCCGCTGTATTGCTGCCGGCATCCCTGCTGATGCTGGCCGTGCCGCGCGCGACCGGATCATTGTCGAACATCACCGTCCCGTCCGCATCGGACACGGCATAACGATAGCAGGAGACCTTGTTCGCGGCATTGCGGGCGATATTGGCTTCAAGCGTCTCGAATGTGGTGGGATTGGGTTCGAACGCATGGATTGCCCGGTCTGGGAATCGGCGAGCCAGCAACAAGCTGACCAATCCGATGTTGGCGCCCACGTCGATGATTGGTCCAGCGCCGAACGGGCTCTGTTCAAAAAAACGCCGTTCCGCCAGATTGATGAATTCGGGAATGGAATGATATTCGGAAAAATTCGCGAAATTGCCCACCTCGATACCATCGAGCAGGCGCCGGGAAGGATTTCCACCGGTGCGGACCGAACTGGCGATCCATGCCAGGTATTCGGCGACCATAGAGGGATCGCGAGCGAGGCTGGCCGCGTTGCGGGCCATTTTGGAGCCGAGGCCTGCCATTTCAGGCGAAACCTTCGGACCGGATGTTGTGGGCATGGTCCATTGTAAGATCCTCCTGTGACCGCGCCTATATTGACCGCAGTACGATCTGTCCCGTCTCAATTTCCATGACGGCGACCGTCGGGATCAGGGCCGCCGATACGACATTGTTTTCAACCATCGCGTGAGAATTCGCGCAAGGCGGCGACGAAGGTCTTTCCCCATCTGTTCTCATCATATGCGTTGAACTCGGCGCGCGCCGACCGGGCCATCGCCTCCCGTCGAGGCCGATCGCCAACGATTTCCAGGATCGCGCCGGCAAGCGCGTCGACATCGGTCGGCGGCACGATGATGCCGCTTTCACCGTCCCTGAAATCGACCCCGGCTTCGTGCGTGGCCACGATCGGGAGGCCGGCCGACATCGCCTCCAGCACTACACCCGCCGATCCCTCCGCCAGCGAGGGAAAGGCGAGGATATCGGCGCGCAGAAACTCTTCCCGCATCCGATCGCGCGAGATATGGCCAAGCACTTCGATATTCGGTGCCTGAAGCTGTGACGCCGCCGCCGCAGTCACACCACCGGCGAAGACGAAACGAACCGATGGATCCAGGCGCGCGATCCGGGCTGCCGCAAGCGCGAGATACTGTGGTCCCTTACGAAGCTGAATCGAGCCTGCGAAAAGCACACGTTTCGGAATCGGCTTGTTGGGCTGGGAGAAAGTGAGGCTGGAGCCATAGCGGACGAGCCGGCACTTGGCGCGGGCCGCCGGATCATAGGCGGCCACATCGTCGATCACGCTTTGAGACGGGCAAAACAGGCCATCCGACCGTTCGATCATCGCTTTGCTGACTGAATCGAGGATCGCGGCTGCATCGGGTGAATAGGGCGTCTCGTCCCATTCGGGAAACTTGGCCGATTCCCGGTTCACCACACGATGCGCCGATGGCATGATGAACACGTCGGAGACGAACCGCGCGCCATGAGCCACGAGTTCCTCGATCTGGTCGCCACCCGCAAAATACTGGGAATAGACCACGTCAGCCTCGCGCAGATCGCGTGAACGGAAATTCCAGCGCTCGCGTTGATTCGGCGCCTGCCTCTTGGCGATCAGCGCGGCGGGGCTGAGTCGTTGCAGCATCGATCCGGGCAGATCAGGAACGACGCGGCGCAGGAGAGAGCGTGCTTTCGGATTCAGGCCTGCCGCTGCGGCGAGAAGCCGGTGCTCGAACGAGCCGTCAGGTACCGCGAAGTCGGTATACAGTCGCTGCAGCGCGTCCGCCTTGTGGAGAAAACGCGCAAGAGCGTAGCCGTGCCGTGCACCTGGCTGGATCAATAGCGTTCGCACTGTAGGTCAGTTCCCGGCGCGGCCGCTGCTGGTTCCGTCCCGGGCGAGGTCGCCGGACTTCACGAACTGCTCTGAAGCTGCAGGGCGAGTTGCAGGCGCCTGTTTTCCTCCGGCGTGATCCGAGCATAGCGGAACGGCAGCCAGACCACGAGGAACAGGAAGGGGAGCGCGGCTGCGAATTCGGCGAAGGAATGGGTGATGGCGTGCAAGCCGGTGCTGAGCATCGAAACATATAGATACTGTCCGCGCAGGCCGCCGGCCAATGCCAGGTTCAGTGTCCACCCGTAGAAGAATCCAAGTATGATGAAGCAGAAGACACCGAAATACCAGAAAGCGAGGAAGGTGTCAGAGAAGCCCGTGCGCGTGGCGCCGTTGGCAAAATACCGGTTGCGCATCGGATTGTCGTCAGCGGTGCTCATCATGAGCGAGTTTTTGGAGTCGCGTCCGAAAATGAAGGCGGGGAAATAACGCCCGACCATACCGTTGGAGATCGCTGCGAAGGGGTAATATTCGCCGAGTTCGGTCGCGATCGCGATGTCGGTGACCGCGCCATTCACTTCCGGAGCCTTCTCGGTGTTCTTGCTGTTCTCGCCCGTCGATTGGGCGATCAATTCGGACGAGGTGAGGGCGCCGACCAGTGAGGAATCGTTGTTTTTGACATAGCCGCGGATCTCGCCGGCGTTGTTCACGATGAACGCGCCTATCAAACAGCCAGCGAGCAGGAGGATGCGGGGAGGGACGATCTTGCGTACCAGGAACAGGCTCCCGAAGATGATGATCAGGAACTCGAAGATGAACTCGCGCTTCACTGCGATGAAGAGAACCGGAGCGAAAACGGCGGTGGCGATGCAGAACAGGATGAGGGCAAACCTGTTCTTCGTGCGCAGATAGATCAGGAATGTCAGCGCGGCGCCGAAGACGAGGCACTGGGCCAGCGTGGCGTAAACGATGATGATGCCGGTCCAACCTCCTTCGTAGGTCGTCGTTTCAGCCATCCGTGACATCATGACATAGGCCACGGCGCCGACTGCGATCAGGACGATGCAGGCCTGCGCCATCCGCTTCTCGCTGTACATGGTCGCGATTTCGGCGGTCTTCGACTTGATGGCTTGGACGCCCATGCCCCTTCCCGCGATATAGCCACCGACAAGGAAGATGATGCACAGGATCACGTAGTTCCAGGTCAGCGTTGGATCGAATCCGCCGGCCAACCCGAGGCGTTCAACTGCCCAGGCCTGGGGGAGGAACCATACGGCGAGGAACATGCCCACCACATAGGGATATTCGAAAACGCTGCGTGGCCGGATAAAGGGCACGACACCGAGGGCGAAGATGAGCCCCGACAGGATGATGAGGGAGATGCTCACAGGGCCCTCGACACCGTTGCCACGGGTCTATCGCCTTGAGAGGAAGGCGAGTTCGCCTTCGGCAAGATCGGCTCGGACCGCAATGAAGTTCGCCTGAATGAAATTGTCCAGAGCCGGGGCATACGCAAAATACTCGATTCTGTCACGTAGCAGGCGGCCGATCCGCATCTGCGGCGTCAACGCGATGAAGAAATCCCGAAGGAAGGTTCGCGAGTAGATCGACATATAATTATATTCGAATTGAATCACGTCGATGCCGCCGGACGCGAGCAGGCTCTGAAAGCCCTCGATCACCTTCAGGTCATGGCCTTCGGTGTCGACCTTGAGGAATCGGATATGGGTAACGCCGAGTTCCGCGCAGATATCTGCACCCGTGCGGCGTTGCACCTCGACGACCTGGCCCGCCATCTCCAGATCCTTGCCGATCGTTTCGATCGACGAGAAATGCGAATTGCCTGGCGTATAGTTGATCTCGACCGTTCCAGCCTCGTTGGACAGGGCGTAGGGGAGGATTTCCGCACCCTTGCCCGCTACATTGGCGGTCAGTTGCTCGCGGACCGGCGGTACGGGTTCGAAGGCGACCAGCCTTGCGTCGGGCGCGTGGTCTAGAACGAGCCGGCTCCAGTCGCCGACATTCGCGCCGACATCGAGGAACACCGAGTCCTTCTTCGGCGCGCGTTTCGCGAGCGTCTCGACCAGCCAACGCTCGCCGTTGATATCGATATCGGTCTCGGCGTTGCTCCACGCCATCACATAGCGCCGGCAGAAGGTGTAGAGTGGACGGCTCAGCGGTGCCCGGGTTGCCGCATGCCAGGACATCAGCTGGCGGATCTGTTTGGCGATCACGCAGTATTTCCTAACCGATCCAAGGCGCTATCGACGCAACGCGGTCGTCCCAGCTTTCGAGGTGCGGGTGTCTTCCCGCCTCGGCGGCCGTCTTAGCAGAGCGGATCGATCGATCAAGCGCATCACCCGGCGCCACGACAAAAACGCCGGCCTGTCGTGCGATCTGGTCGCAGGCGTCGGTCGCGATGATCGGTTGGCCGATCGCGAGATGGTCCCATAGCCGCATCGGCGAGCAGAAATGGTTGAATCGCGTCGGCGCATAAGGGATCACCGCAATGTCGATTCCCGCCATCCACGCGTGGATTTCGTCGTGTGGCCGGGCGCCAAACCAGTGCACCTTCGGATTGGCGCGCAACCGCCGGATATATCCGTCCGGGTCAGGGCAATCCTGCAGGGGGCCGACCAGTGCCAGCGATCCGACCTCTTCGGAACCGGCGAGGCGATCCAGAAAATGGAAGTCGATCCGGTCGTTGAAGACGCCGACGGTGCCGAAAACCGGCCCGGGCAATGCGGCAAGCTCAGGTGGCTTTGGGGAGCCGTCGGCAAATCGCGGTTCGGAAGCGTTGGGCGCAACGATGCAGGTGGCTGGATCAAGGCCATATTCTTCGATGGCCCGATCACGTAGTGCAGCGCTTACGAATATCGAAAGCGTGGCGATCCGGCAGAGGTGCGCCTCCTGCGCGATCGCCGCTGCGCCACCCCAGCCCGCATAGCCGCGATAATCGTCGGAACAATAGTAGAGAATCCGGGCGTCGCTGCACAGCCGTCTGGCGAGCGGCAGATAGTGGAACGAGGTAAAGATCGCCGTGTCGATCGAACTCCCACGCGACTTGGCCAGTTCCTTCGCCCGGCGACCGAGCATGGGCATCGCAAGCATTGACGCACGAGTGGCCCAGCCTGGTGGCAGCGCCACGGGAATCAGTCCTTCCTCGTCAGCTAGCGCGCCGCGCGTACCGAAGGGGCGGGGCGCGAACAATAGTGTGTCCGGGTGGCGCCGACGGAGCGCCTGGCCGAATTTCCGGCGCCAGATCGTATTGACATCGAACTGGGCGATCATGACCAAGCCTCGAATCGAAACTTGGCGACGCGGGCCCCGGGAGGCTGGATGGCCAAGCGTATTGCTGAATATACGCGGGTCATTCGGCTTTCAGATGGCGTCCGCCGGACGATGCCTCCTCGATCTTAATCTCGGGTCTCGACGCCATCAGTGCGAATCCTGCGGCGAGGATGGCGGCGATCGTGCTGGTACGTGCCGGATAGTCCACGAGGCTATGCCCGAGAATGGCGGCCGTCGCGACGACCGCGGCGCGATCCAGCCTGTTGGGCGAGCGCGCGAACCAGATCGTTGTGGCGCGACTGAGCCACCACAACAGCATGCTGGCAATCAGCAGCAGCCCGACCAAGCCACCTTCAAGGACGAGTTCGATATAGTCCGAATGGGAATGGTTGACGAATACGTTGGTGACCTGTCCGGGTTCTTCGAACAGTTTGAAGGCGGGCACGAAACTTCCCGGGCCGCTTCCCAGGGGAAAGAAGTGGAGTGCTGCGTTCGCCGCGACCTTGTACATCGCTGGTCTGGACAATTGGTTCTGCGCGAACATCGGATCTACGACTGTGGTGGGGCCGAAGATGACGACGGTTGCAAGCGCCGCGAGCGACACCACCAGGATTGCGGTACCGATATAGCGCGCCGGCCCCAGCGAGCGGGGACGGGCGATCGCCCAGCTCGCCACGGTGACGGGCAATGCCAGGACATAGGCGGCGTAGGATTGGCAGATGGCGATGCCCATCAGGAACATCGCCGCCATCGCCGCGAAGAGCAATTCCCGGCCTTGCCCCTTCGATCCGGCCGACTTCTCTGAACTGGCCAACGAAGCCACGAACGGAATGGCACACAGCATCAGAGTCGCCTGATGGTTCGCATTCGCCATAAGGCCGATCGGCAGGTCCTGATTGCTGGTGGCATAGAAATAGAGCGAGGAGTTGTTGCCGCTGATCAACTGTGCCACGCCGAGCAGCAACGATGCCAGGGCCACAAGCGGAATGAGCCACCGCAAGCCATTGGAGTCGGCAGCCGGGCGCGACAAAATTGCGGTCCCGATGGCCAATGGCGGTAGCAGCGACGCGAGATGCGCGATCGTGCCTGCCGGATTCAGCGACAATGGCAGCCAGGGAAACGCACTGCCTCCTGCGCTCAGCCTTTGCTGAAGGAGATCGCGACCCGGCGCCAATGTCCAGATCGATGGGGGCAAGGGCAATAACTGCAGGGCAGCCCAGCCTATCCAGCAGAGCATTATCGTGATGAGGACTTTCGCCGAGCGCGACAGTGGTGTGTTCGCCAGGCGGGACACGCTATATCCCAGCACGAGGGTAGCCACGAGTTGCAGCCCCGCGTTGGCAAGCGAACCCCCGCTGCTTGAGCCGCCCAGCAGCATGCAGAGTGCCATGAAACCGGGAATCAGCAATTGCCCGGTTATCGTGGCCGGTGTCTTCGGCGCCGAACGGGTCGAGCGGCGAGGGGAGGATCTTGGTTTCATGTCGTCATTTCACCAGTTCGATCGCAACCGAATCGAACAGAGCGCTGGCGGTGCGCGGGAATTCGGTGGGCGAACCGGTAAGTGCCAGCCGCTGGGCGCCGCAATTGGCAGCAGGAATCTGGAACTGCATCGCGTAGCGCTGCCTGTCGCCCTTCAGGCCGGTGATCTTCAGGCTCTGCAACGGTTCGTTGCTGCCCGGACAGGTCACCGTCCAGGCAAGCTGGTTGTTGTCGTCCGAGCCTGATGCGATCGTCGACAAGCGATACTGGCCGGGGGACAGTAGCAGCGTTTGTTCAGTGAGGATTGCTGCGTTGCCGCCAAGATAGGAGACGTTCAGCCCACGCGGCGCGCGGATCTCGCTCGATCCCTCAGTGCCGTCGGTCAATTGCCAGTTGAAGGGCAACGGCCCCGGCATCTTCTCGAAGCGCGGATCGTACACGGGACCCAATTGCTTGAGCGACGATTCCGGCAGGAAATTGATCCACGCCAGATAGGCGCGCTCATATTCCTTGCTCTTCAACAGGGACTGCAACAACGCCGACTGCTCGAACAACGCTTGTGACTTGGCGGAATCCTGAGGGGTCAGCTGATAGATGACGTCAGGCGATACGCCCTGCTGATTGAGCGCATAGAGAAAGGCGGCACGCCAGGGCGGGTTGGACGCAAGCTTGCGGGCTAGGGGGGCGTGGCTCGCCGGATCACGCACGATGCCTGCCATGGCGTTGATCAAGCCGCTGGTGCCAGGCGGACCAATTCTCACCAGTCGATCGAAATGCTCGATTGCGCTGCCGAAATTACTGTTGCGTAGATCCTGGTCCATGATCCAGAGCCGCGCCCGCAGTGCGCGTCCGTCACTGCGGATCGCCAACGTCATCAAGGCGCGTGCGCGGACAGTGTCTCCCTTTTTGTCGGCGGCAAGCCCGAGATAGGTCAATGCCACCGGATCGAGCGGCGCTGCCGCGAGCAACCGCTCGGCTCGGCCGGTATCCTTGATGGCGATATTCGTGCCGTTCGCTGGCGCCAGCTTAGCCGTCAGATCGCGGCGTAGTGCCGTCGTGCTTCCCTTGGCGAGCCCGGCAATGCCGCCAGGGCGTGCGTCGCTCACCGAGAGGCTGACGATATTGGGCACGACCACCGCTAGACCGGCCGCTGCGGCTGCCGCGCCGAGAAGCGCGAACGTAATCGATCTGGCTGTGCTTCCCCCTCTTGCCGCCATCGCGTTTACGACATCAGCTCGATGCGCCGCTGCCGATCCTTCTCGTTCTCGCCCTTGTCGGCGCCGTAGCCGTAGCTGTAGCCATAGCCATAGCCATAGCCATAGCCGTAACCCTCGAATTTCGGGTTGAACTTGGTCAGCACCACACCCATCACCCGTGCGCCGGCAGCGCGCAGATGCTTGATCGAGTTCATCGCCGCCGGCCGACGGATCGCCCCGGATTCGATGATCACGACAGTCCCGTCACATGCGGCGCCGAGCAGCGGAGCGTCCGCCAGGCCGAGGATCGGCGGTCCGTCGACCACGATCAGGTCGAAGCGCTCGCGCACGATCGCGAGCAGGCGAGGCAGGTTGGCGCTGGCCAGCAATTCCGCCGGATTTGGGGGGATCGGGCCGCTTGGGAGCAGGTGGAGGTTCGTGACGTTGGTCGACAGGATCTTGGGCTCGGACAAATTCCCGCCTGCGAGAAGCGCGGACAACCCGGTCGTATCGCCTTCCTTGGCGGTGAAGGAGGGCTTGCGCATGTCGGCGTCGATCAGGAGCACCTTGAGTCCGACCTTGGCGAAGCTCTGCGCCAAGCCAAGCGCGGAGCTCGACTTTCCTTCCGATGGCTTGGTGCTGGTCACCAGCAGGACGCGGGGCGTACCTTCCGGCGACGAGAACTGCAGTGATGTCCGGGCGGTGAAGTAGGCCTCGGATATCTTCGACCGTGAGATCGACAGTTCTTCGATAAGGGTCGTGTCGCGTGTCAGCTTGGGGATCACGCCCAGCACGCTGACCTTCAGCTTCGACTCCACATCTTCCGGCACCTTGATGGTATCGTCGACATATTCGATCGCAAGGATAACGGCGATGCCGAGCAGGGTGCCAATCAACAGTCCCACTATGAGATTGGCAGCAAGCCTTGGGCTGAACGGCCCGCCCGGCGGAATCGCGTGATCGACCACCGAAGCCTGGCTCTCGCCAATGCCCCCGGCGACGCCGATCTGCTTGTACCGCTGGAGCAACGCGTCATAGAGCGAGCGGTTGGTGTCGACCTCGCGCTGCAGGATATTGTACTGGATGCTGCGGTCGCGCAGATCCAGCACGGAGCCCTTCAGTTCGTTCACCCGGCTCTTGAGCGCGTTCTCGCGGGAAAGCGCAGCCTCATATTCCGAGCGCAAGGCGGTCGAGACCGCGCCCCGTTCGCGGGCGAGCTGGCTGTCGAGCACAGCGATCCGTGCCTGCATGTCCTTCATCTGGGGAAAGTCGGGTTTATAGATACCCAGCTTTTCCTGATATTCTGCCGACAGGCGAGTCTTCTCGCCCTGCAGGGCTGTGATCGTCGGGTTCTGAACCGTCTCGGTCGTGGTGCCGTTCGAGCGGGATTCCTTATATCGGCCCTCTGCCGCCATCCGCGCATCCTGCGCGGCTGACAGTGATCCGTTCAGCGCGGTGAGTGAGGATGCATCAAGCGACGTTCCAGCGCTCGCGCGGCCATCCGGTCCAGGCGCGCCTTCGATATTCACGATGCCCTGCTGGCGTGCATATGCCACGAGCTGGCGTTCAGACTGATCGAGCGCCAGCTTCACGGCGGTGATACGCTGCTGGAGGAAATTGCGGGCATAGGCGGTCGCGTCGTAACGCCGCTCCAGGCCGCTCGAGATGAAGCTGTCGGCGAACGCATTCGAGATGCGGGCAGCCTCGTTGCGATCGGGACTGACGAAATTCACGCTCATCAGCCGGCTGGTGCCGACTGGCGCCACGCTCAGGCCACCACGCAGCCGCGAGACGGCAATATTCTCCCGCGCCTCACGCGGCAGCGACTGCGGCGCATAGGCTGGATTGGACGCGAGGTTCAGGCGCTGCGCCACACGCACCGCGAGGTCGCGGCTCTGCATAAGTCCGAACTGAGTTGCCATCGAGGCCGGATCGTTGAGAACGACCGGCTCGATCGACGACTCCTTCATGATCTGCGTTTCCTGCCGCTTGATCTCGATCGTTGCCGTCGCCCGGTACAGCGGCGTCGCAAGGAGAGTCAGCGCCGTCGCACCGGCCAGGCCCGCCACGACGAAGGCGACGAACAGCCAGCGCCACTTCAGCAGGATACGCATGACGGACCGAAGGTTCAGTTCGAACTCGGGCGTATCGGTGGGGGGAGGGAGGGCCACCGACGTCGAAAGCGCTCCGCCGGTCTGCGTGGATGGAAGCGAGGTCGGACCACTTCCACGAAAGGCTTGGATCGTATCGGTCATGAGGGGAAGCAATCCATCTTGTCGGTTTCAGCTCGCCGTCTCAGAAAGGCCGGAACAAGGCGAGCAATGGAATTGTCTGCATAACGTTCTTGAACGCGCTCTTCGAGGCAGACCCGTCGACCACGACAATGTCGTCACCGAAGACGGGGGCATCAGCCATCTCGCCACGGCGGATCGACTTCAGGTCGAACGCTGCGGCCTGGCGCTGCCCGTTGATCTGGCGGAAGATGACCACGCGGCGGGGATTGGCATCGTCGGTCGTGCCCTTCGCCATCGCGACGGCCTGCAGCAGGGTCGTCGGGCCGGCGATCGGATAGATGCCCGGTGCCCCTACCGATCCGTCGACAGTGATCCTCGCGCTGGAGGCTGATTTGACGACGACCTGGACCTCGGGGTTGTTGATATATTTCTCGCCAAGCTTGCGCTTGATCTCGCTGGCGAGCTCAGCGGAAGTCTTTCCGACCGCACTGATCTCACCGATCAGCGGCATCGTGATCTTTCCGGTCGCATCCACCGGCAACTCACCGGAGAGATCGGGGACGCGGTATACGATGATTGATAGCTGATCGAGTGCGCCAATCCTGTATTCCACATCCGGTGCCGCCGCCACGGGCGCGTCCGGCCGGCCGAAGTTCTTGACCTCATAGGGAATGGAGCCGCCACGTCCCGTAGAGCAACCTGCCAGGATAGCGGGGACGAGCAGAGCCACGACCATCGTGCGCAGACGATGCAAGATTGTCATTTCGAATATCCTACGCGTGGCGAATCGCGACGAATAATCGCCGCCGGTCTATGTGGTTACAGGCTCCGGGACCTTTAACCGCGCGGTCTCGTGCGTCAACCCTGCTGCGGGGCAATGTGGCTGCGGAGAGGTCTTGTTCGGAGGGGTTCCTGCATGACTGAAATCAAGCTGTTGCCGGGCCCGTCCGTAACGTGTCGCTATTATCCAAGAGCCAGCGATAGGTGTCGGCAATTCCCTCCTGCAAGGGACGATGCGCGTTCCAGCCCAGGCCGTTCAGCTTGCCGGTATCGACCAGCTTGCGCATCGTGCCGTCCGGTTTGGATGTGTCGAACACCGTATCGCCGCGGAAGCCGACGATGTCTCCGACCATCCGGGCAAGATCGCCGATGCTGATCTCTTCACCCGACCCGACATTCACGATCTCCTCACCCGAATAGTGCTTGGCGAGAAAGACCAGAGCGTCAGCGAGATCGTCCACATGCAGGAATTCGCGAAGCGGCGCACCGCTGCCCCAGACCGGGAGTGTCATCGCGTTCGCAAGCCTGGCCTCGTGCGCCTTGCGGATCAGCGCAGGCAGCACATGACTTCCCTGCAGGTCGAAATTGTCGAACGGGCCATAGAGGTTGGTCGGCTGGGCCGAGATATAGTCGCAGCCATATTGCCGGCGATAGGATTGAGCCAGCATGATTCCTGCGATCTTGGCGATCGCATACCATTGGTTGGTCGGTTCCAGCACCCCCGTCAGCAACGCGTCTTCGCGCATCGGCTGCTCAGCGTGCTTGGGATAGATGCACGATGATCCGAGAAACAGGAGCTTCGCGGCACCGGTACGACGCGCGCCCTCGATCACGTTCGCCTCGATCATCATGTTGTCGTAGAGGAACTCCGCTGGCAGCCTGTCGTTCGCCGATATTCCACCTACCTTGGCGGCGGCGAGGAAGATCAGGTCGGCCGGGTTCGCCGCCATCCATGCGAAGGTTGCCGCCTGATCGCGCAGGTCGACCCGTGCCGCCGCGGTCACGATCTCGCACCGTTCGGATGCCAGCCGGCGGACGATCGCGCGTCCGACCATGCCGCGCTCGCCCGCCACCCAGACGCGTCGGCCGGTCAGGGAAAATAATTCGCTCATCGTGCTGCCGTCGATTCCTGTTCGCGTTGAAGGCGACGCGCGCCTTACAGTAGTTTCTCGTATTCGCCGATAATTTGCGCGCGCGGATAGGCGCTCGCATAGGCGCTCGCAATCTCGCGAGCGCGCCAGTCGCCGGCGCGCCATTCAGCGAGAAAGTCCCGGACGATCTCCGCGGCAGTCGACCCGTCGTCGAGCGGGATGATCCTGCCCAGCCGGCCCTTGCCGAGAATTTCGGGGATCGCGCCGACACCGGTTGCGATGAAGGGCCGTCCGCGGCTCAACACCTCCAGGGCGACGAGGCACTGGCCCTCCGATATCGAGGGGTTGATGAAGGCGTCGCAACTGTCGATCGCGGCGGCAACCCCTTCGCGCGGGACCACGCCGTGGAAGGTGACGGCAAGGTTCCTGTCATTCGCCATGCTCCGCAGCCCGGCTTCGTCGCTGCCTCCGCCGAACATATGGAGTTCGACACCGCTTGCCTGCAGTTTCTCTACAATATCGAGCAGATAGAACAGGTTCTTCTGCGCGACGAACCGGCCGAGGAAGCCGAGGCGAAACGGGCGCTCGCGTGATGGTTCGGCCGGTTCGACGGCAGCTTGCGGCGGAATATAAGGGACGAGGTGGATCGGTCCGGTAAAGTTCATCTCGCGCAGATCGTCCGCGAATTCCTGGCTCTGGACGAGAATCCTGTCTAGTCCCCGACATATCCAGGTTGGCATACCCTCCGGCCACATCTCACGCGGGCGATAGGGGGTGACGTAGATCGTTTCGGTCGGGTTTGGGCGTCTGGCCCGAGCCCTGTCGACGATGCGCCTGAAAAGTGGTTCGGGCGGGATCTTCGCAAAGACGATGCGGTCCGCCTTCGCCAAGTGCCGGCCGTGTCGCGCGTACAACAAGATGTCGGGGAGGCCGAAGCGGCACCCAGCACGCAGACTGGTCCTTAATACCTTGGTTCCGGTCCGTTCGATGTCGCGGAACTCAGGGAGATCAAGCGCCCAAACCAGCATCGATCGTTCATCGCGACCGGCGGGCAGGTTGGTCAGCAGGTCGAACAGGAATGCTTCGATCCCGCCAACGGCCTCGAAGCCGCCAACATAGAAAACGACGCGTTCCGGCTGCCTTGCAGTGTCGGTACTGTCAGCCATTGGCCGGAGCGGCGTCCCGTTTGCGAAAGACCGATATCATCGATTTCGCAAGGACAGGTACACGCCCGACCCGATAGAAACCGATCTCGTCGAACCCGGCGGTGTCGAACAGTGTGGCGATCGTGCCGCGGCTCCAGAACTTGATATGACCCCCTTCCCACAAAGCAGTGAAATGGGATTCCATCTTGCCGCTTGCCGCGAGCGCGAGGTTCTTCAGATAGCTGTGATAGGGGGTGCTGATGATCGCGATCCCGCCCGGTTCAAGCAACTGGCCAATGACCTTGGCATAGCGCCGCGGCGAATAGACATGCTCGGCGACTTCGAGGCTCAACAGTGTATCGAAGGTGCCAAATCGCGCGCGCAGATCTTCTTCGGATGAGCCGAGTTCCAGCCGGCACTCAGGATATTGGCGCTGGGCGATCTCCATCCCGCTGATCGAGGGGTCGACTCCGGCAACCTTGTAACCGCGCTTCGCCAGCATCGCCGCGGTCGTGCCGTTGCCGCATCCCAACTCGAAGATCGGTCCGACGGGCCGTTCCGCGAGTATCTTCAGCAGCGTTGGGAACAGGTAGGAATGCGTGTGGGCGGATTCGCTGTCCTCATATGCGTAATTCTGCAGTGGCGTTGACATGTTCATTCCATTCGCCGCGCGTTGCACATCATGATCGGACTGTACCGACAAACGAAACGATCAGCCCTTGATCGCGTAGAGCGAGCTTGGCCGCTCCTCGTCGGGGCGACGGCTTTCCGCCTCACGCGCAACGACCTTCAAATCCTCGCGCACCATTTCGGAGACAAGCTCGGCGAGGGTGGTCGTGGCTTCCCAGCCGAGCAGCCTCTTGGCCTTGGCGGGATCCCCGATCAGCAGATCGACCTCGGTCGGACGAAAATAGCGAGGATCCACCTTGACCAGCGTCTTGCCCGTCCTAGTGCAACGACCGACTTCGTCGACACCCGTGCCGCTCCAGTCGACGCTGATCCCGACTTCGGCGAAGCTCAGCTCCACGAAGGAGCGGACGGTTTGCGTCTGACCGGTCGCCAGCACGAAATCATCGCCCTTGTCCTGCTGGACGATGCGCCACATGCCCTCGACATAGTCGCGTGCATGGCCCCAGTCGCGCTTGGCATCGATATTGCCCAGCCACAGCATGTCCTGCAGCCCTAGATGGATGGCAGCGACGGCGCGAGTGATCTTGCGGGTGACGAAGGTTTCACCACGCAACGGGCTCTCGTGGTTGAACAGGATGCCATTCGAGGCGTGCATGCCATAGGCCTCGCGATAGTTCACCGTGATCCAATAGGCGTAGAGCTTCGCCGCAGCATAGGGAGAGCGCGGATAGAAGGGCGTGGTCTCAGACTGCGGCACTTCCTGGACGAGGCCGTACAGTTCGGAGGTCGATGCCTGATAGAAGCGCGTGGTCTCGTGCAGCCCGAGCAGGCGGAGCGCCTCGAGCAGGCGGAGCGTGCCGATCGCATCGGCGTTGGCGGTGTATTCAGCGGTGTCGAAGCTGACCTGGACATGGCTCTGGGCCGCGAGATTGTAGATCTCGTCCGGTTTCACTTCCTGCACGATCCGGATCAGGTTCGTCGAATCGGTCATGTCACCATAATGCAGGTGGAGACGCGCCCCCTTTTCGTGCGGATCCTGATAGATATGGTCGATACGCCCGGTGTTGAACGAGGATGAGCGACGCTTGACGCCGTGCACGTCATAGCCCTTGGACAGCAGCAACTCGGCCAGATACGCGCCGTCTTGTCCAGTGACGCCGGTGATCAGGGCGGTCTTGGTCATGTGATAAAGCTCCAGGGTTGGTGCGACCGCAGTCGTGCCACTTCAGTCCGCCTTACCAACTTGGGGGATCGGGTCCAGTTCTAGTGTCCGAAGAGCCCCTTTTTCCGGCCCGGCCCCGGATGATAGCGGCTTCCTGAACCTCACGCGCTTCGACCAGGCCAGCGCAGGCCCCTCGACAAAGCGGTAGATGAAGGTTGCCGCTGCGGTGGAGACGGCGGCACCGATCACGAACATCACGATCCAGGGCGGGTCCAATTGGTGGAGCACTGGCAGAACCGTGACGATCACCAACAAATGGACGAGGTAGAGCGAGTAGGAAATCCTGCCGAAGAAATCGAGCACGGGATTGTAGAAATTCGCATACATCACGATCAGGATCGTGATCAGCGCAACGATCGAGATGTCCAGGGGCGCCTTGAAGAAGAGGGCGACGACCGAAATTGCGATCGCGGCGGCAAATGTCGGTAATTTAACCAGTTTTTCCCAGTAGAGGAACGTCGCCATGCCGACCATGAACGACGGCAGATAGGCGAAGATGATCTCGCGCTGGCCAAGCGGCAGCCGCTCGGCCGGGAAATAGCCCGGGATGTAGAGCCACATGCACAGCGCACAGGCAAGGGCGATGGGTAGCGGATATTTCTGCAGGACCGGAAAGATCAGACCAATCGTGATGTAGAACTGGAATTCGGTGCACAGCGTCCAGAACACGCTCAACAGCCATTCTTTGTGCAGCAACGGCGCGATATAGGCGAAGTGCCCAAGGACTTGTATTATATCAATGTGATATGGAGTGTTTTTAAGGAGGCCGAGCAAGACGTTGAGCGCCAGCGTCAGGCCAACCACGACGAAGAATGGTGGATCCACCCGCACGAAACGCCGGGCGATGAACATCGGGAAGTCCTGGATCCGGTATTTCGATTTCTGCAGCGAATAGGGCAGCACGAAGCCTGAGATGAAGAAGAAGATCGTGACGCCGTAATTGCCGAGGATCCCGAACGCGGCGACGGCGGCTGGCGCGCCGACATAGGGCGTTGCCACGAGGTGATCGAACAGCACGGTAAGCGAGGCAATGCCACGAAGATTGTGGATCGATTCGATGCGATTGCGGGAGCGTTGCGGCTTCACGGCAGCGCTCGCTCCGATAGCCGGAGTGGTCGGTTCACTCATCAAATCCCCCCACGCCGTACCGCCAGAATCCTGGCGCGGCGGCATCTCGGCTAAGGGATCACGACAATCGAGTCCAGTCTCAGCCGGCGAGGCGCAATGGCTCTGGGCGGAACTGGCCGCGGGGCTGGTCGGGCCAGATGCCGCGCGTATCGTAGACGATCTTGTCTGCGCGCTCGTCGAGTGGGACAGATTTGAACATGTCGTGATCGACCAGCACGATCATGATCGGGCAGATTTCGATTGCGGTATCGAGGTCTGTCAGGTTTGCACCGGTGTCGTCGAAGGCGGCTGGCAAGGTCGCTGCATAGGGTTCCACGACATGCAGCCGGTCGCCGAAGCGAGCAGCAAGGGCGGCAGCTACCTTCAGCGCAGGGCTCTCGCGGAAATCGTCGATATTCGCCTTGAAGGCGAGGCCGAGGCACGCGACCAGCAGGCCGGGATGTTCGGCGACCATCGCCTCCGCGCGCGCGATCACATAGTCGACCTTGGCATCGTTCACTTCGCGCGCGGTGCGGATCAGCGGCGTGTTGGCGCGATCGGCGTGGACCAGGAACCAGGGGTCGACCGCAATGCAATGCCCGCCGACGCCAGGCCCGGGCGATAGGATATTGACGCGCGGATGGCGGTTGGCGAGGCGGATCACCTCCCAGACATCGACGTCCATCGTATCGGCGACTCGACTCAGCTCGTTGGCGAAGGCGATGTTGACATCGCGGAAGGCATTCTCGGTAAGCTTCGTCATTTCCGCCGCGCGCGATGTGGTGGTGACGCAGGCGCCGCGGACGAAGCGGCGATAAAAGGCCAGGGCCTTGCGCGCGCATCGCGGTGTGATGCCGCCGATGACACGGTCATTGTCGATCAACTCGACCAGGATCCGGCCGGGCAGGACGCGTTCCGGGCAATAGGCGATGGCGATGTCAGCGCTCTCGCCAGTCTTGCCCGGCACTTTGAGGTCGGGGCGAAGCTGTGCGAGAAGGTCGCGGACCTTTTCGGTCGTGCCAACGGGGGAGGTTGATTCGAGGATGACCGCGTCACCGGGCTTCAGCACTGAAGCCACAGTCGTCGCGGCCTTGAGGACATAGCCGATATTGGGTGCATGATCCTCGGCAAAAGGCGTCGGCACGGCGATGACGAAGATATCGGCCGGCTCGATCGTAGTGGACGCGCGCAGATTACCGCGGGCGACGACGCCGGAGACGAGGCCGTCGAGATCGACTTCCTCGATATGCACCTTGCCCGAGTTGACCGTATCGACGACCGATTGAGTCACGTCGACGCCAAGCACTTTCGAGCCGGTCCGGGCGATCACCGCCGCCGTCGGCAGGCCGATATAGCCGAGGCCAAGCACGACGACCTTGAGCTCATTGTCCGAAACCATCGACGCTACGTCCCTGCCAACCCTTCGCGATAATCCACCGCTTGCGGGTGAAGCATCGCTGACTGATGTTCCTTGTCGCCGAGGCAGATGAAGATTTCGGAAATGGCGGCAAAGACGAGCTTGAAAAAGCTATCGCTGTGAATTGCGTACCCGTCGCTCCGGCGTGCCGTCCTCGCCGAAGAGCGTCAATTTGCGGGGGCGGTGATCTTCCGGTCTGGATGGGCGCCATACGCCATTCTTGGGATCCCGGAACAATTCGCGCGAGCAGGTCTTGCAGCGAGCGAAGACGTTGCCTTCGAAGACGCGCTTGGACCCGGATGCCGTTCGATGACCGAACACTAGGCACCATAAGCCGAATACCCGCATGCGACCCTGTTCCTCCCGCTATCAACAAGACCTCATTCGAACGGGTTCTACCCCGCTTCAAACGGGATCGTCTTGGAGGAAAAACAATCTCTCGTCCATGACGTTACAGGCGTTTCTATTCCCGGCCGCGACTACCCTTAGCTGACCAAACCCAGGCTCTTGCCGACGATGTCGGCGATCCGAGCGCTGCTGTGGCCGTCACCGAACGGGTTGTGCGCGCGCGCCATCGCCGAATAGGCGGAGGGCTCGTCAAGCAGCGTCGATACCTCGGCGACGATTCGATCAGCATCGGTGCCGATCAGCTTCGCGGTGCCGGCAACGACACCTTCGGGCCGCTCGGTCGTCTCGCGCATGACAAGCACTGGCTTGCCCAGCGCCGGGGCTTCCTCCTGCACACCGCCCGAATCGGTCAGCGCGATCTCGCACATGCCGAGAGCACGGACGAAATGCGGATAGTCGAGCGGGTCGATGCGGGCGATGTTGGGTCGGTCGCCCAGCATCCCGTCCATCACCGACACGACATTGGGGTTGGGATGGACGGGGAAGAGGATCGCGGTATCCGGCCGATCGGCGATGCGGCCGAGGGCCCGCGCGATATTGGCCATGCCGTCGCCGAAATTCTCGCGGCGATGAGTGGTGACGAGCACGATGCGCTTGCCGGCGAAGCCTCCGGCGACGTCGTCAAGGCCAGCGGCGAGCGACGGATCCTCCGCCAGGCGCGCGCGCGTCGCGTGGAGTGCGTCGATCACGGTGTTGCCTGTCACATGGATCGTCGCCGAGTCGATGTTCTCGCGCCTCAGGGCCTCGGCGGCGGTTTCGGTGGGGGCGAAATGCTGGTCGGCGATCGGCGCGACGATCCGGCGGTTCACCTCCTCGGGCCAGGGCTGCCAGATATCGCCCGAGCGCAGGCCCGCCTCGACATGCGAGACCGGGGTCTTGCGATAGTAAGCGGTGAGCGCGCCGACCATCGCGGTGGCGGTGTCGCCCTGCACGATGACCCGGTCGGGCTTCTCGGCGTCCATCACCTCGCCAAGGCCGGTGAGCAGGCGCGCGGTGAGGCGGTCGAGCGACTGGCCCGGTTCCATCAGGTCGAGATCGATATCGGGGGAAAGTCCGGCGATGCTCAACACCTGATCGAGCAGACCGCGATGCTGGGCGGTGACGCAGGTCCGGACGGTCAGCCCCGGCACCTGCTTCAACGCGGCGACAACCGGGAACAACTTGATCGCTTCCGGGCGGGTGCCGAAGACGACGAGGACCTTGGGGGAGGGAGCGGACATGCGCTCGCCGTAGCCGGATTGGCTTAAGACCAGGCTAACCGCAAGCGGCACAGCCGGGGTCCTTGGGCAGGGCGATCGTGCGAAAGCGGAAGGCCAGCGCGTCGACCAGCAACAGCTTGCCGGCGCTGTCCTCGCCGAAGCCGACCACGCACCGCATCGCCTCGAGCGCGGCCAGGCTACCCAGCACCCCGGTCATCGCGCCCATCACGCCCGCCTCGGCGCAACTGACCTCGGGCCGGTCGGGATCGGCGCCGACGAAGCAGCGATAACAGGGTTTGTCGGCCTCCCAGCCGCGAAACACGCTGAGCTGGCCCTCGAACTGGCCGACGGCGGCGGAGACGAGCGGGATGCGCAAGGCAAGCGCCGCATCGGCGACTGCGAGCCGGGTGGCGAAATTGTCGGTTCCGTCGAGGACAACGTCAGCACAGGCGATCAGGTCGCGGGCATTGCCGGCATCAATTCGCGCCCGTCGCGCCTCGATCGCCACCCCCGGGTTGAGCCGGGCGACGGCCTGATGCGCCGCATCGACCTTGGCCGCGCCGATATCGTCGCCGCCGAACAAGGTCTGGCGCTGGAGGTTGGAAAGCTCGACGACGTCGTCGTCGATCACGATCAGGCGCCCGATCCCCGCCGCGGCGAGATACTGGATGGCGGGCGATCCGATGCCTCCGGCGCCGATGATCGCAACGGTTGCAGCGCGAAGCCTGTGCTGGCCGGTGCCGCCGACCTCCTTCAGGACGATGTGGCGCGCATAGCGCTCCAGTTCAGCGTCGGTCAGGCTCATTCGTGCCAGTCGTAGACGATCGTCACGCGGTACCAGAGGTCGGCCGCGCCAGCATGTGGCTGCAGGTTCCCACGGGCGAAGCTGACCACCAGCCCGGCGCTGTACTGCTCGACCGTCGGGCAATCGATTGCGCGCGGTACTGTCCGCCGGATCGCCCCGTCGGCACCGACCAGGGCGGCCACATCGACCTTGACGACATAATGGCCGTCGGCCGGCCTGGGCGGCGTGCAGCGTCCGGCCGTGATCTCGTCAGCCACGAAACGGGTGAGCGGCGCCGTCATCTGGGGCGACGCGACATAGGGCAGTGGCGCCAGGGTCGACCAGTCGGTCGGTACCGCCGGCGCGGCGGCTTGCAGAAGCAGGAAAAGCAGCATCAGCGCCCAGTCGAGCCGAATCCGCCGGCTCCCCTCACGGTATCGTCCAACGTGTCGACTTCGTCCAGCACGGCGCGTTGGACCGGGGCCGGAACGAGTTGGGCAATCCGGTCACCGCGCGCGATGACGAAATCCTCGTTGCCCAGATTGGCGAGGATCACCTTCACTTCGCCGCGATAGTCGCTGTCGATCGTGCCCGGCGTGTTGAGGCAGGTGACGCCGTGCTTGAGCGCGAGGCCAGACCTTGGCCGGACCTGCACCTCATAGCCGGCCGGAATCGCCATCGCGAAGCCGGTCGCGATCGCGGCGCGGGCCCCGGGTGCGAGCTTTGCCTCCTCAGCCGACACGACGTCCATGCCGGCAGCCCCGGCCGACGCATAGGCGGGCGGCGGGAGACCTTCGCCGTGCGGGAGGCGCTTCAGGGCGATGGAGATCGGGTCGGTCATAATCCCTCAATAGCGTTCGCCCCGAACTTGTCTAAGGGCCTCTTGTCTCGGCGGCCGCGGAAAAGAGCAGCGCCTTCACGAACTCAGCCTGAACGGGTGGCAAGCGCGTCGGCGATCCTTGCCGCCAATCGTTCAGCGACCTCTTCCTTCGGCAGCCGTTCCCAGCTTTCCACGCCATCGGCCGTCACGATATGCACGGCATTGGCGGCCCCGCCCATCACATCGCCCGACACGTCGTTCGCGACGATCCAGTCGACGCCCTTGCGCTCGCGCTTGGCGGTGGCGTGCTCGATCACCTTCTCGGTTTCGGCGGCGAAGCCGACCAGCAGCCCCGGGCGGAGCGGGCTCTTCGCGAGGAGAGCGAGGATGTCGGGATTCTCGACGAGATGCAGGACGGGCGGGGTCACACCCTTCTTGATCTTCTGCCCGGCGGTGTCGACGCGCCAGTCGGCAACGGCTGCGACCATCACCGCCGCATCGGCCGGGAGCGCTCGCGCGACCGCATTGGCCATGTCCATGGCAGTCTCGACGTCGACGCGGTCGACGCCCGGCGGCGTGGCGAGTGACACCGGTCCTGCCACGAGCGTCACCCGCGCGCCGAGTGCCGCCAGGGCGCCGGCGATCGCGAAGCCCTGCCGGCCCGACGAACGATTGGCGAGATAGCGCACCGGATCGATCGGCTCATGAGTTGGCCCGGCGGTGACCAGGATATGCTTGCCCGACAGCGTCATGGGTCAGACCGGCAGAGCGCGCTGGATCGCGGCGAGGATCGCTTCGGGCTCGGGCAGCCGGCCCGGGCCGTACTCGCCGCACGCCATTGGCCCCTCGTCGGGCTCAAGCACGGTGATACCGTCTCCCCGCAGCGTGGCGACGTTGCGGCGGGTGGCGGCATGCCCCCACATCCGCACGTTCATCGCCGGTGCGGCGAGCACTGGCTTGTCGGTCGCGAGCAGCAGGGTCGTCGCCAGATCGTCAGCGATGCCGGCCGCCATCTTGGCCATGAGATCGGCGGTGGCGGGCACGATCACGACGAGATCGGCCTCACGGCTGAGCTGGATATGACCCATCTCGGCTTCGTCCTTGAGGTCCCAGAGGGTCGTATAGACCTGGTTCTCCGACAGGGCGGCGAGGGTCATTGGCGTGACGAAATGCTGGCCTCCGGCGGTAAGCACGCACTTCACCTCGATACCGGCCTTGCGGCACAGTCGGATCAGTTCGCAGGCTTTGTAGGCGGCAATGCCGCCGCCGACGATCAGGAGGATCTTCATCGCGCCATTTCCTATCTGACCATTCGAGTCACGATGATCCGCCGCCGGTCGATCGCCGCAGTGGCCAGGTCGCGCAGGGCATCGGGAACGAAGGCGAGGCCGACCAGGATCGTGGGCGCGATCATCAATCCCCAATAGAAGGTGTCGGGGCGCCCGAACAGGCTCAGCAGCACGGCATAGGTGGCGAAGGTCGCCAGCGCCCTGAGCGCCAGTTCGTCATTCCACCCGGCCCAGCCGAACAGCGCCAGGGCGACGAGCAGGGCCGCCAGCCACATCGGGGCGAGGTTCAGCGCGGTCGACAGCGACATCGTCTTCACGAAGAAGCCGAAGCCAAGCATGCCCGCCCAGCCAGGCGAAGCGGGGTCGATCGAGCGGACGACGAGGCTGACGGCATGAGCGTGGAAAAGGACGACCACCCCCAGGGCCAGGATCGCGAGACCCCAGCCGATCGCCTCGCGACGGCGACCCTCGACAAGGGCGAGGACGGCCATGATTCCGACAAAGAGCGCGGCTGTCTCGCGGACCAGCATAGCGATCAGGCCGAAGGCGACCGCCTCGACCCAGCGCTCGCGGCGGCGCAGGGCGAGCGACAGGGCGATCAGCAATCCCGCCCATACCTCATGGAAACTCGCCAGCGCTGGCTGGACAAACGCCATCATCCCTCCGGCAAGCAGCACCATCGCGATCGCCAGTGGCGGGGCGCGCGCAAAGGCCGGGCGCAGCCGGATGAACCATGCGAGCATCACGGCGGCGGCCAGCACATAGAGCAGCAGGATCGTGGCGCCCGGCGGCATCGCCGCCTGGACGGTCGCCAGCGTCGGCAGGCGGAAGGTCACGAACGGCCTCAGCGGATAATTGCCGGTGCGCAGCGCCTGCGCCGTAACCGCATAATAGTCGCCGCCACCGCGCACACCGGCGACGATGGTTTCGTACAGCACGACATCAGCTTCGTCGTCGGCGCGCTGCGCGGGGTCGTGGCTGACGGGCGGCGGCCCGGGGCTGACCAGTGCCGACATGCTTGCGACCAGGAGAATGGCGAAGAGCGCAAGCACGATCCGCGCGGTGGGGCGTTTTAGCGCCGCGAAGCGGGTGGGAGCAGCAAGCCAGAGCGGTGGTTGCGGGCGCGCCAAGGTCTATGCCCGAGCAGCGACGGATTGGCGGGGGCAGGCCCGATTCGATCGGGACGCCGCAGCCGATTTTCCGCTGTTATCCGCTGTTGGCCGCGCCGTTTTTTTTCTTCCGCTGTTATGTTGGATTCTGGTTTCGTTTTTTCGAAGCCAGATCAATGCCTTGCCGGGCGTTACCGCTGTTATACGGAACAGCGGAAAAACAGCCGAAAAACCGGCATGGTTTTCACGATATCGAGGGGAGCAGAGGCGGGGCATCGTCCAACATCCACGGCGAAGGGAAAGGGAAACTCGGAACCGGCGGGGCATCCCCCTGGCGCCACGCTGCGACAAGATCGCCCGTCGTTGAATCACGGGCATCGGCAGCGTGGCGGACAGGCTCACCCTAGCGCACCAGCAGCGTTGCCGCGACGGCCGCAAGGGCGCTTGCCACCGCGACCGCGACATAGCGCCAGCCGCCGCCGATGCGGACGACCTCGATCTCCTTGAGTGGCGGCGGGGGAGGGGCGCCGCCCGGCGACGGATAGCGCAGCTCGATGTTACGGATCAGGTCGGGCAGGCGCGCGAGCGTGCGCAGATCGGTGATGATGCGGTCGGCCACCGCCGCTTCAGGGCCGAGTTCGGTCCTGATCCATTCGCGCACGAAGGGAGCCGCCGAATCCCACAGGTTGATGTCGGGATCGAGGCTTGTCGCCACGCCCTCGACCATCACCATCGTCTTCTGGAGCAGCAGCAGGTGCGGCTGAGTCTGCATGTCGAAATCGCGGGTGATGTTGAACAGCCCGTCGAGCATCATGCCGATCGACATGTCCTTGACCGCCAGCCCGCGCATCGGCTCACCGACGGCGCGGAGCGCGGTGGCGAACTCGGCGACATTGTGGTGCGGCGGGACATAGCCGGCCTCGAAATGGATCTCGGCGACGCGTTTGTAGTTGCCGGTGATTAGCCCGTAGAGGATCTCCGCCAGCCACACCCGGGCGCGGCGGTCGATCCGTCCCATGATGCCGAAATCGATCGCGGCGATCCGGCCGTCCGGCAGCGCGAACAGATTGCCCTGATGCATGTCGGCGTGGAAGAATCCCTCCGCGATCGCCTGGCGCAGGAACGCATGGACCAGCGTGTCGGCCAGTCGCGGCAGATCATATCCCGCCTCGACCAGTGCAGGGCGGTTCGAGATCTTGATGCCGTCGACCCAGGCGATGGTCAGCGCCTTGGTGGTCGTCCGCTGCCAGTCGATCGCCGGCACGACGAAATCGGGCTGGGCCTCCATCGCCTCGGCAAGCTCCGAGGCGGATGCCGCCTCGCGGCGCAGGTCGAGCTCGCGCGCTGTCCAGCGCTTGAAGGTCTCGATCACCAGGCGCGGGCGCAGTCGGGACAATTCGCCGCCCAATCCCTCGATCTGCGCGGCGGCCCATTGATAGGTGTCGATCGCCCGGGCGAACTCCTCCTCGACGCCGGGGCGAAGCACCTTGACCGCGACATGCCGCCCGTCGGTGGTGATGGCGCTGTGCACCTGCGCGATCGATGCGGCGCCGATCGGCACAGGATCGATCGAGGAGAACAATTCCTCGGGAGGCCGTCCGAACGCGCGGGTCATCGCAGCGTGGATCGTTTCGTAGGGCAGGGGGGGAAGCGAATCCTGCAGGCGCAGCAAATCCTTCGCCGCTGCTTCGCCGACGATGTCGGGGCGGGTAGCCAGCGTCTGGCCGAGCTTGATCGCGGCGGGGCCGATCGCCTGCAATGCGTCGGCATAGGCCGGCGTCTCGGGCACGCGCGCGCCGATGCGGGCGACGCGGACGAGGCGGCGGATCCGGGTGGGCGTGTTCGGATCGCGCTCGATCCCGCGCAGCGCGCCGTGGCGCGCGAGGATTCGACCCCATTTCAGGAGCCGCCAGAGATGCACGGCGGGGGCGGTCATTTCCTGCCTTCCCGGCGAGGGCGGGAGGTCGATTGGGATGGCCGGGGTAACGACGCGCGGCACTCAGCCAAGGTTCGCTGCAGTACCGGGCCCCGGCCTTTGCCGGGGAAGAGGGAGGGCATCAAATCTTCCAGCCGCTATGGATCGCGACCAGGCCGCCGAGCATCGGCTCGACATTGGTCCGGACGAACCCGGCCTCGCCGATCATCCGCTCGAAGGTCGGCATGTCGGGAAAGCGGCGGATCGATTCGATCAGGTAGCGATAGCTCTCGCCATCCTGCGCGAGCAACTGGCCGACCTTGGGCACGACCTTGTGCGAATACCTGTCGTAGATGTCGGCGAAGCCCGGCCAGAGCGTGGTCGAGAATTCCAGGCAGAAGAAGCGTCCGCCGCGCCTGAGCACGCGGTGCGCCTCGCGCAGGGCCTTGGGGATGTCGGTCACGTTCCGGATGCCGAAGGCAATGGTGTAGGCGTCGAAGAAACGGTCGGGAAAGGCAAGCGTCTCGGCATTGGCCTCAGTCCAGACGAGTCCGTCGATGCCGCGCTTCTGGGCGCGCTCCATGCCGACTTCGAGCATTTGGGGGTTGATATCGGCGACCGTCACCGACGCCCCCGATTTCGCCAGCCGGAAGGCGATGTCGCCGGTGCCGCCCGCCATGTCGAGGACCTGTTCGCCCTCACGCGGCTTCACCCGGCGGACGAAACGATCCTTCCACAGCCGGTGCATGCCGCCCGACATCGCGTCGTTCATGATGTCGTAGCGCGACGCCACGCTCGAGAAGACGCCGCCGACCCGGCGCGTCTTCTCCTCGGGGGCCACGTCTTCATAGCCGAAGGATACGGTGTCGTTCATGGCGTGGCTCTAGCTAACGCTTGTGGGCGGGGCAAACGCAACCTAGCGCTATGCCTGTCATGCCAGAGCTTCCCGAAGTCGAAACCACCGTCAACGGGCTTCGCCCGGTACTGCAGGACCAGCGGATCACGCTCGTCCAGGCGCGCCGGCCCGACCTGCGCCGGCCTTTCCCCGCCGATCTCGGCCAGCGACTCACCGGTGCCGTGGTGACCGGACTTGGGCGACGCGCCAAATACGGGCTGATCGACACCGATCGCGGCGACACGGTGATCTTCCATCTCGGCATGTCGGGCCGCTGGCGAGTCGATCCGAGCGAGGTGCTGCCGCACGATCATCTGATCGTGGAAACCTCGGCGCATCGTCTCGCGCTCAACGATCCGAGGCGTTTCGGCTCGCTTGACCTCGTCCTGACCGAGTCGCTCGCAAGCTATCCGCCCTTTCTGGCCATGGGGCCGGAGCCGCTCGGGCCGGATTTCACTCCGCGCCATTTGCTCAAGGCGCTCGACGGCCGGATCGCGTCGATCAAGCTGATGCTGCTCGACCAGCGAATCGTCGCCGGGCTGGGCAATATCTATGTGTGCGAGGCGCTGCATCTCGCGCGCATCGCGCCGATGCGCGCGGCAGGCCAGATATCGCTTGCCCGCGTCGAGCGACTGGTCGGCGCTATCCATACCGTCCTGGAAGCAGCGATCGAGGCGGGTGGTTCGTCGCTGCGCGACTATGCGCGCCCCGACGGCGAGCTCGGCTATTTTTCCAAGCAATGGCGCGTCTATGGCCGCGAGGGCGAGCCGTGCGACTGCGGCGGCAAGGTCGAGCGCTATACCGAAGGCGGGCGTTCCACCTTCTGGTGCCCGAAATGCCAGCGCTGACGATCGGGTCAGGCAGCCAGGGAGATGGCTCGTTCGGATGAATCCGGAATCGTCACACAGGCGTCATTCCGCTGGTTGACCGACTCACTCTTGATGGGTAAGAGGCGCGCTTTCCGGGGCTGCGGGCTTTGCCGTCCGCGCCCTTTCTTTATTTCAGATCAGAGGGCTTCATGGCGAACACGCCACAGGCGAAAAAGCGAATTCGGCGCAACGCACGTCGTGCGGAAGTCAATGGCAACCGCGTTGGTCGTATCCGGACCTTCGTGAAGAAGGCCGAGGCCGCGCTGGCGTCGGGGGACAAGGATGCCGCGAGCGCCGCGGTTGCAGCGATGCAGCCGGAGCTGGCCAAGGGCGTTGCGAAGGGTGTGCTCCACAAGAACACCGCCTCGCGCAAGTTCTCGCGCCTGACCAAGCGTCTCACCGCGCTCGCCTGATCCGTTCGGATCGGTCGGAACAACAGCCCGTCGGGAATATCCCGGCGGGTTTTTTGTCGTGTGCGGTCGGCCGTACACGATCTGTTAGACTTTTTATCACCGTTTCGGGTGGGTCCCGTACCCGAATCGTGAAAAGTCAGGATTCACCACGATTCGCAGCTGCAACAACACTGCCGTGCTGATCTAATGATGGTTTTTCAGTAGCTTGTAAGATTTTCGACGGGAATCCTTGAGGTATTCCGAGTCAATCCCGTTTATTTCGGATTTGTTACGCGCAGAGCTATTGCCCGACTCGGTTCGATCTTCATAATCGACCTTTGCCGCGCAGACGTTCCGTCTCGCGACCTTATTAGAGACCTTCGAAGTCAGGCGGACATGATTCCGGCTGGGGGGAGGTTTGTCTGTAGCGAATCAAGCCGCCCGGGACCTTAGTGTCCCGGCTCCGGGAAAAGGGATTGGGTGTTGGCGGGGACTGTTACCGGAGAGGCGGCTCGGTTGAGCGATGCAGCAAAGGCCTGGATCACGGTGCGCGGGCACCTGCGCGAGTCGGCCGGCGTGCGTCTGTTCGACCAGTGGCTGAAGCCGATCGAGTTGATCGACGGTACGGATTCCGAGACGATTCGTCTGGCGTTGCCGTCGGCCTTCATGACCAACTGGGTCCGCAATCATTATGCCGACCGGCTGTTCCAGGAATTTCGCGCGATCCTGCCCGAGGTGCGCAGCGTCTCGATCGAGACCCGGTCCGCCAGCAAGGCCGCGCCCGCGGTATTGACCGTGGAGGCGCCCGCGGTCGCGGCGGCTCCCGCCGTTCCGACCCCCGGGGCAGCGATTCCTGTGCGCCCGGCGCTCGACCCGCGCTTCACCTTCGACCGGTTCGTGGTCGACCAGTCCAATCGGGTCGCCTTCAACGCGGCCAGCGCGCTTGCCGAGGCTGGCAAGCCGCGGTTCAGCCCGTTGTTCCTTCACAGCGGCACGGGGCAGGGCAAGACCCATCTGATGCACGCGATCGGCGCTGCCTATCTCGAGGCATGCCCCGGCGCGAACGTGATCCTGATGTCGGCCGAGCGCTTCATGTTCGATTTCGTGCACGCGCTCCGCGCCCGGGACACCCACAGCTTCAAGGCGCGGTTGCGCGCCGCCGACCTGCTGATGATCGACGATCTCCAGTTCATCGCCGGCAAGGACGCCACGCAGGAAGAATTCTTCCACACCGTCAACGAGGTGATGGCGACCGGCAAGCGGCTGGTGATCAGTGCCGATCGCTGCCCGCAGGGGCTCGATGGGGTCGAGGCACGGATCACGTCGCGGCTCTCGGTCGGACTGGTCGCGGATATCAAGGCACCCGATCTGGCTCTCCGCCGCGCGGTGCTTGAGCGGAAGCTCGTCGATATGCCCGACGCCAGGGTGCCGGCCGAGGTGCTCGACCTGCTGGCGACTCGCATCACCGCGAACATCCGCGACCTGGAAGGCTCGCTCAACCGGCTGGTCGCCTATGCGCAGCTCACCGGCGAGTCGATCGACATGGATTTCGCGGTGGCGACGCTTGGCGACGTGCTGCGCGGCGCCGAGCGCCGGGTAACGATCGACGAGATCCAGCGTGCGGTGTCGGCGCATTTCGAGCTGAAGCCGATCGACCTCGTTTCGGCCCGTCGCGCCGTGGTGGTGGCCCGTCCGCGCCAGATCGCGATGTATCTCGCCAAGCGGCTGACCACGCGCTCGCTGCCGGAGATCGGCCGCAAGTTCGGCGGCCGCGACCATTCGACGGTGATCCATGCGGTGCGCCGTATCGAAGAACTGCGCGACAAGGATCGAGAGATCGACGGCGCGGTGCGGACCTTGCTGCGCGAGCTTGAAGGCTGACGCTCTGCTCCTCCCCTCCGGGAGAAAGGCAGAGGTCAAGTGGTGCGTCTGCCCAAGAGCCCCAGTGATGCGTGATTGCAGTTCATTGGCTTGAATCGTCACCCCGGGCTTGTTCCGGGGTCTGCTGTACCGCAGGCTAACGGGCTTCGGCTCCATCGGCTCAGTGGATGCCGGAACAAGTCCGGCATGACGAATTTCGTTGTGCCTCTACCCAGAGAAAGCTTCCCCCGGCGACCAAGAAAAAGGCGGGCATCGAGCCCGCCTTTTTCTTACCCCAAGCGCCTCCCTGTAACAGGGAGGGAGTCGCAAGTGCCTTACTTCTTCTCGGGTGCGATCGTGATCTTCACCGTTTCGCCCGAATTGCCGGGGAAGCCGGTGAACATCGCCTCGACCAGGCGCGGGACCAGATAGGGCAGGTCATCGTTGCGCGACTGGGCCTTGGCGGTGCCTTCGAACACGCTCTTGCCGTTGTCGGCGCGGTCGATGCGCAGGTCCAGTTCGCTGGTGTAGACAGTGAAGCTCGACACGTCGTTGTCGAACAGGAAGGGATCGTAGAAGCCGAACGCGAAGCGGCTGCGACCATAATAGCCATAGGGGCCGCCAAAGCCCCGATAGGGGCCGAAGCCGCCATAACCGAAGCCGCCATAGCCGCCGAAGCCCGGAGTGGTCACGACCTTCTCACGGCCCTTGTCGACGCCGTAGCCGATCTTCACCACCAGATCGGCGCGCGCCGGATCATTGGCGGGCTGATAGCCGTGATTCCCGAGCTTGGCCGAGACGAGCTGCGCATATTGGCCGAACTCGATCCCACCATCGAGACGCGGGTCCATCGCCCTGACCACGAAGGTCTGGCCCTGTGCCTGCGGCAGTTGCTGAAAGCGGGAGACCTTGGCGTTGAACGGCGTGGCGCACCCACCCAGCGCGAGCAGGGCGACGGCGGCGATGGGGAACATCTTCATGGGCTTGCGACCTTGGTGACGAGGGGATTCGGATGAGTATCGAAGAAAAGCGAGGCAAGTTCAGTCGGTTGCAATTGTCCTGCAGGCGTTATGAATAGCGCTTGAACGGGGTGATGCAAATCCCCCGAAAAAATCCGTCTCCGGCCAAGATGGGAGCGGAAATCAGACGTGCAAGCCCACGGCTCGCTGCGCCGCCGCGAGTGTCGGCGCGGCGAGCGCGCTCGCCCTGGCTGCGCCGCTCGCCAGCACTGCGCTGACCGCCGCGCGATCGTCGAGCAGCGCGGTCAGCCGGTCGCGGATCGGTCCGAGACTGGTCACCGCCAGATCGGCCAGGGCAGGCTTGAACGTGCCGAAACCCTTGCCGCCGAATTCGGCCATCACCGCGTCGGTCGACGTCCCGGAGAGGGCCGAATAGATGGTGACGAGGTTCCTGGCCTCGGGGCGATCGGCCAGCTCGGCGAAGGTCGCTGGTAGCGGCTCCGGATCGGTTTTCGCCTTTTTCAGCTTCTGCACCATCAGATCGTCGCTATCGACCAGGTTGATGCGCGATGCGTCCGACGGATCCGACTTGGACATCTTCGCGCTGCCGTCGCGCAGCGACATGATGCGGGGCGCCGCCTTCGAGATGAATGGCTCGGGCAAGGTGAAGAGGTCGACCCCGAAATCATTGTTGAACTTGGTCGCGATGTCGCGCGCGAGTTCGAGATGCTGTTTCTGGTCCTCGCCGACCGGCACATGGGTCGCCTGATAGAGCAGCACGTCGGCTGCCTGGAGCACCGGGTAGGTGAACAGGTCGACGCTCTGGCTCTCGCCGCTCTTCCCGGCCTTGTCCTTCCACTGAGTCATGCGGTTGAGCCAGCCCATCCGCGCGGTGCCGCCGAGGATCCAGGCCAGCTCGCTATGCGCCGGCACGCGCGCTTGGTTGAACAGGATCGCTCGGTCGGGATCGATGCCGCAGGCAAGCAGGGTCGCCGCCATCTCGATCGAGTTCGCGGTCAGCTGGGCCGCGACGACCGGCTGGGACAAAGCATGGAGGTCGGCGAGGAAGAACAGGCAATCCTCACCCGGGCCCATGGCGTCCTGCATCGCGACCCATTGCCTGATCGCGCCGAGATAGTTGCCGAGGTGGAGATTGCCGGTGGGCTGGATGCCGGAAACGACGCGCATTGATAGTCTCGTGTTCAGCGGGCGCGCTTGCGCCTCAGGAATGCCAGATCGTCGCGGGTGAAGGCACCCAGGGCGAACGTGGCGACCGCATAGACGAAGCTGCCCGCGCCGACCAGCGCCAGCATCGCGCCCGTCCGGACCATCCAGCTGCCATGGAGATAGGGCGTGAGCAGCCCCTGCATCAGCCACAGGATAACCCCCATCACCAGGGCGGCCGCGGCAAGCCGCCAGGCCCGGCGGCGCAGGCGGGCATCCGGTTCGAAATGCCCGCGGAGCCGCAAGGTGCGATAGAGCAGGATGACGTTGACGGTCGAGGCGAGGGCGGTCGCCAGCGGCGGCCCCATATGCTGCAGCGGGACGATGAGCGCGAGGTTGAGCAGGAGGTTCACGCCCATGCTGATCGTTGCGTAGCGGACCGGCGTCTTCGTGTCGGCGCGGGCATAATAGCCCGGCGTGAGGACCTTCACGAGGATATAGCTCGGCAGGCCGATCGAGAAGGCCGAGAGCGCCTGCGCCGTGTAATAGGTGTTCAGCGCGGTGAACTTGCCATGTTCGAACAGGGCGGCGACGATCGGGCCGCCGCACAGGACCAGCGCCATGGTGGCGGGCAGGGTCAGCAGCAGCGCGAGTTCCATGCCCCGGTTCTGCGATTCCATCGCCGCCTTTTCCTCGCCGGCGCCAAGCTGGCGGGAGATGAGCGGGAGGAGGACGGTGCCGAGCCCGATGCCGATCAGGCCGAGCGGCAACTGGTTCACCCGGTCGGCGGTGTAGATATAGGTGACCGATCCGGCGGGGAGCAGCGACGCGGCCAGCGCGGTCGAGACGACGAGATTGATCTGCACCGCGCCGGCGCCGGCGGCGGCGGGCCAGATCAGCGCCATCAGCTTCTTCACATCGGGGCTAAAGCGGGGGAGCTTGAGCCGCAGCCGCACGCCGCTCGTCCAGCAGGCGTGGACCAGCCAGAGCAGTTGCAACAGGCCCGCCACGCTGACGGCGATCGCCTGGTTGCGCGCGGTCAGGTACGGATCGTGATCGTGGAAGAACAGCAGGGCGGCGATCAGGGTCAGGTTCAGCAGGATCGGCGCCGCCGCGTTGACCCAGAATTTGTGCAGCGAATTGAGAATACCGCCGAGCAGCGACACCAGGCTGATGAACAGCAGATAGGGGAAGGTGAAGCGCGACAGCCCGACCGCGAAGGCGAATTGTTCATTCGTGACCCCGTTGAACTTGCCGGACAGCGCCAGCGTCACCGGCCAGGCGAAGATCTCGACGAGGATCGTCATCACGATCAGGACGGGCAGCAGCACCGACAGCGCGTCCTCCGCAAAGGCCACGCCCGCAGGGAGCCCGGGGCCGTCCTTGTCGGTGATCTTGCGGTTGAACATCGGGATGAACGCCGCCGAGAACGCCCCTTCGGCGAACAGCGCGCGGAACAGGTTGGGCAGGCGGAAGGCGACGAGAAAGGCGTCCGACGCGAAGCTGGCGCCGACGAAGCGGACGAACAGCGAATCGCGGACTAGCCCCAGCACGCGGCTGGCCAGGGTGAGGCCACCCACCGATCCCAGCGCGCGCGTGAGGTTCATTGTCTTGGGTCCCGCAGGCCCGAGGATCAGGCCGTGCCGATTTCCCCGGTGGTGGCCTGCTGAGCCTCGGTCTGCTGCATGTAGATCGCGGCGAAGTCGATCGGCTCGAGCAGCAGCGGCTGGAAGCCGCCGTCACGGACCGCATCGGCGAGCACGCGGCGCGCGAACGGGAAGAGCAGGCGCGGGGCCTCGGCGAGCAGGAAGGGCTGGACATGCTCGGCGGGGATGTTGCGCAGGCCGAACAGCCCGGCATAGGTCAGCTCGACGATGAAGGCGACCTGGCCCTCGGTCTCGGCGCGGACCTCGACGCGGAGCACCACCTCGTGGACCTCCTCGCCGACCTGGGCGGTGCCGATGTTGAACTGGACGTCGATCTGCGGCGCGACCTGGACTTGGAAGATGCCCGGCGCGTTGGGGTTCTCGAACGACAGGTCCTTCACATATTGCGAGATCAGCCCTGCCGCAGGCGTGGTGTCGGCGCCATTGGGAAGGGGCTCGGTGCCCGTGATGATGCCATCGTCCTGCTCGCTCATCGAAAGTCCATTCCTTGAAGATCGAAATATCGGCCGCCCCCTGTGGCGTACCTGCGACCGCGCGCCTAGCAGGGGGCGACGGGCAGTTCAACGGCTGCCGGCGGCGTGATGTCTCGAGCCATTTGAAACGTTGGCGCGTTACGCCTATGTAGGTGGTTAGCCGATAGTGGAGGCAAGGTGCTCTTTGTAGTTCTTCTCGCGATGGTCGCCGGATTTCTGGCGTTGCGTCTGTACATGGTGCTCGGCAAGCGGACGGGGCATGAGCAGGTCCTGCCCAAGCCCGCTGAGGAGCGGGCGCCGGTCACGTCGCTGCCGCGACCGATCGAGGTGTCGCAGGAGCCGCGCGAGATCGCGAATCGCAATATCGATTCGCGCGCGGAGGCTGGTCTCCGTGCGATCGTTTCGGCCGAGTCGACCTTCGATGTCGGCCAGTTCATCGAAGGCGCGCAATCAGCCTATCGCATGATCCTCGAGGCTTATTGGAAGGGCGATGAGGAATCGCTCGCCTGGCTGGTGAACGATGACGTGCGTGGCGCCTTTGCCGAGGCGATCGCCGAGCGCGCGGCGGCCGGCCATGTGCTCGACAACCGCCTCGTCTCGATCGAGCGCGCGATGATTTCCGACGCCTCGGTCGATGGCAAGCTGGCGCGCATCACCGTGCGCTTCGACGCGGATATCGCCGCGGTGACGCGCGATGCCGATGGCAATCTTGTCGCCGGATCGATGAGCGACGCGGTCGAGACACATGACGTCTGGACCTTCGCGCGCACGCTGAAGAGCAGCGATCCGAACTGGAAGCTCGCCGACACCGACGAAGCGTGACGGCCGTGCGCCGCGGGGGGATTGTCGCGCTCGCCCTGATGCTGAGCGCCTGTGGTGGCGGAGTCGTGCCGCGGCCGGGTGTTCCCTCCTCTCCGGGTGTTCCTCCCTCCCATGCCGGACCGCCGGTTCGACGGCCGGTGGCCGCGACGCCCATCGCGCCCGCTCCGGCGGTTCCCGTGCCCGGCTCGGCGACTGCCGCCAAGGCCGGGCTCGTCGCCGGCCCGCCGCTTTATTCGCTGCCGATCAACGAAGCCCAGGCGGCAAGGGCGCTCGCCGCGTTCCGCATCTCCTGCGCGACGTTGCAGCGCCGCACCGATGCTTCGGGCCTGACCCGGGGGACTGACTGGCAGCCTGCCTGCGCTGCCGCCAGCACGGCAGGATCGGGCGATGCGCGCGCCTTCTTCGCCCAATGGTTCGAAACCGTTCAGGTCGGCGACGGCAAGGCCTTCGCGACCGGCTATTACGAGCCAGAGATCATCGGCTCGCGCGACCGGCGTCGCGGCTATGACGTGCCCATCTATGGCCGTCCCTCTGACCTGGTCGACGTCGATCTCGGCCAGTTCAGCGCCGACTTGAAGGGCAAGAAGGTTCGCGGGCGCGTGGATGGCAGCAATTTCGTGCCCTATTTCGACCGCACCGCGATCGAACAGGGCATGCTGGCGCAGCGCGCGCCGATCATTGCCTGGGCGGCCGATCCGGTCGAGCTGTTCTTCCTCCAGATCCAGGGCTCGGGGCGGCTGCGCCTGCCCGACGGATCGGTGATGCGGATCGGCTATGACAGCCAGAACGGCCGCGATTATACCGGGATCGGCGCGCTGATGCGCGAACGCGGACTGCTCGCCCCGGGACAGACCTCGATGCAGGGCATCGTCGCCTGGCTCCATGCCCATCCCGAGGAAGGTCGCGCCATCATGCGCGAGAACAAGAGCTATGTGTTCTTTCGCGAGCAGCAGGGCGCTCCGCTCGGTGCGCTCGGCCTGCCGGTCACGGGTGGCGTGAGCGCGGCGGCCGATCCGAGGTTCGTGCCGCTCGGTGCCCCTGTCTTCCTGTCGATGGACCGTACCGATGCGACCGGGCTGTGGATCGCGCAGGATACCGGCGGTGCGATCCGGGGCAGCAACCGTTTCGACACCTTCTGGGGTGCTGGCGACGATGCCCGCGCGATCGCCGGGGGCATGTCGGCGCGGGGCACCGCCTTCCTGCTGTTGCCGGTCGGCACGCTGGCGCGGCTGACGGGGGGCGGGGGCGCCCAGCTTCCCTAGTGGCCGACCGCCCGCTGACCCCGGATGAAGCCGCGCTGTGGGCGCGGGTGATGGCGAGCGTGCGGCCGATCCGGCCGCGCGTGGCGGTCAAGCCGCCGCCTGTGGCGGCTCCCGCTCCCGCGCCGGCAAAGGCCCCATCGGCAAAGGCACAGCGCGTGGCGGCGACCAGGCCGCCGGTGCAGAAGCCACCAGCGCCGTCGAAACAGGATCGCGCGCCCGGCAATACGCTTGACGGAAGCTGGGATCGCCAGCTTTCGCGCGGGCTGGTGTCGCCCGATTGCGCGATCGACCTGCACGGCCATACGCTGAATTCAGCCTATGCGCTGCTCGACAGCGCACTCGACGAGGCAATCCGGGGTGGCGACCGCCTGGTGCTGCTCGTCACCGGCAAGCCGCCACGGGCCGAGAGCGAACGGCCGCACGCGCGTGGTGCGATCCGGGCCGCGGTGGGGGACTGGCTGGCCGGATCGCGTCATGCGTCCTCGATCGCCGCGGTGCGTGGCGCGCACCCCCGTCATGGCGGGTCAGGGGCGCTCTACATCATTCTGCGCAGACCGCGGCCATCGAAATCTTAACCTCTGGCGGCGATGATCGCCGTTCGACCGGACGATTCTTGTCCGCCACCCCCGGGGGAGTCTCTAGGATCGCGATGGAAGGAGTGTCGCTCAAGAGTCGTGCAATCGTGTTCGCGATGTGCGCGGGGGCGGTCGCCTTCATCCTAGCGCTGGTGGCGACGTCCAACGGCCAGATCGGCATCGACAATATATCGCGCGCGCTCATCCCGGCAGTGGTGTGCGCGGTGATGTGCTGGGCCTCCGCCGAACGCTCGATCGCTTCGACCGCGGCTGCCATCGACGCAGCGATCGCCCGTCTCACGCGCGCCGCGCACGGCGATCTCGACGGGGAGATTCCCGCCGAGATCGAGGAGAATGTGCCGGAACTGGCGCGTGCGATGAACGGGCTGTTCCAGCAACTCGGCGCGAACCTGGAGAGCGTCCACCGGCTGGCCATGTTCGATCCGGTCACCTCGCTGCCCAACCGGACCAATTTCCGCCGGACTTGCGAGCGCGCGCTGACTGACATGGCGCCGGGGATGAGCGCGGCGTTGTTCTTCATCGATCTCGATCGCTTCAAGGGCGTCAACGATACGATGGGCCATGCGATGGGTGACATGCTGCTCGGCATGGTCGCCAATCGAATCCGCGCCGTGGCCGATCGGGTGACGGTCGAGACGGGTGTGCCGCAACCGCTGATCGGTCGCCTCGCTGGCGATGAGTTCACCATGTTCTTTTCCGGCGTCGCCGATCCGGCGGAGGCGGCGAGGATCGGGCGCGGCGTGCTTTTCGCGCTCAACGAGCCGTTCGACCTGGTCGGCAACGACGTCGAGATCGGCGCGTCGATCGGGATCGCACTCCGCCCGCAACATGGCGAGAACCTGACCGACCTGATGCGCGCTGCCGACGCAGCGATGTATCATGCGAAGGCGAATGGGCGCGGCCGGGCCGAGCATTTCACGGATGAGCTTGCCGGTCAGATCGCCGATCGCGCCGAACTCGAACAGGATCTGCGCGAGGCGATCGAGCGGGATCAGTTCACCCTCGTCTTCCAGCCGCAGGTGGCGGTGTCGAGTGGTGAGATCGTCGCTGCCGAGGCGCTGATCAGATGGCGGCATCCGCGCGACGGCGTCAGGCTCCCGGGCAGCTTCATCCAACGCGCCGAAGAGACTGGCATGATCGTCGAGATCGGCGAATGGGTGATCGACACCGTGGCGGAGACGATCGGGCGCTGGGGCCGGATCGGCATCGAGCAACGGCTCGCGATCAATATCAGCCCACGCCAGCTTGATCATGCAAGCTTCTTCCGTAGGCTACGCGAGGCGATGCGCGAGGCCAATGCGCCGGCGCGCCTGCTCGAACTCGAGATTACCGAGACGCTGGCGATGCACTGCAGCGAGGAGGTGATCGAGGCGATCGCGTTGCTACGCGCTGACGGAGCGACGATTGCGATCGACGATTTCGGGACCGGCTATTCGAACCTTGCGCGCTTGCGCGACCTGCCGGTCGACAGGGTCAAGCTGGACCGCAGCCTGATCGAGCATATCGCCGACAATGCGGAGGCGCGCACGATCGCCCACGCCGTGGTCGGCCTGATCCATGGCGTCGGTTGCGAGGCCGTGGCGGAGGGGATCGAGACCCAGTCGCAGGCGGACGTGATGCGCGTGATCGGCTGCGACGTGATCCAGGGCTATGCGATCGCCGCCCCGATGGACGAAGAGGCGTTCATCGCCTGGTCGCGGGGGGACGATCGGCAGAAGGCGGCCGGCTGAGTCTGCCGTCCTGTGCAGCCGGCTTGCTCGATTTGAACAGGCTGATGATCGGCCATTTCCCCGACGTCAAACGAGCGAGTGGTTCGTTGCTCTACAGGCTGGCAATCACGCCCGGGCGTTCATTGTCCCAGATCATGCTGATGACGCGCCAGCCATTTTCATCCTTGTAGAGCTGGATTGAGTTTATACCGCGCCGATCCAGTTCATCCGCGTCAGGCGCGCGCCGGGCCTCGTAGATACTCCACACATGAGCGATGTTGCCGAAGATGTTGATCTTCCGCGCGGTTTCGATCTCGTAGAAATCGTTCTCGGCGAAGAAAGGAGCCGTGTCGGCGGCATATCCGTCGCGGCTCATGATCCTGATCGCCGGCTTGCCGGCGGCGTCGATCCAGGTACGCATCTGTCGACTGTCCTCGTGGAACGTTGTCGCTTGTCGCGACCAGTCGCGCGGACCCGCCGGTCCGGAAACGGTGCCATAAAGCTCTTCGAGCACCTTGCCGATTTCGATCTCGTCAGCCGTCATCTGCGCCCTCCTCCAATTCTCGACTGAGTCTTTCCGTAGATCCGGCACAAAGAAAAGGGGCCGCTTCCGTATGGAAGCGGCCCCAACATACGGCCCGATCAGAAGTTGATCCTGATCGTTCCGTGATAGCTCTGGTTGGTCACGTCCTTGCGGCCGACCGTGGTGTTCGCCCCCACCGACAGTTCGACCCTCTTGCTGGCCGAGAAGGTTACGCCGCCGCTGACCTCGGCCCAGTCATTGTCGGACCCCGCCACCGCGAAGAGCGCGTTTGGCCCGACGCCGCCGACAAAGTTCGCGCCGATAAAGCCCGGCTGCTTGGCGAAATCATGGACCCAATAGGCCGAGACGTACGGCTTGACCGTCGCGCTGTTGCCGTGGGCGTTGAAGCCGGCGCGAGCCTGAAGGCTGTCCAGGTTGCCCGGCTTGTAGGCCATGGCAGGGCCGCCGCCCGTCTCGTCGATCGTGTCGAACATGATCCGGGTGCCGCGCAGCGAGACGCGTGGATCGAGGGCGATCGAACTGCCGAGCGCGACGGTGGTGCCGGCGCCGATTTCACCCGAGACCATGAGCGATCGATCCTTGCCGACCAGCCGATAGCCGGTTCCGGCCAGGTTGACGTTGCGCACGGTGCGGGAGTTGAACGCGCCGGCGCTGAACGTAGCGTCGATGAATGCGCCGCTGGTCGTCTTGATCTTGCCGTACAGCGTGCCCTGGTACAGCGTGCTGCTCGCTTGTTGGCTGGCCAGCGACGGCGCGCCGTCAAGGTCGGTATAGGCAAGGGAGAAGCCCAGCAGACCGCGGGAGCCGATTTCGGTTTCGAGACCCGTCGCCACGAAGAAGCCGTGGAACTGATCACGGCCTGTCACCGGGACCGCCGTTGGCATCGAGCTGCTGTTGCCGTCGATATAGCCGCCGGCCACGAACGCGCTCATCGTTTCGGGCAGTCTGCCTTCCTGTGCGACCATGCCTTCCCCGGCGTCGCTGCGGACCTCTGGCGTGCCAGGCATGCCAGACGAGGCAAGCGCGGCGATCTGGAACGGTTTGCCGATCATCGCGACGGTGCCCCCAAGGCTGCCGGGATCGAGCGAGGCGAGGCGGTCGCGGTAGAAGCGGCCCATATTGTCGACCGAGGCAGTGCCCAGCGCCCGACGAGTCGTCTCGGCGCGTGGGGCTAGGCCCTCGAGCGTCGAACGGATCGTCGCGGCATTCTGCATGTCCAGGATGCCATAGAGATCGGTGAGCCGGTTATAGACGATACGATCCTGGTCGAGCAGCCTCGCATAAGCCTGCTGCACCGGCGTGTTGCCCACGACATTGGCGTAGAGACCGGCATCGATGGTGACCGACACCGAGGTTGCCTGATAGGTGAGGCGCGGTGTCAGGATCGCGCTGAGCGGTGCCGGATCGATGAATTTGGTGGTGCCGTCGATCGGTGCCGTGGTCGTCAGGACCGTATAGGTATCGCCCGCGCGGATGGTGTAGCCGGTAGCCGGCGCGAACCCGATGAACCCGCCGAGGCTGGCGGTCCCCGTGCTGGAACCGTTCGGGACCACCACGATCTTGTCCGACACGCCGTTCGGGCCGAGGTCGACCAGATAATGGTTGCCGGACGCGAGGATCAGGTTGCCGCCGATGGTGATGGTGCCGGTGGTGCCGATCGTCCCCGGCGCGATCGTGCCCGACACGCTTGTGAAGAACGGCGTGTTGAAACGGCCCGAGCCGGTGATACCGCCACTGAGCAGCAGGTAATCGCCGATCGTCGTGATCGTGCCATTGTTGGTGACCAGGCCGTCGAAATGATTGATGTTAATCAGGCTGGTCAGCGAGCCGCCGGACGCGACATTCAGCTTGGCGGCGGGGCCGTTCATGGTGAAGCGATCCACCGTGACGGCGGAGCTTAACGTGGTCGTTCCTGCGGCGGACAATGTCACGTCGAAATAGCGGGCGTTGGTGTGGCTGGCCGCGTTCGGATTAACATTGTTCGGTACGAAATTGCTCGCGCCGGGCAGGCCATTGGCCAGGGTGGCGGCGGGGAGGACGGCCGCAGCCTGCACGGCCCCGGTTGCCTGACTGCCATTCTGGGCTTCTTCTATCGAGGACTTGGTAGCCCGCGTGCCGTCATTGGTCGTATCGGCAATCCTGGTCGCATCCGCCGTCTGTGTGCCGGTCGGGGTTGAGTCGCTACTCCCCTGCGGAACGCCATGATCGTAGTAGACGCCGGTCTTCACGTCATAACATACGTCATACTGGAAGGCAGGTTCCTGATCGCAAATCTGGCCGAATTTGCCGGAGGTGCCGGCGATGCCGTCGCCTGGGGCTGTCGGTACGCCGTTCACCAGCTTGCCGTTGACGAGGACATTGTAGGCGGGGTCGACCGTGGTGACCCAGTGAGTTGGGTCGGTCCAGGCGCCGTCACCGGCGACAGCGCTGACATAGCGATAGGGGTTGGCGGCGGCGATATAGTCCCAGAACAGATAGAGCGGTTGATAGAAGGCGCTCGTGCCGTAACTGCCCGAAGGCTGCTGCGCGAAGTAGCGCGTGCCGCCAGACAGCACCGCGATCACCAGTTGCTTGGCATAGGCCTGATCCAGAATCAGCGGCCCGCCCGAATCGCCGGGACCAGTGATCCCTTCCTTGGGCAGCGCGTTGTCCTTGAAGATATTGAAATCGAACTGGTTGGAATGACCGGCGCTGTCGAAATCGATCTGATACAGATTCTGCGGGCGGCCGCGCGGCGTGATACCGAACAGGCCGATGTCGATGTCGTCCAGCGAGCCAAGCAGGCCCAGATAATTCTCGGCCACACGGCGGCGATAGTCGACGCCGACATTGCTGCCCGACGTCGCAGTACCGGTATTGCCATAGCCGTTGATCACGACGTGATAGCCGGTGCCGGTGGTGTCGTTGATGGAGGCCGGTGCGGGAAGTGCAGAGAAAAGCAGCGCCCAAGTCGGCACGTTGGCCGCGGGTGTATCGAGCGACGCCACCGCGACGTCGCCCTGAATGAAATTGTTCGCGAGTCCGAGATCAAGCGAGTGCGGGTTATACTGCACCTGGTTGACGTTATACATATACTCGGAAATCGACGTCAGATACTTCGCGCCCCCGGCGGTACCGTTGAGCCAGTGGCCGAAGGCCGAATTGCCCGCGACATTGTTGTTGGCCTGGAAGCCGAAGCCGATCGGTAACTGGCCGGCCCCGGTGCCGTAGCCCCAGGGATCCTGCGCCGTGCCGGCCGGACTTTCGTTCACGCAGTGCGCCGCGAAGATGACGGTACGCGGATTGATCAGCGTGCCCGTGCACAAGCCGATAAAGCCATTCTTCTGGTCGATGATCATTTGGCCGACACCGGTAACGTTCACCGGGTCGCGATCGGTGACCGACGTGCCAGGCGGGGCGATGACGATGTTAGGGTCAATGATGGACGCTGAAACCCTGTTGTCCTGCGCTTCGAGGATCATGTCGGTAGGGTGTTCCTGCGCCCGTGCGCTGTTGCCGATGACGATCGAGATTGTTGCGGCGGTGGCGAGCAAGAATGCGCGCTTCCGCGCGCGCGAGACGCAAGAATCCATCCTGTAATCCCCCATTTGTATAAGAAATATAAGCGTTTTATCTAGATGAGCCGAGGCTATCCCTGCATGTGCCAAGGTCAAGTACCGATAGGGCCGTTTTGGGATTGTATCGCTTCATGCCGTATTATCGCGTGCTACTGTTGCCTGTGGGCAACAATGTGGGGCAATCGCCGTCTACGCAGATCAGCTGTTCGTTGCCATGGTCTTCGGGCGTGTAAGCCGTTGTCCTCCGGTCATGTCCGATCTTTCGGCGAGGTCGCGGAAAGCTCGCACCCATATTTTTGTTCTACAGACGTCATAGACGTTACGGTCACGCAACAATGACCCTGAAAATAGTCGATGACACGATGATGGATTGCCCTGACTATCTTCACCGCGGATAGCGCGAACTATTCCAAAGGGGATTGGCCCGGCATGGTCTCAACCGTTGTTCGCGGATTTCCAGTCGAGCTCAACCCACGGGACGCCGGCGGACAGTCAGGGGGTGCCCGGCGTGGTCGCGGACGCATTCAATTCAGCCGACGAGGTTCGGACCGAACCTTCGATCCTTGTCTATCGGAGAGCGTGACAGGGCGGAAATCCGCGTGTCCCATTGGTCGGGGAAAGAGGATTCGAACCTCCGGCCCCTGCCTCCCGAAGGCAGTGCTCTACCAGGCTGAGCTATTCCCCGACCAGGGATCGAGCCGCGCTGTCTCGCGCGGCAAGGCGACGGCCCTTAGCCGAGCGTTTCGCGGGCATCAACCCCACATTCGTCGCGCGGCGAAAGAAGCCGGCCTCAGCCACGTGCGTCGAGCATCTCCTCGATGCTGGTGAACTTCTCCCGCGGGGCGCCGTTACGAGCACGGGCGATCTCGGCTGCCTCGATTTTCTGCCAGTCGCGGAAGGTGACGACGTCGACGTTTCGGCTAGCGAGTAGCGAATCGAGGCCGGGCCGTCCGGCCTTGCCGCTGTCGCCAGCCTGGTCGGCGGCGATATGCTCGGCGATCAGGAAGCCGTCGGGACGGTTTGTGCCGATCGTCCCGGTCGGCCCGCGTCGCGCCCAGCCGACGGCGTAGAGCCCCGGCGAGATGCGCCCGTCCTGATTGGCGAAGCGGCCGAGCTTCTGGTCATAGGGCACGCCGTCGATCGGCGGCGTGCGATAGCCGATGCAACTGATGACGAGGCTGGCGGGCACCGAATAGGTCTCGCCCGTGCCAGAGGCGCGGCCTTCGGCGTCGATCGCCGTGCGTTCGACGATCATCCGTTCGGCCTTGCCGTCGCCCTCGACCCGCACCGGCATCGCATAGAAATCAAAATCAACATCGATCTGCTTCCGGTCAGTCCGAGTCGCGAAGTCGCGGAGGTGGGCGACCGACTTGCGCTGGCCCGGATCCAGCGCCGCATCCTCCTCGATCGGCGGCAGATCGGCCAGGTTGACATGCGGCACGGCGCGGTCGAGATGGCCGAGTTCGCCTAGTTCCTTCGGCGTCATCGCGATCTGATGCGGCCCGCGTCGGGCCAGGATGGTAATCCGGTCGTGGGTGGCGGTGCCGAGATGGTCGAGCGCATGGCCGACAATGTCGGATCCGGTGAACTCGCTCTCCGCCTTGGCGAGGATCCGCGCGACGTCGAGCGCGACATTGCCGGCACCCACCACCACGGCGCCGGGCCCGTGGAGCGGCGGGTTGAGGCCGGCGAAGTCGGGATGGCCATTGTACCAGCCGACGAACGCCGCCGATCCGACCACGCCGGGCAGATCGTCTCCCGGCACGCCAAGCGGCTTGTCGGCCGGGGCGCCGGTCGCCAGCACCACCGCATCGTACAGCGAACCCAGTTCCGCGATCGTCACGTCGCGACCGACGCTGACATTGCCGACAAAGCGGACATTGTCGGTCAGCGCCACCGCTTCGTAGCGGCGCGAGACGCCCTTGATCGACTGATGGTCGGGCGCGACGCCGGTGCGGATCAGGCCATAGGGGACGGGGAGGCGATCGATGATGTCGACGCGGACGTCCTCGCCGAAAGTCTTCTGGCATGCCTCGGCGGTGTAATAGCCTGCCGGTCCGGAACCGATGATCGCGATATGACGCAAGACCCGCTCTCCTGTCTTTCGCCCGATGCTAGCGGACGTGCGCGGCGGGGCAAGCCGCCACGCGATGTCCCGGCCAGGACGATCGGGAAAAACCGGCCGGGTGTTCAGGCGGTTCCCGTGATCCCAATGCAGGATGAGCGGGCGCAGTTGAATCGAAGCAGGCCAGGCGGTTTACCCGCGGCGTTTGGCGCGCCAGGCCTTGACCGCGTCCATGGTGCCGGTGACGTGACCGGCGGGGCTCATCTCCGAATGGACGAAGATGATCTTGCCGTCGGGAGCGATGACATAGGAGGTGCGGTTGGTCATCGTCTTGCCCTTGGCGATGTGCACGTCATAGCCGGCGACGGTCGCCGGCTGGGCCACGCCGACCGGGAAGGCCTCGCGGCATTCGACCTTGGAGAAATCCGCGAGCTTGTCGATCGGATCGGCGGAGAGGCCGATCAGGGTCGCGCCATTCTTCTCGAACTCGGATGCTGCCAGCGCGAACTCGTGCGCCTCGATGGTGCAGCCCTTGGTGAAGGCGGCTGGGAAGAAATAGAGGACCACGGGGCCTTTGCGCAGGGCCGCTTTGAGCGCGAAGTTGAACTGCTTGCCGCCAAGCGCGGCGCGGGTGGTGAAGTCGGGAGCCTTCGCGCCGACCGGAAGCGCCGCAGTGGCGGGCGCCGTGGCGAGTATCGTAGCGGCAAGGGCGAAAGCGACGAATTTCATCGGGCGTCTCCAGAAGCGAACTGCCGCCATCGTAGCGGCAGCGCGCGATGCTGGACAGGCCCCTTCGCGCCGCGTCGGGCGCGAAGGGGCCAGCCGATTATTCACGCCTGCCCGTTATTCACACTTGTAGGTGACGCTCTGGCCGCAAGGCTGGCCGGTGGGGGCGAGCTTGGTGTTCAGCACCCATCCGACATTGTCGTTCTCGTCGGCGACTTCCCACCACAAGCCGTTCTTGTTGCCGGTGGGATAGATCACCGCGCCGGCCGGCAGGGTGCGGAGCACCTTGCCGTTCGCGGCGGCCGTGCTGCGCAGGGCGACGGGAGCCTGTGCGGTATAGGTCTTGGCCGGCGCGGCCTGGGCGGTGCCCGCGGCGCCCGGGGTCACCAGGCCAAGCTCGGTGACCATCTTCGCATAGGCCTGGATGAACGCGAGCGTCACGATCCGGCCGATATCGGTGTTGTCATAGCCGCCGCCGACGACACCGCCGCCGATTCCACCGCCGAAACCGCCGCCACCGCCGCCGAAGGACAGGCTGTTCTTGGCCGCGTAGCCATCGGTCGTCGAGATCGTTTCGGTCGTGCGGACGTTGGTGAGCGAGAGAACGGTGTTCGCTTCCATCTTGCGCGAGCTGATGCCGCCGACGATGCCGCCTAGGCCGCCGCCCAGCAGACCGCCGATTCCGGCGCCGATCCCGCTGCCGCTCGAATTCCTGTTGGCGGCCTGAACCTCCGCGACCAGCACGTAATCCGCCGCCTTGATCTGGCCCTGGCCGACGTTCGACTGGCGCTGCAGGCCGAGGCCGCCGCCAATGTCACGCTCACGCTGGGCAGCGCTGAGGCCGGAGCCGCGATCGACCAGATTGAAGCAGCCCGAGCGCTGCACCAGCACCTTCAGCAGTTTCTGCGGAGCGGCCAGCTGGAACTGGGTCCAGCCAGAGGGATCGTCACCGTCCATCACCGAGACGGTCCCGAGCTTGCGCGTGCAGCGCGGCACGTCCGTCATCATCTGTTCCTGGGTACGCTGCGTCTTCGACGCCCGAGCCTGACCGCCACCGGCGAATGCCGGCGCTCCCGTTGCCACCAGCGCAACAGTCGCGACACCGATCATCAGAATACGCATTGAACTTTCTCCCCAAACACCATTCTTCAAGCCTTCGAAGGGCCAGAATTCAACCCCGCCCCGGATAGGCCCGGACGACGGCGATCCTCCATGAAAATGCCCGGCCAGGACCCCCGCCGGCATCGTTTGTGCGCGGCTTCTACCAAAGCCCTCTCCGATGCGGTAGGCGATTTTGCGACATGGCGAAGACATGTGCGACGGAAAGTCGACGCCGAGTCGATCGCCGCGACGAAATCGCGGCCGGGCGTTCGGGGAGGCATGAAGCGAGACCCCCCTTCGCATCCGGCGCCGCGGCTGCTAACGCGCGTCCGATCATGTCAACCGACCTTTCCCGAATCCGCAATTTTTCGATCATCGCCCATATCGACCATGGCAAGTCGACGCTTGCCGATCGCCTGATCCAGGCGACGGGCGGCCTCAGCGACCGCGAGATGTCCGAGCAGGTGCTCGACAACATGGATATCGAGCGCGAGCGCGGCATCACGATCAAGGCCCAGACGGTACGCCTCGCCTACAAGGCGAAGGACGGGATCGAGTATGAGCTCAACCTGATGGATACGCCGGGGCATGTCGACTTCGCCTATGAGGTGAGCCGCAGCCTTGCCGCGTGCGAAGGCGCGCTCCTTGTCGTCGACGCGGCGCAGGGCGTCGAGGCGCAGACGCTGGCGAACGTCTATCAGTCGATCGAGCATGACCATGAGATCGTGCCGGTTATCAACAAGATCGACCTGCCCGCCGCCGACCCCGACAAGGTGAAGGCGGAGATCGAGGAGGTGATCGGCCTCGACGCGTCCAATGCGGTGCTTACCTCGGCTAAGTCCGGCATCGGCATCCAGGACGTGCTCGAGGCGGTGGTCACCCGTATTCCGCCGCCGAAGGGCGATGCCGACGCGCCGCTGAAGGCGATGCTGATCGACAGCTGGTACGACCCCTATCTTGGCGTCGTCATCCTGATCCGCGTGATGGCTGGCGTGCTGAAGAAGGGCCAGCAGATCAAGTTCATGCAGACGGGCACGCTGCATCTGGTCGACCGGGTCGGCTGCTTCCGCCCCAAGATCGAGCAGCTGACCGAGCTTGGCGTGGGCGAGATCGGCTTCATCACCGCGCAGATCAAGGAAGTGGCGCAGACCCGGGTCGGCGATACCATCACTGATGCCAAGCGCCCCGCCGCCGAGCCGCTGCCCGGCTTCAAGGAAGTGCAGCCGGTGGTGTTCTGCGGGCTGTTCCCGGTCGACGCCAACGACTTCGAGAAATTGCGCGAGAGCATTTCCAAGCTGCGGCTGAACGATGCCAGCTTCAGCTTCGAGATGGAGACCAGCGCCGCGCTTGGCTTTGGTTTCCGCTGCGGGTTCCTCGGGCTGCTGCATCTGGAGATCATCCAGGAGCGGCTGACCCGCGAATATGATCTCGACCTGATCACCACGGCGCCGTCGGTGGTCTATCAGATCGAGTTGACTCATGGCGGTGGGCATATCGAACTGCACAACCCGGCCGACATGCCCGATCCCAACAAGATCGAGAGCATCGCCGAGCCGTGGATCGAGGCGGTGATCTATGTGCCCGACGAATATCTCGGATCGATCCTGAAGCTGTGCCAGGACCGGCGCGGCATCCAGAAGAACCTGACCTATGTCGGCGGTCGAGCGCAGGCGACCTATGAACTGCCGCTCAACGAGGTGGTGTTCGATTTCTACGACCGGCTGAAGAGCATCAGCCGGGGCTATGCCAGCTTCGACTATCACCAGATCGGCTATCGCGAGGGCGACCTGGTCAAGATGGGCATCCTGGTGAACAACGAGCCGGTCGACGCGCTGAGCATGATCGTCCACCGCGGCACCGCCGAGGCGCGCGGTCGCGGCATGTGCGAGCGGCTGAAGGACCTGATTCCCCGCCATTTGTTCAAGATCCCGATCCAGGCCGCGATCGGCGGCAAGGTGATTGCGCGCGAGACGATCGCGGCGATGCGCAAGGACGTGACCGCGAAATGCTATGGCGGCGACGCGAGCCGCAAGCGCAAGCTGCTCGACAAGCAGAAAGAGGGCAAGAAGCGGATGCGGGAATATGGCTCGGTGAGCATTCCGCAGGAGGCGTTCATTGCCGCCCTGAGGATGGGCGACGACGCGTAAGGCCAGGGAGGGGATTGCGCAGCAATCGCCGAGCTGGACGCGCATGGTGTCGTCGCCGGCCGGCGACCGGTCGAGCTTGTCCTCGACCGAGTCGTTCGACGACGCGGCTTTGCCGCGGCGCCACCCGCCGTCCGTCCCGATTTTCCCGCTTTCGTTTTTTCTTCCGCTGTTATGTTGGATTTTCGTCCGGTTATTTCCGCGCGATTTCAACGGCCTGACATATGTTTTCCCTGTTACGCCATAACAGCGGAAAACTGCGCTATTATTCCGCAAAACTTTCCCCTGCGCGCCGCGAATCCGCATGGGAATCGCCCCTGCTTGATTCAACATTGTGCCGGGATCGGGTCTTGAGGGGGCCGGATTGTCCATGGCGGCTGCGTGACATGGCGGAGCGGAAGTGTGAATCGAGAGCCGATAGTGCGGGTGACCTTCCGAGGGCGGTATCTGTCGCGTAGCGGAATGACGTGTGTGTTCCGGTGCGTATCGCTACGCTGGTTACCTTGGCTGGCGCCAATAAATCAGGATGACGCATGAGCGGCCTCAACATGACGATATGGCTGATGCTGGCTGCCGTCCACCTCGGCGTTATCTTCCGCGCGATCCTGCTGGACGGACGCGACGCTTATGCGCGAGCGGCGTGGCTTCTTCTCCTTCTCGCATTGCCGGGTGTCGGTACGATCCTGTACCTGCTGTTCGGTGAGCCGTGGATTTCCGCCGCGTTTCACCGACGGGCGCGCGACGCTTATGAAGCACTGCTGCCCTACGCTCCGCAGGCGGTGGGCAATACGCTATCTCCTACGAGCGAGAGTGCCTTTCGCACTTGTGAAGCGGCGAGCCAATGGTCAGTGTCGATCGGCAATATGGCGGAGGTCGCATCCGGGGCCGATGCGGCGATCACCGCAATCGTGGCGGATATCGACGCCGCCACGCACACCGTCCACCTGTCCTTCTATATATGGCTGGGCGATCACAACGGCACGAAGGTCGTTGACGCGGTCTGCCGCGCGGCCAGGCGCGGAATCATATGCCGCATCGTCGCCGACGCCATCGGCTCGCGCGCGTTGATCCGGTCGCATCAGTGGAAAAAGATGCGTGAGGCGGGGGCTCGCCTGTATGCGTCGCTACCGGCCCCGCTCGGTCTGGGCTTCCTCGCTGGCCACCGCATTGATCTGCGCAACCATCGCAAAATTATCGTGATCGATGGCCGGATAACCTGGTGCGGCAGTCAGAACTGCGCTGATCCGGCCTTTCTCCCGAAGCGCAAATTTGCGCCGTGGGTCGACATCATCGTTCGCTACCAAGGGCCCGTCGCCCGGCAGGCCGAACTGATCTTCGCCTCGGCCTGGATGGCGGAGACCGGTGAAGACATGCGGGCAGCGCTGGCCATGGATATCCCGGAAGCCCTCCCGAACGGATTTCCAGCGATCGCGGTCGGAACCGGGCCCTTGTCGCCTCATGCAACGATGACAAACATCTTCGTCGCCGTCCTAGCCGCCGCGCGCAAGCAAGCGGTGATCACGACCCCTTACTTCGCACCCGACCCACCGCTGCTCAACGCGATCATCGCCGCCGCGCGACGCGGTGTGCGGCTGACCATCATCTTCCCCCAGCGGAACGACAGTCGCATCGTCGGCGCCATCAGCCGCGCTTATTATCCCGTTCTGGCCCGGGCAGGCGCCCATATCCATGAGTTTCGCGGCGGCCTGTTGCATGCGAAGACACTGGTCGTCGACGATGTGCTGGCGCTTGTCGGCTCGGCCAATATGGATCGCCGCAGTCTCGACCTCAACTTCGAGAACAATGTGCTGTTCGAATCCGCCACCCTCGCGACCGAGGTACGCGAGCACCAGCAGCGCTGGCTCGCCGAATCAATTGAGATCGATCGCGACTGCTTGGCGGAGCGGTCGCTGCCACGCCGCTTCGTCGACAACCTCCTGACGATGGCGGCACCGCTGTTCTGACATAAGCTGCCCAGTGTTTCGCTGTGGAAGGGCTCGTAGAGCGACGTTCATGCCTCTCCCGGCTCACCCAACTTCTGCCATTTGTTGAGCTTCCGTTTTTGGCTTGGATTGGGCCGTTTAGTGACGTGCGGGTTTCGGGGAGCGAACTTCGGAAAGCTGCCCTTCGTTCAGTCAGCTTCAGTATTCGCAGAGACTCTCTGCGGATGCTCACATCGGCTAGAGTCGAGACCCATTGTTGTTCGAGGCGCGATCCGATTCAGGCTCTACGAAGAGACTGGAGATGAGCGACCTGTAATAGCTAACGGATGAGCAGCTGGTGCGGCTGCGGCCATACTTTCCCAAGAGTCATGGCAAACCGCGGGTCGACGTTCATCGGGTGCTTCACAAGCCACACTAATATGGTGACTTGCCACTCTTCTCGACTGGAAGACCAAGGCTATTGAGAAAATCGATGATATATTCCTCGCGACTTGGATCTATACCATAGAACACGCGGTGACGTTCGGCATATCCTGCACCTTCATCCAACGCGCGGGGAGTTTCCGCATAGACATCGAAGACCAGTTTTCCAGCGGGCGGATTATAGTGTTGATTGATATCTGCCGCCACAGAGGCAGCGGCTGTTAAAATGTTGCCGGTGGATGCATCCTTGATCATGTGCGAAACCGCGTGCGGCGTGTGGGAATGGATATGAGGATGTTCGTATCGGCTAATGATTCGTATTTTTGTGAAATTGGACTTCGGAAGGACCTTGAAGCTACTCCCCTGAGCAAGAATTCCTGTGAATTTCTTGGTAGAAATTAGAGTATCTCTCATAATGAGGATGCACTCATAATGTCTAACTTTGTGGCCATCCTCTAAAACATCATCTCGCCGCCTCAGTATCGACTGGATGGGTTCATCTGGACCGATCTCCGCTCTAATACCTGCAATGTCGCAGTGCTCGGACGCCCTCTGATCCATCGCAAAAGTTTGTACATTCTTGGAATTTAAACCAGCGAGGCGCGATAGAAAATCCTTGACGATCGCAACACCACTCGAACTGCCCACGAAGGCGAACTTCGTTCCATTGATGTACAGGATCATGTCCGAGATCGTGATATCCGATATTTTATGAAATTCGTACTTGCGGGTCACGCCTTCGTATAAACTGTAGATTGCTCTATCTGTGATCAGGTAACCTTGCTTAATGGAGCCAAGGCCGAGCCAAGATATATACTCGTGCAATAGAACCGGAGTCTCGCTAGGTTCAAGGTTTTTGGCATATGCAGACCGAGCTGTGGCCAGGCTCTTATCCGACATAACCTCATAGCCTCGCGGGACGCTTACCGCTTTCGCCGACAAGCAAATATAGCCAGGCATGCTATTCTCGAACGATTGAGCTAGATTGGCCCAGTATTCTCTAATTTGTTCTAGGGACAATTGCGAATCGGCCATGTTTCACATCCTCCTCCAGGCTACATCTCACATTGGAAGCTCGAGTGAAACGATCGTCAACAATCTGCAGTCCGCGTTGGCTAGAGGCAGTACCCATTTTTGTCGGCGGCCAATCGATGAACGAAGGTTGCTTTCGGGAGAGCTTCCGCAGCGTCTGTCTGGCTGAAACTGGCGCGCGTTGCTGACGGCCACACTGCGATCAGTTCAAAAGATCGCTCCGATGGAGTCGGCTGATATTCCACCTCGTCTGATCCGTCGCCAGCGGCCGGGCGTGTGTCCCTCCTTGCGGACGAACACACGGGTGAGGTGGCTTTGGTCGGTAAAACCGCAGGCAAGCGCTATCTGGGGAAGGGTCATCTCGGTGCCGGCAAGGAGATCGCGCGCGCAGCGCACTCGCTGGTTCATCAGCCACTTGTGCGGAGAGATGCCCAGCGTCATGCGAAAGGCACGCGAGAAGTAGCTGACCGACAATTGGCAGGCCGCCGCCAGATCTGCGACGCACGCTTCCCCGGCAAGGTTCGCCATCATCAGGTCGCAGGCGCGCCGCACCTGCCAGGGTGCGAGGCCGCCTCGAAAATATTCGGCGTCGCTGGCGTGTGCGTAGGTCCGGACCAGATGGGCGTGGAAGGCAAGGGCAACATTGTCGATGAACAGCCGGTCGTGCGCGCCGTATAGCGCGATCTTGGCGACAAGCGCGCGGCTCAGGCCTTCGAAAACGGGATCATGCTCTCCTAAAATCGTTCTGATGCGCCCGATCGGCTTCTCGCCGCGATCATATGCGAGTTCGTCGATCGTCCGCCGCGGAATCTGGAAGCGGACCACGTCCATCGTATCGTGATGAACGCCCCAGGGGCTCGATTCGAGATTGACGATGCAGATGCCTCCCGCGGGGATCGGCTGGAGGTCGTGACGCCTGTTCTCTATCCATATCTCGCCGCGCGCAAACGGCGCCATGCATATCGGGATGGTGTAACCGTCAAACGGTTGCTGGGGATCGGTACGGACGGGCGGCGAGACGATGCGCGAAATGGAAATCGGTTCATCGGCTGTCAGGCGGGCGAACAGTGTAGTCGCCTGTTGCGTACGGAACCGCTGCGCGATCGAGGCGCTGAGGTTGCCAAGATCGGCGCGTGCGGCCTCCATCACATACCGCTGCCTGGCGGCGGGCCGCTCTCCGCTGCCAGGCTCGATCGACGGGGCCGCGACCGGGCACCGAGGCAATCACCCGAAAAAGGGTCCGCTGGTCGTGCCTGGCCGCATCCCCTCATTCAAAGCGCCTGTGCAATCAACTCGGCTGTCGCCGCGGGATTGGCGAGCATTGCAACGTGGCTCGCCGGCACTTCTACAACGGTGGCCTGCATCCGCTTTGCCATGGTCCGCTCGAGATCAGGCTGGATCGCGCGATCTTCGCTCGCCACCATGTACCAAACCGGCTTTGACCTCCATGCCGGGATCGAGACAGCCCCGGCTAGCGACGCGATCGCGGTCGGTCCTTGCGCCGCGAACAGGATCTCCTGCTCGGCCGGGGTCAGGTCCTGTGCAAACCCGGTTCGGATGCCATTCTCGGAAATCTTGAGGAACCCGTTCTCGTCGGGCTGCACTTCGGCCGCCATCGGCGGCGGCGGAACAGTCTGGGCGAGCGAGCCCGCAGACTCACCGGCGTCGGGCGCGAACGCGGCAATATACACAAGGCCACTGACCTTTTCGTCGGTGCCCGCTTCGGTGATCACGGCGCCCCCATAGGAATGTCCCGCAAGGACAACTGGCCCCTCGGACAGGGCAAGCGCCCGGCGGAGCGAGGCGATGTCGTCAGCGAAACCGGTGAGTGGCATCTGGATGGCCGTCACCTTGACGCCCCGCGCGGTAAGCAGCGGGATGACTTTGGCCCAGCTGGAGCCGTCCGCCCACGCGCCGTGGACGAGAATTACGCTTTTCGCTTTCGTCACTGGATACTTCCTTCTGATCGACCCCGGATCGCGCTCCCTGTTCCTCGATCCGGGTGTCGGATTTATCGCGCACGAGCAAAGGCCGGCCAGGCCGGCCTCGCGGAGGTCAGTTGGCGCCGGCGGCTGCTTTCTCCACAACCGCTGCGACTTCCGCAGGATGCGAGAGCATCGCGACGTGGCTGGCGGCGATCGTCGTGGTCGTGGCCTTGATTTTTTTTGCCATCGCCGCTTCGAGGCTCGGCTGGATCGCTCGATCGTTGCTTGCGACGACGTACCATGACGGTCTGGTGCGCCACGCGGCAACGGTGATGTTGCCCCCGAGCGACTTGACGTTGGTCGGTGCCTGAGCGGCGAAGAGTTGCGCCTTCAGCGCCGGGCTTACATCCTGCGCAAAGTCGTCAAACACGCCGGTCCTCGTCAGCTTGAGGAAACCTTCCGCGTCGGGTCTGGCTTCGCTACCCATCGGTGGCGGCGGAGCAGAGGCACTCAAAGAGCCGGCCGATTGACCGGCGTCGGGCGCAAAAGCCGCGACATAGACAAGGCCGACGACCTTGGGATCATTGCCGGCCTCGGTAATGACCGCGCCGCCATAGGAGTGACCAACCAGAATCACCGAGCCGTCCGCCAGCGCGATAGCACGCTTCACCGTGGCGGCATCGTCGGCGAGTGAGGTAAGCGGCAATTGAACCGCCGTAACGTTGTAGCCCTTGGCGAGCAGCAACGGGATCAGCCGGGACCAGCTCGACCCGTCGGCCCATGCACCATGAACGAGGATGATGTTCTTGACCTGCGTCCTGGCGGCTTGCGGACGGGCAGGAAGTGCGATGGCCTGAAAGGGCAGTTCGGTCGCACAAAACAGCGCAACCGCAAGTCCGATACGCCGGAGATGCTTCTTCGCGTTCGACATCGTTGATATTCCTTGTCAGGAAGATTGGGAAGCGCCGGCATCGCCTTCTTTGCATTGCGCCATCCCGAAATCCTGTACCAGCATGTCCATTTTTGGATATTCGTCTTGCGAATCCGATGGAAGCGACCGGTTGGCAAGCCGCCCACTCACCGCAAATTTATGCAAATATTTGCATAAAAGGCTCATCGCGCATTGCTCCGGCGCCATTCCGCCGGCGTGTGCTGTTCCTTTTGTCTGAAGACCCGCGTCATGTGGCTCTGGTCGCTGAAACCGCAGCTGAGCGCGATCTCGGTCAACGACAGGTCTGTATTGAGCAGCAACCGGGTCGCGTGCTTCAACCGTTCGTCCATCAGCCATTGGTGTGGCGGCATCCCCGTCGTTTCGCGAAACGCCCTGGCGAAATAGCTGACCGACAATCCGCACGCCTCGGCGAGATCGCGGATCGTCAGCCTCCTTCCCCAATCGGCCATCATGAGGTCGCGGGCGCGCCGGAGTTGCCATGGCGCGAGGCCGCCTCGCTGCCGTAGAGCCTGCCCCCGGCCGGCATAGGTGCCGACGACATGGGCATGGAACGCGAGCCCGACATGATCGATGAACAGAGAATCCGATGCACCGTATGTGTCGAACCGCGCAAGCAGGGCTGCGCACAGATTGTGCAGGACTGCATCCTGGATGTTGAGCCGCGGCCGCAAGAGCGAGAGGGGGCGTTCGCCTCGTTCATAAGCCAGATCGTCGAGTGTACGCTGGCTCAGTTGGAAACGAATGAAATCGGCATTGTCGTCGATCCGCGCCCAGGGCTCGCTGCGCATGTCGAGCAATCTCACGAAGCCGCGGTGTTGAGGTTCGAGCCCGGCAGGCCGGTCATCGATATACATTTCACCGGTATTGACCGGCCCCATTTGTACATGGACCGAATACGCCGCCTCGGCAGGCAGGCGCTCGGTGAATACAGCAGGTGTGACGATCCGCGAGATCGCGATTGGGTCGCTCGGCGTTTGTGCGAAAATCGTGCGAATTCCTGGCGATCTGAACCGCCGGGTGACTGAGGTGGCGAACGTGTCCGGGTTCATGCGACCTTAGGTTCTCCCGATGCTCGCCGCCGGTTCCAGGGTGACCGGACCTGCCGCGACCGGGCCACACCGATCTATAGCGATCCGTTCTTCAACCCAACATAGCCTTGCCGCTACGTGAGATGACCCAAAAGGGAGGGGCTATGGCAACCCGCTCGGGCGATGCGAATATCGTTTCTCAGACCTGGGTGACCGTCGATTTGCGCGACCCTACACGGTCGGCGGAATAGTGGGCGGCCTGTTCAATAAATCCCTTACGGTGATCGGATGAATGACTGCCCTATGCGAATTGCATTCAGCGGGGCGGCCATTGCATCGGGCGAGGCGGCGCGCGACAAGCACGCGTTCTCCAGGAGACTTAGATGCGCACCGTTCTCGCCTTGTTGCTGCTTTCGACCACGCCGCTCGTCCAGGCCGCCGCTCCCGCGCCGGCGCCGGCCGCGAAAGCCGGGGTCAAGGATGCGGCGCTGCTCGAGTTCCTCGATCATGCGTTCGACGAGCAGGTGGCGCTCAGCCCGGAACGGCAGACCCAGCTCGGCTTCAAGACCGACTACGGCCGGCTTGACGACTATACCGACGCCGCGGCGGTGCGACAGCTGGCGCTGACCGAGCGGCAGCTGAAGGACATGCATGCCCGTTTCCGCCCCGACCAGCTTAGCGAGAGCGCGCGCGTCAGCTATCGCCTGTTCGAATATGAGGCAGCGCGTGGCCGCGAGGAGTTCCAGTTCCGCAACCTCCGTTTTCCCGTATCGACCAACGGCAGCCCGGCGGGCGAGATTCCGGTCCTGCTGATCAACAACCACAAGATCGACAATGTCCCGGACGCCGAAGCCTATATCGCGCGGCTGCGCGATACCGATCGGGTGATGGGCGAGGTCGTGGCGACCATGCGCGAGCAGGCGGCCGCCGGCATCGTGCCGAACAAGGTGAATTTCGCGCCGGCGCGAAATGACGCCCGCAAGATCATCACCGGCGCGCCGTTCGACACCGGCCCGGATTCGACGCTGATGGCCGACTTTTCCAAGAAGGTCGCCGCCCTGAACGCGCCGGCCGAGGTCAAGGCGAGGCTGCTCGCCGATGCCCGCGTCGCGCTGACGGGGCCGTTCCGCCATGGCTATGACGTGCTGATCGCTGCGCTCGACGAGATCGAACCGCAGTCGAAGGGCAATTTCGGGGCGTGGAGCCTGCCGAACGGCGCGGCCTATTATGCCGATCGGCTCAAGGCCTCGACCAGCACCAGCCTGACCGCCGACCAGATCCACGAGATCGGCCTGCGCCAGGTCGCCGCGATCAGGCAGGAGATGGAGGCGATCAAGCGGCAGGTCGGTTTCGACGGCACGCTCGAGCAGTTCTTCGACCATATCCGCACTGACCCGCAGTTCAAATATCCGAACACCGATGCAGGCCGCGAGCACTATCTGAGCGATGCCCGCGCGGTGATCGCGTCAGTGATGGTGGTGGCGCCGCGCTTCTTCCGCACCTTGCCCAAGGCGCCGCTCGAGGTGCGCGCGGTGGAGAAATGGCGCGAGGCGACCGCGCCGACCGCCTTCTACAACCAGCCCTCGGCCGACGGATCGCGGCCAGGCATCTATTACGTCAACCTGGTCGACATGAACCAGTCGCAGAAGGTGCAGGTCGCGGCGATCGCGAGCCATGAGGGCGCGCCCGGCCATCATTTCCAGATCGCGCGCCAGCAGGAACTGGCCGGCATCCCGAAGTTCCGCAAGTTCGGCGGCTACGGCGCCTATATGGAAGGCTGGGGCCTTTATTCGGAGCGGCTGGCGGACGAGATGGGCGTCTACAAGGACCCCTATTCGCGGTTCGGCATGCTGTCCCTGCAGGGGTGGCGGGCGATCCGGCTGGTGCTCGACACCGGCATCCATGCCAAGCGCTGGACGCGCGAGCAGGCGATCGCCTATTTCCACGCGAACAGTTCCGTCTCCGACACCGACATTGCCAGAGAGGTCGACCGCTATTTCAACTGGCCTGGACAGGCGACGAGCTACATGGTCGGCCAGCTCAGGATCGCCGAATTGCGCAAGCGCGCCGAGACGGTGCTTGGCTCACGCTTCGACATCCGCGATTTCCACGAGGCGGTACTGAGCCAGGGGGCCCTGCCGCTCGACGTTCTCGAGGAGCAGGTCGACCGTTACATCGCCGAGCGGCGACGCGAGAAATAAGGGGCGCCGCCGGCACGCCGGCGGGCGCACCGAGACCGGGTTATTTTGCGCCGATGCGTCGGGAATAGACTTTCTGCCCCGCCGGCCCGAAGGCCATGACGCTATAGGCCTGTGGCGCCGTGCCCGGCACTTCCATCCCGGCCGAGCCGATCGGCATGCCGGCGACCGCAAGCCCGGCGACGCCGCGCGGGCGCTGGGCGAGGACTCGCTTCATCTCGGCGATCGGGACATGGCCCTCGAACGCCATGCCGTCGACGATCGCTGTGTGGCATGACACGAACTGCGCGGGGATGCCGTACCGCGCCGACAGCGTCGCGCGGTTGGCGTCGTCGACCATGCGCATCTGGCGCTTGAATTCAGCCCTGGCCTGCGCGGCCCATTTCTCGCAGCAGCCGCAGCCCGGGTCGCGGTGGACGACGATCGGGCCCGCAGCCATCGCCGCCGCAGGGATCGCGAGGGCAAGGGCGGTCGCCAGCATTCGGATCGACTTCATTGCATGTCTCCTTCCAAGGGATGCTTCCACCCGGTGCCGTCAGAACCAGGCGCGCACGCCGGCCACGAAGCTGGTCGAGGACGGACGTTCCCCGGCGGCGCGGGCGAAATCGGCGGTACGGCCGAGACTGCGGTCCCAGGAGACGCCGACATAGGGGGCAAATTCGCGCGCGAGTTCGTAACGGAGCCTGAGGCCAAGCTCGATGTCCGACACGCCGGCGCCGATGCCGTTTTCCGGCACGTCCTGCGCCGCCAGGTTGATCTCGGCGCGGGGCTGAAGGATCAGGCGCTGGGTGATGCGCTGATCATAATAGCCCTCGACCCGCCCGAGCAGGTCGCCCTTGTTCGAGAGGAACAGCGCGCCCTCGACCTCGAACCAATAAGGGGCGAGCCCCTCGACGCCGATGGTCGCATAGGTGCGCGACGGATCGGGCCGGATGTCGTGGCGGATACCGGCCTGGAGGTTGAAATAGGGGCCGACCGCGCGGCTGTAGAGCGCCTGGACCTCGGCATGCCCGACGCCCTCGCCGAAGCTGCCTGATCCTTCCGACTTGACGACGAGGCGGTCGATGTCGCCGCCGAACCAGCCCTCGGCATCCCAGCGGAAGCCGTTGCGGCCCTTGTTTGCCTGATATTCGGCGAGGTTGAACATGATCTGCGAGAAGGTGGCGCCGCCATGTTCGCGGCGCACCGTATCCCGCGCGCCGCGCATCGAGTCCGTGCCCCAGATGCGATCGGCATAGTCAGCCGAAGGGGCGGCCGGCGCGGGGGCGTTGCCAGGGGGGAGGGCGGTGCCGCTCGCGCCATGGCCCGGCGCTGCCTGTTCCATGCCCGGCGTCGACACCATGTCCTGGCCGGCGGGAGAGGGAGTCGAGGGGGCGGCCGGCGTGCAATGACCCATTGCTGCATGTTCGGGTGGGCAATCGGGGTCGGTGGCGACCGGCGTCGCCGGCGCGGCGGGCTGGTTCATGCCGGGCATCGAGGACATGTCGTGGCCGGCATGGGGATCGGTCGGCGTTGGTGCTGGCGGGGTCGATCCGGCGGGGGTGCAATGCCCCATCGCCGCGTGCTCGGGCGGACAATCGGGCGTAGCGATGGGCACGATGGGTTTACGGGCCGCTTTGCTGACGGGCTTCGCCTTTGGTTTCCCGGACCGCGTCGCCGGTTTCGCCTTCGGCTTAACCTGGGCCGGCATGGCCATGCCCGGCATGCTCGAATGATCCATGGTCTGCGCCGCCGCGGGAGGGGCGAGGGCGATCGCCGAGGCGGTCGCGAGGAGCAGGAGCGGGTTCATGCCTGGTCTCCCCCGCGCGGCCGAACGGTCACGACCTGCATCATGCCGGCATGCATGTGGTAGAGCAGGTGGCAGTGGAACGCCCAGTCGCCGACGGCGTCGGTGGTGACATCGAAGGTCACGGTGCCGCCGGGCTGAACCTGCACGGTGTGCTTGCGCGGGGCGTATTCGCCGTGCCCGGTGACCAGTTCGAAGAAATGCCCGTGGAGATGGATCGGGTGGCCCATCATCGTATCGTTGACCAACGTGACCCGGACCCGCTCGTCCTTCAGGAACGGGATCGGGTGCTTCACCTCGTTCAGCTTCTGGCCGTCGAACGCCCACATATAGCGTTCCATGTTGCCGGTGAGGTGGATCTGCATCGCGCGATCGGGCGCGCGGACATCGGGGTTGCGATCCACCGCGACCAGGTCGCGATAGACCAGCACCTTGTGGCCGACATTGACCAGGCCCTGGCCAGGCTCCCCGGTGCGATCGACGGGCATCGGCGAGATGGTCTGGACGGTCGGCGTCTTGCTGACCCCGGGCGCGTTGGAGAAATCACGCATCGAATGCTTCATGCCGCCCGATCCGGCCGCACCGTGGCCCATGGCGGCATGGTCGACCACAGGTGCTCCCGCGGGAGCCGCGGGCGTGCAATGGCCCATCGCGGCATGTTCGGGTGCACAGGCTGGGGCCGGGGCGGGTGACGCGCCGTGGTCCATGCCGGGCATCGCCGCCATGTCGCCCCCACCCATATCCCCGCCCATATCCATGCCCATGTCCTTCATGGTGGCGACGGGGCGCTTGCGCAGGGGCGGGACCTCGGCGGCCATTCCCGCGCGGGGGGCCAGCGTGGCGCGGGCCATGCCCGAGCGATCGACGGTCTCGCCGACCAGCGTGTAAGCACGGTCGTCGACGGGCTCGACGATGACGTCATAGGTCTCTGCGACGGCGACCTGGATCTCGTCGACGGTCACCGGGCGGACGTTCAGGCCGTCGGCCTGAACCACGGTCAGCCTGAGGCCGGGAATGCGGACGTTGAAGGTCGTCATTGCCGAGGCGTTGATGATACGCAGCCGCACGCGCTCGCCCGGCGTGAACAGGCCGGTCCAGTTGTCCTGCGGGCCGTGGCCGTTGACCAGGTAGGAATAGGTCGAGCCCGTCACGTCGGAGACGTCGGTCGAGTCCATGCGCATGCCGCCCCAGGCCAGGCGATCCTTGAGCGGCTGGTCCTTGCCGGTGAGGAGGCCGGCGAGCGTCTGCTTCTGGTAGTTGAAATAGCCGCCCTGAAGCTTGAGCTTCTTGAAGATCATATGGGGGTGAAGCTGGCTGTGGTCGGACAGCAGGACGACATGTTCGCGATCCGACCGGATCGGGTCCTCCCCCGCCGGATCGATGACGATCGGGCCGTAATGGCCGAGCTGTTCCTGCAGCCCTGAATGGCTGTGATACCAATAGGTGCCGGCCTGCCTGACCGGGAATTCATAGGTGAAGGTCGAGCGGGGCCTGATGCCGGGAAAGCTGACCCCAGGGACGCCGTCCATCTGGAACGGCAGGATGAGCCCGTGCCAGTGGATCGAGCTGTCCTCGTCGAGCGCGTTCTCGACATGCAGACGGACGGTCTGGCCCTCGCGCAGGCGGATGAGCGGGGCGGGCACGGTGCCGTTGACGCCGATGGCGTGGCTTGTCCGGCCGTCGATCGTCAGCATCTGGTGAGCGATGCGCAAATGGATGTCGTCGCCGGACACGGTCGGCAGCGGCCGCACGATGCCGGCCGATACCGGCTGCGCCCAGGCCGGAAACCAGGGGGCGAGGGCTGCCGTCCCGCCCAGGGCGGCACCGCCGCGCAAAAGGGTCCGGCGGTCGATCAATGCGGTCATTTCAGGTCCTGCGGGTGGATGGGTCATGGAAGATACGCGGGCCCTTCGGCCAGCCCTCGAAAAAACCGGGCAGATAGTCCGGTAGGGTCAGGCCGTGTCGCCAAGCCGATCCGCGAGCTTCTGCCGTGCGCGGTAGAGGCGCGTCTCGACCGCCTTCTCGCTGATCGCGAGGATACCGGCGGTCTCGGCCTGGTTCAGGCCCTCGATCGTGCGCAGCACCAGCACTTCGCGCAGATTGCCCGGCAAGGTCGCGAGCGCCGCCGCGACTCGGTCGAGTTCCTGCCGGTCAGCGGCCTGCGTCTCGATCGACGGGACATCGTCCGCGGCGTCCAGGGCATGGTCGAGCGGCAGCACCACGGAGATCAGGCGGCGCACCATCCGCCGCCGCCGCCAGTCGCGCGCCTTGTTGATCGCAATGCGTGCCAGCCAGGCGCGCATCGGCCGTGCCGGGTCATAACGGCGCAGCGCGTCGTGGGCGGAGACAAACGCTTCCTGGACGACATCGAGTGCTTCCTCCTCGTCGCCGATGAGCCGCGCGACCAGACGGTGGAGCGGTGCCTTGTGCCGGCGCACGATCTCCGCAAAGGCGCGGCGCTGGCCCGCCAGGCACAGGGCGGCGAGTTCGCCGTCCGACCTGTCGGCAATCCCTTTGCTCACCGCGCGTCTTCGGTCAGCGCCCTGGTGACTGCGGCGTCGAACGTCGCCGTCTGATCGGGCCGGAGCAGGCCCCGCATCGCGAAGATATGCGCCAGCGTTTCCTTCTGCAGCTCGCCCATGGTGCGGTGCGAGGCGTCGACCGCCGCCGAGACGCCCGGACCATTGCCGTGTTCGGCGGCGATCGCCCGGGCAAGGCGGGCATTCTCGGCGCGCATTTCCCCTTCGAGCGCGCGGCGGCGCACCGCGAAACCGTCCTCCAGCACATGCAGCCGACGTTCCTGATCAGCGTCGAGCGTCAGCTGGTCGTGCAGCACGGCGTGGAGATCCACCCCGGGCTGCGCCGGTGCGGCAACGAAATGCCGACCGACCAGCACGCCGGTGACGGCGGCGACAAAGGCGAGGATCGCGACGAGGGCGAGGCGGAGCGGAGTCATTGCGGGCCGCCCAGCAAGGCCGATGGCGCCAGCGGGCTTGGCGCGCCCAAAGGCGAAAGCGCGGGCGCGGCCCGTGCGGCGGACGATGGAATGACGTTGCTGACCAGTCCAAGGACGAGCGCCAGGCCAGTAGCGGCCAGGGTCGCGCCCGTGCCGAGGCCGGATGCGGGCTGGCTCGAGATCGCACCGAGCACGCGGTCTTCCAGCCCGGCAAGGCCTTCATGCGGCGTGGCCGAGGAAAGGCGCGCCAGCGCGTCGTCGATATTGTTGCCCATGATCTGCCTTTCTGTCCCGCCCGATACGCACCGCGGGATAAAATCCCTCGGATTCGGTTGAGGGGTGTGTGCCGCTGTCGCGTATCGACCAGATATATTCCACAGGAGTTCGACATGAAGTTCAATCCGGCCCTTGCGATCATTGCCGCCCTCGTCTCGGTGATGGCGCCCGGCGCAGCCCTGGCGCACCCCCGGCTGGTCGCCGCGGTGCCCGCCGCCGACGCGACGGTCGCGCGGACGAGCACGGTCAAGCTGACCTTCAGCGAGCGGCTGATGCCGGCGCTGTCGAGCGCGACGCTGACCATGACGGGCATGCCGGGCATGGCCAATCACGGGCCGATGAAGATGACCGGCGTGACGAGCGCCATCGCGGCGGACGGCAAGTCGATCGTGCTGACCATGGCGAAGCCGCTTCCGGCCGGCACCTATCGCGCCGACTGGGTCGTGGTCAGCGCTGACACGCATCGGATCACGGGCGTGCACAGCTTTTCCGTAAAATAGGGTGTGAGCGGCTGGGTGCAGATCGGGCTCAGGTTCGGCCTCTATGTCGACCTGATGCTGTTGTTCGGGCTGGCGGTCTATCCGCTCCACGCGCCCCGCGGGCGCCCACGCATCCGTCCACGAAGGATTTTAACGACGCTGGCGGGGCTCGGGCTGGTCCTGAGCGCCGCCGCTTTCGTCGCCATGACAGCGGAGATGGCGGGCGTGCCGATCGCCGGCCTCGACCGCGAAACAGTGCGCTTCGTGCTGGTGGATACGGCGCCAGGCGGCGCCTTCCTTCTGCGGATGGCGGCGCTGGCCATCGTGCTCGTGCTTGCCCTGGCGATACGGAGCGAGGTGGCGCGCTGGCCCGTCGCCGCGACGGGGGCGTTCGCGCTCGCGACGCTTGCCTGGACCGGGCACGCCGCAGTCGCCGAGGGGGCGTGGGGCGCGATCCATCGTCTGTCGGACACGGTGCACCTGATGGCGGCGGCGGCCTGGGTCGGGGCGCTTGCCATGCTGCTCGGGATGCTCGCGTCACCCTTTGACGGCGAGGCGGCGGTGGCGGAGGCCCGCCTGGCCCTTGACCGCTTTGCGGTCGCCGGTTCGGTGCTGGTCGCGCTGATTCTCGCGACCGGTGCGATCAACGTGGGGATGATCGTCGGCCCGGCGGCGCTGCTCCTCCTGCCGGAGACTCCGTATGGCCGGCTGCTGATCGCGAAGCTGTTGCTGTTCGCCGCGATGCTCGCCTTCGCGGCCGCCAATCGCTGGCGTCTCGTGCCGAAATTTGCTGCAGCGCAATCGTCCGCGGATATCGGGGAAGCCGCGCGAGCCCTGCGCACCAGCATCCTGCTCGAAACCGGCGCGGCGACGATCATCCTGGCCCTTGTCGCGTGGTTGGGGACACTCGCGCCGCCCTCGGTAACGTAGCGCGGGACAGGGGCGCCGGACAGGGACGCCGGACGGGGATAGCGAAACCGGAATTCCGGTGTTGCAGTCAGGCAACACACTTTCGGAAAAGCCCCAGGCCGCGGGTCAGGTTGTTGCATTTTTGTTGCATTGCATCACGGAACAAATAGGGGTCGCCCCGCCGTCAACGAGCGGCCAATTCGATAAACAACTCCACCGGGGGAATATATGAACACCAAGTTTATTTTCGCGTCCGTCGCGGCACTCGTCATTGCCACGCCCGCCATGGCGCAGGACGAAGCGCCCGAATTCAAGGGCGGCGCGCGCGTCGAGGCGCGTATCGGCGTCGACGATGTGGTGCTGAAGGCCGGCGGCGAAAGCGCCTCGAAGGTCGGTTTCGCGTTCGGCGGCGAGGTCGGGTACGACTATGCCACCAACTCGGGCTTCGTCATCGGCGCCTATGCCGGTATCGAAGGCGCGACCACCAAGAAGTGCGCCCGCGTAACCACCAATAACGAGGTCTGCCTGAAGGCTGGCCGCAACATCACCGCGGGCGTGCGCGCCGGTGGTGTCGTGCGCAGCGGCCTGCTGTACGTGAAGGGCGGCTATACCAATGGCCGCGCGACGGGAACGTATAGCCGCATCACGCCGGCAGCCAGCAGCTCCGAGAGCGGCAACCTGGACGGCTGGCACGCAGGTGCCGGTTACGAGCTGCCGGTCTCGGCGAACACCTATGCCAAGATCGAGTATCTCTACACCCACTACAGCACCGGCAACGACTTCGGTGCCGATATCGGCCTGCAGCGCCACCAGGGCCTGATCGGCTTCGGTTACCGCTTCTGATCGACCGATCGACGGACAGGGAAGGGGCGGCAGCGATGCCGCCCCTTTTTTCTGCGGGCTCGCGGAAATCCTCAGAAATTGCCGGTTTTTTGCAGTGAATTAGGGGTGCGTTAACCACGCCCTCCGTAGCAATACGACGTGGAAGATGCCGATCACACACACGCTGCGGCGCTGAGCTGGACGATGCTGGGGCTGTTCGGGACGGTCACTGTCGTCGCGCTCGCGGTGCTCGGCGTGAGACCGGCATTGTCCAACGTCACGCTGCTCCCGATCCTCATCGCGCTGGCGCTGGTGGTCTATCACCGGCTGGTGCGCCCGATTCCGATGATCGCGGGGGGCATGCAATCCTTCCTCCAGTTCATGCTGATCATGATGTTCGGCATGTTCCTGAGCTTCGCGGCCGCGGCGAGCGGCTTTCCCTATCGCGACTCACTGCTGCTGGGGATCGACCGCGCGCTCGGGTTCGACTGGTTCGCCTATGCCCGCTGGGTCGATTCCCATCCGATACTCGTCGTCCTCTATCGTTTTGCCTATGGCAGCTTCCTCGTCCAGCCGCTGGTGCTGGTCTTCCTGCTGGTCGTGCAGGGCGAACTGCGGCGGCTGCACCTCTTCACCTTCGCCTTTGCGCTGAGCCTGTTCGTCGCCTGCATGGTCTTCGTTTTCGTGCCGGCGGTGTCGGTCTATGCCGGGTTGCAGGTATCGCTCGACCAGTTCGACAATCTGAAGCCGGTCAGCACGTTCGAGCATATCAAGTTCATCGAGGCGATGCGCCACGGGACGCTTGCCACGCTCAACCCGGCCGAGGGCGCGGGGCTGATCACTTTCCCGAGCTTTCATTCATGCGGCGCCGTGCTGCTGATCTGGGGATTCTGGGGCGTCCGCTTCGCTCGCATCCCGGCGGTGCTGCTCAACCTCACCATGCTTGCCTCGACCCCGATCGACGGTGCGCACTATCTGGTGGATGTGATCGGCGGGGTGTCGCTGGCGGTGGCGGCGCTGGGCCTCGCCCTCGCGCTGGAGCGCGGTGGCGCCGGCGCGCGCCTGCTTCCGGCGTTTGCGCCGAGCCGCGCGGCGGCGCGGCGCCAGCCGGTCGCCGATCCCGGGGTTTGAGGCATCCGGAAAAGCCCTGGGCCGTCGATCTCGCTGCCGGATCGCGGCTCAGGCGATCCCCCATTGCTCCCGCACGACGCGATCGAGCACCGCGAGGGGCATGGCGCCCTTCAGCAGCACCGAATGGAATTGCTTCAGGTCGAAGCCGGGCCGCTTCTGCGCCTCGGCGCGCAACCGGACCCAGGCGGTGTGGCCGATCTTGTAGCTGCAAGCTTGCCCCGGCCAGACCGTGTAGCGATCGATTTCGCCCTGGCTTCGGCCGCGGGCGATACCCGTCGTCGCGATCAGATAGTCGGTCGCCTGCTCGCGGCTCCAGCGTTTCGCGTGCATGCCGCTGTCGACCACCAGTCGGGTCGCCCTGAAGAGCAGGGACTGGAGATAGCCGACCTGCCCGAGCGGGTCGCCTTCGTACATTCCCATCTCGTCGGCGAGTTGTTCCGAGTAGAGCGCCCATCCTTCCGAATAGCCGCTGAAGAAGCCACGACGGCGGATCAGCGGGATCTCCGTGCTTTCGAGCGCCAGGCTGACCTGGAGATGGTGGCCGGGCACCGCTTCATGATGAGTCAAGGTCGCCAGGCCGAATTTCGGGCGGTCGAAGGTATCGCGCAGATTGATGTAGTAGATCGCCGGTCGCGACCCATCGAGCGAGGCATTCTCATAATAGCCGCCGGGCGCCCCTGCCTGGATCGTCGGCGGCACGCGGCGGACCTCGACCGGGGCTTTCGGCAGGGTCGCGAACGCTTCGGGCAGGCGGGCGTGCATCGCCATGATCTGCCGGTTGAGCTGGGCAAGCAATGCGTCGCGGCCGGCATCGGTATTCGGATAAAGCTGATCGGGCCGCTCGTTCAGCGCGACCAGACGCTCGCCGACCGTGCCGCTGGCCATCCCCTGAGTCTTGAGGATCGAGTCGATGCGCGCGCCGATCTCGGCGACCTGGGCCAGGCCGAGGCGGTGGATCTCGTCGCCGCTCATCGCCACGGTCGTCGCGGCTTCGGCGGCTGCCGCATAGTAGGCGTCGCCATCCGGCAGCCGCCAGCAACCGGCGTCATGGACGGCCTTGGCGCGCAATTCAGTCACCAGCGCGCGCTGACGCTGGAGCGCCGGGAAGACCTTCTGCTCCACGATCGAGGCCGCGCGGGCCGCGGCATCGGCCGACAGGTTCGCCGCCTTCAGCTTGGTCGCGAAGGTCGATACCATGACGGTCTGGTCGGCGGCCCGCTCAAGCGCGCTGGCCAACTGCCTGAGCGTCGTATCGAGGATATAGTCGGGGGCGAACACGCCGCGTGCCGCGTCGTTGCGCTGGCGGTCGGTGCTGTCGTCGATGCTTTTGGGAAACGCCTCGAGCCTGGCCAGATAGGCGTCCGACTCGGCGGCGTCGCGGACCCGCGCTTGCGATTCCAGGAAATCGGGCACGTCGCGGTACGGCCCGGTAAGCTGGCTCAGCACATAAGGGGTAAATCGACCGAGGCTGCTGCCATAGGTGAACCGTTCAGCCCCGGCGATGGCGCGGGTCAGCTGGTACGTCACCACCTCATGGTCGAGCTTCGCTTCCGGGGACAGGCCGCTTGTGTCGAAGCGGCTCAATTCGGCGAATTCCGCCTTCGCGCGGGCAAGGTCGCGCGCCTGGCCTTTCGCGGATTCGTCGCTGAGCCTTGCCTTCAGGCCGGCACGGGGGCCGTTATCCAGGCCGAGGCGAGTCGCCAGTTCAGGCGATTCGTCGAGGCGGCCATAGAAGAAGCGGTCGAGCATGGCGCGCAACGCGGCGTCTCCCTTTGCGGCGCGGGTCGCCGCGCGGACGGGAAATCCTGCCGCGACCGTGACGGCGGCCGCACCAGCGATGAAATGACGACGATGCATGTGTTCTTTTCCCCCTATGATCTGTCGGGTCCGGCTTGCCATCCGACCCTTCTGGCGATCGCGGACGATCAGCGCCGTTCCGCGGCCGTCTTCGCCCTGACCGCCTCGAATTCGGAACCCTTGCTCCAGGCCGGCCAGTTGCCGCCCCTGGCGAGCGCGGTGCCCATCGCCTGGAACAGGGCGACATCAGCTGCCGCACCACGCAGGTCCCAGCCGGCCGACCAGGAATCGCAGGTCTTGTGGTAGCAGGTCATATAATCGTCGAGCCATTTCCGCCCGGCCGAACGGCCGCCCGTGGCGAGATCGGACGCGCCGCCGAGCGCCATCAGCAGCAGCGATGGCACGCCCTTGCGCACCACCGAGAAATGGTCGGCGCGGTAGAAGAGGCCGCGTTCGGAGAAGGTCTCGGGCGTGATCGTCCGGCCCTGCGCCGTGGCGGCGACGGCGAGATCCGCGTCGAGGGTCGAATTGCCCGCGCCGACAAGGATGACGTCGCGCGCGGGGCCGGCTGTCTGCAGGATATCGAGCGTCAGGTTCGCGGCGGTCGTGGCGAGCGGCTTGACCGGGTGAGTCGCATAATATTCTGACCCGAGCAGTCCGCGCTCCTCCGCCGTCCACAACGCGAAGACCAGCGAGCGATCAGTGCGCGGCGCTGCCTTGAACAGCCGGGCAAGCTCAAGCACGCCGGCGACGCCGAGCGCGTCGTCATTGGCGCCCGGGCGGATCGTCCTGCCCTGCGCATCGACCGGCCCCGCGCCATACGCATCCCAATGCGCGGCGAACATCACGCTTTCGTCGGGACGGGTCCTGCCGGGCAGGGTCGCGAGCACATTGGCGCTCTCGATGTGTTCGACGGTGACGGGCAGGGCGGCGCTGAAGCTTAACCCCTTCATCTCGACCGGGCGGAAGGCGGTGGAGCGCGCCTGTTTGCGCAGCGCGGCGAGATCGAGCCCGGCCGAGGTGAAGATGCGGGTCGCGAGATCATGTTCGATCCAGCCCTGCAACGGCACGCGCTGATCGGCCGCGCCGCGCACGATGTCGAAATTCTCGCCGTTCGACGCCGCCACGGTGCTCCAGCCATAGCCTGCCCCGGCCGTGTCGTGAACGATCAGGGCGGCGATCGCCCCGCGTCTCGCCGCTTCCTCGAACTTGTAGGTCCAGCGTCCATAATAGGTCATGCGGCGACCGCCGAAGCGGCCGGCCGAGTCCTCGCCGGGGACCGCCTCGAAATCGGGGTCGTTGATCAGGAAGACGGCAACCTTGCCCTTCAGGTCGATGCCCTTGAAATCGTCCCATCCGGCCTCGGGCGCATGGACGCCATAGCCCACGAACACCATCGGCGCCGAGGCGATGTCGATGCGGGGCGCATCGCGCACGGTAGTGAGGTTGATGTCGGTGCCCTGCGCCAATGGCGTGCGGTCGCCGGTCGCGGTGGCGAGCGATACCGAGCCGCCCGTGCCGATACGGGTGTGGATCAGTGGCACCGCCTGAGTCCAGCTGCCCTTGTCGCCGCCGGGTTGAAGCCCCATCGCCTTGAACTGCGCGACCAGGAAATCGATGGTCTTGCGCTCGCCGGGCGTACCCGGCGCACGGCCCTCGAATGCGTCGGATGCGAGTGTCCTGACCGTGGCCGATAGGCGGGCCGGGTCGACCGTCGGGCGCTTGCCCGCTTCATCCTTTGCGAGCGCCGGTGCGGCGAGCAGCAGGGCTGTGGTAGCGATGATGAGTCCGCGCATGATTTTCTCTTGTTCCCCGCGATGTGACGACCGCGCCGATTATGACGAGAATTTTAGGATTGGCGACCTTCGGTTTTGTGCGGCGCGAACATCGCCTCAGGCGAGAAACCCTTCCAGCATCGTCCTGAATGCCGCCACGGCCTTTTCCAAGGTCACTTCGGGATCGTCCGAATTGGCGATCCATTGAGCCGCCTGGGTCGAGGCGCCGATGATCAGGCGGGCGGCCGCCTCCGCGTCCATGTCGGCGACGACCACGCCTTCAGCCTGGAGCACGCTGATGCTGGAGGAGATGGATGCAACGCAGCCCTGGGAGGTGGGCCAGCTCGACGGGTCGCCGAGCACGGCCGGGCCGTCGCGCAGCACGATGCGCTGGATTTCCGGCTCGAGCGCCATTTTCAGATAGCCGAGATTCTCGTCGATAAAGCCCTGCCAGCGGCTCGGTGCCCGTGCCGCCACCTGATCGAGCCGCTGGGTCATCTCAGCATCGATCTGCTCGACGACGGCCGCCATCAGGCCCTTCTTGTCGCCGAAATGATGATAGAGCGCGCCGCGCGTGAGGCCGCATGCGGCGGTGAAATCATCCATCGACGAATCCGTGTAGCCGGTCGTGCCGAACGCTTCGCGGCCCGCCGCGATCAGCTTGGCGCGCGTTTCAGCGATCATCTCCTTGCGCGGGCGATGCGCCATGCTTCACTCCAATAATATACGTTGCGTATGTCAATTGACAGGCGCCCCGCGCGATCCTACCTCGAATAACATACGCCGGGTATGTCATTTACGGAAGTGGCGGCCGTGAGAAATCGAGGGACCGACCATGGCCAATCCGTACAGCAGGATATTCCAGGCGCCGGGAACGAGAGGATTTGCGGCGGCTGGATTCTTCGCGCGCCTGCCGATCGCGATGGCGCCGATCGGGCTCGTCACCATGCTGTCCCAGACCTATGGCGAATATTGGCTGGCGGGGGCCGTGGCAGCGACGTTCGCGCTCACCAACGCACTGCTTGCCCCGCAAATCTCGCGCCTGGTCGACCGCCTCGGGCAGACTCGCGTGGTGGTTCCGGCGACTCTCGTCTCGGTGACGGCGTTCGTGGTGCTGATCACTGCAGCGAACCGGGACTGGCCGGTCTGGGCATTGTTCGCCTCGGCGCTCTTCGCGGCCGCGATGCCGAGCATCCCGGCGATGGTGCGCGCCCGCTGGACCGAGATTTTCCGCGACAGCCCGGAACTCACCACTGCCTTCGCGTTCGAATCGGCTGCCGACGAACTGGTCTATATCGCTGGCGCGTCGCTGTCGGTCGGCCTGAGCGTCGCCCTGTTCCCTGAAGCGGGGATGCTCGTCAGCACCATTTTCCTTGCCCTCGGATCCACGGCACTGATCCTGCAGCGCTCGACCGAGCCGAGGGTGCGGCCGGTTTCCCGCGAGCATGGCGGCTCCGCGATCCTGTTGCGGCCGGTGCAGATCATCACCTTCACGCTGATCTTCATCGGCGCCACCTTCGCCACCGCCGAAGTCAGCGTGGTGGCGATCACCAAGGAACTCGGCCAGCCCGGCGCCGCCAGCCTGGTCATCGGCGTCTATGCGATGGGTTCCTTCGTCGTGGGGATCATCATCGGCGCGCTGAGCCTCAAGCTGCCGTTGCATCGCCAGCTTGCGATCGCCGTCGGCGTCACCGCGCTGACGACCCTGCCGCTGCTGCTGCCGCACACGGTGGTGTGGCTTGCGCTGGCGGTATTCCTCAGCGGGATCGCGATCTCACCGACCTTCATCACCGCGTTCGGGCTGATCGAACGGCATGTGCCCGAAGCGATGCTGACGGAAGGCGTGACCTGGGTGATGACCGGAATCGGCATCGGCATGGCGCTCGGCTCCTTCGCCGCAGGTCTGACGATCGATGCGTTCGGCGCCCGGAACGGCTTCTGGGTTTCGGTGGTCGCGGGCACGATTGCGCTGACGACCGTGCTGCTTGGCCAGCGGGCGCTGGGACGACCGGTCGATCGCATTTAGGTCAGGCTAGGGATCAGGTCAGGGCTGGTACCGCTACCATTTTTTGGTTAGACCTCTCAAAAAGCGGGAGAGGTATCTGATGAAGTTCAAGCTATTGGCGGCGGCCGCGACGGTGTCGTTCCTCGTCTCGGGTGTGGCTTTCGCGCAGGACGTGCCGACGACTCGGGATGCCGGGGGCTCGGTCGAGCAACGCGCGGCAGCTCTGGTCGCGAAGATGACGCTTGAGGAGAAGGCGGCGCAGCTCGGCCATACCGCGCCCGCCATCCCACGGCTCGGCGTGCCGCGCTATAACTGGTGGAACGAGGGGCTGCACGGCGTCGCCCGGGCGGGCATCGCGACCGTGTTTCCGCAGGCGATCGGCATGGCCGCGACCTGGGACACCAGCCTCATGGGTATTGTGGCCGACACGATCGGCACCGAGTTCCGCGCGAAATATGTCGAGCGCGTTCACCCTGACGGCAGCACCGATTTCTATCGCGGGCTGACCGTGTGGTCGCCGAACATCAACATCTTCCGCGATCCGCGCTGGGGCCGGGGTCAGGAGACCTATGGCGAGGATCCGTTCCTGACCGGACGGATCGGCATCGCCTTCATCAACGGCCTGCAGGGCAGCGACCCGAACTACTATAAGACGATCGCCACCTCGAAGCATTTCGCGGTGCACAGCGGGCCGGAATCGAACCGGCATCGCGAGGACGTGCATCCAAGCGCGCACGACCTGGAGGACACGTATCTCCCCGCGTTCCGCGCGACGGTGACCGAGGCCAGGGTGCAGTCGATCATGTGCGTGTACAATGCGATCGACGGCGTGCCCGGCTGCGCCAATGATTTCCTGATGAACCAGCGGCTGCGAAAGGACTGGGGCTTCACCGGCTATGTCGTGTCGGATTGCGGCGCGGCGGCGAACATCTATCGCCCGGACAGTCTGCATTACCGCAAGACGCCGGCCGAGGGCGTGGCCGCCGGGTTCGAGGCTGGCATGGACCTGATCTGCGGTGATTACCGCAACCACATGACGACCGATGCGGATTCGATCGTCGACGCGGTCAACAAGGGCCTGCTGGCGATCGCGACGGTCGACCGCTCGCTGGTGCGGCTGTTCTCGGCACGGATCAGGCTCGGGCTGATCGATACGCCGGTCAGGCCGTTTGCCAGCATCACGGCGGCGGACAACGACACGGAGGCGCACCGTGCGCTCTCGCGCAAGATGGCGGAGGCGTCGATGGTGCTGCTAAAGAACCAGGGCGATCTGCTGCCGTTAAAGGGCGCGCCGAAGACGATCGCGGTGATCGGGCCGAATGCGGACTCGATGGATACGCTGGTGGGCAATTATTACGGGACGCCGTCGCGGCCGGTGACGGTGCTCGACGGTATTCGCGCGCGTTTCCCACAATCGAAAATCGTCTTCGCCGAAGGGACCGGGCTGGTCGGCCCCGCCGAGCCGGTGGTGCCCGACAGCGTGTTCTGCGTCGACGCCGAGTGCAAGACGCCGGGGCTGAAGGCGGAATATTTCGCGGGCACCAACCTGGAGGGGGTGCCGGTCGAGACACGCACCGCGCCCAATGCCGGCATCGAATGGAATGGCGACAAGGCGGCATCGGCGCGCTGGACCGGCACGATCATCGCGCCGGAGACGGGCGAGTACCGGTTCCGTTTCTCCAGCGAGAATGGCTATCGCGTGTTCGTGGGCGACAAACTCGTCGTGGACGAATGGGGTGTGGGCGATGCGCCCTCGATCCTGTCGGGGGCGATCTCGCTAGAGGCGGGGAAGAAATATCCGATCCGGGTCGAGGGCTTCCAGCGCGGCGCGCGCGGCAAGCAGCGGCTGGTGTGGAGCCCGCCGAGCCAGAATGGCGACGATGCCGTCGCGGCGGCGAAATCGGCGGATCTCGTCGTGTTCGTCGGCGGGCTCTCAGCGCGGATCGAGGGCGAGGAGATGAAGATCAAGGCGCCGGGCTTTGCCGGCGGCGATCGCACCAGCCTCGACCTGCCGGCGCCGCAGGAGGCGCTGCTGAAGCGGGTCCAGGCGACGGGCAAGCCGACGGTGCTGGTGCTGATGAACGGCAGCGCGCTGAGCACCAACTGGGCCGACGCCAATGTGCCGGCGATCGTCGAGGCCTGGTATCCGGGCGAGGAGGGGGGCAACGCCGTCGCCGGGCTGCTGGCGGGCGACTACAGCCCGGCCGGGCGGCTTCCCGTGACCTTCTACAAAAGCGCAGAGCAGCTTCCGCCGTTCGAGGATTATGCCATGGCGGGGCGGACCTATCGCTACTTCAAGGGCGAGGCGCTGTATCCGTTCGGCCATGGGTTGAGCTACACGCGCTTCGGCTATGCCAATCCGCGCGTCGTGGCGAAGGACGAGGTCACGGTCTCGGTCGATGTCACCAACAGCGGCGCGAAGGATGGCGACGAGGTGGTGCAGCTTTACGTGTCGCATCCGGGCATGGCCGGCACACCGGTCCGCGCGCTGGAGGGGTTCAAGCGTATCCATCTGATGAGGGGCGAGAAGCGCACCGTCTCGTTCACGCTGAACGACCGCGCGCTGAGCGTGGTGGACGCGAAGGGCGAGCGGAAGGTCGTGCCGGGGACGGTGGATGTCTGGGTCGGCGGCGGACAGCCCGTATCGCGGCCGGGTATGGCGCAGGCGGCCGGGGTGAAGGCCAGCTTCAAGCTGAGCAGGGCGGCGGTGCTGCCGAAATAGGGGCCTGCCGCGGCGGACGCGATCCGCCGCGGCGCCTTCTCTCAGAACCGGTACACCCCGCCGGCTTCCGCCGCGACGAAACGCTCCGCCGGCACCTGCTCGGCGTTCAGTGCTGCCGCCAATGCCTCGACCGGCGCGTCGCGGGGCTCGTCGGTCAGCTGGAAGGTTCCCCAATGGATGCCGAGAGCTCGGCGCGCACCGACATCCTGCAGGATCGCCACGGCCTCGGCCGGGTTGACGTGCTGGTTGGCCATGAACCAGCGCGGCTCATAGGCGCCGATCGGGATCAGCGCGACGTCGGGCGTGCCGTGACGGGCGCGGATGTCGCGGAAGATCGTGCCGTCGCCATAGCCGGTGTCGCCGGCGAACCAGACCGAGCCGGCCGGGGTCTCAAGCCAATGGCCTGCCCATAAAGCCATGCGCCGGTCGCCAAGGCCGCGCGCCGACCAGTGGTTCGCGCGAGTCAGGATCGTGGCGACGCCTTGCGGCAGGTCGATCCGGTTGTGCCAGTCGCCGACCGCGATGCGGGCCTCCGGTATCGCGCGCCGGACGATCGCATCGTTGCCAAGCGGCATCACCATCAGGGGTGCGTGCCCGGCATGCAGACGCCGCAGCGTGGCGAGATCGAGATGGTCAAAATGATTGTGGCTGAGCAGCACGGCATGGATCGGCGGAAGATATTCGAATGCGATGCCCGGGGCGGTCACCCGCTTTGGGCCGGCGAAGGACAGGGGGCTCGCGCGGTCGGACCAGACGGGATCAGTCAGGATGTTCATGCCGGCCGCCTGGATCAACAACGTCGCGTGGCCTACCATGGTGATGGTCAGCCCCTCCGGCGCCGGATCGGGGCGGGCCTGCTCCACTGGCACCATTGCCGGCCAGCGGGCAGGGCGCTCGCCGAATTTCCAGCGCAGGATGTCCGACAGCGATCGGTCCGTGGCAGGCTGGCCGGGATTGAAGAAGCGGGTGCCGTCGAAATGGTCGCCCGGCGGTGCGGTATGGTAGCGGTTCTTGGGCATTGGCATTGTTCTGACGCATCACCGGTCGCGGCGCCAGTGCGAGCCTGATGTGCTTTCGTCGCGGAAGCGCTCAGGCGGCCAGGGCGCAGGCCCAGCGTTCCGCGAGGACATGCGCCTTGGGATCGTCGACATCGATCCAGGTAATCCCGGTGCAGTCAGCGACATGCGCGAGGCCCTGGCCGGCGAGATAGCCGACGCCCGCGCTGAGCGAGGGCGCGTCGAAACGCTTCAGCGCCTCGAACAGGGCGGGGCCGATCGCGAAGACGCCGGTGTCGAAGCAATCGAATATATCGATGCCCTTGCCGATCGCGACGATGGAGTTGCCGCTGGTCTCGACCCGCGTGACGTCCTCCATGTCGACCGCTTCCTGTTCGAGCAGCCGGTCGATGCCGAGGGTGAGGCCCCCCTGAGCGCCGACCGTGGCGAGGCGACGGTACAGGGCCGGATCGACCAGATGGTCGCACATCGCCAGCAGCGCTTCGCCGCCTTGAGTTGCCGCCTCCGCGGCGAGAACGGACACGCCGTTGGGCTTGCGGTAATCGGCCGACATGACCGTCTCGACTGTCACCGGCCAGTCGCGCGTGGCAAGGCTGGCGGTGATGGCGTCGGCGCCATAGCCGAGCACGACGATCACGCGGCGGATGCCCGCCGCGGCAAAGCCGGTGATGGCGTGTTCGAGCAAGGTCTTGCCCGCCACCACGCAGAGCGGCTTGTAGGGGGCCAGCGCCCGCAGCCGGCTGCCTTCGCCGGCTGCGAGCAGGATCGCTGTGTCGATCACGCCGCGATGAATTCCTCGACCGCGAGTTGGGCGAGGTCGTCGGTCATCTGCTTGCGCGGATGCTTGCAGAAATAGGCCGAGGCACCGTCGATCGGACCACCCAGGCCGCGGTCGAGCGCGAGCTTGGCGCAGCGAATCATGTCGATCGCGACACCGGCCGAGTTCGGGCTGTCCTCGACCGACAGGCGCAGTTCCAGGTTCATCGGCACGCCGCCGAACAACTGGCCTTCCATGCGCAGGAAGCAGATCTTGTTGTCGTTCTGCCACGCGACATAGTCGGAGGGGCCGACATGAATGTTCTCGTCCTCGAGCCGCTCGGCCGCGACCGACTGGACGGCTTCGGTCTTTGAGACTTTCTTCGAGGCGAGCCGCTTGCGGTTCGACATGTTGAGGAAGTCGGTGTTGCCGCCGGTGTTGAGCTGATAGGTGCGATCGAGCTTCACGCCGCGCTTGGCGAAGAGATCGGTCAGCACGCGGTGGACGATCGTCGCGCCGAGCTGCGCCTTGATGTCGTCGCCGATGATCGGCACGTTCGCGTCGGTGAAGCGCTGCGCCCATTCCGGGTTGCTGGCGATGAACACCGGGATGTTGTTGACGAAGGCAACGCCCGCCTCGAGCGCGCATTCGGCATAGAATTCACTCGCCTGCTGCGAGCCGACGGGGAGATAGTTCATCAGCACGTCGGTGCCCGAAGCCTTCAGCTCGGCGACCACCTCATCCTTCGTCGGCTCGGCGATGTCGGCGAGCAGGAAGGTGCGGTCGTCGGGATAATCAGCCATATGCTCGGCGAAGCCGTCGAGGATCTTGCCCATCTTCACCTTGGTGCCGGTCGGCTTGACCACCGGCGAGAAGATCGCGGTGCAATTGGGCTTGGCGAAGATCGCCTCGGCCACGTCGCGGCCGACCTTGCGCTTGTCGACGTCCCAGGCGGCGACAACCTGGATATCGCTCGGACGGTAGCCGCCGAGTTCCCAGTGCATCAGGCCGACATTGTCGTTGGCACCGTCCCGATAATGCTCCAGGCCTTGCACCAGCGAGCTTGCGCAGTTGCCTACGCCCACCAGGGCGATCCGAATGCTGTTCATGGTCGATTGCTATCCTTGGAGTGAAAAGAGAATGAAGGAACTGCCGTCACGGGGGTGGCGGCCGAGAATTGACTCAACAAAGAGGACTCGACCTGGCGATGCCAGGCGATGCCGATGATGGTGACGATAAACAAAGGTACGAGTTCGAACCACCAGAACCAGCGCGGATCACCGGCAAGGCACGCGAGGAAAATCGCGTAAACCCGGACATTGGCCGTCAGCAGGATCATCAGCCGCATCGGCGCGGCGGCACGGGCGGCATAGGCGGCGGCGAGCCGCAGGGCGATGGTTCGGTCATCGAACAGGCTGTCGAAGCGGGTGGAGACCCGGTCGATCCAGGTGGCGAGTGAGTCATAGCCACGCACCACCGGGTTGCCCGATGCGGGCAAGGCGGGTCCGCGCGATAGCCCCCGCGCACGCCGGTGGAAGCGGGCACGCTCGCCCTCGTACAGGCTTGACTGGACGGCATGGGCCGCCCCCGCGCCCAAGGCCCAGGCCCAGCCTTCGCCGGTCCCGATCGAGGTGGCGATGACGACATAGATCAGGATGAACACGCCGTGATCGCACACGCCGTCGAGGACGCGTCCGACCGCGCTGGCGGTATTGGTCGCGCGGGCGACCATACCGTCGAGTCCGTCAGCGATCAGCCAGCCGATCGAAAGGGCGAGACCGACCAGGGCGAAGCGCCAGTCATGCCATTGGGCATAGGCCGAAGCGGCGAGGATGCCGAGGCCAAGCCCGACCACCGAAACCAAGTTGGCGGAGACACGATGTTCCACCGCCCAGGGCAGAAGGGCGCGCCCGGCAGGGTGGATGATCCAGAGGTTGGTAGGATCCTCTATCCGGCGATCCCGCGACCCGTCCGGTGGAGGCGTTGTCATGTCGACGTCATATATTCTTCACCACGCCGAAGTCCAAAGAATGTTAATCTTGGGCAGGAGATTCGCGACGGGACGTTGCCGCCGGCTGTGCCGGATCGGGAGCAGTCCGAAACGTTTCGCGGTCGTATCGCACGATGTTCGTTAAAAATCATTGATAATCAACGTCTTGACTTTTTCCAAAGACGGGCCGGGCCGGAATTGATCTCGGATCGGTCCTATGCCTCTTTTTCCGCCCGCTCACCCCCGGTTCATTTTCCTGGAGCGACTCGGGGCCAGCCAGCCTGTCGATATCGAGAGCCATGTCCAATGATCCTGAAGTTCCGGGAAGACCGGTGACGCTTCTGTTCACGGACAGATGACCGAGGTGACGCCCGGATGGTCTACTATCCTTCGTTTGACTGGTGAGATAGCCTGTCATGCCTCGGTTGCGATCCGGCGCAGCGCCTGCTCGAATGCCTCGGGCGGCTGGCCGCCGGAGATGAGATAGCGATCGTCGATGACGATGGCGGGCACCGCGCTGATTCCGCGCGATTGCCAGAGCTGCTCGGCCTGGCGCACTTCTTCCGCATAGCGCCCGGAGGCGAGGACCTCGCGCGCGGCGTCGGGATCGAGGCCTGCCTTTTCCGCCGCGGCGACCAGCACGTCATGGTTGGACGGGTCCTGCTGGTCAGTGAAATAGGCGTCGAACAGCGCGCGCTTCAGCGCCGGCTGACGCCTTTCCATCTCTGCCCAGTGAAGCAGGCGGTGCGCGTCGAACGTGTTGTAGATGCGGCTCCGGTCGGTGCCGCGCATGGTGAAGCCGAGTTCGGCGGCGCGGGCCCGGATCATCTCGCGGTTGGCAGCCGACTGCTCGGGCGTCGAGCCGTATTTCTCCGCGACATGCTCGACGATGTTCTGGCCCTCGGGCGGCATGGCCGGATTGAGTTCGAAGGGCTGGAAGGTGATATGTGCATCGATCAGGTCGCTGGTCCGCGCCAGCGCTTCCTCAAGCCCGCGAAGCCCGATGATGCACCACGGGCAGGAGACGTCTGACACGAAATCGATCTTCATCGGGCGGGGCATGGGGTGATCCCTCTCTAGCGGCACCCGTCATATGAGGAACGCGGGAATGGATTTCCATGGGCGCGGCGGCATTCGGAAGACCGGCGCGGCCGAGACAATCGGGGCATGCCGGATTCGGGAGGAGGTAACGTCACTGGCAAACTGTCGTGCCAAATATTGCGATGGATAAATTATTGATAATCGAAGAATTATTTCAGATATATTGAATAGATATCGAAATTGGTGACAAAACAAACCAAAATGGAGTATTATCTTTGCGAATTTGTCGTAGATTTGTGCTGCGATCATTGTGCTTCACTGGCGCGCTGTTCATAACTGGCAACGTCGATCTCGATAACATCGGAGGATTGGATGACTGCATTGTCAGTGGCGGGGGTTCGCTGGACCGGAACTTGGCAAAACGAGCTTGGGTCACTTTTGAGAATCGAGCATATTATTTCCGTGGTCGTCCCAGGAGGGTCGGGCACAGAGCATTATCGCGTCGCCGGGCTATACCAGACCGCGAAGGGGTCGGTTCCTCTTAAGGAGAGGTTCCCGGTGACAGGGTTCGTCACCGCAGATCAGATCGTGTTCACCGTGAGCTATCGCTATGTGCCACATGGCGAAGAGGATGACGACAAGCATTCGCTGGTCGCCTGGGCGGGCCAAATTCTGCCGACCTCCGAAAATCCCGCCAAGGAAGAGCTCAAGACGCTCTGGCACCTCGTGCCCGATCTTCGGACGGGTGAGGAGGAGGAGCAATATGGATGGGTGATCGCCTGGTCAGGGGAAGATCGATTCCGCAAATTGTCGAACGATCCCGAGTTCGACGTGCTCGTCACTAAATGAATCCGCGACTGGCCGGATTCGTCCCGGAGGCGATGCAAGATGATCCTGAAACGCCGAGGTTGATGTGGCTGCGACGCTCCATTTCAAAGGCGTCCAGCGCAGCGATTCCGAATGGGCTGTCCGGACGATGCGGGCAAGCGCGGGGTTGGAGGCGCTAGGCTTTGGCGGTGGATGCCGGATCGGAATATTGCTCCGAAATTGTCCTGAATTCCTGGAGGCGTATCGGGCCATAGGCGGTGCCGGTTCGGTCCCGGTTCCAATTTCCACGCATCTGGCCGAACCCGACCTCGTTGCGTTGCTGACGCGGGAAAATTTCGGCGCGATCGTGACGAGCAACGGTGAACTGCCAGAATATGACGGGGTTGCACGCGTCATTCTCGTCGGGAAGCGCGACGACAGTTCGCTTGGTTGGGAGGATCTCTGTGCTGCGGGGCCGGGCGAGGAGCGGCCGCCCAAACGTTCTCCGGAGTCCCGCTTCTTCACGTCGGGTTCGACTGCGCTGCCGAAGACGACGGTACGACAACCGCTTCCGTCCGATATGGCTGACCTTCGTAACAGGAGGTTCCTGTCATCCTGGCGTATCGACGAGGGTATGCGGACCGCCGTGACAGGTCCGCTCTATCATCAGGCGCCGTTGCACCATGCTCTGGCATCAATGGATCGAGCCGAAAGACTCGTCATCCTCGATGATTTCAGCGCAGATGCGCTGCTTGATGCCATTATCGAGCACTCGCTGACTCACCTTCATCTCGTACCGCGCATGATGCGAAAGTTGCTGGAACTAGGAGACGGTGCGAGGACCCTTCTGAATCCAAACACTCTGGAATTCGTCCTTCACGGTGCCGCTGCATGCCCGAGGGATGTGAAAGAGCGAATGATAGATTGGTGGGGGCCGATCTTCCGGGAATATTATGCGAGTTCCGAGTTCGGCATGATGACGTCGGTCGACACGCCAGTGTGGCTGAGCCGGCCGACCAGTGTCGGAGAACCTTTTGTCGGTGTCGATATCGAGATCCGCGACTTGGAAACCGGCGCGAATCTCCCTGCGGGAAGCAAGGGTGTCGTCTTCGTTCGGTCAGACGACATGCCGACCTTCACTTATGAAGCGGGAAGCGCCGACGCCTCAGAACCGCGAACTCGCGGCGATTTCATAACGATGAACGACGTTGGGTGGTTGGACGAGGACGGGTGCCTCCATCTGTATGGACGCAGTGATGGCATCGCCGTCATTTCCGGGGTCAATTGCAGCGCCGAAACGGTTCGCGCAGCGCTGGTTCGGCTTGACTATGTCAGCGACGCGATCGTGAGAGCGTTTCCCGACCCGGAACAGGGGCAGCGGTTCGTTGCGAGCGTTGTCCTGGCTGCCGGTTCGACGAATTCCGCCGAGAATGTTATGGCTGATTTGCGGCGCGCGCGTCTCGGTCTGGCGATGCCCAGGATTATTGGCATCGTGGATACCCTTCCAGAAACGGAAACGGGGAAGATCATTGCGCGGTACCTGCCGGTACGAGAAGACGGCGCCCGGAATCCGGAGGAAAATATGGATCGCGATACCGCGCACGTTGAGGAACCGCCGCGATTCCCGGTGGGTCTTGTGATCGTTGAAAAGGAAGAGACCGGCAGCACCAATTCAGACGCGATCGAACTTCTTCGTGGGGCGGCATCCTCGCCGACCCTCATCTGGGCAAAGCGTCAGACTGCCGGCCGGGGCCGGAACAAGCGGAACTGGATTTCCCCCGAAGGTAATATCTACTGGACGATGCTGATCGATATCACGGATGAGATTCACCCTTATACCGGATTGGTCTTTGTGAGTTCCCTGGCTGTCTGGATGACTGCGCGCGCCGTTGTTTCACCCGAAGCGGCCGTTCAGATAAAATGGCCCAACGACACGTTGATAGAAGGACGGAAGGTATCCGGCGTGCTGATCGAAACGGCGCATGCTTCCAATCGTCTCTGGGCGGCTGTCGGCATCGGGATCAACGTCAACAGCCATCCGGAAACCGGCACGATGTACCCGGCTACGGATCTCCGCGCGGAAGGTGCCACGGCACAGAGGAACCAGGTACTGGGTATCCTGACAGGGAATTTTCTCGACTGCCTCGAGATGTGGAGAGCAGGCGGTTTCGCCGCGCTTCGCACGCCGTATTTGAATGCCGCGTATCGCCACGGGCAACTGATCTCCGTCTCAACCGGCCCTTTGTCTGAAGACGTGGTGGCAGGCATTTTCCACGACATCGACGAGAACGGCCTGCTTCTCCACACGAAGGACGGACCACGCAAAATCGCGGCCGGAGACCTGATCCGCAGTTGCTGAATCAGTGGATCTTCCCGGCGCCGTTCTCCAGCACCAGGTTCGAGACCACCGCCGTGTCCGCCGTGGTCGGCAGATGCGAGCAGAAGCCGATGCCGACATAGAAGGGGCCGTCGAACGCAAGCCTGATCGGGGGACCGAATTGGTGCATCGGCTCGCCTTCCAGGCTGACGAACAGGGCGATGCTGTCGCCACGCTTCTCGATGCCGATGCGCCTCGCGTTAACGATGACCAGGTCGTCGGGCGTCTTGCCACCCGGGCGGCTGCCGCGGCCGCCGATGCGGTATTCGAGATCGTTGATCCGGGCGCCCTTGGTCGGACGCTGGGCCAGGTGGATCATGCCGTCGCCGTGCAGCGCGACCAGTGCCTCCTTCGCATTGTCGTCGAGATCCTGGCGGATGACGAAGACCGCCTTGCGGTCGAAGAAACCCCTGGGATCGGGATAGGCGATGTCGGCGGCGAGGCTGATGTCGCCGTCCATCTTCTTCCACAGGAAGCGGAACTCGTCGCGGGTGTACCAGACGTTATAGCCGGCGGAGGTGATGGTGTAGCTGCCGGTCGCCGCGTCGTAGCTGGCGCTGCCGGGCACAAGTGCGCCGCCAACGTCTGACTGCCCCTCGAAAACGCCGATCCTGCCGGGAAAGGTCCTGGTCGGGCGGCTGAATCCCTCGGGCGGGCCGACCTGCTGGTGAGTCTCCGATCCCGGCTGGGCCCAGGCAGGCACGGCCGGCGCGGAAGCCTGTTGGGCGGCGAGGGGTACCGTACCGATCGTGGAGGCGAGCAGGGCGAGGCCAAGAGTACGCGGCATTCTCAGGGGAGGCATCAGGCATTTCTCCGAGGTCGGCGCTTTCGCAACGTCTGTCCGGAAGCATGTGCAATAATATCATATATGATACTAGGGTTTAGATTCCGGTGGAATGTGAACCCCTGACGAGCGATTTGCGTAGGCGCCACTTAGCCACCCTCGCCGTGACGGTCCCCCTCTGGAAATCAGGGCTGCATTTTAAAAGGTTATCGTTGGCTTCGTAGAATGGTATGAAGGAATTACGGACCGGTTCTTTTCGGTTGTGAAGTTTCCACGGGCGATATCCGGCCGTGAAACAGCAAAGCGGGGACCGGTCTCACGAGCTGAAAGAGATAGGCCGGACCGGCTCGGCAAGGTGGTAGCGAAGGAGAGCTTCCCGTGCGGTTGCTGATCGTCGAGGACGACAGGGAACTGGCCGATGCATTGGTTGCGGCCTTCGCCAAGCGGGACATTCGCTGTGACGTGGCCGGCATCGCGGGTGACGCGCAATTGTTGATCGAGACGGGCAGTTACGCGGCGGTAATCCTCGATCTCGGCCTGCCGGACGAGGACGGATTAAGTCTCCTGCGGCGTCTGCGTGCGCAACGATATACCGAGCCGGTCCTTGTGCTCACCGCGCGCGGCGAAGGCGAGAAGCGCGTGCAGGGGCTTGAGAGCGGTGCCGACGATTATATCGTGAAGCCGTTCCTGTTTCCCGAACTCCATGCCCGGCTTTGCGCCGTGCTCAGGCGGCAGGGCGGCTATGTCGACCATTTGCTGACGACCGGCAATCTCACGCTCGATACGCGGACGCGCGAGGTCCATGTGGATGGCGGCGCGGTCGACCTGTCGATCCGCGAGGTCGAACTGCTCGAACTGCTGATGCGCCGGTCGGGCCATGTCCTGTCCAAGCGCATGATCGAGGATCAGCTTTTCGGATCCGGCTATGCGCTCGGGTCGAACGCGGTCGAGGTCTATGTCCACCGTATCAGGCGGAAGCTGGAGGATGTCGATGCGGCGACCAAGCTGCAGACAGTGCGCGGGATCGGTTATATCCTGTCCGCGCCTTGAAGCCCGGGGTGCCTCGATCCCTGTTCGGGCAATTGATGCTGTCACAGGTCATCCTGATGGTCGCGACAGCCACGATATTGCCGATCCTGCTGATTTATTTCCTCAGCTCGACCGCTGACGGGCTGATCTCCGCAGAGCTTGCCCGCGATGCGCGCGCGATTGCCGCCGGCACGCCGCCTGGGCCGGAAGAACTTGGCAGTTCCTCCGACGAGGCGACTTTTCTCCAGGGCAACGCTCTCCGCGACACCGGGCGGTCGGGCCGGCGTTTCGTGGTCTATGATGCCAGTGGCACCATCGTCCGGCAGGGGGGTGATGCAATGCCGATCCCGCTTTCAGGCGTGCCGCGCGGCCCGGCCCCGGTCTTCCTGCGGCATGGTCGATACGATGTGCTCAGCCTGCCGCTTATGCGCGCCGGGACGGCGCCGCAGTGGATCGTGATGGTTCAGGACAGGACCGTCCCCGAGGAAATCGTCGACGATGTCGTGACCTCTTTTCTCTCGCGCTTCGTCTGGATCGTTCCCGCATCGCTGCTCGCGTCGCTGCTCGTCGGGTTGTTGGTCGTGCGCCAGGTCACCGGCAAGTTTCGCCGAACCGCGGCGCAGGTGGATGCGATCAGCACGCACCGCATCGACGTTCGTCTTCCGCCCGACGATCTTCCGACCGAAGCTGCCCCGCTTGCCAGCGCGATCAACCGGGTGCTCGACCGGCTGGAAGCCGGCTATCGATATCAGGGCGAGTTCGTGGGCAATGTCGCCCATGAGTTGCGAACGCCGCTGGCGCTGATCTCGTTGCGGACGGAAGCGCTCGATCCGTCACCCGAGCGCGACCTGATCCTGCGCGCGGTGGAGCGTGCCAACCATGTGGTCCGGCAATTGATGGAACTGGCGGCGATCGACCGGCATTATCCCGAAATCGAGTCGATCGATGCCTGCGTCCTGGTGCGCGATATCGTCGGCCTGATGGCGCCGCTGGTATTCCGGGCCGACCATGTCATTGCCTTTGTCGAGCCTGCGTCGGGCGCGCCTTTCGTGCAGGGCGTTCCGGGCCTCCTTCAAATCGCGCTCACCAACCTGATCGACAACGCCGTGCGGCATACGCCGGCCGGCTGCGCGATCATCGTGAGGGTGGAACCGGATGGCGGCATCGTGGTGGAGGATGATGGGCCGGGACTGGCAGTGGATACGGACCAGGGTGACAGCCGGCGCTATCGACGGGAAGGCACCAATCGCAGCGACAGTGCCGGACTTGGCCTCTCGATCGTCGAACGCATCGTGACGGTGTGTGGCGGTCTTATCGAGATCGGCAATCGCCCATCGGGCGGCGCAAGGTTCGCGATCCGTCTGCTGGTGGCAACTGAAGCGAAAAACTGAGGAAGGTCGATGGCCCGGCAGTTCGGGGTGGAGGAGCCCGGAATCCCGGCCTGCGATTCCGGTCCTCGTCATTGCCTGGCATTTCAGCGCCGGAGAGGGGTTCCCGAGCGCGGGTCTGTCGGTACGGTGGTGGCGGGGTATCCGGGCACGGCTCCCGCTGCCAGCATGCGCATCGCCTCCTGGTGGATGGCTGCCTGAACGGCGGGATTGGAGAAATCGACCGGACCCGAATAGGGATTGGCGGCGATGGCCCTGCTGTTGGACACCAGGCTGGCCACGGGAGCGGTGCTGCCATCCGCCATGTGGTAGCGGCTGCGATCAGCGCCGGGGCAGATGCTTCCCGTCGCCGCGAAGAAGGCGTCGGCGCTCTTGATGTCCTGGCACATCCGGGAGACCGCGACATTGTCGAATCCCATCGCATGCCATGCGGCGGCGTCAGAGCGGCGATTGCAGCCTTCGTCGTTCCTGCCGAGATTGAGGCTGAAGGCGACGGGGCCGCCGGCGGCACCGCCACCCGTGCCGATCAGGCAGGGATTGGCGCCCCCGAAATAGCTCCCCTGAGCGCTGGGAGTGGTCCATTCGTGGCCGCTATAGGTAACATGTTCGCTGGCGGGGGCTTCGGACACAGGGCCGGTGATCGCTTCGACCGTGACGGCACTATTGGACTGGGCCGCATCGGTCAGGGCCTGTTGTGCGGCGACGGGCGCGGCGCACCAGGCGGCGCACACGGCGGAGGCAATCAATACTGCTTTCATCGGAGTTCTCCTGGGTCCACAAAAAAGCGGGGTGGACAAGCCACCCCGCAGTCAACGTCACTGGGCACTCCAGCCAAGCGTGCCGAAGCCGAACAGCGCCTCTCCGGCTGCTCCCGCGACATTCCAGTCAGCGGAATTGGCATCGAAGTTCAGCGTGTTGTTCTGGGCGAAGTTCACGTTGAACTTGTAGTCGGCTGAGCTCTGCCCGAAATTCAGGACCTGGAAGTTGAGGGCGGCGTTGCCGCCGGTCAGTCCGCCATAGATTCCCGAATTGAAGCTGTAGCTGCTGATGTCGCCGACGGCGTTCGGGCCGACCGAGGTGTTGATCACGGTGCCGGCCTGGCCAAGGCCGCCGACGACGGCATAGCTGGTGCCGCCGGGAAGGCTGCTGATGTCCATCGTCCCGGCGAAGCCGCTACCGGAGGATCCCGACAGCTCGTTGTTTATCGAGCCGTTGAGAGAATTCGCCGACGTGCCGCTGACGGATGCCGTGTTGACGGAGCCGTCCGAAAAGCCGCCAAGGCCTATACCGATCGCTCCACCGATATTGGCCGAGCCCGATGATTGGGCGAGCGCCGGGGATGCCGTCACGAGCGCGGAGAGCAGCGCCAGTGCGGTTGCAGTGGTATTCCTCATGATCAATCTCCTCGTCCCGGTATGATTCCCGGGACGACAAGAAAGACCTCGATTCCTTTTCAAGTAAATTTGCCAAATGTCACTGATGATAACATGGTGACATTTCATCGATCGTGTAATTGCCCCCGTAAAATTCGGCGGGTGAAGACTGGTTTTGTCTTAATGGTGAAATGATTCTGCTTTTCTCGATGCTGAGTTTGTCGACGCCCGTTTTTTCGAACGCGAACGTCGCAGATCGCGTGTGCGAAGGAGCGTTCGATCAGGGCGACATGCGGCATCGCGCACAGGGCCGGGCGTCGAGTGAGTCGGCGGGAGAGGCAATGCCGCGCTATCGGCCCTCAGGTGGTAGAAGCCTGGATCCTATGGAGGCTGGGTGGGGCGCCGACTTCCCCGCCATGCACCGGATGATCGGCATGGATCGGATCATCGGTAGCCTTGTCATCGGGACCGGGCGGCGCGCCGGACATCGGGAAATCGAGTCGGGCCATCGTCAGGCCGTTCATCCGGGCATAGGACAGGTCGCCCCGGATCTGGGCTGCGAGGGACGCGAGCAACCGCTTGCCCAATTGGGCCTGATCGCGGCTATGCTGGACAAAGCCCACACCATTGTCCGTCACGAGCAGTTCGAGCATGCCGAGCCTGAACTTGTGCCGTCGCAGCGCGACGCATATCTCGCCATGCCGATCATCGGGAAAGGCGTGTTTGTACACGTTCGTCATCAATTCGTTCACGATCAGCCCGATGATGACCATCTGGCCGAGCGGCAACGTGATCGGATCGATTTCGAGTCGAAGCGCTATTGGTCTCAGGCCGAGAGTGGCTTGCTGCAATTCAGCGCAAAGTTCCTCAAGAAACCCCCGCGCATTCATTTCCTGCCTGTCCACGGCGCGCACGCGCAGGCGGCGATACACCCGCCCGAGCACGATCATCCGGCTCGACAGGTCGCCAAGGGCAGCGCGCGTTTCAGGTTCGATCGCCTCGCGCGACCGTATCGAGGCCAATGAAACCAGCATTGCCAGGTCGTTCGCCACCCGGTGCGAAATCTCGTCGAAGAAGGCGGAGATCCTGTCGCGGTCAGCCCTCGCCTGCCTGGATTCCCGGTCAAGCTCGGCGATCCAGCTGTCGGCCCGGCCCGTCTGCCAGGCAATGGTCAGGCCGGCGGCTATCGTCCCGATGACGCCAAGCGCGTCTTCCGGGCGGGCGATGGCAAAGCCTTCACCGGGCAGGAGCAAGGCGAGCTCGAGTGCGCCGACCGCCACCCCGACCAGCACCGCGCCGCGCCCGCCAGCGACCGCCAGCACGGCGAACGCGAAGCACAGGAACGCAAGGGCAGGTGCCGGGCTCGTCGGTGCGGCCAGCGCGCTGCCGAGGCATACCAGCGAGACAATCAATGCCGCAAAGCCAGCGCGCGCGCCCCATCTGATGACCTGCTTCATGGCATGGCTTTCCGTTTGCGAATTGCTACGCCACCCGCAATGGCTGCGATGAAGGATGCTGCTTCATGGTCGCAGCGGCGGTGGCTTCGAAGGTCATGGTTGCGAACGAGCCGGGTTCCACCAGTCCCGCGGCAAGGGCCAGACCGACCATGTGGCTGCGGTTCCTCGCGCGGAGCTTGAGCTTGATGCTTTCGATATGTTTGTCGACGGTGCGCCACCCGATGCCCAGACGGCCGGCGATTTCTTTCGCCGAGAGCCCCAGGATCACAAGTCGAAGCGCATCCAGTTCCCGTGGAGTGAGGTGATCGAACGGACAAGGTTGGCGTGACATCGTTGGTTCCTTCCGGGCGGTTGCTTGCAACCGATGCGAATTGCTTCACATCGACACGATCAAGGCAGAAAGTATCACAGCTTTGGATGTATCTTCCTGCGACCCTTCACTTACTCGAACCTTACAAGACGGCAGTTATCTGCCGTTCCCCCGAAACGGATGCCCCGTTCTGGGGCAGTGGTGAAAGTGCGTACGTAATAATATGTCGCGCCATCTCGAATCTGTCGGCCTGCGGAGCAGGGGATGGCGTGCGGCAAGGGCATCTCAGCTTGCCTTGCGTAGCGCCGCGACCTGCTTCGGGGTCAGGCTCGACGGCCTGGCCCCGAAGCGGGCGGTGACATAGTTGGCGACCGCGGCGATCTCCGCGTCAGTGTAGGCGTGGCCGAACGCGGGCATGACCGCTTCGCCCCGGGCCGTTATGCGCCGGGCACCGAGGATGACGACCTGCGCCACGTTGATCGCGGCCGGATCGTTGACCGCGCTCGATCCGTTTAGGGTCGCGAGGCCGGTCAGCGCGCCGTTCCCGTTCCAGGCATGGCAGCCGATACAGGCGCCCTCGAAGATCTTCTTGCCGAGCGGCGCGGCCTGGTCGGCGGCGGCCAGGCGATGGCCGGCCGGTGCCGGGCCCGGAGCGGGGCGGGGCTGGCCGGGCGTCGAGACAGCCGGGATGCTGCGGAGATAAGTGACCATCGCGGCGATGTCCGACGGGGTCAGGTGACGCAGGCTGAGATCGACAGCCTCCCCCATCGGCCCGGTGGCGGTGCCGCGCCCGGGCGCGTGGCCCTGGGAGAGATATTGGACCAGCTCCGCGTCGCCCCAGTCGCCAATGCCGGTCGCCTTGTCGGCGGTGATGTTGAACGCGCGCCAGCCGGCGGCGACCGCGCCGGCATATTTGCGGCGATTGTCGACCGCCTGCATCAGGTTGCGCGGCGTGTGGCATTCGCCGCAATGCGCCATCGCCTCGGACAGATAGGCGCCGCGGTTCCACGCCGGGCTGCGATCGGTGTTGGGCTCGAACCGGCGGTTCGGGTTGAAGAGCGCCCCCCAGATCGACATCAGCCAGCGCTGGTTGAAGGGGAAGGAAAGGGCGGTCGCCGGAGCCTGCCGGCCGACCGGCGCGAGCGTGGCGAGATAGGCGCGGATCGCCAGGGCGTCGGCATCGGTCATCCAGCTATAGGATGCATAGGGCATTGCCGGGTAGAGACGCCCCCTCGGGCCCTTGCCCTCGCGCAATGCGGCGAGGAATTGCGCGTTGCTCCAGCCGCCGATTCCGGTTGCCTTGTCGGGTGTGATGTTGGGCGACCAGATGGTGCCGAAGGGCAGCTTGAAGGCGAGGCCGCCCGCGAAGGGTACGCCGCCCCTGGCGGTGTGGCAGGCCTGGCAATCGGCGGCGAGCGTCAGATACCTGCCGCGCGCGACCGGATCGGTCGAGGCGAAGTCGGCCGGTACGCCGGTCGGCGCCGGGCCCTTATAGTCGGCGAGTGCTACCCGGTGCCCGCCGGCGAAATCCATCGCGCCCGGGCCGAATGCGATCCAGCCGAATATGCCGCCGCCGACCACGACGATGGCGGCGATGACAATCAGCACGATGCGGCGGCGGCTCATGCCTCCTTCCTTCCGGCAAGCACGTCGCGATCGATCGGCAGGCGGCGCAGCCGCTTGCCGGTGGCGGCGAAGATCGCGTTGGCGAGCGGGGCCATCGCCGCGACGGTGCCGGCCTCGCCGATGCCGCCCGGCGCTTCGCCGCTGCGCATGATATGGACCTCGATCGGCGGGGTCTCGTTCATGCGGAGCATGCGATAGTCGTGGAAATTGCTCTGCTGGACCCGGCCCTTGTCGATCGTGATCTCGCCATAGAGCGCGGCGGTGAGACCGAAGACCAGGCCGCCCTGGAGCTGGGCGATGATCGTGTCGGGATTCACGACGATGCCGGTATCGACCACGCAGACCATCCGGCGCAGGGTGACCTCGCCGTCCTCCGATACGCCGGCCTCGGCGACGGTGGCGATCCAGCTCGCAAAGGCAGGCTGGACCGCGACGCCCCGTCCGACGCGCGGGGGCAGGGGCGTGCCCCAGCCGGATTTCTGAGCGACGACGCGAAGCGCTGCCTGGAGCCGGGGCGCCTTGCCGAGCATGTTCATGCGGAACCGGATCGGATCGATACCGGCCTTGTGCGCCAGTTCGTCGATGAAGCTTTCGATGACGAAGACATTGTGCGCCGGGCCGACGCCGCGCCAGAAGCCGGTCGGCACGGCGGGCGGTTCCTCACGGACGAAATCGACCTGGAAATTGGGAATGTCGTACGGCATGTCGGCCGCGCAATCGACCGCGTCGAAATCCTGCCCGTTGACGAAGGCAGGCGGCAGCCAGCGCGCCAGCACCGAGGAACCGGTGATGATGTGGTGCCAGGCGGTGATCCTGCCGCCCTCCAGCCTCGCGCTCAGCCGGTCGTGCCAGGCGGGGCGATAGACGTCGTGCTGAATGTCCTCCTCGCGGCTCCACACCACCTTTACCGGTGAGTCGACCTGCTGCGCGATGCGCACCGCCTTCTCGACCTGGTCGACCTCAAGCCGACGACCGAAGCCGCCGCCAAGCAGGTGATTGTGCACGACGACCTTGTCGAGCGGCAGGCCGGTGATCCTGGCGGCGGCGGCCTGGGCGCGGCTCATCACCTGGATGCCGGTCCAGATCTCGCAGCCGGCGGGGGTGACATGGACGGTGCAGTTCATCGGTTCCATCGGCGCATGGGCGAGGAACGGCACGTCGTAGGTGACCTCGACCGGGCCGTTGCCGAGCGCCTTGGCGACGTCGCCGACCTTCTTGGCGTTGACGCCGGGACGCTGGCTGGCCCTGATCAGGTTGGCGCGAACCTGGGCGGTGTCGACGCCGGCGTTGCTCCCCTCGCTCCAGGTGATGTTCAGCGCGGCGAGACCCTGAATCGCCGCCCACATATGATCGCCGACGACCGCGACCAGATCGTCGAGCACCACCACCTTGCGGAAGCCGGGCACCAGCTTCGCGGCGCTGTCGTCGACATGGCCGACCTTGCCGCCGAACACCGGCGAATGGGCGAAGGTGGCGAACTTCACCCCCGGCGGCATTGCGTCGATGCCGTATCTGGCCTGGCCGTTGACCTTTTCCGGCGTGTCGAGCCGGCGGAGCGGCTTGCCGATCAGCCGGAACGCCTTGGGGTCCTTCAGCACCGGATCGGCGGGCGGCTTCAACCCGGCGGCGTGGCCGGTCAGCGCGCCATAGCCGATTCGGCGGCCGGACGAGTCGTGGATCACCTCGCCCGCCTCGGTCCGGCAACTTGCCGGGTCGACCTTCCAGCCGGCGGCGGCCGCCTGGACCAGGATCGCGCGCGTGCCCGCGCCGGCCTTGCGCAGCGGTAGCCAGAAGGCGCGGATCGAATTGGAGTTGCCCGTCGCCTGAAGGCCGAACACCGGGTTGCCGTAGAGCGCGTCGCTCGGCGGGGCATGCGCGTAGCTCACCTGCCGCCAGTCGGCATCGAGTTCCTCGGCGAGGATCATGGAGATCGAGGTATAGACTCCCTGGCCCATCTCTACCTGTGGCATCACCAAAGTGACCTTGCCGGCGCGGTCGACGCGGATGAAGGCGTTGGGGGCGAAGCCGGCGGGCGCGGATCCTGTCGCGGCCGGTTCCGCTGCCATGCCCCCGGGAGCAATGAAGCCGACGATCAACCCGCCGCCGACCGCCGCGCCGACCTGGAGCAGGGTACGGCGGGAGAGGACAGGGCCGGCTGGCGAAGGAGCGGTGGCAACTGACATTGGCGAAGGACCTCGTGGAAGCGGGCTGGAGCGCGAAGGTCGAAGCACGTCAGGGTGTGGCGGCGGCTTTCTTGATCGCCTCGCGGATGCGCACATAGGTGCCGCAGCGGCAGATATTGCCGGACATGGCGGCGTCGATATCGGCGTCGTCGGGTGCCGGCGTGCCGGCGAGCAGGGCCGCGGCGGCCATGATCTGGCCCGACTGGCAATAGCCGCACTGGATCACCTCGTGATCGAGCCAGGCGCGCTGGACCCTTGCCCCGGCGGGGGTCTCGCCGATCGCCTCGATGGTGGTGACGGCGCGGCTGCCCAGCGTGCCGACGGGCAACTGGCAGGATCGCAGCGGGGCGCCGTCGACATGGACAGTGCACGCGCCGCATTGAGCGATGCCACAGCCGAATTTCGTGCCGGTCAGGCCGAGGAGATCGCGGAGCACCCACAACAGCGGCATGTCCGCCGGGGCCTCAACATCGTGCGCAACGCCGTTCACCGTCAGGTTGAGCATGTCGCTCCTTCCGCCACCCGCAGGCAGCCGTCTGGTACCATGCTGACGCGATACCGGTTTGCGCCGGAATCCCGGGCAGGCAGAGCGCAGGTCGTCACGCCTGCGTTTCGGCCCGACGGTACGTCCGGAGATTGACCAACGTCAATATCGCGAGGGAATCGGTGGCGAAGCAATGAGAAGCGTGACAGATTTGTCATGAGGCGGAACTACGTACGCCATGCCTAAGATGAAATAGCCGCCATCCGATACTGACGACCGCACCGGGAACCCCATGAATCTGACTCCGATCTTCTACGATGCTTCCGGTCGACGGCGCCGGCGGTTCGCGTTCGCGGTCGGCGCATTCGTGGCGCTGGTGCTGCTCTCCTGCGCGGCGCTGGCATTGTCGATCGGGGCGGTGCCGCGCGCGCCGCTGTTGCCGATCGAAGCCGAGCATCCAGCGCTCACCCGCCTGCCGCCGCCGCACGAACCGCTGCTGAAACGCGCGCGGCACAGCCTGAACCACTATGCCCGGCTGCTCACCGGCCGACCGGCGCGCGGGGTGCGCGAGAATGCGCCGCTGGCGATCGGTTTTCATGTACCGTGGGATGAATCCAGCGCCGCTTCGCTCCGCCGGCATATCGATGATCTCGACTGGCTGATCCCCGGCTGGGTCTCGGTAACGGGGGCCGACCACCGCATCACGGTGTTCCGCGACCAGGCGGGACGGGCGATCCTCAACCGCGCGCCGCGCCGTCCGCTGCTGCTGCCGATGATCCAGAATGCGATCCAGGGGAACTGGGACGGCAAGGGCATGGCGGCCCTGCTCGACAGCCCGGCGCAGCGGCGGGCTCTGCTCGACAAGCTCGAGCCGTGGCTCGTGGCGAACCAGGCCGGCGGCGCCTTCTTCGATTTCGAGGAATTGCCGCCCAGCGCCCAGCCTGATTACCGGGCTTTCCTGCGCGAGGCGAAGGCGCGTTTCGGGCGGCATGGCTGGATCGTGGCCATCGCGGTGCCGGTGGGCGAGGATTCGGGCTGGGACGTGGCCGCTTATGCCGCGATCGTCGACCGGGTCTTCCTGATGGCCTATGACGAGCACGAACTGAGCGGCGCGCCCGGCCCGATCGCGTCCCAGGCCTGGTTCGAGCAGGCGGTGGAGCGCGCCTCGCGCGGCGTGCCGCCGGCCAAGCTGGTCGTGGCGATCGGCAACTACGGCTATGACTGGCACGGCAAGGGCGGCGATTCACTGGCGATCGACGAAGGCTGGCAGGCGGCGCGGGAATCCAGCGCGATGCCGACATTCGACCGGTCGAGCGGCAATAGCGGTTTCGCTTATGACGACGGCACCGAGCGGCATGTGGTGTGGATGCTCGACGCAGCCTCCGCCTATAACCAGATGCGCTTCCTGTCGCGCGCCGGGATCGGCGCGGTGGCGGTGTGGCGGCTCGGTTCGGAGGATCCCGGCCTGTGGTCGATCTTCGGGCGAACCCATCGTACCCTGCCACCGCCCTCGACGATCAATGCGATTCCGGCGGGCACCGATGTCGATATCGAGGGCAGCGGCGAGATCCTCAAGATTTCGGGCGTTCCGGTCGAAGGCATCAGGCGGACGATCGCGGCGAAGGACGGATCGATCGCGGCGGTCGATTTCACCCGACTGCCCTCGCCCTATGTGGTGTCGCGGACGGGCTATCGGCCAGGCGAGGTCGCGCTGACCTTCGACGATGGCCCTGATCCGGTGTGGACGCCGCGGATCCTCGATATCCTGAAGCGCGAGCATGTACCGGCGACCTTCTTCATCATCGGCGAGAATGCGCTGACCGAGCGCCCGCTGCTCGAACGCATGGTGGCCGAGGGGCATGAGGTCGGCAACCACACCTATACCCATCCGAACCTGGCCGGCGCGACCGACAACGAGACGGCGTTCCAGCTCAACACGACCCAGCGGCTGTTCCAGGCCTTTACCGGGCGCTCGCTTCGCCTGTTTCGCGCGCCCTATTTCGGTGACGCCGAGCCGACCACGGCCGACGAAATCGACCCGGCACTCCAGGCGCAGGACCGCGGCTATATCTCGGTCGGCCTGCATGTCGATCCGGGTGACTGGAAACGGCCCGGCGTCCAGACGATCATCGACCAGACGATTGCCGGCGTTGAGGCGTCGAACGTCGAGCGCAGCGGCAATGTCGTCCTGCTGCACGATGCGGGTGGCAATCGCGCGGAGACGGTCGCGGCGCTGCCGGTGATCATCGACCAGCTCCGCGCCAAGGGATATAAATTCGTTTCCGTTTCGAGCCTGGCGGGGATCCCGCGCGACGTGGCCATGCCGGTGATCTCGGAGAGCGACCGCGTCGCCGCCGAGACCAACTTGTTCATCTTCGGCGCGATCGGCGCGACGATCACGGCGCTTGGCTGGATCTTCCTGTTCGCGATCACCATCGGCATCGCCCGAGCGATCACCTTGTCGGCGCTCGCGCTGATCCAGGCGCGGCGCGAGGGCAAGACGATCTTCCCATCGATCGATCCCAACCGTTTCGTCACGGTGATGATCCCCGCGTTCAACGAGGAGAAGGTGATCGTCAGGGCAGTGCAGGGCGTTCTGGCCAGCGTCGACGTGCGGATCGAGGTGATCGTGATCGACGACGGGTCGAGCGACGGCACCAGCGCGGTGGTGACCGAAGCCTTTGCCGACGAGTCGCGCGTGCGACTCCTCACCTTGCAAAACGGGGGTAAGGCACGGGCGCTCAACGAGGGGCTGAAGCTGGCCACGGGCGAGATCGTCATCGCGCTTGACGCCGATACCCAGTTCGAGCCGCGGACCATCTCCCGGCTGGCGCGCTGGTTCGTCGATCCGGCGCTTGGGGCGGTGGCGGGCAACGCCAAGGTCGGCAACCGGGTGAACCTCGTCACGAAATGGCAGGCGCTCGAATATATCACCGCGCAGAATCTCGAACGGCGCGCGCTCGCCCGGCTGAACGCGATGACCGTGGTGCCGGGCGCGGTCGGCGCGTGGCGGCTGTCGGCGATCCAGAGCGTCGGCGGCTATCCCGACGATACGCTGGCCGAGGACCAGGACCTGACCATCGCGATCCAGCGCGCCGGCTGGAAGGTGACGTACGATCAATATGCCGTCGCCTGGACGGAAAGCCCGGAGAGCTTTGCCGGGCTTGCCAAGCAGCGTTTCCGCTGGGCCTATGGCACGCTGCAATGCCTGTGGAAGCACCGCGCGGTGATGCTGCATGGCCGGCCCCCGGGGCTCGCGCGGGTCGGGTTACCTCAGGCGATCGTGTTCCAGATCCTGCTCGCGTCGATTTCGCCGATCATCGACCTGGCGCTGATCGTCAGTTTCGTGACGACCTGGATCGCGGTCCAGGCCCATGGATGGGCGCAGACCCAGCATGATGTCGAGAGAATGCTGGTCTATTGGCTGGTCTTCACCGCGATCGACCTGCTCGCCGCGGTCATTGCCTTCGCGCTCGAGCGCCGCGAGAAATGGCGGCTGTTGTGGCTGCTGATCCCGCAGCGCATCGGCTATCGCCAGGTGATGTACTATGTCGTGCTGAAGGCGATCGCCCAGGCGTTGCGCGGCCCGCATGTCGGCTGGGGCAAACTGCAAAGGACGGGACGGGTGACGGCGAATTAGGGGCCGCCCTCCGGCGCGCCGACGGAGCGTCAGAAACTGACGGTGAGGTCAGTGAACCCGTAATGCGTGTCGCCGGTGGCCGGCGCATTGGGAGCGTCGCGCAGGAAGCGGCCCTTGACGAGCACCGCGAACCCCGCCCCGAGTTGCAACCGCCCGGGCGCCAGCCAGTAGCGGACCCTGCCGTCGATCTGCGTGCCGACATGGTTGCCCGCGGCGCCCGAGGGATCGCGCACGCCCGAATTGGCGAAGGCATCGGTCGTGCTCGCCAGCCAGACGCCGCGCAAGGTGAGATGGGCATCGAGACGCGTCGAGGGATTGAACTCGGCCCGTACTGCCGCGCTGGCCAGATTGGTGCGGGAAACGGCGGCAAACAGGCCGGAAGGGCTGAACTCGAAGGCCGAATCCCCGATCAGCGTATCGAACCTGCCGAAGGTGGCGCCAGGACCATCGCCGGAGGCATAGTCTCCAAGCACCGCGAGGCGTGGCATCCAGCCACCACCCTTAAAGCTCCAGCCGGCTCCGCCGTGCAGCAGCCATGCGGAGACCCTGCGATCGGCGATGTCGGCGGCGCTTGCGCTCAATCGCGTGGTGCCGGTCTGCCAGGCGCCTTCGACATCATAGTCGAGCGCGCCGGACTTTGGTGCACGGAACAGGCGAATACCGGGGGTCCACAGCCTCCGGTCGCGGGTGGCGAGATGCGGCGCATCGGATTCGACGAAGCGATAGAGATAGAGTTCGACGGTGCCGTTCAGCATGCCGGCCCTGGTGCCGGTGATGCCGAAGAACTGGCGGTGCGTGGTTTCGCGGTCGAGCTCGAAACGGTTGCCGTAGATGCCCTCCTGATCCTCCGGAAGCCTGATCTGCGGCAGAGTCCAGAACAGGGTCAGCCTGTCGCCGTCCTTCGCTCTCCAGTCGGCGCGCAGCCCGGTGAAGCTGTTGAAGCTGTTGCGGTTGATCGGTCGCGCGGCAAGGCGCCGCGAGCCGAGGTCCATGGTGAAGCGACCCGCCTGGATCGAGGTGCCGGGCGCGACATCGGCCGAGACATAAGCCTGGATCGGCTCGATCGCGTCAACATCGTTGACGCCAACCGATCCGTGCCGACGGTGGAAATGCGCGCGTGAATCGAGGATCTCGGCGCCGAGGCGGAACGGGCCGCTGTTATATTCACCGAACAGGTCGAGCCGGGTGAACAGGGCGGTATCGTCCGCGGGAAGGCCGGCGCGATATTGTCCGTCGACCACCTCGCCGCGGGCTCGGAAATTTCCCTCAAGCCTGAGATTCCCGTTATCTGCACGTGCCTGGGCGGCAAGGCACAACGCGACCATTGCCGCGGAACAGCATATTCCCCTCTTCAATCAGCCCTCCCCCGGCCAATGGCGCGGGACCGGGGCTAGGCTATAGAGAGACGGATCGCCAGAGGGACGCCCAACAATGACGCTACGGATCGCCCGAACCTTCACCCTGTGGTTGCTGCTGGCGGTGGCGGCTGGCCCGGCCTGGGCTGCCCCCGCCCGCGCGCCGTTGGTGCTGGCGGCCGCGTCGCTGCAGGAATCGATGACCGCCGCAGCCGATGCGTGGGCGCGCAAGGGGCATCCAAGGCCGGTGATCTCCTTCGCCGCATCCTCAGCGCTCGCCCGGCAGGTGGAGGCGGGGGGCGCGGCCGACCTGTTCGTTTCGGCCGACGAGGAATGGATGGACGGGCTGGCGGCGAAGGGGCTGATCGTTCCCGCGACGCGGAGCGACTTTCTCGGCAACCGGCTGGTGATCGTGGCGCCGTTGGCAAGCAGCGTGACGATTCCGCTGGCACGCGGGCCGCTGGCCCGTGTGCTCGGGGCGGGACCTTTGGCGATGGCCGATACGGAAAGCGTACCGGCCGGGAAATATGGGAAGGCGGCGCTGACCCGGCTCGGCGTGTGGGAGGCGGTCAGCCCGAAGGTGGTACGCGCCGAGAATGTACGAGCGGCGCTGGCGCTGGTCGAACGCGGTGCCGCGCCGCTGGGCATCGTTTACGCCACCGATGCGAAGGCATCGGCGAAGGTGCGGATCGCCGGGGTATTCCCGGCGTCCTCGCACCCGCCGATCACCTATCCGATCGCGCGGTTGAAGGCGTCGGCCAATCCGGAAGGAGAGGCGTTCCGGCACTTCCTCGTGTCGCGCGAGGGCAAGGCGATCTTCGTTCGATATGGTTTCTCCGCCCGGTGACGACCGGGGTGAAGATCTGGCGCGCTGGAGAAAGGGCGGTAGCTCCATGCTGAGCCCTGACGAATGGACCATCATCCTGCTGTCGCTGAAGATAGGGGCCGTCGCGATGGGGGTGACCCTGCCGATCGCATTCGTGCTGGCCTGGGTGCTCGCGCGCTGGCGTTTCCCGGGAAAGATACTGCTCGACGCGCTGGTCCACCTGCCGCTGGTGGTGCCGCCGGTGGTGACTGGCTGGCTGCTGCTGATCGCCTTCGCGCCGGGCGGGCCGATCGGCGGCTGGCTGTTTCACTGGTTCGGCGTCTCGGTGCTGTTCCGCTGGACCGGGGCCGCCATCGCGGCGGGGGTGATGGCGCTGCCGCTGATGGTGCGCGCGATGCGCCTGTCGATCGAGGCGGTCGACCGGCGACTCGAAAGCGCTGCGCGGACTCTCGGCGCAGGGCCGGGCAAGGTGTTCCGGACGATCACGCTGCCGCTGAGCGTTCCGGGCATCCTGGCCGGCGCGGTCCTTGGTTTCGCGCGGTCGATCGGCGAGTTCGGGGCGACCATCACTTTCGTGTCCAACGTGCCGGGGCAGACCCAGACCCTGCCGCTCGCCATCTATTCGGCACTTCAGCAGCCGGGTGGCGAAGCGATGGTGTGGCGGCTGTCGGCAATCTCGGTCGGCTTGTCGCTGGCGGCACTGATCGCATCCGAGCTGCTGGGGCGGCGCGCGGGGAGGGGCATGCATGTCCTTTGACGTCGCCTTGTCGAAGCAACTCGGCGACACCGGGATCGCTGTCGAGTTCGTGGCCGGGGAGGGGGCGACCGTGCTGTTCGGTCCCTCGGGCATCGGCAAGACCAGCGTGCTCAACATGGTCGCCGGCCTGCTGGCGCCGGATGGCGGCCATGTCCGTGTCGGCGGCGAAACGCTCTTCGACGCCGGCGAGGGTATCGACCTGCCGCCCGAGCGGCGCCACGCGGGCTATGTGTTCCAGGAACCCCGGCTGTTCCCGCATTTGAAGGTGCGTGCGAACCTGCTGTACGGTGCGCCCGCCGGGACGATGATCGGCGAACCAATCGATTTCCTCGGGATCGGCCATCTGCTCGATCGCTGGCCGCGCACGCTGTCAGGCGGGGAGGCGCGGCGGGTGGCGATCGGACGAGCGTTGCTGAGCGCGCCACGCTTCCTGCTGCTCGACGAACCACTGTCCTCGCTCGACCCTCCGCGTCGCGAGGAAACGATGTGCGCCATCGAACATATCCGCGACGATCTCCGGCTGCCGATCCTGATGGTGACGCACGACCCCGAAGAGGCTGAGCGGATCGGTACCCGGATCGTGCGGATGTAGGCGCCAGCACGGCCGTTCGGGCGATGCCTGTCGGGCCGGCATCCAACGTTGGGCAGCGTGCTGCCGTACCCAGATGTTTCCTATCAGCATGCTAAATGGGGTTTCTCGCCGATTTTTGGCTGTTTATACCCATTTTTCGTAGTATTTGGTCATTATAGGACTATTTTCTCATTGTAAGTCATTGATTCTACGTAGCGACGTGGTTGGCATGGGTAATGCAATGGGAGGCGGGCGGGTAGCAAATCCCGCTTGTGATGTTGCTCATGGAGGATCCTGGAATGACTCGCCCGACTATGTCTCGCCCCGTTTCCGTTGCCGCCGGCTTCGCTCTGGTCATTGCCTTTGCCGCACCGGCGATGGCGGGTACGCGTTCCGTGATCTCGTCCACAGGTGGCGCCCGGGCTGCTGGGCCTGCGCAGACCCCTCGCAGGGTCTGCCTGTTCCCGACCGTTACCGGCGATCCCGTCGTGACCGGATCGATGCTTGGCAAGCGCGTCTGCCGTACCAAGGCTGAGTGGGAAACGCGGGGCGTGATCTTCCAGACGAAATAAATGTTCTGCCCCCGCGTGCGAACCAAGAGCCGCTGCCCGGTCGAACCAGGCGGCGGCTCTTTCGTAATGGGGCAGGAGCCGGTTTCCGCCGCGACGGAGAGGGGTGGCGAGGATGCCTGTCTTCTCTCCGTAGCAATCGCAACGAAAAACCGCCGCCCGGGCATCCCCGGACGGCGGTCTTTCAGTTCAGCGCCGAACGGCTGGATCAGCTGTTCAGATACTCGCCGGCATCCTCGTCGGTGCCGTGACCCGAGGGCGTGACCGACGCCAGGGCATCGCTGCCCGTGTCGTCGCGCACGTCACGCGCCAGTTCAGCCGCATGCTCTTCCGCCGCCGAATTCGGGGCGACGAGCACTTCCTGCAGGCGACGCTGCTGAACGCGCAGGGCCGCATCGCGGCTGGAGGCCGCGACCCGCAGGCGGTTCATGCCAGCGCCGGTGCCCGCCGGGATGAGGCGGCCGACGATGACGTTCTCCTTGAGGCCGATCAGCGTGTCCTGCTTGCCCTGGACCGCAGCCTCGGTGAGGACGCGGGTGGTCTCCTGGAACGACGCCGCCGAGATGAAGCTGCGGGTCTGCAGCGACGCCTTGGTGATGCCGAGCAGAACCGGCTTGCCCTGTGCGGGGGTCTGGTTCTTGGCGATCTTCGAGTTGATGTCGTCCATCTCGTCGCGATCGACCTGCTCGCCGGCGAGCAGCGTGGTGTCGCCGCCGTCGGTGATCTCGACCTTCTGCAGCATCTGGCGAACGATCACCTCGATGTGCTTGTCGTTGATCTTCACGCCCTGGAGACGATAGACCTCCTGGATTTCCGACACGAGATATTCAGCGAGCGGCTCGATGCCGAGCACCTCGAGAATGTCGTGCGGATCGGGCGAACCGCCGATCAGGTTGTCGCCACGCTTGACGTAGTCGCCTTCCTGAACGTCGATCACCTTCGACTTCGGCACCAGATACTCCACGACCTCGCTGCCGTCCTCGGGCTGGATGCCGATCTTGCGCTTGGCCTTGTAATCCTTGCCGAACACGACGCGGCCCGAGACCTTCGCGATGATCGCGTTTTCCTTGGGCTTGCGAGCCTCGAACAGTTCCGCGACGCGCGGCAGACCGCCGGTGATGTCACGCGTCTTCGCTGCTTCGCGAGAGACACGGGCCAGAACGTCGCCGCCCTGGACCTGAGCACCGTCCTCGACCGAGAGCGTTGCGCCCGGTGCGAGCATGTAGCGGCCGGCTTCACCCGAACCCGAGTCGAGCAGGGTCAGGCGCGGACGCAGATCCTCCTTCGACTTGGTCGCGGCGCGATATTCGGTGACGACGCGCTGCGAGATGCCGGTCGCTTCGTCCGCCTGCTCGGTCAGGGTCTTGCCCTCGACCAGGTCGACATACTTCACGACACCTGGGTTTTCCGTGATCACCGGCATGGTGAACGGATCCCATTCGGCCATCCGGTCGCCCTTCGACACGATGTGACCATCGTCGAACAGGACATAGGCGCCGTACGGAATACGGTGCACCGCACGCTCGCGCCCATCGGCATCGACGATCGCGACTTCGCCCGAACGGCTCAGCACGACGCGGCGGCCGCGCTGATCCATGATGATGCGAAGGTCGCGATATTCCATCGTGCCGTCGGCAACCGCCTCAAGGTTCGACTGCTCGTTGAGCTGCGCCGCGCCGCCGATGTGGAAGGTACGCATCGTCAGCTGGGTACCCGGCTCACCGATCGACTGCGCCGCGATGACGCCGACAGCTTCACCGATGTTGACCGGCGTACCGCGGGCCAGATCGCGCCCGTAGCACTTGCCGCAGACACCGATCTTGGTCTCGCAGACCAGCGGCGAACGGATCTTGCACGACTGGGTGCCGATCGCCTCGATCTTCGCAACCATCGGCTCGTCGAGCAGGGTGCCCGACGGGATGACGATCTCGCCAGTCTTGGTGTCGACGATGTCTTCCGCGGTCGTGCGACCGAGGATTCGCTCGCCGAGCGATGCGATGGTCGAGCCGCCCTGGACGATCGCGCGCATTTCAAGCGCACGCTCCGTACCGCAATCATTCTCGATGATGACGCAATCCTGCGACACATCGACCAGACGGCGGGTCAGGTAGCCCGAGTTCGCGGTCTTCAACGCCGTATCCGCGAGACCCTTGCGGGCGCCGTGGGTGGAGTTGAAATATTCAAGGACGGTCAGGCCTTCCTTGAAGTTCGAGATGATCGGCGTTTCGATGATCTCGCCCGACGGCTTGGCCATCAGGCCGCGCATGCCGGCAAGCTGCTTGATCTGGGCCTGCGAACCGCGGGCACCGGAGTGGGCCATCATGTAGATCGAGTTGATCGGGGCTTCGCGGCCGTTGGCCAGCTTCTTCACCGACTTGATCTCGTCCATCATGGCGTTCGCCACCTGGTCACCGCAACGGCTCCAGGCGTCGATCACCTTGTTGTACTTCTCCTGCTGCGTGATCAGGCCGTCCTGATACTGCTGCTCGAAGTCCTTCACGAGGGCGCGGGTCTCGTCGACCAGCGGAACCTTCGCGTCCGGAATGATCATGTCGTCCTTGCCGAACGAGATGCCCGCCTTGAACGCGTGCTTGAAGCCGAGCGCCATGATCGCGTCGGCGAACAGCACGGTCTCCTTCTGGCCGGTGTGGCGATAGACCTCGTCGATCACGTCGCCAACGTCCTTCTTGGTGAGGAGGCGGTTGACGGTGTCGAACGGCACCTTCGAGCTCTTCGGGAGGCACTCGCCGAGCAGCATGCGGCCCGGGGTGGTCTCGTAGCGCTTGAGATACTGGTTGCCCGCCTCGTCGGTCTGCGGAACGCGGCTGATGATCTTGGTGTGGAGCGTCACCGCGCCGGCCTCGATCGCCTGATGGACCTCCTGCATGTCGGAGATCATCATGCCCTGGCCGGGCTCGTCCTCCTTCATCATCGACAGGTAATACAGACCCAGCACCATGTCCTGCGACGGCACGATGATCGGCTTGCCGTTCGCGGGCGACAGGATGTTGTTGGTCGACATCATCAGGACGCGCGCTTCAAGCTGGGCCTCGAGGCTCAGCGGGACGTGCACGGCCATCTGGTCACCGTCGAAGTCGGCATTGAAGGCCGAGCAGACCAGCGGGTGAAGCTGGATCGCCTTGCCCTCGATCAGCACCGGCTCGAACGCCTGGATGCCGAGACGGTGAAGCGTCGGCGCGCGGTTGAGCATGACCGGGTGCTCGCGAATGACTTCGTCGAGAATGTCCCAGACTTCCTTGCGCTCCTTCTCGACCCACTTCTTGGCCTGCTTCAGGGTCATGGAGAGACCCTTGGCGTCGAGGCGGGCGTAGATGAACGGCTTGAACAGCTCGAGCGCCATCTTCTTCGGCAGGCCGCACTGGTGCAGCTTGAGTTCCGGACCGGTCACGATGACCGAACGGCCCGAATAGTCGACGCGCTTGCCGAGCAGGTTCTGGCGGAAGCGGCCCTGCTTGCCCTTGAGCATGTCGGACAGCGACTTCAGCGGACGCTTGTTGGCGCCAGTGATCGTGCGGCCACGGCGGCCGTTGTCGAACAGCGCGTCGACCGCTTCCTGCAGCATGCGCTTTTCGTTGCGGACGATGATGTCCGGCGCCCGCAGCTCCATCAGGCGCTTCAGGCGGTTGTTACGGTTGATCACGCGGCGATACAGATCGTTCAAATCCGACGTCGCGAAGCGGCCGCCGTCGAGCGGCACGAGCGGGCGCAGCTCGGGCGGGATGACCGGAACGACCTCGAGGATCATCCATTCAGGGCGATTGCCGGAATCGATGAAGCTCTCGACGACCTTCAGGCGCTTGATGATCTTCTTCGGCTTCAGCTCGGACTTGGTGACCGCTAGTTCTTCCAGCAGGTCCTTGCGCTCGCCTTCGAGGTCGAGGCTCTCGAGCATGATGCGGACCGCTTCGGCGCCGATGCCGGCCGAGAAGGCGTCCTCGCCATATTCATCCTGCGCGTCGAGCAGTTCGTCCTCGGTGAGGAGCTGATATTTTTCGAGCGGGGTGAGGCCCGGCTCGATCACGATATAGGCCTCGAAGTACAGCACGCGCTCGAGCTGCTTGAGCTGCATGTCGAGCAGCAGGCCGATGCGCGAGGGCAGCGACTTCAGGAACCAGATGTGCGCGACCGGGGCAGCGAGCTCGATATGGCCCATGCGCTCGCGGCGGACCTTCGAGACGGTGACCTCGACGCCGCACTTCTCGCAGACGATGCCCTTGTACTTCATGCGCTTGTACTTGCCGCACAGGCACTCGTAGTCCTTGATCGGACCGAAGATGCGCGCGCAGAACAGACCGTCACGCTCGGGCTTGAACGTGCGATAATTGATGGTCTCGGGCTTCTTGATCTCGCCGAACGACCAGGACCGGATGCGCTCTGGCGAGGCGATCCCGATCTGGATCTGGTCGAAGGTTTCCGGCTTGGCCACCGGATTGGCGAAGTTGGTCAGTTCGTTCATGTCTCAATTCCCTCCAGGGAAAAATTCTGTGCGGGCGGGGGAGGGAGCGCTGCCTTCGGAGGGCAGCGCTCTGTCCTTTACTCCGCCGCGATCGCGACGCCGTCCGAGTCGAACTGCTCGACGCTCTTCAGCTCGACGTTCAGACCCAGCGATCGCATTTCCTTGACCAGCACGTTGAAGCTCTCGGGAATGCCGGCCTCGAACGTGTCGTCACCCTTGACGATCGCCTCATAGACCTTGGTGCGGCCGACCACGTCGTCGGACTTCACCGTCAGCATTTCCTGCAGCGTATAGGCGGCGCCGTATGCCTGGAGCGCCCAGACCTCCATCTCGCCGAAGCGCTGACCGCCGAACTGCGCCTTGCCGCCCAGCGGCTGCTGGGTGACGAGGCTGTACGGGCCGATCGACCGCGCGTGGATCTTGTCGTCCACCAGATGGTGCAGCTTCAGCATGTAGATGTAGCCGACTGTCACCTTGCGGTCGAACTGGTCGCCGGTACGTCCGTCGAACAGATCCGACTGGCCCGAGGTGTCTAGCCCGGCGAGCGTGAGCATCGCCGAGACGTCCGCCTCGCGGGCACCGTCGAACACCGGCGTCGCCATCGGCACGCCGCCGCGCAGATTCTGCGCCAGTTCGATGATCTCGGCACCCGAACGGGCGTCGATCTCGGCATGATACTGCTCGCCATAGACGGTCTTGAGGCGATCCTTGACCACTTCGGGCATGGCACCTGCAGTGGGGGTCGGATTGGCTTCGCGCCAGTCTTCCAAGGCCTGCGAGATCTGCCCGCCCAGGCCGCGCGCGGCCCAGCCGAGATGGGTCTCGAAGATCTGACCGACGTTCATGCGCGACGGCACGCCCAGCGGGTTCAGCACCAGGTCGACCGGCGTCCCGTCGGCGAGGAACGGCATGTCCTCTGCCGGCAGGATGCGGCTGATGACGCCCTTGTTGCCGTGACGGCCGGCCATCTTGTCGCCCGGCTGCAGCTTGCGCTTCACCGCGACGAAGACCTTGACCATCTTGAGCACGCCCGGGGGCAGCTCGTCGCCGCGCTCCAGCTTCTCGCGACGATCATGGAACTTGTCCGTGATCAGCTTCACCGCATCGTCATACTGCGCCTTGACCGCTTCCAGATCGCTCTGGGTCTTGTCGTCGGCAACGGCGAACTTCCACCACTCGTGGCGGTCGACGCTGTCGAGCAGGTCGGCGTCGATCTCGGCGCCCTTCTTCAGGCCCTTCGGCGTAGCGGTCGCGGTCTGGCCGAGCAGCATCTCGCGAAGGCGCGACCAGGTCGCGCGGTTCACGATGGAGCGTTCGTCGTCCGAGTCCTTCTTCAGGCGCTCGATCTCCTCGCGCTCGATCGCCATCGCGCGCTCGTCCTTGTCGATGCCGTGGCGGTTGAACACCCGGACCTCGACGACGGTGCCGGCAACGCCCGGCGGCAGGCGAAGCGAGGTATCGCGCACGTCCGACGCCTTCTCGCCGAAGATGGCGCGGAGGAGCTTTTCCTCCGGCGTCATCGGCGATTCACCCTTGGGGGTGATCTTGCCCGCCAGGATGTCGCCCGGCTCGACCTCGGCACCGATATAGACGATGCCCGCCTCGTCGAGGTTGCGGAGCGCTTCCTCGCCGACGTTCGGGATGTCGCGCGTGATGTCTTCCGGCCCGAGCTTGGTGTCGCGCGCCATGACTTCGAATTCCTCGATATGGATCGAGGTGAAGACGTCGTCCTTCACGATACGCTCGGAAATGAGGATCGAATCCTCATAATTGTAGCCGTTCCAGGGCATGAACGCGACGAGCGCGTTACGGCCAAGGGCCAGCTCACCGAACTCGGTCGACGGGCCGTCGGCGATGATGTCGCCGGCGCGGACCGAGTCACCGACCTTCACCAGCGGACGCTGGTTGATGCAGGTGTTCTGGTTTGAGCGCTGGAACTTCATCAGCGTGTAGATGTCGACGCCCGACTGGCCGGCCTCGACCTCACCGGTGGCGCGGACCACGATGCGGGCCGCATCGACCTGGTCGACGATGCCCGACCGCTTGGCCGAGATCGCTGCGCCGGAATCGCGCGCCACGGTCTCTTCCATGCCGGTGCCGACAAACGGTGCCTCGGCGCGAACCAGCGGCACTGCCTGACGCTGCATGTTCGAGCCCATCAGTGCGCGGTTGGCGTCATCGTTTTCCAGGAACGGAATGAGCGATGCCGCGACCGACACGAGCTGCTTCGGCGAGACGTCCATCAGGGTGATGTTGTCCGGGATCGCCATCAGGAATTCGCCCGCCTGACGCGACGAAACGAGATCCTCGACAAAGCCCTTGGTGCCGTCGAGCTCGGCATTGGCCTGCGCGATCGTGTGCTTGGCCTCTTCCATCGCCGACAGATAGACGACGTCGTCGGTGACCTTGTGATCGACGACCTTGCGGTACGGCGTCTCGATGAAGCCGTACTTGTTGACGCGGCTGAAGCTGGCGAGCGAGTTGATCAGGCCGATGTTCGGGCCTTCCGGCGTTTCGATCGGGCAGATGCGGCCATAATGCGTCGGGTGAACGTCGCGGACTTCGAAGCCTGCGCGCTCACGGGTGAGACCGCCCGGGCCAAGCGCCGAAACGCGACGCTTGTGCGTCACTTCGGAGAGCGGGTTGGTCTGGTCCATGAACTGCGAGAGCTGCGACGAACCGAAGAACTCGCGCACCGCGGCGACCGCGGGCTTTGCGTTGATCAGGTCGTTCGGCATGACGGTGGACACGTCGACCGAGGACATGCGCTCCTTCACGGCGCGCTCCATGCGGAGCAGGCCGACGCGGTACTGGTTCTCGAGCAACTCACCCACCGAACGAACGCGGCGATTGCCGAGATTGTCGATGTCGTCGATCTCGCCCTTGCCGTCCTTCAGGTCGACCAGCGTCTTCACGACCGCGAGGATATCCTCGGTGCGGAGCGTGGTGACGGTGTCCTCGGCGTCGAGGTCGAGGCGCATGTTGAGCTTGACGCGGCCGACGGCCGACAGGTCGTAGCGGTCGGGATCGAAGAACAGGCCGCTGAACAGCGACTCCGCGGTCTCGAGCGTCGGCGGCTCGCCGGGGCGCATGACGCGGTAGATGTCGGACAGCGCCTGCTCGCGCTCTTCGGCCTTGTCGGCCTTGAGCGTGTTGCGGATCCACGGACCGGTGGTGACGTGATCGATGTCGAGCAGTTCGATCCGGTCGATGCCAGCCTTGTCGAGCGCTTCGAGATTCTCGGCCGACACTTCGTCGCCCGCCTCGATATAGATCTCGCCGGTCGCTTCGTTGATCAGGTCATAGGCCGAATAGCGGCCGAAGATCTCTTCGGTCGGAATCAGCAGGTCGGTCAGGCCGTCCTTGGCCGCCTTGTTCGCAGCGCGCGGTGAAATCTTCTGGCCCGAAGCGAACACGACTTCGCCGGTCTTCGCATCGATGATGTCGAACATCGGCTTCTGGCCGCGCCAGTTCTCGGCCTGGAACGGGATGATCCAGCCGCCCTGGCCGCGGACGAAGGTCACGCGGTTGTAGAAATAGTTGAGGATTTCCTCGGAGTTCAGGCCGAGCGCGTACAGCAGCGCCGTGACCGGCAGCTTGCGCTTGCGGTCGATACGGACGTTGACGATGTCCTTCGCGTCGAACTCGAAATCGAGCCACGAGCCGCGATAGGGGATGACGCGCGCGGCGAAGAGATACTTGCCCGAGGCATGGGTCTTGCCGCGGTCATGGTCGAACAGCACACCCGGCGAGCGGTGCATCTGCGAGACGATCACGCGCTCGGTGCCGTTGATGATGAAGGTGCCGTTCTGCGTCATGAGCGGCATGTCGCCCATGTACACGTCCTGCTCCTTGATATCGAGGACCGACCGGGCCTCGGTATCGGCGTCCACCTCGAATACGATCAGGCGGAGGGTAACGCGCATCGGCGCCGCATAGGTGATGCCGCGCTGGCGGCACTCGTCGGTGTCGAACTTCGGCGGCTCGAGTTCGTAGTTCACGAAGTCGAGCTCGGCGGTGCCGGCGAAATCGCGGATCGGGAACACCGAGCGCAGCGTCTTTTCCAGGCCGGACACATAGCCGATCGAGGGATCGGACCGAAGGAACTGTTCGTAGGATTCGCGCTGAACCTCGATCAGGTTCGGCATCTGCACCACTTCGTGGATGTTGCCGAACACCTTGCGGATGCGGCGCTTAAGCGTGCCGCCCTCGATTGCCTTGGTCGCCATGGAGTTTTTCGCCTTAACAGCTGATAATATCGTGCCCGGAATCCACCGGGCGGGCACGCATGAAGACGCAAAAAGCCGCTAGCTCTCCTTTTCGGAAAACAGCAGCTCCTGGCGTCTTATGAACCCACAGCCTCCAATTCGATCGACACGCTGCGCGACGGCACGTCATTTCCCGAAAGCTGTGGTGGAATGCGCGATATAGGGAGCGTGTTGGAGACTGTCAAACGCTACGGCCAAAGTCGTCTCATCGGCGCCACGAAACGGTTCGGCGCGATTCCGGTGTCGAGGCGGGTCCGATTGCGGGTTCCCTTCATTGAGTCTGCGTCATGAAAAACAAACCCGCAACCCGCCGCGCGTTCGTCGCGCTTGTCCCAGCCACCTTTTTGCTGGCCGTTCCGGGCCATGCACAAGAGGTTCAACCAGCCATGCCACCGTCGCCGCCAGTGCAGCAGACGGTAGCGCCCCCGCCCGTCGTCCCGACGATCGCGCCACCCGCCGCCGCGGTCGAGCCGCCGCCCGTTGTTGCGCCCGTCGAGGCTGCGGCGCCGGAGGCAGAGGCGCCCGCGCCACGCGCAGCGACCAGCAGTACCACGACTCGTACGGAAGCCCGTTCGACGCGTGTCGTTCGAACGCCAGCCCCGGTTCGGGCCGCGCCGGCGCCTGTCGCTGCAGCTCCCGTTCCAGCCCCGATTCCGGCAGACGTCACGCCTGCACCCGTTACGCCGCCGCCTGTCGAGGCGACGACTCCGGCCCCGGCTGCTGAAACGGTAGTGACGCAAAGCGCGACAACGCAACAATCTTTCGCAATCTGGCCATGGGTGCTTGGCGGCCTGGTGGTGCTGATGGCGGCGATCGGCTTCGCGATGATGCGCCGCCGTCGCACCTATAAGGATGCCTATTACGATGAGCCATATGTCGAAACCGGGGCAGGGGAGGCCGCGCCGATCCGTGCCGAGCCGGCGCCTTTCGCGCCCGATCCGGAACCGCAGTTCCTTCGCGCGGCGTCGCTGGCCGCGGTCGACGAGCCGGTCGTGCCGGTTGCTGCCGAGGACGCGACGCTGGTGAAGCCAGAAGCTGAGGAAGTCGCGTCCTTGACCCAGGGCAATGCGCCAGTGGCCGATCGTCCCTGGCTTGAGATGTCGCTCCGCCCGGTGCGCGCCGGTACCAATGTCGACGAAGCGCTGGTCGAGATCGAACTCACCGTTGGCAATGCCGGATCGATCGCGGCTGAGGATGTCCGCATCTCGACCTTCATGTTCGCGTCCGAGCCAGTCAATGGCAGCGAGATGGAGCGCATGTTGATCGAGCGTGGCGAGGAAGGCATGTCGCCCGTCACGATCAAGCCGGGCGAAGGGACCCGGGTCGACGCGACGCTTGCGTTGTCCAAGGCGGCGCTGATCGAGAGCAGCAATGGTTCGATCCTGCCGATTATCGTCGCCGATGCGCGCTATATGCTGGCGGACGGAACCGAGGGCCGTACTTCGGCATCATTCACCATCGGGGTCAGCGAGGATGGTGCCCCGGCCATGTCGCCGATCAAGCTGACCGAGCGGGCGATGCACGATGACGTCGAAGCGCGGCTGCACGGCGTGCCCGAGCATGCCTGATGCCTGATCGCTGAGGTGTCCCGGGCCTGTCTCCCGATCGCGGGAGGCAGGCCCGGTCGCATCAGCCAAACGATCTATCGCAGGGGGGAAAGCTGTCCTATCGCGTTCAGCCAAGCCGCGCTAAGGCGGCAGAGTGGGGTTGATGTCCAAATTTGCCGCTCGCCGGGTGCGGGCAATGACGCTTCCATTGCTGCCGTTGGCGGGCTTGGCCGCGCCTATATGGGCACAGAGCGCACCGACTCCCACGCCCACGCCCACGCCGCCGCCTACACCGAACCTGATTCCGGGCCTCGAGACCTTCAGCCTCACGCCACGCCAGGGATCGACGGTTACCCGCACCGCCACCCCGCCGCCCGTCGTCCGCACGGTGCTGAGCCCGACTCCGACGGCGTCACGCGCTGCGGTGACGCCGCGGCCCACCTCGACGCCGACGCCGCGAGCGAGTGCAACACCGCGGGCAAGTGCAACGCCAGCGCCGCGCGTAACACCGACATCGACTCCTCGGATCCCCGTGGCGGCACCGACGCCGGCCGCTTCGCCGCTTCCCGCCGAGCCGATCGCCGCGTCTCCGGCATCCGTGCCGTCGCCCGCTGCCAGCCCTCTCGCGGCACCGGTGCCAAGTGCCGTGGCTGGTCCGGGAGGCTCTTCGTGGCCGCTCGTTGGCGGAGGTGGGGTGATCGTCCTGTTGCTGGCCGGCCTGGGATATTGGTTCCTGCGGCGGCGCGAGACCGAGGAAGGCGGCGAGGAGCCTGCCACGAAGCGTGGATCGCACGCCCGTTTCGATCTGGTCGTGGATGTGCCCGAAGCAGTTCCGGAGCCTATAGCGCGAACGGCGCCGCCGGCAGCTCCGGACCCGGTTGTGTCGTCGATCGAGGCGCCTGCCCAAGCAGTTCCTGATTTCGGCTTGCCGCCTAAGCGCGGGGCGCACGCGATATTCGATCTCGGAGCGGTGGCGTCGGATGTGCCCGCGTCGCCGGAAGTAACGGAAGCACCGCTGATGCCAGCGGAAGAAGCGGCGCCCCGGGAATCAATCTCCACGCCCTTGCCGCCGCCAGTCGTTGAGGACCTGCCAGTATCGCCCACGCCCGCGGTATCTGCCCGGGCAACGCTGGATATCGAGGTGCGGGTGAAGCGCGCGGGCACCAATTTGCTGAGTGCCGCGGTCGAATATGATATCGTCGTGCGCAATGTGGGGCAGGCGGTCGCGCGCGCGATTCAGGTCGATGTCCGCTTGCTCAGTGCCGGTGCCGAGCAGGATGGCTGGATCGCGACCTTGTTCTCGAGTTCAATCGAACGGCCGATCACGCCATCGTTCGACCTGCCGTCGCGTGGGGCGATCGAACTCAGCGGTATGGCGATGATGCCGAAGGACATGCTGAGCGTGATGACGGTGCAGGACAGGATTCTGTTCGTGCCCGTCCTGGCGATCAATATGCTATACGATTGGGAGGGCGGCACGGGCCAGACCGCGATCTCGCACGTGATCGGGATTGATCGGGGCGAGGGGGTCAAGATGGCGCCGTTCCGGCTCGATGCCGGGCCGCGCATGCATGAGGGCGTGAATAGTCTGCCCTACACGGTTTCCGTCCGGCGATAGGCTTGCGCGGATCGGATCAGCTGCCGGGGCGGTGTCCGCCCCGGCAGGGTCTTTCCTTACTTCTGCGTGACGGTGGCGGTCGGGAGGCCGATGCTGCCGGCATCCGGGCCAAGCCGGTTATTGCCGAACGACTGGACGATACCCGTGCCAGTGGTCTTGATGCCGAACGCGTTGTTGTAGAGCCCGACGTTCGAGAGGCGGATCGTGGTGCCATTGGTCGCGAAAACCGCGGCCTCCAGGCTGCCGGCGATCGTCACGCCCTCGAGATTGGCCGTCGCGGCGCCCGAGGCAGTCCAGAGGGCGCGGCCGTTGTTCGAGAGATTGCTGTCGATGAGGGTCGCGGTGCCACCGGCCTCGACCTTGAAGCCGATCGCTGCCTGCGTAATCGTGACCCGGTTCAGGAACGCGGAGACCGCTACGCCGCTGACCGGCGTTATATAAACGCCCTGGTTCTGGACGTTTACGATATCCACGTCAGTCATGTGCAGCGTCGCGCCGACGCTCGCGGCCGACGGTTCGAAGCTGACGGCCGGTACCGAGCCGGTGCCCTGGTTCATGATGCTGACATTCTGCAGCGTCAGCGACTTGCCGCTGAGGAAGCGGACGCCATAGGTGCCCTGGGTCACGCCCGCGCCATCAATGGTGAGATTGCGCAGGGTCACCTTGATGGTCGGCGTCGTTCCGCCATTGGGATCGTTGATGGTGACGCCGGGAACGCCAGAATTCAGGATGCCGCCAGCCGCGCCGCCGATGCCTTCAGCGCAATCGAGCGTGATCGACTTGGTGATGGTGACCGAGCCGAAGCCGCCCGGATCGAGGCAGTCGATCTCGCCGCCCGCCGCCGTCTTGGAGATTGCGCCTGCCCAGGTCTTGCACGGAGCAGTGCGGCTGCACGGATTGACGTCGTCGCCGACGCCCGAAATCCAGGTGCGAGTCGCCTGGGCGCTGGCAGGAGCCGCGAAGCACAGGCCGAACAGCATCGCCGTCACGGCGAGGCTGAACATTCTGATCATACTGGTCATGGAATCATCCCCCTTGATATCTGTCGATCTCTACCAGGCCTGAACGATGCCCGATCGATGCCGTTGGCGGGGACGCGAGCGACGAGCAGCCTGTTGGGACATCGTTACCCGAATTTAACGATCTATTCCATTGAAAAGGATTCGAACGCCGCAGTCGTCACTCAGACGGGAGTGTCCCACATTGGTTATCTTTCCTATTGATTCGGATCAAGAAAAAGGGCGGCCTCCTTGCGGGAGCCGCCCTTTCTCTTGTCTCTGATTCCGGCTTTGTCCCGGAATGATTTACGCTTGCGCGAAAATCACTTGATCTCGACGGTCGCGCCAGCGGCTTCGAGCTGAGCCTTGATCTTGGCTGCCTCGTCCTTCGACACGCCTTCCTTGACGGCCTTGGGAGCCGATTCGACCAGCGTCTTGGCTTCGGTCAGGCCGAGCGAGGTGATCGCGCGGACTTCCTTGATGACGTTGATCTTCTTGCCACCGTCGCCGGTGAGGATCACGTCGAACTCGGTCTGCTCTTCAGCAGCCGGGGCGGCACCGGCGCCACCAGCGGCCGGGCCGGCAACGGCAACGGCAGCGGCGGCGGAAACGCCCCACTTCTCTTCGAGCAGCTTCGAGAGCTCGGCGGCCTCGAGGACGGTCAGTTCGCTCAGCTGGTCAACCAGCGCGTTCAGGTCTGCCATGTTCATTCTCCGTATCGGGGCAAAAGCCCCATTTGGTTCAGTTCAAAAAGTATCGGTGTCCGATTTCAGGGAGCCTGAAATCAGGCAGCTTCCTTGTCCTTGTCGGCATAGGCAGCGAACACGCGCGCGAGCTGCGCCGCGGGAGCCTGGGTGACGGTCGCGAGCTTGGTTGCAGGTGCAACCAGGAGGCCCACGATCTTGGCACGCAGTTCATCCAGCGAGGGCAGCGTTGCGAGCGCCTTCACGCCTTCGACGTCGAGGACAGTCGCGCCCATCGATCCGCCCACGATTTCGAACTTGTCGTTCGTCTTCGCGAAGTCGACCGCAACCTTGGCTGCGGCGACGGGATCGATCGAGGTGGCAAGGCCTACCGGCCCGGTGAGCAGATCGCCCAGCGAGAGATAGTCGGTGCCGTCGAGCGCGATCTTGGCAAGCTTGTTCTTCGAGACCTTGTAGGTCGCGCCGGCGTCCCGCATCTTGTTGCGCAGCACCGTCGACTGGGCGACGGTGAGACCGAGGTTGCGGGTGACGACCACCACGCCGACCTCGTTGAAGGTGCGGTTCAGTTCGGCGACGAGCTCGGTCTTTTGAGCACGATCCATGCCATTCTCCACGTGTCTGACCCGCTGGCCGAAGCCATCGGGCCGGTTGAACCGGAGACGCGGAAAACCCGCGTATCCGGGGTGTCCGTCGATTGGGGCATGGGAACTGACCGCGTGAGCGGCAGCAGACCGGCCGCGCTGATACGCGAGCGGAAAAATTCCATTCCCCGTCTAGGCGGGAGATTAAGGCCGGAGGATTCCGGCCACCCACTGTCTCGGACGGTAGCTTGCCCGACGCGAACGCCTGGCGAGCGAGCGCGGGTCCTTAGCGCCTTAGGCGCGAAAGTCAACAAATGCGTTGAGCCCGGGGTGGTGTATTGAAACAGACGTGAATCTGTCACGTAAGAGTCAAGGAATATCCATCAGGCCGTCAGCTGGACCGCACAAGAGGGCGCGGCAGCGAATCCGAACCGGATCGCGATATACCCGGGGGCATCCACATGACAGACTCGACCAGCGTCACGTTCGGCTATGACGACGGCGACATCGATACCAATCGCGCTGGCGGCGATTCGCTGAACGATATGGTCGCCCGCCGCTACTCGCGGCGCGATGCCCTTCGTGGCGGCGTGTCGGCGGCGGCGTTCGCCGTGTTCGGCGGGGCGGTGCTCTCGGCCTGCGGCGACGACGATGCGGCCAATGATCCAGCCCCCGTGGTGACGGCGGGGTCGTCGGGCACGGCCAGCTCGGGGCGTCTCGTCACGCTTACAGGGATCGCCGCCGATAACGGCACGATCGCGTCGCAGACATTCTCCCAGGTTTCCGGCCCGGCGGTGACGCTGACCAATGCCGCCAGCGGTTCGGCTACCTTCATCGCCCCCAGCGTCAGCGCGAGCACGCCGCTCGTCTTCCGCTACACGGCAGTCGATTCGAAGAATCAGAGCTCCTCCGTGGAAACCACCGTAACGGTGACCCCGGCCGTGCTTGGCTTCGCCGCCGTCGCCAAGAACAGGCTCGACAAGGTCACCGTTCCAGAGGGCTACAGCGTATCGGTTCTCTATCGCCTGGGTGACCCGATCGCGGTCGGGACGGGCGCGTACAAGAATGATGGTACCGACACCGATTACGCCAACCGCGCGGGCGACCATGGCGACGCGCTTTACTGGTTCGGGCTCGCCGCATCGGGCTCGACCCGAGAGGACGGCAGCAGCACGCGCGGCCTGCTCGTGATGAACCACGAGAACATCAACCAGCCCTATCTGCATGTCGCCGGCGCCACGACGGTGGCGGGCGCGCGTCCGGAAGGCGAGGCACTCAAGGAAATGGAGTGCCACGGTCTCAGCATCGTCGAGGTTTCGAAGAGCGGGAACGCCTGGAGCTATGCGCAGAACGGTGCGCTCAATCGCCGCATCACCCCGCTGACGCCGACCGTGTTCAACGGCCCGGTTCGCGGCACCGCGCACCTGCAGACCGTCTTCTCGCCGACCGGTGTCGCCGGCCGCGGCACGATCAACAATTGCGCCAACGGCTATACGCCCTGGGGCACCAATCTCACCTGCGAAGAGAATTGGGCCGGCTATTTCCGCCGTCCGACCGCCGCCGACAATCCCCGCCGCACGCCGAAGCAGGTCACCGCGCTTACTCGCTATGGGGTCACCAGCGGATCGGGCAATTATGGCTGGGCCACCGTTGTCCCGGCTGATTCGACGAGCACCATCTATCGCCGCTGGGACGCTCAGGCGACGGGAGCGAGCGCGCTGGCGGATTTCCGCAACGAGCACAACCAGTTCGGCTGGGTCGTAGAAATCGATCCGTACGACAAGACCGCCGCGCCGCGGAAGCGCACCGCGCTTGGCCGCATGAACCATGAAGGCTGCTGGCCCTCGAATTTCGTCGCGGGGCGCAAGCCGGCATTCTACATGGGTGACGACGCCCAGAACGAGTATCTGTACAAGTTCGTGTCGGCTACACCCTGGTCGGCGAACGACGCAGGCGCGGCCGACCGCCTCGCGATCGGCGACAAATATCTCGATAGCGGCACGCTCCATGTCGCCAAGTTCAACGCCGACGGCACCGGCCAGTGGATGCCGCTCGTCTACGGTACCGGTCCGTTGACCTCGGGCGCGGCACCCTATCCCTTTGCCGATCAGGCCGACGTGCTGACTCATGCCCGGCTTGCCGGCGACGCGCTGGGCGCGACGAAGATGGATCGCCCGGAATGGACCGCGGTCAATCCGGTCACGGGCGAGGTCTATCTGACTCTCACCAACAACTCGTCGCGTACTCCGGGCAACACCGATGCCGCCAATCCGCGCGCCTATATCGACCCGCCGAGCAGCTCTGTCTCAAACCGCAACGGCCATATCATCCGCCTGCGCGAGACCGGCGACACGTCCGAGGCGACCGGCTTCGCCTGGGACATCTATCTGTTCGGCGCCGGCTCCGATCTCAACGCAGCCAATATCAACCTGTCGGGTCTCGACGCGACCAACGACTTCTCCAGCCCGGACGGTCTGTGGTTCGGCCGCCCGTCCAACGCGTCGGGCCTGGTCAAGCCGGTGCTGTGGATCCAGACCGACGACAGCGCCTATACGGACGTCACCAACTGCATGATGCTGGCGGCGATGCCCGGTTCGGTAAACGACGGTGGGGTCAAGACGATCACCAACACCCCGACCGGCGGCACCGGCATCACGCAGGCGACGCGCGTGGGCGCGGCGCCCGGCACCATGCTGCGCCGTTTCCTGGTCGGTCCGCTCGAGGCCGAGATCACCGGCGTGGATTCGACTCCGGACGGCAAGACGCTGTTCGTCAACATCCAGCACCCGGGCGAGAACGGCAACACCGGCAACATCACCAGCAACTGGCCGGCTAACCAGACGACCTCGGCACCGGGCGTCCGTCCGCGCTCGGCGACCGTGGTTATCACCAAGGACGACGGCGGCGTAGTCGCGCTGTAAGCCGAAAAGGCCCGCCGCAATCAGGAGAGGGTCGGGGTCATTCCCGGCCCTCTTCGCATTCCAGGCCTGCAGCGGTTGCGCCGCGGCAGGGGGCTGGAGGCAGGCAGCACCTCGAAGCGCGGAAAATCGCTGGCTCGTTCGATTGCACCCACAGCAAAAGGGCCGGGGTTTCCCCCGGCCCTTCGCAGTATTTTCTCCCCTCCCGCAAGCGCGAGGAGGGAGGCTTGATCAGGCCGCGGTGACTTCCGCGGTGTCGACCTTGATGCCCGCGCCCATGGTCGAGCTGATGGCGACCTTGCGGACATACTTGCCCTTGGCGCCCGACGGCTTGGCCTTGACCACCGCATCGACCAGCGCATCGAAATTCGCGCGCAGGTCCTCGGCGGGGAAGCTCGCCTTGCCGATGCCGGAGTGGATGATGCCGGCCTTTTCGACGCGATACTCGATCTGGCCGCCCTTGGCCGCCTTGACGGCTTCGGCGACGTTCATCGTGACCGTGCCCAGCTTCGGGTTCGGCATCATGCCCTTCGGGCCCAGGATCTTGCCGAGGCGGCCGACGACACCCATCATGTCCGGGGTCGCGATGCAGCGGTCGAAATCGATCGTGCCGCCCTGGACGATCTCCATGAGATCTTCCGCGCCGACGACGTCGGCGCCTGCTTCGCGAGCCTCGTCAGCCTTCGCGCCCTTGGCGAACACGCCGACGCGGACGGTCTTGCCGGTGCCCTTGGGCAGGGTGACGACACCACGGACCATCTGGTCGGCATGGCGGGGATCGACGCCCAGGTTGAGCGCGACTTCGATCGTCTCGTCGAACTTGGAGGTCGCGTTGGCGCGGGCCAGCGCGATCGCTTCGTCAACGCCATGCAGCTTGTTGGTGTCGATCGCGGCGGCGAGGGTCTTCGCCTTCTTGGTCAGCTTTGCCATGTTCTCAGCCCTCCACCACTTCGAGGCCCATCGCGCGGGCGGAGCCTTCGATGATGCGGGTCGCCGCGTCGATATCGTTGGCGTTCAGGTCCTTCATCTTCGTCTCGGCGATCTGGCTCAGCACGGAGCGCTTGATCTTGCCGGCCGAAAGCTTGCCCGGCTCCTTCGAGCCTGACTTCAGGTTCGCTGCCTTCTTGATGAGATAGGACGCCGGCGGCGTCTTGGTCTCGAACGAGAAGCTGCGGTCCGCATAGACGGTGATGACCGTGGGAAGCGGCGTGCCGACTTCCTGGTCACCGGTCTGCGCGTTGAACGCCTTGCAGAATTCCATGATGTTCACGCCGCGCTGACCCAGGGCCGGGCCGATCGGCGGGCTGGGGTTGGCCTTGCCGGCCGGCACCTGCAGCTTGATATAGCCTGTAATCTTTTTTGCCATGTCTCACTCTCTTTCAAGTTTAGCGGTCCGAACGGCTTTTGAAGGCCTCCCGCACGGTACGCAGTTTACAAACGCCCAATCCGTCATGCCGGGGTTGTTCCGGCATCCACCGGGCCGCGGGCGCGGGCGGTGAAATGGACCCCGGAACAGGTCCGGGGCGACGAAACCAAAATTACTTCGCGCGTTCGACCTGCTCGAACTCGAGCTCGACCGGGGTGGCGCGACCGAAGATCGACACCGACACCTTGACCCGGCTGCGATCGAAATCGAGTTCCTCGACGATGCCGTTGAAGCTCGCGAACGGACCGTCCAGCACCTTCACCGAATCGCCAATCTCGTAATCGACCTTCATCTTCTGCTTCGGCGCGGCGGCTGCTTCCTCCTTCGAGTTGAGCATCCGCGCGGCTTCAGCTTCGCTGATCGGCTGGGGCTTGCCCATCGATCCGAGGAAGCCGGTTACCTTCGGCGTGTTTTTCACCAGGTGATACACGTCGTCGTTCATGTTCAGCTTGGCGAGCACATAGCCCGGCATGAACTTGCGCTCGACGGCCACCTTCTTGCCGCGACGGGCCTCGGTGACGGTTTCGGTCGGGACCTCGATCTGTTCGACAAGAGCGTCGAGACCCATGCGGGTCGCCTCCGCCATGATCGAGTCGCGCACCTTGCCCTCGAACCCGGAATAAGCGTGAATGATGTACCAGCGCGCCATGTCTCTACCCAAATCAGTTCGCGAGGCTCAGCAGCATCTTCACGATCGCCTCGAAGATCGTATCGATCCCGAAGAAGAAGATCGCCAGCAGCGTCGTCATGATCATCACCATCACCCCGGTCATGATCGTCTCGCGCCGCGTCGGCCAGACGACCTTCTTGGTTTCCGCCTGGACCTGCCGGATGAACTCTAACGGTGTCGTCTTCGCCACGCTGCTCAGCTCGCTTTTCAAAACGCACGAGATCGAGGCATGGAGCCGCTGCCCGGGTCCCAGGGAACCGGCGCCGTCCAATCCTCGATTTCGGATTGACCGCGCAGATAACCCCGACGCGCCCGGAAAGCAAGAGAGGAGGCCCAGCCACTCCCAGGCCGGTTCATTGGCGGCAGCAAATCCGGCCGATCTGGACTTGCGGTTACAAGATCGCAGCGAATCTGGAGCCAATCCAGCAATTTCCGGATGGTAACTCGCGCTGGCAGGGAGGATAATAGGGCATTTGGCGCAAGAAACGACGGGTGATCATCATGGGTGGTTTGCTTCGACCGTTTTTCGACGGAAGCTATGCACCGCACGGTTATTGCCTTTTATGGGAGCCGGCGCTGATCCGGACCCATGTGATCGCCGATGGACTGATCGCCGCCGCCTATTTCTCGATTCCGCTGGCGCTCCTGACCCTGATGCGCAAGCGGGAGGATATTCGCTACGGCTGGATGATCGTCCTCTTCGCGACCTTCATCCTTGCCTGCGGGGCCACCCATGTGATGTCGATCTGGACATTGTGGCATGGCAATTACGGCGTCGAGGCGGTGGTGAAGGTTATCACCGCGATCGCCTCCGTCGCGACGGCGATCATGTTGTGGCCGCTCATCCCCAAGGCAGTGGCGCTACCCTCCACCGCGTCACTTGCCGCGGCGAACACCGAACTGGCCGACGCGATCGCCTCGCGCGATGCGGCGATAAGCGAGATGCGTGCCCAGATGCAGCAGCGCGAGCACGCCGAGCGTGCGCTGCTGCAGGCACAGAAGCTCGAGGCGCTGGGCCAGCTTACCGGCGGCATCGCGCATGATTTCAACAATCTGCTCCAGGCGATCACCGGTAATCTGGAACTGATCGACATCCAGCCCGAGAACAGCTCGGGGATCGTGCGGTGGAGCCGCAACGCCCGTCAGGCAGTAGAGCGCGGCAAGAAGCTGACGGGACAATTGCTCGCTTTTTCGCGAGTCCAGAAGCTCGAGACCGCCTCGTTCGGCGTGGCCCGGATGCTTGAGGAGGCGCGGGACCTGTTCGGGAAATCGGTCGGGCCGCAGATCAAGGTCGACATGGAGATGCCCGACGAGGATCTGGGTGTCGTTGCCGACCGCGGGCAGCTCGAGCTCGCCTTGCTGAACCTGACGATCAACGCGCGGGATGCAATGCCCGACGGCGGTACCATCAGCATCAGGACGAGCGCGGTCTCGGGCACGGCGCACCCCGACCTGGTTCCGGGTGACTATGTGATGATCGCGGTCAGTGACGACGGTGTCGGGATGAGCCGCGAGGTCGCGGCACGTGCCTTCGAGCCCTTCTTCAGCGCCAGACTCAATGGGGGCGGTACCGGGCTCGGCCTGAGCATGGTGTTCGGTGTCGTCTCGCAGGCGGGTGGCGTGGTCGAGATCGACTCGGTCGAAGGCGCGGGGACCACGGTGCGCCTCTTCCTGCGCCGCGCCCTCGATGTCACCCCGGGACATGACGGGCCCGTGCCGGACGAGGCCGAGCCCGAGGCGGTGCTGACCGGGCTGAACATCCTCGTCATCGATGACGACCCGGACGTGCTGAACACCGTGGCCGCGACCCTTGAGGCGCGCGGCGCGGCCACCCTCACCGCGACGGACGGGCGGACGGGCCTGGTCGCGGCTGAAGAGGATGGCATCGACCTCATTGTGGTCGACTTCGCCATGCCCGGACAGGACGGGGCGGATGTCGCCGCGCGGCTGCGCAACGCCCATCCCGGGCGGCCGGTACTGATCATGACCGGCTTTTCGGAATCGGCGAAGCTGGATGCGGTCATCGAGCCGGGTGTCGGGCTGCTGCGCAAGCCTTTTTCGAGCGAGGAACTGGTCCGCGCGATCGGGGAGCTGTTGCCGGCGAAGGGCTAGGATTCGGGAGAGTGGCAGGCCGCGCGGGCACGAAAATTAGCGTTGGACGATACTCGATACATGAAGTTACATCTGCTCAATGATCCGCGCTCTGGCTTCGCTCGCCCTGCTGTCGCTTGCCGCGGCATCCTCGCCCGCGGTGCCGCGGGCCGACCAATGGTGGGCGGACATTGCCGCCATCGCCGATGATGCGAACGAGGGGCGCGAGACCGGATCGGCCGGCTATCTCCGCGCCGCCGATTATGTCGAAGGCCGGCTGCGGGCGATCGGCCTGACGCCGGCGGGCGATACGGGGTTCCGGCAGGATGTCGCCCTGGAGGAACAGCGGGTGGACTATCCTGCTTCGTCCGCCGAACTGATCGGCGTGAAGGGCGAGGTGATTCCACTCAAGCTCGGCGCGGACATGCTGATATCGTCGGGCGGTGGCCCGCGTCCGGCGATGGTCGACGCGCCGCTGGTCTTCATCGGCTATGGGCTGAACCTGCCCGACAACGGACATGACGACCTTGCCAGGCTCGACCTCAGGGGCAAGATCGCAGTCGCCATCGCTGGCGGGCCGGGGAATATCCCGGGACCGGTCAAGGCAAGCAACCGGTCGGACCGCGCCGCTTTCCTCGGCAAAGCCGGGGCGGTCGGGCTGATCACGCTGACGCCGCCAAAGCAGATCGAGATTCCCTGGGAACGACAGAAACTGCTCTCGCCGGCACCAGGCATGTATCTGGCAGACGGGCCGTTACGCGAGACGCCGAACGGTTTTTTCGCCGCGAGCTTCGATCCCGAGCAGAGCGAGCGCCTGTTCGCCGGTACCGGCCACAGCTTCGCCGAACTGGCAGCGGCGTCCGATCAGTCGACCAGGATCCCCACCTTCGCGCTGCCGCTTCGGTTGAAAGCATCGATCGTGACGCACCGGCGGCTGCTGACCTCGCCGAATATCGTCGCGAAGCTGGAAGGCTCGGACCCGGTACTCGCCAGGGAATATGTCGTCATATCGGCGCATCTGGACCATGTCGGCGTCGGCGCGCCGATCAATGGCGACCGCATCTACAACGGCGCAATGGACGATGCCTCGGGCGTGGCGACGGTACTCGACATCGCCGCGCGGCTGAAAGCCGGTCAGCGGCCGAAACGATCTTTCCTCTTCGCCATCGTGACGGCGGAGGAAAAAGGGCTGCTTGGATCGGGCTATTTCGCGCGGCGGCCGACGGTGCCCTCGGGTTCGATCGTCGCCGATCTCAATTTCGACATGCCGTTGCCGCTATGGAAGCTGGAGACGGTGCTGGTGCAGGGCGACCAGGAAAGTAGCCTTGGCGATCCGGCGAGGACGGTCGCGGCACGGCACGGCCTGTCGCTGATCCCGGATCCGCTGCCCAATCGCAACAGCTTCATCCGCACCGACCAATATGCGTTCGTGCGGGCCGGCATTCCGTCGCTTGCCTTCAAGTTCGGCTTTCCGCCCGGCAGCAAGGCGTTCGAGATCGAGCATGAATGGCGCGCCACGCGCTATCATTCGCCGAGCGACGATCTGAACCAGCCTGGCGTGCTGCGCGACGAGGCGATCAGGCTGGATGACTATGTGACGGCGCTGGCGGTTGAGATCGCCAATGATCCGGCGCGGCCAAGCTGGCTGCCGACCAGTGTCTTTGCGAGATTTGCGAAGAATTAGGGGAGGGGGCGGACCGCCGGGATTTCCCTGTTCCGGGCCGATTAACAGGGAAATTATCAGGGAATTTGTTTTTTTGCCTCTTTCCATGCGGTTCGTTTGCATAATCATCAATGTATATCAATCGCTTGATCGCTAATTCCCTGTTGTTCGATAACAGGGAATTTCTCGTCTGGAACAGGGAACGGCATCGTCGAGAAGATGTTCGTTCATGAGAAACAGCAGGGCCTCAACCGGAGCTTTGGTCCGACGCCATGCTGCTACGGTCCGGACGTAGGTTGAATCGATGTGCCAACCTCGTTCGTCTCGTTTGTCGTCAAGCTTTTCGAGATGGTGTGTCGAGGACACCCGCCATGCACCCGGATAGCGCGACATGCACTATCATGCGCTCGTTCTTCGAGGCTGAAAGCTTAGGGCGACCTACCGGGATCGCTTGCTATCCTCGTGGAGAATAGTCCCGGAAAGGGGGCGTCCGATGGGCCTAAATCGGCCAAAGCGGAAAGTGGCAGGGGAGCTCGGACTCGAACCGAGGGCCTTCGGTTTTGGAGACCGACGCTCTAACCAACTGAGCTACACCCCTGTGCGGTTGCGGGCTTTAGCGCGAGGTTTGGCAGGGAGCAAGCGCTCAGGCGGCCGCTGCCTCGCCCCAATCGCGATTGGCGACCGCTCTGGCCTCCTCGACCGGTAGCGGGCGGCCGAAATAATAGCCCTGGACCTTGGTGCAGCCGAGCTCCTGCACCATGTGATGCTCCTGCTCCGTCTCGACACCTTCGGCCGTGGTGGCCATGCCGAGGCTCTGCGCCAGCGCGACGACGGCGCGGATGATCGCGATTGCCTCCGGTACGTTCCGGGAAGCGCCCTGCACGAAGCTGCGGTCGATCTTGATCGAGGAGAAGCGGGTCCGGCTGAGATAGCCGAGCGAGGAATAGCCCGTCCCGAAATCGTCGAGGCTGAGCCGCACGCCGAGATCCATGATTCGTTCAAGCACCTTGGTCGCGCCGGTGCCCTCGCGCATGAAGACGCTCTCGGTCACTTCGAGCTCGAGCCGCTCCGGCGGCAGGCCGCTATTGGCGAGGGCTGAGGCGACAGTCGAAACGAAGGCCGGGTTGTGGAGTTGATCGGGCGAGACGTTGACGGCGACTCGCACTGGCGAATTCCAGCGTGCTGCTTCGGCGCAGGCCGTGCGCACCACCCATTCGCCGATCGGTGCGATCAGTCGGGCTTCCTCGGCGAGCGGGATGAACTTCACCGGCGAGATGTTGCCGAGTTCGGGATGAGTCCAGCGCAGCAGCGCCTCGAAGCCGGTGAGCATACCGGTCGCTGCGTCGACCACCGGCTGGTAATTCAGGTGCATCTCGTCGTTCTGGACCGCCTTGCGCAGCGCCATTTCGAGGATGCGGCGTTCCTCCGCCTCGACATGGAGCTGTGGCTCGTAGACGCGGACCACGCCGCCGCCCGCGTCCTTGGCGCGGTACAACGCGAGGTCGGCCGAACGGATCAGCATCTCGGCCGTGCGCCCGTCGCGCGGGCCGGTCGCCACGCCGACGCTGGCGCCGGTGTAGAGCGTATGCTGGTCGAGCTCATAGGGGCGTGACAGCGTGTCGATGATGGCCTGGGCCAGTTGCTCCATCCGCGCCGAGTCGCTCGCATCGCGGACGACGACGGCGAATTCGTCGCCACCGAGTCGGCCGATCACCTCATTGTCGGTCATCAGCTGGCTCAGCCGCTCGGAGACCCGGCCGAGCAGCCGGTCGCCGATCGGGTGGCCGAGCGTATCGTTGACCGCCTTGAAGCGATCGAGATCGATCATCATGAAGGCGCAGCGGCTGCCCCATTTCTCCGCCTGGCCCATCGCATGGACGAGCGCTTCGTTGATCAGCAGGCGGTTCGGCAGCCCGGTGAGCGTATCGAAACGCGCCATCCGGTTGATCTTGTCGGCCGAGGCGCGCTGTTCGGTCACATCGGAGCCGACGCCGCGAAAGCCGACAAAGGCGCCGCGCTCGTCAAGGCGCGGATTCGCCGCGATCTCCCACCAGCGTTCCTCGCCATTGACCACGACCGGGAGGAGCAGGTCGCGGAAGCTTTCACGGCCCTTCAGCTTCTCGGCCAGGGCGCGCAGACCAGAAGAGAAATTGCCGGATTCCCAGGCCGATCCGGCGAGCACCTGAAGAAAGGGCATGCCGTTGACGGAGAGCGGATCGAGCCCGACCGAATGGGCGAAGCGGGGGGAAGCGCGAACGATGCGGCGGCTGATGTCGGTTTCCCACAGCCAGTCGGCGCTGTGTTCGGCGAACTCGCGGAGCAGCAGGCTGACGGTTTCGTCGCGTTCGGCGAGCGCGATCTCGCCTGCGCGAATCACCACCAGCGCCTTGCCGCGCCCGAAGCAGACCAGCATCAGCAGTGCGGTGAAGACGATCGCGGTCGACGCGAGCAGCGGCCCGCCGACGAAATAGAGCATCACCGTGATCGAGGCTCCCAGGATGCCGAGGAAGCTGAGCGTCGCCATCGGCAGGGCGGCCATGGCGACGGCCGATGCGGTCATCAGCAGCGCGACGACGATCCACAGGCCGAACGCGATCGCCGGATCGGCCTTGATGCCATAGACCAGCGGGGGCACCGACCAGACCGCCGCAAGCGCGATCCCTTCCACGACGGTATCGCGGACGTCGCGCAGCGTCGCGGTTTCCGCCGTGCGCTGGCGAGCGGCGAGGCGACGAAACGTGATCGCCACGGCGACGGCCGCGACCACGGCGCCCCAACTCGCCAGCGACCAGAGCGGCGCGACTGGTTCAAGGACCAGGACGACCAGTGCCGCCGCGACGACATTGGCCGCGAGCAGGAACAGGGCGAGCTGGCTGCCGGCATTCACCTGGGCGGCGCGAATCGGCGCCCAGTCGGTCGTGTCGGCCGGATCATACAATCCAAGAAGCGCGCGTCCGTCGATGCGCGGATGGGCGAATTGGGAGGCAGGGCGCGTGCTCACGCCCCCGCAATAAACCAGTGCTGGTTATCGGATGGTTAGGCGAAGGAGCGATTCTGGCGCTTTATTTTCAGGCGACGGGACAAAGGCTGAAAGGGTCGAGTGAATCTTGCGGCATGGCGGAAGGAGCCATGGGTGCACTTCCGTGCCACTCCTTTCGGGTGCGAGGCGCCAGTCATGATGTTAGATCCGCTCCGTCATTGGGAGGAAGAATGGACCAGCCATCCGATTACAGCCGAGCGGCGGGTGGCGCCGCCCTCGCGGCAAGGCTGCGGCGCCTGTCCGAACGGATCGATCGCGACGGTACGCGCATTTACGCAAGGCAGAACATCCGGTTCGAGCAGCGCTGGTACGGTCTGCTCAACCAGCTCGTGCTGAACGGCCCGATGTCGATCGGTGCCATTGCCGAGGCACTGCGCATCACCCATGTCTCGGTCAGTCAGGCAAGCCGTTCCCTCGAAGCTGAAGGCATCGTTCGCTCGGATGTTTCGCCTTTCGATGCGCGTCGCCGCGAGCTCAGCCTGACTGCCAGGGGACACGATCTCGTCGTTCAGCTTGCCCCTGTGTGGCAGGCGCTGAATGCGGTGGGCGAGGAATTGAATGCCGAGGCGGGCGATGTGGTCGCTCTCCTCGACCGCCTGGACGACGCGCTCGGTCGCAGGTCGCTTTTCGAGCGAGTGGCCGAGAAGCTGGACATTGTCGCCGGCACGGAGAAGGGTGATTGACATAAGTGTAGGCAGCTACATAATTGAATGATGCGACGTCGCGATCTTCTCGCCAGTGCGGCAGTCCTTCCGTTTCCCCGGGTCGTCTTTGCGCATGGGGTCAGATCGCGGATCTCGATCCCGGACAACGACTTCATGACCTCGCTGCCCGGTTTGATGGAGGTTGCCGGCGTGCCCGGGATCTCCATCGGCCTCGTGGCGAGGGGGCAAGCGATCTGGCAAGCTCATGTCGGAGCAGCCGAGAAGGATGGTGCGGCGGTCGGCCCGACAACGATCTGGAAAGCCGCCTCGCTTAGCAAACAGGTCAGTTGTTACGCCGCGCTTCGTCTGGCCGACACTGTTGCGCTCGATCTGGACCGCCCGCTCGTTTTCTATCTCGGCGCAGACGCGTTGCCCGATGTGGCAGCTCGCCGCATCACCGCGCGGCACGTCCTGACTCATTCAAGCGGACTGCCCAACTGGCGACAGACCCGTGAGATTGTCCCGGCATTCGCGCCGGGAAGCCAGTTCCGTTATTCCGGCGAGGGTTATTTCCTGCTCGCGCGGTGTATCGAGAAAATTACTGGAGTCGGTTTCGAGGCCTATATGCAGGACGCGGTGTTCGAACCGCTCGGCATGAATTCATCGACCTTTCTCTGGCGTCCCGACCTCCCCGAACGGCTAGTGCCGGGGCATCATTGGGAAGGAACGCCATGGGACGACGCATCATGGCGCGACCGGCTCCACGCCCGGATCGCCGCGGGCGGCCTTCCGGCCGCGCAATGGACGCTCGATCGCGTTGCCGCCGCGATGGCGCCAGTTTCAGGCGCCGACAAGGGCGTGTCGCCGCTGCCGGGCGCCATCTACTATCCCAATCCGGCGATGAGCCTGATGACGACCATCGCCGATTATCTTCGGATCGCCGCTCGGTTCACAACGTCGTTCGGCGATGGGCTTGACCTGTCGCCGCGATTGCGCGCGCTCGCGGCGCGGCCTTTGGTGCGCGTCAATCGCGCCATCTCCTGGGGGCTCGGCTGGGGCAACGAAATGGCGGATGGCATGTCCTGTCTGTTCCAGAACGGCTCGCTTGCCGGCGCGTGCAGCAGCTTCTGCCTGCTCCACCCACCTTCCGAGACGGGAATGGCGGTGTTCACCAACCATATCAACGGCCCGCGGGTCATCGATCGAATCCTCCGCGCCGCGACCGGGCGCGAACATCCGGTCTTCCTGTGGGCATGACGAACCATCTCGCGCCGCGGGCGGCCGCGTCGGCTATCTTGTATCTGACCCTGTCAGCCGCGGCGCCGGTGATCCCGCCCTGGGGATTCGATCTTGCCGGCATGGATCGCGCAATGAAACCGGGCCATGACTTCGTCGCCTACAGCAGCGGCGCGTGGATGCAGGCCACGACAATCCCCCCGGATCGCAGCGCGTGGGGGCCGTTCATCGCGCTGCGCGCCAATGCCGAGGCCGAGGTCAAGGCGATCATCGACGATATCGTTACGCGGCGCTGGCAGCCCGGTTCGATCGAGCGGAAGATCGCCGACACCTATAATGCCTATCTCGACACCCGCGCGATCGAGGCGGCGGGGTTGGCGCCAGCCGCCGCCGATCTGGCGTCGATCGCGAAGGCCCGCACCTATGTCGATGTCGCGCGACTGATGGGGCGTCCTGAACTTGGCGTCGGCGGCCCGATGTCGTTCACCCCGTGGCCCGATGCCGAAGATCCCGATCGCTACGCGCTGAACATCGTCCAGTCCGGGCTGACCCTTCCCGACCGTGACTATTATCTGAAGGACGATGTCAAATCCGCGGAGATCCGTGGCAGGTACCGGACCTATATCGCTGCGATATTGAAGCTGGGCCGCTATCCCGGCCCGGAGCGAGCGGCTGACGCGGTGCTGACGCTTGAAACCCGGATGGCCGCGCTGCAATGGACGCGCGAGAAGCGTGGCGACCGGGACCTGACCTATCATCCGAAATCGCGCGCGCAGCTGAAGGCGTTCGCACCCGATTATCCGTGGGATGCCACGCTCCGGGCGCTGGAAATACCGTTGCAGGATTTCTTCGTGGTCAAGGAAGATACTGCGATCCGCGACCTGACCCGACTGTTCCGCGCGACCCCGGTGGCGACATGGCGCGCCTATATGACGTTCCGTTACCTGAACAATATGGCCGATATTCTGCCGGCGTCGTTCGATGACCTGTCATTCGATTTCAACGACCATATCCTGTCCGGCCAGCCGCAAAAGCGCGCGCGTTGGAAACGTGCCACCAGCGCTGTCAACGCCGCGCTTGGTGAGGCGATCGGCCGGCGCTATGTCGAGCGCCATTTCTCGCCTGAAGCGAAAACGCAGATTGCCGCGCTTGTCGAGAATCTGCGTGTCGCTTACCGGAAGCGGATTGAGCAACTCCACTGGATGTCCGACGAGACGAAACAGGCGGCGCTCGCCAAGCTTGCCGCGCTTCGCGTCAAGGTAGGCTACCCGGACTCTTGGCGCGACTATTCGACGCTTGAGGTTCGCCCCGGTGATCCGCTGGGAAATCGCACGCGTGCCTTGCGCTGGGACTGGCGGCGGCGGATCGCGCGGCTCGGGCAGCGGACCGATCGCAATGAATGGGGAATGACGCCCCAGACGGTGAACGCCTATTCGAACAGTTTCTTCAACGAGATCGTTTTTCCAGCCGCTATCCTGCAGCCACCCTATTTCGATCCGGCGGCCGATCCGGCAGTCAATTATGGAGGCATTGGCGGCGTCATCGGCCACGAAATGGGACATGCGTTCGACGACCAGGGCGCCAAGACGGATGCGCGCGGCGCGCAACGGAACTGGTGGGCTGCTGCCGATGTCGTCCGGTTCAGGGAACTGACGAACCGCCTTGCCGGGCAATATTCGCGCTACGAACCGCTGCCCGGTGTCCATCTCAACGGACAGACCACCCTGAGCGAGAATGTCGCCGATGTCGGTGGATTAAATGTCGCCTTCGAAGCCTATCACCTGTCGCTCCACGGTGAATCCCCACCTGTCCTTGACGGGTTTACGGGCGACCAGCGCTTCTTCCTGTCATGGGCGCAGACATATCGCGAAAAAATCCGCGAAGCGGCGCTCCGGGCGAATATCGCCTCCGACCCGCACAGCCCGGCCGCCTTCCGCGTCAATGGTGTCGTCCGCAATATCGACGGATGGTACGATGCGTTCGGCATCGTACCGGAAGACAGCCTCTATCTCTCGCCCGGCGAACGGGTCTCCATCTGGTGAACCGCCGGCTGGGATGAGACGCGCTCGCAGTGGGGAAGGGGCATGAGAGGCCAGTGCCGTGCAAGCCTCACCATTTCACCGCGGCGCGGGCGACGATCACGCTGTTGCCCGCGCGGCGATAGGGGATGACGTGTGGCGGCAAGGGCGCCGCCGTTCGGCCTTCCGGCCAGCTGTCCCGAACCTCGATCATTTCAACCTCAAGCTGGCCCGATGGGCCGGCCGTCGGCATGGTCAGGCGAACCGCCTCGGTGCCGCTGGCATGGAAGGTGAGTTGCGACCAGTCACCCGCCTTCAGCGTGTCGGGGAGCGGCCGGTCCATTAATGTGAGACCGGTCAGGTCTACCGATGGCTTGAGAAAGATGCGCATATAGCGGCCGCCATTGGCGTTGGTGGCGCTGAGGCTGATCCGGCGTTCCTTGCCGTCTCCGGCAACGGCCAGCGCCAGTCCTGGCCGGACAAGAGCGGCACGCTTTGCCCTGGCCACCCAATGGTCGCCCTTGAAGAGCGGCGCGAGAGACTGAAGCCTGGCGGTACCGCCATCCTGGGCGAGCGCTGCCTTGACCCAGCCGGTGGAATCGAGCTTGCCGCTGACCCAGCTGGCTCTGCCCTTGTCGGTATCGGCGAGATAGAAGGCCTCGACCATTTCAGGGCTGTCCGCCGTCGGTGTCCGCCCCTTGATCCCGGCTGCGATACAGATGGCGAGGCCGACGGCAACGCACAGCAGACCAAGTCGGGGCAGGTTCCGTGACGACCAGATCAGCGGCACGAGCGCGAGCAAGGCCAGCAGGATCAAGGGGGCGATGACGGCGGGCAAGGTCGCCCCGATCATCAAGAAGAAATCATAGCCGGATCGCGCCATCAGTCCGGCAAGCAACGCGGCGGGGATGGCCATGGCCACCAGCCCGGCCGGCCGGGCCGCCACTTTCGGCGCGAACAGCAGCAGCGCCAGGACCGGCGCCAGAAGCAGCAGCGGCCAGACTAGCGCATGCGCGCCATTGGGCAGCATGATCTGCAGCACCAGCGCGGACAGAGCGACAAGGGCGACCGCGCCCGTGAACCAGGCGGTCAGCGCCACGCGCCGGCCAAGGCTTGCCAGCGCGAGGAGCCCGGCCGCGACACCCAGCACCAGCGGGACGAGGCTGAAGCTGCCGAGCAGCGCCGCCAGTACGCCTGCGGCACCCAGCAAGACCGCTGCGGCCCGGCGCCGGCCATTGGCGGCCGCATGAATCAGCAACGCGCCGCTGCCGATGCCGAGCAGGATCGTGGCCGCCAGCAGCCAGTCGAACTGGCCGATCAGTGCGTAGGGGGACGCGACGTCACTCAGCAGGAGTGCCACCAGCCGAGGCGCCAGCATGAGCATCGTCGCGATGCCGAGCAGCAGCGTCAGCAGTCCGCCGGCACCCGCCACCGCATCGCGCCAGGTGACGGCGCCGCGCGCCATGCCGGCCCCCGCAGATGCAAACACCACGCCGACCGCGACGATCGCCAGCACCCAGCCCAGCCAGGAGGGATAGGCGACCAGATACTGGCCGAACAGATCGGCAAACACCGCATCTTCGCTCGCCTGATCGAGCTTTCCCGCCTGAGCGAAGGCATGGGCCACGGGCAGCACCTGGTTACCCATATGCTGAAGGCTGCCCGGATCGAGATTGTCCGGCGTCGAGAGCTGCGTGTGATAGGCCATCTGATGCCCGACAAAGGCGAAATTCATGCCGGCATGGCCTTGCTCCAGCGCGGCCGTGAGATCGGTATCGTTGGGCATGCGTTTGTAGATCGTCACCATCAGCGAATCCGCTGCCGGCGAGCCGACGCTGCGTCGATAGACCTCGACCAGGGCGCGATTGTTGGCGCTGGTCTGGAACATCATGGTCTTGCCGCGATCGCCCCGAGCCTCAAGATTGATGACGGGTCCGATACGGCTGCGTAGCGGATCGCTTTCGAAAAAGGCGGACGATCCGAGCAGACCGGCCTCCTCGCCATCAGTGAAGAGGAAGAGTACCGACCGCCGCAACGGCCCGGCGGCCTTGAGTGCGCGGGCTACCTCAAGCGCGACCGCGACGCCCGATGTATCGTCGCCGGCGCCTGGAGAAAGCGGCACGGTGTCATAATGCGCCATCAGCAGCACCGCCGGGAGCGCGGGATCGCTGCCTTTGAGTTCGCCGACGATATTGCGCATCAGCCCGCCGATCGCGACATCGTTGAAATAGCGCCGCGTCACGATCGCGGTCTGCGTGTGGATTTGCGGAGCAAGCCCGAGCCCCGTCATCCGCTCCATCAGATAGCGGCGCGTCTCCTCGATTTCGGCCGATCCGGCGGGATGCGTCCGCCGGGCGATCATCCGCACATCCTTCATCGCCCGCGCGGCCGAAAATTGCGTCGCCGGTGCTCCTTCCGGCACTGGTGTCGGCAGCCGGTTCGCCAGCACCGCCAGCCCGACACCCGACAAAAGGATTAGCAGCACCAGCAGCCAGCGCAGCATTTGATGGGCGAGGTCGGGGGAACCAGTAGGGGACGCATTGGCCTGCATGAAATTTTTGTCCCCACGATCGAAAAATGGGCTGTTCAGGATCGCCATAACACGCGTCGATGCCCCTCGCCATGGTCACATTCTGACGAATTGCCTTGAGCTCCCGCGATGAATGGTCGATCCGGCGTACAGTCGCGCCGGGGCTTCCCCAAAAGACGCACGCCCACACAGACGATAGGCGCGGTAGCGCGTCGTCGCGTCTCTGGAAGGTCCCCGGAAGCAGTCGCGAAGCGCTTCAGCGCCTCGCGAGCGGTGCGTTATGCCGCGATGTCGTAGGGCTTGATCTCGCCGTCGAGATAGAGCTTGCGCGCCTTGGCGCGGCTTAGCTTGCCCGAGCTGGTGCGGGGCAGGGTGCGCGGCGGGATCAGTTCGATCACGCAATTCATGCCCGTCACCGAGCGGACTCGCTCGCGGATTTCCTCGCGCAGGCGGACACGCTCGGCATCGTCGGAGCTGCGGCACTGGACCAGCACGGCAGGGGTTTCCTCACCGCCCGGCGTGGTGATGGCGAAGGCGGCGATGTCGCCGGCCTTGAAGCCGGGGAGCTGCTCGACCGCCCATTCGATATCCTGCGGCCAGTGATTGCGGCCGTTGATGATGATCATGTCCTTCGCCCGGCCGACGATATAGACATAGCCATCGGACATGTAGCCCATGTCGCCGGTGTCGAGCCAGCCATCGACCATGCAGGCATCGGTCGATGCCTGATCGCGGAAATAGCCGACCATCACCGATGGGCCAGAACACCAGACCTTGCCGATCGCACGCTCGGGGAGCGGCGTGCCGTCCTCTTCCCGGATCTCGACCTTCATGTCGCGCACCGGCTTGCCGCAATTGACGATCGCGCGGTAACGCTGCGGCCGATCCTGCCCTGCGGCCACACCGGAGAGCTGGGTCTCCTCGACCAGCTCGACGCGGATGCCTTCGCCCGGCGGCATGATCGAGACGGCGAGCGTCGCTTCGGCCAGGCCGTAGCTCGGCAGGAAGGCAGTCGCCTTGAAGCCGGCATCGGCGAATGCGTCGACGAAGCTCTGCATGACGTCTGGGCGGATCATATCGGCACCGTTGCCGGCAACGCGCCAGCGCGACAGGTCGAAGCGATCGGAAGCCTTGGTCTGGCTCGACATGCGCCGCGCGCAGATATCGTAGCCGAAGGTCGGCGAATAAGAAAGGCTGGTGCCCTGGTTGCGGCTGATCATGTCGAGCCAGGCGAGCGGACGGCGCGCGAAATCCTCGGTCTTCAGATAGTCGGTCGAAACCTGGTTCGCGACGGGCGACAGGAAGCAGCCGACCAGACCCATGTCGTGGTACCAGGGCAGCCAGGAAATGCAGCGATCGCTTGGCTGCAATTCCATGCCATGACCGTGGGCGGCAAGGTTGTTGAGCAGCGCATGATGGGTGATCGCCACGCCATGCGGAAACCGGGTCGAGCCGCTGGAATATTGCAAATAGGCGATGTCGGTGCCCCTGGCGACCGGCAATGCTGTGTCGGGCGCGGGGCGCTCGACCAGTTCGGACCAGTTGACACCCTCGATCCCGACGAGGCGGGCGGCCTCACCAGCCATCTGGGCCAGCTCGGGCGGGTAGATCAGCATCGTGGGGTCGCAGCTCGAAAGCTGGACGCGAAGCTGCTCGATATAGGAATCGCGGCCGCCGAACGAGGTCGGCAGCGGCAGCGGCACCGGCCAGGCCCCGGCATAGACGACACCGAAGAACAGGGCGGCGAAATCCGGGCTGGTCTCGGCGACCAGCGCGATACGATCCTCGGGCGTGACGCCGGCAGCGATCAGGCGGCGCGCCATCGTCAGCGCATCTTCGCGCAGTTCAGCGAAGGAATAGGGGCGGACGAGGCCACCGCGCGCATCGTGGAAATTGAGCCCGCGAACGCCGCTGGCGGCATAATCGAGCGCTTCCCCAAGCGTCTCGAAATCCGCGAAGCGCCGCGCGAGCGGATCGTTGGTGGGGGTCGACGTCAGCGCGGCACGCTCGGCCAACAGCTCTCCCGATCCCCGAACATCACTAACCATTTGTCCTTGCGCCCTTGATCGCGGCCTTTCCCCAAAAGCCGCTCCTTATGAAGCGTGCACTTCTGCCGCTTCCAAGCGTTCAAAATCCGTTCCGAGTGTGGCACAATCATGGCGTGATGCCTCATACCCGGAACAGCCGAGAGCGGCGCCCGCCGCCGCCGCTCGATGCGGCATCGCTCGAAAGGCTGGCGCTGCGCTATGTCGAGCGCTTTGCGACGACCCGTGGCAGACTCACTGACTATCTGGTCCGCAAGATCCGGGAACGGGGCTGGGAGGGCGACCGCAGCGACCCCGAGGGGCTTGCCGAGAAATTCGCCAAACTGGGTTATATCGACGATCGGGCGTTCGGTGAGGCGCGTGCCGCCGCGATGGCACGACGCGGGCTGGGCAAGAGGCGGGTGAGCGGCGTGCTTCGCCAGGCAGGTATCGATGAGGAGGATGCCGAGGCGCTCGCGCCAGGGATCGAGGCGCGCGGGCTTGAGGCTGCGCTGACCTTTGCCCGCAAGCGCCGGATCGGCCCGTTCGCGACCGTCGCGCCGGATCGCCCGCAGCGCGAGAAACAGATCGCGGCGATGATTCGCGGGGGGCATGATTTCACGTTGGCGCGCCGTATCGCGTCGATGGCGCCGGGCGAGAAAATCGACGCGCTTGAATGAATCGGCAAATTCGGATGAATTTCGGTGGAATCGTCGTTTTTGTCCTAGCAAAGATCCGTGCTAATGTGCCGTCCGGGGGACTAGTTGGTTATGCGTAACGATCCGCAACCGGCGTTCGGGGGCCGGACCTGGGATGACACGACGATCGAGGCGTCACCGGCCGCGACGGCTGGTGGGCTTGCGGTTTCGGGTATCCTCAAATGGTTCGACGTGACGCGCGGCTTCGGCTTCGTCGTCGCCGACGATCCTTCGGTGGGCGATGTCCTGATTCATTTCTCCATCCTTCAGCCGCACGGGCGGCGTAGCCTGCCTGAAGGCGCGCGTGTCGATTGCCTTGCCGTGCAGCGCGACCGTGGTTTCCAGGCGAGCGAGATCGTCGCGATCGACCTGAGCAACGCGGTGGAGCCGACGATCCGGGTGCGGCAGGGCGATGACCGGGTCGATCCTTCAGCGCTGGTCGAGAATGCCGGGCCGTTCGAACCGGTGACGGTGAAATGGTTCAATCGCCTGAAAGGCTATGGATTCCTCGTGCGCGGCGCGGATTCCGCCGATATATTCGTCCATATGGAAACGCTGCGGCGTGCCGGTATCGCGGAAGTCGAGCCCGACCGGCGCCTGCGGGCGCGAATCGTCGAGGGGCGCAAGGGCCCGCTTGCGGTGGTGGTCGAAGAGGAAGGCTGATTCTGTCATGATGCCGAAGAAGTTCGCGGCCACGTTCGCGCTGGCGGCGCTGATGCTGACCGCCTGCTCCGGTGACGGGGCGGTCGCCTCTTCCGCCGCGGGGACTGCCGCCAGGACGGTTTCGCTGACCATCGCCAGCTCGACCGGCGCCCACGACTTTGTCGTCGAGACCGCGAAGACGGAGCAGGAACAGCAGAAAGGTCTGATGTTCCGTACCGGGATCGCCCCGAACGGCGGCATGCTGTTCGCGCCCTATCCGCCCGCGGGCGGCGCACCGAAGGAGGCAAGCTTCTGGATGAAGAACACGCCGAGCCCGCTCGACATCATCTTCATACGCGCGGACGGCACGATCGCAACGATCGCCGAAAATACCGTGCCCTTCTCCGAAACGCCGATTCCGTCGGGTGAGCCGGTGGCGGCGGTGCTTGAGATCAATGGCGGGCGCTCGGCCGAACTTGGCATTGCGGAAGGCGACAAGGTGACCTGGACCGGCCACGGTAAGAAGTGATCGGCGCGCTGCTGATGGCGATGATGTCGCCCCAGGCGATCGTCCGGCCGATGCCGGATGGGGCAATCGAAGCGCCGGGGCCATCGGGACCGTTGCGGGGAACCCTGGTCGAAGCGTCCGGGCCGAACGGCGCCCCGGCGCCGATGGTGCTGATCATTCCCGGATCCGGACCGACCAACCGCGATGGCGACAGCCCCCTGGGCGTGCGCGGCGCCGTGTTCCGGCAATTGGCCGAAGGCCTTGCGGCGCGCGGGATCGGCAGCGTCAGGATCGACAAGCGCGGCATGTTCGGCAGTGCCGGCGCGATTGCCGATGCGAACGACGTGACCATCGCCGACTATGCCAGCGACGTGCGTGGCTGGATCGGCGTGATCCGCAAGCGCAACAGCGTGCCCTGTGTCTGGGTGCTGGGGCATAGCGAGGGCGGGCTGGTCGCGCTGGCCGCCGCACAGGAGGCGACCGACATATGCGGGTTGCTGCTGGTCGCGACCGCCGGGCGTCCGATGGGCGAAGTGCTTCGCGCCCAGTTGCGCGCCAATCCCGCAAATGCGCCGATCCTGCCGTCGGCGCTCGCCGCGATCGATTCGCTCGAGGCGGGCAGGAAGGTCGATGTCGCGACGTTGCATCCCGCGGTCGCCGGCCTGTTCGATCCGCGTGTACAATCCTACCTGATCGACGCCTTTCGTTATGACCCGGCCCGACTTGTCGCCGCAGTGAAGGGGCCGGTGCTGATCCTTCAGGGCAAGAACGACATCCAGGTCGGGATCGAGGATGCCGCCCTGCTTAAGAATGCGCGGCCGGCGGCGAAGATGGTGACGCTTGCCGGGGTCAATCATGTGCTGAAGCCAGTGGCGAGCGACGGGCGCGGCGCCAATGTCGCTACCTATGGCGATCCGGCGGTCGCGATCGACCCGACGGTGACCGATACGATCGCGACCATGATCCTGGCCGGGACGGCGCGTTGAGGCCTATCGACGCGAGGGCAGTTGCCCGCGTGGCGAGCAACGGGTAAGCGGCGGCGCATGGGCATCAACCTCAATCCATTCACTTGGTGGAACGGCGCCAGCTGGGGCACCATGATCGGCCTGCGCGGCAAGACGCAGGTCGGCGAAGACCATCTGGGCAACGTCTATTACGAAGGCGGCACCGATCCCAACGGGATCACGCGACGCTGGGTGATCTATGACGGCGCGAATGATTCGAGCCGCATCTCGCCCGAATGGTTCGGCTGGCTTCACCACCAGGTTGACGATCTGCCGGATCGGTCGCTCCCCGCGCCGCGCGTCTGGGAAAAGCCTGCGGTGCCCAACATGACCGGCACCGCGCTTGCCTATCGTCCACCGGGTGCCCTGGAAAAGGGCGGCCAGCGCGCCGCCGCAACGGGCGATTACGAAGCCTGGATGCCTGAGTGATGCGTCGGCTGCTGGGCGGCGCGGCGATCCTGACGCTGCTCGCCGTTGGCGGGTGCGACCGGAAGACCGATACGCCCGGCGCCAAGCCTGTGCCGAAAACCGCGCTGGACGAGGATCAGCCGCCATCCGATGTGGTGACGGTGGACGTGCCAAGCGGGGCGGACCCGTCGTTCGGCGCGACGCCGATGGTGCAGCGCGTCGCGGTGATCGGGCTGCTCAACAAGCGGAACGGCGCAGCGCGCGAAGTCACGCTCAAGCCGGGCCAGGCAGTGCGCGTCGGCGACGTGATCGTCCGCCTGCGCGCCTGCGAGCAGACAGCGCCGTGGGAGCAGGACCATTATACCGGGGCATTCGTGCAGCTCGACGTGCAGCAGCTCGATCGCACCTGGAAGCGGGTCTTCTCGGGCTGGCTGTACAAGGAGCGTCCGGCGCTGAACGTCGTCCAGCACCCGATCTACGACGTCTGGACCAAGAGCTGCGCAATGACCTTCCCGGTCGGCGGACCCGATTCGGTGCCGGTAGGAAGCGACGAGGACAAGCCCCGGTCGAGCGCGAAAAAGTCGCCGGCCGAGGCTGCACCCGCCGTCGAGGCTCCGGCGCCGACCACGCCCTCGACCGCGGCGGACAGCAACCCGACATAGGTGCTGCGCGGGATCTCGACCGCGCCGAGCGAGGCGAGATGATCGGTCATGAACTGGCAGTCGAGCAGGCTGAAGCCGCCAGCCCGCAACCGCGCGACGAGCCATGCCATCGCGACCTTCGACGCGTCCCGTGCGCGGCTGACCATCGATTCGCCGAAAAAGGCGCGACCGAGCGCGATGCCGTAGAGGCCGCCGGCCAGCCGCTCGCCGTCCCACACCTCGATCGAATGCGCGAAGCCAAGGCGGTGAAGCTCGATCGATGCGCGTTCGATCTGCGGGTTGATCCAGGTGTCCGGGCGATCCTCGGCTGCTTCGGCGCAGAGCGCGATCACCTGTTCGAACGCTGCATTGGCGGTGACGCGGAAACGGTCAGCGGCGATCGTCTTGCGCAGCGAGTGGGACAAATGGAAGCCGTCGAGCGGCAGGATCGCACGGTATTTGGGTTCGACCCAATAGACCCCGTCGGCATCGCGGGCATCGGCCATCGGGAAGACCCCGATCGCATAGGCGCCGAGCACGAGCTGCGGATCGAGCGGCGCAAAGGCGGCCGACACGTCGGGCGGCCCCGATCTCATCGGGGGGCGTTCATCTGGCGAGGCGGCGCTCGACCGCCTGCCAGAGCTGGGCGAAGGCCTGGCCGCCGGGTGACTTCGCGGCATAGGCACCGACCGGCGCACGCCTGACCGCCATGGATTCGACGATGCTCGCCATCGGCACCACCGGCCAGTCGGCATGGCGTTCAAGCGCCTCGGCATGGAGCTTGCGGCGGCGATCCACCATCGAATGGACCGGCATCACCTGCGCGCCCTTCGCACCGAGGGCACCCCCGAGATGCTTCACCACCTCGGCATAGGCGCGTTCGGACAGGGGCGAGGGGATCACCGGCACCACGATCAGGTCGGCCGCGCGCATCACCTGGTCGCTTGTCTCGGTCAGCCCCGGCGGGCAATCGAGCAGGATACGGTCGTAGGATTTGCGCAGGCCGGTGAGCAGCTTCTGCAGGCGCTTCTTCTTGTCGAGCTCGTGGAACAGCAGGTCGAGCCCGCGCAGCGAGGCGTCGGCGCCGATCAGGTCGAGGCGGTCGATGGCGGTGTGATGTATCAGCTTCTCCGGTTCGACATCCTTCGAGAAGACCGACTGGGCCTGTTCCCTCGCCTTGCTGCCCGACAGCAGGAAACTGCTCGCGGCCTGGGGATCGAGATCCCATAACAGGGTGCGGCGGGCGGAGAGTGTCGCGGCGCACCAGGCGAGGTTCACCGCCAGCGTCGTCTTCCCGACGCCGCCCTTCAGGCTGTAGATCGCGATCGTCGCCATGCTCGCCCCTAATATGGTAGCGCCATCGTGCCCCACGGAGGCGGGCGAGGCAACCATGCGCCCATGAAAAAGGCCAGCGGATCGCTCCGCCGGCCTCGTTGAAATCGATCGGACGACCGCCTTACTGGTGGCAGGTGGTCGAGCCCTTGCCCGGTGCGGTCAGGCTGATGTTCTTCGGGTTGCCGGTCAGCGAATAACCCTCGGCCTTGAGCGGATCGCCTTCCTTCGCGGCGGTCAGCTTCGTGGCGGGGCCGTCCTTGGCGAGCTTGACGACGGCCATCTTGTCGCCCTGGAAGAAGGTGACATAGACGAGGCTGTTGTCCTTGCAGCGCATGGTCACGTCCGCCTTCATCGCCGGCGGCAGCTCGACCGGCGCGCGATTGGCGATTTCGGCCGCCTGCGGATCCGGCGCGGTCAGCGTGACCGTCTCCGGCTTGTCGTTGTTACAGGCCGAAAGCGCGAGAAGCGCGACGGCGGCGGCGGGGAGGAGGCGGCTCGTCATGTCGCGGGCTGCTTTGCCCACGGAAATCGCTCCGTCAATAGCTTATTATCACATCCTATAGGATTGCCCGACCCATTCCGGGCGGTCACAAAAACGTCATGTGAAAAAGCAGGGGCCAAGTATCGGACTATTCGTGAAACTCGCTCATTTCCGGGATTCTTCCAAAGGCGATCTTCGTGCCGACTCGGTCGAGCCTGCCCCCATGCAGCGGCCCCACACTGACCGCGTTGCGGCCGAATCGTTCGTTGATCCGGTCCATGGCGCGGCTGAGCGACAGGGTGCGAGTCTCGCGCGCCAGCGGGTCGTCCGGATCCAGCAGGGCGAACAGCGAATCCTGTTCCCCGGCGACTGGTTCGATTTCGGCCAGGGTGACGCCGACCATGCGAATCTGGAAGTCGCCGGGTCGCCTTCGCCCGACCGCGACGAGCCGGGGATACAACGCTTCAAGCCCGGCGAGCACCGCGAAACTGTCCTGCGTGGCGGGCAGGCGGATGCTGGCGCGCCAGGTCGATTTGTCGTCCTCGAACCGGGCGTGGAGGACGAGCAGGCGGCTGCGATAGGATTTGCGCCGCAGCCGACTCGCCGCCTTGAGCGCGAGCCGGCGCGCGGTGAGGCGGACCGGCTCGACCCCGCGCTTGCCGGGCGACAGGACATGGCTGTGGCCGATCGAGCGGCTTTGAGTCGGCTTTTCCGGCAGGTCGACGCCGTGGAGCAGATACCAGAGCCGGTCGCCATTGGTACCGCCCCAGGCGGTGCCGGCATCGCGCGGGCGGCGCTCGCACAGCTGGCGGATGTCGTTGATGCCGTCCCGCGCCAGGCGCCGCTCCATCTTCGCGCCGATGCCGGCGATGTCGCGGAGCGGCATGTCGAACAGGCGGTGGGGAAGCTGGTCCGCGGTCATCACGACCAGGCCGTCGGGTTTCATCATGTCCGAGGCGAGCTTGGCCAGCAGGCGATTGGGTGCGATGCCGACCGAACTGGTGAGGCACCCGCCGACATTGGCGCGGATGCCGGCCTTGATCCGCCGGGCGAGCGCGACCGCCGCCTCGACCGAATTCTCGTTGTCGAGCAGGCGGCAGGCGACCTCGTCGATCGAGCAGACCCGGGTGACGGGAATGTGCTTCCAGATCTCCTCGATGATCGCGTCGTGGAACTCGACATATTTTTCGTGCCGGGCGGGCGTGACGATAAGGTCCCGGCACAGGCGCTTCGCCTCCCACACGGGCGTGCCGGTGGAGATGCCGTAGCGCTTGGCCTCGACCGAGGCGGCGATGGCGACGGTGGTGTCGCTGTGCACGGGGACGACAAGGATCGGCTTGCCGCGCAGTTCAGGCTGGAGCTGCTGCTCGACGCTCGCGAAATAGCTGTTCAGGTCGAGGAACAGCCAGCGCAGCGGGCGCGGGGGCAGGAGGGGCGAGTCGTCCGGCACAAGCGGAACATATCATGAACATGGCGCTATGGGGAGTCGGCTGCCGATCGCCTCAGCGCATCCTGGCAAGGCACAGTTCCAGGATCGCGACGGCGTAATAGCGTTCGGCTCCATCAGTGTCGTCGCGCTCGCACCATTCGGCATAATCGCGTCGCAGCCGGGCGCCATCGACGATGCCTTGTCCGGCAAGGTTCGACTGGGCGAACAGGCGGTCGAGCAGCGGCCGGGCACTGAAACGCATGCCGCGCACGAGCGCCGGGGAAAGATCGTCCCGAAAGGCCGGATGAGTCACCCGCCGCGTCGCGCCGAGCCGCGCGAGCAGGGCGCGCTCGATGGTGCGGTCGGCGCGCCAGGCGGCGGGGAGGCGCGCGCAGAAATGGACAAGTTCCGGCGTGCACAACGGATGAACCGGCCAGATGCCATGCCGCAGATAGCGTGCCGCGCTGAACGCGGCGACCTCGACCGATGAATCGCAGCTCGCGGCGCGGGGCGGCTGGTCCGGCGACGTCGCCAGGGTAGCGCTTGCCACCGGAGTGAGAAAGGCGGGACCTTCCGGCGGCGAGAGGGACCAGGCCGGTTCCGGCGCGAGGCCAAGCGCGCGCTGTTCGGACGGGCGAAGGCCGCAAAGCTCGTCTCCGCCGAAGCCAGTCAGCATCACCCGCGTGCCCGCCGCATAGGCCCGCTCCAGCAGATGATCCATCGCCTCGTAATAGCCCTCCTCCCACGGGAGGACCGGCGCGTTGCCGTCGAGCCGGCAACTGCCGGGCGCAAGCGGCAGGAAATCCTCCATCGGGATTTCCGTGTCGCGCAGGCCGAACGCCGCGATCAGATCCGCCCGGCGCGCGGGTTGATCCGCGACGGCGTCCGCCATCCCGGGGATGGCGAGTCCGTAGCTTGCCAAGGGGCTCGCCGATTCCCGCGACGCGATCGCCGCGACAAGGCCGGAATCGAGGCCGCCGCTCAACTCCGCGCCAAGCGTTTCCCGCGCGAGACGAGTCCATCGACGCATCGAGGAGCGCAGGATGTCCTCGAATGCGTCGAGCGGGTCGGCCTCCGGGCGGAGGGTGCCGGGGACTGGCCGCGGCCATGGAGCGGGATAGGCGATGTCCAGTCCGTGATCCCCGCCCGGAGCCCGGCGCCACGTCGCAACGGCCCGTTCGGTGAGCAGCATCAGATCGCGAAACAGGGTCCGTCGCGCATAAGGCGCGTCATATTCGGCGATCCAGCGCGCGGCGCGGGCCGGATCGAGACTGGTGCGCTCCAGGCCAGGCAACAGCCGGTCGGCATCCCAATGCCCCCGCAGCTCGCCGCCGGGCCGGGCGACGAGAAAAACCGGCGCCGTGCCCCAATGGCCCGCCTCAAGCCGGGCCGTATCGCGATCGACGATCAGCAGGTGCCATTGCAGCGGCCAGGCGCGCAGGCTGCCGACCAGCCGGTCGAACCGTTCGGCGTCGATCGGGGCTGGCGACGCCGACCCGGCGAGGATGTCGATCTCAGGCCCGATCAGTCCAGCGCATCGTTCCCGCACGCAGACGAGCAGCCGCTCGCCGTTGACGGCGATGACCTCCTCCAGGGCATCATGGCGATAGGGATCGACCTGGCTCGACCCGCGGGCGATGCCGGTCGCCGTGCGGTGCCAGTCGAGCCCGGCATCGCCCGCCAACAGATGCAGGGAAAGCATCGATGTTCAGAGCCAGGTGTTCAGACCGGGGGGCAGGTCAATTGCGGCGGCGCTGGGCGTCCTGGCCGGCAGTGCCCTTGCCACCGCTGTGGCGGCGTTGCGCGTCAGTGCCGGAGATGCGCTTGCTGCTGCCCCCATCGCCATCGCCGTCGTCACCACCCCCACCGCCTCCACCACCATCTCCACCGTTGCGACGGCGCTGGGCATCCTGGCCGGCGGTGCCCTTTCCGACGGCGGTGCCCGGCGCCGGGGGATTCGGGTCCGAAGCGAACTCGGCGGGATGTTCGAACATGTCGTCACCGGTCGGAATCCGGGTTCCCTCGTCGTCTGGCATATCGGCTCCCCTGTCGGCTCGCTTATCGGCGAGCGCATGGAAGAGTCTATCATGTCCCCGGCGGGACAGGAGACGGATATACCGCCGAAACGGAGCAATCATGTTCCCTTGCCGGAGCCGGACGGACCAGAGCCGGTTGGGGGCAGGGTGGAGGGATCAGCTCAGGGCTTCGCGAAGCCGATCCCATAGCGGTTGCTTCGCCGCGATCCCCACGGTGTGGAGCGGGCTGCTGGAGGGAAGAGCGACGAGCGAGATGTCAGTGACCCCGGCCAGCCGCGCCGACCCATGCCGGAAGGCGGTCGCACCATTGAAACCGACCGTGCGGAGGGCGGGGAGCGAGCTCACCAGTCCCGGCAGGTCGTTGCCGACGGGATCGCGGATCGCGGCGTCGCTGCTGCCGTCGCGGCGGGCGCTGGCGACGACATCCCACAGGCCGACATGGGCGGCGAGCAGGGCGGCGAGGCGGTCGTCATAGTCGAGCACGACGAGATCGCGGCCGATGACGCCCGACATCAGGCGCCAGAACTGGTTCTGGGGGTGAGCGTAATAGCGCCCCGCGGCGAGCGAGCGGTCTCCGGGGAGGCTGCCGAGCATCAGCAGCCGGACCTCGGGGTTCACGACCGGGGGAAAGGAACGTTTCGCGATGACCACGACACCTGCTTTACCGATCGCGGCACACTTGTCGAAGCCGGTGGCAACGATCTTCAGCGAGGATCAGATGAAGAGCTGCACGGTGGAAAGAGCGGCAGGAAGCGTGACCCCTGCGCGATCATGGATAGCCGCGCTGATGGCAGGATTGAATCGGGGTCGGCCGCAGCCACCGGGGCAGGGGCGGATCGGCGAGATATTGGAGCGGCGTAACAATAATCGCCATGAATTCGTGGCCCGATGCGGGCCGGTTTGTGGAAAATGTCACAATATTCTCCGATTTTCGCGACGCGTCCACGAGAGAGGTGGAATCCGGCATTCTTGGATGTGTCACGACGAATAGTGAAGAACGACATCCGGGATGGTCTGGGGACTGCCCATTCGCGTCGAGCGGCGATCCGGCATATTGCCACGATACTGCCAGAATATTTACCGAATTTCGCGAGGGGTATCGGATTTTCATCACGCTTTTCCTGCGTTCGGAATCGAATAGTTCGGGCTCTTTCCCGCGCCGGAAGGGGCGTGGGGTTCCGGGCGATTCCAGCATGACGAGGCGTGGGTTTGAATCGGCGCCAGGTACCGAGCGCTGCATCCGGACCATGTCCGCTCGTCCCGAGTAGCCGTCGAGCGTGTCGAGATGGCGTATCGAGGGACAGGTGTTTCGCGCTTCAATTGTACCTCGATACGAGCTCTCGATACGGCTGCGCCTGTTCGATCTCTGCTCGACATGAACGGCAAAGCCGTTGGTGAGCAAGGCGTCGGGCTCAGCCCCAAATCACGCCTTTGACAGGCAAGGCGCCTTGGCGGTGGGGAAGTTGACGCAATCCCACATCATCTCGTCCTGGCCGGCCGCGCGGTGGACATAGCGAAGGGCGAGCGCCGCAGTTTGCTGGTCGCTGAGCGGCATGCCGTGCGCGGCGGCGCCCGCCTTCGTCCAGGCGAGGATGGTGCAATCCTGCCTGCCAGCGCATTGCTTGCGGAATGCTGCCTCGGTCTTCGGGACATTTGCGTTCGGATCGATCACGACAGCGAAGGTGCCCGGCGCGATCGGCGTGAACGCCATCGCCGTCGTGCCGCCGGATTTGCCCCCAGCGCCAGCGCCGCCGCAGCCGGCGAGCAGCAGGGCGGCGGCCAGCGCGGTTGCACGCAGCGGCGTTGCGGTCGAACCCGGCACTGGCATCAGACTCCGCCGAGGAAATCCATCTTGCCGACCGGCACGCCCTTGTGGCGGAGGATGCCGTACGCTGTCGTGACGTGGAAATAGAAGTTCGGCAGGACGAAGTTCAGCACATAATCACGGCCGGTGAAATCGAACGTGGCGCGCGGGGTGGTGAGCGTGACGGCGGCATCCTCCTTGCCGTCGATCGCTTCGCGCGGAACCGCCTTGAGGAAGGCGACCGTCTTCGCGATCCGGTCCTGCAGGTCGGCGAAACTTGTTTCCTCGTCGGCCATGGCCAGATTCTCGACTCCGCCGAGGCGGACGGCGGTGAACTTCGCCGCGTCGCTAGCGCGTTGCACCTGGCCGGTGAGCGGCGCCATATCCTCGAACAGCCGCGCGGTGAGCAGGGCGGCTGAATCGACGCCGTTTTCGGCCGCCCAGGCCTCACCCTTGGCGAGGAAGCCGGACATGGCGTGGAAGCCCCGGAGGAAGACCGGGATGGTGAGATCGTAGAGCTGAGTCGTCATGGGGCGGCGGTGTAGCGGGGTGGGGGCGGGGCGTCGATGGGGCGATGCAGAATGCGGCCAGGGCCTGGCCAGGAACGATGTCGGCGGCCGCGCAGGCGGACCGCCGACAATGAGAGGGATCAGAACCGCAGCTTGACGCCCGCCGAGAAGTAGCGGCCGATCACGTCATAGTTCGGGCTGCTGTAATAGCTGAGCGGCGGCTGCCGATCGAACAGGTTGTTGACGTTGCCGTACAGCGTGAACGGCCCTGTCCTGAACCGCAATCCCAGGTCAACATAGAGGCGGCTGGCCACATCGTTGTTGAGCGACAGTTTCCCGTTGGGGCCGACCTGGTTGCTGTAGAGGCCGCCATCGACATAGCGCAGGCGCAGATCAGTGCCGAAACTCCGGTCGTCGTAGCTGATGGACCCGGTTCCGCGCCATTTCGGGGTGGAGAAGCTGGTTTCGCTTCCGATGATGCCGGCGCGATCGGTCGTCTTGACCCCATCGTCGATCAGCAGCTGAAAGACATGTGTCGCGAGGATGCGGGCGCTCAGCGTGCCCGATCCGAGCTGCCTGCGATACGAAGCTTCGATATCGAGGCCATTCGTCTGGTATTTTGCAAGGTTGATCATCTTGCGCATCAGGGATTTGATCTCGCCGTCGGAGCCGCGTTCGATCAGGCCGCCACAGAGATTGTCGCCGGGAAATTGTGCCACGCACAGGTTCAGGGCGTCCTGCGGCTGCAGGGTGACGATCACGCCGTCGATCTTGATCCGGTAATAGTCGACCGACACGCGCAGGCCGGGGATGCCGTGCGGCGAATAGGAGCCGCCGACGGTCAGGGTATGCGACACTTCCGGTTTCAGATCGGGATTGCCGCTTGAGTAATTGTAGACCGACTGGACCAACTTGTTGTTCTTGTAGGGATCGAGCACCGCCCCGAGATTGGTGGAGCGACCGAGGAAATATTCAGTGATGCTCGGCGAGCGGATATCCCGCGAATAGACCCCGCGCAGGAGAAGATCGTTGAACAGCCGCGCGGTGCCGCCAAATTTCCACGACCAGATGTCGCCGCTGGTGCTGTAGTCGGAATAGCGCGCCGCGCCGTTGATCTCGAGCCTGATCGCGCCCGGCTGGTTGAGCAACGGCGCGTTGAGCTCTCCGAAAAATTCCTTGACGCTGAAGCCGCCATTGGTCGGCGCGAAGTTGAGCGGGGCAAGCGCCATGGCCTGGGAGAGGGGGTCGGTGTAGTTCGTGACGAACTTTTCCCAGCGGAAATCGCTGCCGGCGGCGAGATCGACCGGTCCTGCCCAGGTGGAGAAGGGCTGGCCGCTCAGGCTGACGCCGGCTGCGTCGAGCTTGTTGGTGCTGATCCCGCTCCCCTTGGCGAAGGAATAGGCGCGCGCCGCGTCTGAGATGTTTCCGTTGCCGAAAAGGTTGAGCGGAACGCAGGCCGGATCGTCGTTGGCCGGGTTGGCGTCGGCGTTGACACGGCACACCGCCTTGCCGTTCACCAGTACCGAGTCGAGGGCGCGGTTGAAATTGGCGGGGATTCGCTGGTTGTCGAGCGACTGCCGGTTCCGCAACTCGCCATGATCGTAATAGCCCTGATACTTCCAGCCGCTGCCAAAGCTCCCTTCAAAACCGACGGCGCCTTCGAGGTTGCGGCGGTTATAGGCGTAGTTGAGCAGGTGGGTTGGGCCGACATCGTCGAGCAGGCGGCCCAGGATGAACGGGCCGCTCACGCCCGCGGCCGCGAGCTGCTGCCGGGCGGTCGGGGTCAGGAACGCATTGTCAGGCATGATGACCGCCAGCGCCGTGTCCGGAAAGAAGCCGAAGCTCGCGGTCATCTGGTTGAAGCTGAAGTCGGCCCAGACCTTCAGTGAATCGGTGACATCATAGCTCGCCCGCGCCAGCAGGTTGATGCGCTCATAGGGCGTGCTGACGTTGAGATACTGTGTCAGGTTCTGGCCGTTGCCGCCGATCGTGAGCTGGCCCGCAGTCTCGCTGCCGAGAGTGAGCGGCCCGATCGAGCCATCGCGATTGAACACCAGATTATAGGGGGCGCCGGTGAACGGGTTGACGATCGCGCCGCCGTTGTTGGCGATGGTGAAATTGACGTCCCTCGCGAGAACCAGCTGCCCGTCGGCGCGCTGGAACATGCCGCCGTTCATATTGGGCCGCGACGCGCGATCGAGCGCGCCGTCGCTCTTCTGATATTCGGTGGCGATCAGGATATGTCCGCGCCCGCCGGCGAACTTGCTGCCCCAGGCAAGATCAGCGCCATAGCGGCCGCCATCCCCGCGTGAGGAAATCCCCGAATCGACTCCCATCTTCAGTCCGGTCAGATCGTCGTCGAGAACGATATTGACGACGCCGGCGACGGCGCCTGAGCCCCATGCCGCCGACGCGCCGCCAGTAACGACGTCGACACGCTTGACGGCATTCTGCGGGACCGAATTGAGATCATTGCTGCCGCTGAAGCGGTGGCCGTTGAGCAGGGTCAGTGTGCGAACCGGGTTGAGGCCGCGCAGATCTGCCGCGGTCGCGGCCGCGTTGGTGTTGGCGACCGTGGTTTCGGGCGTCAGCGACGGGCGGAACTGCGGCGCGTCATTGAGCGCCTGCGCGATACCGGGACGATCGCCGATGCTCAGCGCCTTCTCATCGAGGACGGTGGTCGGCGTGGGTGCATCGAAACCGGAGCGCTGAATGCGCGAACCGGTGACGACGATATCCTCGTCGGGCCTGGTATCGGGTGAGGTGGCTTCGGCAACCCGGGCATTCCCTTCTTGCGCGAAGGCCGGCGACGCGATGGCCATGGCGGACAGCGCGGTGCCGGCGAGCCAGTGCAGATGATTGAACTTCATGGTCCTCCCCATTTTTATGCATTCCTCCCGATTGGGCATCCCGGCCTGCTTCCTGATTCTGTGCCGGGCAGGTGGTCGCCATCTTCGGGCTGTTCGCTGAATATGCGGCCCACCGGGCAAAAATCAATCCTGATTAGAAAATATTTCATATCGGGGAATTTGTCTCGCATTACCATTTACTGGTTGATGCGTCCGATGCGCGCCGCTCGATCGTGGCGTCGAGGCCGGGGATAGGTTCCTTCATTTCGTCAGCAGTGGCGGAATTTGTGGTTTTTGCCGCATTTCGGACTCTACCGCGATGTCGAGACAGGGTGAGGCGGACGCCACCATGATCGCAAAATGTCCCGCGATCGGGTGCAACGGCTGAGAGAAATTTTCTGATAAGAAAAAAATGGCGACAGGCGTTTCTCTGGCGGCTAGAGGCGTTCCGAATGCGTCACGGGATTTCCTGCGGATGCGCCTTCCTGCCCGCTAACGGGCACAGGCCAGCGGAAGGCGGTTACCGGGGCGCGAGCATTGCGTTGGGAGGATGCGTCCGATGATGATCGTCGACTGGTTGCAGGTCATTCTGATGGCCGGGTTTATCGGCTGCTGGCTCTTCTGGCGCGACCAGCGGCGGCGGCCGGTGCTGTCGGCGCTGGCGATCGCGATCATCGCGACGGCGATCTGGGGGATTGCGATCGATCGCTGGCAGGTCGGCGGCTGTGTGCTGTTTGGCCTGCTGGCGCTGTCAGCCATCGGGGCGTCGCGCTGGCGGGCGGCGCGTGCCGAAAAGGCCGGGCGTCCGGCAAGGCCCTGGCGCTTGCCCTGGGTGACGGGGCTGTTGTGGCTGTTCCTGGCGCTGCCCCTGTTGTTTCCGGTCTGGATGTTTCCGGTGCGGCCGCTGCCCAGGCCCGACGGCAAATATGCGGTCGGCGTGCGCACCTTCGAGCTCGACGATCCTTCACGCAAGGGCGTCTCCGGCGTTCCGGCCGACCAGCCGAGGCGGTTGCTGGTGCGCATCTGGTACCCGGCGGGCGACGTCCGCGGGATGAGCCCTCGCCCCTATTTGACCAGGGCCGAAGCCCATAGTTCGGCTCGTGCGATCGGGGAGGCCGTGGGTTTCCCGCTGCTCTTCGATCATTTGCGGCACGTCATGTCGAATGCCTATGAGGATGCGCCGCTGGCGCCAGGCGCCCATCAGCTTCCGGTGCTGTTCTTCAGCCACGGCTATATGGCATTCCTGGCGCAGAACAGCGCCTTGCTCGAGCAACTGGCGAGCCACGGCTACATGATCGTCTCGATCCAGCATGCCGGCGACTCCGGCGCCACGATGTTTCCCAATGGCGATGTGATTCCGATGGAGCCGATGCCCCAGCGCAAGAAGTCGGACGGCAAGCCCGACCCTGTTCTTGTGAAGGCGGTTACCGGTGTAAGCCCCGGCGATCGCCTGGACGCGATGCTCAAGCTGCGTGCGGATGCCGTCAGGACGAACGACCGGATCGGCATGCGCAGCGCCACGACCTGGCTGGCGGACCGGCTGTTCGTGCACGACCAGTTGCAGAAGGGGGCGGTGCCGGCATCGGTCGCCCGGCTGGTCGCCGCCGGCCGCTATGACCGGGTGGGTGAATTGGGCATGTCGTTCGGCGGGGCAACGACCGGCGCGGTATGCATGGTCGACCGGCGCTGCGCGGCCGGCGTGAACCTGGACGGCACTGATCTTGGCTATGACGCCTTCGATCGCAATATGCCGGTGCCATTCCTGATGTTCCATTCGGATCCGCTCAATATATTCAAGCTGCTCGGCGCGCCGGTGCCGGCCGAGCCGCGTGGCAGCAACGAATTTTCCTATGAACGCTTCGCCGACGCCGGCCGCCTTCCTGATCTCCATCGCGTGATGCTGGTCGATTCGAAGCATGTCGGCATCACCGATTTCCCGTTGTTCATACGCCAGCCGCTCAAGGGAGTGCTGCTCGGCGGCGCGCCTGCGCGCGACCTGATCGACACGCAGAAGGACATGGTGCTGGGCTTTTTCGACCATTATCTGCGCGGTATCGATAACCACTTCCCGAAAGCCCAGATGGCCCGGTGGCCCGGCCGGCTGGTACCGATGAGCAGTGGCTATGTCGCTGACTGGTGGCGGACGAAATCAGCCGCCGAACAGGAGCAGTTGACCAGGCGGATCGACGCATTGCGGCGGCCCTGACCCCGCGCGGCGCCGGTCCGCGGGACGGGATAGGGCGCCCGGTCGTTCTCCATGCGAGAATGATGGCCGGGGGCTTTTGACCCTGGCGATATCGATAGCTATCCCGCAGAGAATTTTACGCTTCCTCATCCCAGGGAAGCGCAGGCGCCAAGGATTATCGATGGACGTTTCGCGTAAGCATGGCGAGCTGATGGGGCAGCGGATCAAGACGCTGCGCAAGTCGCGCAAGTGGAGCCTGGCGCAGCTCAGCGAGAAGTCCGGCATCCCGTTGTCGACGCTGTCAAAGGTCGAGCACGGTCTGCTGACGCTGAACTATGATCGCATCCAGCAAATCTCCGAAGCATTCGACGTCAGCTTTTCCGAATTCCTCTCGCCCGAGACGCCACAGGAAAGCGTGCGGGCCGCGCCGACGGGACGGATCAGCTGGGCGCTCCGTGGTTCCGGACTGCTGGTCGAGACCCAGAAATATAATTATCATTATTTGTGCAACGACTTGCGCGTCAAGGCGATGATACCGATCCATTGCCAGTGCAAGGCGCATACGCTGGAAGAATTTGGCGACTTGCTGCGCCATGACGCGGAAGAATTCGTTCTGGTCGTACAGGGGCGGGTCGAGATCCATACCGAATTCTACGAACCCCGGGTGCTCGATGTCGGCGAGGGTGCCTATATCGATAGCCGCATGGGCCACGCTTATCTCAATGCCGGGGAGGGCGAGGCCTGGATCGTCTCGGTCAATCTGAACGTATGATACGCCGCAGGCTTCGATTGCCATATGAGAAAAATTCTCTTGCAAGAGAATTTTTCCTATCCTACTGATATCCAAGCTTCACCACCGGGAGCAGCCCCTGAAACGGGCTGGCGGCCCATCGGGCGTTGCGGAATGACGATCGGGCAAAGCACCCCGGGGTCTTGAGGCTGGGAAACGCGGGCCGGCGATGCGCCGCCTCGCCATCGAATGTGGGAGCGGCCGATGCATTCTATTCTCCGTGGCGCGACGGTCTGTTCCGCCCTGATCGTCTGTTCGCAACCAGTCTCGGCCGGGTCGCCGCGATCCGAGCAGCCGCTGGACCAGCTTTATCCCAAGGTGCAGATCGAGGGGCGCGACTATTCCCCGCGTCGCCTTGCCGACGAGATGGAGCGGCTTCGCGTCCCGGGGATCAGCATCGTCTTCATCGACAAGGGGCGAATCGCCTGGACCGCGACCCGAGGCTGGGCGGACCGGGAGGCGCGCCGCCGGGTAAATGTCCGTACCCTCTTCCAGGCAGCCTCGATGAGCAAGGCAGTGACGGCCAGCGCTGCGCTGACGATGGTCGACGAGGGCAAGCTGGCGCTCGACCGGCCGGTCAATCAGCAACTGCGCGGATGGACGATCCCGGAGAACGACCTGACCGCTGGTCATCCCGTCACGCTGCGCCATCTGGTCACCCACCGGGCCGGACTCACCGTCTCCGGCTTCACCGGTTATTCGCCGGGGAAACCGCTGCCCGACCTTACCGCCATTCTGTCCGGCGCGGCGCCCGCCAACAACGTGCCGGTGGTCGTCAACGTCCAGCCCGGGTCGATCAACCGCTATTCAGGCGGCGGTTTCACGGTCGTGCAGAAGTTGATCGGCGATGTATCCGGCAAGCCGTTCGACGCGGTGATGAAGCAGCGCGTGCTTGCGCCGCTGGGAATGGCGGACAGCGGTTTCCTGCAGCCGCTGCCGCAGGCGCTCGTCGCTCGCGCGGCAACCGCCTACCTCTACCAGGGCGATCCGCTCGCCGGGCGCTACAATACCTATCCCGAGATGGCCGCCGCCGGGCTGTGGACCACGCCTAGCGATCTTGCCCGCTGGGTGATCGGGATCGAGGATGCCTATGCCGGCCGGCCGGGAGCGATCCTGCGCCCCGGCACCGCGCGGGCGATGCTGACGCCCGACAAGGACGGTTGGGGGCTGGGTGTGTCGGTCGCGGGCAGCGGGCACGATCTTCGCTTCTTCCACGGCGGCGCGAATTTCGGCTTCCGCGGCATGATGATCGGGCTGCCGGAGCGGCGGCAGGGCGTGGTCGTGATGACCAATGGCGATCGCGGTCAGGAACTGGCGGCGGAGATTATCCAGGCGATCGCCAAGGCCAATGGCTGGTCGGGGTTCGATCCGGTCAAGGTCGCCGGCGCATCAGTCCCGCCGGGCGATCTGCTTCGCTACGAAGGCGTTTACCGATCCAGTTCGGATTCCTGCCGGCTCGAGCGATCGCCGGCCGGGGATGCGCTGCTGGTTCTGATCGGCCCCGTGCAGATTGCGGAGCTGCTTCCGCTGGGCAACGGGCGATTTGTCGATTCCCAATCGGGGGTGGTGGCGACCCTCGGCGAACGGGAAGGGCGGATGGTTTTCGAAATTCGCGGGATTCCCCGCATCCGTTGAGGCGGCGGTCACGCGGCAGGGGCGAATGATTTGCCAATCGTCGATCGAGACGACTAGGCCGGGCATGCGCCCGGACCGACATTCCCGGCGCTGCAATCGAAGGGGCCGGAAGGCCGGTCAGTGAGAATGAGATGACGAACACCAGCTTCTACCCCGTGGGCACCCCCGGTCAGCCATGGAACGAGGATGACTTGAACCAGTGGCGGGCACGGCAATCGCGCCAGCGCCGCTATGACGAGGACGTCGTCCCGCGCATCGAGGCGCTGGCCGACCGGTACGAGAAAATCGCCTATGGCCGGCTCGACTATGCTGGCGAAACCTACACGCTGCTTGCCTTGCGCGACCGGCATGTCGACCCCGCGCTGCCCACCGCACTGGTGACCGGGGGCGTGCACGGTTACGAAACCAGCGGCGTGATGGGGGCGCTGGACTTCCTCGAGCAGCGCGCCGCCGCCTATGCGGGCAAGGTCAATCTACTGGTGGTGCCTTGTGTCAGCCCATGGGGTTATGAACGCATCAACCGCTGGAACTATGACGCGGTCGACCCCAACCGGAATTTCCGGGCCGATGGTCCGGCGCGGGAAGCCACCGCGCTGATCGAGCTCGTTGCCTCCGTGCACGAAACGTTCCTGCTGCATATCGACCTGCACGAGACCACTGACAGCGACGAGGGCGAGTTCCGTCCGGCTCTGGCCGCGCGCGACGGCAAGGCCTATGAGCCGGAAACCATTCCCGATGGCTTCTATCTGGTGGACGACAGCGCAAATCCGCAGCCGGGCTTCCAGCAAGCCATCATCGCCGCGGTCGAACGGGTGACCCATATCGCCCCGCCGGACGACAAGGGAGAGATCATCGGTTCGCCCGTGGTCGCGCACGGTGTGATCGAATATCCGCTGGCCGACTATGCGCTTTGCACCTCGATCACGGGTGCGCGCTACACGACCACCACCGAGGTCTATCCCGACAGCGCGACCGCTACGCCGGAGGAGTGCAACCATGCGCAGGTGACCGCCGTGTGCGCGGCGCTGGACTATGCGCTGGCGCAGGCGTGAACGGATCGCTGCCGCCCCGGTCAGGGGGCGGCAGCGGCTGTTTTCGACGCCCGAAGGCCGGTCTCGGATAGCCTGAGCCGGCGCCTAGCTGCCGCTGGCATAAGCCTTTACCAGGTCGAACAGGAAATCCCGCCCGACATAGACCGACCGCACTTCGCGCCGTTCGTTGAGGCCGTGGGCGCCGTTGCCGTCCGGGTCGCCCCAGCTTCCGGGCACGCCATAGGTCGGGATGCCGATCGGGGCGAGGTAGGTGGCGTCGGTGGCGCCGGGCGACATGGTGGGAATGAGCGAGACGCCCGGGAAATAGCGGGCGACGAGCTTTTCCGCCGGGCCCATGATCTTCGGGTCGAGCGGCGGCGGGACGGCGACCGGGCGGAGGCGGCCGACCATTGTGACCTTCGTCTTCGCATCGCCGATCGCCGCGATCAGCGCGGCGCGGGTCGTATCGCCATCCTCGCCGGGCACGATCCGGCAGTTCACCGTCGCCTTGGCGCGCTGCGGCAGCGCGTTCACGGCATGCCCCGCCTCGAGCATCGTCGCGACGCAGGTGGTGCGAAGCATCGAGTTGAAGGTGCGGTCGGCCGAGACGATCGCCTCTGCCGCCCGGTCGGCCGGGTTGGCGGCGAGCGCCGCCATGGCGCGGCCGGTCTCGTCGTTCCGCTCGGCGCCTGCCTTGGCGAAGAAGGCGCGGGTGGTGTCATTGAAGCGGACGGGGAAAGTGTAGGCGCGCAGCTTCTCGATCGCGTCGGCCAGTTCGTAGATGGCGTTGTCGTCGATCGGGATCGAGCTGTGGCCGCCGGGGTTGGTCGTCTCCACCTCGAAGCTGCGATTGGATTTCTCGCCGACCTGCATCGCCTGGGTGACGACCTTGCCATGCCCGTCGGTACGGCCGCCGCCGCCTTCGTTGAGGGCGAATTCGGCGGCGATCAGCTCGGGCCGGTTCTCCGCAAGCCACTGGGCGCCATTCATGCGGGCGCCGGATTCCTCTCCGCAGGTGAGGGCGAGCTTGATCGTGCGCTTGGGCTTGTAGCCCTGCTGCTTGAAGCGGATCAGCGTGTCGACCCAGGTCGCGACCATCGCTTTCATATCCGAGGTGCCGCGACCGTAGAAATAGCCGTCCTCCTCGATGAACTTGTACGGATCGCGCTGCCAGTCCTCGCGGCGGGCATTGACCACGTCGAGATGGCCGAGGAGCAGCATCGGTTTCGCCTTGGGCGACGTGCCGGGAAGTTGCGCGACCAGCCCGCCGTCGAGCGGGAAGCCGTCGGCCTTGAACAGGGTGAGCTGATCGTCGGTATAGCCGGCCGCCTTCAGCCGCGCGGCGAGTTTCTCCGCGGCGGCGGTGCAGCTTCCGGTGGAGACCGAGGTGTCGGTCTCGACCAGTTCCCGGTAGAGATCGCGGAAGGCGAGCTGGTCGGGGCGGGGGGCTTGAGTCTGGGCCGTGGCGCCGTGGGAGACGAACAGGGCGAGCGCGGTTGCGGCGGCTGTGGCGAGTGGTTTCATTGATGGTTCCCCCGGGGTTTTGAGCGGCAGGCTAAGGGGGCGGTTCGGGGGGTGTCAAACGCTTCCGGCTGGCGGTGGCGTTTCAAGCGTTTCGATGATTTCCGCCGTGCCGGACTTATTCCGGGGTGATGACGGGGGCCTAGACGCCCTTTCCGTTCGCGCCGCGCGGGTTCGGGCATGCCGGTGAGGGCGTACCGAGTCTCGAGGGGCGCGCGACGCGAACGGTCGGGGAGCGGCAATGGGACAAAGGCAGCAGCCTCAGCCTAGAGGGGCGGCGGTTGCCTTCATTCTACTCGGCCGGCCCGGCGAGCAGCAGGATATGCGCGGCGCGATCGATGAAGGTCGGATCGGTGGCGCAGAAATGTTCGAGGCGGGCGAGGCTTGCCTCGAGCGCCGGGTCCTCGGTCGCCGGATTCCAGTCGCGTTCGGGACGGAAACGGCTGTGGAAGACGTCGATGCCGGCTATCTCGCGGATCGCGCAGTGAGGGGCGAACAGGGCGCGGACCTCGCGGGCGCTGAACAGGTGAAGACCGAATTCGAGGTGGCGACCGTCGAGCAGGTCGATCTCGAGCCGGTCATGCTCATGGTCCTGGTGGAAATGCCGCGCCTTCTCCAGCCCCGAGATGAAGATCGACGGGAGGCTGCCGGTCGACCGGACGGTGGCGATCAGCGCGCCGTCGGTCACCCCGGCCAGCGCGCGTGCCACGGCGGGGTAGCTGGACGGCGCGACATGGTTGAGCACCCCGTAGAGGCAGAGCGCGATGTCGCAGGCATGGCGGCCCTCCTGTTCGAGCGTCTCCACTATGTCGCCGACGTCGAAGGTCAGGCCGATCCTCGGGTCGGTCGTGCGGGCGGCGGCCTGGTTGGCGAGGGCGATCATCGCCGGGGAGATGTCGATGCCGCGTCCCTCGATCGCGGTGAAGCCGAGATCGCGGGCGCGGGCGGCGGTGCGCAGCAGCCAGGTGCCCGGGCCGCAGCCGAGATCGAGGATACGGATGGCGTGGCGGCCCTGGGCGCGCAGTTCGATCAGGGTCTTGTCGATCCGCAGCCACAGCTCGCGATCGGCAAAGTCGTAGCGGCCGGAGAAACCGGACGATGCGTCGCCATCGGCATAGTCACGATAGTCCGTGCCGGCGGCGTCATAGGCGAGGGCGATTTCGACGCCGGCCGGGAGAGGGTCCGGGTCCGTGATGTCGTCGAACGCAAGGCGGGTTGCCATGGGTGGCTCCTGAAAGGGGGGATTCAATGATTGCCGGGGTCGCGATCAACCGGGCGGCGGAAGGGCCTCAGCGCCAGGGATCCCTGAATCCGAGGGTGATGTCGGGGTGGGGCGCCGGGTGCCGGCTGGGCGTGCGTATCGTGCGGAGGCGACAGAGCAGGGCGAGGCTCGTCAGGGCGAGGCCGATCAGGGCGATGACCAGCAGGCCGGTGGGATCCGGGGACATCGTCTTTCTCCATGTCAGGCCGCGAGGGTCGAGGTGAGCGGGTGGCTCGCGAGTTCCACCGTCGCGCCGGGAAAGGCATGGCGTTCGAGGCGGGCGAAATGGAGGGCCGCGTCGCGGGAGATGAACACGCCCTCGATCAGGCCGTGATTTTCCTGGACCATCCAGCGGCCGCGGCGATCCTGCCCGACCTGGAGGATATGGGGTGTCGCACCGGGATCGGCGGGACGGGTCTGCATCGGGATGCTCCTGCGCCGGCAAGGGGGCCGCCGACGATGGCGCGGCGCGTTGTCGTGCCGCGGCCCTCAGATAGGCGCGGGGGGCGTTAAGCTTCGACGGCGACCTGGGGGCATCGGCATAAGGAACGCGTAAAGATGAAGAGCGGCCGGGGTTGGACACATCCCCGGCCGCTCCCTGCTGCGACGATCGCGGCTGAGCTGGATCTCCCTAGCCGATCCAGCCCCGGCGCGACGCCGCAGGCACCTGCCCCGCCTCGGCGAGTTCAGTGAGCTTGATGAATTCCTGTCGCCAATAGCCGTCCGCATTACCGGCGAGGCGGCGGATATCGGCATAGCCGAGGTCGCCGAGCCGCGTGTCGCCGCGCAATTTCTGCCCGAAGGCGGCGACCGCGGTGGCAAAGGCCATGTCGCCCTGTGGCAGGGAATGGGTGGCGAGCTGGCGGGCATCGACCGGGCGTTCGATCAGGCGCGAGGTGTCGCCGTCCGGCAGTTTGTAGCGCAGGCGGACGAACGCCAGCTCGCCGTCCTGCCTGCCCGAGGTCTGCGCGGTGCGGCGGTTGTCGGTGTAGCGGCGGTCGGACATCCAGCCCTTCGTTCCGGCGGGCACGACCTCGTAGATCGCGGTGACCTGATGGCCGGCGCCAATGTCGCCCGCGTCGACCTTGTCGTTGTCGAAATCCTGCTCGGCCAGCGCGCGGTTCTCATAGCCGATCAGGCGGTACTGGCTGACATAGGCGGGATTGAACTCGACCTGGACCTTCACGTCCTTGGCGATGGTGAAGAGAGTCGAGGCGAGTTCCTCGGAGAGGACCTTCTTCGCCTCCATCGCGCTGTCGATATAGGCATAGTTGCCGTTGCCGAGATCGGCGATCGATTCCATCATCGAGTCGTTGAGATTGCCCTGGCCGAAGCCGAGCGTGGTGAGGGTGATGCCGTCGTCGCGTTCATGCTCGATCAGCGTCTCCAGCTCCTTCTGGTCGGTGATGCCGACATTGAAGTCGCCATCCGTGGCGAGGAGGATTCGATTGACGCCGCCCTTGATGAAATGCTCGCGGGCGATCGAATAAGCGAGCTGGAGTCCTTCGCCGCCGGCGGTCGAGCCACCAGCGCTGAGAGTGTCGAGCGCCGCCTTGATCTCCGACGGGTCGCTGGTTGAATCGAGCACCACGCCGGCCGCACCGGCATAGACGACGATCGCGACCCGGTCCTCGCGGCCGATATTGTCGGCGAGGGTGGATAGGGCGGATTTGACCAGGGGCAGCTTGTCCGGCTCGTCCATCGACCCCGAGACATCGACCAGGAAGACCAGGTTCGCGGCCGGGCGGCGCGCATAGGGAAGGTCATAACCGCGCAGGCCGATGCGCAGGATCTTCGTTTCCTGGTTCCAGGGCGATTGAGCGACGTCGGTGGTTACGCTGAACGGCGCCTCGCGGTCCGAGGGCAGGGGATAGTCATAGCGGAAATAGTTGATCATTTCCTCGGTGCGGACCGCGTCGACCGGCGGCTTCCGTCCCTGGGTGAGGAAGCGGCGGACATTGGCATAGGCGGCGGTGTCGACATCGACCGCAAAGGTCGAGACGGGCGCGTCGGCGACCATGTGCACCGGCGAGATGGCATTGGGTTTGTATTTCTCGCCGCTTGCATCGGGGGTGACCAGTCCAGCCTCGGCGGTGTCGCTCGCTTCATAGCTGGGCGTCGAATAATTGTTGCCGCCCGGCTTCGAACAGCCGGCCGTCACCGCCGCCAACGCGACGCAGCACAGGATCGTCTTGGACTTCATGACATGCTCCCTAGATGCTTGCCTTATTTGGGCCTCATTTTCGCCGTGTTTGTGTCACGGCTTTTTCGGGCTGGCAAGCGTTTTCCTATCTCATGAGGGGATATTGGATTCCGGCGGAAAACCGTACTTTCCGAGAGCTATATTCCCGCTCCGAAGGCGTGCCGAAATTATCGGTCGACATGCTTGGCCGCGACGCTAGCATCCCGACTCATGGTACAGCAGATCACCACTTATGCCGCATTCTGGCCTTATTATCTTCGCGAGCATGCGAAGCCCGAGACGCGGCGACTGCATTATGTCGGCACGGCGCTGACCTTCGTCTTCCTCGCGCTCGCGTTGACGAAGGGTGGCTGGTGGTGGGCGCTGGTGCCGCTCGCCGGATACGGTTTTGCCTGGGGCGCGCATTTCGCGGTGGAGAAGAACCGGCCGGCAACCTTCACCTATCCGCTCTGGTCCCTGTTCAGCGATTACCGGATGTTCTTCCTGTGGCTGACCGGGCGGCTGGGGCCGCATCTGCACGCGGCGGGGATTGTCTGATCAAAGGGCTGGGACGATATCAGTCCTGGTGAAATCGTCGCCTTTGAAGAGGAGCGGTTCGCCCGTCGCTTTCGCGAGTGCATAGGCGAAGCAATCGCCGAAATTGAGATCGGCGGCATGCCGGGTGCCTCGACCATATCGCCGATAGCCGTCATTCGCGATTGTCGCGATTTCCTTAGTTACAGCCTCAATCTGGACGTCGAAGCGTGCCAGCAACGTGTCGGCAGCCTCGCCAATCAACGCATCGCCCCCGCGCGTCGTGACCACCGTCAGTTCCAGCCAGGAACCGGCGGATATCCGCAAGCTCGTTGCCGTGGCCATCACCTCCAGAAAGGCTCTCGCCTCAGGCTCGTCTCGCAAGATCGCAATGATCGCCGACGTATCGACAATCACTTGAACGAGCCATCCTCATTATAGAGCAGGTCGCCGTGCGTCAGCGACAATTCCTGATCACGAAGCTCCGGTTTCCAATGGTCTTGCAAACCGCGAACGACCGCCATCGTTTCCTCGACGCGTGCCCGGCGCCGCGGCGGCGGCGTGCGAGCGCGCCGTTCCTGAAGGGCGATGCGTACCGCCTGGGTAACGCTCTCGCCCATTTCGGCGGCGAGTTCGCGGGCCAGCCTGACGGTTTCTTCGTCCTTGATGTTGAGCTGAACGCCCATGTTTCTACCTCCTAGGTGGAAAATTCTACCATGGGTACGCGGACGCGACAACGGCGAACTTAGGGGCGATGATCTAGCTTGCTTGCCCACACTACCGTGCGCGCCGCGCGCCGGCTCCTACAATTCGCATGATCGGCGACGCCTGGCTCGTGTCTTGAGGGCTCCAACGCCGCCACCGGCTGTCAAGTTGACCCAGCGTCTCGTATCGATACAACGGCGGGAGAATAAGGTGCCTCCCGAGCTGGGCTCGAACCAGCGTCCGGTCGGAGACGAGCCGACTGCTCTGCCACTGAGCTACCGGGGGGCACCTGACTTTTGATCTTTCGCGCGGTTGTCTGTCAATCGCCGAACAGCAGGTCGAAGAATCGCTTTCGTGGAGGTTTGCCGCTGAAAGCACCCATGTCACGAAGCAACGAGGCGAAATAGGGATTGTTGACCGTAACCCCATGGACAAGTTCGGGTGTCGGCTTTGCGGACGCCACGGCGCGACGCGACTGCGGCGCTGTCCAGCCGGCCTTGATCGGGTCGACGTCCTTTTCCGCGCAGGCGACCTCGACCTTTTCGCGGGTGCATTTCACCTCTCCGTGAAGCACCTCCCATGGTTTGGGGAGGGCCTGCCAGACCAAGGTATCGGGATGGATTCCGCCACCGGCGCTGCGGTGCCAATAAGCCACGTCCGCTGCCATCAGGCGCATGACCTTGCCGGGTAGCATCTGCTCGAACACCGGCTCCAGGCCGAGCGCGACGATCAAGGCCATCCAGTGATCGCGTGCTCGGTTCCATGCGGTGGCAAGCAGATTCCAGGTCGACGAATCATTGCCCCGCTTCACGATCATGCTGGCAAGATCGATGTCGGTGGTCCGGTACGCCGCCTCGAGCCGATCCGAAATCTCGTTCAGAATATCGAACCAGCGGCCGAGCAGCTGGCCTTTTTCGGCATCCGACAGATGCGAGAGTACGTCATGGCGCGGAAAGACATGGGCGATCGCATACCAGCGGGTCCGGGTATCCCGAGCGCACAGGTCGAGCAGGGCGGCCGCAAGATGATCGAATGGTTGTTGCTGACCACTGATCGTGAATTCACTACGCAGTTTCATGCGCGCTGCATAATAAGCGACAAAGGCTGCTGTCGGCGCATGGCCGCCGAGATCGCCCAAGGTCAGGTCGGGGGCGAGCGCGGCCTTGCCCAGCAGGACCAGGCGGTGGCGTGATTCCTCGCGCCTCAATGCTGCGAGCCGCCGTTCCAGGCGGGCGGCGACGCGGAACAGCTTCACATACCGGCGACGCGAGATATCGAGGCCGAGCGCGCCCCGCGCCTGCCGATTGTGTCGGTCATGCTTGAAGCTGGCCCGGCCGGGCTGCTTGCCGATCAACACGTTGAAGCGCGCGATGAAGGAATCGAGTGCGTCGGCATCGTCGGATTCCGGCAGTGCATTATCGAGAAAGAGCTGGGCCAGCTCGCGCGCTTTCGCGATCTGCCGGTCCATACGGTCCGGTGCGCGGAACACGCTGGCCATCGAGGACCAGCCGAAGCGTCGCGCCCCCGATCCCCGGATGATCTTTTGAAGCTCGGCCGTGAGCTTGCGATCCTGCGGCGGCGGCAGCGCGGATGCGATCAGCGCCGCCACCGTCTCCGGCGTGTCGCGCCTGACGAGCGTTTCGTGAAGCGCTTGAACGGGATCGGGCGTGGTCATCGGGCGCATCTTATCGGTGATCGGGCGAACTTGGCTATCGCGGAAGTGGTCGATCCTCCGACACAAGTTTCGCTTGCTTGCCCAGCAGGGGGTGGCGCTTCTATCTAGCGCCCATGCACACCGCCCCCAACACGCTCGCCCTGATCGGCAACACACCGCTCGTCCGCCTGAATGGCCCAAGCGAGGCCGCCGGCTGCGATATCTTCGGCAAATGCGAGTTCGCCAATCCCGGCGCCTCGGTGAAGGATCGCGCCGCCCTGTTCATCGTCGAGGATGCGGAGGAGCGTGGGCTGATCCAGCCGGGCGGGACGATCGTCGAGGGAACCGCGGGCAATACCGGCATCGGCCTGGCGCTGGTCGCCAATGCCAAGGGGTACCGGACGATCATCGTCATGCCGGAGACCCAGAGCCGCGAGAAGATGGACACGCTGCGCGCGCTGGGCGCCGAGCTCGTGCTGGTGCCGGCCGCCCCTTATTCGAATCCGGGTCATTTCGTTCACACCTCGCGCCGGATCGCGGAGGAGACGCCCAACGCGATCTGGGCCAACCAGTTCGACAATATCGCCAATCGCCGAGCGCATATCGTTGGCACGGCGGAAGAGATCTGGACTCAGATGGACGGCCGGATCGACGGGTTTACCTGCTCGGTCGGCACCGGCGGCACGCTGGCCGGCGTGGGGCTGGGGCTGAAGGCGAAGGACGAGGGCGTGTGCATCGCGCTCAGCGATCCATTCGGCGCCGCGCTCTACGATTATTACGCCTGTGGCGAGCTGAAGTCGGAGGGCAGTTCGGTCGCCGAAGGGATCGGGCAGGGGCGAATCACCGCCAATCTGGAAGGCGCGCCGATCGATACCCAGTTCCGCATCTCCGACGAGGAGGGACTTGAGTGGGTGACCCGGCTGCTCGACGAGGAGGGGCTTTGCCTGGGATTGTCGTCGGGCATCAACGTCGCCGGCGCGGTGCGGCTTGCCAGGGAGCTCGGCCCGGGCAAAAGGATCGCGACGATCCTGTGCGATACCGGATTCCGTTACCTATCGACGCTCTACAATCGGGCCTGGCTCGAGTCCAAGGGGCTGACCGTTCCGGACCGGCTGAAGCGCGAATAGCCGGGCCATCGACAAGACTCTTTTCATGCGTTACATTTATGCCACACGTATGAAAATCATGATTCAAGATCCGGCGCAGACGTCGCAACGGGTGAAGGTCGGCATGATCGGCCTCGCCGCGGTTCTGCTTCTCATCGGCCTGGCCGCCGCGATCTTCTCCACCGCCAACAGGGAGCGGCCCCTGGTTGTTGTCGGCGGCGCCCGTCCGGATGTGGTGGCCAATATGGCGGCCGGCAACCAGATGCTGCCGGTCGAAGGCGCGACCAGCGAGCCGCTGGCCGAACTCGGCGTCGCGCCGAGCGCCACGGCCGATCTCAACCTCGCCCAGGCCTCGCGCCGTGCAGAGCCTCACGCCGCGAAGACCAAATGAGTCCGATATCCCCTGTCAGGCCCACGGCGCCGACGGGGAGAATCAGGGAAAACATGGCCCAGCTCCGGGGCGATCCGGGGAAAACGCCCCCCAAGCCCCGAGATCCCAAGAACACACCGAGAACAGGTTGAAATGACTGCAATTAATTCCCCGGAGAATCGAAGATATTAGGGCATTTGCCCCGACTTTCCCCGGCTTTCCCCTTGAATCCCCGACTAACCCGAGTTAACCCTGTGCTGACAGGGGTAAACTCATCTCGCCTGCGCGACGTGGCGCTGGAGGGCGGCGAAGGCCGTCTTTCGAGGACGGGGGAGTCATGCCTGCTGGAGTTCGGGGTACGGCGTGGCGCAAAGGGCAGAATATCAGGGAGACGGACTTGGCCTTGTCGACGACAAGGGCCGGGTCGCGATCCCCGCTTCGCTCAGGGCCATCCTGGCTGCGAACAGCCCGCGTCCCGACGGCAAGGACGGCGGCACCGTCATCATCGGCGTCCATCAGAAGCACCCCTGCCTGATTGCCTATGACCCCGCTTATGTGCCCATCCTGAAGGCCAAGCTCGACGCGCGCGAAGAGGCCTACACCGCCGATGACGGCGAATATGATTACAATATCAAGCGCCGCGCGGCGCAGGGAGAGGCGACGCCGTTCGACGGCAGCGGCCGCTTCATCATGCCGGGCTTCCCGCGCTTCCACGCCAAGATCGGCGCGAACGCCTTCTTCTACGGCGTGTTCGACTATTTCGAGATCTGGGACCCCAAGACACTGATCGAGGCCGAGGGCGTGGCCGAGATGGTGAAGTCCTGCGCCCGCTACCATTGCCAGCTCAAGGGGATCGCGCTGTGAGCGACCCCGAGCCCCATATCCCCGTGCTGCTCGCCCAGGTCGTCGACGCGCTCGCCATTACCCCTGGCGAACGTCATGTCGATGCGACCTTCGGTGCGGGCGGTTATACGCGGGCGCTGCTCTCCCTCGGCGCCCGCGTATTCGCCTTCGACCGCGATCCCGACGCGATCGAAGGCGGGCTGGCGCTGGAGGCCGCATCGGATGGCGCGCTGACGCTGATCCCGACGACCTTCTCGGCGCTCGACGCCGAGCTGGAGGCGCGGGGCGCGACCCCGGTCGACGGCGTGACGATGGATATCGGCGTGTCGTCGATGCAGCTCGACCAGGCGGAGCGCGGCTTCTCCTTCCAGTCGGACGGGCCGCTCGACATGCGGATGAGCCAGGAAGGCGAGAGTGCGGCCGATTTCGTCAACCATGCCGACGAGGCGGTGATTGCCGATATCCTGTACCAATATGGCGACGAGCCCCGGTCCCGCAGGGTAGCGCGCGCGATCGTGGCGGCGCGGCCGATCAACCGCACCGGCGAGCTGGCGCAGGTCGTTCGCCGTGCGCTCGGGTACAAGCCGCACGACAAGAAGGATCCCGCGACCCGGACCTTCCAAGCGATCCGCATCCATATCAATCGCGAGCTGGGCGAGCTGGCGGACGGGCTGGCCGCGGCTGAGCGCGTGCTGAAGCCGGGCGGCCGGCTCGCGATCGTGACGTTCCATTCGCTTGAGGATCGGATGGTGAAGCGGTTCCTGCGCGAGCGCAGCGGATCGTTACCGGGACGATCCCGTCATCTTCCTGAATTGATGGTTAACGCAAAACCAAGTTTTGAGAAGGTCGGTCGCGCGGTGCGCGCCGACGATGCCGAGATTGCGCGAAACCCCCGCGCCAGATCGGCAACGTTGCGGACAGCGCTGCGGACCGATGCCGTGGCCTGGACTTCTGAAGGAGCGTTGTGATGCTTGCGTATGCTTGGAAAAGTCTTGGCTGGTTCCTGGCCGGCGTTGCCGTTGCTCTGGGTTTCCTGCTGGTGCCGTTGCAGGTCGCGGCCGAGCGCAAGAAGCTCGACAGGACGGTTGCGCTGATCGGCCAGGCGCAACGGGACATCCGCGCGCTGGAGACCGAGTTCGACACGCGCGCCAACCTCGCCCAGCTCGAGAGATGGAACGGCGACACGCTGCGCCTGACGGCGCCGGCGGCGGCCCAGTTCGTGTCCGACGAGGGGGCGCTTGCCTCGCTCGATCTCAACCAGGGCCATGACGCGACGATCCAGACCGCGTCGCTGGTCGTGCCGTCGCTGCCCGACGGCTCGACCATGCGCCCGGCGGCGACGCCCGCAGTGGTGACCCGTGTCGTGGAAACGGCCGCTGCCGCGCCTGTGGCTACCGCGCCCGCGACGGCCAAGTCTCGAGCGGCCGTCGTGGCGACCGCGGCACCTGTCCGCGAGCGTGCCGTTTCCGGCGGCAAGGCCCAGACGGTGGCGCTCCTCGACCACAAGCTGCTGAGCGATTCGACGATCGGCGACCTGTTCAGCGGCGCTCGTGCTGAATCGGGGCGGATGCGTTGACGGCACTCGTCGCCCGACCACAGCCGCAACGGCGCCTGACCGGCCAGCGCCATGCGCTGGTCGCGACGGCGCATGTGCGGCTGATGATGCTGATGCTGCTGCTCGCCGCCGGCTTCACGCTGGTGATTGGGCGGATCGCGATGCTCGGTTTCGTCTCCGAGCCTGCCAGCGCTCAGGGGCCGGTTTCGGGCTTGATGCAGCGCGGGGATATTCTGGACCGCAACGGCGAGCCGCTGGCGCGGACGATCGAGGCGTGGACGATCGGCGTGCACCCGGGCAAGCTGCTTGGCGATCGTCGCGAGCTGGCGGCGAAGCTTGCCGCGATCGTGCCCGGCCATGACGAGTCCTGGTATTATGCCAAGCTGACGTTGCCGGTGAATTTCACCTATCTCGAGCGCCACGCCTCGCCGGCGCTGGTCAACGCGATCCATGCGCTGGGCGAGCCCGGCCTTGCCTTCGCGCGGGAGCCTGAGCGGTTGTATCCGCAGACCACCATGGCCGCGCATGTGCTCGGCTATATCGGTCCGACGGGCGACGACAGGCGGATCATGGGCCGTGCCGGGATCGAACGCGCCTTCGACGACCAGCTGACGAGCCCCTCCACGCGCGCCACCCCGGTGACCCTGTCGATCGATAGCCGGGTGCAGGCGGCGATGGAGAGCGAGCTGGGCAGGGCGATGATCGCGTTCAAGGCGAAGTCGGCGACCGGCGTCGTGCTCGACGTCCATACCGGCGAAGTGATGGCGATGGTCTCGCTGCCAGTCTACAACCCGAACAAGATCGCCGGCACGAGCAGCGACGCGCTGCGCAACAACGTGACTCAGAGCGTGTACGAGCTGGGATCGACTTTCAAGCCGATCACGATGGCAAACGCGATCGAGACCGGCGTCGTGACCTCGATGGCGCGTCGCTTCGATGCGACCCAGCCGTTGCATGTAGGCGGCTTCACCATCCATGACGACCATGCGCAGAAGCGTTTCCTCGATATCCCCGAGGCACTGATCCATTCGTCGAACATCGTGACCGCGCGGATCGCCGACGAGATCGGCAAGGACCGTATGGCGGCGATGTTCAAGGCGATGGGCTTCGACACCCGCCCCGAGATCGAACTGCGCGAGAAGCAGAAGCCGATCTGGCCTGTGTTCTGGGCGCGCACCACGGTGATGACGACTGCCTATGGCCACGGCATCGCGGTGACGCCGCTTCACCTCGCCAACGCCTATGCGACGCTGGTGAATGGCGGGATCTGGCGGCCGACGACGTTGTTGAAGGTCGCCCCGGGCAAGGCGCCGGAGGGCCGCCGGGTGCTCTCCGAGGCGACCAGCGCGCGGATGCGCCAGCTCCTGCGGCTGGTCGTGACCCAAGGCACCGGCCGCAAGGGCGAGGCGCCCGGATATCGCGTCGGCGGCAAGACCGGCACCGCCGAAGTCGCGGGGGCGGGCGGTTATTCGAAGAAAACGAACGTCTCGACCTTCGCGGCGGCTTTCCCGATGGATGCGCCGCGCTATGTGGTGATCGCAATGCTCGACTCGCCTATCGGCAACGCCGAATCCTTTGGCCTCACCACCGCCGCCTGGACGGCGGCCCCGGTCGTGAGCCGTGTCATCTCCCGCACCGGCGCGATGCTTGGCGTGACGCCCGACAATCGTCGCGACGTCGATGTCTCCGAATTGCTGCCGCTGTTGTGGCATGCCCCGGGCGAGAACCCGGCGGACGCCGAATGAAGCTTGGCGCGCTGACCGGTGGAGCGGAGGACGCAACGGTCACCGGCTTCGCGATAGACCATCGCAAGGTGGCGCCCGGCACCGTCTTCGGTGCGTTCGAGGGCGCGCAGGTGAATGGCGAGGACTTCATTCCGGCGGCGATCGCCGGCGGCGCGATCGCGGTGGTGGCGCGGCCCGAGGCGCGGGTCGAGGGTGCCGCGCATATCGCGGATGCCAATCCGCGCAAGCGTTTCGCCGGGTTGGCCGCGCGCTATTTCGCTCCCTTCCCGCAGACCGCTGTCGCGGTGACGGGAACCAACGGCAAGACCTCGACCGTCGAAATGGCCCGGCAATTGTGGCGGATGGCGGGTTTCCATGCCGCGTCGATCGGCACGCTGGGCGTGACCACGGCTGACGACCAGGTCTCGACCGGGCTGACCACGCCGGACATCGTCACCTTCCTGTCGAACGTGGCGGGGCTGGCGCGCGAGGGCGTGAGTCATGTTGCCTTCGAAGCGTCGAGCCACGGCCTCTCGCAATATCGCACCGAGGGGCTGCCGGTCGCGGCCGCTGCCTTCACCAATCTCAGCCGCGATCATCTCGATTATCACGGTACGATGGAGGCCTATTTCGAGGCGAAGCTTCGGCTGTTCTCGGAAGTGGTGGTCGATGGCGGCGCGGCCGTGGTGTGGGCCGACGATCCCCATGCGGCGCGAGTGATCGAGATCGCGCGGGGACGAAGCCTTTCCGTGCTGACGGTCGGAACGCGCGGCGAGACGCTGAAACTGGTGTCGCGCGACCCGACCCTGCTCGGGCAGGGGCTGGTCATCGAGGCCGGGGCCAAGACGTACAAGGTGATGCTGCCCCTGATCGGTGCCTATCAGGCCGCGAACGCGCTGACCGCGGCGGGACTGGTGATCGCGACCGGCGGCGATGTCGCGCAGACGCTTGCGGCGCTCGGGCGGCTTCAACCGGTACGCGGTCGGCTCGAGCGCGCGGTGATCGCGCGGAGCGGGGCGCCGGTCTATGTCGATTATGCCCATACGCCCGATGCGATCGAGGCGGCGATCGCGGCGCTGAAGCCGCATGTCTCGGGACGGCTTATCACGGTGTTCGGCGCTGGCGGGGATCGCGACAAGGGCAAGCGCGCGCCGATGGGGGCGGTGGCGGCGACAATGTCCGACAAGGTCTATGTCACTGATGACAATCCGCGGTCGGAGGATCCGGCGGCTATCCGGGCGATGGTGATGGAAGGTGCGCCGGGCGCAACGGAGATCGGATCGCGCCGCGAGGCGATCGGCACGGCGATCGCCGAGGCGGGGCCGCAGGATATCGTGCTGGTCGCGGGCAAGGGGCATGAGCAGGGGCAGATCGTCGGCGATCTGGTGCTGCCGTTCGACGATGTCAGCGTCGCGCGGGAGATGGCGGCGTGAGCGACTATCTCATTTTTTCTCCCCTCCCCTTCAGGGGTGGCGCCTTCCGGCTCAAACCAACCCCGGCATTTGCGGGACTGCCCCACCCCAACCCCTCCCCTGAAGGGGAGGGGCTATGAGCTTGTGGACCTCAGCCGAGATCGCGGCCGCTACCGGGGGCACCGCCTCGACCGAGTTCGCCGCCACCGGCGTGACCTTCGATTCCCGTGAAGTCGGCCCGGGCGACCTGTTCGTCGCGCTGAAGGGCGAGACGAGCGACGGGCACAAATTCCTCGACCAGAGCTCCGAGCGGGGAGCGTCGGGTGCGGTTGTCGCCGTTGCGACACCGCACCCGCATGTCCTGGTTTCCGATACGATGGCGGCGCTCGAGGCGCTGGCCCGTGCCGCGCGCGCGCGGACCCCGGCGAAAATCATCGGGGTGACCGGATCGGTCGGCAAGACAAGTACCAAGGAAGCGCTGTTCGCGGCACTCGATCGTGGCGCGCCGGGCGCCGCGCACCGGTCGGTGAAAAGCTACAACAATCACACCGGCGTGCCGCTGAGCCTGGCGCGCATGCCGGCGGCAAGCCGTTTCGGCGTGTTCGAGATGGGCATGAACCATGCAGGCGAACTGGCGCACCTGACGACCCTGGTGCGGCCGCACGTCGCGATGGTGACCGCGATCGCGCCAGCCCATACGGCTTTCTTCCCGGACGAATCGGCCATTGCCGATGCCAAGGGGGAGATCTTCGCCGGGCTCGAGCCGGGCGGGGTCGCGATCATCCCCTATGACAGCCCGCACCGCGACCGGCTGATCGGGCACGCCAGGCCCCATGCCGCCAGGATCGTGACCTTCGGAATCGATCCGGGCGCCGACGTCCGCGCGATCGAGACGATGCGCACCGCGACTGGCGGAACCTTCGTCACGGCATCGCTGGGCGAAAAGGAACTGAGCTTCACCGTCGGGCAGCCGGGCATGCACTGGGTGTCGAATGCCCTGGCGGTGCTGGCGGCCGTCGACGCGGTCGGCGGCGACCTGGCGCTGGCCGGGCTGGCTTTGGCCGAGCTGGGCGGGCTGGCCGGGCGCGGCGCGCGGCTGACGGTCAAGGTTGCCGGCGGCGAAGCGCTGGTGATCGACGAAAGCTATAACGCGAACCCGACATCGATGCGGGCGACGCTGGCGGTGCTGGGCGCGGAAGCGGCGCCACGGAAGCTTGCCGTGCTGGGCGAGATGCGCGAGCTGGGCGAGAAGAGCGACGCCTATCATGCGGCGCTTGCCGACCCGGTGATCGCCGCGGGCGTCGAACGGGTCATTCTGGTCGGTGAAGCGATGAGGCCCCTCGCGAACGCGCTTGAGGGCAGGGTCGATTTCGTCCATGTGCCCGATACCGCTGCCGCGCGGGCAAGCCTGCTGGAAATGCTGGCGCCCGGCGACGCGGTTCTCATCAAGGGTTCGAACGGAGTCGGGTTGGCGAGCGTGGTCGCCGCTTTGGCGAACGGGACAGCATAATGCTCTATTTCATCGCCAACTATCTGGGTTTTCCCGGTGTCCTCAACCTCTTCCGCTATCTGAGCTTCCGCTCGGGCGGGGCGGTGGCGACCGCGCTGATCATCGGCCTAATCATCGGGCCCCGGTTCATCGGCTGGCTGCGCGTTCGCCAGGGCAAGGGGCAGCCGATCCGCGACGACGGGCCGCAGAGCCACCTGGCCAAGCGCGGTACGCCGACCATGGGCGGGCTGATGATCCTGACGTCGCTGGTGCTGTCGATCCTGTTGTGGATGGACCTGAGCAACCCGTTCGTCTGGGCCTGCACCTTCGTGACCCTCGGGTTCGGCGCGATCGGTTTCCTCGACGATTACGACAAGGTGCGCAAGGCGAGCACCAAGGGCGTGTCGGGGCGGATGCGGCTGGTCGGCGAGTTCACCATCGCGGCGATCGCGGCCGGGCTGATCATTCATCAGAACAATGCGACCGGCACGCATCTCTATCTGCCCTTCACCAATGGCTGGTGGGTCGATCTCGGCTATTTCTACATCCTGTTCGCTGCCTTCACGATCGTCGCGTTCGGCAATGCGGTGAACCTGACCGATGGGCTGGATGGCCTCGCGACCATGCCGGTGATCATCGCCGCGGTCGCGTTCATGATCATCGTCTATCTGGCGGGCAACGCGAAGTTCGCAACCTATCTCGGCATTCCCCATGTCCCCAGGGCAGGCGACCTTGCGATCTTCTGCGGCGCGATGATCGGGGCGGGGCTTGCGTTCCTGTGGTTCAACGCACCGCCGGCGGCGGTCTTCATGGGTGATACCGGCAGCCTAGCGCTCGGCGGGGCGCTCGGCACCATCGCGGTCGTCGCGCATCACGAGATCGTGCTCGGCATCATCGGCGGCCTGTTCGTGATCGAGGCACTGTCCGTCATCATCCAGGTGTTCTTCTACAAGCGCACCGGCCGGCGCATCTTCAAGATGGCGCCGATCCATCATCATTTCGAGCAGCTCGGCTGGAGCGAGCCGACCGTCGTGATCCGCTTCTGGATCATCGCGCTGGTGCTCGCGCTTGCTGGCCTGTCGACCTTGAAGCTTCGGTGATCACCAGCCCCACATGGCGCGGCAAACGCTTCGCGGTGCTGGGGCTTGCGCGCTCGGGCGCGGCCGTGGTGCGCGCGCTCGTGGCGAGCGGAGCCGAGGTGGTGGCGTGGGATTCGGACGAGGCGGCGCGTGATGCGCTTTTTTCCGCGCGAGAGGGCAGGGGAGAGGGGCAGCCACAAGCGCTGTCGCCTTCTACTGCCCCTCTCCCAACCCTCTCCCCAGAGGAGAGAGGGCTTTTGTCGTTCGCCGACCCCGAGAACATTGACCTCGCCGGTTTCGATGGGCTCGTCGTTTCGCCGGGCGTGCCGATCAATCGCCATCCGGTCGCCGCGAAGGCGCGGGCGGCGGGCGTGCCGGTCATCGGCGATATCGAGCTGTTCGCTCAGGCGCGGGCCAGCCTGCCGCCGCACAAGGTGGTCGGGATCACCGGCACCAACGGCAAGTCGACCACGACGGCGCTGATTCACCATATCCTGGAGACGGCCGGGGTGCCGGCGCGGCTGGGCGGGAATATCGGCAAGCCGATCCTGGGCGAGGAGCCGTTGCCTGACGGTGGCGTCTATGTGCTTGAGCTGTCGAGCTACCAGATCGACCTGACGACGAGCCTCGATTGCGATGTCGCGATCCTGCTCAACATCACGCCCGACCATCTCGACCGTTATGACGGGTTCGAGGGCTATGCCGCGTCGAAGGCGCGGCTGTTCGCGATTCAGTCGCCGGATCATGCCGCGATCATCGGGATCGCCGATGCTGCCTCGGCGCGGATCGCCCGGTCGCTGTCGGCGCGGGGCGAGCATCTGACGAAGATCGCGCCGGGCACGTGCATGGACCAGTCGCGCTGGCCGTCGCTGCAAGGGCCGCACAATGCGCAGAACGCGCTCGCCGCCATCGATGCGTGCAAGGCGCTCGGTGTCGATGACGCGGTGATCGATCGCGGGCTGGAGAGCTTCTCCGGCCTGCCGCACCGGATGGAGCTGGTCGTCAGCCGGGATGGTGTTGCCTTCGTCAACGACAGCAAGGCGACCAACCCCGAGTCCACCGCGCCGGCGCTCGCCGCCTTTTCGCGGATTCACTGGATCGTGGGCGGGCAGGCCAAGACCGACGATCTCGACGCCTGCGCGCCCTGGTTCGGGCATGTTGCGCGCGCCTATACGATCGGCGAGGCCGGGCCGCGCTTCGCCGCGATCCTGACGCCGCACATGTCGGTCGAGGAAAGCGGAACCCTGGCCCAGGCAGTGAAGAGCGCCGCGGCGAACGCCCGGCCGGGTGACACCGTATTGCTCTCGCCGGCCTGCGCGTCATTCGACCAGTTTCGCGATTTCGAGGATCGCGGCGACCGGTTCCGCACCCTGGTCGGAGGGCTCGCATGAGCAGGACGAACGCCGGGGCGAACACCGGGACGCTCACCTTGTGGAAGCGCATGAAGGGTGAGGGCGGCCGCGGCGACCGCTCGGCGCTCGGCATGTGGTTCTGGGATATCGACCGGCTGCTGCTGCTGCTGACCCTGTTGCTGATCGCAGTCGGGTTGATCGCGGTCGGCGCCGCGTCGCCGGCGGCCGCAACTCGTTATTCCGACGAGAAGCATCATTTCCCGGCGCTGTTCTATCTCTGGTGGCAGCTTGCCTGGGTCTGCGTGTCGTTGCCGATCCTGTTCATCGTCTCGATGCTGCCGGTCGCCTTTGCGCGGCGGATGGCGTTGATCGGCACGGTCGTCTGCCTGGTGCTGCTGATCGCGGTGCCGTTCTTCGGGGTGGAGAAGAACGGCGCGACGCGGTGGCTCAATTTCGGCGTGTCGCTGGTTCAGCCGTCCGAGTTCCTCAAGCCGTTCTTCATCGTGACCTGCGCGTGGCTGCTGTCGATGCGCGCCAAGGACGAGGCGCTGCCGGTCGTGGTGATCACCGGTGCGATGACCGCGCTCGTCGCGCTGCTGCTGATGCTCCAGCCGGATTTCGGCCAGACCATGGTGTTCGCCGCGGTGTGGCTCGCGCTGCTGATGATCGCCGGAACCTCGCCCAAGGTGATGGCGGGGCTGATCGGCTGCGTGCCGGCTGGCGTGATCGCGGCCTATTTCTTCTACGGCACCGCGCGGACGCGGATCGACGCCTATCTCTTCCCGAACCATGAGGGTGTGGGTGCCTCCGACCATTTCCAGACCAATGCGGCGCATGACACCATCACCGCGGGCGGCTGGCGCGGCACCGGGCCGGGCGGCGGATCGATGAAGTTCCGCCTGCCCGAGGGGCATACCGACTACATCTTCTCGGTGATCGGCGAGGAGTTCGGGCTGATCGCCTGCATGATCATCGCGCTGCTGTTCCTGGCGATCGTGGTGCGGGTGTTCGTCAAGCTGCTCGACGAGCAGGACGAGTTCCGGCTGTTCGCGGCGGCGGGGCTGGCAACCCAGTTCGGGGTGCAGGCGCTGATCAGCATGGCGGTCAATACGGGACTCGCGCCGTCAAAGGGCATGACGTTGCCCTTTATCAGCTATGGCGGATCGTCGATGATCGCGCTGTCGATCGGCATGGGTCTGCTGCTGGCTTTCACCCGGCGCAATCCGTTCGTATCGCGGTCACCCTATATCGCACGATGGAGCGGGGAATGAACCAGGCACGGCATTTCGTTCTCGCCGCGGGAGGAACGGGCGGACATATGGTCCCGGCGGCGGCGCTTGCCGCCGAGCTGATGAAGCGCGGCCATCATGTCGCGCTGATCAGCGACGAGCGCGGCGTGCGCTTCCCCGGGCTGTTCGAGGACATCCAGACTCATGTGCTTCCCGCCGGTCGGCTGGCGGGCGGGCCAGTGGGCTGGGCGCGCGCCGCGGCGGCGATGGTCAAGGGCCGTTCGATGGCGATCGAGCTGTACCGCGCCTTCCGCCCCGCCGCGGTGATTGGCTTCGGCGGCTATCCGGCACTACCGGCGCTGCTCGCGGCGTTCCACGAGAATATCCCGACCGCGGTGCACGAGCAGAACGCCGTGCTTGGCCGGGTCAACCGGCTCGTCGCGCGCAAGGTCAGCGCGATCGCGACGTCCTATGCCAATGTCGAACGCCTCGCGCCCAAATATCACGGCAAGACTCACCTTGTCGGCAATCCGGTGCGTGATTCGGTTTTGACGCTTCGGTCAAGGCCCTATCCGCTGCTTGAGGAAGACGGCATCTTCCGCGTGCTCGTGACTGGCGGCAGCCAGGGCGCCAGCGTGCTGAGCCAGGTCGTGCCCGACGGCCTGTCGCTGCTGCCGGTCAGCTTCCGCCGCCGGTTGCAGGTGACTCATCAGGCGCGGATCGAGGATATCGAGGCGGCGCGCGCCAAATATGCCGAGCTGTCGATCGCGGCCGACCTGGCGACCTATCTGCCCGACCTGCCCGAGCAGCTTGCCTGGGCGCATCTGGTGATCGCGCGCGCCGGCGCGTCGACGCTGGCGGAACTGACCGTGGCCGGCCGGCCGGCGATCCTGGTGCCGCTGCCGAGCGCGACCGACGACCACCAGACCGTCAACGCGCGGGAAATGACGGCGGCGGGTGGAGCTCGGACGATCGACCAGCGCAGCTTCACGCCGGTCGAGCTTGCCAAGCAGATGCAGAAGCTCGGGCTTGACCCCGCTGCGTTGCAGAACGCCGCGGGCCGCGCGCGGAGCTGCGGGCGGCCCGATGCCGCGCGCGACCTTGCCGACCTGGTCGAGAGCCTGAACGACACGCCCGGGGACATGCCGATCGGCGTGCCGCTGCCGATGGGCGCCAACGGAAAGCCGATCTACGCATGAGGGGTGTCGCAACCGATATCGGGACGATCCATTTTGTCGGCATCGGCGGGATCGGCATGTCCGGCATCGCCGAGGTGATGCACAATCTTGGCTATAAGGTGCAGGGATCCGACATGGCCGAGGGCTATGTCGTGCAGGGGCTGCGCGACAAGGGTATCGCCGTGCATATCGGCCAGAAGGCCGAGAATCTGGGCGACGCCGTGGTGATCGTCACCTCGACGGCGATCAAGCGGGGCAATCCCGAGCTTGAGGCGGCGCTCGAACGGCGTATCCCGGTGGTGCGCCGGGCGGAGATGCTGGCCGAGCTGATGCGGCTGAAATCGACCGTCGCGGTCGCCGGCACGCATGGAAAGACCACGACGACGTCGATGGTCGCGGCGTTGCTCGACGCAGGCGGGGTGGATCCGACGGTGATCAACGGCGGGATCATCAACAGTTACGGCTCCAACGCGCGGCTCGGCGCGAGCGACTGGATGGTGGTCGAGGCGGACGAGAGCGACGGCAGCTTCCTGCGGCTCGACGGCACCATCGCCGTCGTCACCAATATCGATCCCGAGCATCTCGACCATTATGGCTCCTTCGATGCGGTGAAGGACGCCTTTGTCGAGTTCGTCGAGAATGTACCCTTCTACGGTGCGGCGCTGCTGTGCCTCGATCATCCCGAGGTGCAGGGCATCATCCCGCGCCTGCGCGACCGGCGCGTGGTGACCTATGGCTTCTCGGCGCAGGCGGACGTGCGCGGGGTCAATGTCACGCCGATCCCCGGCGGCAACCGCTTCGAGGCGCTGGTGCGGAGCCGCGACGGGACGACGCGGTCGATCGAGGGGATCGAGTTGCCGATGCCGGGCCGCCACAACGTCCAGAACGCGCTTGCCGCGATCGGCGTGGCGCTTGAGCTCGGCATCGACGATGCGACGATCCAGCAGGGTTTCGGCAAGTTCGGCGGGGTGAAACGGCGCTTCACCAAGGTGGGCGAGACGGGTGGCGTCACCATCATCGACGATTACGCGCATCATCCGGTCGAGATCCGGGCCGTGCTGTCGGCGGCGCGCGAGGGCGTGGCGAACCGCGTGATCGCGGTGGCGCAGCCGCACCGCTATTCGCGGCTGGGCGATCTGATGGAAGACTTCCAGCAGGCGTTCAACGACGCCGATATGGTGTTCGTGACGCCAGTCTATGCCGCAGGCGAGGCCCCGATCGATGGCGTCGATGCCGAGGCGCTGGCCAATGGCCTGAAGACTCGCGGACACCGGTCGGCGGCAATCGTGCCCGATGCGGCGGCGCTGGCCACCGCGCTGGCCGGTGTCGTCCAGCCCGGCGACATGGTGGTCTGCCTGGGGGCAGGGGATATTACTAAGTGGGCCGCGGGCCTCGCCGATGCCATCGAGGCAGCGCGATGAGCACCGTCTGTTACGCTTTGCCGCCCCTGCAGGGAACCGCCCAGCATGAGGGCAGCCTGGCCGATTTCATCTGGTTCCGCACCGGCGGGCCCGCGGAGTGGCTGGTGCGACCCAAGGACGTGCACGATCTTTCCGTCTTCCTCGCCGCGCTCGATCCCGAGACGCCGGTGCTGCCGGTGGGTGTCGGGTCGAACCTGATCGTGCGGGATGGCGGCGTGCCGGGGGTGGTGGTGCGCCTGCCCAAGGCGATGGCGAAGTCGGCGATCGAGCCGGGCAACAGGGTACGCGCGGGCGGCGCGGCGATGGGAATTTCGGTCGCCAGCGCAGCACGCGACGCCGGGATCGCTGGACTTGAGTTCCTGCGCGGCATTCCCGGCACGGTCGGCGGCGCGGTGAAGATGAATGCCGGCGCCTATGGCCGCGATACGTCGGACATCCTGATCGAGGCGACTGTCGTGACCCGGTCGGGCGACGTCGAGGTCTGGCCGGCGGCGAAGTTCGGCTATGTCTATCGCCATTCCGACCTGCCCGCAGGCGCGGTAGTGGTCGAGGCGGTGTTCGAGGGCGTGCCGGGCGATCCAGCGGTGATCGGTGCGGAGATGGATCGCATCGCGGCCGAGCGCGAGGCGTCGCAGCCGCTGCGCTCGCGCACCGGCGGGTCGACCTTCAAGAATCCGGAAGGGCACAAGGCCTGGGCGCTGATCGACCAGGCGGGCTGCCGGGGGCTGACCCGCGGCGACGCGCAGGTCAGCGAGAAGCATTGCAACTTCCTGCTCAACCTCGGTAGCGCGACCAGCGCCGAGATCGAGGCGCTTGGCGAGGAAGTGCGCGAGAAGGTGAGGGCGACCTCCGGGGTCGAGCTCGAATGGGAGATTCAGCGTGTCGGCGTGCTCGCCGACGGCGCCGACAGGGGATTCGTAGGGGTGAGGAAGTGAGCAAGCTTCACGTGGCAGTCCTGATGGGCGGATGGTCGGCCGAGCGCGAAGTCTCGCTGATGTCCGGTGCTGGCGTGGCCGACGCGCTTGAAAGCCTTGGCCACAAGGTCACCCGGATCGATATGGGCCGCGACGTCGCGTCGCGGCTGGTCGAGGCGGCGCCCGACGTCGTGTTCAACGCGTTGCACGGGACGCCGGGCGAGGACGGGTCGGTGCAGGGCATGCTCGACCTGATGGGGCTGAAATACACGCATTCGGGCCTGGTCACCTCGGTGATCGCGATCGACAAGCTGCTGACCAAGCAGACCCTGGTGCCGCACGGCATCCCGATGCCCGGTGGGCGGATCGTGAAGAGCGAGACGCTGTTCGAAGGCGATCCGTTGCCGCGGCCCTATGTGCTGAAGCCGGTCAACGAAGGATCGTCGGTCGGCGTCGCGATCGTCACCGACGAAGGCAATTACGGCAACCCGATCGCGCGTGGCGTGACGGGGCCGTGGGGCGAGTTCGAGGAACTGCTCGCCGAGCCCTATATTCGGGGCCGCGAGCTTACGACGGCGGTGCTGGCAGGCGAGGCGCTGGCGGTGACTGAGCTCAAGCCCAAGAGCGGCTGGTATGATTACGACGCGAAATATACCGACGGGCTGACGGTGCATATATGCCCGGCCGAAGTCCCCGACGAGATCGCCGATGCCTGCAAGCGAATCGCGCTCGACGCGCATCGCCTGCTCGGCTGCTCGGGCGTGTCGCGGTCCGATTTCCGCTGGGACGACAGCCAGGGCATCGATGGACTGTTCCTGCTCGAGGTCAACACCCAGCCGGGCATGACCGCGCTCAGCCTGGTACCCGAACAGGGGCGCTATATCGGCCTGAGCTATGCCGAGCTCGTCCAGAAGATCGTGGAGGAGGCCCTGTGAGCCGTACGATCAAGCGCGGATCGCCGCCGCGGCGGCAGATCCAGACCAAGCGTCGGCAGCAGCCCAAGGCGTCGATCGTCGACCGCGCCATCGAGGTGCTGCCGATCAGCCACGATACGGTGCGCCGGATCGCCACCTGGTCGATCGTCGGCGCGGTGGGCGCGGTGGCGATCGCCACGGCGACCTGGTTCGGCGTTCCCGGCGCGATCGGCGTCGCGATCGCCGAGGGCGTCGGGCGGGCGGGCCTGCGTGTCGAACAGGTCGAGGTGACCGGCCTCAGCCGGATGGACCGGATGACGGTCTATGCCGTCGCGCTCGACCAGAAATCCCGCGCGATGCCGCTCGTCAACCTGGAGGACGTCCGCCAGAAGCTGCTGTCCTATGGCTGGATCGCCGATGCGCATGTCTCGCGCCGGCTGCCCGACACGCTGCTTGTCCATATCGTCGAGCGCAAGCCGACGGCGGTATGGCAGGATCGCGGCAAGCTCTCGCTGATCGCCGAGAATGGCGTGTGGCTCGAGCCGGTGAAAGCAGAGGCAATGCCCGACCTGCCGCTGGTCATCGGCCCGGGCGCGAACGAGCAGGAGGCAGCGTACCAGAAGCTGCTCGATGCCGCGCCGGCGCTTCGCCCGGTGGTGAAGGCGGCGACCTGGGTCGGCAACCGGCGCTGGAACCTGCTGTTCGAATCCGGCGAGACACTTGCGCTGCCCGAGGGCGATTCCGATGCGGCCAAGGCACTGGTGAAATTTGCCCAGCTCGACGGGGTCCGCCCGCTGCTGGGCAAGGGCTGGATTCGTTTCGACATGCGCGATCCGAGCAAGCTGGTCGCACGCAAGCCGGGGCAGGTGGTCAATCGTGCTATAGCTGATCCGGAAGATGAGAATGCGCCGCAACGGCCTGCCCTGATCGAGGCGAAGCACACGGCGTTCACGATGGTACAGGGGTAAGGCATATGGCGAAGGCAGCACCCGAGGGACTGATTACGGCGCTCGATATCGGGTCGTCAAAGGTTTCGGCGATGATCGCGCAGAAGGGCGATGGCGGCGAGCTGATCGTGCTCGGCACCGGCCAGCGCGAGAGCCGGGGTGTCAAGCGCGGCTACATCGCCGATGCGGCGGCGACCGAAGTCGCGGTGCGCGAGGCGGTCGAGCAGGCGGAGCGGATCGCCGGGACCAATATCGAGAATGTGTGGGTCAGCTTCTCGGCCGGCGGGCTCGTGTCCGACGTCGCCTCGATCGAGTTCGAGCTTGGCGGACACCGGGTCGAGCAATCCGACATCGACGCGCTGCTCCAGGCAGGACGTGAATCGATCGATCCCGCTGGCCGCATGGTGCTGCACGCGCAACCGGCGCTCTACACGCTCGACGGGCTGACCGGGGTGAAGCGGCCGCTGGGGCTTCATGCCGACCGGCTGGGCGTGCATATCCATGTCGTCGCCGCCGACGGATCGCCGGTGCGCAACCTGGGCCTGTGCGTCGCCAACGCGCATCTCGAAGTGAAGGCGATCATCGCCTCGCCGGTCGCGACCGGCATGGCCTGCCTGTCCGAGGAAGAGCGCGAGCTGGGTGTCGCGCTGGTCGAGATGGGCGCCGGGATCACCAATGTCTCGCTGTTCGCCGGCGGCATGCTGGTCGGCCTGACCTCGATCCCGATCGGGGCGGCCGACATCACCGACGATATCGCCTCCTCCTTCGGCACGCGCCGGGCGCAGGCGGAGCGGATGAAGTGCTTCTACGGGTCGGCCAATGCCAGCCCGCGGGACAATCACGACATGATCGACGTCGCGCCGATCTCGGCGGAGGATGGCGCGGGCGACGGCACGCGCATCACCCGCGCGCAGTTGATCGCGGTGATCCGCCAGCGGCTCGACCATCTGATGGGCGAGGTCCAGAAGGCGCTGGTCGAGCTGAAGTTCGAAGGACCGGTGGGTCGCCAGGTCGTGCTGACCGGGGGGGGCGCCGAGCTGAAGGGGATCGCCGATTATGCGCAGCAGGCGCTTGGGCGATCGGTCAGGATCGGCCGCCCGCGCGGACTGACCGCACTACCCGAGGCCCATGGCGGCCCCGCTTTTGCGACACTGGCGGGCCTGGCATTCTACGCCGCGGCCGATCCGGTCGATCTGCGGGCACTGTCGCCGTCGAATCAGTTGGTGCACCGGCCGAAGGGACTTGCGATCTTCAAGCGGTTGCTGGCGACTGCCCGGGCGAATTATTAAAGAAATACGACAAGACTTAGCTGTTCGTGCTGGAGTCACCGCAAGGGATGGTGCAGAACGGGCAGTATCATTATTGAGCGCCCCGGTGTTTGGGGTGGTGCGGAGACAGGCGATGAGCATCGAATTCCTTCCCCCCGAAGTCGACGAGCTGACGCCGCGCATCGCGGTGATCGGGGTTGGTGGCGCTGGAGGCAACGCCATCGCGAACATGATGCGCGCTGAAGTCCAGGGCGTCGATTTCCTTGTCGCCAACACGGATTCGCAGGCGCTCAAGCAGTCGACCGCCGCTCACAAGATCCAGCTTGGCGCGAAGATCACGCAGGGCCTGGGTGCCGGTTCGCGGCCGGAGATCGGTCGCGCCGCCGCCGAGGAGACGCTCGAGCAGGTCACCAAGATGCTCGAAGGCGCGCATATGTGCTTCATCGCCGCCGGCATGGGTGGCGGCACGGGCACGGGCGCTGCGCCGGTCATCGCCAAGGCGGCGCGTGACATGGGCATCCTCACCGTCGGCGTCGTGACCAAGCCGTTCGCGTTCGAGGGCAATCGCCGCGCCAAGAGCGCCGAGGCGGGCATTGAGGAACTACAGAAGTACGTCGATACGCTGATCGTCATCCCCAACCAGAACCTGTTCCTGGTCGCCAACGCGAACACCACCTTCAAGGAGGCGTTCCAGATGGCTGACGAGGTGCTGCAACAGGGCGTGCGCGGCATCACCGACCTGATGGTCATGCCCGGCCTGATCAACCTCGACTTCGCCGACGTGCGTTCGGTGATGCAGGAAATGGGCAAGGCGATGATGGGCACGGGCGAAGCGTCCGGCGACAATCGCGCGATCGAGGCTGCGTCCAAGGCGATCGCCAACCCGTTGCTCGACGGCGTGTCGATGAAGGGCGCCAAGGGCGTCATCGTCTCGATCACCGGTGGCGACGACATGCGCCTGCTCGAAGTCGACGAGGCGGCGAACCATATCCGCGAACTGGTCGACGAAGACGCCAATATCATCTGGGGTTCGGCCTTCAACCCTGACCTGGAAGGGGTGATCCGCGTGTCGGTCGTCGCGACCGGCATCGAGGCGGAAGCGCGTCCGGCCGCGGCACCGGCGCCGTCGTCGCGCGCCTTTACCTTCTCCGCGCCGAAGAAGGCGGAGGAAGCGCCAGCTCCCGCCGTCGAGGCACCCGCGCCGCTGGCCGCCGAGCCGGTCGCATTCGACACCCAGGAGCCGGTTGCGGCGGAAGCGCCCGACGCCGCCGACGAGCTGGTACTGGGCAGCGAGACCCAGGTTCCAGCCATGCCGGTGTTCGGCGACGAGGAAGTGACCGCCGCCGAGCCGGCAGCGGCGCCCGATCCCGATCTCGCAGTGCGTCGCCGCTGGTTGTCGCCCGGCGCCCCGGCTGCCGAGGAAGCGCCGGCTCCGGCAAGCGAGCCGGTCCCCGCCGCGCCGCGCGTCAAGCTGGGGGGGACTCTGTTCGAGCGCATGTCGAGCGTGTCGCGCGGCGCGGCGCGCGAAGACGAGCCTTCCGACAAGGATTCGGTCGATATCCCGCGCTTCTTGCATCGCCAGAACAATCAATGAGATGACGCCGGAGTGCGCGGCCGGTTCATCGCCGGTGCGTGTCACTCTGGCGCGCCTCGACCGATCCGGACATTGCCGGTTCAGCCGGACTGGGCTCTAGGCTGGCTTCTCATGCGTGCTTTCCACCTTTTCGGGTCCGTCGTTGCTCTTGTCGTGCCTTTCGCGGGCGCGATGGCTGGCGTGCAGGTGCAACCCGTGCAGACGGTGCAGCCGCTCAACCCGCTGGGCGACGAACTCGCGGCGGAAATGCGGCTGCTGGCGGCCAATCCTCTCGACATCAACGCGCTGGTCCGTGCCGGCGAACTGGCGCTGAAGCTCGGCGATCCGACCGCCGCCGGTGCTTTCTTCGCTCGGGCGGAACGGCTCGATCCGCGCAACGCGCGGATCAAGGCGGGAATGGGCAGCATCCTCGTCCAGTCCGAGCGGCCGGGCGAAGCCCTGCGCCGGTTCGCCGAGGCCGAGACGCTGGGGCTGGACCCGCGCAACTATGCCGCCGATCGCGGCCTGGCCTATGACCTGATCGGCCAGCAGGAGCGTGCGCAGCGGGACTATCGCCTGGCCCTCAAGGACGGGTCGGCCGACGAGACGATACGGCGCTATGCTCTCTCGCTCGGCATATCCGGCAAGCGCGACATGGCGCTCAAGCAACTCGATCCGTTGCTGCGGAAGAGCGACCGGGGCGCCTGGCGCGCGCGCGCCTTCATCCTGGCAATGAACGGCGACGATCAGGGGGCGTCGCGGATCGCGACCAACATGATGCCACCGGGGTTGGCGCAGGGGTTGCAGCCTTTTTTCGAGCGACTCCCCAGCCTTGGGCCGACCGACCGCGCCTTTGCGGTCCATTTCGGCGAATTGCGCGCCACGCCCGAGCGGACCGCCGACGCCCGGATGATCCCGGTGCTGGCGCCGCTGCCGCCCGAGCCGGGCCTTCCGGTCGTGCCCGCGGCGACGACGGTCGCGGCGGTGCAGGCTGCGCCACGGCCCGACAAGTCGGCGGATCGCCGCAGCCGGGGCAAGAAACGCAAGCAATATGAGATCCAGGTCGCGACGACGGCACCGCCAGCGGTGCAACCGCAGCCCGAGCCGTTGCCGCAACCGCCGGTCTATGTCGCCAGCGTCGATCCGGTCGACCAGCCGGTCCACGCGCCACCGAGCCCGGTTCAGATGGCTTCAGTGGTGCCGGCGCGGACCCCTGACAGCGGGCGGCGGAACATGACCCTCGCGCCCGCGACCGGATCGTCGTTCGCTGTGCCTGCGCCGTCCCGGACCCCGCCAACTGCTGTGGCGTCGGCCCGGCCGCCGATAGCGGACCGAAGCACGTTGCCGCCGGAAGTGGATACGCGAATTCCGGGCGGTTCGAACCAGACGCCGGCCGGCCGGCCGGTCTCGCCGCCGCCATCGGCTTCCGGGCCGGTGGTTCTCGCGTCTTCAAACCTGCCGAGTCGCCCGGCGATCGCAGCGGCAGCGCCGCCAGCAAGTGTGCCGTCTTCTTTGCCGGTCACCGAGGCGAACACGCGGATTCCGGAAAGCGCGCCGCGACCCTCTCCCGTTGTGCCGCAGGCGTCGCCCCCGCAAGCTTCACCCCCGCCGACGACGGTGGCCCCGTCCGCCCCCGTCTCTGCCGCAAGTGGCCCCGAGGCATTCGCTGCTGCGACTCCCGCGCCGACGACCCCGTCCGAGCGCCCGGTCCACGTCGCATCGGCACCGACGCCGGTGCGGAGCGAGGATTCGATCCTGGCCAGCATCATCGCCAATATCTCGGTGCCGGGCTCCGAATTGGGGGTCGCGCCGATCGAGACCGCACGGGCCGAGTCGCCGCCCCCGGTTCCGGCCCAGGCCGCGCCTGAACCGGTCGACACCGGGGCTGCGGCACGCGAGGCGGCGGAGAAGAAGGCGGCTGCCGACAAGCAGGCGCTTGCCGAGAAGAAAACGGCCGAGACGAAGAAACTGGCCGAGGCGAAGAAGGCAGCTGAGGCGAAGAAGGCGGCTGAGCTGAAGAAGAAGAACGATCCGAAGATCCTCGAACCCTCGCGCATCTGGGTCCAGGTGGCGGGCGGCGCGAATGAAGACACTTTGCCCAAGGAATGGGAGAAGGTTCGCGCCAAGGCCCCGATGGTGTTCAAGGGGAAATCGGGCTGGACCACGCCGTTGCGCGCGACCAATCGCGTGCTGGCAGGGCCGTTCAAGACCAGTGACGAGGCACGATCCTTCGTCAATGCGCTCGCCAAGGAGGGGCTATCCGCCTTTTCCTTCACCAGCGAGGCGGGCCAGAAAGTCACGAAGCTGGCCCCCAAGTGAGGGACGGGCAGCGTCACGCGCCGTGGGCGGCCGACCCGGCAAACAGCCGTGGCCGCCTGCATGAGGAGCAGCGCGAAGCGGTGCGCGGACCGCGCGACGCGTTCCAGCGGGACCGGGATCGGATCATCCATTCGATCAGCTTTCGTCGGCTGCGCCACAAGACCCAGGTGTTCATGGCGCCTGATGGCGATCATTTCCGAGTCCGCCTGACTCACAGTCTGGAGGTCGCGCAGATCGGTCGCGCCGTGGCGCGCACGCTCGGGCTGAACGAGGACCTGACCGAGGGACTGTGCCTCGCGCACGATATCGGCCATCCGCCGTTCGGCCATGCTGGCGAGGATGCGTTGAAGGCTGCGCTGGCGGGCCAGGGCGGGTTCGACCACAATGGCAACACGCTGCGCGCGCTGATGGTGATCGACAGCCCTTATCCCAGATGGAACGGGCTGAACCTGACCTGGGAGACGCTCGAGGGCCTGGCCAAGCACAACGGCCCGATCGCTGAGCCTGCCTGGGCGCTGGCCGAGGCGGATGCGGCGTTCCCGCTCGATCTCACCCGCTGGCCCTCGCTCGAGGCGCAGGTCGCGGCGATCGCCGACGACATCGCCTATGACAATCACGACATCGACGATGGTTTGCGCGCCGGGCTGCTGACGCTTGAGCAGATGCTTGAGGTGCCGGTGGTCGCGGCCGGCTGGGAGGAGACCCGGCGTCGTTTTCCGGACATCGCGGCCGACAGGCTGGTCGGCGAGCTGGTGCGCTCCCAGATCGGCACGATGGTCAACGACCTGATCGCCGAGACACGCCGCCGCGTGGCCATGGCGGGAGTCGAAACCGCTGGGGATGTGCGGGCCGCCGGCACATGCCTGGCCGGCTTCTCGGACGAAATGCGCGATGCCGAGCGATCGCTCAAGCGCTTCATGTACGCCAATCTGTACCATCACCCGCGCCAGCTCGAGGCGGCACGGATTGCCGGGGAACTGGTCGCGGGACTGTACAGTGCCTATCACGCCGATCCGCGCCTGATGCCTGCCGACTGGCATGCACGGCTGCCCGCGGAGGAACCCGCGCGCAGCCGCCACATTGCCGACTTCATCGCCGGCATGACCGATCGCTATGCCGTCACCCGCTATCGCGAGGTGGTCGGGCCGATCGATCTGCCGGAGGGGTTCTAGCGCGAGGCAAGCGCGACCGGGGTCAGCTTGGCCTGGGCGTTCTTTACGCTGAACGACACGGGCTCGCCGCCCGAGATGCCGCTGACCTGATCGCCGCGAACGGTGAGCTCGAACGCGCTGCCGGACGGATAGCGGCGGCCGCTGATGACGACGCGGTTCGTCTTGGCCACCATCGTATAGACATAGGTCTGGCCGTCGCGGGTGAACCGGCGCTCCGGCGCGCTGTCCTTGGCGAAGGCGGGGGCGGAGAAGGCCGCGAGCATCGCGGCGGCGGCGAGGAACGTCTTGGTCATGATCTTTCCTTTCGGTGCTCGAAAGCCAGATCAGCATCCCCCGTTTCTGTTGTGTGGGCTCAGGATATTGCAGTGCAGCAAAATCCCAACCGCAAAGATTGCGCGGCCAGTTGCAAGAAACGAACGATGAATTGCTTCTGGAATGCGAAATGACAAACTCTTGCGACATCAGGAGCATACAAGGATCGGGTAAATGACGGGAACGAGACCATGGCAGACGCCGGCATCGCGTTAAATCGTTTCGGACTGGGTGCACGGCCCGACGAGGCAGTGCCGGGCGATCCGCGCAAATGGCTGCTCGGACAGTTCGACGCCTTCGATCCGAAACCCCAGGTAATCGCGGCCCAGCCCAACCGCCAGGTGATTGCTGGAGAACTGGCCGACTATCTCGATCAGGTCCGCATGCTCAGGCAGCAGGGGGCGGCAGGGAATTCTCAACGCCCCGCCGCGATGGCGCCATCGTCGATGACTCAGGATAGGATGGCGCCCAATATGATGGGTGCGGGTGCGAAGTCGGAAGATCCCGCCGATGCGAACGATCCGGTGAAGCAGGCGCGCCGTTTCGCGCAGCGCCAGGCACGGGACTATTATGTCGGCGCGGTAGGGGCGCGTGCCAGCGCCGCGCTCGTCACGCCCGCACCGTTCGTCGAGCGGCTGGTGCATTTCTGGGCGAACCATTTCGCCATCTCGATCGACAAGGTGCAGGTGGTCGGCCTGGGCGGCCTGCTGGAGTTCGAGGCGATCCGGCCACATGTTCTGGGCAGGTTCGGCGACATGCTGAACGCGGTCGAGCGGCATCCGGCGATGCTGCTCTATCTCGACCAGGCGCAGTCGGTCGGGCCGAACAGCGTGGTCGGCGCACGGGCGTCGGGGCGTGGCAACCGCAATCTCGGGCTGAACGAGAATCTCGCGCGGGAGATCATGGAACTGCACACGCTGGGGGTGCGCACCGGCTATGATCAGGCCGATGTGACCGAATTCGCCCGGGCAATGACCGGGTGGAGCGTCGCGGGCCTGACCCGGGGCCTCCGCGCCCGCTTCGCCGGGGTAGAGGGCACGGCGGGCGACTTCATCTTCGCTGCGCCGCTGCACGAGCCGGGTACGCGCACGATCATGGGCAAGACCTATGGCCAGAATGGCGAGGGCCAGGCGCAGGCCGTTTTGAACGACCTGGCCGCGCACCCGGCGACCGCGACCCATATCGCGACCAAGCTTGCGCGGCATTTCACCGGCGACACGCCGTCTCCGTCGCTGGTGCAGCGGATGCAGGCTGCTTTCGTGAAGACAGGCGGGGATTTGCCCAGCGTCTACCGGGTACTGATCGATTCACCCGCGGCATGGGCCGCCGAGCCGGCCAAGTTCAAGACGCCCTGGGAATGGTCGATCTCGGCCTATCGTGCTCTCGGTATGAAAACGGTCCAACCCCAGGCGGTGACTGGCCTGCTCAACCAGCTCGGCCAGCCGGCCTGGAAGCCGGGATCGCCGGCCGGCTATGACGATATCGCGGCGAGTTGGGCAGGGCCCGACGCGATCCTGCGCCGGGTCGAGGCGGCGGAACGTTTTTCGGCAAAGGCGGGCGAGCAGATCGATGCGCGCGCGCTCGCGCCCAGGCTGTTCCCCGCGACTCTTTCGACCGGGACGGCGCAGTCGCTGGCCCGGGCGGAAAGCGCCGGGCAGGCGCTCGCGCTGCTGCTCGTCGCCCCCGAATTCATGCGGAGATAACTCATGATCGATCGTCGTTCCTTCGTCGGTGCGGGCGTGATGGGCGCTCTCGCCATGAGCCTCGCGCCGCGCCTCGCCTTCGCCAAGGCAGAAACCGACAAGCGCTTCGTCTTCATCATCCAGCGCGGGGCGGCGGACGGCCTCGGCACGGTGGCGCCGGTCGGTGATCCGGCCTTTGCGGGCGCACGGGGTGTGCTGGCCGAGGATTTTGCCAGCGCGAGCAAACTGAATTCGATGTTCGCGCTGCATCCGTCGCTCGGCCGCATCGGGACGCTTTACGGCCAGGGCCAGGCGCTGTTCGCGCATGCGGTGGCTTCGCCCTATCGCGATCGGTCGCATTTCGACGGCCAGAATGTGCTCGAGACGGGTGGGGCAGGGGCCTATCAGGTCAAGGATGGCTGGCTGAACCGGATGCTCGGCATCCTGCCGCCGACCAGTGCCAGGGCGATCGCGATCTCGGCGACGGTGCCGATGGCGCTGCGCGGCGGGCATGAGGTTTCTTCCTACGCGCCGTCAGCCTTGCCCGATGCGTCGGCCGGGCTGCTCGATCGGGTCTCGATGCTCTATCAGGGCGACAGCCAGCTTCATGCATTGTGGAGCGAGGCGATGGCCACGCGCGCGCTGACCAACGGCATGACCAATGACGACGGCCGCAATGCCGCGGCGACCGGCGCGCTGGCGGCGAAACTGCTCGTGCCGGAGAATGGCGCGCGGATCGCGATGATCGAGACCAATGGCTGGGATACCCATGCGCAGCAGCGGGTGCGGCTCGGCCTGCAGCTTCGCGGCCTCGACGCGATGGTCGGCGCGCTGCAGGCCGGGCTCGGCCCGCTCTGGGCGGACACGATGATATTGGTCGCGACGGAGTTCGGGCGGACGGTGGCGGTGAACGGTACCGGCGGCACCGATCATGGCACGGCAAGCGCCGCGATGCTGCTTGGCGGCAGCGTGAAGGGCGGGCGGGTATTGGCGGACTGGCCGGGGCTTGGTCAGACCGCCCTCTTCGAAGGACGCGACCTCAGGCCGACGATCCAGCTCGATCCGTTCATCGCGGGGGCGGTGGCAGAGCATTTCTCGGTCGAGCCGGGGCGGGCGATGAAGGCGCTGTTCCCGGATGCGGGCGCGGCGCGGCCGGTCGAGGGGCTGGTCCGAACCTGAGACGACCAAAGGTCCACCATCATGCCGGACTTGTTCCGGCATCCACCGCTCCGCACGACTGAAAGCGGTTGATTTGCGGAACCGTGGACCCCCGAACGAGTCCCGGGTGACGATGTTGGTGTGGAGAGGCTCCTCCCGATTTGAGTCATACCCCGCCTTCCGCTAAGGGCCGCGCTCGCTCTTATCACCGGACCAGCAATGACCCTTTATACCCGTTTCGCCGCGCATCTCGATGCGGCGCTTGATGCCCTTGTCGCGACGGGCGATCTGCCAGCAGGGCTGGATCGCGCGAATGTGACCGTCGAGCCGCCCCGCGACCCGAGCCATGGCGACCTCGCGACCAATGCGGCGATGGTGCTGGCCAAGCCCGCGGCGACCAATCCGCGCGCGCTGGCGGAGAAGATATCGGCCGAACTGGGCAAGCTGGACGAGGTGCGCGACGTGTCGGTCGCCGGCCCGGGCTTCATCAATCTGGCGCTGACCGACGACACCTGGCGCGCGGAGCTTTCGACGATCCATGAAGAGGGCGACGATTACGGCCGCTCGACCAAGGGGGCGGGCACGACCGTCAATGTCGAATATGTCTCCGCCAATCCGACCGGCCCGATGCACATGGGCCATTGCCGTGGCGCGGTGGTGGGCGATGCGCTGGCCAGCCTGCTTGAGTTCGCCGGCGCCAGGGTGATCCGCGAATATTATGTCAACGACGCGGGTGGGCAGGTGGACACGCTCGCCCGGTCGGTGCACCTGCGGTACCGCGAAGCGCTTGGTGCCGATATCGGCGAGATTCCGGAAGGGCTGTATCCCGGCGACTATCTCGTGCCGGTGGGCCAGGCGCTGGCCGCCGAGTTCGGCGACAGATATGCGGCACTGCCTGAAAGCGACTGGCTGGTGCTGTTCCGAGTCCGCGCGGTTGCGGCGATGATGGAGCTGATCAAGGCCGATCTCGCCTTGCTCGGCATCCACCATAGCCTGTTCTCGTCCGAGGCTGAGCTGCAGGCGGCGGGCAAGCCCGAGGCGGCCGAGGCCGAACTGCGCGCGCGGGACCTCATCTATGACGGCGTGCTCGAAGCGCCCAAGGGTGAGACGCCCGAGGATTGGGAGCCTGTGGTGCTGCCGCTGTTCCGGTCGACCCAGTTCGGCGACGACCAGGATCGGCCGATCAGGAAGTCGAACGGGCAATGGACCTATTTCGGCGCCGACCTCGCCTATCACTACCAGAAGGCGCAGTCGGCCGATGCGCTGATCGACATCTGGGGCGCCGACCATGCCGGCACGGTGAAGCGGATCGTCGCCGCGGTGCAGGCGCTTACCGGCGGCAAGACCCGGTTCGACGTGAAGCTGGTGCAGATGGTGCGCCTGCTGCGCGCCGGCGAGCCGGTGAAGATGTCGAAGCGCTCGGGCAATTTCGTGACGCTCGCCGAAGTCGTCGAGGAAGTCGGCAAGGATGTCGTCCGCTTTACCATGCTGACGCGCAAGGCCGACACCCAGATGGATTTCGATTTCGCCAAGGTCGTCGAAATGTCGCGGGAGAATCCGGTCTTCTACGTTCAATATGCTCATGCACGCATCGCGCGGCTGAATCGGAAGGCGGCTGAGTTCGGAATGACATGCGGCACTGCCGATCTGTCCCAACTTGATACCACCGAACTGGAGCTGGTGAAACTCGCAGCCCAGTTCCCGCGGATCATCGAAACCGCTGCCGCGGCGCGCGAACCGCATCGTGTAGCTTTCTATCTCAATGACTTGGCTGCTGCGTTCCACGCGCTGTACAATCTCGGCAATGATAATCCCGGGCGCCGTTTCGTGATTGAGGGCGAACAGGAGATTACGTGTGCACGCCTTTTCTTGGCGGACGCAATCGGGCAAATTGTCCGCAACGGACTCGGCATCATGGGGGTGCAGGCGGTCCAGGAGATGAACTGATGGCGACGTCGAGCGACTTTGAGGTCCGCGACGAGGATCGGCTGCCGTGGCTCGAGACCGTCGACGAGGATTATGACGAAGGCCCGTCGATCTTTCGCGTGGTCCTCATGGTCGTGCTTGGTCTTGCGATCATCGCTGCGGCGATCTTCGGTTATTACTGGTACCGGAAGCATCAGGGCGTGGACGGCAATGGCGCGCTGATTGCTGCGCAGGAGGGCGACTACAAGGTCAAGCCCGACGATCCCGGCGGCCTGAAGGTCGAGGGCGAGGGCGAGACCGCGGTCGCGACCAGCGATGGTGCGGGCGGCGGCAATGCCGCGATCGATCTCAACGCGACGCCGGAAACGCCCGTCGCGGGAACCAAGGTGGCACCCGCGGCAGCCAGCGCTGGCGGGGCGAGCAAGGCGGTCGTGGCGATACCGGCATCGGGCGGCAAGCTGACGGCGGCGACTCAAACCGCGGCGCCGGCCGCGGGCCCGACGTCGCGCGGGTCGCTGGTGCAGCTCGGCTCCTTCCCCGACGAAGGCTCGGCCAATGTGGCATGGGCCCAAGCGTCCAAGCGCTTCACCTATCTCGCACCGCTCGGCAAGTCGGTGCAGAAGGCCGAGGTCAACGGCCGCACCGTCTATCGCCTGCGAGTCAATGCGGGCAGCGCGAGCGCGGCGAGCGAGCTGTGCGGCAAGTTGAAGGTCGCCGGCGAAGCCTGTTTCGTCGCGAACGACTGAGGCATGTTTCGGCCCTTCTCCTTCGGGGGAGGGGCTTTTTGACGGGGGGGCTTCCTGATAGGCAGCCCCGATGAAGCCAGTCATCTATGGCCTGTCGGGCCTGACCCTCACGCCCGGCGAGCGTTCGTTCTTCGGGCAGGCCGACCCGGTCGGCTATATCCTGTTCAAGCGGAACATTGCTGATCGCGCGCAGCTCCGCGCGCTGACCGACGATCTGCGCGCGCTTTCCGGCCGCGACGACCTGCCGATCCTGATCGACCAGGAGGGCGGGCGCGTCGCGCGGATGGGGCCGCCGGAATGGCCCGCCTTTCCGGCGGGACCGGCTTTCGACGCCCTGTATGAGACGGCGCCGATCTCCGCGATCGAGGCGGCGCGCGCCAATGCCCAGGCGATCGCGCTGATGCTGGCCGAGATGGGGATAACGGTCGATTGCCTGCCGCTGCTCGACGTGTCGCAGCCCGACACCACCGAGGCAATCTCGACCCGGGCGCTGGGATCGGAGCCGATGCGCGTCGCCGCGATGGGACGGGCTATCATCGAGGGGCTGCGCGACGGGGGCGTGGTCGGCGTGGTCAAGCATATGCCGGGGCATGGCCGGGCCAGGGTCGACACCCATTACCACCTGCCGACCGTCACCGCGTCCGAGGCTGAGCTCGAGATCGACCTTGCGCCTTTCAGGGCACTTGCGGGGGCACCGATGGGAATGACGTCGCACATCGTGTTCGAGGCGTGGGACCCGGATCGGCCCTCGACGCTGTCGCCGATCGTGATCGAGGAGGTGATCCGTCAGCGGATCGGCTTCGACGGGCTGCTGATGACCGACGATATCGACATGAAGGCATTGACCGGCAGCGCCGGCGACAAGGCGGAAGGCGCGATCGCCGCCGGGTGCGACGTGGTGCTCGACTGCTGGGGACGGATGGACGAGATGGAAGAGATCGCGTCGCGGCTCGGCGAGATGCCGGCAAAGTCGCTTGAGCGGCTGGAGCGGGCGATGGCGACGATCGCGGGGGCGAAGCCGCCGGGTGAGATGGCTGAACTCATCGCCAGGCGGGATACGCTGCTGGGTATGGCTTAGCGCCTCCCCCGTGCCGGGGAGGATTGTGTAGCGCCTCGCGCTTCGCCAGAACGGTCCGATGGACGATGCCGAGACGCTGACCCTGGATATCGACGGCTGGGAAGGCCCGCTCGATCTGCTGCTCGCGCTAGCGCGCAGCCAGAAGGTCGATCTGCGCGAGATATCGATCCTTGCGCTGGTCGATCAGTATCTGCGCTTCGTCGAGCAGGCGAGGGCGATCAAGCTTGAACTGGCGGCTGACTATCTCGTGATGGCGGCGTGGCTCGCCTATCTCAAATCGGCGCTGCTGCTGCCGCGCGACCCCGAGGAGCAGCCAAGCCCGGAGGAACTGGCGCTGCGTCTCCAGCTTCGGCTCGAACGCCTCAACGCGATGCGCGAGGCCGGGGCCCGGCTGATGGCACGGGACCGGCTTGATCGCGACGTCTTCCTGCGCGGCGCGCCGGAGGGCTTGCGCACCGTGCGAAAGGCCTTGTGGCAGGCCGAGATATACGACCTGATCTCCGCCTATGGCCGGATCAGCGCACGCACGCGGCCGGTGATGCATATTGTCGCCAATCGGCCGGTGATGACGCTTGAGGCGGCGCTGGAGCGGGTTTCCCGCCTGGTCGGGGAACGGATAGACTGGAGCATGATCGAAACCTTCCTGCCCGAAGCCGCTTCCGGCATCTTCCGCAAGTCGGCGCTTGCCTCAAGCTTCGTCGCTGCACTCGAACTGGCGCGGCAGGGCAGGGTAGAGCTTCGCCAGAAATCGCCCTTCGCCCCGCTCTACCTGAAGGCGCCCGTCCTGAAGGTGGGGGCATGAAGCGCGCCGACGATCTGACCCGCGCCGTGGAAGCGGTGCTGTTCGCGGCGACCGAGCCGATGACGGTCGACGCGATCCGCGCGCACCTCGGCAATGCGGACAATGTCCGGAGCGTGCTCGAGGAGATCCAGGCCGATTTCGCCGGGCGCGGGATCGAACTGGTCAGGCGCGGCGACCGCTGGCATTTCCAGACGGCGGGCGACATGGCGCACCTGCTGCGCCGCGACAAGGAGGAGGCGCGCAAGCTGAGCCGCGCGGGCATCGAGACGCTGGCGATCATCGCCTATCACGAACCGGCGACTCGCGCGGAGATCGAGGCGATTCGCGGGGTTCAAATCTCCAAGGGTACGCTCGACGTGCTGATGGAGGCCGGCTGGATCCGTCCCGCGGGAAGACGCGAGGTGCCGGGGCGGCCACTGCTCTATGCGACGACCCCCGAGTTCCTGGCGCATTTTGGCCTTGCCAGCAGGCGCGACCTGCCCGGAATCGACGATCTCAAGGCAGCCGGGCTGCTCGACCCGATCGATCTGGCGCTTGAACATGCCGGCGAACGCGATGACAACAACACCGAGGTAGAAAAGACTGACGATCAGGACTAGATAGGCCTACGTCCTAGGAGATTGGTGATGGGTAGTTTCAGCCTCGTGCATTGGCTGGTGTTCGGCGTGATCGCGATCCTCGTGCTCGGCGGCGGACGCTTCTCGAATATGATGGGTGACGTCGCCAAAGGCATCAAGCAGTTCAAGAAGGGCATGGCCGAAGACGACGAGTCCGTCCGCGAGCCGAGCCGTATCGATGCCAAGAAAGCGGCCGAGCCCGCGATCGAGGTCGAAGCCGAGAAGCTGCGCGAGGAGCGCTGAGCTTTGCCGGCAGACGCCCTGTCGGGACGGGCCCGGCATGGCGGAATCATGTCGGCTGGCGCGGTCGAGAGCGCGTGAAGCCGGCCGGGTCCCGTTTTTTGACTGCTCCATAGAGTTTTCGCATGTTCGATATCGCCCCCACCGAATTGATGCTCGTCGGGATGGTGGCGCTGATCGTCATCGGACCGAAGGACTTGCCCAAGGCGATGCGTTTCGTCGGTTATTGGGTGTCACGCGCACGCGGTGTCGCGCGACAGTTCCGATCGGGCTTCGATTCGATGATGCGCGAGGCGGAACTCCAGGAAATGGAGAAGAAATGGGCTGAGGAGAATGAGCGCATCATGCGCGAGCATCCGCCCACGCCCCAGCAGATGTTGCCCATGACTCAAGCCATCGACCATGAGGACGTTGCGCCAGTGCTGGTCGAGGCGCCGGTGATCGCCGCGGCGCCCGAGCCGGAAGTGCCGCCCGCGCCTGTCGCGAAGCCGGTTCGCAAGAGGACCGTAAAGGCCGCGACCGACACCGATGCCAAGCCGGCGGCAAAGCGGGTGCGCAAGCCCGCCGCGAAAGCCGAGTCATGAACGCGCCGGTCGACGATCTCGATGCCAGCCGCGCACCGTTGCTCGATCACCTGATCGAACTGAGGCGGCGGCTGCTTTACTGCGTGGCGGCCATCGTGGTGAGCTTCGCGATCGCCTTTTATTTCGCCGAGCCGATCTTCGCTTTCCTGGTGCACCCGCTGGCCGCGGCGGGGCAGAGCAAGATCATCTACACCCAGATTTTCGAGGCATTCTTCGTCCAGGTGAAGGTCGCGTTCTTTGCGGCGATGATGCTGTCCTTCCCGGTGATCGCCAACCAGCTTTGGCAGTTCGTCGCGCCGGGCCTGTACCGCCAGGAGAAGAAGGCGCTGCTGCCGTTCCTGCTGGCGACGCCGGTGCTGTTCATCGGCGGCGCTGCGATGGCCTATTACATCGCGGTGCCGATGGCGCTGCACTTCCTGCTTTCCTACCAGGGGGACCTTGGCGGGGGAATCAAGCAGGAGGCGCTGCCGTCGGTCGCCAACTACCTGTCGTTCGTGATGCAGTTCCTGTTCGCGTTCGGCGTGTCGTTCCTGCTGCCTGTGGTGCTCATGCTCCTGGAGCGCGCAGGGATCGTGACGCGCAAGCAGCTGGTGAGCGCGCGCCGCTATGCCATTGTCGGCGCCTTCGCGATCGCGGCGGTGCTGACCCCGCCTGATATCGGATCGCAGCTGCTGCTCGCGATTCCTCTGTGCCTGCTCTACGAACTGGCGCTGATCGGCATCTGGTTCACCGAGCGGAGACGCTCGAAGCTGCCGGTGGAAACTCCCGAGACCGAATAAGAAAAGCCCCCTCCCTTGCGGGAGAGGGCCCGGGTGTGCCTGAAGGAAAAGGGCTGCCTATTTGGCTTGGTCAGCCGTCTTGGCGACGGTGCTGCCGGCCGAGGACACATCCTTGCCCATGCCTTCGACGGTGTTGCAGGCGCTGATCATCAGCGCTCCGGCGACGAGGGCCAGTCCAACGAGCTTACGCATGGAATATCTCCTGAGATGCCGACGATTCAATGATCGGCGGTCGCGTTCGTTCCGTGGAAGGAGCGGCGCAATATCCTTGAGCCAAAAAAGAATTTGGGCCCGAGAGCGCCACCGGGGGGGAGGGTTGACGCTTTCGGGCCCATGTCTTGGATAGCGAGAGCGGGGGGGCATAAATTCACTATCCGAAGCTAAGAACGTAGCTTTCGCTGACCGGTTCCAGGGTTTTCGAATTTTTTTCGATTCTTTAGAATCGCTTGAATCAGTCACGCCCGGTGACGGCGATCGAAATCTCGTAGGCGCCGACCAGCGGGTCGTGATGCAGCCTTGAGCGCAACTGGCGCGACAGGCCTTCCATCACGCGGCCATAGCGTTCCTCGACGACCTTGCGCAGGTCGTCTCCGTCGACCAGGGCGGGGGAATTGACCCGCAGCACGGCGCGATCCTGCGTCTCGCCCGGCTTCACCGAGATACGGATCTGCGCGACCGGATTGGAGGTCATCGCCAGCTCGACGATTTCGGTGATCAGGAAGGCAACCGCGATCGCGACGTCCTGGTTGACCAGGAACGGATCGATATCGATCGCAATGCCGAGCTGCGAAGACCCTTCCGGCGCTGTCGCACGGATGTTCGAGGCAAGCTCGCCGATCACGGATCGGAGGGAGAGGCCGCGATTCTCCTCGAGCTCGGCGAAATGGTGGCGATGGACGACCGCGAGTGCGTCGACCCGACGCTGGATCGAGGAATAGGCGGCGGTCGCTTCCTTGCTGCGTGCACCGCGGGCATGGAAATTGATCAGGCTCGAAATGACCTGGAGATTGTTCTTCACGCGGTGATGGACCTCGCGCGTAAGCCGGGTCTGGCGCACCAGGCCCTCGGCCAGGCCGGCCTCGTGCTCGGCGACCGTCCGGCTGATCATGCGGAAAGTGTCGCCCAGCTCCCGAATTTCCTGTGCGGGGAGGGCGCGGACTTCGGCCGGGTCGATCTCCTCGCCGGGTACATAGGCGGCGACGCTTGTCCGCAGTCGGCGGAGTGGACGGATCAGCAACCGGTCAACGACGAACCAGCCGATGCCCGCCGCGGCCGCCCACATCAGAATCGGCAGCAGCATCGCGATAAGGAGGGGCGACGTGATCGGCGCGCTGCGCACGCTCGTCTGCAGCGCCAGACCGCCAAGGCCGAGCGAGGTTCGCATCGTCTCGCGCCGTTCCAGCGCGCTGCGAGGCGGAAGTTGAGTCAGGGGCAGTGAGCCTTCCCCATGTGTCAGCACGGCTTCATAGGGTGGTGCGAAATCGCTTGGCTTGCCTGTTTCGGCGAGGAAGCCGGAGGGAAAGAATGCGGTCGCGGTGGTGCCGCTGGCGCCGGCGATGGAGAGGAGCAGGCCGCGACCCGGGACGACCCGGGCGGCGATGGGTTCGGTGTTGGCCGGCACCCGCGCCAGATCGCGCGGGAAATCCGCGCCGCACAAGGTCCGGGCGCGGCGATCCCTGATGACGAAGCGCGTGCCGCTGACCGCCTGCTGCGCGAAGACGCCCTGCGCGCGGGCACAGCTGGGCGCATCGCCATTGTCGATGTCGAGGGCGTTCAGGGCGACACGGAGCGCGGTCATGTCCCCGACCAGCTCGATGGCCAGCTTTCGGGCGCTTTCGGCGGAAGCGAGGCGGAGCTGTGCCCGGGCAGTTTCGTCCGCGGTCTGAGTGGTCTTCAGCGAAGCGAAGAAGGCGATGATGGCAAGCGGCAGCAACGCCGCGCTCAGGATCAGGAAGATCTTGGCGCCGGTCGGGATCTGCGCGACGAATTTCTGGTTTCGGGCCGGAGCCTGGGGCCCGGCGGCGGAATCCGCCATGAGCCTGCTCAGTCGAGCTTGCTCAGGAGGTCGAGCATTTCGGGCGGAATCGTCTCGTCCACCGTCTTCTGATACACGGTGCGCAATGCTGCACCCATATCACGGTCCTTGCTCTGGACCCTGGTCGCCTTTGTGGCTCGCGGTTTTTTCGAAGACTCGTCGCCCGAACGCAAAATCGTCCCCCTTGAGCATCCGGTGTATAAACCGGGCATATCGAGAAACCCGGCCGAGGAAAACGGCCGGGCATATCGCGCATACAATCCGCGACGAATGCATGAAACCAAAGATCGCGTCGATAGTTCCCTGTTCGATGTGAAAAAGCCCGGCACCTTCGCTCGGGCTATCGAAACGCGTTGCAAAGGCGGGGGGCCGCTTCCACAAGGACCCCCGTCAGACCCTGGCGTTTTTCTTGGAGGAGACCCCGACAGCCATGTCGCTTGGACAGCAGCTTGCCCCCCACCTTCCTTTCCTTCGCCGCTATGGCCGGGCGCTGACCGGCAGCCAGCAGCACGGCGACCGCTATGTGCGCGCGACGCTCGAAGCGATCGTCGCCGCGCCTGCGGAATTCCCGCGCGACGTCGACCCGCGGCTTGGTCTCTATCGGACGTTCCAGGCGATCTGGGGATCGACCAACTATGACGAGACGCCCGAGAATGCGGGGGCCGATGCCAGCAGCAGTCAGGAGGCGATCGCCCGGGCACGCCTTGCCCGGATGACCCCGCTGTCGCGCCAGGCGCTGCTGCTCACCGCGATGGAAGGCTTCACGCCGGAAGACGCCGCCTATCTGATCGAGGTCGAGCCGGGCGAGGTCGACGCTTTGGTCAACGAAGCGCTGGCCGAGATCGAGAAGCAGACGCGCGCGCGAGTGCTGATCATCGAGGACGAGCCGATCATCGCGATGGATATAGAAACGATCGTGCGCGATCTGGGCCATGACGTCACCGGCGTCGCCGTGACCCGCGACGAGGCGGTCGCGCTGGCGATGGAGGATCGTCCCGGCCTCGTGCTCGCGGACATCCAGCTTGCCGACGACAGCTCGGGCATCGACGCGGTGAAGGACATCCTTGCCGAGTTCCAGGTGCCGGTGATCTTCATCACCGCTTTCCCGGAACGCCTGCTGACCGGCGAGCGGCCCGAACCGACCTTCCTGATCACCAAACCGTTCCAGCGATCGACGGTGAAAGCGGCGATCAGCCAGGCATTGTTCTTCGATTCAGCGACAGTTCCCGCACTCTGACGGGAACTTTTGGCCAGCCCCCGGCATTTGGAGTTCCATCTGGTACGGACCCAAAACAATGCTCGGGGGTTATAGGCAAATGGCAAATCCAGAAGAACCGGCACATCTGAGCGGCGAGCAGGCGCGGGCAGGCGCCGCGCCGCATATGACCCGATATATATTGGGCATCTCGCTGGTGCTGGTGATCGTGATCTTCGCGGTCCTGCTTCTCCGCTAATCAAACACGTGGACGAAAACGCACGGTATGGTGGACTTGACTTGAGTCCACCCCCATGTTCGCTTCCTGGAACACGAAACGGATGTTCATGACCGACGCCTTCGAGACTGACGACGAGGATACGCCGCCCGAGCCGGTGGAGCATGTCGCCCTGTCCGATTCCGAGTTCAAGACGCAACTGGCGCAGGTAATTCCGCATCTGCGCGCCTTCGGGCGGTCGCTGTCGGGCAATCGCGATCTCGCTGACGATCTGGTCCAGGAGACGCTGATGAAGGCATGGGCGGCGCGATTGCGCTTCCAGGCCGGCACGAACATGCGCGCCTGGACCTTCATCATCCTGCGCAACCTCTATCTCTCCCAGATGCGCCGTGCGCGCTTCAAGGGCGAATGGGACGATCTGGTCGCCGACCGGATCCTTGCCGCCCCGGCGAGCCAGGACCGGCACGTCGAGCTTGGCGACATGCAGCGCGCGCTGCTCCATCTGCCGCAACCGCAGCGCGAGGCGCTGATCCTGGTCGGCGCGGGCGGCTTTGCCTATGAGGAAGCGGCCGAAATCTGCGGCGTCGCTGTCGGCACGATCAAGAGCCGGGTGGCGCGTGGCCGAGTCGCGCTTGAGACGATCATGAACGACAACTCGCTCCCGTCGCGGCGCACGCACAGCAACGAGCCGGGCATGACGGCGCTGGATTCGATCATGGGCGAGGTCGAGGATCTCAGCCGCGACCGCGGCGATTGATCTCTCTACGTCCGAATTCTAACGGGAATGACTGTCCCGGTCGGCGATGTCGATCTGGCGGAGCAATGCGGTAAAGTCATCCACCCTGGCGTCTTGGCGTCCGAAAGCTGCGAAAAGTGCTCCGCTGATCATGTCGCTCGTCCGAGGTGTGGCGACGATGTACGCTTGAGGCACGGCATCTTCCAGGGAGGGCGTGATCTTGTTTGACATGAACCAAGAACGAACGAGCAACCGAATTCGTTGCTTGCGAGACTGGGTTAATTGGCGGGATCGTCAATGGTTGTTGAATGGCTGACACGTATTCCGAAGAGTTGATCAAGGATGCGGTGCGTCGCGCACGGGGTGAATCGCCCTTTCTGACGTTGTTGCTCGATCGCGAGCCGGCGCTCGCGGCCCAGCTTGAGCAGGGGAGGCTGCCACTACTTTCGGCCGTGCCGATCGACGACCCCGATATGCCGGTAATGCGCCGGCTGCGGCTGGAGCGGCGGCGGCTGGCGTTGCTTGTCGCGGCGGGAGACCTGGCGGGCGCTTATGATCTTACCGCCGTCACCGCCGCGCTGTCCGATTTTGCCGACCGCGCGCTCGACACGGCGATCGTCGCGGCGATCGCGGAGCGGACGCCGGGAGCGCAGCCGGCCGGCTTCGCCGCCATCGCCCTCGGCAAGCAGGGCAGCCACGAGCTGAACTATTCGTCGGATATCGATCCGATCCTCCTCTTCGACCCCGAAACCCTGCCATGCAGGCCGCGCGAGGAGCCGGAGGAGGCCGCGGTCAGGATCGGACGCCGGGTGGTCGAGATCCTGCAGGCCCGCGACGGCGATGGTTATGTCCTGCGTGTCGACCTGAGACTGCGGCCGTCACCCGAAGTGACGCCGATCGTACTGCCGGTCGACGCCGCCATTTCCTATTATGAATCGCTGGCGCTGCCCTGGGAACGCGCCGCCTTCATCCGAGCCAGGGCAGCGGCCGGGGATCTGGCCCTGGGCGCGCGCTTCCTCGAGACGATCAGGCCGTTCATCTGGCGTCGTGCGCTCGATTTCGGCGCGATCGGCGAGATCAGGGGCATCTCGCGGCGAATCCGCGACCATCATGCGCAGGGCCAGGTTTTCGGCCCTGGCTTCGACCTCAAGCGCGGCCGTGGCGGAATCCGCGAGATCGAGTTCTTCGCGCAGATCCACCAGTTGATCCATGGCGGGCGTGATCCGTCGCTGCGGGCGCCGGCGACACGTGACGCGCTGGCGCGACTGGCGGAGGCGGGATGGATCGCGGCGGGGGAGGCGGAGGCGATGACCGCTGCCTATACCCTGTTCAGGACGATCGAGCACCGGGTCCAGATGGTCGATGACCGGCAGGCGCACCACCTGCCGACCGGGGCGGCGCTCGATGGACTGGCGCGACTTCATGGCGTCACCGATAGTGCGACGCTGCTCGAGCTGCTGCGCCCCTATGTCGATTCGACCGCGCGGACTTATGATTCGCTCGATCCCGACGATGAAGGCGCGCTGTCGCAGGACGGGGAACATCTGGAGGAGCAGCTCCGCACGGCAGGCTTTGCCGATCCGCCTGCGGCGGCGCGCAGGATCGAGCAATGGCGCGGGGGCACCTATCCGGCGCTGCGCAGCCCCGCGGCACGCGAAGCGCTCGAGGCGGTGCTGCCCGGGCTGATCGAGGCGCTGGCCAGGGCGCCTGACCCGCAAGGGGCGATCGTGCGGCTCGACGTCATGCTGGCGAAACTGTCGAGCGCGATCAATTTCTTCCGCCTGCTCGAAGCGCGGCCAGTACTGGCACGGCTGCTCGGCGCGATCCTGAGCCATACCCCGACCCTTGCCGAGGCGCTGGGGCGCAGGCCCGAACTGTTCGACGGGCTGATCGATGCCAGTGCACTCGATCCGGTCGGATCGGTCGCGGCCATCGCCGATGAAATGCGCGGTGAAGGCGGCGACTATCAGGCCCGGCTTGACCATGTCCGGCGCGTCGTCGGCGAGAAGAGGTTCGCGCTTGGCACGCAGATCGTCGCGGGGGTCAGCGATCCGCTCGAGGTGTCGGCTGGTTATGCACGGGTGGCGGAGGCGGCGATCGTCGTGCTCGCCGAAGCGACGGTGGCCGAATTCACGCTCAAGCATGGCACGGTGCCGGGGAGCGAACTGGTCATCCTGGCGCTGGGGCGGATGGGTGGCGGAGCGTTGACTCATGCCTCCGACCTTGACCTGATCTATCTTTTTACCGGCGATTACATGGCTGAATCCGATGGTGAAAAGCCTTTGGGTGCAGTGCTTTATTATAACCGCCTCGCGCAGCGTGTGAGCGGTGCGCTGTCAGCGCCGACTGCTTCCGGGCCATTGTACGACATCGACACGCGGCTGCGGCCTTCAGGCACGCAGGGGCCGCTGGTCGTCTCTCTCGACGGGTTCGCGCGCTACCAGCGCGAGGATGCCTGGACCTGGGAGCATATGGCGCTGACCCGCGCGCGGCCGGTGTTCGGTTCAGCGGAGGCACGGGCGGCGACCCAGGCGGTGATCGATGCGGTGCTGCGCGGAGACAGGCCGATGCGCGACGTGGTCGCCGATGCGATCGGGATGCGGGCGGAAATGGCGGCGCACAAGCCGCCGGCAGGGCCGCTTGACGCCAAGCTGTCGCCCGGCGGCCTCGTCGACCTGGAATTCGCGGTGCATGTCGTGCAGCTCACCCGGCATGCCGGGCTTGACCCGCATCTCGGCGCCGCGATCCGCGAGCTTGTTTCGGCCGGGCTGGCGCCTTCGCCTATCGCCGCCGCGCAGGAGTTCCTGACTCGGCTGCTGGTGACGCTTCGGCTGGTCGCGCCCGACGCGCAGCCCCCGGCGCAGGCCACCCGCAACCTGATCGCCCGCGCGCTCGACGTCGCTGATTGGGAGGCGGTGGTTGCGTCGTTCGCGTCGACCCGGCAGGAGGTTTCCGATTTCTGGGCGGCGGTGGCCGGTGCCGGAAAGCAGGGATGACGGGAGACGGACGATGGCGGCGGGTATCGAAGAGGGCGGCAAGCTTCCGGACGTGGACCTGACCACGCCGAGCGGCGGCAGGATCAACCTGCGCGACTATCTCGGCAAGCCGCTCGTCCTGTATTTCTATCCGAAGGACGACACGTCCGGCTGCACCCGCGAGGCGCAGGATTTCAGCCAGCATTATCCCGAATTCCAGGCACGGGGTGTCGAGGTTCTCGGCGTGTCGCGCGACACACCGGCCAAGCATCAGAAGTTCATCGACAAATACGACCTGACCGTGCCGCTTGCGACCGACGACCAGAATCGTGCCATGGAGGCGTTCGACGTCTGGGTGCAGAAGCAGTTGTACGGCAAGACCTATATGGGGATCGACCGGTCGACCTTCTTGTTCGATGCGAAGGGCAGCTTGGTGCGTATCTGGCGGCGCGTGCGGGTGCCAGGGCACGTGATCGACGTGCTCGAGGCGCTGAAGGAGCTAGACTGATCATCGGCACGAGCATCGCGGAGGCGGCGCGGGGCGTACTGGAAACGGGCGACCCCGCGGCGAAGATTCGTGCCGCCCGGGCGGCGGCGCGGGCGTGGCGGCGCGGGCTGCTGACGCATGAGTTCGGCGTCGCCATGCCCGATCGCCCGGTGCGGCCGGCCTCGCCCGAATTGCTGCCGCCGCACGAGATGCCCCGGCGCGGCAAGGGCGGCTCGGAACGCGGGCGGATCGCGCTGCTCCACGCGCTGGCGCATATCGAATTCGTCGCGATCGATCTCGCCTTCGACATGGTCGGACGGTTCGGTGGCGATTTTCCGCGCGGTTTCACCGACGACTGGATTGGGGTCGGCGCGGATGAAGCGATGCATTTCGCGCTGCTCGACCGGCGGTTGCGCATGCTGGGCAGTCACTATGGCGCGATGCCGGCGCATGACGGCCTGTGGGAATCGGCGACCGCGACAGCCCATGATCCGATGGCCCGTCTCGCGGTCGTGCCGATGGTGCTTGAGGCACGTGGGCTGGACGTGACGCCGGAGACGATCCTGCGCTTCAGATCGGCGCAGGACGAACCGAGCGCGCGCATGCTCCAGCGCATCCTGACCGACGAAATACGGCATGTCCGCGCTGGCACCGTCTGGTTCGAATTTGCCTGCGCCGCCAAGGGATTCACGCCCGAATCGCACTGGCGGTCGCTGGTCGAGCGATATTTTCGGGGAATGATTAAGCCGCCGTTCAACGACTCGGCGCGCGACTCAGCCGGTCTGACGCTAGAATATTACGGCGCGCTTGCCCCTTCCTGAAAAATTAGGCCAATTGCGACACGTCCAGGACGTGGAGGGGCTGCGACCAGGACACTTAGGGGCGGGCGCTGGATTTCCGGCAATCGCATTCATGGTCGCCGGGGATTGATGAGCAAAATTTCCATCGCGTCGAGCGCGCAGTTTGTGTCGCGGCTGAAGACGCACTTCACCACCCGGGATTTTATTTTTCACGACGGTCGTGACTTGCGCCGCTTCAGCGTCGGGGGGCGCACCCAGGCGCTGATGGCCGGCGTCGCCGGGATCACCCTGTGCTTTTCCGCCTACGGCGTCGCCCAGGCGGCGGTTGGTGCGGTCGCCATGAGCGGCATCGTCGATGCCCCGCTGTCGCCCGAAGCCAAGGTCGCGCAGATGCAGGCGAAGGTCGCCGCGATGCAGGCCGATGTCGAAACCATCAAGCAGGCGGCCAAGGCCCATGCCACCCGCGTTGAGCAGCGCCAGGCGCTGATCTCCGCCGTCATCTCGGGCAAGGGCGATCCCCGCTCCCTGACGCTCGTTGCGCCGACGGTGAACAGCCATGCCGACAAGATCGCTGCCGATGTGCTCGCGCCGCTCAAGAAGGTCGAGCAGCGCCAGGTTGCGATGGCGGTCAAGGCACGCCAAGCCGCCGAGCAGCGTTACGCGCTGACGGTCGCCCATGTTCGCAAGCTGGGCATCGCACCGGAGCGTTTCGCGCCGCGCATGGCCGCGATGGGCGGTCCGTTCGAGGCCGCCGACAGTGCCGAGGCCGAAGCCGATCTTCGCGCCGACATGCAGTTCCGCTCGCTGTTCATGACCTGGAAGAAGCTCGATTCGCTCGAGCAGGGCGTGATCGCGATCCCTTCCGCCCAGCCGGTCGAGCGCCTAGCCTTCACCAGCAACTACGGCGTCCGCGCCGACCCGTTCCGCGGCACTGCCGCGATGCACGCGGGCGTGGATATCCCCGGCCCGATGGGAACGCCGATCTACGCCACCGCCGACGGCATCATCGATCGCGCCGAGCGCGCAGGTGGTTATGGCAACATGGTCGAGATCAACCATGGCAAGGGCATCCAAACCCGTTACGGCCATCTCTCCAAGATCCTCGTCGCGCCGTTCACCCGCGTGCATCGCGGTCAGCTGATCGCCCTGATGGGTTCCACCGGCCGTTCGACCGGCCCGCATCTTCACTATGAGGTCCGCATCGACGGCCATGCCGTGAACCCGATCCCGTTCCTGCAGACCGCCGACTATCTGCTCGCGGTGCAGGATCGCGCGCTGAAGACGACTCAGGTTTCGGTAGGTGGTCCGGCCGCCGCCGACTGATCCGTGAAAGCCCGGGCATCGGTTGCCGATGATCCCGGGAACGCCTATCTGCCAGTCATGGCCACCGTAACAGCTCCCGAGATCGCGCTCACCGATTCAGCCGCCGCCCGCGTCGCGACGATAGCGGAAAAGCAGGGCAAGCCCGCGATCCTTCGTCTTTCCGTCGATGGCGGGGGATGCTCCGGGTTCCAGTACAAGTTCGGCTTTGCCGACTCGGTCGAGGACGATGACGCGGTCGCCGAGAATCACGGCGTGAAGCTGGTCGTCGATTCGATCAGCCTCGATCTGGTGCGCGGTTCAGCGGTCGATTATGTCGAGGATCTGGGTGGTGCCGCGTTCAAGGTGACGAACCCCAACGCCGCGTCTGGCTGCGGCTGCGGCTCCAGTTTCTCGGTCTGAACCTTGTGAGAATCGTCACTTACAACGTCAACGGCATCAAGGCGCGCCTGCCGCGCCTGCTTGAGTATCTCGCCGAGCAGGCGCCCGACGTGGTGTGCCTGCAGGAGCTGAAATCTAGCGACGAGACTTTCCCCGAGGCTGACATCCGCGCGGCCGGCTATGGCACGGTGTGGCACGGGCAGAAGGGCTTCAACGGTGTCGCGGTTCTTGCCAGGGGCGCCGACCCGGTCGAGCGGCAGCGCGGGCTTGCCGGCGATCCGGATGACGAGCATAGCCGATACCTTGAGGCCGAGGTCGACGGGGTGGTGATCGCGTCGATCTATCTGCCCAACGGCAATCCCCAGCCGGGCCCGAAATTCGACTATAAGCTCAAATGGATCGAACGGCTGTCCGATCGCGCGCGCGCGCTGCTCGCCGAGGAGAAGCCGGTAGTGCTAGCCGGCGACTACAACGTCATTCCGAATGACGACGACACCTTCTCCGTCCGCGCGATGGCTGATGATGCGCTGATGCAGCCGGAGAGCCGGTCGGGCTATCGCGGGTTGGTCGCGCAGGGCTGGACCGACGCATTGCGCACCCGCCACCCCAAGGGTGGGGTGTGGACCTTCTGGGACTATCAGGCCGGCGCCTGGCAGCGCGACGCGGGCTTCCGGATCGATCACCTGCTGCTGAGCCCGATGGCGGCCGACCGGCTGGCCGATGCCGGCGTCGACAAGGAATATCGCGGCCGGGAAAAGGCGAGCGACCATGCCCCCACCTGGGTGCGGTTGCGGTAGCAAATGGCTTCCGGCCCTCTTGAGGTCGGTCTCGGGACAGGGCCCGCATGAAGCGGCTGGCAGCGGCGCTTCTGTTGCTTCCGGGTGCTGCCTATGCCGAGGATCGTGATTATTGCCCGGCGCGTCCCGGACTTGACACGCCTCCCTGTACGATCGCCCCGGGGCATGTCTCGGTCGAAGTCGGACTGGCCGACTGGACACGCGCGGATACGGCAGAGTCACGCACCGATACGATCCTGATCGGGGATATATTGGTGCGGGTCGGCCTGACCGATTCGATCGAGGCCGAGGTCGGCTTGACCTCGTTCGGCCACAGCCGGACCCGCGACAAGAGTTCCGGCGGCGTCGAGAGCGCCGATCGGGCGGGGGACGCGCTGCTGGGTTTAAAGGCCAATCTCCATCACCCTGACGGCAGCGGTTTCTCGGTGGCCGTTGAACCCTTCGTCACAATTCCGGTGGGACGCGCGCCGATCGGTGCGGGTGATTGGGGCGCCGGGGTAATGGTGCCGCTCAGCGTCGATCTCGGACGCAAGCTGAGCCTGCAATTCACGCCCGAGGCCGATGCCGCCGTGAATCAGGATGGCGTGGGGCGCCACTTCGCGGTCAGCGGGACGGTCGGCCTTGGCGTGGGGATCAGCGACACGGTCAACGGCACGATCGAGTTTCAGGAACTTCGGGACGAGGACCCGTCAGGCCGTACCACACAGTCGCTTGCGTCCGTATCGGTCGCCTGGATGCGTCGCGGCGACTGGCAACTGGATATCGGCACGGCGGTCGGCCTCAATCGCGATGCGCCCGATGCCGAACTGTACGCCGGGGTTTCACACCGCTTCTGAAAGCGCGGTGACATTTCCCAACAATCGGCGTGAACTACCCGATATCGGTCAACCTAGCGACGGCGGGACACTCGCAGCTTCCGCAAAGCAGTTGAAATCAAAGGATTCTACTGTTTGGCATGACTAATGCAGTAACACAGATGCGGAGCAATCGGTGTTGATCCGCATAACCGGAGAGACCCCATCATGACCTTCAAGATCCTTGCTGCTGCTGGCCTTGTGGCGCTGGTGACCATCCCCGTCATGGCCCAGGCTGCTGACGGACGGCCCGACACCACCACGAATGCGTCCGCCGATGCGGCTGCGTCGAAGAAGAAATTCTGCGTGGTCGAGGCCGCTACCGGTTCGCGCGTGCCCAAGAAGATCTGCCGCACGCGGACTGAATGGCTGGCGCTTGGCTTCGACCCGACCGCCAAGTGAGGGACCTTGCGCGGCGGCTCCTGGGTGAGCCGCCGCGAGCCCCCGGGATCACAGCGCCTTCTGGTAGATCTCGTAAGTCTTGTTGATCTTGCTCTGGATCGTCTCGGCGATGGCGTTCATGCCCTGATTGTCGTCGAGCACCCAGCCGATCTCGCCGCGAGCCGACCCGTAATTGGCCACCGCCGCCTTGCGGATATATTCGATCATCATGAAGGCGAGTTGGCTTGCCATGCGCGATGATTGCAGTTCCTTCAGCACCCCCATCAACGGCACGCGCATGGTGCGTACCTTGGGCTTGCGCAGCCACAACAGCAGTTTGGCCCAGCCGAACGGGAGGAGATTGCCGTTGAGCGGCTTGATCGCCTCATTCAGGTCGGGAAGCGTGATCATGAAGGCGACCGGCCGGCCGTCGAGTTCGGCGATGCGGATCAGGTCGTTGAACACGATCGGCTTCAGCTTCACGCCGACGTCGGCGATTTCCGGCGGGGTGAGGGGGACGAAGCCCCAATTGTCCGACCAGGCATCGTTCAGGATGGCGAGGATGACCGCTGCTTCCTCGTCGAACTTCGTCTTGTCGACTTCGCGTATACGGATGCGGGGGTTCTTCTCGCCCGACTGGATGATCCGCTTCACGATCGGCGGGAATTCCTGCGTGATATCGAGGTCATAGGTGTAGAGCGTCTTGGCATGGGTATAGCCAGCGCCCTCGATCCAGCCGCGATATTCAGGTTTGGCATGGCCCATCATGATCGTCGGTGCATGATCATAGCCCTGGATCAGCAGGCCCGGCTCTTCCCAGATCGACATGCTGATCGGCCCGAGCACCTTGGCCATGCCCTTGTTGCGCAGCCAGCCTTCGGCCGCGTTGATCAGTGCCTGGGCGGTATTGGCATCCTCCGCATCGAACAGGCCGAACTGGCCGCAGCCTGGCCCGAAGCCCTGTTCGGCCGGCATGGTCAGCGCGAGCGTGTCGATATGGGCCGAGATGCGACCGACGACGCGCCCGCCGCGCTCCGCCAGGAACAACTGCGCCTCGGCATGGCTGAACCAGCCATTCTTTTCCGGTGTGATCAGGCCGAGCGCCTCGCTCTTCAACGGCGGTACCCAGTTGGGATCGTCCTTGTAGAGCCGGAAGGGCAGGTCGACGAATTTCTTGCGATCGGCCTTGCTGCTGATCGGTCGGATCGAAAGCGAGTGCGTGGTATCCAAGACGACGAGCCTCTCTGGTAGGGTGATGCGCACTCCCGCCTGCTGACCAACCTGTCAAGCGCACTCCTGTCAAGCGTCGCGGGGCCATCTAGGCTAACGGCATACCCTGTTGCTGCCACCATATAGCCACTATCTTTCGGCAATGCCGGGAACCATGAACACATCGCTTGCCTTCGATCGGCGCGAGACCGCGTCGACCCCGAGCACCGTCCTGCGGACCGCGCGGGAGCGTATCGCCGATGACAAGGCGATGCTGCGCACCGCCGCGGAGCTGACGCGCGACCTGAATGCGCCAAAGCCCATCATCTACTGGATCGATCTGATTCTTTCGGCTGTGGTCGGCTATGCGGCGCTGGCGGGGGCGATTCTCGCCCCCTCGACCGGCTGGGCGCTTGTGGCGGGCGTCGTGGCGATCCTTGCGCTGTACCGTGCCGACAGCTTCATCCACGAGATCACCCATATCAAGCATTCGGCGCTGCCCGGCTTCCGTCTCGGCTGGAACCTGATCGCCGGCATTCCGATGATGGTGCCGTCCTTCATGTATGAGGGCGTGCACAATCTCCACCACGCACGCACGCGCTATGGCACGGTGGAGGACCCCGAATATCTGCCGCTCGCGCTGATGAAGCCCTGGACGCTGCCGCTGTTCGTCGTCACCTCGCTGCTCGCGCCGGTTGCGCTGCTGCTGCGCTTCGCGGTGCTGGCACCCTTGTCCTTGCTGTTCCCCGGGATGCGCAGGGTGCTCGACGAGCGTTATTCGAGCCTGTCGATCAACCCGTCCTTCCGCCGTCGTCCGCCGGAGGGAGCGTTCAAGACGCACTGGCGCCGGATGGAAGCCGCGACCAGCCTATGGGCGATCGCGCTGCTGACGCTGACCGCGACGGGCGTTATTCCGCTGCGTGCCCTGCTGATCTTCCTGGTGATCACGTCCGGGGTCGCCATCCTCAACCAGGTGCGGACGCTGGTCGCGCATCTGTGGGAGAATGAAGGCGAGCCGATGACCGTCACCGCGCAGTATCTCGACAGCGTCAATGTGCCGCCGCCGGCCCTGTTGCCAGTGCTGTGGGCGCCGGTCGGCCTGCGCTATCACGCCCTGCACCACCTGCTGCCGGGCGTGCCCTATCATGCCCTGGCGGAGGCGCATCGCCGCCTGTCCGCTGCGGTGGACGAGCAGTCGCCCTATCACAAGGCGAGCTATCCGGGTCTGCCGGGCCTGGTCGATCGCCTGGTGCGCAGCACGATGGGCCGCCGCGCCGCGTGATCGATCATTCCTCGGTGCGGACCAGGACTGCTTCGCCGATCAGGAAGAACAGCAGGAACGGCGCCCAGGCGGCGAGGAAGGGCGGGTAGGCGCCCAGATTACCCATCGCCAGCGCGAAATTGTCGGCCACGAAATAGGCGAAGCCAAGCGCCATGCCGATCACCGCGCGAATGAACAGACGGCCCGATCGGGCCAGACCGAAGGCCGCCACCGCGCCCAGCAGCGGCATCAGTACCGAAGACAGCGGTCCCGACAATTTGTGCCACAAGGACCCCTCGAGCGCCTTGGTCGGGCGGCCAGCATCGGATAGGTCCGAGATCGCCGATTGAAGCGCGCCGAACGAAAGGCCGTCGGGGTCGACGGTGGCAAGGGTGAACTGGTCGGGGCGTACGCCCCTGGCGACCGCGACCGCGCCGAGCGGGGCCGTCTTGCCGGTCTTCACGTCGAAGCGGCTGGCGGGCCCGATCCGCCAGCCATCGCCATCCCGCTTGCCGTTCGGTGCGCTGACGACGCCGATCAGGTTTCCGCCTTCGCGATCGTACAGCGTGATGTTGCGGAGGATTGCGGCGTCGCCACGACCCTTGATCTGGCCGACCTCGATCAGATCGTCGCCATCGCGCACCCATACGTTCGACCGATCCCCGCGATCGATCGGCACCGGGGCATATTCCGCCTTTTGCCACTGATCCAGCGTTGCGGTCGCGCGCGCCACGATTCGATCGTTGAAGGTGAAGGAGATGACCGCGACGCCCAGGCTGGCGACGATGAGCGGCGCCAGCACCTGATGGGCGGAGAGACCGGATGCCTTCAGCGCGACGATCTCGCTGTTCTGGTTCATCGTCGTCAAGGTGATGATCGTGCCGAGCAGCACGGAGAAGGGCAGGAAGCGTGCGATGATCTCCGGTGTGCGCAGCCCGACATAGCGCCAGATTTCAGCGTCGCCATTGCCCGCATAGGCAAGGATCCGACCGGATTCGCTGAGCAGATCGAGCGCCTGGAGCACCAGCACCAGCGCCGCGAGGATCGCGAAGGTCCGCACCAGGAACATCCGGCCCATGTACAGCGACACGGTACGCGAAGGGAAAAGCTGCAGCGCGATCATGCCGTGGCCTCCTCGGCCTCATCCTGTTTCGGACGCGCGCCGGGCAACCAGCGGCCGACCATCTTTGCGCCCTTGGAGAAGAACCGTTCGAGTGTGCCGATCGGCTGGCCGCCGGGCACATAGGCGATCGTGTAGTACATCCAGAAAATCAGCACGGAGAAGACGATGAAAGGACTCCACAGGGCGATCAACGGATCGACCTTGCCCATGCCGCCGATGTCCCGGGCATATTCGTTCACCTTGTGATAGGTCACGATCATCACGATCGAGAGGAATACGCCCAGCGCCGAGGTCGATCGCTTGGGCGGCACGCCCAGCGACAGGGCGAGCAGGGGCAGCAGGAACATCGTCGCCACCTCGACGATGCGGAAATGGAACGCGGCGCGGCTGGTGTCCCGCAGTTCCTCGGACGAATTGCTGTTGCCGCCGATCCGCGCAAGCTCAGGCAAGGTCAGTTCGTAACGGCCCTCGCGCTGGCGGAAATTCTCGTATTTGGGCAGGGCGATCGGCAGGTCGTGCAGGCTGAAGGTCAGCACGCGGGGAAGCGCGACGCCAGGTTCGTTGCGTACCAGCGTGCCGTTGGTCAGCCGGAAGACGATCTCGTCCGGATTATCCGTCGCGAAGAACTGGCCGTGGTCAGCCGTGACCGCGTAATCGCCGCCCTTCTTGTCGACCATGTGCACGAAGATGCCCGAAAGCTTGCGGCCCTGTTCGCGGCTCTGTTCGATACGGATGGTCATCTTGTCGCCGAAATGGGTGAACTCGCCCACCTTGATCGACGCCCCAAGGGCACCGGTGCGCAGTTCGAACCGCAATTTCTCATAGGCATACCGCGCGTCGGGCTGAACGAAGCCAACAATGGCGAGGTTTACCGCGGCGAGCCCGATGGCGAACATGTATGGTACGCGAAGGAGCCGCGTATAGCTCATCCCGACCGCGCGAAGCACATCGAGTTCCGATGTGGTGGCGAGCTTGCGGAAAGCGAGCAGGATGCCCAGCATCAGGCCGATCGGAATGCCGAGCCCGAGATATTCGGGCAGCAGGTTGGCCAGCATCTTCCAGACGACGTTGACCGGGCCGCCTTCGGTGGCGACGAAATCGAACAGTTTCAGCATGCGATCGAGCACCAGCAGCATCGCGGAGATGATGAGGGTCGAGAACAGCGGCACCGCGATCAGCCGGGCCATGTAGCGGTCGATGGATTTCATGGAGCTAGCGGCGGCAGCCTTTGCGAAAGGGCAGGATGAGACTGCCCGGTCGAGCGGCTATATCGGGGGAGGGGGGCGGCGTCAGCTACCAAATCACTCTGCTGCGATACTGTTTGGTTCGGCGCCGCGCGGCGCGGCCATGGCGGCGGCGATGGCGTGCTCGAGCGCGGCGATGGTGAACGGCTTGCGCAGCACCTGATGCCCGCCGAACGCCGTCTCGTTCGCATCGCCGGCATAGCCGGTGACGTACAGCACCGCGACATGGGCGTAGCCATCCGACAGCATGGCGATCATCTCCGGTCCCGTCTGTTGCGGCATCAGCACGTCGGAGACGATCAGGTCGATGCTGCCCATCCGACCGAGCAGGGAGCGCGCGAGGAGAGGGTTGTCGCAGGCGAGGGGACGATGGCCCAACTCGGCCAGCGCCGCCATGGTCGAGGTGAGCACCCGGGGGTCGTCCTCCACCACCAGGATGTCCAGTGCAGCGGATATGCCGGCTACCGGTTGCTCTTCCTGCCGCGCTACATTGGCGCCGCCGCCGACATGGCGCGGCAGATAGAGCGTTACGGTCGTGCCCTGGCCCGGCTCGGACACGATACCGATCTCGCCATCGGCCTGCCGAACGAAGGCGAAGATCTGGCTCAGGCCCAGGCCGGTGCCCTGGCCGACCGGCTTGGTCGTGAAGAACGGTTCGAACACCCGCTCCAGGACCTCGGGCGTCATACCGCAGCCGGTATCGGTCACCGCGATCGTGACATAGTCGCCGCTGGGACAGGTGCCGATCTCGCCCGCGGTCAGCGTGGTACATTCAGTCGTAATCGTCAGTTGGCCGCGCCCTTCCATCGCGTCGCGCGCATTGACCGCCAGGTTCAGGATAACATTTTCGAGCTGGTAGCGATCGGCACGGATCTGCCAGCCCGACCCGGCATCGTGTGCGACAACGGTGATGGCGTCGCCCAGGGTCCGGTCGAGCAGGTCGGACATGCCGGCCACCAGCGTGCCCGGCTCGATCGGCTCCAGCTTCAGCGCTTCTTCGCGGGAGAAAGCGAGCAGGCGACGGGTCAGCACGGCCGCGCGATTGGCGCCTTCAGTGGCATTGTCGATATGGCGCCTGGCTTGCTCGGCGTCGCCGACATTGCGCCGCGCCAGTTCAAGTCCGCCAAGCACAACGGCCAGCATATTGTTGAAATCATGGGCGATACCACCGGTAAGCTGGCCGACTGCCTCCATCTTCTGGACCTGGCGGAGTCGCGCTTCCTTTTCGAGCAGTTCGGCTGTCGCCTTGGCGACCGCGGCCTCCAGGTCCTCGGCGCGCTGGCGTTCGGCCTCCGCCTCCGCATTCGCCACGGCGCGTTCGCCCAGCGCGCGCACCGTCATCCAGCCAAGCACGATCGCACCCAGTACGATGAGGATGCCGAAGGCACCCAGCACCCGCGCGACGCCGGTCGATTGCGCGACCGATCTCAATGCTTCGCCGCTGCGCATATCGAGCAGGGAGCGTTCATGAGCGATGATCTGGTCGAGCAGGCGGTTGATCTCGCCGAGCGAGGCGGCTTCGCGTGCCTGATAGTAGCGAGCGAGTGCCTGGTCATTCTTGTGGTAGTTGGTGCTGAGCGCGATCAGCGACAATTCCCTGCCGCGTACCTCATAGGCACGGCGAAGATCGTCGGTCAGTTTCTGCTGTTCGGGATTGTCGTCGGTCACCCGGTCGAGCTTGGTGATCTGCTGTCCGGCCACACGCCATTCGTCGTAGAAGCGCCGTCCGAGCAGCTTGTCGCCGCTGATGACGTAGCGGCCAAGCGATGCCTCGGAGCCGGAGATCGTGCCCGACAGCGTCCGGGCCAGGATCATCACCTCGAAGCTGTGAGTCTGGAGGCGGAGCGCCCGGTCGCGCTGAGCGTTGGCGTTGTTCAACGTCAGCATCAGGGCGACAAGCACCAGCGCACCCAGCAGCGCCATCACGACAAGCATGATGGTGCGCCAGGCGCCTCCAGGCTCTCCGGGAGCTACGGCCTCGCCTTCATTCCCGCTCATCGGCAGGGATTCTACCCGCAAGCGCGACCGCTGAAAAGCCGCCCTTTTTTCCGCTCAGCCGATCGCGCCGGTGGCTCGTCCCGCCGTGCGGAACATCTCGATGATGGTTTCGATCTGGTCGGCGCTGTGCTCGGCACAGACCGAGCAGCGGAGGAGATAGGTGCCGGCCGGGGTCGCGGGCGGGCGCGCCATGTTCACATAGAGGCCGCCTTCGAGGAGGGCCTGCCACATCGCGACTGCCTGGGTCTGATCCTCCAGGATCACCGCGACGATCGCCGATTCCGGCGTCGCGGTGCCGAGCCTGAAGCCCATCTCGGTCAGGCCGCCGTGCAGGCGCTTGCTGTTCTCCCAGAGATGGGCGCGCTTGTTATGGGCGTACATCAGCTTGCGGATCGAGGTCGCGGCGGTCGCGACGACCGAGGGCGGTAGCGAGGCCGTGAAGATATAGGGGCGGCTGACGAAGCGCATGATCTCGAACTTCGGATGGTTCGAGACACAGAAGCCGCCGACCGTGCCGACCGATTTGGAGAAGGTGCCGACAACGAAGTCGACCTGATCCTCAAGCCCCTGGTCTTCATAGACGCCGCGGCCGTGCGGGCCGAAAAAGCCCATCGAATGCGCCTCGTCGACCAGCACCATGGCGCCGTGCTTCTTGGCGACGGCGACCATCTCCTTCAACGGCGCGACGTCGCCCATCATCGAATAGACGCCTTCGAGCACCACCAGCTTGCCCGGTTCAGCCGGCAGGCGGGCCAGGCGCTTGTCGAGATCCTCGACCGAATTGTGGCGGAAGCGAACGACCTCGGCATTGCCCATCGCGCAGCCGTCATAGATCGAGGCATGGCTGTCGGCGTCGAGGATGATATACTCGCCCTTGCCGGCGAGGGCGGAAATCATGCCGAGATTGGCCTGGTATCCGGTCGAGAAGACGATCGCGCCGGTGGTGCCGTAGAATTCGCGCAGCGCCACCTCGACATCGGCATGGTCGCGGAAAGTGCCGTTGAACACGCGGCTGCCGTTGGTGCCCGATCCGTACTGGTCGAGCGCATCCTTGCCCGCCTGGATGACGTCGGGATCGAACGTCATGCCCATATAATTATAGGTGCCGAGCAGGATCGTCTCCTTGCCCTTGATCATGGCGATGGTCGGCGACTTCACCTCGTCCATCACGATCGCGAACGGATCGCGCACGCCGGTGTCGAGCAGCGCCTGGCGCTCGGCGATCAGCGGATCGAACTTGGTGAACAGGTCGCGCTCCGGCGCGATCGTTGGCGGATCGATCGGCAGGGCGTCGGCGGTCTGGGCAGAATCTGTCATCGGTTCAGCCTTTCAGCTTCATCACCGCATCGACGAGCTGGCCGACCGTCTCGATCTCGGCCTGCATGTTCATCGTGATGATGATCTCGAACTCGTCCTCGATCGCGGCGACGAAATCCATCACGGTCAGGCTGTCCCACTCCAGGTCGCCCTGGAAGGTAGTCGCATCGCTGAGCGAGACGCCCTTCTTGTTGAAAGGTTCGATCAGGCCGGTGACGGTGTCGAAAACTTGTGCGCGGTCGGTCATCGAATATCCTTAGGAAACGCTGCTCGCCCTGCCTAGCGATTGCGGCGAATGATTGGCAAATGCGCGACGTTCGGCGTCTGGATCATTGCAGTGACCCGCGGCGCAGATTGGTTCGGGTCGCGACCGTATTCAGTGAATCAGAGCAGCCCGTTCGACCGATACCACGCGGCGGTGGCGGCGAGACCCCGAGGAGTCGGCACCTCGGCCCGCCACAAGGAGGGGGCGGGCCGACGGACGGGATCGATCGTCCAGTCGGGATGACAGAGATAGCCGACACGGTCGGCGGTGAGCTTTGCCTCGCTGCCGCGAAAGAGCCGGTCGCCCTTCGCCGCGAGAGACAGCAACGCCCTCGGCAAGGCGAGGGGCAGCACCCGCTGGCCGACCGCCGCACCGATCGCGCGGGCGAAGGCGTCATGGGTCCATCCCCCCTCGACACCGTCGTCCGCCTCCAGGATGACCCGGCCCGGATCGGTCGAGACCAGGATGAGCAGCAAGCGGGCAAGATCGCCGACCTCGACCACCGAAATTTTGCCCGGCGGTGGCAGCAGGGCAAGGCCGACCTTAGCCAGGCGGAACATGTCGCGCATCTCCATGTCACCGGGGCCATAGACCCCGGTCGGGCGCACGATCGTCCAGTCAAGCGCCGAGGCCTCGACGATTTGCTCGGCGCCTGCCTTCGACCACCCATAGTTCGACAGGTCCGGCTCGCGGGCGGCGAGCGAGGAAACATGGATGAAGCGCCGGGCACCTGCGTTGGTCGCCGCATCGACCACCGCCTGGGTGCCGGCGATGTTGCCGGCGGCAAAACCTTCGCGGTCCAGTGCGTTCACCACGCCGGCGACATGGATCACCGCGTCGGCGCCCCGCACGAGACTGGTCAGCGCGATCGGGGTGTCGAGCGCACCCGATATCCAGGTGACGCGCGGGATGTCGGGCTGGGGACGGCGTGTGAGAGCACTGACCTCGTGGCCGGCCTTCACCGCCAGTTCGATCAGTTTCCTGCCGACAAAGCCCGTGCCGCCGGTGATCGCGATCTGGCTCACAGCAGCGCCATGTGGTTGCGATGAACCAGCGCGGCGCGGGGCGCATAGCCAAGGATCGCGGCGAGGGCGTCGCTGCGGCGACCGATGATCTTCTCCGCGTCGGGCGTATCATATTCGGCAAGTCCGCGCGCCACCGGTTTTCCGTCCGGGCCGCAGATCGCGACGAGGTCGCCGCGCCGGAACGTGCCGCTGACCCGGACGGCACCGGCGGCGAGAAGGCTCTTGCCGCCGAGCAACGCCTTCATCGCGCCCGCATCGATATAAATCTCGCCCTTGGCGGTCAGGCCACCCGCCAGCCATGCTTTCCGCGCGGGAGCGGTTTTTTCCGCGACGAATATGGTGCCGCGGCCGCTATCGGCGAAGGCGGAGAGAGGGTGCGGTATGTGCCCTGAAACGATGGCGAGGTGCGCACCGGCAGCCGTGGCGATCCGTGCGGCCGCGATCTTCGATACCATGCCGCCCGATCCCATGCCGGAACCGGAGCCGCCGTCCGCCATCGCCTCGATCGTCGCATCAATCCGTTCGACACGATCTATCATGGTCGCCCCGGGATTGGTGGTCGGGTTGGAATCGTACAGGCCGTCGACATCCGACAGGAGGATCACGCCCTGCGCGCCCGCTGCCTGGCCGACGCGGGCGGCGAGCCGGTCATTGTCGCCGAAACGGATCTCCTCGGTCGCGACACTGTCATTTTCGTTGATGACAGGCACGACACCGAGCGCCAGCAACCGGCTGAGCGTGGCGGCGGCGTTGAGATAGCGGCGGCGGTCCTCGAGGTCGTCGAGGGTGATGAGGATCTGCGCGGCCGTCAGCCCTTCGGCCGCGAGCAGTTCGGCCCATACCTGGCTCAGCGCGATCTGGCCGGTAGCCGCCGCGGCCTGCGCATCCTCAAGGCTGGCGCGGCCGCCCTTGGGCAATTTCAGCCGGCGCGCGCCAAGCGCGATCGCGCCGGATGAGACCACCGCAATCTCCTGGCCGGCCTTTACCCGTGCAGCGATGTCGGCGACGAGGCCGGTCAGCCATTCCCGCCGGACCGTCCCGTCCGGCGCCACGAGCAGCGCTGAGCCGACCTTGACGATCAGTCGAGGGCAGGAGGCGGGTGAGAAGGAGTGCGAGGCGCGGTTCATTGGCTAAGCGCTTAGCGACGGTTGCGCCGGCAATCCACCGGCACGTCACACGATCGACGGACGACCGATGTCGCTTCGATGGTTGCTTGGCATCGCCGCGAGCCGCGCCACGATTGCCTCGCGCGTCTCTTCGTCGCCGGCGCGAATCTCGCCCAGTTCAGCGGCGGTGAGCAGCACGACCGGCACGATGCGCACGGGTGAGAGCGGCATGTCTTCGATCACGGCGGCGAAATCGGGCGCCGGCCCACCGATCAGGATCCCGATTGCGTCGTCGGCGGTGACGAAACCTTCCGGCAGCTGATCCTTGATCGCATGGGACAAGGAAACGCCGGGCACCTCCATCGACAGCGTGCCATAATGCTCAAGCTGCCCTTCGATCCCGCCGGCACCCGCAACCGTTCCGGCGACATTCTGAAGCAGTTCGAGTATCCAGCTCCGCGCGAGTGGGGTCACGTCGCCCGGCTCCCCCGCCACGTCGGCGGGCAGGTCTGCGCTTTCAACGAACAGTTCGAGATTGAAGCCGTTGGTGTCGCCGCCGTGGTCGAACGGATCGGACAGGCCGTCGGTCGCGATCACGATCGACCCGCCGGCGCGGCGGATGACACGGTACGCCTGGCGCGTGGTCGGCCATGCCGGACCGCCCGTCAGGCCCGGGCTGACGAGATGGGTGAGCACGTCACCCTCGACATTGCCAACCCCCGCCCAGAAATCGTCCCGTCGTGCGGCGGAGCGTTGCAGGGTATCCGGCTCGACCGGTACTTCGGAGGCGGCCGTCACTTCCGGTTCCGCTGTCTTCCCTGCATCCGCCGCTTCGGGTTCCGTTGCGGCCTCCGGCTCAGTGGCCTCCCCCGGCTCCGTTACGGTTTCGGCAATCTCTTCAGGTGCTGCGAGCGCTTCGGGAATGAACGGCGCGGGTTGTGACGGGGCGGGGGAGCGGCCGAACAGTTTCCGGATCAGATCGATAAGCGCCATGTCCACATCTCCCGCTCGGCTTCAGGGGCGGATGCCCCGAATCGCTACGGCGTGATCGCGCGGATATGCTTCACAGTGGTGACCATTCGATCGGATCTTCCTTCCCGTCGTCCCGCACCGGCGCCGTTGCGGCCGGGCCGATCACTTCAAGCAACCGGTCGAGCACCGCTTCGAGGCCGTCGCCGCCGGCGCCCGACATGGGGAGCACATCAGCCTTACTGGCGCGCTTGAGCTTAGTGATCAGCTTCTTGGCGGCATCGGGCTCGATCGCGTCGACCTTGTTGAGGCCGATCACCTGGGGCTTGTCGATCAGGCCGGCGCCATAGGCCTCGAGTTCACCGCGCACGATGCGATAGTTGCCGACCGGATCCTCCTCGGTCGCGTCGACCAGATGGAGCAGTACCTTGCACCGCTCGATATGGCCGAGGAAACGATCGCCGATGCCGGCGCCGTCGGCCGCACCTTCGATCAGGCCGGGGATATCGGCCACGACGAACTCGCGGTTGTGACGGCTGACCACGCCGAGCTGGGGGCGTACGGTGGTGAAGGGATAGTCGCCGACCTTCGCCTTGGCGTTGGTGACGGCGTTGATGAAGGTCGACTTGCCGGCGTTGGGGAGGCCGACCAGCCCGGCATCGGCGAGCAGCTTCAGTCGCAGCCAGACCCATGCCTCTTCCGAGGGCCAGCCAGTGCCGTGCTGGCGCGGGGTGCGATTGGTCGAGGTCTTGTAGCTGGCATTGCCGCGTCCGCCATCGCCGCCGCGCAGGAACACCTCGCGCTGCCCCGCCACGGTGAAGTCGGCGAGCACCTCCTCCTTGTCCTCGGACAGGACCTGGGTCCCGACGGGAACCTTGATCACCAGATCATCGCCGCCCGCGCCCGTCATGTTCGAGCCCGAGCCACCATGGCCGCGCGGTGCGCGGAAATGCTGGGTGTAGCGGAAGTCGATCAGCGTATTGAGACCGGCCACCGCCTCGAAGATGATGTCGCCGCCCTTGCCGCCATTGCCGCCGTTCGGGCCGCCATATTCGATGAACTTCTCGCGCCGGAAGGCGACGGCGCCGGGGCCGCCCGCGCCCGAGCGGACGAAGATCTTTGCTTGGTCAAGAAAATGCATGGCCGCTCTCTAGCGGAAATCGCAATTTTATCCAGCTTGAGCTGACATCAGGCGTCCGCGCCCCTGTGCGAGGCCATCAGCGCGTTGACGGCAAGCTCGCGCGCCTTCTCCCGCGGCAGGCCGAGCGCCTTGGCCATCGGCCCGCCGAGCAGGGCGTCGCCAAGCGCGGTCAGCACGAGTTGCAGCGTTTCCTCATGGATCGACGGGCCGTCATGCCTGTGCCCCTCCGACAATTCCTCGACGAGATTGTGGATCGCCTCGAGGATCGGGTCGAGCGCATCCTGGTTGCCCGTCAGGATCATCCACGATGCCATCGCGCCGGCGCCGCGGGCAAAGGCGTCGAAGGTCATGTCGACCACTTCGCGCGGGTTCTGATCAGTTTCGCGGGCACGCTTCGCCGCGGCGCCGATCTGGGCGGTGATCTTGTCGGCCAGATGCTTGATCAGCGCGCGCTGAAGGTCGGCGGCGGAACCGAAGTGATGCAGCAGATTGGCATGGGTACGCCCGATCCGCGCGGCCACGGCCTTGAGCGTGACTGCCTGGGGACCTTCCTCGACCAGCAGCGCCCGCGCCGCCTCGATCGCGGCCTCGCGTGATTCTTCCGGGCTAAGGCGTTTGCGAATTATTGACACGAGTGTAAGTAAGGCCTATTGACAGTCTTGTAAGTGATCCGGTTCCCACCCTGTTCGGAGGTTTTTGTGGCGAAAGCAACCACTCCCCGCGACCTGACCATCACGCCGCGCGATCGCCGGTTCGGTCGCGACACCGCGATGGGGCGTTGGTGGCTCAACAACGACCCCTATGCCACGGCGTTCTATAACGCGCTTTCAGTGACTTTCCCGAGGGGCGAGGCCTTTTTCGTCGAGAGCGTCCGCGCCTTTCGCGACGATACCCCGCCCAAGCTCGCCGGCGAGATCCAGGCGTTCATCAAGCAGGAGGTGATGCACACGCGCGAGCATGTGGCGTTCAACCGGCACGTCGTCGACCAGGGCTATGACATCACCCGGCTCGAGACGCGGGTTCAGAAGGGGCTCGACCTCACCAAGGGGCGGCCGCCGATCGCCAACCTGACCGCGACGATGGTGCTTGAGCATTTCACCGCGATCATCGCACACGAACTGCTCGCCAATCCGCGCCACCTAGCGGGGGGCGAGGAGGAGTTCGCCAATCTGTGGCGCTGGCACGCGGCGGAGGAGATCGAGCACAAGGGCGTCGCCTATGACACCTGGCTGCATGCGACCAGGAACTGGACCGAATGGCAACGCTTCAAGGTGAAGGCGCTGGTGATGCTGCGCGTCACCGCCAATTTCACAAGCGGCCGTATCGCCGGTATGCTCGATCTGTTGCGGCAGGACGGGCTGACCGGGCCGAAGGTCTGGGCGAAGATGTTCTGGTATGCGTTCGGACGGCCCGGCATGGCACGCAAGATCGTGGGACAGTGGCTCGCTTTCTTCCGGCCGAGTTTCCATCCGTGGAATCACGACGACCGCACGCTGATCGGCATGTACGAGAGCGAATATGAGGCGGCCGTGCTGCCGCGCGAGGCTGTTGCGGCGTGAAGGGGAGGGCCGGCGAACCGGCCCTCCTTTCATCCATAGTTACCAGGTCACGCCGAGCCGGGCGTAGAGGTAACGGCCGTTGAAGCCGAACGGCGAGTAATAGGGGAATCCGACCAGGCCCGTGCTGTTGAGTTGCTGGTTGCGTGACGACAGGACCCGCACATAATCCGGATAGGTGTCGAACAGATTGTTCGCGCCCACCGCAAGGTTGACGTTCCGGATCACCTGATAGCGAACCTCCAGGTCGAAGATCGTGTGGCGGCCGGTGTGGATGTCCTCCTCCGCGAAGCCAGTGCTGCCCGGCTGGGTGACGTCGCCATAATAGGAACCGCGCCCCGTCACGCCGAGATTGCCGAGCGACCAGTCGACCGTGCCGACGACCTTGGTGCGCGGCGTGCCCTGTTCGAACGAGATGATCCGTTGCCGGCTGAAGATCGGTAGCACCGCGCTGGTCGGGGCCCCGTTGACCACGGCCGTGATCGTCGCCGGGCCGGGGGCCTGAGTCACCTTGATGTCGTTGAAATTGCCGGCGACCGTGAAATCGAAGGTCCCGATGCTCTCGGTCGCTTTCCGATAATGCGCGACCACGTCGATGCCCTTGGTCGTCGAGCGGATGCCGTTGAGAAAGAAGCGTCCAGCCGTCACGCCATAGGGCTGCAACAAGGCGGCGACAACGGTGCCGCTGAGATTCTCCGACAGGGCGATCTGATCGCGCACCTTGATTCGATAGGCGTCGACCGAGAGGTCGAATCCGCCCGAGCGCAGCACGATGCCGGCCGAGAGGTTGGTGGCCTTTTCCGGCCGCAGCGGCTTGCCGCCCAGCGCGGTGCCGACGGCGCTGACCGACGGGAACAGACCGGTTTCGACGATCGTGCCGTTGGTCAGGACCGATGCGGTCGAGGTGAAATATTGCTGTTGCAACGAGGGGGCGCGGAAGCCGGTGGAGGCAGTACCGCGGAGCGCGATCCAGGGCGCGAATTCATACCGTGCGCTGAGCTTGCCGGTCACCGTCTCGCCGAAATCCGAATAGCTTTCGCCCCGGACTGCCGCGCCCAACGTGAGCGCTTCGACTGGCTTGGCCTCGATATCGAGATAGCCGGAGACGTTCGAACGGTGGACGTTAACGCGGTTCGACGGCTGGAAACCTGGGAAGCCTTGCGCACCCGAGCCAAGCGTGGGCGGTGCCGGAGGCCGCAGGCTCGGGTTGCGGTCATAGGATGCCGGCTCGCCGGCCCCGATCTGGAAACTTTCGCGGCGAACTTCCGCACCTCCGGCGATGTTGATCGTACCATCGCCCAGCGGCAGTTCCTTGGAGATGTCGAGGCCGCTGACGATCTGGTCGTAGACCAGGCTGCCGTCATAGAAGTCCCGTGCCGAGTTCGCGCCGTACGTCGCGTTGCCGGAATTGCGCGTGTAAAGTGTCAGCTTGTTGCGGCCGTAGGAGAGGTTCAGGTCGACCTTCCAGCCGGATATTTCGCCACGCAGGCCTTCGGTGAGCGTCACATCCTCGGACTTGACGTTGATCAGCGGGGTGAAGCCGTCGGGATAGAGGCTGGCAAGTGCGTCAGCGCTGGCATTGGCGTTGCTGCCGGTACCGCCGGCGATGCGCGGCGTGGCCGCGCTGGTGCTGTCGCGGTGCTGATAGCCGGCAAAGCCGTAAAGCTCCCAGCCGCTGTCGCCCAGGCCGTAACCGGCATTGGCATAGACGCTATACTGCTTCACCTCCGGGTCGCCGAAACGCGAGCGAACCCGGATCGGCGTCTTGCGCGGATCGAAATCGCCGCGGCTGGTGGGATTGCGCTTCAGATATTCGGCGGACAGCGTCAGGAAACCTTTCGGTCCCAGGGCCATGCCCTGCCAGCCGGAGACGGTGACGGTCTCACCGTCATGTTCGTTGCGCTGGCCGCGGGCGGTCACCACGTCGGTGATGTACTGGCCATAAGTGACCGTCGCGCCGCCACCGCTGCGGGCTTCGCGCAGACGCAGGTTGACCACGCCGGCGATGGCGTCGGAACCATATTGTGCCGCCGCGCCGTCGCGCAGCACCTCGATCCGCTCAAGCGCGACTGACGGGATGGTGTTGAGATCGACTGCCGCCGATCCGCGTCCGACTGATCCGTTGGTGTTGAGCAGCGCGGAGGTATGCGCGCGGACGCCGTTGATCAGCACCAGCGTCTGGTCCGGCGAGAGGCCGCGTAGCGTGGCGGGGCGGATCGAGTCGGTGCCGTCCACGGCTGACGAGCGCGGGAAGTCGATGGATGGCACCACGGCCGAGAGTGCTGCACCGAGTTCGGTCGTGCCCTGGCGCTGCAGCGTGGCGTTGCTCAGCACGTCGATCGGCGAGGCGCTGTCGAAACGCGAGCGGCCGGCCGTGCGGGTGCCGGTGACGACGATATCGCCCTGATCCTCGTCGGATGCGGCGACCGGGGTGGCTTGCGGGGCTTCCTGCGCTGCTGCCATCGAGGCATGAGCGAGCACAAGGCTGGATACGGCAAATGCCAGGGCGGATCGCGTCTTCATTTCTGGAACCCCTTTTTTATCTCTCGAGAATCCGTGACCTGTCCAAAGGTCGTGCGACGGATCAGCGGGTTTTGATAATCCTCCTGTTCGATGGGATTTGATGCGAAGAAATCGTTTTCGCGGCTAAAGCCGGCGCAGCGACACGGTTTCCCCCTCTCCCCGCAGGGGAGAGGGTTCTGTTCAGGCAGCCATCTTCACATCGCACATTCGGTCCTCGTCGAGGTCGAGCTCGAACACGGCGCAGGGCACCTCGGCGTCGCGTGCGCGGGAGTGGCGGGGCACGACGGCTCCGGTCGGGCGGAAGCCGAGCTTGGTCAGCACCCGGCCCGAAGCCGGATTGTCAACGAAATGCCCGGCACGGACATGCTTCACGCCAAGCGCGTGGCGTGCCATCTGGAGCACGGCGCGCCCGGCCTCTGTCGCATAGCCGCGGCCCCAGGCCGACGGCGTCAGCCAATAACCCAGTTCATAGGCGTCTTCCTGGAACCAGACCGCGACGGAACCGACGATCCGCGGATAGTCTGCCTCATGGCTGAGGATAAGGAATCGCGCGTCGTGCGCCTCGCGCGGGCTTGCCAGGAATTCCTCGGCATCGTCCACCGTATAGGGCCAGGGCGCGCGCGACAGCTTCGTCACGACCTCCTCATGGGCGATCGCGTGAGTCAGCGCCTGCGCATCTTCCGGCCAGCCGGGGCGCAGCGTCAATCTTGCAGTCCGAGCGAACATATTACTCTCCTCGTCGGTCGCATTGCCGCTCGCACGCCGGGATGACGGGAAGGCGACAATGGGTGGGGAGGGAGCATGAAAAAAGGGAGCCGGGGCGACCCGTCTCCCTTTTTCGGTTCTCTTGCGAAAACCCGGGTCGCCCAAGTGGGCAACCCGACCGGTTACCCGTTTTATTCGGCCGCGGCCGCCATAATCTCTACCGAGCAGAATTTACGGCCGAGCTTGCCTTCCTTGAACGACACGCGGCCGTCCACGAGGGCGAACAGGGTATGGTCCTTGCCCATGCCGACATTGGTGCCCGGATAGAATTTCGTGCCGCGCTGACGCACCAGGATGTTGCCCGGAACGACGGTTTCGCCGCCAAACTTCTTCACGCCAAGACGACGGCCGGCCGAATCACGACCGTTGCGCGAGGAGCCGCCTGCTTTCTTATGTGCCATCTAAACTACTCCTTACGCCTGGGCGGCCGGGGCTTCAGCCTCGGCAGTCGCGGGGGCTGCGTCGGCCTTCTTCGCCTTGGCCTTCTTCTCCTGAGTACCGATCGCGGTGATCTTCAGGATCGTGTGCTGCTGGCGATGGCCGTTCTTGCGGCGATAATTGTGGCGGCGCTTCTTCTTGAAGATGATGACCTTGTCGGCCTTCGCCTGGGCGATGATCTCGGCCGAAACCGTCAGACCCTCGACCGACTGCAGATCCGAGCCTTCGCCCGCCAGCAGAACGTCAGCGAGCGTGATCGACGCTCCTGCTTCACCATCGAGCTTCTCGACGACGATCTTGTCTCCAGCGGCAACGCGATACTGCTTGCCGCCCGTGCGCACCACTGCGAACATGGCCTCAATCACTTTCCAAATGCATGTGCCCGCGCAGGCATGCCCGGCGGGAGAAGGGGGGCAGCTAAGGGAGACAGGCGATTCTGTCAACGCCGAATTGCCCTTCCCGGTGACGGAAGGAGCCGAACCAGGCCAGTATTCGGCGCTTTCGGTCGTGGTGTCCACGCTCGCGGTGTCATCGCGGGGGCGATTGGGCGATTGCGAGCGCGCGATACTGGACGAAGGAGATCGCGTTCCCGCCAGGATAGCGGATGTGGGTTTGACGAGCTTTCGTGCAACGTCAACGCCTTTGTAGTCTGCCGTGAGCTCGGCGAAATTCGGGCTTTCCACGAATCGCGGGTGCGAGCACTGGCCATCGCGCGACTCGTAGCCATAACAGGCCGGGTTACCCTGGAGAAATCAACCTCGAACCCAAGCTTCTCGCCGTACCAGGACACCGCTGCCGGAACGTAGCGCAGCACGGACGGTATCGTCGTGATGGCCGTCAGCCTGGGTAAGTGATGTCCTGTCCCTCGAGATGGAAGGGGCTCATCCACCGCGGCCTTCCGGGAGACTGCCGTGAGATCAGGTTTCGTGTAGGCCGCCAGCCAACCGACCGGCCGCGGTCCGGCACAGGCTCAGTGCTTGTGCTCGCGTCGCAACTGATACCGCCCGTCGGCGAAATCGGTGAACAGATCGGAGATCGCCGGATGATCGATCGGTTCGTCCGTATCGTCGGCGATCAGGTTCTGCTGGCTGACATAGGCGACGTAGCTCGATTCCATATTCTCGGCGAGCAGGTGGTAGAAGGGCTGGTCCTTGCGCGGGCGGATATTCTCCGGGATCGCCTCATACCACTCCGCGCTATTGGCGAAGATCGGATCGACGTCGAAGATGACGCCGCGGAAATCGAACATGCGGTGGCGCACCACATCACCGATCGCGAAGCGCGCATGGGAGACCGGCGGCAGGGGAATCGTCGCATCGAAGGGGTGAGCAGGGATATGGGCACGAGGCATGACGTCAATCTAAGGACTCTTTTGCGCCGCACAAGCAGATTGGCCGCGAACCGGTGCTTGTGCGACGTTTAGCTTTGCGTTAGAGGCGCGCGCTCTTCGACCGGCACCCTCGCTTTCACGGGCAGGGGGTTGCTTGCAAAGACCTCTGCGGAGAGGTGCCAGAGTGGTCGATTGGGACGGTCTCGAAAACCGTTGTGCCCGCAAGGGTACCGTGGGTTCGAATCCCACCCTCTCCGCCATGGGGCCCTCCACAGGGAGCCGTATCGGGCCACCGATATCGACTTTTTCCTCCTGAAAACCGATGTTTAGCTGAGCAACTCGGTCGCGGCCGTTCGTCCACGTCCAAGCCCGTTTCGTCAAATTCGGGCACATCATTGTGGTACCGCCGGCCGGAAATCGTGGTACATTTTCAGGAGGCGACCATTGCTCACTGGCGCAAAGGTCCGCGCAGCCAGGCCCCGACCCAAATCCTACAAGCTCACCGACAGCAACCGGCTTTTCCTGCTCGTCATGCCCGGCGGCGGCAAGCTGTCGCGCTGGAGCTATCATTTCGACGGCAAGCAGAAGACCATGGCGTTCGGCGCCTGGGCCAGCCGATAGGCGGACGCAATCGATCCGCTTCACCTGTGGGAGCGCGCAGTCTGTCAGGAGCCTGCGCCAGATCGTGGCGGAGCTGGAAGCCTAACCGCGGCGAGAGGCAGTGATGCAGTGCGACCACATCACGCCCGATGGGCAGGGGACGGCGCGTCAAATTCAGATTCTGCCGGGTTCGAATCTATCAGCCCAGCGCCCTGACGATCTCCTCGACCATCTTCTTCGCGTCAGCCAGCAGCATTATCGTGTTGTCCCCGTAGAAGACATCGTTATCGACGCCCGCATATGCGCGAGCTTGTGATCTGCGCGAACAAGGGCGACTTCAGCGCTCTGGTATCTTCGGCGAGCTACCGCGATTTCGGCCTGCGCGCCGAGTTTTGGGTCAGCCACGACGCCAATTCGGGGATTTTCATCCGCTGCTCGGACCGCGACCGGATCAATCCCGGGAGCGTTTATGAGGTCAATATCTTCGACACCCGCCCCGATCCCGGCTACGGCACCGGCGCCATTGTCGAACTCGCCAAGGTCTCCCCGGTGCCCAAGGCGGGCGGGCGGTAGAACGTGATGCCGCGCACGCCGAGGGCCCTGTCGCGCTGCGATATGCCGGCGGCGTCGTGAAGTTCCGGCGTGTCGGGATATCGTTGCCGTGAAGCGTTCCATCGCCATTGCCATGCGGACGTTCCGCACCTAAATTCACGTAATGCTTGACCTTTCGTCCAGGCCCGCGCCGCTGCCACTCGTGATGGATGCGCTCAGCCAGGTCCTGCAGGACTTTCGCCTGAGCGGCGTCAACTATGGCCGCTGCGAACTCAGGCACCCCTGGAGTATCGGCTTCCCGCATCAGGACCTGCTGCGCTTTCACTTCGTCAGCAAGGGGCCGTGCTTCATCCACACCGAAGCACAGGGCTGGCAGCAATTGCATGACGGCGACCTGGTATTGCTGCCGCAAGGCATCGCGCACCGGCTGGCCAGTTCCCCGCATGTTGTGAACGACTGCCTCAAGGATTGCCAGGTGGTCGGGTTGGGCGGCAATGTCTGCGAGGTCGTGCGGGAAGGAACCGGTGCGACCAGTACCCTTTTCTGTGGCTCCATGGTCCTGGATGCCTATGCGCTTCACCCCCTGATCAACCTGATGCCGCCGCTCATCAAGGGCTGTGACGTGGCCGCCAATGATCCGATTATCGGCCCCTTGCTGGAAGCGATGACCGCGGAAGCGTCGCAACCGCGCATGGGGAGCGCGACGATCCTGTCGCGCATGGCCGATTTGCTGACCGCGCGGCTCATCCGCTGCTGGGTCGATTGTACCGGCAGTTCGACCATTGGGTGGCTCGCCGCGATCCGCGACCCCCATCTCGGCCGCGTCCTGGCGGCGATGCACCGCGACCCCGGCCATGGCTGGACTCTCGAAAGCTTGGCCGCGCTGGCCGGCCAATCGCGCTCGGTCTTCGCCGAGCGCTTCAGTGTGGTCCTTGGCGAAGGGGCGGCGCACTATCTCACACGCCTGCGCATGCAGCTTGCGCGGGAATGGCTGGGCCAGGGCAGTATGTCGGTCGCCGCCGTCGCCGCCCGGCTGGGATATCAGTCGGAAGCGTCGTTCGCGCGTGCGTTCAAGCGCGTTACGCGTGTCTCGCCAGGCGTTGTGCGGCGCACAAATTCTGGACGAATAGCTATGGAATTCGGATCATAGGATACAGATCATCCGGAATGACCCGCCTATGGAGAGCTCCAATTCAGGAGATTCTTCATGTTGGACACGGTAGCCCTGCCATTCGACGATGTCGCGACAGAAGGTGACGGCCCGGTCGAGGAGGCATGGGACACAACGACATGGTTTGCGATCTTGTCGATGGCGGCGGCAAGCTTCGCGTTGGTGTCGGCCGAATTCCTGCCGGCCGGCCTGTTGACACCCATGGCGCGCGATCTCGGCGTCAGCCAGGGCGTTGCGGGGCAGGTCGTCACAGCCACCGCGTCGGTCGGCGCGGTGACCGCGCTGTTCAGCAATGTGCTGATCGGCCGATTGAACCGCAAGACAGTGCTGGTGGGCCTCAGCGCACTGGCGATCGGTTCCAATATCCTTGCGGCAGTGGCGACCGATTTCTGGCTGCTCTTGCTGGGCCGGGCCGGACTGGGCATCGCCTTGAGCGGCTTCTGGGCGCTTTCGGTCGCGGTCGTGGCACGGGTGGCGGGCGTCAATTCGATCGGCCGGGGCATGGCGATCGTCACCCTCGGCGTCTCGCTTGCCACCATCGCGGCGCCGGCGATGGGCGCGTTGATCAGCGACTGGCTGGGGTGGCGCAGCGCCATGACGATGACCGCGGGACTGGCCGCGCTTGCCATGTTGTTACAGGCGCTGAGCCTGCCGAGCCTGCCGGCAACCACCAGCAACAGTCTCGCCGATGTGCTGCGGCTGACGCGGCGGCGTGGCATTCAACTCGGCATGCTCTCCATTCTTCTCCTGATGACGGGGCATTTTGCTGGCTCCGTCTATGTCCGGCCCTTCCTCGAACAGGTGACCCTTCTGCCGACGGTGCCCATTGCCCTTGCGCTGCTTGGGTTCGGCATTGCCGCCGTGGCCGGGAATGTGGCCGGTGGCCGCATGGCCGACGCAAATATCCGTATGGCCCTGGTGTCCACCAGCGTACTGATGGGACTGGCGGCGCTCGCCCTGGTGCTGGCGGGCGGACATGTCGCGGTCGCCTTCGCCTTCGTCGCGCTGTGGGGCTTCGCGTTCGGTATGGCGCCGGTGGTGCTGCCAACCAACCTGTCCCGCGCCGCGCCTGACGCACTGGAAGCATCGGGTAGCCTGATGGTCGTTTCATTCCAGGTCGCGATAACGATCGGCGCGGTTGTCGGCGGCTATGCCGTGGACACCTATGGCGCCATCGCGCCGTTGACTCTCACCTTTGCCCTTGCCGCGTCCACCGCCGTCCTGGCGCTGCTCCAGCGGCGGGCAACAGGGTGAGCGGCGTGCGCCGTTTGGGAATAAGGCCGTGATGGCTGGCTTCCCGTCGTTGATTTCAGCGGGTCACCGCGAAGACGGCGAGCCGTACCCGGTCGCCCTCGCGCGCGCCAGTGGCGACGAGCCGGGTGTGCGCCATTCAGCTGAGCGGACCGGGGCCGACCTCGATCGTCAGGGTCGAGCCGAAGTAATAGTCGGCGGGATCGACGCTCTCGTCCACGTCCAGCTTGCGCATGATCGCCTCGGGGCCATGGCGATAGCCCCGGTTGAGAACCGAGAGAAAGCCGCCGCCGTCCAACTCGACCAGGAAGCGCGCTTCGATCTCGGGCACGCCGTCCGCGCGGATGAGTTGCCAATCCGACCCGCCGGGCAGGACAGTGCCGGAGAAATCGCGTCCCTTGAACCAGCCGCCGGCAATCGTGCTGACCCGGCGGGCGCCATGCTGCATCGGTCCGGCGAGACGCGCGCCGCCGAGCCGGATCTCGATGGAGCCGGCGGAATCGAGCGAGGCTGAGCGCGCGTGCATGGTCGCACTTTTCAGATGGGACCCGGTGGATTATTTGGTCCGGAGCCTAGATCCCGCCGCGCCTGAAAACTGTCGGACGGCAGTCTACCAGAGCCGGTCATAGAATATGGTGGTGGTGGACGTCAGGTCCCAGCAGAAGGCGCTCTTCGGGCTGACCGCACCAGCATCTCGGCGATCCTATGCCGGGTGTCGGTACCGTGTGAGATTATGCGGCGTGGCGTGCAAGCGGCGCGCTCCACGCGCGGAATTCGGCCAGCGACCCCGAAACTTCCCGTTCGAGCCAGCGTACGAAGCTGCGGACCAGTGGGCGGCGCGCCACGTCGGGCGTTGCGTAATAGATGCTGTAATCGAGATCGAGCGGCATTGCCGGGCCGGGCAGCGGCACCAACCGCTGCTCCTTGATGAAGCGGTCCGACAGCAGCGGGATGGCGAGCGCCATGCCAAGGCCGCTCGCCGCCGCCTCATAGACCAGATGGACAGTATCGAACGACATCACCGAATCGGCGCATCGGGCATCGAGCCCCATCGTATCGAACCAACGGTGCCAGCTATGTTCGGGCGTCTTTGCGGCGAGCAGCCGGTGTCCCTTCAATTCGGCGATCGAGCGCGGTGGCTCGCGTCCATTTGCCATTCGCGCGCCGGAAACGAGAACGGCGCTCAAATCGACCAGCCGGTCGCGGGCGAAGCCGCATTCGGCGGCGCGCCCGCCCCAGATCGCGACGTCGGCGCTGCCTGAGGTCAGCGCCTGCGGATCGCGGCTGATCGACAGATCGAGCTCGATATCGTGCTCCTCCTGCAAGGCCGGCATGCGCGGGATCAACCAGCCGACCGCCAACGAATGCGACGTGATGATGCGGAGCACCCGGCTCGTCGTCTGTTCGCGCAGGCCCGCGGTCGCGCGGCGGATCGCATCCATCGCCGGGGCTACCTCCGCGAAATAGCGCGCGCCCGCCTCGGTGAGCTGCACGGTTGGGCCGGAGCGATCGAATAGCGCGCTGCCCACGAAATTCTCCAGCAATTGGATACGCCGCGAAAAGGCCGAGGGGCTGAGCGCAATCTGGTCCGCCGCGGCACGAAACGATGGTGCGCGCGCCGCAGCGAGAAACGCCTCGGTGGCATCGAGCGGCGGGGCTTGGCGGCGCATGAGGGGTCTCCGGGTGTCAGTCGGGCACGCTAGCGCCGATTTGTGCAAGTTCCGGGACTCATGGCGTTGCGTGGCGCGCAAGGGCCGTTGCACCGCTTGTGATTGGGCGGGGGGGATTGCTCCGGCAAGGACGCGCGATGCAGATCGCGCTCATCTCCGACACCCATCTCACCCCTCTCGAGCCGGCCTTCGACGCCAATCTCCGGGCTGCGCGGCAATGGGTATCCGGCCACGCGATCGATCTCACCATTCATCTCGGCGACATCACCGCCGATGGTGCGGTTCGGCCGGACGAACTCGTTCATGCGGCGGCCCAACTCGACGAGTGGCCGAGCGAGCTTCGCCTGATTCCCGGCAATCACGATATCGGCGACAATCCGGGCGAGACCGCCAAGACATTGGTCAGCCCGCAGCGGCTCGATCGCTACGAGGCGGTATTCGGCTGGGGCTATTGGGCGGAGCAGGCCCAAGGCTGGACGCTGATCGGCCTGAACGCGCAATTGCTGGGGCGGTGCGACGCGGCTGAAGCTGAGCAGGAGAGGTGGCTCGACGCGTTGTTGCCCGCGATCACCGGGCCGGTCGGCCTGTTCCTGCACAAGCCGTTGTTCCGCGACGGCCCCTCGGACACCAGCCGCCATCACCGCTACGTGCCCGTAGAGGCGCGCGACACCTTGTTGCGCCGGCTGGCGGCGATCGATCTGCGCTTCGTCGCATCGGGGCATACGCATCAGTCGCGCAAGCTTCATATCGACGGGACAGAGCATGTCTGGGTGCCCTCGACAGCGTTCGTCCTGCCCGACGCCGCGCAGGAACGGATCGGCGACAAGGAAACCGCGATGCTGCTACTGACACTGCAACCCGACGCGCACCATTTCACGCTGGTTCACCCTGCCGGGCTGGTCGAACACGATCTGATCGATCATGTGCACGTTTATCCCGATCAGGCGGCGGCGTTGCGCGCGCTGGGCGGACAATGACGACCGCATCCACGCGATCCGGCAAATATGCCTGGTTCGCGCTCGCCGTCCTGATCCTCGCCTATGTGCTGGCGTTCGTCGATCGTCAGTTGCTCAACCTGCTGGTCGAGCCAATCAAGCACGATCTGCACCTGAGCGATCTCCAGATCAGCCTCTTGCAGGGCTTGTCCTTCGCGCTGGTGTTGTCGATCAGCGGCCTGCCGGTCGGGCGACTGGTCGATCTCGGCGTGCGGACGCGCATCCTGGGCGGGGCGGTGGCGGTTTGGAGTCTCGCCACCGCCGCGTGCGGGCTGGCGGGCGGCTATTTCCAGTTGCTGCTCGCGCGCATGGGCGTCGGCATCGGCGAAGCGGCGATGACGCCCTCCGCCTATTCGCTGATCGGCGATTATTTCCCGCCGCGCCGACAGGGGATCGCCATCGGTTTTTACAGTCTCGGGCCGCATCTCGGCTCGGGGCTGGCGCTGGTACTCGGGGCGTTGGCGATCCGGCATTTGCCGGACAGCGCGGTGCTGCCGTTGCTGGGCGCGGTACGGGGATGGCAGATGGTCTTCCTGCTGCTCGGGCTGCCCGGCCTCGTCATCGCACTATTGGTGGCGCTGCTCAGGGAGCCTGCGCGGAGCGGCGATACCACATCCGCGCCGCCGCTTGCCGAGGTGCTGCGCTGGTTCAAGGCGCGCGCCGCGCCGGTCGCGCTCGTCAATCTCGCGGTGGCGACCGCCGCGATCGCGACATACGGCCTTTCGGCCTGGGCACCGACCTTCTTCCACCGCAGCTTCGGCATGACGGCGGCTGAGATCGGCGGACGGCTCGGGCTGGTGACGATGCTGGCGGGCTCGGCGGGCACGTTCAGTGCCGGGCTCATCGGCGACTGGCTGGTCCGCGCCGGCCGCGAGGACGGGCGTCTGCGTGTGATGGCGGGAGCGGGGGCGCTGGCCGTTCCGTTCGTGCTCGCCGCGCCGCTGATGCCGAGCGCGGGCTGGAGCCTCGCGCTGCTGGTGCCTGCGGTCTATTTCCTGACGGTGGTGATCGGATCGGGGCCGGCGACGCTCCAGTTGCTCACCCCGCCGCGTCTGCGGGGCATGCAACATGCAGTCGCAGTGCTGGTCGTCAATCTTATCGGGCTCGGCCTCGGGCCGACGCTGGTCGCCTTCGTCACCGATACGGTGCTGCGCGACGAGGCGCGGCTCGGCGTGGCGCTGGCGATCACGCTGCCGATCGCGTCGCTGGTCTCGATGCTGTGCGCGCTGGCGGCGATGCGGCCGCTTCGCCGGGCGCTCGCGGCGGGCGTTGCGTAACGCACAACATGGCTGCGAAGCTGTGCGTTATTCGTCGCGCCGCACCCTCGCTATGGCCCGCCCCACAAGTTTTGAAGGGGTCGATCGATGCGTTCGCTGCCAATGTTCATTTGCGCCGGTATTGCAGCCGCCAGTCCCGCCGCCGCCCAGCAGACCAGCGACGGCACCGGTACGCCCGACGATATCGTTATCGTCGGGACCCGTGTCAGCGGCCGGTCACCCGAAACTTCGCCCGCGCCGGTCGACGTCTATAGCGGCGCGGATCTCACCCGGCGCGGACTGACCGATCTGCCGCGCGCGCTTCAGTTCATCGCGCCGTCGTTCAACTATCCGCGCAGCGCCACCGGCCCGTCCGCCGCCAATACCCGTGCGGCGTCGCTGCGTGGCCTGTCGCCCGACGAGGTGCTGGTGCTCGTCAACGGCAAGCGCTGGCACAGTTCGTCAGTGGTCAATTTCAACAACGTGATCGGTCGCGGCTCGGTCCCGGTCGATCTCGGCACCATCCCGGTCGCCGCGATCGAGCGGATCGAAGTGCTGCGCGACGGGGCCGCGGCGCAATATGGCTCGGACGCGATCGCCGGGGTCATCAACATCGTGCTGAAATCGGCCGATCACGGCGGGATGGTCTCGGTCCAGTCGGGCCTGTCCAGCGCGGGCGATGGTGCGTTCCATGTCGGCACGGTCAATACGGGGCTGCGGCTTGGCGAGCGTGGCAGTCTCAACCTCACCGCAGAGGTGCGTTCGCATGCCCCCACCAACCGAGTTGCGATCGACAGCCGCTATGGGCGGATCACCGGTGAGCAGGGTGACCCCGACTCGCTGGATATCAGCACCGCATTCAACGGCCGCTACGATCTTGGCGGTGCGGAGCTTTATGCCGATGCGATCTACTCACATCGTGGCTCGACCAGCCCCGCGCAGTTCCGCGCGCCCGGTATCTCGGTGCTCTATCCCAATGGGTTCGTGCCGCACATCGTGCTCAACCAGGACGATGCCGGTGGCACCGTCGGCATTCGGGGCAGGGCAGGCGGGTTCACCTGGGATCTGAGCGACACGGTCGGCTATAACGATGCGCAGTTTGTCGCGAAGGACACCGCCAACACCTCGCTCGGGGCGACCAGCCCGACACGCTTCGACGCCGGCGGTTCCAGCTATTTCCAGAACGTCGCCAATTTTACGGTCAGCACGAAGCTCGCCTTGCTGGCCGGTGGCAACATCGCCGTCGGCGTCGAGCATCGCCACGAACATTACGACATCCGCTCGGGCGAGGCGGCATCCTTCACCGGTGCGGGCGCGCAGGGGTTTCCGGGCTATAATCCGCCGAGTCCGGTGCATCTCGGCCGCAATGCGGTCAGCGCGTTCGTCGATGCCGAGATGAAGCCGGTATCGATTCTGACGCTGGGCGGCGCGGTCCGCTACGAACATTACAGCGATTTCGGCAGCGCCGTGACGGGCAAGGTAAGCGCTTTCCTGAAGCCGGCGTCGTTCGTCGCCTTGCGCGCGACCGCCTCGACCGGCTTTCGAGCGCCCTCGCTCCAGCAGACGGGATTCAGTACCGTTTCCAGCCAGTCCAGCGGCGGCGTGCTCGTCAACATCGGCACCTTTGCCGTCGGTGATCCGGTCGCCCGGGCGCTCGGCGCTCAGCCGCTGCGCCGCGAGAGGTCGCGCAATCTCAGTGGCGGCGTGGTGCTGACACCGGGTGGCGGTTTCACGCTCACCGCGGATGCCTTCCATATCGAGATTGCCGACCGCATCGCGCTCAGCGACACGCTGAGTGGTGCTGCCGTCACCGCGGTGCTGAAGGCCGCCAACATAACCAACGCCAGCCAGGTGCGCTTCTTCACCAACGCACTCGATACCACCACCAACGGCTTCGAGATCGTGGGCCGGTGGGGCGGGCGCGTCGGCGATGCGAAGCTCGATCTCGGCGTCGGCTATGGCAAAGCCAGAACCCATGTCGACAAACTGGCGAGGAATGCGACTGTGCCGGCGTTGCCGTTAATGGGCACGATGGCGCTCGATCTTCTGACGACGGCGCAGCCCCAGGACAAGATCACGGCATCGGGCAGCGTGGTGCTGGGTGCCTTCACGCTCAACGCGGATGTCGTGCGCTTCGGCAGCTTCAAGGCGGTCTCACTGGTCGCCGAGCAGGTTTTCGCACCCGTCACCACGCTTGATCTCAGTGGCACGTTCCGGGTGGCGCCAGGCTTTGCCATGACATTTGGCGTGCTGAATCTCGGCAATGCCTATCCCGACAAGATCATCGATCGCGCGCTCAGCCAGGGCGGCAGTCTGCAATACCCGGAAGTCGGAGGGCTCGGCACCAATGGCCGCGAATATTATGCCCGTGTGACGATGTCGTTCTGAGTCGCCCAATCAACGAGGCGGGTCAGCCGCCCCGGTCGCGATGTACCGGGTCAACGAGATGCCCATGCGCGCGATCATTTCGATCGCGTACCCTCCACCATGGGCATAAGAGGCGAAACGGCACCTTCCGCATATTCCCTCTGAATCAGCGCACTTACTTCGTAGACGTGGCGGATCAGATCGGCGCCGGGCTCGGGATCGACCAGCGCCGATGAGAGCACCAGCCCTATGGTCGCGGCTATTCCACCGTCGCTGTCGAAAATAGGGGCAGCGATTCCGCCAAGACCGTTGCCGCGTGCGTCAGCCTCGAAATCGACGCCGAAGCGGGCGAGATTGACGCGTACTCGCTCGGAATCGACCGGCTGACGTTCGAAATAGGCGGTCAATCGTGCCGCCGGGGATTTCGGCAGTTCGAGGAGCGTACCAGGCTGGATGACGACGCCCGGTTCGAACTCGTTCGGCACCGCCGTCACCACCATGGCGCCGGAGCGTGCCGGCAGCGTCTGCACCGCGGTGTGTCCCGTGCGGTCGCGCAACACGCGCAGGAACGGGCGTGCGAGTTCCACGATATTGCTGCGGTAGATTGCCGCGCGACCGAATTTGAGCAGCTTGCGGCCGAAAACATAGCCGCCGCCATGGGGTGCCTTGTCGACCAGTCCCAACAGGGTGAGCGTCTGCAAATGCCGTGACACACGTGTTTTGGTCATGCCGAGATCGCGGGCGAGATCGGTAACGCGAACAGGGCCGAAAGAATCCGTCAGGCAGTCGAGAATGCGGACCGTGACTTCAACGCTTTTGACCGCAGCTGGCCGTAGATCCAAACTCTCTGTCATCCCCACCCGATCTCGTTTGCAACTCTCCCCCTCGCGATAGCATGCACCGCACAGGGGGAGAAGCGAGCCGCTTCAGCTGACCGCCGAGATCGCCTGCGCGACATGGCTGACGTTCCCAGGCGTCAGTCCAGCGAGGTTGGCACGGCTGGAGCCGCTGATGTGGACGTGCCATTCCTCGCGCAGCCGGCGCACCGCGTCGCTCGAAATGCCGAGCATCGCGAACATACCATGCTGGCTGGCGAGGAAGGAATAGTCGCGCCGGTTGTTGCCCGACAGCAGCCTTACCAGTTCAGCCCGCATGTCGCGGATGCGGTTCCGCATCGCCGACAGTTCCTCCTCCCATGCCGCGCGCAGTGGAGCATCGCCGAGGATATGAGCGACGATCGCCGCGCCGTGATCGGGCGGCATCGAATAATTGGTGCGCACGACGGGCAGCAGGTTGCCGAGCGCGGTATCAGCCTGTCGCGCATTGGCGCCGACCAATGTCAGCGCGCCGGTGCGCTCGCGATAGAGCGCGAAATTCTTGGAGCAGGAACTGGCGACGATCAGTTCGGGCAGCCGCTCGGCGAGGATCGCAAGGCCCTGACGGTCTTCCTCCAGACCCTCAGCGAAGCCGAGATAGGCTAGATCGATCAGCGGCGTCGCGCCCGAACGGGCGATAAGGTCGGCGATCTCGGCCCATTGCGCCGCGCTCGGGTCAGCGCCGGATGGATTGTGGCAGCAGCCGTGGAGCAGCACCGTGTCCCCGGGGCGCAGATCGGCCAGCGCGCTCATCATCGCGTCGAAGCGCAGCGTGCCGGTCGGGATGTCGTAATAAGGGTAGTTGACGATCTCGAACCCGACCACGCCGAAGATCGCCGGATGGTTCGCCCAGGTGGGATCGGGCAGGAAGATACGCTGGCCGGTGCCGAACTTGCGGATGAAGTCCGCCGCGACGCGCAACGCGCCGGTGCCCCCCACCGTCTGGATCGAGCGAGCGCGCGAATGCGCGTCGGAGCCTTCACGGAACAATAGTCCGCGTGTCCGATCGTTATATTCGGGGTTCCCGGCGGAGGAAAGGTAGCGCTTGGTCGCCTGATTCTCGATCAGCCAGCTTTCCGCCGCCTTGACGGTCGGCAGGACGATCACCTGGCCGTGCTCGTCCTTGTAGATGCCGATGCCCAGATCGACCTTGTCGGGGCTCGGGTCACTGGCAAAGGCCTGCGCCATGCCCAGGATCGGATCGATCGGCGCGTCGGGTAATTCGGCAAACATTTCGGCCCTCGCTTTTTGGTATCGTAATTCGATACATTGGAACGTATTGCGATACAACATGCGCGCCGAACCGCTGATGCGGCAGATCCGGCGTTTACGGTTTCAGTATTGAATGCCGGTAAGTGCCAGCCGCTTCGCCCCGGCGCGCTCGCGTTCCAGCGCCCGCTGGAGTGGCGCAAGCCGGCGAACGCGCGCGGCATGATCGACGATCGCCGGATAGTCCGACAGCGGAAAGCCGCCCTTTCCCGCTACGTTGCACAACCAGAACAGATAGACGTCGATGATCGACCAGCGATCTCCATACCACCAGCGGCCATCCACGCCTTCAGCGATGAGCGTGCATTCGACGGCGAACTTGCGCATCCCGTCAGCCATCACGTCGGCCGGATCGCCGGCGGTGTATTTGTCCGGTGCACGAATCTGGCGCATCGCCGGGTGTAGCGTGGAAGAACACCAGAGCAGATCGGTCAACGGTGCGATATCAGTGACGGGATCGGTGCTGTGCGGCAGCAATCCGGCCTGTGGGAACTGGCGATCGAGAAAGACGAGGATCGCGGCGTTTTCGGTCATGATCCGGCCGTCGATCGCCAGCGCCGGTACCTTGCCCTTGGGATTGACTCGACGATAGTCGGGCGTTTTCTGCTCATCCGTTCGGACATTCACCAGTCGGTCGCGATAGGTGACGCCGGTTGCCTCAAGCGCGGTCATCGTGACGCGCGAGCAGGCGCCCGGAAAGAAATAGAGCGTCAGGTCCATGATGCGGCCCGTATGGCGAGAATCATGCGCCGGCGGGGAGCCGGACGGTCTGCAATTGCAGATATTCGTCGAGCCCGTGCAGGCCGAATTCGACACCGATCCCGGATTGCTTGGCGCCGCCGAACGGAATGTCGGGCGAGATCTTGGCATGGTGGTTCACCCAGGCCGTTCCGCATTCCAGCCGTTGCGCTAGTGCCGCCGCGCGACCGACATCAGCCGACCAGACCGATCCGCCCAGGCCATTCTCGCCGGCATTGGCGCGCGCCAGCACGTCCTCCACATCCGAATAACGGATGATCGGCAGCACCGGGCCGAACTGTTCCTCGTCAACGATGCGGTTGCCGTCGGTTACGTCCACTACCACTGAGAGCGGGAAGAAATATCCGTCGCCTGCTAGCGGTTCGCCACCGGCGAGGAAGCGTCCTCCTTGCTTCCGTGCGTCCTCCGCCAAGGCACGGACATAGTCGTACTGGCGCCGGTTCTGCACCGGGCCATATTGTGTGTCGGGATCGTCGCCCGGGCCGACCTTTGCCGCAGCCGCCAATGTGGCCAGCCGTTCGGCCAGCGCGTCGTGCAGGCTGTCATGGATATAGACGCGTTTGATCGCGGCGCAGATCTGCCCGCTGTTGCCAAACGCATGGGCGAAGATCTGTGGCGCGATCGTATCGACATCGGCGTCGGGCAGGACGATCGCGGCGTCATTGCCGCCAAGCTCAAGCGTCAGCCGTTTCAGATTGCCCGCGCCATCGCGCATGATCGCGCGGCCGGTGGGGGTTGAGCCGGTGAACACCACCTTGTTGATGTCCGGATGCCTGGCGATTCCGGAGCCGATCTCGACATCGCCGGTCACTACATTCCATACGCCGGCCGGCAGATGGCGATTGGCGATCTCCACCATGCGCAGCGTGGCGAGCGGCGTATTGGGCGACGGCTTCAGCACCACCGTATTCCCGGCCAGCAGCGCGGGGATGACGTGCCAGATCGCGATCATCACCGGGAAGTTCCACGGCGTAATCGAGCCGACCACGCCAAGCGGGCGGCGATGGATTTCGATGCGGCCACCGTCCGGCTGATCGATCCGCTCGACAGGCGGACGGAAACCGGCGGTGGTGCGGATCCAGTAGATCGAGCCCTGGATTTCGCCGACCGCGGACCGCACCGGCTTGCCCTGCTCACGCGAGAGGAGTGCGGCGAGATCGTCGCATTCAGCCGCCAGCGCCTCGGCGAAACTGTTGAGCAACGCGGCGCGCTGATCGATCGGCAGTGCGGACCAGGCGGGAAAGGCAGCGCGCGCGGCGGCGACCGCGTGATCGAGATGCTCGACGGTTGCCAGCGGGCATTGTGCGAATTCGCGGCCGGTCGCCGGATCGATCACGGCGAAGGTTTCGACGCACGGCGATTCCCGGCCACCGATCGTCAGTTGAAAGGTCATCACTTTCTCCAGTGTCATGTTCAGCCGCGGCAGGTCCGCAACAGCGCCCGCCCGCCGTTGGCGAGCAGGCCGATATCGGTGCCAACCGAAATGAAGGCGAAACCCTGCGCCGCGCGGGCCTGGGCATCCTCCGCATCGAGCGCGAAGATGCCGGCGGGCTTGCCGGCGGCGCTGATCGCGGCAAAGGCGCGATCGATCGCTGCCTGCACCTCGGGTGCCCGCGGGTTGCCGAGATGGCCGAGCGATGCGGCGAGATCGGCCGGGCCGATGAACAGGCCATCGACGCCGTCGACCGCCGCGATTTCATCGACCGCCGTCAGTGCCGCGCCGCTTTCGATCTGGACGATGATGCCGACACGCTCGTGCGCCGTGGCCAGATAATCGGCCTGCCCGCCGAAGCGCGAGGCGCGGCTGGTCGAGCTGGCAACGCCGCGTATTCCCCTTGGCGGGAAGCGCGAGGCGGCGACGATCGCGCGCGCCTGCTCAGCGCTTTCGACCATGGGGATCAGCAAGGAGCCGAAACCGAGGTCGAGATATTGCTTGATGTTGACCGCGTCGCCCACGGGCGGCCGCGCGATGGCGTGGATGGGGTAGGGGGCGGTCGCCTGAAGCTGGGCAAGCAGCGTCTGCGCGGTATTGGGCGCGTGTTCGCCGTCGAACAGCAGCCAGTCGAAGCCAAGGGTCGCGCAGATCTCCGCCGTGTAGGGGGAGGCGAGCGCTTGCCACAGGCCAAGCCGGGCGCCGGGCGCCGAGTCGATCCATTCACGAAACGCGCTCATGCGAAGCGTACCGAAATGGCGCCGAGCGGGCCGAAATCGACATGGAAGGTGTCGCCCGCGCGCGCCGGCACTGGTGCCGTGAAGCTGCCGCCGAGGATGATCTCGCCCGCCTCGAGCGTTTCGCCATAGGGGTGGAGTTTGTTGGCGAGCCAGGCGGGGCCGAGCGCCGGATGTCCGAGCACCGCGGCCGCCACGCCGGAATCCTCGATCACGCCGTTGCGGTAGAGCAGCGCCGAAACCCAGCGCAGATCGACGTCGCCGGGCCGGATCGGCCGCCCGCCAAGCACCAGCCCGGCATTGGCCGCATTGTCCGAAATCGTATCGAACACCTTGCGCGTCGTGCCGGAGGCGCGATCGATCTGTTCGATCCGCGCGTCGATGATCTCGATTGCCGGGACGATATAGTCCACCGCGTCGAGGACATCGAACAGCGTGCAATCGGGCCCGCGCAGCGGTTGTTTCAGGCGGAAGGCGAGTTCCACCTCGACGCGCGGCACGATGAAGCGCTCGATCGGAATGTCGCGCCCGTCGGGGAACAGCATGTCGTCGAGCAGCAGGCCATAGTCGGGTTCGTCGATATTGGATGAGCGCTGCATCGCGCGGCTGGTCAGCCCGATCTTGTGTCCGATGGCTTTCCGCCCCTCGGCGATCTTGCGCCGTGTCCAGGCGCGCTGGACCGCATATGCGTCCTCGATCGTGATCCCGGGGTGGCGCAGCGAGAATTGCGCGACCTGCGTGCGGGTGCGTTCCGCTTCGTGCAGTTCGTCGGCGAGCTGCTCGAACTGGTCGGTGGAGAGAGCCATGGTTCAGGTCATTTCCGTGCAGTGAGGCGGTGATGGATGGTGTTGTGCTTCCACCCCTCCGCTTCTTCGACGTAGAGCGAGAGGGCGAGGGAGCGACGTTCGAACAGATCGCCGAGGAATGCCTTCACCGCGTCGAACATCTGGTTGAAGAATGCCTGCTTGAACGCAGCATCGCGGCCCACCCCCATCTTCACGTCGATGTTGATGAAGGCATCGTCCGCGCAATTGCTGTCGGCGATGACATAGTCGGTCAGCCGGATCGCACGCACCCGGATGCCGCCGACCGGGAACACGTCGCTCGAACGCTCGCGCATCTCCGCCGCGATCAGCGACAGGAGACCGCCAAGATCGAACGCGCCTTCCAAATTGGCGGTCCATTCGATGGTGGCGTGTGCCATCACACGATCTCCGACCGGCCGATTACGCAGCCGGTGCTGAAAATCGGGATCGGTCGATAGAAATCGATATGCCCCTTGCCGCCGGCGGCGGCTGCGGCGGCGATCAGCGTGCGGATTTCATAACCGCCCTGGCCGCCATCGGCATAGGTTTCCGCATCGGTGTAATCCGTCATCCGCGCCTCGTCGCCGGAGGACCAGCGGTCGAGAAAGTCACGATCCCACGCCTCGTTGATCCGCCCGCTGTCGGGGGTCGCTGGCCAGTGCGAGATGCCGCCGGTCCCGACCAGCGCGATCCGTTGCGGAACCTTGTCGGCGGCACGGCGCAGCGCACGCCCGAAGGCGTAGGCGCGGTGCAACGGAGTGAGGGGCGGCCCTTGGCAATTGATGTTGGCGGGGATCACCGTCAGCTCGTTTTCGGGATCCAGGAAATGCAGCGGCACCATGATGCCGTGGTCGAATTTCCATTCCTCGGCATAAGCGACGTCGACCGTCTGCTGGACCTCGGCGATCAGGCGGCGCGACAGGTCGGCGTCGCCACGGATGCGCTGGCGCGGGATGCGCAACCAGTCCGGATTCTCGATCGGGCCGTCATAATGATCCGCCGCGCCGATCGCATAGGCCGGCATGTTGTTCATGAAGAAATTGGCGAAATGCTCCGCCGCGATGACGATCAGTACGTCAGCTCCTGTCGCGCGGATCGCCGTGTGCATCTCGCGAAACGCCGCATAGAACGGGTCGCGCAACTCAGGCGGAGCGAGGTCGGCGCGGCCGGTGATTCCGGGACCGTGGCTGCAAATTCCGCTGAAGACGAGTGTCATACTCCAGCCACTTTCTCATCGATATCGGTTGTCATCGCATAGACTCCGGCACGGACCGGGCCATGTATCCGCACGCCGTCGCGCATCCGCTGGAGATAGTCGGACCATTCGATCTGGCTGAATGCGGCGAAATGCATCAGGATCTGTCCGTTGACCCCGAGCACGTAGAGCAGGCCGATGTCCGGCTCCAGGATGGCGGCACGTTCTTCCCCGGTCAGTTCGTAACGGTCGCTCACCGCCGCCGCATCACTGGTGAAGGCGGCTTGCAGGGATTGGTCGCGGTTCAGTTCGAACAGCAGTTTCTGCAACTGGTAGAGGCTCATGGTTGCAACCCCACGCGATGGACGAGGCTCCCTATGCGATCGATTTCGCATGCCACTTCATCGCCTTCGCTGACGAAATGAACGCCATGCGGCGTGCCGGTCAGGATCATGTCGCCGGGCGACAGCGTCATGAAGGATGAGAGATAGGCGATCAGTTCCGCGACCGGGAATACCATGTCTGCGGTCGAACCCGACTGGACTTTTGTCCCGTTGACCGTGGTGGAGAGGGCCAGCGCCTGCGGATCGCCGACGTCCGCTGCGTCCACCACCCACGGGCCGAGCGGGGTCAGCGCGTCGCGGTTCTTCACGCGCAGGTTCGGGCGATAATAATTCTCCAGAAACTCGCGCACGGCATAGTCGCAGGCGATCGTGTAGCCGCTGACATGATCGAGCGCATCGCGCGCGGGGACCCGTTGTGCCGTCCGTCCGATCACCGCGACCAGTTCGCACTCCGGGTGCATCTGATCAGCGTCGCGCGGCTTGGGCGAAACGCCGCCATGCGCGACAAAGCCGTTCGGTCCCTTGAGGAAAACGAGCGGCAGCGACGGCGGCTTGAAACCGAGTTCCGCCGAGTGATCGGCATAATTCAATCCCAGCGCGAAGATCGTCGCGCCAGGTGTCGCCGGTGGCAGCAGCGTGATTTCGTCCCAGCGGACATGTGTTCCATCAGCGAGCGTGATCGCGCCCTCGTCCGGCGTGACGACACCCCATTGCTCGCGTCCGGCATGGATCAGTCGGATGCGCTTCATGCTTGCTGCTCCGCGATGAGCGCGACGGTGAGCGCTGGAAATCCCTCGGCGGCGACCTCGATAATCTCACCCGCGCGCGCGAAGGGGGCGTCACCGGCGATGCCGGACAGCAGAATATCGCCGGGCATCAGCGTCATGAAGCTCGAAACGTCGCGATCGAGCGTCACGGGATCGCGCACCAGCCGCGACAGGTTCCACCGATGCCGCTCAACGCCGCCGATGTAGGTTATGATCTCGATCGTGGCGAGATTGGAAGGCATCGCGACCGCCGGGCCGAGCGGCAGGAAGCCGTCTCGGCAACGCTCGGCGATCGCCGGGCGATAGAAGCTGGCGTGCGGCGCGAACAGGTCGATCGCCAGCCGGGCGACCGATGCGCCGGTCATCGCCCGCTCGATTGCGATAGTTGCGCCTACTGCAACTTCCGCAACATCGGCCGGTATCGTCACCACCGATCGGTTGGCGGCAAAACAATTGCGCGGCTTCACATAGAGAATCGGCGCCACGGGCGGCTTGCCGTAGGGCGCTTGCGTCAGCGCCCCGGCCAGCTCTGCTAGGTGGGCGCGATCGTTCAATGCCACGCCATAGGCGGTTCCGCCGATCATGCTTTCCTCTCATCCCTCATGGTCGGCAGGCGTAATATTTAACATGATAAGCGTCAAGCCACGCCATCCGGGGGCGTTACGTCAAATCGGTTTGACGACGGCGGTTTGGCTATATACTTAACACGATAATCAATTGCGGAGTTGTCATGCAGCCGGATCGTCGGAAGATCGCCATGGGGGCCGTCGCCCCTTTCACCAACCAGCCGCTCGGCCACTTCGTCGATGGCGCGTCGGTCATGGGCGAAGGAGCACCGTTCCCGATCACCGACCCATCGACCGGCGCACTGCTGGGCGAAGCGCGCGACGCGAGCGAGGCGGAATTGAACGGCGCGGTCGCGGCGGCGAAGCGCGCTTTCCCCGGCTGGGCCGGAACCTCCGGGGAGAAGCGCAAGGCGATCCTGCACCGCGTGGCCGATCTGATCGAGGCACGCGCGGAGGAAATCGCGGCGGTCGAATGTCTCGACGCTGGCCAGGCGTGGCGCTTCATGTCCAAGGCAGCGCTGCGCGGCGCTGAGAACTTCCGCTTCTTCGCCGATCGCGCGCCGGCCGCCGCCGACGGCCAGTCGCTCCCGACGGCTGAGCATCTCAACTTCACCACACGCCATCCGATCGGCCCGGTCGCGGTGATCACGCCGTGGAACACGCCCTTCATGCTCTCGACCTGGAAGATCGCGCCGGCGCTGGCGGCAGGGTGCACGGTCGTTCACAAGCCGGCGGAATGGTCGCCTTATTCCGCGCGCCTGCTGGTTGAGATCGCGCACGAAGCGGGCCTGCCCGCCGGCGTATTCAACTCGATCAACGGGCTGGGCGAGACAACTGGCCGCCGCCTGACCGAACACCCCGATATCAAGGCGGTGGCGTTCGTGGGCGAATCGAAAACCGGCAGCGCGATCATGAAGCAGGGCGCGGATACGTTGAAGCGAGTCCATTTCGAACTGGGCGGCAAGAACCCGGTGGTGGTGTTCGACGACGCCGATCTCGATCGCGCGCTCGATGCGGTGGTGTTCATGATCTACTCGCTGAACGGCCAGCGCTGCACGTCGTCGTCGCGCTTCCTCGTCCAGCGCTCGATCCACGATAGGTTCGTCGCGCGCCTGGCGGAGCGGGTGCGCCAGTTGAAGGTCGGCGATCCGTTCGACTCGGCAACCGAGGTCGGGCCGCTGATCCACGAGCGCCATCTCGCCAAGGTGTCGGGCTACGCCGATGTCGCGACGGCCGATGGCGCGACGATCGCGGTGGGAGGCAAGCGGCTCGACGGCGACGGCTATTTCTATTCGCCGACACTCTACACCAATGCCGATATCGGGATGCGGATCGCACGGGAGGAGATTTTCGGCCCGGTGCTCACCGTCATCCCGTTCGAGGACGAGGCGGACGCGATCGCCAAGGCCAATGCGGTGGATTACGGTCTGGCTGCCTATATCTGGACTCGCGACCTGAGCCGCGCGCTGCGCGTGTCGAACGCGGTCGAAGCGGGCATGGTCTGGGTCAACAGCGAGAATGTCCGTCACCTGCCCGCGCCATTCGGCGGGATGAAGGCCAGCGGCATCGGGCGCGACGGCGGCGATTGGAGCTTCGACTTCTACATGGAGACGAAGAACGTCGCGCTCGCTACCGGCAACCACAAGATCCAGCGGCTGGGCGTCGAGGCCTGACCCCTGTCGTGAAAGAGGGCGCGGTACGACGCCCCGAAATAAGGGAGCGGATATGGAAATGTTCAGTGCCTATACCTTGCCCACCCCGACATTTGATGCGGGACTGACGCAGGTGGGGCGCGGCACGCCGATGGGCGAATTGCTGCGTCGCTACTGGCACCCGGTGGCGGTGAGCGCCGACGCGTGCGAGACGCCGCGCATCGTCACCGCGCTGGGCGAGCGCCTGGTGTTGTTCCGCGATGGCGAGGGACGACCGGGGCTGCTCCATGAACGCTGCGCGCATCGCGGCACGTCGCTGTATTACGGCAAGGTCGATGGGCGCGGCATCCGCTGCTGCTATCACGGCTGGCTGTTCGATGTGGACGGCAAGTGCGTCGAACAACCGTGTGAGCCTGCGGGTGGAGCGCGGACGGCGGGTCGGGTGCGCCAGCCGGGCTATCCGGTGCAGGAACTCTATGGCCTTATCTTCGCCTATATGGGGCCGCCTGAGAACACGCCCGTTCTGCCGCGCTATGACGTACTGGAGGAACTGGCCCCGGGCGAGTTCATCGAGGCGGACGACACCAGCCTGGGCAGCGGCGGCCCCGCAATCGTACCGTGCAACTGGTTGCAGCATTTCGAGAATGTCATGGACCCGTTCCATGTGCCGATCCTGCATGGCAGTTTCAGCGGCAACCAGTTTGTCGCGCAGATGGCGCTGATGCCGGAAGTGCTGTTCGAGGAAACCGAGCGTGGTATCCAGAGCACGCAGGTCCGCGATCTCGGCGAAGGCAAAGTCCATCGCCGGATCACTGAGGCAGTGCTGCCCACGATCCGCGCGGTGGCAAATCCCCGCGCCGAGAATATGGGACCATGTTCGTTGCTCGGCTGGGTACTGCCGATCGACGACACCAGCTTTCGTATCTATTCCGCCGGGCGCGTGACGGAGAAGGGCGCGCTGGCCAGGATCCGATCGCACTTCAACGGCAAGCTGTGGCACGAACTGACCGAGGAAGAGCATCGCACACTGCCAGGCGATTATGAGGCGCAGGTCGGGCAGGGCGCGATCACCTTTCACTCCGAGGAACATCTCGTCACCTCCGACAAGGGGATCGGGCTGTTGCGCAGATATTATCGCCGGCAGATCGAACGCGTCGCGGCGGGCGACAACCCCATCGGCACCCGGTTCGAGGGTGCCGATCCGCTTGTCCGTCTCGCGGCGGGTATCGCGATCGTCGCGGCGAGCTGAACGGCGGTGGCGGGAATCACGCATTCGTCCGGCCGGCCCGAGCAAAAAAGCTATGCCTATAGCTGGTATACGGCCGCAGTCCTGATGGTCGCCTACACCTTTTCGTTCCTCGATCGCCAGATTCTCAATCTGATGGTCGGGCCGATCAAGGTGGACCTTCATCTGACGGATACTCAGTTCGCCCTGCTTACCGGCGGCGCGTTCGGTATTTTCTACACGGTGATGGGCCTGCCGATCGGTTGGCTGGCCGATCGCTATCCGCGCACGCGGATCATCGCCTGCGGTGTGGCGTTGTGGAGCCTTGCCACGACCTGCTGCGCGTTCGCACGCTCCTTTCCGATGCTGATGGCGGCGCGGATCGGCGTCGGGGTGGGAGAGGCGACGCTGTCACCGTCCGCTTATTCGCTGCTCAGCAACAGTTTTGACAAGTCGCGATTGCCCCGCGCGATGAGCGTCTATTCGGTCGGCATCTATATCGGTGCCGGGCTCGCGCTGATCCTGGGGGGCTCGGTCGTGGAACTGGTCGCACGGTCGCCGGAGATGCATTTGCCGCTGATCGGGACGGTCCGGTCGTGGCACGCCGTCTTTCTGGTGATCGGGCCGCCGGGCCTGCTCGTCGCGCTATGGATCTCCACGCTGCGTGAACCGGCGCGGGATATCGATCATGCGGCGGTGGAGACCGGGAGATCCTTTTCGCTGGTGCGCATCGGGCGCTTTCTGGCGACCTGGCCGGCAATGTCGGTCTCGCTGTTTCTCGGATCGGCGATGCTGGCGATCATGAGCTACATGGACGCCTGGTATCCTGAACTGTTCATCCGGACGTTCCAGTGGAACGCGGCGCAGACGGGGCATGTCAATGGTCTCGCATCGCTTTCCGCCGGGCCGATTGGCATGTTGTCGGCGGGCTGGCTGTCCAGCCGGATGATCGCGCGTGGGCGAAGCGACGCCTGTCTTCGGCTCGCGCTGTATGCGGCGATCGGGCTGAGCGTCTTCGCCACCGCGATGCCTTTGATGCCGGATGCGACGACAATGGCGGCGATGCTCTGGCCGATCAAATTCCTCGGCGGCTTCGTGCCGGTCCTCATTCCATCCGCCATCCAGATGATCGCGCCCGGCAATATGCGTGCGCAGTTGAGCGCGGTGTTTGGCCTTACCGTGGGTATTCTCGCGGTGACGCTTGGTCCGGTCCTGCCGGCCCTGATCGGGGATTATATCCTGCATGACGAAAAAGCGCTGAATCTGTCGCTCGCTCTTGCGGCGGCGATCGTCGGCCCGGTTGCGACACTATTGTTGTCGGTCGGTCTGAAACAGTTCCGCGCCTGCCTGATGGCGATGCAGCACGAGGGAAGTGGCCCAGCCTGAGCCCTATTGCGTCACTGTTGCAGCTTCGTGTCGCGGTTTGTTGTTTCGCTGCGCGCAACAAATCATCAAGCGCGTTGCATCCAGTGTGGATAAAAATAACATGTTATCTAATTCGATCTGGAGATGGGTTCAGCAACCCGGTCCGGACGATGTGTTGGGAGGGGAAAGGTGGGTAAGATGAAACAGACAGTTATGATGGCGGCATCCTCCGTGGCGATGGCTGTAGCGCTGGTAGCGACGCCAGCCGTTGCACGGGCTGCCGAAGCCGTGCCCGCGGCTGATACCGACACCGCGAAACCCGCCGACGATAGCGGCATTCCCGATATCGTCGTCACCGCCAACAAGCGCGAACAGCGGCTTCAGGAAACCCCGAGCAGCATCGGCGTGATCACCGCCGAAGATCTGACCAAGCGCCAGGTGACGAATATCGAGCAGGTCACGCGCAACGTTGCGGGCCTCAACGTCATCAATGCCGGGCCGGGGCAGAACACCCTGATGATCCGCGGCCTGGTTGGCGCCGGCGAATCCACCGTCGGTCTCTACTACGACAACATGCCCACCGCCGGCACCGGTGACAGCGCGACCAGCGCCGCCGGTCGCCAGACCGACTTCCTCGTCTATGACGTGCAGCGCGTCGAGGTGCTGCGCGGTCCGCAGAGCACGCTCTACGGCTCGTCGGCGCTGGCCGGTGTGGTGCGCGTGCTGTCCAACCCGGCGAAGCTGGGTGTGATGGAGGGACGCGTCGACGTCGAAGGCTCGCAGGTCGAGCATGGTGGGGCGGGCTATTCGGCCAAGGGCATGGTCAACGTGCCGCTCGGCGATTCCGTCGCGTTCCGCATCGTCGGCTACGGCGTCCACACGCCGGGCTTCATCGACAACAAGGCGTTCGGCAAGGACAACATCAACAGCGCGAATAGCTGGGGTTTCCGCTGGAACGGTATCTATGAGCTTGGTGCGGATACGACCGCTACCACGCAGTTTTACCTGCAGGACCTGAAGTCCAACGGACAGCCCTATGAATGGGCGCGTCCGTCGGTGATCGGCGGCGTCGCGCTGCCGGCGGCGGGCGATCTTCAATCCAGGACGCAGAGCCGCGAGCCGTACCACGATCGCTCGATCCTCGCTGGCCTGACGCTCGAGCATCGTTTCTCGAACATGACGCTGACATTTACCCAATCCTATCAGCGCCGCCGGAACGAGAGCTATACCGATCAGCAGGGGCTGCCGCTGTTCTTCGGCTTCCTCCAGAGCATTGGTGCCTTCCCGCAGATCACGTTGCCGACAGCGATCACCTTCCGCTCGGCGCAGAAATTGACGATGTGGAATTCAGAATTGCGGTTGGCGACGAGCTTCGACGGCCCGTTCAACTTCATCGTCGGCGGCATCTACCAGAACCGCCGGACCCAGATCGACAACAGCTTTGTCGACGTCAACCTGCGTACCGGTTACTCTATTCCATCCGACCCCCTGTGGTATCGGCGCGCAGGCGATTTCAAGCTCGACCAGTGGGCTGGTTTCGGTGAGACGACGCTGAAGCTTTCCGATAAATTCTCGGTCCTTGGCGGCGTGCGTGTGTTCTCGAATACCCGCCATGATATCGCGACCTCGATCGTGCCGTTCCTGCGGCTCGGCTCGAACGGCGCGCCGGACGATGTGCGGAGCAAGGAAAGCAAGGCGATTTACAAGTTCGAGGCGGACTATAAGCCGACCAACGATGTCATGCTCTACGCCTCGGCGTCGCAGGGTTATCGCGCCGGCGGTACTATCGTCAGGGTCGTGCCGGAGCTGCCGGCGTCCTATGGCCCGGACTATACCTGGAACTTCGAGGCTGGCGCCAAGACCGACTGGTTCAACCGCGCGCTGCAGGCGAACATCGCGCTGTATCGGATCAACTGGTACAATACGCAGATCTCGGGCGATTTCTTCAACGGGTCGTTCTCGGGCGTGCTCAATTGCTCAGGGCTGTGCGCCCGGTCGCAGGGTGTCGAGTTCGATCTCACCGCGCGGCCAGTGCACGGGCTTGAGCTGACCGCCAGCGGCACCGTGTTCAAGGCGAAGTGGCTGAAGGATCAGCCGGCGATCTCCGGCTCGCCGGTGGCCGGCACGCAGTTCGCCAATACCCCGACGTTCACGCTCAACGGCTCAGCGTCGTATAGCTGGGCGATCGCGGGCGACAGTTCGCTGGAATTCCGGGTAGATGCGCAGCATCGCGGCAAATATGCCTTCATGGACTATCGCCCCGCCTACAACCTGATGGCACCGCAGGCGTTCACCCTGGTCAACGCGGCGCTGACCTTCGCCCACAAGAAGGATTGGACCGCGTCGTTGTTCGCGCGGAACCTGTTCGACAAGCGGGCGCAGATCAACTCGATCGCCGACTCGGTGACGCCATACCAGACGCTTATCGCGCAGCCGCGCACGATCGGCGTGCAATTCGGTACCAAGTTCTGACCTGAGGTGTTGTCGGGCGGCCGTTGCGGTCGCCCGGTGCCGCTGCGAAGCCGGAAGCCCTCGTCGCAGGTCGACGGGGGATTTCGTGTTGCTATCCCACGGGGAACTGGAAGCGCGAGTTGAGCCGTCGCGAGCACAGGCTGCAGCAACGCAGCAACGCATCGATCAGCGGGCGCGGCGGGCCTCGTTCGCCGAGTTCCGAACTGGGGATCATCACCGTCACCACCGCGCGCAATTGTTCGTCCTGATCGAACACCGGCGCGGCGACCGCGCCGTGGCCGAGATTGAACTTGTCGCGCGTCCAGCAAACATAGTGGCGCTGGATATCCGCGATTTGGACCATGAACTCATTGCGGTCGGCAATGCGGAAGTTCGGCTCGCGCGCGCACAGATGGCCGAGCAATTTCTCCCGTCGCTCTCGCGACTGGAAGGCGAAGGCAATCCGGGCCGAAGGCGAATGCGGCAGGCTCAGCACCAATCCCGGCTTCACGTCGATATGAATTGCCTGCGGCGCGGGGATCGATCGCACCACGACCGCGTCACCGCCGGCATCGGTGCACAGCAACACCGTCAACCCGATATCGCGCGCGAGCGCCACGATATGTTCATCGAGTAGCGTGACGAGATCGAGCCTTCCGGCGGCGATATGGCCCCAGCGCACCAGGCGCCAGCCAAGCTCGTAGCCGCGGCTGCCCTGCCGTCCGACCAGCCCGAGCAACTCGAGATTGGCGAGGTGGCGTGAAGCGCGTGATTTGGTGATGCCTAACATAGTCGCCACGTCCTGAACGCTGACCTTGCGGCCGCGTTCGGCGAGAAAGTCGATGATCGCGGTCGCGGTTGCGACTGCCTCGATCTTGCCGAGCCCCTCCGTTGGCGCTTGTCGGCGCGGATCGCGGTCATTGCTTTCGGGCAAAGTCTGTTGCGACATGCGCAACAAATAGATCATTTTGTTGCGCGTGTCGATACCGCGTTATAGCTCCGACCCAACAATTTATGACGTTTCGGGGGAGGAGGAAGATGGCCAGTCCGGCACAGAATGAACGACTGACGCGCGTCGGCCCGGGAACGCCGATGGGTGAGTTGCTGCGCCGTTACTGGCATCCCTTCGCGGCGACCGCCGAAATCGACGAACTCGGGGTAAAGCCGGTCAAGCTGCTGGGCGAATCGCTCGTTGCTTTCCGCGCGGGTGACGGCAGCTACGGGCTTATCGACCGTCAATGTCCGCATCGCCGCGCGGACATGGTGTTCGGCATCATCGAGGAAGACGGGCTACGCTGCAGCTATCATGGCTGGTGTTTCGCCACCGATGGCAAGTGCCTCCAGCAGCCCTATGAGGATGTCGCCAACCCCAAGGCGCGCTTCCGCGACAAGATCCGCACCAAGGCCTATCCCGTTGAGGAAAAGGCCGGGATGCTATGGGCCTATATGGGCCCCGGCCAGCCGCCGCTGGTGCCCAATTGGGAGCCGTTTACCTGGGACAACGGCTTCCGCCAGGTGGTCTATGCCGATGTGCCGTGCAACTGGTTCCAGTGCCAGGAAAACAGCCTGGACCCGGTGCATTTCGAATGGATGCACCGGAACTGGTCATCCCGCCTGTCGGGCGACGGTAGCTACGGGCCGAAGCACCTTGAGTTGAAGTTCGACGAATTCGAGTTCGGCCACATCTATCGCCGCGTCCGCGAGGATACCGACAAGGACAGCCAGCATTGGACGGTCGGTTCGACCGCCTTGTGGCCGAACGCCTTCTTCCTTGGCGATCATATCGAATGGCGCGTGCCGGTCGATGACGAGAACACGCTGAGCATCACCTGGATGTTCCATCGCGTGCCCGTCGCGCAGGAACCGTATGTCCAGCAGCGCGTGCCTTACTGGCGGGGCCCGGTGAAGGACGAGCGGGGCGAGTGGATCACCAGCCACGTGCTCAATCAGGACATCGTCGCCTGGGCCGGGCAGGGCGCGATCGCCGATCGCACCGAAGAGCATCTGGGGCAGAGCGATCTCGGCATCATCATGCTGCGGCGTTCCTTCGATGAGAATATGAAGGCCGTGGCGGAGGGCCGCGATCCCAAGGGGCTGATCCGCGATCCCGATCGCAACAAATGCGTCGAGCTTCCGATCAAGCATCGCGAGATCTTCACCACCTCGATGACGCTGGAGGAAAGCTGGGAGTTGGGGCGCAAGCTCGCCTATCGCTTCAACCAGCCGGATTACCCGCATCAGGTGGGCCAACCCGAGGAAATAAAACGCGAATTTCAACTCGCGATGGGGATGATCGCCGAGGACGCGGAACACACGATCTGACCGCTCCCGCGCGGGCGTTTGCAAAAAAGCAGGAGAGTAACATGAAGCTGGGCACCATCAGGATCAACGGCAAGCCAACGGTGATCGCACGCGTCGCGGATGATCAGGCGGTCGCGCTCGAATATGCGTGGATGGAGGATCTGATCGAGGCCGGCAATGCCGGGCTGGACAACGCCGCCGCCGCGATCGAGGCGGCCCTTGCCGGGCGCCTGCCGATCATCGGCCTTGCCGATGCCGACTGGATGGCGCCCAACCCGCGCCCGTCGAAGATTCTCGGTTGCGCGGTCAACAACAACAATCTCAACCAATATGCGGTCAAGCCGATGACCGCGCCGATGTTCTTCACCAAGGGGCGTTCGGCGCTCACCGGCCACAACAAGTCGATCGAACTGCTCAAGGATCACGGCCAGTCGATCCCCGAGCCGGAGCCGGTGATCGTGTTCGGCAAGACGGCGAAGAACGTGCCGCCTGAAAAGGCGCTGGACTATGTGTTCGGCTACACGCTGACCAACGACGTCACCGCAAGCGGGGTGAAGTTCTCGCAGGATTCGATCGCGCTCAAGCAGCGTCCCGAAGTGATCAAGCCGCACCATCTGGCGTGGCGCCCAAAGTTCGAGGGCGGCGAGGATACCTATCTGCTGTTCATCTACCACAGCAAGTCGAAGGGGGCTGACACCTTCGCGGCGATGGGGCCGTGGCTGACGACCAAGGACGAGATTTCCGATCCCAACGCGCTGCGCGTGCGCGGCTATATCGACGGCGAATGCTATGCCGACGACAGCACCGCCAATTATTTCTTCCCGGTGGAGCGCGTGATTTCCGAAGCGAGCAAGTGGTTCACGATGGAGGTGGGCGATTGCCTGCACACCGGCACCGCGTCGAAGGGCACCGAAAAGCACCCTCGCGGCAATATCGGCACCTACCTCAATCTCTATGACGGCAAGTTGACCGATGTGGAGATCGACGGGCTCGGTCGCCTGTCGAACCGCATCTCGGTTGGTTCCTGAACCACCGCTTTCTTCAAACATCTGCGCGCAGGGGAATTATGGCCAGGATCGTGCTCGGAATCGGCTGCGCGCATACGCCGCAGCTTCATACGCAGGCGGAGGATTGGGATCTTCGCGGGGACCGCGATCGCAAGGACGGCGTGCCCTTGTGGTTCCACGGCAAGAAGATGACCTATGCCGAACTGGCGGCGGAGCGCGCGGATGAGAAACTGGGCGAGCGGCTTGCGATCGAAACGCGCCGCGCGGCGCTCGACGCATCGTTTGCGGCAATGGACACGCTTCACGCCCTGTTCCGGGAGGTCGACCCCGACGTGGTGGTGATGATCGGCAACGACCAGCACGAATTCTTTTCGGAGATCGTGCCGGCCTTTGCCGTGATCGCCGCCGACGAACTGCCCAACCTGCCACGCACGGCCGAGCAGAACGCGCGGCTGCCGATCGGCATCGAGCTTTCCGATCACGGCCATTTGCCCGACGCCCGTGTCGCGTTCCCTGGCAACCGCGCGCTTGGCCAGCATATCGCACGGCATCTGGTGCGCGAGAGCGCGTTTGATGTGACACTGTGCCATGAAAAGCCGACCGTACTGAACGACAGGTCGCTGATGTTCGGCCTGCCGCATGCCTACGGTTTCCTCTACAAGAACGTGATCCGCGATCACATGAAGCCGAACGTGCCGGTCGACGTGAATTGCTGGTATTTCGACAATAGCCCCTCCGCCGCGCGCTGCTACGCGTTCGGTGGCGCGGTCGCCCGCGCGATCGCGGCATGGGATAGCGATGCGCGTGTCGCGGTCCTCACCACGGGCGGCCTGACACACTTCGTGGTCGATCCGGAATGGGATCGCCGCTTTTTGAACGCGCTGGCGAATGACGACGAGGCTGTCTTGTCAGCCATTCCACAGAATGAGCTGATGGCCGGCACGTCGGAGTGCAAGAGCTGGATCGCCACCTCGGCGGCGATGCGGCACGCCGGGTTGAAGATGCGCGAGATCGACTACCAGACGCTTTACCGCACCGAAGGCGGCACCGGATCGTCCTGTGCTTTCGTGACGTGGCAATGACGATGGCGGCGAGCAATGCCCAGGTGGTGATCAGCGGCGCCGGCCCCGTCGGGTTGGTGGTGGCACTGGATCTCGCGCGGCGCGGCGTGCGCTCGATCATTGTCGAGACCCGCAAGGCGGGTCAGCCGCCGAGCGTGAAATGCAACCATGTGGCAGCACGCACGATGGAGGCGTTTCGCCGGCTCGGCTTTGCCGATGTGGTGCGGGATGCCGGCCTGCCGTCCGACTATCCCAATGACTGCGTCTATCGCACCAGCGTGACGCAGGGACATGAGATCACCCGGATTCCGATCCCCGCACGGGCCGAGCGCTGGACCGATTTCACCGGGCCGGACACAGGGTGGCCAACGCCGGAGCCCCCGCATCGGATCAATCAGATTTTTCTGGAGCCGCTGATCTTCGCGCAGGCGGCCGCCAGCCCGCTGATCACGATCCGCACCGAAACCGAACTGCTCGATGCGACGCAGGATGCGGACTGCGTCACCGTCACGGTGCGTGATCTGGCCAGCGGCACCATCGAAACGCTGACCGCGCTTTATCTGGTCGGTTGCGACGGCGGACGCTCGCGCGTGCGCTCGATCATCGGTGCGGAACTGTCGGGCGATGCGGTCGTCCAGCGCGTGCAATCGACCTATATCCGCGCCCCGCGTCTTCTGGAGATGATGCGAGGCCGGCCGGGCTGGATGAACCTGTCGCTGAATGCGCGCCGTTCCGGCAATACGGTGGCGATCGACGGGCGCGAGACCTGGCTGATCCACAACTATCTCTATGAGCACGAAGAAGATTTCGATGCGATCGATCGCGATGCGTCGATCCGCACCATCCTCGGCGTGGACGACGATTTCGACTTTGAGGTGATCAGCAAGGAGGACTGGATCGGTCGCCGGCTGGTGGCCGACAAGTTCCGCGATCGCCGCATCTTCATCTGTGGTGACAGCGCGCATCTGTGGGTGCCCTATGCCGGCTTCGGCATGAACGCCGGGATCGCCGATGCGATGAACCTGACGTGGCTGCTCGCGGCGACGCTGAACGGCTGGGGCGGGGAGCATCTGCTCGACGCTTATGAGGGCGAGCGGCTGCCGATTACCGAGCAGGTGTCGCATTTCGCGATGAACCACGCGCTGAGTGCGATCGCGCATCGACGTGCCGTGCCGGAAGCGGTCGAACTTGATGGCCCCGAAGGCGAAGCAGCGCGCGCGGCGCTGGGGCAGCAGGTCTATGCGTTGAACGTTCAGCAATATTGCTGCGGCGGACTCAATTTCGGCTATTTCTATCCGGATTCTCCGATCATCTCCTATGATGGGGAAGCTCAACCGGCCTATTCGATGGCCCATTTCGAGCAATCGACCGTGCCAGGATGCCGCACGCCGCATTTCTGGCGGCGCAACGGCAACTCCGCCTATGACGATTTCGGGCACGACTATACGGTGCTGCGGTTCGATCCGTCGGTCGACGTGGCCGCGCTTGAGACGGCGGCAGCTACCGTCGGGATGCCGCTGACGGTGATCGATGTCGCTGACGACGAGCGCACCGGTGTCTATCGCCACAATCTGCTGCTTTCCCGGCCGGACCTGCATGTCGGGTGGCGGGGGGACGCGCTGCCTGACGACGTCGCGGCGCTGGTGGACCGGTTGCGCGGCGCGGCGGCATAGGGAGCGACCCATGAAACTGGTGACTTTTCGCAATCGGCAGGGACATGCTCGCCCCGGTGCACTGACCGGCGATGGGCGTGTGTTTGACATTGCCGCTGCCACGGCGTGCGACGGCGGCGAGATGCTGGGCGATATGATCGCGGTGATCACCGCCGGTCGCGCCGGCCTGGCGCGGATCGCGAGGTTGATGGAGAGCGGTGAGACGATCGCGCTCGACGAGGTTCAGCTTCTCGCGCCGCTTCCCCGACCGACGCAGATTCGCGATTGCGGCAATTACGAAAAGCATGTCCGTCAGGCGATCGCCGCTGCGATGCAGCTTCGCGCCAACGCAACCCCTGATCCGGCCGCGACGCTGGAGAAATTCCGCGCCGCCGGCCTGTTCGAGATTCCGCCGGTGTGGTTCGAGCAGCCGCTCTACTACAAAGGTAACCCGATGACCGTCATCGGGCCGGACGCCGAGGTGATCCGGCCGCGCACCGCGAGGCTGATGGACTATGAGCTCGAACTGGCGATCGTCATCGGTGGCCCGGCGCGTGATCTGACGCCTGAAAACGCGCTCGACGCTGTGTTCGGCTATACGATCTTCAATGATTTCTCGGCCCGCGACATTCAGTCGCGCGAAACGCAATTTCGTTTCGGCCCGGCCAAGGGCAAGGATTTCGATACCGGCAACGCGATCGGCCCCTGCATCGTCACTGCCGACGAGATAGCCGATCCCGAAGCGCTGACCATGATTGCCCGAGTCAACGGCGAGGAGCGCGTCCGCACTACTTCGGGTGGCGGGCAGCATTCGATCGTCGATACGATCGCCTATATCTCGCGCGACGAAACGCTCCATCCGGGGGATCTGATCGCGCTGGGCACCGTGGGCGACGGGTGTGGCTATGAAAGCCTGACCTTTCTCGACGATGGCGACGTGGTCGAACTGGAGGTCGAGGGCATCGGCGTTCTGCGCAACCGGCTGAAAGGCCATGCCGGCTGACCGGCCGGTGCTGTTGTACTATTTGCCATGGCCCCAGTTTGTGCGATGTCGAACATGATGTCTGATGAGATTAGTGGCCTGCCGCCCTATCGGCATTCGATCGCCGGCTTGCTGCTTGCGGCGCGTGAAGCAACCATGGCGCCGATCCGGCCGGAGTTGCGCGCGGCGGACGTGACCGAGCAGCAATGGCGCGTGCTGCGCGTGCTGAGTGACGAAGGGCCACTGGATATCGCAACGCTGGCCACCAGCGCGATGCTGCATGGTCCGAGCGTCACGCGCATTCTGAAGGAACTGGGCGAGCGCGATCTGATCGCACGCGACGTTGACCCGCAGGACAAGCGCCGCTCGATCATCGCGATCACCGATGTCGGACGGGCGCTGGTGTCCAGGACAGCGGAACACACGCGCCTGTTGGTCCAGGGTTATCAGGAAGCGTTCGGCAAGGAACGTCTCGGGCTGCTGATGAAGGAACTCTCCGCGTTCCACGCGGCGCTTCAGCAATTCGCGCCCGACGAACAGAATCGCGAGCAATCCGCCGCTGCCGGACGAGGCAAGGGCTGACCAGGTTTCTGCGGATTTTCGCGCGGACATCGCATTTTTCAAGGACGAGAAGCGGGATGCGAGGCTTTCCCGGGCGTCCGCGATATGCGTCGCGGATCACCGGATTCGTTTGCCGATTGACGTGCTGAAACAGGGATATTGATTGCGTCACCAGAATCAGAATTGTATCGTATTACGATACTAAGTTTCGTATTGCGTGCCGATTGTCGCGACCAGTTTTAGCGATGATGCGCCGGGCGATAGAGAAAGCAGGAGAGGTTGATGACTGGTAGCGCGATCGACGGTGGCGATGCCGCACGAGAGGCGGCGGCCTATCCGCGCGGCGTGCGGCCGTGGCTGTTGCTGTCCTATTTGACGTTGCTGTTCGCCCTGTCGTTCATCGATCGCAACATGATGCGATCAATGGTCGATCCGATCCGTGCTTCGCTGGGCATCAGTGATGTGCAGATCAGTTTGCTGGAGGGTGCCGCCTTTGCGGTACTCTACAGTCTGGCGTGCATCCCGATGGGCTTCGCCGCGGATCGCTTCAGCCGGCGTTCGTTGCTGGGCGTCGCGGTGGTCGGCTGGTCGGGCATGACGATGTTGTCGGGCTTCGCCTCCTCCTACCGGATGCTGTTCGCCAGCCGGATGGGGCTGGGTATCGGGGAGGCCGCGCTCCAGCCGTGCGCCATGTCGATGATCCGGGACAGTTTTCCGCCGCGCCGGCGGGCGTGGCCGCTGGCGATCTATACGACCGCGCCCCTGGTCGGCTCAGCGCTGGCGCTGGTCATCGGCGGTGCGCTTTACGGGTTTGCGAAATCCGGAGGCGCGCGCGGTATCCCTATTCTCGGTAGCATTGAGCCATGGCAGTTTGCGATGGTCATCCCTGGCCTTGTCGGGCTGTGCCTTGGCTGCCTGATCTTCCTCTTCCGCGAGCCGCGCCGCGTCGATGTCGACGTCACCGCCGGAAGCGGGCCGGGGATGAAAGATTCGCTGCGCCATATGCGCGGCAACGCGAAGCTTTACTTCCTGGTGTTCGGCGCGGCGGTCCTGTGGTCACTGGCCAATACCGGGTGGAGCGCGTGGCTTGCCCCGGCGATCGAGCGCCAGCATCATTTGCCGCCGGAAGTGGTCGGGCCAACGGCCGGGACGATCGCCCTTATCTGCTCAGCCATCGGATCGCTGGGAGCTGGGTTTCTGATCGATCGCCGATCGCTGGCGGGGGACCGCGACGCCATCCTCAAGATATCGATTGCGCTGCAGGCGCTGCAGATCGTGCCGGTGATCGGCATGTTCATGGTGCAGGGGACGACAGGCGTGTGGATCTGCCTCGCGCTGGCCAATCTGCTGATCGGATCAATGCCGATCGCTGCCTTCGCGATCATCACCGAAATCACGCCGGGCTACCACATCGGCAAGATCATTGCCCTGTTCAACCTCGCGCAGAATTTCCTCGGCCAGACGATCGGGTCGAGCGTCTTTGCCTTCATCGGTGAGCGAGTGATCGGTGGTCCACTCGGCATCGTCTGGGCGATCGTCGCCTGCTATCCGGTCATCATGGTCCTCTCGTTGCTGCTGAGTGCGATGCTGATGCGCGCGCGCCGGCGCTTCTTCGCCGCGCAGATGGCATAGCTTCCCGCTGCTGAGGACGCGGTTTCGGGGCGCGGCCGGGGCAAGGGCTCGATTGCGGCCTGGAAGGGTGGGGCCAGCCCGGCCCACCTATCATCGTGCGGTACGCCCGATGATAGGTGGGCCGGTCGAGCGTGGCGGCGTGCCGGGCGGGGCATCAATAGCGCCTGTCGCCTTCGCGCCGTGCATCCCGCACCTAACGGCATGATCCGCTTTCCAACAAAGAAAGCCCGGTGCGGCTGGGCCGAACCGGGCTTCACAGAGGAATGCGTTACCGCTTCGTCAGGCAGGATCGCCCAGCGGGTTGGGCGGCACTGGCACTGGCGACGGCACGAACGGGTGGATCAGCGCCCACGGGCTGGGCATTTCGCCGACCTTCACCGCAATCAGGGCAGGGCCACCACGCTCCTTCGCCGCGCGCAGCGCGTCGCGGAGGCTATCGGGCGAATCCGCGATCACCGTCGGCAGGCCGTAAGCGCGGCCGAGCAGCTCGAAATCCGGGCTTGCGACGTCGGTGCCGAACTCGGCACCGAACACGCGGCGCTGGATGCGCTGGACATTGCCGAACTTGCCGTCGACGAACACGACGATCGACGCATTGAGGCCGTCGCGCGCAAGCGTCGCCAGTTCCTGCATTCCCCAACTGAAGCCACCGTCGCCGTTGAGCGAGACGACGCGCCGATCGGGATTGCCGTGCGCGGCGCCCAGCGCGGTATTGAAGCCGTAACCCAGCGTGCCCTGATAACCCGGCGTGATGAAGGAGTGCGGGCCGTATACGGGAAAGCCGATGTTCGAGTAGTAACCGACCTGAGTGAGTTCGCTGACGAGGATATCGTCATCGGCCATCGTCTCACGCAACGCCTGCACATAGTCATGCTGCGGCCGGATCGCGCTGACCTGTTGCGCGACCCATTGTTTGACCTTGGCGATACGATCGGTCGCCGATGGGGCTTGCCCCGCACCGATCGCGCCGAGCAGCGCGCGGGCGCCCTCCTGCACATCGCCCTCAAGCAGTATCCCCTCGGCGCGCGGCGCGCCCATGTGGTTGGGGCTGGCGTTGAGATAGATGTAGGTCACCCCGTCGCGCTTGTCGGTCGGTTGCGCGGTGCCGTCGAGGAAGCGGCTGCCGGCGACCAGCACGACATCGGCATGCGGCAATACCGCACGGCCGCCCAGCGCGATCAACGCGAGCGGGTGGCGATCATCGATCAGGCCACGACCGGCCTCGCTCATTACCACCGGCGCCTGCAACCGCTCCGCGAGCGCCTGAATTTCGGCGGTGGCGCCGCTCGCCACCGCGCCGCCGCCGGCACAGATCACCGGATGGCGCGCCGCAGCCAGGGCTTGTGCTGCGCGTGCGATCGCGTCGGCGGCCGGAGCCCTGCGAACGCGTTCTGCGCGGGGCAGCAGCGACACCATGCCAGTCGCCTGAAGCACGTCGGGCGGTACTTCCAGCGCGACCGGGCGCGGCGTGCCCGAACGCAACTGGACGAACGCCTCATGGACGAGCCCGGGAATCTCCGCCGGGGTTCTGGCGATGCCGTGCCACTTGGTCATCGACTTGAGCACGCCGCTCTGGTCCGGGATTTCGTGCAACATGCCATGGCCGGCACCGATCGTGCTGCTGGGGATCTGGCCGACGAGGAACAGCACCGGTGCGTTGCAGGCATAAGCGGTCGCGATGCCCGAGAGCGCATTGAGCATGCCGGGACCCGGCACGACCATGCACACCGCCTCGCGGCCCGTGGTTCGCGCATAGCCATCCGCCATATAGGAGGTGGCTTGCTCGTGACGCGGGACGATCATACGCAATTCGTCCGAGCGCTGGCGGATCGCGTCCACCGCCCAATCGAGCTGGATGCCCGGGATCGCAAAAATGTCCTTCGCGCCTTCCGCGATCAATTGCGCAACCAGCGCCTGACCGCCGGTCATTTCCACTGCACTACCCTCTGCTGCTTCACTCATGCGAATTGTCTCCATTCGCTTAACATGTTATGTTTATCTCGCGGCTTTGGCAAGGGTGAGTGACCCGGGGAAGGTCGCGCTGGCCGCGACAGGAGACATCTGGGTTGAGCCGGCGCGTCGTTTCTTTCCCGTATGGCCACTCCTTTCCGCCATTGGAGACGCGCATAAAGGTCTTTCCCAAGCAGGTGCGGATTTCATGATGAGCAACAATGCAGTTTCCTCTCCCGTTCGTTTGAGCCGCCCCGATCTGCTGCGCGCGGATGCATTTCTGGGTGGCCGCTGGACCGGCGCCGAGCGACGTTTTGCCGTCACCAACCCGGCGAACGGCGCGCAGTTGGCGGAAGTGGCCGATATGGGCCTCGCCGAAACGCGCGCGGCGATAGCGCAGGCGGCCGCCGCTATGCCGGCGTGGGCGGCGACCACAGCAAAGGCGCGCGCGGTAATCCTGCGACGCTGGTTCGAGCTGATGATGGCGCATCAGGAGGATCTCGCGATCCTGATGACCGCCGAACAGGGCAAGCCAATCGCCGAAAGTCGAGGCGAGATCGCTTATGCCGCGTCTTTCCTCGAATGGTTCGCTGAGGAGGGCAAGCGCGCTTATGGCGATATCATTCCCACGCACAATGCCGATCAGCGTATTCTGGTGCTGAAGCAGCCCGTTGGGGTGGTCGCGGCAATCACGCCATGGAATTTCCCGGCGGCGATGATCACGCGTAAGGTCGCGCCCGCGTTGGCGGCGGGCTGTGCCATCGTCGTCAAACCCGCCGAGCAGACGCCGCTGTCGGCGCTGGCGCTCGCGGTGCTGGCGGAGGAAGCGGGGCTGCCTGCCGGGTTGCTGAGCATCCTTCCCACCACCGATGCGCGTACGATGGGCGGTGAGATGACTGCCAGCCCGGTGGTGCGCAAACTTTCGTTCACGGGATCGACCGAGGTCGGCAAGCTCTTGTTCCGGCAATCCGCCGATACGGTGAAGAAGCTCGGTCTGGAACTGGGCGGGAACGCGCCCTTCATCGTTTTCGACGACGCCGATCTGGATCAGGCGGTCGCGGGCGCGATGGCGTCGAAATACCGCAATGCCGGGCAGACCTGCGTCTGTGCCAATCGTCTATATGTGCAGACGGGAATTCACGACGCCTTCGTTACGCGACTGGCCGATGCCGTGTGCGCGCTGAAGGTGGGTGACGGCGCGGTTGAGGGCACTGACATCGGGCCGCTGATCGATGCGGCAGCGCTCGACAAGATCGAGCGCCACATCGCGGATGCGGTCGGCAAGGGGGCAACCACTGTCTGTGGCGGCGCGCGTTCGGCGCTCGGCGGCACTTTCTTCGAGCCGACGTTGCTGACCGGTGTCACCGCGGCGATGGCTGTGTCACAGGAGGAGACGTTCGGGCCGCTTGCCCCGGTGTTCCGGTTCGAGGACGAGGGCGAGGTCATCGCGCAGGCCAACAATACTCGCTTCGGCCTCGCGGCGTATTTCTACGCACGGGATCTGGGGCGCGTGTGGCGTGTGGCGGAAGCGCTCGAATATGGCATGGTCGGTATCAACACCGGCATCATCTCGACTGAGGTTGCACCTTTCGGCGGGGTGAAGGAATCGGGTACCGGCCGGGAAGGTTCTCGCTACGGAATTGAGGACTATCTGGAGATAAAATATCTCTGCCTGGGTGGGCTGGCGTCGTAGCGACGCGAGGCGACAGAACGGTCCGTGCGGGCTTCTTGAAGACTGGTCATGGGGTCCGCAGAAACCGACCGCCAGGGGATGGTGAGCAGGCTGAACGAGCCCCTTGAAGCGTTAAGAGCCCTTGCTCCACTTGGTCAGGGCATCATCTCCAGAGGTTGTTCATTGTGACCGTTTCAGCGGGCTGCGCAGGGTGGTGCGGACAGCCTTTGTGGGTGGCCTGCTTGAGTTGCAGGATGGCCCTACCAGCCGCGGCACGATGAAGTGGCGATGCCCGAGGCCAGGAAATATCCTGGCTCGCGCAACATCGATACCGGCGAGCATTAGCAGCAACAGGGCAGCACAAGCGACCGAGCAATCGAATGGCGCATGGATCGTCCGCCGGAAGGCGCGGGAGATGGTTGCTCAATCGGCGCGGATGGGCGCAACATGCTCGTCCGGTGGTCACCCGAATCAAAGAGGATCGGATGGAGGCCGGGATTTCGCGTCGGGCGACATCGAAGGGGAGAGGGCAATTGGATCGATACAGGCTCGACATCACCGGACTTTCCGATGCTGATGCGGCGCAGCTGGCCGGGCTGCTGGGGGTGGAATCGAGCGTGGCTCCGATTGAGCAGGCAACGACGCGGACGGCTGGGGAACTCGTGTCTGCAGCCTTCATCCTCGGCGTGCTGAACGCGCTGCCCGCGCTTACCGCGCCCATCACTGACTTTCTGAGCAAGCTGCGCGAGCAGAAATACATCAAGTTCAAATTCTCGGTCGATGGTGGCGAGACCTTTGTCGAGGGATCGGGCACCGCCGAGAATATCGAGACTCTCGCCAGGACGATGAAGCAGCTCCAGGCAAAACCGTGAAGAGCCTGGTCGGCGCGCTGCGTCGGGGCCTTGGATTGCGGACCCGCAATCCCGGGGACCTGTCGCTGCCCGGCACGCCCGATCCTGATGCGCATGGGCTGGACCAATCGCCGGGGCAACATGTCGGCGCTCTCGGTGCATTCCTGGTGGCCGAACTCGACCGTCAGCGCCGGGTCGCCTCCGAGCACATGGCTGACCCCTATTGGACCGACGGCCGCACTGGCCACAATGTCGGCGAGGACGAGATGCAGGCGGTGCGGTTTCTCGAGGCGATCGACCTCGCGCCCGGACCCGACGAGGCCGAAGCGCCGGCCTGTTACGCAGGGAGACTATGGCGTGCGCTCAACGCCTCCCGATCCCGCTTCCGGTCGATCGAACCAGATCCGGATGGCTATGGCTCGGGGACGTTTGGCGAGGTGATCGCGGCACTGGAGAAGCAGTGCGACGTCATGGGTATCTACCTTCCGGAAGAAAAGGAGGCGTCGCGCGCGCCGGATGGCGACTGGTATGAGCTGGATCGGCAGCTGCAGGATGCGAAATTCCACGCCCAGGCGCTCGTCCGGGATGGCAATCTCTTCCTCCTGATGGACCAGATCCAGGTCGCGATCTTCCTGACCCTGATCAGAATCCATCGCGAGCGGGACAAGCTCTCCGACGCGGAAATCGCCTATTATTCCAAGGAGCTTTACGATCTGCGATCGATGGCGCTGCTGGGGATAAGCTCGATCCCGAGGATCCTTCTCGGCTATTTCTATCGCTATGTGGCGGGGCTCTCGAATGCTGTCAGCATCCTGCGGACCGCGCCCGATCCCGACCTTCTCGATCAGGTCGACCGGCTGCCCTATACCAATTTCGGGTTCGATTTCGAAGCGGGCAAGAGAGCGATCACCGACCAGGGCGTCGGAAACTCGGTCTATCGCTATACCGAGGATACGCCGCACGCCTATATCCTGAACGGCCTGAACTATCTGGAGGCGGTCGCGACGTCGTCTGAACTGGCGCTGCTCGATCTGGTTTTCCGCGATCCGGCAGAGTCGTTGCTCGGTGCCGGGTCTGCCATCCTCTACCATTATCTCGAAGCGCAGCCCTTGTCCGAGGATGCCCGTCAGCAATCGGGCGAGAGTATCTTGTTCTGTCTGGCGGTCCGGCCTCGTGGTGACGGGACGCTCGACGTCCAGGGATGGAATTGCGGGCCGGCCGGCGCGATCTACGGCGATATTCATCAACTGGCCCTGATGGCTGCCTTCGATGCTGCCGTGACCGGGGGCGAGGCTGGCCATGAGGCGGCCAACCAGCTCTTCGGGCTTTCGCAGCGCTTGCGGCCCGAAGGAGACCAGGAGCCGCGCGATGGCGAGCAGATCGTCATCATCGCGGAAGGACCGAGCGCTTTGTTTCCGTTCGCGGCGCTCGGGCTTCGCGACGGTACGCGCCTGGCGGAGCGTTCCGCCATCGTGATGCCGCTGAACGCGACCGGCAGGCCGTTTGCCGACGATCGGGGCGGCGGTTTCGCCTCGGCCGTGGTGATCAGCGTCGCGGAACAGGCCCCGGACGGCAGCACGGCGGCGCTGCCTGACGCTGCTGGTGAAGGAGAAGCGATCGCCCAGCTTTGGAACTGCACGCATCTGCGGGACGATTCGGCGGACCCGGTGACGACGGCCCGCATGCTCGAGCAACATGCGCTGGTGCACATCGCGACGCACGGCCTTGTCCGCGGAACCCTGCGCCACCTCGATCGCGCGCTTGCGGCGAGGGATCCGGTTACCTTTCTCAGCGAGGCGGAGGCGGCGATGGACGCGGCGGCGCTGGTAGCTGGCGGCCGTGCGGCTGATGGATCGCCCCGGCTGTTGTCCGGGCAGGATATCCGGCAACTCGACCTTAGCGGCACTAGGCTCGTCTTTCTCTCGCTGTGCGGAGGCGCATCGGCACGCGCCGTCGGCGGGGAGGCGGCGTTCGGCCTTGCGCAGAGCCTGGTCCGGGCGGGCGCGGCGATGGTCGTGGCAACGATCTATCCCGTCGCCGATGCGGTGGCGCGCGAAGTCGCGACGCGGTTCCATTGGCAGCTTGCGACCGGTGTGGCGCCAGCCGAAGCGTTGCGCCGGACCCAGCTTGCCATGGCCGCTGAGGGCTATGGCTGGCATAGCTGGGGCGGGTATCAGCTCCTGGTATGACTCTTGCCGTGATGCCCGCTGCCCAGGCCCATGTCCGTCGTCGCGCGGATTCGACGCCGAACTCGATGACTATGGCGATAAGGGCAAGCCAGCCGACGGCGGCTTGTCTAAACCGGGCTTAGAAGCTTGTAATAAAGAACAGAAATTCCTGAGGAGGGCGGTTATGATCCAGGATACGAATTGTCCGACTGGCGCATCGGTAGAAATATTCGAGCCGATGATCGTCGAACCATCTTCGGATCGCTTCGGACTACGGCGCGTGCGGAAACGGCTGATTGTCGGGAGCCTTTTGCTGACCGCCAGTGCCTTGAGCTTTCTGCCTCAGGTCCGGGCAGGAAGCCCCGCGCCGGTTTACGACGTCATCATCAGGAATGGTGAGCTGTTCGACGGCAGCGGGGCCAAGTCACGCGTTGCGGACATCGCCGTCCACGGTGATCGCATCGTCGCAATCGCCGATCACATATCGGGGTCGGCAAAAGTCGAGATCGATGCACGGGGCAAAGCCGTGGCACCAGGCTTCATCAACATGCTGGCGCACCCGGAGGAAAGTCTCATCGCCGACGGCCGAGCGCTGTCCGATCTGAGGCAGGGCGTCACGCTTGAAGTTCTGGGTGAGGATTCAATGGGGCCGGTGAACGCGCGCATGAAGGCGCTGATGCCAGCCCGGCAAGGCGATATAAAATACCCTATCAACTGGAATACGCTCAGCGAATATCTCGAGATGCTCGAGCATAAGGGTATTGCTCCCAACGTTGCTTCCTTCGTGGGGGCCGGGACGGTCCGGAATTACGTTCTTGGCGAGGGGGACGTCCAGCCGACGCCCGAGCAGGTTTCGGCCATGCAGCAACTGGTGCGCGAACAGATGGAGGGCGGGGCGCTCGGACTGAGCGACGCTCTCATTTATTCTCCGAATACCTATGCGAAAACGCCGGAATTGATCGCGCTGGCCAAGGTCTCCGCACAATGCGGCGGCATGTACATCGCCCATATTCGAAGCGAGGGTGATCGTCTCGAACAGGCCGTTCAGGAGACCTTCGATATCGCGAGGGCGTCCGGTGCACCGGCCGAGATTTATCATTTCAAACAGGCCGGCCGCGACAATTGGGGCAAGTTCGATACCGTGGTCCGGATGATCGAAGCCGAACGGGCAAAGGGTGTCCGCGTTACGGCTGACATGTACACCTACACCGCCGGAGCGACCGGCTTCGACGCTGCGATGCCGTCCTGGGTGCAATCCGGGGGCCTCGAAGATTGGATCGCGCGCCTCAAGGATCCAGCGATCCGAGCCCGGGTAGCGTCCGAAATGCGGAATCCCCATCCTGGCACCTGGGAGAATTTGTACGCGGGAGCCGGCGCCGAGGGGACACTCTTGCTGGCCTTCAAAAACCCTGCGCTGAAACCGCTGGCGGGCAAGACCCTTGCTGAGGTTGCCAGGATGCGCGGCAAGAGTCCCGAAGAGACCGCCATGGATCTCGTCGTCGAAGACGGCACCCGTGTCGGAGTCGCATATTTCCTGATGAGCGAAGAAAACGTGCAACGGGCGATCGCACTGCCATGGATGAGCTTCGGCTCGGACGAGGCGGCTCCCGCACCCGAAGGCGTGTTCCTGCTCGCGCACAATCATCCCCGTGCCTATGGGAATTTCGCGCGGTTGCTTGGACATTATGTTCGCGAGAAACAGGTCATTTCGCTGACCGAGGCGATCCGTCGACTGACGAGCCTGCCAGCTGACAATCTGTCCCTCAAGGACCGGGGGCGCCTGAAGAAGGGCTATTTTGCCGACATCGTGGTGTTCGATCCCAAAACGATCAGCGATCACGCGACGTTTGCCGACGCGGCGCAACTCGCGACTGGCGTCGATGACGTGCTCGTCAATGGCGCGTTCGCGCTCAGGAATGGAAAGCCGACCGGCGGCGCAACGGGGCGGGTGGTTCGCGGCCGGGCCTGGACAGGTGCCCCCGGAGGCGGCTGTCGGAAATCGCCTTCGGAGTGGACCTGGTCGAAGTAAAATTCGACCGGGGCGGTTCCTCTCCTGATCCAGCAAGGGAATTGCCCTCTCAATACGAACTGTCGCCCGTCGCACCGCGGTGGTGCGAGCGAGCGAGAGCTCAACTGCTCGACGGCTGCCAGCCCAGGCCAAGCGCCTTCTGCAAGGCGATATAGTCGTTCGACAGCTCCGCCGTTCCTGCCGCCAGATTCTGTTCTGCCGAGGCCCGTTGGCGCTCGGCGTCGAGCACATCGATCAGCGTCGCGGTGCCGGCATGATAACGCTGCTGCATCAGGATCGCCGCCCGCTCCGCTGACGCTTTGGCCTGGGCCAGGGCGACCAGCGTCTGGCGCTGGTGACCGAACCGGGTCAACGCGTCCTCGGCGTCCTTGAGTGCGCCCAACACCGCCTGGCGATAGCGCGCCTCTGCTTCATCGCGCACGCCTTTCGCCTGATCGACCTGCGCCGCGTTTCGCCCGAAATCGAGGAAATTCCACTGGATCTGCGGCATCACCAGCGCGCTGATGTCATTGAGGTTGGTAAGGTCGCCCGGCTTGGTGCCGCCGATCCCGATCAGTCCCATGAAACTTACCTTGGGAAAGCGTGCCGCTTCGGCGACGCCGATCTTGGCGGTCGCTGCCGCGAGTTGGCGCTCTGCCGCGCGGATATCCGGGCGGCGCTGGAGCAGGTCGGCCGGGTCGCCCACCGCAACGCTGGCCGGGGGCAGCGGAAGTGGATTCGGCTGCTTGACCAGATCGTCGAGTGCCCCCGGGCGCTGTCCGGCCAGCACGGCAAGCGCGTTCATGTAGGCCTCGGCATCGGCTTCCATCGGCGCGATCTGGGCCTGGGTCGCGCGGAACTGCCCCTCGAGCCGCTCGACATCGAGCGCGGAGGCCACGCCGCGCCCTTGGCGCTGCCGCGTAAGATCGAGCATCTGGCGCTGCAGGTCGGCGGTGCGGCTTACCAGCGCAAGCCGCGCCTGCGTATCGCGCAGCGCGATATAGGATTGTGCGACGTCGGCGGTCAGCTGGACCTGCGCGTCGGCGACGTTCGCTTCGGCGGCCTGCAACGTCGCGCCCGCCGCTTGCGTCGATCGCCGCTGTCCACCGAACAGATCGACCTCCCAGCTCGCGTCGAACCCGGCATTGTAGAAGTCGAGCGAGGTGCTGTTGCCACTGCTGCTGTTTTCGCCACCGAGGTCGATGCCGGGTAACTGCGCATGAACATAGGAGGCGCTCGCCGAACCGTTGGGCAACAGCTTCGCGCGTTCCTGCCGCAGCGTGCCGCGGGCCTGACGCACGCGCGCCACCATGATCGCGGCATTCGGATTGTCGGCCAGGGCGCGCTCCTCGATCGCGTCGAGGGTCGGATCGCCCAGCGACTCCCACCAGCGCGCCAGCGCTGGCGCTGCCGGGGTCACTGCCGTGCTGCTGCGCGCGAACGTGCTGGAAGGGGCGGTCGCGGCGCCGACCTTGGGCGGCCCGGCATAATTCGGACCGACGGTGCAGGCGCTGACCAGCGCGACCAGGGGGAGCAGGGCAGGATAACGCATGATCACCTCTAGTGAGCCGCCGCCATCGGCGCGCCCTTGGGCAACGGACGCAGGAACAGGACGAGCGGGGTGACGATCAGGATGCCGAGTGCCAGCAGCCAGAAGATGTCATTATAGGTCATGACCAGCGCCTGGAGCTGGACATTGCTCTCGATCGACCGGATCGCGGCACTGGTGCCGCCCATCGACCGGGCGGTGCCGGCAACCCAATCCTGCACCGCGAGCGAATTGGCCGACAGCGTTTCCTCAAGCCGGCGCGAATGGAACCAGAGCCGCTGGTCCTGGATGGTCGCCAGCATCGCCAGCCCGACCGACCCGCCGATATTGCGTGCCGCGTTGAACAGGCCGGAAGCATCGCCGGCGAATGCGGGCGGTACGGACCGGATCGCCGCCTGGTTGAGGAACAGCATCACGAAGATCGTGCCCACACCGCGCAGAAGCTGCCCCACGGTGAAGGCGCCGCCCACCGAGAGCGCGGTGAGATCGGAATCGTTCCAGCAACTATAGGCCATGACCAGCATGCCGAAAGTCACCGCGATTCGGATGTCGATATATTTCATCAGCAACGGTGTGAAGGGCATCAGGATCAGGCTGGGGATACCGGCCAGCAGCACGACATGGCCGGCCTGCAGCGCGTTGTAGTTCGCCACCACCGCCACGAATTGCGGGATCGCGTAGGAAGTGCCGTACAGCACCATGCCGAGCACCATGCCCATCAGCGCGACGCTGCCGAACTGGCGATCGAGCAGGAGTTGCAATCGGATGACCGGCCGCCGCGCAAATATCTGCCCCGCCAGCAAGAGCAGGAACCCAAGGATCGCCACTCCGGTCAGCTTGATGATCAGCGCGGATTCGAACCATTGCTCGCGCTGTCCTTCCTCCAGCACGACGGTCAGCCCGCCGAGCCCGAGCGCGAGCCCGGCGATCCCCAGCCAGTCGGCCTCACGGAACTGGCTGAGCTGTGCCTTCTGGTGCGGCAGGCCGACGATCAGCAACGAGATCAGCACGGCACCGACCGGCAGGTTGATGAAGAAGGCATAGTGCCAGCTGATATTCTCGGTCAGCCAGCCGCCGACCAATGGCCCCAGCACCGGCCCGAGGATCGCGGTGACCCCGAACATCGCCGTGCCGATCGGCTGCTGCGATGGCGGCAGGCGCGTCGCGATGATCGTCATCGCGGTCGGGATCAGGGCACCACCGGTGAAACCCTGTCCGGCGCGGCCGAGGATCATCATGGTCAGGTTGGTCGACACGCCGCACATCATGGAGAAGGCAATGAACAGCGTCGTCGCGATCAGCAGGAAGGTGCGCAGGCCCAGCACGCGCTCAAGCCAGGCGCTGAGCGGGATGATGACGATCTCCGCGACGAGGTAGGACGTCGCGATCCAGGTCCCCTCGGTGCTGCTCGCGCCGATCTCGCCCTGGATGGTGGGGAGCGACGAATTGACGATCGAGATGTCGAGCGTCGCCATCAGCGCGCCCAGGCTGCCCGCCGCCACCGCCAGCCACGCGCCCAGATCGGCGCGCTCCGGCGCGGGCGATGCCTGGGGCGCGGGCAGGGCGTCGGCGGTCGCCGCGGTCATTTGCCCTGCCGCCGGTTGAAGGCGTCCTGTTCGCGCTCGATCTGCTGGCGCGCGCCCTTGGCCGACACGGTATCGACCTCGACATCGACCGACATGCCCGGCAACAGCAGCTTGCGCGTCTCCGGCCCGGCGTCGATCGCGATGCGGACGGGAACCCGCTGGACGATCTTGGTGAAGTTGCCGGTCGCGTTCTGCGGCGGGATCAGCGAGAATTGCGCGCCGGTGCCGGGCGAGAAGCTCTCGACATGGCCGATGATCTCGACCCCCGACAGCGCATCGACCTTGACCTTGACCGGCTGGCCAACGCGTATCAGCCCGACCTGAGTCTCCTTGAAGTTGGCCTCGACATAGAGTTTGTCGACCGGCACCACTGACATCAGGCGCACGCCCGGCTGGACGAACTGGCCGAGCTGTACCGATTTGTCGCCCACCCGGCCGTCGATGCTAGCGCGGATGACCGTCGCGCCGAGATTGACCTTGGCAGCGTCGAGTTGTGCCTCGGCGGCCTTGCCTTGCGACAACGCCTGGCCGATCTGGCTCTGCAAGGTCCCGATCCGCCGCTGTGCGCTGGTCAATGCGGCCTGCGCGGAGGCGACCTGCGCCCCCGCCTGCTTTTCCTGATCGCGCAACTGGGCGAGCTTCTCGCCCGTTTCAGCGCCGGTGCTGGCGAGGGGGGCGTAGCGCGCGACCTGGCCATGGGCGAACTGCCACGCGCTTTTCGCCTGGGCGAGCTGGGCGCGTGCCTGGTCGATCCCTGCGTGCTGCTCGCTGATCTGCGCGCGCACGCCCTGGGCATTGGCCGTCGCGACGTCGATCTGCGCCTGATATTGCGCGGTCTGCGCCTGATAGTCGCGCGAGTCGATGCGGAGCAGCGGCTGGCCGACTTTCACTTGCTGATTGTTGGCAACGAACAACTCGGCGACATAGCCACCGACCTTGGGCGAAACCACCACCGCGTCGGCCTGGACATAGGCATCGTTGGTGCTCTGCATATATCTGCCATGGGTTTCATAGCGCCAATACCACAGGCCACCGGCTAGCAGGACTGCAACGACGATGACGATCAGGATCATGCGGGTGCGGGGATTGCGCAGCGGTGATGGCCGCTCGGCCCTGTCCTTGTCTTCGGCTGATTGGGGCGTTTCGTCGGCGGACATCGACTCTCTCATCCTCGTACAAGCAAATCGCGCCTTGCCTTTGCTCGCGGCTGCAGCATAAGGCAATACCATATTTTGAGGACCCTCACTAAATGCCCGACCTAGACGCCCTCGCTTCCAAATTCGGTAAGCTGTTCTTTCGCATGCATCGCTTGCTAGACCGGCGCATGGCCGAGTGCGGGGCGTCGCTCGCGCGGACCAAGTTCCTGTTATATCTGCAAAAGGAAGGCCCTTCGCGCGCGACCGATATCGCCGATTTGCTGGGGCTTGCACCGCGCACCGTGACTGAGGGGCTCGACGGGCTGGAGCGCGACGGGCTGGTGCGCCGCGATCCCGATCCAAGCGATCGCCGTGCCAAGATCGTGTCGCTCACCGAAACGGGAACGCGTGCGATCAAGGCGACCGAGCCGCTTCGACTCGAATTGACTGAGCGGATATTTGGCGTCCTGAGCGACGAAGAGCGGAAATCGTTGGACGATTTGCTCGATCGGCTGTCCTCGTCAGTCGATAGCGAAGAGGTGGACGAGACAGACTCTTGCGCGATCGGGACAGTGTGATAGCCTTTCCGCATCGGCAGCGTCCAAAGCTGCTGGAGGAGAGGTCATGGAGCGCTACGATCCGGCGCTGCAACGCTGTGGGTTTGGCCTTCTTTGTTTGGCCAGCGCGGTCGCTCTGTCGATCAGCGGCATCGCCTATCTCGTTTTCCGCTAGGCTTGCCCGCTGACCTGACGTCGGCGTCTTTCCCGTGGGCTGGTCTGGCGTTGCGCGCGCTTTCACGACCGTCAGCAACGGATCTCGGAAATCCCGAAAACTGACGTTCGGTCGTGCCGCCAATATGGGGTCAAACTTGGCGGTTGGTGGAGATGGCCGGTCGAAGCCGATACGCTCAGCTGCGCCTTGTCACTGATAGCGCAGCGTCTTCTCGAACCCCTCGTTCGCCTTGGTCATCTTGGCCAGTTTCCTGAGTTGCCCGCGAACATGCCGCTCGAAACGCGTATCGTCATGGATACCCGTCACCCGATATTCTTCCAGGCCGATCAGTTCCTTGATGCGCCTGGCGAATGTGACCTGCTCGTTTGTGCAATCCGCCGCCTGAAGCGCGCGGCAAACCCATTCCTCGGCAGCGGCCTTGTCATACTCATCCTGTGCCTCGTATCCGCGCCTGTCCGCCGCCGCCTGGTCCAGCTTCGACGCGGTGAACCGACGCTCCAGCCATTTTCGGACCAGTTCTCCATCCCACGCCTTTGACGGATTGCTCATCACTCGCTCCAAACTGACCAGCCCGTCACCATAGACGGCATGATGGCAGAAGCCAGGTTCGCTAACCGACGGGCGACTGCGCGCGCCAATTTTCGTCGTTCGGGTCAGTTGCTGACTCGACCCGAAGCAGTCATTGTCCAATCGGCTGCGGAGCCTCCGCCGTCGTGTCGCGTTCCTGGCCAAATGGCCGCTGTCGGACGAAGTCCCCGTGGAGAATCAGGTGCCGAATGCGTGAACTGGTCCATGCTGGGGTTCGGGGAGCTGTCCGGTGGACATTCATTTCGGTCGCTCTCTCCGCAGGGCTGCTCGCGAGCGCCCCTGCGTCCGCCCAGGCATATGCCATGCGGGATGTCGAAGGCTGGACGGTGGCGGCGAGCAAAGACAAAAGAGGCTGCTTCCTGACCAGGACGTATGAAGGAGCGGGGGGAACGACCCTCCTTCTCGGCCTCGATATCGATGGCAGCAACCGTCTCTCGGTTCTGAATGACAACTGGTCGATCAAACGGATGGACCGGCTGAAATTGAATTTTCGGCTCTCCAGTGGCGGCTATTCCAGGCAGCAGGTGGTCGGAATTGAGTCCGACGGAAAAAAGGGCTTCGTCACGAATTTCGAAACAAAATTCCCCGACTATTTCGCAGCATCCAAGGCTCTCCATATCTCTCGGGGCGACGTGCCGGTAGAGCAGTTGAGCCTGGAGGGGAGTGGCGCGGCGGTTGCCGAGCTGCGCCGTTGTGTCGGCATGTACGCGGCCAAGGCCGTGGCTGGTGCGCGAGAAAAGGGACGTTCCGACCAGATACCCAGGGACCCGTTCGCACCTGATGCCAAGCGGAAATCCAGGGAGAAGCGGTAGCTGCCTGTAACGTTTCGCTGAGCGTCCGCTGTCCGCCACGCTGGCTCAGGCCACCCGGCGGAAAAGCGCCCGGTCGCGTCATTCGACAGCGGCTGAAGCGGGCGGTGAAAGCGTACACGCCGAGGCCCTATCGGGGATGGAAGGAGGTGCCCCGCTGACGGAGCTTGGATGGCGTTGTGCCGAAATGGCGATTCACCGCGACCGAGAAGCTCGAAGAACGATTATACCCGACGGCATATGCAATCTGGGTGATGGGATCATCACCCTTGCTGAGGAGCGCAAGCGCGCGCTGCATGCGCAGGTCCTGAACATAGTCGAAAACCGACTGGCCCAGGATCTGGCGAAAACCGGTGCACAAGGCGCTGCGGCTAAGCCCCACTTCAACCGCGAGTTCATCGAGCGAAGGTGGCGTGACATAGTTTGCCTCTAGAAACCGCTGCGCTTTCACCACGCCCCGTGCGATCAGCTTCGTTGTCTCGGCCGACCTGAAGCACTCGCTCTGGTCGAATGCTTCAAGCGCCTGGCAGATGATCTCCAGCGCTTTCGATTGCAGGAACAGGCGGCGACGACGCCCGTCGACGGGGCAGGTCTGAACATCCTCAAGGCAGCGCAGCATCGCCGCGCTCAGAGGTAAGGCGCGCCCTGACGTCCGCTGCAGATCGCCGTCCAGGAACGCTTGCAGCAGCGGGGGCAACTCGTGCGCGCTCCCCGCGTAAAGCGTCTTGAGCACCTCGCGATGCACCACGATGTAGATATAGCGCGTGACGCCCGCGAGCGTGACCTCGGCGAGAGGCTGGTGGGCGGGCTCGACGATGAAAACCGTGCTTGGCGCCTCGAAGCTCAAGGGCTCGCCATCGACGGGCACATATTCGCCGTCGCCACTGCTGGCGAGATAGATGTGAAGGCTATCGGGCGAAGAGAAATATGTCGCCTGGGGCGTTTGATATTCCGTCTCCGCAAAGGTGACGAAGAACCCGTCGGCCAAGGCGCAAAATTCGTAGCGGCCGCTTCCGAACGGTTCTTTCATGTGCCAGCGGTAGTGACTGTCGCTCAGTGGCTCGAACGCAGAGACCAGCTGATTGAGATCCTGGATCTGGTCGACAGCGTAATCCGCGACAGCATATCGCACCGACATCTGTGCGGCGTCCTTCGCCGGACGCGGAAAACGCCGCATCGGAACCGCGTGCGAACGCGGCCGAATGCCACTGTCAGGAAATACGGCCATCGCAGAAGTCTGTGCACGCTGGCCGTCCGCGTCAAGGCGACGGGTCATATCTTCCTGCGCCAGCATGTTGATCGTCCCATTGCCGATTCCCTTCTCGTTCGTGCTGCTTGCCCGACCGTCGGTATTGCCATGTTGGCAAGGGATATCGCCTCCCGCAACGACCGCGAGCGATCTGGCGGCGCTCGAAGCTCTTTTGGCGGTTCGGAAAAGCTATGCCGCCGGCCATCGATTAGGTTGCCAGTCAACGCATCGTTCCCGGGCCTGTAGCTGGCCAAGGAGAGGGATAGCGAATGTCGGCACGGGAAAAGTGCTGATGAACAAGGGAGAGGTGAAGATCAATGCGCATACGGGCCAAATCGATCTGCCTTATGTCGGCGAGCTTGCTGGCCTTATGCTTCATGGCGACGGGGGCCGCGGCGCAGTCGGAAGCATCCTCGCAGTCGGCGGCAGCGCCGGAAGCGGATTCGGTCGAGGCGAGCCAGGGCGAAATCGTGGTAACCGCGAGCAAGCGCGAGCAGAAGCTGCGCGACGTGCCGTCGGCGATCACGGTTCTCGGCGGCGACACGCTCGTGAATCTGGGTGTCCAGTCGGTCCGCGACTATGCGACGCTGACGCCGGGACTCACTGTACAGGACAGTGCCAGCCCCGGTTATGGCAAGATCTTCATTCGCGGTCTGACCACCGGCGGCCTCCAGCAGTCCGCGACGACGGTCTATTATATCGATGATGTACCTTTCACCGCGAGCTCGGCCAACGGCGGAGGCGCTTTCATCGCGCCTGACCCCGAACTGACCGATATCGCGCGAATCGAAGTGCTGAAGGGGCCGCAGGGGACGCTTTACGGCGCTTCCAGTCTTGGCGGCGTCATTCGGCTCGTATCGAATAGCCCCGATCCCTCGGGATTTTCAGGTAGTGCCCGGGCCGAGATTACAGCGATCGACGGGGGCGGTGTCGGCTATTCGGCCAGTGCGACGCTGAATGTGCCGCTCGTAACCGACCGGCTGGCCCTTCGTGCGACCGGCTTCTCCCGGGAAGCGCCCGGCTATGTCGACAATGTCGGCACGGGCACCAATAACGTCAACCGAAGCCGTCACCAGGGCGGTCGCCTTGCTCTTCGCTGGACGCCGACCGACCGATTGAGCGTCGACGTCGTCGGCCAGCTCCAGGATATCGATACGCGCGGCCCGGCGCTCGAGACTGATGTAGCTGGCACGCTCACGCCGTTGGACGGTGCCCGCCGATACAGCAATTTCTTCGACGCGCCGACCCGGGTTCGCTATCGGCTGGCCTCGGTCACCGGCAGATACAACACCGACCTTGGCCAGATCATCGCGACCGGCGCTTACCTCGAGAGCAAATTGCAGACCGAGGTCGACGTGACCTCGACCTATTCGGCCTTTTTTCCCGTGTTTGCCTCGGCAGGGTATGTTTATCCGGCAAACACCGGCACCGCGGTCATATCGACCATCCCCGCGGTCAAGAAGACCGGGGAGCTGCGGTTCGTGTCCAGGCGGCTGGGCGGCATCGAGTTTGTCGCGGGCGGCTTCTACACGCATGAGCGCATTGCCTCGCCAACCGATATCGTTGCGCGCGACAAGGCGACAAATGCCCAACTGCCCGAGCCCCTGGGCACGATCATATCGATTCCGGTCAACGACACGTATGAAGAGGTTTCCACCTTCGGCAATCTGACTGTCTATCTGGCGGACAATCTCGATGTTACCGGCGGCCTGCGTTTCGCGCACAGCACCGAGGACTTCAACACCTCCTATGGCGGCGTATATTATACGGCGTTTCTGGGCGGGCCGGTAAAGCTGCCACCCGTCCACTCGAGCCATGACCAGCTGACGTATCTCGCGACACTGCGCTGGCGAGCGACCCCGACCCTCAGCTTCTTCGCGCGCGCGGCGAGCGGTTATCGCCCGGGCGGCCCGCAGGTGGCCGCCATCGTGCCTCCCGGCGCCCAGACAAGGATCAACCCTGACACGGTCTGGAACTACGAGGTTGGGTTCAAGGGTGATTTTCTCGACAGGAAGCTCAGCCTCGAAGCCTCTGTCTACCACATCGACTGGAACAACATCCAGCTTTACACCATCTTCAACAGCTCGCAGTTGCTGGCCAATGCCGGCAAGGCGAAGGTGGACGGCTTCGAAGCACAAATGGCCGCACGGCCGACCAAGACGCTCACCGTCACCGCCAATCTCGGATATACCAATTCGCGGCTGACCAAAGTCGATCCCGGCGTGACCGCTTACATCGGCGCGGTCGTGGGCGACTCCATTCCCCAGACACCCCGCTGGACTGCCTCCGCTACGCTCGATCAGCTGGTACCGCTTGGCGGCGACCTGCAGGGCCAGGTCGGCGCGACATTCCGCTATCAGTCGGACCGGTTCACCTCCTTCCCCGGCAGTGTCACCGATCCGAACCTCCGCCTGCCGGGGCGCACCACTTTCGACCTGCGCGCCGGGCTGAGCTACCACACCTACCAGCTGCAGTTCCGGGCCGAGAATGTCACCAATCGCCGCGGGATCGCGAACTACACGCCCGGCGTCCCGTCATTCTCATATCTGATGCGGCCGCGCAGCTTCACGGTTTCGGTCAGCACCACGTTCTAGCGTTGGCCTCGTCGGCTGCCTGCGCTGCTGCGCCGAGGGTGGTCAGTCATGTTTATCTGCCTCTCCATACGACAAAGAAGGATTATTCATGAACATGCCTGCGAGCTCTGCGGTGGATGGAACGGACGGCATCGGCGCGCCGGCCACGGCCGTATCCATCGGACTCACCGAGACGGCGCCTTCGTTCGGCGCCCTTTTCCCGTCCACCCGCTATTTCGAGGTCGACTCCAAAATTGCCGGTGCGCGCTTCGGCGTGTGGGTCACGCCGCCGGCGCAATATGATGCCGACCAGGCAAAGTCCTATCCGATAGTCTACCAGGTCGACGGGAATTTGTTCTTCCCGACGACGGCGCCCCTTCATCAGGCGGGGCAGAGCGACAGCATGTCGCCGCAGATTCCCTTCATCCTCGTATCCGTCGGTTATAGCGAGCGTGAGAGCCATGCATGGCCATGGCTGCGCGTTCGCGATCTGCTCCCGCCAGGTGAATCGGTTCCGGAGGTCATGCTTCAGGCGGTGGAATTGAGCGTGCAGGCCGGACTCCTGCCGCGGGACGAAGGCGATCGATATATCGAGATGTTCGCCAATCCGGCGGCCGACAAATTCCTCGGTTTTCTGGAGGAGGAGCTGCATCCGCAACTGGCGAAATCCTTTCGGATCGACGCGGACAATGTCGGGCTCTGGGGTGTCTCCTATGGCGGCCTGTTTTCGGCCTATGTGGCGATCCGGCGATCGGACCTGTTCAAGCGCATCGGTGCCAGCAGTCCGGGCATCGTCGGGGAAGACAGCCGGATTTTCGAGTTGTACCGCGAGGCGGTCGCCTCGAAGCAGGATTACTCCGGCCGCCAGTTGCACATCACCCTCGGTGGCCGCGAACTGACGGAACCGGGTATCTATCAGTGGCTCACCGCCCTCGGCACGAGCCGGCTGCTCGCCGAGACCTCGCATCACCCCTTGCCCGGCCTTGAAGTCTCAAGCGAGGTTATTCCCCTGGAAAGCCATCTGAGCGGGGGCGTCCCGGCGTGGTTCAGCTTTCTGCGCGCCTGCTATCGGCGCGGTTAGCAGGGCCGGCGGTGAGAAAGTCCTGGCTTGGCATTTCGCTCTGACAGCGCCGAGCCCAGCCATGCCTCCATCCCGAATGAACGCGACAACATTGTAGAAAAAGAAGTCGGCAGGAAAAACATGACTGACGTTGTTCTGGAAAATGCACGAATATTTGATGGTCATTCGGCGGACTGCGCCGAGGGCATGTCCGTACTGGTGAAAGACGGCTTCATTCGCGAAGTCTCGGACCGCCCGATCAGGGCTGCGGATGTCCGGCGCATCGATGTCGGCGGCAAGACCCTTATGCCGGGACTGATCGACCTTCACGTCCACGCCTATTTTTCGGATCTCAACGCGAAGCTCGTTGACAGCCGGGACGCGCCATACCGTACGGCCCATGCGGTCAGGAAGCTCGGACATGCGCTCGACTGCGGCTTCACCACCGTCCGCGACATCGGCGGCGGTGACTATTCGCTGGCTTCGGCCATCGAGGACAAGCTGATCAGGGGCCCCCGATTCTTCTATGCCGGCAAGGTCCTGTCGATGACCGGCGGTCACGTCGACTACAGGACACCCAACGAGAAATATCATACCCATGGCTATTGCTCGTGCGGATCGATGAACTGGGGCGGCGTCGTGGTCGACGGCGTGGACGAATGCATCAAGGCGGCGCGGGAGGAACTGCGCCGCGGCGCGCATTGCATCAAGATCGTCGCCTCCGGCGGCGTGATGTCGCCGAGCGATCCGATGTGGATGAACCAGTTTCGCGAGGACGAAACCCGCGCGATCGTCAACGAATGTACCGAGCGCCGGACTTACGTCTCGGCCCATTGCCATCCGGTCAGCTCGATCCGCCGCTCGATCGAGTTCGGCGTCCGCTGCATCGAGCACGCAACGCTCATCGATGCGGAGACGGCGCAGTTTGTCGCCGAGCGTGGGGCCTTCGTCGTGCCGACGATGTCGGTGATCTTTGTGACCATGGAAGTCGGTGCCGCGCTTGGCATGACCGCCGATGGCATGGCCAAGCTGAAGGTTGCGGCGGATGCGGCGATCGAAGGCCTCCAGCACATGCGCGATGCCGGAGTGAAGATGGGCTTCGGCACTGATCTGCTCGGATCGACCTATGATCAGCAGTGCCGGGAATTCGAGTTCCGTCGCGAGGTGTTCACGCCGCTCGAGATGCTGCGCCAGGCGACGTCGCTGGGCGCCGAAATCCTGATGCAGGAGGGCAAGCTCGGCTGCGTGAAACCCGGTGCCCATGCCGATCTCATCGTCGTCGATGGCGATCCGCTGAAGGATATCGGGTTGCTTGCGGCTGACGGTCGCAAGCTTGATCTTATCATGCGCGCCGGCGAGATCGTAAAGAACCGTCTGGATTGATTCCAAAGGAAAAGAGGAAAGATGAGTGGTTTGGCAGAGGCTTCGACAAGTGGCTTGCCGGCGCAGGCGAGGGCCTCACTCGACGAACGTTTTGGCGATCGTGTAAGCTATTCGGAGGCGATCCGGTCGCAGCACGGCCAGAGCGAGGCTCATCATGCCGCGCGACTGCCGGACGCCGTGGTCTTCGCCGAGAATGGGGAGGATGTGGTCTTCGTTGTCCGGCTCTGTTCGGCGCATGATGTCAAACTGACTGCCTATGGCGCCGGAACGTCGATGGAGGGCAACGCGATACCGCTCGATGGCGGCATATCGCTCGACATGAGCCGGATGAATCGCATCCTCCGCGTCAATGCAGAGGATTTCGACGTTGTCGTCGAACCGGGCGTGACGCGTAACGCACTCAACAATCATCTGCGCGATCGAGGTTTGTTCTTTCCTGTCGACCCTGGCGCCGACGCGACGATCGGCGGCATGGCTTCGACCCGTGCCTCGGGGACCAATGCAGTCCGATACGGGACGATGCGCGAGGCAGTGCTCGGCCTGCGTGTCGTCACGGCCGATGGCCGGGAAATCCGCACGGCACGCCGGGCGCGCAAATCCGCTGCCGGCTACGACCTCACACACTTGTTCGTCGGCGCCGAAGGCACGCTCGGCATCATCACCGAGGTGACCTTGCGCCTTCATCCCATTCCCGAGGTGATTTTATCGGCGGTCTGCAGTTTCGAAACGCTGGAAGGCGCGGCGGCGACCGTGATCCAGGCGATCCAGTGCGGGGTGCCGCTTGCTCGTGCTGAAATACTGGACGACGTCGCGATGGGGGCGGTCAATCGCTGGGCGAAGCTCGACTATCCTGAGAAGACGACCTTGTTCTTCGAGTTCCACGGGTCGCAATCCGCCGTCACGGAACAGGTCGAGACGGTGAAGCAACTCGCGGATGGAAACGGCGGCGGCGGTTTCCAGTGGTCCAATCTTCCCGAGGAACGGGCCAGGCTATGGAAGGCCCGGCACGAAGCCTATTATGCGGCGGTCAATCTGCGTCCCGGCGCGGTCGGCTGGTCGACCGACGTTTGCGTTCCGATCAGCCGGCTCCCGGAGTGTATCGCTGACACGAAGCGAGATCTGGAAGCGGCGTCGATTCCCGCGGCAATCCTCGGCCATGTCGGCGACGGGAATTTCCACGTGATCTTTTCACTCGATCCTGCCGCGCCCCATGAAATGGAGGAGGCCGGTGCGATCAACGCCCGCCTGATCGCCCGGGCACTGGCGATCGATGGAACCTGCACCGGCGAGCACGGTGTTGGCCTGGGCAAGCGAGAAGCCCTGGTGGATGAACTCGGCGACAGCGTCGATATCATGTGCGAGATAAAGCGCGCGCTTGACCCCCGCGGGATATTCAATCCCGGAAAGATATTCGTCGCCGGGTGATGGCCACGGGGCGCCCCGCCGCGCTGGACCGGAAGCAGCGTCCGGTGCCGCTGGCTTCGCGTATGATTGACACCTGCGATAAGCGCGGCTTATTTTTCCGGCGTCGAAAATGGCTGGTCTGGTCTCGGTAGGCCCAGGCCCTTCTCCTTGCCGGAGAAGCTCTGGTCTGCGCGCCGCGTGGATCCCCCGACAGTCCCCGCGCCGCGCGCGCTTTGGGTCTGTCCGGTAGCCATCTCGACGATGCTCCTGCGGCTGACTCAGTTCGAAGAAAGCAGTATTATGTCAGCTATCAACTCATCCTCGCCGATCCTCGTCTATCTTGCCAATGGCGTGCAGGGTGGCGCCGTCGTCCGTGCCGCGCTTCGGCGGGGCTTGAAGGTCAGGGCGCTTGTCCGGGACCGGGAGCGCGCCCGGGCGCTGGCGGTGCCCGGAGTCGACATTGTCGAAGGCGATCTTCGCGATTCCTCATCGCTCCGCATGGCCAGTGCCGGCGTTGCCCATGCCGTGCTCCAGATTCCGATCGGGTCCCAGGACGAGATGCGGGCGGCGGCTGAGAATGCCCTGTCAGCGTCGATCGCGTGCGGCCTCAGGTCATTTATCCTCAGGCTTGCCAGCGCAAGCCGGCCGGTGCCGTGCCCTGAGCCGAGCTTCGTTGCCAACGCGATGGTCGAGGATATGGTCCGCCGGTCCGGAATGCCCTTCGCCGTCGTTCGGCCGACCCTGTATCTCGACAATCTTCTGAAGCCCTCGGCGCGGCGAGAGATCGTCAGGCACGGCGTGTTTGCGCCCCCGATCGCCGAGTCGCAGCCGATCGCATGGACCTCGGTCGATGATTGCGCCGAGGCCGCCCTGACCCTGCTTGAGCGCGGGGCCTATGGCGGTGACCACCGGATCGCGGGGCCTGAAAGCGTCACCGGTGAGGAACTCGCGCTGCGAGTCTCGGCCGGGCTTGGGCGGCGTATTGTCTATCGTGCTCAGTCGCTCGACGAATTCGAGGGTGAGATCGATGCGGCGATGGGCCCCGGCACCGGGCGCCTCGTCGCATCCAGGTTCCGCTTCTTCGCCGCGCACCGGGATGAGGCAGAAACCATGTTGTCGGGCTCATTGGTCCCCCAGCCGGGCCTGGAGGACTTCCAGCCTACCGGCGTCGAGGCTTGGGTTCGCCGCCACAAAGAGGATTTTCAGGATGACTCGCCGGCCTCAATTCGGGAGCGATGAGCGGGGCAGGGCGCAAGAACCGCCTTCGCAGCGCGTTGCGCAAAACGATCACGGCCGCGGCGAGCGCGATATTCCTGCGATTGTCCCGGTGGTGGCGGCATGCGCGCTGGACCATTTCCTATCGCGCGAAAAAGCTCTAAGGGGCGCCGATGGCATCGTATAAAGAACCCTCGTTCAAGGACCGGGCCGCGCTTTCCGCGCAGGCCAAGCAGGCTGCTCTCGAAAAACTGAAGGCGAAACCGCCGGTCGACCCGGCCGTCGTTGCGGAGCGCGCCGCCGCGCGCGCCGCCAAGGAAGCCGCCGAGGCGCAGAAGCGCGCCGAGAAGAAGGCGGCGATCGAGCAGGCCAAGCTCGACAAGATCGCCAAGGCCGAGGCAGCCCGGCTCGAGGCTGAACAGGCCGCTGCCCGCTCGCAGATGACCGAGGCAGAGAAGAAGGCGGCGCGCGACGCACGCTACGCCGCGCGCAAGGCCCGCAAGTAATTTTCGGCGAGCGGCCCCAGGGCCGCCGCCTCCAGTTGCTTCCCCCGGCAAAGCCCCGCGGAAGATTACATCAGGTCAGGGCAGGTTCTTCGCCAGCTCGTCGAGCCACGGCGCGGCCGTGCCGTCCGATGGCGCACGCCAGTCGCCGCGTGGGGACAATGCCCCGCCCGCCGAGACTTTCGGTCCGTTGGGGATCGCCGAGCGCTTGAACTGGCTCGTCACGAAGAAGCGGACGAGGGATTTCTCCAGCCAGCCCCGGATTGTCGCGAGATCATATTCATGGCGCGAGGCGGGCGGAAAATCGCGGGGCCAGCGGCCGGCCGTCGCGTCGCGCCAGGCGTTGAGCGCCAGGAACGCGATCTTCGACGGCGCCATCCCGTGCCGCACGACATAATGCAGGAAGAAGTCGTTCAGCTCGTACGGCCCGATTCGCGCCTCGGTGCTCTGCATCGCGCCCGACGCATCGGCGGGGACGAGTTCGGGCGAGATCTCGGTCGACAGGATCGCCTCGAGAATCGAGTCGGTATCGCGGTCATATTGGTCGGTACGGATGCACCAGCGGATCAGGAACTGGATCAGCGTCTTGGGCACGCCGGCATTGACGGCATAATGGCTCATCTGGTCGCCGACGCCGTAAGTGCACCAGCCAAGCGCCAGTTCCGACAGGTCGCCGGTCCCGACCACCAGCCCGCCGCGCTGGTTGGCGAGGCGGAAGAGATAGTCGGTGCGCAGGCCCGCCTGGACGTTCTCGAAGGTCACGTCATAGACCGGTTCGCCACGGCCGAACGGATGGCCCATATCGGCCAGCATCTGCTTGGCGGCGGGACGAATGTCGATCTCGTCGCCATCGGCGCCAAGCGCACGCATCAGCGCCCAGGCATTGCTCTTGGTATGCTCGCTGGTGGCGAAGCCGGGCATGGTGAAGGCAAGGATATTGTCGCGGGGCAGGCCGAGCCGGTCCATCGCCTTGGCAGCGACGATCAGCGCATGGGTTGAATCCAGCCCGCCCGAGACGCCGATCACCAGCTTTTCGGCCTTCGCCGCTTCGAAGCGCTTGAGCAGCCCCTCGACCTGGATGTTGAATGCCTCGTAGCAGTCGGCATCGAGCTTTTCGGGCGTATTGGGCACGAAGGGGAAACGGCGGACGTCGCGCGCCAGCCCGATATCGGCGAAATCGGGCTTGTGCGCGAAGGCGATGCGGCGGAAGCGAGTCTCCGGATGGCCGGCGAGCGCGGCTGAATCGTTGAACGTGCCGTTACGCATCCGTTCCTGCCGCAAGCGCCCGCAATCTACATCGGCGACGAGGATGCCGGGCTTTTGCGGGAAGCGTTCGGATTCGGCGAGCAGGTCGCCAAGCTCGTGGATCATACCCTGGCCGTCCCAGGAAAGATCGGTCGTGCTCTCGCCCGGCCCGGCGGCGGAGAAGACATAGGCACACAGGGCACGCGCACTTTGCGAGGCGCAGAGCAGCGCCCGCTCGCGCGCCTTGCCGACCACGATGTTCGACGCCGAGAGGTTGCAGCAGACCAGCGCCCCCGCCAGCGCGCCCATGGTCGACGGCGGGGTAGGGGCCCAATAATCCTCGCAGATCTCTGCATGGAAGATGAAGTGCGGCAGGTCGCTTGCCGCGAAGATCATGTCGGTGCCGAAGGGCACGGCCTGGCCGGCGACCTCGATCTCGCCGCTCTGGCCCGCGCCGCTCGCGAACCAGCGCTTCTCATAATATTCGCGGTAGTTGGGCAGGAAAGTCTTGGGCACCACGCCCAGCACCCGGCCGCGCGCGATGACGACGGCGCAATTGTAAAGCCGTCCGTTGCGCGGCAGCGCCGCGCCGACCAGCAGGACCGGTCGCAGTTTCGCACTCGCCGCGACGACGGCGGCCAGCGCGTCGTGCGTGGCGCGCTGCAGAGCATCCTGCAGGTGCAGGTCGTCGATTGCGTAGGAACTGATGTTGAGCTCGGGGAAGACCAGCAGGTCGGCACCGCGCTTGTGCCCGTCCTTCGCCAGCGCGATCGTCGCGGCGGCATTGGCCGCCGGATCGCCGACGGTTGCGCGGGGCGTGCACGCGCCGGCACGGATCAGCTCATGGCTGTGGATCGAGTGGAAAGGATGTGCCTTCGCCATGGGTCAAGCGCTTAGCGGGGTTTCCTTGCCAAAGCGACACCCTCGAAATCCGGCCGCGACCTGATAGGCTCGGTCGACAGGAGAAGGTAGATGCGGGTCGGTCCCCTCAAGGTGAAGGCGCAGCTCTTCTGCGGCGATGAAGCGGCGATGGGTCCCGGCAAGGCGGACCTGCTCGAGGCGATCGGGCGCGAGGGCTCGATCTCCGCTGCCGGGCGGGACTTGGGCATGAGTTATCGGCGGACCTGGATATTGGTCGACGAGATGAATCGCTGCTTCCGCGAGAAGCTGGTCGAGGCCACTCCTGGAGGCGGTCGCGGCAGGGGCGCGCGGCTTACCGGGGCCGGGCATTCGGTGCTTCAGGCCTATCGCGATCTCGAACATGCGCTCGCAAAGGCGAGCGCGGGTGATCCGCTGGCCCGGCTTGACCGGTTGCTTCGCGATGTGCCGCTGAAGGCCGCCCTATAACGCTTTGCCGCACGCCACATCGGGCAGGGCAAAGGCCTTGTCGGTGACGAAATGCCGATCGGTCAGCATCGACAGAAAGGCGGTCAGGGATAGCAGGTTACCATCGGCCGTAGCCGCCATGCCCGGATGCCGGCGTATCGCCGCCTCGATCGTTGGCGCGGACCCGTCGTGGAAATAGGGCGCGGTCAGGGCAACGTTGCGCAGGCTCGGGGTGCGGAACCGTCCATTGTCCGCGCCGCGCCCATTGGTCTCGCCCAGGCCGGAATCGCCCGGGGCAGGGGGGATGATGCGGTGAAAGGCGCCGTCGCTCAGCAAAGGGCCTGAATGGCAAGCGGCGCAATTCGCGACGAACAGCCTGCGGCCGGCCGCGGCCTGTGCCGGCATGGCGGTGGCATCGCCGTGCTGCCACCTGTCATAAGGCGAGTCGAACGATATCAAGGTGCGTTCGAACGCCGCCAGCGCCTTCGCGACCTGCGCGACATCGATCCGGCCTTTTGCTTCCGGAAAGGCAGCGCTGAACATGTCGGCATAGCAGCCGTCCCGCCCGAGCCGCCGCGCGATCTCCGCTTCCTGCCCGGCCATGCCCATCTCCACGGGGCGGAGGCCGGCGATCGGCACCATCGCCTGTGCCTCAAGCGTCCTGATCCGCGTATCGCCCCAGGTCAGGCTCTTCGCCCAGGCCACATTGGCGAGGCCAGGCACATTGCGGCGGCCGGGGTCGCCATGGACGCCGGCATGAGTCGCGTTGCCATCGGCAAAGGCGCGGTGCTGCTCATGGCACGTCGCGCAGGACATGCTCCCGTCGATCGACAGGTCTGCATCGTAGAACAGGCGCCGGCCAAGCTCGATCTTGGCGGGGCTCATCGCATTGTCGGCGGGAACGCGCGGCGCGGACTGCCCGATCGGCAACGCCCAGCGCCAAGGCGCGGCCGCCCTGGCCAGCATCAGCGCGGCCATAGCCAGCGCGGCGAGGCGTAGCGGAGCAATCAGGGCAGCTTGACGATCGTCAGCGGTAGTGTCGTCGCGCCGTTCCCAACGATCTGCAGGACATAGCTGCCCGGCTTGAGCGTGAAGTCCACCATCTTCCGGATGCCGCTGCACGCCGGACCATGGCCGTGCCCGACCGATTCGAGCGACGCGCCGTCCCTGACGATATCGAGCCAGGCCGCCGAACCGATCGCGACGCGATAGGTGCCGGCTTCACTGATGGTCACGGTTGCCATGCCGCCATGGCTGACCGATCCGCCAGGGCGTGACGGGCGGAGCGCATAAGTGACGGCGGGTGTGGGGGCGAGGGCGAGATCGACCGCGGCGCCCGGTGCCAGCGTCGTATTCGCGAGCGAGGCCGAATCGACCGCGGCGGCCATCGGCTTGCGGCTTGGCCAGCCGGCGAACTCGGCCGGGACCGGGGCGGCGTCGCGCGGGCAGACCGGCTGGGCCTCGGCCATCGGCATCCGCGCCGCTGGCTGCTGGGGAGCCTGCTGGGCGGCGGCGCCGGTCGCGGCGGCGAGGGCAAACAGGCCCGTCATGACGATGGATTTCAAACGACTTCTCCTGCCCGACTTTCGCTATATACGGACGGATATAGCATGGTCGCTGGATGATCGTGGAACGGGGAACGAAGATCAATGCGCAAGCTAGGGATTCTGGCCGGCACCGCCGCCTTTCTGACGATACCTTCGGCCTGGGCGCAGACTGCGCCGGCCGACACGGGCAGGAACGACCAGGCTTTTGGATTGGGCGAGATCGTCGTCACCGGCCACAAGGACAGCGACGCGACGATCGGCGAGTCGACCCTGTCCTCGCAGGCGATCTACACCTTCAATCGCGCGACGCTGGATGATGCGGCGAACCTGATCCCCGGCGTGTCGTCGGGCAATAGCGGCGGATCGCGCAACGAGCGGCTGATCTTCGTACGGGGCTTCAATCGCTTCCAGGTGCCGCTGACCATCGACGGCATCCGTGTCTATCTGCCGGCCGACAACCGGCTCGATTACGGCCGCTTCCTCACCCCCGATATCGCCGAGATTCAGGTCGCCAAGGGCTATGTGTCGGTGTTGAACGGGCCGGACGGCATGGGCGGCGCGGTGAACCTCGTCACGCGAAAGCCGAGCAAGGCGCTCGACGTCGAGGTACGCGGCACGTTGTCGCTCGGGCATGACGCCGAATATACCGGCTACAATCTGTTCGGGCTGGTCGGCACGCGTCATGACAATTGGTATGCCCAGGCGAGTTATACCCGCAATTTCCAGGATCACTGGGACCTTGCCGGCGGCTACAAGCCGACCGTCGTTGAGGATGGCGGGCATCGCGGCCTTTCGCGCACGATGGACTGGCGCGGGAACGTCAAGCTTGGCTTCACCCCGAACGCCACCGACGAATATTCGATCAGCTATACGCGCCAGGAAGGATCGAAGGCGGCCCCGCTGCATATCACCGATCCGATCGCGGGCCAGCGCTACTGGACCTGGCCGGCCTGGAACATCGACAGCGTCTATTTCCTGTCGACCACCGCGCTGGGCGACAAGGCGACGCTGAAGACGCGGGTCTATCGCAACAGCTTCTACAATCTGCTTCGATCGTTCAGCACCGCGGCGGAAAACACCCAGGTCACGCCCAAGGCGTTCAACAGCCCCTATCATGACGATGCGATCGGCGGGTCGGCCGAACTCGCGGTCCAGCTCACTGGGGCCGACCTGTTCAGCCTTGCCGCGCAATATCGCCGCGACAAGCATATCGAGGCGCAGCAGAGCTTTTCTCCGGCGACCCTGCCTAACGGCACCACCGAGCCCGACCAGCAGAGCCTTGAGGAAACCTACAGCCTCGGCGCGGAGAACCGGCTGACGCTTGCGCCGGGGCTGATCCTGACGCTGGGTGCCGGCTATGACTGGCGAAACCTGATCAAGGCGGAGGAATATGGCGCTCCGCTCGGTTCCAATCCGGCGACGACGCCAAGCCGTATCTTCTCCTATCCGCTGCGCAACACCGGGGCGTGGAGCCTCCAGGGGCAGATGGCCTGGCAGGCCGATGCCGATACGCGGTTTCACGCTAGCGTTTCGTCGCGCGCGCGCTTTCCGACGATCTTCGAACGGTTCAGCCAGCGCTTCGGTACCTCGATTCCCAACCCCGAGCTGAATCCGGAACGGGCGACCAATTACGAGATCGGCGCGTCGCGCCGCTTCGGCATTGTCCGCGCGTCGGGCGCGGCCTTCTATTCGCATATCGACGATGCGATCGTGTCCTATCCGACTCTCGCCTATAGCTGTACCGGCACGACCACGCCGCCGCCCGCACCGGTGCCCGGCTGCACCCAGGTGAGCCTCGTGCAGAGCCGCAACCTGGGTTCGGGCGACTACTACGGTGCGGAACTGTCGATCGATGCGCGGTTCGGTCCAAACCTCTCCGTCGGTGGCAACTACACCTGGACTCACCGCACTTTGCGGGACCCATCCAATAGTGCGTTCCGGCCAACCGACGTGCCGACCCACAAGGCGTTCCTCTATGCCGATTGGTCCCCGGTCAGCGCGGTGCATATCGTGCCGAGCGTCGATATCGCGTCCGACCGCTGGACCGTTACCGACATCGCACCGATCGTCTATTATCGCACCGGCAGCTACGCCAATGCCGGCCTGCGGGTCGACGTGACGGTGCGCGAAGGCGTGGATATCGGTGTGGGCGCCCGCAATCTGTTCGACCAGAATTACACTTTGGTCGACGGCTTCCCGGAGCCCGGCCGCAGCTTCTACGCAAGCATCCGCGCCCGTTATTGATCGGATCGCGGGCGCATCGATCGGCCATTGCGGTACGGCGGCGGGGCTCCTAGCCTCGCCCCGCAACTCAGGGAGGTTTTTCGATGCGGCATATCGCGCTTGCGGCACTCACGATTCTGGCGACCACCGGCCCGGTCCAGGCAAAGACGACCGGCCATCCCCAGGCGGAGGCGCAGGCGCTCGATCTCGCCAAGAAAGCGATCGCGCTTCGATCGGTGCGCGGGCCGGGCAATGAGACGGCCAAGGTCGCCGCGCTCTACAAGGCTGCGCTGGTCGAGGGCGGGTTCGCCGATGGCGATGTCGAGATCACGCCGGTCGATGATACCGCCTATCTGATCGGGCGCTGGCGCGGATCCGATCCCAAGGCGAAGCCGCTGGTCATTTCCGGCCATATGGACGTGGTCGAGGCCAAGCCGTCCGACTGGCAGCGCGATCCGTTCACCCCCGTCGTCGAGAATGGCTATCTGTTCGGGCGCGGGGCGAGCGACATGAAGCTTGATGGGACCACGGCGATCGCGGCGCTGATCGAACTGAAGCGCTCGGGCTACAAGCCCAGGCGCGACATCATCATCGAATTCTCGGGCGACGAGGAAACGACGATGAAAACCTCCGGCATCATCGCCGACAAGCTGTCCAATGCCGATATCGTGCTCAACATCGACGGGGGTGGCGGGCTGCTCGACGAGAAGACTGGCAAGCCCGTGCTGTGGACCTGGCAGGGTGCCGAGAAGACCTATGCCGATTTCGAACTGACCGTGACCAATCCGGGCGGCCACAGCTCGGCGCCACGCAAGGCTAATGCGATCAACCAGCTTTCGGCGGCGCTGGCACGGATCGGTGCGTATCAGTTCAAGCCGGAGGTCAGCGACCTGACCCGCGCCTATTTCGTCGAGGCGGCGAAATATGAGAATCCGGAAACCGGGGCGGCGATGCGCGCCTTTGCCGCCGACCCGGCCGACAAGGCGGCGATCGCCACGCTGACCGCCAATCCGGCGACGATCGGCAAGATCGGGACGACCTGCGTGTCGACCATGGTCAGTGGCGGCCATGCGCTCAATGCGTTGCCGCAAAAGGCGACCGCGAACATCAATTGCCGGATCTTCCCCGGCCACAAGCCGGCCGACATCATGGCGGAGTTGCAGAAGGTCGCGGCCGAGCCAGCGGTGACCTTCAAGGACGTCACCGAAGGCTCGATCCCCAACGACGCGTCACCGATGCGGCCCGATTTCATCGCCGCGGTGAACAAGGCGATGAAGGCGACCTATCCCGGTGTGCCTGTGTTCCCGTCCATGTCCTCGGGGGCCAGCGACAGCATGTGGTTCCGCTCGCGCAACGTGGCAAGCTATGGCGCGAGCCCAACCTTCAGCAAGGATTCGGACGATTTCAGCCACGGCCTGAACGAGCGCGCCCAGGTGTCGAACATCGCCCCGGGGATCAGCTATTATCTGTCGCTGTTCACGGATCTGTCGAAATAGGGCCAGCGTCGGCGGATGCACGCTTGCTGCATCCGCCTTCCTTCCCGCGACGCACGTGCTGTCTCCGTCAGGGCGGTAGGCTCTTCGGCTCGTTCCTGGAGTAGAGCTCGCGGGGATAGCCCCGCGCGCCGCTGTTAGAATCGCGAGCCTTCTCCGATTTGCGCGGGCGGTTTCCGTTCGCGCGGTATCGACGCGCGGATGCGGAATTTATTGTCGTCGATCTCCTTCATCTGAACCGGCGCGAGCATCCTGTATCCGTCGGCACCGAGCGTTGCGGCAAGCCCGCCGAGCAGCAGTTCCTCCCGCTTCTTCACATCGTCGTCCCCGGTCGGCGGCGGGATCGTTGCCGTCAGGGCGCACTCGTTGACGTCGCAGGCCAGGGCCACTTCCATCAGCCTGGGATAGGCCCGGCGGACATGCGCGACCGCGATGTCGGGTGCGACGGGAAGGTTTGCCGACGGCGCTTGAATTGCCGTTGCGGACGGTGCGGTAATGCTGGGGGCGGGAGTCGGTACCTGAACCACGACGGCACCATCTGCGGCGGGCGCCCGGCTGGTCTCGAATGTCTGCCGAACTGACCAGACGGCCAGTGTTGCGACCACGACCGCGATCAGCACATATCCAGGCGACGACGCTCGCTTCGAATTCTCTGGCATGCGATCTCCGTGGAAAGAGCGGGCAGGACCGTGAAGTCCGCCCCGCGCCGGATCAGGCGACGCGGGGCGGATATTAAGTCAGCAGATGGTCGATCCGGACGGGCAGCCCGGGGAATTGGCGCCGGAATCGAGGTTGGGATTGAACCCCGGCGTGATGCTGGTGTTCAAGGCAGCCGTCAGCACGCTGGAGAAGCGGGCATCCTTGTTGTCGAAGTTCGTGCCGGCGAAATTATAGTTCGACACCGTGTTGCGAACGCTGACCGACGGATAGCCGTTCCAGCTCACCAGCGGCTGGATCACCCAGCCGCCCGTGCCGTTCTCGGGCGGCTCGTCGCCATTGTCGGTCTTGGAGAAGCGCCACAGATGGGAGAAGCCCCATGTCTCGTAGTGATAGACCATCTTGACGTGCTGCCCGGTCGAATCGCTGAGGAAGCGCAACTGGCCCCCGCTCGTGGCACGGGTGTCCCAATTGCCATGATCGCCGCGCGTGACGCCTACCACGGTACTGCTGGTGCCCTGGTCGGTGGTCCAGACGATGATCGATTCCCAGTCATAGGCGTGCGAGAAATCCGACTGCCAGAAATAGCTGTAGACGCGTGCGCAATAGCCGTTGTTGCAGCGGCTCCGCGAATAGACGTTGCTCTGCGCGAGATAATTGGGGTTGCGGCACGAGGCTGGCGGCCGGGTGGCATAGGTGGAGGCACCCGCGCTGATACCGCCCGACGCATTGACGGCGGAGACGTTGAAGCAGACGTCGGTGTCGAAGTCGACCGCGGGCTGGAACCGCTTGTCCAGCGCGGTCGCCAGTTCCGGCAGCGGCGTGACCGGCGCTGGCCATCCCTGCGCCATTGCCGATCCGGCGTTCAGCAGCATGAGCGCCGCGAGGGTAGCGCCTGACCACGCCCGAACCGGGGAGGCGGCGATACTCGTTCGCGACCTGTCATCATGCGATCCACATGCCGTTTGAAATAGGCTTTTCATACAAACTCCCGTTGCAGAAGGTGATCTACGCACTCACTCACTCACTCACTTCCGCATTCGGAACGGCGCGGAAGTCGAGTTCGAAAAACCTTTCACGGTCGCTGGCCATCGGTCCCGCGCGCCCTCACAGGAGAAGACGGGAAACCGAGACGATCCGGACAAAGATTTTTCACGTGATGCGGCATGCGCCGGGCGATCTCGGGCCGATGGGCAGGGCCCGATGCGACTAACCGATACGGCGGGTGATCGAGCTTGAACGCCCGGAAATCAGCGGCGGTCTATCGGACGTCTTCCCTTGTCTGAAGCATCGCCGGCGTTCTCTCTGCACGAAAGAAGGCGAAGCTCAGGCCGGCCAGGACCCAGACACCCAGGCCGCCGTAGAGCAGGACGGCGCCAAATCCCTGGGCGATCGCCGCCCGGATGATCTCACGAGATATTCCGTGTGCCCCTCCCGCAATGGAAGCGGCATCTCCCGCCGCTATTGTCTCGGCCAGGGCGCATAGTTGGCTGGCATTGACGGGCCCGACCCAGGCGCGGTCGAGCGCGGAAGTGATTCCTTCGATCAGGATGAAGCCCATCAGGGCGATGTTCACCGCCAGGGTGATCAATCGAGCGCTGACATCGATACCGGACGCCATTCCGGCTCGATCGGACGGGACCGAGGAGGTCGTCGTATTGGTCACCGGCGTGTTGGTCATGCCGAGCCCGATTCCGGCGATGAGCAGGCCGGGAAGCATCGTCAGCCAGCTTGGCTGATCCGCAGCGATGCCGAGCTTCATGACCATGAAGCCGAAGCCGATCGTGAACAGACTGGTGGGAATGATGCGCCCGGCTCCATAACGAAGAGCGAGGCGCTCACCCAGGGGCGGAAACAGCAGGGTGGGCAGCGTATAGGCCAGCAGGCAGAGGCCGGCGGCCATCGTGCCGTAGCCCAGGCCGATCTGAAAATAGATCGGCAAGTAGATCATCAGGGGCCAGTAGCTGAAGTTCATGCCCACGCAGCCGAGGATCGCCCCGGTAAATGGGCGGATACGAAAGACGGAAAAATCGAACATGGGACGTGACTGTCGCCGCTCGGCGACAATGAACGCGACTGCACATGCCGCCGAGGCGGCAAGGATAGCGAGAGCGCCGGGGCTCGCGAGTCCTAGCGAGGGCCCCTGGGTGATGAAAAATGTGAGGCCAAACACGGCAAGCGACAAGGTGACGACGCCGGCCAGGTCCAGTCGCTGTGCCTGCGGATCTCGCGATTCCGACACCGACTTGGCGGCCAGCGCCAGTGTCACGACGGCAAGGGGAACGTGCACGAGGAAGATCCAGTGCCAGCTTAGCTGAGCGGTGATCGCGGCGCCGATGAGCGGGCCGAAGCCGAGGCCGACGCCGGCCACGATGCCCCAGGCGGCGAACGCCCTGCTTCGCTCGTGCGGATTTTCGAACTGATGCGAGAGCAGGGCGATCGAGCAGATGAACATCGCGCCACCGGCCATGCCCTGCAGAAATCGGCTGGCAATCAGCAGGGGCATATCGGTGGCCAGCCCACACATCATCGATGTCAGGGCGAACGAGGCGACGCTGACGAGAAAGATGCGCCGGCGGCCAAAACGGTCCGCCAGCGTTCCAGTGGCCATCAAGACTGTCGTGCAGGCGATGGTATAGGCGTTCATCACCCATTGCATGGCGGTGAAGTCGCTATGCAGCAGCCGCTCGAGCGTCGGCAGGATCACCGGGACGCTGGTGATCTCCAGGCCGAACATCAGTGCGCCAAGACAGATGGCGACCAGGGCGGTCATATCGTTGCGGTGGGATAGGGCGGTCACGATTGGCCTTCCGGGACTGGGAAATTCGGCCTGGTATCTGGCGGTGCATAACCCATGATGGAAATGATTTTATTTTCTGGGAATTATTACGATCTCTCATTAATGCGGAGCGATGGATATCGAGCCGGTTCTGTTGCGCGCTTTTGTTGCGGTCACCGAAGCTGGCGGCTTTACCCGTGCCGCACGGCGACTGAACCTCACCCAGTCAGCGGTCAGTCATCAAATCAGGCGATTGGAGGAACAGGTCGGGCGACCGCTGATGTCCCGCACGACGCGTCAGTTGAGGCTGACCGAGGACGGCCAGGACCTGCTCCATCATGCGCGTCAGATTCTGGCGGGCCATGACGCGCTGGCGCTGCGTTTTCGCCAATCCTCCGTTTCGGGGATAGTGCGTTTCGGCGCCCCCGAGACGTTCATGGGAGAACGGCTGCCGACGCTCCTGTGCCAATTCGCCCGGGCCTTTCCCGCGGTAAGGCTCGATGTTCATGTAAGCTGTTACCTGGATCTGGCGACGATGGTTGCCGCCGGAGAACTGGACCTCGCCGTTGCGTTGTCGATCGCGGGCGGTGAGGGGGGTATCAGGCTGCGCCGGACGCAATTCGCCTGGGTGGCAGCCGATACATTCGCGCTTCCGCGCGGCGCGTCCCTACCGCTCGCTTTCCACCCGCCACATTGCATCAACCGGCAGGTGGGCGTTGCTGCGCTGGAGAGCGCGCCGATCCCGTGGCATATCGCCTTCACGTCGCCCAGCGAGCAGGGGCTGCGGGCGGCGGTGCGATCCGGTCTCGCCACCGCGATACTGATGCGGGAGGATCTCGAGCCGGGAATGAGGGTCATCGATGGTGAATATGGCCTGCCGGCACTACCCGACGCTGATTTCATGCTGATCTGGAGCAACGGTGGCAAGTCGCAAGCTGCCCATGCTTTTGGTCAGATGTTGATTGCGATGGAGGGCTCTCCGTCATCGGTCGCTGGCGCGCCAATGGAGGCTGAGATTGATGCAGCGAGCGAGCGTTGAATATATGCGCCGCAGAACGTTCGCTGAGGGGCATGACCTCAGGCGCTGATCAACCGCTCCACATATGCGCACAACATATCAGCCAGCGCACCCGCATAGGCGTCGATCTCTGCCGTCGTGCGTGGTGTCGCTGAAAAGCTGCTGCCCACCTCGCTCAGTGTCGTCTCGATGAGATCGCCCGCCAGTGATCGCGCGTCCTCGGTGGCATCCGGCAGCACCTCGTGCAGAAACGACTGGAAGATCTGGGCGCTGGCCGCGCGGGTGTCGATCGCCTCGGGCGCATCGCGATAGAGCGGTGCCGCGTCGTTGAGCGCACCGCGGATCTGCGCCTCCTCGCATTCCGAGCGGAGGAAGGCATGTACCAGGATGCGCAGGCGTTCGAGCGGCGGATTCGAGGCGTCCTCCAGGATAGTGCGCAGCATGTTGCTGGTCGTGCGCCACTCGTCGCTTTGCAGTCGGAACAGGATCGCGGCCTTGTTGGGAAAATATTGGTAGAGCGATCCGACGCTCACACCAGCGCGCTCCGCCACCCGAGCGGTGGTGAATCGCTGCGCGCCCTCGGTTGCCAAAACCTGAACAGCGGCATCGAGCACCGCCGCGACGAGGTCGTTCGAGCGGGCCTGTTTGGGCTGCTTGCGCGAGGAGACGCGGGCGCTTTGTCGGGTCGTCATGTGCGGCTTGACCAATGCGAATAGGAAACATGACGAACTAGTCGTATTTATTCGGGCGAGCAAACACCTGCTCGAAACTGGAGAAAATCTATGACTATCCTCACCAGCGCGCCTGTGGCGCCGCTGCTCGATCGCCTGTTCGCCGAGGCCGAGGCCGCCTCTCCAATGGCGAGCCCTGCCTTCGCTTCCCTGTCGGGCGAGGAGCGCCGCCGGCTCATGGCGAGCAAGACTGGCTATCGAGAGCTTTACGGCCAGTTGAAGGAGTTCGCGCTCCCCGTTTCGCGCGAGACCGGCAAGCTTCTCTACATGCTGGCCCGCGCGGGCAATGCCCGATCGATCGTCGAGTTCGGCACCTCGTTCGGCCTGTCGACGCTTCACCTCGCGGCTGCGCTGCGGGACAATGGCGGCGGGCGGCTCATCACCTCCGAATTCGAACCGTCGAAGCTGGCCAGGGCCAGGGAGAACCTCGCCGCTGGTGGCCTGTCGGACCTTGTCGAGTTTCGCGAAGGCGACGCGCTGGAGACGCTGGCGTCCGATCTGCCCGAGACGGTCGACCTGCTGCTGCTCGACGGCGCCAAGTCGCTGTACATGGATGTGCTGGCACTGGTCGAAAGCCGCCTGCGGCCGGGTGCGGTGATCATCGCCGACAATACCGATTATTGCCCCGACTATCTTGAGCGAGTCAGCTCGGCCGAGAACGGCTATTGGTCGATGCCGTTTACTGACGATGTCGAATTGTCGATCCGTCTCGCCTGAGGTGCCTCGAGACGGCCGAACGGAAACGCTCGCTCGCCGACGGGATCGCGTGGTGTGTCACATGGCGGCTGACATTTTCGTCGGCCGCCATGTGAACGAAATTCAATTATCTATTTGAAAATAAAGTAAATATTGAATTTTAGTTTGCTGGAAATAAGGCAAAATGTCAGTGACCCTCCTGACATTTCCAACAGGCGCGACGTGTCAGGGGCTTCGATTCAATCGCTGCACAACGCAGTCTATCGACGCGATGGTAGTGACGGGAAACCGGCTCTCGCCTCTTTCTCATCGCCGGATCTGAAGCAGCGCGTCGATGTGCCGCTCAGCGATCGCGCTTGCCTCGGCGGGCGTGAAGGCGTCGGGCGCGAGGCAGAGTTCAAGCCATAACCCGTCGACGATCGCGCTGATGCCGATCGCGGCAAGGCGGCGGTCGGGTTCGGGAACGCCGCAGGCGGCGAGCAGGCTTTCGAGGTCGCGCCGGTACGCCGCGTAGAGATCGCGGTGGAGGCCGGCGATGTCGGCGTTGCTCTTCACCAGGCTCCAGAAGGCGATCCAGGTCGAGAGCAGCCCCGGATCGGCGATTGGGGGCGTGAAGCTGGTGGTGACATGGGCGAGCAGGCGAGAGCGGGGTTCCGTTCCGGCGGCCGCCATGGCGCCTTCGAAGGCAGCGGAGACCTGCGCATCGACATGGGCATAGGTTGCGGCGATCAGCGCATCGATGCCGTCGAAATAATGACCAAGCAGGCCGGACGAGACGCCGGCCTCCGCGGAGATCGTCCGTACCGACACGCCGGCCGCGCCGTGGCTCGCGAGCACGCGCGCCGTCGCTTCGATCAGGCTGAGGCGGCGCGCATCGGGTTCGGCGCGGGTGAAGGCGGGTTTGTGCACGCGCCCCTTCTCCCGTTCGTGCCAGGCGAAGTCGAGAAACAATTGCGCTGAGCTGGTCCTAATTTCTCGACTCATCCGAAACGAACGGTGGTTGCGTCTTGCGCAGCGTTGTTATACGATCGTCCAACAAGCAGAGGAGGCCGGCATGGCGCATCGCTACGCGAACACGGGCGAAGGAGCCTTGAAGGCCGAGTCTCATGATCCTGACGCCGACTTCAGTCTGCCGGGCTGGCTCTATACCGATCCCGAATATTTCGACGTCGAGGTGGCTCGGGTGATCCGGCCGTCGTGGCAGATCGTCTGCCATGTCAGCGACATCCCGAAGCCCGGCGATTATCATACGCTCGATTATATCGGTGAGAGCGTGATCACGGTGCGCGGCGAGGACGGCACGGTGCGCGCGTTCGCCAATGTCTGCCGCCACCGCGCGATGCGGCTGGTCGAAGGGCCGGCGGGGTGCGCCAGGAAGCTGGTCTGTCCGTACCATGCCTGGGCCTATGAGCTTGACGGCCGGCTGACCGGCGTGCCGATGAAGGGCGACTATCCGGCGCTCGACATGACCAGGAACGGCCTGGCGGCGGTCGATATCGAGATCTGGCGCGGTTTCGTCTTTGTCCGGCTCGAGGACAATGGTGGTCCATCGGTCGCTGACATGATGACTCCCTATGAGGAGGAGATCGAGCCGTATCGGTTCGAGGAGATGCGGACGCTCAGCCCGGTGCGGCTGCGCGAGCGGGCGGTGAACTGGAAGAATGTCGGCGACAATTATTCCGACAACCTGCACATCCCGGTCGCCCATGCCGGGCTGACTCGTCTGTTCGGCAAGAGCTATGCGATCGAGGCGAAGCCCTGGGTCGACAAGATGTCGGGTTATCTCGCCGACAAGCCATCGAACGACCGGTGGGAGCGGTTGTACCAGGCCTATCTGCCGCGTGCCGAGCATCTGCCCGAAGCGCAGCAGAAGCTGTGGCTCTATTACAAGCTGTGGCCGAACATGGCGTTCGACATTTATCCGGACCAGGTCGATTTCATGCAGTGGCTGCCGCTGTCGCCGACCACCTGCGTGCTACGCGAGATGGCCTTCGCGCTGCCTGATGAGCGGCGTGAGATGAAGCTGGTGCGCTACGCCAACTGGCGGATCAACCGGACGGTGAATGCCGAGGATACCTGGCTGATCACCCGTGTGCAGCAGGGCATGGCGTCTCAAAGTTACACTGTCGGGCCGATCGGGGCGAGCGAGGTGTGCCTGCGGAGTTTTGCGAAGAAGATCCGGGGCCTGATTCCCGAGGCCCGGTTGCCTCGCGCGCCGGCACCTGGATGGAGCCGGCGGCCGAGAGTCGTGGAATAGCCCCGACCCACCCCGTTCGTGTCGAGCGAAGTCGAGACACGGCCACGGGCGCGCCCGGCGCGGTTTCTCGACTTCGCTCGAAACGAATGGTTGGCTGAATGACCCAGAAATACGACGCGCTCATCATCGGCGGTGGCCATAATGGCCTTGTCTGCGCCTTCTACCTCGCGCGCGCCGGATTGAAGGTCCGTGTGCTGGAACGCCGCGACATCGTTGGCGGCGCGGCCGTTACCGAGGAGTTCCACCCCGGTTTCCGTAACTCGACCGCGAGTTACACCGTCAGCCTGCTTCGCCCGAAAGTGATCAGGGACATGCGCCTCCACGAGCGCGGCTGGAGGATCATCGAGCGGACGATCTCCAACTTCTTCCCGAACGAGAACGGCTATCTCAAGCTTGGCGGAGGCGAGGATCGCACCCGGGCGGAGTTTGCCCGTTATTCGCAAAAGGATGCGGACACCTTCCCGAAATATGAAGAAGCGCTGGAACGCGTCGCCGAAGTGCTGCGTGACATGGCGCTCAAGACCCCGCCGAATGCCGGTGGTGGCATCCGCGCGCTGCTGGCGGCTGCGGCACAGGGCAAGCGCCTCGCCGGCATGTCGATCGAGGCGCAGCGCGATGTGATGGACCTGTTCGTCAAGTCCGCGCGCGACTTCCTCGATAGTTGGTACGAGGACGAGTACGTCAAGGCCGCGTTCGGCTTCGATGCCGTGGTCGGCAACTATGCCAGCGTCGATACGCCGGGCAGCGCCTATGTCCTGCTCCACCACGTGTTCGGCGAAGTGAATGGCAAGAAGGGCGCTTGGGGCCACAGTGTCGGTGGCATGGGGGCGATCACCCAGTTCATGGCCGAGGCGTGCGCCGATATGGGCGTCGAGATCAGCCTGGAGACGCCGGTCGCCAGGGTGCTGGTCGACGGCAACCGAGTCACCGGCGTGAAGCTCGAGAGTGGGGAAGAGATCGCGGCCGACATCGTCGCCGCGAATGTCGGCCCGGCCTTGCTTTACCGCCAGTTGGTCGACCGCGCCGACATGACGCCGGAATTCGCGCGACGGATGGACAATTTCAAGACTGGCTCCGGCACGTTCCGGATGAACGTTGCGCTGTCCGAATTGCCTGATTTCTCGGTGTTGCCAGGCAAGGATGTGGGGGAGCATCACACGTGCGGCATCATCATCTCGCCGACGCTCGATTATATGGACAAGGCGTTCACCGACGCGAAGGTGAAGGGGTGGTCCGACGAGCCAATCGTCGAGATGAAGCTGCCGACCTCGATCGACGACAGCCTCGCGCCGCCGGGCATGCACATCGCCAGCCTGTTCTGCCAGCAATTCGCGCCGGTTCTGCCCGACGGCCGTTCATGGGACGACGAGCGCGAGGTGGCGGCCGACGTGATCATCGATACGGTCACGACGCATGCGCCGAACTTCAAGGACGCGGTGATCGCACGGCAGATTCATTCACCGCTCGACCTGGAGCGCAAGTTCGGGCTGATCGACGGCGACATCATGCACGGTCACATGTCGCTCGACCAGCTCTGGGCGTCGCGGCCGGTGCTTGGGCACGGCGACTATCGGTCGCCGATCAGGGGTCTCTATATGTGCGGCGCAGGGACCCATCCGGGCGGTGGTGTGACTGGCGCGCCGGGGCATAATGCGGCGCACGAGATCATCGCCGATCGCGGGATCATGGGGCGGTGGCGCCGCTGGAAGTGATTCGGCCGCGCCTGACGGACCAATAGACCGGCAGGCCGAGCAGCAGCAGCGCGAGACCCCAGAGATCGGCCTTCAGGCCAAGGCCATAGACCATCCACACGACGAAGGCGGCGGCGGTCGCGGCCGCGATCTTCAGCGGCAAATCCCGGGGCAGCAGGCGGATCGCAGCGAGCGCGCACGCCAGATAGGCGAGCATGCCGGCGGCGAGCGAGATCGACGCGATGTCCTGGAAGAGCTGTCCCATCGAACTGGCATAGTTCATCAGCGTCACCACGGTGACGAGCAATCCCGAGACGAGATGGGCGCGGGCCGGCGTGCCGAAGCGGCTCTCCTTGCCGAACCAGGCCGGAAACACCCCGCCGCGCGCCATCGCCCAGGGCATCTCACCCTGAAGCAGGATGAAGCCGTTGAGCGTGCCGAAGGCGCTGATCGCGGCGAACAGGGCGACGATCTCGGCCGTGCGTGGCCCGAAGCTGCGACCGAGGAATTCAGCGATGGGGGCGGGGGAGGCTGCGGTGATCGCCGCAGGCATCATGAACATGGCGGCGCCGGAGACAAGCACGTAGACGAGCCCGGTCAGCACGGTGCCGATCAGGGTGACGCGCGGCACGACGCGGGCCGCGTTCTCCACCTTGTCGGCCGGGACGGTCGCAGATTCGACGCCGAGAAAGCCCCAGAAGGTGATCGCCGCCGCGCCGGCGATCGCGCCGGCGCCGAGCGGTACCGGCGTGCTGGGGGCGATCGCGCCGCTGCCGTCCCGCAGCAACAGCCACGCCGCGAGGATGATGACACCCGCGAGCGGCACCAGTTTGAGCACCGTCGTCACGAACTGAACCTGGCCGGCGAGCGCTACTCCGCGGATGTTGACCGCGATCAATATCCAGATGACCGCGAGCGCTGCGATCGCTGGCAGGCCCGGTGTCGAACCGAGTGCGGGCACGATCAGGCTGAGGGCACTGACCACGGCAACAGCGATCGCGGCGTTGCCGGCCCAGATCAGCACCCAATAGCTCCAGGCGACCGCGAAGCCGACGCCTGGGCCGAACGCTGCCTGGGTGAAGGCATAAGGTCCGCCAGCAAGCGGCAGTTTCGCGCCGAGCCGGGCGAAGACGAAGGCGAGGCACAGGGCGCCCCCGATCGTGACGAACCAGCCGATCATGCCATTCCAGCCGAGCGGGGCGAGTGTCGCGGGCAGCATGTAGACGCCGGAGCCGATCATGTTGCCGACGACCAGCGCAAGGCAGGTCCAGAAGCCCAGGGCGGCACGTGAGGGCGGTACTGACATTCGGACGATCTCCCCTATCGCGCACTCTACGGCTTGATCGGCGGCGCGCACCATGTTTCTTGGTGGCACGACATGGCAAGCATCCCCCCCTCGCAATCGACATGGCATCTGGAGAGCAGCCGCTGGCCGCCACGGCTGATCGACGCCGCGCTGGCGCTGCACGACAACGCGCTGTCGGTCGCGGAGCCGCTGCTGCGGGCGCACCTCAAGGAGGATCCGTTCGACGTCGCCGCGATCCGCATGCTGGCGGAACTGGCCGGGCGGATCGGCCGCTACAAGGACGCCGAGACCCTGCTGCGCCGCGCGTTGGACTTGTCACCTGAATTCACCGCGGCGCGCGCGAACCTCGCCATTGCCCTTTACCGGCAGAACCGCTCGGCCGAGGCGATCGCCGAACTCGACCTCGTGCTCGACGACGAGCCGGATAATCCGGGCCATGCCAATCTGAAGGCCGCGGCGCTTGGACGGATCGGTGGTTTCGACGAGGCGATCGAACTGTACGAAGCGGTGCTGAAGGGCGCGCCGCACCAGCCGCGCGTCTGGATGAGCTATGGCCATATGCTCAAGACGGTCGGCCGACAGGCTGACGGCGTCGCGGCCTATCGTCGTGCGCTCGCGCTGACGCCCGGACTGGGCGAGGCGTGGTGGAGTCTCGCGAACCTGAAGACCGTGCGCTTCGACGAAGCCGATATCGCGGCGATGCGGTCTGCCCTTGGCCGCGGCGATATCTCGGACGAGGACCGTTTCCATCTCGATTTCGCGCTCGGCAAGGCATTCGAGGATCGCAGAGAGGCGGATGCCGCGTTCGGTCACTATGCGACGGGCAATGCGCTGCGGCGGACGAAGATCGTCTATGATGCGGACGAGACCGAGGCGTTCGTCGACCGGAGCGTGGCACTTTTCACGCCAGGTTTCTTGGCCGCACGGGCAGGGCAGGGGTGCGACTCGCCCGATCCGATCTTCATTCTGGGCATGCCCCGCGCCGGATCGACGCTGGTCGAGCAGATCCTGTCGAGCCACCCGCTGGTCGAGGGGACGTCCGAGCTTCCCGATATTCCCTTCCTTGCCCGGCAGATCGCTGATTATCCTCAGGGCATGGATGCCCTTGCGCCGTCGCGCCTTCGTGAGATCGGCGAGGAATATCTGCGCCGGGCGAGCGTTCAGCGGCGCACCGACCGCCCGTTCTTCATCGACAAGCTGCCCAACAACTGGGCGCATCTGCCGTTCATCCACCTGATCCTGCCCGGGGCGAAGATCGTCGATGCGCGGCGCCATCCGCTCGGCTGCTGCTTCTCCAATTTCAAGCAACATTTCGCGCGGGGACAGGCGTTCACCTACGCGCTTGAGGATATGGGGCGATATTATCGCGACTATGTGCGGCTGCTGGCGCATGTCGACAGGGTGCTGCCCGGCCTCGTCCACCGCGTGATCTATGAGCGGATGGTGGACGATACCGAGGCCGAAGTGCGGGCGTTGCTGGCGGCGTGCGGGCTGGAATTCGATCCGGCCTGTCTCGATTTCCACAAGACCGAGCGTGCGGTTCGCACCGCGAGTTCTGAACAGGTGCGCCGGCCGATCTTTCGCGAAGGCACCGAAAGCTGGAAACCGTTCGAGCTGTGGCTCGACCCGCTGAAGGCAGCGCTGGGCGACGTGCTGGACAGCTATCCGGGTGTCCCCGCCTTCGTCTGAACGTTGCAAAACTGTCACGATGCGGCCGCGAAATGATTTCAGGCGACCGTTGCGATTGACGGATGTTGCGGCCGCGAACAGCATCCTGACAGATAATTTCATCGGGGGGCCCACGATGCATGTCACCAAGCGTAAACTCGCCGTCACCGCTCTGCTCGCCTGCACGAGCCTGGCAACCCCGGCATTCGCCCAATCGACGTCCGCCGATACGCAGGAGGCCGCTCCCAGCGGACAGGACGATATCATCGTCACCGCGCAGAAGCGCGAGGAGAATATCCAGAACGTGCCGATCAGCATCCAGGCGATCGGCACGAAGAAGCTCGACCAGCTGAACATCACCAACTTCGCCGAATATTCCCAGTTGTTGCCGTCGGTATCCTTTCAGGCGCTGGGTGGCACCCCGGGCACCAACGTCGTCTACATGCGCGGCGTCGCCTCGGGCGGCGACGGCAACCATTCCGGGTCTCTGCCGTCGGTCGGCGTCTATCTCGATGAACAGCCGGTCACCACGATCGGCGGCAACCTTGACGTCCATGTCTATGATATCGCCCGCATCGAGAGCCTCGCGGGGCCGCAGGGCACGCTGTACGGTGCATCGTCCGAGGCCGGTACGGTGCGCATCATCACCAACAAACCCGATACGAGTGGTTTGTACGGCCGCGTCGACGGGGAGGTGAACAGCGTCAACAAGGGCGGCGTAGGCGGCAAGCTGGAGGGCATGATCAACGTGCCCATTTCGCAGGACATCGCGTTCCGCGCGGTCGGCTTCTACCAGAAGGATGCTGGCTATATCGACAATGTACCCGGCTGCCGCAGCTTCCTGCCTGAAACCAATCCGCTCGGATGCACCGCAACGAATGGCGGCATCTCGGTCAACAACGCCAAATTCGTGAAGAAGGACTATAACGACACGGAGATCTGGGGTGGCCGCGCCGCGCTGAAGATTGACCTGGACGACAACTGGACGGTCACGCCGGCGGCGATCTATCAGGATACCCGCTCGCACGGCAGCTACGGCTACGATCCCCGGGTCGGTGACCTCAAGGTCCAGCATTTCTATCCCGAATATCGGCGGGATCGCTTCATCCAGGCAGCCCTGACGATCGAGGGCAAGCTCGGCAATTGGGATCTGACTTATGCCGGCGCCTATCTCGACCGGAAGGATTTTTCCTCGACCGACTATACCGATTATGCCGAGCAATATGACCATCTCTATGCGTCGGTCGGCGGCATCAGCAACTATTTCTACTTCAAGAATGCAGCCGGTGCGACGATCGACCCGCGCCAGAACGTGCTCGGCAGCGATCACTTCAAGAAGATGAGCCAGGAATTCCGCGTCGCCTCGCCGCAGGGCGAACGGTTCCGCGTGGTGGCCGGCGCCTTCTATCAGCGCCAGAGCAACGACATTCATCAGGATTATCAGGTGCCGGGTCTCGCGCCGGCACTGTCGGTGAACGGCTCTCCCGGGACCTTGTGGCTGACTCAGCAGCACCGCGTCGACAAGGATTACGCGATGTTCGGGGAGGCTGCCTTCGACATCCTGCCGAACCTGACCTTCACGGCGGGCGGTCGCGCCTTCATCTATGACAATTCGCTGATCGGTTTCTTCGGCTTCGGGCGCAATCCGGGCAACGGCTTCTCGGATTCGCCGCCCAACGCCGCCGGCAGCAACCGCACCGGCGTCGCGCAATGTTTCACGACCTCGGGCCAGCGGCTCTATGATCGCGATACCGATACCTATAGCAGCTCGCTCACCCTGCTTCCGCCGGCGGTGGCGGGCAGCCCGTGCACCAACCTGGCCGTCTACGCGGCCGGTCGGGGGCTGCAACCGGTCAACACGCAGGGCCAGGGGTTCACCCACAAGCTGAACCTCACATGGAAACCCGTTCAGGATGTGCTGCTCTATGCCACATGGTCGCGCGGTTTCCGGCCGGGCGGCATCAATCGGCGCGGTACTATCCCGCCCTATGCAGCGGATTATCTGACCAATTACGAGATCGGCTGGAAGACCACGCTTGCCGGCGGCAAGCTTCGTTTCAACGGTGCCATCTATCAGCAGGAATGGAAGAAGTTCCAATTCTCCTTCCTCGGCCAGAACAGCTTCACCGAAATCCATAACGGTCCGGATGCGCGGATTCGCGGTATCGAGATGGATGCCAATCTCAATCTCGGCGCGCTCGTGCTGACGGCGGCGGGGTCGTACACCGACGCGAAGACCAGGAAGAATCTGTGCCTGTTCGACGACCCGAGCTTCTCCTGCACCCTGCCGGGACCGGGAGGCGAGGCCAACCTCATCTCGGCTCCGGCGGGTACGAGGCTGCCGGTCACGCCGCGCGTCAAGGTGAATGGCACGGCGCGCTACACCTTCGACCTCGGTTCGATAAAGCCCTATATCCAGGGCATCGTGGCGCATCAGAGTTCGGCAGCATCGGATATCCGCACCGCGGTCATCCAGACCGGGACAGGGGCAGTGGTCAACCCGGCCGCGCTGCAGGGGCGCTTGCCGGCCTATACCATCGCCAATTTCGCGATCGGTACGGATCTGGGCAGCTATTCGCTCGAGTTCTTCGTGCAGAACGCCTTCGACGAGCGCGGCCAGCTTTCGCGGTTCCAGGAATGCGGAAGTTGCTCGCAGCGGCCTTATATCGTTCCGGTCACGCCGCGCACGATCGGCGTGAGGGCGGGCGCGAAGTTCTGAGAACGCAGGGCGGCGGGCAAGGCCCGCCGCCTTCTTTACCGTATCGGCCGATCTCCGAAGTGCTTAGCCCGAAACGTGGATTGATACCGGTGTCATGTGCTGGCATAGTCAGGGGAGGGAGGCGAGATGTAACCGTCTCCTGTAAGGGAGAGAGCGCGTGACATTGGCCCTTCGCACGTCCTGGATCGCGTTGGGGATCGCACTGGCTGCCAGCGGCGCCCATGCCCGGTCAGCGCCCGATCCTGCCGGCTCGCTGTTCCGCGTCTCCGCCGACCAGGGCCTGATCGCCGAGCGCGCCGGGGGCGAGGCTGAACCCAATTTCCAGAGCAATGTAGCGATCGTGCCCGGCGGCAAGTCGGGCGGGGCGATCCGGTGGGAAGACGATGGCTATGTCGCCTGGCGCGCGCCGGGTAATATCTATGCCCAGCGCGGCACGCTTTCCTTCTTCTGGCGGCCGCGCACGCCGGTGGGCGAGGCGCCCTTCGCGATCTTCCGCGTGGGCTTTGCCGATCATTCCAGTTGGGACATGGCGTTCCTGCGCATCGACTGGAACGGCCACGGCTTCGATGCCTTCGTCACCGACGCCAATCTCGCACGGAGTCGCGTGTCGTTCCGGATCGACCAGTTGCCCGCCGCAGACCAGTGGAAGCACATTGCCTTTTCGTGGGACGAGGGTGTCGGCGTTCGGCTGTTCGTCGACGGCAAGGAAGTGGCACGCAAGGACGGCAAGGCCGATCTCGATTCCGGGCTCGATCAGTTCGGCCTGGCCGGGCGGATCATCTCGCCGCATCAGGTGCAGAGCCGCTACCACTTCATGCGTGGCAGCGACGTCGATGAAATCCTTGTCTATGATCATATGCTCGCCGCCGCCGATGTCGCGGCGCTGGCCGACAATCGCGAGCCGGCCGTGGCTCCCGTTGTCACCGAAGCGGCGCGGCGCACCGCCTGGCTCCATCGCTTCGGCTGGGACACGGCATCGCCGCCCGCGCTGACGAGCAATACCACCAGCATCCGCAAGGTCGAGTTTGCCGATGCGAGGGACCTGAAGCAGTGGAACTGGAAGGGGATCGACGGGATTGCGGAGACGACCTGGCCGGGCGTGTATAACCGCTCGCGCCTGCCCGGACGCAACGATTATTTCCAGCTGCCTGACTGGAACACCTATGTCGAGGGCGGCAAGGCTTATGACCTGACGGTGCCGGCGGGCGTGCACTTCAACCGGGTCGAGATCCGGGGTGCTGCCCATGGCTCGCTCAGTTGGTCGGAGGACGGTGTGTCGTACGCCACGCTGGGACGGCGCCCGCAGGGGGTGGTGCGCAGCATCGACAGCTTCGGGCGCAGGGCGGGCGGGAAGCTGCGCTTCGCGAACACCGCGCAGGAAACACCGATCCAGGAAATCTGGGCCTATGACGTGACCGACGCGGCCGAGCCCGAGGGCAGCTTCATGCTGAGCTACACCGTGCAGGCCAATGCAGCGCCGGCCTTTGCCGCGCTCTCCGCGCTCAACGACTATATCGCCGGTCGCTATGCCCCGGACGAGCGCACGACGGTGGTGGCGCTGCCCGCCGGTGCGCGCGCGGCGGCGGGTGCCGGCAACGCGGCTGCCACGACCGCGGCCGTGCATGTCGAGGGTAGCGCGCCGATCGTCCATATCCTGGTCCCGTCGGGCTTTGGCGATGCGTTTCCCGGGCGCCCCTCCGCACGCTCATGGAACTATGGCTGGGAGAATGTGCATGACGGGCTCGACGGCATCGCGCTCGATATCCCCGGGCTAAAGGCGACCCCCGGTGCGGATGGGCTGATCCCGCTCAATATCCGGGTGAAGGACCCGATCTGGCCAGGCCGCGACATGATCGACGTGTCGGTCTCGGTGCGGCCGGGGGAGAAACGGACCGTCTGGCTTGACCTGCGCGATCGTATTCTGACTGACGACAGCCTGTTTCTGACCATGGCCTCCGCCGCGCCCGATTTTGGGGCGCAGTCGCTTGATGGGATGAAAGTGCGGCTGGTGTTCAAGGATCGCGCGGCCGCGCTGCCGGAGCATATCGCCGACCGGTTCAACCAGGTGAAGGACAATTGGGGTTTCCTGGTCGAGGAACATACCTCGTCAAAGCGCGCCGGGCTCTATCTTCGCCTCTATACCGATGTCTCCGACCTGTTGCGGGTCGACCCCGACAACGCCGAGGCTCGGCGCTATTGGGCCGACATCAGCTATGGCGAGCATAATTTTCCGGCCTTTACCCAGCCCCAGGCGCCGGCTGGCGTACCGCTCTGGGCGTTCCGGCAGCTTGAAGACCTGAAGCTCGTCCGCCAGTTCGTAACCTGGTGGATCGACAACCGGCAGGTGCCCTATGGCGATTTCGGCGGCGGCATCTCGGATGATACCGATCTGGTGCAGCAATGGCCGGGCCTTGCGCTGATGGGAGTGGAACCGGACAAGATCAATGCATCGGTCCGCGCGCTGTCCGACGCTGCATATGCCAACCGCATGATCACCAATGGGCTCGGCACGATCACCACCGATGAACTGCACGCCTATGAGGAAGGGCTCAACAGCGACGCCGAACGGCTCTACCTCAACTGGGGCGAGCCAAGGGCGGTAGAACGACTGATGGCGACCGCTCGAGCGCTGTCCGGCGTGGTCCAGAAGAATCCAGCCGGTCACATGCACTTCGCCAGCAACTGGTACGGCGGCACGAAGATGTACCGCGAGGGACCGTGGGAATGGGAGAAGCCCTACAGCTTTACGGTGATGCACGCGCCGATCCTGATTGGTCTCTATAACGGGAACCCCGCTGCTCGCGGACTTGTGACCGGCACGATGGACGGCTGGATGGCACATGGCCGCCAGGACAAGGACGGGAACTGGACATACCCGAACGAAATCAACTGGCGTACCGACGCGGAGCGCGCGGGCGATGGCGGAGGCGTGTCGACGCCGCTTCAATCGGCCTGGGCGGCGTGGCGCTTTACCGGCGAAGAGAAATATCTCCGCCCGGTGCTGGGGCGCACGGCGAAGAGCGGGCCCGCGTCCCTCGCCGATATCAACGAGAATGCGGTCGATGCACTCGATCGTCGGAAGGATTGGGGGGCGGCCCTGATCGCGAAGGCGACGGGCGGCGGCGCATTCGAACGCTATGCGGCATGGAACGCGACCGGCGACACCAAATGGCTCGACGCGCTGCACGCCGATGCGATCGCCGACAAGGCGCAGCATCGATATATGTACACCGAAGGGCATTGGTGGTCCGACCGGGTCGATCAGCCCAACGAGATTCTGCAGCGCGAACGGCTGGGCGGAATCGCCCTGCGCCGGAACCAGACCTGGCCAGGCAACAGCGTAAGCTGGCGGTTCGCCGAGGCGGGCGCGGCGGAGCAGGTGGCCATTCTGGTGCCCGGCGCGACCATGGGCACGTTCAAGGTGATCGCCTGGAACACCAGCGGCAGGCCGCAAAGGGCGGACATGACGGCATGGAACGTGACCGCGGGGCGGTGGAAGATGACGGGGTCTTCCGGCACTAGCGAGATCACGCTTGAACGTAGCGCGTCGATCCCGCTGGTTTTCGCGCCGGGGGAGAATGTGTTCGAATTCGCGCTGGTCGCGCCTGGCGTGCCGACGGATCAGCGGGCGGACCTTGGGATTGGCATCGACGATATCGCGATGACGAAGCGGGCGATGACGGTAACGGTACACAGCCTGGGCGCAATCGATGCGTCCGGCGGAACGCTGTCGCTTGAGGATGCTGCCGGCAGGGTGCTCGCTACAGCACCGGTGCCTCCGTTGGGGGCGCCGCTCGATCTTCAGCCGAAGACGGCGAAGGTGACGCTGACCGTGCCGGCAGGCGCGGTGCGGGTTCGGGTCGCGCTGATAGGCAATGCGCCTGAGACGACCTTGCTGAACAATGTCGTTGCGCTTCCTGCCAGCTAGTCCCGGCGTAAGGCGGTTGGCTTTGCAGGTCCGTTGTTTTCCCGGATCGCTGGACCCGTCACGCTGGCCGTGCGGGGAGGGAGGTGAGGCTGGCCCAGAAGCGTTCCGCCGCGGCACTTTGCGGCTCAAGCGGGCGGAACAGGCCGATCTCGATCGGGACGTCCCACTCGGCTCCTCCCGCGCGAACCAGTGTGCCGGCCGCCATGTCCTTCGCGGCAAGCCCCGCCGGCAGCCAGGCGATGCCATGGCCCTCGCGCACCTTGCCGAGCAGCGTGGCCGCGAGCTGTGCGGAGAACACGCTTTCAAGTGCCGGTATCCGGTCCGCGATATCATGCGCGGCAAAGATTCGGCCGAGGCCGGATTCTTCGGTGTAGGAGAGCAGGGGCAGGGAGGCGCCGGTCTGGTTGAGCGACCACCGCGGGCCTCCGTCGGCGTCCGGCGCGGTGAGTGGTACGAGCGAGTCCATTCCCACGGCGATCGATCTGAACCGGCTCGGTTCGAACCTGCTCGCCGCCAGCGCGTGGCGATGACAGAGCAGGAATTGCGCTTGGCCCTGCAACATCAAATCCTCGCACCCGGCCATGGTATCGGAGAACAGCCGCGTGGGGCCGATCGGGCCGTGTTGTTCTACTTGGCGGATCCAGCCGGGAAAGAAGGTGAAGGCAAGCGCGTGTGTCGCGGCGAAACGGAGCGTGATCGCGTCGCTGTCGCTCGTTTCCGCCGCTTCCCGCGTATCGCGGCGCAAAAGCTCGATCGTCTCGATAAGCCCGGCCGCGCCATGGTTGAATTGAACGCCGGCCGGCGTCAGCGTCGCACCACTGGACGACCGGATGAATAGGGCGGCGCCGACCCAACTCTCCAGCGCCCGGATTCGGCGACCGAAGGCGGGCTGCGCGATCCGGCGCGCTTCGGCGGCGCGGGAAAAGCTGCCGCTCTCGGCAAGCGCTACGAAATCCTTCAGCCACGCCAGTTCCACGATATGCCGATCCCGCACTGCCCCCAATATCGGTGGGAATAGCAGGGCGTGGCGCGGAGACCTAACCGCGCCGCGGGCGCTGATTTCAAGGCAGGAGCCGGCTGATGGTGGATAACGGTAACGGCATGATCAATCGCCGCGATATGTTCGGTACGGCGCTTTTCGGCACCGCGGCGGCGCTGGTCGGTTCCGGCGAGGTGCATGCGGCGGCCGCGCGAGCGCCTGCCATACCCGATTGGCGCCGCGGTCACGACAATCAGCGTATCGCCGATCTGGGCGATGGGCACTTCCTCAATCCGCTGCTGGCGGGCGACCATCCGGATCCCGCGATCCTGAAGGACGGCAGCGACTATTACATGACCTTCTCCAACTTCGATTCCTATCCGGGGATTCCGATCTGGCATTCCCGCGATCTCGTGAACTGGCAGCCGCGTGGCGCTGCGCTGACCAGGAACATAGGGTCGGTCTGGGCTGTCTCGCTGGAGAAGCATGGCGGGCGCTATTTCATTTATATCCCAACCAAGGCGTCGCCCAATTCGATCTGGGTTATCTGGGCCGATCATATCGACGGCCCCTGGAGCGAGCCGGTCGACCTGGGCCTGCACCGTCATATCGATCCGTGCCATGCCGTGGGGGAAGACGGATCGCGCTGGCTGTTCCTGTCGGGCGGCGACCGCATCCGGCTGAGCGAGGACGGATTGTCCACGGTCGGCGAGGTCGAGCACGTCTATGATCCCTGGCACTATCCCGACGATTGGGATGTGGAGGGATTTTCCCCCGAGGGGCCGAAGTTGGTCCGGCGCGGCGGCTGGTTCTACATGATCACTGCCGTGGGCGGTACCGCGGGGCCGCCCACCGGTCATATGGTGATCGCGGCGCGGTCCCGGTCCCTTCACGGTCCGTGGGAAAATTGCCCGCACAATCCCTTGGTCCGCACCGTCGACAATCATGAGAAATGGTGGTCGCGAGGCCACGCTTCGCTGGTGGAGGCGCCGGACGGTAGCTGGTGGTCGGTCTATCACGGGTTCGAGAACGGGTTCTGGACGCTCGGCCGTCAGGCGCTGCTCGATCCGGTCGAATGGACCGCCGATGGCTGGTTCCGTATGAAGGGCGGGGATCTCTCGGTGCCGATTGCGAAACCCAAAGGCGGTCAGGCGCTGTCCCATGGCCAGCCACTGTCCGATGATTTCAAGACGTTGGCGCTCGGCCGCAAATGGAATTTCTTCAAGCCGGGCCCGCGGGAAGGCGCGCGAGCACGCGTCGAGAAAGGCGCTCTGATCCTCACCGCAAGTGGTGCCGCGCCGGTCGATTCATCGCCGCTGCTGCTGATCGCCGGCGATCTTGGCTATCAGGTCGAATGCGATATCGAGATCGCGCCGGGCGGTACGGCAGGGCTCGTGCTGTTCTATGACGAGAAGCTCTATTGCGGGCTTGGCTTCGACCAGGATCGCTTCGTCACGCACCAATATGGCATCGAGCGCGGCAGGCCCGCCAATCCACATGGACGAAAGATGCGGATGCGGATTGCCAACAAGCGCCATATCGTCGCAATACATACCAGCGGGGATGGCGGACTGACCTGGGGGCGCTTCGATCGCGGGATGGAGGTTTCCGGATACCACCATAATGTCCGTGGCGGTTTCCTGATGTTGCGGCCGGGGCTGTATTCGGCCGGCGCCGGAGAAGCGCGGTTCTCCAATTTCACCTATCGGGCGCTATAGCCTCGATCAGGCAAGGCTCTGGGTCTTCGCCCATTCGACGAACAGGTCGGGCCATGCCCCGACCGGTTTGCCGATCGTCCTGCGCAGGCCGAAGCCGTGGCCGCCATTGGCGAACAAGTGAGTCTCGACCGTGATGCCCTGCGCCTTCAGCGCCGCGCGGAACAGCAGGCTGTTCTCGACCGGCACGGTCGCGTCGTCCTCGGCATGGAGGAGGAAGCAGGGCGGGGTCTGCTTCGTGACGTTGCTCGCGGGGGTGTGCGCCCGTTCCAGTGTCGGGCTCGCATCCTTGCCGATCAGTTGCTCGCGCGAGCCGGCATGCGCCACCGGCAAGGTCATCGACTGCACCGCATAGATTGGCGCAGCGACGAACGGGCGTGCGCTGAGCTTGTCGGCGGCATCGACCGAATCATAGGTTTTCGCCGCGAACCGGGTGGCGAGATCGCCGCAGAGATGACCACCGGCGGAAAAACCCATTGCCGCCACGCGGTCGGGGTCGATCGCGAAATCTCGCGCGCGGTAGCGGATCAGCCGCATCGCGCGCTGCGCGTCCGACAGGGCGACATCCGGTCCGGCCCGCCAGCCGTCGCCCGGCAGGCGGTAGAACAACACGAACACCGTGTAGCCGCGGGCGCTGAGCCACCGGGCGATCTCATAGCCCTCCTTGTCGATGACGATGCGGAGATAACCGCCACCGGGCATCGCGAGAACGGCGGCGCCATTGGGGATACGGGGCCGGAATACGACGAGGCGCGGGCGGGTGATGCCCCGCACCGCTCGATCGGGCAGGTCGGGGTCGGTGCCGCGTTGATCGACCGTCTCGACTGGCGGGGCGTCCGGCATGCCCGGCGCGCCTTCAGGCCAGAGATCGATTGTCTCCACCGGATCGGGAAGGTCGGGCACTGGCGCTTCGCCGGCTTTGGCCGGAGGTGGAGTCTGCGGCCATGCGCTCGTCGCAACGCTTGCCGCCAGAGTTCCAAGGATCAGGTCGCGGCGAACGAACATGGAACCTCCGGAAAAAAGAAACGGACGCCGCCAGGTGAGCGCGCGTCCGTCAGGATAGTCCAAGGGGGGACGGACTTACATCTTCACGCGTGCGCCAACCAGGATCGTGCGCCCGAAATGATTGTTCTCGTAACTCCGGTTTGCGTCGATGTCGTTGTAACGATAGCGATATTCGTCGGTCAGGTTCACGCCCTCGACTGACATTTCGAGCCATTCGGTGAAGCGATAGCGCACCGAGGCATCAATGTTGATCGTCGAGCCATAGCCTTCGAACAGGTTGCCATTGGCGCTGCCCTGGTCGACATAGGGACCGCGATAGCTGATCGAGCCTCGGGCGCTGAACTTCTTGTCTTCATAATAGAGCGTGCCGTTGATCGCCGTCTTCGAAAGGCCGTACAGGGTCGACGTGCGTGTAGTCGCGACGTTCGGCCCGAACGCGCCGGTCGAGGTTTTCACCACTGTCGTCGGGCCGGCCAACGTATAGGATGCGCTTGAATCGATGAAGGTTGCGTTGGCGATGCCGCCCAAGTTCGACAGGAAGCCGGGCAGGAACTTGAAGGGGGCCTGGATCGAGAGCTCTATGCCCTTCAGGCTTGCGCCCGTGCCGTTCACGTTGCCGGTGATCGTGTAGATCTGGTTGGGATCGAAGTTGATATAGGCCGGCGAGCTGGTCGGGAGCACTGACTTCGGCAGGCCGGTTGAGGCGAAGGTGCCGCTATAGGTCTGGGCGACCGGGAAGCTTTCCACGTTCTTCTTGAACACCGCGACCGAGGCGATCGACTGCGGCGCGAAATACCATTCGAGCGCAAGGTCGTATGCGGTGGCCCGGAACGGATTGAGGAGCGGGTTGCCGAAAGTGATGCGATAGTTGAAGCCGTCCACCGATCCGCCAGGCGTGAGATTGCCCAGGGTCGGCCGCGTGATGACCCGCGAAATCGCGCCGCGCACCACGACACCCTCTATCGGGAACAGGGCGACGTTCAGCGACGGAAGCCAATCGTCATAGTCGCGCGTGACTGACACCGCCGTGCCGCTGTTCAGGCCGGTCGATGACTGGTCCGTATGGGCGTAGCGAACGCCGGCATTGGCCGCGTAACGAAGGCCGAAGAGATCGCCCTTTACATCGACCTGGAAATAGCCGCCCTTGACCGTCTCGGTCACGCTGCGGGTATTGCCGGCATCGACCAGCGGAGTGCGGCTGTAGAGCTTGGTAAGCGCCGCCGCAGCATCGATGTTCGGGACAAGCCACTGAGTGGTCGTGCCGGTCGGCTGGCCGGCATTGCCCAGATTGATCGTGTCGGACATGGCCGACGTTGCCTGAAAGCCGTAGATGGCCGAGGGGCCGAACACGGTGTTCGTCGAGCAGTCGATCGTGCCCAGCACGAGATCCTTGCCACCATTGCCGCATACAGCGGTGTCGCGCAGGAAGCCGACCGTATTGAAGCTGAAGCGGCGATATACCGCGCCGGCCTTGAGCTTGAAGCCGTCGACGACATCCCATTCGGTGCGGAGTTGGGCAGTGCGGAACTTGTTGGTGGTGTTTGACGGACGATCGCGAATTTCGGCGAGCTGGAAGTTCGCCGGGTCAGTCACGCTCGTGCCGAAGGTCAGCACCGGGCTGGCCGCGTTGCGATAGTCGTATTTGTAGCCGGCGGCGTCGCGGTCGTCATAGACGAAGGTCGTCTCCACGGGGATATCAGCGCTGGATTTGGAGAATCCGCCGAGCAGGGTGAACCGGAAGCTGTCGGTTACGTCCTGATCCCAGGTGCCGCCGAGCTGGTAGAATTCGGTCTGCGACTTGCGCAGATAATGCTCGGTGCGGACCCAGGCATCGTTCAAGGTTGCTGCGATCAGGTTGTTGTTGCTGTCGTAGACTGGGTTCAGCACATCGATCGAGCGCTCGTTGCTGCGCAGCAGGACCTCGGCCCATTTCTCCTCACGCTCTTCCTTGAAACGCGAATAGAGGCCGTCGATCGAAACCTTGGTGGAATCCGTCGGCGCGAACTGGATGCTGGCGGTGATGCCGAGCCGTTCGCGCCGATGATCGATCACGCCATAGCGTGGTATACGCGGATGGAAGGCCAGCGCCGCCTTGTCGCAGGCGGCATTCTGGAAATAGGTGCCACCCGTGTTGGCGCGGGGTGTCGTCGGGACGTTCGGGGCACCTGTGGCCGTATTGTAGAAGCAGGGCGTTCCGTCGACGGAGTCGAAGCGCGCCTGCGCCCAGCGGACCGAATTATTGCCGAGTTCTAGCGTGTTGATCTTTGAATAGGCGGCTGAAACCGACGCGCCGAAAGTCCCGGCGTCGTTCCGCCACGACAGCAGTCCCGCGACACGCGGGCCGACTTTCTTGCTGAGATCGTTGTACGATGCCTGGGCCGAGAGCGCACCGGTGAAACCGGCCTTGCCGCCAAGCGGATTCCCCGTGTTCAAATCGACCACCGCGCCGAGCGAGCCTTCGTCGAGCGATGCCTCGGCCGTCTTGTGGACGACGATCGAACTGAACAACTCGGAGGCGAAGACATTGAAATCGAAGGCGCGGTCGCGGTTGGCGCTGGCGCCGTCGGTCGAGGTCGCGACCGTTTCCATGCCGTTGACCCGGACACGGGTGAACTGAGCGCCGAGGCCGCGAACGGTGATCGCGCGGCCTTCGCCGCCGTCGCGCTGGATGGTGATGCCCGGGATACGCTGCAGCGATTCGGCAAGATTCTGGTCGGGGAACTTCGCGATATCCTCCGCGACGATGGCATCGACGGCTGAAACGGAATCGCGCTTCATGGTCAAAGCCTGTTCGAGCGAGCGCCGGAAACCGGTGACGACGATATCCTGCTCATCGGCCGGGACCTGTTCCTCCACCGGCGCGCCGGGAGCCCTGCTTTCCTGCACGTCAACGGACGGTTGGACAGGGGCTGGGGCGGTCGGCGTCTCCGCTGGCTTGACCTCGGCCGCCGTCGCGGTCGCCGGCATCAACAGGCCGATCGCCAGCGCCCCGATGGAGGCGCTCGCGGCTTTCCGAGAGATTGCGCCCCGCGACGCTCGAGCTGAATTCCCCATTTCCCCACACCCCTTCCTGCGCCGCTTTGCGACGTTGCTGACACCGGTGGCCGAACAGGGCGGCCAAGGCCGCCCATCAGGGCCGTCGATACATTTGAAGAGGGGGCCACGACGCGGCCAGCGATTCGCCCTCTCCTTTGGTGACCAATCTCGGCTGATCTTCCTCAGCTGCAACTTGTCGTCTTTGGTAACCGGTGTCAATGCTTATGGACAATGATCCTTGCCGGTCTTTTTGAAGGCGGCGCTGTCGATGGATCGCGCGCAATCGCGTGGTGGGCGCTCAGCTTCCGGGCTGGATGTAGGGAATCCGGGCGAACAATTCTCGCTGCCACTTGCGCGGATCGTTCTCGATATGGCTGCGCGCGTCGAAGATCATCGTCGGGCGGTGGATCAGGTCGTAAACCGGCCATTCGGGTAGCCCGACATGGTTCGGATCGCCGGTTCCGGCGAAGGCGATGAAGCTTTCCTGCATCGCGGCCGAGGCTGCTCGCGCATCGGCGGCGATGCCGGTCTGCGATCCCTTCGCGCCGAGCGTGCCAAAAACCAGCGGGATATCGAGCGAATGATAGGCCCCGCGCCGGGGATCGGTGCGCGAGGTGAAATCGAGCTGATAGACCCATGCATTGGTCTTGGCCTGGGCCCTTGCCTCCGCCTCGATCACCTGGCCGCGCCAGCTTCGGCCGGCGGTGGTCGCCTGGTAGAAGATATCGGCTGGCGACCATTCGGGAAACCGGCCTCGATATTCGGCGACCACCCATTCCGGCAGCGCGTCGATGCGCAGTTCCGGCGCGATGCGCCCGGCGAGATTGTCCCAGTTGAGGTCCTGCACCCGCGGCGAATCCGGCGATACGAAAGCGCGGGTCTCGTCATGCGTATTGCCGAGGATCATCGGGATCGCGTTGGATTGCGGGTTGGCGTCCGGCCAGAAGGGGTGGCGGACCAGCCATTTCATGTCGAGCACCGGTCCGAAATACACGCCGCCGCCAAGGATCGGATCGGTCGTGTCGAGCGCGGCGACCAGCTTTTCGGCCGGCATGGTCAGCAGGGCCGACAGGTCCTTTTCGCTGGCGCCGAGCGTGGCCAGATAGGCCCGCGCGCGGCGGGTGGCGTTGAGCGGGCCCGAGGCGGTAACCTGCTGGCCACTCATCGTCGCGGCACGGTGGAACAGGCCCTTGGCGGCGGGCATGCCCATCATCGTCGCGATCTTGGCACCGCCGCCCGACTGGCCGAATACCATCACGCGCGACGGATCGCCGCCGAATGCGCCGATATTGTCGCGCACCCATTTGAGGGCGAGGATCAGATCGAGCTGGCCGTTGTTGCCACTGTCGGGGAACCGCGGATCGAGCCGCGCCAGGTAGAGATAGCCGAACGCATTGAGCCGATGGTTGACGGTGACGACCACCACATCGCCCCGTGCCGCCAGCGCCTGTCCATCATTGAGCGCGTCAGTGCTGCTGCCGTTCGAATAGGCGCCGCCATGGATGTAGAGCATGACCGGCTTCTTCGCGGCCGGATTGGCTTCAGCGGTCCAGATATTGATGAACAGGCAATCTTCGCTCTGCGCGCCGTAGCGATCGTCCTTCTGTGGCGCGACCGGTCCGAACGCGCGGACGCTGATTGTCTCGCCGGCGCGGGATACTGGCCGGGGCGGCTGGAACCGCTCGGCGGTACCGTAGCGAATGCCGCGAAAGGCGAGGACGCCCCCTTCGTTCGATCCGGCGAAGACGCCTGACGATGTCCGAACGCTGTCGGATCGCGCTGCCTGTGCTGAACCGGCGAGGATCAGCGCCGCGCCGGCGCCGATCAGGTTACGTCGCGAGATGCCGTCACCGGCGGACATCGAGTCCGCCCGCGAGATAGGCGTCGATATCGGCTTGGCGGAACAGGCTGGCATCGCCCGGGAGCGAGTGTTTCAACGCGGTGAGGGCGAGGCCGGTGCGCGCTGCCTCGGCGATATCGCCGCCCGAGCGGAGCGCGTGGAGCACACCGACCGCAAAGGCATCGCCTGCGCCGATCCGGTCGACGATTCCCGCGAGCAGCACCTCCTCGGTCTGGGCATGCTCGCCGCGGCCGTCGATCCGCGCCGATAGGCGGTGCCTGTCGGCATCTTCGACATGCCGCGCGGTGGACGCGATCAGCTTCAGCTTGGGAAAGGCGGCGAAGGCGGCCTCGGATGAAGCAAGGCGACGATCCTCGCCGTCGCCGCCGAAATCCTTGCCGAGGAGCAGAGCGACGTCGCGGTGGTTGCCGAACATGATGTCGGCATGCTGGACGAGCCTGGTCAGCACGCTTCGCGGATCGCTGTCCCAGCTTTCCCAGAGCCGCGCGCGATAATTGCCGTCGAACGAGACGGCTATGCCGCGGGCGCTCGCTGCCTCGGCGGCGGCGATGGCGGCTTCGGCAGGAACGGGGCCGAGGGCAGGGGTGATGCCTGAAAGATGGAGACGGTCGGCCCCCGCCAGCAGCCGGTCCCAGTCCCACGCGCTGGCCGGCGCTTCGGCGAAGGAGGAGCCGGCACGATCATAGACCACATCGGTTGCGCGCATGCCGGCACCGCTGGTGACGAAATACAACCCCATGCGATTGCCGCTGAAGCTGATGCCCGAGCAGTCGACACCATTGGCACGCATGCCGGAGATGGCGGCGCGGCCGAGATCATTGTCGGGCACTACGGTGACCATGCCGACATCATGGCCCAGGCGAGCAAGGCCGCTCGCCACATTGGCTTCGGCACCGGCGATCCATACGTCGAGCTTTGGCGTCTGAAGCAGCAATTCCCGCCCCGGAGGCGAGAGGCGCAGCATGATTTCACCGAAGGCGACAAATTTGCTCATGGGATTCCCGCTTCTCCGCTCGCCTTCGCGTGATCGAAGGTCGGTGCTTCCTGTGAAGGAAAGAACCGGGCTTCGACAAGGTCAGCCGGAAAGGAAATCGGGAGATTCATCGAGCGAGCCATCCGCCATCGACGGCGAGGATATGGCCCTGGACATAGTCGGCGGCGGCGGAGGCAAGGAAGACGGCGGCGCCGCCGAGGTCGGATGCGTCGCCCCAGCGACCTGTGGGAATGCGTTCGAGGATCGATCGGTTGCGCGTCTCGTCGGCCTGGAGCGCGGCGGTATTGTTGGTGGCGATATATCCCGGGGCGATGGCGTTGACGTTGACGCCCCTGGCCGCCCATTCGTTGGCGAGCAGCTTCGTTAGTCCGCCGATGCCGGCCTTGGAGGCGGTGTAGCTCGGCACGCGGATGCCGCCCTGGAAGGTCAGCATCGAGGCGATGTTGATGATCTTGCCATTGCCTTTCGCGATCATGTGGCGACCGGCTGCCTGGCACAGGAAAAACACGGATTTCAGGTTGGTGTCGACCACCGCATCCCAGTCCTCCTCGGTGAAGTCGACCGCATCGGCGCGGCGGATGATGCCGGCATTGTTGACCAGGATGTCGAGCCCGCCGAGCTTCTCGAGCGTTTCGTCGACGACTCGCTGGACCGGCTCGATGGTGGAAAGATCGGCCGAGACGATTTCCGCGCGGCGGCCGAGCCCACGCACTTTCGCGACGGTGTCCTCGGCCGGGGTGCGACCCACCGCCGCGATATCGGCACCGGCCGCGGCAAGGGCCAGCGCGATCGCCTGGCCGATGCCGGTATTGGCGCCGGTGACCATGGCGACCTTGCCGGTGAGGTCGAAGGGGTTGACTGGCATTCTAAATCCGTTCGTTTCGAGCGAAGTCGAGAAACATGTTCTGGCGCGCCGTCACGGTGTCTCGACTTCGCTCGACACGAACGGAGAAGGCGTTCCCTCCAGCGTCAGGCCAGCTGGCAGATATCGAGGATGTTCATGTCGGTATAATCCTGGTTTTCGCCGGCCATGGCCCAGATGAAGGCATAGGCTTTGGTGCCTGATCCCATATGGATCGACCATGGCGGGCTGATCACCGATTGTTCGTTGGCGACGACGATGTGGCGCATGGCGTCGCCTTCGCCCATGAAGTGCATGACGCGGTCATTGGGGCCGTCGAGGTCGAAGTAGAAATAGATCTCGCTGCGGCGTTCGTGGACATGGGGCGGCATGGTGTTCCACACGCTGCCCGGCTTGAGCACGGTGAGGCCCATGACGAGCTGGGCCGAGTCGCACACGCCGGGGATAACGAGCTGGAAGATGGTGCGCTCGTTGGATTCCTCGAGGCTGCCGCGTTCAAGCGCATTGGCATCGGCGATCGAGAGCTTGCGTGTGGTGAAGCCCTTATGCGCCGGGCAGGAGGCGAGGTAGAAGCGCGCACCCGTGCCGGAGAAGGTAACGTCCTTCGCCCCCATGGTGACATAGAGGCAGTCCTTGTTGCCGAGCGCGAAGCTCTCACCGTCGACCACCACCACGCCGTCCGCCCTGCCGACATTGACGATCGCCAGCTCGCGCCGCTCAAGGAACGGATGTCCCATGGCGGAAGCCGGCTCGGTCTGGTCGGGCAGCCTCACAGGCGCATCGGCCACCTCGACCCCGCCGATCACGAACCGGTCGGCATGGGTGTAGTTCAGCACGCATTCCCCTGCCCGGAACAATCCCTCGATCAGATACCGGTCCCGCAACTCGTCGTTCGACACGCAATCCATCATGTCAGGATGCGTCGCGTAATAGGTCCGGTCGAACATCAGGGTCCCTCCTGCTGCGCCCTTGTCGCGCATGATTCTTCGCGACGCTGGGTAACCGGTGTCACGCGCTTTCGCAATATCCCCAGCGATCAATCGCGAGGAGGCGCGACGGAGCCACGTCGAATGAGCGTCGAGCGAAACATCGATGGCTCCTCGACTATCTCGTCCCCATCCGCGGTGAGTTTCAACGCGGCGGACCGGGCCATGGAAATGATCGGCCAGCGCACCGTCGTGAGCGGAGGCCAGATATGCGCGGCGATCGGCGTATCATCGAAGCCGACGATCGACAGGTCGCGGGGCACGTCGATCCCGCGTTGGCGCGCGGCATGGAGCACGCCGGCGGCCATCTCGTCGTTGCAGGCGAAGATCGCGGTCGGGCGCGGCATCAGGTCGAGTAGGCGATCGGCCGCCATCACCCCGGATTCGAAGGTGTAGTTGCCCTCGGCGATCATCGAGCGGGGCAGGGTGATCCCGGCACTGTTCAATGCCTGTTCGAAGCCCTGTCGACGTTCGCGCGCAGAACGGAAGCCGTGCGGGCCGAGCACGAGCCCGATGCGTTTGTGCCCCTGGTCGATCAGATAATCGACCGCCGCCGCCACCGCCTCGCAGTCGTTGGAGGCGACCATATGCGCAGAATCGTCAAGCTCGGCCGAGCCCATGCGGACATAGCGGCACCCGATATCGTCGCAGAGCTGGGCTAGCTGGTTGTTCTCGCTGACGGGGGGCAGCAGGACGACGCCGAACAGCCGCTGCCGCTCGAGGAAATTGCGCACATCGTCGAGCATCGTGGCTGAGCCGCGGTCGATCGGCCTGACGACCAGTTCGAATTCGGTACCGTGCAGCGATTCCAGAATGCCCTGCTGGACGTTCATCACCATCTGCGCATTCGGATTGTCGTGGATCAGCCCGATCAGGAAGTTGCGCCGCAGCGCAAGCGCGCGCGCCTGCGGGTTGGGGACATAGCCGAGATTGCTTATCACTCCCTCGACATGCTTGCGCGTGTCGTCGCTGAGCAGCGACGAGCGGTTGATGACGCGGCTAACCGTCTTTTTGGAAACGCCAGCGATACGCGCGACATCGTTGATCGTGGGAAGGCCCGTTTTACGCATCATCAGACGGCATAGCGCGTATCGCGTCAAATCGCCAAACGCGTGCCGGCTTTCACCGACTTCCCGAACGCTGTCAGTCGGGCTTTCTCATTGACACCGGTTTACCTTAGGGTCCAACAACGCAGCGCCAGTAGAGCGTGCGGGAGGGTTACCAGGGTGGATTCCACTGATTTCGCCCATGAAGTGGGGCACATTGCGCAATCTTTCGTCGATGCGCGCCGCGCCGGGCGGTCCTTGCCGGACTATCCGGGAACCGTGCCGGTCGCGCTTGCCGATGCTTATGCGGTGCAGGATGCTGCGATTGCGCTGAACGAGGCGGAGATCGGCGGCTGGAAGGTCGGCCGGATCAACCCGCCGATCGACGGCGTCGACCGGCTCGCCGGGCCGATCTTCACGCGCCAGATCATCGCAGCTAGCGCGGAGCCTGTTGCAATGTCTGTGTTCCTCGGCGGCTTCGCCGCCGCGGAGGCCGAATTCCTGTTGCGTGTCGGTGCCACGCCCCCGGCCGGGAAGATCCAATTCACCCATGCGGAAGCCGCGGCGCTGATCGACGCGGTGCATGTCGGGATCGAGATCGCGAGTTCGCCGCTGGCGGCGATCAACGATCTCGGTGCGGCGGTGACGATTTCCGATTTCGGCAACAATAACGGCCTCGTCATCGGGGCCGCCATTCCTGACTGGCGGAGGGCGGACATCGATGCCTGGCCGCTCTCGGTCGCGATCGACGGCGCGGTCATCGGCAGCGGCAAGGCCGCGGACATGCTCGACGGACCGATCGGGGCGGCGCGCTTCCTGTTCGAGCTGATGGCGGAGCGGGGCATCGCGCTCAGGCCCGGACAATGGATTTCCAGTGGCGCGGTAACCGGGGTACACGCTGTCAGGATCGGGGAACGGATCGAGGCGCGCTTCGGCGCGGCCCTGATCGTGGAGTGCATGATAAAGGCCTCATAAAGGGGCTCTTCGGGAGGGAATGATGGCTGAATCGACGATGCCGGAGATCGCCGACGCGGCGGCGAGCCGGGTGGGCCGGTATCGCTGGGTGATCTGCGGACTGCTCTTTGCCGCCACCGCGATCAACTATGTCGACCGTCAGATGATCGGTGTGCTCAAAGCGCCGATTTCCCACGATCTCGGGTGGGACGAGACAGATTTCGCTACCGTGATCATCTGGTTCCAGGCAGCGTATGCGCTCGGATATGTCACATTCGGTTGGTTCATCGACAGGATCGGCGCGCGCATCGGCTATTCGGTCGCCTTCATCATCTGGACGCTCGGCCATACTCTTTGCGGCTTCGCCGGTACCGCCGCGCATTTCTCCGCGGCGCGCTTCGTCCTCGGTGTCGGCGAATCGGGGAATTTTCCCGCCGGAATCAAGGCAGTGTCGGAATGGTTTCCCGCCAGGGAGCGGGCGCTTGCCACCGGCATCTTCAATGCCGGTGCAAACATCGGTGCGATCGTGACGCCGGTGGTCGTGCCGTTCATCGTGGTAACGCTCGGGCTCGGCTGGCGGATGGCCTTCATCATCACTGGCGCGGCAAGCCTGGTCTGGCTGGTCGCGTGGATCGCGATCTATCGCCGCCCGCGCGAGCAGCCGCGCGTGTCGGCGGCGGAACTTGCCCATATCGAGAGCGACCCGGCTGATCCGGTCGAGAAGATCGGCTGGCTGCGCCTGATACGCTACCGCGAGACCTGGGCCTATGCGCTGGGCAAATTCCTGATCGACCCGATCTGGTGGCTCTTCCTGTTCTGGACGCCGGATTTCCTTGCCAAGACCTATCATCTCGATCTCAAGAGCTTCGGTCCGCCGTTGATCGTGATCTATCTCATCTCCGACCTCGGCAGCGTCGCCGGCGGCTGGTCATCCTCGACGATGATGAAGCGCGGCGTTTCCGCGAACGTCGCGCGCAAGCTGACCATGCTTGCCTGCGCCTTCCTGGTGATGCCGATCTTCTTTGCTCAATATGTCGACAATCTGTGGCTTGCGGTCGGCATCGTCGGGCTTGCCACCGCAGCGCATCAGGCTTTTTCGGCGAACCTCTACACCATCCCCTCGGACATGTTCCCGCGCGGGGCGGTAGGGTCGGTCGTCGGGATCGGCGGCACGGTCGGCGCTGTCGGGGGCATGGGGATGGCCTGGTTCACCGGGTATATCCTGCAGACCACGGGCAGTTATACGCTGATCTTCGCGGTGGCCGGCAGCGTCTATCTGGTCGCCGTCGGCGTGGTGCACCTGTTGTCGCCGAGGCTCGCCCGCGTGAAGTGAAGTCGAGCGCGCTTGTCCATCGAACTGAAAATCACCGTTCGTGTCGAGCAAGGCCGAGCTTGTCGATGCGAACGGGACGATCTCTCGCTGGCTTGGCTCAGGCAGTCCGTTTTCGCGGCGACCAGGGCGATCGCTTCCAGATCCAGAGCGGCAGGCGCAGCAGAGGGTAGAGTCCGCTCAATCCGGCGGGCAGGCGAAGCAGCACCACGTCTTCAGCCGGGATCGCCACCCGCCGGACGTGCGACCAGGCATCGCGCCAGCGCGACAGGGTCAGCAGCGTCGCGCTTGGTTCGACCACCGAATTCCACGGCGTGTCAGCCAATTCCCGGGCGCCACCGCCGGCAGCCATCACCCGTAGCGCCAGCCGGTTGAGTAGTGCTAGCCGGAGTGATCGCGGCGGGACGAAGCCGGGAGGGAAGGGGGTTCCGAACGCCGCATTGGCGAGCATGATCGCCGATGCGGCGGGCCGCGCCGCGCCGCCGGCCTGCGCCGCTGCCCAGAGGCCGGCACCGCCATCCTCGCTGGTGCCCAGCAGGGCGGCGATGTCGGCCAGCCATTTCAGTCGGGCCCAGGCATGGCCTGAACCGTGCACGCACAGATAGGTGAACAGTGCCGGATCGGCGAGGGTCCGAAGCGCGCCGGAACCGGGAACCTCAACCATCCGATGGTCGCTCACAGGCGGCATGCCCGCTTCGCCCGCGGCATCGGAAAGCCGCCAGTGCAATTCCACCCTTACCCGGCGTTCGGAATGGACGTGCACGCTGTCCTTGGAGATCGTTTGATAGGTTCTGAGCGCGCCAGGTGGGAGAGGTCGCGACGGTGCGGTCATGCTGTAGCCGGCCTGATTGAGCACCGTCCATGCCCGGGCGACGTCGGCGGGTGCCACGACCATATCGATATCGATCGAATCGCGCACCGCGATCGACCCATAAGCCCGGATGGCAAGCGCCGAGCCCTTCAGGAAAAGCGGCTCGATCCCTGTTTCCTCCAGCAGGTTTTGAAGGCGAAGCGCCTCTCCCGCATTCTTGAGCGCGGATAGGGTGGTGTGATGAGCGCGGTTGGCGATGCCGCGTGGCACCGGGAGCCCGGCGCGGGTCAATCCCTCGCGGACAAGCCCCGCCACGCGGTGCCGGGCGGCGATCCGTTCGACGCATCCCCAATCCATGCCGGCGGCGGCCAGGGCGACGATCCGCGCGGTGCGCTCGTCCGAATGCGGTCGGGCGATACTGGCGCAGACGAGCGCGAATTCAGGGGATGCTTTGAGGCGAATGGTGCTGCTGCCTGATCGTGGAATGGGGGCCGGTACAGCGTAGCATCCCGCTGGAAAAAGGGCGATTGGCAATCGCGCGCTTCGTCCCGCTGCTGGAAACCCGTCGCCGAAAGCTGTTGGCAAGTGCCGAGCCAGCGCGCAAAGTCGAGATCGGGCGAATCAGACTGTTACGCGGGGATGTACGGGTTGAACGGCAAGAAAATACGCGGCGGTGGCTGGTTGGCTGCTGCATGGGCGACGATCCAGTCCAGTGCTGCCCTCGCGCAGGATACACTTGCCGATCCGCAAGGTTCGGGTGCGATCGTCTCTGCCGTGCGGTGGCTTCAGGGCACCTTGCTCGGTACGGTCGCGACGGTCGTCGCAGTGATCGCGGTTGCCTCGGTCGGCTTCCTGATGCTGACCGGCCGGATCAACTGGCGCTACGGCGCGACGGTGATCCTTGGGTGCTTCATCCTGTTCGGGGCGGCAAGCATCGTGGCCGGCATCCAGTCCACCGCCAGCGCCGGATACTGACGCATGAACGGGCTGGAGCGGGACCCGCTGTTCGTCGCGCTCACCCGGCCGCAGATGTTCGCCGGCGTCACCTACAGCTATTTCGTGTTCAACGCGGTCATCGCGACCGAACTGTTCCTGATCTTCCACGCCTTCTGGGTGCTGGGCGTCGCGCTGATCGTCCATCTCGTCGGCGTGGTGCTGTGTGTGCGGGAGCCGCGCATCTTCGACTTGTGGCTGACGCGCCTTGGTCGCTGCCCGCGCGTGCGCAACCATAAGATCTGGCGATGCAACTCCTACCGCCCCTGACATCCGACCGGCGGGCGGTCGCCCGCGAAAAATTCGCGGGATCCCATCTTCCATACGCGCGGCACGTCGACGATCATACGATCGAGACGCGCGACGGACTGCTCATGCAGTTCATCCATCTGCGCGGCCTGCTGTTCGAGACGGCCGACACCGACGAGATCAACTATCGCAAGGTGCTCCGGGACGCGATGCTGCAGGCGATCGGATCGTCGCGCTTCGCGCTGTATCACCATGTCATCCGTCGCCAGGCGGAGGTGGAGCTGCCGGCAAAATTCCCGGATGAATTCTCCGGGCAGCTCGATGCCGCGTGGCGGGCACGGCTGGCGAGCAAGCAGCTTTACGTCAACGACCTGTTCGTGACGCTGATCCGGCGGCCGTTGCAGGGGCGTGTGGGCATTGCCGATCGGGTGCGCGGCGTATTCGGACGCGCGACCACCACGTCGGAGGCGGCGTCGGCCAATGAGCTGCGCCAGCTCGACGGTGCGCGCGATGCGTTGCTGGCGCAGCTCGGCAGCTACGCGCCGCGACTGCTTGGTGCCTATGAGACCAGGCAGGGCATGTGTTCGGAGCCGCTCGAATTCCTGTCAGCGCTCTACAATGGCGAGATGCGGCCGGTGCTGATGCCGATGCAGGATGCCGGCAGCTATATCCCCTATCGCCGAGTCAGTTTCGGCGAGGAGACGGTTGAGCTTGGTCCGGCGGGCAACACCGCGCGCGGCTTTGTCGGGCTGGTCTCGATCAAGGATTATCCGGCGCAGACCGCGCCGGGCATGCTCGACGAATTGCTGCGGTTGCCCTTCGAACTGACCGTGTCGCAGTCGTTCGGTTTCGTCGACCGGCAGGCGGCGCTTGGCAAGATGAACCTTGCGCTCCGGCGCATGCGTTCCGCCGAGGACGAGGCGGTGAGCCTGCGTGGCGAACTGTCGAGCGCGAAGGATGAGGTCGCCGCCGGCCGTGCCGGGTTCGGCGAACATCACATGACGATCGCGGTGCGCGGCGACACGCCCGCGGCGGTCGATGCCGGCGTGGCCGAGGTACAGGCATCGCTGGCGGATCTCGGCATCATCGCCGTGCGCGAGGAAATTGCGCTGGAGCCGGCCTTCTGGGCCCAGTTTCCGGGCAACTTCAAATATATCGCGCGGCGCGGGCTGATCTCGACCGGCAATTTCGCGGGATTCGCCAGCAGCCATAATTTCCCGCTCGGGCGTGCGGAGGGCAATCACTGGGGCGATGCGGTGACGCTGCTCGAGACGACGGCGGCCGGACCCTATTATTTCAACTTTCACCAGGGCGATCTGGGCAATTTTACCGTGATCGGGCCGTCGGGCTCGGGCAAGACGGTCGTGCTCAACTTCCTGCTTGCCCAGGCGCGGAAGTTCCACCCGCGAGTGATCTTCTTCGACAAGGATCGCGGCGCGGAACTGTTCATCCGCGCGATCGGCGGACGGTATGATCTGTTGCGACCGGGCGAGGCGTCCGGCCTCAATCCGCTTCAGATCGAGGACAATCCAGGCAACCGCCAGTTTCTGATCGACTGGGTCGCGCAGCTCGCCGGCGGCGCCGACATCGACGACATGGCGAAGATCAGGGATGCTGTCGACGCGAACTTCGCCCAGCCGCGCGAGCATCGCCGGCTGCGCCATTTCGCCGAGCTGTTTCGCGGGGGGCACCGCCCGCATTCGGCCGACCTGTGGGCGCGGCTGCGGCCATGGTGGGGCGAGGGTGAGCGGGCCTGGCTGTTCGACAATGACGAGGATCTGACCGATCTCTCCGCCGAGGCAGTCGGGTTCGACATGACCGCGATTCTCGACGATCCGGCGGTGCGCACCCCGGCGATGATGTACCTGTTCCATCGCGTCGAGGAACGGCTCGACGGGACGGCGGCGATCATCGTGGTCGACGAGGGATGGAAAGCGCTCGACGACGAGGTTTTCGTCCGCCGCATCAAGGATTGGGAGAAGACGATCCGGAAACGGAACGGCATCGTCGGCTTCGCGACCCAGAGCGCGCAGGACGCGCTGGAAAGCAAGATCGCCAGCGCGATCATCGAGCAGGCCGCGACCCAGATCTTCATGACCAATCCGAAGGCGCGGGCGGCCGACTATGTCGACGGCTTCGGCCTGACGCCGCACGAGTATGAGATCGTGCGGACTTTGCCCGACGACGCGCACTGTTTCCTGATCAAGCATGGCACCGATAGTGTCGTGGCGCGGCTCAACCTGTCCGGCGAGCGCGATATCCTGACGATCCTGTCGGGCCGCGAGCGTACCGTACGGCTGCTCGATGAAATCCGCGCCGAGAGCGGGGACGATCCGCAGAGCTGGATCCCGCGCCTGCTGGAGCGTGTCTGATGGCATGCCCGTCGATCTCTCCCGGCGGCGCCTTCCTTGCCGGCGTGCTGAACTATGTCGATTGCCAGGCCCAGGCGATCGGGGAGAATGGCTATCAGGCGCTGACCGCGCCGGGCTCTACCGTCGCGGTGCTGCTGACCGCGCTGCTGACCATCTTCGTCGCGCTGTTCGGCTATCGCATGATCCTGGGGCAGGTGCCCGGTGCGCGCGACGGCGTGCTGGCGCTGGTCAAGATCGGCGTGGTGCTGGCGCTGGCGACGAGCTGGCCCGCTTTCCGCACGCTTGCCTATAATGTCGCGATGCACGGGCCGGCCGAACTGGCGGCGAGCATTGGCGGTTCAGCCGGGCTGCCCGGCTCGGGCGGCGGTCTGGTCGGGCGACTCCAGGGGATCGACAATGGCCTGTCGGAGCTTCAGCGGATCGGCACCGGCAAGCCGGCCGACGCCGAGGAGATCGTCGGGCCGACCCAGCCGCTGACGCCGCAGCAACAGCAGCAGCAATATCAGCGGCTGCAGCAATTGCAGCAAAAGCCGCGCTGGGACCCGACCCGCGACGCGACCATGCTCAGCCAGGCTCGGACCCTGTACCTGACCGGCGCGATCGCGTCGTTCGCGTCGGTGCGGGTGGTCGCCGGGCTGCTGCTCGCGCTCGGGCCACTGTTTGCTTTGTTCCTGCTGTTCGATGCGACACGGGGCCTGTTCGAGGGCTGGGTGCGCGGAATCGCCGGGGCGGCGCTGGGCGCATTGTCGACGGCGATCGTGCTGGGCGTCGAACTGGCGCTGATGGAGCCATGGCTCCTCCAGATCCTGGAACTGCGCCGCCAGAACATCCCGACGCCATCGGTGCCGACCGAACTGCTCGCGCTGACCCTGGTGTTCGCGCTGACCCTGCTCGCGGCGCTGATCGCAACCGCGCGCGTTGCGCAGGGGTTCCGCATGCCCGTGGCGTGGCGCGGCACGGTGTCGCGCCGGGCCGAGATAGTGCGCGATCAGGCTCCACGGCCTGCGCATGCCGGCACCCAGCAGCACGAGATCGCCGACCCGCGCACCCGCGCACATTCGGTGGCCGATGCGGTCGCCGCCAGCCAGCGGCGCGAGGCCGGCGTGGCGCCGCCGCCGCCCGCGCAGCTTTCTCATCAGGGGACGACCCAGGCCGTGTCGCGTGATATTCCGGTGGCGGCACCGGTGCCGCTGGGCCAAAGCTATCGGCGCCGCACGCGCGGACGCGTATCGGCCGGCGCGTCCCGGCGGGACAGGAACGCATGAAGAAGACTTCACGAGAATCGCTCGACGCCTATTATCGTGAGGCGGAAAGCTGGGCGAGCGACCGGCAGGATCTGCTGCGTGCCTCGCGTCGTACCGCGTGGATCGTCGCCGCTGCCGTCGGCACGATCGCGGTGTGCGAGGCGATCGCGCTGATCGTGCTGATGCCGCTCAAGACGGTCGAGCCCTATACGTTGCTGGTCGATCGCCACACCGGCTTCGTCGAAGCACTGAAACCGCTCGATGCCAATCGGATCACGCCGGACAAGGCGCTGACCCAGTCCTTCCTGGTGCAATATGTCATTGCGCGCGAAAGCTTCGACATCGCGGAGCTTCAGGCCAATTACCGCAAGACCACCCTGTGGTCGGCCGATCCCGCCAAGGCCGACTATGTATCGAGCGTCCAGGTGTCCAACCCGGCCAGCCCGCTCGCCCGTTATCCGCGGACGACCGTCGTGAGCACCCGGGTGAAGAGCGTGTCGCCGCTGGGCGGCAATTCGACCCTCGTCCGGTTCGACACGCAGCGCCAGGATGCCGGCGGCCATCCCCAGCCGGTCCAGTCATGGGTAGCGGTGGTCCGTTACCGCTTCTCGGGCGAGCCGATGACGCGCGAGGATCGTTTCGTGAACCCGCTTGGCTTCCAGGTCACCGGCTATCGCCGCGATGCCGAGGATGTGTCGCCGCCGGAGCCGGCGCCGGCCGCAGCGACCGATTCGTCCACGACGACAACGACGACGACCACCACGCAGGCGCCGGTGCAGAACGGTGTCCCGGCGGCGGCTCCGCCCGCCTTTCCGGTTCCCCAGCGCGCGCCGAACCGTCCAGCGCGGCCGGAGGTCGAGCTTTGAGGTTTGTGGCGTTCCTGCTTGCCCTGCTCCTGCCGGTGGCGGCCACGGCCCAGATACGGCCTACACCGGGGCCGGGCGATCCGCGAGTCCAGTCGGTGCTCTACGACACCAATCAGGTCGTGCAATTGCAGGTCGCGACGGGCTATCAGCTCAGTGTGGAATTCGCGCCGGACGAGCGGGTCGAGAATGTCGCGATCGGCGACAGCGGCGCGTGGCAGGTCACGCCCAACAAGCGCGGCGATCACCTGTTCATCAAGGCGGTGCAATCAGGCGTCACCACCAACCTGACCGTGGTGACCGACGCCCGCACCTATGTGTTCGATCTGCTGCCCTTGTACGGACCGTTGCCGGACATGGCTTATACGGTACGCTTTACCTATCCAGCGCCCGCCGTGGCGAGTATCGCGACGGCGGTGCCGGCTAAGCAGCCTGGCCGCTACAAGCTTGGCGGGTCGCGCGCGATCCGTCCGACCGAAATCGACGACGATGGCGAGAAGACCTATATCGTCTGGCCGCCGGACAGGCCGCTGCCGGCGATCTTCGCGATCGACGAGAAGGGGCGGGAGATGCTGGTCGACGGCGCGATGCGCGACGGCCAGTATGTGATCGACAGCATCAAGCCGAAGCTGTTGTTCCGTCTCGACAAGGATCTGGCGAGCGCGGTGCGCGTGATCCCAAGGGCGAAGCGCTGATGGGAATCTCGCCCTCCGCCAATGGCGGCGATCCCCGGATCGGCCCCGATGGGGAATCCAGCGTCCGACCGGTGGTCGCGCTGCCATCGTCGGGCATGCCCTGGTGGATATTCGCGATCGGTCTCGGCCTTGTCGCGGTTATCCTGTTCAGCGCTCTCGACATGCGGCGGCGGTCGCTGACGGCGCCGATCATCAAGCCGCGCTTCGACGACAATCTCGGCGGCGCCGCCCCGCAGCCAGCGCCGCTCTACATACCACTCGCGCCGCCCGCACCGGTTGTGGTCGAGACGCCGGCACCGCCCCCGCCGCCGCCTCCACCACCGCCGCGCATGCAGCCGCCGCAGATCGTCTACGTGCCGCAACCCATGGCGCAGCCACCGGTCAATATGGAGCCACCGGCACGGGCGCGTGCCACCGCAGATCCGGCGCTGGTCCTTGATACGACGACCGGCGATGCCGGGGCTGTCGCTGCCGGCGATGGCGCGCCGGCTGCTGCCGGAGACGGCGGCGGCACCGCACTTGCCACGCGTGCCCGTGCGAGCGTGATGCGGCATCGCCCGACCACCGTGCCGCAGGGCACGCTGATCCCCGCCGTGCTGGAGACGGCGCTTGATTCGACCAGGCCCGGTCTCGCCCGGGCGCTTATCCAGCGCGACGTGCGCGGCTTTGATGGCAGCAGGGTATTGATCCAGCGCGGCAGCCGGCTGATCGGCGAGTATCGCGCCGATCTCCAGCCCGGCCAGAATCGCGCGACAGTGATGTGGACCCGCCTCGTCCGCCCGGACGGCGTGACCATCGCGCTGGGATCGCCCGCCGCCGACCCGCTCGGACGCGTCGGGATCAAGGGCAAGGTCAATACCCATTTCTTCGAGCGTTTCAGCTCGGCGATCCTGCAATCGGCGCTCGATGTCGGGGTCAATCTCGCTTCGCGCATCGGCAATTCGAACTCGCCGGTGATCGTCGCGCTGCCGAACACCTTGCAGAACGCGACCGGGGGATTGACCCAGGCCCAGCAGATCCAGCCGACCCTGAAAGTGAAGCAGGGCACCGCGATCAGCGTGTTCGTGGCGCGCGACCTGGATTTCACCAGCGTCGAGACCAAACGGTGAGCGCGGCGGCGCGGGACGACCGCCCGGTCTATCTGCGCAGCTATCTCTCGCCGCTCGCGGGCGTGCTCGAACGGACGGACGTGACCGACATCTATGTCAATCGTCCCGGCGAGGTCTGGGTCGAGACGACTAGTGGCACGATCGAGCGGCACGAAACGCCCGGGCTCGACGAGGCGACGCTCTCGCGACTCGCGCGCCAGATCGCGGCGCTCTCGCACCAGGGCATCAGTCGCGAGCATCCGTTGCTCTCCGCTACCTTGCCCGACGGCGCGCGCGTGCAGGTGGTCGGGCCGCCCGCGACGCGCGGGCCGCTCGCCCTTGCGATCCGCAAGCATGTCTCTCCCGACCTCGCACTAAGCGACTATGTCGCGAGCGGGGCCTTTGCTGAAACGCGGCACGGCGAAGAAGACACGACCGACGTGGATCGTGCGCTGACGTCGATGCTCGACGCAGGCGATATCGCCGGCATGCTGGCCATGGCGGTCAAGGCGCGCAAGAATATCCTCGTCTCCGGCGGTACCTCAACGGGCAAGACCACCTTCCTCAACGCGCTGATCCGCGAGATCCCGGCTGAGGAGCGGCTGATCCTGATCGAGGATACCCCCGAGCTTCATCTGCGCCATGACAATGCCGTTGGTCTGCTTGCCGCGCGGAGCGCGCTGGGCGAGGCGCGGGTGAGCGCTGACGATCTGCTCGGTGCGTCGCTGCGCATGCGGCCCGACCGGATCATCCTGGGCGAACTGCGCGGCGAGGAGGCGTATGCGTTCCTGCGCGCGGTCAATACCGGCCATCCCGGATCGATGACCACCGTCCATGCCGACAGCGCCGAACGGGCGGTCGAGCAGATCGCGTTGCTGGTGTTGCAGACCGGCACGCGGCTGAACCGGGACGATGTGCTCCACTATGTCCGCAGCACGGTCGATGTGTTCGTCCAGCTCGCCCGCGCGGGTGGGCGCCGGCATGTGGCCGAGGTGGTGCTACGCCGGCGGCGATAATGCGTGCGGATGGTCGTGAACCACGATTGACCGCCAGTGGACGCCCGTTCGTTCATGCTGTGGCAGGGGCTATATTCTGAACAACAATACCATGGAAAAGCGCTGCCGCCGCGCGGCGGACTGGCGGATTCGGGAATCGCGAAGCCGGGTATCCATGGCGAGATCGGCATTGTGATCGGAACCGAGGGCGTATGGTGCTCCGGATATTTCGCTTGGCGAAAATGCTTGGGCCACCGTGTCGTTGGAAAGCAGCAGCTTCGGACATCGGCGCTAGCAGCCGATAACCGCGTCGCCTTTTCAGGCCGGTTCCCGGCTGCCCAATCGCGCCTCCGTGCCCGCCAAAAGCCGACCGATATTCGCCCGGTGACGGAAGATGACATAGACAGCGCCGATCGCCGTCAGCAGAAGGAAGGGCGTCGGCTGACGAAACAGCCACATGAAGACGAGTGCGGCAAAGGCTGCTGAGATCGAGCTCAGCGAGACGACGCGTGATATTGCGAGTACGGCAGCGAAGACGATCGCCGCGCCAAGCCCGACTTGCCATGATATCGCCAGCAGTACGCCCAGGCCAGTTGCCGCCGATTTTCCGCCAGTGAACCGGATAAAGATTGATCGGCTGTGTCCCAGAATGGCCAGCAGTGCCACGACCATGATCGCCCAAGGTAGCCAGATGCTCATCTCGATAGAGGGCGGCCTGACGAAAATGACTGCCGGTAACGAATAGAGCCAGTACGCAAAGGCCACGGCCGCGAAGCCCTTGAGCAGATCAATCAACAATGCGGCCAGGGCCGGCGCTTTGCCCAGAGTTCGCAAGACATTCGTGGCACCAGTCGATCTGGAACCATGCTCTCGAATATCGATGCCGCGAAGCAGCTTACCCAGCCAATAGCCTGTAGGAATCGAGCCGCATATATAGGCGACCACACCCGCCAGGACATTGTAGGCGATCCAAGCTGCCATGCAGATTCCTCAGTTCTCAACGGGCCTACACCAATTCCGCACCTTTACGATACCGAGAGCTAGCCGGCCGGTCCCGCCGCCTACCCCGGCTTTCGCCGTGGGGCAGGACATTGCTTCATAATGACCCTTCCCGAAGTTGGGCGACCAAGGCTCGAAGGGCAAATTCCCTGTTATCGTCAATCAACAGGGAATTTTGTTTTTCTTTGGCCTTTCTGGTTTGCTCTATCTCATTATTTCCATTCTGTAATAACAACTTATGTCGAAATTCCCTGTTATCGAAGAACAGGGAATTTCGAAACAGGAACAGGGAAAATTTCCTGACGGAACAGGGAAATTCGATTTCAATCACCATGAGAAAGAGCGTGGACGGTAGCGTTCAGTCGACTCCACGCTGCGCCACTTCTCTCGAATGTTGAATCGATTCGCCAGCGTGCAGGCATGAATCAAGTTTCGGCGCGGTTCCGGTGAGGGCGCAGCACGGCGCGGGGGCGGAGGACATGGGCGCAGGCGGCGTGGCCGTTCGCCTTGGCGGGGTCTTCCGGCGGAAACCGGCCGGTGTCGGGAAGAGCGATCCAGGAGATACCCTCGGCCGTGCAGAGTTCGACGAGATGCTGGCCGGGGCCAGCAGCCTGGACCGGCGATGCCGACAGGACGAACAGGGCTGGCCCGACCAGCAGCAGGCCCGGCCGCTCGCCGGACAGGCGGCGGCGCGGGCCGGCTACATCCTCGTCGCAATGGCTCTCTTCCCCCGGCACGCAACGCCCTTTCCTCAAGCGGCAGCGATCCGCAGCCAGTCAGCGGCTGTCGGCGGCATCATGGAGCGCTTTGCGGCCTTCGGCGACGGCAAAAAGCCCCGATATGGCGTCATCACAGCATCGGTTCCGCGGGGCCACGCGCTATGCTGAATCCGGGCAGGGTGGAGGACGCGGCGATGGAAGGACATGGGGAAGGGAAAGACAGCAGCAAGCCGATCATCGGCATGCCGGTGTATGATTCAGTCGACATGCTGGACGTCACGGGTCCGTATGAGATGTTCACCTGGGCGGGGTTCGAGGTCGAACTGGTTGCGGCGGAGAGCCGCATGCACTGCTTTCGCGAAGGTTTCCGTTTCGAGGTGCTCAAGACCTTCGCTGAAGCGAGCCCGGACTATGCGGCTCTGTGGGTGCCGGGCGGCGACCCGGCGGCGCTTAACGTGCTGATGAAGGACGACACCTATCTTGGCTTCCTGCGCGACAAGGCGGCGGTCACGCCTCTGGTCGCTTCCGTGTGCGAAGGGGCGATGCTGCTGGCCGCGGCGGGTCTGCTCGACGGCTATGAGGCGACGACTCACTGGGCCTTCATCCCGTGCCTCAAGCACTACCAGGGGGTGAAGGTGGTCGAGGGCTATCCGCGCTACCACCTCGACCGCGACCGGCTGACGGGGGGCGGCATCTCCTCCGGCCTCGACGAGTCGTTGCGGCTGATCGAACTGCTGAAGGGAACCGAGGTGGCCAAGCAGGTACAGCTCACGACTCAATATTATCCCTGTCCGCCGGTCGGCGGTGCGATCCCCGGTACCGATGAATGTCCGCTGGATACCGCCGGCGATAATATTCCACTCTGCATTCCCTGCTGACGGGGTTGCAGCCGATCGGCGCGCGTCGCATCTAGCAGCGATGCGAACCACCGCCGACAGCGTGTCCGTGCGCCTCTATCATTTGTCCGATGGCGATGACGGGGGAGGGGCCTCGACCCTGTTCTACGGCCCGCTTGGCGAGGCCATGGCCATCGCCGCGGCGCAGCCGGAAGAGGTTCAGGCGGGACTGTTCCTGGCGACGGACAATGATGTGGTGGCGTATCTTGATCTGATCGAGGGCTAGCGCCAGACCCGCATATCGAACCAGTCGGCCGCGTCCTCGCCGTAGAGCAGGAGGATGGCAAACGCTTCCATGGTCAACTGGATGAGCGAAATTGCCAGCGTCGCCATGCCGCCATCATTGACGGGATCGACGATCCCGATGCCGCGCAGGAAGGCGACGCTCGTCACCACGCCCAGCACCCAGCGCGCGACCAGCGTGCCGCGCGCCGAGCGCGATTTGAAGAAGAAGACGAGTAGCATCAGCGACAAGGCGAAGGCGGCACCGACCATCCTGATCGCCAGGATCCTGCCCGCCAGAATCGCGCTTGCTTCGGGTGTGATCGGAAAGCCGAAGGCCATCGATCGCGCAGTGTACAGCGCGAGCGTGACGGAGAGGATGACGGAGAAGCCGAACAGCAGCGCGAACAGGCGGATCGATAGTGGTTGTGGCACGATATTTCCCCACCGGATCGACTGCGTATAGCCGAGCGCATTTCGATCCATGCCGCTCGCTCGTTCGGGGAGCGAGTAGCCGATGGGGGATTAAAGGCCCGTAAAGTGGCGGGAACGCGGTTCTGCGGCGACGGAAATGTCGTGGATCATTGCGATATCTAAGTCGGATCGACGTTCACGATGGCACAGTTGCAGCAAAGAGAAGGGGGCGCGCGGAGGACGCGGAGCTGATGCGAACTCGATCATCACGTGCTTGTAATCGCAAACCGCCCGAGCCGCAGGCCGGAGCTTCTCAGCGTCCTTCGCGCCTCTGCGCGAATCATCATCCTGGGCCGCCGGTTGTGAAAGTCGATCCGGTCCTAAACAACCACCTCGCTCGCAACGCGGCCAGCTTCGCCAAAGACCCGCAGATAGCGCTGGATCTCGGCTGGATCGCCGGTTGCCTTGGCCGGGTTGTCGGAGAGCTTGACCGCCGGGTGCCCGTTGGCGCTCGTCACTTTGCACACGAGCGAGATCGGCTCGAGCCCGGCGCCGCCGTGCGGATCGCAGCCGCGGAAATCGTTGGTGAGATTGGTCCCCCAGCCGAAGCTCATGCGCACGCGGCCGTTGAAATGCCGATAGGTGCGCTCGATCGAGTCGACATCCATGCCGTCGGAGAAGATCAGCAGCTTGGTGCGGGGATCGACACCATGCTGTTCCCACCAGGCGATGATCTGCTCGCCGCCCTCGATCGGCGGCGCGCTGTCCGGGCGGAAACCGGTCCAGTCGGCGACCCAGTCGGGCGCGCCGGCCAGGAAGGCGGTCGTACCGAAAGCGTCTGGCAGCACGATCAGCAGGTTGCCGGCATAATGCTGGCGCCATTCCTCCAGCACGCGGTACGGCGCGGTGGCGAGTTCGGCATCGTCGCGAGAGAGGGCGGCCGCCACCATCGGCAATTCATGCGCGTTCGTGCCGATCGCCTCGAGATCGGCGTCCATTGCCAGCAGCACGTTGGATGTGCCGATGAAGCGGTCGCCGAGCCCTTCCTTGAGCGCCTCGACGCACCAGCGTTGCCACAAATGGCCGTGGCGCCGCCGCGTCCCGAAATCGGAGAGGACAAGATCGGGCAACTGCTTCAGCCGTTCGACCTTGTCCCACAGGCGTGCCTTGGCGCGAGCATAGGTGACGTCGAGCTCGAAGCGGTCGTGATTGCGCAGGGCAGTACGCGAGCGTAGCTCGTTGATGATGCAGAGGGCCGGAATCTCCCACATCATTGTGTGGGTCCAGGGGCCGGCGAAGCGCAGCTCATATTGGCCGTCGACAGTCCTCAGCTCATAGGGCGGCAGCTGAAAATCGGCGAGCCAGGCGATGAAGTCGGGCGCGAACATCCGCTCCTTGCCGTAGAAGCTGTTGCCGGCGAGCCAGATCAGCTCCTTCTTGCCGAACCGTACCGTGCGCGCATGATCGAGCTGGGCGCGCAATTCCGCCTCGTCAATGAACTCAGCGAGCCTGACCGTCCTGGTGCGATTGAGAACCGAGAAGGTCACCTCGACATCCGGATGGAGATGCCGGATCATCTGCAGCATGAGCAGCTTGTAGAAGTCGGTGTCGAGCAGGCTGCGCACGATCGGGTCGAGGCGCCAGCCGTGATTATAGGAGCGTGTCGCGATGTCGGTCAGAACCATGGCAACCTTCTCCCGGCAAATGCCGCGAGCGTCTACCCCCACAAATGCCGCCGGAGCTTGAGATGAAGAAGATCGTGATCGTCGTCGACACCCAGGCGGACTTCATGAATCCCGATGGCGCGCTGGCGGTCGGCGGAGCCGATGCGCTGGTCGCGCCGATGAACGCCTGGCTCGGGGCGTTGAGTCCCGACGAGACCGCCGCGGTGCTGTTCACCTTCGATACGCATTTCGCCGACACCTACCCGTCGTCGCCGGAGGCGGCCGAATTCCCGATCCACTGCATCCGGGAGACTGCGGGGTGGCGCAATGTCCTCGACGCTGGCCGGGTCGATCCGGCCATCCCGGCCTGGCGGCTGGAAAAGGGCGTGTTCGCGATGTGGGAGGAGGACGGGCTGATGGTGGAGCCGATCGGTGGTGGCGCGCAGGTCGATCGCGACGCCTTTTTCCGTGACCTGAAGGCATCGGGTGTCGGGGACGCGATCGTGATCGGCGTGGCGGCGGACTATTGCGTGCGCTGGGCGATCGACGGCCTTGTCGACCGCGGCTTCAGCGTGACCGTGCCCGAAGCGCTCACGCGTGGCATCGCCAGGCCGATCGAGCAGGTCCTGGCCGACGACTTCGCGGGACGCGCCGTGGCCCTCGCGTGAGAGCCGTGCGACAATGTTCGCTTGCACCATTGTGGACAGGATCGTGCCGCTTTGGGATGCCGACGGCCCATGCCCGCCCTTGGAGTGGCCAGGACGCCTGCGCTATCATCATCCTGAAATCGCGGCGGGACAGCCCGGCCGGGTGAAGGGCGCTACATGAAGCTGGTCAGTGAACGCTCCGAAACAGTCATCGCGCAGGAGGCGGCAGCGATGGCAGTCGCCTCCGCGGTTCGAGAACTGACGGCGAACCTCATTCTTGTGTCGCGCGGCGCCGGCAAGGCGCGGAACGTCGGCGTTCAGGCCCTGGCCCTGATCGAATCCTTCCAGGAATATCATGACGCTTTCGGGCGGCTGCCGGAGCAGGAGCTCACCGAATTCCTCGACCATGACCGCCTGTGGGGCGATGTCGACTGGTCGAGGTTCGACGACGATTACGCCGACCGCCATTTCGCCACGATCAAGATGGTCCGGGGTGCGTTGCAGATGACGGCGTCGAGCCTGCAGGGGCAGCGGAGCGACTATCTGGCGGGCGAACGCGAGTTGCATGACGGCAGCCGTGCGCGTCAGGATACCCTGGCCAGGGCCGATGTCAGTCCCGGCAAGGCTTCCCGCTGGTCGCTGGGGCGTACGGCCAAATAGCAGGAGCCCGAGGGCGCCCTAGACCTATTCACTACTGGTTATGTAACTGGCCGTCCGTGGTGCGCAAGCGTTCGCTTTCCGTGGCAGTGATAATTGTTGCCACTTGACTCATTCATATCTCGATGGTTATGGATTTATCAATAGCCAGGAAGTTATCGATACCGGATGCCCGACACTCAGGACATACTCTTCCGGACGCTTGCCGATCCGACGCGACGGGCCATTTTCGAGCGGCTGTGCCGTGACGGCGAGCAGACGGTCGGAGCGTTGACGGCGCGTGCCGGCGTTTCGCAGCCTGCCGTCTCCAAGCATCTCGGGGTCCTGAAACAGGCTGGGCTGGTGCGCGACCGGCCGGACGGTCGCCAGACGCATTACAGCGCGCAGCTCGGCGCCCTGGCCCCTCTGATCGACTGGACGAGCCAGATGGCCGGCTTCTGGCAGAGCCGGTTCGACGATCTCGAGGATTTGCTCAGAAGGATGGATCAATGAACGATACCGCGACCGAAACGCGCACCGTCACCGTCGAACGCGAGATAGCGTGGCCGCCGGAAAAGATCTGGCGCGCGCTTACGCAGCCGCACCTGATCGGGGAATGGCTGATGAAGGGCGACATCAAGCCTGTCGTGGACCATCGTTTCCATTTCAGCGCCGACTGGGGCGGCGTCGATTGCCAAGTCCTTGAGGTCGAGCCGAACAGGATTCTGTCCTATAGCTGGGGTGGTCTTGGCCTTGAGAGCGTCGTCACCTGGACTCTCAGCCCGACCGACACGGGGACGCGCCTGCGCATGGAGCAGTCGGGCTTCAAGTCGGATCAGCAACAGGCTTATTTCGGTGCGAAGGCGGGGTGGCCCCGGTTCCTGGGCAATCTCGAACAGCTCCTGGCGCGGATGGACTGATGCCCCGGCGTTTCGGCGCCATCCTTCGACGGAGATTCCGTACATGTTGAACGCATGGATTCGGCAAGGCCATCGCTGGCTGTCCATCGTCTTCACGGCGACCGTCATCGCCAATTTCGTCGCCATGGCGCTGGGGACACCGCCGCCCTGGATCGTCTATTCGCCGCTGCTCCCGCTCTTCCTGCTGCTGTTCAGCGGCCTGTACATGTTCGTGCTGCCCTACGCCGCCAGATGGCGCGGCTGGCGGCGCGCCGTCGGGTAGTGGCGGAATGGCCGACAAATCGAAGGGGGCCGCCGCCGCGCCGTCTCTCCTCGCCGGGGGCAACCCCCAGATCGCGAAGGGCGAGGGGGATGCTCCGGTGCAAGCCTATATCGCGGCCATGCCTGACTGGAAAAGCGAGGTCGGGCGCCGCCTCGACGTGCTGATCGAGCGAACTGTTCCCGGCGTGCGCAAGGCGGTTAAATGGAACTCGCCGTTATACGGGGGTGAAGGTGAGGGCTGGTTCCTCGGAATCCATTGCTTCAAGCGATATGTGAAGCTGGCTTTCTTCCGCGGCACGTCGCTGGACCCGGTGCCGCCCAGCGAATCCAGAAGCAACGACACGCGCTATTTTAATATCCACGAGGGTGACGACCTTGATGAGCAGCAACTCGCCGACTGGGTGAGGCAGGCCAGTCAATTGCCCGGCGAACGGATGTGAGCAACTTTTGCCCGCGAACGGATGTGAGCAACTTTTGCCCGCGAACGGATGTGAGCAACCTTTGCACTCGAACGGATGTGAGCAACCCGGGGGCTCTCGGGCGACAACGATCATGGAGAAGAGGATGACCAGTTCGAAGGAAGAAGGCGGGGACTCCGTCTCCCAACTGATCGATGCGCGGATCAGGGAACTGGGCGACTGGCGGGGCGAGTTGCTTGGCCGGCTCCGCGGCCTGATCAGGCAGGCCGAACCCGATATGGTCGAGGAGTGGAAGTGGCGCGGCGTTCCGGTGTGGGAGCGCGAAGGCATGATCTGCACTGGCGAGACGTACAAAAATGTCGTGAAGCTGACCTTCGCCAAGGGGGCCGCGCTGGAGGACCCGTCGGGCCTGTTAAATTCGAGCCTCGACGGCAATGTCAGGCGCGCGATCGATTTCCACGAGGGCGACAAGGTCGACGAAGAGGCGCTGAAGACGCTCGTTCGCGCGGCGGTGGCGCTCAACATGTCGACCGGTCGCCCCGCTCGGCGCCGGAAGGGCGAATGAAGGTCACATGTGGTCACCGAGATCGCCGGGATCGCGCCGGACGGTCACCCCCAAAGTGGATCGAGTTGTTCGTGAAGGTCGAACCCCGTCAGGTAAGTCGTTTCAATGGTTTGGATTGATAGCGTCTCTTGCGGGCCATCATCGGCGGGATAACGAAATACCGTCACGATGAGGCTTGGCGTCCCCACGACAAGAAGTGTCGCGCGGTTCTCATCCGAACCGTAGATTCGATATCGACCGCGCTTGATCGCCGCGCGCGCGGTACTTTCCAGCGGATGCCTGAGGGCTTGCTCGCTCGACACGACCCGCTGTGAGCTGTGGCGCTTCCGGCCGCCGAACAGACTCATCAAAAATCTCATTATTCAAAGAGATTGGACATGGGCGGTATTTCCCGGGCGCGAGTCGTCGCGTGCAGGAGCGAGCGCTTTGGCTGATGCGGGAGCAAGGCGGGACTGGGCCGAATTGGCGGCGTCGGGCTCACCGACTTGATCAACTCAGCGGAGAAATGCTGATCCCAATCAGGTTGCGATGATGGACCGCGTTCTTGTTCCGGGAGCCGGGGTTGGAATTACGTGCCTATCGAAAGCTCAGAATCGGATCAAAAACCATAGCGCCCCTGTTCATCGAGACGTAGCCGGGGCGTTCTTCCGATGAGAATCCCCTTCGTCATTTACGTATTCGGGAAAGGATCGTGCAGCGACTGCAAAACAATTGAATTGCGGTCGTATGAGAGTCGATGCATCTTCACTCGGTACTCGACTCGCCTGGAGATAAACAATGAGTGATGCGGAAAATGCGGATTCGTACAATAACGAGCATGCGCGTCGCCTGATCGAGAACGTGGTCGCTTCGAGTGATGAGTGCGACGCCTACACGATCACTTGCAAGCCGAAGATGCTGAGCTGCGATCCCGTGTCGCAATGCATGGATTTCAGCTCTCCGGGATGCTCGCCGCTTGAAAAACAGTCCAATTGAATGACCTCCGCTACGCTCGCCGCGTCTGTGTTCAACGTTGCGGTGAAGCGGGATGGCGACGCGTTCGAGGCCATTTATAATACGGCGACGGGAAATTACCTGGTCCTCGACGATCGGTTGCGCGCTCTCTACGGCGCTATCCGCTCAGGCGATGTGCTGGCGGAGGATGGCGACATTCTCCACCAGGCAGGTTTCGCTGTCGACCGCCAGATCGACGAGGTCGAATCCGTCGGCATCGCCTTCAACACCGCCCGGCAAAACAAATACGCGCCGCACCTGACCATCACCCCGACGATGGATTGCAATTTCGGTTGCGACTATTGTTTCGAAACGCACGTCAAAGGGATGATGAGCGTCGCTGTCCAGGATCGCCTGGTCGCGTTCGCTGATGGTCTTTGCGAGTCGGTCGGGCCGTCCCCGGCGCTCAGCGTGACCTGGTTTGGCGGCGAGCCGCTGATGGGGCTCGCGGTGATCGAGCGATTGAGCGCGATGTTCCAGGAACGCGAGCGCAGTGGCGCGATCGGCGCCTACAAGGCCAACATCATCACGAACGGCTATGGGCTGAGCGTCAAGACCTGCTCCATGCTCGATCATTGCGGTGTCTCGCACGTGCAGATCACGCTCGACGGGCCTGCCGAGGTGCACGATTCGCGTCGTTTCCTCAAACGGAGCCGGGGCGGCACCTTCGCCAAGATCGTTGCCAACATCCGCCATATTCCCGCGTCGATGGCGGTGCTGGTGCGAATGAATGTCGATCGTTCGAATCAGGACCAGTTCGAGGACCTGTATCGCGAACTGGATGCCGAGGGGCTGCTCGACCGTATCCAGGTCGATCTTGCCCATGTCGAGAATTTCTCCCGGCAGCCGACAGCCGCGACGGTGCTCACCGCGCGCGAGTTCGCGCAGTTCAAGTCCCATGCCATCGCGGTCTGCGCGCGAAACGGCTGGCCGATCGCGCACGCGGCCCCGACGCCGAGCCTCACCGGCGTATGCCAGGTGGATTCGATCAATGCGTTCGTGGTGTCAGCGAAAGGCGAGCTCTACAAATGCTGGGCCGAGCTCGAGAATGACGGGCGTTGCATCGGCCGGCTCGACGATCCGGCGGGCTGGCCGAGGCTCTCGAAAAGCCCGCTCAGCGAGCGCGATCCGCTCGACGACAGCGAGTGTCGTGCCTGCGCGTTGCTGCCGACCTGCATGGGCAGCTGTCCTAAAGTGCGCGACCTCAACCGCAATTTTCACGGCAAGCAGTGCCCGCCGTTCAAATATATGTTCGACGAACTGGTCTATCGTCAGTTCGGTACCGATACGAGCATCCGCAAGCTGCTTTATTGACTACCGGCTTTCGGGCCGCGGCGCGGACAGGGTGCCGCTGCCACGCTCCACGCTCTCGGCGAAGAATGCGGAAAGGACGTGTTGCGCGCCATAGCTGTTGGCGTGGCCAGGGTCGTTCGGGTCTCATGGCGCAACCCGGTTTGACTCTTAAATCTACATATGTTGTATTGAGCCATGGCCCGAAAGCGACAACCGTCGAAGCAGATGCGCATTCTCCTCGATTCGCTGTCAGTGCAGCGAGAGCAATGGCGGCATGGATATGATCTCATGAAGGAGACCGGCCTCTTGTCCGGAACGCTCTATCCCTTGTTGATGCGGATGACCGATCAGGGGCTCGTCGAGGCCGAATGGCGCGAGCCGGCGCAGCCTGGCCGGCCTGCCCGGCACGCCTATCGATTGACCGCCGTGGGCTTGGCGCTCGCGCTGGAGATGCCCGATGACCGCGAGACTCTTCCATCGGGAGGGGCGCTCGCATGAAGACCGCAGTAGCGCGCGCGGTGATGGCCCTGGCCGCCTGTTGCCTTGACGAGAGCCGGCGCGAATGGTCGGCGGCGATGCGCATCGAGTTCGAGACAGCGATCGTGGAAGGAAAACCGCTGCTGTTCGCGAGCGGCTGCCTGGTGGCGGCCTGGCGCGAGTTGCTGACGCGGGAACAAGGCCGCTTTGTCCTGACGAGCTACGCGCTGGTACTCGGCCTGATGATCCCGATGGCCGCGCTTCAGATCGGATGCGCGCTGCTCGGGCTGCCCTATCTCTATCCGGGGCAGCGCGGGCTTTCCGGCGCGCTGCTTGAAGGCGGCGCGCATGAAGCCCTTCTGCGTGGGGTCTATCAGGCCGCCATCCCCTCGCTTGCGTTTCTTCAGTTGTTGATTGGCCTCGGGCACCTTCGCATCGCGTGGCTGATGCTTGAACGCGACTGGAGCGGCGTCACGCGCCTGGCAATGTTCATGGCGGCCGCTGCGGCGACCCTCATCCTGTTCATGAGCGTGCTCTTCCTGAACGGTACCCAGGCGCTGCTGCAGGGGGCCGTGCTGACGATCGAGCTTGCAACCGTCACGATGGTGGCGCGGTGGCACGCCCAGCTATTTCCCACGGCCGGTACCGAACAGCCCGGGTAGATATTCAAGCTGCTTTTGTTTGCCGGAACTTCGGGAGCACCGCTCCGGAGATCGGGGCCGTGTGCTTGCAAGCGGTGCCGCGACGCGACGCGTCTTATCGCGGGAAAGTCAACGCCGGGGCCACGCCTCGAAACAATGGAGACGTCACATGCCGTACTCATATCCACGCTTCGGACCATGGTTCCTCCACGCTGCCACGGCCGCCTTGTTCGTCGGCGGGCCTGCCAGTGCGCAGTCGGCTCCTTCGGCGGCCGAGCGGTCGCCCTTCCTTGGTGAATGGGAACTGGACCTGACGCGGATGCCCGACAGCTATGGCCCGCCCCCGAAGCGAGTGATCTATACATTCGACGATGTCGGCTCGGGCCAATGGCGGACGAAGATCGACATCACCGCGCCGGACGACAGCGTCAGGCATATGGCGGTGCAGTATCGACGCGACGGCAAGATGGCGCCGGGCGAAGGCGATACGAGTGAAGCTGACAGCGCCGCGATGAACTCGCCGGCCCCCAATGTGCTCGTCATGGGCCTGTCCAAGAACAAGACCCTGGGGGCGGTGCGAGTCTACGCCATTTCGGCCGATGGCAAGGAAATGACCGAATCCGCCGCCAACGTCGACAATATGGGCGCGCCTTTCGTGCGCAACTTTCACTTCAGGCGTATTCGCTAAGCCTTTCGGTCGATCTCCATGCCCCTGCGAGTCATCCCTGATCCAGCAGGAGGAAACCGGAGTTCCAGGATATGGAGGTCGGCCGCTTTGCCGCCGGGACGAAAAGCGGCAGGGAAAGGGGGGTATCTGGCGCCCCGCACCGGATAAACATAACGAATATGTTTCGCCCTTTGTACTACTACTACTACTACTACTACTACTACTACTATAGCGCCGACTGCCGACGCCGGGCCGTGCCGACCGAGGCCGGATCACGCCGCCGCCACTATGACGCGCGGCAGCCGTTGAGGATGAGGTGACCGCCTGGCCGGAGATGCACACCTAAGGGCGCTGGTGTGGCGTGCAAGGTGCCGGCTTCGGTCGCAGGTGCCTCGGTCGTTGAGCCGGCGGTCTGACCGTCGATTACGAGCTTGGCCAACCCATGAACTGAGCGGCATCGAAGCACATGTAGAGCACCGCAGCGGCGATCTCCTTGGGCTTGCCCAAGCGGCCGATCGGCTCCTACTTGACCATCTCTTGCTGCGCCTTCTCATCGCCGCCGGTGATGCGATTGAGGATCATCAACGTTCCTATGATGCCCGGACAAACGTGTCAGCCGTCTGATCTGGTCAGCTTCCATTTGGATTTCGACATATAGCGACCAGCCAATCGCGGAACGCTACAACCGACACCCTACTCTCGCGGTCGCTGATCAGCGCCCAATAAGCCTCAGGCCCGCTCAAGACGACATCGAACGGCTGAACGAGGCGCCCTTCGGCGATGGCGCTGTCAAATAGCCGTGGCGACAGTAAAGCAACACCCCCGCCTTCGATCACCGCTGCCCCGGCCAAATCCTGCGTCGGATAACGCGCCGCAGAAGACGATAGCCGACCGGGTGGAGGGGATAGCCCAGCCAGGGCGAACCAATTCGGCCAATCGTCGCTGTCGATCAGGCGGCAGGCCAAAAGATCGGCCGGGCGTGCGATCCGCGCCGGTCGGTAACATTGCGGATTGTAAAGCGGCGTCCGTTCAACGGGAAAAAGAGCGGTTGCTTCGTAACCCTTCCAGTTTCCTCGCCCGCTGCGGACCGAGACGTCGAAGCGGCCAGGGGCACGGATATCGATTGCTGGATCGAGAGTGACGGCAATATTATGACGGTCGGTGAAGCTCGCCAGGCGCGGGGCCAGCCAGCGAGATGCGAACGAGGGCGCGGCGCTCACACGCATGATGTCGGCATTGGCGCACTCCTCTACGGCGCCGGCAAGCTGCGCCATCGCATCGCCGACCTTATCCGCCAGACGTCGTCCCGCGTCCGTCAGAGTGATACGCGGCCCGTTGCGCTCGAACACCAACGTTCCGAGTTCGGTTCGAAGGCTACGCATCCGCTGGCTGACTGCCGCTGGGCTGATCCCGATTTCGACGGCTGCGCGCGTGAAGCTTTCGTTGCGCGCGCAAGCCTCGAAAATACGCAGCGTCTCCAGCGAGGAAGGTCGAAGCTTCATTCGGCATCTTAAGCGCAGATTGAAATTGACGACAACATGATCGTTATGATGGACCGTCCCTCACGACTAAGTCCGTAGGCGATGAATGCTCGATCCCTCATCTTAACGCGGCGCACGATGCTCGCGGCCGTTCCCGCGCTCAGCGTTACGGCATCAGCGCTTGGATCGGTGTCATCTCCGCCGGCTATGCCGCTCCACCTCATATCCGCGCCAAGCAATCTTGGGCTGCGACCGCTCAAGGCGAACCATCAGCCCGGCGCGTGGCGGGCGCCGCAGGCACTACGGTACGCTGGACTGGCGGCAGCCGTCGGCGCGGACCATCTGGTCGAGCTTGATCGGCCGCCGTATCGCTTCGACGCCGAGGCCGGCACTCGCATCCGCAACGGCAACGCGATCCGGAAATTTAGTGAGGCGCTGGGAGTTCAGGTAGCCACCGCCCTGCGGTCGGGCGGCTTTCCACTGGTGATCGGCGGCGATTGCAGCGTGCTGCTCGGTTGTCTGCTCGGCGGCCGCGCCGCCGGCGAGATCGGCCTGCTCCACGTCGACGCCCACAGCGATTTCTATCATCCCGGCAACTACGACAGCGCGAAGCGGTTGGGTAGCGCCGCGGGCATGGACTTGGCCTTGGCTACGGGCCGCGGCGAGCCGCTGCTCGCGCGCTGGAACGGCAAGGCGCTCGTCGACGATCCGTTCGTGGTTCAGATCGGCGAGAGTGAAAAGCTCCGAGCGGGCGTGGGGTATGGCGATGTAATCCAGACGCAGATCCGACGATTAACGGTCCGGCGGTTGTTGAAGCTCGGCCTCGCCGAGATCGTCCGCGAGGCACTCGAACCCGTAAACAGCGAGCGCCGCAAGATGTGGCTGCACATCGACCTCGACGTTCTCGACGAACGCGTGATGCCGGCGGTGGACTCGCCGGGCTCGCCCGGTTTGACCTTCGCGCTGCTCTCGGACCTGATCAGCGCGCTTCTCGCGTCCCGGCGGGTGATCGGGGCTGACATTGCGATCTTCGATCCCGAGCTCGATCCGAGCGGCCACCACGCACGCGGCATCGTCGCGTGCCTCGGCCGCGGGTTTGCCAACCTTCGGAATCCAAAATGAGGACGCTACTATTGACGACGCTCGTCGCGGGCGTCGCGGCAACCGTCGCCAGTCTGGCACATGGGACCGAGGAACCAGTCGCGAAACTCTGGACACCGGATCAGCTATCTACAGAGGGGTATGAATCGAGCCCGACCCTCTCACCGGACGGGCGTGAGCTGGTATACATGTCGGCCGACAAGAATTTCACGAAGTGGCGGCTTCTAAGCTCGCGCTGTGACGGCGAGAAGTGGACCAGGCCCGTTCCCCCAAGCTTCGCCGCGCCTGCCCCGGTCATAGAAGCCGATCCAGGTTACACGCCCGATGGCAACGGCCTCTACTTCGTGTCGGCGCGCGACGACCCGGCCAACGAGGATTTCGACATTTGGTACGTTGCGCGAAGCGCGGACGGAGGATGGGGTGAACCCGAGCGTTTGCCAGCGCCGGTCAACTCGGCTCAATCCGAACTGCTGCCGCGCGCGGACGCGTCGGGCCGCCTCTACTTCGGTTCGAGCCGGCCGGGCGGTCACGGCGAGAGTGATATTTATCTGGCCGAGCGGCGGCGCGACGGCGGCTGGAAAGTACGTAATGTCGGCGCTCCGGTCAGCACCCCAGCGAATGAATATGAGGCGGAGATATCGCACGACGGCAAGACGATGATCTTGGTCGCAGACCGCGGGGATCGTTCGCATCTGTACCGCTTCGAGGCCACCGAGTCCGGCTGGAGAGAGGTCGGAAAGGTTCCGGCATTCGCCAACGTGTTCCAAGTTGGGCCGTTGCTCGCTCCGGACGCTAGCGCGGTTCTCTTCGCGCAGGCCGACGGGGCGCGATCGGGGGAAATCTTTCATTTTCAACTGAAAGACAGCGTGTCGGCAAAATGGCCGATTGCTTGCGGAGCGACGGGCGACCGTCGTTGAGATGACACGGCGTGGTGCGGCGACAGCCGCAATGATGACACTGGCAGGGGCGACGACCCCCCTCAAGCGCGGTCGCCCGATCGAGCCCAGCGCGACGAGCTACGCCCAGTCCTGGCTGATTGAGGGCGCGACGCGGCTGCTATTTATCAGCGGCCAGACGCCCATGGACGCTGACGGCAGTTCGCCGCGAGGTTTCGAAGCCTAGGCCCGACTTACCTAGGCTAACGTCCTCGCGCAGCTCCGTTCCGCGGGAATGAGTTTCGACGAATAGCGCTGTCGTCCACATTTCACCGCAGTACCTCGCCAGCCACACGGCTTACGCGTCACGTTCTATCGGTAACAGCCATGGCTGCAGGGCGGTCCGACAACGCCGACTGCCGCGGACTACAGCACCGCTGGCGAGGGTCGCCAAGAAGTCACCCGACCGGTCTGCCTCAACGCTCCTGATCGCGCTATGGCTCGTCTTCTCCAAGTGGTTCTGGCGCTCCAGCGAGCCAGCAGCGCACCGGCTCGGACTTCTTGATCTGCTTGCGCTTGGCACACAGCAGCATCGCTAGCCTGCGGCCCTCGCCAGCGGTGACGAGATAATAGCCGGTCGGCGTCCCGTCCTCCGTGATCTCCGGCTCCACGACAAGGTTCTGGATCAGCCCCTTGTGCTGGATCGAAGCGGCCAGCGCCTCGATAGCGGCTTCCCCATGCGGCACATTGCGGGCATTTCGCGGGGACTTCTTGAGCTTGGCCAGCGGCACGAACATTTCGACGCCCGACACAGGCTCGGCGGCTACGGTTTCGGTAACAGCGTTCATCACACTTCTCCTTCAAAACCACACACACCCCGGAATGGGGTGGGCGGCGAAAGAGCGACCGGCAGGCCCGCCGACGGAGCCGGGCAGCACCCGCAGGGCCGGAACGCAGAGGAGGTAAGCGCGGCACGCGCGTTGCGGCCCGGCGCGGCGGGCCTAAAGGGAAGCGACGCCCACCCCATCGCGGGAGTGCAACGACCAATAATGCGATCGAGCCGGCGCAGCCCTGGCCCGATCTCCGCAGCGGGGAAAAATGCCGGACCCGCACGGGTCCGCCGCCAGGGCGAAGCCCTAAATCGACGCGCCGCCTTGGCGGTGCCACCAACGAAGCACCCTTGCGGCGACCGACCGGCGCGGCGGCGTGCGCGCGGGCCTGAGGGCCAGCCATCGCCGCGCCCTCCGGGCAGAGCAAGAGAGCAACGCGGGCATTGAGACGCGCGCACCTGTCGGCTTCGCCAGAAGGCGTCAGAGTGCGCTCCGCTGGACCCCGCGTGCTGCTCGGCGCGCCAGCGCCACCCGCCATGCTGATCGTCAACCGGAAGGGCCGAGACCCTTTGAGGGGCTCGGTCGAAGCGCAGCGGAGATAGAGCGGCGATCCCACAGGGAGGCGCCAACCTTGCTATCTTCTACATTTTCGATTATATTTTAATCAGAACGATAACAGGTGATAGACATGGCCACTGATACCAAAGTGCTGACCGCCCATGTGCCACTCGGACTTGCTGAAAAGGTCGAAGCGATGGCGGCGCGGCTCGAACGCTCGCGCGGCTGGGTGATGAAGCAAGCGCTGGCCGCCTGGGTCGATCAAGAGGAGGAGCGTCACCAGATGACGCTCGAAGCGCTGGACGATGTGGATGCCGGGCGGGTGATCGACCATCACGCCGTCCAAGCATGGGCGGACAGCCTCGGAACCGACAAGCCGCTTCCGCCGCCAACCGCATGAGGATCAAGTGGACCAGCAAGGCGTCGTCGGACCTTGTGCGCCTGCACGAGCATCTGCAGCCGGTCGCGCCCGATGCGGCGGCACGGGTCGTCCAGCAGCTTGCGCGCGCGCCCGACCGGCTCCTCGACTATCCGCGGATCGGCGAGAAGCTGGAAGCCTATGAGCCGCGCGAGGTCCGGCGGATCATCGTGGGCAATTACGAGCTGCGGTATGAGATAGCCGACGCCACGATCTTCATCCTGCGTCTCTGGCACGCTCGCGAGAACCGCAGCTTCAAGTCGGAGGAGTAGGGCGATGCCACGTATGGACATGGCTGACGCCGGCCCCATCATGAACCCTGCCGCAGTCCACCCCTATCTGCGCTACGCTGCGCTACGCTACGCTACGCTACGCTGCGCTGCGACCTTTGCGCCGGGAGCCCTATGACGGCAGCGTGGCGGCATGGCCCAGCCTCGCAAGCTCCGACTTCGCACACCTCGCCGCTGGGCCGAGTGCCCGGACAATCTGCACGACTATGCCGATCCCTCGCCGCAGCGCCAGGCGTCACCGCGCGCGGAAGACGGCCCGATGCGCGTCACGGACGATTGGCCCGAGCATGTCCCGATCGGCGATGCCGAACTGCGCGCCATCGAAGGTCATATGCGAAAGGAATTGGACAAGCTGTTCGGTCCCATGCCGTGAATTAAGGAGTGAAACGCCATGACCAGTGCCGCTGCCAAGCTGGAGGAGGCGCCGGTCGTGGCGACAGCCCGCGCCGCGCTCTACCTGCGCGTCTCGACGGCCGCCAGGCCGATAGCGACCTGTCCATCCCCGACCAGCGCCGCCAGATCGAAGGCTATTGCCTGTCGCGCGCCTGGGAGGTGGCGGCCGAGTTCGTCGAGCCGGGCAACACCGCGACCGATGACCGTCAACCTGCTTTCCAGGCGATGATCGACGCCGCGATGGTCAAGCCGCCGACGTTCACCGTCATCCTCGTCCACAGCTTCTCGCGGTTCTTCCGCGACCAGTTCCAGTTCGAATTCTATGTCCGCAAGCTCGCGAAGAACGGCGTCCGGTTGATCTCGATCACGCAAGACCTGGGCGATGATCCGATGAGCGTGATGATGCGCCAGATCATGACGCTGTTCGACGAGTATCAGTCGAAGGAAAACGGCAAGCACACGCTGCGCGCCATGCGCAAGAATGCCCGTCAGGGCTTCTGGAACGGCGCGCGGGCACCGATCGGCTATCGCGTGGTCGAAGCCGGGCAGCGGGGTGCGAAGATCAAGAAGAAGCTGGAGATCGACCCGATCCAGGCCGAGACGGTGCGCCGCATCTATCGGATGGCGCTGAACGGCGTCGAGGGTCGCGGGCCGATGGGCCTCAAGTCCATCGCGTGCTGGCTCAACGAGAACAACATCCGCACCCGCGACGGCGGGCGCTGGGGGTTGGGGGCAGTGCATCAGGTGCTCACCCGCACGACGTATATCGGCCAGCACCGCTTCAACACGCGCGACCACAAGACCAGAACGCCTAAGCCCGAGGGCGAGCACGCCATCATGGAGGTGCCGGTGATCGTCTCGGAGGTCGAGTTCGAAGCGGTGCAGCGCTCGCTCAAGGCGCGCAACCCGAAGATGATGCCGCCGATGGCGGTGGGCGGCCCGACGCTACTTACCGGCATCTGCTTCTGCGCGTGCTGCGGCGGGGCGATGACCTTGCGCACCGGCACGAGCAGCATGGGCCGCGAGTATCGCTATTACACCTGCTCGACCAAGGCCCGGCAGGGCGCCAAGGGCTGCCCCGGCATCACCGTGCCGATGGATCGGCTGAATGAGGCCGTGGTCGATCATATCGAGGCCCGGCTGCTTGACCCGTCGCGGCTCGAAGCTCTGATGGATCAGATCCTCGAACGCCGCGACGAGTGGGTGAACCAGCGCCGCCAGCATGTCGCCGACCTCGGGCGACGGGCGACCGAAGCTGAAGCAAAGCTCAAGCGGCTTTACGAGGCAATCGAGAACGGCGTCATCGACGTGAGCGACCCGTCGCTCAAGGACCGTATAGCGGAGCTGACCGCGACTCGCGACCAGGCCAAGGGCGATGCCGACCGCGCAGTGTCGCATATTGAGAAGGTCGGTCCGGCGATCACAGCCGAAAGCCTGCGCGCCTTCGCGCTGGCGGCCCGCAAGAAGCTCCGCCACGGTGGTGGCACGTTCGCCCGCGACCATGTGCGCGCGGTCGCGCAGCGGGTGGAAGTCGTAAGCCGGAATGAGGTCCGCATTCGCGGGCTGCGCAGTGAGTTGCTGCGGACCCTGACCGCCGCCTCTGGCGTAGAGGCGGCGGTGCTAGGCGTTCGTGCCTTTGAACCGAAATGGCGCGCCCGGCAGGAGTCGAACCTGCGGCCTCAAGATTAGAAGTCTCGTGCTCTATCCAACTGAGCTACGGGCGCGCGATGGCGCGGGGATTAGCGCGGATTGCGCGGGGACGAAACCGGCTTCATAAAATACTCGTACGAACCTTGGGGGACCGGCATGGCGGAAGGAAACGGGGTGAGGGCCGTCAGCGCGGCTGATGTCGCCGGCGGGCAGTTCCGCTATTATGATTTCGTGATGGCCGCGTTCGTCGCGATCATCCTGCTGTCCAATGTACTTGGTGCGGGCAAGGTCGCGGTGGTGAACCTGCCCGGCATCGGCCTGTGGCCGTTCGGCGCCGGCATCCTGTTCTTCCCGATCAGCTATGTGATCGGCGATGTGCTGACCGAGGTCTATGGCTATGCCCGTGCCCGTCGCGTGATCTGGGCGGGCTTCGTCGCGGTCGCGTTCATGGCGTTCATGTCCTGGGTCGTCGTCGCGCTGCCGCCATCGCCCGACTGGAAGAACCAGACTGCGTACGAGACGATCTTCGGCCAGGTGCCGCGCATCGTGCTAGCGTCGATGATCGCCTTCTGGGCGGGCGAGTTCGTCAATTCCTATGTCCTGGCGCGCATGAAGATCTGGACTCAGGGCAGGCATCTCTGGACGCGGACGATCGGCTCGACGATTGCGGGGGAAGGGGTGGACAGCCTCATCTTCTACCCGCTCGCCTTTATCGGCGCGGTCGGCTGGACCAACGATCTGGTGCTGAAAGTGCTGGTTACCCAATGGGTGCTGAAGGTGTCGTGGGAGGTGCTGCTGACGCCGCTCACCTATCTCGTCGTCAATTTCCTGAAACGCCGCGAAGGCGTCGACGTGTTCGACGACGGCACCGATTTCACGCCGTTCAAAGCGCGTGTTTGATCATCTCAGCGTCTTTCAGACCGGCAAGCTCTGGCTGACCACTCATACCGGTCTCTCGAAGGATGCGCTCCACGTCTATATCGGGTTGCTGATCCTGCTCGTCGCGGCGCAACTGCTCAGGCGGAGAGTGGGCGACTGGATTCCGCTGACCGTCGTTGCGGTGGCCGCCCTGGCCGGCGAACTATGGGACATGCGCGACGTCTATGTCCTCCATCGGAAGTTCGATCTTGCGGCGAACTGGCACGATATCTGGAATACGATCCTCTGGCCGGCCGTGATTACCCTGGCGGCGCGTCATACCACATTGTTTCGTCGGGGCGGGTGAACGTAGGGGTCGAGAGGTCGCCTTCGGGTTTAGAGTCCTTCCTGTCCGAGTTCGTGTTTGGCGCGGTCGGTCTGTCCTTCGGGTGTCATCATGTCCTTGTCGTCCAGTCCGTGCAGGATGGCTACGCGCAGGAACATTTCCCTGGCTCTGCTCTTGGCCTCCGAGCGGGAGAAATTCCCGCTGGCGATGCGCGTTTCAAATACGCCACCCCGGCGCCGGTTTCGCCGCTGGCTATGCTCGGCTTCGATTCTCTGGGCCTGTTCGGTGGGTTCGACCGTACGCGGGGCCAGCAACTCGGCTGTCCTCTGGCCGTATTGCGCTATTTCTTCCTGGGTAGGTGCCCGCTGCGGGGCGGTCAGATACTCGGGAAGGGGCAGGCGGTCTTCATGATCCTCCGGGCGTAAGCTGGGGTCGTCGCGAGAGTGGGGGTTGCCGACTGAATCGGGCAGGATGCCGGCGCCTGGAACCACAAAGGGTCCGTCCAGTTTTGGCGTGAGCAGGTCTTCAATGGTGATCCCTGTCCTGGCCCCTTTGTCGCCGACGACCAGCAGATCGGACGGGGTGGCGTCTCCCGCGCGTCCGCCACAGGCACTGATCAACAATGTGAGAAGCATTTTTTTATGCTCCGCATAGAGCTGCTGCTCTTCGGGGGTAAGGGAATAGTCAGCGATCCAGCTCAGCGAGCTCTTCATCAGGAGCGGGGTAAAATTCTTGACCGTGCCGCCAAACCTGTCTTCCTCCGGTATGCTGCCCATGATCAGGTAAAGTGCCTGTACCGCCAATATTCCCCGGATACCCAGCAATGGTGTCGCGGCCCGCACGCTTTCGTGTTCGCGGAACACCTCCTCCACATCGGCCGAGATGGTTGCCGCCCGCACCAGGGCTTCGCGATAAATCTGTGCAACTTCCGCGGCTTTGTCTCCGTTCGCGAGGCCGAAGACTTCCCTCGCATGTTCTTCCGAAAGATCGGTGGATCTTGCATAAGACATGAAGAGATCGGGTATCTTCTGGGTTTCGATACCGAAATTGATCTGCATCGAGCTGGCTTCCAGCTTCAAGGCGTCAGGCTTTATACCGCCGGTATTGATCGGTCCGACATAATAGGCGCCGTTGAGCTGGCCACGGCTGGTCAGGTCGTTGGTGATGCCGCCAATCGCGTCCACCATGTCGAAGATGTTGTCCAGAACGGTCGATACTTCGTGCATCTCCTCGACGGGTGGATCGAAGATGAACTCGGTTATATTGGTGGACAGTGCTTGTGCCGGGGTTTCCCCCATCAGGGGGGCAAGCCTGCTTCCCTGATGGTCCGGCCGGATGACGTAGCCGTCACCCTCCATCATGGTCAGATCCTTGTCCAGAAGCGCGCTCTCTTGCAGGGCTGATCGTTCCTCGTCGGGCAAAGGTCTTCTGAGGGCAGCTTGCTGGGCCTCGCTCAGATGGCCCAATCCGTCCACCGGGATGGGAAATTCAAGCTCAAGCCCCATCCTGCGTTGTACTGCAGGAGTGCCGGTGGGAGCCTTTGCCCGCAATTGCGCGCCGGCGGACGGAGGCTCGATTCCCTCGGCCGCACTCGGGATGTCCGGCATACTGGCGGCCTTGTTTCCCATCGTGTCGGCCTCTTGCTCGAGGCTCGCGTCATCATTGATCGGGACGTCGCCTTTCATCTGCATCGTCGGCTGGACGCGACCCTGGGCCTGCTGCACGACATGCCATGCCTCATGCGGCAAATGCTGTTCCTGGCCGGGGGCGACATGGATATCGGTTCCCTGGGCATAGGCATGAGCGTTGAGCTGGGCCGGCTTGTCGGAATTGTAGTGGACGTTGACGTTGTCCAGCGAAACCCCGGAGAGAGACTCGACACCTGCCTTGAGAGTGTCGGGCAGGCCGGTGCGATTGGCTGGCTTTTCCGCGCGCTGGACTGGCCTGCCGATCATGGCGGAGAGTGCCTGAACCCGGGGGCTGGCGTTGGTCTCGGCTCGTAATTGCGCCGCGGCCTGTACGCCCGGACTGCCGTTGATCTGTTCCGAGAGCTGCGCCAGATAGCCTTGCTGTCCACCGGACAGTTGCGCCGCTTCTTCGAGGCAGGCGCTGCAGTCCTGCCGCTGCGCGACGAGTGATGACGGGCCGGGTTTGTGCGCTCTTTCCTGCATCGCTTTTGTCCCTCCATCGCAATGAATCTTGCAATCAGTGGCGGCCTCGAAGGACCCCCAGGGCGAAAGTTACGGCTCCGGCGGTTCGCGCGGATAAAATGAAGAATGGAGGGTATCCCACCCGATTCAATCGGCAAGTTGGAATCCGGGATGAGAGAGCGGTATTGAGCCGTTTAGGTTGCATCTCGATACGGCAGCTTCCGGACCGGCCCCGCATGGGCGCAAGGGGAGAGAGGTCCATCACCATCGGAGAGTTGAGGCGTGCCTCGCCGTTGGGGAAAATATAACCATATGGGTTCAATGGACGAGGGAGTCCGAGGCCGGAATCGAACCGGCTCATCGCGGATTTGCAATCCGTCGCGTTCCCATTTTGCCACTCGGACACTGCTGCCCTCAGGGGTGACCGGCGGGATTTGCACCCGCTGTCACCGGAATCACAAACCGGCCGCGCACTGGATTGCGTTCGGCCACACCTGAAGGCAGCAGAATTCTGGGGATTTCGTTGGCAGGGATTGGTGAGGGCGGTGTCGGCACCTCCCGTCAGTCAGACGGATATCACTATTGTGTCGCGCCCCGAGCGGGGTGCACGACTATGCGAGCGTCAATGTCGACAGCTGGCGAGGCGCGGTTGCACAAAAGGAATGGTCATAGCCATGAGTTGACTATGCCATCATGGCTCTCACGGTGCAATAGCCTATTTGGCTAAAATAGGATCAGCCCCCGACGGTTTCGAGCAACCCTTCGAACAGCCGCCGGCCATCAAGGCCGCCATGTGCCGCCTCGATGCGGCGCTCGGGATGCGGCATCATGCCAAGCACGTTGCCGGCCGCGTTGAGCACGCCGGCAATCTTGCGCGCCGATCCGTTGACCTGGCCGGCGTAGCGGAAGGCGACTCGGCCTTCGCCTTCGAGGCGGTCGAGCGTTTCCGCGTCGGCGAAATAATTGCCGTCATGATGCGCCACGGGAACGGTGATCGTCTCGCCCTGGCCATAGCGGCTGGTGAAGGCGGACTGAGCGTTGGCGACGGTCAGTTCCACGTCGCGGCAGACGAAATCGAGTCCCTCGTTGCGCATCAGCGCGCCCGGCAGCAGCCCTGCCTCGGTCAGCACCTGGAAGCCGTTGCAGATGCCGAGCACCGGGAGGCCGCTGTCAGCCGCCTCGACCACGGCGCGCATGATCGGCGATCGTGCCGCGACCGCGCCGGAGCGAAGATAGTCGCCATAGGAGAAGCCGCCGGGCAGCGCGACCAGACCGACGCCGTCGGGCAGGCTGGTCTCGCCATGCCACACCATGGCCGGTTTCACGCCGGTGATGGCTTCAAGCGCGACGGCGATGTCGCGGTCGCAATTGGAGCCTGGAAAGACGATGACCGCTGTCTTCATGCCCGTTCAACCCGATAGTTCTCGATCACGGTGTTGGCGAGCAGCTTGCGGCACATCTCGTCGATGCTTGCGTCGCTGGTGTCGTCAGCGACGTCGAGCTCGATGAGCTTTCCGGCGCGGACATCGTTGATGCCGGCAAAGCCAAGACCGTCGAGCGCCTTGTGGATCGCCTTGCCTTGCGGATCGAGCACGCCGTTCTTCAGCGTGACGAAGATGCGAAGCTTCATGGGCGTTTCCTGGGCTTGGGATTGGTTGGCGCCCCTATGGCGAGCGCAGCGCCCTGCCGCAAGCTTCATGGAAAATTTACGCGGTCGTATCAGCCTCCAGCTCAAGGCCTTGTGCTGGGCAGGGCGGCATGGGGAGGTCGGGCAATGGCCGGGCTGGCAATGATCATGTTCATCGCGTTGTTCGCGTTCGGCGGGCAATATTTCGGCTGGAGCGACGCGGGTGGCCGAGTCCAGCTCGCCCTGTTCAGCGCCTATGTCTTCGGCATTATCTGCGGTTACCGAGTCAAAGGCTGAGGAATGGCGGCCACGCATCGCGCGGCCGCCACGATCGGGTTTATTTGCCCTTGCTCAGCCGGTGCTTTTCGAGATCGAGTACTGCGCCGTCGGCGCCTTCGGGCAAGAGGCCGAGCCGGCGCGCGACTTCCTGATAGGCCTCGACCTCGCCGCCGAGATCGCGGCGGAACCGGTCCTTGTCGAGCTTCTCGTTGGTTTCCATGTCCCACAGGCGGCAGCCATCCGGGCTGATCTCGTCGGCGAGGATTACCCGGGCATAGTCATTGTCCCAGATGCGACCGAATTCGAGCTTGAAATCGACCAGACGGATGCCGATCCCGGCGAACAGGCCGCACAGGAAATCGTTCACGCGGATGGCGAGGTCGGCGATGTCGTGCATCTCCTCCTGGCTCGCCCAGCCGAACGCCGCGATATGCTCGTCAGTGATCATCGGATCGCCGAGCGCGTCGTCCTTGTAATAATATTCGATGATCGTGCGGGGCAGTTGCGTGCCTTCCTCGATCCCGAGCCGCGTCGACAGCGACCCGGCCGCCACGTTGCGGATCACCACCTCGACGGGGATGATCTCGACCTGGCGGATAAGCTGCTCGCGCATGTTCAGGCGGCGGATGAAATGAGTCGGCACGCCGATATGGCCGAGCAGGGTGAAGATATGCTCGGAGATGCGGTTGTTGAGCACGCCCTTGCCGCTGATCGTGCCCTTTTTCTGGGCGTTGAACGCAGTTGCGTCGTCCTTGAAATACTGGATCAGCGTGCCGGGTTCGGGACCCTCGTAGAGGATCTTGGCTTTGCCTTCGTAGATCTGGCGGCGGCGAGCCATGATGGCGTTACCTTTGGGAAAATGAGCAGCCCCGGCGGCGCGGATGCGCGGGCCGGGGCCGGAAGACCGGCGCTATATCGGAAGGCCGACGGCGGCGCAATCAGCTTGGCCGGGCCGCTTCCGGTCGGGGCCGGCAGGTATATCGCGGGGAGCCAGCATGCCGGGGCATGCGGCCATTGCCACGTTTAACGGCGCCAGGAAGCTAGTCGGCGGGCTCGCGCTCCGGCTGATTGTCGCGCGCGAACCATCGCTGGATCACGGTACGATCGTCACCGATTTCCGCAGGCGCGACAGGCAGTTCGGGGGCCGGCGTCCGGTCGGCGGGGCCCTGGACGATCCGGCGCAGGATCAGCGCGCCGCCAACCAGGAGGAGAAGCCAGGGGCCGGCGCCCGCGAGGATCGTGGCCAGCCCGGCGAGCGACGACAGCAGCGTCTGGCCGGCCGTGTCGAAAGTGGCGTCCGACCCGCCAAGGCCGCTGACCGCGTTGCCGGAGGCATAGGTGAGAAGCACCGGCGTCGTCGCCACGCCGGTGCCAGCACCCTGGTCCACCTCGCCGATCGTGCCGATCGCGGCGCGAAGCCGATCCATCCTGGCGGAAAGCTGTACCCGCTCCTCGGGCGAGACGGTTCCGCGCAATTGCGCCTCGGCATTGCCAAGCGACTCGCGCAACCGGGCGACGACCCCGTCGCTGCGTCCGGCGGCGGTGCCTGAATCGGCGCCGGCAATATCGGCCCCGGTCATTGACCCGCCCGCGCGGGTCACGGCATCCGTCGCTCCCTTGCCATAGGCGCGGGCCACGGTCGGATCGAGTTTCAGCGTGAGCGTTGCCTCGACACGATTCCGATCGTCGACATTGTAGCGGATCGCCAAAATCCGGCAGCGCGCGGGGCCGAGTTGATCGCAGCCGCGAGCATGGCTTTCCTGCACCGCTGCGATACGGGAGCCGGGCAAGCGGAAAGCATAGTGATAATCGAAAGCGCTGGAAGATCCGGAGCTTGCCGGTGGATCCGATGGCGCAGCCGCCACGCCGCTCGCTTGGCCGGGTGCTTGTTCGCATCCGGCGAGCGCAAGAAATGCCGCCAGTACAGCCACGATTCGCATCGGTGATTCCCCCGTCGATCGGGACGAACTATAGTATAGAAATGGTTAACGCGGAAATGGCCGATCAATTGACCGTGTGCCGTTTCAAGAGCGCCGGATCGAGATAGGCGCGACTATGATAACCCTAGACAGATTGGCCGACGTCGAATCCGCGAGAAGCACATCGTCCTCGTCAGCGCCGATCAGCAGCGTCGAGCGCGGGCGTCGTCCAGCGTCATCGTTGGAGCGCCGCGCGGATCAGCCGCCTGGTCTCGGCCCAGGCTCTGGTATCGGGTGTCACCAGTTCAACGTGGCCGGTCGCGGGCACGAGGTGAAGCCTGGCGTTGTCGCCTGCCTGCCTGGCCTTGGCCTCATAGCCGGTGCCGAGCCTGATCGGGATGATCCTGTCCTCACGGCCGTTGACCAGATCCTGCGGCACGCCAATCGGCAACAGGCGCGGGATCGAGGTGTCGGCATAGACGTCAGGGCGTGTGTCCGGTGGGCCGACGAGTTGCCTGACGACATCGGTGCCGCATCCATTGTCCGGGCTGGCCGCGGTCGCTTCGAGGTCGGGCAGTCCGCCAAGGCTGATCACATGGGCGATCGGCAGCGGTGTGGCGGTACGCAGCGGGCTGCCCTTGGGCAGTTTCGGCCGCGCGGCCAGCCACAAGGCGAGATGGCCACCCGCCGAATGGCCGACAGCGACGATGTGCCCGGTATCGAGATGGAAGCGCTTCGCGTGCGCGATCAGCGAATCGGCGGCCGCGGCCGTGTCGAGGAAGGTGCCGGGATAGCCGCCGCCCGGGCGATCGACGCCCCGATAATCAATGTTCCAGACCGCGATTCCGTCCTTGCGGAGATCATCGGCGATCCAGTTCATCAGGCTGCGATCGGCGATGCTGGTCGTCCAGCAGCCGCCATGCACCATCAGGACGGTCGGCAAGGGGGTCGGCAATGGGCCTTTGCCCGCGGGCAGCCAGACATCGACCTTCTGCATGTCGTCGTCGCCATAGGCGATCGTTGCATCGGGTCTCGGCTGCGGTCTCGCGGTGAGATCGGCCCAGGTGAGCAGGGAAGGGGCAGTTGCGGTCATCACCGCAGGAATCAACGCGAGAAGCGCGATCGGAGCAAGCCTGAACATGCTCCCCCGATACGCGTTCCCCGCGACAGTGTCGAAAACCGCCGAGTATCAGGCAGCGGGCTCGAATGCCGGCGTCTTGCCCTTGGCCCGTCGCGCGCGCCAGGGTGCGTCGAACTGATGGGCCTGGAGCTTGTCGAAAGCATCCATCGCCGCGCGAACCAGCTTATGGATCGTCTTGCTCAGATGCTGGTGATTACCGGCCCAGGCCTGGCTGTAGAAATCGTCACGCACCGCCATTCTCCTTTTTTGCTGGCGTTGATCACGAAACGGATATGCGCCTGTGCTCATTGGGGCGCCAACAAATCGTTGGACACGATCCATAAGCCTGCCTTATCCATCGAATATGCGCCGCATTCCGCCTCTCTCCGCTGTCCGGGTGTTCGAAGCGGCGGCGCGCCACGAGAATTTCACTGCCGCGGCGGCCGAGCTCGGCATGACCCAGGCGGCGGTGAGCTATCAGGTGAAGCTGCTCGAAGAGCGGCTCGGCGTGCCGTTGTTCCGCCGCGAGAAGAAACGCGTCCTCCTGACCGAGGCAGCCCGCCGGATCGCGCCGCAAGTGGGCCGTGCCTTCGACGCGCTCGATTCGGCCTTCGCCACGATCCGCGCCGAGGATGAGGGGCTGCTGACCGTCTCCACCTCCAACACATTCGCCAATACCTGGCTCGCCTGGCGTCTCGGCAGTTTCCAGATGGCGCATCCGGATATGGCGGTGCGCCTGCTGACCAGTGATATGCTGGCCGATTTCACGACCGACGATGTCGATATCGCCATCCGCGCCGGCCGCGGATCATGGCCGGATCTCTCGCAGGACCTGGTGTTGCCGATCGATTTCACGCCGATGTGCAGCCCGGGTTTCCAGCGGCGCCATGGGCCCCTGTTCGAGCCGGCCGACCTGCTCCGCCTGCCGTTGATCAGCCCACACGACAGCTGGTGGTCCCATTGGCTGCGCGAGGCCGGCGTCGACGCGCCGGACAGGATGCCCCGCCGCGGCGTCAGGCTCGATTCCCAAGCGCATGAAGGCCATGCGGCAATGGCCGGGCAGGGCATGGCGATGCTGACTCCTTTCTTCTGGCGCAACGATCTGGCCGAGGGCCGGCTGATGCGCCCGTTCGACCAGGTATCGACCCGCGGCTATGCCTATTGGCTGGTCTGCCCCGAGGCACGGCGCGGCGTGCCCAAGATCAAGCGATTCCGTGAATGGCTGTTCGCCGAGCTGGCGCGCGACCTGCCGAGCCCGGTCTGAACAGACCGCCGGATCCTAGCCTAGCCCGATTCCGCCTGCTAACCGGGGCCCAATGCCTACCGATATCCAAGAGCCCGATCCCTTCAACGCCATTGTCGACGCGCCCTTCGACAGTGCTCTGTCGGAGCGCTACCTCGTCTATGCGCTCTCCACGATCACGGCGCGCTCGCTGCCCGATGTCCGCGATGGGCTGAAACCCGTTCACCGGCGTCTGCTTTGGGCGATGCGCCTGCTTCGGCTCGATCCGGCGCAGGGCTACAAGAAATGCGCCCGCGTCGTCGGCGACGTGATCGGTAAATATCATCCGCATGGCGACCAGTCGGTCTATGACGCGATGGTTCGCCTCGCGCAGAGCTTTGCCATGCGGTATCCGCTCGTCGACGGGCAGGGCAATTTCGGCAATATCGACGGCGATAACGCCGCCGCCTATCGTTACACCGAGGCGCGGCTGACCCAGGTCGCGATCGACCTGATGGATGGCCTCGACGAGGACGCTGTCGACTACCGTCCTACCTACAATGGCGAAGACCAGGAGCCCGAGCTGTTCCCGGGCATGTTCCCGAACCTGCTCGCCAATGGTGCCGCCGGCATCGCGGTCGGCATGGCGACGAGCATCCCGCCGCACAACGCCGCCGAACTGTTCGACGCCGCGATCCTGCTGATCGACCAGCCGGAGGCAAGCGACGCGCAGGTGCTGGAGCATGTGAAGGGGCCGGATTTCCCGACCGGCGGGCAAGTGGTCGACAGCGCCGCCGCCATCGCCGAAGCCTATGCCACCGGACGCGGCGGCTTCCGTGTCCGAGCACGCTGGCATGTCGAGGATCAGGGGCGTGGCACTTGGAACGCGATCGTCACCGAGATTCCATACGGCGTCCAGAAGGGCAAGCTGATCGAGCAGATCGCGACGATCATCAACGACAAGAAGCTGCCGATCCTGGCGGATGTGCGCGACGAATCCGATTCGGAGGTGCGCATCGTGATCGAGCCGCGCGCCCGCACGGTCGATGCGACCCTGCTGATGGAAAGCCTGTTCCGGATGAGCGATCTGGAAAATCGGGTCAGCCTTAACCTCAACGTGCTCGACGCGCGCCGTACCCCGCGCGTGATGTCCCTGCGCGAGGCGCTGCTCGGCTGGGTCGATCACCAGTTCATCGTGCTCCAGCGCCGCACCGCGCACCGGCTGGCCAAGATCGCCGACCGGATGGAACTGCTGGACGGCTACATCATCGCCTTCCTCAACCTCGACCGCGTGATCGAGATCATCCGCACCGAGGACGAGCCCAAGCCGGTGATGATCGCCGAGTTCGAATTGACCGACCGCCAGGCCGAGGCGATCCTGAACATGCGCCTGCGCTCGCTGCGCCGGCTCGAGGAGATGGAGCTTCGCAAGGAGCGCGACGGGCTGGAAACCGAGAAGGCAGGCCTTGAGGCGTTGCTCGGCAGCGACGCGCGCCAGCGGACCCGGCTGAAGAAGGATTTCGCCAAGCTGCGCGATCGCTACGGCCTGGAAACCGAGCTGGGCAAGCGCCGCACCACGATCGAGGAAGCTGCCCCCGCCCGCGAAATCCCGCTCGAGGCGATGATCGAGCGGGAGCCGATCACCGTGATCCTGTCGCAGCGGGGGTGGATCAGGGCGATGAAGGGCCATATCGAGCCCGCCGCCGCGGCCGACCTGAAGTTCAAGGAAGGCGACGCGGCCTTCCTGCATTTCTCCGCGCAGACGACCGACAAGATCCTGCTCGCGGCGGAGAATGGACGTTTCTACACGCTCGCGGCCGACAAGCTGCCTGGCGGCCGGGGCTTCGGCGAGCCGGTGCGGGCGATGATCGATCTCGACGGCGATGTCGGGATCGTCGCGTTGATGCCGGCGAGCCGCGCGGAGAAGCTGCTGGTCGCCGCCACGGACGGCCGCGGCTTCATCGTGCGGACGGCGGATACGATCGCCGAGACGCGCAAGGGCAAGACGGTGGTGACGCCGCGTCTGGGCGCGAAGCTGAAGATCGTGCGCCCGGTCGATCCGGCGGCCGATTATGTCGCGGCGATCGGCGACAACCGCCGCCTGCTCGTCTTCCCATTGACCGAACTGGCTGAGCTGGCGCGCGGCCAGGGTGTCCAGTTGCAACGGTATCGCGACGGTGGCCTGTCCGATGCGATCACTTTCGTTTTCGCTGACGGGCTGAGTTGGGCGATGGGCGGCGAGAGTGGACGGACTCGCACGGAAAGCGATCTTGCACCGTGGCGCGCGGCGCGCGGCGCGGCCGGACGAATGCCACCCACCGGCTTTCCAAGGGATAACCGTTTCTAGCCATTTTGGTGGTATCAAGTGGCTGAAATACTGTGCAAGCTTCAGCCGCTTTTAACCTGTTCGCGGTAACGCTACCCTGGATGATGCCGTTCAGGTCCCGGGTCTTGAAAGCGGAAGAGCCTCCCGTATCGATGGAGGCCGGTGACGCGCGCATGAACGATCTGGACCGGATCGGAGCGACGTTCGATCTTCTTCCCATCCCGGCGGCGCTCGTGATCGCGGCCGACGGCGATGTGTCCATCCAGATGGCAAATCGGCCGTTCCGTCAGGCCGGCCTTGGTTCCGCGAACGGTGCGTCGCCGTTGATTTCGCTGATTGCGACGCGGATCACCAAGTTCGTCCAGAGCGATTCGCTGCGCGAGGATTTCCCCTGGCAATTCGGCGACGCCGTCGATTGCCGCTATTATCAAGTCACGCTTGCGCGCCTGACGCGCAACGCCGAGGGGCGCTGCCTCGTCACCCTGATCGACCAGACGTCCGAATTGCGCACCGAGCATAATCTTCGTCGCGAGATGATGACCGACAGCCTGACCGGCCTCGCCAATCGCGCCGGCTTCAGCGATCATCTCGAGGCGCTGATCGACGACACGACACAGCAGGCACGCTACGCCGTGCTCATCGTCGATCTCGATCGTTTCAGCCGCGTGAACGCCTGCCTCGGGTCGATGGCCGGCGACGAGTTGCTCATCACCGTTGCCCGGCGTCTCAAGGGCATCCTGCGCGCGCACGACGTGCTCGCCCGCACCGGTGGTGATGAATTCGGTATCCTGCTGACGCTCGAGGATGGTCCCGGTGACGCCGACCATGTCGCCAGGCGAATCCAGGGCGCGCTGGGCACACCGTTCCAGCTTTCCGATTTCGAGATCCGGGTGGCTTGCTCGATCGGCATCGCCTTCGGGTCGAGCCAGGTCGACGATGCCGAGGAACTGATCCGCCACGCTCAATTCGCGGTGCGGCGGTCCAAGACCAGCGGTCGCGCCGAAGCCTATCAGACCCAGGCGTTCGACATCGCGCGCGAGCAGTTCGGCATGGAGACCGCGCTGCGCCGCGCGCTCGACCGGGGTCAGCTTCGGCTCAGCTTCCAGCCGATTTGCGATCTTGCGACCGGGCAGATCGTCTGCTTCGAATCGCTGGCGCGATGGGCCGACGATGACGGCACCGAATATTCACCCTGCGATTTCATTCCGGTCGCCGAGGAATCGGGCCTAATCGTTCCGCTCGGTCGCTGGGCGATCGAGGAAGCGGTGCGCACGCTCGCCGGATGGGACGCGCGGGCGGGCGGCAATTGCCGCGTTAAGCTCGCGGTCAACCTGTCGGCGATCCAGCTTCAGCGCGACAGCATCGCGCCGGTGGTCGAGCGCGCGCTTACCGGCAACGGCCTTGACGGCTCGCGCCTCACCCTTGAACTCACCGAAAGCGCGCTCGTCACCGATCCCGACCGAATCGCTGGAATCATGCATGCGCTGAAGGGGCTCGGCACGACGCTGGCGATGGACGATTTCGGCACCGGCTATTCGAACCTCGCCTATCTGCAGAAGCTGCCGATCGATATTCTCAAGATCGACCGCAGCTTCGTGACCGGCATGCTTGCCGACCGCGACAAGATCGCGATCGTGCGGGCCATCCTGTCGCTTGCCCAGGCGCTTGGCATGCAGACGACGGCCGAGGGAATCGAGACCAACGAACTTGCCCAGACGCTCGCCGCGCTTGGCTGCACTTATGGCCAGGGCTTCGTCTATGCGCGGCCGCTTGAGGCGGACGCTGCCTATTCGCTGCTGGAAGCCCGCAGGAACTGAGCGGTCGCCGCGTCGGCGATCTGGTTCACCCGCGCTGGATCAGGAAAGCCCTCGGCGATCCATTGCTCCTCGATCCGGCGCAGCGTGCGCGCGACCTCGGGCCCCTTGCGCAGGCCCCGTTCGACCAGGGCACCGCCGGTGAGCGGCAGGGCAGGGGATTCCCAGGCGAGTAGGGACGTCACGTCCTTTTCCGGACGATCCGACAGGAGCAGGCGATCGATCGCCAGTTCCCTGCCGAGCCGGTAGTCGATCACCGTCGCCGGCTCGTCGCCCACTGGTTCGGCGGCGCTGACCAGTCGTCGCCGCTCGACCTTGGACAGTTTCAGCCGCGCGCCGATATCGTCGGCCACGCGGGTGTCCGCCGGGAGCAGCGAGGCAAGCCGCCGGATCGGATCCGGATCGATCCCCGCCTCGGCCTCGCGCGAGACCAGCCGCGCCAGTTGTCGGGTGCTTTCGATCTCCGGAAGTACCGGGACGAAGATCGCATGGTCGATCATCAGGTCGACGACGCGGACTGCGTGCACCGCGACCAGCAGCCGGAGCAGTTCGGCCGCGATCCGCTCACGCGACAGGGCCATCAGGTCGTTCGCGCGTTCGGTGCAGGCATCCAGCCCGGCCTCGTCCGGTGTGTCGCCGAACCGGGCGTGGAAGCGGAAGAAGCGCAGGATGCGCAGATGATCCTCGGCGATTCGTTTCAGCGGATCGCCGATAAAACGCACCCGCCGCGCGTCCAGATCGTCGATCCCGCCGAAATAATCGAAGATCTTCCCGGTCAGTGGATCGGCGTAGAGCGCGTTCATCGTGAAATCGCGTCGCGCGGCATCCTCCTGCCAGTCGTCGGTGAAGGCGACGGTCGCATGCCGGCCGTCAGTCGCGATATCGCAACGGAGGGTGGTTACCTCGACGGGGCCGCCGGTCAGCACCGCCGTCACCGTGCCGTGCGCGAGGCCGGTCGGCACTGCCTTGATGCCATTGCCCTTGAGCAGGGCGATTACCCGGTCGGGCGAATGAGTCGTCGCGAGATCGACATCGGCCACGTCGATGCCGAGCAGCGTATCGCGCACGGCGCCACCGACGAAACGCACCTTGCCTTCGGCCGCGCCCAGCACGTCGCAGAGTTCCACCAGTCCGTCGCGTCGGCGCCACGCGGCCTGCGGCAGGATCATCCGTTCCATCGTAGCCGCCTGGAGAGATTGACGATCATCGCGGCGGTCGCGCCCCAGATGCGGTGGCCGTCCCAGTTGATCTCGTAATAATGGCGGTTGCGGCCCTGCCATTCGACGGTCGCCTCGACATGGTTCGCGGCGTCGAGGACGAAATCGAGCGGCACCTCGAACACCTGAGCCACCTCGGCTGCGCTGGGAACCAGGATCAGGTCGGGCGGGACGATCCCGATAACCGGGGTCACGTCGAATCCGGTGACGGTGCGATAGCGGTCGGCCTCTCCGATCACGATCACGCGGTCGCGCGGCAGGGCAATCTCCTCTTCCGCCTCGCGCAGCGCCGCGTCGATCGCGCCGCTGTCGCCCGGGTCGATCCGGCCGCCGGGAAAGGCGACCTGGCCGGGGTGGCGCGACAAGGTGTCGGTACGCTGGGTCAGGATGACGCCGGGCCTTGAACGATCGGTGACGGCGACGAGCACGGCGGCGTTCATCAGCGGCGTCGACTGGTCGAGTTCAGGGTCGCGATGATCCCCGGTCAGCAGCACGGTCTCCATGCCGTGTCCGGTTTCGAGCGCGTGGCGCAAACGATCGGCAAGGGTCATTCAGTCGGCTCCAAAAGGGAAGAAGGCGCCGTTGCTCCACACGCCGGGCGCCACATCGTCGCCCGCCAGCGCGATCGCGGCGAGATCGTAATAGACCGTCCGGGCGACCAGCGCCTCCAGCCCGCCCCGGACATGGAGATAGGGGCGGGGGCCATTCCCGCGTTCCTCGAAACGCAGGGGATGGTCGCTGCCGGCCGTCACCAGATCGCCAGTGTTGAGGCGAAAGGCCAGGCGCGAATCGCGACCTTCGCCTTCGACCTTCATCTCTACCGCGACGAAAGGGGCGTCCTCCACCGCGATATCGAGCTTCTCGACCGGCGTGACGAGCACATAGCCGCCATCCTCCTCACGACGCAGGATCGTCGAGAACAGCCGGACCATCGCCTGACGCCCGATCGGCGATCCCTGATGGAACCAGGTCCCGTCGCGCGCGATGCGCATCTCGCTGTCGCCGCAATGAGTCGGGTTCCAGCGTTCGACCGGTGGCAGTTTCCGTTCCCCGGCGAGGCGCGCGATATCGGCGAGCGACAGCGCGGCAAGATCGGGAAGCGGGTCCATCGGCATCGGTAGGCGGTAGGACAGGCCTGCCCGGGCGTAAAGCGTCAGGCGAGCGCCACGGTTCGAGGGGCGAGCATGCCCGCGCCGTCCGGGACCGAATCGCCCATTGCCAGCAGCCGGCGCTGCTCGACGGGGCCCGGCGCGCGCCACCCGGCCGTTCGATCAGCGGTGAAGCCGAAGAACCGGCCATAATATTCCGGGTCGCCGATCAGCATCAGCGCACCGGCCTCGCCCGAGGCCACCGCCGCGTTCAGCGCATAGAGCATCAGGTCACGCCCGATCCCGTCGCGCTGCCGCGCCGGTTCGACGGCGACCGGGCCGAGCATCACCATCGGCACATCCTGGCCATCGTCACCGTCGAACAGGATCGGCCAGCACTGGATCGTGCCGACCAGCGCGCCGTTTTCCAGGGCAGCGAAGCTCAACCGGGGAATCGCGGGCATGCCCTGGCGAATCCGGTAGGCGGTTCGCTCGTGCCGGTCCGTGCCGAACGCGCGGTCGAGCAGATGCTCGACTGCCTGCGGTTCAACTTCGGAAATCGGCGCGATCCTGATCAATATGGTTGCTCCTGCGAGTCCCGGCATGGACGCACGGGGCCGCGCGCTTTAGCGGTGGTGCGCCTGAACGCAAGCCGAATTGGAGGCGCGCGATGAAGCTGTATGATGCCGAATTCGCCCCAAGCCCGCGCCGGGTGCGCATCTTCCTTGCCGAGAAGGGCATCGAGATCCAACGCGTGATGGTGGATCTCCGCCGGAACGAGCAGCTTTCGGATCCCTATCTCGCCGTGAACCCGCGCGGCGCGGTGCCAGCGCTTGAGCTCGACGATGGTGAGGTCATCTGCGAATCGGCTGCGATCTGCCGCTATTTCGAGGCGCTGCACCCGGAACCCGCACTGTTCGGGAGCACGGCCCTCGACATCGGCCGGATCGAATCCTGGACTCGCCGAATCGAATCGGACGGATATGCCGCCGCCGTCTATGCCTTTCGCAACGTCCATCCCGCCTTCCAGGATCGTGCGGCACCGGGCAAATGGCCGGCGATGCCGCAGATTCCCGAGCTGGGTGCGCGTGGGCTGATCATGTGGGGCGCTTTCGTCGAGGCGCTCGACGTCCGGCTGGCGGATCGCGACTGGATCGCGACCGACACCTTCAGCTTCGCCGATATCTCCGCGCTCGTGACGATCGATTTCGCTCGCGCCGCCAAATTCCAGGTACCCGAGGATTGTCGTTCGGTCGCGCGCTGGCATGCGGCGGCCAGCGCACGGCCAAGTGCCGCGGCCTGAGGCGGCTTTCCACTGCTTCCTCATCTGCTATGGCGCCCGCCACACCATGAAAGGGCCACGCTTGGACGATCGTCTCAGCCTTGAAGTGCATGATCTGGAGGTGCCGGTTCTCACCGGCATCTATTCCGAAGAAACCCATCTGCCGCAGCCGCTGCGGATTTCGTTGACGGTCGATCTCGATTGTCCGGCGCATTTCGCCCCGGATTCGCCGCTGGGCGCGACGAAGAATTATCTGGATCTGAAGCGGGCCGCGACGACGGCGCTGCCCGAAGGGGTGCATTTCACCTTGGTCGAAGGTGTGGCCGATCATATCGCCGAAACTCTGTTCCTCCAAGACAAGCGTGTTGCGCGGGTGCAGATCAAGATCGTCAAGCTGGCCATTGCCGAAGCTGGCGAATCAATCGGCATCACGCTCGTCCGTCACCGGAAATGAGCATCGAGGCGGCCGTTCGCGAATCGCTTGCGACGGCCACGGGCGCGATCCTTGTCACGGCCGAAGCGGGACGGGCAGGGGAGACCGTGCAGCACCTTCGCGCGGCGAAGGCCGACATCGTCCTTCTCCTGCTCGATTCGTCGGTGCCCGCGATCGAGCGCGCGATGTTGGTCGCTGCGATCGGGCCTCTCGCCGTCGAACTTGCATCGTATACTCGAATCGGGGCGATCGACGTAATGGCGGGGGCGGAAGAGGGCGATGTCGCCGCCGCTGCGCGCTTCCTAGCCGCCGCGCGGTCGACGACAGGCCAGATCCTCAGGGTCGCACCCGAAATTTAGCGGCCACCGCCCCGGTTGCAGGGACCGAGCGAGCGAATCACCAGGCGGTAATCCTCGCGCGCGATGGCCGCGTCGCTATCGCTGAGCGACGTCAGGCTCGACGCGGGGAGCTCCGGCGGCAAGGCGCAGGCGAGGCGATACCATAACAAGGTATCGCGCGCCGGCGGCACGGCGCCCTCGCCGACAAGCTCGCTCAACGCAACTGACCAGCGCGGCTGTTCGCCGGGCGTCCGCTGGATGCCGATCGAAACAGGCCGGCTGTCTGCGGTGGTGAGGAATATCTGGGTTTCGCCTGATCCGGGCAGATCGCCGGTGACATGGAATGCGTTGCCGATCCCGGTCACCTTCGGGGGGGCATCGGGACTGAGCGTTTCCTGGATGATTCGCCGGGTCAACGCATCCGCGCCGGGCGTCCAGTCGCGCTGGGCATCGGGGCGGACGAGTTGAACGAGAGTTGAGTTACCCGGAACGGGCCGGGCAAACAGCAGGACACGGAGCTTGCGCAATTTCGGCAGTTTCCCGCGCGCATTCACAGGCACATCAAGCACATAAGCGATTCGCGGCGGCAATGCTGCAGTGCCGCGAATCAGTGCGAGCACGTCTGCTTCGACATAGAGCCGGGCCATGTTGGCGGCTACGCCGGCGGCATCCGGGCCCTTCAGGCGGGTGGAGCTTCGAATGGTCGCATCGATGATCGCGGGGGCCGCGAGAACCAGATCAGCATAGTCGGCGTAGGGCGGGGCGATTACCACCGAATCGGCGGGAATCTGCGGTCTTTGCTGGGCTGAGGCACCAGTTGCGGCCGCCGCGAAGGCCATCGCAAGCACGAGTTTCGGAGCTGAAATCATTCGCTATGGGTTACGCGTTCGTTCCGATATTATACAGAAATAATTCTGCCACGTCGGGATTGTACGTTTGTTGCGTGAGACAAAGCGTTTGCGTCAGGGTTTGGGGGGTCATATAGGATCGCCCCTGTCCAAGGATACATCAGCCCACGACAGGCAGATCGGACGAACGGACGTTACGGATCGGCGGTTCGCGTCGTGTACGGATAGAGGAGTTTCGTTTCTGAATGGCTTATGCTGACCGTAATGTAAGCGGCAACCGCGTGGTGGCGATCGTGATCGTGTCGGTGATTGTCGCCGTCATGGGCTACGCCTTCGTCACCGGACTCACGTACAAATACGTGAAAGCGATGTCGGAGAAGTTGAAGACCTTCGACGTCGAGGAGCCGCCACCCCCGCCACCCGACGAGCCGCCGCCCCCTCCGCCAGATCAGCCGCTCGAGCCGCCTCCGGTCGTCTCGCCGCCGCCGATCGTGCAGACTCAGGCGCCGCCGCAAGTCGTCATCCAGACAGTGCAGGCTCCGCCGCCGGTCTTCGTCCCGACGCCGGTCGCAGCGCCGCCGCCACCTCCACCCGCGCCGCCTCGCATCTCGCAGGCAGCGGGCCTGAAGGGTAACCCCGGCCAGTTCTTCAATGACGATGCCTATCCATCGGAGGCGATTCGCGCCGGTGCTCAGGGTCGAGTCGTTGCGAAGCTGACGGTGGGCGCCGATGGCCGCGTGAGTGCATGCAGCATCACGACGTCGAGCGGTAACAGCTCGCTCGACGACACGACGTGCCGCATCGCGCGCAGCAGGGTGCGCTATACCCCGGCCAAGGACGAGAACGGTCAGCCGACCGTGTCGACGGCAACGCTGCCGGTCCGTTGGGTATTGCCTGAAAATTGACGATAGGGATTCGGCCCGGTGCGCCATGCCCCGGGCCGTTTCTGGATAGACCTGACAGTAAAAAATACAGCCTAGAGGAAACCAACTAAATGCTCACCACCATCCTTGCGGCCGGCGCCGCAGCAGCCGCCCCCAAGGGCGAAAATCCTTACGGCCTGATCCCGGCGCTCCGCGAAGGCGGCCTGATCTCGCAGACCGTGTTCGGCATCCTGGTGCTGATGCTTTTCGTCTCGCTCTACATCCTGTTCACCAAGCTGTTCGAGCAGCAGAAGGTGATCAATCAGCACAAGCGCGTGAGTGGTGGCTTCTGGAACAACAACAGCCTGCGTGAAGCGTCGGCCAAGCTCGAGAAGAACTCGGCCTACAAGCAGATCGTCGACGACGGCCTGTCGGCTCAGGAGCAGCACACCCGCCTGACCGATCCGGTCGAGGCTCATGACTGGCTGCACGGCTCGCTCGCCCGTTCGGAAGCGTCGATCAACTCGCAGCTCAACTCGGGCCTGGCGTTCCTGGCGACCGTCGGCGCGACCGCACCGTTCATCGGTCTGTTCGGTACGGTTATCGGCATCTACCGCGCGCTCATCAAGATCGGCGCGGCCGGTCAGGCTTCGATCGACGCCGTTGCCGGCCCGGTCGGTGAGGCGCTGATCATGACCGCTCTCGGTCTCGTCGTCGCCGTTCCGGCGGTGCTCGCCTATAACTGGCTGCAGCGTCGCAACAAGTCGATCGCCGAAGACCTGAACGCGTTCTCGAACGACGTGCTCGGCTATCTGGCGTCGGACGGCGCGGTTCGCCCGGCAGCTGCTGCCCGCAAGGGTGCGGCTCCGGCAGCCAAGCCGGCGGCTGCGACCACCACGGCAGCACGCTGATGACGGGGCGGGGCGCGCGCCGCGTTGGCGTCGTCCCGCCTCTCGCCCCCGGAGTTTCCCCGGTGGCCCAGTTGCAAGGATAGGATAGTCCTCAATGGCAATTAGCGTTGGCGGCGACGGCGCCGAAGAAAAACCGATGTCGGACATCAACACGACCCCGATGGTGGACGTGATGCTGGTGCTCCTCATCATCTTCCTGATCGCGGTGCCCGTCGTGCTGCAGTCGGTGAAGCTGAAGCTTCCCGACATTCGTTACGATCCCACGACCACGAAGCCCGAGAACGTGTCGCTCTCGATCCTGCAGAAGCCCGATGGTTCTTGCGGTATCTACTGGGGTACGGCGCCTGTGGGGCATCAGGAACTGCTCGATCGGGCAGTCGCGAAGCTGAAGGCCGAGATCGCGCGTCAGGGCGGTGTCGGCAATCCCGATCTGGAGCTTCCCGAGGCTCATATCCGCGGTGACGTGAACACGCCGTATCGCTGCATTGGTGGCGCAATCTACACGATGCAGATGGCAGGCTTTGCCAAGGTCGGCTTCATTTCCGAGCCTCCGCCCGGCGGCAACGCCGAGCGCATGTGACCGGTCAGAGCTTCAGGAGTAATATGATATGGCAATGAGCGGCGGCTCCGATGACGGCCAGCCGATGATGGATCTGAACACGACGCCGTTGATCGACGTCATGCTCGTGCTCCTCATCATGTTCATCATCACCATTCCGATCCAGACGCACGCAGTGAAGGTCGATCTTCCGATCAACGACCCGAACAACAAGCCGCCACCGGTCGATCCGCAGAAGAACAAGGTCACGATTGACCCGGCGGGAACGATTGCGTGGAACGGTGCGCCGGTCGACAAGGTCACTCTCCAGCAATATCTGGAAGCGACGAAGAGCATCAATCCGGAGCCGGAGCTGCATTTCCAGCCGGATCCCCAGGCGCGTTATGCGCGGGTTGATGAAGTGCTCGCGGTCATCAAGCGCTCTGGCGTGACCAAGCTCGGCTTCATCGGCAATGAGCAATATCGCAACGATTTCTGATCGATCCGATCAGCGCGACATGATGGGGCGGTCCTTCGGGGCCGCCCTTTTTTGTTGTCTGGCGTTGGTTGCCCGTATCGCTTGCAACTCTATTGCAGCGGAGTCACTAAAGTGACACAAGAACGTCACAAAAGTGAAACCTTTCAAGGAAAGGTCGTCGAGGAGAAGAGCAATGCGCATCGGTTCTGGAGTATTGATTGCCGGAATTGTCCTGGCGGGTGCGGCTACCGCTGCCACCGCAAGCGACCGCACCGGTTTCATCGCCATCAAGCAGGGTGATTTCAGCACGGCGGAACGTACGCTGGTCGCGGAGCGCAGAATCTATCCCTCACGCCCGGAACTGATGCTGAATCTTGCAGCGGTCTATCGTGGCACGGGCCGCCGGGACGAAGCACGGGTGCTGTACGAGGCTGTGCTGGCACGTCCCAATACGCTGATGGACGTCACTGCCGATCGGACTGCATGGTCGCACACGCTTGCCACTGCAGGGCTTTCCCGGCTCGATGCACGGCAAATGTCGTCACGTTAGAACCGTCGTGCGTAAAATCCGATCCGTTCGTCCCGAGTAACCGTCGAGCCTGTCGAGATGGCGTATCGGGGGGACAAGCCTTTCGCGCTTCAATCGTACCTCGATACGAGCTCTCGATACGGCTGCGCCTGTTCGATCTGTACTCGGCACGAACGGGCAGGTGGTTCTGATTTAGCGCTCGATGCACCGGAGCGCTCTCGAGCAGGGCTGAACCCGTCAGCCACGTGAAGGCGTGAAAATCGGAAATCCGCAACAGGTTCGATTCCGTTCGAACCAGGTTGACCGTGTCGCTCCGCTTTGGCTGCAACCAGCGGGATCAGAGTCTCGGCAGCGTGACGCCACGCTGGCCCATATATTTGCCGGAGCGGTCGGCGTAGCTTGTCTCGCAGGGCTCGTTGCCCTCCAGGAACAGGAACTGGCACGCGCCTTCGTTCGCATAGATCTTGGCGGGCAGGGGAGTGGTGTTCGAGAATTCCAGCGTAACATGCCCTTCCCAGCCGGGCTCGAGCGGTGTGACGTTCACGATGATGCCGCAGCGCGCATAGGTCGATTTGCCGAGGCAGATGACCAGAACGTCGCGCGGCACCCGAAAATATTCCACCGTCCGAGCCAGCGCGAAGCTGTTGGGCGGAATGATGCACACATCGGTCTTGCGGTCGACGAAGCTGTTCGACGAGAAATCCTTCGGATCGACGATCACGCTGTCGATGTTGGTGAAGACCTTGAACTCGTCCGACACGCGGGCGTCATAGCCATAGGATGACAGGCCGTAGGAGATGCATCCGTCGCGCTGCTGGCGATCGACGAACGGCTCGATCATTCCGTTGGCGAGTGCCTGCTCGCGAATCCACCGGTCCGACATGATCGACATTGAGAGCCTCCCTTGAGGCGACCGCTTTCGCGGGAATGGCTCTTCGGGGCAAGGCCGATTGCACTGAATGAGGAACTGTCAGCTATTGCGAGTCGATGGAGTCGTACCGGCTGCTTGTCCGGCCTGTGCGCCGGACGTCGATGAACGGATATCAGGCTGTCAGGATATGGATCTGCATATGGTAAGGGGGGACGACAGGGTGATTGCGGACGGACCGGAAGAACCAAGGCGATTGAGCGCGCCATTGCTGTTGGGCATGCTCGCAATGCCGGTGATCTTCGTCTGGTTCTTTCTGCGCCGCGGTTACTCGCGGGCACTCCGTCGCGCCGCGTTCACCTATACCGCTACCTTGCTGACGATCGGTCTGATCGGCATTCTCGGTCGCTGAGCGCCCGGTTCAGTCGATTCCGAGATCACCCGGACCGAAGGCGTGCGGCAGCAATTCCGACAGGAGATGCCGCTCATGCAGGTCTCCTTCGGCGCCCGCGCACCATATCGCGATGTCGCGCTTGCCCATCTGCGCTGCCTCGTTGATCACCTGACGGCAGCGGCCGCAGGGGCCGACCGGCTTCGTGCCGGTGGGCTTGCCGTCGCCATCCATCATCCCGCCGATCACGCCGATCGCGACGACATCGCGCAGCCGGCCCTGTGCATTGACTGTCGCCAGCGCGACCGTCTCGGCGCACAGCGACAGGCCGTAGCTCGCATTCTCGAAATTCGTGCCCGTCACCACGCTGCCGTCAGTCAGCAGCACCGCCGCGCCGACGCCGAAGCGCGAATAGGGGGCATGGGCGTTGTGCGCCGCGTCGCGGGCGGCGGCGATCAGGCGATCGCGGACGTCGCTATCGCTGGTCATGGCGCGACGACGTTCCAGCGCACGGGGCCAGCAATTCCATCTATCCGTCTCATGTCGTTCGCCTGCCACATCCGCCAGGGCCTTGCCGTATAATCGGGTGGAAAGAAATCCTGTACCGCCCAGATGGTTCGCGGAATGGCGCTCGTCACCTGATAGCTCGCCTCGAAACGCTTGCTGATCTTGATCAGTGTCGGCTTGCCGCTGTGCGCTTCGACCATCGTCAGGAACCGCCGCAACTCGCCGAGCACGACGTCGCGAACCGGCCGCGACTCGCATCCCGGATCGAAATCGATCTCCACCGCCGGCGGCAGGGCGTCGCTCGTGCGCGGTACCGTGGTGTTGAAATTATTCGCCTGGTCCGCGGCGAGGCGACATAGCGAATAGACGTGGACCGCACCGCGGCGCATGCCCGAGGCATAGACATCCGCCCAGTTGTCGGCAAAGCGCTCATCCCGCCCGTCAGCGCCATAGGTCGCCCTGAGATACGCGAAGTCAGCGCCGCCGGCCTTCACTGTCGGCCATTCGACCGCGCCCTGGTCTTCGGACACGTCGACGCCCTGGAAATCATATTTGTCGGACGGGCGCCAGCTCAGCGCGAAGGTCCAGGCGACCACGCCGGTCAGTGCCAGGACGATGCCCAGCGCGCCGATCTGACCGATCCGGCGTCCCCAGAGGCGCGATGCCACCCCGTCAGCCCTTGATGTGCAGGACGCAGATCAGCGTGAACAGCCGGCGCGCGGTGTCGAAATCGATCTCGATCTTGCCCTCCAGGCGTTCCTTCAGCAACTCGGCCGCCTCGTTGTGGATACCGCGGCGTGCCATGTCGACCGTTTCGATCTGCGCCGGCGTCGCGTGCCGGATCGCTTCGTAATAACTGTCGCAGATCGCGAAATAGTCTTTGATGGGCCGGCGGAAGCGGCCCATCGCCAGGACATAGGTCTCAAGGTGCGAGTCGTCCTCGCGATGGATCGCGATGGCGAGCCGGCCTTCCTCTACCGCCAGCGCGATCCTGAACGGCCCGCCATAATTGTCGGGATAGGCGCGCTGCGGGCAGAAATAATTGCCCTCGACCAAGTCGAAGATCGCGATTCGCCGTTCCTGCTCGATGTCGGCCGACCGCCACAGGATGGTGCGCTCGTCGAGGGAGACGGCGATGATGCGCGGGTCGGCCATGTCGTCGCCGTAAAGGGGAAGGCGTCCGGGAACAACACGCTCGCATTCATCGGGTGTTGAGGACTTATCCCCGCTATTGTGCGTCGCGGTCTATTGAGCCGGCGTGCGACCTCTGGGAAAGGACGGCATGGCCACCGCGACCCTTCAAGAACCGATTCTCCCCAACGCCCAGACGCTTCCCCAGAATGTCGAGGCCGAGGCAGCGATGCTCGGCGCGATGATGATCGACAACCGGCTGGCCGACGATCTGATCGACAGGCTCGAACCCGATCATTTCTTCGAACCGGTCCATGGCCGAATCTTCGCGGCGATCAAGACGGCGCGGAGCAACGACATGCTGGCTACGCCGGTGACGCTGCGTCCGATGTTCGAGCAGGACGAGGGAATGCGGGAACTGGGTGGCCCGAGCTACCTGGCCGAACTCACCGGATCGGGCGCCGGCCTGATCGGTGCGCGGCAGTTCGCGCAGCAGATCTACGATCTCGCCATGCTGCGGACATTGGTGAGGGTTGGCCGTGGGCTGGTCGAGGGTGCGATGGATACCTCGGAAGAGGTCAATCCGCGGGCGCAGATCGAGGCGGCGGAGGAAGAACTCTACAAGGTGGCCCTCGATGGCGGGAGCGAATCCCAGACGAAGAGCTTTCTTCAGGCCGCCAAAATATCCCTGAAAATGGCCGAGGTCGCCCTTAATTCGGGCGGCCATATTTCAGGCATCACCACGGGTATCGAAAGCCTGAATACCAAGATCGGCGGCATGCACCGGTCCGATCTCATGATCCTGGCCGGGCGACCGGGCATGGGTAAAACTTCTCTCGCCACCAACATCGCCTTCAACGCGGCCCAGCGGTGGATGCGCGACATGGAGGACGGCATCGATCCCGACCGTTCGCTAGGCGCGAAGGTCGCGTTCTTCAGCCTGGAAATGTCGGCCGATCAGCTCGCGGGTCGTATCCTGTCGGAGCAGGCCAGGATTAATTCCGACGTGCTGAGATCAGGCAAGATAAGCCATCAGGAATTCAAGCAGCTTGCGACGACGGCGGGCGAGCTCGAAAACCTCCCCCTGTTCATTGATGACACGGCCGGCCTGACGATCGGTGCGTTGCATACGCGGGCCCGTAGGCTTCAGCGTCGGCATAATAATCAATTGGGCCTTATCATCGTCGATTATCTCCAACTCCTGACGGGCTCAGCGAAGAGTTCGGGAGACGGGCGTGTTCAGGAGATTTCGGAGATCAGCCGTGGTCTCAAGAATGTGGCCAAGGACCTGAATGTTCCCGTGATCGCGCTGTCCCAGCTAAGCCGCGCGGTCGAGCAGCGCGAAGACAAGCGCCCGCTATTGTCGGACCTGCGCGAATCCGGCTCGATCGAGCAGGACGCCGACATGGTGATGTTCGTGTACCGCGAGGACTATTATCTCAACATGACCCAGCCCGAGATTCCGACGGCGAGCAGTCCGCCCGGCGTGGGGGACAAGCATGCGATGTGGACGGAACATTTCATGCGCGTCCAGGGGCAGGCGGAACTGATCATCGCGAAGCAGCGCCACGGCTCGACCGGCAAGGTGACTCTCAAATTCGAGCCGCACATCACCAAGTTCAGCGATCTGGCGCCGGGCGAAGGCTATGGCGGATAGCCGGTACCCGTTGCCGGTTCAGAAAACCGGCTCTTCGCCCGGTTTGTCGGCCACGTGGATCCCGCACTCAACCTTGTCCCAGCCGCGCCAGCGTCCTGCGCGTGGGTCCTCGCCCGGCTGGACCTTGCTGGTGCAGGGCTGGCAGCCGATGGAAAGATAGCCTTCCGCCTCAAGCGGATGGCGGGGCAGGGCATGTGTCTCGAAATAGGCTTCGAGGTCAGCCTTCACCCAGTCGCCGAGCGGATTGACCTTCAGCCGGCCATCCTCGACCTCGAAGCGCGGGATGTTCTGGCGGGTGACTGACTGGAACGCCTTGCGGCCCGAAATCCAGCTGTCGAGACCGGCCTTGGCGCGCTTCAGCGGCTCGACCTTGCGAATCTCGCAGCATCCGTCCGGATCGTAGGACCAGCGCAGGCCCTTGTCGTCCCTGGCCGCGAGCACCGCCGCATCGGGTTCGACGACCCAGCTATTGGCCAGGCCGAAGCTGTCGACGAGCGTCTCGCGATAAGCGAGCGTTTCGGGAAACATCTTGAGTGTGTCGACGAAGATCACCGGGACGTTCGAATCTGCCTGCGCAATGAGGTGGAGCAACACCGCGCTCTCGGTACCGAACGAGGAGACGACCGCCGTCGCGCCGAGAATGTCTTCGGCGAACAGCGCCTTCAACATCTCCAGCGTATCGCCACCCGCGAAGCGCTCATTGAGCGCATCCGCATCCGCCTGGGTGAAGACGGGTCGGGCATCAATGACGTCGATCTTCCGCGCGGCTTCAGCCATGCCGCAGTTTCCACACCGGCACCGCGCCATCGGCTGCCGCCTGATAGACATGCTCGTAGCGCGCGAGCGAGGCGTGCAGGGTGGCGGCGTCGATCTCCGCCTGGGGAGCGAAGCTGTCGAAGCCGCAGCGCTTCATCAGCGGAATCTGGTCAACCAGCACATCGCCGGCCGCACGCAACTCGCCGTCATAGCCTGCCTCGCGCAGGATCCGCGCCGAGGAATAGCCGCGGCCATCGCGAAAGGTCGGAAAGCTCACCTCGATCAGCCCGATCTGTCCGAGATGCGGGATCAGCGAGCGAGCATCGTCGCCTGACTCGATCCGGACGGCGGTGGCGTTGGTCTGGCCGAGGAAGGAATCGAGCGTAACGGCGGGCTCGTCGTGCGGCGCGTCGTCGCGGAAGCGCAGAAGATCACCCATAGATCGCCTCCTTGAACGGATCGATGCCGACCCGGCGATACGTGTCGAGGAAGCGTTCGCCGTCCTCGCGCAGCGAGACGTAACGGTCGGTCACGCGTTCGACCGCATCGACGATGCCGTCCTCGTCGAAGCCGGGGCCGGTGATCTTGCCGAGGCTCGCATCCTCAGCCCCGGAGCCGCCAAGCAGCAGTTGGTAATTTTCGGTGCCCTTCTTGTCGACGCCGAGGATCCCGATGTGACCGGCATGGTGATGACCGCAGGCATTGATGCATCCGCTGATCTTCAGCTTCAGCTCGCCCAAGTCGCGCTGCCGTACCGGATCGGCGAAGCGGGTCGCGATCTTCTGCGCGACCGGGATCGAGCGCGCATTGGCGAGGCTGCAATAATCGAGGCCGGGGCAGGCAATGATGTCGCTGATCAGGTCGAGATTGGCCTCTGCCAGCCCACCTTCGCTAAGCGCCTGCCACACTGCGTAGAGATCGGCCTTGCGGACATGCGGCAACACGATGTTCTGGGCGTGGGTGACGCGCAGCTCGTCGAACGAATAGCGCTCGGCCAGCGCCGCCATCAGGTCGATCTGCGCCGCCGTCGCATCGCCCGGGATGCCGCCGATTGGCTTCAGGCTGATATTGACGATCGCATAGCCCGGCTGCTTGTGCGGCTTCACATTCTGGTCGAGCCAGACGGCGAAATCGGGATCGCTGCGGCTGACCAGCTCGCTCGCACCCTGCTCGAACTTCGGCGGGGCGAAGAACGCGGTGATTCGATCGAACTCGGCCTTGGGCGGATCGATGCCCAGCGCCTTCACGAGCACGAATTCCTCCTCGACCTGACGGCGATATTCGTCAGCGCCAAGCTCGTGGATCAGGATCTTGATCCGCGCCTTGTAGATATTATCCCGCCGGCCATAGCGATTGTAGACGCGCAGGCATGCCTCGACATAGCTGAGCAGGTCGTCGGCGCCGACGAAATCCTTGATCTCGGGTGCGACCATCGGCGTGCGGCCCATGCCCCCGCCGACGAAGATCTTCCCGCCCAGCTCGCCATCGCGCTCAAGCAGCTGAATGCCGATATCGTGCAGCCGCATGGCCGCGCGGTCCTCGTCCGCTGCGATCACCGCGATCTTGAACTTGCGTGGCAGGTAGCTGAATTCCGGGTGGAAGGTGCTCCACTGGCGCAGCAGCTCGGCCCAGGGGCGCGGATCGGCGACTTCGTCCGCCGCGGCGCCGGCATATTGATCCGACGAGATGTTGCGGATGCAATTGCCGCTGGTCTGGATCGCATGCATCTCCACGGTCGCGAGATCGGCCAGGATATCGGGCGCATCGGCCAGCTTGATCCAGTTATACTGGATATTCTGCCGCGTGGTGAAATGGCCATATCCGCGATCATATTTGCGCGCGATATGCCCCAGCATCCGCATCTGGCGCCCATCGAGCGTGCCATAGGGGATGGCGACGCGCAGCATATAGGCATGAAGCTGAAGGTAGAGCCCGTTCATCAGCCGCAGCGGCTTGAACTGGTCCTCGGTGATCTGGCCGGCGAGGCGACGCTTCACCTGATCGCGGAACTCGTCGACGCGGGCGTCAACGATCGCCTGATCATATTGGTCGTATTTGTACATCTCAGATTACCCAGCTTCCTGCCGACGGGTCGGCGGGCTTCAATGTCAGGTCGAGCCGCACCGTGGGACCAAGGGCGCGGACGCGGTCCTTGATATGGGCGGGGCGAGGGCCCTCGGGTGTCGCGGTCGCGTCGATCACATAAGCGGCGTTGGTATGGCGCAGGCCTTCCTCGGCCCGGGCAATTGCCTCACCCTGGTCGCCGACATCCACCGCATCCTCGACATGGCGCGACCAGCCTTCGCCAGTCCACCAGATCACGTCGCCGGTCGGCAGGTCGTTCCCCGTCAGCAATTTCACGCGACACTCTCCGATATCCTGGCCCACCGGCCCAGTTTGTCCTCGGCATCCGACAGATCGACCACCTCGCCCACCACGATGATCGCCGGGCTCGCCACCTTCTCGCGATCGACCATCGATCCCAGATCGGCGAGCAACGTCCTGATCGCCCGGCTGCCGGAGAGCGTGCCGCGCTCAAGCACCGCCACCGGCATCTCCGGCGCGACGCCGTCCCGCATCAGCTTGTCGGCGATGTCGCTCGCGGTCGCGACGCCCATATAGATCACCAGCGTGCGACCCTTGCCGGCAAGGCCCGACCAGTCCTGATCGGTCAGTCCCTTGCACTGGCCAGCGACGAAGCTGACCGCGCTGGAATGATCCCGGTGGGTGAGCGGCAGCATCGCCTCGGCCGCGCAGCCAAGCGCCGCCGATACGCCGGGAATTACCTCGACCGGCAGCCCCGCCGCGCGCACCGCCTCGACCTCTTCGCCGCCGCGGCCGAAGATGAACGGGTCACCGCCCTTCAGTCGCACCACGATCGCGCCGGTCTTCACATGAGCGACGATCAGCGCGTTGATCGCGTCCTGCGGCAGGGTATGCCGGGCACGCTGCTTCGCGACCGATATACGCTGCGCCGATGCGGGCGCGATATCGAGCACACGGCGATCGATCAGTCCGTCATGGACGACGATGTCGGCGGATTTCAGCGCCTCGACAGCACGCACGGTCAGCAGCCCGGGGTCACCCGGGCCGGCGCCGACAAGGATCACACGCCCGCGCGCGGAAGGATCGAGAAGACTTGCCATGAGGCGTGCAGATGGTCCCAGGTCCGGAAAGCCGCAACGGATGCTTGCTTGGGGCACCCTTAGCGAATCTATGCCGCCGCCGGTCGCGTTCCCGCGCTCAGCGCACTTTCTGGAAGTCCGAATAGCTCACGTTCGTGCGTATCTGCTCGGATTTGCCCATCATCGAGCCGGCGAAATCGCTGACGGAATCGCCCGGTACCGCGTGGCCGTCGGCCAGTTGCTGGTAGCGCCCATTGACTGCCATGCTTTTTATCGAGGCGACCATCATCATCCTGAAGCCTTTGGTCAAATTCAGCCGGACCCGCTCGACGAACGGCACCTTGCCCCTGGTGTTCACCAGCGCTTCGGCCTGTGTATCGGGGGAGGCGTCGTGCGACCCGATTTTGAACGAGCCCTTGGGAAGACCCGCAAATCTGAAAAGGACATAGCCGGCTGGCGCATTGCCCCGGGTCGCGGGAGCGCCGATCCAGTCAGCCAGTTCGCCATAGGACGGGACCGGGCCCCGTTTCGTCTTGCGTGACTGGTCAGTTTCCTTGGGCGTCGGCGCGCGCCCGTCGACGCTGATCAGCGACCATCTGTCGGCTTCGGGCCGACGGGGATCGAATTGCTCCACATAGACTTTCCGTGGCGTACCGGCCCGTTCGACCACGAGGGTCCGGCGGAAGCTATAAACGTCGGAGCGTGTCGCCTTTGCCGTCGCGAGGATCTGATTTTGCAGATCGTCGGCATGTGCCGGACTGCCGGCAATGCACGAGGCGACTGCGCCCGTGGCGAGTAGATGGCGTACGAGCAAAATCCCATGCCTTTCCGATGAGTGTCCAAAGCCGCAATGCAGCGCGAATATTCTAGCCTTCGCGCAACCCCACGCCGATCGAGGCACGCGCCTGGTCGGCCTCGCTCGATACGACCGGATAGGCTGCATAGTCCGCCGCGTAGAAGGCAGTGGGGCGGTGATTGCCCGACAGGCCGATCCCGCCGAACGGAGCTCTTGAGGAAGCACCGTTGGTCGGCTTGTTCCAGTTGACGATGCCCGCGCGGGCATTGGCCCAGAACTGGTCGTACAGTGCCGGGTCCTGGCTCAGCAGCGAGGCGGACAGGCCGTAACGCGTGTTGTTCGCCTCGGTGAGCGCATCCTCGAAAGTCTTTGCACGGATCACTTGCAGGATCGGACCAAACAGCTCGATATCGGGCCGGTCGCGCATCTCTGTCGTGTCGATCAGCGCGGGGATCAGGAACGGGCGCCCCTCGACCACGCGCTCAAGATGCCGGATCGGACGTCCGCCGCGCATCATCAGCTCAAGGAAACTTTCGGTCAGCATGTCGGCCGATTCATTGTCGATCACCGGCCCCATGAAAGGGGCAGGGTTTGCATGCGGCTCGCCGACGATCAGGCGGCCGATCAGCTTGTTCACCGTGTCGATCAGCGGATCGTACAGCCGCTCGTCGACGATCAGCCGTCGCGCCGCCGTGCAGCGCTGGCCGGCGGTGGTGAAGGCGGATTGCACGATGATCACCGCCGCGCTGTGCAGATCGGGCGTGTCCCAGGCGATGATCGGGTTGTTACCGCCCATCTCCAGCGCGAGGATCTTGTCAGGCCGGTTGGCGAAGGCGCGGTTGATTGCAACGCCGGTATGCGCCGATCCGGTGAACAGCAATCCGTCGATGCCGTCATGCGTGGCAAGCGCCTTGCCCTCGGCCGGGCCGCCGATCAGCACGCGGATGCAGCCCTGGGGCACGCCGCCGGCATGGAAACACTCGACCAGGAAGGCACCGACCGCAGGCGTCTTTTCCGAGGGTTTAAACACCACCGCATTGCCCGCAAGCAAGGCCGGCACGATGTGCCCGTTGGGCAGATGCGCCGGGAAATTATAGGGGCCCAGCACCGCGAGTACGCCGTGCGGCTTGTGCCGGAGCGCCATGCGCGATCCCATCGGCGCGTCGAGCCGGCGCTGCGAGGTACGTTCGGCATAGGCGCTGACCGAGATGTCGACCTTGGCAATCACCGATTCGACCTCGGTTCGCGCTTCCCACAAGGGCTTGCCGGTCTCGCGGGCGATCAGGTCGGCAAAGGCATCCGCCCTGGCGCGCACCACATTGGCGAAACGGCGGAGCGTCTCGACGCGATAGGTGAGCGGCCGGGCGGCCCATTCGGCCCAACTCGCGCGGGCCATCGCCACCTCGGCGTCGACGTCGCCGATCTCGCGCCGCCAGAGGATCGCGCCGGTCGCGGGTTCTATCGAAACGATCTCGGATGCCATCTTGTCCCGGTCTTGCCCTAGTTCATCAGCGAATTCCACTGGTCCGGCTCAATCGGTCGATAGCGCCGCACCCATTTGGCGTATCGCGGCGATCTTGGCGTGGAAAGCTGACCAGTCGTCGTGCCGGTCGATTGTCGACCAGATCGCCTCGACCTCGTCGATCAGCATCGAGCAGGGCGAGCCGGCCTGCCAATACGCGTGGCTGCGCTCGCTGCGGGGCTCATATCCGGCCAGGACCGCGCGCACTTCGTCGAACGCAGGGCCGTAGCTATCGGGCAAGCCCCCGCCGAAGGCGTCGAAGAAGAACCGGTCGATCGAGGCATTGTCGCCGCGGAGCGCCTTTTCCACCGCCTGCACAAGCCCGCGATCGCTTTCCGCGTCGCGCGGGCGCAGCCCAAGCCGCCAGAGAATCGCATTCGCCACCGCCGGCTGATAATGCTCGCCGAACCGCTCGATCACGGCGATCAGCGGTTCCGCTTCGCTGACCAAGCGGAGCGACACGGCAAGCTGCATCGCGTCCCAATGGATCGCCTCGGGCTGTCGACCGAAGGCATAGAGCCCGGCATGGTCGAAATAGGCGGCGGTGAAAGTCGGGTCCCAGGTCGGGGCGAAGCGCCAGGGGCCATAGTCGAAGCTCTCGCCCGTGACGTTGATATTATCGCTGTTGAGCACGCCGTGGACGAAGCCGGCGGCCATATAGCTCGCCGCCAGCCGCGCGCCGCGCCGGACGACATGGTCGAGCAGCCGGACCGGCGCATCGTCTCCCGCTTCCTCGCCATAATAATGGCGCAACACATAGGCGGTCAGCGCGCGGATGCCGTCCTCGTCACGGTCGTAGGCGAGCCGCTGGAAGGTGCCGATCCGGATATGGCCGTGGCTCAGCCGCACCAGCACTGCTGAGCGGGTGGGGGAGGGTTCGTCGCCGCGCTCAAGCGCCTCGCCGGTCTCGATGAGCGAGAAGCTGCGTGATGTCTCGACGCCCAGTCCCTCCAGCATCTCGGTCGCCAGCACCTCGCGCACGCCGCCTTTCAGGGTAAGGCGCCCATCGCCGAACCGGCTCCAGGGCGTCTGCCCGGAGCCCTTGGTGCCCAGATCCATGAGGCGTCCGCGATCGTCGCGAAGCTGCGCGAAGAGGAAGCCGCGCCCATCGCCGATATCGGGATTGTACACGCGGAACTGGTGCCCGTGATAGCGCAGCGCGAGCGGCCGGGTCAGGCTGCCCTCCAGCGGCGCGAACCGTCCGAAATGCGCAACCCATTCGGCGTCGCTCAACGCCATCAACCCGATGCCAGCGGCGGCGCGGTCGTTGCGGAAGCGCAGCTTCGTTTCGGGAAAATCGGCTGCTTCTACCGGATCGTAGAAACCGCTCCCCAGCTCCAGAATCGCGGTTTCGGGCCGATATGCTTGCGGGGGTAGGGTCATCCGGTGATATGGGAGGTGCAAACCGCAGGATGCAACCATGTCCGCCCCAGAAAATCGTCATTGGGAAAATCGTTACTGGTGGTCGAACGACGGACTGCGCCTTCACTATCGCGACTATTCGGGACGGGAGGATCGTCCGCCGATCGTCTGCCTGCCAGGCCTGACGCGCAACGCGCGTGATTTCGAGGATCTGGCGGCGCGGCTTTCCCCGGAATGGCGAGTCATCGCGGTCGATCTGCGCGGGCGTGGCGAGAGCGCCTATGCCAAGGATCCGATGACCTATGTCCCGCTCACCTATGTGCAGGATATCGAGGCGTTGCTCGGCGAACTGGCGGTGCCGTCCTTTATCGCGTTCGGGACCTCGCTCGGCGGAATCGTCACCATGCTGCTCGCCGGCACCGCGCGGGAGAAGATCGCGGGCGCCCTGCTCAACGACGTGGGACCGGAGATCGAGACGGCGGGCCTGTCACGCATCCGTACCTATGTCGGCAAGTCGAACACCTGGCCGACCTGGATGCACGCCGCGCGCGCCATCGCCGAGGCTAATGGCGACGTCTATCCGCACTATGAGATCGAGGACTGGCTGGCGATGGCCAAGCGGCTCTACCGGCTGAACAGCGCGGGTCGCATCGTGCTCGACTATGACATGAAGATCGCCGAACCGTTCCGCGTCCCCGGCAACGAAGCCGGGCCGGATATGTGGCGTGCGCTGGAGCAATTGAAGGAAGTGCCGGTGCTGATCCTGCGCGGCGGCCGTTCGGACGTGCTCGGAGCAAGGACGGCTGAACGCATGGCGGCGGCGCTTGACGATGCGGAACTGGTGACGGTGACTGGCGTCGGCCACACGCCTGCGCTCGACGAACCCGAGGCGGCTGAGGCGATCGACCGGCTGCTCGGTCGTATCCCGAGGGAACCCACCACCGTCTGAGCGCGTCTTCCTCCCACACGCTGGGAGGCACGCATGCTCGATCTGTCGGATGCCCATACCGAGGTGGTCGGCCTTGCCGGCAAGCGGGCCATCATCACCGGCGGCACCACCGGTATCGGTCGGGCCATTGCAGTGCTGCTCGCTTCCGAAGGGGTAAGGATCTTCATCTGCGGCCGCGATCCAAGGCACCTGGAGGACGCGCTGGCCCGTATTCGGCAGGTTGGCGAGGGCAGCGGCATCGCCACCGACCTGGCCGACGCCGACAATGTCGCCGCCTTTGTGGAAAAGGGTGTGGCGTGGCTGGGTGGCCTCGACATCGCCGTGGTCAATGCAGCTATCCCGGCTGACGGGCTGAGCGAGATGTCGGAGTCCGACCTGCGCTACGCCATTGCGACTGATTTCACCGCCTATCTGCTGACCGCGCATGCGGTGGTGGAGAAGCTCGACGGGCAGGGCGATATCGTCCTGATCGGCTCGATGAGCGCGCACGTGCTCGGCGCTCACTCGACCGTCTATGCCGGGATCAAATACGGCATCCAGGGCTTTGCCGAAGCCTTCCGCCGTGAGATGGGGCCAAAGGGCGTGAAGGTGTCGCTCGTCGAGCCGGGCAAGACGGGTTCGGACATGCAATTGCCCGATATTCCGCCGGACAAGCAGCGCGAGATGGTCCGCGCGGAAGAATCGCTCCGGGCGGAGGACATCGCAGTCGGCGTCCACTACATCCTCACTCAACCCAACCGCGCCGTCGTCCAGCAATTGACGATCGCCCCTCGTGCACAGGCCAGCGAATGAGCTTCACCGTCGATCGTCTCGTCTTCGGCCCGCGCGACGTGGATCTGTCGCGCTCGCCGCTCGCCAGTAAGCTCGGTGCCGAAACCTATGTGCTCGGCGCGTTCAATCCGGGAATGACCCGCCTGCCCAACGGCAATTTGCTGCTCATGGTGCGCGTGGCCGAGGCATTGCGCACGCCGATCGCCGGTGGCCACATCCATGCGATCCGCAGCGAGGGCGACGGCTATGTGCTCGACGCCTGGCCGCTCGATTTCGTCGACACCTCCGACCCGCGGAAATTCATGATGCGCGGGGGTGGCTGGAAGGTGATGGCATTGACCTCGCTGTCCTGGCTGCTCCCGGTTGAACTGTCGGCTGACGGCCGCGGGGTAGTTGCGGTGCACTACGACCGGGCGGTCACGCCGCGCGCGCCCTATCAATGCTACGGCGTCGAGGACGCCCGGATCAGCAGGGTTGGCGGTCGGTATCTGATGACAACCTGTTCCGTCAGCCCCGAACGCCATTCTACGACGCTGTACAGTTCCGAGGACGCGATAGACTGGATGCTGGAGGGGATCGTTCTCGATCACCAGAACAAGGATATGCTGATTTTCGAAGGGCTGATCGGCGACAAGCACTGGGCGCAGACCCGGCCGCTCGGCGATCTCTATTTCGCCTATCCGCCGGGCAGCGAATGGCGTGCCGGGCCGTCGATCAACCTGGCGAGTTCGCCCGACGCGCTTCACTGGAAGCCATTCGACAAGCCCGGCATCCGCCCGCATTCGGCGACCGTGGCGACGGCGCGCATGGGCGGCGGTGCGCCTCCCGTCCTGACCGACGACGGCTGGCTCAGCCTGTGGCACGGTGTGGAACCGCTCGGCGTGGTCGGCATCTATCGCACCTACTGGTCGCTGCTCGATCGCGACGATCCGTCACAGGTGGTCCGCAGCAGCCACGGACCGCTCATCGAACCGGCTCCGGCTCTGACCGAGCCGCTGAAGGATCTGATGTATATCGACAATGTCGTCTTCACGACGGGGATCGCTGACGCGGGCGACCATTACATCGTTGCCAGTGGCGAAGCGGATCTGGCCTGCCGGATCACTCATGTGCCGAAGACGGTGTTCGCCTGATCCCATCCCGCCTTCGGGAGGCGGGCAGGATGGTACTCAGTAATGACGCACCAATCTTTTCCCGCTAACGCACCCTCCCGATGCCGCAGCCCATCAACATCCTGCACCTCCATTCGACCTTCAGCCTGGGCGGCAAGGAGGCGCGGGCGGTTCGCCTGATGAACGCGTTCGGCGAACGCGCGCGGCACACCATCGTCTCCGGCATGCCCGACCAGCTTGGCGCGCGCGACGCGATCGCCGGGGGAATCAGATACGAGATCGCGCAGGATCCGCCGCCGTTGACCGGCAAGCCTTCGGTCTCGCGCTACGAGGCGCTGGCGAAGTTCATGCGGCGTTTCGACCTGGTGCTGACCTATAATTGGGGCGCGGTGGACGGTGTGATGGCGCGGCGTGTCTTTTCGAAGGGCATGCCGCCGCTGGTCCATCATGAGGATGGGTTCAACGCCGATGAGGCGAGCGGACTGAAGATCGAGCGAAACATGTATCGGCGTCTAGCGCTGCCGGCTGTGTACGCGCTGGTCGTGCCGTCGCAGACGCTGGAGAAGATTGCCCTGCGCAGCTGGAAGCAGCCGCCGGAGCGTATCCACCGCATCCCTAATGGCATCGACACGGCGCTCTATGCGGGGAAGCCCGATCCGAAGGCGATTCCCGGCTTCCGTCGCAAACCTGGCGAGGTCGTGATCGGCACGCTTGCCGGCCTGCGCGAGGTGAAGGACCTTCCTGCCCTGGTCCGCGCGGTCGGCGGCGTATCGTCGCGCGTGCGGCTGGTGATTGTCGGAGAGGGGCCCGAGCGAGAGCGGATCATGGACACGGCGGAGGCGATGGGCATGGAGGACCGGCTCCATCTGCCCGGCTTCCTGACGGAGCCGCATCGCTATATCGGCCTGTTCGACATCCTCGCGCTCTCGTCGAAGAGCGAACAGTTCCCGATCGCCGTCATCGAGGGGATGGCGGCGGGGCTGCCGATCGCGGCGCCGAAGGTGGGGGATATCCCCCACATGGTAGCGCCCGAGAACGACGCTTATATCGTCGATCGGACCGAAGTCCGGCTGCGGGATTCGCTTCAGGCGCTTGCCGGATGCCCGCCTGCCGCCCGTGCCTTTGTCGGGTCCCGAAACAGGGCAAAGGCGGTGGCGGACTATGATGAGGGCGTGATGATCGCCCGCTATGCTGCGCTCTACGAAGAGGCGATGGGCAGGCCAGGGACCCTGGCCTGAGTCGCAATTTTCTCGCTAAGCGCAACCCAAACGCTATATCGAACGTAAGTTAAAGTCGGAGGTCGTGTGTTCAAAGGTCTTAAGCCCATCATCTATAACGGCCAGGAAGTCTGGCCGCTGGTGGAGGGCGGAAAAGGCGTCGCCGCGACCAACCACGCTTCAGCCGGCGCCTGGGCGGCGGCCGGTGGTATCGGTACCGTGTCCGCCGTCAACGCCGACAGCTACGATCCCGACGGCAAGATCATTCCGCAGGTGTATCGGGCGCTCAACCGTCGCGAGCGGCACGAGGAACTGATCGAATATGCGATCGAGGGGGCGGTGCAGCAGGTCAGGCGCGCGTTCGACATCGCTGGTGGCAAGGGCGCGATCAACATCAATGTGCTGTGGGAAATGGGCGGTGCCCAGCGCATCCTTCACGGCGTGCTGGAGCGGACTCGCGGCATGGTCGCGGGCGTCACCTGCGGCGCCGGCATGCCGTACAAGCTGTCGGAGATCGCGGCGTCCTATAACGTCAACTATCTGCCTATCATCAGCTCCGGCCGCGCCTTCCGCGCGCTGTGGAAGCGGGCTTATTCCAAGGCCGCGGACTGGCTCGCTGCGGTGGTCTATGAGGACCCCTGGCTCGCCGGGGGTCATAACGGCCTGTCCAATGCCGAGGACCCGCTGAAACCCGAGGATCCCTATCCCCGCGTGAAGGCGTTGCGCGAGACGATGCGCGAAGGTGGCATATCCGATGACGTGCCGATCATCATGGCCGGCGGCGTCTGGTATCTGCGCGATTGGAACAACTGGATCGACAATCCGGAACTCGGCAGCATCGCCTTCCAGTTCGGCACGCGCCCGCTACTGACTCAGGAAAGCCCGATTCCCGAAGGCTGGAAGGCCAAGCTCACCAACATCGAGGAAGGCGAGGTCCTGCTTCACCGCTTCTCGCCCACCGGTTTCTATTCAAGCGCGGTCCGCAATCCCTTCCTGCGCTCGCTCGAGGCGCGGTCAGAACGCCAGATCGCCTTTTCCACCCAGGAGGCTGGCGATCACGTCTTCCAACTCGACGTGGGTGTGAAGGGCAAGAATTTCTGGGTGACGCGCAACGACCTGCTCCGCGCCCGTCAATGGTTCGGCGACGGTTTCACCGACGCGCTGAAGACTCCCGACAACACGCTCGTCTTCGTCACGCCCGAGGAGAAGAGCGTGATCCGCAAGGACCAGGCCGATTGCATGGGCTGTCTCAGCCAGTGCGCCTTCTCGTCCTGGGCTGACAGCGAAACCAATTCGACTGGTCGCCTCGCCGATCCGCGCAGCTTCTGCATCCAGAAGACGCTTCAGGACATCGCCCATGGCGGGCCGATCGACCAGAATCTGATGTTCGCCGGGCACGGCGCGTATAATTTCAAGAGTGATCCGTTCTATTCGAACGGGTTCGTGCCCACGGTGAAGCAACTCGTGGACCGCATCCTGACCGGCGATTGACGGTGTCGGGCGCAGTTTCGACGTGCCCGGACCTTCATATTGACGCGGGGGGCCGCTGCCTCGTAAACACCCGCTCCGGGCGGCCCGGCTGGGCCGCCCTTTTCTGTTGAGGAGACCTGCGGTGCCCATCACCCCACTCATGCCCGTCTATCCCCGCTGCGGGGTGCGGCCGGTTCGAGGCGAGGGCTGCTACCTGATCGGGGAGCAGGGCGAACGCTATCTCGATTTCGCCAGCGGCATCGCGGTCAATGCACTCGGCCATGGTCATCCCAGGCTGGTGAAGGCGATCGCCGATCAGGCCGCGACCCTGATGCATGTGTCGAACCTGTATGGCAGCCCGCAGGGCGAGCATTTCGCGCAGCGGCTGATCGACGCAAGCTTCGCCGATACGGTGTTCTTCACCAATTCGGGCGCCGAGGCGGTCGAATGCGCGATCAAGACCGCGCGGCGGTATCATCATGCCAACGGCAATCCGCAGCGGCACACGCTGATCACCTTCGATACGGCATTTCACGGCCGCACGCTCGGCACGATCAGCGCGACGAACCAGCCGAAGATGCGCGACGGTTTCGAGCCGCTGCTGCCGGGCTTCGCCTACGCGACGTTCAACGATCTCGCCGGTGCGCTGGCGCTGATCGATGACAATACCGCCGGTTTCCTGGTCGAGCCGATCCAGGGCGAAGGCGGCATTCGTCCGGCGAGCGAGGAATTCCTCCAGGGCCTGCGCAAGGCGTGCGACGAGCATGGCCTGCTGCTGGTGCTCGACGAGGTCCAGGCGGGCTATGGCCGCACGGGCAAGTTGTTCGCGCACGAACTCTACGGCGTTACGCCTGACATCATCGCGGTCGCCAAGGGCATTGGTGGCGGCTTCCCGCTTGGCGCCTGCCTGGCAACCGAGGAAGCGGCCAAGGGCATGGTGATCGGCACGCACGGCTCGACCTATGGCGGCAACCCGCTCGCCATGGCGGCGGGAGAGGCAGTGCTCGACGTGATCCTGGAGCCGGACTTCCTTGAACATGTGACTGCGATGGGCGACCGACTGCGCGCCGGCCTTGAGCAGATGATCCCCAATCACGATCATCTGTTCGACAGCGTGCGTGGCAAGGGGCTGATGCTCGGCATCAAGCTCAAATCCGACAGCCGGCGCTTCGTTGCGCATTGCCGCGACAATCACGGCCTTCTGACCGTCGCTGCCGGCGAGAATGTCGTGCGGATCCTGCCGCCATTGGTGATCGACGAGAGTCATATCGCCGAGTGCATCGAGAAGCTGTCCGAGGCGGCGCGGGTCTATGTACCCGCCAGCGACGACTAGAGTGGCCGTGCGCCATTTCGTCGACCTGTCCGACGCGGGCGCGGACGGCATCGCCGCGATCCTCGCTGACGCGCTTGATCGCAAGGCAGCTCGCGCCGGCTGGCCGAAAGGCAGGGCGGACGCTGACGCGCCGCTCGCCGGTCATGCGCTGGCAATGGTGTTCGAAAAGAACTCGACCCGAACCCGCGTGTCTTTCGACATGGCGATTCGCCAGCTGGGCGGCAGCTCGGTCGTCATGGACGCCGGCACGACGCAGCTTGGCCGCGGCGAGACGGTTGCCGACACCGCGCGCGTCCTGTCGGGCTATTGCGACGCGATCATGATCCGCACCGACGATCATGCGAAGGTAGAGGAAATGGCGGCGCACGCCAGCGTGCCCGTCATCAACGGGCTGACCGATGCATCGCATCCCTGCCAGATCGTCGCCGATCTGCTGACGATCATCGAAAGCGGCAAGTCGCTCCCCGGGCTCAAGGTCGCCTGGCTGGGCGACGGCAACAACGTCCTCACCTCGTTCGTCGAGGCAGCGTCGCTGCTGCATTTCGACGTCGTGGCCGCCTGTCCGCAAGGGTTCCAGCCCGATGAGGATATGATCGCCCGCGCCAACGGTCGTGCCCGGGTCGTCGCCGATCCGCGCGAGGCGGTCGAGGGGGCCGACATCGTCGTGACCGACACCTGGATTTCCATGGGCCAGCTTCATGCCGAGACCAAGCTTGCGGCAATGATGCCCTATCAGGTCACCGAGGCGCTGATGGAGATGGCCAGGCCCGAGGCGAAGTTTCTCCATTGCCTGCCGGCCCACCGTGAGGAAGAAGTCGTCTCCGCGGTGATCGACGGCCCGCAATCGCTGATCTGGGAAGAGGCGGAGAATCGTCTCCACGCCCAGAAATCGATCCTGCGTTGGTGCTTCGGCCAGATCGGCTGAGTTGTACGGGCCATTTCGTGCCCTATCTTTTGGCTGACAAGGAAACCCGTTCGCCCTGAGCTTGTCGAAGGGCTGTTCTTCCCGTCGACGGAAGGACAGGGCTTCGACAGGCTCACCGAACGGATTTGCCCGATGGAAACACCCAATACCGATCTCGACCGCGCGCTCGGTTTCACCATTCCGGCGCGCCATGCGCGTGGCCGGATCGTGCGGCTTGGCCCGGTGCTCGACGAGATCCTCGCGGCGCACGCCTATCCGCCGGCGATCGAGGCTTTGCTTGCCGAGGCGTTGACGCTCGCCGCGCTGATCGGGTCCACCCTGAAGGATGCGGGCGGCCAGCTCACTCTCCAGGCCCAGACCGACGGCGGCGTCGTGAAGCTGCTGGTCTGCGACTATCGCGGCGGCGAACTGCGCGGCTATGTCCAGTTCGACGAGGAGAGGCTCGCTGAAGGGCCTCAGGATCCAACCCTGTTCGCGCTGTTCGGCCAGGGCTATCTCGCGATCACCTTCGACCAGGTGGCTACCAAGGAGCGTTATCAGGGTATCGTGCCGCTCGATGGCGCGACCCTTGCCGAGGCGGCGCAGAATTATTTCATCCAGTCGGAGCAGATTCCGACCCTTGTCCGCGTCGGCATCGCGCGCGGGGCCGACGGCCATCATGTCGCGGGTGGACTGTTCCTCCAGCATTTGCCCGAGGGCGAGGATGGCCGCGAACGCCTGCATACCCGGCTCGATCACCCGGAATGGGAGCATGTCGCGGTGATCGGCCAGACCATGGGGGCCGACGAACTGGCCGATTCGACCATTCCGCTCGATGCCCTGGTGTGGCGGCTATTCAACGAGGAGGATGAGGTGCGGCTGCTGCCAACCGCGTCGCTCGTGCGCGGCTGCCGCTGCTCGCCCGACTATATCGCCTCGGTCCTGTCGAAATTTCCCGCGGAGGAGCAGCGCTCCATGGCGGACGAGAACGGCATGATCGTGGTTGATTGCGCTTTTTGCGCACGCAAATTTCCCGTGCCCGTGGCCGATCATTACGCTGCCTGAACATTGTTGAATCTCGTTCGCAACTGCGGCAGACATGATGCGGGTCGCTGGCTTGATGCCCTGAGGGGGCACCTGTGGCGAGCGAGGTTCTAGATGTTCGATGTTCAGCGTATCGCCCGGCGCATGGTGGCCGGACTGCTCCTTGCGGCGGCCCTCGGTACAGCCGCACCCGCGCGTGCGCCGCAGCTTACGGTGCTGGCGCACATCGAGACGGGGCAATGGCAGCTCAGGGAAGCAGGTTCTACCGCCCCGGCGCGATCGCTTTGCGTGTCGGACCCGGCGGTGCTGTTACAGGTCGGCCATGTCGGCGTGCAATGCTCGCGCTTCGTGATTGACGACACGCCGGAGAGCGCCACGGTCCATTATACATGCCCGGGTTCGGGCCATGGCCGAACCACCCTCTCGCTCGAGACACCGCGCCTGCTGCACCTGCAGACTCAGGGCATTGCGGGTGGCGCCCCTTTCGACCTCGACTACGAAGCGCGCCGGACGGGTGCTTGCGCGCCGCGGGGCGCCGGGCATTAACGCGTTGGTTACCGCGTCATGCTAACAAAAGGTTCGTGTCATTCTTGGGCACGGTTTTCTCCCTAGTCGCTCTGAGGAGCATCCCTGGGTCGCTCAAGGGCGGCCCGTTTTTTTGTTGGGGGACAGGCGGGATTGCGGATCGGCGCCTCAGGCCCTAACTCTCGCCCCATCATGACAAATTCAACGACCCTGGCGGTCGCCCTGGTGTCGGGCGGCCTGGATTCGATGGTGGCGGCGGCGCGTGCACGCGAGGATGGCCATCGCTTGCTCGCCCTTTCGGTGGATTATAACCAGCGGCACCGGCTCGAACTGGCGGCTGCGCGACGCATCGCCAAGCTCCTCGACGCGGAGCGCCATATCGTCCTGCCGCTGGATCTCTCGGCATTCGGCGGTTCAGCGCTCACCTCCGACATCGCGGTGCCAAAAACCGGCGTTGAGGAAGGCATTCCCGTCACCTATGTTCCGGCGCGCAACACGATCTTCCTCAGCCTGGCGCTGGGCTGGGCCGAGGCGACCGGTGCGCGCGACCTCTATATCGGCGTCAATGCGCTCGATTATTCGGGCTATCCCGACTGCCGTCCCGAATTCATCGCCGAATTCGAAAGACTGGCCGAGGTCGCGACCAAGGCAGGGGTGGAGGGCCATCCTTTCCGCATCCATGCCCCACTCCAGCACATGACCAAGGCCGATATCGTACGCGAGGCGGCACGCCTCGGGCTCGATGCGGGGCTCAGCTGGTCCTGTTATGATCCGGCGCCGGGCGGCGTGCATTGCGGGCTGTGCGACAGCTGCCGCTTGCGCGCCAAGGGCTTCGAGGAAGCGGGTATTCCCGATCCGACACGCTACGCCGAACTGCTCTGAGATTTCGGCGATGAGCTATGCGGTCAAGGAGATGTTCCTCACCCTGCAGGGGGAGGGCGTGAATGCCGGCCGACGCGCGGTGTTCGTGCGTTTTGCCGGCTGCAACCTCTGGTCGGGACGGGAGCAGGATCGCGAGGCCGCGATCTGCCGCTTCTGCGATACCGATTTTGTCGGCATCGATGGCGCCGGTGGGGGCAAGTTCGCCGATGCCGCGGCGCTGGCGGCGGCGGTGTCGAGTCATTGGGGCGAGGGCACGGCCGAGCGTTTTGTCGTGCTGACTGGCGGCGAGCCAATGCTCCAAGTGGATGATGGGCTGGTCGAGGCGCTCCATGCCGCGGGCTTCGTCATTGCCATCGAGAGCAACGGCACGATCGCCGCGCATCCCGGCATCGACTGGGTCTGCATCAGCCCCAAGGCAGGCAGTGTGGTAGTGCAGAAATCAGGCGACGAGCTCAAGCTGGTCTGGCCGCAGGCGGGTACTGACGTTGCGGCGATCGAAGACTGGGATTTCTGCCATTTCCTAGTCCAGCCAATGGACGACGCCCGGCAGGTGGAAAATCAGGCGGCCGCGATCGATTTTGTCCTCGCGCGTCCCCATTGGCGCCTGACGTTGCAGGCGCACAAGGCTCTCGGGTTGCGGTAGGGCGCCCGGACTAGCGCCCGGGTCCTAGTTGATGGAGCTGAGCTGGAAGGCGCCGCATTTCTTCGCGACCCAATTGCCCTTCTTGTCCCAGCACAGATCGTCGAACCGGGGCAGGGTGCCGGCCTGGCGCGCATATAGCATGCCACGCGGATAGCGCTGCTCGCCGCTCGGGATCAGGCTCTTGCGCAATTCGCGCGTGCGGTTCTCGGCGATCTGGTAGAAGGAGCCACGCGGCAGGAAGATCGCTTCCCGAGCGATCGACGCCGCCGTCTGGCAGAAGCCATATTGGGCGGCGACCGTGGTGAAGCCGGAATAGGTCCGCGTACCGAACTGGTCGAGCGCCAGCTGGCCGGCCTTGGGGGTCTTGGCCGTACGCACGAAATATTTGGTCAGCGTATCGTAGGACCTTTTGAGCTCGTCATCATGATTGAGCAGGATCACATTGTAATTGGCCTGCGTCAGCAGGCTCGGTTCGAACTGGCATTGCAGCGCCGCGACGTTGAGCGCCGCACGCATGTTCCATACCAGCGCCGCGCGCTGTTCCGCCTCGGTCGCGCCCGGGAGCGCCTGGCCCAGGCCGGTTTCGTGGCCGCGCACCGCCTCGGCTTTCATGTCCGGCTCGGCCAGGAAGAACTGGGCCGAAGCTGGGACGGCGGAGAAAGTGCCCATCGCCACGGCGGACGCACAAAGAATACGCAACAGCTTCATGATCGCCTCTTCATCCTCTCGAAGACCTGTCGGGTGTGGTTAAGGCTTTTCGATTCCTAACCCAAGCCCTTTCCTGCACATCGATTTTTCGGATCCCGGCATCGCGCCGACGTCAGAATCGAAAGGGGCCGCCCGGCGTACCGGACGGCCCCCAACCAATCAAACCCTGGCGGGCGATCAGTGCGAGTTGGTGGTCGTCGTGGTCGAGGTCTCGTTGGTGACGACCGCGGTGTCGTTCGCCATCATGTTGCCGTCCATCGAGGTGCTGTCGACGGTGGTCATGTTGTCGGAGATCGTGGCGTCGTTGCCCATCTCGGTGATGGAGGTGTCGTTGGTCGTCGTCGTCTCGGTCTTCGGGCCGCAAGCCGAAACCATCAGCGCCGCGCCGGCGATCATCGAACCGGTAGCGACCTTGGAAATGAATGCACGCATTGGAAAGCTCCCTAGATAGTGGATCTGGATGGTCTCGAGACCTTTAATACCCAAACCGTGGTGGACATTAGTCTGATATCGAGCGCCCCTCAAGCCTCGTTTTATCGGGCACGAGAAAGAGTCTCGAGAAAGGCGGGAAGGGCAAACGCCAGCGCCGCGTCAAAGGTTGCAAGATCGGCGGCCTTTCCAAGCGCGGCGGCGCTGGTGACGGGATAGTCGGGCAGTCCGCAGGGGACGATTCCGCCGAAGTGTGAAAGATCGGGCGACAGATTCACCGAGAAGCCGTGCAGCGTGACCCATCGCCGGACACGAACCCCGATCGCGCCGATCTTGGCTTCCGAGATGCTGCCAAAGGAAGTCGGTACGTTCGTCCAGATTCCAACGCGGCCCGGTGCGCGAAACGCCTCGATGCCGATTTCCGCGAGCGCGGCGATCAGCCAACCTTCCAGGCTGTGCACGAAATGCCGCACGTCGCGCCCGCGCTTGTTGAGATCGAGGACGAGATAGCCGATCCGCTGGCCGGGGCCGTGATAGGTATAACGCCCGCCGCGCCCCGTCTGGACGACGGGAAAGCGCGGATCCAGGAGTTCGGCCGGGTCGGCGCTGGTGCCGCCGGTATAGACGGGCGGGTGTTCCAGCAGCCAGATCAGCTCATTGGCTTCCCCTGCGCCTACCGCCGACGCACGCACCTCCATGATGGCGATCGCTTCGTCATAGGGCATTGGCGCAGGCTCGACGCGCCATTCGATGTCGTCGGGAAGAGCAGTCACGCCGGATCGATGCGCTAGTCCGGCCCCATGCGCAAGCATGGCGTGACGTAGGAAGCTGCGCTAACAGGGTCCGCGCGCCGATGCGCGACGGAGGACGGAAAGAACATGGTGAGCATGGGAACGGTCTGGGATCGCACGACCGAATTCTTGAGTGACAATCTTTCCGCGATCACGCCGATCGCCTTCTTCGCGATCTTCATTCCCGCCGCGCTTTCGGCAAGCCTAGAGCCGCTGACGGCTGTTTTCGGCGCCACCGCGATGGCGATCCAGATCCTGTCCCTCGGGCTTTCGATCCTATCGCTCTGGGGTCAGCTCGCGATTACCGCCCTGGTGCTCGATCCGGCGGGGGGCAGGAGCGCGGCGGCGACCGTGGCTGGCAAGCGGCTCTTGCCGGTCATCGGCCTTCTGCTCGTGCTGCTCTTCGGGGTTATGGTCCTGATGCTGCCAATCCCGGTCGCGCTCGCCGCCTCCGGCTTTGATTTCCAGGCGGCGATGAATGGTGGAGCGGCAGAGCTCCCGTCCGGCATCAGCGGTTTCGTGCTGCTCTACTCGCTCGCCTTTCTGGTCGCCCTTCTGTGGTTGTGCGCCAGGCTCGCCCTCATCACGCCGGTGGTGCTGATGGAGGGGCTGTGGTTCGGGGCACTCGCGCGCTCGTTCAAGCTGACCCGGGCGATCCTGTGGCGGATCATCGGCGTGATCATCCTTTACATGATCGTAGGCGGAGTCTCGTTCCTGGCCGCGAAGCTCGTCTTCGGATCGATCTTCGGGCTGGTCGCCGGTGGCAACGGGCCGGTAACGATCGGCAGCGTGCTCGCCGCGATCATGGTCAGCGTGGTCGTCACTGCCTTTAGCGTGCTCGCGTCGGCATTCACCGGAAGGCTCTATCTGGCTGTTCGCGATGCGCGCGAGTCGATCGTCGATTCGCTATGACCCTCAATGTGATCGGCGTCTTCAACGACGCCTGGAAGCTGTGGAAGCGCGATCGCGAGCTGTTGATCGGTGTGGCGGGTTTCTTCCTGTTCGTCCCGCAACTTGCCTTGAAGCTGTTCGTGCCCCTGCCGCCGAATCTGCCCGACTTCGGCGAGGCAGCCAAGGTCAGGGCTTGGGTCGACGCGGCTGAATCCTGGTCTTCCCAATACAGCCTGATCGTCATCCTGCTCTGGCTGGTCACGCTGTTCGGTAGCCTCGCGGTCTTCACGCTCTATCTCGATCCGGATCGGCCCGAAGCGCGGCGCGCCCTGGCGCGGGCGCTGTGGCTCTCCCCACGCTTTCTGCTGCTCACGATCCTGGTCGCGCTGCCCGTTCAATTCGGCCTGATCTTCCTCCTCCTGCCCGGCTTCTATGCGCAGGGGCGCCTCTTGGTTGCCTTGCCCGCGGGCGTGGCGGAACAGCCCCAGGGTGCGCTCGCCTCGATCTCGCGCAGCCTCGCGCTCACCCGCGGCCATGGCATGGTCCTCGCCGGCATGGGGTGCCTCGTGCTGCTCGCCGGCGACCTGCTCTCCCGGCCGTTCATTGCCATGGGCAAGATGCTGGGGGGCGCCCCCATGGCCAATCCGGTGGTCGCCGGCCTGCTCGATACCGCTGCCGCGATGGGCGTTGCCGTCGCGCTGCTCGGCGGAATCCTGATCCAGGTCGCGCTCTACCGGCGGCTGGTGTCGAGCCGGGGTATCTGAGGCGCGGCGTCGGGCGGCAGGAAGCCGGTCGCGCGCGGATCGGGGAATGTCTCGATCGTCCTTGAGATCGCGGTGAAGCCCGAGGCGCGATAGAAGCCGAGCGCGGACGGGTGATCGAGCGTGCAGGTATGGACCCAGACTCGTTCGACGCCTTTCGTCCAGCCGCGCGTCAGCGCCTCGGCCATCAGCCAGCGGCCATGGCCTTGCCCGGCCAGTTCGGGAATCAGCCCGAAGTAGGAAATCTCGCACTGGTGCCGGGCGCGGAAATCAAGTTCGAGCATGCCAACCTCGACACCTGCCGGATCGACCGCCGCGAAGATCGCTATGTCCGGATCATGGATGATTCGGACAAGCGTCGCCTCGTCCATCACCAGCCGCGAGAACCATAGCCACGGCGCCCCGATTCGCCGGAACAGCGCGCGATATTTGCCAGGAGACGGCTTTTGCCACGCGACGAGCCGCAGGCGCGAGGCCGGCATCGGCCGCAGCGGCGGGCGCTGCCGCATCTCGAGCGTCGTGACGATCGTCGCCACGTCGTTCGGAGAAACGGGACTCAGTCCCATGTGGCGACCGGCGGCAGGCTCATCAGGATCGCGTCGATATTGCCCCCGGTCTTGAGTCCGAACAGCGTGCCGCGATCATGGACAAGGTTGAATTCGGCGTAGCGACCGCGCCATGCGCGCTGGGTCTTGATGTCGGCGTCAGTGAAGCCGTCGCCCATCCGTCGCCGGACGATTCGCGGATAAGTGTCGAGAAAGGCGCGTCCGACATCCTGCGTGAAGGCGAAGTTCGCCGCGAAATCGCCTTCCAGATGATCGTAGAAGATGCCGCCGACGCCACGATGAACCTGGCGATGCGGGATATAGAAATAGTCGTCCGCCCATTGCTTGAAGCGCGGATAATGCGCCGGGTCGTGCGCGTCGCAGGCTGCCTTCAGCGTCGCATGGAAATCCTCCGTGTCCTCGGCGCGGGGCAGGGGAGGGTTGAGATCGGCGCCGCCGCCGAACCACCGCTTGGTCGTGACGAGGAATCGCGTGTTCATGTGCACGGCCGGCACATGCGGGTTCGCCATATGGGCGACCAGGCTGATGCCGGTGGCGAAGAATCGCGGATCCTCGCCTGCGCCGTGGATCGACTTGGCGAAGTCGCCCTCGAAGCTGCCGCCGACGGTCGAGACGTTGACCCCGACCTTCTCGAATATCCGGCCTTTCATCACCCCGCGCACGCCGCCGCCGCCGGGCTCGCCCGAGGGATCGGTCCGGTCCCAGGCGATATAGTCGAATCGCGCATCCGACCCGGCCTCGCGCTCGATCGATTCGAATTCGGCGCAAATCTGGTCGCGCAGGCTTTCGAACCAGGCGCGCGCGGTGGATTGTTCGGAGTCGAGTTCCATGCGCCAGCCTTTGCCGATGGATTCCGTGGAAGTCGAGAAGACGGATTGTCCCAGGCGAAGCCGGCGCTGGGTTGAATCAGGCGGGCCAGCTTCCGGTCTGGCGAAGTGCTTCCCCCAAGGCGATTCCCGCGGCGACGGCGACATTCAGCGATCGCCTGCCTGAAACGAGCGGGATGCGCACCGCCAGATCGGCGCGGGCATGGACGTCCGCCGGCACGCCCGCGCTCTCGCTGCCGAGCAGCAGCACATCGTCCGCAAGGAAGGCCGCTTCGTCGATGCGCGCGCCGCCCCGCGTCGTCAGCAGCACGATCCGGCCGGGGACCTGCGCTTCGAACGCCGCCCAGTCGACATGGCGGACCACGTCGACGGCATCGACATAGTCCATTCCGGCCCGCGCGAGCGCGCGATCGGACCAGGCGAATCCCATCGGTTCGATCAGGTCGACGCCCACGCCAAGACAGGCTGCGAGCCTCAGGATCGTGCCGACATTGCCGGCGATATCGGGCTGGTAAAGTGCGATGCGCATGGTGCGCGCATAGGCCTTTGGGCGTAGCCGTAACAACAGGGCTAAAATGCAGTTGGCAAAGCGTGCCCCCCGCGTCTATCAGGCCGCCAGCCTCCGTGGGGACGGAGGATCGGCGGGCGTGCGCGGATATATCGCATCGCGCTTCTCCGAACGTCGCCGCGACCTGAAGTGCAAGGGCAAGTGAATGGCAATTGTTGATACCGCCGTACCGCCTGGGGAAGACCCGGCACCGTTCCATGAGGAGGTGGAAGATCCCCGCCGCCGCGATTTCATCAATATCGCGGCCGTGGCCTGGATCGGCGTCGGCGGTGCTGTCACCGTGCTGCCCCTGCTCAACCAGATGAATCCGTCGGCCGACGTGCTCGCACAGTCGACCACCGAGATCGATCTGTCGAAGATCCAGCCGGGACAGGCGATCAAGACCTCGTTCCGCAAGCAGCCCCTGTTCGTGCGCAACCTGACGCCGAAGGAAATCGCCGAGGCGGACGCCGTGCCGGTCAGTTCGCTGCGCGACCCGCAGACGCTTGAGCAGCGCACCAAGGCAGGCCACAAGAACTGGCTGATCACGCTGGGCGTGTGCACCCATCTCGGCTGCGTGCCGCTGGGCGCGGGCGAGGGCGAGAATCGCGGGCCTTTCGGCGGTTATTTCTGCCCCTGCCACGGGTCGGCCTACGACACCGCGGCGCGCATCCGCAAAGGCCCGGCGCCGAAGAATCTGGCGGTGCCCGACTATAAATTCAATTCTGCCACCACCGTAACGGTCGGTTGAGGACGCACCCATGAGCTTTCCCTGGGCCAAGCATTACGCACCCACCAACCCGCTGATGAAGTGGGTCGACGAACGGCTGCCGGTTCCGCGCCTCGTCTATAACGCCGTGGGTGCCGGTTATCCGGTGCCGCGCAACCTCAATTATTTCTGGAATTTCGGCGTTCTCGCCGGTGCCGCGCTCGGCATCCAGATCATCACCGGCATCGTCCTCGCCATGCATTATGGCGCGACGGCGGACGGTGCGTTCAACTCGGTCGAGCATATCATGCGCGACGTGAACGGCGGCTGGTTCCTGCGCTACGCGCACGCGAACGGCGCCTCGATGTTCTTCATCGTCGTCTATATCCATATCTTCCGCGGCCTCTTCTACGGTTCCTACAAGGCACCGCGAGAGATGGTCTGGCTGCTCGGCGTCGTCATCTTCCTGCTGATGATGGCAACCGCCTTCATGGGCTATGTGCTTCCTTGGGGTCAGATGAGCTTCTGGGGCGCGCAGGTGATCACCGGCTTCTTCTCGGCGATACCCGTGGTCGGCGAATATATCCGCATCTGGCTGCTCGGCGGCTACGCCCCGGACCAGGCGGCGCTGAACCGCTTCTTCTCGCTGCACTACCTGCTGCCGTTCGTGATCGCCGCGGTCATCGTCCTGCATATCTGGGCGCTGCATATTCCGGGGTCGAACAACCCGACCGGCGTTGAAGTGAAGGGCGAGCAGGATACGGTTCCGTTCCACCCCTATTACACCGCCAAGGACGGCGTCGGCCTCGGCGTGTTCCTGCTGCTGTTCGCGGTGCTGCTGTTCTTCGCGCCGAACTATCTCGGCCATCCCGACAACTACATCCCGGCGAACTCGCTCTCGACGCCCGCGCACATCGTGCCCGAATGGTATTTCTGGCCGTTCTACGCGATCCTGCGCGCCTTCACCTCGGACTTCATCCTCCCGGCGAAGCTGTGGGGTGTGCTGGCGATGTTCGGTTCGATCCTGCTGCTGTTCTTCCTGCCCTGGCTGGACAGTTCGCCGGTGCGCTCGGCCACTTACCGGCCGACCTATCGCACCTTCTTCTGGATCCTGGTGGTCGACGTCCTGATCCTCGGCTGGTGCGGCGGATCGCCCGCGACGCCGCTCTACGTCATCCTCAGCCAGATCTGTGCGGCTTATTATTTCGCGCATTTCCTGATCATCCTGCCGATCATCTCGCGGGCGGAACGCCCCACGCCGCTGCCCAACTCGATCACCGAGGCGGTGCTGGCGAAGCATGGCGGCAGTTCGTCGGCGCAGACCGCGCTCGCGGCCGAATAAGGGGCAATAGGTACAATGGTCCGCAATCTCGCAATGCTGGTCGGCGCCGGGTTCGTCGCCGTACTCGCCTGGGCTCTCTTCTGGACTGTCCAGAGCCAGATCACCGATCCGGCGCCCGCGTCGATCGAGACGACGGAGTGGCACAAGCATCCCAAGGAGCTCGAACTCGACTCCAACGGCTGGTTCGGCAATCTGAAGAACACCCGGCAGCTGCAGCGCGGCTTCCAGGTGTTCAAGGAAGTCTGCGCGGCATGCCATTCGCTGCACCAGGTCTCGTTCCGCGATCTTAAGCAGATCGGCTATAACGATGCCCAGGTGAAGGCGATCGCCAACCAGTGGGTCATCGAGCAGCCCTCGATCAACCCGGATACCGGCGAGCCCGCGACCCGCAAGAACATCCCGTCGGATCGTTTCCCGTCGCCCTTCGCGAACGAGATCGCCGCGCGCGCCGCCAACAACAACGCGGTTCCGCCCGATCTCTCGCTGATGACCAAGGCGCGTCATGACGGCCCGGCCTATATCTACTCGCTCCTGACCGGCTATCAGGCTCAGTCGGCCGAGATGATCAAGGAATTCCCGGACGTGAAGACGCCCGAGGGCCTGCACGCGAACCCCTATTTCGCGACGATGAACATCGCGATGCCGCCGCCGCTGACCAGCGAAGGCCAGGTGCAGTATCTCGACGGCACCAAGCCGACCGTCGACCAGATGGCGAAGGATGTCGCCGCGTTCCTCGTGTGGACGGCCGAGCCCAATCTCACGGCGCGTCACTCGGCTGGTTTCGCCGTGGTGATCTTCCTGCTGATCTTCTGCTTCCTTGCCTGGGGAGCGTATCAGAATGTCTGGCGCGACATTAAGCACTGAGACAGTGGCGCCCGGCGCCGGTGACGTTGGAGCCAATGACGATCGGGCTAATGACGATCTCAGGGCTCTGATCCGGACGATCCCCGACTTTCCGAAGCCGGGGATCATGTTCCGGGACATCACCACCTTGCTGCTCGATGCACGGGGCTTCGCCCTGAGCATCGACCGCATGGCGGCCTCGGTGGGCGGCAAGGTCGATCTGGTCGCCGGCATCGAGGCCCGCGGCTTCCTCTTCGCCGCGGCGCTTGCGATCCCGCTGAACGCGGGCGTGCTGCTGATCCGCAAGGACGGCAAGCTGCCCGGTGCGACGATCGCCGAGGATTATGCGCTCGAATACGGTACCGACCGGATCGCGATTCATGCCGATGCCTGTACGCCGGGCGCGACTGTCCTGCTGGTCGACGACCTGATCGCGACGGGGGGTACCGCGCGGGCAGCCGTTCGGCTGCTGCGCAAGGCGGGAGCGATCGTCACCCAAGCCGCTTTCGTGGTCGACCTGCCCGAACTCGGCGGCGCCGACGCGCTTCGCGCGGACGACATCGACGTTCGCTCGCTGGTGGCGTTCGACGGGCATTGATCTGCAGGCCCTTGCGGGCATCGCTTTACCCCAGGTTTCCGGACGACGGGTTGCGAGCCAGGTGAGGGCAGCAGTCACATTCGCCGGAATCCGCTCACGCCAGATCATGACGATCGGCTCCTCGGCATGGGCAGGTACGATCGTCCTGCTCCTTTTCCGTTCGAAACCGATCGCGCGCTGATAGAGCGAGCCTTCGACCCGGTCGTCGGCAGCGCGCCGGCCGGCAGCGATGCCGGCGGCGAAATCGGGGTATCGCCGGCGCCACGCCTCATAGGTTTCGATTCCCACCTCGAAAAAATCGGCGATACCGGCCTCGTCGGCGCCGAGCATGCAAAGCTTGCGCGCCTGCCGGGCATATTCCGGTCGGTAGACAGGTTTCCGCTCCGCCACGGACCTTGAGGATTTCCCTGTTCCGGCTGTGGTAACAGGGAAAATAACAGGGAATTTGGTATTTCCGCCCGTCCGCCCGGCGTTGGCAGGTGTCGAATTATGTCGGAAAACCAATGCGCTGCGGGCAGATTCCCTGTTCCTATAAAACAGGGAATTTGTCGAAGCCGAACAGGGAACGGGACGGTTGGAACAGGGAAATCCCGAGTCCGGCAGGATCACGGCTTGATTCAACCATGCGGCGGATTCGGGTTTGTGCGGCGCGAGCATCATCATGGAAGGAGTCGTCGCATGGCAACGGGCAAGCTTGAATCAAAGGCGACCGGATATGGCAATCCGCCGGTCGAGCATCGATTCCGCAAGGGACAGTCCGGTAACCCCGCGGGAAGGCCGCGCGCGACCGGGGCGCTGGGGGATCGGCTGCCTGGATCGACCGAGCCCGGCCGGCAGATGATTCTAGCCGAGGCCTATCGCCGCGTGAAGGTCGAGGAGGACGGCAAAACGCTCGAATTGTCGACGCATGAGGCGGTGCTGCGCGCGATGGCGACAGCGGCGCGCGAGGGCAACCAGATCGCGCAACATCGCTGGACCCAGTTGGTGAAGGCCGCCGAGGCCGAGCAAAAGCGCGCGCAGATTGCGCTCTACAATGTGCTCGAACGTGACCATCTCGAACGGGAGTGGTCGGACTGCGAGGGGAGGATGGTGGTGCGCACGTCCTATTCGGACGACATCGTCGCCGACCCCCGGACCGGTTCTGTCGTCGTACGGGAGGTGCCAGACGAGGGCGAGGCGTAGAGCCGGGGCATGCGGCCCCGTGTTGGTGCGGCGTGAAGGAGGCGTTTACTGGAACCGTCGCGCCCTTTTTCCGTTGATGACGCATCGAAGCGCCGCTTCGAAGCGCCGCTGCCGTACCACATCGGCGCTCCCATCATGGGAGTTGCGTCAATGTCACCTTTCAAGCTTTCCGTAGCCGGCCTCGCGCTTGCCGCCGGCTTCGGCCTCTCCGGCTGCGCGACCGATGGCTATGGCTATGGCGGAATCTCCGCCGGCTATAGCGACTGGGACCCCTATTATGGCGGCTATCGGGCCGACCCCTATTGGGGCTGGTATGGCGACTATTATTATCCGGGCACCGGCTATTACGTCTATGACCGCAACAACCACCGTCATCGCTGGAACGACGGTCAGCGCGGCTATTGGCAGGGCCGGTCGCAGAACTGGCATCGTGACCGGCGCGACATCCGGCCAGTGTGGCGCGACTATGGTGTGAATCGAGGCCAGCATCGCGGCGGTGGACGCCGCCGCTGAGATAGCGGCGGACCATCCTGTCCTAGTCGGCGGGCCGGGTCCTAATCAGCCCGATCGAGGTGAAGGTCATCACCGGGACGTCGTCCTGGTTGATAACGGTCATCTTGCTGCGATAGCTGCCCATTTCCGGCCTGCTTTGGGAGGCGCGCTTGTCGAGGATCTCAGTCTCGCAACGAAGCACGTCGCCGGGATACACCGGCTTGAGCCAGCGCAGTTCGTCGACACCGGGCGATCCAAGGCCTGCCTGGCGGTTCGCCTTCAGATTCTCCACGACCATCGACATGGTCATCGCGCAGGTCTGCCAGCCGCTGGCCGAAAGCCGGCCAAAATGCGTGGTCGCGGCTGCCTCGTCGGACAAATGGAACGGCTGCGGATCGTATTTCGACGCGAATTCGATCACCTCGTCGCGGGTGACCTCATAGCGGCCGAAGCTGCCCTTCGCCCCAACCACGATGTCCTCGAAATATTGCATGGTCATTTGCCTCGATTGCGGATCAATATTCCTTGGAACGACGTGTCGTCGCCGTCCAGCCCGGTTGCCCGGGGCAGTCCGATCAGATCGCTGACCAGGGGCGCAACGTCGACATTGTCGAAGCTCGGCAAGGTGCCGGCCGCGCGGATCGCCGGGCCGCTGGCGATGAACAGGGCCGCCATTTCCGGTGCCATATTGTCATAGCCGTGATTGCCACGATCGCTCATCCTGGCGGATGCGGTCTTCACCACCACCCAGCCTGTATCGGCCAGGCAGAAATAGGGCGGGACCCGAGGGTTGGTACCATAGTGAAATCGTGCCGGGATATCGGCCTTGCGCCAGCAGGTGAGGTGGTCGTGCGGCTTGAGCAGCGAAGCCTCGAGCGCTGCCTCGTGGCCGGGCACGGCGGCGAGCGAGACATAGGTCGTCGCCTCGATCAGGCGATAGTCCGCGGGATCGGCGATCCGGTCGATCGGGATGGTCCTGTCCTGGCTGGTCTCCGCCATGCCGTGATCGGCGACGACCACCAGATTGGCCGGCTGGCCCATCCCGGCAAGCCCCCGGACCAACTGGCCGATCGCCGCATCGACCTCACCGACCGCCGCCGTCGTTCGCGCATCACCAGGGCCGAAATGATGACCGGCGGTATCGACCGTATCGAAATAGAGGGTGACGAACTGCGGGCGGATGGATGCAGGGCGGCGAAGCCAGTCGAGCACGGCGTTGACTCGCTGGGTGCCGTTCACCTGGATGTTGAATTGCTGCCAGTCCTCCGGCCGCGTGCCACCGGTGATGTCGTTGGGCCATTCCTTCGCGCGGATGCCGCCGACCGCGACGTTCGATCCCGGCCAGAACATCGTCGCGGTGCGGATGCCGGCCTTTTCAGCGGTTACCCAGACTGGTTCGGCCTCGCTCCACCAGAAAGGGTCGTCGGTCTGCATATCGAAAACCTCGCCCGGCCGCTGGCTGTCCTCCATCTTGTTGGCGACGATGCCGGTGCGATCGGGCCGGAGGCCGGTCACGAGCGTCCAGTGATTGGGGAAGGTCTTGGACGGGAAGGATGGCCGCATCGCCGCCCTGACGCCGGTCGAGGCAAGCGCGGTCAGGTTCGGCGTCACGCCCCGATCGAGATAATCGGGGCGGAAGCCGTCGATCGAGACGAGGATGGTGACAGGTGCGCGAGCCTCGACCGATGCCTGGGCGAGCGGTGCGGGGGGCGGGACGGCGGCGCAGGCTGACGCGCCGACGGCAAGCAGGGCGGCAAGAAGCAGGCGAATGCTGGCCATCGGGCGACTCCATCGGGATTCGCCGCCTATTGCCCGAGTGAGCCTCCCGGGAACAACAGGTAACTGGCCGTCGGGCGCGATTGGGGCACCCGTCCGACCCGCGTGATCACACGTTGAAACGGAAGAGCATCACGTCGCCATCCTGGACGACATATTCCTTGCCCTCAGCGCGCAGCTTGCCAGCATCGCGCGCGCCGGCCTCGCCCTTGAACGCGACATAATCGTCGAACGCGATCGTCTCGGCGCGGATGAAGCCGCGTTCGAAATCGGTGTGGATCTCGCCTGCCGCCTGCGGTGCCTTTGCGCCGACATGGACCGTCCAGGCGCGCGCTTCCTTGGGGCCCACGGTGAAGAAGGTGAGGAGATGGAGCAGCTTGTAGCCGGCGGTGATCACGCGGGCGAGGCCGGTTTCCTCAAGCCCGAGCTCCGACAGGAACTCGCCGCGCTCGTCAGGCGCCATGGTGGCGATCTCGGCCTCGATCGCGGCGGAGACGACCACCGCCTCAGCACCCTCGACCCTGGCCTTTTCGAACACCCTGGCCGACAGGGCATTGCCGTGCGCCGCATCGCCCTCATCGACATTGCAGACATAGAGGACGGGCTTGGACGTCAGCAGCTGCGCCTGGGCGAACACGCGCGCTTCTTCCTCATCCTTTGGCACGGTCAGCCGCGCCGGCTTGCCCTCGCGAAGCAACTCGAGCGCCTGGCCGAGGACCGAGGCGGCGATCTTCGCTTCCTTGTCGCCCTGCTGGCCCTTCTTGATATAGTTGGGCACGCGCTTTTCGAGGCTCTCCAGATCGGACAGCATCAGCTCGGTCTCGACCGTCTCCGCGTCGGCGATCGGATCGACCTTGCCCTCGACGTGAGTCACGTCGCCATTTTCGAAACAGCGCAGCACATGGACGACGGCGTCCACCTCGCGGATATTGCCGAGGAACTGGTTGCCGAGGCCTTCGCCCTTAGACGCGCCGCGCACCAGCCCGGCAATGTCGACAAAGCCGAGCTGGGTCTCGATGATCTTGGCTGATCCGGCGATCGCGGCGAGCTGATCGAGGCGCTTGTCGGGCACCGCGACGTTGCCGACGTTCGGCTCGATCGTGCAGAACGGATAGTTGGCCGCCTGCGCCGCCGCCGTCTCCGTCAGCGCGTTGAACAGCGTCGACTTGCCGACATTGGGCAAGCCCACGATACCACAACGGAAACCCATCTTCGTTCCTTGTCAGATTGTCGCGACCATTGCCCTTGCGGGGTCGCTCATGATTGCGCGGCCAGATAGGCGTTTCGCTGCCCCAATGCCAGCGTCAGCGCCAGGATCATCTATAGTTGAAGCTGATGCTGATACGTTCGTCCTTCGCGGTGCCCGCCGGCACCTCATGGCGCAGCCAGCTTTCCCACAGCAGCACGGTGCCCGCCTTCGGCTCGACATAGACGAAGCTGCGCAGATCCTCCGGCGCGTCGTCCAGCCGGGTAGGGGCGGCCATCATCAGCGGCAGGCGCGGATCCTCCAGCTTGAGCGGCCCGGCTCCCGGCGGTACCGCCACATAGACCGTCCCCGAAACCACGCTGTGCGGATGGATATGACCCGAATGGGTACCGCCCGGCTTCATCACGTTCACCCAGAAGCTGTCGAGCTTCAGCTTGCGCCCGCCCAGATCGAACGCGCACTCGGCCGCAAACGCGGCGACATGCTTGTTGAGCCGCTTCGCCAGCTCGCCGAACGTCGGATCACGCTGCGGCAAATCGTCGAGCGACGCGTAGCTGGTATAGCCGCGATAGCCGTTCGCCCTGGACCAATGGCGCCCGGCACGGTCATCCTCGGCCAGCACGCGGCAGGCATGGTCGAGCTCCGCCACGAAATCGGCATCGTTCAGCACGCCTTCGTAAAGCCGCGTCGCGAACAGGCTGCGCACCGTCATTTCGAATCTCCCAGCCGCAACGCGACGTCGCTCATGAAACGGGCGTCATTGCCCTCGGCGAGCCATTTCGCCTCGGCCGCCACCGCGCCGAGCAGGTCGGCCAGCGGGTCCATTTCCGCCTTGGCATAGTTACCCAGCACATAGGGGCTGACCTTGTCCTTGTGCCCGGGATGGCCGATGCCGATTCGCACCCGGCGGAATTCATTGCCGATATGCGCCTCGGTCGAGCGCAGGCCGTTATGCCCGGCGGTGCCGCCGCCGGTCTTCACCTTCACCTTGAAGGGTGCGAGATCGAGCTCGTCATGGAAGACGGTCACGTCGCCGACATCGAGCTTGTAGAAACGCATCGCCTCGCCGATCGAGCGGCCGCTTTCGTTCATGAAGGTCGCGGGCTTGAGCAGCAGGATCTTCTCGGGGCCGATCCGGCCTTCCTGGGTCCAGCCCTGAAAGGCCTTTTTCACCGGACCGAAATCATGCAGGTCGGCGATCGTGTCGGCGATCATGAAGCCGACATTGTGCCGTTGCAGCGCATATTGCGCGCCGGGATTACCGAGGCCGACCCAGATCTGCATTTAGAAATCACCCCTCCCCTTTAGGGGAGGGGCAGGGGGTGGGGGAGTCGCAAACGACGTCGCCCGGTACTGCCCCACCCCAACCCCTCCCCTGAAGGGGAGGGGCGTTTTATGTTCAGCCTTCCGAGGCTTCGCCTTCGGCGGCTTCGGCGGCAGCCTCGACTTCGGCGGCATGCTCTTCAGATGCTGCTTCGGCTTCGGCTGCCTCTTCGGCTGCCTGCTCGATCGCTTCGGACTTGAGCGCCGACGGGGCGACCAGCGTGGCGATGGTGAAGTCGCGATCGTCGATCGCCGACGTGACGCCCTTGGGCAGCTTCACGTTCGAGATGTGGATCGAATCGCCCACGTCGGTGCCTTTGAGCGAGATGCTGATCTCGTCGGGGATCTCGGCCGCGTCGCAGATCAGCTCGAGCTCGTGACGGACGATGTTGAGCACGCCGCCACGCTTGATGCCCTTTGACAGCTCTTCATCGGTGAACACCACCGGCACGTTGACGTGCACGGTCGCATGTTCAGAGATGCGCAGGAAATCGGCATGGACGGGACGATCGGTGACGACGTCGAACGCAACATCCTTGGGCAGGGTGCGCACGGCCTTGCCGTCGATTTCGATCATCACGACGGAATTCATGAAATGACCCGTCATCAGGGCGCGCATCAGCGCCTTTTCCTCGACATGGATCGAGGCGGGGTCTTGCTTGTTGCCGTAGATCACGGCGGGTACGCGGCCTTCACGACGAAGCGAACGGGAGGCTCCCTTGCCAACCTGTCCACGCGTCTCGGCTGCGAGCGTAAGCTGTTCGCTCATTGCAGTCTCCGATATGCTTGGTTCAAATCTCCGGGCAGGCCTCCAGGGATGACCCTGACCGGAAGCGCGCGCCTATAGGGGAACAAGGGGTGAGAGGCAAGCTTTGCCCGTCGCGGAAGGTATCGTGCATTTCCGTCATGCCGGACCTGTTCCGGCATCCACAGTCCCGCTCGCGCTGCGGCTGCTTGTCTGCGGGACGGTAGACCCCGGACAAGTCCGGGGTGACGGAGAATATGCGGCGGCCAGATCAGTATTTCACCCGCTTCGCGTTCAACCGATAGCCCTTGAGCTGCTCCTGCACGCTGTCGTTGCCTGCGAGATGCCCTGCGCCGACCGCGATGAACACCACGCCGGGCTGCTTCATCCGCTGGTTGATCCAATAGGCCCAGCGCTTGTTGCGATCGACCAGCAGGACCTTCTTCACTTCGGGCGATGCGTTGAGATCCTCGTTTAGCGTCTTGCCAAGCGCATCGGGATCGCCCCTGGCCCAACTGTCCACCATCGAGGTCATCGTGGCATCGAGCTTCGGCAACTCGTCGATCGTGTTCGACAGGAAGGCAACCTGGGCCGGCATCGAAAGGCTGTCGAAGAAATTGAGCTGCTCCTCCGCGGTCTCGAGCCCGATCACCGGCTTGCCCTGCGCCGCAGCAGCCTTGCTGATCGACTGTTCAGGCCCGTTGGTGACATCATAGCCCTTCTTCATCAGCGGCAGCAGCGAGAGGTTGGTCGCCGCATACCAGGGTTCCATCGTGTCGAAGGCGGTCGCGGGCAGGCCGAGGTCGGTCAGCGCCTTGCCGAGTGCCGGGCGCTTCGCCTCGGGCAGCCGCTGAGTCAGCGCGATGCCGTCACGCGCCATGCCCTTGGACGTTACCAGCGCCTGCATCGCCGCCGCGTCGGGCATCACCAGTTCAAGCACGACCTGGCCCGACGCGTCGAACGCCTTCTTCACCGCGCCGTCGAACCAGCTCAGGCCCGGCTTCAGCACGTGGATCGTGCCGAACAGATAGATGGTCGTGTCCTTGTCCCTGATCACCCACAGGGCCGGATCGGCTTTTCGCACCACTGTCTTGCCCGCCGCTTTCACCGGCGTCGGCGTCGGGGTGGGGGCGGGCTGGGCGCAGGCTGGCGCCACGAACAACAGCATCAACGGCGCGATCAGCTTGCCGAGCATCTTCATATAGGTGTCCCGAAAGGAATATCGCGCGTGCTTATCGGCAATCCCGGCGTCACTCCACCCGCTTTACCGTGATTCCGCGCTGGCGAAGCAGGTCGAGTACCGACCCCGGCCCGACGAAATGCCCCGCGCCCGCCGCGAACAGCGCGATGCCCGGCAGGCGCAGGCGTTGCGCCAGGCTCTCCGCCCAAGCCCGGTTGCGGCTGGTCAGCAGGGGATCGGACAGGGCATCGCTGCCGCTCGACCCAAGCATGTCCACGGTCAGCGCCGAGTCCGGCCCGACCTCGCCCCTGGCCCAGGCGTGGATCGGCGCGCGCAGTTCGGCCCGGCTCCGCTCCGGTGCGTCGAGCGCCAGATCGAGCATGCGGCGCTGCTCGGCTTCCGGAATCGCGCTGGCCGCCGCATAGACCCTGGTGCCGTCCTCGATCGGCACGACCGGCTTGCCCGCGGCGCGGAACCGGTCGGTCAGCCAGTCGTCGGCGCCGGGCCCCGGGATCTCGCCGGCGCGGAAGTCGCGGACATAACCGATCGCGACCGCGGCGATCCAGGTCGGCATGCCGTCAAGCGCCGCGGCAGCTTCCGGGGCGAGCCCGTCGGTGAACCGCTTGAGCGCGGCGCGATGATCGGGCGAGACGCGAGTCCTGAGCGGCGGCAGCGCGAGGGCAGGCTGACCGGCCAGCACATCGGCCGGGCTCTTCTCCTCAACCGATTCGACGATCAGCGATCCTGACTGGCGCACCACCCGGTCGAGCGTCGGGCTGCGCCACTGGAAACCGGGCGGCAGGATATGGATCGTGCCGAACAGATAGATCGTCGAATCACGATCGCCGATCTTCCAGATCGCCGGACGCGGCCGGTAATTCTGCGACAGCTGCGCCAGCGCGATCCGGGCATCGGCGGCGCGCATTTCCCCGGGGGTGGGGATGTCGCCTGATTCAACGCTGTCGAGCGCATAGCGGACCGGCGCGATCCGTTCGTCGGGCGGCAGTATCGGATAGGCGATGCGCGGCGGTCCCACCTTGTGCCCGCGCCAGATGACGAGGCCGGGCTCGCTGATCGGAGGATAGGCGATCCGCTGCGCCGCTGCGGGGAGGGGCCCCGCGACCGACACGATAAGCGACACGATTCCCGCGAGCCCCACAGCGATGCGCCGTACCCCAAAGCCGTTTTCCGGCCCCCGCGCACCAGTTCGGGCCATATGGTTAACACGCCCCAAACCATGATCGCTGTCAATTGGTGGCGGTTGACCCTTTTCGGGGCATGCGCCAAAGCGGCGCGCATCGATTTACCGCATCTGCGAAGGGTTTTCCTCGACCGTGACCGAGCCGCTGAGCTTCCAGCGCATGATCCTCAAGCTCCATGACTATTGGAGCGAGCGCGGCTGCCTGATCCTCCAGCCCTATGACATGGAGATGGGGGCAGGCACCTTTCACCCGGCGACGACGCTGCGCGCGCTCGGCCCGGAGCCGTGGAACGCTGCCTTCGTCCAGCCCTGCCGCCGCCCGACCGATGGCCGCTACGGCGAGAATCCCAATCGGGGACAACATTATTATCAATATCAGGTGATCCTGAAGCCGAGCCCGCCCGACCTGCAGGAACTGTATCTCGGATCGCTGGCCGCGATCGGCATCGACTTCACCCGCCACGACATCCGTTTCGTCGAGGACGACTGGGAAAGCCCGACGCTCGGCGCCTGGGGGCTTGGCTGGGAAGTCTGGTGCGACGGCATGGAGGTGACTCAGTTTACCTATTTCCAGCAGATGGGCGGCTTCGACTGCAAGCCGGTCGCGGGCGAGCTGACCTATGGGCTGGAACGCCTCGCCATGTATCTGCAGAACAAGGATTCGATGTACGATCTCGCGTTCAACGATCACGGCGTGACCTATGGCGACGTCTTCCTCGAGAACGAGAAGCAGATGTCGGCCTGGAATTTCGAGGTGGCCGATACCGACCGGCTGTTCGACCTGTTCCGCAAGGCGACCGCCGAATGCGAGAATTGCCTTGAGGCGAAGCTGCCGATCCCGGCGTACGAGCAGGCGATCAAGGCGAGCCATGTGTTCAACCTGCTCCAGGCGCGGGGCGTGATCTCCGTCGCTGAGCGTCAGGCCTATATGGGCCGGGTGCGCGATCTGGCGAAGGGCAGCTGCCAGGCGTGGATGGACAAGAACGGGTGGACGGCGTGATGACCGACTTCCTGCTCGAACTCCGTTCCGAAGAAATCCCCGCGCGCATGCAGGACAAGGCGCGCGACGATCTCGCGCGTCTGTTCGCCGCCGAACTCGACAAGGCGGGTCTGCGCGCCGACGCGATCGTCACCTTCGCGACGCCTCGACGCCTCGCGCTGATCGCGCGCGATCTGCCCGTCCAGACCGAGGCTACAGCCGAGGAACGCAAGGGGCCTCGCGCCGACGCGCCTGCCCAGGCGCTCGAGGGCTTCCTCCGCTCGACCGGCCTGACCCGTGACCAGCTCGAGGAGCGCGACGACGGCAAGGGCAACAAGGTTCTGTTCGCCGTCACGCAGAAACCAGGCCGTGCCACCGCCGATGTGCTGGCCGAGACGATCCCCACGATCGTCCGCGCCTTTCCCTGGCCCAAGTCGATGCGGTGGGGCGATGCCTCCATCTCGACCGAGAGCCTGAGGTGGGTCCGCCCGCTCCAGGGGATCGTCGCGTTGCTCGGCGAGGATGTCGTGCCGTTCGAAATCGCCGGCATCGCCTCGGGCGCGGCGACCGTCGGCCATCGATTCCATCATCCGGGCGTCATCACCATCGGCTCGGCCTCGGACTATGCCGAGAAGCTGCGCGCCTGCCATGTCCTGGTGGACCAGGACGAACGCCGCGCGATCATCCGCGAGCGGGCCTCGGCGCTGGCCGCCGAGGCCGGGCTCGACCTGATCGAGGACGAGGGGCTGGTCGCCGAGAATGCCGGCCTGACCGAATGGCCGGTCCCGTTGCTCGGCCGGTTCGATCCCGAATTCCTGAGCGTTCCGCCGGAGGTGATCCAGCTCACCGCCCGTGTGAACCAGAAATATTTCGTTTGTCGCGACAATACAGGAAAGCTTGCCAACGCCTTCATTTGTACGGCGAATATCGAAGCGGTCGACGGCGGTGCAAAGATCGTCGAAGGCAATCGCAAGGTGATCGCGGCGCGACTGTCCGATGCGAAGTTCTTCTACGAAACCGATCTCAAGGTGCCGCTCGACGAGCAGGCGGTGAAGCTCGGGAAGATCGTCTTTCACGAAAAGCTCGGGACCGTGGCCGACAAGGTCGAGCGGGTTGCGAAGCTGGCGCGCTGGCTGGTCGAAGAAGGCATTGTCACTTCTTCTCCCTCTCCCCTTGTGGGAGAGGGAAGGGGCCCATCGCAAAGCGATGGGAAGGGTGAGGGGGACACTCGCCCGAGTCTCGATCCTCATCCCCCTCACCCTTCCGTCGCTTCGCTCCTCCCTCCCTCTCCCACAGGGGGAGAGGGAATGAGCCTCGCCGACATGGCCGAACGTGCCGCGCGTCTCGCCAAGGCTGATCTCGTCACCGGGATGGTCGGCGAGTTCCCCGAGCTCCAGGGCTTGATGGGTGGCTATTACGCGCGCGCCCAGGGCGAAGACCCCCGGGTCGCTGATGCGATCCGCGATCACTACAAGCCTGTGGGGCAGGGGGACGGCGTTCCCGTTGCGCCAGTGACGGTGGCAGTGTCGTTGGCGGATAAGTTAGATAGCCTCTATTGTTTCTTCGCTCGTGATATGAAACCGACGGGGTCTAAAGACCCATTTGCTTTGCGACGCGCGGCGCTGGGATATCTAGAGTTGTGCAGCGTTAATGATCTGTCGATCGGCGTTAGGGCCGCAGTTCTAGAGCTGACTCTGGTTCGCGCTGGGCAGTTGCTCGAAAATGCGAACAGACGAGACCCTAAAGCTCTTGAGTTGAGTGAAGGGTTGATCGATGCTGTTGATAAGGATGCCTACGCTAGCGGTATAATGGCGCGGATTGAAGCTCTTAATAATGAGGACGGCCTTTCGGTAAAGCTGGCGTACGATAAACAGGCATTGTCTTGGGTATATGAAGCGGTGGTAATGATTCATCGCAAGGATCGTTACGCTACAGAATTGCTCGACTTCTTCGCCGATCGCCTCAAGGTCCAGCAACGCGAAGCCGGCGTACGCCACGACCTGATCGACGCGGTGTTCGCGCTCGGCGGCGAGGACGATCTCGTCCGCCTGCTGGCCCGCGTTCATGCGCTGCAGGGGTTCGTCACCACCGAGGACGGCACCAATCTCCTCGCCGGCTACAAGCGCGCCGCGAACATCCTCAAGAAGGAGGGCTTTACCGCCGCCGAGGATAAAAAGCTGTCCTACGAGCCCGAACCCGCCGAAAGCGCGCTCGTCGCGGCACTCGATTCTGCCGAGCCGCGTGCGCGCGACGCCGTGGGGGCGGAGGATTTCGAGGGGGCGATGGCGGCATTGGCGAGCCTGAGGGGACCGATCGACCGGTTCTTCGATGACGTGACCGTCAACGATCCCGATCCGGTGAAACGCAAAGCGCGCCTGGCGCTGCTCGCCCGGGTCCGCAACGCGGTCCACTCGGTCGCCGACTTCTCCAAGATCGAGGGCTGACGCACGCACGTTCGCCCCGCCAGATATACTACCCTTTGCCTCGCCTCCCCAGCGAAAACCAGGCACACAGAGGACTGACGAATGACGCAGTACGTTTACCGCTTCGGCGGGGGTGTTTCCGATGGCGGCAAGGGCGACCGCAATCTGCTCGGCGGCAAGGGTGCCAACCTTGCGGAAATGGCCTCGATCGGCCTGCCGGTGCCGCCGGGCTTCACCATCTCCACCGAGTTCTGCGCCGTCTATTATGACCAGGGTGGCCAGTTCCCGGAAGGGCTGCGCGCCGAAGTCGCCACCGGCATCGCCCATATCGAGGGCGTCACGGCCAAGAAGTTCGGCGACGCGGCCGATCCTCTGCTCGTTTCGGTCCGCTCGGGCGCCCGCGCGTCGATGCCGGGCATGATGGATACCGTGCTCAACCTCGGCCTCAATGACGAGACGGTGCAGGGCCTCGCCGCGACGTCAGGCGATGCGCGTTTCGCGTGGGACAGCTATCGCCGTTTCATCCAGATGTATTCCGACGTCGTACTCGAGCTCGATCATCACAGCTTTGAGGAAGCTCTTGAAATCGCGAAGGAAGACAAGGGTTATTTCCTCGACACCGACATGACGGCCGAGGATCTCCAGGCGCTGGTGGTCGAGTACAAGGCGCTGGTCGACCAGCAATGGGGCAAGCCCTTCCCGCAGGACGTGCACGACCAGCTCTGGGGCGCCGTCGGCGCCGTGTTCGGCTCGTGGCAGTCGGAGCGTGCCAAGGTCTATCGCCGCCTCAACGACATCCCGGCGAGCTGGGGCACGGCGGTCAACGTTCAGGCGATGGTCTTCGGCAACATGGGCGAGACCTCGGCGACGGGCGTCGCCTTCACCCGCGATCCGGCCAAGGGCGACCGGGCCTATTACGGCGAATTCCTGATCAACGCGCAGGGCGAGGACGTCGTCGCCGGCATCCGTACCCCGCAGTATCTCACCAAGGCTGCCCGCGAGGCAGCCGGCGCCAAGCCGGCGTCGATGGAAGAGGCGATGCCGGAGACCTTCATCGAGCTGGCCAAGGTGTTCGACCTGCTCGAAACGCATTACCGCGACATGCAGGACATCGAGTTCACGGTGCAGCAGGGCAAGCTCTGGATGCTCCAGACCCGGTCGGGCAAGCGCACCGCCAAGGCAGCGCTCAAGATCGCGGTCGACATGGCTGAAGAAGGGCTGATCACCCGCGAGGAGGCCGTCGCCCGCGTCGATCCCGCCGCGCTCGACCAGCTTCTCCACCCGACGCTCGATCCCGCCGCGACGCGCGACGTGATCGCCAAGGGCCTCCCCGCCAGCCCCGGCGCAGCTTCAGGTGCGGCTGTCTTCGACAGCGACACCGCCGAGAAACGCTCGAATGCGGGCGACAGCGTCATCCTGATCCGGGTCGAGACCTCGCCTGAGGACATTCACGGCATGCACGCTGCCCGGGGCATCCTGACGGCGCGCGGCGGTATGACCAGCCACGCGGCCGTGGTTGCGCGCGGCATGGGGCGCCCGTGTGTCTCCGGCGCCGGGTCGATCTCGATCGACGCCAAGGAACGCGTGATGCGGGTCGGCGGGCGTGAGGTGAAGGAAGGCGATATCGTCACGATCGACGGGTCGACCGGCGAAGTGATGATGGGCGCCGTGCCGACCGTCCAGCCCGAGCTGGCCGGCGATTTCGGCACCCTGATGGTCTGGGCTGATGGCGTGCGCCGCCTCAAGGTCCGCGCCAATGCCGAGACGCCGCTCGACGCAAGGGTTGCGCGGGAGTTCGGGGCTGAAGGCATTGGCCTCTGCCGTACCGAGCACATGTTCTTCGACGCGGCTCGCATCACGGCGGTGCGCCAGATGATCCTGGCCGAGGACGAGAAGGGCAGGCGTGTCGCGCTCGACCGGCTGCTGCCTGAACAGCGCGCCGATTTCATCCAGCTTTTCGAGGTGATGGCCGGCTTGCCGGTGACCATCCGCCTGCTCGACCCGCCGCTCCACGAATTCCTGCCGCACGAGGAAACCGAATTCGCCGAGGTCGCCAGCGCGGCGGGCGTGGCGGTCGAAGTGCTGAAGCGCCGCGCGGCGGAGTTGCACGAGTTCAACCCAATGCTGGGCCATCGTGGCTGCCGGCTTGGCGTGACCTATCCCGAGATCTACGAGATGCAGGCCCGCGCCATCTTCGAGGCGGCGGTCGCCGTGGCGGAGAAATCGGGTGCGGCACCGATCCCCGAGGTGATGATCCCGCTGGTCGCGACGCGTCGCGAACTCGACCTGATGAAGGCGGTGGTCGACAAGGCCGCGTCGGCGGTGTTCGCCGACAAGGGCAGGACCATCGAGTATCTCGTCGGAACGATGATCGAACTGCCCCGCGCCGCGCTGAAGGCGGGCGAGATCGCCGAGGTCGGTGCCTTCTTCTCCTTCGGTACCAACGACCTGACACAGACGACGTTGGGCGTCAGCCGTGACGATGCCGCGCGTTTCCTCACCACCTATGTCGAGCGCGGCATCTACCCGAAGGACCCGTTCGTCAGTCTCGATATCGAGGGTGTGGGCGAGCTGATCGAGCTGGCCGCCGAACGGGGCAGGGCGACCCGCCCCGACATCAAGCTGGGCATTTGCGGCGAGCATGGTGGCGATCCGGCAAGCATCGCCTTCTGCGAGAAGATCGGCCTCGATTATGTCAGTGCCTCGCCATATCGCGTCCCGATCGCGCGGCTGGCGGCAGCACAGGCGGCTTTGGCGGCGAAAAACTGATTTCGCCGCTCAGGCGGCTTACTACACTTCCCCGGTCCGAACGTCCCGGCCGGGGAAGGACTTCGCATCCGTGCCCCAAAAAGCATTGCGGATCGAAACCGATCTTTGCTTCCTGGCGAAAAATCGAATATCGGGTATCGTGGGAGAGCGATACATGGGCGTTGAACATTTCGATGTTGTCGTGGTGGGTGCTGGCATTTCCGGCATTGGTGCTGGCTATCACCTGCAGAAGCTGAGCCCCGATCGCAGCTATGTGATTCTGGAGGGCCGCGAAGCGTTGGGCGGGACCTGGGACCTGTTCCGCTATCCCGGCATCCGTTCCGATTCCGACATGTATACCCTGGGCTATTCCTTCCGCCCCTGGACCGAGGCGAAGGCGATCGCCGATGGACCCTCGATCCTGAAGTATGTGAATGACACCGCGCGAGAGGCCGGGATAGACCGGCACATCCGTTATCGCCATCATGTGAAGCGGGCGGCCTGGTCGACATCCGACGCACGCTGGACGGTCGAGGCGGACGGGCCGGATGGTCCGGTCCAATTCACCTGCAATTTCCTCTTCATGTGCAGCGGCTATTATAATTACGCCCGCGGCCACACGCCCGATTTCCCCGGCGCCGAAGACTTTGCGGGCCGCATCGTCCACCCGCAATTCTGGCCCGAGAATCTCGACTATACCGGCAAGAAGGTCGTGGTAATCGGCAGCGGCGCAACCGCGGTGACGCTGGTGCCCGCGATGGCCGAGAAGGCAGCGCATGTGACGATGCTGCAGCGATCGCCCACCTATGTCGTGTCGCGTCCGGCCGAGGACAGTTTCGCCAACTGGCTGCGCCGCAAGCTGCCGGCGATGACCGCCTATGGCATCACCCGGTGGCGCAACGTGCTGTTCCAGATGTTCTTCTACAATCTGGCGCGCAAGCGGCCGGAAAAGACCAAGGCGCGGCTGCTCGAGATGGTCCGGACGGAACTGGGGCCGGACTACGACATCGCCACTCATTTCACGCCGCGCTACAATCCCTGGGACCAGCGCCTGTGCCTGGTGCCCGACGGCGACCTGTTCGCCTCGCTCAAGAAGGGGGAGGCCTCGGTCGTCACCGATACGATCGAACGCTTCACGCCGGGCGGGATCAGGCTTGCCTCGGGCGCCGACCTTGCCGCCGATGTGGTCGTCACCGCGACCGGACTTGAGCTGCAACTGCTGAGCGACGTGGTGTTCAGTGTCGACGGCGCGCCGGTAGATCTGTCGAAGACGTTCAACTACAAGGGCATGATGTATAGCGACGTGCCGAACATGGCCTCGTCCTTCGGCTATACCAATGCGTCCTGGACGTTGAAGGCAGACCTAACCTGCGCTTATGTCTGCCGCTTGCTCAACACGATGAAGAAGCGTGGTCTCCGCCAGGCGACACCACGGGTCGGCGATGACGTGCTGACGCCAGAGCCGTTCCTGAGCTTCACCTCCGGATATGTGACCCGGGCGATGGAGAAATTCCCGAAACAGGGCAACAAGAAGCCCTGGAAGCTTTATCAGAATTACGCGAAGGACATCGTCTCGCTGCGGTTCGGTTCGGTCGATGACGGAATGGAGTTCTCGAACCCGGTGCCGCGCCGGCAGGCGGCCGAACCGGCCCGAGAGGCCGTCACGGCCTGACTCTTTCAACTATGGTGGCCGGGTAGCGGGCGCGCGTTGCGCTTCCGCACCCCGCTCCACGACCCCGTCACGGCATGGCGCCGTGTCCCGCGATGTCTCGCGTATCAAATTTTCTTGAAATTTCCGGATGTGCTCCTGGCGGAAACGCCGCCAATTCGGAGCTATCTGAGAAAATGATTTACCAAAATCGGTAAGTCCCGAATCGGGACTGCGGAAGTGATCGCGGCTTTCAAGGCCTGGGGCGATCCGCGTTGCGTGCTTGAGAAAAGGGGCCAGGTCGTATCGACCCGATCCCCAGCCAACCCTCTATTAAGACAGGTTATTTCGGCCAGGTATCGGGTCGATGGACTGGTTTACCAGGGACGGATGCCCTCGCCGTAGATCAGCGCGATAATGAACTTAAGCACTAGCTTTCTCCCTTGTGCACTCAGGCGAGCGCGTGAATTTCTTAACGGAAAATTAGGGATAAAGCAATCGGATTCCCGTGGGTTTCCGTGCCGGCCGCAGGAGGTTTAAGAGTTCCTTCAGCGGTCAGCTGCTACCGCTCACAACGATGGCGCGCGCTTCAGGTAGATATGGCCCGACAGGGGGACCCAGGGGGCGCGGTACGCGGCGGCTAATGTCCGCTGCCCTTCGCCACCGCGCGGGCGAGGAAAGCGGTGTCGCCGCACCGCGCGCGGAAGCCCCACCGGGCGGTATCAGCGGATTCGAGAAACATCGGCGGCAATTGCTCGACCGCGCCGCCATGGCGCTTGATGGCCCGGACGAGACGCTGCCGCCCTTGCCCAAGGCGTGGCAATTCCTCTGTCTTGCCGAAATCGCCAATTTCGCGGCATTGCGCCGCCACCTCGGCAGGTCGCGGGCCGACCGGTTGCCAATCGACGTCAGCGATCGGGTAGATGCTAGCCTGGCTGATGCCCGCATCTCTGTGGTCGGGCGCAATATCGTCGAGATCGCGTTCGAGGGCGATTCGCTGACTGACCTTGCTGCCGCGCTTGGCTGCCTCACCGCTGATTTCGATCTGCCGCTCGATCTGGACGGGGAGCAGCATCGACTTAATATGCACTTTGGTGCCGCTGCCGCGCCGGTCGGCAATGCTGAAGACGTGCGGCTCGCCGAAGAGGCAGAGAGTGCGCTGGAGCAGGCCCGCAGCGAGGCGCATGCCGTCATCCGGGATCTCTCCGCGGGCACGCCGGCCTTCGACCGGCTGACCCTTACCCGCGAACTGCCCGGCGCGATCAAGAACGGGGAGATGTTCCTTCAATATCAGCCAAAGGTGCATGTCCGCCGCCAGGAGATCGCGAGCGCGGAGGCGCTGGTGCGGTGGCAGCATCCGACGCGCGGGCTGATCCTCCCGGGCGATTTCATTACCGTGGCGGAAGAGGCCCGCGAGATCTCCGCGCTGACTCTCTGGACCCTCGATCAGGTGATCGCCGACCAGAGGCTGCTCGCGACCGACGGCAACGATCTGACCATCTTCATCAATATTTCGGGCCAGTTGCTCGCCGATGTGCGCTTTGTGAAGCTTGCCTGCGCCAAGGTACGCGAAAGCGGTGCGCGGATCGGATTCGAGATCACCGAAACCTCGGTGATCCGCGATCCGCAAAGCGCGATCTTCAATCTGCAGGCGTTTGCCGATGTCGGCATTACCATCGCGATCGACGACTACGGGGCCGGCTTGTCGTCGCTGGCCTATCTGAAGCAGCTCCCGGCCAAGGAGCTGAAGATCGACAAGATGTTCGTGCTGCAACTGACGAGCAGCAATCGCGACCCGCTGATCGTGCGCTCCACCATCGATCTGGCGCATGCGCTGGAGATGGAAGTGACAGCGGAAGGGGTCGAGACACAGGCGGCGATGGCGCTGCTGAGCGTGATGGGATGCGACATGGTGCAGGGATATCTGATCAGCCGGCCAGTCTCGATCGACGCGTTCCGTCAGTTCCTGCGCGACGACAAGGCACGTACCCCGGAAGACCCGGGCCATGCGATGTTCCGCCGCCCGGCGAGCTTCTGGAAGAGCGCCTGAGCGCGGCACCGACTCAATCCCTTAGCGCGTATTTAACATGTTCCGTTCAAACTGCCCGCGATGATGGGGTCCACTCTTCGTACCTTGATGGCCGCTGCGTTGATCGCGCTGGCGATGACGGGCGTGAATGCCCCGGTGCGGGCGCAGGCTGCCATGCCGGTGATGGACGGAGGGAGTCGCTTCGACTCGATGGTGGCCGACGCCAAGGCGATGATGCTCGTCGATCCGGGCAAGACGATCGAAAGGGCCAAGGCCGCGGAGGAAGAGGCCCGGACATTGCACGGCCGCCGGCGGATCATTGCCGTTGCGACCGCCCAATGGCTCCAGGGGGAGGCCTATCTTCGCCTGAACGACCTCGGCCAGGCCCAGCCTCTGATCGATCGCGCCTATGCGGCGGTTGCCGGCGGTGGAGCGCCGACCAAGCTCAAGGGCGATATCCTGCTGTCACGTGGTGGCCTGCATACCGCAAAGGCCGATGTCGCGGCGGCGCTCGCCGATTACCAGGCGGCGCATGCGGTGTTCCGCGATCTCGGCGAGACGCGAAGTCGGGCGGTCGCGCTGCTGAGCATCGCGCTCCTGTATCAGGAGGCGAAGGACTATGCGAACGGACTGCGCTATTCGAGCCAGGCGATGGAGGTCTATCGCGGTGACCCGTCGCTGCTGCTTGCCATCTATAATAATCGCGGCGTCTGCCTGAAGGAGCTCGACCGTTTCGCCGAGGCGGAGAAGCAATTCAACGAGGCGCTGGCGCTGGCGCGGACGATGAAGAGCCCCGGCCGCGAAGTGCAGATCCTTCGCAATATCGCCCGTGCGCAGCTCGCCACCGGCAAACTTGCCGCCGCGGACCAGACCATCGCCGACGTGGCGCGGGTCTCACGCGCGGCGGATATGCCAACGGACAGCCAGGATCTGGGGCTGGCGGCGCAAGCAGCGCTTCAGCACGGCGATCTCGGCCGTGCGACGGCATTGATTGAGCGCAGCTTCGCCGGCGTCGACCTGCGCACGACCACGCTGGCGTTCCGCGAAGCGCATCAGACCGCCTATGACCTGTTCAAAAAGACGGGAAGGCAGGCGGAGGCGCTTGTCCATCTCGAGGCGTTGAAGCGCCTCGACGACCAGACTTCAACGCTGGCCGCTTCCACCAATACGGCGCTTGCCGCCGCGCGCTTCGATTTCGCCAATCAGGAACTGAAGATCACCAAGCTGCAGGCCGCCGAGGCCCAGCGCAAATACGAGGCGGAGCAGGCGCGCGCCGAGACTCAGCGGGTCGTTTTCATCGGCGCGGGTGTCGCCACGCTGATCATCGTTTCGATGCTCGCCTTCGGCCTCGTCACGATCCGGCGCAGCCGCAATGAAGTACGCGCCGCGAATATCGATCTCGCCGCGACCAACAGTGCCCTGGGCAAGGCGCTCGCCGCCAAGACCGAATTCCTCGCGACCACGAGCCATGAAATCCGCACGCCGCTGAACGGCATTCTCGGCATGACCCAGGTGATGCTGGCCGATCGCAAGCTTGACGAGCCGACCCGCGACCGGATCGAGGTGGTGCACGGCGCGGGGCTCAGCATGCGCGCGCTGGTCGACGACATTCTCGATGTCGCCAAGATGGAGACCGGCAACATGACGATCGAGCGCGAGCCGTTCGATCTTAAGGCGACGCTGCTCGAGGTTTCTCGCATGTGGGAAGAGCAGGCGCGGGGGAAGGGTATCACCTTCGCGCTGGATCTCGCCGATTGTCCGGACCGGATCGAGGGCGATGCCGCCCGATTGCGCCAGATCAGCTTCAACCTCCTCTCCAATGCCCTGAAATTCACTGAAAAGGGATCGGTGCGGGTGCGCGCCTTCGCCAGCGAGGATGCGGGCGGGCCGAGATTGAAGATCGAGGTTGCCGACACCGGTATCGGCATTCCAGCGGACAAGAACGAGATCATCTTCGAATCCTTCCGGCAGGTCGATGCGGGAACAACGCGCAAATTCGGGGGTACCGGGCTGGGGCTTGCGATCTGCCGCAACCTTGCGCGTGCGATGGATGGCGACGTCACCGTCCGCAGCCAGGTGGGCGAAGGATCAGTCTTCACCTTGGATTTGCCCCTGGTCCACGCCGTGGCCGCGGAAGCGGTCGAGGAAATGCCAGGAGCGGGGGCGCTGATCATCCTCGATCGCAATCCCATCTCGCGCAGCATGCTGCGGGCCTTTCTGGAGGGCCGTGCAGGCAATGTGCTCTTTGCTGCTACCGTTGACGAGGCGGTCGCTCTGCTGGCTGCCGGCGGCGTATCGCGATTGCTGATCGACGATGCAACGGTGAAGGCTAGCGAAGATACATCCTCCGCGCTGACGACACTGGCCGCCGCGGCAACTGACTCTGGGGCTGTTTCCGCGCTGCTCTGGCCAGCGCCGAGCGACGAAAAGCGCACCGAATTTCTCAAGGCTGGCATTACCCTCGTGATTGCCAAGCCGATCGCCGGCACGGCATTGGCCGAGACGCTTTTCCCATTGGACAAAAGCGACACGGGCAACGCCGGCCATCTTGTAACGCGCGCGGCATGATCCGATAGAGACATCCAATATGGTTCCATTTCCCCTCCAAACGGCCAGCGCCCCGGCGTTCAGGTCATGAACGTCCTCTTTATCGAGGATGATTCGATGAATCGGCGGGTCGTGAAGGACATGCTCGACGTGGCCGGGGCATCGATGGTTGGCGCCGAAAGCGGCGAGATCGGCCTGCAGATGATCGAGGACCAGGACTTCGACATGATCCTTGTCGACCTGCGTATGCCCGGAATGGATGGGCTTGAGGCAATCCGGCACATTCGAAGCCGCAATGATGCCAAGGGCAAGCTGCCGATCATCGTGGTGACCGCTGATACCGCGATCGACCTGCGCGAGCGCTGCCTGACGGAGGGAGCCGACGAGGTGTTGTTCAAGCCCGTCGCGATGGATTCGCTGTTCGACGCGATCGGGCGGATGCTCGCCCGGGGTTCTGGTGATGGAATGATCGGCTAGTCGGCTTTGGGCGGCATGCGCTTGAGCGCATCTGCCAGTGATGTCGTGGCGCTGCCGCGCCGGGCCGGTTGGGGCTGGGACGGGGCAGGGGCCCAACCCGTCAGGAAGATGATCTCGAAACGCTCCGATGTGCGACCATCCGGGTCAGCCTGCGCCGCAAAGGCATCGGCGGCGCGGCCCAGCGTATCGCGGCGAAGTGGCGTACGGCCGACCAGCAGGTTCGTCGCGGCCATGCCGCGCAGGTCGCCCAGCAGCTTGCCGAGCGTGCCGTAACGCACGTTCAGCGATTCCACATCGGCGACGGGCAGCGCGAAGCCTGCCCGGACCAGCAGATCGCCGGCTGATCGCACGTCGATCTGCGGATGAATACGCGCGGCGGGCCGGTCGCGCTCCGCCTCGCGGAAGGCGGCGCGAAGAGCCGGGAGAGTCCCCGCGCCGGTAAAGGCAGCGAGGAACAGCCCGTCGGGTCGCAACGCGCGCCGGATCAGCGTCAGCGCGCCGGGGAGGTCGTTGACGCTGTCGAGCACGCCCGCCGAAACGACCAGATCGAACGAACCGTCGGCGAAGGGCAGCCGGTCCTCATCGGCCTGCACGCCGTCCGTGGCACGAGCAAAGGCGAAACCGGCGTCGCAACGGACGATGTGCCTTCCGGCCGCCGGAAATGTCCCGTCGAAACAGCCGAGATCAAGCACGTCATCGAAGCCGCGCGTCACCGCGGCGAGCCGTTCCTGGATACCGTCGAGCATCGCCGCGCGCAGGAAATCATATTCCGCGAAGCTGGCGGCGGCGCGGTCGCGGCGTCGGCGTCGTGCGGTGCGGTCGAAGATATCAGGGATGCTCACCGCGCAGGCTTGTGCCGCCGGACGGGCGGCGCGACAAGGGTGTGTGGCGCGGTTTCTCGATCCGTTGCGTGTTGTCGCCAATCTCGCGCTGCCGCCGCGCTGCCCCGGTTGTGGCGCGGTGACAGGGGAAGACCATCGCTTCTGCTCGGCCTGTTGGGGAAAATTGCGCTTTCTCGGCCCGCCCTGGTGTGCGGCATGCAACGCCCCTTTCGCCTATGATCGTGGGCCCGGCGCGCTGTGTGCCCCATGCCATCGGCAGCCGCCGCGTCATGCCGGCGTTCGTGCCGCCGTTGCCTATGGTGATGTCGCGCGCACCGTTGCGCTGCGACTCAAATATGGCGGGCGCACCGCCTTTGCCGAGACGGTTGCCCGGCAGATGGCACGGCTGATGCCGGAGGGTGCTGAACTGCTCGTGCCGGTTCCGCTTCATCGCTGGCGTATCTGGTCGCGCGGATTCAACCAGGCGGCGCTGATCGCCCGGGCGCTGACGCGGGCATCGGGTGTCGCGAACGACCCCATGCTGCTTCAGCGTGTCCGATCTACGCCACCCTTGCGCGGGATGGGCGCGCGGGGCAGGGCGAAGACCGTATCCGGGGCCTTTCATATCCCGGCCCACGCCCGCGAAAGGGTGCGCGGCAAGTCGGTGGTGCTGGTCGACGATATCCATACCAGCGGGGCGACCAGCGATGCCTGTACACGATCGCTGCTTCAGGCAGGCGCCGCCAGCGTCGCTATCCTGTGTTGGGCACGAGTGCTCGATCCGGCTGCTGACGATTGACAAGCGGCCGGGCCGCCCACATTTCGGAATCATGGCAAAGATCGAAATCTACACCAAGGCTTTCTGTCCCTATTGCACGCGAGCGATGCGCCTGCTCGAAAGCAAGGGCGTCGAGGTCGAGGAATTCGACATCACCATGGGCGGTCCGAAGCGTGCCGAGATGTTGCAGCGCGCGAATGGCCGGAGCACCGTCCCGCAGATCTTCATCGACGGAAAGCATGTCGGCGGATCTGACGATCTCGCCGCGCTCGACCATGAGGGCAAGCTCGACGCGTTGCTCGCGGCATGAGGATCGCGCTTCTCCAGATGACGACGGGGATCGACCCCGCCGCCAATGCGGGCGTCATCACCGATGCGATCGCTGAAGCGGCGAAGGGTGGTGCCGCGATGCTGTTCACGCCCGAGATGTCGGGCCTGCTCGACAGCGATCGCGCCAGGGCGGCGAGCCATCTTCGGGCCGAGGCGGATGATGCCGTGCTGGCGGCGGTGCGCAAGGCAGCGGCGGAGCAGGGTATCTGGGTCCATCTCGGCTCGCTCGCGGTGCGCAGCGATGATGGCAAGCTTGCCAACCGCGCCTATGTGATCGATCCGCAGGGCGCGATCCGCGCGCGCTACGACAAGCTTCATCTGTTCGATGTCGATCTTCCGACGGGCGAAAGCTGGCGTGAATCGGCCTCCTATACGCCGGGCAGCGGCGCGGTGGTGGTCGATACGCCGGTCGGACAGATCGGGCTCACCATTTGCTATGATATGCGTTTCCCCGACCTGTTCCGCGCGCTGAGCGACGCGGGGGCGACCATTCTCGCGGTACCGGCCGCTTTCACCCGGCCGACGGGCGCGGCGCACTGGCATATCCTGTTGCGTGCCCGCGCGATCGAGGCGGCGGCCTTCGTCGTCGCGGCGGCGCAGACTGGCGTACACCAGGATGGCCGGGCGACCTATGGTCATTCGCTGGTGATCGATCCCTGGGGCGAGGTGCTGCTCGACATGGGCGAGGAGCCTGGGCTCGGCTTTGCGGAGATCGACCCAGCGCGCATCGCCGATGTCCGTGAGCGCATTCCGGTGCTGGCGCATCGGCGCCCGATCCCGGCGGTCGAGACGGCGTCGTGATCGTCTTCGACCTGCGCTGTTCGGGCGAGCATGTGTTCGAAGCCTGGTTCGCCTCGAGCGGCGCGTTCGAGGACCAGCGGGCTCGGGGGCTGCTGTCGTGCCCGCTGTGCGGCGATGTCGATATCGGCAAGGCGGTGATGGCGCCGAATATCCCGGCCAAGGGCAATCGCAAGGATGTGGACGCGCCCGTGACCGCGACCGAGGCCCCGACACCCGCGGCGATGAAGGCGGCGATCCGGGCCCTTGCCGAGGCGCAGGCCAGGGCTCTCGAAAAATCCGAATGGGTCGGCCGGGCCTTCGCCGATCGTGCCCGGGCGATGCATGCCGGCGATGCCGATCCGGCGCCGATCCATGGCGAAGCGACGATCGGCGAGGCCAAAGCCCTGGCCGACGAAGGCGTGGCGATCGCGCCGCTGCCATTTCCGGTGGTTCCGCCGGAAGCGATCAACTGAAGCGGTAATTGCGCGAGGGCTTCCTGCGCGATTGACCCGTGAAGGGCCAATCTCTACGACCCGGCTCGCGCCCCCGTAGCTCAGCAGGATAGAGCGACGGTTTCCTAAACCGCAGGCCGGTGGTTCGAGTCCACTCGGGGGCACCAGCATCGCTTGCGCAAGCGGTGCCCGCCGGAGTGGCTCCTCGGGGCGCTTACGCCTTGACGTGCTGTGCGATGTACTTGTTCATCTCGAACATCGTGACCTTGTCACGACCGAACACCTTCTTGAGCTTGTCGTCGGCGAGGATCTCGCGCTTGTTCGCCGGGTTCTGCAGGTTGTTGGACTTGATATAGTCCCATACCTTGCTGATCACCTGGCTGCGCGGCAGCTTGTCGTTGCCGACGATCGCGCCCAGCTCCGGGGACGGCTGCACAGGCGCATGGATGCCGCCGGTCTTGGGAGCTGCCGTGGGTTCTTTCGCCATAAAATGTCCTTCCTGATGTGTCGTTCATGTCGACATCGGTTTCACGCCTGCTTCAGCGTCTCTCGCTTGTGCGCCGCCTTTTTGGGATTGTCACTCCTTACAATGCGCTAATCCCCCTCCTTGCGGGCACGGATGGGCCGGTTTTCGACCGGGATGCGACGACAAGGCGGCGTTTCGGGGTCGGAGGGACGGAAAAACCCCCTCTTCCGGTTGGAAAAGGGGGCGTTTCCCCCGGCGCGCCGGCCGGTACAGGGGCAAGGAGGTATCAGAAGCTCTTGCGGAGCGTCCCGCCGAAAGTACGCGGCTGGTTCGGATAGCCGCTGTAGCTGCCGTCCTGCGCCACCGTCGGGAAGGTCGAGATCAGGTAATTGTCCTGGGTGAGGTTGCGCACCCAGAACATCAGCTCGAGCTTGTTGGCCTTGCTCTGGAACCCGAGGCTGGCGTTGATCGTGTTCTGCCCATAGGTTGACAGGTCCGGCGGCGTGGTCTCGGTGAGCTGGAACTTGCTGGCATAATTATATTCGCCGCGGAGATAGGCGCTGACGTCGTTCGTGAGATTGTGCGACAGGGTGGCCGAGGTCGAGAAGCTCCAGGTCGGGATGCCCGCCGGCTTCTGGCCGGAGAGATCGCGGAACGACGGACGAAGCCCCGTCGCCGGATTGATCGGGCACCGGGTGGTATCGTAGTTCACGCACGGGGCGCCAGTGAAGGAGTCATATTTCGGATCGAGGTAAGTGACCGAGCCGGTGAGGGCGAGGGCCGAGACCGGGCTGTAGGCAGCGTCCACTTCGAAGCCGCGGACTGATTCCTTGCCGGCGTTGACCAGGCTGTAGCCGAGGCCGGTAAAGGCGTTGGACTGGAAGCCCTTGATCGACTGCTTGAACACCGCGAGGTTGAAATAGCCGCCGCGGAACTTCGCCTTGGCGCCGGCTTCATAGACCGTGACTTCCTCAGGCGCGGCCGACCGGCCGACCCCGTTCAGTGGCGGGCGGCTGTCGGACGACAGGTTGACCGCGCTTGCCTTCCAGCCGGTCGAATAGCTGACATAGACGTTCACGAAATCCAGGTCATAGGCGGCGCGTGCGGCATAGGTGACCTTGTCGCCCTTGAAGATGCCGGATTCATTGGCGTTCGGATAATTGACGGGCCCGTGATTGGTTGTGTTGGCGTAGAAGAATTGCAAAGCGTTCAGGGCGAAGGGATTGGTGCCCCCAAGCGAACCGGGGCACGGCGCCGAGCCGGGGCCGGGCAGCGATGCGCCAAGGCTGGCACCGAACAGGTTCACCGGAACGCGTCCCCCGGTCGATGCCGGATTGAAGCCCTTCTGCAGCAAGCAACCGGAGAGTGACGCCGGAAGCGCGGCGAACGGGAGGAAGCCAAGCCCGGGGACGTTCTCCAGGTTCAAGGCGGAGAATTTGTCGTTCATTACGACGTTCGAAACCACGGCCTTGCGATCGTTCATATAGGCGATGCCACCCGTCAGGGTCAGCCGGTCGGTTACCTTGAAATCGGCCTGGCCGAAGAGCGAATAGGACCGCTGCTTCATCTTGTAGTTGTCGGCAATACCCTGGCCGGGGGTGAAATAGGTGCCGCCCGGGATGATCGACGGGTTGGTTGCATTCTGCAGAGCTTCAAGCCCAGTGATCAGTCCGCCCGAAAGTGCGTTGACGAAGGCGCGCGCATCCTTGCCGAAGCGGATGTCGCGGCCGGTGGTGAGCCTTTCGTCCTGATAGAAACCGCCGACCAGCCAGCTCAACCGGCCATCCCCGTTCGACGCCAGGCGGAATTCCTGGGTGAAGGTCTTGGCGTTGTTGGCCGTGATGTTGTTGGCGATATCAGCGGCGGTGAAGTCGATGTCCTGGTTCGATTGGTTGATCTGGTTGCGATAGGCGGTGATCGAGGTCAGCTTCGCGAAGCCGATGTTCCAGTCGACCTGGCCCGAAACGCCCTTGCCGACGATGCGGTTATACGGATCGGTGTTGAAGATAACGTTGCGGTCGAAGATCTTGGTCGTGTCCGACACGGCGAAGCCGAGGGCCTTGATCGCCTGGGTGGCAGGGCCGTTGTAGATCGAGGTTACGCCGCAGCACACTTCCTTGATCAAATTGTAGTCGCCGATGATGCGGACCGAGAAGTCCGACGAAGGCTCGAACAGGATATCGCCGCGAACCGACCAGCGATGGCGGTTGTTGACGTCGCTGCCGGTCGTCAGGTTCTTGAAATAGCCGTCACGCTCGTTGAGGCTGCCCGAGACGCGGAAAGCGAGGCTGTCGGTGAGCGGGCCGGTAATGGTCGCCCTGGTCTGCATCTGGCTGTAATTGCCGACGCTGATCTCGGCCTTGCCGCCCCATTCGAAGGAGGGGCGCTTGGTCACGATGCTGATCGCACCGGCCGACACGTTCTTGCCGAACAGGGTCGATTGCGGGCCACGCAGCACCTCGACGCGTTCGATCTCGGGCAGATCGTCAAGCGCGGAGGCTGAGCGCGACCGATAGACGCCGTCGACGAACACGCCGACCGAGCTTTCGATACCGTCATTGCCGTTGCCGTTGCCGAAGCCGCGGATGATGAAGTTGGTCTGCCCGGCCGCGTTGAACTGAGCGACCTTGAGCGACGGCACGACCGACTGAAGGTCGATCAGGTCGCGGATCTGGGCTTTCTCGATCGTGGCGCTGCTGGTGACCGACACCGAGATCGGCACGTCCTGCAGCGTTTGTTCGCGCTTGGTGGCGGTGACGATGATGTCGTCGCTGTCGTTCAGCGCGCCGTCCTGGGCGGCGGGGGCGGGCGTGCTTTGCGCCAGCGCGGGGGTGGCGTAGAGCAATGCGATGGCCGACGCGGCAAGCAGTTCGAATTTCTTCATGGTGACGTCCCCTCTTGGCCAGCCCGCCGGTCTTATGCCAACTGAGCATTGTTCGTAATCAAGGTATGCGAATTCTGCGTCGAGGTGAATCGGTCGTCAATGGCGGAATCGAAGGAAAACAGCGGGGTTGCACAGTTGTTGCCCAAATGAGACAGTTTCGGAATCGAACTGAGATCGCACAAAGCGAGATTGCCGTAACGTCAGGTTCGAATAAGGCCTAAAGAAATGAGTATTGAACATCACCCTGACGGGCACGAAAACGGCGACCTCGTCACCGAAACGCCCAAGATACCAGTGCCGGACGACGTAGCGGAGGCGGTACGCACCCTGATTCGATGGTCGGGCGACGATCCGACGCGCGAAGGGCTGCTCGACACGCCGCAGCGCGTGGCGCGTGCGTGGAAGGAATATTGTTCGGGGTATGGCGACGATCCCGCGCATCATCTGTCGCGCATTTTCGAAGAAGTGGGCGGGTATGACGAGATCGTCCTGCTGAAGGACATCCCGTTCCAGTCGCATTGCGAGCATCACATGGCGCCGATCATCGGCAAGGCGCATATCGCCTATCTGCCGGGCAATTACGTCGTCGGCATCTCGAAGCTGGCGCGCGTGCTCCATGCCTTTGCCCGGCGGCTTCAGGTGCAGGAGCGGCTGACCGCCGAGGTGGCCGACTGCATCTGGGAGAATCTCAAGCCGGTCGGCGTCGCCGTGGTGATCGAGGCGAGCCATGCCTGCATGACGGCGCGGGGCGTGCGGACGCCGGGGGTCTCCATGGTGACGAGCCGGATGATGGGGGTGTTCCGCGAGGACGACCGCAGCCGCAAGGAAGTGCTCGCGCTGATGGGATATTGAGCGGTGCGGGAGACGGTGCGGACGGTGCTGGTGACAGGCGCGCCGCGGCGGATCGGCGCTGCCATCGCGCGGCATCTCGGCGCGCGTGGCTGGCGGGTCGCTGTCCATCACCATCATTCCGCGGGAGAAGCCGAGGCGCTGGCGGCTGAACTGCCGGGCGCCTGCGTGCTGATGGGCGATCTCGCGGCGGCAGGAACGCCGGCGCGATTGGTGGCGGAGGCCCGGGCGGCGTTCGGCGGGCCGCTAGGCGCCGTGGTCAACAATGCGTCGCTCTTCACTTATGACCGTCCTCCGTCGATCGACCCGGCGATGCTGCGCGGCCATGCGGCGGTGAACCTCGACGCGCCGGTGCTGCTTGCGTCGGCGCTGGCGGCGCAGGAGGATCTGGCGGCCGGGGCGGTGGTCAACATCCTCGACCAGAAGCTGGCCAATCCGAATCCCGATTTCTTCTCGTATAGCTGCGGCAAGATCGCGCTTGGCGGCGCGACGGGGATGCTTGCCCAGGCGCTTGGGCCGCGCATCCGGGTCAATGCCGTGTCGCCGGGGCTGTCGCTGCCAAGCTTTGACCAGAGCGACGCCGAGTTCCGCGCGGTGGCGAGCGAAAATTTACTGCGGCGTCCGGTCGATGTGGCGTCGATCGCCGAGGCGGTGGAATTCCTGCTGACCGCGCGGGGAATCCACGGCCAGAATATCTTCGTGGACAATGGCCAGCATTTCCTGCCGCGTGACGGTGACGTGATGTTCGAGACGCGCCGGGCATTCGAGCCGGTGCATGGCTGAGGGCGTGCGCTTCACCACGATCCTGGACGGGCTTGAACTCGTCATGGGCCTTGGCATCCATGCCGAGGAACTGGCCGGGCCGCAGCGCGTGATCGTCTCGGTACGGATGGAGGTCGACTATCCGACGTCGCCCCACGACGACCGGATCGAGGAAGTGCTCGACTATGACTTCATCCGCGCGGACATCCGGGCGCTGGTCGCCGGGCGGCATTTCCATCTTCAGGAGACCCTGTGCGAGGCGGTCGCTGCCCTGTGCCTCGCCGACCGCCGTGTCGCGCAGGTGATGGTGCGGTCGATGAAGCCCGACATCTATCCGGATGCGGCGGTCGGGTGCGAGATCGTGCGGGGCAGGGGCATCGCCTGACCAATTGCCCAGTATTCGCGACGAATCCATGTTGGGAAATGCGGCGATCTGCGGAAAACCGGTAAATATTCGCGGATTTATGCGACCCACCGACGAGGGAGGCGGATTCGGGCGTTTCCTTGGAGCTGTGCTGATTCTATTGCATAATGGTGCCGGGATCATTTGCGTTACATGCTTCGGAAGATAGCGGAGCGGAAGCCGAACTGACATCTTTCTACACGAGTTTTCAAATATTTTCGCAAGTGGCATCGTATTTTCATCCGGCGTTACTCGAGAGACGAAATCTGTTCTTCGAGTTCTGCTCCTTTTGCGGGCGAACCGCGGCGGAGGAAACTCGGTGCGATTCCACCACCGAAGCGGGATGAATTGAATCGCAGGCGGCGCGATGGCTTAGGCACGAGGCGTCAACCTCTCGATAACATTATGGCCGAGGCACGGGGTGGGAAAGTCACAGGCCGGGTTCCTGCCGACCGGCGGTGCCTGATATCGCCGGCCAGAATGATATTGCCACCGCTTGCGAAGCACGATGATATGGTCCGGTATCGTATCGGCGCATCGCGGGGCGGTGTCGTGCGTTGGTATCGGTAGAGGTACCCCGGTCGCGGGGTGCCTCGTCCGAATTCGCTGTTCCCACGACTCTGCAGAGGATGAATCCCGATATGGCTGGCGACCTGGAAATATCCCGCCGCGGCGTTCTGGCGGTCACCGCCGCCACGGCCGCGCTTACTGCCGTTCCCAAGGCAGAGGCGCAGGACGTGCCGCGGCGTGCGACGCCGTCGATGATGATGGTCTCGCTCGAGGTGAACGGCAAGCGTCGGGAGCTTGAGCTTGATACCCGCACGACGTTGCTCGACGCGCTGCGCGAGCATCTGCAGCTTACCGGCACGAAGAAGGGGTGCGATCATGGCCAGTGCGGCGCCTGTACGGTGCTCGTCGAGGGCAAGCGGATCAACTCCTGCCTGACCCTGGCGGTGATGCACGAGGGGGACAAGGTCACCACGATCGAGGGCCTGGGCACGCCGGGCGACCTGCATCCGATGCAGGCGGCTTTCATCAGGCATGACGGATATCAGTGCGGCTATTGCACGCCCGGCCAGATCTGCTCGGCGGTGGCGGTGCTGGGCGAGATCAGGGCAGGCGTGCCGAGCCATGTCTCGGCCAGCCTGACCGAGCGGCCGAAAGCCACCAACATCGAGATGCGCGAGCGGATGAGCGGCAATATCTGCCGCTGCGGCGCCTATTCGAACATCGCCGAGGCAATGGCCGACATCGCGGGAGGGGCGGCATGAAACCCTTCAGCTACGAGCGCGCCGAGACGCCCGCCGCGGCCGCGGCGGCTGTCGAGCGGACGCCGGGCGCCAAGTTCATCGCCGGCGGCACCAATCTGCTCGACCTGATGAAGCTCGAGATCGAGGCGCCGGCGCATCTCGTCGATGTGGGCCCGCTCAAGCTCGACCGGATCGAGAAGATGGCCGAAGGCGGCGTGCGGATCGGCGCGCTGGTGACGAACACCGCGCTTGCATCGGACGATCGAATCCGGCGGGACTATGGCGTGCTGACCCGCGCGATCGTGGCGGGCGCGAGCGGGCAGTTGCGGAACAAGGCGACGACCGCGGGCAATCTGCTCCAGCGGACGCGCTGCCCCTATTTCTACGACACCAACCAGGCGTGCAACAAGCGCAAGCCGGGCTCAGGCTGCGCGGCGATCGGCGGATTCAGCCGGCAGCTTGCCGTGATCGGGACAAGCGATGCCTGCATCGCGACCTATCCCGGCGACATGGCGGTGGCGCTTCGGCTGCTCGATGCGATGGTCGAGACAGTCAATGCGAGGGGAACGACGCGCTCCATTCCGATCGCCGATTTCCATCATTTGCCGGGCAAGACCCCGCATATCGAGACGGGGCTACGGCGTGGCGAACTGATCACCGGAGTCACCCTGCCGAGACCGATCGGGGGCACGCATCTCTACCACAAGGTGCGCGACCGGGCGTCCTACGCCTTTGCGCTCGTATCGGTGGCGGCAGTGATCCGGCCTGACGGCACCGGGCGGGTCGCGGTTGGCGGCATCGCGCCGAAACCATGGCGGGTCGAAGCCGCGGAGACATCGATACCGCGCGGCGCGAAGGCGGTTGCCGCGCACCTGCTCGCGGATGCCCGACCAACCCATGACAATGCCTTCAAGCTGCCGCTGGTCGAGCGAACGATCGCGGCGGTGATGAGCGACGCGAGGAGCCAAGCATGAAGTTCGACACGCCAGCGGGCACCAACCCGATCGACCAGCTCAAGGTGATCGGCAAGCCGACCGACCGGATCGACGGCCCGCTCAAGACCACCGGGTCGGCACCCTATGCCTATGAGCGGCACGATGCGGTGCCGAACCAGGCCTATGGCTATCTGGTCGGCAGCGCGATCGCCAAGGGCCGGATCGACCGAATGGACACGGACGAGGCGAAGGCGGCGCCGGGGGTGCTGGCGGTGGTCACCACGCTCGACATGCCGAAGCTGCCCAAGGGCAATTTCAATACCGCCTCGCTGTTCGGCGGCCCGGTGGTCGAACATTATCACCAGGCGATCGCGATCGTCGTGGCCGAGACGTTCGAGCAGGCCCGCGCCGCCGCCAATCTGGTGCGGGTCGAGTATAGCAGGGCCAAGGGGCGTTTCGACCTGGCAGCGCTGGCGCCTGAAGCCGCCTATAAAAGTGATAACGGTGCACCGAAGATCGCGCGGGTAGGCAATTTCGAGGCGGCCTTCGCGTCGGCACCGGTGACGCTCGACGCGAGCTATACGACGCCCGACGAATCCCACGCCATGATGGAGCCGTTCGCGACGATCGCCGCCTGGGAAAGCGACAAGCTGACCCTTTGGACGTCGAACCAGATGATCGCCTGGACCAAGGGAGACGTGGCCAAGACCCTGGGCATCCCCAAGGAGAATGTGCGGCTCGATTCCCCGTTCATCGGCGGCGGGTTCGGCGGCAAGCTGTTCCTGCGCGCCGATGCGATCCTGGCCGCGCTTGGAGCAAAAGCGGCGAAGCGCCCGGTCAAGCTCGCGATGCCTCGCCCCATGATGATCAACAATGCGACTCACCGGCCGGCGACGATCCAGCGCATCCGGCTGGGCGCCACGCGCGAGGGCAGGATCACCGCGATCGCGCACGAAAGCGTATCGGGAAACCTGCCCGGCGGAGACCCCGAGGCAGCGGTCCAGCAGACCAAATTGCTCTATGCCGGCGAGAACCGGCTGACCGCGATGCGGCTTGCCGAGCTCGACCTGCCGGAGGGCAATGCGATGCGCGCGCCGGGCGAGGCCCCCGGGCTGATGGCGCTTGAGATTGCGATGGACGAGATGGCGGAAAAGCTGGGGATCGACCCGGTGCAGTTCCGCATCCTGAACGACACGCAGGTCGATCCGGCAAAGCCTGACCGCAGATTCTCGCAGCGACAGCTTGTCGAGTGCCTGAAACTGGGGGCCGAGCGATTCGGCTGGGATCGCCGCAACGCCAAGCCGGCATCGGTGCGGGAGGGACGCTGGCTGATCGGCATGGGGGTCGCGGCGGGCTTTCGCAACAACCTGCTGATGAAGTCGGCCGCGCGGGTTCGGCTTGACGGGAAGGGCGTGGTGACGATCGAGACCGACATGACCGATATCGGCACCGGCACCTACACGATCCTGGCACAGACCGCGGCGGAGACGATGGGCATCGGGATCGACAGAGTGGTGGTGAAACTTGGCGATTCCGACTTCCCTGCCTCGGCTGGCTCGGGCGGCCAATGGGGGGCGAACAACTCGACCGCCGGCGTCTATGCGGCCTGCATGAAACTGCGCGAGACGGTGGCGCAGCGATTGGGCTTCAATCCGGCCGACAGCGCCTTTGCCGACGGCAAGGTTCGATCGGGCAAGCGCAGCGCCGCGTTGGGCGATGCAGCGCGTGACGGCGAGATCGTGGTCGAGGACGGCATCGAATATGGCACGCTCGACAAGCAGTATCAGCAATCGACCTTTGCCGGCCATTTCGTCGAAGTGGCGGTCGACGGCTTCACCGGGGAGACGCGCGTCCGGCGCATGCTGGCGGTGTGCGCCGCCGGTCGAATCCTAAACCCCAAGGCGGCGCGAAGCCAGATGATCGGCGCGATGACGATGGGCGTCGGCGCCGCGCTGATGGAGGAACTGGCGGTCGACAAGCGCTTCGGCTTCTTCGTCAACCACGACCTTGCCAGCTATGAAGTGCCGGTGCACGCCGACATCCCGCATCAGGAGGTGATCTTCCTTGATGAGGTCGATCCGATCTCCTCGCCGATGAAGGCCAAGGGCGTCGGCGAGCTGGGCCTGTGCGGGGTCGGAGCAGCGATCGCCAATGCGATCTACAATGCCACCGGCGTGCGCGTGCGCGACTATCCGATCACGCTCGACAAGCATCTCGACCGGTTGCCGGAGATCGCGTGAGACGATTCTTGCCTGTCTTCCGTCGCCGTTATCTGGGCGATGCGATCGGCCGCAATTTGAAACCGGTGATTTTGGTCCCGTAGCTGCACTCGAACGAGCGTCGTTGCTTGCCGTCGTCCGCCGTCCCCCAGACGACGATCTTGCTTGGGCTGCGCTGCTCGACATCGATGATGCTCACCTTGCCGTAATGCGATGCACGGGTGCTACAGTCAGTCGCTGCCGCGGGATGCGCCTGTTCGTTGTTCGTCGGTGTCCCCGCCACGCCGCGGGCCGCCATGCCGGCGGCGCCGACGGCGAGGCTGGCGACACACGCGCTCAGCGCCAACGCACTCCCGGCCAGCAGGGCCGAAGCCATCATGCGAGTCATCCCGTTCGAGCCCCCATTGCCCGCGGCGTCGGTGCCACGGCGCGCAACCTATGGTGGCGTTTCACGGGGCGCAATGGCGCACCGGGGCAGGCTAGACCGCGTTCGCCGCGCTGAGGACCGCCCTGACCGACGCTGTCGCGATGTCAGCATCGATGCCGACGCCGAAGACCGTGCGGCCATCCGCCGTGCGGCATTCGACATAGGCCGCGGCCTGCGCGTCGGCGCCGTGGCCGATGGCGTGCTCGCTGTAGTCGACAACATCGAGCTGAGGCCCAGTCGTATCGCCGAGCGCGGCGATGATGCCCGAGATCAGGCCGTTGCCGCGCCCCGAGATCGAGCGTTCCTCGCCGCCGATCGCGACGCGGCCGACGAACAGGCGGTCACCCGCGGCGCCGCTCTCATGATAGTCGAGCAACGTGAAGCGGTCGTCCGGCTTGGCGAGATAGGCCTTCTGGAAGGCGTTCCAGATATCATCGGCGTTGAGCTCGCGGCTTGTTTCGTCCGCCATTGCCTGAACGTGACGGCTGAGATCGGCCTGGAGGCGCTTGGGCAGCTTCAGGCCCTTGTCCTGCTCGATCACCCAGGCGACGCCGCCCTTGCCGGATTGCGAGTTGACCCGGATCACCGCCTCATAGCTGCGGCCGAGATCCGCAGGGTCGATCGGGAGGTAGGGGACTTCCCAGAAATCGTCGTTGCGCGCTGACTGGGCGGCAAAGCCCTTCTTGATCGCGTCCTGATGGCTTCCCGAAAAAGCGGTGAAGACCAGTTCGCCGGCATAGGGGTGGCGTGGGTGGACGGGGAGCTGGTTGCAATAGGTGACGGTGTTGATGATCTCGTCGATGTCCGAGAAATCCAGCTTCGGATCAATCCCTTGCGTGTACATGTTGAGCGCGACCGTCACCAGGTCGCAATTGCCGGTGCGCTCGCCATTGCCGAGCAGGCAGCCCTCGACGCGGTCGGCGCCGGCCATCAGGCCGAGTTCCGCCGCGGCGACGCCGGTGCCCCGGTCATTGTGCGGGTGAAGGCTGATGACGATGCTGTCGCGGTTGCGGATATTCTTGCCGAACCATTCGATCTGGTCGGCATAGATGTTCGGCGTGGCGCACTCGACCGTTGCCGGCAGGTTCAGGATCAGCGGATGATCCGGGTTAGGGCGCAGCACGTCCATCACCGCCTCGCAGACCTCGACCGAGAAATCGAGTTCGGCCGTCGAGAAGGTTTCCGGCGAATATTCGAAATGCCAGTCCGTGTCGGGCTGCGCGGCGGCGCAATCGCGCAGGATCTTCGCGCCGTCGACCGCGATCTGGCGGACCTCGTCGCGGCTCATGCCGAACACGATCTTGCGCCAGGCCGGGCTGACCGCATTGTAGAGATGGACGATCGCCTTCGGCGCGCCGCGCAAGGATTCGAAGCTGGTCTCGATCAGGTCGCGGCGCGACTGGGTGAGGACCTGAATCGTCACGTCATCCGGAATGCGGCCGGTCTTGACCAGGCCGGAGATGAAATCGAACTCGGTCGCGCCGGCACTGGGAAAGCCGACCTCGATCTCCTTGATGCCGACCTTGCAGATCAGGTCGAAGAAGCGGGTCTTCTTCTCGCCGTCCATCGGATCGATCAGCGCCTGGTTGCCGTCGCGCAGATCGGTGGAGAGCCAGCGCGGCGGCTGGACGATGGTTCGCGACGGCCATTCCCGGTTGGGCAGGTCGATCTGGGGAAAGGGGCGGTATTTGGTCGAAGGGTCACGCAGCATGGTTCGTTCTCGCGGCTCGCGGGGGTCTTTGGGTCGAAGAGGCCCTTAGGCGGGTCGCGCGCGCCCGAGGCGCACGTCGAAGGTCGCGCCTAAGGGCGCGTAAGTCGAAGCAGCGGAAGGCGGATGGCCTGCGTCATTGCGACACCCGTTACCGTGTCACGGCGCCCGATGTCCAGCCCGTCCGTCGAACAACCGGTCGAACGGGCCGTCGGGCAGGAACCAGAGGAGGGCGACCAGCGCCGCGCAGGCGATGCCGAGCCAGGGCGAGAGGAAGGAGAGGGGGATGCCCAGGAGATAGAGCAGCCCCGCGACGAGGCCCTTGCGGGCATATTGCCGGTAATAGGTCTGTGCTGCCGGACCCTGTTTGCCGGTGCGGCGGATCGTCGCCTGGAGCCACATATAGGCACCTGACGGCAACAGCATCGTCGCCAGATAGAGCAATGTGGAGGAAAGGTTGAAGTGATGCTCGCCGAGATAGGAGGTTGAAAAGGGCACCAGTGACAGCGCGAACAGTAACAGCATGTTCGACCAGATCAGGCCGTTGGTGACACGCGTCGCGTGCGTGAAGAGCCGGTGATGATTGACCCAGTAGATCGCGACATAGGCGTAGCTGAGCACATAGGCGAGGAACACCGGCCACAGCGTCCAGAGCTTGTCCATCCCCTCGGAAATGGGCGGATGGAGCTCAAGCACCATGATCGTCACGATGATGGCGACGACACCGTCCGAGAAGGCCTCGATCCGGCCGATGCCCGGCCGGCCCTCCTCGCCCTCGGACGGCGCCGTATCGCTCATTGAGCGACGAAGCCGGCGTTGATGACCAGATCGACCTTGTCGGAGACCATCGGGATTCCGAAGGAAATCCCGAAATCGCTGCGCTTGATGCTGGTCGTCGCGGCAAAGCCGACATTCAGCTTCTTGGCGCCCATGGGGCCGTTGCCGGCGCCGACGAAGCGAGCGTTCAGCGTCACCGGCTTGGTCACGCCGTGCACCGTCAGGTTGCCGACGATCGTTGCGGTCGTGCCGTTCACCGTCACGCCGGTTGAAACGAACTTCGCCTCGGGGAATTTCGCCGCGTCGAAGAAGTCGGGCGCCTTGAGATGGGTATCCAGGCCGGCGACGGTGGTGGAGACCTTGTCGATCGCGAACGTGACCTCGACCTTGTTCCTGGCCGGATTGGCGGGATCCAGCGTCAGGCTTCCGGTCGGCTGGGTGAACTGGCCGGTATATTCAGTGAAACCGAGATGGTTGACCGTGAACAACACCTGGGTGTGGCCGGAATCGACCGCATAGGTCCCGGCGACGACACGGGTCGGATCTGGGGCGCCGGGCTGGCCACCCGGGGTCTGGGCAAGGAGCGGCGTCGCAGCGAGAGCGAGCACGGCGATCAGGGCAATACGCATGGGGGTCTCCGACAGGGGAAGGGCCGCGCCAAGATGACGCGGGCCCCCATGAATGCAAGCGCCGAAGCGGAAACGATCCGTTGGCAGTGCGTGCCCTTGACGCGGCTCGCCCAACATCCGTTCGTCCCTAGCTAGCTTGTCGAGATGGCGTATCGAGGGGCAGGGGGCTTGCGCTTCGCCTGTACCTCGATACGCGCCCTCGATACGGCTTCGCCTACCCGGTCGCTACTCGGCACGAACGGGCGGTAAAGCGCGTAGCGCGATCAGTTCTTTTCCTTGTCCACCAGCTTGTTCGCGCCGATCCACGGCATCATCGCGCGCAGCTCCGTACCGACCTTCTCGATCGGGTGGGCGGCCGCCGCCTTGCGGGCTGCCTTCAGCTCCGGCTGGCCAGCGCGGTTGTCGAGCACGAAGTTCTTCACGAAGCGACCGCCCTGGATGTCGGCGAGCACTCGCTTCATCTCTGCCTTGGTCTCGGCGGTGATGATGCGCGGGCCGGTGGTGATGTCGCCATATTCGGCGGTGTTGGAGATCGAATAGCGCATGTTGGCGATGCCGCCTTCATACATCAGGTCGACGATCAGCTTCACCTCGTGCAGGCACTCGAAATAGGCCATTTCCGGGGCGTAGCCAGCCTCGACCAGGGTCTCGAACCCGGCCTGGATCAGATGGGTCAGGCCACCGCACAGCACTGCCTGCTCGCCGAACAGGTCGGTCTCGCATTCCTCGCGGAAATTGGTTTCGATGATGCCGGAACGGCCGCCGCCGACGCCTGAGGCGTAGGCAAGCGCGATGTCGTGCGCGTTGCCGCTCCTGTCCTGGTCGATCGCGATCAGGCAGGGCACGCCGCCGCCGCGGACATATTCGGAGCGCACGGTGTGGCCGGGGCCCTTGGGCGCGATCATGATCACGTCGAGATCGGCGCGCGGCTCGATCAGCGCGAAATGCACGTTGAGGCCATGGGCGAAGGCGATCGCAGCGCCCTGCTTCAGATTGGGGTGGAGATCGTCGGCATAGATCGCCGCCTGATGCTCGTCGGGCGCGAGGATCATGGTGATGTCGGCCCAGGCGGCCGCCTCGGCGTTGGTCATCACCTTGAAGCCGGCGTCTTCCGCCTTCTTCGCGGTGGCGGAACCGGGGCGGAGCGCGATCGCGACTTCCTTCACGCCCGAATCCCGCAGGTTCTGCGCATGGGCGTGACCCTGGCTGCCATAGCCGACGATCGCGATCTTTTTGTTCGTTATCAGGTTCAGATCGGCATCGCGATCATAATAGACACGCATTGATAGTGCTCCCTTATTCAAAAATCCGCCGTCATGCCGGACTTGTTCCGGTATCCATCATGCAACACGTGATGGCGTCGCTTGTGGGTGGATGGACCCCGGAACAAGTCCGGGGTGACGAAACATTGGTGGGTTTACGCCGCCTCTTTCCCCCGGGCGATGGCGACGATGCCGGTACGGGCGACTTCGATCAGCCCGACCTCGCGCATCAGCGTGATGAAAGTGTCGATCTTTTCCGGCCCGCCGGTCACTTCGAACACGAAGCTCGACGTGGTCGCATCGACCACGCGGGCGCGATAGACATCGGCGAGGCGGAGCGCCTCGATCCGGTGATCGCCGGTGCCGCGGACCTTCACCAGTGCGAGCTCGCGTTCGACATGCGGACCGAGCGCGGTGAGATCGGTCACCGAATGTACCGGGATCAGCCGGTCGAGCTGGGCGAGGATCTGCTCCATTACATGATCCGACGCCGAGGTGACGATGGTGATCCGGCTGACCGCCTTGTCCGAGGTCACGTCGGACACGGTCAGGCTCTCGATATTATAGCCGCGCGCGGTGAACAGGCCGGCGATCCGGGCGAGAATGCCAGGCTCGTTGTCGACCATGATCGCCAGCGTGTGACGCTTCGCGGTTTCTTCCTTGATGTGCATCAGACCAGCGCCTTCGCCTCGTCGTCCATCTCGCCCGAGACTTCGGCGGCCTGGAGGATCATGTCGGTATGGGCGGCGCCCGAGGGGATCATCGGGAAGCAGTTGGCGAGCTTCGCCACCATGCAGTCGACGATCACCGGCCCGTCATGGGCGAGCATCTCGGCGATGCCGGCGTCGAGCTGGTCGGGATGCTCGATGCGGATACCCTTCCAGCCATAGGCTTCGGCCAGCTTTACGAAGTCGGGCAGGGAATCGCTGTAGCTCTCCGCGTAACGCGACGAATAGGTCAGTTCCTGCCACTGGCGGACCATGCCCATATACTGGTTGTTGAGGATGAACACCTTGACCGGCAGCCGGTATTGCGTGGCCGTGCCAAGCTCCTGGATGTTCATCTGGATCGAGGCTTCGCCGGCGATGTCGATGACCAGCGAATTGGGATTGCCGAGCTGCGCCCCGATCGCGGCGGGCAGGCCATAGCCCATGGTGCCGAGGCCGCCCGAGGTGAGCCATTTGTTGGGCGCCTCGAAATCGAAATGCTGCGCGGCCCACATCTGATGCTGGCCAACCTCGGTGGTGATGATCGGCGACTTCTTCTGAGTTGCCTCCCACAGCGCCCTGATCGCGCGCTGCGGCATGATCTCGGTCGCGCTCTCCGCGAAGTCGAGGCTCTTGACCGCGCGCCAGCCGGCGATGCGGCGCCACCAGTCGGACAGATCGGGCTTGGGATGGCGCCGCGCCTTGTAGACGCGGACCATGTCCTCGAGCGCATGGCCGACATCGGCGATGATGGGGAGGTCGACCCGGACATTCTTGTTCACCGACGAGCGGTCGATATCAACATGCACCTTGCGACTGTTCGGGCTGAACGCGTCGAGGCGACCCGTGACGCGATCGTCGAAGCGCGCGCCGAGGCAGAGGATCAGGTCGGCCTGGTTCATCGCCCAATTGGCTTCGTAGGTGCCGTGCATGCCGAGCATGCCGAGCCACTGGTCGGAGGTGGCAGGGAAGGCGCCAAGGCCCATCAAGGTCGAGGTGACCGGCGCGCCGGTGATCCGCGCCAGCTCGCGCAGCAACTGGCTTGCGGCGGGGCCGGCATTGATGATGCCGCCGCCGGTATAGAGGATCGGCCGCTCCGCCGCGGCGAGCATGTCGACCGCCTGCTCGATCAGCGACTGGTCGGCCTTCACCTGCGGGCGATAGGTCTTGTGCTTGATCGGACCCGGCTTGACGTAGCGGGCACTGGCGACCTGCACGTCCTTGGGGATGTCGACGACGACCGGCCCCGGGCGGCCCGAGGTGGCGATGTGGAACGCCTCATGGATGATGTCGCCGAGCCGTGCCGGGTCCTTCACCAGATAATTGTGCTTCGAGCAGTGGCGCGTGATGCCGACCGTGTCGGCCTCCTGGAACGCATCGGTGCCGATCAGCGCGGTCGGGACCTGACCGGTGATGACGATCATCGGGATCGAATCCATCAGCGCATCGGTGATGCCGGTGACAGCATTGGTCGCGCCCGGGCCCGAAGTGACCAGCACGACGCCGGGCTTACCGGTGGAGCGGGCATAGCCTTCCGCGGCATGAGTTGCCGCCTGTTCGTGGCGAACCAGGATGTGCTTGATCCGCTTGCTGCGGAACAGCGCGTCATAGATCGGCAGGACGGCACCGCCCGGGTAGCCGAACACGACTTCCACGCCGAGATCGCACAGCGCCTCGACCAGGATATCGGCTCCGCTTTTCTCGGTCATTGCTTCTTTCCTAGCTTTGCGACCTTGATGTGACGCAATATTGCTTCACGAAGGGCGTCGTTAGTGATCGATAATTTGTTCGTCAAGCGCCTTGAGGGAATCTAGTTTCAAAATTGACCAGTAGCGCGCATGTTTCTGTCGCCATGTCGCGGTGCCACATAGCGGGAGGCTGGTTCCGAAACCACGTAAATTGTCGTTTGGCATATTGGCGGGTCGCCAATTGCGCCGCGGCCAGCGCTTCAGGCAGTGTCCGGGTGCCCGCGAGCAGCGCCCCGATCTCCGGCACGCCGATCGCGAGACGGACGGGCGCGGTGGGGAGGATGTCGCTTCGGGCGAGCACGGCGCGGGCTTCCTCGATCCCGCCGCCGGCGAACATCGCCTCAAGCCGCGCGTCGCACCGCGCGAGCAGCCAGTCGCGGTCGGGAATCAGCACCGTCGCCATCAGATCGATCTCATGGCCGATCCCGCCGGTCTTTGCCTGCTGCCATGTCGCGAGCGGCCTGCCTGTGGAGCGAACGACCTCGAGCGCGCGGGCGACGCGGGTGGTGTCGGCGGGGGCGAGGCGGGCGGCGGCCGGAGGATCGAGCGCGCCGAGCATCGCATAGGCGGTGGCGACGGGCAGGGCGCGCACTTCCTCGCGGATCGCCGGATCGATCGGGGGTACGGGCGCGATGCCGTCGAGCAGGGTGCGCATGTACAGCCCCGTGCCACCGGCCAGTATCGGGAGCAGACCCGCCTCGTGCGCCCGCTCGATCTCCACTTTCGCCTCGGCCGCCCAGCGTGCGGCGGAATAGATGTCGGCGCCGTCGACATGGCCGAACAGGCGGTGCGGCACACGGGCTTCGTCCTCGGGGCTCGGTCGCGCCGACAGCACGCGCAGATCGGCATAGACCTGCGCTGAATCGGCGTTGATCACCACCCCGCGATGCTTTTGTGCGATCGCCATGGCGAGCGCGGACTTGCCGCTGGCGGTCGGCCCTGCAATGAGCGCCACGCGCGGCAAGTTATGCGGCGAGGGAGACGTCATGTTCATCGCGACGCTGATAGCAGCGGGAAAGCTTAGCGGGGGCGATATTTCGTCCGCCCGGGACCTGCTCGACGAAGCGGGATGCCTGCCGGCTGCGCATGCGTGGCTTGACGAGGGATATGCCGCCGACATCATGTTCGGCCTTGAGCCGGAGGCGGCGCGGGCCGCACTCGAAGGCGTGTTTCAGGGTACCGACGTGGTGGTGCAGCGCGCCGACGGCCGCGTGAAGCGGTTGCTGGTCGCCGACATGGATTCGACCATGATCACCGTCGAATGCATCGACGAACTGGCCGACTATGCCGGGATCAAGCCGCAGATCGCCGCCGTCACCGAGGCGGCGATGCGCGGCGAGCTCGATTTCGAATCAGCGCTCGATGCGCGCGTGGCGCTGCTCAAGGGGCTGGACGAAGGCGTTATCGCCCAATGCCTCGCCGAGCGGGTGACGATCATGCCAGGCGCGGTGGCGCTGATCCGAACGATGAAGGCACGCGGCGCGACGAGCATCCTCGTGTCGGGCGGCTTCACCCGCTTCGCCGAGCCGGTCGCGGAGATCATCGGATTCGACCGTGCGATCGCTAACCGGCTGGAAATCGCGGACGGGGCCCTGTCCGGGCTGGTCGCCAAGCCGATCGTGGGATCCGATACCAAGGAGCGTACCCTGCTTGAAGCAGCCGCCGACCTTGGCCTGCCGCCCGAGGCGACGCTGGCGGTGGGCGACGGCGCCAACGATCTCGCCATGATCAGGCGGGCGGGGCTGGGCGTCGCCTATCACGCCAAGCCGATCGTCGCCGCGGCTGCGGCTGCCCGGATCGATCACAACGACCTGACCGCGCTCCTCTACGCGCAGGGAATCAGTCGGAAGGACTGGGTTTCCTAGGCAGTGGTCGGACGCGGCTGCCCGGCGGGGGATCTGGTGACGACGGTGAATTCATTGCCGCGTCCCTCGTTCACGGGGATCGACTGCGACAGATAGCCGTTCGCTGGATCGCGGACATAGTGCAGATACCCGTCGGCTTCCTCGAAGGCGTTCTCGGCGATGATGAGCGTGCCCGGCCTGAAGCGGGGTTCGAGCACCTTGAGCACGTCGAGATACAGGCTGAACGCGCCATCGAGCAGCACAAGGTCGATATCGCCCGCGATATCCCGGAGCGTCTCCCGGGCGTCGCCCACGCGGATGTCGACAAACCCGGCAAGGCCGGCTTCTTCGAGATGCGCCCGCGCCCGGATCGCCTTGCCGGGTTCGAGCTCGGTTCCAATGAGCTTTCCACGCCCCATGTCGTGCAGCGCCGCGGCCAGATGGATGGCCGAAACGCCCATCGAGGTGCCGAATTCGACGATCAGCGCCGCATCGCACGCCCGGGCGCACATATAGAGAAACCGGCCGAAGTCGGATGATATGTTGAGGAAGTTGCCGGCCTGCTCGCGATAGAGTTCGCGAAGATCCCATTTCTCCGCCGCGATGACGTCAGCGATCATCTGATCGGGCGACGTATCGCCGTTCATGAAGGATTCGATCAGGGGGCGGTCGGCCTGTTCGGCCTCGGCGAAGAGCCGTTGAAGAACGGCGGCCACGCGTCCTGTGCTCAAAATATCCAATTCGAATCTCCCGCCAGATGAGCGGACGCCGAACGGCTTCGGGCGGCCCGCGCGTTCGCACCTAGGCGCTCGCGCGATTGGCTGCATCGCGCAAATGTGACAAACTATTCGGATATCCTGCCAATCATCCGGGCGCGCGAGGCCAGGCAACGATGCCAATGCTGAACGATATCATGGCCTATCCGGACGACATGCTCGACCCCGACGATATCCCCCGCCCGCTGGTGGCGTTCGGCGTGTCGATGGTCACGACGGGCGTGGAACTGGCCCGTCACCGGCACGGCAAGGCGCAGTTGCTGCTGACGCTGCGGGGCGTTCTCACCTGCGAGGCCGATGGCGGGCTCTGGATCGTCCCGCCGCAATGCGCTGTCTGGATACCCGGTGGCGCGATGCACTCAATCAAGTTTTCGGGGACGATCGAAGGGTATAACGCCTTCATCGATCCGGCACTGGCGGTTGGCCTGCCCACGGGTTGCTGCACGGTTGCCGTAACACCGCTGCTGCGGGAGCTTCTGGTATGCGCGGCCCGTTTCCCGGCCCTGTATCCGGAAGGTGGCCGGGAATCGCATCTGGCAACGCTGTTGATCGACGAGATCGCGGCGGCTCCCGTCGAGCGACTGCATCTTCCGATGCCGGCCGACCAGCGGCTGCGCCGGATCGTTGAGATGATGATGGCCGCCCCGTCCGATCGCGGCACGGCGGAGATCTGGGCCAGGCGGGTGGGGCTCAGCGAACGGACGCTGGCCCGGCTCCTGGCGCGCGAGACCGGCATGAGCTTTGGCCGCTGGCGCCAGCAAATGGCGATATTGCTTGCGCTGCAGGCGCTGGCAAAGGGTGCCCCGATCAAACAGGTGGCGGCCGATCTCGGCTACGAAAGCGCCGGCAGCTTCGTCACGATGTTCCGCAAGGCGCTCGGCACGTCGCCCGGCCGTTACATGTCGAGAGTGCGCGGGGAGAGCATCCCGGGCGAATGAAAGGCGCGCCGCACCTCAGGGCGCGACCGGCACGCAGGGCGTCCTGGTCGGCCTCACTGCCGTACAGACCCGCGCAGCGTCCGCCGAGGAGGCCAGTGGCCCCGCCTGAAGCTTGGTCAGGGTGCCTGTGCGCACCAGGAACGGCTGGAGGCTGGCCAGCGCGCCGACCTGACCTTTGAGCTTGCCCCACAAGGCTGTCGCATTGCCTTCGTCGCGGAACGCGCCGAACTGGATGCGCCAGCCGCGACCGGAGACGGGCGGCCCGCTGCGGCCCGGCTGTGGCGCCGTGGTGGCGACGGCCTGTTGCTGTGGCGGCGGACGCCGCGTCGGGACATGGGCGACGACCGGTGGCGGCGGTGCGAACGGCTGCGGCGCGTCGACGTTCGGCTGTGCACCGCGATGCTGGTCGTAGGAAGAGGGCGGCAGATCGGTGCCGCGCATCGCGACCTGGCTGCCCTGGCCGGTGATCTCCGGCGGCAGGACCGGGCGCTGCGCCTCGGCTTCATACTGGCGGGCGAGCGCAAGTCCCTTCTGACGATCGGCGGCCGGGATATATTGATCCATCTGCGCCTGGACCTCCGACGCGCGGGGCTGGCCCTGCGCGGCCGAGCGGACGAGCAGGGCATAAGCGCGCGGCCAGTCGCGCGCGACGCCATCGCCATTGTAGAGCATGGTGCCGAGCACAAGCTGCGCGCGCGGTTCGCCGCGGGCGACCGATTTCTCGAGCCAGGGGAGCGCGTCGGTGCGCTTGCCGTTCTGGAAGAGGATCAGCCCGTAATTGGCCTCTGCCTCGACCTGGCCCTGCAGCGCCGCCTTGCGATACCAGCTTTCCGCCATCGCCATGTCGACGGGCACGCCGCGGCCGAGCTTATAGGCCTGGGCGAGGTTGAACTGTGCGTCAGCGTCTCCCGCGATCGCGGCGGGGCGCCATTCGTCGACTGCCTTGCGATACTCGCCCCGGCTCCAGGCATCGACGCCCGCCTTGACGTCGGCAAAGGCAGGTGACGCCACCGTAATAATGACGCCGGCAAGGCCAAGAGCCGCCGGCAGGTACGCCTTGCGCATGATGTCTCCAATCCCCGCTACGCTACAGGGGTGATAATGCCCTCTATCCGGTATTTGGCAAAGATTCCGTTAGGGACATTGTGTCGACCGGGGACTGACCCGGCCGTCCGGAAGGCTCGTTAACCGCTTCTTGACGTCTCGCATGGCATTCAACCTCCTCGAATAGCGGGAGTTGAAGGGGCACATGCGCGTTCTCGCGATGGCATCGCAAAAAGGCGGATCGGGCAAGACGACCTTGTCAGGGCATCTGGCCGTCCAGGCTCAATTGGCCGGGGCCGGCCCGGTCGTGCTGATCGATATCGACCCCCAAGGGTCGCTGTCCGACTGGTGGAACGAACGGCACAGCGAATATCCCGCCTTCGCCCAGACCACGGTCGCCCGGCTCGCCGCCGACCTGGAGGTGCTGCGCCAGCAGGGCTTCCGCCTGGCGATGATCGATACGCCGCCCGCCATCACCATGGCGATCCAGAGCGTGATCGCCGTCGCCGAACTGATCGTCATCCCGACCCGCCCGTCACCGCACGACCTGCGCGCCGTCGGCGCCACCGTCGACCTCTGCGAACGCGCCGGCAAGCCGTTGCTGTTCGTCGTCAACGGCGCCACGCCCAAGGCAAAAATCACCTCCGAAGCCGCCGTCGCGCTGTCGCAGCACGGCACCGTCGCCCCGATCACCGTCCATCACCGCACCGATTTCGCCGCCTCAATGATCGACGGCCGCACGGTGATGGAAGTCGACGGCAATGGCCGGTCGAGCCAGGAGATCCAGGCACTCTGGACTTATATCTCCGACCGTCTCGAGAAGAATTTCCGCCGCACCGTGTTCGCGGCGCCAACGGCCGCGCACGGCTATGCCGCGCAGCGTCCGGCAGCAGGCGGCTTCGGCCGCCGTGTGGTGGGGTGATCCGATGACGACGTTCGGACAGCCCAAGCCGCTCGCTTCGCTCTCGTCGACGCTGCTCGCCCGCAAGGGGCAGGCTCGTCCGGCCATGCGGCCACAGGGGTTCGGTGGCTTCGGCGCCATCCCCGGCGCGCAGGACGATCTCGGCTGGAACGATATGGGGCATCCGGACGGCCATGGCGCCGAGCCGGCCTATGCGCCGCCGGCCGCCGTGCCGCCCGTTCTGCGCCAGCGCGAGGCGCTGCAGGAGGAGTTCGAGGCGCCGCTGCCGGTCGTGAGGCGCGCGATCGAGCTTGAGCCTTCCTACGAGTACGAGCCGGCCGATGAGCCGGAGGACAGCTACGAGCCCGAACCCGCATATGAGGCAATGGAGCCCGAGCCAGAACCCGCCGCCGAGGTCGAGCCCCAGCCAGAGCCCCAACCCGAGCCAATGTCGGTGCTCGCCGTCCGGACCGCGAAGCCTGCGCCGGTTGCGCCGGCTCCTGCTTCGCCGGCTCCCGTCTCGCCAGCCGCCATGTCGCCAGCCCCCATTTCGTCGGCGACCGCCGCGCGTATCGGGCGCGAGACGTTGGCCAAGCAAGGCAAGGCCGCCTTCACGCTGCGCCTCGACCAGGAGCGCCATCTGCGCCTCCGCCTTGCGAGCGCGCTGCACAATTGTTCGGCCCAGGTCCTGGTGACTCAGGCGCTCGACAGCTTCCTGCACTCTCTGCCCGAGGTGGAAGAGCTGGTCCGCCAGCTGCCGCCGCGCGCGACACGTTGATTTGAACAGGGGAATTCCGATGAAGACCCGGGCGATCGTCACTCTTGGGCTCGGCGCGCTGGTGGCGTGCGGCGCACTGGCCGGCATCACTTCGCATGGCGGCATAGCCTTTGCCAGCGCGCGCGACGAATCGCGCGCCGAGCGCAAGGCAGCTGCCGAAGCCGGCAAGGCGCAGGCGGCGCTCGCCAGCGGGAGGCCCGAGCAGGCAGTGGCCCATGCCGAAGCCGCGGTGGGCCTCCGCCCGCAGGTAACGAGCTTCCGCGTGCTGCTGGCCAACAGCTATCTCCGTGCCGGTCGTTTCGATTCAGCGCGTCAGGCCTTTGCCGATGCGATGACGCTCGATGCCAGCAACGGCAAATTGCCGCTCAACCTCGCCTTGACCCAGATCGCCACGGGCGACTGGAGCGGCGCGCGCCAGACGCTCGATACGCACAAGGACATCATTCCGGTCAGCGACCGCGGGTTGGCCATGGCACTGGCGGGCGACCCCGCCGGCGCGGTCGAGATGCTGAATGCAGCGGTGCGTACCCCAGGGGCCGACGCCAAGACCCGGCAGAATTTCGCACTCAGCCTCGCGCTTGCCGGCCGCTGGCAGGATGCCAGGATGATGGCTGCTGTCGATCTGGCGCCGGCCGAGGTCGATCAGCGGATGACTCAATGGGCGACCTTTGCCCGCCCGAAATCAGCCTATGATCAGGTCGCCTCACTGCTCGGCGTCACGCCGGTGCGCGATCCGGGCCAGCCGACCGCGCTTGCGCTGAACGCCACGTCGGGCGTCGGGCTCGCCGCCCTTGCGCCGGTCGATGCGTTCATGCCCGGCCAGGCCGAGAATGCCGCCAAGGTAGCACAGGAGATGGGAACGCCCGTTCCCGCCGCCGCGCCGGTGCCCGATGCGGGCGCAACGCCTGCCCCGGCGCCGGTCGAGGTTGCCTCGACACCGGCGCCTGCCTTTGCCAGCGTGGTCTTCGGCCCGCGCGAGGAAGTCGTGCAGCACCTCCCGGCCAGCGCCAGGGAGCCCGTGTCGCGTCCGGCTCCGGCGTCCGAGGTTTCAGCCCCGGTCCGCGTGGCGAGCGCGACGGCCGCGCCGCGCACCCCGGCCAAGGGCAGCTTCTTCGTCCAGCTCGGCGCATTCGAGAATGCGGCGGTGGCCAAGAATGCCTGGACCCGAGTCACGCGCAGCAATGCGAGCTTCGCCGCGCAGACGCCTTCGGGCATGAGCATCACGTCGAAGGCGGGCACTTTCTATCGCCTTTCGGTCGGCGGTTTCGCCCGCGGCGAGGCAGATGCGCTGTGCCGCAGCTACAAGGCCAAGGGCGGCAATTGCTTCGTCCGCGCCCATGCCGGCGATCAGGTCGCGCTATGGGCACATCCCGCCGGCCGGCAGATGGCCTCGCGCTGATTGCGAAGACGGGCGGGCGATGCTCGTCCTTCATTGCCAGACCTGAACGGCGGGGCCTTTTGGTTTCCGCCGTTCTTTGCATCCAGAGTGTCCTGGTTGTGCCGCGACACGGCTTCGCTATCCGGCTTGAACGGGCTCATAAGAACATATTGAATGCAGTTGTCGCCCCGAACCTGTCCCAGGCGGCACTGCTCCACAAACCGGGTGGCGAGGAGCGTGCGGGACAGTGGATGCCGGAACCAGTCCGGCATGACGGCTGAAGCTGGGCCGGATCGACATTCACGTTATTGGTACGGTTGAAGCAAAGAGAATTGTTCGCGCGGAGGGCGCAGAGAACAAAGAGTTCGTTTTCGATCTCTATCAGCCTGCGCCGATGAGTTCCCCGTTTGCGGGGCGCCCTTGCCATCGCAAACCGCCGAGCTGCTGGCGGACCTTCTTCTTGGCGTCCTCCGCGCCCTCCACGCGAATCATTATCTTGCACTGCCGACGGGCCCGTTTCGAAACACTATCCGCAGTCTTGAGCGCTAGCGCAGTTCACTGCCGCCCTTGAACAGGCGAAGCACCTTGCCTTGCACCGGCAGCTTGTCGAACGGCGTGTTGCCGGCCTTCGCGACCATGCGATCAGTATCGATCTGCCACGGCGCTTCCCAGTCGAGCAGCATGAAGTCGGCGGGCGCGCCCGGTGTCAGCGTGCCTGAATCCAGCCCCAGGATCTTCGCCGGATTGGCGGCGAGCAAGGCGAACAGCCGGTCGATCCCGATCACCTGATCGCGGACCAGCCCAAGCGACAGCGCGAGCAGGGTCTCGGCGCCGGCCATGCCCGCGGAGGAATCGGCGAAGGGCAGGCGCTTTTCCTCTGGCCCGCGCGGATCATGGCCCGAGCAGAGGATGTCGATCGTGCCGTCAGCGACCGCCGCGAGCGCCGCCTGACGGTCGCTTTCGCTGCGGAGCGCGGGGGAAAGATGCGCGAAGGTGCGGAAATCGCTCATCGCATTGTCGGACAGGAACAGATGGGCAGGGGTGATGCCGCAGGTCACCGGCAGGCCGCGCGCCTTGGCGCGGCCGACCAGATCGAAGCCGGCTGACGTCGTCACCTGGCGGAAGTGGATGCGGGCGCCGGTTTCCTCGGCGAGCAGCAGGTCGCGGGCGATCGCCAGTGCTTCGGCGGTGGCGGGCGCGGAGGGCAGGCCGAGACGGGTCGCGGTCTCGCCCTCGGTCGCGACGGCCGAGCCGACGAGCCCGGCATCCTCGGCATGGGCGATGACGGTGAGGTCGCAGTCACGCGCATAGGCGAGCACGCGGCGCATCACGCCTGAATCGGCGATCCAGCGACGGCCGGTGGCAACGGCACGGGCGCCGGCATCATGGGCTATCGCCATTTCGGCCAGGTCAGTACCGGCCAGGCCGCGCGTCGCGGCGGCGATCGGATGGACCCAGATGTCCGGCTTGCCCATGTCGGCGGCGCGCTGGATGATCCCGGGGTCGTCGAGCACCGGCGACTGATCGGGCATCAACCCGACCCTGACGATGCCGCCGGCGCGGCACGCCGCCTTGTCGACGGAGAAGACGCCAAGATCGATGATGGCGGGCGCGACGAGGACCGAGCGGCCGAGCGTGGCGCAATCGGTGAGGTCGGCGCCCTCCGGTACCGCGCTGACGTTGGTCGAGACGATCTTCTCGGCATCGATCACCAGCGTCGTGGCGCCGTCCGCCCGCGCGCCGACCAGGTTAGCGTTGGAGAAGGCGCGGATCATGCCCAGCCCTCCACCTTGCGCGCTCGTCGCGTCAGCACGTCGAGACAGGCCATGCGCACCGCCACGCCCATCTCGACCTGCTCCGTGATGGCCGATCGCTCGGCATGGTCGGCAACGTTCGAATCGATCTCCACGCCACGGTTCATCGGGCCGGGATGCATGACCAGCGCATCGGGCCCGGCCCGGGCGAGACGATCGAGCGTCAGGCCGTAGCGCATATGATATTCGCGCATCGAGGGGACGAAGCCGCCCGACATGCGCTCGGTCTGAAGGCGGAGCATCATGACCACGTCGGCACCGTCGAGTGCCGCGTCGAAATCAGTGAAGGGCATCACGCCCATCCGCTCGATCGCGGCGGGCATCAGCGTCGAGGGGGCGCAGACCCGCACCTCGGCGGCGAGCGCCGTCAGCGACAGGATGTTGGAACGGGCGACCCGGCTATGCAGCACGTCGCCGCAGATGACGACTCGCTGGCCCGCGACCGCCCCTCGGCGGCGGCGGATGGTCAGCGCGTCGAGCAGCGCCTGGGTCGGGTGTTCGTGGCTGCCGTCGCCGGCATTGAGCACCGGGCAATCGACCTTGTCCGCAATCAACCGCACCGCGCCCGAGCTCATATGGCGGATGACGATGACATCGGCGCGCATCGCGTTGAGCGTCATCGCGGTGTCGATCAGCGTCTCGCCCTTCTTCACCGAGGATTGGGCGGCGTGCATGTTGACCACGTCGGCACCCAGGCGTTTGCCGGCGATCTCGAACGAGAGAAGCGTGCGCGTGCTGTTCTCGAAGAACGCGTTGATCTGGGTGAGGCCCTCAAGCCGCTTGTCGCTTTTCGCCCGGCTTCGGTTCGCCTCGACCCATTGCTCCGCTTCGTCGAGCAGGAACATGATCTCGTGGGGCTGCAATCCGTCGATTCCGGTCAGGTGCCGGTGCGGAAAAACGGCGCTGCCCTGAATGAGGGTCGCGGGGCGGTGATCTGAGGCTGGCATTAAAGGGATCGGGTAGCGAGGGTAGGGGCGGGGCGCAAGATGGATGGACCGGGATCGGCGCTAAGCCTAGAATAGAGCGGCGCTGGGGGAGCGACGATGTGGGAAATCTTGAGGATAATCTGGCGCGGCTTGCGTAATGTGGGGCGCTTTTCCGGGCGCGACACGCTGGCGCAATTCTGGGTTTATGCCGGAACGGTGATTGGCTTGAGCATGCTGGCGATGTTTGCCGCGATGGCGCCGATGATGACGTCCACCATGGCCAAGATGCGGCAATTTGCCGTCGAGCATCCCGATCAGGCAAGGGTCACCTCCGGCCCGGGCAGCTATTCGATCTCGATCGAGGGCAATCATCCGGAACTGATTCCGGATTTTGCGGGGTTGGTGAGGGGACTGTCCGTGATCTTCGGCGTCGCTCTTGTCCTGGTGGCGAGCGCCGTGGCGCGCCGGCTTCATGACCGGGGCAAGGGCGGATATTGGGGTCTGCCGGCGGCGATTTTCCTGATGATCGGTCTTGGGATGATGCCGCGCGTCTTTGCAAGTTTCGGGAATGGCACGGGAGAGCCCGATCTGAGCCTGTTCGGCATGCTGGTGATCAACAACATGCTGTATCTCGCGTCGCTCGGGTTATTGGTGATCCAGCTTGTGCTGGATGGCACCAAGGGGCCGAATCGCTTCGGCGAGGATCCGCGAAAGTCCGGAGATGCTATTTGATCGATCGCACCCCGATCACCTTGAGATAGTCGATCCTGGTCGCGGGTGGCACCAGCATCTGCAATTGCGACCAGCGGCCGGGCAACCAGGCGCAGCCATGCGGGTCGGTCTGCGGGCCGATCGGCCCGATCTTCACCGGGAGCGGCTTGATCACCTCATAGGTGACGACGCGGTCGACCTCCGGTTTCCAGGCATAGCGGACCGCGAGATAGCGGCGGACGTCGCGGACACTGGCGACATCGTCGAACGTTCCGAAGCCGCCGGGGCTGGTTTCCGGCTGGCCCTTGCTCACCGCCATCTGGAAGCGGACGCCAACCGCCAGATCCTGCTCATGCGGGGTGAACCAGTTGGGCCAGGCATCGTTGCCGGTCGTGATGGCCTGATAGGCGGCGGTGGCATCGGCATCGGTGGTGTAGCGCCAGCGCTGCTCCTTCCACCAGATCCGGCCCGGAGGGGAGTTGACCGACTGCACATCGCACTTGGCGGTCGACGATGCGCCGGCCGGGCGATCGATCCCGCTGGCGGCGCAGCCGCCGAGCAGGGCCAGCGACAAGCCTGCAACAAGTGATCTGCGTGACGTGCTGATAATGATCGACTGCATATTGGAGCCCCCCGACAACCACGGGCATGATACGCCGGACAGGCTCAGTCGCCAGCGTAACAACGTTCAAACCGGCGGTTTCGCCGGGCACGGGGGCAGGGCTGTATCTACTGAAGGATCGGATCAGTGTCCGCCGGGCACGAACGCCTGTGATATGAGCGGTTCGGTGTCGTCCTGCTTTTCCGCCGTCGCGCGCAGCGATGCCAGCAGGGCGGCGGCCACGAGCATCGCGATGCCCGCGATGAGGAGCGCGACATCATATCCGCCCGTTGAATCGTGTAGGCGGCCGAACCCGACGATTCCGATTGCCGAACCGAACAGCGAGAGCATGAACAGGCTGCCGAAGATCTCGCCATAAGCGCGAAGGCCAAACAGGCGGGAGACGAGATAGGGCAGCAGGTCCTGCTCGGCACCGTTCATCAGGCCGGCGAAGAATACGGCAACAAGGGCGATCGCGAGGCCGGGGCTGTCAGTGAAAAGCACGGCGAAGCCGGCCGCGGAAACGAGGCTGACGAGTGCCGCCAACCGGTTCGCAGGAAAGAGATCGACCAACGCCCCCATGCCGAGCCGCCCGACCACTTGCGACAGCGCATAGGCCGAGACGAGCATGGCGGCACCACCGACGCCCAGGGCGCGATCCATCCCGAAGGGGACGAGCTGGGTGACAAAACCGATCGTCGCCATGTTGACCAGTGCGATCGAGAGCGCCAGTCGCCAGAAAATCCCGGTGCGACGGGCGGCGCGGCCGGTCAGGCCGGAATGGTCCGGTACGGGCACGCCGGTGACGCTGATCGGTTCAAGCCGGGTCGCGCGAATCGCCAGCAGCGCGAGCGGCAGGCCGGCCAGGATCGCCGTACCGGCCAGCAACAGATAGCCGGAGCGCCAGGTCGATACCGCGATCACCCAGGCGATCAGCGGTGGCAGCAGCAAGGTCGAGACCGACAGGCCAGCGGTGGCGACGCCCAGGGCGAAACCGCGATGCCGGTCGAACCGGCGCGCGATCAGCTTGCCGAATACCAGGGCGCTGATCCCCGGCGCCGAGAGGGCAAGCAGCGCGACGCCGATCTGGAATTGCCACAGGGCGCCGGTCATTGCCGCGAGCCAGGCATGGGCGCCGCCGAGGACGATGGCCGACCCGATCAGCACCGGGACCGCCCCGATGCGATCGACCAGCCGCCCGATGAAAGGGGCCGACAATGCCCCGAGCAGTCCGATTCCCGCCGCAGTGGAGATGTCTCCGCGCGACCAGCCGAAGCTCTCCTGCATGCCGGGCACGAACAGGCTCGACAGGTTCTGGTAGAGTCCGGGGCCGGTTGCGAACAGCGCGGCCGAACCAGCGACGATCGGCCAGCCGCGTCGCCATTCATGCTTTCCGTCGGTCGTGGGCTGATCTGCTGACATGTTTGTCAGTATGGCGGAGGCCCGCCGAACCGCAACCCGATTTTCGCGTTGTCCTTGCGAGATATTCTAACCGCTCACCAGTGCATCGATCGCCCCCTGGAGGATGTAGGCGGCGGCCATCTTGTCGACCCGTTCGGCGCGCTTGGCGCGGCTCACGTCCTGCTCGATGAGCGTGCGCGTCACGGCCTGGGTCGACCAGCGTTCGTCCTGAAGGAAGATCGGCAGGCCGAGATCCTCCATGTTGCGGGCGAAGGCGCGGCTTGACTGGCTGCGCGGGCTCTCGCGGCCGTCGGTCAGGTTGAGCGGCAGGCCGATGACGATGCCCTTCACCTGCTGTTCGGCGATCAGTGTCGCGAGCGCTGCCTTGTCCTTCTGGAACTTGGTGCGGCGGATCAGCAGGGCAGGGCTGGCGAAGCTCCAGCCCGCGTCGCACAGCGCCGTCCCGATCGTCTTGGTGCCGACGTCGAGCCCGATCAGGCGGCCGCCACCGGGCAGGGCATTGCCGAAGACGGCGCGGTCGGTGGTGATCATTTCACGCCCCTGAACGCAGCCAGGCGCCGCGCGGCATCGGCGCGGACATTCGCCCAGAACAGGCTGTAATCATAGACATGGTAGTTATTGCCGGGCAGCACATAATTGCCGAGATCGGGCGGCGTCCCGATCATCAGCAGGCCGCGCCCCTCGCACCGCGCGGGAACACGGCCCGGCTCTATCGTCGCGCTGCCGAGGTCCTTGGCCGGGATCAGCGTGCCGAGATTGGCGGTCGCGGGCGCGTCGGCATTGGCGGTGCCGGTGATCGGATTGGTGCAGATGATGGCGGTGTCCTTGCGGGGCGCCCCGGTCAGGCCTGAGGTCGCGTCGAACGTCTCGAAGATCAGCGACGGATCGGCGGGTTCGGCGAAGCTGAGCCAGGAAAGGATACATCCCGACTGATCGGCCGTCGCGCATTCGGGCAGGCCCATGCCCGGCAGGTCGGCTGTCCTCGAGACGGGCCAGCCGACGACATAGGCGGCCACGATCCGCTTCGCGAGCGGGGTGCCGGCGATGCGGTCGCGCAGCAGGCGGCTCAGGTGGAACGCGCCCTGGCTGTGCCCGGCGAGGATGATCGGGCGGTCGCCGGCCTCCTTCAGGAACTGGTCGAAGGCGGTCGTGACATCGCCATAGGCAAGGTCGAGCGCCTTCCCCGCTTCCGGCTTGTTGGTCAGGAAGGCGCCGAACGTCGCCTGGCGGTAGCGCGGTGCCCAGATTGCGCCGGATTCGTTGAAGGCGCTGGCCTGGGCGCGCAGGAACAGGTCGGCGACCGCGTTCGCCTCGGGATCGTCGAGCGGGGCGTTCCAATGCGCGCCGTTCATGTAGGAGGTCGGGTGGATGAAGAAGATCGCTGCATCCGTCGCGGTTGCGGGCTTGTAGCCGGCAGGCGTCCAGAGCGCCGGGTTGCCCGGGCGGTCGGGCCGCGCGATCCACATCCCGGGATCGGCATAGGCCTGGGCCTTGACCGGCGCCTGTACCTCGAAGGGGGCGGTGGGGATTTTCGACCAGCGGATCAGTTGCGCGCCGAACAGGGCGAAGACAAAGCCGGCGGCGACCACCAGCATGATCAGGACGGCGAAGGCGTAGAGGAATTTCCGGGCCAAGGCCTCTGTTCTCCAGAATGGTCGGCGACGCGAAGGCCGCGGCAGCCATTGGCGGATTCCGTGCAACAGGAACGCGGCGCTTGCAATCGGCTTCGGTCCCGCGCTCAATCCGGACGGGAAGGGTGCGTGATGTCGATCGGGCAGATCGCGACGGGCGGGTGCGCCGCCGACCTCCGGCAGGGGTGGCCATGTTTCCATGTGAAGGTGAGAGGGGATAGTCGATGCCGGATCCGGAGCAGGAAGCCGGGGAGCGCGCGCATTCGGCGTGGCGCCTGCGGCCGGTATTTCTCGCGGCGCTCGGCGGGGTCGCCGCGATCGCGATCCAGCAACTGGTCGATCGCGGATTCGGCTATGGTCGTTCCTATGTGCCGCTCGAAAGCTGGCGGATTGCCCTGTCGGTGGGAATCGGCACCGGCGCGATGGCGTTCGGTTTCGGCGCGGAACGGATAAGGCTGCTCTGGGCGGCGGGCTTCGCGTTGCTGGCCGGCGCGGTGGCGGCCCTCGTCTATTACTGGAATGGGGGACAGTCCGGCTGGAGCGATGTCGGTGACTGGCGCTATGCCAGCCTGTTCCTCTCGATCGCGATCGCGGTACCCCTGTTCCAGACGGCGCGTGACGAGGGCGGGTGGCATTTTCCCTATCGCGAGGTCCACGCCCATGCCTGGACCAATGTCGTCCTCTGGTTCGCGTGCTGGATTTTCGTCGGGATTGTTTTCGCGCTCGCCTGGCTGCTGGCCGCGCTGTTCGACCTGATCGGCCTGCATGTCATTCGGGAAATGCTCCGGCGTGACTGGTTTGCGGCTGGACTGGCAGGGGCGGCATTCGGCAGCGCGCTTGGACTGTTCCGCGAGCGCGACCGCATCGTGCGGCTACTCCAGCACGTGGTGACGGCCGTGCTGGCGGTGCTTGCGCCGGTACTCGGTGCCGGGCTGCTGCTGTTCCTTGTCGCCTTGCCGTTCACCGGGCTCGGCGCTCTCTGGGAAGCGACCAAGTCGACCACCCCGATCCTGCTTGGATGCGTGATCGGCGCGCTGATCCTGGCCAATGCGGTGATCGGCAATGGCGAGGACGAGGAAGCGACCAACCCGCTGCTGCGCTGGGGCGCGATGGCGCTCGGGCTGGCGATGCTGCCGCTCTGCGTGATCGCTGCGATCGCGACCGGCCTTCGCATCGCGCAATATGGCTTCACGCCGGATCGGCTCTGGGCGCTGGTTTTCGTGATGCTCGCGACGGTCTATGGCGTGGCGTATCTGATGGCGCTCGGGCTCGGGCGGAACGGCTGGGCGGCGAGGGTTCGCCCGGCGAACCTGCGCATGGCGTTCATCGTTGCGGCGGTCGCGTTGTTCCTCGCCACGCCGATCCTGAGTTTCAATGCCATCTCGACCTGGGATCAAGTCGCAAGGCTCGAATCGGGCAGGATCGCGCCCGACAAGTTCGACTGGGCGGCGCTCGGCTTCGATTTCGGTGATCCGGGCAAGGCCGCCGTGAAGCGACTGGCGGCGTCGAAGAACAGTGACATTGCCGATCGGGCGAAACAGGCGATGAAGGCAGACAGCCGGTACGGTGTCGAGGATATCGACAGGACCCGGAAGGTGGCAAACGATCTCGCCAGACGCCTTCGCGTGCTACCCGCTGGGACTGCCGTGCCGGAAGGGTTGAGGACGCTTCTGACCGATTGGAGTGCTTGTGGGGAAAGCAAATGCACCATGCTTTACTCGCCGGGTGCCGTGGCGGCTGTCTTGATAAAGGATGACTGTGTCGAGGGCGCGGCGCGGGATCCGTCTTCGCGCGATATGACATTGCCAGGGCTCGCGATGGGTTCGCGATGCGTGATCCGGTACGCGCGCAAGGGTGATACGTGGCGCCTGGTCGTTGATGGCGACAAGGCACGCCCTGACGCGGCTGGCCGCGCCGCGCTCAAATCGGGGCTGGCTGACGGTAAGGTGGAGATACGCACCGTGCCGAGCCGCAGAGTGTTCATTGGCGGCGTTCCGGTGGGCGAACCCTTCGAATAGGTTGCGCGTCGTGGCCGCGCTCTGCTAGCCGCGCGGCCATGTCAGTCGATATCGCAACCGTGAAGAAGATCGCGAGCCTTGCCCGCATCGCGATCACCGAGGACGAGGCCGCGCGCATCGCGCCGGAGCTCGACAACATCATGGGCTGGATCGAGCAACTCGGCGAGGTCGACGTGACCGGCGTCGAGCCGATGACCGCCGTGATCCCGAACCATCTGCGCCTGCGCGACGATGTCGTCACCGACGGCAATGTGCGCGATGCGGTGCTCTCCAACGCGCCCCAGGCGGAGCATGGCTTCTTCGCCGTGCCGAAGGTGATCGAATGATGATCGCACGGCAGCATTCGATCATCCCGGCGCAGGCCGGGATCCAGGAATCAAAAGCATGACCGAGCTGACCGATCTGGGCGTTGCCGCCATCCGCGATGGCGTGCGTTCGGGTGCCTTCTCGGCGCGCGACGTCGCGGACGCCTTCATCGTCAAGGTGAGCAAGGCCAAGACGCTCAACGCCTTTCTGGTTGAAACCCCCGATCACGCCATTGCCGCGGCCGACGCGGCCGATGCGGCGCGGGCGGTGGGCGAGACGCTCAAGCCGCTGGCCGGCGTGCCGATCGGCATGAAGGACCTGTTCTGCACCAAGGGCGTGGCCTCGACCGCGGCGAGCCATATTCTTGAGGGCTTCACGCCACCATATGAGTCAACCGTCTCCGGCAAGCTGTGGGACGCGGGCGCCGGCATGCTGGGCAAGCTCAACATGGACCAGTTCGCGATGGGCTCGTCCAACGAGACCAGCCATTTCGGTAATGTGATCTCGCCGTGGCGGCGGGCAGACGGCGGCAACGCACCGCTCGCGCCGGGCGGGTCCTCGGGCGGCAGCTCGGCGGCGATCGCGGCACGGCTGTGCCCGGCGGCGACCGGCACCGACACGGGCGGTTCGATCCGCCAGCCAGCCGCCTTTACCGGCATTGCGGGCATCAAGCCGACCTATGGCCGCTGCTCGCGCTGGGGCGTGGTGGCGTTCGCCTCCTCGCTCGACCAAGCCGGGCCGATGGCACGCGACGTGCGCGACTGCGCGATCATGCTTGAGGCGATGGCCGGCTTCGACCCGAAGGATTCGACCTCGCTCGATCTGGCAGTGCCGAAATGGGAGGCGGGCCTGTCCGGCAGCCTAGCCGGCAAGCGCATCGGCATCCCGAAAGAATATCGTGTCGACAATATGCCGGCCGAGATCGAGGCCTTGTGGCAGCAGGGCATCGACTGGGCACGGGATGCGGGCGCCGAGATCGTCGAGGTCTCGCTGCCGCACACCAAATATGCGCTGCCGGCGTACTACATCATCGCGCCGGCTGAAGCCTCGTCGAACCTCGCCCGGTATGACGGCGTGCGATACGGCCTGCGCGACCTGCCCGATGGCGCGAACCTGCAGGACATGTACGCCGCGACTCGCGCCGCCGGTTTCGGCGACGAGGTGAAGCGCCGGATCATGATCGGCACCTATGTGCTCTCGGCCGGCTTCTACGACGCCTATTATACGCAGGCGCAGAAGGTCCGTACCCTGATCGCGCGTGATTTCGAGCGGGCCTGGGAAAGCTGCGACCTGTTGCTCACGCCGACGGCGCCGTCCGCCGCGTTCGCGCTGGGCGAGAAGAGCGCCGATCCGATCGCGATGTACCTGAACGACGTCTTCACCGTGCCGAGCTCGCTCGCGGGCTTACCGGCGATGTCGGTGCCGGGCGGCCTCGACAAGGCGGGTCTTCCGCTCGGCCTGCAGATCATCGGCAAGCCGCTTGACGAACAAGGCGTGCTGAATGCGGGCCTCGCGCTGGAAGAGCGCGCGGGTTTCGTCGCGCGGCCGGAGGCGTGGTGGTAGACGGTATTACCGGAAAAGGGTAATACTTCGCGCATGAGCAAGCAGAGCAACCTCACCGTCAAGGGCCAGGTGACGATCCCGAAGGACGTTCGCGATGCGCTCGGGCTCAAACCGGGCGAACCAGTCGAATTCGACTGGAACAAGGAGGGTGAGGCGATCATCCGCAAGGGCGTGCGGCCCGACGACTACGACAAAAGATATCAGGCTGCTTTGGTGAACCTGGATCGTGTCCGCGAGAAGTACAAACATCTGCAGACCGGGCAGGACACGGATGCCTATATGGCGGAGGTTCGTGAACCCGTGCCCGATCCTTTGCACGACGCATGATTTTCGTTGACAGCAATGTCGTCATTGACCTGCTTGAAGAGAACTCGGCCTGGTCTGAGTGGTCGCGTGGTGAGATTTTGAAAGGGGTCGCAGCGGACAAATTGATGGCGAACCTGGTCGTCCTCGCCGAGTGCGCGGGGCATTTCGGCGATCTGGAGGAAGGGCTGTGCTATTTTGAAGACGTGCGGATTGAATTGATGGAGATTCCCGCCGCGGCTGCCTTTCGTGCAGGGGCGGCGCACAAACTTTATCGCCGGTCCGGCGGGCAGCAGCGATCCATCCTGGCGGACTTTCTCATCGGCGCGCATGCTTCTGCACTTGGCGCGCGGCTCCTGACGCGCGACAGGCAACGCTTCGTTTCCTATTTTCCCGAACTCACCCTCATCACACCCGAGACTGACAATGGCTGAAGCAGACACCTACCGCATCCGTGGCGCCACCGGCGACTGGGAGGTCGTGATCGGCCTCGAAGTCCATGCCCAGGTAACCTCCAACGCCAAGCTCTTCTCGGGCGCGGCGACCGCATTCGGCGCCGAGCCCAACACGCAGGTGTCGCTGGTCGATGCGGCAATGCCGGGCATGCTGCCGGTGCCGAACCGCGAGTGCATCCGCCAGGCAGTGCGCACCGGCATGGCGATCGATGCCGCGATCAACAAATGGTCGCGGTTCGACCGCAAGAATTATTTCTACGCCGATCTGCCGCAGGGCTATCAGATCAGCCAGCTCTATCACCCGCTGGTGGGCGAGGGGAAAATCGCGATCAGCCTTGACGAGAAGGATCCCGACGCAGCGACCAAGGAAATCGGCGTCGAGCGAATCCATGTCGAGCAGGATGCCGGCAAGCTGATGCACGACCAGCATCCGACTCAGAGCTATGTCGATCTCAACCGCTCTGGCGTGGCATTGATGGAAATCGTCAGTCGCCCCGACATGACATCGCCGGCCGAAGCGGGAGCGTATCTGCGCAAGCTCAGGTCGATCCTGCGCTATGTCGGCTCGTGCGACGGCAATATGGAGGAAGGCTCGATGCGCGCCGACGTGAACGTCAGCGTGCGCAAGCCCGGCGACCCGCTCGGTACGCGGACCGAGACGAAGAACGTCAACTCGGTCCGTTTCGTGATGGCGGTGGTCGAGCAGGAAGCGCTTCGCCAGGTCACGGCGCTTGAGGCTGGCGAACGGATTGTCCAGGAAACGCGGCTCTACGATCCCGACAGGAACGAGACTCGGTCGATGCGCTCCAAGGAGGATGCGCACGACTATCGCTATTTCCCTGACCCCGACTTGCTGCCGCTCGAACTCGACGATGCGTTTCTGGAGGAATGCCGCGCGAGCCTGCCGGAACTGCCCGACGCCAAGCGCCGCCGCTATGAGTCGCTGGGTATCACGCCGTACAATGCCGCGGTGCTGACCGCCGAGGTCGAGGCCGCGCGCTGGTTCGATACGTTGCTCGATGCCGGCGCGAAGCCGGTCGCCGGCGCGAACTGGGTGACGTCTGAACTGTTCGGTGCGCTCAACCGGATCGGCAAGGGTATCGAGGAATCGCCGGTCAGCCCGACCCAGGCGGCCGAACTGCTCGGCCTCGTCGCCGACGGCACGTTGTCAGGCACGCTGGCCAAGCAGGTGTTCGAGATCATGCTCGAAACGGGGCAGGGCGCGGGAGTCGTGGTCGAGGAACGCGGGCTCAAGCAAACCAGCGACACGGGCGCGATCGAAAAGGTCATTGCCGAGGTGATGGCTGCTAACGAGGATAAGGTGGCCGAGTACCGTTCGGGCAAGGACAAGCTGTTCGGCTTCTTCGTCGGCCAGACGATGAAGGCGATGGCCGGCAAGGCCAATCCCGGGGTGGTCAACGATCTGCTGAAGAAGGCGCTGGGCTGATCGGGATACTTTCTTCTATCGTGGAGTAGTGTGGCTATATTTATAGCCTTGCTTCGCCCAGGACGATATGGAAAATACCTCTAGCCGTAATTCGGGGGCGAATGCGGCACCGGGGGGATGCAATGTTGCGTGGTGTGGTCGCAACCGCTTTGGCGGTTCTGTTGTGTGCTATGGGGCTGTCTCCGGCACATGCGCAGGAAAAGTCCGGAACGAAGGAAGGCTTCGTTCTCAAGGAAAAATCCGCCAAGATTCTTCTGATACGCCCGACTATAAAGGTCGGCGCTCAATCCACCGGCGGCATGTTCGAGCCCAATGCGGATTGGACGGCTCAAGCCAAGGAAAATATCCAATCTGCGCTCGCTGCCGCTCAAAAGAACCTCGGTAACGAGGTGGTCCTGGCCGAAGAGCCGATCGGCCGTTCCGCCGAGGTGATGGCAGATTATCAGGCCCTGTTCTCGGTCTTGGCCGATTCGGTCATCCAGTATCAGTTCTTTGTGGGAAACCGTCTTCCTACCAAGAAGCGGAAAGGCATATTCGAATGGACGATGGGGCCAGGTGTCGCCGATATCGCCAAGGATACTGGCGCCGACTATGCCCTCTTCATCTATAACGAAGACCAATACGGATCGACGGGTCGAAAGATTCTGCAACTCTTTGCGGCAATGGCGTATGTTTCCGTGAAGTCTGGTGAGCACAAGGGGTTTGCCGGGCTAGTCGACCTTCGCACCGGCGATCTGGTCTGGCTGAACGCCGACCTGGCAATGGGTGGCGATGTCCGAACATCGGAAGGGGCGCAAAAGCGCGTGGCGCAGTTGCTCGAGGACTTCCCGGGCAGCGCGCCCAAGCCCGTATTGGCAGCGAAGTAGGTGAGCCCGTTCCGCATAGTGTTGGCGGTGACGTATATTCTCGGAGCGCTGCCGGCCGATGCCAAGGAGGTCATACCGACCTTGCCCCCTTATACCGGTGCTTATCAGCCCCAGGGTGTCGATGAGCGCGGCGTGTGGATGGTCGCGGATGAGGAAGAACGGGCGCTTCGCGATTCGAAGGCCGTCATCAACGATGCGAAGCTCAACCAGTATCTGCACGACGTCGTTTGTCGCGTGGTCGGGGACGCGAGATGCAACGGCGTACGAATCTACGTGGTACGAGACGCTGAATTCAACGCGTCGATGGCATCCAACGGAACGCTGATCGTCAATACGGGGCTCCTGCTGCGGGTCCGCAACGAGGCCGAGCTTGCCGCCGTGCTTGGCCACGAGTTCGGGCATTTCGAACTCCGTCACAGCCTGTTGAGGTATAAGCGCAAACGGACCGCGAGCGATATCGTGGCATGGGCGGGAGTGGGGGCCGCGGCCGCTGTAACCTATGGGTCTCCCTCTTCCGTTCGCAGCTATCAGTCGATCCAGTTGTCCACCATCGGATCGGTCTATGCCTATAATCGGGAGCAGGAACGCGAAGCCGATCTCATGTCGATGGCGTATCTGAAGTCGTCGGTCTACGATCCACGCTGCTTCGCCGATATCTGGGATCGGCTGATGGACGAAGCGGACGCTACTGCTCATGGCCGCAAGCAGCAAAGCACCAGATACGACCGGGTCGCTTTCTTCGCCGGCCATCCCACCTCACTAGAGCGTGCCACCTATTTGCGGAGCATCGCCGCCGCGACGGGCAAGGCCGGAGAGGATGATGGCGCGCGTTTCAGGGAGGCATTGGTACCCTGGCGCCTCGAGCTCCTCACTGATCAGCTCAAGCTGAACGACTTTGAAGGGACCGACTATCTCATCGGGGAATTGGCCGGGTCGCAATGGACGGCGGACCTTCTGTTTTCTCGCGGTGAATTGTACCGTGCCCGCGGAAATCCCCGTGATCTGGTGTCGGCGATAGGCTTTTATCGCGATGCGCTTCTGCAGGATCCGACAAATGCGGATGCCTATCGCGGCATGGGGCTTGCGCAGATGCGCAGCCGCGATCCGGCCGGCGCCGAGGCGCTGAAAAAGTATCTCGACATGAAGCCGGATGCTCCCGATCGAGCGATGATTTCTACTCTTCTGCAGTGAGAACAATAACATGACGCACAAGATATCGTCTGCGGTCGTGGCACTGGCGTTGTTCGGGGCCGGGCCGGCCGTCGCCGGCAACAAACTGATCGCTCAGGGGGCAAGTGTAGCGGTGGCGAAATCCCTGCTTACCGTCACACCCGATCGTGAATGGAACAAAATGGGAGCGAGGCCGGGAAGAAATTCCGAAACCTGGACCCTCGACGGCGATGGCCTCAACGATGTGACATTTTACGGCGGTATCGAAAACGATCGCACGCTATTCCGGGAAGTCGACAAACGGTCGAAACCGTTGCCGCGCTTCTCGTCGACAATGCTGCTTACGGATCTGCCGGTGCTGTTCGAGAACAGTTACAGCATCGCTCTCAATACCCAGCTTATGAAAGTCGACTCGATCGAACCGGCAACCTTTCTCGGCCAGAATGGGGTGCATTTCTCGTACACGTTCAGTCGGATAAACGAGGAGGTCCGGCGTAAGGGTGAGGCGTCGGCCGCGATCATTGGCGGGAAACTGTTCATGATCACCTTCGAAGCCCCAGACGTTTTCTATTATGAGCGCGATCTGCCCGCATATCGCGCCATCGTCGCGAAAGCGATCATTGAGGGTAGAAGCGGCCGCTAGATATCGCCGCGAAATATCATTGCGTACCGTCCTGGTTTTTCGTCACGCCGCCCGTGCCGCCGACCCTGTCGGGCAGGCCGGGCGTCGTGAACGAATTCGGCTCGCGCCCGTCTTCTCCACGTTCATGCGGGCTTCGACGGTTTGCTCGATGTCGCTGCGCTCATCATGGTCCGCGAGGGGCAGGCTGTCGGGGTGCGGATCACGATCTGGCATGCACACTTCTCAACGAAAACTCATGCCGCCGACGGGCTGGCCGGGGGCAGGGGTGGGTGGTGCCGGATCGCCGCCCGGCTGCGGCGCGGGCACGTCGATATCCGGCGCGACGGGCGAGACTTCCGGCGGGGGGACGGCAGGTTGGGCAGGCTGGCTCGGTTCGGGCGGCAATTCGGGCGGGGGGGTGGTGGCCATCGGCTTTCTCCTCCGCCATATAACGCGCGTGTGTCGCGCCGGGTTGCTACCCGCGTGCGACTTGCTATAGACCCCGCCGACCGAAGGTGTCCCATGCGGGCGTGGCGGAACTGGTAGACGCGCCTGGTTTAGGTCCAGGTATCGCAAGATGTGGGGGTTCGAGTCCCTTCGCCCGCACCAGTCTCGTCGCGCTGGGCGAGGGGTGCCGCAACAGTGATTCCCTGAAAAGGCCCAGAGCTAAAAAAGGCAAGTGTTGAAATGCAGACTGTCGAGACGTTGAACGAGGGCCTGAAGCGCGCCTACACGCTGAAGATCACGGCGAAGGACATCGATTCGAAGGTCGATGCCGAGCTGAAGCGCGTCGCGCCGCAGGTGCGCATGCCCGGCTTCCGCCCCGGCAAGGTGCCCGCCAACCTGGTCCGCAAGATGCACGGCCCCGCGCTGATGCAGGATGCGCTCAACAGCTCGATCCAGGAAGGCGTCCAGACGCTCCTCGCCGAGCAGAAGCTGCGCCCGGCGATCCAGCCTTCGGTCAGCCTCGACGACGGCTATGAGCTTGGCCAGGATGCCGAGGTCAAGGTCGAGCTCGAAGTTCTTCCCGATGTGCCCACGCCGTCGATCGAGCATCTGAAGCTCGAGCGCTTGACCGTGCCGGCGGATGAAGCCGCACTCCAGGAGCAGCTCCAGAAGTTCGCCGACCAGCAGAAGCGCTGGGACGATGCCAAGGCGACCTACAAGGCGAAGACGGGCGACCTCGTCGTCATGGACTTCGTCGGCAAGGTCGACGGCGTGGCGTTCGACGGCGGCACCGGAACCGACATGTCGGTCGAACTGGGTTCGGGGCGGCTGATTCCGGGCTTCGAGGACCAGGTCGTCGGCGTGAAGACCGGTGACGAGCGTCAGATCGAAGTGACCTTCCCGGCTGACTATCAGGCCAAGGATCTGGCCGACAAGGCTGCGACCTTCGATCTGACGATCAAGGCAGTGAAGACCGCGGGCGAGACGAAGATCGACGACGAGCTGGCGGTGTCGCTCGGCCTCAAGGACCTGGATCAGCTCAAGGAGCTGCTCAAGGGCCAGATCGAGCAGGAACTGAACCAGCTCACCCGTACCCACATGAAGCGCAAGTTGCTCGATCAGCTCGCCGAGGGCCATGATTTCCCGGTACCGCCGTCGATGGTCGAGGCCGAGTTCGCCCAGATCTGGCAGCAGCTCGAGCATGAGGCGACTCACGAGGCAGATCCCGAGGCAGCCATCGCCGAGATGGAAGCAGAGCGCGCCGATTATCAGGCGATCGCCGAGCGGCGCGTGCGCCTGGGTCTGCTCCTGTCGGAGATCGGCCAGGCCAATGGCGTCGAGGTCAGCCAGCAGGAAATGAACCGTCTGATCGCGCAGGCCGCGTCGCAATATGGCCCCGAGGATCGCACCCGCTTCATCGAATATGTCCGCTCCGAGCCGATGGCCGCGGCCCAGCTGCGCGCGCCGCTTTATGAGGACAAGGTGGTCGACTGGCTGTTCGAAAAGGCCGACATCAGCGACCGCGAAGTGACCCGCGAGGCGCTTGAAGAAGCGATCGAATCCGAGGACGGTTTCGCCAGCGGCACGCATCATCACGATCATGACCACGACCATGATCATGACCACAAGCCGAAGAAGAAAGCCGCCGCCAAGCAGGCGGAGCCTGTGGAGGAAGTTTCCGCCGAGGAAGCGAAGCCGGCGAAGAAGGCGGCTGCCAAGAAGGCTGAGCCTGCTGCGGAAACGGCTGAAGAGCCGGTGAAGAAGCCTGCCACCAAGAAGGTGGCCAAGCCTGCGGCTGACGCTGAGGAAGCGCCGGTCGAGGAAGCCGCGCCTGCCAAGAAGCCGGCGGCGAAGAAAGCTCCCGCGAAGAAGGACTGAACTCGTTCAAGGACGTCGCTGCCAACCGGTAGTGACGTCCTCGTGCGACACGCTCTTTGATCAGGCGAAGACTTCGTTCAGATTCGATCCGTCGAGCTTGGCCTGCCCCAGGGCAATTCCGCGAATCAGCATAATCGCCACCGGCGCCAGCACGATGTTGACGATGCTGTCTGTCCATAGCCCCAATGTGCCGGGGCCGGTCACTACATTCGCGACCCAGGCAACCACACCGGCGAGCAGCCACAAAGCCCACCATATCGCGACAAGACTCTCGTTCGTGTCGTAGGGATAGACGCCGCGGCTCACGTTCCATAGCTCGCGCATTCCCTGAAACGGCTTGAACAGGCACGCGACCGGCACCACGAACCACCAGATTCGTGACCACGGCGTAAATTCGAGATCCTCGAAGCCGGCCGCGATGAGATTGTTGCCGGCCACAAGGATCAAGCGGCAGAACACGATCATTGTCACGATCTTGAACAGAAACGCGGCGATATCCACCTCTGTGGCGATCGGCGTAACGAATTGCTGGAATAGCCCCGGTGTCATCCGCGCGCCAATCAGGATCACTGGATTCCACAACGCGTCGACCACAATCATCACGGTCAGAATGGCCGTCAGTGGCCGCAGGTCCCGAATTTCCATCGATACTCCCCCCCTATTCCCCAGTGCAGACCATCCCGCGTCCGACGGAAACCGTCAAACCACAAAAAGGGTCGAATCCGGGCGAATTCACCCCTATGGCGGGAGGATGACGTCGAGCATTGCTGTTCTGCTGCCCTGTTACAATGAAGAAGCCGCCATCGCGCAGACGGTGGCCGGGTTCCGTGCCGCGCTGCCGGACGCAACCATCTATGTTTACGACAATAACAGCCGTGACCGGACGGTTGAGGTCGCGCGTGCCGCTGGGGCGATCGTCCGGACCGAACGTATCCAGGGCAAGGGCAATGTCGTTCGCCGCATGTTCGCCGACGTCGATGCCGATATCTATGTCATGGCGGATGGCGATGCGACCTATGACTCGGCCTCGGCCCCGGCGCTGGTTGCGCGGGTGCTCGACGAGCAGCTTGACATGGTCGTGGGCGCCCGAGTCACCCAGGCGGATGCGGCGTACCGACGCGGGCACAAGATGGGCAACGCGCTGCTGACAGGCATGCTCGCGCGGCTGTTCGGGCGCAGCTTCACCGACATCCTGTCCGGCTACCGCGTCTTTTCCCGCCGATTCGTGAAGAGCTTCCCGGTGCTGTCGTCAGGTTTCGAGATCGAGACCGAGATCAGCGTCCATGCGCTCGAACTGAAGATGCCCGTCGCTGAGATCGAGACGTCCTATTTCGCCCGGCCCGAGGGTTCCGAATCGAAGCTGAGCACGTACAGCGACGGTTTCCGTATCCTGCGCACGATCTTCCAGCTCTACCGGATCGAGCGGCCCGTGCTATTCTTCGGCAGCATCGGCGCGGCGCTGGCCGGCATCGCGGTAATTCTCGCGGTGCCGCTGATCATCACCTATATGCACACCCGCCTGGTGCCGCGTTTCCCCACCGCGGTGCTGGTGACGGGGCTGATGATTCTCGCCTCGCTCAACCTGTTCGCCGGACTTATCCTCGATACGGTGGTGCGCGGGCGGCGCGAGGTGCGGCGTCTGGCCTATCTGGCGCATCGCGCGCCGGGCGGGGAGGATCGGCGAGCCTGACGGCACGGGGGTTGAACTCGTTTCCGCCAGCGCCGATGTAAGGCATCTACTGGGGCATAAGGATTCAAAGGTACACTATGCATAACCCGTTCGAGACCGGCGACTTCATGCGTCCGCTCACTTCCAATGGTTTCACCGCGCAGGCGCCGCAGGGTGGCCTCGTTCCGATCGTGATCGAGCAGTCCAACCGCGGCGAGCGCAGCTTCGACATCTATTCGCGCCTCCTGCGCGAGCGCATCATCTTCGTCACCGGCGGGGTCGAGGACCATATGGCATCGGTCATCAGCGCCCAGCTGCTCTTCCTGGAGTCAGAGAACCCCAAGAAGGACATCTTCATGTACATCAACTCGCCGGGCGGCGTCGTCACGGCGGGCATGGCGATCCATGACACCATGCAATATATTCGTCCGCGCGTCGGCACGGTCTGCATGGGCCAGGCCGCTTCGATGGGCAGCTTCCTGCTCGCGGCCGGCGAGCCCGGCATGCGCGTGGCGCTCACCAATGCGCGGATCATGATCCACCAGCCTTCCGGCGGCGCGCAGGGCATGGCAAGCGACATCGAGATCCAGGCGCGCGAGATCCTGCGTATCCGGCACCGGATGAACGAGCTCTACGCTCAGTACACCGGCAAGCCGATCGGCGAGATCGAGCATGCGATGGATCGCGACAAGTTCCTGTCGGCCGACGAAGCCAAGGAATTCGGCCTGATCGACGAGGTGTTCGACAAGCGTCCGGCGATCGCCGACGAATCGGCCACTCCGGTCCTGCCGGCGTCCTGATCTGATTTCCGTCGCCTTAACTCTGGGGCGATATAGTGATTGTAGAAGATAAGGGGACCGGTCTAACATGGTCTCCCCGCACGAACGCGCTATGTACCGCGCGAAGGATGGATTGAATGACGAAGCTCAGCGGCGGCGACTCGAAGAGCACGCTCTATTGCTCGTTCTGCGGCAAGTCGCAGCACGAGGTGCGGAAGCTCATCGCCGGGCCGACCGTTTTCATCTGCGATGAATGCGTCGAGCTCTGCAATGACATCATCCGCGAGGAGACCAAATCAGCGCTCGTCTCGAAGAAGGACGGGGGCGTGCCGACGCCGCAGGAGATCTGCGACGTGCTCGACGACTATGTCATCGGGCAGAAACGCGCCAAGCGGGTCCTCTCGGTTGCCGTGCACAATCACTACAAGCGCCTCAACCACGGCCAGAAGGGCGCGGACGTCGAGCTTGCCAAGTCGAACATCCTGCTCGTCGGGCCGACCGGCTGCGGCAAGACCTTGCTTGCCCAGACGCTGGCGCGAATCCTCGACGTGCCCTTCACCATGGCCGATGCGACGACGCTGACCGAGGCGGGCTATGTCGGCGAGGATGTCGAGAACATCATCCTCAAGCTGCTCCAGGCATCCGATTACAATGTCGAGCGGGCGCAGCGCGGGATCGTCTATATCGACGAGATCGACAAGATCAGCCGCAAGGCCGAGAATCCCTCGATCACGCGCGACGTGTCGGGCGAGGGCGTGCAGCAGGCGCTGCTCAAGCTGATGGAGGGCACCACTGCCTCGGTCCCGCCGCAGGGTGGCCGGAAACATCCGCAGCAGGAATTCCTGCAGGTCGACACGACCAACATCCTGTTCATCTGCGGCGGTGCGTTCAGCGGCCTCGAAAAGATCATCGGCGATCGCCTCCAGGGCAAGTCGATCGGGTTCGGGGCTTATGTCGCCTCGCCCGAGGAACGCCGTACCGGTGAGACGCTGAAGGCGGTCGAGCCCGAGGATCTGCTCAAGTTCGGCCTGATCCCCGAATTCGTCGGCCGTCTGCCGGTGATCGCCACGCTCGAGGATCTCGACGTGCCGGCGCTGGTGACGATCCTGACCGAGCCGAAGAACGCCTTGGTCAAGCAATATCAGAAGCTGTTCGACATGGAGGAGGTGAAGCTCGGCTTCACCGACGACGCGCTGGTGACGGTCGCCAAGAAGGCGATCGATCGCAAGACCGGGGCGCGCGGCCTGCGCTCGATCCTGGAAGGCATCCTGCTCGACACGATGTTCGATCTGCCGGGCATGGATTCGGTCGACGAGGTGATGATCGACAAGGACGTGATCGAGGGCCGCAAGGAACCGATCCGCGTCTATGCCAAGAAGGACAAGGCGGGCGCCGGCGCCGCGTGATCCAATCTTCCTCTCCCCTTGAGGGAGAGGAGCATTGGGCAGCGATGGGAAGGGTGGGGAGGGCACTCGTTGACGTTCCGAACCTCATTCTCGCCATCCGGTGGTTCGCACTACCTTCTCTCGCGAATGGAGAAGGATATAATAGTTACGCAGCGGCGTGACTGAATTCGGTAACCCTGTCCGGCTCGCCGATATCGGTGATCGCATTGCCATCGGGGCAATGCTCGCCCGGGCCTTTGCCAACGATCCGGCGACCAGCTTCATCTTTCCCGACGACGAGGAGCGCGCGAAGCGCCTGCCGCGCCTCTTCGCCTTGCTGTTCGACGAGGACGCGCGCGGCATGCGGGTGATGACTCAGGGCGGCGAGGCGGCGGCCTTGTGGCGCGGGCCGGGCCAGAACCACACCAGCATTCTCGACATGCTGCTCCAGGCCTGGCCGATATGGCGGATCTTCGGCGGCGCGCTCGGTCGCGCGCTGGCGGTATCGAACGCGATCGACGCACACTTCCCGGCCGGCGATTACTGGTTTCTCCATATCGCCGGCTGCGATCCGGCGGCGCAGGGCAGGGGGCTTGGCGGCGCCGTCATCCGTTCGGCGCTTGATCGGGTCGCGGGCAGCGGCCTGCCGGCCTATCTGGAAACGGCGACGCCGCGGAACCTGAGTTTTTACCGCGGGCTTGGTTTCGAGGTGACGGCCGAGTGGACCGTGCCGAAGGGCGGCCCGCTCTTCTGGTCGATGATGCGCGCGCCACGCTAGCCGTCAGGCCCCACAAACGCTTCGCTGCGCCGTTCGCTGAATCCCGTTCGTTGAATCATTGAGCGCCACGTAGCCGCCGCGCTTGACCTCGGGCGCTTCGCCGACTTTGATGCGGCATCAGCTTTCCGGGGGACGATCAATGGACGAGTTTTCGCCGACCAGGCGCGCATTGCTGCAAGGGGCCGCCGCCGGGGCGATGACGCTGGCGCCGGGTGTGGCGCTGGCGGCGAGGGCTGACGACATGGCCGCCCTCCGCCGCGCCGTCGAACAGGGGCATGACGCCTCCGTCGCCCGAATCCAGGAATGGATCCGCAACCCGACCATTGCCGCTGAACGGTTTAAGGTGCCGGAGGGCGTCGCCCATATGTCGAAGCTGGCGCAGGAGGCGGGCTTCCAGAAGATACGCACTGTGCCCACCGGGGGCGTGCCCGCCGTGTTCGCGACGCTTGATGTCGGCGCGCCCAAATGGCTCGGCATCTACTTCATGTACGACGTGAAGCAGTTCGATCCGGCCGAATGGTCGGTGCCGCCGCTCGAGGGGCGGCTGGTCGACCGGCCGGGTGTCGGCAAGGTCATCATGGGCCGCGGCGCGGTCAACCAGAAAGGCCCCGAAGGCGCGTTCCTCGCGGCACTTCACGCGTTCCGGGCGTCGGGCCGCAAGCTGCCGGTCAACCTCGCGCTGATCGCTGAAGGGGAGGAGGAGATCGCCTCGCCCAATTTCCTCACCGCGATCCGCGATCCCGATGTGCTGGCGACGATGAAGAAATGCGTCGGTGTGATCATTCCGTCGGCTGGCCAGGCGCCCGCCGGCAACGCGACCATCTCGCTCGGCGCCAAGGGCGCGGTCGAGATGGAGATCGTCTCGGATAGCGCAAGCTGGGGCCGGGGGCCGGCGAAGGACCTTCATTCGAGCCAGTTCGCCCGGGTGGACAGCCCGGCCTGGCGGCTCGTCCAGGCGCTCAACACCCTGATGGCGTCGGATGGCCATACCCCGGCGGTGGAGGGATTCCTCGATCGGGTCGAACCGCTCAGCACCCGGCAGAAGGCGCTGATCGCCGAAAGCGCGCGCACGAATAGCGAGGCGGATGCCAAGAAGGTGATGGGGGTCCAGCACTGGATCAACGACGAGACCTGGGAACAGTCGCTCGAACGCCTCGCGTCGCAGCCGACGATCAACATCCAGGGGCTGGTCAGCGGCTATACCGGTGAGGGCGGCAAGACCGTCCTCCCGCACCGGGCCGTGGCCAAGGTCGAACTGCGGCTGGTGCCCGACATGACGAAGGACGACAGTGTCGCCAAGTTGAAGGCGCATCTGGTCAAGAAGGGCTTCCCCGATATCGAGGTGAATGTGACGGGCGGCTATGGTCCGACACAGACGCCGGAAGAATCGGGGCTGATCAAGGCGCACAAGGCAGTGCTGACCCGAGCGCAGATTCCCTATGCCCTGTCCGTGCGCAGCGCCGGATCATGGCCCGGCGTGGTGTTCACCGGCGATCCGCTGCGATTGCCGGCGGCGCAGTTCGGCATCGGCAACGGCAATGGGGCGCATGCGCCCGATGAATATTTCGTCATCGAGCCAACCAATCCGCAGGTCGCCAACCTGACTCAGCAGACCATGGCCTATGTCGACCTGATGTACGAGATCGCTGCCCAGGGCTGAGCGGGGCGGGGTCGGATCGGCGTGCAAAAGACGGGCGAGGGCCGTGCCGAAGAGGCCGCCCTTCCGGTCGACCGGAAGGGCGGCATGGGAGCGTCAGCTTAGAAGGCCATCCGGAACCCGGCGCTTACGCCGCCGCGGTGATCGGCATTCCCGCTCTCTCCCTTCAGCGCACCGAACAACACAAACTTTTCCGAGACACGGACATCGGCGCCGGCCGTGGCCGTGACGAGCAGGGGCGCGCGCGGTACGCCAGCCGCCACCAAGCCGTAGCCGCCCCCACCCAGCGCCGCGATCGCGTCAAGCGTGCGCCCCGTTGCCTGGTAGCGCAGCCCCAACGACAGATAGGGGCGCACCCTGGCTTCGCTGCGCATGTCCCTGCTGAACGTCAGAGCACCGTCGACGAACACCGCGTTGTCGCGCGCGCGCGCGACATTGAGCGCGTAAATGCTGCCGCCGGTTTCCATCACGCGATCGCGGACCACCTGGATGACGGTCGCGCCGAGGCCGGGGCGCACCATCCAGCCATGTCCGACCGGTACCGCATAATCGACGTTGAGATCTCCGGTCCAGGTGCGAAGGCCGTATTCGCCACGGGCCGAGCCGCCTGGTAGCGTGCGCCTGGTATCGGCGCTGCCACCGTCATAGGCGATCGTCGCCTTGACCCCGAGCCGCCCGTCAGTCCAGCGGCCGTGCACGCCCGCGACCACACTGTCGACCGTGCTGCGTGCGCCGCGTTCGGCGAGATTTTCGCGGCTGTTGAGATATCCGATGAAGCCGCCGATCGCCCAGTCGGTGCTCCCCCAGCCGACCCCACCCAGAAAGCCGTAGCCATTGATCTGCGCGCGCGAGGCCCCCTGCGTGCCGCCACTGAGCGTTCGAAAATTCCCGAGCGTGCTGCCGAAACTGAAGAGCCCGGGCGAATCACGAAGCGTACCAAATGCCTGCGACCGTCCGGCATCGGCGAGTTCCAGTCCCTGCTCGACCGCAACCTGGCCGACCGACGCATAGGCCTCCGGGGTGAGTTGCGCGAAGGCGCTGGAATTCGCCAGGCCAGCCGCATTCGTCAGTTGCGGCGCAGCGGCTACGAAGGCCGTGGATGCCCGGCCGCTGATCAGGAGGTCGTTGACATAGCCGACGGCGCGCTGCGCCTGTGGCGAGACGGTCACGTCGCCGAGGAACAGGCCAAGCAACGTCAGCCTGCCGCCCTGAATGGAGACATATCCGGCCAGCGAGGAGGATTTGACGACGCTGCCATAGCTGCCGGAAATGCCGCCGCTCGCCACGATCAGGTCGAGCGACTTGCCGGGCGTCAGCGGCCGGTCGGCTGCGAGTTGCAGTGTCGCGCCCGGCGCAATCGAGACGGCGCCATTGACGACCAGTTTGTCGGTCACGGCCGGCGTAATCTCGAACAGCGACACCGAACTGGCGGCAAGCGCTACATTGCCGTTCACGGTCATTGTCCCCGGCGAGGCGCCGGGGCTGAGTGTGCCGGCCACCGCGATATTGCCGTTCACCGTGCCGGCGGAGCCGAAGGTCGTGCCAGCGCCGACATTGATCGTCGGCGCGGTGATGGTCGAGCCGGCCAGCCCGATCAAGCGTCCCCCGCTGAGCGTGACGTCGCCGAGCGAGGCAGCGCCCGAGATGGTCGCGAGCCCCGAAGCCATCCGCAGCGCCTCGATGTTGGTGATGCTGCCTAGCGCGACCGGTGCGGCCGAACTGCCCCCTATGATATCGATGCTGTCATTGCCGGCTCCGCCATCGATGGGGCCGGTGATCGCACCACCGCGCAGGGTCAGCCGGTCATCGCCGGCACCGAGCGACACCGCCCCCTTGATCACACCGCTATTGTCGATGGAGTCGTTGCCCGCCCCCAGGACAATATCGCCGATGATAGTGCCTGTGTTGACGATCATATTGTTGAATGAATCATAGGTCTGGATGGCCACGCTCGACGTGCCGCCGGACGCGGCGATCGTGCCGGCATTGGTGAGGTTAAGGGCGCTGCCGGTGGTGACCAGCGCAAAGGCGCGGGCGCCGGTGGCGCTGATGGTGCCGCCAGCGGCATTGGTGATCGTGCCGGTCTGCCCCGCGCCGCTAGTGAACAACGCGATGATCGGCGATGTGCCGGAGCCCTCCGACGGCGTCTGGCTGGCGCTGATCGTGCCGCTGTTGGTGATCGCGTAGCTGAGTGGCTGTCTGGTCTCTCCTGTGTGGAGATGGAGGCCATAGGCACTGGAACTCGATTGTGCGGCGATCGTGCCTGTGTTCGCTATCCGGATGGTGCCGCCATCGCTTTGGCCGAAAGGCACGATCTCGAGATAGGCGGCCGCCGTGTCGCTGTTGCTGGTGATTGTACCGCTGTTGGTGAAATTCATCGCGAGCGGCGACGTGTTGGCCCGGTATATTACGGCCATAAGTCCCCTGCCGACGATCTGCCCGCTATTCCCGATCGTCATGGCATTGGCGGCGTACAGCCGAACTGTTGGACCATCTGTCACGGTCGATCCGATCGATGCGATCGTACCGCTATTGGTGAAACCGAGCGTCGTGCGGCCGAACAGCGACACCACCGGCTCATGGCTGTAGATATAGCTGTTAGCTGTCGAGGTGATCGCACCGCTGTTGGTGAAGAGCGACGTTGAACCAGATACGCCCCCTCGCACTGAGCCGTTATTCGTCAGCGACGCCAGCGTCTGATCGGCTGGAAACAGCGAACCGTAAGGAATCGAACTGGGCAGAAAATCCGGCAGATTGGTCGTCAGGCTACCGGCGATCGCCGCCTGATTGACCACGCTGCCGTTGCCGATCGCGTACAGATCGCCGCCGAAGGTGCCGGTGGCGGTGGTCGTGACAACGGTCTCCTTGCCGTCGGCCTGGACCAGTGCGTGTTGGAAATTACGGACTCCCGCCGGATCGATCGAGACGGTGCCGCTGCTGGTCAACACACGACCGTAAACGTTGTTGCCGCCGCCTCCGTCGACCACTCCCGAGACGCCGAGCGTGCTGCCAGTCTGAAGCAGCAGGTCGGAGCCGTCGCCGAATAACAGATCGCCCGTGACCGTGCCGCCGGCGGCGACGAAGACGCTGCTTGCCAGCGATCGCTGCGGCGCACCGTTATAATAGGGGTAGCCATAGCCGAGATCCACGGTGCCGTTCACCGTGCCGGCATTGACGAAGTGGCCCGAATACAGGCGCACCGCCGTCCCACCAGTTCCGGTGATGGTCCCCCCGGTGGCGTTGAGGATCATGGCGCTTGCGGATGTATCGCTGCCGCCGATCGCGATCCCGCCGGTGCTTTCCATTATGCCGGAATTGATGATCCGGTTATAGTTGTAAGCGCTGATCGCGTTGCCGCCAACGCTGATCGTCCCACGATTGTCCAGCGATATGGAACCGGTGAGGCCCGTAGCCTTGGCACCTCTGCTGATCTGTTTGATCGTGCCGGTGTTGACAACGCTGGTGCCGTGAATGGCGCCCGAGATGCCGGTGCCGCCGTCAAGCAGGATCGCGCCAGCATTGGTAATGGCCGCCCCGCCGCTGATGCCGACCGTGTACGCGGAGGCATTGCGATCGGTGACGGAGATTGTCCCGAGATTGGTGAAGCTGTCGCCTGCGCCGAGGCTGACCGCGGAACCAGAATAGATGGTACTGCCGACCGCCCGCGTAACGGCTATCGTGCCACGGCTGGTGATCGACAACGCGCTCGCACCGTCTCCGTAGTTGCTCTTGTCCGCCAGTGTGCCGACTACGGCGAGAGCCGGTGTCGCTGTCGTGGTGGTCAGGTTTGCATTCAGGTCGACCGTGCCGGTACCGGCCAGCGCGACGCCGTTGGTAAAGATACCGGGTGCGGTCAGCGTCAGATGTGCGCCATCTGTCATCTCGTAGGTCGCGCTCGAAAACGAGCCGATCGGGCCGAGTGTTGCCGTCTGGGTGCCGGTCACGCGCAACCGCAACAGCGCCCCGTTCGCGGCGGTCACGGTGCCGGTGATGCCGGCGAACTGGCCGGGACCGGTGTTGACGAGATCGGTAAACAGGGTCGCACCCGCACCCAGCACGAGATCGCCGTTGAGGACACCCCCGTTCAGGGAGATATAACGCTGGCCGTTATATCCCCCGAAGGCAGCCGAATTGAGCGTCAGCGCGACGGTGCCGTTGATCGTTCCTGCATTGATGACCGACGTGACGGAGGAATTTCCGGAAATCGCGCGACCGCCATTGCCGATGACGCCGCCGGCATTGTTGTACAGCGTGCTGTAGGCGTCGAGCTGCACCGCAGTGCCCCCGCTGTTCGTAGCCGATACAGTCCCGGTGTTGACGAGATCGGCGCCAAGCTGGACTCCCACCGTTGCACCCTGGATCGTGCCGCTGTTGCGGGACGTAGTTCCCTGGCTGCCCCGCAGCAGTGCGCCGATGCCGTTTGTGGACCGGATCACACCAGTCTCGGCATTGGTCAGCGTGTTTCCGTCGGCGACTACAGCCGTGCCGCTGGTCGTGATCGTGCCCGAGTTGATGATACTGCCGCTGCTGCGCACGCCAGCGCCGGCTGAGGTGATCGAGCCGCTGTTCGTAAACCGGGTGTATTGTGCGCCGACAACCGCGTTGAGGGTGGACGACGCAGTATGAATGCTCCCCTCGTTGATGACCTGCTGAAGGGCTGGAGAAGTGACACCGCTCAACGTGAATGCCGTGCCTGCGCTTGTTATCGCCGCCCGGTTTACAAGCGTTCCCGAACCGGCGACCTGTATGTTGGTGGGGGCAACGAAGCCAGTGCCCAGCGTGGTGGTGACGCCTTGGTCCGTAGCGATCGCGAACTGCTGGAACCCGGCTAGCAATGTCACCGGGGTATTGATCGTTGTATCGGTGCTGACGGCAAGCTTTTCCGTGTTGATACCTGCACCGGCGTTGATCGTGCCGGTGATTCCCGTGATAGGCGCGGCGGCCCCGCCATAGCGGACGACCAGCGTATCGTTGCCGGCCCCAAACGCGACCGAGCCGTTGATGCGGCCAAGCGAGGAATCTACGGTGCTACCAGAATTGCCGGTTACTACATTGCCCGTGATGATACCGCGATTGACGAGATTAACGCCGTTCGATCCTTCGATCGCAGTCGTGCCGGCACTGCTGATCTGGCCTCCGGCCAGGTTCTGAATATTGAGGAATGCGGAAGAGACCGCCGCGCCGGCGCCGGTATTCGCTATGACGCCACCGTTCGTCAGCGTCGCGAAATTAGCACCGGCGATCGCCGCAGCAGCGCCGTTCGACCGAATTGTGCCACTATTCACCCATGCGCCCGGGTGGATCGTGTAGGGGTAGTCCGTGCCCGCATTTCCCGATGTGACTGCGCTGGAGTTGCCGCCGTCGATCAGGCCGGCATTATTCAGCGTGCCGACTGGGCCAACGACGCTACCGGAGATCACGCCGGTCGCGCCGTTGATGATCGAATCGAAAGCCGAATAAGGGGACGGGTAGCCACCCACCATAGTGACCACGTCGCCGCGCAATGCGACTCCGCTCGATCCCGTGATGGTGCCGGCATTGTCGATGGTCGCGATCAACTGCGCATAGACGTTCCCGCCACTTCGGCCCATGGCGAGCGCGGTCGAACCCGACACTGACCCACCTTCCTGCACGGTGAGTGCGAGGCGCGTCGTGCTGCCGTTATAGGGTGCGGGCGCGCCGGTCAGCAATGCGATACCGGTCTGGCTCCCGCCGGTGATCTGCCCCGCGACGGTTATCTTTTCGACGATCGTGCTGACCGTATTCGGAACTTCAACCGTCACCGCCGGCGCGCCGGTGTTGGTTACGCTCGCGCCGCCGGCCACGGTCAGTGTGGTGCCCGGTGTCGTCACCATGATGCCGTTCGTGTTCGTGCCGGTGCACGTCGTCGTGCCGTTGGCGACCGTCGGATCGGGCGCACATTGCGCCCATGCCGGCGACGCTGCGGCAGCGCCCATCGCCAGCACGCTCGCGCCAAGCCAAAAGGACCGGCGGCGCACGCCGGCCACATCTCGATCAATCATTCTACCCCCCGGTTGTTACGGCGCAAGCGCGGGTGGCGGGTTGCCGGGGAAGGTCACGATTGTCCAGGGGATTCCGGGAGCCTGCGCGGGATAGCAGTATCCCTCATTTGCTACTCGCTATATCCGGGCAGGCAGACAGATACCGGCTCGCGCCAACCGAAGGAGAGAAGCATTGAAAAGGTCGCTCGTTCAGATGGCCGCAACGGCGGCGCTGCTGGCGATGCCGGCCGGTGTGGTCGGGGCGGCGCCAAATCCACTGGTCGGTGCATGGGCCGTCGATCGCTTTGTCGACATGCCCGAGGGAGATACGCCGGTTTACCCGTTTGGCGAAAAGCCGGTCGGCCTGTTCATCTTCACCGCCGATGGGCATTTCTCGTTCAACGTGATGGGCGATCCGGGCGGCGGGGATGCGTCGGGCGGCCGCGTCGGCTGGACACCCGCCTCGTACGTTTCCTATTTCGGCACCTATCGATACGATCATGCCGGTTCCAGCTGGACCGCGCAGGTCATAGGAGGAAATGTTCCGGGCTATACCGGTACCAGCCAGACGCGCGCTTTCAGGCTCGTCGGCAAGGTCCTGACGATCTCGGCGACCGCGCGGGAGAATGGCCGAACGATCAGGGCCGAGCGGGTGCTTCACAAAATCGATCGCTGATTCCACGACGGCGCGGACATTCTTCGGCCTCGCCCCCCGGCAGCAGGGAAATCGCCGGAACGGCTCAGGCCGTTTCGTCTTCGGCCAGGAAGTCGCCGAGCCGGTCGAGCCGCTTTTCCAGCGGGGATCGCCGGTCGCCAATCCAGCGTTCGAGGATCGAGAAGCCGCCGGGTTCGAGGCGGCAACTCCGCACCCGGCCGGTCTTCTCGGTATGCACCAGCCCGCATTCCTCCAATATTTGGAGATGCTGTGCGACGGCGGTCAGGGTGATGCCGAGCGGCGCCGCCAGGTTCGAGACGGAGAGCGGCCCGTCGGTCAGCCGCTCGACCATAGCCTTGCGCGACGGGTCGGCGAGCGCGCGCAGGACTCGCTCGACGGTGAGCGCCGGGTCGGGGCAAGCTGTCGGATCGGAAATCGTCACGCCTCCGGCAATATCGCCCCCAGCCGGTCGAACAAGACGCGCCAGCCATGCTCGCGCATTTCCGGTCCGTCCGCGCCTTCGAGGAAGACCGCCTGATGCGTGCAGATCAGGTCGGTGCCGCTGTCGGTCGCGACCAGCTCGATCGTCAGCAGCGCGACCGAGATGGGCCTGCCGCCGAGTGTCATGGTGGCGGCGCTGACGATTCGACGGTCGGAGACGATGTTGTGGAAATATTCCTCGTTCACGAGCTCGACACCTTCGAACGGTGTGTCGGCGCCCATCCTGGCACGCGAGATGGACCGGCCGCCGACGCGGAAGTCCATCTCGAACGCGGTGCCTTCACGACCGTCGCGATCAGCATACCAGCGGCGCTTCTGATCCTCCCGTCTGAGCGCCGCGAACACGCGCTCCCTTGAGGCAGGATAGCGCCGTTCGATCACGAAGGTATTGGGAAGAACGGGTTGGAGTTCCATGACGCCACGACTCCATCAGTGAAGTAATGGCTTCAGTATTGTTGCGCCAGGAGGATTGTCAAGCGTGTGCTTCACTATTGCCAGTCAGGGCTTGATGAGATGCCAGGTCTGGTGGGGCGATGACGCGAAGGACAGGCGCGGGTCAGCGGAGGAACCGTAGAATTCCAGCCGGTCATAGGGGCCACCGTCGCGCGCGCCCGTTACCCGCTCGTACAAATGCGGGCCGATCCGTTCCCAGTACAACGTTTCCTGGCTGTCCTTGGTAATCACCGTGTTCGGGCCGGCCACCGACACCGTCAGGTCGCCGGCCGGATCGGCTGGCTTGCCATAGTCGCGGCGATTGGCGCGATACTGGCCGAGTGACGGCCGCGCCTCCTCGCCAGATGCGCGCTGGGCGGGTTTGGCGGGGAACAGGCGGCCGATGATCGCATTGCTGAGTTCGGTGCGGGCCGGGCTGCTGTCCGGCCCGCCGGTCACTGAAACGAAGAAGCCGAAATCAGCCTCCGGCGCGAGCAATAGGTAGGAGTGGAAATCGACCGTATTGCCGCCATGGCCGATCATGCGGGGGTTAGCCTCGCGCGCGACCATGAAGCCGTGCGCCATGCCTTCGAGATGCGGCGCGTTGGCGAGGGAATTGCTCTGGAGCAGGTCGACCGAGGCGGGCGAAAGGATGCGCGCGCCGCCCAGCGTTCCGCGAGCCAGCATGGCGAGCATGAACCGGGCCATGTCGGGTGCCGTCGCTGCGGCCGATCCCGCCGGCATGATGAAGCTGAAATTCTCATAGGGCTTGGCCACGAGGCGCCCATCCTTGAAGCCGTAACCCAGCGCCATATGTCCCGCCCATGCTTCGGGCAGCGGCTCGCGGAAGGTTGTCGTGTTCATGCCCAGCGGCTTGAACAGATGGCGATCGACATAGTCCGGAAAGGGCTCGTTCGAGACCCGTTCCACGATATAGCCAGCGAGCGCCGCGCCATAGTTGGAGTAGGAAATCTCGGTTCCGGGTGCCCAGAGCCGTGCCGGGATATGCTTCTTGATATAGTCGCGATAGTCGCGCGGGTGCGCCAGCAGATCCGGTTCGCCATAGCCAAGATCGCTCATGCCGGGGCTGTGCGAAAACAGGTCGCGCACGCGGATCGGCTTGCCCTCGAAGGGAGGGATCGCGAAGTCGAGATAGCGGTTCACATCGGCGTCGAGATCGACCTTGCCAAGCTCGACCTGCTGCATCAGCGCCGCCCAGGTGAGCAATTTCGACACCGAGCCGGGGCGGAACAGGGTCGATCGAGCGTCGACGGGCACGCGTCGGGCGATATCCGCATAACCATAGCCGCGCGTGAAGAGCACCTTGCCCTTGTGGACGACGGTCACCACCGCGCCTGCGACCTGGCGGGTCGCGATCTGCTGCGCGACGACTCCGTCGATGAAGGTTGGAAGCGATGCCAGGCGCGCCGCGTCGATCGCGACCGGAGATGTCGCGGCGCGAGGAGCGGGGGACGCAATGGCTGGGCCGCTAGGCGTGCCGGCGACCGCGGCGAGGATCAGGCTCGCGGCGAGGGTATTCCGGAATGCGAGGGAGGTACCGTTCGACTTGATGAACATCATTGAGGCCTTTTTTCGAACCTGGATCCGGGGAGGAGGAAGGGCGGGTGCTTCTTTCGGCGCGACCCGCCCGTGGCAGTATCAGAAGGCTATACGGGCGCCGGCGGTGAAATAGGTGCCGACGATGTCGTGATAGGCGCTGCCCGTGGTGATCAGCGGCGGCTTCACGTCGAACAGGTTGTTGACGTTGCCGAACAGGGTGAATTTGTCGACCTTCACCTGCATGCCGAGGTCGATATAGGTCTTCGCGCCGATATGGTTGTTCACCAGGGTGGTGAGCAGGTGATTGTAGCTGCCGCCGCCGACATAGCGGGCGCGGGCGTCGACGCCGAAGGTGCGGTCCTGATAGCCGAGGCTGAAGGTGCCGCGCCAGTGCGGCACGCCGAGGCTCGCGGAATCGCCCACATCGCCGGCGGTATCGACGCGCGCCAGGCCGGTATCCTGGATGAACGTGTCGATATAGGTTGCCAGCGCCCGCATGCGCAGCGTGCCGCCCATGGTCGAGCTGACATTGGCGAGCGGCAGCGTATAGGATGCCTCCACGTCGACGCCGCGCGTCTGGAAGGTCGCGATATTCTGTGCATTGGCAAACGCGGTCTTGAGCGTCTGGGTGACGGGATCGCGCACCAGCCGGGCGCAGGCCGACGCGCTGCCGTTCTTGCAGGCGAGAGTCAGGTTCGACGCGGTGAGCGTCGTGATCGCCCCTTCGATCTTGATGTCGTAATAGTCGACGGAGAGGTTGAACCCCTTGAAGAAGGACGGCGAGAAGGTGGCGCCGGCGGTGAAGGTGGTGCTGATCTCGGGCACGAGATTCGGGTTGCCGCCGCTGAACGTCGTCACCTCGGCTGGGGTGTTGGTATAGCCTGGGATGACGCCGAGGCGGCCCGCCGTATCGAGGTCGACCTGCGGGCCGATGTTGATCCGCTGGGTCGCGAACAGCTCAGTGATATTCGCTGACCTGATGTCGCGCGACCGGGTGACGCGGAGCAGCACGTCGTTGAACAGGCGGGCGGTGCCGCCGAGCTTCCAGGCCCAGATGCCCCCGCTCGTGCTGTAGTGGGAATAGCGGGCGGCGGCGTTGAAATCGACCTTCGCCACGTCTTTCGCATCGAGCAGCGGCAGCGCGGCTTCGGCAAAGCCTTCCTTGACGTTGAACCCGCCGTTGAGATCGCTGCTGTAGACATTGGGCGCGAAGGCGCCGGCCCGGCTCAAGGCGCCGCGCGACTGGGTCTGCTCCTCCCAGCGCGCTTCAGCGCCGACCGCAACGGTCAGCGGGCCGGCCCAGAGGTTGAACAGGTCACCCTGGAGCGAAGCCCCCGCTGAATCGAGCTTGGTGGTGGTCAGCGACTGCTGGGTGCCGGTCACATAATCGTGCGCCGCCTTGGAGATGTTGTTCTCACCGAACGGGTTGATCGGCGCGCAGGCCGGATCGTCGTTCGTGCTGATCGCGTCGGCATTCACCGCACAGACGATCTGGCCGCTCGTGTTGGTCGCCGCATTGATCGCCTTGGCGAAGTTGGCGGTGATGATCGAGTTCTTGAGTTGGGCGTTCTGGAACAACTCGCCATGGCTGAAATGCGCATGGTATTTCCAGCCATTGCCGAACTTCCCGTCGATGCCGATCGCGCCTTCCTTGTTCTCGCGCATCGAATCGAACACCCAGGTGAACGAATCTTTGAAGATGCGGCCGAAGGTGAAGCTGTTTTCGCCGGCATTCGCCAGGCGGGTACGGATTGACTGCGACAGGAACGGATTGGTGGCGCTGATCGTCAGAATCTGCTGCCCGAGATCGGGGAAGAAGGGATAGTTGGTCGACGCCCGGCCGTAGCTCCCGTCGACCCAGAGCGTTGCGCCGCCCACATCGTAGCTGAGGCGACCATAGACGTTCACGCGTTTGAACGGTGTCGCGGCGTAGATGTCGTCATAGAGGTTGACTGCGTCAGCTCCCCCAACGCCGAGGGCGTTCGGACCTGACCAGGCGCGCAGCGATCCGTCCTGATTGAAGGTCTGCCCGCGCAGCACGCCCGTCGTGATGACGCCGGCATGGCTGCGGTCGGTATAGTTCACGTCCTCGACCAGCTGCGTGACGCCGGGCCTGATCGTGACGATGCCGGGGCTGTTGAGGTTCTGGCGGCTGTGGCGGTCAGGGATACCCTTGTCGTCGAGATATTCGGCACCGATCATGAAATGTCCGTTGCCGCCAGCGAAATGAGTGCCGAAACTGCCGTCGAAGCCGTAACGCTGGCCATCGCCGCGCGACGAGACGCCCGACTGGGCGCCGAGCGTGATGCCCTCCAGCTTGTCTTTCAGGATGATGTTCACCACGCCGGCGACGGCGCCTGATCCCCAGGCCGCCGAAGCGCCGCCGGTGACGACCTCAAGCCGCTCCACCAAGCCGATCGGCACGAAGTTCAGATTGTTCTCGCCGACGAAGCGCCGGCCGTTGAGCAGGGTGAGGGTGCGGGCCTGGCCGAGCCCGCGCAGATCGACGGGAGCTGCGCCGCTGCCGGTGGTGTTGCCGATGCTGGTCGCGGGAGTGGTGGTTGGCCTGAACTGCGGCTGGTCGTTGAGGACCTGGGAAAGATTGGCGCGCGCGCCCTGGCGGATCTCCGCCGCGCCGACGACCGTCGTCGGCGTGGGCTGGTCGAAGCCGGCGCGTTCGATGCGGGATCCGGTGACGACGATGTCGCTGCTTGCGGCCTCCGCTTCAGCTTCTGCGGTATCTGCGGGAACAGTCTGGGCGAGGGCGGTGCTTGCATGGGCCAGAGCGATGGCGAGCGCGATGATGCTGCCGCTCCGTGACGCGTTTCCGAACTTCGACATTTTTAACTCCCTGAAAATATTATTTTTATTGCCCTTTTCAGCTTTGGTCTCACTGATCCGAATCACTCGGTCACGGCCGCTGATGTCCTCAAGGTGACAGATTCTCTGATCAGGACAAGAATTTTACTGAATGGACGAAGCCAACTCGACCTGGGCGTGGTCGCGGCGCCACAGTACGGAAACGTGATGCCTCTGGCCGGGACAGTGCGTGGGCCAGAACGGCGAGCATTGATCCGAGCCACCCCCGGGGTCGTACCGAACAGCCATGGAGTCTGCCGACGACGCTTGAGACCGCCTGTCGGGCAGATGTTTCCCGCACCACTTGTACTTCGATACGGGCCCTCGATACGGTTTCGTCACTCGCTCCCTACTCGGCACGAACGGAGAGGGAGGCGTCTATTTCAGACGCAATGCTACAGCCATTCGATTTTCCGAATGGGATGCAGATATCCCATGGGAGACCGACTGTTGTCAGCCCCGGGCGTGCCGCATCAAGCCGGCATAGGTTGTCAGCGCCAGGAACAGGCCGATGAACCAGGCATAGGCATAGAGGCTCGTCCAGAAGCCGCCGATCCACCCGAACGGACCAGGCAGCGCCGTCGCGAGGAAGCCGGGCAGATTGGGCAGAACGCCGATCGCGAAGGCGAGCAATGCTTTCGCGTTCCATCCGCCGGCATAAGCGTAGCGGCCGTCCTCGCGATACAGGTCCTCGACGTCGAGCCGGGTCCGCCGGATCAGCCAATAGTCGGCGATCAGGATGCCGGCGATCGGGCCGAGCAGGGCGCTGTAGCCGGTCAGCCAGACGAAGATGTACCCGCCGGTCGTCGCGAGCAGTTTCCACGGCATGATGAGGATTCCGATCACCGCGGTGATCAGTCCGCCCGTCCGGTAGGAGATGCGGCCCGGCGCGAGCGACGAGAAATCATAGGCGGCGCCCACGAGGTTCGCGGCGATGTTGCAGGAGATGGTGTCGATCGTGATGACAACCAGCCCGAGCAGCACCAGCGGCCCGGCCAGCGTGCCCGACAGCGCAACGGGATCCCAGATCGCATGGCCATAGATCACCACGGTCGCAGAGGTGGTGATGACACTGGCGAGGGCGATCAGGCCCATGCCCGGGGGCAGGCCGATCGCCTGGCCGATGATCTGGTCGCGCTGGCTTTTGGCGAAGCGCGTGAAATCAGGGATGTTGAGCGCGAGCGTTCCCCAAAAGCCGATCATCGCGGTCAGCGATGGCCAGAAGACCAACCAGAACTGCCCCTCGCGCGCGCCGCCCGGGACGAAGGCGGAAGGACTGGCGAAGATCGGTCCGAGTCCGCCGGCGCTGCCCACCGCCCACCAGACCAGGACGACACAGACGAGGATTTTCACCGGCGCGGTCCAGGTCTCGAGCCGCCGAATCGTCGTCAGCCCCTTGCGCACGAAAAAGAGCTGCACCGCCCAGAAGGTGGCGAAGGCAAGCATCTGCCCGATGCCGATATCGAGGACCGGCACGATCGGTCCTTTCAGGCTGTGGCCGGCGAGGACACCGAGCAAGGTCAGCAGCGCTTCGCCCCCGATCCAAGTCTGGATACCGAACCAGCCACAGGCGACCAGCGCCCGTGCAACCGCCGGCAGACGGGCGCCGCGCGTGCCGAACGACGCACGGGCCAGCACCGCATAGGGGACACCGTGGCGCGCGCCGGCATGGCCGATGAGCAGCAGGGGCACGAGGACCACCATATTGCCGGCCAGCACCGTCAGCGCGGCCTGCCCGGCCGACATGCCCTGTTCGATCAGCCCGGAGGCGAGCATCCAGCTCGGCACCGCAACGATCATCCCGATCCACAAGGCGGCGAAATGGTACCAGCGCCAGGTGCGCTGCCCGGCGTCAGTTGGCGCCAGGTCGCGATTCCAGAGCGTGTCCTTGGCTCGATCGGTCATGCGCGTCCCCCGTGGCGGGAGTTGGCCGCAATTCGGGCGGCGGCGCAAGGGCTCGCGGCGGCGGCGATCAGGCCGGCTGGTGCATCTGCTGGACGATCCCGTCAGCAAGCTTTCCGGCGAGCTGCGCGAGATGATCGAACCGCGCATCGTGGCGCGCCATGCCCTGGCTGAGCGAGCGCAGCTCCGCCTCCAGATCGTGCAGTTCGGCCTCGGGCAGCAACGCCTCGATACTGTCCCAGCGCGACCATCCCGGCAGCGGCGTCACGCCGAGCATCTGGCCTCGCCGGCCGGCAATGGCCGAAGTGACGCGCGAGGTGGCGCTGCCGGGCGTGCGGATCGCCACATGCGCGATCGGTTCGAGCAGATAGGGCGAGGCTGCGGCCAATGCGTCGGCCATGGCGATCCGCCCGGCAGTCCGGAAGGCGAGCTCGGAACTGTCGACCGAGTGGAAGGAGCCGTCGACCAGTGCCACCGCGACATCCACCACCTGCATGCCGAGCGGGCCCTTCGCCATCGCGTCGAGCACGCCCTGCTCGACCGCCGGAATCCATTGGCGTGGGATCGCGCCGCCAGTGATGCGGTCTTCGAAACGGAAGCCTTCGCCGCGTTCGAGCGGACGGATGTCGATCACGACGTCGCCGAACTGGCCATGGCCGCCCGACTGTTTCTTGTGCCGGCCGTGCTGGCTTGCAGGTTTCCGGATCGTTTCCTTGTACGCGACCGCCGGCGCACGTGCGGTCACCCCGACGCCGTAGCGGCGCTTCAGCCGGTCGAGGGCGACGGCGAGATGCTCGTCGCTCAGGCCGTGCAGCAGAGTCTCGCGCGAACCTTCATCCTGGCCCCAGCACAGCCCGGGATCTTCCTCGACCAGCCGATTCAGCGAGGTCGACAGACGCACCTCGTCCTTGTGGTCCCTGACGGCGATCGCCAGTGCATAATTGGCCAACGGCCATGGGGATGGTGTGGCGCGCAGTACGGGGCGGGAGGCAACGCCGACCAGATCTCCGGCGCGCGTCGCCTCGACTTTGGCGATGCCGACAATCTCGCCGGGCTCGGCGCGCTGGATCCTTGTCGCCGCGCCGCCCTGGAGCGCGAACAGCGCGCCGGCGCGCATCGCCTCGCCATCGGCACCGATCAGGTCGGCACCTTCAGTCAGCGCGCCGCCGAAGATACGCGCGATCGCCAGCCGCCCGACCGTGCTGCCGTGCGATATCTTGACGATCTGCGCCGCCATACCGTCGATGCCGAGCCGGGCGGCGGTCTGGGCCGCGAGGGGTGTATCATGGCGCAGCATCTTGAGCAGGCGGCGAATGCCGAAGCCGTTCAGCGCTGAACCGAACAGGACCGGCACGACCAGCCCGGCCGCAGTCTCCCGCGCGAGATCGCCGAAGATCGTGTCGAGGCTCGGCACCTCGTCCGACAGGAGCTGTTCGAGCAGCGTATCGTCATGGTCGGCAAGCTGTTCAAGCATATGGAAGCGCGCCGCCGCCTCGTCCTCCTTGAGATGCGCGGCCAGCGGCACCTGCTGGGAGCGCTGGTTGGCCTGGTAATGATAGGCCCGTTCCAGTGCGAGATCGACGAAGCCGGCCGTCCGCTCCCCGGCGCGGATCGGGATCTGGCGCGCGACCAGCGCCGCCGCGCTCATCGGCTGGAGCGCTGCGAGCAGATCCTGGATGCTGCCCCGCGCCTGGTCGATCTTGTTGACGAACACGGCATGGGGGAGGCCGATCGCCTCGAGCCGCCGTAACGTCGGTTCGACCAGCGGCGCACGGGCAGGGTCGGGATCGATCACCACCAGGGCAAGATCAGCGGTGGAGAGGGCCATCTCCATATCCGTCGCGAAGGCGGGCGAGCCGGGTGCATCGGCCAGCAAATAGCGATCGCCCATCCAGTCGAGCCGCAGCAGGTTGAGCTCGGTCGATCCACCCCGCGCCCGGGCCTCGGGGCTGGCATCGCCGACGCAACTGCCCGCATCGACCGAGCCAAGTCGCGGGACGGCGCCGGCCGCGTGCAACAGGGCCTCCCCGAGACTGGTCTTGCCCGCACCGGCGGGGCCAACGAGCGCGATTACTCTCGCGCCTCTGCGGATCTTATCCACTCCTGCTCTCCTCGTTCCTGCCGGCTGTTCCAGGAGAAGGCCGGTCGTCATCCGGAGTCGCAAGGGTCTGCCCATCGGGACGGGATGGCAAGCCGTTAGCGCATCCCTGCTTCCGCCCCGGAAAGGAACACTCAATGGTGGCGCGGGATCGGCCCGATCTTCAGGCACGCCACGTATCCGTTCGCACTTGGTATCACGGGGTCGATCCTCACCCTATGGTCGCGGCATGCGAACATCGGCGAGGCTCCTAGGCCGGAGGCTCCTGCGCGCTGGCCGGTTTCAGGTCGAGCAGCATGGTCGGAATGAGTTCGGAAACGGTCGGATGGACCGGGACCGCCCAGCGTAGCGCGGCGATCGGCTGATCGGCGCTCATCGCGTCGAGAATCCCGTGTATCGCCTCGTCACCGCCGGTGCCGAGGAACGCCGCGCCCAGAATGCGTTGCGTATCGGTGTCAGCGACGATCTTCATGAAGCCGCTTGTCTCGCCCTTCTCGATCGCCCGGCCGACCCGGGTCATCGGCCGCTTCGAGACCAGGATCCTGCGGCCCGACGCGATCGCTTCTGCCTCGGTGATGCCGGCGCGGCCGAGCGGCGGATCGGTGTACAGGGCATAGCCCGGGACACGCTGGCTCACCCTGCGATCCTCGCCGTCGAGGAGGTTCGCGGCGACGATCTCGAAATCATTATAGGCGGTATGGGTGAAGGCGCCGTGGCCGTTGCAGTCGCCCAGCGCCCAGATGCCGGGGGCGTTGGTCTGCAACCTGTCGTCGACCTGGATATAACCGCGCGCGTCCGTCGCCACGCCGGCGCGGTCGAGCCCGAGATCGTCCGTATTGGGCCGCCGCCCGGTCGCGAGCAGCACATGGCTGCCGATCACGACCGGTGCGCCGGCCTGGCAATCGACGGACACCGCGACGCCCTTCTCGTGGGGCCTGAAGCCGATGCAATTGGCGTCGGTGCGGATCGCGATCCCCTCTTCCTCCAATATCTCGCGGATGGCGGCTGAGATGTCGGTATCCTCGCGCGAGATCAGGCGGCTGGCCCGCTCGACGATCGTCACCTCGGCACCGAAGCGCCGATAGATCTGCGCGAATTCCAGCCCGATATAGCTGCCGCCGACCACGACGAGATGCCGCAGGAGCGTGTCGAGCGCGACCATGCTCGTATTGTCGAGCCACGGCACGTCATGGACGCCCGGCATGTCCGGCACCGATGCCCGCCCGCCGACGTTCAGGAAGATGCGTGGCGCGGTCAGTTCCTCGCCGCCGACTGCGATGGTCTTCGAGCCGGTGAAGCGGGCATGGCCGCGCAGGAACGTGAGACCGGCCATGCCGTCGAGCCAGCGTTCATTGTTGCCGCGCGCCCGCATCGTCACCGCATGGGCACGCGCCGCGACCGCCTTCATGTCGACGGATATCGGCCCGGCATGGACCCCGAAGTCCGCCGCCCTGCGAGCGAGATGCGCTGCATAGGCGCTGGCGACCAGTGCCTTGGTCGGCATGCAGCCGGTGTTCACGCAGGTGCCGCCGACCAGATGCCGCTCGACCAGCGCCACCGTCATACCCGCGCCGGTCAGTCGCCCCGCCAGCGGCGGTCCGGCCTGCCCGGCGCCGATGATGATCGCGTCGAAAGAGCGAGTCACGGGATCACGACGATGGCGACTGCGTGGAGAATTCCGATGAACGACGACAGGGCGAGCATGGCAGTCCCCTTAGGGCATGAATGGCGTCAGTGCTGCTTCATGCCTCAATTCGAGAAGCAGGAGAATGGGTGGAGGAGAATGACTTTCACGCCGTCGCGAGACGTGACCGCACCGCTAGATGCCAAGCCATGCCAGGCCGCCCGGCAGTGCCTCCGCGGCATAATCGACTTGCAGGACGCGCCGCCGTTTCGGCACGCTCGCGGCGTTCGAGGCATGGAGGATCGGGGTCGCGTAGAGCCAGACGTCGCCCGCTTCGGCAAGGCAGGTCGCGATGCCGCATCTTGCCACGACCGCGTCGATATCCGTTTCCGCCACCCGGCCGAACCGGTGAGACCCGGGTGCGACCAGCAACGGCGCATTCTCGGGCCCGACGGGGTCGAGGTGAATCCTCACCGTAACCATCCTTGCCAGCAATTCGAAGGGGGGAGCGACATGAAGGAGGCCGGCCTTGACGGTCCAGGGGCCGAAGCCAGGCACGTCGCGGCGCTCTGCGACAACGATGGTGCGATCCTGATGCCAGCCGAGCGACCAGTTGGCCGCCTCGGTCTTGTCGAACAGGATCGCGCGGACCGGGCGCGCCTTTGCTCCGATCGCACCGGTTGCGATCGCGCCGATCTGACTTTCCGCTGCCAGCAGGTGCCCCAGTTCTTCCATCCCGCGAAGCCGGATACCGGCGCGGTCAGGGGCGAGATGAGAGAGGATCGCCGCGATTTCCGGCAGCCAGCCGATGGCTGCCGCCTGACGGAGCGGCGTGCCGTCGCGCTCGAACGTCAGCGTTTCGGTCAGAAAGCCCCCGGTACGAAGCGTTTCACCCTTGCGGCATAGGCGTCATAGTCAGCGCCGAACCGATGGCGCAGCAAGCGTTCCTCAAGCCGTGCCCGCAGCCAGGTCGCAACGGCATAGACCGGCACCGCGAGGATGAGGTTGCGCGTATGGCCATAGGCGATCACCATCCCGATCATGAACAGGAACAAGGCGACATAGATCGGATGGCGCACCACGGCGAAGGGGCCGGTCTGGACGAGTTGATGATCTTCGCGGGTGCGTGCGACCAGGCTCCAGTTCTTGCCCATTGTCCGTGACGATGCATCGAACAGCCCTACGGCGCCGAGGACCAGAAGCAACGTCGCGAGCCCCTCCACGATTGCCTTGAACGACATCGGGTCGAGCGAAGCGTCGATCCGGCCATATCCGGCAATGGCGAGGCCGAGGCCCTGCATGATGATCCATATCCAGGACGCCCGGCTACTGTTTGCGTCGGCGACCCTGGCGATCCGGGTCGCGCGGTAGCGCGCCGCCATCAAGGCGATGAAGAAAGCGACGAGACCAAGGGCCATGGCGGCAAGGCCGGGAAGTCCTACGGGATCGTTGTGGAACAAGGGCATGATACTTGTCCTAATATTTCGACCTGGGTGGCCTGGCTTTCCACGCCTTGTATTCCTCGAGTGCCTTTGACCGTTTGAGGATGCGGCTGGCCGGGTCGATCACGACATGGGCGTCGGGGCCCACCGCGATCGTACCGCGCCCGCCGGTCATCGCAATCCGCTCCACCTTGCCGTCGACCTGCACCTCGACCGGCATGGGGAAGGGCGGGCCGTCCGGCGCCTTCCAGCTGAGGTTCAGGCTATTGCCGTCGCGCGTTTCGACGAGTTCGGGAAGGGCTGCCTTGCGCAGATAGACGTCGAAGAACCAGCCATAATCCTTGCCGGTCACCTGCTTTACAAAGCCTTCATACTCCATCGTCGAGCCGAAGCGTGGCGAGAAATTGCCCGGCTTCGGATCGAGCCGGCCATAGACGGCCAGTCGAGTCACGTCGCGAAAGGCGGCCTCCCCGATCAGGTTCCGCAGCGTGTGGAGCATCCACGAGCCCTTGTAGTAGATGTCCTGGCCGGGCCCGCCCTTGCTGATCTCATAGACCTCCTCCTCGGTGCGGATTCTGCCCGAGATCAGCGGTTGGAGGTTCGCGATCTTGTTGCGCTCGTCGTCGAGCATCGTCGCGTACCGCGCGGTACCTTCGCGCCACAGCCCGTACCAGGGCTGCATATAGGTGCCGTAGCCCTCGTGGAGCCAGTAATCGTCCCAGTTGGCCGCCGTCAGCTGGTTGCCGAAATATTCATGGGCGAATTCATGCTGGAACAGCCAGTCGAAGCCTTCGGGCGCCTTGGCATATTCGTTGCCATAGGCGTTGATCGTCTGGTGCTCCATGCCCTTGTGCGGTGTCTCGACCACGCCGAGTTTCTCGTCGCCGAACGGGTAGGGGCCGATCTCCCTTTCGAAGAAATCCAGCGTTGGCGCGAACTCGGCGAAGAGTGCCTCCGCCTTGGCTTCCTCGCCGGGCAGATACCAGTAGAACATCGGGATCTCGTTGCCGAAACGGCTCTTGTAGGTCCCCGAAATCTCCTCATAGGGCCCGACGTTGAGCGCGATGCCGTAGGTGTTGGGCTGGCGGGCGCTCCAGTGCCATGTCGTGCGCCCGTCGGGCAGCGTGTCGACGCCGATCAGCTTGCCGTTGGAGGGTGCCTTCAGACCCTTTGGCACGGTGATATGGAGCGTCACGCGCTCAGGCTCGCCGGTCGGGAAATCGAGACACGGCCAGAACAGGTCGCAGCCATAGCCTTCGGCGGTCGTCGCGAACCAGGTTTGGCCGTCAGGCGTCTTCGCCCAGACCACGCCGTCGTCCCATGGCGCGTTCGCCGCAACGTGCGGGGTGCCGCCATAGGTGATCGCCGCGGTCACGCTTTCGCCTGCGGCGACAGTCCTGGGGAGTTTGATCGTCAGCCGTCCGTCCGGGTCGGAAAAGTCGCCCTTAGGGACTGGCTTGCCATCGATCGATATCGCGCTCGGCGCGAGATTCCTGTCGAGGTCGATCAGCAGCCGTGTCAGCGGGGCCTTCGCGGTGAAGGTCAACGTGGCGAGGCCGCGCAGTTCGTGCGTTTCGGGCAGCACCTCGAACGCGAGGTCGGCATGGTCGAAGCGCAGGCTGGCCCGGTCGGGTTCGATCGGGCCGCCCGATCGCTGAGTCTGTTCGGTGATTGGCGGCTCGCCCTTCTTGGGCGGGGCGGCAGCGGTGGTGAGCGACAGTGCGGCAAGGGCCAGGGCGGGCTTCAGCAGCATCGGATCGTCAAACCTCAACGGAGATCGACCGAGAAATGGTCGATGGAAAGGGCGAAGAAGGGGCGGTTGTTCTTGGCGATCGCCAGCCGTTGCGGCCAGCGCACGCCCTTGTCAGCCATCGTCCCGGCAAAGCCGAGATACTCGCGGACCGGTTTGCCGCCCGTGCCCGGATCGTCCGGCGGCGAGAGGATGTAGTCGGCGGACAGCATCCGTCCGTCCTTCCCGAACCGGACGTCGATCGACGGAAAGCCGGGTCGGGTTCCGCGCAATGCCCCGCGCGGCAGCGCTTCCCATCGGGCGCCTGCCATCAGCATATAGCCATAGGCGCCGAACTGCTGGCGTTCGTTGAGCGTGGCGAGGGAAGGCAGCGCCGACTGCTTTCCTTCGACCACCGCGAAGCCTCGATCGCCTTCGATCATCAGCGTCCGCATCACGCTTCGCCCGTCGCTCAGCAGCCAGCTGTCTGATCGTGCCCGCACAAAAGGCTCCAGATGGGTCTCCATCCCCAGCTCAACCGTCTTGCCGCCGAGATGGAGTTTACCCGTGCCGATCCAGCGGATTGCCCGTACCCGTTCGATCAGGTCACGGCCCCCGATCGCTGTCATTGCCCGCTCGACCGGGTCGGCGGGCAAGGCGGCCGCGGGCAGGGCGAGCATCGCGCCTGCGCCGGCAAAAAACGTTCGACGATTGATGGATTGGTCACCAGCACCATATAAGGGAGAACTGGCGCCTCGTTCAGGCGCTGCCGGAGTATTCATGACCCAATCCTACCCCGTCCTGCCGCTTCGCGATATCGTCGTTTTCCCGCACATGATCGTGCCGCTGTTCGTCGGTCGCGACAAGTCGGTCGCCGCTCTCGAAGCCGCCATGGCCGCCGACAAGGAAATCTTTCTCGTCGCCCAGCTCGATCCCGCCGAAGACGATCCCGACCGCGAGGATCTCTACGATATCGGCGTCACCGCCACTGTGCTCCAGTTGCTCAAGCTGCCGGACGGCACCGTGCGCGTGCTCGTCGAGGGCAAGGTCCGCGCCGCGCTGGACACGCTGTCAACGACCGACACCTATCTCACCGCGACCGTGGGGCCCGTCGAGGAAGCCGTTGCCGAGGGCAATGAAGTCTCGGCGCTGATGCGGTCGGTGGTCGACCAGTTCGAGAATTATGCGAAGCTTAATCGCAAGCTGCCGGCCGAGACCGCCGTCCAGCTCGGCGAGATCGAGGATGCGTCGCGCCTGGCCGATGCGGTGGCCGCGAACATTTCGGTAAAGGTGTCCGAGAAGCAGTCGCTGCTGGTCGAATCCGACCCCACCAAGCGGCTCGAGATGACGTTCGCCTTCATGGAAGGCGAACTCGGCGTCCTGCAGGTCGAGAAGAAGATCAAGAGCCGGGTCAAGCGCCAGATGGAGAAGACCCAGCGCGAATATTATCTCAACGAACAGCTCAAGGCGATCCAGCGCGAGCTGGGCAATGAGGGCGAGGAAGGCGAGGGCGACGAGATCGCCGAGCTGACCCAGAAGATCGCGACTCTGAAGCTGTCGAAGGAAGCTCGCACCAAGGCGACCGCCGAGCTGAAGAAGATGAAGACGATGGCGCCGATGTCGGCCGAGGCGACCGTCGTTCGCAATTATCTCGACGTGCTGCTCGGCATGCCCTGGGGCAAGAAGTCCAAGATCAAGAAGGACATCTCCGCTGCGCAGGCGGTGCTGGACGAGGATCATTACGCGCTCGAGAAGGTCAAGGACCGGATCGTCGAGTATCTCGCGGTCCAGGCGCGCACCAACAAGCTGAAGGGGCCGATCCTGTGCCTCGTCGGCCCTCCCGGCGTCGGCAAGACCTCGCTGGGCAAGTCGATCGCCAAGGCGACCGGCCGCGAGTTCATTCGCCAGTCATTGGGCGGCGTGCGGGACGAAGCCGAGATCCGTGGGCATCGCCGTACCTATATCGGATCGCTGCCGGGCAAGATCGTGACCAACCTGAAAAAGGCCGGCACGTCGAACCCGCTGTTCCTGCTCGACGAGATCGACAAGCTGGGTCAGGATTTCCGTGGCGATCCCGCCTCGGCGCTGCTCGAGGTGCTCGATCCGGAACAGAACTCCAAGTTCCAGGACCATTATCTCGAGATTGACATCGACCTGTCCGACGTCATGTTCGTGACGACCGCGAACACGCTCAACCTTCCGCAACCGCTGCTCGACCGCATGGAGATCATCCGGCTCGAAGGCTATACAGAGGACGAGAAGGTCGAGATCGCCGAACGGCACCTGGTTGCCAAGCAGATCGAGGCACATGGGCTGAAGGAGGGCGAATTCACCCTCACCACCGAAGGCCTGCGCGCGCTGATCCAATATTATACGCGTGAGGCCGGCGTCCGCACGCTTGAGCGCGAGATCGCGAAGCTGGCGCGCAAGGCGCTGCGCCAGATCCTTGAAGGCAAGGTGACGAGCGTGACGATCACGCCCGACAACATTGCCGAGTTCGCCGGGGTGAAGAAATATCGCCACGGACTGGGCGAGGAGGAGAACCAGGTCGGTGCTGTCACTGGCCTGGCCTGGACCGAGGTTGGTGGCGAACTGCTGACGATCGAGAGCGTGACTGTGCCCGGCAAGGGATCGGCCAAGGTCACGGGTAAGCTCGGCGATGTGATGAAGGAGTCGATCGAGACTGCCTTCAGCTTCATCAAGGCCCGGTCGCCATCCTATGGCATCAAGCCGAGCGTGTTCGCGCGCAAGGATGTGCATATTCATCTTCCCGAGGGCGCCGTCCCCAAGGACGGTCCGTCGGCGGGCATCGGCATTGTCACCGCGATCATCTCCACGCTTACCGGCGTGGCGGTTCGCCGCGATATCGCGATGACCGGCGAGGTGACCCTGCGTGGCCGTGTCCTGCCGATCGGCGGCCTGAAGGAGAAGCTGCTCGCGGCATTGCGCGGCGGCATCACCACTGTGCTGATCCCGCAGGAGAATGAGAAGGACCTAGCCGAGATCCCGGCGAATATCCGCGAGGGGTTGACGATCGTTCCGGTGGCGCATGTCGACGAGGTGCTGCGGCTCGCGTTGACCGGTCCGCTGACCGCGATCGACTGGACCGAAGCTGACGATCTTGCTGCCCAGCCGCCGGCCGGGGTGGCGCCGATCGGCGGCGAACTCCATCATTGATCAACATGTCAAGCAAAACGGCCTGAATTTCGCTCCCTTAGGCGAAATTTTAGGTCGTTTTGCTTTGACAGCCCCGTTTCGACCCGTCTTACTGTACCACCGGCTTCGCGCCGCGACTCATTCACATTGTATCATTTCAAGACGGGGGTTCTTTCGGCATGAACAAGCAGGAACTGATCGGATCGGTCGCCGACGCGTCCGGACTGGGCAAGGGCGATGCCAGCAAGGCGGTCGAGGCCGTGTTCGATGCGATTTCGGCGGCGCTGAAAAAGGGCGACGAAGTTCGTCTGGTCGGATTCGGCACTTTTTCGGTCAGCAAGCGCAAGGCGTCGACCGGCCGCAACCCGCGCACCGGCGAGCCGATGACGATCAAGGCGTCGTCGCAGCCCAAGTTCAAGGCGGGCAAGGGGCTGAAGGATTCAGTCAACTGATCGGCAAATGATATGGGCGCCGGGGCTGGACAAGCCGCGGCCCCTTTTCTAAGGCGATGACATCAGGGCGGCGGCGACGCCGCCCTATTCCGTTGACGGGAACGTCAGCGAAGACATTGCGGAGGGTCGTGGTCCTTTTCGAAGGATATCGGCCGGATCGCGATGGGCGCGTAGCTCAGCGGTAGAGCACACCCTTCACACGGGTGGGGTCACAGGTTCAATCCCTGTCGCGCCCACCATCTTTCGAGCCCGCCGGCCGCGATGCGACTGGCGGGTTCTTCGATTCCGGCGATCGCGATCCGGAGAATGTCATGAAACTGCAATGATCGTCATCAATCTGAAATTTTAATGTCATTCAAGAGTCTTCAAATCCGCACTGTGGAGTCATGTGCCATCCCTAGCGGAGGCTTTGTGGTCGGCAGGGGGAACACCGAGTCGATCCGGGGGGCATGTCTGCTCCCGCTCACAGATCGAACGGAGACCTTCATGGCCAGCTTCAAGCGCTTCAGTCTTGTCCTCATGAGCAGCACGGCTCTCCTCGCGCTGAGCGGTTGCGACGGCGCCGATGGCGTCGCTTCGCCTGGCGCTGGCACGGTCGTGATCAATCCCCCGGCACCCGCGCCGTCGCCGACGCCAACGCCGACCCCGTCGCCGATCACTGCGGCACAGTTCGCGGCGGTTACCACGGTCAACAGCATTTCGATCACCGCCGACGAGCAGCTTGCACTCGTCAATGCGGGCACCAACAACAACGTGAACGGCACGAAGGCGATGCTGAACGGTGTCTATCCGACCACCGCCGCATCGCTCGCGACCGCGGTCGATCCTTCGACGATCAACAGCTTCTTCAGCAGCACCAACTATGTGGGCGCGTTGAACGGTCCGACCGACACAGCCTTCCAAGGCTGGACCTGCAACTCGACCACCGCAGAATTCGGCGGCAGCGGCGCAGCCTGCACCTCGGTTCCGGCGATCGGCACGGGTGGCTCGACGGCTGCTTGCCCTACCGGCACGATCGACGACGGCCTGGTGCAGACATTCCGCGCCTGCCGCCTGCCGGCGCTCATCACCGGCACGCTCAACCTGCCGAAGATTGCCGGCGTGTTCTACCGCTTGCGCGGCCAGACCGAGGTGGGCAACGATGTCGGTACGACCGGCGCTGATTCCGGCGCCGTGCTGAATATCTCGGCCGGTGTCGTGATCGCCGCGGATTCGACCGAAGCGACCAACGACCTGCTGCTCGTCAACCGCGGTGCCAAGATCAACGCGGTGGGCACGGTTTCGGCGCCGATCATCTTCACTTCGCAGCAAAACCTCGCCGCCAACGGCGTCAGCGACGCCACGCAAGGTCAGTGGGGCGGCATCATCCTGCTCGGCCGCGCGCCGACCGCGGTGTGCGCGACGGGTACCGGTCCGAACAATGCAGCGGGCAGCAGCGCGACCTGCCAGCTGGCGATCGAGGGTGTGACCGGCCGTTTCTACGGCGGCCCGACCGCAGCCGACAGCAGCGGCACGATGCAGTATGTGCAGATTCGTTACAGCGGCATCGCGATCTCGGATGGCAACGAGCTTCAGGGCCTGACCTTGGGCGGCACCGGATCGGGCACCGTGATCGATCACGTCCAGAGCCACAATTCGGCGGATGACGGGATCGAGATCTTCGGCGGCACGACGAATCTCAAATACATAGCCATCACCGGTGCCGACGATGACGGGTTCGACATCGACAATGGCTATCGCGGCTATATCCAGTTCATGATTGCCGCGCAGCGTGTGCTCGGCGCCACGGCGGATTCCTTCTCGACCGAGATCGATTCGAACAACGCCGAGGACCTGCTGCCGCGCACCTTCGGCCGCTATGCGAACTTCACCTTCATCCAGCGCGCGCTGGCACCGGCTGCGATCCGTCTCCGCGGCGGCGCCGACATGACGTTCGTCAACGGGATCGTGACGGCACCGTCGAACGTCGCGTGCCTCAACATCATCGCCGGCGAGCAGACCGCGGGTGGCCGCACGACGATCCGTCCGGCGGACGCTGCGCTGCAGGATGTCGGCCCGCCGGTGTTCAACTCGGTCTATTTCGCCTGCCAGGGCCGTTAAGCCCCGGCAGCGATCCAACGAGCATTGATGCCGGGGCGGCCTCCAGTGCCGCCCCGGCGTTCGCCTATTCAATATCGATCGGGATTTCAGGCCATGCAGAAGCGCCTTTCCTATGGAACGCTCCTACTCCTAACGTCCACGCTGGTCGCGCCGGCCGCGCTAGCGCAGACGACGGGCGCGACGGCAACGCCGTCAACGCAAACTGAGGCAACGCCCGCGGCGCAGGACCAGGTGGGTAGCCCCGAGGCCCAAGTCGAAGTATCGAGCCCCGGTTTCGACTCCTCGGCCGGCGAAGATATCGTCGTCATCGGCCGCAATATTCCCAACGTCATCCGCGCCACGCCGCAGGTGATCTCCGTCCTGTCTAGCGCCGACATCGCGCGGACGGGCGAGGGCGATATCGCCGGCGCACTGACTCGGGTCACTGGCCTCAGCGTCGTCGGCGGCGGGTTCGTCTATGTCCGCGGCCTGGGCGACCGCTACTCCTCATCGCTGCTGAACGGCTCGCCCCTGCCGAGCCCGGAGCCGCTGCGGCGCTCCGTTCCGCTCGACATCTTCCCGACCAGCATCATCGGCTCGGCGCTTGTCCAGAAGACCTACTCGGTCAGCTATCCTGGCGAATTCGGTGGCGGCGTCATCAACCTGACGACCAAGGCCATTCCCGACGAGGATTTCATCTCGTTCGGCGGGTCGATCACCGCGGACACCGCCACCACGAACCAGCTTGGCTACACCTATGCCGGCGGGAACAAGGACTGGCTTGGCTTCGACGACGGTACCCGCAAGGTTCCCGACTTCATCCGCAACGCGCCGAAGGGTTCGGGTATCATCCCGAGTGATCAGGTCGCGAAGCTCAGCAATGCCAGCACCACGCTGCTCCAGCGTAACGATCACCTCCCGGCCAACTTTTCCGGTGAGCTGAGCGCGGGCGCGGTGTTCGATCTGGGCGGCGGTCGACTTGGCGTCATCGGGTCGGCCGGCCTCAGCAACACGTTCCGCACGCGCTCGACGACTCAGCAGGATTCGGTGTCGCAGGACGGCACGCTGCGTAACGACTTCACCACGCTGCTGACCGACAACCGCATCGTCACCAATGGCCTGCTCGGCCTCGGTTACGAATTCGGGGAGAACACGGTTCGCTGGACCAATGTGTACATCCACGACACGCTGAAGCAGGGGCGCGGATCCGCCGCGACGCTGTACAACAATGCCAGCGGCCTTCGCTTCCAGCAGAACACTAACTGGTTCGAGCGCCAGCTGATCGAGACTCAGCTGGTGGGCGCGTTCAAGCTCAGTGATGCGCTGAAGCTCGACGTGCGTGGGGCCTATGCCAATTCGAAGCGCAACGCGCCTTACGAGCGCCAGTTCGACTATCTCTGTTCCGCGACGACCACGACTGGCCTGCCGATCACGGTCCAGACCCCGAACGACGCGGCAGGGGCGCAATGCAATGGCGCGTTCCAGGTCACGCCGCGCTTCTCCCCCTTCGCGTCGATCATCTTCAGCTCGCTGAGCGAGAATCTCTACAGCGGTCAGGGCGACCTGACCTACAAGGTGCCGATCGACGGGCAGCTCACGCTGTCGACCGGCTATTATTATTCCGATACCAGCCGCAACTCGACGCGCCTGCAGTTCAATTATCAGACCTCGGCGGGCGGCGGCACGGTGCCGGGCTACCCCTATAACCTGCTGCGTCCCGACTACCTGCTCTCGCTAGATTCGATCCGGATCAACAATATCGAGCTGCAGTTCAGCACGCCCCTCGGCGCCTATGCCTATGATGCGTCGTTGCGCATCCACGCAGGCTATGTCCAGGCGGAAGCCGAGGTGGTCAGCGGTGTCCGCGGAACCGTCGGCGTCCGCTACGAAACGGCCGATGAGCGTGTCACGCCGATCGGCGTGCAAACGACGCGGTTGAAGAACGATTATTTCCTGCCGGCCGCCACGCTGACGTGGAACTTCACGACCGACATGCAATTGCGGGCGAGCGCGTCGAAGACGATCTCGCGCCCGCAGTTCCGCGAACTCGCGCCGCAGCAATTTCGCGACCCGGATTCGGATCGCCTGTTCTTCGGCAACCCGTTGCTACGTGATTCGGAACTGCTGAACTTCGAAGCGCGCTATGAGTGGTTCTTCGCGCGCGACCAGCGCTTCACGCTGGGTGGTTTCTACAAGAAGATCGACAATCCGATCGAGCAGGTCGGATTCTTCACCGGCTCGGATGATCGCCTGCAGACTGGCTTCACCAACCTGCCTGGCGCGAAACTCTATGGTGGTGAAGTCGAGCTCCAGAAATATTTCCCGCTCGATTTCCTGAACTCGAGCTTCTTCTCGACGCGCCGGGTGCTGCTGATCGCGAACTACACCTATTCGAAATCGTCGATCAGGGCAGGCGGCGAATGCGTGCCGAACGTGCTCAGCCAGACGCTGGGCGGGTGCCCGACCGGTTTTGGCCCCGCCGGCCTGCAATTCCGCGACGGCGCGCCGCTTACCGGCCAGTCGGAGCATCTGGTCAATCTGCAGCTGGGCATCGAGGACAAGGCCTCGCTGTCGCAGGCCACGTTGCTGTTCAACTATGCAAGCCAGCGTGTCACCAATCGCGGGCCGTCGAACCTGAGCGGCGCGGGTTTCCAGCCGGACATCATCGAGCGTCCAGGCATCCGCCTCGACTTCGTTGTCCGCCAAGGCTTCCAACTGCTGGGCGGTAAATGGGAAATCAAGGCCGAGGCGCGCAACCTGACCAAGACCCGCTTCGAGGAAGGTCAGACCTTTGCGGGCGGCAACAAGGTCTATGCCAATCGCTATACGCTCGGCCGGACCTTCTCGCTCGGGCTCAGCACGACCTTCTGATCACGAGATAAAAGGGGATTCCTGGCCCCGGTCGCGATCGCTCGCGGCCGGGGCTTTTTTGTGCTTGCCTGTCGCTGAGACTGGTCCGGAGCGTTGCCAATCGGTGCTTCACGCCTCCGAGGCTGCGATCCGCAATCCTGCGGACGTCAGGCGCGCGCGAGGCGCGGGGTGAGCGTGCGAAGTGCCGTGGCGAGCGCATCGATCTGCGCGGGGGTGGTGAAGAGGGCAGGGGTCACCCGAACGCAGGCTCCCGCCGCCACGCCGACGCGGTGCACGGTGAAGATGCCGAATTCGTCGAGCAATGACCTGGCGATTGCCATATTGTCCGCCACCGATACCCGGCCGCGTATGCGGAACGACGTGATGCCCCCATGAAGGCGGGGATCGGCCGGGGTCAATATCTCCAGCCCGTCCAGGCCGCGCAGGCGCTCGGCCCACTGGTCGCGAAGCAGGCGCAACCGCGCGGCGCGGGCGGTGGTCCCGATGGCGTCCTGGAACGCGAGCGCATCAGGCACCGTCAGTTGCGCGGCGAAATCGCCGGTTCCGGTATGGACGCGTGCCTGCACGTCTTGCGCATCGCCGGGCCCGTTGGCGGGATCCGGAACGATATCGTGTATTCGTGTTTTGCGCAGGTACATCACGCCGACGCCAAGAGGGGCACCCATCCATTTGTGCAGGTTGAAACCGGCGAAATCGACGCCGAGATCGGCAAAGGCGAAGTCGAGCTGCCCCCAGCTGTGTGCCGCGTCGACAATGGCATCGATGCCGCGCGCCCGCGCCATTGCAACGATCTCGCGCACCGGCAGGGCCAGGCCGGTCCGGTGGCTGAGATGGGTAAGCAGCACCAGCCGCACCCGGGGGTTCGCGTCGAACGCCCGGGCATAGGTGTCGATCAGGCCCTGCCATGTCGCCGGTTCGGGCAGCGCGATCCGCACGATATCGACACCGCGCCGGGCCTTCAGGCCGTCGAAACAGCCCTGAATGCTGTCATAATCAAGATCGGCCTGGAGCACGGCGTCGCCCGGCCGCAGCCGATTATAGCCGTCGATCAACGCCTGCAACGCTTCGGTCGCGTTGCGGGTCAGCGCGATCTCGTCCGCGTCGACACCCAGCGCCGCCGCCACGCGGTTCCGCACCGCGCGAAGATCCGGGCCCATCGCCCTCCTCGAATAGAAGCTGTTCTCGCGATTGACGCGCTCGATCGCGCGTTCGTACGCGGTAAGCACGGGCCGGGCCATGATGCCCCAGTTCCCGTTCTCGAGCTGGATGATGTCGGGCGTCACGTCATATTGGGCGGCAATCTGCCGCCAATAGGTCTCGTCGTCCGGTTTCGCCCCACTTCGCCCGGATGGCGACGCGCGCAGGGGGGCGGCGACGGATAGCGCCGCCACCCCGATCATCAGATTGCGCCGGTTGATCGTCACGCGTCGTCCTCCGTGCGGTCTTCAGAACTTCATGCCGACGCGCACATAATATTGGCCACCATCGGTATCGTAAGGGGCGTTGCGCGAATAGATCAGCCCGCGCACCGCCTGATTGGTCGCCTCGTCCGGATAGGTGTTGAACACATTCTCCGCGCCCACCCGGACCGAGAAATGCTCGCCGAACTTGTAGCTGGCGGAAACGTCGAACAGCGCGATCGACCCGAAGCGCTGGAACAGGTCCCCTGTCGCGTTGCCGGTGATGTCGGTCCATGCCCCGTAGAACCGGCCGCGCGCGAGCAATCCGACCGGGCCGATATCATAGGCGACTGAACCGGTGGCATTGTGCTTTGGCAGGCGCTCCTGGAAGATCCGGCGCTGGGTGTCGTTGGGGATCGCCGCCGACTTGGCGCTCGTCACCTTGGTGTCGTTGTAATTATAGGCGATCGTCGCGGTCGCGCGGCCGGGGCCAAGCTGGCGGGTATAGTTCAGCACGGCGTCGATGCCGCGGGTCCGCGTGTTGAAGTCGTTGGTGAAAAAACTGACCGCGGTGAAGCGGAGCGGGTTGGGAAGCGTGGAGGGCACGGCGAACGCCGCCGATTCGCTGAAGCGGTTGTCGACGTTGATCTGATAGGCGTCGATGCTGCCCGACAGTCCGAAATGAGTCCTGAAGGTGAGGCCAGCGGTGATGGTATCGGACGTTTCCGGCTTCAGCGGCTTGGCGCCGAGCGCGACCGCGATCGGATCGGTCGGCGACAGGCGCCCGCGGTTGAAGATCTGCAGCGTCACGGTATCGAGACCCTGGGTGGTGTTGGAGGTGTTGAGCTGGGCCGGTGTCGGCGCCCGGAACCCGGTCGAATAACCGCCGCGCACCGCAATGCCGTCGACCGGCTCAAACCGCGCGCTGAGCTTGTAGGTGAATTTGTTGCCGAATTCGGAAAAACTCTCATAGCGACCGGCCGCGCCGACGCTCAGCATATGGATCGGCTGCCATTCCAGATTGCCGTAGCCGGCATAGCTGGTCTGGCTGAACTTGCCCGCCTGAATCGGGCTGAAGCCGGGGAAGCCGTTCGAATTGGGCGCAAGGCCCGAGGCGGCGCCGGCACCGATGGCGTAGGAGGCCGGATCGCCCTGGGTGACCTGATAATTCTCGACGCGGCGTTCGCCGCCAAAGGCGATGTTGATCGGGGTCAGGCCGCCGACGGGCAGGCGATAGACGAAATCCGCGTTGAGGTTGAATTCGCGTTGTGCGAGCCGGCCGATATAGAAGCTTGTCGGGCTGTTCGGCCCGAGCGAGGCGTTCAGGCTCTCCTTCATCGTGTAGTCGATCAGGCTGCGGCCATAGGAAGCGCTGAGATCATAAGTGAAGGGGGTGCCGAGCGCGCCGCGCACGCCGCCGACGGTCTGAATGTCGGACGTCCGCGTCCCGAAGCGCGGCGTGAAGCCGGTCGGATAGATGCTCTTGAAGTTGAAACCGGGGAAGGCGGGGCTGGGATTGAACACCGTCGGCGTTCCGGCGGGATTGCGCCAGTTGAAGTCGGTGACGCCTTCGCCCTGTTGCACCGTACCGAAACTGTAGACGGTGACGGCATCCGAGATGTCGTAGTGCCCGTTATAGCCGCCACGAACCGCCTCGAGGTCAGGCTGGCCCCAGCGCTGGACGGGATTGGGCACCTGCAGTTGCGGATTGGCTGCCTGGAAAGCGATCGCGTCGGGGCGCTGGCGTGTCCGCGAGGTCGCTTCGGCATGATCATATTCGCCGGTGAAGACGATGCTCCCTCTCTGGCCGAGCGCGATCCCGCCCTGGATACCGCCCTGATATTCCTTGCCGTCTCCTTTATAATATTGCGAATACTGGCCGAAGGCCTCCATCCCCGGCTTGTCGTCCAGGATGATGTTGACGACCCCGGCGATCGCGTCCGAACCATATTGCGCCGAAGCGCCGTCGCGCAGCACCTCGATCTGCTTGATCGCGAGGCCAGGGATGGTCGCCAGATCGGGCGCCTGCGCGCCGCGTGTGCCGAGCAGCGCCGAGCGGTGATAGCGTTTGCCGTTGACGAGGACGAGCGTCTGGTCGGCCGACAGTCCGCGCAGCGAGGCGGGGCGCACGAACGCCTGGCCGTCAGCTGCCGGCAGGCGCTGTACGTTGAACGACGGCAGGATCTGGGCGAGCGTGTCCGAAAGGTCGCCGGAGATGCTGGCGTCGATGGCTTCGGATGGCAGCACGTCGAGCGGCGAGAGGGAGTTGAACTGGGTCACGCCGCGATCACGTGTTCCGGTGACGATGATGGTATCGCCGGAATCTTCGTCGACCGAGGCACTTGGCCGCGCGCCGTGCGCGGCGCTCTCAGCGTAGACGGGTGCGCACAGCGCAAACTGCAGCGCGACCAGCGCGCTGGCCGTGGTGAACCTGACCATGATGTGTCCCTTTGGAAATGCCCGTATCCCGGCTCGTTTTTCAGCCGGTGGTCGGGCTCCTAGGGTGGCTTCGCGTCAGTTCGGCTTCATTCCGGCGACGGAGCAGTGTCAGAAAGACGTTGTTTTCAAGTCGCGGCGTCAGCCGCCCAGGGAGCGGCCTTACGCCCAGCCCCACGGCTTCTCCCTGAACCATTTGGTGATGACGTACTTGACCCCGCTGCGCACCTTCATCCCCTGATGGATCGTCGCCGGGTTTAGGGTTCCGTCCGGTCGGCGGTTGTTCCAGGCGAGCAGCTTGCCCGTTTCGGGCTGGACGATCTTGTCGATCGTCTTGAATCGCGTCGCGCCGCCGGCCTCGGGCTCGTTGAGATAGATCATCACCGTCCAGGTGCGGTTGCCGGAGACGCCACAGAATTTCTCATAATCGATCCCGTCGGGTTCGAAATAATCGGTGTGGCCCTTGAACTCCTGCCCGACGGCGTAGCGCTGGCCCTGCATCGGCTCTCCGAATACAGGATCAAGGCCGGTAAAGGCGGTGATCCGTGCCGCGACGTCGGCGACGACGGAGTCGAGGGGATCGAGGTCGCAGGTTTCGCTGGTGCGGAAGGCTGCATCGCCATTGGGGTCCGAGATGGTCGACGGCCGGCGTTGCGCGTCGATTCGCGCGACGATTGCTGCACAGGTCTCCGCATCCAGGAAGTCGCGACGCAGGAACAGGGTCAGCTTCGGGCTGGGCACGCGTTGCACGCCGGGTTGAGCGGCGAGGTGAGCAGTCAGGCCATCGGAGGGAAGGCCTGATCCGAACTGGGCGGGCGCGGCGTTGATTTCGGGAGCATGTGGCATCGCCGCCGATGTGCCAAAAACCCCGCGTCTTTTCCAGCGCATCGGCGTATATGACAATCGTATCGGATGGTTCACAGGAACGACCTACGACTGTAACAATCGCCACCTAGCAGGTTCGCGATCGGGGAATTTCCGCATGCGTTTGGTTCTGGATGCGCGGGCGCGCGCGCTGTTGCGGCGGCTACCGCGCACCAACGTCTATTCCGCGCTTGAACTGGTGCTGCTTGCGGCGCTGGCGCTGCAATGCGCCCGACTGTTCTGGATATTGGTCACGCCGGTCGGGGCGCTCGGTCCGTGGCAGCCGGTCAAGCCCGGATTTCCCGGCTCGCCGGTCGCCCTGCTGCAAGGCTTCGATCCCTTTTTCCGGTTGGGCGGAAGCGCTGACGGCAAGCCCGTCGTGGTGACCTCGCTCCAGCTCACCTTGTTCGGCACGCGGGTGAACGAGGCGATGGGCGGAGGCTCCGCCATCATCGCCGGCCCTGACGGCCTCCAGCAGAGCTTTGCCGTGGGCGATGAGATCAGCCCGGGGGTGAAGCTCAAGGCTGTCGCATTCGATCATGTCACGATCGATCGTGGGGGTGCCGCCGAAGACCTGTTCCTAGACCAGAGCGGCGCGGTCACCCCGGTAGCGCCGCCGCCGGCGGAGGCCGGGGCGTCGCTCCTCCCGGCCCCGCCGAACCTCCCGCAACCACCCAACCCGCCCGGACCCAACCTCAGGGCGGGCCTGTCGCCGGCGCAGCTTCGCGCCGATATCGGCTTCATCCCGCGTGTCGATGGCGGCAAGATCAGCGGTCTTGTTGTGCGGCCGCAAGGCTCGGGTGTCGCGTTCCGCCAGGCGGGCTTGCGCGAGGGCGATGTCATCACCGCAATCAACGGTCGCGCGGTGACGGGGCAGGGCGATATGGAACAACTCGGCGCGCAGATCGGCAAGGGCGGTACCGTCCCGGTCACGGTCGAGCGCGGCAACGATACCCTTTCCCTCACCCTCACGATCGCGGGCCAATGAAAAAACTGATTCTTGCACCCGTCCTCGCGACCGCGCTGGTCGGCACCGTATCGGCGCAAACGACGATGAACGTCCGCGATGCCGATATCCGCGCCTTCATTGCTGATGCGGCGCGCGTGACCGGACGCACCTTCATCATCGACGCGCGCGTCCAGGGCAAGGTGACCGTCGTCACTGACCGGCCCCTGTCGCGCTCCGAATATTTCGAGGTGTTCCTTTCCACTCTGCGCGCTAACGGCCTGGTCGCGGTGCCGACCTCGAACGGCGCGTTCCGCATCCAGCCCAGCGACAATTCGGCGTCCCAGCCCAGCCGGATCGGATCGAGCGGCGCGGCGCGCAACAGCCTGGTGACCGAGATCGTGCGGTTGCGGGCGATCGACGCGGCCTCGGCCGTCGATACCGTGCGGGCGCTGGTCAGCGCGCAAGGATCGGTTACCGCCAATCGAGGCGGCAATTCGATCGTGATCGTCGACTTCGCCGACAATGTGCGGCGCGTGCGCGAGGTGCTTCGCCGGATCGACACCGACAATAACTCGACCCGCGTGATCGCGCTGAAGAATGCCGGTGCGCGCGAGATCGGGACCGCGCTCCAGGCCCTGGTCGGGGCGGGCGGGCAGGGCGGCGCGCCGGGTAATGGCCAGAGCGTCAGCGTGGTCGCGATCGTCGGATCGAATTCGGTCGCCCTGCGTGGCGATCCGGCGTCGGTCGCGCGTCTTGCCGCCGTCGCTGAGGATCTCGACCGCCGGGCCAAGAACGGCACCGAGATCAAGGTCGTCTTCCTCGAAAACGCCGATGCCGAACAGCTTCTGCCGGTGCTCCAGCAACTTGTCGGGCAGACGCCGACCCAGCCGCAAACGAACAACAGCCTGTCGCGGTCCAATTTCGGCGGTACCGGCAACAATAACGGCCAGACCGCGACTGCGACGCCCGCGCCCATGCCGCAGGCCGCGCCCGTCTCGGCCAGCGGCGGCACCGGCCAGCCCGCCATCGTCGCCGAGGGAGGACGCACCGCCGCGGTGGTGACTCGCTTCACCGGCGCCAATGCTATCGTGATTGCCGCGCCGGCCGAGGTGCAGCGCCAGCTTGCGGAAGTGGTCCGTCAGCTCGACACACGGCGCGAGCAGGTGCTGGTGGAAGCGATCGTCGCCGAGGTTTCCGATGCCACCGCCAGCAAGCTGGGCGTCCAGTTCCTCCTCGCGGGCCTGCCGGGCAGCGGCATACCGACCTTCGCCACGGCCTACAGCAATTCAGCGCCGAACCTGCTGACCATTGCCGGCGCAATTGGCGCTCGCTCGCTCGCGACCACCACCACGACGGTCAACGGCACCACCACCGTCACTACCAACGGCAGCGCGGTGGGCGATTCCCTCGCGCAATCCGCGCTGAATTCGATCCTCGGCGCGTCGGGCGGCTTTGGCGGCGGCGCCTTCAAGATCGGCAAGGACGCGATCTTCGGCACCATCATCAGTGCGGTGAAATCAGACACCACGTCGAACCTGCTCCAGGCGCCGTCGCTGACCACGCTCGACAATCAGCCGGCCCGCATCCTGGTTGGCCAGGAGATTCCGATCACCACCGGACAGGCGCTCTCGACCAATTTCGACAACGCCTTCCGCACCGTCCAGCGCGAGAATGTCGGCATTCAGCTCGAGGTCCGGCCGCAGGTCAATTCGTCGGGCGCGATCAAATTGTTCCTGCACCAGCAGGTCAGCAGTATCGCCGGTCCCGTTTCCAGCGACAATAGCGACCTGATCCTCAACAAGCGTGAGGTCGAGACTACTCTGACCGTCGATGACGGCCAGATTGCGATCATCGGCGGCCTGCTCAGCGACGACGAGCGGCGCACGATCGAGAAGGTGCCGTTCCTCGGTGACCTTCCCGCCATCGGCCAGTTGTTCCGCTCAAAGGCAAAGCAGCGTACCAAGACCAATCTGATGATCTTCATCCGTCCGACCGTGCTGCGCACGCCGGAGGACAGCCGCAAGGTGGCTGAACGGCGCTATGGTTTCCTTCGGCTCCAGCAGGCGGGTCAGAATCCCGATTCCGAGCCGAGCATCGACCAGTTGGTCCGCGATTACATGGGGGCCGCGGCGCCGTTGCCGGCGGCGGGAACGCCAGGCGGGATCGAGGATCCGCGCGTTGCCGTACCGTTGATGAGCAGATCGACCAGGGTCGTGCGGTCGGCGAGGGACAAGTGATGCAGATCGCCCCGGGCAATGCTGAAGACGCGGTTCAGCCGTTGGCACTGTCGGAGGGCACGCCGCTGCCCGATCGCGTGATCGCAATCCCCTATGGTTTCGCGCGGCGCTTCGGCGTTGCGCTGGAGGCTGGCGACGGCAGCCATTTGTCGATCGCGATGCGGGAGGGATCGGACCCGAAGGTCCTGCTCGAACTGCGCCGCCATCTCGCCCGTCCGTTCGACGTCAGCTTCGTCACGCCCGAGGATTTCGACCGGCTGCTCTCCGATCGTTATGCGATGGACGGGCAGGCGGCCGCCGTCGCGGCGGGCACGCTCGGGCTGGGCGACGAGCTCGACCTGCTCGCCGGCGACCTGCCGACGGCGGACGATCTGCTCGACACCGCCGACGATGCGCCGGCGATCCGCCTGATCAACGGCATCATCGCCGACGCAGCGCGCAACGGCGTGTCCGACATCCATATCGAGCCTTACGAGACCGGCCTGGTCGTGCGCATGCGCATCGACGGCGTGCTGCGCGAGACGCTGCGGATGCCCCCGCACGTTGCACCGGTCGTGGTCAGCCGGGTCAAGGTGATGGCGCGCCTCGACATCGCCGAGCGACGCGTGCCGCAGGACGGCCGCATCGGCCTGACGCTGGGCGGCAAGTTGCTCGATGTGCGCGTCTCGACGCTGCCGAGCCGCGCCGGCGAGCGCGTGGTGCTGCGTATCCTCGACAAGGAGAATGCCGGGATCACGCTCGACGTGCTCGGCATGACCTCGGCGATCAATACCATGCTGAAGGGCGCATTGTCCGAGCCCAACGGCATCATCCTCGTCACCGGTCCGACCGGATCGGGCAAGACGACGACCCTCTATGCCGCGTTACGACTGCTCAACGATGGCAGCCGCAACATCCTGACGGTCGAGGACCCGGTCGAATATGCCATGGACGGCATCGGCCAGACCCAGGTGAACCCAAAGGTCGGACTGACCTTCGCCGCCGGCCTGCGCGCGATCCTGCGCCAGGATCCCGACGTGGTGATGGTCGGCGAAATCCGCGACCGCGAGACTGCCGAGATCGCCGTGCAGGCTTCTCTTACCGGCCATCTCGTGCTGTCGACCGTCCACACCAACGACGCGGTCGGCGCGATTACTCGCATGCGCGACATGAAGGTCGAACCGTTCCTGCTCGCCTCGACGCTCCGCGCCGTGATCGCGCAGCGCCTCGTGCGCAAATTGTGCGAGCATTGCCGTCGCCCGGTGCAGGCAAGCGGCTCGGTATCGGCGCTGCTCGGCTTCGATGCCGGCGCGGTGGTCTATGAGCCGGTTGGCTGCGAGCATTGCCAGGGATCTGGCTTCAAGGGGCGGATCGGCGTATTCGAGGCAATTCGCGTCGACGAGACGATCCGCCGCCTGATCAACGATGGCGGTGACGAGGCGATCATCGCCCGCCACGCCTTTCTCCATTCGCCCAATCTGGGCTCGGCCGCGCGGCAACTGGTGCGCGAGGGCCTGACCACGCCTGAGGAAGCGGTCCGCGTCTCGCGGAGGGATATGGCCGATATCGAGGCGCCGCTCGTGGTGGATACGCCGTCGGATGGCTGATTTCGACTATCTGGCGATCGACACGCGCGGGCGCGAGACGCGGGGGCATATCGCCGCCGAGTCGATCGACGACGCGCGTGTCCTGCTGGACAGGAAGCGGCTCTATGTCGTGAAGGTCGAGCCCGGATCAGGCCCGGCCGCGACGCGGGGCAAGCCTCTGCTCTCCGATTTTCGCTTCGGCACGAAGAAGATGGGGGCGAAGCAGCTCGCCCTGTTCACTCGCCAGCTCGCCACGCTCAACCGGGTCTCGCCGCTGGAAGAATCGCTTCGCACGATTACCCGTCAGACCGAGCAGGAGACGGTCCGCACCATCGTCGCGTCCGTCCATGCCGGTGTGGTGGAGGGGCGCCGCCTGGCCGAGGCGATGGGTCGCGAGCCGAAGAGCTTCCCGCCGCTCTACCGCGCGATGGTTTCCGCCGGCGAGCGTTCGGGCTCGCTGCCGGTGATCCTCGAGCGCCTTTCGGTGTTGCTCGAGCGCCAGGCGGAGATCAACGGCAAGATCATCACCACGCTGGCGTATCCCGCCGTGCTGGCCGTCGTCGCGATGGGCGTCGTGACGGCGCTGATGGTGTTCGTCGTGCCGCAGGTGGTCGAACAGTTCGACACGGTCGGGCAGGAACTGCCGCTGTTGACCAAGATCGTGATCGGCATTTCCGCCTTTCTCGTCGGCTATTGGTGGGCGATCCTGATCGCCATCGCCCTCGCGACGTTCGGCATATGGCGCGCGCTCAAGGACCCCGGGATCAAGCTCGCCTTCGACAGCTGGCTGCTCCGGCTGCCGTTGCTCGGGCGCCTGATCCGCGACCTCCACGCCGCACGCATGGCACGCACCCTGGCTACAATGGTCGCGAGCCGCTTGCCGCTGCTCGAGGGCCTGACCCTCACCGCGGGCACGATCCACAATCGCCGCCTGCGCCTTGCCTCCGACGAGATCGTCGAATCGATCCGTGGCGGCGGAAGCCTGTCGGCGGCGATGCGCAGAGCCGGCGTGTTCCCGCCGCTACTCACCTATCTTGCCGCCTCGGGCGAGACGGCGGGGCAGCTCGACGACATGCTCGAACGCGCGGCCGATTACCTGGAACGCGAGTTCGATCGCTTCACCGCTACCGCGCTCTCGCTGCTCGAGCCTGCGATCATCGTCCTGATGGGGGGAATCGTCGCCACCATCGTTCTCTCCATTCTGCTGCCGATCCTGCAGCTCAACACGCTCGCCGGCCAGTGAGGTCAATAATGAGGACCGCCATGAACACCCCCCGAAAAGCCCCGATCCGCAAGCGCCAACGCGAAGAAGGCTTCACGCCCGTTCGGCGTTCTGCCGAACACGGCTTCACGCCCGTTCGGCGTTCTGCCGAACACGGCTTCACGCTTGTCGAACTGATGGTCGTGATCGTCATCCTCGGACTGCTCGCGACGATCGTCGCGATCAACGTCATCCCGAGCGGCGAGAAGGCCAAGGTCATCAAGGCCAAGACCGATATCTCGACGATCGAGGGCGCTCTGGACAATTACAAGCTGCAGAATGACGTTTATCCCACGACGGCGCAGGGCCTGCAGGCTCTGGTGACCGCACCGGACGGTGCCGATCCGGCGAAGTATCAGCGTGGCGGCTATATCAAGCGCCTGCCCAACGATCCGTGGGGACGCCCCTATCTCTACGCCTCGCCGGGCCAACACGGCGATGCCGACGTCTGGACGCTCGGCGCCGACAACAAGGAAGGTGGCGAGGGAGCCGATGCCGATATCGGCAGCTGGCAGTAGTTGTTCCGAACGCCCGCCTTGCCAGGAGCGCGGTCGCGAGAGCGTGCCCGCGGCTTTAATCCCGTTCGGCGTTTCGCCGAATATGGTTTTACGTTGATCGAACTGATGATCGTCATCACGATCATCGGGCTGGCGTCGGCTGCTGTCGTCTGGGCATTGCCGGATCCGCACGGGCGGCTGCTCGATGAGGCGACACGCTTCGCGGCACGGACGCGCGCGGCGCAGCAATCGGCGATCGTCGATGCGCGGCCGGTGAGCGTCTGGGTTTCCGGCGGCGGCTATGGATTCGACGAGCGGACCCATGGCAGCTGGGCACCGATCGGCGAGAAGCCGCTGCGGGTGACAAGCTGGGGCAAGGGCACTCGCGCGATCATCGCCGATGCCGGTGGTCGCCAGCGCATCATGTTCGATTCGACCGGCCTCGCCGACCGGCCGCTCGACGTGCGGCTGAAGCGCGATGCGGAGGAAGTCTCCGTCAGCATTGCGCCCGATGGATCGGTAAAGGTCGGCGGCTGATGAGGTCCCGGGGATTCACCCTCATCGAGATGATGGTCGCGCTGGCGGTGTTCAGCCTGGCGGCGCTCGCCCTGATCCGGCTTGAGGGCGCGACGATCCGCGGCACCTCGATTCTCGATTCGACGCTGATCGCGCAGATGGTCGCGCGCAATGTCGCGATCGAGGCGATGACCGACGCCAAACCGCCGAGCGTAGGCATTGCCAAGGGCGTCGAGCAGAATGGCGGCAAGGCCTGGACCTGGACTCGCGAAACGCGCCCGACCGCCGATGCGCGAATCCTCAGCATCGATGTCCAGGTCGCCGACTCGACGGGGAGCCGACGGGGACATCTGACGGTGGTGCGCGTCGCGACCATTGGCGGGGCGGCATCATGAAACGCTCCTCCTCCTGCGCGCCCGCAGAGGCGGAGGAGCGCGGCTTCACGCCCGTTCGGCGTTTCGCCGAACACGGCTTCACGCCCGTTCGGCGTTTCGCCGAACACGGCTTCACGCTTGTCGAGGTGATGATCTCTCTCCTGATCTTCGGCCTGCTCGCCGCCGCTGGCGTGGCGCTGTTGTCGTTCAGCGTCCGGGCGCAGGCAGCGACCGACGCGAAGCTCGACGATGTCCAGGCCCTCAATCGCCTGTCCTCCGCCCTGGCGGCCGATCTCGCCCAGGCGATGGAGCGGCAGACGCGCAACGAGGCGGGAGACCTGCTCCCCGCCTTTTCCGGCGAACCGGGATCGGGCAGCGCACCGATGCTTCGCCTCGTGCGCGGCGGCTGGAACAATCTGGATGCCGCACCGCGCCCGAGCGAGCAGAAGGTCGAATATCGCGTCGCGAACGGCGCGCTCGAACGAATCGCCTATCCGATGCTTGATGGCGCGCAGCCACTAACGCCGGCGGTGATGCTCACCCGTGTCCGCCAGGTATCGCTCCGTTATCGGATCAACGGCGCCTGGAGCGATCGCTGGCAGGGGACGCCGATCTACGCCTTGCCCCAGGCGATGGAGATGCGTGTCCTGCGCGACGACGGGATCGAGTTCAGGCAAATGTTCCTGGTCGGTGCCGGATACGGCAAGCGAAAGGTGCCCGATGGGGGCTGACCGTCCTTCTGAACGTGGTGCCGCACTGCTCACTGTGCTGCTGCTCGTCGCGGTGATCGCGGTGCTGGCCGCGACCGCGCTGGAGAAGCTGCGTCTCGCGACCCGGCTTGGCGGCAACGCCATCGCGATGGACCAGGCCCGCGCCTATGGCCTCGCCGCGGAGACACTGGCGCTCACCAAGGTCAGCGATCTGCTGTCGCGCGACAAGAGCCGTGTGACGCTGGCAGGCGGGTGGAGCGGCCGGGCGATCCCGCTCCCGGTCCCTGGCGGTCTCGCCACCGCGAAGGTGTCCGATGGAGGGAACTGCTTCAACCTCAACAGCCTGGCGGTCGAGACCACGCCCGGCAGCTACGCCGCCTTTACCCCGTCGCGTATCCAGTTCGCGCGGTTGATCCGGCTGGTCGGCGGATCGAGTGCGTCGGGGGAATCGATCGCCGCTGCTGCGTCCGACTGGATCGACACCGACACGAGCCCGCTCGATCTGGGAGCCGAGGATTCGAGCTATAGCGGCCAGGCGGTTCCGTATCGTACCGCCAATACCCTGATGACCGATCCGAGCGAGTTGCGCGCCGTCGCCGGCGTCACGCCGCAGATCTACGCCAAGCTTCGTCCCTGGCTCTGCACGTTGCCGATTGCCAAGCCCTCGAAGATCAACGTCAACACCTTGCTCCCGGAACAGGCGCCCTTGCTCGCGATGCTCATGCCCGACACGATGACGGTCGAGGCCGCCCGGCAGGTGCTGCTGCGCCGGCCGCCCAATGGCTTCGAAAGCACCAGCGCCTTCTGGAAGCTGCCTTCCCTCGATGCGATCACGCCGCCGCCTGACGCGATGGCGCAGACCGCTGTCACGACCGGCTGGTTCGCGTTGCAGGTCGATGCGACGGTGGGGGGCGCCGAACTGGAAGAACATGCGTTGATCGACGCGACGGAGCTTCCCGCGCGGCTCGTCTCGCGGCACTGGGGCGAGCAGTCATGACCGATTCGCTCACCCTCTTCCTGCCCACGGGCAACGCGCCATGGCGCTGGCTGCGCGTTGCCGACGGCGTGGTCGCCACGCGCGGCGAGGGGCTACCCGATCTTCCCGGTGACTCGGAACCGCCGATCGTCGTCGTGCCGGCTGACGCGGTCACGCTGCACTGGGCCGAACTGCCGGATCGCTCGACCGCTCAGGCAGTGACGGCTGCGCGGATGCTGGTGAGCGATGCCAGCGCTGCGCCGATCGGCGAACTGCACGTCGCGGTAGGACGCGAGGGCGACCATGCCGAACGGCCGATCGCGGTCGTCTCCGGGGCGCAGATGCAGGCATGGCTCGAAACGCTCGCCGCGCATGGGGTCGATCCCGCGATGCTGGTGCCGTCGCCGATGCTGCTGCCCCGCCCGGAACATGGCTATCTCCGCGCCGATCTGGGCGGGGAGGGGGTGGTTCGCGGCCAGACCAGCGGCTTCGCCGACGAAGCGCGGCTGACTGAACTGGTCACTGGCGGGGTCGCGCCGACAGTGCTTGGCCGCGACGAACTGGAAACCGCGATCGCCGCCGCGCTGGTCTCGCCCGCGCTCGACCTCAGGCAGGGACCGTTCGCGCGTCGCCGGCGCTTCTCCATCGACTGGGGACTGATCCGCCGGCTTGGCTGGCTTTCCGTCGCGATCCTCAGCGTGACTCTGCTGATCAGCCTCGTTCAGATCATGAAAAATAATCTCGCCGCCGATTCGCTCGAGCGTCAGGCCGACCTGCTCGCGCGCCAGGGCTTGTCGCGCGGCGAGACAGTCAACAATGCCGATCGCCAGCTCGACACGCGTCTGTCGGGCCTGCGTGGCGGCGGCGCTGGTTTCAGCCGGACTGCCGCAGCGGTGTTCGCCGCGATCCGATCGGTGCCGGGGGCAGAAGCACGAACCCTGAATTTCGGGGCCGGGGGCGAATTGCGGGCAACGGTTTCGGCGGAAAGCGAGGGGCAGATCACCGATCTGCGCCTGCGGATAGAAAGCTACGGCTTTGCCGTCCGCCAAAGCACGATCGAATCGAGTGCCGGCCGTTTCTCAAGCGAACTGACGGTGACCCCGCGATGATCGAGCGCCTGCGCCTCTGGTTCACCGGACGCTCGCTGCGCGAGCAGCGGATGCTCCTGGTCATGGTCGCGCTGGCCGCACTGACCTTTGTCTGGGCAGGCATCATCTGGCCGGTCACCGACGGCCTCTCCTCGGCGCGCGAACGCCATGCCGATGCGCTGATCCGGCTTGCCGAGACTCAGGCCCGTGTGAAAGAAGTGGAATCGCTCCAGCGCCAGCGGCCAGCGCCGCTCGAGGCGCAGCTCGACACGGTCATCCGCGACCGGGCCAATGAGGCGGGCTTCGCGCTGGCGAGCGTGACCGCAGACGGGCCGAATCGGGTGCAGATCACTATCGCCACCGCCCGGCCAGGCCCGTTGTTCGGCTGGATCGCGGGCCTCGAAAGCGCCGGCATCCTGGTCGATTCGCTTTCCACCGCCGATAATGGCGACAAGACCGTCTCGGCCCAGCTTTCGCTGAAGGTCCGCGGGCAATGAGACGAATTCGACTGAAGACCGGGCCGCGCGCCTTTTTTGGCGCGGTGTTCGTGGTCGCGCTGATCGCCCTGCTGCCGCTGCGCCTCGCCATGGGTTGGTTCGATCTCGGTGATATCGGCCTTACCGCGCGTCAGGTGAGCGGAAGCATCTGGTACGGGACCTTGCGCGAGGCGAGCTTCGGCGGCGTGGCGCTGGGCGATCTGCGGGCAGGGCTGTCGCCGATCCAGCTCCTCGTCGGGCGGGCGCGAATCGACCTGGCCGGGCCGGGACGAGGCTCCGCCCGGCCGTTTCGCGGTGCCATCGGGGTCAGCCGCCACAGCTTCGGCGTGGATGACCTGACCGCGACGCTCCCCGCGGGTGCCGTCTTCGCGCCGGTGCCGGTCTCGGCGCTCGAACTCGACGATGTCAGCGTCCGTTTCCAGGATGGGAATTGCGAGAAGGCCGAAGGGCGTGTGCGCGCGACGATCTCCGGCGATCTTGCCGGCATCAATCTCGGCCAGGGCATGACTGGAGCCGCGCGTTGCGACGCAGGAGCGCTGTTGCTCCCGCTGGCCAGCCAGGCGGGAACTGAGACGGTAGCGCTTCGTCTATGGGCCACGGGCCGATTCCGCGGCGAGCTGACGGTGCAACCGGGAGATCCCGCCGCAATCGAGAAGCTGGTCCTCAACGGCTTCCAGGCCACGCCGAACGGCTACAGGCTGTCGATCGAGGGGCGCTTCTGATTCTCCCATTCGCGGGAGCTGGCGGAATTGCCCAAGCTTCCGCCGATACGACGCGTCGCCGGAAGGAGAGCGGCGGATGGTATTGCGATAGGGGAAACGCTCATCTTGACGGTGCCTGCTTTCCCCCGCTAGGGGCGCTGGCTCTGCGGCGATCGTAGTTCAATTGGTTAGAGCGTCGGCTTGTGATGCCGGATGTTGCGGGTTCAAGTCCCGTCGGTCGCCCCATTTTTTCATCACCCAGGAAAATCGTGTGACCAGCGGCTGGGGCTTCCCCGATTTCGACGATCATGAGGGCGTGCACCTCTTCACCGATCCGACGTCCGGCCTTCAGGCGGTGATCGCGGTGCATTCGACCACGCTCGGCCCCGCGGCCGGTGGCGTGCGCTTCTGGCACTATGCGGACAGCGACGGCGCGATCACCGATGCGCTTCGCCTGTCGCGTGGCATGAGCTTCAAGAATGCGATGGCCGGCCTGCCGATGGGTGGCGGCAAGGGCGTGGTGCTGGCGGCGAATCCAGGTGATTCGATCACCGTGCCGCAGCTCGAGGCATTCGGCCGGGCGGTCGATTCGCTCGGCGGCCGCTACGTGACGGCCGAGGATGTCGGCATGTCCGAGGCAAGCATGAAGATCATCGCGACCATGACGCGTCACGTCTCCGGCCTGCCAGTCGCGGCGGGCAGCGCGGGCGGCGACCCGGGACCGTTCACGGCGATGGGCGTGTATCTCGGCGTGAAGGCCGCGGCGAAGCGCGGCCTGTCGGCGGATTCGATGAAGGGCGTGCATGTCGCGATCCAGGGCGTCGGCAGCGTCGGCGGCGGGCTTGCCCGGCTGCTTGCAAAGGACGGTGCGCGCCTTACGCTGGCTGATGTGAACGCTGACAAGGCAGCGGCGCTCGCTGCCGAGCTTGGCGCCGAGACCGCAGCGGCGGACGCGATCCTGGGTATCGAGGCTGATATCGTCAGCCCCAATGCGCTCGGTGCGATCCTCACCGGCGAATCGATCGCCGCGCTGCGCACCAGCATCGTCGCTGGCGGCGCGAACAACCAGCTTGCGACCCGGGCCGACGGAGCCCAACTCGCGGCGCGCGGTATCCTGTACGCGCCGGACTACGTCATCAACGCGGGCGGCATCATCAATGTCGGCCTTGAATATCTCGGCCAGGGTGATCGTGCCGAGGTCGAGGCTCGAATCGCGCGCATCCCCGATCGTCTCGTAGAGGTCTGGGATGAAAGCGACCGCAGTGGCGCTCCGGCGTCCGACGTGGCGGATATGATCGCCGGACGGCTGATCGGGCGCGCCTGAACGCGATCGGGAAATGACCTGGGAGGTCATTTCCGAAAGAAAAGGCGGTAATCGCAACCCGTTTTGGCGTCGTGGCGCTAATGCGGGGTGTGGTGCTCCTGCCCGCGTATACGTCATCGGCCGATGATCAGGATTCCATCGCTTCCACATTGGCGAGGACACGGCTCAGCAGGTCGAGCAGCAGGTTGACCTCCTCTTCCGTCAGGCCTTGTGTCGCTTCCCTGTTTCCCCTTTCCAGAACGACGCGCCCCGCCGGCAATTTTGCGAGCGCCTCCTGCGTCAGCGATACGAGGCTGCTGCGCCGGTCGCGGGGGTCGGGTTCGCGATGGATCACACCGTCCCGCTCCATCCGTGCGAGAAGCTGCGCCATGGTCGGCTGTTCGACCTTTGCCCAATGGGCCAGTTCGGTCTGGGAAAGCCGCGCCCCGTCCTTGAGCGCTGTGAGCACCGGCAATTGTGCTGTCGCCAGGCCGAGTTCCCGGAGCCTCACATCGCCGACCCGCGCCAGCCCCCGCGCGATCCGGCTGAAATAATGGCCGGGGGTGTTCATCGGATTCCAGTTGCTATTCGCCATTGCATAGGTGCCTATGTTTAATATATAGGCCCCTATGTATATGCAGGAGTCTGATATGACAACCATTCCGCGAATCGCGATCATCGGCGGCGGCCCCGGCGGGCTCATGCTGGCCCGGCTGCTCCACGTCCGGGGCGTTGCCGCCACGGTGTTCGAACGCGATGTCCATGCCGACGAACGGCCGCAGGGCGGCTCGCTCGATCTGCATGCTGATACCGGGCAGCGGGCAATGCTGGCGGCGGGTCTGGAGTGCGAGTTTTTGGCCGAGGCAAGACCGGAGGATCAGGGCGACCGGCTCTACGATGCCGACGGTACTCTTCTTTTCGATCGAGATGGTGCCGGTGATGACAGGCCTGAAATCGACCGTACGGCACTGCGCCGGATCCTGCTGCAATCGCTGCCGTCTGGCACCGTGCGGTGGGCAAGCGGGGTCGAAGCCATCCGTCCATGCGCGGACGGTCGCTATGAAGTCGACACGGGCGGCCTCGTTGAGACCTTCGATGTCGTCGTGGGGGCTGATGGTGCCTGGTCGCGTGTGCGATCATTATTGTCGACAGCCCGACCCGCCTATGAGGGGGTGACGATGGTGGAACTTGGCTTCGACACGCAACGCCACCCGGATGTCGATTCGCTGGTGGGTAGTGGCAAGATGTTCGCGGTCGGTGACAACCATATCCTTGTCGGGCAGCGCAACGGTCACGGCCATATCCGTGGCTATGCAGGGGTGCGCATGTCGGAGACCGCGGCGCAGGCACTGGGCCGCCTCCCGACTGAAGGGATTCGAGCGGAGGTGCTGCGCGCCTTCACCGGCTGGGCTCCCTCATTGCTCGGGCTGATCGAGCGCGGGGATATTCTCGCTGTCCGGCCTCTCTATGCGCTTCCGATCGGCCACCACTGGACCACCCGGCCGGGCCTGACCATCCTCGGTGACGCGGCCCATCTCATGTCCCCGTTCGGAGGCGAAGGCGTAAATCTGGCGCTCGCTGACGCGGTCGATCTCGCCGACGCGCTGCTCTCCGGAGAGGGCTGGCCGGCGGTGGAGCGCTGCGAGGCTGCCATCGCTGAACGCGCGATCCCGGCGGCCGAGGGCGCAGCTGAAGGCTTGCAGGCCACGGTCTCGACAGGCGGGGTCGCCAGTGTGCTCGAACATTATCAGTCGCGGGTGGGCGACCTTGCGGCCTGGGAAGCCAACCGTTGACCTGAGCGAATCTCGACGTTCGTGATCTGCTTGGCGATAGTCCGCATTTTTCCCGCGAGGTGAGGATACATCCGTATCGATGACAATTTGCTATGGGCGACGCTTGCGCACTGGGACATCCATACAACGGGCGGTTGAGTAGCCTCCCGACTCTCTCTAGACGCGGAAGCCAACGTGCCCAGCCTTCACGCCCTCGCCAACCCCGCGCGCTTCCTCAAGCTCGCCAGGCCACTGACACCCATCCTGTTCTGGGCTGGCCTGGTGCTGCTCGCGATCGGCCTCTGGGGCGCGCTGTTCCGGATCCCGCCTGACTATCTGCAGGGCGAGACGGTGCGGATCATGCATATCCATGTGCCGACCGCGACGCTCGGCATGGGTGGCTGGAGCGGAATCGCGCTCTGCTCGATCGTCTATCTCGTCTGGCGGCATCCGCTGGCGATGGTCGCGGCGCGCGCGATTGCGCTGCCGGGCGCCGTGTTCTGCGGTCTCTGCCTCGTCACCGGTTCGATCTGGGGGCGGCCCACCTGGGGAACCTGGTGGCAATGGGACGGGCGGCTTACCTCGATGCTGTTGCTGTTCTTCGTTTATCTCGGCTTCATGGCGCTTACCCATGCCGATGCTGAGCGGGGCGGGGACGGGCGTATTCCCGCCATTTACGGCGTCGCCGGGTCGGTGCTGCTGCCGATCATCCGCTACTCGGTCGTCTGGTGGAACACGCTTCACCAGGGCCAGAGCATCAGCCTGACCCAGTCGACCATCGACAATTCCATCCTCTGGCCCTTGCCCTTCTCGCTGCTCGGTTTCTCGCTGCTCTTCGGCGCGGTGGTGCTGATGCGGATGCGGGCCCTTCTTGCGACGGCCAAGGCCGAAGCCCGCATGCGGCGGATGGCGGCATGAATCCCTGGCCGTTCGTCATCAGCGCTTATGGCATCACCTTAGCCGCGATCTCGGCGCTGGTCCTGTGGAGTTGGCTCGCAATGCGGGGGAGCGAGCGTAAATGAAGGCCAAGCATCAACGGCTGACCCTCGCCCTGCTCGCCGTCGCGGCGGTGATCGGCGCTGCATTGCTCGCGCTGTCCGCGCTGAAGGACCAGGCGGCGTTCTTCTACGCGCCGGGCGACGTCAAGAAGGACGGCCTGCCGATCGGACGCGCGGTACGGCTGGGCGGCATGGTGGAGGCAGGGTCGATCGCCAAGCTCCCCGACGGCATATCGATCCGCTTTATGGTCACCGACGGCGTCGCCAAGGTGCCCGTCGCGTTCAAGGGCATCGTGCCCGACCTGTTCCGCGAGAAATCGGGCGTGGTCGCTGAAGGCAGCTTCAACCCCGATGGCAGCTTTACCGCGACCAACCTGCTGGCCAAGCATGACGAGAAATACATGCCGCCGGAGATCGCGGGCAAGATGCACGAGACGAAGTCGCTGGAACAATGATCGCCGAAGCAGGTCTTGCCGCGCTGTGGTTCGCGGCCGCGCTGGCGGCGTTGCAGCTTGCGCTGGCGGCGGTCGGTGTCCGGCGCTCGCTGCTTTCCGCTCCTCTCTCAGCGGAAGCAGACGCCAAAAAGCTTCCGGCACAGCGCTTCACCGGTGTCGAGGACGTCGCGGTCACTGACCAGCTTCTCTCGGCGGTGCGCCCGGTTGCGGTGGTGCAGGGCTTGCTGGCCGGGCTTGCCCTCCTGCTGCTGATGGTCGTCTTCGTCCGGTCGGACATGTCGGTGCTGCTCGTCGCGTCGAACAGCCATTCGGACAAGCCGCTGATCTACAAGATCGCCGGTGCCTGGGGGAATCATGAGGGCTCGATGCTGCTCTGGGTCACGATCCTCGGGCTGGCGGGTGGTGCCGTGGCAGTTCTGGAGCATCGCCTGCAGCGCACGACGCTGATCGCGACGCTCGGCGCGCAGGCGATGATCGCGCTGGGTTTCTACGCCTTTCTGCTGTTCTCCTCGAATCCCTTTGCAAGGCTGAACCCGGCACCGGCCGACGGCAATGGGCTGAACCCGTTGCTGCAGGACCCCGGCTTGGCCTTTCATCCGCCGACACTCTACATCGGCTATGTCGGCATCTCGGTTGCCTTCTCCTTCGCGGTGGGGGCGCTGGTGACACGCGATGTCGGGCCGGCGTTCGCCCGCGCGATGCGGCCCTGGGTGCTGGGCGCGTGGATATTCCTGACGCTTGGCATCACCGCCGGCAGCTACTGGGCCTATTACGAACTCGGCTGGGGCGGCTGGTGGTTCTGGGATCCGGTGGAGAACGCGTCGCTGATGCCCTGGCTCGCGGCGACGGCGCTCCTGCATTCAGTGACGGTACTGGCGACTCGTGACGGGCTGCGCGCCTGGACGGTAATGCTCGCCGTCGTCGCCTTTTCGATGTCGATGATCGGCACCTTCCTCGTGCGATCGGGCATCCTCACCAGCGTCCATGCCTTTGCGGTCGATCCCAAGCGCGGCGCGTTCATCCTCGTGCTGCTCGCTCTCTATATCGGCGGCGCGCTGCTGCTGTTCGCGGCACGGGTCGGGACGGTGCGCCAGGGCAGCACCTTCGAACCCGTGAGCCGCGAGGGCGCGCTGGTCGCCAACAACCTGCTGCTGTCGGTGATCCTCGGCATCGTGCTGATCGGCACGCTCTATCCGATCGTCGCCGCCGGCATTGGCGTGCAGCTTTCGGTCGGGCCGCCCTTCTTCGACAAGACCGCCGGGCCGATCGCGCTGCTGCTGGTCGCGATCATGGGAGCGGGGCCGCTGATGCGCTGGCGTCGCGACACCGCGAACGCGGTGCTCGGGCGGATAACGGTGCCGGTCGCGGCCACCGGCGTCACCCTGGCGGCGTTCGCGGCGCTTGGCGGCGGGATCGGCATCCTCCCGCTGCTTGGTCTTTCGCTGGCAGCGGGGGTTGGCGCGGCGAGCATCGCGCCGCTCTGGAAGCGTGACCTGCGCCGGACGCCGCTCTTCACCTGGGGCATGGTGATCGCGCATCTCGGCATTGCGGTCAGCCTGGCCGGCATGGCCTCGGACAGTGCCTTTACCCAGCAGACCCTCGTGGCGGCACGGATCGGTGAGCCGCACCGCGTCGGACCCTTCACGGTCACGCTCGACCATATCCGCCCGGTGATCGGCCCGAACTGGTCGGCGCTAGAAGGCACGCTGACTGTAAAGCGTGGTGATGGTGCGCCTTTCACCCTGCGGCCCCAGTCCCGTTTCTTCGCGTCGCCGCCGACCGTCACCAGCGAATCCGCGATCGCGACGAAGATAGACGGACAGCTTTATACAGTGCTCGGTCAGGAGGATGAGCAGGGGCGCTGGCAGTTGCGCTTGTGGTGGAAACCTTTCGTCACCCTGATATGGCTTGGGGGTGCGTTGATCGCGTTCGGCGGGGCGTTGTCGTTGCTCGGGCGCGTGCGACGCGAGCGGCGCGTTGCGGCGCGGGAGGAGGAGGCATGAGGCGGGTGCTGCTCTGGGCGCCGTTCGGGGCATTTGCCCTGCTGTTCGCGGTCGTGGCGAGCGGGCTGATCGCGCCGGCCGACCGCACGGTGAAATCCGCGATGGTGGGTAAACCATTGCCGAAATTCGCGTTGCCGCCGATCATCGCGACCAAGCCGGGCCTCGGCAGCGAAGCGTTCCAGCAGGGCAAGCCGCGCCTGCTCAACGTGTTCGCAAGCTGGTGCGTGCCCTGCATCGCGGAAGCACCCAATCTGATGCGTCTCAAGGCGATGGGGGTGCCGATCGACGCGATCGCGATCCGCGATACCGGTCCGGCGATCCAGGGCTTCCTGAAACGCAATGGCGATCCCTATGAGCGGATCGGCGACGACAAGGTGAGTGCGGTTCAATTGTCGCTCGGCTCGTCCGGCGTGCCGGAAACCTTCGTGATCGACGGGCAGGGGCGCATCGTGAAGCAGCATATCGGCGATATCCGCGCTGATGATATTCCCGCGATCCTCGACGCCCTGCAGGCGGCGCGATGAAGCGCCTGGCGTTCCTGTTCCTGCTGCTCGCGGCACCACTCCAGGCCGATAGCGGGTTTCCGCCCGCTGCGCTTGCCAATACCCAGTTGCGCGACCCGGCCAAGGAAGCGAAAGCCCAGGCGTTGATGGTGACGTTGCGTTGCCTCGTCTGCCAGGGCCAGTCGATTGCCGACAGCGATGCCGACATGGCGGGCGACATGCGCGCGCTGGTGCGCCAGCGAATCCAGAAGGGAGAGAGCCCGGAATCGGTCCGGCGCTGGCTGATCGATCGTTACGGTGATTATGTGACCTATGATCCGCCGTTCAACGGCGCGACCGCGGCCTTGTGGCTCGCGCCACTGGCGATGCTCGCCGCCGGCGCGTGGCTGGCACGTGGCAGCTTCAGGAGGCGGCGCGGTTGATGGGCTGGATCATGCTTGCCTTGCTCGGTCTCGGCTCTGCGGCTTTGCTGTGGCTGGGCGGGGTTTCGCGCTCGCTCTGGAGTTTTGTCGGCGCCGCGATGATGCTCGGCGCGGCGGGTTATGCATTGCAGGGCGATCCCCTGCTGCCAGGCCATCCGGTCGCGGCCAATGCTGAGCCGATCGAGATTGATCCGGCGCTCACTGAACTGCGCGATTCGATGCTGGGACGCTACACCGCCGAGGGTGCCTATCTGATCGCTGCCGATGGCCTGACTCGCGCAGGAGATACAAGGAATGCGGTCCGGGCCGTATTGGGTGGGGTAAACAAATATCCCCGCAGCCTGGCGCTGTGGACCGGGCTTGGATCGGCGCTTTCCCTTCACGATGGCGTGGTGTCACCGGCTGCGCTGTTCGCATTCAGGCACGCGGCGGGGCTTAACAAAGAGCATCCCGCCCCGCCGTATTTCCTCGGTTTGGCGTATATCCGCGCAGGCGACTATGCGACGGCCCGGCCTTACTGGGCCAGGGCACTTGAACTTTCCCCACCCGAGCAGCCCTATCGCAAGGAGATTGCGGCGCAGCTTGCCCGTCTCGATGCGTTCCTCGCCGCAGCGGAGCAGGCTCGCGGTGCCGCTGCGGCCAATTAGCTCTCGACTCGAGCCACGCGGGCCGGTCGCTATCCTGGGATAGGACCGGCCCGACTTACGTCAGGCGTTCCAGGGTTCGAACGGGAGGGCGAGTGCTTCTGCCACTGCCTGATGCCGGATCTTGCCGCCCGAAACGTTGAGGCCGTTGGCGAGATGTGGATCCGCCTTCATCGCTTGTTCGGCGCCGAGCCTAGCGAGCTTCATCACGAAGGGCAGGGTGGCATTGTTGAGCGCGAAGGCCGAGGTGCGGGCGACCGCGCCGGGCATGTTCGCCACGCAATAATGAATCACGCCGTCGACCTCGAATACCGGGTCCTCATGCGTGGTGGCATGCGACGTCTCGAAGCAGCCGCCCTGGTCGATCGCGATATCGACCAGCACCGACCCGCGCTTCATCGTCTTGAGCATCTCGCGCGTGACCAGCTTCGGCGCGGCGGCGCCCGGCACCAGCACGGCACCGATGACGAGATGCGCGTTCTTCACGGCTGCGGCGATCGCCGCCTTGGAGGCGTAGGCGGTCTTGATCTGGCTGCCGAAGAACATGTCGAGTTCGGCGAGGCGTGCGTTCGAGATATCGTAGATCGTCACATCGGCGCGCATGCCGACGGCCATCTGCGCGGCGTTGACGCCAGACACGCCGCCGCCAAGGATCGCGACTCTCGCCGGTGCCACGCCAGGCACGCCGCCGAGGAGCACGCCACGGCCGCCCTGTTCCTTTTCGAGATAGTGCGCGCCCACCTGGATCGACATGCGGCCGGCTACCTCGGACATCGGCTTCAGCAGCGGGAGGGAGCGGTCGTTCGCCGTCACCGTTTCATAGGCGATGCAGGTCGCACCGGACTTCATCAGCCCCTCGGCCTGCGGCTTGTCGGCGGCGAGGTGGAGATAGGTGAAGAGCAGATGGCGCGGTTCGAGCATGGCAACTTCGCCCGGCTGCGGCTCCTTGACCTTCACGATCATGTCGGACCTGACAAAGACGCTTGCCGCGTCCGGCAGGATCGTCGCGCCCGCTGCGACATAATCCGAATCCTCGAAATCGATGCCGAGGCCGGCGCCGGTCTGGACAAACAGTTCGTGCCCGGCCGCGACCAGCTCGGCGACCGACGGTGGGGTCAGACCGACGCGGTATTCGTGGTTCTTGATTTCCTTGGGGACGCCGATGCGCATGGAAGCTCTCCTAGATTTTGCGCGAATCTACACCAATCGCCCCGGGAAGTACTTGCAATCTGGGGCCGGGGTTGAGGCGGTTTGCAACGTGATTGTGCATGTTGCGGATTTGTCGCAAAATAGTCCCGTATGGACAGTATAGACCGCAAAATCATCGCGCAGCTCGGGCATGAGTCGGGTATCACGAGCGAAGAGCTGGGCGACAGGGTGGGGCTGTCGCCCTCGGCAGCGCATCGCCGCGTCAAAACGCTTGAGCAACAGGGACTGATCCGCGGTTATCGCGCTCGGCTATCGCCGGCCGCGCGAGGCAACCCTTCCACCGTATTCGTTTCGGTCACGCTGACCGATCAGCGTCAGGCGACGATGATGGCGTTCGAACAGGCGCTTGCCTCGACCACACAGGTCAGGGAGGCGCATCTGATGAGCGGGGAATCGGATTACCTGCTCAAGGTGCTCGTTCGGGAGGACGACAGCTACGAACGCATCCACCGCGAGGTGCTGTCTGCGCTGCCCGGCGTCCACCGGCTTGTCACCCAGTTCACCATCCGTACCCTGGCAACGGAGGAATAGGTGCGTTGCTGCCCCAATCCGGGTGACGTTGCGGGGGCATTGGGCCCGTGCTAATGCGCCGCCTCTTCGAACGCAGGGGCGCAGTTCGGTTCACCCATGGCCTATATCGTTGAAAATCGGGCAAGATTGACCCGTCCGTGAGCAGTGACTCGCCAAGCGTGGATGAGTCCGCGCCCGCGGAGGCAACGGCATCCGCCATCCATCACCACAAGGACGGTCTCGCCAAGCTCGCGCTCGGCGCGATCGGCGTCGTGTTCGGCGATATCGGCACGAGTCCGCTCTACGCCTTTCGCGAGACCTTTGCCGGCCATCACAAGCTCGCGCTCGACCCGGCGCACATCATGGGCGTCGTCAGCCTGATGTTCTGGTCGATGATGGTCGTGGTGACGTTCAAATATGTCTCGATCATCATGCGTGCCGACAACAAGGGCGAGGGCGGCAGTCTGGCGTTGCTGGCGCTGATTTCGGGCCAGACCAAGACTCGCCGCTGGTCGAACGGGATCATCCTGCTCGGCGTGTTCGCGACAGCCCTGTTCTACGGCGACAGTATGATCACGCCGGCGGTGTCGGTGCTGTCCGCGGTCGAGGGTCTCGCCGTCGCGGCGCCTGCTTTCGGCAGCCTGGTGCTGCCCATCGCGGTGCTGATCATCATCGGCCTGTTCATGATCCAGCGCAACGGCACGTCGCGCGTCGGGTTGTTCTTCGGGCCGATCATGCTTGCCTATTTCGCCGTGATCGCAACGCTCGGCCTGATCAGCATCGTCCACACCCCTGATATTCTCTGGGCGTTCTCGCCGCATTATGCGGTCAAGTTCTTCATGCTCGATCCGGTCCGCGCCTTCCTCGCGCTGGGCTCGGTCGTGCTGGCGGTGACGGGCGCCGAGGCGCTCTACGCTGACATGGGGCATTTCGGGCGCAACCCGATCCGCGTGTCCTGGCTGTTCTTCGTGCTGCCGGCGCTGATGCTGAACTATATGGGGCAGGGTGCCCTGCTGTCCCGCGAAGGCGCCGCCGCATTGCGCAGTCCCTTCTATATGCTAGCGCCAGAGAGCCTGCAGCTTCCGCTGGTCGTGCTTGCCACGGCGGCGGCGGTGATCGCCAGCCAGGCGGTGATCTCCGGCGCTTTCTCGGTGACTCAGCAGGCGATCCAGCTCGGCTTCATCCCGCGCCTCAGGATCGAGCATACCAACGCCGCGACCGCGGGGCAGATCTACATTCCGCTGGTCAACTGGGCGCTGCTGGTGATGGTGCTGCTGCTGGTGATGTTCTTCCGCACCTCGTCCAACCTCACGTCGGCCTATGGCATCGCGGTGACGGGGGCGATGCTGATCGATACCTGCCTGCTGTCGGTCGTGCTGTTCAGGCTGTGGCACTGGCCGAAATACTACGCGATCCCGCTTCTGGCCGTCTTCTTCATGGTCGACGGGGCCTATTTCGCGGCGAACTTGACCAAGGTGCCGTCGGGCGGCTGGTTCCCGCTGCTGGTCGGGTTCATCATCTTCACTTTCCTGACGACTTGGTCGAAGGGGCGGCAGCTGATGATCGACCGGATGCGCGAGGCGGCAATGCCGATCAAGGTGTTCATCTCGTCAGCGGCGAGCTCGGCGACCCGAGTTCCCGGTACCGCTGTGTTCATGACCTCGTCGCCCGAGGGCGTGCCGCATGCGCTGCTCCACAATCTCAAGCACAATAAGGTGCTGCACGAGCGAGTCGTGCTGCTGACCGTGAAGATCATGGACGCGCCTTATCTGCCCGAATCGGAGCGTTTCAAGCTCGAGAATCTGGGCGACGGTTTCCATCGCATGATCCTGCGCTATGGTTTCATCGAGGAACCGGACGTGCCCGCGGCGCTGTCGCGTGTGCATCAATGCGGCACCGACTTCCGGATGATGGACACCAGCTTCTTCCTCGCGCGACAGACGCTGCTGCCTTCGGCGCGGCCGGGCATGATGATCTGGCGCGAGAAGCTGTTCGCCTGGATGCTCCGCAACGCCGAAAGCGCGATGGAGTTCTTCCGCCTACCGACCAACCGCGTGGTCGAACTCGGTAGCCAGCTCGAGATTTGAGTGAGTCGGCCCCGACCCCGATCATCGTCACGGCCCTGTTCGGCAAGGCTGACAGCGCCTGGTTCGATGGCTTGCGACGGGCGCATTTCCCGCCGGAGCACAACCGGTTGGATGCGCATCTGACGATGTTCCATCATCTCGCCCCGTCGCTTGAGGCGGAGCTGAAGCATCGGCTGGCAGGGGAGACCCGCGGTGCCAGGCCACCCCAGGCATGGATGGCGGGGCTTATGTCGCTCGGCGGTGGCGTTGCCCTTCGGATCGAGAGCCCCGGACTGGCCGATATCCGCGCGCGGCTGGCCGAAGCTTTTGCGCCGATGCTGATGCCGCAGGACCGGGCCGGCTGGCGACCGCACGTGACGATCCAGAACAAGGTCTCGCCCGAAAAGGCCAGGGCATTGCTGCGAATGCTGGAGGCTGATTTCAGGCCGCGTCCAGTGGCGATCGCGGGGCTGGCGAGCTGGTGGTATCGCGGGGGACCGTGGGCGCCGCTGTCGCGGCATATGTTCGCTTGACCGGGACGGGGATGCGCTCCTATAGGCGCCGCTCTCGAATGGCTGGGGCGGAGTAGCTCAGCTGGTTAGAGCACGGGAATCATAATCCTGGGGTCGGGGGTTCAAGTCCCTCCTCCGCTACCACTTTTACAGTGGGGTATCCGCCATCGAGTTTCGTTTGGGGTTGGCCAGTGGCCAGCCCCAGGACGCTGGCTAGGCTTCCGGCGACCTCGATTGAGGCGCCTTGGGGGTGTTCTGGCGAATTTTTCACCACCACCGATTCGATAAGGTCGCGGATGATAGGTGCGTATTTGCGGGCCTGTTCGCCTTTGGTGATCGCCTGGCCGAGGAGCGAGATGCGCCGGCGATAGGCCTCCACAATCGCAGGATGCAGGATCAGCGTCGGAAGCGCCTGATGCTCGGCGAGCTGGGCCTCTGCGATGGCGAGTTGCTCGCGCCGATCGGTGATCGCGTCCTTCATTTCGCGGAAGTCGGCACCTACGGCGATTGCGTCGACCAGGCGCTTGATTTCAAGTTTCAGGTCATCGACCCGTTTCTCCGACGCGCGTAGGCCCTTGGCCATCTTAGCCCGCTGGTCTGCTCGAGCCTCGTGGTACCGCTTCACCACCGCCGCGACGACATCGGGTGCGAGCAACTTCTCCTGCAAGCCCCCCAGGACGCGGCTTTCCAGATCTCGGGTACCGACCCGGCGCGGATTGCCACAGGTGCCCGATTCGCGATGACGGATGCAGCCCCAGCGATCAGCGCTGACGATGGTGTAAGGTCCTCCGCATTCGCCGCATCGGACCAGGCCGGAGAGGAGATGCCTCGGCCGGCGCTGACGGTGTGCCGGCACATGCTGCCTGGCCTCGGTGCGCTCCTGCACCGCTGACCAGGTCGCCTCATCGATGATGCGCAGCTCGGGTGCGTCACCTTCGATCTGATCGGCGCCAGCGTTCGGCCGCGACACGCGTTTCCTCGTCCCCGGATCCCGCATCATGCGAACGCGATTGTAGGCAATCTTCCCGGCATAGGCCGGGTTGTGCAGGATGCCGTTCTGGCGGCCGCGAGACCCGTTAATGGTTGTGGCGCGCCATTCGCCGCCTCGAGGAGACGGGATGCCGTCGCGATTGAGAGCATGGCAGATCGCCTTGGGGCTATCTCCCGCAAGATAGGCCGCAAAGATGCGCCGAATCACTTCGGCTTCTGTCTCCACGATGCGCCGATGGCCTCGCTCGATCGTGCCATCCGGGAGGAGCTGTGGCGCCGGCTCATAGCCGTAGCAAAGTCCGCCCGGGATCCTGCCGCGCGCGACCACGCCTTTCTGCCCGCGCCGAATCTTGTTGCCCAGCTCCTTCACGAAGAGCGCGTTCATCGTGCCGAGCATGCCGACATGCAGCTCGTTGACGCGGTTCTCCGAGACGGTGAAGAGTTCCACATCTGCGAAGTCGAGACGGGCGTAGATGGTGGCGGTGTCGGCCTGGTTGCGAGCGATGCGATCAAGTGCCTCGGCCAGGACGATGTCATAGGCCCCGGTGTCAGCCGCCTGCAGGAGGGCGTTCAATCCTGGGCGATTGCTTGTGGTTCCGGAGACGGCGAGATCAGAATAGACCTCGACCACCTCCCAGCCCTCACGATCCGCGTATGACCTGCAGACGCGGACCTGATCCTCTGCCGACCTCGCATTCTGCAGGTCGGTGCTGAAGCGGGCGTATATAGCCGCTCGCGGCCGGGGAGACGTCATTTGCTGGGTCCTTGCGCGAGTCGTCCCGCGCAGCATCCTCTGCGGCGAGATCCTCGGCAATTGCGATCGCTAGGTCAAAATGAAGGCTGCGGGTCACCGTCAGGCGTCGATCGCCAGTGCGATCTGTGATCCCCGGTAAGTATGCGGCGGGTTCCCGGCCTGAACGTGGCGCGCCATTTCGAACGCTTCGTTTAGGTTCGGAATTTTCACATATCCGCTCGCTGCGGCGCTCGCGCCGGCTTCATACTCCCGTCGGGCGTCCGGATGCAGAGGACCGCGCAGCTTCCCCGGATGGTAATAGCTTGCGGCCCCGAGCAACCACGATGCCCACAGAATGTGCTTGTCAGTGATGGGGCGCTCTTTTGCCATGCGCGCCTGGCGCCGGGCGAATGTCATGCGTCGGGCCTTTCGCCGAGGATCCGTTGCTGCAGCTCGATCACGCGGGCCAGGGAGACGCGGTGCTTGCAGGTGGCGGGGAGGCCGGCGCCGGGGCCGGCGAGGTTGAGGAATTCGGCGGCGCGCTTGCGCAGGCGGCGCCAGTCCATGTTGCGCTTCTGGTGGTGCGCTTCGGCGATGCCCACGCGGATCTCGCCGGGGAGGCGCGCGAAGCAATTCTCGCAGAGCCGTTGCCAGCGCTGGCGGGTCGCGCCGCAATTGGGCACGTCGCAGATATGACGCCGGGCCTTCACGGCATGATTCCCAGCGCCGTCGCGATCGACGGCGTGAGGCCGGCGCGGTCGATCGCCATGGCGATCGAGCCGCCGATCGCGATGATCAGCGTGGCGTTGCGATAGGCGATGCCGCGATCGGGGCGGCATTTTTCGCAGGCGCACCACATGGGATGAATTGTCGGTGCTATACGGGGCATCAGCGGCTCCTGTTGAGGCTGGCGACGAAGGCCACGAGGACGAAGGGGGCGGCGAGCAGCGCGGCGATCACGACAAGGACCGTGCGGATCCGGCTGCGGCGCGGCGCGGGCGCCGGCACGATCGGGGTGGGGAGGCGCGGCGTCATGCGAGGCCCAGCGCGATCTTGTACGTTTCGAGGATGCCCTCGAATTCGTCGCGGTGATGCTTCTCCTGGCGGCGCAGGGCGAGAATCGCGCGGACACCCTTGATGTCGAAGCCGGTCGATTTGAGTTCGGCCTCCACGTCGCGGATATCGTCGCTGATGCCGGCGCGTTCCTCAAACAGCCGCTCGAGGCGTTCGATGAACAGGCGCAACTGCTCGGCGCCGCTATCGCCGTTGGTCCGGATCGGGTCGGCCGGGACTGGCTTGCGCTTCTTGCCCTTGCCGACAACGACCGGGACGAACGGCGTAGGGACATGGCGGAAGCCGCCATTGCCGTCCGGGACGGCGCGCATCGTCATCGCGGTCATGACGATTGCCCGAGACCGTCGCGCGTTGCGCAGCGGGTGCACTGATCAGGCGTCGCCCAGCCGCACATGCGTTGCTGATCCTCGCAGGGATCCCAATGCGTGCAGCCACAGCCTCGGCAAATGGCGGGGTGGCGATCGGCCGGTTCGTCCAGGAGCTGGCGATAGACCGCCAGATCGAAGGGAAAGACGCGGGCCAATGCCGAAAGCGTCGCATTGTGTCGGGCGCGGGCGCCGTCCGTCTCGAGCATCCGGATCAGGGCGATGGCTTCGCTACGATCGCGCATGCGGGGAGCAAGGCGCTCGGCGACCTGCTCGACGGTGAAGCCGGCCGACAGGCGACGCAATCGGATATATCCGGCCGCTGTCATGGGCGCGAGCGGGGCAGGGGGCGCCGGCGTTCGGCCGTGCGGGATCTGGACGTGCAACATGGCAGTTCCTTTCTTCAGCGGGGCGGGGGGAGGTGGGCCGGGTTCTCGAAAACCCAGCAGTTGACGGTCTTGTCGATCTTCGAGTTGACCGCCTTGGCCGCGACGAATTTGCGGGCCTTGGACGTCTTCAGGACGCGCTTCAGCTCGGTCATCGGGCACGGCAGCGAGAGGCGCATGTCACCGCATTTCCGCTCGAAATCGGTCAGGCTGACCGAGAAATATTCGGTGGTGCGGCTGTGGTTGATCGGCCGTTCGGGGTTGAAGCTCTCGTTCGCCGCCATGTAATCAAAGCGTTCCCAGAAGAGCTCGACATGCGGATGGTCGCTTTCAACGGTGCGCTGGCGCTCCTCGAGCATCGTCAGGATGAGCGCGTGGGCCTCATCCGTGTCGCGCTGCGACAGGTTGGTGATGACGAGGCGCATCGCATCGAGCATCGCGGCGAGCTGGGCGTGGTTCTTCGCCAGGCGCCCGTTGCGGATGCCCTTGTGGCGGATCATCGCCGCCTCGTGCAGCTTGAACGCCTCGCGGTAGCGCTTGAGGATATCCTCCTCGCGCCGCACCATATGGATCGGGAAGCCGGAAATCTGCTCGACGGGGAAGCGAGCGAGCTGCTCGGCCGCGATCTTGGTGGCCGGGCTGAACCGAGACTTGTCGAAGTGAATTCCCATGATGCGCTCGCGCATCGCGGGCGACGCCTCGACCGTGTCGTTCTGGGCGATCATGATGGCGCCCCGGAAGGGCGGTTCGAACGTCTCCATGCCGCCATTGGCGATGGCGCGGGTGCGGACTGCCCGGCCGTTATAGGCGGTCTTCAGCTCGTCCCATTCGAAGCGCCGCGCGTGCGGCGTATCCTGATTGCGGTCCCCCTCAATCAGCACGACGGGCAGGTTGCCGACCTGGCCGAGAGTGCGGGCGATGCCGGCGTTTGTCGCCTTGGTCGGATCGAAGCCCTCGTAATTGGCCCGGCCGGTCGCGGACCATAGAAACTCGATCAGCGTGGATTTGCCGGTACCGGGAATGCCGGTCGCCTCAAGGAAGCCGAGGCTGTCCTGTTCGGCGCGGATCTGCTCGGCGAAAAACGACAGCACCCAGAAGGCGAGAACGACGATACCCTTCGGCCCGAAGGCGGTGACCAGCGGAGGAACCCAGCTCAGATCCAGCTTGTCGGCGTCGTAGGAACAGCGGAGCAGCCGCTCGTTGGTGCGCAGCTTCACCGACTGCTTGCCGAGGACGAAATAATCCTCTTCGTTCGGTTCGTAGACCCGGCCCTTGTGAACCGCGATATCGCCGAAGATCCAGGCGGAATGATCGATCGAATAGCCGGTGAACTGGATCGCCTCGACCATGCGGATGGTCGCCCATTGGCGCAGCATCAGCTTGTCGATCTGATACTGGTTGCCGATCCATTGTGCGCCGGGCGCGATCGAGGCGAGCCGCTTCTTGAATTCGGAGCTGGCCGCGCAGGACGCGCCGGAGAAGGTCGCCTTCACGCTCGCCCGATCGGACGGGAAATCTATGCGGATGAAATAGGCGCCCTCTTCAAGGTTCGGGTCGCGCTGGAAATAGAGGGTGCGGAAGGTGCAGTTGGCCAGTTCGGAAATCTCGGCCGCTTCCGCCGCCGCGCGGTTCCATTGCTCCTGAAAGGGCAGCTTCTTGAAATCGGCCAGCTCGGCGTCATCGGACTCAAGCCATTGCTGGATAATCGCCTGAATGCGATCAATCGAGAATTGCGCCCAGAGCTGGCGCCCCCCGAAGACGAGCGGGAAGGATTGCGATTTGTGCCGCTGGTAGAACAGCAACGCCTTCTCGCTGGCGCTGCCGGCGATGGTGACTTCACCGTTCCAGCGATATTCCTCCAGATTGGCGGGTTTGAGCCGATCACGTTGGGCGAGATCGTTCCAGTCGAGCTTGTCGCCCTCGCCATCCGGACGTACCTGTGCGGCGCCGCAGATCCAGCCGGCCTCACGCGCCTGCTTGACGAAACGGCGGGTATATTCGGTGCCGGCCTTGCCGACGTCGAACGCGAAGATCAGCTTTGGCGGCGGGCGATCGAGCGCGGCAGCGGCCCGGCGCAGATCCGCCAGCGCCAGCTCCGGATAATTGTTGCACGACATGAGCGAAACCGCCGCGACCCTGGCGGACTGGCGCAGCGCGATGGTGTCGAAGATGCCCTCTGCCAGCCAGAGTTCGTCCACCACGGCGAGATCGTCAAAGGTGACGCCGGGCGGCTGCCACCACTGGCCGCGATAGCCGGTGCCGTAGCTGAAGCGTGCCTTCTTCTTGCCGAAACGGGCCGGCTGATCGATCAGCCGTTCCCAATAGCCGCCGCCCGGCAGCGGGAACCGCACGGTCGCGGAACCGATATTCAGTTCCTGATCGTGATACCATTCCTGCGTATAGGCGCCGCGCAGCCCCATGAGATCGAAGCCGCGACCATGGGAGAGATAGGCATCCGCAGCGGCGTTGGGCGCGGCCTCGGTCTTTTTGTGGCGTTTGGACCAATCATCGAAAATGTCAGGATAGAGTTCCTTGACATGGCCCTCCCAGCCGCACCGTTCGATCCGGCCGCAGCGCAGTACCCACGGCTTGTCGGCCGGCGTCCAGAGTTCGCGCTGGCCCTTGGCGCATTGCGGGCATTTCCCGCGCCGCAGATAATTGCCCTTCTCCTCAAAGCTGTAATCCTGCTTGAGTCGTTTAGTCAGTTCTTGGAGCAGATCGTTGCGCATCGGTGGCGATCAGGCCCCCGAGCCAGGGCGGGCGGCTTCTCTGCCTGTAATCTTGATCAGGCCCACGATTGCGCGCGACACATTGTAGAGCGCTGGACCGGTCTCTCCGACGATCGACCTTTCGCTGATGCTGCCTGATTGAATGCAATCCTCGAGCCGCGTCTGGATGCCGCGTAGGGCAACGATCAGAGCGTCGCGCGTCGCATAGTTGACCTGGCCGATCCGGTCGGGCCGCTCGTCTGTGGCGCGGGATAGCGACCGTAACGCAGCCAAGAGGTCGTGGTCGAGCAAGCCGATATCGAAGGGGGCCGAGCGCCAGGCAAATGCGTCGCGGATCTGAAGCAGATCCGCGCGGATCTCGGCGATGTTGTCGTCAGCAGACATGGGCGAGTCTTTCAGGCAAGGGGGTGCCGTTCCCGGAAGCAGGGAGCCGCTACCGGGTTGGCGAACTGGTCGGGTTGGGGTCTGGCGAGCGGCTTAAGCCGCCGGCATCATCCCGTTTCGCTCATGATCGAGGGGCCGGCCGCAGGGACGAGCGGCTGGCCGTCGTCATTGGCCGGGACGGGCGCGTCATCGTTCGCCGGCTTGCTCCTCGACGCGCAGAGGTTCGGGTTGGCGAAAGGGAGCTGCACGGCCGGGTTGGGGCGGGCGCTGGGGCGGATCGTGCGGATGACGGACAGGCCGATCAGGAAGGTGTGGCCGCAATCGTCATTGTCGCAGCTCAGCCGCAATTCCCGATAGATCGGCGTCACCTGCTCGCTGTGGCGGACGATCGAGCGCTCGCCGCAATGCGGGCAGGAAATGGAGGGAATTCTGGGTCGTTGGGTCTTCTTCACGTGGTAGCTCCCCCACCTGATTCCCCGAACGACCCCGCGTCGATCGAGAGGAATGATTTGAGCCGCTGCATCATCTTGCCGAGGGCGCCGCGCGCTTCCTCGGCCTCGACCAGGGCGTGATGGATATCGGAGGGGCGCGCGCCGGGCTGAGTCACCGCGATGCCGCTGGCGATGGCATCGCCGCATTCCTTCGCGACGCTGGCCAGATCTCCGGACAGGGCACTGCGGCAGGCGGCGCCAGCCTTGACGCGGATGTCGAGCAGGAAGGCGTATGCCTCAAGGATCGGAGATCCTTCGCCGCCGGCGTCGCGATACGCAGCGTCGAGCGCGAGGCCCTGCGCCAGGGTCGGACAACTCTTCGCGTCAGGATCGGCCCAGCCATAGACGCAGCGCGTGGAGCGTTTGACGATACGGGCGGCGCCCTTGAACGTCAGGATGCCGGCGATACGCGTTACGGCTGCGGCAAAGGTGAGGGGCGCGCGGAGCTTGGTCACGCCGCGTTCCGTTGCAAAAGGGAGACCCGATCGCAGGGGACGATCGGAGCGCTACGGGCTACAAAGCCTTCATCGCCAGCATCGAAAGGAGAAGGCTTCTGTTCTGCCGGGTAAATATCGGGGCGCAGGTGATGACGCGAAACGCCGGTGTCACGCTCAACGGTCAGAACATGCTCGGCGGGGAGCCGCTTTCCACTCTGGAGCCATTTCCAGACGGCTGGCTGGCCGACGCCGCAGATGCGCGCCATGGCTGATTGCGAACCTGCCACTGACACAGCGGCTTGCAATGCCTCGAAAGGAGTTGGAATCATTTCCATATTCCGCAAGTATTACCGGAGGAATACCCCTGTCAACTACCAAAGTGGGATGGCTACCTATTCCATCGGTGATAACTAGCGTTGGTGATCATCAGCGAACGAGTGCGGAGCCTGATGGAGGCGCGAGGGCTATCACAGTCCGAGCTTGCCCGTAGGGTGCAGGTTACCCAAGGCGCGATAGCGAAAATCGTCAACTCGAACCCCGGCGGTTCTTCGCATCTGCATAAGATTGCTCGTGAATTGGGAACGACTGCCAGCTATCTAACTGGCGAGACGGACGATCCTGCAGAAGGGGCGTTGCCGACGCCAACGCCTGCTGTGATTGCCCAACAACTGGATCTTGTCCCAATTCAGTCGATCGATCTTGCTTATGGTATGGGTGCCAGCTTCACCGATGGCCCGATCGAGACCGAGATCCTACATTTCCCGAGAGTGTGGATCGAGTCGATCACTTCGACGCCACCAGCACTGCTGACCTGGGCGAAAGGTCGCGGCGATTCGATGATTCCGACAATCCATAGCGGCGACATGGTCATCATCGACCGATCGCAAAAGGTCATCCTCGAGCCGGACGCGATCTGGGCGTACACGGTCGGCGACATTGGGGGCATCAAGCGTCTGAAGGTCAAGGGCGACCGGGTCATCATCATGTCAGATAACAAATTGGTGAATGAAGACTCGGAGCCGATTGACGAGATCAGGATCGTGGGGCGCATCGCGTTCATCGGGCGACTGGTTTGACGTGACGAGCCGGCGGCTTAGTTGGACGAATACAGGGGGCGGGATTGGGTAAGATCTACGATGGCCGAAATGCGGGCAACAGCGTTGAGCTTCTGGACGATGGGCTTGTCATCCGCCGCAAGGGCATAGTCAGCCTGCTGAATCACGGACTGAAGGGGGAGAAACGTATCCCCTATGCGAGCATCACCTCCATCCAGTTCAAGGAGCCCGGCCTTACGACGGGCTATATCCAGTTTGGCGTCGCCGGCGGTGTCGAGGGGCGGGGCGGTGTGATGAACGCCGTCAAAGACGAGAACTCGGTTGTGTTCGTGAAGAAGGTGCTGGCCGATTTTAGGGAGCTTCGGGACGAGGTGGAAAAACGGTCTGCGGTCGCGCGAGGAAGCGGCGCTCGCGGCGGGCGTGAGTCCACCGGTTCTATCGCTGACGAATTGAACAAACTCGCTGATTTGCGGGATCGGGGTATCCTTAGCGGTGCAGAATTCGATAAGCAGAAGGCTGTCTTGCTTGGGGCGGGCTAGTGCTATTAAGCCTTTCGGGCTGTTGTACTTGCGCTGGTTTTAGAAGGGATCGAAATTGGCCAAGGTAAAGAGCGATGATACCGAAGGGCCGGAAGCGAAGCGCGACGTTTGCGGCATCATAATGCCGATAGCTGCGATGCCCGGCTATGACGCCGAGCATTGGCGTGAGGTTATGGACATCATCGGGCGCGGTATCGAAAGGGCCGGTCGGCGACCCGAGCCGGTATGGGGTGGTGGTGCCACTGACATTATACAAGATCGGATTGTTCGGAATCTATATGAACAACCAATAGCTGTCTGCGATATCAGCGGCCTGAACTCGAATGTAATGCTTGAGTTGGGCATAAGATTGGCGTTTGGAAAACCAACGATCATCGTAACTGATAGGCGGGAAAAGGTTCCATTTGATATACACATCATCGAGTATCTTGAATATCCGGCTGACCTTCACATATTGAAAACCGAGAAGTTTATCGCCGACCTCGGTGAAAAGATTCGCTTGATAATGGCTGAGGAAAAATTAGAGAAGTATCGACCATTTATCAAGACGTTTGGGCCTATTGAGCCCGGTAGTCCCGGGAGTGATGCGATACCATTTCAAAAGGCGATACTAGACCAAATCGGACAGTTGGGTGCTGCTGTCCGCCGATTGGAATCGAGGTCGGATGGTCGCCTTTCAGAAAGAATATTTGTCAGTGATTCTGAAGATTTAGAAGTTATTGCGCTCGATGAATTTATGGAGTTTCGTCGCGTATTGGATAAAGATATTTCACCTGAAATCATTGAAGATATTCGTGGCTTCGGTTGTGTGTATTCCGTAGATGTTTCTTCCGATTCGCTGCGAGTTAAGCTCCATGGTCCTCGCGAACTATTGCGATTTGCTGTGAAAGAAATAGAGAGATTGATCAGCTAGGTTATTGTTGCCTAGATTTTTTGCATTGGATTTGGCCGAATTAAGGTAAATTTTCTAACTTGAGAGAAGTCACTAAGCCCTTTTCGGAAAGTGTATGAATCGTTTCCTGCACCAGCCAGGAAGTCATATTGATGGGCTCCTTGAACCCAGACACGCGCGTCTTCTGCTCCGGAAAGATATCCGGCCGTCCAAGAGCCAGATTGAGTGAAAGTGTAACCGGCTGGCGCGCGGCGCGCGCCCTAGCGGCTTTCGCCGCACGCTGGGCCTCGGCCTCGGAGGCATAGACGCGCGATAGCTTCTTGGCGCTATCGGCAGAGCCGACCGTCACTGTCTTGCGCTTCGCCTCGCCGCGATCGTGCCACTGAGCTGAGACGCCACCGGCCTCCTCGCGCTTCTCTATCCGGTAGGCGTGACGATCACCATTACTACGGGCTATCTCGATCAGAGGCAGAGTGCGCCCGCTCGGCGTCTGGCCAGCGCCGATCGGCAGGAAGATCAACGCACCCTGCTTGATCGTTGCGACGGCGTCATGCTCCCGCCCAAGACGGCGCAGGAAGGCCATATCGCTTTCCCGGCTCTGGGCATGGGTCTTGACCGCGATCGACGCCAGCGCGGGCGCGCAGCGGGCCTGAAGCTTGTTCTTCTTCGCGACCTCCGAAACGATCGCGCCGATCGTCGTGTCATGCCAGCTCTTTTCGCGCCGCGTGCGGAGCGAGCTGGCGAAGTCGGCCGAGCGGGCGCGGATGGTGATGATGTCCGGAGCGCCGCTATGTTCGACCTCGTCCACCTTGAACCGGCCCTTGTCGATCAGGCCGGGCTTCACGGCGCTGCCCTGCAGCCAGCCGAGTTCAACCTGAAGGATGACGCCGGCCGAGGGCAGGGCGATGCCGCCGTCGCTGTCATCCAGCACGATATCGAGCTGGTCGGCTTCGTCGCCGCGCTTCTCGGTGATGGTGAGCGATTGCAGGCGCGGACGGATGATGTCGGTCAGATCCTTGCCGTCCATGGTGACGCGGCAGGCGGCGATATTGGCGATCGTCACTGGCCGTTCCTTCCGGCCTCGTCCTCAACCAGCAGGAGATCGATGGCGAATTCGATCTTGAGCGGGGTGCCATCAGGCAGGAAATGCTTCTGGCGCTCGTCCACGCCCTCGATGACGAAGGCCCCATAGACCCGGCCGGCGCCGTCAACGAGCGGCCACGCATAGCCTTGGCCTGCCATCTCGCGGAGCTGATCAAGGGAGGCCGCACCATCGGAGAGTTCGGCATGAGCGGTGCCGGACAATGAGATGGTTTCGTCGCCCGGTCCGACAAATTGGGCGGCGTCGCGGGCACCGATCCGGGGCGACCTGACATGGCGATAGTCGGTCCTGCGCTGCAACTCCTCGAATGCCAGGGTCGAGAGCGCGAAGGCGAACATGCCGAGTGACATCATCATGCTTCGTCGTCCCAATCCGGACGATCGGCAAAGCTCGATCGGGCCTTCGCCGCATCGCCGCGGCTAATTTCATCGAGCGCCTTCCGAACCTCCTCTGCGATGGCGCGCGGATCCTGACCAGCCCTGGTGTAAATGTTGATGTTAATCGGGCCGGCCAGTGCAGCCATAGGGGCGGTGCCATTCCCCGTTCCTGTCCCCATGAAGCCCGGTGGAGCGGCGATAGCCGGCGTTGCGGAACCGAGCGAAATCGCCGCGATCATGCTCTTCGACAGCGCGTCGAGCCGTCGGACGGGGCCGTTCTCGCCGCCGGCGATGCCATCGGTGAGACCCTGCATGATATGCCCGCCGAACGCCATGAAGACTCGGGATGGCGAATGAATGCCGAGCTTCGATTTAAACCAGTTGGCGGCCGAGCTGGCGGCGCCGACGACGGTAGATCGGAGAGCTCCGAGCGTGGACATGATGCCGTTGATAAGACCTTGGATCAGATTCCGCCCGATCTCAGCCATCTTTCCGGGGATACTGCCGCCAAGCCAGCCGAGCAGAAGTCCGATCGGCCCCAGCAGCAAGTACTTCGGATTGAACTGCGACAGTATCGCGCCAATGACGCTGATCGCTCCCTTGAAGGCAGACTTCACTGCCTCCCAAATGCCGGAGAACCAAGTGCCGATCGCGCCCCAGTTCGCGTATAGGGCATAGGCTATCGCACCCAAAGCGACGATGCCCAATACGACACCGCCGACGATCCCGATCAGCGGCAGAAGGCCGATGCTGAAAAAGGTGGCCACCGACGAGAGCGCGGCGAAAGGCGCTATCAGCCCGGTCGCCGCGATGCCCAATACACCAAGCACTATCAGCATCGCGGCAAGCCCGGCCGCGACCAAGGTCATTCCCTTAGCGAGACGCGGGTGTTGCTTTGCCCAATCAGTCAGGCGCGAGGTAAAGGCCGCTGCCTTGTTGGTGATCGCGTTGACGGTCGGCAACAATATCGTCCCGAGTGAGATCGCCAGAGCGGTAGCGGCGACCTTGAGCTTCTGCGTGATCTCGGCGGAATCCTTCATCCGCTCGGCGAAGTCCCTGTCCGTGGTGCCGTTCGCGCCAAGCGCGTCATCGCGGATCGTCCTGAACTCCTTCAGGTTCGCGATCAGCGGACGCAGCGCGCCCTGCACCTGGGCGTCGTTGAACAGGTAAGAAAGCTTCGAGACGTCGCCCTTCAGGGCCTTGTTCGTCAGCTCAGTGATTGCCTCGATCGGCCCTTTGCCCGCTTTGGCCGCACGCTTCAGCGCGGCGGGCAGGTCGACCCCGAATTTCGCGAAATTGTTGTTCGTCTCCTTCGAATTGATCTTGTTCAGCAGGTTGAGAAGGTTGTTGCCCGCCATCGCGGAATCGCCGGCGCCCTTACGCGCGATCTGAGCGCCGGCGGCGATATCCGCGACCGCGCGGGTGCCGGTCTGTCCCAGCGCTTGATAGGCGGCGGTCAGGGCGGGGAATTGCCCCGCCATGTCCTTGATCTCGAAAGCGCCGGCCTTGCCCGCCTGCGCCATGATATCGATGACGCGGCTGGTCTGGTCGACCGGCACCTTGAGGTTATCGTTCGCCGCGAATGCTGCGGCCGACAGATCGGCAATCTCGGCCTTGTATGCGGTCGCGGCACGGCCGATCGGCTGCATCATCTCGACCGCCTTGCGGGGATCGAGGCCGAAGCCGGCGAGCGTATCGACCCCCTGCGCCATCGCCTCGGGCATCTGGTTCGCCGCCTTGGCGGCGACCAGCAGGCCGGCGCCCATCTTCTCGGCTTCACGGCGCGACAGATTCGCCTTCTGGGCGATATCGGTCATCATCGACTGATAAGCCTGCGCCTCCGTAATGCCGCCGAGGATCGGGCGCCCCATGGCGTAGCCGGTGCCGATCGCGGCGGCGCCGCCGGCAGCGAGCGATGTCGCCGCGCCCTGCATCTTGCCGAACTTGGCCCGAGCGGCTTCGAATCGCTGGCTGCGGCTCGCGACCTGTTGCAGCCGTCTGCCCTGTTCGGCGAGCTCAGCGTTGGCGCGCGCCGCTTCCTCGCGCAGCCGTCGCTCATCCTGGACAAGGCGAACGGTCGAAACGCCGGCCGCCGCCATCCGGTCGCGGAGCTGCTGGAGCCGGACTGACTGTTCGCGATGCTCGTCGGCAAGGGCCGATGCCTCGCGTTTCGCGCGGGTAAAATCAGCGGTGAGCTTCTTCGTCGGCGAATCCGCCGCCTGGATCTCCCGCGCGAGCGCCGCGACGCGGTTCTGCGCGCCATGAAGTTCGGTCGCCGTGGTGCGAAGGCCGGTCTTCAGCTCGCGGAAGGCGCCGATATCGGCCTGGGCGCGATCGATCTCCTTCAACCGGTCGCGGGTCGCTTTCAGGGCCTCGGCGGTTTTCCGCGATCCGCCCGCCATGTCGCGCAGCGGTTTGGTGACGCGGTCGCTCGCCTGAAGGAGCATACGGATACGAAGATTGCGGTCCATGGTGGATCCTCAGCTTTCAGGATTGTGCCGGGCAGCGGCGCGCGCGCGCCAGTCCATCAGATCGGCGACACTCATTGGATCCATGACCGTCGGGGACCAGTGAAACACGGTCGCCAGATCGGCCATGGTCTCGTCTATGCTGGCTGGTAAGCCTCGGCCTTCGCGGCCGATGGCAGCAAAAAATCCATCACCTCGCTGCCGAACTGCATCATGTCGGCGGGGTCCATCGCCATCACATGCTGCTTGTGCAGCACCGGTTGAGTGATGCGCGGGGCCAGCGTTTCCAGCGACGTATAATCGAGCTGGAGAAGCGCGGTCAGAGCCAGACCGCGCAGCTCGCCGGAGCCGGGTTTGCGCACCTTGATCTCGGTGCCCTTGGGGAAGGCGACCGATCCGCCGGGCGCGATATCGAAATCAAGGGTGAAGGAGCGGATGAGGGGCGCGGCGTCGGCCTGGGGAACGGTGTCGGACATGGGGAGCCTCGTGGGAACAGATGGGAGAAGGGGAGCGCTGCGCGGCGTCAGAAGACGCCGAGCGCGTTGCGGATCTCGGCCATGCGATCGACGCCGCCGACGATCTCGACCATGCCGAGCACGTCGATCTCGATCTCGACCACGCCGTTCCAGCTCAGCTTGTAATAAACGAGCGACGATTTGACCTTGAATTCGGTGCCTTCGCCCGGCTTGGCCTCGCCCATGTCGATCTCTTCGTGCCGGCCGCGCACGACCACCTCGATCGACGTCACCTCGCCGGTGTCATCGTCCTGATAGGAGCCGACGAACCGAAGCTGCACATCGCCGATGCCGACCGCGCCATATTGGCGCAGAATATCGCGCATCGGGCCGCCACAGGTGAATTCGATCTCAAGGGCTTCGCCGCCCATGTCGACCTTGGCCGGGCGGTTCATGCCGCCGCTGCGATATTCCTCCAACTTGCGCACGAGTTTGGGGAGGGTGACGGACGTGACATCGCCGATATAGGCGAGGCCGGAGTTGAACAGCATCATCTGCTTGAGTTTGCGGGCGAAGCCCATCGCGATTCTCCTGGATGAAAGGGGTGGTCAGAAAAGGGGCGATCAGGCGCTGGCGACGAGCTGGGCGAAGTCAGCCAGATATTCGTCGCTGATCTCCTGCAGCAGGCCGAGATCCTCGAGTGGCGGCGTCGGCGTATAGACGTAGCTGATCTTCAGCTTGCCGAGCTTCAGGTCCTCGGTCGGGTTCTTGTCCGGATCGAAATAGGCGCGGGCGCCGAGCAGGAAGCCCGCACGGCTCAGCTTGCGGAATTTCTCGTTGATGTCCTCAACGATGTCGCGTGCCAGGCTGGGGGTCAGCGGCTTGTCGATATACTCGATCAGGCCGTTGGCCATGGTGTCGGCGAGGATCTGCGCGGTGCGCGTGGCACTTTCGAAGACGAAGTCGCTGTCGGCGTCCGCGCAGGTGCGATTGCCCCAGAAGCGCAGCGCGCCGTTGATGCGGACCATGGTGGTGACGTGCGCCGCATTGAGCTGCGCCGCGTCGCTGTCGGGATCCTGCAGGTCAAAACCGATATCGCTGGTCAGGCCGACGACGCCGGCGACGGGCACGTTGGACAGGGTCTTGTTCCACCCCATTTCCTGATCGATCCGCGCGCGCAGGCCGAGCGCGCGGGCGACGGCGAAGCTGGTGCCGGTCGCGCCGAGGACGCCGACAGGTGCGAGGAAGTCGGGGTGAATGAGCATCAGCTCGCGCTGGGTGAAGGCGTCCCGACCTTCGATCACGTCATCGATCGAGGCGCCGTCGGCACGGCCATAGGCCATGGCGCGCAGTTTCCGGGCGACAATGGCGAGCTGAGTCTTCACCGCCTCGCCATCCAGCCCCGGTGCGCCGATGATGCGGGGACGCAAGCCGGTCTGCGCTTCGGCCGCAAGCAGCGCCTGCATGCCGGTCTTCACGCCGGCGGCGTCAGTGCCGATGACCTTCAGCGCGGTGGCCTCCGCATCGGCTCCGGGGGCAACGCGCACGACGATGATCGGGCAACGCACCTGATCGGCAATCGCCTCCAGCGCGCCCTTCAACGTGCCGGTGGCGCCAGCCAGCGCGATGGCGGCGGGCAGGTTGGTGATGTTGACCGGCTTGTCGAGCGGGAATTTGCCAGCATCGGCGGCGGGGCCGGTCGCGACCAGGCCGATGACTGCGGTGGCGATCGTCGCGATATTGCGCTTCTGGCTGGCGACTTCGGTAACTGAAATGCCGTGCATGGTGATTCCTTTCAGGCGGTGAGCGCGCTCAGCGAGCGGACAGGGACGGTGAGGGTGACGCCGGCATTGGGGCGTGGCGCATCGGTGCGGGTGCCGGCGATGGTGAGGGCGGCGGCGCCGGGCTGGGCGCCGCGCCGCAGGGAAAAGCGCGACGATTTCAGGCGCGGTTCCTGGCGCTGCAGGGCGAGCGCCGAGGCGGCGAAGATCCGCAGCCGGGTCAGGGCATTGTCGGGCTGATCGAGCAGCTCGGGCAGGAGGGAGCCGTAATCACGGCGCCCGATGCGCGTGCCGAGGGGCGTGCCGAGGATGTCGGCGACCGACTGGCGAAGATGGTCCTCGCCGCCGATCAGCTTGCCGGTGCTCGCGTCCATGCCGTTCATTCGGGCGTGCCCGTCCTGGCGCCGCCCGCCTGCACGCCGGGATGCTTGTGCGCTGACAGCTTGATCCCGTTTCCGGTGATTTCCCCATCCGCGTCGATGGTGCCGGTCACGCTCAGATTGCCGTCGAGCGCGACATCGCCCTTGATGGAAAGTCCGCCGTCCGCCGAGATCGTCACCGTCGCGCCGGCGGGAAGGATCGCTTTCAGCTCGTGCGCGGTCGCATCGTAGGAGATCCGCGCGCCGTCCGCATATTCGACCAGCTCAATATCCTCAGAGGACGGCGCCGGGTGGTCGTTGCTGAAAATGCCGGGCAGGACCACGCCGCGCGCGGTATCGCCTTCGGGGCAAATGAGGAGGCCCTGCTCGCCGATGCTGGGCGGCGACCAGGTCTTGGTCGCGCCGGAGCGCGTGGCGAGCCAGGGGATATCGCCGGTGACGACGTCGCCGGTGCGGAAACGACAGGTACGGGCGCCGAGATCGACGGAGTCGACCGTGCCTTCACGCACGATATCGCCGATCAGGCGTTGATTGTCGGCAGGGTCGCTCATGCGGGGAGCATGGCGAGCGCAAATTCCGGATGCGCGTTTCGGGTCTTGTAGAGTGGATTTCTACAATTGATTCTCTATGATCGAGGCTCAATCAGAGCCAGGGCAACCGACCCTGAAATCCCAAGTTCCCAGCCACGCCTCGATCTTGCTTAATACGAGAATGACCCATACTCATTATTTACAAGGCAAGAGGATTTGGCACAATGGACCAGAAAAGCCCTGACAAAAAACAGAAATATTTATCAGAGTCCAGCTTCTCCCGTTTAATTTTCTCAACCGCCTTTACAGGTTTGATAGCACTTGGAGGTGTTTGGCTCGGTTCAAGCCTCAACGGTCAGGTAGCAAAAACTTCTTCCGACTATACAAAATTGAAGGAAATCAGGCTTTCCTCATATGTTGATTTTGCGAATCAGCGCCGGATTGTGATCCGGGAATGGAATCCGCAAGCCACCAGCCAGAGTGCGGCAGCGGTTCAAGCAGAAGCTCTTATGGAGCAAGCTGCTACACGAATAGCGGTCTACGGAGACGAATCAGTTATCCATTCTCTAGCAAATCTTTGGAGGACTGCCCCCGAGAAATCGGCTCCCTGCGCCACAGGCTGGAAAGCTGATCTCGATGTTTATATCGCTATGAGGGAGGAGGTTTTCGGCAATAAACCCTCGTCTAAAACGAAATCAGATATTGCCGAAGCCATCTATAGATGCACTCTTGATAGTTAAATCTGCAGTTCTAATCGCTAGGCTTGCGGTGTGCCCATTGTTTCTAGATTGAACGTAATGGCGGTCCCGTGGGCGATGATCTCGGGTAGCTCATTTTGAAGATTTGCTGGACCATTGATTCAGCCGCTGGCCAATTTGACGACGAACGGTAGCGAACTTAGGCGGCGAGTCGATCAGCCTTCGGCTGGTGCTATCGGGTGAGGGGCCTCGGTCATGATGATCCCATCCGAGGCGTAGAGCGTCTGCTCCTCCCCCGCGTGAATCATCACATCAGTGATCAGCCCGCCGCCCGGCTCGGTGAGGCGCGCGGGATCGGCAAGGCGGATCGTAACAGCTTGCGCACCGTCGTTTCGAATAACCAGAGCCATCAGGCTTTACTCCCTCGTTCAGTTGGCAAAATCATCGCATGGCGACCCTAGATCGAGGGCCGATATCCAATGCGACGCTGCGACAGCAGGCAGGTATTGGCGGGCGAATAGCCGCCAAGTTCAGGGGGCGTGTTGAAGGCCAGGCGCATCTCCTGCACGTCGACCAGGCAATAGAGTTTCATGATGTCACCGGCCGCCAGGCTGACCGCCTGCGCCCAATATCCGGCCTCGTAGTCGGCATTGGCGAAGGACGCCGCGTTGCCGCTCGAATTGAACGCGGTGCTGAAGAGGCCGGACTGGATGAAAACCCCGCTGGAATTGACCAGCGACTGCTCCATGACGATGTCGGCGCCGCCTTCGGCCTTCGTGATGACGATCCGGGGATCGATAAACGACGCATGCACGAGGATCCTCGCCTGGATCGGGAAGCCCCATGAAAGCTGCACGGTCGGCAGCGTCCGGCCGGTGCCGGTGGTCGGCGTGGCGATGGACCGATAGGCGACGAAGTTCTGTCGCTGTTTCCACGGACAGGGCTTATCGAACGTGGCGATCGTGCCGTTGAGGCCGACGATCTTGCGCACGCCATAGCCGGGTTGACCGGGCAGGATATTGCCGACCCGCACATATTGCCCGACCGCGAACCCGCTGGCGCTCGGCAGGTTGAGCTGCGTCCCGTCAGTCGAAATATAGGCGGTTACCGCGTCGCGGAACGGGAACGGGCGAAAATACCCGACCGACAGCGCCTTGGCCGTCGTGATCGGCGCGGTCGGCAGCGGCCTGACAACGATGCTGCCATTGTCGGGCACGCTGACGATCGCGCCGAAATAGTCGGTCGCGCCATTACCCAGCGCGATCTTGACGGCGCGGCCGAGATTGCTCGACCCGAAGTTGAACGATGTCGGGATGGTCGCCGTACCGTCGCCATTGTTGATCCAGCCGGTGGTGCCGGTGCTGACAGCCGATTGCGGCGGGACATAAACGATATCGTTTTGCTGGACCGTCCATTGCCAGAGCTGACGCACGATGCCGGTTTCCACCCCGGCCTCGATTCCAGCAAAGGCTGCCCGAATCGTTTCAGGCGGGGTGCGCACGCATTCGATGATCGACCCGAAATTGCCGGCACCGTCCGGCCCCTTCGCGACGATCGACCCGGTCGGATAGACCTCGGTGTTGGTATCGCCCGAGCCGAGGCTGTTGAACACGCCCAGATAGCTGTGCCGGTCCATCGTGATGTTGAGCTGACGCCAGAAGGGGTTCGTCTGGGCGGTGATGTTTCCCCAGATCGTGGAGCGCTCAAGCACCAGGCTTGGGTATTGCTCCAGTGTCAGCGCCTCCTGCGAGCCCATCGGCAGGGCCAGGGTGGGGCCGAGCGAGATGACCAGCGAATTGACAAAGCGCGCCCGGCCGACACGCGGGGTCGGATAGACCGCCGCGATCGACCCAGCGCCGCCGATCGAGTTGGCACCGGTGTTGCGCATGATGAACACGCAATTTTCGTAGGTCGTTTCCGGAAAGGACGAGGCGCCGCAGCTATCTACGTCCCGGGCGACGACGTTGCGGCACCAATAGCCCTGTGACGTCGTGCCCCCAACGGCAATCGCCCTGCCGTCATCGGCCCAGATCGTGTCGAGATGACAGACCTCATTCTGCCCGTCCGATCCGTCGCCGCCGCCATGGCCATAAGCGAGGTATCCGAACCGCTTGGCCTTGCACCGCACGATCTCGTAGCCACGCCCCTTGTTCACGCCGCCAGCGGAGCGGAAATTGTGATAGGCGCCGCAGCCTCCCTTGTAGGAGTCGCGCATATAGTGGCCGATATAGTCGCAGTCGTAGAAGCTCATGCCGCAGACAACCGGGCCATGAGCCCCGGCCTCCCAGAACGAGCAACGGTGGAAATTCCCCGAGAAAATATCGCCGTCGTCGGACGGATTGTGGGGCGGCACCGGAAGAAACTGGTAGCCTGAAATCATATCCTTGCCGCCGCTGCGGCAGAAGATCACATCGCTGCAATCCATGCCCTTGCCCATGCCGGCGAGGCCATATTGCCGGTTGATGAGCAGGGTCCGACCGTTGGTGTTGGGGTTGCTGTCATCCGCGAGGCGAACATAGGCGACGAACGCCGTGCGCGGCACGCCATCGTTCGGCTCATAGCCGCCCGTGGCGGGGAACACCGCGAACGTATTGGTATGGGCGTTGAGGATCGCCAGAAACTCGTCCTGCGACGTCATCGCCAGAACGGTCGAATAGACCTTCTCGTTGTCGAAGGTCGCCGGATCGGGGTGCGGATCGCCATTGAGGACGCGTTTGATCCAGCCGCCATTGGCGCCTTCGGCCATTCTGGTGATGCTCGAGCGGGTGTCGGTTCCGGGGCCGATCGCCGGCGCCTGATCCCACAGGCCGAGGTGCCAGCGGTTTTCATCGCCGGGGCCGGATCCTCCCGTCGGCATCGGCATGGTGAACGGCTGATACCAGACGTTGGCGTAGGTCGTGTGCTTGAGCCAGACGCCGGGGAACATGTTCGCCGCGCCGTCGATCATCGGGCGCTTGCCTTGCCCATAGGCGAAGATGCGGCCCCAGCGCGTATTCTGGAGATCCATGAATTCGCCGCGCCAATGGCCACCGCGCGCCAGGCCGACCGACACCCCGGAAAGTCCGGACGTAGCGGTCTGGATCGCCGCCAGCGACTTCTTGGGGGTGTCCGGCGTCAGCCCGTCGTTGTTGTCGTCACCATATTTGCTGTCGCAATAATAGGTGGGGGGCGTGTCGACATAGCGGACGAAGATCCATGCGCCGGCATTGATCGCGGTATCCTTCAGATACCGCGTCGCGCGATTGCTCCGCGTGGAATCCGGATACACATCAGCCGTCGATTTGTTCGGGGCGGTCGCGAAGGCGGCGACCATCGCAGCATAAGACCGGTAAAAGGCGTTCGGGCCTGTCGCATTGAAGAGCGCGGTGGCCGTGTTCATCGCCGCGAGGGCCACCGCTGCGGAGGCAGCGCTTGCTATCTGCGAGGCATAGGCGGCAGCGGCGGACCCAGCCGAAGCGGCGACCTGGGCGATGGCGACCGCCGCGCTCGACGCACTCTTCAGTGCCCAATGCCGCGCCGAGAATTTGCCGGGCTCGACCGCTACATCTTCGTTCTCCTCGGCCCATTTCTGCGCCTTGTCGCGCGCGGCGACGGCAGCGCCGGCGCCCATGATGGTGTCGATGATGCGGATCAGCTTCGTCCGCTTCGCGCGACCGCCGCTATGGATGACCACGTCTTCATTGCCGGTCGGCGCCAGGACTTCGGGAAGGGCGGGGATCTTGGACATGGATCAGGCTCCGGTCGGCCAGTGCGCGTCAGCGCCGGCGTCGAAGGTGGAAAGGGCAGCGGCCGACCAGGCGGCGATCTTCTGCTCGAGGGCGTTGCTCGCGGCGCGGACTGTGTCGATTCGTTCGCGCCGGCGCGCAGCCTCGATCGCCCCGGCGATGGCGTCGCCCAGGCCATCAGTTCCGGTAGCGATCTGAAATGCGGCGGTGGCGATCGCTGCGTTGTCGTTCGCCTGGCGCTCAAGCGAGGCGATCGTGAGGATCCGTCGACGCGCCTCGGCCTTGATGTCGGCAACGGCCCATAGGCGACGCTGGGCGACGCTGGGTTTACGCACCGGCGCCAGCTCCGGCCTGCCGTTCGGGCCAACGACGATCGCCCGGCCTGCAGCACGGCCGGCGAGCAATTCGGCGTGACGACGACGGGTGACGCGGACCGCGTCGGCCGGGATCGCTTCGCCGTGGAGATCCGCGTGATAGAAATGCCCGTCAGCCGGGCTCCAGCGAACCGACATCGTCAATATCCCAGAATGATGACGTCGAACCCGTCGACGCGATTGTTGTTGATGTCGTTGTTGCCGCGCTGGAGCTGGACGGTGCAGCCAAAGCGGTCCTGCGCGACCAACTGCGCCCACATGTCCCGAACCTGCGACGGGAAGGCGAGCCACGCCGAAACCGATCCACCGAGCGCCGCAGTGGGGAAAACGATCGGCCAGGAAACGGGGATCGCGTACTCGCCGAGAATGAGCGAGTGATATTGGACCCATTGGATGATCAGGCCGCTTTCGAGGATGACGTAGCCGTTGGGCGTCAGGCTCTTCGGCAGACCGGCAAGCCCGGCCGGGGTGATGGCCTTGCGGTTTTCCGTGCCGGCGAGGATCTCGGCCGCGCTGGCAATCGGAACGTCCAGCGTGCGGTCGGCTGAGAGATCGCCGCCGCCCGTGACCAGGCCGGAACCGTCGATCCTGCGGTTGAGCATGACCCTTTGGCCCAGGGCATCGACCAGCGGCCCCAACCCGCTTGGCGTAACGACCTTGTCACCGATGACGCCGGCCGCGCATTCGGGTTGGGTCGCCACCGGCAGCGTGATGATACGGTTAGCGCTGAGATCGCCGCCGCCCTGCAGCACGCCGCCGGCGACGCCGATGCTGCGCCCGATCGGAACGGCGCCGACATCGGCCGCACTGAGCACGACCGTGCCGACCTTCCCGTTGACGCTGGACACCGGCGCCGGCGTGGAGATCTCCAGCCAGCTCGCGACGCTGCTCGGCGGCAGCGCCTGAAGCACATAGACCAGACCGTTGTCAGCTCGGACGGCAAAGTCGCCAACGGTCGCGCCGGCAAGGGCGAGCATCGCCGCCTGATTGGCGACGGGGAAAACATCGATCAGATCGATCGGGGGGCGTTGCGACAGCAACAGCTTGCCGTCCGGCCCCAGCGTCGCGACGCCGTTCGCGATACCGAGTTGGTCGGCCGCGACATAGTTCGCGAGGACAGACGCCATCGTTGCCGGGGTGATAATCTTGTCGGTGACGGCGCCGGCTAGGGCCTCGACCAGGGTGGCGAGATAGGCGACACCCTTGGTGGTTTCGGTCGCGGGTGGGTTCAGGAAATTAGTGTCGCCGAACTGGACGAGCGTGGCCTCACCGGGGAGGAAACGGAGATCCGCGGCGAGCAGGAAGGTGCTGACCTCGGCCTTGCCGAGGATTTCATCCGCCTGGCCATAGACGGCGAACAGCGTGCCGTCCTGCAGGTAGAGGCCGATCGCGCGGACATTGTACACGTCCTCGCTCGAATCGCGCATGAGCAGGTGGACGGTCTCGGCATCGGCCGCGATGCCCGAGATGGTGGCGAGCCGCTTGAATTCGCCGGGGAGCGCCGTGAGCGTCGGCGCGACGACAACCACATTGGCGGTGAGGCCGACCTGCGTCACGCGCACGGCGTTGGTGCCGCCCGCGCCGGCGTTGACCAGCGCGGCGCGGCCGGCGTTGGTGATGATCATGCTGAGCGCGCTCAATCCGGGCCTCCATCGATAAAGCCGTTGTCGGCGCCGGTGAGCGGCTCGCCGTTCTCGTCCTGAATCAAATCTTCCCAAGACATGCCGGGGTCGGCATCGCCCGCTGGGAGATCGAGACGGCGATATCCGGCCGTCTGCGCCGCCATGAAGGGGAAAACCCCGCCCGTGAGCGCGAGCTGCTGGACAAGCACCAGGTGCTCGCGCACCGGTTTGACCTTGGAGACTTCGGCGACGATCGCGCGGGCACGGTCGGCTGAGACGCGCGCGCCGCGCGCCAGTCCGTTGCCGTCGATCAGCGAGAGGCGGACTTCAAAGGTGTGTGGATCGAGGCGGGGCGATGCCTCGAACCATTCGACCAGCTCGAGCAAGTCATCGAACGAGGCAAGCACCTGCTCGACGGACCAGCGCGTCCCCTTGTGGCTCTGCAGCTCGATCGCGCCGGCGACCGCCGCGCGCTTTTCATCATCGCTCCAGTCAGGATTCCAGCGATCAGTCGAGAAAGACCAGGCGAGCCAGGGCAGAAGCAGAGCCGGGCACCTATACGGATCCCATAGCGATGAAACATCGATCGGAATCGCGTCGATGCGCGCGGTCGCGCCGGCGAGGGCGCGCTCAAGCCGGGTCGCGTTGGGCGGGAGAAGGTTACTCGCCAAGGCCGATCACCGAGATCTGGACGCCGACGCATTTCGCCGATTGGGTGCGGTCAACGACGACGTCGGCGGGTGGGTGCACCAGCTCGACATTCATCACGCCGGGCACCACCACGGCAGCGTTGATCAACGCGCGCGTCGCATCGACGCCGAGCATCCCGCTGTCCGCCAGCCAGGCGTTCACGGCCAACTGCGAAGCGGCCAGCACAAGGACCTCGTCTGGCCCGGAATACAGCCGGAGCCGTGCCTCGATCTGGTATTCAACGATATCCGCCGACTGGACGATGACTTGATCGCCAAGCGGCCGGCGGCGATTGCCGGATACCACGCCGAGCATATCAGCGACGGCGTCGATCTGGTCAGCATCCGCCGTCCCGTCGCCGAGGCGCGACAGGAGCGTGATAAGGACCTGGCCGGGCTGCGGACTGGTGGCGCTGACGTCGCGGATCGTCGCGTCGGCCGACATCGCGTGGAACCGGTACGCTGCTTCCGGCCCCGCGACGGTGAAGCTTTCGGGCGCGAGCTGGATCCGCAGCCGCAGGGCATCGTCGGATTCGTATGTGGGATCGATTCCGTTTGCCGGATTGCCGGGATCGAGCACCAGGCGGGCTACATTGAGGCGTGCGCCGATCTGCTCAAGATCCGCGCCGGTCGAATAGGCCAGCATCACCTTCAGCGCGTCGTCGTTGAATGCCTTGATCCGAAGCAACTCGCGATAGGCGAGGACCTGAACGATCTTGACGGCCGGGTCGGAATCAACGGTCGCATCGAATTCCGGCAAGATCTCGGGCGACTGCAGATAGGCGATGATTTCGGCGAGGATCGTCTCGTAGGCCGGCACGGCGAGGAAGCTCGGCGCCGGCAGGCGCGAGAGATCGATCGCGGTTGTGGTGTTGGCATATTCCGGCACGCGGCCATGTCGCCGGGGCGCGTGGCGGATGGCTATCCACTGGTCTTGTAGAGTGGGTTTCTACAAGAAGGCCTACTGGCTGGCGAGCGCGAGCTTTGCGTTCAACTCGCCTCCAAGGACCGACGTATGAGCCATTGAAAGCGCTGCAACGCTACTAGTGATGGAAATCTGACTATTGGTATCCGGAACCAGCTGGCACCGAGCGTCGGGAGTTGAGACAAAGCCGTCATTCTCAGCGCCCTCCGCCAACGGCAGGTTCATCGCTAAAACCTGCCGCTCGCCGAACGGTTCACTGGAAAAGAACTGCGACGGTAACTGGGCCGGTTGCTGGATGTCAGGCCCTAACTGGCGAAGGGCCAAAGCCAAAGATCGGCTTCCAGCCAGGCTTTGCGAGGAAAATTGTTATTGATAGGACGTTACGCTGGCTTTGCTCGCAGCTTCGGTGGAATGTTTGTTTATGTGGATTTTCCTGCTTCTCGTCGTCGCATTCGTCGTTTGGCACTTTATCCCGAAGCGTGATCCGAACCAACCGGCCCCTCGGTTCAGAAAGGAAACCCGCGCTGTTGAAACTGACCCAGGCTGGGCGACTTTCATTGAGGAACATTGCGAGTCTCCGGCTGAGACGGCCTTCCTTCAGGCGATGATCAAATCTTGTGATCTGCGTCCCAACGATGGCTCTCTATATGGGTCGGGGCTGCGGCTTGACTTCCAGGTTGAGGAAGGACGGTATCGGGTCGATTTCCTCGCTAACAAATGGCTCGTCGTCGAGATCGACGGTGCGGCTTGGCACTCCTCCCCCGAAGCCATTGAGCGAGACAAGCTGCGCGATCAATATTTTGAAGACCGTGGCTATTCAGTCTTGCGGATTCCCGCCAAGGTTGTGTTCAACGCTCCAGAGGAAGCAGTTCAGCGCGTCCGGTCAGCATTGCGCCAAGGCAAGCGAACAATGCCCGTGCCGGTGCAAAAGAGCGGATGGCAGAGGCTCTCTGATACAGCATCGGCCATGAGCCAAGGACTTCAAACGATCAACGATTTCGTCAGTCGCGCTCAAGCGGTCGAACGCGCGGTGAAGGATGCCAAGTTGGCTGCTCATCAAGAGCAGAGCGCCATCGCCGCCGCAATTTCCATGGCGCAAAGCGAATTGACGACTGCGGACTGGCTCAACGACTCCGATGAAGAAACAAGAAAGCTTTTTGAAGAAAGCTATTTAAGGCTCATGGGAGCAGTGGCTGATCGTCGAAACGAGCAACAAGAGCGAGACGATGAGAAGTTGGAAGTTCGGTCGTTTCCTAAAGCGCCGCCGAAGCATGATAATTTGGCATACCATGCTGCCATACAGGATGCTTATGTGCGGATCGTCGAAGAAAGGGACGAGTTTCTCAGCGCACAGCGCCTTATTGTCCGGTCAGACCTGAGAATGCCTTCGCTTGTCGAGAAGAAGCTGAATGAATTGGGCTGCGGGGAATATTGGGCACTGCTGGACGGGATTGATGCCAACTACCCCATCAGCACTCGGTAGGCCGCCAACGCTTGCTTGCTTCATCAGAGCCCGAGCTGAAGGGTGTTGAGGAGTGCCGGCATGTTGCGATTCGCAACCCCGGAGAAAACTTTATCGACGGCCTCAAATTGGGAAATGTTCATTCGACACTTATGGGGAGCATGCATCCAGCATCGATACTTTGCGCCCGATGACCGGGATTGAGGCACTTTGCAGACCTTTTGCTTGCCTCCCGACGATCGACAGCTTTACGCTATCTACGACGCTCAGGACTGCTGATCGGAACGACCGACTCTGGTCGAGAGCAGACGTTTTGCTCCGGGTATCAAGTGTCAGATTTCCATCACTACCTCGCTAATATATGATCGAGGAGTAGATCCAGCGCTTTCGATCGCTCAGTCGGGGTCAGGCCGAGCAGCTCGCGTCGGGCATAGCGGACTGGCTTTCCCTTGGCGGCTGGCCGGTCGGTCAACCCGTCCTGATGAACGCCGGCGATCTCGGCCGCGCGCCCGCTGAACCCGATCCACGCTTCAACGTCAGTGGCGTCCGAGCGCAGGTTGCGGCCGTTGCGCAGCTTCCGGAACATCGCCTTTTGCCGGATCCTGCCCTGACGCCTGAATTTCCCCGCGCCCTTATTCTGTTCGTCGCGATCGACCGGCAGCCATCGGTCGATCTTGTCCCAGAAAAAGCTGCGGATCCCGCCCGCCTCTACATCGAAACCGGTAATCAGCGGGCCTTCGTGAACCCAGCTCTTCATGAGCACGAGACGGGGACTGCCGCCGCGCGGGTAGAGGAACTTCACCGCATAATTGCCGGGGGCGGGCGGCTTCCTGGCCTTGCGGGGGACGAAGCCGCTTCCATCGGGCGCGCGCTGGCTGGCGATGCGTGCCGTCTGGGTGGTGCGGATCTCGCGCGCCATACGACGTAGCAGGGTGCGGCGTGCCGGTGACGACAGCTTGCGGATCAGGGCGCCGGCGATTGCCTCGATCTCGGCGAAGTCTTCCATGGATCAGCGATCGGGGATGACGGTAACGGACGGCTCGATTTCGTCGTGCAGGAAGATCTGCCAGAGATTGACCCCGCAGACGCCGGGGAAGGAATCGTCGCGGCTCGGTTCGTCCAAGTGCGTCGCTTCATAGCCGCCGCCCGGCTGCCGCACCACGCGGACCCGTTCCGTCAGCTCGAGATTGATCGACACGTCCGCCGCATCGCCGTCGAGGATTTCGGACTCGAAGCTGAACGGCTCCCGCTCGCCGCGCTCGAGCAGATCCGGCTGCACCTCGGCGACCCAGGCGAGAAGCGGGACCATCAGCGCGTCGACGTCGCCGGCGTAATCCTGCACCACGATATTGAGGGTGTAGAGATATTCGAAGGAAAGCGAGCCGTTGGCGCGGGTCGACAGCCTGCCCTTGTCGATGAACATCGACAGACGCGACGGATCGTCAGCGAGGCCGGGGACCGCTGCCAACAGCAATCTGCGGAGACCTTCCGGCTTCCTCACTTCGGCTGGAGATCCGGCGTGGGGCACGTGCCGGGCGCGCTCCAGTTGACCAGGCGATCGAGCTGGCCCGCGTTCGCGGCGAACGCCCTGGCGATGCGGATGATGCCGGCGCGCACCGCGTCGGGGATCTGGGATGTCAGCTTGTCCTCTTCGGGCAGCCCTTTGGGGCGCGCGGCGCATTTGCGCAGATCGGCCGGGGGCGAGTCCTTGATCGCCACCGCGACCGGCACTGGCTTGTCGACCGGGACTTCAATCGTTCGGACGCAGGCCGGCAACGCCGTTGACAGCAGCATACCAGCCGCGATCGACACGATTTTGGGATTGAGCTTTGGCATCTTCGATCTCCATGCGTTCGGTAGCGGCGCGGGCAGCCGCCGCGTCAGTCGCGGCGCGGGCCGCGTCAGTTCCCATCTTGGCGTCCCGATCCTTCATCGCGCCGGCGAGCGTGTCGGCTGTCGCCTGCACGGTATCGGCCTTGAAGCTGGCGAGATTGGCGACATGGCGCCGGCAAACCGCGCCGCGCGCGTGGTCGACCGTCACCTTGCGGCCCCTGATGTCAGTCTCGATCGTGGTCGACGCGGCGAAATCGGCGCCGGCGCCGGCGCAGATGAGCTGCGACGCCTGCAGGATCTCGGCGCGATCGGCGCGGACCGCGCGCCCATCGGCATAGAACCAGGCCGCGACGATCGCGACGGCGAGCAGCACGAGCCATTCAGTATTGGGGGCAATGAAGCCCCAAACCTTTCTCGCGAAGCTTTTCACGTCGCGTCCTTTCCGGTTGCCATCATCAGCTCGAGGCGGACCGCGCGCGCGCCGACCTGGTCGTGCCATTTCGATGCCTTCATGCCGGCCGCGGCGCCGGCGTAATCGCCGCGTTCTATCTTCGGCAGGGTGTTGACAAAGGCGAGCAGCCCGCGCCCGTCGATACCCCTGGCCTTATCCGGCGCCCGGCCAATGCCCATGTTGAAGCACATGTTGAGCAGGACGCGCTGGCGAACGGGATCCAGCTTGCGCCACCAGGGCAGCTTGCGGTCGAGATCCGCCTCGCTGCGCTGGATATCGTTCACGAAGAGCGCGTCGGACTGCGCCTGAGTGATACCCTTCGCGATGGCGCTCGCCTTGGTGATGCCGAGGATCCGCGTTTCCTCGGCCGAGATACCGACGTCTTCGAGATTGCGTCCTTTGCCGATCGACAGTTTGCCGGCGGTGCAGCGATAGACCTTCAGCTTGTCTCCTTCATCGCGGGCGATCTCCCGAGCGAGCTTGGCGCGGTCATAGGTCATTGCGCATCATCCTTCTTCTTGGGGAGCCAGGTGACCAGGCGGTCGCGCACCATCGAGGGCAGGCCGGCAATCGCCTCGCTCGCGGCCGTGATGAATTGCGGCGTGGCCTTGAATGCGATCATGCCGAAGGTGAACTGGAAGCCCTGCAGCACGAACGGGTCGATCGCGTTCTTGAAGAAAAAGGCCCAGATCACGGCGGTAACGCCGCCGGCGAAATAGGACACGACGACGCCGACCGCGAACTGGATGAACCGGTCACGCCACGTCAGGCCCCGCTCATAGGCAAGGCTGACCGCCGCGCCGAGCGCCGCAGGCGTAAGACCCGCGACGAAGGTAACCATCGCTGCGAACAGCTCGGGGAGAGTGTGCTTGTCCATCAGGTGTCCCAAAGCTGGATGAGGGGAAGGGGGCGCGGGGTCGGCGATGCCGTGGCGGGAATCGTCACCGGCGTGCCGAGCGGGAGCGTGACGCCGAAACCCGCAAGGCCGGGGTTCGCGTTGAGCACGGGGCCGAGATCGGACGCCTTGAAGCCCCGCTCGCGCCACAGGAGCGCGTCGAGTGTATCCCCCTGCCGGGCACGGATGATGTCGGGCATCAGATCAGCTCGATGCTCGTATGCGTGCGCCCGAGAATGTCGCGCACGGCGTGGATGGCATCGCGGCGCAGCTCGCCGACCGACTCGTCAAGGTCGCTTACCTGACGCTGCCCGGCGCCGGTCAGATCGGTGTCGCGGTAACGCTCGACCAGGCGGGCTTTCGCTTCGGCGCCGATCGCCGCCCGGTAGAGAATCACATACCGGTTTTCGCCGCCGAGCTGCGCGGCCGGGACGTCAGCAAGCGTGGCCGCTCCCTCGGCCGCGCGCGCCGCCCGCCAGTCCGCCAGATTATTGCCGATGGCCACCAACGCATAGAGGATCGCCTCGCGCAGGCGTTCGGCGATCACGCTGTCGCGGATCCGCATCTGTTTGCGAAAGGCGACCGGATCCACGTCGGGAAACCATCCGTCGTTGGTGATGATCGGCTCGGCATCGGTCGATGCGGGCGGGATAATGGACGGGGTGCAGTTGAAGCCGCTCATAAGGGGAGCCGGGCGAGACCGTAGGCGCCGAGGAAGAACAGCGCGAGGCCGGTAAGGGCGAGCGCCGCGCCGAGTTGCGGCATCTTGCTGTGCAGCGCCAGCATGCGATCGACCACGACCAAAACGCTACCGCTCATGGTGAAGAAAGCGCCCAGCGCGATCTCGATCAGGACAAGCAGGGTGTAGGCGAAAGTGCCCAGAGCGGCGAGCATGGAGGTTCCTTCAGCGTGCCCGCCCGCCCGGTTTACGGGGGTGGGGACCGGGTCAGCGACGGCCCTCGGCCCGAAGGCCCTCCCGTCGCGCGCGATCCGCCCCCGAGCGCCGGGGGGCGAGCTGGTCAGCCGGCCTTGTCGGTCTGATCGGGGCCGGCCTGTTGGGTGTTGGATGCAATCGATTTTTCGAGGCGCCTGACGCGATCCTTCACGCCGGCGCGATCATGGAGTTGCTGCGCGCGACGCAGATGGGCGAGGGCGCCCTCGACAGCCGGCGCGAATTCCGGGGCGGCGCCGTCGATTTCCTCGGCGCGGTCCGCAAGCTCCACGCCTATCGCCTTGTGAAGCTTCGCGCGGATCTGATCGTGCATATCGGCCTTGCCGATGAGCTGTTCGACCTGCTCCAGCACGCCGAGCGGGAATGAAACGCCCAGCGCCTGCGCCTTGATCGCTGCCTCCGCGATCTCTTCCACGATCAGCGCCGGCGCGGTGCGTTCGTAGCGGGTCGGCAGGGCGATATTGAAGCGCAGAACATAGTCGATCAGCGGAAGGGCATCTTCATACTGGCCGGTGTCGATCAGCCAGATCATGATGGTTGGCAGAATATCGTCCTGCACGCCGCGTCCGGTCTGTTCGGCCGCGCTGAGCAGGCCCACGATCCATGCGCGATATTCGGGAAGCATCTCGCGCTTGGCGGCGATCTTCTGCTCGATCGACTGGATTTGCTTGAGGCGCTGCAGATCGTGGACAAGGCGAAGCGTCATCTGTCCCTGCGCCTGGCTGGCGGCATCGGATGCCAGCTCGCCAAGCGTCGCGGGCACGCCGGGTAGCCCGCCCTCCATCTCGAGGGATGCCACGGTTTGCGCGGCCAGGATGCGTTCCCGGTGCTGTCGAGCGAGGCTCATTGCGGATTCCTGCGGATGAAGGGCGGACTAGGGGGAGGGGGCTGACCGGCAATCAGGCCGGTTTCGGCCCCATGACGATGTTTTCGACAAGCGCGCACTTGCCGTAGTCTTCGACAACGAACGCCTCGTTGACGCTTTCATAATTGGCGATCTGGGTCAGTTCGGGTTCGTCCTTGACGTACCTGCGGCGAGTCCCGTCCTGCTCGTAGATCGCGAGATTCTTGTAGCTGGTGATGAGCAGGCTGGCGGACGGGAAGTCCGGGACGCGCTCGGCCGGATAACCACCGACCTGTGCGGCAGCGGCGAGAATGGCGTTGCGGGCCAGAATTTCGGTCGGGGTGTCGCCGGCCTTGTTGATGATCGGCATATATTTGTCGTGGACAAGGTCGCGCCCGATCATGACCACCAGATCGTCCGCGTCCTGATGCCATTCATCGAGCAGCGATGCCGACACATCCTTCACCAGGGCGTCGATATTGACATAGTCGCGCTTGGACGTGTCAGCCGTATCCGCCACGTAGATCGCGCTGCCGGTGGTGGTGAGACCGCCATCCGACAGGACGCGATCGGGGGCATAGGTGCGGATCTTGTGAAGCCAGCCCTTGTTGACGTCCTGCAGGCGCGGATTGGCGACGCGATCCGTGGTGGCCGCGACCGAGGTGCCGTGGAAACCGATGGTGATGCGGTCGAGTGCCTGGCGGGCGATGATGACGTCGCGGATCAACTGCTGGAATTCCGGCTTGTGCGCCCATGCGTCAAGCCGGCTCCACTTGATGGCGCTGTCGTAGAAGGTCTCTTCGCAGCGATAGCGGCCGAGATCGGACGTGTCGGTCGGATCGGTCGGCGAGCGACGCGTTCCGGCGTTAGTGTTGACCCGGCCGGCGATGGAGCGGGTGACGCCGACGCCGACCTTGTCGCCTTCCTGCTGTACGACGGTTTCGAAGGCGATCTTCTGCAGGAACGCGCTGGATTTCTGGATCAGCTCCTGCAGTTTCTGGCCGACCGAGGGGGCCACGGAGAAGCTTTCCGAGGCCGATGCGACGCCGTTGAGCTTGGCGAGCTTGTTGAGGTAGGCGTGGAAGAGAAGGCGGGTTTCGTTGCGCATCGGATGCTCCTGGGCGGAATGGTCTCGGGGGCGGCGGGGAAGCGGTCAGCAGTCCGTTTCGACCGCGCCGGATCCGCCCGTGGCCGGCGCCCGTTTGAAGCCGGGTTGCTCGGTCGACTCGAGCTTGCCCTGCAGGGCGGCGTAATCCTGCTGCATCTTGGTCTGGGCATCGGTGACCGGCTTGATCAGCGCCGCGATCGTGGTGGCCATCGAGTCGCCCAGCGCGGTCGCGAACGCGGCCGGATCGAAATTGTCGTTGGCCGGCTTCTTGGGTTCTTCCTTCGGCTTTTCCGGCTCGGTGCGGGAGAACATGGCGGCGACGCCGGCGAACCCGGCCTTGATCGCATCGGCGATGCCGGCCGGTTCGATCGGCTTTGGTTCGAACTCGAGCGTTACCGGCTCGTTGCCCGAGGAGAATATGGTGCCGGGGGCGCTGCGCGAGAACGAAAGCTTCTGCGTCGCGATGCTGGCGGGGTTGTCGGTGAACGCGAGGCCGACCAGGCCAACCTTGCCAGAGCCCGCATAGTCCGGGGTCAGCTCGACCGACGGGAATGGCTTCTGGCTGGCGCGGGCGAGATTCACGAGCTGATCAAGGGCATCGACCTGGGCGTAGAGCGCGCGGCGCTTCTCGGTTTTGCCGGCAATCGTGATGTCGTCGGTTTGCGCCCTCACGGCGATGACGTCGCCATAGCGGTTGAAGGGCGGTTCCGGACTGAAGCCGGAAAGATGCTCGACATTGATGCCGGGCGTGTACGTCTCGGTGTTGAAGGTTTCGACGGACTGGTTGATCATGTCCGCCGTGACGACGCGGCCATCGCTGATCGTCTGGCCTTCGACAAAGGCGCGAAAGAACTGGCTCTTGGTGCCCATGGCGGTGCGGTCCCTCGGGGTCGGTTGTGTGCCGGCAAAAGGGACTGAAGAGCCCGCGTATCTCAAGCGAACGCCATTGTAGAAACCTTCTCTACAAGAGCCGCCGCGTCGGTTGCGGCGCGGGCCGTGGCTAGGTTCGCCCGCCATGAGCAAGCTTCCGCCCGATACCGGCATGCCGCTGCCCGCCTCGACGTCGCCGATCCCGATCGACGCGCGGCGCCAGGCGCGCAGCCTGTACTGGCGCGGCTGGGGTGTGACTCAGATCGCCGGCGAGCTGGGCATCAACCGGTCGACGGTGCAGGCGTGGAAAGACCGCGAGAAGTGGGACGAGGCGCCGTCGCTGTCGAAGATCGAGGACGCGCTCGAATGCCGGCTCAACATGCTGATCGCCAAGGACAGCAAGACGGGCGGCGACTTCAAGGAAATCGACCTGCTGATGCGCCAGGTGGTGCAGGGCGCGCGGGTTCGACGCTTCGAGGCGAAGGGCGGCAATGAGAGCGACCTGAACGAAAAGGTCGCCAACCGGAACGAGGCGGCGAAGGACGGGACGCGCAGGAAGCCGGCCAAAAACCATTTCACGGCCGAACAGGTCGAAAAGCTGCAGGAGATCTTCGAAGCCGAGCTGTTCGGCTATCAGGAGGACTGGTGGGCGGCGAAAGATCAGCGCACCCGCATGATCCTCAAGTCGCGCCAAATCGGCGCTACATGGTATTTCGCCCGCGAGGCCCTGCTCGACGCGCTGACCGGGGGTGGCAACCAGATATTCCTGTCAGCGTCCAAAAATCAGGCGCATGTCTTCCGCACTTATATCGTCCAGTTCGCGGCGCGGGTCGGTGTCAAGCTGCAGGGCGATCCGATAATCGTCACGGCAGATACGATGCCCGAGGGCGAGCCTGCCGCCGAGCTGATCTTCCTCGGCACCAATGCCCGCACCGCGCAAAGCTATCACGGCAATTTCTATTTCGATGAGTTCTTTTGGGTCTATGGCTTTGAGGAACTGAACAAGGTCGCCGGCGGCATGGCGCTGCACAAGCGCTGGCGCAAAACCTATTTTTCGACCCCGTCGAGCGTGGCGCACCAGGCGCATCCCTATTGGACAGGCGAGCGGCGCAACCGGCGCGTCAAGAAAGCCGACCGGATCGAGATCGACGTCACGCATGCCGCGCTGAAACGCGGGCGGCTGTGCGAGGACAATGTCTGGCGCCAGATTGTCACGATCGAGGACGCGGCCGAGCGCGGTTGCGACCTGTTCGACGTGGACGAGCTGCGCATCGAATATGCGCCGGACGAATTCGCCAACCTGTTGATGTGCCAGTTCGTTGACGACAGCCTGTCAGCGTTCAAGTTCAACGAGATCAACCGGTGCATGGTTGATGCGATGGTCGAGTGGACCGACGTATCCCCGCTGGCGAAACGGCCGGTCGGCATGCGCGAAGTGTGGGCCGGCTATGATCCGCAGGAGAGCGAGGAAGGCGACAACGCAGCGCTGGTGATCGCGCTGCCGCCTGGCGGGCCGAACGGCAAGTTCCGGCTGCTAGAGCGGCACCAGTTTCGCGGCCTCGATTTCGAAGCGCAGGCGAACATGATCATGTCGCTGCTCGCCCGGTACAATTGCACCTATCTGGGCATCGACGCCGGCGGCGTGGGCAACGGCGTATGGCAGTTGTTGCGCGACCGGATGCGCGGCGTGGTGAAGCTCGAATATTCGCTCGAGCTGAAGGCGCAGATGGTGATGAAGGCGCAGCACAGCTTCAGCCGCCAGCGCATCGAATTCGAGGCCGGCTGGCTCGATGTCGCCTCATCCTTCCTGTCGATCAAGAAAGCGCTGACCCAGAGCGGTCGCGCCCTGACGTTCAAGGCCGGCCGATCCGCCGCCGATGGGCACGCGGATCTCGCCTGGGCGTGCATGCACATCCTGATCAACGAACCACTGGACGGGCGCGAGCGCCCCAAGACCCGCATGGAGATCTTTGAATGAGCAAGCGGAACAAGGCACGGGCAATGTCGCGCGGTGAAGCGGCCGAGGCGGCGACCGGCGCGATCGTCGCCAGCGCCAGCGGATCCAATGCGATCCAGGCGTTCAGCTTCGGCGACCCGGAACCCGTCCTCAACCGGCGCGAGATCATGGACCTGATCGAATGCCAGCATAACGGGCGCTGGTACGAGCCGCCGATCTCGCTTGATGGTTTGGCGCGCGCGTTCCGCGTATCGCCGCATCACAGCTCGGCGATCATACTCAAGCGGAACCTGCTGGCTTCAGCATTCGAGCCGACACACTGGCTGAGCCGCAAGGCGTTCGGCGCGATGGTGCAGGACTATCTGGTTTTCGGGAACGGCTATCTCGAGCAACGGTCGAACCTGTTGGGCAATCCGATGCGGCTTGACCATTCATTGGCGAAATATACGCGGCGCGGGCTGGCGGAAGGGCAGTTTTTCTTCCTGCCCAGCTATTTGGGCGAAACCGAGTTCCGCCCGGGAAGCGTTGTCCAGATCATGCAGCCTGACGTTAATCAGGAGATCTACGGCGTTCCCGAGTATCTGAGCGCCCTGCAGTCGGCACTGCTCAACGAGGCGGCGACGCTCTTTCGGCGCCGCTATTACCTCAATGGAAGCCACGCCGGGTACATCCTCTATGCGACCGGCGAAATAGACGAGCAGGATACCGATGCGCTCAAGACGGCGCTGAAGGCGTCGAAGGGGCCGGGCAATTTCCGCAACCTGTTCGTGCATGCGCCGAACGGCAAGGATGGCAGCCTCAAGATCCTGCCGATCGCCGAGGTGGGGGCGAAGGACGAATTTCTCGGGATCAAGAACGCGACGCGCGACGACGTGCTGGCGGCGCACCGCACCCCCCCTGTCGTGTTAGGGATTGTGCCGGCGCAGGGGTCGAGCATCGGCAACGCGCGCGAGGCGGTCGATATGTTCTTCGAGCTGGAGATTGAGCCAATCCAGGCGAACCTGCTGACCGTCAACGAGGCGCTAGGTTACGAAGCGGTTCGTTTCAAAGAGCGGAAAAGCCGCCAAGCGGCATAGGGAATTCCGTCCAGCCGTAAGGCCGGGCGGGGGAAGCCGGATGCCAGTCCGGCCAACCGACGAGGACCAGCTCGCCACGACAGACCGGCCATCGGCCGTCCCGCACCCGGCATGCCGGGCGGGATCCTAGAAGAGCGAGAAATCCAACATGTCTACTATGATCGACGTCACCCCTGTGTCGCCCGCGTCGGGCTATATCGGGGGCAAGCGCAATCTCGTGAAGCGGCTGCTGCCTATTTTCGACGCGATACCCCATAACGGTTATGCCGAACCGTTCGTCGGGATGGGGGGCGTCTTCCTGAGGCGCCGGCAAAGGCCATCCGCGGAATTCATCAACGATGTCTCTGGCGACGTCGCGACCTTTTTTCGCGTGCTCCAGGAGCACTACGCCTATTTTGTCGATATGCTGCGATTCCGGGTCGCCAGCAGGGCCGAATTCGAGCGGCTGCGCGCGATACCCGCCGAACGGCTGACAGATCTGCAGAGGGCGGTGCGATTCCTGTATTTGCAGCGCCTGGCGTTCGGCGGAAGGGTGGAGAGACGCGGTTTTGGCGTCGATACCCGGTCCCGCTTCAATGTGTCGAAGATCGAACCGCTACTGGCCGATATCCACGACAGGTTGACCGGTGTGGTAATCGAGCAGCTCGGCTATGCCGAGTTCATACGGCGCTATGACCGCGCTGGCATGCTGTTCTACCTCGATCCGCCTTATTGGGGTTGCGAGACTGAGTACGGTCAGGACGTCTTTGGTCGAGCAGATTTTACGCTGCTTGCCGACCAGCTCGAGACAATCAAGGGCCAGTTCGTGTTGTCGGTCAACGACACGCCGGGCGCGCGCGAGGTGTTCGGCCGATTCCACGTGGCCGGCGTCGAGACGATCTATTCGATGCCGAGCGGCGCCGCGAAGAAGGCCGGAGAGCTGATCGTCAGCAATTTCCCGATAGATTGAGCGGCGCCCGCCCTCGCGATTGTCGCATCGCGGGGGTGGGCATCGTTTCCTGAGAATTTCACGCCCCCCAATCCGGGCCTTCGGGATCCGCGAAAAAGTCCGGATCAATCTCCGCTTCCAGACGCGGCGCCGGCAGGACCGGCTCGCCACCCCCGAACCGCACTCGAATGATCGCGGTATGCCGCCGCGCCTCTTGGAAAATGGCGGTGAACGATTCGCCCATCGCGATCCTGCCGCCGATCAGCCCGCATCGTTCAGCGGTCAGATAGCCGAGCTGGACGCCGTGCGCGCTGATCACAGCCACGGCGCGCGGATCAGCGGGGTTGTTCGGTTCGGGCACAAGATGGACGGTTTCCCCCGGTCGAATAAGCGCCAGCTCGAAACGGCGGTTGCTCTTGTCCCGATTGGCGAAATCGAGGCCAACGACAGCCAGGCTCAACTCGCGCATCATGGTTCGCGAGACCTGCGCACCGGCCGGATCCGCACGAAGACGCCGACGATTCCGGGGAACAAGGCGCGGGCTTTTGCTGACAAGATACTCGCATGGCTGCTTCTTCCGCCGAGATCAATCGCATCATATGTTGACCATAGCTCGGGAGGAATGCGCGCCAGGCGCCCCTTCCTGCCGCCTTCGATCAGGACCTGCACCGGATGCAATTCAGGATAGCGGGAGACGACATCGGCGACCGAGACCGGAACCAGCGCGTCCACCCATTGCTGAGCATCCTCCTGCGACAGCTTTGTCACGATTGAGCACTGGCCGATCATCACGTCATATTTTGTGGCGCCGCAGTCGAAGCGGGATTTGATCTCGATCGGCCACCGATATTCAAGCCAGTTCCGGCTGCGGATTTCATCAAGAGCGGGGTCTGACATTCCGCCAGCATGCGCCCGCTGCCGCCGATTCGGCAAGAACATTCCGGGAACAAATGCTATAGGCGGCGCATTTCAACCGCGACTCGGAGACGTGACATGACAATACAGGCTGACCGGTATGGGGGGAGGAAGGAGGCGTTCGGCCGCTGGCTTCTGGCCCAGCGCGATCGAGGCGATTGGGTTGATGCTCTTGCCGACGCGGCTCGCGCCGATCGTAATTTCCCGAAGGATGGAGATCCGGAGGCCGTCCGCGCCCACCTGCGCGGGCAACAGGCGGATGGCGATACCTTCGCGGCCGTCGATGATGCGGAGTCGGACTGGCTCGACTGCTGATGGCCGACCGTTGCCGCCTTTGTTCCGCCAATGATATCGACGCGGTCATTGAGCAAACGGCTGCGGATCTGTGGGAGAGCAGGCGGCACGGTACTCTTGATGACGTGCCCTGGGCGCAGGCCGGGGAATACTGGCAACGCATCTTCCGCGAGCTGGCCGAGACCGCAGCCCGATCCCTCCGAGGGTGATCGACCGCCCCGGCGCCGCTGCGACCCCAAACCGGGCGCTTTTCCCCCCGCCTCGCCCGCGCGCTTTTCGTGTCGCTTTTGACGCATGTAATCGCGGATGGGTGCCCACTAGGAAATCTGCGGCCGATTGCTGCCATACTCGCCCAATGTGGTGACGCAGATTGACGCACCTGACGCGCTATTTCCTGAGATGCCGGGAAAGTCGCCAGCCGTGCCGAAAGCGAAGTCCTATCGATGGCATGGCTGTGGGAGGGGGCAGGAGAACGCCAACATCTATAATCTCATCGATAAAATCGTCATAAGATATTGATAGAAAGCAAAATCTTTATTGTCGTCCTGACCCAACCTCACACCAACCGTTTTTGATGAATACCCCAATGCCTTTGAAAACAAAGAGAAATTCTTTGCAGATGGGTTGTCCCTAGAACCTATAATCGGGTTATACAATTATTGGGGTAAAGGTTGGCGCCCAAACCCGCAGAAAAGCTGGCATGTTGGGGATGTTGGGGTTTTCCCGCGCGCTACTTTATGGAGGAGTCCCGCACATACGGCATTTCCGCTAGAGAGAGATTTTTTATTACCTACCTAACGACGCCGAGAGATATAGAATGTCAAAAGATTTCCGCATCGAGTTAGATGGTCAGCAGCTCGATGCAGCGATCAGCGTGGAATCCCACGCGATCATTCTCGAGAGCCGGGGGGGAACCGGCGCGTATGCCCGTAACTCTCAATACAGCAGGGCGCTCGAGACTATCCTCGCCCGATCGCTTGGTACATTCTCGAATCTTGAACGTGTCCTTCTGGCGAGCCGCGACGCTGTACGGTCCTTTCCTGACGCCGCGAGCCGCGTGATCGCAGAGGGACCAGAGCTTGTTGCGCTCGGTCCGGCGGCAGCAGCTTCTGCCATTCGCACCCGGATGCGAGATTTCGGCAAGCCGCCCGGCAATCACGTCGGAAACTCGACTAAGCGGCTGAGGTTTGAATTTGGTTCAAGCAATCTCGTCCAGCAACTGAAGCTTCATCGGGTTGTCGAAGCTCCGGAGCGGCTTAGCTACGGCGATCAGCGAAAGGTTACCCCGGCCGATATTCACGCGGCCGTGTTCACCCTCGCTCAAGGAGGCGACGCGCCCAACTTCGCGAACTCGCGCGATTATGACCTGGTCACGCCCGGCGGCTTGCGGTTCCCACCCAAGAAGGTGTTCGGCTTGGCGCTAGAACGAGCGCTAGGCATCAAGGCATTCCCGGCCCATTTCAGCGCTGGGTGGTCGCAGCCCTCGTTCGAACTGCTGCAGGCGGCCGGTTACGTCATCCTGCCTAAGGGCGAGCCCGGCGCTGGCGAAAAGGTCGTCGTGCCCGGCAGCCCACCTCTGCCCAGTGAGGATGACGATCGCCGCTGGGTCGAAGGCCATCCCAAGCGGGTTACCCACCTCCGGCGCGAGCGCGCGCCCGGCCTAGCGCGCGACAAGAAGTCGGCGGTACTCATTGCCACGGGTAAGCTCGTCTGCGAGGAATGTGGGTTCGAGCCTGCCGCGAAGCACGGCGCGGAGTTCTTGGATGCTGGGATCGAAGTACACCACAAGGTTCCGCTCGCTGACCTTCCCTCCGGCACCGAGACGGCGCTCGCGGACCTCGTCGTGCTGTGCGCCACTTGCCACCGCATCGAACACCGGAAGATCGCGTTCGCTAAGACGAGCGGATCATTCGAAGGATGACACTGGTCGGCTGTAGAATGTCCAGCTTGCTGTGGGGCAATGGTTAAGCCAGCTAGTGACTGGATTCGACGCGAACCGACGTTCACTGGACTGTACTATGACGGCGGGAGTTGGATAAGGTAGTGCCGGTATAGCGTTCGATAGTCCCATGGCGAAGAAACCTACACTCGAGATTGCCGCATATTTTCTCAATCCGACGGTTTACTTTTAGCCCTACGCGACGATCGGTCATCGCTGATGGTGTCGGAAAGGACATGATTCCAGACACCCCCAGGTCAGCATCGAGCCTTCATGCATTTACCTCAATCAATGCCCCGATAGATGTCAAAGAGTGCCCGGAAGAAGCGGTCATACGCAGGCGCGCGCGGATTTCGCCGCACACTGGCGCGAAGGCAAACAAGGCGTATGCTGGTGCGGCGGGTCCAAGCATCGCCCCATACCTCGCCAACTACGGTCACACGAGGGGCCTCGCGGATTTGTTCAAGCTGAGCATAACACCAAAGCTGGCCCCAGATATTGGGCCAGAGATTCGACGGAATCGCCATGCGAGAATGCTTGATTTCGACGATTATGATTTCGCCAGTCCGCCGGCTTCGATAGATAAGGTCCGGTAGGACACGCAATGCTTCACCTGCAACATTGAGATCTGCAATCTTGAAATAATCCGATATCGCGAGCTGTCCCGTGTTCATGCCATTGTGTATCAGCTGCCAGTCCGGAAAGGAGGCTGACAGGATGTTTGCATCTATACAGGTATAGGCACTGCGGCGTGCGGCAAGAATCGCTTCTTCAGCTACCTTGCCTTCTTCCCGGTCCTGCGCGTTGCCGTAGGCGTCAGCATAAAGTGAATAGAGCCACTGAGCAAATTTAGAGGCTGTGGGCTCTGCATGGCGCGGCCTTCGCGCACGGGCCTTAGTCAGGAACTGTGAAGGAATGATCCGAAAAGGCGGTGCCTTCGTTGTCGATCCGAGATATTGAAACCTGCCCTTGGGAGTGACTTGATCATTGGCGAGGGTCTGCCCGAATAATATTTGTCCACGCTCACGCGCGCTGGTGTTACTCCAAGGTCGTCCTTCCAGCGAAAACGCGGGCGCTTCCCTGCGTGGATAGCTCCAGCCCTCGAAACGGGGCCTGCAGCATTCATGGCTTTGGCGGTCCCAATTTTCAACCCGCGCGCTGAACCATTCCTCCCAGTAGGTAACATTCGCTACCGTCGGTTCCATGGATCTGGTTGCATAGACAATCCAATCTCTGCTTTGGTGTACGCTGGAAAGGTCGGTATCGAAGCCGAGAGTTTCTGTCTCCCGTGCGAAAACGCGAGCTTCGTCTTCGTCGTCGAAGTGAATCGTATAGGTGATCGAGCGTAGCGGACCAAGCGCAGACCATTCACGTTCCAAATCCGCCAGCAGTATGGTGTTTTTTTCGATCAAAGGCTTCATTTTTAACTCAGCCGTGAGCGGGTTTTCTGTATTCAAACCCTCCTGCCAGTCTTTCATGAACTTTTATGCGTCCTACCTGATCAATGCGCTGTACTGCTCTTCCTCTGCACGAGAATCCGCGATCGGCACCTTTTAAGCTAATTTGCCAGCGGGGCGACATCGTTATACATCTCGATACTAAAGCGTCCAAGGTTCTCCGGAAGGCGTTCAGTTTGACTTAACCTACCTATCGAGGGTCTTGAGAGTAGCATAGTAGTTTGCTCCGGCGTCGACAGGCGGGGTGTAACCGATGACGCTGAAGAGTTGGCGATCGCAGAATCAATTCACTCCGTGCAACGTTTCCATTTTACAGCCGGAACGCTAGCGAGGCGCTGGTGCGACATAGCCTCGGCCTTGCTGAAGCCGGTGAGCGTTTCGGGCAAGGCGTTGCCGTATAAATCGCTCACGCTTCTGGTCAGAGTTGACCATTGCCGCAACGTACGAAACCGCCATGGCTGGCTATTGGCTCTCTCCTTCGGCAGACGTATGGGTGGGATAGGGCTCGAAGCCGCCCGTCGGGTTCATGTTGGTCGAGTGGCAAGTTTCGAGAGGCCGCCGTTCATAGAACCGCCGATGAACAGCATAGGTTGGTCGCGAGCAGACGCTCTATCTCCGGGTACCACGTGTCAGATTTCGACCACTAGGAGAGAGGGGCACTACCTGACGGGAAAGGCGCTAGAAGGCGTAGAACTCGCCTTGGACGTGAGCACAGCAGCTATGACTTAAAGTAGCGGAGTGGACTGCGAAGGCTGTAGCTGTCCTCCGCTACCATTTCGTAGTGGGCCCACCTGCCATTCGCGACATTCATATAGATGGGCCCTACAGATTGGCCGAATCGATCCAGCGCCGCGCGCGCCGGGAGATGTCGGCTGGCAGTTCGGCCGGGTCCGCCTCGATCACGCGCTCTATCTCGATCGACCAGCGGTTTGGGCGGTACAGAACGTTGCGGACGAGGAAGACCGAGGCGTGGTCCCGGCGGTGGTGAACCTGTTCCTCGACCTCGAAAGCGAGGGCCGGTGCATCGTGCGAGGTCGCCCCGATCTCTTCGCGGAGCTCGCGGACGACATTCTGTTCGGCACTCTCACCGGCCTTGCGACCGCCTCCCGGCAGGTGCCAGCCGCGCGCATAGCTCAGTTTCACCAGAATGATCCTTCCCTCGGGGGTGAGGGCGATGGCATGCGCGCCCTCGACGTCGGGCCTCGTGAAAGCCCAGAGCCGGCCGCGACCGTATTGGAGCCCGCCGACCAGGATTCGCAGCGCCTTGCGGTAAAGGATGTGGATCAAGGGTGCTCCCCCGCTTAGGCCACCGCTCCTGGCGGGAATCGCCGCGACGGGTTCGGCATGCTGTTTTGGCATCACGGAAGCAATGCGCTTGCCGAATTCATATCGCCCGCCGCCTTTTCTGTCCTCCGCAATTCAGCTAGCGGAACCTCGTCCAAGGAGATGCCCATGAAGACCCGCGCCGCCGTTGCCTTCGAAGCCAAGAAGCCGCTTGAGATCGTCGAGCTGGATCTGGAGGGCCCCAAGGCTGGCGAGGTGCTGGTCGAGATCATGGCGACCGGCATCTGCCACACCGACGCCTACACGCTTGACGGCCTCGATTCGGAAGGGCTGTTCCCCAGCGTGCTCGGCCATGAGGGCGCGGGCATCGTGCGCGAGGTTGGCCCGGGCGTGACCAGCGTGAAGCCAGGCGACCATGTCATCCCGCTCTACACCCCCGAATGCCGGCAGTGTAAGTCGTGCCTCAGCGGGAAGACCAACCTCTGCACCGCGATCCGCACGACCCAGGGCAAGGGGCTGATGCCGGACGGCACCAGCCGCTTCAGCTACAAGGGCCAGACCATCTTCCACTATATGGGCTGCTCGACCTTCTCCAACTTCACCGTGTTGCCGGAGATCGCGGTGGCGAAGATCCGCGAGGACGCGCCGTTCAAGACGAGCTGCTATATCGGCTGCGGCGTCACCACCGGCGTCGGCGCGGTGGTCAACACCGCCAAGGTGCAGGTCGGCGACAATGTCATCGTGTTCGGCCTGGGCGGCATCGGCCTCAACGTGCTGCAGGGCGCGAAGATGGCGGGCGCGAACATGATCGTCGGAGTGGACATCAACCCGGATCGGGAGGAATGGGGCCGGAAGTTCGGCATGACCCACTTCGTCAACCCGAAGGATGTCGCCGATATCGTCGCGCACCTCGTCGCGCTGACCGATGGCGGGGCTGACTATACGTTCGACTGCACCGGCAACACGACCGTGATGCGCCAGGCGCTCGAAGCGTGCCATCGCGGCTGGGGCACCAGCATCATCATCGGCGTGGCGGAAGCGGGGAAGGAAATCAGCACGCGGCCGTTCCAGCTCGTGACCGGCCGCAACTGGCGCGGGACGGCGTTCGGCGGCGCCAAGGGCCGCACCGACGTGCCGAAGATCGTCGACTGGTATATGAACGGCAAGATCGAGATCGACCCGATGATCACTCATGTCCTCGGCCTGGAGGAGATCAACAAGGGCTTCGACCTGATGCATGCCGGCGAGAGCATCCGCAGCGTCGTCGTCTACTGACCTTATTATCTCAGGAAAGGCTTCTCGACTTCGCTCGAAGCGAACGGGAGGGAGTGCGAGAAACGATGGAAACCCTCTCGACTAACAAGGCCCATGGGGGCGTGCAGGGCGTCTATCGGCACGAGTCGACCGTGACGGGCACGCCGATGACCTTCTCCGTGTTCGTGCCGGAGCATGATGAAGGCGCGACGCTGCCGGTGCTCTGGTATCTGTCGGGGCTCACCTGCACGCACGCCAACGTCACCGAGAAGGGCGAGTATCGCGCTGCGTGTGCCGAGCAGGGCGTGATCTTCATCGCGCCCGACACGTCGCCGCGCGGTGACGATGTGCCGGATGACGACGCCTATGATTTCGGCAAGGGTGCCGGTTTCTATGTCGATGCGACCGAGCAGCCCTGGTCGGCCAATTTCCGGATGCGCAGCTATATCGAGGACGAGCTGCCCGCGCTGATCGCCGCGCAGTTCCCGATGGCTGACCTGACCCGGCAGGGGATCACCGGCCATTCGATGGGCGGCCACGGCGCGCTGACCATCGCCCTGCGCAACCAGGGACGATTCCGGAGCGTCTCCGCGTTCGCGCCGATCGTGTCGCCGCTGCACTGCCCCTGGGGCGAGAAGGCGCTGACCGGCTATCTCGGCGCTGACCGAGAGGGTTGGCGGACCTATGATGCCTGCGCGCTGATCGCTGACGGCTTTCGGGTTCCGGAAATCCTTGTCGATCAGGGAGACAAGGACAATTTCCTCACCGAGCAACTCAAGCCCGAGTTGCTGCGCGAGGCGTGCGACAAGGCCGGGATCGACCTGACGCTGCGGATGCAGCCCGGGTACGACCACAGCTATTATTTCATCTCGACCTTCCTGGCTGGTCACGTCGCCTGGCATGCGGCGCGGTTGAAGGCCTGAAAGCAAAACTGCGCCGCCGCGCCATTCCGTCGGCCCCCTGCCGACGCCATGTTGCCAGCCAGCCCGCATCGCCCCTAGATGCGCCAACATCATCACGGACGACTCAATGACCACCCACACGACCCGCATGCTCATCCTCGGCTCAGGCCCAGCCGGCCTCTCCGCCGCGATCTATGGCGCGCGCGCTGGCCTCGCGCCGATCGTGGTGCAGGGCATCCAGCCGGGCGGGCAGTTGATGACCACGACCGATGTGGAGAATTACCCCGGCTTCAAGGACGTGATCCAGGGCCCGTGGCTGATGGAGCAGATGCAGGCCCAGGCAGAGCACGTCGGCACACGCATGATGTGGGACACGATCGTCGAGATCGACCTGTCGCGGCGACCCTTCCGGCTGATCGGCGACAGCGGCGATGTCTATGAGGGCGACGCACTGGTCATCGCGACGGGCGCGCAGGCCAAGTGGCTCGGGCTCGACAGCGAGGAAGCACTGAAGGGCAAGGGCGTCAGCGCCTGCGCGACCTGCGACGGCTTCTTCTTCCGCGGCAAGAAGATCGCGGTGATCGGCGGCGGCAACACCGCGGTCGAGGAAGCGCTCTACCTGACCAACCACAGCGACGACGTGACGCTGATCCATCGCCGGGACTCGTTCCGCGCGGAGAAGATCCTTCAGGACCGTCTGTTCGCGCACAAGAACGTCAAGGTGCTGTGGAACAAGGAGGTCGAGACTTTTGTCGACGGCGGCGGCACCGCCGGGCTGGTCGCGCTCGAGCTGGTAGATACCGTTACCGGCGAGAAGTCGCGGCTGGATGTCGAGGGCGGCTTCGTCGCGATCGGGCATCACCCGGCGACCGAATTGTTCCGCGGGCATATCGAGCTCGATTCGGACCATTATATCAAGGTGGAGACCGGCTCGACCCGTACGAGCGTGCCCGGCGTGTTCGCCTGCGGCGACGTGATGGACAAGATCTATCGCCAGGCGGTGACCGCAGCGGGGACTGGCTGCATGGCGGCGCTGGACGTCGAGCGATTCCTCGCCGAGGCCGATTTCGAGGTTGCCGAAGCGGCCGAGTGACACCCGAGGGGGTGCGAATGTCCGGCAGCGTCCGCTATTTCGCCCGCCCGCTTTTTTCTTCCGCTGTTATGTTGGATTTCGAAGTAGAAATATCCGTTGTATTTCAACAGCTTGCCTCCAGTTTTCCCTGTTAATGCATAACAGCGGAAAACAGTGGTGATCGCGACATGAAAATCGCTTCTTTTTGCCGTTGAGGGACGACGTTATTCGTCTGTTTTTCCGGTCATGAGAAAGAGCGTCGCAGAGTGCGGTTGGCTGCCCGGCTGCAGGGGACGCTAGCACGGGTTTCGGACAGTTGAATCGATGACCGAGCCGAGACGTCATGGCGGAGGACCCACAGGTCCGCGCGTTGGACGTGAAGAGGCTGCTCCGGATCAGCGTGCACGCCGGTAGTGCATGGCGACCGCGCCGTTGCGGAGCGGCCTGGCCGAGATCAGCTCGAGCCGTCGCGTGCTGAGCAGCCCGCTCTGGTAGAGGGTCGGGCCGTGGCCAGCGATCCTAGGATGTACGAGGAGCTTGTACTCGTCGATCAGATCCAGCCGGTCCAGCTCGGTCGCGAGCTTGCCGCTACCGAGGAGCACACCGGCGGGGGTCGCGTCCTTGAGCCTTTGTACACCCGTGCGCAGATCGCCGTCGATGTGGTGGCTGTTGGTCCATGGGAAGGCCCTTCGCGTCGACGACACCACGTACTTCGGCTTGGCCTCCAGCTTGACCGCCCAGTCGCGTATCGCCGGCGGCGCCTCCTCGTCGCCGCGGGCGACTGCCGGCCAGTAGCTCTCCATCATCTCGTAGGTGACGCGACCCCACAGCATCGCTCCACCCTCCTCCATGAGGCGGGTGAAGAAGGCGTGAGTCTCGTCGTCGGCGATTCCTTCCCGATGGTCGACGCAGCCGTCCAAAGTTACGTTGATGCTGAAGGTCAATAGTCCCATGCGGCGAGCCTAAGTCATACAAGGGAGAACATGAAGGCCGCTTGCTCGCGGTTGATGTTGGACTTCCGCAATGCGGGGGCTCAGCGATGCGGGCGACGACGTCAGCGAGCCAAGCCTGAGGATTGACATCATTGAGCTTGGCGGAAGCCTACATGTTCGAAGGGTATAGTTAGCGAACAAGTCCGGCGTGACGGAGGGGGCAGCGCGGGTCTATCGTCCGAGCGCAGTCTCGATCTCGTCGAACAGCCATTGCTTGTCGGCCTTGGTGGCGAAGCTGTGGCTGTCGGTGTCGTATTCGCGCAGCGTGATATTGGCTGTCGGGCTGGCGTCCCATTGTTTGCGGAAGGCAATGGCGGTGTTGTCGCGCCTTGCCAGCAGGATGGTGATGGGGATCGTGCTCGCTGCCAGTGCGGCGATCAGGCGACTGGCCAGGCTGTCCGCTGCCGGAGATTTTGCGGAAGATATCTTTCGTAAACCACCGAATATCTTGGTTATATTCACGCCACCACGTAGCAGGCGCAGCACTTCCCGCGGATCGCGCAGCTTCTGGGCATAGCGCGCGCGGATTGCGGCGGTGGGGGGGAGGTCGTCGCTATCCTCGATCACCCAGGGGTTGGCGAGGATCAGCGCGTCGATCCCGGCGACGCCGTGGAACAGGGCGAGCGCGGTGGCCGCGTCGCAATTGCCGAAGGCGACGAGGTGCCGGATCCTGGTTTCGGCGACGAAGGTCGCGGCCGCGGCGGCGATGTCGGGGGCGGATTCGAGAAAGCCGTGATTGTTGCCGGTGGAATCGCCGATGCCGCGCCGGTCGTAGCGCAGGACCGGGGTGCCCGCCGCCGCCAGCCGCGCCGCAAGCATTGCCATGCCGCGATGCGCACCGATCCGGATCTCGTTGCCGCCGGAGACGATCAGCAGGCCAGTGGCCGCTTTGCCTTCATCCAGCGTGGCGGCCAGCCTGTCGCCGGCGCAGGGAAAGGTGATCAGGCGCCGCATATGGCGATCCAGGCGGCGATATCGTCGGCGAGGAGCCGGGCAAGGTCCGGGTCGTTGTCCGGCTCGCTGCGCCGCCAGAGCGGCGACCCGGATATATGGCGGTCGGCGGGCACGGCGTCCGTATCGAGACGGACGGTGCGCAGAGGCGCGCTACCGTCAGGGACGGTTGCCTTGAGTTGAGCGAGGAGCGTGCGGGAAAGCCTGTTGCCGGCCAGCTCGACGGGCGGGCCGGACAGTTCGATCGCGTCGTCGGCAGTGTCCTTTCCGGCGACGGCGCGGGACCGCAGCAGATCCCGGACAAGGCTTTCGCCGGGGGCCGGTGAGAAGTGCCAGCGAGTGGAGAAAGGGGCATCGATGAGTGCGCCGCCGCGAATGGCGATGCCATGGACCGCGCCCCGCTCTTCGGTGAGGGTGGCAGTCAACGCTGAAAGGGCGCTTGTCCAATCATTTAAGGTGATATTCTCAGTCTTGATGAGACTTTCGTTCGTGCCCGGCAGATCGGGCAGCACGCTGGCGATTCCGCGTTCGGCCAGCGCCCGCAATATAGTGACGACGAACGCGCGGGTCCGGTTGGCTTCCTCGAAAAGCGGCATCGACGCGATGACGACCGGGCCGGTGGCGGGGCCGAAGCGTAGCATCGCCTCGCGCCCGCCGGGCCAGTCGTACTGGTCGATCAAGGCGTGACCTTCACTGGTTTGCCTTGGCGGCGGCAAAGCGGACGAGGGAGCCGAAACTCTCCAGCATCTCGCCATCGACCTCGTCGTCCTCGATCAGGATGCCGAGGCGTTCCTCCAGTTCAGTGAGCATGCCGGCCACCGCCATCGAATCCAGTTCGGGCAAGGCGCCGAACAGCGGCGTTTCGCTGCGGAAGGCGCCGACGCGCTCCTCGCTCAGGCCAAGGACATCGCGAAGCACTGCGCGGACTGTGGTATCGATTGCGGCATTGTCGTCAGGAAGCACTGCGGACCCCGGTTTCATCCCCTGTTGGCCCTGCCGTTAGAGAATGGGGGGAGGGATGCCAAGTGCAGGCCTTGGCAGCGCAGGTGCGCGATGCGTATCAGGAGGGCATGATCAATCCCATGCCGCAGCCCATCGATACCCTGCCGTTGCGCGGGCGCCCGGGCGACGTCGCGCTGGTCGACCGGGCGGGAAGCCTGGATTTCGCCGCACTGGAGGTGCTGACGGGATCCGTGGCAGCGTGGCTGGCCGGACTGGGATTGTCGCCCGGCGCTCGCGTTGCTTCCTGGCTGCCCAAGACACGCCTCGCCTGTGTCTTGCCGATGGCAGCGCCCCGCGCCGGCCTGATCCATGTGCCGATCAATCCAGTGCTGAAGCGGGCGCAGGTGGCGCATATCCTGGCCGATAGCGGGGCGGACCTGTTGGTGACTCAGTCGGCGCGCGCCTCCTCGCTCGAAGCGGGTGACATTCCCGCCGGGTGCAGGCTGGCGCTGGAGGACGAGGCAGTCAGTGATGACGTCATGCCGCCATCGTCAACCGATACCGATACGCTAGCGGCGATCCTCTACACCTCGGGTTCGACGGGCCGGCCCAAGGGCGTGATGCTCAGCCACGCCAACCTATGGCTCGGCGCGATCTCGGTCGCGCACTATCTCAAGCTGTCGCCGGCCGATCGGGTGCTCGGCGTGCTGCCGCTGAGCTTCGACTATGGTCAGAACCAGCTTTTCTCCACCTGGGCAGCGGGGGCATCCGTCGCGCCGCTCGACTATCTGACCGCGCGTGACGTCATCAAGGCAGTCGACCGGTTCGGCGCGACGACACTCGCCGGGGTGCCGCCGCTCTGGATACAACTGCTCGAGGCGGAATGGCCGGCCGAGACCGCGGCCCGGTTGAAGCGGTTGACCAATTCAGGCGGCGCGCTGACGCCGACAATGATCCGGGCATTGCGGCAGCGTTTTCCGGAAGCCGACCTCTATCCGATGTACGGGCTGACTGAAGCGTTCCGCTCCACCTATCTGGCGCCCGATCTGGTCGATGCGTTTCCGGAGGCGATCGGTCGGGCAATCCCCTTTGCCGAGGTGATGGCGGTCAGGGCTGACGGATCGCGCGCCGCGCCGGGGGAGCCGGGTGAACTGGTCCATGCCGGGCCGCTGGTCGCGCAGGGCTATTGGCAGGATCCCGAGCGGACCGCGCTTCGCTTCCGGCCGGCGCCGCGCTGGGCCGAACATCGCGGCACGGCCGTATGGTCGGGCGATACGGTGATCGAGGGCGGGGACGGCCTGTTCCGTTTCGTCGGGCGTGACGACGAGATGATCAAAAGCGCGGGCAACCGGATCAGCCCAACCGAGGTGGAGGAAGCCGTGCTGTCGGGGGGAGAGGCGATCGAGGCGGTCGCGATCGGCGTGCCCGATGCCCGGCTGGGGCAGGCGATCGTGGTGGTGGCGCGGGCAAGCGGCGATACGGTCGCTGCTGAAGCGGGATTGAGGGAGCGCCTGCGGCGCGAATTGCCGAGTTTCATGCAGCCCGTGCGCTACGAATGGCGGGACGCGTTGCCCAGGAACGCCAATGGCAAGCTCGATCGCGCAGCCCTGAAGGCGGAGATGACGTCATGAAGCCGATGGGCGCGATTCCGGCGGAATTTCGTGGGGACGGACCGCTGCAAATAGCCGGCGAGATGGCTGAGGCGTGGATCGAGGCGGCGGGCGATACGCCGTTGTTCGTCTATGATGCCGACATGGTGACCGCCCGGATCGCACGGCTGCGCGCGGCGATGCCGGCGGGGCTCGACATTCATTACGCGATCAAGGCCAATCCGTTCGCGCCGTTGATCGCCGTCATGGCGCCGCTGGTCGATGGACTTGATATCGCGTCGAAAGGAGAGATGGCGCTGGCACTGGCGGCGAAGCCGGGCAGTGCGATCAGCTTTGCCGGGCCCGGCAAGCGCGACGCGGAGATCGTAGCGGCGATCAAGGCCGGCGTGACGCTCAATCTGGAATCGGAGGGTGAAGCGATCCGCGCGCTGATGGCGGCGGAGCGGCTTGGGGTAACGCCCCGCCTCGCGGTGCGCGTCAATCCCGAGATGGAGCTGCGCGGATCCGGCATGCGCATGGGGGGCAGGGCATCACCTTTCGGGATCGATGCCGATCGCGCGGCGGCGATCGCGAAGCGGCTGGTCGCGGCGGGAGTCGACTGGCGCGGCTTTCATATCTTCGCCGGATCCCAGGCGCTCGATGCCCAGGCGATCATCGAGACCCAGGCCGAGACGCTGGCGCTGGCCGGGCGGCTGGCCGATGAGGTCGGCGTCACGCCGCCGCTGGTCAATCTCGGTGGCGGGTTCGGCATTCCCTATTTTCCGGGCGAGGAGCCGCTCGATATCGAGGCGATCGGTCTGGCGCTGGGCGAGCGCATGGCATCGCTGCCGCCATCGCTGAAGGGTGCTCGCTTCGCCATAGAGCTGGGACGATGGCTAGTCGGCGAGGCTGGGGTCTATCTGACCCGGGTGATCGACCGGAAGGAGAGCCGGGGCGAGACTTTTCTCGTGGTGGATGGCGGGTTGCATCACCAGCTGGCGGCCTCAGGCAATTTCGGCACGGTGGTGAAGCGGAACTATCCGGTGTCGGTCGCGACGGTGACGCCGGGCGGGGCCGTGGAGACGGTCAGCGTGGTCGGGTGTCTGTGCACGCCGCTCGACCGGCTCGCCGATCGCGTGTCGCTACCGGTGGCGGGGCCCGGAGACGTCATCGCCGTGTTCATGGCGGGCGCCTATGGGCTGTCGGCGAGCCCCACCGCCTTCCTCGGGCACGAGCTTCCAGGCCAGATGCTTGCAGGCGGCCGGGATACTCCTAACGCAATCTTCACCTCTTCAGCGCCATAGCGGGACCATAGCCGCGAACCCTGCCGGAGTGACGTCACCGGCGGAGAATGGCGGCGGGAGGTCTTGTGATGGGTTTTTCGCGTGGTTTCAGTGGCCTGGCTCTATTGTCCGGCGGCGCCCTGATGCTTAACGGCTGCATGGGTGGCGGCGGGCGACCGGAGTTGCCGCCAGCGAGCTTCGTGGCGTCGCAGGAGCAACCGGGCGAAGAATATATCATCGGCCCGCTCGACCAGCTCAATATCTTCGTGTGGCGCAACCCCGAACTGTCGGCGAAGGTTCAGGTGCGCCCGGACGGCCGGATCACCACGCCGCTGATCAGCGACATGCCCGCGGTCGGCAAGACGCCCGCCATGCTCGCCGACGACATGAAGATCGCGCTTGGCGAATATATCAAGGACCCGATCGTCTCCGTCATCGTCGAGAATTTCTCGGGTACGTTCAGCCAGCAGGTGCGCATCGTCGGCGCGACCGAGAAACCCGCGTCGATCCCCTACCGCGCCAACATGACCCTGCTCGACGCGATGATCTCCGTCGGCGGGCTCAGCCAATATGCGGCGGGCAATCGCGCCAAGCTGGTCCGCTACGACCGCAACACAGGCAAGCAGGTCGAATATAACATCAAGCTTTCCAGTCTCCTGAAGAACGGCGATTCGAGCGCGAACGTGCGGCTCGAGCCGGGCGACGTGATCATCATCCCCGAGAGCATGTTCTAGGAGACGCCGGGGGATGAACGGCCTTTACGACGAGATCAGGATAGCGATCCACGCGATCTGGACGCGACGCTGGCTGGCGCTGGCGGTCGCCTGGGTGATCGCGGTGGTTGGCTGGCTGATGGTTTCGCAGATTCCGAACAGCTATGAATCACGGGCGCGCGTCTTCGTGCAGATGCAGACGATCCTGCCGAGCGCGGTCGGCATCACCGCCGCCGACCAGCAGAAGGACGTCGACACGATCCGCCAGACGCTGACATCCGCCACGAATATGGAGAAGGTCGTGCGCGGCACCGACCTGGCCAACAGCGTTTCGAGCGACCGCGACGTGGCCGACCGGGTGGCGGGCCTGCAAAAGGCGATCAAGATCACCGCGCAGCAGGACAATCTGTTCGAGATCGTCGTGACCGGATCGAGCCCCAAGGTAGCGCGTCAGGTCGTGCAGAAGCTGATCGACCTGTTCGTCGAGCAGAATCTGGCGGGTGACCGGGACGAGACGACCCAGTCGCTCGGTTTCCTCGACGCCCAGCTGGAACAGCGCCAGAAGCAGCTTCAGGAAGCCGAGGCCAAGCGGGCCGATTTCCAGAACCGCTATCTCGGATCGCTGCCCGGCACCGGATCGCTGACCGACCGGATGGGCGCTGCGCGCACCCAGATGGCGCAGGTCGACAGCGATCTCGCCGCTGCCCAGTCGAGCCTTGCCGCGCTGATCGGGCAGATGGCGGGAACGCCGCAGACCGTCGCGGGCGCCGGACCGACCGGCGGCCCGGCGCGGGCACGGCTCGCCGCGATCCAGGGCCAGCTCGCCGATGCGCGGGCCAAGGGCTATACCGAGAATCATCCGGACGTGGTCGCGCTGCGCAGCCAGCTTGCCGCGGCGCAGGCGGCCGCGCGCAACGAGCCGGTCGGCGCGGGCGGCGGGGCGAACAACCCGCTCTATCTCTCGCTGAAATCGATGCAGGCGGACAAACAGGCGACCGTCGCCGCGCTGACCATGCGCAAGACTCAGCTCCAGTCCGATCTCGAGCAGATCAATACGAAGCTGGCGGGCGACCCGGCGGTCGCCGCCGAGCAGTCGCAGATCGAGAACAACTACCAGGTGCTCAAGGACCAGTATTCAAAGCTGCTTGCCGACCGCGAGGCGATCAAGCTGCGCGGCCAGGCCCAGACTCAGACCGATGCGATCAAGTTCAGCGTGATCGATCCGCCGACCGCGCCCCGCGTGCCGACCGCGCCGAACCGGCCGCTGCTGCTGACGGGCGCGCTACTCGCCGGCATCGTCGGGGGGATCGGCGCCGCCTTCGCCATGGGGCAGTTGCAGACGACCTTCGCGACGGCGGGGAGGCTGGAGCGCGCCACCGGCATGCCGGTGATCGGATCGATCGGGGAGATGGTTACGAGGGCGCAGATCACGGCACGCCGGCGCAAGCTGATCTATTTCGGCGGCGGCGCCGGAGCGCTGGTGGTTGCCTATGTCGGGCTGCTCGGGGTCGAGATGCTGCAACGGGGGCTGGCGGCATGAGCGACACTACACCCCGCAAGCCAAGCGGATCGCTGCTCGAACGCGCGGCCGAGGTCTATGATTTCGGCATGAATCTGCGGCCCGCGCGTCAGGACGACGTACGCGACCGCGACATCGTGCAGGAAATCCGGGAGGTTCCGCAGGAACCTCTGGAGGACGTGCAGGAGCCGCGGCCGATCCGTGCGCCGTTCCTTGAGGAAGAGGCGTTTTCGGCACCCTATGAAGAGGCGCCCTATGAGGAAGCGCCGCAACCTCCCGCGCAGGAATTTCCGCTGGAAGAAGCGCCGCCGCCGCTTGAGCCCCCCACCCGGACCATGCGCGGTGCCGGTGCCACGATCGACCGTGCCATGCTTGCCGCGAAGGGATTGCTCGTGCCCGGCGCGCCGATCGGGGCGCTGGTCGAGGAGTTCCGCCAGGTGAAGCGCCAGCTGCTCCAGACCGCGCGCGTCGTGCGCAAATCGGACGGGGATCGTTCGCGGACCATCCTGGTCTGCTCGGCCAAGCCGAATGACGGCAAGACTTATTGCGCGGTGAACCTCGCCATCTCGATGGCGGCAGAGCGTGAGGTCGAGGTTCTGCTGGTCGATGCCGATTTCGCCAAGCCCGACGTGATGAACCGGCTTGGCCTGAAGGACGGCCCGGGCCTGCTCGATGCCCTTGCCGACCCGCGAATCGACATCGAGGCATGCGTGGTCAGGACCGATATCCCGCAGCTCAGCCTGTTGCCCGCGGGCAAGAAATCGAACACCGATACCGAATTGCTCGCCAGCCGGCGGACCAGCGAGATCATCGCCGACCTGCTTGCCGCCGATCCGAAGCGGCTGCTGATCTTCGATTCGCCGCCAGTGCTGGCCGCGTCGCCCGCATCGGTGCTCGCCAACCATGCGGGGCAGGTACTGCTGATCGTCCGCGCCGATTGCACCAGCGAGGGCGATTTGCGCGACGCGGTCGCGCAGCTCGACGGCTGCGAGCATATCCAGCTGGTGCTGAATGCGGTGTCATTCGTGCCCGGCGGCCGCCGCTTCGGCAGCTATTACGACCAGGAGGACGCAAAATGATGCGCCCGACCATCATCATCGGCACAACGATGGCGGCCATCCTCGCCGCCGCGCCGGCCGCCGCGCAGGACGGCCAGCGCAACAAGACGATCGCGCCCTATATCGAGCTCGGCCAGGTGCTGACCGCCGACCTGCAATCGGGCGACGTGCTGACCTATTCCACCGTCGCGGCCGGGGTCGATGCGTCGATCCAGACTCAGCGCACCCAGATGAAGATCAGCTATCGCTACGAGCGGCGGATATCCTGGAGCAAGAGGGTCGGCGACGACGATATCCATAGCGGGCTCGCGCGGGCGGCGGTGAAGATCGCGCCCGGCTTCAGCCTTGAAGGCGGCGCGCTCGCCACCCGGGCCCGCTCCGACATCCGGGGCGCGGCGCCGGGCGTGCTCGCCGGCAATGTCGACAATATCTCGCAGATCTATTCCGCCTATGCCGGGCCGACGCTCGCGACCAATGTCGGCCCGCTCAACGTCAATGCCAGCTATCGCTTCGGCTATACCAAGGTGGAATCGCCCGGGGCGACCGGCGTCGCGCCCGGCAGCCCGAGGCTGGACGTGTTCGACAGCGCGACGAGCCACGTCGCCCAGGCGAGCGTCGGGGTGAGAGCGGGAACCGTGCTGCCGGTCGGCGTCACGGTGAGCGGTGCCTATGAACGCGACGATGCGAGGCAGCTCGACCAGCGATACGAGGGCAAATTCGTGCGGGGCGACGTCGTCCTGCCGGTGGCGCCCACGCTCGCGCTGACCGCGGGTGCCGGATATGAGAAGATCGTCGTCAGCCAGAAGGATCCCCTGCTCGATGCCGGTGGGCAGCCGGTCGTCGACGGAGCGGGGCGCTTCCAGACCGATCCCGCATCACCGCGACGCATCGCTTATGAGACGGACGGCCTGATCTACGATGCGGGCGTGATCTGGCGGCCGTCGCCGCGCACCATGCTCCAGGCGCGGGTCGGCCGGCGCTACGGCGGCATGACCTATACGGGATCGTTCAGCTATGCGGCGAGCCGGTCGGTCGGGCTGCAGATCGGGGTGTACGACAGCGTCGACACCTTCGGGCGCCAGCTGCGCGACGGCATTGCCGGACTGCCGACCAGCTTCCTCGAGCAGCGCGACGCGTTCGGCCAGCAATTCTCCGGCTGCACCTATGGGGCGTCGAGCGGCGCGCCGGGCGGATGCCTGAATGGCATCTTCCAGTCGATCACCAGCTCAAGCTATCGTGCCAGGGGCGTCGACGCGGTGCTGACCGCCAATCGCGGGCCGCTCCAGTTCGGGATCGGTGCCGGCTACGCCAACCGTCGCTTCTATGCGCCGGGCGGAACCGGCTTCACCATCAACGGGGTGACTGACGAAAGCTATTACGGCCAGGCCTTCGTCTCAGCCGCGATCGACCGGAATTCCGGGGTGACCGGCACGCTGTTCGCCAACTACTACCAGAGCGGGATCAACAACGCGCCGGGCGTGCTGGGGACCGGGGCGACCGGACAATATTACCATAATTTCGGCCGGATCGGGACGACGGCGTCGGTCGGGATCTATCAGTTCAGCCAGGAGGGAATGGACGACCAGGTTTCCGGCACGGCCCAGCTCGGGATGCGCTATCAATTCTGAAATACGTGGCGGCCTATGGTCGCGCGTTAGGACGGTGACAATGTACGACGACCATTATGGATTGAGCGGCCGGCCGTTCCAGCTTACGCCCGATCCGCGTTTCTGGTTCGATACCGCCACGCACCGCAAGGCGATGGCCTATCTCGGCTATGGGCTTGCCCAGGGCGAGGGGTTCATCGTCATCACCGGGGATGTCGGCGCGGGCAAGACGACCCTGGTCGGCCATCTGATGGCGACGGTGGACCGGGAGCGGCTGCACATCGTCAAGATCGTCTCCACCCAGATCGAGGCGGACGACCTGCTGCGCCTGGTGGCGGACGGGCTCGACGTCGACAGCGCCGGCATGACCAAGGCGCAGCTGCTGACCGCGATCGAGCGCGGGCTGCATGCGATGGCGCGGTCGGGGCGGCGCACGCTGCTGATCGTCGACGAGGCGCAGGCGCTGCCCGTCTCGGCGCTGGAGGAGCTTCGCATGCTCTCCAACTTCCAGGCCGGCGGTCACGCGCTGCTCCAGATCTTCCTGCTTGGCCAGCCCGAGTTCCGCGAACGGCTGCATGGCTCCGACCGGCTCGAGCAGCTGCGCCAGCGCGTGATCGCGATGCACCATCTCGACCCGATGGGCCCGGAAGAGGTCGAGCCCTATATGGTGCACCGGCTTTCAGTGGTCGGCTGGCAGGGACGGCCGCGCTTCACCCCCGATGCTTTCGAGGCGATCTACAAAGGGTCGGACGGCGTGCCGCGGCGGCTGAACCAGCTTGCCGGGCGGGTCCTGCTGTTCGGGGCGATCGAGCAGCTTGACACGATCGACGGGCGCGCGGTGGCGTCGGTGATCGCCGACATGGCGGGCGATGCGCCGGTGGCGAAGCCTGTTGTCGCCACGGACCGTGCGCCGATGCGGGTTGTCGACACGGCCCCCGATAGCGCCGCGCTGCCGCCCGTCGAGCCGACGCGCCAGGAGGATGTTCCCGCGACGCCGGGTGACGGGGCACTTGCCGCGCGCCTGGCGGCGCTCGAGGCGCGGGTCCAGGATCAGGACGCGGTGATGCGCCGGGTGCTGACCCTGCTGGTCGACTGGGTCGAGGGCGAGCAGCAGCCCGACCTTGAGTCGGTACGCGCGGTCAGCCGGTAGCGGATCATGCGCAACGCCCTTTCAGTCGATGTCGAGGACTGGTTCCAGGTCGGTGCCTTCGAGAAGGTGATCGACAAGGCCGACTGGGATTCGCTTGCGCCGCGCGTCGAGCGGAATACCGACGCGGTGCTTGCGCTGTTCGGCGAGAGCGGGGTGAAGGGAACCTTCTTCACGCTCGGCTGGGTGGCTGAGCGCTATCCGGCGCTGATCCGGCGGATCGTCGAGCAGGGGCATGAGCTGGCCAGCCATGGCTGGGACCATCAGCGAGTCTTCACCATGGATGCGGCGCAGTTCCGCGCCGATCTCGCCCGGTCGCGCAAGGTGCTCGAGGATGCCGGCGGCGTGGCGGTGACGGGCTATCGCGCGCCGAGCTTCTCGATCGACAAGCGCACACCCTGGGCTCACCCGGTGCTGGCTGAGGAGGGCTATGCCTATTCGTCCAGCGTCGCGCCGGTGCGGCACGACCATTATGGCTGGCCCGAGGCGCCACGCTTCGCGTTCCGGCCGGTGGCGGATGCGGCACTGATCGAGGTGCCGGTGACGATCGCCGATGTCGGGGGGCGCAGGCTCGCGACCGGCGGCGGGTTCTTCCGGTTGTTTCCGGCGGCGCTGACCAACTATGCGATCAGGCAGGTGGCGGGCGAGGGACATCCGGCGGTGTTCTATTTCCATCCCTGGGAGATCGATCCCGGCCAGCCGCGCGTGGCCAATGCGCCGGTCAGGTCGAAGCTCCGCCACTACAGCCGGCTCGGCGCGATGTCGGGCAAGCTCCGGACGCTGATCAGGCGGCACGACTGGGGCCGGATGGATGCGGTGGTCGCCGAAGCCCGTCTCGGGATGGCGTGAACATGCCGCTCGTCTCGGCGCCGCTGGGGCTGCGCGCGGTCGATCTGCGTGATGCGGCGGAGCTGGCGCGGCTCGACTCGTTCGTGCGCGCGCATCCGGAAGGCACGCCCTTTCATCTCCCGACGTGGAGTGCCGCGGTCGCGGAAGGCTGCGGGCAGCGCAGCCATACGCTGGTGGCGGAGCGCGCCAACGGGTCGCTGGCAGCAATGCTGCCGCTGACCGAGGTGCGCTCGCCCTTGTTCGGCAAGGCGCTCGTCTCGAACGGTTTCGCGGTCGGCGGGGGAATCCTTGCCGAGAGCGACGATGCCGTGCGGCCGCTGGGCGAGGCCGCCTGGGCCCTGGCCGAGAAGCTCGGCTGCCCGACATTGGAGATTCGCGGTGGTCCGGTCGAAGGGCCGGAATGGATTCGCGACGACGAGACCTATCTTGGCTTCGTGCGCCCGCTCGCTGAAACCGACGAGGCTGAACTGACCGCCATTCCGCGCAAACAGCGGGCCGAGGTGCGCAAGAGCCTAGACATCGAGCTTGAGGTTTCGGTCGGGCGTCATGATGCCGACCTGCGGGCGCACTATGCCGTCTATGCCGAGTCGGTGCGCAACCTGGGCACCCCGGTGTTCCCCGCGAAGCTGTTCCGGTCGGTCCTGAAGGAATTCGGTGAGTCTGCGGATATCCTGACGATCCGATCGGGAGGGAAACCGGTGGCGAGCGTGCTGAGCCTGTATATGGACGGCACCGTCTACCCCTATTGGGGCGGGGGGACTCAGGCGGCGCGCGCGCTGCGGGCCAATGACCGGATGTATTTCGCGCTGATGGCGCATGCCAGGGCCAAAGGCTGCACGCGTTTCGACTTCGGACGCTCAAAGACTGGAACCGGACCTGCCGCATTCAAGAAGAACTGGGGTTTCCAGGGTGTTCCCTTGATGTATGCTAAGCGCGCGGCGGCCGGGGAAACGCCGCGCGAAATCAACCCGTTGAATCCGCGCTATCGATTCCAGGTCGAGGCGTGGAAGAAGCTGCCGCTTTGGGTCGCGAACGGGATTGGGCCGCATATTTCCAGAGGACTCGGCTGATGGGCGACATCCTGTTCCTGGCGCATCGCGTGCCCTATCCGCCGGATCGGGGCGACAAGATTCGCGGGTTCAACATCCTGAAGTTCCTGTCGGCGCGCAAACGGGTCCATCTGATCGCGTTCGCCGACGACACGCGCGACATGAAGCAGAAGAGCGGGCTGGCGAAATTCACCGGCAACCGATCGATCATCTGGCGTTCCAAGCCGCGCGCGGTGGCGGCGCTCGAGGCGATCTTCACGCGCAAGCCGGTGTCGCTGACGGCATTCGAGAACCGTCCGCTCCGCGAGCAGGTCGAGCGGATCCTGTCGGCGCATTCGATCGACACGATCTACGTCTATTCGAGCCAGATGGCGCAATATCTGCCGTCCCGGCCGCGGCAGCGCGTGATCATGGATTTCTGCGACATGGATTCGGCGAAGTTCACCGCTTACGCGAAGACCGCCAAGGGCCCGACGGCGTGGTTCATGAAGCGCGAGGCGAAGATGCTGTTCAGCCATGAGCGCGCCGTCGCCAAGATCGCCGATGCCAGCCTGTTCGTCAGCGCGGCCGAGGCGGAGCTGTTCAGGTCGAAAACCGGCGCCGAGCGGGTGCATGTCGTGGAGAACGGCATCGATACCGAATTCTTCGATCCGGTCGCCCATTTCAAGCGGATCGACACGACCGGCGAGCTGATGGTCTTCACCGGCCAGATGGATTACCGCCCGAATATCGAGGCGGTGACCTGGTTCGTCGAGACGATCCTGCCGCATGTCCGCATACGCCACCCCCAGGCGCGCTTCGCGATCGTTGGGCGCAACCCGACGGAAGCAGTCAGGGCGCTGGCGAAGCAGCCGGGCGTGATCGTCACGGGCGAGGTGGCCGACGTGCGCGGCTGGCTGGCGGCGGCGTCGGTCGTGGTCGCGCCGCTGAAGCTGGCGCGCGGCGTGCAGAACAAGGTGCTCGAGGCGATGGCGATGGCGCGCCCGGTGGTCGCTTCGGCCGCCGCGGCCGAGGGGATCGACCATGGCGGTACGATCCGCATCGGCGCGACGGTCGGCGAGATCGCCGAGGAAGTGATCGCCGTGCTGGACAATCCGACTTCGGCAAGCGTCATGGGCCGCGAGGCACGCGAGCAGGTGCAGAAGCGTTACAGCTGGCAGGCATGTCTCGCGCCGCTCGATTCGATCCTCGGCATCCGGGTGAAGGCACCGCCGAAGAGGTCGGCTGCATGACCGTCGCATTCCCGGCGGCCGAGGTCGCGGCCGGGAACGAGGCGCGCGGATTCGATGCCCATTGGCGGCGTCACGCGACGATCCTTGCCGGGGCCGCGATCGCGCTGTTGCTGCTGTTCCGGGCCGACACAGCCGATCTTGCGCGCATCTGGTGGACCAGCACGACCTTCGGGCATTGCCTGTTCATCGCCCCGGTCATCGGCTGGCTGGTGTGGCAGCGCCGGATGGAGCTTGCGCAGCTGACGCTGGTCGCGTGGTGGCCGGGGCTTGCGCTAGTCGCCGTCGGCGGATTCGGCTGGCTGCTCGGCGACGCGGCGGGTGTCGCGCTGGCGCGGCATCTCGGGCTGGTGATCATGCTCCAGGGCGCCGTTGTGACGATCCTTGGCCCCAATGTCGCCCGGGGGCTGCTGTTCCCGCTGTGCTATGCTTTCTTCATGGTGCCGTTCGGCGAGGGGCTTGAAGGGCCGCTCCAGACAGTTACCGTCGAGATGGTGATGCCGCTGCTGCATCTGTTCGGTGTGCCGGCACATGTCGATGGCGTGCTCATCACCATCCCCAACGGCTATTTCGAGGTGGCCGAGGCCTGTTCCGGCGCGAAATTCGTCATCGCGATGATCGCCTATGGCACGCTGGTGGCGAATGTCTGCTTCACCTCCTGGACCCGGCGCGCGATCTTCATGATCGTTGCGCTGATCGTGCCGGTCATCGCCAACGGCCTGCGCGCGTTCGGGACGATCTATGCGGCGTACCTGACCTCGGTGGAGCGGGCGACAGGCATGGACCATATCGTCTATGGCTGGGTGTTCTTCGGCGTGGTGATGGCGGCGGTGCTGGCGATCGGCTGGCGCTGGTTCGACCGAGTGCCGGATGCGCCGGTGTTCGACCCCGCGCAATTGCAGGCCGAACCGAAGCGGCGAAGCGACGCGCTGGTCGCGGCGGCACTGGTACTGACCGTCGCCGGCATCTTCCCGGCCTGGTCGGCCGCGATCGCGGGGCGGGCGCAGGCACTGCCGAACGCGATCACGCTGCCGGAGGTGCCCGGCTGGCACCGCGCGCCGATGAGCGTGCGCGCGCCCTGGGCACCCTATTATCCGGGTGCGGACCATTATCTGATCGGGCGGTACGAGAATGGCCGGGGCGATGCCGTCGATCTCGCCGTGGCGGTGTATGGCAGCCAGCATGAAGGCAAGGAACTGGTGTCGTTCGGCGTCGGCGCGATCCGCGAGGACGATGTCTGGGTGCGGATCGAGGACCTGCCCGATATCGCGGGCGGATCGGTCATCCGGGCGACCGCGCCGGGTCCGGTCGAGCGCCGGATCGCCACCTGGTACCGGGTCGGCGACGTGGTGACTCACGATGACCGGGCGGTGAAGCTCGAAACACTCAAGGCACGGTTGCTTGGCGGGCCACAGCGGGCAGTGGCGGTGCATATCTCGGCCGAGGTGATGCCGGGCCGCGATCCGCGCGCCGCCATCGAGGCCTTTCTCGCCGCGCTGGGGCCGATCGACGTGCTGGCTGATCGCAGCGCTGGCATGCCGCGCTGAGCCGGCGGCGATTTGGGGCGCGTCGAGCTTGTCGAAGCATCGTGCTTCCTGTCTAGCAGGACGGGTGACGAAGGGGTGGGGACTTAACTGATGTGCGGCATCGCCGGGATCTTCTATCCCGCCACGCCCAAGCCGGTCGATCCGGCCCGAATCGCCGCCATGGCGGACGCCCAGGCGCATCGCGGGCCCGATGGATCGGGCGTGTGGACCGCACCGGGCGTCGGGCTGGGGCATCGCCGCCTGTCGATCATCGACGTTGCGGGCAGCCCGCAGCCAATGGCCAGCGCCGACGGCTCGCTGACCGTCACCTATAATGGCGAAATCTATAATTTCGCCGAGCTGCGCGCCGAACTGCAGGCGCTTGGCGCGATCTTCGTCACCAGGGGCGATACCGAGGTGTTGCTCCACGGCTGGGCGCTCTGGGGACCGGCAATGCTCGACCGGCTGAACGGCATGTTCGCCTTCGCGCTGCATGATGCGCGAAGGCAGAGCCTGTTCCTGGCGCGCGACCGGCTCGGGGTGAAGCCGCTCCATTATGTCGAACTGTCGGACGGCGGCGTTGCCTTCGCGTCCGAACTCAAGGGCCTGCTTGCCCATCCGCTGCTGCGACGCTCGCCCGATATCCGCGCGGTCGAGGATTATATGGCGTTCGGCTATGTGCCGGACGATGCCTGCCTGATCGCGGGTGTGAAGAAACTGCCCGCCGGCCATTCGCTGCTGCTCGAACGGGGCAAGTCGCTTCCCGCGCCGTCGCGCTGGTGGGATGTCGATTTCTCGCGGCGGGCTACCGGCAAGCAGAAGGCGCTTGAGGAGGAACTGGTCGAGCGGCTGCGCGAGGCAGTGACCTCGCGGATGGTTTCGGACGTGCCGCTCGGTGCGTTCCTGTCCGGCGGGGTGGACAGCTCCGCGGTGGTCGCGCTGATGGCCGAAGCGTCGAAGCGCGCGGTGAAGACCTGCACGATCGGGTTCGACGAGGCAGGGCACGACGAACGATCCTATGCGAACGAGATCGCCGAGCGCTTCGCGACGGAGCATCGCGAACGCGTGGTGGCGGCGGATGATTTCGCGCTGATCGACACGCTGGTCGCAGCCTTTGACGAGCCCTTTGCCGATGCGTCGGCGCTGGCGACCTACCGCGTGTGCGAGCTGGCCCGCGAGAATGTGACGGTGGCCCTTTCCGGCGACGGCGCTGACGAAGCGTTCGCCGGATATCGTCGCTACAAGTTCCAGGCCGCCGAGGAACGCGTGCGGGCGCTGCTGCCTCCCTCGATCAGGGCGGGTACGTTCGGGGCGCTCGGGCGCTTCTATCCCAAGGCCGACTGGGCGCCGCAACGGCTGCGGGCGAAGACGACGCTGCTCGCGCTCGCCGAGGACGGCGCGGAGGCCTATGCGCGATCAGTCGGCGTGACGACGCCGACGCTGCGCGGGCTGCTCTTTTCCGATGAGGCGAAGCGGGCGCTGGGCGGTCACCGTGCCGAAGACCGCTATGTCCGAAGCATGCGTGATGCGCCCGCGCGCGATGCGATCGACCGCGCGCAATATGCCGATTTCCAGCACTGGCTGCCCGGCGACATCCTGACCAAGGCGGACCGGACCAGCATGGCGGTGAGCCTCGAGGCGCGCGAGCCGCTGCTCGATTATCGCCTTGTGGAATTCGCGGCCAGCCTGCCCGTCTCGATGCGGCTGAAACGCGGGCAGGGCAAATGGCTGATGAAGAAGGCGATGGAACGCTATCTGCCGCGCGACATCCTGTATCGACCCAAGATGGGCTTCGTCACGCCAATCAGCGCTTGGTTCCGCGGGCCCCTGGCGGAGGAAGCGGCGGCACTGGCGAAGTCGCGCGTGCTGACCGGCACCGGCTGGTTCGATCCGCGCGCGATCGAGCGGATCGCGGCCGACCACCGCGCCGGTCGCGCCGAGCATGGCCGGACGCTATGGCAGTTGGTGATGCTCGAACGATCGATGGCGCGGTTGTTCGGCTAAACTGACGTGGTTGGTGCAATCCGACCGGTGCGGTTCTTCAATCGCCTGGGTATCATCGAAGCAGAGGTGCGCGAAACGCCTGTGCCCTTAGATACGCCATCTCGACAGGCTCGATGGCTACTCGGGGCGAACGGGAGGGGAGGAATCAAAGCCCGGTGGTTTAGAAAACCACCATCGCCGCATGGAGAGTCAGCGCCATCAGGCAGAGCGTCGCGAGGGTGAAGATCGAGAAGCGGATGATAACCCGGTTCACCGTCACCTGCACGATGCTGTGCACCACGCGCAGGCCGACATAGGCCCAGGCGATCGTCAGATTGAGTCCGCCGCCGGCACCCAGCAGCGCCAGGGTGAGCGCGATGGCGTAGAACAGGGTCGGCTGTTCCATCAGGTGGTTGTAATTGTCCGCCGGCCATTGCGCCCGGGGCGGGATGACCGCCTTCAGGTCGACACCATTGCCACCGACGAGGTTCTTCGTGTCGATCTTCGCGGCGTTCATCGCCGGAATTCGCTTCGCATACATCCAGAGCCACATCACGAGGCTCCAGGCGATCAGCGCGACGACGGGCGCGAGAATCGGGCTGTGGTCGGTCATTTTCGGTAACTCCCCCTTTTGTGCTGGGACGAGGCTGCCTCAATCGTGACGGGTGCGCAACTTTCAATGATGTCAGTAACTGAAATGGACAGGGGCCCGGAGCCCGGCAATGTTGCCGCGCTCCAGACCCCTCCACCAGTCGCTCAAAACTCCTCCCCGTTCCGGGCAGGAGCCAAGATATCAGTCGAAGCTGGCGCCCCAGCGGCGCTTGGTGCGGTTCTTCCACAGGCCGCGATGATAGGCGTCCGAAGCGAGGAGCGGCATTACGCTGCCGGCTTCGGCGAACACCATCTGCTCGATGCCGGTGTTGACCTTGCCCCAGCTCGCGGCCTCCTGCAGCGTCGAGGACGAGCAGGCGCCGTCGCGCACGTCGGCGACGGTGATCTGGACCGCATATTTGTGGACCTGGACGTCGTCATGGCCGAGGATTTCGGCGCAGACCACGGTATCCTGGATGAAGTTCTTCGGCACGCCGCCGCCGATCATCAGCAGGCCGGTGGTGCCAGCCTTGATCTTGATGTCGGTCAGCTCACGGAAGTCCGCGATGGCGTCGAGCACCATGTATGGCTTGCCTTCCTTGGCGCGGTCGACCTGGTGCTTGACCAGACCGAAGCCGGCCGAGCTGTCGACGAAGGCCGGGCAGAAGATCGGCACGTCATGCTCATAGGCGAGCTTGACCAGACTGTTGTCCTTCTTGCCGTTCTCGACGAGGTACTTGCCCATCGCGCGGATGAACTCGCGGCTGGAATAGGGGCGCGGCTCGAGCGAGTTCGCGATCTCGTAGATCGTGTGGTCGCAATCCTGAAGCTGCTCTTCGTCGATGTACGTGTCGTAGATGCGGTCGATCAGCAGCGAGCGCAGCGTATCGTCGTCCGGCACTTCGAGCGCCTGATAATGCTTGTGGCCAAGGCCCTCGAAGAAATCCATGTCGACGATCGACGCGCCGGTCGCGACCACCCCGTCGATCATGTTGTTGCGCAGCAGCTCGGCATAGAGATCCATGCAGCCGCCGGCCGACGTGGAGCCCGCGATCACCAGGAAGATCGAGCAATCGGGATCGGCGAGCATCTGGTTGTAGATGTCGGTCGCGCGGCCCAGATCGCGGCTGGTGAAGCTCATCTTCTTCATCGCGTCGACGATCGGGCGCGCGTCGAACTTGGTGATGTCGATATGCTCGACCTGAGTCGAAAGCAGCTCTGCCTTGCGGGTGTCGTTGATGGTTTCGGTCATATCTCTTTCCTTGTCCCCCTCCCGCTTGCGGGAGGGGCTAGGGGTGGGCGCCCGGCTTAAGCGAGCGCGCCATCTGTTGAAAACGCGAGCCCACCCCCGGCCCCTCCCGCGAGCGGGAGGGGAGGAGGGAGGTGATAATAATTAGTCGTTACAGCGTGACGACGTTCGAGGCGACCTCGCGCTCGTCGCCGAGGTACAGCGAGGCCATCGGCTCGTCGGAGACGATCACCGTCTCGTCCGACCCGAAGCCGTTGAACGCGGTGCGCATCGCCGAGCCATAAGCGCCGAGCATGCCGATCTCGATATAATCACCGGCACCGATGTCGGCTGGCAACATGAACGGGCCGGCCATGTGATCCATGTCGTCACAGGTCGGGCCGTAGAAGCTGAACTCCATCAGCTTCGCCCGGCTGTCCGGCTCGCGCAGCAGCTCGACCGGGAAACGCCAGCCGATATGCGCCGCATCGAACAATGCGCCATAGGCACCGTCGTTGATGTAGAGTTCATCGCCACGGCGACGCTCGACCCGTACGATCAGCGAGCTGTACTCGGCGCATAGCGCACGGCCGGGTTCGCACCACAGTTCGGACGAGTAGCTGACCGGCAGGCTTTCGAACGCACGGTGGATCGTCTCGAAATAGCGCTCGAGCGGAGGAGGCTCCATGCCCGGATAGGTCGAGGGGAAACCGCCGCCGACGTCGATCACGTCGACCGTGACCGCCGCATCGACGATGGCCGCGCGGACACGCTCCATCGCCTGGGCATATGCCTCGGGCGTCATCGCCTGCGAGCCGACATGGAAGCAGATGCCCAGGGCATCGGCCGCCTGGCGGGCCGCGAACAGCAACGCCTTGGTCTCGCCCGGCGCCGCGCCGAACTTCGACGCGAGGCTGAGCTTCGAATGCTCGGACGACACGCGCAGGCGGACGCAGAGCGTCAGATCCTGCGCTGACCGGGTCGCGCGGACGATCTTGTCCAGTTCCTCGATCGAATCGAGCGAGAAGACGCGGACGCCATGCGTGAAATACGCCTCCTCGATCGCTTCCTCCGCCTTGACCGGGTGCATGAAGCACAGAGTCGCGCCGGGAATGGTGCGGGAGACGAGCCGTACCTCGGCGATCGAGGCCACGTCGTAATGCGTGATTCCGCTCTCCCACAGGACCTTCAGCAGGTCCGGCGAGGGATTGGCCTTCACGGCATACATCGAGCGGCCCGGAAACTTCTCCACGAAGAAGCGGGCGGCACGCGATGCGGCGTGCGGGCGAATGAGCGTTACCGGCTGAACCGGTCCGTGCTTAGCGATCTCGAAACCGCGGGTCGCGGTCGAAAGGGTGGTCGCTAACCCCAGCGCGCTATGATGCTTGTGCAACTCAAGGGACCTCCAAGTGCCTGATGGCGGACGAAAGCTGCCTTGCGGTTGGAAGTCCCATGGGGCAGCGGGAAGCGCGAAATAGGGTCGACTTTCTCCAATGTAAAGTGGAATTGGACCCACGGAGACGTAATGTGACATTTGTGCGACAACCTACCCGTGCCGGCGTGCGTGACGCGGCAGCCAAGATCGCGGCGATCCTGCCGCCATCGCCGCTGTTCGTCGTGGAAATCCGTGGAATCCCAGTGGCTTTCAAGGCGGAGTCGTTGCAGCCGATCGGCGCGTTCAAATTGCGCGGGGCATGGCATCGGCTCACCGCAATCGACGGAGAATCGCGCGCGAAAGGCGTCGTGGCCTTCTCTTCGGGGAACCACGCGCAGGGCGTGGCCTGGGCGGCGAAGCGGCTGGGTATGCCAGCGGTGATCGTGATGCCGGCCGACGCGCCGAAATCGAAGCGCGACGGGACTCTGGCCCTGGGAGCGGAGGTGGTCGATTACGACCGCGCGACTCAGAGCCGGGAGACGATTGCCGCGCAACTTGCCGAGGCGCGGGGCGCGGTGCTGGTGCCGAGTTTCGACGATCCCTGGATCATCGAAGGGCAGGGTAGTGCCGGAATCGAGGCGTCGGCGCAGATGGTCGAGCGCGGGCTGGGCGAGCCGGTCCAGGCGATCGTGCCGTGCGGCGGCGGCGGGCTGGCGGCGGGAATCACGCTTGGCTTGCGCGACGCGTTCATCACCGTGGCCGAGCCGGAAGGCTGGGACGATATGCGGCGGTCGCTCGAGGCCGGCTGGATCGAGCCGGTCGGCCCGAATCCGCCGCGCACGGCGTGCGACGCGTTGCAGACCACGCTTGTTTCCCCGCTGACGTTCGACGTGCTGTCGCGGCGCGGGGTGCAGGGCGTGGCGGTGAGCGAAGCAGAGATTCGAACGGCGCAGCGTTGGGCGGCGGAGCAGTTGCGGCTGGTGGTCGAGCCGGGCGGCGCGGTGGCGCTTGCCGCGCTGCTGGCGGGCAAGGTTGAGTTGGTTCCGGGGACGCTCGTCATCCTGTCCGGCGGGAATGTCGATCTGGCGGCCTATGGCGCCGTGCTGGCCGGGAGCGAATAAGATGGACGGCTATTACGGGACATTGGGCGGCGTGGCCCAGGCGATGGCGGCCTCGGCCCCAGCGATCAGCATGCTCGCCGTGTTCGCGCTGGTGCTTGGCGGTGTCGCGCTCTGGGTGAAGAAGGGCGATCGGCAGAAGGCGGTGCTGATGCTGGTGCTGGCAGTGGTGATTTTCGGCAATGTGGTGATCTGGACTCTTTAGCCTTCGCCAAGCAGGTCCTGGGCGAGGCGTTCGATTTCTTCGCGCCAGGCAAGGCGTGCTCGCCAGTGGCTGGGGATGCCGCTCGCGCCATACAGGGCGCCGGCAAGCTGACCGGTGATCGCGGCTACCGTGTCCGCATCGTCGCCGAGATTGGCGGCGAGGAGGATCGCTTCTTCGAAGGACCGAGTATTTCCGACACTCCACAGCGCCGCCTCGAGGCTGTGGACGACATAGCCGCTCGACGAGATCTGATCGCGCGTCTTGCCTCGCCATGAGCCCGCGAAGATCTCTGCCACCCGTGGCGGCCGGTCGAATGAGAAGGGTGCGAGCGTTTGACTCCGCGACGCACCAAGGATCGCGCGGGCCGTGAGCACAGCGAAACCTTCGCAGGCAGCCTGGCATTCCTGCGCACCATGCGTCAGGCAGCTTTGGCTGCGGGCCACCTCGGCTACGATATCCTCACCGCGATGGGCGGCCCAGATGGCGACAGGAGACAAGCGCATCAGCGACCCGTTGCCGGCGCTTTCAGGATTATTCGATCCGGCAAATGGATTGCCCTCCGCCTCGAATCGCCGCAGCGCCGTGCTTGTCGCGATCCCGATATCGAAACAGGTGCCGGTGCAGCTATACGTTCCCTGACGATACCAGTCGACAAAGCGCGTCATGCAATCGTGCGGATCGAATGCGCCTTCTTCCACCAGACTATAGCCAAGCGCGAGCGCCATCGCCGTATCGTCGGTCCATTGACCGGGCTGCAGATCGAACGGCCCGCCGCCGACCATGTCAGTCAGCGGCGGCTGTACATCGCGGGCGGAGAATTCGAGGGTCGTACCGACCGCATCGCCGGTGGCAAGCCCGAGCAACGCGCCAATGGCGCGATCCTCGATGCTTGCGGGTAACATCACCGAATCGGCGAGTTCGGGTCGAGCCGCATGTCCAGATAATGATCCACAGAGCCCATCAGCTCGGGCATCTCGTGCTCGAAGAAGTGGTTCGCCTTGGGGATCGTGTCGTGGTGGATCGTGATGTGCTTCTGCGTGCGCAGCTTGTCGACCAGCTTCTGCGTCGCAAGCGGGGTCACGACCTCGTCGGCCTCGCCCTGGATGATGATGCCGGAGGCCGGGCACGGGGCGAGGAAGGTGAAGTCGTACATGTTCGCAGGCGGCGCGATCGAGATGAAGCCGCGGATTTCCGGACGACGCATCAGGAGCTGCATGCCGATCCAGGCGCCGAAGCTGACGCCGGCGATCCAGGTGGTCGATGCCTCGGGATGGAAGCTCTGCACCCAGTCGAGCGCGCTCGCCGCATCGGACAGTTCGCCGACGCCGTTGTCGAACGTACCCTGGCTCTTGCCAACGCCGCGGAAGTTGAAGCGCAGCGTGGCGAAGCCGCGGCGCTGAAACGTCTTGTAGAGTTCCTGCACGATGCGGTTGTTCATCGTGCCACCCGAGGACGGATGCGGGTGCAGGATCATGGCGACCGGCGCGCGCGGGCGCGGCGCGGGAGCAAAACGACCTTCGAGACGGCCGTCGGGGCCGGGGAAAATGACTTCTGGCATGTGACCTGCTGACAAAAATTCGGTGAGCGCGTGGGCCGCGCGGAATTGGGCGCTATATAGGCATCGAGCGCCCTGGCGCAATCATTCTGCCTTTTTTGGAGACAGCCGGGCTTGGCCGACCGCATCTATCTCGATCATGCAGCGACGACGCCGATGCTGCCCGAAGCGGTGGCGGCGATGGCTGAGGGCATGGCGCGCTGGGCCAATCCGTCGTCCCCGCATGCCGAGGGACGCGCGGCCCGCGCGGCGCTCGAGGACGCGCGGGCACGGATCGCCGCTGCTTATGGCTGGACCGGGGAGACGATCCTGACCAGCGGGGCAAGCGAATCGCTGGGGATCGCGCTGAACCGCTCAGTTGCTGAACGGCGGGCGATCTCCGCGGTGGAGCATGATTCGGTGATGCGAGTCGCGCTGGATGCTACGGTGCTCCCCGTGGATTCGACCGGTGTCATCGATGTCACGGTGCTGGCGGATGTGCTCGGGGTGGCGGGGCGCGTCCTGGTCGCGGTGCAATGGGCCAACAGCGAGACAGGTGTGCGCCAGCCGGTCGCGGCGATTGCCGAGGCGGTCCATGCCGCCGGCGGCCTGTTGCTGGTCGACGCGGCGCAGATGCCGGCACGGGGCGATTCGGATGTGGCGGCGCACGCCGATTTCGTCGCGATCTCGGCACACAAGCGCGGCGGGCCACCCGGTGTCGGGGGGCTGCTGGTGCGGGACATGGCCACGCTGATACCGACCGGCGGGCAGGAGCGCGGCTATCGCGCCGGAACCGAGAACCTGCCCGGCGCGCTTGGTTTCGCAGCGGCGCTGGGTGTGCCGGAGGATGCCGGACGCCTGGCTGCGCTTCGGTCGAAGCTTGATGACGCGATATCGCGCTCGGGCGGCGAGGTGGTGGCGCGGGGCCAGCATCCCGCGATCGGTGCCTATCGCATGCGCGGGCTGGCCGCGACGACTCAGCTGATCCGGTTCGACATGGCGGGGATCGCCGTGTCGGCGGGTAGCGCCTGTTCCTCGGGCAGCATGAAGCCGAGTCACGTGCTGGGCGCGATGGGCTGGAGTGTCGATGCGTCCCGCGAGGTGGTGCGGGTCAGCTTCGGGCGGTCGACCACCGAGGCCGATATCGAGGCCTTCATTGCCGAATGGCGCAGTGTATCGCGCGCGGCGCGGGCGTTCGCGGCATGATCTATCTCGATTATCAGGCGACGACGCCGCTCGCGCCCGAGGCGCTGGCCGCGATGTTGCCGTGGCTTCAGGGCCAGCACGCCAACCCGCATTCGGCGCACGCGCCGGGGCGGATGGCAAAGGCGGCTGTCGAAGTGGCGCGGGATGCGGTGGCGGCGTTGTTGCCGACTGGCGGCTCGGTGAGCTTCACTGGCGGCGCGACCGAGGCGATCAACTGGGCGCTGAAGGGCGTGGGGCAGGGCGGCATCATCACCCTGGCGACGGAACATGCCGCGACGCTCGATACGGTCGAAGCGCTCGCACGGGCGGGGCAGGCGGTGACGCTGCTGCCCGTGGGAATGGACGGGCTGGTCGACCTCGACGCGGCGCGGGCGGCGATCCGGCCCGGAACGGCGCTGGTCTCGGCCATGCTGGTCAACAACGAGATCGGCGTGATCCAGCCGATCGCCGAGCTTGCCGCGATCGCCCATGAGGCAGGGGCGCTGTTCCTGTGCGATGCGGTGCAGGGTTATGGCCGGATGGAGATTCCGCCTGCGTGCGACCTGATCGCGATCTCGGCGCACAAGATCCATGGACCGAAGGGCATCGGCGCGCTGTGGATACGCGACGGCGTGGCGATCGAGCCGCTGCTTCATGGCGGCGGCCAGGAAGCGTCGGGGCGTTCGGGCACGCTGTCGCCAGCGTTGTGCGCTGGTTTCGGCGCCGCCGCCCGGCTCGCCGCGGACTATGGTGACGATGACGCGGCGCATGTCGCGACGCTCCGGGCCATGGCCTGCGAACGGCTGGGCGCCGACTGGACGATCAACGGATCGTTCGAGCGGCGCTATCATGGCAATCTCAATATTCGCCGCGACGGGCTTGATGTGAACCGGTTGGTGTCCGAATTGCGCGATATTGCCTTTTCGGCGGGCTCGGCCTGTGCCAGCGGGTCGGGGCGCTCAAGCCATGTGTTGCGCGCGATCGGACTGAGCGAGGTGCAGGCCCGGTCGAGCATCCGGCTCGGCTTCGGGCGCTATACGACGGAAGAGGAACTGGTGATCGCCATCGACCGGATTGCCGCGGCCGCCGCCGCACAGCGGATCGCCGCCTGATGCTCGTCCGCTTCGTCCGGATCGACGGATCGATCAGCCAGGTCGAGGCGGAGCCCGGCGACCGGCTGCTCGAGGTCGCCCAGGCTGATGGCCAGCCGCTCGAGGGCACGTGCGAGGGGCAGATGGCCTGCTCGACCTGCCATGTCATCGTCGACGCGGCGGATTTCGACCGGCTGCCGCGCGCGAGCGAGGATGAGGAGGATATGCTTGATCTCGCGGCCGGTGCGTCGCGGACCAGCCGGCTCTCCTGCCAGATCTGGCTGGACGACACGCTCGACGGACTGACGGTACGGATTCCGGGCGAGGTGCGGAACATGCAGGGTCGTTGATCATTTCGTCCCCGTGCCTTGATGGCGCGGAGGAGACGATACCCATGAAGATATTGGCATTGATGGCCGCAGGCCTGATCGGCGCGGCCGCCCTGACCCCCTTGCCGGCAATGGCGTCGGGCAGCGGCCAGACCGTGGTGCGGGAACGGACCACCGTTCGCCATGTGAGCAATAACCGCCACAATCGCTGGCGCTGGAAGACGGTATGCCGCACCCAGTGGCGGAACCATCATCGCACGCGGGTTTGCCGCAAGGTCCGCGTCCGCTGGTAATGCGGGCTTGATCAGTCCGCCCGGCTCCCCCATATGGCCCCCGGGAGTCGGGCGGACGTGGTCGTCGCCAACCCGGTCAGATCCGGAAGGAAGCAGCCGCAACGATTTCGCCGCGGGTCGTTCCGGCTCCCACCCCGCTCCATCTAAAAGCTGCCCGATCTCTGGCGTCGCGGAGCGCGACCGCCTAGATGGATCGCAATGTCCGACTCCTTCGATCTTGGCGAACCGCCCCAGCCCGCGAAAGCCGAGGTCTATCGCGTCCTCGCGCGCAAATACCGGCCGCAGACCTTTGCCGAGCTGATCGGCCAGGATGCGATGGTCACGACGCTCGCCAACGCGATCAAGCGCGGGCGGCTGGCCCATGCCTTCCTGCTGACCGGGGTGCGCGGGGTGGGCAAGACCTCCACCGCGCGACTGATCGCCAAGGCGCTGAACTGCATCGGGCCCGACGGCAATGGCGGGCCGACGATCGATCCCTGCGGCGTGTGTGAGCCGTGCCGCGCGATCGCCGAAGGGCGGCATATCGATGTGATCGAGATGGACGCCGCCAGCCATACCGGCGTCGACGATGTTCGCGAGATCATCGACGCATCGCGCTATTCGGCGGTGTCGGCGCGGTTCAAGATCTACATCGTCGACGAAGTGCACATGCTGTCGAAGAACGCGTTCAACGCGCTGCTCAAGACGCTTGAGGAGCCGCCGGCGCATGTGAAATTCCTGTTCGCCACGACCGAGGTGAACAAGGTGCCGGTGACGGTGCTGTCGCGCTGCCAGCGGTTCGACCTGCGGCGCATTCCGGCGGAGAAGCTGGCCGAGCATTTCGCGCGGGTGTCCGAGGCCGAGGGCGTCGAGGCGGAACCCGAGGCGCTGGCGCTGATCGCCCGGGCGGCGGAAGGATCGGCGCGCGATGGTCTGTCGATCCTCGACCAGGCGATCGCTCATGCTGGCATCGAGGGCGAGGGCGTGAGAGCCGGCGCGGTGCGCGAGATGCTTGGCCTGTCCGATCGGGGCGCGACCCGCGACCTGTTCGGGCTGGTGCTGAGCGGCGATGGGCAGGGGGCACTTTCGGCGCTTCGGCGGCAATATGATTTCGGTGTCGATCCGCTTGGCGTGCTGCGCGCGCTGCTCGAAACGGTGCACGCGACGACGCTGGTAAAGTTGGGAACCGCACCGGAGGCGGGCCAGGCGACCGAGGAGCGCGAGGCACTGGCTGAATGGGCCGGGAAGCTGAGCTTCGCATCGCTTCACCGGCTATGGCAGCTGCTGCTGAAGGGCCATGACGAGGTCGCACGCGCGGCGTTGCCGATCGAGGCCTGCGAGATGGCGCTGCTGCGGCTGATCCATGCCTCGACGCTGCCCGATCCGGGCGAGCTGGCGCGGATGATCGCCAACGGGGCGCCGATGGGTGGCGCGGCGCCTGCCGCGCCCGCGCCACGCGCGGAGGCCCAGCCTGCCGAGGCGAACCTGCCCAACTCGATCCGCGACCTGATCGCGTTCCTTGAGGACAAGGGCGAGCATACGCTGGCGGTGAAGATGGCGCGGAGCGCCAGCGTGGTGCGCTTCGTCGCGCCCGAACTGGTGTTGAGCTCCTCCCGGCCGCTGCCGGTTGACCTGATCCGGGACCTGAATATCGAGCTGAAGCGGCTTACCGGCAAGCCGTGGAAGGTCACGTCGGAGGACGCGCAGGGCGAGCCGACGATCCGCGAGGTGGAAGAGGCGAAGCGCGAGGCGATGCGCGCCGCCATCCTCGACACGCCGGTCGTCAAGGCGGCGTTCGAGACGTTTCCCGATGCCGAATTTCCCGAAAGCGAACTCGACCGCCTGATGGCGGCACAACGGAGCGTATGATGAAGAGTATCGAAGACATCATGGCCATGGCGCAGAACGTCCAGGCCGAATTGACCAAGGCGCAGGCCGGTCTCGACGCGATCGAGGTCGAGGGCGCGGCCGGTGGCGGGCTGGTCAAGGTCAAGGCCTCGGCCAAGGGCCGGATCATCGGCGTCGATATCAATGAATCGCTTCTCGCGGCGAGCGAGAAGCAGATGCTTGAAGACCTGATCGTCGCTGCGTTCAACGACGCCAAGGCGAAGGCGGATGCAGCGTCGAGCGCTGAAATGTCCAAGATGACCAGCGGCATCCCGCTGCCGCCGGGGTTCAAGCTGCCCTTTTAAGGGAACGTCCAAAGGTCGCGGCGCGGCATTTTCCCGCTTATCCGGGAGAGGAGCGGCTATCGCAGACAGGCGTCGAGGCCGTCGTTGCGGACCACGCCGACCCGTCGCGAGATCGTGTTGCCGTGCCGGCGGGTGAAACCGCGCGGGTCGATGGCGGCGCGCTTCTTGGGGAGTGGCAGGACGGCGGCGATGCGGCCTGCCTCGGCAGGCGTCATCGTCGACGCGTCATGGCCGAAATAGCGGATCGAGCCGGCGTTGACGCCGTACGTGCCGATGCCCGTCTCCGCGACGTTGAGATAGACCTCCATGATCCGCCTCTTGCCCCAGATCGTCTCGATCAGGACGGTGAAATAGGCCTCGAGCGCCTTGCGCGCATAGCCGCCGCCCTGGATCAGGAAGACGTTCTTCGCGGTCTGCTGGCTGATGGTCGAGCCGCCACGGATTCGGCCCCCGCGCGCGTTGCGCTGGTACGCCTTCTCGATCGCAGCGATATCGAAGCCATGATGAGTGCAGAAACCCGAATCTTCCCCCGCGATCGCGGCGCGCGGCATGTCGGGATCGATGCGGGAGAGGGGCATCCAGGCCTTGGTGATGCCATGCCCAGCGACCGCGTCGCCGAGCATGGTCAGCGTGACCGGCGGCGGTACGAAGCGATAGAGCAGCACCATCAGCAGCGACAGCAGGACGAAGGCGCCGATCGCCTTGAAGAACCAGCCGACGAGACGGCGCAGGAATGAACGACGACGAGGCATGTCGGGCACTGGTTCCGTAGTGGCGGCCTGGACCCCTAGCAAAGGTCGGGCGCCTGGTTGAATCGAACCGGCTCGCACGCCGGGAGACCGCGCCGCGGGGGCAGCCCCGAATTCCGATGGCGGCCCCCGTTCGTCGCTCATTCTGCGCTTCTAGGCGAGGGACGCGGGCGCGGTAAACCGGCTTCGAAAGGGGAGCGTTCCGATCACTGCGTCTGCCGCCGCAACGCCGGTCTGGAAAGCGCCATGGGCGGTGGAGAAATCATGAGTCGAGCAGGCCTCCCCGGCGAAGAACAGCCGGTCCTCGACCGGGGCCGCCAGCACGGCGCGTTGCGGTACGGCACCGACATGGGCGTGGGAATAGGAGCCGTGGATATGCGGCTCGGCGCGCCAGCGGGTCGCGGCGACGGGGATGAGGCGCGCGCGCCAGTCGCTGCCGAGCAGGGCGACCAGTTCGCTGATCGCGAAATCGGCTGCCGCGCCGTCACCATCGGTTTCGAGCGCTTCGGCACAGTCTCCGCCGAAGAAGCACTCGATCAGCGGCAGGCCGAACGGGCCGAGACGATAGCTTGCGGTACAGGCGCTGTATGGGTTGCCGATGAGGTGGCCGTTATCAGGCAGGTCGGTTCCGTCAACGTGCAGGAAGAGCTTGTCGGCCAGACCCAGCGGGAGCGCGGTGGCCGCCGCGTGCTTGTCGGGCAGAGGCGGATCGAAAGTGATGCGTTCCCCGGTGAGCATCGTCGATGGTACGCAGACGATGACGCGGCGGGTTTCGATGGTGCCGCGGCTGGTCTCGACGCGCACCGTTTGCGCGCGATGGTCGATGCAGGTGACGATGGTGTCGAGCCGGACGGCAAGCCCCTCGGCATGGCGGGCGACCAGCGTGCCATATCCTTCGCGGACCGCCCAATTGTCCTCGGTCGCCGAATCCTCATAGGCGGCCCAGTCGTGGAGCGACACGCGCGAGAGCGGCGCGCCGTTGACATAGCCCGAGACAGCATCGATCAGCGGGCGCCAGGGATCGTCGGGGGCGATGAACGCGGAAAGGGGCTGGTCCGGGCCAGTGAGCGCGGCATGGGCTGCTTCCTCCCAGCGCATCCATGCTTCGTGATAGGCATGGCGCTCGGCAGGGGGGAAGCCGAGGTCGCGCCACTGCGTGCTCCAGTTGGCGGGCGAGCGATCGACGGTGAAGCCATAGTGCCCGGCGAGCTCGGTCCACGGATTGCGTCTGGCCGAGTGGAGCCAGCCGCAGCCCAGATCGACCGTCATGTCCTCGATACGCACGCTATACGCCCTGCCGCCGAGGCGGTTGCCCGCCTCGACCAGCAGGACATCAAGCCCAGCCTCCTGGAGCCGCCGCGCAGCGGCGATCCCGGCCGCGCCGGCGCCGACGACGACCGCGTCAGCACCCGCCACGCGTTCAGGCCGCGACCAGCATCCGCTTGTCGCCGGCAAGGCGCATCATCGCCTTTTGCAACTTCTCGAACGCGCGCACCTCGATCTGGCGGACACGCTCGCGGCTGACGCCATAAACCTGGCTCAGTTCCTCAAGGGTCTTGGGATCATCGGTCAGGCGGCGCTCGGTCAGGATGTGCTTCTCGCGCTCGTTGAGGTCGTCCATCGCCGAGACGAGCATGTCGTGGCGCACGTCGGCCTCCTGAGCGTCGGCGACGACCGAGTCCTGCAAGGGGGCGTCATCAGCGAGCCAATCCTGCCACTGACCCTCGCCATCCTCGCGCATCGGCACGTTGAGCGAGGTGTCACCGCCCATCGACATGCGGCGGTTCATGCTGGTGACCTCTTCTTCGGTCACCCCCAGATCCTTGGCGATCTTGGCGAGATGTTCAGGGCTGAGATCGCCGTCCTCGAATGCGTCGAGCTTGGACTTCATCCGGCGCAGGTTGAAGAACAGCTTCTTCTGCGCGGCGGTGGTGCCCATCTTCACCAGGCTCCACGAGCGCAGGATGAATTCCTGGATCGAGGCGCGGATCCACCACATCGCATAGGTCGCGAGACGGAAGCCGCGATCGGCCTCGAACTTCTTCACGCCCTGCATCAGGCCGATATTGCCCTCCGAGATGAGCTCGGACACGGGCAGGCCATAGCCGCGATAACCCATCGCGATCTTCGCGACGAGGCGGAGGTGCGAGGTGACGAGTTGCGCCGCCGCGTCGGTGTCGCCATGCTCCTCGAAGCGCTTGGCGAGCATATATTCCTGCTCGGGCGCGAGGATCGGAAACTTCTTGATCTCGGACAGATAGCGGTTGAGGCTTGCCTCTCCACCGAGTGCGGGGATCGTCGCCGGGACGTTGCTGCCGCTTGCCATGATCAAATCTCCCTTACCTGAGCGCGGTCCCTATAAAGAGGCGACGCGCGCTTGAACCTAACCGTAGAGTCTATCGAACAGTTCCTGCATGTCGGCAGGCATTTCGCTATCGAATGCCATAGGCTTGCTTTCGACGGGGTGAATGAACCCCAGCCGGGCCGCGTGCAATGCCTGTCGGCGGAAATCCAACGTTTCCAATAATGGCCGGTGGACTGGTTTTGTTCTGCCATATGTCGGGTCCCCGATCAAGGGATTCCCGATCGACGCCATGTGGACGCGGACCTGGTGGGTGCGCCCGGTCTCGAGGCGGCACTCGACCAGGGCAGCCTCCTTCAACCGTTCCAGCGTCGTGTAGTGAGTCACGGCGCGCTTGCCGTGCGGCTGGATCGCGATCTTCTTGCGGTTCGCCGGCGACCGCGCGAGCGGCGCGTCGATGGTGCCCGCGGCGGGCACGGGGCGACCAGTGACGATCGCCTTGTAGCGGCGATCGATGCTGTGGTCGTGGAACTGCTTCGCCAGGCCCTCATGCGCCCGGTCGGTCTTGGCCGCGACCATCAGGCCTGACGTGTCCTTGTCGATGCGATGGACGATGCCCGGCCGGGCCACGCCGCCGATGCCCGACAGGCGCCCGGCGCAATGGTGGAGCAGTGCGTTGACCAGCGTCCCGTCGAGATTGCCCGCCGCCGGGTGGACGACCAGCCCGGGCTGCTTGTCGATCACGATCAGGTGATCGTCCTCGAACACGATGTCCAGCGCGATATCCTGCGCCTCGTTGTGCGCGGGGGTGGGCGCCGGGACGGCGACGGTGAAGATGCTGCCGGCGAGCGCCTTGCGCGACGGGTCGCGGGCGAGGGCGCCGGCTTCGTCGCTGACCGCACCCGAGGCGATCAGGACCTTCAGGCGTTCGCGTGACATGGTCGGCACGGCATCCGCCAGAGCGCGATCGAGACGCCAGCCACCGGCCTCGTCCGAGATGCGCGCTTCGATATTTGTAACCCCCCGATCCATGCCGTAGCGATGTGGGAATGGGGTACGGAATTTCAAGCACTCTCCTGGCGAGACTGCTAACCGAGGCGGAAAATTCCCCGCATGCGGAGGTTTGCGGGCTGCTGTTCGGCACCGCGACGCTGATCGAGGTTGTCGAAGCCTGCACGAACGTGGCGCCGGAGCCGGCGCGGGCGTTCGAGATCGATCCGGTCGCGCTGTTCGCGGCCCATCGGCGCGCGCGCGGTGGCGGGCCGCAACTGATCGGTCATTATCACTCGCATCCCTCCGGCGAGCCAGTGCCTTCGGCGCGCGATGCCGCGCAGGCGATGGGGGACGGGGCGCTGTGGCTGATCCTGACGGCGCGCGAAGCCCGGTTGTGGCGGACGGATCGTGTCGGGGCATTCGAGGCGGTTGGGCTTGCCGTCGAAGATGCGTAAAGTAAAACGCATGGGGTTCCATGAAAATTGCGCAGTAAAGCGGGATTTTCGCCAGCCAATGTCGACCCCGATTTTCACGGATCGCGCCGCTATGGCCTGAGTAATGAGGCAGACAACGCAGCTTCGCCACATCGGGCGTGCCGAACCTCATCGTCATGATGTCGCGTGATCGTACCGCAATAGCCATGGTCCATTTCCCTATTTATGAGAATTGATTGCGGCGATTGTCGCTCTTCCAGGCCGTCACGAATGCGCAGGCATGAATTGGGCGCTGTTCATCGCTGGCGGGGTTCGAGCTGGCAGGGTGAGCTGACCGATGCGTTGGCATCGAGGTGAATGGGGTAGGTGACCGTGTCGATGGGGCGGTCAAGGGAACTGGCGGGTCAATCCGGTGTGCGGGTGGGGCGGACCCGCTTGGGTTTGGGGCGCCACTCTTCCGGCTGGCGATTGCGCAGCCAGCGAAGCGCGACCTTCGGATCGGCGAGGATATGGCGCCGGCAGTCGACATGGCGGGGCGTGGCGCTGTTGCGGCCGAAGACGCGCTCGGCCAGATAATCATAGCCGACCGCGCGCCGGAACATGGTCGGTTCCGCCAGCCCGGCATGGTCGCCCCGGCCCATCGCGACCGCGAGACCGAACTCAGGATATCGATCGAGCCAGCGGTACAGGGTGGCGATACTCACCGAAAACACCTCGGCCAGACCGGCATTGTCGGCGCCGAGCCGGCAGAGCAGGCGTGCTTGCTGGGCAAAGGCGGGGTCGTAGCGGGTGGGGCGTCCTCTCTTCATGGGACGAGGATGGTATGGTTTCGCCGAGGGTTGAATCGATGCCGGATGCTTAAGCGATGCGGACGGCTTGCCTCAGATGTCTCGCCACACTGAGAAGGTCGCGGCCTGGCCGTGCAGGTTGCCGGTTTCGTCGATCAACTGCCAGATGATTCCATTTTCGATTTGGAAGCGGCGGCCGGACTTCGCGATGCGTATCCCGGCATAGTCCGCAATGAGGCCCTTGCGTGAAACCTCGTCCAGCAACCGCTGGCGCGCGGCGCGGTCGGGCGCTTCGGCTGACAGGCGCGAGGGCAGGATGACGAATTCGTCCCAATGATATTCGAAGCAAGCCTGGGCGGTGCGATTGGCGTAGATGAAGCGAGGGTCGACCTCCATATTGTGTGCGAGCAATGCAAAGGGGGCGTGGTCGTAGAGCCAATCGGGACCTTGGTTCTCCAGGTTGAGAGGTGTGCCGACGAGGCGGGCGTAGCTGCCGACGAGAAGGTCAAAGAAATCGCCGTCGAGGGAAAGGTCTGCGGTTTTCATTCTCATGAGGCAACCTTACACCGTTGCAGGTGCATCCAAAGCCCGGTGCCGCTCCTTCGGCACTGCGCCAAGCCGCTGAGAGTAGGGCACCTACTCAGTTACGCCACCGCTGGGTACCTTTAGTTCAATTGAGCGGACCGTCGCCAGAATTCCAAGTGGACGCTGGGAATGTAATGAAACTCGCTTACATTTGTGGAGTTGCAACGGCGTCCCTACCATTGATGGACTGGCGCCGTAATTCTATCGCAGGTCTGATTCGCGCGGTCCATCCTTCGATTGCGGTCCGGATCGATGATAGAGGCAAGCTCCTAGGCTGCGTGGACAAATTTGAGCCAGTATCTGGCCGTGGCAAGATGGACCATAGCGAGGAAGCTGTTGGCCAATTGATCATAGCGGGTGGCGATGGCCCGGTTGATTTTGAGGTGGCCGAACATGCGTTCGATGCGGTTCCGCTGCTTGTAGAGCGCCCGGTCATACTCGATTTTCACACGGCGGTTTGATCTGCCGGGGATGACGGCCTCGATCTTCCGTTCGGCAAGGTCGGCACGGATGGCGTCAGCATCGTACCCTTGTCGGCAAGCAGCGCGACCGGTGCCCGCTCTGGCAGGCCGATGAGGTCATCATACGCCTTGCAGTCTGCTGCCTCACCGACCGTCAGGTGGAAGGCGAGCGGTCTTCCGAGGGCATCAGCCAGACAGTGAAGTTTACTGGTGAACCCGCCCCGCGAGCGGCCAAGAGCGCGTCGATGAGCCCCCCTTTTCCGCCCGCTGCCGAGACGTGGGCGCGAACGGTGGTGCTGTCGATGCTGTAGTGGCCGCTATCCGCCATGATCTCGGCCAGCGTCACCGCCACGGTTTCCCAGACCCCGGCTTCGCTCCATCACCGGAACCGCCGATAGATGGTGTTCCAACTGCCATATTTGGGCGGCACGTCGCGCCACTGAGCGCCGCAACGAAGTCGCCAGAGGATGCCATTGATGATCGAGCGGTTCTGTTCGGGCGGCCTGCCTCGACCACGGTTTCCAGGCACGATGGGCAGCAAGCCCTTCAGAGCGCGCCATTCCGCTTCTGTGAGATCGCTCCTGCTCAAGCCTGCCTCCAAAAAGCAGTCTTGAATCAATTGATCCAGACCTCGTCAATGTCATTTGCGATCCGGTCTTGAACCGCGCCGGGTCTGCCGGAGGCCTTGGGTTGTGAGTCACGCTGCCATATCGAGGTTGCTTGCGGCAGCATAATATTGATCTTCGGCTTCGGCAGGCGGGATGTTGCCGATAGGCTCCAGCAGCCGGCGATGGTTGAACCAGTCGACCCATTCGAGCGTGGCGTATTCGACGGCTTCGAAGCTGCGCCACGGCCCGCGCCTGTGGATCACCTCAGCCTTGTAGAGGCCGTTGATCGTCTCGGCCAAAGCGTTGTCATAGCTGTCACCGACGCTGCCGACCGAGGGTTCGATCCCGGCCTCGGCGAGGCGCTCGGTGTATTTGATGGACACGTATTGCGAGCCCCGATCGCTGTGATGGATGAGGCCGCCCCGATGGGCCGGCCGGCGATCGTGAAGCGCCTGCTCCAGGGCATCGAGGACGAAGCTGGCATGCGCCGTCCTGCTGGCCCGCCAGCCGACGATCCGCCTGGCGTAGGTATCGATGACGAAGGCGACGTAGACGAACCCCGCCCAGGTCGCGACATAGGTAAAGTCCGACACCCACAGCATGTTCGGCGCTGGCGCGTAGAACCTGCGATTGACGTGATCGAGCGGGCACGGCGCCGCTTTGTCACTGATGGTCGTGCGCACCGGCTTGCCCCGGATCACCCCTGCCAGGCCCATCTCGCGCATCAGCCGTTGCACGGTGCAGCGCGCTATCGGAAAGCCCTCCCGCATCATATGCCGCCAGACCTTGCGTACGCCGTAGACCGCGAAGTTCTCGGCAAATACGCGCGCGATCTCCGGCTTCAAGGCGACATCGCGCTGCGCCCGCGCCGACAGGCGTGTCGGATCCTGTCGCTGCGCGACGCGCTCGTGATAGGTGGATGGGGCGATCGGCAGAACGCGGCAGATCGGCTCGACCCCATAGGCATCGCGGTGATCGTCAATGAAAGCGATCATCGCCGGAACGGGCGGTCGAGCTCCGCCTGCGCAAAATATGCCGACGCCTTGCGCAGAATCTCGTTGGCCTGCCGCAGCTCACGGACCTCGCGCTCCAGCGCCTTCACCTTGTCGGCAACCTCGGTCGGGACGCCCGCCCGCTTGCCGCTGTTCACCTCGGCCTTCTTCACCCACTCCAGCAGCGTGTGGCCTGAACAACCGATCTTCTCGGCAATGGATATGATCGCTGCCCATCGCGACGGGTGATCGTGCTCGTGATCCAGCACCATCCGTACCGCTCGCTCGCGGACCTCAGGTGCAAACTTGTTCGTCGTCTTGCTCATACAGGCTCCACCTTCTCAGGAGTTGGAGCCTCCGGCAAACCCGGAGCGGTTCATCTTTACCGTTGGTCACGTGTGCTGATAGCTTGCCGCTGATGGATAAGAAGCCCGGCTACAATGCCCTGATGGATGAAGTGTGCGTTGGACGCGGATGGTGTGGAGGTATCGTCGATGGACAACCTTCGCACATAGACGACTTCATCCCTGAAAGCGGTCCGGTTACCGCTGATCAGTTTGTCGACTGGCTCTTCATGGCCGACGGCATGGATCCGAAAGATGATCCATCAAAATGGCAAAAGCACAAACAAGGCCTGCGAGAGGCCTTCATTCGTCATATGGGGCATGACGTTGTTGATGCGTCGCTGTTGAAATGGGCGCTCGACTGACGATGGGTCTCGCGGTGAGGAATTTGTCCACGCAGTCTAGGGTCCAGACTCAATCAGCCTATAAGCGGCTGACCGTCAGTGACGTCGAGGCGTAGCGTAGGATGTATGGTTTTTCGGGAGGCTTCCCGGCCGGCTCCTCGTTGCCGAAGAAGGCGACATAGCAGTCATAGGCGTTGATTTCGTCGTCGAGCCAGCAGTGGACAACGACCCCGTATTCCGAGTCACCTTGCTCAAGACCGTCATAGCGAACGGGAGTTCCAGGCTGCAGGTATGGGCCTAACGTGGCTTCATCTTCGGTCATGATCTGCCTTCACTTTTCAACGCTGTCATAGCCAGAACGCGACTGCGGTACGACAATCTGCTCGTCGATGTACGGAAATCGATGGGATGACGGCCCGGGGAGGCAGCGGGGACTGACCCGGAGTGGGGGCAAGGCACATCATCGTGATGCATGTGTGCGACTTGCGCATGAGCGCCGGCATCGCCAGAAGAGCGACAGCCAATTTGCCCGGAGCATATCCATTCCATGACCATCAGCCCGGTCGATTTCGCGAGTCTCCTCTGTTCGCGCCTGTGCCACGACCTGCTGAGCCCGGTGGGGGCGCTCAACAACGGCCTGGAACTGCTTGCCGACGAGCATGATCCGGAAATGCGGCAACGTTGCCTGGAGCTGCTCGCGGAAAGCGCCAAGGCATCGGCGAACAAACTGAAATTCTTCCGCCTGGCGTTCGGCGCGGCGGGCGGATTTGGCGAGACGGTCGATTCGCGCGAGGCGCGGGCGGCGATCGAGGGGCTGTTCGGCGACAATCACCGGGTCAATCTCGGCTGGCTGGTCGAGGACGCGACCCTGCCCAAGGCGGCGATCAAGGTACTGCTCAACCTGGCACTGATCGGCGGGGATGCGCTGATCCGGGGCGGCCAGCTCGACGTCGGGGCCGAAGTGGTCGAGGGGCAGGTCGAGATCGTGGTGCGCGCCGACGGGCCGCGCATCGTGCTCGACAACGAGCTTCGCACCACGCTGCAAAGCGGCCAGCAGGGCGATACGATGATCACGCCACGCGCTGCGGCCGCCTATCTGGTCCATTCGCTGGTCGCCGAGGGCGGGGGGACGGTGCAGGTTTCCGATCCCGCGGAACCGGTGCTGCTGTTCGGGGCGGCGTTCCGGGCGGAGTGAGGCCTATTTGACCTCTCCTCTTTTCAGGGGATGGGGGGCGTCTTTGCCCTGAGATAAAGAGTCGCTTCACGAAGGTCGAAGCGGCGAGCGGGGCATCGAGCCCCGCTCGCCACTGCCTCATCCCTAATCCCTCCCCTGAAAGGGAGGGGCGGGCATTATAAAAGGGCCCTTATAAATTCATAAAAGGGCTGGGGATCGGCTTAAACCGCCTCCCGATTAAACGCCCCTTTAACCAATCCTTGCCATGGTCGCCGGGCATCCCCGGGGGCCCATGGACGATCTTCTTCAGGAATTCATCGCCGAGACGCGCGAGACGCTTGAAGCGCTCTCGGGCGAGATTGTCGCGTGGGAGGCCTCCCCCGACGATCGCGACCGGCTCGATGCCATTTTCCGCTTCGTGCACACGGTCAAGGGAAGCTGCGGCTTCCTTGACCTGCCGCGTCTCGCGCGGTTGAGCCATGCCGCCGAGGATGTGCTCGCCGCGGTGCGGTCAGGCGACCGGATACCGGATACGAGGCTGGTCAATGCAGTCCTCGCCATCGTCGACCGGATCGGCGAGATCGTCGAGGCGATCGATGCCGGCGTGCCGCTCGACGATACCGGCGAGGAAATGCTGATCGTCGCGCTCGAGGAAGGCGCGGCGGTGCCGGCCCAGGCGGCGGTCCCGATCGCCTCGCGCAACCCCGCCCGGAGCGTCCGGCTGAACGTCGACCTGCTCGACCGGATGATGAGCGGCATGTCCGACATGGTGCTTGCCCGTAACGAGCTGGCCCGGCGGCTGCGCGACGACGGCGCCGATCCAACGGTCGAAGCCGCGCTGGAACGCCTTTCGCTCACCGTTGCGGAGATGCGGGATACTGTCACTCGCACGCGCATGCAGAAGATCGATGCGCTGTTCTCCGCCCTGCCGCGCATGGTGCGCGACACGGCGGCCGAGCTTGGCAAGTCGGTGACGCTGCATGTCGAGGGGAGCGACGTCGAACTCGATCGCGAGATGATCGAGATGATGCGCGACCCGCTCGTCCATATCGTCCGCAACGCGATCGACCATGGCCTGGAGGCACCGGCCGAGCGGCGGGCGCTGGGCAAGCGCGAAAATGGGCGGCTGACCGTGTCCGCGCGGCAATCGGGCAACCAGATCATCATCGAGATCGCGGACGACGGGCGCGGTATCGACACCGACCGGCTGATCGCCAAGATCGCCGGGAGCGGCGGGCGCAGCACGAAGGAACTGGACGCGCTGAGCGAGAAGGCGAAGCTCGCTTTGGTGTTCGAGCCGGGCGTTTCGACCAAGGATTCAGTTACCGCGATTTCCGGGCGTGGCGTCGGCATGGACGTGGTCCGCGCCAATGTTGAGCAGATCGGCGGTCGAATCGAGCTTTCCAACACGCCCGGCAAGGGGTTGCGTCTCTGCATCCATGTGCCGCTGACGCTGTCGATCATCGCGACGATCGGCGTGGGCGTGGGCGGCCAGCGTTTCGCGATCTCGCGCCAGGCGATCGAGGAGATCGTCCGCGTCGGCGGCGATGCGATCAGGGTCGACATGCTCGGCGGCACGGCCGCCACGACAGTGCGCGACCGCCGCATGCCGCTGGTCGATCTGGGTGGGCTGCTGGGCCTTCCGGGGGGCAACGACGCGGGAATGCTGGTGATCGTCGGTGTCCCGGGCGGCAGCTATGCATTGGCGGTCGATTCAGTGCTCGACCATGAGGAACTGGTGATCAAGCCGGCGGCGCCTGCGGTGATGGCGACCGGCGTCTATGCGGGGCAGACCCTGCCTGACAGCGGGCTGCCGATGCTGCTGCTCGATTGCGCCGGCATCGCGACGGTCGCCGGGCTTCAGTTCGGGCGCGAGGTCGCGGTCGACGACGTGATCGAGGAGGCGCAGGCGCCGACCGTGTCGGCCCTGTTGTTCGACGATCTCGACGGCGTGCGCCGCCTTGTACCCTTGACGATCATCGACCGGATCGAGCCGGTGCCGGTGGATTCGATTCGCTTCTCGGGCGGGCGGCTGCGGCTTTCGGTCGAGGGCCGGATCATTCCGCTGGCGGTGCAGGGCGAATGGGATCGTCGTCCATCCGTCTCCGTGCTGCGGCTGCGCGATGGCGACGCGGAGATCGGATATGCCATCGGCGAAGCGCTCGACATCGTCAGCCTGCCCGACACGGTGGTTCCCGCCAGGGAAGCCGGGCCGGTGGCGGGTGTCGTCTCGATCGACGGAGACCAGATCGAACTGCTCGACCTCCACTGGCTGTTCGCGACCCACGGGGCCGACCTCGGCGCCGGCACGCCGCCGGTGTGCCTGATCGACGGCGCCGAATCCGATTGGATGAAGACGTTCCTGAAGCCTGTGCTCGAAGGCGCCGGCTATCGTGTCGCGACCAAGCTGAAGGCGGGGGAGATCGCGGCGGTGGTGCTGACCATGGGGGCCTCGCCGCCGGTAGCGCACCGCGACGTGCCGGTGGTCAGGCTACGCCGCGACCGCGCCGTCGACGACGCGGCGGACACAAGCATCTATCGCTATGATCGGGACGGCTTGCTCGCCGCCCTTGCCCAGTCGGCTGGAGGCCGCTGATGCCCGACCTGTTCCTCATCGCGCATATCGCCGGCCGGGCCGTGGCCATCGAATCCCGGCAGGTCGAATCGGTCGTCGATATCGGCGCGGTCGTGCCCGTTCCCGGCGCCGACCGGCAGGTGCGGGGCCTCGCCGCGCTCCGCAGCCGGGTGGTGACCGTGATCGACACCCATGCCGTGCTGGGACTGCCGCCACCCGATATCGCGGCGACGCGCGCGGTCATCACGCTCGTCGAGGGGCATCATTATGCGATCCTCGTCGATTCCCTCGAGGATGTGGCGCCGTTCGATCTCGCGCCGCTCTCGCCGGGGATCATGCTCGATCAGGGCTGGCGGGCGACCGGCTGCGGCATCGTCGAGCGGGCGGGCGAGCCGATCCTGGCGATCGACCTGCGCGCGCTGGTGCCCGGCCTCGCGGCGATCGCGGCATGAAACGAATTAACCCGAAGCTCATGTATTTACGGCAGACAGGCCGCCTGAAGGGGCGGGAACGGGGTATGAATCGATGAAGACGTGTCTCGTGGTGGACGATTCCAAGGTGATCCGGAAGGTGGCGCGGCACATCCTGGAGACACTCAACTTCCAGGTTTCCGAGGCGGGCGACGGGCGCGAGGCGCTCGACAGCTGCCTGGCGTCGACCCCCGACGTGGTGCTGCTCGACTGGAACATGCCGGTGATGAGCGGCATGGATTTCCTGCGCGCGCTGCGGGACAGCAGCCTGTCGCACCGGCCCAAGGTCGTTTTCTGCACCACCGAGAACGGCATGGCGCATATCCGTGCCGCGATCGAGGCGGGTGCCGACGAATATGTGATGAAGCCGTTCGATCGCGAGACGCTGGAGAGCAAGCTTCAGATCGTCGGCATGGCCTGAAAGGGCTGTCGGCAATGTCCCTGGGATCACCCCTCGCCACTGGTCGGCTCGTCGAGAGCCGGGACCGGCCGCGCATCCTGATCGTCGATGATTCGGTGGTCGCCCGCGCAGTGATCGCCCGCGCGATCGACCTTAGCGGCAAGTTCGCCGTGGCTGGCGCCGTGCCGCATGCGAAGGCGGCACTCGCCTTTCTTCAGGCGCAGCAGGTCGACGGGATCCTGCTCGATATCGAGATGCCCGGCATGAGCGGCCTGACCGCGCTGCCTGATCTGATCGCGGCCAGTGCGGGGGCCAAGGTGCTGGTCGTGTCGTCGGCCTGCGGCGACGGCGCCGCGGCGACGATCGAGGCCTTGTCGCTCGGCGCGGCCGATACGCTGGTGAAGCCCGATATCGGGGATTTTGCGGGTCGTTTCTCGGCGGTGCTCGAGGAGAAGCTGACTCGCCTGTTCGAGACCACGCACGCCTCCCCGGGGGACATGCCGCTCGCGACCGATCGGGCTGGCGGCGGATTCGATATCGTGGCGATCGGCGCCTCGACTGGCGGCATCCACGCCCTGAGCCTGTTGCTCCGCGAGATTCCGTCGAGCTTCCAACTGCCGATGCTGATCACCCAGCATCTGCCCGACAGCTTCATGCCCTATTTCGCGGCACAGGTGGCGGTCCTGGCCCGTCGGCCCTGCGATGTCGCGACCGATCATATGCGAATCCGTCCGGGCCGGGTGATCATCGCTTCAGGAACCGCGCATATCCGTTGCGTCGGCACCAGCGACGGTGCCGCCATCCGGCTTTCCAGCGATCCGTCGAAGAGCGGGTGCATGCCGTCGGTCGACCCGATGTTCGACAGCCTTGCCGAAGTGTTCGGGTCTCGCGCGCTGGGCATCGTGCTGAGCGGCATGGGCCGCGACGGCGCCGACGGGGCACAGCATATCGTCGACCGCGGCGGCAGCGTCGTGGTGCAGGACCAGGCGAGCTCGGTCGTGTGGGGTATGCCGGGCGCGGTGGCGACCAACGGCACAGCCTGCGCGATCATGCCGCCGACGGATATCGGAAAAATGGTGGCGTCGCGCCGGAGGCCCGGATGTTGATGCCTGCACCCCATACGCGGCCCGCGGGCGCCCTCAACGTGCTTGCCGCCCTGCTCGAATCGCGCACGGGCCAGCAGATCGCGGCCAATCGCGAATGGCGCATCGAAACCGCGCTGAAGCCGCTGATGCGCGATCGCGGTCACGAGACGCTCGACGAACTGGTCGGCGAAGTGCTGCGCTCGCCCGGCGTTGGCGACCTGGTGGTCGACGCGCTGCTCAACCAGGAAAGCTCCTTCTTCCGCGACGCGGCGGTGCTCGACATGATCGCTGACGCAGTCGATGCGATGCGTGCCGAGGGCCTCAGCCGTCGCATCCGTATCTGGTCGGCCGGCTGCTCGCTCGGCCAGGAGCCGCTGTCGCTGGCAATGCTGTTCACCGAGCGCGACGCGGGGACCGGCGCGGTCTCGCCCGAGATCGTCGCGACCGACGTTTCGGAAGCAGCGCTCGTGCGAGCTCGTGCCGGGCGCTATTCGCAGTTCGAGATCCAGCGCGGCCTGCCGATCCGCCGGATGATGCAATGGTTCGATCCCGTGGGTGGCGACTGGATCGCGAAGCCCGAGCTTGTACGCCAGATTTCGTTCCGCAAGCTCAATCTGGTCGCCGATCCGCTGCCGATCGGCCGGTTCGACATCATCCTGTGCCGCAACGTGTTGCTTTACCTGTCGGCTTCGCTGCGCACCCGCGTGTTCGACCGGCTGGCCGAGGTGGCGCGGCCGGGGGCGCTGCTGGTGCTCGGCGCGGGAGAGACGGTGATCGGGCAGACCGGCGCGTTCCGCCCGAGCCCGCGCTACCGCGGACTCTATGAGCCGACCGGCGCGGCGGCACGCGAGACCGCCGTCGCCGTCTGATCGGCGGTTTACATTCGCAGGGACAGGCCGCAAGCGGCCCGTCATGGGGCAGGCGATTTCCGGTGAGGGGCAGGCAAGAGGTTTCGGCGCGCGCGACCTGATCGTCGTGGCCGCGATGAACATCCTGTGGGGTCTCAACATCATTGCCGTGAAGATGGCGGTGAGCGAGATCGCGCCGCTGACCGCCGGCTTCCTGCGGCAGGGGCTTGTCCTGCTCGTCTGCCTCGGCTCGCTCCGGATCATCGCCGGCCGGATGTTGGCCCTGACCGTGCTCGGCATGCTGTCGGGGGGCGCCTTCTACGTCGCGACCAACCTGTCGCTTTCGATCACTCACAATGTCGGTGCGCTGGCCATCGCCGGGCAACTGGGCGTGCCGTTCTCGCTGTTGCTGGCGATTGTCGTGTTTCGCGAAAAGATTCACCTGCCGCGGATTGCCGGCATCGCCCTGTCGGTCGCCGGCGTGGGCCTGCTGGTGTTCGACCCGACCATGGTCAATGAAATTCCCGGGCTTGCGCTGACCGCGCTGGCGAGCTTCATCTGGGCGATCTGCTCGCTGATCCAGCGCAGGCTGATCGGCGTGCCCGTGCTGACCATCTATGCGTGGATCGGCTTTTGGGGATCGATCATCCTCGGCACGATCGCCCTCGCCGTCGAACCGGCGGCAATGCGCTCGATCCCCCATATTCCGCTGAAGACGTTCGGCTGGGTCGTCTTTTCAGCGGTCGGATCGTCGGTGATGGGGCAGGGGGCGATGTCGTGGCTGCTGCAGCGCCACCCGGTCAGTGTCGTCACGCCGCTGACCCTGGCCTCGCCGGTGATCGCCGTGTTTGCGACCGGCTGGTATTTCGACACGCCACCGACCATGCTTATGCTGACCGGCGGTGCTATCGCGATGATCGGGGTTGCGATCGTCACGATCAGGACCGCACGCGCAGGGGATACACCATGACGATCATCGACACGCCGTCGCCCAATTTCGACGAGCGGACGCTGGGGATCTCGATGATCGTCCTGCACTATACCGGCATGAAGGATGCGCAGACGGCGATCGACCGGTTGCGCGATCCGGAAGCGAAGGTCTCGGCGCACTATCTGGTCGCCGAGGACGGCACGGTGCTGCGCATGGTGGCCGAGGACAAACGCGCCTGGCACGCCGGCAAGTCGCGCTGGCGGGGGATCGAGGACGTCAACAGCGCGAGCATCGGGATCGAGATCGTCAATCCCGGCCATGAATTCGGCTATCCGCCGTTTCCCGAGCAGCAGATCGACGCGCTGCTGCCGCTGGTCGCGACGATCAAGGAGCGCCATGGCATCACACGCGGCAATGTCGTCGGCCATTCGGACATCGCGCCGCTGCGGAAGCAGGATCCGGGCGAGCTGTTCCCGTGGAACCGGCTTGCCCGGCTGCGCCTTGCCCTGCCGCGGCCGACCAGGAACCTGATGGACCCGATGTGGACCGACGCCGGCTTCCTGATCGCGCTCGAGCGGTTCGGGTACGACGTTTCGGACAAGCTCGCCGCGGTGGTGGCGTTCCAGCGGCGGTTCCGCCCGGAACTGCTTGACGGCGAGATCGACGGCGAGTGCCGCTCGATCCTGCTGGCGCTGTTGCTGCCGAAGCCGGCCGGGGACGACTAGATATCCGGTCGCCGGATTTGATGATGCCGATCCGATGTGAAACGCGGGGGCCGGGTTCGGAAGGCGGCCGTCACTGACTGTCGCCGATATCGTCGCTCAGGCATCCCGCGCGCGATGAAGCCCTGCCTCCTCCCGGCGGGAAGATCAGCGGCGATTCTGGCATGACGAGGCTTGGCATCACGGACGGCTTGCCGCAACGACATGCCATGCCAGCCACCGCGCCCGACTCCGCCAGGCCAGCCTCGGCTTTCTCGATCCCGATCTTCCGGGAGGTATGGATCGCCAACCTGGCTTCCAATTTCGGTGGACTGATCCAGTCGGTCGGTGCGTCGTGGATGATGGTGTCGCTGGCCAGCTCTCCACAGTTCGTCGCGCTGGTGCAGGCATCGACCACCTTGCCGATCATGTTGCTTTCGCTCTGGGCCGGAGCGGTCGCCGACAATCTCGACCGCCGGCTCGTCATGCTCTGGGCGCAGAGCTTCATGCTGATCGTATCGGCGGGGCTTGCCGTCTGTGCCTGGCTGGGGTTGCTCAGTCCCTGGCTGCTGCTCGGCTTCACTTTCCTGATCGGCTGCGGCACGGCGGTCAACGGGCCGGCCTGGCAGGCTTCGGTGGGGGACATGGTGCCCCGGCCGGTGTTGCCCGGGGCAATCGCGTTCAACTCGATGGGCTTCAACATTGCGCGCAGCGTCGGCCCCGCGATCGGCGGGTTGATCGTCGCGGCGGCGGGGGCGGCGGCTGCCTTCCTGGCCAATGCGGTGAGCTATGTCGGACTGATCGTCGTGCTCGCGCGCTGGCGACCCGAAATCCCCCCGCGACTGCTTCCGCGCGAGCGGCTCGGCGTCGCGATGGGGGCAGGGCTGCGCTACGTCGCGATGTCGCCCAACCTGCGCGTCGTCATGGTGCGCGCCGGCCTTTTCGGCCTGGCGGCGAGCGCGGTACCGGCGCTGATGCCGCTCATCGCGCGCGACCTGATGGGCGGCGGCGCGCTGACCTTCGGCGTGCTGCTCGGCGGTTTCGGCATCGGTGCGGTGGGTGGCGCGCTGGCGAGCGGCCGGCTGCGGCAGCGCCTCTCCAACGAACGAATCGTCCTGATCGGGGCGATCGCGCTCGCGCTCGGCGCGGCGGCGACCGCCGCCAGCCCCTACATGGCCGCGACCATCCCGGCGCTGATGCTGGCCGGTGCGGGCTGGGTGCTGTCCTTGTCGACCTTCAACGTGACCGTTCAGATGGCGTCACCGCGCTGGGTCGTGGCGCGTGGCCTGGCACTCTACCAGATGACGGCTTTTGGCGGCATGGCAGCCGGGAGCTGGCTGTTCGGCGTGATCGCGGAAGATCGCGGGGTATCCACCGCCCTCTTCGTCGCGGCGGTAGTGCAGGTCGCCGGCGCGCTGCTGGGCTTCCGGGTCCCGCTGCCGCAGGTGGAACAGCTCAACCTCGATCCCCTCAGCCGATGGACCGAGCCGGAGACGGTTGTCCCGATCGAATCGCGCAGCGGCCCGGTGGTGATCACGATTGAATACAGGATCGCGCAGAAGGACATCGTCACCTTCCTGCGCGTCATGGGCGAACGCAGCCGAATCCGTCGGCGCGATGGTGCGCGGCACTGGACGCTGCTGCGCGATCTCGGCGATCCGCTGCTCTGGGTCGAACGCTATCACGTGGCGACCTGGCTCGACTATGTGCGGCACAACCAGCGGCGTACGCACGCGGATGCGGACAACAGCGCTGACCTCGCGGCGTTGCACGAGGGGCCGGCACCGCCGGTTGTCCACCGCATGATCGAACGGCAGACCGGATCCCTGCCGTTCACCCGTGCGCCCGGATCGCGCGAGATGTCGGGTCCGATGATCGATCCGAGCGGATCGGTCTAGCCGGAGCCGGTGAAGCTGGCGGGGAATAAAGTCGACGGCGCGCCGTCAGCTTTCCGCCGCGATGGCCAGGGCGTGAGCTGCGTCGTTCAGGATGCGGATTTCGCAGCGGGATGTGCCGTCAGCGCACCGGACCAGCAGATTTCCGTGCGATCGCCATGTCTCGATGCGGGCGGGGTCGGCCAGGCTGGCCCGCCCCAGCCTCTTCGCGTGCGCTTCCTTCGCGATCCACCGGAACAGTCGTTCGACCGGCTCCTCGTTCTTCAGAGCTGAATGCTCGGCACGGGTAAACAGGTCGAGGGGGAGGGTGGCGGTGGCGAGCGGTTCGACATCGATGCCCACCGGGTCGCGGGAGAGCGCTATGACGCAGAACGGCCATTGCCCCGCCAGACTGATATGCCAGCCGTCGGGCACGGCGACGATAGGGGCGCCATGTCGCCAGCGTTCGATCCGTATCAGGTCCGGGTGCTGGCCGGTTGCCGTTGCGACAAGCAGCTTAGCCAGTCGTCGCCGCAGACCGCGCAATCCGGCGTCGGGCCGCTTCGCGAGGTCAGTCAGGTCATCCGGCGACAGGTTCGCACGGGCCACCATCGTCGGCGCGGCGGGACGGTCGAGGCGGACCGACCAGGCGACCGGCGCATCGGGTGCGCGCGGCAACGAGTCCAGCGTATCGGAAAGCCAGGTCGCCATGGTCGGATCGCCAGGCTCAGATCGATCGCGCAAGCCGGGCAGGGGCTCCTTCCCAGGATGTGCCGGGAGGCAAGGTCTCCCCCTTCATGATGACCGACAGATCGCCAAGTTGCGCGTCAGCGCCGATATCGGCGTCGTACAGCACGATCGCGTAGGAGCCGATCGACGCCCGGTCGCCTACCGTCACGCCGCTCACCTTCATGACCCGGTCCTCGAACAGATGAGTCTGAAGCCCTGAAAGGTCGTTGAGCGCGACATCGTCGCCGATCGTGACGAGATCATGCTCGGTGAGATCAGTCGTATCGAGATAGCAGCGCTTACCGATGCGGCAGCCGAGAAGACGAAGATAAGCGGGCAGCCACGGCGTGCCGCGCAACGGTTCAAGCAGGTTCGGCACCGCGAGATTCTCGAAGGTCGCCGTCACCAGTTCGGTCCGCCATACAAAGGTGCTCCACAAGGGCTGGGTGGTCGGCTTGTAGACTCCCATGACGAGCCATTTGAGCAGGACCACCGCCAGCCCGCAGGCGAGCGCGAAGCCGATATAGAGGAAGGGGAAGGCGATGAGGATCAGCAGCCCGCCGTTGCGCAGGTCGTCGAGTTCGCCGACGATCGACAACAGGACGCTGAACAGCGCGATGAAGACCGTGAGCGACAGCGTGACGCGGACTGCCTCGATCGCGAGGCGAGTCATCACCAGGCGTGGGCCGGGATTGAAGCGCGCGCCTTCGTCGAACAGCCCGACCGTCTGGCGAACCGGCAGCGAAATCGGCGGGGACCCGAACCAGGTCCCGTCGGGGCGTTCCGCGCCGCCATCCTCGGGCGGTTTGGACAGTACGCCGATGAGCACGCCATCGCCGATCGTCGCGCCGGTCGGCAGCAATGCCGAATTGCCGATGAACGACCGGCGGCCGATGCGGGTATGGGCCAGCCGGATCGCGCCCGGCTCGACTCGGGCCGCGCCGAACAGCACCGCGTCGGCGATGAAGCTCTCGGCCCCGATATCGACGAGGTCGGGCACGATTGCCGCCGCGGTCGAAATCTCCGCGCGGCGCCCGACCTTCACGCCAAGCGCCCGATACCAGGGCACGACATAAAGCGTCGCATAGATCGGATGCAGCAGCCGGAGCGCGAGGTCGTTAATCTGCTGCACGAACCAGAAGCGGACATAGAACCAGCTGTCCGTCGCGTAGCGCCCGGGCTTCACCCGTCCCAGGATCAGCCGCTTCGCCGCGACGGTGAGCACGCACATCAGCAGCACGTAAGTGGTCGCCAGTATCGGCGAGATGAGGAGATAGGTGTAGCTTTCGCTGCGCCAGTCGATTTCGATCATCGCGACCAGGCCGGGCGCGATCGGCAGGATCGCGACGAGCGGCAGGATCAGGGCCGCCAGCATGAGTGCGATATTCACCAGCAGGCGCCCGGACGCCGATACCGGCGTGACGGACTCCAGCGGCGAAACGGTCCCGACCCGCTGTGCCGGCGATCCATCCCAGCGCTCGCCGGCGGGGATACGGGCGCCAACGGGCAAGGCGGACAGATCTTCGAGCACGGAACCTTCCTCCAGGACGGATCCACGACCGACCACGGCCATCGATCCGACAAAGGCGCCGGCGCCGATCTCGGCCGATCCAAGCCGCAGCAACCCGCGCTCGACCGAGCTGGTTGCCAGCATGGCATAATCGCTGATGATCGCCCGCGGGCCGATCGTCACCAGGTCAGCCGCATCAATATTGCCGCGTCCGATAAAGGCATCGGTGCCGACGCGCGCGCCAAGGAGCCGATAATAAACGCGGATCATGGGCGTGCCGGCGAGATAGGGTGTCGCGATCACTTCGGAGAAGCGGCGAACGAACCACCAGCGGAAATAATAGCTGCCCCAGAGCGGATAATCGCCCGCCCGGAATCGCCCGATCACCAGCCATTTCACGATGACGGACGCGATCATGGCCAGCGGGGGGATGAAGACGAAGCTGAAGCCGCTCAGCAACAGCGCCGTCACCCGATCCACCTGATCGGCCATGCGGGTATAGGCGAGATAGGGGAAGAACCATTGCAGCCCGGCGACCGTGAAGATCGGAATCAAGGCGATCGTCTGGGCAAATCCGCACAGCCAGCGCTTCCAGGCGGCGATCCTGTGGAACGGCAGTTCCTCGGACTGCTCGACGGGCGCCTGGCCGCTTATCCGTGTCGCCAGCGCGCGGATGTTCGATGCAGCGTACAGGTCCTGGATGGAGACGCCCTCGAGCCCCGGGGCAGTGCGAATGGCCGAAACGAGACGGGCGACCTTCAGCGAATGCCCGCCCAGATCCTCGAAGATGTCGTCGAGAACGGAAACCTTTTGTGGGGCGAACGACTCGCTCCAGATCGCGTGAAGCGTGGCTTCAAGCGGGGTTGCCGGCTCGACCGTCTCGCGTGTCGTGTCCACAAGCATGACGGGACGCTGAAGCGCCTTGCGGTCGACCTTGCCCGATGCCGGCAGGGTCGGCAGCGAGGACAGGATTTCATAGGCGGCCGGGCGCATATAATTGGGAAGCCGGTCCCGTACCCGGGCCTTGGCGTCGTCGAGGTCGATCCGGGCGTTCGCGCGCGCCACCAGGAACGCCGCGAGGAATTCCGAGCCGTCGTCGTCGCGAAAGAGATGGACAACCGCCTGGGCGACCGCCGGGTCCTCGGCGATGACTGCCTCGATCTCGGCGAGCTCGACGCGAAAACCTCGAATCTTCACCTGGGTATCGATTCGCCCGATGAATTCGATATCGCCGACCGCGTCGAGGCGAACGAGATCGCCGGAGCGATAAATGAGGGCGGTCTGGCCGTCGGGCCCCTCGAATGGGGTCTGGACGAACTTTTCCGCCGTCAGGTCGGGCCGCCCGACATAGCCTGCCCCGACACCAGGCCCGCCAATGACCAGTTCGCCTTCCGCACCAGCCGCCACCGGCCACAAGGCTTCGTCGACGATCCATGCGGTGTAGCCGGGTAGCGGCCGTCCGATCGTGACCCGGCGCCCGGGCTGCACCTCGGTCCATGTCGCGGTGACGGTCGTCTCCGTCGGGCCATAGGTATTGAGGATGCGCCGCCCCGGTCGCGCCCATCGTTCCACGAGATCGGGTGGACAGGCCTCACCGCCGAGATTCAGCAGGCGAAGCGCCGGCATGTCGATATCGACCAGGGTGAGCAGCGACGGCACGACATGCCACACCGTCACAGCCTCGCGCGCGAGCACGAGCGCCATGTCCGGCCCTGCCTTTGCCAGCGCTTCCGATGCGACCAGCAGTTCCGCACCGACGAAGAACGCGCTCCACATCGTCTCGACCGACATGTCGAAGGCAAGGCTGAAGCCGCCGAAGACCAGGTCCTTGCCGTCGAGCGCCAGGATGGCGCTCTCCGACCGGACCAGATGGCAGGCGTTGCGGTGCGTGATCATCACACCCTTCGGCCGGCCCGTCGTGCCTGAGGTGTAGATGATATAGGCGAGATCGTCGGGGCTTGCCCCGGTTTCCTGCCTGCCGAGCGAGTCAGCCTCCAGCGCTGCGAGGTCGCCCAGCATGGCGTCGACCGACAGGCTGCGGATCGGCATCGCCGCGGCGCGTTCCGTCTCCGTGACGACCAGGACGGCGCCGCTGTCCTCGATGATGTAGTCGATCCGGTCCTGCGGATAGGCCCAGTCGACCGGAACGTAGCAGGCGCCGCACCACAGAGTGCCGAGGATCGCCATATATTGGTCGAGCCCGCGCGGAAGGCAGAGCACGACGCGATCGCCATGTCGCACGCCCATCGACTGCAGCATCCGCGCGAAACGCAACGCCCGCTGGTGCAACTCAAGGTAGCTGAGCGCGGCACGCCGGCTGTTTTCCAGGTTGTCACCCAGCAGGCGGACGGCGGTACGGGAGAAATGCCGACGGTAGCTTGCCTCGAACATCTCATGGAGGAGCTCGTCGCGCGCATAGGGTTCGTCGTCGCGCAAGGCGGGAGAGGGCGCGATGGGCGCGAATATTTTCACGGGAAGATCGGCTTCCAAGACTTTGTCACCATGAAGTTGATTGATTTGGCTGACCACGACCGCGCCTCTTTTCAGGTTCTTCTTGCCGTCTCGGACATCGTGACAGGCGGCTACCGCCGCCTGCATGCGCAGCGAAGATTCTGTCCTCTGACGATTCCGGTTGGTAAACTCCTCATCGGACAAAGCAAAGAATGCGAACGCACCGTCGTGGTCCTATCGGCGGGCAGCAGCTAAAAGTTCGTTTGGTTCGCAGCCCTGGCTGGACTAAGGGGCTCCTGCCAGAGGGTCGGGCGGCCGCGTCACGCGTCAGCGTGCCGAGGAAAGTCCGGGCTCCGCGAAACGACGGTGCCGGGTAACGCCCGGCGGGGGCGACCCCAGGGAAAGTGCCACAGAGAGCAGACGGCGAAGGCTTCGGCCCCGCCACGGTGAAAGGGTGCGGCAAGAGCGCACCGCGCGACTGGTAACAGGAGCGGCACGGCAAACCCCACCGGGAGCAAGACCGAATAGGGGCGGCATGGGACTTCGGTTCCGGGGCATCGTTTCTGCCCGTCGCCCGGGTTGGTTGCTTGAGCCGGCATGCAAATGCCGGCCTAGAGGAATGGTCGCCCATCCCTGAAAAGGGTGGACAGAACCCGGCTTACAGACCCTCTGGCGCTTTTGCGAAACCCTTCTTTACGCTGCAATATTTCCGTCGCATATTCTGCGAGGGGTGGGGATGTCATGCGGATACTTAAGGTGGGAATTGCGAGCGCGGCATTGATTGCTGCAGCGCCGCCGGTTGTCGCGCAGCAGGCGGCAACCACTATCCAGCAGGATTTCGACGCTGCGGCAGCGCTTGCGGACAAGGGTGACGATGCAGGCGCCCTTGCCGCCTGGCAGACGCTCGAAAAGCGGATGAGCACCAGGAACCACCGAAGCGTGGCGATCGTGCGCGTGCGCACGGGGGCGGCGCTGTACAGGCTGAACCGCATGGATGAAGCCGTGGTGGCGGTTCGTGCGGGTCTCGCCGATCTGCCGGTCTCCGACCCGACGCTCGCCGCCTATCGATACGAAGCCTATTCACAGCTCGCGCGAATCGCCGAGTCCGGCCTCGACTATGCCAGCGCGGCGGAGAATTATCGCATGGCCGAATCGATCGGGGGGCTTGCGCCGGCCGATCGCCTGGCGGCGCTGCGGGGCCTCATCACGAGCGAAACCTTCGTCGATCCGGAGAGTGCCAAGGCCGATCTCGCACGTGCCGACGCGATCCTTGCGGCTACGAAGACCGATGCGAAGAGCAAGGCTCTTTTCGCTACGCTTAGAAGCGAGCTGATGCTCAATCTCGGCAAATACTCCGAGGCGCGACTGGCCGCCGGCGACGCGGTGAAGTTCCTGGGTGGATTGACCAGCAAGACCGATCTCAACGATGTGACGGCCCGTTCCGACTATTCCATTGCTGCGCTGCTCGAAGGACGAACGGAGGATGCGCGGCGCTATATGGCAATGACGGGCGCCGGGCGGCTTCCAGATGGCATCTTCGCGACGGGCGTGCAGATGAAACCGCCGGGGTGCAGTGAATCGGGACTGTCGCCCAATGACGCGGCGGTGATCGAGTTCAGCATCGGAGACGACGGAACCGTCATCTCCAGCGTGCCGGTCTATGCCGCGGGGGGTGGGGCTGCCGGCCTGGCCTTTGCGCGCGCGGCGCGAAGCTGGTCCTGGACATCTGAGCAGGTGAAGAAGATCCCTCCTTTCTTCCGGTATCGCGTGCGAATTGAAATGCGGTGTTCGACCGCGTTCGCCCGACCGTCGATCGGCGACTATATGGGTTCCAGGCTCGACGCGTGGCTCATCGGCAAGGGGGTTTCGTTGCAGCCCACCACGGCCGAATCGGATGCAGTGGCGCTGCCGAAGCAACGGGCACGGCTTGCGGCGGCAGAGGCGGCGCAGGGGAAGGCAGCATTGGCGATTGTCCCGCTGCTGTACGCCATCATGAACAACTCGGTGGTGGGGCGCGAGGAAACCAATCTCCTGGCACGCCGGGCGCTTGCGATCGCTGATGCAAACGGGGTGACACCGATCGCGCGAGTCACGCTGTCGCGCTTCATCTGGAGCAGCGATCAGGCGGATCGCTGGAGACCGGGTGTCTTTCTGCGCAGTGTCGAGCCTCTCCTTGGAGAGCCGCGGTTCAACGATCCGGAGGCACGGGCGGCGATCCGGCTGACGCTTGTCGATGCGCTCGGGCGAAAGGACGAGAAGAAGACGCGGCAACTGCTCCGGGAGGTCGGAGAAGAGAGCGCGCTGGCACCGAACGACCCCTTGCGGGTGGGTGCGCTCATACGCCTTGCCTCGCTCGAGGAGGCGAACGGCAACGCTGAAGCGGCGCACTCGGCGTTCGAGAAGTCCGGCCTGTCGGCGCGTCAATGCGCGCTGGTCGATTCGGCGCCAAAGCAGATTCATTTCGGTGGAAGCGAGGGGGACTTCCCGAAGGAAGCGCTTAGCTGGGGTTTCGAGGGTTGGGTGCTGACTCAGTTCGACGTAACCGCGGACGGATTGGTCCGGAACGAGCGTCCGATCATGGCCTATCCGCCGTTCGTCTTCAGCAAGGCCGGCGCGAGGGTGATCGGCAGGTCCCGTTTCGAAAAAACCTATCGGCCCGACGGCGGCCTTGGTTGCGGCAGCAATACGATGCGGACCGGTTTCCGGATCGCCACCTGATGATGCAACGGCCGGGGTTGCGCCAGCGGAAGCTTCGCCTATGTCGAGCCAATGGCGCGTTCCTCCTCCCGATCGGTCGACTGGGGTTTTCCCCGCTGGCGCGGCTATGGTGCCGGGCGCGAGGCGACGACGGTTCGGCTGTGCGACCGGCATGGCTGCGACTCGCCGGGCAATTGCCCGGCGCCGAAATCGCCGAACAGCCCGGATCGCTGGTATTTCTGCCAGGATCACGCGGCCGAATATAATCGGGGCTGGAATTATTTCGAAGGCCTGACCGCCGAGGAAGCGGCGCGTCGCGAGGCCGAGGAAACGCGTACGGCGGACGGCTATGCCGAGGCGAGGCATTATGGCTGGGCGGGCCCGGGCGATGGCAGTCGTTCGCGCGACGAGATGCGCGCGCTGGAAGTGCTCGAACTGGAAGCCGATGCCGATTTCGAGGCGGTGCGCGTCGCGTGGCGGCGCCTTGCGAAATCCTGCCATCCCGACGTTCGGCCCGGTGACAAGGAAGCGGCGGCGCGTTTCCAGGCGATCCAGGCGGCTTATGACGTGCTACGCGCCGCCGAGGATGCGCGGCAGTGGAAGCCTGCCGGGTGAAATCAGTCCGGTCGGACTGGTCGAGCACCCTGCTGGTCTGCAAGAAATGTTCGAAAAAGCTGGATGGCGGGTTCGGGCCGAAAGGTCGGACGCCGCTCGCCAAGGCGTTGCGCCAGCACCTCGGGCTGAAGAAGGGCCGTAAGGGCAGGGCAGGGATACTCGAGGTCAAGTGCCTGGGGATCTGCCCGCGCGGCGCAGTCACGGTGGTCGACGGTGCCGCTCCCGGCGAATGGATGCTGGTGAAGGCGGGGGCTGATCTCGATACGGTGGCCGAGGCGGTTGGCTTTGTCGACGACCGACGCTGAGGCGTCTCAACCCCGGTAGCGCGCAGCCGTCTCGCGGATCAGCGCGATCATGTTGGGAATTCCCTGGGTCCGGTTGGAGCTGAGCTGGTTCTTCAGGTCGAAGGGGGCCAGCGCCGCCTCGATATCCGTCGTCAGGATCGCGGCTGGAGCCTGATCCTGCACCGTCAGCAGGACCAGCGCGATGATCCCCTTGGTGATCGCGGCATTGGAATCCGCGAGGAAGTGCAGCGTGCCGTCTTCCCGGACGGTGGGATAGACCCATACCGAGGCGGAACAGCCGCGGACCAGGGTGGTATCGGTCTTCAACGCCTCCGGCATCGGTTCCAGGTCCTTGCCCAGATCGATCAGCAGACGATAGCGGTCGTCGGCGTCGAGGAAGCTGTATTCGTCTTGCAGGTCGGTCAGGCTCGGCATGCGATGCGCGCTAGGGCCTGTGCGGGTCAAAATCAAACGTCGAACTCTTGATTTCCCGGCGAAGGGCCCCATCCAGCGGGGGATGTCCGTGCCCGCGGGCAATGTCCGTTTCCTCCCGTTCTCCGAGGGGAACCCGGCCTTCGCCGGGGAAGATGGAATAAACCCAGATCCCGGGTCACCGCGCCGCTTCGCACCTAGGGGAATGCGTCGGCGGCGCGGTGGATGCCGGATTGGGGCCGGCATTGGGGGCATGGGGGGCAGTTCAGAGATCCACGCCGGCAGCAATCGCCTCTAGCTTGCGGATGCGTTCCTTGAGGTCGGCGATCTCGATGCGGGCGCTGGCGTTGGGGAGGGAAGGTGTGGTGTGCATGTCGCCCTGGATGGTCAGTTCCTGGTGCTTCAGGGCGAGCCAGCCGCGCCAGCCGTTGAGGGTGGCGTAGGTCAGCATGCCGAGGCCAGCGAGCGTCGCTCCGGCGATGGTGATGTAGAAGTTCGGATCGGTCATGATCCCTGCTCCTTCGGTCAAGTGCGGTCGCGCAGCTTTTCGATCTCGCGATCGAGGCGTGCGCCGCTGGTGTCGTTTTCGGTGGCAAGTCGTTCGAGGACTGCGAGGCGTTCCTTCATGGCCTGAAGTTCATCACGTAGCCGTCGGTTCTCGGCCTGGGCGGCGGCATCGTCCTGGAGGCTATAGCCTCCTCCCTTGCGGTCGCGGGCGACACCGAAGCGGGCGCGAAGGACGCTGCCAATCGTCACGGTGATGACGATGAGGGCGACCATTTCAAACGGGTTCATGTATTCCGACTCCCTGGTGTGGCGGGAAATGACGATGGTTGGTTCAGAGGGCCGTGCCGGCCTCACGCTCGAGGCGGCGGCGAGGGGCATCGACCCTCTCGCAGAGGTACACGGCAACACCACCGATGGCGGTCATCACGGCGAGGAAGATAATCATACCACATCCTTCTCTTCAAATCAGTTGAGCGGGCGATCGCGGAGCTGCTCGATCTCGGCGGCGACATCGATGCCGCGGTCGGTGACAATGCGCTCCAGAACGCGGACCCGTTGTTCGAGGCGTTCGGTGTGGGCAGCATATTGCGCTGCCTTCTCGGCTGCCTGGGCGTTCATGGCGTTGGCCATTTTTTCCTTGTGCTTCAGGCTGATCCGGTAGGTCTCGTAGAGAAGCCCGCCGACGACGGGGATGCCCACGACCACGACGGCCAGCATGAAGATCGTGAAACCATTGAACATGGGAGATTCCTCAGTTCTGGCCGCGAAGGGCCTCGATCTCGCGGGCTGTACGCTCGGCGGGATCGGTTGCGATGCGCTCTAGGACGGCGATCCGCTCCTCGAGGCGGGAAACCTGGCCCACCAGCCGTTCGTTTTCGGTCGAGAGCAGGTGAATCTTGCGTTCCGCATCGGGGCCGGCGTCGTCGCCGTAGCGATCGCGGTGCCGGCGGTCGCGCCGGGTCTCGATCGGAAGGCCGTGTCGTGCCCTGATCCACATCTTCGCGATACCACCGAAGATACCGAGGGCGATGATCGCGAGGACGAAAACTTGACCGTTATGCATCGTTCTAACTCCTGAAACCGCGCTGTCAGCGCAGCTCGTCGATGGCGCGGGCGGTTCGCTCGGCCGGATCGGTGGCAATGCGTTCAAGCACGGCGATCCGTTCCTCCAGCCGGCTGATCTGGCCGGCCTGGCGCTCATTTTCCGTCGTGAGCAGCTGGATCTTGCGCTCCGCGTCGGGGGCTCCCTTCGCGGTCTTGCCTGACCACTCATCCTCCAGCGGATAGCCGTGGCGGGCGCGAACCCAGTTGTTGATGATCCAGCCGGCATAGGAGATCGCGATGATGGCGATCACGAAGCCTGGTCCACCCCAAGTCATTGTCTTTCTCCCTGTTCGCCCCGGATCGATCAGCGAAGGCTGTCGATCTCGTCGGCGAGGCGGCTGTTGCGGCTGGTGTACATCATCTCGATGTCGGCGAGCCGGCGGTCGATGTCGCGGAACTTGGAGCGGACCTCTGCGGTCGAGCGCTTCGGGTTCGAGCGGACACCCTGCCAGAACTTCGCGTCCTCCGGGGTCTCGTACAGGCCGTAGGGCTTGGCTTCGGCCATCCAGGCGACCACCCAATAGGCGATCAGGGTCCAGGGAAAGCCACCGGCGACGGTGAGCAGGACGGCGCCGACGCGGACCCAGGTGACATCGACCCCGGTATAGTCGGCGATCCCGGAGCAGACGCCCAGCCATTTGCGGTTCTGCTTGTCGAGGTAGAATTTGGTGCGGCTTGCGGACATCTCAGTTGCTCCTGGGGAGGTCGTTGCTGGTCGAAGACGTCATCGTGCCGGGGCGCCACTCGGGGTGGTCGGCAGCGACGATGCGCTCCACGGTGTTCAGGCGGTCTTCGAGGCGGCGGGCGAGATAGTGGAGTTCGTCCAGCAGGTTCTCGTCCTCGGTGGTGATCTTGGGTGCCTGCTTCCACTTGGTGACGTAGTGGAGGATCACCCATGGCATTCCGATGAACAGGATGCTGCAGACGATCGCGGGGATGAGGACATCTTCCATTTCAGACGTCCTTCGATCCGGCGGCGCGAGCCTTCATCGCGGCGAGTTCCGCCTCGACCTTCTCGCTTGCCTTCAGCTCGGCGATCTCCTCCTCTAGGCTCTTCGGGGCGCCCATGCCGGCGACTTCGGCGCGGCCCTCGGCCATGTCGACCCGGCGCTCCATGATCTCGAAGCGCGAGAACGCGTCCTGGATCTTCGGGCCGGCATACATTTCGCGGAGCCGGAAGCGGTTCTGCGCGGTCTCGAGCCGGGTGACGATCGAGTTCTGGCGGGTGCGGGCCTCGCGAAGCTTGGTCTGCAGCTTGTTGATGTCCTCTTCCGAGGCCTTGAGCGCCTCGTCGAGCACGCTGATCTCGCCGCCGAGCTGGGCTGCCATGTCGACTGCCTTCTGCTTCTCGACCAGGGCTGCCTTGGCCAGATCCTCGCGGCCCTTCGACAGCGCCAGCTCGGCCTTTTCGGTCCAGCTTTCCTGAAGCGTCTCGAGCTTAGAGATGTGACGGCGCATTTCCTTCTGGTCGGCGATGGTGCGCGCTGCGGAAGCGCGAACCTCGACCAGGGTCTCCTCCATCTCGAGGATGATCATGCGGATCATCTTGGCGGGGTCTTCCGCCTTGTCGAGCAGGTCAGTGAAGTTGGCGGCGATGATATCGCGGGTTCGGGAGAAAATGCCCATCTCGAAAACTCTCCTATTGGGTACGCAGGATACTGGGTGAAGGGTTGAAGGGGGCCGGGGCGGTGCAAGGGATACCGCTCCGGCCGGCACCGCCCGGGGGTCAGGCGGCGGTCTGGGTGTAGAGGACCGCGGGAGCGGCCTGGGCCGGCGCGACGGCGCCGAGCAGGAAGGTGGAGCCGAGCACGATCGAGCAGGCGATGGCTGCGACAGTGTGGCGGAGGTCGCGGGCTTTGTAGTTGTTGTTCATTGTCGTGGTTCCCTGAAACTGGTTGTCGGTGGCGCCCCGTGGGGCAGATGCCTGAAGTATTGCAGGGAGCGTGCCAGTTTTAAAAAGCGCGGTTTTCCGCTATTTTCGGCTGAACGGCCGATGAACCGCATCAAAGCATCTTGCCAAGCCTTGGGACTTTACGCCAAGCATTGGGCATGGATCGCACTACCCAGGTCATCGGCCAGTCGAACGTTTTTCTGGAGACGCTTGAGCGGGCCAGCCGCGCCGCCGCGCTTGATCGCCCGGTGCTGGTGATCGGCGAACGCGGCACCGGCAAGGAACTGGTTGCCGAGCGTCTGCACCGCCTGTCGCCACGCTGGGATCAGCCGCTGGTGGTGATGAACTGCGCAGCCTTGCCCGAGACGCTGATCGAGGCCGAACTGTTCGGGCATGAGGCGGGGGCGTTCACCGGCGCGACCAAGTCGCGGGTGGGGCGCTTCGAGGAAGCGCATCGCGGGACCCTGTTCCTTGACGAACTCGGCACGCTTTCGATGGGCGCGCAGGAGCGGCTGCTCAGGGCGGTGGAATATGGCGAGATCACCCGGATCGGCTCGTCCCGGCCGTTGCAGGTCGATGTTCGCATCGTCGCGGCGACCAACGAGAACCTGCCTGACAAGGTCGCGCGGCATCAGTTCCGCGCCGACCTGCTCGACCGGCTCTCGTTCGAGGTGGTCACGCTGCCGCCGCTGCGCGCGCGCCCGGGTGACGTCCTGGTGCTGGCCGAGCATTTCGGGCGGCGCATGGCGTCTGAGATGGGGTTCGGCGACTGGCCCGGTTTCGGACCGAATGCGGTTGCGGCGCTGGTCGACTATCAATGGCCGGGCAATGTGCGCGAGTTGCGCAACGTGGTCGAACGCGCGGTCTATCGCTGGGAGGAGGCAGGACCGATCGAGGCGATCGAGTTCGATCCGTTTCATTCGCCCTATCGCCCGGCACCCGCGGGGGCGTCCTTCGCTGTTGCGCCGGCTGCGGTGGCCGTGCCGGAAAGCGCCGCACCGGAAGAGGCAGGGGAGGAATCGTCCGACTTCAAGACGCGCATTGCCCGGTTCGAGCGGGACCTGCTGACCAAGGCACTGGCCGAGCATCGCTTCAACCAGCGGGCCACGGCGGAAGCGCTGGGGCTGAGCTACGACCAGCTTCGCCATGCGTTGAAACGCCATGGGCTTATTTCGGCCGGCGCCTGACGGAATCGGTTGCGTAACGAGGTCTTCGGACCCATTTCACCCGCTCGGCGTTGCGTCTGTGACCCGCGCATTTCCAAGGAGGATGACTCATGGCTTTCGAACTGCCCCCGCTTCCCTACGCCTATGACGCGCTGGAGCCGACCATCAACGAAGAGACGATGAAGTTCCATCACGACAAGCATCACAAGGCCTATACCGACAAGCTCAACGAGGGCGTCGAGAAGGACCCCGCGCTGGCAGGCAAGACAATCGAGGAAATCCTCGCGGTGATCTCGACCCAGCCGCCACTCGTGCGCAACAATGGCGGCGGTTTCTGGAACCACGCCTTTTTCTGGAAGATCATGACGCCGGGCGGCGGCGCGCCGTCGGGCAAGCTGGCCGAGGCGATCGACGCCTATGGCGGCCTCGACAAGCTGAAGGAAGATTTCAACACCAAGGGCGCTGGCCAGTTCGGTTCCGGCTGGGCCTGGGTGGTTGCCGATGCGGACGGGAAGCTGTCGATCGCCAGCACGCCGAACCAGGACAACCCGCTGATGGACGACGCGGCCGTGAAGGGCACGCCGATCCTGGGCAATGACGTGTGGGAGCACGCTTATTACCTGACCTATCGCAACGATCGCGCCGCCTATCTGAAGGCCTGGTGGGACGTGGTGAACTGGGACGAGGCAGGTCGCATCTACGACGCGATCTGACCCTTCTTTCCTCCCCGTGGCTGAGCCATGGGGAGGATTTTCAGCCTTCCGGTGGAACAGGCGGTTCCTGTCCGGTATTGAGACCGTGCTTCATCAGCATCGGCACGTTCGCAATCGCGAAGACCATGGTCAGGGGAATGGCGCCCCATAGCTTGAACGCGACCCAGACATCGGTGGTGGTGTTGCGCCAGACCATCTCGTTCAGCACCGCCATGAAGACGAAGAAGATCGCCCAGTTGATCGTCAGCTTGCGCCATCCCGTTTCGGTGAGGCCGGGATACGCAGCTTCAAGCAGCGACTGGAGCAGCGGACGGCCCGTCACCAGGCCGAACGTCAGGATCGCCGCGAAGCTTGCATAGACGAAGGTCGGCTTGACCTTGATGAAGGTCTCGTCGTGGAAATAGAGCGTCAGCCCGCCGAACACGAGCACGAGCGTTCCCGTCATCCACAGCATCGGGGAGATGCGTCCGGTCTTCCAGCGGGATAGGACCATCGCGATGGCGCTCGCCACCATGAAGGCGGCGGTCGCGGCGAGCAGGCGGGCAATCTGCGGGCCGCTGCTCACGAAATTGACGATGAAGAACACCGCCAGCGGCGCGATGTCGATCGCGAGGCGGAGGCCGGGGCCGATCGGCGGATTCTTGGGGTTACTTGCCATTGCGGATCCCTTCCACACCAGCGATGATCCGCGCAACCTCGTTCGCGTCGAAGGGCCTCAAATCGCCCATGCCCTCGCCGACGCCGATGGCATGGATCGGCAGGCCGTATTTCTCCGCCGCGGCGACGAGCACGCCGCCGCGTGCCGTGCCGTCGAGCTTGGTCATGATGAGGCCGGTGACGCCGGCGAATTCCTTGAACACCTCGATCTGGTTGAGCGCGTTCTGGCCGGTCGTGGCATCGAGCACGAGAAGGATGTCGTGCGGCGATTCCGGATTGATGCGGCCAAGCACGCGGCGGATCTTGGACAGTTCGTCCATCAGCTCGCGCTTGTTCTGCAGGCGTCCGGCGGTGTCGACGATCAACGCGTCGATGCCGGTGGCGGTCGCCTGCTTGACCGCCTCATAGACGATCCCGGCAGCGTCGCCGCCTTCGTTGCCCGAGACGATCGGCACGCCGACCCGCCCGGCCCAGGTGGCAAGCTGGCCGATCGCAGCGGCGCGGAAGGTGTCGCCGGCGGCGAGCATCACGCCGTAATCCTGCTCCGTGAGGTAATGAGCGAGCTTGGCGATGGTCGTCGTCTTGCCCGACCCGTTGACGCCGATGACCAGGATCACCTGCGGGCGCGGGAACGCCTCGATCTCGAGCGGCCTGGCGACCTTGGCCAGGACCTTCTCGATCTCCTCGGCCACGACCAGGCGGATGCCGAGTTCCTCCATGTTGCGTTCGAAGCTGCCCTCGGCGAGGCGCGCGCGGATTCGCGCCGCCGTTTCCGGGCCGAGATCTGAGGCGATGAGCGCTTCCTCGATCTCGTCGAGGGTCGCATCGTCAAGCCTGGCGGTGCCGAGACCGGCGAGGTTGCCGAGCAGCCGGTCGGAAGTGCGTTTGAAGCCGCCGAGCAATTTGTCGTGCCAGCTTGGTGTGGTGCTCATGCAGGGGTTCCGGTGAGAGATGTGGCGCTGGCGCCGGTGATGAGGATAGGTTGAACGGCGCCGATATCGCCTGGCGGATTCCAGCGCACTTCGGCGAACGCTGGAGCATGGCCGCGGTCCCCGGGGCGTTCGACCAATACGGGCTGGACGGTGCCGACCAGGCTTTGCAGCCACGCCGTACGCCGAGTCGAGCCAGCCTCGCGCAGCAAAGCGGCGCGGCGCTTGCGTAGTTCGGGTTCGATCTGCGGCATCCGGGCGGCGGGCGTGCCCTCGCGTGGCGAATAGGGGAAGATGTGCGGATGGACGATGTCGCAATCGTCGATCAGCGCGAGGCTATTGTTGAACATTTCTTCGGTTTCGGTGGGGAAGCCGGCGATGAGGTCAGCACCGATCGCGATGTCGGGGCGGGCAGCCTTGAGGCGCTCGACCACGCGAACGCTCTCACTGCGGCTGTGGCGGCGCTTCATGCGCTTCAGGATCATGTCGTCGCCCGCCTGGAGCGAAAGATGGACGTGCGGCATCATCCGCGGCTCGCCGGTAAGCAGGTCGAACAGCCGGTCGTCGATCTCGATCGAATCGAGCGACGACAGGCGCAGGCGCTCCAGCTTTGGGACATGGTCAAGAATCCGCTCCACCAGCATGCCGAGCGAGGGCGTGCCGGGAAGGTCGGGGCCGTAGCTGGTGAGGTCGACCCCGGTCAGCACCACCTCGCGATAGCCGCCATCGACCAGGGCCTTGATCCGGTCGATCACGCCGCCCGCCGGGACCGAGCGGCTGTTGCCGCGGCCGAACGGGATCGCGCAGAAGGTGCAACGATGGTCGCAGCCATTCTGCACCTCGACAAAGGCGCGGGCATGCGACGCGAAGGCGGCGGCGAGATGCGGCGCGGTCTGGCGCACCCGCATGATGTCGCCGACCAGTATCTCGTCACGGGATTCCCAGGCTTCTTTCTTCAGCTTCTCCGCATTGCCGATCACCCGATCGACCTCGGGCATGGCGGCGAAGCCCTTCGGATCGATCTGCGCGGCGCAGCCGGTTACCACGATCTGAGCGCCGGGCCGGTCGCGTCGGGCGCGGCGGATGGCGCTGCGCGTCTCGCGCACCGCGGCGCCGGTCACGGCGCAGCTATTGACGACGACCATGTCCCGCCCGCCGACAAGCGCGCGGATCGTCTCGCTTTCAGCGATGTTGAGGCGGCAGCCCAGGCTGATAATATCGGGCTCAGCCATGAGGGAGGCCGGAACGGTGGTACATGCGCGGTGATCTAGGGGCGGGTTCGGGCGAAGTCCATGAAAAGGCCCGCACGGTACTTTCCTTCTGGTTCGATGAGGTGCCGGCGAAGAAGCGCTTCGCCAGGGACGAGGCGCTGGACCGGGAGATCGCCGAGCGGTTCGGCGCGATGCGCGACGATGTGCTGGCGCACGGCGCGCGGGGCTGGCGGGACGATTCCGAGACCCTGCTCGCGGCGATCATCCTGCTCGACCAGTTCTCTCGCAATATGCATCGCGACACGGCGGAAGCCTTTGCCGGGGATGCCCTGGCGCTGGATCTGGCGCGGGAGGCGATCGAGAAGGGTTGGGACGAGCGTCTCGATCCCGACGAGCGGCGACCCTTCCTCTACATGCCCCTCATGCATGCGGAGAATCGCGAGGCGCAGACTCTCTCGGTGGCGTGCTTCGAGCAGCTCGGGAACGAGGAGCATCTCTTCTACGCGCTCGATCATGCCGAGGTGATCGCCCGGTTCGGGCGGTTTCCATCGCGCAACGCGGCGCTCGGGCGGCAGTCGACGCCCGCGGAGGAAGTGTATCTCAGCCGGCCAGGCGCTGGGTGGTAGCTGGGCCGGCGGCACTTTCCTTGGCATCGGCCGCGGGTGGCTGGAGCAGCAGGCGCTTCTCGGCAAGCAGGCGGCGCGTGCTGGTGATGCTCATCGGGCGACCATAGAGATAGCCCTGGCCTTTCGAGCAGCCCAGGGTGCGAAGCCGCTCCTCGATCGAAGCGTCCTCGATACCCTCCGCCGTGATCGGCAGGTTGAGGCTGTCGCCGAGCCGGGTGATCGCGTTGACGATCGCGGCGCTTTCCGAATTCTCGTTGATCGACATGATGAAGCTCTTGTCGATCTTGATCCGGTCGAACGGCAGGGCTCGGAGATGCGCGAGCGATGAGTAGCCAGTGCCGAAATCGTCGAGCGCGAGGCGGATGCCCTGGTTCTTCAGGCTGCCGACGATCGACTGGGCGAGCGCGAGATTGTCGAACAGCGAGCTTTCGGTGATCTCGATCTCGAGCCGGGTGGCGGGGAAGCCGGTTTCGGTCAGGACCTTGATGATCTTCTGTGCGAGCCAGGCGTCCTTGAGCTGCCAAGGTGAGATGTTCACCGAGATCGACAGCGCGGGGTCCCAGTCCTTGGCGGCCATGAAGGCCTGGCGCATGATCGACAGCGAGAGGTCGGCGATCATGCCCGTCTCTTCAGCGATCGGAATGAAGACATCGGGTACGATCAGCCCGCGCTGCGGATGTTCCCAGCGGGCCAGCACCTCGAAACCCCCGAGGCGGCCGGTGGTGAGATCGATCTGCTGCTCGAAATAGGGCACGATTTCCTGCCGCGGGATCGCGCCGCGCAGGCCGACCTCAAGCTCGTTGCGGGTCTGGAGCTCGCGCTCCATCGAAAGGTCGAACCAGGCGAAGCGGTTGCGGCCGGAATTCTTCGCCGCATACATGGCGATGTCGGCTGACCGCATCAGCGCATCGATGCTCGCGCAGTCGAAGTCGGAGCGGGCAATGCCGAGCGAGGCGCTGATATGGAGTTGCAGCCCGTCTGCCTTGAACGGCTGGGCGAGACGCGAGACGAGGCGCTCGGCGATGCGTTCGACGGTGGCGGGATGGGATGGATCGAACAGGAAGGCGCAGGCGAATTCGTCGCCGCCGAAGCGCGCCGTCAAGGCGACCGACGGCATTGCCGCGGCAATCTCTTCAGCGACCTCGCGCAGCAGCGCATCGCCGGTGGCATGGCCATGCATGTCGTTGATCGTCTTGAAGTGATCGAGATCGAGCATCATCATCGCCATCGCCTTGCCCCGGCGTTGGGCACGGACAAACATCGCAGCGCCCTCCTCGCCGAGGCTGCGGCGATTGAGGAAGCCGGTCAGCGGATCTTTCGCGGCAAGCTGGTGCGCGCGCTCTTCGGCAGCGGCACGAATCGAGACCTCGCGGGCAAGCTCGCGGTGACGGCGCCAGCCGAACAGGATGAGTGCGACATTGAGGAGCAGGGCGATGACCAGTGTCTGGTCGGTGCCTTCGCCGCCGGCGAAATAATGCTGGAGCGTGGACGACAGCACCGAGCTGCCCGTGCCGACGAACAGCAGGATCGAGGCGACCGTGATCGCGCCGCTGATCATGTCGCGGCGCCCCTGTGGCGGCTCAATCTTCGATTCGTCGCCCATTTCACCAGCCATGCCGACGCGCCCCAAGATCCCCGAGGAACGCTCTTCCCATGACAGCGGTATAGATCGGGTTAAGCGCGGTGCATGCAAGGCGCGAGCGGCGAGGTTGCGCAACCCGGCTGCCTGGGTTAAAGGCCGCGCCGATCGTTTCCGTCATGGGATTCGTGAAGGGCCGCCCATGGGGCGTACGCCGGCCGACGAGGTTTCGTCCGCCGGCGTTCTTTGCGTTTCCCATGCCGCGCCGCGATCCGGAATGAAAGGTTGTTGATGTTCGAGAGCCTGAGCGACCGTCTTGGCGGTGTGTTCGATCGACTGCGTGGGCGCGGTGCGCTGACGGAGGCGGACGTGCGCGCGGCGATGCGCGAGGTGCGCGTCGCGTTGCTCGAGGCCGATGTCGCCCTGCCGGTGGCGCGCGAGTTCGTCGACAAGGCGACCGAGAAGGCCATCGGCCAGAACGTCCTGCGCTCGGTGACGCCGGGCCAGCAGGTCGTGAAGATCGTCAACGACGCGCTGGTCGAGATGCTCGGCTCGGATGCGTCCGAGCTCGAGCTGAACGTCACGCCGCCGGCGGTGATCATGATGGTCGGGCTTCAGGGCTCGGGCAAGACGACTACGACCGCGAAGATCGCCAAGCGCCTCACGGGCCGCGAGCGCAAGAAGGTGCTGATGGCGTCGCTCGACGTCAATCGCCCGAACGCGCAGGAGCAGCTGGCGACGCTCGGCACCCAGGCCGAGGTGGCGACGCTGCCGATCGTGCCGGGCCAGCAGCCGGTCGATATCGCGCGGCGCGCGCTGCAGGCGGCGAAGCTGCAGGGCTATGACGTCCTGATGCTCGACACCGCCGGCCGACTCCATGTCGACCAGGCGCTGATGGACGAGATGCGCGCCGTCGCCGACGTCGCGAAGCCCGCCGAGATCCTGCTCGTGGTCGACGCGCTGACCGGCCAGGACGCCGTCAATGTCGCGAGCAGCTTCTCCGCGCAGGTGCCGCTGACCGGTGTGGTGCTGACCCGCATGGACGGCGATGCGCGCGGCGGTGCGGCGCTGTCGATGCGGGCCGTTACCGGCAAGCCGATCAAGTTCGCCGGCATGGGCGAGAAGCTCGACGCGCTCGAAGCGTTTCACCCGGGGCGGGTCGCCGGCCGAATCCTCGGCATGGGCGACGTGGTCGGCCTGGTCGAGCGGGCGGCCGAGGCGATCCAGCAGGAAGACGCCGAGAAGATGGCGGCGAAGCTGGCCAAGGGCCAGTTCGACCTGAACGATCTTCGTCAGCAGCTCACGCAGATGCGCAACATGGGCGGACTCGGCGCGCTCGCCGGCATGATTCCCGGCATGAAGAAGGCGCAGCAGGCGATGGCGTCGGGCGCGGTCGACGAGAAGATCCTGCTTCGCATGGACGCGATGATCACGTCGATGACGCCCAAGGAACGGGCCAAGCCGGAGATCATCAACGCCAAGCGCAAGATCCGCGTGGCCAAGGGCAGCGGCACGACCGTGCAGGACGTGAACAAGCTGCTGAAGATGCACCAGGAAATGTCCACGGCCATGAAGAAGATCCGCAAGATGGGCGGGTTGAAGGGCATGATGGCGATGCTTGGAAAAGGCGGTCCGGGAGGCGGCATGGGCGGTCTCGGCGGTGCCCTTGGCGGCCCCGCGCTCGGCAACATGCTGGGGGGCGGCAACGGCCCCGTCGGCGGCCCCGGATTGCCGGGGCTTGGTGGCGGGCAGGCCAATCTGCCCCCAGGCTTCGAGAATTTGATCAAGAAGAAATAACGTAATCGAAAGAAGGAAGAAGAAGTAATGGCACTCAGCATTCGTCTGTCGCGTGGCGGCTCCAAGAAGCGTCCTTATTATCGCATCGTGGTTGCAGACGCCCGGTCGCCCCGCGACGGCCGCTTTATCGAGAAGCTCGGCACCTATAACCCGCTCCTCGCCAAGGACGATGACAAGCGCATCGTGCTCGATAGCGACCGCGCGAAGCATTGGCTGAGCGTCGGCGCGCAGCCGACCGACCGCGTTGCCCGTTTCCTCGACGTCGCTGGCGTCCGTGAGCGTCCGGCACGCAACAACCCGAACAAGGGCAAGCCGGGCGAGAAGGCCACCGAGCGCGCCGAAGAGCGTGCGACCAAGCTGGCCGAGGCGGAAGAGGCGAAGGCCGCAGCGGCAGCCGCTCCGGCTCCCGAGCCTGTCGTTGAGGAAGTTGCCCCGGCGCAGGACAGCAACGAGGAAGCCGAGGCGGTAGTTGCCGCCGAGGTCGAAGCCGCGACCGAAGCGCCGGCGCCGGAAGCCGAAGCCGTTGCCGAGGCGGTTTCGGAAGTGACTCCGCCGGTCGAGGGCTGATGCCTCAGGATTCCCCCGTCACGCTCGCCGTCATCATCGGCGCGCATGGCGTGACGGGGGAAGTCCGTCTGAAGGTCTTCACCGAGGACCTGAAGCGCTACAAGAGCTTCAACGACGGCAAGATGACCCTCAAGTCGGTGCGCCACGGCAATAATGGCGAGATCGCCCGTATTGCCGAGGTTAACGACCGCAACGCTGCCGAGGCGCTGCGTGGCACCGAGTTGACGGTGCCCCGGTCCGCGCTGCCCCCACTCGAAGAGGGCGAATATTACCATGCCGACCTGCTTGGGCTGTCCGCGATCTCCACGGGTGGCGAAGCGCTCGGTCGCGTGGTCGCGATCGACGATTTTGGCGCGGGCGACGTGATCGAGATCGAGCGGCCCGATGGCAAGCGCTTCATGGTGCCGATGAACGCCGATGCCGTACCCGAATGGGATAGCGAGCGGCTCATCGTTGACGCCGGGTTCGTGAGTTAGTATATACATTTTGTATATACGGAGCCCGGCATGAACGCCCCCCGCAAATCGCGCACCTTTAAATCCGGTAATTCTGTCGCCCTCCGATTGCCAAAGTCACTGGGCATCGAGGCCGGCGTCGAGATGACCGTGCGCGAGGAGAAGGGCCGGTTCATCGTCGAGCCAGTCGCTGCCGAACCGCGCAAGATCGACCTGACCGGGATCGCTGGATCGATCCCGTGGCTCAAGCCGCTCACCTCCGAAGATCGCGAATTCGAAGAGCGCGAACTCGATTGGGAGGGAAAGTTACTCAAGCGTGAGTAACGCCCGATTTCTCCTCGATTCCAACATGTTCATCTATACGCTTCGCGATGCGGAGAGTGTGGTCGCGCGGCGCATCGGATCGATGCCAGCTGAACTGCTGGTAACCTCCAGTATCGTGATGGCCGAGGTGTTGCGCGGTATCCCGCGATCCGAAAGCGCCGCGCTTACGTCGGCGGAGCGCCTGTTCGCCCTCATCCCGCCGCTGCCGTTCGACCGCGCGGCGGCCGAAAAATATGTCACCCTGCCGTTCAAGCGCAGTCGTTTCGACCGTTTGATCGCGGCGCAGACCCTCGCGCTCGGTTTGACGCTCGTTACCAATAATGAGCGCGATTTTGCCGATATCGATGAGCTCAAGGTCGAGAACTGGACGATATGACCTTCGCCGCTACCGTCCTGACGCTCTACCCCGAGATGTTTCCCGGTCCGCTCGGCGTGTCGCTGGCGGGGCGGGCACTGGGCGAAGGGAAATGGTCGCTCGATGCAGTCAATATCCGGGACTTTGCGATCGACAAGCACCGGACCGTGGACGACACGCCGGCAGGCGGCGGCGCCGGGATGGTGCTGCGGGCGGATGTGCTCGCCGCTGCGATCGACAGTGTTGCGGACGACCGGCCCGTGCTGGCGATGACGCCGCGGGGTGCCCCGCTTACGCAGGAGCGTGTCCGGGCGCTGGCGAACGGTCCTGGCGTCATCATTCTCTGCGGCCGGTTCGAGGGTTTCGACGAGCGGATCTTCGAGGGCCGGCGGGTCGAAGAGGTATCGATCGGCGACTATATCCTTTCCGGCGGAGAGATGGGCGCGCTGGTGGTGCTCGACGCTTGCATTCGGCTGCTGCCCGGCGTAATGGGCGCGGCTTCCAGCGGTGTGGACGAGAGCTTCGAAACGGGGCTGCTCGAATACCCGCAATATACCCGACCTGTTGACTGGGAAGGGCGCACGATCCCCGAAGTGCTGCGATCGGGGGATCATGCGAGGATCTCGGCATGGCGAAAGCACATGGCCGAGACCGATACACGGCTAAGGCGGCCGGACCTTTGGGAGCGCCATGAGGGTGCTCGGGTCAGGTCGCCCTCTGGTGCGCAGCGACAGACGAAGGACGAATGAGATGAATCTCATCCAGACGATCGAAGCCGAGAACATCGCCAAGTTCCTGGCGAACAAGAAGATCCCGGAATTCCGCCCCGGCGACACGCTGAAGGTTGGCGTGAAGGTCGTGGAAGGCGAGCGCACCCGCGTTCAGAACTACGAAGGCGTGTGCATCGCGCGTTCGAACAAGGGCATGGGCTCCAACTTCACCGTGCGGAAGATTTCGTTCGGTGAGGGCGTCGAGCGCGTCTTCCCGCTCTATTCGCCGAACATCGATTCGATCGAAGTCGTCCGCAAGGGCGCCGTACGTCGCGCGAAGCTCTATTATCTGCGTGGCCGCACCGGCAAGTCGGCGCGTATCGCCGAGCGCCGCGACACTCGTCCGGCCAAGGCAACCGCCGCCGAGTAATCGGCCAGGCGATTTCGCTGAAGTTTCGAACAGGGCGCGGAGACAATGGTCTCCGCGCCCTGTTTCGTTGTGCCGGAACTGTCCGACACCTCCGTTCGTCCCGAGAAGCCGTCGAGCCTGTCGAGGACACTCGCGACGGGCGTGTCGAGGGCAGGCGTTTCGCGCCCCACCCGTACCTCGATACGGGCCCTCGATACGGGTGCGCCTACCCGGTCCCTACCTGGCACGAACGGAAATAGGGGGACGGATATTGTGCCCCAACCGCTCCGGGCGGCCACGCCGCCCGCGCGCGTTGAATCAGGCGTAGCTGACGATCTCATACTCGATCCGGTCATGGTCGAAGAAATAGAAGCGGCGGCCAGGCTCGTAGTCGCCATGCGCGAAGGGTTCGAGCCCGGCGGCGATCACGCGGCGTTCGATCTCATCCAGGTCATCGACCACGATGGCGACATGGTTGAACGGCTCTCCCTTCTGGAAATCATCCCGGACGGGCGTGCTGGCGGGCGGCGTGTAGAGCGCGATGTAGAAGCGATCGTCGCCGGCATGGATGGTGCGGCCGCCGTCGCGGGCCGGGCCCATCCAGCGAACCTTCCAGCCGAACAGGTCGAGCAACAACCTGGCCGAGCGCTCGGGTTCGCGGACCGTGAGATTGACGTGCTCGATGAAGGGAGATGGCATGATGTCGTCCTTTATATTGACCGTCATGCACCGCCTGATGCAACCTCAACCTAAGTTGAGGTCAAGCATTATTTGGAGTGTCGGATGGAGCGCGGGAACGAGCTGCTGGCGATCGGCGAACTGGCGGCACGAACCGGGCTGTCGGTATCGGCGATCCGCTTCTACGAGGCGAAGGGGCTGGTTCAGGCGCTGCGCACCGGAGGCGGGCAGCGTCGTTTCCTGCGATCGGATATTCGCCGGCTTGTCCTTCGCGCTGATCGCGCAGCAGTTGGGCTTCTCGATCCAGCAGATCGCGGCAGAGCTCGACAAGCTCCCCCAGGGCCGCACGCCAAGCGCAAGCGACTGGCGGCAGATCAGCGGCAGATTCAAAATCGCGATCGAGGCGCGGATCGCCGCATTGCAACAGACGCGCGACGTGCTCAACGGGTGCATCGGCTGCGGGTGCCTCTCGCTGAAGAAATGCGCTGTACAATCGGGACGACCGGGCGGGCCTGTCGGGAACCGGGCCACGCGTCGCGCTGGGTTTGCCCGACTGAGTCGTAGATTCATAAAAGCGGCTTGTCCGCTACCGCCCCAATTATGGACATAGAAATTGACGGCGCCGACGTCACAATTTGGCTAATCTACCCTGCCGGTCCAAGTCCCACCGGGCGCGGCGAGCTCGCATCCGCACGCCCAGAGAAGCAGGGAGCTGCAAACCAAGGGTAACTATGCCGAGCGCCTTGGATTCCGGGGTATCGCCCCGTGGCAGGCAAGTGCTCCCAGCGCCAGAATGCACGCGAAAGCGAAGACATCGCCTATGCGGTTATAGATCGTGCGTCCGCGCTCGATCGGTACCGCAACCATCACGACTTGCGCCGCCCCCATGGTCGCCTGCATCGCCAGCGCCCGGCCATAGCGGTCGAACGCCGCCGTCACGCCGTCGAACGTCGGCCGCACCAGCGCATAGCCGTTCTCGATCGCGCGCAGCCGGATCATCCGCATCGTATGGGCATAGGTCACTTCGGGCCAGTCCCAGCTCGGCTCCAGCATCAGATCCGCATCGACCCGCGCCAGCGCGGGAAAATCGCCGTCGAAGCAGATCAGGTTCGACACGCGGCCGAATGGCGTCTGCACGACCGGCACCGCATTGGCGAAGGGCGCGACCGGCTCCATCCCCGGCACCGGATGGTTCTTGCGATAATGCCACGCCAGCGCGCCGTCCGGGCCGAACAGGAAGGTCTCGTTGCGCTGACGGGCGATGCCGACCGCCGCGTTGACATAGACCCGCTCATCCCGCGCCACGCGCGCGATCTGCGCCAGCAGCGCCGGTTTGTCGGCCGCGGTCGTCGGCGCGGCCGTCTCCGACCAGGCGATCAGCTGCGCCCCGGCCCGCGCCGCTCTGCGCGTGTCGTCGAGCAACTGCCGCACCACCACTGCCTGTGCCGCCTGCTTGGGCCTCCCGGCATCGGCCGACAGCAGATCGTCCGACGCAAGTCGCGCGGCCTTGTTCGGGATCACCGCCGCGACCGTCGCCGTCTGCACCGGCCCAACCGGCGCGAGCGCGAGGCGCGCCTGCCCGGCCGCGAGCACCAGCGCGAGCGTTCCCCCAAACACCGCGCCATATCGCACGGCCGTCCGCGGCGTCTCGATCGCCCGGTTGGCCACCGTCGCCGCCCAGCCGATTAGGAAGGCGATCGCATAAGGCCCGGTGATCGCCGTCACCTGCAGCAGCGCAAGATTCTCGCCCTGCGTGATCGCCCGCATCCCCAGCGCCGTGCCGACCGGCAGCACCGACCCCGCGCCATATTCCACCGCAACCATCGCTACCGGCAGCAAAAATAATCGCCCCATCGTCGACAGCCGCGCGCCCAGCGTCCGGTCGAGAATCACGGGCAGGGCAAAGGCGATGCTCACTGCCCCGCACAGTGTCGCCGTCAGCGGATTGAGCGGGATCGCATTGAGCAGGAAATAGGCGAGGTTCTGAACCAGCGAAGCCGCGAGCAGCCCGGTGATCGCGACCGCCACCCCGCTGGTCCTGCTGAAGCGCAGCAGCAGTACCGGTGCAACCCATGCGGCGAGCGCAATGTCCCACCCGCCCCCGCATGCGAACACCGAAAGCCCGGCCCCGCCCGCCAGCCACATCCACCGCGTCCTGCCCTCGCCCGTCATGCGCCGATCCCCGCCTTGCTCTCGTCTGGGCAAGGCGATAGACCTTCGACCTTGGTTGAAGGTCAAGCGACGAAATGCAGATCGGCGAACTGGCACGCGCGACAGGATTGTCCCGCTCGCGCATCCGCTTCTACGAGGCGCGCGGCATCCTGCCGCCGCCCACGCGTCGCGACAACGGCTATCGCGACTATCCGCCCGCGACCGTCGCGGCGCTCACCTTCATCGATCGCGGCCAGGCGATGGGCTTCACGCTCGCCGAACTCAGCGCCGCGATTACCGCCAGCCCCAACGATCTGCCCGCCGGGGTGGAGTTGCTGGACGGTCTCCGCCGCAAGCACGCCGAACTCAGGCAGCTGATCAAGGAGGCCTCGGCCAAACGTCGGCAGGTCGGCGCGTTGATCGAGGAACTGGCGCGCTGCGTCCCCGCGTCAGCCGAGCGCGTCGAGTAAAGCCTGGCGCGCCAGATCCTCTGGCTGCCCGAACAGGCGGAGCATCGCCGCCACTTCCCCCGCGCCTGCACGAACAGCCGCGCCGCGCCAGGTTCAAGAAGGGCATTGAGATCAGCGGGAGCCATGTGGAGCATGGAAGCACTCACTGCCGGGAAAGGGCAATGTCTGCTTCCCACCCAATGTCGGCCGTTCAGCCTTTATGCGAAAGCGGTCGTTTATGAGTTCGCGGCCTCGTATCCGAAAACCACCGCCCATGCGTTCGAGGCAGCGCACGCGGTTGTGGTTTCGGCGACGTTCAGGGAGCGCGCGCTACTGCCGCGACGGCAGCGAGGGGTTGCCGTTCAAGACAGATGACGCGGAGGGACGCAATCGTGCCGAGATCATATGCGGGGTATATCTGCACCCTGGCTGTCGCGTCCGTGGCTGCGCCTCCCGTAGTCGCCGAAGACTATAAGCCGGTAAGCTGCGCCGCGCGGCAGGATTATCAGGGCCAGCCGCTTCACGCCGCCATCGATCCGACGCTTGCCGGGACGATTCCCGACGCGCCGTTGCCGCCTGCCGTCGCCGCGGATCTCGACCGCAGCTTTGCGGCAATGCGCAATGCGGCGAAGCCCGAGGCGATGGGGATCGCCGTTGGCCGGATCGGCGAGGGCATGTGGTCGCATAGCGAGGGACCGATGGGAAAGCAGCGCCTGTGGTGGGCAAGCGCCGGCAAGACCTTCGTCGCCGTCGTCGTGTTGCAACTGGTGGAGGAGGGGAAGCTCTCGCTCGATGACAGGGCCTCGCGCTGGATCAAGGATGTGCCGAACGGCGATTCCGTCACCGTCCGCGACCTGCTGGCGCACAGCAGCGGGTTGTTCAGCGCGAACGAGGATCTGCGCGTCCATGCACGACCCCATTATCTGGCACCCGACGAGACGCTGGCGATCCTCCGCCGGCATGGCGCGATGTTCTGCCCGGGGGCGAACTGGCGCTATTCGAACAGCGGCTATGATCTGCTGGCGGTGATCGTCGGGGCAGTCGACGGGCGCCCGCTGGCCGAGGCGATCGAGGCGCGGATCGTGCGGCCGCTCGGCCTGTCGTCGGTCATGGCGGTGCGGCCGGGCCAGGCAGTGCCCGATGTGGCGCCGCCGGTGACGGCGAAGGGCGCCGCGACCGATTTCTCCATCGTCGGGGCAGGCGGGCCGATCGTCGGCACCCCCGCCGACATGGTCAGGTTCTGGAGCGCGTTGCTGGGAGGCAAGCTGCTTCGCCCTGCCACGGTGACGGGCATGTTCGAACGGCTCTATCCGATGTTCGACCCGGGGACTTTCTACGGACTCGGCGCGATGGTGCTCGAGGTCGGTGACGGTGGCCGGCAGGATCTGTGGCTTGGCCATGCAGGCGGAGCGCCCGGCGCGAACGCGATGCTGGCATATTCGCCCACCGACCGGGCAATCGTCGCCGTCGCCTTGACCGGCGACGCCCCGGCCGCGGCGGTGGCCAACGGGGTGTTCAAGGCGCTCAGGCAGATGCCCGCCGACAAGGTTCGATGACGTAAGGCCCGGTGAAGCGGCTTGCGTCAGGGAGGAAACTACCAAAGGATCGGCGGAGCTTTCGAAAGACCCTGTGATGACCGTCCAACGCTGCGGCTGGGCCGAGAATGATGCGCAGATGCGCGCCTATCATGACGAGGAATGGGGCGTGCCCGTCCGTGACAGTCGGGCGCTGTGGGAGAAGCTGATGCTCGACGGGTTCCAGGCGGGACTCGCCTGGATCACCATCCTGCGCAAGCGCGACGCATTCCGGGAGATGTTCGAGGGGTTCGATCCCGAGATTGTGGCGCGGTTCGGCGAGGCTGAGGTGGTGCGCCTGCTCGGCGATGCCCGGATCATCCGGTCGCGCGCTAAGATCGAGGCGACGATCGGCAATGCCCGGGCTTATCTTACGATGCGTGATGCGGGCGAGGATTTCTCCGCCTTTGTTTGGGGCATGGCGGGCGGCAAGCCGATTATCGGGGATGGCGTGACCCTGCCCGCGAAGACGCCCTTGTCGGAGGAGATATCGGCGGCGCTGAAGAAGCGGGGGTTCAAGTTCGTCGGGCCGGTGATCGTCTATGCGTGGATGCAGGCGACGGGCATCGTTGATGATCATGCAGCAGGCTGCTTCCGGCGGACAGGGTAGGATCGCGGCGCAAGGGCTTCGCTGCGCTGCTCGCTCATCCCTTTACCATTGCCGTACCCCGCAATAAGCGAGGGTATTCGCCCGCATTTGCCGGGCTTTAGCGTAGCGGGACTGGAGATGGACGATGCCGAGAACCTGGCTGCTGGCGGGCGTGATGCTCGCTGCACTGGTGACACCTGTCATGGCCGCTGAGCCGGGCACGGCGCCGGTCGCGGCAGTGAGTGCCGATACGGCGGCGAAGCTTTCCCTCGAACGCCTGTTCTCCAGCCCGGACCTCGCCGGCGCGCAGCCGCGCGTGCTGAAGCTTTCGCCTGACGGGACGTTGCTCACCTCGCTCAGGCCGAGGCCCGACGAGAAGGACCGGCTCGACCTGTGGGCGCTCGACACCAGGACCGGCGAGGAGCGGATGCTGGTCGATTCACGGAAAGTCGGCAGCGGCGCCGAACTGTCGGAGGCCGAGAAGATGCAGCGCGAGCGGGCGCGTATCGGCGGTTCGAAGGGCATCGTGAGTTATGGCTGGGCGCCCGACGGCAAGTCGATCCTGGTGCCGCTGGACGGCGACCTGTATCTGGCGACGCTTGACGGCCAGGTCTCGCGCCTGACCAACATCCCCGATGGCGTGCTGAACCCGGTGGTCAGCCCAAAGGGCGGCTTTGTCAGCTTCGTGCGGGGCCAGAATCTGTACGTCCAGCCGCTGGGCGGCAAGGGCGAGGCAAGGCAGGTCACGACGACGGGTGCCGGCACGGTTCATTGGGGCGAGGCCGAGTTCGTCGCTCAGGAGGAAATGCACCGTACTACCGGCTATTGGTGGTCGCCGACCGACGCGCGCGTCGCGGTCGAGCGGTTCGATGAGGCGCCGGTGGGCATCGTCACGCGCGCGGCGATCGGCGCCGACGGCACCAAGGTGTACAATCAGCGCTATCCCGCCGCCGGCACGCCGAACGTGCTGGTCGAGCTGTATGTGATGAATGCCGACGGCACCGGCCAGGTGAAGGTGGACCTTGGCAGCAACCCCGACATCTATCTCGCCCGCGTCGACTGGACGCCCGACGGCAAGACCTTGCTGGTCCAGCGCGAGAGCCGCGACCAGAAAAGCCTGGACATGCTCAAGGTCGACCCCGCGACGGGCAGGAGCAGCGTGCTCTTCACCGAGAAATCGGGCGAGCGGAGCTGGATCAACCTTTCCGATGCGTATCGCTCGATGCGGGACGGCAGCCTGATCTGGCGGTCGGAACGCGATGGCTATGGCCATCTCTATCGCTTTGCCGACGGCAAATGGACTCAGCTCACCAAAGGAGAGTGGGCCGTCGAGGACCTGAACGGGGTGGACGAGGCGAAGGGCCGGATCTTCTTCACCGGGAACAAGGACGGCGCGCTCGAACAGCATCTCTATTCAGTCGATATCCAGCGGCCGAACGTCATTACCCGGCTGACCGAGCCGGGCTGGTGGAACATGGGGAAGATGGACAAGGCGGCGAGCCGGATCATCGTCACGCGCTCAAGCCCGACCCAGCCGCCGCAGACTTATCTGGCCGATACGAGCGGCAAGCGGATCGCCTGGGTCAATGAGAATGCCTTCGTGCCGGGACATCCCTATTACCCCTATCTCGGCAATCACCAGGCCAGGACCTTCGGCAGCTTCAAGGCGGCTGACGGCACGACTTTGTGGTACGAGATGATCACGCCGGTGCTTGAGCCGGGCAGGAAATATCCGGTGTTCTTCGAACATTATGGCGGCCCGAGCAGCCAGCAGGTCACGCGCGCCTGGCAGAATCCGCTGGCGCAATATGTCGTGTCGCGCGGCTATATCTATTTCCGGATCGACAATCGCGGCTCGACCCATCGTGGCAAGGCGTTCGAGGACCATATCTATCGCGCGATGGGCGGCGTCGAGGTCGAGGACCAGCTGACCGCGGCGACATGGGTCAAGGCCCAGCCGTTCGTCGATCCGGCGAAGATCGCGATCTATGGCTGGTCCTATGGCGGTTACATGACGCTGAAGATGCTCGAGGCGAACCCGGGCGTCTATGCGGCCGGCATCTCCGGTGCGCCGGTGACCAAGTGGGAATTGTACGACACCCACTATACCGAGCGCTACATGGGCGATCCGAAGAAGGACGCGGCGGCCTATGTCAGGTCCGATGCGATCGATGACGCAGCGAAGATCAGGGACCCGTTGCTGCTGATCCACGGCATGGCTGACGACAACGTCGTGCTCGACAATTCGACGGCGTTCGCCGCGAAGATGCAGGCGGAGAATGTGCCGTTCGAAATGATGTTCTATCCCGGCAAGACCCACAGCGCGGGCAAGAGCGTCCATGTCTGGACGACGATCTTCGATTTCCTCGACGAGAAATTGGGGAAATAAGCGAAGGGCTGCGTTGACCGGGGAGGGTCCAAGGGAGAATCCCCGCCCCGGCCAACGAGGACGACAGCGATTATTCGCCAAAGGCACGGAGAGCTTGAGCATCCCGCGACCGCTGTCATCAAGGCTATTCGACTGGCGGCATTAATTGGCGGCCGGAACTTTATTGCAAGGGGAGTCCGAACCATTTTCGCTGCGATCGCGTAAATGAGTTGTATCCTGCAGAATATGGACGGACATTGGATTGATGTCGGCGGCGTAATGATGTTCCCGCGACGATTGCTTGCCGATGTTGGTGGCCGAACGGAAGGGAAATGTCCTGACGGGCAAGAGTGGCTCGTGCCTGGGACACAAAAACTCGCTTCCATTCGCCATCGCTGCGCCTAAATGGCGATGCCCGCCGCATGGGCGCAATTTATGGAAAGATGGATATGGGGTACCGGGTAGTAGTCGCAGGCGCGACGGGGAATGTCGGACGCGAGATGCTCAACATCCTGGCGGAGCGCGAGTTTCCGGCGGACGAGATCGCCGTCGTCGCATCGTCGCGGTCGCAGGGCGATATGGTCGACTATGGCGAAACCGGTAAACAGCTGAAGATTCAGAACATCGAGCATTTCGATCCCACCGGCTGGGACATGGCGCTGTTCGCGATCGGATCCGAGGCGACCAAGATTCATGCGCCCCGCTTTGCCGCGGCCGGCTGCACCGTGATCGACAATTCGTCGCTCTACCGCATGGACCCGGACGTGCCGCTGATCGTGCCGGAGGTGAACCCCGAGGCGATCAACGGGTACACCAAGAAGAACATCATCGCGAACCCGAACTGCTCGACCGCCCAGATGGTCGTCGCGCTGAAGCCGCTGCATGACGTGGCGCGGATCAAGCGTGTCGTCGTCGCGACCTATCAGTCGGTGTCCGGCGCGGGCAAGGCGGGCATGGACGAACTGTTCGAGCAGAGCCGCAACATCTTCGTCGGCGATCCGGCCGAGCCGAAGAAGTTCACCAAGCAGATCGCGTTCAACGTGATCCCGCACATCGACAGCTTCCTGGACGACGGATCGACCAAGGAAGAGTGGAAGATGGTGGTCGAGACCAAGAAGATCCTCGATCCGAAGATCAAGGTCCACGCCACCTGCGTTCGTGTTCCCGTTTTTGTCGGGCATAGCGAGGCGATCAATATCGAGTTCGAGGACGAAATCTCGGCCGAGCAGGCGCAGAAGATCCTGCGCGAGGCGCCGGGCGTGATGCTCGTCGACAAGCGCGAGGATGGCGGATACGTCACGCCGATCGAGTGCGTCGGCGAATATGCGACCTATATCAGCCGAGTCCGCGAGGACCCGACGGTCGAGAACGGCCTGGCGCTGTGGTGCGTTTCCGACAATCTGCGGAAGGGCGCTGCGCTGAACGCGGTGCAGATCGCCGAACTGCTCGGACGGCGGCACCTGCAAAAGGCGGCGTGAGGCAATGATCGAGGGCGGCTGCCGCTGTGGCGCGTGTCGGTACACGCTGGCCATGGAGCAGCTGCCCCCGGTCTATTGCTGCCACTGCCTCGATTGCCAGACCTGGTCGGGCAGCGCCTTCACCGAGCAGGGCGTGGTGCGCGAGGATTCGATCGCCGCGACCGGGCCGATCGTCGACTATCGCTTCACCAGCCCGAGCGGATCGCAATCGCACCAGCGTCTCTGCGGAACCTGTCATACGCGTCTGTGGAACACCAACAGCGCGCGGCCCGGCATCGCCGTGGTGCGCGCCGGGACGTTCGACGCGAGCCATATGATCGAGCCACGGCTGCATATCTGGACGAGTCGCAAACAGCCCTGGCTGGTGCTGCCCGAGGGAATCCCGGTCTTTGGCGAGAATGCGCCCCCGGCCGAGTTCGCCGCGATCCTGATGCGCTGAGCTATTCAGCGACGACCGCTTCGACCTTGCCCTTGGGTTTCCTGAGCAGCAGCACCAGCGGCACGACGAGGATCGAGATCCACGCCATCAGGTAGAAATCGTCGATATAGGCGATCATCGCGGCCTGCTTGTTGATCATGCCGTCGGCGAAGCCGAATACGCTGTCCGACAGGGAGCCGAACCGGTCGATCGAGCTGAGATCGATCGCCGGGATCGTCTGCGAGGTCACATGGCTGGCGAGATCGGCATGGCTGGTCTGGATGTTGCGCGCCAGCAGCACCGTGACCATCGAGATGCCGGCCGACTGGCCGATGCTGCGCATCAGGTTGAGCAGGCTGGCGCCGTCAGTGCGATAATGATGGCTGAGCGTCGCGAAGGCGAGCGAGTTCAGCGGCATGAACACCAGGCCCATGCCGAGCCCCTGCACGAAGCCGCTGGTGATCACCGGCCAGAAATCCATCTCCAGCGTCCAGGCCGCCATCTGGCGGAGCGAGAAGGCGAAGATGATCAGCCCGACGGTGATCAGGATTCGGGTGTCGATCTTGCCCATCATCCGCCCGGCGAACCACATGGTCATGAGCACGCCAACGCCGCGCGGCGCCATCATTAGTCCGGTATCGACCACCGGATAGCCGAACAATTGCTGAAGCATCGGCGGCAGCAGGGCCATGGGCGCCATGGTCGAGATGCCGATCACGATCATGAAGATCATGCCCATCACCAAGTTGCGGTTGGTGAACAGGACGCGTTCGAACAGCGGCTTCTCTGCGGTCGCGAGATGGACGACGCCCATCCACAGCGCCGCCGCGGCGATCATCGCCTCGATGATGATCTCCCAGCTCGAGAACCAGTCTTCCTGCTGGCCGCGGTCGAGCATGAGCTGGAAGCTGGCGACCGCGATGGAGATCATCGCGAAGCCGGTGAGGTCGAAGGACCGCGTGCGCCTCGGCCGGGAGGGCAGCAGGAACCACAGGATGGCAAAGGTGAGAGCGCCGACCGGCACGTTGACGTAGAATACCCAGCGCCAGTTGTAGCTTTCGGTCAGCCAGCCGCCGATCACCGGGCCCATGATCGGCCCTACCATCACGCCCATGCCCCAGACCGACATGGCCTTGGCGGCGTCTTCCGGACGGTTGATGTCGAGCATCGCCGTTTGTGACAACGGGCCGATAAAGGCAGCGGTCACGCCCTGGAAGATACGGAAAGCGACCATCTCCTCCAGGCTGACGGCGGTGCCGCACAGCATCGACGCGATGATGAAGCCGCCGACGGCGAACAGGAAGAGATTGCGCGAGCCGAACCGGTCGGCGAGCCAGCCGGTCGCCGGGATCGCGATCGCGGAGGCGACGATATAGCTGGTCAGCACCCAGGTGACCGTGTCCATCGTCGCGCCGAGGCTGGTCTGCATGTGCGGCAGCGCGACGTTGGCAATGGTGGTGTCGAGGATCTGCATGATCATCGCCCCCATGATGCCGATGGTCAGCAGGCCCCGGTTCTTGACCGGCAGCGACGCCTGGCCGGGAACCGGATCAGGCACAATTGTTCTTCGTGTCGATCGAGATGTTGGTGCTGAGGCCAGCGATCATCGGACGCGCGGGCGTGCCGTCGATCGCGATGCGGACGGGCACCCGCTGCGTGACCTTCACCCAGTTGCCGTTGGCGTTCTGCGCCGGCAGGACCGAGAATTCGGAGCCGGTGCCGGCGCCGATGCTGGCGACATGGCCCTTCACCTTGAGGCCCGGATAGGCGTCGAGCGTGATCTCCGTGCACTGGCCGACGGCCATATGGTTGAGATCGGTCTCCTTGAAGTTCGCCTCGACCCAGGCGGCATGGCTTGCGACGAGGCTCAGCACGGGCACGCCGCTCGGCATGATATTGCCGACCTGGAGACGGCTCGTCTGGCTGACCACGCCGTCCTCCGGCGCGTAGACCGTGGTGCGCGACAGCTCCAGCGCTGCTTTGGCGCGTTGCGCCATCGCTGCCTGGATCGCGGCGGGAAGGCCCGAGGCGCCGCCGCCGCTGCCAACCTGGTTGCGCGCCTTGGCGGCGCTCGCCTCCGCCGTGGCGAGGCGGGCCCTGGCCGCGGACACCTGCTGCGCGGCTGCGTCGAAGCTGGCGCGGGTGGTGAAGCCCTGCTTCATCAGCGCTGCCTGACGATCATAGGTCGCCTGGGCGAGCTTGATATCGGCATTGGCGCTCTGGATGTCGGCATTGGCGCTGCCGGTGTCGGTCGCGAGCGTATCGATCTGAACGCGCGCGGCCGCCAGCGCTGCGTCGGCCTGGGCCAGGGCGATGCGGAAGGGCTCGGGATCGATGCGGAACAGGACATCGCCAGCCTTGATCCGCTGGTTCTCGCGGACATTGACCGCGACGATACGGCCGGTGACGTCGGGGCTGACCGAAACCATGTCCTGCTGGACATAGGCATTGTCGGTCGAGACATAGCGGCCCGAGGTCAGCCAGAAATAACCACCCAGCGCGACCAGCAGCAGGGGCACGCTGAGCATCAGGACGATACGGCCCCAGGAGCGCTTCTTCGCGGGCGGCGCGATAACCTCCTCGATCGGATTGATGGCGATCGTCTCGACCTTGCGGTCGATCTTGGGGTCTGCATCAGCCATGGTTGGCCTCGTCACTTTCAGTCGGGGTGGTGAGATTGGTGCGGATGGTGTTGAGCGAGGCCATCAGTTGGTCGCGTTGCGCTTCGTCCAGGCCATAGAGCGCGTTTTCGATCATGCCCTCGGCGAGGCCGCGAAGCTGGTCCAGGATGGGCAGCGCCTTGGGGGTCAGGAAGATCTGCCAGGCGCGGCGATCGGCGGGATCGCGGCGGCGCTCGACCAGACTGGCTTCCTCAAGTCGGTCGATCATGCGGCAGAGCGTGATCGGCTCGACTTCGAGGAGATCGGCCAGGCCACCCTGGTTGATGCCTTCATGGCGCTTGAGCGTGGTGAGCGTTCGCCACTGAGTCCGCGTCACGCCGATGAGGCGCGCACGTTCATCGAAACGGCGGCGCATCAGGCGCGAAACATCGCTAATCATGAAGCCGACCGAGTCACTCATGGGCGCGCATATAATAAGCATGCTTATATAATCCTAGCCCAAGCGGGGTGATTATTTTGCATTGCAACATCCGGGAGGTGGGAAATGCGGGAGGCAATGACCGGTGGATGCCAGTGCGGGCGGGTTCGATACCGGATCCTGATCGACGATCGCGACGCCTATCTCTGTCATTGCCGGATGTGCCAGCGTGCCACCGGCGGCGTGTCGATTGCCTTCAAATATGCGCGCAAGGCTGACGTGACGTGGGAGCGTGCTCCCGAGCGTTACGCCTCTTCGCCGATCGCGGTGCGCGGCTTCTGCGCCGCGTGCGGGACGCCGCTGACCTATGAAGCGCATGACAGCGAGTATCTGGATCTGACGGTCGGCAGCTTCGACGATCCGTCCGGCTTTCGCCCGACCCAGCATTCGGGCGCGGAGAGCTGGCACGAAGCGTGGCTTGACACGACCGGCCTGCCCGCCGAACGGACTGACCAGAACTACCGCCTTGTGCAACGCTGGATGGACGCCATTGGCAAATTCCCCGATTGAGCCCGACTATTTCGAAAGCTTCGACGGCGCGCGGATCGCGTGGCGGGAGATGGGAGAGGGGCGGCCGGTCGTGCTGCTCCACGGCTTCTTCTCGGACGCCTTTACCAACTGGATCCGCTACGGCCATGCGGAGAAGATCGCCGCCAGGGGTTTCCGGGTGATCATGCCCGACCTGCGCGCGCACGGATCGAGCGCGAAGCCGCACGATGCGGCGAGCTATCCGCCGGACGTGCTGGCGCAGGACCAGTTCGCGCTGATCGCGCATCTTGGTCTCACTGACTATGATCTGGGCGGCTATTCGCTCGGCGCGCGCACGACGGTGCGGATGCTGATGAAGGGGGCGGCGCCCGGGAAGGTCGTGCTGTCGGGGATGGGCCTGTCCGGCCTGGTCGGCACGGCGCGGCGCGGCGACCATTTCCGGCATATCCTGACCAATCTCGGCAAGCACGAACGCGGCACGCCGGCCTGGCTGGCCGAGGCGTTCCTGAAGACGACCAAGGGCGACCCGGTCGCGCTGCTCAGGATCATCGACACCTTCGTCAATACGGATCAGGCCGATGTCGTGGCGATCGGGGAGCCGGTGCTCGTCCTGACGGGCGACGAGGACAACGACAATGGATCGGCGGCGGAACTGGCGGCGGTGTTGCCCAATGCCATTTTACGAACGACTCCGGGTGGCCATATGAGCGCGGTGACGAAGCCCGAGCTCGGGCAGGAGATCGCCGACTTCCTCGCCGCTTGACCGCGACGCGGGGGCGGCACAATTTGCGGCATCACCCGATATATCGAGGACTCGCCGCATGATCCGTTCCGGAATTTCGACCCTTGCCCTGATCCTGTCGCTCGCCGCGACGCCGGCGCTCGCCCAGAGCCCGAAGAAAACCGCCGCTGCCCAGTCGAAGGTCACCGCCGCCGACGCCGATGCTTTTGTCGAGCGGACGGAGAAGGCGCTTGCCGACTTCTCCGTGACGGCGAACCAGGTCGGCTGGGTCAACGCGACCTATATCACCGACGATACCGACGCGATCGCTGCGCGCGCCAACGCGCAGCAGACCGAAATGCAGGTCAATGCGGCGCTTGAGGCAGCAAAATACGACAAGGTCGCAGGCCTTTCTCCTGATACCAGGCGCAAGCTGAACCTGCTGCGCAACGCCATCACCCTGCCGGCGCCGACGCGTGCCGGCGCGGCCGACACGCTGTCGACGCTGGTGACCCGCATGTCGTCCGGCTATGGCAAGGGCAGGGGAACACTCGACGGCAAGCCGATCAACGGCAGCGACATCGAGGCGGCGATGGGTACCGAGCGCGATCCGGCCAAGCTCAAGGAGATGTGGGTCAGCTGGCACGACAATGTCGGCGCGCCGATGCGCGGCGACTACGAGCGGATGGTCTCGATCGCGAACGAGGGCGCTCAGGGGCTCGGCTACAAGGATACGGGCGCGTTGTGGCGTTCCGGCTACGACATGGATCCGGCGGCTTTCGCGGGGATGACCGACACGCTGTGGAAGCAGGTGGAGCCGCTCTACCAGTCGCTCCACACCTATGTCCGCTGGAAGCTCAACGAGAAATATGGCGATGCCGTCCAGTCGAAGACCGGGCCGATCCGCGCCGACCTGCTCGGCAATATGTGGGCGCAGGAATGGGGCAACATCTATGATCTGGTCGCTCCCAAGGGGGCCGGCGATCTCGGCTTCGACACGGGCGAACTGCTCAAGGAAAAAGGCTATGATCCGCTGAAGATGGTGAAGACCGGCGAGGGATTCTATTCGTCGCTCGGCTTTGCGCCGCTGCCCGAGACTTTCTGGGCGCGGTCGCAGATCACCAAGCCGGCCGACCGCGAAGTGATCTGCCACGCGTCGGCATGGGATATCGACAACAAGGACGATATCCGCATCAAGATGTGCACCAAGGTGAATGGCGACGATTTCGTCACTATCCATCACGAGCTCGGGCATAATTATTACCAGCGTGCCTATAACAAGCAGCCCTTTCTCTATCTGAACGGCGCGAACGACGGCTTCCATGAGGCGATCGGCGATTTCGTCGCGCTGTCGATCACGCCCGATTATCTCGTCAAGATCGGGTTGCTTGACCAGGCGAAGGTACCGAGCGCCGACAAGGATATCGGCCTGTTGCTGAAGCAGGCGATGGACAAGGTGGCGTTCCTGCCGTTCGGCCTGCTGATCGACAAATGGCGCTGGGGCGTGTTCTCCGGATCGATCAAGCCCGAAGGCTATGAGGCGTCCTGGAACGCCTTGCGGTTGCAGTATCAGGGCATCGTGCCGCCGGTGGCGCGCGACGAGACGAAGTTCGATCCGGGCGCGAAATACCATGTGCCGGCAAGCGTCCCGTACACCCGCTATTTCCTCGCGCGGGTGCTGCAGTTCCAGTTCTACAAGGCGGCGTGCGACCAGTCCGGCTGGAAGGGGCCGCTCCATCGCTGCTCCTTCTACGGCAACAAGGAAGTCGGCGCGAAGCTCGACGCGATGCTGAAGCTCGGCCAGTCCAAGCCTTGGCCGGACGCGCTTGAAGCATTCACCGGATCGCGCGAGATGTCGGGCCAGGCGATGGTCGAATATTTCGCGCCGCTCAAGGCGTGGCTCGACGAGCAGAACAAGGGCAAGCCGACCGGCTGGTGAGTTGTGAGCTTCCTCCCTCTCCCGGCGGGAGAGGGAGGAGCGTAGCGACCGGAGGGTGAGGCTGATGCCTGTGATCGTCCCCGCGCTGGTCGCCTTCATCCGTCCCTTATTCTCCCGAAGGGAGGAGTTTCAGGCGCGAGTGCGGGTAGGAATCGTTCCTTCGTCAGCGATCCCAGCCTCGAACGAAGCCGAGGAATCAGTGCCGTCCGCCTGATGCGCACTGTCACGGTGCAGCAGCGTGTCGAAGTCGACCGGGAGCCTGTCGCGGAAAGCGTAGAGCGCGGCGGTCGCGGCGGCGCCGACCGCGGCGACGCCGCCGACGATCGCAGCGGTACCCCAACGCGATGTCGATTTGCCAGCGAACGTACCGTTCTTGGCGCGCACGGGTGCCTTGCGCGCGGCAGGCTTGCGAGCGGCCGCGGGCTTGCGGGGGGCGGTCGGCTTCTTTGCGGCGGTGGCCATCACATGCTCCTCAGGAAATAGTGAGCAGCCGTAACGCACGAAACGCGCAGGGTTTCCTCGGGCCGGTCCACATCAAGCCCATATCAGCCTGCAAAGCGCGATTCCCTGGGCTTCGGTGCTCAAGCGCCTTGAGTACGCTGCGCCGCCCCAGCTTACCGGAAGGGCGGCTCGTTGAAGGCGCGCAGCTTGCGCGAATGAAGCTTGGCGCCTTCGCGCCGTAGTTCCTCGCATGCCTCGATGCCGATGCGCATATGCTCGCTGATCGCGCGTTCGTAGAAGCGATTGGCTTGGCCCGGCAGCTTGAGCTCGCCGTGAAGCGGCTTGTCGGATACGCAGAGCAGGGTGCCATAGGGTACGCGGAAGCGATAGCCCTGTGCCGCGATGGTCGCGGATTCCATGTCGATCCCGACCGCGCGCGACAACGAGAAGCGCAGCGCCGACCGGGAATAGCGCAATTCCCAGTTGCGATCGTCGGTCGTGACGATCGTGCCGGTGCGAAGGCGACGCTTCAGTTCTTCTCCCGACTGGCCTGAGACCGTTTCAGCGGCGCGGGCGAGCGCGAGCTGGACTTCGGCGATGGCCGGGACCGGGATCTCCGGCGGCAGGACATCGTCGAGCACATGATCGTCGCGGAGATAGGCATGGGCCAGCACATAGTCGCCGATCCGCTGGCTGGGGCGCAGGCCGCCGCAATGGCCGATCATCATCCATGCCTCGGGCCGGACGACCGCGAGGTGATCGGTGATCGTCTTCGCGTTGGACGGCCCCACGCCGATATTGACCAGGGTGATGCCGGTGCGATCGTCAGCCATCAGATGATAGGCCGGCATCTGGTGACGGCGCCAGGCGCTGCTGTCAGCCAGCATTGCCTCGACATCGTCGCCGGCGCGCATCAATGTGCCGCCTGCACCGGAAACGCCGGTGAAACGGCTCGGCTTCCCATTTTCGTCAGGTCCGAGCTGCGCGCAGGCCCAGCGGACGAATTCGTCGACATAGCGGTGATAGTTTGTGAACAGCACGTAGCGCTGGACATGCTCCGGCGGGGTGCCGGTATAGTGGCGCAGACGCGCGAGCGAGAAATCGGTGCGCAATCCATCGAACAAAGCGAGCGGGCGGGTGCCGTCCGCATCGATATAGAGACCGTCGGCGATCTCGTCGCCGATATAGGCGAGCTCGGTGGCCGGGAAATGGCGCGCGAGATCGAGCGCCGAAACCTCGTCCAGGCTCATCGCGTGGCCGGCGTCCAGGACATAGGGAAAGGGGATTTCCTGCCGGCCGGGCACAGCCTCGACCACAACGTCATAATCCTCGATCAGCAGGGTAAGCTGCTCGGTCAGATAGTCGGCGAAGATCGCCGGCTTGGTGACGCTGATGCGATATTCGCCTGGCGTGACAAGGCGACCGAAGGAGCGGAGCGGCGTGGGGCGATCCTCGCCGCCGTGATAGCGCAACCGGATTTCGGGATAGGCGAAGCTGCCGTCGTGGCGGGCATCGGGTGAGGGGACAGCGCCGTCAGTGAGATAGGCGGTAAGGGCCGCTTGCAGCCGCTCGACCGATGCACGGTAGAGCGTATCGAGCTGGGCGACGATATCGGAGGCAGTCGTCATCCTCCGTGGCTAAAGCACGCACATGACTCTGGCAAGTCAGCGGCAGGCCGGCAGCAATCGCGGAAAAGAAACAGGGCGCCGTGGCGGCGCCCTGCCCGGAAATGTCAGGATCAATCGTCCTCGCGCAGCTTGCTGATGCCATAGGCGGCGCCAGCGACGGCAGCGGTGGCGCCCGCTGCGATAGCGGCCGCCGCCGCAGGGTGTTCCTTTACCGCCTCGACAGTCGACTCTACCGCGGATTCGATGGCGTCCTGGGCGCGTTCGAAGAATGATTTCTCCTCAGCTGCGGCGCGCGTGTTGGTTTCGTCGGTCATTGCATACCTCCTTGGTCATCGCTGGCCCGGGGAAACGCCAGGGACAACCCGCGAGTTCCCGGCGGGGAGACGGATCGTTGCCCGTCCGCGCCCCGCCGAGTTGCGACCCGAGTCTCGTACCTCAGAGTTCGTTTAACATATGCTCCGCCGACGAGACATTGAATTCACCCGGGGCCTCGACGTTGAGCTGCTCGACGACGCCGTCATTGACGACCATCGAGTAGCGCTGACCACGCTTGCCGAGGCCGAACTTGGAACCGTCCATCGTCAGGCCGACCGCTTCGGCAAAGGTGCCGTTGCCATCGGCGAGCATGGTCACCGCATCGGCGTCGTTCGCCTTGCTCCAGGCGCCCATCACGAACGGATCGTTGACGGCGGTGCAGGCGATCTCGTCGATGCCCTTGGCCTTCAGGTCTTCGGCCTTGTCGAGATAGCCGGGCAGGTGCTTCGCCGAGCAGGTCGGCGTGAAGGCGCCAGGTACCGAGAACAGCGCGACCTTGCGGCCCGCGAAATAATCGTCCGAGCTGATCTGTTCCGGGCCGCTGGCTGTCGCCTTGACGAGAGTGGTGCTGGGCAGCCGATCGCCGACGCTGATGGTCATGTTGGAATCCTCCTGGAGCCGCCTGGGGCGCGCATTGTTGCCGTAGATGCCGCGGACTGCGGCCTGATCGATCGCAGCGAAGCCGCGATTGCGCTTACCTCGTGCAGACGGGGGCGGATTTCAAGCGTGGCGAGCGCCGATGGCTGGGTTATGATGCGGCTGATGGACAAAGCGACGAATCTTACCGGGCAGCTCCTGCTCGCGATGCCAGGCATCGGCGATCCGCGCTTCGAACGCGCGGTGATCGCCATCTGCGCGCATGATCCCAAGGGCGCGATCGGGATCGGGATCGGCCAGACGATTCGCGGGCTCGGCCTGCACGAGGTGCTGGCGCAATTCGGCATCGAGCCGGGCGTTGCGCCGAACGCGCCCGTCCATTCGGGCGGGCCAGTCGAACAGCGCCGCGGTTTCGTGCTGCATTCCGGCGACTGGAGCGGGCTGGACACGATCGACGTCGCCGGGCGCTGGGCCCTGTCGGGCACGATCGACGCGCTGAAGGCGATCGCGGACGGATCCGGGCCGAGCCGGTGGCTGGTCGCGCTTGGCTATGCCGGCTGGGGCGAGGGGCAGCTCGACGAAGAACTGACCCGACATGGCTGGTTCAACGTGACGGGAAATATCGAACTGCTCTACGATACCGATGCGGCGACGCGCTGGGAGCTGGGCTTCGCCGAGGCGGGGATCGACCCGCGCTTGTTGGCGAACAGCACCGGGACGGCCTGATCCCTCGGCCAACCGCGCGCGCAGTGACTCAAGTGACTCAATCGCGACTCAACATATAAAGACATCTTTATATTTGATTTGGCGGCGCTCCCGCCCTATGTGGCGCGCATCCATTCGCCTATCCGGAGACACTACGTGGCCACCGCACTTGCCGACCGCGCTCAAGACTATGTCATCGCAGACATCGGCCTCGCCGATTTCGGCCGCAAGGAAATCAACATCGCCGAGACCGAGATGCCCGGCCTCATGTCGCTCCGCGAGGAGTTCGGCGCGTCGCAGCCCCTGAAGGGCGCGCGCATCACCGGATCACTGCACATGACGATCCAGACCGCGGTGCTGATCGAGACGCTGACCGCGCTCGGCGCCGACGTCCGCTGGGCGACCTGCAACATCTTCTCGACCCAGGACCATGCCGCGGCGGCGATCGCCGCGACCGGCGTGCCGGTGTTCGCCGTGAAGGGCGAGAGCCTGGCCGATTATTGGGACTATGTCGGCGACATCTTCAACTGGGGCGCCGACACTGACGGCACCACCGCCAACATCATCCTCGATGACGGCGGCGACGCGACGATGTTCGCGCTGTGGGGCGCCAAGATCGAGGCTGGCCACACCCTGGGCGAGCCGGAGAATGAAGAGGAAGTCGAGTTCCAGCGCGCGCTGAAGGCATTCCTCGCCAAGTATCCGGGCTATCTGACCGAGACGGTCAAGAACCTGAAGGGCGTTTCGGAAGAGACGACCACCGGCGTTCACCGCCTGTACGAGATCGCCAAGAAGGGCGAACTGCCGTTCCCGGCGATCAACGTGAACGACAGCGTGACCAAGTCGAAGTTCGACAACCTCTACGGCTGCAAGGAATCGCTGGTCGACGCGATCCGTCGTGCCACCGACGTGATGCTGGCCGGCAAGGTCGCCACCGTCGCCGGCTTCGGTGACGTCGGCAAGGGCTCGGCCCAGTCGCTCCGCAACGGCGGCGCGCGCGTTCTCGTGACCGAAGTCGATCCGATCTGCGCGCTGCAGGCGGCGATGGAGGGCTTCGAGGTCGTGACGATGGAAGAAGCGGTCACGCGTTCCGACATCTTCGTGACGGCGACCGGCAATGCCGACGTCATCACCGCCGATCACATGAAGGCGATGAAGCCGATGTCGATCGTGTGCAACATCGGCCATTTCGACAGCGAGATCCAGATCGCCGCGCTGAGCAACTATGACTGGACCGAAGTGAAGCCGGGCACCGACCTGGTGAAATTCCCGGACGGCAAGCAGATCATCGTGCTCGCCAAGGGCCGCCTGGTGAACCTGGGCTGCGCGACCGGCCACCCGTCCTTCGTGATGTCGTCGTCCTTCACCAACCAGACGCTCGCCCAGATCGAGCTGTGGACGGCCGGCGAGAAGTACAAGAACGACGTCTATGTCCTGCCGAAGCATCTCGACGAGAAGGTCGCGGCGCTTCACCTGGAGAAGCTTGGCGTGAAGCTGTCCAAGCTGACCGATAAGCAGGCAAGCTATATCGGCGTGCCGGTCGAGGGTCCGTTCAAGCCGGACCATTATCGTTACTGATCGTTGATCGAAAAAACCATGTCCAGCCGGCCGTCGCGACCAACGTCGCGGCGGCCGGTGCCGTTAAGGCTTCCCGCGAGGCGCAGGACTGGCTTATGGATCGGGCATGAGTGACGGGATGGCGCGGTGATCGGACTTTCGGCCAGCGCTGCGGCAATTGCCGGATGCGTTCTTGCAGTGTTCGTCATTGCGGCGGCATGGCTGCTGTATCTCGGGCTTCGCGCGCGTCGCGACGCCGCGGCAACGCTGGCGGCCAATGCGCGGCTTGAAGCGCTGATCGGCTCAGCGCCGGCACTGGCGATGATCGTGCGGGCTGACGGCCGGCTCGAACTGCCCGATCGTCTGGCCGACTGGCTGGGGATATCGCCGCCGCCGCGATATCTCGATGATCTGGCCGGGCGCGACGGTGGGCTGACCGCCGAGGATTCGCGCGCGATCGCGGACGATGTCGCCGCGGCGCAGAAGGCGGGGCGGCCGTTCGCACGGGCGATCCGGGCGCGTGGATCATCCCGGGCGCTGATGATCAGGGGAACACGGGCGCCCCGCGACCTGCAGGCGCCGGGCGGTGTCGTCCTGTGGGTCTTCGACGCAACCGAGAGCGAGGCGGAGATCGCACGGCTCGGCGAGGAGGGGGCCGAAGCGCTGGCGGCATTCGATGCGCTGACCGGCCTGATCGAGGCGGCGCCGTTGCCGATGTGGTATCGCGGCCCCGACCTGCGGCTGGCGATGGTCAATTCCGCCTATGTCGATGCGGTCGAGGCACCCGATGCCGCCGACGTGATCCGGCGCGGCGTTGAACTGGTCGAGGGATCGGGCGTCGGCGGGCCGCTGGCGAGCGCGGTCATCGCGCGCGACACGGGCAAGCCGCAGATGCAGACGATGCCGGCGACGATCCGCACCATGCGGCGGATGCTGCGCGTCTATGACGTGCCGTTGCCGACCGGCGGTGTTGCCGGCTTCGCGGTGGATATCGAAGACCTGGAACAGGCGCGCAGCGGCATCAAGCGCTTCGGCGATGCGCAGCGCGCGATGCTCGACCGGCTCTCCGCCGGAGTCGTGCAGTTCGCCCCGGACCGGACGCTCGCCTTCTGCAACCAGCCCTTCCGCAGACTGTTCGCGATGAAGAGCGAATGGCTCGCTGATCGGCCTGAATTCGATCGCGTGCTCGAACGGATGCGCGAGGCCAACCGCCTGCCCGAGGTGCGCGACTTTCCGGGCTGGAAGGCGGAGCGGCGCGACTGGTTCCTCGAGGCGAGCGGCGCGATCGAGGAGCAATGGCATCTGCCGGGTGGCGTGCATCTTCGCGTCGTCGCGCAGCCCTTGCCGGACGGCGGGCTGTTGCTGATCTTCGAGGATCGTACCGAACAGGTCCAGCTCGCCAGCGCGCGCGACACGCTGCTGCGGGTGCGGACGGCGACGTTCGACAATCTCTATGAGGCGCTGGGCGTGTTCGCGGCTGATGGGCGGCTGCAGTTGTGGAACAACAAGTTCCGCGCGCTGTGGGGGTTCGATGAGGCGTTCCTGACGGGCCATCCGGGCGTCGACACGCTGGCCGACGCGGCCGCGCGGCAGCTTGCCAAGCCGGCGCGGGCATCGCTGATCGGCGATCTGGTGCGCGCGGCGACGGTGGAGCGACAGCAGCGCGGCGGGGAGCTTGAATTCGCCGACGGGCGCTTCTTCGAACTGGCGGCGGTGCCGCTGCCCGACGGCAACGGGCTGTTCACGATGCTCGACATCTCCGACAGTCGCCGGATCGAACGCGCGCTGCGTGACCGCAACGAGGCGCTCGAGGCAGCCGACCGGATCAAGACCGCGTTCGTCGCCAATATGAGTTATGAATTGCGCACGCCGATCACCTCCATCAGCGGCTTCGCCGAGATGCTGGCCGAGGGCTATGCCGGCAAGCTGAGCAAGGACGCGCACGGCTATGTCGGGGCGATCCTGGAATCGGTCGAGCGGCTTGGCTTCTTCGTCGACGAAGTGCTCGATCTTACGCAGAATGAGGGTCGTACGCCCGCACTGGAAATGCTCGAGGTCGATCTCGATGTGGTGGCGCGCGAGGCGGCCGAGACGATTCGGCCGCTCACCGCCCGCAAGAAGCTGGATTTCGCGGTAGAGATATTGCCCTCGACCGGCGGCATGAAGGGGGACGCCAAGCGGCTGCGGCAGGTGATCGAGCATCTGTTGCGCCATGCGGTGAGTGGGGCCGAGGAAGGCGGGCGAATCCTGCTCCATGTCGACGGGACCGCGGCCGCGGCGCGGATCGTTGTGTCGGACGACGGCGCTGGCATGACTCCGCAGGCCGTGGCGCATGCGTTCGACCGCTTCGCGGAGCCCGGCGTGACTCGCGGAGGCGAACGGTCGCTCGGACTTGGCCTGCCGCTCGCCAAGCAGTTCGTCGAGGCGCATGGCGGCACGATCGAGCTGGTGTCCGAACCGGGCGAGGGAACCCTCATCACCGTCAGGCTGCGGCGGCGTTAGAGCAAGCAGTCCGAAATCGGAATCGTGCTGCTTGCTCCAGATATTTGTTGTCGCATCGTGGGAAGCTGGAAACCGGTATCCACTTTTCAGCACGATGGCCAAGCTTGTATGTGCATGGTTATGCGCATATTATATGCGCATAATCTGGAGGCTGTTGATGACGCGATCCACCGTTCGTGACGCGAAGGTGCCGTTCAGGCGGCCGACTAATATCTCGCTCGATTCCACGATGATCGAGGATGCCAAGGAATTGGGCATCAATATCTCGCGCGCCTGCGAAGAGGGGCTGGCGAAGCAGATCTCCGAGGAGCGCGGGCGACGCTGGAAGGAAGAGAATCGCGAGGCGACCGCCGAATGGAACGCCTATGTCGCAGAGCATGGGTTGCCACTTGAGCGCTTCCGTCAATTCTGATGGCGCGCTTCGATGTCTATCGACCGAAAGATAGTGACGAATTGCTGCTCGATTGCCAGGCGGATGTGCTTGACGAACTGGACAGTCGTTTTGTCGTGCCCTTGTTGCCGGCATCCATGTTCCACAAGACGTTCGCCCGGCTGAATCCGACCTTCGAGGTAGAGGGGCGGAGCGTGATCATGGCGACTCAGTCGGCCGCCACCATCCCAGTCCGATTGATCGGTCAACGTGTCACGTCGCTGGTGGAGGAGCAGTCTACCATCATGAACGCCATCGACATGCTCCTGACCGGCTATTGAGATGACGATGACACTTGCGGATGCCGCCGCAACCGAGTTGCTGGGTGCGCGTCTCGGGACGCTTGCCGGGCCCGGCGACGTGATTACGCTGACCGGCCCCCTCGGCGCCGGAAAGACAAGCATCGCGCGTGGGTTGCTCGCGGCGCTGGGGCTTGAGGGCGAGGCGCCGAGCCCGAGCTTCGCGATCGTGCAGCCCTATGCGCCGCCCGAGGTGAGCATACCCGTATTGCATGTCGATCTCTACCGTATCGACGAGCCCGATGAGATCGAGGAACTGGGGCTCGATGAGGCATTGTCCGATTCGCTGCTGATCGTCGAATGGCCCGAACGGGCGCCCGGCATGTGGCCCGAGGCGCTGGCGCTGGCGCTCACGATCGAACCCGATGGCACCCGCGCCTTGACAGCGCAGGTGCCGGCGGCATGGAAGGCGCGATGGCGACAGATATGATTCCCCCGGCTGCGGCGGCCGCTTTTCTCGCGGCGAATGGCTGGGGCGGGGCGGATATCCTGCCGGTGGCGGGCGATGCCTCGTTCCGTCGATATTTCCGGGTGGTCGACGGCGATCGCAGTGCGATCCTGATGGACGCGCCACCGCCGGAGGAGGACCCACGACCCTTTATCGAGATCGCGCGCTGGCTGTGCGAGCGGGGCTTTGCCGCGCCGGTGATCCACGGCGCGGATCTGGAGCGAGGCCTCGTGCTGCTCGACGATTTCGGCGACGTGCGGCTGCGCGAGACGGCGGACGACCTGTCGGAGCGTGAGACCGGACTCTACGAAGCGGCGATCGACATCCTGGTTCAACTGCGCGCGCACGAGGCGGGACCGCTCCCGCCCTATGACCGCTCGGTGCTTCACCGCGAGGCCAGCCTGCTGACGGAATGGTATTGCCCGGCGGTCGGCATCGCGGCCGACCAGGCGGGGTATGATGCGGCATGGGATGCGGTGTTCGATGCCGTGCTCGCCGGGCCGCGGGTGACGGTGCTGCGGGATTATCATTCCGAAAATTTGATGCTGATCGGCGGCGGCGACACGCTCGGCCTGCTCGACTTCCAGGACGCGCTGGCGGGGCATCCGGCCTATGATCTCGTCTCGCTGCTGCAGGATGCGCGGCGCGACGTCGACCCGGCGCTCGAAAGCGTCATGCTCGACCGCTACAAGCGGATCACCGGCGCCGGAAAGGATTTCGACATTGCCTATCATGTCCTTGGCGCGCAGCGGAATGCCAAGATCGCCGGCATCTTCACCCGCCTTTGGAAGCGCGACGGCAAGCTGCGCTATGCGGCACTTTGTCCGCGCGTCTGGCGCTATCTGGAGCGCGACCTCTCTCATCCGGCGCTGGCGCCGGTGAAGACCTGGTTCGATGCCAATATCCCTGCCGACATGCGCGGTGACCCGATGGTGATTTCCGGCCAATGACGACCAAGCGTACCCTTGCGATCCGTCCCGACCCGGGCGGCGAGATTCCTGAGACCGCGATGGTGATGGCAGCGGGGCTGGGCAAGCGCATGCGGCCGCTCACCGCGACTCGGCCCAAGCCGCTGGTCGAGGTCGCCGGCCGGCCGCTGATCGACCATGTGTTCAACCGGCTGCGCGCGGCCGGCGTGAAGCGGGCGGTGGTCAACGTCCATTATCTGGCCGACGCGCTTGAAGCGCATCTGATGAACCGGGTGAAGGGCATCGAGATCGCGGTGTCGGACGAGCGGGATAGGCTGATGGAGACAGGGGGCGGCATCGTCCAGGCGCGCGACCTGATCGGAGACAAGCCGTTCCTCGTCATCAACAGCGACAATCTGTGGATCGACGGGCCGGCGGATGCGATACGGCTGCTCGCGGCGCGGTGGGACGATGCGCAGATGGACGCGCTGCTCCTCATGGTGCCATTCGCCAAGGCCTATAATCATGGCGGGCAAGGCGATTTCCACCTGGCGCCCGACGGCCGTATCACCAGGCGGCGCCAGCCCGGGCGACCGGCGCCTTTCGTCTATACCGGCGTTCAGATCCTGTCGCCGCGCGTGATCAGGGATTGGCCCGAGGGACCGTTCTCCACGATGGTCTTCTGGGAACGTGCGATCACGGCCGGACGGGCTTATGGACTTGTCCACCAGGGGCTGTGGTTCGATGTGGGCACACCCGCCGCGATAGGACAGACCGAGGCGATCCTCGCTGATGGCTGAGGCCGTCAAACCGGCACTCTTCACCATTCCTGCGCACCGGGCCTTTGCCGACGCGCTTGCCGCCGGGTTGATCCGGCGCTTCGGCGGGGAATCGCTGGGGCTGGCGCGCGGGCTGGTGTTGCTGCCCAACAATCGCGCCAAGCGGGCGATGACCGATGCGTTCGTGCGGGCGAGCCAGGGAGGATTGCTGCTGCCACGGCTGGTCGCGATCGGTGACCTGGACGAGGCGACGGGGGCTGCGCTCGATCCGGCCGACGACGGCGATCCGGTCCCCCCGGCGGTGGCCCCGCTCCAGCGCCGGATGATTCTGGCCCGGCTGGTCGCTGAGGAGCGATCGCGAGGCGGCCAACCAGTCGATGCGGCTGAGGCTGTCCGGCTGGCGGGCGATCTCGCGCGGACGCTTGACCAGCTACTGGTCGAGGAAGTGGCGCCGACGAAGCTGCGCGACCTCGAATTGAGCGAGGAACTCTCGGATCACTGGCGCCGGGCGCTGGCCCTGTTCGGGATCGTGCTGGACCGCTGGCCGGGCGAATTGAAACGGCTGGGAAAGATCGACCTGGCCGACCGGCGCGGGCGGTTGCTGCATCGACTAGCCGAGCGGTGGAAAAATATCCCGCCGCCGGGCTTTGTGTGCGCGGCGGGCATTACCGATTCAGCGCCGGCGGTGGCGGCGCTGCTGCGGCGCGTGTCCGGGTTGCCGCACGGCATGGTGGTGCTGGCCGATCTCGCGACGGGCATGGACGAGCAGGAATGGCAGGCACTGGGGCCGCATGAGCCCGATCCGGTAACCGGGTTCCGCCGCCGGTCGATCGAGACACATCCGCAATTCCATCTTAAGCTGCTGCTGCACCGGATGGGGGTGAACCGCGGCGAATTCTCGCTTTGGCGAGACGGCGGGGGCCATGATGCCACCGCGGCGCGGGGCCGGGCCATCGCCAACGCGCTCGCGCCCGCCGAGTTTACGGGCAAATGGACCTCGCTCGACGCCGAGGATCGCCGTTTGTCGGGCATTGCCGCCGCCGAACTGGCCACGCCTGCCGAGGAGGCGCAGGCGATCGCGCTTGCCCTGCGGAAGGCGCTGGAAATCCCCGGGAGGACCGCGGCGCTGGTGACACCCGATCGCGCGCTGGCGCGTCGGGTCGCGGCTCATGTCGCGCGCTGGGGGATCGCGATCGACGATTCAGCCGGGCGGCCGCTGTCGATCCTGCCTTCGGGCACGTTGCTGACCGCGCTTGCCGAAGCCGCGACCCAGCGTTTCGCCCCGCTGGCGCTGCTGACATTGCTCAAGCATCCGCTGGTGCGCTTTGGCGAGGCGCGGGGCGCGTGGCTGGATGGCGCCCGCGCACTCGACCGCGTGTTGCGGGGGCCGCGGCCGGCGCCCGGACTCGCGGGGATCGATGACCATCTCGCCACGCCCTCGGAACGTGAGCGGCGGCTCTTCGGCGAAGCGTTGGCATGGTGGCCCGACGCGCGCGCGCTGCTGGCGCCGATCGAGACGGTGTTCGAGGACGACGCGCAGCCTCTGGCGGCGCTGGTGGCGGCGCTACGCGAGACCGCCCAGGCGCTGTGCGGCGATGCGCTGTGGAGCGGCCCGGCGGGGCGCGCGGCGGCCGAATTGCTGGCCGATCTGGAAGCTGAGGCGAGTGCCGGGCCGGCGAGTGTCGAACCGGCCAGTCTTGCGCCGCTGCTGAAGACGCTGATGGATGAGGTCGCGGTGCGGCCGCCGCAGGGCGGCCATCCGCGTCTGGCGATCTACGGCCTGATCGAGGCGCGGTTGCAGACCGCCGACCTGATGATCCTGGGCGGGCTGAACGAGGGCGTCTGGCCCGGCCAGCCCGCGCCCGACCCGTGGCTCGCGCCGCGCATCCGGGCGGAGCTTGGCCTGCCGGGGCTGGAGCGCCGGATCGGTGTGTCAGCGCATGATCTCGCCGGCGCGCTAGGCGCGCCGCAGGCGCTGATCACGCGGGCGCGACGCGATGCGAGCCAGCCAGCGATCGCCTCGCGGTTCTGGCTGCGATTGCAGGCGCTGGCCGGAGAACGTTTCGAGCGGGCGCGGACACTGGAGCGCTGGACGAGAGCGCTGGACGATCCGGGCATGCACGAACCGGCGGACCAGCCAGCGCCCTCGCCCCCGGCAATCCTGCGGCCGAAACGAATCGCCGTCACCGATGTCGACCGGTTGAAGGCTGACCCCTATGCCTTTTACGCCAAGCGCATCCTGCGGCTGATGGCGCTCGACCCGGTCGATGCCGATCCGAGCGCGGCGTGGCGTGGGACGGCGGTGCATGAAATCCTGGAGGTCTGGGCACGCGAGGACCAGTGTGCGCCCGACACCCTGCGGGTGCGCGCGCTGGCGATGCTGGCCGACGAGCGCACTCATCCGATGATGCGCGCGCTGTGGCAGCCGCGGCTGATGGAGGCGATCGACTGGATCGCGGCGGAGATCGCGCGCGGGAGTTCGCTGGGCCGGCAGGTGCTTGCGGTCGAGCGCGAGGGAAGGATCGATATCGCTGGCGTGACGCTGACCGGCAAGTTCGACCGGATCGACCGGATGCCCGACGGGACGCTGGCGGTGATCGACTACAAGACCGGCAAGGCGCCGTCGCCCGCCTCGGTGCGCGCCGGGTTCAGCCTGCAACTTGGCCTGCTCGGCCTGATCGCCGAGCGGGGCGGGTTCGAGGGAATCAACGGCGACGCACGTGGTTTCGAATATTGGTCGCTGGGCAAGCGCAACGACAGTTTCGGCTATATCACCTCGCCGGTCGACCCGGCGGGCAAGGCTGAAAAGGTGCGGCCGGAAGATTTTCCCGCGCTGGCGGCGCATCATTTCACCGAGGCGGTCGCGGCCTGGCTGACCGGCGGGGAGGCATTCACCGCCAAGCTCCACCCCGAATATGCACCCTATGCCGACTATGATCAGTTGATGCGCCGTGACGAATGGTATGGCCGTGAGCGCGGATAACCGGCCCCTTCCGCATTTGAAGGGCAATCAGGCCGCCGCGAGCGCGCCCGATGCTCATGTCTGGCTGTCGGCCTCGGCCGGCACGGGCAAGACGCAGGTGTTGACCGCGCGCGTGTTTCGCCTGTTGCTGCGCGGGGTCGATCCCGGCGCGATCCTGTGCCTGACCTTCACCAAGGCCGGCGCGGCAGAGATGGCGGGGCGGATCAGCGCCCGGCTCGCCGCCTGGGTGCGCATGCCCGAGAACGACCTGAAGAAGGACCTGTATGCGCTGGGCGAGGATCATCTCGATCCACGCCGCACGGCCTATGCCCGCACCCTGTTCGCCAAGGTGCTCGACGCGCCCGGCGGCGGCCTGCGCATCCAGACGATTCACAGCTTCTGCCAGGGGTTGCTTGCCGCCTTCCCGGTCGAGGCCGGGCTGGTGCCGGGTTTCCGTCCGTTGGAAGAGCGCGAGGAATCGGTGCTGGCGCGCGAGGCGCTGGCGGAGATGCTGGTCGAGGCGGACCGCGACGGCAGGGCGAAGCCGATCGAGACGATCGGCCGGCTGAGCGTGCGGCTTGGCGAGGGCGAGGCGGAGAATTTCCTGCGCGCCTGTGGCCGAGCGCCGGCCGCGATGGAGGAATTGCCGCGCGGCGACGGACTGCGCCCGTTCCTCCGCCGCGCGCTCGACCTGCCGACGGGCGATATCGAGAGCGTGATCCTGAGTGCTTGTGGCGATGATATGGTCGATCACGAGGCGCTCGACTCGATCGGCGGCATGAACAGCGGCTGGGGTACCAAGAGCGGGGTCGAACGCGCCGGGATCATCTATGGCTGGCTTGAAAAACCGGTCGTTGAGCGCGCCGCCGCGCTCGTCGATCTCCACAAGGTCTGGGCCAAGGCGGATGGCGGCATGCGCTCCTTCGCCAAGGGGCAGGCGCCGCAAGAGGAAGAGTATCCCGAACTGGCGAGCGGGCTCTACACCTGGTGCGCGGAGCTGCTCGATCTGCGAGTCCGCGCCGTCTATGCCGACCTTCTGGCCGACGCGCTCGACGTGGGGCGTGATTATGCGGCGGCCTATGCCCGGGCGAAAAGGCGCATCGGTGGGGTCGATTTCGACGACCTGATCCGCGCGACGATCGACTTGCTTGGCCAGCCCGGCATGGGCGAATGGGTACGCTACAAGCTCGACCAGGTGACGGAGCATATCCTGATCGACGAGGCGCAGGATACCAATCCCGAGCAATGGTCGATCGTCCGCGCGCTGGCCGACGAGTTCTTCGCCGGCCTGGGCGCGCATGACGAGCGGCTGCGGACCCTGTTCACGGTGGGCGACTACAAGCAGGCGATCTTCGGCTTCCAGGGTACGCACCCGATCTATTTCCAGGCCGCCGAGCGGCATTTCGGCGGGCTGGCCGAGGACGCCCAGGGGCCGGACGGGGAGGGGCTCCGTTTCGACCGGCTCTCGCTGACTCACAGTTTCCGCTCGACCCTGCCGGTGCTTGAGTTCGTCGATGCGGCGATCGAGGCGATCCCAGAACCAGGGCTCGGCACCATTGCCGAGCGCGAGCCGCATGCCAGTGAAGTCCAGGGGCCCGGCACCGTCACCCTGTGGCCGCTGACGGTCGCCGGCGGCAGCGAGGAGGATGAGGAAGGCTGGATCGCCGATTCGACCCGAGCGCTCGCCAGCCAGATCGCGAAGCAGATCAAGGCGTGGATCGGCACGCTGATGCTGGAAAGCAAGGGGCGGGCATTGCGCCCCGAGGATGTGATGATCCTAGTCAAGCGGCGCGGTGAATTGGCCTCGCTGATCGTGGCGCGGCTTTATGCAGAGGGCGTGCCGGTCGCGGGGGTCGACCGGTTGCGGCTCAACGCGCCGCTTGCGGTGCAGGACCTGCTCGCCGCCATCCGTTTCGTGTTGCAGCCGGGGGACGATCTGTCGCTCGCCAGCCTGCTGGTCTCGCCGCTGATCGGCTGGAGCCAGGAGCGGCTGATGCAGGCCGCGCCGCGCGACTCCGGTAGCCTGTGGCGGCATCTGTCGCGCACCCAGCCGCGCGAGGCGCTCGATCCGCTGCACAGGATGCTCGACCGGGCGGATATCGCCACGCCTTATCAGTTCCTCGAAGAGATGCTGTCCGGGTCGCTCGACGGGCGGCGCAAGCTGATCCGGCGGCTGGGGCAGGAAGCGCGCGATCCGATCGAGGAATTGCTCAACGCAGCGCTCGATTTCGAATCGCTCGGTACGCCGTCGCTGCAGCGCTTCCTCGACTGGTTCGATCGCGGCGATGTGGAGATCAAGCGCGATCCGTCAGCGCCGCTCGACGCGGTGCGGGTGATGACCGCGCACGGCGCGAAGGGATTGCAGGCGCCGCTGGTGATCCTGGCCGATGCGGCGGTCGATCCGACGCGTTCGCCGCGCTCGACGCTCAACTGGACGCCGGAGGGGATGGCGAACGCGCTGCCGATCTTCCGCCCGCGTGCTAGCGAACGCAGCGGGCCGCTCGGTGACGTGCTCGATGCGGATGCGCAGCGGGAGCTGGAGGAGCATTGGCGGCTCTTCTATGTCGCGGCGACGCGGGCCGAGGAACGGCTGGTCGTCGCCGGGGCGCTGGGGCCGCTTGCCAAGGGCGAGCCGCCGCCATCGAGCTGGTATGCCGCCGCCGACCGCGCGATGACCGCGCTGGGCGTCGCACCGTCGCCCGATGCGCGGAGCTTCACTGGAATCGTGCCGCAAAAGGCGGTCGCCGTTTCGGGCCGGAAAGCGGCGGAACAGGAAGAGGATGTCTCGCTCCCCGGCTGGACTCAGGAGCGCGCGCCGGTCGAGGCGCGCCCGCCGCGCCCGCTCGCGCCATCGTCATTGGGCGAGGATGCCGTGGCCGATCCGCCCCCGACGCCTGCGATGCGCGCCGCCGCCGATCGCGGGCGGCTGATCCATGCGCTGTTCGAGCGCCTGCCGTCGGTGTCGCGCGCGAGCCGCGAGGGCGCGGCCGATCGCTGGCTTGAGCGGGTCGGTGCGGTCGCTGATCCTGTCGCGCGGGCGAAGATCGGGCAAACCGTGCTCAAGGTGCTGGATGATCCTCGCTTTGCCGACCTGTTCGGGCCGGAGTCGCTGGCGGAGGCGCCTATCGCGGCGGTGGTCGGCGAGGGGCTGGTCGTATCCGGCACGGTCGACCGGCTGCTGGTGACGCCGGAGTTGATTCAGGTGATCGACTACAAGACGGGACGGCAGATCCCACAGACGCCGGACGATATCCCGCCCTATCATGCGCGCCAGATGGCGGCCTATGTCGAGGCATTGCGCGTGATCTTTCCCGGGCGGGAGATCGAGGCGGCATTGCTCTACACGGCGGGTCCGACACTGGTTGGCTTGCCGTCGTCGGTCCTCGATCGCCACAAGCCGGGCTATGCCGCACCCCAGCAAAGCTACGACCTGCCCGCTTGAGTGCCGGGCCCCCGGTCCCTAGATTGCGCGCAACACAGGAGATTCCATCATGGCGACCAAGCAGATCACCGACGACAGCTTCCACAGCGACGTCATCAGTTCCGACAAGCCGGTGCTCGTCGATTTCTGGGCAGAGTGGTGCGGGCCGTGCAAGATGATCGGCCCGAGCCTGGAGGAGATTTCCGAGGAACTCGGTGAGCAGGTGACCATCGCCAAGCTCAACATCGACGACAATCCCGATGCCCCGGGTCGCTACGGCGTGCGCGGTATCCCGACGATGATTCTGTTCAAGAACGGGGCCCCCGCCGCGACCAAGGTCGGTGCCGAGCCCAAGGGCCGGATCAAGGCTTGGCTCGAAGGGGAACTCGCTTCGTCAGTCAGCACTGCGGCCAATTGACGGAAAAGGGTCGCACGGCGGTTCGTGCGACCCTTTTCATAGAATGAGTCTGTCAGGACCCCCGCTCCGGACGATCCGAAACTGGCGGCGCTGATTTCGAGCACGATGCTCTAGTCATCTGGAACTGAAGTAAGTTACATTGTATGCTGATCCTGTCTGAACGACGGGATCAAGCGAGATGGGGCGAGGTCGGCCTGTTGAGGTCCTGATTTTGACGGCGGATGAGCGCGACTATCTGGAGGGGCAGGTACGACGCCATCGGGTGACGCGCTCGCTATCGGAGCGTTGCCGTATCGTTTTGCGCTGCGCCGATGGCCCGCAAAGCAAGCGAGTGGCAGCGGAACTGGGCGTTATACCAGGTTGCGATGATGCTGACTCACGAGAGGGATTCCCAGGCTGCTGAAAGTCTGAATCAATGGCGCGCTGGGTTTTGGAGGGCGCGACCATGGGAACGGCGATCAGTTTGCGGGATGATTTTGACGGACCTGCGCTGAGACGGTTGGCGCGAGGGTCGAAGAGCGCGAACCAGGCGCGGCGGCTTTTGGCCTTGGCCGAGATTTACGATGGCGGCCGCCGGACGGCCGCGGCGCGGATCGGCGGGGTGGGTTTGCAGATCGTGCGCGACTGGGTGGTGCGGTTCAACGCCGACGGGCCGGACGGCCTGCTTGATGGCAAGGCCCCCGGGGCCCGTTCCCGGCTCAACGACGCCCAACGGCGGGCGCTGGTCGAGGCGGTCGAGCGCGGCCCGATCCCGGCAATCCACGGCGTCGTTCGCTGGCGGCTGATCGATCTGGCGCAGTGGCTCCATGACGAGTTCGCAGTGTCGCTCGATGAAACGACCGTGGGTCGGGAGTTGAGGAAGCTGGGCTACGTTAAGCTGACCGCGCGGCCTCGCCATCATACTCAGAACGAACTTGCCATGGAGGACTTCAAAAAGGGGGCTTCGCCGCCGAGTTGGCAAAGGTCAAAGCAAGCCTCCCCAAGGGCGCGGCAATAGAGATATGGTTCCAGGACGAGGCGCGCGTGGGTCAGAAGAACAAGATCACGCGGCGCTGGGCGCGGCGCGGGACACGACCCTCGGCTCCAAAGGATCAGCGCACGAAATCAGCCTATATCTTCGGCGCGATCTGCCCGGAGGAAGGCAAGGCCGCAGGGCTGGTCCTGCCCTTCTGCAATACCCAAACAATGTCGCTGCATCTGGCCGAGATATCGCTCGCCGTCGCGCCGGGGGCTCACGCGGTCGTGCTGATGGATCAGGCCGGTTGGCACATGACCGGCAAGCTCGATGTGCCCGCCAATATCAGCATCATCGCGCTGCCGGCCAAATGCCCTGAGCTCAACCCGGTCGAGAATATCTGGCAGTTCATGCGCGATAACTGGCTCTCCAACCGCGTCTTCACATCCTACGACAACATCGTCGACCAGTGCTGCGAAGCCTGGAACAAGCTCGTCGATCAGCCATGGCGCATCATGACCATCGGACGCCGCAAATGGACCCGTAGGTCATGATCAATGCAGGCTGGTATCATCGAGCGGTTCTTCTCCAAACTGAAGCACTTCCGCAGGGTTGCCACCCGTTACGACAAGCTGGCGGACAACTTCCTCGCCATGGTCCGGCTCGCCTCAATTCGGCTTTGGCTTCGCGCTAATGAGTCTACGACCTAGGCTGCTGTCTCCCCTTCGATATAAGGCAAGCTCAACGCCATATTGGACATCCGTCACGCCGAAGCGAGTAAGGAGTGAATGGTCGGATGACGAGAAGCCCTTGGTTTTCGTCATCATCCCCCATTTCAACATGGGGGAATATAGACACAGAACGATCGATTCCGTTCTGGCGTCAACCTATTCGAAGATCGAAATTATTGTCGTCGATGATTGTTCGACGGATCGACATAGCCAATCCGTCTTGGACTCCATCGGCAAATCCTCGAGTCGCGTAGATATCCACATAGTTCGGTGCCTGGCAAATATAGGCCTTTCCGCTGCACGAAATTTTGGCATTCGCAAAGCGCGCGTAAAATACATTCTGACGATAGATGTCGAAGATATGGTCATAAATGATTTTGTGGAGGTGGGCGTGAATGCTCTCGAGAAAAACACGAATATCTTATCGTAATTCCGTAAACTGAATTCGTGTCCGATGAATCCCAACTCGATAATATGGATACTGTACGATATGTCCTATTCATGGGCGAGGCTATGCGGGCGGGAATCATCGACAATAGATTCTCCACGGCCCGCCGACGCTGAAACGCGCCAAAGCTTGGTCCCTGCCAATGGCATTCACCGCCGCATGTCGCGATAAGGGCAGGTCCGCCGAGGTCGGGATCGCGCCTGCAAATCCCGCCCATACTATGCACTGCGTGCCTCTCCCTCCCCCGACGAAAGATCGACGATGGAAGGAGCGAAAATCCTCGTCCGGGCCAAGCCTCATTCCAACTAAACACGAAGATTTAATATCAATAGGTTAATCGATATTTTCTGTCGGAGGCCTGCCCACGTCGACGAGGTCGCCTCGATCCCTCTCGTCGGATCAGTGCCTGGGCCATGCCCAATTTTTCGGTGCCGCCTCATTCCCCTCCCTTGTGAACAATGCTAGGTCGCACCCAAAGCCTGCTTGGAGACGATAATTCATGAGTGATGCTGCCATCGATAGCGTGGATAACGGTGCCGTCACAGAGGATCCAAATATCCCCTTCCAACGGATGAGTGGGCGGGACGATCTCCTGCGCGACATATTCGACAGCCACTGCAAGATATATCAGCCTAGCTACATATGTGATGTAGGCGCGTTCAATGGTGACGAAAGCTATCGATTTGCGGCCGCCATGCCGGAAAGCACGGTTGTCGCTTTCGAAGCGAGCCCGCGCAATTACAAGCAGTTCTATCTCGATAGCGAGCGTTTCGCTAACCTGCCGAATTTTCGCATCAACCATCGGGCCATCTCCGACTATAACGGAGAGATCACCTTCAACGTACTGGATGCCGGCGAAGCCAACGACTGGCGACGGGCTGCAAATTCCATTCTCCCAAGAACCGATGGAGTGGCATCGACTGCCGTAACCGTGCCTTGCTCGACATTGGATGCGAGCTTTGGAGCCAACATAATCAAGCGCAATACATTTGCCTTGTGGATCGATGTGGAAGGCGCTTTGGACAAGGTTCTCCTTGGTGCTCAGGAGGTTCTGAAGAAGACGCTCTTTCTTCGTGCCGAGGTGGAATGGAAAGAATTCTGGTCTGGTCAGAAGCTGGCGCCCGAAATGAAGGAGTTGATTGCCTCCTATGGGTTCGAGTTGCTGGGCGACAGCCATCTGCCGAACGCCTATGACCAAAGCGACGTGTTGTTTGTCAACAAGCGCCTGGGCGATCTCATCGATCGCAATTAGCGCGTCGGACACTCACGGCGATAGCAATCGGCACATCAACAGATGACGTTGACGGGACCAAACCGCCTGCATCCGTTGATCGCTCGGATATAGCGGACGGAGAGACAATTGGCATTGCAGGAGGGGCAGGTGTCCGACCGCCCGCTGAATGTCATCTCCACCCTCATATGACCGCCAGGCAGCGCAGGTTTGCGCTACGAAAGCCGCGTGCCCGATGGGTTACAGGAGATTATGATGCTGAAAGGCCAAAGGCAGCGGTCCCCGTTCTCGCGGGATCTGGAACGGATACTCGCCCGTTTTGACCAGGAAAGCATCGCTCTTGATGCGCAGCGGGCAGGCCAGGGCGCTGCTTGGTCCTGGGACGATGAACAGGACGTCCGTTATGCGCAGCATGATTCCCGTCTTGGCAACGTCCTGCATATTTTCCACCGGGAATGGCACGGCATCCGCGCTGCTGCAGGTTCGTTGCCTGGGAGAAAGTTGGTCATTCCGGAAGTGACCCTGTCTGAGGCATTGCTGAATGTCCTGGCGCTGCAGATTCAGGATGAAAATCCTTATCGGATAATATTCCACGGGTTCTCCGCGAATATGGCGAGCCTGATTCGATGGCTCCACGATGCCGGCCTTACGGATAGGCTGTTCGCGGTGTTCCACGGATCGCCCGCCCAGTGGTGGAACGAGGTGGAACGAAAATTTGTATTCGAAATGATAGATATGGCTCAAAATGGATACTTTTCCGGTATCCATATCATGAAGAATGGCATGGAATTACCCAACGCGCCATTGTTCAAGCCCCTTATTTATAATGTCTCCCCCAAGCATGGCATGAAGCAGGAGGCCATGCGAAAGTCCGATCGCGTTGCAGCATTCGTTCCAGGTTGGAACAATTGGATAAAGAATGTTTTCGGAAGTGCCTATGGCGCCAGTCTAAGTGAGTATGTCGATGAGGTCTGGGCGTTTGCTTCCGGACTTGAACTTCCATTCCCGATGCAGGAAAAGCTCATTATTTTGAAGCCGACGAATAGGGAAGAGACGTTCGAAAGATATCTTGCATCCCGTGTGACATTGAACGTGTCACTGATCGACTGTCACCCTATGGTCAATGTAGAAGCTCAATCTTTGGGGCGTCCTTGCGTTCGATCGGATCTCTATCTCGATCAGTATGAAGATCATGACTATGTGAAACTGGTTTCAGTAGGTCATAATAACTCACCTTACGAAATCCGTAAAACGGTAGAAAAAGTTCTTGATATGCCACATAAAGAAATTCAAGATATGGTCTTGGACTATCAAGGCAAGATAGATGCACTGGCGCTTGATCGTTATGCTGAGTTTTTGAAAATCTAAGGTGTCCCATATGACCGGCGCTCGCATCGTTTTCGTTACTTTCGAACTTTATCCCCTGACGGGGGGAGGTATCGGAAGGGCCATATATAATATGGTGGAGAGTATACCGGCCGAAGAGCGAGAGAATGTAACGGTCGTTATTGTCGGCGACTATGCCCCCCCCCAAAAAGTCCCGACCAAATTGCGCGGGATCGATGTGATCTTTGCGGACATCAATGACGAGCACGGCTTGACCGATGGCGAAGCGGTGTTTCCGCCGCGATGGGCTTTCGACGCCACAGAGTGGCACTGGCGATCCTATGTGGCGATGCGGGCGCTGCGCCAGTTGTCGGAGGAATGCGCGATTGCCTATATCGAGTTCACCGATTGGGGGGGCTTGGGCTATTGTACGATACAGGAGAAGAAATTAGGTCTCGCCTTCACCGAGGTGCCGATCGGTATAAGGCTCCATGGACCTCATGGGGTGCTGCTTTGTACGGAGCGTTATGCGGTCACCGAGAACGATCTGAGCATATTCGACATTGAGCGTAAGGCCCTTCGCGATTGCGATCTCGTCATTGCTCAAACCCGGCCCTACTTCGATAAGGTGAGGGAGGTTTTCGGCTTCGATCCTGCAGAGTGGGAGAGTCGCTATTTTTATTCTCCGCCGCCAGTAATCACCGATTTCGATCCTGACGTCAGCTGGAGATCGGGGCACGGGCAACGCCAAGTGCTCTTTACGTCGAAATTCCAGCATGTGAAGCGACCGGAAATCTTCGTTCGCGGCGTTTCGGAATTTCTGGATTCCGATGCGGGAAACGGTTGGAGCGCGATATTCTGCGCGCGTATTACCGACGCAAATTCAAAGCAGAGCGTCATCGACCAGATTCCGTCGTCGCTGGGTTCACGCTTCGAATTCGACGGCGACATCCAGGGTGCTGACCGCGATGCGCTCATCGCGCGCTCCGTCGTGGTAATCACCAGCGCCTGCGAATCCTTCTGCCTGGCTGCGTTCGAGGCATCGCTTCTCGGGGCACTTGTCATCCTTAACGGCACTAACCCCTCCTTCGCAGAGGATACATTATGGCACGATGGCGTAAACTGCATCAAATTCGATGGAACGGCCACGGGATTGGCGAGTGCCCTGAAACACGCATCGTCGTTCGACGACCGACTGACCATAGTCCAATTGCCCGCGTTTGCGCATCCATGGCGTATGGAGAAGCCCGCCCTTCCACCGCGCGAGGGTTCTGCGGACGATCCGCGGATCTCCGTCGTGATCTATGGCGCGGGTGACGCCACCAAGGTCGCGCGTACAATGAGGAACATTGCAGCGTCGGCCCATGGCAATGTCGAGTTGATTCTCGCATGGAGCGGCGAAGGCGACGACGCGCGCAACCTGCTCGAAAGGCAAATCAAAGAGGCACGGTCTCCCGACGTCCGGCTTTCCCTGAGCAGGACGGATAAATCCATTGGGGCGAGCCTGAACAGGGCGGTGCAATCCTGCACCTCCGACTATGTCATAATCGTCCCGGCGGGAGCTCTGCTTCATTCCATGTTTCTCTACAGGGTATCGAGCGCATTTGATCGCGACGGATCGATCGATGCCATAGGATGTCAGATCGGCTTCTTCGATCCAGACTCTCCGCCGGCTGTCGATCATGCTATGGGCTGTATAAGATACAGCATCGCCGTTGGGGAGGCTGCGCTTGTCGGACATGTCAGGAACCGGGTTGGCGATGGGCCGATTGCGATCCGGCGAGACGTCGCGGTCAGTCAGAAGTTCGATGAGGAGTTGCACGCCGACCTGATATGGTCGTTCAATCACTGCCTCCAGTCACGGCAGGGTCGGATCATGACACTGAATGCAGCATATGCGTTTTGTGACATTAAAAGCCATGATGAAAACATAAGAAATTCACACTATGTTAGCGGCGTTTTGAATCAGCATCAAATTGTGCAGACGACATCGTCGCAATCTGTCGCCGAAGGCTCGTTTTGGCTTTTGGCAAGTCTTTCTGCGGCCAATAGTGCGCGCCAAATCAATGAAACCGTGGCCCGGGAATTGCCAGGCAATTTCGACGTCCAGAAGCGACAAGCCCATTTGTCAGGGGGCGGGGATAGCCATGCTGGAGTTGATACGATCGGAAGCCGCCGGTTCTACAACAGGCTCCCCCGGTTCCTCACCCGATGGCGCAGGAAGATTTCCGACTATGATCGACTGCGTCATTCCGAGGCTTTCGACGATCGCTGGTATGTGTCGCAATATCCGGACGTGGCACAGTCGGGAATGGATCCGCTGGACCATTATTTGAAATTCGGCGGATTCGAGGGAAGGTTTCCGAACCCTTATTTCGATTCAGGCCGTTATATCCTTGCTAATCCCGATGTGAAAGATGCGGGCATGAATCCTTTGTTGCATTACGTCTTACATGGAAGAACTGAAGGTAGGTATTGGTAATAATGCGCGCAAGGCATGACAGTAATCTCGGTGAATAATTTGTATTTTAATTGCAAGTTTCCGATAAGTGTGAACGGAAATGTCGAAGTATTATTGCTTATCGACCTAGTCATCTGGAACTGAAGTAAGTTACATTGTATGCTGATCCTGTCTGAACGACGGGATCAAGCGAGATGGGGCGAGGTCGGCCTGTTGATGTCCTGATTTTGACGGCGGCTGAGCACGACTATCTGGAGGGACAGGTACGACGCCATCGGGTGACGCGCTCGCTATCGGAGCGTTGCCGTATCGTTTTGCGCTGCGCCGATGGCCTGCAAAGCAAGCGAGTGGCAGCGGAACTGGGCGTTAGCGAGCATATGGTCGGCAAGTGGCGTCGGCGGTTTGTGGACGAGCGCATCGATGGGTTACTCGATGAGCCACGATCCGGCCGCCCTCGCTCGATCGACGACGATGCTGTCGCGGCGGTGATCGAACGGACGTTGCGAACGCTACCCGCTGATGCGACCCACTGGTCGATCCGTTCCATGGCGGCATCGGCTGGTCACTCCCATACGACGATCCGCCGGATGTGGAACGCCTTTGGGCTGCAACCCCACCGGGGGGAGACGTTCAAGCTGTCGACCGATCCGCTGTTCGTCGACAAGGTCAGGGACATTGTCGGCCTTTATCTTTCGCCGCCGACCCATGCCCTGATCCTGTGCGTCGACGAGAAGTCGCAGATCCAGGCGCTCGACCGTGAGCAACCCGTGTTGCCGATGATGCCCGGCATGCCCGAGCGACGCACGAACACCTATGTTCGGCATGGTACGACGTCGTTGTTTGCGGCCCTCGACATCGCCACCGGCGCAGTGATCGGCAAATGCTACAAGCGGCATCGGGCAACCGAGTTTCTCGATTTTCTCAAACAGATCGACGGCAATGTTCCAGACGGCCTCGACGTTCATATTGTCATGGACAATTATGCCACCCACAAGACGCCGATGATCAAGGCCTGGTTAGCGCGCAGGCCGCACTATCACGTCCATTTCACCCCAACATCGGCGTCGTGGATCAATCAGGTCGAGCGCTGGTTCGCCGAGCTCACCCGCAAGCAAATCCAGCGCGGTGTTCACACCTCAACTGCCCAGTTGGAGGCCGATATCCGCAGCTTCATCGAGCGGCATAATGCCAACCCAAAACCCTTCCGATGGACAAAATCCGCTGACGATATCCTCGCCGCGATCAAACGATCCTGCCAAAAGACCGAGCAAAATTTATGTCCCGAACTTTAGATTCAGATGACTAGCGATAATAGTCATGGCGTTCAGCGCCATCGAAACCGGCCGCTTTGCAGGCAGCAGGCGCGGAAATCTCTTCCCCGAGGCGCAAGGGCAGGGGTCGTTCCGGCCGAGTTTTTCGATGAGCTCGATATCACCATGGACGAAGCGGAAGCCCCGCTTCACGTTCGTCTCGGACGGATATCCCTTACGCCGCTTCGAGCTGACCTCGAAAGCAGGGCAGGTCGGCGAGTTGGTCGATGCGGTGCATGACGGCCTCCTGTCATAACGTCGCCTGAGTGCGACGGCGGCCGAATGCCCCGGGGCGAAGGGGCCGTCAAGTCAGGTGAGCGGGATCATCACCTGGCTGGCATAGCCGGGGCGTGCCTGGAGGCTGGTGTACCAGTCGGTTACGTTGGGCAGGTCCGGCCGCTCGATCGGCAGGGTGAACCAGCTATGAGCATAGACGCCCATCGGTACGTCGCCGATGCCGAAGGCGTCACCCGACAGCCAGGGGCTCAGCGCGAGATGGGCGTCGAGCACCGCCATCTTCCGGGTGCAGGCGTCGACCGATCGCCTGATCGCATCAGCATCGCGCTGTCCTTCCGGGCGCCTGACCAGGTTCACGAACGCGTCGCGCTGGGTTTCGGCATAATCGATCTGCCAGTCCATCCAGCGATCGGCCATCGCCCGCGCAGCGGGAGCAGCGGGCCAGAAACGATCCGGCGCATGACGCGCGGCGAGATAGCGCAGGATCGCGTTGGATTCCCACAGGGTCACCTCGCCATCGTCGATCGTCGGGATCAGGGCGTTGGGATTCCGCGCGAGATAGTCGGCGTCCATGCCAAACTGGCCACCGACATCATGCCGGACATAGGCGAGGCCAGCCTCTTCGGCGAACCATGCGACTTTCTTCACGTTGTGCGAGTTCAGGCGACCCCAGATGGTCAGCATGCCTCCGTGCCCTTCAAATAATGCGCCTCCCCGGCGAGGGCCGGGGAAGGGGGTCAGCTCCGGTAATCGGCGTTGATCGCGATATAGCCGTGGGTCAGGTCGCAGGTCCAAACCGTGGCGCGTCCGTCGCCGAGGCCCAGATCGACGCCGATGTCGATCTCGCTGCCCTTGAGGTGCGCCGCGACGGGTGTCTCGTCATAGCCGGTCACCGCGAGGCCGTCGCGCGCGACCTGGGTTTCGCCGAAGCGGATGGCGAGCCTGTCGCGCTCGGCCGGTTCGCCGGCCTTGCCGACGGCCATCACGACACGGCCCCAATTAGCGTCCTCGCCGGCGATGGCGGTCTTCACCAGCGGGGAGTTGGCGATCGACATCGCGATGACTCGCGCGCTGCGGTCGCTTTCGGCGCCGGTGACGTCGATAGTGATGAACTTCGATGCCCCCTCGCCATCGCGCACGACGAGATGGGCAAGTTGCAGGCAGAGATCCGCAAGCGCCGCACGGAAGGCGTCAGCCCCGGCGTCGTCGGACGAGGCGAGCGGAACATTGCCTGCCTTGCCGGTCGCGAAGGCGAGCACGGTGTCGCTGGTCGAGGTATCGCTGTCGACCGTGATGCAGGAGAAGCTCTTCACGTTCGCGTCGGAGAGTGCGGCCTGGAGGAAGGCGGGATCGACGGCGGCATCGGTGAAGATGAAGCCGAGCATCGTCGCCATGTCAGGCATGATCATGCCTGACCCCTTGATGATGCCGACGAGACTGACCGTCCTGTCGCCGATCACTGCCTGGGTGACCGCGGCCTTGGTGAAGGTATCGGTGGTCATGATCGTGGCGGCGGCGTCTTCCCAACTGCACGGATCGGCCTGGAAGGCGGCATCGAGACCGGCCTCGCTCTTGTCGATCGGCAGCGGCACGCCGATCACGCCGGTCGAGGCGACGAATACGTCGGAGGGCTGGCAACCGAGCCGGCCGGCGACGCGGGCGGCGAGATTCTCCACCGCCGCGCGGCCGCGATCGCCGGTGAAGGCGTTGGAATTTCCAGCATTGACCACCAGCGCGCGCGCCTGGCCGAGCACCAGCGCCTTGCGGCACCATTCCACCTCGGGCGACGGGCAGCGGCTCCGGGTCAGCACGCCGGCCACCGCCGTGCCCGGATCGAGCGTGACGAAGGTCAGGTCGCAGCGATCCCAGCTCTTGTAGCGCGCGCGGGCGATGCGCGGCGTCACGCCCGGGATCGCCGGGAGATCGGGAAAGCCTTCAGGCGCGAGCGGGGAGCGGGTGCTGGACATGGGCGCCCTAATAAGGCCCGGCGTGCGGGAGGCAAATGCCGTTGCCGCCAAAAGCGTGGCCAGCGCGCCATTCGCCTGTATCATCGGGACGGGGACAATTTAGGCGGCATGATCATCGGAGAGGGGCGGAGCGTCACGATCGCGGTGGTCTTCACGGCTGTGGTGCTCTTCCTGTTGCTGATCGTGATGATCGTCCTCGGCTTCGAGCAATATGGGCCGCGCCTGTGGATCGCGCTTGGCGGACGGGTCGTGCCGCCGCCTGATCGTACGCTGGCCGGAGCGAAGGCGGCGCCAGTCGATAGTCCGGGCGTCTGGTTCGAGGAGGATGCCTATCCGCCCGACGCAATACGCCTTGGTCAACAGGGGCGTACGGTGGCGAAAGTCGTGGTCGATGCGACAGGGGCACCGACCGATTGTACGATCACAACCGGCAGCGGATCGAAGAGCCTCGATTCAACGACCTGTACGATCCTGATGAAGCAGGCGACCTTCACACCGGCACGAGATCGAAACGGTGTGGCGACCATCGGCGATTATACGGTGCCGGTCCGATGGGTATTGCCGCAGAACTGAACGGTTTTCGTGATGAGCAATCGCTGGACGCCCGCATCCCGACCCACTACATCGCACGCCGCGATGGAACTGCTTCTCATCCTTTCCGCCCTGCTGAGCGCGCTGACCGGCGCGATTTCCGGCGTGCGGGCTCCCGAGGTGCGGCTGCATCAGGCAGTGGTCGAGGCATCCACGGCGCGCACGACTGCGCCGGCCGCCGCGCGCGTCGCGGCTCGGCCGATCGTTCAGGCGATGCCGGCGCTCGTCGCGGCAGCGTCAGTGGGCGTGAATGCGGTGTTTTCGCTCGACCATGCCTATCCGCTCTATGCGGAGCGTCGTCGCGAATAGCGCGACCGCCTGATCCGGCTTCGGCCGGTTCCTTTCGTCATGTCCATTCCGCCGCCCGGCACGATCCGGCGGCCATGCCTTCAAAGATCGGGAATTCTCCATGCTCGGCGGCTTTGCCAAATCGCTTTTCGGCTCTTCGAACGACCGTTACGTCAAGTCGCTCGGCTCCATCGTCGCGAAGATCGCGGCGTTCGAACCAACCATCTCGGCGATGACCGACGCCGAGCTTTCCAACCAGACCATCCTGTTCCGCGAGCGGCTGGCGAACGGCACCAAGCTCGACGACCTGCTGCCCGAGGCGTTCGCCACGGTGCGCGAGGCGGCGAAGCGGGCGCTCGGCCAGCGCCATTACGACGTTCAGATGGTCGGCGGCATCGTGCTCCACCGCGGCGAGATCGCCGAGATGCGCACCGGCGAGGGCAAGACGCTGGTCGCGACGCTCGCGACCTATCTCAACGCGCTGCCGGGCACCGGCGTGCATGTCGTCACGGTCAACGACTATCTGGCGGAGCGCGATGCCGGCTGGATGGGCCAGGTCTATCGCTTCTTGGGACTCACCGTCGGCGTGATCATCCCCAACCTGACCGACCAGCAGCGCCGCGACGCGTACCATTCGGACATCACCTACGGCACGAACAACGAGTTCGGCTTCGACTATCTGCGCGACAACATGAAGTATGAGCGCAGCTCGATGGTGCAGCGCGCCTTCAACTTCGCGATCGTCGACGAGGTCGATTCGATCCTGATCGACGAGGCGCGCACGCCGCTGATCATTTCCGGTCCGACCGACGACAAGTCCGATCTGTACAAGAGCGTCGACGCGGTGGTGAAGCAGCTCACCGCCGAGGACTATGAGAAGGACGAGAAGCAGAAGTCGATCATCCTGACCGAGGACGGCACGGAGAAGGTCGAGCGCATGCTCGAGGCGGCCGGCCTGCTCCAGGGCGCGAACCTCTATGATTTCGAGAACACCCAGGTGGTGCACCACACCAACCAGGCGCTGCGCGCGAACATGATGTTCAAGCTCGACACCGACTATATCGTCAAGGACGGCAAGGTCATCATCATCGATGAGTTCACTGGCCGGATGATGGATGGCCGGCGTTGGTCGGACGGCCTTCACCAGGCGGTCGAGGCGAAGGAGGGCGTGCAGATCGAGCCCGAGAACCAGACCATGGCCTCGATCACCTTCCAGAATTATTTCCGCATGTATCCCAAGCTCTCCGGCATGACCGGTACCGCGGCGACCGAAGCGGCCGAATTCTACGACATCTACAAGATGAATGTCGTCACCATCCCGACCAACGTCGGCGTGAAGCGCGTCGACGAGGAGGACGAGTTCTACAAGGACACCGCCGACAAGTTCCAGGCGATCGCCAAGAAGATCAAGCATCACGCCGAGCTGGGCCAGCCGGTGCTGGTCGGCACCGTCTCGATCGAGAAGTCGGAATTGCTGTCCGAATTCCTCGTCAAGGAAGGCGTGAAGCACGAGGTGCTCAACGCGCGCCAGCATGAACGCGAGGCGCACATCGTGGCGCAGGCCGGGCGCAAGAGCGTGGTGACGATCGCCACCAACATGGCCGGCCGCGGCACCGACATCCAGCTTGGCGGCAACCTGGAATTCCGCGTCAACGACGAGCTGGCCGAGATGCCCGAGGGGCCGGAGCGCGAGGCCGCGATCGCCAGGATCAAGGCTGAGATCTCCGCCGAGAAGGCGGAGGTGCTCGCTTCGGGCGGCTTGTTCGTGCTGGGCACCGAGCGGCACGAGAGCCGCCGCATCGACAACCAGCTTCGCGGTCGTTCGGGCCGTCAGGGCGACCCGGGCCTCAGCCGCTTCTACCTGAGCCTCGACGACGACCTGCTGCGCATTTTCGGGCCGGACACGCTGTTCGCGCGGATGATGCGGTCGAACATCGGCGACGGGGAGGCGATCGGATCGAAATGGCTCTCCAAGGCGATCGAGACGGCACAGAAGAAGGTCGAGGCGCGCAACTACGACATCCGCAAGCAGGTCGTCGAATATGACGACGTGATGAACGACCAGCGCAAGGTGATCTACGAGCAGCGCGCTGACATCATGGATGCCGACACGGTCGGCGATGTCGTTGCCGACATGCGCACCGAACTGGTCAATTCAATCGTCGGCGATGCGTGCCCGCCCAACAGCTATCCCGAGCAATGGGATATCGAGGGCATGCGCACGAAGCTGGCCGAGATGCTCGCGCTCGAGCCGCCGATCGACGACTGGCTGAAGGAAGAGGCGATCGATCCGGAGGTAGTCGAGGAGCGCGTGCGCGAGGCGGCCGATGCGATGGTCGCTGAGAAGGCCGCGATGCTTGAGCCGGAGCAGTGGATCCAGGTAGAGAAGTCGATCCTGCTGCAGAATCTCGACCATCACTGGAAGGAGCATCTGGCGACGCTCGACGCGCTGCGCCAGGTCGTCCACCTGCGCGCCTATGCGCAAAAGACGCCGATCAACGAATATAAGCAGGAAGCCTTTTCGCTGTTCGAGCGGATGCTGGGCAATATTCGCGAGGACGTGACCCGCACCATCGCGCATGCGCAGTTCCAGCTCGAGGAGCGGCCGGCGTTGCCCGACCTGCCGGACTTCATCACCACGCATTTCGACCCGTTCAGCGGCGACGACGACAGCGCGGATTTCGACGCCGGCACCCGCGGCCTTTTGACCACGACCTTGCCGCCGCTATCGATCCCGCGGCCGACCGGGGAGGAGGTGGGCGAGGACCCGGCCGACTGGGAAGGCAAGGTGAGCCGCAACGCATCGTGTCCTTGCGGGTCGGGCCGCAAGTACAAGCACTGCCACGGGGCGGTATGAGAAAGGGGCTCCCCCGCGACGAGCGGGGGAGCCCTTTGGTTATTTCGGCGCGACGATCGACGGGCCGAGGTTGTTGATCACCTCGCGCGCATCGAAGGCGCGGACATTGTCCGCCGGCTTGGGACCGCGACCGAGCACGATTTCCGAACTGGCTTCATATTTGTCGACGGTGGTGACATCGACGCCGCGATCCCAGAACGGATCGCCCCAGAACGGATCCCAGCTACGCCAGCCGAAGCCGCGGCCGCGATAGCGCCAGCTCGCGCCCCAATATCCATATGGTCCTGGGCCAAAGGCGCCCGGCGTGGTGTAGGTCCGCGTCTTCCGATCGGTATTGCGATCGGCCAGGATGAAATAATCATAGCCGTGCTGAACCGTCAGCTCCGCCGCGTGATACAGCAGATAGCGCTCGACCGTGTCGCGCGATGTGTAGCTGTTGCCCGCGAAGCTCACCATGAAGCGGTTCGGCTCGATCATCCGGTCGCTATAACCGGCCCGCTCGAAGCCGGTGCCGGTCGCTGGCCGGTAAGTCGTTTCGGTGGCGCAGCCGGCGGTCATCAGGGTTGCGGCACCCAGCGCTGCAAACAGTGCGGCCCGCGAAGTTCTCGTCGTCTTCATCTCTTCCTCCAGGCACGGACCGATGCGGCAAAGCGTGCCGCAGCGGCCGTCAGTTGTGGAACGTTCGACTGAGCTCAAGTGTCCGTGACAAAGTCGTCAGCAGATCGTCACGGAATGGTAATGATCCGACCCCCGAATGCGCCTGCCGGGACAGCTCCAGCTCATGCGAGGAAGACGGTGCGGGGCTCGGTTGTCCGTAACGCTTAGCTATTGAGTCGATTGGGAAGGGTGTTTCGAGAATCGTTGCAATCTAAGGGTCGGCGCGATCCGCATCGATCACCTCGGCGCGATAGGCGGCAGGCGGTTCGCCGAACGTCCGGCGAAACAGGGCGATGAAACCGCTTGCCGTGGCATACCCAAGGTCGAGCGCGATCGTGGTAACCGCCTGTCCCTCAGCCAGCATCTCCAGGGCGCGCATGAGTTTCGAGCGCTGGCGCCAGACCCTCAAGCTGAAGCCCGTCTCCTCAACGAACCGGCGGCTGAGCGTGCGCTCGCTCACGCACGCCAGCGCCGCCCAGGCGCCGATTGCGCGATCATCGGCGGGGTCGTCGATCAGCGCTTGCGCAACCCGCAGCATTCGTGGATCGCGTGGTAGCGACAGGCCGAACGTCTCCACCGGCAGGCCGCCGATCTCGTCGAGGATTACGGCCGCAACCCGCTCGGCGGCGGGGCCCTTCGGACCGGGCGTCCACCCCGCGGCCCGCAGCACTGCCGCGCGCAGCAGGCCGGAGGTACGGATCGTGGAGGCCTCGCGGGGCAGGCCCGCGCAGGCATCTTCCGCCACATAGACGGTCCACCCATCCATTGCCCCATGCGAGCGTGCCCAGTGCGGCTCATGTGGCGGCAGCCATACTGCATGAGTTGCCGGCACCACCCACACGCCCTTTTCGGTGCCGACCGAGATCAGGCCTTTCAGCGATCCCAAGAGCTGGCCCTCCGGGTGTCGGTGCGGCAGCGAGCCGTGACCCGCCGGATCGCGGCCGCGGGCGGCGACCAGGATCTCGCCGACGGGCAGCGGAACGGCGGTGGGTCCATAAGCGATCATGGCAGCTCCATGCTACATCATGGCTGCAATGCTTTACAGCCGTCGTGCCGCAGACAGTAAGGTACAGTCTGAGGTATCGATCTATGACTGACGCTTTTCATCCTTCCGTTCTGGATCCGACCGCGCGAACTGTCGTCGATCGGCTGCAGAGAAAAGCGAGCAAACAGCTACCGACGCTCTTTCGCCACTATTTGCCCCGCTTGCCTTCCATGCTGCTCGGGCGCCCGGTCAAGCCGCCCAGGGACATTGGCTTCTTCGACGACAAACTCCTGCCGCTCAATCCTGCGCAAGGCGATCTCCTCTACCTGCTTGCCCGGGCGCGGAGACCGCGCTGCGCCGTCGAATTCGGCACATCCTTCGGCGTCTCGACCATCTATCTCGCCTCGGCGATTCGGGACGCGGGTTGCGGCGGACGCGTGATAGGCACCGAACTGGTGCCGGCGAAGGCGGCGGCAGCGCAAGCGAATCTCGCGGCGGCCGGTCTCGCCAACCTGGTGGAGATCCGCGAGGGCGACGCACGCGAAACGCTAGCCTGCCTCGATGAGCAGGTGGACTTTCTCTTGCTTGATGGTTGGCCGCAACTTGCGCTCGATGTTCTTCGAACGGTCGAGCCGTCGTTATCGAATGGGGCGATCGTGTTCGTCGATAATGTCGCGCAGTTCCGCATGGAATTGAAGCCGGTGATCGAACGTCTGTCGAGCCCGACCTGGCGGACCAGCATGTTGCCTTTCAGAAGCGGAACACTCGTGGCCGTACGCGAAAGCTGAGCGGGCTGGCATATCTCCACGTCGAAACGCCTCGAATGCTAAGCTAGCGCCTATGGGATCGCCTGCCCAATCGCTGCTCAAGCGGATTTTGTTGGGCGCGGCCGGAACATGAAGGCGACCGGCTGGTTATAAGGAAGGGCCGGGACGGTTCCAATGCATATGGACCGCTATGCTCGTGAACCGTAAGGCTTTGCGAGAGTAGCCGATTATTCTAGCTGGGGGCGGGCAAGCGGTTTTGCATTCACGGTCGAGCGTCATCCTGTTGGCCAGCGCATGCGCGATGGCACAACCTGCCACGGCGCAACGGCGTCCAGATCCGCTCGAGCAGGCGCGGGATAGTCAGAAAGAATCCGCCAAGGCGACTGATCCCGCGGGACAGGGTGCCGACGCGCCGATCATCCCGGATTCGCAGTTCGAGCAGGCATTGCCGGCGATCGACCCCGCCCTGAACCAGCCGCTCGCGCCGATCGAAAGCATTGATTTGATGCCGGTGACGCAGCCAGCCACTCCTGCCGGTGCGCAACCGGCGCAGCAGCCCGCCGCCGCGCCCGCCGCGGTCGACCCGGCGCTCGCCGAACCACTGCCGCCATTAGCGGGCTTCGACGTCGAGCCGCCTGCCGCGGCCACCGGCAAGGAGGCCTCCGATGCGCCTCCCGAGCTTCGGTATTCGGTCAAGGTCGAGGGGTTGGAAGCGGTCGGCCTGGAGCATCCCTTCCGGGCGCTCTCCTCGCTCGACAAGGGGGACGGCAAGGGCGCCAACGGCGCGGTGATTTCAGCCCGTGCCCGGGAGGATGAGGGCCTGGCGCTGCGGATGTTGCGGGCCGAAGGCTATTATGACGGCGTCGTTTCGTCGCTGGTCGAGCCGGTGCAGAACCAGCCCGGTCGAGTCACCGCGACGATCAGCGCCTCGCCCGGTTCGCGCTATACGCTCGGCGCGATCGTGATCGAAGGGCCCGAGACGGTGCCGCCGGGCCTTGTCAGGAGCGCGCTTGCGTTGCGGACCGGCGATCCGATCGTCGCCAGCGCGATCGAGGCAGCGGAGGGTGGCGTGGCGCTGCAATTGCCGCAGCAGGGCTATCCCTTCGTCAAGGTCGGGGAGCGCGACATCGAGCTCGACGATGCGACTCATCTCGGCGCCTATACGCTGCCGGTCGATCCCGGACCGCGTTCGTCGTTCGGCACGTACTCCACGACCGGCAAGCTGGCGTTCAACGCGGCCCATGTCGGCGTCCTCGCGCGGTTCAAGCCGGGCGAACTCTATGACGACCGCCGAGTCAACGATCTGCGCGAGGCGCTGGTCGCGACCGGGCTGTTCGACAGTGTCGCGGTCGAGCCGCGGCGTACAGGCCAGCTCGCGCCCGATGGGACCGAGGTGGTCGACCTGCTCGTCACCCAGAATGCGGGTAAGCCCCGACGGCTGGCCGCGACTGCCGGCTATTCGACCGGGCAGGGCCTGCGACTCGATGCGAGCTGGACACATCGCAATCTGTTCGGCGCGGAAGGGTCGCTTGCGTTCAGCGGCACGGCAGGAACCCAGGAGCAGGGCGCGGCCGCGACGTTCCGCCGGGCCAATGCCGGACGGCGCGACAAGACGGTGCTGCTTTCGGTTACCGCCAATCGTCAGAATTTCGACGCATACAAGGCGCTGACGCTGGGTATCAACGGCCGGATCTCGCTTGATTCAACGCCGATCTGGCAGAAGCGCTGGACCTGGGCCTATGGCTTCGAACTGCTTGGATCGCGCGAAGACACGTTCCAGGCGGCGACGGGCAAGCGCGCTTATCAGAATTACGGCATCGCCGGGATAAACGGCCAGGTCGGTTTCGACAGCACCAACAGCCTGCTCGATCCGACCAAGGGCTTCCGCGCGATGGTCCGCATCAGCCCCGAGACGTCACAGACCGAAGGCAGCAACTATCGTTATATCCGCGCCCAGATGGACGGCAGCACCTATTACCCGGTCACGGACAGCCTGGTGATGGCGGGTCGAATCCGCGTTGCCTCGATCGCCGGCGCACCGCGCGATGCGATCGCGCCCTCGCGTCGGCTTTATGCGGGCGGTGGCGGCTCGGTGCGGGGTTTCGGCTATCAGCAACTCGGTCCGCGCGACAGCAACAATGATCCGGTGGGCGGGCGCAGCCTGGTCGAGGGCGCGATCGAGGCGCGGTACCGGTTCGGCAATTTCGGGATCGTACCCTTCTTCGACGTCGGCCAGGCCTATGCCTCGACCCAGCCCAAATTCACCGACCTGCGCTACGGCGCCGGCATCGGTGCGCGCTATTATACCAATTTCGGCCCGGTTCGCTTCGACGTCGCCACCCCGCTTGGCCGGCGCAAGGGCGAATCCAAGGTCGCGATCTATATCTCGATCGGACAGGCCTTCTGATGCCGGAAACCGACGTCGAGACCGCCGCACCGGCACCGCGCCGCCGTTTCCCGATCGGGCGCATCGCGACCTGGCTGGCCATCGCGCTCGCCGGTCTGCTCGCCCTGGCGATCGTCGCGGTCTTCGCGCTGAATACCGACCCTGGCCGGCGTTTTCTGGTCGGCAAGCTCTCAGGCTATGAAACGGCATCCGGCCTCAAGGTCGAGCTCGGGCGCCTGGACGGCTCGCTCTACGGCAAGCTCACCATCCGCGACCTGAGGATCAGCGACCCGAAGGGAGTCTTCGCGACCGCGCCGCGGATCGATCTCGACTGGCGGCCCTTCGCCTTCATCCGCAACCACGCTGATATACGCTCCGCCGCCGCGCCGTTGATCACGCTCGCCCGGTTGCCCGAGCTGAAGCCGGTGCCGAGCGATCCCAATGCGCCGACCCTGCCTGATATCGACATCGATATCGGGCGCCTGAAGGTCGGACGTCTCGTCCTCGGCGCGCCGATCACGGGCACGCGACGGACAATGACGCTCGATGCGGTGGCGCATATCGCCGATGCTCGCGCGCAGATCACCGGCAACGCCGCCGCGCTCGACGGGGGCGATCGGCTTGCGCTCGTGCTCGATGCGGTGCCGGACCAGGATCGCCTGATCGTCGACGCGCGACTCAATGCTCCGGCCGGAGGGATCGTCGCGGGGATGGCCGGGCTGAAGCAGCCGCTGGCCGCGCAGATCAACGGGCGCGGAAGTTGGTCGTCCTGGCAGGGCAAGGCCGAGGCAGCGCTCGGCGGTAAGACGCTTGCCGCGCTGGACGTCACCGCGCGCAACGGCACCTTCACCGTGCGCGGGCCGCTTCATCCCGGGTTGATCCTGGCCGGGCCGGTCGAGCGGCTGACCGCACCGGCGTTGCTGGTCGACTTCACCACCACGCTCGCTGCGCGCCGCGCGACCACAAGGCTGTCGCTGCGCTCCAATGCGCTGGCGGTGACGGCTAATGGCGTGGTGGATCTGGCGAAGAGTCGTTTCGAGGGCATGCAGGTCGAGGCAGGGCTGCTCACCCCGGGATCGATCGCACCGAATCTCAACGGTCGCGATGTCCGCGCCTCGCTTCGCCTCGACGGTGCCTTTGTCCGGCCGCTGGTCGATTACAAGATCAGCGCGGCGGCGATCGGCTTCGATAAGACCGTGGTGCAGGGCCTTTATGCCGAGGGGCGCAGCCGGGTTGATGCCGACCGGATCATCGTGCCCGTCTCGGCCCGCATCGCGCGAGTCACCGGGTTGAACGCTGCGGCCGGCGGACTGCTCACCAAGGTGACCGTGAACGGCGAGTTCGCGATTTCCGGGGATACCATCCTGTCGGACAATCTGCGCATTCGTTCGCCGCAGATCGACGCGACCGCGATCGTGGTCGCCGACCTCTCGACCGGCATATATCGTGCTGGCCTGAAGGGCCGGATCAACGATTACCGCATCGACGGAGTCGGCATCATCAACGCCACGACCGACATGAAGCTGGTTACCGTAGCGTCGGGTGGCTTCGGGCTGAAGGGGCGGTTCGGGGTCGCCACGGTGAAGCTCGACAACGCGGGCGTCGAGAATTTCCTCGGCGGCCGCGCCGTGATCGTCGGCAACATCAGCTTCGATCCGAAGGGTGTGTTCCGGGTCGAGAATCTGCGCGTTGCGGCACCAAGCTTCCGCCTCACCGGAGGCCAGGGCAGCTATCTGCCCGATGGCCGAATCGCCTTCACCGCGCAGGGCAGTTCGACGCAATATGGCCCGCTCGCGCTTGTCGTGTCGGGCACCGCCGAGCGCCCGCTGATCAGGCTGCGCGCCAGTCGTCCCAATGTCGGCGTGCAGCTCAGCGATGTGGAGGCGACGATCCGGGGCACAGGCACCGGCTATGCCGTGGTGGCGACCGGCGGATCGCCCTACGGGCCGTTCAACGCTGACGTGCTGATCCGCACCGGCGGAGGGCCGCTGACGATCGACATCCACCGTGCGCGTTTCGCCGGGGTCGATTTCGCCGGCACGGTTCGTCAGGCACCCGCGGGTCCGTTCCTGGGCCGGCTCACCGCCAACGGGTCTGGGATCAACGGCACCGTCACCCTGTCGGCGGTCGGCGCCGTGCAGCGCGCCCAGGTTTCGGCCCGCGCAAACGGCGCGCATATCCCCGGCGAGGCAAAGCTCGTGATCGAACGCGCGATCGTTGAGGCGACGATCACGCTCTATGCCAAGGCGCCGGAAATCGTCGCCGATATACAGCTTGCCGGCGTCCGCCAGGGCGGCTTCTACCTCCAGACCGCGCGCGCCAAGGTGAATTATCAGGGTGGCCACGGCACCGCGCAAGTCGTCGCCAACGGCGAGAGCGGCGTGAGCTTCCGCGTCGCCGCCAACGCGCAGCTTTCGCCTGACCTGTACCGGGTCGCGGCGCAGGGGCAGGTCGGCACCGTGGCATTCCATCTGGCCCAGCCGGCGATAATCAGGAACGATCATGGCACCTATGCGCTCGCGCCGGTCGCGATCGTCGTGCCGCAGGGGCAGGTCCGGGTTGCCGGGCGCTATGGCAAGACCCTGGAGCTTCAGTCGCGGTTCGACAATTTCGATCTCGCGATCCTCAATGCGTTCGCTGCCGGTGCGGGCATTGGCGGCCGCGCGACCGGCAGCCTCGACTTCGTACAGGCCGGGTCGGGAATGCCGCGCGCCGATCTGCACCTCGACGTTCGCGGTTTCACGCGTTCGGGGGCCGCGGTCGTCTCGACGCCGGTCGACATCTCCGCGCTTGGCACGCTCCGTCCCGAAGGCGGCACGCTTGGTGCGCTGATCAAGCGCGGCGGGGCGGCGATCGGCCGGGCGCAGGTGCGGTTGCAGCCTGTCGGCGAGGGGGACTGGACGACCGCCCTGATGAATGCGCCGCTGGGCGGCGGAATCCGCTACAATGGCCCGGCCGATGTCTTGTGGAGCCTGGCCGGCCTCGCGAACCAGACGCTTACCGGCCAGATCGGCATTGCCGCCGATTTCTCCGGCCGTCTGTCCAGCCCGCAACTGACCGGCCTGATCCGGGCCAATGCGCTCGCTTATGACAATGAGACCTATGGCACGCGCATCAGCGCGATCCGGCTGAGCGGCCGCTTCACCAGCGACCGGCTTGAGATCACCGAATTCAACGGGCGCGCCGGGAAGGGCAGCGTTTCAGCAAAGGGCAGCGTCGGCTTCGGGGCCGATGCGGGCTTCCCGATCGATATAAGGGCGACATTGAGCAACGCGCAGCTTGCCCGCAGCGATGCACTTGGCGCGACCGTCTCCGGGGATATCGCCGTCACCAACAGCAAGGCGAATGGCGGGCTGGTCTCCGGTACGCTTAACCTGCCCGAGGTACGGTACGAGATCATCCGCCAGGGCGCGGCCGAAGTCGCCGAGCTCCAGGGCGTGCGGCGCAAGGGCACCAGCCGCGCCCAGGCAGCGAGCGATGCCGCCGCGGCGGCGGCAGGCGTGCCCAGCCTGTTCAAGCTCGACCTGCGAATCCATGCCGACAATCGCCTGTTCGTTTCCGGCATGGGCCTGGAGAGCGAATGGAGCGCGGATTTGCGGGTCGGCGGCACCTCCGCCACGCCGGAAGTCATCGGCAATGTCGATCTGGTGCGCGGCACCTACAATTTCGCGGGCAAGCGCTTCGATCTTGATCAGGAGAGTGTGATCCGTTTCGAGGGCGGCGCGGTGACGAACCCGTTGCTGTCGATGAAGGCGACGGCGACCATTTCCGGCACCGCCGTCACGATCAATATCGCCGGCCGGGCGCAGAACCCGCAGATCACCTTCAGCTCCTCGCCCAGCCTGCCGCAGGACGAATTGCTCTCGCGGATCCTGTTCGGCAATTCGGTGACCGAATTGTCGCCGATGCAGGCGATCCAGCTTGCCGCCGCGCTCAATTCGTTGCGCGGCTCGGGCGGCGGGCTCAATCCGCTCGGCAAGCTACGGTCGGCTTCCGGCATCGATCGCCTGCGGGTTCTCGGGGCGGACGAGGCAACCGGGCGCGGAACGTCGGTCGCCGCGGGCAAATATATCTCGAACGATATCTATGTGGAGATCGTCACCGATACCCGGGGCTTCACCGCGACCCAGATCGAGATCGCCCTGTCGAAGGCGTTGAGCATCCTGAGCCAGACCGGCGGCTCCAACGGCACCGCGATCAACCTGCGCTATTCCAAGGATTATTGACGATAGAGCCCGAGGCTATCGTGCCGGCGACAGGCTGATGATCCGGACCACGGGCCCGGTCCGGATACCGGGTTTGGGGCGGATCACGGCGACCTGCCTGCCACCGCGTAGCAATTGAGCATATCGGGCGAGTTCGTCCGGGAAATGTGCCGGGTCGGCACGATAGCCGTCATAATGGCTCAGGATGACGAAGTCGGCGCGGCAGGTGGGAAGCAGCGCGGCATCCACATGGGCAAGATCGACGACGGCCCGTCCCGATCGCAGGGTCTCTACCTCCGAATAGCGGATTCGCTTGGCGAGGATATCCTCGACATCGACGCAACCGGCGGAGCCGAGGGGAAACAGGAAGCGCCAGGCGCCCATCTGAAGCAGATCGAACGCGGCATGTTCCACCACGATCCTGCTGCCGGGCGGAGCGTTTTCCCTGATCCAGGCACTGGCGGCCTGGCGCGTGTCATGCGCACGCTCTGTTGCACTGACCTTCGCGGCCTGGAGCATCGGGAGCGCCAGCAACAGCGCTGCCATGGCTTCGAGCAGGGGGAGGCGGCGATTCACCCGGGCGCGCAACCAGTCGGCCAGCCAGCACAGCTCCGCCGCTGCCGCGATCGCCGCGAAGGGCAACAGCGGCACGATCCAGCGTTCCCAGAGCAGGGCCTGAGCGCCGATGACCAGCAGGAACGCGAGGGCGCCGGGCAGAACTGCGACGGTTGCAACCCGCGCGCGACGCAATGCGCCGATCGCGCCGAGCAGGACCAGGGCGAGGCCAGCTCCGCCGAACGACGCCAATAGCGGATGGCCCGCATACCAGGCGAGATTGGCCAGGAAACCGCCGCCCGTCGCACCGGGATGTGCCGTCCGCGCTTCACCGGCGAGGTTTTGCACTACCGTGGGATAATCGAGCAGCAGATAGGGCGAAACGAGCAGCAGGGTGGCAAGCGCCATGACGGGCAGCAGCGCGACGCGCCGCAGTTCGTGGCGATCATGCCAGCCCCGATAGAGGCCGGCGCACAACGGATTGAGGACGATGATCGCCGCCGGCCATTTGGTCGCGCAGGCAAGGCCTGCCCAGACGCCGGCCATCAGGTAGTCGCGCGGCCGGCCCCCGCGCGCGATGGCCACCGCCGATCGGGTGCTCAGCAGCATGAAGACGGTCGCCTGCACGTCGGTGCGGATGATCTGCGAATATTCGATATGGACCGAGTTCACCGCGAGGAACGCCGCGGCGACCAGCCCGAGCCTGGGGCCGCCAAGCCTTTTGCCCAGCGACCAGGTGAGCCAGACGCAGGCAATGCCGCAGGCGACGATGAACAGCCGGGCTGGCAGGAACAGGATGCCGGGATCGGCATAGACGGCTGCCATGAGCGCCTGGCTGTCAGCGAAGCGGCCGGTGGCGATGCCCAGGCCGCCCACGCCCAGGCTGACCAGGGCGAGGCAATAGAGGGTCGTGGTGCCCGGGTGACCGAACCAGCCCGGATTGAGGCTGTGGTTTCGCAGCATGTCGAGCGACTTCATCACGAACAGCGGCTCGTCCGGATCATTCAGCGCGGGCAGGCCGAAGCCGACGCCATAAATCCGCAATCCCGCCGCGATCGCCAGGATGAGCATCAATATTCCAGCTTCCGTCCATTGGACGAGCAGCCGGTTACGGGCCGGAGCGATCGGTTTCGTCATGGTATCGAAAGACATGACGTGGAGCGACGATGCGAACCGTAATCCTGGCCGGCGGATTGGGCACCCGGCTCGGCGAAGAAACCAGCGTCCGGCCGAAACCGATGGTCGAGATCGGCGGCATGCCGATTCTCTGGCACATCATGAAGATCTATTCTTCGGCCGGATTCAACGACTTCGTCATTTGCCTCGGGTACAAGGGCTATTTGATCAAGGAATATTTCGCGAATTATTTCCTGCACACCTCTGACGTCACGATCGACCTGCGCGGCGGGAACGGCATGGAGGTGCATTATGCCCGCAGCGAGCCGTGGCGCATCACCCTGGTGGAGACCGGGCCTGCGACGATGACCGGCGGGCGGCTGGCGGCGATCCGTCACTATCTCGATCCGGACGAGCCCTTCTGCTTCACCTATGGCGACGGCGTCGCCGATATCGATGTTGCGGAGCTGGTGCGCTTCCACAAGGCGCATGGGCTCCGTGCGACGATCACCTCGGTCTCGCCGCCGGGCCGCTTCGGCGCGCTTGAGTTCGATGGTAACCGCGTCATCGATTTCCGCGAGAAGCCCGCGGGCGACGGAGGGCGGATCAACGGCGGTTTCTTCGTTGCCGATCCGTCGGTGCTCGATCTGGTCGACGGGCCGGAGAGCGTCTGGGAGGCCGGCCCGCTCGAGCAGCTGGCACGATGCGGAGAACTGATGAGCTATCAGCATGACGGGTTCTGGCAGCCGATGGATACGCTGCGTGACAAGATGCAGCTCGACGAACTGTGGAACACCGGCAGCGCGCCATGGAAACGCTGGTGAGCGGCACCTGGTCCCGCCGCCGGGTGCTCGTGACGGGACATACCGGCTTCAAGGGGAGCTGGCTCAGCTTGTGGCTCAATGCGATGGGTGCCGAGGTCACCGGCTTCGCCCTCCCGCCGCCGACCGAGCCGAGCCTGTTCGAGACGGCGCGGGTCGCGGGGCTGGTCAGGCATGTGGAAGGCGACGTACGCGACCTGGCGGCCGTCCGGGCAGTGGTGGAGGCGAGCCGGCCCGAGGTGATCTTCCATCTCGCCGCGCAGCCGCTCGTCCGCCTGTCCTATGTCGAACCGGTCGAGACCTACGCAACCAATGTGATGGGCACCGTCCATATGCTCGAAGCGGCACGGCGCGCGACCGGCGTGAAGGCGATCGTCTGCGTCACCAGCGATAAATGCTACGAGAATCGCGAATGGATCTGGCCGTATCGCGAGAACGATCCGATGGGCGGGCACGACCCCTATAGCAGCAGCAAGGGGGCGGCCGAACTGGTTGTATCGGCCTGGCGACGTTCCTTCTTCGCCGAGGGCGGGCCGTTGCTCGCGTCGGTCCGTGCGGGCAACGTCATCGGCGGAGGCGACTGGGCGGCGGATCGGTTGCTGCCCGACCTGGTCCGCGCGTTCGAGGCCGGTGCGGCACCGCTGATCCGCGCGCCAGATGCGGTGCGGCCATGGCAGCATGTGCTTGAAGCGCTCGGCGGCTATCTGATGATCGCGGAGCGGTTGCTGGCCGGTGAAAGACAGTTTGCCGATGCCTGGAATTTCGGGCCCGGCGACGAGGATGCCCGCCCGGTTTCCTGGATCGTCGAGCGGATGCGCGCCGGCTGGGGCGGCGGCGCGGCCGACGCGGTGCCCGACACCGGCGCACGCCCTCATGAGGCGGGATTGCTTCGGCTCGATTGCTCCAGGGCACGGGCGGCATTGGGCTGGCGGCCGGGGCTGACGCTGGAGCAGGCGCTCGACTGGATCGTTGCGTGGCACAAGGCCGTGGCATCCGGCGCGGACGCACGGACAGTCACGCGCGCGCAGATCACTGATTATCAAACCGCTACGGGCCGGCTGGACGAGCGCTCGGCTGCCTGAGCCGGTGCGCTCGCGAGCGTCAGCATATTGCCCAGGCGTAGCGCGATCGGGAAAGCCGGCAAGGGCACGCGATCAAGCTTCAGGCCGATAGTCCACGCCGCCTGTCGGGCCAGGAAGTCGATCGGGAAATGGTTGTAGCTGCGGTTCACCGCGACCTCGCCATAGCCCGCGCGGATCAGGAGATTGTGGATCGTCGTCGGATTGTAGAGTTCCGGATGCTGGAGGCAGAACGGCGGCCAGCGCACGCCCATCACGCGGCGGAGCAGCGAACGCTCGTCATGGGTCACTATCATCAGCGTCCCATCAGCGCGCAATTTGGTGCGTATCTGCTCAAGGGCAGCAAGCGGATCGAGCAGATGGTCGAGTACGTGCACCATCACCGCCAGGCTCACTGAACCGTCCGGCACGGCGGACAGATCGTCCATGTCGGGAAGCACCGTCGCGGGGCGCCCGCCCGTTGCCCTGCGCAGCTGATCATGGATGGCGCGATTGGGTTCGAACAGCCAGAAATGCTCGAAATCGCCGCGCTGCGCCGCTTCCCCGACGATATAGCCGATGTCGGGCCCGATCTCGAGATAGTCGCCATCGAGCATGGCGCGCGCCGCTGCCGCCTCGAAATAGCCGCGCTGCGTGGCGGCGATCGCGTCGCTGGTCACGAGATCCATATTCGGCGCCATGCTCGAATAGAGATTGGCGAGCTGCGGGCCATCGAAGAAGATCGGATTGTAGAGCAGCCCGCAGGCGAGGCAGCGATGATAGGAGAAGAACAGCTTTTCCTTGAAAAGCCCGGACCAGAAGGGGCGAAGCGATTCAAGGGTCTTCGCTTCGGCACGCTGCGCGCTGCGGACTTCCTCCCGAGCGTCATTGGTGCCGCATAGCGGGCATGGGCGCCGCAGGAATTCATGGTCCATCATGTCTCCTTTCCAGCCGGCCGGAAGGTGACGTGGCTGTGCCAGAAATAGCTGCCGACGATCAGGATCGCGGTGAAACCCAGCTGGGCCAGTATCGGCGGCAGGCCGGCGACCTCGACCAGCAATGGCAACGCTGCCCAGTTGGCGGCATAGTTGAACAGGTAGAAGCTGGAAAAGGCGCCGAACTCGCGGGCCAGATTGCCGCGGGTCCTGAACACGCCGAGCTTGTAGGTCGCAAAGGCGAAACACAGGCTCACCGCCTGGGCGATGGCCAACGCCAGCATATAGTGATGCTGGAGTGCGGCGAAACTCCACAGCAGCAGCGGGTAGATACCCAGGCCGAAGCCGGTGTTCGCCGCCCCCGCCACCAGGAAACGCAGCGGGCGCCGTCCGTTGCCGGCTATGCCGGCCTTCACGATTCTTCCCACAACGGAATCCGCATATTCTCGCGCAGCACCTCGCGCGGGAGGAAGGGCGAAAGGTCCTCGAGCGCGGGCGAGGTGATCCGTCCGTCGGGATGCGCCTTGGCGCCGAGCTTGGGCGCGAACGAGACATTTTCGTCGACGACCAGCTCGCACAGCACCGGCCCCGGCGCGGCAAGGGCTTCGGCAATGGTGCCGGGCAGGTCGTCGTGAGTTTCCGCCCGGAAATAGGCGAAGCCGAAGGCGGCGGCGACCTTGCCGAAATCGGGGAAGGTCACGTTGCTCTTGGGGCCGCCGCCGACTTCGACGCCATCGAAGAAGTTGCGGTGAGTCTGGAAGATCGAGACATAGCCGCTGTTGTTGATCAGGAAGACCTTCACCGGCAGGCCATAGCCTGCGATCGTCTGCATCTCCTGCAGGTTCATCATGATGCTGCCGTCGCCGGCGATCGCGATCACCCGCTGCTTGCCGCCGGTCGCTGCACACACGCCGATCGCGGCTGGCAGGTCGTAGCCCATCGTCGCGCAGCCGGAATTGGTCCAGAGCCGCTGGCCGCGCTTGATCTCGGCTGCCTGGAAGCTGACGACACAGGCGCTGCCATTGCCGGTGACGACGACATCGTCCTCGCCGAGCTGCCGGAACAGGGCATCCATCGCGACATAGGGGTGAAGGTGCGGCCCGTGGTCGTGATATTCGGGCAGCACCACGGGGAAGCGGCTGACCCGCTCGCGCGCCCAGTTCATCCATTCGCGATGCCCCGCTGTCGGCCCCTCATAGGGCTGGTCGAGCAGCGCCGGTATCAGCGTGCCGAGATCAGCCACCACGGGCATGTCCGGCACCACGTTCGGCTTGCGCAACTCGACCGGATCGATGTCGACCCAGATCTTGAACGCCGCGCGCGCGAAGCTCTGCCAGTTATAGCTGACCTGGCGGATGTTGAGGCGGCTGCCCAGCACCACCAGCAGGTCCGCGCTCTGGGTTACCATATTGCCGGCACGGTCGCCCACCGTACCGGGGCGGCCGGCATAGAGCGGATGATCGTTCCACAGCACGTCGTGCGCGTTCCAGCCGGTGACGACGGGAACGCCGAGCCGGTCGATCAGGCGCAGGAAATCGGCATAGGCGCCGGAAAGCCGCACGCCGCCCCCAGCGAACACCACCGGCCGTTCCGCGTTGCGGAGCCGGTCGAGAATCGCTGCCGCAGTCGTCGGCAGGTCGGCATGAGTCCAGGGCTCGTCCAGTTCGGCTGGATCGAACCCGCCCAGCGTATCCGGGTCGATCTTCATCGCCTGCACGTCGAGCGGGATATCGAGCCATACCGGCCCGGGACGCCCGCTGGTCGCCAGGTAGATCGCCTTTTCGAGATGGTAGCGGATCGATCGCGGATCAGTGACCATCGTCGCATATTTGGTGATCGGACGAACCAGTTCCTCGATGTCGAGTTCCTGGTCGCCATATTGGCGCAGCGGCAGGCCGGTGGCGCGCACCGTTGTCTCGCGCTTCACCTGGCCGGAGAGTACCAGCATGCCGATTGAATCGACCCACGCGCCATAGACACCGGTGATCGCATTGGTCCCGCCCGGCCCGGACGTCACGTTCACCACCGCCAGCTTGTTGGTGAGCCGGTAATAGGCCTCCGCCGCCATCGACAGCGCCTGCTCGTGATGAGTGAAGGTCGTCGCGAGGCGCGGATGCGTGCCGAGCGAGTGGTTGAGGTGCATCGCACCGCCGCCGGTGAGCATGAAGACATGCTCGATGCCGTGCCTGACGAGCTGTTTCGCCACCCAGTCGGAGAGTTTTATCAGGGTCATCGTGTCCATCTGTTCGAAAGCGCGGTGCGCCGGATCGCCTCGTCGAGGCCGATCGTGGGAGAGAGGCCGTGCGCCCAGCGGATTGCCTCGGTCGACGGCACGTAGCGGCCGGGGTTCCAGCCGGGATCGGGCCGGCCGAGAATCTCGACGCCGGGCCCGCCGAGCAGGGCGGCGGTGCGCCGCGCCAGGTCGGCGATCGAGACAGCTTCCTCGGACCCGACATTGAACACTGCGCCCGCGTCCCCGCTGATCAGCAATGTCCAGAGCCAGACGGTCAGGTCGGCGGCATAGAGGTAGGAGCGCACCGCCGTTCCCGCGCCGTCGACCCGGATCGTCCGCCCGGCAATGGCATCGCGGATGAAGTTGCCCGCGGCGAAATGGATATCGAGCGAGAGAAGCGGCCCGAGCAGCGCGAAGATGCGTGCATTGACCACGTCGAGCCCGAATTGCTTGCCATAGATGGCGCAGAGCATCTCGGCCGCGCGCTTGCCCTCGCCATAGGCCGAGCGCGGATCGCGTTGATCAGGGCCGCCCGTCCAATCCTCGGGGACATGCGCGACATCCCAGGGCTGCGCGCCATAGACGGCGCCTGAACTGAGGAAGAAGAAGCGCCGGGCGCCGCATTCGACGGCGAGATCGAGCGCGCGGCGCGTACCGGTGACGATCGTGTCGAACATGAGACGCGGATCGTTGGCATTGAGCGCGGCGCTGGCATCGGTCGCGGCGTGGATCACATGGGTAAACCGGCACTCCGGCGGCACGAAGCTGATGACATCGCCCGCCACGAACCGAAAGCGCCGGGCGAGATGCGGTACCCTGGTTGCGAAGGCGCCCGGATCGCGGCTCAGGATCGTCACGTCGATGTCGATGTCGGCGCGGTTCAGCGCTTCGAGCATCCAGCGGCCGATGAACCCGGTGCCGCCGGTCATGAAGATGCGTGCGCCTTCCAGCCGCGGCCAGAGCGGCGCGAGCGCGGTTTGCACCGCATCGAGATCCTCATCGAGGATCATGCGGGTACCAGCCCGAGCGACGGGCGATGTTCACGGTGCGCGCGGACTACGCGCGCCACGCTGTCCAGCGCGAGCGCCCAGAGGATCAGCGCGACCAGGCCCGGCCGCACGAAATGCCCGATGGCGAGGCCGAAGCTGGGGCTCACCGGCCGGCCGCCGAGCCAGCTTTCGAGGGAGAGATCGAGCACCGTCGAGAGCGGCCAGTCGGTCACGAGACACAGCAGATAGGCGCAGACGATCGCCACCACCGGCCCGATGCCGCGCCACGCTTCGAGCAGGACGAGGAACAGCAGAAAAGCCTGGGTGTAGCCGCCCGGCGACTGGGTGACGAGCAACATGCCGAGCAGGATCGTCGAGATGCGATACGACGGCAGCGCGCGCGGCTGAAGCCAGGCGGCGGCCAGCGCCAGCACCGCGATGCCCTGGCTTGCATGGATCACCACCGGCACCAGCCATTCGATCATCTCGACCGTACGCGATGGCACGAACTCGAGCACCGGGATCTGCGAGTTGCGGACCTGAAGCAGTGGCGCGTAGCTGGTCGAATAATGGATCTCGTTCCATACCTGCCCGCCCTGGAAGACCACCCAGTTGGCGGTGTTCGCGGCGATTTCCATCGGCGTGCCGCTGCCGATGATCGCGAGCGTCACCAGATAGAGCGCGATGGTGGCGATCCCCGCCAGTTCGAGCGGGCGCCAGTCGCGTTTCACCGCATGCGCCAGTACCGGCAGCAGCAGATAGGGCTTGAAGTTGATCGTCGCGGCAGCGGCGAAGGATCGCCACGCCGCGGAGCGGACGAGCGGACCATGGGCGAGGATGAAGCAGGGCAGGGCGGCCAGGATCAGGTTGCCGCGTTCAAGCGTGAACAGCAGCGGCAGGCCCAGTCCGAAGGCAATCGCCCGCATCGGCGCGGTGCGCGGGTCGGTGCGATGGAAGCTCCACCAGGCGAGCGCGACGTTCAGCCCGTAAAGAGCCAGGATCGTGGTGCGCGCCACCCAGTCGCAGTCCCGGGCATGGAAAGGCGACTGCAGATAGCAGCCCGGCAGGCTGAACAGGTCGAGGAAGACGAAGGACAAGGGCGGGTACACCGTGCGCCACACCGAAAAGGCACCGGGATGGTTCGCCCAATAGGCGGTGTTGAACCAGTCCATGAAGGTGTCGTTGGTATCGAACACGAAGGGCTGGGGCAGATAGCCGAGGTCGTGGAAACGCCATGCCGTCCACGCGACGCTCGCCGCCACGGCAAGCATCAGCGCGATCTCGGGCAGCAGGGACGGCAGTGCTCGCCGGTTCATGGCCTGCGGACCAGCGTCCGTTCGGCGGGCCGGGCGCGGTCCTGGGGGAAGTTGAGCCGTTCCCGCTCGATCACCAGCGGCACGTTGCGGCTGCGTTCGGCAAGCATGCGTACCTGCTCGCCGATCAGGCCGAGGAAGAGCAGGAGCACCGCGAACATCGCCGTGGCCAGCGTCATCCCAAACAGGGGCCAGGCGCTGCCGCCGCCGATCGCGGTCACGATCGTCCCGGCGGAAAGCGGAATGACTGCGGCGGCTGCGAGGAAGGCGAGGGGAATGGGCAGCCGCAGCAGCGACTTGGCCGATCCGGCCAGTCCGGAGAGGGCGAAGGAGAAGAGGGTCGCGAAACCGTTCTTGGTCTCGCCGGCCGCGCGCTCCGGCCGGTCGAACGGCACGACCGCGATGCGGAAGCCGCTTTCGACCACCATGCCGCGGAAAAAGGGTTCGGGCTCGTTCCACGCGGCGAGCGCGTCGACCACTTCACGATCGAACAGGCCGAAACCGGTCGCGCCGGGGATCACCGGATAGTCGCCGTAGCGGCGCAGGAAACCATAACCAAGCCCGCGGGCCATCCTCAGCAACGGCGATGCGCGTTCGGACCGGCGCTGTCCCAGCACCACCTGCGCACCGGCGCGCCATTGTTCGACGAGCGCGCCGATCATCGCCGGCGGATCCTGGAAATCGGCGCCCATGCCGATCACCGCGGCGCCCTCGGCCTGATAGATGCCGTAGGTCGGCGAACGCATCTGGCCGTAATTGCGGTTGTTGAAGATCGCGCGGATACGCGGGTCCCCGGCACACAGGTCGCGCATCAGGGCACGGGTATTGTCAGTCGAATCATTGTCGATCAGGATGATCTCGTGCGAGCGGACATGGCGCTCCGCCTCGGCCGTTACCGCCGTACAGATCGCCCCGACATTTTCTTCCTCGTTGAAGCAGGGAATGACGAACGACAGCTCGATTGCCCCGTCGCCGGGCGTCATCGTTCGCCATCCTCGCGCTGCCGCAGGCCGAGGTTGATGCCGGTGGCCGGCGCATAGATCTCCGTGAACAGCGCGGCCAGGATCACCAGCGCAAGCAGCGCGACGGCGGAGATATTGTACTTCCGGTCGGCGTCGAGGCGCGGCGCCTCGATGATCTGAACGTCCGAAGCCGTCTCCGACGCGAGCGTTTCGACCGCCACTTCCTCGGATGAGCGGGCATAGACCTCGTAGAGCGCCTGGGCGAAGCGATAGTCGCGATAGAGGTTGAGATATTCGCCGGAGACTTGCGAAAGGCCGGTGACGTTGGGCCCCGTGACGCCAAGCCGGGCCTGCGCGGTGCGCGCGATCTGCGCGCGGATCGAGGCGACTTCCGACTGGACCGACTGGAGTTGCGGGTTGTCCGGCCCCTGGAAGCGTTGCAGCGTCTCAAGCTCGACCAGCTTGGCCTGAAGCTGCGCCTCTAGCCCGGTACGCAGTGACAGTGCCGATCCCAGCTGTGCCTCGGGCTCGGCGAGGTTGTTGCGCCGGCGGAAACCGTCGAGGGCGGTTTCAGCCGTCGCCACCCGGGCCGCGGCTTCCTTGAAGCGATCCTGCACCACCTGGCGCTTGCGGCGAACCCGGTCGCGCCCCAGCGCGATGATCCGGTCGCTGATCGCGCGGACATAGGCCTCGGTCAGCGCCTGTGCCCGGACCGCATCGTGCATGCGGACTTCCACCTCGACGATGCCACCGGTCAGGGAATGGACGTCAACCTTCTGCGCCAGGGCGACGCGCGCCTGGTCGACGCTGGCATAGCCCTGCGGCCCGACCAGCCGCAGCCGGCGGATCACGTCGTCGGTCACCTCAGTGCCGCGCGAGATGGCGAGATACAAGTCGACCGGCTGCTTGACGCCGCCGAGCAGTGCCGCGAAACCCTGGAGCTGGCCCCCGAGCGCGTTCATCATCGAGCCGAGCCCGACGCTGTTGCTATCCTGCGGGAGCATCTTCGCGCGGGCTACATAGGGATGCGGAAACAGGCAGAGTGCGGCCAGCAGCAAGGCAAGCACGGCATAGGCCATGCGGCGCGAGCGCTGATTGCGGACGACGCCGACGGCGCGAGTCATGACGCTCATTGCGCGAGCGACTTGATCGAGGCGGCACCGACCAGTCCGCCGAACAGGCTGCCGGTGATGTCGCGAAGACGTGCCCAGAACTCGCCGCGATTGGCGTCGACCGGCACATAGACCAGATCGCCCGGCAGCGCCGGTGCCCGCAGCACCCGCTTGCCGTTCGCGACCACCGTGCCGTTGGCGCGCACCACGAAGATCTCGGCCTTGTCGCCCAGTTGCTGCACGCCGCCAGCGGACTGGACGAAGTCGCCGATCGAGGCGCCCTCGCGATAGGCGAAGGAGGCAGGGCTCGGTACCGCGCCGAAGACACCGACGGTCACCGGCCGGGACGGAATATAGATGGTGTCGTTATTCTCGACGATCACGTCGCCGGGCAAGGCGGCTGCGGCGACCGGCAGGTCGAAGACCAGCCGGCCGCTCGGTTCGCGTGCGCGCAATTGCTCGACGATCGAACGAACCAGAGCGAGATTGCCCGGCTGGGCGAGCTGAGCGCGATTGGCGGAGACGACCGGCTGGGCGGTGAGCTGAAATTCCATGTCCTGGATCGCGCGGTCGAAGCTCAGCTTCTGCTGCGCCTTGACGCTCTCGCGCGTGATCACGCTGGCATAAGGAAAGGCGAGGGTGGTGAGGCCGCCCGCCTGTGCCACCACGTCCTCCATCCTCGTGCCGGGGCGGAAATAATAGCGGCCGGGCCGGGCCACTTCGCCGCTGATCGTCACCAGCACCGGTTGCTGGTCGAGCGGGCGGGCGATGCCGACATCGGAGAGGATGCGGATGATGTCGCCGCGCCGGGCCTTTTGCGTGCGTGCCTCGGCGGCGGTGACCTGCCGCCATCCGGACTCGGTCTTGCCCAGGGAATCGAGCACCATCAGGCGGCTGTCATCGGCCACGGTGTTGATGCCGCCGGCATAGAGGATCGCGTCGTTGAGCGTCTCGTTGGGAGCGATCTCGAAAATGGCCTCGCGATTGACGCTGCCGATCACCGCCACCTGCTCTCCGGCCGGCGCGAGGTAGATGACGTCGCCATTCTGCAGCGCGGCGTCGCCGCTCTTGTCGCCCTTGAGCAACAGGTCGTAGAGATCGAAGTCGGAGATCAACTGGCCGTTCCGGCGAAGCTGGATCGACCGGAAGCTTCCTCCGGGTGCGGGACCGCCGGCCGCGAGCACGGCGTTGACCAATGTCGAAAGGCTGCTGACGGTGTAGGACCCCGGGGTCGCCGCGAAACCGGTGACATAGACGGTGATGCCGTGCAGCCGTCCTGCGGTCACCTGCAGGTCGAACGCGCGATACTGGCGCGCCACCTGGCGGGCGATGACGTCGCGCAGGTCGCCATAGCGCACCCCACCGACGGTGATGGCGCCGACGCGTGGCACGAAGATGCGCCCTTCCTTGTCGACGGTCAGCCGCAGATCCGCCGCCTGTACCGATCCGGTCAGGCCGAGCAGCACTTCGTCCCCGGGGTTGAGGCGATAGTCCGGCGGCACGATGGTGGTGGAGGGCGCGGTGAAATCGCGCCCGCCCGGTGTCAGCAATTCGGCACCGAAGCGGCGCAGCGGCTTGCCGGCCGCGTTCGAGACAAATGTCTCGAACTCGTTGGCGACAGGCGATACCGGCTTTGTCCGCTGGCCACGCGGCGTGGGCTGGTCGCTGCCATTGGCCTCCGGCGTGGCGGGGGCGCCATCGATCACGGTTGGCTGGTAGGAACGCACCTCGGCGGGCGGGACAGCGACCTGCGCCGCCGCGGCGCCCCGTGAGATCGCGCTCGCTCCTCCGCCGGACTGTTCCGTTGGCGACACCGGCGGGGATAACTGGGCTGATGCCTGCGCCGGGATCAGCGGCAGCGCGAACACGCAGCCAGCCAGCAATTGTTTCCAAGGGGTCGTCATGCGGTGCAATCTTCTTTTTCGATCAGGCTCGCGGTCAGGCCGGCTGCCGAACCAAGCAGGATGTCGGCGGCCGTTTCCCAGAGGCGTTCATTGGCCGCGGCGAGCAGCCCGCGGCCTGAGCCGACCCGGTAGGGGGCTCGATTCCAGTCAGTCACCACGCCACCTGCTTCGGTCAGGAACAGGGCGCCTGCCGCATGATCCCAGGGCAGGGTGCGCTGGAACGCCGCGAGATCATTCTGGCCGAGCACCAGACGCGGATAGCTTTCGGCGGCGCAACGCGGGACGGGCACCATCTCGAAATGCTGCGCGGCATGAGCATGGACCCGGTCACGGTGTTCGGGCGTCATGAAATGCGTTCCCAACGCCGCGACCGGCATTGTACCTTCCGTCGGGCGGGTCCGCACGGGGATGCCGTCGCAGGTGGCGCCGGCACCCCATTCGGCATGGCAGATCCGTCCACTCAGAAGATCCAGTATCCAGCCGGCGCGAGGCACGCCGTCTTCGACGAGCGCCACCATCATGCCGAAGGGCGCGCGGCCGGCAGCGAAATTGGCGGTGCCGTCAAGCGGGTCGATCAGCCAGACCAGCCCCTGGCCGATATCGTCGAGGAGTCCCGGCTCGTGCGCCGCCGCTTCCTCGCCGACGATACGGGCCCCGATTCCCAGCGTCTCCAGCTGGTCGTGCAAGCGACGTTCGGCGTCGCGATCGACACTGGTGACGATCTCGCCCGGACTCTTCTCGGTAATCTCATGATCGGCAAGCATGCGGAAACGCGGCGTTACCGCTGTCGCGGCAACGCCTCGCATCATGGCCGAGACTTCATCCCTCAACGACATGGCGGGTCAGGCAGCGACGCTTGCCAGCCGTCCGCGCGCGGCGACGGCGCTGCGCTCCTGGATCATCCGGATGCGCGCCAAATCCTCGTCAGCGATGGTGCGATAATAATCGCGCTTGTTCTCAAGCCAGGCGAGTTCGAACGCAACGGCGTTCGCGATCCCGGCTTCGAAGCCGGGCATGTCGGCGGCGGCGCCGTCGAAGATCACCTTGCGAGTTTCGAAGCGGTCCAGGCGGATGCGGCGCATTTCGCGCAGCGCCGGCCCGGATTCGCCAGCGACCGATCCGCCGACCACCAGTTCAAGGCCATGGTCGGCACAGGCGCGCGCGGCGGTAAGGACCGCCTCGGTAATCTCGCGCTGGTTGATCGCGCCGCGTGGCAGCCCGCGGGAGAGCGTGAAATCGACACGCCCGAACACGATGCCGTCAAGCGCTGCCTTGGCGAGCGGGATCATCGCGTCGAGATTACGCAGCGTCGATTCGGTTTCGAGGTTGAATAGGAACTGCGTGTCCGTGTCGTCGCCATAGACCTTTGTTTTGGCCTCGACGAGCTTCGACAGCGCGTAAGGAGTCTCGACCATGGGCGCGATGATATAGTTCGCACCGTAGAGCTTCGAGGCGTGAAGATCCGACACCGCCTCGCAACCGCCAATCTTGAGCGCGACCTTGAGGTCGGCGCGGTAGGCGAGCTCGAGCAGGCGCAGCAACTCGTCCGGACGCGTGCCCTCAGCTTCGAACTCAGCCTTCACGGCGACGACCCCGAAGCGATCGCGGCCCTTTTTGAGCATGTCGAGCATGCGGCGTTCTGTGGAATTCATCCTCGCCTCCTGGTTAAAGCGTTACTGACGAGGGAGGGGACGGAGTTGCCCGGGCATTTCCGCAAGCAAACGGCGAGGTAAAAAATAATTGCCTGCGGCTTACGGAACCGGCGCGAGGTCTCCGTCCTCAAGCATAATGCCAGTGATTCCCGCCCTGCCGCTCACCGCCGCGCTGCTGCTTCTTGGCGGCTATGGGCCTGCCGCGGGTGACGGCGTCGACAGGCTGCCGGGTGGCGAAGGTGCCGCATTTCGCCAGCGCATGATGGTCTGGTCGACACCGGCCTCCGCAGGCCAGGTGCCGGAGGATCTTGTCCCGGCGGCGCTGCCGCGCCTCTCGTCGGGTTTTGGATATCGTCACGATCCGATCCGCGGCGGTTGGGCCATGCACAGCGGCATCGACATACCGGGACCACTCCATTCCCCGGTGATGGCCGCGGCCGGCGGTGTCGTCGACTATTCGGGCAGCGCGGGCGGTTATGGAAACATGATCGAGATCGATCATGGCAATGGCCTTGTCACGCGCTACGCGCATCTTTCCCGGTCGCTGGTACGTCCCGGCGTACGCGTGGAGCAGGGCGAGACCATTGCCATGATGGGCTCGACCGGCCGCTCGACCGGCAGTCATCTCCATTTCGAGGTACGCGTGAATGGCCAGGCAACCGGCCCACTTGCCTATTTCTCGGGCCGGCGCCTGCTTGGGCGGGTGCCCCGGCAGCCCGCCGAGCCCCATGTCTCCGCTTTTGCGCGGGCACGTACAGAGTCAGCGCCGGAGTCGACAGTTGAGGCAGGGTTCTGATGCTTCTCCAGGAACCCGTCCGGCCGCAGCGACAGGTTGCCGCTGCCGGGAGACGGCCGGACTTGGCAAGCCAGCCGGCGAGTGCTTTGCGTGGTGCCATGGCCGGGAGTGAGCATATCGACGGATTGCAGCGCGTTATCCTGAACGAGCGCGCCCGGCTGCTCCGTTTCCTTGCCGCGCGCGGCGCGGGCGATGAGGCGGAGGACGTGCTGCATGACCTGTGGCAGCGCCTCGCGGTTGCCCCGAGCCAGCCCGTGGCCGACCCGGTCGCCTATCTGTTCCGCGCGGCCGAAAATCTGATGCGCGACCGGCGCCGCTCGACCTTCAGTCGCGAGCGCCGGCAGATGGACTGGCATGAGACCAGCGTTACGGCCGAGGAAGAACCGCTGGGCGAGCGAGTGCTCATCGCCCGCGAGCGCATGCGCCAGGCCGAAGCGATGCTGGCCGGGCTTGGCCCGCGCGTCGACCGCGTATTCCGCCTTTACCGTCTCGAAGGCCTGGGACAGGCCGCCATCGCTCGCGACCTGGGTGTCAGTCTCAGCTCAGTCGAAAAGGATCTGCAAAAGGCCTATCGCGCCCTTGCCGAACTGAAGGCGCAGTTCGATGCGGAATAGCGGGAACGGCTCCGTCATGTCAGGGATATGGGCATGATGGCACACGAGTTCGACAATATCGGAGAGGCGGCGCGCCTGTGGGCGATCCGCGCACAGGATGCGTCTTTCGCCGATTGGGAAGGTCTCACCGACTGGCTCGAGAGCGATCCCCGGCATTTGCCCGCTTATGAGGTCGCCCTGGAGGATGACGCCTGGGCAGGCCAGCTCTTCGCCGCACATACCCCTGTCGCGGCGGCGACAGCGCCCGCGCACTACCCCCCGCGCGGGCGCTGGTTTGCAACAGGCGGCGCGATCGCCGCGGCGCTCGTCGGGGTGGTGAGCTGGACGGTGGTGACCCGGGATGCGCCCCGGCGCGAAGTAGCGACCGCGCCGGGCGAGCACCGGACAGTCGATCTGGCCGACGGCTCGCGCATCGTTCTGAACGGCGGCACTCGGATCGTGCTCGATCCTGACAAGCCGAGAGAAATCACGCTTGCCGAGGGTGAGGCGCTGTTCGAGGTGCGGCATGACGCGCGCCATCCGTTCGTCGTCGTTGCCGACGGCACCCGGCTGGTCGATGTCGGCACCGTTTTCAACGTGGTGCGCGACGGCGGCGCCATCGATGTCGCGGTCGCTGACGGCGCCGTTGACTATGAAGCGGGAGCGCAGCGGATACGGCTCAACCAGGGTGACGCACTGTCCCGGCCCGACCGAGATGCCGCGCCTGCGGTACGCAAGACCAGTCCTGAAGGGATAGGCGGCTGGCAATCCGGCCAGCTCCACTATGATGATGCGACGCTCGACCAGGTTGCGCGTGACCTGTCCCGTAACACCGGCCGTTCGATCCGGGTGGTGGATGGCGCGGCGCGGATGCGGTTTACGGGCACGCTGGTGCTTGAGGGACCACCTCGCGAGGTTCTTGCGCGCGCCGGCCCGCTGCTGGGCGTGAACTTCGCTAAACAAGGCGATACATGGACGATGACTCCTGCCAATGCCCGGCGGCGCTAATACCGCTCTTGCAATACCGTTGATCGCCGCAGCCTTGCTGATCGGCGCGCCTGCACATGCCCAGGAACGGGTGGCGGATGTCGATATCCCTGCCGCTCGCCTGGATCACGCGATCAGGCTTCTCAGCCGCCAAAGCGGGACGAGCATCGGGTTTCGCGATTCAGCGATCGCGAAGCTCGGGGTGAAGGCAGTGCGCGGGAAGCTGACCGCGGCCCAGGCGCTGGAGCGGATGTTGAGCGGTACCCGCCTCGAAGTCAGGCGTGTCGCGACGAACACCTATCTCATCGAGCGGGCTGCCTTGCCGCCGGCACCCCGGCCGGTCGCGCGCCCCGTTCCCCAACCACCGGCGACCGTACCACACGATAGCGTGGCCGATGAGGTCATCGTGACGGGAAGCAAGCGCAATGTGCCGCTCAGCGTCTATCCGGGCGGAGTGCAGGTGATCGAGGGTGACACGCTCTCGATGGCCGAGGGCGCGCGCGGCACCGACGCGATCGGGGCCCGGGTGGCCAGCGTCGTATCCACTCACCTCGGCCCCGGGCGGAACAAGCTGTTCATCCGTGGTATCGCCGATTCCAGCTTCGTTGGTCCGACACAGGCGACCGTCGGCCAATATTGGGGCAACAGCCGGATCACCTACAGCGCGCCGGACCCGAGCCTGCGGCTCTACGACATCCGCAGCATCGAGGTGCTGGAAGGGCCGCAGGGTACGCTCTATGGCGCCGGCTCGCTCGGCGGGGTGGTCCGCGTCATTCCGCATGCGCCCGATCTGGGCATGACGGGGGGCACGATCTGGGGCGGGACCCAGGCCGTGCAGCACGGCCAGCCCGGGGTTGATGGCGGCGCCATTCTCAACGTGCCGATAGTCGACGATCGGCTGGCCTTCCGTGCGCTTGCCTTCGGGTCGATCGACGGGGGCTATATCGACGACACGAAACGCGGACTGAAGGATGTGAACGAAGTCCGCACCATCGGTGGCCGTGCCGCCCTCCGCTTCGTACCGGCGGACGACTGGACGATCGACCTCAGCGGCGTCGGTCAGCGCATCGACGGCCTGGACAGCCAATATGCGGAGCGCGGCGGCGACGGCCTGAGCCGCGCGAGCAGCATAGCCCAGCCCTATCGCAACGATTACTGGCTCGGCGACCTGGTCGTCCGCAAGCAATGGGGCCAGCTCGAGCTAACCTCCTCCTTCGGCTATGCCAATCAATATGTCTTCGAGCAGTTCGAAGGCGTGGCGCTTGCCGATTCAACCGATCTCACGGTCGCGCCATCCGCAAGTGCCGCGCCTGCCGCCTATGTCCAGACCGACCATATCTCGATGATCACGGCCGAAACGCGGCTGGCCCGGCGCGGTCCGGAAGGGACTGGCTGGGTGATCGGCGTCAGCCTGCTCCACAATGTCGCGCGCGTTAATCGCCAGATGGACCAGTTCTACCTCGCGTCAGCCGGTTCGGGCGGCTCGACGACGGGGCAGACATTCCCCGGCGTGATATCGATCCAGCCAGCAGATACGCTGACATTGACTGGCGTGCGCAACCAGGTGGACGAGCAGACGCTGTATGGCGAGACATCGATAAAGCCGCTCGACCGGCTGACACTGACCTTTGGCGGACGACTTACCCATTCCCGACTCTCGGGCGATTCCGAGGACGTGCTGAAGATGTTCGCCTTTCGGGTCGATCCGGGCGCGAGCGCGGCCCGATCGGAAACGCGCCTGCTGCCTTCAGCCGCCCTGGCATATCGCCCGTCTGACCAATTGACGCTTTTCGCGCGCTATCAGGAAGGCTTCCGGCCGGGTGGAATCGCGGTCCGGCAGGATTTCGTCCAGCGCTACAAGGGCGATCGGGTCGCGACGACGGAAGCGGGCGCGCGCTACAGCGTCAGGGACTTCAGCCTGTCGCTGAACGCGTCCTGGTCGCGATGGAGCGATATCCAGGCCGACCTGATCGATGGATTCGGTTTCCCGACCACGGCCAATGTGGGGGACGGACGAGTCCTGTCGGTGGGGCTGGCGGGGCGCTGGCAGCCAGTTCGGGGCCTGTCGTTCGATGCCGCCGTCTATGTCAATGACAGCAAGGTCACCGCCCCTGCCTTCGCGACCTTGCCGTCCGACCTGGCCAGGGCAAATCTGGAGCGTCTCCCCAATGTGGCGGACGCGACCGGCAGGCTCGGCTTTGCCTATGCCACCTCGCTGTCATCGTCCGTCGACTTCGAAGTGAACGGCTTTGGCCGCTATGTCGGAAAGTCGACCCTGGGCATCGGCCCCATCCTCGGCCAGTTGCAGGGCGACTATCTCGACACGGGCCTTGAATTCAGGGTCGGCACCAAGCGCCGCGCCGTCACCCTGTCGCTGACCAATCTTCTCGACGCGCGCGGCAATCGCTTCGCGCTTGGATCACCGTTTCTGGTTCGCGACCGCAACCAGATCACCCCGCTTCAGCCACGCAGCGTCAGGCTCGGCTTCGACGCGGCCTTTTAGACCGACTCAAGACGCCGGCGGCGCTCAATCGCCCGGGAGGCCGCTGGCCAGCTTGGCGAGCAAATTGCCCAGTTGCGCGCGTTCCTCGGCGCTCAGGGCGGCCAGCAGTTCGGCCTCGACCAGCATGTCCTCCCGGAATGCCGTTTCGGCCAGTTGCCGGCCGGCTGCCGTCAACTGGACGAGCAGGCTGCGCGCGTCGGTGTCGCTGGGCAGGCGTTCCACCAGGCCGGCTTTTTCCAGTCGCGCAAGACGGTCGGTCAATCCGCCGGACGAGATCATCAGCGATTTGAACAATTCCGTCGGCCTGAGGCGATAGGGCGGCCCGAAACGCAACAGCGTGGAGAGGACGTCGAACTCGCCAGAATCGAGATCGTGACGCGCGAAGACCTGCTCGATCGAAGGCCGCACGCGCAGCGTGATCCATCTGGCGCGTCCCAGAATGGCCATGCCGATCGTGTCGACGTCAGGCAATTCGATGGCCCATTGGCGTCTGCGTTCCTCGACATGGTCGATGCGGTCGGGGGATATGTCCTGTTTATATCTTGACACCGAGATATTATCCGTCAATTATCTTGACGACGAGATAACCCGTCACTGACGGAAATCAACGAATTTGATACGAAAGGAAGCAGAGCGATGAGGTCGACAGCAATGCGGCGTGCCGGCTGGACCCTGACTGGCCTGTTCGGGCTGTTCATGCTCGGCGCGTCGATCGCGCCGAAGCTGGTGGGGGCCGCCGTGGCCACGGATACGCTCGTCGCCCTGGGCTGGCCGGGAAGCTATACGTTGCTGATCGGGCTGATCGAACTCAGTTGCCTGATCCTGTATCTCCTGCCGCGAACCAACATATTGGGCGCGGTGCTGATGACCGCATTGCTTGGTGGCTCCCTGGCCACGCAGTTGCGGGTAGGAAGCCCCTTGTTCAGCCACACGCTCTTCAGCGTCTATCTGGGGCTGTTCATGTGGGGCGGCCTTTGGCTGCGGGACGCCGCGGTGCGTGCCCTTTTTCCGATCCGTCTCGACCGTCCAGCGGAGTGAAGGCGCCATGTCCTTCCAAGCATATCTCGACAATATCGAAACCAGGACGGGCAAGAGCCCGGAGGACTTCAAGGCAATGGCCGAGCAGAAAGGCTATGCTGCGGACGGCGCGCTGAGCGCCGGCGTCAAGGCGGGCGACGTCATTCAATGGCTCAAGGCGGATTTCGGCCTGGGCCATGGGCACGCCATGGCGATCGTGGCGCTTCTCAAGGGAAAGACGTCCTAGCCTCGCGGGTCGCTCAAGCACCAGGCACGCATGGGGTCCGGGAGATATTCCCGCTCGCGATAGTCGAACCAGTCGAAATCCGCCGGCAGGCGCCGCCCCGATCCGTCCTGGCACGCCATGCCCACGAACGCGCCGGTGAAGTTGGGCAGCCCCGGCGCGCTCGCCTCGTCGGAAAGGATGCTGGCGTCGAACTGCTCGCGCAGCCAGGTCCATTCGCTGTCGCCCTCCACGCGAAAGGCGAAGCGCAGCCGCTCATAGTCGACCTCGGCGCGGAGATGGATTCGGCCCTGAGCCGCGATGTCGTGGATCTGCGAGAAGGCGTCCGCCTGCGGTGAGTCGGGGAGCGCCGACATGACCTGGATCTGCCGCCCGCCATGCTCGCCCGCGGTGACGAACAGATAATGGAATTTCGAGCTGTTGTAATAGCAGATCAGGCCCGCCGCCTGCTGGTAGCTTTGCGGGTCGAACTCAACCACCGTGCCCGCTGAATAGCAGAACGCCTGTTGGCGCCGCGCGACGAGCGCCTGTTCGAACAGGCTGCCAAGCGATTCCCGGCCGTGGAGGCGCAGATGGCCGGGGTGGGCGGTGAGGCTGAACAGTCCGTCGGGGTCGGGCGAGCGGAGCCACTGGAAGTCGATCGGCAATAGGCCGTCATCGAAATCGGCACGGTCGGGGACGGCGGGCGGCGGGGCGTCCACCGCCCGGCCGGGGATGTCGAGTTGCGGGATGCTGTCGCCGCTCGCGGTGTAGAGCCAGCCATCCTCAGCCCAGCGCATCGGCTGTATCGCGGTTTCGCGGCCGAGCACGCAGCGCCCGCGATTGGGCAGGGGACGCCCGCAGAGATAGACCATCCAGGGCTCGCCCGATGGAGTCTCGACCAGGTCGGCATGGCCAGCGCGCTGCAGCGACGCATCGGGCCGGTCGCGGGCGCTGAGGATGTAAATATCGGGGTGGAGTTCATACGGCCCGGTCAGGTCGCGCGAGCGGGCCATCGTCACCGCATGGTTCCAGGCGGTGCCACCCTCCGCTGTGATGAGATAATAGCAGCCGTTCCGCTTGTAGAGGTGCGGCGCCTCGGTCAGGCCGAGCGGGGTGCCCTCGAAGATCAGGCGCGGTTCGCCGATCAGCATCTGCTTTGCTGCGCAATATTCCTGCAGCACGATGCCAGCGAAACGGTTGCGGCCGGGCCGGTGATCCCACAGCATGTTGGTCAGATATTTGCGCCCGTCATCGTCGTGGAACATCGACGGATCGAAGCCGCTGCTGTTGAGATAGACGGGATCGGACCAGTCGCCCTCGATCGTCTCGCTCGTCACCAGATAATTGTGGAAATCGCGCAGCGACGCACCGGAGGCGCCGCCGGTGGTGGTCCGGCCATAGCGTTTCACATCGGTGTAGATCAGGTGGAAACGATTGCCGTCATGCGTGAGGCAGGGCGCCCATACGCCGCAACTGTCGGGGTCGCCACGCATGTCGAGCTGGCTCGCGCGGACGAGCGGGCGGGCTACAAGCGTCCAGGTCGCCAGGTCACGCGAATGGTGGATCTGAACCCCCGGAAACCATTCGAAGGTCGACGTCGCGATATAATAATCCTCGCCGACGCGGACGATCGACGGGTCGGGGTTGAAGCCGCGAAGGATGGGATTGCGGATCATGCGGTCGTCGGGTCCTTCTGGGGTTTGGGGGCGCGGACGAGAATCCACAGGGTGGCGGCGGCGAACAGGTCGAGCACGCCGAGCGCGATGAAGAACGGGCCATAGCCGATGGTTTCGACAAAATGCCCCATCGCCAGCGAGAACAGGAGGACGCCGAGATTGGCCATGGTTCCGGCGATGCCGGCGGCGGTGCCGACCTCGTTGCGCGGGAACAGGTCGGATGCCATGGTGATGCAGGTGACCGACAGCGTCTGGTGCGCGAAGCCGCCGAGGCAGAGCAGCGCGACCGCGGCGGCGGCGCTTTCCACCTGGCCGACGAACATCATGCCCGTCATCAGCACCGCGCCGAGCGTATAGGCGCCGCGCCGTGCGTTGATCAGGCTGATCCCGCGCCGTTGCAGCCACAGCACCACGGCTGGCCCGAACAGGCAGCCGAGATCGGCGGCGATGAAGGGCAGGCCGGCGAACATGGCGATCTGGCCGAGGTCGAAATGCCGCACCGTGGTCAGATAGAGCGGCATCCACAGGGTCAGCGTGCCCCAGGTCGGATCGGCGAGGAACCGGGGCAGGGCGATGCCCCACAAATTACGCTGGCGCAGCAGCCGGCCGAGCGGCGGCTTGACTGTGTCCGCGCGGAGATAGGATTCCTGGCCTTCCAGGATTTCCGCCCTTTCCCCTGGCGGAACCGTAGGGTGGTTTTCAGGCGAATGATAGAAACGGCGCCAGGAGGCCGCCCAGATCAGCGCGAATATCCCCGCCACGATGAAGGCGCCGCGCCAGTCCCACACCATCACCGCGCCCGCCACCAGCAGCGGCGCCAGCACTGAGCCGAGCGAGGCGCCGATATTGTAGACGCCGCCGGCAAAGCCACGTTCGCGCGCGGGAAACCATTCGGAGATCACCTTCAATGCGCCGGGATGCGCCGTGCCCTCGGCGAAACCGAGCAGCGCGCGCAGGCCGGCCAGGCTGATCCAGCCTGTCGCCAGCGCGTGCGCCATGGTGATGATCCCCCAGGCCGCGGCGAACAGGGCAAGGCCCGTCTTCAGCCCGATCATGTCGAGGATATAGCCCGCGACCGGTTGCAGCATGATGCCGAGCTGGAAACCGCCGGTGATCCAGGAATATTGCTCCGTGCTGATATGAAGCTCGGCCATCGCGGTCGGCGCGGCCACGCCCATGATGCTGCGAGTCAGATAGTTCAGGATCGTGCCGATCATCACCAGCCCGATGATCCACCACCGGATCTTCATCATCCTGCCCAGCCGCATCGCCCGTCTCCCCCGCGCGTCAGGCCCTGTCGTCCGGGCGCGATCGCTCTATGGTAGCGATAACGATCTGACCGGTACTGGCAAGATCACAGGGACGACGCAGGTCGGTTTGCGAGGAGGGTGGCGAAGTGATACCGGTAGCAGGCCAGTTCGGGAGAGCGGAAATGCCTCGTGCCCTTGTGCCGTTTGTCCTCGGCACCATCCTCTTTTCCCCGGCCGCCCTCGCCGCGAGCGCACCGCGAGAGAGCTGGGGCAAGGCGGGGGTCTCGCTCGACCGGTATCGCGAGGATGCGGTCCTGTGCGGGCGCCAGGCCTATTATCTTGACGTGTCGGACACTCCCGCCGCAAAGGCGCTGGCAAGGGCATCCAGTCTGATCGAGAACCTGCCGTCGAACATCAACGAGACGGCGTCTCAACCTGTCTCGGGGGCTGAGGCGATCGCGATGGCGGTTCAGGGCGCGCGGCCGGAGCAGCGCTTCCGCGAAATCGCCGCGCTGCAGAAATCGACGCTGGAGAAATGCCTGACCTCGCTCGGCTATGTCCGGTTCCGCCTGACCAAGGAGCAGCGTGGCCATCTGTCGAAGCTGCGCGGTGGCACGCCCGAACGCCATGCCTATCTCCACAGCCTTGCCAGTGACCCGAAAATCCTGTCGACGCAGCATGGCTGATCGAGAGGAAGAATGATGATCAATGTCGGGGTGATCGGGTTCGGGCTGGCCGGCAAAAGCTTTCATGCGCCGCTGGTCGATGCGGTCGACCGGCTGAAGCTCGCGGGCGTCGTCACCTCGCGCAAGGAGGAGGTCGCCAGGGCCTTTCCCGGCGTGGCGGTGGTGCAGACGGCCGAGGCGTTGATCGCCGACCCCTCGATCGGCCTCGTCGTGATCGCAACGCCCAACGAACTGCACGCGCCGCTGGCAAAGGCGGCGCTTGAGGCAGGCAAGCATGTCGTGATCGACAAGCCCTTCGCGGTCGATCCGGCCGATGGCGCCGCGCTGATCGAACTGGCGGCGGCACGCGGGCTGGTGCTCTCGGTGTTCCACAACCGGCGCTGGGACGCCGATTTCCTGACCGTGCTCGATGTGCTGGGCAGCGGTGCGCTGGGCGAGGTGATGCTGGCCGAACTGCGCTGGGACCGGTTCCGTCCCGCGATCAAGCCCGGCTGGCGGGAAGCGACGGTCGAGCAGGGCGGCGGCATGGTCGCCGATCTCGGGCCGCACCTGATCGATCAGGCGCTGCAATTGTTCGGCACGCCAGAGGCGATCACCGCCCATATCGCCGCGCAACGCCCGAATGTGGTGGTCGACGATTATTTCGAGCTAACGCTGTACTATGGCGAACGCCGCGTGATTGTGTCCGCCTCCACCCTGGTCGTCTCGGCGCGGCCGCGCTTCGCCCTGCACGGCAGCAAGGGCAGTTTCGTAAAACACGGCCTCGATCCGCAGGAAGCGATGCTGCGCGCCGGCGTGAGCCCCAATGACGCCGGCTTCGGCGAGGAAGCACCGGAAGCGTTCGGCACCCTGACCGTCGCGGACGGCCAGCCCGAGCTGGTGCCCTCGATCCGCGGCGACTGGCGGCGTTATTATGAGGGCGTGGCCGATGCGATCCTGGGCGATGCGCCGGTGCCAGTCGATCCGGCTGATGCGTTGACCGGGCTCAAGCTGATTGCGCTGGCGCGGCGGAGTGCTGCTGAGGGGCGCAGGCTGACCGTTTGATCCGGGGTGGGAATTCGTGAGCGGATTGGTGGCGAGTGGTCTGACTGCCCGTGGGCGACAGATACGACGCTGCCATTCCCCTTTTTTTTGGCGGCGCATGGCCGATTGCCGACTGATAGGTTGAGGATAGCTGTCTTTCATTCACACGAAACGTTGCGGCAGCTGTCGACCAAAGCCCGCCGTTCGCTAGTCCCGCCTTCAACGGCAGCTTCTGTAGGAACCTGCCATTCGCACGGATCTCAGCCCACTGACACATCAACGCGCTCTATAATTTGAGGTTCAAGACTCTCGTAGGTTCGTCTGCCGTCCAGACTAAGGAAGAAAGAGTGGCTTGGCGAGGGGCTTGAACCGAGGCACATGACCGGTATGATTAAAGTCGAAAAGAATCATTTCCTGCGCGCCGCCTTGGAAATTGGTCAAAGCGGTGAAAATGATACACTTCCATATGACATAGATGCCGCCTTCATAAAGGAGAAGTCTGGCGATCTCGCAGATATCTGCATCGCTTTGTTCAGCGCGATCGAAAGTGGCAAGCTTGGTAGGCCGAAAGATTTCATGAGCGGCTTGACGATTATCTCCGAACGATTGCTCGTTCCGTCAGGTTCGCATGGATTCCGCATTACTGCCAAAATCCACCCTTTCTGGAATCTTTACCTGAATGGCCTCGGTCTGGCCATTGCGGAAGCCAATGAGGGAAACCGAAGCGCGCGCGTGCATTCCTATCGCTTGGGCAATGACGCAGCCGATTTTTTTGATCGGGCTCGGTCCTGGCGTTCCTTCAAGGAAGCCACGCTCCAAGAGCCCGTGCTGAATGAGGACGACGCAGTCGTCATACAAACTGACATCGCGAGTTTTTACGAACATATCTATCATCACAGGCTTGAGAACGTCGTCAAAGACTTAGCCGCAGACGGATCAACCATTGCGCTCCAGATCGACCGCATCTTGAACAAGCTGGCCTCGGGCCGTTCGTTCGGCTTGCCTGTAGGGGGGCAATGCGCCCGGGTGCTCGCGGAAGTCATGATGACCCCGATTGACCAATCCCTGTCTGACGCCGGCCTAATATGGCACCGCTATGTCGACGACTTCACGCTGGTCTGCCGATCACAGCAGGATGCCTATAAGGCGTTGTCCGTGCTGTCTCATGCTCTTGCCGACTATGGCCTGTCATTGAACCGCAGCAAAACGACCTTCCTCAGTGCCAAGCATTATAAGGACTTCATATCGACGCAGCTCGGGGTCGGCGACGAATCCAGTGCTGCTCTCCGTGAGATGGATCTGCACTTCGATCCCTATTCGGATAATGCGCGAGGAGAATATGAAAAGCTGAAGCAATCGTTCGATAAGATCGACATTTCATTCCTGCTCGGCCTAGAATTAGAAAAATCACAGCCGGATGCTTTTGTTGTTGCCCAGGTTGGGAGAGCCCTCAAGTTCCAAGAGCCCAAAGTGGCCGAACAGCTGTGTACCACTCTCCTCGATCCCAAGAATCTCGACTCTTTCCGAGCCTCCTGGTCCAAGATTATGCGCGGTATCTACGCTGTGCGCTCCCGGCCGGATTTCGAGGCCATATTTCCCGCGCTCGATACGCTGCTCGACAGAATTCCCAGCGCCGCGCCGCACCTTTTGATCCCCGAAGCCAATCTGCTGCATTTCCTGCGGGCGATCCGCTTTGTCAGGACGGAGGTTCGCGGCGGTTTCGTACGGCAAACATATGACAGGACATCCTCTTCGACCGTCAAGCGAGCATGTATCGACTGTTGGAGATACTGGCGGGACCGTCCAAGCTTTATCCGCCTGCGCGGCCAATGGAGCAATTTGGGGCCGAATGAGCAACGCATGCTCTGGCTCGCTGCAGATGCATTCAATGACGACGGCAAGAAGGCGCAAGACCAGTTACGCGCCTCACTCGCGCAATCTTGGAGTCTCGGCTTCGAAAGCAGTTTCGCCGCATGCTATGAAAGTTGGGCAAAAAATGCGGCTTGACCGTCTGCCTAGGAAGGATCCCCGAACCGTGGCTCGGGATATCCCGGGTGTTCTCGACGTGTTGTTCCCAAGGCTGACCGGGGGGCTGGTCGCATCCCTCAACAAGCAGATGTTCTCATTCGAAGGCATCGTAGCGGTACCGGAGGTCATGATCGAACAGACACAGTTGCAGAAGGCCATGGTGTTCGAATTGTCTGTCGCCCGGGCAGAAGGAATGCTTCGCGGCGACGAGGTTGCAGATTGGGGGGAATATCTCCGGTCCGCATCGCAGCGCCAGAGGCAGCATTATGACGCGCGCATTCCAGAATCCGTGAGCGAAGGAGATATTGCGATCGCTGAACACGCGGCAGGAAATTTGGTTTTTATGCTGAACAGCGTGCAAGCTCAGCGCGCCGGCATGGCTCTGGAGCAAAGCCCGGTCATCCCTGGCCTTGGCTGGGTTGCGTCAGGTAACGGGGATTTCGCGCTCGGCTCGACGCTCGTCGAGGTCAAGCATACGGAGCGTAATTTCGGCTCGGGCGACTTCCGGCAAGTCATGATGTACTGGCTGTTGAAATATGCCCGCTCAATCGAAAATGACGATGATGTCTGGTCGGAAATTCTTTTTCTCAACCCACGCCGGAATGCGGCCCTACTCTTGAGCTATGACTATCTCCTGCAATCTGCCTCAGCGCGCCTGAATCGGGTGGAACTTATCGAACTTCTGCGATCCGCCGTTAGCCAGGAAATCGAGCGTCGGTGACACCGTGTATCGACTGACGGCAGCCGACCAACTCAGGACGTTGAGCGGCCGTGAGTTGAACGACTGTCCTTGCTTGAACCCGATGAGCAGCAACGTTCTCTATGTTCGGCGTCAGGTTTCCGATTGTGCGTCCAGAGGATCATCCCGGAGCGGGAACTCGCAAACATTGATTTCGACAAGCTTGCTGATCCCACGCTCGCGGTAATGGTCTACTGATAGGACTGGGCCAGATGAACTACCGTCGCGCTCAACGATACCTTCACGCCTCTTCAGCGTAACTCTGGGGTCGTTGAGTTCGTCGATCGTCGGAAGGCCGATATCTCCATTCCCATCTGCCGTCATTTCCGGGACCGGCAGTTCGATAAGACCTTTGGCAGCCAGAAAACTGAGGCCGCGTGAAATGCCGATGGCGCGACTCCCTGACAGACGCCTAAATCGCCGACGGTCCACTAAATAATGCCACGGCACGCAATCCGACTCGATCGCACTCAACGTTTTGGGCATTTTCGCTTTGACCTTATGAGCACTGGTTAGCAGACAGCCAAACTCAAAGGGGCTTAATCCGCCCGGCGCGCTAGTTGCTTTCCATTTGGTGCGCTGCGCTTCTGTCGCATAGAAGCAGTAAACCGGCATTAAGCCATGCTTTTTTGCATCGTCGATCAATAGATTGATCTGCTCGGCCTTGGTTGATTTGACCACATGTGGGATTTTCAAGACATTGTCCTGTTGAAGGCGCTTGGCCTGAACCCGCATTCCAAAGGATCTTGCGCGACCAATAATATGCCACTCCCAGTCCGCACCGTTCTTAGCCTCCTTCTTCTTTCCGAACGTGTGCAAAGTGATGATAGCGGGATGCCGCCGTCGCAACTCCAGTAAGTTCGACTCGGTGATCGTTTCCTCGCCGTAACTGACGTTCACATCTTTCTTGTGCGCGAAGGCCAAGTTTTCCGAAGTTGCATGAGCGAGCTCGAGTAGGGAATTCAATAATCCTGTATGCATTTATATCACTCTTGACGGATGTACTGTTGCGCCGATGTGGAATTAGGAAGGGTTGATACTGACTCCCCCCCCGAAAGCCGTCGGCATGCTAATGTAGCAGCGCGGGAGAATGCGGGCTGTCGTAACACGACGAAATCGCAGCTGAGATGCTCACACTGTGTCAAAAAGGCGGGTCGAGGTACAACCCGAGGGGTTCAGGATCATCGAGGCCGATCTCAGCGCTTTTTACTGTGGCGATCGTGATCGTTGCGGGAGCGATACGTAGTCCTGGTGCGGCCGGCGTTTCCTGCAAAAAGAGGTCCAGGCTTGGGGCCACTGGTCCCGAAGCCGAGGGCGCCGCGACGCCTGCGAGCGGCTCGACCGTTGCCGCGTCACCGAGGACAACGATGTTTCGCCCTTCGGGCCGCTGGGCGGAATTGAAGATGATGGCGTCGATATGCCGCCGCTCGCCACCCATGCGGACCTCGTGGACGGCATTCAGATACTCGGCGACAACCTGCGTCGGTACATAGTCGATATGTTCGTCCGTCTTAAGGATCGGCTTAGCAATTTCCCTGCGGAAGCGTTGCATAAACCGCCACTGCGTCAGCCGCCGCACATGGTCCTTGGCGAAGAGATCGAGCTGCTTGGGGCGTTTGCGGAAGCGTGTCATGTCGAGCACGCAAAGCGGCCGTGCGAGCTTGAATTCAGCGCTTGCGATCTTGCTGCCGACCGCCGGCCGCAGTTCTGCTGCGCAAGTGGCGAGGTCAAACGAGCCGTAAAAGGCCGGGATTCCCGACACGTTCATGCGTCCCGCCTTGCCTTTGAGTAGGGGGGCTGGTCCGAGACCCGCGACCGGTGCTTCCGATATCTTTCGGGCATCGTCGTCGGTGATGATGCGTGCACGGAACACCGGACCGGCCTGCTCCGGCTCAAGCATGTAAACAGGAGGATTGCGTTTAAGGTCGCGCTGAAGATGGATGTTGCGGAAGATGCCGGCCAGCAGCGTCCGGGCATCGTCATTGAAAAAGCGGCGCCCATGAACGATCGACTTTCTGAAATCCCTCCACAATGCGCCGTGGAGGTGATCCTGAACGGTCACCTGCTCATAAGTAAACTCGTCGGCGTAAAACATGTCTTCGCCGTCCGCGACGTTCGGATCGTCCTCTTCAACCAGACAGTCCGCGATGGCTTCAGCGATCTCCTCCTTGTCCGCATCGGTCACTTCGCAGATCGTGTCGGCGAGCGTGGTGGCGTTGCCTCGCCCTGTATCGTCCGATCGCGCATAGTTGTTGCGGAAGACCTCATCGACGATCTCGCAGATCGACGAGACCGGAATACCTTTTCTTGTCGGATGAAAATCGCACTTGCCCCGGCCGACATCGGGTCGGATCTCTTCTAGCCGCCGCTTAAGCGTGTTGTTGTCAAAGCATTCGGGGCACAAGAGGGTCATTTGCAAGAATTGGCCAGCTTGGCCAAGGCGCGTCAAGCTATCATTCAAACGGCGAGCGTGGAATGAGGCTTCGCCTTTGGACTGCCGACGGCAATGGTCAGCCTTTCAACACAAATCGGTCAAAATACGCGTCTCTCGAATGTCGGGTTTTGGCAACAGCGGACGTTCGGGCCACCCGTTGAACCCACCCCCAATGTCGGCCGTTCACTAGGCCGGATCGACAATCAGGATTTCCAAAGTGCGTGATGTCTGATTCATGAGGTTCCGTGTTGAAGCGCGGAGCGGGCGATGGGGATCAAGCGGTACGAGTTGAACGAAGCGCAGTGGGCGAGGATAGCGCCCTTGCTGCCGGGCAAGGCGAGTGATCCTGGGCGGACGGGTTCTGATAACCGTTTGTTCGTGAACGGATGCTTGTGGGTGCTGCGCTCAGGGGCGCACTGGTGTGATCTGCCGGAACGCTATGGCCGGTGGAAGACGGTGCACCAACGGTTCAGCCGGTGGTGTCATGCCGGTGTCTGGGAGCGGGTGTTCGACACGCTCACGGCCGACCGGGACAACAGCTATCTGATGCTCGACAGTACCATCGTTCGCGCCCACCAGCAGGCAGCGACTGGAAAAGGGGGGCCAAGGACCAGGCGCTGGGGCGTTCCCGAGGTGGATTGACGACCAAGATCCATATGCTGGCCGACACATTAGGAAGACCGTTGCGCTTCCGGATCACGGCTGGTCAGGCGCACGATATCACCGCTGCTACCGATCTCCTGAAAGGACAGAAGGCCGACGCAGTCCTCGCCGATAAAGCCTATGACAGCAACGACTTGCGTGCGTTGATCGTCGGCATGAAGGCCGAGGCGGTGATCCCCTCCAAGCGGAACCGCAAGGTCTTCATCCCCCACGACGAAGCTGTCTACAGGCATCGCAACCAGATCGAACGATGCTTTGGCCGCATGAAGCATTTCAGGCGCTTCGCAACCCGCTACGATCGCCGAACCATCCACTTCACCGGCTTCGTCCATCTCGCCGCCGCCATGATCTGGCTACGATGAATGTCGATCCGGCCTAAATCCGCATTGCCGCATATGACCGTATGGCAGCTTGCAGAATCGCCCGCCGCGTGACCGAACGGCGTAAACTGGGGCGTTTTGCTGCCGGCGTTCCTACCGGTGAACGACTGGCTTTACGGATCCAGAATCGGCCAGGAACGACCGGTTCGTGTGACCTCTACCGGGCAGCTTCCGCTCGGCTCCACTGCATCCCGATCCTTGCCGTTCTATATAGTCACGCCCGCACCCGCCCCGTCCTCAACGCCCACGCCCAATCGGGGCGGCCGTGCGCCTCGGCATCCTGTGCCGTGGTTTCCCAATCATAATCGACCATAATCGACTCGGCCGACCATCGCCCTTCAGCCCGGGTGATCATGGCGTACCGCGCATGGGGCGATCCGCTCTCGACCGCATGGGGAAAGGGCCGGTCGTCGTCATAGGCCGGAAGCCCGACGCTCCCCGGGTTCACGATGAGGCGCCCGTCGGTGAGGCGGACACTGCGGGCCAGATGGGTGTGGCCGCACAGGATCACCGCGGCATCCGTGTCGCCTGCGCGCTGTTCCACCTCCGACAGGGTCGCCTCCCGCAACCCGTCTTCAGTGACGGTCTCGAGGAAATAGGTCAGGTCGCTATCGGGTGTTCCATGCACCAGCAGCACGTCGTCCGCGATACGGAGGCTGGTCGGCAGGCTGCCCAGCCATGCGAGTTGATCCGGCCGCAGCCGTTCCACCGTATAGAGATCGGACTGGCCCATTCGGTCCCGCGGCAGTGTCACCAGCTGCCGCTCGTGATTGCCCCGGATGGTGGGCAGCGCCAGCGGTATCAGCCGATCCGCCGTCTCGCTCGGAAACAGGCTGCCCGAACAGATATCGCCAAGGTTCACGATCAGGTCGGCATCGCGCATAGCGATATCGGCAAGCACGGCATCGAGCGCGGCGATATTGCCGTGAATGTCGGAGATGACGGCGATCCTCATCGCCTCCGGTTAATCAACTGACGTCCTCCGCGTAACCCCCGATGCCCGAAGGGCGCCGGTTGCCGGTTCGATCGCGCCGCCGGATGGGGCCGATTCAACCTGGAACGGCGCTGCCCTACCACCATTGGCGGATTTCCTCCGCCGGAGGCAGGAACAGTCCTCATCATGACCCTCGCGAAATTCAATACTTCCGAATTCTTGTCAGGGCGCGACCGGCCACGTCGCTGTCGCGACTGGCGCGGGCATGGGAAATTGCCACGGGACGGGCCGGTGTTTTTAACTAAGCCACTATTTGTTGGGCGCGATTCCACCCCCTTCGCGGATGGGTCGCGTAAATCCGCCTCGGGGAAAATCTATCTTGAAGATGATTTGAGGAATGATGGCGGATACTTGACCTATACTCGGTCATCCGCCTCGATTTGGAGATCACCGTACCGGCAACACGCCCTCGGGGAGCCGAATCCGTACCTTTTGCGCAATATCGCGCGAGGAGCCGCCAAGTATAACGTCGTAACGTCCCGCTACGATCCGCCACTGGTGCCCGGCCTCGTCCCAGGTCGCCGGCAGGCGCGGCTCGATCTGCATGGCCATCTGCTTCAAGGCATCCGGCGCCAGCGCGACCTTGGGCGTGGTGACGATCGGCGTGCCCGCGCTCGTCGACAATGCGACCATGACGGCCGCTCCACAGGCACGCTTCATCGTCTCATTTTCTCAGTTCTTGGGCAGTTTTGCTGGATCGTAGTTCTGGCCGAAGTCGAGCACGAACACGGGCCCGAGATCGATTACCTGCTTGTTCGCCGCGAGGTGCGCGGTGGCGCGCATGCTCCCGCCGGGAAGGTCCTTCGTCGCCTTGCCGGAGGCGTAATAGAGCTTCCAGTCCCTGCTGATCGTCACGCCATTGCCGAGGAGATTTTCATAGGGCGCCGCAACGCCGTTCGCGCCGATATACGGGATGGAGGCGGTCTCGCCGTCCTTCAGCTCGGGCGCGCGCAGATACATCGCGACCAGGATAGTGTCGCCGGCGGCGATCGGTTTCTGGATCGGGGAACTGGAGCCGACATCCCAGGCATTGGTGCCCTTGGCCGACACCGTCACGCGGATCACCTGGCCGCCGGGTACGCCGGTGTCGTTCAGCGCCTTGGCCTTCTGGTTCGGGCCATAGACCTGCCAGTTGGTGCCGGGCTGGTTGACTGCCTTCTTCATGATGTCGTCGGAAGAGGCGCTCTTCGCCGCCGGAGCTCCCGCCTGTTGTGCTGGGGCGGGCATCGCCAAAATGGTCGCGCCGGCCGCCAGAAAGATCGTCAATCTGTGTCGCATGTCCTCCGCTCCTCCAAAGGCCGCCTTACGCGGCTCGTGTCACGGTCGTGTCGGTGCCGCCGCGAGTGCCTCGGCGAAGGCGGCGCGCATCGGTTTCGGCTTGAAATCGCCGTCATAGGGGCAGGGGCGGCGCTTCGCCCCGTCGTTGCGCGGTTCGAACCCCTCGATCCAGCTATACCGGTCGCACATGCCCCAGACGAGAACATCGGACAGTTGCGGATAGGCGAACATCACGTCGAGATAGGCGCGGCTATACTCGGCCACCGCCCGGTCCCGCGCGGCGATGTCGGCGGGCAGGTTGTTGTCGCGCACGTCGAATTCGGTGATCAGCAGCTTGTAGCCCATCGCGACGACCTGATCGAGGAAGCGGCGCCATTCCGCCTGTTGCGCGGAGACGCTTGTGCCGGTGTCAGTCCCTTGCGTGATAAGATGCGATTGCACGCCGAGCGCGTCGACCGGCGTGCCGCGCGTCCTGAACCCCTCCAGCAGGCGAAGCACCCCGGCCCGGTGGTTCGCGTTGCCCGGCTCCCAGCTCATATAGTCGTTATAGACGAGCTGAGCGTGCGGCGCGGCGGCGCGGGCCGTATGGAAGGCGAGGTCGAGCGTGGCGGTCGCGCCGCCCAGTGCCCGCGACAGCGCCGTTTCGTAGAGGCTGGCGTCGGCCGGATTCACCGCTTCGTTGACCACGTCGTAGCTGCCGATCTTCGTGCCGTAGCGGGTGCAGACGGTGCGGATATGCTCGGTCAGGATCCGGTCGGCCTCGATCGCGGGATTGGGGCCGTAATCGTGGCTTTCCGCCCAGGCCGGCATCCATTTTGGCTGGTGCCAGAGAAGATTGTGACCGCGCATCGCCAGCCCCTTGCTCTCGGCATAGGCCATCATCGCGTCGAAGCGGCTGAAATCGAACGCTGTCGCGCCTGGACGGATGAATTGCCATTTCAGCTCGTTCTCCGGAACGAGGATGCCGCAGTCGCTTTCGAGCAGTGCCGCATAGGACGGGTTGGCGAAGGATCCGCGATCGGCGCCGGGCGTGCTCCAGGCATAGGCCGAACCGAACCGCATGCCCCTGGCGCGGGCGTCGGCATTCAGCGATGCCGGAGGCGTTGCCGGGCTCGGCGATGGCGCGGGTGTCGGCCCGGCGGATGCATCGGTGGCGGAAGAGGGGCCGCTGCCGCCGCAGGCGGTGAGCACCATTCCGGCGGCCATCATCAGGCCCTCGCGGCGCGAAATGCGAGTCATCGTCCCCTCCATTCCTGCTTGAGACTCTTTGGTCCTGATAGCGGTATCATGATCGCCGTTTGGCTGACCTTGTCAATAGGGCCGGGAAGTGTCTGCGGGCGCTCGGTTGCGGAGCGTCTTCCTACCCGCAAGTCCGGTGGCCATGCGGACATGGTGCGAAATTGAAATAATAAGCTATTAGCGACCCGGAGGAGACCGACGGTACCGTGAACGAGAAGAACTCCCGCCGTCGCAGAACGGCACCCACGATCAGAGACGTTGCCCGCATGGCCTCGGTTTCTTCGATGACCGTATCGCGCGTCATCAATGGCGAAGCCAATGTCCGCCCGACGACCCGCGACGCGGTCAACGCGGCGATCGCCGCGCTCAGCTATTCCCCCAATCCGGCCGCGCGCAGCCTGGCCGGGGCGGCGCCGGTGCGGATCGGGCTGCTCTACAGCAACCCCAGCGCTGCCTATCTCAGCGAGTTCCTGGTCGGCAGCCTCGACCAGGCGAGCCGAAGCGACGTGCAGGTGGTCATCGAGAAATGCGAACTGGGCGACCACGAGATCGAGGTCGCCAGGCATCTGATCGACAGCGGGATCGACGGGCTTATCCTGCCGTCGCCCCTGTGCGATTCCCTCAAGCTGATCAAGACCATCGCCGGGGAGGGCATACCGGCTGTCCTGGTCGGCAGTGGTCGCCCGGCCGGAGACCTGAACGCGGTCAGCATCGACGAATATTCGGCGGCGCATGCGATGACCGGCCACATTCTCTCGCTTGGTCATCACCGCATCGGCTTCGTCATCGGCAATCCGGAGCAGACCGCCAGCGACGAGCGCCTGCGCGGCTATCGCGATGCGCTGGTAAAGGCGGGCATCCCTGTTGACGACGCGCTGATCGTGCAGGGCCTGTTTACCTACCGGTCAGGGCTTGATGCGGCGGAGAAGCTGCTCGACGTGCCGAACCCGCCGACGGCGATCTTTGCCAGCAATGACGACATGGCGGCGGCCTGCGTCGCGGTGGCGCACCGTCGCGGCCTTGACGTGCCGGGCGACCTGACCGTGTGCGGCTTCGACGATACCACGCTTGCCACCGCGATCTGGCCCGAGCTGACGACGATCCATCAGCCGATCGCCGATATGTCGCGCGCGGCCGTGGAGATGCTCGTCTCGACGATTCGCCGCCCGCGGGCGAACGACGACAGGCAGCAGCACATCGTGCTGGATTTCACGCTGGTCCGGCGCCAGTCGGATGCCGCGCCGCGCCGCCGCCCGCCCTCCAGGTCGGCCCATACCGCCTGAGGGTCCGGTAACGGTAACAGGGGGTGCCGTTTGCGCGGTGGCGCGCAGCATCGGTTGGAGCTAGCAAGGCTGACATGTCCGTCGATGTCAAAGCCGCCACCGAGACCCGCGTCGCAGAACGCGCGGCTGTCGATGCCGAAACCTTCGCTCGCGAGATCGCGCCAAGCTATGCCCCGGTCGTGCTGCGCGGCCAGGTGGCGCATTGGCCGGCGGTCGAGGCGGGCAGGAGCGGAGAACGGGCGCTGGCGGACTATGTCGCGGCCTTCGCGGGCGGCAAGCCGCTGGAAGTGCTGGTCGGACAGCCGGAGATCAGGGGCCGCTTCTTCTACCGCGACGACATGGCTGGCTTCAACTTCGTCCGCCAGCAGGTGCCGCTCGGGGCGCTGATGGGGCAGTTGCTGCGCCTCGCCGAGGAGGGGGTGGCCAATCCGCCTGCAATCTATGCCAATGCCGCCGCGGCGCCTGACCATCTGCCCGGCTGGGACGAGGCGAATCCGCTCGACCTGCCCGCGACGGGGGCGACGCCGCGTGTATGGATCGGCAACGCGACGCGGGTTGCGACGCATTACGACGCGTCGCCCAATCTTGCGGCGGTCGTGGCAGGTCGGCGGCGCTTCACCCTGTTCCCGCCGGAGCAGGTCGCGAACCTCTATGTCGGGCCGCTCGACCGTACGCTCGCGGGCCCCCCTGCCAGCATGGTCGACCCCGACGAACCCGACCTGGAGCGCTATCCCCGTTTCGCCGAAGCGCTGCGGCATGCCCAGGTCGCCGAGCTTGGGCCGGGCGACATGCTCTTCATCCCAGCGATCTGGTGGCATCATGTCCGTGCGTTCGACCGGCTGAACGTGCTGGTCAATTACTGGTGGACCTATGACACGTCAGCGACCCCCTTCGTGGCGATGATCCATGCGTTGATGAGCGTGCGCGACCTCCCGTCGGCGGAGAAGAAGGCATGGCGGGCCTGGTTCGACCATCTCGTCTTCGACGAGGAAGCGGTCCATGCCGGCGATCACCTGCCCGAAGCCGTTCGCGGGGTGCTGGGCGGGCCGAGCAAGGAAAGGAGCGAACGGATTCGTGCCTATCTCCTTGGGATGCTCTCCTCGCGCGGCTAGGCGGCTTGCGCATCCCTTCGATGCCACGCAAATACGACCCCGCCTCGCTAGACAGGTAACCGCAACAGGGCTTCGGCGAATTCGTCCATCGTCCGTTGCGATATCGCCGTGTTGTTGAGGATCACAACTGAACCCTGTCCATCGAGTCGGTGCCCGAGAACGTACCGATACCCGGCGATATTGCCGGTTTCCCACGCGGCGACGACAGTTTGCCGACGATCGGCACCTTGCGGATGAGGCCGCCGAGTGCGCAGGAATCGCTAGCGATTTCCAGCTTGGTCAGCGCCGACCGGGACGCAGGCGAGAGGAAGCCTGTATTACAGACTCTGTGGGCGAATTGGAGCAGGTCGTGCGCCGTGCTAAAATAGCCGCCGACTGCCGCCCGGTAGGCGGGGCAACCGTCGATCCATCCGACGGTAGGCGAAACACTGCGATAGGATCTGGTAGCGCGGGGCGACTGATCCAGCGTGGTTGCCGTCATTCCCAATGGCAGCTCGCAGCACCGCGTGGCGCTCCGCGATATCCTTCATGTGCAGGCGGACGACGATTGCGGCGTCATCCATCTTGTCGATGGGCGGGAGTTGCTGGCGACGATCAATCTCGCGGCGATCCTGCGCCTGGCGCCGGGCAGTTTCCTCCGTGTCCATCGCAGCCACGCAGTCAACCAGGAGAAGATCGCGGTGCTCCACCGGGCCGGAAAAACCGGCCGGACCATCGAACTTGTTGGCGGCACACGTCTACCGCTCGGACGTACCTACTGGAAGGGCATTGTCGCTCTGTTAGGGACGAACGAGGTGTCCACGGGGTAACCTTGGCTTGCCTAAGGCCGTTGTCACGCGGTCTTTCGTGCAACAGGTGTCCCCGACGCTGGACAGTTGCGGGCAATCCAGTCCTCATGGCGTGGCATCGCCTCGGCGGCGCGGCGGAATACCTCGCGAATCCGGTCGAGCCGCTGGCGCACCAGCGCCGGGGCGACCGCGTCGGCCAGCGGGTCCCAGCCGGCGGGCATGACGTTCTGGCCGAGCAGGACCGCAATCCAGCTCGAATCCGCGAACAATTCGTCGTCGTACCGGAAGAGGCGCCCGCGATTGCGGAACAGATCGAGTTTTCGCGCAAGCGTCTCGGGGACTGCCATGTCGCGCACGCGGTGCCACAGGTCGCCCTCGGTTCGTTCGTTGGCGTGGTAGTGCAGGATCACGAAGTCGCGGATCTGCTCCATCTGGACTTGGGTCTGGCGATTATATTCGTCGCGCTCGACGGGCGAGAAGCTGCGGTCGGGGAACAGCGCCATCAGCTTCGACACGCCAGTCTGGATCATGTGGATGCTGGTCGATTCCAGCGGCTCGACAAAGCCGGAGGCAAGGCCGAGCGCGACCACGTTGCGATTCCATGCCAGCTTGCGCCGGCCGGCCTCGAACCGGATCAGCATCGGATCGCGCAGAGGCTCGCCGTCAAGGTTGGCGAGCAAAGTGGCGGCTGCCTCGTCGTCGCTGATATCAGTGCTGCAATAGACATAACCGTTGCCGACGCGGTGCTGAAGCGGGATGCGCCATTGCCAGCCGGCGCGGCGCGCGGTCGATTGAGTGAAAGGCGTGATCGCGCGGCCCGGGCTCGCCGAAGGCACCGCGACCGCCCGGTCGCACTGCAGCCACTGCTTCCAGGATTCGAACCCGGTCTGCAGTATGCCTTCGATCAGCAACCCGCGAAAACCGGTGCAGTCGACGAACAATTCGCCCTCGATTCGGCGGTCGCCTTCAAGGCGGATTGCATCGACATGCCCGTCGATGCTCCGCAGCATGACGTCCTCGACCTTGCCCTCGATCCGTACCACGCCTCGCGCTTCGGCATAGGCGCGCAGATAAAGGGCATAGAGCGATGCGTCGAAATGATAGGCATAGGTCAGCCGCGAGAGCACCGAGGCCGGATCGGCGACAGGTTGGGTGAAGCGGCCGAGCTTCTGCGCGGTGGCGCAGAGATTATAATCCTCGATCCAGCTCGCCTGGCCCGCCGTGTAGAGCTTGCGCCAGAAATGATGGAACTTCACACCCTCGATATCGAAGCCGAATTCGCCAAAGGGGTGCGTGTAGCGATGCCCTTCGCGCGTCCAGTCGACGAAGTCGATGCCGAGCTTGATCGAGCCCTGAGTCTTCGCGAGGAAGTCATTCTCGTCGATCCCGAGCAGTCCGTTGAAGTTGCGGATCGGCGGGATCGTCGCCTCGCCGACCCCGACCGTGGCGATTGCGTCGGATTCGACCAGCGTCACCGATACCTCGGTGCGGATGAGGCGGGAGAGAGCCGCCGCCGCCATCCAGCCGGCAGTGCCACCGCCGACGATGACGACACTGCGGACCGGCACCGGCGCGCTCATGCGGCGGCACCGCGCGGGGGCGCCGCATGGGCGCGCCTGAGATACTCGGCATGCGATGGCATGGTCTTCACGCCGGCGATGATCGCCTCGCGCAGCCGGGCGAGATGCTGCTCGATCCGTTCGATCGGCACGGTGCCGGCCAGTGCGTCGTGGCGACGCGGCCGTACTCCCTGCGCGTCGAGCAACGCTATCCAGTCGGCTTCCTCGAACACCTCGTCATCGTACATCGGCATGCGCCCTCCGCCCGCGAACAAGGCGAGCTTGTAGGCCAGGCGATCGGGAGGAGCGACGGACCTGATCGCATCCCAGAAGGGTTCGCCGACGCGTCCATTCGTGACATATTGGGCGATCAGGAAGTCGCGGGCGCTTTCCATCTCGTTGATGGTCATCCGGTTATGTTCGGTCGCTTCTACCGATGCCTCGGCGGCATCGGGAAAAAGGGCGACGAGCCGGGCGAGCGCACTCTGGACGAGATGGAGCCCGATCGGGTGCAATGGCTCAAGCACGCATGCGGCGCCGCCGATCGCGACACAGTTGCGGTGCCAGGGCGTGATACGCCGACCATTTTCGAAGGCGATTCGGCGGACCGGTTCATTGCTCCCGGCGCAGGACGGGGCATTGCCGAATGCGCTGCTCCAGCATTGCAACCGGCCGGCCTCTCCAACCAAAGGGGTGTCGTTCTGCCAGCCGGCGGACTGCGCCTCGACATGACCGAATGGCGGCGGATCGGACTGATCGAAGATGCGCCTGGCGGTGGCGTGGTCGCAAGGCAACCATTGTCGCCAGCTCTGGAAACCCACTCCCAGCGCCTCGCCGCACAGGCGTGCATCGGTGCCGGTGGCATCGACGAACAGCAGGGCCGGAAGGGAATCGCCATTGTCGAGTTCCAGCGCGGCGATCCCGCCCGAGGCGTCCGTGATGGCGTGGCGGAAAAGGGCGGTCGCAACGTGGGCGCCATGCGCCTCGGCGGTCGCCCGCATCGCTCCGAGATAGGCCGGCGTGTCGAGATGCAGGCCATAGGCATAGTACGAGAGCACGCTATGCCCGTCGGTGGAAGGACGGGCGAAGCGGCTTGCCTGGGCGGCGATGGCGGCGATCGAATAGTCAGCGGCCCTGACCGCGCGGTCTTCCCGGCGCAGGCGCGTCAGCAACTGATGGAAGGCAACCGGTCCGAGCGGGGCGCCGACCGCGCCGAACGGCAGGAAATGGGCAGTTTCGCTTGCGGCCCAGCCGGAGAAGGCGACGCCCAGCGCAAAGCTGCCCCGCGTCGCGCGTAGCAGCAAGTTCTCGTCGATGCCGATGGATTCATGAAAGGGCGCGATCGATGGCAGTGCCGTCAGTGTCGTGCCGAAATCGCCCAGGCCGTCGCCATCGCGGTCGGTCCGGACCACCATGATCCGGTAGCGATGGCGCGGTAGCCGCCGGGCGAGCGCCGCGGCCGCCATCCAGCCGGCGACAGTGCCGCCGAGGATCGCGACGGTGCGTATGTCGTTCCCGCTCATGCGCGCACCGCTCCGGCGGGACCGCATAGATCGTGGAGATAGTCTGCGTGATCGGGCATCGCCTCGGCTGCCGCATGGAAGGCGCTGGCCATCGCTTCAGCGCGGGACGCGACCTCGTCGATCGGCAGCGCTTCGACCAGCGGGTTGATCCGTCCAGGTTCGACCCGCTGGCCGTAATAGACCGCGAGCCAGCTTGGTTCGAGGAACATGCCCTCGCGATATTTGACCACGACACCGCGTTCGCGGAACGCCGCCATCTTGTAGACGAGTGACTCAGGCAGGCTCATCGTGCGGCAATGGTTCCAGAACGCGGTGTCGGTCCGCTCGGTCGCGCAATAGTGCAGGATCAGGAAGTCGCGGACGCGTTCATACTCAACCGCCATCGACCGGTTGAACTCGGCGGCGTCGAGCGGATCCCAGCCGTCCAGCGGCAGCAGGTCGATCAGCTTGGTGATAGCGAGCTGGATCAGGTGGATGCTGGTGGATTCGAGCGGCTCGAGGAAGCCCGAGGCAAGGCCGATCGCGACGACGTTGCCGAGCCACTGGCTCCTGCGCTTGCCCGTGGCGAACCGCAGCAACCTTGGTTCGGCGAGTGCCTCGCCCTCGAGATTGGACATGAGGATATCGCGCGCCGAATCGATATCCGTGAAGGCGGTACTGAAGACATGGCCGTTGCCGACGCGGTGCTGGAGCGGGATGCGCCATTGCCAGCCGGCATCGCGGGCCGTTGCACTTGTATAGGGGGTCAGGGGGCCGCCATGCGCGCTGGGTACAGCGAGCGCTGCGTCGCAAGGCAGCCAGTGGGACCAGCTTTCATAGCCAGCCTTGAGCGCGCCTTCGATCAGCAGCCCGCGAAAGCCGGAGCAGTCGACGAACAGATCCCCGGTGACCTCTTCGCCGCTTTCGAGCGTGACCGAGTGGACGAAGCCTGTTTCGCCGTTCTGGCCGACTGGCCCTATCTTGCCTTCGACCCGCCGGACGCCGCGTTGCTCGGCATAGCTGCGAAGATAGGCGGCGTAGAGGCCGGCATCGAATTGATAAGCATAGGAGAAGGTGGATTCGATCGCCGACGGGTCGGGGGAGGGTGGGGCGAACCTGTTGGCGCGCGCTGCCAGGATCGGCAGGGAAAATGCCTCCAGTGCGGGCACGATACGGCCCGCGCGGACCAGGCGGAGCCAATGCTGGTGGAAAGGAAGACCGGCGACGTCCCGGCCGAAATCGCCGAACGGATGGATATAGCTGTCGCCGATCCGTGCCCAGTCGCGGAATTCGATGCCGAGCTTGAAGGTCGCGTTGGTGCGCCGCATGAAATCGGCCTCATCGATGCCGAGCCGCTGATTGAAAAAGCGGATGTGCGGCACGGTGGCCTCGCCGACGCCGACCGTTCCGATCTCTTCCGACTCGACCAGCACAATCTCGATCGGGAGCGTTGAAAGCGCCCAGCCCAGCGACGCCGCGGTCATCCAGCCAGCGGTTCCGCCACCGACGACGACGATACGACGAAGTCGCCCGTCTGCGGCGGCTCTTGCCGTCTCCAGCTTTGTCATCACCCCTCCTGCGCGCCCGCTGCCGACAATTCAGCAAATGTGTGGTTCCGATCACATTGTCGTCCACCACAAATGTCCCACGTGGGACTTTTTGCCGGCCACCTCTTGCATTTTGTTTTTGTTGCTGCATCATGGCCGCAGCTACAAAGATAGCCAAGAACAAATCGCACCAAAAATTGGTAGCGGTATCATAGGGTAGGGGGTGACCTGATGAGTGATAACTCGCACAACGGTGGAGTCGCGACTCGCGGCAGAATCGGCCTTTCATTGAAAGGGGGCGTCTCGACGCTTGCCCTTTGCGTCGTCTCGATGGCGTCGCCAGTCTGGGCAGAGATTGCCCCGAAAGCCGCGGAGGCGGCTCAGTCGGCATCAGGCCAGGCAATGTCGGACGCGGTGACTCAGGATGAGGCGGACATCGTCGTCACCGGCATCCGCCAGAGCCTCAAGACCGCGCAGGCACTGAAGCAGAATGCCGAGATCGTCAGCGACTCCATCTCGTCGGAAGATATCGGCGCGCTGCCGGACCGGTCCGTTACCGAGGCGCTGCAGCGTGTGCCGGGCGTGGCGATCAGCCGCTTCGCCGCTGGCGTAGACCCGGATCACTTCTCGGTCGAGGGCTCCGGCGTCGTCGTGCGCGGGCTGACCTATACCCGGTCGGAGCTTAACGGGCGCGACACCTTCACCGCCAATAACGGCCGCGGCCTTAGCTTCGCCGACGTTCCGTCAGAACTTCTGGCAGGCGTCGATGTCTTCAAGAGCCCCAGCGCCGACATGGTCGAGGGCGGCATCGCCGGTACCGTCAACCTTCGTACGCGCGTTCCCTTCGATTCAAAGGGGCTGGTCGTCGCCGGTGCCGTCGAGGTGAATTACGGCGATCTTATCCACAAATCCGCGCCGACGGTCTCGCTGCTGGCGAGCAATCGCTGGAACACCGGCATTGGCGAGGTCGGTCTGCTGGCCAGCTTCGTGCGGTCGCAGCTTGTGTCCCGTTCCGACGGCTTGCAGATTTCCAACTATGGCCAGCGGACCCTGGCTTCCGACGGCACCTATTACGCGCCTAACGCCATCGATCCCGCCACGAACAAGCCTTATACGGGCCGTACCGTCTTCGTCCCACGCGGCGCCGCGATGCGCAGCACGGAAACCGAGCGTACGCGCTACGGTTACTCCGCGGCGGCGCAGTGGCGCAGCAATGATGAATCCATGTCTGCCACCTTTCAGTTCCTCCGGTCGGATTCGCGGGAGAAATGGACTGAGCACGCGATCGAGATCGCCACGGACAATGTGACGAGCAACGGGGACGCTCAGCCATTTCCCGGCACCAGCTTTTCCTTCGATGACCAGGGCGTCTTCACCAGCGGCACCATCACCGCGCCGAACGGCTATCGCGCCGACCAGGGGGGTGATCTTCGCACGCCGATCAACGGGTTGCAGAGCAACAATATCGTACGCGCGGTGGACCAGCGGTATCTGACCGACGATTATGGCGCGAATTTCAAGTGGAAGGTCACTGACCGGCTTGGCGTGAGCCTGGATTACCAGCACACCAAATCCCGCGTCACCAACACCGATTTCGGTATCTGGGCTTCAACGTTCCAGAATGTCGATATCAGGATGAATGGCGATAAGCCGGCCTATGTGAATTTCCTGCCGCTTGCCAATGCGGGGGCGACCAATTACATGAATGCCCAGCACCCGAGCTATGTCGACCCGTATAACAGCTTCTACCGGTCGGCGATGGACCATATCGAGGATAGCGACGGCAATGAGGATGCCGCGCGGATCGACCTGGACTATTCCTTCCCCGAGGATAGCTGGCTGAGCTCGATCCGGGCCGGTTATCGGTTTGCCGATCGTGAGAACAATGCACGTTTCTCGAGCTATAACTGGGGTGTGCTCAGCGAGATCTGGGGCGGTGGCGGTCCGGTCTGGATGGACGATCCCGTCAACGGCAACCCGGCGACGCCGGGCGGTTCGCCGGGACCGAGCGAAGCCTATTCCTTTCCCAATTTCTTCCGCGGCAGCGTCAACCTGCCGAGTGGTCCCGGGCGGTTGTTTGTCCCCCAGGACCTGATCCGGAATTACCAGGCGGCGGGCAACGCGGCGCTTGCGATCGGCGACGAGTGGCGTCCCAGGCTGGCGAACACGCCCCCCTGTCCGCAGAACTGGGTGCCGCTGGCGCAACGCTGCGACACCGTGGCCGGCACGCCCTTCCTGCCCGGCGAGATCAACCCCGTGCATGAGCGAAACAATGCGCTTTACGGGTTGATCCGGTTCGGCAACCCGATCGGCGACGGTGGGATGAAGCTGAGCGGAAATGTCGGCCTGCGCTATACGGCCACGACACGCGAGGCGCAGGGGAATTTCTCGTTCCCGAGACGAACCTTCACCTGCGATCCACCTCAGAACGAGCAGCCGCAGACGAAGTTTTGCGCGCTCGGCCCGGCCGTCGTGGCCAACGCCAATGCGTTCCAGAACGGTGCATTGACCCCAGTGTCGACGTCACTGAAATATCACTATTTCCTCCCCAGCCTGAACCTCAAGCTTGAAGCGGGCGGTGGGCTTCAGTTCCGCGCCGCGTTCAACCAGGGCATCGCGCCACCGGATTTCGGCCTGACGCGCGCCTTCTATAATGTCGTGCTCGATACGCTCGACACGACCATCACCAACAACGGGGCGCCGGTCGCCCTGTTCAACGTGGGCAATCCATATCTCAAGCCAATCCGGTCCAATAACTACGACCTGACGGCTGAATGGTATTTCTCGAGCGTGGGACAGCTCACCGTCTCCCTGTTCAAGAAGGATCTGTACGGTGTGATCGCCAACGGCACCGATCGCCTGAAATTCACGAACAACGGCGCGACCTTCGATGCGATCGTCACCACGCCGTTCAACTCGCCGGAGACGGGTCGGGTGAAGGGCCTGGAGGTCGGTTACCAGCAAACCTTCACCTTCCTGCCAGGGTTCCTGCGTGGCCTCGGGTTCAGCGGCAATTTCACCTATGTGGAATCCAAGGGGGTTAGCCAGAGCACGCTCTCCGCCACTGATCCCGACGTCGCGGCGGGCCGCATCGCCAATGTCGATACCAGCAAGCTGCCGCTTCAGGGCTTGTCGAAATACACCGTGAACATCGCGCCCTTCTATCAGGCGGGCGGGCTTGAGCTTCGGGCAGCCTATTCGTGGCGTTCACGGTATCTGCTGACCGTGCGCGACGTGATCGTGCCTTTCGCGCCGGTGTTCAACGAGGCGACCGGCCAGCTCGACGCTTCGGCGTTCTACAGCGTCACGCCTAACATCAAGATGGGCTTCCAGGGCGTGAACCTGCTTAATTCGACGCTGCGGACGACACAGGTGATCAACAACGATCTCCTGCGCCGCCCAAGATCCTGGTTCATGAACGATCGACGGATCGTCTTCTCGATACGCGCCAAGTTCGGCAGCTAGGCGCGCGCGCCTTCGGCGATGCTCGGGGCTTCAATCCAACGGGATTGAAGCCCCTTTTCTTGATTGATCGTGCAAAGAAGCATTCGATGCGCTGGCTGAATGGTATAGCAGTCGCGTCGCCGTCAGGCCCCGAATTCCACGCTTCACCGACAGGAGTTTTCCGGTGCCATATCCTGTACCCTACGCCGCCGATCCTTCCCGCTACGATGGACGAATGCCCTATCGCCGATGCGGCAGGAGCGGGCTCGAGCTTCCGGCAATCTCGCTTGGCCTGTGGCAGAATTTCGGCGGCGCTGACGTGTTCGAGACGGGCAAGGCGATGCTGCGCCGTGCGTTCGACCGGGGCGTCACCCATTTCGACCTCGCGAACAATTACGGCCCGCCTTACGGGTCGGCGGAGGAGAATTTCGGACGTGTCCTGGCCGCCGACCTTGCCGGGCACCGCGACGAGCTCATCATCTCGACCAAGGCCGGTTGGGACATGTGGCCAGGACCCTATGGCGATGTCGGCGGATCGCGCAAATATCTGATCGCGAGCTGCGACCAGAGCCTCAAGCGCATGGGGCTCGACTATGTCGACATCTTCTATTCGCACCGTGTGGATCCGAAGACGCCGCTGGAGGAGACGATGGGCGCGCTTGCCCATCTCCAGCGCCAGGGCAAGGCGCTCTATGTCGGTATCTCCTCCTATTCGCCCGAGCTGACCCGCAAGGCGGCGGCGATCCTGCGCGAGGAGCGGGTGCCGTTACTGATCCACCAGCCGAGCTATTCGATGCTCAATCGCTGGGTCGAGCACGGCCTTCTCGACACGTTGCAGGATCTGGGTACTGGCTGCATCGCCTTCTCGCCGCTCGCGCAAGGGATGCTGACAAGCAAATATCTGGGCGGGATGCCCGAAGGCGCCCGGGCGACCAAAAGCGGATCGCTTGGTCAGGGGATGCTGTCCGATGACAATCTCGAGCGCATCCGCGCCCTCAACGCGATCGCCGAAAGGCGCGGCCAGACCCTGGCGCAGATGGCGATCGCCTGGGTGCTGCGCGATCCGCGCGTCACCTCGGCCTTGATCGGTGCGCGGACGGTGCAGCAGCTCGACGATTCGCTCGATGCGGTCAATCGGCTGGAATTCGACGAAGCCGAATTGCGCGAGATCGATCAATATGCCGGTGAAGGTGGGATCGACCTGTGGAAGGTGTCGTCAACGCTTGGAAGCGAATCTGTAAGCTGAGGTCCGGACGGACGGGGCGCCAAACGAAAAGGGCGCCCCCGAAGGGACGCCCTCTCTAAACAGCTGACCAGGCCGAAGCCCGGCCGAGCTGATTACTGGTTCGCCGTGACGTTGTCGGCAGCGGCATGCAGGTTGTCGGCTGCATTCTCGAGCGCGTCTGCTGCAACGGCGTTCGAGGTGTTGTCGGCCACTGCAGACAGGTTGTCGGCAGTCGCATCCAGGTTGTCGGCCACTGCTTCAGCGTTGTTCTCGGCAGGAGTGGGCTTCGAGCAGGCGGCAAGCGACATCAGGCCGGCGGCGACGAGAACAAAGGCGATCTTCTTCATGCGGATGCTCCCAAGCATAGCAAAAATTCGCGGCCAGCCCGATTGCTTACCACGAGGCGCTTTTCATAGCGGACGGCGCAGGTGCGTCAATCGCAATTCATCTTGCAGAAAGGTTCGGTCACGGTTTTCCGTCATTTCTTGATTTGCATCGGTCCGATTTCTTCCGGCGCGTTCGCAACCACCGCAAGCATTGCCGTCCATGCCGCGACATTCTGACGGAGCTGTTCGACGTCGATCACGTCGATCGTGTCCTCGGGCGTGTGATGATAATCGAAATAACGCAGGCCATCCTGGTTCAGGTCGATCCCGGCGACACCGGTCGCGAGCACTGGTTCGACATCGGTCCCGCCGTTCGCCACGCCGAGGCCGCGGATGACGCCGATCGGCGTGAGCGCTGCGGTCAACCGATCGACGACCGGCCTGGCGCTGTCGGGCAGGTTGGTCTGGAAGCGCCAGACCCGGTCAGCGCCGAAATCGGATTCAGCCGCGATGGCATGGCGTTCGCCGGCATGCGCCTTGGCATAGGCGGCGCCGCCGAAGCCGCCGGTTTCCTCATCGCCGAACCAGACGACCCGGATCGTGCGGCGGGGCTTTCCCGAATCCAGCAGCATCTTGGCCGCCGCCGTGGTGATGCCGACGCCGGAGGCATCGTCGATCGCGCCGGTGCCAAGATCCCAGCTGTCGAGGTGCCCGCCGATCAGGACGACGCCCGCCGCAGGATCGCTGCCCGGCACTTCTGCCACGACATTGCCGGATTCGCGCAGGCCGACCCGCTTCGGGGTGAGCAGCAGGTGGAGCGTGACGGGCTTGCCGCGCTTCACCATGCGTTCCAGATTGGCGGCATCAGCCACCGAAAGGGCGGCGGCGGGGATCGGCGTCACGCCTGGTTCGAAATTGGTGACGCCCGCGTGCGGCCCACGGCCGTGATCGGTCCCGATCGAACGAATGACGATGGCGCTCGCGCCCTTCCTCGCGGCGATGTTCGGACCCTGACGGCGGGCCGCGCCCTGGCTGCCATAGCTCGATCCATCCATCGTCCGTTGCATCGTATTGGAGACGAAGGCGATCTTTCCCTTCAGGCTGCCGTCGGGGGCGGCGCGCAGATCGTCGATGCCCGGGAAGAAGACGATTGGCAGGGTGAGTCCGTCGGGCGGCGTCGCGCCCGAATTGCCGAGCGCGGTCAGGCGCAGGGGCTGGGGGTAGGGCGACACGACCTCGGCGCTCTCAAGCCCGCGCACCCAGGTGTCCAACTGATAGGTTTCGATCCGGACATTCTGGAAGCCAAGGCTCCTGAGCTTGGCCATGCCCCATTCGCGTGCCCTGGCCTGTTGCGGCGAGCCGTCCGGGCGCGGCCCGATCTCAGTGGTCAGCCCTTCGACGATATCCCAGGCAACCTGGTCCTTCAGCGCAGCGTCGCGGAGCCTGCCGATGGCGGGGTCGAATCGCGTCTGCTGGGCGACGGCCGGAAAGGCGATGGTGGAGGCGGCAAGTGCCGCGAGAAGGGATACATTGCGCACCATCGGGTCCTCCGTTCGCCCCGAAAATGTCGAGGACAGTCGCTTTGTCGCTTAGAAGCAGGAACGGTGCCTCGACAAGCGCCGCATGTACGGATTTTTGAACACGATCCGGTTTGCCAATCGGCCGCGCAACCACTACATGCGCCACCGAAATTCCCCGCATTCAAACGACGGAGCCGATCGGCAATGGCCGTGCAGTACAGCTATGTGATGAAGGGTCTGACCAAGACCTTCCCGGGTGCCGCAAAGCCGGTGCTTAACAACATCCACCTCCAGTTCCTCGGCGACGCGAAGATCGCGATCATCGGGCCGAACGGATCCGGCAAGTCGACGCTCATGAAGATCATGGCCGGCATCGACCCCGATTTCGTCGGCGAGGCATGGGCTGCCGAGGGCATCAAGGTCGGCTATCTGGCGCAGGAGCCGCAGCTCGATCCGACCAAGAACGTCATCGACAACGTCAAGGACGGTGTGCGCCCCGTCGCCGACCTGGTCGATCGCTTCAACGCGATCTCCGCCGAAATGGGCGATCCGAAGGACGACACCGATTTCGACGCGCTGATGGAAGAGATGGGCGATCTCCAGGCCCGTATCGACGCGGTCGATGGCTGGAGCCTCGACAACCAGCTCGAGATCGCGATGGAGGCCCTGCGCTGTCCGCCGGGCGACAGCCCCGTCACCAATCTCTCGGGCGGCGAGAAGCGCCGTGTCGCGCTGTGCAAGCTGCTGCTGGAAAAACCGCAGATCCTGCTGCTTGACGAGCCGACCAACCATCTCGACGCCGAGAGCGTCCAGTGGCTGGAGAATTACCTCAAGGAATATACCGGCAACGTCATCCTGGTGACCCATGACCGCTACTTCCTCGATAACGTGGTCAACTGGGTGCTCGAGCTCGATCGCGGTCGTTACTATACTTATGAGAGCAACTATTCGGGCTATCTCGAAAAGAAGGTCAAGCGGCTCGAGCAGGAAGAGCGTGAGGAACAGGGCAAGGCCAAGGCGATCGCCGACGAGCTCGCCTGGATGCGCCAGACCCCCAAGGCGCGCCAGACCAAGTCCAAGGCGCGTATCCGCGCGTTCGACGAACTGATGGAGAAGCAGGAGAACCGCTCGGTCGGCAAGGCGCAGATCCTGATCCAGTTGCCCGAACGTCTCGGTGGCAAGGTTATCGAGGCGAAGGGCCTGACCAAGGCGTATGGCGACAAATTGCTGTTCGAGAATCTCGATTTCGTATTGCCGCCAGGCGGTATCGTCGGGGTGATCGGGCCGAACGGCGCCGGCAAGTCGACCCTGTTCAAGCTCATCACCGGCCAGGAACAGCCTGATGGCGGCACGATCGATGTCGGCCAGACGGTCAAGCTCGGTTATGTCGACCAGAGCCGTGACGACCTCGATCCCAACAAGAATGTGTGGGAAGAGATTTCCGACAAGCTAGAGGTCTTCCGCTTCGGCAAGCAGGAGCTTGGCACGCGGGCCTATGTCGGGGCGTTCAACTTCAAGGGCCAAGATCAGCAGAAGAAGGTCGGCCAGCTATCGGGTGGTGAGCGCAACCGCGTCCATCTTGCCAAGATGCTGAAGGAGGGTGGCAACGTCCTGCTGCTCGACGAACCGACCAACGATCTCGACGTCGAGACGCTCCGCGCGCTCGAAGAGGCGCTGGAGAGCTTCGCCGGCTGTGCGGTGGTGATCAGCCATGATCGCTTCTTCCTTGATCGCCTCGCGACGCATATCCTGGCTTTCGAGGGCGACAGCCATGTCGAATGGTTCGAGGGCAATTTCGAGAGCTATGAAGCGGACAAGCGCCGTCGCCTGGGCGACGCGGCGGATCGCCCGACGCGCCTGGCGTACAAGAAGCTGACGCGCTGACGGAACCAGGCGTGGCGCCCGAACGGCGCCACGCCTGCAAGATCGCCCGCAATCGCGATCGTTCAGCGGCGTATGCGGATTATAGCGTGGTGGTTTCCACGATGAGGCCCGCGATGCTTTCGCTCGTCACCGGCTGTCCGAATGTGACGACCTTGCATTCCGCATAGCCCTCGTCTTCCGGCAGCCACATCTTGTGGATGACCCTGGCGTTCACATCCACCACCCAATATTCGGGCACATGCGCACGGGCATAGATGATGGCCTTGCGTGTCAGGTCGTCTTTCACCGTCGTGTCGGAAACTTCGACGATCAGCGCCACCGAAGCGACGGGAACAAGCCCTTCGCCCTTGGGCTCGCTTGTCAGCACGATGTCCGGTTCCGGTGCGTCAAACTCCGACAGTGCCACGCTGGCTTCGATCAAAGGACGCAAGGGCGAACCGGTCGCGCGCAATCCATCGCGCAGGGCATCATATAATTCTGTCTTGGCGAGTGCGTGCGGCCGGTGTTGGGCGTTCATAAAATAAACGTCCCCCTCGATGAGTTCGGTCTTGCGATAGGCGTCGAATGCACCTGACCTGTCGAGCAGCAGATAATCGTCCACCCGCAATTTTACGGGCAACCGGGAGGTGTTGAGGGGCAGAAGCTCCGTCATGGCTGGGAGATACCACGGAAAACGTGATTTTCCACCTTGGTGCGATCTATTATGCCGTAAAACGCTTCGTGAAACCCTTGGGCGGACGCTCGCCATCGGCATGGGCTTCGATATGATCGACCCGCGCCAGGGGCGGGCCCTCCCGGCACTTGTCGATCAGTGCCGCGGAAGCGTCGCTGTCGCCGATGATCAGGATTTCTACCCGGCCGTCGGTGCGGTTGCGGACCCAGCCGATCAGGCCGAGCGCCTTGCCGTTGCGAACGACCCAGTCGCGGAAGCCGACACCCTGGACCTTGCCGGAGATGAAGACGCGCTGAGTCGTGGGCGGGTTGGTATCGGTCATCATTTCGTGTCCCGGGAGTCGGCCCTGACAGTGCCGATCTTAATGCAAACGCATGCGGCCGCGGCGCCGAACGGCCGGCCTGATCGCCGAACATCCGGCATTGCCGAATCGCCGGGCATCGCCCGGAACTGATGTCCGCTATGCCTCTATCCCGAGGCGCTTATTGAATCCTTTGAGATGAATCTCGCCGACAGCCTGCACCTCGATGTCGTCGACGCGGGCAAGCTGCGGTCCCTGGCGACAGGCCTCGACCATCGCCTCCAGTGCGGTGTGCTCTCCCGATGCCATGATCTCGACCCGGCCATCCCGAACGTTGCGCACCCAACCGGTTACGCCCAGCGCATTGGCCGTCCAGATAGCCCAGTTGCGGTATCCGACCCCCTGAACCTTGCCGCTCACGATCATTCTCTGTGTCGCGCTCATTTGTCGTTTCTCGCTCTACACGACCGTGCGACCCCCGCCCGGCCAGGGGCAAACCCTAACAGCGGCCGATACGGCCAAAAGCCGGGTGCAATCATATTCGCCGCGATTCCGGCAGATTTCAGCGTGGGATGACTGATTTTCGAGATGGTTAGCGAGTGCTTCTCACACGTTCGGGCTCGCAGCTTGCGAAATCGGGATCGTAGCGTATTGCCTGAATAATACAGATCGATCGGGAGATGCAGCCATGATTCTCGCAACCTTGCTGGCGGTCACCGCGCTGCCGGACGGTGAAAAGCTGACCGCCGGTACCGCCTGCTACGCAATCATGCGGGATGCCTCCGTGATCGGCGCGACATGGCAAAGCGTTCGCTCGACCGAGGTGGCGGGGGAGCCGGCATGGGACATCGTCGTACACCAGCGGGTCGGCGCGGCCTTCGACCTGCGTGACCATTTCGTGCTGGCGCGCAAGGACCTGCGGCCGATCGCCTTCGACAATCGCAAGCTCGGCAAGGAATATGTCTCTCTGCGCTATGCCAATGGCTGGATCACTGGATCGCGGATGGAGAAGGACGGCGTGGTGCCGGTCGATCTCGCGGCGCCAGCACAGGTTTGGGAGGGCAATCTCTGGGGCCTGACCTTTGGCGCGCTGCCCCTTGCTCAGGGCGGCGAATATGCGTTGCCCTTCTATCAATATGACAAGGGCTTCGGGACATTCACGCTGAAGGTGACGGGCAGCGACATAGTCGAGACCCCGGCAGGCAAGGTCGATGCCTGGACCGTCGACGTCGCTACCAGCGCTGACCGGCTAGTCACCTATCTCATCGGCAAGGCGAACGGTACCGAACTCGGTAGCCGGGCGCCGGGTTTCTCCACGCGCCTCGGCGGCGATTGCAGCGGACTGGAAGCATGATCCTGACGACCGTGCTTGCGGTCGGGGCAAGCGCTGCTTCCGCGGCACTGCAGGAAAAGGTGCAGCCCGAAAGGGTACTTGCCGAATAGGGGGCGTGCCCCGCACCCAGCAAGGGGCGACTATGCTTTGGCGCGGGCGGCGTCCGCGCTCCATATGCCGCCGCCGGCAGCAGCGAGGTACAGGAAGATGAAGCAGTAGAGCATCGCTGGCTCACCGTTGTTGGCGGCCGGGAAGAAACCCTGCGGAGCATGGGCGATGAAATAGGCGGCCGCGCTCATGCCGGAGAGGACGAACGCGACAGGCCGGGTGAAGAGCCCGATCACGATCAGCGTACCGCCGACCAGTTCGAGCACCCCCGCTGTTGTGAGCAAGGGATTGAGCGGCATGGGGAAGGGCGGGATGCCGAAGAATTTCGAGACGCCGTGCTGGAGAAAGCCCAGGCCGGTGACAATGCGCAGGATGCTGAGAAGCTGGGAAGACCAGGTCGCGGGGATCGGCATGACGGTTCCTCTCGGATCGTTTCGTTGCGCGATCGTTTCATGACGGGCGGTTGCCGTCAATCTGCCCGCGGGAAACGCTAGGTTGCCGGGTAGGCGATGGCGATCACCTCATATTCCTTTTCGCCGGCCGGGAGCGTGACACGGCGCAGGTCGCCCAGCGCCGCGCCGCGCAGCGCGCGGGCGAGCGGCGCGTTCCAGCCGATCCGCCCCGCCGCGGCATCGGTCTCGTCGTCGCCGACCAGGGTGAGGACACGCTCGACATCGTCCTCGTCGGCGATCGTGACGGTGGCGCCGAACCAGACGCGGGTCCGGTCAGGCTGTGCGGCGGGATCGATCACCACCGCCGCCTTCATCCGCTTTGCGAGCCAACCGAGCCGTCGGTCGATCTCGCGGAGGCGCTTTCGGCCGTAGATATAGTCGCCATTTTCCGAACGATCGCCATTGCCGGCTGCCCAAGAGATCACCTCGACCAGCTTGGGCCGCTCGTCCCCAAGCAGGGTGCGATATTCGGCGCTGAGCGTGTTGTAGCCGGATGGGGTGATGTAGTTGGGGCGATCCATAGGCAATCCGTCATGCCGGGCTTGTTCCGGCATCTATTGTTCCGCAGGCGCGGCGGACGAGATGTGTGCGGCATGGCGGACTCCGGAACAAGCCCGGCGTGACGGAATATGTTGCCCGCAGCCGTTCAGCCTGGCGTGTTCTTGCCGAGATACCAGCTGATCCGCCGCGGGCCGCTTGAGCGCGAGTGCGAGGGGTTCATGAGGTCATAGACGACCGCGTTCTCCAGCACGCGCTGGACGTAGTTCTTGGTCTCGTAGATCGGGATCGCCTCGATCCAGTCGATCATGTCGGTGCCCGGCATGCGGGGATCGCCATTGGCTTTCAGCCATTTGTTCACATTGCCCGGGCCGGCGTTGTACGCGGCCAGCGCCAGCGGGTAGCTGCCATAGAGCCGGTAGACTCGCTCGAAATAGCTCGATCCGAGCATGATGTTGTAATCGGTGTCGCTGGTCAGCGATCCCGGCTCATAGGACATGCCCAATTTGCCCGCGGCCTCGCGCGCGGTGCCCGGCATCAGCTGCATCAGCCCGCGTGCGCCAGCGTGGCTGACGGCCGCGCGATCGAACTGGCTTTCCTGCCGGGCGATGGCGTGAATCATCGTCCAGCTATCCTGGCTGGCCGCCGGTACGCGGACGCTGGGGAAGCCAACCGTGCTATATTCGCTCAGCCCGTTCTGCAGGGCGCTGCGCCCCACCATGACGCCCAGGTCGGGGCGGCCAAGCGTTCTTGAAAGCTCGGTGGCGAGGACATGGTCGCTGTCGGTCTTGGCGTCGATCGCGATCTGGCGGACAAAGGCGGTCTGGTCCTGCCAGGCGCCGACCGTGCCGAGATACTGCGCCACGCGCACCGCCTCGCGGTTGTAGAAGGCGGCGCGTACCTGCGGGTCGACCGGTTTCATCAGCGGATCGCCCGGCGGCGTCAGCGGCTGGCCAAGCCGTTCGATCGCGAGCTGGCCGTAGAACATGTCGCGGAAACCGGCCGCGCGCGCGTAATAGCGGTTGGCTTCTTCCCGGCGGCCAGCAGCCTCGGCGGCGCGGCCCGCCCAATAGAAGCCCTTGGACTGGGTCGTCGGCGTCTTCGATGCGCTGCCATAGCGGGTGAACATGCCGATCGCGTCGGCCGGCTGCCCCAGCTGCTTCAGCGCGGTCTGCCCGGCGAGCCATGCCAGGCTCGTATAATCGTCCCGCTCGCCATAGGGCTGTTCGCTGACGTCGGTACCCGCCGGATAGGCGTCGTCGATCTGCCGGGCGATATCGAAGGCAGTTGAATATTGCGCATCGGCCGCGGCGCCGCGCGCATAGGTCAGCAGCGCCTCGAACCATTTTTCAGGGCTGCCGGGACGCGACGTAAGCGCCTGGCGCCGTGCGAGCAGGCTGCGCGCGCTTGGCGAGGCATTGTTGTTGCGGAACCAGGCCGCCCGGTCAGCGAGATAGCCAGGATCGCCCGCGCCGATCGTGCTGGTCGCCGAGGCGAGATCCGAGGCGTTGGCAGCATTGGTGCGCAGGGCGAGCCGAGCCTCGAACAGCGGACGCTTCGAGGGAGTGACGAGGGCGAGCTGGCGCTGGGCCGACTGAATCGATCCCTGCCAGAGGAGCATGTCCATGCGCGCGTCATGATCCGCCGGGGTGAGGGCGCTGGAAAAGCCGCCGATCAGCTTCGCCTCGTCGGATGCGGAAAGCGATCCCGATACCCAGGCCTTTTCTGCGGCGAGATTCGCCTCGTCGCGCGAGCCGGTCGCGGCTAGGGCCTCGGCGAAACGGGTCCGGCCGACACCGGTGAGCGGCGGATAGCGGCGGAAATAGGTGACGGCGGTACCGGGCGACCAGGTGCCGGCGGAGAGCGCGTTCTCGGCGCTTCGGCGCATGCTCATTTCGCCGGGCCAGCCGGGATGAGCGAGCAGGAAGCGGGCATAGGTCTCGAACGGATAGCCCGAACTGTCCTGGAGCGATTTCCATTCGGTGATCGTGGCGGACAGCCCGCTATTGGCGGCTGCCGAGCCCTCAAGGACCTGCTGCGCCCGGCCCCAGCCGAGTTGATCCTGCGCTGTCCCGGAGGTCATCGCCAGGCCCGAAACACCGGCGAACAGCAATCCCGACTTGATCAATGACGGTATCATGTGGACAGGATATGGAAGCCGACCTTATTTGTCGCTGAACAATTTACAAAAATGCGACGGAATCACCGTCCCGTAGGAGCACATCAACATGTTTTCGGGTTCGATCCCGGCGCTCGTCACGCCGTTCGAGGAAGACGGGCGTTTCGCCGAGAGCGCGTACCGCGCGTTCATCGACTGGCAGATCGCCGAAGGGTCGACTGCCCTGGTGCCGTGCGGCACGACCGGCGAGGCGGCGACGATGTCGGCCGAAGAACATTTCCATGTGGTCCGGGTGTGCGTCGAGCAGGCGGCCGGCCGGGTGCCCGTGATCGCGGGTGCCGGATCGAACGACACGCGAGTGGCGATCCAGAACATCAAGGCAGCCAGGGATGCCGGCGCAGATGCGGCTTTGATGGTGCCGCCCTATTATAATCGTCCCAATCAGGAAGGCATCTTCCGGCATTTCGAGGCGGTGGCGAACAGCTGCGACCTGCCGATCGTCCTGTATAACGTGCCGGGCCGCACCGTGACCGATATCGCGGTGGAGACGATGGGACGAATCGCGAAGGCTTTTCCCAGTGTCGTCGGGGTCAAGGACGCGACCGGGATCATCCAGCGCGTTTCCGGCCAGCGCGACGCGTGCGGTGCGGATTTCTGCCAGATCTCCGGCAATGACGACATGGCATTGGCGTTCATGGCGACCGGCGGCCGGGGCTGCATCTCGGTGACGGCGAACGTCGCGCCTCGCCTGTGCGCCGAGTTCCAGGCGGCATGCCTGGCGAGCGATTATGCCAGGGCGCTGGAATATCAGGACCGCTTGTTCGAGCTGCACGTCTCGCTGTTTACCGACGCGTCGCCGGGTCCGGTGAAATATGCGCTCAACCGCGTCCGCCCCGATTTCCCGAAGGCTCTCCGCCTGCCGATGACATGGCCAAGCGACGCGAGCCAGCGCGCGGTCGATGCGGGTCTGGCACGCGCCGGGCTACTGTAAGGGGCAGGCACTCCGCGGCGGACAAGATTTTCCCTGTTCCCGTCCCGTAACAGGGAAATTAACAGGGAATTTTTCTTTTTCCAGGCCCCGGCGAGGCACATATTTTAGAATTTATCTTGTGATCGCAATGATTTGGATCTTCCGCGTTGCTCGGTAACAGGGAAATCGGCTCCGCGCGAACAGGGAAAAACCCGGTTTAACAGGGATTCCTGTCGCATCCGGACCAACGGGCCCGATGCCATCGCATGAGAAAGAGCGGGTCGCGGCGCAGCAGCCGTTCGACCGCCGGTCTGGGTGCGATGATTCACCCAATCATTGAATCGATCGGGCGCGCGCGACTCGGTTCGTCGCTGGAAAGTTCCGCTTCGGCGTAAAAATATTCTCGTTCATCCTGTTGAAACCTTTGGCTCGCGTGCGCATTTTCCGCTTCAAGTTCCTCGAACACGAAACGAGAACAGGCCATGAAGTCCGTCGTTCCGCTTTTCCTTGCCCTTATCCCGCTGGTCGCGGTGGTAGGAGCGTGTGTCGCGGTGCCGTAACGCCGAGTTACCTCATTCGCCGTTTCACGGCAGGCAAAAGAAAAGGGCCGCCCGGACATCGTCCGGACGGCCCTTTTTCTATGCCGACCTTGCGGTCGTTCAGCCTTCGGCCGATGCCTCGCCTGCCGGCTCGGACTGGACCTCGGCGGTCGCACCCGGCTCAGCGTTCGGGTCGTACGCCTCGACAAAGCCTGCCTCGTCCTTCTCGAACATGGCGGCCATGACATCGACGCCCTTCGCCTGCATCTCGGCCTCTTCAGGCGAGCGTGCGACGTTGACCTTGATCGTCACGGCGACTTCGGCGTGCAGCGAGACCTTCACGTCATAGACGCCGATGGCCTTGATCGGCTTGTTCAGCACGATCGCCGACTTCGGCACCTTATGGCCTTCGGCCTCAAGCAGTTCGAGCAGATCGCGGACCGCGACCGAGCCGTAAAGCTGGCCGGTGTTGGACGACTGGCGGATCAACGTCAGCGTGATGCCGTCGATCGACTTGGCTTCGGTCTCGGCTTCGCCGCGACGCGCGGCATTGTCGGCCACGATCTTCTCGCGGTTCTTTTCGAAGACCTTGCGGTTGGCTTCGTTCGAGCGAAGCGCCTTCTTGTTCGGCAGCAGGAAGTTACGGGCGAAACCGTCCTTCACCTTCACCACGTCGCCGATGTTGCCGAGCTTCTCGACTCGTTCCAGCAGGATCACATCCATGAGTCCGGCTCCTTACTTAACGATATAGGGCAGGAGGCCCAGATGACGGGCGCGCTTGATCGCCTGAGCGAGCTCGCGCTGCTTCTTGCCGCTCACCGAGGTGATGCGGCTCGGGACGATCTTGCCACGCTCGGACACGAAGCCCTGAAGCAGCCGGACGTCCTTATAGTCGATCCGGGGGGCATCCTTCGCGGAGAACGGGCAGCTCTTGCGGCGGCGGAAAAATGGGCGTGCCATTGTCTATATGCTCCTTATTCGCCGTCGAAGTCGCGACGCGGGCGGTCGCCACGGTCGCCACGGTCCGGACGGTCGCCACGGCCCTCGCGGTCACCACGACGCTCACGGTCACGATCGCTCTTGCGCATCATCACCGACGGACCCTCTTCGAGGGCGTCGACCTTGACGGTCATGTAGCGGATGATGTCTTCGTTGATCTGGGTCTGGCGCTCCAGCTCGGCGACCACGCCGGCCGGCGCGTCGATTTCGAGCATCACGTAATGCGCCTTGCGGTTCTTCGCGATCTTGTACGCGAGGCTGCGCAGGCCCCAGGACTCGGTCTTCACGACCTTGCCCTTGTTGTCCTCGATGATCTTGGTGGCGGTTTCCGCCAGCGTGTCCACCTGCGCCTGTGCCAGATCCTGGCGCGCAAGGAACACATGCTCGTAAAGAGCCATGGTTCTTACCTTCTCTTGGCCGATCGCTGACGTACGCCCCATGCGCAACGCCCCTCCGGCTGTCGTCTCAAAACAACCGGGGCGGAAAGCTGGCGCTTCCCACCCCGATCGCGGCTCCATAGCTGAAAACGGGCGGAAGGCAAGCCTCCCGCCCGTCATGCCGGCGCTTAGTTGAACGCGCCGGCCAGGACCGCTCCGATCAGGCCGCCGGTAACGGCGACCAGAACCGCGTCGTTGCCCGACCGCACCCAGTGATAGCCACGGGGCGGCGCATAGAGGTGTCGACCGCGATAGGCGCGATAATCGTTGATCACGCGATAGTTGCGCGCCTGGCGATAGTCGAAGCGCTCGCCCTTGCGCCATCCGTCGCGATATTGCGGGCGGCCATGGCGAACGTCGCGATTGACCACCACGGTCCTGCCGGGTTGCTGGCGGACAATCGTCGTGTGGCGATCCTGCGGCTGGTACTGTCCGGCTGAAGCGGCGGTCGCCGCCAGCGGGCCTGCGACCATCGACAGGGCGATCGCACTCAGGATGAACTTCTTCATGATACTCACTCCTCGGTGTCGTTACGGCGCCTCGTCCGGCGTCGAAACCCTATCTAGGAGGTGGTTGTCGCAAGCTCGTGCCGGCAAAGGGGCGAAATGGTCGCGAAGTGTCGCGGCTTGCCTAAGTCCGTTCAGGTTTCTAGTCCCACGCGCCTGATCTGACAGGAGCCAGCCACATGCGCGCATTCATCTTTCCAGGGCAGGGCAGCCAGGCCGTCGGCATGGGCCGGGCGCTGGCCGAGGCCAGCCCGATCGCCCGCGCGGTGTTCGAGGAGGTCGACGAGGCGCTGGGCCAGCATCTCTTCCGGCTGATGAGCGAAGGGCCTGAGGACGAACTGCAACTTACCGAGAATGCCCAGCCCGCGATCATGGCGAACGCGATCGCCACCCTGCGCGTGCTGGAGAAGGAGGGCGGCATTCGCCTTGCCGACAAGGCCGATTATGTCGCGGGCCATTCGCTCGGCGAATATAGCGCCCTGTGCGCGGCGGGCACACTCGATCTGCCGACCACCGCCCTGCTGCTCAAGCATCGTGGCAAGGCGATGCAGGCGGCGGTGCCGGTGGGCGTGGGCGCGATGGCCGCGCTGCTGGGCGCCGATCTCGAAAAGGCGCGGATCATCGCCAACGCGGCAGCCGAGGGCGAGGTGTGCACCGTCGCCAATGACAATGATCCGAGCCAGGTGGTGATCTCGGGCCACCGCGGCGCGATCGAGCGAGCGATTGCCATCGCCAAGGAATATGGTGCCAAGCGTGCGGTTCTGCTGCCGGTTTCAGCGCCGTTCCATTGCCCGCTGATGCAGCCCGCGGCCGACGCGATGGAGAAGGCGCTGGCCGAGGCGCGGATCGATTCGCCGCTGGTGCCGGTCTTCGCCAACGTCACGGCGTCGCCGGTCGGCGACGTCGACACGATCCGCCGCCTGCTGGTGGAGCAGGTGACCGGCATGGTGCGCTGGCGGGAATCGGTGCTGGCGATGGCTGATACGGGCGTGGAGCGCTTCATCGAATTCGGCGGCAAGGTGCTGGCGCCGATGGTCAAGCGCATCGTGTCCGACGTGGATGCGTCGAGCGTGATCACGATGGGCGATATCGAAGCACTAGCGAAAGCGCTGTAATTATTCTTGAATTTTCCAGGAAGAAGACTTTCACGCGAAGGCGCGAAGGCGCGAAGAAATTTCTGGAGGCGCCGCTCTGCACCAAATCTCTTTGCGTCTTCGCGCCTTCGCGTGAATCATTCCTTCGAGGATGGGGGCGCCAATGGATCTGGAGACAATTGCTGCCGATGTCGTCGACCAGGCACTCCAACTGCATCGCGGTCTCGGACCCGGACTGCTCGAAAGTGTTTATGAGGCGATCCTCGCCGGCAAGCTGGCAAAGCTCGGTTATGACGTTTGCCGTCAGCAAGCGATCGATATCGAGTATGACGACCTGCGGTTCGAGGCTGCGTTCAGGATCGACCTGCTTGTGAACGGCAGCCTTCTGGTGGAGATCAAATCGGTCGAACGCCTGAGCACCGTTCACGCAAAACAGTTGCTCACCTACCTCAGGCTTACGAATCAGCCGCTTGGGCTGCTCATCAATTTCGGCGGCGCGACGCTCAAGGAAGGGCTGCAACGTGTCGTCAATGGCCACACGAACTTTGGGTCTTCGCGCCTCCGCGTGAACCAGAAAATTGGAGAATAAGATGTTCGAGCTGACAGGCATGACTGCGCTGGTGACCGGCGCTTCGGGAGGAATCGGTTCCGCGATCGCGCAGGCGCTGGCGGAGCAGGGGGCGCGGCTTGCGGTTTCGGGTTCGAATGCGGCCAAGCTGGATGCGTTCAGGACCAGCCTCGGTGGCGATCATGTCGCCTTGCCCTGCGACCTTTCCGACGCAGTCGCGGTGGATGCGCTGGTGCCGGGGGCGGTGGAAGCGCTCGGCAAGCTCGATATCGTCGTCAACAATGCCGGGGTCACCCGCGACAATCTGGTCATGCGGATGAAGGACGACGAATGGGATCAGGTGATCCGGGTCAATCTGGAAGCCGCGTTTCGCATCGCCCGGGCCGCCGCGCGGCCGATGATGAAGGCGCGCTTCGGTCGCATCATCTCGGTCACGTCGGTGGTCGGCACGACCGGTAATCCGGGCCAGGCAAATTACGCCGCCTCCAAGGCGGGGCTGGTCGGCATGTCCAAGGCGCTGGCGCAGGAACTCGCCAGCCGGGGCATTACCGTCAATTGTGTCGCGCCCGGATTCATCCGCACCGCGATGACCGATGTGCTGCCCGACGCGCAGAAGGACGCGCTGAATGCGCGAATCCCCGCTGGCCATATGGGAGAAGGTGCGGACATCGGCGCCGCCATCGTCTATCTTGCGAGCCGTGAGGCAGGTTATGTTACAGGCCAGACTCTGCACGTTAACGGCGGCATGGCGATGATCTGATCGTCATCGGTGCCGTTTCAGGGGGCAACGCCCCCTTGCAAGGGCACCGAGCGCGTTCTACGTGCGTTCGGGAAATGAAACCCCCAGCGATAGAGGGACGATAACAATGAGCGAGACCGCAGACCGGGTTAAGAAGATCGTCGTCGAGCATCTCGGCGTCGAAGCCGACAAGGTCACCGAAGACGCGAGCTTCATCGACGATCTGGGCGCGGACAGCCTCGATATCGTCGAGCTGGTGATGGCGTTCGAGGAAGAGTTCGAAGTCGAAATCCCCGACGATGCCGCGGAGAAGATCACGACCGTCAAGGACGCGATCACCTTCATCGACGAGCACAAGGACTGATCTGGCGGATGGCGCCCCGGCGCCCTGCCTTGCCCTCAATCGGGCAGAAATGAATGAACGGCTCCCCGTCCCAGGGCAACCAACAGGGGCGGGGAGCCGTTCCTGTTTGACGAAGTGAAGAACGGAGATGGCCATGCGCCGTGTTGTCGTAACCGGGCTCGGGCTTGTGACGCCGCTGGGTGCCGATGTGGAAACCGCATGGGCGAACATCATCGCCTCCAAATCGGGCGCGGGCATCATCACCCGCTTCGACGCGACCGACTATGCCTGTCGTATCGCCTGCGAGGTGAAGCCGCCGGAGCATGAATATGGCTTCGATCCGGGCAGGCGCGTCGACCACAAGGTGCAGCGCCAGGTCGATCCGTTCATCATCTACGGCATCGATGCCGCCGGCCAGGCGCTCGAGGATGCCGGCCTGACCGACATGACCGAGGAAGAGCGTTTCCGCGCCGGCTGCTCGATCGGCGCGGGAATCGGCGGCCTGCCGGGCATCGCCAGCGAATCGATCGTGCTGCATGAAAAGGGCCCACGCCGGGTTTCGCCGCATTTCGTCCATGGCCGTCTGATCAACCTGATCACCGGCCAGGTGCAGATCAAATACGGCCTGATGGGCCCGAATCATGCCGTCGTGACAGCCTGCTCGACCGGCGCGCATTCGATCGGCGACGCAGCGCGGATGATCGCGATGGACGATGCCGATGTGATGCTCGCGGGCGGTGCCGAGGGCGCGATCTGCCCGCTCGGTATCGCGGGTTTCGCCCAGGCGCGTGCGCTGTCGACCAATTTCAACGACACGCCGGAAAAGGGCAGCCGTCCCTATGATGCCGATCGCGACGGGTTCGTGATGGGCGAGGGCGCGGGCGTCGTTTGCCTGGAGGAATATGAACGGGCCAAGGCGCGCGGTGCGAAGATCTATGCCGAAGTGATCGGCTATGGCCTGTCGGGCGACGCCTATCATGTCACCGCGCCGCACCCGGAAGGGTCGGGAGCGTTCCGCTCCATGGAAATGGCGATGCGCAAATCGGGCCTGGCCTTGTCGGACATCGATTACATCAACGCGCACGGTACCTCGACGCCGCTTGGCGACGAACTGGAGCTGAACGCGGTGCGTCGCCTGTTCGGCAACAATATCGGCACGCTGTCGATGAGCTCGACCAAGTCGGCGATCGGCCATCTCCTCGGCGGTGCTGGTGCGGTGGAGAGCATCTTCTGCATCCTCGCGCTGCGCGACCAGATCGTGCCGCCGACGCTGAATCTCGACAATCCGAGCGAGAATTGCGCCGGCGTCGACCTAGTGCCGCACGTTGCGAAGAAGCGGTCGGTCAAGGCGGTGCTGAACAATAGCTTCGGGTTCGGCGGCACCAACGCAAGCCTCGTCATGCGGGCCGTCTAGGGAGCCATGCGCAAGCTTGGGTGCTTCGGCCTGCTCGTCGTCCTTGCGGCGATCGGGGCAGCTTTTATCGGGCTGCAATATTGGGCCGGGCCGGGGCCGCTGAAGCGTACCACCAGCGTCCAGATCGCGTCGGGCACCAGCCTCGCGACCGCGTCGGTTCAGCTCGAAAAGGCCGGGGCGATCGGCTCGGCGAGCCAGTTCCGGCTGTTCGCGCGCTTCCTTGGCTCCGATGCGCCGATCAAGGCCGGGGAATACCGGCTGCCGGCGCGTCTCAGCCAGGCGGATATCCTCAAGGTCCTGCAGGGCGGCAAGACGCTGCAACGCTTCGTGACGATTCCGGAGGGCTGGCCCTCGGTGATGGTCAAGAAGGCGCTGGACAAGACGCCGGGGCTTGAGGGGGCAGCGCCGGTGCCGGGCGAAGGGACCGTGCTGCCGGACAGCTACAGTTTCGAACGAGGCTATACCAAGGCGTTCATGATCGAGCGCATGCAGGGCGCGATGACCCGCTACCTCGCCGCCGCCTGGGAAAAGCGGAAGCCAGGCATCGCGGTTACTACGCCGCGCGACGCACTGATCCTCGCGTCGATCGTCGAGAAGGAAACCGGCAAGCCGAGCGAGCGGCGCATGGTCGCCGCCGTCTATTCCAACCGGCTGAAACGCGGGATGATGCTCCAGGCCGATCCGACGGTGATCTATCCGGTCACCAAGGGGCTGCCGCTCGGTCGCCGCATCCTGCGGTCCGAACTGCAGGCAAACAACGGGTACAACACCTATGCGATGACCGGGCTTCCCGCCGGCCCGATCTGCAATCCCGGCCGGGCCTCGATCGACGCTGTGCTTGACCCCGAACAGTCAAGTGCCCTGTATTTCGTCGCCGATGGAACGGGTGGTCATGTGTTCGCCGACACGCTCGAGCAGCACAATGCGAACGTGCAGAAATGGTACGCGATCAGGAAGTCGCGCGGCGAAATGTAGGGCTGGTGCAACCGTGCCTTTCCCCCGATCGCTCACGGCGATAAGGGGAGCAGGGCAGTCGGGGGCAGATCGTGACAATCAACTCGGGCACGGCTGACGTCGCGACCGCCTCGCGGCGCCTTCGTCTCGTCCGGCCGGATGGCCTGCTCGTCGCGCTGCTGATCGCGACCTTCCTCACCTGTAGTCTCGGCTGGCTATTCAAGGCGCATTGCACCTTCGACGACGGAGGCTGGACCGCATCCGAGCAATATACGACTGGCTGTTATTCGGATGCGATGCCCTTCTGGGGCGGGCGCGAGATCGCGGCGGGGAAACTGCCCTATTTCGAGGCGCGGATGGAATATCCCGTGCTTACCGGCGCGCTGATCTATCTCGACGGGCGCATCACTGCCGGACTGTTCGGCCGTATGGCGTCAGCGCCGCATTTTCTTTTCGTCGTCGCCCTGGTGAACACGGTGATCGCCCTGCTGGTGACCTGGCTTTTATGGTCGATGGGACTGGCTCGATCGCGCCTGTGGTGCTGGGCGCTGGCCCCGCCGCTGATCCTTTATATCGGGCATAACTGGGACATCCTCGCGATCGCGCTGGCGGTCGGCGCGGTGGCGCTGGCGCGGCGCGGGCGGCTGACCTATGCGGCGGGGCTTGCCGCGCTTGGCGGAGCCGCCAAGCTCTTTCCGCTGCTGTTGCTTCCCCTGCTCGGGCTTCGTCCGCTGATCGAGCGCAGGATTCATACGGTGGTGATCCTCATCGCGGCTGCCGTCGTCGCCTGGGGCGCCGTCAACCTGCCCGCCGCGATATTCGCTCGCGCGAACTGGCTTGAATTCTACCTTTTCTCCAGCAGCCGGGGGAGCACTGCCGGGTCCCTGTGGGAGCTGGCGAGCCAGTTCAACCTGCTCCAGACGACGATCGAACAGCGTAACCTGTGGTCGGCCATTCTGTTCCTGGCCGGCGCCGGGGCGATCGTCGCGACGGGCGCCCGGCGGCACTGGCTTAACCTCTGGGTGCTGTTCACCCCCATCGTTGCGTGGTTTTTGCTCGTCAACAAGGTCTATTCGCCGCAATTCGACCTGTGGATTCTGCCGCTGATGCTGGTGACGTCGCGCCGGCTCTGGCCGGTCGCGCTATTCATCGTCGGGGACATGCTCGCCTATTTCGCCGAGTTCTGGATGTTCGCCGGGATGGAAGGTGCCTGGCCTGCCACCGGGCAGACCGCGATTCTGGTCGCGGTGGCGGTGCGTGACGCTGCCCTGTTATGGACGATCGTCGACGCTGTCCTGACGCGGGCGCCCGACTGGGTGAATGACCAGCCGGTCGCCCGGCCGGTCTCAGCCCCGCAAGCCTGACGCGGCGCGCGCCTTCGCCTCGACCTCGGCCATCGTCCCGCCGGTCACCCAGCTTCCGCCGACGCACAGCACGGGGCCGAAGGACAGCCAGTCTGGCGCGCTTGCTTCAGTAATGCCGCCGGTCGGGCAGAATTTGCACTGATAGAAGGGCGCGGCGAGTGCTTTCAGCGCCTTGAGCCCGCCTGAGGTTTCGGCGGGGAAGAACTTGAAATGTTCGAGCCCGAGATCAAGCCCGCGCATGATGTCGCCGGCGGTGGCGATCCCGGGCAGATAGGGCACGCCGCTGTCGACGATCGGCGTCGCCAGCCGTTCGGTAAGGCCGGGCGAGACGATGAACTCGGCGCCAGCGTCCATCACCTGCTCGAACTGCTCGGTCGAGACGACGGTGCCGGCACCGACGATCGCGCCGGGCACCTGCTTCATCTCGCGGATCGCGTCGAGCGCGGCGGCGGTGCGCATCGTCACCTCAAGCACCTTGAGCCCGCCGGCGACCAGCGCCTCCGCCAGCGGGCGCGCCGTCGCCGCATCCTCGATCACCAGCACGGGGATCACGGCGCTCGTCCGCATGATCGTTTCGATACCGCTCATCGGGCATGCTCCTGGGCAAAGGCGGCCGCGGCGCCGAACAGGCCGGGCTGGGGGTGAGTGATGAGCTTCACCGGTATCGCCTCGAGCATCGTACGGAAACGCCCTTTTGCGGCAAATCGTTCGGCAAAGCCCGATCGGGCGAGATGATCCTTGAGCCGGAGACCCAGTCCACCGGCGATGACCACGCCCTTGGCGCCCTGCGCCAGGGCGAGATCCCCCGCCACCGCGCCGAGGCTGAGGCAGAAGCGATCGAGCGCGGCAAGCGCAAGGCTGTCCTCGCCGTCGAGCGCCTCGGTCCAGATCGCCTTGTCGTCGAGCCGCTGCACCGCGCGGCCCTCGATCTCGGCCAGCGTTTCGTAGATGGTGACGATGCCGGGGCCGGCGACGATCCGTTCGGTCGAAACGCGGGTATAGGTCTTGCGCAGCCGCTTGAGCATCGCGTCCTCGATCTCGTCGAGCGGGGAGAAATCGACATGGCCGCCCTCCGTCTCGATGACGTGGTAGCCGTTTGGCGCGCGCAGGATGTAGGCGACCCCGAGCCCGGTGCCCGGACCGCAGACCGTGATCACGCCGTGCGTCGTGAAGGGCTCGTCGGGGCCGCAGAGATGCAGGAAACTGTCGTCATGCATCTGTGCCGCGGCATGGCCGACCGCGCCGAAATCATTGATCAGGACGAACTCGTCAACCTCGAGGCGCTCGCGCACCAGCGCTGGGCGGATGATCCACGGATTGTTGGTCAGCTTGATCAGGTCGCCGCCGACCGGGGAGGCAACGGCGATGGCCGCCGCGCGGGGCATGGGGCGATCGAGGGAAGCGCCGAACGCCTGCCAGGCAGTCTGCAGGCTGGCATATTCGGCGGTCTTCAGGGTCGCGGGCTGGCCGAGCGAGACGACACGGCCCTCCGCGACTTCAGCGATGGCGAAACGGACGTGAGTTCCGCCGATATCGACTGCGACGACTTCCATTCCTACCATCCCATTGCGGCGAGCATCGCTGAGGCGCCCTTTTCTGCTTCATTGGCGCCGCCGCGGAACATGGCGAAAAGCTCGCGGCCCATCCCCTGGGCGGCGGCCGGTACTTCGGCGAAAGGCCGCGCGGCCCATTCCCCGGGATCGACCAGTGCGACCAGCTCACCGGTATCGGCCGACATCCGGATGATGTCGCCGTCGCGCAGCTTCGCGAGCGGGCCCTCGCTAAGCGCCTCGGGCGAGCAATGGATCGCGCAGGGCACCTTGCCGCTGGCGCCGGACATGCGCCCGTCGGTCACGAGCGCGACGCGGAAACCGCGATTCTGCAGCACGCCGAGCGGCGGGGTGAGTTTGTGCAGTTCGGGCATGCCGTTGGCGCGGGGCCCCTGGAAACGCACGACCACCACGACATCGCGTTCGAGCTCGCCTGCCTTGAAGGCGGCCTGCACGTCGAGCTGGTCGGCGAAGACCCGGCATGGTGCCTCGATCGTCCAGCGATCCCGCTCCACCGCGCTCACCTTGATGCAGGCCCGGCCGAGATTGCCGGTGAGGATGCGGAAACCGCCCTCGGGCGCGAAGGGCGCGGCGGCCGGGCGCAGAATCGTCTCGTCACCGCTGGCACCGACATCCCCCCATACCAGCGCCTCGTCCTTGATGGCCGGGCGCTTGGCGTACGTTGTCATGTCATCCCCGGCGACCGTCATCAAGTCCCGATGAAGCATGCCCGCGTCGAGCAGCTCGCGGATGACATAGGCCATGCCGCCTGCATCCTCGAAGCCGTTCACATCGGCCGACCCGTTGGGATAGACGCGCGCGATCAGCGGCACGGCGCGCGACAGCCGGTCGAAATCCTCCCAGTCGATCACGATTCCCGCCGCCGCCGCGATGGCGGGAAGATGGATCAGGTGATTGGTCGATCCGCCCGTGGCGAGCAGGCCGATCGCCGCGTTCACGATCGCCTTTTCATCGACGCATTCGCCAAGCGGGCGATAATCGTCACCGCTCCAGCCGATCTTCGCCAGTTGATGGACCGCGGCGCGAGTCAGTTCCTGGCGCAGCTTGGTGCCGGGATTGGCGAAGGCGGCGCCGGGCATGTGCAGGCCCATCACCTCCATCATCATCTGGTTCGAATTGGCCGTGCCGTAGAAGGTGCAGGTGCCCTTCGAATGATAGGCGGCGATCTCAGCGTCGAGAAGGTCCTCGCGAGTCGCCTTGCCTTCGGCGAACTGTTCGCGGACGGCCGCTTTTTCCTTGTTGGGCAGCCCCGACCGCATCGGTCCGCCGGGGACCAGGATCATCGGCAGATGGCCGAAGCGCAATGCCCCCATCAGCAGGCCCGGCACGATCTTGTCGCAGATGCCGAGCAGCGCCGCGCCCTCGAACATGCCGTGGCTGAGCGCGACGGCGGTCGACAGGGCGATGGTGTCGCGGCTGAACAGCGACAATTCCATGCCGGCATAGCCCTGGGTCACCCCGTCGCACATCGCCGGCACGCCGCCCGCCACCTGTGCGGTGGCCCCGGCTTCGCGCGCCCAGACCTTCATCTGCTCGGGATAGCGATAGTAGGTCGCGTGCGCAGAGAGCATGTCGTTGTACGAGGTGACGATGCCGATGTTCATTCGGCCGCCTGCCTTCATCGTCTCGCGGTCTTCCTCGGTGCCGGCATAGCCGTGCGCGAGGTTGGCGCAGCCGAGGGCGGGCCGGTCGACATGATTGTCGCGCTCGCGCCGGATCAGCGCCAGATAGGCGTCGCGGGTCGGCTTCGACCGGGCAATGATCCGGTCGGTGGCCGCGCTCACATCGGCGTGAAGCGTCATGCCGGGCTCCAATGGATGTCGACCGGCAGTTCCGCATCGGCCAGCACGCGCCCGATGGGATAGGAGGAGGACGGGCCCTGCTTGATCGCCTGCTCGATCACCTTGCGCTTCTTGTCGCCAGTGACGGCGATCATCAGCGCCTTGGCCGAGACGATCGCGGCGCGGCTCAGCGTGATCCGTGCGACGGGCGCATCGGCGGGCAGGGGATCGGGCATGACCCCGAGCGCGCGGCGTTCGTGCGGACCGGCAATGGCTTCTTCATAGTCGGGGCCGGGGAAGATCGAGGCGGTATGCCCGTCCTCGCCGACGCCGAGCAAGCAGAGGTCGAGCGGCCAGTGATGGTCGGCGAGCCGCGCATCGGCTGCCTTGCCGGCCGCGCGATAATCCTTCGCCGACTCGCTCACGATCGGGATCACGCGCGCGCCCTTGGGCAGGAACGCCTTGCCGATCGCGGTGATGTTGGACAGCGGATCGCCGAGCGGCACGATACGCTCGTCGGTCGGGATGATCGTCACGCGCTTCCAGTCGAGCTTGGTCGCGGCGAGCTTCTCGTAGATCGGCAGCGGCGTCTTGCCGCCCGCGAGCGCGATGACGCACCCGCCGCGCGCATCGATCGCACTTTCGATCACGAAGCCGATGTCGCCCGCGACGGCTGCCGCCATCTCGGCCGCGTCGTCATAATCCCACCATTCGATTTCTTCGCTCATGCTTCGTCCTAATGTTTGCCGTTCGTCCCGAGTGCTCTCGGGCTTGTCGGGATGGCGTATCGAGGAACATGTGTCTCGATACGGGGGCCCGACAGGGTCGGTCGCTCAATCGTCCTGCCAGGTCACCCCGTCGCGCTCGGTCAGCGCGATTGCCGCGGAAGGACCCCAGGTGCCCGACCCATAGCTTTTGGGCTTCACGTCATTGGCGGTCCAGCCGGCGCGGATCGCGTCGATCCACTCCCATTGTGCCTCTACCTCGTCGCGTCGGACGAACAAGGTGGGATCGCCCTCGATCAGGTCGAGCAGCAACCGTTCGTAGGCGATGCGGCGACGCGTGCCGGCGAATTCAGCGTCGAGGCTCAGGTTCAGCGGCACCTCGCGCAGCCTGATGCCGTCACGGTCGAGGCCAGGTTCCTTGGCCATCACCAGCAACTGGATATATTCCTCGGGCTGGAGTCGGATGACCAGCATGTTGGGCTGGAGCAGCCCGCCGCGGCTGGCGAACATCGAATGCGGCACCGCCTTGAACTGGATCGCGATCTCCGAATGCCGGTTCGGCATGCGCTTGCCGGTGCGGAGATAGAAGGGCACGCCCTGCCAGCGCCAGTTGTCGACATGCGCCTTGATCGCGACGAAGGTCTCGGTGGTCGAAGGCTTGCCCAGTTCCTCGATATAGCCCTTCACGATCTCGCCATTGACCGCGCCCTGGGTATATTGGCCCGTTACGGTGGCGTGGGGCACCTCCTCCGGCTTCATCTTGCGGAGCGAACGGAACACTTTCGCCTTCTCGTCGCGGATTGCCGTACCGTCGAAGCGGGCAGGGGGCTCCATCGCGATCAGCGCGAGCAGCTGCAGCATGTGGTTGGCGACCATGTCGCGCAACGCGCCGGCCGTGTCGTAATAACCGGCGCGATCCTCCAGCCCGACCGTCTCCGAGATCGTGATCTGGATATTGTCGATGCCCTGCGCGTTCCACACCGGCTCGAAAAAGCTGTTGCCGAACCGGAGCGCCAGGATGTTCTGGACCGTCTCCTTGCCGAGATAATGGTCGATCCGGAAAGTCCGGTTCTCCGGAAAGGCGCTCGCGACCGTGTCGTTGATCTCCCGACTTGACGCCAGATCGTAGCCGAGCGGCTTTTCCAGGCCGATGCGAACGGTGTCTCCTGCCAGCCCAGCCGATTCGAGCCCGCGGATTACCGGCTCGAACAGCGACGGCGCGGTCGACAGGAAGATGGCGAGGCCGTCCGAGACGTCGCCCACCTTCTTCGCCAGCAGATCATAATGGGTGAGGTCGGTCGCATCCAATGCCTGATAGCCGATGCGTTCCAGGAAGCTCTTGACCGCCTTCTCGTCCTTGCGGTCCTCGGGAAGGAACTCGTCAAGGGCGTGCTTCGCGAACTTGCGATAGCTCGCATCGTCATGGTCGGACCGGGCCGTACCCGTGATGGTCAGGCCGGCGGGCAGGAGCCCGTCGGCGTGAAGCCCATAGAGTGACGGCAGCAACATGCGTTGCGCGAGGTCTCCCGTCGCACCGAACAGCAGAAGCTTGCCTACCGGGTCGCGCATAATGTCTCCTGATGGCCGTGTAGCCGATGCGCCTAACAGACGCGGGCGCGCCGGGCCAAGGTGAATACGCAGTCGGCCCGGCGGATTAAAGCGCCAATCCGGCGACGGGGTCGAATCCGGCCATGATGTTGAGGTTCTGGACGGCGGCCCCGGCAGCGCCCTTGCCGAGATTGTCGAGCGTCGCGATCAGGCGAGCCTGACCGGTCTCGGCATTGCCGCAGACGCGAAGGGTCAGCCGGTCGGTGCCGGCATCGTCCTCGATCGCCACGGTATCGGCATCAGCCTCCACCACCCGGACGATCGGCGAATCCCTGTAGGCCTCGCGCAGGACCGTCTCGCAGGCCACGAGCGTCGGGCGCCGCACGAACATGTGGAGCGGCAGCGGCACCTCGACGATCATGCCGCGATAGGTATTGACGACTGAAGGCGTGAAGATCGGCAGATGCTCAAGCCGGGCATGCTTCTGCATCTCGGGCACATGCTTGTGCGCCAGGCCCAGCGCATAGGGGCGCGCTGCGGGTGGCGGGTTGGGCCCTTCGAACTCGGCGATCATCGACTTGCCGCCGCCCGAATAGCCGGAGACTGCATTGACCGAGATGGGCCAGTCGACCGGGATCAGACCCGCACGCACCAGCGGCCGGACGAGCGCGAGGAATCCGGTCGGATAGCAACCGGGATTGGAAACGCGCGAGGCCTCGGCGATCGCTGTCATCTGGCCGGGCTCGAGCTCCGGAAAGCCATAAGTCCAGCCTTCACCGACACGGTGGGCCGTCGAGGCATCGATCACCCGGGTGTGGCTGTTCTCGATCAGCGTGACCGCTTCGCGCGCGGCATCGTCGGGCAGGCAGAGAATGACGAAATCGGCATCATTGAGCAGCTTCGCGCGGGCCTTCGCGTCCTTGCGGCGCGATTCGCTCAAGGTCAGCAACTCGATGTCGTCGCGACCGCCCAGCCGGTCGCCAATCTCCAGGCCGGTCGTCCCGGCCGCGCCGTCGATAAAGACCTTCACTGTCATTGTGCGGGCTCCAGCGCGGCTGAGTCGATATAGCCTACCAGTTTCTGCGCCACCGCAATGCCCCAGGCCTTGCCGCCGGCGATATCAAGCACCTCGAAGATATCGCCGGGACGAAGCACGGCCAGGATCGCCGCATCGTCGGCACTGGTTGCGAGAAGCGACGCCTGAATCGCGATCCGACGCGGCATGGGGGCGGCGTAGTGCGGGGCGAACACCCGGTCGGCGAGGCGGATGTCAGCGACATCGCGCCTGACGGCGTCGTGCAACGGATCCAGGACGGCGGACGGCCCGAGAAGCGCGAAGCTCCTACGCTGAGGCCCGCTGGTGGACTGGCTGTTCGGCATCACCGATAAACTGGCCAAACTCTTCAAGAAATTCTGCCCCTTCAGACGTGCGCGCGACGAATATGTTGCGCTTGTCGGTTTCGTCACGCTGTCGGCGCAGATAGCCGAGCGAACCGAGCCTGTTCAAGGCGCGCGTCACTACCGGCTTCGAAACGTTCAGCACACGCGCGAGTCCACGCACAGTATGGGGACCGGGATTGAGATATACCACCAGCAACAGCGCCATCTGCCGGTTGGTCAGATCGGGCTCGCCCGACCTCACATAATCCACCAGCGTCCGCATCCAGCCGCCAAGCGATCGATCAGGAAGAGTGGCCACGAAGAAATTCCACATTTGCCCAGGCCCCGCACGTTGGGGCACCAGACTTATAACGTTCATAATCGCCAGTGGTTTCAGTGCGGAAACGAAATGTCCGGCCCGCCTGTTTCCGGTTGCGGTTGATCGCGAGCCTTCGCTCGCCTATGTGCCCGCCTTCCCAAGCCACAGGTTGCGCCCGTTCATGTTCAAGTTCCTTCTCGTCGTCCATGCGATCATCGCCGCCAGCCTGGTGACCGTGATCCTGATGCAGCGCTCGGAAGGCGGCGGGCTTGGCATGGGCGGCAGCCCCTCCGGCCTGATGTCGGCGCGGGGCGCGGCGGATTTCCTGACTCGCGCGACCTCTATTCTGGCATCGTTGTTCGTCGGACTGGCGATTGTCCTCGCGGTGATTGCCTCGATGGGCCACAACACCGCCAAGATCGATCCGACCCTGGCCAGGACGCCTCCTGCTGCGGCTGGCGTCCTGCCGCCGCCACCGACGGCGCAACCCACGACCGCACCGGCACCCGCCAGCAACAGCGCGGTCCCGCTCGCGCAGTAAGCGCGGGCCCCCTTCGCATTTTTTTGTAATGGAAGTGGAGTCGCGCGCTTGTCGCGCGACCCATGTTGACGCTAGGCCTTTTCTCCCATGGCGCGGTTTATTTTTATCACCGGCGGCGTGGTCTCCTCGCTCGGTAAAGGTTTGATGGCGGCGAGCCTTGCTGCTCTCCTGCAGGCGCGCGGGTATCGCGTGCGCATCCGCAAGTTCGACCCCTATCTGAACGTCGATCCCGGCACGATGTCGCCCTATCAGCATGGCGAAGTCTATGTGACCGACGACGGGGCGGAGACCGATCTCGATCTCGGCCATTATGAGCGGTTCACCGGCGTCGCCTCGCGCCAGTCGGACAACATCACCTCCGGCCGCATCTATCAGCAGATCATCACGCGGGAACGCCGCGGCGACTATCTCGGCGCGACCGTGCAGGTGATCCCGCACGTCACCGACGCGATCAAGGAATTCGCGCAGGCCGAGACCGACGATCTCGACTTCGTGCTGTGCGAGATCGGCGGCACCGTCGGCGATATCGAATCGCTGCCGTTCATCGAGGCGATCCGTCAGCTCAGGAACGATCTTGGCCGTGGCCAGTCGGTCAGCATCCATGTCACCCTGGTGCCGTACATCGCGGCGGCGGGCGAGTTGAAGACCAAGCCGACCCAGCATTCAGTGCGCGAACTCGCGGCGCTTGGCGTCCAGCCCGACGTGCTGGTCTGCCGGTGCGAGCAGCCGCTTCCGGCCAGCGACCGGGCCAAGATCGCCCTGTTCTGCAACGTCCGCAAGGAAGCGGTTATCCCGGCGCTCGACGCGAAAAGCATCTACGCCGTGCCGATGCAGTATCATGCGGAAGGCCTGGATGCCGAGGTTCTCCGGGCTTTCGACATCGAACCCGGCCCGGCGCCCGACCTGTCGCGCTGGTCTGACATCGTTGATCGCCTGACAAATCCGGAAGGCGAGGTCACGGTCGGCGTGGTCGGCAAATATGTCGGGCTGCAGGACGCGTACAAGTCACTGAACGAGGCGCTGGTGCATGGCGGCATCGCCAACCGGGTCAAGGTCAACATCGAGTGGATAGACGCCGAGTTGTTCGAGTCCGAGGACAACGATATTGCGGCCAAGCTGGAGCCGATGAACGCGATCCTGGTTCCCGGTGCGTTCGGCGAACGCGGTGCCGAGGGCAAGATCGCCAGCGTCCGGTTCGCGCGCGAGCGGGAAATCCCCTATTTCGGAATCTGCTTCGGCATGCAGATGGCCTGTGTCGAGGGTGCGCGGAATCTGGCCGGCATCAAGGATGCAAGCTCGACTGAGTTCGGCCCGACCGATGAGCCGGTCGTCGGCATGATCACCGAATGGATGACCGGGGCCGGTATCGAAAAGCGCGAGGAAGGCGGCGATCTGGGCGGCACGATGCGGCTCGGTGCCTATGACGCGAAGCTCGATGGCAACAGCGTGGTCGCCTCGATCTACGACGCGACCGATATCTCGGAGCGGCACCGGCATCGCTATGAGGTCAATACCGGCTATCGCGACGCGCTGGAAAAGGGCGGGCTGGTTTTTTCGGGCATGTCGCCGGACGGCATGCTGCCGGAAATCGTCGAGCGGCCCGACCATCCCTGGTTCGTCGGTGTGCAGTTCCATCCCGAACTGAAGTCGAAGCCATTCGATCCGCATCCGCTGTTCGCGAGCTTCATCGGGGCGGCGGTAAGACAATCGCGGCTGGTCTAGAGGCGGTCAATCCACAGGCCGGAGCGCGAGCCGTCCGTTAGTGAGACGTGTCGGCCAGGTCGGCCTGGGCCTCATATTCCTGAGCCATGGTGATGAGAGTTTCGACGGTATGGCGATCCCCGACGGTGGTCGCCAGCCGGCGGCACCGTTCGGCCAGCCTGTGCAGCGTGGCCACCTCGGGACTTTCCGCCAGCCTCATTTCCGGCTGCGGGATCGTCAGCAGCGCCGAATCGACCAGCGGTTCGACGGATTCGATTCGCCCTCTCATCTGAAGCCCCCGTGGAACAAAGCCTGTTCACGCTAAAACGTTGATCTGGATCAAGGGTTCCGCGATGTGACAAAAAAGGGGCGCCCGGACGGAATGGTCCGGACGCCCTTTCTGCCTGGAGTGGCGACGGCTCTTATGCCGCTTCGCTGTCCCTGCCGTCGTCGACCGCGGCGAGCGGCGCGCCCGTCTTGATCGCGACCGTCTTGGGCTTCATCGCCTCAGGCACCTCGCGGACGAGTTCGATCGTCAGCAGGCCGTCATTGAGCCGCGCATCATCGACACGGACGAAGTCGGCCAGCTCGAAACGGCGCTCGAAACTGCGGTTGGCGATGCCGAGATGCAGGAAATTGGCCGTGCCGCCGTCCTTCTCGGCCTTGTTGCCCTTCACCTGAAGCAGGTTCTGCTGAGCGGTAATCTCGATCTCGTCGCGACCGAAGCCGGCTACGGCAAGCGTAATCCGGTAACGGTCTTCCGCGAGACGCTCGAGGTTGAAAGGGGGGTAATTGTCCACCGCCGACTGGCGCGCGCTGGCTTCGAGCATGTCGAACAGGCGGTCGAAGCCGATGGTGGAACGGCGATAAGGGGTCAAATCAAACTGACGCATGTGAGTCTCCTCAATTCAAAGCGAGATGGTCGTCATGGTGTCCGCTACGGCGCGACACCCGGTCTTCACGCGGCCCGATCGGCACCGCGCACCGCAGATCTGGGGCGTTCCGTCGCTGGTTCAAGAGGTGAAACGGCTGATTTCCGCGGGCGAAAGTTCAGCTTTGCGCTCGGCAAGTTCTTCCGGGGGTGAAACCATAGCGATTAGATGGGAATTGTAGTGGCGACTCGGACCAACGAGCCCAAAGGGGATATCAATGCTCGCCACTCTGCCCATGTTGTTGCTTGCCCAGACTGCGCTCGCCTCCCAGACGGTGGTGATCACTGATGCGGGTGCGGCGTCAGCGGTTGCTGCGACCGCTGCAGTCACGACGCCTGTGGTCGATGAGGCACCGGAGGATGAGGCTGCGGAGAAATCCGGCGGAGCCGGCGACATCGTCGTCACGGCGCGACGGCGCACGGAGCGCGTGCAGGAAGTGCCGATCGCCCTGTCGGTGATTGGTGGCGAGGAATTGCAGAAGAGCGGCGCATTCAACGTCAACCGGCTTCAGCAGCAGCTGCCGTCGCTGCAATTCTATTCGAGCAATCCGCGCAACTCGGCGATCAACATCCGTGGTCTGGGCGCGCCGTTCGGCCTGACCAACGACGGCATCGAGCAGGGCGTCGGCTTCTATGTCGACGGCGTCTATATCGGCCGGATCGGCGCCTCGACCTTCGACTTTGTCGATGTGGAGCGAGTCGAGGTGCTGCGCGGCCCGCAGGGTACGCTGTACGGCAAGAACACCACGGCGGGCGCGCTCAACGTCACCACGCGCGCGCCGAGCTTCTCGCCAGAGGCCAGGGTCGAAGTGAGCGGCGGCAATTACGACTTCGTCCAGGCCAAGGCTTCTGCTTCGGGCCCGCTGGCCGACAATCTGGCGTTGCGGCTATCGGCGTCCGCGACCACGCGCAAGGGAACGATCTACGACGTTACCAGTGACGAGTATCTACACCGCCAGCGCAACCTGGGCCTGCGCGGCGCGTTGCTGTGGAAAGCAACCGATACGCTCGACCTGACCCTGTCCGGTGACTTCAACGTCCAGAACCCAGAGTGCTGCGTGCAATATTATGCGCGCGTAGGTCGCACCCAGCGGCCGCTTGCTCGCCAATATGACGCGCTTGCCGCCGCTTTCGGCTATTCGCCGCCCAGCAAGAATCCGTTCGATCGGGTTACCGACCTCGATGCGAGCATCAATTCCCGTCAGGAAATAGGCGGTGTCTCGCTGGTCGCCAATTGGGATGTCGGCGCGGCGACGCTGACCTCGGTCAGCGCCTGGCGCTATTGGGACTGGCAGCCGCAAAACGACCGCGACTTTACCGGCTTGCCAATCACGACGGTATCGCAAAATCCGTCGCAGCAGAGGCAGGTCTCACAGGAAATCCGGCTCGCCTCGAACGGCAAGAACAAGCTCGATTACACGGTCGGCGCCTTCTTCTTCCATCAAACCATCAATACGCAGGGATCACAGGTCCAGGGTTCGGCCGCGAGCCGCTTCCTGCTGTCCGGCGCGGATGCATCGAATCCCAATGTCCTGAACGGCCTGACCTCGACCAACACGATCAATTTCGACAACACCAGCTTCGCGGTGTTCGGCAAGCTCAACTGGGCAGTGACGGACAAGCTGCACATCCAGCCTGGTCTTCGCGTAAACTATGACAAGAAGTCCGGCTTCTACGATGCGGTCGTCAGCCTCCATAACAGCCAGTATGATTTTGTCGCGACGGCAGACAATGTCGCCGCCCTGCTCGCCGCCAATCCGGCAGGCAGTGCCGCCAGGACGACCTTCCAGAACCAGATCAACACGCTGGCCCCGCAGCGCTATAGCCCAAGATTCAGCGCCTGGAACGTGTCGGGCGACGTCACGCTGTCCTACGATTTCTCGCCTGACGTTCACGGCTATGCGACCTATTCCCGGAGCTTCAAGTCGGGTGGCATCAACCTCTCTGGCCTGCCGCTCAACTCGACGAGCACCGGCGTCGACCTTACCACGCAGACCGTGAAACCGGAGAAGGTCAACGCGTATGAGCTGGGGTTGAAGACCCAGTTCCTGGACCGTCGTCTGACCTTGAATCTGGCCGGATTCTGGACCGACATCACCGACTACCAGGCGACCGTAAACAATAATGCAATCAATGTGATCCGCGGCTATCTTGCCAATGCTGGCAAGGTCCGGTCGCGCGGCGCGGAATTCGATGCCAGTTTCCGGCCAAGCAAGCGACTCAACCTGTACGTCAACGGGGCGTTCACGGACGCCAAATATATCGATTTCAAGAATGCGCCATGCCCACCCGAGCTTTCAGGTGGCACGGCAACCGCGCCTGGTGGCGTCACCGATCCTGCAGGGACACCGGGTGGCCGTAGCCCCGCTTATTGCGATATCTCGGGTCAGCGTCTGCCGGGCATCTCCAAATGGTCCTTCTCGTTCGGCGGCGAATATAATGTGCCGGTCGGCGGATCCGGCGGCGAGGTCTATGTCGGCTATGACGGCAGTTATCGCTCGCGTTTCTCGTCGAACCCGTCGCCTTCGGCCTATACGTGGATCGAGGGAGGTTCGTTGTCGAACTTCCGCCTGGGCTATCGCAAGAATGACTTCAACGTCTTCGCCTGGGTCCGCAACGCCTTCAACCGCGATTATTTCGAACTGTTGTCGACTCAGTCGGGCAGCACCGGCCTGATCGTCGGCCAGCCCGGTGACCCGCGCACCTTTGGTGGCACCATCAGCAAATCCTTCTGACGGTTTCGCAGGACCGCAACTCCGGCGCGCCGGGGTTGCGGCCAGCACCAGTGCCATTTTTTGATGGGCCGCCATTGGCCTGAAGCAAAGATCGCGGTTTTTTGAAAAACCAAACGCCCGGACCGTTTCCAGCCCGGGCGCCTGCGTGACGACTGCTCGTCAGCCCCCTTGTCCCGCTTCCGCTACACACCCTGATGGGCGGAACTGAAAGCATTCCCCGAACCACGGCCGTTGCCTGTGTCTCAGTGGCCCAACGCTAGGATCGACCCTGCGCTTTGTCACCGGGAATGTGGCAGGGTGGGGCGGATTGCGGCGACCCTGTGGCGATTGCGCAACACGCGGCTTCAGTTGCCAGCCGCGCATGTGCAGCCTAGAGCGAGTCGATCTTACACGGACGGGTTGCTCCGAACATCATGATCCTGTCGCGCTACGAACGCATGATCGCCCGCCGCTATCTGCTGCCGGGCAAGGGCGAGGCGTTCATCCTGCTCGTCGCCGGTTTCAGCCTCGGCGCCGTCATGCTCGGCGTCGCCGCGCTGGTGATCGTGATGAGCGTGATGAACGGCTTTCGGGCCGAATTGTTCGACAAGATCGTCGGGCTGAACGGCCACGCCGTGGTGCAGGGCATTGGCGGCGAGCTTCCCGACTGGCGCCGCGTCGTCGACCTCGCAAAGGCGACGCCCGGCGTGACCAGCGCAACGCCGCTGATCGAGCAGCCACTGATGACGAGCTATAACGGCCGGGTCGAGGCCGTGCTGGTCCGCGGCATGCGGGTGGAGGACATCCGCCGCAACGCGACGATCAATTCGAAGGTGGTGATGGGATCGCTCGCCAGCCTCACCGACGGCAGCGGCAGAATCGCGATCGGATCGAAGCTGGCCGAGGCGCTAGGCGCACAGGTCGGCAGCGAGATTTCGCTGATCAGCCCGCAAGGGCAGACCACCCCGTTCGGCACGGTGCCGCGCATCGTCTCCTACACGGTCGGCGCGATCTTCGAGATTGGCGTCTATGACTATGACAAGGCCTATGTCGTCATGCCGATGCCGGATGCCCAGACCCTGCTGATGATGGGCGATTCGGTGGGCATGGTCGAGCTTCAGACGGCCGATGCCGACCGGGTGGGGAGAATCCTCGCGCCCCTTGCCGACAAGGTCGCGGGCAGGGCAGTGATCGCCGACTGGCGGCAGATGAACGCTCAATTGTTCGAGGCGCTGGCGATCGAGCGGGTCGTGATGTTCTGCGTGCTGTGCATCATCATCCTGGTCGCGGCGTTCAACATCGCCTCGTCGCTGATCATGCTGGTGCGGGCGAAGACGCGCGACATCGCGATCCTGCGCACCATGGGGGCGACGCGGACTGGGATGATCCGGATCTTCATGACGGTGGGCACGACGATCGGCGTGCTCGGTATCCTTGCGGGATTGGTGCTTGGCTTCACCTTCCTGGTCTTCCGCCAGAATGTGGTCGATTTCGTCCAGTGGATCAGCGGGCAGAATCTGTGGGATCCCACGATCCGCTACCTGACGATCCTGCCGTCAAAGACCGATCCGTTCGAGATGATCGCGATCGTGCTGATCGCTTTCCTGCTTACCTTCCTCGCCACGCTCTATCCGGCGTTCAAGGCGGCGAGCACCGATCCCGTACAGGTGTTGCGCTATGAGTAAGGCGGTTCTCGCAGTTTCAGGCCTGACTCGGAGCTTCACCCAGGGGGACGCGACGATCGAGGTGTTGCGCGGTGTCGACCTAGCGGTTGGGCAGGGGGAGATCGTCGCCCTGCTCGGCCCGTCTGGATCGGGCAAGTCGACGCTGCTCCAGGCGGTCGGCCTGCTCGAGGGCGGGTTCGGCGGATCGATCCGCATTGCCGGGGAAGAGGCGGCGCAACTCGACGCGCATGGCCGGACGATGGTGCGCCGCGACTATCTCGGCTTCGTCTATCAGTTCCATCACCTGCTGCCCGATTTCAACGCGACCGAGAATGTCGTGCTGCCCCAGCTCATCCGCGACCGCAGCCGCGCCGAAGCCGATGAGCGGGCCCAGTCGTTGCTGACCGCGCTCGGACTCGGTCATCGGCTGACTCATCGGCCAAGCCAGCTTTCCGGCGGCGAGCAGCAGCGAGTCGCGGTGGCGCGCGCGCTGGCCAACAAGCCCGCGCTGGTGCTGGCGGACGAGCCCACCGGCAATCTCGACGAAGCGACCGCTGACGTGGTGCTTGCCGAATTCCTGCGCCTCGTGCGCGGTGAGGGATCGGCGGCGCTGGTCGCGACGCACAATGAGCGGATGGCGCTCAAGATGGATCGCGTGGTGCGGCTGCACGAGGGCCGGCTGGCCTGAACGCTCGCGCTTTGCGCAGAACTCGATTATCTCCTGACGAAACGACAGGGGAGCAGGCATGACCGCGATCACCGAGATGAGCGTCAAGGCGGCTGACGGCGGCGTGGCGGACCTCTCCGCTTATGCCGGCCAGGTGCTGCTGATCGTCAACACAGCCTCCAAATGCGGTTTCACGCCGCAATATGAAGGGCTTGAGGCGCTGCACCGGAAATATGCGGATCGCGGCTTCGAGGTGCTCGGCTTCCCATGCAACCAGTTCGGGGCACAGGAGCCTGGCGACGCGGCCGAGATCGCCAGTTTCTGCACGTTGACCTATGACGTGACCTTCCCGGTCTTCGCCAAGATCGACGTCAATGGATCGAATGCCGATCCGCTGTTCGAGCGGCTGAAGAAGGACGCGCCCGGTTTGCTGGGATCGACCTCGATCAAATGGAACTTCACCAAGTTCCTGGTCGATCGCAGTGGCAGGGCGATCGCACGCTACGCACCGACCACCAAGCCCGAGGATATCGAAAGCGATATCGAGAAGCTGCGTCAGCATCAGGGCTGAACGGCTACTCTGCTGAAACCGGCCTTCAGGAAGGATCGGCTTCAATAGAGTTCCCGTCGTAACCAGACCTCATCAGGTCCGTCACCCGCCCGCTTGAGCAGCTTGGCAAGGGTGAGCTTGTACTGGCGCAATTCGGCGAAGCTGAGCGATCCGAACCAGGCCCGTTCATGCGCGCTCGCCTCGGCGTCGAGCAGCGGCACCAGATCGGCGCCCGCTTCGCTGAGCGAGAGCCGCACGGATCGACCATCAGTCGGATCGGCGGCACGCACCACCAGCCCCTTGGCCTGAAGCCGGTCGGCAAGGCGCGTGACCGCCGCGCCGTCGAGCCGCAGGGAGGAAGCAAGGCCTCTAACGGTATCGGCATCATGCCGCGCCAGCGCCGCGAGCAGGCGGTATTGCGAAGGTGTCACGCCGAATGCCGCGAACCGGCGCTCAAGGTCGCCCTGCAGCACCTGCGATACGCGATCGTGCCAGAAGGCCACGCGATCCGCTTCTTTGTGGATAGTTAATGTCATGACAATCATTTACATTGTCATGACATGGATCGCAATCCACAGCTAATCCGGCGCACAAGGCTTTCCCGAATCGGCCTGGACACCCATAGTCGTTGAATGCCGCATTCAGCTTTCGTGCCTCTACGTATCTTTTCGTCCTACACGATGCTCGATGGCGCGATCGAACCCAAGGCGATCGCCAAGCGCGTGCAGGAACTGGGTTTCCCCGCAGCGGCCCTGACCGATCGCAACGGCCTTTATGCGGCGATGGCCTATTCGGATGCCTGCAAATCGTCGGGGGTGCAGCCGATCATCGGCACGATGCTTGGGATCGCGCGACCGGATATGCCCGACGGCATCGAAGCGCCGGTCGACTGGATCGCGCTCTACGCGCAGGACGAGACCGGCTATCAGAATCTCTGCGCGCTCGTGTCCCGCGCCCACCTTGATCGGCCGCTCGAATTGTCGCCGCACGTCGATTTCGCCGCGCTCGAAGGCAGGACCGCTGGGCTGATCGCGCTGACCGCCGGCGGCGAGGGCGGGCTGACCCGGTTGATCGCGGAAGGGCAGACGGAACGGGCGTTGGCCTATGCCGATCGCCTCCAGCACCTGTTCGGCGACAGGCTCTATATCGAGCTGGTCCGTCGGCTCGACGAGACCGAGGGCAGGGCGGAGGCCGGGCTGCTCGACCTCGCCTATGCGCGCGACCTGCCGATCGTGGCGACCAACCCCTGCTGCTACGCCGACCAGGATTTCGGCAATGCGCATGATGCGATGCTGTGCATCGCCAATTCGACCTATATCGCGAGCGAGGACCGGCCGCGCAGTTCCCCCGACGCCTGGATGAAGCCGGCCAAGGACATGCGCCTGCTGTTCGAGGACCTGCCCGAGGCGATCGCCAACACCCTGGTCGTCGCGCAGCGCTGCGCGGTGATGGCCCCGTATCGCAAGCCGATCCTGCCCAGCCTTGCTGGCGATCCGGCGGCCGAAGCCGAGGCGCTGCGTCACGATGCGCGGGAGGGGCTGGAGAAGCGGCTCAAGCGGATCGAGGAGCTTTCGGCGCATGCTCCAGTCGCCGCCGGGGAGGCGGTGGCAGAGGAGGACTGGCGCGACGCTTACCGCAAGCGCCTGGAATTCGAGCTCGACGTCATCATCCAGATGGGCTTCCCAGGCTATTTCCTGATCGTCGCCGACTTCATCAAATGGGCGAAGGACCATGACATCCCGGTCGGACCGGGCCGTGGATCGGGCGCCGGTTCGGTCGTCGCCTGGTCGCTGACCATCACCGATCTCGATCCGATGAAGCTCGGCCTGCTGTTCGAACGGTTCCTCAACCCGGAACGCGTATCGATGCCCGACTTCGACATCGACTTCTGCGAAACCCGGCGTGGCGAGGTGATCCGCTACGTCCAGGAAAAATATGGCCGCAACCAGGTGGCCCAGATCATCACGTTCGGAAAGCTGAAGGCTCGCGCGGTGCTCAAGGATACCGGCCGCGTTCTCCAGATGAGCTATGGCCAGGTCGATCGCCTGGCCAAGCTGGTGCCCAACCACCCCACCGATCCCTGGACGCTCGAGCGCGCGATGAACGGCGTCTCGGAACTGCTGGCCGAATACAAGAGCGATGGCGGGGTGAAGCATCTGCTCGACCTGGCCATGAAGCTAGAAGGCCTGCCGCGGCACAGCTCGACCCATGCCGCAGGCGTGGTGATCGGCGACCGGCCGCTCGCCGAGCTGGTGCCGCTCTACCGCGATCCGCGCTCCGACATGCCGGTCACCCAGTTCGACATGAAATATGTCGAGGGCGCAGGGCTGGTGAAGTTCGACTTTCTCGGCCTGAAGACCCTGTCGGTGCTCAAGAAGGCGATCGACCTGCTCGCGAACCGCAACATCGTCGTCGATCTCGACGCGCTCGAATGGGACGACGAAGGCGTCTACAAGCTGCTCCAGAAGGGCGACACGGTCGGCGTGTTCCAGCTCGAATCGGAAGGCATGCGACGCACGCTTGCGGCCGTGCGCCCCTCCAATTTCGGCGACATCATTGCGCTCGTCTCGCTCTACCGCCCCGGCCCGATGGACAATATCCCGAGCTTCGGCGCGCGCAAGAACGGGCGCGAGGAGATCACCTATCCGCATCCCCTGCTCGAAGGGATCCTGTCCGAGACCTACGGGATCTTCGTCTATCAGGAACAGGTGATGCAGGCGGCGCAGATCCTGGCTGGCTACAGCCTGGGTCAGGCCGACCTTCTGCGCCGCGCGATGGGCAAGAAGATCAAGGCAGAGATGGACGCGCAGCGTGCCGGGTTCGTCGAGGGGTGCCTAGCGGTCAACAAGATCCCGGCAGGCAAGGCGAACGAGCTGTTCGACTTGATCGACAAGTTCGCCGGATACGGCTTCAACAAGTCGCACGCCGCTGCCTATGCCCTGCTCGCCTATCAGACGGCGTGGCTGAAGGCGCATTATGCTGAGGAATTCTACGCCGCCTCGATGTGTTTCGACATGGCGCTGACCGACAAGCTTGGCGTCTTCACTGATGACATGCGGCGCATGAGCGTTGCCTGCCTGCCGCCTGACATCAACCGCAGCGAGGCAGAATTCTCGGTCGAGAGCACCGAGGACGGCCTGGCGGTGCGCTACGCGCTTGCCGCGCTGAAGAGCGTGGGCGAGGGCGCGATGGAGAAGCTCGTCGCCGAGCGCGACGAGAATGGGGCGTTCGACACGCTTGACGAGCTTGCCCGCCGCGTCGACCCGCGCCTGCTGAACAAACGCCAGCTTGAAACGCTGGCGGCGGCCGGGGCGTTCGATTCGATCGATCCGAACCGTGCGGGCATCTTCGCGACCGCCGAGACGATCCTCGCGACCGCCGCGCGGGTCCACGACATGCGCACCAGCGGGCAGGGTGGCCTCTTCGGTACGGCAGACGCTGTCGAACCGGCGATCAAGTTGCCGCTGTCGGCCCGCTGGACGCTCGCGCAGCGGATGGAGCAGGAGAAGGAGGCATTCGGCTTCTATTTCTCGGCCCACCCGGTCGATCGTCATTCGCACCTTGCCAAGATGCACGGCGCGCGGAGCTATGCCGCGCTGGGTGAACTTTCCATTCCCGATGACGGCACGCGCGCCGGGGCGACGATGGCGGCCCTGGTCGAGGACGCGCGGTGGCGGACCTCGGCCAGGGGCAAGCGGTACATGATGGCGACCTTGTCCGATCCTTCGGGGCAGTTCATCGCCACCTGTTTCGACGATGGGGTGGCGGCCGACCTGGAGGAGGCGGCGCGCAACGGCGGCTGCGGGTTGATCACGGTGGAACTGGACCGCCGGCCCGGCGAAGACAGTCCGCGCGTGAGCATCAAGCGCATCCAGCCGTTCGAGACGCTCGCCAATACGGCGCGTTTCGTGGTCGAATTGTCAGTGGAAACGCCGGCGGCGATGGCGGCGCTTGGCGCGTTGCTGGCTGAAGTTCGCGGGGCACGGGGCGAAGTATGGGCCAATGCCGCGCTTCCTGACGGGGGTGCGGCTCGCGTGCTGCTGGGCCGGGATTTCCTGCTCGACGGCGAACTTGCCGCCCGGATCGAACATCTGCCAGGGGTGAGCAACGTGGTGCTGAAGACCTCCGAGACGAAACTGGCTCTCGTCGGCTGATCGCGAGGCGGGTTCTCCGGTGGGTGCTGTGTGTTGCCGATCCGTGTCTGGCTTGACGATACGCGACACATCCCTGACGCTCGTATCGGCTGTTTCGGTCAAGACAGGCCAAGGCTGTACAAACACGCGCAAAGCGGACGACAATGACCACAAGAACGAGGCGGGAGAGCTGAATGTTGGGTGGGATGCAGGATTTCGAGTTGCGCGTGCCGCGATTGCTGGACCATGCCGAGCGGGAGCATGGCAGCCGGGAACTCGTCAGTGTCTGGGCCGATGGCAAGGAGACCAGGACGAACTGGGCCGGTATCGCACGTGATTCGAGGAAGCTGTCACAAGCTCTTGAGAAGATGGGCTGTAAGCCCGGCGACCGTATCGGTACCCTGGGCATGAATCATAGCCGCCACCTCGTCGCCTGGTATGGCGCGATCGGCATGGGCGGGGTGATCCACACCATCAACCCGCGGCTGTTCGATGAACAGCTCGTCTATATCGCCAACCATGCTGACGACCGCGTTCTCTTCTACGACAGGGTGTTCCAGCCGCTTGTCGACCGGCTAAAGTCGCAATGGACCAGCATCGAGCATTATGTGGTGTTCGACCCGCATGAGTCAGAGGGGGACGGTTTCGAAGCGCTGATCGCGCGGGAGGACGGCGACTATGTCTGGGTGGAGGGCCCCGAGCGCGATCCCTGCATGCTTTGCTATACCAGCGGTACGACCGGAAACCCGAAGGGCGTCCTCTACCAGCACCGCTCGACGATGATCCACGCCATGGCGGAGGTGGCGCCCTGGGTGTTCAACCTGTCGCCGCGCGCGGTGGTGCTGCCGATCGTGCCGATGTTCCACGCCGCTGCCTGGGGCCTGCCCTTTGCCGGGGCATTGTCGGGTGCAAAGTTCGTGTATTCGGCGGTCAACGATGCCGTCGTCCTGTGCCGGCTGATGAACCAGGAGAAGGTGACTCATTCGGCGGGCGTGCCGACTGTCTGGCTGTCGATGTTCCAGCATATGGACGCGACGGGCGAGGAGCCGAGATATCTGCAGCAGGTGACGATCGGCGGATCGGCTGCGCCGCGCGCGATGATCGAGCGGATCATGGGCATGGGCGTGACGGTGAAGCATCTCTGGGGCATGACGGAGACCTCTCCGATCGGCACGGCGGGCTTCCCGCCAGCGCATTGGGACGAGATGAGCTTGTCCGAGCAACTCGATCATGTCTCGAAACAGGGGCAGATTCCGTTCGGCGTTGAACTGCGCGTCGTTGACGACGACGATGTCGTGCTGCCGCGCGATGGGCTCAGTTCGGGCCGCCTCCAGATCCGTGGCCCCTGGGTGGTCAAGCGCTACTTCAAGGCCGATGCCGATGCGGTGGACGCCGACAACTGGTTCGATACTGGCGACGTGGCGGTGCTCCATCCCGACGGCACGATGCAGATCACCGATCGCGCCAAGGACGTGATCAAGTCCGGCGGCGAATGGATCAGCTCGGTCGATCTGGAGAACGCCGCTGTCGGCTGCCCGGGCGTGGCCGAAGCCGCGGCGATCGGTATCTATCATCCCAAATGGGACGAACGCCCGCTGTTGCTGGTGGTCCGCAAGCCAGGCAGCGCGGTGACCCCGGCCGAGATCACGGCGCATCTGGCCAGCCATGTCGCCAAATGGTGGCTGCCCGACGAGATCGTCTTCGTCGACGACCTGCCCCACACGGCGACCGGCAAGCTGCTCAAGACCGAACTGCGGGCGCGATTCAAGGATTACAAGCTGGCGGTTGCCTAGGGGAGCGTTGTGGCGGCTCGGCTACCCGGCAATCTTGTAGACGCCAACAGCTGCGCCCGACATCAGCAGGAACAGGATCGAACCAAGCAGCGCGGACAGACTTGGCCGAAGATTGGAGAAGGCATCGGCGATTGCCTTGATGATTGCCGGCAGGTCAAGCCCAGGGGCCAGCTCCCGCACGCGTTCTGCGATGTCGGCCGGCTCCGGTTTCGTGCTGATCGCGTTCCTGAAGAACAGGTAGAAGGACGCGACCGAGAAGGCCAGCGTGACGCTGCCGATGATGCCGTTCTCAATATGCATGGTCCATTTCCTTTCGCTCGATGAGCGCGGGATAGGGCAGCGCCGGATGCCATGCGCGTGACCGGCGTCACGCTTCGACTTTCCCTCAGGGCGGAGGATGTCAGCCGATCCCCTTCGCGATGGCGAGATTGGGGGTGTGCAGCTTGTCCTTGACGGCATTGGAGAGACTTCGTTCGATCGCGCTGCGCAGCCCCTCATGGTCGTTGAGGAAGCGTCTCATCGTGGGCGTCGAGGCGCACCAGAAAGTGCAGGGGCCGATCAGCGTGACGGTGGCCGTGGCATCGTCACCGGATAAAATGGTTGCTTCGCCGATCAGATCGCCGGTGCGCCAGATGCCGATCTCCCGCGTCTGGATTGTCGCCCGGGCTTCGCCGCTGACGAGGTAGTAGAGATTGGCGATTGGCTCGCCCTCGCTTGTCAGCACGTCATTGGCCCGGCCGCGCAGCCACAGGCCGAGATCGATGAACTCCCGTGCCGCATCGCGCGGCAGCGTGTGGAGAAAGGTGCGGCGCATCGCCTCCTCCATCGGGGTAAAGCGGATTTTCCTGTCCTTCCGGCGGTCCCCCCAAAGCTTGACGATCCAGATTGCGAGCAGGACCAGCATCAGGCCGGCCGCCACAGGATCGGCCCGCAGGATCGCGTTCGCCAGTATCGCGATCGCCGCAACCCCGATTAGCATTCGCATTCGCCGTGTCGTTCGCGCCAGCAGCGCGACGACGAGCAGGGCGTAGCCCAGCTGCAGAACCAGATTGTCCATTGAAAACATGCGTGCGCTCCCTCGTTGGAAAGCGACCCGACCGGCATCATGGGCAAAGCAGACGCGGTGAACAAGCCCGGCTTGCGGGTGAAGCCCGACTGGTTCAAGCTCCCCGGCTGGTTTCAGGGAGTTGGCGCGTGGCGGACGAGGGCACGACGGTGGATGTGGGGAGTGCGACGGGTGCGGTGACGCTGCCCGCCCGGCCCGAGGCACTACGCCTGTCGCCGACCGAGACCGCCGTTGTCGTGATCGACATGCAGAATGCCTATGCCTCCCCCGGGGGCTATGTCGATCAGGCGGGATTCGACATTTCGGGGGCCGCCGGCACGATCGGCAAGATCGCCACCGTGCTGGACACCGCGCGTCGCGCCGGCGTGCAGGTGATCTATCTGCAGAATGGCTGGGACCCCGATTATGTCGAGGCGGGTGGGCCGGGATCGCCCAACTGGCACAAGTCGAATGCGCTGAAGACGATGCGCAGGCGCCCTGAACTCGCCGGCAAGCTGCTCGCGCGCGGCGGATGGGATTATGAACTGGTCGATGCGCTGAAGCCGCAGCCGGGCGACATCAGCCTGCACAAGACCCGCTATTCCGCCTTCTTCAATTCGCAGCTCGACAGCACGCTCCGCGCGAGGGGGATCCGCAACATCGTGTTCGTCGGCATCGCGACCAATGTCTGCGTGGAATCGACCCTGCGCGACGGCTTCCATCTCGAATATTTCGGCGTGATGCTGGAGGATGCCACGCATCACCTGGGGCCGGAGTTCATTCAGCAGGCGACGGTCTACAATGTCGAGAAATTCTTCGGCTGGGTTTCCACCGTCGCCGATTTCTGCGGCAGCTTCGGCCAGACCCCCAAGGAGTAATGCGATGCCGTTCGAACCGATCAATCCGCCCCAGTTCCCGACCCCGATCGCACCCTATTCCGCCGGTGCCAGGGCCGGAAACACTGTCTATGTCTCCGGCGTGCTGGCGCTGGGCGAGGGCGGGGCAGTGCTGCATGTCGGCGACGTCGCGGCCCAGACCCGCCACGTGCTCGACGTCATCCGGATCACGCTGGAGGCGGGCGGCGCGACACTGGCCGATGTGGCGATGAACCATATCTTCCTGAAGGACCTGGCTGACTACGCTGCTTTCAACGCGGTCTATGCCGAATATTTCCCAGGCGCGAAGCCGGCGCGCTATTGCATCAAATGCGATCTGGTGAAGGCCGATTGCCTCGTCGAGATCGCCAGCGTGGCGCATATCGGCTGATGGAGGCCGCCGGGCTCTGGTATGAATGGCATGGTGTCCAGGACGGGGAGGTGCTCATCCTCTCGCCCGGAATGGGGGGCTCGGCGGGATACTGGGAGCCGAACCTGGCGGCGCTCGGTGCACGGTATCGGCTGCTGCTCTACGATCATCGCGGCACGGGACGGAGCGAACGATCGCTGCCCGACGGCGTCACCGTCGCGACCATGGCAGCCGATGTGCTGGCGCTGCTCGAGGAGTTAGGGATCGGGCAGGCGCATTTCGTCGGCCATGCGCTGGGCGGACTGATCGGGCTCGAACTCGCACGGATATTCCCCGGGATCGGGAGGATCGTCGTCGTCAATGGCTGGGCTACTCTCGATCCGCACTTCGAGCGATGCTTCGAGACGCGGCTCGAGCTGCTGCACAAGAGCGGGCCGGCAGCCTATGTCCGAGCGCAGCCCTTCTTCCTCTACCCGGCCAACTGGCTATCGAAGAATGTCGCGCGCCTCGATGCGGAGGGCGCCCACCAACTTGCCCATTTCCCGCCCGCGAAGATTCTCGAGAAGCGGATTGCGGCGGCCAGGGCGTTCGAACTGCCGTCCGATATCGCCGCCGACATCCTGCTGCTGGTGTCGGAAGACGACATGCTCGTGCCATCACACTGTTCGGCATTGCTTGCCCAGCGCCTGGGGGACGTGACGCGCGTCGCGATGCCGTGGGGCGGCCATGCCTGCAACGTCACCGATCCGGATCGCTTCAACACCATCGTGCTCGATTTTCTGGGGAGCTAAGCACATGCAAGTCGGCGTTTTCGTGCCCATCAACAACAATGGCTGGCTGATTTCGGAGAACGCGCCGCAGTACAAGCCGAGCTTCGACATGAACAAGGAGATCGCGCTCAGCGCGGAAAAGCATGGACTGGATTTTCTCCTGTCGATGATCAAGCTGCGCGGTTTCGGTGGCAAGACCGAGTTCTGGGAATATGGGCTGGAGAGCTTCACGCTGATGGCCGGGCTTGCCGCCGTCACCGAGAAGATCAAGATCTACGCGACCTGCCCGACGCTCGTCATCCCGCCCGCCTTCGCTGCGCGGATGTGCAACACGATCGATTCGATCAGCCACGGGCGCTTCGGGCTCAACCTGATCACCGGCTGGCAGCGGCCAGAGTACAGCCAGATGGGCATGTGGCCCGGCGATGAGCATTTTAGAAACCGTTACCAGATGTTGGACGAATATGCTCACATTCTGCGTGAGCTTTGGGCCGAAGGCGTGTCGGACTTCAAAGGCCAATATTATCAGATGGAGGATTGCCGAGTCAGGCCGACGCCGACCGGCGACATGAAGATCATCTGCGCCGGGTCGTCCGATGCCGGCCTCGCCTTCTCGGCGAAATGGGCTGATTATGCCTTCTGCCTCGGCAAGGGGGTCAACACGCCCAAGGCCTTCGCCTTCAACAATGATCGCCTCGCCGTCGCGACCGCAAGGACGGGCCGGGACGTCTCGGTCTTCGTGCTGATCATGATCATCGCCGCCGAAACCGACGAGGAGGCGATGGCCAAGTGGAAATCCTATAATGACGGGGTCGATATCGACGCGATCGCCTGGCTCGCGGACCAGGGCGCGGCTGACAAGCACAACCCCACCACCAATGTCCGCCAGCTCGCGGCGCCGGAGGGGGCCGTGAACATCAACATGGGCACGCTGGTGGGCAGCTATGCAAGCGTGGCGCGGATGCTCGACGAGATGGCGGAGGTGCCGAATACGGGCGGCGTGCTGCTTACTTTCGATGATTTCATCGAAGGGGTAGAAATGTTCGGCACCCGTATCCAGCCGCTGATGAAGTGCCGCGCCGGCAAGGCATGAGGGTTGTCAGGGAGAAGCCCGGGCCTCTTGCCGGCGTTCTCATTCTCCTTCTGGCAACTGCCTCGGCTTGCGCGGAGAAGAAGCAGCCGGCGCCTGTCCCGCTCTATGTCGGCGGTCGTGTGGTTGTCGACACGGATGGATCGATGCGCTTCGGCTGGCCGGGGGTTTATTTCGAGGGGCGCTTCAAGGGCAACGGCCTGACTGTCAGGCTCCGAAACGGAGCCGACCGGTTGCGCCTGCTGATCGACGGGGTCGAGAAAGCGAGCTTCACACGGACCGGGCAGGTCGACGCGCGAATCGATGGCCTTGGCGATGGCGAGCACAGCGTTCGCCTCGAAAAGCTCGGCGAAACCCAGAACGACGAGAGTCGTCTGTTCGGCATCTTCGCGGCCGGGGAGGGGGTTCCGCTCTCGCCTCCGGGGCGGACCGGCCGGCAGATCGAGTTCATCGGGGATTCCTATACGGTCGGTTACGGCAATGCGTCGCCCGGAAGGATTTGCACGACCGCCCAGGTGCGGGACACCACCGACACGCAACGGGCCTTTGGGCCAATCGTCGCGCGTCGACTGGGGGCGGACTATCGGGTCAACGCCTATTCTGGTTTCGGCATGGTCCGCAATTATGGCGGAAGCCGACCCGGCGAGAGCATGCCGGGGCTCTACCAGCGCCTTATCCCGAAAGATCCGGCGCCCGTCGAGATCGATCCCCGTGGCTGGCATCCGCAGTTCATCGTCGTCAATCTCGGTACCAACGACTTCTCCACGCCTCTCCAGGCGGGCGAGCCCTGGGCGAGCCAGGCTGCGCTCCACACCGCCTATCGCGCGCGCTATCTCGGTTTCGCGCGCGACCTGATGGCACGCGAGCCGAACGCGCGGCTGATCCTGATGGGTGCCGACGCGTTCATCGCCGATGTCCGGCAGGTTGCGGACGAGCTCGGGAGCAAGGCGCCGGGGCGGGTCTCCACTATCCATTTCGAGAGGCTCGATCTGGAGGGCTGCGACTGGCATCCCTCGCTGAAGGATCACAAGCATCTCGCTGACCTGCTCCAGGCGGAGATCGGACGCATTGCTGCGACGCCCGCTTATCAGGGACCGTTTCGGGCCTTTGGACCTTGAAATTGCCATAGACTGGTTCGCTTGTTGGGGATCCGGGAGCTCCTCAAGCGAGCGGGTAAGTCATGCGCCTTGTCTTCCTCACATCTCTGGCCCTCCTGACGGCGGGTTGCGCCGGGAGCCAGCAGCCAAAATTCAGGCACGGGCGCCCTCCTGGGGGCTTCCATGGCGGCGGCGCTGAAAGCGCAAGTGCGCGCGGGCGGTTGTTCATCAGCCCGATGGGAGAGCCATTCCGCAGCGAACGCGGCGGCATCGATCCGCAGGATATCTGGTTCCAGAATGCCGATACTGACCATGACGGGGCGTTGAGCCGCGCTGAATTCTCGAAGGACGCGTCGCGTTTCTTCGCCGTGCTCGATCGTGGCCATGACGGCGAGATCGATCCCGATGACATCGAATATTACGAGACGGTGCTGGCGCCCGAGATCCGCGTCGGTGGCGGGGATGGCGGCGCCGGGCGTTTTTCGGGCAGCGGCGGCGGCCGGAGCGGAGGCGGGCATCGCGGCGGGGGCGGCGGCGGTGGTAGAGGCGGTGGTGGTGGTGGGCGTCATGGCGGTGGCGGCGGAGCCGATACTAGTCAGAGCAGCGCCCAGGGCAGTGGCGAGACCCGGGTCACCTATGGCAAGCAGGGCGCGGCGCGTTACAGCTATTTCGACTTTCCCGAGCCGGTGACGATTGCCGACACGAACTTCAACCGCGGTGTCGATGCGGCGGAATTCCAGCACGCTGCCGATGTCCGCTTTGCGATGCTCGACAAGAATGGCGACGGGAAGATCGAGCGTAGCGAATTGCCGCGACTGTCGACTGGTCCGTCCCGTGGCAATGGCCGGCCGGGTGCTGTGCGGGTGCCCGCTGACGAGGCGACTGAGGCCCGGCCCGGCGGTGCCCCCCTGAAACGATAAAACGGGATCAGGACTCGCTTTTGCGTCGGTCGCCCTTGCGGCGCTCCTCGCCGGTATAGAGCGGGTCCTGTTCCTTGCGGCGGTCGCCGGCGCGCTTGTCGTTCGACGGCCGATCGTTCGAGGTCGTTTCTGCCACCAACTCCTCCCATTGAAAACCTGTCCGCAATGATAGAGACGCTCGTGATCCAAGGAGAAAGCGGCGCCGGCGAATAAACTCCTGTTTCCGCCAATGGTCATATCATGAAGACCGCTAAGGCGAAGTTAAGGCGATGAAGATGGCGTGGGCCACATTGTCACGACATTGTGAGATTCAGCCGAACAATTCACCCTGACGGCCTGGCGGCGGGCGGAAGAGATCGGTGCGAAGCTGTTTCCATTCGCGGACCAGGCCATGTTTGCGACATGCGATCTTGAAGCGTGTCCTCAACAGTTCAGCCCAGGGGCCACTGCCGCGCATCCGGCTATGGAATTGCGGATCATTGTCGCGCCCGCCTCGGATCGACTGGATCGTCGCCATGACCTTGCCGGCGCGATCTGGAAAATGTTCGTCAAGCCACGCCCTGAACAGTGGGGCTACTTCATAGGGCAGGCGGACCGGCAGGAAGGTGACGCCGTACGCGCCAGCCTCGGCCGCGCGCTCGATCAGATGCTCGAGCTCGTGGTCGGTGATCGCCGGAATAACCGGCGCGATCGAGACATAGGTCGGGATGCCCGCGTCGACGAGCTTGCGCACAGCCGCGAGGCGCCGCGGCGGGGTAGGGGCACGGGGCTCGACCGTCATCGCGATACGCGGATCGAGCGATGTGATGGACACCGCCACTGCCGAGAGCCCCCTTGCCGCCATCGGCGCCAGCAGATCGATATCGCGGACGACCCGGTCGGATTTGGTGGTGATCGTCAGCGGATGGCCGGTTTCGGACAATATCTCGATGCATTGCCGCGTGATCCGCCAGTCGGCCTCGATCGGCTGATAGGGGTCGGTGTTGGTCCCGAACGCAATCGGTCGAACGACATAGCCGCGCTTCGCCAGTTCGGCGCGAAGCAGTGCAGGCGCTTCCGGCTTGGCGAACAGCCTGCTTTCGAAATCCAGGCCGGGCGACAGGTCGTGGAAGGCATGAGTCGGTCGCGCGAAGCAGTAGATGCAGCCATGCTCGCAGCCGCGATACGGGTTGATCGAGCGATCGAAACCGATGTCGGGCGAGGTGTTGCGGGTAATGATCGTACGCGGTTTCTCGACCGTCACGGTGGTGCGTAACGGCGGAGGTCCCTCGTCGAGCAGCTCGCGATTGTCGAGCCAGTCGCCATCCGCATCCCGCTCGGGCAGGTTGAATCTGACGCTTTCCCGGTTTTGCGTCGCGCCGCGGACGGGACGGGATTTTGCCATTGACTGAGCGTAGTTCATCGGTAAGAACATATCAAGAACAAGGAGGCGATATGGCGCGCTTGAATTATGTGGAGCTACCGGTGGCCGATGTCCCGGCGGCTAAAGCCTTTTATGCGTCAGCCTTTGGCTGGACCTTCACCGATTTCGGACCCGCATATGCAGCGACGACGACGGGGGATACCGATCTGGGCCTTGACGGCGATACGTCGCAGCATACGGCGCAGTTGCTGCCGGTGATCGAGGTTGACGATCTCGCAGCGGCCGAGGTCGCGGTCGGCGCCGCGGGTGGAACCATTACGATGCCGATCTTCGCCTTTCCGGGCGGGCGGCGCTTCCATTTTCGTGATCCGGCTGGCCATGAACTCGCGGCGATGCAGCCGGATGCCGACAAGGCATAGCGCGTCTGGCGTGTCGCCTTCGGGCGACATATGGTCGGCTCGGTATCGAACTGGCGTCGGGAGGGCAGGAACATGAAGATAGGGCTGTATGCGCTGGGGCTGGCGGCGATGGCGGTCCCGTCGGCGGGCATGGCCGCCGACCGGGTGGTCGATGTCAGCAGCGTGAAGAATGTCGCCGCGCTTCTCCAGGAGGCCGGGTACAAGGCTGAGATCAAGAAGGGCGACGACGGCAGCAGCTATATCGAGAGCGGCGCCAATGGCAGCTGGTTCCAGCTGACATTCTATGGCTGCACCAATGACGCCGGCTGCAATTCCTTCGAATTCTACAGCTATTTCAAGAAGGAGCCCTTCTTCTCGGTCGCCATGGCGAATGAGTGGAATGCGAAGAAGCGCTTCCTGAAGGTCACCATCGACAGCGACGGCGACCTTGCCGAATCTCTCTACGTGTCGGCCCTGGGCAAAATGACCTACGACAATTTCAAGGACTATATCGACTGGTACGCGTCGATGGATTCGGATCTTTCCGGTTTCATAAGGGAGAAGCGCGAAGCGGCGGGGGGCGGAAAGCCGAAAGGCTCGACCAGCTGAACCCTGTCAGCGTTCAAGCAGGCGCGGCATCAGCTCGACGAAGTTGCAGGGCCGGTGGCGGCTGTCGAGCTGGTCCTTGAGGATACCGTCCCACCCGTCCTTCACCGCGCCGGTCGATCCGGGCAGCGCGAAGATATAGGTGCCGCGGGTGACGCAGGCGCAGGCGCGCGACTGGATGGTTGAGGTGCCGATCATTTGGTAGCTGAGCCAGCGGAACAGTTCGCCAAAGCCGGGAATGGGTTTGTCCTGGACTCGCTCGATCGCCTCGGGCGTCACGTCGCGCCCGGTTACGCCGGTCCCGCCGGTGGTGATCACACAATCGACCTGCGGTTCATCGATCCAGGCGTGGAGGCGGCTGACGATCGACGAGACGTCGTCGGTGACGATGGCGCGGTCGGCAAGGATATGGCCCGCTGCCTTCAGCCGCTCGACAAGAATGTCTCCCGACCGGTCGTCGGCGAGGCCGCGGCTGTCGGAGATGGTGAGCACCGCGATCCTGACCGGCAGGAAGGCGGCGTTCTCGTCAATTGGCACTGGCGACCGATGCCGGGACCGATACCGAGCTGATGGCCTTGAAATTGGTGGACGTGCCGGGATTCAGCGCGCTCGAGCTGAGCCGAACGGCGCTTGCGCCGGCCATGCCGGGGAAGCGCGGCCACAGGCCTTGCGACAGGGCGACGCGGCTGGGCGAATTGGGCTTTCCGGTCTGCCCCTCATACATCCAGTAGTTGCGCAGCACGGTGATGACGTAGCCGCGCGTCTCCCAATAAGGGATCGATTCGATATAGAGCAGCGGATCACCGCCATCGCGGGCCTGGGCGTTCCATGCCTCGACCGGGACCGGGCCGGCATTATAGGCTGCGATCACCTTGGGCAGCAGGCCGCCCGTGCACGCCTGGTCGCGCAATTGCTCAAGGTAGCTCTGGCCGACTTCCATGTTGGTGCCCGGATTGCTCAGCGCCGAGCGATCGAAGCTGCGGCCCTGCTTGCGCGCGATATCGGTCGCGGCGCCGGGGCGGACCTGCATCAGGCCATAGGCGCCGGCCGGGCTGACCACGTCGGTGCGGAACCGGGATTCCTGGAGCGTGTGGGCGAACACCAGGGCCTTGTCGACACGCCAGCCGCCATCGGGCGTCCAGTTCGGTGCGGGATAGCGCGATTCGACCGGCGGCGTCGCCCCGACCGGCCCGTTATGCGAGAGCCAGACGACGGTGCTGGGCAGGTTGAGCGCACCGGTCAGCCTGACAAGCGCCGGGAATTCGGAGGTGTCGCCGATTCGCGCCTGCTGGCGGATCACCGCGTCCGCAAGACCATTCTCGCCGATTTCGACCAGGGCCGCGGCGACCCGGATGTTCGGGCGACGGGCGAGTGTCTGCCAGTCACCGGCGAGCAGGGTATCGGCCTGGCGGGCGGCGGGATCGTGAATGCCGAGCGTCTGGCGCGCGAGGAGGCCATAAAAAGTTTCGCGATACTGGGCGGCGTTCTTCAGCCGGCCTTCGACCAGGTCGGGGCGACCGCACTGCATGTCGGCGCGCGATGCCCAGTACAGCCCGGCCGCGCGAAGCTCAATATCGCTGGCGCGCGCGGCCACTCTGGTGAAGCCTTGCCCGGCGGCGGTGCAGTCGCGCTGCCGCCACGCGGCGAGTGCCGCGACCCAGTCGCCCTGCACGGCCCAGTCGCCGGTGCCGGTCGAGGCCTTGGTCGCCATCGCGCGGGCATTATTGTCGTCGCCCGCCAGGAAATACATCCAGGCGACCTTTTGCTGCCACTCGGTCAGCGCGTCGGGAGACAGGTTCTGCATCGATTCGAGCAGTGCCTGGGCGGAGACGCCGTCATCGGCCTTCACGAAGGGCTGCATGCGGATCGCGAGCTCGCCGGCGATCATGTCGCTCTTGATGCTCTTGGCGCGCAGGCGGGCAGGGGCGCCGTCGATCCAGGTGAGCTTGCGGGCCTCGGGCAGCGGGGGCAGGCCGACGGCGCCACGCGAACTGGCCAGCACCGCGATCTGCTGCGCCTGGGGCAGTTCAGGCGCTTCGCTCAGCAGCTTCATCAGCGGATCGAGATCGGCCTTGGGCGACCCCTTGGCAGTGAGCAGTTCAGCGCGGGCAAGGGCGTGAAGGGGCCCAGGCTTCATCGAATCGAGCTGGATCTGCGCGTCCAGCCATTTCTGGCCGCGGATGCTCTGGAACACGGCGCGATAGCCGGCGCGCTGCTCAGCATCGAGCTGATCGGGTACGATGCGGCCGGTGGCGGGCGTCGAGCCGATGCGCTGGGCGTCGGCGGCATGTGCGGTGCCCAGCGGTGCCAGCGCAAGTGTGCAGGCCAGGATGAATTTCGCGGTCACGTGTCCAGATCCCCGATCAGCATCTGCAAATCTTTCCATGCTTCGGCTTTGGCGGCCGGTCGCTCGATCAGGAAGCGGGGATGGAAACTCGCCACCGCCTGTGTCGCGACGTCGTTATCCCCCGGCGGCCCTTTTCCGCCACCAAGGTTAATGCCATGTAAACTACCCCGCATGCGCGCCGCATCCGCCCCAAGCAGGGCACGGCTTGGCGCATTGCCCAGCAATAACAGCCGTTTCGGCGCAGCGAGCAAGACATGATGACGGGCTACCTGGTTCAGCCGTTCCTCGATTTCGGGCGCAACCCGCCCGGCGACGGGCCGGCTGGCGCAGACCGGTACGAGATAGATCGAGCCCCGGTCCCGCCCGATCGCGGCGAGCATGCGATCGAACAGTCGCCCGGCCGGGCCGCTCATCAGGATACCCGAATCTGCATCCTCGCGTTCCGGCAGGTCGATCAGGACCATGATGTTGGAAGAACAGGGCCCCTGTGCCGCGAGCGGCTGGCCGGGCCAGTCTGCCTCGGGCGCTTCGGGCCCGAGGCGCCACGCCTCGAAGGCCGCCAGCGTGCTCGGGAGAGGCCGTGCGACGACCGGTGCTGCCGCTACGGCTTGAACGCGTCTGACTGGTTTCGGCGGTTCGACCGGCGCCAGCCAGTCGCGTGGCGACTCGTCGATCGACGCGTCGACTCCGGCGTCGCGCCACCACTCAAGCGCGCTCGCCGCCGCCGTTCGCCAATCGATATGCTGGTCCGCCCCCATGATGTTCCTATAGAGTCGTGTGTTGACGGCGCGGTCAATTCGCTGGCACCGCTGAATGGACAGGACGTTGCTGTGGCGCGACGAGAGCGCCCGCTTCGTCCTTATTGGAGACGATGATGAGCGAACGCGAGTCCATGCCGTATGACGTCGTGATCGTTGGTGCCGGGCCTGCGGGCCTGTCCGCCGCGATCCGGCTGAAGCAGTTGGCGGCCGAAAAGGGTGGTGAAATTTCCGTCTGCGTGCTCGAAAAGGGCTCGGAGGTCGGGGCGCATATCCTGTCGGGCGCGGTGGTCGATCCCAAGGGGCTCGACGAACTGATTCCGGACTGGCGCGACAAGGGCTGTCCGCTGGCCGAAGTGCCGGTCACCGACAACCAGCACTGGATTTTGACGAAGACGAAGAAATTCGGCCTGCCGCACATCTTCACCCCGCCCTTCATGCACAACAAGGGCACCTATACGGGATCGCTGGGCAATCTCTGCCGCTGGCTCGCTGGCCAGGCCGAGGAACTGGGCGTCGAGATCTTCCCGGGCTTCGCCGCGGCCGAGATACTGTTCAACGACGACGGGTCGGTGAAGGGCGTCGCGACCGGCGACATGGGCGTGGCGCGGGACGGCACCCACAAGCCGGATTACACGCCGGGCCTCGAGCTCCATGCGAAATATACGTTCCTCGGCGAAGGGGTGCGCGGGCATCTCACCAAGGAACTGATCCGCACCTTCGATCTGGCGAAGGACGCGCAGCCGCAGGTCTACGGCCTCGGCATCAAGGAATTGTGGGACATCAAGCCGGAACATCATGTTCCCGGCCGCGTTATCCACACTCAGGGCTGGCCGCTGTCCGAGGGGGCGAGCGGTGGCGGCTTCTTCTATCACCAGGCGAACGGGCAGGTCGCGATCGGGTTCGTCACCTGGCTCAACTACACCAACCCCTATCTTTCGCCGTTCCAGGAGATGCAGCGCTGGAAGACCCATCCGGCGATCGCGGCCATGCTGGAGGGTGGCAAGCGAGTGTCCTATGGCGCGCGCGCGATCAGCGATGGCGGGCTGCAATCGGTGCCGAAGCTGGTCTTTCCGGGCGGCGCGCTGATCGGGGATTCGGCCGGTTTCCTCAACGTGCCCCGGATCAAGGGCAGCCATACCGCGGTGAAGAGCGGGATCATGGCCGCCGAAGCCGCCTATGATGCGGTCCAGGCAGGCCGCGCCGGCGATGAACTGAGCGCCTATCCGGAAGCGTTCGAGCAGAGCTGGGTGAAGAAGGAACTGTCGGTCGTCCGCAATGTCGTGCCACTGGTGAAGACCTTCGGGGATTTCATCGGGTCCGGTCTCGCCGGCATCACCATGTGGCTGGAGAATTTCGGCATCCGCATGCCGTTCACGCTGAAGCATCACCCGGACAATGAGAGCCTGTGGCGCAAGGACGAGGCCCGGAAGATCGATTATCCCAAGCCGGACGGCGTGCTGACCTTCGACCGGCTTTCCTCCGTGTTCCTGTCGAACACCAATCATGAGGAGGACCAGCCGGTCCATCTGACGCTGAAGGACCCGACCATCCCGGTCGCCTATGACCTGCCGATGTATGACGAGCCGGCGCAGCGTTATTGCCCGGCGGGCGTTTACGAGATCGTGGGCGAGGAAACCGGCGATCCGAAGTTCGTGATCAACGCGCAGAACTGCGTCCATTGCAAGACGTGCGACATCAAGGACCCGACCCAGAACATCAACTGGGTGGTGCCGGAAGGCGGCGGAGGGCCGAATTATCCGAACATGTGATCGCCTGGGACTGGTACTGCTGGCGCTTACCGTCGCGACGCCCGCCTGGGCGGATCGCGGGGCTGACGACCTCGCAGCCTATGCGCGTGCCCGTGCGGCCGATGGTGACGGTCGCGCGGAGCAGGCGGCGGCCGACTATGCCACGGCGCTCGCCGGAGCGCCGGGAAATCTCATGATCGCGCGACGGGCCTATCGCGAGGCGATGGAGGCCGGCGACGATCTGCTCGCCGATCGCGCGATCGTGACGCTCGATGCGGCGCGCGCCGCGCCGCCCGATGCGATCCTGTTCAGCTATGCGCGCGCGGTTCGCGCCGGAGACAAGAAGGGGGCGGCCGCGATCCTGACCCGGATCGGCGCGGGGCCGTTCGACTTCGTTGCCGGCCTGCTGGGGGCATGGGCTGTCTATGACGCGGGCGGCGATCCGGTCGCAAAGCTTGCCGAGAGCAAGTCCAGCCCGGTCGCGCGCCGCTATATGGCGGAGAATCGCGCGCTCCTGCTGATCGCGACGGACAAGGTCGATGAAGGCGCGATCGCGCTTCAGGCGCTGCTCGGCGCTGATCAGGCGAGCCTCGATCTGCGGATCAATGCCGCGGAACTGCTGGCTGCCAAGGGCAGGGCGGATATTTCCAGGGCGCTGCTGAGCGGGAGCGACAGCGCGGTCGTCGCACTGCGGCGCACCATCGGCCGGGGCGTGCCGCCGTCGAGTGCGTTCGGCGCGTCCCGCGTGTTTGCCCGCCTTGCCGCCGATCTTTCCGAGGGCGATCCGACGCCGATCGTCACCGCGCTGATGCGGGCCTCGCTGCGTCTCGACCCCGACAATGATAGAGTGCGGATCCTGCTGGCCCGGGCTCTGGTGCGAGGCGGGGCGAGCGAAAGGGCGCTTGCACTGCTCGACCAAGTCAAACCATCGAGTCCGTTCCATGAAAGCGCGTTGGAAGCGCGCGTCTCGGTGCTCAGCAATGCAGGTGAAGACGCCGGGGCTCTCGCCGCAGCGACGGCACTGTCCAATCGCAAGGATGCCACAAGTGCCGATGCGGTCCGGATGGGGGATCTTCTCACCTCGGCCGGCCGCTTCGAGGATGCGGCGCGCGCCTATTCGCTCGCCATCAGGCGTGCGGGCGATACGCCGTCCTGGACCCTTTTTCTTCAACTCGGCGGCACGCTCGATCAGGCAGGCCGCTGGCCCGAGGCGCGCAAGGCGCTTGAACGGGCAGTCGAGATGGCACCCGAGGAACCGGTCGCGCTCAACTATCTCGGCTATGCCCGACTGGAACATGGGGAGGATCCCGCCATCTCGATCAAGTTGCTGGAGAAGGCCAATGCGCTCCAGCCCGGTGACGCGTCGATCATCGATTCGCTCGCCTGGGCTTATTTCCAGCATGGCGATACACGCAAGGCGGTCCCCATGCTTGAGCTTGCCGCGCGGGGGCAGCCCGCCAACGCCACTATCAACGAGCATCTGGGTGACGCCTATTGGTCGCTCGGGCGCCGGTATGAGGCACGCTATGCCTGGCAGGCAGCCGCCATCGTCGCGGATGCCAAGGACGGGCCACGCATAGCGGCGAAGATCGCCGATGGGGTTCGCGTTCAGCCGTGATCGTCGAGCAAGCTCCGGCCAAGATCAATCTGGCGCTGCACGTCCGGTCGCGGCGCGACGACGGCTATCATGAGATCGAGACCCTCTTCGCGTTCGTCCAGGATGGCGACGAATTGCGGCTCGCCGATGGGCCGCCATCGCTGGCCATCGAGGGCCCGTTCGCGGGGGTGCTGACGGGCGAGGGCGACAATCTCGTCACGCGCGCGGCAGGCGCCTATGCCGCTGTGTTCGCCAAGCCGGGCGGTGCCTTCACGCTGGTGAAGCGCCTGCCGGTAGCGTCGGGCATCGGGGGCGGCTCGGCGGATGCCGCGGCTGCCCTGCGCGCCCTCGCACGGCGAGACGGTGTGTCGCTCGACGATCCGCGCCTGTTTGCCATCGCTGACTCGCTCGGTTCCGATGTTCCGGCGTGCCTGCTTGGCCGAAGCGCGCTCGGGCGGGGCAGGGGTGAGCAGCTCGAGCCGGTCGATGGCCTCACCGGCATGCCCGTCCTGCTCGTCAACCCGGGGGTGGCCGTCTCGACCGGACCGGTGTTCGCCGCCTGGGACGGGCGGGACCGCGGCCCGATCGGCGATGGTGCGCTGCTTGGTCGGGCATTGCTCGGCCGCAACGATCTCGAAGCGCCGGCCCGGAGCATCGCCCCGGCAATCGGCGACGCGCTCGCCCTGTTGCTCGATGGCGCTGGGACGCGGCTGGTCCGGATGTCCGGTTCAGGTGCTACCTGCTTCGCGCTATATGACTGGCCCGAAGACCGGGCCGCTGCCGCCAACGCCGTCCGCGCTGCGCGTCCTGGCTGGTGGTGTCTCGAATCGGTACTCGCGTGACGGTTTTTTGCCCCGAAATGACACGCCTCCTCCCAAGCCCGCGCTACGCGCCATGGCAAACCGCTATTGGCACTGCTCTTGCTGGGTACGGATCGAACGGGTCCGCCGTCCCAGACGCCGCGCCCGCTGATGATCCCCGGCCCCCCCGGGCGTCATCCCCCCATGGCGGCGGCGGACGTGAGTCCGCCGCCGTTTTGCGTGGAAGTGCGTGGTGAGCGCGCCCGTCATCCTGCCCGGCGCGCCCGGCGGTATCATGCTGATCTGCGATCACGCCTCGAACGCAGTGCCGGACGGGGTGGATCTCGGCATTCCAGCCGCGTTGCTGCACAAGCACATCGCGATCGATATCGGCGCGGCACCGCTGACCGGAGTCCTGGCGGCCCGGCTTGAGGCGCCGGCGATCCTTGCGACGGTGTCGCGCCTGGTGATCGACCTCCACCGCCAGCCCGACCACGCGTCGCTTATCCCGGTGGTAAGCGATGGCCATGCAATCCCCGGCAATGTCGCCGTTGACCGGGCGGATCGTGTCGCCCGATTCCACGCACCCTATCATCGCGCGCTGGCCAGGCTGATCCAGGCGACCAGCCCGACATTGCTTGCCTCGATCCACAGCTTCACGCCCGAACTGGAGAGTGGCGGGGCGAGCGCCCGGCCCTGGCATGCCGGCATCTTGTACAATCGCGATCGGCGGGCGGCTGACCTCGCCGTTGCGATGTTGCGGGCGTCGGGGATCGAAACTGGAGACAATGAACCCTATTCGGGCCGGGTGCTCAACGCGACGCTCAACCGTCACGGTGAGGCCAATGGCATCCCGAGTCTCGCGATCGAAATCCGCAACGATCTGATCAGCGACGAGGCTGGCGTTGCGCGCTGGGCCGACATTCTCGGGCCTATTCTGATAAAAATCAGCAATAGTCTTGCGCAAAAGGCCCCTCTGGCGACATAGGCGCGGCATGACTCATCAGTTCGACAAATCGAAGCTCCCCAGCCGCCATGTGTCGGTCGGTCCCGAGCGTGCCCCGCACCGCAGCTATTATTATGCGATGGGGATCGCCGAGGAGGACATTGCCAAGCCCTTCGTCGCGCTCGCCAGCGCGGGCAACGACAGTGCACCGTGCAACACCACGCTCGACGCGCAGGCGGATGCCGCGCGCGCCGGCGTGATCCAGGGCGGCGGCATGCCGCGACGCTTCAACACCATCACCGTCACCGACGGTATCGCGATGGGCCATCAGGGGATGAAGTCCTCGCTGGTCAGCCGCGAGGTGATCGCCGATTCGGTCGAGCTTAGCGTGCGCGGTCATTGCTACGACGCGCTGGTCGGCTTCGCTGGTTGCGACAAGTCGCTGCCTGGCATGATGATGGCGATGCTCCGCCTCAACGTGCCGAGCATCTTCGTCTATGGCGGATCGATTCTTCCGGGCCGCTATCATGATCGTGACGTCACCGTTGTCGATGTGTTCGAGGCGGTCGGCCAGCATGCCGCCGGCAATTGTCCGATCAAGGACCTGACCGAACTCGAGAAGGTCGCATGCCCGGGGCACGGGGCATGCGGCGGCCAGTATACCGCCAACACCATGGCGTGCGTCGGCGAGGCCATCGGCCTGTCGCTGCCCAATTCGAACATGGTGCCGGCGCCCTATACCACGCGCGAGCAGATCGCGGTCGCGGCCGGCGCCCAGGTAATGGAACTGATCGCCGCGAATATCCGGCCGCGCGACATCTGCACTCGGGAGGCATTCATCAACGCGGCCCGAATCGTCGCGGCGACCGGGGGGTCGACCAACGGCGCATTGCACCTGCCGGCGATGGCGAACGAAGCAGGCATCGATTTCGACCTGTTTGACGTGGCGGAGATATTCAAATCAACACCTTACATTGCCGATCTGAAGCCGGGTGGTAAGTATGTCGCCAAGGATATGTACGAGGCCGGCGGCGTCTACATGTTGATGAAGACGATGCTCGCCAATGGTCTGCTATATGGTGATTGCCTGACCGTGACCGGCAAGACGCTTGGCGAGAATATCGATCGGGTGACGTGGAATCCCGACCAGAAGGTGATCTATGACGTGAAGGCACCGATCACGCCGACTGGCGGCGTTGTCGGCCTGCGCGGTACGCTGGCGCCCAATGGCGCGATCGTGAAGGTGGCTGGCATGCACCGGCTGCAATTCACCGGACCGGCACGCGTGTTCGATTGCGAGGAGGACACCTTTGCCGCGGTCGAGGCGCGCGAGATCAACGAAGGCGAGGTGATCGTCATCCGTTACGAAGGGCCCAAGGGCGGTCCCGGCATGCGCGAGATGTTGTCCACCACCGCGGCGCTCTACGGGCTTGGCCTGGGCGAGAAGGTAGCGCTGATCACTGACGGGCGCTTTTCGGGTGCCACGCGCGGCTTCTGCATCGGGCATGTCGGGCCGGAGGCGGCTGACGGCGGGCCGATCGCGCTGGTCGAGAATGGCGATATCATCCGCATCGATGCTGAAACCGGCACGATCGATCTGGATGTGGCGGAAGATGTTCTTGCCGCGCGCCGCGCCAATTGGGTGCCGCGCGCGCATGACTATCAATCCGGTGCGCTCTGGCGCTATGCGGCCACGGTCGGCCCTGCTTATAAGGGCGCGGTCACGCACCCTGGAGCCAGTGCCGAAACCCATGTCTACGCGGATATCTAGCGCACTGGTGCTTGCCCTCGGCCTCGCCGCCTGCGGCGAGGCGAAGACCGATCACGGCACGCTTGCCAATGCCGAGGCGGCGCAGACCGCGCGTGCCGAGGAATCGGGCAATATCGTCTGCGCCAGGGCGGGATCGAATGATTTTGCGCGAGTCTGCACCGTCGATCGCGAGCAGCGCGACGAAGGCCTGGTGCTCACCCTCCGCTATCCTGACGGCGCCTTCCACCGCTTGCTGGTGACCAAGGACGGTCGCGGCGTGATCGCCGCTGACGGCGCGGAAAAGGCGGTCGTCACGATACTGGACAAGGAAAGTATCGAGGTGGCGTTGGGCGGCGACCGGTACCGGTTACCGGCGACCGTGCGCGGATCGCCGAAGCCGGCGTCATGACGTCACTTTCCGGTAAGCCGCTGCTGACGGCGGCGGAAATGCGCGCGGCCGAGGATGAAGCGATCGCGAGGGGGGCAACGGTCGAAAGCCTGATGCACCGGGCCGGTCTCGAAGTCGCGGGGATGGTCCGGCGGCTGGCCTCAGGCAATGAGGTGCTTGTCCTGTGCGGACCCGGCAACAATGGCGGGGACGGTTATGTCGCTGCGACGGCCTTGCTCGCTGCCGGACTCCCGGTACGCGTGGCTGCCTGTGCCGAACCCCGCACTGAAGCGGCGAGGCAGGCACGCGCCGGTTGGGGTGGCCCCGTCGAGGCGCTCGCGGAAACGGCACCTGCGCCGATTCTGGTCGACGCCCTGTTCGGGACTGGCCTGTCCCGGCCACTGGGCGAATCGATCGCGGGCGATCTCGCGCGCCTGCGGGAAAAGGCAAGGCTGGCGATCGCAGTTGATCTGCCAAGCGGTGTCGCGACCGATGACGGTGGTGTGCTGAACGACGTTCCCGTGTTCGATCTCACATTGGCGCTTGGAGCGGCTAAGCCTTCGCACCTGCTTTACCCGGCGGCTGGGCGTTGCGGTACCATCAGGGTCCTCGATATCGGGGTTCCGACATCGAGCGACGCGGTCGTGCTGGGAGACCCGCGCCTGCCGACGCCGGGACCGGACTCCCACAAATATACGCGCGGCATGGTCGCGGTCATTGCGGGTGAGATGCCTGGCGCTGCCGAACTAGCCGCGCTGTCGGCAATGCGGGCTGGTGCCGGCTATGTCCTTTTGCTCGGAGAGGGACTGGCGGGCCAACCCCATGCCATCGTCCGCAGGCCTTTCGCGGGGGAAGCCTTGAGCGATGCGCGCATCGGCGCGGTGGTGATCGGCGTCGGCCTGGGCCGCGGAGCGGTCGCAGGAACCCGGCTTGATCTGGCACTGGCCTCCTCGCATCCGTTGGTGATCGACGGCGATGCGCTTCATCTGCTCGACGAGCAGCGGCTTTCGCGGGTTTGCGGCCATGGGGCGCCAGTCGTGCTGACACCCCACGCTGGTGAGTTCGACGCGCTGTTCGGCAAGGGCGGCGGCGGCAAGATCGAACGCGCAAGGGCTGCGGCGAGGAAATCGGGCGCGACTGTCGTGTTCAAGGGAGCTGACACGGTCATCGCGGCGCCCGACGGAATGGTTCGGGTTGCGCAGGGGACGAGCGGCTGGCTTTCCACCGCCGGCACGGGCGATGTGCTGGCCGGTGCGATCGGTGCGATGCTGGCTGGCAGCCACGAATCGGCGATCGATGCCGCTGCGGCTGGAGTCTGGCTTCACGGCGCGGCTGCCGACAGGCTCGGTGGCAGTTTCATTGCCGACGATCTGGCCCAGGCACTTACCGCCGTCAGAGGTTTATTGTGAGCGACACGATCGTGCGCGTCGCTGCACGGGGCGACGGCATCACCGCCAATGGCCGCCACGCCGCGCTGGCGGCACCCGGCGACATGCTGACCGAGGAAGGTGCCGTGATCCCCGGTCCGCATCGTCAGGCGCCGCCATGCCGCCATTTTCCGACCTGTGGCGGCTGCCAGCTCCAGCATCTCGATGATGAGAGCTATGCGCGCTTCATCAGCGACCGGATCGCCGGCGCGCTCGAAGCGCAGGGGCTCATCGCCGACATTCGTCCGCCGGCTTTATCGGCACCCCGAACGCGCCGTCGCGCCGCGCTGCAGGCCGAGGCCAAGGGAGGGCGTATCCGCATCGGATTCAGCGAAGGATCGAGTCATGCGCTGGTCGATCTCCAGGAATGCTGGATACTCACCCCCGCGCTTTTCGGCCTGGTGGCGCCATTGCGGGCGCTGCTGGCGCGCTTCCTCAAGACCAACCGGCGCGCGCGCCTTCATCTGACCGAAGCCGATCAGGGTATCGACCTGCTGATCGAGGGGATCGAGGCCGAAGGGCTGGCGGCGGCCGAAGCGATCACTGCCTTCTGCCAGCGCCATGGCGTCGCGCGCCTCTCCATCGACAATGGCCTGGGGCCCGAGACACGGTGGGAGCCGGAGCCCGTCACCATCACGCTTGCCGGAATCCCGGTGCCGATGCCGCACAATTCCTTCCTGCAGGCAACGCGCGAGGGAGAGGCGGCGCTCGTCGCGGCCGTGCGCGAGGCAGTCGGGCAGGCGGGGACGATCGCCGATCTCTTCTCCGGCCTGGGGACCTTCGCCCTGGCACTATCCGGGCGAGTCTATGCGGGGGAAGCGGCACGTGACGCCATTCTGTCGCTCAAGGCGGCTGGCGCCCGGGCCGGGCGTATGCTTTTCGCCGATCACCGTGACCTGTTCCGCAGGCCGTTGACGACGGCTGAATGCGATCGGTTCGACGCGATCGTGCTTGATCCACCGCGGGCGGGGGCGCGCGAGCAGGTGCAGCAACTGGCGGGAGCCAGGACGCCGGTCATCGCCTATGTTTCCTGCAATCCCGGTACGTTCGCGCGGGATGCGGATATATTGTGCAAGGGCGGTTATACCCTTGAGTGGGTGCAGCCGGTGGGTCAGTTCCGCTGGTCAACGCATGTGGAACTGGCGGCGCGGTTCGTCCGCTGATGTCCCGGATGCGTGTCGCTACGGATAGTCGGCGCGCAGAAAATACAGGCCGTCCGGCGGCGCGTTGAGACCCAGCTTCGAACGGTCTCGCGCTTCAAGCGCGGCTTGGAGGTCCCCGGGCGACCATTTCCCTTGTCCGACCAATGCCAGGCAGCCGACCATCGAGCGCACCTGATGATGCAGGAACGAACGCGCGGAGGCGAATATGCTGATCCGGTCGCCGACTGCGACGACATCGAGCCGGTCGAGCGTGCGCAAGGGACTGTCGGCCTGGCAATGGGCCGAACGGAAAGTGGTGAAGTCGTGCCGGCCGACCAGTCGGGCGGCCCCCTCTGCCATCGCGTCGGCATCGAGCGGCGTCGGCACCCGCCACGCCAGCCCGGTTTCGAAGGTAAGCGGCGCGCGCCGGGTAGCGATCCGGTATTCATAATGACGCGCCAAGCAGGAGAAGCGGGCGTGCCAGTCGCCGGAGACGCTCTCGCAGGCGAGGATGGCGACCGGCGCAGGGCGCAGCCTGGCGTTGAGCGCTTCCATCAGGCGGAAGGGGCTGATCGGTCGTGCGATGTCGAGATGCGCACGCATCCCCGTGGCATGGACCCCGGCATCGGTGCGCCCGGCGGCATGGACCGCGACGGTTTCGCCGGTGATCTCGTGTGCTGCCGTCTCGATGGCTTCCTGGACGCTGGGTCCGTGCGACTGGCGTTGCCAGCCCATGAACGGTCGGCCGTCATATTCCACCGTCAGCGCGAAACGCGTCATGTCAGCCGCGTTCCTGCCGGGATGGCGAAACCCCTTAGCAGCTCGGATGCCGTCATGACGCCACGTCCGGCACGTTGCACGGTCAGCGGCAGCACCGCAGCATCGGCGCAGGCAATGGCGAGTCGATCGTCGATGACCTCGCCGGGTGAAACCTCGGGCTGGAGATTGGACTGGGGCGCTACCGAAGCGGTCAGGATACGGACCCGCTCGCCGGCATGCTCGAAATAGGCGCCCGGCACCGGGTTGAACGCGCGAATCTGCCGCTCGACGTCGACAGCGCTTCTGGAGAAATCGATCCGCGCCTCGGCCTTGTCGATCTTCGGGGCATAGGTGATGCCATCATCGGGTTGCGCCACCGGCGGATAGGTGATCACGTCGCCGAGTACCTCGACCATCAGGCGGGCGCCCATGGCGCTGAGCTCATCGGTCAGCGCCCCGGCGGTCTTGCCGTCGACGGGTGTCCGGCCCTCGAGCCGGACCGGACCGGTATCGAGGCCGGCCTCCATCTGCATGATGCCAACGCCCGTCTCGGCATCGCCCGCAAGGATCGCGCGCTGGATCGGCGCGGCGCCCCGCCAGCGCGGCAGCAGCGAGGCGTGGACGTTGAGGCATCCCATCCGGGGCGCCTCAAGCACCGGGCGCGGCAGGATGAGGCCGTACGCCGCCACCACAGCCACATCGGCTCCGAAAGCCGCGAATTCGGCCTGTGCCTCCGCATCGCGCAGCGACACCGGCGTGCGGACGGCTATGCTCAGCGCCTCGGCACGGGCCTGGACGGGAGAGGGGGTGAGGGACTTGCCACGGCCGGCGCGGCGTGGAGGCTGGCTGTACGCCGCCACGACGTCGTGGCCGGCATCCGCCAGCGCCTGAAGCACCGGCACCGAGAATTCGGGCGTTCCCATGAAGACGATCCGCATGGTCACGCTCTGGCCGCTTGGCAGAGGGCCACGCAACCCCCTATCTGTTCCGCCATGGCATCTCCCGAGATCGAAGCCCTCACTCAAGCGCTGGCCCGGCTGCCCGGTCTCGGTCCGCGCTCGGCCAGACGCGCGGTGATTCACCTGCTCAAGAAGCGAGAAACGGCGTTGGGGCCACTATTATCCGCGCTCACCGCGGTTGAGGATCGTCTCTCAACCTGTTCGATTTGCGGCAATATCGATACGATCGATCCATGCGGTATCTGCGCCGATCCGCGTCGCGATTCGCGCTCGCTCTGCGTGGTGGAGGAAGTCGCCGATCTCTGGGCGCTCGATCGCTCACGGCTGTTTCCCGGCCGTTTCCATGTCCTTGGCGGGCGGCTGTCGGCGCTGGAGGGCGTGCGCCCCGATGACCTGAGCATCGATTCGCTGATTCGCCGGATCGAGGCAGGGGGAATCGATGAGGTGGTGCTGGCGATGAATGCAACGCTCGAGGGCCAGACCACCGCGCACTACATTGCTGAGCGGATCGAGCGCTTCCCGGTGCGCGTGACACAGCTAGCCCATGGCCTGCCCGTGGGAGGCGAGCTCGACTATCTCGACGAGGGGACGCTTGCCCAGGCGCTCCGGGCAAGACGGCCGGTCGCATAGCCAGTCGCTTGACGTCGGGCCCGCGCTTTCCTAGCTCGCCTGCATGTCAGTACTAGAAATCCTCGAAGTTCCGCATCCCGGCCTTCGCGCCGTCGCCAGGCCTGTCGCGCAGATCGACGATTCAGTTCGCGCGATCGTCGCCGACATGTTCGACACCATGTATGACGCGCGGGGCATCGGCCTTGCCGCCACGCAGGTCGGCATCGAGCAGCGAATCGTCGTGATCGACCTGCAGGAGCCCGAGAGCGACGAGGAAGGCGCAAAGCCAGTCCGCAATCCTCTGGTCTATATCAACCCGGAACTGGTCTCGGTGAGCGAGGAAGTCTCGGTCTATAACGAGGGCTGCCTGTCGATCCCGGAGCAATATGCGGAGGTTGAGCGTCCGTCGGGATGCCGGGTCAAATGGCTCGACGCCGATGGCGCAGGGCATGAGGATGATTTCGACGGGTTGCTCGCGACCTGCATCCAGCACGAGATCGATCACCTGAACGGTGTTCTGTTCATCGACCACATCTCGCGCCTGAAGCGCGACATGGTGCTCAAGAAGCTGGCCAAGGCGCGCAAGGCTGCCTGAGCCATAGGCCCTTTCCCCGGAGGGGAGAGGCCCGAGGGTCAGAACAGGCCTTCGATCTCGCCACCGGCGCCGAAGCGGATCGATTCGGCCGCTGGTACCCTCGGCAGGCCGGGCATGGTCATGATCTCGCCGCAGATCGCCACCACGAAACCGGCGCCCGCCGCTAGCCGTACCTCGCGCACCGGCACGACATGGCCGGTCGGCGCGCCGAGCTTCGCCGGATCGGTCGAGAAGCTGTACTGAGTCTTGGCCATGCACACCGGCAGATGGCCGAACCCGGCATCCTCCCAGCGCCTGAGCTGCGCCCGGACGCCCGGATCGGCGATCGCCTCCTCGGCACGATAGATCCGGGTGGCGACGGTGTTGATCTTCTCGAACAGCGAGAGATCGTCGTCATAGAGCGGCGCGAATTGCGGAGTGGCATGATCGCACAGATCGGCGACCCTAGCCGCCAGCGCCTCGGCACCGGCGCCCCCATCGGCCCAGTGGGTGCACAGGATCGCTTCCGATCCGTGGTTCGCCGCGATGTCGCGGATCACCTCCAGTTCTGCCTCGGTATCGGTGCCGAACAGATTGATCGCGACGACCGCGGGCACGCCGAACTGTCGCACATTCTCGATATGGCGGGCAAGATTGACGCCACCGCGCCGCACCGCCTCGGCATCGGGCGTGGCGAGGTCGGCCTTGGCCACCCCGCCATTCATCTTCAGCGCCCGCACCGTCGCCACGATCACCGCGGCGTCGGGTTTCAGCCTCGATTGCCGGCATTTGATGTCGAAGAACTTCTCCGCGCCCAGGTCCGCGCCGAACCCCGCTTCGGTCACGACATAATCGCCAAGCCCAAGTGCGGCGCGCGTCGCGATCACCGAGTTGCAGCCATGGGCGATGTTGGCGAACGGCCCGCCATGGACAAAGGCGGGATTGCCCTCGAGCGTCTGCACCAGGTTCGGCTTGATCGCCTGGGCGAGCAGCACCGCCATGGCGCCATCCGCCTTCAGGTCGCGCGCGGTCACCGGGCGCTTGTCTCGGGTATAGGCTACGACGATCGCGCCGAGCCTTTCTTCCAGATCCTCAAGCCCGCTTGCCAGGCACAATATCGCCATCACCTCGGACGCGACGGTGATGTCGAAGCCGGATTCACGCGGAAATCCGTTGGCCGGTCCGCCCAGCGACTGTGCGATGTCCCGCAGTGCCCGATCGTTCATGTCGAGCACGCGACGCCATACGACCCGTCGCACGTCGATATCGAGCGCGTTCCCCCAATGGATATGATTGTCGATCATCGCCGCGAGCAAATTGTGCGCGCTGGTGATCGCGTGGAAATCGCCGGTGAAATGGAGGTTGATATCTTCCATCGGCCCTACCTGGGCATAGCCGCCGCCCGCCGCGCCGCCCTTGGTGCCGAAGCAGGGGCCGAGCGAGGGCTCGCGCAGGCACAACACTGTCTTGCGGCCGATGCGGTTGAGCCCGTCGGCCAGTCCCACCGAGGTGGTGGACTTGCCTTCGCCCGCCGGTGTCGGGCTGATCGCCGTGACGAGGATCAGCTTGCCGGCCTTGTCCGTAGCGGGGAGGCGGGAGAGATCGATCTTCGCCTTGAAATGCCCATAGGGCTCGACCGCCTCCGGCGGAATGGAGAGCCCGGCTGCGATCTGGGCAATGGGTTTCAGGGTGGCGGCGCGGGAGATTGCGATATCGGTCAGCATGGCGCGCAGTCGTAGCGAACGCCCGGCCAGCCGCAAGCCGCATTGCCAAAATGGCAATGGAGAGTACAAGTTCGCGCAATGTTCCAACGAGGTAAAGCATGACCGGCCTGACGATTTCCCTGGCGATGATCGCCGTTCTGCTCGTTGGACTTGCTGTGGGCTGGTGGCTGGGCGGACGCGGTGTAGTCGAGGTCAGGACCGAGCGCGACGCACGGACCGAGGAGTTCAAGCGGGCCATCGTCGACCTCGCCGGTGCCGAGGAGCGTGCGCGCGTCGCGGCACAGCTTCGCGATGAGCTCGATGCGATCCGGGAAGAGCGCGACGGCTTTCGCACCGAGAACGCAACACTTCGCGCCCATGCCGAGGCGTTCGAGGCGAGGCTCGAGGAATTCAAGAACTCGCGTGAGGCGATGACCGGTCATTTCAACGAGACCGCGAGTAAGTTGCTCAACGATGCGCAGAAGCAGTTTCTCGAACGCGCCGAGGCGCGTTTCAAGCAATCCGAAGAGACGGCCGGGCAGAACCTGAAATCCATGCTCCAGCCGGTCAGCGACCGCCTCCTGAAATATGAGGAGACCGTGAGTAAGGTCGAGAGCGAGCGCCAAGGAGCATTCGACCAGCTCAAGGGCCAGCTGGAGGGGCTTCGCGTCGGTCAGGAGAAGGTCAGCAGCGAAGCCGCGAAGCTGGTCAATTCGCTCCGCAACGCGCCCAAGTCACGCGGGCGGTGGGGTGAACAGCAGCTGAAAAATGTTTTGGAAACCTGTGGCTTGTCGGAGCATACTGATTTCCAGACCGAGGTCAGCGTGTCTGGCGGGGACGAAGGCGGGCGACTTCGCCCCGACGCGATCGTTCGCGTGCCCGGCGGTCGGGCGCTCGTCATCGATGCCAAGGTCTCGCTCAACGCCTATCAGGATGCGTTCGGGGCAGTCGACGAGGCGGAGCGGCTGGTCGGGCTTGCCGCCCACGCCGCGTCGATGCGCGCTCATGTCAACGGTCTCGGCAACAAGGCCTATTGGAGCCAGTTCGCCGATGCGCCCGACTATGTGATCATGTTCGTGCCGGGCGAGCATTTCCTGTCAGCCGCGCTCGAGCATGATCCCACGCTCTGGGACTTCGCCTTCGAGAAGCGCGTGCTGCTGGCCACGCCGACCAATCTGATCGCGATCGCGCGCACCGTCTCCGCCGTGTGGCGGCAGGAACGGCTGGCCAAGGAAGCGCGCCAGATCGGCGAGCTTGGCAAGGAACTCTACGACCGGCTCGCCAAGGCGGCGGGCGATCTGCGCAAGGTGGGTGGCGGATTGACGTCGGCCGTCAACAATTACAACACCTTCGTCAGCAGCTTCGAAAGCCGCACTTTGGTAACGGCGCGCAAGCTGCGCGACCTCAACATCGAGCCCGGCGCGCGCGAGATCGAGGGCGTGGAGCCGGTCGAGGCGCTGGCCCGTTATGGCGATACGCCGATCCTCATCGATGGTTCAGTCAGCGAGGCGGCGGAATAGGCACCGTCCGCGCGATCAACGATCGAGCATTTCCCTGACCTTGTTGCCGAGCGCGACGACCGTGAAGGGTTTCGTGATCACCTCCATGCCAGCGCCGAGCAGACCGTTTCCGACGGCTGCATTCTCCGCATAGCCAGTGATGAAGAGTACTTTCAGCCCAGGACGAGTAACGCGTGCTGCGTCGGCGACCTGGCGGCCGTTCAGTCCACCCGGCAGGCCGACATCGGTGACCAGCAGATCGATCCGTGCCGCCGACTGAACCAGCCTGAGCCCGGAAGGGCCGTCGGCTGCCTCAATCACCATATAGCCGGCATCCCGCAGGATCTCGACGGCGAGGGCCCTGACGAGCGGCTCGTCATCGATCACCAGCACGGTCTCGCCATGTCCGGGATCGGCAAGATGGGGTTCGTCGTCCTCACCCGGATTCATTTCGCCCGCGTAACGCGGGAAATAGAGGCACATCGTCGTGCCCTTGCCCGGTTCCGAATAGATCCGCACCTGCCCGCCGGACTGGCGGACAAAACCATGGATCATCGAGAGGCCGAGCCCGGTTCCCTGGCCGATCGGCTTGGTGGTGAAAAACGGATCGAACGCCTTGGCGACGACGTCGGGCGCCATGCCGGATCCGGTGTCGGTCACGCACAGCGAGAGATATTGCCCGGGGGGAAGTTCGCGTTCCCGCGCGGCGCGGTCATCAAGCCATTTGTTGGCTGTCTCGATGGTGATGCGGCCGCCGCCGGCCATGGCGTCGCGCGCATTGATCGTGAGGTTGAGTAGCGCATTCTCAAGCTGGGAGGTATCCACGCGTGTCAGCCACAGTCCGCCCGCGCCGACGACTTCGACCTCGATCCCGGGGCCGACAGTGCGGCGGATAAGGTCTTCCATGCCAGCGATCAGCCGGTTGACGTCAGTCGGCTTCGGATCGAGCGTCTGGCGGCGGGAAAAGGCGAGCAGCCGCTGTGTCAGCGATGCCGCGCGGCGGGTCGCGTCCTGCGCGCCGCCGATATAGCGATCGAGCCCTATCGTCCTGCCCTGGCCGATGCGCAGTTCCAGCAGCTCGAGATTGCCGCCAATACCGGCCAGCAGGTTGTTGAAGTCATGGGCGATACCGCCGGTAAGCTGGCCCACCGCCTCCATCTTCTGCGATTGGCGAAGCGCGTCCTGTGCCTGTTCCAGTTCCCGTTCGCGCGCCTTGTCCTCGGTCAGGTCGCGCCCGACCGCGATGAAATGGATACCGTCGGGCTCGGGCGAGACCGTCCAGCCGATCGGTTTCCAGTCACCACCGGCCGACAGGATCCGGTTCTCGAACCGTGTGGGCTGGCCGGTGCGGTTCATCTCCTCCAGCGCGGCGGCAACGGCGGGGATATTGTCGGGATGGATGATATCGGCATAGGGATTGGTCAACAGGTCGCGCTCGCGCCACCCCAGCACCTTTGTCCAGGCGGGGTTCACCGCCACCATCCTGCCCTGATAGTCGGCCCGCGCCAGCATGTCCTCGGACAGCGTCCATAGCCGGTCGCGCTCGGCCTCGGCCGCCTTCTCCTCGCTGATGTCGCGCCCGCTGCAATAGACCATGCCCTCTTCGGGAATGCCGACCCAGGATATCCAGCGATAGCTGCCATCCTTGCAGCGATAGCGGTTGGGGAAGCGGATCGCCGGCTCGCCCTGCTGAGTCAGCGTGAAGCCGCTGCGGGTGCGTTCGACATCGTCGGGATGGAGCATTTCGAAGATCGACATGCTGGCGACCTCCTGCTCGCTCCAGCCGAGCAGGGTCTTCCACGCCGGATTCGACGTCTCGAAATAGCCAAGGGGGTTGAGCGCGCCGAGCAGGTCCGGGCTGAGATGCCAGGTCTTGCCGCGCGCCTGGGTGCGTTCGATCACCTGGCGTTCGAGATCGGCGTTGAGTGTGCGCAGCGCGGCTTCGCTGCGGACTTGGTCGGTGACGTCATGGCCTTCGGCGAAGATGCCGGTGATCGCCCCGTCATTCTCCACGATTGGCTGATAGACCAGGTTCAGGAACCGCTTCTCCAGCGGGCTGCCGGGCTCTCGCTGGAGGTCGACCGGCATGCTCTGCCCAACAAAGGGCTGGCCGGTGCGATAGACCTGGTCGAGCAGATCGAAAAAGCCCTGGCCGTCGACCTCGGGAAGCGCGTCGCGGACCGGCATGCCGTTCACGTCGCGATGCCCGATCAATTGGAGATAGGCCTCGTTCATGAATTCGAAGACGTGGTCGGGGCCGTGCAAGACGCACATAAAGCCCGGTGCCCGCTGGAACAGGGCGCGGAGGCGGTCTCGTTCGCCGGTGCGGGCCTCGACTTCGGATTCGAGGCGGGCGTTGACCTCACGCAACACTTCGGCCGCGGCCTCCCGGAGTCCGGCTGCCTCGGCAAGCGCGGCCGCGCGCCGCCGCTCGCTTTCATAGGCTTCGGCACTGGCAAGGCCGGACGATATCTGGCCGGCCAGCAGATCGAGATAGCCGAGATAATCGGGATCGGCTCGCCGATGGGGGTTGAGGCCGACCACGACCGCGCCGACCGGTGCCTCCCCGCCACGGCGCTGGAGTGGCAGGATCACGGCATGATCAGGCGTTTTTTGCCAGGCGCCGCACGGGAAGGCTCCCATATCGGCCAGGGGGATCTGCGTCTGGCCGCCGCCCAGGGGCCAGGGCGCGGGCTCGTCGAGCGAGATCGACTCCGGAGCTGCGGGATGCGATCCGTCGAAACCGGTTCGCTCGACGAGCCGCGCCACGCCGTTCTCGAACAGATAGATAAGGGTGAAGGGCAGGTCGTATGGATTACTCTCCAGGCAGATACGCGTGGCTGCCGTGACCGCGGAGATGGTGTCCACGGCCGTCAGGTCCGACGCGAGCACCCTGAGAGTATCCAGCCGGCGCGCTGTGATGATTCGGTCGGTTTCCTCGACGACCGCGCACAGCAGCCCGCCAACCGCGCCGCTGTCATCGAAGATCGGGCTGTAGGAGAAGGTGTGATAGGTTTCTTCGCTGTAGCCGTTGCGTTCAAGCAGGAGCAGCAGCGCTTCGCTCCATGTCGCTTCGCCGGTCTCGTAGACCGTCCGGACCAGCGGCTCGACATCGGGCCAGATCTCCGCCCAGAGTTCGGCTGTCGGCGTCGCCAGCCCGTCGGGATGCTTTTGCCCAAGCGTCGGCCGATAGGCATCGTTGTAGAGGAAGGCGACATCCGTCCCCCATCCGATCCACATGTCGAACTTGCTGGTGAGCAGGATGCGGACCGCGACGCGCAACGCTTCTGGCCAGTATTCCACCGGACCGAGCGTCGTTCGCGACCAGTCCTTGGCGCGCATCAGCGACGCCATTTCGCCATTGCCGATGAACAGGTCCGGATTTTGTTTCACTGCAGAATCCGTCACGGGCGGCGACGTGGAGCTACGGAATGGCCTGGAAGAAATGGAATCCCGCTACGTCGATCGATCATCTGGCCCCCTCCCGGCGTTAAGCACGGAGTAACGACGCTGGGCGGCCCGGGTTCCGCGACATCGTCGGAGCCCGGGCCCATGCACTGTTCAGCGCGGGGCCGGTCCTGAACGAACCAGTACCAGGGTCCGCAATCCGGATGCGCTCAGCACCAGCTTGCCCTCACGGTTCGTGCTCGCGCTCAGGCGCTCGCCGAGCAGGCGCATGATCGCCTGTTCCTGCGCCATGGCCGGCCCCATGCAAGCCATCTTGGTCGACATCAGCGGACCGGCGGTCAGATAGCCGCGCTCGAAGCGGAACGAGCCGCCGAAGCTGTTGCAGCCGCTGTTCCCGTTGATCCGGTCGCCGGCGAACGCGATCGTCGCCGGCCGTGGCCCGCGTACCGGACGGCCTTCGATCGACTGGATTTCCCATTTGCCCTCGATCACCGTCGCCCGGGGCGGAGAGACGATCGGCTCGCCACCGCAACCGTGCACCGTCCGGCGGCCGACCGTCACCGTCACGCTATCGGGATAGTCGCGATTGCTCATGCCGTCGCTGCAGCGAGACCGGGTGATGTCGATCGTGACCCTCGGCGTAACATAGCGCAGGCCGTTGAAGCTTGGCCGGGGAACCGGCGCCTGTGCGGTGACGCGGGTACGCCCATAGTCGCCGACATAGCGGATCAGACCCTTCTCGATCGTCAGCGCCCAGCCGGGTTCGGTGCCGACCGCCTTGTACGATGTGTCGCTCGTCTGGGCGACAGCAGCGCCAGAGACCAGCAGGGCAGGGACGAAAAGGACGTGCGCGAACTTCATATCGGGTCTCCTTGGATCGCCGGATAGACAAGCCCGGCTGAACCGGTCGTTACGCAACCGTTCAGCGGGGCGAAGGTTTCGCCTGCGCCAGCACTTCATAGGCCATCACCGCAGTGGCCACCGCTGCGTTCAGGCTGTCGGCCTTGCCGAGCATCGGGATCTTCACCAGCAGGTCGCATTCGGCGGCGTACTCCGCCGGCATGCCCTGCGCCTCGTTGCCGGTCAGCAGGAAGGTTGGCGCATGATAGGTGGCAGCACGATAGTCCTGGTCGGTATCAAGGCTCAATCCGACCAGTTGTCCCGGTCCGGCGCGCAGCCACGGCAGGAATTCGGCCCAGCCGGCCTGGACGATCGGCACGGTGAACAGTGCGCCCATGCTGGCGCGCACCGCTTCGACCGAGAAGGGGTCGACGCACTCGCCGACCAGGATCAGGCCGCCGGCGCCGACGGCGTCGCCGGTGCGCAGGATGGTGCCGAGATTGCCCGGATCACGCAGCCGTTCGGCAACCAGCCAGATCGCGGCGCTGTGCCGGTCAAGCGTCTCCAGCGACGTTGCGAATTCCGCGAACACACCGACCACGGCTTGCGGATTATCCTTGCCGGAGAGTTTGGAGAGAATGTCGGGCACCGTCTCGATTGCTTCGCCGCCGGCTGTCTCGACATCGGCGATCAGCGCGCGCACGAGAGGGTGGCCCGCGCTGTCGCGGGCGAAGAACAGATATTCGGGCAGGCGCCCGCTCTCGCGGGCCTCGGTCAGGATGCGCAGACCCTCGGCGAGGAACAGGCCTTCCTCGCGCCGGTGCCTCTTCTCGCGAAGCGCACGGACACGCTTGATGAGCGGGTTGGAATAGGCGGTGATCTCGCGGGGCATCTTATCTACCCCCCTCCCGCTTGCGGGAGGGGCCGGGGATGGGCTCCCGGTTTCCTCAAACGGCACATTCGCGGTGAGCGCGCGCTCACCCCCAGCTTCTCCCGTAAACGGGAGGGGAGGAGGAAGGTCAATCCTCTCCGAATTTCGCTTCGACCAGTTCGCATAGCGCACCGACGGCCTGTTCCGCGCCGTCGCCTTCGGCGCTGATCACGATCGAATCGCCCATCGCCGCGCCCAGCATCATCAGGCCCATGATCGAAGTGCCGGTCACGCTGCCGGCGCCGTCCTTCTCCACCGCAACCTCGACCGGCTGGGTCGACGCGAGGGTGACGAACTTGGCGCTTGCCCGGGCGTGGAGCCCGCGCTTGTTGGTGATGAGGACCGTGCGGCTGACCTGCATCAGGCGGCAGCCTCGCCAAGCACTTCAGAGGCAACCGAGATATATTTGCGGCCCGCTTCGCGCGCGGCGGCGACGGCATCGACCACCTTCATCGCCTTGCGCGCCGATTCGAGCCGGATCAGCATCGGCAGGTTGATGCCGGCGATCACCTCGATACGCCCGCGCTCCATCAGCGAGATGGCGAGATTGGAGGGCGTGCCGCCGAACAGGTCGGTCAGCACGATCACGCCGCGTCCGGTATCGACGGCGGCGATCGCCTTGGCGATGTCGGCGCGGCGCGCCTCCATGTCGTCATCGGGGCCGATCGCGATCGTCGCGATCCGTTCCTGCTTGCCGACGACATGTTCCATCGCGGTCACGAATTCCTCGGCGAGGCGTCCGTGCGTCACCAGAACCAGGCCGATCATTGCCCCGACTCTTTCATAGCAGTTTCAATCACTGAAAGACCGTCCCCTTGGGCATTTTCTGCCACACCCTCGAGCGAGTCCTGCGGCGCAGCAGCGAGATCGCGGTGCGCGACCGTGGGCGAAAATCCTTCGTTGCGCAACCGTGCAGCAACACGCTCCGCCACGTGCACGGAACGGTGCCGCCCGCCGGTGCAGCCGAACGCGATGGTGACATAGGATTTCCCCTCGGCCCGATAGCGCGGCAGCAGGACCAGCAGCAGCGACTCGATCTGCTCCATCGCGGTGTCATAGGCCGGGTCCGCCGCGATATAGGCGCTGACGTCCTTGTCCAGCCCCGTTCCGGGTCGCAGGGCCTCGTCCCAATGGGGGTTGCGCAGGAAACGCATGTCGAACACGAGGTCGGCATTGCGCGGCAGGCCACGGGCATAGCCGAACGACATCACCGACAGGGTCGGTTCGCCAAGGCCCTCGCCAGAGAAGGTCGAGCGAACCTGCTGCGCCAGTTCGTTGCCGGTGAGGTTGGTCGTATCGATCAGCCGGTTCGCCCAGCGGCGCAGCGGAGCGAGCAGTTCGCGTTCGCGGGCAATGCCGTCCGAGGCGGGGCGATCGAGCGCCAGCGGATGGCGCCGGCGCGTTTCCGAATAGCGGCGCTCGAGCTCGCCGCCGGAGCAGTCGAGGAACAGGATGCCGATATCATGGCCATGTTCCTCGCGAAGCTTCTTGATTCGTTTCACGATTCGGTCGGGATCGAAGTCGCGGGTCCGGGCACCGATGCCGAGCGCGAGCGGCTGCGACGAGCGTTCGGCACCTTCCGGCAGCGGCGCGCCCAGCAGCCGGTCGAGCAGGAGCAGCGGCAGATTGTCCACCACTTCCCAGCCGAGATCCTCGAGCGTCCGCAATACGGTCGACTTGCCCGCGCCGGACATGCCGGTGACGAGCAATATATCCTTGGGGTCGCGCTTCATGGCGCGCGCTCTAGCAGGCGACCGAGGGCAAGTTCCACCTTGATCGGTGCCGATGCCTCGCGCGGGTCGATAACGATCACGGGAATGGCGATTCCTTCGATCTCGCGCGACTCGGCCTCCGGCATGCGCTCCACCTCGGTGGAAAGCCGTGCCAATAATGTGACCGGGGCGCGCTCAATATGGGTAACGGAGATGATTCCGATCCCACGGACTTCGAGCCTGCCCGCAATAGTGGCGGGCGCGCTTGCCGTAAGAACGCCATCGTCGGGCGTCAGCACGGTATAATCGTCGCTTACCAGCACCCCGCCGCGATCGATCAGCCGCAACGCCAGGTCGGATTTGCCCGCCCCGGAGGGCCCTTCGATCAACACGGCACGGCCGCCGATCGCCACGGTGGAGGCGTGGATCGTCTCGCTCATCGCCGGTCCGATATAGGAAGGCGGACGACGAATCGCGCCCCGCTGAGCCGATCCTCGCGCGATTCGACGGCGATGATGCCCTGATGGCCCTCGACGATGGTCCGCGCGATGGCGAGCCCGAGCCCGCTATGCTTGCCGAATTCCTCGCCGTCTGGCCGTAGCGACTGGAAGCGGCTGAACACCTGTTCGCGGGCTTCCTCGGGCACGCCGGGGCCTTCGTCCTCTACGCGCACGACCAGTTCATCGTCGTCGCGGCCTGCCGAGACCACGATCAGGCCGCCATCAGGGGAGAAGGAAACCGCGTTCTCGATCAGATTCTCGAACACGCGTTCAAGCCGCGCGCCTTCGCCCATCGCGACCAGCGCCTCGCCGGGGCGATGGTCGAAACGGATCTGGATGTCCCGCTCGACGCCGCGTTCGGCTCGCTGATCGAGCAGGGCGCCGATCATCGCACCGACATCGACATCCTCGAACTTGGCGCGGCTGAGCTGCGCGTCGAGGCGCGATGCCTCGGAGATGTCGGTGATCAGCCGGTCGAGGCGGTGCACGTCGTCGCGCACGATCGCCAGCAGCCTTTCCTGCAACTCGGGGTCCTTGACTGAACTGAGGCCTTCGACCGCTGACCGCAGCGAGGCGAGCGGATTCTTCATCTCGTGGGTGACATCGGCGGCAAAGGCTTCGGTCGCGTCGATCCGGGCCCGCAGCGCCAGGCTCATGTCCGACAACGCGCGGGCGAGCATGCCCAGTTCGTCGCGGCGGGAGGGCAGGCGGGGCACCACCACCTCGCGGGCACGACCGAGCCGCACGCGGACGGCGGCGCGGGCAAGCCGTCGCAAAGGACGCACGATGGTCCGTGCGAGAAACAGGGAGAGCAGGATCGAGACGACCGATACGATCGCCAGCACCACCCCCAGGCGGAAGCGTTCGACCCGCACTGTCTGGGTGATGTCGCGGGCGTTGACGGTGGTCATCACCACACCGCCCGTCGGCAATGCCGCGGCGGCGGTGATGACGGGCGTGCGATCGGGCGCGCGCCACACCGTGGCGGGGGCGCTTTCGGTGCTGCGCGCCGTGTGGACATCTGGCCATTCCAGGCCCTCCGCACGTTCCCGATACAAGGGCGCGCGGGGCGCGCCGACCACGGTGTCGATCACTGCGTCGAGGAATCGCGCGGTATCCTGCTGCCAGTTTTCCTTGTCGGGATCGCGCAGGATGAAATTGCGCAGCCCCAGGGCGCGCGTGTCGGTGATCAGCGTGCCCTTGGCGTCGTACAGCCGGATTCGGGCACCGGTATCGCGCGCGAGCCGGAGCGCGAGGAGATTGTGGCGCTCCGGCGTGACCGAACCCATCGCCTCGGCGATCAGGCGCGCCTCGCGGCTCGCCTGGGCGACGCGGCTGTCGACCAGCCGGCTGCGATAGCTGTCGAGGTAGAAGAAACCGCCCGCCAGCATCGCCAGCGCGATGATGTTGACCGCGAGGATGCGCGGCGTAAGCGATACCTGCCCGGACCAGCGAAGCGTCAGCTCGCGGTCGTCATTCCTCGGAGAATCGGTAACCCGCGCCATATAGGGTCTCTATGGCATCGAACTCGGGGTCGATCTGCCTGAACTTGCGGCGCACGCGTTTGATGTGGCTGTCGATCGTGCGATCGTCGACATAGATGTCGTCATGATAGGCCGCATCCATGAGCTGGTTGCGGGTCTTCACGATGCCCGGTCGCTGGGCGAGAGTCTCCAGGATCAGGAATTCGGTGACGGTCAGCGTCACGCCGGCACCGTTCCAGGTGACCCGATGGCGGGCGGTATCCATCGCCAGTCGCCCGCGGACCAACGTCCCGCCGGGGGTTTCCTCCTCGCCCGCCGTGCCGGCGACGGCCAGTTCGGAGCGGCGCAGGATCGCGCGGATCCGCGCGATCAGCAGCCGGTGGGAGAAGGGCTTGGAAATATAATCGTCCGCCCCCATCGCCAGGCCGAGCGCCTCGTCGAGCTCGTCGTCCTTCGATGTGAGGAAGATCACCGGGGTGGTGCTCTTCTCGCGCAACCGGCGCAGCAGCTCGAGCCCGTCCATGCGCGGCATCTTGATGTCGAAGATCGCGAGATCCGGCGGATTCTCGATCAGCGCCTTCAGCGCCGTCTCGCCGTCCGAATAGACCCGCGTGACGAATCCCTCGGCCTGGAGGGCGATCGAAACGGAGGTGAGGATATTGCGGTCGTCGTCGACGAGCGCGATCGAAGCCGTCATCGGCGGTGCAACCCTTGTGCTGTTACGCGTGAGGTAGTCCAAACCGGCGCAGCGCTCAACTCAATGCGGCATTCGATTGTCTCGACTGGACATTTGCCCGTCCGTGGCGATATGCGCGACTCACATTCCGGCATTTAACTGCGGCATCGACCGCGCGCCCAATTTCAGGAGAGCAAGGACCGTGAGCGATCGTATTCCCGACGCAGGCCTCGAAGCGCAAGGCATTGAGACACGCGCCACCCTGCACTGGAATCTGGTTACAGCCAAGCTGATCGAGGCGGCCGTCGCGCGCGGCGAAGGCAAGCTTTCAGCGGACGGGCCATTGGTCGTCGAGACCGGCCAGCACACCGGCCGTTCGGCGCAGGACAAGTTCATCGTCCGCGACGCCGAGACCGAGAACACCGTCTGGTGGGGCAAGAGCAACAAGGCAATGACGCCGGAACATTTTGCCGCGCTCAAGACGGATTTCCTGGCCGCGCTGAAGGATAAGGAAGACCTGTTCATCCAGGACCTGTTCGGTGGTTCGCAGCCCGAGCATCGCGTCCGAGTGCGGGTCGTGACTGAACTCGCCTGGCACAACAGCTTCATCCGGACGATGCTGGTACGCCCGGAAGAGAGCGAACTGCGCGGCTTCGAGGCCGAGTACACGATCATCGACCTGCCGAGCTTCCGCGCCAATCCGGAACGGCATGGCTGCCGCAGCGAGACGGTGATCGCGGTCAACTTCACCGACAAGCTGATCCTGATCGGCGGCACCCGCTATGCCGGCGAGATGAAGAAGTCGGTGTTCAGCCTGCTCAACTATCTCCTGCCGCCGACCGGCGTGATGCCGATGCATTGCTCGGCCAATATCGGCACGAACGGCGACACGGCCGTGTTCTTCGGGCTTTCGGGCACCGGCAAGACGACACTGTCGGCCGATGCCAGCCGCACGCTGATCGGCGACGACGAGCATGGCTGGTCCGATACGGCGGTCTTCAATTTCGAGGGCGGCTGCTACGCCAAGATGATCCGTCTGTCGGCCGATGCCGAGCCCGAGATCTTCGCGACCACCAAGCGTTTCGGCACGGTGCTCGAGAATGTCGTGATGGATCAGGTCACGCGCCAGCTCGACCTCGACGACGCGAGCCTCGCCGAGAACAGCCGTGGCGCCTATCCGATCGACTTCATCCCCAATGCCTCGGAAGAGAATATGGGGCCGGTGCCGCGCAACATCGTGATGCTGACCGCCGATGCCTATGGCATCCTGCCGCCGATCTCGAAGCTGACCCCCGACCAGGCGATGTATCACTTCCTTTCCGGCTATACCGCGCGCGTCGCCGGTACCGAGATCGGCGTGACCGAGCCGGACGCGACCTTCTCGACCTGCTTCGGTGCGCCGTTCATGGCGCGGCATCCGTCGGTCTATGGCAATCTGCTCAAGGAGCGGATCGCCAAGGGCGGCGTGGATTGCTGGCTGGTCAACACCGGCTGGACCGGCGGCAAATACGGCATCGGTCGCCGCATGCCGATCAAGGCGACCCGCGCGCTGCTCAACGCCGCTCTGGACGGCAGCCTGAATAATGCCGAGTTCCGCACCGATCCGAATTTCGGCTTCAAGGTACCGGTGAGCGTGCCGGGAGTCGACAGCGCGATCCTCGATCCGCGTGAGACCTGGTCGAACAAAGCCGACTATGACGCGACGGCCGCCAGGCTGGTCGATCTGTTCGTCGAGAATTTCGCGCAATTCGCTGACGATGTGGACGAGGGCGTTCGACAAGCCGCCCCCAGGACCGCCGAAACCGCCTGATCTGCCCGGTCATCGATCGGGCCAATGAAAGAGCCCGATCGATGACCGACCTTCCCTATCGCCCCTTTGCCGACGACGCCGCGATCCACCGGATCGGGGAAGGGCTGCTTGCATGTACCTTGCCGCGGGCAGACTGGACTCACGAAGGGCATCTTGCCGCGACGCTCTGGTTGATCCGCGACCGGCCCGATGTGGCTGTCGATGCGGAGATCGCGGGGATCATCTCCCGCTACAATGAAAGCGTCGGCGGGGTGAACGACGACATGAACGGCTATCACGACACGATCACGCACGTATTCGTCACCGGGATCCGCTGTCACCTCATGGTGCGGGACACAAGCGAAACCCTGGTCGAATCCGTCAACGCGCTGCTGGCGAGCCCGATTGGCAGGCGCGACTGGCCGCTTCGCTTCTACAGCAGGGACCGTCTGTTTTCAGTGGCGGCCCGGCGCAAATTCCTGCCGCCCGACCTCGCGCCGCTTCCAACCCTGTGATAGATCGAATCCTCTTCAACACGGTCTGAGGAACACACATCATGGGAATGCTCGACGGACTGCTCGGACAGGTGACCCAGAATGTCGATATCACGAACCTCGCGGCCAAGGTGGGTCTGAGCCCCGAACAGGTCGAAAGCGCCGTGGTCGCGCTCGGTCAGGCGCACGCCGCTCCCACTGACACGGTCGATACCGCAGCTTCCTCGACCGGCCTGCCGACGGATGTTCTCCAGCAGATCGTCGGCCATATCGGGGGTGAAGGCGCGCTTGGTCAGTTCGCGGGCCTGCTGCAGGGGTCGGGTATGCTCGGCAAGGTCGGTGGCATGCTCGACCAGGACGGCGACGGTAATCCGATGAATGAGATCGCCGGTTTCGCCAAGGGACTGTTCGGCAAGAGTTGAGTCTGGGAAGAGCCAGTCGTCAGGCCGGTTCGACCAGCAGCACGCTCCCCGAGGCCCCGATGATCCGGACGACCGTGCCAGCCGCGACGTCCGGGCCACGGGCTTTCCACGCGCCGTCGCCAACCTTCACCCGGCCTTCGCCGGCGGTGATCGCGTCGCAGACCTCCGCCGTCGTTCCGATCAGGCGCGAGGTGCGGTCGTTGAGTTGCGGATCCTCGGTCGGGACTTCGCTCTGGTGATACCAGCGTCGGCCGAGGCCGACCGCGACGGCAGTGAAAATCGCGAACAGTAGAGCCTGAACCAGCACGGGGAGGCCTGGCAACGCGAGAAGTACAAAGCCAGTCGAGGCGGCGCCTGCCGCAAGGAAGACCATGAAGAAACCGGGCGCGATCAGTTCGGCGATCGCCAGCGCGAGCGCCGCGGCGAGCCAGAGCGCGCCATGGCTCCACATGAAGCCGAGAAAGCTCATGGCTGACCTCCCTCGAACGGACCGCGCGGGCGAACCGGCGGGCGCGGCGGTGCCGGTGGCACCGGTGGCGAACGGTCGCTGCCCAACGCATCGCGCGCCAGTTCGCCGATGCCGCCGAGAGTGCCGATCAACTGGGTCGCCTCGACCGGGAAGAGGATCGTCTTCGCGTTGGGCGAGGTGGCGAACTTGCCTACCGCCTCGACATATTTCTGCGCGATGAAATAGTTGAGCGACTGGCTGCTGCCTGCCTCGATCGCATCCGACACCATCTTGGTCGCGGTCGCCTCCGCCTGGGCTGAGCGCTCGCGCGCCTCGGCATCGCGAAACGCGGCTTCCTTGCGGCCTTCCGCCTCGAGGATCTGCGCCTGTTTCAGGCCCTCGGCGCGGTTGATCTCGTTCTGCCGCGCGGCCTCGGATTCCAGGATGGTCGCGCGTTTCTCGCGCTCGGCCTTCATCTGGCGCGTCATGGCGTTGACGATGTCGGCCGGCGGACGAATGTCCTTCAGCTCGACGCGGGTGATCTTTACGCCCCAGGCCTCGGTGGCCTGATCGACCACTTGGAGCAGCCGGGTGTTGATCTCGTCGCGCTTCGACAGTGTCTCGTCGAGGTCCATCGAGCCCATCACCGTGCGCAGGTTGGTGGTCGAAAGCTGCATGATCGCGAGATAGAGGTCGCTGACTTCATAGGCTGCCTTGGCCGCGTCCAGCACCTGGAAGAACACCACGCCGTCGACCGCGACCATCGCGTTGTCCTTGGTGATGATCTCCTGGCCCGGAATATCGAGCACCTGCTCCATCATGTTCACGCGCCGGCCGACGCGATAGAAGAAGGCAGGATAGAAATTGAGGCCGGGCCGCGCGACCGTGGTGAAGCGGCCGAAATGCTCGATCGTGTACTGATAGCCCTGGCGGACCACCTTGATGCTGGTCATGAAATAGAAAATGACGACGACCAGAACCAGGCCGGCAAGCGTGAGAGTCATGGTGCGAACCCCCGAATATGGCCGCGAGGGGCGCGGCCGACGCTTTGCAGATTAGCAGATTGGCGGGGCCGTTATAGCGAAATGCGACACCATCCGAGCGCACCCTAGCGTCGCGAGGGGCCTTTGTTTACATGGACCGCCACGACTCGCCCTCCGCAGGAATCTGGCACCCCATGGATATTCGCCTCGGCCTTACCTTCGACGACGTACTTCTGTACCCGGCGGAATCCGACATCGTCCCGAGCCAGACCAATACGGCGACTCGCCTGAGCCGCGGCATCGCGCTCAATATCCCGGTCATTTCCGCCGCGATGGACACCGTGACCGAGGCCGACATGGCGATCGTCATGGCGCAGCTTGGCGGCATCGGGGTGCTTCATCGCAACATGACGATCGAGGAGCAGGTCGCCGCCGTCCGTGCCGTGAAGCGGTACGAATCGGGCATGGTGGTCAACCCGATCACGATCACGCCGGAGGCGACCCTGGCCGAGGCTCAGGCGCTGATGGCCTATCACAAGATCAGCGGCATCCCGGTGACCGAGAAGAGCGGCAAGCTGGTCGGCATCCTTACCAACCGCGACGTGCGGTTCGCCGGCAACCCGCATCAGCCGGTGGCCGAGCTGATGACTCACGAAAATCTCGCGACGGTGTCGCCCGGCGTCGATCAGGAGGAGGCACGCCGCCTGCTCCATCAGCGCCGAATCGAGAAGCTGCTCGTCGTCGACGAGGCCTATCGCTGCATCGGCCTGATCACGGTCAAGGATATCGAAAAGGCGGTGATGTATCCGAATGCGACCAAGGACGAGACCGGTCGCCTGCGCGTCGCCGCCGCGAGCACGGTCGGCGACAAGGGGTTCGAGCGCACCGAGGCGTTGATCGACGCTGAGCTCGACCTGATCGTGATCGATACCGCGCACGGCCATAACCGTGACGTGGCGCGTGCCGTCGAGCGTGCCAAGCGCATCTCCAATTCAGTCCAGGTGATCGCCGGCAACGTCGCGACCGCGGAGGCGACGCGCGCGCTGATCGATGCGGGCGCAGACGGGATCAAGGTCGGCATCGGCCCGGGCTCGATCTGCACGACCCGCGTCGTCGCCGGCGTCGGCGTGCCGCAGCTCACCGCCGTGATGGATTGCGCCGAGGAAGCCGCGAAGTCGGGCGTGCCGGTGATCGCCGATGGCGGCATCCGCACGTCGGGCGACATGGCCAAGGCGATTGCCGCGGGCGCCTCGACGGTGATGATCGGATCGCTGCTCGCGGGCACCGAGGAAGCGCCGGGCGAGACGTTCCTCTACCAGGGCCGTTCGTACAAATCCTATCGCGGCATGGGCTCGGTCGGCGCGATGGCGCGCGGATCCGCCGACCGCTATTTCCAGCAGGATATCAAGGACCAGCTCAAGCTCGTTCCCGAAGGGATCGAGGGCCAGGTGGCCTACAAGGGCGCGGCGCGCGATGTGATCCACCAGCTTGTCGGCGGCGTGCGCGCTGCGATGGGCTATACCGGTTCGGCGACGATACCAGACCTGCAGAAGCGCGCCCGCTTCATCCAGATCACCGGCGCCGGCCTGCGTGAGAGCCACGTCCATGACGTGACGATCACGCGCGAGGCGCCGAACTACCCGACTCAATAACCCCCTCGGGTCCTGCGGGAACTCAGCCGACCCTGGTCAGGCCTTCGGCATAGGCCTTGCCCTTGTCGACATAATGCTGGGCGGATGCATTGAGCATCGCCGCCGCCTTCTCGTCCAGCGTGCGGATCGCCCTGGCGGGGCTGCCGACGATCAGGCTGTTGGGTTCGAACACCTTTCCCTCGGTCACTAGCGCGCCCGCGCCGACGATGCAGCCATCGCCGATCACCGCGAGATTCAGCACGATCGCGCCCATCCCGATCAGCACATTGTCGCCGATGGTGCAGCCATGGAGGATGGCGTGATGGCCGATCGTGCAGTCCGCGCCGATCGTCAGCGGTGCGCCGGGATCGGAATGGCACATGGCGCTTTCCTGGATGTTGCTGCGGGTGCCGACGATGATCGGCGTATTGTCAGCCCGGATCACCGCCCCGAACCAGACGCTCGATCCGTCGGCGAGGCGCGCGTCACCGATCACGTCGGCGCTGGGGGCGACCCAGACGTCGGTTCCGACTACGGGCTGTTTTCCGTCGATGGCATAAAGCGGCATTGGCATCCTCCTCGTTTCGTCCCGCATAGCGTGGAGGGGCGGTGAGGGGGAGGGGCAAGGCGACGTCTTGAGCCCTCCAGTCATCGGGCGTGAAGTGCTCCTAGGCCGCCACGCTCTGGCGGTCGTCGATCAGGCCCATCACCTTGTCGCCCTCGACCGGTCGGCTGAAGATATAGCCCTGGATGCTGCTGCAGCCCTGGCCTCGCAGCTCAGCAAGCTGGTCGTTGTCCTCGACGCCCTCCGCGGTCGTTTCCATATGGAGCGCGGTCGCGAGATCGACGATCGCGCGGACGATCGCCGCTGAGCTTTCATCGTCGGCGACGTGGTTCACGAAGCTCTTGTCGATCTTGATCTTGTCGAACGGGAAACTGCGCAGATAGCTGAGCGACGAATAGCCGGTGCCGAAATCGTCGAGCGCCACGCGGATGCCCATCGCGCGAAGCTGGTGCAGCAGCGCGAGGACCGACTTCTCACCCTCGAGGAAGATCGATTCGGTGATCTCCACCTCAAGCCGGCCCGGCGCGAGGCCACTGCGCGACAGCGCCTGGAAGATCACATTGGCGAAGCCGGTGCTGCGAAACTGCAAGGGCGAGACGTTGACCGCGACGCGGACATGGTCGGGCCAGGCGGCCGCCTGGCGGCAGGCCTCGTGCATCACCCATTCGCCGATACCCACGATCAGCCCGGTATCCTCGGCCACGGAGATGAACTCGACCGGGGGGACGTTGCCGCGCGTCGGATGCTCCCAGCGAAGCAATGCCTCGAAGCCGCCGATGCGATCCTTCTTCAGGTCGAAGATCGGCTGGAAGTTCAACCTGAACTGGCCGGTCTGGAGTGACTCGCGCAGATCGAGCTCGAGCTGGCGCCGCTTGCGGGCGGCCGCGTCGAGCGCCGGCTCGAAGAAGCGGAAGACGCCGCGCCCATCCTGCTTGGCCCGGTAGAGCGCAAGATCGGCATTTTTGAGCAGCATGTCCGGATCGTCGCCATCGCCCGGCCCGATCGCGATGCCGATGCTCGCGCCCGTCGCGATCTGATGCCCGTCGAGACGCATCGGCTGGCGCATCTGGTCGAGAATGAGCTGGGCCAGCGCGCGGGGGCGATCGTCGGCGCCGCGATCGTCGAGGATCACCGCGAATTCGTCGCCGCCCAGGCGCGAAACCAGGCCGTCGGTGGCGAGCTCGGACAATACCGCGCCCACATGACGCAACAGGGCGTCGCCGACAGGATGGCCGAGCGTGTCGTTGATGCTCTTGAAGCCGTCCAGGTCGAGGCAGAGGACACTGACCTTTTCGTTCAGCTTGTGCGCCCGGGCGAGGCTCGCCTCCAGCTGCTGGCGGAAAAAGGTGCGGTTGGGCAGGCCGGTGAGCGAATCATGAAAGGCGAGATGCGTGATGCGATGCTCGCGCTCGACGATGCCGGCCGACATGCGGTTGAAGCTTTCCGCCAGCCGCCCGATCTCGTCCGATCCGCGGACCTCGACTTCGGCGCGGGTGCCTTCCTCAAGCGCTCTCGCAGCGGCATCGAGCGCGGTGATCGGCCGCGCGATGCCGTTGGCGAGACGGCGGCTGCCGACCAGGACGAGGGCCAGGCCGAGCAAGCCGGCGAGGGCGATACCAGCCTGGAGCGATCGATAGGATGCGAGCGCCTTGCCGTGCGGATAGCTGAGCAGCAGCGCCGCCTCTGGTTGGCTGCCACGTCCGTCGAGACGGCGGGCCACCGCGAAGGCAGCCCCTTGGGGAAGGGCGAGCGTGGCTGGTACCATATTGGCGCCGCCCGCACTGCGCGCGACGAGGCTGTCGATATCGGGATCGGCGTCGGTCGTGCCGTCGTTCGACGCCCAATGGCCATCGGCGCCGCGCCGGAGGATCGTTGCAGTCAGCGGGATGGCGGAGAGCCGTTCGAGCGCCCGCATCTCGCGGGCATCGAGCGGGACCGCGAAGACCACCCGGCCGATCTCCGTCGGCGCGAGGACAGGCGACACGATCAATCGGTACACGCCGTCGCCGGCGGCGATCACGGCATCGTGGCGGTCGCCCGGAAGGCTGGAGGGAAGGCGCGCCACGGCGGCGCGGAGATCGGCCGGCCCGTCGCCCAGGACGTCGCCGGCCATGTCGACGACGAAGGCGTTGGCGACGTCTGCCCGTTCGCGCAAATTGACGATGGCGGATTCGATGGTTGGCCGGTCGCCGCTCGCCACGGCGGTGCGGAAGCCGAAATCGCGGGCAAGGACATCGGCCGAGCCTGCCAGCGATTTTGCGCGCAGTGCCCAGATCCGGTCATAGACCGCCCCGCTCGTCGCCAATTCGGCGCGGACCGATTCGCGCGCATGGTTCCAGATCATCGCCTGGGCAACGATCGCGACGACGATGAGCGAAATGGTGAAGAGCGCCGTGTACAATACGGCGAGCCGCGTACGCAGGTGCTCGAAGCCGCCGCGGAACGGCAAATGACGCAACGGGGCGAGCCTCATTTGCCGTGGACGACGAGCGTGGTGGAATAGCCGGTCGGCGCGATCACCACCGTCTGGCTCAGCATGTTCCCCGACGCGCGGATCGCAGGGTGCCAAAGCCGGAGCGTCGCGCCACCGGCAGGCACGTCAGGGATCGAGACATGGCCGGCGGCGTCGGTCTGCATCGCGAAGGGTGTATCGGCGACCACGATGAAGCCGCTCATCGAATCGTGGATGTTGCACCCAAGGGCGACGATCCCGGGCTTGTCGAATACCACCGTCGGCACCTGATCCCGGCCATAGAGCTTGAGATTGAACGCCTTCACCTTCGAGAAGGAATAGACGTGGTGGCGTACCTTGTCCTTGTTGGGGAAGGTGACGGTCGAACCGGTCGGAACGATCAGCACATGCGGATCGAAGGCGATGTTACGCTGCGCCATCTCCGTCCCCCAAGCGAAACGGACCGGGGCCGCTGGCTTGCGCGGCGTATCGACGAAGACCACCGCGCCGGCGAGCGGTTTGCCGTCGGCGCCGCGCACCGAGATATCGACGGTGGCGGCTTGGGACGACACAGGCGCGACAAGCAGCAGCAGGGCGGAAGCGATACGCATTATTACGTACCTAGGGGCCAGAAGTGTCCAACTTCTAAAGGCTTCGTTTACCGAAAAAAAACGATACATCCACAATATATCCAGATTGGTTGTAAATCCGGGGGCCCTCATGAAGATTTGGCTGGTGGCGCGCTTCGCGTGTGCTGTGCTGATGGCTGCGTTGTCGGTACAGCCAGCTTCGGCGGATGAATTGCGCAATGGCGGCAAGCTGTTGCTGACCGGCGGCGTCTCCAGTGTCGAAGGTGCGGCGGGCGGCGGACTTGCCAGTTGGGCGGTGATCGCCGGCGACGAAACCGATGCCGGCGTCGGCGGCAGCGTTCACGCGACCTATGTCGCACTGCCCGATTTCGACCTGACCAGCTATGGCGGCGCGATCGGTTTCCGCAACCGGATCGAGCTTTCCTATGCGCATCAAAGCTTCGACACGCGCGGGGCCGGGGCGGCGCTTGGTCTCGGGCGCGGCTTCACTTTCGCGCAGGATATATTCGGGGCGAAGGTCAGGCTGGTCGGCGATGCGGTATACGATCAGGATCGGCTGCTCCCGCAGATCTCGGTCGGCATGCAGTACAAGCGGGCCGACAAGGGGCCGATCATCGCTGCGGTCGGCGGCAAGCAAAGTCGCGGCACCGATTTCTATATCGCCGCGACCAAGGTGATCCTCTCGAAGAGCATGGTGGTGAACGGTACCGTCCGCTTCACCAAGGCCAACCAGTTCGGCCTGCTCGGCTTTGGCGGGGACAAGAAAGATGCCTATCGTCCGCAGTTCGAAGGATCGGCCGGCCTGTTGCTGTCGCGACGCCTGCTGGTCGGTGCCGAATATCGCACCAAGCCGGACAATCTTGGCTTCGCGAAGGAGAATAGCACCTATGACGTGTTCGCCGCCTGGGCGATCGCGCGGCATGTCAGGTTGACCGCGGCCTATGTCGATCTGGGTGACATCGCGACGGTGAAGCGGCAGCGCGGCGCCTTCCTGTCGATCCAGGGTAACTTCTGAGGGGTCTACGCCATGCTGATGTTCGCACTTGCCGCCGCCGCCGCGCTCCAGGCAGTTCCGCCGGGCGAGGAGCCGGTCGATCCCTATACGCAGGGCAATGCCAATGCCGGGGCGAAGCCGTTCGAGGGCACGGCGATGCTCGATGCCTTTCATGGCCGCGCCGGGATCGACCGGATCGTCGAGGATCTGGTCGAGCGGATCAACGCCGACAAACGTATCTCGGCGATCCTGGAAAAGCAGGACATGGTCCGCCTTCGCCGGTTGCTGAAGGAGCAGTTCTGCTACATCCTCAACGGCGGTTGCGACTATAGCGGCCGGACGATGAAGGATGCCCATAAGGACCTCGGCATTCAGAATGCCGACATGGGGGCGTTGGTCGAGGATCTTCAGGCGGCGATGCGCAAGGAGGGGGTGCCGTTCTTCGCGCAGAACCGCTTCCTTGCGAAGCTCGCGCCGATGCGACGGGATACGGTCGAGCGCTAGGTCGAACTCCGGACCAGGTCCGGGATCGCGAGCGAAGCCGATTGGCAAATATCTTCTCTCCGTATATCCTATAGGATGTGAAGCGCGCATACGCTCGCTCGGGAGGGGAATGCCATGAAATTCGCGTTGCTGCGCTCGTGCTGCGCTTTGGCCATGCTGTCCGGCATGACGATGTCCGGATCGACCCCGGCCCTGTCGCGGCAGGGGGCATCAGCATCCTGGACCGCCGAGCAGGACCACCGGAACATGATGGACCAGCTTGGCATCAAGGCCTTGCGTCCCGGCCATAGCGGGCAGCCGGACGGACCCAATCCCGCCAATTACGATCCCGCCAGGGCGAACCCCTTTCCCGACTGGCCCGAAATCCTCACGCTGAACAACGGCGGGAAAGTCTCTACTGCCGATGCGTGGTGGACGCAGCGTCGGCCTGAGATCGTCGAGGCGTTCGAGCGCGAGGTGGTGGGGCGTGTCCCGGCCAACGCGCCCAGGATCGTCTGGTCGGTCGCCAGCACTGACAATGAATTCATCGCCGGCAAGCGCATGGTGGCGAAGCAGTTGATCGGCCGTGCCGACAACAGCGCCCATCCCGCGATCGATGTCGGCATCAAGGTGACGCTGGTGCTGCCCGCCGAGACGACCCGGCCGGTGCCGGTGCTGATGATGTTCGGCGCGGCACGCTATCCCGCGCCCAGCCAGCCGACCGCCGATGAGGCATCACGGATTGATGCGGCGATGAAGGCCAGTCTTGTAGCACGGGACCCGTCGCTGGCTGCCGCGTTCCAGGCCCATCCAGGCTTTATGTTTGTCAACCCGCCAAGCTTCTTCCCAGCGGCGCCGAGTGACGAGCGCGTCCCGGCGCTGGTCGCGGCCGGCTGGGGCGTGGCGCTGGTCGATACGGCAAGCATCCAGGCCGACAATGGGGCTGGTCTGCGCAGCGGGATCATCGGCCTCGTCAACAGGGGCCAGCCGCGCAAGCCCGACGACTGGGGGGCGCTTCGGGCCTGGGGCTGGGGCGCGAGCCGGGCACTTGACTATCTCCAGACCGTGCCCGGGGTGGATGCGAAGCGTGTCGGGATCGAGGGCGTGTCACGCTACGGCAAGGCGGCGCTGGTCGCCATGGCCTTCGACCAGCGGTTCGCGATGGTGCTGGTGGGATCGTCCGGCGAAGGCGGCGCCAAGCCGCACCGTCGTAATTTCGGCGAAGCGGTGGAGAACCTTACCGGAACCGGCGGCTATCACTGGATGGCGGGCAATTTCCTGAAATACGGCGCGTCGCAGGCAAGCTTCGGCGCAAGGACCCCCGGTGACATCCCGGTCGATTCGCATGAACTGATCGCGCTGTGCGCGCCGCGACCGACCTTCATCAGCTATGGCGTGCCGGAGAAAGGCGACGCCAACTGGCTCGATCAGCAGGGCAGCTATATGGCGACCGTCGCGGCGGGGCAGGTGTGGACGCTGCTCGGCGCGAAGGACCTGGGCGTCGGCAACGACTATCGCACTGCCAGCATGCCGCCGGTGCTGACCGACATGCTCGACGGCCAGCTTGCCTGGCGCCAGCATGACGGCGGGCATACCGATGCGCCGAACATGAAATATTTCATCGCCTGGGCTGACCGGCAGATCGGCTGGAAGGCGCCTTAGGAAGGGGGCTATTTCCCATAGGCGCTAACTTAACGCGCATGCCCGGCGGCGGCGCGGGCCGCTGCCACAGCTACCGGTCACCAGTCGCGCTCAAATCAGGATGTTTCGCCGCCCGCCCTGTCGTCCTGAAGCGGGTTGCTCGAACGCAATTTAGCGTTCCCGTTTCTCCTTCTCCAACAGTCGGTTCCGGGAAAAGGAAATCGGGAAACTGATGCCTATGGATGACGGCGGCGTCGGCTGCGCTCAGGCCGTCCCGGTGGGTTTCCTGGCTGAGACGGCTAATCGACGCTTGGTGATGCACCGACAGCAGACGCATGAGCGCCGCGCGTATAGTTTTCGTCGATCCATTGCGATCGAGCGTCGTTCAATAGATCGGCGAGCGGGCCGGGGCGCATCGAGGAAAAGGCCGGGATGGCGAAAGTGCCTGACCTGTCCGGATACGCGATGTCGAACACAATGGGCTCGCCACTGCGGATATGTGCCACTCGGAAGCCGAAAACGGTTTGCCACGGCCAGGATCGATGGATCCCCAGAATGCTGTAGTGCAGACCGGCCGGCTCCAGCATCAGCTTCGTAGGCCGCACGACCTGAAGAATGCCGAACAGAAATACGAACAGGCCGACCCCACCCAGCGGCAGGCCAACGAAACGGAAATGCTCCCGGGTCGCGAAAGCCATGCCCGCGATCATCACGACGGCGCCAGCGATCGCGAACGATATCTCCGTAACTCGACGGCGGCGCAACACGAACGGCGGACGACCAAGCAGTATGGCGTTCATTCGGCTCCTAGGTACGTCCGTGGTCATCGTTGTAGGGCTCGGCATGAGACACGATCTCCGGCAACGGAACGGCGTGTCGAGAGCTCTTACTCAACCGCCATTGCCCGCACGTAGCGCTCCAGCAGACGCGCGCGATCGCCGACGATGACGACCGCATCGTCGCTTTCCAGCGGTACAAACATCGTGCCCTGCCGCGTCGCGTAGATCGCCTCGCGCGCGCCGGCCTCGGCATTCCGATAGGCCAGCCATGCACGCTGGGCGTCGCGCAGCTTGCGGGCGGCATCCGGCGGGAGTTTCCGAAGAAGGGCGGCGTATGCGACGTTCATCCGCCGATCATAGTCCCCGGCGGCGCGCGTCTCGCAGGCCGTCTGATCTCCGGTGGATGCATGGGCCGGATCGGCCAGACAGTGATCTAGCGCCGCAGCGGTCGCGTCCCTCCGGCCATTCTCGGCCAGGGCGGGGTGGGCAGCCCATGACAGTGCCGCCACGAGGATGGCGTGGCGTGCATGACCCATGCGGCATTGCGGCTCAGCGCGCATCGGCGACCGAGAAGCCATCGTCCGATGTCCACTGATACAGGTGCCGGGAAAGCGAATAGGCCGAGACACTGGCAATCTCCGCGGCGACGGCCGCGAGCGACTCTCGCCCGTCGCGATCCTCGGCGGCGCACAGCATGACCTCATCGCGCGCCGGCATGGCAATGCAGATCGGTCCTTCAAGCGCCAGTCCGCCTCGCCACTGCGGCAGGATCAGCAGCATCGACGCGTCGTAATTGCGATCCAGTCGCGCGGCGTAGCGCCCATCGCTGCCCTCGATCTTCAATGCGGGGAGCATGGCGGTCAGATTGGCGATGGCGCGCTCATGAAGAGCCGCTTCGTCCAGGCCCATCGCCGAAAGCGTCTTTCGGGTGATGTACTCCATGGTGTCGCCCGTATCGATCGCGTAGGCGACGACCATATCGCCGCAGAACGGGCTCGTGATGAACGAGGCATCGGCGGCATCGAGCCTTGCGCCATCCATCTGGCGCTTGGCGGAGCCGGCCCATGCCGCCGGCTTCATTACCGGGAATATCCTGGCGGGATCCGTCGTCTCGCCGAGATCGTCGTTGAACCGAGCCTCTTCCAGTTGCGCCGCCATCAGGGCGTCGATCCCGGCTTCGCCGTTCCGATAGCGCGCATACCAGTTCCCGAAATACTGGGTCGCCCGGGTGCCTTTCGGCATCGTCCAGATCACCCAGGATTCGGTCGCACTGGCACCGACATGGACTTCGACGGTATTGGCGGGACAGTGCCTCTCGATGAGGGCGGCATAGCGGCGGACGTAGTCCGGATAGGTCAGCATCCGGTCCTGTGGTGGAGGAGAGCCGAACAGCTTCTTGAGCAATGACATCAGCGGACTTTCAAAGGGGCGATCGAACGATGCGTAACCTGTGTCGGAAACGAAAAGGAAGGCTGAATGATCCGAGGCCACCGCGATCCCGATCATGACGGCCGAATCTGCTGCCCGGCTAACGTGTCGAGGGGTATCCGACGATGTCGCCATCAAGCGGGATCGCGTTGCGACGTGGTGCCGGGGTCGCCGCCAGCCGCGCCGGACACGCTCACCGGGCCGCACGATCACGCTACCTTGGCGAAGATGCGCGCAATGCGCATAGACCCGTGGCGATCGCAAGGACCACGAGATTACCGTAGAGCGTCCTTGCCGTGAGGTCGTCGGGCGTTTCCATGGGACGAAGCGGCTTGCCTTGCGCCAGCATGACGGCGGGCATACCGATGCGCCGAACATGAAATATTTCATCGCCTGGGCCGACCGGCAGATCGGCTGGAAGGCGCCCTAGGAAGGAGGCTATTTCCCCCGCATCGCCTTGTCGATCGCTGCCTGGGCAAGCGGCGCCATCGCGGCGAAGGCTTCCGCATTGGGATGAACGCCGTCGTGCGAATAGCCGGGCTTCATCCCGCCCTCCGGAGTAGCGATGGCCGGCCAGTAATCGACATAGACCAGGTGCTTCCGCGCGGCATAGTCCTTCAGCCAGGCGTTGAGCGCCTTGATCTTGGGGCCGGGCGACAGGTCCTTGCGCCACGGGAAATCGAGCGCTGGCGGGATCGAGGCGAGGACTATTCTGATGCCGTTGGCGCGGGCGATCTCGACCATGCCGGTGATATAGCCTTCCGTCTCCTCGGGCGTCGTCGGGCCGGTGTTCTGCGCGACATCGTTGGTGCCGCCCATGATGTGGACGACCGCCGGCTTCAGCGCGACGACATCGCTGCGGAAGCGGACGAGCATCTGCGGTGTCGTCTGGCCGGAAATGCCGCGCCCGACGAAATGGGCGTTGCCCTTGACGAAGGGTTGCTCAGCCCAGCCTTGAGTGATGGAATCGCCCATGAACACCACGCGCTTTGGATCGGCGGCGGCAAGCAGCGGCTGGTTGGCCTCGCGGTAGCGGCCGATGAACGCCCAGTCGCCATTCTCACCCTGGCCGACCGGTGGCCTGGCGGTCGCCGCTGGGGCGGCGGGGCTGGTCGATGTCTGCGCTGAAACCTGCCCGGTGGACAGCGCAAACGCGCCGATCAGGCTGAAGGTGGCAATGGCCCGCATGCATGTCTCCCGTTGGATATCGGCGGCTGCCGTGCCGCTCGATGTCGAATCCTATAGGAAATAGCGCGGGGATGCACGCACGAACGACGGCAGGATCACGCCGTTGCCGCTATCTCCGGGCGGATCATCGAGTGCAGCATCACGCGGGCCGACCGCACAGCGACTCGCATCGCCGATACGAGATCCGGCCTGAACTGGTCGGCAGGCGGTGCGATGTCATCGCCTTCCAGCAGGTCGAGCAGGCGGTGTTCGTCGCCAGTGATGGCGCTGTCCGACGGGGCACCAGCATCGAAGCGCCGGCGCGAGGCCGCCTCGAACAGGGTCAGCAGACCATCGAGTACCGGAGCGAGCAGGCCATAGCCGCGCGTTTCCAGGGGAGCGTACAGCGCGGGCTGGATTGAATTGCCGGTATCGCGCGCGATGCGCCAGCCTCGAACCGCTTCAAGAATCGCCGAGGTAACGGATTGGGCGGTGGGCGCGGCTGGGGCGAAGCTCATGGTACATCCTTCCTGAGACCCCTTTTTTTAGCGCTGTCGCTTTTTGCGACTTATTCTCAAGCGATACGCGTGTCCTGTTACAGGGGCAAGACAGCAGGCAAGGAATTCAACGGTTTTCGGGGGTATTTTAACGCTTCGGCCTGTCGGATCACGCCTCCGGCCTAAAGCGTGGGAATATGGCTGGTCATCGGGCTGCTCCTGATGTTGCCGTCGGCTCGAACCGGGCGACGATCAGTGGTGCCAGCCAGGTCCAGACGAGACTTACCGCCGTGGCGATCGCGATCGTCTTTTCGGAGGGAAGCGCGTCGTTCGGCAGAAACCATCCGCCCAGGACGACGACCCAGAGCAGGAAGGATATGAGCGCCACGCCGACCGCGGCATATTGCGCGCTGCCGCCATCCTTCGACGTGGTCGCGATGCTGCGGAACAGGATGATGCCGACCACGCAGAGCCATGCGAACCACCATGTCTTCACCTCCACGGCTTTCAGGAGGATGATGCCGGCGGGATAGATGGAAACCACCTCAACCGGGAAGAGCTTGGTCAATTGGCCCAGATAGGAATCCTGCTGGGTTGTGCCGCCGTTGCCAGCGTCCGCGAGACCCGGCGCATTGTTGATCCTGAGCGTGCCGCGCAATGTCATGTCACACCTCCACCTCTCATGTTCGGTGATGGGCAGGATGGCGCGAAAAAGCGTGGCATGCGCGTGATGGTCGTCACGCTCGCACGTCTCGGAGGAAGCGAACCGGCGGGGTGAAAGAAGCTGCCGCGTCGTCGATGGAGACCCACGCGTCGGGCGGGTCTCAGGGCAGCGCGAACGCGGTCAGTGCGTCACTTGTCCTGGGGCTGTTGTGGTAGCTGCCGCCGGTCGAGACAACCGCGACATATTGGCGTCCGTCGGCGCCACGATAGGAAATCGGCGTGGCATGGGCCGAGGCTTCGAGCCTGTGGGTCCATATTTCCTTCCCCGTCTTCGTCTCGAAGGCGCGGAAGCGCGAGTCGTCGGTCGAGCCGATGAAGATCAGGCCGCCCGCGGTGGTGATCGCGCCGCCGGTGCCGTGGCGGCCCGTGTTGCGCAGGCCCTCGGGCAGGCTGTCGGTCACGCCGAGCGTGCTTTGCCAGACGATCCTGCCGGTCGCGGTATCGACTGCGCTGAGCTGGCCCCAGGGCGGGCGCTGGCACATCAGGCCGGTGCCGGGTTGCTGGAATCGCCCGCCGACGCCGCCCGGCATCCAGGCGACTGGTCCGTCGGTCTTCACCAGGGTGGTGACCTGGCCGAAATTGCTGGTGTTGACGAAAAGCCAGCCGGTCTTCGGATCGAACGTCGCGCCGCCCCAGTTGGAACCGCCTTCGGTGCCCGGAAAGACGATCAGCGGGCGGTCGGGGAGCATCGGCTGGTACTGGACTCCTTCCGCCATGTTGTTGTTCCTGATCCAGTTCTCGCACCAGTTCTTCAGCTCGGGCGTGACATCGGCGATGTCCTTCTCGATCGAGAAGGTGGTGCGGGCGAGCGGCGGGGTGATCGGGAAGGGCTGGGTCGGCGCAGCAAGCTCGCCCGGCACGATGCTGGCCGGGACCGGGCGCTCTTCGACCGGGTGGATCGGCTTGCCGGTGACCCGGTCGAGCATGAACAGCAGCGCATTCTTGGCGACGACCGCGACGGCAGGGACTGTCTTGCCGCTGACCTTGGCATCGAACAGCAATGGCGCCGATTCAAGGTCGATGTCCCAGATGTCGTGATGCACGACCTGGAAGTGCCAGAGATATCTGCCGGTGGCGGCATCGGCCGCGACCAGCGCGCTGCTGAAGAGGTTGTCGCCATGCCGGTCGCCGCCATAGCGATCATGCGCCGGCGCGCCGATCGGCAGATAGACGATGCCGCGCTTCGCATCGAGGCTCATGAAGCCCCAGACATTGACGCCCGATCGCTTTTCCGTGCTGCCGGGTGCCCATGTATCATGGCCGGGCTCCCCCTTGCGGGGGACGGTGTGAAAGGTCCAGACGAGCTTGCCGGTGCGCGCATCCCAGGCGCGGACGTCGCCGCGCGCGCCGAGCGCCGGATTCTCCTGCACTGAGGAGCCGGTGATGATCAGGTTCCTGTAGACGATCGGCGGGGACGTCATGCCATAGGGGGCTGACTGCGATCCGTTCATGATCTCGTCGGTCTTCAGGTTGACGACGCCGTTCTCGCCGAAGCCTGGGGCATAGGCGCCGGTTGCCGCATCGAGGCCGATCAGCCGGCCGTCGCGCGTCCCGAAGAAGAGGCGTGGCCCGGCCTTGCCGTCGCCGGGCCAATATTCGACGCCGCGCAAAGATGGCTGGCCGGGGCCGGGAATCTCGCGGACCCAGATTTCCTTGCCGGTGGTCGCATCGAGCGCGGCGACCCTGGAATAGGGCATGGAGATATACATTCGGTTGCCCACGACCAAAGGCGTCATCTCCGAACCGGCGAACTGCGAGGCGCGCTGCGCGCCCGCCCCTTCGGTTGCGCGGCGGGCGGTCTCGCCCGCGTCAGTGGCAGCCTCGGTATTGGCCGGTTTCATCCGGTAGACCCAGGCGATCCGCAGGTCGTTCACATTGGCGGACGTGATCTGGTCGAGCGGCGAGTGGCGCATCGCGCCCTTGTCATGGCCATAGGTCGGCCAGTCCGTACGATCCTGCGCGAGCGCCGAAGCCGGGAACAGAGCGAGGGTGAAGAACCCGATCTTGCGCAGCATGTATCTACCTTTTGACGCCGCAAGGGCGGGGCATCGGGCATGTATCCCGTGCCGAGGCCCGATGCCGGGTATGTTGCGAACCGTGCTCATTCCGCGAGAATCGAGCGAAAAACTAAAAAGGACCCGCCTCCCCGACTGAACGGAGAGGCGGGCCAGGGTGGGTCAGAACTTCACGTTCAGCGCGAGGGTAACGGTGCGGCCGAACGGATTGTGGATCAGGCTGTAGTAACCGGCGCCCGTGTTGTAGAAGGGCGGATCCTGGTCGAAGATATTCAGGCCGGACAGCGAGATCCGGGTGCCGTTCAGGAAACTGCCCTTGAACTCATAGGCCATGTTGAGATCGAAACTGGTCTGCGCCTTGACCTTGTCGCCACCACCGTTCGGGTTGCCATTGGCATCGCGGGTGAGCGGCGTGACGGTGTTGGACGACCAGTTGCGGAAGCCGCCCGTATAGTTGGCGAACAGCCGGGCCGAGAAGGGACCGTTTGCCCAGCCGAGATAGGCACGCGCCTTGCGCTTCAGCGACGGGAAGGTGCCGTTGTTGCCTGCCGTGTTCAGCACGCTGTATTTCGGGCCGGAGCCGAAGGACTGGTCGAACTTGGTGAATTCGGTGCCCGAGAGACCTGCGCTGAAGGTGCCGGCATTGTCGGTGCGGTAATCATAGTCGATCTGGTAATCGATGCCCGAGATGTCGAGGTTCAGCCAGTTCGTGTTGAGCGTGTGGAAGATGTAGTTGGTACACGCGGCGGTCGCGTTGGTCTGCGGAATACCCTGGGTCACCGCCGCGATCTCCGCCGCGGTGGCGCAGTTCGGGTAGAAGGTCAGCAGATACTGCGCCGAGGCGGTGTTGATAACGTTGGCGAGCTGCGGACCGGTCACGCCGCCGGTAAACTTGGTATTCCAGTAAGTGAAGCCGGCGCGCAGGCCGGGGATGAGCGACGGCTCGACATCGAAGCCGAGCGACCAGCCGCTGCCTTCCTGCGCCTTCGCATTGGGATCGCCGGTAGTGTTCTGGATGCCCTGGAGCGTGCCGATGTTGCAGAGCGGCTGGCTCGCCGAGCAGATGGTGGCCAAAGACGGGATCTTGAGGACATCAGGATAGGCGGCGACCGGTACGGAGATGTTGTTGGTCTGGGTATTCCAACCGGCCGTGCCAAACGCGCCGAAGCGGTCGCCGATGATCGTCAGCGGCGGGGCGACGAACGAGGTCGACCAGTTGCCGCGCAGGCGAAGGCCCTGAATCGGTTCGAGGTTGAAACCGATCTTCGGGTTCGTGGTACTGCCGAAATCGTCATAATGATCGTAGCGGCCGGCGAGCGAGATGTCGACGCGGCGGATGAACGTATCCATGTCCGGCGAGACGATCGGCACGTTCAACTCGACGAAGCCCGACCAGACGGTGCGATCGAACGGGAAGAACAGCTGCTGCGAGCCGGTCGAGGCAGGGCCGCTGTTGTTCGCGCGGGTCACCAGCTGGCTGAGCTGGGTCTTGAGCAGTTCGACGCCGAACGCGACCTTGACCGGGCCGGCCGGCAGATCGAACAGCGAGCCGCTCGCGCTGGCGCGGAACTGCTGATAGCCGCTGGTGGCACGAAGGCGATTGGTGTTGTCGAGCAGGCGAGCGATGGTCGCCGCGCCGGTGCGATTGGTCGCACCGGCCGGGTTCCATACGTCGAGCGCGTTGGCCGCCGTAAGCGGCAGCTGGGTTACGATCGTACTGGTGCCGGGGATCGACGGCTGGGTGAGGTTGCCGGCGCTGTTGGTCGTGCCGTTCAGCGCCAGGTTGGCGACGCTGCTGTTGATCACCCCGGTGGTGTAGGTCGTACTTTCGTCGCGGCCTGCGCTGGCGAGGAAGTCGACATGCCAGTCGCTGGTCAGTTCATAGGTCGCGGTGAAATTGGCATACATCGAATCCGAGTCCGAGCGGCCATGCGCCGGCCCGACCAGATCAGTCGCATCCCAGGTAACGGTCTGGCTGTCATAGGCCGGGTTCGGGGTGACGCCGTCGGCGAGGAACGGCGAGACGGCGGTTGGGTTCACGTAAAAGGGATTGGCCCGCGCCCCGGTGCGGAAGACCGTCGTCTGCAAGGTGCCGGCACTTTGCAGCGTGTCGTTGCGGCGGCGCGCATAGAGCAGGTCGAGACCGATCGTCAGCTTGTCCGTGACGTCGAAGCTGATCTTGCCCATGATACTCTGGCGTTCTTCCGACCCGATCAGGTCGGTCACGCCCCAATTCGTGCACTGATAGTTGGCGGTGTTATTGGGCAGCGACGCGTTCGTATACGGGCCGTAATAGATGCCGCCCGAGCCGCCCGGTTGGACGCCGGCGGGCGAACAGCTGCGCGTCAGGAAATTGGTGCCGCCCTGCGCAATATGGTTCGGGTTGGTGAAGGCGCGGTCGCGGTTCCGCAGATTGTCCTGATAACTGTATTGCGCGCCGATCACTGCCCAGCCGCGATCCCAGGTCTGGCCGGCGAGCAGGCCGGCGCTATAGCCGGTGGTGCCGTTCCGCAGGGTGACAGAGCCTTCCGCCTGGATGCCGTCATAGCGTTTGCGGGTGATGAAGTTGATGACGCCGGCGACCGCGTCCGACCCGTAGATCGACGATGCGCCCTCGGCGAGGACCTCGACGCGCTCGAGCATGATGTTGGGTACGATGTTCGGGTCGAGGAAAGTATGGTTGGTGCCGCCGGTCGGGCCGCGATGGCCGTCGATCAGCACGAGCGTTGAATTGCTGGCGCTGGCGCCGAGCTGGTGGATGCTTGGCTGGTAGAAGGCGGAGGTATTGCCCTGGCCGGTGATGCCGGAAAGCGAGGGGACCGAGGCAAGCGCGCCGGTGACTGTCTGCGCGCCGGTATCGTGCAGCGCTTCCGCGCCGACCGCGACCAGGTTCGATCCAATCGGGGCGACGCCGCGGATGCTGGTGCCGGTGACGACGATATCCTGCTGCGGCTCCGCCACGCTCTGGTCGTCGGCGGTCGGGAGTGAAGTCTCCGCCGTCACCTGGGTCGCTTCCGCGCCGGAAGCGCTCTGCGCCCATGCCGGCGTGGCGACGATGCACAGGGCCGTGCCCAGCGCGATGCTTGATCCACCGCGGGCGAGATTCTTCAATATCTTTGACACGTGCATCCCCTCTAGTTTTTGATTCGGTTTCTATTATTTGATTCTTGTATACATTTGCACGAAGGGTCGTCAACCAGTGTCGTCGGGGTTCGCGCACGGCCGGCATGTGCTGTTTCCGATCGATGGACCGATGCGGATATGTCGCCGTTATCGGATCTAATATTAATTCAGAATCAATATATTATAGAGGAGCTTGCTGCTCATGGTCATCACGAAGGACAGGCTGGGCTCGGCTCGAAGGCAACCGGTTCGAGAGGCGTTCATTCCACGACCCGAAGTCCCGTTCGCGGGATTGACAACCAAAATTGTGTGGCTCATCAAAACATGTATACCGGATACAGGCGCTGCCGGTGAGCTTTCGCGTCGCCATGAGAGGGCTCGCCCTCGGATGTTTCCCTACCGGCAGAAAATGAGGCTGCGATGTCCAGAAAATTTCTTACGCTCCTTCCGGCCCTGATGATTTCGTTCGCCGGTGCGGGGGCCGGGCAGGCGCAGGAGGCCGCTTCCGCTCAAGCGCCCGCCGCCGCGAACGAATGGACTACCTGGGGCTATGATCAGGAGCGGACAGCCTGGAACCGAGGCGAGCGCACGCTCGACAGGAAGAACGTCTCGAAGCTGAAGCTTCAGTGGAGCACGAAGCTGTCAACGCCGGTCACCGATGTGGTGTTGTCCACCCTGACCTCGCCGATCATCGCCGCGGGCGTCCCGACGCCGCAGGGTCCGAGAAACCTGGTCTATCTGCTCGGCGCTGACGATACCTTGTTCGCGCTCGATGCCGATACGGGCGCAATTGCCTGGCAGAAGAATTTCCCCAATCCGATCAGGGCGAGGAAGAACGCCACCTGGCTGTGCCCGAACACGGCGAACGCGACTCCGGTGGTCGACAAGGCGAGGGGCCTGATCTTCTTCATTCCCAGCGACGGGAAGCTGCGCGCGCTTGACCTCGGAGACGGGGCGGAGCGCATGGCCCCGGTCGAGACGGTGGCGCCGTTCACGCGTGCGTGGAGCCTCAACCTGATCGACGACATCGTCTACACTACCAGCGGCCGGGCTTGCGGCGAGGTGCAGGATCCGCGCTCGGCTATGGCGTCAGCGGTGGCGCCGATCGTGCGGCGCGGCGCCGCCCCGGCCGGGCCTTCGGTGATGACCGATCCCTCAGCCGTGACCGCGGTCGACGTGCGCGACCTGGCCAGCCCTCAACTGACCCGCTTCTATACGAGCGGGGGGCGACCCGCCGCCCCATGGGGGCGTGGCGGACTTGCCCGCGGCCCGGGCAACACGGTGATCTTCGAGACCTCCGATGGTGTCTATGATCCCGCGGCGGGAAGTTGGGGCGACACTATCATGAAGCTGACGCCGAAGGCGACGCGCGTGGCCGATTCGTTCACGCCGGAGAATTTCAAATATATCTTCGCGCATGATCTTGCCGGTTCGGCCAGCCCGGTGGTCTTCCCGTTCGGCGGCAAGACGCTGGTCGCTACCGCGCAGAAGGAGGGCATCCTCTATCTGCTCGACACCAACGACATGGGCGGCGGCCAGGCGAGGAACCACCAGATACCGCTCTACAAGTCGCCGCAGCTCGGTAACGACGTGGCGGCCGGGACCGATCCGAGCCAGGGCGTGTGGGGGGCGATCACCACCTATGAGAACCCCGAGGGCAAGAGATATCTCTACCTCCCCATGTGGGGCCCGCGATCCAGGTTCGCGCCGGCATTCAAGAGCGATGCCGGAGAGTCGCCGAATGGCAGCATCATGGCGTTCCAGGTGGTCAACGATGGCGACAAGATCTCGCTGAGCCCTGAATGGATCTCCGGTAACATGATCATGCCCGATCCGCCCGTGGTCGCGAACGGCGTGGTGTACGCGACCCAGACCGGCGGCCAGGCGATGCAGAATCCGACCCTGCCGGACGGATCGCGCCTGAACAGCGCCACCGCTGCCTCGGCACGCTTTCGCTCCACGCCGGTCGGCAACATGATTTTGTACGCGTTCGATGCGGAGACGGGAAAGCAGCTTTATTCGAGCAAGGACATGATCAAGGACTGGACCCATTTCAGTCAGCCGGTCGTGGCGCTGGGGAAAGTCTATCTCGTGTCGCACGACGCCCGGGTCTATGCGCTGGGCGTCCGTAAATAGCGTTGAGTGTGGACAGGGCGGAAGGAGAGGGCGGGCCGGTGTTCCGCCCTCTTCGATTCAGCGAGTGGTCGTGGGCGCAGCCGGGGCGGCCGGTGCGTCACCGAAATTCTTTGTCAGATAGTCGATGACGGTGTCGCTCTCTGCCGGCTTCAGCTCGGCACCGCGATCAACCATCATCTGGACCGTCGAGGCCCAGTCGTCGGCGGACTTGCGCTGCGCGAAGACGGTCGCAGTGGTGTGGCACGCGCTGCATTGCTTGTCGATCAGATCGAGGGCCGGGCCGGGCGGCGGTACCCGGGCATCGGGCATCGTGACCGGCGGCTGTGCCGAGAGGCTATGGCCGATCAGCAGGCCGAGGGTCAGGATGGCAGCACTTGCCACGAAACCACGCTTCGTCCGCATTGTCACATGAACTCCAGTGAGGAATGGCTTCCCGAGGCTGTCGCCGCGTCGGGCCTCCTATCATGTATGCAAGATTTCGCAACGCTGAACCGACAAGGCGACCTTGGTCCCGGGACAAATTGGAGAAGGTCGAAATTTCTCGATGGTGGTCAAGGTATCAGGGCCAGTCCGGCCGACTCACGATCAGTTTCGAATCGCCGATTTTCTGTATACAATGATTGCGATGTGCATGGCTGGAAGCTAGGCTGATCGAAACGACACGATCGCCGCCCGGTGCATGGGCCGAAGAGTCGAGAGGAATGCCGGATGCCAGCGACGATTGCCCGATATGGCAGGAATCCCGTACTCGGGCTGGGTGCGATGCTTTCGGTCGGTTTGCTCGCCATTCCGGCGACCGTGGCGGTTGCTGCCCAACCGGCGAAACCGCTTCGCGTGGTGTCGATCGACATGGAGGGTGGTGGGGGAACGCTGCTCGTTACGCCGCAGGGGCAATCGGTATTGCTTGACGCCGGATGGCCGGCGGGCGTGCGTGGCACGCCGCTGGCGCAATCGAGCGCGAACCGCATTCTTGCCGCGACCAGGGCACTGGGCGTCACCAGGATCGATTACCTGATCGTCACCCACTACCATCTCGATCACTTAGGCGGCATCCAGGACCTGCTTGCAGTGATGCCGGTCGGCGAGATCATCGACCACGGCCCCAATCGGGAAATGCCGCCGGCTGGTGCGGTGGCGGGCCCGGATGCGATCGCGTCGCTATATGCGCGCTACGAGGCATTGCTCGGCGGTCGGAAACATCGAAGCGCCAAGGCGGGCGACCGGATTACCATCGGGCCGCTGACACTGGACATCGTCTCGGCGGATCGCGATCTGCTGCCGCGAATACTCGAAGGGGCGGGCGGGTCGACGCCCGGTTGCGACGCACCGAGACTGCCCGATATGGGCAATGGCGGCGAAGAGAATCCGCGCTCGATCGGTGTGGTCGCGAGCTATGGCAAAGCCCGGATCGTCAGCCTCGCCGATCTCACCGCGGATGTGGAAATCGGGCTGGTCTGCCGGATCAACCGGCTCGGGCGCGCCGACCTGCTCGTGGTGTCGCATCACGGATCGCAGCTCAGCACGACGCCACCGTTGCTGGCCGCCCTGCAGCCGCGCGTCGCGCTGATGGCCAATGGCGCGACCAAGGGCGGTGACGCGCGGGTGTTCCGGACGATCGCAGCGGCGCCATCGCATCCTGCGATATGGCAGCTTCACCATGCGACCAGGAGCCCTGAGGTAAACCGGCCCGTCGACTTCATCGCCAATCCGGAAGGGAGGGAAGATGGCGGCTTTTGGCTCGACGTTTCGGTCTGGCCGGATCGTCGGATGAAGGTCACGAATGCGAGAACGGGGTTTAGCGGGGACTACCCCGCAAGGCGCTAGACAGGTTCTTTGCCCGGTTGGTCTTTGCGAAAATCGAATGATTTGATCGGGTGACCCGACTCAAGCGCGATAGCCCGGCATGCTGCGCTATCGTCGGGGCGTCGGAACCTTCAGGGGGCGCCAGTGCGGTTTCCATAGGCCGCGAGGAACACGCGTACCCCGTCTGCTGCGTGGTGGCGCAATGCAGCCGGGTCGGGGATGGCGGCGTCGCCGAGAAACATGGCCCGGTTGACCGGTTCGCCCATTATCAGCCAGTTGAAGTGCGACGCTGCTGCCTGCGGGTCGCCGATCGCGAGCAGGCCGCGCTCGGTCCAGCGCGCGAGGGCGGAGGTGAGACCGGCGACGGCCCGCCCGGGGCCGCCTTCCTGGAGTGCGCGGCCCAGTTCGGGGAAGCGTCCTGCTTCGCCGATGACGAGGCGGCGCAACTGCATCAGCCGCGGTGTCAGCACTAATGTGAGCTGCCGCTCGGCATAGGCCAGCAACTGCCTTTCCGGGTCATCCTGCTCGCCCAGATCGGCGATTTCGCGCTGGACCTTGTCACCGGCTGCGCCCGTCATATCGCTGACGATCGCGACGAACAGGGCCTCCTTGCTGGAGAAGTGCTTGTAGACGGTCTGTTTTGAAACGGCCGCGCGCGCGGCAACCTCGTCCATGCTGCTGCCCAGATAACCGTGATGCAGGAAAATGTCCGTGGCTGCATCAAGGATCGCCTTCCGTTTTCGTTCAGACCGGCTGGTCGGTTCGATCTCCATCGGGTCTGTCGCGTCCGCCATCATTTTCAGCCACTGGTCTCCGTTGACTCTTAGTACTGGACGGTACAGTTCTATACAAGACTTCGAGCGGAGAATCCGATGAGCGTGAAACGGACCGAATCCCTGACTGCTTCGTGTCGATGCGGCGCTGTGACGTTCGAAATGACCGGTACGCCGATCATGAGCGTCTCCAGTTATTGCGCGAGCTGTCAGAAGGCTGGCGCGTTGATCGAGCAGCTTGCCGGCGCGCCGCGGGTGCTAGGTGCCGACGGGGGCACCGATTTCGTGCTTCAACGCAAGGATCGAATCCGCTGCGCCAAGGGTGGCGATCAGCTGGAAGAGCATCGTCTCACCCCCGGTGCGCCGACGCGGCGCGTGGTGGCGACATGCTGCAATTCGGCAATGTTTCTTGAATTCAGCAAGGGCCATTGGCTGAGCGTGTATCGCGACCGGCTGGCTGGCGCGCCGCCGCTCGACATGCGCGTGATGACCCGGGACCGGCGCGACGGCGTGGTGTTGTCGGATGACATGCCTAATTACGCAACGCATTCGGGGAAATTCATGTGGAGGCTACTCCGCGCCTGGATAGCGATGGGTTTTCGCGCGCCTGGCGTCGCGGGCTTGCGCTCATGACCGCCGTGAGACTCGCCAAGGTGGCCATGGAGAACCCGAACAGCCCTGACCGGCCGGTGCGGGTGGACGCGGACAAATATCACGCGATGAGGGATGCCCTTCTGATGGTTCTTCCGGCGATTACGCCCGGACTGACGGTAGCGGAAGAAGGAGCGACTGCTGCCGCTATTGCCTGCCTCGTTGTTCCCGGGCGGGGCTAAGGCAGGCTGGTGGCTCAAGGGCGTGCAATTGGATCTGGAAGCGAAGAGGACTATCGTGCGCGAGAACAGCAAGCCGCTTCGCCTGCATCGCCTCTAGCTGTCTGCCCAAGATTTCAATATTGGCTGGTTCTGGCGGCAAGTCGAGACTCAGCCGCGGCGGTTCCGTTCGCCATTGAGTACCCTGATCGAGTCAACTGCCTCACGTTCCGAGGCGAAGACGACATCTATCCAGCGACCGTTTCGGGCCGAGTAGATGCCCCATTGACCCCGTAGCTCATGCTCGGGCCGGCGGGCCGCAACCAGGGATGGGTCTGAAAGCACAGGGCAGACTAGCCGCGAGTCATCGCAATGTCATCAGAATGTAACCGATATTGCGACGGATTGGACAAGGCCGAGAAGAGCGCTGTGTCACCCGCTCGATTCCTGCCGCACAAGCGCGCGTATCGGATGTTTTTGTCGCAAAACACCATTCGCATCGGATCGCCGAACGTCTTAACGGGCTGAGGGTGCGCACCGTCGTCCAGAGGAGCGCCTGGAGATCCGCGCATGGTGAGAGCCGATATGCATGACGCGCTTGAGATACTTGCTGAACAGGGAGCAGGCGACCCGCGCGCCCTGGTCAACGTCGCGAAGGCCATGACCGGAACTCGGCCCGATCGCGCGGCGGCACTTGTCCACAAGGTGCTTGCGATGGCGCCGCCGGCCTCTGTCGCCCGCGCGGCAGAAACGCTGCTGAAGGAAATGGTGCCCGACTGGCATTTCGTGATCGTGCGCGATCATGCCCGTAACCAGGCTTATGACCAGGCCCTGCGCCGAGCCGTAACTCCCCGATCGCGTGTTCTGGATATCGGCACGGGTACCGGGTTGCTCGCGATGATGGCAGCACGTGCCGGAGCGCAGGACGTCGTTACCTGTGAGCAGAATGCGGCGGTCGCCGGGGCAGCGACGCGGATTCTCGATGCGAACGGGTTTGCAGGCAGTGTCCGGCTGATTGCCACGCATTCGTCCAAGCTCGATGTGGAGCGGGATCTGGGCGGCCCCGTGGATGTGCTGGTGTCGGAGATCGTCAGCAACAACCTGATCGGCGAGGGGTGCCTCGCCGTCATGGAAGAATCCGCCCGCTGGCTGAAGCCCGATGGACGGATGATCCCGGAGGCGGGAACTGTCCGGGTGGCACTTGCCTGGAGCAGCGCTCTCGAAAAGCGGCGCATGGGAATTATCGACGGATTCGACCTTTCCGGGTTCAATCTGTTGGAATCCCCGGTGTGGCCGCACGCTGTCGGCGACCCGAGCCTCGACGTTCGGAGTTCGAGCGCGGATCTGATGCAATTCGACTTTCGGTCGGGTGGCCCGTTCCGTCCCCAGGAGCAGCGTGCCACGGTGGTCGCCGATGGCCGGCCCGTCAACGGCGTGCTGCAATGGATCCGCCTGAAGATGGACGACGAGATCGTTTACGAGAATCGGCCCGGACCTGGCAGTTCGTCCTGCTGGGCGACCTTGTTCTATCCGTTTCGCGATACGATGGATGTGGTGGCTGGCCAGGCCGTCGCCGTAGTTGGAGCCCATGATCGGGAGACGTTCAGTATCTGGGCCGAGCCTGGAGAATGAACAAAGGCCTGGGCGCGATCAACGGTCCTGGGCTATATAGGCGGCGAGGCGCAGGATTTGGCGCAGCGCAGCTGCATCGGCCGAGGGAGCCGGATTGCCGCTGAGGCTGGTCTTGATCTTTGCCGGATCGGGCAGGGCGGTGACTTGCGCGCGCAGCGTGCCGATATCGAGAAGGGACTGAACCATGTCGTTCGTCGCCACGTCCTCGATCCGCGCCGCCAGCTTTTCCTTCTGCTCGGCCATGATCAGCGGAAGGGCCGGGAAGGGCGTGGCCTTGGCGTGGCGCTTGCGGATCATATCGGGCAGCACCCCTTGCATCGCGTCGCGAAACACCCGCCTTTTCCAGCCGTCACGGAGGAACAGCTCGCTGGGAAGTGACAGGGCATACTCCACCACATGGCGGTCGAGCATCGGGAAGGCGAAGGCGACACCATGCTGCGCGCCCTGCGCCGCCCAGTTCTCGCATCGCTGTGCGATATGGGGCGAACCGATCAGCCGTACTCGGTTTGCCCCCGCGTCCGGTCCCATGGACAGCGCTCCGTCTCGATCTTTCCCGAGCGCCGTCGCAATGTCGTTCGGTAAGCACCGCAGGAGGCGATGCCTTAGCCCGTCGCCGCGTTTGCGGGATCGCGCCGCGTGCCAGAAGGTGGGCAGCAGATAGCCGATCACTTCTCCGCGCAGAATGTCGGCGATCCTCATGCCGCGTTCGCGCTTGAGCGCCGAGCATTCGCGGGCCAGCATACGCCACCGCCCCTTGAGGAAAAGCTCGGCCAGCGCGCCGCGCCCGTTGAAGGTGGCGGCTTCGTCACCGCCCCAGCCAGACAGGACGATATGGGCTCCAGCCGCAGCCGCGCCGGCGCAGACCGCGCAATCCGGATCGTCCGGCCCGACCGATACCGGAAGATCGGAATGGAACGGCCCAGGGTCGATATCATCGCGCGGTGGGCGCACCGCGGTCCAGGCTATCGCAGGTTCTTGTTCCAGCACCGCCTGAACGAAAGCGGTTTCATCGTCGAGCACGACATCATTGCGCTGGACGTCGAGGAACGACCAAGCATGCAGGCGTCGGCCGCTTTCGTGAAGCTGGCGTGCGGCCAGGGTGGCAATGGCGGACGAATCGAGCCCCCCGCTCAAATGCGCCGCAACGTCGCCGGATTGGGGCAGGCGGCTGCGGACAGCGGCATCGAGCCGGGCGCGCAGGCCGATGGCGGCCTCGTCAGGCATCACATGCCGGCGACCCGCAATTCCTTCATCCGGCGCCCAGTAGCGTCGCACCGCCAAGCCGTTCGCCGAAACCTCGAGAAGATGGGCGGCGGGAAGGCGTGCCATGCCAGCAAACAACGCTTCATCCGGGCTCTGCTGCTGGACGAGGTGACGGGCCAGCGCCCTGCGGTTGAATGTTCGCCGCACCAGCCCGCCGCCATGGAGACCGGATGGAAAGGATGCGAAGGCAAAGCACTCTCCCGGGCGCCACGCGTAATAAAAGGGCCTGACCCCGAATATGTCGCGCGCGCACAGCAGGCGGCCTGCCCCGGCGTCCCAATAGGCGAAGGAAAAGTCCCCGGACAAATGGTCCGGTGCGTCGCTTCCCCAGCGCTCGATCGCCCTCTCGATGAGGATATCCTGGTCCGCGCCCGGACAATCCAGCAATGCCGCAAGCTGCCCGGGTGCGTCGAGCCGGCGATCGGCCGCCAGCATGGTGCCACTTTTCGATACGGGCACTGAGGTGCCGGAAGCCGCCGCCGCAAAATCGACCTCGGCAAGGCCGACATTACCCCCCACGGCGTGGCGTATCTCAGGGGCGAGCCCCGCCGCGATCATTCCCGCCGCCATCGCATCGAGCATGGCGGGGTCGGCTCGCTTGCCGTCGAGATGCCATATGCCGCAGATCAGGCGCATTGCATTCCCGGCCACGGTGCGATGCGACACCCTGGTTCCGTCGGAAATTCCGGGTGCGGTACGCGGTATGGGTCCGCAATCCCGCCGGGGAAATGCGAACCGGCGCTGTGGCGAAGGATAAGGATCTCGAAAGCGAGCATGGTTTGCCGTAGAGCGTTTTCCGACTGGCTGGAACAGCAAGATGCCCGCAAAACACAGCGGCCGGGAAACGCCGGGCAATTCATTTTGGCCAAGCCCGCTCCGATTGTGCAAGAGTCACAATCGAGCAACATGTTGTTATAATTTCGTCCTGCGGCATGGCAGCTTTGTTCGCAACTGCACCATATCGTCTTGACGCGGGGCCCGTCACCGTCGATGGCGTCTGTCGCAGCTTCGAGGTAACTGAGGGAATATTGGGATGGATCACGAGACCCAGTCGACCAAGCGGAACGCGCTTTCCAACGATCGCAAGTCTTGGGAGACGCCCACTTTCGAGCGCTATGACCTGAATCGCGAGACGCAGGGCAAATACAGGACGGTAACCGAATTCACGTCCACGACCGGCCCGGCGTCCTGACGCTTCGCTCGATCTGACATTCGGTCGCTGGCTGGATGCCCATGCCCGCGCCGGTATTGGTCGGTGAAGCCCGATATTATCGGATATCCGGCTTGCGCGTGCAGTCGGATATCCCGTTGTACGGCAGTATCGAGGACGGCGGCAGCGAGCACGCCGATATATATATCCGGCTTGGCAGCGTTCCTGCTGTTCTGGATGACGCGGTCCTGATCGGGCCGAACTGGCAGTGCGCCCCTCCTTCGTTCCTGGTTGAAGTGCCCGGGGTCGTGCGTTTCCTGGTAACGTCCGGCACCGATATCCTTGTCGAGCCTGTGGATGGCGTCGCGCTGGACGATGCGGCGATCTTCATCATCGGAACGGCGATCGCGATCGCGCTCTACCAGCGGGGCGCGCTGGTCCTGCACGCATCGGCGGTGGCGTTTAACGGCAGTGTGTTCGCGTTCAGCGGCGCCTCGGGTGCAGGCAAGTCCACGCTCGCGGCGCTCCTCTGTCTGCATGGTGGCTGCGAAATCGTGAGCGACGACGTTTCCGCTTTGAATCTTGGCGGTGACTTCCCCGTCCTTCAGGCCGATGGGCGCAGGTTCCGCTTGTGGGAGGATGTGATCGACTGGATGGAGGTGGCCGACCACCGCCGCAAGGCGGTGCGAAGCCAGATCCACAAATTCCATGTCGAGCTTCCGGCGCAGCGTGTTGAAACCGTGCTGCCGCTCCGCGCTATCTATATTCTCGAAGCCCTGCCGGATGGTGCCGATCCGATCATCGAACAGTTGGCCGCCGGGAAGGCTGCGGTCGTGCTGGATCACCAGCGCTATCGCCGTCTTCTCGCAAACCAGATCAACGATATCTCTCAGCGATTTGCGCTGATGGCGCAGCTTGTCGATCGCGTGCCCGTCTATGTCTTTCGTCGCTCAGTGGCCGTTGCTGATAATCCGCGCAGCGTCGCCTGCCTGAAGGCGCATTGGGAATCGCTGGTGTGATGTCCTCCGGCGGGCCGGATGGTCCCGTGTGGATCGCGTCGTACATGAAGTCCGGGAACACCTGGATGCGTCTGATGATGATGCATCTCCTGAAACCCGAGGCGGCGCGGTGGACGCCGGATCAGCAAATCACCGTGGGCACGGGGCCCTTGCCGCGTAGCGTCATTGACGAGGCATCGTTTATCGAAACCTCGCTGCTGACCGCCGAGGAGCAGGACCTGCTGCGACCCCGGTTGTGCGACGCGGAAGCCCGCGCCGAGACTGATCGATGTTTTTTTAAAAGCCACGATGCCTATCGCTTCAATCGCGAGGGCATTCCGATCCACGGAGCCAGCCCAGGCCAGGTGGCGCTCTACCTGGTGCGGGATCCCCGCGACATTGCCTTGTCCCTCGCCACCTTCTGGAACTGGTCCCCGGACAGGACGGTCTCCTTCATGAACGATCCGGAGGGTGACCTTCAGGGCATCCCGAAACATTTCTCCAAGCAGATATTCCAGAAGACTCAGGACTGGAGTTCACACGTCACAAGCTGGCTCGACCAGGACGCTGTGCCGACCCTGCTCATCCGCTATGAGGATTTGCTGGCGTCGCCGGCAGAATGGCTGACGCGCGCGCTTGAGTTCCTGAAAATTCGGGTCGCGCCCGATGATGTCGATCGCACCATTGCCTTTACGGATTTCGGGCGGCTCCAGCGGGAAGAGCTGGAACATGGATTTTCGGAACGCTTCAAACCCGAAATCCCTTTCTTTCGCCGGGCAGAGCCCGGGGAAGGTCGCGCGCTGCTTGATCGCGATCTTGTGGCCTCGCTCGAGCGCGCGCATGGTCTCATGATGGACAGGTTGGGCTATCCGCGCGATCGCGAGGCAGCGGCCATGACGGCGCCATAGGGGTGCCGCTTTCAATTTTCATATTCCGGGAAAGCATTTGATGATTCCGTCAGTTCCGATCGACGACGCCATGGTTCTGCAACGCGGCCCGGGCACGCTTGGCGCCCCGCTGGGTGAAAAGTTGCTGATGCTTAGCGTGGAACAGGGAAGCTATTTCGAGTTGTCGCCGGTTACGCGGCGAATCTGGGAGCTTCTCGAAACACCCCGGACCCTGGCCGACCTCATCGAGTGCCTGACCGGGGAATATGATGTCGACCCGGAGACCTGTCGTGCCGAGGTCCGGTCGGTAATCGAGCACCTTGTCGGGGAGAATCTTGTCGGCGTCGCCTGAAGCCAGCCCTCAAACCGGCGGGGCGACCTGTTCATAGATGCTCGTTCAGGATGCGCGAGAATTCGGTCCGGCCCAGAGGGCCGTTCAGTAGTTGAAGATGCAGGGCGAGCCAGCCGGAATTGGCCTCGATCAGCAGGGGGGCCTCCGGTGTAAGGGCTATATCCCAGCCGAGGAATATGAATCGGCCGAAGCCGGTTTCGTGCGCCCGGGCAGCGAGCGCCAGGCTTTCGGGCCAGAAGGGTAGCGTCCTTCCCGTGATCTGCGCGTTCGTATCGGGGTGTCGCGTGATGTCCGGGGCGCCTTTGCGAAAGTCGAGCGCCCTGGTCAGCACGCCATGATCCATATCGATGGCGCAGCCGATGCCGGCGATAGAGGTAATCCGATCGCCGCTGGGCAGATAGAGCATCGCGGCTACGACTGTCGCGCGCTGCTCGCGATCGATGCCTGTGACGATCCGCAGGCTGGCAAGAGCGCCATTGGTAATATCGGCTATCGCCGGATGGTTCAGAACCCGTGGCTGGATGATGCAGTCGGTTCCGCCGACATGTTGGGCGAATTCTTCGACGGTGACCGTCGCGCCATCGTCGTTGCGATAGGAATCGTCGGCACGCCGCCACAGCGCGGCGCCCTGGCCGCCATGGCCAGCCAGGCTCTTCGCCCACAGCTCGGGTACTTCGGGAACGAACGGCGCCGCCGGCATCATCTGGATTCCATCCCGGAACACCGCCAGGGTGGGTATCGAGGACAGCCCATGGGTCTCGCAGATGCTGGCGAAACGCGCCTTGTCCTTGACTGTCTGTTCAACCGCCCCGCGCCGCGCGTTCAGCTCGGCGAATGCGCGCAGGTCAGTCCAGAAGACGAACTGGAGCAGGTCAGCGCGTGAATCCGGCTTGTCGAGGTGGTAGGCGCGATATTCGAATGGCGGTACGTTGCGCGTCACCGCCAGCCACCATGCGTCAACGATGCGACGCAGCCGTCCGGGTGGCGTGTCCCGCCGCTGGACCCTGATTGCCGTCGCCAGCGCGCCCACTGGCCACGCCAGGATCATCGTGACGAACACCAGCGGACGAAGGAACCCGCGCCGTTTCGGCAGGTAGCTCGGTCCGGTGAGCCGTCTGAGCCGTGCCGTGGGCGTAGGGGCGGGCCCCGGCAGAAACGGGAAGCCATATTGGCTATAGGCGATCAGTGCGGCGGCGACGCGACGGAATGGTCTCACCGTCGCGACAGACGGCTATGCGGTACGAAAGCCCGTGAGAGATTCGCCGTCTTTTCCCCCCGATCGGGAATAGCGATTTCCGCGACCTCTTTGCGCGACACCGATCTCATCACGACCGAATAGCCGATCCGGCGTGGGAAACCATGCCCGATATCGTGTATTCAGGACTCCGTCGGTGCCTCTTGAAAGAGGCACCGACGAGGCGGACGATCAGTTCCGTGACGGGTAGACGCCCTCGAGCGCGATGCAGAAATTGAAGGTCATGAAGGGTTGTCGGTTCTCGTGGCTCTGGCTGCCACCGACCACGCTGATCGACTGAGGCGCCATCCCGACGTTGGGTGAACCGCTATTGGTCCATGCGCTATAGGAAACGCCCGTAGGAAAGCTCGTAGACGGGGGTATCAGCGGTCGTGAGACAAAGCTGTTCGAGCTTGGCGTCACGGTCATGGAAGCCGGGGGAGCCGTCGCGGCGACGGCCTGGTGCGTATGATTGGCCATCTGGCTGTAGCTTAGTGTGACCGAGCTCGTCCCAAGTTTTTGGGCGACCGCGACGGTGGATGGCAAGCCGGTCGCGACCCAGGCCGGAGCAGGATTGCCCGCATCCATTGGCGAGAGTCCTCGCAAATCGGGCAGCGTGAACACCTGCTGCGTGTAAGGGCCGTAGAGATTGGAGGTGATGGCGAAAAGGGCCTGTGCCTGGGCGATCGGCATCTGCTGGCCGTTGCACAGCGCCCAGCCTCGGGGAGCGTAGGTGCACGCCCAGCCGCGAACTTCGCCGATAAATGGATCGCTCATTTTATTGGTCCCCTTCAGGCGGGAAAGATGCCCTGGATACAGATGATGTAGTTCACCGCCATTGTCGGCATCAGGTTGGCGTGCGGCATGCTCCCCCCTTCGCTGGAGAGTGCGGTCGCCGCCAGGTTGCGGGCGACGAACCCGGTCGCGCCGGAATTGACGTATTCCGGCACGCTGCTCGGCGCCGCGAAGACATTGCCTGTTGGGACGAGAGCGTTCGCGGGCTGGGTGGATGCCGTGATCGAGTGGGTATGTGGCGGCATCTGCGCCTCGGTCACCGTGACCTGCGCGACGCCGAAGGACTGTCCCAACGTGTATGTGATGGGTGAACTGGGGGCCTGCCCCGTCCCGCAGACCAGTAGCCCGCGGAGGTCGGGAAGGTTGAACGTAGTTCTCCCGTCGCCGCCATAGGTCGTGCCAACTAGTGTGAAGAGAGCCTCGTTGCCGATTATCGGCAGTGATTGGCCAGCGCACAGGGCCCAGCCACGTGGTGCGTAGATACTGGCAAACAGGCGAATTTCGCCGATATAGGGATCCATGATTGCGTTCCTTGCTGTCCGCTCAGTTTCTGGATGGGAAGAAACCCGAAACGCAGATGCACCAGTTCATCGCCATGGTCGGCTGGCGATTCTCATGTGCCTGGCCACTGCCTTCGGCAAGGACTGACCCGGCGTTGAGCAGCGTGGTCGTGCCCGTGCCGGTGGGTATTGGGCCATATATCTGCGGGGGCGACGGTGTCCCGGCCGTCCCGTTGGGCGCCACCGCCGAGGGGTAGCCGTTCAGCGGGATTGGAACGGTCCCGTTGGCGCTGAAGGCGGAGACCTGATGGCTATGCGCGGGAATCTGATTGACGGTGAGCGTCACGCCTTCGGCCCCACCTGCCATGCCGACCTGATTGCAGGTGGGATCAGCGGGATTCACGTGGATCGGCACGCGTCCGCGCATGTCGGGCAGCCCGAAGGTGACCCGGCCATCGCCGCCATACCGATTCCCCAGCAAGGCGAACAATGCCTGATTCGCCGTGACTTGCAGGATCGTGCCGTCGCAGAGATGCCACCCGTTCGGTATCTTGCCATATGGAAATATTCGAATTTCGCTGAGCCAACTATCCGACATAGCAGTTCCCGTGATCGTCAACCCGATGCCTCCCGCGATCGGCCGGGAGGGCCGCGGCGCGAGGGGCGAGTGCCAGAAAACCATGGTTCGCGGACAACGTCGATAGGGTTGGAAGGCGTAATCAGCCAACTGCGATCAGAATGGATTCAATTCACGCAACGACTTGGGGTGTCACCATTCGAAGCTGCGGAAACACCTCTGGAATGGATGCATATGCAGGGCAACGACGATCGGATATGAAGGATGGTGGACGCACTTGGGCTCGAACCAAGGACCCGCTGATTAAGAGTCAGCTGCTCTACCAACTGAGCTATGCGTCCATACCGGGCAGCTGAAGTGGCGCGTTGGAGGCGCCGCCGCATCGGGGAGGGCGCCGGTTAGCATCAGGCCCGCCGGATGCAAACCCTTTTTTCCCGCAACGGGAAAAAAAGCTCGCCCCGCCTACCAGCGCACCGTCTGGTGGTTCTGGCGATCGATCGACATCAGGATTCCGATGCATAGCATGATCGTCATCTGGGACGATCCGCCGAAGCTGATCAGGGGGAGGGGAACGCCCACCACCGGCGCAAGGCCCATTACCATCGCCATGTTGATCGCTACGTAGAAGAAGATCGTCGTCGCGATGCCTGCGGCGGTCAACCGGGCGAAGCGGGTCTGCGCACGCAACGCGACCATCACGCCCCACTGGATGATGATGAAGAAGGCGACGATCAGCAATATGCCGCCCACAAGCCCCCATTCCTCCATCATCGTCGCCAGCGCGAAGTCGGTTTGGCCTTCGGGCAGGTAATCCAGATGACTTTGCGTACCGTTGAGAAAACCCTTGCCGAAGATGCCGCCGGACCCGATCGCGATCTTCGACTGGCTGATGTGATAGCCGATGCCGAGCGGATCGCTTTCGGGATCGAGGAAGACCAGGATACGGTTGCGCTGATACCCGTGCAGAACGAAGTTCACCGCAAGCGGGATCGCCGCGCCCAGCGCCAGCGCAGCACCGATGAACAATCGCAAAGGCACGCCCGCGAGGAACATCACGGTTGTCCCGCCCACGACGATCATGAGTGCAGTGCCGAGATCCGGCTGTTTCATGACCAAGGCCGCCGGGATCAGGATCAGCACCCCCGCGGGCCAGATCGCGGTAAAGCGCCGGGTCTCGTTGGGCGGCAACGCGTGATAGAAACGCGCGGTCGCGAGCACGATGAACACCTTCATCAGTTCTGACGGCTGTAGGCGAATGATGCCGAGATCGAGCCAGCGCTGCCCGCCACCGCGCACCGCGCCGATCAGTTCGACAAGGATGAGCATGACGATCAGCCCGACATAGGCCGGAATCGCCAGTGCCTGCCACATCGATTCGCGCACGCGGGACAGAACCACGGCGCCGGCGAGGAAGATGAAGAAGCGGATGCCCTGAAGCAGTGCCCAGGGGCGTATGCTGCCCCCGGCGGCGGAATACATTACCAGCAGCCCGAAGCTGCCGATCGCTATGACCAGCAGGATGATCTTCCAGGGGAGTTGGGCCAGCGGCTCCGGAACGAAATTGAGCCCGTTCATCGGTCGCTCTCCGTCGAACCGGTCTCGGCGACCCCGGCCCCTGCCCGTGTGGCGTTGGCCAGCGCCTCAGCGCTTGCGTCGGCGGCGCTGGTCGCAGCCTCCACCGCCGGCGCGTCGGTGGCCGCCGTGGCGTTGAATTCCGTCGCCGCACCGACCATCGGTGGTGGCGCGTTGGCGGCGGCGCGATAGGCGGTGGCCTGCGCCGTCATGCGGGTCTTGATGTCGCCACCCCAGGTCGGCTCGACCTCGGCCAGTGATGCCACAGCCCGCTCGCGGTCGAGCAGATAGGTCAGGATGTCGCGCCCGATCATCGGCGTATCGAGATTGCGGATGAGATGGGCGTTGTGTTCGAGCACCACGGCTGCGGCATAACGCGGCTTGTCGGATGGCGCGAAGCAGATGAAGAGTGCGTGGTCGCGCATCTTGAAGGGCAGGGAGGCGTTATTGAGCACGCCGCTGCGCCGTTCAGCCATCGAGATGCGACGCACCTGCGCGGTGCCGGTCTTGCCCGAGATGGTCATGCCCGGAATCTGGAGGCGTGAAGCGCCGCCGGTGCCGCCGTCGTTTACCACCGCGAACATCGCGTCGCGGACGATCTCAAGATGCTCGGGCGAGACGTCAAGCGCTGCGGCGGGATGCACCTTGTCCATCAGGATGCTCGGCTGAAGCGCGCGTCCGGATGCGATGCGCGATGCCATGACCGCGAGTTGCAGGGGATTGGCGAGAACATAGCCCTGGCCGATCGACGCGTTCAGCGAGTCGGCGACCGTCCAGTTCTGCTTGTAGCGCCGGAGCTTCCACGCCGAATCGGGGACGGTGCCGTAACGCTGCGAGCTGAAGGGCAGATCGAATTTCTGGCCGAGGCCAAGCTTGCGGGCGATGGGCGCGATACGGTCATATCCGATGTCGCGTGCCATCTGATAGAAATAGATGTCGCAGCTCTGCGCGACGCCACGCCGCATGTTGACGCTGCCATGGCCACCGCGCCTCCAGCAATGGAAGGTGCCGTTGCCCACCTTAAGGGCGCCGGAGCAATGGACCGACTGGTCCGGATGCACGCCCGCCTCCAGAAGCGCGAGCGCGTTCATCGGCTTGACGGTCGAGCCGGGCGGGTAAAGACCCTGCAGCACCTTGTTCATCAGCGGGACGTGATCATCGTCAGACAGCATCTTCCATTCGAGATGGCTGATCCCGTCGGAGAAACTGTTCGGGTCGTATGCTGGCATCGAGACCATCGCGAGCATCTCGCCGGTCAGGCAATCGATCACCACTGCTGAACCCGAATTGGTGCCGAGACGGCGTGCGGCATATTCCTGCAGGCCTGCGTCGATGGTCAGCCGCGCGGTCTTGCCGGGTACGTCGGGCCGGGTCGCGAGCTCGCGGACCAGCTTGCCGCGGGCGGTTACCTCGACGCGCTTCGCGCCGGGCGAACCGCGCAGTTCCGGCTCGAGCGTCTTTTCAAGGCCGTCCTTGCCCAGCTTGAAGCCGGGGGTGACCATTAGCGGATCCTTGGTCTTCTGATATTGTTCGGCCGACGCGGCGCCGACATAACCGGTCAGATGTGCGACCGCCGCGCCCGAGGGATAGCTGCGGGCGAAACCGCGCGAGGGCGCCACGCCGGGCAGTTCGGGCAGGCGGACGCTGACCGCGGCGAACTTCTCCAGATCGAGATTCTCGATGACCTGCACCGGCTGGAATCCCGCGGCGCGCTTCAGGTCGGCCGTGATCCGATCCATCGCCTCTGGCGGAAGGCTGAGGATATCGCGGAGCAAGCCGAGCGTGCGATCCTTGTTCTCCAACCGGTCAGGGATGATGTCGACACGGAAGTCGGTTCGGTTGTTGGCGATCGGAACGCCGTTGCGATCGACGATCCAGCCGCGCCGGGGCGGCACCAGCGTCATGTTCACGCGGTTGCTTTCGGAGAGCAGGCTGTAATGCTCGTTCTCGGCCACCGCGAGCCAGGTCATTCGGCCGGCGAGCAGCAGGCCGACCGCTGCCTGCCCGGCGCCCAACACCAGCGCGCGGCGCGAGAAGCTGTAAGTCTGCGTCGCCTCGGTAATCACGCGGGTCGGCTGGTTCATGCGCCCTCGCGCTTGCGGTCAAGCCAGGCGCAGAACCGCGCCACAAGGGGGAAAAGCATCGTCGAGATCACGATCTGGAGTAATAACACGGTATCGACATGGGCGCCGATAGGGGCTGCGACGAGACGTCCCACGATGAGGCAGAAGCCGATCGCGCCGGATGCGATCAGCCAGTCCTGCCAGAAATCCCGGAACACCAGCCTTTGGTCGATCAGGTCGATCATGAAGAAGCACAGGGTCCAGAGCAGCATTGCGCTGCCGAGTGGCTGCCCGCTGACCAGATCGTCGAAGAAGCCAAGCGGCAGCGGTGCCCAGATTCGAAACACGTCCGGCCTGGCCAGTCGCCAGCCGAGCAGTACCATCAGCCCTAGCGGCGGCAGGAAGGGAAAGGTCGCGACGAAGGGCCAGGTCGTGGCGAGCGATGCCAGCAGCACCGATGCGGGCGGCAACAGCCGCGCCGCCGCGGGCGGGGGCGCGGCGTCGAAAGGCCCGCGGGTCGGCTGCCTCATGGCTTTTGCGGGGCCGCCGGCGGTGCGACCGACAGGAAAGCCTGCTGGACCAGCGCGAAATCGAGCGTGTCGGGCTGCGCGAAGGTGCGGGCCAGCGCCGTATCACGGGCGCGTTTCAACACGCGTGCGACGGGGATGTTGGGAGAATAGATGCCACCGGTGCCTGAGGTCACGAAGATGTCGCCGGGCTCGAAACCGACATTGGCGAGCGAGGCTGACCGGATATCGAGCAACCCGTCGCCACGCCCTGCGGCGAGGGCGGGCAGGCCGTCCCGGGTACGGCGCACCGGAACGATGCTCTCAGGATCGGAAAGGAGCAGGACGCGTGCTGTATTCGGACCGGTTTCGAGAATCCGGCCGATCAGTCCTTCGGGACCGCGCACTGGCTGGCCCGGTTTCACACCCTGCCAGGCACCAGCGTTGAGCATCGCGAAACGCCGCGTGCTCGATGCCGAGGAACTGACGAGACGCGCCGCCACCACGGGGCCGGGAGAGCGCTCGCGCAATTGCAACAGGGCCTTCAGGCGGCGGTTGTCGTAGGACAGCGTGCGCGCGCGCATCAGAAGGGCATGGTTGTCGGCGAGCTGCTTGCGGAGCTGCTCGTTCTGCCTGCGCACGCCGATATAGTCGGAGACCGAGGCAGGGATCGAGGCGATGCCCCGGCCGATCGCGGCGATGCCTGACGAGACCGGGGTGGTCACCTCGGCAACGGTCGCCCGCAACGCGGCGAAAGCCGGTGGGTCGAGCGTGGCCAGGGCGAGCAGCACCGCGCCGACGAGCGAACCCGCAACGGCGATCACGTAGCTCAGGAATAGGCTGTATTGCGCCCGCCGCGAAAAACCCGGGCGCCGGTTACGAGACGGCGCCATATTCCCCCTCAAGGAAGGCCCGGTACCGCCTATCGGCACCGGGACTTCATCATCTGATCACGCGCTGTGCAGCACACCGCGGAATACCGGATCCTCGAGCGCGCGGCCCGTACCGAGCGCGACACAGGTCAGCGGATCGTCGGCGATCGTGACAGGCAGGCCGGTCTCGTCGCGCAACACCTCGTCGATGCCCTTCAGCAGCGCGCCGCCGCCGGTGAGCACGATGCCCTGGTCGACGATGTCCGCGGCGAGTTCCGGCGCGGTGTTCTCCAGCGCGATGCGGACGCCCTCGACGATCTGGCCGACCGGTTCCGAGAGCGCTTCCGCGATCTGGCCCTGATTGATCTGGATTTCCTTCGGCACGCCGTTGACCAGATCGCGTCCCTTGACGTGGATGGTCAGGCCGATGCCGTCGGGCGGCGGCTTCGCCACGCCGACTTCCTGCTTGATCCGCTCAGCGGTCGAATCGCCGATCAGCAGGTTATGGTTGCGGCGGACGTACGAGACAATCGCCTCGTCCATCTTGTCGCCGCCGACGCGGACCGAGGTGGTGTAGGCGAGGCCGCGCAGCGACAGCACCGCGACTTCGGTCGTGCCGCCGCCGATATCGACGACCATCGAGCCGATCGGCTCGGTCACCGGCATGTCAGCACCGATCGCGGCGGCCATCGGCTCCTCGATCAGCCACACCTGCGAGGCGCCAGCATTGGAGGCTGCGTCGCGGATCGCGCGACGCTCGACCGAGGTCGAGCCCGAGGGCACGCAGATCACGATCTGCGGCCAGCGCATGAAGCTGCGCTGCCCGCCATGCACCTTGTGGATGAAATGCTTGATCATCTGCTCGGCGACATCGATGTCGGCGATGACGCCGTCGCGCAGTGGACGGATCGCCTGGATGCTGTCCGGGGTCTTGCCCATCATCAGCTTGGCATCGTCGCCCACTGCCTTGACGCGCTTCACGCCGTTGATCGTTTCAACCGCGACCACCGACGGTTCGTTGAGGACGATGCCGCGTCCGCGCAGATACACCACTGTATTCGCGGTTCCGAGGTCGATTGCCATATCGTGCGACATGAGTCTGAAGAAACGCGAGAAGAAGGCCATTGATCGTTCCGTTCCAGGCCGGCCGTTTTGCGGTCCGGCAGTTCGCACTACCACTTCCAACACCTGTGAACGCCCGGCCAGAGCTGGAAATTCCACGCTCAGTTTGCCGAGTAGATGCGGGTCGCGGGATGCCGTCGCTTGGGCTAGAGCCACACCCATGTCAATACGCCGCCTGCCCGAACATCTCGTCAATCGTATCGCCGCCGGTGAAGTGGTCGAACGACCCGCCAGCGCGTTGAAGGAACTGGTCGAAAACGCGATCGACGCGGGCGCCCGCCGCATCGCGATTCGTCTCGCTGGCGGCGGGACCGACCTGATCGAGGTGACCGATGACGGGTGCGGTATGACGCCCCCCGACATGGCGCTTGCGCTGGAGCGGCACGCGACCTCCAAGCTGCCCGATGAAGCGATCGAAAACGTCGCGACGTTGGGATTTCGCGGCGAGGCGTTGCCGTCGATCGCGAGCGTCGCGCGGCTGACGCTGGAAAGCCGGGTGCGCGGGGCGGAAGGCTGGTCGCGGATCGTCGACAACGGGGCGCTCGTGTCTGAAGGGCCTGCGGCGATTCCCCCCGGCACGCGGGTGCGGGTCGACGCGCTGTTCGAGCGTGTGCCGGCACGGCGCAAGTTCCTGCGATCGGCGCGATCGGAATATGCGGCGAGCCTCGATGTCGTCCGTCGGCTGGCGATGGCGCGGCCCGATATCGCCTTCAGCCTTGAACATGACGGGCGGCGCTCGCTGTCGGTCGGTGCCGGCGAGAGCCTGCCCGACCGGGTCGCCGCGCTCACTGACCGGGCACTGATCGACAATGGCGTGCCGATCGATCTGGAACGCGAGGGGCTGAAACTCGGCGGGATCGCGGGCCTGCCCACCTTCAACCGAGGGATCGCCGATCACCAATATCTCTTCGTCAACGGGCGCCCCGTGAAGGACCGGTTGCTCGTCGGCGCGGTCCGCGGCGCCTATGCCGAATTGCTTGCCCGCGACCGGCACGCGGTGGTCGCTCTGTTCCTCGAGGTGCCGGCCAACATGGTCGACGTGAACGTGCACCCGGCCAAGACCGAGGTGCGTTTCCGCGAACCGGCGATGGTGCGCGGGATGATCGTCAGCGGCCTAAAGCGCGCGCTGGACGAAGCCGGGCATCGTAGCGTCCAGCGCCTGAGCGAGACGGCGCTGGCGGCGTGGCAGCAGGAACCGATGGCGCCCGCCTCGCCACAGCTCTGGGAAGACCGGCAATGGGACAGCCGGCCGGCGACTGGCCAGCACGCCGTGTTCGAGCGCCGTCCGAATTTCATCGCCCCGCCGATGGCGCGGGCCGAGCCGGCCTATGCGCCGCCGCCGGAGACGGTGTCCTTCCCGCTGGGTGTCGCACGGGGCCAGGTCGCCAAGACCTATATCGTCGCCGAGGCCGAGGACGGGCTGGTGCTGGTCGACCAGCATGCCGCCCATGAACGCCTGGTGCTTGAACGGATGCGCAAGGCGATGGCGCATGGTGGCGTCGCCGCGCAGGCGTTGCTGCTCCCCGAGGTGATCGAGCTTGACGAGCCGGCCTGCGATCGCCTGGAAGCGCGCGCTGCGGAACTGACCGAGTTCGGGCTGGATCTGGAGCGGTTCGGCCCGCGCGCCATGCTGGTGCGCAGCGTGCCGGCGATGCTCGGGCAAAGCGACGTCACCGGGCTCGTTACTGATCTCGCCGACGAACTGGCGGCGTTCGACGAGACGCTCAGCCTCAAGGAACGGCTCGATCATGTCGCGGCGACCATGGCTTGCCACGGATCGGTCCGGGCGGGGCGGGTGCTGTCGGTGGCGGAGATGAACGCGCTGCTCCGCGAGATGGAGATCACGCCCCATTCGGGCCAGTGCAATCATGGCCGGCCGACTTGGGTGAAACTGCAGCACTCGGACATCGAGAAGCTGTTCGGCCGGAAGTGAGGCGCAATGCGGCGCGCCCGAGGCGGGCGGCGCTATACCCCCGCCGCTTGTCCGAGGCGGCTTCTCAACCACCTTCGCGCCGGCGTCTCATAAAGATAGGCGGCGATCGTCGCGAAGAGCATGACGGTCCCGGCGGTGAGGATCCACAACGCCGCCGCCCCGGAACGGGCGCCGATCGAGTCAGCGGCAACCAGCAGCAAAGGATAATGGACGGCGTAAAGCGGATAGGACAATGCAGCCAGCCATTTGGCGAGCCATCTCGCGGCCGGGGCGAGGCGGGCATGTGTCGCGATCAGAACGATGATCGGGAACAGCAGGAACAGCGTCGCGTCGATCCGCGGGACCATCGCGCCGAAGCGCGGGGGCATCAGCAGGAAGAATGTCGCTGCGATCGGCCAGATGGCGGAGAAGGCGGGCGGCCTCAGGCGTCCCGCGACGATCAGCCGATAGACGAGAAGACCAGCACCATAGCTCCACCCGATGCGCGCGAAACCACCGGCGAGGGTCGACCAGTTCCCGCCGCCGCCCCAGTTGCCGGTCGATCCGGCGATCCAGGCCCAGGCGATGCCGCAGGCTATCGTCAGCATGGCGAGACGCGATGTGGACAGCCGGCGCGCGGCAGCAGCATGCGCGGCATTGACGATGAGTTCAAGAAAGAGCGACCAGATTACGCCGTTCAGCGGGAACAGGATCGGGGACGTGAAATCCGGCACCAGGAAGAACTGGCCGAGGGAGTGCAAGCCGAGGCCGGCTGCACCGTGCAGCCAGACCTGAACACCCAGGCCGATCAGGGCGCCAAGGAACAGGGCAGGGTAGAGGCGGGCGATCCGGACTGCCATGAAGCTGCGCCAGCGCATCCCGTCGAGCAGCTTGCGTTCATAGGCATAGCCGATGACCAGCCCGCTCATCATGAAGAACAGGTCGACGGCGAGATAGCCAAGTGGCGCCAGCCAGCGATAGCCGCCGACATAACCGATATGGACGAAAAGAACGCTGATCGCGGCGATGCCGCGCAGGACGTCGAGCGTCAGGAACCGTTGGGCGTCTGGAACAATGGGCAGGACGTTCATACTCTCATGACGGTCGAAGGATTCCTGTCCCGTCACCGTCGAGCCCGATGCCGGCAAGACCGATCCTTCAGTCAAGGAACACGCATGCGCGTGCTTCGATGCTCAGGCGAGGCACGGCTCCCTGGCTCTCCGGATGAATGAAGCTGGTATGCGGGCACCCCGACGGCCCGTCCGACAGTGAGTCCGACTGGCGGAAGATCAGCGCTTCGTCGGGTGTCATGGCCGAATAATAGCACCAGCGATGGCGGCTATTGGCTTTCAACAGGTAGAATTCCGATTCGACTTCGGCGCTGCCCGGATTCCCGACGGCATCCGCCCGCACGAGGTCAGTATTCGCCACCGTGCGGATGTCGCACAGGGCGAGGGGCCTGTCCTGCGGTGGAGGGCGCAGCGAACGCCAGACGGTGTAGATCATGACGCGGTCTGTGCCGGCGCCAATAGCGCCCGCCCGTTCAAGCGCCGTGGCCGCGGCTGCCTGGATCGAGCGATCGGTAAAATCCGTGTGTGCAATCGGGGCCGGCACCTCGGTGATCATGCCGGTCGCGTCCGTCGTGTGACGGCTGGACCGCAAGACCGGGCGCGGAAGCGCGAACACCCGGGTTGCGCCGCTGGCCTGCCTCACCAGCTCCTCGACCTCGGCGAGATAGACCCCTTCCACTTCAGCGGCATCAGTAAAGTCGGCGACGCGGCTTTCGTGCCGGACCAGCGCGAACCCTTCCTTGGACAGCGAGGCCGGGTCTGCAGCGTGGCGCATGTCGTGGATCGGGAGTTCCCTGTCCTCGAAGGGGACAATTGATCGTTCCGGCTGGATGCGGTCAGCGCGGGGACGGGAAGATCCGTCGGCGAGATACCCTATGCGTGCCCGAACCATTGTGGAGGGCGCAGCTTTTCGGACTTTCCAGAGTCTGTTCAGCCACATGAGTTCGCCCTGCCAGCAGCTTAACGCTGTCTGACGTTCCGGATAGGCTCAGGTCGCTATCGTGACAAGAACAACCGCAAGCCCCGGGAAGTTGTGTCATCTTTTCATGTTTTATCAGTGGACTTGCCTCGCTGAAACATCGGTTACTCCAGGCAACTCGACCGAATCCTCACCAACCCCGCTTTCGTTCTGCGCGGGGAGCGCCTACATCGCGCGTCCCATGTCCCGTCCCAAGCCCCCCGTCTTCGAGAAAACCAAGATCGTCGCCGAGAACCGGCGGGCGCGGTTCGATTATGCCATCGATACCGTTTACGAGGCCGGGATCGCCCTGACCGGCACCGAGGTGAAGTCGCTGCGCAGCGGCACCGGGTCGATCGCGGAGAGCTATGCCGAGGTGAAGGACGGGCAGGTCTGGCTGATCAATTCGAACGTTCCCGAATTCAGCCATGGCAACCGCTTCAACCACGAGCCCAAGCGGCCGCGCAAATTGCTCCTTCACGAGCGCGAGATAAACAAGATGCACGGCGCGGTGGCGCGCGAGGGCATGACGCTCGTGCCGTTGATGATCTACTTCAATTCGAAGGGACGTGCGAAGGTTGAGCTGGCGCTGGCGAAGGGCAAGAAGGACCACGACAAGCGCGCGACGATCAAGGAACGCGACTGGAAGCGCGAGCAGGGGAGGATCATGCGTGATCGTGGCTGAGCGGCCACGCCTTTTCACGCGCGTCGCCGCCTGGTGGCAGCGCACCATGCCGACACGCGAGAGCATGGAGCAGAACCGCCTGCTGCGGCCGATCGCGCACCGCGTCCTTGCCCCGGCCCTGTGGCGCTTCACGCGCCGTTCAGTGCCGCGCGGCGTCGCGCTCGGCATGGTGACCGGCATCCTCTTCCCGGTCGCGCAGATTGCCTTTTCGGCGGTGCTCGCCCTGCCGATCCGCGCCAATATTCCGGTTGCCGCGGCGATGACCTTCATCACCAACCCGTTCACCACGCCGTTTCTGTGGGTGGCGGCCTATTGGATCGGGAAGCAGGCACTGCATCTCGACGCACAGGTGCCGGGCGCCCCGATCGCAACCCAGGTCGCGGCGAATTCGAGCTGGCTTCACTGGCTGCTGTCGACTGCCGGGCCCGCGACGATCGTCGGGTTGTTCATCATCACCCTGGTCCTGTCGGTGGTCGGTTATGCCGCGGCGGCGCTCGGCTGGCGCTGGTGGATCGCGCGCAAGTGGCGCAGCCGGGCCCATGCCAGGCTGAAGCAGTGAACCGCTCGCGGCCTCGGCATTGACCGGCCGCAAGCAAATACAGCGCGTTCGCATCTTTTAAGCAGCTTGACGCTTACCTGAGCGCGGCCAAAGAGAGGCAGGATGGCAAGCCTTCCAGCATCCTCCGCCTCGACGCTCTCGCCGGCGCGCGGCGCGGCGTTGATCGCCGCTGCATGCGGGTTTACTGCGGCGCTGCTGATTTTGGTGGTGCTGCGCAACCTGCCGGTGGCGGCGGCCTTCGTGGCGACTTCCCTGGTGATCCTCGGATCGCTGCTCCTGTTTCGCAGGCTGTTCCCATCTGGACGTGCCGAAAGCGTCGAACCCGACTGGAGCGTTGCCCGCACGCTGGCCGCTAGCAGCCCGGAGGCGGTGGCGATCACTGACCGCGCCGGACGCCTGGTATGCGCCAACGACCGGTATGAGGCGCTGTTCGCCGGTTTCCCGACTCCCCCGGCATTGCCGGTGGACGATGCGGGAATCGACCTCCTTGGTGCCGCCGGCCGCACCGCCTGGCGTGACGGCGCTGCCTCGGTTGCCCGGCTGATTGCACGCGGCACGCTGCTCAGGGCGGAGATCGAGCGGGCGGGAGCGGACGACGATCTGCTCGTCTGGCGTTTCCGTGGCGTCGAGGCGCTCGATCTCGCCGCCACCGTCGAAGGCGTGATCGGCGGACCGACCGGGGACCGGCTTGCCGCGGCGGGGATCATGGCCGCCCTGATCGCGCCCGACGGGCGGATACGTGCCGCGAACCGCGTACTGCGCGCCCGCGCCATGGGGCATGAGGAAGGCGCCGTGGCTGGCCGCGACTTCGCCCGCTTCCTCATCACCGACAGCCACGGCCTTGTCCGGTTCGAGCGCGAAGGGCTGACCGGCAGCCCGTTGCGAGTCCTGCAGATCCCGTTCCTCGACGGCGACGATGCGCCGATGCTGGTCGTCTTGCTTGATGAGGAGGGCGGTGCCAACGAGCCGGCGATCGGGGCGAGCGCCAGCGCGCATGTCCGCAGCCTCGTCTCGCTGATGCCGTTCGGCATGGCGCTGGTCGATCGTGACGGCCGCTTTCTCCAGATGAACGATGCGTTCGCACGCGCGGCGGAGGTCGATGCGGCGGCGCCGCCGCTCTATCCCGGCGATCTGCTGGTGCGCGAGGACAAGGGGGTGGTCGCCGACGCGATCCGGCGTTTCGCGAACGGGGCGACTCATTCGACCGATCTCGCCGTGCGTCTGAAGGATCATCCGGAGGAGCCGGTCGCGCTGTCGATCGCTGGCGCGCGCGGCCTGGGCGATGCGGCGGTGCTGCTCAGCCTCAAGGACAATAGCGAGGAGACCCGGCTCAAGCGCGAGGTGGCGCAGGCGACCAAGATGCAGGCGGTCGGTCAGCTTGCCGGTGGCGTCGCGCATGATTTCAACAATATCCTGACCGCGATCATCGGGCACTGCGACCTGATGCTGATGCGCCATTCGCCCGGCGACAGCGATTATGATGACATCCAGCAGATCCGCGCCAATTCGAACCGCGCCGCGAGCCTGACCCGGCAGCTTCTCGCCTTTTCCCGCCAGCAGACCCTGGTGCCGCAGGTATTGCAGTTGCCCGACGTGATTTCGGAGGTTTCCAACCTGCTCAAGCGCTTGCTCGGCGAGACGGTGACGCTGACGGTGAAGCATGGCCGCAACCTGGGCCCGGTGCGCGCCGATCCGGGGCAGCTCGAACAGGTCGTGGTCAACCTCGCGGTCAATGCGCGCGACGCGATGCTGGCGAAGGACCCGCGCGGCGGCGGCGAACTGTCGATCCAGACCAAGTCGGTGACCGCAACCGACGTGCGCCGGATGGGGTCCGACATCCTGCCGATCGCCGATTATATCGCGCTCGAGGTGGCCGATACTGGCGGCGGCATCCCGCCCGAGATATTGCCCAAGATCTTCGAACCCTTCTTCACCACCAAGGATGTCGGCAAGGGGACCGGGCTTGGCCTCTCCACCGTCTATGGCATCGTCAAGCAATCGGGCGGCTATATCTTCGCCGACAACAGGGAACAGGGGCGCGGGCAGGGGGCGGTGTTCACCATCTACCTCCCGGTCCATACCGCGTCGCAGCCCGCCAAGCCGGTGAGCCCGGCCAGGAACAGGGACAAGCCGACCGACCTGTGGGGCACCGGCACGATCCTGCTGGTCGAGGACGAGGATATGGTCCGCGCGGTCGCCGAGCGCGCGCTGGTCCGGCAGGGCTATACGGTACTGACCGCGGAAAATGGCGAGGTCGCGCTCGACGTGCTGACAAAGAGCGCTCGGCCCGACCTGCTGATCTCCGACGTGGTCATGCCGGTGATGGACGGGCCGACCATGGTTCGCCAGGTCCGCTCGCGCTACCCCGACCTGCCGATCCTGTTCATGTCCGGCTATGCCGAGGAGCAGTTGCGCAAGTCGATCGACCTCGACAATGTCACCTTTCTCGCCAAGCCCTTCTCGGTACAGCAGCTTGCCGAGGCGGCGCGGGACGTGCTGGCGGCGAAATGACTTGGCGGCGATACGCGCCGGAGATTATGGGGCGATGATGACCGCCCCGACCAATATCCTCATCGTCGAAGACGAGCCCCTGATCGCGATGATGCTCGAGGATTTTCTCGACGTCCTCGGCAAGACCATGGCAGGCACGGCCGACAACGTCGCCGATGCGCTGAAACTTGTCGAGGCGGGCGGCATCGATGCGGCTATCCTCGACGTGAACCTGCGCGGCGGGGAGAAGAGCTGGCCGATCGCCGATGCCCTGGCGGCGAAGGGCGTGCTGTTTGTGCTGGCGACCGGTGGATCGGCCGAGAGCGTGGCCGAGGCCTATCGCGGCCGGCCGACGCTGTCCAAGCCCTTCACCATGGATGCGGTATCGCGGGCGCTCGACTCGCTCGGTTAGGCGATCCGTTCTGGCACCGCCGCCGCATCCTCGATCAGAGACTGGGCAGGGGCGACGGCTTCCCAGGGGAAGACGAACCAGTCCTTGTCGACGGTGCGGTCGATCGTGCGGGCGCGATACTCGACCCTTTGCGCCGATTTGGCGTTGTCGATCAACGTGGCGAAGCGAATACTGTCCGGTACCGCGCCGGCTGCACGCAGGACCTCGCGCAGATGGCCGATGGTGCGGCCCGAATCATTGATGTCGTCCAGGAACAGCAGCCTTTCGCCTGCCTGGGTGCGGTGCGCGAGCCTGACCAGCGGCTCGTCGGCGAAATCCTTCACCTGGCTCGAATAGTCGACCGACAGCATCGGCATGCCGGTGGCATGGCTGAGATAGACGGCCGGGGCGAGGCCGCCGCGCCCGATACCGATGATGAAATCCGGTTTCCAGTCGTCCTCGGCCAGTTGCGCCGCAAGCGTGCGAACGGCGGCGACGAACGCCTCGTGCGGGATCTCGGTGAAAACGGTCATCGGCTTGCCTCCACATAGGCATCGAGCCGGGCGAGATGCGCCGCCACCGCGTCGTCGGGCAGGAAGGATCCGAGAAAGCTGTTGCGGGCGAGCAGGACCAGATCGCCGCGGTCGAGCCCCCGCGCGGAGGCAGCCGCCCGGTAATTGTCGGCGATATAACCGCCGAAATAGGCCGGATCGTCCGAATTGATCGTGGCGCGAAGCCCCGCCTTGATCATCCGGTCGATTGGATGATTGGCCATGTCGTCGACCACGCACAGTTTCAGGTTCGAAAGCGGGCATACCGTCAGCGTCATGCCGGTACGCGCCAGCCGCGCGGTGAGAACGGGATCCTCGAGGCTGCGATTGCCGTGGTCGAGCCGGTCGATCTCGAGCAGGTCGAGCGCCTGGAGGACATAGTCGGGCGGTCCTTCCTCGCCGGCGTGTGCGACCAGCCGAAGTCCTTTCGCGCGGGCAGCGGCGAACACGCGGGCGAATTTCTCGGGCGGATGGCCAAGCTCGGACGAGTCGAGCCCCACGGCGTCGATCCGGTCGAGCCACGGTTCAGCCGCCGCCAGCGTGACGAAGGCGGCATCTTCGTCGAGATGGCGCAGGAAGCACAGGATCAGCTTCGATGTCATGCCGTACCGGGCGTTCGCGTCGGCCATGCCGGCGAGCAGGCCCTCTATCACCGTGCCGAAGGCGATGCCGCGATCGGTATGGGTCTGGGGGTCGAACATGATCTCGGCATGGACGACGCCGTCGGCTGCGGCGCGATCGAAATAGGCGACAGCGAGATCGCGAAAATCCTCCTGCTTCTGCAGCACGTTTGCGCCGGCATAATAGATGTCGAGAAAATCCTGTAACCTGGAGAAGCTGTAAGCCGCGCGAACCTCCTCTATGCTCGCATAGGGGATCGCGACCTTGTTGCGCTGCGCCAGGGCGAACATCAGTTCGGGTTCGAGGCTGCCCTCGATATGCAAATGGAGTTCCGCCTTGGGCAGGCCGGTAATAAAATCGTGGTCGGTCATCTCTCCTTCATCGCGCGGGCACGATCGGGGAGCAAGCCGGAACGAGAAGGGGCCGCACCCCGGAACGGGTCGTTTCACGGATCCCACAAAATTCTTGTTCCACTCTTGTTCTTATGGAACAAACCATATACGGGACTTCCAACACGCATTGAACGCGCGATGTGATCAGTCTAGCGACGGAGGCTCCAGTGGCGGCATCTTTGAAGGTCATCGACAACAAAATGGCAGTCTCCAACGATAAGGCGAGCTCAGAGCGAGCCAAGGCACTCGACGCGGCACTCGCACAGATTGATCGCGCATTCGGCAAGGGGTCGGCCATGCGGCTCGGCTCGAAGGAAACCATGCAGGTCGAGGCGATCTCGACCGGCTCGCTCGGGCTCGACATCGCGCTCGGCGTCGGCGGCCTGCCGCGCGGCCGCGTGATCGAGATTTACGGACCGGAAAGCTCGGGCAAGACCACGCTCGCGCTCCACGTCATCGCCGAGGCGCAGAAGACCGGCGGAACGGCAGCGTTCGTCGATGCCGAGCATGCGCTCGACCCGGTCTATGCCAAGAAGCTCGGCGTCAACATCGACGAGCTGATCGTCTCGCAGCCCGACACCGGCGAGCAGGCGCTAGAGATCGTCGATACGCTGGTCCGCTCCAACGCGATCGACGTGCTGGTGGTCGATTCGGTCGCGGCGCTGGTGCCCCGTGCCGAGATCGAGGGCGAAATGGGCGACAGCCATGTCGGCCTTCAGGCCCGCCTGATGTCGCAGTCGTTGCGCAAGCTGACCGGCTCGATCAGCCGCTCGCGCTGCATGGTGATCTTCATTAACCAGCTCCGCATGAAGATCGGCGTGATGTACGGCAATCCGGAGACGACGACGGGCGGCAACGCGCTGAAATTCTATGCTTCGGTCCGCCTCGACATCCGCCGCACCGGCCAGATCAAGGATCGCGAGGAGATCATTGGCAACACCACTCGGGTGAAGGTCGTCAAGAACAAGGTCGCGCCGCCGTTCAAGCAGGTCGAGTTCGACATCATGTATGGCCAGGGCGTTTCTAAGATCGGCGAGATCCTCGATCTCGGCGTGAAGGCCGGGCTGGTCGAGAAATCGGGCGCGTGGTTCAGCTACGACAGCGTTCGCATCGGCCAGGGCCGTGAGAATTCGAAGAATTTCCTCAGAGAGAATCCCGAAATGGCCGATCGCCTCGAAAAGGCGATCCGGGCTCGTACCGACAAGGTGGCCGAAGAGATGATGGCCGGTCCCGATGCCGAGGACGACGACGAACTCTGAGAGTTGATTTTACGCGGCGTTCTCCCGTCGCAAAACCCGGAAAGGCCCGCCTGCGTTGGCGGGCCTTTCATATTTCGGGCCATGGAAATTTTGGAACCCGGCAGCGCTGGCCTGCATGGTGACCGCGGGATAGGGCTGCTCGGGCCGGCCCCATGAACGATCGCCCGGTGCGGAGAAAGAAGATGACGACCGCGAGTGACTGGTCAGGGTCGATAGGCGATGTCTGGGCGGCTGAATGGCGCAGGACTGATCGTATTTTTGCCGGGCTGGCGACGCAGCTGAACGCCGCGATTCTCGATATGGCTCTCTCCGGCAGCGCGGCGATCGTCGATATCGGCTGCGGTGCCGGTACCACCAGCCTGGCGATCGCCGGGGCGCTACCCGGCAGGCAGGTGGTCGGAATCGATATATCGCCCAGCCTGGTCGAGATCGCAACCGGGCGTGGCCAGGGGCTCGACAATCTTTCCTTCCGCTGTGGACCGGCGGAAGAGCATCTCGCCGGTCTGGCGCCGGTCGACCTGCTCGTCTCGCGTCACGGGGTGATGTTCTTTCCCGATCCTGTTGCCGCCTTCTCGGCATTGCGACGCGAAACCGTGCCGGGTGCCGGCCTCGTCTTCTCCTGTTTCAGGGCCAGCACGCTCAATCCCTGGGCAACGGAGCTTGTCGTCGCTGCCCAGGGAGAGTCGCCGCCCCCGCCCACCGGCTATGTGCCCGGGCCTTTCGCCTTCGCAGATCCCGATAGCGTTCGCGCTTTGCTGAGCGTGGCGGGATGGTCGCGGATCGATTGCCGGCCAGTCGAGTTCTCTTATCGCGCTGGCGAGGGCGCCGATCCGGTTGCCGATGCATTGAGCCTGTTCCAGCGTATCGGGCCGGTTGCGCCGATCCTTCGCCAGGCGCCGGCCGGGGAGCGGGCGGCGATGCTTGGCCGGGTCGAGGCGGTCATCGCGCGGCACCATGTCGACGATGCCGTGGATTTCCCGGCCGCGGCGTGGTTATGGTCTGCGCACAACGACGGATAGAGAGAGAGGATTGCCGTGACGATCATCGTCCACCATCTCGAAAACTCCCGCTCCCAGCGTATCCTGTGGATGCTCGAGGAACTGGGCATGCCGTATGAGGTCAAGCGCTACGAGCGCAACAAACAGACCATGCTCGCACCGCCCGAGCTGAAGAAGGTCCATCCGCTCGGAAAGTCACCGGTCATCGAGGATAGCGACGACGGCCGGGTGATCGCGGAGACCGGCGCGATCATCGACTATCTGGTCGAGAAGGCCGACGGGCGGCTCGGGCCGCTGCCGCACCGCGATTCGGTCCTCCGTTACCGCCAGTTCCTGCACTATGCCGAAGGGTCGCTGATGCCGCCCCTGCTTGTGCTGCTCGTCGTCAATCGTATTCCATTCCTCGGCAAGAAAGCGGCGAAGCGCATCCAGCCGATGATCGACGTGCATCTTGACTATGTCGAATCCGAACTCGCCCAGCGCCCATGGTTCGCGGGCGAGGAGATCACCGGTGCCGATATCATGATGAGCTTCCCGCTCGAGGCAGCGCGCAATCGTGCCGGGCTTGACGGTTCGCGCCCGCATACCATCGCCTGGCTCGACCGGATCCACGCCCGCCCGGCTTATCGGGCGGCTTTGGCAAAGGGCGGGCCTTATGCCTATGCCTGAGCGCCGATCGAGCGCGGTTGATTCAATGTGGTGAACGCTGGCTGCAGGATAGGGGCTGCGCGGAACCCTCGGGAACCGACGGGCTCTTTCTCATCGCTATACGCCGCAGATATCCCTGTTCGGCGCGGAATTTTCCCTGTTATCCGCGCCTGAATTCCCTGTTCTCGGATAACAGGGAATCTATTATACTGAATTGATATTAAACGGGAATATTCGGATAATCCGCTGCAAGCCGGATGAAAAAAAGGAAATTCCCTGTTACTGGCCCGGAACAGGGAATTTCCTCGGGCTTTTTAAAGCATGCCCTTCGATGGCGCCTGCGGCGGATCGATGTCGGCAGGCTCGATCGGGTCGAGATCGCCTTCCCATTTCGCCACCACGCTCGCTGCGATCGCGTTGCCGACCACGTTGGTGGCTGAACGACCCATGTCGAGGAAATGGTCGACCGCGAGGATCAGCAGCAGCCCTGCCTCGGGGATCTTGAACAGCGACAGCGTGGCAGCGATCACCACCAGGCTCGCGCGGGGGACGCCGGCAATGCCCTTCGACGTGACCATCAGCACCAGCAGCATGGTGATCTGCTCGCCGAGCGACAGGTGGACGCCATAGGCCTGGGCGATGAACAGCGACGCGAACGTCATGTACATCATCGATCCGTCGAGATTGAACGAATAGCCGAGCGGCAGCACGAAACTGCCGATCTTGGGCGGCACGCCGAACCGGTCGAGCGCCTCGAGGGTGCGGGGATAGGCTGCCTCGGACGAGGCGGTCGTGAAGGCGAGGATCAGGGGATCGCGGATATAGCGTACCAGCAGCGAGGTCCGCTTGCCGATGAAGAGGTAGCCGAGCCCGATCAGCAGCAGCCAGAGCAGCAGGAGGGCGATATAGAAGGACAGGATGAAATAGCCGAGATCGGCGAGCACGCCAGGTCCGCGTTCGGCGAGCGTGCTGGCGACTGCGGCGAACACGGCGAACGGGGCGAAGCGCATCACATAGTTGGTGATCTGCAGCATCACCGCGACCAGCCCCTCCAGCGCGCGGACAAGGGGCGCTGCCTTGTCGCCGACCGCCGTGATCGCGACGCCGACGAACACGGAGAAGACCACGATCTGGATGATCTCGTTGGTCGACATCGCTTCGATCATCGAGGACGGGACGACGTGGGTAACGAAATCCTTCAGGTTGAAACCGGTCTTCACGATGCCTGCATCCGCATTGACGGGCGGGATCGGCAGGCCGAGGCCGACACCGGGTTGCAGGATGTTGACCAGGATGAGGCCCAGCGTCAGCGACAACAGGCTTGCACAGATGAACCAGGCGAGCGAGCGAAGGCCGACACGGCCCAGCGCGCCGGTATCCCCCATATGCGCGATGCCGACGACAAGCGTCGAGAAGACCAGTGGCGCGATGATCATCTTGATCAGGCGCAGGAAGAGCGTTGTGATGATCGAGAAATAGCCGGCGATCTTTTCCAGTGCGGCCGCGGAGGCCGGGGTGTTGTCGTCTATCGCGAGATGCAGACCCCAGCCGACGACGAGCCCAAGCACCAGGCCGATAACGATGTAGAGCGTAAGGCGCTTGGCCATGAAGATGTCCCCGGAGATTTGCGCGGCAGGGAAGGGGATTGCGGCCGCGCGGTCAAGCGCCTTATGTCCGGACGCAACAAACGGAAAGAGGCCCTATGCTGGTGACGAAACGCGAGTTGCTCGGCGGCGCGGTGACGGGTCTTTCGTTGCTCGCCGTGCCGTCGATCCTCCGAGCGGCCGAGCCTGATCTTTCCGCGCTGAACGATATCGCAGCCGGCACGGCGCCGATCGGCGCGGAAGAGCGCCGGGCCCGAATCGCCCGCGCGCAGGGCCTGATGAAGGCAAACGGGATCGGGGCCGTGCTGATCGAGCCCGGATCGTCGCTGATCTATTTCACGGGCGTTCGCTGGGGTCGGAGCGAACGGCTGACCGCCGCGGTGCTGCCGGTCGAGGGCGACCCGTGCATCGTCACGCCCTTTTTCGAGGAACCCTCGGTTCGCCAGACGCTCGGCGTGCCGGCGGAGGTGCGGGTGTGGCAGGAGGATGAGGACCCGCTGGCCGTCGTCGCTGGCTTCCTGAAGGATCGCAAGCTCGCCGCGCGCCCGATCGGGATCGAGGAGACCCTGCGCTATTTCGCGGTGAACGGCCTCGCCCGGGCGCTGCCGGGCGCGAAACTCGTCTCCGCCAATCCGGCCGTGCGCGGTTGCCGCATGATCAAGACAGCGCCCGAGATCGCGCTGATGCAGGCTGCGACCGATGTGACGATCGCCGCCTATCGCTGGACATATCCGCGAATCGAGAAAGGCATGAAGCCGGCCGATATCGGCGCGCTGATGAATGCGGCGACGCGCAAGCTGGGCGGTGATCCCGAATTCGCGCTGGTCCTGATCGGCGAGGCGGCAGCCTATCCGCATGGCAGCCGCGCGCCGCAGGTCGTGGCGGACGGGCAGGTGGTCCTGATGGACTGTGGCTGCACGGTGCAGGGATATCAGTCTGACGTCTCGCGCACCTTCGTGTTCGGCACCGCAAATGCCGAGCAGCGCAAAGTGTGGGATCATGTGCGCGAAGGCCAGGCGACCGCGTTCGCCGCCGCGAAGCTCGGGGCGGCAGCCGGGAGCGTCGATGACGCGGTCCGCCGCCGTTATGAAGCGCTTGGCTATGGCCCGCGCTACAAGCTGCCGGGCCTGTCGCACCGCACCGGCCACGGCATCGGGCTGGACGGGCATGAGCCGGTCAACCTGGTCCATGGCGAGGCTACGCCGCTGGCCGCCGGCATGTGCTTTTCGGATGAGCCGGGACTCTATCTGCCGGGCAAGTTCGGGGTACGGCTGGAGGATTGTTTTCACATGACTCCGGCGGGCCCGAAATGGTTTTCGCAGCCTCCGACGACGATCGACGCCCCGTTCGGGTGATGTTCCTTGGCAAGGCGCGAAGTCCCGCTTAAATCGCCGCCCATGACATCGACCAACGACATCCGCCGATCCTTCCTCGACTATTTCGAAGCCGAGGGACATGCGCGCGTCCCGTCCGCGCCGCTTGTGCCGCACAATGATCCGACGCTGATGTTCGTCAATGCGGGCATGGTGCCGTTCAAGAATGTGTTCACCGGCCTCGAAACGCGCGCCTATTCGACCGCGACCTCGTCGCAGAAATGCGTCCGCGCGGGCGGCAAGCATAATGATCTCGACAATGTCGGCTATACGGCACGGCACCATACCTTCTTCGAAATGCTCGGGAACTTCTCGTTCGGCGATTATTTCAAGGAGCGCGCGATCTCGCTCGCCTGGAATCTGATCACGAAGGAATGGGGCATCTCGCCCGACCGGCTGACCGTCACCGTCTATCATACGGACGACGAGGCGTTCGACCTCTGGCGCCGGATCGCCGGCCTGCCCGAGAGCCGAATCATCCGCATCGCCACCTCGGACAATTTCTGGTCGATGGGCGATACGGGGCCATGCGGCCCCTGTTCCGAGATATTCTACGATCATGGCGATCATATCCCCGGCGGCCCTCCCGGCAGCCCCGACGAGGACGGGGACCGATTCGTCGAGATCTGGAACCTGGTGTTCATGCAGTTCGAGCAATCGGCTGACGGCACCCGGGCCGATCTGCCGCGCCCGTCGATCGACACCGGCATGGGGCTGGAGCGCGTGGCGGCGGTGCTGCAGGGCGTGCACGACAATTACGACACCGACACGTTCAAGGCGCTGATCGCCGAATCGAGCGCGCTGACCCGTACCGCCAGCACCGGCCCGACCCAGGCGAGCCACCGCGTTATTGCCGATCATCTGCGCGCTTCGGGCTTTCTCGTCGCTGACGGCGTGCTGCCGGCGAACGAAGGCCGCGGCTATGTGCTTCGCCGGATCATGCGCCGCGCGATGCGGCATGCGCATCTGCTCGGGGCGAAGGAGCCGCTGATGCACCGGCTGGTGCCGTCGCTCATCGCCGAGATGGGCACCGCCTATCCCGAGCTGCTGCGCGCGCAGGCTTCGATCGAGGCCACCCTGCTGCAGGAGGAAACCCAGTTCCGCCGCACGCTGACCAACGGCTTGCGCCTGCTCGATGAAGCGACAGCCGGCATGGTGCCTGGAGCCACCCTGGCGGGTGAAACCGCGTTCAAGCTCTACGACACGTTCGGCTTTCCCTATGATCTGACCGAGGACGCGTTGCGGGCGCAGGGCTTCGGCGTGGATCGCGCGGGCTTCGACACGGCGATGGCCGAGCAGAAGCGCGCTGCGCGTGCCGCCTGGAAGGGTTCGGGCGACCGCGCCTCGGACGAGATCTGGTTCGACATCGCCGAGGAAACCGGCGGTACCGAGTTCATCGGCTACAGCGCCGAAGAGGGCGAAGGTCAGGTTATCGCGCTGGTCAGGGATGGTCAGCGGGTTGATCGCGCCGGCCCGGGCGATACGGTCGACCTGGTCGTCAACCAGACCCCCTTCTACGGCGAGAGTGGCGGCCAGGTAGGCGACGCCGGATCGATCGGTAGCGAAAAGGGGCTGCGTGGTTCGATCCAGGATACGCAGAAGCATCTCGGCCGCCTCTGGGCGCATCGTCTCTATGTCGAGGCCGGAGAGATCGCTATTGGCGATGCCGTGCGACTGACCGTCGACCAGGGCCGTCGCGGCGCAATCCGCGCCAACCACTCCGCGACTCACCTGCTGCACGAGGCGCTGCGCCAGCGCCTCGGCCTGCATGTGGCGCAGAAGGGAAGCCTGGTCGCGCCCGACCGGCTTCGCTTCGATTTCTCGCAGCCCACCGCGATTGAGCCGCTCCGCATCGCCGAGGTGGAAGCCGATGTGAACCGCCATATCCGCGCGAATGGCGAAGTCTCGACCCGGCTGATGACGCCCGAAGAGGCGATCGACGAGGGTGCGATGGCGCTGTTCGGCGAGAAATATGGCGACGAGGTTCGCGTCGTTTCGATGGGTCGCGAGGGCGACAGGACCTATTCGCTCGAACTCTGCGGCGGCACTCATGTGAAGCAGCTCGGCGACATCGGCCTGTTCAAGGTGATCGGCGAGAGCGCTGTGTCGAGCGGGATCAGGCGAATCGAGGCGCTGACCGGCGAGGCGGCGCGGCAGTGGTTCACTGCGCGCGACGAGAAGCTGCGCGACGCGGCGGCGGCGCTCAAGACATCGCCCGATGACGTGCCGGCACGTGTCGCCGCATTGGTCGAAGACCGGCGGCGGCTGGAACGTGAACTGACCGAGGCGAAGAAGGCGCTGGCGCTTGGCGGCGGCTCGGCCACCGCGGCCGGGCCGGAGCAGGTCGGCGGGGTCAGCTTCGTCGGCCAGGTCGTCCAGGATTTCGATGCCAAGGGCCTGCGCGGCGCGGTCGACGAGACCAAGCAACGGATCGGGTCGGGCGTCGCGGTGATGGTCGCGGTCAATGAGGGGCGTGCTTCGATCGCGGTTGGGGTTACCGACGATCTGGTGGCGACCTACAGCGCTGTCGACCTCCTCCGTCGTGCGGTCGCCGTGCTTGGCGGGCAGGGCGGCGGTGGTCGGCCCGACATGGCGCAGGGCGGCGGCCCCGACGGATCGAAGGGCGCCGAGGCGATCGATGCGATCAGGGCAGCCCTTGCCGAGGATCAGGCAACCGCCTGAACCTTGATGTCATTCAGGCCAGGAGAAGGGCAGGCTTGTCCTGCCGGTCTCCTGGCCATCGGACGAGAAGCGTCGTTCCATGATGACGCCGCCTCCCGACATGTCGATTGCCACTATGGTGCTGCACCGTGTGCCATAGACCGGATTGCTGATGAAGATCGGTGAATGAAGCGGTTCCTGCGGCACATCGGAAGGCGTGTGGGGTTCGAGGCCGATGTCGGGCAGGACCTGCTCCCGCAGTCCAGTGAACAGTAATTCGGGATCGATCGCGTCGCCGGTGATCCAGTCGAGCAGCCGTGATTTGAGCCGCATTGTCTTGGGCCACGGCTCGTCGAGCCGGCCGTTCGACAGGCCGTACAGGCCTGAGGCGAGGGTGCTTCGCGTGATGTCCGGCCGGTTCGAGAGAAAATGCACTCCTCGCCGGTCAGCCACGATCAGGTTGACCGGATTGAAGACCGACAGATCAGCGGTGAGCGCATCCGCATAAGGACCGTTCCCCGCCAGATAGTCCGTCACCAGCGCCCCGCGCGAGGCCAGGCCGGGCTCCGGCAAGCCAAAGCCGCGTAGGTTGGTGACCACGGCAAGGCGGCCCTGTTCGGACACGCCGAGCCAGGTCCCGCCCGACTGGAGGTCGCGCCCGGCGAGCAGATGATCCGGTTCCCGCCAGCGCTCAAGCGGTTGAGCCGGTCGGGCATGGAGTTCGTCGCGATTTCCGGCCAGCAGAAGCCGCCAGCGAGGATGCGCTTGCCACGCAAAGGCCAGGACACACATCGGGGTTTCTTAGAACGGCACGGGCGGCTTTGACATCGGTTCGTGCAGTGGCGCATGACATCGTCGGAGAGCGTCGGCGCCCCGCGACCGCGCCCGAAGGGGAGGGGATGCGATGGATAGCCAGCAGCAGGATTCGGTCGGGCTCGAACCGCTCGAGGCCCGGCGATGGCCGCGCTGGATGCTGGCGGCGATCGGCATGGTGATGATCCTGGGCGGGGCGCTGCTCGCAAGCGCGATCCAGACCTCCGGCGGCGTCCGGGTGAGCGATATCCGTTTCAACGGCGCCGGCGGCACCGAGATGAGCGCGCTTCTCTACGTTCCGGCGACCGCAACCCCGGCAACGCCGGCGCCCGGGATCCTGGCGGTGCACGGCTATATCAATTCGCGCGAGACGCAGGACGGCTTTGCGATCGAGTTCGCCCGGCGCGGCTATGTCGTGCTGGCGACGGACCAGACCGGCCATGGCTATAGCGGCGGCAAGGCATTCTCGAATGGCTTTGGCGGGCCGGACGGGCTCGCGTATCTTCGCTCGCTGCCGTTCGTCGACAAGGACGAGATCGGGCTTGAGGGGCACAGCATGGGCGGCTGGACCGTGCTCGCCGCGGCGGCGGCGATGCCCGATGCCTATCGCGCGATCGTGCTTGAGGGATCGTCCACCGGCGCACCTTATGCGAAGGAAGGCACGCCCGGATGGCCGCGCAATCTGGGGCTGGTCTATAGCCGCTATGACGAATTCTCCCAGCTGATGTGGGGTGTCGGGCGCGCCATGGATGTTGGGCAAAGCGTCAAGCTGAAGCAGCTGTTCGGCACGTCGGAGGCGGTGCAGGCGGGTAGGCTCTATGGCTCGATTCCGGCGGGAACGGCGCGATATCTGGTGCAGCCGTCGACGACTCACCCGGGCGATCATATCTCGGCGGCGGCGATCGGTGCCGCAACCGACTGGTTCGCTCGCACGCTCGCTGGCGGCCATCCGCGTCCGGCGGGGGATCAGATATGGTTCTGGAAGGAGATTGGCACCGGCCTCGGCCTGCTCGGCTTTGTGCCGCTGGTGCTGGGGCTGTTCGATCTGATGCTGGCGCTTCCCTTCTTTGCGTCGCTGCGGGGCAACGCCGTCGCCGCGGTGCCCGCTAGGGACGCGCGATGGTGGCGTGGGGCAGCGATGGCCGCCGTGGTGCCGGTGTTGATCTTCTTCCCGGTCTTCATCGGGATCTTCCTTCTGGTGCCGGCGACGGCGTTCCTGCCGCAGACGGTGACGACCCAGGTGACAGTGTGGGCGCTCGCGGGGGCGGGGCTGACCTGGTTCTTCGGGCGAGGGCGATCGGCCGGACGGGAATCTGGAATCGATTGGCTGAAGACGATCCTGCTCGCGCTTGCCGTGACGTTGGTTGCCTATCTTGTTCTGGCATTGGTGCAGCACGTGCTGACAACTGATCTTCGCTTCTGGATCATGGCGATCAAGCCGCCAAGCGTTCGGCAATGGCTCATTGCGCTGATCTACGTCGTGCCGATGACAGTCGCCTTCCTGATGACGGGACGAGTGCTGCGCTCGCTGACGGTCGCGGGTGACCGGGGCGTGGCGCGCTATATCTCGCCCATGCTGGTGCTGAGTGGCGGGTTCGTCGTGCTGCTCGGTCTGGTCTATGGGACGTTCTTCGCGACGGGTACGCTGGCGAGCGGGTTCGATCCGCTATCGACCATCATCGCGATCCAGTTCGTGCCGGTATTGGCCGCGGTGGCGGCGATCATCACCTTTGGCTGGAGCCGCACCGGCAGCCATCGGCCCGGCGCCATGCTGGGCGGGATGTTGGTTACCCTCTATGTCGTGGCCGGGACGGCGACCCAGGGCTGATCCGTGTCATCGGGGAATCAGGTCTCGATGGCTGCCTTGCGAGCGCGGCGCAGGCGCGGCTCGCGCACCATGTCGGCTGCTTCCTTGATCTCCTTGCGCAATTCGTCTCGCTTTTCGTGGATCGAGGCGATGACCGGACCAACGGCAATGCCGAGATCGACCAGAAGCGCCTCCGACAATTGAAGCGAGCTTTCCAGCGTTTCGGGCACGGCGTCGGTGGCGCCGGCGCGATAAAGTTCCGCCGCATGGGCGGTATCGCGGGCGCGGGCGACGATAGTGAGGTTGGGCACCCAGCTGCGCACGCGGCGGGTGAGCTGCACTGACAGGACTGGATCGTCCATCGTCAGGATCAGCGCCTTGGCACGACCAAGATTGAGGCGGTCGACCAGTTCCGACCGGGAGACGTCGCCGAAGATGACGGGATATCCTTCCGCTCGCGCTGCCTTGACCGCGTCGATATCGGCCTCGACCGCGATGAAGGGCTGGTCATGCACCTTGAGCATGTCGGCCACCATGCGCCCGACGCGGCCGAAGCCGATCACCACCGTGCCGGGCCCTGCCGTGGGAATTTCCGCTTCGGATTCGTTGCTGCCGCCACGCAGTTCGATCCGTCGGGCGACGCGCTGGCCGAGCCAGGCGAGCAGGGGGGTGATGGTCAGCCCGATGGCGGTGACTGTCTGCCAGAAACTCGCGGTGTCCGGCATGATCAGCCTCGCCTGCGCCGCCGTGCCGAGCACGATCAGCGTGGTTTCGGACGGGCTCCCCATCAACAGGCCTGTTTCGGCCGCTACCCCGTTGCGGATGCCCGCGAATTTGAGCAGGCCGAACGTCACCAGCGCCTTTACCGCAACCACGGCGACGATCGCCGCCAGCAGCGCAGGCCAGTTCTCGAGGATCGAGGAAAGGTCAAGGCTCATGCCGACGGTGATCAGGAACACGCCGAGCGCCAGGCCCTTGAAGGGCGCGGTCATCACCTCGACCTCGCTGTGATAGTCGGTCTCGGCGATCAGCACGCCGGCCAGCAGCGCACCGACGATCGGCGAGAGTCCGACTGCGGTCGTGGCGAGGCTGGCGACGATCACGACGAGCAGCGAGGCGGCGAGGAACAGTTCCGGGCTCTTGGTCCGCGCAGCCTGGGCGAAGAGCCGCGGCAGGATCACCCGCCCACCGATGAACATCGCGGCGATCGTCAGGATGCCGCCAATGATCACGCCGGCGATCGCGCTCAAGCCTTCACCCGCGCCCGGGCCGAGCGCCGCCAGCGCGAAGATGATCGGGACGAGCGCGAGATCCTCGAACAACAGCATCGCGAAGGCGGACCGGCCGACCGGGCTGCTCGTGCCCGCGATCGGCAGGACGAGCGCGGTGGAGGAGAGGGCGAGCGCCAGACCGAGGCCGATCGCCCCGGGCCAGCTCTGTCCGGTCAGATGGATGGCCACGCCGATGATGAGGCCGGACCCAAGCAGTTCGGCGGCGCCGGTGCCGAACACCAGCCTCCGCATCGACCAGAGGCGCTTCAGCGACAACTCGAGCCCGATCGAGAAAAGCAGGAGGATAATGCCGAATTCAGCGAACGGCTCGATTGCGTGCGCGTCCGAGATGGTGAGATAATAGAGCCACGGATATTCGTGGACGAGCGCGCCGAGACCCGAAGGGCCAACGAGGAGGCCGACCAGAATGAACCCGATCACCGGGCTGATCTTCAGCCGGGCAAATGCCGGAATAACCAGTCCCGCAGCGCCAAGAATGACGAGTGCGTCGCTGAAGCCCTTATTGTCCAATCCCATCGCCATGGGGGTATTTAGGCATGGCGAAACGACTTTGTCAGCCGATGAGTAGCGGCGATATGTCGATTATCGGTTTGGTTTGCCGTCAGCCGGGCGTTTGTGCCGCCGGCACGCGATATTGCCCCCGCATCAGGGGCGACTGTGAGGGCATGAACATCGCCGCCGCGCCCGATCCGGACGCGGCGGCGGTGTTGCCATGGGTTATTTCGAGCTTCCCATCGCCTGTTCGAGGTTGATGCGAACCTCCTCGAAGAACTGCTCGGTGGTCATCCAGGGCTGATCCGGGCCGATCAGGATCGCGAGATCCTTGGTCATCTTGCCGCTCTCGACCGTGTCGACGCAGACCTTTTCGAGCAGTTCGGCGAACTCGGTCACCTCGGGGGTGCCGTCGAACTTGCCGCGATACTTGAGGCCACCGGTCCAGGCGAAGATCGACGCGATCGGATTGGTCGATGTCGCCTTGCCTTGCTCGTGCATGCGGAAGTGGCGGGTGACGGTGCCGTGCGCGGCTTCTGCCTCGACCGTCTTGCCGTCAGGCGTGAGCAGCACCGACGTCATCAGGCCGAGCGAGCCGAAGCCCTGGGCGACCTGGTCGGACTGGACGTCGCCATCGTAGTTCTTGCAGGCCCAGACGAATTCGCCATGCCATTTCAGCGCCGACGCGACCATGTCGTCGATCAGGCGATGCTCATAGACGATGCCGGCTTCCTTGAAGCGGTCTTTGAACTCGCTCTCGAATACCTCGGCGAACAGGTCCTTGAAACGACCGTCATAGGCCTTGAGGATGGTGTTCTTGGTCGAGAGATAGACCGGCCAGCCCAGGTTGAGGCCATAATGCATCGACGCGCGAGCGAAATCGCGGATCGAATCGTCGAGATTATACATCGCCATGGCGACGCCCGAGGACGGGAACTGGAATACTTCCTCGTCGATGACGGTGCCGTCGTCACCCTCGAACACAAGACGCAGCTTGCCGGGGCCGGGGACGCGATAGTCGGTCGCGCGATACTGGTCGCCGAACGCGTGGCGGCCGACGACAATAGGGTGAGTCCAGCCCGGGATCAGCCGGGGAACGTTCTTCATCACGATCGGTTCGCGGAACACGACGCCGCCCAGGATGTTGCGGATCGTGCCGTTGGGCGACTTCCACATCTTCTTGAGGCCGAATTCCTCGACCCGCGCCTCGTCGGGCGTGATCGTCGCGCACTTTACACCGACGCCGTATTTCTGGATCGCGCGGGCGCTGTCGACAGTGATCTTGTCGTCGGTCTCGTCACGCTTCTGGATACCCAGGTCGTAATAATCGAGGTCGATATCGAGATAGGGAAGGATCAGGCGCTCGCGAATCCATTGCCAGATGATCCGCGTCATCTCGTCGCCGTCGATCTCCACGACAGGCGTTTTTACCTTGATCTTCGCCATCGATACTCGCTTTCCAGAGGGGAGGTTTCGGTGAGCGTCTAGGAGGAAGGTCGGCGCGGATCAACATCGTCGTGGCGACCTTCTCTCCCGGATGCCCGTGGATTGCCTCGTCGATCCTCCTCAACCCCTCGCCGGTCATTGTCTTGGGATCGCGCAGGAGATAGACCGGGCCGATGGCTTCATCAGACACGCCGCCGTCGGGCACCCCCGCGATTAAATGGCGCTTTCCCGACATGCACCCCGAGGGGCGCAAATATGTTCTCGTCTCGGGCGCTGTCACGCTCGTGGCGCTCTCGTGGTTCGGCTGGTTCGTTGCGTGGCCGCTGGTCGGCCTGACTGTCTGGGTGGCGGCGTTCTTCCGCGATCCGGTGCGCGTCACGCCACAAGGGGAGGGGCTGGTCATTGCTCCCGCCGACGGGCTGATCACGATGATCCAGCGTATGCCGGTGCCACGCGAGCTGGCCGGCGAGAACGGCTTGGGCGATGCGCCACTGATCCGCGTCTCGATCTTCATGTCGGTGTTCGACGTGCACATCAACCGTACGCCGATCGCCGGCACGATTCGCCAGGTCGTCTATATCTCCGGCAAATTCCTCAATGCCGATCTGGACAAGGCGAGCGAGGAGAATGAGCGCCAGCATATCGTCGTCGAGGGGCGTCCGGACTCAAACGGAAACACGCGCCGCATCGGCTTCACCCAGATCGCCGGCCTTGTCGCGCGGCGGATCGTCGGTTTCGTAAAGCCAGGCGATATGGTTGCGACCGGCCAGCGCGTTGGCCTGATCCGCTTCGGCAGCCGGGTGGACGTCTATCTTCCCGACGATATTGCCCCACAGGTCTCACTCGGCCAGCGTAGCGTCGCGGGTGAGACCGTTCTTGGACGGCCCGGCGTGAGCGCGGCGACCGGTATTGCCCAATGACCTGCTTCCAGATGGCGAGCGACTCCTTGTGAGGCGCCCGCTCCAGAGACGGTCGCCCCGCGGTCTGCCGCTTCGCGCGGTCGCCCCCAATGCAGTCACGGCCCTGGCGCTGTGCTTCGGCCTGACCGGCATCCGTTTCGCCATCTCCGCCCAGTGGGAGACCGCGGTGACGATGATCATGATCGCCGGTGTCCTCGACGGGCTGGACGGCAGCGTCGCCCGGCTGGTGCGCGGCGAGAGCCGGTTTGGCGCCGAACTCGATTCTCTGTCCGACGCCATTTCGTTCGGGGTGTCGCCGGCGCTGATCGTGTACCTTTGGTCGCTGAAGGATATTCCGCGCCTCGGATGGTTGGTCGCCCTGGTGTTCGCGGTATTCTGTGCGCTGCGCCTCGCCCGCTTCAACGCCAATATCGACGTGACCGAGCAGCCGCATAAATCGGCCGGGTTCCTGACCGGCATCCCGGCGCCCGCCGGTGCGGGGCTGGCGATGCTGCCGATCTATCTGTCCTTCTGGAACGATCAGCCGTTGCTTCGCTCGCCCTGGCTGGTCGCGCCCTGGGTCGCGGTCATCGCCATGCTGATGGTCTCGAGTATCGCGACGTATAGCTGGTCGTCGCTCAGGCTTCGCAACAACATAAGGTTCGAGGCGATCGCAATCGTCGTGCTGCTCGGCGCGGCGCTGATTTCGGCACCCTGGCACACGCTGACGGCCGTCTGCATTGCCTATCTTGGGTCGATGCCGTTCAGCGTCACTGCCTATCGGCGGGTCAGGCGGCTGCGCGGAACGCCCGCGACCGAGCCGCAATTGCCGCTGCCGGCACCGGACGAACCCGGGCGCGAAGCTGGCGGTCGCTGAGAGTCAGCATCGGGGCGATCACATGGGCCGGATCAGCCTCGCCGCGGAGCAACGCCACGATTCGGGGCAATGCCGGAACGAGCGTGAACGCGAACACCCACGCCGCCGCAGCAAAGGCGCCAGCGAAAACCACCATGCCGAGAACTGCCATCATTGCCCAACTCCCTGATTGCGTGGGCAGAAACCGAAGCCGGAGAACCGCGGAGCCTTGCGTTCCGTTCCATGTCCCTGTTGCGGTCACTGTATGTTCTCTTGATGTTCCCATTGTCAATGCTTGATTTCCAACAGAGGCTCAGCTAGAGGCCGCGCCTTCACACCGCATGGGAAGCACACATCGCCGGTGTCCGGAGCAATCCGGATTACTCGCTTCCCAGAGGCACAACCGGAAAGGAACTACCTTATGGCGGCACCTGTCGTCACCATGCAGCAATTGCTCGAAACGGGCGCGCACTTCGGCCACCAGACCCACCGCTGGAACCCGAAGATGAAGCCCTACATCTTTGGCGACCGCAACGGCGTCCATATCCTCGATCTCTCGCAGACCGTGCCGCTGTTCGCGCGCGCGCTCGAATTCGTGAACGCTTCGGTCGCGGCAGGCGGCAAGGTGCTGTTCGTCGGCACCAAGCGCCAGGCGCAGGAGCCCGTCGCCGACGCGGCCCGCCGTTCGGGCCAGCATTTTGTCAACCATCGCTGGCTGGGCGGCATGCTCACCAACTGGAAGACCATCTCCAACTCGATCAAGCGCCTCAAGACGCTCGAAGAGCAGCTTTCGGGCGACACGCACGGCCTGACCAAGAAGGAAGTGCTTCAGCTCACCCGCGAGAAGGACAAGCTCGAGCTTTCGCTCGGCGGCATCCGCGACATGGGCGGTATCCCGGACGTGATGTTCGTGATCGACGCCAACAAGGAGGAGCTGGCGATCAAGGAAGCCAACACCCTCGGCATTCCCGTCGTCGCGATCCTCGATTCGAACGTGTCGCCGGACGGCATCGCCTTCCCGGTGCCCGCCAATGACGACGCCAGCCGCGCCATCCGCCTGTATTGCGAGGCGATCGCTATCGCAGCGACCCGTGGTGGCCATGAGCAGATGGCGCGTCGCGTCGATGTCGGTTCGATGGAGGCTCCGCCCGTCGAGGAAGCGCTGACCGTCGAGCCGGCGCTTGCCGCCGCGCCGGTCGAAGCGATCGACTTCACGCCCGCTGCGGCACCCGAAGCCGTCGCTCCGGCGGCCGACGAGACCGTTGCAGCCGAGGAAGAGCGCCAGCTCGACGCCTGAGCGTCGCCGAACTGACATACGGACGGGGTAGGGCGCAGGCCTTTCCCCGTCCGCAACCATATCCGAAGCACAAGAGGACAAGAGACATGGCCGAGATCACGGCAGCAGCAGTGAAGGATCTGCGCGAGAAGAGCGGCGCGGGCATGATGGACTGCAAGAAGGCGCTGACGGAAAACAACGGCGACATGACCGCCGCGATGGACTGGCTGCGCACCAAGGGCCTCGCCGCCGCCGCCAAGAAATCGAGCCGCACCGCGGCCGAAGGCCTGGTCGGCATCGAAGTGTCCGGCACCAAGGGCGCTGCGGTCGAAGTCAATTCCGAGACCGACTTCGTCTCCAGGAACATCCAGTTCCAGACGTTTGTCCGCGACGTGACCTCGGTCGCGCTCGAGCTGGGCGATTCGATCGAGACGATCAAGGCTGCGCAACTCGGGGAAAAGACCGTCGAGGAAATTCTGACCAACAACATCGCGACGATCGGCGAGAATCAGACGATCCGTCGCGCCAAGCGCCTTGAAGTGACGTCGGGCGCGGTCGTTCCCTATGTCCACAACGCCGCCGCTGCCGGCCTCGGCAAGATCGGCGTGCTGGTTGCGCTCGAGAGCGAAGCCGGTGCCGACGTTCTCGAACCATTGGGCAAGCAGATCGCGATGCACATCGCCGCTGCCTTCCCGCTGGCGCTGAACGAGGACGGTCTCGACCCCGAGATCATCGAGCGCGAGCGCGCGATCGCGACCGAGAAGGCCGCCGAATCGGGCAAGCCGGCAGACATCGTCGCCAAGATGGTGGAAGGGTCGATCGCGAAGTACCGCAAGGAAAACGCGCTGGTCAGCCAGCTGCTGGTGATGGACGGCAAGACCAAGATCTCCGATGTCGTCGCCAATGCCGCCAAGGCGGCTGGCAAGCCGATCGAGCTGAAGGACTATGTCCGCTTCCAGCTCGGCGAGGGCATCGAGAAGGAAGTCAGCGATTTCGCGGCTGAAGTCGCGGCGGCCGCCGGCGTCTGATCGCTTCGATACCGAATATGGGGGGCGAGGTCCGGCATTGCCGGCCTCGCCCTTCTTATATGTTGTTATTTAAATAGCTGTGATATAACGATTTCGACTGGACGGTGCATCGGTTCTGCACCGTTCGCGAGTGGTATCATCGCTTGGCATCGCGCTGGCGCGCTACTAAGGTTCGCGCCGCCCCGGCCCTCAGCATGTTGGAACTTGTGACAATACCGCGCTTCAAACGCATTTTGCTGAAATTGTCTGGCGAGGTCCTGATGGGTCCGAACCAGTTCGGTATCGACCCGGCGACCGTCGACCGTGTCGCGGGCGAGATCAAGGCAGCCAAGGAGGCCGGGCATGAATTGTGCCTGGTCGTCGGCGGCGGCAATATCTTTCGGGGGCTCGCGGCGGCGGCCAAGGGCTTCGATCGCACCAGCGCAGATTATATGGGCATGCTGGCGACCGTGATGAACGCGCTGGCGGTGCAGAACGCGCTGGAAAAGATCGGCGTGCAGACCCGCGTCCAGTCAGCGATCCCGATGGCGAGCGTGTGCGAGCCCTATATCCGCCGACGCGCGGAGCGCCATATCGAGAAGGGCCGGATCGTTATCTTCGCCGCCGGCACCGGCAATCCGTTCTTCACCACCGATACCGCAGCCGCGCTTCGCGCCGCCGAGATGAACTGCAATGCGCTGTTCAAGGGCACCAGCGTCGACGGCGTCTACAATGCCGATCCCAAGATCGTGCCGACGGCCACCCGTTATGAGAGCCTGAGCTTCGGCCGGGTACTTGCCGACAATCTCAAGGTGATGGATGCCGCCGCCGTGGCATTGTGCCGCGAGAACAATATTCCGATCGTCGTCTTCAACATTCGCGGCGGAGGCAATCTCGCCGCCGTCCTGCGGGGCGAGGGGACGTCGACGATCGTCAGAAACGAAGAGGAGGAAGCCAATGGCCGCCTATGACAAGGTCGATCTCGAACGCCGCATGGCCGGCAGCGTCGACGCGCTGAAGCACGATCTCGGGGGCTTGCGCACCGGCCGCGCCTCGACCTCGTTGCTCGATCCCGTGACCGTCGAGGTCTATGGCTCGCACATGCCGCTTAACACCATCGCGACCGTGTCGGCACCGGAGCCGCGCATGCTGTCAGTACAGGTGTGGGACAAGTCGAACGTCGGCCCGGCCGACAAGGCGATTCGCTCGGCCGGGCTCGGCCTGAACCCGATCGTCGATGGCACGACGCTGCGCCTTCCTATCCCGGATCTGACCGAGGAACGCCGCAAGGAACTGGCCAAGCTCGCCGGCCAATATGCCGAGAAGGCACGCATCGCCGCGCGCAACGTGCGCCGCGACGGCATGGACAATCTGAAGGCGGACGAGAAAAAGGGCGTCTTCTCCGAAGACGAGCGCAAACGGCACGAGACCGAGGTGCAGAAGCTGACCGACAGCACGATCGCCGATATCGACGCAGCCGCTGCGGCCAAGGAAAAGGAAATCCTGGGCAAGTGAGCTCGTCGCCCGCCATGGCACCGATCCCGGCGGGAGGCGCGGGGTTGCCGCGCCACGTCGCGATCATCATGGACGGCAATGGCCGCTGGGCGAAGAAGCGGCACCTGCCACGCGTCGCCGGGCATCGCCAAGGCGTCGAGGCGGTACGCCGGGTGTCCCGCGCGGCGCGCGCGATGGGAATCGAGGCGCTGACGCTCTACGCCTTCTCGTCCGAAAACTGGCGCAGGCCCGAGGATGAGGTCAGCGACCTGATGGGTCTGTTGCGGTTGTTCATCCGCACCGACCTGGACGAGATGGTGCGCGAGAATGTGCAACTGCGCGTAATCGGCGATTATCGCCGCTTCTCGCCGGATCTGGTCACGCTGGTTGAAGATGCGATCGCGCGGACAGCGGCCAATACCGGCCCGATCCTGGTGATCGCGCTAAACTATGGCGCGCAGGCAGAGATCGCCGCGGCGGCTCGGCGGCTTGCCGAAAAGGCGCGCGATGGCACGCTTGATCCGTTGACGATCGACACGGCGGCGATCGAGGCTGAACTCGACACCAGCGACCTGCCGCCGCTCGACCTGCTGATCCGCACCTCTGGCGAGATCCGCTTGTCGAACTTCCTGCTTTGGCAGGCGGCCTATGCCGAGTTGCTGTTCGTCGACACCTTATGGCCTGATTTCGATGCGACCACCCTGGCCGACGCAGTGGCGGCGTTCGGCAATCGCCAGCGTCGTTTCGGAGGCTTGTGAACACTACATCACCGACCAAGCGACCGTCCGACCTGGCGCTCCGTACGGTCGTCGGCCTCGGCTTGGTCGCGGTCGCCGTCACCGCCTTGTGGTTCGGCGATGCGATATTCTGGGTATTGTGTTCAGTACTCGGCATTTTCATGATGGGCGAATGGGCCGATCTAGACGGTGCGACGGCATCGCAGAAGCGACTGGCCCAATTTGCCTTGTCCGTGCCGCTGGCGATCATGGCGCCGATGGCCGCGGGGCCTGACTTCTTTGCGTTGGGGCTGATTGCGGCAGCGGCGTTCTTCATCGTTATCGTCCAGCGTCGCCCGGCCCTTGCTCTGGGGGCGGTTTATGTCGGGTTGCCCATCCTCGCGCTGTTGCTGATCCGCCGGCAGGAAGAGGGCATCGTCTTTACTTTCTGGGCGCTTGCTCTGGTGTGGGTCTGCGACATTGGTGCCTATTTCAGCGGTCGCACGATCGGCGGGCCCAAGCTGGCGCCTATGATCAGTCCTAACAAGACATGGGCAGGCTTGGCCGGGGGCGTCCTGCTGGCTGGTGCGTTTGGCGCGGCAATGCATGTATTTTATGGACTGCCCTGGCGGTTGACGCTTGCTACACCGGTGCTGGCGGTACTGGCGCAGGGCGGAGACCTGTTCGAAAGCTGGCTGAAACGGCGGGCGGGGGTAAAGGACAGCGGAAACCTCCTGCCCGGGCATGGCGGCGTGCTCGATCGTCTCGACGGACTGGTGCCCGTCGCGCCGGTCGCCGCGCTGCTCGTCATTCTGCCGAGATTCTATTCATGAAGACAGTTACCATCCTTGGCGCGACCGGATCGGTCGGCAGTTCCACGCTCGACCTGATCGAGCGGGAGCCAGATCGTTTCGAGGTGTTCGCGCTTACGGCTCATCGCGATGTCGCGAAGCTGGCCGCCGCGGCGATCCGCACCCGTGCCCGGGTGGCGGTGATAGCCGACGAGACCTGCCTTCCGGCGCTGCGAGAGGCATTGGCGGGTACCAATATCCACTGCGCGGGCGGTCCCGAAGAAGTCTGCCGGACCGCCGATCTCGGCGCCGACTGGACGATGGCGGCGATCGTCGGCTGTGCCGGTCTAGAGCCGGTCATGGCGGCGGTGGAGCAGGGCGGTACCGTGGTGCTTGCCAACAAGGAGCCCCTGGTATCGGCAGGTGACGTGATTCTGGCCGCGGCCGCACATCACGGCGCGACCCTGTTGCCGGCGGACTCCGAACATAACGCGATCTTCCAGTGCTTCGATGCGGCGCAGGCTGGCCGCGTTCGCCGTATCATTCTCACGGCGAGCGGCGGGCCGTTCCGTGAATGGACGACGGATCAGATGCGTGGCGTCACACCCGAACAGGCGGTGGCACATCCCAACTGGTCGATGGGCGCCAAGATATCGATCGATTCCGCGACGATGATGAACAAGGGTCTCGAACTGATCGAGGCGGCGCGGCTGTTTCCGATACCGACCGACCGGATCGAGATCATCCTGCACCGGCAATCGGTGATCCATTCGATGGTCGAATATATCGACGGATCGACTCTTGCCCAGCTTGGGCCGCCCGATATGCGCACGCCGATCGCGCATTGCCTTGCCTGGCCAGACAGGATGGAAACGCCGATGGCGCCGCTGGACCTGGTCTCGATCGGCCGACTCGATTTCGAGGCGCCGGATCCCGTGCGATTCCCCGCGCTCGCGCTGGCGCGCCATGCACTCGACGCGGGCGGCGCCAAGCCGGCGATCCTCAATGCAGCCAACGAGATTGCGGTTGCGGCGTTCCTGGCGCGCCAGATCGGCTTCCTCGAAATTGCCGCAATCGTCGCCGATACCCTTGATCGCTACGATCCGCCCGCCCCCGATACGCTTGATGACGTCCTGATGGTGGACACGGAAGCGCGAAGGCTCGCGGGCGAGCGTGTAAAGGACTGCGTCGCTTGATCACTAGCCCCGGCCTGTTGCTGACCATTCTGGCCTTTGCGCTCGTCATCGGGCCGCTCGTGTTCCTTCATGAGATGGGCCACTACCTTGCCGGTCGCCTGTTCGGCGTGAAGGTCGAGGCTTTCTCGATCGGCTTTGGTCGCGAGATTTTCGGTGTGACCGACAGGCGCGGTACGCGCTGGAAATTCGGCTGGCTCCCGCTTGGGGGCTATGTGCGCTTTGCCGGTGACATGAACCCGGCGAGCGTGCCCGATGCCGACTGGTTGATGTTGCCGCCGGAAGAGCGGGCGCGGACCTTTCCTTCCAAGCCGGTATGGCAGCGCGCGATCATCGTCGCGGCCGGGCCAGTCACCAATTTCGTGATCGCCATCCTTATCCTTGCCGGGTTCGCGGTCGCTTATGGCGAGAGCCGTACGCCGACCGTCGCCGGCGCCATCGCTGCCGACAGCGCCGCGGCCAAGGCCGGACTGCAGGCAGGCGATCGCGTCGTCGCGTTAAGCGGGCGCTCTGTCGAAACCTTCGACGACATGGTCCGCTATGTGCGGATTCGCGCTGGCGAGCGGGTGAGAATCGATTTCACGCGCGGCGCCACGCCGATGTCGCGCGACGCGGTGGTCGGAACCGACGTGGAGCGCGACCGGTTCGGCAACGAATATCGTGTCGGCCGACTGGGTATCGCCAGCGCACGCCCGGTCCTGGTGACCGTAAGCCTGATCGAGGCGCCCGCAGTCGCCGTGCGCCAGACCGGCGAGATCGTCAGCATGATGGTCGAGACGCTCGGACAGGTCATCACGGGACGCCGCTCGGTCAAGGAACTGGGCGGGCCGCTGAGCATCGCCAAAGTGTCCGGCGAGCAATTGACCCTCGGCGCGCCGGCCTTTGTCTGGTTGATAGCGCTGGTGTCGATTAATCTGGGATTCATCAACCTCTTGCCAGTTCCTATGCTGGATGGCGGTCACTTGTTCTTCTACGCGATCGAAGCGGTTCGGCGTAAGCCGGTCGGACCCGAAGTGCAGGAATGGGCGTTTCGCGGCGGCCTTGCGGCATTGCTTGCCCTGATGCTGCTGGTGACGTTCAATGATCTGGGTTCGTTCGGCCTGTGGAACAATTTGGCCGGGTTGATCGGCTGACGTGGTTGAGGCAGGGCTAGCGGATAGGCGGCCCGCATATTTTCTCCGACTGGGGTGGGATAGTGACAGCGATCAAGGTTACATCATTCGGCGCCCGCGCCACCGTCGTGCTTCTTACGGGCACGATGTTGTCGGGCGTGCCGATGGCCGCGAGCGCCCAGGCGGCCGCGGGCCAGGCTGCACCAGCCCGCGGTAGAGCTGCACCAGCTGCACCAGCTCAGGGACAGGCGGCACCGGCCGCAGCAGCTCCCGCTCAGCCTGATTCAGTTCCGGTGGCTCCCCCCGTGACCCGGACGATCAAGTCGTTGCGAGTCGAAGGATCGCAGCGCATCGAATCCGATACCGTGCTTTCCTATACCAAGCTCCGCGTCGGCACGTCCTTCACCAACGAGACGCTCGATCAGGCGATCAAAGATCTCTACGCCAGCGATCTGTTCGCCGACGTGTCGATCAGCGGTGCCGAATCGGGCGAGATCGTGCTGCGCATCCGGGAAAATCCGGTGATCAACCGGGTACTGCTCGAGGGCAACAAGCGGCTGAAGGAAGACAAGATCAAGAAGGAGATCAAGCTCGCGCCGCGGCAGATCTTCACGCGCACCGCCGTCCGTCAGGATGTTGGCCGCATCGTTGAACTCTATCGTCGCCAGGGCCGCTTCGCCGCGGTTGTCGAGCCGAAGATGGTCGCGCTCGACCAGAATCGCGTCGACGTCGTGTTTGAGATCACCGAGGGCCCGAAATCGAAGGTCCGCCAGATCAACATCCTCGGCAACGAAGTGTTCTCCGACAGCAAGCTGCGCGGCGAGATGGCGACCAAGCAGGCACGCCTCAGCACGCTCCTGAGCTCGAACACGAGCTACGATCAGGATCGCATGGCCTATGACCAGCAGAAGATGCGTCAGTTCTACCTGACCAACGGTTATGCCGACTTCAGGGTCACGTCAGCGGTCGCCGAACTGACTCCGGACAAGAAGGACTTCATCATCACTTATGTGGTCGAGGAAGGTCCTCGCTACAAATTTGGTGAGGTGTCGGTCGACAGCGATATCCGCGACTTCGACAACAAGCGCCTTGCCGCCACGCTGCCGATGAAGAAGGGCGAGTGGTACAATGCGAAGCAGGTCGAGGATTCGGTCGACAGCCTGAGCGAGTCGACCGGCCTGTTCGGCTATGCCTTCACCGAGGTGAACCCGGAGTTCAACCGCGACAAAGAAACGCTGACGATGGGGATCAACTTCCACATCGCGGCGGCCCAGCGCTCCTATGTCGAGCGGATCGAGATCAACGGCAACACCCAGACCCAGGACAAGGTGATCCGGCGCGAGATCCGCCTGTCAGAGGGCGACGCGTTCAACAGCTTCCAGCTCAAGCGTTCGCAGGATCGTATCAACTCGCTCGGTTTCTTCCAGGAGAAGTTCGAGATCAAGAAAACGCAGGGATCGGCGCCCGACCGTGTCGTCCTGGCGGCGAACGTGGAAGAGAAGTCTACGGGTGAGCTGTCGCTTTCCGCGGGCTATTCGAGCCTTGAGAAGTTCATCATCCAGGCCTCGATCCGCCAGCGAAACTTCCGCGGCAAGGGGCAGGAGTTGCGTGCCAGCGTCAACTATTCAAGCTATTCGAAATCGGTCGAGGTCGGCTTCACCGAGCCCTATCTGTTCGACAAGAATATCGCGATCGGCGGTGACATCTTCCGCCGCGATTACAACGCGTTCAACTATGTCGGCGATCAGCGCCAGACGACCTACACCCAGGTTTCGACCGGCTTCCAGATTCGCGCGGGCCTGCCGCTGACCGAATATTGGTCGCTGTCGGGTCGCTATGGCGTGTCCTACGATCAGGTCGGGCTCGACAAGTCGACCTATTATACCGGTGGCGTTTGCGATCGGTTGCTGGCAGGGCGGTATCTCTGCGACGCGATCGGCAACCGCGTTACGTCGTCGGTCGGTTTCTCGCTGATCAACGACAGCCTCAACAGCCGCTTGCGGCCAAGTGCGGGAAAGCGACTGGTCTTCAGCGCCGATTTCGCCGGGCTCGGCGGTGACGTGAAATATGTCCGCACGCGCTTCGAGGGCGCGAAATACTGGGGGCTTGGCAGCGGCTTCATCCTCTCGGCGAATGCCGAGGGCGGGTACATCAAGTCGCTCGAGAAGAGTCGTGGAGAGGGCATCGACAGTGTTCGCATCACCGACCGCTTCTATCTCGGCGAACCCGATTTCCGCGGCTTCGATATCCGCGGCGTCGGCCCACGAGTTCAGCGCATCAATTATGTCACGGACCAGACAACCGGCAACCAGACGCTGCAGACGGACCGTACGCAGTTCGTCGATGACGCCCTGGGTGGCCGGGCTTATTATCTGGGCCGGCTTGAGATGGAGATTCCGCTCGGTGCGGGTGCGCGCGAGATGGGCCTGCGTCCGTCGATCTACATCCAGGCCGGTGCGTTGTTCGGCATCACCCGGCCGCTGCCGACAGCGACCTTCCCGGTCTTCGTCGATCCGTTCACAGGCAAGAAGACGGTGCTGCCGCTGGAGACGCAGCTGTTTAACAACGGCAACCCGCTATACACCGTTCCGACGACCGACGCAGATCATGCCGGCTTCACCACGACCTGCAAAGTCGGCTATTCCGCGACGCTGGGGGGCACTGATTGCGCCGGCACATCGGTAAACGCTCCCGCTCTCCGGACGGTGCAGCCGTTTCTCGAACGTTTCGGTGGTGATTCCGCCAAGCCCCGGCTGTCGGTCGGAGCGGGCGTCAACTGGAACTCGCCGTTCGGGCCGCTTCGTATCGACGTTGCTTATGCTTTGCTCAAAGACCCGAGCGACGATACCAAGCTCGTTACATTCAACGTAGGGACACAATTCTGATGAAGACGTACAAGAAGGTTCTGCTTGCCACGGCGCTTGTCGTGCCGGGCTTCGTGTTCGGCGTGGCGGGGGCCCAGGCACAGACCGTTGCGATGCTCGATCCCGATGCCGCCATGCAGAATTCGAAGGTCTGGACCACCACCTGGACGACGATCGATACCACCTACAAGGCACAGATCGATCAGGCGAAGGCGCGTAACGAAGCGATCAATGCCGAGATCCAGCCGCTGCTGAAGGCGCTCGATGCCAATGGCGACGGCCAGCTTTCGCAGGAAGAGATCCAGCGCGCCCGCGACAGCAAGCGGCCGGAACTCGCCCAGATCGAGCAGAAGCAGACAGCCGGTCAGGCTGAACTCGGCCGCATATTGCAACCCGTCACTCGCGCACGCCTGTATTTGCAGGAGCAGGTCGGTTCCAAGATCGCCGACGCCGTGACCAGCGTGGTCAAGACCCGCAAGGTCGGCCTCATCGTGAAGCCGGAAGCAGTGCTGATGCTCGGCGATGCCACTGCCGATATCACGCCGGCCGTGAGCGCCGAGATCGATCGCACGCTGACCAGCGTCGCCGTGCCGCCGCCTGTCGCATGGCAGCCGAAGCCGCAGCAGGGTCAACAGGCTCAGGGCGCACCCGCAGCGCCTGCACCGGCGGCTCCTGCCGGACGCCCCGCAACGACACCGCCGAAGGGCCGGTGACCGAGGCGGTCGCGACGGGGGCGCTCGGCCCGCTCGATATCGGGCGGGTCATGGCGGCGCTCCCCCATCGTTACCCGATGCTGCTGGTCGATCGTGTCGAGGAATTGATCCTCGACCGGTCGATCGCGGCGATCAAGGCGGTGACGATCAACGAGAGCTTCTTTCAGGGCCATTTCCCCGGGCGCCCGATCATGCCGGGCGTGCTGATCGTCGAGGCGATGGCGCAGGCTGCGGGAATCCTGGCGGTCGAATCGCTTGGTCTCGCCGGCTCCGGCAAGCTCGTCTACTTCATGTCGATCGACGAGGTGAAGTTCCGCAAGCCGGTCGAGCCCGGCGTATTGCTGCGCCTTGAGGTCGAGATCGTGCAGAAGAGCGCCCGCGCCACCAAATTCGCTGGACGTACGACGATCGACGGCAAGCTCGCCGCCGAAGCGAAGTTCATGGCGATGATCACCGATCCGCCCAAGGCCTGATACAAACCACCCATAGGTTGCACTCGGCGCGGCCCTCTGTTAGGGGCCGCGCCTTCGCTGCTGGTCGGAAACCAGTGGCTTTCCGGAGAATTCGACGTGAGAAAAGATATTCATCCCGATTATCACACCATCAAGGTGCAGATGACCGACGGAACCCAGTTCGAGACCCGCTCGACCTGGGGCAAGGAAGGCGATTTGATGACGCTCGACATCGATCCGCTCGCGCATCCGGCATGGACCGGCGGCCGCGGCACGATGCTTGATTCGGGTGGCCAGGTTGCGCGCTTCAACAAGCGCTTTGGCGGACTGACACTCAACAAGAAGTAAGATGGCACGCGCCGTCGTTAATGGCGCGTTAGCTATCGAGGACTAGGCTTTCCCTCGTCGCACAATGCGAGAGGGAAGCCATGTTCGCCGCAGAATTCGAACCAGCCATGAGCAACGGACGCCGGCGTAGCCCGCGCGCGCCAGTGTCGCTCGATGCGCGCATCGGGCGCGGCGGCTTCGATCGTGCTCTGTGCAAGGTGACCGACGTGTCGCTTCACGGCGCGCGGCTTCATACCTATTCAAGCCTGCGCAAGGGCTCGATGATCTGGCTGACCCTGCCGAGGCTCGGTCAGGTGGCTGCTACGATCATGTGGGCGGATGATTTCGAGGCTGGCTGCCAGTTCCAGCATCCGCTCGACGACGGCGATTTTGCGACGCTGGTCGATCATGGAATGCAGCCACAACCTCGCGCTGCCTGAGCGCTTCCAGCGAACCCACGCAACCCCGGGGCATTTGGCAACCGGCACATGAGTGTCGCCATGAACATCGAATGGACCGGCCGTAGTGCGGACCGATTCTCGATAAGTTTAGCGGTTATCGACCAGTTCGAATTGGACCTCAATCAGACCGCGACCGACTCCAGGCAGTGGGAATGTGCCGCGCGTGCAAAGTTGAGGCAGCGAGCTCGAAATGATACCATGAACTAACGTCTCGTTGGCACCCCCTCTCGACCAAGGGTTGCTGGAATGCACAAGCTGTTGAAAAGCATCATACTCGCCGGAATTGGGGGCATTCTCACCAGCTTCTCGCCTGGGCTTGCGTTCTCTCCTGCAGCCCTGGCGATGCTTGATCCTAGCCAGCTTGCCTCCTCGCTTTGCGGCGGCAAGGCGATGGCGTCCGCGTTGAAACGCGAACTGATGTTGGCCAGCGCGGTCACTGGACCTGCTGGATCGGCTTCCAGTCCAATACCGCTCTATCCCGATCTCTCAGTCTCCGGTTTACTGGTCTCGACGTCGAGCGAGCAGGCGCGGCGCTATTTCAATCAGGGGTTGTTACTCACTTATGGCTTCAACCACGCCGGCGCGGTTCGCTCGTTCCGCGCGGCACAACGGCTCGATCCCGGCTGCGCGATGTGCTGGTGGGGAGAAGCGCTCGCTCTGGGTCCCAACATCAACGCCCCAATGGACGATCGTGATCGTCACACCGCTCTGACGGCGATGGATCGCGCACGGGTGCTGGGCACGAATACCTCGTCGCTCGAGCAGGTGCTGATCGAGGCGATCTCGCGTCGTTACTCCCGCGACGCGAAGAGCAATCGTGCCGTTCTCGATGCTGCCTATGCCGATGCGATGCTCGATGCGGTCCATCATTTTCCCAGGGATGACAATGTTGCGGTGCTCGCAGCCGAAGCTGTGATGAATACCAGTCCCTGGAATTATTGGCGGCTGGACAAACGTACGCCGGTGGGGCGGAGCGGCGAGGCGGTCCGGCTGATCGAGACGGTACTCGCCCGCAACCCCGCCAGTCTCCAGGCCGCGCATCTCTACATCCATCTCATGGAGAACAGCGCTGACCCGCGCCGTGCCGAAGCTGCGGCCGATCGGCTCGCGCGGCCGCTTGCTCCGAGCGCTGGCCATCTGGTTCATATGCCCGGGCATATATATCAACTGGTGGGGCGCTATTCGGATTCGATCCGTGTCAATATCGCAGCCGCGCGATCCGACGAAGCTTTCATCCGCGACACCAATGATCAAAGCCTCGTCCGCTACGGCTATTATCCCCATAACATCCACTTCATCGTGACCTCGGCACAACTGGCGGGCGACATGCGAACAGCGATCGCCGAGGCACGACGCCTGCAGAAAGTCCTCGATCCCGAGACTTCCGCCCGGATCGCGTGGATACAGGCGATCGATGCCGCGCCCTTTCTGGCAATGGCGCAGTTCGCCAAGCCGGAAGCGATACTGGCGATGCCCGCTCCCGACCCGCGACTCCCCTATGCTGCGGCGATGCGGCTGTACGCTCGCGCTGTCGCCAAAGCGCAGCGGCGCGACAGCGCAGGTGTCGAGCGCGAGCTTGCTACTCTTGCGAAGCTTCGGACGTCCAAGGCATTTGCGGGCATGATCGAGCAGGGCGTGCCCGCGCCGGAGCTTCTCTCACTCGCCGAAACAGTCGCACGTGGTCGCCTTGCCTATGCGGAGAAACGCTATGACAGGGCCATAGACCTCTATCGCGAAGCCATCGCGCTTGAGGCGAAGATCCCATATCAGGAGCCGCCTTACTGGTATTACCCGGTGAATCAGTCTCTCGGCGCAGCCCTTTACCAGGCGGGGCTCTATGATGAGGCCAGCCAGGCCTTTCGTGCGGCCCTTGCGCAGACGCCCAGAAATGGCTGGGCGCTTTATGGTCTCGTCGAAAGCGAGAAGGCGCAAGGGCATATGCTTGAAGCTGCTGCAGCACGGCAGGCGCTCCAGCGTGCGTGGCAGGGCGATCGGGCGTGGCTCCGGATGGAACGGCTGTAGAAAAGTCGCCGATGATTGCTCACGCGATGGCGCATGCTGGGACTATGCGTGCAGCAGCACGGCGGCATGTGGCGGAGAGGGTGGGATTCGAACCCACGGTGAGCTTGCACCCACGGCGGTTTTCAAGACCGCTGCCTTAAACCACTCGGCCACCTCTCCGCTGGGAATGCGCTTAGTGCGTGAGCGCTGTTTTGTGCAAGGGCCACGACTATAAGGGGTTCATGTCGCGCGGGGCCTGTGGCAGAGTCCGGCCATGCGGGATTTCTCCACATGGTTGAGCAGGATGGCGGGCGGAGTATTGGCCGCGATCCTGTGTTTCGGGGCGAGCGGTCCGGCGGTCGCGCAGGATGAAGCCGGCTTCCAGGCCTATTTGCGTACGCTTCGCGGCCAGGCCGAGGCACGGGGCGTCAGCCGCGCGACGCTCGATGCGGTGATGCCGGGACTGACACTCAATACCCGTGTAATCGAGCTCGACCGGGCTCAGCCCGGCGCTGCCAACAATCCGTCGGCGGTTCCGAATTTCGCGCCGTACAAGGCGCAGCATGTCGACACCGCGCGGATCACGCGCGGGCGGCAGGCCTATCTCGCCCAGCGCGGGCGGCTGGCGCGGATCGAGCGCGAGACTGGCGTGCCTGAATCGATCATGGTCGCGATCTGGGGACATGAGACCAATTACGGCAAGGTAATGGGCGGGTTCGATCTGCCCCGCGCGCTCGCCACGCTCGCTTATGAAGGGCGGCGGCGCGAGCTGTTCGCGGACGAGTTCATCTCGGCGTTGCTGATGGTCGACCGGGGCGTGCCGCTCTCGCAGTTGAAGGGCAGCTGGGCAGGTGCCACCGGCGGGCCGCAGTTCCTGCCGTCAATCTATCTGCGTCTCGCGCGTGACGGGGACGGGGACGGGCGGATCGACATCTGGACGAGCGAGGCGGATACGCTTGCTTCGATCGGCAACTATTTCGCCAATGCCGGCTGGCGGCCGGGGCAACCCTGGGGTCTGGCGGTAAGCGTGCCGCCGGGTTTCGATCGCAACCAGATCGTCAATCGCACCGTTTCGCCCCGCTGCCCGAGAGTCTTCGCGCGGCACAGCGGCTGGAAGACGGTGGCGGAATGGCGCGCGATGGGGTTGGTGCCGGAGACGCGCAACTGGCCGGCAGACAATGTTCTGGCGACGCTGATGGAGCCGGACGGGCCGGGCAAGACCGCCTATCTGCTGACGGGCAACTACCGGGTGATCCTCGACTATAATTGCTCGAATTTCTATGCGCTTTCCGTGGGGTTGCTGGCCGATGCCGTTGAACGATAGTGGCACGGTCGCGCTGGCTTTCCTGCTCGTCGCATTCGGCGGCAGTGAGAGACATGCGGGAACGCCGTTCATGGCTGCGGCCCCTGCCGCCGCGCAACGCGCCAGGCCCACTCCGATGACGCCCGATTCTCCCCGAGTAGTGGTGCCGGCGTCGACACTCGACCAGGAAGCACCACCGGCGGATCTGCCGCAAAGCACCGGGCCGCGTGGGACGTCAGGGCAGGAACAGCGCTACGACACGGTCGGCTATGCCGGATCGTTCGATGGTGGTGGTGCGGCTGCCGGATCGGTCAGCGTCGCGCACGCGACATTGCCGATCGGTTCCTATGTCGAGCTGACCGCGCTCGATACCGGGCGGACGATCATCGCCTTGGTCGCGACACAGGGTTCGGGTGGCCGAATCGTCGATCTGTCGCCGGCAGCCGCGCAACAACTCGGCGTGGGCGAGGGTGCTCCAGTGCGTATCCGGCTGGTGACGCCGTCGCCCCAGGACCAAAATGCGCTGCGATCAGGCCACACCGCGTCGGCGAGAATGGACGCGCCGCCATCACTGCTGACGGCGCTGCGCCGGAAGCTGTCCGCTCGGGTGGCGCCAGTGCCGGTGCGCGCATCAGCTACTCCAGTGCCCGCCCGCCCGGCGCGCAGCGTTACACCACCCCCGGGCGCAGGCTATTCCCCGCCGCCATCGGAGCCCGCCAGGACAATGCCGAGCCGGTCCGGCTATCTCGTCCAGGTCGCTGCCTTCTCGACGCGCGAGCGCGCCCAGACCGCCGCCCGCCAGGTCGGCGGGCGTATCACCCCGGCCGGCACCCTGTTCCGAGTCCAGGTCGGTCCGTTCGCCGACGCAGCGAGCGCCAAGCGCGCACGTGACGAGGCCGCCCGGCACGGCTATGCCGATGCCCGCATCCTGCATATCGAGTAACCCCCTAGCGTCACGGACCTGTTGTCATGAAGAAACTGCTCGCCGCCTCCGCCCTCGCGATCGTGTTGGCCTGCCCCGGCGTCGCCGCCGCGCCCGATTTCCCGACGCCGGCACCCGTCGCGTTCCTGCAGGACCTTTCGACCGGAGCGATCCTCTACTCGAAGGAGCCGGATCGCCGCATGCCGCCGGCGTCGATGGCCAAGATGATGACTGTCTATGTGGCGTTCGACCTGATCAGGAGCGGCGAACTGAAGCTCGACAAACAGATCGAGGTCAGCCCCGACACATGGAAGAAATGGCACGGTCCCGCAGCGGGTTCGACCATGTTCCTCTCGCCCGGTGAGAAGGTGAGCGTCGAGAATCTGCTGAAGGGCATCGTCACCCTGTCGGGGAACGACGCCTGCGTCGTGCTGGCCGAGGGCATTTCGGGGACCGAGGAAGCCTTTGCCAATCTGATGAACCAGCGGGCGGCGAAGCTTGGCCTGACCAACAGCCATTTCGGCAATTCGAACGGCTGGCCCGACAATGGCGTGACCTATGTCACGGCGCGCGACCTGGCCAAGCTCGCGGCGGCGACAATCCAGGATCATCCGCAACTCTACAAGAAGTTCTACTCCCTCCCGAACTTCACCTGGGGCAAGACCCTGGGCGCGGGCGCGGACATCACCCAGGCCAATCGCGATCCGCTGCTCGGCCGCATCGCCGGTGCCGACGGGCTCAAGACCGGCCATACCGATGAGGCGGGCTATGGCTTCACCGGCTCTGCCCAGCAGAATGGCCGTCGCCTGGTGATGGTGATGGCCGGCCTGACCAGCTCGAACCAGCGGATCGAGGAATCGGTCAAGTTCATGAACTGGGGTTTCCGTGCCTGGCAGTCCAAGCCGCTCGTGACGAAGGGCCGCAAGGTCGAGACCGCCGAGGTGCAGCTCGGCGATTCGCGCACCGTCGGGCTGGTCGCGCCGACCAACCTGACCGCGACGCTGCCCGCAGGCGTCTCGCCCGATATCCAGCTGCGTGTGGTCTATGACGGCCCGATCAAGGCGCCGATCAAGGCCGGCCAGCATATCGCCGACCTGGTGGTGACGACGCCCGACATGCAGCCGCAGCGATTGCCGCTGGTCGCGGAGACCGATGTCGGCGAGGCGGGCTTCTTCGGCCGGGCCTGGGCGGGCCTCAAGAGCCTGTTCGGCGGGTGACGACCGGGCGCTTCATCTCGCTCGAGGGCGGGGAAGGGGCCGGCAAATCGACTCAGGCGAAGCGGCTGGCCGAGGCGCTGGGCGCACGCGGCATCGAGACGCTGGTGACTCGCGAGCCTGGCGGCAGCGAGGGCGCGGAGGCGATCCGCGCTCTGCTGATGCAAGGCGACGTCAAGCGCTGGAGCCCCCACAGCGAGGCGCTGTTGTTCGCGGCGGCGCGCGCCGACCATGTCGAGAAGCTGATCCGCCCGGCTGTCGGCGCCGGCACCTGGGTGATCTGCGACCGCTTCATCGACAGCTCGCGCGCCTATCAGGGCGTTGCGGGCGGGATCGATGATGCCGCCGTGCTGGCGCTCCACGCGTTCGGATCGCGCGGCCTTTTGCCCGATCGTACTTTCGTGCTCGAAGTGCCGCCCGAACAGGGCCGCGCCCGCGCCGAGGTGCGTGACGGCGTTGGGGCGGATCGCTTCGCGGCTCGGGGCGATGCCTTTCATGCCGACGTCGCCGCCGCGTTCCGGCGATTCGCCGAGCATGAGCCCGAACGGGTACGGCTGATCGACGCGTCGGGCGCGCCCGAGACGGTGACCGAAGCGCTGCTCGCCGATCTCGGCGACCTGCTACCATGACCTTGCCGGTCGGCAATGAAGCGGCGCACGCTGCCTTTGCGGCAGCGATGGCGAGCGGGGCGTTGCACCATGCCTGGCTGTTCGCCGGGCCCGAGGGTGTCGGCAAGGCGAGCTTCGCCCGAGCGGCGGCGCTTCGGCTTCTGGCCGAAGGCGCTTCGCCGGGCACGCTGCCACCAGGCTTCGACGTGCCGGAGGGCGACCGGACCCGATCGCTGGTCACCGCGGGATCGCATCCCGATTATCGCGAACTGGCACGCCAGCCCAAGGACGCCGACAAGCCGGGGCAGGATCTCGCGCGGAGCATCACGATCGCGCAGGTCAGGTCGCTCCAGCCGATGTTCGCGACCACGCCGTCAATGTCGTCGCGGCGCATGGTGCTGATCGACGCGATCGACGATCTGGAGCGGGGCGGGGCGAACGCCCTGCTCAAGAACCTGGAAGAACCGCCCGCCGGCACGATCTTCCTGCTGATCAGCCATGCCCCGGGTCGGTTGCTGCCGACGATCCGGTCGCGATGCCGGCTGCTGCGCTTCGACCCGCTCGACGATGTGGCGATGGCCGGCGTGCTCCGCCGCACGCTGCCCGAATGCGACGAGGCTGAGATCGCCGCACTGGTCAAGGCGGGACAGGGCGCGCCGGGCCGCGCGCTCGGCTTTGCCGGACTTGATCTGGCCAAGCTCGATGACGCCATGGCTGCGATCGCGCGCGATGGCGATCCCGGCAACGCGCGGCGCAGCAGGCTGGCCAAGATGCTCGCGCCCAAGGCGGCCCAGCCGCGCTACGAGGCATTTCTCGATCGCGCGCCCGCGTTCATTGCCTCAGTAGCGCCGTCCCGACAGGGACGGCGATTGCAGACGGCGCTCGACAGCTATGACGCGGCGCGCGCGCTGGCCGCGACCGCCCGGGGATTGTCGCTGGATTCGCAGGCGACGGTCTATGAAATGGCCGGGCTGGTGGCGAAGCTCGCCGAGGCATAGACCCGGGATTCCCTTCAACAGCGGCGCGTTTTCGCCTGTTGGGCCATTCAATTTTTTCTTCCGCTGTTATGGTGGATTTTTGGGCCAAAATCCCGGTGCCTTTTCAATCGGTTGGTGAGTGTTTTCCCTGTTATGGCATAACAGCGGAAAAACCGATGCGAACAGGACGGAAATACCGCCATTCGAGCGTGATCACGATCGAACCGGATCGTCCAATATCATCGTCATGTGAAAGAGCGGGACAGGAGCCGACCGGCCCTGTCCTGCGCCACGCTGCCGGTATCGGCGGCAATGTTGAATCATTCTCCCCGGCGTAGCGGGCGACACCGGATCAGAAGCGCCGGTGATCGCGTCCGTCGATCATGTCGCAGGTGCCGCGGAAACCGTAATTATAGGCCCCCTGCACAGTGATGCGCCCGCTGCGGCGATCGATCGTGATGCGCGGCTTGTTCAGGCCGTTCAGGCGATAGGTTGCCGTGATGATGTCCGGCCGCACCGAGACATCGTAAAGGTCCCACCAGCCGTCATTGCCGCGCGAGTTGATCGGCGGGATGAGCTTCTTCGGCAAGCGGACGCGCCCGCCATCGCTCCAGAGCTGGAACATGATCGAGGCGTCGAACTGCTGGGTCGTCAGTTCGGTGCGGTTGCCGAAATCGTAGCGATCGCGCCGATCGTTCCAGGACCAGCCATAGCGTGTCGCGAGCGCCGGCCGCTGTCCGTCGCCGAAACAGACCAGGCCGAGGTCGATGCGACGACCGGCGACCTGGAAACCATCCTCGCCGGGCTGAACATAATCCGGGCGGCCGGGCCTATCCGGCCGGGGACGATAGCCCGGATCGGGGCGGGAGCTTTGCTCCGGACGGTTTCCGCTGCCGGACTGGCGCTGACCGCAATCGGGCGCGGGCGTCGCAACGATCGAGTCGTATCGTCCGTTAACCGTCGCGATCGACACGCATTGCCGCTGCGCATCATTCCACCAATAGCTCCATTTTCGGTCGTCTCCGGTGGTGGTGCGGATGAAACGATACCCGCGCAATTGCAGCGCGCCTTCAGCCTGGCCTGCCCGAGCGCCGACCATATCCTCCAGCCCGGGCGCGGTCTGGGCGAAACCGGGCACGGCAAGCAGTCCGAGGCCGGTCAGTACCGGGCCTGTAATCCACAGGGGTGTTTTCACGGTGCTTTCTCCTCGAAGAATCACGGGTGACGGCTCCCTGCAAACTGCGTCGCTACAATCGCCCCTGCAAGTCGCCCTTTAAAAGCAACCTTATGGTTCGGTTGATCGCCGAGCTGATGCATCAGCCTGCTACAGCCCGAGGAAGACGCTCTGCAATGCTTCGTGCCGGCCGGCGGCAAGGAGGGAAAGCGCATGCCAGCCACGGACCTAATCCGTGTTGTCGACCTTCCTCACCTCGACGATCTTTTCGTCGAATGTGTCGAGCAAACGGGCGTTGATGCCCATTTTGCCGAAATCTTCCCCAAGGGTCTGCCAGTGAGTACCGCAGCCGCAGATTGGGCAGTGGTGAATGCCGATCATTCGATCGCCCCAGATATAGGCCGTCGTCTGGCCTGAAATCTTCACCTGTTCCGGCGGGAAGTAAGCCACACGCCATGCCAGCCGACGACAGAGGGAGCAATTACAGTCCGCCACCCATTCCGGCGGGCTTGGCAGCTCTATCCGCACGTTACCGCAGTGACAGCTTCCAAGAACGCTCATCACGACCCTTTACCGCGATTGTGGATTGTCCGCTATCGGCACGAGCGGACGCGCCGATTTGTCAACGCCGGATAGCGGTTCCCGTTACCGAGGTTGAGATCGGCCGCGCAAAGGATATGGGAGGCATTCACCGATTTCCCATTGAGGGCCGACAGAGATGCGACTTCTGGTCGTGGAGGACGATCCGCGCGCGGCGAAACAGCTTGTCGCCGACCTTGAAGAACTGGGCCATGAAGCGGTCGTGGCGGCTGACGGCCGGGCGGCGCTGGCCATTGCCACGGACGGCAGGTTCGAGGCGGTGCTGCTCGATATCATGCTGCCCTATGTCGATGGGGTGGAGGTCGCCAAGCTGCTACGCGACCGCGATATCGACGTGCCGATCATCATGCTCACCGCGCTCGCCGATCTGGAACAGCGGCTGATCGGGCTGGATGCCGGGGCTGACGATTATCTGGTCAAGCCGGCGGCACCGGCCGAGATCGACGCCCGGCTGCGCGCGATCGTCCGGCGGGCGGCCCGAACGAGCGATTCCGGCATCATGCGGGTCGGCGATATCGAGGTGAACGAGGTCAAATACCGCGCAACCCGGGCCGGCCGACTGCTCGTCCTGCCGAAGCTGGAATTCCAGGTGCTATGCGAGCTTGTCCGGAATGCCAACAGCATCGTCACCCGGCAGATGTTCTATCAGAATGTCTGGAAATATGATTTCGAGCCGACAACGAACATCATTGAATCCTACATCCGCCATCTCAGGCTCCATCTGAACCAGCCGGGCGAGCGAGACCCGATCGCCACCATCCGCGGAGTCGGATACATGATCACCGATCGGACGGACACGGGCGGGGACTGACATGCGGCCGAGATCCCTCCGCGCGATCATGACGGTCTATGTGGTCGTCTTCCTGGTCGCGCTGGTGGCGATTCGTACCGTCAACTACGCCATCGACAGTGCCGCCTTGCGAAAGGAGGTCGACCGCCGCCTGGCGAGCGAGGCGAGCGCGATCAGCGGTGGAGGGATTCCTCCTGGGGAGATGATCGAGCGGATCGCCGCCGCGCAACGCGAGCATGACACTGCCGACCTGTTCTACATGCTGGTCGACAGGGACGGCCGGCGAATCGGCGGCAATTTGCGCCTGAAACGCCTGCCGCCGATCGGCTATTCCAATTTCGGCGAGGACGCCCAGGTCGAAGGCGTGATGCATGGCCGCGCGCTGGCCCGAAAGGCCACCGATGGCACCACGCTGGTGGTCGTCTCCGACAACGACGTCGTCGAAAGCTTCGACAGCCTGCTGTTCCGCGTCCAACTGCTCGGACTCGGCATTACAGCCCTGATGCTGATCGGTGGTGCCGTCGGCATCATGACGGTGATCGGTGGGCGGATGAGGGCCATGCAACGCACCGTCGATGCGGTGATGGACGGGGACCTGAAAAGCCGGATCCCGCTGGACGGGACCCACAGCGAATTCGACCAGCAGGCCGCTGCCTTCAACAAGATGCTCGACCGGATCGACGACCTCATGGCGAACATCAAGCACGCTGCGAGGGACGTGACCCATGAGCTCAAAAGCCCGTTGGCCCGGCTACGTGCCCGCACCGCCGCCATTGCACGGCGTTCCGAGGGAGAGCCGATCGGCGCCGACATCGCCGATATCCTGGCGCAGACCGACCAGATCATCGACCTGTTCGGGAGCCTGTTGCGGTTGTGGGAGATAGAGGGCGGCCACCGGCGCGAGCGTTTTGCCGATGTCGATCTGGGCGACCTCGCGCGGGAGACTGGCGAGTCGCTAAGACTGGTCGCCGAGGAAGAAGGACGTCCGCTGCACCTCGATATCGCCGGCAGCCTGCCGGTGCGGGGGGATCCGAACCTGTTGCGCCAGATGCTCGTCAACCTGATCGAGAACGCCATCCGGCATACGCCGCGGGGTACCCGGATCATGGTGAGCACGGAGCGTCGCAGAAATTCGGTCGCGGTGATCGTCGCCGATGACGGGCCGGGCATTCCGGCGGCCGAGCATGACACGGTGATCCGACGCTTCGGACGGCTCGAAGCCGAGGGCAAGCCAGCGGGCCAGGGACTGGGCCTGACCCTGGTAGACGCGATCGCGCGACTGCATGACGGCACGCTCGTCCTGGAAGATGCAGCGCCGGGCCTGCGCGCCGTGGTCGCGCTGCCACTTCAGCGCTGAACAAAAAAAGGCCCGGGTGGCGTGAGCCACCCGGGCCGGGTCAGTGCATCGTCGGGCCGGGCACCGCTGGGATGCCCGCAGCCGATGCTTCAGAAGTTGACGCTTACCTCGCCGCCAAAGGTCCGCGGCGTGTTAAAGTTGGCATAGCTGCCCAGCACTGCGTCATTGGCGCCCGAGCGGCGATAGATGTGCTGCTCGTTGAACAGGTTGCGCGTCCAGACCGAGAAGGTCGCCTTGTTGGCGTCGCCGATCTGCACGCCAGCCAGCGCGAGGCGGCCGTTGACGATGAAGCTGGAGTCGGTCTTCACGTTTTCGGCCTGGAAGCTGTAGTTCGGGTCAGCGTAGTTGGCATCCAGGTGCAGACGAAGCTTCGCATCGCTGCCACCGACCGGCACTTCATAATCGATATAGCCGGAAGCCGCGTTGCGCGGGGTGTAGACGACGAACACCTGGGTCAGCACGCCGAACGTCGGCCCCGGGTTCGGGTTGGGCGTCAGCGGCACGTTGGTGTAGGTATAGGCATAGGACGCACCAAGCGTCAGATGCTCGATCGGCCGGGCGGTAACGTCGACTTCGACGCCCCGGATCTTGGAGATACCCGGTGCGTTGGCCGTGTTCTCGGTGTGCAGGTTGAAGTTCGGGTTAGGCGTCGTGGTGCCGGGCAGGAACTGGTTGGTGTCGACATTGTCGAAGTCGATCTGAGTTCCCGACCGATCCATGATGTACCCGGCGAGGTTGATGCGAACCTTGCGATTGAACAGGTCCATCTTCGCGCCGATTTCGTAGGCCTTCACCGATTCCGGGCCGAAAGCGGAGAAATTCGACGAGCGGTCGTTCGCGCCACCGGCGCGGAAGCCAGTCGAATATTTGGCGTAGAGATTGACGTCCGGCGTCGCGTCGAACGCCAGCGTGACCATCGGATCGAACCGGCCACGATCATAGTGGAGCTGATAGTTCGTCGGCACGCCCGACACCATATAGAGGACGCCGTCGCGCTTGTCCTTGGTGTAGCGGCCGCCGACCGTCAGATGCAGCGCATCGGCGAAGTCAGGCGTGTAGGTTGCCTGGCCATAGGCCGCGTAGCTGCGGGTGCGGTTGACACTGGCACGCTGCAGGAACCGCGAATTATAGTCCCAGCCCTGATTGCTGGAGGTGATCGGTCCGAACACCTGGGAGGGAAGGATCGTATAGGCCGTGCCGTTCGCGTTCCACTGGATCGAAGACGGAGTCGCCGCCGATTCCCGGGCCTCTTCGTTGAAATAGTACAGGCCAGCCACGTAATCGACCTGGGCAAAGCTGCCGACCGCCTGGAATTCCTGGCTGAACTGGTTCTGATAGAGGTCGGAGAGGCTGTAGCGGCTGGTCTTGCCGTTCGGCACGAACTGAACCCGCTCCGGACCGCCCGAGTTGTCCCACTGGTTGGTGGAAACCTTGCGCCACGCGGTGATCGAGCGCAGCTCAAGTGCTGGCGAGACCTTGTAGGAGAGCTTGGCGCTTTCTCCGCTGGTCCTGTCGACGCTGTATTGCTGCGGCACGCCGACATCGGCGACGTCCTGACGATCCGGGTGGATGCCGACCAGGGGCGACAACGGTGCGATGCAGGCCGGGGTGCAGGTGCCGCCGGGGGGCGGCCCAAGCGTGGTGCCGGTGTACACGCCAACGGTGCGGCCAAGCGGGTTGTAGTTGATCAGCTGGCTGAAGAAGGGCGTGTTCTCGTCCTTGGCCTTGTCGAACGAGAAGTCGGCGGTGAAGCCGTCAAAGGGCTGCCAGCGCGCGGCGATGCGGCCACCGACACGATTATAGGCGTTCCAGCCGATCTGGCCCGCGAGCGGATCCTTGACCGTGGGATCCTGGTGCTGGATCACGCCGTCGAGCTTGACCGCGAAATTGTGGAATGCGGGGAGGTCGAGATGAACCTGCCCGTCATATTGCCCGTAATTGCCGATACCGGCCGATACGCGGCCGTCGAACTCGCCGGTCGGGGCCTTGGTGACGATGCTCAGCGCGCCGCCTTCGGTGTTGCGACCGAACAGCGTTCCCTGCGGGCCGCGCAGCACTTCGACGCGCTCGACATCGAACAGGGCGGCGTTGAGGCCCTGCTGGCGGCCGAGATAGATACCGTCGATATAGACGCCGACGCCCTGGTCGCGCGCCGTCTGGTTGGCGTCGAAGGGCACGATGCCGCGGATGCCGACGGTCAGCGCCGACTGGCGCGCCTCGAAGGTCGCGATCCGCAGCGAGGGGACGGCACCGTCCGCCAGGTCGATCAGGCTCTGTACGTGCCGGTCGGCGATCACCTCGGGGCTGACCACGGAGATCGCGATCGGGGTCTTCTGGAGGTTGGTCTCGCGCTTCAACGCGGTCACGACGATGTCGGCGATCTGCCCGGCGTCAGCCGGGGCCGCATCGGCTGGCTTGGCTTCGTCCGCGGCAGGCTGTGCCGATGGGGCGGTTTCGGCCAGGGCCGGCGACGCCATGGTTGCCAGCAGGGCGCCGCCCAGCAACAGCTGAAGCCGGAAGGCTTTGGGATTGTGCATATGTAGATTCCCCTTAAGCGAGACATCCCGTCCCGACTTCGTGGCCGCTACACAGTATGAAGGTCAGAAATGTTACAGTGATTGTAATATAAGCAATACAGTCCTGTCATTTTCGCATCATTTTTATCTAATATGCCGAAATACCAATATTAATTAATCTAAAATTTCACAGACTTCTTGCTGATTTGCTGATGTTCTTTTTGATGATGATGAAAATCGGTGGTACATTTTATATTCTACTGCCGAGGTGTCGCAAGAGTGGCGGCATGGAACTTGATGTTCTTCGATCTGGTCTCGAACGCCAACGCAATCTCCGCAGCAGAAACGCCGGCACCGGGTGGTTCTAATCGCGCGGCAACCGCGCTAGGAGGCCGGCATGGGTCAGCCTTATTACATCACCACCGCGATCAGCTATCCGAACGGGCGGCCGCATATCGGCCACGCCTATGAGGCCATCGCGACCGACGCGATCGCACGCTATCACCGTCAGGCCGGGCGCGACGTGCGGTTCCAGACCGGCACCGACGAACATGGCCTTAAAATGGTCCAGACGGCGCGCGACCGCGGTGTCGAGACGCGCGCGCTTGCCGATGAGATGTCGTCCTATTTCAAGGAAATGGACGATCGTCTGAACATTTCCTATGATCGGTTCATCCGCACCGTCGAACCGGCGCACCATGCGGCGAGCGCTGCGATCTGGCAGGCAATGGAAGCTGCCGGCGACTTGTACATGGACAAATACGAGGGCTGGTATTCAGTCCGAGACGAAGCCTTCTACGACGAGAAGGAACTTGTCGCCGACGAAAAAGGCGGGGAAGGGGCCAGGCTCTCCCCGCAGGGCACGCCAGTGGAATGGACGGTCGAGGAGACATGGTTCTTCCGGCTGTCGAAATATCAACAGCCGCTGCTCGACCTGTACGAGTCCCATCCTGAGTTCATCCGGCCGGAGGCCCGGCGCAACGAGGTGATGCGCTTCGTCGAGGGTGGGCTTTCCGACCTGTCGGTGTCACGCACCAGCTTCGACTGGGGCGTGAAGGTGCCGGGCAGCCCCGGGCATGTCATGTATGTCTGGGTCGACGCGCTGACCAATTACCTGACCGGGTCTGGCTATCCCGACAATGCGGCTGACCTGGCACGCTATTGGCCGGCCGACCTGCACGTGATCGGCAAGGATATCGTGCGTTTTCATGCCGTTTACTGGCCGGCTTTCCTGATGTCGGCGAAGCTGGCACTGCCGAAGCAGGTGTTCGGGCACGGCTTCCTGCTCAACCGCGGGGAGAAGATGTCCAAGTCGGTCGGCAACGTGACCGACCCGATGGAGCTGGTCGAGCGCTTCGGCGTCGACGCGCTCCGCTATTTCCTGCTGCGCGAAGTGAGCTTTGGCCAGGACGGGAGTTATTCAGAGGAAGCGATCGTCACGCGGTGCAATGCCGACCTGGCGAATAATCTCGGCAATCTCGCGCAGCGATGCCTGTCGATCGTCGCGAAGAACTGCGGCGGCAGGGTGCCGGTGGCGGGCGTGCGAACCGATGCCGATTCCGCGTTGCTGGCAAGCGTCGACGCCGCCGAGGCCGGTATGCACGCGGCAATGAGCGACCTCGCGATCCACAATGCTCTCGATGCCGTGTGGTCGGCGGCGCGCGATGCGAACCAGTATTTCGCCGACGCCGCGCCCTGGAGCGTGCGCAAGACCGATCCAGGGCGCGCCGACGCGATCCTGCACCTGACAATCGAGGCGATCCGGCGGATCGCGATCATGGCGCGCTGGGCGATCCCGGATGGCGCTGACCGGTTGCTTGATCTGCTTGGCCAGGAGACCGGTGCGCGGGACTTCGATTCACTGGGCGTGCCAGTGGTGGCGGGCACCGTACTGCCGGCGCCGAGCGGGGTGTTCCCGCGGCTGGAGCTGACGGAGGCCGCCTGATGTTCGCCGACAGTCATTGCCACCTGAACTACAAGGGATTGTACGAGCAGCAGCCCGAGATACTAGCCCGCGCCAGGGCCCGGGGCGTGTCCGCCATGCTCAATATCTCCACGCGCGAGAGCGAATGGGATGCGGTGATCGGCACGGCCGAGCGCGAGCCGGACGTGTGGGCGACCGTCGGCATCCATCCGCATGAGGCCGACCAGCATCCCGATGTGGGCACGGCGCGGCTGGTGGAGCGCGCGTTGCATCCACGAGTCGTTGGGATCGGCGAGAGCGGGCTCGATTATTATTACGATCACAGCGACCGCGACCGGCAGCGGGCGAGTTTCCGCGCGCATATCGCGGCGGCGCGCGAGACCGGCTTGCCGATCGTCGTGCATACGCGTGACGCCGAGGACGATACCGCCGAGATTCTGCGCGAGGAGATGGGGAAGGGCGCCTATCCCGGCGTGATCCATTGCTTCACGGCGAGCGGCACTTTTGCCGATATCGCGTTGGAATTGGGCCTTTATATCTCCATTTCAGGCATCGTGACGTTCAAGAATGCCAAGGACCTGCAGGAAACCGCCGCGCGGTTGCCGATCGAGCGGCTGCTGATCGAAACCGACGCGCCTTTCCTTGCGCCAGTGCCGCATCGCGGAAAAACCGGCGAACCGGCGTTCGTGGCCGATACCGCCGAGTTCCTGGCGAAGCTGCGCGGCGAGGATGTGTCGGTGCTGGCGGAAAAGACGGCCGAGAACTTTCACGCATTGTTTGCCAAGACGACCGCGTGAGAGTGAAGGCGTGAAAGTCCGGATCCTCGGATCTGGCACATCCTCGGGCGTGCCGCGCATCGGTAATGACTGGGGCGATTGCGATCCGGCTGAGCCGCGCAACCGTCGGCTGCGGGCCTCGATCCTGGTCGAGACGGGGACGACCCGCATCCTGATCGATACGAGCCCCGACATGCGCGAGCAGTTGCTGGCGGCTGATGTCGCGACGGTCGACGCGGTGATCTGGACTCACGACCATGCCGATCACTGCCACGGAATCGACGATCTGCGGCAGGTCTATCATGCGATGGGCCATCCGGTGCGCGGCATGGCTCGGCCGGCGACGCGGGACGCGCTGGTCGAGCGCTTCGCTTATGCGTTTCTCGGGCGTGACGGCTATCCATCGACCGTGGCGATGGAGACGCTGCCCGACGCGATCACCATCGGCGACGTCGCGATCCGTGCCGTCGACCAGCCGCACGGCAATATCCTGTCTGCCGGGTTGCGGTTCGACACGCCGGCCGGATCGATCGGATATGCCACGGATTTCAATATCCTGACTGATGACATGCGCGCGCTGTATCAGGACCTGGACGTATGGATCGTCGATGCGCTGCGCTATCGGCCGCATCCGACTCATCCCGATGTGCCGACCGTGCTTGGCTGGATCGAGGCGTTGCGGCCGCGTCGGACCGCTTTCATCCATATGGACCAGTCGATGGACTATGCCACGCTGCGCGCTGCGCTTCCGGCTGGCGTCGAACCCGGTTATGACGGGATGGAGGTGACGCCGTGACCGACCAGCCGTTCGACATCGTGTTTTACTTGCTGCTGCTGGTCTTGCCGCTGTCGGCGCTGCTGGCGCGCCGTTTGCCGATCAAGGACGTGTTCAAGATGGCACTGGCCTGGATCGCGATCTTCGGTGTCGCGTTCATCCTAGTGGTTTTGTGGCAGCAGGCGACCGGTACCGGTGCAGCAATCGGTAGTTTGTTTGGTCGATAAATACCTTGGTGACACCGCGAGGGGGATCTCCTGTGATCATATCTGAATTTAACATAATGTATATTATCGAACTGATGGATGCGGCTAAGGCGGGGCGCCCCTGCCTGTGAGCAGCCCTTCGAAGATCGAACGCCTCGTCACGATCATGGAGCGGTTGCGCGATCCCGATCATGGATGTGACTGGGACGTCGCGCAGGATTTCTCGACGATCGCGCCGTACACCATCGAGGAAGCCTATGAGGTGGCCGACGCGATCGCCCGTGGCGACATGGCGGATCTTAAGGACGAGCTCGGCGATCTGCTCCTCCAGGTCGTGTTCCACAGCCGCATGGCCGAGGAAGCCGGCCTGTTCGCGCTGCCTGACGTCGTGGCGTCGATCAGCGACAAGATGGAACGCCGGCACCCGCATGTGTTCGGCGACAGCGACGGTGGCCATGAGCAGCATTGGGAAAGGCTGAAGGCAGCCGAGCGCGAGGCAAAGGGCGATGCCGGCGCGCTCGATGGAGTCGCGATCGGCCTGCCAGCGCTGCTCCGTGCCGAGAAGCTGCAGAAGCGCGCGGCGCGGACCGGGTTCGACTGGCCCGATCCCTCGGGTGCCCGTGCCAAGATCGACGAGGAGATCGCCGAGATCGAGGCTGCCTCTCCCGCCGAGCGCGAGGAAGAGATTGGCGACCTGCTGTTCGCGGTGGTGAACTGGTCGCGGCACCTCGGCGTCGATCCCGAGGCGGCGCTGCGCGTGGCGAATGCGAAGTTCGAGCGGCGGTTCAAGGCAATGGAGGCCGAGGCCGGCGAAGCGTTCGCGGCGCTTGACCTAGAGGCGAAGGAAGCACTTTGGGTATCGGCCAAGCGGGCTGAGAATAGTTGAAATTGCTCTCAGCTTACGCTTTGCAAGCGAACAAAATGGGAACAGCATGGCGACCGGAAGAACCCGACCAAGGGGTAAGAGAGGCGTGAAGGTCGCTACCAATCCGATCAGACCATTTTTCTCTCTTTGCGCGCTCGTTTTGGCTTTGACTTTGACGAGCCAATCGAACGCCAGGGAGGGCTGCGGCCTCTATCCCGAAGAGACTTATGAGTATTTTTGGAGCATGGGCTTTTCCGCCTGCCCCCTGAAACGTCTGGGACAGCGGCCCCTTTGGCGGAATTTCGCCGGAAAAGACAAGAAGGTCATGCGCTTCGTCTTTACCGAAGGGCATGGCCACTTCTTTCGATACGTTCTGATCAGAGAAAAATTCGACGGAACGGGGAAGATAGAGACGGGTGGAGTCGACTACCACCGCGACAGTACGGACCCTATTCCAATCCGCCGGTCCCCCCTCACCGCTCAGCAGCTAACAAAGCTCAACGCGCTGGCTACCCAAGCCAAGATCTGGGAATTTCCGATTGAGCACTGGGACAGCAAAGATGACGTATTCGTCGATTGCCAGCTTCTTGAAATGGAAATGGCCGCAGACAAGGACTATCGCTACTCGCAGGTGACCATAGGCTGCAATCAACCCGAGCAATTGATGCCATTCGTGGACGAGGTCGCCCGCTTGGGCGGTTTGACGAATGCCAACTGGCAGATTTTCCAATGACCGCCCGTCGCAACGCGCCGCAACGGATCAATCGTTGCGCTGATTGAACCGCTCGTAATCGCGCTCGGCCATGCGGACTTCATAGACCGCTTCGTCGCCGTCGATCTCCTGCCCGATCACTTCGCCATGCGCGTGCAGCCACGCGGCGCCTGCGCCGTCCGATACGGGAAGCTGGATGCGGTAGCGGCGATGGCCCTGGGTGAGCAACGCTGCTACGGTGTCGATCAGGGTGTCGACGCCCTCCCCCGTCATCGCCGACAGCGCGACGACGTCAGTGCGGCGGGCCGCCTCTCCTATCATTTCCTCGCGCGCATCGTCTTCGAGCAGGTCGAGCTTGTTCCAGGCCTCGATCTGCGGCGTGGTGATGGCGACGCCGATCTCCGTCAGCACCGCCTCGACATCAGCTTTTTGCGCCGCGCTGTCGGGATGCGCGATGTCGCGGACATGGATCAGCAGGTCGGCTGAGATGACCTCTTCAAGGGTCGCCTTGAACGCAGCGACGAGCTGGGTCGGCAATTCGGAAACGAAACCCACCGTATCCGACAGGATCGCCTTGTCGATTCCGGGCAAGGATATCTGACGCAGGGTCGGGTCGAGCGTGGCGAAGAGCAAATCTTCCGCCATGACATCAGCACCGGTCAACCGATTGAAAAGAGTGGATTTCCCGGCATTGGTGTAACCGACCAGCGCGATCACCGGCCAAGGCGCGCGCTGGCGCCGGTCGCGGTGCAGGCCACGCGTGCGGGTGACCTGGTCGAGTTCCTTGCGCAGTCGCGCCATGCGGTCGCGGATCAGGCGGCGATCGGCCTCGATCTGGGTTTCACCAGGACCACCGAGAAAGCCGAAGCCGCCGCGCTGGCGTTCGAGGTGAGTCCAGCTTCGCACGAGGCGGCCGGCCTGGTAATCGAGATGGGCGAGCTCGACCTGCAGCCGCCCCTCGGCAGTCGCGGCGCGTTCGCCGAAGATCTCGAGGATCAGGCCGGTGCGATCGATCACCTTGGCTTCGAGCGCCTTTTCGAGATTGCGCTGCTGGATCGGTGTCAGCGGCGCGTCGAACACGACAAGCCCCGCCTCCTCCATCCGTACCGTCGCCGCGAGTTGCTCGACCTGACCGCTGCCGATCAGCGTTGCCGGCTTGGCCTGGCGGACTCGGAATGCGATCTTTTCGGCCACGACAACGCCGATCGCCTCGGCAAGACCGGCAGTCTCGTCGAGGCGCGCAGCGGCATCGCGCGAGGAGACGCCATGTTCGGGATAGACCACGATGGCCCGCGCACCCCGTGCGAACTCATCGCGATCACGTTCGAAGCCTGTGGTCAATCGTCTTCCGAACCTGCTGTTTCGTCAGCCAAATTCAGCGGATGCGCCGGCTGAATGGTCGACACCGCGTGCTTGTAGACAAGCTGCGACATGCCGTCGCGCTGGAGCAGCATGCAGAACAGGTCGAACGCGGCGATCTGGCCCTGGAGCATGACCCCGTTGACCAGGAACATGGTGACGTTGTCGTCCGACTTGCGCACCGCGTTCAGGAAGATTTCCTGGAGCAGGGGCGCCTTTTTCTGCGCTTCGCCGACCGCATTGACGATCGCGGCGACATCGACCGTGGCCGAGGGCATGATCGTCGAGATGGCATGCTTGTAGATGAGTTGCGACTGGCCGTCGCGGCGGAGTAGCACCGAGAAATTGTCGAACCAGGTCACGATGCCCTGGAGTTTGACGCCTTTGACGAGGAACATCGTCACCGGCGTTTTCGAACGCCGGAGCGCATTGAGGAAGAGGTCTTGCAGCGACGTCTGCTTGTCGGCCATCGGTCGATCCTTTGTTCTTGGCGGGTGATTTCCCGCGATGCGCCGGGTTCCCGGCGTCGGATGCGCGCTCGCTGAGCGCGGTACCACCATTTAGGAGCGATCGACCGTTTCGTCCACTATTCGTCGCGCGTTTCAGTGATTCCCAGCAGCTTCAATTTGCGATGCAGCGCTGAACGCTCCATCCCGATGAAGCTTGCCGTGCGCGAGATATTGCCCGAGAAACGACGGATCTGGATGCGCAGATATTCGCGCTCGAAGGTCTCGCGCGCCTCGCGCAACGGCGATCCCATGATCGCGTTGGTGCTGCCGCCCATCTCGCCCGGATCGCCCAGCACCTCGGCCGGCAGGAGATCGAGGTCGATTCGGCCGATCCGGTCGCCCGGTGCCATGATGACCGTGCGCTCGACCACGTTGCGCAACTGGCGAACATTGCCCGGCCATTCATAGCTTTGCAGTGCGACCATCGCATCGGGCGCGATCTCCGGCGTCGGTACGCGGCGTTCGGAGGCGTAGTGCGCGATGAAATGGCCGACCAGCGCCGGAATATCCTCGCGCCGCTCGGCCAGGCCGGGAATCAGCACGGGGACGACGTTGAGGCGGTAATAGAGGTCCTCGCGGAAACGCCCTTCGGCGATCTCTAGCGTCAGGTCGCGCGCAGTGGCGGAGACGACCCGGACATCGACCTTCACGACTCGCTGGCCGCCGACCCGGGTGAAGCTCTGATCGGTCAGCACGCGCAGGATTCGCGCCTGGGTCGCGATCGGCATGTCCGCTATCTCGTCGAGGAACAGGGTGCCGCCATGCGCCTGTTCGAGCAGGCCGGAGCGGACGAGCTGCCCCCCCTCCTCCACCCCGAACAATTCCTCGTCGACCCGCTCGGGCGTCATCCGCGCCGCGCTGACGATGACGAAGGGCGCGCCGGCCCGCTGGCTCCAGCCGTGGAGCAGCCGCGCGGCGACTTCCTTGCCGACGCCGGCAGCGCCCATCACCAGCACGCGGCTGCCGGTCGAGGCGACACGCTTCAGCGTCGCGCGGACACCGTTGATCGCGGTGGAGTTGCCGGTCAGATCGTTGTTGGCGCCGACCGAGGCGCGTAGCGATGCCACCTCGCGCCGGAGCCGCTCCGTCTCGGTCGCACGCGCGACCATCAGCAACAAGCGTTCAGCCTCGAACGGCTTTTCGATGAAGTCGGCGGCGCCGCGCCGGATCGCAGCCACCGCGGTGTCGAGATTGCCATGACCCGAGATGACCAGCACCGGAATCGACGGGTCGCGGCGCTTCATCTCGTCGAGCAGCTCAAGCCCGTCCAGGCGCGATCCCTGCAACCACACGTCGAGCAGCACCAGCGAGGGGCGGCGGGCGGAGATCGCTTCAAGCGCGGCGTCGCTGTCCGCCGCACCGCGCGTCTCATAGCCTTCGTCTTCAAGCACGCCCGCGACGAGTTCGCGAATGTCGTGCTCGTCGTCGACGATGAGGATGTCGAGTGCCATAGTTCAGGTCCGATTTCGCGTGAGTTCAGGTGTGCGACGGTCTTCCCCCTCCGTCGTGTCGCGGCCGCCGGTGTCCATTGCCGCGAGCGATGCGGTATCGAACGCCATTGTCACCACCGTCCCGCCCCCCTCGCGGTCAGTGAAGGCGATCGTGCCGCAATGTTCCTCGACGATCTTCTTCACGATCGCGAGGCCAAGACCGGTGCCGCGGGCGCGGGTCGTCACATAGGGTTCGACCAGCCGCTCTCGTGCCACGGGGAGGCCGACTCCGTCGTCGGCGACCGTGACGACGAGCGACGCGCCCTGCTGCGTAAGCGTCATGGTGACCGCGCCTTCGCTCCCCTCTGCGCGCGCCTCGATCGCCTCCACGGCATTCTTGACGATGTTGGTCAGCGCCTGGCCGATCTGGCGGCGATCGCACACCAGCATCGGGGCGGGATCGTCATGGACGAGATCGAAGTGGATCGAAGGATGCGCGACCTCGTGAAGGAACAGGGTTTGTCGCGCGATATCGACCAGCGATTCCTCATGGAAGGTCGGCTTCGGCATGCGGGCGAAGGACGAGAATTCGTCGACCATCCGCCGCAAGTCACCGACCTGGCGGACGATCGTCTCGGTCAGGCGCGTGAAGGTGCCGTCGTCATTCGGAAGCTGCTTGTTGTAGCGCCGCTGCAGCCGCTCGGCGGCGAGCTGGATCGGGGTCAGCGGATTCTTGATCTCGTGCGCGATGCGGCGCGCGACATCGGCCCAGGCAGCCCGGCGCTGGTCGAGCAATTGCCCGGTGATGTCGTCGAACGTCAGGATCGGCCCTTCATCGGCACGCGCGATCTTCACGGCCAGAGTCCGGGGCTCTCCGTCGACATCGACCTCGACGATCGCCTCGCGCGTCTCGCCGCGGATCACCGCGTCTAGCTCGGGCGAAATGTCCGCGAGCGGCTTGCCGACAAGATCCTCGTCGCCGGTGTGGAGCAGCATCGCCGCCGACCGGTTGATCAGCCGGATCGTTCCGTCCCCGGCGATCGAGATGACGCCAGCGGTAACCCCCGACATCACCGCCTCGATCAGAGCGCGGCGGCTTTCGAGCGCACCGGTCTGTTCTTGCAACCGGCGGGTCATCTGATTGAATGCAGTGCCGAGGGTGCCGACCTCGTCATCGGTCTTCGGTGTTGGCACGCGTGCGGTGAGATCGCCAGTGGCGACCCGATGCGCGGCCGCGACGAGTTCGCCCACGGGCCGGACGAGCCGGTCTGCGACCTCGAGCGCGATCCACACCGCGATCCCGACGATCAGCAGGGAAATGAACAACAATGCAGCATTGAATTTGAGCTGCAACGAGCGTGAGCGCGTCTGCAAGGTCCTGTAGTCGCTCAGGATGGTCTCGCCACGCTTCAACTGGGTGGCAAGCTGCGGGTCGAAGATGCGGGCGGCATAGAGATAGGTGTTGTTGCCATAGGCAAGCTTCACGACGGCAGCCGCGCGATCCTTGTTCTGTACGATGACGCTCGGCGAACCGCGATTGATCCCGGTGATCATCGGGGCGGTGATGACCCGGTCGAGCGCCCGGTCATAGGGGTTCACCAGTGCCAGCGCCTGCATCTGCCCGTCCGGCATGACACGCGTGATCACTGCCTCTGACAGGTTCCGGCGAAATACTTGGAAGCCGAACCCCTTGGAAAACTCGTCGCTGTCGATCGAATAGGATTTCAGATAGTCGGCGAGATCCCCGCTCATCGTCAGCGTTTCCTCACTGACACGGTGGAGTTCCGCCTTGTAATTCTCCTGCGCCAGCGATGTCGCATTCTCCAGCATGCCCCGGGCGCGGTCGGAAAACCAGAATTCAACGCCGTACTGGAACAGGAGCGAGGCGAAAATCACGAGGAGCAAGGTCGGCGCCGCCGCGATCACCGAAAAGAGCGCGACCAGCCGGACATGCAGCCGCCCGCGTCCGCCCATGGGTGACCGAGCGGCGCGGCGCATGGCGATCCGCCGGCCGAGCAGAACGAGCAACGCGACGCCCGGCACCAGATTCGAGACGAGGAGCAGGGCAACGAGAAGCGGCGTGAGCAGCGTCGGGGAATTCGCGCCGCTGACGATGATGAAATAGCTGCCAGTGGCGATCGCGACGGCAACGGCCAGAACGAGCAACTCGACGAACGGGGTCACGCTGAAGCGTAAACTCAGCGCTTTGGTTCTTTTCGCGGGAGCCGTCTCGGCTGTCATCGTGTCTTCAATACAACGTTTTGTTGCAAGGAAAACACACAAAGCGCACGGGTCAGCCGATATCCGCCCCGCCCGACCGTCCCGCGTCGGCATCGATCCCCAATGTATCGAGCCGTTTGCGCAGCGTGTTGCGGTTGATGCCGAGCGCGCGGGCAGCGCGAAGCTGGTTGTGGCCATGCCGCGCGAGCAGCGCTTCGATCAGCGGGCGCTCCACCTCCGCGATGATTCTGTCGTAGAGGCTGCCATCGTCAAGCGCCGCCGGTTCCTCGCGCGCCAGGCGTTCAAGGCGGGCACGAACCGCGGCTTCGATGCCGGGGTCGCCGGGGAGAGCCGCCTGGGCCGAGGACGCTGCCCCCATCATCGCCCGAACCTCGTCAGCGCCGATCCTTTCATCGCGACTCAGGACGGCGATCCGGCGCATGATATTCTCGAGCTCGCGGACATTGCCCGGCCAGTCATAGCTCTCGAGCGACGTGATGGCGGCCGCGTCGAGTTGCTTGCGCGGCAGGCCGCCCTCCGCGGCGCGGTCGAGGAAGTGGCGGGCGAGCAGCGCGATATCCTGCCGCCGGGCGCGGAGCGCCGGCAGGCTGACCGGCACGACGTTGAGGCGGTAGAACAGGTCCTCGCGGAATTGCCCGGTCGCGACGAGCTGGGCGAGCTCGCGATTGGTGGCGGCAACGATGCGGACATCGGCGCGGATCGTCCGCGCGCCGCCAACGGTGGTGAACTCGCCTGATTGAAGCACGCGGAGCAACCGGGTCTGCGCCTCCATCGGCATGTCGCCGATCTCGTCGAGGAAGAGTGTCCCCCCTTCAGCCTGTTCGAAGCGACCGGCGGAGCGCGCCTGCGCGCCAGTGAAGGCGCCGCGTTCATGCCCGAACAGTTCAGCTTCGATGAGGTCGCGCGGGATCGCGGCCATGTTGAGCGCCACGAAGGGGGAACGGCGCCGCGGCCCGAGATCGTGGATCGCGCGGGCGACCAGTTCCTTGCCGGTGCCCGATTCGCCCGAGATCAACACGGTAAGGTCGTTCGACACGACACGGGCGATGATGCGGTAGACGTCCTGCATCGCCGGCGAACGGCCGATCAACGGCAGGGCCGAATCGACCTCCTCGACGCTCTCCTCCGGCGCGCCCTGATCGCGGGCGAGCGCGCCGTGCACCGCGCGCGCCAGCACATCGAGGTCGAACGGCTTGGGCAGATAATCATAGGCGCCGACCTCGGTAGCGCGCACCGCTGTCGTCAGGGTGTTGCGCGCCGAAAAGACGATCACCGGCAGGCCGGGATGTTCAGCCGTCAGCCGTTCGACCCGGTCGAGACCGTTGCCGTCGGGGAGGACAACATCAGTGATGAGAACGTCGGGAAGCCCCGCCGCGAGTTGCACGTCCAGTTCGGCGATCGTGGCCGCGGTCGTCACCCGATGGCCGTCGCGCCGCAGCGCCTGTGCGACGACGGTGCGGATCGCCGAATCGTCGTCGACCACCAGGATCGTGCCCTGGTTCTTCATAAGGAGACCTTCATGCTGATCCTCGGGGCAACAGGATGCGGAACACCGACTGGGGTGGCGATCCTTCCCGGGCATATTGCACGATACCGCCCATGTCGCGCACCAGCTTGTCGACGAGCGCGAGACCGAGTCCCTGCCCCTCCGGCTTTCCCGAGACGAACGGGTCGAACAGGTGGTCGGCAATGTCCTCCGGCGCGCCGGGGCCGTTGTCGATCACGCAGATTTCGATCGGCAAAGGCTGGCGCGGACGGCCGGGCGCAGGACTGACCGCCATGCCGTGGCGATAGGCGGTGGCGAGCGTGATCCGAGCGTCGGCCTGTCCGACCATCGCCTCGGTCGCGTTCTTGATCAGGTTGAGCACGACCTGGAGAATCGCGTCGCGATCAGTGAGCACGGGCGGAAGCGAAGGGTCGAAACGTTCGTCGATGGTCACGTGCCGGGCGAACCCGGCCAGCGCCACGCGTCGGGCATGATCCAGCAGCGGATAGATATTCTCGGGATGAAGGCTCAGCGGACGAGTGTCGGTGAAATCCTGCATCCGGTCGATCAGCGCGGCGATTCGGTCGACTTCGGTTGTGATCAGCGTGGTCAGTTCGTCGTTGCCGCCGCCGGCGAGCAGCTGGGCGGCGCCGCGAATTCCCGAGAGCGGGTTCTTGATCTCATGGGCCAGCATGGCAGCTGCACCGACGGCGGCCCTGGCGGCCGAGGCACGATCGACCGACTGCCCCATCCGGCGCGAGGTGGCGCCATGATGAAGCGTGATCGACCGCCAGCCGGCATGGTCAGGCACGCGCGCCTCGATATAGTCGACCATCACCCGCCCGCCGCGGACGATCTCTATTTCAGCATCGAAGGCGGAAAAACCCTGATTGTCGCGCCGGCTGGGGCCACCGGGCGCGGTCAGCACGCTGTCCACCGGCTGGCCACGCATCGCGCGCTCCGACATGTTGAGCAGCACTTCGCACTCGGCATTGGCAAAAGCGATCCGCCCTTCCGGATCGATCACCATGACCGCGACCGGCAAGGCAGCGAAGAGACCGGCGAAGCTTGGCCCCGCCTTTTCCGTCACAAGGCGCCCGTCATGACGTCACGCCGCCGCGCGGCTGCGCCATGGTGCGTAGAATTCGGCGAGCATTGCCTGGACCGTCTTCGCATCGGGAATCTGGTTCACGCGGTTACGGAACTCGGCCGAGCCGTGCAGGCCCTTGGTGTACCAGCCGATATGCTTGCGCGCCATGTTGACGCCGACTTCGTTGCCGTAGTGTGAGAGCATTGCTTCGTAATGCTCTGCAATCAGGTCATATTGCTGTTCGATTGACGGATCGACGACACGCCGGCCCGTGGCGAACCACTCCATGACCTGCGCCAGCAGCCAGGGACGGCCATAGGCACCGCGGCCAATCATCACGCCGTCTGCGCCTGACTGGTCAAGCGCCGCCTCCGCATCCTCGATCGAGCAGATATCGCCGTTCACGATGACGGGGATGGACACCGCGTCCTTCACGCGCCGGATGAACGCCCAATCGGCCGTGTCGCGGTACATCTGGTTGCGGGTGCGGCCATGAACGGTGACCATCTTCGCCCCGAGATCCTGTGCAATCTTCGCGAGATCGGGCGCGTTAAGGCTCGAATGGTCCCAGCCCATGCGCATCTTCACCGTTACCGGCACGCTGACCGCGTCGACCGTCGCCCGGATGATTGCCCCGGCATTGTCGAGATCGCGCATCAGCGCCGATCCAGCGTCGCCGCTCGTCACCTTGCGCACGGGGCAGCCCATATTGATGTCGATGATCGCGGCGCCACGATCCTCGCTGAGTTTCGCCGCTTCCCCCATCTCGTGCGGCGTGCAGCCGACGAGTTGCATCGATACCGGCTCCTCGACCGGATCCCATGCCGCCTTTTGCAGCGACTGGCGGGTCTCGCGGATCGCCGCCTGGCTGGCGACCATCTCCGTGACGTTGAGGCCGGAGCCGAAGCGTCGCACGATCGTGCGGAACGGCATGTCGGTGACGCCCGTCATCGGCGCGAGAATCACGGGGCGCTCGATCCGGACAGGTCCGATCTGGATGGGGGCAAGTGTCTGGGTCATGTGCCTGAAAAACGGGCACCCTATAAGGGAGGATGGTCCTGGCGGCAAGGCTGGCGGTGATCGTTCGGTTCAGCTAGGCGAGCGCGATGACGCCAGGGGGTACCGCAGCGCTGATTGTCGCCGCCGGACAGGGCACGCGAAGCGGGGGCACCACGCCCAAGCAGTTCGCTACGCTCGCCGGCAAGCCGATGATCGCCCATAGTTATGCAGCTTTAGTGGCGCATCCCGGGATTTCCCGGGTGATCGTCGCGATCGGCCCTGACCAGGAAGAGGCGCTGGCGTCAGCGCTGGGCGACGCCGTGCACGTCACCGGCGGCGCGACTCGCCGCGCATCGGTCCGTGCCGGACTGGAGGCGCTGTCCGGCGACAAGCCGGACCGCGTGTTGATCCATGACGCCGCCCGCCCGTTCCTGACCGGGGCGGTGATCGACCGGCTGCTTGCCGCGCTCGATACGCATGAGGGGGCAATCCCTGCCCTGCCCGTAGCCGACACACTGGCGCGCGGCGCGGAGACACTGGGCGAGATCGTACCGCGTGACGGCCTGTACCGCGTTCAGACACCCCAGGCATTCCGCTTCGAGACGATATTGGCGGCGCATAGAGCGTGGCAGGGCGAGGAGCCGACCGACGACGCCCAGATGCTGCGCGCATCCGGCGCCCATGTCGCGCTCGTCGAGGGAGACATGATGCTGGAAAAGATCACCTATCCGGCCGACTTCGCGGCGGCCGAGGCACGCCATGCGGCTACGATGCGTGTGCGCAGCGCGACCGGGTTCGATGTGCACCGCCTGGTCGAGGGCGAGGAACTGTGGCTCGGCGGCGTGCTGGTCCCGCACGACAAGGGCCTTTCCGGACACAGCGATGCCGATGTCGCGCTGCACGCCATCACTGACGCACTGCTCGGCACGATCGCCGAGGGCGATATCGGCACTCATTTCCCACCGAGCGACCCGCAATGGCGGGGTGCCGATTCGGCGCAGTTTCTGGAACATGCCGCGTCACTGGTCGCGGCGCAGGGCGGCATCATCGACTTCATCGACCTGACATTGATCTGCGAGGCGCCGAAGATCGGGCCGCACCGCGAGGCGATGCGCGCCCGGATCGGGGCATTGTTGCGGCTGAAACCGAATCAGGTCAGCGTGAAGGCAACGACGACCGAGAGGCTTGGTTTTGCGGGCCGCGGCGAAGGCATTGCCGCGCAGGCGATCGCCACCATCAGGATAGCAGGGGATCAGGCATGAGCATGGACACCATCCTCCCCGCCGAACTGGTCGCGGCCGCGCAGCGGGTGGTCGACGCCAACAAGGCGATCGGCCGCCATATCAGCGTTGCCGAGAGCTGCACCGGCGGGCTGGTCGCGGCGGCGATCACCGAAATCCCCGGATCATCCGAGATCTTCGAGCGCGGCTTCGTGACGTATTCGAACGATGCCAAGATCGACATGCTGAAGGTCAGCCCTGATGTGCTCGAAACCTTCGGCGCGGTCTCGATCGCAACGGCGTGGAGCATGGCGCAGGGGGCGCTTGAACTGAGCGGGGCCGATATTGCGGTGGCCATCACCGGCGTGGCCGGGCCGGACGGCGGGACCGAGAAGAAACCTGTCGGCACAGTGGTATTCGCCCGCGCCGAGAAGGGCGGCGATCCCGGGCATGTCGTCGCCGATCGTAAGGATTTCGGCGATCTGGGTCGGGGCGGAATCAGGCTTCAGGCGGCCTTGTGCGCGCTCGAGTTGCTGCTGCCGGCCTCGGAAGGTCCGTAGAGCTTCGCGGCGCGTTCCTCGAACGCCCCGATCATCTTGCGCAGGGCAGCGCCGAAAACCTGCCCCGCCAGCATCTCGAACATGCGGTTCTTGAAAGCGAAATCGACACTGAAGTCGATCTCGCAACCGTCAGCGTGCGGGCGGAATACCCAGTCGTTGCGAAGATATTTGAGCGGGCCGTCGAGATAATCGACATGGATTCGATCGGGCCTGGTCTTGGCAACCTTCGAGGTGAAGGTCTCCCGCAGGCCTTTGAAGCCGACGATCAGGTCGGCGACCATCTCGGTCTCGCTGTTCGACCGGGTCCGCACCGCCGTGACCCAGGGCAGGAACTGCGCATAGCTGCCAACGTCGGCGACCAGATCGAACATCTGTTCCCGCGAATAGGGAAGCCGGCGGGTTTCCGAATGGCGCGGCATCAGCCCTTCGCACGCCCCTTCGAAAGCTGGGCCTCGCGCGCGGCCCGCATCTTCGCGAAATCGTCGCCGGCATGGTAGCTCGACCGGGTCAGCGGCGAGGCCGCGACGAGCAGGAAGCCCTTCGCACGGGCGATCGCGGCATAGGCGTCGAACGCCTGGGGCGTCACGAAATCGAGGACCTTGGCATGGCGCGGCGTCGGCTGGAGATACTGGCCCATGGTCAGGAAATCGATGTCGGCCGAACGCATGTCATCCATCACCTGATGGACTTCGAGCCGTTCCTCGCCGAGCCCGACCATCACGCCCGACTTGGTGAAGATCGAAGGATCGTGGCGCTTGACCGATTCGAGCAGGCGCAGCGACGCATAATAGCGCGCGCCGGGACGGATCGTGGGGTAGAGCCGCGGCACGGTTTCGAGATTGTGGTTGTAGACGTCGGGACGTGCCTCGACGATCGATTCGACCGCCGCCTGCGCCTTGTTGCGGAAATCAGGCGTGAGAATCTCGATCGTGGTCTTTGGCGTGGTGCGGCGGAGCGCCTGAATCACCTTCACGAACTGCGACGCGCCGCCATCCGGCAGATCGTCGCGGTCGACCGAGGTGATGACGATATGTTCGAGGCCCAGTTCGGCGGCCGCATCGGCGGTGTGCTGCGGCTCGAGCGCGTCGACCGCGCGGGGCATGCCCGTCTTCACATTGCAGAAGGCGCAGGCCCGCGTGCAGGTGTCCCCGAGGATCATCACCGTCGCGTGCTTCTTCGTCCAGCACTCCCCGATATTCGGGCAGGCTGCCTCCTCGCACACGGTGTTGAGGTTGAGGCGGCGCATCATCGCCTTGGTCTCGGCGAAACCGGTGCTGGTCGGCGCCTTCACCCGAATCCAGTCCGGCTTGCGCTGGCGGGGAGCGGAAGGGTTTTGAGGGGCGACGGGTGTCATCTCGTTCATGAGCGCCAGATAGCGATCAGTGCCCTCCCCCACAACCGTTGCGACCGAGCTTGTCGAAGCCCCGCATGATCTTCTAACGCGACCGCCAGCAATGTCCGGGCGAGCCTTGTCCGGAGTCGCGCGGCAGCCCGGGAGCGATCGGAGGTTCAATGAGCGGTTATCTTGATTTGCTTGACGGGTATCGGCGTTTCCGCGCCCATGATTGGGCGCGCCAGCGGGGGCGCTGGGTGGAGCTGGGCTCCGGCCAGAACCCGCGCGTGATGGTGATCGCCTGCTCGGACAGCCGAGTCGACCCGGCCCAGATCTTCGATACGTCACCGGGGGAAATCTTCGTCGTTCGCAATATCGCCAATCTGGTGCCGCCGTTCGAATTAGACGGCAGTCGCCACGGCGTTTCGGCCGCGCTTGAATTCGCGGTGACTCAGCTCGAGGTCTCCGACATCGTGGTGATGGGCCATGGGTCGTGCGGTGGCGTGGAGGCAGCGCTATCCAGGCGGTTCGCCGGTCGGGCGCCCGGCGCCGGCGGGTTCATCGCGCACTGGGTCGACATGCTCGACGAGGCACGGGACCGGATCGTGGCTGAATATGGCGTTGGTCCGACGGCCGTGCGCGAAATGGAGCTTGAGACGGTCAGAGTGAGCCTTCGCAACCTGCGCACCTTCCCGTGCATTCCGGAGCGCGAAAACGCCGGGACGCTCAGGCTGCACGGCGCCTATTTCGCTATCGCCGACGGGAAACTGCACGTGATGGACGAACTCGGCCACTTCGGGGCTGCGTAAGCGCAGCCCCGAGGCCGTTTCGGGAGGGCGCCAGGCGGTGGGACCCTATTTCATCCCCAATGCCTTGCGCGCCAGTTTTTCCACCTCGGGGTCGAGTGGTGGGGCGTCCATCGGCACCGAGGCTTCGAGCCGTTTGGCGATCACGGTGAGCGCGGCGATGCGGGCGGCCTTCTTGTTGTTGCCGTCGATGGCGTGCCAGGGCGCCCAGCGCGTGTCGGTGCGACGGAACATCTCCGCCATCGCATCGAGATACTCGCTGCGCCTGTCGCGGTTGCGATAGTCCTCCGCGCCGGTCTTCCAGCGCTTCCACGGATGTTCGAGCCGGGCCTTGAGGCGCTCGTCCTGCTCCTCCTGGGTCACATGGACGAACAGCTTGACGATCGTGGTGCCCGAATCGCCCTGCTGCGCCTCGAACTCGTTGATCTCGTCATAGCCGCGCCGCCATTCGGCTTCCTTGGCGAAGCCTTCGACCCGCTCTACCAGCACGCGCCCGTACCAGCTCCGGTCGAACACCGCGATATTGCCGTTGGCGGGCAGCTTCTTCCAGAAGCGCCAGAGGAAATGATGGCCGAGCTCGTCAAGCGTCGGGGCCTTGATCGGCCAGACCTGGAAATTGCGCGGATCCCATTCGGAGGTGAGGCGCTGGATGATGCCCCCCTTCCCCGCTGCATCCCAGCCTTCGAGGAGGATCAGCGCGCGCCGCTTGTGGACGATATGCGCGACCTGAATGTGCGCCAGCCGTTCCTGCAGCTTCGCCAGGTCGTCGTCGTAATCGCCGTCATATTTCTTGCCGGCTTCGTAATCGGAGAGGTTGATCGTCATAGGTCGCCAAATCCGTCATGCCGGACGTGTTCCGGCATCCACCGCACACGCTGCGAGCGTGATTCATGCGGCACGGCGGCCCCCGGAACAAGTCCGGGGTGACGGTAAAGCTGGTTACTCCGGCCGTACCGCTTCCACGGCCGGCTTCGCTGCGGCAACCTCGACCGTACGGATGTTGAGTTCGCGCAGCTGCTTCGGCGTGGCGAAGTTGGGCGCGCCCATCATCAGATCCTCGGCCTTCTGCGTCATCGGGAAGACGATGACTTCACGGATGTTGGGCTCGTCGGCAAGCAGCATCACGATGCGGTCGACGCCAGGCGCGGAGCCGCCATGCGGCGGGGCGCCGCACTTGAACGCGTTGATCATGCCGGCGAAATTGCTGTCGACATCGGCGCGCGTATAGCCGGCGATCTCGAACGCCTTGTACATGATCTCCGGCTTGTGGTTCCGGATCGCGCCCGACGACAATTCCACGCCGTTGCAGACGATATCGTACTGATATGCGAGGATATCGAGCGGGTCCTTCGTCTCCAGCGCTTCCATCTCGCCCTGCGGCATCGAGAAGGGGTTGTGGCTAAAATCGACCTTCTTCGCGTCCTCGTCATATTCGAACATCGGGAAATCGACGATCCAGCAGAATTCGAAGCGGTTCTGGTCGATCAGGCCGAGTTGCTCGGCGACGCGGGTGCGCGCCAGGCCGGCAAGCTTCGCCGCCTGCCCTTCCTTGCCCGCGGCGAAGAACACGCCGTCATCCGGACCGAGGCCGAGCGCATCGGCGATCTTCGCCATGCCCTCTTCGCCATGGTTGTTGGCGATCGGGCCGCCGAACACGCCAGCCTTGCGAGTCGCATAGCCGAGACCGGCAAAGCCCTCACTTTGCGCCCACGCGTTCATGTCGTCGAAGAATTTGCGGCTCTTGTCCGCAGTGCCAGGCGCCGGGATGGCGCGTACGACGTCACCACCCTCGACGATCGAGGCGAAGCGGCCGAAGCCCGAGCCCTTGAACAGCTCGGACACGTCAGAGATCAGGATCGGGTTGCGCAGGTCGGGCTTGTCGTTGCCGTATTTCAGCATCGATTCGCGGTAGGGGATTCGCTTGAACGGGAGCGCGGAGACGGTGCGGCCTTTGCCCTGCCAGTCGGCGAATTCCTCGAACACGCCGTGCAGCACCGGCTCGATCGCGGCGAACACATCGTCCTGGGTGACATAGCTCATCTCGAAATCGAGCTGGTAGAATTCGCCGGGGCTGCGGTCGGCGCGCGCATCCTCGTCACGGAAGCAGGGCGCGATCTGGAAATAGCGGTCGAAGCCCGCGACCATCAGCAGCTGCTTGAACATCTGCGGCGCCTGCGGGAGCGCGTAGAACTTGCCCGGATGCACGCGGCTCGGCACCAGATAGTCGCGCGCGCCCTCGGGGCTCGACGCGGTCAGGATCGGCGTCTGGAACTCGGTAAAGCCCTGGCCGATCATGCGCTGGCGCAGCGAGGTGATGACCTTGGAGCGAAGCATGATGTTGGCGTGAAGCCGCTCGCGCCGCAGGTCGAGGAAGCGGTAGCGGAGCCGGATCTCCTCCGGATATTCATTCTCGCTGGCGACGGGCATCGGCAGGTCGTGCGCGACTGACTGGACGACGGCCGCGTCGGCGCGGACCTCGATCGCGCCGGTCGCGAGGTTGGGGTTCACCGCCTCGGCCGCGCGGGCGACGACGGTGCCGGTGATCGTCACGACCGACTCATTGCGCAGCGACTCGATGACCGCGAACACGGGGCCGCTGACGTCGGTGACGATCTGCGTGATGCCATAATGGTCGCGCAGATCGACGAACACGAGATCGCCATGGTCGCGCTTCTTGTGGACCCAGCCTGACACGCGCACTTCCTGCCCGACATGTTCGGGACGCAGTTCGGCGCAATTATGGGTGCGATAGGCGTGCATGATCGTCTTCTCGTTCAAAATGTTCGGCAGTTACGCGAAGCGCCGCGCTTCCCCGTCATACGCCGCTTTGTCAAGGCGGCGACACATGTCTATGGCGTTGCGATGCATATCCATCCCCTGATCACCGACAGCGCAACCCTCGCCAATCTCTGCACCCGACTCGGCCAGGCCGACTTCGTCTGCGTCGACACGGAGTTCATGCGCGAGAACACTTTCTGGCCGGAACTCTGTCTGATCCAGATCGCCGATGTGAACGAGGCGGCGGCGATCGACCCGATGGCACCGGGGCTCGACATGACTCCGCTGCTCGACCTGATGGTCAGGAATGAGGACGTGCTGAAGGTCTTCCACGCCGGCGGCCAGGATCTTGAGATCATCTACAACCTGACGGGCAAGACCCCTCACCCGCTGTTCGACACGCAGATCGCTGCCATGGCGCTGGGGCAAGGCGAGCAGGTCGGGTATTCCAACCTGGTCGACGCCTATCTGGGCATCCAGGTCGATAAGGGCGCACGCTTCACTGACTGGAGCCGGCGCCCGCTCGATTCGCGGCAGATCGAATATGCGATCGGCGACGTCACCCATCTCGCGAAGATATTCCCCAAGATGCTCGATCGCCTCCGCCGGACCGGGCGCGGAGCGTGGCTCGACCAGGAAATGGAGCGGCTGGGCGATCCGAAAAACTATGCCAATGACCCCGAAGAGGCGTGGAAACGCGTGCGAATCGCCGGGCGCAAGGCCGATGTTCTCGGCCGGCTCAAGGCGCTGGCGCGGTGGCGCGAGCTTGAGGCGCGGAGCAAGGACCTGCCGCGCGGGCGGATCGTCAAGGACGAGACGCTGGCCGACCTGGCCGGCCATGCGCCGCGCAAGCAGGCCGATCTCGCCAAGGTGCGCGGTCTTTCCGCGACCTGGGCCGGAAACGATATTGGCGCACGGCTGATGGCCGCGCTCGAGGCTGCCGAGCCGATGAGCGTCGACGAGATGCCGGCGCGCGACGATCGCAAGCCGGGCCTGGGCAAGGACGGCGCGCTCGTCGCGGATCTGCTCAAGCTCCTGCTCAAGATCCGTTCCAAGGAAATCGACGTCGCCGCGCGGCTGCTGGCGCGTAGCGAGGACCTTGAGGCGCTCGCAGCGGGGCAGCGCGACAACCTGTCGATCCTCGAAGGCTGGCGCTTCGACCAGTTCGGCCGTGACGCGCTCGACCTGGTCGAGGGACGGCTTGCCTTCGCGGTCGTCAACGGCAAGCTCAAGATGACCCGGACCGAGGAGGCGACGTCGTGAGAATCATGGTGATCCTGGCCGCGCTGGCGGCCTGCGCGCCGGTCCCGCCGGCGGAAAAGTCCGCAACCGAGAGTGCGTGCAACGCCAACGCTGCCAATGCCATCATCGGCAAGCCTTATTCAGCGGATGCGGTCGAGAAGGCGCGAATCGCGTCGGGATCGAAGACCGTCCGCGTGATCCGGCCGGGCATGGCGGTGACGATGGATTATCGTATCGACCGGCTGAACGTCGATCTCGACGAGAAGGACGTCGTCACCGGCGTCCATTGCGGCTGATAGTCGCCGGATTCTAGGCGGTAACGATCGGTTTCCTGCCGAGTGCGGTGCACAGCGCCGCGTGGCGACGCTCGACCGCCTCGCCGTAAAGCGCCAGGTCGTCGGGCGTGACGTGGAGAGTCACGATCTCGCCGTCATCGGTCAGGCGGGACCGGCGTAGCGGTCCGGCAAGCCCGCCGCTCAGCCGCTGCCCCAGTCGCATGGACAACCCCCAGGTGATCGCGCGTTTGAGGTCGTCGGCCGGCGCCAGCAGATGAAGCGGCGACGGAATTTCAGTGCCGCCGCCGAGGCTGGTGAACAGCGCCTGCGCGACGACCGCGCGGCCCCGGGCATCGATCGCGACCCAATTGCCGTGCAGCGCGATCTCCACGCCGCGTTCGGCCCTGAACTCGGGATTGGCACGCCAGCCGACATCGGCGAGCAGGCAAGCCGCGAGCCGCAGCCGCGCCTGGGCAGCCGAATCCCCGGTGAACAGGGGCGCGATCCAGTGATCGAGCAGGTCGCCATGCTCGGCGAAGCGTCCATGGCGCTGTCCCTCGTCGCGCGCGGCGACGATCAGGGGGTCCTGCGCGCGGACGGTTTCGTCGAGCGCGCCGTAGAGCAGGCCCTCGCGCAGGCCGAAAGCCGAGACGAGCGTGGTGTCGGACTGCAGATGCTTGAGCAATACCGCGAGCAGCGCGGCGGCATCGCCAAGGGTCGTTGCGCGGCCTGAGGAGAGACCCGGAATGGCGCGCAGCCAGCTTTTCGGCACATGGCTGATCGTACGGCCCATGCGGGCGATCGCCGGCAGCGTCATCGAATATTGGTGGATCACCGGCAGCGAATAGCTGTTGAGGTGCATGTCGAGTCGTGCCAGGGCGCGCCACGATCCGCCGACCAGATAGAAGGGCAGCCCCTCGCCGCGCCCGAGCCAGCCGGCGGCTTTCAGTGCCTTGAATAGCTGGCGCTCCAGCGCGCCCTGCCCCTTCGCCCGAAACGCGCCAATGCGCAGGACACCGAGCGGAAAGGAGGCGCGATCGCGCACCCGCCCGCCTGAAACGCGGACCAGTTCAAGGCTGCCGCCCCCCAGGTCGCCGACGATGCCGTCAGCCTCCGGAATGGCCGAGAGCACGCCATGCCCGGCGGCGGTAGCTTCCTGCTCGCCGGAGAGCAGTTCGACCTCAAGACCAAGCCCGCGGGCGGTATCGAGCAGCACCTGCCCGTTGGAGGCATCCCGGACCGCGGCGGTCGCGACGGTACGCAGCCGGGTCACCTCCATCTCGCGCGCGACAGCGGCGAAGCGGGCAAGCGCCTCGGCCGCCATGTCGAGCGCCGGTTCGGCGATCGCGCCGGTCTCGGCAAGACCGCGGCCCAGGCCGGCCATTACCTTCTCGTTGAACAGGATCGCCGGCAGCCGTTCAGGCCCCTGATAGACGACGAGGCGAATCGAATTGGAGCCGATATCGATGATGCCGGTGCGCGGCTCGACAGCCGATTCCATTTTCGGCTTGCGGAACAAAACGGTGGCCACGCCCCTTAACGCCTGCGGTTCAGCGAAAGTTTCGGTACGGCATCGCTGGCCGACAAGGCGGCACCCCGGCCGGACAGCGATGGGTTGGTCATGAAATAGCGATGCAGGTTGAACGGCCGGTCGCCAGGTTCGGCCCGCACATAGCTGCCGTCGGCATGAAGCTCCCAGCTCTGCTCATTGTCGATCAAATTGGCGACCATGACCTGGTCGAGGATCTGGTCATGCACCGTCGAATTCTCGATCGGCAGCATATATTCGACCCGCCGGTCGAAATTGCGCGGCATCCAGTCGGCAGAGGAGATGAAGATCTTCGCGCCGTCATTGGGCAGCGCCTTTCCGTTGCCGAATGCCCAGATGCGACTGTGCTCCAGGAAACGGCCGATCACTGATTTCACCCGGATATTCTCGGACAGACCGGGCACGCCCGGCCTCAGGCAGCAGATACCGCGGATGATGAGGTCGATGCGCACCCCGGCGGCGCTCGCCTCATACAGCTTCTCGATCACCGCGGGATCGACCACCGAATTCATCTTGGCCCAGATCGCGCCGGGCTTGCCCGCTCTCGCAAATTCGATCTCTTTGTCGATCAGGCTCATCAGCCGCGGACGCAGATCGCGCGGCGACAGGCTGACCAGCGCCATGTCGTGCGGCTCGACATAGCCGGTGACGTAGTTGAACATCTGCGCGGCATCGCGACCGATGCGAGGATCGGCCGTGAAGAAGCTGAGATCGGTGTAGATTTTTGCCGTGACCGGATGATAGTTTCCGGTGCCGAAGTGGCAATAGGTGCGGAATTGCCCCGCTTCCCGCCGGACCACCATCGAGACTTTGGCGTGGGTCTTCCACTCCATGAAGCCATAGACGACCTGCACGCCCGCGCGCTCCAGCGCCGAGGCCCAGAGCAGGTTCTGCTCCTCGTCGAAGCGCGCCTTGAGCTCGACCACCGCGGTGACCGACTTGCCGGCTTCGGCCGCGTTGATCAGCGCGTTGATGACGGCTGGCTGCTTACCGGCGCGATAGAGTGTCTGCTTGATCGCCACCACATCGGGATCGCCCGCTGCCTGCCGCAGGAAGGCGAGCACCACGTCGAAGCTCTCATAGGGGTGATGGACGACGATGTCCTTGGCACGGATCGCCGCGAAACAGTCGCCGTTGAATTCGCGAATCCGCTCGGGGAAACGCGGGCTATAGGGCGGGAATTTGAGGTCGGGCCGATCCTCGTCGACGATCGATTCAAGATCGCCCACGCCGAGGAACGCGCCGCTTTCGGTGACAAAGGCGTCGGCCCCGCCAAGCTCGTCGCGCAGGGCCTTGGACAGGCCCTCGGGCATGCCGCTTTCCAGCTCGAGACGGATGACGCGGCCACGGCGGCGCCGCTTGATCGCGTTGGCGAAGTAGCGGACGAGATCCTCGGCCTCTTCCTCGATCTCGATATCGCTGTCGCGCAGCACGCGGAACTCAGCGCCACCCTCGACGCGATATCCGGGGAAGACGAGCGACGAGAAGCGCTTCACCAGCGATTCGGCAGCGACATAACGCGCTCGCTCGCCCGGAAGCCGGACAAATCGCGCCATCGGTGCCGGCAGCATGACCAGCTCCCGAATCGGCTCGTTATCGGACAGGCGGACCAGATCGAACATCACCGCCAGCCCCTTGTTGGGCATGAACGGGAACGGGTGCGCCGGATCGAGCGCCTGGGGCGTCAGGATCGGGAAGATCTGCTCGCGGAAATGGGTCTCGAGCCAGGCCAGCTCCTCGGGCGTGACCGCCGCGTCGATCGTCTTCGAGCCGAGCACCTCGATCCCGGTTTCGGCAAGCTCATGACGCAGATCGCGCCAGACCGAGCGCTGGCTTTCGACCAGTTCGTCGGCCTCCGCCACGATCGCGGCGAGTTGCTGGCGCGACGACATGCCGTCGACCGAGAGGCGGTCGACGTCCTGAAGTTGCTGCCCCTTCAGCCCAGCGACTCGCACCATGAAGAATTCGTCGAGGTTCGAACCCGAGATGGACAGGAACCGGACTCGCTCAAGCAGCGGATGCGCCGGGTTGCATGCCTCTTCCAGCACGCGCCGGTTGAAGGCCAGCCAGGAAAGCTCGCGGTTGAAGTAGCGGTCGCTGCCTTCGCTGACGAACGGATCGTCGTCATCGTCCAGACGCACGATATGGGCGGGCCGTGTCATAGGTTCTCGATCGGTAATTCGGGTGCGCGACCGGCAATCAGCCCCGCTTCAGCCAATGTGGCGCGCGCGAGCGGAATCGACAAGCGTTTGTGGCGGGCGAGGACTGCCTGATCGAGCACATCGACCGTGCGCAGGAGGGCGACATGGCTTCGTTCGACGCGAAGAATCAGCCACTGGATCAGGTCTGGGCGGGCATCCAGGCCGCGCCGCAGGAACTGCCGCTCGAACAGGGCCTGCATCAGCGCCTCGTCGGGCGGCCCGATTCGGGCGATCGGACTGGCGGTGAGGCGTGAACGAAGATCCGGCAATTTGATCGTCCATTCGGGCGGTCCGGCATCGGCGACGATGACCAGCGGGTGCCGGCTTTCCTGCGCCCGGTTCCAGGCGTGGAAGATCGCCGTCTCGCTCTGGCGTTCGGCGTCGTCGATGATCTCGCCGCCGCTCTTCGCGGCGAAAATCCGCGCGAGCAGGCTTCGGCCGGACTTGCGCGGCCCGGTGAGCACGACAGCCATCACCGGCCATGTGCTCCAGCGTTCAAGCAGCTGGACGGCGCGCGCGTTCGAATCGCTGACGAGAAACTCATCGTCGCGCGGATCCGGCGGCCAATCAAATGGCAGCGCGATCTGGCTCATCCGCTAGTCGCGTTTTCCGCCGGCGGCGCTGTCACGCCCTGCGAAGGGGCGCCGGCTCGCCGGATACGCAGTGTCGTTCCCGTTCCCTGGACCGCCCAGCCGCGGGCTTCGAGCAGCGGCCTGAGCGTGGCCGGATCGCCATCGAAGCTGACTCGCATCACCGAGACGCCGCCGAGCGCAAGGCTGGTGGTGAGCGCCGAGCGCACGCCCGGAATATTCCGGAGCGCTGCCTCGGTTGCCGATACCGACGCAGCGCCGGGGGTATCGACCTGGATATTGATCGCAACGCCACCGGATATCTGGACGGCATCGTTGGTTTCGACCGCGCTCTCACCCGGGGCTTCTTCCTCGACGACCGGAGTCGGCTCAGGCGGGCGCGAGGAAAGCGTCGGGTCGGTGCGGAGCGTGCCGTTGCGAAGCGCCGCCTGATAGGCGTCGTCGATCCGCTTCACACCGGCATCGAGCAGCACCGGCAACGCGTCGCCATTGCCCACGCGCAACGTGAAGCGGGCGATGATATGGTTGTCGGGGCCGTGCCGTGCTTCGAACACGCCGATGATCGGGCCGCCCGGCCATTGGCGGGAAAGACGGACCATGGGGACGAGGACGTCGGATGCGCCATATTGATCGAGGATCGTCCGCCACCACGCCCGGCCCGGCCGGCCCACCTGCCCGGCATTGAGCAGCAGCGAATCTGGGCCCGAACCGGCCGGTCGCACATAATCGATCGCACTGTTCCCGGTGCGATAGCGGTTCCATGCTTCCTGCCACTGAGTCTTCTGCTCGAACGCCGGTCCGGCCCCGCCCGACCATTCGATCGGGATGGTGAGCATCGGTGCCGAGCGCATGGTACGGCCGGCGACTCCCAACAGGGCGCCGGCGCGGGCGCGGCTGAACAGCACGCCCAGTCGGGCGACATAGCGGTTCGGGCCGATCTGTTCATTCTCGACGACGATGCCAGATACCAACGAATCGAGCGTGCCGTCGGAGACCAGGCTACCGTCCCCGCCGAGCCGCTGCGACAGCATCTGCCAGCCCTTGCGCTGGGCAATGCGCCAGCCCCCGGTGCGGGCCGCGTCGGCGGTCTTGCCGGTCACGTCCACGTTGACGCCGCTCACTTCATAGCTGCCGGAACCGTCGCCGGCCGACACGGCTGGGCTGCTGCCTTCTTCATCCTGCGCCAGCACGATTCCACCGGTGACGGCGATCGTCAGGGCGATCGGAAGCAGACGGACAAGGCGGCGGGAGTTCATTGCGGGCCCTTTTGGCGAAGCAGACGTGGAAATCCAAGCAGGATATGGCTAGGCGACCGGAATGAGCGACACTGAACGGGACAATGGTCCTTACACCTACGCCCAGGCGGGCGTCTCTATCGCCGCGGGCAACGCGCTGGTGCGCGCGATCGCGCCATTGGCCAAGTCGACCCGACGGCCCGGCGCCGATGCCGACCTGGGCGGCTTTGGCGGCTTCTTCGATCTCAAGGCGGCCGGCTTCGTCGATCCCCTGCTGGTCGCGGCGAATGACGGCGTCGGGACCAAGCTGAAGCTTGCCATCGACCATGACCGTCACGACGGGGTCGGGATCGATCTGGTCGCGATGTGCGTCAACGACCTGATCGTTCAGGGTGCCGAACCGCTGTTCTTCCTGGATTATTATGCAAGCGGAAAGCTCGACGCGGCGGTTGCCGAACGAGTCGTCGCCTCGATCGCCGAGGGCTGCAAGCAGGCGGGCTGCGCGCTGATCGGTGGGGAGACGGCGGAAATGCCGGGCATGTATGCCGAGGGCGACTATGACCTCGCCGGCTTCTGCGTCGGCGCGGTCGAGCGGGATCGGGTGCTGACCGGCGCTGCGATCGCGCCGGGTGACGTGATGCTTGGCCTAGCCTCGTCGGGCGTGCATTCGAACGGCTTCTCGCTGGTGCGCCGGCTTGCGGCTGATCGGGGCTGGAAGCTCGATCGCCCCGCCCTGTTCGACCAGGACGTGATGCTGATCGACACGCTGATGGCGCCGACACGCATCTATGTGAAATCACTGCTGCCGCTGCTTGCCGAAAAGCGGATCAAGGGGCTGGCGCATATCACCGGCGGCGGATTGCTGGAGAATGTCCCGCGCGTGCTGCCCGAAGGCGTTCACGCGCGAATCGACGCCGATGCGTGGCCACAGCCGCGGCTGATGGGGTTCCTGCAGGGCCAGGGGGCGATCGAGCCGGAAGAGATGGCGCGGACCTTCAATTGCGGGATCGGGATGGTTGCCGTGGTGGCCGCCGATGAGGCCGATGGCGTGAAGCAGGCGCTCGAAGCGGCGGGCGAGACGGTGTTCGCGATTGGAACGATCGAGGCTGGCGCACGGGGATGCACCGTCTTCGGCAGTGACGAGGCATGGAGCGCCCGCGCGGCATGGTCGGCGACGCATGAGGCGTAGTCTTCTGCCCTCCCGTTTGCGGGAGGGGCCGGGGGCAGGCTCCCGGCCTGTCGTGAGTGGTGCCGTTGGCGGTACCCTCCACCCCCTCCTGCAAGCGAGAGGGCAGAAGTGAGGCGCAAGGTCGGCATCCTCATCTCGGGGCGCGGATCGAACATGATGTCGCTGGCCGAAGCCGCGAACGATCCAGCCAGCCCGTATGAAATCGGCATCGTCGCCTCGGACAAGCCGGACGCGCCCGGCCTGGCCTGGGCGCGCGACGCCGGCCTCAGGACATTCGCTCAATCGCCCAAGGGCATGCCCAAGGCCGAATATGAAGCCGCAATCGACGCGGCACTTCGCGATGCCGGTGTGGAGATCATCGCCCTAGCCGGTTACATGCGCCTGCTCTCCGATGATTTCGTCTCGCGCTGGCGCGGGCGAATCATCAATATCCATCCTTCGCTGCTGCCCAGATACAAGGGCCTCGACACGCACCAGCGTGCCATCGAGGCAGGCGACGCGGTTGCCGGTTGCTCGGTGCACATCGTTACCGAGGAACTAGATGGCGGCGAGGTGCTCGGGCAGGCGGAGGTGCCGATCCTGCCGGCCGATACCGTCGAGAGCCTCTCGGCACGCGTGCTCGCCGAAGAGCATCGCCTTTACCCGAAGGTTCTGGCAGACTTCGCGATGCGATGAGTCCCGATCCCGAGCCCGTTCTCGCCAAGGTCCGCGAAATCTGCATGGCCCTGCCCTGCGCCGTCGAGAAAATCTCGCACGGCGCGCCGACCTTCTTCATCGAGAAGGGCAAGGTCTTCGCCTCTTTTTCGCACAACCACCATGGCGACGATCGCACCGCCGTGCAGGTCAAGACCAGCGGGCTCGAGGAGCAGGCCATGCTCGTCGAGATGGACCCCGATCTCTATTATGTGCCGGCCTATATCGGCCATGCCGGCTGGATCGGCCTACGGCTCGACACCGGCGAGACTGACTGGGACCATGTCGGCGACCGCATCGCGACAAGCTGGGAACTGGTGGCGCCGCGCAAATTGCTTGAGGCACGTGGAAGATGAACGACGACATTCCGGCCCCCTCGCCTCTTGCTGAACCGGATTCCGTTCCCCCTGCGGCTCCCCGCCGCGACCCCGTTGTCGAAAGCACGGTTCAGCAGGCGGTCGAGCGTGCCGAGGCAGCGGCGACGCGACGGCGCTGGGTTACATTGGCCGAAATCGTTAGCGTCGCCGGCCTGTTGATCGCCGCGCTCAGCCTGTGGATGAACTGGTCTGATCGCCGCGCCGACGAACAGGGAAAGCAGGTCGAAAAAGCGAACGAGAGCAAGGCGCGTACGCTTGTGCTGTTGACGGCGGCACCGGAACATGGCGGCGCGCGGCTGGCGCTGAAGGATGAAAACCATCCGATCCAGAGCGTCGATATCCGTTTCCCCGCCGCTTTGGGGGTGGGCAACCAGTCGAGCATCCTGGAACCGCGCATCGAGGCCGACTGGTTCGCCGACGCGATCCTTAAAGCGACCGACAAGGGGGCGGATGCCCGCGAGGGGCGTCTGCCCGTGCTGATCACCAGCAGTTATTGGGATGCCGACAAGCAGCGTAGCGACAGCGCGATCTATGACGTGGTCTGGCGGACCGAGGGCCGCCTGTTGCGCGGGCGAGCGTTGCGACTGAAGGGAATCATGCTGCGGGAACGGACGTCGCAGCCGGCGCGGCTGGAAGCATTGTGGGCGCGGGAGAAGCCCAAGCCTGCGGGGTAGAAGCACCTGCCTCGTCCCCCGGAGACAGTTCCTAAATGTCCCGCGCGAAGATCACATCGTCGTGAAACGTAGTGCCCACCTGGAATTTGCGTTCGCCGATCACCTGGAAGCCCTGGCGCTTATAGAAGGCCTGAGCACGCAGGTTGCGGCCATAGACGCCGAGCAGGATACGCTTGCGACCAAGCCGAACGGCATGATCGACCGCGGTTTCCATCAGCGCGGGACCAAGGCCACTGCCGTGCATGAGCGAGAGAGTGTAGATGCGCTTGAGTTCGACATCGGCCGGGCCGGCGTCAACGGGCAGGTCGGGTACGGTCAGTACCGCGTAACCGACGGGGGCATGGCCATTTTCGACCTCGGCGATGGTCACGGCGCCGCGCGCATCATTCGCCCAGGTGGTGAATTTTTCAGGCGTGTTGTTCGCGGCGCAATGGGCGCCGATGTCGTCGCCGCCGAGCAAGCCGGCGAAGGTTTCGAGGAAAGTAGCGGATGCGACAAGCGACAGCGCGGCGGCATCCGCCGCGCTAGCCTGTCGCACCCGCCAGCTCATCTCAGCCGACCAGCTCTTCGGGCTTGAAGAAATAGGCGATTTCGATCGCTGCATTCTCGTCCGAATCCGAACCATGGACCGAGTTCGCCTCTATCGATTCGGCCAGTTCCTTGCGGATCGTGCCGGCATCGGCGTTCGCCGGGTTCGTCGCGCCCATGATGTCGCGGTTGCGCTGAACGGCATTCTCGCCCTCGAGCACCTGAACGACCACCGGGCCGGAGATCATGAAAGCAACGAGGTCGTTGAAGAAGGGACGCTCGCGGTGAACGCCGTAAAAGCCCTCGGCCTGTTCCTTGGTCATCTGGATGCGCTTTGAGGCGACGACGCGCAGGCCGGCCTCTTCAAGCATCTTGGTGACGGCGCCGGTGATGTTGCGGCGGGTGGCATCGGGCTTGATGATCGAGAAGGTACGGTTCGCGGCCATGACGGTCACGGGCTCCTGTCTTTGGTGGGGCGGAAAAGTCGCGGCTCCCCTAGGCGGGAGCCGGCCGGGATGCAAGGCCGATGGGAGCGCTCAGGCCGCCTGTTCCCATTTGCCGCTCTCGCCCTGCTTCCAATAGCGGCGTTCGATTCCGGGGCGATCGGCAAGGCCCTTCCAGGCAAGGCGCGCCTCGGCGATCCGATCGCCGTCGAAGAAATGGAAGGCACGATCGAAACCAAGCGCCTCCTCGCGCCAGACGCCGTCGGCGATCGCGATATTGCGCGCGCCATTGGCCGGTTCCGGCGCGCTCGCGATGAGGACCGGCTGGAGGGTATCGCCCTTCCCGCCAGCCTGGCCATGGGCGAGGAAGCTCTCCGGCGCATAGGTCCAGAGCAGTTTGTCGAGCGAGATGCGCTGTACCGCGCTTTCCGCGACGATCAGCAGCCGGGCGCCGGTCTCAACTACCCGTTCCGCGATACGGGGCAGGACTCGGTCGAGCGGCTGGGCGGTCAGATGATAAAAGTCGACCTGCATCGTTTCCTGTCCGCCAAACTCGGCAAAAGTTGGAGGATTTTGTCACACCTGTCCGGGAGCATTCGAAAATGAACCAGAATATATTTTCTATAAAATCAGGTGTTTAGTAGAAAACTCCAACAGCATCTCTGTTGGCTTGTGTGACAAAACCCTCCCGAAAACCTGCCGAATTACCCTTCGAAATTGTCGGCCACGAACCGGTCGAGCAGGCGAACGCCATATCCGGTCGCGCCCTTGTCCCAGGTCGCGCCGGGCTTCTCGGCCCAGACCATGCCGGCGATGTCGAGATGCGCCCAGCGCACGCCCGTATCGATATAGCGCTGGAGGAACTGTGCCGCGGTGATCGAGCCGGCACCGCGCGGGCCGACATTCTTCATGTCGGCGATCGGCGAGTCGATCAGTTTGTTGTAGGCATCGGACAGCGGGAAGCGCCACAGCAAATCGCCCGACGCCTTGCCCGCCGCGAGCAGCTGGTCGGCCAGCGAATCGTCGTTCGAGAAGCAGCCGCCATGCTCGTTACCCAAGCTAATGATCATCGCGCCGGTCAGCGTGGCAAGATCGACGATGGTCTTGGGATGATGGGTGCGCTGGACCCAGGTGATCGCGTCGCACAACACCAGCCGGCCTTCGGCGTCGGTGTTGAGCACTTCGATCGTCTGGCCTGACATCGAGGTCAGCACGTCACCCGGGCGGATGGCATTGCCGTCGGGCATGTTCTCGACCAGCCCGCACACGCCGATGACGTTGGCCTTCGCCTTGCGCGAAGCAAGTGCCTTCATGGTGCCGACGACCGCCCCGGCGCCGCCCATGTCCCACTTCATGTCCTCCATGCCTGCGCCGGGCTTGAGCGAGATGCCGCCGGTGTCGAAGGTAACGCCCTTGCCGACCAGCGCCAGCGACGGATCGCCCTCCCCCGCGCCATTCCACTTGAGCGCGAGCAGCCGCGCGTCACGGGCCGAGCCTTGGCTGACGCCGAGGAGCGCGCCCATGCCGAGTTCCGCCATCTCGGCTTCGCCGAGTACGGTCACTTCGAGGCCGAGGCCCTCGGTTTCGGCCAGCACCCGCGCGACGAAGCTTTCGGGATAGATGACGTTCGGCGGCTCGGCCACCAGCGTGCGGGTCAGTTCAAGCCCCTCGGTCAACGCCTTTTGCGGGGCCCAGGCTGCTTCGCTGCCCTCGGGCGTGTTGAGCAGGGTGAGCGACTTCAGCGTCGGCTTCGACTTTTCGGGTAGCTTGGTACGATAGATGTCGAGTCGCCAGGCGCGCTGCGCCGCGCCGCCCGCGAACCGCGCAACCGCCTTGGCGGTCGCGCCGGCGGAACCGAAATCGGCTGCGACCGCTTCCACGCCGGAGGTCAGGAGCCGACCGGTCAGCGCGCCGCCGGCCCGTTCATAATCGCTTTCGCTGCCGGCGCCCGTGCCAAGCAACAGGACCCGGCGAACGCCGCCGGCGTGCGGCACAAAGGCTTCGACCAAGACGCCGGTCTCTCCGTCGAAGCGGCTCGCACGGGCCGCTCCTTTCACGACGCCGAGCGCATCCGCATCGAGCGCGGTCGTCGTCAGCCGGTCGAGACCGTCCTTCTCCACGGGAAGCGCCAGCACGGCGGCGGAAGGAATCGTGGAGAAACTGATCTGCATGGGAACCTCGATTTTCGGCTTCTTGGTTTGAGTCGTAGCCCTCTAGGCCACCCGCATCGCGCTGGCAAAGCACCGCCACGATTGCAGCGCGCGGCGTCGGGTGCGATAGGGCAGCATCATCGCGACCGCATCCGGCGCGCTTGGAGGTGTTTTTTCCAACGTGAAGCGTTCCGATCTTCTCGCAACCTGCGCCCTTCCCTTCGCGCTGTGGCTCGGCACCGCCGCGCATGCGCAGGACCTGCAGATTCCCGCCGTGCCGCTGCCGCCGCCTGCCGAAACGCAGCCGGCGGACGACCAGGTGCAGTTCAGCGCCGCCGAGCTCGAATATCTCAACGATAGCGACACGGTGATCGCGACAGGCGACGTTCGCATGTATCGCAGCGGAGACCGGCTCCGCGCCGACAAGGTCACCTGGAACCGCAAGACCGGCAAGGTCTTCGCCACCGGCAATATCGTGGTGGTCAATCCGGGTGGCGACACCGCCTATGGCGATTCGATCGAGTTGACCGATTCACTCAAGGACGGCGTGGTCGACAACATGCTCGTCGTGCTCGAGCGTGGCGGGCGGCTCGCGGCACGGCGCGGTACCCGCGCGCTGGACGAGACGGTCACGCTGGACGATGCAGCATATACGCCCTGCGCCGTGACGACCTCGACCGGCTGTCCCAAGGAACCGTCGTGGAAGATCACCGCCGTGCGGGTGGTGTACCGGCCGGACAAGAACCGGATTTATTACAAGAGCGCCCAGATCAACCTGTTCGGCCTGCCTACCCTGCCGCTGCCCAATTTCTCGCATCCGGCCGGTGGGGAGAACGACAGCGGCCTGCTGAGCCCGACGTTCCGCTACAATGGCGTCAACGGATTCGAGTTCGCCCAGCCCTATTTCTTCGCATTCGGCCCGAATCGGGCCCTGACCATCACGCCGCGAGTGTACAGCGCCGTGCTGCCGATGCTCCAGGCGGACTATAGCGCGCTGGGCTCGAAGGGGGCGTTCAAGGTTGGCGCCTATGCCACGGTGAGCCGCCGCAGCGACGACCTGCTGACGACGACACCGACCAGCACCGAGCAGGCGTTCCGAGGCTATCTCGACGGCGTGGCGCGCTATCAGCTCGATCCGAACTGGAGCATCAGTGGATCGCTGCGCCTGACCACCGACCGCACCTTCCTGCGCCGCTACGACATCTCCAACGACGATCGGCTGCGCACCACGGCGAAGGTCGAGCGGATCGATGCCGACAGCTATTTCTCGGCGGCCGGCTGGTTCGTGCAGACGCTGCGCGTCAACGACCGCCAGGGGCTTCAGCCGATCGCGTTGCCCGAGATCGACTATCGCCGGCGGGTGAACGAGGGCCTGCTCGGCGGCAAGTTCGAATTCGAGCTCAATACCCTGGCGATCACCCGCTCCGCGGGACAGGATACCCAGCGCGCCTTCGCCAGCGCGCAATGGGATTTGCGCAAGCTGACGCCGTGGGGACAGGAGGTGACGTTCACCGCCTATGTCCGCGGCGACATGTACAATGCCAGCGACACGCTCGCGACGACGGTCGCCAGCTATCGCGGCGACGAGGGTTTCCAGACCCGGGCGATGGGGGCGTTCGCGATCGACGTGAAATATCCCCTGATCGGATCCTTCCTGGGCGGCACGCAGCGCCTGACGCCGCGATTCCAGATCGTCGCCGCGCCGAAGACGGAGAATCTTGGCATCCCCAACGAGGATTCTCGCGCGGTGGATCTCGAGGATTCCAACCTGTTCGCGCTCAATCGCTTCGCCGGTTATGATCGGTTCGAGGATTCGAGCCGGGTCACTTATGGCGTCGACTGGGCGGTCGACCTGCCGGGCTTCTCGATGAATACGACGGTCGGGCAAAGCTATCGGCTCGACAATCGCTCTTCCCTCTTCCCGCAAGGCACCGGCCTGAGCGACCGCACGTCCGATATCGTCGGCCGGACAGAATTGAGGTTCCGCGATTTCGTGTCGATCACGCATCGTTACCGGCTCGACAAGGACAGCTTCGCGGTGCGCCGCAACGAGATCGACGCGACGATCGGGTCGCGCAGCACCTATGTGCTGCTCGGCTATCTCCGGCTCAATCGCGATATCGGTACGACGCTGGAGGATCTGCAGGACCGCGAGGAAGCCCGTGTCGCCGGTCGAATCCAGTTCGCACGTTTCTGGTCGGCGTTCGGATCGGTCGTGATCGACCTTACTGACCGCGCCGAGGATCCGCTGTCGCTGTCCAACGGCTTCTCTCCGGTCCGCCACCGCATTGGCGTCACCTATGAGGATGATTGTCTTCGCCTCGGGCTGACCTGGCGGCGCAATTACGAAGACACCGGCGATGCCCGCGCCGGCAACAGCTTCCTGTTCTCGCTGGCGTTCAAGAATCTGGGGCGCTAGACGCTGGGGTTGGAAACTGCACTTCAGGACGATCGAACAGCGATCTGGGCCGCTAAGCGCCGGTTCAGCAATGGTGGAACAATAGGCCAGATTGCGACGGCGCGGGATGGGATTTTGAAAACGTGATGATTTCGAAGAACAAGACGGCCGGTATCGGGCGCAGGATCGGCATGGCGAGCGCAGGTCTGCTGGCAATCGTCGGTGTGACCAGCGGCCTCCCGGCCCAGACCGTCAGCGACAACAGCGTGCCGACCGTCGGACTCAATATCCCGGAGAACATGCAGATCTTCGGAAAGCTCGATCCCAATATCCGCAAGGCGACGGCGATCGTCAACGAAGCCGTCATCACCGGCACGGATGTCGATCAGCGCATCAACCTGATCGTTGCGGCGAACCAGTTGAAGCTGAACCCCGAGGAACATGACCGGCTTCGGCTCCAGGTGCTGCGCAGCCTGATCGACGAGACGCTGCAGATCCAGCAGGCGAGGACCAACGAGATCGTCGTGACCAAGGACGAGATCGACCAGAGCTTTGCCCGCGTGTCGCAGCAGTTCGGCAAGTCGGAGGCGGATATGCGCGCCTATCTGCGCAGCGTCGGCTCGTCCGACCGCTCGCTGCGGCGCCAGATCGAGGCCGATCTGGCCTGGAACCGTTATCTTCGTCGCCGGGTGGAACCGTTCGTCAATGTCGGCGAGGAAGAGGTCAAGGGCATCATCGAGCGCCTGAAGGCCGCGCAGGGCAGCAACGAATATCATCTGAAGGAGATCTATCTCGCGGCGGGGCCTGACCGCGCCCAGCAGGTCTTCGACAATATGCGCCAGATGATCCAGGATATCGAAAAGGGCGGCAAACCCTTTGAATATTATACTCAGTTTTCCGATGCGTCGACGCGCAGCACGCAGGGCGATCTTGACTGGGTCAGCACCAGCCAGCTCACCTACCTGCCCCCGAGCCTGGCCGAGGCAGCGCAGAAGATGGGTGTCGGCGAGGTTGCCGGGCCGATCGAGGTGCCGGGCGGTTTCTCCATCCTCTATCTGGTCGACAAGCGGCAGGTGCTGATGGCCGATGCGCGTGACGCTCAGCTCACCCTGAAGCAGCTGACGGTCCGCTTTCCCCCGGGCATGACCCAGGCATCGGCCGGCGAGCGTGTCGCCCAGCTGGAGAAGGTAACCCATGCCATGCAGGGTTGCGGCAATGTCGCCAAGGTGGCCGGCGAACTGAACGCCGAGGTGGTGGACAATGCCTCGGTAAAGGCGCGCGACCTGCCAGCCCGCCTTCAGGAAATGGTGCTCAAGATGCAGATCGGCGAGGCGACGCCCTGGTTCGGATCGCCCACCGAGGGCGTGCGCACGCTCGTGCTGTGCGGCCGTGACGATCCGCAGACCGCTGCGCTGCCCCAGGCCGACCAGGTCCAGAGCCGTATCGAACAGCAGCGGGTCAACCTGCGCGCGCAGGGCGTGCTGCGCGATCTTCGCCGCGATGCCGTGATCGAATATCGCTAAGGGAGCGTTTTCGCGATGATCGCGCCACTGGCGGTCTCCATGGGCGATCCGGCCGGGGTCGGCCCCGAAGTGATCGCCAAGGCATGGGCCGCGCGCGAGCGGGAGCAGCTTGCACCGTTCTTCGCGGTCGGCGACGTGCGCGCCATCAGCGCGGTGTGGCACGGGCCGGTCGAACGGATCTTCGACCCGGCCGAGGCGAACGATGTGTTCACCTCCGCACTGCCGGTGCTGAACGTCGAAGACGGGGGCGAGATCACCCCCGGCATCCCCGATGTCGACGGCGCGCGTTGCGCGCTGCACGCGCTTGAAATCGCCGCGGGGCTGGCACGGTCAGGCACTGCCCGCGCGCTGGTGACCGGACCGGTTTCCAAGGCCCAGCTCTACCAGATCGGATTCACGCATCCCGGCCAGACCGAATTCGTTGCCGAGCGGTGCGGCATCGCTGGCGAGAATGCGGTGATGATGCTCGCCGGCCCAAGCCTGCGCGTGGTGCCGGTCACTACTCATGTACCGCTGGCGAGCGTTTCCGGGCTGCTGTCGATCGATCTGATCGTGGCCAAGGCGCGCGCGACGGCGCGCGGGCTGATCCGCAATTTCGGGATATTGATCCCGCGCCTGGCCTTTGCCGGCTTCAATCCGCATGCGGGCGAAGGCGGCGCGATCGGCCGGGAGGAAATCGACTTCATCATCCCCGCGATCGAGATCCTCCGCGAGGAAGGGATCGACGCGACCGGGCCGTTCGCTTCCGATACCATGTTCCACGAGCGGGCGCGGGCAACCTATGACGCGGCGATTTGCTGCTATCACGATCAGGCGCTGGTGCCGTTGAAGACACTGCATTTCGACGAAGGCGTGAACATCACGCTGGGCCTGCCGATCGTGCGCACCTCGCCCGATCATGGCACAGCCTTCGGTATCGCGGGAAAGGACCGGGCCGAGCCCGGCGCGACGATTGCGGCAATTCGGCTCGCCGCGAGCGCCGCGGAACGTCGCGCCGCCGCCGGAGCGTGAGCCCTACCCTTCCTCCCCTCCGTGACGTCATCGCACGCCACGGCCTTGCCGCGAGCAAGGCGCTCGGGCAGAATTTCCTGCTCGATGCGCAGTTGCTTGCGCGGATCGCCCGGATTCCGGGGGACCTTGCCGATGCCGAGGTGCTTGAAATCGGCCCGGGCCCGGGTGGCCTGACGCGCGCCTTGCTCGCCGCGGGGGCAAAGGTGACCGCGATCGAGCGCGACCGGCGCTGCATTCCGGCGCTGGCCGAACTCGGCGACTTCTATCCGGGCCGGCTGCGTGTGATCGAGGGCGATGCCCTTGAGATCGACGCCGTGCCGCTGTTCGAGAACAAGCCGCACATCGCCTCCAACCTCCCCTATAATATCGGTACGGCGCTGCTGGTGCGCTGGCTGTCGGCCGAATGGGCGCCGTGGTGGCGAAGCCTGACCCTGATGTTCCAGAAAGAGGTCGCCGAGCGCATCGTCGCGAAGACCGACGACGATCACTACGGCCGGCTCGCGGTGATCGCGCAGTGGCGCAGCAGTGCGAAGCTAGCGATGCCGGTGCACCGCTCGGCCTTCACGCCAGCACCCAAGGTGATGTCAGCCGTGGTGCACATTGTCCCGGAGGAGGCTTCGCCGGGCGTTGACTTTGGCGTGCTTGAACGGCTGACGGCCGCCGCCTTCGGCCAGCGGCGCAAGATGCTCCGCCAGAGCCTGAAATCGGTTCATGGGGCACTCGACGCGCTGGAAACCGTGGGGATCGAGCCGACTCGCCGGGCGGAGACCGTCAGTGTGGCCGAGTTCGTCGAGCTGGCGCGCGTGCTCAGCTAAACCCTGCATCGCCGGCGTTGATGCCCTATTCTTTCGCGGCAGGCTTGGCCGTCGGAATCTCTACCGAAGCGGTCGCGATCGGCGGGCCCTTGGCGATGGTCGCCGCCAGCACCGTCGCGTCGGTGCAGCCTGCCTTGCCGCAGATAGTGCGGATCTTGGCGAGATTGTCCTTGGCACGCGCGACGGCGCCCTTGGCGACGAGGGCCTCGCCCTGCCCCTTCAGCGCCGAAACGTCGTTGGGCTCGAGCAGCAGCGCCTCGCGGTAGAGGCGGATCGCCTTGCCCGGCAGGCCACGCTCTTCAGCGACCTGGCCGAGCGATACGAAGGCGGCACGATTGCGCGGATCGACCGCAAGGGCGGATTCAAGCGCATCAGTGGCGCCGTCGAGATTACCGGCCGCCTGTGCGGCCTTGCCCTTCGCGAGCAGCGCCATCGAGCGCGGATCGACCTGATCGTCGGGGCGCTGGCCGTGAAGCGAGGTGGAGATCGCAAGAAGCGTCAGCGCAGCAGCGGCGGCGACGGACGAATAACGCATGATCAACTCCAGCTTCGGCACGATGCCTCTGGCTAGCACGCACGTTGCAGTCTTGCGACAAAAAACCCGTCGGTTGAGTCATGCGCGGGCGTGAGCCTAACCCCTGCGCCATGGGGGCGACCAGCCGGAAGCACTACCGGATCAGCACGCCATTCGGGATGCCCGGCAAGGAAAGCGGCGATCTGGTTCGTCCCTTCCTCATCAAGCAGCGAACAGACGATATAGACCAGCGCGCCGCCGGGCTTCACCAGCGCGGCACCCGTTTCCAGGACATGGCGCTGGGTATGGGTGAGCCGGTCGATCCGTTCCGGTGTCAGCCGCCACCGCGCTTCCGGATTGCGCCGCCAGGTGCCGGTGCCCGAGCAGGGCGCGTCGATCAGCACGCAGTCGGCGCTCTCCGCCCAGTCGGACAGAATCTCCGCTTCATGCCCTGGATCGAGCAGCCGGGTCTCGACAATCTCCACGCCGGCGCGCGCCGCGCGAGGCGTCAGGCGCGAAAGCCGCGCGCGGTCGGTATCGGTCGCGAGCAGCGCACCTTCATTGCCCATCAGCGCCGCGAGGGCGAGCGTCTTGCCGCCCGCACCGGCGCAGAGATCGACGATACGCATGCCCGGCGCAGCCTTTGCCGCGAGGGTGACGATCTGGCTGCCGGCGTCCTGCACCTCGATCGCGCCGTCCTGATAGGCGGCGAGCGCTTCGATATTGGTACCCGACGGCAGGCGCAGCGCATCGGGCAGGCCGGGGATCGGCTCGGCCCCCTCGATCGGGCCGGGAGCCTCCTTGAGCCAGTTCAGCCGGATATCGAGCGGCGCGCGGTCGATCAGCGCGGGAAGCTCCTCCCCCTCAAGCCCGGATTGTTTCAGCAGGGCGAGAATCCAGCCAGGGGCGATCCCCGGCGCCGCGGCCTGCTCGTCGGGACCGATCGCTGCCGGGCCATGGCCGATACCCGCGAACAGCCCGGCAATCTCCGGATCGCTTTCCGCCAGCGCCAGCATGGCGACACGGCCATTGGCCGGGCGTTCGCCGAGCTTGCGGATCACGGCATAGACCAGTTCGCGCACGGCACGCCGGTCCTTGCTGCCGGCATAGCGACGCTCGGCGAAATAGCGCGCGATCAGCGTATCGGCCGCGGCCCCTGAATCGCGGGCGGCGACGACGATCGAATCGAGCAGTTCGATCGCCGCCTGGACGCGGGCTGCTGGGGTCATGATATCACTCCTTCACGTCTCTATATCCGAAGAGACGATCAGGCGCCCCACTTCACCGAAAACCGGGACGGTCAGTTCCCGGCGCTCACCCATTTCGCCACATCGGCACGCACACGGTCGGCACCCTGCTTGCGCACTGCAATAGCCGAAAGCACGCGGGTGACACCTCCTCGCGATGCCTCGGGCAGATTTTTCTCGGCATAGGCCGTGATCTTGCCGGGCATCGCCGGATCGTTGGAGGTCGTGCCGAGACTGACGATGAAGCTGGATCGGGTGCTCGTTTCGAGCAGGCCGTTTACCATATCCCTGTTCGCCACGGCGAAATCGAACGCCATTTCCGGATGCCGCCCGGCGACCGCACGGATCAGGCCCGCCTTTTGCGGATTGGTGAACTCGCCCGTCTTCAGCAGGTCGAGCGCGCGTTGCGCCAGGGCATCGTCGCGCGCAGTGCCGAGCAACTGCACATAGGTGTTGCGTGTCACCGGGTTCTTCTCGGCCTTGGTGATCGCTAACAGCGCCTCCCATTCGGCCGGTGTGGCGTTCACCGCATAGACACCGAGGATCGGCGCGCGGATCGCCGGCGGGATGGCGTTCGGATCGGTTGCCAGCGCAGCGACATAGGCACGTGCCTTCGCCGCGACATCGGGATCACCGCTATAGCCGAGCCGGCCGACCAGCGTTTCACGCAGGTTGGTGATCAGCGGCGATTCGCCTGCCTTCGCGTCGAATCCGACGCGCTTCATCACTGGCGACAGCAGCGCGATCGTCCGCGCCCTAAGCGGTGCTTCAAGCGGCGTACCCTGGAAAAAATTGGTGAGCGAACGAAGATTGCCCGCAACCACCGACCAGTCGAGCGGGCTCGCATCGAGCGGCACCGCCGCCTGCACTGCGAGATAGCGGTCGAGCGACTGGTCGCCGCTCAGTGCCAGGGCATAATCGTCGCCGAGCGTGCCGACCTGATCGGTCAGTGCCATCTTGCTGAAGTCGCGCACGATCGCCGCGTGGCTCGCATCGTCGTACTGGACACGGACATAGCTGCCCTTGTCGCGATTGAGGACGAGCGTGCCGCAACCCCGGACCGCGACGGTGGCGGGCACGGCGCCCTGCACGATCGTGCTGGTCACCGGGCCGCCGATCGGCCCGAGCGTCAGGGGCACGCGCCAGGTTTGGGGCTTTTTCGATACCTCGTCATAGCCGAACCGCCCTTGAGTCATGCTCACCTGGGTGGTGCCGCCATTGCACGTCGCGCCTGTGAGCTTCACCAGTGGCACGCCGCCCTGCAGGGTGAAGTCGTGCGCGATGTCCACGACCGGCTTGCCGGCCGCGGCACCAAGTTCCGTCCAGAGCTGGTCGGTCACGGTGTTCCCGTATTTGTACTTCGCCATGTAGCTGCGGATGCCCTTGCGGAAGACATCGTCGCCCAACGTGGATTCCATCATGCCGATAACGGCCTGGCCCTTCTGGTAGGTGATGCTGTCGAACGCCTCGCCAAGCTGATCGACCGTCTCGACATGGCGAATGATCGGATGGGTCGCCGAGGTGGCATCGAGGCCGAGCGCCCCCTCGCGATCGAAGGCGACGGCACTTGCCCGCGCATCCCAGGTCGGGTTCAGGTCGCGGCTCGTCTTGTTCTCCATCCACGAGGCGAAGCCCTCGTTGAGCCAGAGATCGTCCCACCAGGACATGGTGACGAGATCGCCGAACCATTGATGCGCCATCTCGTGCGCCACGACGGTGAAGATCCGGTCGCGCCCGCTCTGAGTAGCGTGCTTGGGATCGAACAGCAGTTCGGGTTCGAAATAGAAGATCGCCCCCCAATTCTCCATCGCGCCGAAGAACTGGCTCGAGCCGGGACCGGCGATCATGTCGAGCTTGGGCAGCGGATAGGGCTGGCCGAAATAGTCGTTGTAATAGACCAGCAGGCGCTTTGCCTCGGCCAGCGCATAATCGCCCTGGTCGACCACGCCGCGGCGAGTGATGACGCCAATCTCGGTCTTGCCGGCCATCACCGTCTTGCGTTCGACATCGCCCATGCCGAGGAACAGGAGATAGCTCGACATGACGGGCGACTGCTGGAACGTATATTTCTTCGTGCCGTCGGTGAGGTTGGTCACCCTGGCGGCCGGCATGTTGGAAAAGGCGGTCTGGTTGCCCGGAGCGACCGCGCTGAGCGTGAACTTCGCCTTGAACGCGGGTTCGTCCCACATCGGCGCGAAACGGCGCGCATCGGGCGCCTCGAACTGGGTCGCGAGCATGCGCGCCGCCGACCCGTCCGGGTTCTTGTAGTCGATCGCGAAGAAGCCCGCGGACGTCGTGTTGATCTTGCCATCCCAGGCGAAGCTCATCGTGTGCGTGCCGACCTTGGCCGGCGCGGGCAAGGTGACGGTGAGTTGCTGGGTCGTATCGTCGATCGCGAAGGGCATGTCCTTCCCGTCGAAGGTCACCTTGCCCAGCTTCAGCTCGACCGCATTCAGCACGATCGTGCTCGTCGCCTGCCTGACGTCGATCGTCACCGTCTCGGTACCGCTAAAGGTCATTGCCTTGGCGTCGGGCTTTACCGTGATGTCGTAGGCGACCGGGGCGACGTTGGCGGGCAGCTGCCCCACCGCGAGAGCGGGGGTTGAGACGCTGACCAGCAGCAGCGACGCGAGGGCGAATTTCATGAAGGAGGACTCCGAAGCCAGATATAATGTATCCCGGTGTGTTGGCCTAATAAGCCATTGCCGCGACATGGCAACTCGTGCTGCTGGACAGTCATTTCAGTTGCGCTATGAAACGCAGATGAGCTTGCCGCCCCTGTTCGATCGCCTCCGGCTGCCCGTCATCGGGTCACCGCTGTTCATCATCTCCGGCCCCGAACTGGTGATCGCCCAGTGCAAGGCGGGAATCGTCGGGTCCTTCCCGGCGCTCAATGCCCGGCCGCAAAGCCTGCTCGACGAATGGCTGCACCGAATCACCGAGGAACTGGCGCAGCACAATCGCGATCATCCCGACCGCCCGGCCGCACCTTTCGCCGTGAACCAGATCGTGCACCGTTCGAATGAACGGCTGGAGGCCGACCTGGCGACCTGCGCCAAGTGGCAGGTGCCGATCGTCATCACGTCGCTTGGCGCACGCGAGGATCTCAACCAGGCAGTGCATGGCTGGGGCGGCATCACGCTGCACGACATCATCGACGATCGTTTCGCGCGGAAAGCGATCGAAAAGGGTGCTGACGGGCTGATCGCGGTCGCGGCCGGCGCTGGCGGCCATGCCGGACGCCTCTCCCCCTTCGCGATCGTCCAGGAGATCCGCCAGTGGTTCACTGGCCCTCTCGCCCTTTCGGGCTCGATCGCGACGGGCGACGCGGTGCTCGCCGCGCAGGCGATGGGCGCTGACCTTGCCTATATCGGCTCGCCTTTCATCGCGACTGACGAAGCCAATGCCGAGTCCGGCTATAAGCAGGGCATCGTCGACGGAAAGGCCGCTGACATCGTCTATTCGAACCTCTTCACCGGGGTGCATGGCAATTATCTGCGGGGATCGATCGTCGCCGCTGGCATGGACCCCGACAACCTGCCCGAGGGCGACCTGTCGACCATGAATTTCGGTGGCGGCAATGGCAGCAAGGCCAAGGCATGGAAGGACATCTGGGGATCGGGCCAGGGCATCGGCGTGATCGACAAGGTCGAATCCGTCGGGGCGCGGGTTGACCGGCTCGAAAGGGAGTACGAGGCCGCGCGACTGAGGCTCGCACTCGGCTGATCGGCATCGGGGCGATTGTTTTCCGCCGGTTGCCTACCAGTTGATTGCCACCCCCAGCCGCACATTGACAGGGCGCAGCGGCGTCACCTGGTCGCGTGCCGCGAGGGTGAAGGGATTGCCGAACGCAAAGCGATTGGCGGTGGCATTCGTCGCATTCGCCACGGCCAGCGATATCTCCATGTTGCGCCACTTCATGGAGCCGGACAGGTCAAGCGTCAGATAATTCCCCTGGCTGACGTCGAGCAGGTCGCCGGTGCCGAGCATGGAACTGCCGACATACCCCAGTGACCCTTGCGAGTGGAATGTCACATCCCGGACGGTCCACTCGTAAGACAGGCTGCCCCGGGCCGCGAAGGAAGGCGTCTCGGGTAGGCGGTTCGTGTCCCTGGCGGGCTGGCCGGGGAGCGGCGCGCTGACGCTGTTCCGGGTATAGAGGAACGTGCCGCTTGCGTTGAGGCCCGGCAAAGGGGTCCACCCGACCATCCCCTCAAGCGAGTTGATCTGCGCGTCGCCGAGATTGACGGTATAGGGCTGTCCACGCCGATTGATCAGGTCCGCCTGGGCGCCGGTCCACCGAGCGATCGAGAAGCTGCCGGAAAAGGTCAGGCCGGTCTGGCCGCTGCGTAGCCTGCGGATACCGATCTCGCCGACGGTGATCGAGTCGGCGTTGTAGTCCGCGACTCGCCCGATTCCACGAGCGACCGCCAGGCCGCCTGTCCGATACCCGGTCTGATAGCGCGCGAATGCAGCGAGTTGCGGTGCGATTACCCATGACAGCGCGATGGTGGGATCGATCCGCTCGGTCGATCGTCCCTTCACGAACGCGTTGGATCGCGGTTTGCTGGAAGGCTCGCCATCGATCCGCGCGGCGGTCGCGCGCGCGCCCAACGTGACCGAGAAACTCCGGCGAAGCGCGATCGTCGCCTCGGCGAACAGCGACGCCGCCCGTGTGACGTTGGTCACGCCGATGATGGTGGCCTCGCTGCCCGCCGACCCAAGCGTGCGCGAGAGGACATCGCGATTGCTCAGCAGGGCGAAGCCAGCCACCCATGACCCGCCATTGGCGAGCGATCGGGAAAGCCGCGTCTCCTGGGTCAGCAACAATTTCGAATTGCCGATATCGTAGCTAGTCGGGTTCGGCGACGGGGGCACTGCGGCGCTCGCGTCGAACACTTCGGACGTGTCGAGTGCCGCGAGCCCCGATGCCGATACCAGGTGCAAGCCGCTCGCCCAGTCACGGGTGATCACCAGCCGGCCGAACAGCAGGCGGCTGCTGAAGGGTTGAGCAATCCGCGAGCGCCGCGCCAGCGGGCCTTCGGGCAGCTCGGCATATTGCCCGTCCCTGGCATCGATCTGCTGGCCGGCGCCGCTCAGATCGATCCGCCAGCCATCGCCCGCATCGACGCGGAACGCCAGGCGGCCGCCAGTCGTGTCGGTGCGATTGATGTCGGAAAGACCGCGGCCATGATCGTCGATATAGCCGCCATCCCGGATGCGATATCCCACCACCCGCACGCCAGCGACGTCGGTCTTGAGCGGAAGGTTCACCATGCCGGCTATATCGAACCCGGCCTCGCCCTCGCGTGTCGCGGTCACGCCCGACGCCATCGAGGCATGCGTACCGAGCAGGTCCACCGGATTGGACGTCAGGCGGATGATCCCGCCGATCGCTCCCGCGCCGTACAGCGTGCCCTGCGGTCCTTCCATCACGTCGATGCCGCGCATATCGTACAGGCGCAAGCCGGGGTCCGGGCCCGAATAGCTGAGCTGGACGTCGTCCAGATAGATGCTTGCGGTCGACTGGCTGGCGCCGTTGAAGCTGCTGTCGGCAACGCCGCGAATGAAGATCTTGTTGCGACCCGCCCCAAGCTGCGTGCTTTGCAGGACGGGCGTGACAACCGCGACGTCAGCCATATCCCCCACCCCGGCCGCGGAAAGAGTCGGCGTGCCGGTGATCGACGTCAGGCTGCCCGGATAGCGCAGCAACGGGACGCGCTGTTTGCTGGCGGTAACGACGATGTCAGCGGGGTCGATGGGCGGCGGGCCTGCCGGCGGGCGGCGGCGCGGTGTGATGCGTACCGGCGCACGTACGACTCGATAACCGCCGCTTCCGATCGGTATCGCACGATAGCCTGTGTCGGCGAGCAGCCGTGTCAGCGCCTCCCGCACCGACATCCTGCCCTGTACCGCTTGAGTGCGGATCGTGCGGAGCCCGGCCTCGGTGCTGATGATCTCGGCGTTCGCCTCTCGGGCGAGTGCGGTCAGCGCCTTGTCGAGGGTGGTCGCCGGTACCGCTACAGTGACGTCGCGCGCCATTGCCGGCGCCGACAGGCCGGTCGCCGCGAGCAACAGTGCCGGATACAGCCTAGCGCGAAGGCGCCGTGCTACCCGCCAATATCCATCGGTCTCCGTCACGCCGCCAAGTCGCCCCGATCAGGGCGGCCAGATGGGGTATATCCCGATCGGCGGCTCCCGTGAGCTTGACCATGCCGGTAAACGGCCGTTGCGACAAGCCGCCCTCAAGGACGACCTGCGTCGCATTGAGACGATGGATGGAGGCAAAGACGCTTCCCAGCGGCTCGCCATCGAAGCTCAGCGTGCCGGTTCGCCAGCCACCGACCGACGCGGGCGATATCTTCGCCCTGGTCATCGTGTGGCTGTCCTCACGGACGACCAGCGCATCCCCGGGTGCCAGCTCGACCGATTCGCGATCTGGTTGGAACAGGACCGACCCCGACGAAACCTCGACCGCAAGCCGGTCTCCATCGCGGGCGAGATTGAACACGGTCCCAAGATCACGGACTGTCAGGTCACCGGACGTCACCGTGAACGGATTGGCGGGATCGTGCCGGACGTGCAGCGTGGCCTCGCCTCTTTCCAGGTCGACGAGACGCGGCCGGCTATGGTCGAGTCGCAGGCGGGTGTCGCCGCTCATTTCGATCCTGGAGCCGTCGGCCAGGTGCAGCGTGCGCCGCTCCCCGGCCCTGGTAGCGACGTCGTAGGTGGACGGCCGGGCGGGCGTCACGAGCGGCATGAGGAGCGCCACCGCCGCGGCTGCCGCCGCGAGTCCGCCAACCGCCCAGGGCCAGCGGCGCGCGGGCAGTTCCCGACGCACGACCTCGATCGGGAAGTCGGTCCGGTCGATGAGGTGTTCCTGCATCACGACGCTGTCATAGGCGCTCGCATGCGCCGGGCTGATCTCGAGCCACGTCACGAATGATTCCCAGTCCTGATCGGACATCTCCGTCTGGCGGAGATGCCATTCGATCGCCTGGTCGATGATAGTGGACTCGTCACCCTGCACGGTTCGTGCCCCTTTCATCAGATAGACGATATGGTGAGGCGACTTCCACACCTGTCGCTTCGAGGCGATCGTGAATTTGACGATAGGCGCGCTGCAACAGCTTCTCCACGCCGCTCACCGATATTCCCAGCTCCTCGGCAATGGTGCGTTGCGACCGGCCTTCGATACGGAACCGGTGCAGCGCGATCCGCATCCTCTCGGGCATCGCCTCGACCGCCGCCGCGACTGTCCTGAGCTGGTCGCTGGCAATCAGCGCGCGCTCGGCGTCGGGCAGTTCGTCCGCGTCGGGCTGGCTGTCGAGCCAGGCGGCATCGCGCGCGCCGCGACGGCCGCCAGCGATGCGGCGGTCGGTGGCGAGGTTCGCCGCAACCCGGTAGAGGAACGCCTTGGGCTGCGCGACGGGACGATCGGCGAGCTGGTCGATGCGCAGCCACATGTCCTGCAGCGCGTCCTCGGCATCGTCGCTATTGCCCAGGCGCGCGACGAGCAAGCGTAGCAGCATTGGCCGCTGTTCGAGAAAGATGGCCCTGAGACCGCCGCCAGCCACTGTCGATCGACCCCTAGATCAGGCCGGAAACGCCAGCCCTTCGGCGGCTGCCATGTCCGCGATCGACAGAGCACGCAAGGCCGTGGCTTCACGCACCCGTGCCGATGCTATCTCGTCGTTGGCGCGATCACCCTTCCCAGGATGGCACATTACCAGATGAACCATCCCCGGACGGCGCAAAAAAACCGGAAACAGGGATGTGTAGTCGCTGGCAAAATCATAGTGCCCGGCGAAGCTGTCGTTGCAGCGCAAGCCGTGCCTGGTCGCATCCCGTTTCAGGCCCAGCGAGTGCCACGCGCTGGCCAGCGCCTTGCCGCGAAATGGCCGCGACATCATCGCGATGAACGAATCGGTGCAACAGCGGACCCACGCGCCCGGCGCTCGGATTGCGGTCTCCTCGAGCACGATATCGCGAATGCCGTTGAGGGCGTGGGCGTGCTGATGGCCGTCCACAAAGGCTGGTGGACGGCCCAGCGCCTGGATGAATGAGTCGAATTGCGCGCGAACCTCGACCGCGATTTCATCGAGCGGCGCCGTGCCGGCCCGGGTGAGACGTCCGAGATCGTTGATGGCCGGCAGATGGCCCTGAGGTGCGAGGCGAGGCATCGCCGTAAGCGGGCGCTCTCCCGTCAGCGTCAGGTGCAGGCCGATTTCGACATGATCGGGCAGATAGCGCAGCAGCGCCGCGTCGGTCGGCCAGCCGGGCATCACCGCCATGCAACTGATGGCGTTGAGCTTGCCCGCCTGGGCCAGTCCGGTAATCGTCAGGCTTACCTCGCGCGAGAAGGCGAAGTCGTCAGAACAAAGGATTAGTCGTGGCAAAAATCGCCCCTTCCACGTTCTGGTATCGCCGTTCCCGGATATGGTGGCTGAGCAACTGGCGGTGCCGCAACCGGCGGCCGAGGAAACGGTAGAAGAACCAGTCTCCCGCCCAGGGCGCTGTCGCCGAATAGGCAAGCCGCTCGACCAGCGTCCAGCGGATCGAGGCCCGATCCCGTTCGCGCGGCGAGGGCGCGCACCACAAATCATGCGAATAGCGCATCGACCCGAGCTTCATCACCCGATGGATGACCTCGTGATCCTCAAGCACATAGTTCCAGCGGTCGGGGTCGAACCCGCCGGCCGCACGCAATGCGACCGTTAGAAACGCCTGGCCGGCACCGCCGGTATGACATTGGCGCGGCAACAGCCGCGCCGCGCCGTTGATCTTGCGGCCCTCCGCGGCGATATCGACCGGCATCGCGTCCCGCGCGACGAAAAAGGCACCTGCGACCACGCATCCATCCTTGCCCAGCACGCGCTCCGCCTCGGCAAGGTAGTGCGGCGGATAGACGGTATCCGCATCGCAGGTCGCGACGAACGGAGTGCGCACCCAGCCGAGGCCAGTGCGGAGGGCGGCGACCTTGCCCGGCTTGCGTTCGGTCAGCAGCAGATAGTCGAGCCCGAGCCGATCGCATTCCGCGCGCGCGATCGCCGCGCTGCCGTCGGTCGACCCATTGTCGATGAGGACCAGCCTGAATGGACGGGTCTGCTCGGACAGGCTCGCGATGGTCGCAGAGAGAAAATCCCGTTCGTTGAAGAAGGGAATCAAGACGGTCCAGGGCAGCGCGGATGGCGCTGCGTTTGACGTCGCGTGGTCGGAGCGAGCCGAAGCGAGATTGAAATACATGCGCGTATCCATCGAAACCGAGGCAGGTTCCGTTGGCCGGCATCGGAACCAGTTCACCGCGGCCTCCCCCCGGATACCCGCCAAACTTTGTCCCGACGCCGACCGGTGCCTCGATTTAAAGACGATATGGCGCGCCCCGACCCTCACTCCACGGGAGCGAAAATCGACGAATGTCGGCTAACGTCGCGGAATCCGCACAGTGGACGCATCGCCGCGGTGGCGCCGATGCCCAATGATCGCGTTGGATCTTACCGTGCTGCGTGAGATCGACCGCCTGCTCGTCTATCGGCGGCGGGGCGTCGCGCCGCCTCGCTGAGTTCGGCGCTGAACAGTGAGGATCGCTGCCGTCCACGGCGTCTATGGGACATTTGCTTCCAACAATCGGACATATGTTTCATGACGCCTATATCCGTTGCCGGTGTTTTATGTGCCGTGTCACTGGCCATTGCCCCGTCCGCGCTCGCAGCGGAGACGATCGGTGAGGACGCGGCATTGTGCGCGGCTGGCCACGGCCCCGCGATCCAGGTCAACGTTCTGGGCCTGAAGGATCGCACGGGGGAAGTCTGGCTTGAGCTCTATCCGGCCACTCAGGCCGATTTCCTTCGTCCCGACGAAACGCTGCTCGCCGAAGGCAGGGTATTCCGTCGCACCCGATCGAAACCGCCGGTGTCTGGCGAGGTGGCGATCTGTGTGCGCGTGCCCCATCCCGGGCGGTTTTCGCTGATGCTGCGGCACAACCGAATCGGCAGGGACAAGTTTTCCGTGTGGAGCGATGGTGCCGGCGTTGCCACCAACCGGTCGATGGGGCGATCCAAGCCGACCTTCGAGCAAGCGGCGGTCAATGCTGGCCCCGGGGTCACCGTGGTCAACATCAAGGTCCAGTATCTGCGCGGGCTTGGATTCTCGGCGATCGACTGAGGCGGGCCGCTCCGCAGCGCGTTCATCCGCGTTAGGGTCAGAAGGCGGCCGCCAGGCGCTCAAGCATCGACCGGGCCGGGCTGTCGGCGGTATCGTTGGCCGCCTGCGCCCGGTCGAGCCGGGCCACACGACGATACAGTTCGGTGCTCGCCTCGATCAGCGCCTGCGCGGCCGGCGGCATCGCTTCGACGGCGGCGCGCTCACTGACGGGCGCGGGCCCCAGCCGGCGCGACTGATCGAGCGCGTCGCGCGGCGCCATCTCCCCCGAATCGACTGCGCGCTGGGTCAGCAGCCAGGCGATCACATGCATCAGCCGGGTCGTGACCTTCAGCGATTCACAGGAAAAGGAAACGCGCGCCAGCGGATCAAGCACGTCGCGATCCGCCTTGCCGCCCTGGTCGAAATAGCTCCGCGCCTCATCCGCCAGCACCATCGCGTCGATGTAGAGCGTATCGATGAGGCGTCGGTGGATGCGCGGCTCGCTCATGTTCCCCCCGTTCGTGTACAGCATAGGTGACATAAAGTGGCCATCGGCGACATAGGGATTGCGCGGGGTGCCGCCAAAGCCGTCCCAATAAGGATCAGGCTCGCAGGCGTCAGGCGATGATGTCCGGGATCATCTGGTCCTCGAGAAGCGCGATCTCGTCGCGCAGGCGGAGTTTTCGCTTCTTGAGTCGCGCAATCTGAAGTTGATCGGTCGAACCGGTATCGAGCAGGGCCGCGATCGCTGAATCGAGATCGCGATGCTCCACGCGCAGGATTTCCAGACGCTTGGCGATTTGCGTGTCGTCCATGGGCTCCCCGTTCACGCATTGCCCTTAGCAAATTGCGCGGCCCCCGCGAGCCGCAAAAACATGCCGTCGCTCAAATACCCTCGGCATGTCGATTATGCCCAAAATGGGGGAAGACAATTAAGGACGAGCGTGTTTTACTCCCTACCCCGCCCAGCAATGTAGGAGGAACGCTTCCATGCAGACCGCGCATTTTTCGGCCCTCGAGGCCAAGCATGCCGTACTTGATCGCAAGATCAGTGCCGAGTCGCAGCGCCCATTGCCCGACTCAGCCGCCCTGGCGGCGCTCAAGAAGCAGAAACTGCGCGTAAAAGAGGAAATGTCGGCGCTGTAAGACGCTGAATCGCCTCGCGCGGGTGCGCCCGCGCGAGGCAAAGGCGAGCATCAGCGACGCGGAAGCACCGGCTTGACGAAGACCGGGGTGGTGTTGCCCGTACCCACGGGTTTGCGCGCCAGCATCGGATCGATCTGCCGGTCGAAGGCGACGCCGATCCTGCCGGCTGCCGACCAGGCGACCTTGCCCGGAACCCAGCCGATACCACGCACATCGAATTCGACGAGCGTGCCCTGATCCAGGCCCGTCGGGAATTCAGCCATCAGGCCGCCGGCGGACAGGTTGCGAACCCGCACCTGAAGCACGCTGGAAGCACCCGGCACGCGCATGTCAGCCATCAGGAACAGGCTGTCACGCGAGTCGTTGCGGTTGTGTGCGCCGTCTTCGCCAGCGACCGCGCCGTAGGGATCTTGAGAAAATTGGTCCATCGTAACGCTCGAAACGACCTCCGTTCGCCTGACGATAGCGGTCGAACCGTATCCAATCGCTTAAGGACGTATGCGGAAAATCAGTCTTCGCGCGAAACTTTCTCTTGTCGTTCGTGGCGCTCCTGCGCCTCGACCGTCATGGTCGCGATCGGCCTGGCTTCAAGGCGCGCGAGCGAGATCGGCTCGCCGGTCACCTCGCAATAGCCATATTCGCCTTCCTCGATTCGTCGCAGGGCCGCGTCGATCTTGGAGATCAGCTTGCGCTGGCGATCGCGGGTGCGCAATTCGATCGACCAGTCCGTTTCGCTCGACGCGCGATCGGTGAGATCGGCCTCCCGCAGCGAATCGACCTGGAGCTGGGAAAGCGTGCCGGCGGCTTCGCGCAGGATCGCTTCCTTCCAGGCTTGCAGCTTGTCCCGGAAATATGCCTGCTGACGCGGGTTCATGAACGGCTCCTCGGCACTTGGCCGATAGCCATCCCCACCCTCGCCCGCGGGCGGCTGAAACTTTTCGGATTCGTCCAATCGATTCAAGACCGTCGCCATCCCACTCTCCCGTCGGCGACATGGTGCCTTACGAGCACCTTCGCCGCCGCTCCATCCCGAGCGGGCCTATAGCCATGCCGCCCGGGCACCACAAGCAACCCCTCGCCAAAACTATCGCCGGGCATTGTGCGATCGCCCCTAGCCAGCCGTACATTGCACTTTCATGAAGCCGGCCTGTCATTCAGGCTCCACATCCAGGCTGCCTTGTCGTCTGGGCGAAGCGTGCCGGCGGCGTTAACCATGAAGCCGTACCATTGCGGCACGTTAACCAGGATAATGGCGATGCGAACGCGACAAATGGGCTGGAGTTCCGCCAAAGCTTGGTTAACGCGCTTGAACTTAATGCTTTCTTCGGCACTTTGCTGAATAGCGACACGTCAGACGCCGTGATGGACCGGATCATTTGGTTCGTACCGGTATCGATAGCGAGAGAGTGACAACAATGTCGGTGCGGATGGCCTTGGCTAAACTATGTGCCTGCACATGCGGCGGTGCCTTGGTCGGCGGCGGCGCGGTGCATGTCGCCGAACAGTCCCAGACCCGTCAGGTCTATCAGCAGAAGCAGACCAAGCGAGTCGTCCACCAGACCAAGGTCGCGGCGCGCCCGGTGAGTCGGGTTCGTCGAGTCGTGACCAAGACCCGCGCGACCTGCGCGCCCGCGGTGGTGACGGTGACCAGCCAGGGCGCGCCCATTCCCCTGCCCCCGGCCTTTGCCGGGTCGAGCGGCGAGATGCCGATGGTTTCGGGTGGCGGCGGTGGCGGCCCAGTCATCGTCGGTGGTGGCGGCGGCTTTGGCGGCGGTGGTTTCTTCGCAGGCGGCTTCTTCGGCGGCGGCGGCTCGGGCGGCGGCAGCTCCGGCATCATCATTTCGTCGACGTCGAGCAGTTCCGGCGGGTCCACCAGCACGAGCGGCGGATCGACCTCGACCGGCGGCTCTTCGACCAGCACGTCAAGCGGTGGCAGCGGTGGCAGCGGAGGCTCCTCGACCAGCACCAGCACGGGCGGCGTTTCGAGCACCAGCACCTCCTCGACCGGTGGCTCGTCCACGTCCACGTCGAGCGGCGTTTCGTCCAGCACTTCCAGCGGCGTTTCGTCGTCGACCAGCACGTCGAGCGGCGTGTCCTCCTCGACCTCGTCGAGCACATCCAGCTCGTCCAACGGATCGAGCACCAGCACCTCGAGTTCCTCGAACGGGTCGAGCACCAGCACCAGTTCGTCGAGCTATGGCTCGTCCAGCCACGGATCGAGCAGCAAGGGCTGGAGTTCCAATGGCGGCTGGAGCTCCAATGGCGGCCATGGCAGCAACGGTTCGACCGGATCCAGCGGAGGGCCGCCGGCACCGGTGCCCGCGCCGCCGATGGTCCTCCTGTTCGGCGCTGCGGCGGCCGCGTTGGTCGCGCGCAAGCGTTTCTCCAGGAAAACTGCCGTCTCGGCCTGATCCCCGACGCTTCCCGGTTCGGCTCCGGCGACCTTTGTCGCCGACTCGAATCGCAAGGTTCCGCTTGAGACCGCCCGGGACAACGCCACGGGTTGCGCGGGGGCTGAGCCGCCGCCATAGCCTGCCGCCATGCATGATATCCGCTTCATCCGCGAAAATCCCGCCGCCTTCGACACCGCCCTTGCGCGCCGGGGGCTCGCACCGGTGGCCGATACCCTGGTCGCCCTCGACGAGCGCCGTCGCGCGCTGATCACCGAAGCGCAGGCCGGCCAGGCCCGCCGCAACGAGGCGTCGAAGGCGATCGGCGCGGCCAAGGCGTCGAAGGACGAAGCGACCGCCGCCACGCTGATGGCCGAGGTTGCCGGCCTCAAGGAACGGCTGCCCGCGATCGAAGCCGAGGAGAAGGCGCTGGGCGAGGATCTGAACGGAAAGCTGGCTATCCTTCCCAACCTGCCGCTCGCCGACGTGCCCCAGGGCGCGGACGAGGAGGACAATGTCCTGATCGCCGAGCGCGGCACCCCCGGCACCTTCGCCTTCGCACCGAAGGAGCATGACTCGATCGGCCCGGCCCTCGGACTGGATTTCGAAACCGGCGTGGTGCTTGCCGGCGCGCGCTTCACCCTTGTTCGGGGGGCCGCGGCGCGGCTGCACCGCGCGCTGGGCCAGTTCATGCTGGACAATCTGTGCAACGACCATGGCTATGAGCAGGTCGTCCCGCCGCTGCTGGTCAGGGACGAGATCGTATTCGGCACCGGCCAGCTTCCCAAGGCGGCCGAGGATATGTTCCGCACCACCGATGGCCGCTGGCTCATTCCCACGGCCGAGGTCTCGCTGACCAACATCGTGCGCGAGAAGATCCTGAGCGAGGACGAATTGCCGCTGCGCTTCGCCGCTCTGACTGCCTGTTTCCGCTCGGAGGCCGGCGCCGCGGGCCGCGACACGCGCGGCTTCATCCGGCAGCACCAGTTCGAGAAGGTCGAGATGGTCTCGATCGTTACACCCGAGACTTCCGAGGCGGAACATGAGCGGATGACCGCTTGCGCCGAGGGTATCCTGACCGCGCTCGGCCTGCCGTTCCGCCGCATGAAGCTGTGCACCGGCGACATGGGTTTCACCGCGGCGCGCACCTATGATCTCGAAGTCTGGTTGCCGGGCCAGGACCGTTACCGGGAAATCTCCAGCTGCTCGACCTGCACCGATTTCCAGGCACGCCGGATGAACGCGCGCTACCGGCCGGAGGGCGAGAAGAACACGCGCTTCGTCCACACCCTCAACGGCTCGGGTCTCGCGGTCGGCCGCACCCTCGTCGCCGTGCTGGAGAATTACCAGCAGGAGGATGGGTCGGTCGCCATTCCCGACGCGCTGCAACCCTATCTGCGGGGCCTCAATCGGCTGGGGCCGGCCTGATGCGCATCCTCCTGACCAATGACGACGGCTATCATGCCCCGGGTCTCAAGGTGCTCGAGGAAATCGCTTCGGCCTTTTCCGACGATGTCTGGATCGTCGCCCCGGCCGAGGAACAGTCAGGCGCGGGCCATTCGCTGACCCTCACCCGCCCGATCCGCGTGCGGCGCTTCTCCGACCGGCGTTTCGCGGTCGCGGGCACCCCGACCGACGCGGTGATGATGGCGCTGGCCCGGATCATGAAGGATTCGCCGCCCGACCTAATCCTGTCGGGCGTCAATCGCGGCGCGAACCTGGCGGAGGACGTCACCTATTCGGGTACGGTCTCGGCCGCGATGGAGGGTGCCCTGGCCGGGGTCCGCTCGATCGCGTTGAGCCAGGTCTATTCGCGCGAGGGCATGGGCGACACGGTGCCGTTCGAGGCAGCCGCTGCCTGGGGGGAACGCGTGCTTCGCCCGCTGATCGACGCCCCGCTCGCGCCGCGCACGCTGGTCAACGTCAATTTCCCCGCCGGGCCGGCTGACGCGGTAAAGGGCATCCGCGTCGCCAACCAGGGCCTGCGCGACTACGGCCGGCTGCAGATCGTCAGCAACCGCGATCCGCGCGGCTACGAATATCACTGGTTCGCGCTTGGACCGACCATCGAGACCCCGGCGCATTCGACTGACCTGGAAGCGATCGCCGACGGCTATGTCGCCGTCACGCCCCTTCATCTCGACCTGACACATGGTGAATCTCTGGCTATGCTTAACGCCGCCTATAGCTAAAGGGGGGCGGCATGGGGGGACATATCGAGAGACGCGCGCGCCACGCTCTGTCGGCGCTTCCGCTCGCGCTGTTGTGCGGTTGCATCCCGCAGATGCAATCGGCCGATCCGCCCTACGCGCCGGCTCCGGCGATCCCCTATGAGCGCCAGAGCTATGAACGCCAGAGCGTCGACAACGACGTACGCAGCCCCCCTACCGCTCCGTCCGCATGGCAGGCCCGCCCGGTCACGGCCACCGCACAGACGATCGGCGCCAGCACCTATGTGGTCCAGCCCGGCGAAACACTGCGCGGCATCGCCGACAAGACGGGTTCGGGTTCCGAGGCGATTGCACGCGCCAACGGCCTGTCGGCGCCGTTCGTGATCCGCGCGGGCCAGCGACTCGCCATCCCGGCGGGTCGCTATCACCTCGTCCGCGCGGGCGAGACGGGCATCGCCATCGCGCGCGCCTATGGCGTCGACTGGTCGCGGATCGTGACCGCCAACGACCTGAGCCAGCCCTATACGCTGCGGGTCGGCATGCGCGTGCTGATTCCCGGTGGCCCCCAGACGGTGGCGGAACGCGCCGCCGCCTTCCGTCTCGATGTCGACGATATCGTCACCGGTGGCGAGCCGGCCCTCGCCAGCAACCAGCGCCCGGCCCGGCCCACCAGCTCTCCGGGGCGTGTCCTCCCCTCCTCGGCCGCGCTCGCCGAGCCGGCGCGGCTGCACGGGGCCTTTGCCTGGCCGCTGCGCGGTACCGTCGTCGCGCGGTTCGGCCCGGGCGCGAGCGGCGAACGCTATAATGGCATCAAGATCGCGGCTCCTCTCGGTACCCCGATCCTCGCCGCCGCTGATGGCGTGGTCGCTTACGCCGGGAACGAGGTCGCCAATCTCGGCGGGCTGGTGATCCTGAAGCATGGCGACGGTTGGACCACCGTCTATGGTCACGCCAGCCAGTTGCTCGTGCAGCGCGGCCAGTCGGTCAGGAAGGGCCAGACGATCGCGACCTCGGGCGATTCGGGTCTCGCCGACCGGCCTGAACTTCATTTCGAGATGCGCAAGGGCCGCACGCCGGTGGATCCGCTCGGACAATTGCCCTCCCGCTAGCTGCCCCTGCTAGCGACGGGCGCGCGCCGATGCTAAGCGCCGCCGCATCATGACCGAGCATACCTCCGATCTTCTCCGCCTGCTTTCGACGCGCGGCTATATCCACCAGCTCACCGATGCCGCCGGCCTCGATGGGCTTGCGAACAGGCAGGTCGTGCCTGGCTATATCGGTTTCGATCCGACGGCGCCGTCGCTGCACGTCGGCAGCCTGGTTCAGATCATGCTGCTCCGCCGCCTTCAGCAGGCCGGGCATAAGCCGATCGTGCTGATGGGCGGCGGCACCGGCAAGATCGGCGATCCGAGCTTCAAGGACGAGGCGCGCAAGCTGCTCAGCGAGGATGGTATTGCGACCAACGTGGCGTCGATCCGCCGCATCTTCGAACGCTTCCTGACCTTCGGCGATGGTCCGACCGACGCGATCATGCTCGACAATGCCGAGTGGCTGGATGCGCTGGAATATATCCCGTTCCTGCGTGACATCGGCCAGCATTTCTCGGTCAACCGGATGCTGAGCTTCGACTCGGTCAAGCTTCGGCTCGATCGCGAGCAGTCGCTGAGCTTCCTCGAATTCAACTACATGATCCTGCAGGCCTATGATTTCCTGGAGCTGTCGCGTCGCGCTGGCTGCCGCCTTCAGATGGGCGGATCGGATCAGTGGGGCAATATCGTCAACGGCATCGAGCTGTCGCGCCGGGTCGATTCGACCGAGGTGTACGGGATCACCACCCCGCTGATCACCACGGCGGATGGCGGCAAGATGGGCAAGACCATGTCGGGCGCCGTCTGGCTCCATGAAGACCAGTTGCCCCATTATGACTACTGGCAGTTCTGGCGGAACACGGACGATCGCGACGTCGGCCGTTTCCTGCGGCTGTTCACTGATCTGCCGCTCGACGAGATTGCGCGGCTGGAAGCGCTGCAAGGTGCCGAGATCAACGAGGCCAAGAAAATCCTGGCCGATGCGGCGACGGCGATGTGCCGCGGCGAAGCCGCCGCCGCCGAGGCAGCGGAGACCGCACGCCGTACTTTCGAGGAAGGTTCCGCCGGGGATTCTCTGCCGACCTACACGGTCGCGGGCGGCGAGATCGGCATCGTCGATGCGCTGGTCTCGCTTGGCCTGTGCGCCTCCAAGGGCGAGGCGAGGCGCCTGATCAAGGGTGGCGGCGCCCGCGTCGGTGCTGACAAGGTGACGGATGAAGCGCTGACCATCCGTGTCGGCGGAGAGCCGGTGCGCATCGCCGCTGGCAAGAAGCATCATGGGATTCTTGTCGCGGGCTAGGGTTTGTACGTAACATTGCTGCCATAAACCCTTGAAGCACAAGTGCTTTGGAGGCGAAGCAAGGAGTCGTTAAACAATTTCGTTTCGACCGGATTCACTCCTGCGCTGTAGCCTTGGCACTCCGAGGGAGTGAGCCATGGCAGCATTCGGGAGTGCGAGACCGGTCGATGAACGTGGCACGCCGCGCGATGAGGTGCATTTCCGTACGCGCGCCTTCGGCCCCGATGCGCGGCCGGTTAACCTCCTCATCGTTAACATCTCGGCGCTCGGCCTCATGGCGCGATGCGACGTGCCCTATAAGGTGGGCGACCGCCTGACGGTCACGCTGCCGGTCGTTGGCGTGATCTCCACCGAGATCCGCTGGCTCCTCGGCGGCCGGATCGGTTGCGAGCTCGACCAGGCGATCGAGCTGGCCGATTATTACGATCTGCTCGCGGTGCTGCTGCGCGGCCGCTGACGCTTCAGTAATCGTTGAACACCGTGGCATAGCATGCGAGCGTGGCCGGGATGATACGACCGATCCACTGGCCGCTCCTGCCGGGCCTGGCGCTCCTTTCCGCTGCTGGACAAGCCCGGGAAGAACCACCCGCCGCCGTCGTCAGGCAGTCTTTCGATGTCACGGTTCCGCAGGCGCCGACGCCGGTAAAAATACTGGGCAAGGCCGAGCTGACCTACGAAATCCACCTCACCAACTTCAGCGATTCGCCGTTGACGGTGAAACGCATCCGGATCCTCGACCGCGCAAACAAGACCCTCGCTGAATTCGCCGGCGAGACGCTTGACCGGCGGCTGGCGGGCGTTTCAGGCCCGGGCGGGTCCGTGGCGCCGGGATCTCGCTCGGTCCTGTTCGTGGAAACCGACCTTCAGCCCGGTGGTGTCCCTCGGGCGTTTCGCCCCATCATCGACTATAAGGTGGCCGGGGATGATCGGATCTTCCGGACGGAAGCTCCGTGGCAGGAGATCAACGCTGCCTCACCCGTCATCCTGGGGCCGCCACTCGCGGGCGGGCCCTGGGCAGCGGTCCATGACCCCTCCTGGCAACGCGGCCATCGACGGGTTTTCTACACCATCGACGGGCGGGCACGCCTTCCCGGCCGCTATGCGATTGATTTCGTCAAGCTCGATCAGCAGGGCCGCACCACCACCGGCGATGCCGACCGGACTGGCGATGCCTTCGGCTATGGCGACGACGTGCTCGCCGTGGCGGATGGCGAGATCGTCGGCATGCGCGACGATGTCGCTGAGAGCGCGCTAATCTCCCGGAACCCTGCCCATCCCCTTGGCGAAGGTGCGGGCAACTATGTCGCGCTCCGCCTCGGGAACGGACAGGTCGCCTTCTACGAGCATCTGAGACCAGGCAATGTTCGGGTAAGACTGGGTGAGCGGGTCCGGCAGGGGCAGGTCATCGGCAGGCTTGGCTTCACCGGCGATACGACCGGGCCGCATCTCCATTTTCATCTGGCCGACGCCAATTCGCTGCTTGGTGCCGAGGGCGTCCCCTTCGTCTTCGACCGTTTCGTCCTGCTTGGGCGGATCGACGACATGGCTCAATTCGGCAAGGTGCCATGGCACGCCCCGAAGGATCTCACGCCGGAGCGCCTCCGGGAATGGCCCGGCTTCAACATCGTCCTCGCTTTCGGCACCGTGGAATCCCTTAAGCCGCGGCAAACCCGGCGTTAAACGCGTTCGGGCCAAAGTCGTGCAGGTACGCGACCGAGTATTCCCCGGCGTACCAGGGGTAAGCCATGGGTCTGGAAAGCCATCCCTTCCAGGAGAAGCGCGTCGATGAACGCATTCCCGTCTTTCACCGGACCCGCGCCACCGGGCCGGATGGGCAGGCATTGTCGCTGGTGATCGTCGACCTGTCAGCCAACGGACTGATGGCCCGGTGCGACGCCCAGCTCGCTCCGGGCGAATGGCTCCAGATCATGCTGCCCCTGATCGGTACCTGCCGCGCCAGGCTGCGCTGGTCGCTGGGTGGACGGATCGGCTGCGAATTCGACCAGCCGATCGGCCCCGAACAATATGGCGAGCTGCTGGCGATGCTGGTCAGCCAGGCGGAGGTAATGCGCTGAGATCAGCCCGAGCGGAGCAACGCCACTCCCGCGTCGCGCTCGAACAGATACAGGGCGGTCCGTGCCGCCTGCCCTCGTGCACCCTCCAGCCCGCCGTCGCGATCGATCAGCAGCCGTGCATCAGCGGCGGCGGCCGGCAAAAGCGCCTCGAGCGTCTCGGCGGTCGCCAGCCTGAACCCCGCTTCGCCCGACTGTTTCGTACCAAGCAGGTCGCCCGCCCCGCGTAGCCGCAGATCCTCTTCGGCGATACGGAATCCGTCATTGGTCTCGCGCATCAACGCCAACCGGGCCCGCGACGTCTCGCCAAGCTGGTTGCCGCGGATCAGCAGGCAGATCGACCGCCCGCTGCCGCGCCCGACTCTCCCGCGCAACTGGTGAAGCTGGGCCAGCCCGAACCGGTCGGCATGCTCGATCACGATCAGCGTCGCATTGGGCACGTCGACCCCGACCTCGATCACCGTCGTCGCGACGAGCACGCCGGTCCGCCCGCCGGCGAAGCCGGCCATCACCGCGTCCTTCTCCGACCCCTTCATCCGGCCGTGCACCAGCCCGACGCGATCGCCGAAGCGTGTCCGCAACGTCTCCGCCCGATCCTCGGCCGCCGCCAGATCGCTCTTCTCGCTCTCCTCGACCAGCGGGCACACCCAATAAGCCTGGCCGCCGTCCGATAGATGCCGCGCCAGTGCATCGACGACCTCCGGCAGGCGATCTTCGGAGATGACCCGCGTCTCGATCGGCTGGCGGCCCGGCGGCATCTCATCGAGCTGGCTGACGTCCATCTCGCCGTAATTGGCGAGAGTCAGCGTGCGCGGGATCGGCGTCGCGGTCATCGCCAGCAGATGCGGGGGGCGCTCCGCCTTGGCCTGCAACATCATGCGCTGGGCCACGCCGAAACGATGCTGCTCGTCCACCACGACCAGCGCGAGGTCCTTGTAGGTCACTGTCTCCTGGAAGATCGCGTGCGTGCCGATCAGGATATGGATCGCGCCCGAGGCGAGCCCCATCAGGGTCGCCTCGCGCACCCTGCCTTTGTCGCGCCCGGTCAGCACCGCCAGCTCGACCGGCAGGCCGCCGAGCTGGCGGCGGAGCGTCTCGAAATGCTGGCGTGCGAGGATTTCGGTCGGGGCGAGCAGCGCGCCCTGGGCCCCCGCCTCGACCGCCATCAGCAGCGCCATCGTCGCGACCAGGGTCTTGCCCGACCCCACATCGCCCTGCAGCAGGCGCAGCATCGGCTGGGCCTGTTGCAGGTCGCCCTCGATCTCCCGCACCGTCCGCGCCTGAGCGCCGGTCAGCGCGTAGGGCAGTTCGAGCGCGTCGCGCAGCCGCCCGTCACCGGCAAGCGCCCTGCCCCGCCGCGCCCTGGACGATTGCCGCACCAGCATCAGCGCGAGCTGGTTGGCGAACAGCTCGTCATAGGCAAGCCGCTCCTTCGCCTTGGCATCGGACGGGTCGGCATGCACTCGCCCCAGCGCTTCGCGCCACGATGGCCAGCCATGTTTCGCGAGCAGTCCCGGCTCGATCCATTCCGGCAGATCCGGCGAGCGCTCCACCGCCTGCGCGGTGAGTTGCCCCATCCGGCGCGAGGTGATTCCTTCCGACAGCGGATAGATCGACTCGCGCTCGCCCACATCAGGCGCCTCGTCGAGCGGCAGCACATAGTCCGGATGGACCATCTGCAATTCCTGCCCGTACATCTCGAGCCGGCCGGAAACGCGGCGCGGCTCGCCTGTCGGCAGCAGTTTCTTCGCCCAGCCCGGATGGCCGCCGAAATAGACCAAGCTGACATGGTTGCCCTTGGCGTCGACGGCCCTGACCCGGCTCGGCCCGCGGCCATTGCCCGATCGGTGCTCGACGGCGGTCAGCGTGATCGCGATCGTCCGGCCGGCATCCGCCATGTCGAGCTCTTCGCGCGGCACCCGGTCGATCCAGCCGGTCGGCAGGTGGAATGCCATGTCGATCACGCGGTGCAGGCCGAGCTTGTCGAGCGGCTTGGCCAGTCCGGGGCCGACGCCTTTCAATGCCGTGATCTCGGCGAACAATGGATTGAGGATATCGGGCCGCATGACTATCTGCATGCTCCTACCCCCAGCCGACGTGCGCCGCCAGCGCCCGCCGGCCAATTGTCGTTGGAAAACCATGGATCGTGACATCCGCCTGAAACGCCTGCGCTTTCGAGCCTGGCATCGCGGCACCAAGGAGGCTGATTTGCTGATCGGCGGCTTTTGCGATGCCGCCGCTTCCGGCTGGAACGATGCGGAGATCGATCTGTTCGAGGAGCTGCTCGAAGAACAGGATGTCGATATCATGGCCTGGGCCATCGGCACCGACACCTGCCCGGCGCGCTACGAGGGGCCGATCATGGAAGCGATGCGCGTGCTGACCTACGTGCCGATCTCTCGCTGAGTTAAACCAAGTGCGTCACCCCGGACGTGTTCCGGGGGCCACCGGCCCGCGGGGCATCGAAGCCCTGGCGTTTTCGCAACGGTGGATGCCGGAACAAGTCCGGCATGGCGGCAACGGAAGCTGAAATTTGATGCCCGACCTGAAGACAATTCTTTCGGCCAAGACGCCTCTCACCCTCGCCGGCGTGCCGACGGGGTTCGAGCCCTGGCTGCTCGCCGACCTCGCCCGCGCCGCGAAGACGCGGGCCGTGTTCATCGCACCGGACGAAGCCGCGATGCGCGCCATCGCCGCGACCGCGCCGGTCTTCGCGCCGGAGCTGGAGGTCCTGACCTTCCCGGCCTGGGACTGCCTGCCTTACGATCGCGCCTCGCCGACGCTGCACGTCATGGCCGAGCGCATGGCGACGCTCCACCGCCTCCAGCAGCTAGTCAAAGGGCCCCAGCTCCTCATCACGACCGCCAATGCCGCCGCGCAGCGCACGCTGACACCTTTTCGCATCCGCCAGCTTGTCGCGACGCTCGCGCCCAAGGAACGCATCGGTCGGGACCGGCTCGCTGAACTGCTCCAGTCCAACGGCTATTCGCGGGTCGAGACGGTCGCCGATTCGGGCGAGTTCGCGGTACGCGGCGGTCTGGTCGACCTCTTTCCCTCGGGCCAGGATCAGGCGCTTCGCCTCGATTTCTTCGGCGACGAAATCGAAAGCGTCCGCACCTTCGATCCCGCCGATCAGCGCACCACGGGCCGGATCGACGGCTTCACCCTGCTGCCGGCGTCCGAGACCTTGCTCGACGAGGACAGCATCAAGCGGTTCCGCAGCCGCTATCGCGAACGCTTCGGCGCGACCGCGACCGGCGATCCGCTCTACCAGGCGATCAGCGATGGCCGCCGCCTTGCCGGCATGGAGCATTGGCTTCCGTTGTTCGAGGAGAAGATGGCGACCTTGTTCGACCATCTCGGGGCCGACGCCGTGGTTGTCCGCGATGCCGGCGTGCTCGGCGCGGCTGAACAGCGGTTCGAGGCGATCACCGACTATCACGCCAACCGGGTCAAGGCGCAGTCGAGCGATCCGGGCAGCTATCGCCCACTTCCGCCAGATGCGCTTTACCTCACCGCCAAGGACTTCGCCGAGCGGCTCGAACACGCGCCGGCCCATCTCACCACCCAGTTCCACGAGCCCGAAAGCGCCATCGTCCTCGACTTCAACGTCGATGGCCCGCGCGATTTCGGTGCGGAACGGTCAAGCGGCGCGAATGTCTATGAGGCTGTCGTCCACCATATCGCGACGCTCCGCCGCGACGGCCGCAAGCCGATCCTCGCGAGCTATTCGATCGGCGCGCGTGAACGGCTGTCCACGCTCCTCGCCGATCACGGCTTGAAGGCCGCTACCAAGGTCGATACCTGGCAGGAGGCTCTCGGAGCCGCTGACAAGGGCATCGCGCTGATCGTCCTGCCGCTCGACCATGGTTTCTCGACCCCGCAGGTCGCGCTCCTGACCGAGCAGGACATGCTCGGGGACCGTCTGGTCCGCCGCCAGAAGCGCAAGAAATCCGCTGACGCGTTCCTCGCCGAGCTGGCGATGCTCACGCCCGGTGATCTGGTCGTCCATGTCGATCACGGTATCGGCCGCTATGAGGGACTGACCTCGATCCCCGTCGGGCAGAGCCCGCATGATTGCGTCGCGCTGACTTATGCCGGCGGCGACAAATTGTTCGTGCCGGTCGAGAATCTCGAAGTCCTTACCCGCTACGGCTCGGACAGCGAGGGCGCGAGCCTCGACAAGCTCGGTGGCGAGGCCTGGCAGCGCCGCAAGAGCCGCATGAAGGAGCGAATCCGCGAGATCGCCGGCGAGTTGATTGCGACCGCCGCCGAACGCGCGCTCCGCCCCGCCGATGCAATCGAGCCCGACCAGAGCGGTTACGCCAGCTTCGTCGATCGTTTCCCTTATGAAGAAACCGAGGATCAGGACCGCGCGATCAACGACGTGCTCGGCGATCTCGCCACCGGTACGCCGATGGACCGGCTCGTCGTCGGCGATGTCGGCTTCGGCAAGACCGAGGTCGCGCTCCGCGCCGCCTTCGCCGCCGCCATGTCAGGCCTGCAGGTCGCGGTGGTGTGCCCGACCACGTTGCTCGCCCGCCAGCACTTCCAGAACTTCACCGCCCGCTTCGAAGGCTTTCCGCTCAATGTGGGCCGCCTCTCCCGGCTTGTTCCCGCCGCCGAGGCCAAGGCGACGCGTGAAGGACTGGAAAACGGAACGATCGACGTCATTGTCGGGACTCACGCGATCCTTGCCAAGTCAGTGGAATTCAAGCGCCTCGGCCTCGTCATCGTCGATGAGGAGCAGCGCTTCGGCGTGACTCACAAGGAACGGCTCAAGGCGCTCAAGACCGATGTCCACGTCCTGACGCTGACCGCCACCCCGATCCCGCGAACGCTGCAGATGGCGATGTCCGGCCTGCGCGAGCTGTCGGTGATCCAGACACCGCCGGTCGATCGCCTTGCGGTACGCACCTATATCATGCCTTGGGACCCGGTCGTGCTGCGCGAAGCATTGCTGCGGGAGCATTATCGCGGCGGCCAGAGCTTCTTCGTCACGCCTCGTGTCGCCGATGTCCCCGATATCGAGCAGTTCATGCGCGACCATGTCCCGGAGGTTCGCGCGGTCACCGCGCACGGCCAGATGTCCCCGACCGAAGTCGAGGAGCGGATGTCCGCCTTCTACGACAAGAAATTCGAAGTGCTGATCTCCACCACGATCGTCGAAAGCGGGCTCGACATCCCCAGCGCCAATACGATGATCATCCACCGGGCCGACCGCTTCGGCCTCGCCCAGCTCTATCAGCTGCGCGGCCGCGTGGGCCGGGCCAAGACGCGGGCCTATGCCTATCTCACCACTCCGGCCGACCGGATCGTCACCGAGACCGCCGAAAAGCGCCTGAAGGTTCTCAGCGATCTCGATAGTCTCGGGGCCGGCTTCCAGCTTGCCAGCCACGATCTGGATATTCGCGGTGCCGGCAACCTGCTCGGCGACGAACAGTCGGGGCATATCAAGGAGGTCGGCTACGAACTTTACCAGTCGATGCTGGAAGAGGCGATCATGGAAGCGAAGGCCGGCGGCCTCGCCCAGCGCCCACGCGACTTCTCTCCGCAGATCACCGTCGATGCGCCGATTCTCATCCCGGAAGACTATGTTCCGGACCTCGACCTGCGCATGGGCCTGTATCGCCGCCTGAACGACCTCGACGAATCGCAGGCGGTCGAGGCTTTCGCGGCGGAGCTGATCGACCGGTTCGGCCCGTTGCCCGATCCGACCGAGAATCTGATCCGCCTCATGGAGATCAAGCTCAACGCCAAGAAGGCGTGCGTCGCGAAGATCGACGTCGGGCCGCGCGGCGCACTGGTCAGCTTCCACGACGACAAGCCGCCCAATATCGACGGCCTGCTTGCCTGGATCGCGCGTCTCGATGGAGTCGCGAGGCTGCGGCCAGACAGCAAGCTGGTGGTCACCCGCGCCTGGGGCGATCCCAAGGCGCGGCTTAACGGCGCGCTGCAATTGTCCAAGGGGCTGGCCAAGGCAGCGGGGTGATTGCCCGCCGTCGATTCAATGAGGGCAAATGCAGGTGCAGCATGGATTTGGGCGTGTTGCCGCGTCCTGCCCGCTCCTTCTCATCGATGGTATCGTTTCCCTGTTCGGGCGGCATAAATTCCCTGTTATCGGATAACAGGGAATTTCCTTCAAGATATTGTTATAATGTAGATAATTGACGATATGCCGCCGAAGTGCGTGACGAAAAAATCAAATTCCCTGTTAATTTCCCTGTTAATCGCCAGGAACAGGGAAATCCGCTTCTGCCTTTTGGACTTCCGCGGAAGACTGCCCCGATATTGCTGCCGTCGGGGTCGGGCAGTAACGCCGCATAACCGGGATGATAGACCCTCGCCCGGTCCTTGTTGTCCATCCCGGACCCGGCGAGGCCAGCCTCGTGGAAAGCCTCGGTAATCCTGTGATCCCGGGGCCTAACTTCGCGTTGATTTATCGGCCTGATGCGGGATATCGCATTGGTTGATGAACCTGGTCACCGCCACCCAATCGATCCGCGAAAAACGGTGGCCGGGCTATCTGCTTGCCATCCTGCTCGTCGTCTTCGCCCTGTGGCTCCGGCTGCGGATCGGCGAGACACTGGACGGCTACCCGTTTCTGATCTTCCTGCCGGCCGTCGTCATCGTGGCGTTCGTCGGCGGTTTCGGGCCGGGCATGCTGGCGGCCATCTTGTCCGGCCTGCTTGCGAAATATTATCTGATCGAGCCGTTCGGGTCGCTCATGTTGATCTGGCCGTCGGGCTGGATCGCGATGGGATTCTACGCCTTCACCACCGTAATCATCGTCGTCCTGACTCACGGAATGTTCGTCGCGCATGCGGCGCAGATCCGGACCGAGGCCGAATTGCACGCGCTGAACCTTCAGCTTGAGGACCGGGTGGCCGAACGCACAGCGGCGCTGCAGGCCGAGGTGACGGAGCGCGCCCAGGTCGAGGCGCAGCTCCGGCAGATGCAGAAGATGGAATCGATCGGCCAGCTTACCGGCGGTATCGCGCATGATTTCAACAATATGCTGGCGATCGTCATCGGGTCGCTCGACATGGCGAAGCGGCGTCTGGTCGGGTCCGAACACCCCAAGATCCTGCAGAGCATCGACAATGCGAGCCAGGGTGCCCAGCGCGCGGCGACGTTGACGGCGCGGCTGCTCGCCTTTTCGCGCCAGCAGCCCCTCGCCCCCCAGGCAGTGCAGGCGAACCAGCTTGTCGGCGGCATGTCAGAGTTGCTGCGGCGAACCATCGGTGAGCATATCCGGGTGGAGACGATCCTGGCCGGTGGCCTCTGGCACGCCTTCGCCGATCCTTCCCAGCTCGAAAGCGCGATCCTGAACCTCGCGGTCAATGCGCGTGACGCGATGCCAGACGGCGGCAAGCTGACGATCGAGACGGCGAATACCGAACTCGACGATCGCTATGCCCGCAGCCATGCCGAGGTCGAGCCGGGCCAATATGTCATGATCTGCGTCAGCGACAGCGGCACCGGCATGCCGCCCGAGGTGATCGAGCGGGCGTTCGACCCCTTCTACACCACCAAGGGCGTCGGCAAGGGTACCGGCCTCGGGCTCAGCCAGGTGTTCGGCTATGTCAAGCAGTCCGGCGGCCACGTGAAAATCTATTCGGAGATCGGGCAAGGCACGACGGTCAAGATCTATCTGCCCCGCCATCTCGGCGCGGCAGGATCGTCGACCGAACCCGACAAGATGCGTGAAGAACTGCCGACCGGCGGCGCCGAAGAGATCATCCTGGTCGTCGAGGATGAGGACCAGGTCCGTCACATGACCGTGGATGCCCTGCGCGAGCTGGGCTACACGATCGTCCAGGCAAGCGACGCCAATCAGGCGCTTGAACAGCTTGCAGTACAGCCGCGGCTTGATCTCGTGTTCACCGACATCGTCATGCCGGGCATGAGCGGTCGCGAGCTGGCCGACAAGGTACGGGCGCAGCGCCCCGAGATCCCGGTGCTGTTCACCACCGGCTATACGCGCAACGCCGTGGTCCATAACGGCATGCTGGATGCCGGCGTGGCGTTCCTGCCCAAGCCCTTCACCATCGCCCAGCTCGCCTGGAAGGTGCGGGAGGTGCTCGACGGCGGCGGCGCCAACCGGCCCTGACCCGACTGGCGACGATAGTCAGCCGCGAGGGCGGATCAGCTGCTGTGATCGGCCACGATCTTCCAAAGACCATCGCGCTTCTCGAACAGCAGCGAGGTCGGCCCCGTCTGGTCCGCTGACCCGTCGATCTTCAACCGGTATCGCGCGACGAGCAACGCATGCGTCGGGTCGATCCGACGGAAGGCCAGCTCCTCGAAACTCAATGCGCCGCGTTTCGCCGTGCCCGCCGGCGTGAAGCGCGGGGCATAGCGCGCGGCGATCGCGGCCCTGCCTCGGATCAGGCCCTCGGCGACCACAAAGGTCGAGTCATCGGCGTAGATTCCCATGAAACGGTCGAGATCGCCCGCAGTCCAGGCGACCGCGCTGTCCCGCATCGCTGCCATGATCGCGGCCTCCGCATCCTCGCGCGGCGCGGCCACCGCCGGCACTGCCAATGCCGTGATAGCGATCGCTACTGTCATCCTCATGGTGCCGTCTCCATCAGCCCAACCAGCGCCCCGATCGAGATCGCCCCGGAACGCAGGAATCCCTGGTATATCTGGCAACCTTCCTTGGCGAGCAGGTCGAGCTGTTCCTGGGTCTCGACGCCCTCGGCAATGACCACCAGCCCGAGCGAACGCGCCATGTCGATCACGCCGCGTACCACCACCCGGTCGCGCGGCGTGCCGGTGATGTCCTGCGCCAGCTTCTTGTCGATCTTGAGATAGTCGAGCGGCAGCGACTTGAGGTAGGCAAGGCTCGAATAGCCAGTCCCGAAATCGTCGATCGCGACACGGACGCCAGCGCTGCGCAGTGTCGCCAGCAGGGTGGCGGCCATGCCGAGGTCCTCGATCAGCCCGCTCTCGACGATCTCCACCGTGAGGCGCGAGCGGGGAAAGCCGCTGGCGTCCACCCGGTCGAGGAACAGGTCGGCAAAGCCGGGCCGCGCAATGTCCCCGGCCGTCAGGTTGAGCGACAGGCGCAGCCCGTGGAGCGCCGCCGGCCAGGCAGCCGCCCGTTCGAGGGTGATCCGCTGGATATGATCCGAAAGTCCGATCTCCAGATCGGCCCGTGTGGCCGCCGCGAACAGGATATCGGCGCCGATCGTGCCGAGCAGCATGTGGTCCCAGCGCGCCAGCGCCTCGACCCCAACGATCGCGCCGGTCGGCACCGAGACCTGGGGCTGGAAAAGAATGTCGATCTCGCGGCGGTCTATCGCGTGGCGCAGTTCCACCGCCAGCACATCGATCGACTCCTCCCGCCCGCCTGCCTCAGCGACTCGCACCGTCGCGCTGTCGGAGGCGCGGGCGTCGGCCAGTGCCTCGCTCGCGCGCCGGAGCAGGCTGGCGGCGGTATCGCCCGGCTCGCGCCCGGCAACACCGATCCGGCAGCCCAGCACGGCGATCGTCTCCCCGGTCACGAACGGCCTGGCAAGATCCCCCACGATCCGCTCGGCGACAAGGTCGACTCGGGAGCCCCCATCCTCGATCGCGACGAGGAATTCCGATCCTCCGAGCCGCGCGACGAGCGCACCGCTCGCCGCCTCCTCGATCCGCTTGAAGGCGGCGCGGAGCAGCGCGTCACCCGCCGCCCGGCCATAAGCTGCATTGACCATGTCGAAACGGTTGAGCGCGACCAGCATCGCCGTCAGCGGCCGTCCGTCCGGATCTGCCAGCCGCCGGTCCATCCAGCGGCGCGCGCTGCCGGCGTCGCGCGTGCCGATCAGCGCGTCGCGCAGGACCGATGCCGGCTCCGGGGCACTGCCCAACGGTTCGACCAGCGCATCGATGCGCCCTGTCTTCACGTCATATTGGAGATGCTGCACGATCCGGCCGAGCCCCGGCAGGTCGTGCGCGAACGCCGTTGCCTGGCGTGTCGCCGAAAGGCGCCGGATCGACGCCATGGCAGCCCGGCGTTCGGTCGGGTCGATCCGCCGCCACAGCGCGACCAGCTTGGGATGCTCGTCGACATCGAGCAGCCGCGCGAACCCCGGGGTCAGCAGCAACGACCGGGTCGTCACATCGAGCCGCCAGCCAAGCGGTTCCGCCGGCGCCGTCGCCCGCCACTCGCCCGCCATGCGTTCGGCGTGGCGCGCCGCATAGCGCAGTGCCTGAAGGAACTCCCCCTCGCTGAACGGGCTGGCGAGGAAATGCGTCGCGCCCGCATCGTAGAAATCGCCGATCGCCGTCGTGTCCCCGCGCGAGACGAGCGCAAGCAACGCGCCGCCATTGGCGGCGATCGCCCCGCCGATGGCGGATGCCGCCTCCCGTCCTTCGCCGAGCGCGCCTCGCGCATCGATCACCGCGACCGCGGCGCCGCTGGTCAGGAACCGCCGCTCGGCGCCCGCTGCCCGGCGCGCGGCCACGACCCGCCAGCCGGCTCCCGCCGCCAGCTCGGCAAGCTCGTCACGCTGCCGGAACGACAGAATGAAAAGGGGCGCGGGACCATAGCTGGGTTCGGTGTCGATCACGGCCTCCTTCTTCTTCATTCGTCCTGCGCTTGTCGAGGGACCGCTGCCGCCTTCTTCCGAGCTTTGGCCGGGAAGAACAAGGCTCGGACGATGCCGGGGCCACAAGAACCCCATATGCCAAACGGGGTTGTTAGCGCCCCCGTGAAGGCTTAGCTCCTGCATATGGCCTGCGCCCCCGCCCTGATCGACCGCCATGGCCGCACGATCAGCTATCTGCGGATCTCGGTGACGGACCGCTGCGACCTGCGCTGCCGCTATTGCATGGCCGAGCAGATGACTTTCCTGCCCCGCACCGCCCTGCTGAGCCTGGACGAGATCGCGGTGATCGCTGAACGCTTCATCGCGCGCGGCATCACTAGGATACGTCTAACCGGGGGGGAGCCCCTGGTTCGCCGCGACGTGGGCGACTTGGTCCGGCGGCTCGGATATCATGTAGGTGCCGGGCTCGACGAGCTGACCATGACGACCAACGGCAATCGCCTTGCCGACCATGCCGGCGACCTGATCGAGGCCGGTATCCGGCGCATCAATGTCAGCCTGGACAGCCGCGATCCGGAGACGTTCCGCTACATCACGCGCCACGGCGACGTGGAACGTGTGATCGGCGGCATCTTCGCCGCGCGCGATGCTGGTCTCTCGGTCAAGATCAACATGGTCGCGCTGAGGGGCCTCAACGATACCGAGGTCGCGCCGATGCTCGACTGGTGCGTGGAGCATGGCTTCGACCTCTCGCTGATCGAGACCATGCCGCTCGGCGCAATCGATGAGGACCGCGCCGACCGTTTCGTGCCCCTCACTCGAATATTCGACGACCTTTCCGGGTGCTTCCCACTGGTCAGCGACACGCATCGCAGCGGCGGCCCGGCACGCTATTGGCGTGTCGGCGGGACGGAGCGCCGGCTCGGCCTGATCTCGCCGCTCACCGCCAATTTCTGCGACACCTGCAACCGTGTACGCCTGACGACCGAGGGTATTCTCTATACCTGCCTCGGCCATGACGACCGGGTCGACCTGAAACGCGCGCTGCGCGAGGGCGGACTGGCCGGCCTCGACGCTGCTCTTGACCGTGCGATGGCGACCAAGCCGGCGCGTCACGATTTCGATATCGCCGCCGCGACGCCGGCGGTGTCGCGCCACATGAGCGTCACCGGCGGATGAGAATACCCCAATGACAATTCGCCGGGCGCTGGTCGCCTCTCCAACGCCGCCGGCGCAAGCCGCGGCCGCTGAGCTCGCCGACACCTATGACTGGGTGCCGGTCGAGGATGCGGAGATGATCGTCGCGCTGGGCGGCGACGGCTTCATGCTGCAGACGCTTCACGCCATGCTTGAGCGCCGCAAGCCGGTCGTGCCCGTGTTCGGCATGAATCTCGGCACCGTCGGCTTCCTGATGAACGAATGGCGGCGCCACGGGCTGGATGAGCGACTGTCGCGGACCAAGGAGTTCAAAGTTATCCCGCTCCATATGATCGCTGAGACGGTGCATGGGGAAGTCTTCACCCTACCCGCGATCAACGAAGTCTCGCTGCTGCGCGAAACGCGCCAGACCGCGAAGCTGGAAGTGACCGTCAACGAACGCGTGGTGATCGACGAACTCGCCTGTGACGGCATCCTGGTGGCCACGCCGGCCGGGTCGACCGCCTATAACCTGTCGGCACAGGGCCCGATCCTGCCGCTCGGCTCCGCGTTGCTCGCGCTGACCCCGATCAGCCCGTTCCGCCCGCGACGCTGGCGTGGTGCCATCCTGCCTGACAAGACTCGTATTACGCTGCGCGTGCTGGAACCCGCTAAGCGTCCGGTCAGCGCCGTCGCTGATCAGCGCGAGATCCGCGAGGTGGCCCGGGTGGACGTCGGTATCGACCGGACGCGCGAACTGACCCTGTTGTTCGACCCCGAGCATGCCCTCGACGACCGGATAACGATGGAGCAATTCATCGCCTGATTTCGGGTCCTCAATTCTTTGGTCGCAGGGCCTTGCAAACTGCGAAACCCCGCTGCTATAGGCGCGCCTCCCGCGGGGCTGAGCCCAGCGGAAACCCGGCATTCCCCGGTAGCTCAGTGGTAGAGCGTTCGACTGTTAATCGAATGGTCGCTGGTTCGAATCCGGCCCGGGGAGCCAAGGTAAGTTTTAGAAAACAGCCATTTTCTGGCGGTCCGAGGGTCGGTACGCGATCCTCTGTCATCACAAGCGCCGTGACCTTCGCCCCTGTCCAAGGCTGCAGACGCGCGCCATTTTTGGCTCGAAACGGTCAACGGGACGATATGCGCGCACCGCTTTGCCGCAAATAGCCCGCTCCTTCACCCGGTTCGCCTTGATATCGAGTCGTAAATCGCTCCGTGAAGGGTGCTAAAGCCCGTCCGCGACGATGTTCCGTAACTATCTGGGGAGGATCTGGCGGTGTGGACCTGTCGTTGCGGTGCGTTGGGCTTGCCGCCGCCTGTTTTATCTTTAGTTCTCTGCGCGCGACGTTCGCGTATCGCCAGTTGCGTACCACCTACTCGATTGCATCGACGAAGGGGCAACAATGCAATTCTATCTTTTATCCGGTCTCATCATTGCCGTGGTTATACCAGCGGCAGATGCCGCGGCATGTTGCAGGATCGGCAAACCAAGGATCACCGTCGGGAAGCCACGAGTCACGGTTGGCAAGCCCCGCGTGACTATAGGAAACCCCCGGATAACGGTCGTTCGCCCGCGCATCGTCATTGGGACCCCGCGCGTTACGGTCGGCAATCCAGTGGATACAGTTACGGATATCACCAGCCGGACGGGCAAGGCGATCGGCCAGCCTGTCGGGGAAGTTCTGCATACGGGCGGCACGGTTGCTACCAATGTCTACCGCGCGGGCCGCAATGCCGGTGCCGACACGGCGGCGACAATAGCCAAGGCAAAGGATGACGCGGTTGCAGAGGCCGGGCGAGCCGTCGAGAATGTCAACGAGCTTGGGACCGCCCTCCGCAAATACTTTGTGGCTAAAGCAGACGATACGCTGGTTATGATGAGCGCGACGGAGAAGCGCTTGCGAGAAGGCAAATTTGCTGACGCCCTTTGGCATTCAGCCGTAGATCCGCTGACGGCGGAGGAGGGGCGTGCAGCGCAGCTTGCCCAGGAAAGTTCTCTCGCCAATACCGTCGGCGCAGCGGCGGCCGCCGCTTACGGCGGCCCGGGCGGCGCGGCAGCGTATTCTGCCTGGTACGCTTATCGCGCATCCGATGGCGACGTCGGCCTCGCGATCAAGGCTGGAATCATTAGTGGCGCGACAAGCGCGGGGCTGAGCGCGGTGAGCGGGATGCCGGTCGATGCGGCGAATCCCGCACCGGATATCGCAAAGAAAGCGATCGTCGCGGGTGCCATCGGTGGCCTCGCGGTAGCTGCCGCCGGAGGCGATGGCGACGCCGTCAGAGATGGCTTCTTGAAGGCCGGCGGCATGATGGTGATCCAGGATGGCTATCGGCAATTCACCGGCGGGCAGGATTTGGCGGAGAACGTAAAATCCCCAACCGAAGGCTCCTTCTGCACCCTGGCCGTGCCGGCATCCGGGGCCAGTTGCGCGCCGCCGAAGGAATGGTTCAAGCTCGATGCTCAGGGGAATTTCCTCCGCAACGACGCAAACGAGCCAATCATCGATATCAGTAAGGTCGATCCTCGCTATTCCTATGTCGGCCTCGCCAGCTCGGGCGAGGGAAACTGGCTTATTTCCGAGAACGGCCCGGTGATGAACGGCATCGCCAAGATTCCCGGCGTGAACGCCATGGCGATATTCCACGACCAGTGGGTGATCACCGCACCGCTTAGCGGCTGGACCAATCAGGCGACGATCGTGCCGGCCATCGTGGTCACGTACCTCGGCACCGAGGCCGGGACGCAGCAGGTGATTGCTGAGGCTATTCAGAAGGATCGGGAGGCCCGCGCTGCCGGCCGCCAGAACACCAAGGCGGAATCGCGTGCCGATGCATATCTCTGCGCTGGTGATGTTGCGGAAGAATCCGTGGCCCAGGTCCCTCAACCGACGCTTGCCGGTGAACAAAAGACTCGCCTCGACCAGCGCTCGATCTTCACGGTATTCGGCGACGGCCCCACTCAATTCGCTTGCGCGGTTGTTTATCAAAAAGGCGGTAAGGACTATCTTCCTTTCTACGCGGAAAACGATTCAGATTTCTGCGCCCCGAAAGCGAAAGAGCTCGCCCAGAATCACACTGACGCTGGCTGGACCTGTTTCGTGCGGCCAACAGGTTTCAAGCAGGAAATTTCCGATGCAATGGCGCGGCGGCCCGGCTCCTGATAGCGTCATCCTACAGTCCTGGTTTGGTGCAATGCATTGGCGATCGTGTCGCCACCACGCTGGTGGCGGGCAGCGGGGAAATCCGCCCTCGCGATGATCGAGGCGGTGCGTTTCCCTGACACCATGGTGGGCATGATTTCAGAATGCTTCCCCCCGCTGGATGCTCACAGGATCACCGTCTTGGAGCCGTTCTGGAAGATGCGATGCTCAGCGTACCAGCGAATGGCGCGCGAGAGGACCGAGGCTTCGATCTCGCGTCCAATCTCAACCATCTCGTCGGCGGTGACGGCGTGGGTGACGCGGCGCACATCCTGCTCGATGATCGGCCCCTCGTCGAGATCGGCCGTGACGAAGTGCGCGGTCGCGCCGATCAGCTTTACACCGCGCCCATGTGCCTGATGATAGGGTTTGGCGCCTTTGAAGCTCGGCAGGAAACTGTGGTGGATGTTGATGCACCGGCCGGACAGCGCCCGCGACATGTCGTCGGAGAGAATCTGCATGTAGCGCGCCAGCACCGTAAGTTCCGCCCCCGTCTGTTCGATCAGCTCGATGAACTGTGCTTCCTGCGCGGCTTTGCCGTCGGTCGTCGGCAAGTGATGATAAGGAATACCATGCCACTCGACCGTCCGACGCATGGAGTCGTGGTTGGAGACGACACCCACGATGTCGATGGGGAGCTGGCCGATTTCCCGCTTGTGGATGATGTCGACGAGGCAATGACCGAACTTCGAGACGGCAAGGAGAACGCGGATCTTGCGGCCAAGGTCCTGGAGGTCCCATTCAAGATGGAGGTCTTCGGCTGCTGGCGCGATGACGGCGGCAAGCGAATCCCGGTCGAGTGGGCTGATCAGCCCCATGCGCGAGAAGAACGACCCGGTGTCGGGATCGCCATAGACCGCCGCTTCGCGGATATCGCAGCCCTGAGCGGCAACAAGAGGGGCGATTCTGGCGATGATCCCCGGCCTGTCCGGTGCGCGAAACTTGAGTACGAGATGGGAGGTGGTCACGCATTGACTCCTGGAGCTTGATCAAGGGCAGCGAAGAGGCGCCGGGCGTAGGTCGCCATGGTCTGGTCGAGCATCAGACGAAACGCTGGATGGCCGTCACGATCGCTCAGCCGGGCGACGAACAGGGGCGCATCGCCAAGGAGCGACCGCACGGCACTTGAGACAGGCATGGCCTCGTCGCTGAGATCGAGCGGGCAATAGGTGGAAAGCGCATCGCGTGCGCCGCGTCTGTACAGGATATAACTGGCGCGGCCATGAGTCAGGTCGACGACCAGACCCTCATCCCCCGCCGCCGCACGGCAACGCTCGACCAGCGGCGCGATATGCGCTTCGCGCCCGGTCAGCATCCATTCGGCCGGTCCGAGCCACGCGCAGGAGACGGAGCCGATCGTTATTTCACGGCAGGCGGATGGCAGAGTAGCGCCTAGTACAAGCGCTACTCTCCGGATCGCGCCATCCTCGAGCAGATTCAACTTCACTACACCTAGGAACGGCTCGAAATCGAGGACGAAGCCATGCGCGCGGATGCCGGTGGCGACCGGCGCGGCGCGCGCGAGCAGCGTCGAAGCGGTGTCAGCCATCGAGGCGGTCTCCTGAAGGATCGTAGAAATGGGGATCGGCGATCCGCGCCTCGCGCCATCGGCCGATGTCCCAGATCTTCACCGCTTCCCCCATGCGCTCCCGGCCGCGCTCGATCAGCGCCATCGCGACCGGCCGGCCGAGAGTCGGCGAAGCGACCGATGAGGTGACCCAGCCCTGACTTCTCCCGGGCGCTGTCGCTTCAGCGGGCAGGACATGCGCGCCAGCCTCAAGCGCCGGCCCGCCGTCGGTGACTTCGAGGCCGACGAACTGGCGGCGGTCGGCGCGCAGGCCGTCTGGCCGCATGGTCGAACGCCGCCCGACGAAGTCATCGGTCTTTTTCGCGACGATGCCTCCGAAGCCGATGTCCTGAGGCATGGTGATGCCGTCGGTGTCGGACCCGACATGGAGAAAGCCCTTCTCGATCCGCATCGCCATGAGCGATTCTATCCCGAACGGAGCGATCCCGAACGGCAGCCCCGCCGCCATAAGGGCATCCCAGAGCGCGGCGCCGTGCCCCCAGCGCACCGCGATCTCGTAAGAGAGCTCACCGGTGAAGCTGACGCGCTCGATCCGAGCCTCAACCCCGCAGACCGTGCCTTCGCGACAGGCCATGTGCGGAAAGGCCTCACGGGAGAGGTCGATATCGGTACCGACAGCGTCCAGCACGTCTCGCGCGCGCGGCCCGGCGACGTTCATCACCGCCCAGTTGGTGGTCACATTCTCGACCGCCACCCGCAGATCAGTCCATTCGCATTGAAGCCATTCGATCAGTGTGTCGGCGATCGCACCGGCATGACCGCTCGTCGTGCCGACCAGAAAATGATCGGGCGCGCGTCGCGCAAACACCCCGTCGTCGAAGACGATGCCGTTCTCGTTCAGCATCAGGCCGTATCGGCAGTTACCAACCTTGAGTGTCTTGACGCCGTTCGCATAGATACGCTGCAGGAACTCCGCTGCATCCGGCCCCTTGACCTCGATCTTGCCGAGCGGCGATGCATCGAAGAGGCCGACAGACTTGCGCACGTTCAACACCTCGCGTGCGATTGCCTGATGTTCATTCTCGCCGGCACGAGGGAAACAGGCAGCGCGCAGCCAGCTTCCGTAATTCTCGAAGCTGCCGCCCGCCGCCACAGCGCGGTCGTGCGCCGCGGGACGGGTGCGAGGCGCGAGATTATCCCCGACCGCGCGTCCGGCGAAGCCCCCGATGGTGACGGGATCGAATGGCGGGCGGAACTTCGTCGTCCCGATCGCCGACGCTGACTTGCCGATCAGATCGGAAAGTATACTGATCCCCGTGACGTTCGATGTCTTCCCCTGGTCGGACGCCATGCCGAGCGTGGTGTAGCGCTTGAGATGCTCGACCGACCGGAAATTCTCGCGGGCGGCGAGGTGAACGTCACCGACGGTCACGTCATTCTGATAGTCCACCCAGGCGCTCGCGGCACCCGCGTCGCCATTGGCGAAATGGCGGGTCGGTCCTACCATCCCCGCCTCACCTGTCGAGATCGGCTCACCCCCACCGGCCGCTCGGCCGCTTGCCATCGCCGCGTCGATCGCGAAGATGCCCGCAGCCGCACCGACGCTGACCGAATCCTGCACCGCCTGCAGGGGCACGAAGGCTTGCAGCCCGTGGTGGAAGGAAAGCGACCCGCCCGATTGCGAATGAAGATGAACCGCCGGGTTCCAGCCATTTGACATCAGCACGGCATCGCAGGTGATCTTCTGCCTGCGCCTTCCATCGAGCCCTTCGGCCTGGAGGCTTCTGACGCCACGTGCCCCTGACGCTTTGAGGGGCGTCGTTTCCATCATGATCAGAATGGACCGTTCGACGGCACCGGCATGGGCCCAGTCGCTCGCCTGCTTGCGCGTATCGAGGATCGCAGCGATCGCGACACCTCGGTCGTGAAGCGCGAAGGCTGCGGCATAAGCGCTGTCATTGTTGGTCGCAACGACGACGCGCCGGCCGGGTGCCGCGCCGTAACGCAACGCATAAGTCTGCGCAGCCGAGGCGAGCATCACGCCGGGCCGGTCGTTGCCGACAAAGGGAATGGGCCGTTCGAAGGCCCCGGTCGCCAGGATGACACGCCCTGCGCGGACCTTCCAGAGACGCTGCCTTGGCCCGCTGCGGTGCGTGAGCGGAAGATGATCGGTCAACCGCTCCGCCAGGCCGATCAGGCCGTGATCATAGAAACCGAACGCCATGGTGCGCGTCATCACCGTGACGTTGGCACGGCTTGCAAGCGCGGCACGCGCCGCGGCAAGCCAATCGGCGGCGTGGCATCCTTCGACAAGGCCTGGCTCGAAAAGAAGTCCGCCGCCAAGCTCGGCATCGGCTTCAACGAGGAGTACCCGGCCGCCGCCGTCCGCCGCCTGCTCCGCCGCGGCGAGCCCGGCGGCACCGGAGCCGATGACGAGCGTGTCGCAAAAGGCGAAGCGATGCTCGTAGCGATCCGGATCTTGCGCGTCGGGGGCGACCCCCAGCCCTGCGGCCTGCCGGATCGAGGGCTCGAACAGGCTCCATCGCGGCCACATGAAGGTCTTGTAGTAGAAAGCGGCCGGGATGAACCGCTTGAACAGGCCGTTGACCGCCATCAGGTCGAAGTCGGCGCTCGGCCTGGCGTTGACAGGCCCGGCTGCCAGCCCGTCATACAGCTCGATCTGCGTCGCCTTGATGTTCGGCTGCGTGTGTTCCCCGGCCTCGAGCTGGACGATGCCGTTGGGCTCCTCCAGCCCTGCCGCGATGAGACCGCGCGGGCGATGATATTTAAAGCTGCGCCCTATGATGGAGACGCCGTTGGCAAGCAGCGCCGAAGCGAGGGTATCGCCGGCAAACCCCGAATAGCGCCGGCCCGCCCAGGTAAAGGCAATGGGCCGGCTCCGGTTGACGAGGCCGCCCGAGGGGATGCGCCAGCCGCTCATGTGCTGATCTCCGCTGCTGGCTTTGGCTCGCCCATCAGATAGACCGCGGTGATCCGGTGGGTCACGGTGTCGCGCGCGACGTTGAACCATTGACGGCAGCCGGCGGCATGGAACCAGCGTTCGAGATGCTCGCCCTTGGGATTATGGCGAAAGAAGAGATAGTCGCCCCAGCTTTCGTCTGAAACGGTATCATGCGGACCGGGGCGCACGATATGGCTCTCACCGCCGCAGCGGAATTCGATCTCGGCTCGCGGCCCGCAATAGGGGCAGGAAATGAGAAGCATATGCCCTCCCTTTAGTGCGCGATGCCGGAGGCTGATGCCTCGTCGACCAACGCGCCGGTTCGAAAGCGCTCGAGCCCGAAGGCTTGGGCGAGCGGATGCGATTCGCCGGTGGCCATGACATGCGCGAGGCACCAGCCGCCGGCCGGGATCGCCTTGAAGCCCCCCGTCCCCCAGCCGCAATTGATGTAGAATCCGTCGACATCGGTGCGTCCGATGATCGGCGAGCTGTCATGGACGACATCGACAATGCCTGCCCATTGCCTGAGAAACCGCATGCGCGAGAATTGTGGGAAAAGCTCGACCAGGCCCGCCGCGGCCTTTTCAAGCCAGGGAAGATTGCCGCGCTGGGCATAGGATAGATAGAGGTCGAGCCCCGCCCCCAGCACGAGCTCCCCCTTGTCGGACTGGCTGACATAGACACCGGTCGCGGGCGAAAGCAGCACCGTGTCGAGGCAGGGTTTGACTGGCTCTGACACAAAGGCCTGGAGCGCATAGGAACTGATCGGCAGCCTGAGCCCGGCTTTGCGGGCAATCACGCTAGAATGCCCGGCAACCGCCACGCCCGTCCTAGGGGCATGGATATCCCCCAGGCTGGTTTCGACACCCTGGACCCGGCCGTTCCGGATGATGAAGCCGGTCACCTCGCAATTCTGGATGATATGAACGCCGAGGTGCGAAGCGGCGCGGGCATAGGCCCATGCGACCGCATCATGACGGGCCGACCCGCCGCGCCGCTGGTTCATCGCTCCCAGGATCGGAAAGCGCGGATTGGGGTTGAGGCCGGGGATGTGCCGATGCACGCTTTCAGCATCGTGATACTCGGCATCGATACCGTTGAGCAGCATCGCGTTCACCGAGCGGCGCGCCATCTCGACACCATGCCGGTCATGCGCCAGCACCCACATGCCGCGCTGTGAAAACATGATGTTGTAATTGAGATCGTTGCTTAGCCCTTCATAGAGCTTCAGCGAAAAATCATAAAAGGCAGCCGATTCCGGAAAGAAATAGTTCGAACGAATGATCGTCGTGTTGCGCCCGGTATTGCCGCCGCCGATCCAGCCGCGCTCCAGCACCGCGACGTTCGTCAGGCCATGGTTCTTCGCAAGATAATAGGCTGTTGCAAGCCCATGCCCGCCGCCGCCAATCACGATGGCGTCGTAGTTGCGCCTGATCGGTTCGTCGCGCCACGCCGGTTCCCAGCCCCGTTGCACCGATAGCCCCTCTCGAAGTAACGACAATGCTGAATATCGTCTCGTCAACTTCGACTCCTAGAACTATCATTCGCTTATAGATTCACTGAATTATTCAATGAATCCGATTCTGCCTTTGATTTATATTCAATGGATATTTCGGCCGGAGGGCATTGGCCGGAACTGCACTCGACCCCGCTACCCCTGTTCTCCGGCCAAGGTCCCTTTCCCATTTCAGCTGCCGAGGCCGATTCATGCTTTTACCTTAATGCGATCGCATTAATAGGTTCACATTAGAGACAGTCAAGTGATAGTGCCACCCGAACGATCGAAAACTGACCGCCAACAGGACGGGGCCGTGAGCACCAATCTGAATACGCCATCATTGATTGAACTTGATCACGCCGGCGGCGCTGCCGGAGCGGGCGCGACCAGAAATGCGTTACTTTTGACGGCTTTGGACGAATTCGCGGCGAACGGGATTGCGGGAACATCCATCGGACAGCTGACGAAAAAGGCCGGTGTCCGCAACAGTTCCGCGCTGCATTATCATTTCGGGTCGAAATCCGGTCTGATCGATCATCTCGTTCGATACATCCAGGACTGGTTCGATCGCGAACGCGAAGACCGTTTCCAGGCGCTCGAAAGCCGACTCGACAAAGGCGGGAAGATCGCGTTGCGCGAGGTCCTGGAACTGTTGATCGAGCCCTATACCGCGATCATCGCGCGCGAGCCCTGGGGCTTGTCCGCGGTGCGTTTCCTCAATGCGCTCGAGTTCGAGCGTCAGCCATCGGGCTGGGAGATATTCCATCGCCAGAGTTCCGCCGTGGTACAGCGCCTTTTCACATTGATCCTTGCCGCGGTCGATGGCGGCGACAGAATTGCCCAGCAGGCGACATTCCTGTTTTTCGTGGACTCGATAATCCACGGCTTCGCGTCGCACGAGCGACTTCAGATACCCTTTTTCGGGAAGATGCCGGCGGTGACCTTGCAGGACCTCGCCCATTTCTACGTTGATTGTGGGGAAAGGTTGCTCAGCCCGGCTGGAACAGCCACCAAGATCGCCTGGAGAGCTGGCGCCGGGGAGAGGGAATGATCGGCCCACAGGCCTTCCCGGCCGCGAGGTGTCGCGCGTAGCCCAATAGCGGTTTCCCTCTGCTAGGCGCTTTCTCCTATAGTGCAGCCCCGGGGCTGCGCCCGCTCGATCATCGATGCGAAGTCCGTGCGAACAAGCAATTCGATCTGCTCGTCGTTTCAGGCTCTCCGCATCATGCGTTTCTTCATGGATTGCCTGGGTGCGCCGCTGGACCGTTGATCACTGGACGGCGCGAGCGTTGGAAGGGAGATGTTCACTGCGCCTGAAGATACGCCCAGGGCCTCAGGGCCCGGTCGCGGGTGCGGAACGCGTCGATCTCCGCACCGCGCTCCAGCGTCAGGTCGATCGCGTCGATGCCGAGCAGCAGCATGCGCCGCGCCTCGTCCTCGATCTGGAACGACCATGCACGATCCGCCACCGTGACGTGGATAGTCTCCAAATCGACCGTGACGGTTTCCCGGCCATCGCTCGCTTCCACAAGCGCGGCGATCTCGCGCACTGCCTCTTCAGCCAGTTCGACCGGCACGATGCCGTTGCGCACGCAATTGCCGCGAAAGATGGGATTGAAGCCCGGGGCGATCACCACGCGGAAGCCATATTCGGCCAGCGCCCAGGCGGCGTGCTCCCGGCTCGATCCGCAACCGAAATTGGCCCCGCCGATCAGGATCCGTGCCGTTTCATATTCAGGACGATTGAGTACGAAGGCAGGATCGGGATCGCGTCCGCCAATCTCGGTATAGCGCCAGCCGGCGAACAGGCCTTCGGCAAGGCCCGTTTTCGACACTGACTTCATTTCGCGCGAAGGAATGATCGCGTCGGTATCGATATTGTCGCGCATCAGCGGCAGGGCGACCGCGTTCAACGCGCGGAACGGTGCCGCGCTCATGCCGCCACCAGGCGCGGATCGGCGATATGCCCGGCGATCGCCGAAGCGGCGACCGTTTCCGGCGAGGCGAGATGCGAGCGCGTCTCCGGCCCCTGCCGGCTTTCGAAATTGCGGTTGGTGGAGGTGATGACCCGTTGCCGGAACCCGAAGCTCTCCCCACCGGCGAAGAAACACATTGAACAGCCTGCCTCCCGCCATTCGAAGCCGGCGTCGAGGAAGATGCGGTCGAGCCCTTCGGCCTCCGCCGCCGCCTTGACCGCGGTCGAGCCGGGCACGCAAATCGCCTTCACACTGACCGCCACCCTGCGCCCGCGCAGGATCGCCGCGGCACGGCGCAGGTCGGAGAGGCGCGCGTTGGTGCAGGATCCGATGAACGCGGCGTCGATCGGCAATGTCTCCAGTCGGTCGCCGGGCTGAAGCCCCATATAGGTGAGCGCGCGATCGTGGCTTGCCCGCGTGCCGGCGGCTGCCGCATCGAACGTCGGCACAGGATCGCCAAGCGCTACGGCCTGTTGCGGACTGGTTCCCCACGAAACCATCGGCGACACGGCACCGGCATCGATGACATGATCGCTATCGAACACTGCATCATCGTCCGACTGCAGCGTCCGCCAGAAGGCCACCGCGTCGTCCCAGTCGGCACCGGCCGGCGCATAGGTCCTGCCACGCAGAAAGGCGAACACGGTCTCGTCCGGCGCGATGATCGCGGAGAAGGCGGCGAGTTCGGTTGCCATGTTGCACAACGTCAGCCGCGCCTCGACATCGAGCGCGCGCACTGCCTCGCCGGCATATTCCAGGTGATGGCCGCTCGCCCCCGCTGAGCCGAAATGCGACACGATGTGCAACGCGAGATCCTTGGCGGTCACGCCCGTGCCGAGTCGGCCTGTGATGGTGATGCGCATCGTTTTCGGCTTGCGCACGCGCAACGTGGCGGTGGCAAGCGCGTGTTCCGCCTCGGTCGAACCAATGCCCCAAGCGAGCGCGCCGAGCGCACCTTGCGTGCATGTGTGGCTATCTGGACAAACCAGTGACAGGCCCGGCAGCACAATGCCCTGTTCGGGCGAGATCACGTGAACGATGCCCTGGCGCGGATCGCCGATGTCGAACAGGGTCAGCCCGGCATCGAGCGCCCCTTTCCGCGTCGCGGTAATGAACTGCGTACCGGTCGGCATGATCGTCCTGTCGCCACGACCAGGCAGGGTGTCGACGATATGGTCCATCGTCACGAAGACCTGATTCGGATCGGCGACCGCGCGGCCGGCGTCGGCCAGGCTTTGCAGCGCGACACCGCCGGTGCGTTCGTGCAGCAGGATTCGGTCGACCAGCAACAGGCTGGTGCCTTCGCCAAGATCCGCAACCGCGTGCATGTCCCATAATTTGTCGAACAGCGTGCGTCCCACGATCAGGCGACTCCCCCGCTCGCCCTGAGCTCGGCGATCGCCGATGCCGCATAGCCCAGTTCGGCGAGCACCGCATCGCTGTCGGCACCGATGCCGGGGATGTCGCGGCGCAGGCTCAACCGCTCACCGTCCAGTTCGACCGGCAGGCCGGGCAGCTTGGTCGTACGGCCGTCCGGCAGCGTCAGGTCGATCAGCCCCCCGGCATTGAGATGCGCGTCGTCGAACAGATCCTCCGGCCGCATGATCGGCGCGAACGGCAGCCCGATCGTTTCGAGCCTGGCGATCAGGTCGGCGCGCGACATCGCCCCGAACAGCGCGCGAATCTGCGGGAGTATCTCGTCGCGCGACAGGACTCGCTGATTATTCTTGGCGAAGCGTGGATCGCCGCCCAATGCCTCGAGTCCGAAGGCGCTACAGAATGCGGTCCACTGGGTATCGCTGACCACGCCGACGAACAATTGCTCGTCCGCCAGCGCGGTATCGAACACATCATAGATCGCCCAGGCGGAGATGCGCACCGGCATCGGCCGTGCCGCCTGCCCTGTCACCGACGCCTGTGCCATATGTTGACCGACCAGGAAGGCGGTCGTCTCATACAGCGAGCACCGCACTTCGCCACCTTCTCCTGTAGTGTGACGGCGCTCCAGCGCCGCAAGGATGCCGATCACCCCGAACATGCCGCCCGTAATGTCGATCACCGATGAACCGGCGCGTAGGGGCCGTCCCGGTGGGCCCGTCATATAGGCAAGGCCGCCCATCATCTGAGTCACCTCGTCCAGCGCGGTGCGCTGTTCGTACGGGCCGGCAAGGAAGCCCTTGGCCGAACAATAGATCAGCCGGGGATTGTCCTGCTTGAGCGACTCATAGGACAGTCCGAGCTTGGCGAGTGTCCCGGGACGGAAATTCTCGATCAGGATATCGGCGTCGGCAAGCAGGCGCCGTGCGACGTCCAGCCCTTCAGCGCTTTTGAGATCGAGGCAAATGCTGCGCTTGTTGCGGTTGAACATGGGGAAATACCCCGCCCCGGAACCGAGCAGATCGCGCGTCTGGTCGCCGCCGATCGGCTCGACCTTGACGACCTCCGCGCCCAGATCGGCGAGGATGACGCCGACCGCCGGCCCCATCACCATATGGGTAAATTCAATGACTTTCAGACCAGCCAGCGGGAAAGCGCTCGTTTGCATCCATCTCTCGATATTGCTGTCACGCGCCTTGAATGGCGCCGCTGATTTGCTATAGACTTATGACAAATAACGCAACCAGCAACGAAAGGGCGGATCGATCGTGAACCCCATGCAAGGCCTCGACATTCCCGACGCCGCCATTTCCGGCATCGACATCCTGGTCAGCGAAGTCGGCCCGCGGGACGGGTTGCAAAGCGTATCGCAAATCATGCCGACCGAAACAAAAAAAGCGTGGATCAATGCCGAAGCGGCGGCCGGCGTACGCGAGATCGAGGTTGGCAGCTTTGTACCGGCAAGCATCCTGCCGCAGCTCGCCGACACCGCGGAGATCGTTGCCCATGCGCTGACCATCCCCGGTCTGACCGTCGCCGTGCTCGTGCCCAACATGCGCGGTGCCGTGGCGGCGATCGAGGCGGGCGCTCACAAGATCACCCTGCCCCTGTCGGTGTCGGAGACACATTCGCTGCGCAACCTGCGTCGCACACATGACCAGGTACTGGCCGAGGCGAAGGAGATTGCCGGGCTGATCGCAACCCTGCCGGCCGAGCGCCGTCCGCATTTCGAAGGCAGCTTGTCCACCGCGTTCGGCTGCACATTGGAGGGACCGATTCCCGACGCGCAGATCGCGCGGCTCGCCGAGGGGCTGATGGCAGCCGGATGCGACGAGGTCGGCATTTCCGATACGACCGGCTATGCCGATCCTGCGGCGGTGAAGCGGCTGATCGCCTTGCTGCACGGCGTCGTAGGAGTGCAGGCGTTGACCGGCATCCATCTGCATAACACGCGGGGGCTCGGCCTTGCCAACGCGCTCGCCGCACTCGACTGTGGGCTGACGACACTCGATTCTTCGCTCGGCGGCCTTGGCGGATGCCCGTTCGCGCCCGGCGCCTCGGGCAATATTGTGACGGAGGATCTGGTGTTCATGTTGGAGGCGATGGGCCTGCGCACCGGAATCGATATCGACCGGCTGACCGCGGTCCGTGATATCCTGTGTCGCGCGATGCCCGGCGAACCGCTTTATGGTTTCATTCCCGACGCGGGCCTGCCGCTGGGTTTCAACACGGCCGGCGCGCGTCGGATCAAGGAGGCATCATGAATATCGTCGGCACGAAGATGGTCAGCGACGGCAAGACCGCGCGGCAATTGTTCGACGAAGTCATGGCGAACCCCGCGCGCAGCAAATTCGGCTTCGGCGAAAAGCTGGCGATCGTGAACGTCGATTTCCAGAACGCCTATACGCGGATCGACGAGTTCAAGACCGCCTATGAAACCGACCCGCGTCAGATCGAACATGTCAACACGATCTCCAGGCTCGCCCGCGCCAAGGGCATGCCGGTGATCTGGACTCACGTCGCCTATGCCGAGGATGCGTCCGACGCCGGCGTGTGGGGCACGCGGACGAACACGCCGGATTCCTTGCAGAACATCAAATATGGATCACGCCGCCACGCTTTCGACGATCGCTGCGAGATCGACCATGCCAGGGATGCGATCTACACCAAGCGCATGCCGTCGCCCTTCTTCGAAACACCGCTCCAGAGCCTGCTGGTGTGGCACAAGGTCGACACGGTGGTCATCACCGGCGGATCGACGTCAGGCTGCGTGCGCGCCGCCGCGGTGGATTCGCTGTCGCGCGGCTACCGCACGATCGTGCCGATCGAGACCTGCGCCGACAAGCATGAGAGCTATCACTTCGCCAACCTGACCGATCTGCAATTGAAATATGCCGATGTCGAACCCGTGCAGACGGTGATCGACTGGCTGGAGGCGCGTTGATGCGGGAGGGTGAAGCCGATCCCGGCCTGTACGATTTCCGCCCCTATCGCGACCGCGCCAGGATCGCCTGGCCCGACGGCAAGTCGGTCGCTGTATGGGTATCGCCGAACATCGAATTCTACGAACTTGATCCGCCGATCAATCCGCACCGCAAGAGCTGGACGAAACCGCATCCAGACGTCGTCGGCTATAGCCATCGCGATTATGGCAATCGTGTCGGGCACCAGAGGCTCGTCGATGTCATGGAGCGTCACGGCTTCAAGGGCTCGGTCTCGCTGTCGGTCGCGATGTGCCAGCACCATCCGGAGATCGTCGCGCAGGTCAATGCGCTCGGCTGGGAGTTCTTCAGCCACGGCGTGTACAACACCCGCTATTCCTACGGCATGGACGAAGCGCAGGAGCGCGCCCTGATCGAGGACGCGATCCGGACTGTCCGCGAGGCAACCGGCCAGACGATCAAGGGCTGGCTTGCTCCCGCGCTGACCCACACGCCGCGCACGCTGGACCTGATCGCCGACTATGGCCTGACCTATACCTGCGACCTGTATCATGACGACCAGCCGGGGCCGGTGCATGTCGCATCGGGGCGGCTGGTGTCGATGCCGTACAGCCTGGAGGTCAACGACCACTACGGCTTCTCGGTCTATAATATGAGCCCGCGCGACTATGCCGAAACGCTGATCCGCCAGTATGATCGGCTCGCGGCGGAAGGGGCGGCGTCCGGGACGGTGATGTGCATTCCGCTGCATGCCTATCTGATCGGCCAGCCGCATCGCATCGGCCCGTTCGAGGAGGTCCTGCGCCATATCGCCGCCGACGGCCGGGCGTGGATCACGCGCAGCGGCGACATTGCCGATCATTTCCTGGCTCATGACTATGACGCCGCGGCCGTGGATGCGGCGCGCTACAAGACGGAGGCCCGCTGATGGCGCTCGATTCCGCCTATCTCGACTATCCCAAGCGCCGACACGGCATGGACCATGAATTCTATCCTTGGTCGAGCATGAGCGAACGCCCGCCGATCGCCTGGCCGAACGGCAAGCGCGTCGCGGTGTGGATCATGGTCAATCTCGAATGGTTTCCGATCGTGCCACGGGACAAACCGTTTCGCGCGCCCGGGCATATGCAGACATCCTATCCCGACTATCGCCACTATACGGCACGGGAATATGGCACGCGTGTCGGCTTCTACCGCCTGCTCGACGCCTTCGCGAAGATCGGTGCGCGGGTGTCGGTTGCGGTCAACGGCGCGATCGCCGATCGCTATCCCTCGATCATCGCCGATATCGTCGCGGCGGGCCATGAGATCGTCGCCCATTCCACCGACATGAACGGCACGATCGCCAGCGGTATCGACCCGGACGAGGAGCGCGCGCTGATCCTGCGCGCGCTCGCTTCGCTTGAAAAAGCCTCCGGCATCCGCCCGCGCGGCTGGCACTCGATCGCCCGCTCGCAGAGCTTCGCAACGCCCGGCCTGCTGGTCGAAGCCGGGCTAGACTATATGTGCGACTGGGTGAACGACGAACTGCCCTACCGCTTCGCCACGCCGGCAGGCGAGATCGTCAACCTGCCGCTCAACCACGAACTGTCAGACCGCCAGATCCTGGTCGCGCAACAGCATTCGGTCGATTCCTATGCCGAACAGATGATCGACGCCTATGATCTGCTCGAACGCGAGAGCGCCACATTCGGCGGGCGGATGCTGCCGCTGAACGTCACGCCATACATCATGGGGTTGCCCTATCGCATCGACGCGTTCGAGGCCCTGCTCGCAACGCTCGCGGCACGTCCGGGCACCTGGTTCGCGCGCGGCGACGAGATTGTAGATGCCGCGATGCCGGCGATCTAGGCGCGGCATCCGCGCGGCCTTGATGACGGAAACCCGGCCGACGTCATCCTCGATCCTACCGTTCGGCCATCTGTCGCGGGCCCGTCGCTCGCCGCAGATGGCCGGGTAATTTGCCTTCCGCCCGCTATATGGACCAAAGTCCCCGCTGTGGCCCAGTCGTCTGGGTCGGATATCGGGGGGCGACCGCCCCTACACGCCGATCTTGCGCAACGTCAGCGGGCGCCGCGGGATAGTGACGGTCTTTTGCCGGGTGTAGAAATTCTCGCAGGCACGGCCGCCGTCGGCGCCGACGCCTGACTCCTTCCACCCGCCGAACGGTGCGCGCAGTTCGCGCATCATCGGCGTGTTGCACCACACGATGCCGGCGGCGATGCGCTCCTGCGCCTCCATGATCCGCGCTAGGCTCTGCGACCAGACATAGGAAACCAGTCCGAAGCGGCTTGCATTGGCAATCCGATATGCTTCCTCGTCGGTATCGAAAACCACCAAGGCGGCGAACGGCCCGAAGATTTCCTCCTGACAGACGCGGGCATCGTTGGATTCAGCGCGCACCAGGGTCGGCTCGACATAGCAGCCCTTGTCGAACCCCACCGCGCGGCGACCGCCGGTGAGCAGCGACACGCCCTCCTCCCCCGCCTGCGGCGCGAAGCTCAGCACATGCTGCATGTGCCGTGCCGAGACGAGCGGGCCGATTTCGGTCGCCGGGTCGCGCGGGTCGCCGATCCGGATGCGCCGTGCACGGTCCACGAATGCTTCGATGAAACGATCGGCGATGCCGCGCTGGACCAGGATGCGCGAACCGGCGAGGCATTGCTGGCCGTTATTGGTGAAGATACCGAGCAGCGCGCCATCCACCGCCTGTTCGAAATCGGCATCGTCGAACACAATATTGGCCGATTTCCCGCCGAGTTCGACCGTCGCCGGCTTGAGCAACTCGCCCGCCGTGCGCATGATCAACCGTCCGGTCGGCGTCCCACCGGTAAAGGTGACGACATCGACATCGGGGTTGCGGATCAACCGGTCCCCGGTCGTCGCGCCTCGGCCGTTGACGAGGTTGACCACGCCATAGGGCAGGCCCGCTTCTCCAAGGAGCGCCACCAGCTGGCTAATCGCCAACGGTGCCTGTTCGGACGGCTTCAGCACGCATGAATTACCGAAGGCTATGGTCGAGGCGATCTTCATCGACCCGAGGGCGAGCGGCGAATTCCATGGGCTGATCAGCGCCGCGACGCCGATCGCTTCGCGCCGCACCAGCGTCAGATAGTCCGGATTCTGCTCGTACAGTTCGCCCGTGCTCTGACCAATATAATCGGCGAAAAAGCGGAAATTGTCCGCCGCACGGGGAATCGACCGACCTCGGATCTGCGCCAGGGGCAGCCCGGTATTGCCGCATTCGATATCCGCCAGACTATCGGTGGCGGCGTCGATCAGGTCGGCGCAGCGCCGTAACACGGCCTGCCTCTTGTCGACCGGCATGGTCCGCCACACGCCTTCATCGAAACTCCGGCGGGCCGCGGAGACGGCACGGTCGACCGTCGCGTCGTCCGCTTCGGGCAGTTCCGCGATCAGCAGGTCGGTGGCCGGATCCACGATCGGGATCGGCGCTTGGCCCGTCGAGACAATTTCGCCGTCGATCAACGCGGTGATCATGTTCATATCTTCGTCCTTTCGGGGTCAGTCGCCGCCACACAGCGCGCATGCCAGGCCTGCGAGGCGGGAGAAGTCGGATCGAGCAAGTCCCCGCCACCAATGCGCGCGCACAGGCCGGCGGCGAGACAGAGGTTGGAGGAGAGGATCGGCATGCCCACCGGCGCAGCGGCGATCAGCGGCAGCGACGGCATGCCGGTGCCGCTGAGCAGCACCGCGTCCACGCCAGCCAGATCGATCCGGGCAAGCGCGGCGGCGGCCGCATCGCTGCCCAGCGCATAAATCCCGCGCGTATCAGCATCGGGCGCGAGATCGCCAGCCGCGGCAACCACCGCGAGATCATAACCGCGCCCGCGCCAATATTCCGTGGCGGCCTCGGCGAGCGGCGCTGGATAGGGTGAGAGCAGCGCGATACGCCGCGCGCCGATGTGGCGCAGTGCGCGATCCACCGCATCAGCCGCGGTGACGATCGCATAGCCGAGCCTGTCCTCGCAGGCGGCGATCACGCTGCGCGCCTGCGCTGCATCGACCAGATAGGAGGACGCGGTACAGGCAAAGCCAAATGCATCAGGCCGGAATGTATCGAACGTGGCGAGAGAATCAGCCAGGCCAAGCAGATACTCACGCAGCCGGTCGCTGGCGGCAGGCGCGGTGCTGGTCAGCCGGGTGACTGTCAGGCTGACGGCGGGCGGCAGCAGGATGGCGAACTCGCTTTCGACCGTCGGGTTGGCCTGCGGTGTGCCGATGGCGATGCGCCCCCCGCGGCCATAATCATAGCCGCCGCTTGCCGGCTCCACGATCGTCATGCGATCTCGGCCGCGCGGCGCAGCCCCGCGATCATCGAGCTGCGCAGCAGATGCTCGCGTGCCGCGATCGGATCGGCCGCAGTGGCTTGCAACGCGGCGAGCATGTCGCGGCGCTTGTCATGGTCGCGCTCCTGCATCCGGGCGCGATTGCGATCGGCCTGGGCGAGGACCTCCTGCTCCGCGATCGGGCGACGCCTGCGGGTATAGCGATCGAGCAAGTCGGGCGCGGCGCCGTTCCACACCTGCCGCAATGTGTCGGCCAGTTCGAACGCGTCATGGACGCCACCGTTCATGCCCATGCCGCCGGCGGGCGAATTGACGTGCGCGGCGTCGCCTGCGAGCAGGATACGGCCGGCGCGATAATCGTCCGCGATTCGCATATGGACACGATAGGCGCGCGTCTCGAGCACTTCATGCCCCGCCGCGTCAGGCGCGATCTCCTGCAGTTTGCGAGCGATGCTCTCGGGCTGCAGCCCGTCGTCAATGCTCTCGTCATGGTCGGGATAGAGGCTGCAACGCCACAGATGGCGCAGGCGAAGCAGCGAGAATGTGCCGCCTGCCTTCCAGACATAGTTGACGTTGGAGAGACCCGGCAGATGATCCTGAAACGGGAATGGGGTGGTGGCGAGGATCGTCGTTTCGGGGTAGGTCTTGCCCACGAAAGCGATTTCCGCCGCCTGACGCACCACGCTGCGTGATCCGTCGGCGCCGATCAGATAACGCCCCTCGAGCAGTACCGGATCACCGCCGTCGACCGGGCGGGCAACCACCTTGACGCCCCCATCGTGCTGCAAGACCTCCTCGACCCGCTGCCCAAGCATCAGGTGCACCTTGCCCTCCGCCCGCAGCCGATCGAGCAGCAGCGCACAGAGTCGCGACTGTTCGCATTGCAGGCGAAACGGGTGGCGCGTATCCCCGGCAAGGACCGAGAGATCGAATTCCGCACGCTCGCCTGTTTCATGCAGGCGGATTTGCCAGGTCGGGCTGCGCAACCCCTGAGCGACCAGCGGTTCGGCTAGGCCAAGCGTATCGAGCATGTCGAGCGTCGGCGGATGGAAGGTCGAGGCGCGCAGGTCATTGGCGAGCACCGGCTCCGCCGCGATCAACGTGCAGGGAATGCCGTGATGGCTGAGCAGATAGGCTGCGGTCAGCCCAACCGGCCCTGCCCCGACGACGATCACACCCGTTTCCATACCCGCTCCAGCTATCGCTTATTTGTACTACTTCTAATAGTAATAAGCCGGGTGCAAGCGGTTTTCTCGCGGTCGGGCGCAGGTCGTCACCGGCTCTTTCGAGAATCGCATTCGCCCGATTGCCACTATCCCACGAGCGTGTTAGCCTCATTTCGGAACATCGTTCTATATGTTGATAAGATACGCCGAGGAGGCTCCGATGGCCGATCTGCAAGTCTCGAATTCCGCGGTTGCCGACATCGAATCGGTGACACAGCCGACCCATGACGAGATCGCCCGCCAGCGCTTCTGCAGCACGCTTCGCCGCCACGCGATCCAGGATTTCGTAGGCGCCTTGGAAAGCGATTATCGCAATCGAGTCGCGCCGCGCCTCCCTGCGCCGAACGACTGGCACGACATTGATCGCGCGATGAAGAACGAGCCGAGCTACCGCTTCTACAGCACGCTACGCTACAACGCGCAGGAAATGTGTTTCCAGTCGGTTCAGCCGGAGGTGGAACGCGCGCTCCCGGAACTGATCGCCGTCGCACGCGATGCCGCGGAGCGCAGCCCGGCCGGTGGTTCGCTCCGCCTCACACCCGGCTTCGAGGTACCGTCCTATGTCAGCACGCTCGACGTGCACCTGACGCCAGGCTGTTTCCACAGCGAATGGACTGATGACGATGTGGCGCAGGGCGCCGTGGTGAGCCTCGGCTCGCGCGTGTTCACCGCGCAGCAGAGCCATCGCTCCTGGGGCGGTGTGGCGCGCGTCATCAGCCGGTGGATCAAGACCGAATTCCCAGACGTTGCCCCCCGGCGGCTGCTCGATCTCGGCACCACGTCGGGCAAGAACCTGATCCCTTATGTACAGGCTTTCCCGGGGCTTGAGGCACATGGCATCGATGTCGGGGCGCCACTGCTGCGCTACGGCCATGCCGTCGCCGAACATGAGAACGTCCCGATCCACTTCAGCCAGCAAAATGCCGAAGGGACCGATTTCCCCGACGGGCATTTCGACCTGATCGTATCGAGTTTCTTCTTCCACGAAATCCCGGTCTGGGCATCGAGGAAGGTGATCGCTGAATGCTATCGCCTGCTCAGGCCCGGCGGGCTGATGGTCCATCAGGAGCTTCCCGCGCATGACCTCGTCGATACGTGGGAAAATTACTTCTGGAACTGGGACACACGTAACAACAACGAGCCCGGCTATACCGCATGGCGCAGACAGGATCCGATCGCGCTGATGGCTGGCGCTGGGTTCGACCCGGAAGCAAGCTTCGCGCACATCCTGCCGGACATCAATGCCTATCCCGATCGCGGCACCGCGTTCGCGTGGGACGAGCCGGGACGGCCGCGCCACGGCAAGGGTGGCTGGTACGTGTTCGGCGGCCGCAAGCCCGCCTGACCAACCCACCGATATCCGCCATCAGACAGCATAAGGGGCATCGAGCGTGACATTGGAAAAGAACGGCCCGGCATATCGCTGGTATGTCGTCATATTATTGCTCGGCGTCTTCATCCTCTCTTATTTCGACCGCTTCATCCTCAGCCTGCTGGTCGAACCGCTGAAGGCGGCGATGAAGCTCAGCGATTTCGAGGTCGGGCTGCTGCTCGGGCCGGCCTTCTCCACGTTCCACGTTCTCGTCGCGATCCCGCTCGGCTGGTATGCCGATCGCTCGAACCGTAAATATCTCCTGCTCGCCGGCATCGTCATCTGGTGCTCGATGACGGTGGGCAGCGGTCTCGTCGCGACCTTCCTGCCGCTGTTCCTGATGCGCCTCGGCCTGGGTCTCGGTGAAGCGGTGGTCAGCCCTTGTTCGGTGTCGATCATCAGCGACTATTTCAACCGCCGCGAACGACCCCGCGCGATCAGCGTATATATGGCCGGGCCTTATCTCGGTGCCGGCCTCGCGTTCCTGCTCGGCGGCCTTATCGTCGGGCATCTGCAGACGATAGGCCATGTCAACTGGCCGATATTCGGCACGCTGGCACCGTGGCAGGCGACATTCGTGCTCGTCGGCATTCCCGGTTTCATCTTCGCCGGGCTGATGATGACGGTGAAGGAGCCGGTTCGGCAGGAGACCATATCGGCGCGCGCGCCCGCAAGCGCCGCGTTCCGCTATATGGGGCAGCGCTGGCGCGGCTTCGGCGCCCTGATCGTGGGGTCGACCTGCAATTTCGCGCTCAGCGCGCTCACCTTGTGGAACGTGCCACTCTTCTCGCGCCTGTGGGGCTGGGGCATCGCCGAGACCGGGTTCGTCACCGGCATCTTCTATTTTACCGCCGGCCCGATCGGCACCGCGCTCGCGGTCTGGGCGCAGCGGCATTTCGCGATCGGGCGGGTCGACGGATCGATGCGCGTGCTGATCCTGGGCCTGCTGATCTGCGTGCCGTGCAGCGCGCTCTATCCGATCATGCCCAGCGCTGAATTTGCCGTGGTGTTCATGTTCATCGCGTTCATCGGCAAATCGGTGGCAACGGCGGGTGGCCCTGCCTCGATGGCGCAGATCACGCCGGGTGAGGTGCGCACCCAGTCGATGGCGATCTTCAACACCTTCATATCGCTGATCGGGCCCCTGCTCGGCCCGCCGATCATCGGTTTCGCGACTGACATGACGGGCGATCCGAAAAAGATCGGCGTGGTACTGAGCTGCTATGTGCTGGTACTCGGCATCCCGGCGATTCTGATCTGCATCGCGGGCCTGAAATATTACCGCGCGGCCGTTGTGGAACTTGAGTTGGCACTGGCGAATGCACCCGCGCACGGGCATAATTGATCCGCGCCCATAGTTGAAGAACGCACTCCGGTGTGAACGGTATAAGCGGAGACTGAATTGGATAAGACGATCGTCAAGGGCATGCAGGTGCTCGAAGCGCTGGTCGCCGCACAGCAACCGATAGGCGTGTCGGAATTGGCCCGGCAGGTCGGGCTGACCAAGAGCAACGTCCATCGGTATTTGCAGACGTTTATCGCGCTGGGCTACGCAACGGCGGCCGACAGTCGCTACTCGGCGACACTGAAGATCTGGCAGCAGGGCGCCAAGGTGATCGAACGGCTCGACCTGCGCCGCACCATCCGCCCGATCATGGATCAGCTCGCTCGCGCAACGCTGGAGACCGTCCATCTCGCAATCTCGGACGGTGCCGACGTCATCTATATCGACAAGGCCGAGGGCGTGCATTCAGTGCGCGCCTTCTCCGAGATCGGGGAACGCGCGCCGACGCATTGCTCGGCAACCGGCAAGATATTCCTGGCGTACCATCCGACTGCGTTGCGCGAGACGCTTGAGCATCCCTTGCGCACCTATAGCCCGCGCACGATCACTGATCCCGATACCCTGGTTGCCGCGGTGGAAGCGGTCCGTGCGGCGGGCATCGCGATCAATCGCGGAGAATGGGAAGCGGCGGTCGGGGGCGTCGCCGCGCCGGTCTGGGGCCCGGACAATCAGATCATTGCCGCGATGGGTTTGGCGCTGCCGCTGTCCCGCTTCGGCGAGGAGAATTCCACCGTCCTGATCGCACAGGTCCGCGCCGCAGCCGCCCAGGCATCACGCACACTCGGCGCATCGGTGTCCCAGATCGAGGGTGAGGCGCGCCTGGTCGCCTAGAATCGTTTCCGGCTGACGCGCCCGTATCCACAGTCAGCTATCGAACTCGCGCGTCCAGCGGATGCGGGTGAATTCGACCGCCTCCGCCAGTCCGACAGCGCGCCTGATCAATCGGTGCCTGCTCACTGACACTTATTTGAGTGTTGGACAGGATCGGGGCGCCAGTCACTGCCACGGGTCCATCACTTCGCACGAGCCCTCCGCCCGGCGCTGATCTCCGCAAAAATGTTGCTTGACCCCGCATCCCGGCGCAGCTTAGCTTTATTATGGAACGATGTTCTATAATTCAGAACAACATCGAGGACGGGATATGTGGGACCTGATCGTGGTGGGCGGCGGATCGGCGGGACTTCCCGCAACCATCTTCGCTGCGGAACATGGCGCCAGGGTTCTGCTTCTCGACGCAGCCGACAAGCTGGGCGGTACATTGTGGGTTGCGACCGGCCAGATGAGCGCGGCCGGCACGCGCCTGCAGGCCGCGAACGGCATCACCGACACACCCGATGCCCATTTCGAGGACGTGATGCGGATCAGCCGGGGCACGATCGATCCCGCGCTTGCCCGCCTTGCGATCGACAACGCCGCCGACACGTTCGACTGGTTGATGGACCGCGGTTTCGCACCCATGCCCGATCATCCCGTTACCGGCTTCGGCCACGAGCCATATCGGGAAAAACGCTATTACTGGGGTCCGGAAGGCGGGATCAGCGTCAAGAACGTGCTGGTCCCGATCGTCGACGGGCTGGTCGCGAGCGGCGCGGTGACATTGAAGCTCCAGCATGAAGTAACTGACTTGCACACCGATACGGAGGGCCGCGTAATCGGCGTCATCGCGCAGGACGCAAACGGAACCCCGCATGATTTCGCGGGCACCAACGTCGTCCTCGCCTCGGGCGGCTATACCGCCGATCCGGCACTGTTCGCCGAACTGAACGGCTATCCGCTCTACAACGCTGCCCCCTACCCCTTTTCGCGTGGTGCGGGCCTGAAGCTGGGCCAGTCGGTCGGTGGCTATCTGCGCGGCTTCGAGAATGTATTCAATAATTTCGGCACGCTCTACAACAGCGCCACCTTCCCCGCGCGTGCGATCGGCACGGTTGAGCATTTCCCAGAACGCCGCATGCCATGGGAAATCTATGTCAATGCGCACGGGCAACGCTTCATCCGCGAAGATATGCCCAGCGTCGATGCACGCGAAATGGCGCTGAGCCTGCAGCCCGACCGACGCTACTGGATCATCTTCGACCAGCACATCCTTGATACCGCGCCACCGATCGTGGTGGGCTGGAGCCGCGAGGATCTGGCACGGGCATTCGTGGAGGATGGTCCCTCCTTCTCCACCGCCGACAGCATCGCTGAGCTGGCCGGCCGCGCCGGGATCGATGCCGAGGCACTGGCCGACACGGTAGATGCGTTCACCTATGGCGTGCAGACCGGCAATGACTTCCTCGGTCGGGCGCCCGCTCCCGCAATGATCGGGCAAGGCCCGTTCTACGCGATCCGCATGCAGGGCAGCGCGATCACCGGCGCGATCGGCTTGGCGGTGGACACCGACCTCCAGGTCGTCCGCCAGGACGGCAGCGCGATCGGCAACCTCTACGCCGCCGGTGAACTGCTCGGCTCGGGCCAGACGATGGGGAAAGCGGCGTGCGGTGGCATGATGGTCACCCCTGCCCTGACCTTCGGCCGGCTGCTCGGCCAGCGGCTTTCAGGCGGGGTGAACTGATGCTGCCTTCCGTCAACATCCTGTCCGGCGAGCGCCGCTTCTATATCGACGGCCCCGATGGGCAGGTGCACTGCCGCACGCTCGGCGAGGGCGCCCCGGTCATGTTGATCCATCAGGCACCCTGGGGATCGATCCAGTATCACCGGGCGATGCCGGTACTGGCCTCGGCCGGCTACCAGGTGATCGTCCCCGACATGCCTGGTCACGGCATGTCGGATCCGCCACGGGAAACGGCAAGCATCGCCGGCTATGCCGACGCGGCCGCGGCGGTGATCGACGCGCTAGATCTCGGGAAGATCGCCGTCGCGGGCCATCATGGCGGCGCGCTGGTCGCCGCACGTCTCGCGGCAACACGGCCTGACCGGATCACCGCGCTGGTCACCGACAATATGCCCTATTATTCACCTGAGCAGCGCACCGAACGCGCTACCGGCGTGCAGGACGTGCAGGAGATCAAGCCGGACGGAAGCCACTTTACGGATCGTTGGGCAACGGTCCGCCGCATCGCCGATCCGGCATGGAGCGACGAGACGGTGCATATCGGCATCGTTGCTTATTTCGCCAACGGCCCCTGGAAAGAGGACGGCCACCGCGCGGCGCCCGCTTATGATCTCGACGCCGATCTCGATTCGATCGCCTGCCCCACGCTGGTCATCGCGAGCCATGCCGACCGCCTGTTTCCGATGGGCCGCCAGCTCGTCGAACGCCGCACCGACTGGGCCTATGCGGAGCTGCCCGGCGGCGCGGGCATGGTGTTCGAACGCGCGCCCGAATGGGCGGCGCCGATCCTCGATTTCCTCGGCGACGTCGCCAAGCCCAACTTCCGCCAGTCGAAAGGCCGCCACCAACCATGACGATCACGATCTACGGCCGTCCCGGATCCCGCGCGCGTCGCCCCTTATGGGTCGCCCGCGAACTTGGCCTGTCCGTACAGAACATCGAACCAGCGCCGGGCGAGACGAAACATGCCGCCTTTCTGGCTATCAACCCAAACGGCAAGGTCCCGGCGCTGGTCGATGAGGGCTTCACGCTGTTCGAATCCTTCGCCGAGAGCCTGTACCTCGCCAAGAAATACGGTACCGGCCGCCTCTATCCCGAGAGCGTCGAACAGGAAGCCCAGGTCTGGCAATGGACCTTCTGGGGATTGAACGAGCTTGAACGGGGACTCACCGTCTGCCTGTTCGAGCGCGCGATCAAAGCCGACTCCGATCGCGATGCGGCAGCGGCTGAACGTGCCGAGCTTGAACTCCAGGCACCGTTCAAGGTGCTCGATGCGGCACTGGCCGACCGCGACTGGCTGCTGGGCGGCGACTTCTCCGTCGCAGACATCAATCTCGCGGCAATCGCCGCGCTTGCGCGGCCGGCAAAAGTGTCCCTCGATTCATATGCTTATGTGCTTGCTTGGCTCGACCGCGCGACAGCGCGCCCGGCCTATGACGGGTGACATGTTGCGCCCATGACACACCAGCGGCGATCCCGCAGTTCAGTGCACAATTTGCGTGACAGTCGCGTTAATATGTCATAGCTTTATAACAAATAACAAACGACGCTTGCAGGTGGAGCCACGCCGACATGGTCGACGGGGGACGGGTGCTTTTTGAAAGGGTCAATGATGACGAACAAGCTGCGGTACGGCACGGTTTTTGGTCTCAGCCTCTATGCGCTGGCAGTAGCCAGCCAGGCTGACGCCCAGACAGCTCCGACGACAGCCGCCGAATCCGCGCCGGCGGCGGAAGAAGAGGGCCTCCCGGAGATCGTTGTCACGGCACAGCGCCGCGAGCAGCGGCTGCAGGATGTTCCGATCGCCATTTCCGCCTTCACCGCGCAGGAATTGCAGACGCGCCAGATCACGCGGACGATCGACCTCCTGTCCTACGTTCCCAACCTGATCGGCCACAACAACACCTCGGTCGGCACGGCCAACAGCTATTCGATGCGCGGCCTGAACAATAACGAGACGATCTCGACCTTCGATCTGCCCGTCGGCACCTATGTCGACGACGTCTATATGTCGCGGCAAAGCGCCAACAATTTCTCGCTGTTCGACGTCGAACGCATCGAAGTGCTGCGCGGGCCGCAGGGCACCCTGTTCGGCCGCAACACCACCGGCGGCGCGATCAACGTGATCATGAAGAAGCCGGGCGCGGATTTTGGCGGCTTCGTCGAGGGCAGCTACGGCAAATATGATCGCAAGCAGGTGCGCGGCTCAGTCGATATCCCGATCATCAAGGATAAGCTGCTCAGCAAGATCCAGGCTTATTACATCGACGACGCGGGCTATGTCGAAAATCGCGTCACCGGCGAAAAGCTGAATTCGGAGCATAGCTATGGATTTCGTGGCGCGCTCCGTCTGATCGGTGCCGGCAACACCAGCTGGGACGTGACTGGTGACTATAATTACCAGAGCTACGCCAACTTCCCCAACTTCTACGATCCCAAGACCGGCAAGCGTGTCAGCTACACGCGCCTGCGCGAGGATTCGACCGTGTCGCAGGTCTTTGGCGGCCGCAATTATCTTTCGCCGCAACTCGCCGACAACAAGCTCGGCAACGTCGCCCAGACCTATGCGCTGACGTCCAACCTGCAGATCGACGCGGCTGATCACCTGACGATCAACATCATCACCGGCTATCGCCACATCTACAACGAATACCTCACCGACAGCGCGATGAGCCTGGCCAGCGCGACGACTGTCTACACCGATCCCGGCAACATCGTCACCGCGGTACCGGGTGCCACGTCAGTGCTCGCCAACGACAGCTGGCACGGGCAGTTCAGCCAGGAGATCAAGGCCAATGGCGAAGCGTTCGGCGGGAAGCTGAACTACACCGCCGGTGTCTATTACATCCGCGAGGATAACGAGACGAGCTTCGCCAACGTCTCGATTACGGCAGCCGGCGTGCCGACGCTCGCGGCCGATCGCACGATGTACAACAATACCGATGCGATCGCGGGATATTTCCAGGGCGACTATAAGATCACGCCCGATCTCACCTTCACCGCAGGCATCCGCTACACGGCGGAATTCAAGGACATTCACTTCAGGCCCAATGCGAGCCCCTTGCCCTCGGTCGGGCTCAACCAACCTTTCACCACTGCGGACATCATCGCAGCGGGCAACCCGGTAAAGCAGACCGCCAAGGTGTGGACGCCGCGCTTCGCGCTCAACTACAAGTTCACGCCGGACATCTCGATCTACGCCTCGGCGACCAAAGGCTTCAAGTCCGGCGGCTGGGTGTCGCGCGCCTATAACGCGGCTGGCATGTTCTCGTTCGGCCGCGAAACCATCTGGTCCTTCGAGGGCGGCTTGCGGTCCCAGTTCTTCGACCGCAGGGTGCGCTTCAACCTGAACGGCTTCTACTTCAACGACTATGACAATCAGCTGCCGGCCGGCCGCGAGAATCCGCTGGTTCCGGGTCAGATCCTCTACGTCACGCGCAACTTCGCAGATCTGCGCAATTACGGACTGGAAGCGGAACTGACCATCGTGCCGGTCCGCGGGTTCAACATCTTCTGGACCGCGGGGTTGCAGCACGCCCGATTTGTCAATGTCGACCCATCGGTGCTGGCACAGGCGGCAAGCTGCCGGGCGGGCGTGGCAGTGACCACCAACTGCAACCAGGGCATCGTCACCGCGGCTGGCAACATCGCGCTGCCGTCGCGTGTGGCCCCGTTCAACTCGACCCTGGGCGCGAACTACACCGCCGATCTGGGCGGCTCCTTCCAGCTGACCCCCTCGGTGACCTGGGCCTATACCGACGGCAGCTTCCCGTCGGCGCAGAACGATGTGCGCGGCTATCAGGCCAAGCACAGCCTGTTCAACGGCGGCCTGATGCTGCGGAATCGCGACATGGGCTGGAGCCTGTCGGCGGACTGCACGAACTGCTTCAACAAGAACTACGTGTCGTCCTTCCTGATCTTCCCGTATCTCAACGAACCGGGCCGGTGGACGGTGCGCGCGCGCTTCGACTTCTGATTGCCAAGACCCCATGGCGGAGCGCACCCTTGCGCTCCGCCATGCGCGTTTCCGCCACAGGATTTCCCATGTCCGAACGTACCCGCCCCGAAGACGTCAGCCTGCCCCGCACCAGCAAAGGCAAGCGCCCGGTTTTCTTCGACGATCCGTCGATCGACCAGATGATGACCTTCTTCTTCGAACTGATGACCGAAGTGGCAGTGGCACGCGAACGCATCGACACGATCGAACGGTTGCTCGACCGGAAGGACGTGATCTCCCGCGCCGATATCGAAGCCTATCGGGCGGACCCGGCCGTGGAGGCCGAACGGACCGCGTGGCGCGACGCCTATTTCCAGCGCGTGATGCGAATGCATGCGCCGGATTGAGCGCATGAATCGTCAGTGACCGCCTACCCCCACCTCTTCTCGCCGGTGACGATCGGCACACGCCGCCTGCGCAACCGCATCGTGCATGCCTCGATGTCGACTCACTTCGCGGAGGGCGGGCGCGTTACACCCCGCCTGATCGACTATTACGCCAATCGCGCCAAGGGCGGCGCGACCATGCTGGTGAGCGAGCCGATGGCGATGCTCGGCTGGCAACGATTACCGACCCGGCCCGCGATCCTGTCCGGCATCAATGCGGGCGAGCTGACACGCTGGGCGGATGCGGTCGGCGAACATGGCGGGCTGATGCTCGGCCAGGTCCAGGACAATGGGCGCGGTTTCCGTTCGGGCTTTCGCAATCCCAACGCGTTTGGCGCATCCGCCCTGCCCGACGATCTCAGTGGCACCATCCCGCATGCGCTGTCGGAAGATGCTATAGCCCGGATGATCGGCGAGTTCGTCCAGTCAGCCCGGGCGCTGCAGAGCGCGGGCTTCGCCGGAGTCGAGATTTCCGCCGGGCACGGCCACCTGTTCCACCAGTTCCTCGCCGCGCGATCCAATATACGCGAAGATCGCTACGGCGGCGACCTGGCGGGCCGCGCGACGCTGCTGCTCGAACTGATCGTCGCGCTGCGATCGGGTTGTGGCGACAACTTCATCATCGGCACGAAACTCCCCGCCGAGGACGGCATGACCGACGGTATCGATCTCGCCACCGCCGCGCAGATCACTGCCCTGGTCCACGCGACCGGCGCGGTCGATTACCTCACTTATTGCTGGGGCGCGCATGGCGACACGCTGTACGAACACCTGCCGGACCTGCATGGACCGCGCACGCCCTATGTCGATCGGATCGCCGCCCTGGCCAGGGCGGCACCCGGCACGCCGCTCGGCGCCCTCGGGCTGATCACCGATCCCAACGAGGGCGAACGCATCGTGCGCGATGGCCTGGCCGATCTCGTCATGCTCGGTCGCCCGCTGGTCACCGATCCGGCCTGGGGCATTAAGGCTGAAACGGGCCGCGAGGCGCAGATCCGCTACTGCGTATCGTGCAACACCTGCTGGCACATGATCAATGTCGGGCGCGGCCTGCAATGCGACAACAATCCCCGGGTCGGCGCGCCGGACGAAGCTGACTGGAAGCCCGGCCCCACCCCGTTCCCCAAGCGTGTCGTGATCGTCGGGGCTGGCATCGCCGGCATGGAAGCCGCCTGGACCGCAGCCGCGCGTGGGCACCATGTCTCCGTGTTCGCCGCTTCCGACGAAGCCGGTGGCAAGACGCGGTTGCACGCCCTGCTCCCCGGTGGAGAGAATCTCAGCAGCATCTATGATTACCAGCGTCTGGCGGCCGAGCGGGCGGGCGCGACCTTCTACTGGAACAGGCGTGCGACCCCTGAGGATATCATCGCCCTCGCCCCCGATCATGTCGTGCTGGCGACCGGGGCGACACCGGGCTGGCCCGACTATCTGCCCGACGAGTATCGCGGCGAAGGCTTCTTCCCCGACCTGCGCGATGCCATGGCCGATCTCGCCCGGCGCCCGGGGCGACAGGCGGGCACGGCGGTGATCCACGACGCGGACGGCAGCGCGTTCGTCTATGCCGCCGCCGAACTGCTGCACGATCGCTTCGACCGCGTCGTTCTGCTCACCGACCGCGAACGCCTCGCGAGCGACGAGGCGCTGGTGACCCGTCAGGGCGTGTATGCCCGCCTGGGGCGCAAGAAGATCGCCTTCGTCACATCGGTCCGACCGCTCGCCGCCTCGCGCTTCGAGGAGGGCGAGGTCGCCTATGTCGACGTGCATAGCGGCGCCGAAACGATACTCACTGACGTCGCCCTGTTCACCTATGCCACGGCCCGTGTTCCCGATGTCACGCTTGAGGTGCCGCTCCGTGCGGCGGGCATCGATGTGTGCCTGATCGGTGACGCCTATGCGCCGCGCACCGTTCTCGCCGCCACGTCCGAAGGCCATCTCGCCGCCATGGATTTCTAAGGAGCTTGCCCATGTATCCCGATCTCGACGGCAAGGTGGCGATCGTCACCGGCGCCGGCCGCCTTGGTGGCCTTGGCGCGGCCATCGCACGCAAGCTGGCGGAAAGCGGCGCGCGCATCGTGCTGCACGATCTCGGCCAGACCAAGGGCGCGATGGCGCCCGCACACGGCGTCGCTGAACTGTCCGAACTTGAGCAGGTCGCCGGGGACCTGCGCACGATCCAACCGAACATCGTCACGCATAGCGCCGACATGCGCGCCGAGGCTGAGGTTGAGGGACTGGTGGCGCGCGCGGTCGCCGAATTCGGCACGCTGGATATCCTCGTCAATAATGCCGGCGTCGGCTATCTGTTCGGGCCGTTCATCGAGCAGACGCAGGAACAATGGGATACCGTGCTAGACGTCAATCTGCGCGGCGCCTTCTTCGCGATGAAGCACGCCATCCGCCAGATGCTCAAGCAGGATGAAGTGGCCGATTGGGGCCGCGGGCGAATCGTTTCGATCGGCAGTCGGGGGTCGAAATCGGGCTCGGCGCTGACCTCATCCTATATCGCGTCGAAGCACGGCCTGGTCGGTCTTACCCGCTCGGTCGCGATCGAAATGGGCGCCGCGCAGATCAACGTGAACATGGTCTGCCCCAACCACGTCACTACCGGTCTCGGATCGTGGCAGAACGAGTATATGGCGAAGATGCGCGGCCAGACGATCGAGGAATATATGGACGCGATGCGCGGCCGTATTCCGCTCGGCCGTGTCGGCACGCCGGAAGACACAGCCAACGCCTGCGCTTTTCTCTGCTCAGGCCAGGCGCGCTATATCACCGGCGAGGCGATGAACGTTTCGGGCGGCGAGGAAATGCATTGATCTCCAGCCTTCGTCACTTCGCCTGGAGTCATTTCTCGCCAGCCGAAGCGGCGCCCGCCCGTTCCCCGGAGCGGGAGCCATCTTGTCGGGAACGAGTCTAGGCCAGCGCATCCAGCGCGGCCTGGGCGATCGCCTCGTCCTGAAGCGATGTCCCGCCAGACACGCCGATCGCACCGATGACCGCATTTTCATACCGCAGCGGAAATCCACCGGGCATTGGCAGATATTCGGTCAGGCGCAGCAATTCCGGCTCATCCTTCAGGCGCGCGGTCAGGGCGCCGCTTGGCGCGCGCATCAGGGCCGCAGTCCGCGCCTTGGCCATCGCGACCGTCGGCGTCATGAGTCCGGCCCCGTCACCACGATGCAGCCGAAAGGCATAGCCCCCCTCGTCGACGATCGCGATCGAGGCGGCCAGCCCCAGCTCGCCCGCTTTCGCGCGGGCCGCGGCCAGCATCCGGTCGAGTTCGTCGGCACTCAGGCCATATTTGGCGATCATGGTTTCTTTTCCTCTTGGTGGACAGGTGGTTAAGTGACAAGCGAGGCAGGCCAGCGGAGCATGATGGAAAGAGGGGACGGCCGGCCTTGAGCAAGCGCAACGAAGACCAGGTCGATCGCCTTCAGGCGATGCCGCTTTATCATCAGATATTCCTCCAGCTTCGCGAGGAGATCATCAACGGCAGCCGCGCGTTCGGATCGCGCATGCCGACCGAAGAGGAATTGTCGGAGAGCTTCGGGGTGTCGCGCATCACCGCGCGCCGCGCGCTGGCGGAACTCGCCGACACCCATCTGGTGGAGCGCAAGCGTCGTGTCGGCACGCACGTCACTTACCAGTCGCCCGCGAAACCGATCGAAGGCAGCCTTGAACAGGCGCTCGAATCGCTGATCACCTATGGCCGCAAGACGCAGGTCCGTATCCTCGAGCTCGAACTGATCGCCGCCCGCCCGCCGATCAGCGACGCGCTGAAGGTCGCGCCCGACACACAGGTGCTGCGCGTCGCCCGCGTGCGCTGGCTTGACAATCAGCCGATCAGCCATCTGGTCAGCTATGTCCCCGCCGAGCTCAGCGGGGCGATGGATCGTACCGCGCTGAAGACGACGCCGATGCTGAGCCTGCTCGAACAGGCGGGGGTGCAGATCGGCGCCGCGACCCAGACCATCTCGGCCTCGCTGGCGGACGGGACGCTCGCCAATCTGCTTGAGGTGGACATTGGCTCGCCGATCCTGCGAGTCAGCCGCACCGTATTCGACACGACCGACCGTCCGGTGCAGCACGTTCTCGCGCAATTCCGACCCGATCTCTACCAGATCAAGCTCGACCTGCATTCCGCGCGCGCCTGATGGCGGTTCGGAATGGCGGAAATGTGCGGATTTCGCGAACATCGCGGTATGTCTGCCATGGATCGATCATTTGATATAGAAATAAGTGTAATTGGTGATAATCTGTCGTCCCACGGCAAGGCGACGAGATGAACGACTGGACCTCCAATGGCGACCCGCTGCTGACACGTTTCCGGTTCGCAACGGTCGGCACCGGGGATCTCGACGGCTGTGAACGGGACTATGCATCCATCGGCTACTATGTGCGGGAGAGCGGGGCGGTCGGTGAGGATCTCGCCGCAAGCTGGGGCACGCCGGGCATGGCCGGGCAGCGGTACGTTATCCTCAGCACGGCTGGCGCGAGTGACGATTATATCCGTCTGGTCGAAACTGATCCCGTCCCGGAATACCGTGCGCTCACCACCTTCGGCTGGGCTGCGTTCGAGATCATCGTCGATGACGTCCATCAGGTGCATGAACTGATCAAGGCCACTGCCTTCACCGTGATCGGCGAGCCGAAACCGTTGCAGTTCATGCCATCGATCGTCGCGATGCAGGCGGTCGGTCCGTCGGGCGAGTGCCTGTATTTCACCACGGAAAGCGGCGATCGTTCCACCTCGATCCTGCCACGGCCGCGCTCGCTGATCGACCGGCCGTTCATCCTGGTCATCGCCGGGCCTGACTTCGACGCGCTGCGCAACTGGTATTGCGACCTGTTCGATCTCAAGCGCCGCCCCTTGCGCGACAGCAGGATCTCTCTCATCCAGACGGCACAGGGCCTGGCCCCCGATACGGTGACCCGCATGACCACGGCGGGCCTGCGCGACCATGGCTATCTTTTCGAATTCGACGAATATCCCCCGGGTCCGGGCCTGATCGCCGGCCCGCGCCCCTGCGCGCCGGGCATGCTCCCGCCGGGCTGTGCCATGGCAAGCATCGCTACGGTGGCAATGGACCGGGTCGCACCGCTCGCCATCACGCCGCCGGTGCGGCGCGATGGGCTTGGCTATGACGGCCGCCTGGCATGCACCGTGCGCGGGCCGGCCGGCGAATTGATCGAATTCATCGAGGAGGCAGCATAATGAATGTCCGCGACGTCCAGCACCCGATCCTGCCGCGTGCCAATGCCGAGGAACTGAGCCGCCAGCGCGCGGTCGTCTCGCTGCGCAAGCTGCTCAACGCCCGCGTCCGCTCCGAGAATGTCCGCCGCTTCCATGACGAGGGCGCACCGGCCTTCGCCGCGCGGCACGATCGCCAGCCTCAATCTCCCGAAGAGATTTCCCAGGCGCTCTTCGAATCGACGGGATACCGCATGTGGAGTGCGGCCAACCGCGCCGCGCAGGAAATGATCTGGGTCTCTGTCGGCGAACCGATCTTTCGAGATCGTGAGCGGATGCAGGCTGCCGCCCACGCGCTTGCCACCTCAGAGACGCGCAAGGGCAGCCTGACGCTCGATCCAGCCCATGCCCCCTCGCCCGAACTGGCCGGCACCGACGTGCATCTTCAGCCCGGCGGCTATGCGCTCGACGACGGTCCGGGCGATGTCGTCGCCGGCGCCCTTTACGAAACGGGCGGCAACGTCTTCTCCTTCGGCCAGGGGGCGGGCAAGAGCGACAGCAAGGCCGGCGTCGTCTTCCGCCTGCTCGACGAGGCATTCGCTGGCTTCGAACCGACGCGCATCCTGGATCTCGGCTGCTCGGCCGGCGCGGCATCCGCAGCCTATGCCGATCGCTTCCCCGATGCGGAGGTGCACGCGATCGATATCGGCGCCGGCATGCTGCGATATGCCCATGCCCGGGCCGAAGCGCTCGACGTCGCGGTGCATTTCAGCCAGATGGACGCCGCCGCCCTGACCTTCGCCGACAACAGCTTCGACCTCGTCGTATCGCACAACATGTTGCACGAGATCGGCGCCGACAAACGGCGCCGGGCAATGGCCGAGGCATTGCGCGTAGTGCGGCCAGGCGGTGTGGTTATTTTCCAGGATGTCGATACTCGCTTCGCGCCCAGTGACGTGCACCGCGTCGAGAAGAACTGGGATACCCGCTTCAACGGCGAGATATTCTGGCAGACCTATACCGAAGCCGATCTTGAGGCCGACATGCTCGCCGCCGGCTTCGCAGCGAGGGACGTCGAAGAACATAATGTTCCGGCGGTGAGCAACCTCAATCGCTGGTACGTGATCAGTGGCCGCAAGCCTTCCGAAGGACTTTCAGCATGACCAGTGCGACTGACGCGATCCACTCGGTGATCGCCGCTGGCCGGGGCACGCGCCCGGCCAGCCTCGACAATGTCGAAACCGAACAGGTGCTGACCATCGCGCTCGCGCTTCTGGTCGAGCTCTCGGTCGCCAACGATCGGATCGACCTGCTGGAACGCGAGGTCGCTGGCCTGCGGGGCATAACGCCCGACGCCCTGCGCAATGCGCCCCTCCCCAGCGTTGCCATCGCTGAAAGGCAGGAGGCGCTGGAAGCGCTGCAATTGCGCGTCCTGCGCGTGATGGTCGACCCTCGGGCCGCCGCCAGCGGCTGAGGCGCCGCGCATTCAGCGGATCAGATCGGAACCGCCGTGGTGTACTTCACACGCGCCAGCGCGAAATGAGAAGAACCGGTGCTGACCGAGGGATGACGCAGCACCGTCCGCATCAGGAAGTGATTATAGTCCTCGACGTCAGCGACAAGAACAAGCAGCAGATAATCCCAGTCGCCTGACATGGAGTAACATTCGACGATCTCGTCGCGCGACGCCACGAATGCCTCGAAGGCTTCGACAGCTTCGGCCGCATGGCTTTTCATCCGGATATGGCAAAGCACATGGACGCCGCGCCCGACAAGGCCAGCGTCGACGAGCCTGACATGGCTGCCAAGCACGCCATCAGCCTCGAGAGCGCGAATGCGCCGCCAGCAAGAAGCGGTCGATGCCCCGACCCGCTCAGCAAGCTCGGCGTGGCTGAGTGAAGCGTCGCGCTGCAGTTCGCAAAGCAGCTTGCGATCGATCGCATCGAGAGCCCGCCGCGTACTCATGCGCCGACCCTGCGAGCGCCGGGCTGCAGACAACATGCCTCGACCGCTATGCGCCGTGGAGAATCGTCGGGCACGGCCAATGGTCGAATCAATTGCATCCCCTTTCGTGCATGGGCTCCTACCGCATCGCTCCGTGATCGAAACAATCCGTAATCTGCAAAAATATGGTCCATATCGATCATCGCTAGCGCAACATACGCGCTATTTGGAATCTGTTTTCAGCGCAATCCGCTAGATTCTAATCATGACAACTGACGACAAGACACCGCCGCCACACGCGGCTCCCGACTGGACGATCCCGCAGGACTGGGCGTCTTACACTCCTGACGAGCACGCGATGTGGGATCGGCTTTTCGCGCGGCAGGCGGAGATGCTGCCCGGACGTGTGATACCGGCCTTCATGGAAGGACTCGACGTCCTGCGCATGACCAAGCCCGGTATCCCGGATTTCGATGAGCTCAACGAGCGGCTGATGAAGGCAACCGGCTGGCAGGTGGTCGCAGTGCCAGGCCTCGTTCCCGATGAGATGTTCTTCCAGCATCTCAGCGAGCGCCGCTTCGTGGCGGGACGATTCATCCGCACTCCCGAACAGCTCGACTATCTGCAAGAGCCGGACATCTTCCACGATGTTTTCGGCCACGTGCCGCTTCTCGTCCATCCGGTCTTCGCCGATTACATGCAGGCTTACGGCGCGGGCGGCTTGCGCGCGGCCAAGCTCGGCATGATCGACGCGCTCTCGCGGCTCTACTGGTACACCGTCGAGTTCGGCCTAATCCGCGACGGTGCCGATCTGAAGCTGTATGGCGCAGGCATCGTTTCGTCCTATGGCGAGAGCATCTTCGCGCTCGACGACGCGTCCCCCAATCGCATCGGGTTCGATCTCGAGCGAGTGATGCGCTCACGCTATCGGATCGACGACTATCAGCAGAATTACTTCGTGATCGACAGCTTCGAGGACCTGCTCGCACGGACTCGCGACGCTGATTTCCGGCCGATCTACGAAAGGCTCCGCGACCAGCCGGCAATCGATGTAGGGGAACTTGCCCCGGGCGACCGGATGTTCCATCGCGGCACTCAGGCCTATGCTCTAGCCAGGACGGCATCATGAGCGCCGGCACGGAAGCCTTTGCCCGGCTCGCGCCGCTGCCGGCCGACGCGCTGCTTGCGCTGATCGCTCTGTGTCGGGCCGACCTGCGCACCGAAAAGATCGACGTCGGGGTGGGCGTCTACCGCGACGAAGCCGGGGCAACGACGGTCCTGCGCGCGGTAAAAGCCGCCGAAGATCGGCTCGTCGCGGAGCAATCGAGTAAGGCCTATCTCGGCGCTGAAGGTGATCAGCGCTTTATCGAATTGCTCGCGCCGATCGTTTTCGGTGACGGGACGAACCAGCCGCCTCGCTTCGGACTCCAGACGCCGGGCGGTACCGGTGCGTTACGGCTCGGTGCCGAACTCCTCGCGCGGACGGCGCCCGCTGCACGTGTCTGGATCGGGACCCCGACTTGGCCCAACCATGCGCCGATCTTCGCGGAGGCCGGGCTCACACCCGCTTTCCATCCTTATTATGACGCGACGAGCGGCGGCATCGCCTTCAGTGCGATGCTTGAAGCACTTCACGCGGCGACGCAGGGCGATGCGGTGCTGCTCCACGGCTGCAGCCACAATCCCACCGGCACCGAGTTGACCGTCGACCAGTGGCGCGCAGTCGCGGCCGTCTGCGCCGAGCGCGGCCTGCTCCCGTTCGTCGATCTGGCGTATCAGGGCCTCGGCAATGGGCTTGAAGAAGATGCGGCGGGGATGCGGTTCCTGCTGGACAGCGTGCCGGATTCGCTCATCGCTTATAGTTGCGACAAGAATTTCGCCCTCTACCGCGAACGGGTCGGCGCGCTCTGGATCCAGACGCGGAATCCCGCGCGCCTCGCGATCGCGCGCGACAATCTGCTCGCGCTCGCGCGCAGCCTTTGGTCAATGCCTCCCGATCATGGCGCGGCGACCGTGCGGATCGTTCTCGATGATCCGGATCTTGCGGACATATGGCGCGCCGAACTCGCGACGATGCGCCAGCGTCTCAATTCTGTGCGTACCGCGCTAGCCGTGGCGCATCCCGGACTCGCTGGTATCGCGGCGCAGCGCGGGCTCTTTTCCCTGCTTCCCATCACATCTCAAGCAGTGAAGACGCTTCGCGAGGCGCATGGCATCTACATGGCCGACAACGCTCGGATCAACGTCGCCGGCCTCAATGCCGCCAATCTGGCCCGCTTCACGGACGCCCTCACGCCCTTTCTTGATGGCGATCAGTTCAGGAACACCGGCGATGCCTGATGAATGGAGGCGTATGGAAAAGGCCCCACGTCAAACCAAGTGGCTGCATCAGGAGCCTGCGACATGAAACTCGCCAGCCTTCGCCACGGCCGTGATGGTCGTCTCGTCGTGGTGTCCGACGATCTCGCTCGCTACGTCGATGCTGGTCTGGTCGCGCCGACGCTGCAGGCGGCGCTCGATGACTGGAATCGCGTCGCCCCCCTTCTCCAAGCGCTGTCCGCCGATCTCGAAAACGGCGTCGAACCGGGCATGCCGTTCGATGAAACGGCAGCCGCGGCCCCATTACCCCGCGCCTATCAATGGGCGGACGGCTCGGCCTATGTGAATCATGTCGCGCTGGTGCGACAGGCACGTGGTGCCGAATTACCGGAAAGCTTCTGGCACGATCCGCTCGTCTATCAGGGCGGCTCGGACCATTTTCTCGGGCCATGTGACTCGATCCATCTCTTCGACGAAGACTGGGGCTGCGACATGGAAGCCGAGGTCGTCGTCGTCACCGGGGATGTACCGCAGGGCGTAAATCGCGAGGACGCGCTGGGATTCGTTCGGCTGGTCGGGCTCGTCAACGATGTGAGCCTGCGAAATCTCATTCCCGCTGAACTGGCCAAGGGTTTCGGTTTCTATCAGTCGAAGCCCGCGAGCGCACTCTCGCCCGTCTTCGCGACGCCCGAGGCGCTGGGAGAGCGATGGCGCGACGGCAAGCTGCACGGGGTTCTCAAGGTCGATCTCAACGGCGCCCCCTTCGGCCGTGCCGAACCACATGTCGACATGACCTTCGATTTCGGGACGCTGATCGCGCATCTCGCCAAAACACGCGCGCTCGGAACCGGCACGATCATCGGTTCGGGAACCGTCTCAAATCGCGATGCCGATGGCGGCCCCGGTCGCCCGGTCGCCGACGGTGGCAAGGGCTATAGCTGCATCGCCGAGATCCGCATGGTCGAGACCATCCGGCAGGGAAAGCCTCGAACCACCTTTCTTCGTTACGGTGATCGCGTACGGATCTCGATGGACGACGAACTGGGACGGCCGATTTTCGGCGTCATCGACCAGGAGATATGTCGATGACGATCGCGCGTCTCTCGGATGATGAGCGTAGAACTGCGCTCGCCGCGTTACCGCGATGGACCTATGTGCCTGAGCGCGACGCGATTGCCCGAACGCTGACCTTCGATTCATTCATCGATGCCTTTGCGGCAATGACTCGAATTGCGCTGCTGGCCGAGAAGGCCGATCACCATCCCGAATGGTCGAACGTCTATGGTCGTATCGACATCCTGCTGACGACACACGACGCCGGGGGCCTTTCGCAGCGAGACATCGCGCTCGCTCGACAGATTGACGATGGACAGCTTCCCGAACTGCGCCCCGGAAATACCGGAAGTTCGGCAGGCGGACAATCATCGTCCGATTGACCGCCTGCCATGCCTCCTTACCAGGCGTAGCGCACCGACCCCATCACGGTGCGCGCTGCGCCGAAATAGCAGCTATTGCTGAACGGGCAGGCGCTGACATGGCGCTTGTCGAGCAGGTTCGCGGCATTCACCGCCAGACTGACACCCCGGAGCGACGGCGAGGCGCGGCCGAGATCATAGCCGATCAGGGCGTCGACCAGCACGAAGCTGCGAGTGGTGAAGCGCTCGAACGCGGTGACACCATTGATCACCGCATAATTGGTCGTGCCGTCCGATCCGTCGACATAACGCGCGCCAGCGCCAAGCGTGAGGCCGGCCAGCGGCCCGGCGATCTTCCCCGATTTCCCGAAATCATAGGACAGGAAGGTCGATCCCAGCCATTTGGGCGTACCGAGCTGGCGCGTGCCAGTGGTGGTCGGCGTGCCGGTGTTGGTCGCTGTCGGCGCGATGGCGGGCGTTCCCTGGGTGATGATCGCGTCGGTATAGGTCAGCGCCGCGACCACGTCGAAGCCCGGCACGACTTCACCCCGCCCCTCCACCTCGACGCCGCGCACGCGCACCTCGCCGATCTGGATCTGGGCGTTGGTCGGAATGCCGCCCGTGCCTGCGCGCGGATCACCGACGGGCACATTCTGGCGTTTCAGGTCATAAGCCGAAAGGGTGAAGATCGCATGGGTACCCGCCGGCTGATATTTGATCCCGGCTTCATATTGCCGGCCGGTCACCGGGTCGAACGGCACCCCCAGATAGGTCGTGCCCGCCTGGGGTTCGAACGATTCGGAATAGCTGAAATAGGGTGAGACGCCGAATGGCAGTTCGTAGAGTGCCCCGAGACGCATCGTGAACGCAGTCTGCGACAGGGCCGTGACCGCGTTGTTGCGCTTGTTGAGCGTCGTCTGGTCGTACCAGTCGTACCGCCCGCTTGCGATAAGCTGCAACCGACCGATCGCGATCTGGTCCTGGATATACACGCCGACCTGGTCTCGCTTGCCATAAGTGTTGACATAAGCGGACGAAAGCTGGGTCAGGTCGAAGCTGGGCAACACGCCGCCATAGACGGGTGCGAAGAGGTTGAGGTTCGGGATGCTGGTCAGGGGATTGGCCGAAACGCCGGTGTTGAACTGCTGGACATTCTCGCCGGCGATATGCTGGTAATCGATGCCGACCAGCACATTGTGCTTGATCGACCCGGTCGCGAATTTCGCGTTCAGGCTGTTATCGAGCGTCAGCGTGTCGAAATCCTCATCCGCGCCGCCGCCGCCGCGGATGATCGTACCAAAATCGGTGTTGCGCGCGGTTCCGGTGCCCGTCGTCGCGAACCCGGCGATGTAGAGCTGGCGATAGCTCAGCCGGTTGTTCTGGAAGCGCGCGTTCGAACGGAAGGAAAGATGCTCGTTGAAGTCGTGCCGGAACAATGCCGCGATCGATTTGGCGCGATGATCGTAGCGCTCATATCCGGGATCGCCGGTGTTGATGTCACGCGGCAGTTCGCCCTTGGGATTGGGCAGGACCGATCCATAGGCTGCCACGCCTGAATATCCCCCGCCGCTGGGCGAGCGTTGATAAGTGGCGATGATCGTCAGGCTGGTTGCCGGGTCGGGGGCGAAGGTCAGCATCGGGCTAACATGCCAGCGTTCGGCGAAAGTGCCCGACGTCAGCCCGTCGCCCTTCTGCCAGCCGCCGACGATCCGCGCGAGGATACGGCCATCGGCGTCGAGCGGCTGGTTCACGTCGCCCGTCGCGCGCCACGTGTTATAGTTCCCGGCCTGCAGCTCGAACCGGCCAGACGCCGTCGCTTCGGGCGTCTTGCTGGTCAGGTTGACGAGGCCGCCCGGGGTCGAGTTCCCGTACAGGACGGAGGCGGGCCCCTTGACCACGTCGATATGGTCAATTCGATTGAAATCGATCTGCGGCGTCGAATAAGGGCCGGCGATCAGGCGCATCCCGTCCAGATAGACGCCCGGCGCGAAGCCGCGCAGGATAAGCTGGTCGTACCGCGTCACCATGCCGCCGCGCTGGTTGGGAGACACGCCCGCCACATAGCTCAGCGCCTGGTTGATCGACAGCGCGTTGCGCCGGACCAGCTCTTCGCTATCGATAACGGTGATGCTTTGGGGGGTTGCCATCAACGGCGTGTCGGTCTTAGTCCCCGCCCCCGCCTGCTTCTCCCGCACGCCGGTCACGACAATGGTCTCGGCGGAAGCCTCATCCTTCGTCTCATCCTCGCTGGCCTGGGCTTGCAGCGGCGTCAGCAGGGCCGTCGCCAGGAGCAGCGAACGGAGAAGCCGGCGCGCGCGGCGGGCATGGTGCGACTTTGCGATCAAGGGATGACACTCTCTCTTATTGCTAACGATTCGCAATTGCCGTTAGGGCCGCTTTGGGGCTAAGGCAAGAGTCGAAAGCGGAAAGGGGGCAAACGGTCTTGAGAAATGCGGGAGCAACCGGCGATCGGGCACGATCCCGATCTCTTTCGGGCGCATGGGCGATTGGAGCACGGTGCGTGACGGCGCTGGCCGGCGGCTATGCGGCGGCGGCCGGACTTGCGACGCTATCGGCCCGGCTGCTGCCGATCGCGCGCGCGGAGGCGACGGGCTGGGCGATGATCCTGTCCTTCCTGTTCTATGCGGCGATCGCCCTCTGGTGCTTCCATGAACGGCGACTGTTGCGCGTGGCGGGCTTCGTCTGGGGCGCGGCCGCGCTGTCGATCGGCGCGGCCATGCTGCTGGGCGTCAGGCCGTGAAGCAGACCGTGGTGAAGGAGAGCGGCCTGCGCCGCTCGATGGCGTGGATACATACCTGGCTTGGGCTGCTGGCCGGTTGGATATTGTTCGCCATGTTCCTGACTGGAACGGCAAGCTATTTCCGACCGGAGATCACCCGCTGGATGCAGCCGGAGATCGCGTTGCAGCCGGTGTCGCCCGAACGTGCGGCGCAGACCGCCATCGCGCACATGCAGGCAGCGTTTCCGCACGACGAGCAATGGACCATCTACCTGCCCGACGACCGGACGACCGCGACACGAATCTTCACCCGCGCCCGCGCCAATCCCGATCCCAATGCGCCCCGGCCGCCCCGCACGCCGGAGATCCGCCTGGATCCGGCCACGGGCGCGACGCTAAGCGCCCGCGAGACACGGGGCGGCGAGCATTTCTATCGCTTCCACTTCCAGCTCCAGATTCCCCATCCCTGGGGACGCTGGCTTGCCGGGCTGTGCGCGATGTTCATGCTCACGGCGATCGGCTCGGGTGTGATCACTCACAAGCGCATCTTCGCCGATTTCTTCACGCTGCGCTGGCGCAAGGGCCAGCGGAGCTGGCTTGATGCCCATAATGTCTCGGCGGTGCTTGCCCTGCCCTTCCATGCGATGATCACCTATACGGGGCTGATCACGCTCGTGCTGATGTACATGCCCTGGCCGATCGCGGCGAATTATGCGCCGCTCGACGCCTTCGCGGCGGATGCCTATGGTAGAGAGGTCGAGACGAAGGCATCGGGGCGCCCTGCCCCACTGATCGATATCGCACCGCTGCTCCGGGAAGCGACCGCTGAATGGAGGGGGGGCCGGGCAGGCCGGATCGTGGTGCGCAACCCCAATGATTCGGCTGCGACAATCGCCATCGTCCGCAGCGGCGCCGATACGCTCAATGCGCGCGGGCAGTCGATCACCTATTCGGGCGCGGACGGGCACCGCCTCTCCGCATCCCCTGCCCCGGGCCCGGCGATCGAGACCGCTGGCGTGATGCTCGGGCTTCACATGGGCTGGTTCGCCGGCCCTGTGTTGCGCTGGAGCTATTTCCTGCTCGGGCTGATCGGCGCCGCGATGGTCGCGACGGGGCTGATGCTGTGGACCGCCAAGCGCGCCAAGCCGGGCGCGGTGCCCTTTGTCGGCTATCGTCTGGTCCAGCGGCTCAATATTGGCGCCATCGCTTGCCTGCCTGCGGGCATGGCCGCGTTCCTGCTCGCCAACCGGCTGATTCCGGCGTCTCTGCCTGGCCGGGAGGATATGGAGGTGTCGGCGATGTTCTGGGTCTGGTTCGGGCTGGCGGCGGCATCGTTGCTGCGCCCGGTGCGGCGGGCATGGATCGAGACGCTGGCGGTTGCCTCGTCCATATGCGTTGCGGTGCCGGTGGCCAACGCGCTGACCACTGATCGCGGGCTGGTGCAGTCGATCATGGCCGGCGACTGGCTGTTCGTCGCGGTTGACCTGGTCATGCTTTCGATGGCCGCATTGCTCGGCTTCGCCGCCCGGCTGGCCGCGCGCAAACCAGTCCAGGCCCAGCGCAAGCGTCGCGCACCCGGACAGAATGCTGCGGTGCCGCGGGAGATGGCCGATGCCGCTTGAGATTGCCTGTCTTGGCTATGCCGGGCTTGCCAGCCTGGCGCGCGGGAGTCAGCGGCACCGCCATATCGCCTCGCGCGGTCCGCTCACCTCTCCCCGATTGGCGAAGATCACCGGCTGGGCCCTGCTCGCGGCCTCCTGCATCGCCGCGTTCATCCGCTTTGGCCAGTTCCAGGGCGGCGTTGCCTGGCTCGGACTGCTCAGCCTGAGCGGTCTCGTGCTGGTCCTGGCCATGTCCCGCTGGCCGGACCGGGCGCTCCAGGCATGGCTGCCGGCAATGCTGCTCGCGGTGCCGCTGGCCCTGTCGGCGTGGCTTTGACCTGTCAGGGCACAGCGGCGGACGCATCCCACCCGCCACCGACCGCCTGTTGCAGAGCAATGGCATTGAGCTGCTGGTTGACGATACCCGCAATCAGCGCGCGGCGGGCCGTAAGCGCAGTCGCCTGTGCCGTAACGACCGTGGTATAGTCGGCGATCCCGCCGAGATACTGATTGAGGGTCAATTGCTCGACTCGGTCGGCCGCGACCGATGCTGCCTTCAGGTCACCGATCTCGCGGTCGAGCACGACGGTCCCCGACAACCCGTCCTCGACCTGTTGGAATGCCGTCAATACGGTCTGGCGATAGCTGGCCACTGCCTGCTCATAGGCAGCACGCGCCTGCGCAACCTTCGCGCTTCTGCCCCCGAAATCGAGCAGGGTCATCGCCCCGGTCAATCCAAGCGACCAGACGCTTGCGCCGAGCGATGCGAGGCCGCCGATGCTCGAGGCGTTGCGATCGAGCCCGGCGGTCAGGCTCAGGTTCGGGAAGAAGGCGGCACGCTGCACGCCTATGCCGGCATTGGCCGCGATGACGGCGCGTTCGGCAGCGGCCACATCGGGGCGCCGCTCGAGCAAGGCCGAGGGGATCACCGGCGGGACGACCGGCACCGTCGGAACCCAGTCCGTCTTCGCCAGCGATAGCGACGAGGGGAGTTCCCCCGCGAGGACCGCGATCGCATGTTCGTAAATCGCGCGCTGACGCACCAGGTCGGTTGCCTGGGCGGCGGCGTTGCGCAGGGTGGTTTCCGCCTGCAGCACGTCGATCCGGGCAGCCACGCCGACATTGTAGCGATTCTGGGTGATCTGGAGCGTCCGGCGATAGGCCGTCAGCGTCGCGTCATACGCGTCGATCTGCGCGTCGACACCGCGAAGCTGGATATAATCGTTCGCCAGTTCACCCTGCGCGGCAAGGATGACATTGCCGAGGGCAGCCGCCTGTTGCGCCGCCGTGGCCTTGCTCTGCGCCAGCCCGGCACGCAGGCCGCCGAACAGATCGGGCTGCCATGTCGCGCCAAGACTGGCCGTCTCGCGCGTGCCGGTCGCGGTTCCCGTACTCGTGCTTACCGTCGATCCGTCCACGGTACCGGTGCTCGAAACGCCGAGCGATCCGGTCAGCGAGGGGAACAGCGCCGACCGGCTTTCGCGGACGACCGCCCGTGCCTGGTCATACGCAGCGATCGCCCCCGCCACGGTCTGGTTCCGGGTGGCGACCTGCCGTTCGAGATCATCGAGCACCGGGTCCTTCATCCCGGCCCACCAGTCACCCCGGGGCTTGTCGTCCGCGGGGGACGCCGGCTGCCAGCCGGGCGCTTCCTTGAACGAGGCCGGGATCGCCATCGACGGCCGCTGATAGGGTGGGACGAGGTTGCACGCGGTCAAGGCAGTGGAGGCAAGAATGGCGAGCAAAGGCTGGCTTCTGGTCATGCTGTTACTGGCCCGATGGACGACGATGATGCGCGCGGCCGGCGACGGAATCGGTCCAGCGCGAGGTAGACGACCGGCGTCGTCAGCAAGGTTACGAACTGGCTGGCGATCAGCCCGCCGATGATCGCGATGCCGAGCGGCCGGCGCAGTTCGGAGCCGTCACCGAAGCCGATCGCCAGCGGCAACGCGCCGAATCCCGCCGCCAGCGTCGTCATCAGGATCGGACGGAAGCGCAGCAGCGCCGCTTCCCGGATCGCGGCAACCGGCGACATGCCCTGCACGCGTTCGCGCTCGAGCGCGAAGTCGATCATCATGATCGCGTTCTTCTTGACGATGCCGATCAGCAGGATGATCCCGATGATCGCGATCAGGTCGAGTTCGGCGCCCGTCACCAGCAGCGCGATCGCGGCGCCGACTCCCGCCGCGGGCAGGGTCGACAGCACCGTCAGCGGGTGGATCGCGCTTTCGTACAATATTCCGAGCACGAGATAGATCGTCAGCAGCGCGGCCCCGATCAGCAGCGGGATCGAGCTGGTCGATTGCTGGAACACCTGCGCCGATCCGGCAAAGGCCCCACGCACTTCGGCGGGAAGGGCAAGACTGTCCTGGACCTTGGCGATCTCGGTGCTTGCCTCGCCGAGCGATACGCCGTTGGCGAGGTTGAAGCTGATCGTGGTCGACGGCCCGGCATCCTGGTGGTTGACCTGCGCTGCGGCGCTGCGCGTATCCCAGCGCGCGATCGTCGACAGCGGCGTCATGGTCGACGTCGCGGTCGACAGGCCGGTCGATGTCGTGGTGAGGCTGGCGGGCAGATAGACTCCGTCCAGGGAACCGGGCGATCCGGCGAAGCCGGGCGCGACGCCCAGCACGACATGATATTGGTTGACCCCGCTGTAGATGGTCGCGACCTGACGCTGGCCAAAGGCGTCGTAAAGGATGGAATCGATCTGCGTGTTGGTCAGGCCCAGCCGGGCGGCGGCGTCCTGATCGATCGTCAGATACGCTGCAAGCGCGCTGTCGTTGCGGTCACTGTCGACGTCGGTCAGCATCTTGTCGCGTTTCAGGGCACGGGTCAGGCTGTCGGCGGCCTTGGCCAGCACGGCGGGATCATCCGCCTTCAACGTATATTGATAGGTTGCGTTGCCGCCGCGCCCGCCGATCTGCATGTCCTGCACCGGCGACAGGAACAGGCTGACCCCGGTCACGCGCGACAATTGCGGACGCAGCCGGTTGATCACCTCGCGCGACGACGCGCGCTGGCCGCGCGGTTTCTCGATGACGAACAGGAATCCGCCACCAGCGCGCGATCCGCCGGTAAAGGCGACGACATTCTGGACTGCAGGGTCCTTGCGGATGATGTTGACCAGCCTGGTCAGCTTGTCGCCGGTGTCAGTGAACGAGATGGACTGGTCGGCCCTGATTCCGCCCATCAGCGCTCCCGTATCCTGTTCGGGAAAGAACCCCTTGGGCACGACGCGCAACAGATAGACGTTGAGCACCACCGCACCGAGCAGCAGGAACAATGTCGCCCCGCGATTGGCCAGCGCCCAGTCGAGGCTGCGTGTGTAACGGGCATGCGCCCAGCCAACCGCTGCTTCGGCATGCGCCGAGATGCGCGCGCCGCGCCCCGATGCTGACGAAGCCGTCGTCCGGTCGCGCAGGATCAGCGCGCTGATCATCGGCGTCGTCGTCAGCGACAGCACAAGCGAGATCAGCACCGCGATCGTCATCGTCATGGCGAATTCGTGGAACAGCCGGCCGATGATCCCGCTCATGAACAGCAGGGGAATGAACACCGCGACAAGGCTGATGCTGATCGACACGACGGTGAAGCCTACCTCGCGTGCGCCAAGCAGGGCGGCCTCACCCCGCGACATACCCGCCTCGATATGCCGATTGATGTTCTCCAGCACGACGATCGCATCGTCGACGACGAATCCGGTCGCCACGGTCAGCGCCATCAGCGACAGGTTGTCGAGCGAATAGCCCAGCAAGTACATCACCCCCAGCGTGCCGAGCAGCGACACGACGACGGCGACCGCCGGTACCAGGGTCGCCCGAAGGCTGCGCAGGAAGAAACCGACCACCGCGACCACCAGCAGCGTCGCGATGACCAGGGTCGTCTCGACCTCCCGCAGCGAGGCGCGGATCGTGGTCGTGCGATCGGAGACGATGTCGAGCCGGATATCCGCGGGAATCTGCGCCCGCAACAGAGGCAGCGCCGCCTTGATTCCATCGACCGTGGCGATGATGTTGGCGCCCGGCTGGCGGCTGAGGATCACCGTTACCGCGCGCTTGCCGTTGAACAGGCCGAGGGTGCGGATATCCTCGGGGCCGCTATAGACCGTTGCGACGTCGCTCAGGCGGACATTGACCCCGCCGCGTGACGCCACGACGATCGAGGCATAGTCGGCCGCCGACTGGCTCGGCGCGGCGCTGTAGATCTGGTAGGCGGTTGTCCCGTTCTCGACAACGCCCTTGGGCCGGTTCGCGTTGGTCGCCGCGATGGCCGCGCGCACGTCGTCCAGGCTGGCGCCAAGCCGGGCGAGCTCGAGCGGGTTGACGTCGATCCTGACCGCGGGGAGCGCGGCCCCGCCCAGCTCGACATTGCCGACGCCGGCGATCTGCGCCAGCGCCTGCTGCACCACGGTCGAGACCGCATCGTACACCGCATCCGGGGAACGCGTGTTGGACGTGAGGGCGAGGATCATGATCGGCGCATCCGCCGGGTTCGCCATGCGATAGGTCGGATTGGTCTTCAGCGACGTCGGCAGGTCGGCGCGTGCCGCGTTGATCGCCGCCTGCACGTCGCGCGCGGCGCCGTTGATATCGCGCGAGAGATCGAATTGCAGCGTGATGCGCGACTGGCCGATCCCCGAATTCGAGGTCAGCTCAGTCACGCCGGCAATGGTCGCGAGGCGGCGTTCGAGCGGCGAGGCGACGCTTGAGGCCATGGTTTCAGGGCTTGCGCCGGGCAGCGACGCCTGCACCTGAATCGTCGGCAGGTCGACTTGCGGCAGCGGCGCGACCGGCAGGGCGAAGAACGCCGCGATCCCCGCCAAAGCAATGCCGATGGTCAGCAGCAAAGTGCCGATCGGTCGGCGGATGAAGGGCGCTGAAAGGTTCACGTCGTCGCGGCCTGGCGCCGTTGCCGCCGCTCGCGCCAGCGTGCCCCAAGCCCCTCGAACGCAAGATAGATGACCGGCGTGGTGAACAGGGTCAGCGCCTGGCTGACGATCAGGCCGCCCGCGACCGCCAGACCAAGCGGCTGGCGCAGTTCTGATCCCATGCCGCCGCCGAAGATGAGCGGCAGCGCAGCGAACAAGGCCGCGAAGGTCGTCATCATGATTGGGCGGAACCGCAACCGCGCTGCGGAACGGATCGCTTCCTCTGGCGACTTGCCTTCCTGTCGCTGCGCCGCGATCGCGAAGTCGATCATCATGATCGCGTTCTTCTTCACGATGCCGATCAGCAGCACGATGCCGATGATCCCGATCACGCCAAGGTCGTTGCCGGTCAGCAGCAGCGCGAGCAAGGCACCCAGCCCGGCCGAAGGCAGGGTCGACAGGATCGTCACCGGGTGGATGAAGCTTTCATAGAGCACCCCCAGCACGATATAGACGCACACCACGGCGGCGAGGATCAGCCAGCCCTCATTGGCGAGGCTGCTGCGGAACGCGTCCGACGCGCCGAGAAATTGGGTGGTGATCGTCGCCGGCACGCCGATCCGCTTCTCCGTCTTCTGGATCGCATCGACCGCGGCGCCCAGCGAGACGCCCGGCGCTGTATTGAACCCGATCGTCGAGGCGGGGAACTGCGCCACGCGCGACACGGCGAGCGGTGCGGTGCCTGCCGTGATCCGCGCGATCGTCGACAGCGGCACCGCGATGTTGTTGGTGCCCGGGACATAGATCCGCCCAAGCGAGTCGGGTGAGGTCAGCAGGTCGGCCTGGCTTTCCAGGATGACCCGATACTGGGTCGACTGGGTGAAGATGGTCGACACGATGCGCTGGCCGAACGCATTGTAAAGCGCCGAATCCACCGCCGCCGCCGTCACGCCGAGCCGTGCCGCGCTGTCGCGGTCGACGATGATCGATACTGAATTACCGTCATTCTGCACGTCGCTGACCGCGTCGCGCACCTGCGGCACGTCGCGTAGCGCCTGAGTCACGGCCAGGCTCCATTTGTCGACGCTTGCCTGGTCGGCCCCCTGCAAGGCGAAGCGATAGGCGGTCGGGCCGCTCTCGGCATCGATCGTCAGGTCCTGCACTGGCTGCACATAAAGCTGGACCGCGGGAATCGCGTCGGCGACCCGCTTGTTGAGGCGCACGATCACGGCCGCGCTCGATTCGCGCGTATTCTTGGGCCTGAGGTTGATCAGCATCCGGCCGCGATTGAGCGTCGTGTTGATCCCGTCGATGCCGATGGTCGAGCTGAGGCTATCGACCGCGACGTCCTTGCGGACGATATCCGCGACTTGCTGCTGAAGCACCGCCATTCGCTGGAACGAGACGCTCTGGTCGGCGACAACCGTCGCCTGCAACTGGCCGGTATCCTGTTGCGGGAACAGTCCCTTGGGCACGATGACGAACAGCAGCACGGTCAACGCCATCGTGATCGCGAAGATGACGAGCACCAGCGCGCGCGCCGCCAGCACGCGCTCCAGCGCTGCGCCATAGCGTTCGCCGAGGCGGTCGCTGAACGCCCGAGTCCGCTGGACGAAGCGCGGCGCGCGCGTATCATGCTCCGGCTTGAGCCAGCGCCCGGCGAGCATCGGCACGAGCGTCAGCGACACCACCGCCGAGATCAGGATCGTCACCGCCAGCGTGACGGCGAATTCGCGGAACAGCCGCCCGACGACATCCCCCATGAACAGCAGCGGGATCAGCACCGCGACCAGGCTGACCGTCAGCGAGATGATCGTGAACCCAATCTCCCGGGCACCGTCGAACGCTGCCGTCAACGGCTTGGCCCCCTCCTCGACGTGGCGGGCGATATTCTCGATCACGACGATCGCGTCGTCGACGACGAACCCGCTGGCGATGGTCAGCGCCATCAACGTCAGGTTGTTCAGGCTGTAGCCAAGGAAATACATCGCCGCGAAGCTGCCGATCAGCGACAACGGCACCGAAATGCTGGCGATCAGCGTGGCCTGGGGCGAGCCCAGGAACAGGAAGATCGCGATCACCACCAGCACCACCGCCAGCGCGAGCTCGAACTCGACGTCGGAAACTGAGGACCGGATGCCAATCGTGCGATCGGCGAGCTGCGTGACATGGAGGTCGGCGGGCAGTGATGCTTCTAGCCCGGGCAACGCCGCCTTGATCGCATCGACCGTGCCGATCACATTCGCGCCGGGCTGACGCTGGACATCGACGATGATCGCGGGTTTGTTGTTCATCCACGCGCCGAGCCGACGGTTCTCGGACCCGTCGATCACCGTGGCGACGTCGCCAAGCCGCACGATCGTTCCGTTCGCCGCCTTGATCGAGAGCGCGCGATATTCCTCAGCTGAATTCAGCTGGTCGTTGGCATCGATCGACCAGCTCCGTGTCGGGCCGTCGAAGCTGCCCTTGGCGCCATTGGCATTCGCCGCGGCGATCGCGGTGCGCACGCTGTCGAGGCTGATGCCGAGTGCCGTCAGCCGGTCGACATTGGCCTGGATGCGGACCGCCGGACGCTGCCCGCCGGATAGCGAGACCAGGCCGACCCCCGAAACCTGGGCCAGCTTGTTGGCGAGCCGCTGGTCGACGAGATTCTCGACATCGGCCAGCGAACGGGTGTTGGAGGTGATGCCGAGAGTCAGGATCGGCGCATCGGCGGGATTGACCTTGGCATAGGTCGGCGGTGCCGGCAGGTCCGTCGGCAACAGGGTGCTTGCCGCGTTGATCGCTGCCTGCACCTCCTGTTCGGCAACGTCGAGAGTGAGCGACAGATCGAACTGCAGCGTGATCACGCTTGCACCGCCCGACGACACCGAGGTCATCCGTTTCAATCCCGCCATCTGACCGAACTGGCGTTCGAGCGGCGCGGTGACCGTCACGGCCATGACATCGGGGCTGGCGCCGGGATAGAGCGTGCGAACCTGGATCGTCGGATAATCGACCTCCGGCAGGGCCGAAAGCGGCAGCATGCGGAGCGCGATCAGACCCGCAAGCAGGATCGCGATCATGAACAAGGTCGTCGCTACCGGGCGTTCGATGAACAGCCGCGAGGGGCTCGCCGCCGGCGTGCCGGATTGCGGGGGAGCGGCGTCGCTGGGGATATCGGTCACGGCGCCGTGCCGTGCGCTCGCTTGCCCCCACCGCCCCTGCCCTTGCCCCCGTGTGCGCCCGCGCCGTGTTGCGCGCCGGCAAGCACAACCTTCGATCCGTCATCGATCTTGTCGGCGCCGTCCGTGATGACCGTCTCGTTGCCGTTCAGCCCGGCGGTGACGACCGTGCGGGCGCCATCCGATGCCCCGGACGTCACCTTGACCAGCCGCGCGACATTGCCCTGGACCAGGGTAAACACGAAATCGCCATTGGGCCCGTGCCGCACCGCGCTGACGGGAACGACGATCGCCTGGTTGGCCATGCCGATCAGCAGGCGGACGTTGACGAACTGGTTGGGAAACAGCGTGCCCGCACCATTATCGAACCGTGCCTTGCCCTTGACCGTGCCGGTCGTGGTGTCGACGACATTGTCGAGCGTCAGGAAGCGCCCCTGGGCGATCACTGTCTGGCCATTCTGGTCGAGCGCCGTCGCGGCCAGTCCGCCACCGGCGCGCGCCGCCATCTGCACCTTGGCGAGATCGCTCTGCGGGATCGCGAAGCTGACATCGATCGGCGAGTCCACGGTGATGATGACGATGCCGGTGGCATCGCCCGGTGTGACATAGTTGCCGACATCCGCCTGCCGCAGCCCTGCCCGTCCCGACACCGGCGCGATGACCCTCGTATAGCCGACATTGAGCGCGGCGGCGTTCACCGCGGCGCGATCGGCGGCGAGCGTCCCGGCATATTGCTTGACCAATGCGGCCTGGGTGTCGACCTGCTGGCGCGCGATCGAATCCTGTCCCAGCAGGGTCTGGTAGCGAACGAGATCGACACGGGCGCTGTTCAACAGTGCCTGATCCTTCGCCAGCGTGCCCTGCGCCTGAAGCAGCGCCTGCTGCGACGGGCGCGGATCGACCTGTGCGAGCAACTGGCCCTTGGTAACTGCCTGCCCTTCGGTGAAGCGGATCGATTGCAGCACGCCCGCGATCTGCGCGCGGACCGTCGCCGCCACGACCGGCTGAACAGTGCCGATCGCCGACAGCGTCAAAGGCACGTCGGCTCGGGTGACCTTCGCGACGCCGACGGTGGTCGCCGGGCGACCCCTGCCGCTGCTGCCTCCGCCCTTCGTCGGCTCGCGGCCGGCAAACCACCAGACGGCGGCAATCACGACAATCACCGCCAGGATGACGAACAGCGCGTTGCGCCTGCTCCGCGGCGACCGCTGGATCGTATCCGCCGGATGGCCGGCATCGTTATGCTCGATGTCGGGACTTTGCGATGGTTCGACGATGATGCCGCTCCCAGCCGTGGTGCCTGAGTGTCGAACCGACATGAGAAGCAGTCAAGTGAATCCAATTTCATTGGAATGACCTGATTCTGACAGGAAGGACTGATTGATCTCAGTCGCCTGGCCCATTTTGCTTGAATAAAGGGAACGGAAGGCGGGCGGGATTTCAGGACCTGGGGTAGAATGCCCGCGGGATTTATGTTTCCCGTCCTCTCTTCCGCCATCCATCCACTGGCGCTTCGCGCCGAATGCGATACCAGCGGTCGACACAACAAGGGAAAGCGATCGAATGCCTGGTGGTCTGGTAGCACTGCTCGACGATATCGCGATGATCGCCAAGCTGGCGGCCGCCTCGGTCGACGATGTCGCGGCGGCGGCGGGTCGGGCCGGCGTGAAGGCGGCGGGCGTGGTGATCGACGATACCGCGGTCACCCCTCGTTACGTCGTCGGCCTGACGCCCGATCGCGAATTACCGATCATCGCCAAGATCGCCGCGGGGTCGCTGCGCAACAAGCTGCTCGTCCTCCTGCCGGCAGCGCTTCTGCTGAGCAGCTTCGCACCCTGGGCGATCACGCCGCTGCTCATGATCGGCGGCGCCTATCTCTGCTTCGAGGCGACCGAGAAGATTGTCGAGGCCGTCACCGGCACGAGCCATGCCAGGGAAGTGGTCGGGATCACCGATCCGAAAGAATTGGAATCGCGCCAGGTCGGCGGCGCGGTGCGCACCGACTTCATCCTTTCGGCGGAGATCATGGTCATCGCCCTTTCCGATATCCCTGAACAATCGGTGCTGATGCAGGGCGTCGTGCTTGCCGCGGTGGGTATCGCGATCACGGTCGGCGTGTACGGCGTGGTCGGGCTGATCGTGAAGATGGACGATATCGGCCTGCATCTCGCCAGGCGCCGCTCGGCCGGTGTCCGCGCGATCGGTCGCGGCCTGGTGCGGGCGATGCCGCTGCTGCTCGAGGGTCTGTCGACGCTCGGCGTGGTCGCCATGGCCTGGGTCGGCGGTGGCTTCATCGTGCACGGGCTCAGCGAATTCGGCCTCGGAGTCGTCTCGCATGGACTGCACGATGTGGCGAAGGCAGTCGGACACGCTTCGCCCGTAGCGTCCGGGCTGGTCGAGTGGCTGGTCGGCGCGGTCGGCGCGGCGATCGTCGGCATGGTCGTCGGTGGCGTCATCGTCGCGGTGCTTCATCTGATCCCGCGTAAAGCCGGTCACGCGCCTCAGGCTCACTGATCCGGCCGGGGCTGCCGCCGGTCAGAAAGTCCCGCAATAACCGGGCAGGTGATTCGCCTCCTCGCCGTGCGCGACCTCCAGCGCCTTGTTCACTGCCTTTTCGAACTTGCCCGCCACCATCTTCGCGGGGATCCGCCCGCGCAGGAAATCGGCCCAGAGGAATTCGGAATAGGGGGTGTCGGTCTTGGCATAGCCGCCCGCCTGCCGCACCGCCCCCGCCAGGGAGCGATAGGGATCGTCGGTCAGCTTGCCCAGCGAGCGCGGCATGTCCGTGACGTCGCACCGCGTCCCCTTCGCATCATAGGGGTGGAGCCAGTTGCGATTGTCCATGAAGGTCAGGAATTCCGTCTTGCGCAGGTCGCACAGCCGGGCGACCACGCTGACCAGCACATGCTCGACCCCTTCGTCATGCAGCGCGCGCGCCAGGTGATGATGGTCGATCAGCCACGGCACCTTCTTCGGCCCAAGCACCACGGGGATCATATGGCTGCCGAGGAAATCGGGCCCGTTCGCGGCGACATGATCCAGCCATTGCCGTCGTTTGCGGTCAACCTCGATCATCCCGACCGTCATCTGGGTCGGACGCAGCGAGGCGAGCGGGACTGGCTGCAGGCGCGGCTCAAGCAGGTTGTACATGGTCGTTTCCCTTCCCAGCCCTGACCGCGTGCACCGCATCGGCGACGCTGAACGAGGCGCCGTCAGCCAGGCGATCGAACCCGGCCACTACCAGCACGTCGCGGACTCGATCATGCGCCCGTGCGAGGTGGAGGGACAACCCTTTCGCCTCAAGCATCTTTTCGAACTCGGCAATCGCCTCCAGCGCGGTGCTGTCGAGATCGTCGCTCTCCTCCAGGCTGAGCACGACATCCGTATCGCCGGTCCGCGCCAGCACCTTCGTCACGATGGTGCCGAGCGACTGTTCGGCATTGGCGAAGAAAAGCGGCGCGTTCGGGCGAAAGATCGCCATGCCCGCCACGGCCCGCGCTTCGGGATGGCGCGCGCGGTCGACAAAGTCATGGCCGCCGTCGAGGGAGCCAAGCTCGCTTACCACCGGATGGGCAAGACGGTTGAGCAGCGCGCCGATCGACAATGCCACCGCGATCAGCATTCCGTCGAGCACCCCGAACAGGATGACCCCGCATGCCGCCGCCAGCGCGATCCACTGGTCGCGGTCGATCATGAACAATCGCGTGAGCGGTGCCGGCGACAGCGCATGAGTCAGCGCGGCGATCACCACCGCTGCCAGCAACGGCTCGGGCAGCGCCTCGATCGTCGGCCCCGCCAGCAATGCCGCCGTCGCGAGCGCGACCAGCGCCGTGATCGCGGCGAGGCGGTTCGTCGCGCCGGCGGCTTCATTCGCCGAGGCACCTGAGAAACCGGCGCCGACAGGCATGCCCTGGACGAGTGCAGACAACAGGTTGGCGCCGGCGAACGCACCGAACTCGCGATTGGCGGACAGCGTATCGCCGTGGCGCAGCGCGACCGTTCGAACGGTGCCCCAGCTTTCAGCGAACAGGATCAGCGTCAACGGGGCGGCGAGCTGCGCAAGGCGCGACCAGCGCGCGAAGCTGAAGTCAGGCAAGGTCCAGGCGGAAAGAGTGAAATCGATCGGCCCGACCGAGGCCACGCCCAATGCCGTCAGATCGATCATTCGCGACGCGGCGACGCCCAGCATCAGGGCGATCAGCGCGGCAGGAAGGCGAGTCGTCGCGCGCAAGCCAAGCAGCAGCGCCAGTGCGACCACGCCGATCGTAATGCTTGCGATATTCGTCCGGCCGAGATTCGAAGCGATCTCGGCAAGCAGGGCCAGCGTGGAGGACGAAGCGACCTTCAGCCCGAGCAAATGCGGCACCTGGCGGATGATGATGTTGATCGCCAAGCCGAAGGCGAAACCGCGCAGCACGGGCCGTGCGATGAAGGCCGACAGGCTGCCGAGCCTGAACAGCGCGATGAGCGCGAAGAGCGCTCCGACGATCGCCACCATCACCGTCGCCATCGCGCCGCGGTCGGCCGGGCTCCCCGGCAGGGTCGCCAGTGCCGCCGCGAGAATGGCGGCCGAGGAAGAGGTCGGCCCGACGATCGCGAAACGGCTGCGCCCGAGCACCGCATAGGCCACGCCACCGGCAAGCGCGGCGAGAATGGCCCGCCCCGGCGTGAACCCGGCGATGCCCGCATAAGCCACCGCTTCCGGCAGCATCAGCCCGGCCACGGAGAGGCCCGCGACAACGTTCATGGCGGCCTGAGGAGGGATCGCCGCAATACTGAAGGGCGTCTTCAAGACACCCCTTCCGTCGACGAATATCCAGTGCGCCAATCGTTCGACCTGAGAAAGGGCCGCCGAATCTGCGCCGATGCTGCGACGCGCGATGGCGGGAACCCCCACAGCATAGGCGCCCTGGCGTTTCGCAGCTCAGATACCCGCAACTCCAGCGTCATCTCGATCGATGCACCCGTCATCCACGACCTTCATATCATGAAGACGCTTCAATTAAGAGCTACACCGAAAAGGCAATCGGAAAGCGCTCAGGCCCGGCGCCTGCCAAGGGCAAAATGCGCGATCGCAACATCATGCTCGTCGGCGTTCTGGACGCTGGCGACGATATTCAGGCGCTGCCTGGGAATGCGCCGGCGTCGACGACGACGGGTCGCCAACATCCAGACGCTTCCAAGCGCGATCAGGAACATTGTTCCGCAAAGGGCGAACCCGACAATCTCTCTCACTGTACCTCCTCGCAAACGGGGTTTCAGTCGAGGCGCGATAGAACCGCGTCTTCAGCAGGATCGTGCCATCCGGTGGCGCATCGCTCAGGATGCGTGGAGGCTGGGCGATGCCGATCCGTCATTGGGCGGCTGGGTGGCATCTTGCATGGTGTCGTCCATGCTGCCGAGCCTTTCGAGCCGGGGTGTGGTCCAGGGTCGCCTGGGTGTCAGCGCGGCGTCCGGGATATCGTGATTGTCGTGGGTGGTCATCGTTCGGTCTCGCGAAAGGAGGAGGATCAGGGGCGGAGTGCCGGAGAGGCGCTGGCGTTAGGGGTGTTCCAGATCGTGACGAAGTCCCAACCGGCATAGCTGAGGGGGGCCTGCATCTGTGTTGTGGTCAGGCCGGCACCTCCGGCACTGGTCGCCTGCCCGCTGGTCAGGACATTCCAGTAGGAACTCGTGACGGTTGCGCCATTCGCCTTCTGCCCGATTAGTCCGCCCACGTTGCGCGTGCCGATCACCAGTCCGGTCGAATAGCTGTTGGCAAGGCTGCCGCCGTAGAGATAGCCGATCATCCCGCCCGCGGTATTGGTCGATGCACCGACCTGACCGGTGGCATAGCTGTTGGCGGTCGTTGAGTTGTACTGATAACCGACCAGCCCGCCGACATAGTTGGTGCCCGCCACTGTGCCGGTCGCGAACGACCGCGTGATCGTCGCGCCCGAGGCATAGCCGACCAGTCCGCCGACATTGCTGACGCCGCTGACCGTGCCGCTCGCGCCGCTTCGGGTGATGCTCGATCCGTCACTCTGGTTGCCGACCAGCCCGCCGACCAGATTGTTGCCAGTGACGTTGACCGCGCTGTTGCTCCCGCTGACGCTGCCGCCATTATAAAGTATCCCGACCAGACCGCCGACACCGTTCAGGCCGTTGACGCTGCCGCTTACATTGAGATTGCTCAGCGTGCCCGAGGACAGGCCGAACAGGCCAACATTCTTGAGCGTCGAGCGATTGATGCGCAGGTTGGACAGCGTGAAGCCATTGCCGTTGAGCGTCCCGGTGAAGCCGTAGATGCCGCTGGTGACGTTGGCGAGCAGCACGTGGCTGGTGCCGTTCCAGACATTGCCGAGGCCATCGGTACCGATCGGCACGAAGCCAGTCCCCGCCCACATCCCCGAATAGGAGTCCGGGGTCCCTGCGACGACCGCACCGGTGTCGGTCAGGTCGATATTCCCGGCCAGGCTGTAGCTGCCCGACAGGCGCGCCTGATCATAGCCGATCAACTGCAACTGGTGGCTGTTGGAGATCAGCAGACGCCCGCCGGCATCCGTGGTCGTGGTGAAGCTGGTCGGTACTTCGAAGGCAAGGAACGGTCGCGTCGAATTGCCCGCCAGGAACACGAAGCCGGTCGGGGTCGCGGTGCCGATACCGGCCGCCGCCGCAAGATTGGCATAGGCGCCCGCCTTGTAGGCATAGTTCGCCGCACCCGACTGAGTCGGATCGGACGTGACGGACAGGATATTGGTCACGCTGCCCGAAGTCGTCGACCCAAAGGCGCTGCCCTGGCCCGTCGAATAGCTGTCCCAATAGGCGTTGCTGACATTTCCATCGGACTGGCTGCCGATCAGACCGCCGACAACGACGCCCACGCTCACGGCACCGGTCGCATAGACATTTTGCAGGGTACCGCTGTTCAGCCCGACAAGGCCTCCGGTGTAGCAATAACAGCCGGCGGTGCCGCCGACCGCACCGGTCGAATAGGCATCGCCGATCGAACCGTAATTCTCGCCCACCAGACCACCGACACCATAGGCCGACCCGGTCACGGTGCCGGTCGAATACACGCCGCTCGCAGTCGCGCCGGCGTCGTTGCGTCCGATCAGCCCGCCAGTGAACTGGCCCCCGACCACCGTGCCGCTGTTGAACGATTGCGTGATCGAGCCGGCAAAATTCTCTCCAACCAATCCGCCCGCCAGGAAATCGCCGGTGACGGTCCCTCCCCCATAGTTGGACCCGGTAATCGAACCAGCGACCGTGACGGGCGTGACCCCCGATCCGTTCCAGACATAGGACATCTTGCCGTTGCTACCGACAAGCCCGCCGACCTGCTGGGAACCGGTGACGTTGCCGCGCGCATAGGAACTCGTGATGGTCGCCGCGTAGGATGCGCCGTTGGTACCGACCAATCCCCCGACCGCGGTGCCGCCGACGACGTCGCCGGTGGCATAGGAACGACTGATCGCGCCGTCATTCAGCCCCGCGAGCCCGCCGATGTTCGAAGAATTGCCGGCCGCACCGTCGGGGCTGCCGACGACATTTGCCGACGCATAGGAGGTGTCGATCGTACCGCTATTATAGCCGGCCAGCCCGCCAACCCACTGTGCCCCGTAAACCGTTCCCGCCGCATGGGAATTGGTGATGCTGCCGGCGTTCGAGCCGACGAGCCCGCCGCTGGAATAGGCCGTGGCGGTGTCGATCGTGACATTGGCGGACGATCCGTCGATCAGCCCCCCATTGCTCCCGACGAGGCCGCCGAGTTGACTATTGTTATTCAGCGTGCCGTGAACGGCACCGGCGACCGAGGAGTTGAGGATCGTGGCGCTACCGTCAGCGCTGCCGACCAATATGCCGACGCCATAAGCCCCGGTGATATCGGCGCCGGTAAGATTGACGTTCTTGATCACGGTGCCGCTGGCGCCGAACAGGCCCACCGAGTTCACGCCCGGCAGATTGATCGTCAAGCCGGCGATGGTGAAGCCCCGGCCGTCGAACACGCCGCTCTGGAAGATGTTGCTCGACGTGCCGCCGCCGATCGGCACGAAGCCCGCGCCGCCATTCCAGCCGGCCGTGCCGCTCGCGTCGATATTGCCGGCGAGCGCGTAATTGAAAGAGGCAAAATATCCGCCGGTCCCGATACCTTGCAGGCCATAGACGTCGGCCAGCAGATACGGCGTGGCGGCGCTGCCATTGCCCCCCGTCGCGCGCAGGAAGGACGCACCGCTGGCCGCGACCTGGAAATCGCCAGCGGAGAAGGCGGGAAGGACGGCGGCCACCTGCTGCCAGTCACCGGCCGCCAGCACGAACTTGCCGACGTTCACGCTTCCTCCCGCACCGGTGACCAGGGGAGCCGTCGAATTCAGCGTCAGCGTGCCGGACGTCGCGACCGCGCTGTTGAATTGTATCCCGCTCGAATTGGTTGTCGTGAGCGAGATGGCGCCGTTGGCGGTAAGACCCGCGGTAGTGACCGTGCCGACGATCAGCTGCCTGCGACCGGTGTAGCTGAGCGACCCGACCGAGCCGGCGAGCGTCACGATCGAATTGTTCGCGCCGTTGAGGGTGAACGCCGCCTTGTCGGCCTGTGCGGTCGCGCCGCTCGTGAGCCGCAGGCGGTTGGCGGAGATCGTACCGCTACCGCTTTCGGACACGGTGGCGCCCGTATAGGTGTCGTTGCCGGCGGTGAGCGTCACGGTGCCGCCGCTCGTGCTGGTCGCCGAGATGGTGCTTGTGATGCCGATATTGCGGCCAGCGGTGAGGTTGATCGTGGTGCCGGTGCCGGCGTTGGCCGTCATCGCCCCGCCGACCGTGATATCGCGCCCCGCGTTGAGCGAGATCACATTCCCCGTGCCGTTGGCGACACTGGAGATGGTGGCACTGGTGGAAATGTCGTTGCCGGCGTTCAGCGTGACCTTCTTGTTCGCGTTGGCGGTGCCGGTTGCCGTGATCGCCGCGTTGACGACGATGTTGTTGGCGGCAGTGAGCGTCAGGCCGGCATTGCCCGACCAGCTGATCGCCGAGCTGACGGTGATGTTGCCGGCCTGCGACCCCGACGACCCCGTGGTGATCGTCACATTGGTGCCCGCCGCGAGCACGTTGGTGATCGTCGTCACGCCGATCTGTGAATCATTGGCGCCGGGCGTGTACGTCCCGCTCGACAGCGCGCCGCCCGAGCCGGCCACGATCGTGACGTTGTAGGGATCGAGGAGCAGCGTGCCAGACCGCGCGCCGAAAAGGTCGACCGCGCCACCAAACCCGAGCAGACCCTTGCTCGAGACCTCAGCCTCGCCACCGGCACTGTCCCCTACGCCGCGTGCGTTGATCGTCCCGGCGAACTGGGTGCGCTCATCCGACCACAGGACGATCCGGCCACCATCGCCGGCCCGGGTCGCGTCCGACCTGATCACCGAGGCGGCATCGACCTCCAGCTGCGTGGCATGCGCGAGCGTGCCCGACCCCTGCCAGTCGCCGCCGATACGGATCGCCCCGCCGCCCGTCGCGCCCGAAGCGTCGAGGGTTGCACCGGTCAGTTTCACCGTCGCGCCGGTAAGCGAGATGGTACCGCCATGGCTTGAGATGCTCGTCGCGTCGAGCACCCCCGAGACGTTGACCACGCCGCGCGCCATGTCGCGCGCGCTGCCTGCGGTAAGGACAATGTTGTCAGCGGTGATGCGTCCCGCGACCGTCACGCCGGCGGACGGTACCTTGACCTGAAGGAAGCCGTCGCCGCCAAGGTCCACCGCCTGCTCGCCCGAGGCACCGAGCGACCGCAACCGCGCCTGGACCAGGCCGCGGGCATCGCCGCGCATCGCCCCCGCAAAGCCGCCGCGAATATAGCGCACCTCCTGCCCCGCTCGCGGCGCCGTGACCGTCAGTTCGTCCGAACCCGCCATGAAATCACGGTCTGCAATGTCGAGAGTCGAGGCGGTGAAGCCCGCCGCCCTGACGCTCCCGGTCGCGGTGATCAGAATCCCGTTGGGATTGACCAGGAACACGCGCCCGTTGGCGGTGATCTGCCCGGCGATCTCGCTGGTGGTGTTGCCGGTAACGCGGTTGAGCAGCGCCGACGTCGCGCCGGGCTGGCTGATATCGACGCGGCCGCCCGCCCCCACCGAGAAGCTCTGCCAGTTGATGATCGCGCGGTCGCTCGTCTGGGTGATCTGCATCGTCCCTGCCGAGGGGTTCGCGATGGTGGCCGCGCCGGCCTGAAGCTGGCCGCCGGTCGGCAGTTCCTGCGCGATGGCAGTGGCAGGAATCAGCGCGGTTGAGGTGAGCAGCGCGAGCGGGAGCATGCGATTCATTAGAACTTCCTCGATCAGAAGCGGGTGAAAAGGGTGAAGGCGGCGCGACCGGAGGTGAATCCGTCCCGGTGGACTCGGCCAAATTCGATGCTGGTCGACACGCCGGGAGAACCGCGTGCGGCCTGCCCCGCCAGCCGCAGCCCGATGCCATAGGCGAATGCATCCGCACTGCGTCGCTCGACGATCGTCGGTTGCATCAGCCTAACCTGCGCCTGGGCGGCGAACGCATAGGGCGCGACGCTGGCCAACAGGCCTTTTCGCCCGAACACAAAGGGGCTCCGCGCTTCGCCGCGAGCAACATAGCCGGCATCGCCCTGAAGCGTGCCTGACGATAGCGGTGAGATGGCGTCGAGCGACGCCACGCCGATCTGTTCTGCATTGCCGAGCGGGCGGCCGAAGCTTGTCTGCCCACGCGCGCGCAACGCCAGCACCAGATGAGTGGCGACCGGCTCGTCGATGCTCGCCGACAGCAGCAGCTTGGCGAAATCGGCATCGCTGCCCGCACGCGACAACGGCAGCGCGGCACTTGCGTCAGCCGCGGACCGGGCACCGAGTCCATTGATTCCAAAGGACGCCTCGACCCGGCTACTCGCACTGCCGCCGCCGGGCAGATACGCGCTCACATCCAGGCTGGTCCGGGCGACGCGCAGCCGGTCGAGCGACAGCGGCAGGATCGCCGGGGTAATGATCCCGACACGTTCATCTTCGGCATCGAGGCGAGCCTCGACACCGACTGTCAGCGCCCGTCGATGCACGACAGGATAGCGCACCGCCAGCGACAGACGGCGGAAACGGCTGGCGAACCCGGGAAGCGACACGTCGTGCCGTGGTGCGGTACGCGCGTCGGTGCCCTCTACCGTGATCGCGAGACCGTCGCGGCCGACCGGTATGATCGCACCCACCGCGAGCGCACGGTTGCGCGGGGTGGAATCGAGAAAGCTCGTCTCGCGACCCAGCGTCGGAAGGCCGGAGGCGCGCAAATAGATGGCCTCGCCCGCCCCGAACACTGAATTGAGATCGATGCCGACCCCGAATGCCTCGCGCCCCAGCGTCGCGCCGAGCGAGTTGTCGACGGTGAAGAAACCGCTGACCGGCCGCCAGGTGGCGTCGACTCTCAGCACGGTACCGCCAGGCCGCACGCCGGCCGCAAGCGTTGAGCGCACCACGACACCAGGAACCTCGGCAGCCAGTGTCAGCCGGCGCTCGATTTGCCCCAACGTCACGTCGGGCCGCCCGGTCAGGTTCGCCAGTACCGTGCCGATCCGTCCCCGCACCCGCGCCGGCACTCCAGACAGGTCGACCCGTTCGATAAACCCCTCGACGACCGCGAAGCGTATCGTCGCCCCGTCGGCGATATCCTGCCGCGGCACCACGACCCGCAGCAGGACGCGCCCCCGCCGCGCCTCGGCAGCCTCCGCCATGCCCGCCGCCGCGAAGATGGCGGCGATGCTGATCCGCTTGCCGACCAGGCTTTCGCGCAAGGCAGCGAGGGTGGCGGATGACAATGCCCCGTCCTCCGTCTCGACGCCCGCGGGTGTCACGAACAGTGTCTCGGCCCCGGCGGGCGGCGCCATGAGCGCGTCCGTTGGCAATACCAATGGCGACGTGGATCGTCCTTCGACGGGGGGAGCATAGGTCGGGGGCGTGATCTGGCTCGCGGTCTGAGCCAGAACCGGAATCCCGGCCGACGCGCCTGCCAACAGCCCGACACCCGCGACCGTCCGACGACCTATCCTATGCCGGGCTGCCATACGGCCAGCGATGCTGCCGTCGCATGATATCCCCGCTAGCATCGCGTCGCTCCCCCGGCGGTCGAACGGTGACAAGGCTGATTGTCATTTCGAACGCCATGCGTCCGGCACCCCGTCTCGCGATCATTTCTAGGGTGAAGAAATAGATCCACATATCGCTATAAATAGCGACATGACGCCCAGCCCGGTTATGGTAAAACCGGTTCGAACAAGCCGTTGGATAGCGGCCTGGGAGGGCGAGCGCCTGCGGGGGAACGGATCGGCCGATGACTGCGACCAACGGTTCGGCCATCCTGCGTGTCGCGCTCGTCGAGGACGATCTTTCGTTTCAGGACAGTTTTGCCGCCGCGGTTGTCGCAGCGGGCGACATGATCCTCGCGGGCACAGCACACAATGTCGCCCAGGCGTCCAGATTGCTGGAGGGCCAGCCGGTCGATATTCTCGTCGTCGATCTGGGCCTGCCGGACGGATCGGGGATCGATGTCATCCGCGCGGCCCATGTCGCGTGGCCGTCCTGCGGGATCATGGTCAGCACTACCTTCGCCGACGACCGGCACGTCATCCCGTCGATCGAAGCAGGTGCCACGGGCTATCTGCTCAAGGACAGCTCGGCCCAGAGGATGGCCGAGGAAATACGCTGCCTCCATTCGGGCGGCAGCCCGATCAGCCCGCGTATCGCGCGCCAGATCCTGCTGCGCTTCCGCCCCAACGAGCCTCAGCCAGAGGCGCTGGCACCGCTGGCTGCCCCGTTGTCGCCGCGCGAGCGCGAAGCGCTCCAGCTCATTACCAAGGGCTTCAGCTATGACGAGATCGCCGAACTCATGTCGATTTCTCGTAACACGGTGATGACCTTTGTTCGGCGAATCTACCAGAAGCTAGAGGTGAAATCGAAGGCGGAAGCAATTTTCGAAGCCCGAAGCCATGGAATTCTTTAGAGATCTTCGCAACTACGCCTTCGTCATGCTGGCGGTGGTTGCGACGCTGGTCGGCATCTACTCGGCGAGCAAGCCAAACGGCATTCATCTCACCGACGCGAACATCCTCATCCAATACACCGATGGCTATGCGCGGCCGCCCCGCACGGTAGATCCACGCTTGATCATGGGCACCTGGCACCACGTCCAGTTGCCCTATGCGCCACACCCCAAGATCCTGCCGGGGCAAGCCGATGATGTCTCGATCACGCCGACCCAAACCACCTGGTATCATTTCCGCCTGCCCGCCGGGGCCCATCCTCCCCCCGAGGCCTATCTCTATATCCCACGCTGGAAGACGGACGGTGAGATCGCGATCTATGTCGACGGTGCCCTCCACTATCAGTCGCATGCGAACCTGCAATGGAATGGCTCGAACCAGCCGCTCTGGATAGCGTTCGATGACACCGCAGGCGGCACGCCGCCACGCGACATCGTGGTACGGCTGCGTCATGTTCGCGGCATCGGCGGTGCGTTGTCGAGCCTCTGGGTCGGCAGCTATGCGGAAGTTGGTCCCGCCTACATGGTGCGCAACTTCTTCCAGGCCCAGTTGCCGTATATCGGCAGCGCAGCCTTTCTAGCGAGTGGCATCTTCGCGCTGTTCGTCTGGTTCGGCCGGCGGCGGGAAACCCTCTACCTGCTGTTCTTCACCGTGACCGTCGCCACGTTCGTGCGGACGATGCACAATTACATGGGGCTTGATCGTCTGCCGATTTCCGATGCCTGGTTTGGCTGGCTGACCGTCAATTCGATCATGTGGATCGTCGCAAGCGTCCACCTGTTCCTGATCAGAATCCACCTGCATCGTCAGACGCTGCTGACCTGGACGGTGGCCATCATAACGGCGTTCTTCGCGATCGCGACGCTACCGCTCATGGCAGGCTCGCAGGACGCGACCATCGTCGCGCCGTTGATGTATCCGGCGATGTTCGTGATCGGCAATCTCGTCTGCCTGAACGGGCTCTACTGGAGTTGGCGCGCTCGCTCGCTGCAGGGATGCGCGCTTGCCGCCTGGGGCGTGCTCGGTGCGCTGCTCGGGGCCTATGACTGGATGCTCCAGAACAACTTCGTCAATATCGAGAACATATTCCTGTCCGTCTATGCGCAAACCGCGATGACCATCGCGTTCTGCCACGTCATCCTCAGCCGCTATACGGTCGCGGTGGGCGAGGTCGAACGCGCCAACATCGTCCTCGCCGACCGACTCGCGAAACGCGAGGCCGAACTGCTCGCAAGTCACCAGAAACGACGGGAGATCGAGCGGCGCGAACTCATCCATCAGGAGCGCCAGCGCCTGATGCAGGACATGCATGACGGGCTTGGCTCGTCGTTGATCACCGCGCTGCGCGTAGTGGAACATGGCGAACTGGACGAGGCCGCCATCGCCGAATTGCTCAAGAGCTGTATCGACGATCTCAAGCTTACGATCGATTCGATGGAACCGGTGGAGACCGACCTGCTGCTGCTGCTCGGCACGCTGCGTTTCCGCCTGCAGCCCCGGCTCGAGACCACGGATATCCGCCTGCGCTGGGAAGTCACCGAGGCGCCACCGCTCGCCTGGCTCGACCAGCGCCACTCGCTTCACATCCTGCGCATCCTGCAGGAGGCCTTCGCCAACGTGATCAAACACGCCAATGCAAGCGAGGTACGGGTCGGTACCCGGGTCGCGGACGGCGAGGTGGTGATCGGCATCGCCGACAATGGTAGGGGTTTCGATCCTGCCCTGGCGCGGCGTGGTCGCGGCCTGCACAATCAGGCCCATCGTGCCGCGGCCATCGGCGGACGCGTGAACGTCCGATCCGGGGACGCCGGGACGCGGTTCACGCTGTTCCTGCCGATCCGCCAGCCGTCAGTGCTTCGGGATTCGATGTCGGAAGATGATGCCCGAAAACCGGCGTGACGCGCTCATGGTGTCGATGTCGCCAACCGCAGCGCCCCGCGGACGCATCGTTCAGGATGTGTGGTTGTGAAGCGACCCGGTTCCCTCGTTGGGCGCGGTGTCGGGCCTATCGCTTGGTGTTCAATTTCAGCCTGGCAAAAAAGAGCCTCAGAGGCCCGGCGCCGGATAGCCACCGGCGCCGGGGATACTCCCGATCGTGACGAAATCTCCGCCGCTATGTTGGTGAGCTGGCGTGTGTCTCAGGAAGGTATGCGGGTGGGCGACAAGGATCCATCACTGGGCGGCTGCATCACGCTCAGCATCGTGTCGTTCATGTCACCGAGCGTTTCCAGCTTGGGCGCTGTCCAGAGCAGCTTGGGTTTTGGTTCGGTGTCGGGCATGTCGGTGATGTTCATTTTCGCTCCCAGGAAAGAGGGCGCGAAATAGGGAAGCAATATCGAATAAGCAACTGTGTTTGGGGCATTTCAGATCGCGTCGCAGGAGTCCCGGATCTGCTCGATCGTGCCGGCAAGAGTGAGGAAATACCGGCGCGTCGCCCATCGGCACTTCAGCCAGGGATCAATGTCCAAAAAACTGATGACTTTCCCGAGATGCCGACTCTATAGGGCCCACCGCGACAACGGGGAGCTTCCGATCTTATGGCTACATCTCCCGGCATGGCGCGGCTGCAGGCGGAGACTGTGCTGCGCGAGGGGGCGGTGCCGGAATCGCTGCCCGACGCGCTGACCGTTACCCGGACCTACGAGATTTCACGCGACGCCTTCCTGCTCAGATTGCCGATGGGCCTTGCCTTCCATTATCGTCGCGGCGCCGGCACCATTTATGCGTGCGCCGCCAGCGTTTCCGACAAGGAAGTGAGCCTGTTCTTCGACGGTTCGGTCTATGGCGCGATCGCTTGGCTGAACGGACTGGTCCCGCTGCATGCGTCGGCCGTATCGCATGCCGGCGGCGTGTATGCCTTTACCGGCGTCTCTGGCGAGGGAAAATCGACCTTGGCCGCGGCCCTCGCCCGACGCGGCCTGACGGTTTGTTCAGACGATGTCCTGGTGCTGGACCTGACCGAGCCGGGCGAGGTGATGGCGGTCCCCGGCCACAGGCGGCTGAAGTTGTGGGCGGATGCACTCGCGCTGACCGACCGACGGTCGGACGACGCCGTCCGGCCTGGCATCGACAAATTCTATGTCGCGGACCAGATCCCGTTCGATGCGCAGCCCTTGCCGATCCGCCGGCTCTACATGCTGCAAAGCGTCGTCAACGCCGATCCGGGCATCGGGCCGATTATTGGCGCGGACCGTTTTGCAGCACTACGCTCGGCCTATTACCGCCCGCAATTCTGTAGTGCGATCGCCGATCAGGCGGACTATTTCGCTACAGCTTCGCGCCTCAGTTCGGCAATCACCATCTCGCGATTCAACCGTTCGCGCGACACGACGGACTTCGCCGCCGGCATTTCCATGATCGAGGCCGATATCCGTGGCACCCACGGCTGATATTCCCAAGACCGGCGGGCGCATCGACTGGCTCGCTTCCTATCCCAAGTCGGGCAACACCTGGCTCAGGCTGTTGCTCGCCAATTATTTCTCCGAGACCGACGACCCGCACGACATCAACGCGCCCGGCGTCACCCGGGGCGTGGCCAGGTCGCGCTGGCTGTTCGACAATTTCCTGGGGCTATCCAGCAGCGACCTGCTGCCGCACGAAGCACTCGCGCTGCAACCGCAGGTTTACCATGTCATGGCCCGTCGCAATGCCGCGCCAGTGTGGCTGAAGGTCCATGACCGCCAGCAACGCCTGGAGGACGGCAGCTGGCTTTTCCCGCCCGCCGCGTCGGGCGTGGCGGTGTACATCATTCGCAACCCGCTCGACGTCGCGGTGTCGAATGCGTTTCACGACGGCCATGCCGACATGGAGCGCGCGGTGGCCAAATTATGCGATCCCGCGATGACGATCGGCACGCGCGCGTCGTCGCAGATCCCGCAGCATCTCGGCGATTGGAGCGCGCATGTATCGAGTTGGGTGGATCAGTCAGACATTCCGGTCCTCGTGCTCCGTTATGAGGACATGCTGGCGGATACCGCCGGCGCGCTTGCCCGAGTGATCGCCTTTGCACGACCGGAGACCACCATCGTCCCGGACAGGATCGACCAGGCCGTGCGGCATTGCCAGATCGAGGCACTCCAGTCTGCCGAGCGCGAGCATGGCTTTCGCGAGGCGCCGCGCCGCACGACGCAATTTTTCCGCAGCGGACGTGCCGGCGACTGGCTGGCCCATTTGTCCATCGCACAGGCCGATCGAATCCGATCAGCGCACCTTCCCGTAATGCGCCGCTTCGGATACGCCGAAGCCGACTGAATGGAGGCCGGACTGGTGATCTTTCGCAAGAATATCGGGCAATTTCTGGAGACCGACATCGACGGAGAGTCCGTACTGATGAAGGTCGATACCGGGCGATTCAATGCCCTGAAGGACACCGGGCGAGCGATCTGGCAAGCGATCGATGGGCACCGCGATCTCGCCGCGATCGCCGCCCTGCTGGCCGAAAGCCATGACATTGACCCGCAAGATTGCGCCGCCGATGTCGATGCGTTTCTCAGCGAGCTAGAGCAAGCGGGCTTCGTGATCGCGGCGTGATCGGGCTCTACCTCAACTGGCACGCCGAACCGGTCGATCCGGGAGTTGTCGATCGCTTTACCCGGTCGCTCGGCGCAGGAATCGATGTGGCTGTCGGGCATCATCGTACCGATGGCGCGCTGTTCGCGGCGCATTGCGCGAAGCCAGTGCTGGCGCGCGCATGGCGACCGGCGGTCGCACCATGCGGATCGCATGTCCTGTTCAACGGCTATCTCGACAACACCGACACCTTGCGCCGGGACCTCGACATCGCCACCCGCGACGCCGCGACACTCTACGCCGCCGGTTACGCCCGGTGGGGCGACGCGATCGATCTGCGGGCGGTCGGCCAGTTCTCCACCATCCTTGCGCACCCCGGCGAGCGCCGTGTCCGTCTTGCGCGTTCCCCCCTGCAGGCGCCGCCCTTGCATGTCTGGCACGACCGCGAGCGCGTCATTGTCGCCTCGACCGCGCGGATCGTGTTCGCCAGCGGGGGCATCACGCCCGAAATCGACGAGCAGAAGATCGCCGACAGCCTCTATCTGAACTATATCGAGGAGGAGCGCGGCTGGTACCGCAATGTCACGCGCCTTCCGGCCGGCACGCACGCCACCATTACGCCCGGCAGGATGGTGACGCGGCGCTATTATGATTGCGCGACACTGCCCGACATCCGCCTGAAACGCGACGCCGACTATGTCGAAGCGGCGAATGCACTGTTGCTCGATGGTACCAGGGCCGCGCTGCATGGCTTTGCCCGGCCAGCAATCAGCCTGAGTGGCGGGCTGGATTCGCAGGCGGTGGCGGCCTTCGCCATGGAAGCGACGGGCGGCGACCGGCCCCTGCTCGGCCTGACCAGCGTGCCCGAAGCCGGCTGGGACGGCATCGAACCTCCCTCCGTCTTTGGTGACGAACGCCACCATGTCGCGGCACTTGCCGCCATGTACCCGGCGCTCGAAACCGAAACGCTGGACGCTGCCGGCCTGTCCTTCGATCACAAGCTTTCCGCGATGTTCCTGATGGCCGGCGCGTCGCCGCGCAACGCCATGAACCTCCACTGGATTCACGCCTTGCGCGCCCGCGCCAAGGCCCAGGGTTGCGATGTCCTGCTGCTCGGCGCGCTCGGGAACCTGTCGTTCAGCTTCGACGGCAAGGGTGCGTTTCCGTCGTGGCTCGCGCGTGGCCGATGGCTGCGGCTGGCGCGCGAGTTGAATGCGGTGCGTGGCGATCGTTCGCTCGCCCGCACCTTCGCATCGCAGGCGCTGCTGCCGTTCATGCCCGATGCCCTGTATCGACGCTGGGCGGGGCGGCATTCAGCGGGCGACGGTGATGCGCTCGATAGCTGGTGCCCGCTCGATCCCGACTATGCCCGTGAGATGGCGGTGCAGGATCGGGCCCGCGAGATGGGCCACGACGTCTCTTTCCGCGCCCTGCGGTCGAGCCGGGCATATCGCATCGCCGGTTTCGGCAATTCGATGAGCGAGTTTGGCGATATCAGGCAGGGCCTCGATCTGATCCACGGCATCCCCAGCCGGGATCCGACGGCATACCGCCCGCTGGTCGAACTCTGCATCGGCATTCCCGACGACCAATATCTGCGCGGCGGCCGGAATCGCTGGCTGGCACGCCGGATGCTGCGGGGCAGAATTCCCGACATGGTGCTCAATGAGACTCGACGCGGCCGCCAGGCGGCCGACTGGTCGGTCAGGATCGCGCGCGATCGCGACGCCCTGATCGACGAACTGGCAGCCTTGGCGAAGAACCCGGCGATGGCGCGTCGGCTCGATCTGCCGAAGCTGCGCACGGCGCTGGAGAACTGGACGCCGGATAGCGCCGGGAACAGGGACAGCATAAACCTGATACAACATGCCCTGCCCCGCGCGATCACGGCAGCCCGCTTCATACGGTTTGTCGAAGGTTCCAACCGGGCTTAGGGATTCCCGAAACTGCCGCGGCGGCTGGGGCCCTCCGGGAGTCTCAGGGACTTCTGAAAACGGCAATGGTCGGGGAGACAGGATTCGAACCTGCGACATCCTGCTCCCAAAGCAGGCGCGCTACCGGACTGCGCCACTCCCCGACTGGAGGGCGGCTTTAGGCGGGCGCGCCCAGCTAAGCAAGGGCCCTGAACCAGCCACTGCGAGAACGGCTTCGAAACGGCCGGGAAGTCGCGATGTCGGCAAGGGTCACCCTCGCCCGAACAAGGGCATGCTGAGAGCAGGTCGCCCCCTGCCGAACGCCTCGAATACCTCGTAGAACAGAACGTCGACCGACCCCGCGTCGGCTACATCGCACGGCACGGCACGGCCAGCATCGGCGTCGCGCTGAGCACAGCGGTCCCGGCAAGTGCCTCGCGAGGTCGCCCAGCCAGCTCAGCGCGCCGCCCTGCCTCAGCCAGGGCAAGCGCGACGGCACGACAGATTCCGCTTCCTGCACCCGTCACGATTGCTGCCGGATTCAGCCTGAGCGGATCCCGCATTGTCATTCTCCCACCGGACCGGACATGCCCTTGCCCGATGACCTGCGGCCAGATCCTATGCGTGCTACTCCTTGCACTGAACAGAGCGCGGTTCCGAAGCGATGTCGCGCAAGCGCCGGACGGTGACGGCCAGCGTGGGCGACAGAAGCAGTGCCATACTCGACAGGCGGAAGAAATCGGGATGCGCCCATGCGGATGAGGAGAGTATCAGCCAGTCGAGCAAATAGCTCGTCGCCAGCATCAGCAGCGCGGCAAGCAGGAACCAGCCGAATTCTTCCCGCGATGCGCGGCCGCTGAAGCGCGCGTAGAGCAGGAGCGGTCGCGTCGCATGGGCGGCGATCGCCACCCATCGCTCTTCCGTCTCGGCGGTCATTCGCACGGATACCAGCGGCCATCGCTCGCGCGATAGGTATCGGTCCGCTCGTCATAGCTGCCGTAGCGATCGACGCAGTAGCGCCGCCGCTCGCGCGCGCGCTTCTCCTTGTCCTTTCCGCTGCTCGCGAGCGCGGCGACGATCCCTCCGACAAGGAGCACACCTACCGCGCCTGCGACCGCGCCCTTGGCGACATCGTCCTTGTGGCGCTCGCGCTCCTTTTCATGGCGGCGCCGCTCATCGTCCCGATCGCGCCGACACCAGCGGGAATCGCGATTTTCGAAGCGGTCGCAGTCGCGCGACGACCAGTTGTCACCGCCCCGTTCACGCCGCGGCGAATCCTGCCTGTCTTGCGCATAGGCGATGCCATCGACGGAAACAGCGCCCGACAAATACGCCACCATCACAACTGAAAGAGACAATCTGCGGAATCTGGGAATAGCCATCTTCATCGATCTCACCGTGAAATTGCTGCGCAACCGCATTCGCTTGCCGACGTTTGACGCCGGGTCTTCCCTGAGATGACGAAGCCGGCGAGGGATCACCTCAAAGCTCGATCCGATTCATGCGTCCCGCCGCCTGTGCTGTCCGGGGAGCAGCGGGACGCATCCGGCATCTCAGAACTTCTGCCGCAGACCAACCAGCAACGCCGTGGAGGTCGCACGCGGCTTGTATTGCCGGGTCACGGGCGCGCCCGTGCTGTTCGGTATGGTGCCGTCAATGCTGAGGCGGTTGACGTTCGAATAGCGCGCGCCGACTTCCAGGACGGTGGCGGGCGACAGCGAGAAGCCGGCGCCGGCGTCGAGATGCCAGCGGAAGCCCCAGTCACTGCCCCTCAGGGTGCTGCCGGTGCCTGCGGTCGGCGCCACGGCGCTGATGCGCGAGAGGTTCACCGTGGTGCGCGCCACGCCGATGCCACCGCCGACATAGGGACGCAGCCCGCCGCCGAGGTTGAGGTCGTAATAGCCCGAGATGCCGAGGTTCAGCGTCTTGAGGCGACCGCTCGCAGCCATCTGCTTGCTGGCGAGCTTTTCGAGATTGGCGCCGGCGGTGTCATACCCCACCGTGCCCTCGAAGCGGAAACCGCCAAGATCGTAGCCCAGGCCGATTTCGCCGACGAGGCCGGTCTTGAAATCGGTGTTCTTCTGAAAGGTCGAAGGCGATGTGATATCCCCACCCTTCATGTGCAGGTCGGCATCGAGCTGCGGTCCGGCACGGACCACCACATAGGTGCCTGGCGCGGCGTCGGTCTGCGCGAACGCTGCGGAAGTGGGGAGCGTCGCGGCAAGCGCGAAGGCCAGGGCTGCCGCGCCGGTGGTGCCGGTAGTCGAACGAGAAAACATTGTCGTGTCCTTGCAATGCAATTGGGTCACAGCCCATTCGATCCCGGGCTGCGAGGCTTGAGACGGTGTCGTGGCAGGACCACCTCAAAGAAATTTGCATCGCGGAAATGACGCGGGCGGCTGACGGATGCTTCGTCGGGAAGCACGAGAAAAAAACTGTGAGGCGGTGGCCGTTTTGCTCCGTCTGTTTCCGAAGCTGATCGGAATCGACAGCGGTTTGGCAGCGCCTTACGACTGTCGTTGCGAGGGACATCAGCTTGATCCGATGAGCGAACTCAATCCGCTATTGTCCATTTTCATGGAGCGCAGGGCGAGCTTGCTGCGCTATTTCACGGCGCGGGTGGGCGAAGCCGAGGCCGAAGATCTGGTGCAGGAAACCTGGCTTCGCGTGGCATCCCAGCCCGCCAACGACGAAGTTCGCAATCCCGCCGCCTATCTCTACCGGCTTTGCGGCAATGTGATGCTCGACCGGTTGCGCCAGGAACGTACCCGCGCTGCCCGCGATGCTGAATGGCGCCGGGTGAATCGCACCGTCGTCACGAGCGGCGAGGAGGTGTGCGAGGGTGTCCCGGCCGACGAGGTCATGATCGCGCGCGATCGGCTGCGCCGACTTCGTGACGCGCTTGCCGACCTGCCCGAGGCGGTCCAGCGAACCTTTCGAATGCACAAGCTCGAAGGATTGTCGCACAGCGAAGTGGCCGCGCAGCTCGGCGTGTCGCGCAGCCTCGTCGAGAAACACATGATGCGCGCGCTCAAGCATCTCGTCGCGAGGGTTGGGTGATGAACTTTCGGCACATCGATTTTCATTGCGGTGGGGGCCGCCGGGCTTCGTCATTGAAGCTGGCTGGGTCGCCCTTCGGAAAGCAGGAACTATGACCCTAACGGATTTTAGCGAAGCGATGCGAGACGAGGCCGTTTCCTGGTTCGTCAGGCTCCGGGAGTGCGATGACGAGTCGGTCTGGCTCGAACATCAGGACTGGCTGGAGGCGGATTCGACGCATGCAGCGGCGTATTCGGCGGTCGAACGCATCTGGATCGAAAGCGAGGATCTTCCGCTGGTGGATGCTGAAGAGCATGCCTCAGCCGAGGTGATCGACCTGGGCGCCCGACGCGCCGAGCGATCGGCCAGATATCGCTATTGGCTTCCGGCCGCCGTTGCCGCGGCGATGGTCGGCGCGGTGACGCTTCAGTCCGGCCTGCTTCGGTTCGGCCCGTCGGGCGAAACCTATCGCACCGATGCCGTCGGCACGCGCACCGTGACGCTGGCCGACGGTTCGCGGATCGTGCTCAACCGCAACACTGAAGTCACCGTCCATATCGGCCAGGACAAGCGATCCGCGGAACTGGCCTCAGGCGAAGTCGCATTCGATATCAGGCACGAGGCAAAGCGCCCCTTCGTCGTTGCGGCCGGCGGCCGCGAAATCCGGGTATTGGGAACCGAATTCGACGTCCTGAACCAGTCGGGCATGTTCGGCGTGGCCGTGCGGCGCGGGCTGGTGGCGGTATCCGGTGCGAAGGGTGCGGAGACGACCCGGCTTCCTGCCGGTGCAGCGCTGCTGCGCCCCGCCGGAGCGAAGGCCGACACGGTTTCGCGCGGCGATGTCGACGATGCTTTTGCCTGGATGCAGGGGCGGCTGGTTTATACTGATCGACCGCTCGACGCCGTCGCGCGCGATCTGGCACGCTATGACGGCGGGGTGGTCAGCGTCGACCCGGCGCTGCGGGATATTCGCGTGACCGGGGTTATCAGGATCGGCGATCCGGCGACGCTCGACCACCAGCTGGAGCAGCTCCTCCCGATCAGAATCGAGGAACGCAATGGCCAGCGCGCAATCGTGCCGGCCCGGCGTTAGGTGCAGGTCACGATTTCTAGCGGACGGCGCACTGCGCGATAGCTTGGGGATGATCGAAAACCAGCCTATGGGAGTGCGATTTTCGGCTCGGCCTTGACCGGATTCGAGCCACCGCGCCGCCATCCAGCTTCGATTTTGGGAATGAACAGATTCACGTGTCACGGTTTGTCGCGGGCGGTTTCCTCTTTGCCATCATTTCGGCTGTGGCGACGCCGGCCGAGGCCGCTGACCGTGACAAGATCACGCTGAATATTCCCGCCGGCCGGCTGGTGGATGCGATTGTCGCGATGGGCCGGCAAGCGGGCGTGAATGTCGCGACGACGGTTTCCGGCATCAATGGCACGCGGAGCAAAGGCGTCAGGGGCAGGCTGACGATCGAGGCTGCGTTCACGCGGCTTCTCGCTGGCACGGGGCTCGTCGCCGCGCGGATCGGCCCCGGTGCGTTCAGGATCGAGCGCCCATCGCCATCGCGACCCAGGCCCCCCGCTCGTCCGAAACCGGTTATTCCGCCGCCCGTCTCGCCACCGCCGGCGGAGGAGCCAACGGATATCGTCGTCACCGCCGGAAAGCAGCGCAACCCGTTGGATCTCTATCCCGGAGCGGCGGAGGTGGTGTGGTTCGATACGCCACGCCTGCGTTACGCCGGTGCGCGCGGCACGGGAGCGCTGGTCGACGAACTGCCAGTGCTTACCTCGACCAGCCTAGGCCCCGGTCGCGAGAAACTTTTCCTCCGCGGCATCGCCGACAGCAGTTTCTCGGGCGCCAGTCAGGCGACGGTGGGACAATATCTGGGCGAGGTGCAGCTGAACTACAATGCGCCCGATCCGGATCTCAGTCTTTACGATATGGAACGCGTCGAGATACTCCAGGGGCCGCAGGGAACGCTCTATGGCGCGGGGTCGCTGGGCGGCGTGGTCCGCCTCATCCCGCATCAGGCGAAGCCGGGTATCTGGGAAGGCAGCGTCCAGGCGGCAGTCGGCGCGACATGGCATGGCGGCATGGGGGGCGACGCCGCGGGCGTGGTCAACGTGCCGCTCTGGCAAGGTGCCGCGGTTCGCGTGCTCGGCTATGGCAGCTGGTCGCCCGGCTATATCGACGATCTGCAGCGCGGCCTGAAGGACGTGAACGATACGCGAAAGCTCGGCGCGCGGGGCTCATTCTTCTTCGAGCCCGGCGACCACTGGTCAGTCGAACTCGGCGGTGCCTTTCAGTCGACCCGCAACGGCGATGCGCAATATACCGAAGGAACCGGACGGCCATTGTCGCGCGCGACCTCGATCGCCGAACCTTCGGAAAGCCGCTTCTATCTGGGCCAGATCACCGTCCGCAAGCTGTGGGACGATGGCAAGGAACTGGTCGGCTCGATCGGGCTGGTACGCAATCAGCAGGTTACGGTCTATGACGCGAGCAAGCTCACCGGCGTCGAGGCCACCGAAGCGGATTCGCTCAACATGGCGTATCTGTTGACCACGGAGGCCCGCCTTTCCCGGCTCCGGGCGGACGGGACCGGGTGGGTGATCGGCGCGCATATCACCTCGAGCGACGATCAATTGCTCTATCTGATCGGCAAGGACGAAACGTTGAACTTCCTTCGGGGTATCCGCAGCTATGTGCTCGATACCGCGGTGTTCGGGCAGGCGACCGTCGATGTTGCGCCGCGGCTGCAGGTCACCGTTGGCGGTCGGCTGTCAGCGATCCGGCTCCGCGGATTTGAGATATTGCCGACTCGCGATGAACTGAAATTGGATTACGTGACCAATGATCGCGACACTGTCGTGTTCGCGCCGGGCGTGGCCATGACCTGGCGAGCGAATGCGGCGATGACCGGCTATCTCCGCTATCAGCGCGGCTATCGCGTCGGCGGCTTCGCCGTCGTGCCGTTCGGCGAGACTGGGGTCGCAGGCCAGGTAGGCGTGTCCGGCTTCCGTCCCGATACGCTTGACGTCATCGAAGGGGGCATTCGGTTCGGCGCGTACGGCCATGGGCTGAGCGGCAATGTCAGCGTTTCCGCCGCGCGGTGGCGGAACATCCAGGCCGACCTCACCGGGCCGGACGGGCCGTTCACCGCCAATGTCGGCGACGGTCACGTCAACGGGCTGGAATTCAACGCGAACTGGCAGGCACGCAAGGGAATCAATCTTTCCGGCGGGATATTCCTCGCGGAAAGCAACCTCGACAAGCCCGCGCGGGACATCGAGATCACGCGTCGCCAGAAATTGCCCAATGTGCCCGCCGTCACGGCCCGGCTTGCGGCAGACTATCGCAAGATCTTTCCTTCCGGGCGGACGCTCACTGTTGGCGTCGGGTTGCGCTATGTGAGCCGGTCATGGGTCGGCGTGGGGCCGCTCCTCAGGGTGCCGCAGGGCAATTTCCTGCAGACCAGCGCCCTCGCCGAGTATCGTATCGGGCGATATAAAATGTTCGTCGACATGCGGAACCTGCTCGACAGTCGCGGAAACAGATTTTCGGTCGGGAATCTGCTTCAGACCGGCAATCTCGATCAGCGCACGCCGCTCGAACCGCGAAGCATCCGCGTCGGCATCGCCGCCGGTTTCTGAAGATAGTCGCGATCGCGCCGCGACCGGCCCGGTCTCGGAAGGCAGGGTCCTCCCGACTCGGCCAGCCTGAAATTCTCTTCGTCGATACCCCGGTGAACGCGCAGATGCGACGAGGAACCGCAATCTCCCCCCCGGATGAGCTTGAGTGAAGATTCTTCAGAAAGTCCTTGATAAGCAAGGATTTATATATGCCATATCGAAGCTATGAAGGATACGTTGGTGGGCCCGGCAGGACTTGAACCCGCAACCTACCCGTTATGAGCGGGCAGCTCTAACCAATTGAGCTACAGGCCCCACCGACGCGCTCGTTAGCGGAGCGCACTTGCCGGTGGCAAGGCCGCCGTGTCGATGATTTCGCGAAGCGAGGCAGGCGCAACCCCGCGCCGCTCCAGATCGGCGAAGATCCGGTCCCACCAATGATGAAAAGCCCTGAGCCCGGCTGCGTCGCGGACATAGGGCGTGTGCCCCGGCGCGACGGATGGCGAATGGAAGGAAAAGTTCAGCACCCGTACCCCCTCTCCCACCGCGACCGCGACCGCCTCCAGCGCATCGGCAAGCGGCATTTCCTCGGGCGTCAGCGCGACGCGCGACAATAAATGTGTCCGGGCGAAGATGCCGCGGCCCTTGGGTAGCCTGCCAAGCGCATTGTACAGGCCGATCCCGCCGCGCCGGGCGAAGCCGGTGAAGACCGTGGTCAGCGGCAGTTCGATGATCGCACCGCCCGGTCCTGCCCTGAACGCATGATTGCCGATCGCGCCGAAATCGGGCCCGCCTTCGTCCGAATAGCGATAGGCCGACCGGATCGAACTATCGAGCACATAGCCCCTTGCCGCCAGAAGGCCGAACGTCGCGGGGCCGATGCCGTAGCGCCCCGCGCGATAGGCGCGGGGGACTGCGCCGAACGCCGCCGTAATCGCGGCGGTCAGCGCATCGATCTTGGCGGCTTCGAGTGCCTCCGGGAGATTGCCGGCAAAGCTGTTGGCCGGGGTCAGCGCCTCGTCGAACGGTGGATTGACCCAGGAGTGCAGCTGAGTGCCGATTGCCGAGACACCGTCGGCCAGCACCGCGCTGAGCATGTCGATCGCCTGCGGGTCGGTCGCGATCGGGTAATCGACCATATAGGTCAGCGGGACGCCTCGATCGGCGAAGCGCCGATGCGCCTCGGGGATCGCTGCCACGTGCGACAGGCCATGGGTATCCCGCCCGAGCGGCGCGTTCCAGTCGAACTCCTCCTCGGTATCGACGAAGATCGTGAAACGTGTACCGAAACCCTCAGGCCAGGCGATCAGGTCGGCGGCGGGCGGTGGCGGGACGCGGTATCCCGGCACCGCGCCTTGAGATGATGTGGACTGGTCCACGATCAGTTTAAAGAAACCTGCTCCACGCTGTCGATAACGGCGGCCGGGAGGCGCAAAGTCAAGGCTTTGTCGGCAATGACAAGAGTGCCGCACAGCTCGGCGGCGAGGTTCCGGGCAAGCCGCAGGGCGAAGCCGGTGCCGAGCAGGGGCGCACCGTCCCGCTCTGCTTCGGCCTCGGCATCGATCGTCAGCAGACTGTCGCCACCATAAGCAGCGAGCGCGGCCGGGCGATCGAACACGATTGCGACGACACTGTCCGCCTCCAGGGTCGCGGCGATGCCGATGCGTTCGTCCCGCCCACCGGATGCGACCAGAGTCGCCATCAGTCGCCCGATCAGCCGCTCGACCGCCCGGTCGTCACCCGCGATGGCAAGCTCGCGGTCGCCGGCATAGACGTCGATCAGGGTGCCGCGCAGCGTCGCCAGCGGTGCGAGGTCGTCCGCAATCCGCTTCAGCAACGGCACCAGCGACACCTCCCCCGGGCGCAAGTCGAGCGCCTTGGAATCGATCCGCGCCGCCATGTCGATATCGTCGATCGCCGTCAGCAGGCTGCCCGCCTGATTGCGGATGTCGGTCGCATAAGTGCGATATACCTGCGGTACAGGACCGAGCATCTGCGTTTCGATCATTTCGGCAAAGCCCGCGATCGCATTGGTCGGGGTGCGCAGCTCATGGACGAGCTGGCGTAGCGCGTCGGATGCAGGGTTGCGGTTCGGGCGCGGTTCGGCGGTCTCGTCTGGGCGTGGGCGGCGGGCGGTACCGCGATAGCCAGTGAAGCGGCCGCTCTCGCGATCGAACACCGGAATGCCGGTGATTCGCCAATGGCCGGCCGCATCCGACTCGCCATCGACGACGAGGCGAGCATTGGCGAAGCCCGCCCGGCGACGAAACGCACCCGCTGCGGCACCATCGACGCGCGACCCGCCCGGCAGCGCCGCGAGATCGAGCGAAAGCCCGATCAACGGCGCGCGGGCAGCCCCCTCGATCCAGCGGACGACGCCCGACGCATCGGTTTCGAAGCGGAAACTCTGCGCCTGGACTGATTCGAACTCGAACAGCTCGGGCTGGATTTCCGACTGGATCGGTGACGCAGGCGATTCGTCGCGCTGGCGCTGCCATGCGTCGATCCGGGCGACCAGCTCGGCGATCTGGAACATGCCCGACGCTGCCTCGGCCGGCGGCGGCTGCAGCTTGGCGATCTCGATCACTTCGGCGACTGGCATTGGGCCGGCTGGCTCCGAGGCGATTGTCTGGGGGGCCACCATCTCGGGTGGCCCGGATGCGAGCGCTTCGACTGGCTGAGAGCTCTCGGCGCGCTCGGGAATTTCAGCGGACTCTGGAATTTCGGCAGGTTCGAAGGATTCTGCTGCCTCGGCAGGCTGGGGTGGCTCAATCCATTCGCCCGCATCACCAGTCTGACGAAACGCCTCGGCCACCACCGGCAATCCGAGTGCGACACTGGCAAACGAGACGAAGGTGGATTCGGGCGGCGCGATCAACCGTGCTTCGACGACAGGCTTCACAACCACGTCCCGTGGCTGGGCGACAAGCCGCGGCTCCTCAGTTCGCGACTCCGTGACTTCCGGCTCAGGCATTGCCTGTTCCGGCTTGGGTGCCGTGACGTGAAGGATCGCCGACTCCGGTTCGTTGGCGGGGAGCGGGCCGAGCACATCGGTCCAGTCGATTGTCGCCTCTTTCGCCTCGGCCGGCGGATATCCCTCGTATCGGATTGCGCCAGTCTCGACCTCTTCAGTCTCGACCTCTTCAGTCTCGACTTCCGGGGCCTCGACCCCGCCAGCCTCGGCCCCATCGGATTCGACTTCCGCAGACTCGGCTTCTCCGGCCTCGATCCCGGGTATCTCGACCGCCGGTGGGATTTCCACCTCGACCGGCGCCGCGGGCGTCCCGGCGCGCCTCTCGTCCAGCGCGACCGCTGTACCGGCCGACAGCACGAAATCGACGCTGCCGAAGCCCTCTAGCGCGCGACTCACCACCGGCGGCAAGTCGCGACGATGGCGCAGGATCGATCGAGCCGCGGGCGACATGCCGGATAGCATGGCGATCCATTCGTCGGCGCGCAGGCGGGCGGTGCGCAGCACCGGCGCCGCGATCACCGGATCGTCTTCGGCGAAGAGCTGGACGAGCGCCGCGGGCGGATCGGCAAAGGCCAGGCCCCGTGCGCTGGCCGCACGGATCGGGGGCGGCACATGTCGGCGAATCGCCTTGAGTTTCGCAATCGCGCTGATACCGGGGGGCACGCGTCGCCGGCCGATCAGGTCGACCAGCTGTCGCCATGCCGATTGCGCGCCGAACGGGGTCGACATGTCTGCCGAGAGCACCGTTTCCAGACTGTCGTCGAAGCGCAAAGGTCACTTTCCCCAACCGGTCACGACGGTCGTGCCCTAAGGATTTCTTAACCGGCCGGACTCGGGAGTGAAACAGCTGATTTTGACACGTAGCAATGTGGGACAATTGCGTTCGCTCGCAATTATCTTATGCTGAACGCTGGCCGCTCGCCAGAAAGTCAGAGCCGGCGGGGAGCTTTGTGTAATGGCGTTTGATTCGATCGACCGGCGGATTCTGGGATTGCTGCAGGATGATGGCCGGATGACGAATGTCGATCTGGCGGAACGTGTAGGTCTGACCGCCCCCCCCTGTCTGCGCCGTGTCCGCACGCTGGAAGAAGTCGGCGCGATCCGCGGCTATCATGCCGAACTCGACGCGGCGACGCTCGGTTATCCGATCACGGTGTTCGCGATGGTCAGCCTGCGCAGCCAGGCCGAGCATGATCTTGCCGCTTTCGAGGACCATGTCGCGCAAATCCCCGAGATTCGCGAATGCCATATGCTCAACGGGGAGATCGACTTCATCCTGAAGATCGTCGCGACCGACCTAAAGAGCTTCCAGGAAATCCTCACGACTCATCTGACGCCCGCCCCCAATGTGGCGAGCGTGAAGACCTCCCTGACGATCCGCACTGCCAAGGCACTGCCGGGCATCCCGGTACGGCAGGACTGACAAAAAAAGGGGCGGCAATGTGCCGCCCCTTCTCAACCGATGCCGTGCCGCCGGGCGTCAAACGGCAGGCGGACTATCCAGCCAGATCTTCCAGAGCGTCGCCGTGTCGCTGTCGGGTGCGGCGGCCACCGCGCCGAAATCGGCGCGGGCACGTTCCTTGTCGCCGGACAGCGCGAGAGCGATGCCGCGATGCAGGCGGACGTCGTCCGTATCCTTGACGGTCTTCTCCAGCGCCACGTCATACATTTCGATCGCCTTGGCATAGGCGCCCTTGCCGATGCTGACATCGCCAAGCTGCGCGGCCAGTGCGCCATTGGCCGCCTTTCGCGCGGCCGCCTCGGTCGGCGCGGCCGGCGCCGCCTTGCCCTTGGCCGGGGCGGCGAGCAGGCGGACGCTTTCCGGTTCCTTGGGCGGGATCGCGCCGGAGGCGCGCCCTTCCTCGATCACTGACTTCACCTCGTCCTTCAGGCCCAGATTGTTGGCCCGCCGGGCATATTCCAGATATTCCTTCTCGCCGCCGAGGCTCTTGGTGACGCGCATCAGCCGGTAGAGGTCGACGAACCTCGTGTCGCGATCCCGGCGCTCTGCCGCGGGCAGCTTGCTTTCGTCCTCGTCCTTGAAGCCGTTGACCGCGATCGCGTCGTGCCAGTTGCCCCTGCTCCCATAGGCAGCAAGCCACTTGCCGGTCCACGCCGCCGCCTCGGGCGCCTTTTTCAGTCTCAGGCGCTGCGCCGCGAACCGATACCAGCTTTCGGGCGGCTTCTTGCCCGCCGCGATCTGCGCCGCGATCATCGAATCGAGCTCGGCGGCACCGGCTGAGACCTGGCCTCCCTCCACGTTCGCACGGACGATCTGCAGGTTCAGCTCGTCGTCGCGCAGGCCGTTCTCGCGCGCCTGGCGATAGAATTGCACCGCCTTGGCGTAATCCTTCCGCGCATAGGCGAAATCGCCGAGCGTGTAATTGTACCGCGCCACGTCGTCCTTCGAGGTGCGCGGATCGGCGATCAGCTCCGTCAGCGGTTTCACCAGCGCTGTCTGGCTCTGCACCGTCGGCGGCGAAGCGCTCAGCAGGCGCACCCGCAGGGTCCGTCCGACATAGCGCTCGCTGTCGTTGCTCGCCGTCCGCTCGATCGTCGAGATCGCGGTTTCGGCGCCGGCAAGATCATTGGCTTTCAGCGCCACCGCCGCCGCCGCCGCCGAATCCCGCACCTGCTTGGACAGGACGAAGTTCGTCGGGCTTTCCGGCTGCGCGACTTCCTTCTTGCCCGCGGCCACGGCCATCGGGGGGGATACCGCCAGAGGCACCAGCAGCGCCGCCGCCAGCGCCGTCATCGAAATGGTCTTCATACTCAAACTCTCCAAATGCGGCGCTGTCGGTCCGTGTGAATCACGCCAGCGGCGGCGAGTCCAGCCAGATCGTCCACAGACGGGCGAGATCGGCCTGCGGCGCGCCGGTTACCTTGGCGAAGGCAGCCTTCGCTTCGTCCTTGCGGCCCTGGTTCGCCAGTGCCACGCCGAGATGCAGGTTCACCGCATTCGCATCGACACCGGCCTGCCCGGCTGCCGCCGTGTAGGACTGAGCCGCCTTGGCATAGTCGCCTGCCGCCAGATAGATGTCGCCGGCAACCGCGGGCTTGGACTTGCCGGCAGCCGTCGACGCGGAGACTTCCGACTTCATCGCCGCCTGTGCCGCAGTGTAGACGCGGACGATGCCGCCATCGCTTGCGGGGATCTTGCCCGAGGCACGCCCCTCGTCGATCACCGCCGCGGCTTCCCATGGCAGTCCCGAATCGAGTGCCGACTGGGAATAGATGTAATAGTCGTTGCTGTCGTTCAGCGCCTTGCTGGTGCGCATCAGGCGGAACATGTCGAGCTTCTGGCCCTTGGTGAACTTGGTCCCGGTCGGATCGTTCACCTTGCGGAAATTGTTCACGCCGGTGCGCCACGTGGCGATCTTCGGATAGACCTTGAGCTGGCGGACCAGCCAGGTTTCGGCCCGCGGAACATCGTGCTTCGCATAGAGATTGCTGACGACGAAGGAATACCAGGTCTCGGGCGCGGTGCGGCCGGCCGCGGTCTCCGCGGTGATGGCCTTGTCCAGCTCGGCGATCGCTTCATCGATCTTGCCGGTCGCGCCATAGGCCCGCGCCAGCGACACGGTCGTGTCGGTGCCCGGATAGCCAAGTTCGCGCGCCTTGAGCAGATACTTGACCGCGTCGGCTTCCTGCTTCTGGTCGAGCGCGATCGAGCCGCGCACATTGTAATAAGCCGGGAGCGAATCGGCCGGCGTCTTGGGATTGACCAGCAACAGGTCGAGCGCCTTTGCCACGCCCGCATTGTCGTTCTTCGCGCTGGCGATCTGCAGGTGGAACATGCCCACGAAATACCGGTCGTCATCGGTCTTCGCCTGCGGTTCGGCCGCGGCGAGCTGAGTCTCGGCCGTCGCATAGTCCTTGGCCTTGATCGCGGTGTCGACGGCGACCGCGGGCTTGGCAAACCCGGGCGACGGGACGATCTTGGGCGCTGCGTCCTTCTCGTTCTTCTTTTTCTCGGCGGCGGCGGCAGGCACGGCGACCATCGCCGTGGCACCCAAGGAAAGCATCAGCGCATACGCAACGGGGTGGACCAGTTTCATCGGGAAAACTCCTCAGGCGGAATAGGGCGAGCGTTCAATTCGCAAACGCCTCTAATTGGCGGGGCATCGCCGTTCAAGCGGCGGGATTGAGACCGGATGGCATCGAGGCTCTGAACGCGCATTGAATATGTTCGGCTCCCGACTTTCGACAGCCCCTTTGACTCAGGCCGTTTCCCCCGCCTAGGCGCGACGGGTGATCGCCCTTCTCTCCCCCGCCAAGACCCTCGACTATGAACGGCCGGTGCCGCCGGTCGGGACGACGACGCCGCGCTTCGCGGCGGAGGCGAGCAGCCTCGCCGCGTCGGCCGCGAATCTGAGCCAGAAGCGTCTGTCCGAACTGATGGACATCTCGAAGAAGCTGGCCAAGCTCAACGCCGATCGTTTTGCCGGGTTCGATGCCCAGCCGGAACGTCCCGCGCTCTACGCCTTTGCCGGCGATGTCTATCTCGGTCTTGAGGCACGGACGCTTGACGAATCGGGGGTCGCCTTCGCCCAGGATCATGTGCGGATGCTCTCAGGCCTCTACGGCCTGCTCCGCCCGCTCGATGCGATGCGGCCCTATCGGCTCGAAATGGGCACCCGCTGGGCGCCGCGCCGCAAGAGCCTCTACGCATGGTGGGGCGACCGAATCGCGGAGGCGGTACGCGCTGATGTCGAGGAGGAAGGTTCGGGCGTGGTGCTCAACCTCGCGAGCCAGGAATATTTCGCCGCCGTCGCCGACAGGCTCGGGGGGCTGCGGGTCATCAACGTCGATTTCCGCGAACCCGGCCCTGACGGCCCCCGCTTCGTCAGCTTCCACGCCAAGAAGGCACGCGGGATGATGGCGCGCTGGCTGTGCGAGCACCGAATCGCCGATGCCGAGTCGATGAAAGGGTTCGACAGCGCCGGCTATCGTTTCGATGCCGAGGCCAGCGAACCCGACAGCTGGCGCTTCGTTCGCGCATGAGCGGCAGCGCGGTCATCATCGGCGCGTCGGGCGGCATCGGCGGCGCGCTCCATGCCGCATTGCTTGACGAAGGCGCCTTCGACACGGTCCACGGCTTTTCCCGCAGCGGGACCGGCACCGACCTGACCGACGAAGCGAGCATCGCCGCGGCCGCTGCGCTCGTCACCAGAGGTCCCGCGCCATCCCTGATCATCGTCGCGACCGGTATTCTCCATGAGAGCGATCGTGCCCCGGAAAAGGCCATGCAGGAACTCGACCCGGCATGGCTCGCCCGCCTGTTCGCGGTGAACACGATCGGCCCCGCGCTCGTCGCCAAGCACTTCCTGCCGCTCATGCCACGCACCGGCCGTACCGTCTTCGCTGTCCTGTCGGCACGGATCGGCAGCATCGCGGACAACAGGCTGGGCGGCTGGTACGGCTATCGCGCGTCGAAGGCAGCGCTCAACATGATGGTCCGCACCCTCGCGATCGAGGAAAGGCGCCGCAACGACCGGTCTATCGTCGTCGCGCTCCACCCGGGCACGGTCGACACCGCCCTGTCACGCCGGTTTCAGGCGAGCGTCACGCCCGGCACTTTGTTCGACCCCGATCGCGCGGCGGTCCAACTCCTCGACGGCATCGATGGCCTCAAGATTCCCGACAGCGGCAAGCATTTCTCCTGGGACGGTGTAGAGATCGCCCCCTGATTGGCCCTCACGCGTACGCGCGCACGCGTGACATCGGGAGCCGGCTTCGCTAGACCGTCATCCAGCAGACATATAACTTTCCGAAAGACTCGAAACTTTGACCGACGAGACCATCCTCGCCGACCCTTCCGATATTTCACCGATCTCGATCGTCGACGAGATGCGGTCGAGCTATCTCGACTACGCGATGAGCGTCATCGTCAGCCGCGCGCTGCCGGACGTGCGCGACGGGCTGAAGCCGGTGCATCGCCGCATCCTGTTCGCCAGCCAGGAAGGCGGCTTCGTCCCCGGCCGGCCATACCGCAAATGCGCCAAGATCGTCGGCGACGTGATGGGCAACTACCATCCGCATGGCGACAGCTCGATCTACATGGCGCTCGCCCGCCTCGCCCAGGATTGGGCGATGCGCGTGATGCTGATGGACGGCCAGGGCAATTTCGGATCGATGGATCCGGATATGCCGGCGTCGATGCGCTATACCGAGGCGCGGCTGACCAAGGCGGCGATGGCCCTGCTCGAGGATATCGAGAAGGACACGGTCGATTTCGCGCCCAACTATGACGGCTCGCGCGAGGAGCCGACGGTGCTGCCGGCGCGCTTCCCCAATATCCTGGTCAACGGCGCCGGCGGTATCGCCGTCGGCATGGCGACCAACATCCCGCCGCACAATCTCGGCGAAGTGGTGGATGCCTGTCTCGCCTATATCGAGCGCTCGCTCGACGGCGGCGACGCGATCACCATCGACGAACTGATGGAGATCGTGCCGGGTCCGGATTTCCCGACCGGCGGCATCATCCTCGGCCGCGCCGGCTGCAAGGGCGCCTATCATGAGGGGCGCGGTTCGATCATGGTCCGCTCGCGCCATGTCGTCGAGGAAGGCCGGAACGACAAGCGCTCGATCGTCCTCACCGAAATCCCCTACCAGACCGGCAAGAACGCCCTGGTCGAGAAGATCGCCGAGGCCGCCAAGGACAAGCGGATCGAAGGCATCTCGGACATCCGGGATGAATCGAACCGTCACGGCGTGCGCATCGTCATCGACCTGAAGCGCGATGCGACCGCCGAGGTCGTGCTCAACCAGCTCTGGCGCCACACCCCGGCCCAGTCGAGCTTCCCGGCCAACATGCTCGCCATCCGCGGCGGCCGGCCCGAGACGCTCAACCTGCGCGACATCATCGAGGCCTTCGTCAAGTTCCGCGAGGAGGTCATCACCCGCCGCTCGAAGTTCGAGCTGGCCAAGGCTCGCGAGCGCGCCCACATCTTGCTCGGCCTGGTCGTCGCGACGACCAATCTCGACGAGATGGTCAAGATCATCCGCGGCTCGTCCAGCCCGCCCGTCGCCCGCGCCGCGTTGATGGCGCGCGAATGGCCGATCGCCGAGATCGCGCCCTACATCAAGCTGGTCGAAGCGGTCGAAAAGGAGATCGAGGGCGACGTCTATCGCCTGTCCGACATCCAGGTCCGCGCCATCCTCGATCTGCGCCTGCACCGCCTCACCGCGCTCGGCCGCGACGAGATCGGCGACGAGCTCAAGACGCTCGCCGAATCGATCACCGAGCTGCTCGCGATCCTTGGCGACCGGGTGAAGCTCTACGGCGTGATGAAGGACGAGCTCGCCGCAGTACGCCTCGCCTTCGCCACCCCGCGCAAGACCGAAATCGCCGCCGCCGCCGATGGCATCGACGACGAGGACCTGATCGAGCGCGAGGACATGGTCGTCACCGTGACCATGCAGGGCTATATCAAGCGCACCACGCTCGACACCTTCCGCGCCCAGCGCCGCGGCGGCAAGGGCCGCGCCGGCATGGCGACCAAGGACGAGGATATCGTCACCGAGCTGTTCGTCACCTCGACTCACACGCCGGTGCTGTTCTTCTCGACCCTCGGCAAGGTCTATCGCATGAAGGTCTGGCGCCTGCCCGAGGGCGGCGCCGCCACCCGCGGCCGGCCGATGATCAACCTGCTCCCGCTGGCCGAGGGCGAGACGATCTCGACCGTGCTCGCTCTGCCGGAAGACGAGGCTGAATGGGGCAAGCTCCACGTCATGTTCGCCACGGCCAAGGGCAATGTGCGCCGCAACTCGATGGATGCGTTCACCAACGTGCCCTCGAACGGCAAGATCGCGATGAAATTCGAGGGCGAGGACGAGGACGATCGGCTGATCGGCGTCGCGCTGCTCGATGAAGCCGACGATGTGCTGATGGCCACGCGCCAGGGCAAGGCGATCCGCTTTGCCGGTGACGAGGTGCGCGAGTTCCAGAGCCGCAACTCGACCGGCGTGCGCGGCATCAGGCTGGCCGCGGGCGATGAGGTCATGTCGCTCTCGATCCTGCACAAGGTAGGCGTCCGCGACCAGGACGAGCGTGACGATTATCTCCGCCACGCCCCCTGGAAGAACACTGAAGTGGCCGATCGCGCGCCGCGCCTGATGGATGACGCACGCTTCGAGGAGCTGATGTCCCGCGAGCAGTTCATCCTAACCGTCTGCTCCAACGGTTACGGCAAGCTGTCGAGCGCCTTCGAATATCGCCGCACCGGCCGCGGCGGCCAGGGCATCACCAATATCGACAACATCGCTCGCAACGGCCCGGTCGTGGCAAGCTTCCCGGCATCCAAGGGCCATCAGCTCATGCTGGTGACAGACCAGGCCAAGCTGATCCGCATGTCGCTCGGCGACCTGCGCGTGATCGGCCGTGGCTCGGCGGGCGTGAAGCTGTTTGACGTCGGCAAGAACGAGCATGTCGTCTCCGCCGCCCGCATCGAGGAAACCGAGGAAGAGGCAGAGGTCGATCTGGCCGACGGTCCGGTCGCTGGTGAAGCGACCCCGGACGGCGATACTGGCGAGGATCTGGCCGACGGCGGCGAGGCTTAGGAGAAGGGGCGGCTTTCAACACGCCGTTCGCTTCGAGCGACGTCGAGAAGCCGCCTCCCGCGCCCGGTATCTGTTTCTCGACGTCCCTCGAAACGAACGGCACGGGGGACATATCAGGGACGAGGAATTCGCATGAGAGACACGACAGCCTACAAGGTGCTGACGGGCGAGCAGATGGCGGCGCTTGAAACCGGCAGCTTCGCAGGCGCGCCAGTCGACCTCACCGACGGCTATATCCACCTGTCGACCGCCGCCCAGCTTGACGAGACCGTCGACAAGCATTTCGCCGGACAATCAGGCCTGCATGTCGCCGCCGTCGATCTCGCTGCCCAGGGCGATACGCTGAAATGGGAGCCGTCACGCGGCGGCCAGCTCTTTCCGCACATCTATGGCCCGTTGCTGCTTGAAACCGTGATCGCTTATGGCCCGCTCGACCGCGACGAGCAGGGCAAGATACGCTTACCCGTCTCCGGCTGATCAGCCGGCGCGCTCTTCCGCTGCCGGCGGTGCAACGATCGCCGCCACCGCCACATCGGCCGTCACGTTCGCCACCGTGCGGAACATGTCCGGGATCGTGTCGACCGCCAGCAGGATCGGCAACAGCTCCAGTGGGGCCCCCAGGGCAATCGCCGTCGGCGTCGCGGCGGCGAAGAAACTGACTGCCCCCGGCATGCCGATCACCACCAGGGTTGAAAGCACCGCCAACGGGATCGCGATCAGGATCTGCGCGAGCGAAATCTCGATCCCCGCCATCCACGCCATGGCCAGCCCGAACAGCAACGATCCCGACGGGGCCGTTACCTTGAACACCGCCACCGCCAGCGGCAGGATGACGGCGGCATCGCGATCGGAAATGCCGACCCGTTCTGCGCTGGCGAGCATTGCCGGCAGGGTCGCGATCGAGGATTGAGTTCCCGCCGCGACTGCCTGGGCCGGGGCAAGCGCCCGGGCGAAACGCCACAGCGGGATCCCCCCGGGCCAGCGCGCCAGCCCATAACAGATCATCGTCAGCACCAGCGCCAGCACAATCTGGATCAGGATGTAATGCCCCAGCGCCAGCGCTGCGCCGATCCCGGCAGTCGCGCCGATCACGAGGGCCAGGGCGAAGATGCCGACAGGCGCCACTCGCAACACCCACCCGACCAACACGATCATCGCGTCGGCCAGCCCGCGAAACGGTTCAAGCGTCGCCGCCGCGCGTGATCGCCCGATCCGGCTCAGCGCCAGCCCGAGCACCACCGCGAACACGACCAGCGGCACGATCGCCCCTTCTGCGCCGGAGGCGATGACGTTGACCGGCACCATCGCCCTGATCGCCTCGACGGTCGACGGGATTGCGGGCGGTGCGCTCGCCGGGAAATTGGCGCGCAGGCCCGCCACGGTTTCGGCCGGCAAGGGGAACAGCGCCAGCAGCGGCGGCACGATCAAGGCGGCGACCACGGCCGCAAGCAGCAGGAATCCGACCAGCACGAACGGCAACCGCGCGCCGATCCGCCGCGCGGGGCCATCGTCGGCGGTCGCCAGGTCGGCGACGCCCGTCACCACCAGCGCGAAAACAAGCGGGACGATCGTCATGCGTAGCGAATCGAGCCAAAGACCGCCGATCAGCCGCATCGTGTCGATCACGCCTGCCCGGCCAGTGCCGATCAGCGTCCCGGCGGCAAAGCCGAACACCAGCGCCAGCAACATCCATCCCGGCCCCGGAACGGCCGTCCGCAACGCGCGCAATCGAGCGATCACCACCGGCAGTCCCCACCATCGTCCCGGCACTGGTATGTCACGCGTCCGGGGTGCCGGCAAACCGTCCATCCCGGGTCAGATCGACATTCCCCTCTTTGGGCACCACCTCGGCAGAAAGGAGGATCCGCGCAGAGGGCGCAAAGAATGCGGAGTTGATTTCCGGACTTGATCACCGCCCGCCGAGAAGCTGCCTGCTTGTGGACATGTTCGTCATTGCAAACTGCCCGGGCCCCTGACCGGACTTTCTCAGCGCCCTCGGCGCCTCTGCGCGAACCACCTTGCACTCCCGACTGGCCGGTTCTGAATGCCAATCCGCCCAGTCGTTCAGTCAGAAAAATGCGCTGCCGGCCCCGGGGCAGGCAGCCGGCCTTATTCAGGCAGGTGGCAAACCGCCTCGACATTGATGCCGTCGGGGTCGAGCACGAACGCGCCATAATAGTTCGGATGGTAATAGGCACGAATGCCGGGCGCCCCATTGTCCCGCCCGCCGGCCGCCATCGCGGCTTCGTAGAACGCATCGACCTGCGCGCGCGCATCGGCGGTGAAGGCGATATGGATGCCTGCCCCCTTTGGCCCGCCATTGCCGACCCAGAAGAACGGCTTGCCCTGCTTGCCGAGCCCGAGCCCGTGATACCCGCCGCTCTGCTCCGGCGTGACTTCCATCACCAGCCCGATTCCGAGCGGGGCAAGCGCCGTCTCATAGAAGCGGCGGGAGGCGTCGAAGTCGGAGGCGGCAATGCCCATATGGTCGATCATGATTTGGTCTTTCGATTGGGGTTCAGGCGAACCGGATCAGCGTAGCGGGCGCGACTTCACAGGCAAGCGATTGGCGAAGTCATGTTGCCGGTCCAGGGTAGAGATCATCGGATACGATGTAATGATGTCGATCTGAGAAGAGCGCCTGCTCAGGCGAACAGATCGACCACTTCGGCACCCTCGCCAACAGCGTCAAGCAACAGGGTCCTGTGGCATACGCAAGGGTCACGCTCGAAGCACAGCAGGGCGCTTGGCTTCTCCCGCGCCAGATCGAGCATTTGTGCTGCCTGGGCTTGGGCCTCGGGCAGTTCGAGCTGCCCCGCATAGACCTCTTCCAGCGTCTTGCGATCGCCCTTCTTCGCTGCGTCCCTCCCGCGCTTGGGCGTACCCAGGGCCTTCAGATGGACATAGCCGATCCCCGCCTCGAACAGCGAAGCGGCGAGCGTCGATTTGGAGAAGCCGGGGCGGCGCGACAGCGGCAACGCGCGCACATCGATCACCCGCTCCACGCCGGCACTCTTCAATGCGGCGAGGAAGTCGGCCATCGTCGTGCCTTCATAGCCGATGGTGAAGATCTTCATTCCGCTTCCTCGCTTCGAGGGTTCTCAGCACGCCATAGGCGATCAGGGTCTGGCCGCCGAGATAGAGCGGCCAGATCGTCAGGACCGGCAGGATCGACTCTTTCAGCGGCCCGAGTTCGGCAAAGATCAGCAGGTCAGACGCGGCGAACATCAGGGCGCCGGTCGCGACGAGTCTCCGCGGGAAACGACTGTACCACGCAGCGCCCGCCATCCCGCCCAGCCCGGCGGCATAGACCGTCGCGCCCGCATCATGGGTGATGGCGAAGGCCGCGACGGGAACCGCCAGGGCAATCGCAACCGCCACTGCGCACCCCTCTTTCCCGCGATTGGAGAGATAGAGCAGGATCGAGACCAGATGCCCGGCGAAGAAAGCCACCCCGCCGATCACAATGCCGGAGGTTTCCAGCAGCACATCGCCCAGCGTGCCCAGCGCCAGCAGCGCGGCGAGCAACCAGCCGTTGCGGTCATGCGCGGCAAGAGCGGCGCAGAGCGTCAGCAACCCGACGGCCAACCCCTTCCAGGCAACGAACAAGGCGCCGGACAGCCCCATATGGCTCGCCGCCCAGAAGGTGGCACCGGCAAGAATCGCGGCCGGAATGAGCCAGGAGTTGGGAAATGGCGATGTTTTGGTCTTGATCATGACGCCGGTATCGCGCTGCGCGGCCGATCGCGCAATCCGGCGATCGAGGATCGGCCGGGCATATGGCGGGCGATCGCGACATTGATCCATCAGGGGCGGACTACCGCACGCCACGCCCACGAGTTACCGTTCCCCACCCCTCTGGCCATCCCCGACGAAGGCCGGGGTCCAGTCGGTGGACGATCCTTGGCTGGCGTTGCTCGCAGCTACTTCAACCTTCCCGACTGGGTCCCGGCCTTCGCCGGAGCAATGGAATATGGTTGGTCGATTCACCTGCTGCTTCGCGCTGGCATCTCGCGCGAACGTCCCGTTGACATAGCACTCAATATCTTATATTTCTGTCTTTACAGAAAAGAGAAACATATGACGATCACCGACCATCCCGACGTCAAGGCCTTCATCCTCCATTGGGGGGAAATGGGCACTCAATGGGGCGTCAACCGGTCGGTCGCGCAAATCCACGCGCTGCTCTATCTGTCCGACAGGCCGATCGATGCCGAAGCGATCGTGGAGGCCCTCGGCCTTGCCCGATCGAACGTGTCGACCGGGCTCAAGGAACTGCAGGGCTACGGCATCGTCCGCCGCGTCCATGTCGAGGGAGACCGCCGCGACCATTTCGTCGCGGAAACCGACCTGTGGGAAATGCTGATGCGCATCACCGCCGAGCGCAAACGACGCGAGATCGACCCCACCCTCGCCCTGCTCGCCGAACTGTCCGAGCGCATGAAGAACGACAAGGCCACGCCCGCCCATGTCCGCGATCGGGTGACGCGCATGCATGAGTTCATCTCGACCTTGGGCGGCTGGTACGATCAGGTCCGCACCCTGCCCAAGCCCACCCTGGTCACCTTGATGAAGCTCGGCAGCAAGGTCGCCCGCTTCATCCCCGGCGCCAAGGCAAAGGCGGACTAGGTCCAATGGGCAGTTGGCACGACGCTCATCCCGACAGGAAAATTGGTTCAGACGAAGGCGCGAAGACACGAAGGAAATAGTTGATGAAGCCGCGATCGAAAAATGTGGAGTGCGCCGCGGGGATCGACGCTGGATTGTTCTCGTCCTGCACAATGTCTCTTCGCGTCTTCGCGTGAATAAAATCGGCCGCTAACCCCTTTTGATATCTTGCTTTCGATCGCCTCCAACACCCTACACTGAGGATCAAAATCGTCGAAGGAGAAACCGTTCCACGTCCACATATTTCTCTCATTACAGAAAAAAAGGAAATCACCATGGTCGAGACAACCTATCTCCTCTATCTCGCGATCACCTTGGCGATCACGATCTGGGTCGCGCGCACCCTGTCGAAGAACGGCGTCGTCTTCCTCATCCAGTGTTTCGGCCAGAACGAGACGCTGGCGCGCTCGACCAATCACCTGCTCGTGGTCGGCTTCTACCTCGTCAATATCGGCTTCATCACCCTCACCCTCAGTCTCGGCCAGGAACCGACGACAGTCACGGGCGCGATGCGCTTCCTCAGCGGCAAGGTCGGTCTTGCGGTGATCGTGCTTGGCGCGATGCACTTCTTCAACATGGGCGCCATCGCTCAGTTCGGCCGCAAGGTGAATCGCTGGCTCGATGATCGTGAAAATCGCCAGGAGGCTTTCGCGTGAACCTCGCGCAGGAGGAGCGGACGATGACGGGCACGCCGATCAACCTGCCCAGCGTCACGCTGGCCAGCGCATCGGCCGGGCCGCTCTTCCTGCTCGGTATTTGCATCGGCATCTGGGCAGACGATCCCGGCCGGGGCTTCGGGGTCCGGATGAGCGCCGCCATGATCGTGGGCATCCCGATACTTGGGCTGGTTGCGGCGCTGGTGGGGTCGCTCCTCGCCTTGCTGCCCAATCTCATCGGCGCGAAACTCATGACCTGGTTAGGGGACCGCAACGAGGCGGCCCGCATGCCAGTGATGTGGGCGCTGGCGGGCGCCCTCGCCTGCGCCGTACCCGTCATGGCCTTCGGTGACGGACGACCCGATACACACTCCATGCTTATCGCCTTCACCTTCACCGGAGCATGCTGCGCGCTGCTGTGCCGCCGTCGGGTCCAGTGGCGGCACCGACCAGCACGAAGAACCCGTGAGCGAACCCTGAACCCAGCTATTCAGGCGCTCCGAACCAAGGAGTCGCCATGGCCACACACGCAGCGGATGATGCCGATTGGCATGCTGCTGCGCGAATGGCGGGCAGCGCGTCGGATGAGCCAGCTCGATCTCTCGCTGGAGGCGGGTATATCGACCCGCCATCTGAGTTGCATCGAAACCGGCAAGGCGCAGGCCAGTCGCGAGACAATATCCCGGCTCGCCGATACGCTCGCCATGCCGCTGCGCGAGCGCAATATCCTGCTCAGGGCAGCAGGCTATGCGGCCATGCATCCGGAGCGCGATCTCGCCGCCCCGGCGCTCGACCGGATGCGCCAGGCGGTCGACCTGATCATCACGCATCAGGAGCCCTACCCCGCCTTCGTGATCAGCCGGCACTGGGACGTGCTGATGACCAATGCCGCGGCAGTGCGCCTCAACAACCTGCTGACCGGCGGCCGCCAGAGCCCGCACGCCAATCTGATCCACCAGCTCTTCGATCCGGCCGATTTCCGCTCGGTCATCGTCAACTGGCCCGAGGTGGCGGGGCGCTTCATCCGCCACCTGCACGATGATCTCAAAGCTAATCCGCCTGATCGCCGGACGCGGCATTTGCTCGACGAGGCGTTCAGCTATCCCGGCGTGCCCCAACGCTGGCGGCTGCGCGATCTCGGCGAGGAACCGGCGCCGATCATCAGCTTCATCTTCGGCAGCCCGCGCGGCGAGCTTCGTTTCTTCGAAACCTTCACGACCTTCGCGGCACCGCACGACGTGACGCTCGACGAGATACGGATCGACTGCACCTTCCCCGCCGACGAGCACACTGCTCGGGTCTGTGCGGAGCTTGCGGAAGAGGAGGAGACGACGACCTGAACTCCTCCCCGGCACGGGGAGGGGGACCGCGCGCTTCTTCAGCGCGTGGTAGAGGGGGTTCTCCGCAAACGCACCGTCTGCGAGCTTCGCTGGTCCCCCTCTCCGTGACGGGGAGAAAGAGGACACGGTTGAACTCCGTCGGACTTCCGATGGGCAGTGCGTGGATTTACGGTGCAGATCGCGCACCGCTATCGGCCCTTCAAGAAGCGCATGTTAGCGAAACTGGATGCGCAGCACCTCCTCGATCCTTGCCGGAACCATCGCAGCCTCGTTACTCGTCGGCCCGCTACTCTTGTTTTCTTTACTGACCGGCCTCGTGATCCAGTATCCGGAGCAGCTTCAAAGCCTCGGGGTCGAACATTTCGGCTTCGTCATACTCCTGCTGGCCGCATCGATGCCGGTGGGGTTGTTCATTGGGGGCTTGCCCATCCTCTTCGGCGCCTCGGTCATGTCCTGGTTGGGGCGACACGCGCCGAAGTCGCGATCATACTCGGTATGGGCTGCTGCCGGCGCCGCGTTGGCGACATTGTTTTCGATTCCCTTCGTCGCGTCCCTGACGCGCGACGGCAACGGCGAGGGCCCGCTCCTCCTCCTGATCCTCTCCTTCACCGTCCCCGGGATCGTCTGCGCCCTGATCTGCCGGCACCTGACGGCGTGGCCCGACCAGGATTAGCCCCGCTGGCCGATCGCCGGACACGCTGCTATCTGCCCGCGCCATGACTCATGACATCCAGATCATCGGCGGCGGCCTCGCCGGCTCCGAGGCCGCGTGGCAGCTTGCCGAAGCCGGCTTCAGGGTGAAGCTTTCCGAAATGCGCGGCTCGGGCGAGATGACGCCCGCACATCACACTGACGGCCTCGCCGAACTGGTCTGTTCGAACAGCTTCCGCTCGGACGATGCGACCAGCAACGCGGTCGGGCTGCTCCATGCCGAGATGCGCGCGCTCGGCTCGCTGATCATGCGGGAGGGCGATATCCACAAGGTGCCGGCCGGCTCGGCGCTCGCTGTCGATCGCGACGGCTTCTCGGCCGGCGTCACTGCCGCCATCACCGCGCACCCCAACATCACGGTCGTGCGGGAACGGGTCGACGCTCTGCCCGACGACGGCCTCGCCATTGTCGCCACCGGCCCCCTCACCGCCGCCGGCCTCGCCTCCAGCATCGGCGCTGCGACCGGTGCCGACGCGCTCGCTTTCTTCGATGCCATCGCGCCGATCGTCCATTTCGACTCGATCGATATGGAGACCGCCTGGTTCCAGTCGCGCTGGAACAAGGGAGAGGGCAAGGACTACATCAACTGCGCGATGGACAAGGATCAGTACGCTGCCTTCCATGCCGGGCTGATCTCGGGCGAGAAGACCGACTTCAAGGAATGGGAAAAGGACACGCCCTATTTCGAAGGCTGCATGCCGATTGAGGTAATGGCCGAACGCGGGTTCGACACGCTTCGTTTCGGCCCGATGAAGCCGGTCGGCCTTGACGATCCGCGCACCGGGCGCTGGCCCCATGCCGTGGTCCAGCTCCGCCAGGACAATGCCCAGGGCACGCTCTGGAACATCGTCGGCTTCCAGACCAAGCTCAAGCATGCCGAACAGGTCAACCTGTTTCGCACCATTCCGGGGCTGGAGAAGGCGGAGTTCGCCCGGCTTGGCGGGCTCCACCGCAACACCTTCATCCGCTCGCCTGAACTCCTCGATCCGACGCTCCGGCTGAAGAACAAGCCAAACATCCGCTTCGCCGGCCAGATCACCGGCTGCGAGGGCTATATCGAAAGTGCCGCGATCGGGCTGCTGGCTGGCCGCTTCGCCGCGGCGGAGCTTGGCGGGCGATCGCTCGTCCCGCCGCCGGTCGAGACGGCCTTCGGTGCGTTGCTCCACCACATCACCGGCGCGGCCGTCGCGGAAACCTATCAGCCGATGAACGTCAATTTCGGGCTGATGCCCCCGATCCCGGGCCGCACCAAAAAGGCCGACCGCAAGAAGATGTACACCGATCGCGCGCGCGAAGCGTTCGGAGCCTGGATCGCGGCCTGACCTGCCGTTGATTCAACCATCGCCTGGATTGTGACAGCACAGGGCGATCGGGGTGCCGGCCAAGGTCCCCGACACGCTCTTTGACATGACCGATTTGCTGGGCCGTTTTCCGCCGGGTACAGCGGAAAATCCCGGCCATTTCTCCGCTTTTGCGGCCAGGTTTTCCGCTGTTATGCCGTAACAGGGAAAACGCGCATCAAGCCATTGTAAGCATGGCAGGATTTCCGCTCCAAAATCCGACATAACAGCGGAAAGAAAAACGAAAGGCTGAAAACAGCGGCACCGTTGGAGAATCAGGCTTCCTCGTCCTCGCGCGGTGCCTGGGCTGGCGGACAGTTCGGCCTGCGCTTGACGGTGCGCTTGGGCGCGGTCGTCGCGAACTCCGCGGCGTTCATCGCACCCGACTTGTCCTTGTCGGCCAGCGCGAATTTCGTCGTGGTCTTCACCGCCCATTCGTCGAACGAGAGCTGGCCGTCCTGGTTGGTGTCGAGTTTCGCAAAGGCCTTGCGCCGCTGGGCGAGATATTCCTCGCGCGTCACCTGGGCGTTGCGATCCTTGTCGTACCGGTCGAAGCGCTTCTGTTCCCGGGTCCGCTCGCTCGCCTCGGGGACGCCGGCAGGAAGCGGCTCGTCCTGCGCGACCGCCGCGACCGGCTGCGTCGCCAGCGGCGAGGGTGGACGGGCCCGGCCGGTCGACAGCATGACTCCCGCGGTGACCAGCAGCAGCGCCGAAGCACCACCCGCGATATAGCGCCACATCATCCCTGTCTCCTCCCGCTCCGACCAGCGAAACGCTATCGCCTTTCCGGGCGGCGGGGAAGCCTATCGACCGGTCATCCGGTGAAGCAGGATACGAGCGACCCGGCGCGGTGCGCCGGCCGGCACTGGCTGGTCGAGCGGCACGGCCAGGTTCAGGCGCGCGAGGTGCGCCAGCGCGCCGAGCAGCCTCGCCTGGCGGCTCCAATGCCCCCGCCTCGCCTGAGCGAGCGGCGCGGCAGCGCGCGCCAGCGCGCGTTCGGCGTTCGGCCGGTCGCGCAGGTGACGGGCGAGATCGGCAAGCGCCCACCCCTCCCCCGCCGCCGCCAGCGGATCGGAGGCCCTTGCGCCCAGCAGGACGCCGGCCATCTCGAACAGTGTACCCCCGCGAAGCACCGCATGGCGCGCGATCGCCTCGTCGCCGAGCGGCGGGGCATCGAGCAGTTCTTCCCAACCCTCGATCATCGAGGCGAGCCGCTCGCCGGTAATACCATGGGGAATGACATGTCGCGCCAGCGCCTGAAGGACCGGCTCGGCCGGCGGTGGCGCGCTGTCGAGCCGGGTCAGCGCTTCATGCCACCAGGTCAGCCGCATCTGCCCGACCATCGGCTCACGGGTCGTGCGAAGGATCTGCGCGAGAAGGGCATCGAGCCCGAAAAGCGCGACCATGCCAGGCACCGCCGCACGCGGCGCATAGTGCAGCGCGAGCTCCCACTCGGAATCGTGGGGGAAGGAAAGATTTTCGCCTGAAAAGGCATTTGCCATCGCTCTGTTAACCATATCGCTTGAAGAGTGATTATTCCTTGCTCGCCATAGCCGATCGAGCGGGAATTGTTTCCACCGGGGGTTAACAAATGCTGCCGAAGAATCCGAAGAAGCGCGCGGAGACGCGCGGCTTCCTGAGTCGCCTCGCAAGCGACATACGCGGTAATACGATTGCGATCATGGCTATCGCATTGGTCCCGCTTGCGGGGTTGATGGGTGGTGGCATCGACATGAGCCGCATGTACATCACGAAGACGCGGCTGCAACACGCCTGCGACGCTGGTGCCCTCGCGGGACGCAAGGCGATGGGCGGCGGCATCTGGACTCAGAGCAACGGTATGCCCAATGCCACCGCGGTCAGATTCTTCGACGCGAACTTCCCGGCCAGCGGCTACGGTACCCGCAACCTGACCAAGAGCTTCACGGAAAGCGCCGGCAAGGTATCCGGCACGGCATCCGTCGAGTTGCAGATGACCCTGGTCAAGGTCGTGACCAAGGACTGGGCCTTTGCCACGCTCTCGGTCAATTGCGACGCGGAAATGCGGTTGCCGAACACGGACGTGATGTTCGTGCTCGATAACACCGGCTCGATGGACTGCGATTCGAACGGCAATTCGTGCGGCTCGGCAGGCTCCAGTTCGAAAATGGCAGGTCTCAAGGTTGCGGTGAAATGCTTCTACGAGATCGTTGCGCGTCTCGATACCGATGCCGACTGCACCACCGGCACCCCAAGCGGCGGCACCGGGACTCAGGTTCAGATTCGGTTCGGCTTCGTACCCTATGCAACCAACGTCAATGTCGGGAAGCTTTTGCCCAGCAACTGGTTTGCCGACAATTGGACCTATCAATCCCGGCAGCAGTCAAGCCTGTACGGCAGATGGAACAGCTGGGACGGCACAACGACCCGCAACGCCGGAAGCTATAGCGGCTGGTCCGACACGACCAGCTATATCAGCGCCAACAACAGCAGCACGTGTAGCAACAACCTCGCAGTCCCGGCGGACAGCTATACGATCGTGGGGAATACCGCGAGCGGCGGCAGCAACGAAAGCGACACCCAGTTCAAGGCCTATGCCGGCACCACGCAAAGCAACTATCAGCGCGTCTATAACAGTTCGACCAAGATCTGCATGATCCAGGTGCGTACACGCTCGATCGAACGGCGCGCCTGGTATGATCGCACGACCGTCAACGCCAGCGGCGCCGTCGCCGTCCCGGCATGGCTCTACAAGCCGGTGTCCATCAATCTGTCCCCTCTAAAGAACGGAACCGGCTGGAACGATAGCATCAGCTTGCCCATCGGGGACAATTTCATCAGCAAGACGGTCAATTGGGATGGTTGCATCGAGGAACGCGCCACGGTGCGGCAGAGCAGCTATGATCCGATCCCTTCAGGCGCGCGCGATCTCGACATCGATGGGGTACCAAGCAGCTGGGATGCCTCGTCCCTATGGGCTCCCGCCCTGGGCGACGCCGTCTATCCGCGACGCACCACCTACATCAACAACAGTTCCACGCCGTACAGCCAAAATCCCATCACGACTTTCACCAACTACACCGGCGAAAGCTATTCCTGCTCGGCTGAAGCCCGCAAGCTGCAGACCTGGGATGCAAGCAATTTCGACAACTATGTTGATCAGATGGTCGCGAGCGGTAACACCTATCACGACATCGGCCTGATCTGGGGCGCGCGATTCCTGTCACCGACGGGACTCTTTGCCTCGCAGAATGCCCTGACGCCCAGCGGCGGTGAAATCCAGCGGCATATGATCTTCATGACCGATGGCGATCCCTGCACCAGCGTTTCGAACTATCAAGCGTATGGGTTGGCCTGGTTCGACCGGCGCCAGACTGACGCTTCCACCGCTCCCACCGACGGGTGCACGACAACCGGCACACTGACTCAGCAGGTAAACGCCCGGACCGTCGCCCTATGCACTGCGATCAAGAACAAGAATATCACGCTGTGGGTCGTTTCCTTCGGCTATGTCGATCCGAACACTGTGACGCGGTTGACCAACTGTGCCTCATCCGGGAAATATTTCAGTGCGAGCAACTCAGCCGCCCTGCAAACTGCCTTTGCGTCGATCGCCAATCAAATCTCGCAGTTGAGACTGACGAAATGACGCGTGGTCTCACGATCAGTCTGGCGCGCGACCAACGCGGAGTCACGGTTGTCGAATTCGCGATAGTCGCGCCAGTCATGCTGATCCTGCTCCTCGGTGCCTTCGACACGGCGCACTCACTCTACATGCGCTCGGTCCTGCAGGGTGTCGTGCAGAAGGTTGCTCGGGACTCCGCGCTGGAGTCAGGAACGGAAGAAGAACAACAAGAACTCCTGGACAACAAGGTCAAAGCCTCTGTCCGGGCCATTGCGAACAACGCGGCGATCACCATTACCCGGCGCTACTACCGGACGTTTTCCCAGGCCTCGGCAGCGCGGGCAGAAGCCTGGACAGATACGAACGGTAACGGGACCTGTGACGCGGGCGAACCCTATCAGGACGCCAACAACAATACCTACTGGGATTCCGACGGCGGCGATTCGGGTCAGGGCGGCGCGAAGGACAAGACGGTCTACACCGTCGCAATGAGCTATCCACGCTACTTTCCGCTGTATCGGGTCATCGGTGGCTCCAACACCACGAAGATCACCGCGTCGACCGTTCTCGCTAACCAGCCTTATGGCGACCAGGGAAGCTACGGCCCGCCGACCGTGAGGAATTGCCCATGACCGCCCGCCTGCCACGCCTGCCACGCCGGGTCGACGTCCGGTTTCGTGACGACAAAAGCGGTCTCGCACTGCTCGAATTCGCGTTCATCCTCCCCGTCTTCCTGATGATGGCGCTCACCGGCGCCGAAATGACCAATTATATCACCGCGAAGATGCGGGTCAGCCAGTTGGCCCTGCATATCGCCGACGATGCCGCCCGTATGGGCAGCGGCAGCCAGCTCGCGGCGAAGACCATCACCGAAGCCGACATCAACGACCTGTTCACCGGCGCGCAGATGCAGTCGGGCGAGCTCGATCTGCAAACCAACGGCCGTGTGATCCTGACCGATCTCGAACCGACCTCGAATCCGAACACGGCGGGCACCTACAAGATCGGCTGGCGTCGCTGCTACGGCGCGAAAACATCCTACACCCGGCAATATCCGCCGGGGAACGGAACGACCAGCCTGACGGGAATCGGGCCCGCCGGCCGGCAGGTGACGGCGCAAGACGACAATGCCACGATGTTCGTCGAGGTGTTCTACACTTATGTTCCGCTGGTGGGACGCGGTACGCTGGCGCCGACCACGACCTTCACTGAGTTCGCATCGATGGCAGTCCGCGACCGGCGCGACCTCACCCAGGTCTATCCTTCCGCGGGCGTAACGGCTTCGACCTGTCCCAATTGATGTCTCAAACAAGCAGATTCCCGCCTTTGCCGACGCAAGCGACTCGGCCACTCCGATTGACTCGAAATTAATACTCCTCCGCCATAGCTGGAAGTCCCGGGGCCCATATCGTCAAGAATGGCGAATATCTGTGTCCAGGCAAGATCGAAACCTCATCACAAGATCCCGCGGCTTCATGGCCGCGCTCACCTGCGACGTCCGCGGCAATACCCTTGCGTTGATGGCGGTGGCGATGATCCCGCTGGCGGGTCTTGCCGGCTCCGCCGTCGACATGGCCCGCCTCTATGTGGTGAAGGTTCGCCTGCAACAGGCGTGCGATGCCGGCGTGCTGGCTGGCCGTAAATTCATGTCCACCACCGGCTCGACGCTCGATACGAATGCGGCCGCGCAGGCCAACGCCTTCTTCACCAACAACTTCACTACGGGCTGGATGACCACCAACACGGTATCCTTCACCCCTACCAAGACATCTGACAGCCAGGTTGCCGGCACCGCATCGGCGATCGTGCCGATGACGATCATGCAGATGTTCGGAACACCTTCGATAACCCTCAACGTTGCCTGCCAAGCACGGTACGATATCGGCGACAGCGACATCATGTTCGTGCTCGACACTACCGGATCGATGGCGTGCACCACGGCCGACGGCACCGCCGGCTGCAACCAGCCCGTCGCCACCTATACAAGACCCGACGGCACGACCGGCTACTACGTCACGGAGAAGACGGGCTCCAAGCTGTCCGGACTCCGTTCGGCGGTGCTCAATTTCTACGACACGCTTTCTGCCAATTCGAGCCCGTTGACCCATATCCGCTATGGTTTCGTCACCTACACGTCCACGGTGAACGTCGGCTATCTGCTACCCAGCAACTATCTGGTGACGAACTGGAACTATGAATCGCGCAAGGTGATCGGCGACGCCAATAACGGCTCGGCCACCACCAGCACTACCACCGGCACGTCGCAGACCACCTGCAACGGCCGCGCCACAGGTCGGAGCCCCGCGAGCGGCTATTCGATCAGCGGCACCGCGAGCAACGTCACTTCCAACTGGACTAACAACAATGGCGGCACTTGCGTGACCACGACGCAGCCGCTGAAACCGAACTGGCGCTATGCGCAATGGCCGTTCAACGTCAGCCAGTACATCGCGGGCGCGACGGTCACCGATCCCTCGAAGATTACCGGTGCGACGTCGAAGTGGCAGGGCTGTATCGAGGAACGCGACACTACCGTGTCGTCGAGCTTTGACGTCAACAGCCTGCCCTACGATCTCGATCCTGATCTCGTTCCGACGAACGACTCGACCAGATGGCGGCCGATGTGGCCCGACGTGATCTATTATCGCGGCAGCAACATGACCTCGGTCGATTATGCGGGGAACAGCACGACCCCGTATGGGGACTATGCTCCGACGTCCTCCGACGGGGCGACCACTCAGTATACGAACATGATCGCCAACCCCAACCCGGCATGGAGCCAGAATATCTCCAGCGGTTATGTTTCGTGCGGCAAACCAGCCCAGCGTCTGGCGACAATGGCGCGTACCGACGTCTCCAACTATGTCAACGCGGTCGACTTCAAGGCGCAGGGCGGCACCTACCACGATACGGGCATGATCTGGGGAACACGCCTGATTTCGCCGACCGGACTCTTTGCCTCCGACACCAGCACCTGGCCAGGCCACGCCCCGCCGAGCCGCTACATCGTCTTCATGACTGACGGCGACATGGCGCCGAACACCAGCATCTACGGCATGTACGGCATGGAATATTACGACAAGCGCGTGACGGGCGGCACCTATTCGTCAGACACCGATTATCACAACGCCCGCTTCCTCGCGGAATGCTCGGCGGCCAAGGCGCGCAATATCAAGATATTTGTCGTCGGCTTCGGCCAGACGCTGACGAGCCAGCTCACCGCCTGCGCTTCGCCAGGCAGCGCCTATTATGCCAGCGACAACGCCTCGCTCACCGCCGCCTTCACCAGCATCGCCGGCCAGGTCGCCATGCTGCGGATTTCTCAATGAAGCGGCTGGCCGCCCTGGCCGCTCGCCTGAGAGCGGACCGGCGTGGTGCGACGATCGTCGAGTTCGCGATCGTCTCCCCCGTGATGCTGCTGCTCCTGATGGGCCTCGGCGACATGCTCTATCAGCAATATGCCCAGAGCGTCCTCAACGGCGCGGTGCAGAAGGCGGCGCGGGATTCGACGATCGAGGCAGCCAGCACCTCGACGATCGACGCGCGCGTGCAGACGATGATCCAGACCATCGCGAAGAACGCGACCCTCAGCTCGACACGCATGAGCTACGACAATTTCACCGAGGTCGCCCCGGAACCCTTTGTCGACACAAACGGCAACGGCATCCGCGATCCGGGCGAATGCTACACCGACGAGAACGGCAACAACCAGTGGGATGCCGACCCTGGTGCCACGGGCCAGGGCGGTGCCAGCGACGTCACGCTTTACACCGTGACCGTCACTTATCCCCGCCTGTTTCCCGTTGCGGGCCTGTTCGGCTGGCCCTCCACCCAGACGATCAAGGCGAGCACCCTGCTGAAGAACCAGCCTTATGCCGCCCAGACGACCACCGCGAACGTGACGATATGCACCTGATCCCGCAGATAGCCTGGCCCCGGGTGATGTCGCGCCCGCGCAACCTGATCGCCCACCTCCGCCAGGACCGGAATGGTCTGGCGATGCTTGAGTTCGGGCTGGCCATGCCGGTCGTCCTTGCTCTGGGGCTCTACGGCGTCGAGACGGCAAATCTCGCGCTGATCAATCTGCGCGTCAGCCAGATCGCCCTGAACCTCGCCGACAATGCCGGTCGTGTCGGAACGACCAGCGCACTCAACACTCAGCAACTGCGCGAGGTCGATATCAACGATATCCTTCAGGCCGTCCGCTATCAGGGTTCGGGAATCGGGCTCGGCACCAAGGCCCGCATCACGCTTTCAAGCCTGGAGAATGTCCAGCAAAGCTATGATACCGCACCGGTTCAGCGGATTCACTGGCAACGCTGCCTCGGCATGAAAAGCGGCACCAATTATGATTCGAGCTACGGCACTACCACGACGGCCGCCGGGACGACGGCGACGTCGACCAACGCCGGGACCGCCGCCGCGACCGGCATGGGCGACACCAACGCCAAGGTGAACGCGCCAGCGGGCTCGGGCGTGATGTTCGTCGAGATCAACTATTATTACACGCCCCTCAGCGGCACCTGGCTGATGAGCCCTGCGCGCATCCACTATGTCGCGTCCTTCATCGTCCGCGACAATCGCGATTTCAGCCAGATCTTCAACCCGACCCCGGCAGCGACGCGCGCCACCTGCAACCTCTACGCGAGTTGACCCGCGCCCCTTCCGTTCAGGTGGGATCATCCAGGCTGAACTGGTCGTCATCCTCATCATAGGCGAAGATCTCGGCGTACCGGCTCCAATGCGTCACCGCGCGCAACGTCTCGGCGGCATAGTCGGGCGACATATGGTCCTCCAGCTCGTCGCGGAAACGCCGCGCCGGAGCCGTATGGCTTGATCGTTCGTCGAGGACCCGGCGGATATGATGCGCCAACGGCACATGGGCGAGCAACGCCTGGGCAAACATCGCCTTGCGCTGGTCGACGTCTGATTCGGCATAGCGTCGCGCGGCTGGCGTCAATGCCAGGTCGCCGCCCGAAAGATCGGCGAAGCGCATGAGCTGCAAGGTCTCGGCCATCGGGAACAGCTCGTCGATCTCCAGCTGAAGCTGGTCGGCGAGATCGGCCATGCTGGCGCGCCCGTCGAACGGCATCGCATCGACCTCCTCGATCAGGCCGGCCAGCGCATTGGTCGACACCACCGGCAGCGCCATCGCGATACCGCTGCCGGGGAAAACTCCATCGCGTGCAGGAACGGGATCGGCCCGTGCTGTCATCTGCGCATAGATATCGTCGACCAGCGCGCGGAAAGACGGATCGAGCCGGTCGCGTGGTTGCGGGAGGTCGACCCGGATCTCCGCCGCGACCCGGCCTGGGTTAGACGAGAAAACGAGGATGCGATCGCACATCAGCACCGCCTCCTCGATATTGTGGGTGACGATCAGGATCGACTTGATCGGCATCCGGCCTTCGGACCAGAGATCGAGCAGATCGGTGCGCAGCGTTTCCGCCGTCAACACGTCGAGCGCCGAAAACGGCTCGTCCATCAACAGCAGCGACGGATTGACGACGATCGCCCGCGCCAGGCCGACGCGCTGCCGCATCCCGCCCGACAGCTCCTTGGGATAGGCATTCTCGAACCCGTCGAGGCCGATCAGATCGATTGCGGCGAGCGCGCGGGTACGTCGTTCCTCGGCAGGGATACGCTGCGCCTCCAGCCCGAGCTCGACATTCTGGAGCACGGTCAGCCAGGGGAACAGCGCGAAGGTCTGGAACACCATGCTCACCGTCGGCGCGGCCCCCGCGTCATCGGCGACGAAGCGGATGTCGCCCTCGTCAGGGGTGATCAGCCCGGCGATCGAACGCAACAGCGTCGACTTGCCCGATCCCGAGCGGCCCAGCAGCCCGACGACCTCATTCTCGTTCAGCGTCAGGTCGACATCATCGAGCACGAGCAGCCCGCTGCCGCCCGACCTCCCGTAGCGGTGGCGGACATGTTCGACCGTGACGAGCGGGCGGGTCGCTGGCGGGCGGGCGAGGATGGTGGCCATGTCGGGCTCCTTGTTCCTGATGGGGTCAGCCGAGCCGGAGGCGGCGGTCGGCGAAGCGGTAGAGCGGCCGCCACAGCAGCCGGTTGAAACCGATGACGAAGACCGACATCACCGCGATACCCAGCGTCACGCGCGGATAGTCACCCGCGGCAGTGGCTTTCGCGATATAGGCGCCGAGGCCCTTCGCCTCCAGATGCTGGCTGCCCCACGATACCGCCTCGGCGACGATGCTCGCATTCCAGGAGCCGCCGGAGGCCGTCAGCGCCCCCGTTACATAATAGGGAAAGATTCCCGGAATCACGAGCTGCCGCCACCATTGCCAGCGCCGTATCCCGAACATGCTGGCGGCCTCGCGCAGATCGTTCGGGATCGCGCTGGCGCCCGCGATCACGTTGAACAGGATATACCATTGAGTGCCGAGGATCATGAGCGGCGAAAGCCAGATATCGACGTTCAGATGCCAGCTGACAATCAGGATGACGGCAAACGGGAACAACACATTGGCCGGAAACGCGGCCAGGAACTGCGCGACGGGCTGCAGGCGTTCAGCCCATCGCGGACGGAGCCCGATCCACACCCCGATCGGTACCCAGACCAGGCTGGCCAGCGCGATCAAGACAAGCACGCGCAGCATGGTCACCAATCCGAAACCGAACGCCGTCGCCGCATCGCGCCAGGCAAGGTGATAGGCGACATAGCCGATCACCAGCCACCCGGCCCCCCCGAGCGCCACCGCCAACGTACCAAGCCACAGAACCTGCCCGACCCGCCCGGGCGCGATATCGCGCGGTGCTCTGGGCCGACGCGCCGGTCGCCGGTCGATCGCCATCAGCAGCCGCCCAAGCCCGATCAGGGGGGCGAACACCACCGGCAGCAGCCGCGCGCGCAGGAAAAGGTCGTAAGCCCAGGATTGCGGCCGATCCTGCGACGCAGTCTGCTCGAAGCGGAAACGGTCAGCCCAGGCTACCACTGGACGGAACACAAGCTGGTCATACAGCAGGATCACCACCGCCATTGCGCCCACCGCCCAGGCGATGGCATGGAAATTCTCCTGGTCGATTGCCAGTGCCAGCCATGATCCGATTCCCGGCAGCATGATCCGCGTATTGCCGACGCTGATCGCCTCCGATGCGACGACGAAGAACCAGCCGCCCGACATCGACATCATCGCGTTCCACACCAAAGCGGGCGTGGCAAAGGGCAGTTCGAGCCGGATGAACCTGCGCCAGGGCGACAGGGAGAAACCGCGCGACACCTCTTCCAGATCAGACGGCACCGACCGCAATGACTGGTAGAAACTGAACGCCATGTTCCAGGCTTGGCTGGTAAAAATCGCAAAGATCGCCGCGAGTTCGACGCCCAGCTGCCTGCCGGGAAACAACCCCATGAAGAAGGTGACGGTGAAGGTGAGGAAGCCGAGGATCGGCACCGATTGCAGGATGTCGAGCGCGGGCACGATTACCATTTCCGCGCGCCTGCTCTTGGCGGCGAGCGTCGCGACGACCAGCGTGAAGACCAGCGAAGCGCCCAGCGCGGCGAACATGCGCAGCGTGGTCCGCAACGCATAGGCCGGCAGGTTCGCCGGATCGAGCGTGACAGGGTCCATGCGGAGATGCGACAGCGGCTCCGCCATCCCTTCCGCGCCGCGAATAACCAACACAGCCGCGCCCGTCAGCAGCAGGAAGGCGATCATGTCAGCCCAGCTCGACGCCATTCTCACGCGTACGATACGCGACAACGGCGCAAGGCTCTGGCCGGTTTGGGGCAATATGCTCATTCTCACCTCGACGGGCGCCGCTGGCGGCACCCCGGGGCGAGACTGATGGATCAGACCCGGCCGGGCGCCTCCAGTGGCGCGGATAATCGACTACTGTCGCTTGGCATTGGTCTGATTGCTTCCTGATCGTCGACGAGTCGCCGACAGGGGCGCGATTGCTCCCCCGTCACCGCCTTGTCAAACCTGTTCGTCCGCATGCGGCCATCAGGCGCCCATCACGGGATGGACGCCCGAAGACACCGCGCTGTGGTTACCGGTAGGTTACCTTCTTCACCGCCGCGACGATCTTGTCGGCGTTGATCAGCGCGAGCTTTTCGAGATTGGCCGCGTAGGGCAGCGGCACATCTTCGTTCGCCACACGCAGGACGGGAGCATCGAGATCGTCGAAGCCCTCTTCCATCGCGATCGCAACAATTTCGGAGCTGATCGAACATGTCGCCCAGCCCTCTTCGACGACGACCATCCGATTGGTCTTCTTCAGGCTCTTGAGCACCGCCTGCTTGTCGAGCGGACGCAGCGTGCGCAGATCGATCACCTCGGCGTCGATCCCCTCGGCTGCCAGCGCCTCGGCAGCCTCAAGCGAAAGGCCGACGCCGATCGAATAGCTGACGATCGTGACGTCCTTGCCCTCGCGCATGATCCGCGCCTTGCCGATCGGCAGGACATAGTCATCGAGCGCGGGGACTTCGAACGTGCGACCGTAGAGCAGTTCGTTCTCGAGGAACACGACCGGATCCTCACTGCGGATTGCCGCCTTCAGCAGCCCCTTGGCGTCGGCCGCGTCATAGGGCGCGATCACGATCAGGCCCGGCACGCTGGCGTACCACGGCCCGTAGTTCTGCGAATGCTGGGCACCTACCCGGCTGGCCGCACCGTTGGGACCACGAAACACGATCGGGCAACGCATCTGGCCACCCGACATGTAGTTGGTTTTCGCAGCCGAGTTGATGATGTGATCGATCGCCTGCATCGCGAAGTTGAACGTCATGAACTCTACGATCGGGCGAAGGCCGCCCATCGCCGCGCCGGTGCCGACGCCGGCAAAGCCATATTCGGTGATCGGCGTGTCAATCACGCGCCTGTCGCCGAATTCGTCGAGCAGCCCTTGGGTCACCTTATAGGCACCCTGATATTGCGCGACTTCCTCGCCCATAACGAAGACGCGGTCGTCCTTGCGCATCTCCTCCGCCATCGCGTCGCGTAGTGCCTCGCGTAGCGTCAGCTTGACCAACTCGGTCCCGGCGGGAACCTCGGGCTCAGGCGCCTGTGTCTTGAGCTCGGCACGTTCCGGCGCCGTCACCGGCTCGGCAGCCGGTGCTTCACTCTCGGCAGGCTTGGCCGGTGCCGGAGCAGCCGGTGCAGCCTCTTCGCCCTCGGCGTTCAGCACAGCGATGACGGTACCGACCTTCACATTGTCGGTGCCCTCGGCGACCAGGATCTTGCCGATCGTGCCTTCGTCGACCGCCTCGAACTCCATCGTCGCCTTGTCGGTTTCGATCTCGGCCATGATGTCGCCGGACCTGACTGTGTCGCCTTCCTTGACGAGCCATTTGGCGAGCGTGCCCTCCTCCATCGTCGGGGAGAGTGCCGGCATCTTGATCTCGATCGCCATCAGTAGGACTCCACCAGTACATCGGTGTAGAGTTCGGCTGGATCCGGCTCAGGCGTCTGTTCGGCGAAATCGGCGGCTTCGTTCACGATTTTCCTGATCTCCTGATCCACCTTCTTGAACTCGTCCTCCTTCGCGCCGAGTTCCTCAAGCAGCTTCTTCACATGCTCGATCGGATCTGACTTGTCGCGGACGGCCTGGACCTCCTCGCGGCTGCGATATTTGGCCGGGTCGGACATGGAATGGCCGCGATAGCGATAGGTCTTCATTTCAAGGATGATCGGCCCCTTGCCGGCGCGCACCCAGGCCAGAGCCTCTTCAGCTGCGCCGCGGCAGGCAAGCACGTCCATGCCGTCGACCTGGATGCCCGGGATGCGGAAGCTCTCGCCGCGGCGATAGAGCTGATCCTCGGACGATGAGCGATTGACGCTTGTGCCCATGGCGTACTGGTTGTTTTCGATGACGTAGATGACCGGCAGCTTCCACAGCTCGGCCATGTTGAAGCTTTCATAGACCTGGCCCTGGTTGGAGGCGCCGTCGCCGAAATAGGCGAGGCACACGCCGCCATCGCCCTTGTATTTATGGCTGAAGCCAAGCCCGGTGCCGAGCGAGACCTGCGCGCCGACGATACCGTGGCCGCCATAGAATTTATGCTCGACGCTGAACATGTGCATCGAGCCGCCCTTGCCCTTCGAGATGCCTGCCTGGCGCCCCGTGAGCTCGGCCATCACATCCTGCGGCGGGATCCCGCACAACAGCATGTGACCATGGTCGCGATAGCCGGTGATCACGCTGTCCTTTTCGGTCAGCGCCGATTGCAGGCCGACCGCGACAGCTTCCTGGCCAATGTAGAGATGGCAGAAACCACCGATCAGGCCGAGGCCATAGAGCTGGCCCGCCTTCTCCTCGAAGCGGCGGATGAGCAGCATCTGCTTGTAGAATTCGAGCAGCTCTTCCTTGGACGCCTTGTAGGGCTGGGGTTCGTCGGGACGCTCGCGGTTGGGCGTCAGGGGCTCGTTTTTCCGAGCAGCAGGGGCTTTGGCCACGTGTGGGAAACCTCGTTTCCGTAGGGGGAGGACGCGAGCCTATAGGCCCGTTTCGTCTCGGACATCAATCGTCCGGGTGCATGAGAAGTTTCGAGGCCCCAAGCAATCGACGATTGCTCCCGCGAGGATCGGACGCCTAAAGCCCGCTCAGATGGAATCGCCTCCCCACCCGTTCCGCATCGCCAACTTCCGGGCCTATTGGGCCGCCCGCTTCTGCATGACACTGGCGCAGAACGGCATGATCATCGTGATCGGCTGGCAGACTTATACCATCGCCCGCCAGACCATGTCGCCAGCCGGGGCTGCGGCCCAGCTCGGGCTGATTGGCCTGCTTCAGTTCGTACCCCTGTTCCTCTCAACGCCAATCACCGGCTGGGTCGCCGACCGATTCGACCGCCGCTGGATCACGCGCGTCACCGTCTCTCTGCAGATCCTCTGCGCCTTCATTCTGGCCCTGGCCACCTATGAGGGCTGGATGTCGCTGCCGGTGCTATTCTCGGTCGCCGTACTACTCGGGTTCGGCCGCGCGTTCGCCGGTCCGGCCTTCTCGGCACTGGCACCGAATCTCGTGCCAAGGGAAGTGCTGCCGACCGCGATCGCGCTTAGCTCGATTTCCTGGCAGGTCGGCACGATTATCGGCCCCGCGATCGGCGGCTTTGCCTATGCCATCGCGCCATCGGCCGCTTATTTCCTCGCGACCGCCCTGTTCAGCGGGGCGCTGATCTGCCTGATGATGATCAGCCCGGTCGCCCGCACCATCGCCGTCAGCGCCGCCCATCCGATAAGGCAGATCGCAGATGGGCTCGCTTATGTCTGGCAGAACAAGATGATCCTGGGGACGATCACGCTCGATCTGTTCGCGGTGTTCCTCGCCGGCACCAGCGCGCTGCTACCAATCTACGCCCATGACATATTGAAGGTCGGCCCACAGGGCCTGAGCGCCCTCGCCGCCGCCCCCGCGGTAGGCGCATCGCTGACTGCCCTGTTCTTCTCCTTCCGCCCGCTGAAGACCAATGTGGGGCCGAAGATGCTCGGCTCGGTGCTTGTCTATGGCTCAGCCACGGTGCTGTTTGGCCTGTCGACCTCGATGCCACTCAGCCTGATTGCGCTCGGCATCGCCGGGGCTGCGGACATGTTCTCCGTCTATATCCGCCAGTCGCTGATCCAGCTCCACACGCCGGACGACAAGCGCGGCCGGGTGGGCGCCGTCTCCCAGCTGACCATTTCAGCGTCCAACGAGCTGGGAGAGGCCGAATCGGGCTTCCTCGCTTCGGCGCTTGGCCCGATCGGTGCAGTGCTGGTCGGCGGCGGCGGCGCGATCGTCGTCACTATCCTGTGGACCTGGCTCTTCCCGAGCATCCGCAACGCCCGTACATTCGACCCGCCCGCGACGCCGCAGGACGCCGCAGATATTGAGATGGAGGCCGCACGATGAAAGCCAACACGATCCTCGACACAATCGGCAATACCCCGCACATCCGCGTGCAGAAGCTATTCCCGGGCGCCGAGGTATGGATCAAGTCCGAACGCTCGAATCCCGGCGGCTCGATCAAGGACCGCATTGCGCTGAGCATGATCGAGGCGGCCGAAAAGTCGGGCGACCTCAAGCCTGGCGGCACGATCATCGAACCGACCAGCGGCAACACCGGCGTCGGCCTGGCGATGGTCGCTGCGGTGAAAGGCTACAAGCTCGTCCTCGTCATGCCGGAGAGCATGTCGCTCGAACGTCGCCGCCTGATGCTTGCCTATGGCGCCACCTTCGACCTCACCCCGCGCGAAAAGGGCATGAAGGGCGCGATCGAGCGCGCGATCGAACTCGTGTCGCAGACGCCCAATTCGTGGATGCCCCAGCAGTTCGAGAATCCTGCGAATATCGACGTGCATGTCCGCACCACCGCGCTGGAAATCCTGAACGATTTCCGCGATTCACCGATCGATGTGATCATCACCGGGGTCGGCACCGGCGGTCACATCACCGGCGTTGCCGAAACGCTTAAGAAAGAGTGGCCACACCTGAAGGTCTATGCGGTCGAGCCCGAGGCATCGCCGGTCATCTCGGGCGGACAACCTGGTCCGCACCCGATCCAGGGCATCGGCGCCGGCTTTGTTCCGGCCAATCTCCATACCCAGGCGATCGACGGCGCGATCAAGGTCGACGCGGCGGTTGCCAAGGACATGGCCCGCCGGGCGGCACGCGAGGAAGGCATGCTGGTCGGCATCAGCTCGGGTGCGACGCTGGCCGCTATCCTCCAGAAGCTGCCCGATCTTGCCGACGGCGTCCGGGTGCTTGGATTCAACTACGACACGGGCGAGCGTTATCTGTCGGTCCCGGACTTCCTTCCCGAAAGTTAATCTCGCGTAAAGCATCCGCGTCGGCTATATTTCGTTGGTCGGCGCGGGGGCGTTGCGGGGGACAGGAAATGCATAGGGCGATGATTTGCGTCAGCGTAATGCTGGCGTTGTTTCTGGTGTGGCCCATGATTTTCGGGCAGCGCGGCGAAAGCACCGCATCCGCCGCGACCGCGACTCCGGTAGTGGCGAAGATCGTTCCAGCCGTCGCGATGGTGAAGGTAATCCCGATCCCGGCCAAGGTGAGCCGGCCAGGCATTGCCCCTCCCAAGAGCTGCTACAGCCGATATCAGTCGTCAGTCCAACACTGCCCGAAAGGCGACCGGGCCTGTGGCATCAAGACGGCAGATCAATGGGATCTTTGTGAAGCCACTGGATTCTGGCCGGAATAGGCAACAACCTTGCCAAGGGCGGGCGATGATCCCGGAGTGACGGCCGCTGGTGGCAATTGTCGGGTCTGCCATCGACCAGTTCGTTTTGATTACGCTTGGTCGGCAGAGGCCGAACGCCGTGGCACGCTCGCCTGGCATCGACGATGGTTAGGCGACACCCCCAGCCCGACTGATGCCAGAACTATCTCCAACACGGTCTTCGCTCCACATCACATCCAAAGGGGAACGAGACAGGTCAACCTCTTCTCCGCGTCGCGACTCGCATGCGGGGTGTCAGGAAACCGATTCACCCCAGCGGTTCCGGTCAACCAGGCATTGTCCCTCTGAGAGACTCGCTCGAACCATTTCGTGTCCGAAGCGTTCTGGAGTAAGGCCCACCAGTCCGACCGCCAGGAGCCGCCCTTGATCTCCCTTCCGCGCCGCTTCCTTCATCACTGAACGCCTGCGCCCATGCCACAGCCTTCCGCCCAGCCGGGCGCGCCACGTCTCGGCCTGAACCACCTTCTGTTACTGGTCGCAATTGCGGCGATCGCGCTGCCGACGTTTGTCGTGCTCAAAGCGCCGCCGGTCTTGCTACATCATCCGGTCAAGCGGCTGCCGCAGCGAGTCGTTCCCAAGGCCGAGCTGCCTCCGGTAGAGCCGGTGGCATTCCAGGATCTGGCACCCGACGATGCCCGGGCGTTCAACGCATCAGTCCCGTTCTCCACCGGTCCGAATCCGGCGGCACGCCCCTTCAAATTCGTCGGCACCGACGAACAACGCGCGCGGGCGATCGATTGCCTCGCCGCCGGCGTACTCTACGAAGCCGGTGACGACACGCTTGGCCAACGTTCGGTGGCGCAAGTCGTGATCAACCGGGCACGTCATCCGGCCTTTCCGAAGACGATCTGCGGCGTGGTATTCCAGGGTTCCGACCGGGTGACCGGATGCCAGTTCACCTTCACCTGCGATGGCGCGCTGGTCAGGCATCGCTGGTCCGACGCTGCCTGGATGCGAGCCCGCGAGACCGCCACGCTGGCACTGAGCGGCGACGTCTACAAACCGGTCGGCTATGCCACCCATTACCATACCGACTGGGTCGTACCCTATTGGCAGTCGAGCCTGGACAAGATCGCCGCGGTCCGGACCCATTTGTTCTTCCGCTGGACCGGCTGGTGGGGCACGCCACCCGCGTTCAACCGGCATGTATCGTCCGACGAACCCGTCGTTTCGCAGCTCGCGCTTTATTCCGATGCGCACAAGACGGGCGCGGCGCTGGTCGAAGCGTCCTCCGCCGTCGTCGAAGCGGCTGCCGCAGGCGCCGCATTGCCACCGTCGCTGACGACAGACACCAACAGCTTCCTGCTGACGCTCGATCCGCACATGCCGCCGGACGCCTTTGCCCTGCTCGCCACACGCACCTGCGGGGAGCGCCCTTATTGCAAGGTGATGGGCTGGACGAACAAGGCGAAGACACCAGGCGCCCTGCCACTTCAGCCGACCCAGATCGCGGCGATGTCATTCAGCTATCTGCGCGACCGCGCCCGCAATTACGACAAGGCGCTGTGGAACTGCACGGAGTTCAAGCGGACGGATTTCAGCCAGTGCATGAAACTGCAGGTGCTGGTGCCGGTTGCGCGACAGGCCGACACTTTCAAGCTGGAGAGCCTGGCGGGCACTACATCGGTATCGCCGCCCCCAGTGGCGACGACGATCAGACCAATACCGGAGCTGTCGGGCGTACGGCGGAAGGTGGAAGCGGCACCTCCCCCGGCAAAGCCTGCGACTGCGCTGCCGGCGCCCGCCAATCAGTCGCCGGCTGCCCGGTAAGTCCCCTCATCTACCTCAAGCGTCATGCCGGAAGTAAACGAGGCACTGCCCTGGACCGTTCTCCGACCTCTCAGGCCGCGACGAACATCTCCGGCGGAAGGGCCATGAGCGATTCGGCACCGCCCTCGATCTTCCGGCGCAACGCCCCGGCATCAGGCATGATCCGCTCAGCGAAATAACGCGCCGTCACCAGCTTCGCATCGAGGAAGGCGCCATCACCCTCGCCCGCTGCCTTCAGCTTCGCAGCGGCCGAGGCCATGCGCAGCCACATCAGGCCGACTGCGACGATACCCATCAGGTGCAGATAGGGCTGAGCGCCCGCTCCGACATTGTCAGGGCTCTTCATGCCGTTCTGGAGGAACCAGAGTGTCGCCTGCTGCAATTCGCCGCTGGCCTTTTCGAGGCGCTCAGCGAAATCGGCGGTCGCGGGGTCCGCCTTGCCGGCCGCCACATCCTCGCCGACGACCTTGAAAAACGCCTGCACCGCGCGGCCGCCGTTCATGGCAAGTTTTCGGCCGACCAGGTCCATCGCCTGGATTCCGTTGGTGCCTTCGTAAATCATCGAGATCCGGGCATCGCGGACATATTGCTCCATGCCCCATTCGGCGATGTAGCCATGGCCGCCATAGACTTGCTGCGCATTGGTCGCGATCTCATAGCCCTTGTCGGTGCCATAACCCTTGATGACAGGGGTCAGCAGCCCGACCAGGTCGGCGGCGAGCTGACGCTCCTCCTCGCTCGCGGCGGCGTGTTCCAGATCGGCCTGGAGGGCACCCCACAGGCAGAGCGCGCGCAGCCCCTCGGTCAGCGCCTTCGAATCCATCAGCATCCGACGGATGTCGGGATGGACGAACAGGGTGTCGGCCTTTTCCTGAGGATCCTTGGCGCCGGTCAGCGCGCGGCCCTGGCGACGGTTATGCGCATATTGGACGGCGTTCTGATAAGCTGTCTCCGCGACGCCGAGTCCCTGCAGCCCCACCCCGAGGCGCGCTGCGTTCATCATGATGAACATCGCGGCGAGGCCCTTCATCTCCTCGCCGACCAGCCAGCCCGTCGCCCCGTCATAGTTCATCACGCAGGTCGAGTTGGCGTGGATGCCCATCTTGTGCTCGATCGAGCCGCACGAAACCGCGTTGCGCGCGCCGAGCGATCCGTCGTCATTGACGAAGAACTTCGGCACGACGAACAGCGAGATGCCCTTCGAGCTTTCCGGCGCGCCTGGCGTCTTGGCCAGGACGAGATGGATGATGTTCTCGGTCAGGTCATGCTCGCCCGACGAGATGAAGATCTTGGTGCCGGTGATCGCATAGGAACCGTCAGCCTGCGGCTCGGCGCGGGTGCGGATCAGGCCCAGATCGGTGCCGCACTGCGGCTCAGTCAGATTCATCGTCCCGCCCCATTTGCCCGAAACCATATTGGGGACGTATTTCGCCTTCTGCTCGTCGGTACCCTTGACCAGCAGCGCCGCGATCGCTCCATGGGTCAGGCCCGGATACATGGCGAACGCCATGTTGGAGGAGATCATATATTCCTGGAACGCAGTCGAGACGACGTGCGGCATCTCTTGCCCGCCGAACTCGGCCGGGGCGGACAGCGTGCCCCAGCCCGATTCGACGAACTTGTCATAGGCTTCCTTGAAGCCCTTTGGCGTGGTGACTGAGCCATCCTCGTGGCGGGTGCACCCCTCAAGATCGCCCGACTGGTTGAGCGGGAACAGCACCTCGGCGACGAACTTGCCGCCCTCGTCAAGCACCGCGTCCACCACATCGGGGGTCGCGTTGGCGAAACCGGGCAGGTTCGCATAGCGATCGAGACCGACCACATGCTCAAGGATGAAGCGCGTATCGCGCACGGGCGGGGTATATTGGGGCATGGATCAGTCCTTCAGCCGGCCTTGTGCGCCGTGCGTTTCGAGCAGGGTGATAAAATCGTTCAATTCGTCGATCGCGGCATCGATATCGTGCTTTTGCGAACTCAGCAGCGACACGCGCTGGCGGCAACGATCGATCGTGACCGTTCGCTGGACCTGGCGGCCATCGCCGATATCGTAGAGGTCGATCATCTCGCGGATCTCGCCAAGGCTGAAACCCACACGCTTGCCGCGCAGGATCCAGGCGAGCCGCGCACGATCACGCTGCGAATAGATACGGGCGGTGCCGCGCCGCTCCGGCGCGATAAGCCCTTCATCCTCATAGAATCGCAGGGCCCGTGCCGTCACACCGAACTCGGCGGACAGATCGGAGATCGAAAAGTGATCGCGATCGGGATGGCGCTCGATCGCTGCATAGGCTGCGACTGTTGACATGAGGCAAAGCTAAATGCCGTTTACGTGAACGTCAAGTTCATCCGCCGCTGCTGCAGAGCAGCTTGCCCTTCCCGTCCCGCAAGGTGGAAGCTTCCGAAACCGACTCGCTGAGGCGGGCTACATCCAGCGCCGCCATCGAGGCACGTTGCGCGCAAAGCTTCTGACAGGCGCTCGGCAGATTGCCGGGAAATACGATCCGGTCCCCTTCGAAGCGCGCCTCGAAGCTGCACCCGTCGACCCCGTCGAACTCGAGCTGGAGCTTCTCCCCGGCACGCGTAACCGTGCCCGATCCGCCACAAATCACCTTGTCGCCATAATCGACGAACACGCCTATCCGATAGGCGGTGGCGCTGGGCACGATGCAGACCCGGTCCGTGTCGCGCGCGTAGAGACCAGTGATGTCAGTGTTGTTGGGATCGGGAATCACCCCGACCTCGATCGCAGCGGCCTCAAGGCCCGTAGCCGCGGTCGCGTTGTTCGCTGGCTGGGGTTCGCCACCGGAACATCCAGCGACGAACAGCAATGACAGCAACAGGCCGCGCTTCATTCGACCGTCGCGAGTCGGTCGCCGTCGATCCGACGATAGAAACAGCTGCGCTCGCCGGTGTGGCAAGCCGGGCCGGCGGGATCAACGATCAGCCACACCGCATCCTGGTCACAATCGATCCTGATGTCGGCGACTCGCAAGACATGCCCCGACGATTCGCCCTTCTTCCAGAGTCGCCCGCGGCTGCGCGACCAGAAATGCGCCTCCCGCGTGGCGACCGTGGCGGCGAACGCCTCGGCATTCATATGGGCAAGCATCAGCACTTCGCCGGTAGTGCGGTCGGTCGCAACCGCCGTGATCAGGCCGGCGGCGTCGTATTTCGGGTCAAGCGCAAGGCCGGTTTCGCGGGAATCGGGCATGCGCGACGCTTAGCCTGCCCACGCAAAACCGCCAATGCGACGGTTGGCGAATAATCCATGTGACAAAAGCGCGACAAAGCCGAAAGGCGTCCCTATATGGCGGGCGACGCTACTCCCCCCGAAGGGCGCCATGCTTACTACGAACCCATTTGAAGCCCCTATCGACGGGGACAAGCTGCGCGAAGAGTGCGGCATTTTCGGCGTATCCGGCAGTGATGGCGCGGCTGCGCTCGTCGCGCTCGGCCTGCACGCGCTGCAGCACCGTGGCCAAGAGGCAGCGGGCATCACCAGTTTCGACGGCGCCGAATTCCATACCCATCGTGCAATGGGTCACGTCGCCGGTAATTTCGACCGCGACGACATCATCCAGGCGCTGCGCGGCACCGTCGCTTGCGGCCATGTCCGGTACTCGACGACCGGCGAGACCGCGCTGCGCAATGTGCAGCCGCTCTATGCCGACCTCGCCTCAGGCGGCTTCGCCATCGCCCATAACGGCAATATTTCCAACGCAATGCGGCTGCGACGCGATCTCGTCCAGCGCGGGTCGATCTTCCAGTCGACCTCCGATACCGAGACGATCATCCATCTCGTCGCGACGTCGAGCTACCGCACCTTCGTCGACAAGTTCATCGATGCGCTGAAGCGGGTCGAGGGCGCCTATTCGCTGATCGTGATGACGCCCGAGGGCATGATTGCCTGCCGCGACCCCCTCGGCATCCGGCCGCTCGTGATGGGCAAACTCGACGGATCAGTGATCTTCGCGTCGGAGACGGTGGCGCTGGACGTAGTCGGCGCCGAGTTCGTCCGCTCGATAGAGCCGGGCGAGCTGGTGATCGTGCGCGGTACCGAAATCAGCTCGCACCGCCCGTTCGCGCCGGTCTCGCCACGTCCGTGCATCTTCGAATATGTCTATTTCTCGCGCCCCGATTCGATCTCGGAGGACCGCAGCGTCTATACCGTGCGCAAGGAAATCGGCGCGCAACTCGCGATCGAAAGCCCGGTCGAGGCCGACCTGATCATCCCGGTACCCGATTCGGGCACGCCCGCCGCGATCGGCTATGCTCAGCAATCCGGCATCCCGTTCGAACTTGGCATCATCCGCTCGCATTATGTGGGCCGCACCTTCATCCAGCCGGGCGACAAGGTCCGCCATCTCGGCGTTAAGCTGAAGCACAACGCCAATCGCGCGCTGATCAAGGGCCAGCGGATCGTGCTGATCGACGATTCGATCGTGCGCGGCACCACCAGCCTCAAGATCGTCCAGATGATGCGCGAGGCCGGCGCGGCAGAGGTGCACATGCGAATCGCCAGCCCGCCGACGCGGCATAGCTGCTTCTACGGCGTCGACACGCCGGAGCGCGCAAAACTGCTCGCCGCGAACATGAACATCGACGAGATGAACAAATATATCCAGGCGGACAGCCTGGCGTTCGTGTCGATCGACGGCCTGTACAAGGCGCTAGGCGAACCGCACCGCGCCGATATCCGTCCCAGCCACTGCGACGCCTGCTTCACCGGGGATTACCCGACGATGCTGACCGACCAGGACGAAGTCGCCTCGGTCGACCAGTTCGCCCTCCTCGCTGAGCGGGTGATCTAGCCAGACCCGTCATGCCGGACTTGTTCCGGCGTCCACCGTGGTGCAAGCGCCACCGCGTCCGTTCGTGCGGGCCGGTGCGCCCTGGAACAAGTCCGGGGTGACAAAGAGAGACGAGAATGACTGACAAACCCCTCGCCAACCAGATCGCCCTCGTGACCGGCGCCAGCCGCGGGATCGGCGCGGCAACCGCCAGGGCTCTTGCCGCCGCGGGCGCGCATGTCGTCATCACCGCGCGCACGGCGAAGGATCTGGAGCAGGTCGAGACCGAGATATTCGAGGCGGGCGGCAGCGCGACCATCGCCCCGCTCGACCTGACCGAGACCGACAGCATCGCCCGCCTCGGCGCCGCGATCGGCGAGCGCTGGTCGCAACTAGACATCATGGTGCTCAATGCCGCGACGCTTGGCAGCCTCGCAGCCGTGCCGGCGATCGATTCGAAGGAACTGGCGACAGTCCTGACCCTCAACGTCAGCGCGCAGGCCGCCCTCATCACCGCGTTCGATCCGATGCTGCGCAAGTCGAAGCGCGCCCGGGTCATCGGCATCACCTCAAGCGTCGGCCGCAACCCGCGCGCCTATTGGGGCCTGTACGGTGCCTCCAAGGCCGCATTCGAGACACTGCTGGGCGCGTATGGCGACGAGATGGAGCATATCAGCAGCATCCGCACCGCGATCGTCGATCCGGGCGCGACCCGTACCAAGATGCGCGAGCGCGCTTATCCCGGCGAGGACCCCGCCTCAGTGAAGGCACCGGAAGTCGTGGCGAACCGGATCACGGCGCTGGTGGCGGAAGATTTCGAAAACGGCCATTTCGAGCGAGTCGACTGACCCTTCTCCCCTCCCGCTCGCGGGAGGGGAATGAGAAGCGGAGAAGCCCTTACTTCGCCGCCGCCATCAGCTTCTGGAAAAACGCCAGCCGAGCCAGCGTCAGCGGACGGTCGCTCGCCTTGGGTGCCGCACTGACCATCGCGACAACCACCTTCGACGCCGGATCGATCGTGATCATCTGGCCGAAAATCCCCTGTGCGCCGTAGCGGCCTTCAGGATAGGTCCACCATTGATAACCATAGCCGTAACCGCCTGGAGCGACCTTGGCATGCGCTCTGGTCGCATCAGCGAACCAGCCATCTTTGACAATGCCGTGCCCGCCTTCCAGCGCGAACTGGCCGAAGCGCGCATAGTCGCGCAGCGACACTGACAGACAGCAACCGCTGACCTCGGCACCGGTCTGGTCCTTCATCCAGAAACCGTCGCGCTCCATGCCGGCGGGCTTCCAGATCTTTTCCTCGGCATAGGCGGCCAGGGTCTTGCCCGTCGCGCGGCGCACCAGCACGCCGATCAGATTGGTCTCACCCGTCTTGTAGACCCATTTGGTCCCCGGCGTGGTCTCGCGCGGCAGCTTGCGCATGAAATAGACGGTCGGATCGACACCCGCCGCCACCGGCTCAAGGAACATCCGTGCCACGTCGGACTTCGGATCGGTATAATCCTCGTTCCATTTCACGCCCGAGGTCATCGTCATCAACTGGGCGACCGTCACGCCGTCATAGCCGCTGCCGGCCAGATCGGGGATGTAGCGTGTCACCGGATCGTTCAGCGATTTGATCAAGCCGTCCTTCATCGCCGCGCCAACCAGGGTCGAGGTGAAGGATTTCGCGACCGAAAAGCTGGTCCAGCGCCCTTCCGCGGTCAGCCCGCGCGCATAGCGTTCGAGCCGCACCTTGCCGTCCTGCAGCACGATCAGGCCAGCAACGTTCATCGATGTCATGAACGCGTTCACGTCCGCGGTCGCCATGGGGAGCGGTTTTCCTGCGGGCAGCACGCGCAGTTTCGCTGGATCAGCCTTGATGGTGTTGCCGGGGAAGATCTTCTCCATCGCCGGGAAATTCGAATCGCGCTGTGCCTGCGACCAGAACAGTATCTCGGCACCGACCTGGCGTTGCGTCGCCTCATCCGCGGCCGGCGCGGGTTGCGCCTGTCCGAAACCCTGCGCCGGCATCAATACCGCGCCCGCCAGCGCAAGCGTGGTCAACATCCGGCGTTTCATTCGCATCACTCCCCCTTGATCAGCGTGACCTGGGCGACGTGTATCCCGCCGCCTCTGAACCCGCCCTCGCAATACATCAGATAGTATCGCCACAGATCGACGAAATGGCGATCGAATTCGGCAGGCAGGCGGCCGGCGGTGACGGCAGCGTCGAACGCGGCGCGCCAGCGCTTCAGCGTCTCGGCATAGTGAAGCCCGAATTCCCGCTGGTCGTGCCAGGTCAGGCCATGGGCCCGGGCAATCGCGCGAAAGCGGCTCTCCGACAACAAAAGGCCGCCAGGGAAGACGAAGCGCTGGATGAAATCCACGTTGCCGGCATAGGCATCGAAGATCGCATCATCGATCGCGATATACTGGATCGCTGCCCGCCCGCCCGGCTTAAGCGCTCCTGCAATGGACTGCAGATAGGCCGGCCAATATTCTTCGCCGACCGCCTCGACCATCTCGATGCTGGCAACGGCATCATATTGCCCGATCACATCGCGATAGTCAGTCAATGAGACGGTGACGCCGTCCAGCCCAGCGTCCGCCATGCGCGACTCGACCGCACGCTTCTGTTCCGCCGAGAGCGTGATGCCATGGACACTCGCCCCGGCCCCCGCCGCGATCTGGGCAAAGGAGCCCCAGCCGCAGCCGATCTCCAGGATGGCATCGCCCGGTCCGACCCCGGTTCGATTCAGAATGGCGCGCAGCTTGGTCGCCTGCGCGTCTTCCAACGATTGCGCAGCCGAGATCGGTTCTTCGAACAGCGCACTCGAATAGGTCATGCCGGGATCGAGCCACAGGCTGTAGAAATCATTGCCCAGGTCGTAATGGAATTCGATATTCCGCCGCGCCCCGCTGCGATGGTTGCGCCGCAGCGCATGCCAGAGGCGCCGCACCCGCCGCATGGCGCCACGCGATCGCCCCACCTCGCCCAGCGGCCGGCGATTGCGCATGAACAGGTCGAACAGCGGTACAGGATCGGGGCTATGCCACTCGCCGCGCGACCAGCCGACATACCAGCCAGCCGATCCCCCCATCGCCAGGCGAATCAGCGCGCGCCAGCTGGAGATTTCGACGATCGCAACCGGGCCGCCGGCGCGTCCGCCGAGAACGCGGTGGGTTCCGTCGGGCAGGGATGCCTTGATGGAGCCTGCCTCAAGCCCCTGATCGATGCGATCGAGCAGGCGGTGAAAGACGCCGGCCCAAGGCGTGAGGAACCAGTCGACCCAGCCATAGGCCGGCCTCGCGCGCGTCCCGAAACGACGTCCCCTGTTCGGCGCTGAAGCGTTCATGAAGCCGCTCTCATGCACTCGGCGATAGCGCTGGAAAAGCGATTCGTATCACGATCACCGCGCCCGCTTCGCCGCAGCCAGCGCGCGCTCCCGGGCTTCGCGGTGACCGATGATCTTCGCCGGATAGGCGTCGGGCCGGCAACCCGCGGCCTCAGGATCGTGGATTGCCGAGTCGGGGATGTCGGCGAGCTCAGGAACCCATTGCCGGATATAACGCGCTGCATCGAATTTCGTCGATTGAACCAGCGGCGCCATGATGCGGACGAACATGTTGGAATCCACCCCAGTGCCCGCGGTCCATTGCCAGTTGACGCTGTTGTTGCCGTAGTCGGCATCGACAAGGGTATCCCAGAACCATGCCTCGCCGTCGCGCCAGTCGACCAGCAGATGCTTGATCAGGAAACTCGCCGCGATCATGCGCACGCGATTGTGCATCCAGCCGGTCGCCCAGAGCTGACGCATTCCCGCATCGACGATCGGATAACCGGTGCGGCCGAGTCGCCAGGCGCGGCGATCGGCATCGGCTGTCTTGCCAGTCCGCCAGGCCAGGCCATCGAGCGTTTCACGCCCGTTCTTCGAACCATAGTCGGGAAATTGCAGGATCACATTCTGCGCATAATCACGCCAGGCAAGCTCCTTCAGGAAGGTGGTTGAATCGCCCGATGCTCCGACGACATGATGCCAGACCGTCGCGGGCGATATTTCTCCAAAATGCAGGTGCGGTGACAGGCGCGAACTGCCCTCGTCGGACGGCAGGTTTCGGTCGATGTCATATGCCGCTGCTCTCGGAACGAAATCCTCGAGCCGGTCCTTCGCGCCCTCCTCGCCCGGCGTCCATTCGTCGCGAAAGCCGCCTGCCCAGTCGGGTTTCGCCGGCAGTAGCGCCCAATCCTCAAGCCGATCGCTCTCCGGCCATGTCTCGGGCGCCGGAATGACGTGCGGCACAGACATCGGCGCCGGCGGCGGCATATGCTCCCGCAAGGCACGCCAGAACGGCGTATAGATTTTGTAGGGATGTCCCGATCCTGTCGTGATCGAACCCGGCGGTGCCAGATAATTGCCGTCATGGTTCACCAGATCGAGGGTCTTCGCTACCGCGCGTTCGGCGTTGCGCCACCAGGGTTCATAGTGGCGCAGGCAATGAACCCGCCGTGACCCGGTCTCTTCAGCCAGCCTGCCAAGCTCTGCCGCAGCCTCACCCCGCCGTAGGATCAGGCGCGACCCTTTGTCTCGCAGGTGCCGGTCAAGCGCGGCGAGACTGTGGTGCAGCCACCAGCGCGAAGCAGCGCCCATGCGGCGATGCCGCGGCTTCTCGTCATCGAGGATATAGACGGGGATCACCGGCCCCTCGCCCGCCGCGGCAACCAGCGCTGCCTGATCCGACAGACGCAAGTCGCGGCGAAACCAGAGAAGCGTCGGCGCATCCATCGCTGCCGCCATGCCCGTCGACCGCAATGGCCGCAAGAGACACTTCGTGCGTCACTTTCCATGGTCGTCGTTTCTGGTCTAGGTGGAATGACCAAGGCAGTGGGAAGCCGGCACATGATCACCGACCTGCAAAGCCTGATCGCGCCGAACCCGCTTTCATCGCTTGCCGACGCGATCGCCGAGGAACACCGGCTGCATCTGCACAGCGCGCGACAGGCCGATTTCGCCAGCCTTCTTCCCTGGCCCGCCTTCAACGCGCTGATCACCCTCGAGCGGCTGCAGAATGGACAGGTCCGCACGATCCGCAACGGGCATGATATGCCCCCGGCGATGCTGACAACACGCTCGAGCAGTTCCGGCGTTCAGGAGCTGGCACCCGACACGCTCCAGTCGCTCGCCGACAAGGGACTCAGTCTGGTCATCAACGACATCGAGCGGCTGGTACCGGGCATCAGCGCGCTCGCCGCGATGATCGAGCGCCACCTGCGTGCCCGGGCAAGCGTCAATGCCTATGTGAGCTTCCGCCGGGACAGCGCCTTCGGAGCGCACTGGGACGACCATGACGTCATGGTGCTGCAGGTCCACGGGCGCAAACGGTGGTTCTGCTACGGCCAGCGCGATCGCTATCCGATCAGGGGCGTGACGGCGTTCGCCAAGATCGGCGCCTCCGAACAGCCGGAATGGAGTGCGATGCTCGAACCCGGCGACATCCTCTATATTCCCCGTGGCGATATCCATCGCGCACAGGTCGAGGAGGGGCATTCACTCCACCTGACGATCGGTATCGCCTATCCGCGTGGCGGCGACGTCGTACAATGGATCGGGCGGCGCTGCCTCGAAGAGGAACTGTTCCGACGGGACATCTCGGCCCTGCCGGGGCGCGAGGCGCTGGCGACGCGGCAGAACGATCTGCGCGCGGCGCTCCATCGGCTGGTGGATACGATCGACCTGGATGACTTCCTCGCCATGGCGGACCGGCAGCGCGAATCGCTTAAGGCGCTCAACCTCGGGCTGTCCGATCCTCTCCACACGGATATCGAGATCCGGCCGATGCTGCGCCGCCGCCTGCCGCTTGCCGAGGACACGACGCAGATTCGCCACGGTACCGCGACAACGCCGCTGACGCCCGTCGAGCGTGCCGTTCTGGCCATGCTGCTGGATCGGGATGCATCGACCTTGGGTGCACTGGTCGCGGACCTGCCCCACCTGTCGGAGCGAGAGGTGCGCGAGGCCGTATCCAGCCTCGCGCGCGCATCAATCGTGCTGCTGTCCGACACGTCGACCTGACGCCCCCGGTCAGTCGCCCTTGCCTGGTTCAGCCGAAAAATACTGCTCGAACTTGCCCATCACCCCATTGAACGCCTCGGCATCGTCCGGCGTCTGGCCGACCTTGCTCGACACCGCAGGCCATCGCGTCGCATAGGTCTTGTTAAGCTCGATCCAGGCCTCGGCACCGTCTTCGATATCCGGCACGATGGCGTCGGCGGGGCATTCGGGCAGGCAGAGATTGCAATCGATGCACTCGTCAGGATCGATCACGAGCATGTTCTCACCCTCGCGGAACGCTTCCACGGGACAGACTTCGACACAATCCATGAACTTGCACCGGATGCAGGCATCCGTGACGACGAACGTCATTGCCGGCCCCCTGCCCGCACCTACCCCGCAGCTACATCGTGTGCGGTTGTTTCTCGACCTGCCAGGTCTGGCCCTGCGAAAGGAGCTTTTGCAGGTTGGGCGTCTTGCCCGTGCTGGCCTGCGCATTCTGCGCGACGACCGCGCTCTCAAAGGTTGGAGCCGGATCGTCATAGATCACGCCAAGCGCCATCGGGAACGCCCCGAACGGCATCTCGACCAGCATGTGCGCCACAGCGCGATTGGCCTGGTCGTGCACGATGACCTTCGCCGCTTCCCAGTCGCCGCCCTCGACATCGACCACCTTCAGCACCAGCTTCTCGGTATCGAGCGCCAGGCCCCTGGTGCCGCCCGCGAACAGCAACGGCTTGCCGTGCTCGACCCACATCTGGCTGCCGGCCGCGTTGGCCTTTTCGGTGAAAGGCGCAAACACATCGTCATTATAGACGATGCAGTTCTGGAAGATCTCGACGAAGCCCGTGCCCTTGTGCGCATAGGCAGCCTTGAGCACTGCCGGCAGGTTCTTGTTCACGTCGATCGCCCGCGCCACGAACCGCGCGCCCGAACCGAGTACGAACGCACAGGGCGTCAGCGGCCGGTCGAGCGAACCGAACGGCGTCGACGGGCTGCGTGTCCCGACATGGCTGGTCGGCGAATACTGCCCCTTGGTCAGGCCGTAGATCTCGTTATTGAACAACAGCACCTGGCAATCGAGATTGCGGCGGATCAGGTGCATGGTGTGGTTGCCACCGATCGACAGTGCATCGCCGTCACCGGTGATGATCCACACGTCGAGATCGGGATTGGCCAGCTTCACGCCCGTCGCCACCGCTGGCGCACGACCGTGAATGGTGTGGAAGCCGTAGGTTTCCATGTAGTAGGGAAAGCGCGACGAGCAGCCGATACCGCTGACGAACACGGTATTCTCCGGTCGCGCGCCGATTTCCGGCATAGTGCGCTGCACTGCCTTCAGAATCGCGTAATCGCCGCAACCCGGGCACCAGCGCACCTCCTGGTCGGTCTCCCAATCCTTCGGGCTGGTCTTCGCGATAGGGGTCATGTCGTTCATGCGAGCGCCTCCTCGATCGCCGCTTCGATCTCAGCGATCATGAAGGGCTGACCGGAAATCTTGTTGAGCGGCTTTGCATCGACCAGATACTGGTCGCGCAGCACGGTCTTGAGCTGACCGGTGTTCATTTCGGGTACGAGGATCTTCTCATAACCCTTGAGAAGTGCACCGAGATTACCCGGCAGCGGCCAGATGTGGCGAACATGGATATGGCTGACGTCCAGCCCCCTGGCACGGGCACGCCGCACTGCCTGATGGATTGGACCGTAGGTCGATCCCCACCCGACGATCGCAAGCTTGCCTCTCTCGGTACCCATCTCGACCTTCTGGTCCGGCACATCGATACCAAGCACCTTGTCGCGGCGAATCTCGGTCATCGCCTGATGGTTGGCGGCGCCATATTCGATGTTGCCGGTGCCAAGCTGCTTCTCAATGCCGCCGATACGGTGGAGCAGGCCGGGCGTACCAGGCTTCACCCACGGACGCGCCAGCTTCTCATCACGCCCATAAGGCAGGAAGCCGCCTTCCGGCGCTTCCTCGAGATAGGTGACCGGGAACGGCGTATAGCTGTCCATGTCAGGCACCAGCCACGGCTCGGCGGCATTGGCGATATAGCCGTCGGTCAGCAGCATCACCGGAGTCATGTACCGGACGGCGATTCGCACCGCCTCGATCGCGCAGTCGAACGCGTCGGCGGGCGACCGTGCGGCAATGACCGGCATCGGCGCATCGCCATTGCGACCATAGACCGCCTGATAAAGATCTGACTGCTCGGTCTTGGTGGGCAGGCCCGTCGAGGGGCCGCCGCGCTGCGAGTTGACGATGACCAGCGGCAACTCGGTCATGATCGCAAGGCCCATCGCCTCGCCCTTGAGCGCGATGCCCGGGCCCGAGGAAGAGGTGACGCCAAGCTGTCCTGCGTAGGACGCGCCGATCGCGCTGGCGATCGCGGCGATCTCGTCTTCCGCCTGGAAGGTCGTGATGCCGAATTCCTTGAGCCGCGACAGGTGATGCAGGATCGCCGAGGCCGGGGTGATCGGATAGCCGCCGAAGAACATCTTCACGCCGGCAAGCTGGACGCCCGCGACCAGACCAAGCGAGATCGATTCGGCCCCGGTAACGGTGCGGTACAGACCCGGCTCGGCCGGGGCCGCCGCGACATGATGCTGCTTCATCGGCCCGGCCAGTTCGGCCGTCTCGCCATAGGCATGGCCGGCGTTGAGCGCGGCGATATTCGCTTCGGCCAGCGTCGGACTCTTGGCGAACTTGTTCTTGAGCCAGTCGATCAGCGGCTGGCGGTCACGATCGAACATCCAGAGCGCGAGCCCCAGCGTCCACATGTTCTTGCAGCGCAGCGCCTCCTTGTTGCCGAGGCCGAAGGGTTTCACCGCATCAAGCGTCAGCTGCGATATGTTGAACGCCAGCACCCGCCACCGGGCGAGGCTACCGTCGCGCAGCGGATTGACCTCATATTTCGCCTTGGCGAGATTGCGCTCGCCGAACTCGCCCTCGTCGGCGATGATCAGCCCGCCCGGCTTCAGCGCTCCGACATTGGTCTTCAGCGCTGCCGGGTTCATCGCGACCAGCACGTCGGGCGCGTCGCCCGCCGTTTCGATCGCGGTCGACCCGAAATTGATCTGGAAGGCGGAAACGCCAAACAAGGTACCCTGCGGCGCCCTGATCTCCGCGGGGAAATCGGGGAAGGTCGCAAGGTCGTTGCCGGCTAGCGCGGTCGAAAGGGTGAACTGCCCGCCGGTGAGCTGCATGCCGTCACCGGAGTCTCCGGCAAAGCGCACAACGATCGATTCGGCGGGGGGATTTGCGGACGCCTCGGCGGGCGTCAATTCGTGAACGGCGGATGCCATTTATGTTTGTCCTGCGGATTTATCCGACGCCCTCTATGCCCGGAGCGTTGACTGGCCAACCTAGTTTGATCGGAGGCGCCTGCAAATGGTTCTTTTAAGGCAATGCCCGATCATGGGCCGGTAAAAGCACCGATCCCAGCGTGAGGATCGCCGCGACATGACGTCGGGCCACTGCGGCAACATCCTCGTCATAGCCGCCGCCGACCGTGCTCGCGAGCGGAATGCCGCGCTTCCGGGCTAGTCCCGCAACGAGTCGATCCCGCGCGATCAGCCCCTCCCTGGTGAGCGCCAACCGGCCGAGTCGATCACCCCCGAACGGATCGACTCCCGCCTGATAGAGAATCAAGTCGGGCCGCTGTTCATCCATCAGCGGCGCCAGACTCGACTCCAGTGCGTCCAGATAGGCGACGTCACCGGTGCCGTCCGGCAAGGCGATATCGAGCGTCGAGCGCGCCTTGCGTACCGGGAAGTTGCGCTCGGCATGGATCGAATAGGTTGCTATGCCTTGCCTGCCAGCGGTCAAGGCGGCCGTGCCGTCGCCCTGATGGACATCGCCGTCGACAATCAGGACCCGCGCTACCGTCCCCTCCTCCACCAGCCGTACTGCGGCGATGGCGAGATCGTTCAGCACGCAATAACCCGCCCCCGTAGTTGCCAGGGCATGATGGCTGCCGCACGCGCTATTCGCCGCGAAGCCGCGTTCGAGGGCGATTCGTGCTGCCAGCCAGGTGCCGCCCGCCACCATTTGCGAACGCAGGGCCACTGCCTCGGTCACCGGAAAGCCGATCCGCCGTTCCTTCTCGCGCGGTACGCGGGCATTCAGCACTTCGTCGACATAGTCGGGATCGTGCACTGCCTCGATACAGGGGCGCGGCATCAGCTCGGGCTCGATCCATTCGATCGTCTCGCCTTCTGCCCGGAGCAGATCGCGGATCGCGGCATTCTTCGTAACCTGCCCCACGCGCCCGCCGGCAACGACATAAGCGGGGTGATGGACGACCGCGATCATCATACGTAGGTAGTTGGCCAGGATCCGCAGCGCCAATGCGGGATGTGGGAGAATATAGTGACCGACCCGTTCGTCCGGCCCGATGTGCGCGGCTTCCTCAACTATCTGAACAATATGCCTGGGCCGAAGATGCACCAGATGGAGCCGCCCGCAGCCCGCGCCGTCTATATGGCGATGAAGGATGTGGCCGATCTGCCCTCCGGCGATCTCGCCATCGTGGCGGATCTGGCGATTCCCGGCCCAGCCGGCGAGATTCCGGCCCGGCTGTTCGACGCGAAGGCGAACCGTGAGCCGGGGCCGGCGATGCTCTTCTATCATGGCGGCGGCTTCGTGATCGGCAATATCGAGACTCATGCGAGTTTCTGCGCGGAGATATCCCGGACTCTCGATATCCCGGTGATTTCGGTCGACTATCGCCTCGCGCCGGAAAATCCCTGGCCTGCGGCACCCGACGATTGCGAAGCCGCCGCGCGCTGGGTGGCCGGGAATCCGGCGGAGCTCGGCCGCAAGGTCGCCAGCCTTGTGGTCTGCGGCGACAGCGCGGGTGGAAACCTGGCGATCGTCACCGCCATGGCGCTTCGCGATGCACCGGCTGCGGTACCGGTGATCGCACAGTTCGCGATCTACCCGGCGGCAGACGCTTCGAAGGAATATCCGTCATACAGCATCTTCGCCGACGGTTTCCTGCTGACCCGCGAGAGCATGGAATGGTTCCAGGCCGCCTATGATGCGGAGGTCACCCATATTCGGACTTCGCCGCTGGTCGGCGATCTGACCGGCATGCCGCCCGCGGTGGTGCTGACGGCCAGCCTCGACCCGATCGGGGATCAGGGCCGTGCTTATGCGGGGGCGCTCGCCGCCGCAGGCGTGCCGGTTGTGTTCCGCGAGGCCAAAGGCAACATCCACGGCTTCGTCACGCTCCGACAGGCAATCCCTTCGTCGGCTGGCGATGTCGCCGGTGCGCTCGCGGCACTGAAAACCGTAATCGTCGAGGCCGAAGGCGAGCGCGTGATGGCACAGGCGGCGGCATGAACGGCTCCTCCCTTCCCTATCGCCCGTGCGCTGGCGTCATGCTGATAAACCGCGCCGGACGGGTGTTCGTCGGCCAGCGAATCGATTCGACGGTGGAAGCCTGGCAAATGCCACAGGGCGGGATCGACGATGGCGAGGACGCCGAAACCGCCGCGATCCGCGAACTGGGCGAAGAAACCGGCGTCAAACCCGACAAGGTCGAGCTGATCGCTGTGGCACCGCACGAACTCACTTATGATCTGCCGCCCGATCTGATCGGAAAGGTCTGGAAAGGCAAATGGCGCGGGCAGCGGCAGCGCTGGTTCCTCTATCGTTTCCTCGGCGAGGACACTGACATCGACATCGCGACGAAACACCAGGAATTCCGCGCATGGCGGTGGGTCGCCCCCGCCGAGCTGCCGGAGATCATCGTCCCCTTCAAGAAAGCGCTCTACACGGACGTTCTGGCGGCTTTTGCCGACCATCTGGGTTGATCGTGGGCCGATCGACGGGTTATCCGGCCAGCATGCACCTACGTATCGCCCTGCTCGCGGCACCTTTGCTGCTCGCCAATACGGACCCGGCGCCGATCCCACCGGCCATGAAGGCGATGCTCGACGCCGCCATGGCGTCAGGCAATGAAGGCGAAGTCGCCACCGTCGCGAAATATGCGCGCGCCACCGCGCCGGAGGCAGCCTCCGCCATCGCCGCTTCGCTCGACGCATGGCGCAAGGAGCGCGCGGCGAAACGCGAGGCGACGCTACGCAACGCAGGCGTGCTCGATCTGTGGCATGGGCGTGCGGAGCTGGGCGGCTATCTGACGACCGGCAACACCCATGACGCAGGCGTTAGCGGGACGGTCGATCTGAATCGAGAAACGCTGCGCTGGCGGCACAAGCTGCGTCTCGCCGCCGATTACAAGCGGAGCGCGGGCGTGGTGAGCCGCGAACATTACCTCGCCGCCTATGAGCCCAATTTCAAATTCTCGCCGCGTGGCTATGTCTATGGCGCCACGCAATATGAGAGCGATCGGTTCCTCGGCTATACCAGCCGCTACTCGACATCGGTCGGCGCCGGCTACAGCGCGATCAAGCAGCCGGGCCTCTCGCTCGATCTGGAAGTCGGCCCGGCCTATCGCGACACCTCCTTCACCGATCATACGACGGAAAGCAGCATCGCCGCGCGCGGATCGCTCGATCTCGACTGGAAACTGACCAAGACGATCTCGGTCAGCCAGGCCGCTTCCGCTTATGTGCAACACTATAACAGCACCGTCAGCAGCACGACCGCGTTGAGCGCCAAGCTCATCGGTCCTCTTGCGGCTCGTCTCTCCTATGTCGTGCAATATGAAAGCATGCCTACCCTTGGCCGGGTCAGCACCGACACGACCAGCCGCGCGTCGCTGGCGTACAGCTTCTAGGGCGAACACCATATCGGGCCTGTGTTTCAGCGACGTGGTACCCGGATCGGGAATGCCTCCAGTGCCGAAGGGTGGGAAAGGTTCGCCTTCGGACAAAAAGCACGAATCTGAGGGCAGTTCGCTCCAACCAGGCCCGGCACTTACCGGTTTGTTGAGGAACAGACGTTAGCGATCTCCACGGACCTGTGGGCGGATCTCATCCATGTATGAAAATGCCGATCTCGATGCCGCGGTGAAGGCAGGCATTTTCCCGGCCGACGCGACCGAGAAGTTCCGCAGCTTTGCGGCAAAACAGGCCGCGCAATTGCCCGCAGATGACGAGCATTTCCGCCTGTCCAGAGGATTCTCCGATATCCTCGCGTCAGTTGGGATCGCCCTGCTGTTCTTCAGCCTCTATGTGGCGACCCGGTCTCTCGGACCCGTCTCGGGTCTATTCTACGTACCGACCGCATGGTTGCTGGCCGAGTATTTCGTGCGACAGCGCAAGATGCTCCTTCCCGGCTTCCTGCTCCTGGTCGCCCTGATCGGCGGCGGCGGCTATGGCCTTCTTACCCTGTGGCTCGACGTCTCCGGTACAGCGACGGCGGCCTCGTTGTCGCCGCTGGGCAACATCGCAATTTCAAGCGGAATGGCTTTGTTGTGCGGCCTCTACTGGCTTCGCTTTCGTGTCCCCATTGCCTACGCCGCGATGGCGCTGGCTCTGTACAATATCCCAGGAATGATCGCGCTGATCGTCGTCCCCGGGGTCGCGCCCACTCTTGAAGGGGTGTTGCTGCTCGGTTGCGGCATTGCCACCTTCGCCGTCGCCATGTGGTGGGACATGACTGACGTATATCGCCAGACCCGTCGTGCCGACGTCGCTTTCTGGCTTCACGGCCTGGCCGCCCTGGTGATCGCCAATGTCGGTCTGCGCCTCGCCATCGGCATGCCCGTGAACGGTATCGAGAAATACGAACAGCTTCGATCGACCCTCATGTCGCTCGACACCACACAGGCGTTCTCGATCCTCGCCCTCTATGCCGCTTTTGCGATCGTCTCCCTCATCACCGACCGGCGTGCCCTGATAGTGTCCGGGCTGGTCTTCGCTTTTGCGGCATTTGCTACTCTGTCAGGCGCCCGCGAAGGATCCTGGCCCGTCCTGTTCGGTGCCGTCGCCATGGCGGTGCTGATCCTTTCCGCCGCGATCTGGTGGACCCCGATGCGCCGGTCTCTGGTGAACAGGCTGCCACTGTCGATAAGAGCGCAATTGCCGAGAACCGAGCTGCAGCGCCCTCGTTCGCGCCCCATCGCCTGATCCTCATCAATATTTGCTATCGCCGCGCTCTCCCTGTTCTGGTCATCACTCTTCGCTGTCATGACACGGTAGAGAGGAAGGCAGCCGGTGTTTCCGCGCCGCCTAAATCCAGCTAACAGCGCCTCATGACCACGCTTTCGACCATCGAACGAGATGCCCTAGCTTCCCTCTCCGACGCGCCGATGCTTGCCCAGGTGCAGGAATGGTCCTCGATCAACAGCGGCACTCGCAACATCAGCGGAGTCGCGGCGATGGCGGGAAAACTCTCCGACGCCTTTGCCGTATTGCCGGGCAAGATCGATCTGGTCGCCCCTGCACCGGTGACCAGTGTCGGCCCGGATGGCGCCGTCTCCGATCTCGCCCATGGACGGCATTTCCACCTGACTGTCCGGCCCGACGCGCCAGTGCAGATGCTGTTCACCGGCCATATGGATACCGTCTATCCGCTCGATCACCCGTTTCAGGCCCTGACCTTCCTCGACAAGGGCACGCTCAACGGCCCCGGTGTTGCCGATATGAAGGGCGGCCTGTCAGTGATGCTCGCGGCACTGAACGCGGTCGAAGCGTCACCGCTCGCTGGCCGGATCGGCTATGAGGTCGTGATCAATTCGGATGAGGAAACCGGCTCAGCCTCCTCAGCCGCGCTGCTGGCGCAGGGCGCGCGCGGCAAGGTCGCGGCGCTCACCTATGAGCCAGCCTTACCCGACGGAACCCTGGCCGGTGCCCGCGGCGGCACTGGAAATTTCTCGATCGTGGTGCACGGCAAGAGCGCGCATGCCGGCCGCAACCCCGAGGAAGGCCGCAACGCGATCGTCGCAGCCGCCGACATCGCGCTGAGGCTCAGCAAGCTGCGCAGCCCGCTGCTGGCGGTGAATCCGGCGCGGATCGAGGGCGGCGGCCCCAATAATGTCGTGCCCGAACTCGCCATTCTCCGCATCAATTTCCGACCTTCCTCCCTTGAGGAGATCGCCCGCGCCAAGGCCGCGATCGATAACGTGGTAGCCGCGGTGGCAGCAGAGCACGACGTGAAGGTCCATGTCCATGGCGCCTTCAACCGCCCGCCCAAACCGATCGATCCGGGCGCGGCGAACCTGTTCGAACTGGTCAAGACCGCCGGCGCCGCCCTCGGCCTTGCCATCGCCTGGCGCACGACCGGTGGGGTGTGCGACGGCAACAACATCGCCGCCTGCGGCGTGCCGGTGGTCGATACCATGGGGCCGCGCGGCGGCGCGATCCATTCACCCGACGAATTCCTCATCGTCGACAGCCTGGCGGAGCGCGCCGCTTTGTCCGCCCTCACCATTCTCCGCATCGCCGAAAAGGGATCGTTATGACCTTCCGTATCCGATCCGCGCGCGACGAGGATTTGCAGCCGCTCTACGAGATGGCCAAACTCACTGGGGGCGGCTTCACTAATCTGCCAGCCGATCGCGCGGCATTGAAAACCAAGCTCGCCCGCAGCCATGATGCGTTTGCGCGCGCCGACGACAGCCTCGCCGACGACCTGTTCGTGCTGGTACTGGAAAATGTCGCGACGGGCGAAGTGCGCGGCACCTGCCAGATCTTCACCCAGGTCGGCCAGCGCTATCCCTTCTACAGCTATCGCATCGGCACGCTGGCCCAGCACAGCGCGGAGCTTGGCCGGACCTTCCGTGCCGATATGCTGTCGCTCACCACCGATCTAGAAGGATGCAGCGAGGTCGGCGGCCTGTTCCTCCATCCCGGCGAGCGCGCCGGTGGCCTCGGCATGCTGCTTGCGCGCAGCCGTTATCTGTTCATCGCGCGTCACCGCGCGCGCTTCGCCGACCGTATCCTGGCCGAACTGCGCGGAGTCATCGACGAAGCGGGCGGATCACCTTTCTGGGACGGACTTGCCGGTCGTTTCTTCGGCATGAACTTCCAGGATGCCGACCAGTTCAATGCGGTGCGCGGGCACCAGTTCATCGCCGATCTCTTCCCCAAGCATCCGATCTATGTCGCGATGCTGTCGGACTCGGCGCGCGCCTCGATCGGCCTTCCGCACCCGTCCGGCCGCGCCGCGATGCGGATGCTTGAGAATGAGGGCTTCGCCTTCGAGAATTATATCGACATTTTCGACGGCGGTCCGACCATGACCACGAAGACCGACAATGTCCGCACGATCCACGAGGCTCGTGTTTCCCGCGTTGCCGCGATCGACGAGGACGGCGGCGACGCTGCCCTGGTCGCGACGGGAACGCTGGCGGATTTCCGCAGCGCCTATGGCCGGGTACGCACCTGTGGCGACGGAGTCGCAATAGATCGCACCTGCGCCGCGGCGCTGGGCATCACCGAGAACGAAGAGATCAGCCATGTTGGACGTGCCTGAATGCTGACCGAGATCAATTTCGACGGCCTGATCGGCCCGAGCCACAACTATGCCGGCCTCAGCCATGGCAATCTTGCCGCGACTCGCAATGCCGGCAAGGTAGCTGCCCCGCGCCGTGCCGCGCTTGAAGGCATTGCCAAGATGCGCTCGAACCTCGCGCTGGGGCTAACCCAGGGCATCTTGCTGCCGCTCGCCCGCCCCGACCATGGCTGGCTCGACAGCATCGCGACCAGCTATGCCGAGGCCGCGCCGCACCTCCAGGCCCAAGCACTGTCCGCCTCGGCGATGTGGGCCGCCAATGCCGCGACGGTCTCGCCCGCGTCAGACACCGCCGATGGCCGTTGTCACCTCTCGGTCGCCAATCTCGTGACCATGCCGCACCGCAGCCATGAATGGCCCGGCACGCTGGGCCAGTTGCGCGTCGCCTTCGCTAATCCAGCGTTCACTGTGCACGGCCCGGTGCCCGCACCGTTCGGCGACGAGGGGGCGGCCAACCACATGCGGCTATGCGCGACCCACGGCCAACCGGGTGTCGAGGTCTTCGTCTACGGCGTCTCGGGCGGTCCCTTCCCCGCCCGCCAGCATCGCGAGGCAAGCATGGCGGTCGCGCGGCGGCACCGGCTCGACGCTGGCTACACGCTGTTCGTGGAGCAGTCGGAAGACGCCATTGCCGCCGGTGCCTTCCACAATGACGTGGTCGCCGTCGCCAATGAACGGGTGCTGTTCGCGCACGAACAGGCTTTCGCCGACAGGGAGCGCTTCTACGCCGATCTGCGCGGCATGATGCCCGAAGTCGAGATCGTCGAGGTCCCTGCGTCGCGTGTCAGCCTAGCCGACGCCGTTTCCTCCTATCTGTTCAATGCTCAGCTCGTGACCCTGCCGGATGGCGCCTTGGCGCTGATCCTGCCCGAGGAAGCGCGAGAAAATGAAGCAGTCTGGACCTGGCTGCAGGAGATGATCGCAGGCAATGGCCCGATCCGCAGGCTCGAAGTGGTCGATGTCCGCCAGTCGATGGCCAATGGTGGCGGTCCCGCCTGCCTTCGCCTGCGCGTGGTGGCTGACCCTGCGACAATCGACCCGCGCTTCCTGGTTGACGATGCCCGGCTCGATTTGATCGCGAGTGTCGTCGAACGCCATTGGCCGGAGGAGATTCCCCATGCCGCGATCGCCGATCCGGCGCTGATCGGCATGATCGAACGCGCCCGCACGGCGCTTCTGGAAGCGCTCGGCATTGTCGAGTTAATTGACAGCTAACCATATTCGTTAAGCGCTGAATCCCGGAAATCCGCCATTGGCCCGGTCATTGCTTAATGACGGGCATGTGGACGAAATTTTCCCGACTGTTCGTCATCAAGACCAAGTTCGAGGCGTTCGCCGTCATCTACGGCCTCGGCCTCGGCGCGGTGGAGCGCGGCGTCCATTATCTGCACCAATATCCCGGCCCTGGCGGCTGGATGTTGTTCGCAGTCTGCCCGATCGCCGTGTTCATGGCCGGTGCGCGGATACTGGATTCGGTCGAGCGCTCCCGCTCTGAATGAGCGGGCTTTTGCCCGCGAGCGCAGCGAGGCAACTTTAACCGCCAACAGGATAAGTTGATCGCGCTTGGCGCTTACGCCACTATCTGGACGGCAATGAACGTCGCCCTCACCCATCTCCAGCGCCTCGAAGCCGAAAGCATCCACATCATGCGCGAAGTGGTGGCCGAGGCGGAACGCCCGGTCATGCTCTATTCGGTGGGCAAGGATTCCGCGGTGATGCTGCACCTCGCACGCAAGGCATTCTTCCCGGCGCCCCCGCCCTTCCCGCTACTCCATGTCGATACGACGTGGAAGTTCCGCGACATGTATGCCCTGCGCGATCGTGCGGCTGCCAAGGCGGGCATGGAACTGATCGTCCATCGCAATCCCGAAGCGGAGGCGCGCGGGATCAACCCGTTCGATCATGGCAGCCTCCACACCGACATGTGGAAGACGGAAGGGCTGAAGCAGGCGCTGGAGAAATACGGCTTCGACGCAGCCTTTGGCGGCGCGCGGCGGGACGAGGAGAAGAGCCGGGCGAAGGAACGCATCTTCAGTTTCCGCTCGGCCCATCAGCGATGGGACCCCAAGAATCAGCGGCCGGAATTGTGGAAGCTCTATAATGCCCGAAAAAACCGCGGCGAGAGCATGCGGGTTTTCCCCATCTCCAACTGGACCGAGCTCGATATCTGGCAATACATCCTTGCCGAGGACATCGAGATCGTGCCGCTGTATCTGTCGGCCCCGCGTCCGACGGTGGAACGCGACGGCCTGTTGCTGATGGTCGATGACGACCGCTTCCGGTTGAACCCCGGTGAGGTACCGGTCGAACGCTCAATCCGTTTCCGCACGCTCGGCTGCTATCCGCTGACCGGCGCGGTGGAGAGCGAGGCGGCGACCCTGTCGGAAGTGATCCAGGAGATGCTGCTGACCACCACCAGCGAACGCCAGGGCCGCGCGATCGACCACGATCAGACGGCCAGCATGGAGAAGAAGAAGGCGGAGGGGTATTTCTGATGGCCTCCGCACCTTCCTACCAAACCGACGACCTTATCGCCTCGGACATCGACGCCTATCTGGCGCTGCACCAGAACAAATCCCTGCTGCGCTTCATCACCTGCGGGTCGGTCGACGACGGCAAGTCCACCCTGATCGGCCGCCTGCTCTACGATTCGAAGATGATCTTCGAGGACCAGCTCGCCGCGCTTGAAGCGGACAGCAAGCGTGTCGGCACCCAAGGGCAGAACATCGATTTTGCCCTCCTCGTCGACGGCCTCGCCGCCGAGCGCGAGCAGGGTATCACGATCGATGTCGCCTATCGCTTCTTCGCCACGGAGAAGCGCAAGTTCATCGTCGCCGACACGCCCGGCCATGAACAATATACGCGCAACATGGTGACCGGTGCCTCGACCGCCGATCTCGCCGCGATCCTGATCGACGCGCGCAAGGGCGTGCTGACCCAGACTCGCCGCCACTCCTATCTCGTCAATCTGCTTGGTATCCGTCACATCGTGCTCGCGGTGAACAAGATGGATCTGGTCGGCTACGATCGGGCGGCGTTCGACGCGATCGTCGCCGATTATCGCGCCTTTGCCGACTCGATCGGGATCGAAAGCTTCACCGCCATCCCGATATCCGGCCTGGCCGGCGACAATATCGCGTCGCGGTCCGAAGCGATGGAGTGGTACACTGGCCCCTCGCTGATCGAGCATCTCGAAACCGTGCCGCTCGGCACGGACGCCGCACAGGACCGTGCATTCGGCCTGCCAGTGCAATGGGTCAATCGCCCCGATCTCGATTTCCGCGGCTTCGCCGGCATGATCGCCTCGGGCGTCGTGCGCCCCGGCGATGCCGTGCGCATCCTGCCCTCGGGCAAGACCAGCACGGTCGCGCGGATCGTCACCATGCCAGGAAAGGATGGAAAGGGCGATCTCGACCAAGCTGTTGCCGGACAGTCGGTCACGCTAACCCTGACCGACGAGGTCGACTGCTCGCGTGGCGACGTGATCGCCGCCGCCGCTTCGCCGCCCGAGGTCGCCGATCAGTTCAAGGCAACTATCGTCTGGATGGCGGAGGATCAGCTTCTTCCCGGCCGAACCTATTGGATGAAGATCGGCACGCAGACGGTCGGCGCGACCGTTCAGCCGCCAGACTATGCCGTCGATATCAATACACTTGCCGAATTGTCGGTTAAGACGCTGGGGCTGAACGACATCGGTGTCGCCCAGCTTTACACCGACCGGCCGATCGTCTTCGAATCTTTCAGTGACGGCAGCGATCTTGGCGGCTTCATCCTGATCGACCGCGCGACTAATGCGACGGTCGCGGCGGGCATGCTGACCTATTCGCTTCGCCGTGCGCAGAACGTCCATTGGCAGGCGATCGATGTGACCCGTCAGGCGCATGCCGCGCAAAAGGGCCAGAATCCCAAGGTGCTCTGGTTCACCGGCTTGTCCGGATCGGGCAAGTCGACCATTGCCAATCTGGTCGAGAAGAAGCTCCATGCGCAGGGCCGCCACAGCTTCCTGCTCGACGGCGACAATATCCGCCACGGGCTGAACAAGGATCTCGGGTTCACCGATGCCGACCGGATCGAGAATGTCCGCCGTATCGGCGAGGTTGCCAAGCTGATGGCCGATGCCGGGCTGATCGTGTTGACCGCCTTCATCTCGCCTTTCAGGGCGGAGCGCGAGCTGGTGCGGTCGATGCTTCCGCATGGCGAGTTCGTCGAGATTTTCGTCGATACCCCGCTCGTGGAAGCTGAACGGCGCGATGTGAAGGGTCTCTACGCCAAGGCACGCAGTGGCGAGATCGCTCATTTCACGGGTATCTCCAGCCCCTATGAAGCGCCCAAGCACCCCGAGGTCCGGGTCGACACGACCCGCGAGAGCCCGGAAGCAGCTGCGGAACGGATCGTCGAACATATCATGGGCGTATGGAGCCCCGACCTGTGACGCCGGCAGTGGAAACGGACTCCGAAGTCGCCCGCTCAGTAGCGCTCGACGCGGCTGCGCTGTTGCGCACGCTCTGCGTTGCCGGCAATTGCGCTGATGGCGATCTGAAGCGACGTGGTGACGCTGAAGCGAACACGCTGATCCTCGATCGCCTACGCGCTGCTCGGCCCGATGATTTCATCCTGTCGGAAGAAGCGGCTGATGATCGCAGCCGGTGCGCCGCAAGCCGGGTGTGGGTGGTCGATCCGCTCGACGGCACCCGTGAATTCGGCGAGCGACGCGAGGATTGGGCGGTACATATCGGACTGGCAGTCGACGGGGTGCCGGTGGCAGGCGCCGTCGCCTTGCCCGCGACTCACCAGATATTCGTGACCGATGACGCTCCCCCGACTTTTCCTCCGCTTCCCGCGAGGCCGCGCATGGTCGTCAGCCGGACTCGCGCCCACGAAATTGTACAGCGCGTGGCGAAGACGCTCGACGCCGAACTGGTTCCGATGGGCTCGGCCGGTGCCAAGGCGATGGCCGTGGTTGAGGGGCGCGCTGAAATCTATCTCCATGCGGGCGGGCAATATGAGTGGGACAATTGCGCGCCGGTCGCGGTGGCGCAGGCCGCCGGGCTCCACGCGTCACGGATCGATGGCAGCCCACTCGTCTATAATTGCGCCGACCCCCTGCTTCCCGACGTGCTGATCTGCCGACCCGAATATGTGGAGGCAGTGCTCGCTGCGGTGGCCGCCGCGAACCCTTAGCGGGACACAGTGAATCGGCCGGGAACCAGATTGTTTCCGTCCGCCATTCACGCTACGCGACGGGCGGCGGCCGTGCCGCCCTCGGGGGAGAAAATCGTGCGGTTGTTCGCCGGACTGTTCCTGCTGCTGGCGGGTCAGGCGCTTCTTGCGGCTGTCCTCCCCGGCGCCGTCCTCGTGTGGAATCTCAATCGCGGCAATACCGCCTATATGGAGGCACAGGACCGGCAGGCCCTGGCCGCGATGACGACATTGCTTGGGGCGGAACTCAAGGCAGGTGTTCCGATGGCGAACGCGCTGCAGGTCGTGCAATCAAGCTTCAGGGAAAACAGCCTGGCGGGCGATCCGGCGGCGCCGTTGCGCGACCGGGTAGAGTTGGTCGGCTCAACCGGCAGCCACATCGCGGGACCAGCCACCAGTGGAGAGCGGGTGCGCGCCGAACGTCCCGTGAAGCTCGACGGCCGGGTAGTTGCGATCGCCCGGATCGTGCGCGCGCCGCCGACCAACGCCGCGAGCTTCGCCTTCATCAGAAACCAGGTGATCGGCATCGTCGTTGCGATGAGCACGATCTTCCTGATCCTTCTGGTTGCCGGCTATTTCATCGCAAGCCGCTGGGCCGAACCTCAACTAGCCCTGTACCGTGCGAGTCGCGCCATCGCGCAAGGCGATTATGACGCGGACGTCACCGAGAGCGGGCCGTCCGAAACGCGCGGGACCATGCGCAATCTGGGCCGGATCGCCCGGTCGTTCGACCGGCTCGAAACGGCGCGGCGTACCTGGTTGGTCTCGGTTTCCGAGGAATTGCGTAAGCCGGTCCATGCCCTGGCCGGGCGGCTCACGGCCATCCGCGCGGATTCACCGCCAACCGATGCCGAAGCGTTCGAGGAAGTCGTTGAAGGCGTTCGCCGCCTGGGCGAGATGGCGGAGGACCTCCACGCCGTCGCGCTCGCCGATCTTGGCCGCCTGCCGGTCCGGTTCGCGACAGTCGATCCCCGCGCGTTGATCCACAATGCGATCTGGACGAGCAGCAAGCGCGCGAAGGCCCAGAATGTGACGCTGGAGCCCGGCGATCTTCCCCAGGCGACCGTCCCGGTGAAATGGGATGGCCCACGAATCGAACAGCTCTTCACCGCGCTGATCGAGAACAGCCTGCGCTACACGCCCGGCGGCGGGCGAATCCTGCTCGGGCTTGAAGGGCAACGCAACGCGTGGCGGCTGATCATCGACGACAGCGCGCCCGGGATCGATGTCGGACTGGCGCAGGAATTGTTCGAGCCTTTCTACCGCACCAGCACCGAACCGGGCGAGTCGGTGATGACCTCCGGCCTTGGCCTTGCGACCGCGCAGGCGATCGTCGAGGCGCATCATGGGCGGATCGAGGCGAGCCGATCCCCGATCGGCGGGCTGCGCGTGACGGTGATCCTGCCCGCCGCGCCGCCGACCACCTGACAGTCAGCTCGAGAACTTCACGCCGATCCAGAGAGTGCGCGGCGTACCAAGGTCCATCGACCCGCCCTGGTTGCGGGTGACGATGGTTTCGTCGAACAAATTCTCGGCCCGCGCAATCACCGTGAAATGCCGGCCGATCGGCAGGCGTGCGACTGCGTCGACAGTCAACGCGTCGCGCAGCACATCAGTTTGCAGATCGTCTTCATATTGCTTGCCGACATAGCGCAGCGTGGTCGAGAGGGATGGGCCCGCCTTGGGTTCCCAGGCAAGGGTCGCGCTTGCCGCGTGTCGCGGGCTTTGCGCCGGGATGAAGCCGTTCAGGCCTGCCGAGCTGCCGGAGGCGCGGACATGGCTGTCGCTGAACGCATAGGAACCGTCGAGCGAGACCGCCCCCCGGCAGATACCGCCCGTCACCTCGACGCCCTTGGCGACGATCGCATCGACATTGCGGCGCTGGCGCAGGTTGGTGCCGATCGTCACATTGGCGATGGCATTCTCCAGCCGATTGTAGAAGGCCGTGACGCCAAGCGAAATGCCCGGCGCCGGCGTCAGGTCGACCCCGCCTTCGACGCCCTTCAGTTTTTCCAGCCCAAGATTCTCATTGGCCAGGGTGGTGATCGGGAACACGGTGAAGGGCCGGTACAGTTCATTGAGTGTCGGCAGCCGGAAGCCCGTATAACCCGCCGCGCGAAGCGCAATCGCGCTGCTGGCGTGGAACAACGCCCCGACGCGCCCCGTGGCCTCGAAACCCTCGCGATCGGCGAAGCGCTTGTCGCTGTTGATCGCGCCCGTTCCGGAAAGTTCGCGAAAGAAACCGTTGGTGATCGTCCAGCGATCGCCGCGTACGCCCCCGGTCAGCACGAGATTGCCGATCGTCCAATCGTCCTCGATGAACGCGCCGATCGTGCTGCTGTTGCCGCCCGCATTGCGCCGGGCGGTGACGGCGCCGCTCGCATTATAAGCATCCTCGAACAATGCGCCGTCCGCCAGGCGCGTGTCGACGCCGATCCGCAGGACATGGTCACCACCGACCGGCGGCCGCAATTCGATCTTGCCGCCGATCCCGGTCGACGGCGTGTTGCGCTGATCGAGCGTCAGCTTGAAACTGGTCGAGCTGATCACTTTGTTGGTGAAGTTGCGCGCCTGGATATAGGCGAGTGCGTCGACCGCCCAGTCGCCGCGATGGACCAAGCGGATGCTCGCGTCCTGGCCTTCAGAGCTGCTGTCGGCACCCTTGAAACGCAGGGTGCGATTGTCGCGGAAGACAAGGCCCCGCGCCTGGATCTCGGTTTCGGCGTCGATCGGCGCGACCGCGCGGATGCCGCCGGACCAGTCCTCGAACCGGGCGCGAGAATCCGCAATGGTACGCTGCGATTCGGGCGTGGTGCGATAACCGTCGCTACGCTCCCATTTGCCCGACACGGAGACGAAGCCGCTGCCCAGATCAGGGGTCAGGCTGGCCGTGACATTCTGCGAATCATAGCTGCCGGAGAAAGCGCTGCCGGAGAGCAGCGGCAGTTCAGCGCGCGTCGCGCTCGCGAGTTCGATCGTCCCGGCGACCGCGCCGGCGCCGAATGCTCCCGCGCCACCCCCGCGCGTGATTCGCACACCCGAAAAACGATCGGCGACCAGCGCGTTGAACGGGATGTAACCGAAGAAAGGATCGGCAAGCGGTATCCCGTCGAGCAGTACGAGCGCCCGACTCGATGCGTTCCCGCCCAGGGCGCGCAGCGTCACGCCCTGCGCCGACGGATTGGCCGACCGACTATCCGATCGGCGGAACTGCTGGAGCCCGGCGACATCGGCCAGCACGTCCTCGACCCGGCCGGAAGCGTCTCCGCTCAGGCGGGCGCGGTCGATCACCATTGATCCATAGGCCGGCGTGCCCGGCGGCAGCGGCAAACCCGAGCCGAGAACGACGATGTCGGGGGGCTCCGAAGCGTCGGGCGACACCGTCTGCGCCACAGCCGGAACCGGTAGCAGGAGGGCGACAAGAGGAAGACCGTAAAAACAACGCACGGGCAGAAATCCTCTTCCGGGGTGACGCCGGTGTCATCCTATATGATTCGGCAATGCCATGGCCGCCCTAGTGGCTTTTGGCGGGAGGCGCTACATGATCGGCGGCGTCTCGCCCTGCAATGTCATTGATGCGTCGCAGGCAACCGTCGGGACCACGGGTCTATCCCGCCCCCGTCAACCGATAGCCGACGCCGATCTCGTTGCGGATGATCGTCGGTCTGGCCGGGTCCGGCTCAAGCTTCTGGCGCAGATTGCGGACGACGATGCGCAGATATTCGACGCGGCTTTCATGCGCCGGGCCCCATATCTCTCGGAGCAACTGGGTGTGGCCGACGATGCGGTCGGGCCGTCTGGCCAGCTCAGCCAGCACGCCATATTCCTTGGGCGAGAGATGAACTTCCTCCCCGCCGCGCAGCACGCGGCGGGTGTCGAGATCGATCGTCACCTCGCCGATCCTCACCACTGGCTGTACCGCCTGATCGGCCAGGCGGTGGCGCAGCGCGGTGCGGATCCGGGCGAGCAGTTCCTCGGTATCGAACGGCTTGGTCAGATAATCGTCGGCGCCGAGATCGAGCGCGGCGACCTTCTCCGCGGTATCTTCTCGCGCCGAGACGACGATCAACGTCGCGCCGCGTGCCTTGATGAGCTGGATCAGTTCCAGCCCGTCCCTGTCCGGCAGGCCGAGGTCGAGCAGCACCACGTCGGGCTTGTCGATATCGAGCAGCGACAGCCCCTCGCGCGCCGTCGCCGCCTCACCCGCCTTGTACCCGGCCCGTTCGGCCGCGACGCGCAGCAGCCGGCGGATGTGCGCGTCGTCCTCGACGATCAGGACCTTGGCGGCGATCGGCATGCGTTGTTGTTAGGGCCGCGCGGTCGCTTGGTCGAGCGCCCGATTGAGCGCCAGGACATTGACGCGCGGTTCGCCGAGGAACCCAAGTAGCGGGTGTTCGGTCTGCGCGGTCACCAGCGCACGCACGGCATCGGGGCTGAGGCCCCGCGCCTTCGCGACGCGGTTCACTTGATAAAAAGCCGCCTCGGGGCTGAGATGGGGATCCAGTCCCGAGGCGGAGGACGTCACCAGATCAGCAGGGACCATAGAATCCGGTGAAGGCGGATTGATTGCAATGTCGGCCTTGACGCGGTCGGCCAGCGCCTGCGACGTCGGGCCCAGGTTCGAGCCCGAAGACGCGCTGGCGTCGTAGCCCTTGCCCGCGGCGGATGGACGGCCGTGGAAGTAGCGGTCGGCGGCAAAGGCCTGGCCGATCAGATCGGAGCCGATGACCTTGCCGTTCTGGGTTATCAGGCTGCCATTCGCCTGGGAGGGGAACAGCGCCTGGCCGAGGCCGGTTAGCGCGAGTGGATAGGCCAGCCCGAGCAACAGCGCGTAACCGACGGTGAGCGCAAAGGCGGGACGCAGGGCGGATTTCAGGTCGGTGAGCATGTCTTCAGTTCCTTATGTGCTCCCGCGAAGGCGGGAGCCCAGACTGGGTCCCCGCCTTCGCGGGGACACAAGCATCAGGCGAGGTGGAGGCCGGTGACGGCCAGATCGATGAGCTTGATCCCGACGAACGGGGCAAGCAGGCCGCCCAGCCCATAGACGGCGAGATTGCGGGCGAGCAGCGCCCCCGCCGGCATCGGCCGATAGGTCACGCCCTTCAACGCGAGCGGGACGAGCAGCGGGATGATGAGCGCGTTGAAGATGATGGCCGACAGGATCGCCGATTGCGGTGTCGCGAGGCCCATCACGTTGAGCACGCCTAGCCCCGGATAGAGCGCGACGAACATCGCCGGGATGATCGCGAAATATTTGGCGACGTCGTTCGCGATCGAGAAAGTCGTCAGCGCACCGCGCGTCATCAGCAATTGCTTGCCGAGGCCCACGACCTCGATCAGCTTGGTCGGATCGCTGTCGAGATCGACCATGTTGCCCGCCTCGCGCGCCGCCTGGGTGCCAGTGTTCATCGCCACACCGACATCGGCTTGGGCCAGCGCCGGTGCGTCGTTGGTACCGTCGCCGCACATCGCGACCAGCCGTCCGCCCTGCTGTTCCTTGCGGATCAGCGCGAGCTTGTCCTCCGGCGTCGCCTCGGCAAGGAAGTCATCAACGCCCGCCTCGGCGGCGATAGCGGCGGCGGTCAGCGGGTTGTCGCCGGTGATCATCACCGTGCGGATGCCCATCTGGCGCAACTCGCCGAACCGCTCGCGGATGCCGGCCTTGACCACGTCCTTCAGGGCGATCGCGCCGAGCAGCCTGCCATCGCGGGAGACGGCGAGCGGCGTGGCCCCGGAACGTGCGATCTCCTCCGTCACGCGGCGCAGTTCGGCCGCGACCGGGCTGTCGCCGAGACCCGGATCTGCACGGAGGATCGCATCGACCGCGCCCTTGCGGATCGTGCTGCCGCCCGTGATGATCCCCGACACGCGGGTCTGGGCAGTGAAGGGGATGATCTCGGCATCGGCCGGCATCGTGCGCGCCGGGATGGCGTGACGTTCGCGGGCAAGCACCACGATCGAGCGGCCCTCGGGCGTCTCGTCGGCGAGACTGGCCAGCGAAGCGGCGCTTGCCAGCGTGTCGATGTCGATTCCACCGACTGGATGGAACTGGCTTGCCTGACGGTCTCCGATCGTGATCGTGCCCGTCTTGTCGAGCAGCAACACGTCGATATCGCCAGCCGCTTCGACCGCGCGGCCCGATTTCGCGAGCACGTTGAACCGCACCAGCCGGTCCATGCCCGCAATGCCGATCGCGGAAAGCAAGGCGGCGATCGTCGTCGGAATCAGCGTGATCAGCAGCGCGGCGAGGACGGCCACCGGCACTTCGCCACCGGCATAGGTTGCGAAGCCGGGGATCGTGGCGACCGCGATCAGGAAGATAATGGTCAGGCCGACGAGGAGAATGGTGAGCGCGATCTCGTTCGGCGTCTTCTGCCTCTCCGCGCCTTCGACAAGGGCGATCATGCGGTCAAGGAAACCCTGGCCTGGCTCCTGCGTGATGCGCACCTTGATCCGGTCGGAGATGACGCGGGTACCCGCCGTCACCGCCGAACGGTCGCCCCCCGCCTCGCGGATCACCGGCGCGCTTTCGCCGGTGATCGCCGCCTCGTTGACCGAGGCGACTCCCTCGATCACCTCGCCATCGGCCGGGATCAGGTCGCCGGTCTCGACCAGGACCACGTCGCCCCGCTCGAGCTGGGTAGCGAAGGCGATCTCATAGGTCTCGCCGACACCGAGCAGGCGCTTTGCCTTGAGATCTGCCTTGGTCGCGCGGAGCGAGGCGGCCTGGGCACGGCCCCTGCCCTCGGCCAGCGCCTCGGCGAAGGTGCCGAACAGCACGGTCAGCCACAGCCAGACGATCAGCTGGATCTGGAAGCCGAAGCTGAGCGGCTCCCCGCCGATGAGCAGCAATATGGTCAGCAGCGTCGCCACGATGGCCGTGGTGAACATCACCGGGTTCTTGATCAGCTCACGCGGATCGAGCTTCTTGAACGAGTCGCCGATCGCCGGGACGACCAGGCTCGCAGTGAAGATGGAGGTTGGTGCGGACATTGTCGTGATCCGATCAGGAGAGGTGGCCGCTGATCATCGCGAGATGATCGGCGATCGGGCCAAGCGCGAGGCTGGGAAGGAAGGTCAGGCCGCCCATGATCAGGATGACGCCGATGAGCAGCCCCACCCAGAGCGGTCCGGTCGTCGGGAAGGAGCCCGACGAGGGCGGCGTATATTTCTTGGCCGCGAGGCTGCCGGCGATCGCCAGCATCGGCACGATCATGAAGAAACGTCCGCCCCACATCGCGATGCCGAGCAACGCGTTGTAGAAGGGCGTGCCCGCCGTCAGACCGGCAAAGGCCGATCCGTTGTTCGCCACTGCCGAACTGAAGGCGTAGAGGATCTCAGAGAAACCGTGCGGTCCCTTGTTGAGCGGACCGGCCAGCCCGGCGCTCGTCACCGACGCGATCATCGTTCCGCCCAGGATCAGGAGCGGCAGCACGGCGATGGCAAGCACGGCGAACTTCACTTCGCGGCCCTCGATCTTCTTGCCGACATATTCGGGCGTGCGGCCGACCATCAGGCCGGCGACGAACACCGCGAGGATGGCGAAGAGCAGGAAGCCGTAGATACCCGCACCCACGCCGCCGACGACGATCTCGCCCAATTCCATGTTGATCATCGGGATCATGCCGCCGAGCGCGGTGAAGCTGTCGTGCATCGCATTGACCGCGCCGCACGAGGCAGCCGTGGTAACGCTGGCGAACAGGGCCGAGGCGGCGATGCCGAAGCGGACCTCCTTGCCTTCCATATTGCCGCCGGCGACATGGAGGTGATGCAGCATCGGATTGCCGGCTGCTTCCTGCCAGTAGGCGACGCTCGTCCCTGCGAGGAAGATGACCAGCATCGCGGCGAGGATCGCCCAGCCCTGGCGGGTGTTGCCCACTGCCTTGCCGAACGTCCAGGTCAGCCCGACCCCGATCAGGAAGATCGACAGCATCTCGACCAGGTTGGTGAGCGCCGAGGGGTTCTCGAACGGATGGGCACTGTTGGCGTTGAAGAAGCCACCGCCATTGGTACCCAGCATCTTGATCGCTTCCTGCGAGGCGACCGGGCCGAGTGCGATGGTCTGCTTCACGCCTTCCAGCGTGGTCGCGTCGATGCTCTGCGCGAATGTCTGCGGAACGCCGCTCCAGATCAGATAAGTCGCATAGACGATTGAGATCGGCAGCAGGAGATAGAGCGTGACCCGGGTCATATCGGCCCAGAAATTGCCGATCGACTTCGCCTCGCGCCGCGCAAAACCGCGGAACAGGGCAAAGGCAAGCGCGATACCGGTGGCGGCGCTCAGGAAATTATGGATCACGAGGCCGAACATCTGGCTGAAGTTCGAAAGGGCGGCCTCGCCCGAATACCATTGCCAGTTGGTGTTGGTGGTGAAGCTGATCGCGACGTTCCACGCGCCGTCGGGCGCGATGCCGGCAAATCCGCGCGGATTCATCGGCAGAAGGTCCTGGAAGCGCAGGACGAAATAAGTCAGCAGCAATAGCGCGAGATTGAACGCGACCATGTGGACGGCGTAGCGGCGCCAGCTCTGCTCGGCATTCGGGTCGATTCCGCCGAGCTTGTAGAAGCCCTTCTCGACGGGCCCGAAGACATAATGGAGCGGCGTGCGACGCCCCTCGTAGAGCGCGAACAGCCACATGCCCATCGGTTTGGCCAGCGCAACGAGAATGACGATGAAGAGGGCGATCAGCCCCCAGCCCTGAATATCCATGACGCGATACCGATCAGAAACGCTCGGGCCGCAGGAGCACGGCCACGAGGTAAAGGAGGAGTGCGGCGGCGGTGATCGCGGCCAGCGTGAGATGGAGCGTCATCGCCTCACGCCTCGTCGCACAGGCGGATATAGGCGAGCGTCAGCGCGAACAGCCCGGCGAGAGCGCCGAGCCACAGGATATCGGTCATGGGGCTGTGCCTCCGATGGGCCGGCGCCGATTGGCCGGGTCGGAAGGGCAGATAGGCGCGAGGGGCGTTAAGGTGCGACGGCGAATGGAACGCGCGGGCGTTAAGTTCGCATATAGATTGCGGCGGGGGCGTGGTGTTTCGGTGCGGTGACGGTCATATTCTCCCCAGCCCCTCTTCTTCATGGGAAGGCGAGGAGCTGAAGTAAGGAAGGCGCGCCATCACCGACAAACGCCCCTCCCCCGATGCCCTGCTCCGCGCCGCGGAGCGTGAGGCGCGCGGGCAGCTCAAGATATTCCTCGGCGCCGCGCCCGGGGTCGGCAAGACCTATGAGATGCTGAACGAGGGTGCTGCCCGGCTGCGGGCCGGCATCGACGTGGTGATCGGCGTGGTCGAGACTCATGGCCGCGCCGAAACCGAGGCATTGGTCACGCCGTTCGAGGTGATTCCCCGCCGCACCATCGACTATCGCGGCCAGACGCTGACCGAAATGGATCTGGATGCGATCCTGGCCCGGCGTCCCGCGCTCGTGCTGGTCGACGAGCTCGCTCACACCAATGTCGAGGGCAGCCGTCACCCGAAGCGCTGGCAGGATATCCAGGAACTGCTCAACACCGGCATCGACGTCTTCTCGACCCTCAACATCCAGCATGTCGAAAGCCTCAACGACGTGGTCGCCAGCTTCACCCGGGTTCGGGTGCGCGAGACGGTGCCCGACAGCGTCCTGGAGGACGCGGAGGTCCAGGTCGTCGACATCCCGCCCGACGAGCTCATTGAGCGGCTGAAGGACGGCAAGGTCTATATCCCCGCCGAGGCGACTCGCGCACTCGGCCATTTCTTCTCCAAGGCCAATCTGTCGGCATTGCGCGAAATGGCGCTTCGCCGCGCGGCGATGAGTGTCGACCGGCAGATGCTCGAACATCTCGATGCGAGCGCATTATCAGGCGCGTTCGCGGCCGGCGAGCGGGTGCTGGTGGCCGTCAGCGAACTGCCCGGTGCCGAAGCGCTGGTGCGGACGACCAAGCGCCTCGCCGACGCCCTCCGCGCGCCCTGGACCGCCGTCTACATCGAGACGCCCCGCGCTGAAGAATTCAGCATCGAAGAGAAAGCGCGAATCGCGGCCACGCTCCGGCTCGCCGCAAGCCTTGGCGCAACGATCGCTACCGTGCCAGCCGAAAGCGTCATCGACGGCCTGCACGCCCAGGTAGAGGGCATGCGCGCGACTCAGCTGGTGATCGGCAAGTCGCGACGGAGCTGGTGGTTCGAACTACGCCATGGCTCAGTGGTCGAAAAACTGCTGCGCAATGTCGAAGGGCTGGCGATCCACGTCATTCCAGCCGGCGCGCCCGCACCGTCGCGACGCCCCCGAAAGGCCCTTCGCTGGGATGCGAAGCCTGCTGTCTATGGCGCGGTCGTCGCCTTCGTCGCCATGACCACACTGCTCGCCCGCCTGGTCGAACCCTGGATCGGCACGGGAGCGGTCGACCTCATCTATCTGCTGCCGGTGGTCGCCGCCGCCAGCCGTTACGGCTTGAAGCCGGGATTGGCCGCCGGCCTGCTCGCCGCGCTGGCCTTCAACTTCTTCTTTCTGCCGCCGCTCTACACCTTCACCATCGCCGACCCGCAAAGCGTGCTGACCGTGCTGATCCTGATCGGTATCGCCGCCTTCACCAGCCGGCTGACCGGTGGGATGCGCTCGCGCGCGGCGATCGGCGTGCGCAGCGCGCGGGAAAACGCAGCGCTCGCCGCCTTCGCCCAGGCTCTGACCCGAGTATCGGACGCGCAGACCACCGCCGACACGGTGTGCGAGGAGGTGTCTCGGCTGCTCGACGTCAATGCCGTGTTGCTGGCGGATCGGGGCGGGCAACCGGAGATCATGGCGGCCGCGCCACCGGCCAGCGGGCTCACCCCAATCGACGTCGCCGCGGCCGACTGGGCATTCAAGCGCGGCGAGACCGCCGGATACGGCACCGTGACGCTCAACGCTTCGGACTGGCAGTTCCATCCGCTCAAGACGTCGCTCGGCGTGCTGGGGGTGCTTGGCGTTGCGCGAAACGACGGGAGCGATCCCGTTCCGTCGGATCGCGCGGTGCTGCTCTCAACTCTGGTCGGTCAAGCCTCGCTCGCGCACGAACGGCTGCGGCTTGAGGACGAGATGCGCGAGCTGTCAGTGCTCAAGGAGCGCGACCGGCTGCGCGCGGCCCTGCTGTCGTCGATCGGCCATGACCTGCGCACGCCGCTGACCGCCGTGACGACAGCGATCGAGAGCGTGTCGGCCGAGCATCCCAATTCGGCCGCCATCCCCGTCGCGCGCGCCGAGATGCAGCGCCTGCGGCGCTTCCTTGACAATCTGCTCGACATGGTAAGGCTTGATACCGGTGCGCTGAAACTGTCGATCGAGCCGACCGACCTGACCGACGCGGTCAGCGGCGCGATCCACGACCTGAAGGACCTGCTGCGCAGCAAGCATATCGATTTCCAGGTTCCGGCCAACCTGCCGCTCGTGCAGGCTGACGCTACCCTGCTTCACCACATATTGATCAACCTCTTGGTCAATTCAGCGCAGCATGGCGGCACCACCGGCACGATCACGATCGAGGGCCGCCGGACTGCCGACGCGGTGACGATCGCGATTCGCGACGACGGCCCGGGGCTCCCGATGCCGGATCGGGACCTGTTCGAAATCTTCACACGTGGCGCAGGCAGCGATCGAGAAGGTGGTAGTGGGCTTGGGCTGGCGATCGTGAAGGGCTTTGCCGACGCGATGCAGATCGGCGTCCGGGCGGGCAATCACGCTGAAGGCGGCGCCGTGTTCACCCTCGAGTTCAACAAACTCTCTGCGGCTTAGCAGGGGGCGGTCTGGTTTGAGGCGGTCAGACTGGCGCCCGAATCTGATACAGGAATCTTGACCAAAGAATAAGCCGGAATTCCCCGCAAATGGGGAAATTCCGGCTTATCTAAACCTTGGCGCGCCCGGAACGATTCGAACGTCCGACCCTCAGATTCGTAGTCTGATGCTCTATCCAGCTGAGCTACGGGCGCTTGGGAAGTGGGCACATAGATGCGTCTTTCGCGGGGCGCAAGTGTGTTGCGTGCGTTGCGCACATCTTATTTGCCGCATAGAGCGAAAGGGCATGAAACGCGCCCTCCCCCTTGCCTGCCTTGCCCTGCTCTGCGGGTGTGCCGCACGGTCGACGACTCGCTATCCCTCGCTGCTGCCACGGCCGGTCGAGACGACGAGCCTCACCGAACCGGAAGTATCTCCGCCGGCAACAGCGACTCCCGACGCGCCGACCGATGCAAAGCTCGCCGCAATGAAGGTGACGCTGGACGAATCGGCGACAGCTTTCGCCCCTGCCGCCGATCGTGCCGAACGGGCCGCCGTCGCGGCGAAGGGCCAGCCGGCCGGCAGCGAGGGCTGGATCACCGCCCAGTCGGCACTGGCCGAACTTGACGGCTATCGCGCAACTACCTCCGCCGTCCTTACCGATATCGAGGATCTGGCGATCGCACGCGCGACCGCCGGCGAACCCGACTATCCCGGCATCGATTCGTTGCGCACCGCGGCCGAGGCGCAGCTCCAGACCCAGTCCGCGCGAATCGCGGCCATCCAGGCGATGCTCCCCGAAACCTGAGGTTGCCCTACGGCTTACGGAACAGCTTCACGAGCGGTACGATCGTCGAATAATCATCGGTCCACGGCGTGAACCCCGGATAGCGGTTGAGCGGCCGCCATTTGGCATCGCGTGCCTTGAGGGCCGCGATCGTCGCCGGATCGTGCGACAGCGCGACCCAGAAGGATACGGCGCGGGGCGCCTCAACATCGGGGCCCGGGAAGTAAAGCAGCTTTGCCGCGCTCCATCCACCGGCGGCGGCCGCTGCCGACACGACCGGTTCAAGGTCGAGAAACTTGTTCGAGATGTGGAAGAGCAGCACGCCGTCATGCGCGAGCACCCGACCATAGGTGTCGAACGCTTCCCGCGTCATCAGATGCATCGGCACCGCGTCTGACGAAAAGGCGTCGAGGGTGAGCAGGTCGAGCGAACCGGTCGCTTCGGCGGCAAGGTTGAGCCGAGCGTCGCCGACCTCGATCCTTGGGTTCGGCAGGCAATTCTTCAGGAAGGTGAACTGCCCCGTGTCGCGCGCGATATGCACCACGAGGGGATCGATCTCGTAGAAGCGCCAGCTTTGGCCTGGATGCGCGTAACAGGCGAGCGTTCCCGCCCCGAGGCCGACGACGCCGATTCGGGCGTGATCGCCGAACAAGGCAGGTGCCGCCTGCATTGCCTGTCCCACGCCTGAGCCAGTAACATAATAAGCGGTCGGCGTTCGCTCACGCCCCACGCTACCGAGCAGCTGCGTGCCGTGCACGGTAGTGCCGTGCTGGAGCTGGCGCATCTCCTCATAGTCGCGAATCGTGTAGACACCGAAATAGCTGCGCGTCCGGGCACCCGGTTCGAACGACAGCAGGATCGAGCGGTAACCGCCGAACACGATCAACGCGCCAGCCAGTGCGATGACGAAGGCACCGCGCATACCGATGGTGAAGACGCCGACAGCGACCATCACGACGAACACAATCCCCTGGACCGGCCCCGAATCGTCAGATTCAGCGCCCGGGCTGTTCAACACGACAAGGATGACTGCCCACATCAGCAGCGCCACCGCGACCGTCATGAAGCGGCGATACTGCCGGTTTCGCTCCCACAACATGCCGATCTCGGGAATCAGGAAGCTCTGGGGCGCAAGCACCCCGGCAGCCAGCACCAGCAGCGGATATTCATAGGTCCAGTCGAACACCAGCGGAGCGATCAGAGCGGCGAACACGCCGCCCAGCACGCCACCGACCGACATGGCTAGGTAGAAGCCGGTCAGCCGGTCGGCCTCCGGACGCAGCCGGTACATTGCGGTGTGTAGAGCCACCGCGGCCATGAACAGCAGGACCAGCGCAAGCACGGCGTTGAGCCACGGCTTGCCCTGCAACCCGCCGACCAGCACCCCGCCGATCAGCAGGATGACGACCGGAGCGAGCCTTGTGAGCAAATCCGCCGGGCCGCGCCGGCTCGCAAAGGCGATGGTGAAGCTCAGCAGATACAGGCCAAGCGGCAGCACCCACAGCAGCGGCATCGCGACGACATCAGTCGTGATGTACGTCGAGGTGGCCAGCATCAGGCCCGAAGGCACGAAGGCCAAAGCGATCCAGTGCGCGATTCGCTTGCGGGTCGGCGGCGCGCTTTCCGCGACCGGCCCGTCGACGATCCGCATCTTCATCTTCGGCAGCGTCATCGCGCAGACCGTGACGAGCACGCCTACGACGATATAGCCGATGGTCCACAGCCTGCTCTGCCCGTTGAGCGCCAAGCCGGGCTCGACGAACAAAGGATAGGCGATCAGACCGGCAAAGCTGCCGAAATTGGACGCAGCATAAAGGGCATAAGGATCTTCCCCCTCGCTCGACACGCTGAACCAGCGCTGCAGCAGCGGCGCCTGTGCCGAGATGGCGAAGAACAACGGGCCAATCGACGCACCGAGCAGCCACGGCACCCAGATGGTTGGCTGGGCGTTGGCTGGCAATTGAGTCGCCATCAGGCCGATCGGCAGCCACAGGGCCGCGATCAGCAGCACCGCGAGATGGATCGCCGCCTGCAAGCGCGGCGTCACCCGGCCAAGCCAATGCGCATAGGCGTAACCGCCGAGCAGCAGTGCCTGATAGACCAGCATCGCCGAGTTCCAGACGGCGGGCGCGCCGCCGAGCCGGGGCAGCGCCATGCGCGCGACCATCGGCTGGACCAGGAACAGCAGGAACGACCCCGCCAGGATCGTCACGACGAACAAGGGCCGGGCAAACCGCACCGGCACGGCAATGCCCACCATCAGGCGGGCCGCGCAATGCGATAGACGATGTGGGGTTTGAGCGGGCTGTCGTCGGGCACGCCGGGATGATCGAAATCCTCACCCGAGGCGCGGACCATGCCGAGGCGCTCCATCAAGCCCCAACTGCGGCTGTTTCCCACCGTCGTGATTGCAGCGACAGCAGAAATATCCCGACGATCCCACGCCCACTCCAGAGACGCGGTCGCGGCTTCGCGCGCATAGCCCTTGCCCCAGTCAGCGAAGCCAAGCCGCCATCCGATTTCGACTTCGCCCTCGATCGGCGTGCCCTCGGCACCGGGCTTGATCCCGCAGAAGCCGACCATCGCAGCATCCTCGCGACGTTCGATCGCCCAGAAACAGAAACCGTGCTGGTCCTGAAAACCGTTCTGCCGGGCGACCGCCGCCACGATCTCGTCACGCGTCTGGAGCGGCCCGATCGTCGCCATCACCCGGGGATCGGAGCAGATGGCGAAAAAAGGCTCGACGTCCGCCTCGCGCCAACGGCGCAGGACGAGACGGTCGGTGTGGATCATGCGGTGTCTCCCGGCCGGTGTATCGCGAACACGACGCTCTGCCCGAGCGGGTCGTCGGGTGCGAACAGATGATGGAAAAAGTCATCGTCAGGCTGTCGTACCATGCCGAGTCGCTCCATCAGGATCTGGCTGCGCAGGTTCCGCGCCGCGGTGATCGCGGCGACCCGAAGTGCCGGGGTGTTTACCCACGCCCAGTCGAGGCAGGCGGAAGCAGCCTCAAACGCATAGCCCTTCTCCCACCAGGGCCGGGCGAGGCTCCAGCCGATCTCGATCTCACCCTCGATCGGCGTGCCCTCGGCACCCGGCTTCAGGCCGCAGAAACCGATCGGTTCGCGACCTTCGCGCAACTCGACGACGTGAAAGCCAAACCCGCGCCTGACGCCATATGCGGCGTGACGCGCGATCGTCGCATCGCTGTCTTCCGGCGATTTGACCGGGCCGAGATCGGCCATGACCACGGGGTCCGCCCACATCGCATGCAGCATCGCGCGATCCGCCGCCGTCGGCGGCCGCAGAAGCAGGCGTCCGGTCTCGATCACGCGTTCAGAAGACGCGCCGCATGCGCCGCGTGATAGGTAAGCACGCCCGAACAGCCGGCACGCTTGAATGCCATCAGCGTTTCAAGCACCACACCGTCGCGCTCGGCGGCGCCCGCAGCGACCGCCGCCTCGATCATCGCGTATTCGCCCGACACCTGATAAGCGAAGACCGGTATCTGGAACTCGCTCTTCACCCGCAGGATGATGTCGAGATAAGGTAGTCCGGGCTTGACCATCACGCTGTCCGCCCCTTCTGCCAGGTCGAGCGCAACCTCGCGCAGAGCCTCTTCGGCATTGGCCGAATCCATCTGATAGGTCTTCTTGTCGCCCTTGAGCAGCCCGCGCGAACCGACCGCGTCGCGGAACGGGCCGTAGAAGCCGCTGGCGTATTTGGCTGAATAGGCCATGATCTGGACGTTGGTGCGGCCCTCGCCTTCCAGCGCCGCGCGGATCAGGCCGACGCGGCCGTCCATCATGTCGCTTGGCGCGATGATGTCAGCGCCCGCCGCCGCCTGATTGAGCGCCTGGCCGACCAGCACATCAGCCGTCTCGTCGTTGAGCACATAGCCCGTATCGTCGAGCAGCCCGTCATGGCCGTGGCTGGTATAAGGATCGAGCGCGACGTCAGTCAGGACACCCACCTCGGGCACCGCATCCTTCAACGCGCGGATCGCGCGGCACATGAGGTTGTCCGAGTTCAGTGCCTCCTCGCCGTGATCGGACCGGCGATCGGCCTGCGTGTTCGGGAACAGGGCGATACACGGTATGCCGAGATCGCGGGCTTCCTTCGCGCGGGCGACGACATTGTCGACCGACCAGCGCGACACGCCCGGCAGGCTCGCAATCGGCTCCTCGACGCCCTCGCCCTCGGAAATGAACAAAGGCCAGATCAGGTCGGCCGGGGTGAGCACGGTTTCGGCGTGCATGCGACGGCTCCACGCCGAAGCGCGGGTCCGGCGAAGGCGAAGAGCGGGGTATTGAGCGGACATGCGCGGCTTTTGATCCCTCCCGCCCGCCTGTGCAAGCCCGGGGCTGGGCGACTCCCTGCTCAGGCCCGCAGATAACGGATAGGCAAGAATGTCGCGCGGTTGAATCGCGGAAAGCGGAATCAGGGGCTTGTTGGGAATGTCAGTAGGGTCACTGACATTTCAGCGCCGATCACGAGCGGCGGAGCAGCCCTTCACAAAGGCGGGGATTTCACAATATATATAAATTTATCAAAGACTTATTTCCACTAAACGATCGTATAGACCAGACCTGAGCCTTGCCGGCGCAGGCTCAGCCCGTCGGATGCAGCCGTCCCGCCGGTTCGCCGGCCGCATGAGCCTGCTCCCCAGCCTCTTCGGAGTTGGGTGGCACGATCAGCACCTGCTCGCGCCAATGGCCACTGCGATAATAGAGGATCGCGAGCGACAGCGAGACGAGCGATCCAAGCGGGAAGGAATACCATAGGGCATCTGGCCCCATGAGCCGTGGGCCGAGGAGTGCGAACCCGATCCGGACCGGATAGAAGGCGATCGCCAGGATGACCAGCGGCGCCATCGTGGCGCCATTCGCGCGTACCGTCGAAAACAGCACCATCGTCGCGCCGAACATCACGAAGGTCCAGCTTGCGATAAGCTGGATGTGTCGCGCGATCGGTATTGCCGGGCTTTCGCTGCCGACGAACAGCGCCATCACCTGCCGGTCGAACAGGATGATCGCGACGATCACGGCGAGCGTGATGGCGGTGTTATAGATTATCCCGGCCCGGGTGATGGCGTTCACCCGTTCCCATTTGCCCGCGCCGATATTCTGCGCCGCCATGCTGCTGACCGCGACGCCGATCGCCATCGCCGGCATCTGGATATAGGTCCAGAGCTGTTGCGACACGGCATAGGCGGCGGCTGTTTCGACGCCGAGGCGATTGACCAGCCCGACCATGGTGAGCCCGGCGGTCGACATCACCAGCATCTGGGCTCCCATGGGCAACCCTTTGGCGACGATTGTCTTCACCAGCGCCATCTCGGGAATCAGATAGCGCAGTTCGTGGCCGCGCAGGCGGATCGGGAGGTCGCGCCAATAGACGTAAATGAGAAGCCCCGCCGAGGAAACGATACCGGCAATCAACGTCGCCGTGGCCGAACCCGCGATCCCCATGCGCGGGAACGGACCGATTCCTTCAATCAGCAGTGGATTGAAACTACTGTCGATCAACACGCTGAGCAGCATGAACCACAAGGGAGTCAGCGAATCGCCCGTGCCACGCAGGCTCATCTGAATCAGCACACCCAGCATCGAGAAAGGCAGGCCGAGGAAGATCACGCGAAGATAGTCGCGTGCCAGATTCTGCGCATCGCCGGGAGTAGCAAGCAGACGCAGGATCTGCGGCGTGAACAGCCAGCCGAGGACGGAGATCACCACCGCGCCGCCGACCACCAGGCCGACCGTGGACCCGAAAGCACGCCGCGCCGCCTCGATGTCGTGACGCCCGACCGACTGGCCGATGAGGATCGTCGCCGCCATACCGAAGCCGAACACGGCGGAGAACATCAGGAACATGATGATGTTGGCGTTCGATGTCGCGGCTAGCGCACTTTCGCCCAGGAAGCGCCCGACCCAGATCGAATTGATCGATCCGTTGAGCGACTGGAGGATGTTCGACCCAAGCGTCGGCAAGGCGAAGGCAAGCAAGGTAGCCGCGATCGGCCCCGTGGTGAGGTCGCGTTGACCGGGACGGGAAGGAGGTGGGGCCATCGCGTCTCTCACTCGCCTCCCACAAGGGAGGAGTTGGGGTGGGTGCGAGCGCGCGTCTCGCATGGGGCAGGAAGAAAAAGCCGGGGAGCCCCCGACTTTCTCTCGGTCACCCCTAGCCCCTCCCTTGCAGGGAGGGGAAGAGGTTTAACCCAGCCGCGCGAGCGCCGCGGTCAGGCGTTCGGCCTCGGCAGACTTCTCCGCGTGATCGGCGCGCGCCTTCTCGACCGCCTCGGGCTTGGCCCGCTCGACGAAGCTCGCATTGCCCAGCCGGCCGGCAAGCGAGTCGCGTTCCTTGGCAGCCGCCTCGATCCCCTTGGTCAGGCGGGCCCGTTCCGTGTCGAGATCGATCACGCCCTCAAGCGGGAGGACGAAAGTCGCCTCGTCGATAACCACCTGAACCGCACCGCTTGCCGGAGCGTCGCCTTCGGCCCGATCGATCCTCGCCAGTCGCGCGATTGCCGGGGCCTGCCGGTCCAGCCGCGCAAGGGTCGTCGCATCGGCATCGCGAACATGAAAGGGCATGCGCGCGCCGGGGGAGACGTTCAATTCGTTGCGCGCCGCGCGAACGTCACTGACGAGGCGGATCAGCCAGTCGATCTCCTTGCTCGCTTCAGGATCGATCGACCGGGCATCGGCCATTGGCCATTTCGCGACGATCAGATCGGACTCGCGCTCGCCCAGGGCATGCCACAGTTCCTCCGTGATGAACGGCATGAACGGATGGAGCAGGACCAGCATCTGGTCGAGCACCCAGCCAGCAACCTTGCGCGTTTCGTCGGCCTCAGGGCCGGTCGCCGGTCCTTCCGCGTTGCCGAGCAGCGGCTTGATCAGTTCGATATACCAGTCGCAGAAACGGCTCCATGCGAACTGGTAGATGGCATTCGCCGCGCCGTCGAAACGATAGTCTGCCAGCGCGATATCGACCGCCTGCACCGTCTCGATCGTCTCCGCGATGATCCAGCGGTTGACCGCCAGCGCAGCCTCGGGCGCCTCGAGCGTGGTGCTGGCGCCGATACCATTGGACTGGCAGAAACGCGCGGCGTTCCATAGCTTGGTCGCGAAGTTGCGATACCCCTCGACCCGCTTCTCATCCATCTTGATGTCGCGGCCCTGGCTTTCCATCGCCGCCATGAAGAAGCGCAGCGCATCAGCACCGTATTTGTCGATCAGGCCGAGCGGATCGACCGTGTTGCCCTTGGACTTGGACATCTTCTGCCCGTCCGCCGCGCGGACCAGGCCGTGAAGGTAGAGCGTGCGGAACGGCACGTCCTTCATGAAGTGCATGCCCTGCATCATCATCCGCGCATCCCAGAAGAACAGGATGTCGAAGCCGGAGATCAGCACGTCATTGGGGTAGCGGCCATGGAGCGTCGGGTTGCTGTCCTCAGGCCAGCCAAGTGTCGCGAAGGGCCAGAGTGCGGATGAGAACCAGGTGTCGAGAACATCAGTCTCGCGAAACAAATCCACTTCGAGCGTTTTAGCATCAATTGCTCGGACGAAACTTCCATCAAACTGATATTTGACCTCCGACTGGTCGATTATTCGGAATTGAACGGATAGGCCTGTGATCTGTTCGTATTTCTGCCGAGCACCTTCGATAGCCTCCGCTTCCGTTAGGTAGACAAAATTCCACCAAGGAGTTTCACCGCCTTCGACAATATGTACCTTGAACCCTTGATCATTGGCTTCGATTTTGGGGCCATACCAGGCCGGGATACGGTGCCCCCACCAGAGCTGGCGCGACACGCACCAGGGCTGGATGTTCTCCATCCAGTTGAAATAGGTCTTCTCCCAGGTCTTGGGGACGACCTTGATCGCGCCGGACTTTACCGCCTCGATCGCCGGCTTCGCCAGCGTCGCGGCATCGACATACCATTGGTCCGTCAGCCACGGCTCGATCACCACGCCGGAGCGGTCGCCGAACGGCGTCTGGATCACGCGATCCTCGACTCGTTCCAGCAATCCCGCGGCCTCGATCAGCGCGACGACCCGCTTGCGCGCCTCGGCGCTGGTAAGACCGATCAGGTCGCCCGGGATCAGCCCGTCAGCGGTCTGCGTGACCTCCGCCTTTGCGTCGAGCATGTTGAGCATGTCGCCGGCCCTGAACCCGGCGCGCTTGCCCACCTCGAAATCATTGAAGTCGTGGCCCGGCGTGATCTTCACCGCGCCAGAGCCGAGTTCGGGATCGGCATGCTCGTCGGCAACGATCGGGATAAGGCGGCCGGTGATCGGCAGCCTGACGTTCTTGCCGATGAGCGCCGTGTAGCGTTCGTCGGTCGGGTTCACCGCAACAGCCATGTCGGCCAGCATCGTCTCCGGCCGGGTGGTAGCGACCGAAATGTGGCCGCTGCCATCTTCCAGCGGATAGCGGAGGTGCCAGAACTGGCCATTGATCTCGCGCGTCTCGACCTCAAGGTCGGAGATGGCGGTGCCGAGGCCCGGATCCCAGTTCACTAGCCGCTTGTCGCGGTACAGCAGGCCTTGCTTGTGGAGATCCACGAACACCTTCAGCACAGCCTTGCTGAAGCCTTCGTCCATGGTGAAGCGTTCGTTCGCCCAGTCCATCGAGCAGCCGAGACGGCGAAGCTGCCGCGTGATGCTGCCTCCGCTCTCGGCTTTCCACTCCCAGACCTTCGCGATGAAGTCCTCGCGGGTGAAGTCAGTACGCTTCTGCTGATGAAGCGCCATGTTGCGCTCGACCACCATCTGAGTCGCGATACCGGCATGGTCGGTGCCGACCACCCACAGCGCATCCTTGCCCTTCAATCGCGCGTGGCGGACGAGGATGTCCTGCAGCGTGTTGTCGAGCGCGTGGCCGATGTGGAGGTTGCCCGTCACGTTCGGCGGCGGGTTGACGATCGTCCAGGGCTCGGCACTCGGGCGATCGGGGTGGAACAGGCCCTCCCCCTCCCAATGCGCATACCAGCGGGACTCGATTTCAGCGGGGTCGAAGGTTTTCGGGAGCTCGGTCATGATGCGAATGGCCTTAACGGCGGCGACGCGGCGGTCAATCGCTGGCGCGTTCCTCCATCGCTACCTGACCGGCAACCAGCGCGGCCATCAGATCGATCGGAAGCTGCTCCAGAAGCTGAAGCGGTTGCTTGAACCGCTTATACGCCGCCAGCGAAGGCGCTCCGGTTGAATTGTTGAAAATCATCAGGCGATCGAGATGCTTTGCAAAGAGCGCCAGTTGACCGAAGGAGCGCCTCCGCCGGTCGATCACCTTCTCCTTTGGGACATCATGACCGCCTTCCACGACGCGGATCTGGATCCGACTGAGTTGCAGGTCAGCAGAATCCAATACGACATACAGCATGCGTATCTCGAAGCCCTTGCCGCGCGCCGTTTCAATCAGGGCGCGATATTTCGAGGTCGAGAGCACCGTCTCAACCCCTATCGTCTGGTGAACCTCGATCGAGGCATCCAGCCATCGTTGGATGCGATCAAGCGCCGCCGCGTTGGCGACATCCAGCGCCAGCTTCTCCACGGTCTGCAATCTGGCGGTCAGGAGATCGGGGTTCACGATCCATACGGAACCGCCCCAGTCCTCGATATCGGTACGATTATACAGCGTGCTCTTGCCGGACCCGTTCGGCCCGGCAATGATCCAAAGTATCGGTCGTTCAACCTTCCGGAGTGACCGCTGCATCAACCGTCCGATCGCGGCGTTCATCCCTTATCCGCCGCACATTCGACCGGAAGGCGGCAAGGAAATCCGCTTCAAGCGTGTCACTATCGGACTGAACGACCTTGACCGCGATGATCTGTCCGTCCGGCGAGCGGATACGCTTGGTCTGCAAATCGCTGGCACGGATTTTCGGCATCACCTTGGTCATCATGGCCTCCGAGTTGAAGATAGTAGCCCCACCCATCTTCGGAAAGGGTTATTGCACCTTCTTCCCCGTCCATTTGTCCATCCAGCCGAGCACCTCGCGATACCATTGGCGGCTGTTCTTCGGCTTCATCACCCAGTGGTTCTCATTGGGATTCACCAGCAGGCGCGACGGGATGTCGCGGCGCTGGAGCGCAGTGAAGGCGGCAAGGTCCTGGGTGTAGGGAATGCGGAAGTCCTTCTCGCCGGTGATGACCAGCATCGGTGTCTTCCATTTGTCGACAAAGTTCACCGGGTTCCATTTCTCGAACGCGGCGGGATCCTCATAATAGGTCTTGCCGCCATGTTCCCATTCGTCGAACCACAGCTCCTCGGTCTCGTACGCCATGGCGCGGGCGTCGAACACGCCGTCATGCTGGACGATGCATTTGAAGCGATCGGGCCACTGCCCTTCGATCCAGTTCATCATATAACCGCCATAGGAAGCACCCAGCGCGCAGGCATTGCCACCGTCGAGCCAGGTGAATTTCGTCGTCGCTGCGGCGAGGCCCTTTTGCAGATCCTCGAGCGGCCAGCCGCCCCAGTTGTTGCGGATCGCATCAGTGAAGGCCTGACCATAGCCGGTCGATCCATGGAAATCGACCGCGACCAGGCCGAAACCCGCGCCCGCGAACACGGCGGGGTTCCAGCGATAGGACCAGCTATTGTTGCTCGACCCCTGAGGTCCGCCATGGACCATAAACGCGACCGGCACCTTGGTGTCGGCGGCGAGGCCGGCCGGCTTCACCGCATAGCCCCAGACAATGTCGTTGTTCGCGCCGGTGAAGCTGAAGCGGGTAACCGTCGGCATCTCGATATCGGCCAGCTTCGCTGCGTTGACCGAGGTAAGCCGCGCCGTCTTCTTGCCTGAGAGCAGGTAGAAATCATCAGGCGCGGTGAGGCTGTTCATCGCCAGCACCAGCCCCTTGGGCGTGACATTGATCGAGGAGACATGCCCTTCCTGAGTCAGCCGGGCGATCTTGCCGCTCGCCACGTCCACCGCGAAAGCAGGGGTTTCCTGTGTATCGTCGGCGGTGACGTAGATCGTCCTGCCATTGTCGGCCCAGGTGATCGAGGCGACCGAGCGGTCCCAGCTTTCGGTCAGCGCGCGGACCTGACCGGTGGCCAGATCGCGCAGCATCAACACCTGGCGATCGGCCTCGTAGCCTGCCCGCTTCATCGAGAAATAGGCAAGCCATTTGCCGTCGGGCGAGGCCGTGGGAAGATTGTCCATGCCGGGGCTGTCGGACGTCAGGTTGGTCGGAGCCGCGGAGCCATCCGCCGGAGCGGAGAAGATGTCGAGATTGGTCGAGGTCGCCTCGATCCGGCCAGCCTCGCGCAGTGCGAAGAACACGGTCTTGCCGTCCGCCGACCAGTCGACCTCCTCGCCGCCGCCCATCGGCTTCGATGGCGTATCGCCGACCAGCGCGCCTTCGATCGCGACGCCGTTGCCAGCCGCACCCTCGGCGGTCAACGGCAGGACGAAGAGCTGCGACCGGGTGCCGTCCGCCCATGTATCCCAATGGCGAACGAACAATTGATCATAGGTGCGGCCGGCACCGGCATTCGCATCCTTCTTGACTATAGCCGGCTCAAGGCTCGGGGCACCGGGACGACGATCGGCCCAGACGAGGAGCTTGTCGCCGGTCGGGGCGACCTTGAAGCCGCTGAGCCCGCCCTTGAAGCCGGTCACCTGTTTCGGCGCGCCGCCAGTCACCCCGACCACCCAGACGGCGTCATCGCCGCCCTTATCCGACTGGAAGTACACCGACTTGCCATCAGGCGAGAATTGGGGGCTGGTTTCGTTGACGTCAGGCTCCGCGACGAGGTGCTCGGGCGCGGCCCCCTTCTTCGTCAGATCGAGCCGCCACAGGTCGAACCGGCCGCGATCGGCGGAAAGGTCAGTCTCGCGCTGTTGCCAGACGAGCCAGCGGCCATCCTTCGAAACGGTGGGCGATCCGACGCGCGAGAGCATCGAGACGTCATCGATGGTGAGCTGGCGCGCATAGGCAGGCGCGGTGGCGGCGGTGAGTGCGAGGATACTCGCGGAAAGAAGCATTTTCATGCCTCCCGATAGAGCAGAAGGGCGCGCGGCCCGCAATCGGGGGACGCGCTATCGTAACCGCGCAATTTCAGATTACGGCAGCATCGAGCAGCCATCGGGAGTATCGAGGATAAACGTCTCAAACCGCACTCGACGGGCGCGAGTCGCGCACGACACCGCCATATTCAAGTCAACGCCGAAAGCTCAGCGCGAGCCGGTGATCCGGGCGATCTCGCGCGACACCATCGTCTCCACCATCGCGGGCAAATTGGCGTCCAGCCAGTCGCGCAGCATCGGGCGGAGCATCTCGCGCACCATTGCCTCGAGCGTGTCGCTGCCCTGGACCTCGGGCTTCACGACCATGCGCGACAGCGCGTCGAGCGAACCCCGACTCGCCTCGGCCGCACGGGACGACAGGATCGGATCAGCCTGGGTCACTGGGATTGCGGGTGTCTTCGGAGGAGGCGCCATCGAGGCTGGTACAACGGGCGAGCGGGCCACCGGTTCCTCCTCATCGATCATGGGAACTTCCTCGTCGATGGATCGCACCGGATCGCTGAGTTCGAGGATCTCGTCATGCCCAAACGACGCGGGATCGATGCGCGGCGCGACAGTGGTGCGCGCCACGCGACGAGCGCGGCTCGCGGTGGCGCTCTCGCCTTCTTCGGCAATGATGCGTTTGATCGACGAGAGGATGTCCTCCATCGAAGGCTCCGCGCTGATATCCCCCATCGAACGAACCCCGTGCCCTAAGACCGCTCGTCAGCGGTCCTTACTTCCTGACACCTGCGGGATTCGGGCCCGTCGTGTCAACTGCGGGTTCTACAGGGGCATCGAGGATCGGATCGAGCGGCCGGGTGACGACCGAGCCCTGAGCCGGCGTCTGCACGGTGCTGGTGCCGACCAGGGCCGGATCCGGCTGCGAACCATAATCCCAGATCTTGCCGCGCACGCTCTTGTAATGCGCGATCGGATCGTAAAGCGGCCCGCCGTCGAGCCCGAGATCCTTCGCCTCGGCATCGCCCATCGCCGCGAGCAACGCAAAGCCGGCAACATAGGCGTCGCGCCGCGACGTCACGAGCGTCACCTGCGAGTTGAGCAGTTCCTGCTCGGCGTTCAGGATATCCAGGATCGTGCGGTTGCCGACGCTGTTCTCGGCGCGGACGCCTTCCAGCGAGAGCTTGTTCGCGTTCACCGCGACTTCCGACGAGGCGATCACCTCAAGCGACGATTTCCACACCGCATAGGCCGAGCGCGCCTGGGCGATTACGCCGCGCTCCGTCTCGGTAACCTGTTCGGAGGCCTGGGCGCGACGCTCCTGCGCCTGTCGAACCTGCGCGGCCGGTCGACCGCCCTGGAACAATGGCACCGTCAATCCCAGTCCGGCGCTAGCCGAAGTGCCCGATTGACCGACAGCCACGCCGGTTCCCGAGCCGAGCGACCCAAGATAATTATAATAGTTGCCGCCGATATTGACGTTGACCGTCGGCAAACGGTTGGCGCGGGCCACGTCGATATCGAAACCGCTGGCGTCGCGATTCTTCTGCGCCGCGAGCAGCACCGGGTTGTGATCAACCGCCACCTGGACCGCGGAGTCCGGATCAGCGGGAAGATTGGGCAGTGCGGGCGGCACTTCCAGATTTCCCGGTGCCGTACCGACCAGGCGGATATAGCTTTCGCGGCTTGAGATCAGCCGGGCCTGCGCCGTCTGAAGCTGGCTGCGCGCAACCGCCAGGCGGGCATCGGACTGAGCAACGTCAGTACGGGTCAGGTCGCCCACCTGGAAGCGATCCTTGGACGCCTGCAGGTTGACGTCGAGCACCTTCACATTCTGCTCGTTAAGCGAGACGATCGCTTCGTCGCGAATGACGTCCATATAGGCGCCTACGACAGCGGTGAAGAGATCAGCCTCGGTACCGCGCAAGCTGAGACGCCCGGCCTCAACGCGCGTTTCAGCGGCACGCACCGAGTTCTTCACCCCGCCACCGCTATAGATGGGAACCGAAAGCGTCGACGATCCGGTCAACTGGCGGTCGGGCGCCACGAAGCTGTTCGCCGCCTTGAGCACATTCTCGGTATAGCCGCCGGTCAGGCTGACTGACGGCAGCCCGGCGGAGCGGGCGATCGGCACATTCTCGTCGATCGCGCGGACATTGGCGCGCTGGGCCGCGAGCGTCGGGTTGGTGTTATATGCCTTGACCAAGGCCTCGCGCAGCGTCTCCGCCGCCACCGGGGCTGTCGTTGTCAACAGTACCGCAACACCGGTTAGCAAATGGATCCGTCGCATAGGTCGCGGCATCTTTCAGAAGGTGAAGGTCTTGGGCCGGGAGAAACCCGGAAGAGGAACGCAATCGATATCGGCGAAATCGAGCAGGCCGAAGCCCCCGCCGGACTTGCGGCCCGATGCGAGTCGGGTGACGGCGCGATCGGCGATGCCGGTCACCACACGGCCACCGGCGGCGAGCTGTGCGACCAGCGCATCGGGTACATGTTCGACAGCGCCGTCGATCACCAGCACGTCATAAGGCGCATCGGCCGCGTGCCCTGCTTCGAGCGGGCCCTCGACAAGGGTGACATTGGCACGACCGGCAAGCGCCTCACGCGCCTGGGCGGCGAGCACGGGATCGCTTTCGACCGCGACGACATGCGCGACCAGTTCGGCCAGCACGGCGGCGGTATAGCCCCCGGCCGCACCGACCAGCAGCACCCGGTCGGACGGCAGCAGATAGGCCTCGGTCAACAGGCGCCCGGTCGCGATCGGCACGTTCTGGAACCGCGCGCGGCCAAGCGGCACGGCGGTGTCTCGATAGGCGATCTCCCGCACCTCGGCCGGCAGGAACGCCTCGCGCGGGACGCGGGCCATCACGGTCACGATGCGCGGATCGCTTACCGCGTTGGTACGCAGCTGGCTTGCCACCATCGCGTGGCGCATCGCCTCGAAGCGAGATGAATCGGTTGCGGTCATTTCCATTGGGTCACCCTGTCGCACAACTGTTTTAGTCATGCAATACACATGTTGTCGCTGCGCGGCTTGTATCGCGCGCTTGCCTTCACGCCAAGCGCGGCCGCAGCGATATTATCATGGCGGCGTCCGAGTGCCACGATGGGGCGAACGCACGGATTGGCAGGACGAATTCATTCATACGTCAATGCCTTGTCATCTCCATTGTGCTATGCAGCGTGCACCAGGGGCGCTGAGTCAGAGCAACGGGAGGACTCCAGATGCACCTTATCCAGCTGCTTCGATGCGCGACGGGCCATCATGTGCGATCGAGCAGGCATTCGCGCCTCGTCGACGGACGACGCGAAAGCGTTTGCCGCGGCTGCGGGCGGCGAATGGTCAAGGATGATTTCAGCACACAGCTTCTTGGTACGGGGGACGACCGCTCTCCGAAGGCGTGACAAACCATCCGCCGCCTATTCTGAAGAATCCGCCTCTTCGCCGACGTTTCTTGCAGGGGCAGACGCAGCGCCACCCAGCAGGCTGTTCATCGTCGCGCCGCCCATGCCGAGTTCAGCCATCAGCGTGTCGATAAGCGGTCCGCCGACGCGGTAGCGCATCGCGGCCGCCACCGCCGCGTCAGCGAGGTTGCCACCCCCTTCCCCGCCATCCGCGGCTCCCGGATTGCCGTGCAGGCCCCGTGCGTCGACGATGCTGATCTTGTCGATCTGCTCCATCGGCTTGCTCGCCGCGGCGATGATCCCCGGCAGCGCCTCGAGCATCGCCTTGCGGACCAGCAATGCGGTCTGGGCATCGTTGAGGACGTTGGTCGCCTCGTTGATCGCCGTCTGGCCGGCGGCATCGACCTTGAACGCTGCCTCACGGCCCTCGGCACGGGCCTTTTCGGCATCGGCCTCGGCGGTCGCCTCGGTGCGAAGCGCGATGGCACGGGCTTCCGCGGCTTCCTTCTCGGCGCGGGCCGCGACGGTGATCTGGACCGCCTCCTCCTCGGCCTTCTGCGTAGCAGCGATAACCGCGACGTTCTTCGTACGGTTGGCGATTTCGGTTGCCTTGGCTGTGGCGACGCTTTCCTCGGCGCGGATCGCATGCGCGCGCGCCTCGTTGGCGGCGGCGGTAGCCGTCGATTCCTCCTCTGACTTCTGCGCCGTCTGCACCGCCGTCGTGATTCGGGCGAGTTCGATATTGCGGTCGCGTTCGATCGTCGCCGTCTGCACCGCCCCGTCGCGCGCGATAGTCGCAGTCTGGATGACCTTGTCGGCCTCGGTCTGAGCCACGGTCTGCGCCTGCTCTGCGGTGATGCGCGCGATCTCGGCGAGGCGGGTCTGCTCGGCCTCTGCGGTTGCGATCGCGGTCGCCTGCTCCGCGCGGCGGGCGGCAAGCGTCTGTTCCTGAGTCAGCCGCGCCTGCTCGGCCGCCTGGGCGATCTCAAGCGACTGGTTGTTGGCATCGAGGTTGCGCTGCTCGATCTCGACCCGGTTGGTCGCGACGATATCGTTGCGGATCTTCTTGCGTTCCTCGATCGTGCGGGTGAGCACGGTGAGGCCTTCAGCGTCGAATGCGTTGTTCTCGTTGAAATGCTCGAACGCGGTCTGGTCGAAATGGGTGATCGAGACCGATTCGAGCTGGAAGCCGTTCATGTCCAGATCGGTCATCAGCGCCTCCTGTACCTTCTGGATGAAGTCGGCGCGGTTGGCGTGGAGATGCTCCATCGTCATCGTCGCCGCGACCGAGCGCAGTGCCGAGACGAGCTTGCCGTCGAGCAGCGCCTTCACCGCATCGGGGCTGTTGACCGATTCGCCGAGCGTCTGGGCGGCGGCGGCGATCGACTGGGCGTCGGGCTTCACCTTGATGTGAAACAGGCCGACCACATCGACGCGAAGCTTGTCGAGTGTGATCAGCGCGTCCTTGTTGAGACGCGATACCTCGAGCTTCACCGTCGTGAGGCGAACCTGCATCAATTCGTGCAGCACGGGGAAGACTAGAATGCCGCCGTTGAGAACGACCTTCTCGCCACCGAAGCCGGTCCGGATCAGCGCCACATCCTTGGTGGCGCGACGATAGAGCCGCGTCAGGATCAGCATGATGACGATCAGGCCGATAATGGCGATGCCTGCATAGATCAGGATGTTCAGCAGAGATGCGGGCACCGGGTTCTCCTAAGGACGAATCGTTTTGACAGAGGTCGCCATAACAGCGGGTGGTTACAACAGCGGGCGCAAGGTCGGATGGTTTTCCGGCATTGCATAGAAAATCACGCCTTCGCGGCGCACGAGCAGGACGGTTTCGCCCTGTGCGATGGTATCGGCGTCGTCATGAGGTTCGACCATGACATAATGGGCCTGATCATGCTGGTCGACGACCCGCGCGCGCGCCCGGAAGCCGCGGCGTGCGGTGCCTTCCAGGATGATCCCGCGACGACCGAGCAGATCCCCGGTGTCAATCACGCTGGATTCGTAGCCGGGCATGATTCGCCCTAGCCCATGCGCGACGAAGACATTGGCGAATCCGCCGGTCGCGAGCGCGGCGGCCGAGGCAATGCCCCAGTGAAGTGGCGCGCCCAAGGCTCCCGTGGCGATCTGCTGCACCGCGACGCCCGCGATCGTGAAACAGCACAGCAGCGAGGTCAGCCAGATCAGAAGCGGCAACCCACCGCCAAGGCCCAACCAGTCCAGCACGCCGTGCGCGTCCAAATCGGCATGGCCGTCAATGCCCGGATGGAGATCGAGATGACCAAGCCCGAGACCAACCGCTTCGACCAGACCGATCCCCAGCATGACGACGAAGGCCACCGCGAACGGAAAATAATCTGGCGTCAGGAAGATCGATAACATGATGCGATCATCCCGTGCGCACCCGACCCGCGTCAAGCGGGATCGGTGCGGACTCCGCTTCGCCCCGCAAGGGGAGGAAACGATTTATATCAAGGAAGTGGAGGCCCGACCGGGAATCGAACCCGGGTGCAAGGATTTGCAGTCCTCTGCGTCACCACTCCGCCATCGGGCCAGAGGCGGGCGCAGATGCTTGGTTTTTGTCGCGGGGTCAACCGTGCTTTGGCAGATGCGGCTGATTCAGCTTCGCGCTCGGCGACGAGGACATCAAACGCCCAAAAGGCCAGCATCCCGCCAGCGACCTTCCTGAAGCCGGCGATGCCGCTGTTCGCCGATCCGTTTTTTCTTCCGCTGTTATGTTGGATTTTCAACGGTATTTTCACACCAGAAACCAACGTCTTGAGTACGTTTTTCCCTGTTATCGCATAACAGCGGAAAAACGCGCGGGAATTTCAGGGAAACGACGCGACTTTACCGCTGATCAACGGAAGAAATGCCTCCAGCATTCGAACCACAATGAGAAAGAGCCGGGCGGCAAGCCGAAGCACCGCCGGGCTACATCCAGCATTGTTCATGCTCCTGTTGAATCAAGCATATGTGTCCAGCGAAACCCGCGCCTCCTATTAGGTTGTGAACCGCTAAATCTGAAATGTCCGATATCGGTTAAAATCTTACGTTTCTACGGTCCCCACTGATCCAGAGCTTTTCTTTCAATATCCGGATCAAAAGCAATGTTCACGGAGCCGAGCGGCAGCCCCGTCGTGTTCTGATAGGCTTTCAAGAAAGAAGTGAACAGCGAAGCGTATGTTTCGAAACCTACTGCTGTTTCCGCAGTCTTATGCGACACCCCAAGTGTCCATGTATACTCTGGGCCGCCAGAACCAGGTGCCTGTTCGGGCCATGCGAAGAACGATGCTTCACGCTGACCATTCACAAGTAGGGTGAAGCGCTGACCGACTCGCCGACCTTCACGGTGCATCTCGTATTTGCCGCCTTGCGCGAACCAAGCATCTTGCGATTTTTCGAAGCAGATCGACATGAACCCCAGACTACCCGCCATTGCTAAACATCTGCCATCGTATCGATAACCTCCTCGCTGCTTTTGTAGTTCGCTGAATGCAGATTCAGCATCGGCATGAGCCCATGTGACCCGACTGATTTCGAATGGCGCATGATCAAGCTGCGGCTTTCCAACAAGCTGCGAGGCGTGCCGCGCATAGATGACCGGCTCGCGCTGAACGTCATTTTCTGGGTGCTGCGATCCGGTGCGCCCTGGCGTGACCTGCCCGAGCGCTATGGCCCGCGCACGACATGCTACAACCGCTTAGCCCGATGGCAGAAAGCGGGCATGTGGGACCAGCTGATGAACGCCATCACAGCCGCCCACAATGGTAACATCCAAATGATCGACAGCAATTTATATCGGGGCGCATCGGGGCGCATCGGGGCGCATCGGGGCGCACCAGCAGGCTGCGCGGCAAAAGGAGGTCAAGACCATTGTAGGTAGCGCCGAGTGGGAGCCGTACCGGTGCAAAGGTAACACATGAAACGCCCACCCCTCGATACGCCATCTCGACAGGCTCGATGGCTACTCGGGCCGAACGGGGTGGTTTCAACTCTAGCGATCCAACTCCAACTTACAGCAAGCCATGTCGAAGTCGAACATTCGCACGCCGGGAGAAATATCTCGCGGTTGCATCACCGCAACGATCGGGCATGATCGAGCGCACATTATCCAAGGAGCCTCGTCTTGCGCCTGCCCTTCGCACTCCTGATCCTGGCAACGACCCCGGCAATCGCGCAGCAGCAGCCGAACGCCGCGCCGCCCACCGAAGCGACGCGCACCTTCACCGGGGCTGACCTGTTCGGCTTGTCGATCGCCGCGGACCCGCAGATCAGCCCGGACGGGCGGACGATCGTGTATGTCCGGCGCGCCGCCGACGTGATGAGTGACCGGATGCAGTCGTCCTTGTGGCTGATCGACGTCGCATCCGGCCGCCAGACGCCTTTTGCGGCGCAAGGAGGCAGCCCGCGCTGGTCGTCGGACGGCACGCGCATCGCCTATGTCGCGGCCGATGGCGAAGGATCCCAATTGTTCGTCCGCTGGGTCGCGACAGGCGCCAGCGCGCGGATCACGAGCTTTCCCGGCGACCCGCAGGCGCTCGCCTGGTCGCCCGATGACAAGCAGATCGCCTATGTAGCCACCGTTGCGGGCGAGCCGACCACGCTCGGCAAGGCGCCGGCAAAGCCCGAAGGTGCCAAATGGGCTGAGCCGCTGACCGTCATCGACCGGGTCAATTATCGCAATGACGGCGGCGGATACGTCAAGCCGGGCCGCGATCATCTGTTCGTGGTCGCGGCGGAGGGTGGTGCACCGCGACAGCTCACCTTCGGCGCCTTCGACGATGGCGGGCCATTATCCTGGACGCCCGACGGACGCACGATCGTGTTCGCCGCGATCCGTGGACCGGAGGCCGATCGCCAGGTGATGAATTCCGATGTGATCGCCATCGACGTTGCCAGCGGCGCGATGCGTACCCTCACCACGCGCGACGGACCGGACGCCCAGCCCCGCGTGTCCCCGGACGGAAGCCGGATCGCCTGGCTCGGCTTCGACGACAAACGGCGGAGCTATGAAAACGTCCAGCTCTATGTCGGCGACCGCGACACGGCCGGCCCGCGTTCGCTCACGGCATCGCTGGATCGCGGGATCGAAGACGTCGTCTGGGCGGCGGACGGACGCAAACTCTACGCCAGCTATGACGATCATGGAAAACGCCGGATCGCGCGCATCGGCCTCGATGGCAAAACCACGCCACTGGTCGATAATGTCCAGGGCGGCGGTCTCGACCGGCCCTATACCGGCGGCGACTTCTCCGTCTCGCGCGGTGGCACCATCGCGTTTACGGGCGGCAATGCGGAAGCCCCCGCCGACGTCTGGGTCTGGGCCGGCGGCAAAGCCCGCCAGTTGACTCACCTGAACGCGATGATGGCCGAATCGAAGGCGCTCGCTTCAGTACGGAAAATTGCCGTGACGGCGCCTGACGGAAAACCGATCGACGCCTGGCTTGCGACGCCGGCCGGCCGGGTGCCGGGCCAGCGGGTGCCGCTGATCCTGGAGATCCATGGCGGCCCCAACGCCGCCTACGGGCCGAGTTTCGCAACCGACATCCAACTCTATGCGGCCGCGGGCTATGCCGTGCTGTGGACCAACCCGCGCGGATCGACCTCCTACGGTGCGGAGTTCGCCAATCTTATCGACAAGGCCTACCCCTCCGCCGACTATGACGACCTGATCGCGGCGGTCGATTCAGCGATTGCCGACGGGACCGCCGATCCCAACAATCTGTTCGTGACCGGCGGCTCGGGCGGCGGTGTGTTGACCGCCTGGATTGTCGGCAAGACCAACCGGTTCAAGGCGGCGGCGACTCAGAAGCCGGTCATCAACTGGGTCAGTGAAGCGCTGACGATGGACAATACGCTGTTCACGTCACGCTATTGGTTCACCAAGCTGCCCTGGGAAGATCCGATGAGCTATTGGAGCCGCTCGCCCCTCAGCCTCGTCGGCAACGTAAAAACGCCTACCCTGGTGGTGGTCGGCAGCGAGGATTATCGCACGCCAGTCTCCGAATCCGAACAATATTACGCTGCGCTTCAAATCCGCGGGGTGCCGACCGCCCTGGTCAAGGTCCCGGGCGCGAGCCATGGCGGACTCGCATCAAGGCCATCGCAGTCAGCAGCGAAAGCAGCCGCGATTATTGCCTGGTTCGATCGCTATCGTACGAACTCCGGCCCTAGCTCGACCGGCAACGCCAAGCCCTGAACGCGGGACGACCGGCGCGCCAACGTCCAGGGTTCGTCGACGCTCAGAACCGATCCGTTGGCAGCCCAGAGATGATCGTTCGCGCGGAGGCGCGGAGGACGCTGAGCTGATATGAGCATGATCGTCGCGCTGATAAGCCGCCTGCTTGTGGGTGGGCTTGTCAGCGCGATCCGACCTAGCCGTTTGCCGCGAACACACCATAGCGCTCGCGCCACGCCGCCACCTCATCCTGCAGATGCGCAGGGGCAGCTTCTCCCGACAGGACCAGGCGGGCGACCTCGTCCTCGGGGTGCATCAGCATCTTCTTCGCCCCGTCGCTGAACCACACGGGGATCAGTTGATCGCACAGGCTGTCGAGGACGGTTGCCGCCATGCCATTGTCGATCGCGTCACTGCCGGCGAGCGCGCGGACGTTGATCGAAACACCTTCGAAGCAGTTGCGCGGCTCGTGCTCGAAATTGAGCGACACCAGAAGGCCTGACCGGTCCGGCCGGGCTTCGTCGGGCATGTCCGCGACCCTTCGCCAGGCGCAGAACCATGTTCGGCAGATATGGGGCCGCACCGAATGAATGCCGCACCCATGCGACGTGAGGTGACCGCAAGGCGTTCCCGCCGGCTTCTTGAAGTCGGGCGTATCCACCGTGAGGACCGTGCAGCACGCCACGCAATCGCCACAGGCACGGTCAGCGAGAACCGGCCCCAGCAGAATGGTTTCCAGATCCGTGTCGCTGTGCATCCGCGCAGGGGTTGCATCGCCCCCGGCGGGAATACAAGAGTCCGGAGCCGGAAGATATCAGGGCACTGCCATGGCCAGTCTTCAGCACGCCGCCGCCGGATGCCTGGCGCATCGTGGATGCCATGAAGCCCCGACGGTCAAGCGCGGCGGCTGGCGACTCACCTCAAGGCCTTCGACGCACCTCTCGCTCAGCCCGCAACATATCATTCATCGAGCTTGCCCGGTCATTCGTCCGGATGGAATCCCCGGGGTGGCGACAAGGGTGGCGAGCTACCGAGCCGCGTGAAGTATTGCGTTGGCGTGCTCCCCAGCGCCTTTTTGAACATCGTGATGAAAGCGCTGACCGATTCATAGCCCAACGCGTTCGCTACAGCCTGCACCGTCGCTCCGCTCGCCAGTTCACGCAGTGCGATGACAAGGTGCAGTTGCTGGCGCCAGCGTCCGAATGTCAGCCCTGTCTCAGCGATCATCAATCGAGCCAACGACCGCTCACTCACCGCCACGCGCTTTGCCCACTCTCCCAATGTACTGCGGTCGGATGGCTCGACCGTCAGCGCGTCGGCGATTGCCCGGATTTTCGGATTGGCGGAGACAGGCAGGTTGAAGCGTTCGCGCCGCATCCCGACCAGTTCGTCCAGCGCCACCCTTGCGAGCCGTGCCGCATGGCTGTCGGAGAGATAGTCCGCACCTTCCCGCGCCAGTCGATCGACCATTTCCCGGATCAGCGGGGAGATCAGGAGCGTGCAACATTCCTCGGGCAAGCTGGCCGCTCCCGGCTCAACGAACAGATAGTTGAGCCGAGCGTTCTCGGTTGCCTTCGCGCTGTGCGGTACCCCGCCTGGAATCCACACGCCGCAATTCGGCGGCACGATCCATATCTCGTTCTTCGCCGTACAGGTGACCGCGCCGTGCAGCGCTATGATCAGCTGACCCTTGCGATGCACGTGCCGCGGCACCTCCCCCTCGTGATCCGCGAAGTCGAGTTGATGGGCGACCGCCGGCAAGTCGGTGCGATCGGGGTCGAATGTGGCGATGGCGGATCGCGCCGCGGACATAATATTTGGCCAGATTTAGTGACTATTTGACAGGATAGCGAATTTCGCGCCTTGTTGCAAATCGCTATCAACAAGCCATGATCACCGCACATTTTCCGAACCTGCGGCATCCGGGCGACATGGCGGCAGCGGCACGCAGCGCCTTCTCCTTTCTGCGGGCGCCCGCAAGGAAGACGGACGCTGACGCAATATTGTTCTCGGCGAAGAGCTTTGCCGCAGCGATGCTGGCTTATTACGTTGCCCTGCGCATCGGGCTGCCGAAGCCATATTGGGCGATTCTCACCGTTTATATCGTCTCGCAGGGCTCAGCCGGCGCGTCGCTCAGTCGCGGGGTCTATCGCCTGGCCGGCACAATCGGCGGCGCGATCGCGACGGTGGCGATCGTACCGACCTTCGTGAACAGTCCGATGGCGTGCAGCGTCGTCCTTGCAGGCTGGATCGGGCTCTGCCTCTTTTTCTCGCTGCTCGATCGTACGCCACGCGCCTACGCGTTCGTCCTGGCAGGGTACACCACGAGCCTGATCGGCTTCCCCAGCGTGGCAGATCCCGGCGCGGTGTTCGACACCGCGTCGCTGCGGGTACAGGAGATATCACTTGGGATCCTCTGTGCGGTGCTGGTGCATCGCCTGGTCCTCCCCAAGCATAGTAGCGGCGCGTTTCTCGACAAACTGTCGGCAACGCTACGCGACGCGCGACGGCTGGCCCGGGATGCCCTGGACGGCATGCCGTCCAGGGCATCCCGTCACGATCGCTTTCAGCTCGCAGCGGATCTTCTCGCGCTGCAAGGTCTTGCAGCGCACCTTCCCTATGATCCGGCCCCGTTTACGCCGCACGCCGGGAAGCTGCGGCTCATCCATGACCGTCTTGCCCGGCTGCTTCTGCTTGCGACCGAAATCGAGGAGCGGATCGAAGCAGTTGGCGACGAAAACGCGCGCGCCGAATTGACCGCCTTGCTGGACGACGTTCGATCCTGGATCGACATGGCCGGCGCGGCCGAGCGGGACGGTCTCGCGCTCGACCTCATCGGCCGCGCGCGGTTGCTCCAAGCACGTACGAGTGAAGACAAAGCGGAGCCGGGCGAAAGACTCGTCGCCAATCTCGCGGGCCGTCTCGCCGAGATGACCGGTCTTCTGTACGACTGCGATCAGCTCGCGCGGAACATCGCGACGCCCGGACGGACACGCGATGCGGCATCGCTCCAGTGGCCGGGGTCCGCCGCAAGGGGCTATGTCCATCACCGCGATCCGCCGATGGCGGCGCGGGCTGCCTTGGGCGCCGCCCTGGGGATCATTCTCGGCTGCGGCTTCTGGATCTGGTCGGCCTGGCCGGACGGCGGGCTTGCTGTCTCGATCCTTGGCGTAAGCTGCGCGTTGTTCGGCAATGTCGACACGCCAGCGCCGAATGTCCGCAAATATCTGGTCGGCTCGATCCATGGGGTGGCAATCAGCCTCGCCTATAGTTTTGTGATCCTTCCCCGGGTGACTGACTTCGTGGTGCTCGTGGCGGTTCTTGCGCCCGCCTTCCTATGGGCAGGATCGCTTCAGGCGCGTCCGCAGACGACGTTCAAGGCGCTCGGCGTCACGCTCACCATCCCGATCCTCGCCGGACTGGGCGCCAGATATGGCGGCGACTTCGCCGAATCGCTCAACAGCGTCCTCGCGCTGTTTGCGGGCATAGGTTTCTCGCTGGTCAGCATGACCCTGTTCCAGACGGTACCGGTCGACGTGGCGATCAATCGGCTGCTTCGCCTGAGCCGCAGGGATGTCAGGCGGCGAGCCCTGGCCGGCGGCTCCGACGAAGCGCGCTGGACGAGCCTCATGATCGACAGGACGGCGCTGCTGCTTCCCAGGCTGCAACTGTCCCAACGCGCGGCACCGGATATCCTCGACGAGACGCTGCACCATCTCAGCCTGGGTCACGCCGCCGGTCAGCTCCGTAAGGCGCTCCGCAGCGGAGAAGGCGAGATTGCCGACGACGCGAGTGACTTTCTTTCGGCGATCGCCGTCCGCTTCGGCACGGGAAGCTGGACGAAACCTGCCGACACCGTCGATCTGGAGCAACGCGCCGATAGCTTGATGGCGCGGATCCAGGACAGCGCGATTGCAGACCGTTCGCGGTTGCTCGACCTGCTCATCGATCTGCAACTGGCACTGACGCCGAGCGGTGCAGGAAACTCGGGACGCGGGGCATGATCGTCGACCTGAATATCGGCGGCGTCCTCATCCCCGGCCTGCTGGTGCTCGCCATCGTCGCGCTGGTCGGCACGGTCGTGGTGCTGCGCATCTTCACGATCGCCGGCATCGCCCGCGCATTCGCCTATCGCCCGCTGGTCGAGCTCGCGACCTTTGCCATCCTCTACGGTCTGCTCGTGCAGTTCCTGCCTTCCATCGGACTTTTCCAATGAAATCCTTGCTCGCTCTTCTCGGCCGCTATGCCTTGACGCTGTGCCTCGTCGCAGTCGCCGCCGTCATCGCCTGGCATGCGTGGGGACGCTACGAACAGGCATCATGGACGCGTGATGGACGCGTGCGCGCTGACGTGGTGCGCGTGTCCACCGACGTCGGCGGACTGGTGACGCAGGTCTTCGTCAGCGACAACCAGATCGTGCGGCCGGGACAGCTTCTGCTCGTGCTGGATCGCCCGCGGCTTACCGCATCGATCGCGCGCGCCGACGCCGCGATCGCGGAAGCGCAGGCCCAACTGGAACAAGCGCGCAAGGAAGCGCGGCGCGACATCGCGTTGGGTGACCTAGTCGCCACCGAGGCCCGGGAGCAGAATGTCGCCCGGGTCCGGACATCGGAAGCGACCCTGAAGCGCGTGCTCGCGGATCGCGATGTCGCAGCCGTCGACATGGCAAGGACCGAAATCCGGGCGACCGTCGGCGGCATCGTCACCAACCTCGATATCCATCCGGGCGATTATCTGGCAGCGGGCGCGCAGGCGATGGCGCTGGTCGACACCGCCTCGCTTCGCATCGAGGGCTATTTCGAGGAGACCAAGCTCCACAATGTCGCGATCGGCGATCCCGCCCGCATCCGGCTGATGGGGGACGATACCGAGATCACCGGCCGCGTCGAGAGCATCGCCGCCGCCATCGCCGACGACCAGCGCGACGATACGGGCAATCTCCTCCCCAGGGTCGCGCCGACCTTCTCCTGGGTCCGGCTGGCACAGCGCATTCCTGTCCGCATCCATATCGATCGGGTGCCCCCAGGCGCGAGGCTGATCGCCGGCCGGACCGCGACCGTCGAGATCATAACCGCCGCAACAAGGGCCCGGTCATGAAGCGCCTGCTATCGCTGCTCCCGGCGCTGCTGATGGCCGGTTGCGTCGCGGGCCCGAACTATCGGGTCCCGCCCACCGCCATCGCCCAACGCCCCGAGGCAGCCGTACCGTTCCTGGGGCAAAAGGACGCGCAGGCGACCGCAGAGGACCTGCCGGCCCATTGGTGGCGGCTGTACGGCGATGCACGGCTCGATTCCTATGTCGCCGAAGCGCTGGCGGCCAATACCGACTTGCGCGCGGCGGAGGCGAACCTGCGCCGCGCCACCGCGATCGTGCGCGAGACCGAAGCAGGACGCACCGTCACCACGGCTGTCTCCGGCCAGGCGCTCGGCGCGCGCGTCGGCGGCCCGTCCGCCGGCCTGCCCGGCACCTTCAGCTACGCGCTCGGGTTCGATATCGGCTATCCGCTCGACCTCGCCGGCGGCATCCGGCGCGGCATAGAGGCAGCCAATGCGCACGCCGAAGCGACACTGGCCGCGCGCGACCATGTGCGCGTGGTCGCCGCCGCCGCCGTCACGCGCAGCTATGCTCGAATCTGCACCGCCAACGTATCGCTCGCCGCCGCGCGCCGTGTCGCCGCGATCCAGCAATCCACCCTCGACGTGGCGATCCGTATGGCACGAGGCGGCCGTGGCACGCGGTTCGACATCGACCGCGCACGCACGGCAGCTTACGCCGCCAACGCGGCCATCCCCGACATCCTCGCCGAACGACGGGCGGCGCTGTTCGAACTGACCGCGCTGATCGGCCGCCCGCCCGCCGAATATCCGCGGGACGTGGAGAGCTGCAGCGCTATCCCTTCCATCCCTCGCCCGATCCCGGTGGGCGATGGCGCGATGCTCCTCAGGCGGCGGCCCGACATCCGTATGGCGGAACGCGACCTCGCGGCGGCGACGGCCACGATCGGGATCGAGGAAGCCGAACTCTACCCGAAGGTCAGCCTCGGCGGATCGGCAGGCACGGCAGGACCCGCGGGCAAGCTGCTGGCACCATCCTCCTTCGGCTTCAGCCTCGGCCCGCTGCTATCCTGGTCGTTCCCGAACCGGAAAGTGGTACGCGCCCGCGTCGACCAGGCGGGGGCCGATGCCGAAGCCAGCCTTGCGCGCTTCGACGGATCGGTGCTTCTTGCTCTCCAACAGACCGAAACCGCACTCTCGGCCTACGCCCGCGCCCGCGATCGCCTGACCGATCTGGAGCTGGCCGCAGGCGCGGCCGGCAAGGCAAGCGCCGACGCCGAAAAACTCCAGCGTTTCGGCCGCACGCCTTTCCTCGACGTGCTTAACGCCCAGGCGAGCTATGCCGGCGCGCAAACCAGCCTGTCGGCCGCGCGCGCGAGCCTTGTAGATCGCCAGATCGACCTGTTCATCGCCCTCGGTGGGGGGTGGGAATGACTTACATGTGGTACTTTCGTGACGCTGACGCCACCGTCCAACCTGCGACATTCCGCCTGGAATAGCTGCAGGAGCGGTATCGCAAATCGACACCTTTTTCAGGATTCTATCGGCCGATCCCAGAAATGGTCGAGTTCATCATGCAAATGCCAGCCGTTCACCGGGGCCCGCCTGACCGCGTTGATGATGAACGCGGTACCACGGCCGGCCCCGAATGACCTGCTCTCCACCTCGACAATCAAGGGCGGGTCACTCCGGGTAAGAAGGATCGCACGACCATCGGCGCCTGCCCCGTAAATCCGATAATGCCGGCCGACCAAAGCTTTTTCGGCAATGGAAGACAGAAGCGTATCCACCGGCGCGGCGAATTGAACGCGGTCATCATGCTTTCCATTCCGAAATTCTCGGAAAAAAGATATTCCCATGAAAACTCTCCCTCGCCCCACTCAACTCAATTTCGAGACGATAAACTCGGGAATCACGATCCATCTGACTCAGAGAAATATACTCTAAAATGGCGACGCATGCCATGGAACAAACCGCATATCCAATACAGTATTTAGGCCATTCTGGCCCTACAAACATTCAATTCCGATGGTTTTATAGTTCAGCCAAATAATATATGATATTTAAACTTTGAACAACCCGAACAAGACGGACATACAACAGGCCGATCACAATATATGAGATCGGCCCGTTGCATTGAGGGTTCGGCAGTAGAGCTTGTCAGTTCGGTGGGCGGCAAAGCCGCCCACCGGCGCATATCAGAATTGATATCCGATACCGGCCGCGCCACCGGCGCGTCCCTGGGTGTCATAGGTTCCGCTGAACTTGACCACCGTGTGCCCGTCACTCATCGCCTTGGACAGGCCGAGCGCGAAGGCGGATTCGCCCTGATACGTGCCGCCGGCCATCGCCACCATGCCGCGTCCGGCTTCATAGGCCTGGGGCAGACCGGCCGCGGCCAGCGCTCCAGCCGTACCGGCATAGCTGTCCTTCCGCACCTGGCGGATATCGAAGGTGATCGCGGCCAGGCGTTGATCCGTATAGGTGTTCGCCTGGATCAGGGCGTTGTTGATGCTGCTGTTGAGCTGGGAGACGTTCACCGCATCTGTCGCCGATGTTCCGGCGGCGACATTGTGGACGGAGACGGGCGCACCGCCATTGCCAGCACCAAGCGTTACATCGGTACGGCTGGCATTGTCGTACTGGATCGAATTCTGACCCAGCGCGAGGGCGGTGTTGGCGGTGGATTGGGCCGCCGTCACCGACTGGTTGGTCACATAGAGCTGACCGCCGTTCACCGCCTGGGTGGAACCGGCGGAGACCGTGCCGGCAGCGACATTGGCGATGGTGACGGGCGCCGATGCCGTGCCACCGGCCAGCGTGATGGTGTTGAGCCGGTTGCCGGCCCCGTCGGTGTCATAGGAAACGGCGTTGGCCGTGGCCTGGGCGAGGGCAAAGACCTGTCCGCCGTTGACCGCATCCGTTGAGCCGGCCGTGATCGAGCCGTTCGCGACATTGTGGAGCCCGACCGGACCGGCGGCAGCACCGACCAGAGTCAGGTCATTGGTGCGGACACCGCCATTGGGCGTGGTCGGATTGCCCGGACTGGAATATTGCACCGGCCCGGCACTGCCGTTCGCGATGCTGTTGGTGAGATTGTTGATCGCGGTCGTATTGTTCGCGACATTCACGTTGGTGGCGTAGAGTTGCGAACCGTTGACCGCATCGGTCGATGTCGCGGAGAGACCGCCCTGGGCCACATTGGTGATCGTCGTGCCGGCTGCACCGCCAAGCGTGATCTTGCTCTTGTCGGTACCGTCATATTGCACCGACGTCGCACCGAGCGACGCCACCTGATTGGCGACACCGGTCAGCTGGGCAACGTTCACCGCGTCAGTGGCCGCCGATCCGGCCGCCACATTGGTGATCTGACGCTCGGCACCGGCGGCACCGACCGACACTTCGCCGACCGATGTCTGCGGCGTGGCAACGCCGAGAGCGCTGTACCCGGCCTGCGCTCCACGCGCCGCCGTCGAGTTGGTGCCGAGCGCAACGCTGTTGGCAACCGAGACATTCGCCAGCGGCCCGATCGCGATGCTGTCGGTGCCCGAGACCGTCGAGTCACCAAGCGCCGACTGGACATGGAAGTAGCGGATGCCCGCCCCGCCATTCACCGCCCCGTCGATGGCGCTGAAGACACCCTGGACGCTGTTATAATTGGTGCCGCCATAGCTGAGGCTGGTCTGAAGGCTGTTCGTCGTCGGATCATAGATCGAGCCGCCGCCGAGCGCCGCCGCCGTAGTGTTACCGAGCGCCACGAGCTGCCCGCCATTCACCGCTTCGGTCGAGCCGGTCGCCAGCAGGCCCGCCGCCACGTTGCCGAGGACCACCGCAGGCGCTCCGGTGCCGCCGAACGTCACCCGTGCCTTGGTGGCATCGTCATACTGAACGGAGAGGGTGCTGAGTGTCCCTACCTGGTTGCTCAGTGTGTTGAACTGCCCGCCGTTGATCGCGTCAGTCGATCCGGCTGCGACGAGACCGTCACGGACATTGTGCAGGCCGACCGGACCAGCGGCAGCACCGACCAGGGCAAGATCGTTGGTAGCCGTCCCGCCATTCGGCACGTTCGGCGTGCCAGGGTTGGAATATTGGACCGTGCCGACCGAGCCGTTCTGGATATTGGTAGTCAGGTTGGTCACGGCGTTGGTGACCGTCGTGACATTGGCGTTGGTTGCGAACAGCTGGCCACCGTTCACCGCTTGAGTGGAACCAGTCGCCAGCAGGCCGGCTGCCACATTGCCGAGGACCACCGGGGGTGCCCCGGTGCCGCCGAATGTCACCTGGGCCTTGGTGGCATCGTCATATTGCACCGATAGGGAGTTCAGCGCGCCGACCTGATTGTTGAGCGTGAAGAACTGGCCGCCGTTGATCGCGTCGGTCGATCCGGCCGCAACGAGGCCGTCGCGGACATTGTGGAGGCCGACCGCGCCGGGTGCGGCGCCGACCAGGGCGAGGTCGTTGGTGGGCGTCCCGCCATTCGGCACCGTCGGCGTGCCGGGGTTGGAATATTGGACCGTACCGACCGAGCCGTTCTGGATGTTGGTGGTCAGATTGGTGACGGCGTTCGTGACCGTCGTGACGTTACCGTTCGTCGCGAACAACTGGCTGCCGTTCACGGCATCAGTCGACGCCGCCGTAAGCGCACCGGGTGCGAGATTGGTGATCGTCGTGCCGGCCGCGCCGCCAAGCGTGACCCTGCTCTTGTCGATGCCGTCATATTGCACTGATGTCGCACCGAGCGACGCCACCTGATTGGCGACGCCGGTCAGCTGGGCGACGTTCACCGCATCCGTGGCCGCCGAGCCGGCCGCCACATTGGTGATCTGGCGCTCTGCACCGGCAGCACCTACCGATATTTCGCCGACCGATGTCTGCGGCGTGGTCAGCCCCAGTGCCGTATAGCCAGCAAGGGCGCCCCTGCCCGCGAGCGCATTGGTGCCGAGCGCAACGCTGTTGGCGGCCGAGGCGTTCGCCAGCGGCCCGATCGCGATGCTATTCGTGCCCGAGACGGTCGAGTCGCCTAGCGCCGACTGGACATGGAAGTAGCGGATGCCGGCGCTGCCGTTCACCGCCCCGTCGATGGCGCTGAAGACGCCCTGGACGCTGCCATAATTGGTGCCGCCATAGCTCAGACTGGTCTGGAGGCTGTTCGTCGCGGGATTGTAGGTCGTGGCTCCGCCGAGCGCCGCCGCGGTGGTGTTGCCGAAGGCCACGAGCTGACCGCCGTTGACCGCTTCGGTCGAGCCGGTCGCCAGCAGGCCCGCCGCCACATTGCCGAGCACCACGGCGGGTGCCCCGGTGCCGCCGAACGTCACCCGTGCCTTGGTGGCATCGTCATACTGGACAGCGAGAGTGTTCAATGTTCCCACCTGATTGCTCAGCGTGTTGAACTGACCACCGTTGATCGCGTCAGTCGACCCGGCCGCGACGACACCGTCGCGGACATTGTGCAGGCCGACCGCGCCGGGTGCGGCGCCGACCAGCGTGAGGTCGTTGGTGGGTGTCCCGCCATTCGGCACCGTCGGCGTGCCGGGGTTGGAATACCGGACCGTGCCGACCGAGCCGTTCTGGATGTTGGTGGTCAGGTTGGTGACGGCGTTGGTGACCGTCGTGACATTACCGTTCGTCGCGAACAGCTGGCTGCCGTTGACCGCGTCGGTCGACGCCGCCGTGAGCGCACCGGGCGCGAGATTGGTGATCGTCGTGCCGGCCGCGCCGCCGAGCGTGACCTTGCTCTTGTCGACGCCGTCATAAAGCACGGCAGAATTGGAAAGGCCGCCCAGTTGAGCGGCGACCCCCGAGAGTTGGGCGACGTTGACTGCGTCAGTTGGAGCCGAGCCGGCCGCCACATTGGTGATCTGGCGCTCAGCGCCGGCGGCACCGACGGAGAATTCGCCGACCGACGTCTGCGGCGTGGTCAGCCCGAGCGCCGTATAACCGGCGAGCGCCCCCCTGCTGGCGAGCGCATTGGTGCCGAGCGCGATGCTGTTGGCCGCGGTTACATGAGCGCCAGCGCCGAAGGCGATGCCGCCGGCCGCGTTCGGGCCAACGATCGCAGCCGTTCCGAGCGCGATCGAATTGGCCGATGTCGCATCAGTTGCCGCGGAGTTGCCGAAAGCGATCGAGTTAATCTCGCCAGCCACCGCCTCGCGACCGTTCGTTCCCAGGCCAGTGATGCGATTGCCGCCGATGGAGATGCCGCCCTGAGTGTTGAGGCCGAACGAGTCAGCCTGCAGATCGCAGCGATCGGCCGGGCCGACCACTGTGCCGTTGGCGTTGAGAACCTGCAGCGTGATCGGCGCGCCTGACGCTGCGTTGTTGAGCAGGGTCACCGTATCGATATTGAGGTTCGGTATGCCAAGAAGGCCGCCGACCGCGCCGAGGATCGGATTCACCGTACCTTGTATCGGCGTGACGACGCCATTGATCACGGGCGTCATGATCCCCGTCACCACGGAACGCGGCAGGCTGACGCCAGAGCAGGCGCTCACCAGGTTGGGCGTTCCCGCCTGGGCATTGGCCTCGGCCGTGAAGCATGCCGAACTGAGCAGAACAGCAATGACGGACAGACTTTTACGCGACGGCCCACGGCCATCCGAAGAATATTGATTTGCAGAGTCCGACCCAAGGCGAGCGCGACCCCTTTTAATAACGATACGCATCTTTACTCTCCTGAAGAGAGTGAGACTTCGTTATTCTCCCGAAACCACTAATTCACGAAGCTACCTCACTCCATGAGCCTTGCTTGACCCTCGGCGAAACTGAACTTCATTTCTTAATGGATCATTACTTAGCGCTACGTCAGCACAATAAAAATTAGTCCATTACTGTTAATAATTCATCTAAAACGGAGCATATCAATATGGAACAAACACGTGAATAATGAGTGCATCCAATTTTGTTCACCATATTACTATTATACTTTGGTATAATATTTATGATAAAAGTAAATTACCTAAAGCAATTTGCGTATTTATGAAAAAGTATCCATCTCACAACTTAAACAACAGAAGAAGTGCCAGCGAGATACCATTCTCCAAGGGGCTAGCATGCATGCAAGTCATCGCCATCCCCGGCGCGACGTGACAGCGAAATCCGATTGCAGGCATTTCAAGACTGTCACACACGAAACCAGGTTCGTCGGCCGAGAGCCCCCGGGACGAACATCGCGCCGAAAGAAACGAATTATGTCATCGACTTCGATCTGGATAGCTTCGTTTTATTGCCGTCGCTCGATCAGATCGCGAACTGCGCCAGGGTCTGGTCGCACAGCGCCTGCAGCAAGGTGCACACAGCATCCGGGCTCCGACCGCCGCAGGCCATCGACTGAAACATCCCAAAGCCGGTCAGCGCGAACAATATGTCGATGACATCCTGCTCGGCCGCCGCATCGCGTCCTCCAAAACGGCTGACCAGCGCGGCAAGAAGCTCACGCCGGCGCGCGTTTCGGGCGTTGAGCCCCTCCATCAGTTCCGGGTCGATCCCCGCCACGGCGTAGAGCCCTGGAAGGCTGTCGTCGGAACTCCAGAAAACGCAAAAAACCTTCACGAGCATCGCCAGACTGTCCCGAGGGTCGGGTGCGCTCATCGCCGAGGCAATGTCCATCATCCCACCCGCTTCGGCCAGGCGATCGAACAGCGCCTCGAGCAACCCCCGGCGGGACCCGAACTGATGATAGACCGTCAGGCGGGTCACGCCCGCAACGCTCGCGACCGCTTCGAGTGACAGAGCGGCCGCCCCCTGATCGCGGAGCACCGCGGCGGCGGCCGTGATCAGCTTCTCCCGGGTTTCAGCAGCCTTCGCGCTCCGCTTGGCGCTTGCATAAGGTCTTGACGCAGGGTCGGGCTTGGACATAGCTATACAACCTGTATACTCAATATGCCCGGCACTCCAGTGCCGTGGGAGGAGACGTCCATGCCGTGGTTCCTGATCATTGTCCTGTCGTTTCACGTCCTTTCATCGGTCTTCTGGGCCGGCACGACCTTCGTGCTGGCGCGGAACGGTGGCGTCGGGGCCGCGCGTCTGTTCAGGCCGCAGATGGGCGCGGCGATCGTCGCCACGGTTTCCGGCGCAATACTCTGGCACCTGACCCATGCCGATGGGTGGGGATATCCGGAAAAGGTGTTGAGCCTGGGAATCGCAGCCGCGCTGCTCGCCCTGGCTGTCCAGGCGATTGGCGCTGGGCGTGCGCTACGCGCTGCAGGCTCCCCCGATGCAGCCACACCCGCGTCTCTCGCACCGATCTACCGGGTCTCGGCCGGGCTCCTGATGGTGACGGTCGTCTGCATGGCGGTCGCACGCTATGTCTAGTCCAGCCTCATCCGCTCGACCGGACATCGCCGGACCCGGCATTCCGACCTATCGCGATCTTGCAGGCAAGACCGCCCTGGTAACCGGAGGCTCCGGCGGCATCGGCGCCGAAACTGCCCGGTGGCTGGCGCATAACGGCGTTCGCGTCACCGTGACGGGACGCGATGCAGCCAAGCTCGATGCCGTCCTGCGATCCCTCGTTTCGATCTCCCCCGGACATGCCGTGCTACGCGCCGATTGCGCGATCCTGGCCGACCTGGAAGCAGCCCGCGCGGACTTCATCCGCCGAGAGCGAAAGCTCGATATCCTCATGGCGTTCGCGGGCGGCGGCGAAAGCAGGCCCGGGCCCCTGGAAGAGGTCACCGAAGCGGCATGGCGTTCGAGCCTGGACAATAACCTGACAGCGACCTTTCTCACCCTCAAGGTGTTCGGGGCCAGCCTCAAGCAGGATGGCGGGGGCGCGGCGATCACCATGGCATCGACCGCAGGCCGGGCTCCGTCCCCCGCTCCACTCGGCTACGGCGTTGCCAAGGCGGGGATCATCCACCTGCCTCAACAGGCGGCCCAGGAATTCGGCCCGGCCGGGGTGCGAGTCAATTGCATCTCCCCATCGGCCATTCTCACTGACCGGACGGCCGCGCACATGCCCCCGGCAGTGCAGGAGCAGGTCGCCGCGAGCCACCCGATCCGGCGCCTCGGGTCGCCTGCGGACATTGCGGCCATGGCACTGTTCCTTGCGTCGGACAGCGCCGGCTGGGTGACCGGGGCCACCCTGGACGTTGCCGGAGGACGGCTGATGCACTGAGGCGCTCCTATCGCAGGGCCCTGCTCATCACCTCGAACGCCACCGGATCGGCGCATTGAGTCACGTTCACGCGCATATATCCGCCGGCGGACTGGGAAAGGCTGAAGACATTGCCGGGCGCCAGCACCACGTCGCGGGCAAGGGCATCCCGCGCCAGGTCAGCCGCATCCCGGCCGTCAGGCAGGGTGCACCACAGGAACATGCCCGCCCTGGGCTGAATCCAGGGCCGGATGCCGATCTCGCCAAGGCGATCCGCGACATCCCGCCGTGCCGTTGCGAGGCGGGTTCGCAAGGCGTGGAGGTGCCGCCGATAGCTGCCGTCCTGCACCACGCGCAGCACCAGTTCGCTCGACAGGCGCCCCGCGCCGAAGGATGTCGCGATGGTCAGGTCGATCAGCCGGTCGAGCCAGTCACGCCGGATCGCGATATAGCCGCAACGGACGGCGGCCGAGAGCGTCTTGGAGAAGCTGCCGATCTGGATCACCCGATCGAGACCATCGAGCGCCGCAAGGCGGGGCGCCGGCTCCTCCTCGAAATCGGCGAAGATATCATCCTCGATGATGACGAGGTCATGTGCTTCGGCAAGCTTGAGAACACGATGCGCGGTGGGCAGCGACAGAGTCGCCCCGGTCGGATTATGAACGGCTGAGTTGGTGATGTAGAGACGCGGCCGGCAAGCCTCCAGCACCGCGGCAAAAACGGCGAGGTCAGGGCCATCAGGCGTCATCGGTACGCTCACGATCGTCGCGCGATGTGCCCGCAACAAAGCGTGGAAGTTGAAATAGCAGGGGTCGTCGACCAGCACAGTGTCGCCGGGCTCGATCAGCAGGCGACAGAGCAGATCGATCGCCTGGGTACCGCTCTCGGTGAGCATGATCTGATCGGCCCCGGCGGGTACCCCCTTTTCCCCAAGCCGTCGCGACAGGAGCTGACGGAGGGGCGGCAGGCCCAGCGGCGTGCCATAATCGGCCAGGGCGCCGTCATCGGCGCGCGACAGCCCACGCAGCGCCCGGCGCACTTCTTCCTCCGGCAGCCAGTGCGGCGGCAGCCAGCCGCATCCCGGCTTCAGCACATGATCGCCGCTCTCAAGCGACTGGCGCGAGACCCAGAGCGGATCGATCGCCCGGTCAAGCCGGGGCGTCACGTCCGCCAGCGACAGCGGCGCGGCCTGTTGCGCGACAAAGAAACCCGATCCGCGGCGCGAGACGATGGCCCCATCGGCGGCAAGTCGCTCATAAGCGTCCACCACGGTCGATTTGGAGACGGCGGCGCTCTCCGCGAGGCGGCGGATCGAGGGCAGCTTCGCCCCTGGCTGCAACGCCCGCGACGCGATCCGGCGGCGGACGTCACCCATCACCCGCTCCACCAGCGTGCCTTCAGCGTGAATTCCGGTCGCCAAGCTTACCTCCGCATCAAGCAGTACAGTTTGTCCAAAGCTTACTGCACTGTCCCTATCACCAATCCTTCCTCGTCGCGCAATGGCACGGCGAAGGAGCGAGCAATGGATCGTACGACAGATGGATGGCTGAGCGGGTTCGCAGGAGTGCTGGTTTTCAGCGGCTCGCTGCCGGCGACACGCGTGGCGATCGGCGATATCGACCCATTGTTCCTTACCCTGGTCCGCGCCGGGATCGCCGGCGCGATCGGGCTGGCATTGCTTGCGACATGGCGCCAGCCACGCCCGGAAAGGCGGGATCTCCGGTCGCTGATCATCGTGGCGCTCGGCGTCGTGGTTGGCTTCCCGTTGCTTTCGGCGCTCGCCCTCGAACATATGAGCGCCGGCCGGTCGATCGTGTTCACCGGGTTGCTGCCGCTCGCCACCGCCGGCTTCGCCGTGCTGCGGGGCGGCGAACGGCCGGATCGCCGCTTCTGGCTGTTCGCGCTGCTCGGCAGCCTGCTCATTGCCGGATTCGCCCTGATGCGCGGCACGACCTCGAGCCTGGCAGGAGACCTGCTGATGCTGGCCGCGATCCTGGTCTGCGGCCTGGGCTATGCGGAGGGTGCCGTTCTGTCGCGGCGGCTGGGCGGCTGGCAGGTGATCTGCTGGGCACTCGCCCTGGCGCTCCCCGTGATGCTCGGCATCCTCTGCTTGCTGCCCTGGCCGGCCTGGTCGACGGTCGGCCTGCCCGCCTGGATCGGCCTCGGCTATGTCTCGCTGTTCAGCATGCTGATCGGTTTCATGTTCTGGTATCGTGGCCTCGCGCTCGGCGGGACCGCTGCGGTCGGCCAGCTCCAGCTTCTCCAGCCCCTGTTCGGGCTCGGTCTCGCGGCGAGCCTGCTGCACGAATCGATCGGGCCCGGAATGATCGTGACGACGCTGGCGGTGGTTGCGTGCGTCGCCGGCGCCCGGCATTTCTCAACGAGGAGAATTCCCAGTGACTCATGATTTCAAAATGATCGACGTGTTCGGCGACGACGCCTTCTCTGGCAATCCACTCGCGGTGATCACGACGCCGGTGGACCTCGACGCGGCGAATATGCAGCGGATCGCGCGCTGGCTGAACCTGTCCGAGACGACATTCCTGCTGCCACCGACCGATCCGGGCGCCGATTATCGCGTGCGTATCTTCACGCTGGAGCGTGAACTGCCCTTTGCCGGGCATCCGACGCTCGGCACCTGCCATGCATGGCTCGAAGCCGGCGGCGTGCCCCGGACCGAAGGGGTAGTCGTACAGGAATGCGGTGCCGGCCTTGTCTGCATCCGTCAGGGTGCCGGCTCCCTCGCTTTCGCCGCCCCGCCGATAACGCGGTCAGGCCCGGTGGACACCGGGAAACTGGCCGAGATCGCCGGCGTGCTGCGCATCGACGTCACCGACATCGTGGATGCCCAATGGGTGGATAACGGACCAGGCTGGGTGGCCGTCATGCTCGCATCGGCCGAGGCAGTGCGGGCAGTGCAGCCGGAACGGTCGCACCCGACGCGGATCGATATCGGTGTCGTCGGTCTATATCCGCCGGGCAGCCCGGCCGCCTATGAAGTCCGCGCGCTGTTCAGCGATCCGTTCGGCGGGCTGGTAGAGGATCCGGTGACCGGCAGCCTCAATGCTTCGGTGGCCCAGTGGCTGATCGATAGCGGCCGGGCCAGCGCGCCCTATCTGGCGACACAGGGCAGCTGCGTGGGGCGCAACGGACTTGTCCATGTCGATCGCGATCCGAATGGCCAGATATGGATCGGGGGCAATACACAAAACCCGGTTCTCGGGTACCGCGACGATCTGATACGCGAGCATTCAAACCAGCGCCTTCAACCGACCGATCAGCGGCAGATCCGCCGGCGGCATCGCAAGATCGTAGAGCTGCTCTGGCCGGCACCAGAGCAGTTTCTCGGCATGAAGCGCATCCGGCGTCCCTGCCCAATCCCGGCAGATATAGAGCAGCAACAGCAGATGCCGCCCCGCGAGCGGTTCGCTGGCAAAGGCAGCCGGCTCAAGCACAGCCGGGTCAACCACGATCCCCAGTTCCTCGACGAGTTCGCGGGCCAGCGCGGTTTCCGGCGTCTCGAACGGCTCGACCTTGCCGCCGGGGAACTCCCACAGGCCAGCCATCATCTTCCCAGCGGGCCGGCGCTGCACCAGTACCCGCCCCTCACGATCAATCAGCGCAACCGCGACCACCGGGAAAAGCGTTGAAATTGCAGGGTCTTCAGCGACATTCGGCATTCGTTAACTCTCCCATACTAGCGTTTGACAAGATATCCGGGACCGGGAACCCTGCATGCTGCTCAACATGATCCAGAAACTGGTGGAGGACCGCAAGGGCGGCACGGCAATCGAATATGGTCTGATCGCCGCCCTGGTCGTGATCACCATGGTCGCGTCGTTCGTCGAGCTGGCCAACACCACGACTGGCATGTGGAGCAACGTCAACTCCAAGATCGAAACCGCACGCACCGGCGGCTGATTGGTTCCGCAATTTCCACGTCCCGGCTTAAACTTTTCTCAACCTACCGCCCCTAGACCCGAAAGCGCTGGTCCGGTCCTGCCGGTTCAGCCGGGTACTGAAGCTTTAGAACCATTGGAGACCGGAATCATGCAGACCATTCGCAAGTTCATCAAGAACAGCAAGGGCGCCACCGCAATCGAGTACGGCCTGATCGCCGCGCTGATCGCCGTTGCCGCCATCGCTGCGATGCAGGGCCTGGGCAACCAGCTCAAGACGACCTTCACGAACGTTTCTTCGAACATGAAGGCTTCGTAAGCTCTTATCAGCTAACGAGATCGGGGCGGCGGAACTTCGGTTCCGCCGCCCTTTTCGTGTGCGTGGCCAAAAGCTGGCTTTGCGAAGAAAGAGTTCACGCAGAGACACCCAGCACGCTGAGCCAGTCCCGTTCCGATCGCATGAGTGGCTGGAGACGAACCAACCTGTCGGCAAACAGGCGGCTAGAGGATGCGTGACGATCGCGCCCCGCCTTAAATCCTGCCGATCGCCAGGAATTTCTCGCGCCGGCCGCGGCGGAGCTGATCGGCGCCCTGATTGCCCAGCTCAGCCAGCGCAGCATCGAGCGCCTCGCCCAGATTGGCGATGGCGAGTGCCGGATCGCGATGGGCACCGCCAAGCGGCTCCGACACGATCGTATCGATCACGCCCAGTTCCTTCAGGTCCTGCGCGGTCACCTTCATCGCCTCGGCCGCCTCGGGCGCCTTGTCGGCGGTGCGCCACAGGATCGAGGCACAGCCCTCCGGCGAGATCACCGAATAGACCGCATGTTCGAACATCAACACTTTATTGCCCGCAGCAAGCGCGATCGCGCCGCCCGAACCGCCCTCACCCACCACCGCCGAGATCATCGGAACGCCTAGTGCAAGGCATTGCTCGGTCGAGCGCGCAATCGCTTCGGCCTGGCCCCGTTCCTCGGCCTGAACACCGGGAAAGGCGCCCGAAGTGTCGACCAGGGTCAGCACCGGCAGGCCGAACCGGTCGGCGAGTTGCATCAGGCGGATCGCCTTGCGATAGCCCTCGGGCTTGCCCATGCCGAAATTGTGGCGGAGACGGCTGGCGGTATCGTCGCCCTTCTCATGGCCGATCACCATGACCTTGCGGCCGCGGAAATTCGCGAAACCGCCCAGAATCGCCTGATCGTCGCCAAACGCACGATCACCGGCGAGCGGCATGAAATCGTCGAAAAGGCCGGCGACATAGTCCTTGAAGTGCGGCCGCTCGCCATGGCGAGCGACAAGCGTCTTCTGCCATGGGGTCAATCTGGAATAGGTGTCGCGCAGGAGCTTGTCGGACTTGGCCTGAAGCCGAGCGACCTCCGAATCGATATCGACCGTGCCATCGGCGGCGGTCTCACGGAGTTGGTCGACCCGGCCCTGAAGCTCGGCGATCGGTTTCTCGAAATCGAGGAAGCTTGCCATCGGCCGCGTCGGTTAAGCCCCGCGCCTCTTCACGTCAACGAGAGGATGACGGGTATTGACCAGCTCGACCAGCCGGCTGGCGTCGACATGGGTATATATCTCAGTGGTGGCGATGTCCGCATGGCCAAGCATCGATTGCAGCGCACGCAGATCAGCCCCGCCGGCAAGCAGATGAGTCGCGAAGGCGTGGCGCAGGACATGTGGGCTGACGCGTTCAGGCGGAATACCGGCTTCGGCAGCCAAATCCTTGAGCAACTGATATAATCTTACACGCGACAGATGAGCTTTACCCGACGGGAACAGCCAGACCCGGTCAGTGGCGACATGGGCGCGCCACGCCGCCACCGCGGCACGGGCACGATCCGAGATCGGCACCAGCCGTTCCCGTCCGCCTTTGCCGCGCAGGATCAGATAGGGCCGGTCGGGCGCGATCGCGTTGCGCGGAAGAGATACCAGCTCGGTGGCGCGCAGGCCGGAACCGTAGAGCAGTTCGACCAGGGCGGAGAGCCGCAGATCATTGGGGTCGCCGAGCACGCGTGCGATCCGCGCCGCGACAGCCGCAAACAGCCGGTCGACGTCATAATGCCCGAGCACCTTAGGCAAGGCGCGCTGCGCACCGGGCCGAGGCAAGGCCGCGCCGGGATCATCCGTGCGATGCCCCTCATCGGCAAGAAAGGCGAAGAACCGCCTGAGCGCGGCGGATTTGCGCGCGACGCTCGATCGGGAAAGGTCGAGCCATTGCCCGCCCAGGCGCGCGAGATCGGCCTCCGAGGCGCCCCCCAATCCGCCGAGGAGGAAACCCGACGCGAGGTGCAGGTCGCTGCGATAGGCGGCGATCGTATTCTTAGCTGCCCCAGCTTCGGCGGCCATCATCTCCAGGAAGCGCTCGATCAGCGCACGGTCGTTGCCCGGGCCGGGCGGGCCGGTCAAAGTCGCGCCAGGGCCTCGGCGGCGATCATGCGCGCCTCCGCCTCAAGCCCCACCGCGCGCAAGGCGGTGACGATATGGTACAGTGCCTCCGGTGGCACCCCCTGCCATAGCGGGGTCTGCATGCCGATGCCCGCCAGCACGAGCACCGAGCCCGGCTGCCGCGCCTGCGCCGCACGGGCGAGGGCGCGGGTCCAGGCGTTGTCGATGCCGATGGTGACGTCGAGCGACCGGGCGCCGCGTTCGACGTCGTCGGCGGACAGGCGCCCCAGTCCCGCCATGCCGGCGAAAAACATGCGCTTCTTCAGGCCGTTCGAGTCATTCGCGCCAGAATAGCGGTTGACGTCGGACCAGGTCGACGAAACCGGCACAGGATCGGCCAGCGCCAGCATCGCCCAGGCATCGCCGCCGGCGGGCACGCTCGCCTGCCAGCGCATTGCCGCACGATCGAGCCCCGCCGTCAGCATCGAGGCGACCAGCCGGTCAGCGTCAGCCCCCTGGGTACCGGCGGGAATCCGCGCGGCGGCACGCGCCGTGAGAATCAGTCGGGCAAAACGCGCATCCGACGTCTTGGCTTCGTCCCACAATTGCCTGATCGCGTTCAACCGGCCCTGGAGATCAGGCGCCGTATACGCACTGCGCAGATCCCGCGCGATGCCGCTCTCCGCCAGCGACTGATCGTCATCGGCGTCGATCGCGCCATAGAGATCGACCAGGGCGGCGCTCGAGAAGACGCCGCGCACTGCCGCCTGCTCGGCGGGACCGACCCGCACGCGGGCGGGCAGCGCCGGGGACTGCGCCCGCCACGCCTGCACATTGGAGGAGACGGTCGCGAACAGCGGCGCGGGAATTTCCACCCCGCTCGCGGTGGCGAGGCCGTAACGCCATGCGGTCAGGCGGTCGACGCTGTCCCACTCGATCGTCACAGCCTGTTGCCCACGCGCGCCGGTACCGGTGACTTTCTGCGCAAGCAGCAGGTCGATGCCGCTGGCCAGGCCCGACGTGCGCGCCGAGGCGATCAGCGACTGTGCCTTGCGCGGTTCGCCGGCGAGGCCGGCACAGATTGCGAGCGCCAGAACCCAGGCACGCTCCCGACGGAGCGCGGCACCGCCTTCGGCAACGGGGCAGAGAAGGCCGGGATCGCCCGTGGCGAGCGCCGTCTGCATCGCGATCTCGTAAAGCTTGGGCGTGTAATTGTCGCTGTCGACGCTTTGCACCACGCCCCGCGCCGACACCGATTCGCCCATGCGCAGCAGAAGCCACGCCCGTTCAGCCGCGAAATCCGCCCCGTTGATGCCCTGCGGCGTGTCGACTCGCGACACAAGGGCACGGCGCAGCGCGATCGACAGCCAGCGCGACGCGATCGGCACGTCGAGACGGCGCATCAGTTCCTCGACATAACGCCCGTCGGCATTGCCGAAGGCACGCGGAGTCAGCCCGCCGCCATCGGGACCGACCGGACCGACCGATCCGAGCGAGCGGCGCGCATAATCAGGCATGTCGTAGCGCGCCAGCACGGCCGGATCGACCGGCACTGGCTCGACCGGCGTGGCCGATGCCGTGGGGGTCGGCAGCACGCCATCCACCGGCGTGGAGGTAGCCGCGGGGACGGGCTGCTGTGCCGGGGTGGCGGTGCGCGCCGGAGCAGGCGCGGGAGTCGGCGCGGGCGCGGGCGCGGCGACGGGATCTCCGAAGCCGGGCGGCAACAGCGATTCGGGTTTCTGCTGGCCCAGCGCGGGAAGCCCCGCGCTGACGAGTACCGCGGCGATCGCGCCGAGCGCGACGCTAGTTCGAGAGATTCGCAAGCGGTACCACCTTCTCGACCCGGGTAAGCGGCTTCTCGTTCGTCCGCCCGGCCAGGAAGAACAGGCCCCCGATCACGACGACAAGGATGACGATGAGCGCAATGAGCGAACGGGACATGAGCGAACCTTGTACAGACACGTTAAAACAGACGTGAGAAAATCTACTGCGCGCGGCCTTTTGCCCGAGACGCGCCCTCGCTGTATAGCCCCCGCTTCCATGTTGCAAAGACACACCCCCATCCCGGACTGGACCGGCCTGCCGATCGTCCTTGTAGGGCTGATGGGCGCCGGCAAATCCACCGTCGGCCGCCGCCTGGCGGCGCGCATGCGCCTGCCTTTCGTCGACGCCGATTCGGAAATCGAGGCAGCCGCCGGCATGTCGATCACCGAGATCTTCGAACGATTCGGCGAGGCGCATTTCCGCGACGGCGAACGCCGCGTGATCGCCCGCCTGATCGACGGCACCCCCAAGATTATCGCGACAGGCGGCGGCGCCTTCATCAACGACGAGACGCGGGCACTGATCCTGGAACAGGCGCTGGCGATCTGGCTGGACGCGAATCCGGCCGTGCTGGCCGATCGGGTCGGCCGTCGCGACACCCGGCCGCTGTTGCGCAATCGCGATCCGCGCGAAGTGCTCGACGAACTGGCCAAGGTCCGCAATCCGATCTACGCGCTGGCACCGATCCGTGTGCCGAGCCACCACGCACCACACGAATCGACCGTGAATTCGATCCTGAAAGCCCTCGACCTATGACCGTCATCCCCGTCTCCCTCGGTGCGCGCAGCTATGAGGTCGTGATCGAGGACGGGCTGCTGGCACGGGCGGGCGAACGCCTGGCGCCGCTGTCGCGCGGGCGGACCATGGCGATCGTCACTGACGAGAATGTCCTGCCGCACCTCGCCACGCTGCAGACCTCGCTCACGGCGGCGGGTGTCGCGAGCGAAGCGATCATACTGTCGCCGGGGGAAGGCTCCAAGAGCTGGGCAACGCTGGAACAGCTCACCGACCAGCTGCTTGACCTTGGCGTGGAGCGCGGCGATCATGTCATTGCGCTGGGCGGCGGGGTGATCGGCGATCTGGTCGGCTTCGCGACGGCGATCGTGAAGCGCGGCTGCGGCTTCGTGCAGATCCCGACCACCTTGCTTGCACAGGTCGATTCCTCGGTGGGTGGCAAGACCGCGATCAATTCGCGCGCCGGCAAGAACCTGATCGGCGCCTTTCACCAGCCGGCGATCGTCCTGATCGATCCGCAGGTGCTCGACACGCTGCCCCCGCGCCAGCTCCGCGCCGGCTATGCCGAGGTGGTGAAATACGGGCTGATCGACGACTTCGCCTTTTTCGAATGGTGCGAGGCAAATGCGCCGGCGCTGCTCGCCGGCGACGCCGCGGCGCGAGAATATGCCATCGCCCATTCAGTCGCGGCAAAGGCGCGGATCGTCGCAGCCGACGAGCGGGAGACGACCGGCGTCCGCGCGCTGCTCAATCTGGGCCACACCTTCGGCCATGCGCTTGAGGCGGAAGCGGGCTTCTCCGACCGTCTGCTCCATGGCGAAGCCATCGGGGCGGGCATGGCGCTCGCCTTCGGCTATTCAGCGACGAAAGGCCTTGCGCCAGGCCAGGATGCCGAACGGGTCGCGGCTCATCTGCGCGCAGTGGGCCTGCCGGACCGGGTTACCGCAGCCGGATTGAGCGCCGATGGCAAAACCCTGGTGGCGCATATGCTTCACGACAAGAAGATGGACGCGGGCACCCTGCCCTTCCTTCTCGCGCGCGGGATCGGGCGCACTTTCCTCGACCGATCCGTTAAGCTGGACGACGTCGCCGCGTTCCTCGACGAGCACGGCGCGCGCGCCGGATAGACAGGCCCGGACCGCGACGGACCGGCCGTCCGTTCGTCAGCGCGACATCATTCCCGCAGGAACACACGGATCACCGCTTCCGCATGCGCTTCGATCTCGGCCGGGGCGTGGACGTCGCGGCCCGCCACGGCCTTGATCTCCGGCGCGAGCAGATAGGGCATCTGGCAGGCGGCGGTCAGCATCAGCGATATCGAGAGCGGATCGACGGCGGGCAGATTGCCGCTCTCGCGCAGCCGCTCGACGACCGGCTCATACCAGCGATACCCCTCGCCGATATAGCGTTCGGCCGTCCATTCGAGCTCAGGCCCTTCGAGGATCGAGAGCTGCACCATCAGCCGGGCATGTTCCGGATGCCGCGCGCAATAGCCGACATACCAGCGGATAAAGGCCTTGAAGCCAGCCACGCCACCCTTGGGCTCGGATACCGACAGCGAGGCCGGCATCTCGCGTTCCATGCGGTCGAACAGGAAGGCGATCGCCTGACGCCAGAGTTCTTCCTTGGTCTGGTAGATGTGGCGGATCATGCCGTGCCGGACGCCGGCATCCTCCGCGATATCGCGCAGCGACGCGCCTTCGAAGCCGCGTCGCGAAAAATGATCGAGGGCGCTCGCCAGGATCGCCTTGCCCGTATTCCGCAGCCGCTGCTGGCGGATCGAGGGCGAGTCCGGCGCCCTGGTCGATGATGATGCCGTCACGTGGTCCTCTCGGGGGTTGCCGTACCGTATCGGCAACCCCGTCGAAGCGAAAGCGCACGATCAGGGGATGTTGCTTGCCACGCCCTGCCAGTTGGTCGTCTCGGTGAAGATCTCGCCGCCCGAGGCAACGAAGGCCTGGCGGCCATCGGCGGCGCCCATCAACTGCCACATCATCCAGGCCGTCGAATAGCCGAGATAGCCATGGACCCCGTTGCTGCATGGAAAGGCGGCCCCGGCACAGGTCGGATTGCCCTGCACATCGTTGTGCGCGGTGCCCTTGATAATACCCTTGGCCTTGAGCAGCGGCGCAGGGGTGGCGTTGTAATAGGCGGTAATCGAGTTGAGCTGGCCCGGTGGAATGAGCTGCGTATCGGGCGCGATCAGCACGTCGGTCGAGCCGCTGACATAGAGGATCGATCCGCTCGTCGCTGCCGCGAGGTCGCCCGTCAGCAGGCAATTATCGGCGGGGTTGCACCAGGACTGGCGCGGCAAATGGAAGGTCACCGCGGTGCGGATCGCGCCGCCCGATTTCAGCATTGCGTTGATCGCGCCCGAGGCACCCTGCGAATGCCCCATCGCGCCGATCCGCGTCGTATCGAGCTTGCCATAGAAGATGCTGCCGCTGTCGGCATTGCGCGCCTTGATATAGTTTGCGCTGTCGATCACGGTCTGGCCGGTGCCCGTCGTGCCGTCCCGCGTCGCGATGACGACGAAACCCCAAGAAGCGAGGTGGCGGAGCAGATAGGCATAGGTGGTCGCCGGGATCGGCGTGGTGCCGGTTCCGTTCGCCCAGACGATGATCGGATGGTGCACGCCGTTCGCACCGAGATTGGCCGGATAGAAGATGTCGCAGGGATTGCCCTTGGAATCGCAACCGGCGGGCGTGAAGCTCTGGGCGACCGTCCAGGCACCATCGGCATAATATTTCTGCTCGATCGGCTTGGTTGGCAGGTTCGGCCCGGCCGACGCGGGGGCGTTCAAAAACACGGCAAACGCGGCTGTCGCCAGCAAAATGGCTTTCTTCATGCAATCCTCTCCTCCGGTCGTCGGCTGGTGCGCCGATCGACGGGCAGGATGGCATGGGAAGAAAGGCTGGGCAAGTTCGCTATCCAACGGGATAGCGAATTAGCATCTAGGTTGGCGCTGGGCTGAAAAGAAGAAGCGGATTCACGCGAAGCGCGAAGGCGCAAAGGAATTATTGGGGCGGAAACGCGATCATATCCGCAGAGCATGTCGCTCGAGTGGATGCCAGTTGGCCCCTCTTTCTATATAATTTCTCTTAGCGCCTTCGCGCGAATCCAGTGCCATCAGCCTAGATGTCTAGGCCCTGCGTGCGGCCAGCAAGGCGAGCCACAGCCAGCCTGCGATCAGTAGCGCGCCGCCGATCGGGGTGATCGCGCCCAGCCAGCGCGGCAGGCCGAGCGCCATCAGATAGAGCGTGCCCGCGAAGATCGCTGCCCCGACGAGGAAGAGAGTCGCCGGCCCCCTGGCGTCCAGCCGAAGCACCGCGAGCGCGGCGATCGCGTGGAGCAGTTGATATTGGGCGCCGGTCTTGAGCCAGTCCACCGCGGGCCCGCTCGCGCCATGCGCGCCGAATGCGCCGGCAGCGACGGCGAGCGCACCGGATAGCGCCGCGAAAAGGACGATCGGGCTCATGGCGGTTCCTTCAGCTTTCCAGCGAGAGCAGTTGAGCCCAGACATAGTTTGCCGCCATGGCGATGGCAGCGAAGACCGCCGCGCAGCTGATCGCGAGGACCGCCCCCGCCAGCATGTCCTTGATGACCTTGATCTCCGGGTGGACTTCCGGATGGAGCAGGTCGAGCAGCGCCTCCAGCGCCGAGTTGATCAGTTCGAGCGCCAGCACCAGCGCGCAGACCACCGCGACGACCACCCACCAGAGCATCGGCGGCTGAAGCAGGAACAAGCCCCCCAGGGCGAGCAGCGCGCACCATGCCTGAGTTCGGAAACTGCGCTCCCGCTGCCATGCGGCTTTCCAGCCCGACACGGCGAAGCCGATACGGGCAGCGAGCGAGCGGTTCTTCATCAGACTTCTTCCCCGCCCCGCAGCGGCTGGGTGATGATCCGGTCGACCGCGGCGCGAAGATCGCCCGCCTCGACCTGCGCCTTGAGCCGTTCCTTGTCCCGCGCGCGGTACATGTCCTCGGTTCGGGCGATCTCCTCGTCCTCTATGCCGAGGCTCGACATTGCCATCCGCGCCATCTTGATCGCGGATTCGAGCACTTCGCGAACCACGCCGCGCACCGGCGCGCCCTTCAGCTTGATCAGCGAGCGCCGATCATAGGCACGCACGAAGATCGCCGCCTTCGGGAATGAATCATGCACCGCCTCGACCAGTTCAGGGGTGACCTGGTCGCCATCGGTGCAGAACAGGATCAGCTCCGCCTCAGCCGCGCCTGCCTGGCGCAGCAGCTCAAGCCGCGTGCCGTCGCCATAATAGACCTTGGCGCCGAAATTGGCGGCGACATCGATCATCTCGATATCGGTGTCGATCAAGGTCACGGGTACGCCCTGGGCGATCAGCATCTGTCCGACCGTCTGACCGAAGCGCCCATAGCCGACGATCAGCGCGTTCGCCCCGTCCGACATAGGCCCTTCACGCGTGCCGCCATCGGTTTCCGGCTCGGTGCGGACGCGCTGGGTAATCTTCATCAGGAACGGCGTTGTCGCCATGGAGAGTGTGACGATCGCACCGAACAGGCTCGCCGCCTCGGGCGCGATCAGCATCGCATTCTGCGCCTGGGCGAACAGCACGAAGCCGAATTCCCCGCCCTGGCTGAGCAGCAGGCCGAGCGCGAGCGCGCCGCGCCACGTCATCTTGAAGAGCAGTCCGAGCCCCATGATGATCGCCAGCTTGGTGGCGATCAGCGCCAGCGCCATGCCGACCACGAAAAAGGGCCGTTCAGCAATGGCATGGAGATCGAGCATCATCCCGACCGCGAGGAAGAACAGGCCGAGCAGGATCGAGCGGAACGGCTCGACATCGGCCTCAAGCTCATGACGGTACGGGCTGTCCGCCAGCATCACGCCCGCGACGAACGCGCCGAGCGCGGTCGAGAGATGAAGCGCCTCCATCAGGGCGGCGGCCGCGATGACGGTGAAGAGGCCAGCGAAGACGAACATCTCGCGCTCGCCCATATTGCCGATGATCCGGAACAGCGGACGAAGGCAATAGCGTCCGATCAGGATCAGGCCTGCGACCGCCAGCACGGTGTAGATGAACAGCAGCCACCCCGGCGGCCCGGCTGCATCGGCCGGATTGCGCGACATCACCGCGACGATGGTGATGAGCGGAACGATCGACAGATCCTGGAACAGCAGGATCGAAAAGGCCCGTTCGCCGAAAGGCGTGCGCAGGCGGCCGGCCGATTGGAGCATCGGCAAGACCTGCGCGGTCGAGGACAGGGCGAGCGGCAGGCCAAGCGCGAGCGCAGCGGCGGGCGAGAACTGAGTGATGAGCCACACCACCGCCGAGACCGCGATACCGCAGAACACGACCTGCATCAGGCCGAGCCCGAAAATCTCCTTCTTCAGCCGCCACAGCCGCGCCGGATTGAGTTCAAGCCCGACGATGAACAGCAGCAGCGTGATGCCAAGCTCGGCCACGCTGATCTTGTCCTCGGCGCCGCCGACCAGGCCGAGCGCCTGGGGCCCCACCAGCGCGCCGGCGACGAGATAACCCAGCGTTGCGCCAAGTCCGAGCCGGCGGAAGATCAGCACGAAGACAAGGCCGAAGCCGAGCAGCATCACCGCATCGAAGAGCAGCGATTCGCTCATGCGTGAAGCCCGGCGCGCGCGCTTTCGGCGGCCTCGGTGGCAGCCTCGAACGCCAGCCTGATCGAGGCATGACGCGCGCTGTGCGGCAGCGCAGGGGTGAACAGGTCGAAGCCCGGCCAATCGGGCAAAGGTCCGCTCCCCGCCAGCCAGGCAGTCAGCGCGTCGCGCGCGACGGCAAGTTCTTCGGGCGACCTGCCGATTGCGCTCGCCCCCATCAGCGACGACGATGCCTGCCCAAGCGCGCAGGCGCGCACCAGCAGACCGATCTCGCTCACGCGCCCCTGGGAATCGAGATTCACATCCACGGTCACACGGCTGCCGCAGATGGGCGAGCGCTTCTCCGCGCTGCCCATCGGATCGGACAGGCGATCATGATGCGGAATGGTCGCGGCGAGCCGCAAAATCTCCGCATTGTAGAGCGCCCCACTCATCGCCGCGCCTCGCTCAGATTGACGGCAGCGGTCGCGTTGTCGGCGGTGCCGAACACCGGTTTTCCCTTGCGGCGGCGATCAACGAAATCCGCGATGCTCGCGCTGGTCGTATTGAGCAAAGGATAGGTCCGCGCCGAGGTAAGCCACTCGGGCCGGTGGGTGGGGCCGCCGCTCACCGTGTCCGTCATGAGCGCGACGAGAAGGAAACCAAGGCTAGCCAGGATCAGACCCTTCAGCGCGCCGAAGCCGAACCCCAGCGCGCGGTCGACCGGACCCATGACCGAATCGCGGGTACGCGAGCCAAGCGCGTTGGCAACCGCGCGCCCGGCGAAATAGGTGATCCCGGCGATGATCGCGAAAGACAGGACCGCGGCCCCCGTGACCGTCCCGACCGACCCCGACAGCAACTGGGCGAGCGGCGAGTGAAACAGCTTCAGCGCGAACACGATCGCAACCCAGGCGAACAACGACAGGATCTCAGTTACGAAACCGCGCATCAACCCAAGGATCGCTGCCCCGCCGACCGCGATCAGGACGAGGATGTCGAGTGCAGTAAGTCCCATGTTACGCCTTGCTTTCCCCCGCTCGCTTCCGGCAGCGGGCTCCCGACAAGCCCGGCTTATGCTCGATACGAATGGCAGGTAGGTGTCTTCGGCGTCCAGCGCTAGCCGCGCCCCAGCATATGGTCAACGAACTGACCGAGCGTGCGGAATCCCGAGAGCTTCAACGGGGTCTTCTCGCCGGTAATAGCGGCCGGTACCAGCGCGCGTTCGAAGCCGAGCTTGCCCGATTCCTTCAATCGCAGGGTGCCATGCGCAACCGGCCTGATCTCCCCGGACAAGGCGATCTCGCCGAATGCGACCGCGTCCGCCGGCACCGGCCGCTCGGACAGCGCCGAGACGAGCGCCGCCGCCACCGCCAGATCGGCCGCCGGATCCTGCACCCGGTAGCCGCCCGCGATGTTGAGATAGACTTCGCACGCCGAGAAGCTGAGACCGCACCGCGCCTCAAGCACGGCGAGCACCATGGCAAGCCGGCCGGAATCCCAGCCGACCACCGCCCGCCTCGGCGTCGCGCCGCTGGCGAGGCGGACGACGAGTGCCTGGATCTCGACCAGTACCGGGCGCGTCCCCTCAAGCGCCGGGAACACGGTCGTGCCCGTCACGCCCTCGTCGCGCTGAGTGAGGAACAAGGCGCTCGGATTGGAGATTTCAGCCAGCCCCTCCGCCACCATCGCGAACACGCCGATTTCATCGGTGCCGCCGAAGCGGTTCTTGATCGCGCGGAGGATGCGATATTGATGGCTGCGCTCGCCCTCGAAGCTCAACACCGTATCGACCATATGTTCGAGCACGCGCGGGCCGGCGATGCTGCCGTCCTTGGTGACATGGCCGACCAGCACCACGGCTGTGCCGCGTTCCTTGGCGAAGCGGATCAGTTCCTGAGCGGAGGCGCGCACCTGGCTGACGGTGCCTGGGGCGCCCTCGATCAGGTCCGAATGCATGGTCTGGATCGAATCGATCACCAGCAGCGCGGGCGGGCGCCCCTGCCCCAGGGTCGTCAGGATATCGCGGGTCGAGGTCGCCGCGGCGAGTTGCACCGGCGCGCTGCCCAGCCCCAGCCGGCGCGCGCGGAGACGGACCTGATCGGCCGCCTCCTCGCCCGACACATAGGCCACCGGCAGCCCCGAGAGCGCCATCTTCGCCGCCGCCTGGAGAAGCAAGGTCGACTTGCCGATGCCGGGATCGCCGCCGATCAGGGTCGCCGACCCTTCCACGAAACCACCACCCAGCGCACGATCAAGCTCGGCGATGCCGCTCGGCATGCGTTCGGGCAACGCGACCTCCGCATCGAGGCCGACCATCGTCACGGCACGACCGCCCGACTGGAGATTATGCTTGGCCTGGAACGGCGTGACGGTGCCACCCACCTCCTCGACCAGGGTGTTCCATTCAGCGCAATCGGCGCACTGCCCCGCCCAGCGGTTCGCGACCGATCCGCAGGCCTGACAGACATAGCGTTTCTGAGGTTTCGCCATACCCACGCCTTAGCGAGAAAGGAACGAGAGGGGAACAAACTTTTCCGCTCCTGGGAACGCGACTGACATCCCCACCACTACGTCATGCCGGACTTGTTCCGGCATCCACCGTTCCACGCCTCAACGCCGATGAACGTGCGGTACAGTGGCCCCCGGAACAAGTCCGGGGTGACATGGTGAATGATCCAGCGTCAATCAGGCCGGTCTTGCAGGGATGGTGAGGCCGCGCTGCACCGCAGGCCGCGCAAGGCCGCGCTCAAGCCAGGCGCCGACATTCCTGAAATCGTCGAACCCGACAAGGTCGCGCGCTTCGTAGAAGCCGATCAGGTTGCGCACCCAGCCGAGCATCGAGATATCGGCGATGGTATAGTCGTTCCCGAGGAACCAGTCCCGCCCGGCCAGCACGCCATCCATCACGCCAAGCAGGCGTTTCGATTCGTCGACATACCGGCCGAGCGGACGCTTGTCCTCCCATGCCTTGCCGGCGAATTTGTTGAAGAAGCCGAGTTGGCCGAACATCGGGCCGATGCCCCCCATCTGGAACATGACCCACTGGATCGCCGCCCAGCGGCCTGCCGGATCGGCGGGAATGAACCGACCGGTCTTGTCGGCCAGATAGAGCAGGATCGCGCCGCTTTCGAACAGACCGATCGGCTTGCCGCCCGGCCCGTCGGGATCGATCATCGCCGGAATCTTGCCATTGGGGTTGAGCGAAACGAACTCAGGCGATTTCTGATCGTTACCGCCGAAATCGATGAGGTGCGCTTCATAGGCCAGCCCGGTTTCCTCCAGCATGATCGACGCCTTCACACCGTTGGGCGTCGGCAGCGAATAAAGCTGGATGCGGTCGGGATATTGCGCCGGCCAGCGTTGCGTGATCGGAAAATCGGAGAGATCGGTCATTGGGGGCTCCTTCACGCGCAAGGTAGGAGCGCCGGGATCGTCTTGCACCCCTTCCCTGCCGCCTCGCGGCCGCACCGCCGCATTTGCGAAACAATTGAGAAATAAAGTCATCCGATGCGTCTACGGAGATTGGCGTTTCGCTCCGGCAGGTCTATGCGCCCGCAATGCAAGCGAAAGACCTCCGCGTCGCGCTGTTCAGCGGCAACTATAATTATACGCGCGACGGCGCGAATCAGGCGCTAAACCTTCTTGTCGGCCACCTTCTGAAGCAGGGCGCGACGGTGCGCGTCTATTCCCCGACAAGCCGCCGCCCGGCCTTCGCACAGACCGGCGACCTGGTCAGCGTGCCCTCGATCAAGCTTCCCGGCGGGCGCGACGAATACAAGCTCGCCCGCGGCATGCCGGCGAAGACCCGGCGGGACGTCGACGCCTTCGCGCCGAATCTGATCCATGTCTCGGCGCCTGACTGGCTGGGGCATGCGGCGGTACGCTATGCGGAGAAGCACCATATTGCCTCCGTCGCGTCTTATCACACGCGGTTCGAGACCTATGTCCGCTATTACGGCATCGGTTTCCTCGAACCGATCATCATCAACGCCCAGCGCAAATTTTATTCGCGCGTCGACGAGGTGCTGGCACCCAGCCAGATGATGGGGGAGATCCTGCACGAATGGGGCGTGACCGCGCACATCTCGCGCTGGTCCCGCGGGGTCAATCACGACCGCTTCAATCCCGGCCGGCGCAGTATGGAATGGCGCCGTTCCCTCGGCATCGCCGACGACGAGATCGCGATCGGCTTTCTCGGCCGGCTGGTGAAGGAAAAGGGCCTCGACGTGTTCGCCGAGGCAATGCACGCCCTCGCCGCGCGCGGCGTGCGCCGCAGGACGCTGGTGGTCGGCGAGGGCCCGGCGCGCGATTGGTTCGCGCAGGAAATCCCAGACGCAGTGTTCGCTGGCTTCCAGTCAGGCGACGATCTGGGTCGCGCGGTCGCCTCGATGGATGTGTTCTTCAACCCGAGCGTGACCGAGACCTTCGGCAATGTGACGCTTGAGGCAATGGCGGCGAAGGTGCCCGTGGTCGCCGCCCATGCGTCGGGCGCCGTCGGACTGATCGACGACGGCGTCACCGGGCTGATCGTCGAGCCGACCGACATCCAGGGCTATGCGGACGCCCTCCAGCGCTTCTGCGAGGATGATGCCTTCCGCCACGCGGCGGGAGAGGCCGGCCATGCCAAGGCCGCCGGCTATCGCTGGGAAACGGTCAACCAAGCAGTGCTGGATACCTATCTCGCGGTGCTGGAACGACGGAAAGCCTGACGCGCCACCTTTCGGCGGACCGCTTTTTTATTTCCAGTCGAAGGTCAATGGCGCTTCGCGAAAGGCGAAACGGTCGAGGTGGCGCGCCACGGCCCCCTTCAATCCATCGAGTTGTTCAGGCGAAGTCGCATCGATCCTGACCTCCAGTACCTCGGCACGCGCGTCGAAGGTCACCAATCCGTCGCCGGGATAATCGGCGCCGCGCGCGTCCTTCGGAAAGACGACGGTGCCATGCTCCGGGGTGAATTCCACCGCCAGATTGTGCTGCCAGTGCTTGCAGAGTTGCTGGAGATATTTGCTGCCGCTTGCCGTCGGCACGCTGGCGGTTGCACTATCCATGCGCTCGTTCCTTTTCTCGATCAGACAGGGAGCGCCGGCGACGGGGTCGATATCCAGCCGCCGGCGCAACAACTGCAGGCGCGTCACGCCCTTATTTCAACCGCTCGATCTTCTGCGCCGCCTCGTCGATCAGCGCCGCGACCTGATGCAGCGTGTCGCCATCGACGTCGCCTTCGCCGAGCTTCTGCTGGAGCACCGCCTTGAGATTGCCCATCGCGCGCCGGATCGGTCCGCCGCTGGTGCGTTCCCGCATCGAGCCGAGGTCCTCAAGCCGGGCAAACAGTGCCTCGACCTCTTCCTCGCGCTCGGTCAGCAGCGCCTTGCCCGCGACGGTGATGGCGTAGAGCTTCTTGGCGCCTTCCGACTTCTGCTCCTCGATCAGGCCCATGTCGTCGAGCATGGTCAGCGTCGGATAGATCACGCCCGGGCTCGGCGCATAGGCGCCGCCGGTGCGCTCCTCGATATCGCGGATCAGGTCGTAGCCGTGACGCGGCTGCTCCTCGATCAGCTTGAGCAGGACGAGGCGAAGCTCGCTGCCGTCGAACATCCGACGGCTGCGGCCGCCACGCTCGCCATGGCCGTGCACTTCCCACTGGAAGGAGAAGGGGCCGCGCGAGAAACGCCCGCCCCGGGGGCCGCACTGGCGGCCACGCATATGATGATGAAACATTAACATTAGTCCTTTTTGTATCAAGATGGCTCTAAGATATATCTTGAATCGGTTTTGACAAGAGGAAATTTTGCGTGGCATCGCTCCCACCTGTCGGGGTGGCCAGTTCCAGCCGGCCACCCTATGTTCCAGCGATGGCCGACCTTTTCGCCACGTTCGACCCGCCCGCCCATGAAGCGCTTGCCGAAAACGCGCCGCTTGCGGATCGGCTGCGCCCGCAGCAGCTGGAGGATGTCGTCGGCCAGGAGCACCTGACCGGCGCGGAAGGTGCGATCGGGCGGATGGTGGCGGCGGGACGCCTCTCCTCGATGATCCTTTGGGGGCCGCCCGGCACCGGCAAGACCACCATCGCGCGGCTGCTGGCCGATGCGGTCGGCCTGCGTTTCGTTGCGATCTCGGCGGTGTTCTCGGGCGTGGCCGACCTGAAAAAGGCCTTTGTCGAAGCGCGCGACCACGCGAAGATCGGCAAGCGCACCCTGTTGTTCGTTGACGAGATTCACCGCTTCAACCGGGCGCAGCAGGACGGTTTCCTGCCCTATGTCGAGAACGGCACTGTCACCTTGGTCGGCGCGACCACCGAAAATCCGAGCTTCGAGCTCAATGCGGCCTTGCTCAGCCGCGCGCAGGTGCTGATACTCCAGCGGCTCGATCGCGCCGCGCTGGAAAAACTGCTCGACCGCGCCGAGGAGATCGAGGAACGCCCCCTGCCCCTCACCGCCGACGCCCGCGACGCGATGATCGCGAGCGCCGATGGCGACGGTCGTTTCCTGCTCAACCAGGCTGAGACACTTTTCTCGGTCGACCTGCCCGAACCGCTCGATCCGGCGGGACTGTCAGCATTCCTGCAACGCCGCGTCGCCGTCTATGACAAGGATCGCGAGGGGCACCACAACCTCATCTCCGCATTGCACAAATCGCTGCGCGGGTCAGATCCCCAGGCCTCACTCTATTATCTCGCGCGCATGCTGACCGCGGGCGAGGAGCCGCTATACGTGCTCCGCCGCATCACCCGCTTCGCCAGCGAGGATATCGGCCTGGCCGACCCCAATGCGTTGGTACAGTGCCTCGCAGCCAAGGATGCGTACGAGTTCCTCGGCTCACCCGAGGGTGAACTCGCGATCGCCCAGGCCTGTCTCTATTGCGCGGTCGCCCCCAAATCGAACGCGGCGTACGTCGCCCAGAAATCAGCCTGGCGCAGCGCTAAGGAAACCGGCTCGCTGATGCCGCCACAGAATATCCTCAACGCACCGACCAGGCTGATGAAGGATATCGGCTACGGCAAAGGCTATGCCTATGATCACGACACGGCGGAGGGTTTTTCCGGGGCCGATTACTGGCCGGCGGAGATGGACCCGCAGACCTTCTACACCCCGACCGACCGGGGCCTGGAGAAGCGAATCGCCGAACGCATGGCCCATTGGCAGGAGCTGAAGGAGCGCGGCGAATGAGTCTCGACTGGAACAGCATCACCCGTTTCGCCCTGGCGCTTCCCGACACCGAGCTGTCGACCAGCTATGGCAAGCCGGCGGTCAAGATCGTGTCGAACGGGCGCGCATTTCTCCATCCCAGCCGCGAAGCGGATTCCTTCGTGCTCGCCATCGACCAGGATACCAAGGAGATGCTGATCGAGACCGATCCGGACACCTTCTGGCAGACACCGCATTATCAGGGCTGGCCGGGGTTGCTGGTGCGGTACGACAGCACCGATCCGGAGCGGGTCCATGCGATGATCGAGCGTTCACGCGACTGGGCCGCCGCGCGTCCGCGACCGAAACCGCGCAAGACCAGGGCATGAGCGCTGACCATTCCTGACCGGTTCACCCGCTTTGCCGCAATCGACTGGTCCGGCGCCAAAGGACGCAGCCATCCCGGCATCGCGCTTGCTGTGTGCGAGGCAGGCGATACGGCGCCCGTGCTGGTCGCCCCCCCGGGCAGGGCCTGGTCGCGCACGCAGATCCTCCAATGGCTCCTCGACCGCGCGGACGAGCCGTTGCTGGTCGGCTTCGATTGCAGCTTCGCGCCCCCGTTCATCGAGCGCGGCGCCTATCTGCCCGATGAGGACACGCCGACGACGCCGCGCGCCTTCTGGGCCTATGTCGACGCGGCGAGCGACGACGAGGATCTCGGCGCCGCCTCCTTTCTCGAAACGCGGCGGGGCAAGCATTTCTATCTGGGCGCCGCGGACGGCCCCAAGGCGCACTTCATGCACTTTCGCCGATGCGAGGCGCGCTACAGGGACAGTGGCGGGCACAAGCCCGCCAGCACCTATGACGCGATCGGTGCCGCTCAGGTGGCCAAGGCAAGTTTTGCCGGCATGCGATTGCTGCATCATCTCGGTACGGCAATCCCCGTCTGGCCATTCGACCCGGTCCCATCGACCGGCGCGCTGGTCGTGGAGATCTACACCTCGATCGCCGCGCGTGCCGCGGGCAAGCGCAAGGGCCTGAGCAAGTTCCGCGACGCCGAGGCGCTGGACGCGGCGCTGGCCGTCATCGGATCGAAGCCGCACGCGCCGCTCGCACGCTATACCGACCACGCGACCGACGCGATCCTGACCGCCGCATGGCTCCGCGCCAATGCCGGCCGGACCGATCTCTGGCATCCGCCCGGCCTGACCGCGAACATTGTGGAACGAGAGGGCTGGACCTTCGGCGTCGTCTGACGCATTGGGCAGCCACGTGCCGGTTTAGCTCAGCTGGTAGAGCAGCGGTTTTGTAAACCGAAGGTCGCGGGTTCGATTCCTGCAACCGGCACCACCTAACGTATTATCCTATAGTCTTTTTTTTGCGCATCGATCTAGGCTTTCCAGCGCTGCATTTTGAAAGCTGGGGTTTTTCTGGGGGTTTTATCAAACCCCAGATTCCGACAACGATGCGCTAAATTGCCACCGGCTCTGAATGGTAAGCGAGGTCCGAAGGCCACCTTGACTTCGGAATCTGTTCGACAGCATCGCGCAGTTCGCAACCACGACAAGGAGGCGGAGATTGTCTAGCCGGCTTACCCCTCGTCCGCCTTTGAACCATCGGCGGATCGTCACCCGCGGCTTCCAGATCTCAGCGTGGCTGTTGGGCGTCCCCTCGTTGCTCATGGCGCTTGTCCTGGGAGGGAGCGCGTTCATGATCGGGTCGGATCATGCCTCGCGGCCGCCGCAGTATCTGGACGTGCCAACATACGGCCTGGTCGGGCTTCTATCGAACACCGCCACGGGCCTAGGCGCCGCCTTGTCGTTCATGAACGGGGTGGTCTCCGGGATATTTGCGATACTGGCCGTGCTTGCCCTGACCGCAGCGCTGTTCGCGGGAGCGCTAGGTCTCATCGGGCGCGGCCTGAAGGCGTCAGCGACATGGGCGCGACCCATCGCGGTGGTTCTGCTGTTGGTCCTGGCGGTGATCGGGTTGCTCGCCCTCACTGTCTTGAATGGTGTAGCCTGGTTGACGGACGGGGCCGTTCTGGCTGTCTTGTTGTACGGGCTCTGGGTGCTGGTCTGGGGACATGAGGATCATCAAACTGCCTGAAGGGTAAGCGTGGTCGGAAAACCGTGGAGCGGCGATAACTGGTGAAGAACCAACATAGCGGTTAGCACCGCGTGCATGAGTGATATTCACAGCAGGATCATCGCCACCGCTGCGAAAGCCGAGTTGGCTTCGCTTGGCTTTCAACAGAAGGGCCGATCTCGCCTGTGGCTCGCAGACCGCAGTTCGTGGCTCAACGTGGTAGAGTTCACGTCGAGCAGATCCGGAAGGGTTACATCCCAGTCGCTTATGAACAGACGAAGGCACAGAAAACCGGAAGGTCGGGGATAGACGCTCGCGAGAAGACTCAAACTAAAAATCTGCTGCGAGCAATTTCGTCGATCGCCAAGGGTGCCAAAGTCTTTATGTATGTCGGTTTGAGCCATTCGGCCGAAGAGCCGCTCTCCGGGCCAAATGGCAGTGTCCGATGGATGGCAGCGCGACCTAGATCTGCAAAAGAGCGCGACGGCGATTCAAACACTGATGCCGCCTCATCGCACAGAGCAGACGTGCCCTCCCCTTTTCGACCTCGACTTGGTCGGAAGAGTGAGAGGTTTTGGCTGGATCGACCTACCATGATGTCGGCGACGGAAGCCTTCGGGCCCATCCGAGAGACTCTCGCCTTTCCTGGGGTGGCGACCCTGTTGACTTACCGCTCCAACAAGGCAGCTTCGCCCCAAGTTACGGGCATTTGCTGGTTATCGGCAGATGCGCCGCGGACGACCAGTTCGATCACTTTGGTGCCCGTGACTGAAGCCGACAACCGCTGCGCCGGCGTCCCCCATTTCAGCGGGCTGCTGGTCGCGAGCAGTTTGCCATCGCCATAGACGAGGAATGTGACGCTGCCCCGCTTGTCCGTGGCGCTGTCATCGACACCGACCATCGAGGTGAATCGTGTTGCGCCACGATTGCGAACCTCCATGCGGGAGTTCGCCAGGATGCCGATGCCTGCTGCGAAAGGCTTACCCGCAACGTGTAGGATTTGGCCGTAGGGTGCGCTGTCCGCCCTTGCCCCGCCCCAGCCGGCGTAGCTTGGCCTGTCGCCGGCGCCGTTGGTGCCGGCCCAGCCTGCAGCCGTGCGGAAGATCGTCGGGTCGGCGGTTGGCTTCACCACACCGTCAACGGCTGGATTTACCGTGCCAGGCTGTTCCGAAAGATAATAGCCGCCTTGCAGCAACCGTGTTCCGCGCGCGCGAAAGATCAGAGTCTCACGCGGCTTGACATGAAGCCTGGTCGTCTTGGCGAAGCTGGTCTTTTGTCTGGTCCACAGATCGACGAGTTCGATGGGCGCGGAATCATCGAATTTCAGATGAGATGCGTTCAGATCGACATCATAGTCCCCTGATCCCCGGTTGAAGATCGCAAGTGCCTTGTCGCCGGACGCCAGGGTCTTGACCAGGATCTGCAGGTCGCTCGAATCATAGGCAAGTGTTGCCTGGTTGCCGGCCGGGTCTTGATCGATCGCGATGATATCCGCGTTACCGAAGATATCGAGCAGGGCCTTTGGCGTCTTGCGCAGATCGGTGCCGATCATGAGAGGCGCATTGAGCATCGCCCACAGCGCGAAATGCGATCGCGCTTCGGTCAAATGGTCAGCATCGAAATCCCCTGCCCCGATATGCAGCATGTCGGGATCGTTCCAGGATCCGGGATGCGCGTAGAGCGACCGGGTTACCGTCGTATCATAATTGACCAGCAGCCGCCCCCATGCGGGCGAGATATCGTCGCTGGTGCGCGAGATGCCGCCATAGTCCTTGCCCCATGCGCGGACATTGGCCGCACCCCAGACGCACAGGGACAACAGATAGTCGCCGTCGGGATTCTCGCGCGCGAGCGCCACGTTGATCTGACGGAAAAGGGCCTGCACGGCAGGAATGTCGGTTCGAGTAACCGCGCCCGAATCCAGGATCGGCCCAAGAGCCCGAAACTTGCCGGAACGGACCCGTGCGCTGTCCGTTCCATAGTCACGAAGGCCGCACCCATCCACCTTGATGAAATCGAAGCCCCACTTCGCGAAATAGAGCGCGATGTCCTGGTCGATGCGCCCATGCAAACCGACTTCGCGCTCAAGAACATTGCCCTTGGGCAAATCCGTGTCGGTCAGCGACCAGGCCTCCGAGCAAGTATTGCGGCCAAGATCGGAATAGATGCCGGCCTTCAGGCCCATCGCATGGAGCCGATCGGTGAATGGCCGGAAATTGGGAGCGTCATCGCCTTTGACGTCCGCTGAAGGAAATTTGTCGGTGCGGACAATCATCCGCCCGTCGGGCATACGGCGCTTGAGCGCCCAGCCATCGTCGATATTGATGTAGCGATAGCCCTTGGCAGCCAGCCCGGTATCGACGATCCTCTGCGCTGACCCGATGATCTTCTCCTCATCGATATCGGTGGCGAAAGCGTTCCAGGTGCTCCACCCCATCGGCGGCGTTTCCGCGCGCCCGGCGGTATAGGCCGACCAGCGTCCCGTCGGAGCCAGCGGATCCTGGGGCGCGGCGGAAATGGGCGACGATAACAGGGCTGTTGCAAAGCCAACCGCCAACGTCGCCTTGATCCGCCGTCGCGACATGGATCGTCCGGGTGCAGCTTGCCGCGCGAGTTTGATTTCCTGGTACATCATCAGTCCTTGAACAGGAGCGGCGCGAATTCGCGAAGGCTTCTTCTCCAGGAAAGAAATTCATGCGCCGTGTCGGGCGATACGTAGAAGACGCTGTTGAACCCCGATTTTTTCAAGGCATCAGCGTTTGCACGGGGATCCACCCTTGGGCCGCCGGGCGGCCCGCTGCGCCCACCCTGGAGTTCCCGACTTCCGAAACTGACGAAAACCAGCTTCACTTTGTTCTTGAAACCGACTGTTGCATTGACGTCTTCAACCGAAAAACTGCCACCGCTGAACAGGCCGACATAAGCGAACTTGTCCGGGTTGGCCGATGTGATCAGCTTGGTCTCGAACCCGCCCATGGAAAGCCCGGCCATCGCGCGGTGGCGTTGATCCGCCAGGGTGCGGAAGTGCGTGTCGACATACGGCATCAGTTCGTCGACAAGGACCGTCTGAAACGGCTTGATGTCGAAGCTCGCCAGCCCGCCGGGCCGCACATCGTTGGTCATGCCATAGGTCATGACGATGATGAACGGCTTCGTCTTTCCGGCCGCGATCAAATTATCCATGATCAGATTGGCATGCCCCTGGTTGGACCATGCCGTCTCATCCTCGCCCCAACCATGCTGGAGATACAAGACAGGGTAACGCGTGGCGGAATTCTTGTCATATCCCGGCGGGGTGTAGACGAAGGCCCGTCGCTGGGTCCCGGTGCTCGGCGATGCGAAGAGTATCTGCTCGACCCGCCCGTGCGGCACGTCCTTCAACGCATAGAAATCCGCGTCTCGCGCCGGTATCTCCACGCCGCTCTCCCACCGCGTCGAGCCGTAGAAGTTCAGTGTCCCGGGATCATTGAAGGTGCCGCCATCGACAGTGAGATGATAATAATGGAAGCCCTGGTCGAGCGGGCCGGCGGTGGTGCCGGTCCACGCGCCATCGGCGGCTTTCTGCAGGACGGTTCCGCCTCTGCCGCCAAGACCCAGGCTCACGCTCACGCCTTTCGCCTCCGGCGCTACCACACGGAAACGGACATGCCCCTGTGAATTGACCTGCGGATATTGTTGTCCGGGCTGGTTGACGGACGAAGGCTTGAAATCTTCTTTCACTGCCGGAGCAGGAGCATCGCCTACCGGCTTGGCAGTCTGAGCCGAAGCCGATCCGACGCAGACTATCGTGACAAGCACCGCCGAAATGACAGATTTCACAGAGACCTCCCCTGGTTGAGGCAGTTTGATCACCGCTCATGATTACTCAGACTTATTGCAGCACGCTGCCCAAGCTGCAAGGCTGATCCGGAGACGAGACCAGAAATGGTTCTGTCTGCGGGCGCCCGCTTCACCCGCGGTCTCGCATCGACCGCACCGTATTCGCGGCTTCGCAGGGGTGGAAATCCACGCGCCAGCGGCCCGCCCGTCCTGCTGGTCAACCCAGTAAAAACGAGGTTTTTCAGAGATTTTTGGTGGACTACAAACCGAAGCGGCCCGTAAAAACTCTTATCGTCACCCCAGTCCGCGCTCGCCACGCCGGATTGTATCCGCCACGCTTCGGCCTTTCGCGACCGCGCGAGGATTACAAATGTTGGCTGACTTGGAACGAACCAGCGGCAACCACGATCGCACTTTACTCAGAGTATTGGTTATGCGCTTATCCAACCAAGCCGCATTCCGGGGTAATTCCATCATCAGAATCCAGCACAGGATCAAGAATATGATCTCTTTTGCATCATCGAGCCTGGTCCCCAAGGTTTCGCGCGCCGCGCGGCGTATCGCTCCCGGCGTGGCATTGGTATTCGCTGTTCCCGCCTTTTCCGCTCAGCCGATTCAACAGCCCCCAGGCGCTATAGGCATATCCGCCGACGACAGCATAACTCCCCTCGCCTCGCCGGCCGAGCCGAACGCCATTGCCCTGGCGACAGGTGGAGTCGCGGGATCGACGGCCCCTGAGTCCTGGTTTCGTCAATATGGCACGGCTTTCACCCGCAACGTCAGTGTCGCGACGGTCACGCCTTTTCTGCCGGACCCCGCCAAGGCCACCGGCGCAGCCGTCATCGTAGCGCCCGGCGGAGGCGGCATCTTTCTCTCGGCGGAGGCCGAAGGCTGGAAAGTCGCGCAAGCCCTCGCGAACCGCGGCATCGCGGCGTTCGTTCTGAAGTACAGGACCCGACCGACACCCGCAGGAGCCTTGGAATTCAAGGCCGCGATGGACGCCATGTTCGCAAACGCAGGCCGGCGTGACAGCCGCCTCAAGCCGGACGCAGCGGCGGCACGCGTAAGCGACGCGATGGTCGATGCGTCCGCCGCCTTCAAGCTCATCCGCGACCACGCTCACGAGTGGCATGTCGATCCTCAGCGCGTCGGGATGATCGGCTTTTCGGCGGGCGCGATGGTCACGATGACCACCTTTCTTGGAATGCCGGCGACGAAGCCAGCCTTTATCGGCCCGATCTATGGGTCCATGGAGCCGGTGACAGTCCCAGCCGATGCGCCGCCCATGTTTGCGGTGCTTGCCGCAGACGACCCGCTGTTCGCGCGCAAAGGCCTGGGGCTGATCGACTCGTGGCAGCAGGCCGGTCGCCCAGTCGAATTTCACCTGTACGAACATGGGGGCCATGGCTTCGGCCTCGGCAAGAAAGGCACAACGACGACCGGATGGTTCGACGCGTTCGTGCTGTGGCTCGATACCAACGGATTTCTAGCTCCACGACGCTGAGCGCTTGCTCGGCTGCAGTGCCACCCGATTCCCTGCTGTGGATCGCTGACGGGCCAGATCGGCGCACATCTAATCTCATATACAGGATCAAGATTGCATATACGAAATATAGGCCATAGTCTGCCTGCATGAGAATCGTCGTATGCGAAGCCCCGTTCGAGGTTGAACTCGCCGAACGCGAGGAGCCAAAGGCGGCGGACGGCGAAGTGCTGGTGAGGATCCGCCGGGTCGGGTTGTGCGGCACGGATTACCATATCTTCGCCGGCCGCCATCCATTCCTGGCCTATCCCAGAGTCATGGGACATGAACTGGCCGGCGAGATCGAACAGGCCCCGTCCGGATCGGCGTTTCACAAGGGCCAGGTCGTCGCAATCAACCCGTATCTGTATTGCGGAACCTGCATTGCCTGCCGTCACGACAAGCCGAATGCCTGTGCCAATATCCAGGTGTTGGGTGTCCACGTGGACGGTGGCATGTGCGATATCCTGGCAGTGCCGGAAAGCGCGGTGATCGACGCTACCGGACTGACTTTCGATCAGGCGGCCATGCTGGAATTCCTCGCAATCGGCGCGCACGCTGTGAGCCGCGCACGACTGAAGTCGACGGACCATGTCCTGGTGACTGGGGCCGGGCCGATCGGCATCGCCACCGCTCTCTTCGCCCAGATCGAAGGTGCCAAGGTGACGCTGGTCGATACGCGACAGGCGCGTCTCGACTATGCGCTCAAAAACCTCGACCTGACAGATATCGAAACGGCCGGTCCAGACTTATCCGCAAAACTTGCCGAACGGACCGCGGGCGAGATGTTCGACGTGGTGTTCGACGCCACCGGGGCCTTGTCGGCAATGGCCCAGAGCCTCGCCTTCGTAGCCAATGGGGGCACACTCGTGCTTGTCGGGGTCGCCCCGGGCAATCTGATTTTCGACGACCCCGAGTTCCACAAGCGCGAGACCACGCTGCTCGCCAGCCGCAACGCGCTGTCGGCGGATTTCGACCGCGTCATCGCGGCCATTCGTGCCGGACACATCCCCTTCGATGCCCTGAAGACGCATGGCGTCCAGGCCGAAGACCTTCCGAAGCGCATCCCCATGCTCATCGCCGAAGCCGATAATGTCCTCAAGGCTATCGCTCATTTCTGAACATCCGAGAGCCCGCGCCGCGCTATTGGCGCGGCTCGCGGCGAGCGGGCTTTTCGGGTTCGGCGCGTCCTCGCTCGGCAATCTTTATCGCGAGGTCACCGACGCCGAGGCTCGAGGAGCGGTGGAGGCTGCCTGGATCAATGGCATACGGTATTTCGACACCGCGCCATTTTACGGTTTCGGACTGAGCGAACGGCGGCTCGGCGACGCGTTGCGCGGCTACGACCGGAACGACTATATTCTGTCGACCAAAGCTGGCCGCCTGCTGTTCCCGGCCGAGACCCGCGGTGTCCGGGACGGTTTCCACTCACCGATGCCGTTCGCGCCTGTCTTCGACTATAGTTACGATGGCGTCATGTGGTCGTTCGAGGCAAGCCTTCACCGGCTCGGGCTCGACCGTATCGATATCCTGCTCATGCACGATCTAGGCGGTAGCACGCACGGTTCCAATCATCGGCGCATGTCCGAACAAGCGATCAACGGTGGCTTCCGCGCGCTTATGGAACTCCGGGATCAGGGCGTCGTCTCGGCCATCGGGCTCGGCGTAAACGAGATCGCCGTCTGTGAAGACAGCGTCGCCCATGCCGATTTTGATCTCTTCCTGATCGCTGGACGCCTCAGTTTGCTCGATCAAAGCGCATCGTCGTTTTTCGATATCTGCCGCAAACGTGGTGTCGGCATCCTGGCCGCGGGTGTGTTCAGTTCGGGAATCCTCGCCACCGGCCCTGCCAGCCCCGCCGCCCGCCACGCTTATGCGCCCGCCTCGGAAGGCGTGCGAGCACGCGTCGAAGCGATCGAGCGAATATGCCGGGCTTTCGACGTATCGCTTCCATCGGCGGCCCTGCGGTTCGTCGCGCGCCACTCGGGAGTGACCCTGCCCGTGATTGGCGTAAGCAACGCGGCCGAGGTCTACGCCGCAGTCGAGTTTAGTCGGATTTCGCTGCCCGACGCCCTGTGGGAGGCACTGGCACCGGTTCTGCAGACGGGGGATCCCCCCGCCTGATCGGATCAGGCGAAAGCAAAAGAAAAAAGTCGAGCGGGATGTTGGGGACAAAGATGAACGTCACTTCAGAAGCCACCGAGCTGACGGGCGAAAGGCGCGGTTTCGTCACCCCGCGGTTCCGCTGGGGTTTCGTTCTGGTCGTGAGTCTTTTTTTCCTCTGGGCGCTTGCCAATAACTTCAACGACATCCTGATACGTCAATTTCAAAAGTCGCTTGGTTTGAATAGGGCGGAGGCTGGGTTCATCCAGTTCGTTTTCTATATCGGTTACTTCGTCGTCGCGCTGCCGGCCGGCCTGTTGATGCGGCGGTTCGGCTATCGCGCCGGTATCCTGACCGGGCTTTGCCTTTACGCAGGCGGCGCCCTGCTCTTTTATCCGGCGTCGCAGATGCTGAGCTACGCGATGTTTCTCTTCGCCTTGTTCGTCATCGCAGCGGGCGCTGCCTGCCTGGAGACGACGGCGAACGCCTATACGGCCGCATTCGGGAATCCGGATACTGCGGTGCAGAGGCTCAACCTCGCCCAGGCTTTCAATGGATTGGGCGGTTTCATCGCACCGATTGTCGGGGGACTATTGATCTTTTCCGGCATCGAGCATTCCGGCGAGACCCTTGTGGCCATGTCCCCGTCCGAACTTGCCGCCTATCGCGCGATGGAGGCAACGACGGTGCAGTTGCCGTACCTGCTGCTCGCAGGGGCCGCACTCGCAGTTGCGGCGGCGGTGGCTTTCGCACCATTGCCCGAGGCACGTTCCAGCACGACTGCTCCGCTCGGCGCGCAGTTTGCGGCGCTGATCCGTCATCGGCCGCTGATTGGTGCGGTGATCGCGCAATTTTTCTACGTCGGCGCTCAAGTCGGCATCTGGAGCTTTTTCATCGACTTCGTGAAAGACGTCGCACCCGAGATCAGCGAACGTAACGCTGCCTTCTTGCTGTCGGTCAGCCTCGTTCTCTTCATGATCGGTCGCTTCAGCGGTGCGGCGCTTATGTGGCGTGTCCGGCCGGCGACACTCCTGGGTATCTACGCGGTGGTCAATATCCTGCTCTGCGGCTTGGCGGCAACAGGACTTGGCGTGGCTTCTCTGGCCGCGCTCATTCTCGCCAGCTTCTTCATGTCGATCATGTTTCCCACGATCTTTGCCCTCGGGGTGGAGGACCTCGACACTGCGCGCCCGCTCGGATCCTCCCTCATCATCATGGCGATTATCGGTGGCGCGATCTTTCCGCCGTTGATGGGAGCGATCGCTGAGCGTGCAGGCGGCGTGCCGGCCGCCTTGCTGTTGCCCTTGGCATGCTTCGCCGTGATCGCCGGCTACGCACAGCTGGCGCGCACCGCCAGTCCTTGGCGTTAGGCGGAAGGCGGTTCCGCGTGGCTCACTGCACTATGTCCAAGAGCTTCCGAAATTCTCGCCACCGCCTCGTCGAGCCTGGTGCGAGCTTCGTCAAGGCCAACCTTTTGCGAGCCGTCGATCAATTCGAGAAAGGGGATCGTCAGCGCCCCCACCACCGCACCGTCGAAGCCGAACACCGGACAGCTGATATCGGTCACGCCATATGTAATGGGACTTTGCCTGCTGTCGAAGCCGCGCTTTCGGATCGTCGCGAGATGATCCAAAAGCTGGCTCGGGTCGAATTCAGCGGTGGCGACGGCCTGCGCTGCCTCGATGATCGCGTCCGCGCGCTGCGAGGTCGAAAAAGCAAGAATAACCTGTCCCGAACAGCTGCGGATCATATCGACGCGGCTTCCGACCTTCAGCGAGAAACCGCGCATGCCAGGTTGCTCCTCACGCGCGAGCACAAGCCCGCTCCCCCCGTTCGGAACGACGAAATGGCAGGACTGTCCCGTCTCACGCGCAAGCCTCTGCATTTCCGGGAGCGCTGCACGCGTGAGATCCTGCGCAGGCGTCGCACGAAACGCGATGTCGAGGAGCTTGTAGGTTACGGTGTAGCGATCCGTTCGGGCAGATTTTCGGAGATAACCGAGCCGTTCGAGCACGATCACGATGCGGAACAGTTCGCCGACCGACCGGCCGAGTTCCCCGGCCATCTCGCTCACCAGCGCTCCATCCGGCCGCTCGGCCAGCAGTTCGATGATCTCGAACGTCTTTTCGATCGCGGGCGCCGAATAGGTTCCCTTTGGGACGGTGCGGACCATGGACCTCTTTCGCGCTTCTTCATGTCCAGATGCATCGTTGCCGACCTCCGTGTAAAGCTCGGGAAAGATCGTCGATGATCGACGCTCATCAGCATTTCTGGACTCTCGCCACACCGGGACATTAATGGCCGACTCGTAACGAGCCTGCGATCCACCGGGATTTCGGCCCGGAGGACCTGGCGAGAGAAGCGCTCGGGCTTGGCCTGGAGGCCACCGTGCTCGTGCAGTCTCAACCCAGTGATGCGGACACCGACTGGTTGCTGGACCTCGCACGGAAAACCTCGCTGGTTGCAGCGGTGGTCGGGTGGGTGGACATAACCGCCCGCGACGCACCGAAAAGAATCGCAACACTGGCGCAAGCGCCTAAGCTTCGGGGCCTCCGCCCCATGCTCCAATCGATAACCGACACCAGGTGGCTGCTGCGAGACGCGGTTGCGCCCGCGATTGTCGCGATGCAGCAGCACGGCTTGAGGCTGGACGCGCTGGTTCAGCCTCGACACCTCTCGATGCTCGCTCGTTTTGCCGACCGCTGGCCCGATCTTCCGATCGTCATCGATCACGGAGGGAAACCGCACATCTCGCGAGAGATGCTCGATCCTTGGCGGATGGAAATAGCCGCGCTGGCGGCCCGCGGCGTCTGGTGCAAGCTTTCAGGCCTGCGCACCGAACAGAGTGCCGGCCAACCTGCGACGGCGCTCCGACCCTATGTCGAGCACCTAATCGACATTTTCGGGGACCGGTTGATGTGGGGCAGCGACTGGCCGGTGCTGCGTCTTTCGGGCGACAGGTATCACGAATGGGTCGTCACAGCGACGCGCCTCACCGGGCTTGGCAAATCGCAACACGAGCGCCTGTTCGCTGGTGCGGCCGCAGAATTTTACGGCCTGTCGCAGACCGAGCAAACGAGGAAGATGGGAGAGAGACTATGGCGATGAGCCGACTTCGCAAACTGCGGCAGGCAATGCTTCTCGGCATTGCGCTGTCGGCAACGCCCGCCACTGCGCAATCGGGCGTCAGCGACGCCAAAGCGACTGCGGACCGCATGGCTGCACAGATAGTCACGAAGCTCACTCTCGACGAAAAATTGGATCAACTCGTCAACGTCGCCCCTGCCATCTCGCGGCTCGACGTACCGGACTATAACTGGTGGACAGAATCGCTTCATGGAGCGCTCGGCTCGGTCCCGACCACCAATTTTCCCGAGCCGATCGGGCTTGCCGCCACATTCGACGCCCCCTTGGTCAAGGATGTTGCGGGCGTCATCAGCACCGAAGTGCGCGGCCTGCACACGCTGGCGCGCCAGACCGGCAAGACCGGACGGATCGGGACCGGTCTCGATACCTGGTCGCCAAACATCAACATCTTCCGCGATCCGCGTTGGGGACGCGGTCAGGAGACGTACGGAGAGGATCCGTTTCTCTCCGCCCGGCTCGGTGTTGCTTTCATCACCGGCATTCAGGGACCGAACCCCGACCTTCCGGACGTGATCGCGACGCCGAAGCATTTTGCGGTCCATAGCGGCCCGGAATCGACCCGCCACGGCGCCAACGTCTTTGTCTCCTTGCATGATCTGGAGGACACCTACCTGCCCGCTTTCCGTGCCGCTATCGTGGAGGGCAAGGCCGGGTCGGTCATGTGCGCCTATAACCGGATCGACGGTCAGCCCGCCTGTGCAAGCGATCTTCTGCTGAAGGATCATCTGCGCGGCGCATGGCGCTTTAACGGCTATGTCGTTTCTGACTGCGATGCGGTCAGGGACATCAGCGACAATCACAAATATGCCCCCGATGCGGCCGCCGCAGTCGCCGCGGCGATGCGCGCCGGGGTCGATAGCGAATGCAATGGTGCGACGCTCGGTGACGCCGGCGGTCTCGGGGAACGCTATCGCGAGGCCTTGGAGCGCGGGCTGATCTCGATCGGCGACATCGATCGCGCACTGATCCGGCTCTTCGCCGCGCGCATCCGAACTGGTGACTTGCCGGGCCTTCGCACCGACACCGTGCCGTCATCGGCCATCGGAGCGCCCGAACATGATCGGATTGCCTTGAATGCCGCCGAAAAAAGCCTTGTCCTGCTCAAGAATGATGGGGTCCTGCCGCTTCGCCGCGGCGTGCGCGTCGCGGTGATCGGCCCGCTCGGCGACGCTACCCGCGTTCTGCGCGGCAACTATTCAGCACCTATGTCTGCGCCGCCAATTTCTGTCCTGGACGGGCTTCGCCAAGCCATGCCGGGCGCCAGCATCAGCTATGCGCCAGCGGCGCCCACGTTCACCGACGGAGACCGAATCCCTTCGACCGCGCTACGGACACCCGATGGTGCGCCCGGCCTGCTCGCGCGCTACTACAATGCGACGACCACTCCTCCGCGCTTTTTCACGTCAAATGCCTCGCGCAAGAACCTGGCCGATCTGAAATACGCGCCCACGCCGTCGATTACGCGGCGCGAGGCCGATGTCGGCGGACGCGGTCTGTCGCTGAAGGAAGTCACCGACTATCACCGCGTCGTATGGACCGGTTTCATCGTCCCCCCTGAGAGTGGGACCTATCGGCTCGGCATGAACGGGACGGACGGCGAGATGACGCTCGACGGCAAGCCGTTCGTCGATCTGAGCAAGTCTCAGTGGAACAGCCTTCCGACGATGAAGATTGTCGAACTCGTCAAGGGCAAGCGCTATCCGGTCGAAATCACAGCGACCGCTCATGGGTCTGCCGGGACGGGTTTGGTCTGGAAACGCGTTTCCAATACGCCGGGTGCCGCTCTCGCCGCCGCTGCCGCGAAGGCCGACGTCCTTGTAGCGGTCGTGGGTCTGACATCGGACCTGGAGGCGGAAGAATCGCCCGTCGAGGTTCCGGGATTCAAGGGCGGCGACAAGACGACGCTCGATCTCCCTGCCGATCAGATTGCCCTGCTGCAGAAAGCGAAAGCGACCGGAAAGCCGCTGGTGGTGGTGGCGATGAACGGAAGTCCGATCAACCTGTCCTGGGCCAAGGATAATTCAGCTGCGCTGATCGAGGCCTGGTATCCCGGCCAGTCTGGCGGCCTCGCGATCGCGAACGTCCTGTCCGGCCGCACCAACCCGAGCGGCCGCCTACCACTGACCTTCTACCGGAGCATTGGCGATCTGCCGCCCTTTGGCGATTATGACATGAAGGGACGCACGTATCGCTACTTCACTGGCAAGCCGGTGTATCCTTTCGGCTACGGGCTCAGCTACACCAGCTTCGCCTATGCGCCGGTCAAGGTCGATACGGCCCGCGGCGGAGCCGAAAAGGGCGTCCGCATTACAACTGAGATCCGAAACACCGGCACCCGGCCCGGCGACGAGGTCGCTCAGCTCTATCTGAACTTCCCGGACGAGCCCGGCACGCCGCGTGTCGCGCTGCGGGGTTTCCAACGCCTTTCCCTGAAACCGGGCGAGGCGCGGAAGGTCAGCTTCGACCTCAGCCCGCGCGACCTGAGCACTGTCGCACTCGACGGTACCCGTCGGGTCCTGAAGGGACAGTACCGCGTGACGGTGGGTTCGGGTCAGCCTGAGACAGGCGTGGCAGGCCAATCTGCCGTCTTTAGAGTCGATGATCCCGTCGATCTGCCAAAATGATTGCGGCGGAGGCGATGCGGTATCAGCAGCGATGTCGGGCCCGGTAATGCCGGCGTGGCATCGCGTCGTCCTCCTTGGGAGCGCCCCGGTCGCGGCGTCCGTCGGTCCGAGTTAGCCTTGCTTTGACATGCGAGAGCGGTGCGGAAGGCACGCGCCATTGCCATCAGCCATCAGACTTGGCGCGAGAGAGAGCGCCCTCTTAGGCGAACAGGTTTGCCCGGTTTCAGCGTGACGATCGTTCGTGCGTCGCCAAGGCGGACGGTGCGCTTGCCCGCGATACCGCCCGTCAGGGTCACCGACAAAATCTCGCCGTCTTTCCAGGCCAGATCAACCCGGCAGCGACCTCGCGCCCGGAGGCCAGTCATCGAGCCGGTAGGCCATGCCGAGGGCAATGCGGGCAACAACAGAATCTCATCGCCACGGCTTTGCATGAGCATCTCCGCCATGGCTGCTGCACCGCCAAAATTGCCGTCGATTTGAAACGGCGGGTGAGCGTCGAACATGTTGGGATAGGTGCGCCCGGGCCCGAGCAGAAACCGGAGGATTCGGTGCGCATGCTCGCCGTCCCGCAATCGCGCCCAGAGATTGGCGCGCCAGGCGGTCGCCCATCCCGTCGACTCATCGCCCCGCAACTCGAGCGATCGCCGTGCCGCACGCGCAAGGTCCGGCGTGTCGTCAAGATTGATCTGATGGCTCGGATACAGGCCGTAGAGATGCGACACATGCCGATGATGCGGCTCTGGCGCCTGGGCGTCCCAGTCTTCGTGCCATTCCTGCAACTGACCCTGCGCGCCGATCCGGTCGCGGGCGAGACGCGCGCGGGTCGCCCGCACCTGGGTAACAAAGTCCGCGTCGACGTTCAGGATTCCCGCCGCAGCTGACACCTGATCGAACAGGTCGCGCAAGATCTGCATGTCCATTGCCGGGCCGGCACAGATCGAAGCACCTTTTGGATGCACATTTTCCGGTGACAGCGACGGGTTGGTGACGAGTTCCCCGCTGGTGGGATCGGATTGCAGGACGTCCAGGAAGAAAAGGGCTGCATCGCGCATAAGCGGATATACCGAGCGCAGATAGGCAAGGTCCCGGCCGTAATCGAAGCGATCCCATAAATGCGTGCATAGCCATGCGCCGCCGAGCGGCCACAAGCCCCACTGCGCTCCGTCGATCGGCGCCGTCGCACGCCACAGGTCGCTATTGTGGTGAGCGACCCAGCCGCGAGCGCCGTACATTTCCCGCGCCGTCCGGCTACCTGTCTCTGAAAGTTCACGGACCATCTTGATCAACGGCTCGGTGCATTCGGCGAGCCCAGTCGGCTCGGCGGGCCAATAATTCATCTCGGTATTGATGTTTATCGTATATTTGGATCCCCAGGGCGGAGCGATGCTTTCGTTCCAGATGCCCTGGAGATTTGCCGGCTGGCTCCCCGGCCGTGAAGAACAGATCAGCAAATAGCGCCCATATTGGAAATACAGTGCGGCGAGTGCTGGATCGTTGGAGCTTTCGCTGGTCCGGATCCGCTCATCCGTCGGGCGGTCGGCCTCAGGTGTCGATCCAAGATCGAAAGACACGCCCCTGTAGAGACGCCGATGCTCGGCTGTCGTTTCGGCAGCGATCTGCCGAAAGGCGAGCGCGCGCGCCCCAGCGATCTGCTCAGCTGTAACCTGCGACGGGTCACCCGCGACGTCCTGAGGTCCACGGTAGCTTGTCGCAATCGCGATCAGCAATGTGACTGCGTCGGCCGCCCGAACGGCCAGGCCCGCGTCACCCACGGTGAGCGTACCACCTGTGGGACGCACCTGGACACGGGCCTCGAACCTGAGGGCGGCAGCAATACCCTTCTCCGCGCGGTTGCGTCCGGCGAGCTGGATCGTGGCGCCGGAGACCTTCACTTCGGCGTCGTGCGGCGACTTCAACATGACGTTCAAATCGATGGCGCCCGCTAGGCTCGCCTCGATATGAACAGCGATGACCTGGCGGATCGGGGATGCCACGACCGACCGGCGAAAGTGAACTCCATTTGACACAAAACGGGTCGTAGCGATCGCCCCATCGATATCCAGCTCACGCTCATACTCGGTCACAGCCACGCCTGCCGCCCCCGGCATCTCGATCAGCAGATCGCCGATCGTCTGATAGGGCATCTGGGTGAGCGGCTTGGCCATGAGCTTGGCATTGGCAAGCGCCTGCGCCTCGGCATATCGGCCCGCAAAGATCAGGTTTCGCACGTTAGGCAGGGCGGCACGCGCCTCGCCATTGACGGGATCATATGGGCCTCCGGCCCATAGCGTGTCCTCGTTCAGCTGTAGCCGTTCCTGCGCGGTTCCACCGAAGACCATAGCGCCCAGGCGGCCATTGCCGACCGGCAGCGCCTCGGTCCATTCGCGCGCCGGCTGACGATACCATAGACGGTGTTGATGGGGCGAAGTGACGGCGGCCGACTTTTCCGGAATCATCAACCCGGCTGCAACGCCGGCAGACCCTCTCAGAACCGTTCGCCGCGAAATGTCTTTGTTATCGCCACTCGTCATCCATGCCCCCCCATGCGATGCAGCGCGGACCCACCGCAACCTTCATTCTACAAGTGAAATCCAATTCTCATATATAGTTTTTTAGCCTGACTGGCTTGGTGCGAGTTTGGCGTCCTCTCGGCATGTCTAAGCAGCGTTGAGAGAGGGTCTTGGCAGCGCCAATGTCGCGATCAAGCCGCCGCCTGGCGCATTGGCGAGAAAGACACGGCCGCCAAACGTCTTGGCCTGCGCTCGAGCGATCGTCAGGCCGATCCCGGTCCCTCCGGTTGAGCGAGAGCGGCTCGCTTCTCCTCGCACAAAGGGTTCGAACATTCGCTCAAGATCGGTGCCGGGAATACCGGGACCATCGTCATGGATTTCAATGGTCACGCCACTTTCGGTAGAGATGGCAATGATACGTGCGCGACCAGCATAGCGTACCGCATTGTCGAGGAGGTTCTGAAGTACGCGCGCCAGAGCGTCCGGCTTGGAGCGGATCACGAGCTGACACTCCCGACTCGTAACATCGTGTCCATCCTGCACCGCTTCGTCGACAAGGCTTTCGATCAGCGAGTTCAGGTCGAGCATTGCCCATTCCTCGTTGGACTCGCTGCTGCGTGCTAGCGTCAGGCCTTCCCTGACGAGACGGAGCATCATCGCAAGGTCGGTGATCAGACGCTCGCGCAGGGCAATGTCGTCGATCTGCTCAAGGCGTAGGCGCATTCGCGTAAGAGGCGTCTGGAGATCGTGACTGATGGCAGCCAGGATCCGTGTCCGTTCACGGACTCCCTCGCGCACCCGCCGCTGCATGATGTTGAACGCGACGAACGCATCCCGGACGTCGGTCGGGCCTGTCTCTGCAATCGGCTCGGCATCGATATCGTCCGAGAAGGCATGGGCGGCAAGGGTCAGCTTGTCCAGCGAAGCCAGCGCCAGCCGGGCTACGATAATCGAGAGGATCGCCGCGGCCACGATGATGAGCAACAGATATACCGGATTGAGCGTCGCACTTCGCTGAACGCCCAGCGCAGGCAAGTCGAACGCGATCAAGGTGAACGGTCCTCCTTCCGGATTGCGAGCCTTTACGACCCAACATTCCGGCAGAAGCGGGACAAAGCCGGCGGCCCGCTGACTGAATTTGGCTTCCAGATCTTTGGTGAATGGTCCGAAACACTCCTCGAAGCGCGCCTTGAACCCGGTGGCGTCGCGCCCTTGAGGCAAACGCTTGCGCAAGGCGGTCTCCAAGGCGCGATCGATCGGTTGGCTCCCGCCCGTTTTTCCCTTGTAGGAATGCGCACCGATAATGCCTCCGTTCGAAAGAAGCGACGAAGTCTGCGCCGGCGCACTATCCAGGCGGCGAAGCACATCTTCGGCGCTCAGGGCGATACGTTCGGCCCTGAACCGCTCGAACTCGTGTTGACGGACGCGTTCGGCCACCGCCAGCGAAGAGATTGCGGCCGCGCTCATCCCGATCGTCAGGATGATGACCAATCGACCCGCCAGCGATGCGAAGAAGCGGACCGCCGTGTTCGCCATCACAGGAATTCGACGTCGCTGGCAAGGCAATAGCCTTGATTGCGGACCGACAATATCAGGTCTTCGCCACCGGGTTCTCGCGCAAGCCTCCTGCGAATTCGGTAAATGCGGCTGTCCAGCGACCGATCCAGCCAGACCGTCATCTTTCGTTCCGGCGCCAGGTCGTCGCGTTGCAGCACGCTGTGGGGCGCACGAACGAAGCGAAGCAGGACCTCGTAGTCCCCCGAGGGAAGCACGACCACGCTGTCGTCGGGAGCGACGAGCCTGCGTTTGACGAGATCAAGTCTCCAGGGGCCAAATCGCGCAAAGCGGGCGCCGACCTCGCGTGAATCGTCCTGCGACCCTTGCACGCGCCTGAGCAGGCCTCTCACCCGAGCGATGAGTTCACGGGGCTCGAAGGGTTTGACGAGATAATCGTCTGCTCCCGTTTCGAGACCCAGGATCCGATCAGCCGCCGCGTCTCGCGCGGAAACGATGATGATCGCTGGATGTGTTTGCCCTGTCCGTAGCTGTTGGCACAGATCGATACCGTCACCATCGGGAAGCGTCAGATCGAGGATGACGATGTCGATCGCACTTGCAGACAAAGCCAGGGTCGCCTGACGGACATCGCCTGCGGTTTCCACCTCGAAACCCGCGCGAACAAGCTGCTCGCGCACCAAATCCCGGATCTCATCATCGTCGTCCACGACGAGAAGGCGTCCCGGGGGAAGATGTGTATTTTCGGTCACAAGAAGAGCAATAGGTCGTGCGGGCGAGAGCGAAAGGGCTTGGCGACAATATGCTACAAATCACCGTTACAAGCTTTGTCCGGCGTCGGGAACGCGCGACAAACCTCATCTCGATGAACGAGAAACGCGCCGTGCGGCTCCGGAACGGCCCCTCACATGTTGGGTCCTTTTCCCAACCGGACATAGAGCGCATCCTAGGCTTCGTGGACGAAGCTTGACGCGGTGGATTGGGGTTGATTCAAGGCTGCCTTTTGGAGGCGGCGTTGGGCGAGCGGATTGGTCTTTTGGACGAGGAGTGGGATCTGATCGGGCCATTGCTTCCGTCGGAGCGAGGACGCGGTTGCCGGCCGGCTGGTGACAATCGTCCCTTCTTTGAGGGCATGATGTGAAGGGCTTTGGCCCGCTGTTCCGCATGATCACGGACAAGGCCAAGGCATTGCTTGCCAACCGTGGCTATGATGTCGACGCCATCCGCGCGGAGATCGCCTTCCATGGCGTCCAGGCGGTGATCCCCGCCAAGCGCGGACGTCGCAACCCAGCCCTCCACGACCGCGACAAATACCGCCAGCGCAACGTGTCGAGCAACTCTTCAACAAGCTCAAGAAATGGCGACGCGTCGCCACACGTCACGACAAAACCAGAGAATCCTACCTCGGCTTCGTCAGCCTCGCTTCAGCATTGCTGTGGCTCCCTTTTGTCCACGAAACCTAGAAATGTTGGCGTAGCCGAAGCGCTGAGCATTCCTGATACCAACGACTTCCACCCAGTCGTAGCGCCCCTGCAATTCTACCAGAGGGCGCGTTTTTATCCAGGCCAGTACGTCGGCGAGCGTGAGTCTCGGGCAGCGGCCGTGTTTGCTCTGGCCGCTGTCTGGTTCGTATTCAGTCGGGAATCCCTCGGGCCGTCTCTTAGCCGCTGACGGTGATATCCGTGCGGTAACGCGTCGACCCGATATGCGCGGTGCCGTGTGCCATTGAAATCCTCCTCTTCGGCTATTCGGGAAGCGGGATGAATTCGTGCTCTTCGGGCACCTTGGCAAATCGTCCGGCCTTCCAGTCGCTCTTGGCCTGCTCGATCCGCTCCGCGTTGGACGACACGAAGTTCCAGAAGATGTGCCTCTTCTCGGGAAGCGGCTCGCCGCCCAGCAGCATGAGGCGAACCTCCCCCTTCGCCCGCAACAGGATCTCGGCTCCGGGCTTGAAGACGACAAGCTTGCCGACCGCGAAGCCGCCTGACTGTCCGACGACCTCGACTTCACCGGTAACGACATAGATCGCGCGTTCGAGGTGCTCGGCGCGAAGCTGGTAGCGCGCGCGATCCTGCATCACGATGTCCGCATACAACATGTCGCTGAACGTGTTCACCGGCGACACGAGGCCGTCTGACGTTCCGGCCACCAGGGTCAGCTTCGTGCCCGCATCCTCGATGCTCGGAATCGTATCGGCCTTGTGATGCGCAAACCCCGGAGCAGTTTCTTCGGCGTGCTTGGGCAATGCGATCCAAGTCTGCAGGCCGAAAAGCGCTCCACCGCTGGCGCGCACCTCGGGCGATGTGCGCTCGCTATGGACGATCCCGCGCCCGGCGGTCATCCAGTTTACTTCGCCAGGCCGGATAGGCTGGACAGAGCCAAGCGAATCGCGATGGAGGATCTCGCCTTCCAGGAGATAGGTCAGCGTTGCGAGGCCGATATGCGGATGCGGCCGAACGTCGAGACCTTCGCCGCTGCGAAACACGGCCTCACCCATCTGGTCGAAGAAGATGAACGGGCCGACCATACGCCGCTGGGCAGAGGGAAGTGCGCGCCGGACATGGAAGCCATCGCCGAGGTCGCGAACCGGGGGCAGGATGACGAGGTCGACCGGGTCGACCTCAGTGGACAAGACAGACATAGCGCATTTCCTTGCTGAAGGAGGGCCGGCGAAGCTGGTCGCCGGTTCCGCGTTGCTGGGCGAAAAGGCGGGCGACGACGCGCCGCCCGCCTTCCTTGCTTCAGGCAGCGTCCACGAGAACGATTTCGCTATCCTCGATCGCGGTGACCCGCAGGACGCCGAGATCGCTGATCGCGGCGCCATCGCGTGCATTGACCCGGACGTCATCGAGTTGAACAGCGCCGGTCGCCGGGACCAGATAGGCCCTGCGATCCTTGCCCAGCGGATATTCCGCGGTTTCACCAGCCTTGAGCGTCGCGGCTACGATACGTGCATCGGTGCGGATCGGCAGGGCATCGTCGTCATTGTCGTAGCCCGAGGCGAGTGTCACGAACCGGCCGGAGCGTTCCCCCTTGGGGAAAGGCTTGGCGCCCCAACTCGGCGCGCCACCGGCGCTCGTCGGCACGATCCAGATCTGGAAGATCTTCGTGGTTACGTCCTCAAGATTATACTCCGAGTGGCGAACGCCGGTGCCGGCACTCATTACCTGAACATCACCCGCTTCGGTGCGCCCCTTGTTGCCAAGGTTGTCCTCGTGGGTGATCGCACCTTCCCGAACATAGGTGATGATTTCCATGTCGCGATGCGGGTGGGCCGGAAAACCGGTCTTGGGTGCGATCGTGTCGTCATTCCAGACGCGAAGATTGCCCCACTCCATCCGGGCGGGATCGTAATAGTTCGCAAACGAGAAGTGATGTTTGGCGTCGAGCCAACCGTGATTGGCGCCGCCGAGGCGATCAAAGGGACGAAGTTCGATCATGTTGGGTCTCCTGTCTGGCGGCCTAGCCGCCCTTGCACACACCCATCTAGACCGCATGATCTTTTCATTTTAGTCAGATAAAATGCATTGATTCATTCCAGGAACCTGAAAAGTGAACAATCCGGGCACGCCAACTTTCGACCAGCTCAAGATTTTTCTTGCGATCGTGGAGACAGGCAGCTTCGCGGCCGCGGGCCGCAAACTCCATCGGGCGGTATCGGTGATCAGTTACGGTATCGGCAATCTCGAGGCGCAACTGGGCCTTCCCCTGTTCGAGCGGGAGGGCACACGCAAACCACGATTGACCATCGCCGGTCGTGCGGTGCTCGCCGAAGCACGGACCGTCTCGCACGGTATCGATGGGCTGCGCGCAAAGGTTAAAGGGCTGCTCGACGGCCTTGAGGCCGAGGTGGATCTCGCGGTCGATGTCATGCTTCCCGCCGAGAAGCTGGGGAAGATCCTGCGGGCATTTGCGGTGGAGTTTCCGACCGTCCAGCTTCGCCTCCACGTCGAAACCCTTGGAGCCGTTGTTGCGATGGTCCTCGATGGTGCGGCCGCCATCGGCTTGTCCGGCCCGCTCTTTGCGGGCGTCGACGGAATCGAAAGCGTGGCTGCGGGAGCGGTCCTCATGGTACCCGTGGCCGCGCCCGATCACCCTCTCGGGCGCATGGCACAGATCGCGTCCGGCGCCGGACGCGACTTCACCCAACTCGTCCTGACCGATCGGTCCCGGTTCACCGAGGGACAGGATTATTCCGTCATGAGCCCGAAGACCTGGCGTCTGGCCGACCTGAGCGCGAAGCACGCATTGCTGCGTGAAGGCATCGGTTGGGGCAACATGCCGCTGCCAATGATCGAGGCCGATCTCGTGGCCGGAACCTTGATCCGCCTCGATATGCCGGACCATAAGGGGGGGATGTACCGCTTTGCCGGGATCTGGCGACGTGACACGCCATCAGGCCCGGCGGGATCCTGGCTGGTCGACAGCTTCGCCAGGCTGGACCTGGACGACCAGCCGAGCTTCGGTCTGTCCGACATCTGAGGCTGACGGGAGTCGAGCATCTCAGGTGTTGCGGGACGCCTCGAACAGGAACCAGCGGCGCCCTTCCGCTTCGTCGAGGGACTATTGTCGAATACCGGCCGGTTTTGGATCGAGCGAGGGTAACGGCATGAGGGCGAGCACCGACAACTAGCGCACGAACATAAACAATAGAAAACACAGGATTTCTTGACGAAAAAACCCTTTCGTGTCGTCGGCAGGCCCCTCTATTGGGGGGCAAAATCGATCTCGGCCAGGGCTATCGGCCGCGCGCTCGCCTGAACGACACTCCCGATGAAGCATTTTTTGGTGGAGTGTATTATGCCCGAGAGCGCCCTCTCATCGTCATCTCGATATGAGCAACCGGCGGCCTACCTTCACGCCGGCTCTCCGGTGCATGTTGCAGCGTTGCTCGCCGGAGCGAGGAACTCGCTCGACGGCGACTTGGATCTTGCCCGTCACTATCTTGAGCAGCTGTCGGCGATTTTCGAGCCAGATCTTGATGATGCCGTTCTTGAGAGCATTCTGCTGCCGCAGCGATTGATCCAGGCGGGGTGTCTGGCCAAGGGCGGTCTTGCGAGTTGGCAAGAGCGGCGCGTGACTGAATATATCGAATACCGGCTCGATACCCCTCTTTTTACCGAGGATCTCGCCATCGTCACGCGCTTGAGCACCGGTCATTTCTGCCGGGCCTTCAAAACGAGCCTTGGCGAGACGCCGCATGCCTACATCATCCGCCAGCGGATCAGGCGAGCGCAGATGCTGATGCTAAAGTCGCGCGATACCCTCTCGCAAATAGCCTGTGCCTGCGGCTTGACGGATCAAGCCCATCTTACCCGGCTCTTTCGGAGCATTCTCGGCACGACGCCAATGTCGTGGAGGCGCAACTGGCAGTGCACTGGCTGAGGTGCCAACTTGTACGTCGAGACAGGTTGATCTGGCCCCCAGGCAAGGCCTCCAGGAGATGTGGACCAGCCCGGTGGGATTGTGGGCCCTGCCGAAGTGGCGATTTGCTGCGCCCGACGAAGACGCCGCTCGTCCGGAACGCGCGTGGACGACCCGACCCTGGCGGTCAGTTGCGCGGCAAGCGTTTTCACTCAGGCCTGTCCAAATTCCATCACAGGGGAACATGACGTACCGATTTTCCGGGAGGATTCTGAAATCTAGACGCTGCTCCCGATAAGCAAGCAGAGACAAATCGAGATTGACGCATGGATGAGGTCGCTGCGCGGACGATTGGACACCGGCGAGATGTCACCTTCAAGGTCGCGCATGTTGATGCGGTGACCGCGAAGCTCGACCTTCTTGTCGTCGGCATGTTCGAGCGAGATGCCGCCAATCAGCCGATCGGCGGCGCTCGTCGGCTCGACCATGTGCTGCACGGAACGTTGGGCCGGTTGCGCGAAGGCGGCATTTTCAAAGGAATATCGGGCGAGACGATGATGCTAACGACACCGCCGGCACCGATCCAGGCCCGGGCGCTGATGCTGGTCGGCATGGGTGCCAGCCTTTCTCCGACCTATCCAGTCTTCGGCCATCCTGCAGAACTCGCGATGCGCGCGGCGCTTCGGATGCGGGTACAATCGGCAGGTTGTCTTCTTGCATGGCTGGAGGGTGAGACGCCGGCTGACATCGTTGAAGCGTCCGCTGCGATCATGATCCAGGGCGCTGTCAGGGCGATCGACGAAGCGGAGAGTCCCGCTGAAGGTCACATTCTTGAATGGACATTCTTCGTCCAACAAGACGGTGATCGCCGGACGGAGGCAGCCTTCCGCCGGGCGTTCGACTCATTGCCCTGAAGAGATTTGAGGATATGAAAAATGCGGCGGTAAGATATGGATAGTACCAGATCGGAGAATGTTATTTCTGGCGTGCGAAACGGTGCAGCGAACGGATCTGCGCGGCTGAGCCCGACATCCGCCATTTCGGTGCTGGTGGTGGACGACCATGTGTTGCTGCGCGAGGGCGTGGGCGCCGTTGTAGGAACGCAGCAAGATATTCTGATCGTAGGCGAGGCCTGCAACGGAACGGAAGCCATCGCCGAATATGCGCGGCTCAAGCCCGACGTCGTGCTGATGGATCTCCAATTGCCCGACATGTCCGGCGTCGATGCGATCACGGCCATCAGGATGGCCGACTCCGAGGCCAAAATCCTTGTCCTCACGACCTATTCTGGCGACGGTCGCGCAATCAAGGCCTTGCGGGCCGGAGCGATGGGCTATCTTCTCAAGGCGAGCCTTCGAAACGAACTGCTCGACGCGATCCGATCAGTCCATATCGGAGGAAAGCATCTTGATGCCTCTGTTGCGACGGCGATCGCGATGCATGTCCTGGACGATGCCCTTTCCGACCGGGAGGTAGCGGTCTTGTCGCTGGCCGCCTGGGGGAATTCCAACAAGCAGATCGCTGCTCGGCTGGAAATCTCCGAAGAGACCGTCAAGGGACATATGAAGATCGTCTTTTCGAAGCTTGGCGCGACCGATCGTACCCATGCGGTTACTATCGCGGCCAAAAGGGGTCTGATCGACCTCTAGGGTCGCCCGCCGCCCGTTCTTTCGTAGAAAACTGACGTCGCCTGCCCGAGATCAGGCGGTTTGCCCGGGCATGCCATGTACGTCCCGCGCAGAGGCTGAACGGTTCGGACCAACGGCAATGATGTTGAGGTACCGCCCACTTTTTTATCACCGGGGCTGATCTCGCGCAGCAAAATCAAGAAAATCGACGAGCGATTCCGGTCGCCCACGCAGGTTTACGTCAAACCGATCCAAGACGGATGTGTCTGGCGCGCATAGGATCCGCGCGATGTCACAGCCCGATGCCCTAAACCGTTGCCAGCGGATCGTCGCTGACGGGACACATCTCGGCCGGACGCATGATATCTTTTCAGTTTTATCGAACGATTAGTCTCATTTTAAGCGACTTATCAGAAATCAAGACCGCGACTAACGTGGTTCAACAGCAGCTGGACGCTGCCCAATAGAGGAGGCCTTGCATGACGATCACCGCCACGCCCACACCCGGCAAGTCACTGATTACCCCGACCGACCACACCCTCATCCTCATCGATTTCCAGTCACAGATGGCTTTTGCGACCAAGTCGATCTCGGCAGAGCTGCTGCGGAACAACGCCGCGCTGATCAGTCACGCGGCCAAGTCCTTCAACGTGTCGACCATCCTGACCACGGTTGCCTCGAAAAGCTTCTCCGGCCCAATGTTCTCCGAGATCACCGACGCTTTTCCGGACCAGCCGATGTTGGACCGAACTTCGATGAATACCTGGGAAGATTCAGCCGTCATCGCCGAGGTGAATCGGATCGGCAAGGAGCGCCTGGTGATGGCTGGCTTGTGGACCAGTGTATGCATCGTCGGCCCGGTGGCCTCGGCCATCGACCAGGGTTTCGATGTCTACTTCATCTCCGACGCCTGTGGTGACGTTTCCGAGGAAGCGCATGAGCGAGCGGTCCAGCGGATGATCCAGCTCGGCGCCAAGCCGATGACGTCCATTCAGTATCTGCTTGAGATGCAACGCGACTGGGCGCGGACCGATACCTACGATTCCACCACTGGCATCGCCAAGCAATTTGGCGGCGCTTACGGCCTTGGCATCACCTACGCCAAGACGATGTTCGGCGCCTCCGAAGGGCACTGATATGGAACGGGATTGGCGACGACCGCACTCCTCCCCTTACCGCCAGTCCCCACTTCACTTCTAGCAACAGGAATCCCGAAATGAGCTTTGTCACCACCAAGGACGGAACCCAGATCTTCTATAAGGACTGGGGTCCTAAGGATGCCCAACCGATCGTATTTCACCATGGCTGGCCGCTCTCATCCGACGACTGGGATGCGCAAATGCTGTTTTTTCTCGCGAACGGATATCGTGTCGTCGCGCATGATCGTCGCGGTCACGGTCGTTCGGCGCAGGTGAGTGAAGGTCATGACATGGACCATTATGCCGCGGATGCCGCCGCCGTCACCGAGCATCTCGATCTCAGGAACGCCGTGCATATCGGTCACTCGACCGGCGGTGGCGAAGTCGCCCGCTATGTCGCCCAACATGGTCTGCCGCAGGGCCGGGTCGCCAAAGCAGTGCTGGTCAGTTCGGTGCCGCCGATCATGCTTAAAACCGATCGCTATCCGGGTGGCCTGCCGATCGACGTGTTTGACGGCCTCCGGTCGGGACTCGCCGCCAATCGCGCCCAATTCTTCCGCGATGTCGCATCGGGCCCTTTTTACAGCTTCAATCGACCGGATGCGAAGATTCTGCCCGCAGTCATCGACAATTGGTGGCGTCAGGGCATGATGGGCAGCGCCAAGGCTCATTACGACGGCATCAAGGCCTTTTCGGAGACCGACCAGACCGATGATTTGAAGGCCATAACGGTACCGACACTGGTGTTGCAGGGCGACGATGATCAGGTCGTACCGTATCAGAACGCCAGCCTGTTGCAGGCGGAGATCCTGCCCAACGCGACGCTCAAGGTCTACAAAGGCTACTCGCACGGCATGCTGACGGTCAACGCCGACATCATCAATCCCGATCTGCTTGCCTTCGTACGCTCGTGACGGATTTGCTGGGGAGAATGACGAGATGAAACCGTACCTACTTTCGCTCGCCGTCGGCCTGCTGGTCGGCATCATCTACAGTCTCCTCAGCGTCAAGTCGCCCGCGCCTCCCGCGATTGCACTTCTCGGCCTGCTCGGCATGTTGCTCGGTGAGCAGGTCGTACCGATCGCGAAGCGTCTGACCTCGGGCAAGGAAGTGGTTGCTTTCCTGCGTACCGATTGCGCGGAACACGTCCTGGGATTGCCCATCGACAAGCCGGATGAAAAGGCATGAACCTCACGCGACGAGAAACCATCGCGGCAGGCGCGGCAACAGCCGGCGCGCTGTTCGCCTCACCCTTGTTTGGAAGAAACCCCAGGATGGCCCAATCCGACCTGATCATTACCAACGCCAAGGTATCGACGCTCGATCGCGCCAATCCGCAGGCGGAAGCCATCGCCATTCGCGACGGGAAGTTCCTGGCGGTGGGCAGCGAGGCGGAAGTTCGCGCTGCCGTCGCGGCCGGTACCGACGAGATCGACGCGAAGGGCCGTCGGATCATCCCCGGCCTGATCGACAGCCACATGCACATCATCCGTGGCGGCCTCAACTTCAACATGGAGCTGCGCTGGGACGGCGTGCCGACGCTTGCCGAGGCGATGGCAATGCTGAAATCGCAGGTCGACCGCACACCTGCGCCCCAATGGGTGCGCGTGGTCGGGGGCTTTACCGAGCACCAGTTTGCTGAAAAGCGATTGCCAACGCTTGCCGAACTGAACTTGGTTGCGCCTGATACCCCGGTGTTCATCCTGCATCTTTACGACCGCGCTCTGCTCAACGCGGCGGCTCTTCGCGTCGTCGGCTATACCAAGGACACGCCGAACCCGCCGGGCGGCGAGATCGTCCGCGACGGAGCCGGCAATCCGACCGGCCTCCTCCTTGCCCAGCCCAATGCAGCGATCCTGTATTCGACACTCGCCAAGGGGCCCAAGCTTCCGCTCGAGTATCAGATCAATTCCACGCGCCATTTCATGCGTGATGTGAACAGCCTGGGCGTGACCGGGGTGATCGATGCCGGCGGCGGTTTCCAGAACTACCCCGACGATTATCAGGTCATTGAGAAGCTCCATCAGGACGGCCATCTTACCGTCCGGATCAGCTACAATTTGTTCACGCAAAAGCCGAAAGAAGAGCTCGCCGACTTCGCCGGCTGGGTGAAGCAGGTAACGCCCGGCCAGGGCGACGACAGCTACCGTCACAATGGCGCCGGCGAGATGCTGGTCTATTCGGCCGCCGATTTCGAGGATTTCCGGGTTCCACGCCCGGACATGCCGCCCAGCATGGAGGGAGATCTCGAGCCCGTCATCCGGTTGCTCGCCGAACATCGCTGGCCCTGGCGGCTCCATGCAACCTATGACCAGACGATCGGCCGTGCGCTCGACGTCTACGAAAAGGTCAACCGCGATATCCCGCTTCACGGGATCAACTGGTTCTTCGATCATGCCGAGACGATCAGCGACCGCAACATCGACCGGATCGCAGCGCTAGGCGGCGGCATCGCGGTCCAACACCGAATGGCCTATCAGGGCGAGTATTTCGTCGAGCGATACGGCGCGAAGGCGGCCGAACGCACGCCTCCCATCGCCAGGATGATCGCGGCCGGCATTCCGGTCGGCGGCGGGACCGACGCGACCCGTGTGGCGAGCTACAATCCCTGGGTGTCGCTAAGCTGGCTCGTCACCGGTCGTACCATGGGCGGCCTCAAGCTTTATCCCGGTGCTAACCGCGTGAGTCGGGACAAGGCGCTGGCGATGTGGACGCACGAGAACACCTGGTTCTCGAACGAGGTGGGCAAGAAAGGCCAGATCAAGGAAGGCCAGCTCGCGGACCTCGCGGTCCTGTCGGACGATTATTTCTCCGTTCCCGAAGACCAGATCGTCCATATCCGCTCGATGCTCACGCTGCTCGGCGGCAAGGTGGTGCATGGCGAGGGCGACTATGCCCGGATCGCCCCCGAGTTGCCGAAACCGATGCCCGACTGGTCGCCTGTGGCAACCTTCGGTGGCTATCACAAGACACCGGAGGCCAAGGCCAAGATCGCGGCGGCTTGCGCCTGCCACTCGGCCTGTTCGGTACATGGTCATGATCATGCGAGCGCGCTCGCAGCAACCGTTCCCGCCGCGGATGTCCAGACCTTCTGGGGCGCGCTCGGCTGCGGGTGCTGGGCTGTTTAAACCGATATCGCGGAGACGACAAATGAAGCGTATTGCCTTTCTCATTGCCACCGCGCTCGTAACCGCAGCGCCGATCGCCTCACCGGTCCTGGCTCGCGACACGGCGACGGCCGATTATTCGGTCGGCCCGCAATATGACACGACCCATGTCTATGTGCCGGAGGCGGAGTTCGACCAGTTCGTCGCGAGCTTCGTTGCGACCTTCGGCGGCACGACGTCCAAGCAGGGCGAGTTTCAGGTCACGCCGACCAAGAGCCTGACCAAGTCTCAGCTTGTGCTGACGCCTGCCGGGACCGTTTCGGTCTTTGGCTTCAAGACCCCCATCCCCTACCCGTTCGGCGACGAGCGAACGGGCTATCTTGTCACGGATATGGACGCGGCAGTAACCGCTGCTGTCAAACATGGCGCGATCCGTCGAATCGCGACCTTCCCTGATCCTATTGGCCGGGATTCGCTGATCCAGTGGCCGGGCGGCGTGAACATGCAGATCTACTGGCACACCACCAAGCCGAACTACACGCCGCTTTCGACGGTGCCGGAGAACCGGATCTATCTGACAGCGGACGTCGCCGATCGCTTCATCACCGGCTGGACCGGCTTTGCGCATGGCAAGATCGTCTCAGATACCCGCTCGGCGCCGGGAAACGAGGTTGGCCAACCCGACAAGATGATCCGGCGCGTCGCGATCGAGAGCGGTTATGGCAAGATGCTCGTGTTCGTCTCCGACGGGCAACTGCCCTGGCCTTATGGCCGTGACATGACCGGTTACGCGGTCAGCGACCTATCCGCGACGCTTGCTAAAGCCACGGCCGCAGGAGTCGAGATTCTCGTGGCGCCGGCTACCGTCGGAAACCGCCAGACTGCGATCGTCCGGTTTCCGGGTGGCTATATCGCCGAGATCCATTCCGATCGGGTCAGGTGATGATACGCCACGACCGCGATCCGCGTTTCGTCGACGCCATCCTGGACTGGCCACCGACCTGGTTCCTTGCGCGATTGATGCTCGTCGGGGCCTATTTGCTCGGCGGGTTTGTCAAACTGACCGACTGGTCCGGCGCGGTCGCGGAGCAGGCCCATTTCGGCATGAATCCTCCCGCATTCTGGGCCGGCCTCACAATCGCGATCGAGCTTGTCGGGCCGCTCCTCATCCTTTCCAGTCGCCTGGTCTGGCTGGGCGCCGGCATGCTGGGCGCGTTCACCCTGCTGGCGGCGTGTACCGCCAATGCCTTCTGGACCATGCCGTCCGGGCCGGAGCGTTTCGCTGCGACCAATGCTTTCTTCGAGCATCTTGGCCTCATTGGCGGATTCATGCTCGTTGCGATGATCGCCGAATACAACCAGCGCAAGAAGCGCGCATCCTGAACCGACGAAGGGGGAAATGAAGGAAATGCCCGGGCAGCAAGATACGCCGAAGGACGCGATCGTTCCGCTTCTGCTACTGATCTCAGCGACGACCGGCCTTGTCGATGCCGTCAGCGTGCTCGGGCTGGGCAAGGTGTTCACCGCCAACATGACCGGGAATATCGTGTTCCTTGGCTTTGCGCTGGCGGGCGCACCGGGCTTCTCCTGGCAGCTCTACGTCACGGCGCTCCTTCTCTTCTTCGGCGGCGCTGGCGTCGCAGGCAGGGTGGGCAAGATTCACGCACTGCGTAGTCGGCGGCGCTGGTTGTTATGGGCCGGCTCGATCGAAGCGATCCTGCTAGGACTCGCTGCTATCTGCGCGCTGGCGGGAGGGACGCTGCCGGTCGAGATCGCAGTGCTTGCGATGATCGCGCTTACAGCCGCCGCGATGGGTTTCCGAAACGCAACCGTTCGACAGCTTAAGGTCGCGGATCTTACTACCACCGTGCTTACCCTCACTATTGCAGGGTTGGCCGCCGATTCTTCGGCGGCCAGCGGCGGCGGCAACCCGAACCTCGGCCGCCGGATCGGAGCGATATTGGCGATCCTCATCGGCGCGCTCATCGGCGCACTGTTGGTGCTCCATGTCGGGCTTGCGCTGCCGCTCGCGCTTGGCGCGCTCATCACGCTGGGCGCCACCATAGCGCTGGCTCACGACCTGCCGCACGACGGGTGATGAGTCGGCCGTCAACCCTTTGCTTCCTGATCCCGGCAGCGGGTCTCTTCAGCCTGGCAGATCCAGCCTTAGCGCAGGATGTGGAGCAGCCCACATCCTCGCCCGCGAAGGATAGTCAGCCCACCCCCACGCGGCCGACGATATCGATGAACCGCTGGCAGGAGGACTGGTCGGCCCTGGCAGATCCGGCGCTGCGAACGCGGCCGTTCGACGGCTTCAAATATATCGCATTGTCGGCCGACGATCCGAAAACCTATCTCTCCCTGGGCGGCGGTTTGCGCGAACGGTTCGAGACCAACGACGCGCCCGGCTTCAACACCACACCCGGCCGGGCCGATAGCTATGTAATCAGCCGACTAGAGGCACATGCCGATCTACGGGCCGGGCCGGTGCAGATATTCCTCCAGCTTCAAAGTGATTTCGCGCCGGGGAAAAAGACCAAAACTCTCGTCGACAGCGACAGGCTCGACCTTGAGCAAGGTTTTGTCGCGATCACGGAGCCGGTCGGCTCGGGCACACTCAAGCTCCGCCTTGGCCGCCAGCAGTTCGCTTTCGACCTCCAACGCTTTGTCTCGGTGCGCGACGGCCCCAATGTGCGCCAGTCGTTCGACGCAGCCTGGGCGGACTATGAGATCGGACCGTGGCGGCTGATCGCTTATTATACGCAGCCCGTCATCAACCGTGACGACCATCCTTTCGACGACAGCAGTTCGGGCCGCAACCGCTTCTACGGCATACGCCTTGAACGGCACGTGCTGGGGACCAACGAGCTTTCAGCCTATTGGTCGCGGTTCACCAACGATCTGGCGAGCTTCCCGGCAGCCACCGGCCTGGAGCGGCGCGATGTGTGGGACATTCGCTTTGCGGGCAGGCGTGGTCCGGTGGACTGGGACACGGAGGCGATGGCGCAGACCGGACATGTCGGCGCGTACCGCGTGCGCGCATGGGCGATGGGCAGCAAGATCGGCTACAGCTTTCTCGCAAACGCATTGAAGCCCAGGCTGGGCATGCAGGTCGACTTGGCCTCGGGCGATCGCAACCGCGCGGACGGCACATTGGGTACTTTTAATCCGCTCTTTCCAAACGGTGCCTATCTCAACCTTGGCGGCTATACGGGCTATGCGAATTTCGTTCATGTGAAGCCATCGGTCACCGTAAACCCAACCCCACGCCTGACGATGATGGGGGCAATCGCTGCCGAATGGCGAATGACGACCGGCGACGCAATCTACACCCAGCCCAATGTCCCCGTGCCCCGCACCATCGGCACCGGACATCTCTGGACCGGTGCCTATGCGCAGTTCCGCATCGACTGGAAGGCGAGCGCCAATCTTTCAGGGGCGCTGGAAGTCGTTCATTTTGATTCCGGCGAAACCATCCGGGCGGCTGGCGGTCGCGACAGCAACTATCTTGGTATCGAGCTAAAATTTGGCTGGTGAATCACCGCCGTACCAATCGCTATTCAGCCGATTTCGGCTCGCACGCTGACGTCGGATGACTTGATGAGGAGATGGACCCATGATTCTGCCGGTCGCACGGGGCGTCGTCCGCAATATGGCGCAACATCGATTCGAACTTCCGATTGAAGGAGCCGATATCGCAGCCGCCTATTACCAGACCGACGACGAAGGACGCCTGATCCTCATCCATAGCGAGGTGCCGAGTGAATATAGCGGTCGAGGCATCGGCTCCGCACTTGCACGCGGTGTGTTCGACTTCGCCCGCGCAGAAGGTCTCAAGTTGGTGCTGCGTTGCCCTTTCATGAACATCTGGTTTGCACGGCACCCAGATTATGGCGATGTCGTGGACGGATAGAGCGGCGAGAATGGCCCGATGGGCTATCCGCTATCGTGGAATGAAGGGGTAAGGAAGGCAATGCCGGTCCAAGAGTTACGGCGCAGATGACGGCACCGAGCCGCCGCACTTGCCCGAAAACTGTTGTCGGAGCACGGGACCGCAAGGGACGGTTGAGAAGTCTACCGAGGCGGCACCGGTCTGGCGCCCTCTTTCGCGGGTTCGTTGTCGTCTTGGCGCTGGCTGGTGGTTTTCCCGCCCTGCAAGCGCAGCAGATTCAAGGATACAGGCACAAGCATTGGGACGTGGAAGAGGGCGCGCCTTCGGACATTCGGGCAATCACTCAAACCCGGGACGGCTTTCTGTGGCTGGGAACCTCGAACGGCCTGCATCGTTTCGATGGCCTTACCTTCGAAAAGATCGAGCCGCGAGCATTTGACCGCTGGCAGTCCAACCAGATAACCGCTCTTGCTGCGGCACCCGATGGAGCTCTGTGGGTCGGTTATGACAATGGTGGTGTCGGCCTCTATCGCAACGGTCGCCTGATCGACGCGAATCCAGCGCCGCATCCGCGTGGGTCAGTCGGGGCAATCGCGGTCGGGCTCGATGGCGACGTCTGGGTAGCGGTGCAAAGCAGTTACGGCTCGGAGCTCCGGCATTGGCGCAATGGGCATTGGCAGGTTTACGACAGGACCAGCTGGCTGGGCGATGAACCCGTCCAGAGCGTCTTCATCGCGAGCGACGGCACGCTCTGGATCGCGGGATATCCGACCGTTCGGCGGCTCGCGCGCGGCGCCAACCGGATAGAACGCGTTTCGGCGAAAACCGGTTTTGCCGCATCCTTTGCCCAGGACGGACACGGCAATGTCTGGCTGCTTTCGAGCCGAGGTTTTCAGCGTTTGACGGGCCCTGGCCGCGCCGAGCTGATCCAGGCAGGTTATCAGAGCGGCGGTCTTTATGGGGAACGATCCCTGTTGTTTGAAGACGGCCTGGCCTGGATCGCCGGAAATCGAGCCGGCCTTGTTCGAACGTCGGTCGATGGCGCGGCTCCCAGGACCCAGGAAACGGTTCACGTACGATCAAGGACGCTCTTTCGCGATCGCGAAGGGACGATCTGGGGTGGCGGTCCTGACGGGCTTTTGAACTATATTCGATCTCCGGTTATCGCCCAGCCGCTCGCGGGATCCGCGACCACCGGGTTCGCGGTAGCTGCTGACAAGGCGTTCTATGTGGGAACGGACGAAGGCGTCTATCGAATCGCCGACGGGCCTCCCCGCCTGATCCTGAAATCGCCGGAAGTGACCGCCCTGTGCGCGGGGTCGGGATCCTTGCTGGTTGTTGCTGGTGACGGAACTCAACTGAGGCGGTCAGGTATCTGGTCGAAATATCCCGATCCCGGAAAGATGTTCGTATCGGGCGGCTGCGCGATCGATCCCGCCGGCACCATCTGGGCCTCGGCCGGCGGCGTCGGGATCTATCGCCTGGCCGATGGAAAATGGAACCGCGAGGACCAATGGCCCCAGGTGAACTTCATGGTCAGCGACGGCACCGAACGATTATATGCCAGCCAGGCATTGCGCGCCCTGCTGCTGCTCAAGCCGGGAACAAGTCAGACGGTCTGGCAAGGTGACGACATAACCGTGGGTTTTGTCAAGCTGATCAGGCGGATAGGCGACTATGTGTATATCGGCGGCGAACGGGGGCTGGCGCGCTATGATGGCCGGCGATTCCAAACCCTGGAGTACCACGATCATCCGTGGCTGAGCGGAGTTACCGGACTCACGATCGGGAAAAGCGATGCCTGGGTCATCTCCAACGCGGGGATCGCTCGACTGTCCGCGCGCGATCTGGCCGAAGCCTTCAAGGCGCCGCATAAGCCGCTTGCCCACCAGTTCGTGGGCCAAGGTCTGGGCGTGTCCGCCAGAAGTTCGGCCTATATGGCCGACGATGCCGTGTTAGATGCGCAGGGACGTCCCTGGTTCTTGACGAACCGCGGAATCTTCTCGATCGATCCCGCCCGCATCCAGCGCAACCTCGTGGCGCCACCGGTCAGCATTCGCAGCCTGGGGGCCAATGGCGCGCGCTATGAGCGGAGCCAGGTGACATTGCCGGCGGGCACGTCGCGTGTTCAGTTCGACTATGTCGCGCTCAGCCTGACCGACCCGGCGAACAACAGTTATCGCTACCGGCTCGATGGCGTGGATGCCTCCTGGATCGAGGCGGGCTCAAAGCGGCAGGCCAGCTATACGGGGCTTGTTCCAGGTAAATATCGATTCCACGTCATCGCCGCCAATTCCGATGGGGTGTGGAACCCCACCGGCGCCAGCATGACAATCGTGATCACGCCGTTCTTCCAGCAGACATGGTGGTTCAAGGCAGGCCTGGGTCTGCTCTTTGCCGTGCTTTTATGGGCATTCGTGCGATGGAAGATCCGCGGTGCGGCGGAGTTGAACCGGACGCGTATCGAGGATCGTCTGGCTATCCGCGAGCATATCGCTCAGGAACTCCACGACACGCTGCTGCAGGGGTTTCAGGGGCTGGTCCTTCGCTTCCAGTCCATCGTCGAACGGCTTCCCAAGGGGAATGCAACGCGCGCCGAACTCGAAGCCACGTTGGAGCGTGCCGACGATGTGCTTCAGGATGCACGCGACAGGGTTCGCTATCTGCGCGAGCGGACCGAACCGGTCGCCCTCAAGCCGATGCTCTCGAAAATCGCCGACGAGGTATTGGACAGCCATCTGGCGTGGAGTGTCAGCGAAATCGGACGAGCGGATGCGGTCTGCGCGCCCGTTGCGGAAGACATCGACCGCATCGTCAGCGAGGCCTTGTTCAACGCGCTTCGCCATTCGCGCGCGCGCAAGGTCGAGATCCGCATTATCAACGATTCGGCTAGCGTCGCGATATCGATCGCCGATGATGGCGTCGGGATTGAGGAAGAAGTCAGAAGGTCGGGCCAGCGGGAAGGCCATTACGGGCTGGTCGGCATGCGCGAGCGTGCCGCCCGATTGGGCGCCAGGCTTGAGATTTTGGATGGAACCCCATCGGGAACGGATGTTCGCCTGATCATTCCGGCAAGAATTGCCTATCGCTAGCCGGGGGGACCGGCCTCTGATGAGGCCTCAATTCCCTATGAGACGGGCAAAACGGCGATCCGGGACGAACCAGATCACAACCAACACCACGTAGAAGGATCGCGAGCCAGCGACTATAAAAGGGTAATCGTATCGCAAGCATCTACAGACCGATAGTGCCCCATTCCTTCCACTATGATTGCCCGACAGGGTCCAAAGCCGATGGTGACGAACCCTCGCGTCTCGGCGCGCGCACTGAATGAGATTTCGTCCCCGTCGAGCAGGAAAGCGCGCTGCTCGCCGGTCGGAAGGGTGATCGGCGCTTTGCCGGCAAGCGTCATTTCCATCAAGCTGCCAAGTCCCCCAGGGCTGTCGGTCGACAAGGTCCCGGTCCCCAGGAAATCGCCCGGATTGAGATTACAGCCATTGACCGTGTGGTGCGCGACCATCTGGGCGGCGGTCCAGTACATTGCACGGGCGTCACTGAGGCTTAGTCGCTGAGGCGCGACATCCCTGTCACGCATTGCCAGCGAGGTCATCGTGACCTCGAGCTCGATGGCGAAGGCTCCGCTCGCCTGGTCGGCATCGTCCCACAGATACGGAAGCGGCTTAGGATCACCTTCAGGCCGCGGCGCCTGCGCGACGCGGAAGGGCGCAAGCGCTTCCATCGTGACAATCCAGGGCGAGATCGTGGAGTGGAAGTTCTTCGATAGGAACGGCCCTAGCGGTTGATATTCCCAGGCCTGGAAGTCGCGCGCCGACCAGTCGTTGAGAAGGCTGATGCCCGCCATGTGCCGACTGGCGTCCGCGATGGCGACGGGTTCGCCGAGCGGATTGCCCGCGCCCACCCAGAGGCCAAGCTCCAGCTCGAAGTCGAGCCGGGCCGAAGGCCCGAAAACTGGCGATGGGCTGTCGGGCTCGCGCCGCTGCCCGACCGGCCGGACGACAGGATCGCCCGAGAGGCGGATCGAGGATGCCCGCCCGTGATAACCGATCGGGATCCATTTATAGTTCGGCAGGAGCGGTGTATCCGGACGCAGCAACTTACCGATATTGGTCGCGTGATGGATGCCGACATAGAAGTCGGTATAGTCGCCGATCCGCGCCGGCAGATGGAGCTGGCAATGTGCCGCGTCATGGAGATGGGTGCGAAGCGTTGGTTCATGCTGCTGATCGGAGAGCAAAGCCGACAGGCGCTGGCGCAGCGCGCGGCGCTCGTGGGGCGAGCGGGCCAAGAGGTCGTTGAGCGCGGTGCCCGAGAGCGCTTCGCCCGGCACCACGGCAAGCAAATGGGCGATCGCGCGCAGGTCTAGGATGCTGTCCCCGATCGCGGTGCCCGGGCGCGGATCCCCGTCTACCGGCGAGAAGATGCCGAGTGGCAGGTTCTGGATCGGAAAATCCGCATGCCCGTTGGCGCTCTCGACCCAGCTCCGACGCTTGGGATCATGGGTTTCATCGATCATGCCAGCGGTCACGGGATTTTCGCCTTTTCGAAGCCTGCCCAGACCGCGTCATAGTCGAGCTGTGCGCCGGCGACGGCTTCGGTCGAGACCGTGTTGCCAAATCCCGGAATGTATCGGGCTTGCGCGCTTGCGTTCATCGTTTCGCCTCCCCTGGTTGACCGCATGGCGGCTGTCCTCCTTCGATTTGCGGCCCTTCTACAGGCCCGTGGGCGATTGGCCTGATGCCCCGCTCCGGTGGCTTATCGACCAGTCCGACAATCGCCCCGCATGGATTGCCTGCGGGTCCCGGACCGGCGCAAGCAATGCGGTGAGAACGAAAAACAGGAGATACTATGCCGCCCATCAGGATCCACGGGCACGGCCCGAGCCGGATCATCGCGATCCATGGCTGGTTCAACGACAGTGCCGCTTTTGATGGGATGCTGCCCGGCTTCGATCCAGATCGCTTCAGCATCGCGCTCCCGGATCTGCGCGGCTACGGGCCCAGGCGTTCGTCCAGCGGGCCGTTCAACATGGCGACCGCGGCCGCCGACATGCTCGCGGTCGCGGATCAGCTTGGCTGGACGCGCTTCTCGGTCATCGGCCATTCTATGGGTGGCAAGGCCGCGCTCGCGCTTGCGGTAGCTGCACCCGAGCGCGTCGAGCGGGTCATCGGTATCACCCCGGTCTGGGCCGGTCCGGCGCCGTTCGATCCCCCTACCCTCGGCTTCTTCCGCGCGGCGGCCGGCGATGTCGGCACGCGCCAGGCCATTCTCGACACGACGACGGGCGAACGCCTGCCGAGCGCCTGGCTACGTGCGAACGCCGAACGGTCGATGGAGATCAGCGACCGTGACGCCTTTGCCGCCTATCTGGAATCCTGGGCGGGCGACGATTTTGCCGAAGCCGCCTCCGGGGTCGAACGGCCGGTGCTCGTGATCGCGGGCGCGCATGACCGGGGCGTTCCCGAGGAGGTCCTTCGGGCGACGTGGCTCGCAGCACTTGCGCATGCCGAACTCGCGGTGCTGCCCGAGGCCGGACATTACCCGATGGATGAAAGCCCGCTTACGCTCGCCGCCCGGATCATCGCTTTTATCGACCCGGACATCCCGCGCTGACGCCTCGCCATCCGCCCCGCGCTCTTCCCTTCAGGCGACCGCGGAGGTCTGGCGGCGATATTCGCTCGGGGAGACCGCCATGTGCTGCGCGAAAAAGCGCGTGAAATTGCTGTGCGCGCCAAAGCCCAGCTCGTCCGCGACCTCGACCAGCGTGCGCTCGCTGGTGCTCAGCCAATGCATCGCCGCGCGCATGCGAATATGGTCGATGTAATGGCGCGGCGATGCGCCGACGCAGCGGCGGAACTGCTCGAAAAAATGCGAGCGCGACAGGCCCACGATCCGTGCGATCTCGTCGATCCGCGGATTTTCGAAGGCGTGATCATGGATGTAGAGGAGCGCCTTGCGGATCCTGAAATCGATCGGCGGTCCGTTTGCCGCCACGGTCGCGGCCTCGGGCGCGATATAGGCCTCGACCACGGCATCGATCAGTTCGACCAGCGGCCGCTCAGGATCCTCGCCATTGTCGAGCACGCCCTTGGAGATGGTCCCTGCCAGGCGCTGCGCGGCACGCTGCACAAGGGGCGTCAGGCCTTCGCGGCGATGGGGAAAGCGGAGACCGGTACGAAAGCCCTGGGCTTCCAGCACCCGGTCGATCCAGTCCTGCTCGATGACCAGCGAGAGGATCATCGTCCGCTCGCCCGAATTGGCGTGCTTCAAATGAGGAACCCAGGGATTGAACAGGAGCACGCTCGAACAATCGAGCGGTAGATCGTCGCACCCGGACCGGAACACCGTTTCCGCGCCGCCCAGCATGAAGAGCATGTTGAACTGCTGGTGCGCATGCTCGACCAGCGCTCGATCCGTTACGTTGACCGTCGCGCGACCGAAATCACCGGTAACGATCCAGATCGGTGTTTCCTGATGCATCCCGGAAATCCTCTCATCCCTATTTTCTTGTCCTCGTCCGCTTGCATCTTTGCATGTGGCGGTCGGGTTCAGGCTTGCGCCCCGTCGCGGCGCACGAGCAGCCCGTCGATCGAGAAACGCCCGCCGCCCGCGACGACCACATGCAGGAGCCCGCCCAGGATCGAGAGGTTCTTCAAGAAGTTGGTCAGTGCGTCGCGGTCGCCGAAATCACTGTGGAAGGCGATTGCGGTCGCAAGCGTGAAGAGCGCGAGCAGGACCGCCATCGCCCGGGTCCGGTATCCGAGGAGGAGCAATGTCCCGACGCCGAGCTCGCAGGCGATCGAGATGCCGAAGCCGAGCGTCGGATAGGGCAGGCTCCGCCCGATCATGGCGATGACGGCATCGGGATGGCCGAGCTTGCGCAGGCCGCTCCACAGGAACAGGGCGACGATCAATGCCCGCCCGACCGGCAGAGCCAATTCTTTCAGTTCACGCATGAATGCCTCACGAAATATGGACGAGGAGAGTTTTGGTCTGGAGGCATTGCTCCACGGCGTCGGGGCCGAGATCGCGGCCGAAGCCCGACCCCTTGTAGCCCCCTTCCGGAAGGCCCGGATACGGAAAGCCCCCGGCATTGACGGTAACCTTGCCGCACTGGAGGGCAGATGACAGGCGGTGGACCCGGTCGACATTGCGCGTCCACAGGCTGGCGGCGAGGCCGAACTCGGTGCCGTTCGCGGCGTCGAGCAGATCATCCTCGCCCTCGAACCGGTAGATACCGAGAACGGGGCCGAAAATCTCTTCCTGGGTGATCGGATCGTCATGCGCCGCGCCCGTGACCAGCGTCGGGGCGACGTAGAAGCCCGAGGTGCCCGCATAGTCGGCGGCCTCCTCGACTCCCATGCCGCCGGCGCGCGCGGCATCGAGATAGGCCGTCACCCGCTCGCGCTGCCGGCCGCTCACCAGCGGCCCCATGAACACGCCTTCGCTCAGGCCGGCGCCGACCGGGATCGAGCGGATATGCGCGCCGAGACGCTCGACCACCTGGTCGTAGACCTTGTCCTCGATATAGAGCCGCGAGCCCGCGACGCACACCTGCCCCGAATTGAGGAAGATGGCGTTGGCCGCGCCCATGATCGCGGCATCGAGATCGGCGTCGGCGAAAAGGATGGTCGGCGACTTGCCGCCGAGCTCGAGCGTCAGCTTCTTGAGCGACGAGCCTGCCTCGCGGGCGATCGCGCGCCCGGTCGCGGTCGAGCCGGTGAAGGAGATCTTGTCGATGCCTGGGTGGCGCACGAGCGCGTCGCCCGCCTCGCGCCCGAGCCCGGTCACGACGTTTACGACACCCGCTGGAAAACCGGCTTCCTCAATCAACTCGGCGAGGGCCAGCGCGGAAAGCGAGGCTTCCTCGGAAGGTTTCAGGACCACGGTACAGCCGGCGGCAAGTGCGGGCGCGAGCTTCCATGCCGCCATCATCAAGGGCACGTTCCACGGCACGATCGCGGCGATCACGCCGACCGGCTCACGTCGGGTCATGCCCTGGAAGCGACCCACGCCCGGCGGCGCGGAGACCTCGACCGTCCGGCCGGCGAGCTTGGTCGGCCAGCCGGCATAATAGCGAAAGACATCGACCGTCCCGCCGACATTGACGGCGCGCGCCAGCCAGAGCGGCATGCCGTTGTCGATACAGTCGAGCACCGCCAGATCGTCCGCCCGCGCCTCGATCAGCGCCGCCAGGCGGTGAAGGAGCGCCTCGCGCGCCACTGGACCGGCATCACGCCATTCGGGTGCTGCAAGCGCGGCGCGGGCAGCGCTCACCGCCATGTCGATTTCGGGCGCGGCACCTTTTCCGATCTCGGCGATCTCGCGGCCGCTCGACGGATCGGCGACCGTCATCGCAGCGGACGCCGCGTGCCAGGCGCCATCGATGAAATGGGCAGGCTTGCGGTCGAGCCAGCGCCGTACCGCCGGCGGCAGGCGCGACAGATCATTTTCAAGCGCGATGGCGGTCATGCAGCCTCTCCTGGTTTATCGGCGCTCAAGCGCTCGGGTTTATTTCGCGTAGTCGGGTGCTACGTCGTCCATCAGGCGGCGCCAGGCAGGCCAGTCGGCCTTGCCCCGTCCGCGGTCATGCTGATCGAGCTGGCGGACGGTGCTTTCGCAAATCGCCGCCGGCACTTCGACGATATCGTCGGTTGCGGCCTCGAGCAGGAGCTGGATCTCGCACGCGGTCATGAGGTCGCGCGTCCGCTCGAACGCCTCGCGGACGCTCGCGCCCGCGACCACAATCCCGTGATTGCGGAGGAACAGCGCGTGATTGTCGCCGAGCGCCGCCGCCAGGCGCTCGCGCTCGTCCGCATTGTCGGTCACGCCCTCGAACGGGTGGTAGCCGATGCGATTGTAGAAGCGGATCGCGGCCTGCGAGATCATCCGCAGGCCGCCGCCATGCGCGGACATGGCGATGCCGATCGCGGTATGCATGTGGAACACGCACTCGATATCGGGCCGGGCCCTCAGCACGCCGCTGTGGAGCACGAAGCCCGGTCGGTTGACCCCGGCCGCCTCGTCGAGCTCCGCATCCATGTCGACCCGCACCAGGTTCGAGGCGGTCACCTCGCGGTAGAGCAGCGCGTGGCGCTTGATCAGGAAGTGTCGCGGCGCGTCCAGCACGCGCAGGCTCAGGTGATTGTAGATCCCGTCGGTGGTCGGGAAGAAGCGGTCGATCATCCGGTAGGCGGCGGCCAGGTCCTGGCGCGCGGCCCATTCAGCCTCGCTGAACGATGATGTCGAAGGGGAAAGGCTATTCTGCATGCAAAAATGGATAGGCGGCGCGAACCAGTCGGGTCAATTCGCCCAGCCCCTTCCGGTCAACATATTCGGACTATCTGATAAGGCCTCAAAAGCCTCGCCGAAGCATAGCCCTGGACAGCACAGCCGCGTCCCCAGTTCTGCATGCAAAACAAGCAGCGGAGCAGCGGGAACCCAGGCGAGGTAGCAGTGTCAAAGGAGAGAAACTTGCAAGGGCATACCCCGCAGGGAAACGCGGCAAACGAGATCGACATCGCCGCAACCATCGATAGCGCCGCGATCAGCGCGCTCCAGTGGCGCGTCTTCGCGCTGACGCTGGCCGCCTCGATCTTTGACGGCTTCGATACGATGGTGATGTCGTTCCTGGCACCCGCGATCACGCAGGAATGGGGCGCCTCGCATGCGGCTTTCGGGCTTGTGTTCAGCGCGACGCTGCTGGGGGCAGCGATCGGCGCCGCGACGCTCGGCCTGCTTGCGGATCGGGCCGGGCGCAAGAAGCTCGTCATGGTGGCGATCCTCTGGTTCGGGCTTCTGACGATCGCCTGCGCCTTTGCGACCGGCATCACCTCGCTCGTCCTCCTGCGCTTCGTCGCCGGTCTGGGCCTTGGCGGCGCAATCCCCAACATGCTGGCGCTGGCGGCGGAATATGCGCCAGCGAGGCGGCGCTCGACGATCGTCTCGATCATTACCTGGGGGACCCCGCTCGGCGCCGTCCTCGGAGGCCTCATCGCGCCTAATGTCCTGATGCTCGCCGACTGGCGCGCGATGCTGCTGGTCGCGGGCATCGCCCCGGTCCTGCTCGTGCCGCTGCTCTGGATCGGCCTTCCCGAATCGGTCCGCTTCCTGGCGCTCAAGGACAGCAACGACCCGCGTCTGCTCGTCATCCTGCGCCGGATCTGCCCGTTCCTTCGGGTATCCGCGGACACGCGGTTCGTGCTGACCGAGCGGAGGGTCGGGCGCGCGACGATCGGCGCACTGTTCCGCGACGGCCTGGCAGCCGGAACCATCCTTCTGTCAGCCGCGATGTTCACGAGCCTTTTGCTGTCCTTCATGCTGGTAAACTGGACGCCGACCCTGCTCGAGCGCGCGGGCATCCCGTTGAGCGACGCGATCCTGGGCACGATCGTCCTCAATCTTTCAGGCATTGTCGGCAGCCTCGGGATATCCCGGGTGGTCGACGGGCGTCTGCGCGGTTCGACGGTGCTCGCCATCTCCTATCTCTTCGCGGTCGCAGCGATCCTGAGCGCGGGCACGGCGACACTGCTCGAAGGGGTGCCCCTGCCCGTCCTGATGGCAACGCTCGGCGCAAGCGGCTTCTTCCTGATCGGCTCGCAAATCACGCTGTCCGCCTATATCACCGCCTTTTTCCCAACGGCGCTGCGCGGCACCGGGATCGGCTTCAACAACGCGGTCGCGCGCTGCGGCTCGCTCTTTGGACCAGCGCTTGGCGGCATCTTGCTGAGTGCCGGGATCAATCCCGCGCACATCCTCTTTGCCGGCATCATCCCGGGGCTCTTCAGCGCCGTCGCGCTCGGCATCCTCGCCTTCATCCAGACACGTGGCCGCGCCGACACACGCACGCATCTCATCAAGAACAGGGGTCTCGCATGATACTCACGCCGCGCGATGGCGGCCCGGTCGTCCTGACGGGCGCGCCGCAGTCAATCGCTCTTCCCGACGGCACGTCGCTCGCCACCCTGCTCTACAAGGCCGCAACCGAAGGACCCGCGCCGACGATCGTCACCTGCCCCGGCGGCATGGGGACGGGCATGTTCGAGATCATCGAATGGGCCGCCGCGAGGCTCTGTGCGGCCGGCTTCCATGTGCTCAGCATGAATTATCGCGGCGGCCTGCCCAGCCACGATCATGAGGACATCTCGCTGGCCTATGACTGGCTGGCCGGACAATCCTTCATCGACGCAGAGCGGATCGGGCTGTTCGGCGTGTCGCGCGGCGGCAATGCCGCGCTCCGTGCCGCAGCTGCCGACCACCGCTTCAAAGCGATCGCGACATTCGGCACCGTCTCGGACTTCCTGCAACAGGCTTTTGGCACGGCGGCGTTCGCGCCCGCGCGCCACCGGCTGATCACCGGCTGGCTGGGTGATCCCGTCACCGGTCGCGCTTTCTACGAAAGCATCCAGGCGATCGACCAGGTCCAGAACATCGTCCAGCCGCTGTTGCTACTGCACGGCGAGCATGACATGCACGCGCCGGTCGAGCAGTCGATCATGGTCCGCGACAAGGTGCTGGCGGCCGGCAACGCCGATGTGACGCTCGAACTGTTTCCGGTGCTCGGCCATTTCGGCGAGGTGGTGCCGAGCGGCTTTGCCTATGACCATCTCGCGAGCCGGTTCATCCACTTCTTCCGCGAGAAGCTCGCGTGAGCGATCAGCCGCTGTCCTCCCCTTCGACGATCACCAGCTCGTTGATGCCGGCGCCAGCGCGCCGGAAGGCGGCGGCCTCCTGATAGGCCTGCGAGTAATAGAATTCCATGGCGGCATCGAACGAAGGATATTCGACGAGAACAAATCGCTGAAACTCCAACGTCCCTTCCAATGTTTCGAAGCGGCCACCACGGGATAAAATCCTCGCTCCGTAATTCTGGGACGCGGGACCGGCTCTTTTTACGTATTCTAAATACTGTTCCGGATCGATTACTTTAGAACGAGCAATCCAATAAGCAGGCTTCATCATCCATTCTCCACGTTCATGACGCTTAATTATAGAATAGGAATTTACGTGTCACTAGAAAATACAGCGAAGAGCACAGCGGAACTCGCGGTTGACACGATGATCGCGCATGGGATCGACGTTCTCTACGGCGTACCCGGCATCCATAACGATGCGCTGTTCGACGCGCTCCATGCAGCGCGCGACCGGGTACGCACGGTCCATGCCCGGCATGAGCAGACGACAGGCTATATGGCGCTGGGCGCGGCACTCGCGACCGGACGCCCGCAGGTCTTCGCCGCAGTCCCGGGTCCGGGCATCCTCAATGCGTCCGCCGCCCTGCTTACCGCTTATGGCATGAACGCACCGGTGCTGGCGCTTGCCGGCCAGATCCCCTCGAATGCGATCGAGCGCGGACACGGCCATCTTCACGAGATCCGCGACCAGCTCGGCCTCTTGCGGCATCTGACCAAGGACGCGCAGCGGATCGCAGGACCCGCGGATACAGGCGCGAAGCTTGCCTCCGCACTCCAGCTCGCCCGGTCGGGCCGTGCCGGACCCGTGGCGCTCGAATGCGCGATCGATGTCTGGCCGGCGCGAGGCCCGGGCACTTCCACCCTGCCCTTGCCGGTCCTGCAGCCGGCGGTCGATAGCGACGCGGTCGAGCAGGCGGCAAGGCTTCTCGGCAAAGCGAAGCGTCCGCTCATCATGGTAGGCGGCGGCGCGCAAGGTGCCGGCGAGGCGCTCGCCCGGGTCGCCGAGATGCTCCAGGCGCCGGTCGGCTGTTACCGGCGCGGGCACGGCGCGCTACCGGGCGCGCACCCCCTGGCGATCAATTTGCCGACCGCCCACCGGCTGTGGCGCGATGCCGATGTCGTGCTCGCGGTCGGGACCAGGCTCTATACCCAGCAAAGCGTCTGGGGGGTCGATGACGACCTCAAGATCGTGCGGATCGATATCGAGCCTGAGGAACCGGGGCGGTTCCGCGACCCCGATTGCGCGATCGTCGCCGACGCAGGGGCCGCCCTTGCGGCGCTTGCTGAGGCGCTGCCCCGTCACACGGATGCACGCGAGACACGCGACCTGTCGGCCGAGCGTGGCTGGATGAGGAGCGAGCTTGTCAGACTCGAACCGCAAATGGCGTTTCTCGCCGCCATCCGGCGCGCGTTTCCGCCCGAAGGCATCCTGGTCGATGAAGTGACCCAGATGGGATTTGCCGCAAGGCTCGCCTGGCAGGCGGTCCTGCCCCGGACGTTCCTGTCGGGCGGCCAGCAGGACAATCTTGGTTTCGGGTTTGGCACCGCGCTCGGCGCGAAGGTCGCGGTCGGTGACCGGCCCGTCATAGCGATCGCCGGCGACGGAGGATTCGGCTATCAGGCGTTCGAACTGGCAACGGCCGCCAAGCACAATATCGCGCTGGTCACGATCGTCTTCGATGACGGTGCCTTCGGCAATGTCCGGCGAATCCAGGACCAAGTCTATGGCGGTCGGCGTATCGCTGATAGCCTGCATAACCCCGACTTCGTCGCTTATGCCAAGAGCTTTGGCGTGCGCGCGGTGCGGGCGGAGACACCGGCCACGCTTGAGCAATCGCTGACAGAGGCGCTACGCGCCAATGAGCCGGCGCTGATCCACGTGCCGGTGGGCGAGATGCCGAGCCCCTGGCAGCTGATCATGCTGCCCAGGATTAGGGGTACTGCCCAACCGCATGAGCGAGCGTGGCCCTAAGGAAGAACGGCCGAGCCGCCGGCCCGGGCAAGTGATTGACCGCATGCGCTGAGCAAGACAATGTCAGTATAAGTACCGTTACTACTGGAAGTGATATTTAGGCTCCTGTCCGCCTTCTGGAGCCGATCTAACAAGAGCTTCCATCTCTCCATTAGCATCATCTGACCGGTAACATACGACTCACTTGCAGTTATTCCAGCCGTCCTGCGTTGAAGATAGATAATCCTAGGAAAACGGATGTCACCGTCACATCTAAGCTTAGTAGCAAGCTACGCTCATAATGGTGCTGTCTTCGGCTAGCACGACATTCACACGGCTGGTTTGAAGGTCGGCGAGAATATCTTCTCCGATAACGATCCAACGTATGCGCCTTTTGTCGACGACGCTCCGTTCGATCGCGCTACGCGTGGGTTGATCGGCCTTACGCCCTATGAAGGGGCGCAAGGCACGCGCGCCACAAGTGTCGTCTCGACGGGCTCGCGCGATCTCACGCTCGCCAAAGCTTTGACAACTGGCGAGCAGAAACATCATAGAAGCCATAGTGGTGATAGGACTGGTGAGGATGTGGAGCAGATAGCGCTTCATGCCAGCAGGTTATCTTCAAGATATGAATGGCTGATAACTACGGTAGGCGTCCGGTGAGGCCGTTATCGTCGTTCGAGAGATGCCGTTGGCACAATGCGCGCATCCGCGCCGCTTTGTCGTCGAGCGAACCTTTCCCTGGCTCAACCGAAACCGCCGCCTCGCCAAGGACTTCCAACAGACAATCCAATCCGCCACCGCCTTCCTATACGCTGGCTCCGCTATGCTGCTCATCCGGCAGCCGGCTCTTTGCGCATGAGATTCGAGACGGGCTCCAAGGCGATGTCGACGATAGCTCCACCCGCGCGTCGCTGCTAAGCAAGCGGCGCGATCCGATAAGGGGATAACGTGGCAACCAGCAAAACGCGCACCACGGCCGCCGTGCCGTCTTCCCCGACCGAGATCGCGGAAACCGAGGCGAATGTCCGCACGCGGCAGCTCTACCTGACGTTAGCGATCTTGCTGGCGGCGGTGTGGGTAGCCTGGGAGTTTCTCGTTCCGATCGCCTGGGCGGCGGTTTTGGGAATGGCCGAATGGCCTCTGTATGAGCGCGCCTTGAAACGTTTCCCCAACCATCCGGGATGGCTAGCCCTCGGCTTTACGGCCGCAACCGCACTGTTCGTGCTCGGCCCGCTGTCATTCGCGGCGGTAACGCTGGCGCAGGAAAGCCAAGCTGCCATCGCCTGGGTCCAGCATGTACAGCAAACCGGGCTACCGGCACCAAGCTGGCTGCCCGGAATTCCGCTCGCCGGCGATAGGGTTGCAGCGTGGTGGCAGCAGCATCTGAGCAACCCCAGGGGCGCCGGCGCTTTGCTGGGGTCGATAAGCGGCGCGTCGGTCCTCGGCTGGATGCGTTCGATCGGCGGCGAGATCGCGCGCGATACCAGCCTATTTGCAATCACCCTGGTCATCATGGCGACGATGCTCGCGCGAGGTCGCCACGTAAACGACCGGGCCCGCATCATATCGCGACGGATGTTCGGACAGTTCGGCGAAGACTTTCTCGAGCGCATGATCAGCGCGGTACGTGGCACGGTGAACGGCACGATCGGCGTGTCCGTGCTGGAGGGTACCATCATCGGAATCGGATATTGGATCGCGGGCGTGCCGCAGCCGCTATTGTTCGCGACCTTCACGATCGTGTTCGCCTTGATCCCGTTCGGTGCTTGGGCCGCGTTCGGGCTCGCGACGCTCGTGTTGCTCGCGCAGGGCCATATCGTTGCCGCGGTGGCTTTGTTCGCCTTCAGCACGGTGATCATGGCGGTCGGGGACAATTTCGTGCAGCCGGCCGTTATCGGTAATGCGGTGGAACTGCCGTTCCTGTTCGCCATGATCGGCGCCCTGGGCGGCTTGGCCGAGTTCGGCCTGGTCGGTCTGTTCATCGGTCCGGTGATCATGGCCGCACTGCTGATCGTCTCGAATGAGTGGATCGGCCTCGAGACGGCTCCGTCTCCGCCAAAGGGGCGGCGGCGAGGACCTATCGTCATGAAACGACACGTGTGACCGTCATAGGATCGACGGACACTACCGGCTTCGACCCGAGGATACGCGGCCGACGAACGGTGAACCCGAGGGACAGCCCCATGGCAAGATCGCGCGCAGCGGACTGGTTTTCGATCGGCTGGCTGGGCTAGTGGCAGCTCACATCCGTCGGAGAATATGACGGGTTCCTGACCTTCCTTCCCCCTACCCTGCTTCTGATGATGCCCGCCATTCTGTTCCTACGGTTTCGGCTCGGCAAGATGCCGGCCGCGCCGCAGCCGGTCGATCCGGTACGGGCCGAAAAACTGGTAATGCGGGTTATGGGCACCGTGGGGCTGGGTGGCGCGCTGGTGCGCGCGGGCGCGTTGCTCTTGGCGCAGCACTACCCCGATCGGGCCGGTCCGTCGGTCGATGTCGACCTCGCCACGCTCGGGGCCGCCGCGCCGCCTCTGGGGCGTGTGACGCTGAGCGGCACGATCGATAGTGACCATGTGGCGAGGAAGGCGATCGGCGCCAAGGGCGTCGGCGGTCGATATCTCTTTGCCGCAATGACCATGCCCGGAGCGAGGCACGACAGCGCGGATTTTCGTTGAGGAATATGGCGACAGCGCCATTATCCAGCCGCTTCCCACCGACGCCAGCAACCGGTTCAAGGGTGTCCTGGTCGAAGGCGGCCTGCCCAACACGGTGTCGCGGCAATTCGCGCGGCTCGGGGTTCCGGTCGCCGAGCCTTATTATGTGCTGTTGACCGGGCCGGAAGGCGCTCGCAGCGGCTGGTATATGCTCGCCGGACTGAGCGGATTTGTCGCGCTGCTCGGTTTGCTGCCGGTCATTGGCGTCTTTGTGGCAAGGGCTCGTCGACGCCAGTCGGGATTACGGTGAGGATATGCCCCGGGGCGGGTTGCGACGTCATGTGAGTGGGCCGGCCGTTCCGGCCAGCACGATCCGGCACCAGTTGGCCTATTTCCAAGAAGATCATTTGGGGGTGGACCGCTGACTTCATGGACAGCGGTCGGTTGCAACGCACACAAAGTGTCTAAAAGCAGTCGGTCGCGGATCACTGCACGATGGCTTTTTCTATGCTCCGCTGGAGGATGTTGCTCCATAACTGCTGCAGGTTCGCGAGCCCTCCGGCCGTTGAGCTGAACATCGTCGTATCGCACACCAGTAGTTTGCCGGCGAAGGCGTCAGCGTTTGATTGGAGCAGCGCATCGAAATTGGACCGCCCGGTTTGCGTAAAAGGGTGGGGCGGCACGGCGAGATCGATGTTCTGCCGTGCGAGCACATCCATCCGCTCGATGGCAACTTCCAGGCGTTCGAGCTGCGGCAAATGCGGGTGCAGGTTGAACGCCCCTACACCATTCAGCAAACCTAAGACGTCCTTACTCGCGTCGGCCTCGATTGGGCTAGGCTCGCCCTCGGGCGTTACGGCCGGGCGCAAGCCGAAACGGTTCTCGACAGGCACGCCAAGGCCGGCAAGCAACGAGCGTGCAAAGCCGCCAAAGCCCTGGCGCGGAGGAATGCCGGAATCGCCGTGATGACGATGCTCGGCGAGTTGCACGCTCCGACGCTCGGGCAGCGTCACATCATCGGCTTCGCCGATATCGTGGTGCGGGCAGACGAAGAGCATATGACCGGGATCGCTCAGAAAATGCGTGACCGCCTTGACCTCCGCATCTGTCGCTGCCTGGTTGGTTCGTAGGGAATCGAAGCTGATGACAACGATGGTGTCCGCGTCCGCGATCAATTCCTCATTGAGCAGTGTTTTGACACCATCACGTCGCACGCGCTCTATTTGGATAGCAGCGTTGCCAGTGATCGTTTCCGCTAGCGCCGCGAAGGCGGCGAAATTCGGTCGCTGGATATGGTCCAGGAAACCACCAATCCCTCGCTCGACGCCGACCTCGTCTGAAAGCCCTTCATATTTGGGATAGAATAGCCGCCGGAGCTCGAAGAGTGCCGGGAAACGATCGTCGATCTCATCGAGCGGCGCGCTCGTCTCTGCCGGATAGCTCCAGGCGAAATAGATCAGCACGCGACGCTTGCTGTGGGCCGGCATGGTAGGCGCTCCTATGACCACTATAGGGTAAGGCCAAAACGATTCCGCCTGTAGCCGTCGACCTATTTGTGATAGCATTTACCTGCTGTCTGCAACTTGAGTCTCTACAACCTGGAATCGTTGCCGGTAGCCTACCTGCGCCCGGTCGCGGGCAATAGTCGTTTGTGCCGCTCACGAGGAGACGTCGAAATGCCGTATCTAACCACACGCGACGGGATTGAGATTTATTATCGCGACTGGGGCAAGGGCCAGCCGGTCGTGTTCAGCCATGGTTGGCCGCTGACGGGCGATGCCTGGGACAACCAAATGATGTTCCTGCGCGCCCATGGCTATCGCGCGATCGCGCATGACCGGCGCGGCAATGGTCGCTCAGATCAACCCGATTTCGGCAACGATGTCGACAGTTGGGCCGACGATCTCGCCGACCTCCTTAACAAATTCGATCTCCATGACGTCGTGCTCGTCGGCCATTCGACCGGTGGCGGCGAGGTCGCGCGCTATATCGGCCGCCACGGCACCAGCCGCGTCGCCAAGGTCGTGCTGCTCGATTCGATCGTTCCGCGCATGTTGCAGGCGCCCGACAACCCGGCCGGCGTGCCGATCGAGGCGATCGACCAGATCCGTGCCGGCACGCTCGGCAGCCGGTCGCAATTCTTCAAGGACGTCGCCATTCCCTTCTTCAGCGCCAATCGCGAGGGCTCTAAGGTAACGCAGGGGATGCGCGATCTGTTCTGGTATCAGGGCCTACAAGGCGGGCTGCTCGCCGAATATGAGACGTCGTTCAGCTGGCAGCTCGATTACACCGAGGATGCCAAGAAGATCGATGTCCCGACGCTGGTGATCCATGGCGACGACGATCAGATCGTGCCGATCGACGCCGGCGGCCGGGCTGCCGCCAGGATCATCCCGAACGCGCGGCTGATCGTCTATCCAGGCGGCAACCATGGCATCGCGATCACCGATCCGGATCGCGTCAACGCCGATCTGCTTGCCTTCATCGAAGAAAAGGCGGGCGTGGCCGCGGAACCTGTCGCGGCGGAACCGACGCCTGCTTGATACGGCACGGCGCGGCGGAGCGAAATGTGTTCGCTCCGCCGCTACACAATAAGTGATCATTCAGGTTGCGACCTATGGGGGCTAAGCGCCCTAATAATCGTCGTTTGAGGCGCGATCCGCTGATCTCGAAAGCTGCCGGGCCCAACGGGATCAAGTGGCGGGGAACGGCTCGGAGACCGGCCGATCGCCCTCGGCCTTTTCGGCATAGCGTCGTGCCAACACCGAACAGACGATCAGTTGCGCCTGGTGGTACATCATCAGCGGCAGCACGATCATGCCAAGCGCCGGGTTCTGGCCGAACAGAACCCGCGCGATCGGCGCACCGTTCGCGAGGCTCTTTTTCGAGCCGCAGAAGACGGCAGTGACCTCGTCCGCCCGGCTGAACCCGAGCGTCCTGCTGACCAATGTGGTCATCATGATCACGCTTGCCAGCAAGAGCAGCACGAGAAGGGCGATGACGAAGAGCGTCGCTGGCGCGTAACGCGACCAGAGACCCGCCGCGGTCGACTCGCAGAAGGCCGAATAGACGATCAGCAGGATGACGAGCCGGTCCGCCTTCGAAGTCCAGGCCTTGTTCCGGGTCACGAGGACGCCGATCCAGGGGCGCAGGAGCTGGCCGGCCGCGAACGGCAGGAGCAGCGTCTTCATGACGTCCCAGATCGCCGGCAAGAGCGCCAGATGGCCCGTCGCGGTCTTGGCAACCAGGCTGATGAGGAGTGGCGTCAGTACCATGCCGAGCAGCCCGGAGATGGTGGCATCGAAGATCGCGGCCGGCACATTGCCGCGCCCGATCGCGGTCATCGCGACAGAGGAGGAGATCGTCGAGGACAAGGCGCAGAGATAGAAGATGCCGAGCCGGATCTCGGGCGCAAGTACGCCCTGCAGGCCGAAGAAGATCGCGGCGCCGATCGCGGGGAAAAGGAGATAAGTGCTGCCATGAACCACGAGGTGCAGGCGCCAGTTCGCCGCACCGGCGCGCATCGCGGCGGGCGCAAGGGCAGCGCCGTGCAGGAAGAACACGAACGCGATGCCGATCGTGGTCACGACTCCGAGATGTAGCGGGCCGTCCCCGGTGCCCAGCCACGGAATGGCCAGTGCGAATGCTACCGCCCCGAGCATGGCGAGCACAAAGCCGTCAATCTTCATGGCGAGCCTCTTCGTCCGCGGACCGCGAAGGATGGAGGGCCGCCAGGACATGCTCGGCGACGCCGGCTTGGTGCCCGGCCATCTTGCGTCCCGCAGCCTCGGTGTCGCGCCGCTCGATCGCCTCGATGATCTCGTCATGATCATGCGCGAATTCGAGGTTCACCTCCTGGGTCGTCAGCGCGAAATGACGCGCACGATGGAGATGGACGATCAGGCTTGCATGGATTTCGGCGAGCGTCCGGTTGCCGCACTGGACGACGACCGCCCGGTGAAACTGCTCGTTCGAAAGATAATAGCGCGCCGGATCGTGGCTGACATAGGCCGACTTCAGCGCGTCGTGGATAACGCGCAGGTCGCGGATCTGTTCAGTCGTCCCTGACTTGCAGAGGATGCGCGCCGCTTCCGCCTCGACCATGGCGATCACCGCGAAATGTTCGCGGAGGCGTCTGGGATCGAGCTCGGAGACCCTGGCGCCACGCCGCGGGAGTAATTCGACCAGATTTTCGGTCGCGAGGACCTTCAGCGCTTCGCGTAGCGGCGTGCGCGACAATCCGAGCTTCTCGCAAAGCTCTTTTTCGCGAATGCGCGAGCGCGGCGGCAGCTCGCCGCGCACGATCAGGTCGCGTACATGGTCGAGAGCCTTGCGGGTCAGCGATTGCGAGGTGGCGTTATCCATGGCGGGAGGCATGGGTGCCCGAAACGCCACCGGCTTGGCAACCTCCCGCGCAAGGACCGGATCATGCAGGCTCATTGACGATCCCGTTCCTAAGGATGCCGATCTGCGAGATTTCCACTTCGAGCGTGTCGCCTGCCTTGAGCCAAGCCGGAGGATCGCGGCGCGCGCCGACGCCGGCGGGCGTCCCGCTGGCGATAATGTCGCCGGGCTCGAGGCGCGTGAAGCGAGAGGCATATTCGATGAGTCGCGCCGGGCCGAAAGTGAAATTGTCGGTCGTGTTGTGCTGGCGAACTTCTCCGTTCACCCGGGTTTCGAGCGTCAGGGGAAAACTGATGTCGGCGGCGGGCACGAACCACGGCCCGATCGATCCGCTCGCCTTGAAGTTCTTGCCGACCGGAAGCGAGACCTGCTGATAGTCGCGCACCGTGCCGTCATTGAAGATCGTGTAACCCGCGATATGGTCCTTCGCGTCCTCGATCGCGATATGCCGCCCGGGCTTTCCGATCACGATCGCAAGCTCTCCCTCATAGTCGAGGTGATCCGAAACAAAGGGCTTCAGGATCGGCGCGCCGTGCGCCACCACGCTCGACGGCAGGCGAATGAAGAATTGCGGATCGCCGCCGACGTCGCGGTTCATCTCGGCCGCGTGATCGCTATAATTGGCACCGACGGCAAGGAGCTTGCCCGCATCGGGGAGCGGGCTGTCGAGCTCCACGTCCTCGACTTGACCGGCGGGCGTTTCCTGCTCGGCGCGCGTTCCGGCGGCGCCGAGGAGATCGGCGGCTATCGCCTGGCGCAGGGTCGAACCGAAACCGGCATCCGAGAGATCGATGACGGCGCCGTCGTCGCGCAGAACGCCCCAGCGCGCGGTTCCGCCCTGTCGAAAACTGATGAACTTCATGAAAATGGGCTCCTATTCGGCGTCGGGCTGCGCACTCGCGTCGGCAGCGATGAAGGCGGGATGGTCCGCGCAAAGCGCGGTGATGGCGTGGATGCGCGGCCAGTCACCCTCGGCGCCGAAGCGGCGGGCGTTGGCGAGCTGCGGGATGAGAGCCGCATCGGCGAGCGTCGGCGACGCGCCGAAACAATAAGGCCCCTCATACCGACCGAGCAGTGTCTCGCAGGCATCCAGCCCTTCGCGGATGACGTCGGCCGCCCAGCCCTTAACCTCGGCGTCGCCATGCCCCATCGCCCGCAGCCGCGTAAGCACGCGCAGATTCTGGACTGGGTGGATGTCGCAGGCGATCAACTGGGCAATCGCGCGCGCATGTGCCCGCGCCACGGGGGCGGCGGGAAGCAGCGGCGGCTCGGGATGGAGGTCATCGAGATATTCGGCGATCGCGAGCGACTGAGTCAGGACCGTGCCGTCATCGAGTTCGAGCACCGGCAGCTGGCCTTGCGGGTTAAGCGCTAGGAAATCGGGACGCTGATGCTCGCCGCGCCGCAGATGATGCGCGCGCTGTTCGACCGTGATACCTTTCAGGGCGAGGACGATGCGCACGCGCCAGCTCGAGGTAGAGCGGAAATAACCGTGGAGGATCACGCCGCTGGCCCGACCGTGTTGGTAAGCGCGGTGAGGCCATCGATCTCGACGCGGACCAGATCGCCCGGGCCGATCGGACCGACGCCGGCCGGTGTGCCCGTGAAGATGAGGTCGCCCGGTTCAAGCCGCCAGAAGGTCGAGAGGATCGAGACGATCTCGGGCACCGACCAGATGAGGTCGGCGATATCTGCTTCCTGCTTGACCACATCATTCACGAGCAGGCGGATCGCCCCGCTCGAGAGATGGCCGACCTCGCTTGCCGGATGGATGAGCCCGAGCGGTGCCGAGGCCTCGACATTCTTGCCGGCATCCCAGGGTCGTCCGGTTTCGCGCGCGGCGAGTTGGAGGTCACGCCGGGTCAGATCGTTGCCGGTCGCATAGCCCCAGACATGCTCCAACGCATCGCCGATCGCGATATTGCGGCCGCCGGTCCCGATCGCGAGCACCAGCTCGGCCTCATAGTGGAAATTGCTCGTCGCCTGCGGATAGGCGATCTCCTCCCCGTCGGGGACGACCGCCTCGGCCCATTTGGTGAAGAAGAACGGCGCTTCGCGATCGGGATCCCGGCCCATCTCCCGCGCATGCGCGGCATAGTTGCGGCCGACGCAGAAGACGCGCCGGACAGGAAAGCACCGGCCATCGCTGGTCGCAGCCAGGGTCGGTGGCGCAGGTTCGATCACATTGGTCACAGGCGTTCTTCCCGGTAGAGTTCGAGGCGCTGCTGGGCGGCGCGGTCGGAATAGCTGAACAGGACAAGGTCGCTTGCCGCGTCGAGCGACAGCGTGGTCCAGGAGGGCACGACGAAGAAGTCGCGCGGCGAGAGCGCGATGGCGCGCTCGCCGATCCGGGCTGTCCCCGTTCCTTCGACCACGACATGGATGGCGCCGTCGCTCGACCGGCGCGGGCGGGTTGCCGTGCCGGCGGGGATCAGCTGGACCTGCGCGGCGATGGTCGGGAGCACCGGGCCACCGTCGGCCGGATTGATGAATTCGAGCGCGTGGCCGACATGCGGATCGGGGGTGCCCGCGCCGAGATCGGCAAGGCTCCGGCGCCATTCGGCGAAAGGATAATGGAACAGCGGACGGTTCGCCGGCCGGCGGTCAGCGAGGCTGCCGCGCAAGGGTCGCAGGTTGCGGCCATAGCGACTGAGGCTGTCGTCATCGGCGACCAGCCGCGTCTGGACCGGCTCGTCGGTCTTCTCGGCGAAGCTCGCCGCGAAGTGCCGGACGGTCGGGATGTCGAGGCCATCGAGCCAGACCATCGGCCTGCTGGTCTCGTTACCATGATCATGCCACTGCCAGGACGGGGTAAGGACGAGATCGAAGGGGCGCATCACGGCGCGCTCGCCATCGACCGTCGTATAGGCCCCCTCGCCTTCCATCACGAAGCGCAGCGCGCTCTGCGTGTGGCGATGCGCCGGGGCGACTTCGCCCGGCAGGATGAGCTGGAGCCCGGCATAGAGGCTCGGCGTGATCGCCGATTGGCCCGGCAAGCCCGGATTTTCGAGGATGAGAACGCGCCGCTCGGCCTGCTCGGCGCTGATGAGGTCGCCGGCGCGCATCAGATACCGCGCGGCATCGGCATAGCGCCAATGGTGCGCGACGGCCGGACTTGTTGGGGTCGGCGATACGAGCGCCGCCAGCACTTCCCACAAGGGTGTCAGGCTCTCTGGGGCCATTGCCTTATAGAGCTGCTCCAGCTGCTCGCGCTGGTCGTTGGGGATCAATATGGACATGATCAGTCCCTTTCCGCGGCCCAGCCGCAGACAAGATTGGCGACATCGTCGAGCTCGGCGGGCTGCCCCGCATAGCTGTGGCTCGCGCCTGGAATGACGCGGTAAGTTTTGTCGGGCGACGCGGCCGCGGCAAAGGTCTCGCGCAGATGTGCCGGAGGCACCGCGTCATCGGCGCCGTTTTCGACCACCAGCAGCGGACGGTCGATCGAGGCGACCGATCGCACCGCATCGACCTGACTGTCGTCGATCGACCATTGCGAGAGCCAGGCCTCGGGTGTCGCGACGCGCGCGATCCCTGCGGGCGAAATGTTGGCCAAGGCCGGGGAACCAAGCCAGCATCGACCGGCGGCGCGACCATTGGGATCGATCGACGGGTCGAGGAAATGCGGATCGGCCATGGTGCGCGGCACGACAAAGGGATCGAGACGCCCGCGCGAAAGCCGCTCGCGCGCCAATCCGGAGATGCGTCTCACCCTGGCAAGCTGGGCCGCCCGGTAGCCTGCGAGAAAGCCCGGATCATAGGGCGGCGTGGCAGCGCCCGCAGCATAGAGATCGAGCGAGCCATCGCGCGTCTCCGAATCCTCTTCGCAGCCGATCGACGGATCGATCGCATCGGCGAGCAGACGCGCGCGCGCGGTATGCGCCCCGAGAAAGACGAGCCCGTCCGCCGACTCGAGCCCGGCATCGGCCAGGACCAGCGGCGCGCCATCGGGCGTCGCAACCACGGTCGGGCGGGTCGCCTGTTCCTGATAGAAAGCCGCCTGTGTCCCGCTTCCGCTCCAGCCGAGCAGATTGATCCGTTCATAGCCGAGCGCGGTGCGCGCGAAGCGGATCCAGGCGCCGACATCGAGCAAGCCGCGTTCGACGACCGCGAGCGCCTCGTTACGCGCGTAGCGAGTCGAGACGGCGAGCAGGTCGATCCCGCGCGCGACGATCGCTTCCTCGAGCGGCATCAGGTGCCAGGCACCGGCCGGCCGCAGAAACAGGTAGGCCGATCGCGACGGGCGCTCACCAGCCTGAAGGAGCATGCCGGTAAGCGGGATCCGTTCGCTATCGGGAGCCGACCGGCTCCCCCCCGCCGCGGTCGACACCCAGCGCATTGCAGGGCCGCTCATGCGACTATTCTCGCCGGCTCGATCCAGCGGCGAAACCAGTCCTCGACCAGATCGGTCCGCCTCGCATCGGCGGCAAGCGCGATATAACCGTCGGGGCGGATCAACAGAAGGCTGTCGCCGGTCAGGCCATAATTGTCGCGGAACATCCCTGTTTCATCGACATAGGCGCCAGGCCCGCGGTCGATTTCAACGAGCCTCACGCTCGCCTCGGTCCTCAGCCCAAGCTGGCCTCGGCCGCCGACCGCGAGCAGCGTGAACGCCGGATGGCGCAAGAGATCGAAGATGCGCGTCGGCGCGCCGTCGGGCGCCCATAGCGTCGCATCGGGCGCGCGGTCGCCGGCACGAATCCCGCAAGCCTCGGTGCGATGCTCTTCGCTGAGCGGTGATTCGCGATAATTGAGGTCGAGCTGGAGCGTATCGCGACCGCGACGCATGTCGGCCTTTTCGGCCATCGCGCTCAGCAGCACCTTGCTCATCGCAAGCACACCGGCCCCGATCTCCCGCCGCTCCATCTCATAGGTATCGAGGAGCCTCTCATCAGCGCCCGCCACAACCGCGGCAAGCTTCCAACCGAGGTTGAAGCTGTCCTGGACGCTGGTGTTGAGACCCTGCCCGCCAGTCGGCGGATGAGCGTGCGCGGCATCGCCCGCGATAAAGACATGGCCCTGCCGATACGCGTCGGCGAGGCGGAAATTCACGCGGTAGATCGAGGTCCATGTCGGCTCACCCGCTATGAGCGAGGCATTGCCGGTCCGTGCGAGGATCAGCGACTGGAGCGCCTCGCGGCTTTGTCCCGGCTCCTCGACGGTGGTGAGCTCGGCCGAGAGCTGGAAGCTGTCGGTATTGGCAAGCGGACACAGCGCGAACTGTCCGCCCGGCGCCTTGGGCCAGCGGTGCCAGGCCTCATCCGAGAGATTGGCGATCGGAAGATCGGCGATGAGCATGCGGAACGTACCCGTCTCACCGGGATAGCCGATGCCGAGTTGCTTGCGGACCACGCTGCGCGCACCATCGGTGCCCACCAGCCAGGTGCAAGCGATTGCCTGCTCCTCGCCATTCGCGGTGACGCGGGCCCGGACCAGGCCGTCGACCTCGACCAACTCGATAAATTCGACGCCGAACTCCACCCGGCCGCCCAGCTCGGCAAGCCGGGCGCGCAGAAGCGCCTCGGTCCGCCACTGCGGGATCATGAGCGATTGTGGATAAGGCTCGCCGGTCCGGCGTTCCGGTTCGCTGCGAACGACCTGGACCTCGCCGCCTGCGCCCCCGTAATTGGCGACCGGCGGATAGGGTGCCGAGGCCGCGAGAAAGGCATCGATCATCCCCAATTGTTCGAAGACTTCGATCGTCCGGGGCTGGAGCCCCTTGCCGCGCGAGCCGGCAAAGGGTTCCGCGCCCCGTTCGATCAGCCGAAACGAGACGCCCCGGCGAGCGAGGTCGATCGCCAGCGTCAGCCCGGCAGCGCCGGCACCGACGATCAGGACCTGGACAACGTCACGTGCCGAGAGATTCCCCGACGAGGCCGAAGAATCCGGGACGCTCAAAGCTTGAACCTCACACCGGCACGGAACTGGCGGCCGATAACATCATAAAGATAAGCGTTGGTGCCCGTGCTGAGGAAGCCCGTAGCGCCGTAGATGGGAGCCACCGGTGGATCTCTGTCGAACAGGTTCTGGACCGCGAAATAGACCTGCGCGCCCTTGCCGAATTCGGGGATTTTGAAGCCGAGTGTGAGGTCGGTGTAGAACACCGCGGGCACATGGTTGTTATCGATATCGACGCCCTGAACCCAGGCATTGTTGATCTTGCCCGCGCCGATGAAGCGTTCGGTCAAGGTCGCGGTGACATGGTTGGAGTCGTACGTCGCTGAGGCAAGCCAGCGCCAGCTGGGCACCGCTTGGGAGTTCTGGTCGAAATTGGCGTTCTGGCCCGCATATTCGGTGGTCACGCCCCCGATGGTCACCGTGCGATGCGCGACATAGGTCCCGACCATACGCAGATTGAGGCTGCCACCCCAGTTGCGCACGATATCGGAAAGACTCCGGCGGTAGCTTGCCTCGAAATCGACGCCCTTGGTTCCCTCGCCGCCGATATTGAGGGGCAACAACTGGATGAAGGTGATCTGATTGGCTGCATTGCGGGTGATGAACGAGCATTGCTGCTGATTGCCGCCCTGGCAGAGATTGATCACGGCCTGCGCGGTGTTCGAGTAGATCGCCCTGTCGATCTTGATGTTGAAATAATCGACCGAGGCGGCGAAGCCCGGGAACCAGTGCGGGCGGTAGACGACGCCGAGCGCGGTTGTATCGGCCTTTTCCGGCACCAGATTGGGATTGCCGGCGGCATATTGCTGGACGCTGTAGCTCTTGTTGAGCACCGGATCGCTGATCGTCTGGTTGAGGTTGTTACCCGCCTGGAACAATTCGGCGAGGTTCGGCGCGCGGATGTCACGCGACCGCGTGCCGCGGAAACGCAGCTGATCGTCGACGTCCCAGGTAAGGCCGAGCTTCCAGCTGACGACGCTGCCCGACAGGCTGTAATCGGTGTATCGGATCGCCCCGTTAAAATCGACCGCATGGAAGAAGGGCTGGTCTTTCAGGAGCGGCACGACCGTCTCGAAGAAGCCTTCCTTCACATTATAGTTCCCATTCGAGGGACGGAAATTCCCGAGGAAGAAAGCATTGGTCTGGTCGAGTGCGGTCGTGGTCGCCGCGTAGGATTCGCGGCGCCACTCGCCGCCGAGCGCGATCGAGACCGGCCCGGCCCAGCTCGAGAATGGTTCGCCGTGGAGCGAGCCCGAGACCACGTCCTGCTTGATTGTGATGTTCTGGAGCGACGTGCCGTAGATATAGGCGAGCGCGGCCGGTGTGCTCTTGCTCGTGCCGAAGACGTTGTACGGCACGCATCCATTGGTCGGATTGGTGAGCGTCGAGCGGCAGACGATCTGGTTGGTCGCCGGGTTGACCACCGCGTCGACCGCATTGTTGAAATTGGCGGTGATCGGGTTGTTGCTATAGTCGCCGTTCAGGAACTTGGTCTCGCCGTGCTGCCCATAGATGTCCCAGGTCCAGCCCGCACCGAACTTTCCCTCCAGGCCGCCGACATACCGGAATTGCTCGCGATCGTTGCGGCCGACCGAAGGTCCCCAGTCGAGGAATATCTTGCCGAGGGTGAAGCTTGCGAGGTTGTTTGCCGCCATCGTCGCCTTGATCGACGAATCGAGATATGCGTTGTCCGCCTTGATCGCGATGTTGCCGTCGCGCTCGTAAACGCGCGCGAAGATCTTGCTCTTGACGTTGGCATAGCCGAACTCGCCATAAGCGGTGATAGTGTCGGTGAGATCGTAGCTCGCACGCGCATAGATGGTGCCGCCCTTCACCGGCGATGCGAGCCGGATGATCTGGCTGACGTCCTGCGCGTCACCGCCGAAGGAGAGCACACCCGATTTGTAGCCAGGTCTGAAGGGGCCCGGCGTCCCGGAGCCGTTGAATTGCGTGTTCACCAGCGCGCCGCTCGACGCGGTGACACCGCCGGCAGTCGTGGTCGAGGTGATGAGGCCGCCATCGGTCGCGACCCCCAGGCCCACGCCCGATTGCAGCAACATCCTGGGCTGCCCGTTCCCGGCGACAAAAGCGGGATTGTTGACGACCTTGTAGCTTTTGAACCAGTCGCGCGAGGTCACGGCGTCGCCCGCGGCATCGTCATGATATTCGCCACTGACCAGGATATGTCCGCGGCCGTCAGCAAACTTGGCGCCGGCGCTCAGTTCAGCCTTGAATGTCCGCACGTCGCCCTGCCCCGAAATGCCGGACTGGATGTTGCCCATCACCCCGGTGAAGTTCTTGTTGAGGACATAGTTCACGACGCCGGCGACAGCGTCCGAACCCCAGGCGGCCGAGGCGCCGCCCGTCACCACATCGACGCGCTCGACCAGCGCCTGGGGAAGCAGGCCAGCGTCGATATTGCCGGTGAGCGTCGACGGTGCGACGCGGTGGCCGTCGAGCAGGACAAGCGTGCGGTTCGCGCCCAGGGCGCGCAGATTATAGAGATTGGCACCGACCGTCGCCGAGGCGCCGGTGGTCGCGACGCGCGGTGTCGTCGAGCCGACGAGCGCGGGCAGTTCGTTGACATAGTCCGCAAGTGACGCGGGCGCTGCCGACTGGATCTGCTCGGCGCCGATCACGGTCGTCGGTGTCGGGGCGGTGTAGCCCGAACGGACGATGCGGCTGCCGGTAACGACGATATCGGCGGCGTTCGGCGTTTCCGCCGGTGCGGCGGCCTGCGGAGCGCGGGCCGCGCCCTGCGGCTCAGCCTCGGCCTGCTTGGCGGGCGTCGCCTGATCCTGTGCGAACGCCGGCGTTGCGCCACATGCGAGGATCAACGCCAGCGCCGACGTGCGGCAAAACTCGGAGCGACAGTTGCTAAGTTGCATGCGGAACATGGACGGCTCTCTCCCTCGACTTGCCTCTCCCGCGCCATCCTTCGAAAGGGCGCTTCGGGCTCGCCTGCTTATGAGGGAGAGCACCGGATTTCTTGTAACTACAGGCTCCGAAAGCTTATCAAAGCGTCCGATAATCGTGTCTGGATGAACCGGCTTTCTGCATGCAAAGCGATCACCACCTGCAATGATGCTGCGCAGCAATCGAGCAAACGTTGAATCGGCGGCCAGGTTCGCTACGCTCTGGGACCAAGGCGAGGGAACTTCGCCGGGGAAAGAGAGGAGCGCCCATGGTGCATGCGCAAACGCCGATCTGGATCGTCTCAGGCGATTTCGGGCGCGCAACGGTCAATCTCACCGATCGTGCCCTGGTCGAGCACGCGCATCAGCAGTTCAACATGTTGTTCATGCTCGGTGGGGCGGACACGAAGTTTCGCTCGGGCACGCTGGACCTGGCCCTGGACGAGGGGTCCGTGCTCCTGTTCAATCCATGGGTCCCGCATCTCAAACTCGCCAACGAGGCGGGTCCGACGATGATCCTGTCGCTGATCATCGAGACGGATTGGATCGACCGCGTGCTCGAGGCGCAGGGACTGAGACCCGGCCTCATCTTCCCGCGCCCGCGCGAGCAGGTGACCGAGAATGTCCGCATGCAGGCCGAGCGGCTCGCCGCGGCAATCTCGCGCGACCTTGTCGAAAACGCCGCCGACCGCGAAGCGCTACTGCTCGATCTCATCGATGCGGTGATCAGCGCCTATATCGCCCCCGACGTCGAGCGGACGGGCACGACGGCCATGCGGCCGATCGACTTCCGGATCCGCAAGGCGCTCAACTATATTCACGAGCACGCCTTCGAGAACCCGCGCATCGACGACATCGCCAGGATGGTTGGGCTGTCGCGCTCACGCTTCTTCGAGCAGTTCCGTCGCTGCGTTGGCGCGTCCCCGCAACATTATATCGACCATATCAGGATGAAGGCAGCGACCCGCAGCCTCAGCACCAGCGACGAACCGCTGGTGGAGATTGCCGACCAGCTGGGTTTCGGCGCACACAGCAATTTCACGCGCTTCTTCGCCCAGCACATGGCGGTTAGCCCAAGCGAGTTCCGTCGCCAGACCCATCAACTCGACGATCCGCCGCTAGGCTGAGAGCGCGGCCGCGCCCGGGCGGGACAGGACGTCGTCGGCCCATGAATCAAGCGCCGGCAGCGGCGCGCGCGTGACCGGCAAGGTCGTCCAGCGCCGGACCGCCACGCCGATCGGGATGTCGGCGAGCGTGAAGTCAGCGCCTGCAATATAGGGTGACGTCCGAAGCACCTGGTCGATGATGCCGAACAGGGCATCGGCCTGGGCTTCAGCATGCGCGAGTTGCTCTGCCAGCACCGGCCCCGTCGCCTTGATCGTCAGCCGCACGAGGTCGCGCACGGCTTCAGCGACATGCGCCGCTTGCCAGTCGAGCCACTGGTCGACACGGGCGACAGGCCGCGTCTCGGCCGGATAGAGGTTTTCCGCACGCTCGCGGCGCGCGAGATAGCGCATGATCGCGTGCGATTCCCACAGGATGAAGCCATCGTCGTCGAGCGTCGGGATCAGGCCGTTGGGATTGAGCCGGCGATAGGCGAGCGCGTCCAGCCCGCCATTCGGACCGCCGGTGGGAACGAGCTCATACTCGAGTCCGAGTTCGCCGCAGGTCCACAGGACTTTGGCGACATTGGGCGCCGCGCGATGCCCCCAGATCTTTAACATGCAGCATCTCTCTCGCAAAGCCGGGCCTTGTGTCCTTTACGCGCATTCTAGATCGGCGCGCTTCTCGTGCGGATGCCGGGAAGTCCTGTCGCTTACCGCACGGTCCGAATGTTCACGAAACTTGGAAATCCGGATGATTTGATAACATCGAACATGCTGGTTTCAGCCAATAGTGATCCCAGGCGGCCCGATACGCGGTCTTTAGCTCAAGAATAACCGCAAGAGAGGATGAGGATGACGCAACCGGCCAATTGCTGCTGCCCAGCACATGACCCCTGCCCGCGCCATATCGCGGCGCATCACGCCGTCGCGAACAGCGACCACGCGCAGGCGATCGACGGCGTCGACCGCGACGCACTTGGCGAGAGCCTCGATCAGCGCGGGATCAGCCGACGCGCCATGCTGGCGGCCGGCGCGGGTGCCGCGATGTTCGTGCCCGCGGCCGCGAGCCCCGCCTTCGCCCGGACCGCCGGCCCCGCGCTTGCCGCGCTGCCGGCAGGGCGCCTCCATGAACTGCCGTCCACACCGCAGACCGTGAAGGTCGGCGCGATGGATCCGGCAACGCCGGTCGTGCTCGAGATCGAAAGCGGCGATATCGTTCACTATCCCAACACCTGGGTGAACTGGGCGAACGAGGCTAAATTCGGCATGCCGTTCGCCGAGCGCGAGAGCATCCGCAAGCGCTACCCCGCCGGGCCCTATTCGCTGATCGGGCCGATCGCGGTGAAGGGCGCGGAACCCGGCGACGTGATCGAGTGCCGCATGATCCGGCTGAAGCCGATCGACTGGGGATGGAACTCGACGCCCAAGGGCATGGGCGCGCTGCCCGACGCCTTCGACCAGCCCTATCTTCACTATCTGAAGCTGGACCCGCAGCGGCGCTATGCCGATTTCGCTAAGGGCGTGCGCATCCCGCTGGCGCCGATCCAGGCGGTGATGGCGGTGCAGCCCGCGGGCGACAAGCCGGTCAGCGGCATCCTCTCGGGTCGCTATGGCGGCAATATCTCACTGCGTGACCTGACCGAGGGCACCTCGCTGTTCCTAGGGGTCGAGGTCCCCGGCGGGCGGCTCTGGACCGGCGACAGCCATGCCGCGCAGGGCGATGGGGTCGTCGACCAGACCGCGATCGAAACCGCGATGGAGGACCTGCGTATCCAGTATATCCTTCACAAGAAGGTCGCGGTCGCGACACCGGTCGCTGAAACCCACGACGCCTGGATCGTGCTGGCGTATGGCGACACAGTCGACCAGGCGCTTGCCGGGTCCATCCGCCAAATGATCGCCTGGCTGTCGGGCGCGACCGGCCTCACCGGGCCGGACATCTACGCGCTGGCGAGCATCGCGGGCAGCTTCCGCATCACCCAATATGCCAACCAGACAGGCAGCGTGTACACGAGCGCACCGCGCAAGGCGGTGCACGGGATACTGCCCAAGGCGATCTTCGACGCCTCGCGGCTCGAACAGATCTCGCGGTCCTTACGGCCCGGCGCGTGAACGTGACGGCACCCTGTCCTGCCGACGCGCGCCGAACGGCCCTGGCGCGGCGGGTCATCATCGGATGTGCGATCGTCGCGTTCCTCGATGGCTTCGACACACAGGCGATCGGGCCGGCGATCCCCGCGATCGCGGCCCAGCTCGGGCTCAAGCCCGATGCGATGGGCTCGGTGCTCGGCGCCTCGCAGGTGGGTTTCCTCATCGGCGCCTTCCTGTTCGGCGCGCTGGGCGACCGGTTCGGTCGCAAGCGGATGCTTTTGCTGACGACCGGGCTCTTCGCGGTCGGCACGATGGCGACCGCGCTGTCGGGCTCGCTCGAGATGCTCATCATCAGCCGGATCGCGACCGGCCTCGGCCTTGGCGGGGCCAGCCCCAACTTCATCAGCATGGTGGGCGAGTTCGCGCCTGAGGAACGCCGCGCGCGCGCCGTGACGATGCTCTGGGCAGCGGTGCCGCTTGGCGGGATGGTCGGCGCTTACACGACCGGCCAGATCCTCCCGCATCATGGATGGCATGCGATCTTCGTGATCGGGGCACTTGCCCCCCTTCCGATCCTGGTCTGGATCGCCTTTCTTTTCCCCGAATCGCGCGAGGTTGCACCGGCACGGGCAGCTCCCGTCCGGTCGCTCTTCGCCGGCGATATCCGCACAACGACACTCCTTCTCTGGATCACCTCGTTCATGACCTGGTCGACGCTGGTGGTCACCGCTTTGTGGCTCCCGGCGCTGCTGCAGCGCGCCGGCTGGTCCGCGCCGCAGGCCGCGACGATGCTGGCGCTCAACAATGCCGGCGGGATCGTCGGCACGCTGGCGATCGGTATGCTGATCGGCCGCAGCGGCGCGCACCGCGCGCTGATCGCGACCCTTGGTCTTGCCGGATGCCTGATCGGCCTCATGGGCCTTCTGACCGGCACGCCGCTCGCCTTTGCCATTCTCGCGATCGGCGCGGGCTGCGCGGCGTCGGCGGCCGGCGGCACGCTCCTTGCGGTCTCGTCGGGCACCTATGCGCCCGCGGCCCGCTCGACTGGAATCGGCTGGGCGCTCGGGGTTGGCCGCACAGGTACGGTCCTGGGGCCGCTGGCGATTGGGATCATGCTCGGTCTCGGCGCGTCGGTCGCGACCGCCTTCGCAGCAATCGCCCTTGTGGCGCTCATCGGTGTGCTCTTCGCGGTCGGCCTTGCCCGGTCCGCCCGCTCAACCCCCGTCCCGCAGGGAGACTGACATCATGGAATCCGACTCGACCTGCATCGTGCAATATCTGGTCAGCTGCCGCATGGCGCGAACGCTGATCGACGCCGGCATCGCAGAGGCCGACCGGCTGGGCCATACCCTGTCCTTCGCGGTCGTCGATAGCTCGGGCCATCTCGTCGCCTCGGCGCGAATGGACGGAGCGCCGTTCGTGTCGGTCGAGATCGCGCGCGGCAAGGCCTTTGCGAGCGCCGCGACCGGCGGCCAGCCGGGCGACAATCTCGACCAGCGCTATCGCGAGAACCCGATGGTCTGGGGCAATGCCGGCCCGCTTGGCTACGGCGCACCGATGCTCCCTGCCGTGGGCTCGCTGCCGATCAAGCTCGACGGGCGCGTGATCGGCGCGATCGGCGCCAGCGGCGCTCCGTCCGCGGTCGATGTGGCGGTGATCACCGCAACACTCGAGGCCGTGGTCGGCCCGACCGCCAACTGAGGGAACAAGCGCATGCGTCTTCTTGCTTTTCGCGATGCGGACACCGACCGAGCGCTTGGCGTATCGGCCGACGGCATCACCTTTCACGCGGTCACAGCCCTCGCGCCCGACCTCCCCAACCAGATCGAAATAGTGCTCGGGTCAAACGGCGCGCTCGACCGGCTGGCGGCATTGCTCGCAGCCGCCGGCCCCGGCCGCCCCCTGTCCCAGATAACGCTCCTTCCCTTTCTCGGCCGCGCCAATGCGTTCTGGGCGCTCGCGCTCAACTTCAAGACGCATATCGCCGAGACGGGCCTGACGACCTCGCTCGACTATCCGCATCTGTTCCTGCGGACGGCGGCTTCCTATGTCGGGAGTGGCGAGCCGATCGTTGCGCCTCCCGAGCAAGTCGCCCGTGCCTTCGACTATGAGGGCGAGCTGGGCGTGGTGATCGGCAAGCCCGGCCGGCATATCCCGGTCGAGCGAGCGCTCGAGCATGTCGCCGGCTATACGATCGTCAATGAAGGGTCGGTGCGCGAATATCAGATGCACAACCGCCAGTTCGGTCTCGGCAAGAATTTCGAGGCCTCGGGGAGCTATGGCCCCTGGATGGTGACCCGCGACGCGTTCGGCGACCCCACCAGGCACAGTATCGAGACGCGGTTGAACGGTATCGTCCGGCAACGCTCCGGGCTCGACGACCTGCTGGTCGGCGTCGCGCAGACGGTGGCCTATCTGTCGAAAGGCTATCGCCTGCGGCCCGGCGACATGATCGCGATGGGAACCCCGGGCGCGCTCCCGCCCGCAGAGAATGACACCGAAGGTCGCGACCTTTCGCGGCAATATGGTCCGTTCCCGACGCCGGGCCTCGTCCATATGCGGCCCGATGACCGGGTCGAGATCGAAGTGTCAGGGCTTGGCGTGCTGTCGAACCCGTTGATCGCCGATGAACCCGCAAGTTACCGGATCGGGTGATGCCGAACCGTCTGCTCATGCTTACGGCGATTGCGGGTCTGGCGGGGTGCTCGCCGCAATCCGCATCGGACACTGAACGGCTGGGCGGCGATCCGCGGCTCGGCCAGCAGATCGCCCAGACCAGATGTGCTGCCTGCCACGGGTCACCCGGTGTCGACAAGGCGCCGGGCGTGCCGACCTTGAACGAGCAATATCCCGAATATCTGAAAAAGCAGCTAGCGGCGTTCGCAGCGCCGGCCGGTGCCCCCAGTCACCGCGAAAGCGCGGTGATGGCGCCGATCGTGCGCGCTCTTTCCGAGGCGGATCGCTCGAATGTCGCCGCGTGGTACGCCCAGATCTGGCGCAAGCCGTCGAAACCGCGCGATCCGGCCCGCGTAGCGCTCGGCGAGCAGATATTCCTCCACGGGAAACCGGAGGATGATCTCCCGGCGTGCGCGGCCTGTCACCGGATGGATGCCACGGGCATCCGCCCCGACTTCCCCAATCTTGCCTCGCAGGAGCCTGCCTATCTCGAATATGAGCTTCGGAACTGGGAGCGCCTGCGCGGTCACCGCGGCAAGCTGATGTCGCTCATCGCGCCACGCATAAAACCGGAGCTCGCGGGCCCGCTCGCCGACTATCTCGCGATGCGACCGAGCAAGCCGGTCGAATAATCGAGGACGAGGTACCTGAGTATGTCGCACACAAGGCCCGAAGAACATTGCCTGCTGCCCGACATTTCACATGGTTAGTCGCGACGCACCGTAGGCCTACGAGCCAATGAGGCTTCGTCGCCCTAAAGGCGGTAGTTCCGGGCCCGCGCTATCGATCCCGAAAGCCGCCGTTCGACCTGTTGACAGGGAATGACCGACTTTGGGACAAAGCCGCGGTTCCTTGTATTGACGGTGAACGACTGTTTCGGACAGAAGCGGTCGTTTACTCGTTCGTCGTGCAATCGCTCCGAATGAGCAAGCCTGGGCCAATTTCTGACGGCCAGCTATTGACGCGACGTCAAAGAATGCCGACGTCCAGTCGGAACAGGGTAACTGACCGGTCGTGTCCCGGTGAGTGGTGTAGCTGGTGTGGGTGGTCACCGATGATCTTCGGATAAGGTTGGGTTGCGAGCTCAACTTGAACGAGGACACACCGATGACCGACGACACGATGGACCTGCGCGCGCTGGTGGGAAAGAGCCCGGACGCGGATTTCCTGCGAGAGATGATCGGCTTTGCGGCAAAGCGGCTGATGGAACTGGAGGTGGGTGGCCTGACGGGTGCCGCCTACGGCGAGAAGGATGCCGAGCGTGTCGTGCAGCGCAACGGCTATCGCGAGCGCGACTGGGAGACCCGGGCGGGCACGGTCGAGCTGCGCATCCCCAAGCTACGCAAGGGCAGCTACTTTCCGGGCTTCCTCGAGCCACGCCGGCTTGCCGAGAAGGCGCTGACCGCGGTGATCCAGGAAGCCTATATCCAGGGCATCTCGACCCGCTCGGTCGATGATCTGGTGCAGGCCATGGGCGGGGCCGGCATCTCGAAGAGCCAGGTGAGCCGGCTTTGCGAGGAGATCGACGAACGGGTCCACACCTTCCTCGACCGGCCGATCGAGGGCGACTGGCCGTATATCTGGATCGACGCCACCTATCTAAAGGTCCGCCAGGCCGGCCGGATCGTCTCGGTCGCGGTCATCATCGCCGTCGGCGTCAACAGCGACGGCCGGCGCGAGGTGCTCGGCATGGATATCGGCGCATCGGAGGCGGCGACCTTCTGGACCGCGTTCCTGCGCAAGCTCACCCGGCGCGGCCTCAGGGGCGTCAAGCTGGTGATCTCGGATGCGCATGAGGGCATCAAGGCCGCCGTGTCCCAGGTGCTTTGTGCAAGCTGGCAACGCTGCCGGGTGCACTTCATGCGTAACGCGCTCGCTCATGCCGGAAAGGCCCAGCGCCGCGTCGTCTCAGCCTTTGTCGGCACCGCCTTCGCGCAGGACGACGAAGCTGCCGCCAAGGCGCAGTGGCGACAGGTCGCCGATCAACTGCGGCCTCGTGTCCCCAAGCTCACCGCCTTCATGGACGATGCGGAAACCGAGGTGCTGACCTACATGTCCTTCCCCAAGGACCATCGTACCAAGATCCACTCGAACAATCCCATCGAGCGCCTCAATGGCGAGATCAAGCGACGCACCGGTGTCGTCGGCATCTTCCCCAACGAGGCCGCGATCACCCGCCTCGTCGGCGCTATCCTGCTCGAACAAAACGACGAATGGGCCGTCCGGCGTGCCCGCTACATGACGCTGGAAACCGTCGCTCCGTTGAGCGACAATCAAACCATCGGACTGCCCGCCATGGCAGCCTGATCATCCGGCCAAAGCCGGAAGATCGTCGGGCCCGCGCAGACGAAGTTACACCACTCACCGGGACACGACCAACTGACCCTAATCGGCGAGGTTTCTCGCATGGGTGGTCAGCCACGCCGTACAAGTCTGAACACGGTCCGCAACAGATCACTCCAGCCGTAAAGATCGCCATCATTGTTCGTCATGTTCCTGTTCTGCTGATCGCGCTCGCACGGCACCAGCAGGTGCATGTAAGGGATCGGGCCTAATCTGGAGGCCGCAGGCGATATCCCCGCGTGATGAACTTACCAAGCTGGTCGAGCGGTCGGCCCCGAGTCTGCGACGACAGTATCGCCGATCGGCTGCAGCTTACCGGCGACCCGTCGCAGTTGCGGCGCGATCGATCAACCGCCTGCAATGCGGAGTCAGCGACGTTGCGCGGACAATGCGTCCCGAGCGCGATTCAAAATCGTGTCGTACCGGTTTCTGTCGTAAGGCAAAATTCTGGCCGGCAATCGGAAAGCGAGAGCATCGAGATTCTTGCGCCGGTGGCGCCAGCTGATCTGCTCGTCGAATGTAGCCCGGCCGACGCGGCACAGGAACTCAGAAAACTGGCTCGGCGCCTTGTTGTGATCGCAGTACGTGTCCAATTCGGTCCAGATCTGGCGCGAAACCTCACCAAAATCCCCCAAGTGGAAGCGCATGCCCAAGCTTGTTCGCAAGCACCGGCCTAGGACCGAGACGAGAGCGATCTCGATCATCTTGGGATCGTAGTCCGCGTTGAGCGGATGCTCGTGGAGATTGCTCAGCTTGACGCGGATGCGGTCGGCCAGATCCTGGATCTCCGGCAAGAGCTCCTCGAACGTCAGACGCAGATAGTCGGCATTGCCGGCCTGCCACTGATAGAGTGCCATGGTCGCGCGCAGCACGAACCGTTCCATCTCGAAACGTTCGCTCACCGCCTCATGGACGAGGCCGAGCGCCACGGTGTGCTCCTGTTCGACTCCGGCGATTTCGAGCGCCCGGTCGATGAACTGAAATGCCTTGGCCAGGTCGTCGGGGCTTCGCGACGTCAATCGCGTGCAATAGGCTTGGAGGTAGGCGGACTCGCGTCCGTTGCTCTTTTGCGGCGCGAAGTCATTGCGCCCGTGGACCCTGCTCGTCGCCAGTCCCGCCAGGATACTGGCCGATTTCCATTGCCCCTGCTGCGCGAGCACGAAAGCATGACCCACATAGTCGCCATATTGGGTCTCATCCTCCCTGCGCACCGCCTGTCGCATGGCTTCATAGGTCGCATGATCGAACTCACCGCCGGGGATGAACCAGCGTCCAGCCTCGCGCAGAAAGTGCGCCAATGCCGGACGCGCTTGGAAGACGAGCCTCGGCACTTCGCGGTCAGGGACATCATAGCCGCCGTCGTGCGCCGCGACCTCGAGCGCGAGCCGGGCCGCCGCGCTGACATAGAAAACTTTGGTCCAGGCCTCTTCGACCTCGGCCTCCAATTGGTTGCGCAGGCGCTCGACCTCGTCGATCGCCGCCTGATTATGCAGCAACGCCGTGAGGCGCTCGACATTGGCTTTGGGCGCCACTCCGGTATCGGCCACTCTCCGGGTGAATTCCCGCCACCGATTCAGAATGCGTTCGGCTGCCCCGTCGTCTTCAGCGACGACCTGATTCATCATGCCGATGACTTCGTCTGAGAAGCTGATGTGCCCATCGACGGGCCGCAGATTGGGCGTCGATTGATCAATGCGCCCGAGAAGGACCTTAAGCCAGTTTGCCAGAGTCGTGCCTTCCTCGGACCGATCTTCCTCCGTCGGCTGCAGCACCTCGGGTTCGTCGAGAAACGCGCGCGGGTGACGGAGGAACGCCGCCGCGAAGGTGTCGATGCCGCCGACTTCCTCCCACGGTACGCCTTCTGCCGCCTCAAGAAGAAAACTGTCACCAGTGATATAATGGAGGCGTTGACGCACGCCTGCATTGCGTAGGCGGGTGTTGCAGAGTTCGAGGCGCGCCAAGGCCGCTGCGTCGCGCTGGGCGCGCCCGTCCTTCTGCCGGCCGACATGGGCGAACACGCCGAGCCATTTGGCCCGGCCGAGCGCGAAGGCGATGGTGTCGCTCGCGGTCGCCGACATCCGTAGCGCACGCGCCAGCTCCGGACTATGGGTGCGCCCACTAACACGTTCGCTGCTCAAAATTCTGCCCGCGCGCGTCAGCGAATAGATGCGATCCGCCGCCGCAACCACAGGATGGTCAAGCGTGACCGCATGGGTCAGAAGCACCCGGTCTTTGGGCGACAGCTTATCGATGTCGAGCGCATTGAGGCGATCGGCCAGCTGTTGCCCATTGAGGTGACCCTCCTGCGCTGCGAAGAAGGCCGTGCTGTGGCGTTCATAGATCGCCCGGATTTCCTCGTTGATCGGCTCGATCGCAATAAGGGGGCAACCCATGTCAAGGCTCAGTATCGGATAGTCGGCGACCAGGACCGAGATATCGTGCTGGTTTCTTAGGGAATCGAGCTGGAATATGTCGCCCAATCCAATGCGTCGATCGACGCTTCGCACCGCATGGCGATGCGGCTCCAGAAAGAACCCCACCACATTACTGTCGACCGCATAAAACAACCGCCATCCTGCCTCGATCAGCTTCCGATCGCCGTCGCGGGACTGCATCAGATAACGCTGAAGCGCGGCATCCTTGTAGCAATTGGTTAGGGTGTCGGCGTTGGTCATGGATGGATGTTCATATCGCAAAGGCATCTTCGGACTCGAGATATTCCTCCTCCGCGTACGGCCCGAGCAGGTCCATCGCGAAATACCACATTTCTTGTCTCGTGGCGCCGACGGCAAGGACCGGCAAATCCTCCGCAGGGGCCTCCTCAGCCTGTATGGCGGCCTCGGCATCTGCGATGATAACGAACTCCTTGAGCAAATCGGGGAAATCCTCCGACAGCGCCATCAGCCACCAATTGTCTTCTTCGCGCTCGCGCCGGGCGTTCGGAGCGCAGGGATAAGCGAGCAAGTTGGGCTCCGGCATGATCTCGACGAGCGTGGCAATGAGCCGACGGCGCTGGCGGACGCGGCGCTGCTCCTCGGCCGCCACGCGCGATTTCCTGCCGAGTTTTTCCTCGAGCGGCTTGCGGAGGAGGTCGAAATGGTCCGGGAACGCACGCGGCCGCGCCTTGCAGAGCGCCAGCAAGGCTCGGCCGGACAGAGATGACCGGAACAGCCGCGGCTGGTTGATCAAATGTCGGAGACATATAACCGTGTCCTCCGCTTCGAGGTCGGCCAACTGGCCGGCGACCGTAAATGCGAGCTCGTATAGTTTCCGGCCGCTTTCGGTCGGCTGAATGCTGAACGCCTTGTTGGCGATGATCCGGGGCATGCCAGCGGCACGGACGCCTACCCCCAATTCGATCAGATAGGCCGCAATGATCGCGCCGAAGTCGGTGCCGAAGTCGAGGCTTGCGAGCAGCGCGATCAGGCCCTGCCCGAAGGAATGGCGATCCCGCACGCCCAGCGCGCCGGCAATAATTACCAGATCGCTGGCGATATTGCCCTCGCCTTGCTCGATGAAAGGCTCGGCGCCGGGGAAAGCGTAGCGGCCGCGGCGTTCGAACAGATATTCCCGCAGCCCCAAGCCCAGCCACTGCTGAAACCATTCCGCTGGGACGCCGCGCAGCACAGTCAGATCATCGTTGCCAGGTTGGCGCACTATGCCGCCCTCCTTCGCACCCAGACCTCGTCGGCAAGCCGCTTCGGCGCAGCAGTGAATATCTTGGTACGCTGCAACGATCCTAACATCTCGACATATATGGTTTCGTCAGCTTCGAAATGCGATGGCGTCAGCTGATGTGAAACGCGCTCGACCGCACCGTCATAGTCGATGGTGCCGAGAACGAGCTCGCGTAGGTTGGCCGTTTGCCCCCAGGGGCGCGTCGGACCCGGCACCAGGCAGCTGTGCGCCATGAAGTAGCGATGGGTGACCGCGTCGCAAAACAAGGGGCGATAGTGATTGGCCTTCTCGATCGCGCTCCCCGGGATATGCAGCAACACCATCCAGTCGCCGGCATGGTGGTGGCCCAGGCCCAGCACCTCGCAGAAGGCATCGGCCAGGCCGATTCCGTTCGCGGCGCTGTAAAGACGCGCCGCCTTGGCCCCATCCTCGTTGGTGAACCACACTATCGGACTTCCCAGCAAACCATTCAGCGAGAAGCGCCGCTCATCGTCGGTCAGTTCCTCCCAGTCGGCGAGGAACGCATCGGACTCTCGCGGATCCTTACCGAGCGGCAGATCGAGGTCGTTCATTAGCGGGGATTCGGTGTCCACCAGAAAGTGGAGAAACCGCAGCTTCATGACATGGTAGAAGGTTTGGCCGGCGAGCCCTGATAAGTCCGCGTCGGGAAAACCCAGGCCGGAATCGTGGACCTCCCTCCGGACGCCATGTTCGAACGGCGCGAAGCGCAAGTCGTGCAAGGCGCTTTCGAAATTGTCCGAGGAAGCCCCGCCCGGCGCCGCCAACATCTTAGTGTGCGCGCGATTGAAATAGTCGATCAATCCCGCCGTCGTCACGTGCCCGTTACGGACTGCCGAAGCGGAATTGCCGCCCAAGAGTTTCCCATCAACCGTGTCTAGTAGATACGCGCGGACAATAGGACACAGTGCCATTCATTCCCCCTAAAAATGACTAAAGAGCGCTTGGCGTTTCCCCCGGGGAATGAGTGCAACATTACTGCAAGTACCGCAAGCCGATCGAACCGCGACTGCTACGATGGGTATCGCGCTGCTTCGCGATTCCCTTGTACTATGAGCGTCCATTCGCGCGCTGAACCGCTCCGGGTTTGCCGGAGGCTCCAACTCCTGAGAAGGTGGAGCCTGTATGAGCAAGACGACGAACAAGTTTGCACCTGAGGTCCGCGAGCGAGCGGTACGGATGGTGCTGGATCACGAGCACGATCACCCGTCGCGATGGGCAGCGATCATATCCATTGCCGAGAAGATCGGTTGTTCAGGCCACACGCTGCTGGAGTGGGTGAAGAAGGCCGAGGTGAACAGCGGCAAGCGGGCGGGCGTCCCGACCGAGGTTGCCGACAAGGTGAAGGCGCTGGAGCGCGAGGTCCGTGAGCTGCGGCAGGCCAACGAGATTCTGCGCAAGGCGTCGGCATATTTTGCGCAGGCGGAGCTCGACCGCCCGTTCCGGCGATGATCGCTTTCATTGACGATCACCGCGATGCCTATGGGGTCGAGCCGATCTGCCGCGTTCTGCCGATCGCCCCATCCACCTATCACGAGCGCGTCGCGCAGCGACAGGATCCGACACGCCTGTCGGCGCGGGCGCAGCGCGATGTCGCCTTGAAGCCGGAGATCGCGCGCGTATTTGCCGAGAACTTCGCGGTCTACGGCGTACGCAAGGTCTGGCGGCATATGATGCGGGAGGGCTTTCCGATAGCGCGCTGCACCGTGCAACGGCTGATGCGCGAGATGGGCCTGGCAGGGGTGATCCGGGGCAAGCCGGTGCGCACGACCATCAGTGACAAAGCGGCGCCGTGCCCGCTCGATCACGTCAATCGCAGGTTCTACGCGCCAGCGCCGAACATGCTGTGGGTGTCGGACTTTACCTATGTCGCGACCTGGGCGGGGTTCGTCTACGTCGCCTTCGTCATCGATACCTACGCCAGGCGGATCGTCGGCTGGCGGGCCAGCAGGACGGCGCATGCCAGCTTCGTCCTCGATGCCCTGGAGCAGGCGCTTCACGATCGCCGGCCGGCCCATCGGGGCGGCCTCATCCATCACAGCGATCGGGGCTCGCAATACGTGTCCATCAAATACACCGAGCGCCTCGCCGAGGCCGGGATCGAACCCTCGGTCGGCAGCGTCGGTGACAGCTATGACAACGCTTTGGCCGAGACGATCAACGGCCTCTACAAGGCTGAGGTGATCCACAGGCGCGGGCCGTGGCGCAGCTTCGAAGCCGTCGAATACGCCACGCTCGAATGGGTCGACTGGTTCAACCATCGCCGGCTGCTGGAGCCTATCGGCAACATCCCGCCTGCCGAAGCCGAAGATCAATATTATGCTGCCGCAAGCAACCTCGATATGGCAGCGTGACTCACAACCCAAGGCCTCCGGCAGACCCGGCGCGGTTCAGATCACGGTCATCGACATCTCGTTCGACATATCCTCGGACACCCCGAAATCGAACATCTTGGCGATGACGCCAGCATCGACACTCACGGTGATTTTGCGATCGTCGTAGAAGCGCTGATAGTCATCGGTTGAGCAGCCGACCGACAGCGTGACGGATTCACTGCCTCCCTCGGGCGTCGAATTTGTGCTCGTGCACACCCAATAGGCCTCGTTGGCGAGGAAGCGGAACGATCCGTTCCAGTTCCAAGGGGCATCGCCTGTCGCCGATCCATCGAAGAGGATACTGACGTTCTGGATCCCGGGGGATGTTTCCTGACCGACGCTGAAAGTGGGATCGAAGGTAGGTGCGGCAACGGGAAATCCGGGAACGTCGAGGAAGTTCTTTTTCAGCAGCAATGCATAGGTCGGGTTCGCGTCCGGCATGGTGGGGTTGATGAGGAAACAGTCGTTCGGCGGCGTGCTGCCGGGCGGCATCAGATAGCGCTTGTGGATCTGCCAGCATGGACTCCCAAGGGGAGAGAGAGTGACGTATTCCTCGTTAGGAACCCCGTTGGGAATGACGGCGTCTTCGTACCCCGGCAGCGGCGTTACCCACAAAAAATGCCACCCCCCGACTGGTTCAGGTCCTGATGGAATGTATAACCGCTGGGCTGGGGCTGGGGCAAAACCCGTAGGGCCAAAGTAAAACCGAAACGGAGGGAAATCGACGGTTCCCTGGCCAAGGAAGCTGGTGATGGCATTCAACATCGCGGTCGGAATATCGATCGGAGCATTGTCTTGCATTGTTGATTCCTGCTTGGTGGAGGATCGCCACTTGATCGGGTCCGGATGGTAGAGGTCGGTGAACTGAGCAGGTGCGACCCCGCATTGATACCGATTCTGTGCGCCGGCGATAGCTGCCGCGAAAGTTATTGGCTGTTCGATCGTGATGCCGCCGCTGATAGGTGACCGGCACCGTGCTGCATTCGGTGGAAGGATGGCTGAAACTGGTCAGGAACCGACGTTTACTTACCGACCTGCTGGGGCGTCAGCCACGCACCCAAATGTCGTCGTTCATTGACGCAGCGGCGATCCCGAAAGCTGCTGTCTTTTCACATGCATGAACGGACACGTCTGAAAGACTGACCGGCTGACGCCGGTAGGATCATTGGGATTGGCTGAAGCCTTCCTGGTGGGTGTGTTTGTCGAGATGCCGCATGATGAAATCGTCTGTGATGTTACCGGAGATGGTTGAATAGCCTCGCTGCCAGAATCGCTGCCCCCAGTAGCGCTTGCGGATATGCTCGAACTCCTGCTGGATTTTGCGCGACGAGCGTCCCTTGGCGCGGCGCACGAAGTCGCTGACCGAGATGTGCGGTGGGATTTCGACGAACATATGAACGTGGTCGCTCGACAAGGCGCCGTTGATGATCCTCACGCCCATTTCGGCGCAGACTTGCCGGATAATCTCACGGACCCCGCAAGCGAACCTCGCCGCGCAGCACCTTGAACCGATATTTCGGTAGCCAGACAAGATGATAGCGATGATGGAATGTCGTGTGACAACCGGTCCAATAGCCCATAGTCTGTATCCGACTGAAGTCGGAGGAGCTCCTCCTCACAGAGCACTCTAAATAGCGCGACATGACACTAAGGAATATAAATATATCATAATATAGATTACATCTTTATCTTTGAGCATCATTGACGCGCGTCAATAGAATATCTTGATAGTCGTAGCTGAAATCAGCCATGGGAGAGATGGCCCGCATCTTGACACAGTCCACCGAACCATCTTCGTTCAAAGCAAAGGTGACGTAGGCGTTTTCGATCACTGGATTGTCGAAACGCGTACGAAATGTATCTCGCGACCAATGTTCCAGCCGCCCCCGCATGCCGGCATTGCGGGTGAAATCAATCGCCAGCCCCGCGCCCGCCGGTGCGATGACGATCTTGCCATACCAATCGTCCCGATAGATTCCCGCGTAGGCGGCAAGCGGCAGAGAAGCCGCCCCACCAGTAGCGCGGATATTCTGCGCGGCCTCAATCGCCTTGAGCGCCGCCGCCTGCGAACTGGCTCCCTTCGCCTTCCATGCCGCGATCCAATCCGTCGGCGTCCGCGCGGTATAGTGATCCAACAGCATGCCGGCGATCGACATGTGGCAACCCTGCTCCTCGGCATTCGTCAGAATTGCGAAGCCGACACCCAGTTCCGGCACGAGCACCACCCGGGACGCCGCCCCTTCGATCCCGCCGGAATGGGCCAGGAACGGGGTGCCGCCGTGATCCTGCAAACCCCATCCCAAGGCATAAAGGAGAAAATGCGGATCGCCGTCGCGCGCCGGCGGCGTCGCGGAAGCGCTGACGAGGGTGCGCGGGCGCCACATCTGCGATGCGCCCTCCTCGCTCCACAGCCGCTTGCCGTCAGGTGTTTTGCCGCGAGCGAGCTGGACCTGCAACCAACGCGCCATGTCACGCGCGCTGGCGTAGATGCCTCCGGCTGCGTTGGACGGATCCGGAACGGCGGAGCCCGGCACGTTCAGCGGGCTGATGATCTGCATCCGCCCGGTGCCCCGCACCGGCCCATCGATCCGCGCATGGGTGGCCGCGCGATTGGATGTGGTCAGGAGGCTCTGGTCCGGCGCGGAATCCTGCATTTCCATGGGAGACAGGAGCCGCTGCTGAACGAACGTTTCCCAGCTCAGTCCCGATACAGACCGGATCAGCTCCCCCGCCGCGATATAAAGAACATTGTCATAGGCGAAGTTCGCGCGAAAACTTGTCGCGGGCTTCAGATACCGTAACTGCCGCACGACTTCGGCGGCCGTGCGCTTCCCGCCCGGCCAGAAGAGCAGATCGCCCTGCCCCAGACCCAGGCCACTGCGGTGGGTCAAAAGATCCGCCACCGTCATCTGCTGGCTGGCATAGGCATCGTACAGGCGAAAGCCGGGCAAATGATTGCCGACCGGGTCGTCCCAGTCGAGCCGCCCCTCATCCACCAGAAGGGCCAGCGCCGCCGCCGTGAAGGCCTTGCTATTGGAGGCTATGGCAAAGACGGTGCCCGGATCGACCGGTGCCGCCTTGCCCAACCCGCGCACGCCATAGCCACGAAGAATCGGTTCGCTGCCGGGGGAGATCAGCGCGATCGACAGCCCGGGCGTACCAAACGCCCGCATCGCCAAGCCAACCATGCCATCAAGGTCGGGCATACCGGAAACTGGCTGAGCGGCCTTGGCACTGCCTGAAGCCAGCACGGCTTCCGCACCAAGGGCGCCGAATCCCAGCAACGCCTGACGCCGCGTGCTTGTAAACATTGGATTTGAGCGCATGTCGGAGGTTTCCATCTTATGGGATCGGATCAGCGGCGGATCAGCGCCCACTCATGGCGCCTTCGACGAATCATCCCGGATCACCTGACCACCCTTCATGACGAAGGTGACCTTGCCCATCTCCCGCAGGTCCTTGAGCGGATCGTGCGCCACAGCGATGATATCGGCGGCCTTGCCTGGCACGATCGAGCCGATCTCGCTCTCCCTGCCCAAGGCCCGGGCAGCATTGACCGTGGCTGTCTTCAGGGCGTCAGCCGGGGTAAGGCCCGCCTCATTGAGCAAGACGAATTCTTCGGCGACGCGTGCAATAGGGACGACTGGCAGGTCAGAGCCGAACAGGATCGGCACGCCGGCCCGATAAGCCTTGCGGACGCTGCCGGCGACCTGGGAATAATAGCCGCCTTCGACGCCCAATTTCCCTTCCGCCATCTTTGCCGCCATCATCGTCGCCGTGTAGGCAGTGCGACGCGACATCATGCCGGCGATGTTGCGATCGCTGAGCGGGCCATGCTCGATGGTATCGGCTCCCGCATCGATGGCGATTTCGTTGGCGACGTCGGAGCCCGCGGAATGGACAGCTACTTTCCGATTGAGGCGGTGGGCGGTCGTAACGATGGCCTGGATTTCTTCGGGGGTTTCCATCGGCCCGCTTTTCGGATCGGATGTTTGCGCCGCCAGCCGAAGCTTGATGACGTCCGCCCCGCGGCGAACTTCTTCCCGCACCGCCCGCGCACAATCGATCGCCCCCGTGCAGGTACCGTGACTGCGGAACAACGGCTCCAGATCGGCACGCGCTCCGAAAGCGCTCGCATCATAGTCTCCGCCGGATACGCCGAACATCGGTTCATCCGCGATGATGCGCGGACCGGCCACGATCCCGGCATTGATGGCGTTCCTGAGATCATAGGTGACGTTGGCGGGATCACCCAGATTGCGGATAGTAGTGAAACCATTGCGCAAAATGGCTTGCGCGCGCGGTATCGTCGCAAGGACGCGCTGCGCCGGCCGCCCCAGTACCGCCGGCAGCATGTCAGCCGCCGGATTGGGCAAGTCGATGTCCATCGTGATCGACACATGTGTGTGCATGTCGATCAGGCCGGGCATCACCCAGTCGTTAGAAAGATCGATCACCCGCTCGCCATCGACATACCCGTTCTTTATGGCGACGATCCGTCCATCCTTGATGATGATCGACTGGCGATCGCTCACCGGCTGCCCTGGCTCGGCGAGCAAGTGCCCCGCGTGAATGACCGTCTGAGCCTCGACCTGGGACGTGAATGCCAAGGCCAGGGCCGATGCGAGAGCAGGCAGGTGTTTCATGGACATCTCTCGATTGAAGGGACGCGACCGGGAGCCGCGATCAGAAGGTCTGGGCGATCGAGAAACCGAAGGTGCGAGGACGGATCACCGACACCTCGACGATCGGGCCAAGGATAAATCCGTTCGCCTGGCCAATCGTGTTCCCGACATTCTTGAGATAGAAGTTGAGTGACAGACCGCCCTTGCGAACGCCCGCGTGCAGATCGACCACGTCATAAGCCGGCAACTGGAACCGAGGCTGGCCAGCCTCCTCGGCGAAGCTGGATTGTCGATTGCCCACGTATCGTAGATCGGAGCCGGCCGTGGCAGTCCACGCATCCCCCAGCGGGAACTGATATTCAGCACTGACCTGGCCGCTCCAGCGCGGCGTGAACGGCAGCGCGTCGCCTTTCATGCCGACCGTCGGGAGCGGCAGTGACCGACCAAGCGTCGCATCGATGTAGCTGAGATTTCCATCAACGACGAAGCCGCGCGCCGGACGCAGTGAGAAGGAAACCTCCACTCCCTTGCTCGAAGCCTTGCCCGCATTGCTGTAATAACTCGTACCCAGCGGGGATATCTGGAGCAGTTGAACATCTTTCCAGTCGATATAGAACGCCGATGCTTCCAGGCTGAGAAGCCGATGGAACAGGTCGATCTTCAATCCCGCCTCATAATTGGTCAGCGTGTCCGGCTTGTAGCTGTTGGGAACGTCGGTCACGACGATGTTCGGACCCCCCGGCCGATAGCCCGACGCCACGCGCAGATAGACCATCGTATTGTCGCTGAGGTGGAAGCGCGGCGTAACGAGAAACGTCACCGAGGCATCACGAGAAGCAAGGTGCGTCGTGCTCGGCGGCCCGATCAGGAACCCCTGCGTGCCCTGGTCCGCCGACTGGCGGTTTCGGCTGTAACGCAGGCCAGCCATGAGATCGAACCGGGAACTGAAGCGATAGGTGGCATCACCGAATACGGCAATCTCGCTGTATGTCGACGGAACCGAAACCTTGAGCGCGGCCGGCAAGCTGACGGGTAGCGGACCACCGGTCGCCGCCATGAAAAGCGGCAGTTCCTGAGTTACCATCGAGCTTTCGTGCGTATAGAACAGCCCGACCTGCCAGGCGAAGCGCTGGCCGGAAGGCGAGCTCAGGCGCAATTCCTGCGTGACCTTGTTCAAACCCGACTGGCCCTGGATCGCCGCCCCGAGCCCGGGCAGCCCGAGCGCCTCGCTCAGCATCGGTCCGTAGAGCGGCGTGGCGTCGGTGTTGATCCGCGACGTCAGCTTTCCATAGCTTGTCGCCGATACAAGGTCCGCCGCGCCCAGATGACCTTCGATGCGGACATCGTAGAGATTATAGGTCGCCCGAGTGGCGCCCGTGCCCGGCGCACGCACCTGACGCAGATCACCGTACAGGAGCTTGCCGGTGGCGAGATCAAAGTCCTCTGTCGGCGTGCCGCGCCCGCTCTGATGTTGGATGAGAGCCGATGCGCGAACGGTCCAGTCCTCGTTCACGCGCCAGCCCAGCGACGCCCGGCCACCGGTGAAGCGGGCGCCGTTTACATTGCGCGCATCGCGAGCCGCATCATCAATGAAGCCTGGATCCCAGCGATTGAAGCCACTGACCCGCAAGCCAAGATTGCCGCCGAGCGGTATATTCGCGGCCACCCGCACACCATAGCCTGTCCCGCCGCCGTCGATCTGATTTCCGTCGACCTGAATGCGACCGCTGAACTGTTCGTAATTCGGCGCCTGGGTCACGAATTTAACGAGCCCGCCCATGCTGCCCGCCCCGTAGAGCGTCCCCTGCGGACCGCGCAGCACTTCAATCCGGGTAAGGTCGGAAGGGTCGAGGTCCGGCGCGAATATCGCGCCACCGCCAAGGTTGGTGCTAGAGCCAAACGGAGCGTCATCGATGTAGAAGCCCACCGTGGGGTTTCCGCCGCCGCCGGTGGTCACGCCACGGATGGAAATCTGATTCAGCCCGCCGCTGGCCGACGCATTGTTGATGTTCAGGCCGGGTGATTTCGCCGCGTAATCCTCAAACCCGTTCGCCCCACGGCCTACCAGCGCTTCGGCGTTGATCGCGGTGACTGATGCCGGCACGTCCATCAGGCGCTCGGTGCGCTTGTTGGCGGTAACGACAATGTCCTGCTCCGGCACTCCTTCCTGCGCGGCAGGACCTTCAGTGACCGGGCCTGGCGCGGGCGCCTCCGACGCGCCAGCCAGGGCCTGAGCCTGAGCCTGAGCCTGAGCCTGAGCCTCGGCGCCAAATGATGCAGCCAAAGCCAACGAACAAGTGGCCATCAGGGCCACGCGGCGAGCTGGATTCATACAGTCCCCCTCCTCAGGATCGATTTCTTATTTTTTAGAGTAAGGACTCTACTATTTATCGCTGGCTCCTGCTGTCAAGCGGTTTTAGAGTATCGAACCTATTTTTTAGGAGATGATATGACCGGTCCCACCAAGAAGGCTGCGGCGCGTCGCTCGGAGATTCTGGCGGCGGCCGGCATCTGCTTTTCCGAAAAGGGCATCAAAGAGGCAAAGATAGACGACATATGCGGCAAGCTTAATATCAGCCCCGGCCATCTATATTATTATTTCAAAAGCAAATCCGAGATACTCGACGCCCTGATTGACGCACATACTGCAAGAATAGAGCAGAGGGGTGAAGAATTATTAAACCGCCCTGATGCCCTGGATCACTTCCTGCACGATGATTTCGTTTCCATTCAACTGGAGTCTGACGACAACGAATCATATATTTGGGAAATTTATACCCGAATGCGCGGGGATTCCCACATGGCGAAAAAGGGGCGCCGCCACTGGCAGGTCAGTAGCGATGCGCTCCGAAAGATCGTGCTGTCGGCGAAACACCATGGGCGCCTTCGCCCCGATGCAGATGTGGATACCGTGCTCACGCTTCTCAGCATGATGGTGCTCACTGCCCAATTCGCCGAGATGGCCGACCCGGATTACGACCTGACGCGCTACCAAGCGGCGCTGCGCCTCGCACTGAAGCCCTTCACCGCCGAGCCATAACTGTTATCGTCGCGATCGGCTTGCCGCGCATCCGGATCATCTACTCCACCTCGCCAGGCGGACGTCGATGAGGAAAGGATACTGCCACTCGAGCGGTACGAAAGCGGTCAGTCAGCGCTCCTCCCGTTTCGAAAGACCAAACTTGCAAGGTCGCACGATTTGCTTCAAGCTTGAAATAGTTTGGAGAGAGATCGATGCGCATCGCATGTGTCGGCGGCGGACCGGCGGGACTCTATTTCGCAATCTCGATGAAGCTCCGCGATCCGGCGCATGAGATAGACGTGTTCGAGCGCAATCGGGCCGGCGACACGTTCGGCTGGGGCGTCGTATTCTCGCATCAGACCGTCGAGAATCTCATGGCGAACGACGCGGTGAGCGGCCGTATCATCGCCAGCGAATTCGCTCATTGGGACGATATCGAGGTGTCGATCGGCGGCGAGTCGATCCGCTCGTCGGGCCACGGCTTCATCGGGATCGGCCGCAAGCGGCTGCTCCAGATCCTGCAGGATCGGGCGCGAGCACTCGGCGTCGTGCTCCATTTCGAACATGAATCGAGCGACGACCTCGCAGACTATGCCGGTTATGATCTGGTCATCGCCGCCGACGGCCTGAACAGCCGTTTCCGCAAGCGCTATGCCGAACATTTCCGGGTCGATATCGACGTCCGGCGCAACAAGTTCATCTGGCTTGGCACGCACAAGACCTTCGACGCCTTCACCTTCGCCTTCGAACAGACCAAGGCTGGCTGGGTCTGGGCTCATGCCTATCGCTTCTCTGACGATCTCTCGACCTTTATCGTCGAGTGCGCGCCCGATACCTGGGAAAAGCTCCGGTTCGGTGAGATGGAACAACCCGAGGCAATCGCGCTGTGCGAGAAGATCTTCGCCCGCCACCTCGATGGCCATGCGCTGATGACCAATGCCGCGCATCTGCGCGGATCGGCCGCCTGGATCAATTTCCCGCGCGTGCTGTGCGATGCCTGGGCGTACGACAAGCTGATCCTGATGGGCGACGCGGCGCACACCGCGCATTTTTCGATCGGATCGGGCACCAAGCTCGCGCTGGAGGACGCGATCAAGCTGGCCGAGGTGCTCAACCGGCCCGGCCTGTCGCGCGACCAGGGGCTCATCGAATATCAGGCGGAGCGCACCGTCGAGGTGCTCAAGCTACAGAATTCGGCCCGCAATTCGACTGAATGGTTCGAGACGCTCGACCGCTATTTCGGGTTCGAGCCCATCCAGTTCGCTTATTCGCTGCTGACCCGATCGCAGCGCGTCAGCCACGAGAATCTGCGGTTGCGCGACCGTGCCTGGCTGGAGAGCGTCGAGCGCTGGTTCGCGGGCGGCACGAATGACGCCCTGGCGCCGATGTTCGTGCCCTATCATCTGCGCGGGATGACGCTGGCCAACCGCGTGGTCGTCTCGCCAATGGCGACCTATTCGGCCGCTGACGGCACGCCGGGCGATTTCCATCTCGTCCACTACGGCTCTCGGGCGCAGGGCGGCGCTGGCCTCGTCTATACGGAGATGACCTGTGTTTCCGCCGATGGCCGGATCACGCCAGGCTGTCCCGGCATGTACGCGCCCGACCACGTCGCCGGCTGGCGCAGAATCGTCGACTTCGTCCACGCCAACAGCGCAGCGAAAATCTGCCTCCAGCTCGGCCATGCCGGTCCCAAGGGTTCGACCAGGGTCGGCTGGGAAGGCTATGATGTTCCGCTCGAGACGGGAAACTGGCCGCTGCTCTCAGCCTCCGGCGTGCCATGGAGCGCAGCAAACCAGGCGCCACGCGCGATGACCCGCGCCGATATGGATACCGTGCGCGACGCCTTTGTCGCGGCGACCCACATGGCCGTGGACGCCGGCTTCGACATGATCGAGCTCCACGCCGCGCATGGCTATCTGATCTCGAGTTTCATCACGCCGCTGATGAACAAGCGCTGCGATGAATATGGCGGGCCGCTCGAAAACCGGCTGCGCTTTCCGCTCGAGGTCTTCGCCGCGATGCGCGCCGCATGGCCGGCCGACCGCCCGATGTCAGTGCGCATCTCGGCCAATGACTGGGCGGGAGAGGACGGCGTGACGCCGGACGAAGCCGTCGAGATCGCGCGCGCCTTTGCGGCTGCCGGCGCGGACCTGATCGACGTGTCGGCCGGCCAGACCTGGGCGGATGCCAGGCCAGTCTATGGCCGCATGTTCCAGACGCCGTTCGCCGATCGGGTCCGCAACGAAGCGGGCGTCGCGACGATGGCGGTGGGCAACATCTTCGAGCCCGATCACGTCAATTCGATCCTGGCTGCGGGACGCGCCGATTTGGTCGCGCTTGCCCGGCCCCATTTGATCGATCCGATGTGGACGCTGCGCGCCGCCGCTGCCGCGGGCCATCGCGATATCTTCGTGCCCCCGCCTTATCTCGCCGGCCAGGCCCAGCTTGCGCGCAATCTCGCGCGTGCCGCGGAAATGGAGGCGCGCGCATGACTCAGCTGGCAGGGCTCCACGCCGTGGTCACCGGCGGCGGCACGGGGATCGGTGCCGAAATCGCCCGCGCACTGGCTGACCAGGGTGCCAATCTGAGCCTGATCGGGCGGCGCCGCGCCAAGCTCGAAGAGGTCGCTGGCCAAATCCCCAGCGCCTGCATCGCGCCCGCCGACGTATCGGTTCGCGCGGAGGTCGATCGCGCGTTCGAAACCGCACGCGCGGCGCACGGTCCGATCGCGATCCTCGTCAACAATGCCGGTATCGCCGCCAGCGCGCCTTTCGGTCGGGTCGCCGAAGACGATTGGCGACGGGTCATGGCGGTCAATCTCGATGCGCTGTTCCATTGCTGCCAGGCGGCCCTGCCCGATCTCAAGGCGGCAGTCGCGGGCAGGATCGTGACAATCGCCTCGACGGCCGGCCTGCGCGGATACGCCTATACCGCGCCTTATGTCGCAGCGAAGCACGGTGCCATCGGCCTGACCCGCGCGCTCGCACTCGAACTGGCGAAGACCAGGATCACGGTGAATGCCGTATGTCCCGGCTTCACTGACACGGCCATCGTCGCCGATGCCGTGGCGAAAATCGGGAGCACGACCGGCCGCAGCCCCGAAGAGGCGGTGACCGAACTGACGCGCTTCAATCCGCAGGCCCGGCTGATCCAGCCGCGCGAGGTCGCCGACACGGTATTGTGGCTGTGCCAGCCCGGCAGCGCCTCGATCACCGGCCAGGCTATTTCGGTGTCGGGCGGAGAGACCGCATGACGGCGAAACCCGCCATCATCGAAAAGCATGAAGGCGCGCTCGACGACCGCGCCAGCGTGCGCATCTGGCTGCGCCTGCTCAGCTGCACGATGACGATCGAGAAGCTGGTCCAGCGCAGGCTGGGTGCGGAGTTCGCCAGTACCCTGCCGCGGTTCGACGTGCTCGCGGCCCTCGACCGCAGCGTCGATGGCATGACGATGAGCGAGCTGTCGCGGGCCCTCCTCGTCGCCAATGGCAACGTCACCGCGATCGTCCAGTCGCTTCGCCGCGACGACCTAGTCGTCACTACCCCGCATCCCACCGACAAAAGATCGTCAGTGGTCAGCCTGAGCGATGCCGGGCGGGCGCATTTCAACGACATGGCCGCCGCCCATCATGGCTGGATCGACGATCTCTTCGCCAGCCTGACCTCTGACGAAGGCGACGCGCTCTATGCCGCGCTCGGCCATCTCAAATCCTCGCTCGGCGAGGCGACGCGAAAGGAACAGCCATGAACCCGGCCAGCTTCACCCCCACGCATTTCGGCTGGGAATTCGCCGACGGTGTCGCGACCGTCACGCTCAACCGGCCCGAGCGCAAGAACCCGCTGACGTTCGAGAGCTATGCCGAGCTGCGCGACACCTTTCGCGCGCTCGTCTATGCCGATGAGGTCAAGGTCGTGATCGTGACAGGCGCGGGCGACAATTTTTCATCGGGCGGCGACGTCCATGAGATCATCGGTCCACTGACCGGAATGGCGATGCCACAGTTGCTCGCCTTCACGCGTATGACGGGCGATCTGGTCAAGGCCATGCGCGGGTGCCCCCAACCCATCATCGCCGCTCTCGATGGGGTTTGCGTCGGTGCCGGTGCGATCATGGCGATGGCGTCCGACATGCGGCTGGCGACACCCGAGACCAAGACCGCCTTCCTCTTCACCCGCGTCGGCCTCGCCGGTTGCGACATGGGGGCCTGCGCCATCCTACCACGCATCATCGGGCAAGGCCGCGCATCCGAACTGCTGTTCACCGGCCGCGTCATGTCGGCGAGCGAAGGAGAGCGCTGGGGGTTCCACAACCGGCTGGTCGAACGCGCCGCGCTGATGAGCGAGGCACGGATACTGGCGGCGTCGCTGGCGAGCGGGCCGACCTTCGCCCACGGCATCACCAAGACCCAACTCGCCACCGAATGGGCGGTCAGCATCGACATAGCGATCGAGATGGAAGCTCAGGCGCAAGCGCTGTGCATGGCGACCCAGGATTTCCGGCGCGCGTTCGAGGCCTTTGCCGAGAAACGTTCGCCGGTATTCGAGGGTAATTGAATGGCCGACCGCGCTTTTCTGGACTGGCCGTTCTTCGAGCCGGCGCACCGCACGCTCGGCGAGGAGCTCGATGCCTGGTGCAGTGAAAACATCCAGGCGCACCATGGCGGCGACGTCGATGCTGAGTGCCGTGCGCTGGTGCGCAAGCTCGGCGATGGCGGCTGGCTGCGCTACTGCGTTCCTGCTGCTTATGGTGGCGCGCTGGAGGGGCTCGACGTGCGCTCGCTGGCGCTGATCCGCGAGACGCTCGCGCGCCATTCGGGGCTCGCCGATTTCGTCTTTGCGATGCAGGGGCTCGGCTCCGGCACCATCACCCTGTTCGGCACCGAGACACAGAAGCAGGCCTATCTGCCGGCTGTGTCGCGCGGCGAAAAGATCGCCGCCTTCGCGCTGACCGAACCGGCTTCCGGCTCCGACGTCGCGTCGATGGAGATGACGGCAGTCGAGGACGGCGATGGTTACACGCTCAATGGCGCCAAGACCTATATCTCCAACGGCGGCATCGCAGACTATTACGTCCTGTTCGCACGCACCGGCGAGGCGCCCGGCGCCAGGGGTGTCTCGACCTTCATCGTCGATGCCGGTGTCGCAGGCCTCGACGCGAGTGAGCGGATCGAGGTCATCGCACCGCACCCATTGGCAACCTTGCGCTTCTATGATGTCCGACTTGACGCCAATGCACTGCTTGGCGAACGCGGCCGCGGCTTCGCCCAGGCGATGGCGACGCTCGACATCTTCCGCACCACCGTCGGCGCCGCCGCGCTCGGCTTTGCGCGCCGCGCGCTCGACGAAGCTACCGAACGCGCGCTGACCCGCCGGCTCGGCGACGGCGTTCTCGCCGACAATGCCGTGACCCAGGCGTCACTCGCCGAGATGGTGCTCGACATCGATACCTCGGCGCTGCTCATCTATCGGGCCGGTTGGCTCCGCGACGTCAAGCAGGTCCGCAACACGCGCGAGGCAGCCCTTGCCAAGCTCCATGCGACCGACAGCGCGCAGCACGTGATCGACAAGGCGGTGCAGCTGTTCGGCGGCATGGGCGTGACGGTCGGGGTAGCGGTAGAGGCGCTCTATCGCGAGGTTCGCGCATTGCGCATCTATGAAGGCGCGTCCGAAGTCCAGCGCGTGGTTATCGCCCGCGAGCATCTCAAGGCGTTCCGGCCGTGAGTCATGCTTTCTCGGCACGGCACCGCCTTCGCTTCGCGCACTGCGACGCCGCCGGGATCGCTTATTATCCGCGGCTGCTCGAACTCGCCGATGCTGTCATCGAGGACTGGACCGAGCAGGTCATCGGCGTGCCGCGCCGTATCCTTCATCTCGAGCTGGGCCGCGGATTGCCCACGGTCGATATGCGGGTCCAGTTCGCCAGCCCCAGCCGGCTGGGCGACTGGCTCGATTTCGCGCTCACCGTCGAACGGATCGGCACCAGCTCGATCGATCTCGCGCTCGCCATGTCCTGTGCCGGCGAGCACCGGTTATCCACGCATTATACCCAGGTGCTGGTCGAGCTGGGCGCGATGCGCTCGCTGCCCTGGCCGGCCGACTGGCGTGCCCGTGTCGAGGAGACGATGCTGTGAGTGTCCATGATATCCTGCACCCCCCTGCCTGGGTTCGCCCCAGGGGATATGCCAACGGCATCGCCGCGACAGGCCGGATGGTTTTCACGGCCGGAGTGATCGGCTGGAATGCCGAAGAGGTCATCGAGGCGGAGGACTTTGTCGGCCAGTTCCGCCAGGTGATCGTCAACACGCTCGCCATCCTGGCCGAAGCCGGCGCGGGTCCCGAGCATATCGTCCGCATGACCTGGTACATTACGGACCGCGACGAATATCTCGCGGCGGGGCGCGAGATCGGTGCGGTCTATCGTGAGATGCTGGGACGAAATTTCCCGGCCATGGCCGTGGTCATCGTTGCCGGACTGATCGAACGAAGGGCGAAGCTCGAGATCGAAACCACCGCGGTGGTGCCCAAGCAATGATCACGGCGCATGTCGACACGTTCGTTCGTGACCGGCTGCCGCCATCGTCACTACAGCCGGAATTCCGGTTCGATCTGCCCGAGCTTCATTATCCCGATCACCTTAACGCGGCGGTCGCCCTGCTTGAAGGTCATGATCCCCACGCGGTGGCGATCATCAACGAAACGGGCAGCTGGACCTATGGCCAGTTGCGAGAGCGCTCGGATGCGATCGCCCGCATTCTGGTCGAACAAGAAGGTCTGGTACCGGGCAATCGCGTATTGTTGCGCGGGCCCAATACGGCGCTGATGTTCACCGCGTGGCTCGGCGTTCTCAAGGCTGGTGGCGTGGTCGTGGCGACGATGCCGATCCTGCGCGCAAGCGAGATCGTGACGATCCTCGATCGTGCGCAAATCACGCATGCGATCGTCGATCGTCGCGGCCTGAGCGATTTCCAGGCGGCGCAGGCAAATGCACCAACGCTCCGCTCCTGCCTGATCTATGATGGCGATGCCGGCACGGGCGACGTCGAAGCGCGGATGGCCACCGTCGTGCCCGGGTTCGAGCCGATCGCGACACACCGCGACGACCCCGCGCTCATCGCCTTTACCTCCGGCACGACGGGCAAGCCCAAGGGCTGTGTTCAGTTCCATCGCGACATTCTTGCGCCCGCGGATAGTTTTGCCCGGCACATCATCGCGCCCACCGCGCAGGATCGCTGGTTGTGCTCGGCGCCGATCGCCTTCACGTTCGGCCTCGGCATGCAGTTGATCTTCCCACTGCGCTTCGGCGGCGTCGCGGTCACGGCCGAACAATCCTCCCCGCAAGGCCTTTTGGAGACCATCGAGCGGTTTGGCGTCACGATCCTCGCCACGGCCCCGACTGCCTACAAGGCGATGCTGGGAATCATATCGCACATCCCGTCATCGCTGCGCCTCTGTGTTTCAGCCGGCGAGCACCTTCCCGAGGCGGTGTGGCATGCGTGGCGCGATGCGACTGGCCTGGAAATCGTCAACGGCCTCGGCGCGACGGAGATGATGCACATCTTTGTTTCGGCGGCCGGCACCGACAATCGCCCCGGTGCGACCGGCCGCGCGGTCCCCGGGTACGAGGTGACGATCCTCGATCAGGCAGGCCACACGATGCCAATAGGAACAGGACGACTTGCTGTGAAGGGCCCGACCGGTTGCCGCTATCTTAATGACCCACGCCAAGCTGACTATGTCATCGATGGCTGGAACGTCACCGGCGATACCTATCGTCGCGATGAGGACGGCTATTTTCATTTCGTAGCGCGCTCGGACGACATGATCGTCTCCAGCGGCTACAATATCGGCGCGCCCGAGGTGGAAAAGGCGCTGTATGGGCATCCGGCCGTGCTGGAGTGCGCGGTGATCGGCGTACCCTGCATAGAGCGCGGCATGAAGGTGAAAGCCTTCATCGTCGTGGCGGAGGGATGTACGGCTGACCCGAGCTTGGCGAAAGCGCTCCAGGATCATGTCAAGGCGGCGATCGCTCCTTATAAATATCCGCGCGAAATCGCTTTTCTCGATGCGCTGCCGAAGACCGCGACCGGCAAGATCCAGCGTTTTGCGCTGCGCCAGGCACCCGTGGAGACAAGACCTTGACTGACTTTGCAACGACCCGTGGCCTGTTCAAGCTTCCCGAGGGCATCATCTATCTCGACGGCAATTCGCTGGGCCCGCTGCCACGCGGCGTCGAACGCCGGTTGCTCGATACCGTGAATGCCGAATGGGGTGATCGGTTGATTCGCGCCTGGAATGAAGCCGACTGGATGACCATGCCGCGGCGGATCGGCGATCGGATCGGCCGCCTGATCGGCGCACCAACCGGTAGCGTCGTGATGGGAGATACGCTGTCGGTCAAAGTCTATCAGGCACTCGCTTCGGCGCTCGAGTTGAACCCGGAACGGCGGGTCGTCCTCACTGACAGCGGCAACTTCCCGTCCGATATCTACATGGCAGAGGGGCTGCTGGCCTCGCTCCAGCGCGATTATGAGCTGAGCATCGTTGCGCCCGAAGATGTCGGAGCGGCAATCGACGAGACGGTCGCCGTTCTTTTGCTGACCGAAGTCGATTATCGAACGGGCCGGCGACACGACATGCCCGCCCTCATCCACAAGGCGCACGCGGCGGGCGCGCTGGTGGTTTGGGATCTCGCACATTCCGCAGGCGCGCTGCCGGTCGATGTCACCGGTGCCGACACGGACTTTGCGATCGGCTGCACCTACAAATATCTGAACGGGGGCCCGGGCTCCCCCGCCTTCATCTATGTGGCGCCCCGGTTCGCCGACCAGGCGCGGCCGGCGCTGTCGGGCTGGATGGGGCATGAAGCCCCCTTCGCATTCGATCTGTCCTATCGTCCCGGCGCGGGCATCGAGCGCATGCGCGTCGGGACCCCGCCGATCCTGGCGCTCGCCGCGCTCGACGCCGCGCTCGATGTCTGGGAGGGCGTCGATATGGCGGCGATCCGCACGGCTTCGCTTGACCTGGCCGAACTGTTCATCGCCGAAGTCGAAAGCCGCTGTCCTGATCTTGTGCTCGCGTCGCCGCGCGACGGCACCCGGCGCGGCAGCCAGGTGTCGTTCCGTCACCCGGATGGATATGCGGTCATGCAGGCGCTCATCGCCCGCGGTGTGATCGGCGACTTTCGCGCTCCCGACATCCTGCGATTTGGCCTGACCCCACTCTACATCGACAAGCGCGATATCATCGGCGCTGTCGACGTCCTGGTCGACGTCATCGACCGCCGCCTGTGGGATTCGCCCGAATATACGACAAAAGGACTCGTCACATGAGCGGTTGCCCCTACAATCCGGCAGTCGAAGGAGCAGAGATGTCTTTTGACGGACGCATGTCCTACGGCGATTATCTCCGTCTCGACCTCATCTTCGACGCCCAGTCGCCCCTGTCTGATGCGCACGACGAACTGCTGTTCATTGTCCAGCACCAGACATCCGAACTGTGGATGAAACTGGCAATTCATGAGCTCCGCACAGCGATCGCGGCGATCCGCGATGATCATCTCCAACCCGCGTTCAAGATGCTCGCACGAGTCTCGCGCATCTTTGAGCAATTGAATAGCGCGTGGGACGTCCTGCGGACGATGACGCCAAGCGAGTATACGAGTTTCCGGGATTCACTCGGCCAGTCGTCCGGCTTCCAATCGCATCAATATCGCGCGATCGAGTTCCTGCTCGGCAACCGCAACCTGGCGATGCTCAAGCCACATGCCCATCGGGAAAACATCACCGCGCTCCTGGAGGCGATCCTTGCCACGCCGAGCCTGTACGATGAAACGCTTCGCTTGCTGGCACGGACTGGTTTCGACATTGGCTCGGATGCTGAACGGACCGACTGGCGCGGCTCACGGCAGGAGAATCCGCAGGTCCTTGCGGCCTGGGCGCGAATCTACCGCGCCCCGGCGGAACATTGGGCGCTTTACGAACTGGCCGAAAAGCTCATCGATCTCGAGGACTATTTCCGCCGATGGCGATTCAACCATGTCACCACCGTTGAACGCGTCATTGGTTTGAAGGCGGGGACTGGCGGGACGGGCGGTGTATCCTATCTCCGCCGCATGCTCGACACGGTATTGTTTCCCGAATTGTGGAAAGTCAGAACTGAGCTGTGAGAATGCGCATCTGGCTTTCCCAGGAATACCCGTGGGGAGCTTCCAAACCGATCTGACTGGTTCAGACTCTTTATCGCGTCCCGGCGGTCATCATCGAAAAATTATGCGAGCCGCTACCGGCAGCGAGCAGGTCTGGGCGTGCAAGCACCGGCGCGTCCCGCGCGGCGACGAGGGTAGCACCACGACCGGCGGCGAATGGGCGTGTGTTTCCATGAAACGCCGATCGACGAAGGGCTTGCTGGAGAACAGCGCTGTGCGGGTAAGCGAGCTTGCTCCGTTCGCCGACAAGAACGACACCGCGCACACCGAGCCGGTCCAGTATGGCGCTCGCTTCGCGCGGCGATCGTGCGGTCAGCGCGTACCCCCGCCCCATGAAGTCACTGGTAGACAGCCATTGCGAGGCGCGCGCAACCCAGATGCGGCGTCGGCCGCCATCGGCATAGGCAGCGGCGGCGATCACCGCGCCCTCACCGCCCGCGCGGCCGTCGACCAGCCAGACGCCCGGCCTATTGACCATTGCTTGCGCAATCGCCGGAGCCCCTAGATCAGGCTTGACGGTCGCATGCATCAAGGTCGTGATCGGCACAATGAAAGCGACGGCAACGCTTGCTGCCGCGGCAAGACGTCCCAGGCCATGAACGTTCCACAGCGCTCGGACACCCAGCGACGCCAGAAGGACGCACCATGGCAACAACGGCAGAATATAGCGATCTGCCAGCGCGACCGGGACGCCGGCCTGGAAGATCAGCGTCGCCAGGATCGTAGCAAGAGCGATTCTAACGACCGGCCCCGAACGGGGATCCCGCCAATCATGGATCGCCCCGAGCGACGCGAGGAGCAGCCCTACCCAGCCGATATTGTCTCTGACCGCCGTGCAATTGGTCGCAAGCGAGGCCCATGCATAGGCGAATCCCGGCTGGTAGTTGAAGCCGCCGGCCGAGATACGGAAGGAGATCAGATACCAAGGCAGGATCAGGAGAAAGGTGATCGCCCCAACGGTCCAGAGCCGCTTGTCCGCAAGCAGCCTCCATCGTCGCGACAGGCCGATCTCGATCGCGGGAATGAGCACGACCAGCGTGCCATTGCCCTTGACCAGGGTGGCGAAGACCGCGAGCGCGCCGAACAGCGCGTAGCGCCTCCAGGAGGGATGTTCAGCAGCGGCAAGCCAGGCGATCGCGGCAAAGCCGACGATAAGCGCCACTGGCTGGTCAAGCAGGAAATAGCGCGCGCTTTCCACCGTCAGCGGCAGTAACAGGACGACGAAAGCCGCGGCGATGGCGAGGCGCGGTGCGCCCGACCGGAACAGTCCCCAGCCAGTCAGAACGGCCGGCAGACCGGCAATGAACGCGCTTATCATTGCGGCGCCGAATGGTGAGGGCCGCATGATCGCGAATGACGGTGCGAGCAGCGCATACCAGCCCGGCGGCCAATGACCGATCGAAAGCTTGGGAAAGTGCGCGTAAAAGTCCCGCGCGAAGGTCATCGGCGCTGGCAAGCCGGCGCGCAGCCAATCGGCGATGAAGAGCGTGTTGACATAGTGCGCGGATTCATCGGGATCGAGGAAGCTGCGCGACAATCCGCCAGTCATTCCGGCAAGCGCCAGGGCGGTAAGCCCCAGTAGCAGCCCCAGTGCGAAAGTTCGCCGAACATGACCCCCGTAGAGCATAGGGCTGTCCTAGGAGCCGGCGCTTGAAAAATTCCTAATCGCAATATCTCCCGACAAGTGGCCATGCCTGATGGCACAGGGCCGATGCTCCTTGCGAAGCATCGGCCCTGCCGTTCCACATATGAGATATATTAGCTGATGGCGGGATTATTGATCGCGTTCAGATATTTGAACCAGTTCGATCCTGCATTGACACCGAGTGCTGCCTGCTCGCTCTTTTTTTGGTTACGCCACCCGGTAACCGTCGACTGGGCCGTATCGATATCCGACCCGGACAGGCCAAGTTGATATTTGAGTTGCGATGGCCCGGCAATCAACTGGTCGAGGCCCTGGCCGTCGCGATCGATCGTGGAGCCGCTCACGATGATCTTGTCCCATGTCGGCCCGTTCCCGTTCTGCATCGCAACCGCCGCGTAGTTTTGCGGCAGTGACGCGACCGTGCCGCTCGCAGCCGCGATCGCTGCCTGTGTCCAGATCACGAACTCATAGTCTGCGCCACCGCCTGGATTGGCGCGCGGTGCCTGATTGATTCGGCCGACGACCCGTTGCCTGTGCCTGGCGATCAGGAAGTCGAGCACGGCGCCCGCTTTCGTCGATGCCGCACGCACCGCGGCATTGAAGCCGAGCTTTTCCCCGATCGACAGGGCCGTCAGCCAATAACCGGCGAAGAAGTCATGCTGGCCGAAGCCCGGGCCAACAGGGAACATCACGCCGAAGCGGGACGCACCGGCATAAGCTACTTTGGCGGTGTCGGTCTGTCCGCCAGTATAGACATTGGTTGGCGGGTTATCGAAGCCCGGCGTCGAGGTCTTGTGATTGTCGCTGAACCATTCGAAGTCCTGCCTGACGAAGGCGATCACCTCAGCCCGGCTATAGAGACGGTCGGAGTTGGAGGAGGCCGTCTTCCAGGCGAGCGCCGCATGGAGAAACTGCCACGCCCCGTCCCGCTCGGCCCACCGCGTTGCCGACGGCTCGGCGATGATGATATTCCAGTAGAGCCGATCCTGATCCCACATCTTGTGGCCCAGAAAGGCAAACTCCGGCGATTGCCAAAGCATCGAACCCCAGTGCGGAAATTGGTGCGCGTGGGCCGCATCGATCTCGTTGGTGCCGAAATAGGGCTTGTCGGCCGCCGAGCCCTTTGATGGCACATAGGTTCGGAAGGGGTTCTGCGACGCGACCAATGTGTAGGTGGGACCGCCCTGGATGTAATAGGCGCGATCTGCCGGTGTCGAGGCTTCTCCGGGTCCATAATAGTGGTTGCGCAACGTAATGACCCGCGTCGCATTGGCACCCTTGAACAATGGCACGCAGCGTCCCGCCTCGAAGCAGTGATACGGATCGCTGACATAGCCAGTGATGAAATCGAGCGCGATTACTCCATAGGGTTTCGCATCATGCGGCCTGCTGGCCGTGATGTCATACATATATTGCGCAACCGGCTCGGCGATCGCCGCGCGATCGTCACGCACGCCGCCGGGCCCGGTGATCGGCGAACGTCCCATCTGATTGAACGGCGTATACCGCAGCCAGGTCGACGCGACCGCCGCGAGCGAATTCCCCGAATAGAGCGATGCGCGATAAGGGTCCTGCGTCACGTTGACCTGCGGAGTCAGCGTTGCGTAGTTGCTCGGCTCATATGACATGACGCGCGTGTTGCCGAAGCCGTTCAGCTGATCATTGCCAAGAATCCGCAAGTCACCGCCATTGTTCGAGTAGCCGGTGTGCATCGCGTAAGGAACGGTCAGATCGTATCTCGGCAGCTGTGCGGTAATGACCGCCTGGGTATAGGCAGTCGGGGTTCCGGACCGCCAGATCACACCCGAACGGACGGTGCCATGCGGGTACCATTTGTTGGTCGCGTTGGTGATTGCCGCACCGTTGCCGTCATAGCTTCCCGCGAAGATGCGCGGGATATCAGTGCCGTTCAGCGCGCCGCCATCGGGACGCTGGACCCGCGCGATGAGGTTGCCGGCGCTATCCTCGATCCGCCATTTGTGCGGAACCATGTAGCTTTCCTTGCCGGTCGGATCGCCAAAGGGATTGCTGGGCATGGTGGCAGGCGTCCAGTCGTACCCGAACTGGAACTGGACGTAGCTGCCCACGCGCACCGCTTCGCAATAATAAGCGATGTTGTTGATCACGGGCACCGGGCCCTGCGGCAGACATTCGGTCCATGGTGCCTGGAGGCTGTAGAGTTGCGCATCTTCAAACCGGCAATTCTGGCGCGCGGGCTTGGTCATGACGAGAATATTGGCGTGGCTGACCGCAGCACCCGTCGACCAATCCTCCAGCACCGCACGATAGGCGGATCCCGCGGCGACCACCAACGGCCCAACTACAACGTCTACGCCCTGCGCCGCTCCACCGCTCGGCTGGTACGTGACGGTTTTCGCAGCTTGGGGTGTCGAGACGCCCGTCGCGTCCACGTACAGATTCTGCACGCGCGTTGCCGAGGCAGCGCCCGAACCGACCGGGACATAGCCGTAGCTGGGCGTGAGGACATCCAATGTGAAGCCAAGATTCCTGATCTTGAGCGCCGTGCCCCCGGCGGTGTTCCCGGTCAGCGCGTTGCTCTCCATCGCCGCCGAGGCGGTAAGACGGGGCTTGATCGTGGTCGTTTGCGCCGGACCGACTTGCACGCCGGCCCGGAGAAAGACGATCGTCCCGCCCGCGCCGCTCGTATTGTCGGTATAGCGGACCGAGACATCCTCGGACTGCGTGTTCGAAAAGGCAGCGCTGCTCGTGAACTCCTGTATCGTGCCATTGCGTTCGATGCGAATGACGACGGTACCCGCGGTCGAGTTGCCGAACAGGGTCATACCTCCTTCGCCGTAAGAATAGACCGAAGCGACAACATAGCTGTTGGCCGGGATGATGCCGACGAACTTGAGGGTCATGCCCATCGGCGCCTGCGTCTTGCTGGCGTCGGGGCTGGTCGGAACATTCAATCCAAGCGCGGGACTGGCGAGATAGGTGCCTGCGGCCAGATTGAGGAAAGTCCCGTCGAAGCTCTTGCCGGACCCGATGATCGCGATTTGGGCATTGGTGGCCCCCCCGCCGGTCTGGGTCGGGGAGAACGGCCCCGTCGCGTTGCCGAGCGGATAGGCTGAACCCGTCACTGTCGTCACCGTCGTCGATGTCCGTTCGACGAGTGACAACCCTGCGGGGACGGTCAGCGTATAGCTGGCGACCAAGTTCGGCAGATAGATGTCGAGGGGGAAACGCGTGCCGGGATCGCCGTAGACGGTTATGCTTCCCGTCGGGGGCTGCGTCGTGCCGAAGTCGGTTGAGCTGTCGCCGATCGCCACGGTGAAGTCGGCGGTAGCGCCGGCACCGGCGCCGCCCGATTGTGCGCCAAAGCCCTCCAGAATCAATGGATAGAGAGACGTTGCGACATTTTCGAGCCGGATCCCCAGCCAGCGCGCAGGAGAAGCACCAGTCACCGCTCCGCTGATCTTCTTGTTGCTGAACGGTTCGGTCGCGCCGTCCGCGATGGTCAGCGTGTTGAGCGCGGTCACGGTAACGCCGTCAGTGCTGACAAGCGCCTTTGCGGTGATGCCCGTCCAGCGATCGCTGGTCTCACCGCCATAACCGACACTCATCAGGAAATCGCCAATCTGGCCGAGCGTGACGGCCGAGCCGACGTCCATGATCATATCAACCGTAACCGGCCCGGTTGCGCTGCCGGGATAGTTCGGAATCCAGTAATTATTGTCCTTTACCGCCCGGACACCGACCGAGCCGCCATCGCTCAGCGCCGGCGTCGAGCCGCCAGGCTGGAAGACCCGGGTCTTGACACCGACCACGGAACTTGCGGAGATTGACGCTCCCGAGCCCGAGCTTTCGACCGCGTGGACGCCAAAATAGACGGGGTTCGCCAGTAGCGGGATCGAACCGCTGCCGGTCTGCGCCTGCACCCCAAGCGCCTTGACGATAAACGGATATTTGATCGGCACGTTAAGCAGACGAATGCCGACCCACCGACCGCTTGTCGCGCCGCTTACGGTACCGTTCAGCTTCTTCTGACCAAATTGATCGGCGGCGTCAGGCGTGATCGTCAGGGCATCGAGCGTCGCGATCGTCACCCCGTCGGTGCTTGCCAGGGCGACTGCGGTTATACCGGTCCACTGGTCAGTGGTTTGGCCGCCATAATTAAGGCTCATGACCCAATCCACGACCTTGCCCAGGGTCATCGCCGTGCCGATGTCGAACAGCATGTCGACTGTCAGCGTCCCCGTTCCGCCGCTCGGAAAATTCGGGAACCACATATTGCCGTCCTTGATCGCCTGCACGAACGTGGCATCGCCGACCGTGAACGCAGGCGCCGTGGTGCCCGACGCAAACACGCGCGTCCTCAGCCCGACGACCGACGAGGCCTGAATCGTCGGCCCGTAACTTCCGGTCCCACCAGGGCGCGTCACAACCAGGCTTGCCGCTTCAGCAGACGTCAGGGTAGCGCCAACCGCAAGCGGCGCCGAAGCTGCAGTCTTGCGAACAGAGGCGATCTGCGCGGGAATTTGGGTGACAGTGAAGCCGACCGAGCCGGTAGCGCCCGATGTCGTCAACGCCAGGTCTTTCTGCGTCGATCCATCGGCGAAGACGAGCTGATTAGGTCCTAGAATCTGCATGATTGTAACTCCGATTTCCAGAAAAGGCCAACGCGCCAACTGGAACATATAGAGAACAAATCATTTCCAACATTGCAACCCGCATAAATTTCGAACCCGTAAAACAACGACTTCGGCTTTTCTTACGCGGAGAGTGGCCTCGATACTCGAAATCGTTCGCCTGGACCGCCAACCTCGAACGCGTCATTGCTGCTGAACGGCGCTGGCACACCGCGTTCCAGATTAATCTATAGTTTGAAATCAAACGCTTGATTCTCATTCGAGCGATGACGGGAGCCGTCCATTGTTGGCGACAAGCGGGAAGCAATCGCGCTGCCGAAGGCCGATTATCGCATCGTCAGAGTCGATCGGACCTAAACCCTTACCCTACCCGGGGGCAGCCTTTGCCGGTCACGCGCTCAGATGTCATATCTTGCAGGTTTGCCCGGCAGCGAAAACCTTGACGATCCCGTCAGTGCGATAGCGATTCCCACCGCCGTTGCGGTGCCACACGCCGCCCCGAACGCCCGATCCCATGGTGCCCAGAAACTTTCCGCCGTTGTTCAGGAGCAGGGCCCCGATCATGTCGCGTTCGCGATCAACATCAGGTCCGATGCGATGCGTAATCTGCAGCGTGAACAGGCTGAGGCCGACACCCCGGTCGAAGCTTGCCGCAGCCAGCCAGTCTTCGTCACCGATGCGCCACAGCCTGACATGGTGACGCTTGTCTGCGCTTTTGCCTTCCTCCCGCTCGAACGCAAGGTCTTCCTCCCGATCAGCGACGTAGAGCGGACTGACCGGCGCTTGCGGATAGGGTCGATGGAACGCGACGCTTTCCGCGATCTTCAAACCGGAACCCACCGTGACGTCATCCGCATTTGTCCAGCCTCCCTGAGAGAAAGCGCAGCTGATCTCGGATTTCGATCCCCTGATCCTCAGGTTTATGGGATCGCCCGGAATATCTTGTGAAGTGTAGGAAACCAGTTGGCGCCTGTCCGCCATCAGCTTGTGCTCATGGCGGCTCCACAACCGCGGTAATCCGGCATAGGCCATGATGAACCAGATGGCGGGAAGCAGGGTGACAGCCAGCACCGCCAGCAGAAACCAATGTCGCGGTTTGGGCGCCTTCATGAAGCAGCAGGTTGGCCAAGTGCCGCGAAGCACACAAGATCAATATCTTCCGCAACTGAGAAATAGATCGACGGGTGAGGGACGACGCTGGGAACGACCCTCGATACGCCGGGTTGATGACCCAGGCGGGCAACTCTGAGATTTGAGGAGAGTATCATGAGCGTCGAAGGCAAGATCAAGGAGGCCGCGGGTTTCGTGAAGGAGGAAGCCTTCGAGTACGGCAAATCACCGGAGAGCAAGAAGAAGGCCCAGGAGGGCCGAGACCTTCGTAACGAGGGCCGCATCGAGGATGGCAAGGCTTCCAAAACGACGAAACCCGGCACTGGCGCAAAGTAACAACGTTTTGCCATTTCGTGCTGGAGCGCCGCCCTGATCAGGCGCGCTCTTTGTATGTGACTATGCGGCCATACTGTCAAAAATCCGCCGATTTCTGCGGCTGTCGGACGTTTATCGGATTAGCACTGTTGGTAGAGCAGCGGTTTTGTGAACCGAAGGTCACGGGTTCGATTCCTATACCGGCACCATACCGACTTCCTCGGGATTCAGTCCTGCATCGCGATGCCATCCTCATGCACGATAGGAGGCGTATCAGGCCGCGGCGGCCGACGGCAAATAGCCGAGCGTACGACGAAACGCCGCGGCAAATTTGCCGGCGTTGCAATAACCAACATGGCTTGCCGCCTGCGTGATCGGCATCCCCGACGCAATGAGTTGCGCCGCACGTGTCATGCGCAGACCGGTCAGCCACGCATAGGGCGCGAGCCCGGTCCGTGCGCGTAACGCTCTGGTGAACCCGCTGGGATCCATGCCGGCGACAGCCGCCAGGTCTACGACCGACAGCTTGTCGCCGAGCCGGGCATCGACATAGGCAAGGACACGGTTAAGCCGAGCATGCGACAGGCGATGCACATCCCCATCCGCCGCCGCATAGGCCTCGATCCCGGCGCGATCGGCCGCGATCCTGCCCTTAAATCCCGGATCGGAGCAATTTATCCCGGATCGGAGCGGTGAATCAATCATGAGACATTATACCATAAGAATCATTCTCAACAATCGCCGTCCGGGGAACCATGCAACGCCAACGTCTTTATTCGAGTTCCGCCCTTCTCATCGCTTGCACGCTCGCTCGCCCTGCTTTCGCCCAGAATGTCAGCACGCCCGCCGTCAGTCCTCCCGGCGACATCATCGTCACCGGCACGCGCCGTGACACCCGGCTTCAGGATGCCGACATGTCGGTGACGGTGCTCGACCGAAAGGCACTGGACGAGGCGCGCATCCGCGACGTGCGACAACTCGACGCCGTGGTGCCCAATGTGCAGTTCAATGAAAGCGGGCAGCTTGGCAGCACCTTCATCTCGATCCGCGGCATCGAATCCAATCCGTTCATCGTCAATCGCGCGGCGGTCTATATCGACGGCATCCCGTTCCGCGAACTGTCGAACGCGGTGCTCAACCAGGTGGAATCAGTAGAGGTGCTGCGCGGCCCGCAGGCGACGCTGTACGGCGCCAACAGTGAATCCGGCCTGATCGTCATCAACACCCGCGCGCCTACCGACCATCTGGTGGCGGAAGCACGTGCGACCGGCATCGCCTTCGGGAATGGCATGGGCGGCACAGTGGACGGGTTCGTGGGGGGACCGCTGGCCGGCGACCAGCTGGCCGGCTCCATCGCCTTCAAGGCGGGACAGGCCGACAGCTTCCTGCGCAATCTTCAGCCCGGCCAACCCCGGGGCAGCCTGCGCGAGCTGTTCCTGCAGGGCCGGCTGCGCTGGCGGCCGACCGACCGGCTGACCGTCAATGGCACCGCCTATATCCTGTCCAAGCTCGCGCCCGGCATCTTTGATCAGGAATATGTGCCGCTCGATGTCGATCTCTACAATCGCACCTATGGCGATGCGTATAATGGCGGACGGCGGATCGGCCGGTACAGCTATATCAACGACGCGCCCAAACGCACCGCGCAGCGCGAAATCGTGAGCGGGCTCAGCGCCAGCTACGATACCGGTTATGGCAAGATCGACGTGGCGCTGTCCTACCGCCAATATCGCAGCAATGCGAAGGGCCTCGATTTCGACTTCACCGCCCTGCCCACCGCCGCCGGCCAGGACTACAAGAACCGGAATTTCTGGAATGCAGAGGTGCGCTTCGCATCACCGGCCGGCAAGCCATTCAACTATATCATCGGCATCACTCACTATCGGGAGGATTCCGACCGTTTCCAGACCACGTTCGTCGGGCCGGGCACGATCGATTCCTACAAGCCCGCGCCCTTCCAGTTCGCCCATTCGCGCGACTGGGGCGTGTTCGCCTCGGCCAACTGGTCGCCGGTCTTCCTGCCCAAGCTGACCCTGGGCACCGGCATCCGCTACGATTCCGCGCATCGGGCAGCACAGCAGAATGCCGGGCAGATCGATCTCGGCGGCGGCAACCTGTTCCTCTATCGCAACGCCTCGCTTGCCGGGAATTTCCACGCGGTGCTGCCGCGCTTCTCGATCCGCTACAAGGCGTCGCCCCAGCTCAGTCTCTACGTCAGCAGCGCGAAAGGCTATATTCCAGGCGGCTTCAACCTGACCGCGGCTCAGGCCAGCCTGCCCGACGACGTGCTGCGATTCCGGTCGGAGACGATGTGGAGCCACGAAGGCGGCTTCAAATGGCGCTCCGCCGATGGCCGCATAAGGCTGGCCGGTGCGGCCTTCCTCATCCGTGCCAGCAACTGGCAGGAAATCCAGGTCGCGACCGATCCGTCCGGGCGGATCATCTCGTCCGACTATATCGGCTCGAACGCGTCGATCGAGAGCAAGGGCTTCGAGCTCGAGGCCTCCGCCGAGCCGGTGCGCGGCCTGACGCTGACCGCCAATATGGGCTATACCGATGCGCGCTATCGTAATCTCCAGGTGGATGCGACGACCAACGTCCGCGGACGGCGGGTCAAGCTGGTGCCAGCCTATGACGGCTATCTCGCCGCGCGCTACCAGACCCGGAACGGCCTCTTCGCGCGCGCCGAACTGTCACTGACCGGCAAGGAGTCGCTCGAGAGCCTGGGCCAGGCGGTGCAGCCGGCAACGCAGACGATCGGCCTGCAAGCCGGTTACGAGAAGGATCATTGGTCGGCGCGCCTCTTCGTCGACAATCTCACTGATGTCCGCCGCGCCACCGGCCTCGCCTTCCGTAACCTCGCCTTCGGCAACGATGGCAACTGGTACGCGCCGGTCGGACGATCCCGGCAGGTCGGCATCGAGCTGGGATGGAAGCTTTGAGCGGCAGGGAAAGCAATATCGCCAGGGCAGTATTACACCCGGTGGGAGACGCTCCCGTTATCAAACTCACGGCCTCAAAGCTGCGGCGCTGCCGTCCTTCGGTACCGTAGAACAGAGATGCCGCCGTAGAGAAGTATCAGCAGTGCGAGATTGACCAACTCGCCACGCTGCTCGTCCAGCGTGGCACCCATCTGGTTGATGCCGACCATCAGACGAATGCCCGGTGTCGTCGGCAGCAGGCGAGCAACGAGCGTCAGCCACTGCGGTGTCGCTTCCATCGGCCATGACAGGCCGGAGAGGAAGAAGATCGGGACGGACGTGACGATCCAGAGCTGGATCGGCCTCTCGCGCGTGCGGAAAAAGCTGCCGAGCGCCAATGCCCCCGCCACGGTTGCCGCCACGAACAGTGTGGCGGAGACGATCAGTGCGCTTGGATCAGCCTGCGCGCGCGGATAGTCCTGGAACCAGAAGACGAAGCCAGTGAACCACGCGATGTTCGCGCAGCCGATGACGAAGAAGGCAAGTGCGATGCCGAACAGGCTGCGCGGATCGAGACTGGGCGTGCCTTGCTGCTCGCGCATCGTTGCGGCGAGCATGGCGAGGCCGATGAGCAAGGTTTGCTGGATGATCAGAAAAGCGACGCCGGGGAAGATCGTGCTGCCATAGCCTTCCCGGGTGTTGAACAGCGGACGCTGGATCATCGCAAGCGGGGCCGGCGCGGGCGGCCCCTGCGCCATGGCCTGATCGACAGCCGCCTCGCGTCCCACCACGCCGAGGGCCGCTCCGACGCCGGCCAGCGCAGTCGAGGTGCGCAGGAGATAGGCGCCGTTGCCATAGAGAGCGACTACGCCCTGACCTCCCGAAAGGATGCGCCGCTCGAACCCCTCCGGGATCACCACGATGGCGCTGACCTGTCGCTCCCGGAGCTGCCGCAGCGCCGCGGCAGGCGAAGGAGGGCGCGAGACAATTTCCGCCTGTTGCACCGCGCCGAGGCGATTCTCCAGCGAGCGGCTGGTGCCGCTATGGTCCATGTCGACCACCGCCACCGGCATCCTGACCGGCACCTCGCCGGAATAGGCCGACGGATAGAAGAAGGCATAGAGGATGCACGATCCGATCAACAGCATGAGCGCGGATTGATCGGCGAAGATCGCACGGAACGTGGCGAGGAAGGCGCGGGCGATCATCGCCGGCCCCATGTTTCCGGCCGTCGCGTAGCCGCCAGATACCGCGGCAGACCCACGCCGCCGCCGACCAGCAGGAAGGCGAGCATCGCCAACACCTGCCACAGCGACTGGCCGACTGGCGCGCCCATGATCCATTGTTCGGCCAGCAGCTTGGCGAAGGCCGAATAGGGCAGCAGCGCGCTCCACAATCGCGCGAAGGCGGACGCTGATTCGACCGGGAAGATCGCGCCGGCGAAAGCGAAGGAGGCACCGGCGTAAAGTCCCGCGACCGAAAGCGCCTTGCTCATCGTCAGCGTCAGCCCGACGATCAGCAGGGTCACGCCGATATAGGCCAGGTACATCGCGACATAACCGGTGAGCAGCATCGCCACGCTCCCCGCGACCGGCCAGCCGCGCAGCACGGCGAGATAGCCGATCGCCAGCAGCCCCCAACCCGTGAAGATCGCGATATAGGGCACAAGTTTTCCCGCGACCGCGGCAGTCGCCCGTACCGGCGTATCGCCGCCGATCCATGCGCCGATCGTGCCGTCCCGCAGTTCGCGGCCCAGCGCGCTGGCCACCGCGACCATGAAGATCAGATGGAGCAACGCGGGATGGATCAACGCAACAAGTTGCAGTTCGTAGCTGCCCTGCGGGTTGAACAGCACGGCGCTTTGCGCGGCGACCGGCGGGCGGCGTACCTTGCCCGGGCCGACGGTCGCGGCGGTCTGTGTGGCGGCGAGCGTCGCGGCATAGCCCTGCACGACATTGCCCACCTCGCGCAGCGCCGCGCCCGAGGGGGTGGAGTAGCTGGCATTGTAGAAGGTGGTGACGCTGCCGGCCGTACCGCGCAGCACCGCCCGTTCGGTATTCGCCGGGATCAGCACCACGGCATAAGCGCGGTTCGATCGCACCAATGCCTCGGCCGCACGCATGTCCGCCGGCCGCGCCGCCACGCGAAGGCCTGGCGCGGCGTCCAGCCGCCGCGTCAACTCGCGCGAGACGGCGGTGCCATCCTCATCGACCACCGCGATCGGCAGGCCGCGCATCACCCCTGAAGAAAGCTGGACCGCCACCACCGCCATCAGCAGCAGCGGCACCCATGTCACCAGCGCCAGATCCCAGAAATGAGTAGCGAGAAAACGCAGTTCCCGGCTTAATGAGCTGCCGAAGGCCCCTGCCACGCCGATTATACCGGCCAGTCGAACAGCACGGTCATGCCAGGCCGCAGCCCCTCGACCGGCACGACCGGCACGACGCGCACCTCGAAGCTCTTGATGTCGAACCCGCTCGATTGCCGAGTCGCGCGCCATGTCGCGAAATCGCCGGCCGGCGCTGTGTAGACCACGCGGAAGCGTCCGCGCCGGTTGCCGAGCGCGGGGATTGCGCCATCGATCTCCTTGCCGCGAACGAGACCGTGGAGCTGGTCCTCGCGCACGTTGAGCGTCACCCACGGATGCGCGGTATCGGTGAGGACGAACACCGGGAAGCCCTGTGGCACCAGTTCGCCGGACTGGGCGAGTCTCTTGCCCACTTCGCCGTCCGCCGGAGCGAGGACGCGCGTCTCGTCAGCGGCGGCCTTCACCTCAGCAACGGCGCCGCGCGCCTGCTGTACCTGCCCGCTCGCCGCCGCCTTGTCCTGCCGTCGCGCGCCGGCCAGCGCGAGATCATATTGCGCGCGCGCCGCCTTCGCCTGCTCAACGGAAGCGACAGCGTTGGTGCGGGCTTCGTCGGCCTTCTGCCCGGCGATGACCCCTTGCTGGTAGAGCCGCTGGGTGCGTACCGATGTAGTCTGCGCCAGATCGGCGGCGGCTTGCGCACGGCGCCATTGCGCCTCCGCCGCGCGGATATCTTCAGGCCGCGCGCCCTCGTCCGCCTTGCTCTCCACCGCCTGCGCCGCGGCCAGCACACCACCCGCCTGTTCCGACTTGGCCACAACCTCCGGACTGTCGAGCGTGTAAAGCAATTGTCCTGCGTTCACCGCCTGCCCTTCCTCGACATGGAAGGCTGCGATGCGACCCGTCACCTTGCTGGTGATGCGCAACTCGCGGGCGTCAACCATGCCCTGGATCTGGTCGGGCGCGGGGCGATAGGCGAGCCACAGGCCGAGCGCGAGCAACGCCGCGACGACCAGCGCAGCGATCAGCGCGATCGGGCGCCGCCGCCTGGCGAGGCCGGGGGTTTCGTCATCGATCGCGGTATCAGTCATGGGATCACCTTGTCCGCGCGGGCGAGATAATCGGGCATCCGGGACATCTGGCCGCTCATGCTGAGCAGTTGCGCGAGCGCCTGGACATAATCATTGGCCGCCTGCGCGCGCTGTATGCGGGCGCGGCCGAAGCCCAGTTGCGCGTCGACCACGTCGAGCGAGGTGGCCTGCTGCTCGCGATAGGAAAGCGTCTGGAGCCGCAGATTCTCCTCCGCCGAGACAAGCGCGCTGTCGAGCAGGAGAAAGCGCCTGCGCGCCGCCTCCGTCTCCCCCCATGCCTTGGTCACGCCAATCTCGAGCTGAGTGCGTGCCTCGCGCAGCCCGGCCTCCGCCTGCGCCACCGTCTCGCGGGCTGCGTCAACCTGTTGCCGCCGGCCAGCGCCGGACATCAGCTTGTATTTGAGGCCGATGCCGGCCGACCAGTCGGGATCGGTCAGCAGCGAGTTGCGCCGGTCGAAATTATACTGGCCGAAGCCATAGATCGTGGGTCGCAGCTTCGATTGCTGGATCGTCACCCCGGCCTGCGCCTGATCCTCCAGCGCCTTCAACCGCGCGAGCTGCGGATGAGCGTCGAGCGCCGCCGCCTTGAATGTGTCGAGCGGTTCCAGCGGGCGCGAGTTGACGCCGAGCGGGCTGACCGGATGCACGCCGGCCGGCACGCGCAGCATTCCGGCCAGCGCCGCATTGGCGGTGCCGAGGTCTGAGATCGCCTTCTCATATTCACGCGCCGCATCGTCTCGCGCCACCTCAGCCTGAAGGCGCTGCGCCCGGCTGATGAAGCGCGCCTGCTCCAGCTTCGTCGCGTCGGCGACGTGGCGGTTGAGCCCGTCGAGCACGTCGCGGCGGACGCCCAACGCGCGCTCCGCCAGTTGCTGGCCGTAATAGGCCTGCACGAGCTGGACGACCGCATTGTCCACCGCGATATCCCGATCCGCCCTAGCCTGCGCGACCTGAGCACGCGCGCCGGCCTGAGTCCCGGAAATCTGTCCGCCAGCATAGAGCGGCAAGGTGGCGGTGACGATCGGCCGCGTCGATGTCCGCTCCTGCTGGAACTTCAGCGGATCGCGGATCCCGAAGGATTCAGCGACCGGCGCCAATGACCCCAGGGGGAGATAAAGGGTCTTCTGATACTCAAGCAGTTGCGCCTCGACATCCACATCGGGCCGACCGAGCGTGCGCGTTGCGCCTTCCTGCGCTTCTTTACCACGCAGATTTGCAGCGGAGGCCTCGATCGCATCGGAGCGCTGGAGGAGCCTGTCCTGCGCGGACCGATAGTCCAATGCCAGCGGTTCCGGAACTTGCGCGAAGACCGGCGATGCGCAGAAAAGTGTGTAAAACGATAACGCCCAAACGCGCATCGACCAAACCCCGCGAACGCCAAGCTCGAACTGATGACGATCATTCGGTTTTTGTAAAGAGCGATTTCTTGGTGATCGGCGCGCGCGGTGGATCGGGCATATCTCATCCATTTCCAGCGCTTTCCGTCGTGTCAGCCATAGCGCCATATCGGATCGCGCATGAAATAGACCGCTCGGCATGCCCCCTCCCGGGCCACGGCTAGCGGGCCGACGTCACGCGGCCGCGGAAGCTGTCTGATCGGCTCCGAACCGTCGCCGATAGTCCCCCGGCGCCAATCCAACCACCCGGTTGAAGACCCGGCGGAAGGCCGTGGTATCCTCATACCCGACCGACCATGAGACCTGGTCGATCGGACGCTTCGTGAACTGGAGCAACTCGCGCGCCTTTTCCATCCGTACGCACTGGGCATATTCCGTAGGTTTGGTGCCGGTGGCTGCCTTGAACCGTCGCAGGAAGGTGCGCTCCTCCAGTCCCGCCTCTCGCGCCATGTCAGCCACATTGACCGCGCGCGCGCCTTTGGCTTGCAGCCAGTGCTGGACCTTCAGGATCGCCTCGTCACCATGCGTCAGCCGAGGGGCGAAGCTGCCGAAGTGGCGCTGCTCGCGCCCGCTCGCATCGACCAGGAAGAAGCGGCTGGTTTCGACCATGATGCTCGGACCGAGAAGGCGGTCGATCAGGCGCATGCCAAGATCGGTCCAGGCCATCAATCCGCCGGCCGTGATGATGTCGCCATCGTCGATCACAATCTTCCCTGGCTCGACCTTGAGGTCGGGAAAGCGGGTCTGCAAAAGGTCAGCGAACATCCAGTGGGTGGTCGCGGATCGCCCGGAGAGAAGTCCGGTCTCAGCCAGCAGGAAAGCGCCACCGCAACTGGACGCCAGAACCGCCCCACGCGCGTGCTGCGCCGTTAGCCAGCGCGCGAACGGCACGGCTTCCTCTGTGGTTACTGGGCCAGATAGTCGCCCCGGTACGACGATGATGTCGGGGAAGCCGTCAACGCCTGGATGAGTGTCGTGGCTACGATCGAACTCGCCAGCTTCGTCGGGCGACCAATGGCTCAACCGCAACGCCTGCCCACCGCGCGACAGGGAAAAGTCGCCGGCTGTAACCAGCATATCGGTCATGCCATGGACCATCGCCGACTGGCAGCCGCGATAAAGCAGGATGCCAACCTCGATCTCCGGGTGCGTCCCTCGCGGCTGAACGTCGGCAGCGTGGTCTTTGACGGTCATCGCACGATCACCCGATTGTCAGTTTTGGCTCCGTTTTTGTCGGAACCGCCGATCCCGATGCTGCCGCATCCGCCGTAGCTATTCAATTGCGGGATGGAAGCAGCTCCTCCCGGTCAAACGAGAGGCTAGGACGATGGCAAAGGTCACCACCGCAGACGGCACCGAGATCTTCTACAAGGACTGGGGTCCCAAGGACGCGCAGCCACTGTTCTTTCACCACGGCTGGCCGCTGAGCGCGGACGATTGGGACAGCCAGATGATGTTCTTCCTCGCCAAGGGGTATCGCGTCATTGCCCATGATCGCCGCGGCCATGGCCGGTCGAGCCAGACCGCAGAAGGCCACGATATGGACACCTATGCCGCCGACGCTTTCGCCGTGGTCGAGAAGCTCGGCCTGACCAACGCCGTTCACATCGGTCACTCGACCGGTGGCGGCGAAGTCACTCGCTATGTCACGAAATATGGCAAAGGCCGCGTCGCGAAAGCCGTGCTGATCAGCGCGATCCCGCCGGCCTTCATGCAGACCGAACGCAATCCCGATGGCGTGCCCAAAGATGTGGTGGACGGCCTTCGCGACGGCACCGCCAACCACCGGTCGCAATTCTATCAGGACATCACGATCCCATTTTACGGCTTCAACCGCGAGGGCGCGACGGTGTCGCAGGGCATCCGGGACAATTGGTGGCGCCAGGGCATGATGGGTGCAGCGATCGCCCAATGGGAATGCGTCAGGGTGTTGTCGGAGACCGAGTTCTATGACGATCTCGCCGTGATCGAATGCCCTGTCCTGGTAATGCACGGTGAAGACGATCAGATCTGTCCCTTCACGATCACGGGCGCGCGCTCGGTGAAGCTTGTCAGGGATGGCCGCCTCATCTCCTATCCCGGATTACCGCATGGCATGCCGACCACGCATGCCGATATCATCAATCGGGACCTTCTCGACTTCATCCGGAACTGATCCGAACAACATTTCCCGGGAAACAACGGGTCGAGGGTGAAGCGCCTACCCTCGACCCACTCCTGTCTGACTCGAAGGTCATAGTGGAATGGCCGCTTCTAGGATCGACGGCTGCACCCTTGGGCAACAACCATCGGCGGACCGGGGTGTCCGCCGCACAAGCCGCCTGCCCGAGAGCCAGACAACGGCGATCTCCGATCATCTCGCTGATGGGCGATGGCTGCATCGCCCGATCAATTCCGGCTGGCACGTGACGCTGGGCATCTCGTCGGCAAGACAATTGCTCCAACCCTCGCATCGGATCAGTGCCGGGTGCGCCACCAGTCTGCATAGACCCCAGGCTCTGCCGCACCGTCCATCGGCAGGTGGCGAATGATCATCGACTGAGCGTCGAATGGCCGTGCGAGATCGGCATAGATCGCGGCGGTCGAGAGGCCGAACGGCTCGGCTTCCTCATTGGTATAGGCGAAGGACACTCCGGCCACCCCGGCCATCCGCATCGCCGCCATGCACATCGGGCATGGATGGCCACTGGCATAGACCGTGCACCCCGAAAGGTCGGCCGAACCGAGCTTCCGGCTCGCAGCCCGGATCGCGCCCAATTCGGCATGAGCGGTGGGGTCGTGGGTGGCGATGATCTCGTTGACGCCGGTCGCGATGATTGCGCCGTCCTTCACTACCACCGCGCCGAACGGCTGGCCGCCACATGCGACGTTTTCCCGCGCCAGATCAATCGCAGCGCGCAAGAACCGGTCGTCGTCGCCCGTCGTCACTTGGCCATTTCCGCGTCCCAGCGCGCGACCTTCGCCCTGGCCTCCGCCAGCAGCCGGTCGAGCGCCGTGCGATCCTGCACCGCGCCGCGCAGGATCACGGTGTCGATGCTCTGCGTCGCGCTGATGTCCTCAAGCGGGTTGCGATCGAGCAGCAGCAGATCGGCCTGTTTGCCCTTTTCCACCGAGCCGTAACGATCGAGCACGCCGAACCATTTCGGCCCCGCCCGTGTCGCGGCGGCAAGCGCCCCGGCAGGGCTCAGCCCGTTCTTCACATAGAGTGCCAGTTCCTGATGGAGCGCCAGCCCAGGATAATCGAACGAATTGAGGAAGCCCGCGTCGGTGCCGGCCATGATCGTCACACCCGCCTTCTCCAGCATCGGCATCACTGCCGCCGTCTTCTGATATTGCTGGTGCCGCGCCTCGATCTCCCCCGGCGTCGCCTTCGCGCTGCGGTCGATGCGCCATTGATAGGTCTTGCGGATTCCCGGCCCGATAAGGCCAAGGAAAGCATCCTTGGAATGATCGTCGCTGTCGAGATAGGCAAGCGTTCGTTCGATATTGAGCGTCGGCGTTACGAACACGCCGCGGTCGCGCAGCCTGGCATAGGAAGCCATCGCGGTCGCCGGGTCGAAGCCGGCGGCAAGCTCGGCCTGTGCCTGCGCGCGATCGATGCGGCCGGCGCCGAAATCGGCCGCGATCCGCGCCTCGTCCTTCACGCCCGCTTTATAGGCGTAGCTCAGATGCTCGATCGAGCTGATCCCGGCATCGACCGCCTGCCCTACCGTGAGCGCCATCGGAATATGGCCCGAAGCGCGCAATCCCGCCGCACGCACCTTGCCGACCGCGTAGAGGAACAGTTCCGGCTTCAGCGTGCTGTCAGTGATCTTGACGAAATCGACCTTAAGCCCGGCCAGCTTCGCCACCGCAGCGTCGACATCGGCTTCGGAACCGGTTTCCAATGTGCCCTTCCAGACGGGCTTGATCCCCTCGATCTTCGGCCCGGAGGTGAGCAGTCGCGGACCAAACAGCTTGCCGTCAGCGATCTCCTGCCGCCAGCCAAGCACATCATAGGGCATGTCGCCCGCGCAATCGCGGATAGTGGTGATGCCATAGGCGACGTAGAGCGGCAGCAGCGCCTTATTCTCCTCGGCCAGGTCCGGACCGCCACCGAAATGCATGTGCATGTCCCACAGGCCGGGGATCAGGAAGCGGCCCTTCCCGTCGACCTCACGCCCTGCCCCCCACGCCTTCGCTACCTCCGCGTCGTCGCCGACCGCGACGATCTTCTCGCCGCGGGTCGCGATCGCCTGATCGGGGATAGTGCGGGCATGTTCGACGTCGATCACCGTGGCATGCCGGATCAGGACATCGGCCTGTTCCCGCGCCCCGGCCTGGAACGGCTGGAGCAGCATGGCCGCCGACAACATGATGCGAGCAATCTTCACCTGCGCCACCCTTCTTTGATCGCGCAAGACTTATCGCCGACAGGCACTCATGCGCAAATTAGATGTTTTGATGCACATCATCCACTATGTGAATGTCGTCATGCTGGACCCTCGTCTTCTTCAGGCCTTCGTCGCCATTGCCGAGCACGGCGGCTTCACCAGTGCCGCGACCGCGCTGAACATGACTCAATCGACGATCAGCCAGCAACTGGCGCGACTCGAGGAAGCGGTGGGCCAGCTATTGATCGACCGGAGCGCTCGGCCCGTCGTGCCGACGCCGGCGGGCGAACGGCTGCTTGGCCATGCACGGCGTATTCTTGCACTGCAAGCGGAGGCGGCCCACCTGCTCGCCGACCCCGCCGGCTCGCATGCGGTGGGTATCGGCGTCGCCGAAGACATCCTGACCCCGGCGATGGCCGGCGTGTTCGCGGCTTTTTCCGAGATGGATCGGGCGATCCGGCTGGACGTGACGACTGGGCTCAGCCGTGATCTCTCGCGCCGGTATCGAAATGGCGAGTTCGACGTGATCGTCGTCAAGGAGCCCTTGGCGAACAGCGACTGCCGAGCATTCTTCGTGGAGCCGATGGCGTGGTTCGAAAGTGCCTCGGCCACCCGCGACTGGCCCGATCCGATCCCCCTGGTGACGTTTCCGCCGGGCGCCCTCTATCGCGAAGAGATGTTCGAACGGATCGAACGCGAAAAGCGACGCTGGTACATCGGATTCACCGGCAACAGCCTGTCGAGCGTTCTCGTGGCCGTCGAGGCCGGCATGGGGATATCGCTTCTGCCCTGTCTGTCGACCCACGGGCGAGACGTCCGCATCCATCGCGCTTTGGGTGAAGAGCAACCGATGGCCGTCGCACTCTACGCCTGGGAAGCGAGCGGCCGTATTGGGCAACTCGTCGCCGAGATGGTTGCGCTGCTGGCCTGGAGAAGCGCCCAATACGGGTCGTAACGTCTCGCCGGACGACTGGCTCGACCAACGACACCCCCATCTCCCCCATATCGGGGTTGCGACGCCAACATCTTCATCGCCCCTGCCCAGCGCTCACGCGTCAGTCCGCGCCTTGCGTTTGCGGCTGCGGAATTCGGCGACCTTGGCCTTGTTCCCGCACCCCGACATCGAGCACCAGCGCCGGTCGCCCGATCGCGACGTATCGACAAAGAACAGGGTGCAGGTCGGCGACTGACATTGCCGGATGCTACCGGCCATCTCGCTTCCGAACAAATAGATCGCCTCGCGCGCCAGCGTCGCGAGCAGAGCGCTGGCCGGCCCGATCATTCCGATCGTGCCTTCGGGCGACAAATGGGGAATCGCCGGCGGATTGGCGGCGATCGCGTTGACGATTTCGCGCGCGGCGGAAGGATCCGTCCCCTCCGAAAGCCGGGCGTTGGCCAGGGCATAGATTGCCTCCCGCAAGGCGTGCGCCAGCGCGAGATCCGCCTCGGTTGTTTCGGGGACCGTCGGGGTCAGGCCAGCCGCCACCAGCCAGCGCGCCAGATCCCCCGGCGCCTTCAGCAATTCTCGCGGTGCTGGCTTCAGTCGGGCCTGCAACGTCGCTGGCAAATCGATCGCACTATGTCCGCCACGAAACCGGAAGCCATCGCGCTCATCGGCCGGATGTCCATGATTTTTGGCCTGCATCATGTAACCCCATTGACAGGTTTCTTATCTCGGAGCAATTGGTAACCTCATTGACAGGTTACGCATTCAGTGGAGGAATGAGATGAGGTTGCCCTATGCCGTCGCTGCCGTTCTGGCCGCGACCCTCGCGATGCCGACCGCCACTCAAGCCCAGGACCTAGCTTCGCTTCAGGGCAGATGGGTAATGGACTCGGCTTACGAGATTCATGCCGACGGGAGCCGGACCACCAATTATGGCGAGCATCCGAAGGGTTTGCTGACGGTCGACTCGTCCGGGCACTATAATCTGCAGATCTTCAGGATCGGCCGACCCGTTTTCGCCAGCGGCGATAAGGCCAAGGGGACGCCCGAGGAGTATCGCGCAGCCGCGCTCGGTTCGAGCACGCATTTCGGCACGGTGGCGATCGACCGCACCAGGCACCAGCTCGTCTTCATGGTCGAGGCAGCGTCCTTTCCCAATTGGGAAGGGAAGACTCAGGTACGCGATTATACGTTCACGGACGGCGTACTGACCTACGCCGTTCCAGCCAGCGCTTCCGGCAATGGCACGACCGCCTATTCCGTCTGGCGGCACATCCCGGACGCTGTCCGGTGAGAAACGGGGCCACCAATCTGGCCTGGATCGATCACCACACCCGTTTTTCGGCGAGCGTCGCCGACAGCGCAGCGGCTCTCGCAAGGGAGCATTGTGCCAGCGCCTGGCGGGCAGATCCAATACGCGCAGGGAAATGATCCTGATGACCGGGACTTTGAAAAATCAAACCGTCGTCGTGCTTGGCGGCAGTGACGGAATCGGTGCCGCAGTCGCCGAATTGGCAAAGGTCGAGGGCGCTCACGTCGTGGCGTTCAGCCGCTCGGGCGGCGCCCCCGACGGCATCGAAGGAAAGGCCGTCGATGTCACTGACCGCGTGGCGCTCGCCGCGGCATTGCAGACAGTCGGCGCGGTGGACCATCTGGTCTATACCGTGGGTAGCCGGATGGGGTCGGCGCCTCTCAAATCACTTGGCGACGAGGTGCTGCAACATACGTTCGAGACCAAGTTGTTCGGTGCTGTCAGGGCGGTACGCACGGCGCTGCCGTATCTGGGACCGGCCGCCTCCATCACCTTCACGTCGGGGCAGGTGTCGCGCAAATATGGTGTCGGGACGTTGGTGAAGGGCACGGTCAACGCAGCTGTGGATGCCGCGGGCCGTCATCTCGCCAAGGAACTCGCGCCACGTCGAGTCAACGTCATCAGCCCAGGTGTCGTCGACACGAGCCTGTGGGGTGAAATCGGGTCGGAAACGCGCGCCGCTACCATCGCGCGCGTGTCAGCCTCCCTGCCCGTCAGGCGGATTGGTGCGCCACGGGAACTGGCCCAGGCCTATCTGTTCGTCATGACCAACGGCTTCGTCACCGGGGCGCTGATCGACGTCGATGGCGGGGGCCTTTTGTGAAACGGTCCCTGCGCATCGTCGCTGCGCTGGGATCTGCGGCCATATCGCTCAGTGGGGCGACGGCCGCACAGCCCGATGCGCGTATCGATGCGTTCCACAAACTGCTGTCCGAGCAGTGGGAGCATCAGCTCCAGGCGAATCCCGAAGCCGCTACGCTATTGGGCGATCGCCGCTACAATGATCGATGGACCGACGCCTCGCTGGCGCATGCCCGGTCGGAACGCGGCGCGACGGCGGCGTTCCTCAAGCGATTTGCCGCGGTGGATACCACCGGCTTCTCCAGCGAGGACAAGCTCTCCCATCTCCTGATGGTCCGCCAGTTGCGGACAACGCTGAAAGGATTCGATCTCAAGCTCTATGAGATGCCGATCTACCAGTGGCGCAGTTCGACGCCCCTGGCGCTCCCTACTTATGCGGCCGATTTCCCGTTCGACACCGTCAGGGACTATGACGACTATATCACGCGCCTGAAGCGCATCCCCACGGTTCTGGATCAAACGGTCGAGGTGGCGCGACAGGGCCAGCGCGACAAGCTGATACCGCCGGCCTACCTGCTGAAAAAACTGGTCGCACGGATCGACGGCCTGGTCGCGCCATCCGGCACGGACAGCATCTTCGCCCAACCACTGACCCGCTTTCCGGCAGGCATACCGTCGGCAGCGCGAGATCGCATCAGCACCGAGATGGTGACCACCATCGAGGAGGTGGTCAGGCCCGCCTATCGACGTTTCAACCGCTTTCTGGCGAACGACTACGCGCCCCACGGTCGCGCCGAACCCGGTCTGTGGAGCCTGCCGAACGGCGATGCGATCTATCGGTATCTGGCCGAGCAGCAAACGACGACCACACAATCCCCGGAACATATGCACAAGGTCGGGCTGGCCGAGGTTAGCCGGATCGAGGCGGAAATGACCCTGATCGCCAAGGGGCAAGGTTTTTCGGATCTGACAAGCTTCCGCGCGGCGTTGAAGACCGATCCCAGCCTTCATGCCTCCTCACGCGAGGATATGTTGAATCGGTATCGCAGCTTCATCGCGCAGATGAAGCCCATGCTCCCCAAATTGTTCGGAACCTTGCCCAGGACCGATCTGGTTGTCGTGCCAGTTCCCACCTTCCTCGAATCCGCCGCGCCGATCGCCGACTATCATCAAGGGACGCCGGACGGATCGCAGCCCGGCAGGGTTTACGTCAACACCGCCAATTTCGAGACTCGCTCAACGCTGTTGCTTGAATCGGCCGCGTATCACGAAGGCGTTCCGGGGCATCACCTGCAATTTTCGATCGCCCAGTTGCTGCCCGGTTTGCCGCCCTTTCGGCAACAGGCTGACTATACCGCCTATATCGAGGGTTGGGCGCTCTACGCCGAGCTGGTGGGCAAGGAGGTCGGATTCTACAAGGATCCGCTGTCCGACTATGGTCGACTGTCCAGCGAACTGCTTCGCGCCGACCGGCTCGCGATCGATACCGGGGTTCACTTCAAGCGTTGGACGCGCCAGCAGATGGTGGATTTCTTCCACGCCCATTCCGGCGAGGACGAAACCCAGATTCAGGCGGAAGTCGATCGCTTCATCTCGATCCCTGCTCAGGCGCTGTCCTACAAAATCGGCGAGCTCGAGATCCTCGAACTGCGCGAGCGCGCCAGGTCCCGGCTTGGCAACCGGTTCGACATCAGGGACTTTCACGACCGGATCATCGGCGACGGGGCACTGCCGCTGGACGTGCTTGAGACGCGCATCGATGCCTGGATCGCCGGGACTCTAACCACCCTACCCGCTTCACCACGAAAGGATCGATTCTGATGAACCGCCTTGTTTCTGGCCACAGCCGCATGCTGTGGACCGTCTGCCTTGCCGGCGCCGTTGCGGTCACCGCATATCCAGCCCTGGCGCAGCGCGAAGGCTCCACTCCCGTCGCCAGCACGGCCGCCACACGCCCCGATGCCGATAAGGCGCGCGACCCGGACCGCAAGCCGACGATCATGATGCAGTTCGCCAAGGTCAAGCGCGGTCAGACCGTGGTCGATTACCTTCCCGGCAAAGGGTATTTCACCCGGCTGTTCAGCGATGCCGTCGGTCCCAAGGGAGCGGTATATGCCGTATGGGACCAGATCCTGATCGACCGGCTAAAGGGCAAGCCGCTTCCGCCGTCGGTTTCCGGAGAGCCTGGACGCAGTAACGTCCATGACGGCGTCGCCAATGCCGATACGCTGGGCGTGCCCGGCAAGGTCGACCTGGTCTGGACCTCCCAGAATTATCATGACGTCCATAATTGGGCAGGCGCACAGGGCACGGCCGCGCTCAACAAGGTGATATTTGCCGCCCTCAAGCCAGGTGGCCTCTATGTCATCGTCGATCATGCCGGAACGCCGGGACTCGACGATGCAGGCATGGCCAAAGTGCACCGGATCGACGAGACATTGGTTAAAAGCGAGGTAGAGGCGGCCGGGTTCGTGCTCGACGGCGAGTCCTCGGCCTTGCGCAACGCCGCCGATCCCCGAACCGCCGCGGTTTTCGATCCCGCCATTCGCGGAAAGACCGATCAGTTCGTCCTGCGCTTCCGCAAGCCCCGCTGACCTCCGCCCCGCTCGTGGAAATCATAGCTCGGCCGCAGCCTGCGGCACGGCCGCCGGCTTCAGGCGCTCCACTCGCTATCCCGAGCGGGTAACCCAGATGCGGTCGTGCCCCAGATCGAAGATCACCCGGGCGTGCCTGAAGGCGTAGAGTCCAACCGTCGGCCGAGGTCCGTCCGTCACTTCTGTTTTGGGGACCTCGACGCCCCCGACCTTCACTGCGTTCGCGGGCCCGAAACCGGGAGCGGTGACGCCCCCGACACTGGAGAGATCGAGGCGCGCGCTCAGCGGCGCGCCACCATCCGCCGCAATGTTCACCGACAGCGTCCCGTCAGGTTCGTGCCTGATCACGATCGGCTGGGAACGACGTTCCAGCCGGCGCGCTTCGCTTGCCGAAAGCGGTTGCAGCACATGATGGGCGAAGTCGATCTCGATCGGGTTCTCGTCGAGCAGGTCCTGCCCGATCCGCAATGCCGCATCCGGGCCGGGCTCTGTTTCGACCGCCGCGACCCTTGCGCGAAATGACTCGGCACGGAGATGAATTGCTACGTCGGGACCGCCACCCCGCATCTTCACATGCTCCGCCAGCTCGGGAGTCATGGCCGAGGTGGCAATGCCCGGCGCAATCGAAACGCTAACCGTCTTTTCATCGACTCGTCCGTGCAGCAGCAATGCCGCCCCAACCAGAATGAACTTGCCGCTGGTCGCCCCGATCACGCCCGCCATGATTCAATTCTCCACGACACCGCCGCCCGCAGCCTGAAACATCGCGACGGTGTCCGTCAGGCGTGCTGCACGGGCCTGAATGAGCTGACCCCGCGCCTGCGCATCGGCGGCGGTGGCGTTGAGCAAGGCGAGCGTGCCGACATCCCCCAACTCTAGCTGGCGTCGAATGAACCCCAGCGCACGCCCCGATGCGTCGCTCGCCCGCGCGGCGGCATCGAGCGCATCCGCGTCGGTACGCAGGCCCGTGAGCGCGTCGGCGACGTCGCCAAAGGCTTGCAGGACCGCCGCGCGATATTGCGCCTTGGCACCGTCCAGCGCGGCTTCGGCCGCATGCTGTTGGTGACGCAGCGCGCCCGCATGGAATATCGGCTGGGTGACACCGCCGACCAGCGACCAGAATGGATTGCCGCCCTGGAACAGGTCGAACAGATGCTGCGCGGCGCCCCCGGCGCTCGCGCTGAGCTGGATATTGGGCAGCCGGGCCGCAATCGCCAAGCCGACATCGGCGCCCGCCCCTTCCAGTTGTGCGCGCGCTGCCCGGATATCGGGCCGGCGCGCAACAAGATCGGACGGCAGCGCCAGCGGCAGGTCGTGCGGCAGGGCAAGGGCACCGAGGTTCGGCAAAGGCGGCAGCTCGACGCCCGCCGCGCGGCCGAGCAAGGTACCGATCACGACGCGCTGGTGCGCCTCCGCCCGAACCAGCGCCGGAAGCGCGGCCTCGGCGGTCGCCAGCGCTGTCTGCTGCGTGGCGATATCGGCCGCGCCGACCGCGCCGAGCCGCTGGCGTTGAAGCAGGTTCCGCAGGATATCGCGATTGACCGACACGCTTGTCTCGCCCGCCGCAACCTGGTCGGCCAACGAAGCGCGCTGGATCACTGCCTGCACGAGGTTGGCGACCACCGCGGCACGGGCCGCCTCGAGCCGATGGCGCTGCACCTCGGCAGCGGCGCGCGCCGAGCGGATATGGGCACGTGTCCCACCGAACAGGTCGAGTCCGTAGCTGACCGTCACCTGCGCGGTGTGCAGCGTGTAGAGATATTGCGATGAATCGGTGACCGCAGGCGCAAGCGCGTTCGAGACACGTGTTCGCTGCGCCTGGTAGCTCGCATCGACCTCCGGCAGAGCCGCACCGGCGGCCGCGCCGGCCTGCTCCCGCGCCTGGCGCAGGGCGGCATCGGCGACGGCAATATCCGTTGCGTGCGCCAGTGCCTCATCCACCAGCGCCATGAGCTCCGGCGACCCGAAGGCACGCCACCAGTCAGCTGCGACCACGGTATCCGCGGTCACCTGTTCCGGGCCCGCTTGCGGCGCGAAGCGTTGCTGCGGTTGCAGCGGAGGCAAGGTAACCTTGGGGTCGAGATCGCGCGGGCCCGCTGCGCAGGCGGTGACCATCAGCGCGAGAAGCGGAAGGAAGAGAGGCTTCACGTCCGAACCTCCCCATGATCGGCTTCGGGCGATGGCAGGTGACCGACATCTCGGCCATGCGCGCCCCGATATTCCGGTGCCACGCGCCTGGAAAAGCAGTCGATCAGCACAGGCAGGACGAGCAGGATGAGAAGCGGTGCCAGTGTCATCCCGCCAACCACGACCAGCGCGAGCGGCTTCTGCACCTGGCTGCCGATGCCATTCGACAAGGCAGCGGGAAGCAGGCCGATCGCCGCGACGAGACAGGTCATCACCACCGGGCGCAGGCTGTGCCGCACCGTCGTCGCCAACGCGTCCCGCCGCGTCATGCCTTCGTCGATCGCATGATTATAGGTCGTGACGACCAGGATGCCGTCCATCACCGCGATGCCGAACAGCGCGACGAACCCGATTGCCGATGAAATGCTGAACGCCGTCCTGGTCAGAGCGAGGGCGAGCACACCGCCGACGATCGCCATCGGAATCGCGGAAAAAGCAAGAAGGCTGTCCCGGATCGAACCGAAATTGGCGTAGAGCAGCAGCAGAATCAGCAACAGGCTGACCGGGACGACGATTTCGAGCCGGGCGACGGCGTTGTTGAGATTGTCGAGTTCGCCCGCCCATTCGAGATGATAACCCGAGGGCAGATGCACGTTGCGGGTGATCCGCGCCCTCGCCTCGTCGACCGCCCCACCGAGATCGCGCCCGCGCACCGAGAATTTTATCGGGATGTAGCGCTCCTGATGCTCGCGGTAGATAAAGGACGCGCCCGATGTCAGCCGCACATCCGCCACTTCGGACAGCGGAACCTGGATCGTACCGCTGCCGTTCGGCGCGGGCGCGCCAACGGTAATGCGGCGGATCGCGTCGACTGTGTCGCGCTGTTCGGGGCGCAGGCGCACGACGATGGGGAAGTGCCGGTCGGTGCCCTTTTCGTACAGCTCGGCGCTGGACTGTCCCCCGATCGCCGCCGCCACCGTCGCATTGATGTCGTCGGGTGTCAGCCCGTAACGCGAAGCCCTGGCACGATCGATGTCGATCCGTACGGTCGGCTGGCCGAGCGACTGGAACACGCCGAGATCCTCGATCCCCTGCACCTTTGCCATCTCGGCCTTGATCGCATCGGCATATTTTTCGAGCGTCGGCAGGTCCGGCCCGAACAGCTTGATCGAGTTCGCGCCCTTCACGCCCGACGCCGCTTCCTCGACATTGTCCTCGATATATTGCGAGAAGGAAAAATCGACGCCGGGATAGCGAGCCTGCAATTTACTGGAGAGTTCGGCCGTCAGCGTCTCCTTGGTCACACCGGCGGGCCAGGTACCGAAGGGCTTGAGCGGCACGAAGAATTCGGCGTTGAAGAAGCCGGTGGAATCCGTGCCGTCGTCGGGGCGGCCATGCTGCGAGAGCACTGACTCCACCTCTGGATATTGCGCGATCATCCGCCGCACGCCGTTGACCACGGGCTGGCCAGCCTCGAGGCTGATCGAGGCCGGCAGGCTCGCGCGGATATACATGTTGCCTTCTTCCAGATGCGGCAGGAACTCGATGCCGAGCGACCGCACCCCGACGACCGCCGCGCCGAGGAGCAGCAGCGCACCACCAAGGGTCAGCACGCGGTTGGCCAGCGCGAAGGCGGCCGCTGGCTCGTACCAGCCCCGCAACCGGGCGACGATGCGGGTCTCGACCTCCGACAATTTGTCCGGCAGCAGTAATGTCGCCAGCACCGGCGCGACGGTGAAGGTCGCGATCAGCCCGCCCGTGATGGCATAGGCGTAGGTCTTGGCCATCGGCCCGAAAATATGCCCTTCGACCCCGGCCAGCGTGAACAGCGGCAGGAAGCTGGCGATGATGATCGCCGCCGCGAAGAAGATCCCGCGGCTCACTTCGTGGCTGGCGCCAAGCACCGCCGAGAAACGGCTGGCCATGGTGTAGTGGCCGTGCCCGTTTTCGACATGCGCCGATCGTTCGACCATGTGGCGGAAGATATTCTCGACCATGATGACGCTTGCGTCGACGACCAGCCCGAAATCGAGTGCCCCGACTGACAGCAGGTTCGCGCTCTCGCCCTGAAGCACCAGGATCAGGATCGCAAAGGCGAGCGCGAACGGGATTGTCGCCGCGACGATGATCGCGCTGCGCAGATTGCCGAGAAACGCCCATTGAAGAATGAAGATCAGCAATATCCCAGCGAGTAGATTCTCCAGCACGGTATGGATCGTCAGGCGAATGAGATCGGAGCGGTCATAGACCCGGTCGAGATGGACGCCGGGTGGAAGCGCGCCAGATGCGTTGATGTCGGCGACCTCCTTCTGCACTGCCTGGATCGTCGGCATCGACTGCGCGCCGCGCTGCATCAGCACGATGCCCTGCACGATGTCGTCGCGGTCGTTGTAGCCGGCGATGCCGAGCCGCGGGGCATTCCCGATCTGAACATGGGCGACGTCCTTCAGCAGGATCGGCTGCCCGTTCGCCGTGCCGACCAGCACATTCTCGATTCCGGAAACTGACTGGATAAGCCCGACCCCGCGCACGATCGCGGCCTGCGCACCGAAATTGATCGTCTGCCCGCCGACATTGCCGTCGCTTTTGCCGAGCGCGGCGAGCACCTGCCCGACCGAGACGCCGTGCGCGGCCAGCCGGTCATTGTCGATCACGACGTCATAGGCGCGAAGCTTGCCGCCCCAGCCGGTCACGTCGATGACCCCGGGAATGCGCTTGAAGCGACGTTGCAGCACCCAGTCCTGCAGCGTCTTCAGGTCCATCACCGAATAGCCGGCCGGCGCGCTGAGCTTATAGCGATAGATTTCCCCGACCGGGCTCGTCGGCGACAGCGTTGGCTGCGCGCCCCCGGCGAGCGGTGGCAGTTGCGAGAGGCGGTTGATGACCTGCTGCTTCGCGGCCTCGTTGGTCAGGTCGTAGCTGAACTGTATCTTGATGTCGGACAGGCCGAACAGCGAGATCGCGCGGATCGCCGTCAGGTGCGGGATGCCCGCCATGCCGACTTCGATCGGGATGGTGACGTTTCGCTCCATCTCCTCGGCCGAAAGCCCCTGAGTCTGCGTGACGATCTCCACCATCGGCGGGACTGGATCGGGATAGGCCTCGATATTGAGGTTCCAGAAACCGACCACGCCCGCGAGCAACATCGCGGAGAAGATGCCGACGATCAGCAGGCGCTGGCGCAGCGAGAACTCGACGATGCGGTTCATTCGCCAAGACCCGCCTCGTTCACGAACAGCGCCCCGGCCGTGACGATGCGCTCGCCGGGCCTGAGGCCGGCCAGCACGACGACCGCACCGTCCTGCGCGTCACCCGCGGTTATGGCGCGTGCCTGCAACAGGCCATCGGAGCGAACGACCCAGACACGCGCGGAATCCCCCTCATGGATCACGGCAGCGGCGGGGACGCGCAAGGCGGTGCCGCGCTGCGGCCGCTGGATCGAGAAGCTGGCGAACATCTGCGGCTTCAATGCGCCATCGGGATTGGCGATGGTCGCGCGCACCGGCAACCGATGAGTCTGCGGATCGAGAGCCGCCCCGACGAGATCGATGGTGGCGTGGAAGCTGCGCCCGGGAAGCGCGGGCGTCGTTACCGTCACCACATCGCCGAGATGCACCCCATTGGCATCGCCTTCGGCGATCTGCGCGATCAGCCACACATGCGACGGGTCGGTGATCGTCATCACCGGCTTGTCGCCACCTTGCGAGACATATTGCCCGGCCGAGACGTCGCGCGAGGCGATCAGCCCCGCGATCGGTGCGTGCAGCGTGGTGCGATCGTGGATGCCGGAGACTTCGCCAGCCCCCTCAAGCTGCCCGATCTCACCGGGCGACTTGCCGAGGATCGCGAGCTTGTCGCGCGCCGCGCCGAGCGCGGCCGCCGTGGTCCGCGCGCTGGCCTGCGCCGCGACCAGATCTGTCTGCGCCTGAAGATAGTCCTTTTGGGCCCCGCCCGCGGTTTCGAATATCTGGCGCTGCCGCTCTGCGTTGCGCGTCGCCGTCACGAGTTGCGCCTGCGCGTTCTGAAAGGCGGCGCGGGCGGCGAACAATCCGCTGCGCGCATCGACGAAGTCGCTCGTCTTGACCAGCAGCAGCGGCTGGCCCTGCCGCACATATTGACCCGCATCGGCGAGCACGCGCACCACTTGCCCGGCATAAGGCATCAGCACCGGCGTGCTGCGATCGCCATCGACCGTGATTGCCCCGCTCGCCAGGGTGCGGTCTTCCGATGCAGCATAGCCGACCCGGATCGTCTTCAGCGCGGCCATCTGCTCCGCCGTCGGCCGGAAAGTACCCGGCGGCGTGGCAGGAGGGGCGACCTGATCGTGACGCGTCATGCTTCCGATCGCCAGCCACAGCACGACGATGCCGACGATGACAGCCACGGCGATGACAAGCCAGCGCACCTGCTCGCGGCGCGGCAACATTTGTATCGTGGGCAGCGGGTGCGGCGATGATGGAGCGTGCATCGGAGGGCCTGTTACGGTGAGGGCTGGCACCCCTAGGCAGGCTCGCTTACAGCGGGCTTACAAATTGCTGCGTTGCGGAAGAGCGAGACGATGCGGATCCTGCTGATCGAGGACGAAGACGCGGTGGCAATGCCGCTCGTCGACGCCTTGTCGCGGCGCGGATTGACGGTCGATCGGGCACGTACCAGCGAGGAAGCCGAGGCATATCTCGAAGCGATCGACTATGCGGCCGTCCTGCTTGATCTGGGCCTGCCCGACGAAGACGGTATCTCGCTTCTCATGCGGATGCGCGCGCGCGGCGATGCCCGGCCCGTACTGGTTCTGACCGCACGCGGCTCGATCGACGCGCGCATCCTCGGCCTGAACGAGGGGGCCGACGAATATATGGTCAAGCCCTTCGACGTGGACGAACTATATGCCCGCCTTCACGCGATCCTGCGGCGGCGCGACGGCTATGTCGGGAAATCCCTCCGTTGCGGCGCGCTCGAGTTCGACGTCGAGACGCGCATGGCGTATGTTGAATCGCAAGCGCTCAGCCTGTCGGTGCGGGAAACCGAGTTGCTCGAATTGCTGTTGCGCCGTGCAGGCAAGGTCGTGCCGAAACGCATCGTCGAGGACCAGTTGTTCGGCCTGGATGGCGATCTCGGCTCCAACGCGGTGGAAGTATATGTCCACCGCTTGCGCAAGCGGCTCGAGGACTCAGCGACCCGGGTCCGGATCGAAACCGTGCGCGGCGTGGGCTATATGATCGTTCCGGTCGCATGAGATTGACGGTGCCTCGCTCGCTGCTCGGGCAGTTCGTCGCACTGCACGTGGCGGTTGCACTCGCGGCAGCGATCGCCCTCTTATGGAGCGCCTCCGCCCTGCTCCACCAGACAGCCGATCATTTCCAGCGCAACCTGCTGCGTCGGCAAGCGGCGCTATCCGCCGCATCGGCGGGCCCGGATACGCGCAATGCGCAACCCGTCGTGCTGACCAACGGCATGGCGGTCAGCACGATCGGGGCCGACCGCCGCGTGGAAAGATCCTATGGTCCGGCGCGTCCGGAAATACTGGCGGTGGCGCCGCTGGACGGGACAGCGCATTTCTTTCGCAGCGGTGTGGTCGAGGGCTATAGCGTGCCCGTGGGGAGCGGCTGGATCGTCGTTTCGCAAGACGATGCCGACCCGGCGGTCGTCACCGACGATATCGTGCGTAGCTTCCTGCCCAGATTCGCGCTGATCTGCCTGCCGATCGCGGCGCTGGTTCCTCTGATCGGGGCGCTGATCGCGCGGCGCATGACGCTTCGGATGCGCGCTGTCTCAGCGATCGCCGCGACGATCGGCCCGCGATCGCTCAACACCCGCCTGCCGAGCGGCCTTCTCCCGGTCGAGGCCGAGCCGTTGGCGGAGGCGACCAACGCCGCGCTCGACCGCCTGGCCGCCGCGATTCATGTGCAGGCGGCATTTGCCGCCGACGTCGCGCACGAGTTGCGCACGCCACTTGCCGTCGTCCGCCTTCGCGCCGATGCCGTCGCGAACCCGGAGGTCCGCACGGCGATGATGTCGGCGGTGGATCGGGCGGCCCGTGTCATCGCCCAGTTGCTTGCGCTCGCCGAGATCGAGCGCCCGATCGAGGATGGCGGAACCTCGGTCGACCTCCATGCGCTGGCGGAAGGCGTCGTCTCCGACCGCGCGCCCGGGATCATCGCGTCCGGCCGCTCGATCGCGCTTGAACGCGCGGACACACCGGCACGGGTACGCGGTTACGCCGAGGCACTGACACTGGCGCTCGAAAACCTCATCGACAATGCCGCACGCCACACGCCCCCCGGCACCGCGATCGTGGTCAGCTCTGGCCCGGGAGCGCTCATCGCGGTCGGCGACAATGGCGATCCGATCCCGGAGGCGAATTTCGTTCGGCTCAAGGACAGGCTGTGGCGGGGCGCGGGGGCGAATATCGAGGGATCCGGGATCGGCCTTTCGATCGTCGAGCGTGTCGCGCATGCCCATCATGGCGCGCTCACGGTGCACCGCGGATCGGGACAACGTGGCCTCGTCTTTCTGATGGCGCTTGACGATCTGTAGGACGGCACGAGCCACAGGCAGCGGATGTGCGAGACGAGGACGAGATGGAACTGACGGGATTCATCGGCCTGGGCGTCATGGGCCAGCCAATGGCGATCAACCTGGCGCGCGCCGGCACCAGGCTCATCGTCTGGAACCGGACTGCCGAACGAAACGACCCATTGCGGGCGGCCGGCGCGGCGGTGGCCGACAATCCAGCCGCCCTGTTTCGCCAGGCGCGGATCGTGATCCTGATGCTGGCTAACGAAGCAGCGATCGACGTGGTCCTCGGTCGCGGCACGCCTGACTTCGCGGCCAATGTGGCAGGTCATGTCATCGTCCAGATGGGCACGGTCCCTCCCGGCTATTCCCGAGACCTGGGCATCGAGATCAGCAGTGCCGGCGGCGCTTATGTGGAAGCGCCCGTTTCCGGTTCACGCAAGCCGGCCGAAGCCGGAGAACTCGTGGCAATGCTCGCCGGCGACGAGAGCGTCATGGACGAAATAAGCCCGCTGCTGGCACCAATGTGCCAGGAGATATTCCGCTGCGGCTCGGTTCCGGGTGCCCTGACCATGAAGCTCGCCGTCAACAGCTTTCTCATCACCATGGTCACTGGTCTGGCTGAGGCCGCTCACTTCGCTGAATGCCACGGCCTCGACATGAAGCAATTCCGCGCGATTCTCGATGCCGGGCCGATGGCGAGCAGCGTATCGCGTATCAAGCTCGCCAAGCTGGTCGAGCAGGATTTCGACGTGCAGGCGGCGATCTCCGACGTGCTCAAGAATGCCCGGCTGGTCGCGGATGCCGCGCGCGAGGCGGAGATTGCGTCGCCGCTGCTGGATGCCAGTCACCTTCTCTACCGCGAGAGCGAGGAACTGGGGCATGGTCGCCTCGACATGGCGGCCGTGATCCGCGCGATTGAGGCACGAACCAAAGGAAGCAACGATGAGCGGCCGTGACTGCGACTGGTATTTTGATGTCATCTCCCCATTCGCCTATCTCCAGTGGAAGACTCGCGGCCGGCTCGGCGACCGCGTTCGCCTGGTTCCCGTTCCCGTCGTGCTCGGGGCATTGCTCGGCCATTGGGAACAGAAGGGACCAGCGGAGATCGCCCCGAAACGCCTCCACACCTATCGGACATGTCAGTGGCGCGCCGACACGCTCGGCATCCCGTTCCGCTTTCCGCCGGCCCATCCGTTCAACCCGATCGCAGCGTTGCGCCTGATCGTCGCGCTCGATGCGACGCCTGCAGTAGTTGACGCCCTGTTCGATGCCGCCTTCCGCGACGGGCTGGACGTTTCGGAACCCGATATTCTCGAGATCATCGGGAACAGCCTTGGCCTCGAGGACGTCGCAGGCGCCATCGCCCAGCCCCATGTCAAGAACCAGCTGCGGGCGAACACCGACCGCGCGATCGAGCGCGGCGTATTCGGCGTTCCGACGATCGCAGTCGGCGACGATCTGTTCTGGGGCGACGACAGCACGGAGATGCTGATCGACTTCCTCGACAACCCCGCCCTTTTCACGACCGGAGAGATGGCGCGGCTCGGGTCTTTACCTACCGGCGTAACGCGCCCGCAAAAGCGAAGCTGAAGCGAAACTATCGCGGGAGGAGCGTCGGACTTCGCCCCTCCCCCCGTCCGGCCCGTCGTCAGCGGCTTACCGCACCATCCTTGGCAGCGTAGTAATTCGCCAGAACGTCGAATGCCTGCTTGCGCTGCCCGGTTTCCGAGATGAGCCCCTTGCGGTTCCAGCCCTGCTGAAAATCGGGATTCTGCCGGCGTGGAGAACGGAAGTCCTTGAGGATCCATGGCGACATGCCGCGCAGCGTCGGCACAGAATCCGCCATCTTGAGCGTCGCGCGATAATAGTCCGCCTGATATTCTTCCGAGAATTTCTGCGGCCCGGTCAGGTCGTGGAACCCGGCCCGGGCGTCGGCGCCGAATTCGGAAAAGACCAGCGGCTTGTCGGCGGGCACCTGCCAGACGCTGGCGGGAAGATCGGTCAGCCGGTCGTTGGTATACCAGCCATTATACGTATTGATTGCCAGCACATCCAGCACATCGGCGAGCGGATCGGCCAGGGTCATCGTGGGAGTCTTCGCGTCCTTCGAACGCTCGACCAGCAGCGCCGCGCTGACCAGCCTCGTATCGTCGAGGCGGCGGACATCGCCGACGAGCGTGCGGAGGAAGGTGTTGCGCGCCTCGGTGACGGGCGTTTCGTTGGCGACGCTCCAGATCCCGATCGACGCGCGGTTGCGATCGCGCAGGATGTTCTCCGCCAGCATGTTGCGCGCGGTCGCCAGCGTGTCCGGATTGGACCAGGCGACCAGCCAGTAGACCGGCACCTCGCTCCACACGAGCAGACCGAGTTCGTCGGCGGTGCGCGTCATCATCTCGGTGTGCGGGTAGTGCGCCAGGCGGACATAGTTGCCATGCAACCCGTCCTTGATCTCGCCGAGCAGGGCCCGCGCCGCCGCCGGGCTGATCGCCCGGGTCGGCTCGCTGCCCAGTTCTTCCTCGTGCAGCGAGATACCGCGCAGGAAGATCGGCTTGCCGTTGAGCAGGATGTCCGGACCGCGCACCTCGATGGTGCGGAAGCCGATGCGATCGCGCCACTGGTCGTCGCCGGTCGCGATCGTGACGTCATAGAGCTTGGGACGTTCGGGTGACCAGCGGACCATCGCGCGCGGCGCGGCCATGGTCGCGCGCCAGTTGCCCGCGGCGTCGGTGGTGCCGGCCTGGTCGAGGCCAAGCTCGGCAATACGCAGCCTGACCGCACGGTTGGCCGCCTGCGGTCCGTCGAGATGCACATCGACCGCCATCCGGCCGTCTCGCGTCAAACGGACCCAGGCGTCATCGACATAAGTGTCCGGCGTCGAGATCAACCGCACAGGCCGGGTGATCCCGCCATAATTTTCCCAGTCGGTGACGGGCGGGGGCACGGTCGCCTCGGTCGCCTGCGAATCCACGCCGACCGTGATCTGGTTGCTGCCGTCGCGCAGCAATCGGGTGACCTCGAAAGCGAAGGGCGTGAAGCCGCCTTCGTGCCGCCCGACCGGCTGGCCGTTGAGATAGACGACGGTCGTATAATTCGCCGCGCCGAAGCGGAGGAAGGTGCGCCCCTTGCGCTGCGCCGGCACCGGAAAGGTGCGCTGATACCACATGAGCCCCTGATAATAGCGAAGCTCAGGCGCCTCGGTCAGCCAGGACGAGGGCAATGTGGTGATCGGCGAATGGGCGAGGTCGAATTCATAGAGGACCCGGCTGTCCTGCGCCATTTCCTTGCGCACATCGACATCGCGGTAGCGCTGCTGGCCGCGATCGGGCGTTTCACCGTGGAAGCCGGCGAGGCCGGAGCGGTACGGATCGATCGAATAATGCCAGGCGCCGGACAGGTCGGTCCCCTGGCGCATGTCGGCCGAGACAAGCAGCGGCCCGCTCTGCGCCGTCGCCTTGGGCAAGGCGGGCGCGGCGGCCTGCTGCGCGGCTATGGGAGTTGCCCACAATGCGGCGACGGCGATGAGCCATCCGGCCTTCATTCCTTCAAGCACATCCGTCTCCCGTTTCTGTTCGTGATGATCTTCCGGGTGTCGCGTGTGCGATCCCGCGTTCGAGCCCGCGCAGTTCAGCCAGCCCCCGCATGCGGCCAAGCAGCGAATAGCCGGGGTTGGTCGCTTTGGTCAGGTCGTCGAGCATCTGATGGCCATGGTCCGGGCGCATCGGGATCGAGCGGCCGCTGCGCTGCTGCAACCGATGGACCGCCGCCACGATCCCGGCCATCCCGGCATCGCCTTCGAGGTGGGCCGCCTCGTGAAAGGCATCGTCCGGCTCGCGCTGCACGGAACGCAGGTGCAGGAAACCGATCCGGTCGCCCAGCCGCTCGATCATGCCGGGCAGGTCGTTGTCGGCCCGCACACCAAATGATCCAGCGCAAAAGCACAAGCCGTTGGAAGGATTGGGGACTCGGGCGAACAAGGCGGTAAGATCGGCCTCGTTGCTCACCACGCGTGGCAAACCGAAGATCGGGAAGGGCGGATCGTCGGGGTGAACGACGAGCCGCAACCCGAGTTCATCGGCAACGGGGCACACTGCGGCAAGGAAGTCGGCATGGTTGGCGCGGAGGCGCTCGGCGTCGATATCGGCATAGGTATCGATCGCGGCAAGGAGTTCGGCGGAGGTGAAGCTCTCCTCGCTGCCCGGCAGTCCGGCAATGATCGTCCGCTCGAGCCCATGGCGCGCCGTTTCGTCCATCGCATGAAAGCGGCGCGTCGCGGCCTCGACCATGACGGGCGCATAACTGGCATCGGCGCCCGGCCGGCGCAGGATGTGGAGGTCATAGGCCGCGACCGCCTCCAGCTCGAAGCGCAGCGCCAGCGCCCCATCGGGAAGCGGCCAGGCAAGATCGGTCCGGGTCCAGTCGAGGATCGGCATGAAATTATAGGTGACGGTGGTGATGCCGCATGCCGCGAGATTGCGCAGGCTCTCGCGATAATGATCGATCAGCCGGTCCCATGCCGCCCCGCGCGTCTTGACATCCTCATGCACGGGCAGGCTCTCGACCACGGTCCAGCCCAGCCCACCCCGCTCGATCTCGCGCTTGCGCGCCGCGATAGCCTCGCGCGTCCAGACCTCGCCGTTGGCGACCTCGTGCAATGCGGTCACGACCTCGGTCGCACCCGCCTGGCGGATATCGCGCAGCGAGACCGGATCGGGTGGACCGAACCAGCGCATCGTCTGCGTCATGAACATATACTGGCACTCCCTTGCCGACATCCGCGTCATGCGATGGCGACCTCTTGCTCGTAGTCTAGGACGCAGGTTTGAACTCGAATGACATGCCCGACGCCTTGTTCGGCTGGAATCCCTTCCACAAGGTCGCCGCCGGGGGGCCGGGACTGTAGCCGGCATAACGACCCGGCGGTGCGCCGGCCCAGATACCGTCGTTCGAATTGGGCACGAGCCCATCGATATAGGCTGCCCTGCTTATGTCGCCCTTCACGTAGCGCTCGAGAAACGCCGTGATGAAATGCGTCTCGATCGCCATCAGCCGATCCTTGCGCCACACCGAATCCTCGAACCAGTCCTTGTCCCAATAGTCCGCACGCATTTCCGGCGGCGCGCCGATCAGGCCGATGCTGTGCCCGGCCTCACGGAAGGTCAGCAGATACCGTGCCGCATGCACCTCGTCGTCGAACAACGTGCGGACGCCAGGATCGTAGCCGACCGTGTGATCCTGGCTGCCGACGATGAACAAGGTCGGCGCGCGGATCGCCTCGACACCGGGCGGCGCCCACATGTCGGCGCCGCGCACCGCGCGAGGCGGGGCGATCGCGACCACCGCCTTGAGACCGGCGACCTTGAGCTCGCCCGCCCTGGGCCCACCGGCGATATAAGGCGCGAGCACATCGCGGGTGGCAGCGGCCAGGCCGGGATCAAGTGGCGCGCCGGCCGCGGTGAGCACGCCATAACCGCCCATCGAATAGCCGATCAGCGCGGTACGGTCGGCATCTGCGGTGGCGAATGGCCCCTGCCCTGCCCGCGCCCGACGCTGCGCCTCCGCGGCGACGAACACGATATCGAGCGGTCGCCGGGCGATCGGGCCTGCCGCGGCGGCCGCGGTGCGGACGGTGATCGGCGGGTCGCGAAAGGCCGGCGCCACGACGACATAGCCCTTGCTCGCGAGATTCTCGCCGAGCCAGGAAAGGACCTCCGGGGTGTTGCTATAGCCATGCGCTAGGATGACGAGCGGGAAGCGCCCCGCGGCAGCACGCGCGTCCGGCGAGGCTATGCCGGGAACGGTGAAGGCGATGTCGGAACCATTCTTCCCCGGCAGCGCCGACCGGTAGAGTGTGCCGCCTCCCGCCGCTGCGGCCGGATACCAGATGCTGAGCGGCAGATGGCGATCCACCGTGGCGGGCCTGTCCGCCCCCTGCAGAGGGTCGAGCTGGCCGGGTTGCACGAACTCAACCCTGGCAACGCCGACCGGATACGAGCCGAGCGCGGCGAGTTCCGGCGCATCGACACCGGGTTTCGCCGGCGCATCCTGGGCAGGCGGGCTCGCGGCCGACAACATTGCCGCGGCGCCCACCATCGCCAACGGCAGCGCAAAACGAAACATCACATTGCCCCCGATCCAAGTGGTGTGGCGGGGCGACGTGCGCGCCCCGCCGTCATCAGAAATTCACGCCGAGCCGGAGACCGCCATAACGACGGAAGTCGCGCGGCAGGAGCGCCTGGGTCGCCAGCTTGTTCCCGAAATTGCCCGCTGTATTGACCAGCGAGGGGAAATATTGCTGGTCGAACAGGTTGTTCACGAAAGCGACCACTTCCCATCTGCGGTCGCTGTCGCGCACGCCGAGCCCGACATTGACGATGCTGTAGGCCCGCTGGAACGTCTGCGGATCCTCCGCCACATAATAGACATCGCCCTGATACTGCCAGTTGGCCTGCATCACGCCGCGCAGGTCGCCGCCCAAGGACGGCGAATAGTCGGCGCCGACCGAGAACTTCCATTTGGGCGCCTGCACGGCGCGCGCGCCGGTCAGGTTCTGATAGGCGGGCTGTGCCGGCTTCGTGGGGGTCGCGGGCACCGCGGGAATGCATCCCTGCGCCGCGGTTTGCAGCGGATAGCATTGCCCGACCGGGAACGACGTATACTTCGCGTCGAGATAGGCGACAGAGGCGTTGAGGTCGAGGTCGCTGCCGATCCGCGCCGAGCTGTCGAACTCGATGCCCTTGGTATTCAGCCCACCGACATTCGTCAGACGGAAATTGGACGTCCCGTCGGCCAGCGTCTCGATCGTCTGTGCCTGCAGATTGTCATAGTCGGTATCGAACAGGGTGACGTTGACCGTCACGCGCCGGTCGAGGAACTGCATGCGCGCGCCGATTTCCCTGTCGCGCGACCGTTCCGGCTTGATCGGGCCCGCCGCGGCCCGGTTCGCGTTGAAGCCGGTCGTCAGATCGTAGGTCTGCCCTTTGTAGCCCGTCGAATAGGTGGCGAAGAGCATGATGTCGGGTGTGACCTCATAGCGCCCGCTGAAACGATAGGTGCCCGCCGTATCCTCGGCATTGCCGCTGAAGAAGGACGATGCGGGCGCGGCGAGATTGTCGCGGAAGGTGTAATAGATCTTTTCATTCTGGACGCGTCCGCCACCGGTCAGGGTCAGGTGCGGAACGATCTCCCAGTCGACCTGAGCGAAAGCGGCGATCTGCTCCGACTTCGATGTCGCATACCAGTTGGCGAGCGAGAAAGCGGGGCCGCGAAGGAAGGGCCGCTCGAACGCCACGTTCGCATAATAGGCACCCAGCGTATAGCGGAACGGCTTGTCGCCGGGCGAGAGCAGGCGGAGTTCGTGCGTGAACAATTTCGACCGGAACTGGCCGACCTGGATGTTGTTGCCGTTGGCCGTCGGCGACGAGGTGTCGTCCTGGTCCAGATAGTCGTTGAGGCGGAACTTGTCGTACGACGTGATCGACACCAGGGTCATCTCGCCGAGCCCGACTTCAGCGCGCAGTGAGCCACCTCCACCGTGATATTTGGTGCGCGAATCGTAGTTGTTGCTGATGTTTTGATTGCCCTCGCTGACCGTGACGCCGGGGAACACGACCCCCGCCGTCTGTCCGGCGACGCCGCGCAGCAATGCGGTCGGATCGAGGCGGATGAACGGCCGCCCGACGCTTGTGTTGCCGTTGAGATAGTTGCCCGACAGGGTGATGGTGACGTTTGAGGCCGGTTCCCAGCGAAGCTTGCCGCGGGCGTTGACCGCCTCGCGCCCGTTCACTTTCTTGCCATTGAACAGGTTGCGGACGTTGCCGTCCCAGTTGGAATAGCTGGCCGAGAAGACGTAGCCGAGGTCCTGGCTAATGGGACCCGAGACGCTGAAATTGCCGCCATATTCGCTGTCGGTTGTCGCCAGTGCGTTGGCGCGGAAGTGGAACGTGTCCGTCGGCTGGCGCGTGATGATGTTGATCAGGCCGGCCGAAGCGGACTTACCGTACAGCGTGCTCTGCGGGCCGCGCAGCACTTCGATCCGCTCAACGTCGGGCAGGTCGGTGAAAGCGCGGGCCTGGAAGGCGAGCGGCACTTCGTCAACCAGTACCGCGACGCTCGGTTCGACGCCGATGCCGAAGGCGAAGGTGCCGACGCCGCGCAGCGACACGTTGGCGTTGACCGGATGCTCGGCCGGACGAACCGTCAGCGAGGGCGCGATCTTGCCGAGATCCTGGAACTGCCGAACGCCCGTCGCATCGAGCTGCGCTTGCGAGACCACTGAAATGGCCAGCGGCACGCGCTGGACGTTCTCGGCGCGCTTCTGCGCGGTGACGATGATGTCGCCGCCCATGTCCGGCGACGGCGTGGCATCGCTGGTCGGGCCAGTCGGGGAGCTCTGCGCTGAATTGGCAAGAGCTTCGGGTGCCGCGTCCTTGGCAAAGGCGGGCGAGGCACCGAGCGCGAGCGAGGCGATCAGTGCGGCGCGGCAAACGGAATCGTGATATTTGCTCATTTCAACCCCCTCATGTCGGTCGCGGATTCTGTCGTCCGTAAACCTGTCTGACGTGTTGCTAGCAAATGGCCTTACCAAATACAAGCTTTCGCAAACTATGCCGCTCTAACCAGTCGCGTCAGCGAGTTGCGGCATGGCACCGCCGATGCTAGTCTCGCGCTATCTTATGCCGAAGAAACAACTGACCAGACCAATCACCGCACCTCCGGCCGCCAGCCCGCAGCCGGATTCGCGTAAATTGTACCAGCAGGTTGCAGCGGCCGTCGCCGGCGCGATCCAGCGCGGCGAGTTCGCGCCGGGCCAGCGCATTCCTTCGGAACGTGACCTGGCCGAGGAATATAAGGTCAGCCGCCCGACGATCCGCGAGGCAATGATCGCGCTGGACGTGATCGGGCTGGTCAGGACTCGCCATGGCTCGGGCATTTTCGTCGTCGACAATCCGCCCAAGGATGCCGCGATGATCGGGCTCGACATCGGCGCCTTCGAACTCACCGAGGCACGTCGCCTGTTCGAGGGCGAGGCGGCGGCGCTTGCAGCGGTGTCGATCACCGACGACGAAATCGCGACACTCGAGACGCTGATCGGCGAAATGGAGCGAGAGAATCTCGAGAATATCAGCGGCGAGCATGCCGACCGATCCTTTCACCTGACCATCGCGCGGGCGACACGCAACTCGGCCGTGGTGGATGTCGTCGAATCGCTATGGGACGCGCGCTACCGGTCGCCGCTCTGCACGCACATGCTTGAGCGGGCGCGCAGCGTCGGCGTCCAGCCGCGAATCGACGAGCATCAGCGTATCCTCGCCGCGCTCCGCGACCGCGACCCCCATGCGGCACGGCGGGAGATGCGCGATCACCTTGCGCGCGTGATCGATGGCCTGCTGACCGCGACCGAGAGCGACACGTTCGAACGCGCCCGCGCCGAGGTGGAGGCGAAGCGGAGCGATCTTGCACGGCGGGTGGCGGTCTGAGCTGAGGCGTGGGCTACTAAAACAAGGACGGCTGCGATTGGCGGTACGCAGCGGCGATGGCACGGTCTCACGGCGTCGGAAGCCGACTAGCGCGCACCGGTTGGCGCGTGCTCACGGCGGCTGCGGACACTCGCGGGGTCGTCCATGATCGATTCAAACGAAGCGAGCTTCGTCGCATCATGACGATGCGCAGAGCATCTGGCCGCGTCGCTGTTTCTCATCGTTGGGCCTATCCGAACTCCCTGTTCCGGGAGGTTCTTTCCCTGTTATCGGAACAGGATTTCCCTGTTATTCGATAACAGGGAAATCCGTATCAAGGCATTGAATATATTCCACATATTTCCGATATCTCGGCCGAATGTACGCCAAAAATAAACAAATTCCCTGTTAATTCCCTGTTATCGGCGAAGATCAGGGAATTTGGATTGGTAAGGCCGCCGCAAGAGCCACGACGACGCTCGAAACAGGCTTGTCGAGATGGCGTATCGAAGGGCAAGCGTTTCGCGCTCCAATCGTACCTCGATATGAACTTTGGATGCACTAGACGGCCAGCGTAACGCCGCGACGTCCGTCGTGAGTCACGGCATCGCCAATCCCGTCATTGACCTGTAGCAAGCGCCGCTCCCCGGGCGGCAGCAGCAATGTAAGCCTTCCGTCACCACCGCTTCCCGGCCCCTCGCGCCGCACCGTGATCGCGATGCGCTCGGGGTCGGCGCGACCATCGACATGCCAGCGATCGACCGGCCCGTCGCCGTCGCCCATATCCTCGATCGCGCTCCAGGCGAACGCGCCTTCGCGTGGCGGAAACAGCCACACGCCGCGTTGATAGGGTTCAGGTCGCCATCCGCCCTTCGCGAGATCGACCAGCATCGCCGATCCGGCACGCGCGAGCAGTGGCGGCGGTCCGTCGAGCGGCGCCGCGAGGGTGACCTCAGCGCCACCCTCGACATGCTCGCCGGTCCACATATCGATCCAGTCAGCCCCCGCCGGCGTTCGCAGGGACCGCGTCGTGGCCCCCGGCTCCATCACCGTCGCGACCAGCAGATCCGAACCGAGCAAATGCTCGTCATTCTCGTCCCAGGCGCGCGCGTCGCCGGGGAAGTCGAGCCAGGTCGGCCGCACCATTGGCTCGCACGCGGCATGATAACGATGCAGCAGGTCGTAGAGGAACGGCACCAGCGTCTGGCGCAGCGCCAGCAGCCGGCGGATGGCCGGCAGGATTTCGGGGTACATCCACGGCTCGTTGACCGTGCGATCGTCGTTCCAGCTATGGATGCTGAACCGCGGCATGAACACACCTGCCTGCACCCAGCGCAGAAGCAGTTCCGGCTCAGGCGCCGGGCCCGCAAAGCCGCCGACATCGTGCCCGCTGTTCGACACGCCCGACAGCGCCAGCCCGATCGCCATGCGCGCATTGTAGCGGATGGTCTTCCACTCGGTGCGGTTGTCGCCGGTCCATGTCTGCGCATAGCGTTGTAGCCCGGCCATGCCCGACCGGGTGACGACATAGGGCCGCGACCCGGGCGCGGTCTCCTGTTGCGCACGGCGGGACGCGCGGGCCATCAGCATCGGCTGCACCGGCCGCATCGCGGCGGCGGAACATGGCGAACCGAAGCCATAGAAACGGGCGCGCCTGTCCCAGATCTCATATTCGTTATTGTCGTTCCACGTCGCGACAATGCCCTGATCGAGCAGCGCCGACTTGACCTGGTCACGCCACCAGGCGGCGGCGGCCGGGTTGGTGAAGTCAATATAACTTCCGACCTCATCCCAGAACTGCGCCTCCACCGGTGCACCCTGCCCGTCACCTACGAACAGGCCGGCGGCCGCGACCTCGTCATAGCGCGGATGGCTGCGCAGCAGCGCGGGCTTGATATTGGGCACGAGCCGAACGCCCGCCCCGGCATAGCTGGCGACGAAGGCGGCCGGGTCAGGGAATTTGTCGCGGTTCCAGTGGAACACATAGCGCTTGTCGCCAATCGAAGTGTAGCCGGACGACAGATGGAACGAGGTGCAGCCGAGATCATGCTCGCCGAGCTTGTCGAGGAACCCAGCCATCTGCTCCGCCGCGTCCGGCGCGTCGGTGTAGCTCATGGTCGACCCGGAATAGCCGAGCGTCCAGCGCGGCATCAGCGCCGGACGTCCAGTGAGCCAGGTGAACCGCCGGGTTACCGCCAGCGGATCGGGCCCGGCGATCATCCACAGGTCGAGGTCCCCGGTATCAGCGACGATGTGGCGGTAGTGCCCGTGATAATTATCGAGCTCGCGCCCGAAGTCGACGCTGACACCGGCAACGCTGTCGTAGAAAGCGCCGTGGCAGCGGCCCATGGCGTCAGCGACGAGGATATAGGGGATCGACTTGTAGAGCGGGTCGCTTTGTTCGGCGTCATAGCCCATCGGATCGAGGTTGGTCAGGCGGAAGCTGCGCCCGGCGCGATTGCTGTCACCCGTCCGGTCGCCGAGCCCGTAATAGCGTTCGCCGGTCTGGCGCGCGCAATAATGGTAGACCCGGCCGTCCCACCAGCCGAAATCATAGGCCTGGGTCGGGCGATCAGCCGCCATCAGCCGCCATTGTTCGCCATCGCGCTGCTCCCAGGTACAATGCAGGCCGTGCAGGCGGATGGTGATGCGCAGCAGCATCGTCTCGACGACGATCTGCCCGTCCTCGACAGCAAGGGCGAAATCCGGGCAGGTGAACCCGTCCACATCCATCCGGTCGCGTCCGGGCTCGGCAATGTCACTTGCCCCCGCCGCGATCGCCCAACTCGGCGGACTCGTCACAACGCCGTCGGCCAGCAGCAGGAGCCGCGCGATATCTTCCTCCAGCACGAAGATATGCGCCACGGCGCCAGTATCGGCGACGAGGGTCAGGCGACCGCGACGTTGCTCCGCCAGCGAGAACAGCGGCGGGTTGGAAAGCGTGGCACGTCTCATCGGCGGGGCTCCGGAACAGTCAGGTGTCTTATGCCGACGATCAGGACGACGGCACCGATCAGGTCGAACACGGACAGGGCGGCAAACAGCGGCGCATAGCCGACCGTGTCCGCAAGCTGGCCGATCAGCAGCGAGAAAAGCAATCCGCCGATCCAGCCCGCCTGGCCGACAAAGCCATTGGCGGTGCCGACCTCCTCGGGCGTGAACACGTCGGCCGACAGCGTGTTGATCAGCACCGAGATCATCTGATGGGCGAAACCGCCGACGCAGAACAGGGCGATGGCGGTATAGGGGCTGACGGCGAGGCCAATGCAACCCGGCGCGATCATCAGCACGGCGGCAAGGCTGATGCCCGCAACGCGCGAGGTGATGAGCCGAACGCCGAAGCGCCTGACCAGGAACGGCGACAAATACCCGCCAAGCACACCGCCGATATCAGCCGCGAGGAACGGGAGCCAGGCAAACAGCGCGATCTGCTTCAGGTCCATGCCGCGTTCGGTGGCGAGATAGAGCGGAATCCAGAAGCTGAACGTCTGCCATGCCGGCTCGGCCAGGAAACGCGGTACGGCGATGACCCAGAATTTCGCTGAACCCAGGATCTCGCGGGCACTCGCGCGCGGTCCCGGCACACTCGGACGGTCGGCCGCGATCAGCGCCTGCTCCTCGGGCGTGATCGCCGGGTGCGCCGCCGGGCTCCGATAAAAGGCATACCACGCCGCCGCCCAGACGAGGCCGACCGCGCCGGTGACGATGAACGCGACCCGCCAGTCAGCCCAGAGCGATACCGCGATCACGACCGGCGGGGCGATCAGCGCGCCAAGCGACGTGCCGGCGTTGAACCAGCCGACCGCCACCGAACGCTCACGCGCCGGGAACCATTCGGCGATCGCCTTGATCCCCGACGGCACGGCAGCGGATTCGGCCAGCCCGAGCAGCCCGCGGAAGAACGCTAGTCCCAGCCAACCCGCCGCGAGCGCATGCAACATGTTGGCGAACGACCAGGCGACGCCGAACAGCGCGAACCCGACGCGCAGGCCGAAGCGATCGACGACGAACCCCGCGATCGGCTGCATCACGGTGTAGGCGAGCTGAAACGCGCCGACGACGTAGCTGTATTGCTGAGTCGTCATCGCCAGGCTGGTCTTCAGCTGCGGCGCGAGCACGCCCAGCGAATTTCGCGCAAGGTAGTTCGCGATCGTGCCGGCACAGACCAGCGCGACGATCCACCAGCGCAGATGGGGTATCCGCTTCATGCCTCTCCCCTTCCCCTCCACGTCACATTTTCTCGACGCTTTGCGCCCCCCGTGAAAGTCCGGCAACGGAAGGCAAGCCCCGCGGTCATCCACGCATGAAGGCTATCGTACCTGCAATGGCCTGTCCAGAGAGGTCAGGCCAATTACCATGCGGGGCCGACCAGCGACATTGATCGCCTCGCGCAACGATGGCCGGGCTTGAAGGACGGTATCCCGTCGAGGTGATGTTGAGGGGAGCCCGCGCGGTCCAAACCGATCGAAACGAAGCCGATCAGGCCGGCATTGATCTCCAGGCGGTCAGCGACAGGCCGAACCGCCAGCAAACCGTCTCAGGCAGTGCTATCGGGGATTGCGGACGAACCGCTTCCCAAATGTCCGCTGCCACCCTGCGGCCAGCCGTATTGCGGGAGCATGCCAGCCCCCGTGCCGCTATTTTTTCGGCGTCACCCAAACCGATACGGGCACCGCAAATTTGCCCGGCGCCGGCTTTCCGACCTCGACCCGGTCGGCAGTCACCAGTTCGCCTGTATCCAGATTGAAGGAGACCCATGGCTTCGGCATGCGACCGAAGGTGAATTTCTGGATGGGCTGGCCAGTGGCCGTATTCATGATGGTTGCGATGACACTCATCCCCGGACCGATAGTCATGAGCATGCCGGGCTGTCCAGCCAGCATGAGGCGGGTGGGCCTCAATGGCGCAGCCTTCTATGCCACGATCCGGCACGATATCAGGCAACGCGTCGCTGTCCGGAAAGCGAAACGCGGGAACTCGCCCGATGATCGGAATCAACGGCCATATGCTATGGTCGTTGCGATAACGTGCCCTACGGTGAAGCCGATCGTTCACCCGCGCCCGGCTGACGATGTGCCTCTATGGCGTCGAACGGGGCCGCCGTGCTCCTATTTTTTCTTCTTGCCTTTGCCCTTTCCTTTCCCGCCTTTGGTCTCGTCCTGACCGAGCGCTGACGCGGCGATCGCCTTGATCTGCTCGATGGTCGGCACGATACGGTCGGTCAGGATATCCGAGGCGAGCTGCGAAATCCGGGAGGAGGTTTCCTTGAGCGCGGCTTTGGCCACTGCCTTTGGCTTGAGCGGTGCGGTCTTGGCGGGTTTCGCCGTCTTGCCGGTATTTTTGGGCGCCGGCGCGATGGTCGCGATCTTCGCCGACACTGCCTTTCTGGGCGTTTTTGGCGGCGTGGCCTTTGGTGCGGCTGTTGCTGTCTTCCCGGCCGGCTTGGCGGCCACTTTACCTGGCGATTTTGCCATGATCTCCGATCCTTCCCAAGGTCAGGGCGAGCCATTGCTCTCCCAGGAAAGATAGGCTGCGCCCAGCGCGCGCAAATGTCGATGCCCGGCAGGAAGACCGGCTAACCGGTCGCCTATTTGCCGTTCGCGGTATCCAGGAAGATATTCGCGACGGAATCGATGATGGCATCGGTATCGAGCCTGTAGCGATGGTACAGGTCTGGCAGGTCCCCCGTCTGGCCAAAGCTGTCGGTTCCGAGCGGGCTCACGCGCATTCCCCAGACACCGCCAAGCCATGAGAGCGTCGACGGCGATCCATCGATGATCGTTACCAGCCCGGCTCCAGGCGCAAGGTCGCCAAGCAGGCTTTCGACGTGAGAGGCGCCTCGCCCCTTCCCCGTCCATCGGCTTGCGCGTTGTGCCGACCAACCCCGGTGGAGCAGGTCGGGCGAGGTCGCCATCAAAAGACCCAGCCCGGGGAGGTCGCCAGCCAGTTCCTTATAGGCTTCGAGAACCTCCGGTGCGACGGCGCCGGTGAACACGATGGCGACATCGCGGTCGCCGCCAGGCCGCTTCAACCAGTAACCGCCCTTCAGCGCGTCCTGCTGCCAGCCGTCATCGGTGCGCTCGATCTGCTCGATCACCCGCGTCGTCAGGCGCAGATATACCGATCCCCCCTCCGCTGCCTGGAGATGCTCGAACGACCAGCCCATGATGAGCGCGAGCTCGTCGACAAAGGCCGGCTCGAAATAGGTAAGGCCGGGCTGGCCGATACCGATCAGCGGCGAATTGATCGACTGGTGGGCGCCACCCTCAGGCCCGAGCGTCAGCCCCGACGGCGTCGCGACCAGCAGGAAGCGCGCATCCTGGTAACAGGCATAGTTGAGCGCATCGAGCCCACGGGCGATGAACGGATCATAGACCGTGCCGATGGGGATCAGCCGGGTGCCGAACAAAGGTGCAGACAGGCCGAGCGCCGCGAGCATCAGGAACAGGTTGTTCTCGGCGATGCCGAGTTCGATATGCTGCCCCGCGCCGTGCCCGGCCCATTTCTGCGCAGACGGAATTCGTGCGGCGGAAAAGACGTCCTTGAGTTCCTGGCGGCGGAACAGCCCGCGCTGGTTCACGAACGCGCCGAGATTGGTGGAGACGGTGACGTCGGGCGACGTGGTGACAATGCGATCGGCAAGCGGGTGCCCGGACTTGGCGAGATCGAGCAGGATACGGCCGAATGCTGCCTGGGTCGACAGTTCGGCGCCGTCCGGGACCGGCAGCACGGCCGGCACCGCGACGGGTGCCGCGGCGGCGACACCGCGCGGCCGCGCCAGCGCACTCGCCTCGACGAAGGAGCGCACCGCAGCGGCGGCATTGTCGCCAAGGCCGCCATAGGGCGCCCATTCCTCGCCCGGCGCGATACCGAGATCGCTGCGCAGCCCCTCGATCTGGGTCGGGTTCATCAATCCGGCATGATTATCCTTGTGCCCGGCAAAAGGCAGGCCATAGCCCTTCACGGTATAGGCAATGAACAGTGTCGGCCGATCGTCGTCGCAGCGTGCAAAGGCGTCGAGCAGCGTCTCGATGCAATGCCCGCCGAGATTGGTCATCAGGGCAGCCAGCGCCGCATCGTCATGCGCCTCGATCAGCGCCCGCGCCGCGCCGTCAGCACCCAGGTCAGCCAGCAGACGCTCACGCCAGGCCGGGCCGCCCTGATAGGTGAGCGCCGCGAACTCGGCATTGGGGCAGGCGTCGATCCAGTCGGCGATCGCCCCGCCACCGGGCCGCGCGAACACCTCGCGCTGTGTCTTGCCGTGCTTCAGCGTCTCGACCCGCCAGCCGCAGGTTTCGAAGATATCGTCGAAGCGGCGGAACATGCGGTCAGCCGTGGTGCTGTCGAGCGACTGGCGGTTGTAGTCGACGATCCACCAGCAATTGCGGATATCGTGCTTGTACGCCTCGATCAGGCATTCGTAGATATTGCCCTCGTCGAGCTCCGCGTCGCCCATCAGCGCGATCATCCGGCCCGTATCCGCCTCGGCCATCTCGCCATGCGCGACCAGATAATCCTGGATCAGGCTGGCAAAGGCAGTGATCGCGACACCGAGGCCGACCGATCCGGTCGAGAAATCGACCGGGATCGTATCCTTGGTTCGGCTGGGATAGCTCTGCGCACCACCCATGCCGCGATAGCGCTGCAGCGCATCCAGGCTTTGCTGGCCAAGCAGATAGTGGATCGCGTGGAGCACCGGGCCGGCATGCGGCTTCACCGCCACCTTGTCCTGCGGCCTGAGCGCGCCGAAATAGAGCGCGGTCATGATCGCGGTGATCGAGGCGCAGCTCGCCTGGTGCCCGCCGACCTTCAGCCCGTCGCGACTCTCCCGCAGGTGATTGGCGTTGTGGATCGTCCAGGACGACAGCCAGCGCAGCCTGGTTTCGATCGTCTCGAGCACGGCGATGGTGGCCGGATCGGCCCGGCGTTCTGGGGGAATCGTGGTCATGTCCATGAAACCCCGAATAGCCGATCCCCGGCCGCGTGCGATGCCAATCTTGTCATGGGGCAAAAACCCCAGGTCATCATGCCGCCGCCTGATCTGCCTGGCGCGCCGCGAACCGCGCGATCAGCCAGCTTCGTACCAGGCTGATCGTCGGATCGGCCAGGTCTTCCGGGCGAAGCTTCAGATAATAGCCGAAACCATCGTCGATCACGCAATCATGGGGGACGACCAGCCGTCCGGCGGCAATCTCCGGCGCGAACATGTCGATATCGGTCAGCGCGACCCCGCCGTTCATCGCATAGCCGACCGCGAGGAGAGCCGTATCGAAGGCAAGGCCGCGATCGACGTTGAGGTCGATCCGGCACTGCCGCGCGAAGATGCTCCAGAGCAGGCCGCGCGGTTCGCCGTCCAGCTTGACGTGAAGCAAGTCGTTGTCGGCGAGGAACTGCGCCAGCGGCTTGCCCGCATGAGCAGCAGCGGTTTGCGGCGAGCAGACGGGCGCGACGCGGACCATCCACAACAGGTCGGTGACCCGGTCGTCGATATTGGGCCGGTCGAACACGATCGCCATGTCGGTCTCGTTGCTCGGCAGGCCGGTGACGCCCGAGCTTGAAATGTCGATCCGGATGTCGGGATGCTCGGCATGGAATGCCTGGATCATCGGCATCACCACCTGATGCAGCAGCGACGGCGGGATATGGATTCTGATCGGCCGGCTCGCATTCGGATTGGCGCAGATCGCGTTCATCGTCTGCTCCAGCCGGTCGAACGACTTGCTGACTTCGGGCAGCAGCGCCTTGCCGGCGGCAGTCAACACCAGGGTCTGGCCGGACCGGTCGAACAGCTTGTGCCCGAGCAGTTCCTCAAGGCTGATAACGTGACGACTGACGGCACTTTGCGAGACGTTCAGCGCCTGCGCGCCGGCCGTGAAACTCAGTCGCTGACCGACGGCGTCGAACGCCCGCAGGGCGTTCAGAGGGAGCCAGCGCCGATTGACCGTTGATGTGCGTGCTATGGCTATCTCCCCGTGTGTAGTGGCTATGCCCTTTTTCGATACCAAGCGCGTTTTTTGTGCTGATGCAACGGCATCAGGCCCACGCTTCCGCCGCTTGCAGCTTTTGGCATGCCACCATGCGCAAATGCGATTTCAGCTTGGCCATCGGGTCATGCCACTCATCCCATGGGGCAAGTTGGAGATTTTGCTTTGGACCTGGGGGATATTTCAGCGCTGCTGCGTGCGCGCCCGGCGGGCCATTCGCTCCCACAGGCATTCTACACCGGCGCCGCGGCGTTCGAATTCGATCTCGCCGCGATCTTCGGGAAATCATGGCTGTTCGCCGGTTTCGAAGCTGAGATCAGGCAGCCCGGCGATTATCTGTCCTTCATGGTGGGCCGCTGGCCGGTCATCATCCTGCACGGCCGCGACGGCGAATTGCGCGCTTTTCACAATAGCTGCCGCCATCGCGGCTCGATCCTGTGCAAGCCCGGACAGGGCAATACTGCGCGCCTGACCTGCCCCTATCATCGCTGGACCTATGGCCTCGACGGCCGCCTGCTCGCGGCAGGCCGCATGCCCGAGGATTTCCAGAAGAGCGACCACGGCCTGAAGCAGGTTCACCTCGAACGGGTCGCCGGCGCGATCTTCATCTGCCTCGCTGAGACGCCGCCCGATATCGAAACGATGCGGCGCGACCTGACTCCGCTGCTCGCGCCACACAATCTGCAGCATGCGAAGCTCGCCTATCAATCGACCCTGGTCGAATATGCGAACTGGAAGCTGGTAATGGAGAATGGCCGCGAATGCTATCATTGCGCGACGGGCCATCCGGAATTGTCGCTGACCTTCCCGGTGAACGCCTCGGCCTATTTCGACCTTGAGGACGAACCAGCGCTCGCCTTTGGTCGCCGCATGGCCGAGATCGGACTGCCGATGGGCCCCGTCGGCGAGGACTGGTGGCAGGCGGTGCGCTTCCCGCTCAACCCAGGTACCGTCGCGATGACCACCGACGGCCAGTTCAACGTCAGGAAGCTGATGTGCGAGGCAGGCGGCGGGGATACCGGCTCGCTGCGCTGGGCGGTCGAACCCAATAATTTCTGCCACTCGACCAGCGAATATACCTTCGCCTTCACCGCGATTCCGGTCTCGCCGACCGAGACTCATGTCGTTTCCAGATGGCTGGTGCACGAGGACGCGGTCGAGGGCGTCGACTACGACGTCGAGACGCTTACCGACCTGTGGACGCGCACCAACCTTCAGGACAAGGAATTCGCCGAGAACAATCAACTCGGCGTCAACTCGCCCGGCTACACGCCCGGCCCGTACAGCCCCGACGCGGAATCGCTGACGCTTCGTTTCGTCGACTGGTATTGCGCCAAGGCGGCCGACTATCTCGATCGCGCTGCGGCATGAGCGCCGCCGACGATCCCGCCTGGCGCCCCGAGACGCTGGCGGTCCGCGCCGGCTATGATCCGGCTGGTGCAGCCAACGCCGCCAAGCCTCCGATCTACATGACCTCGACCTTCGCCTATGCCTCCGCGCGGCAGGCGAAGGATATCCACGAGGCCTATTTCGACGGGACCGGGCCCGAAGTCGGTGGCAACGGCCACATTTACTCGCGGCTCGGCCACCCCAATCTCGACATGGTCGAGGCACGGTTAGCGGCGCTCGACGGGGCGGAGGCAGCCGCTGTCTTCAACAGCGGCATGGCTACTCATAGCGCCATCGCTCTCGCGCATCTGCGGCCCGGCGACAGCGTCGTGTTCAGCCGGCCGATCTACGGCGGGACCAACGGGCTCTACACGGGGCTGATGCCCGGCTTTGGCGTGGCTCATGCCGAATTCACCGATGGGTGCGACCGGAAGAGCGTCGAAGCCGCGGTCGAGGAAGCGCTGGCCAAGGGAGCGCTGAAGCTGATCGTGGTCGAAAGCCCGGCCAATCCCACCGCCGCGATCGTCGACATCGCGATGGTCGTGGCGATCGCCGATGCGGTGGGCTCGCGCACCGGAATCCGCCCGATCGTGGTCGTCGACAACACACTGCTCGGCCCCCTGATGCAGCGGCCGATCGAACTCGGCGCCGATCTGTGCATGACCTCGCTCACCAAATATTGCGGCGGCCATAGCGACCTGCTGGCGGGCGGCGTTTCGGGCAAGACAGCCTTGGTCGCGCCCTTGCGGCTGCTGCGCACAACGCTCGGCAGCCACCTAGATCCCTATACAAGCTGGCTGATGCTGCGATCGATGGAAACGGTGCATCTGCGTGTCGAGCGCGCCATGGACAATGCCCGTATCGTCGCCGAATTCCTGCGCGATCATCCGAAAATCGCCGGCATCACCTATCTCGGCTTCCTCGCGCCAGGCACGCCTGCGCGCACCGTCTATGACCGGCAATGCCGCGCGGCGGGTTCGACCTTTTCCTTCGCGGTAAAGGGCGGGGAACCCGAAGCGTTTCGCTTCCTCGACCGGCTGCGACTGCTGCGCTTCGCGGTCAGCCTGGGCGGGTCGGAAACGCTGATCACCCACCCCGCGACGACGACGCATTATGCCTTGTCGCCCGATGAGCGGGCGGCCGGTGGCATCACCGACGCCTCGCTCCGCCTGTCGGTCGGCATCGAGCATGTCGACGATCTGCTCGCGGATCTCGCCCAGGCGCTGGAGGCGGTGTGACGGTGCGCGACATTCACGCGATCGACGGCAAGCTGCCGGCCCCCGACGCCCGTTTCGACGTCGTGGTCGTCGGCGCCGGATCGGCCGGTACGGCAGCCGCGATCGACGCGGCGGCGGGCGGGGCCTCGGTCCTGCTGGTTGACGAGAATCCGGTGCCGGGCGGGCTGATGGGCACTGACGTGCCACTCTTCTACGGCGGCCGGATGACCGCCGCGGTGCAGCAGCCCGGCCGCATGCTGGAACAGGTTTTCGCCAGCAACCCCGCGCTTGAAGCAGCATTCGAGGCGGGCGTCGATGTCCGCCTCGGCACCGTTGCCTGGGGGCTCTACATCAACGGCCCGGCGATGCGCGCCATGCCCGAGCCGATGGTGGGGATTGCCGACGCCGAGAGCGCGTCGATGATCGGCTTCGACCGGCTCGTGCTCGCGACCGGCGCCCGCGATCTGGTGCTTGGCTTCGCCGGCTGGAACCAGCCCGGCGTTATCGGCGCTCAGGGCTTCGCCGCACTGCTGACCCGCTACGATGCGCTCGCCAGCCGCCGGGTGCTGATCGTCGGATCGGACAGGCTCGGTCTGGAGACTGCCTTGCTCGCACTGTCGTATGGGATAGAGGTCGCGGGGATCATCGAGATTGCAGACACCGTGCAGGGCCCGGACGACCTTGCGGAACGTCTGTCGGCAACGGGTGTGCCGATCCATCTCGGCCACACGATCGTTTCAACGGCGGGCGGAATCGACGGTGTCGAGACCGCCCGGATCGCACCAGCCGGTGGCAGCGCGATCGTCGACATTGCATGCGACACGATCTGCCTCGCGATCGGCACCCGGCCAGCCACCGAACTGCTCGATGCCGCGGGGGCAGAGGCCAGCGACCGGATAGCCTTGGTCGGCGATTGCGCCACCACCTCCCCACCCGCTCCCGAACGGATCGAAGCCTGGAGCCGGGCGCTGGGCCGCCATGCCCCGGCTGACACGATCGTCTGCCAGTGCGAAGAGGTGACCCGTGCCGACCTGATCGGGGTTCAGCCACCGTCCTATCTCGACCGATCCGAGCGCATGGCCGCGCGGTCGCTGTCGAGCCTGCTCAACGACGGCCCGGCCCATCCCGACCAGATCAAGCGGCTGACCCGGGCGGGCATGGGCCAGTGCCAGGGGCGCCGCTGTCGCGATCAGGTCGCGTGTCTGCTCGCACAGGAACAGGGCGTGCCGCTCGCCTCGGTGCCGGTCGCCAGCTTCCGCGCGCCGGTTCGCCCGGTGCCGCTCGGCATTCTCGCCGACTGGCAGGAAGGCCCGGAGATGACCAGGGGCTGGGACGTGTGGTTCGGCATTCCGACTCAATGGACTCCCTATGCCGTGATCGGCACACCGGACGAGGCCGACCATGTCGCGGGTCTTGGCGGCAACATGCATGTCTGAGCCGGCAGCACCGAAGGGCGCATCCGTCATCGTCATCGGCGCCGGTGTGACGGGGCTGAGCGCCGCCTGGTGGCTGGCGCGATCCGGCCTCGACGTCGTCGTTCTCGACAAGGGCATTGTCGGCTGGGAAGCATCGGGCCGAAACGGCGGCGGCGCCTCGCATTATCAGAGCCCGCTCTTCGCCGAAGAACAGCGCATGTGGCCGATGATGGACGAACTGCTCGGCTATCCCACCGAATATCGCCGTGAGCGGATCATCATCCAGCGCGATCCTGATCTGCTCGATCACTATCGCGCCGTCGGGCGGATGTGCTCCGCGATGGGCTATCGCGTCGACGATCTCGACTCGAAGCAGGCGCAGGAGATGGTGCCGCTGACCGACGAGACCTGTCTTGGCGGTATCCATCTTCGCTTCGGCGGCCATGCCAATCCGCAGCGTACGGTACAGGCCTATGCCTGGGCATTACAGGATCTGGGCGGGCAGATTCTGCAGCATTGCCCCGCCTTGTCGATCGTGACCGCGGGAGGAAAGGTCGTCGCGGTAGAGACTCCGCGCGGTCGGATCGCGTGCGATGCGCTCGTCGTGGCGGCAGGCCCGCAATCCGGTATGTTGCTTGCGCCGCTGGGCGTGGATTTCCCGCTGGCCTCGGCTCGTGCCGAGATGATCGTGACAGAGCCGGCCCCGTTGATGACAATCGGCGGCGTCGACGGCAACGGCCTCTACGGACGCCAGACGCTGCGCGGCAATCTCGCCTTTGGCGGCGGGCCGCATGAATGGATATCGGTGGAGCCGGCGGGTCCGGTTGCACGGCCAACCTCGCCGCTGGTCCGCAACCTCGCCCGCCGCGTCGCCGAGATGTTCCCCCGGGCCGCCGGCTTGAACGTCATCCGCTCCTGGGCGGGCGTGATCGAGAACACACCGGACGGACGCCCGATCCTCGACCGGCTCACCGATCCCGGCAACGTCACCGTCGCGACCATGTCCGGCGTCGGTTTCGGCCTGTCGCCGGCCAGCGGCCATGCGATCCGCGATCTGGTGATCGATGGCGCCTGCTCCTTCGCGGATATCGCCAAGCTCGGCCTCGCCCGCTTCGCAACGCTTGAGCCCGACTGGTGCGAGCAACGCGGCTGGGCGGCATGACGCGCTATTCGGCGCTCGCATTGCTGCGGGCAGGCTTTACGGGGCAGCGCCACTGGCCCCGCGCCTGGCGCGACCCGGCGCCGAAGAAGCATTACGACGTGGTCGTCATCGGCGGCGGTGGGCACGGACTATCCACTGCCTATTACCTGGCCAAGGTGCACGGCATGAAATCGATCGCCGTACTGGAAAAAGGCTGGATCGGCGGTGGGAATACCGGGCGCAACACCACGATCGTCCGTTCCAACTATCGCCAGCCGGCCCTCCACAACCTGTTCGATTTCGCACTGACCCTGTGGGAGGGGATGAGCGACGAGCTGAACTACAATGTCATGTTCAGCCCGCGCGGCGCGCTGTTCCTCGGCCATTCGGATTCGGACATGACTCGGCTGGCCGAGCGCGGTGACGCATTGCGCTGCGCTGGAATCGACGCCGAACTGCTGACCCGCGACCAGGTCCACAAGATCGTGCCGCTGCTCGACATGTCGCCGGACGCGCGCTTCCCGGTCCATGGCGGCTTGACTCAGCGGCGCGGCGGCACCGCCCGCCACGATGCCGTCGCCTGGGGCTATGCCCGCGCCGCCGACTCGCTCGGGGTGGATGTGATCCAGAATTGCGAAGTGACCGACCTCGTCATGGCGGGCGGGCGCATCACCGGCGTCGAGACCAGCCGCGGCGCGATCGGCGCCGGGCGTGTCGGCATCTGCGTGGCCGGCAATAGCGGGCCCGTCGCCGCTCTGGCGGGAATCAAGCTCCCGATCGAGGCCCAGACTCTTCAGGCTTTCGTCACCGAACCCGTCAAGCCGATGATCGATACGGTCATCATGTCGCAGTCGCTGCATTGCTATATCAGCCAGTCGGACAAGGGTGGCATCGTGCTTGGCGGCGACCCCGATCAATTCCCCAGCTATGCCCAGCGCGGCCTGCCTGCCCGGATCGAGAAGGCAGCGGCGGAAGCGATCGCGCTTGTCCCTGCCCTGTCGCGGCTGCGCATGGTGCGCTGCTGGTCGGGCACGACCGACATGAGCTTCGACGGATCGCCGATCATCTCGGCCCTGCCGGTCGACGGCCTCTACCTCAACGGCGGCTGGTGCTATGGCGGGTTCAAGGCGACGCCTGGATCGGGCTGGTGCTATGCGCATCTGCTCGCCACCGGCGAGCCCCATCCACTAGCAGCACCTTTCAGCTTCGACCGGTTCGCACGCGGTGCAACGATCGATGAAGCGGGGGTCGGCTTCATGCCGCAGCTTCGCTGATGATGCTGATCCACTGCCCCCATTGCGGTCCCCGCGCGCAGATCGAGTTCAGCTATGAACGTACGCTCGATTCGATCGTGACGCTCGATATGCCGGCCAATGAAGCGGTCGCGCGGCTCTATGCCCGCACTAATCCGCGCGGACTGGATGACGAATTGTGGCGCCACGGGCTCGGTTGCCGGCAATGGCTGGTGCTGCGCCGTCATCGCCAGACCCACGAGATTGTCTCAGTCACTGACTATGTTCCGGCAGTGCCCCGGTGAGCGGCCCTTCGCGGATTTCCGGCGGCGCAGCTGCCACGTTGCGTTTCACCTTCGACGGTGTCGCGATGCTTGCCCGGCCGGGCGACACGCTGGCGGCGGCGTTGCTGGCAAACGGCGTCGGGCTGGTTGCGCGGAGCTTCAAATATCATCGTCCACGCGGGATCATGGCTGCCGGAGTCGAGGAACCGAACGCGCTGGTGACGGTCGGCGAAGGCGGCCGGACCGAGCCGAATACGCGGGCAACCGACCTGTTCGTCTATGACGGACTGGTCGCGCATAGCCAGAACCGCTGGCCTAGCCTCGGCTTCGACCTGGGAGCAATCAACGGCCTCGCCTCGCCGTTCTTCGCCGCCGGCTTCTACTACAAGACTTTTTTCGGCCCGCCCTCGCGCTGGATGCTTTACGAGAAGCTGATCCGCCGTGCCGCCGGCCTCGGCAAGGCGCCGACCCAGGCCGATCCGGATCGTCACGAACACCGCGCCGCCTTTTGCGACGTGCTGGTGGTCGGCGGTGGCGCGGCCGGGATCGCCGCCGCGCACCAGGCGGCGCAGGCCGGCGCACGCGTCATCCTGGTCGAACAGGATCATCGCCTCGGTGGGGACGCACCGCCCGGTATACGCACCCTGTTGCGCACCACCGCATCGGGCCTTTGGGATCATGGCTTCGCAACGCTCGCCGAACGGCTGGCCGAACCCGGCCAGATACCCCCGGCCGGTACGCCGGTCCAGCGCCTCTGGCATGTCCGGGCTGAGCGGATCGTCCTCGCGACCGGGGCGTTCGAACGGCCGCTGACCTTCGCGGGCAACGACCGCCCCGGCGTGATGCTGTCCCAGGCGGTGCGGACCTACATCTCCCGCTTCGATGTCCTGCCCGGCCGGCGCGTGGTGATCGCGACCAACAATGATGATGCCTATGCCACCGCCGAAGCCGTCGCAGCAGCCGGTGGCGAGGTCGTCGCGATCCTCGACGCCCGTAATGCCGCGCCCGAGACACGTTTCCCGGTCTTCACCAATGCAGCACCGCTCTCGACCAAGGGACGGCGTCATCACTTGGCATCGGTCGAGGCACGGATCGATACGGACAGGCGGCGGTTCGATGCCGATCTGCTCGCCATGTCGGGTGGCTTCACGCCGGTCGTGCATCTCCACAGCCAAGCGGGCGGCGCGCTCGACTGGCGCGGCGATATCCAGGCATTCGTACCTGGTGCCTCGCGTCAGGCGGTGACCAGCGTAGGCGCCGCGGCCGGCGCGGTTGCGGCCATCGCCCCGGCCACTGCCGCCCTGCCCGATCCCAAGCACAGCTTCATCGATTTCCAGAACGACGTGACCGCCGCCGATATCGATCTCGCCTGGCGGGAGGGCTATCGCTCGGTCGAGCATCTCAAGCGCTACACCACGCTGGGCATGGCGACCGACCAGGGCAAGACCAGCAACATGGCCGCCCTCGCCCGCCTCGCCGGCGCCGCCGGGGTCGATATCCCGCAAGCCGGCCTCACGACCTTCCGTCCTCCTTTCACGCCGCTTACCCTGGGCACGCTTGTTGGCGCCGATGGAGGTGGGCATGCCGCGCCGAGCCGCCGCCTTGCCTTGTACGACCGGCACCAACGGCTCGACCCGATCTGGCAGCCGCTCGGCTATTGGCATCGTCCCCGTGCCTATCCGCTGGCAGGCGAGACGTTGCATGACGCGGCCACGCGCGAAGCCCGCGCGGTGCGCACCGCCGCCGGTATCGTCGACGTCTCCACCCTCGCGAAGTTTGCCGTGTCAGGCCCCGACGCGGCGGCCCTGCTCGAAATCGTCTGCGCTACGGGAGTGAAGCTCGCGGTCGGACGAGGGCGCTACACCATCATGCTGCGCGAAGACGGCATGGTGATGGACGACGGCACTTTCTGGCGGCTGGAGGAAAACCGCTATCTGCTCACCAGTTCGACCGGCGGCGCGGACCGGATGGAGGCCCATCTGAGCTATGCGCATCGCGTACTGGCCCCGCATCTGCGCGTGTCGGTGGTGGCACAGCAGGAACATCTTGCAGGCATCGCGCTGGCCGGGCCGCTCGCGCGCGATATTCTCGCGACGCTGGCCGGCATCGATCCGCCGGCCCATATGGGCGTTGCCGACGCAACGATCGCCGGCGTCCCGGTACTGGTCCTCGCCGCAAGCTATAGCGGCGAACGCGCCTTCGAAATCTATGCTGCGGGCAGCGAAGCAGCGCCGGTGTGGGATGCGCTTGAAACCGAAACGCGCGCGCACGGCGGCTGCCCCTATGGCCTGGAAGCGCTTGAGTTCCTGCGCATCGAGAAAGGCCATATCGTGATCGGCGCCGAGGCCGATGGCCGCACGACACCGCACGACCTCGGGCTTGGCCGGATGCTGCGCAAGAGCGCCGGCTTCATCGGCAGCGCTGGCCTCACTCGACCGGCATTGTCTGCCGACGGACGGATGCAACTGGTCGGCCTGGAAGCGCATGACGAGGCAATCCCCGAAGGATCGATGCTGATCGCGGCGACAGGCGCGCCGGTGCAGGGTCATGTCACATCCGCGGCAGGTCGCGTGCTGGGCAACGGCGCGATCGCGCTTGGATTGCTGGTCGATGGCCAGGCCCACAAGGGCGATGTCCTGCTCGCCTCCTCGCCGACCCGCGACCAGCATGTCCGAGTCACGGTGACCGACCCGGTTTTCTACGATGGCGAGGGAACACGTTATCGTGATTGATGTGTCCGTCACCACCGCGCCGGCAGGCGACGTGATCGTCCTTGATCTCTGGGCTGCCGATGCCCCCCCGGCCGAGAACGGAATCCGTTTGCTTCAGGTCGAGCCGAGGCGCTGGTGGCTGATCGACGCCGGCGAACGTGCCGACGATATCGCTGTCCGGATCGCTGACAGCGGTGCAGCGACAACGATCGGCGGCGGCCTCGTTCGCGCGACGCTCAGCGGCCCCGGCTGGCGCACGCTCCTCATGGTCAGCGGTTGCTTCGACGCCGAGGATCCGAGCTTCGGCATCGGCCAGGTCGCGGCAACGACGATCCATCACATACCGGTCTGGATCGCTGTGACACGCGACACGGCATGTGAAGTCTTTATGGCAAGCAGCTACGCGCCTGCCCTGACCGAGCTATGGGCGGGCGCAAACAACCCGGCATGACCGGGGACTAAGGGGGGCAGATAATGACACCGACTACGCCGCGTCTGGAATCCGTCCGCTGGTATGTCGTGCTCGTCCTCGGCCTGGTCTATGCCCTGAACATCGCCGATCGCTATGTCGTCTCGACGGTCCTTGAACCGATCAGGATCGAATTCAACCTTTCCGATACCGGGGTGGGCTGGCTGACCGGAGTGTCGCTTGCCCTGTTCTACATTACCGTCGGCATCCCGATCTCCCAGCTCGCCGATCGATCCAACCGGCGCAACATCGTCGCCGTCGCGATGGGGCTGTGGTCGCTGATGACCGCGTTGCTCGGTCTCACCCAGAATTTCTGGCAGTTCCTGCTGGTGCGCATTGGCGTGGGGATCGGCGAGGCCGGTGGCACGCCCCCGTCTACCTCGATCATCGCCGACTATTTCCCGCGCGATCGTCGGGCCTTCGCGCTGACGGTCTATGCGCTCGGCCTCCCGCTCGGCGCCTGGCTCGGCTCGAACGTCGCCGGCCAGATCGTCGATCATTTCCACAGCTGGCGCGCCGCCTTCATCGCGCTCGGCGCGCCCGGTGTGCTGTTCGGGTTGATCATCTTCCTCACTGTTCGGGAGCCCGTGCGCGGGCGCTTCGAGTGCGTCGACCCGATCACCGAGGAAAAGACCTCGCTCGGCGAGACGCTGCGCTTCCTCTGGTCGCAGCGCTCGGCCTGGCACATCAACGCGGCGGGCACGGTCATCTGCCTGTGGGGCTGGGGCCTGATGTACTGGACCCAGACTTTTCTCGAACGAAACTACGGGCTGACGACAGCGGAGGCGGGCGCCCGGCTCGGCACGATCTATCTCTGGGCAGGCATCGCCGCGACGCTGGCGACCAGCGCGATCTGCGCCATGCCGCAGATGCGCGAGCCGAAACGCATCGCCTGGTTCCTCGCCGGCATAACCCTGTGTTCGACCATCCCGTCCTTCGTCATCTACTGGACTCATTCACTGTGGGTCGCGACGCTGATGCTGTGGATCGTGGTGCCGGCCATCTATCTCTATGTCGGGCCGACCATGGCGTTGCTGCTCAATTTCCTACCCTGCTCGATGCGGGCACAGGGCATGGCGATCAGTCTCCTGACCGCGAACGTGGCCAATCTGATTGTGGCGCCACTGGTGGTCGGCTGGATCAGCGACACGCTCGCCGGGCCGTTGCACAGCAATGCCGAATCCCTGCGTTATGCCCTGATGGCGCTGTCGCTGACCGGCTTCTGGGCTGCCTATCACTATTGGACCAGCGTCCGGACCTACGTCGCGGACGGCCAGCGGATCCAGTTGACCGCCGCAACCGCCTGATCCCTTTCATCGCTACTTGGAGCCCCGATGCCAGCGCAGCATTTCATCCTTACTTTATCCTGCCAGGACCAGCCGGGCATCGTCGCCGCCGTTTCCGCGCATATCTTCGCCTGCGGCGGCAATATCACCGATTCCAGCCAGTATAACGACGCGGAACTGGGTGGTTTCTTCATGCGCACCGCCTTCGCCCTTCCGGGCGGCACCGACCTCGCGGTCCTCCAGCGCGGGTTCGACAACCTGGCCGACCGCTACGGCATCACGCTCACGCTGCGCCCGGCGGCGGAACGGCAGAAGGTGCTGATCCTCGTCTCGAAATTCGATCATTGCCTGGTCGACCTGCTCTATCGCCGCCGCATCGGCGAGCTCGACATGGACGTGGTCGGAATCGTCTCCAATCACCCGGCGGAAACCTTCGCCACGCTCGACTTGGACGGCATCCCCTTCCACTATCTTCCCGTCACCGCGGCGACGAAGCCGGAGCAGGAAGCCCGGATCTGGGAGGTCTATCAGGCGACCGGAGCCGACCTGGTCGTGCTCGCGCGCTACATGCAGATATTGTCGGACGAACTGTCGGCGAAGTTCGCCGATCGCTGCATCAATATCCATCACAGCTTCCTGCCCGGCTTCAAGGGCGCCAAGCCCTATCATCAGGCCCACGCGCGCGGCGTGAAGGTGATCGGCGCGACGGCCCACTACGTCACCGGCGATCTCGACGAAGGGCCGATCATCGAACAGGATGTCGAGCGCATCAGCCATGCCGACACCGCCGAGGACCTGGTGCGCAAGGGCCGGGATATCGAGCGGCGGGTTCTCTCCCGCGCGGTCGGCCTTCATCTCAGCGGCCGCGTGCTCGCCAATGGCGCGCGCACCATCGTGTTTCGGGATTGACCGCCAGCCTTAAGGATCGACCATGAGCCTGTTTCTCCTGATCGCCGCGACGGCCGCGCAGGCACCCGCGCCGAACGACTATCGTCGTCCCGAAACCTGGCTGTGTCGGCCCCGCCGGACTGACGTCTGCTCGGGTGACATGGCCGCGACGGTCATCGCCGTTGAGGGTGCGATCAAGGCCGACCGGCCCGTGACGGCAAGCCAGCCCAGGGCCGATTGCTTCTATGTCTATCCGACCACGTCGATGGACGAGACGATGCACAGCGACATGATTCCGGATCGCCAGGAACAGGGCATGGTCGCCTCGCAGGCCGCCCCGCTCCGCGACAAGTGCCGTATCTTCGCACCGATCTACCGCCAGGTGACGCTGCCGGCGCTGCGGGCTGCTATGCGCAAGGGTGTCGCGCCGTCGGCCGAGGACTTCGCCCTGCCCTATGCCGATGTTCTTGCGGCCTGGCGCGATTATCTGGCGCGTGACAATGGCGGACGCCCGTTCGTGCTCGTCGGACACAGTCAGGGCTCGGCGATGCTGAAGCGTCTGCTGGTCGAAGAGATCGACGGCAAGCCAATCCAGCGACGCATGCTCTCCGCGATCCTGCCCGGTGTCTCGGTGATGGTACCCTATGGCAAGCATGTCGGCGGCGACCTCAAGGCCACGCCGCTCTGCCGTTCGGGGGCTGAGACCGGATGCGTCCTCACCTGGGCAAGCTATCGCGACACCAATCCGCCACCGGCGAACGGCCTGTTCGGCCGCTCGCCGCTGATCGGCACGTCGGTTGCCGAACTGGAGGCGGGGTGCACCAACCCGGCGAAGCTGGAGGGCGGCAAGGCACCGCTTGATCCCCTGCTCGGCTTCCCATGGTGGCGCGGCGGCGTCGCGCAGTTCAAGCAGCCTGCCATCTGGTCGGCAAAGGGCAAGTCAGTGCCAACCCGCTTCGTGCGGATGCCGGGCCTTTTATCGGCCGAATGCACGGTCCGGAATGGCTTTTCCTATCTGTCGGTTCATGTAGAATCGGGCACCGCGACCGACCTCGCCGACACCGTTATCGGCACCGCGACGGTCGGCGACACCGACTATCCCGACTGGGGCTTCCATGTCGTCGACATGGCGATCGTGGAAGGCGATCTCGCCCGCCTGATCGGCAGCCAGAGTGCGGCATGGTATCGACGGCATCGCCTGAGCGGGAAGGTTTTGCCCTGAATCGCCATGCTCCGCCGCACTGATTATGTCACACTCTCCAACAACAAATACGACACATTACGCGCACAAGAATATGATTTTATTTTATAATATTCCTCATGCCCGAGCAGTCATGCCCAGACAGGCATGACAAAACTCTCCAACGTTCCTTCATCACGGCGCGAAGGATCTGCTTCAGTCCGTTCTCGTCAGGCGCAGACAAAAAAGGGGGCGGCATGCGCCACCCCCTTCGACCTTCTGGGCAAAAGCCTCAGAACTTCACCTTCGCCCGGAAACCGATCGTCCGCGGCCGAGCATAGGTTACCCGGTCGCCCGCCTGATAGACCTGGTAATAGGTGGCGCGGGCGACGTTGGTGATCTTCACGCCATTGGTCAGGTTATTGCCGAACACGCCCAGCTCGATATTGCCGATATCATAGGCGATCGACGCGCTGACATTGTTCGATTCCGGGATGACCGCATAGGACGAGTTCGGGCCGTTCTTGGTCAGGACCCCGTTCACGATCTTGGTCGCGAAATTGTTGAACGTCGTATATTGCTCGGACTGGTACTGATAGCTCGCCTGGAGATGCAACTGGCCCGGGCCGACATCCCGATCGTAGAAGATCGATGCCGAGCCGGTCCAGGCCGGGAAATAAGGCGTCCGGTCGCCATCGAACGCACCGACCGTCGGGATATCGCCCTTGGCCTTTGAGCTGTTGTAAGATCCGCTGCCGACCAGGGTGATCTCCGGACTCGCCTTGATCATCGTCTCCAGCTCGACACCCTTGCTGGTGATCTTGCCCTTGTTGTCAGTGAAGAAATAGGAGCAATCGAGGCGCAGGCGGGTCTGCACGTCGGACCAGTCGATATAATAAGCGCTGGCGTTCAGGGTGATCCGCCCCCCGGCGAGCTTGGCCTTTTCGCCGATCGTGTAGTTCCAGAGCTTGTCGGGCCCGAAGGTCAGCGGTGCGGCGCTATACCCATAAGCCGCGAGATTCTGGGTGCACTGGCCGGCAACGCCCTGCGTGCCAAGCGGCACCGGCTGGTTGCCGCCGCCATAGCGGAAGCCCTTGGCGACCTCGCCATAGATCATGACATTGTCGTTGATCTTGTAGGAGATGTTCCCGCGCGGGTTGACGCCGTCCGATTTCAGCGTTGCGTTCGTCGTCAACGGCACATGGTTGACCACGCCATAGACGCCGGCCTCGAATAGGTAATATTTTTCCTTGAAGTTGAAGTAGCGCAGGCCAGCCGTCAGATCGAGCTTGTCGGTGACGTGCCAGGTGCCGTCGGCATAAGCCGCAATCTGGTGCTCGTCGATGTCCTGGAGGCCCGAGAAGATGTCGTTCGACTGGAACGCGCCATCGACCAGCTTCGAATCATATTTGCCGTTCGGCGTGTTGAACGGGCCGTAGAAGTAATTCATGTAGGAAAGCGTATCGAAGCCGGGCGTCGGGATATCCTGCCGGAGATGGCGCTTCTGCTTCTCGTAGAAAGCACCAACGGTCCATTTGACCGCGCCGCCATCCTTCGAAACCAGGCGGATTTCGCCCATATAGTCCTTGAGCTTCTGATCGATCTGATACAGCTCGGCCGGGATCTTGTTGGTGACCGACTGGTCGTACTTGGTCGGTGCCTTGAACAGCGGATAGGTGGTCGAACTTATCGGCAGCGTACCGCCGCTATAGTCCTGGAAGAAATAGCCGATCTGCGGACCGGGCTCGGCATCGAAGCCGATCGCACGATCGGTATAGGCACCGGTGACGACCAGGTTGGCGAAACCGACATCATAGTCGGCGCCCAGCGTGTAGAGCCGGAAACGATCGTCGGTACCCTCTGGCCCGTTGGTCGAGACGGTGTAGGGCGCAAGTCCGCTCAGGCCCGTGCTGAGGCCGTTCGCGATGCTGCGCTCATAGGTCATGCTCGCATCAAACGTCAGGTCGGGAGTGGGCGTCCAGCGGATGGCGACGCGCCCCTGATAGGTGCGATTGCTGTTGGCATTCTGCTTGTTGTAGGTGCCGATATTGTCGATGTAGCCGCCGTCGCGACCGACATAGAAATTCGCCCGCACCGCAAGCTGATCGGACACGACGGGCAGATTGACCATCCCGCGAAAATTGTAGCTGGCCGCCCCGTGCTCGGTCGTCGAGACACCGGCTTCGGCCGTTCCGAACATCCGGTTGAGATCGGGCTTGGCGGTCACGAACCGGACGGTACCGGCCATCGAGCCGGCCCCGTAGAGCGTTCCCTGCGGCCCGCGCAGGATTTCGACGCGCTCAAGATCATAGACCTTGAGGTCGGGCGTCTGCCCCTGCACCGAGATCGGCGTGTCGTCGAGATACACTGCGACCAGTGAGCGATCGGATGTGTCCGACGAGGCATAGCCGCCCGTCGAAAGGCCGCGCATATTGAACTTCTGGTAGCCCGGCGCGCCTTCGGTGATGGACAGCGAGGGCGTGAACTTGGCGAGATCGGACAGGTTGCCCTGCCCCGACTTGGTGATCTGGTCGACGTTCACCACGGAGACGGCCATCGCCACCTTCTGCAGGGATTCGGCGCCGGAGCGATTGGCGGTGACGACGATATCGGCGAGTTCCCCGCTCTTAGCCGAGTCTGCCGGTGCACCCTCTGCGTCCTGGGCCTGTGTCGCTACCGGAGGGGTCGCCGGGGAAGGATCGGAAGCAGCGAAGGCAGTGCCGGGCGCGACCGCCACAAGGCTTGCACCGGATACCATCAGGATCGCCAGCAACCGCGCACGACGGCTCATCCGGCCCGATTTTTCATATGACTTTGTCATTAGCCCCCCATTTTGACGAAAGTGTATATCAGGCCCGTCCGTCACAGCCTCGAGCCTGCATGGGCGTCAGCTTGTGATTGTCCGGGGCCTGCCCCCGATTGATGCCGAAGGTCTCGCGATTCGGCCCAAGCGGAAAGCAAAATAATCGGATGGGCGCATCCAATATAGGCATCATGGCCGCGCCGCGCCTTCGTCCGGGAGCGCCCCCAAGGCTCCGACCAGCGGCCCGAGCCATGGCTCGAAACGACGCCATTGATCAAGCCCGTCGCGAAAGATCGGGCGTCGCACCTGCTCCGAACTCGGCGTCCGGACTGCCCGGTCGGTCTCGAAGAACCTCAGGCAGCCCATCTCGAAATCGAGCCCGCAATAGTCGAGCAGCCGGCGCGATTGAAGCTCCGGATCGTCGACCAGATCCTCGTACGACACGCGCAGGATGCGACCGGGAAGAACCGTGGCGAAGTGCGCCATCAGCTTTTCATACTGAACGAAGTAGCTGCCGAGATCGGCCAGGTCGTAGCTATACGCCTGCCCCTGGGCAAAGCATTGCCTGAACAACGAGACGCAGCAAGCGAGCGGGTTGCGGCGCACATCGATAATCCGCGCCTTTGGCAGCATCAGGTGGATCAGCCCGACATGGAGGAAATTGCCGGGAAACTTGTCGACGAAAAAAGGCCGCCCCGAAGATCGCCGCACACGCGTCCGTTCAAGATATTCTGCGCCGAGTTCGGCAAAAGCGACCGGCGGCATATCCGCAAGCGAACCGGGATAGGCATGCGACTTGCTCTCGCGCCTCGCCAGATGCCGTGCCATTGCCGTGACGTCCGGCAATTCGGACGCGCCCTCGACCGCGCTGTGACTGGCCAGGATCTGTTCGATCAGCGTTGACCCCGATCGCGGCATGCCGAGCACGAAGATCGGAGCGGCGGAATCAAGGCCAACGCCCGATCGTGCCGCAAGGAAATCCGGACTGAACGTCGCGATCGTGCGATGGACGAAATCGGCATGGGCCGCCGCGTCATAGGGAAGCGTCACGCGTCGCGCCGCGTTTCCCTGCCGATAGTGCTCGAAAGAATCGGCGAAACGCGCGTCGTCCTCCTTTGCCTTGCCGAGCGCGAAATGCAGGTAGCAGCGATCCTCCGAAGACAGCTCCCTGTCCGAGAGAAGAGTTTCCATGCGATCGACATCCGCGGATTCGAAACGCCAGGTCTTGAGATTGGCGAGGCTCCAATAGACTTCACCAGACGCCGGCGCCCGGGCGAGCGCCTGGCGATAGGCGTCCACGGCATCGGCCTGTCGTCCGACCGCGCGTAGGGCGTGACCATAGCCGTGCCAGACGTGAGCATCGTTCCGATCAAGCGCAAGCGCCGCGGCGAAATCCTCCACCGCCTGCCCTTCGTACCCGAGTTGCAAGTGAATCGCCGCACGCAGTGCCTGGTACAAGGCGACACCGGGCCGCGCGGCAATCACCGGATCGATCGCCGCAAGGGCTGCCTGCGGCCGGTCAAGCCGATGACGAACAATCGCCTCACGATAGCATGCCGGGAGATAGCCGGGCGCAAGCCGGGTCGCGGCCGCGAGGAGCGGCAGAACGGACTCGTCACGCCCCAGGCGCATACCGACATCGGCCAGAAGGCACAGTGCCGCCACATCGTTCAGGTCCAGACCGAAGCGCGTCCTCAACATGTCCGTCGCACCCTCGCGACCGTCGAACAGCGCGCTCGCTCCCTCGGCAAACATCCCGTCGCCGAGACTGCCCGGCAGCGGGCGCGACTGAGCCTCCCTGGCGTCGACCGGCTGGCCGGTCAGGAGCAGCTGATCTCCAAGGGCATGCCATGCCAGCGACGAATTGGGATTGGCCGCGGTCGCGCGCGTCAGAGCGGCGGACGCGGCTGCCTCCTGACCGAGCGCCGCCAGCGTCATCCCGTGTTCGTAGTGGAGCCCCCATGCGTCAGGCCGAGCGTCGGTGAGCGGAGCAAGCACCGCCAGCGCTTCGCGCAGATCGCCGCAGCGGCGAAGCGCCGCGCCGAGGATGAAGCGTATCTCCATCGCGTGAGGAGCGCGTTTCAGAAGCGCTCGCGCGACCGCCACCGCCCCAGCCGGATCGGTACCCAGCATCTGCCTGGCCTGGGCAATGGTCGGTTCCCGGGGCGCGGATGGAGGATCGTCGACGGCTGTGGGCAGAACAGGTGTCCCGAAATTCGATATCTCGGGCAGAGCGGGATGGCGCGGCGCAGGATAAGCTCGCCTGTCTATCAGCGCGCCACCGAAAATCTATGATGGCATTGCAAAAAGGCATTGGTGACGCGAGGAGGTTCCCCGCAGGCTGTGCCGAAAACGACCGGTGAACGGCATGGATGCCGGTTTTCCGGGGCGGAGGGGGTCATGACCATGCTGAATTCACGCCGGGATTTTCTGGCAGCGACAGTCGCCGGGCTTGCCCTCGGGCGAAGCGCGGTCGCCCGGGCCGGTGGCCGCGCACCCTGGAATCTGCCTGAAAAGGGCGAGGTGAAACGCATCGATGTCGTGCGAATAGAGATGCGCGACGGTATCCGGCTGTGCGGCCGGCTCTGGCTGCCGGCTCATGCGGAGACGAAACCGGCACCGGTCGTCCTCGAATATATCCCCTATCGTACCCGCGATGCCTATAGCGCGGCGGACGATTATTGGGGCGAAACACTCGCCAGCCACGGCATCGGCTTTGCCCGTATCGACATCCGCGGCTCGGGTGATTCCGAGGGATTGCTGCACGACGAATATCTCGCGAGCGAGCAGGATGACGCCGCGCAGATCATCGCCTGGCTTGCCAGCCAGCCCTGGTGCAACGGTTCGGTCGGCATGCGCGGTATTTCCTGGGGCGGCTTTTCCACGCTCCAGACCGCCATGCTCAACCCGCCTGCGCTGAAGGCGATCATGCCGATGGCCTGTTCGGACCGTCGCTACACCGACGACGCCCATTATATCGGGGGCTGCCTCGGCCTGACGAACTTCAAATGGGGGACCAACTTCAAGGCCGTCATGGCCGGCCCACCGGACCCTGCCATTGCCGGCCCGGCCTGGAAACGGATGTGGCAGGAGCGGCTCGAGGCGTCCCCGCCGATCATCGCCCGCTGGACCGAGCATCAGCACGAGGATGCCTATTGGCGGCACGGATCGCTCAGGTTCGACTATGCCGCGGTGAAATGCCCGACCTATGTCGTAGGCGGCTGGGCCGACGCCTATGTCCATTCGGTGCCACGACTGCTCGAAGGCCTCACCTGCCTCCGCAAGGCGCTGGTCGGCCCCTGGGGCCATACCTATCCCTGGCTCCGTGGCCCCGGCCCGGCGCTCGACTGGGCGTTCGAGGAGATACGCTGGTGGTCGCAGTGGCTGCGCGGCGAAGACACCGGCATCATGGAAGAGCCCATGCTGCGCTTCTACCGGCCGACCGCAACCGCTGCCCAATCCGCCCCGGGCGAGATGCCGGGCGAGTGGGCGGCGGAAGCGGTGTGGCCATCGCGACATATCCGGCCGCGCAGGCTATATCTGACCGACAAGGGTCTCTCGCCAAGCCCCGGGCCAGCTTCCACACGCCGCCATCAATCGCACAATGCGGTCGGACTGAAAACGCCGGAATGGGTGCCCTTCGGACAGGAGGAAATGCCGGGCGACCAGCGGGCCGACGATGCTCTTTCGATCACTTATGACCTTGCGCCGCTCGAGGCCGATATGGATCTGCTAGGCGTCCCGACGGTCAGGCTGCGCGTGGCCGCCGACAAGCCGGTCGCGCAGGTCGCCGCGCGGCTGTGCAAGGTGATGCCGGACGGCACGTCGTGGCGGCTTGCCTATGGCCTGCTCAACCTGACTCATCGCGATGGGCATGATGCGCCGCGCCGGCTGATCCCGGGCAAGCCAGTCGAGGTGGAGATTTCGCTCGGGTTCATTGCCCAGCGGCTGAAGGCGGGCGAACGCCTGAGGCTCGCCATCTCCGAGGGGCTGTGGCCGTTGGCCTGGCCCTCTCCCGACAGCCCGACACTCACGCTGGAGCCGGGGGGCAGCACATTGACCCTGCCGATCCGCGTGTCGCCGCCGATCGAAGCGGCGATGCCGGTCCGTATCGTGCCGATCGCGCCGGACAAGGGCGACGTCGTGGTGAAGACGACCGACGAGGATGGCCGGCTGAGCGTCTCGGGTGTCTGGCCCGACAAGCCCCGGACCTGCGCCAATGGCACGCAACTATCAGGCTATGGTCCCAATACGGTCGCGAGGATTACGCGTGGCGATCCCAATAGTGGCATCTGGTCGGGCGAGCGGGTCAGCCGCTATCGCCGCGACGACTGGAATTGCGAGATTCGCATCGCCTTTGAAGTAAGATCGACATCGGCGGCGTTCGACATCGTCGAGACGATCAAGGCCTTCGATAATGGTGCTCCTGTCTTCTCACGGGAAGCCAAGCGATCGATCAAACGAAGCTTGGTTTAACGACGCGCATGGCGAAGGCGATATGAATTCCCCGCTGACGTGCGAGACGGCGGCGCCATGCATGGCCGGCTATTGGGACGGACAATTCCCCGGCCGTTGTTCGGTCTTGCCGCCCGCGACATACCAGGTCGACGGGCCATCGGCTTTCGCGTCATCCTGGTAGAAACAGACTTCGGCGTTCGATCCGTCCGGGGTGATCGCGATCGACCAGTTGTGATAGCCGCAATTATGCGCTTCGCAGCCCCAGGCGAGGAGACGTCCGTCCTTTTTCACGATCGGCGCATCGGGGCCGTTATATCCGAACACGAAATCGCGGACCTTCCCGCTGGGAACGACGGCAATAACCGCCGCCTTGACCGATGGCTGGCCAAGAAAGGTGACGCCGTCGATCTTTTCCGAGGGATGCTTGCCCGTCCAGACGTCAAGCGCTCCAGGTGCCGGACCGCCGGTGGCGACATTGTCGGTAGCGGTGATCACCTTGGCTGCAGCATTATCAGCCGCATTGCCGTCCATGCCGGCACCGCCACAGGCGGAAAGGGCAAGGCCGAGCGCCATCGCAAGCCCCGATCGCACCATCGCCAATCCTCTCGTCAAAAGCCCCGCGATCCTTTGTCGTTCGCGTCTCGTCCAGGATGACACGACCGAGACCCGCGAGGCAAGTCAACGCGCCTCGTCATATCGCCATGCCGCCTCCGGCGACCGGCGCGACGAAAAGTTCGACGCGTTTGCCTGATTTGCCATGGACCTGCGGCACCGTCATCGCTAGCGGGCGTCGCTTCATTTCAATGGAGATACAAATGAACAACGCCGACCTCGCCGACAAGATCGCCGCAGCCAACGACCTGACCAAGGCCGACGCGAAGAAGCTGGTCGACGCCGTCCTCGGTGCGATCACCGACGCGGCCGTCGCCGGCGAAGAAATCTCGCTCAACGGCTTCGGCAAGTTCAAGGTGAAGCAGAGCCCAGCGCGCGAAGGCCGCAACCCGGCCAATGGCGCCACCATCCAGATCGCCGCCTCGAAGAAGCTCGGTTTCACCGCAGCCAAGGCGCTCAAGGACAAGATCAACGCCTGATGAGCCTCGAATCGGTCAGGGCCTTCTTCGCGGAGAAGGCCCCCGATATCGCGATCATCGAGCAGGCGGCGAGCACGGCGACAGTCGCCGAGGCCGCCGCCACGCTCGGTGTCGAACCCGGCCGCATCGCGAAGACGCTGTCGCTGCGGGTCAAGGAAACCGTCATACTGGTCGTGACCCGCGGCGATGCCCGGCTCGACAATAGCAAGACCAAGGCGACGCTGGGTGGCCGCCCGCGCATGCTCGGCGCAGACGAGGTAGAGTTCGTCACAGGCCATCCCCCAGGCGGCGTTTGCCCGTTCGGACTGGCGAACCCGCTACCAATCTACTGCGATATTTCGCTGAGGAGCTTCGACAGCGTCTATCCGGCCGCTGGTTCCCGTACGGCCTCGGTCTGCCTGACGCCGGAGCGGCTGGCCGCCCTGACCGACGCCCAATGGGTTGACCTGTGCCGGGCAGATGAGGGCTTCACGCCTGAGGCATAGCGGGCAATCGCCCTGTCACGACGGGAACGGCGCGATAGCCGCAAGCTCGACTCAATCTCACGGACGATTCCGGCTGGTTCGATCGTCGGATTGGCAAACTCTGCCCTGACGCCCGTAGCAAACGCCGGAGGATCAAGCGGCCAGTCTGGCACCAGCGCAGGAATGAAGGGCGCGACCGAACCTCACCAAGTCTCGTCGGGGCTAAACGCCTTGGGTTCTCCGCAAAAGTCTTTCGTAGAAACCGCCGAAGGAGCCGTCAGGCGATACGAGGTGAATTTCGAGGATCCAGTGACGCGGCTGTCCGTTGGGATCGGGATCGCGCATCCGCTGCGGGTTGCCGGGGCTGATTCGACCACCATCCCTCGCGGCGGGAGAGCGCGCATAGGGAAACCTGCCGACGAGGTGGCCGGCGATCTTCCCGCCGAACCGCCAGCCGCGTTTCTCCGCTTCCTCCAGCGCTGCGGCGTAGAGCTGAGCGCCCGTAATGTCCCGATCTTTCTCGAACCGCCGTTCGACCAGGCCGAATATTATCTCGAGATCCGCGACGAGCCTGTGTTTTTCCGGATCGTTGCCGACGACATAGCTGCGCCCCACATCCGCTTCCCACCCTTCGAACACCGGCCCGAGATCGAGAAAGACGATATCATCCTCGGCAACGACGCGATCGGGGGCCTCTTCGCCGGCTATGCACAAGGCGTTGATCCCGGCGCGCACGACCCGGTCGTGCCAATGCTCGCGCACCCCGAAATCCCGCGACGCGATGGTGAAGATGTCTCGCTCGATTTCCAGTTCCGTCCGGCCAGCGGCGATGACACCGGCTCTCTCCAGCGTGTCGAGAAGGCCAAAGGCTCGCTCCTCGGCGACGATCAGGGATTCCAGGCGACCTGCCTGGCGCCGATTTGCCGCACTGACATAGACCCATGCATCGACGCCCGATTTCAGCCTTACGCGCTCCCGTACATAGTCCGAAACCTCGTAAGCGTCGGCGGCCCGGAGTTCAGCCTCGGTGATCCGGAAAACGGTACCGCGCACCTCGTCATCGGGTGAAGAGCTCGGCTCGATGATCGGGTGGAAACGCTCACCGCTGGTCGCCAGGACCATAGGGTCGGTGATCTCCACCAAGGCCGCGCGATATCCCGGCAAGGCGTCTTCCGATCCGTCAAGGAGCCGGCCGAAGGACGCCATCTGAACGTCGGAACGGCGCAGCGTCCCGTAAGAGAAAAGATGGATTGGCTCCTGATCCGTCACCTGAAAGACTCCCTTGCCCCGCACTCGCCAGTCTGGGCGACCTATTCCATGATCGGCGTTTTCAGCCATAGCCTTCTCTGCGAGAAAAGACTGTGGGAGGTAACCGACGCCGCATCTGCGACGTATAGGAATCGACTCCAACGGCCGGAAGCGCACGCTCATGATCCTTTTCCTCCTGGCCTATCTTGGCGGTGCGCTGACGATCGTCAGCCCCTGCATCCTGCCGGTCCTGCCGTTCGTCTTCGCACGCGCCGACCAGCCCTTCGCCCGCAGCGGCCTGCCACTCCTGCTCGGCATGGCGGTCACCTTTGCCGGGGTCGCCACCCTGGCTTCGGTCGGCGGCGGCTGGGCTGTGCAGGCGAACAGCTATGGGCGACTGGCGGCACTGGTCATCCTGGCCGGTTTCGGGTTGCTGCTGCTGTTTCCCGCCCTCGCCGATCAGGCGACCCGGCCGCTGGTCCAGCTTGGCTCGCGGCTTTCGCAATCGGCGACCGCGGGCCGGAACGCCGCATCGACTTTCGCCGCGTCGCTGCTGCTTGGCGTCGCGACGGGCCTGCTTTGGGCGCCCTGCGCCGGGCCGGTCCTCGGCCTCCTCCTGACCGGTGCCGCGCTGCAGGGCGCGAGCGCGCAGACGACGCTGCTGCTGCTTGCCTATGCCGCCGGCGCGGCGACCTCGCTGGCGCTTGCCCTGCTGGTGGGCGGCAAGGTCTTTGCGGCGATGAAGCGGTCGCTGGGGATCAGCGAATGGATCCGGCGCGGGCTTGGCGCGGCAGTCCTTCTCGGTGTCGCGGCGATCGCGCTGGGGCTCGATACCGGACTGCTCACCCGTCTCTCGCTGTCGGGCACGGCGAGCGTCGAGCAGTCGCTGCTCGACCGGTTCAATCCAGGCAAGGACATGCCGTCAGCCGCCATGGCGGAGGGGAACGCGCTGGCGATCGAAGGCGTGATGCCGCCCCTGTCGGGCGCGACGGAATGGATAAACTCGCCGCCGCTGACGCGGGAGGAACTGCGCGGCAAGGTCGTGCTTGTCGATTTCTGGACCTATTCATGCATCAACTGCCTGCGCACGCTCCCCTATGTCCGGGCCTGGGCGGAAAAATACAAGGCGCAGGGGCTGGTGGTGATCGGGGTGCATGCACCCGAGTTCGCATTCGAGAAGGACCCCGCCAATGTGCGGGCCGCGGTTCGCGATCTCGGTATCGGCTATCCGGTCGCGCTCGACAATGATCGCGCGATCTGGCGCGCCTTCTCCAATCGCTATTGGCCGGCGCATTATTTCATCGATGGCCAGGGCCGCATCCGCTATCATCATTTCGGCGAGGGCGGTTATGCCGAATCCGAGAAGGTGATCCAGCGCCTCCTCGCCGAAAACGGCAATGCCGTCGGCGACATGACCATCGTCAAGGTCGATGCGCGCGGCGTTGGCGCTGCCAGCGGCCGGGACGTCCGGTCACCCGAAACCTATATCGGCTATGCGCGGGCGGAGAATTTCATATCGCCCGGCGGTGGCATCAGGGATGCTCCCCATGACTATACGGCGCCGGCGCTTTCCAGACTCAATGACTGGGCTCTGGCCGGCAGGTGGACGATCGGCGCCGAGCATGCATCCGCCGATGCCGCGGGCGGCCGGATCGCCTATCGCTTCCGGGCGCGGGATCTCCATCTGGTGCTGGGGCCATCGGCTGACCATCGACCGGTCCGGTTCAAGGTGACGATCGACGGCAAGGTTCCAGGCGCCGATCACGGCGTCGACGTGACGCCGGGCGGCTCGGGGATCGTGACCGAGCAGCGGCTGTACCAGTTGATCCGGCAGGCAGGCCCGGTCCGCGAACGGCTTTTCGACATCGAGTTCCTCAACCCCGGGGCCCAGGCGTTCGCCTTCACCTTCGGTTGATCGAAGCCGTCCCATCGCCCGTGCCCATCCTATTCGATGACACGGCCCAGTTCGCGATTGAGCCAGAGAGCCAGCAGCGTGCCGACAGCCCCCGAGAGCAGATATGCCCCGGCCGCCAGAAGGCCGAACCGGCTTGCCAGCAGCAGTGCGGCCAATGGCGCGAAGCCCGCCCCGAACAGCCAGGCGAGATCCGACGTCAGACCTGAACCGGTATAGCGATGCGGCTGCGAGAAGCTCGATGAAAGAGCGCCCGAAGCCTGTCCGAAGGAAAGGCCAAGCAGCGCGAAACCGATCAGCATGAACGCGATTTCGCCCGTCTCGCCCGCCGCGAGCAATTGCGGCGCGAAACCGCTGAACGCAGCGATGGCGGCTGCCGACATCCCGAGCAAGGTACGCCGGCCGAAACGGTCCGCCAGCAGGCCGGAACCGATGATGGCAAGCGTGCCGACCACGGCCGCGACCGCTTCGATCACCAGGAAGCGCGCGGGGCTGTCGCCGGTATAGAGGAACACCCAGGAAAGCGGGAACACCGTCACCATGTGGAACATCGCGAAGCTCGCCAGCGGCGCGAAGGCGCCCATCGCGACGGTGCGCCATTCGAAGCGTAGCGTCTCGCTGATCGGGGCGGGCTGTAGCGCGCGGTCTTCGAAGAGCCGCGCATATTCAGGCGTCACCACGATGCGCAGCCGAGCGAACAGCGCGACCACGTTGATCGCAAAGGCGACGAAGAACGGATAGCGCCAGCCCCAGCCCAGGAAATCCTCCGCCGACAGCTCCGACACGAAGAAGGCGAACAACAGGCTCGCCACGATCAGGCCGAGCGGCGCGCCGAGTTGCGGGATCATCGCGTACCAGCCGCGCCGGTTCGCCGGCGCGTTGAGCGCCAGCAGCGAGGCGAGGCCGTCCCACGAGCCCCCCAGCGCCACGCCCTGTCCCATCCGAAAGAGCGCGAGCAGCACGGCGGCGCCGATGCCGATCGTCTCATAGCCGGGCACGAAGGCGATCGCCGCAGTTGAGCCCCCGAGCAGGAACAGCGCCGCGGTGAGCTTCGTGCCACGGCCATAAGCGTGGTCGACACCCATGAAGATCAGCGTGCCCACCGGCCGCGCCAGGAACGCCAGCGCGAAGATCGCGAACGACCACAGCGTGCCGCTGAGCGGATCGAGGAACGGGAAGATCAGCTTCGGAAACACCAGCACCGAGGCAATCGCATAAACGAAGAAGTCGAAGAACTCGGACGTGCGCCCGATGATCACGCCGATCGCGATCTCACCCGGCGCGATACGGTGGCCATGGGCGTGCAGCGCGCGCGCATCCCGCTCTGCCTGAAGGGTGGGGACGGTTTCACCGCTCATCGGGTTCGAACTTTCTGCAACAGGGCGCGCAGGCGCAATTCTTCAATTCCAGGAATCCGGTGTGCCGGCTTCCGGCCCTCTAGCCTGCTCCGAACCGTTCGGGGGATTGGACAAAATGTCCTATGTGCGGTGCAGCATAACCCGACTAGGCGCGCCGAATGCGCAACCCCAGCCCCCCCTCCGCTCGTCGCCGGATTCGCCTCCTGTTGCCGCTCCTCTCAGCCGCAATGCTCGGCGGATGCAACATGGTCGTGCTCGACCCCGCCGGCGACGTCGCGCGTCAGCAGGGTAATCTGGTGATAGCATCCACCGCCCTGATGCTGGTGATCATCCTGCCGGTGATGGCCCTGACCGGCCTGTTCGCCTGGCGCTATCGTGCCGCCAACAAGGAAGCGCGCTACGACCCCGACTGGGATCATTCGACCAGCCTCGAACTGGTCATCTGGGCGGCGCCGCTGCTGATCATCATCTGTCTTGGCGCGCTGACCTGGGTGGGCACCCATCTACTCGACCCCTATCGGCCGCTCGCCCGCACCGCACCCGGCAAGCCGGTCGCGGCGGATGTGCGCCCGCTCGAAGTGCAGGTCGTCGCGCTCGACTGGAAATGGCTGTTCATCTATCCCGAACTCGGCATCGCGACGGTCAACGAGATGGCGGCGCCGGCCGGCCGGCCGGTGCGTTTCCGCATCTCCGCCTCGTCGGTGATGAATTCCTTCTACATCCCGGCGCTCGCCGGGCAGATCTATGCGATGCCAGGCATGGAGACGCCGCTCAACGCCGTGTTCGACAAGACTGGCGACTTCAGCGGTTTCTCGGCCAATTATAGCGGCGCCGGCTTCTCCTCGATGCGCTTCCGCGCCCGCAGCCTTGGTCCCGGCGCGTTCGACGCCTGGGTGGCCGAGGCGCGTCGGGGTGGCGGCACGCTCGATCGCGCCGCCTATCTGAAGCTCGAGCGCCCGAGCGAGCAGGAACCGGTACGCCGCTTCGCCAAGGTCGAAGCCGGGCTCTTCGATGCAGTGACCAACCTCTGCGTCGAGCCAGGCAAGATGTGCATGCACGACATGATGGCGATCGACGCGCGCGGCGGGCTGGGCAAGGCCGGCCTCTATAATGTGCGCGAGCTGGCCTATGACAAATTCGCCGGTCGCGGCAGCGGGCCGTTCGCGAACCGTAATTTCGTCGGCGCGATGTGTGCCGCGCCGATGACGCCGATGCTGCGCGCGCCGATCCGTCCCGGCAACCTCGCCCCGCTTGCCGGCGCCGGCCTGCCGCTGCCCAATCGGTCGACCCCGCCCGCCCCAAATTTCGCGTCCGAAATCCGGCCGCGCCCTCTTTCGTGATCGCTGGTCAGCCATGATTCAACACCCCGCACCCGTCAGCCCGATCCTGGGCAAGCTCTCGCTTGACGTGCTGCCGCTGCACGAGCCGATCCTCCTCGCGACCTTCGCGGCCGTCGCGCTTGGTGGCCTCGCCGTGATCGGCCTGCTCACGCGCTACCGGCTCTGGGGCTATCTCTGGAAGGAGTGGTTCACCAGCGTCGACCACAAGAAAATCGGGATCATGTACATGATCCTGGGACTGGTGATGTTTCTACGCGGCTTCGCCGATGCGATCATGATGCGACTCCAGCAGGCGGTCGCGTTCAACGGATCGGACGGATATCTGCCGGCCCATCACTACGACCAGATCTTCACCGCGCACGGCGTGATCATGATCTTCTTCGTGGCGATGCCGTTCGTCACCGGCCTGATGAACTATATCGTGCCGCTGCAGATCGGCGCGCGCGACGTCTCCTTCCCCTTCCTCAACAATTTCAGCTTCTGGATGACGACCGGCGGCGCGGTGCTGGTGATGGTATCGCTGTTCGTCGGCGAGTTCGCCCAGACCGGCTGGCTCGCCTATCCGCCCTTGTCGGGGCTTACCTACAGTCCCGGCGTCGGCGTCGATTATTACATATGGGCGCTTCAGGTCGCGGGTGTGGGGACGACCCTATCGGGCATCAACCTGATCGTGACGATCCTGAAGTTGCGCGCGCCGGGCATGGGCCTGATGAAGATGCCGGTCTTCACCTGGACCTCGCTGTGCACCAACGTGCTGATCGTCGCGTCCTTCCCGGTGCTCACCGCCGTGCTCACGCTCCTCGGCCTCGATCGCTATGCCGGTACCAATTTCTTCACGAACGACTTCGGCGGCAGCCCGATGATGTACGTGAACCTGATCTGGATCTGGGGTCATCCCGAGGTCTATATCCTGATCCTGCCGCTGTTCGGGGTCTTCTCGGAAGTGACCTCGACCTTCTCCGGCAAGAAGCTCTTCGGCTATACCTCGATGGTCTATGCCACGATCGTCATCACGATCCTGAGCTACCTCGTCTGGCTGCACCATTTCTTCACCATGGGATCGGGCGCCAGCGTCAACAGCTTCTTCGGCATCACGACGATGGTGATCTCGATCCCGACCGGCGCAAAACTCTTCAACTGGCTCTTCACCATGTATCGCGGCCGAATCCGCTTCGAACTGCCAATGATGTGGACAGTCGCCTTCATGCTCACCTTCGTGGTTGGCGGCATGACCGGTGTGCTGCTCGCGGTACCGCCGGCCGACTTCGTGCTGCACAACTCGCTGTTCCTGATCGCGCACTTCCACAATGTGATCATCGGCGGCGTGCTGTTCGGCCTGTTCGCGGCGATCAACTATTGGTGGCCCAAGGCGTTCGGCTTCAGGCTCGACCCGTTCTGGGGCAAGGTGAGCTTCTGGTGCTGGGTGACGGGGTTCTGGCTCGCCTTCATGCCGCTCTACATCCTGGGCCTGATGGGCGTGACGCGGCGCATGCGCGTGTTCGACGATTCGTCGCTTCAGATCTTCTTCGTGATCGCCGCGATCGGCGCGGTCGTCATCGCCGTCGGGATCGCCGCGATGCTCATCCAGTTCGCGGTGAGCATCTGGAGGCGGGAGGAACTGGTGGATACCACCGGCGATCCGTGGAACGGGCGCACTCTCGAATGGGCGACCTCGTCGCCGCCGCCCGACTATAATTTCGCATTCACGCCGGTGATCCATTCGCTCGACGCGTGGCATGACATGAAGAGCCATAACGCCGAACGCCCGGTGACCGGCTTCCGCCCGATCCATATGCCGAGCAACACCGGCGCCGGCGTGGTCCTGGCCGGCATCAGCACGCTGATCGGCTTCGCGCTGATCTGGCATGTCTGGTGGCTGGTGGTGGTCGGCCTGGTCTCGCTGATCGCCACCACGATCATTCATACCTTCAACTACAAGCGCGATTTCGACATCCCGGCCGAGACTGTCGCCGAAACCGAGGCGGCGCGCACCCGCCTGCTCGCTGCGGGAGCCTGACGCCGTGACCACCACTACGCTTCCCGTCGCGGACGAGACCGTCCGCTTCTACGACCTCGACGAGCATGCGCATCCGGAAGGCCACAGCACCATGCTTGGCTTCTGGATCTATCTGATGAGCGACTGCCTCATCTTCGCGATCCTCTTCGCCACCTACGCGGTGCTCGGCGGCAGCTATGCGGCCGGCCCGGGCCCCCGCGACCTGTTCGACCTCCCCCTCGTCGCGCTCAACACAGCGATGCTGCTCTTCTCGTCGATCACCTATGGCTTCGCGATGCTGACGATGCAGCGCGGGCAGCGTGGCCAGGTGCTGTTCTGGCTCGCCGTCACCGGATTGTTCGGCGCGGCGTTCCTCGGCATCGAACTCTATGAGTTCAACCACCTGATCCATGAGGGCGCCGGTCCCTGGCGCAGCGCCTTCCTTTCGGCTTTCTTCACGCTGGTTGGCACCCATGGGCTGCACGTAACCTTCGGCACCATCTGGCTGGTCACGCTGATGGTCCAGGTGCGCCGCTTCGGGCTGATCCCGGCCAACAGGCGCCGGCTGATGTGCCTCAGCCTGTTCTGGCACTTCCTCGACGTCATCTGGATCGGCGTCTTCACCTTCGTCTATCTGATGGGAATGCTGCGATGAGCCACGATCCGCACGCTCACGAGATCGAGGTCCCGCACGGATCTCTGCGCGACTATGCGACCGGCTTCCTGTTGTCGGTGGTTCTCACCGCCATTCCGTTCTGGCTGGTGATGGCGCGGCCCTTTTCCGACGTGACCACCGCCGTGACGGTGATGGCGTTCGCGGCGGTACAAATGGTGGTCCATATGGTCTATTTCCTCCATATGAGTCCCAAGGCCGAAGGCGGATGGACGATGACTGCGCTCATCTTCACGATCATCATCGTCGCGATCATGCTCTCCGGATCGCTCTGGGTGATGTACCACCTCAACACGAACATGATGCCGATGCCGCACGACCCGAGCCAATTGCCGTGACCGCAGCACGCCGGCCCCGTGCGTGGAGGGCCGCCACGGCGGCGGTACTCTGCGCAGCGGTGCTGGCGGCGCTGGGTGTGTGGCAGCTCGAACGGCGGGCATGGAAGCATAGCCTGATCGCGGCGGTCGACGCGCGTGTGCACGCCGCACCCGTACCGGCGCCCGGGCCGACAGCCTGGAACGGGATTTCCGCAGCGCAGGACGCCTATCGCCCTATCCGGATCGCCGGCCGCTTCCTGCACGATCGCGAGACGCTGGTGCAGGCCGTCACTGAACGCGGCGGTGGCTATTGGGTGCTGACGCCGCTCAAGACGCCGGACTTCACCGTGCTGGTCAATCGCGGCTTCGTACCTCCCGACCGGCGCGATCCGGCAACGCGCCCGCAGACGAGCGACAATAGAATAGTGACGACAACCGGCCTGCTGCGCGTCAGCGAGCCGGGCGGCGGTTTCCTGCGGACAAATGATCCGGCAGCAAACCGCTGGTATTCGCGCGACGTCACCGCCATCGCCGCCGCGCGCGGACTGGGCAGCGTTGCCCCCTATTTCATCGACGCCGACGCAACGCCCAATCCGGGCGGCTACCCTGTCGGAGGGCTCACCGTCGTGCGCTTCACCGACAATCATCTCCTCTACGCCCTCACCTGGTTCACGCTTGCCGGCCTGGCGTTGTGGGCAGCGGCGCGGATGATCCGGCGGGACGACACCCCGGCATGATCAGCGCCGAGCCTCCACCCGAAACCGATGCCGGCCAGCGCAACATGCGTCTGCTGGTCCAGCTCCGCTGGATCGCGGTCGGCGGGCAACTACTCACCATCGCCATCGTCCATTTCGCAATGGGCGTACGCCTGCCCCTCGTCCCGCTGCTCGTCGCGCCGCTGTTGCTGGCAGCGATCAATCTCGCCACCCAGTCCCTGCTCGGCCGCCGCAGGGCCATCGCCAATAGCGAGCTCACGGCAGCGCTGCTTCTCGACGTCGTCGCGCTCGCCTGGCAGCTGCATTTCTCGGGCGGGCTCGCCAATCCCTTTGCCTCGCTTTTCCTGCTGCAGGTGGTGATCGGCGCGATGCTCCTCAGCCCCTGGTCGAGCTGGACGATCGTCGGCGCCGCAAGCCTTGGGCTCCTGGCCATTGCCGTCCAGCCGGTGCCACTGGTGGTCCCCCCGGCATTCGGAGATCCATTCCAACTCTATCTCGCCGGCAGCATGGTCTGCTTCGCGCTGATCGCGGTGCTGCTCGTCCTTTTCGTCACCCGCATCAGCCGCAACCTGCGCGATCGGGACGCCGCGCTTGCCGCCATCCGCCAGCGCGCTGCCGAGGAGGACCATATCGTCCGCATGGGCCTGCTCGCCTCGGGCGCGGCGCATGAACTGGGGACGCCGCTATCCTCGGTGTCGGTCATCCTTGGCGACTGGCAGCGCATGCCACGGCTCGTCCAAGACAAGGATATTGGCCAGGACATCGCCGACATGCAGGCCGAAGTCGCGCGCTGCAAGGCGATCGTCAGCGGCATCCTGCTTTCCGCCGGGGAGGCCCGCGGTGTCGCCCCCGAATTCACCACGGTGCGCGGCTTCCTCAATGCTGTTGTGGCCGACTGGCGCACCAGCCGGTTGCCGGAGACGCTCGACTATATCGACCGCTTCGGCGGCGACGTACCCATCGTCTCCGATCCCGCGCTCCGCCAGGTACTGGGCAATGTCATCGACAATGCGGCCGAGGTCTCGCCCGACTGGATCGGAATCACCTCGCTGCGCGAGCGAGACGATCTGGTGATCGAGATCGCGGATCGCGGCCCGGGTTTCCCCGCCGATATGCTCGAGACGTTCGGCCAGCCCTATCGCTCGAGCAAGGGCCGGGCGGGCGGAGGGCTGGGATTGTTCCTTCTCGTCAATGTGCTGCGCAAGCTGGGCGGCTCCGCGAGCGCTGAAAATCGACCGGGCGGCGGCGCAGTGGTGCGCCTTCGGCTGCCCCTCGACTCGATCGCCCGCCCCGCGGGAAACCAGGCATGACCGACGCCAGCCGGCTCGTGATCGTGGAGGACGATGAAGCCTTCGCGCGGACACTCAAGCGTTCGTTCGAGCGCCGGGGTTATCAGGTGCGCGTGGCCGCGAGCCACGAGGAGCTTGCGGCGCTGCTCGTCGACTTCGCGCCCGGCTACGCGGTGGTCGATCTCAAGCTCGGCGGCGCCTCCGGCCTAGCCTGCGTTCAATCCCTGCATGCCCAGGATGCAACGATGCGGATCGTGGTGCTGACCGGCTTCGCCAGCATCGCCACCGCCGTCGAGGCCATCAAGCTGGGCGCATCCTATTATCTCGCCAAACCCTCCAACACCGACGACATCGAAGCTGCGTTCGAGCGCGAGGCGGGAGACCCGGACGCACCACTCGCCGCCCGCCCGTCCTCGATCAAGACGGTGGAATGGGAGCATATCCACCAGACCCTGGTGGAGACCGACTTCAACATCTCCGAGGCCGCGCGCAGGCTCGGCATGCATCGCCGCACGCTCGCGCGCAAACTCGAGAAACGGCAGCTGCGTTGATCGTCATCTCCGGCATCCGGGAATATCCCCGCGCTACTTGCCACGAGATATTTTTACTAACTGACTAATGAATGAATATCTTTCCTGACGATCGCTGCCCTGTCATACAGTGAGGTGAAAAGCGGTTTCGAAACCGCGTGTCGAAGCAGGAGAGGCAGGAGAAATGGGCGACCAAGGTCACAGCCGGCGATTTGTCCGACCGACGCGACGGGAACTCGTTGGCGGGACCGCCGCGCTGCTCACCCTGGGCGCAGGATCCGCCAGCAAAGCGGCAACGCCCTCCAGCGGGAAGGCGGCGATGCCGTTTCTGTGGGGTACCGCGATCTCCGCTCACCAGAGCGAGGGCAACAATGTGCATTCCGACGCATGGTTTCTCGAAAACGGAACGCCGACCGCATTCACCGAACCATCGGGTGATGCATGCGACAGCTATCACCGGTACGAGGAAGACCTCGATCTCGCCGCGAAGCTGGGGCTGAACTGCTATCGCTTCGGCATCGAATGGGCGCGCATCGAACCCGAGCCGGGGCGGTTCTCGCTGGCGGAGCTCGACCATTATCGCCGGGTGCTCGAGGCCTGCCACGCGCGCAACCTGATGCCGATGGTTACCTATAACCACTTCACCGTCCCGCTCTGGTTCGCCGAGCGTGGCGGTTTCGAGGTGGCTGATGGTGCCGACCTGTTCGCCCGTTTCTGCGGCCGGGCGACCGAGCATCTGGGCTCGCTGATCGGCATTGCCTCGACCTTCAACGAGGCGAACATCGTCCTTCTGCGCAAGGTCCTGCCTCGGTTTGCGACAGAAGCAGCGGCAGCGAACGCCAGGGCGATGATCGTGGCGGCCGCCCGCCGTACCGCTTCGCCCGGTTTCTCGTCGATGCTGTTCGGCGATCCCGATAAGATCAGCACCGTCATGCTCGACGCCCACGCCAAGGCCTATGCCGCGATCAAGGCTGGGCCCGGCGACTTCCCGGTCGGCGTGACTCTGTCGATGCAGGAGATCCAGGGCGTCGGTCCGGCTAACCTCGCGCACTCGGTCGAGGATACGATCTATGGCGGCTGGATCGAGGCTGCGCGCAACAGCGACTTTATCGGGGTGCAGACCTATTCGAGGCTGCGCATCGGCGACAAGGGCCTCTTGCCGTCGCCCTCGGGGGCCGAACTGACCGCAGCCGGCTACGAATATTACCCGGCCGCGGTGGGCGCCACGATCCGCTATGCCGCGAAGCACATCGGCAAGCCGATCTATCTGACCGAGACCGGCATCGCGACGGAAGACGATGCCCGGCGTGTCGCCTTCATCAGGGATACGATCGCCGAGGTCCGTGCCTGCATCGCCGAAGGCATCGACGTGAAAAGCTATATCTACTGGTCTCTGCTCGACAATTTCGAATGGACCGCCGGCTATGACAAGCATTTCGGGCTGATCGCCGTCGATCGTGCCACCTTCCGCAGAAGCCCGAAGCCAAGCGCCCGCTATCTCGGTGCGCAGGCGAGAGCGAACCGCCTTTGATGTCTGGCAAAGGTCCGATCATCCCCGCGAACGCTTCGCCCCCGACGAGCCCCGGGAAGGGGCGCTGGAAACGCCGCGCGCTGTGGGGAGCGGGGATCGTCCTGCTGCCCGCCGCCGCATTCATCGGCTTAGGCGGCTATGCCATTGTCGGCAGCCTCCGCGGCCCCTCGACGGCATTCGCACCGGAAACCGCCCCGCCCGCCCCGGACTATGCCCGACCTGAAACCTGGCTAGCCTTTCCCGGCAGAAATGGACTGGAACGATCCGCACCAAAGGGCATGACCGTCGTCGACGAGGCCAGTGCCCCGGCGGACGTATTCTTCATCCACCCGACCACCTTCAAGGGCAGTCCCGTCTGGAACGCGCGCTATGACGCATCCGATTCCGCCGCACCGTACAATCCCCCGGTGCTGATCGGACAGGCCAGCGTCTTCAATGGCTGTTGTCGCATCTATGCGCCGCGCTACAGGCAGGCGACCCTGGCGGCCCTGGGCAAGAGCATGCCGGCTGTCGAGCTCGCCTATTCCGACGTGGCCCGGGCGTTCCGCTACTACCTCGCGCACGAGAACAAGGGACGTCCCTTCATCATCGCGTCACACAGCCAGGGCACCGCGCACGCGGTACGGCTGCTGCAGGACGAAATCCTCGGCACCCCGCTGCAATCCCGGCTGGTAGCGGCCTATCTGATCGGCGGCTATACGCCTGCGACATTCAAGGAACTTGGCCTCCCGACATGCGATGCCCCGCGCGCGACGGGATGCGTACTCTCCTACAACACCAGCCAGACAGGACGCACCGGCGCACGCATGCTGATCGACGACAAGGTCTATTGGTGGCGCGGCGTGGAGAAGAGCAAGGGACAGGCGCCGGCGATCTGCGTCAACCCGCTGACCTGGCGCCGCGAAGGCTCTGCACCCGCAGGCGCGAATGCGGGAAGTCTCCCCTTCCCTACGGCCCCCTTCGGCACACAGGCGAAAACGCTTGATTTGACCAGAAATCTTACCGGGGCCGTCTGTCGCAACGGATTGCTCGACGTCGATATCCCGTGGTCCGCCCCTTCCGGCTTCATCGACAAGCTGAGCATCCTGTTCGGCAGCTATCATCTGAACGACTATGGGATCTTCTACGCGTCGTTGCGCCAGAATGCCCGTGATCGCGTCGATGCGTGGACCGCGGCGCGGGGAACCGCCCGCTAGACGATCCTCGCCTCTCGCGCCAAGGCACGGGACAGGAGATACTGGAGCAACGCGGCAAGAGCGAAGAACGGGATCAGCGTCTGATAGGCCAGTTGCAGCGAATGGGTGGGGTCGGTCGCCCGGAAATAGTCGCTCATCGCCCCGAGATAGGTCGGACCGAGGCCCAGACCCATCACGTTGAGGACAAGCAACAACAGGGCGCTGGTCATCGTCCGCTGCCCGGCGCCGACCGAATTCTGCACCAGCGTCGCAGCGGGGGTGAGATAGAAGACCGACAGGAACAGGGGCGCGGCGAGGAAGGCCAGCGCCCATTGCCAGCTCGACGAATAGACGAACCCTATAAAAAACGGGATGCAGGCCAGGATGGCGACGCCCGGTACGATCGCATAAGCCTGACGCGAGCGCACGGCAAACCGGTCGATCAGCCAGCCGGAAACATAGATGCCGCCCGCCGTCGCAATCCCCACGACAAGCGCATACCAGATAGCGACCTCGCCAAGCGCCATGCCGCGCTCGCGCATCAGGAACAGGGTGGCGAAGCCCAGTATGGCATAGCCGCAGAACGAACATGCGCCGGCCGCCAGCGCCGACAGGTACAGGACAGGCCTTGTGAAGAACATTCGGACGGTCGCGATGAAACCAGTTCCGGTCCCGGCAATCATGGGTTCGGCGAGGCGGTCTGTCGCCCCCTTTTTCGGTTCGCGAACCCACCATGCGGTCGCCGCGGCAGCGAACAGGCCCGCGCCGCCGACGATCAGGAAGGACATGCGCCAGCCATAGGCCTCCGCGATCCCCGCGCCGAGCGCGACACCAAGCGACTGGCCGAGCGGTGTCGCCAGGCTGAACAACCCCAGCGCCATGCCGCGCCTTTCCGGAGGGAAATAATCCGCGATGATAGAGTAGGATGGCGGGGCACCCCCCGCTTCGCCAACGCCAACCGACATGCGCGCCAGAACGAGTTCGGCGTAGCTGCGCGAGAGACCGCACGCCATGGTCGCCGCGCTCCAGAGCAGGCAAGCGACCGTCAGGATTCGCACGCGGTTGCCGCGATCGGCAAGCCACGCGACCGGGATTGAGATGGTCGCATAGAACAGGGCGAAATAGAGTCCGCCGACGCGGCCGAGCTGGCCATCGCTCAGGTGCAGTTCGTCCTGGATCGGCTTGGCAAGGATCGACAGCAATTGCCGGTCGAGGAAATTGAGCAGGTAGACGACCGACAGCACGCCCAGCACCGACCAGGCGTAGCGGCTGGCCTTCGGCCCCGCGTGCGCGATGTCGCGCACGTTCATGCTGTCGATCGTCATCATTTCCCCATCCGGCCGATAGCGCGGTATCGAGCCTAGAGCTTGAAACGGACACCCGCCGTAATGGTGCGGCCCACCACGTCGTACAGGCTGGCATTGGTCGGATAGTCGAGCTGGAAGGACCCGCCCGGAATATCCGGCGGCGCACGATCGAACAGGTTGTTCACGGTGCCGAATATCTCGAGGCGTCGTGTCGTGCCGACATTGGCCTTCACCGTGACGTCGGTATACCACGTCTCTCGCACGCTGTTGTCCGCCAGGGCCGGGTTGTAGAACTCGTTCGACGCCTGGAAATGGCCTTTGCCGATCAGCCGTTCCTGCGCGTAGAAAGTGAAGGGACCAGTCGTATAGCCGACACTCGCCAATGCGGTGATCTTGGGATTGGCCGACGTGCCGACGACACCCGTATAGTCGGTGGTGGCGCCGCCCGGGATCCCGATTTCGTAATCAAGCAGATACGACATCAGGCCGCGCACCTGGAGCGCGCCGCCACCGAGCGGCGTCGCATAGTTCAACTCGAAATCGATCCCGCTGGTCTTCAGCTTGCTCAGATTCTGCCGGGGCGTGAAGACCCGGACCAGCCCGGTGCGCGCCGCCGGATTGGAGTAGACGAGATTGGCGCATTGCGATGACGTGGCCGACGCGGTGCAGGCATCGATGGTCTGCTGGGGCGTCAGCGAGGCGATGACGTCCTTCACGTCAATGTTGAAATAATCGACGGAGGCGGTCAGCCCGCGAACGCCCGAAAACACGATTCCCGCAGTATAGGTCTTGGCGATTTCCGGAGCGAGGTTGGTGCTGCCGACCTGGCTTTGAATCACGTTCGCAGGCACATTGTTGCGCGTATCGTTGACCGCGACCTGGCTCTGGATCGAACCGCCGAACAGTTCCGAGATGTTCGGAGCGCGGATATCGCGCGAGACCGTCCCGCGCAGCGTGATCGCGGGGACCGGCCGCCAGACCGCACCGCCCTTCCACGTCGTGACGCTGCCGCTGATGCTGTAGTCAGTGTAGCGCACCGCACCGTTGAAGGAGAGCGAGCCGATCGCCGACGTATCGGCGAGGATCGGCACGTTGATCTCGCCAGCGAGTTCCTTGACGTCGAACGCACCATTGAGCGGCTGGACGTTGCCGAGTTGATAGCTGCCGGCACCGGCAAGGACCTGGGCGGGAACCGCGCGCAGGCCGGTCGCCGATACAGGGGTCGACGACAGCGGATCGGCGATCTGCACCACGGAGTTCTTCCGGTAGTCGCCGGTGACGGCGACCGCCACCTCGCCGGCGGGCAGATCGAACAGCGTTCCCCTGACGCTGAGTTCGGCGACCTGCTGGACAACCTTGGCGCGGAAAAACGCCGTACCCTTGATATAGTTGATCGCTTCGGGCGAGGGGCTGCCGTTGCCGAACAGGTTGATCGGCACGCAGCCGGGATACAGGCCGGGGTTGGTCAGCGTGACGTTGCAGACGATGTTGCCCGAGACGGGATCGCGCACCGCATCCACCGCCGCGAAGAATTTGCTGTAGATCAGGTCGTTGGCGACCTTGGTGAGCTGGATATTCTGGCTGCGCGAATAATAGCCCTCAAGCTGCCAGTTCGACGGCAGCTTGTACCGGAAACCGCCGACCAGATTATAAGTCTCGTTGGTCGTCGTCGCGGTGGCAGGCGGCGTGTCGAACGAATAGCGGCCAAGCTGGAAACCGACCTGTCCGGTCGTCGTCAGGATCCTCTGGATCGAAGCAGGGAGATAGGGGTTGCCAGTGATGATCGTCGGCGCATTGAAGGCCGGGATGAAGAAGTCGGGCACCTGGCGATACTGGTTGCGCGTATGCCCGTAAGAGCCCTCGGCATAGAGTGTGAACTTGTCGCTGACGTCGAATTCGACATGCGTGAAGGCGCTCTTGGTGCGGACCTTCGCCATCAGCGTCAGGTCGAGCAGGGGGCCGTCGCCACCAGTCTGGACGCCGTTTGCGATCGTGCCGGGACGGAACGGCAACACCGTACCGCCGGGGCCGAATTGCTGGACACCAAGGCCAAGCCCCGCACCACCGTAGATCAGCCCGCCGGGCGTGAAGATCGTGTTGTGATAGTTGGAGACGATGATGCTCTGCGCCGGGTTCGCTGGATCGCGGATCACCACCTTGGCGGCGCGGCCATAGGCACGGGCGAACGTGCTGTCGACGCCGTCAGCGTTGTAATAGGAGCCGCTGGCGACGATGTGCCCGCGTCCACCCGCGAACGACGTGCCGGCGGTCAGCGTGACCTTTTGCGTACCATTGTCGCCATAGGTGGTCGTGCCCGCCTGGAGGCTGCCCTTCACGCCTTCGAACCGACTGTCGAGAATGAAATTGACGACCCCGGCTACCGCGTCCGACCCATAGGCTGCGGAGGCGCCGCCGGTGACCACGTCGACACGCTTGATCAATTCCTGCGGCAGGATGTTGGTGTCGACCGTTCCAAGGACCGTCGACGGCGGCGCACGGCGCCCGTCAAGCAGGATCAGGGTGCGTTGCGCGCCAAGGTTGCGCAGGTTGATGAAGCTGCCTGAATTCGCGCTCGTCGAGGATGTCTGGCCGGAAGCGGCGTTGGTCGATCCACGAAACGCGGGGAGCTGGTTCAGCCCCTCCCCTACCGTCCCGGGCGCCCCAGCCTGGAGCTGCTGGGCCGAAACGACCGTTACGGGAGTCGGCGCTCGCGAACCGTCGACGATGGTGCGTGAACCGGTGACGACGATGTCCTGATCGTTCGCCGATGCGGGCGAGACTGCCTCATCCTGCGGTGCGGCGTCCACGCCTGACTGTGGCGGCGCGACCTGCGCCATGGCTGAACTGCTGACGATAACCGCGAACGACGCCGACGCGAACAATAGGCTCCGCTTCATGCTGACCTCTCCTGATCGATGGCGATCTGCGTCGCCAGAGCCCCGGATGTCACAGGAAAGCGATCCCAAGTCAATACTGACTGTCGTGTGAATGAATATCTTATTGACTAGCAGCTCAGTGAGCGTTCTAGTCGGCGCATCGAGACTGATCGACGCGACCGGCAGGTGCCCGTCACGGACGATCCGCAGCCGGAGGAGCAGGACAATGGGATGGATGCACATCGCCGCGGGCATCGCGGCACTCGCCGGATCGGCATCGCCGATCGCAGCCATCGCCGCCGAACGGGACAGGCCCCATGTTCAGATCGACACCGGCGAGATTGCTGGAACCGCTGGCGAGAAGACGCTGGCCTTTCGTGGCATTCCCTATGCAGCGCCGCCCGTGGGGCCATTGCGCTGGAAAGCGCCGGCAGCGGCAAGCCGCTGGGAAGGCGTGCGCGACGCAAGCCATTACGGGGCGGCCTGCCCCCAGGCGCCCGATCACAAGGAAGCATGGGCACAGGTCGGCCCGACCAGCGAGGACTGTCTCTTCCTGAATGTGTGGCGCCCGAAACGCGCGGGCACCTACCCCGTTATGGTGTTCCTGCACGGTGGCGGCTTCACCTATGGCGCCGCCGGGGTGCCACTTTACGAGGGCACGCATCTTGCCGAGCGCGGCGCGGTAATCGTCACGCTGAACTACAGGCTCGGCCGGCTCGGTTACTTCGCCCATCCCGCCCTCACCCGCGAGGACCCGGACGGTCAGCTCGGCAATTACGGAATCATGGATCAGGTGGCCGCCCTTAACTGGGTACGCCGCAACATCGCCCGCTTCGGGGGTGATCCGGCCAATGTCACGCTGTTCGGCGAATCCGCCGGTGCGGGCGTCGTGCAGTTGCTGATGGCATCGCCCGTCTCGACCGGACTGTTCCAGAAGGCGATCTCGGAATCCGGTTCCGGCGGGACCGCGCTGTTCCCGATCCGGGGCGGAGCGCTGAATGCCGAGGCGCTCGGCCAGCGCTGGACTGACGGCCTTGGCCTGCGCGACGCGACTGCTGACCAGTTGCGCGCGATCCCGCTCGCGGAAATCATCAAGGGTCGCAGTTTCCCGTTCATCGACGGCAAGGTCGTCGTGCAAAGCCCGGGCGAGGGCTTCTACCAGCGCAAGCAGATGCGCATCCCGCTGATGATCGGATCCAATTCGAACGAGGGCAGCCTGATCGGCAACAATCCGGAACCAGCGAAGGCGATCCTTGGCGATGCCTATCCAGAACTGCTCGCTGCCTATGCCAAACGGCCGGGCAGCACGGAAAAGAGCGCCGCGATCGATCTGGTCGAAGATGCCGCGTCAGTCCTTCAATCGCTCTTCGTCGCAGATCTGCACGCGGCAGCTGGCGCGAAGGCTTACGGCTTCTATTTCACCCAGGTTCCCGTCGACGAACGCGCCGGATCGCTTGGCACGCAGCACGGCGGTGAGATCGAATACCTGTTCGGCAACAAGGCAGCCGAGCACCGCTGGGACGCGGCCGACGAGAAGGTTTCGCGTCTGACCGGCGACTATTGGGTCCGGTTCGCACGCACCGGCAATCCGAACGGCGGGGGGGCACCGAACTGGCCCGCGGTTTCGACTCAACCGACCGACTATCTGGTCATCGGCACCGACACGTACGCGACCAGACTGACCCCGCTCGAAGAAAGGGTTCAGGCGTTGGCGCTCGACGACGCGAAGAAACATTGGGCAGCGATGCAAGCCCGCTGATGTCCAGCATGCAATCCTATGCGCTGACGCTCGACAAATTCATCGACCATGCCGCCAAATGGCATGGCGATGTCGAGATCGTCACCGGTGGCGGGCAACCCTCGCGGACCGATTATGCCGGGCTGCGGCGGGACGCCAACCGTTTGTCCGGTGCGCTGCTCGCACTTGGACTGGGCGAAGGAGACCGGTTGGCAACACTCGCCTGGAATAGCCGCGCTCATCTCGAAATCTGGTACGCGGCCGTGGGTGTCGGAATTGTCTGCCACACCCTCAATCCCCGCCTGGAGACCCGGCAGATCGCCGCGATGATCAACCAGGCGGAAAACCGGGTGCTGGCGTTCGGTGCCGGGCTCGCGCCGATGGTCGCGGAGATCGTGGCGCTGTGTCCGACGATCCGGCACGTGGTGGCGCTCGACGACACCGGATGCGAACTGGAGTCCACCGCAGCGACACTGGAACAATGGACACTCGGGACGCTGATCGGGACGAAGGGCGAACCTGCCGCCTGGGGTGCCTTCGAGGAATCGAGCGCGGCCGGACTCTGCTTTACCTCAGGTACGACGGGCGCCCCCAAGGGCGTGCTCTACACGCACCGGTCGAGCTACCTGCACACGCTTCGCCTGCTCCAGGTCGATTCACTCGCCCTGGGTGCTGACGACAGCGTGCTTGCAGCCGTCCCGATGTTCCATGCCAATGGATGGGGCATCCCTTTCGCCACGCCCGCTGTTGGGGCAAAGCTCGTCCTGCCGGGCCGCGACGCGAGCGGTGGCGGCCTTGCCCGGCTGATCGTGGAGGAACAGGTGACCGTCGCGGCAGGCGTGCCCACCGTCTGGCTCGGTCTGCTGGATCATCTCGAAGCGACCGGCCAGGCACTGCCCTCGCTACGGCGTCTTTTTCTCGGCGGCGCTCCCCTGCCTCATGCTGTCCAGCGCCGCATCGAGGAACGCCTCGGCGTGACCGTCCACACCAGTTGGGGCATGACCGAATTGTCGCCGCTCGGCACGATCTCTTCCAGGGGAACGAGCGGGACTCGCCCCGGCAGCTCGGGGCGCCCGCCGATCGGCCTCGACCTCAAGCTCACCGACGCCGAAGGCCGGGCGCTGCCCGAGCAACGGGACGTCGAAGGCCATCTCAAGGTCAAGGGGCAAAGCGTCGTCGAACGCTATTTCGGCCATATCGAGGCGGCGACCGATGCGGAGGGATGGTTCGATACGGGCGACCTCGCCGTCATCGGCCATGATGGCGACCTGTCGATCACCGGCCGCGCGAAGGACCTGATCAAATCCGGCGGCGAATGGATCAATCCCGCCGAGATCGAAGACATCGTCGGCGGCATTCCGGGTGTCGCCCTTGCCGCGGTCATCGGCCGCGTCGACGACAAATGGGGCGAGCGGCCCTTGCTGATCATCGAACCCTCGGCTGGGCCCGGCATAGAGGACGCGGCGCTGCTCGATGCCCTACGCGGTCGAATCGCCAACTGGTGGTTGCCCAACGCGATCATACGCGTCGAGCGGATGCCACTGGCATCTACCGGCAAGATCGACAAAATACGCTTGCGGGCCGAGTTCGGCGTGTTGCGGGACAGTGCATCCGCAGCAGACCTTGTCGACGCTGCTCCGGCCCAACCCGAAAATCGAGGGCATGATGACGACTGAGGCCAAACCGAAACGCAGATCGAAGGCGGAACAGCGGGCGGAAAGCCTCGAGTCGATCCTCGATGCCGCCGAATATCTGTTTTCCAAGCACGGCGTCGACGGCGTCACGCTGAAGGACGTGGCGAAACGGATCGGTATCCATACCTCGCTCATCCATTATTATTTCGAGGACAAGCGCACCCTGTTCCTGGCCGTATTCGAGCGCAGGGCGGCGGTCACCACCGAGCTCCGGATGAAGGCGCTCGACCGATACGAGGTGGAATGCGCCGGCGAGCCCACCGTTGAAGGCGCGCTTCACGCCTTCCTCGACACCGATCTCGATCTCTACATCAACGGCGGCGAAGGCTGGCGCAATTGGGGAGCTCTGGGGGGACAGGTCAGCAATACCGAATGGGGCGCCCAGTTGATGGACGAGCATTTCGACCCGGTCGTGCTCCGCCTGATCGGTTTCCTGAAACAGGCGATGCCCGACAGTCCCGAAGAGGATATCTTCTGGGGCTATCATTTCGTGACGGGCGGGTTGCTGTTGACCCTCGCCCGTACCGGCCGGATCGACCGGCTGTCGAACGGGCTGTGCAATTCCGATGACTTCGCAGCCGTGAAGGCACGCATGGCAACCTTCATGACCGGGGGTTTCCAGGCAATCTGCGAAGCGCGCACGCGTGAGCGGCTGGCGGGCACCGCGACCGGGAAGGCGTGACGAGCCCGGAAACACTCGCCAATATGGCTCGGGTTCCCTGTCTCGCACCGCTTTCTCCCCCGCTCCGCTGTGATAGGCAGGCGATCGGGATCGGTCTTGCGGGGACTCATCATGAACGGGGCAATGAATCGCGGCGAGACCTGTCCCACGGGCCGACGCCCGCCGCTCGACTATACCCACGCAATGGGATTGGGCCTGAATAGCTGCGTCGCGTGCGGGATGCCTGGGCGGACACCCGCATGACGGCCCAGGCATCAGCACTACAACCTTCCCACGAGTGCGACCTCGTGCTGAAAGGCGGCGTCACCAGCGGCATCGTCTATCCGGCCGCGATCGCCCGGATCGCGAAAGACTATCGCTTCCGCGCAGTCGGCGGCACCTCCGCCGGCGCGATCGGCGCGGCCGCGGCCGCGGCGATGGAGTTCGGTCGACGTTCGGCCCGAAACCCCGATGCACCGGCAATGCTGGCAGCGCTTTCCGAAGAGCTGGCCGAGGACCATGATGGAAGTCCCCTTCTGCAACGGATGTTCGAGCCCGAGCCTGACAATGAGCGGCTGTTCACTCGGCTGATGGAGCTCGCCGCGATCAAACGCACCCGCGGGGTGGCCGGTGCCGCCCTGCATATTCTCCTGCCGCCTCTCGGCCTGGCGATGCTTGTCGCCTTCATCCTGGTCGCCGGCCTGTTCGCCCTTTCCGCCCATCCAACGGGTATTGCGACCGGAATCGCTTTGGCGCTGCTCTTCCTGTTCGCCACGCTCGTCATGCTGGTGGCCTTTCTCATACTCGACTGGGCTCCGGTCGTGTCGAACGGGCTCAAGGCGGCCGGGACGCATGGCTTCGGATTCTGCTCGGGCAAAGCGCAGCACCGCACCGCCTCCGGTAGAAGTCTTCCTTCCCTATCGGGGTGGTTGCACGACAAGTTCCAGACGCTTGCGGGCCTGGATGACGGATCACCCTTGTGCTTCGGCGACCTGTGGATCGCCGAACACAGGACCACGGGGAGAAACCGTGCGGAAGCCATGATCGCGGCCGGCGCGAACAAGGACCGGATGGAGACGATGGACCCGGTCCTCGATCTTCTTCAACGCGACATCGAACTGGCGCTGGTCGCCTCCGACATCACCCGCGCCCAGTCAGTGCAGCTCCCCTTCATGCGGCGCGAAGACCGGCTTTACGCGCGCATCTCCGATCTGAAAGACTTGTTTCCGGATATCGTCGTCGACTGGATGATCGCGCATGCCCGCACAAGCGACCTTGCGGGCGTCACGTTGGGCGACATCGACCCAGCCGATCTGATCAGATTGCCCGCGCCGGAAAATCTGCCGATCCTGTTCGCGGTCCGGATGTCGCTGAGCTTCCCTTTCCTATTCCGTGCGGTTCGCCTCTACATCATCAGGCATCGGCCTGGCGACACGCAGGCCCTGTCCGAACTCTGGATCGCGGATGGCGGAATCACATCCAATTTTCCGATCCACCTGTTCGACGCGCCCATTCCGACCCGCCCCACCTTCTGCCTCAATCTTCTCTCTCATGATGACGAGCTGGAACCGGACGAGCGCGGCGCGAACCTAGCCGGCGGCGGCACGGAACAGCAGTCCGACGGCCTCACGATGGATACCCAGGCTCCGCCCGAAGAACTTGTCTATATGCTGCGCAGCAATCGCGGCCGGGTCTCCGCCTATACGCCCCTGCCGTCGGACGGCATGGGCGCCCTGTTGAAATTCGCCGGACGGATCGTCACGACCGCCCGTCAATGGGGCGACAATCAGTTGATCGACGTGCCCGGCTACAGGGACCGCATCGTCCATATCAGAATGCGGAAGAACGAAGGAGGCTTCAACTTCGACATGGACGCTTCAACCATCGACGATCTGCAGGCCCGCGGCGAGAAGGCGGGCGCGGTGATCGCCGAGCGCTTCCTTCCCGGGACGCTTCGCGATCCGCTCCGTCCGAAGGAGAAGCTCGTACTCAATTGGGCCAACCACCGCATGGTACGTTTCCGTTCTTTCCTGGCAGGACTGGAGGTTGCCGCATCGCGCTTCACGACGGGCTGGACGACAGATCTCGAGCGAGGAGAAAGCCCGACCGGCAGTGCGGGTCATATTGCGCCGAGCATTGAAGAAATGATCGACATTCGCGCAAAGACAATGGGGAAACTCGCTCAGCCGACCGGCTATCCGTTCAGCAATGACGAGCAGGCGACACTCGCGCGCGACATGGTTGAGCAGGTGAACGCGCTGACGGAACGCGCCGCAAGAAATAGTCGCGTCGGCATCGATTTCGTCAACGGACAGGGAACGAGCCCGCGACCCAAACCGGCGCTGAAGCTTCGGGCGCCGAGCGATACCGATGCCCGCGCCGAGCGGCCGGCCAACTAGCCCTTCCTCCCACGAATGTGCATCTTCATCGACTGGCTGATAGAAGAGGCCGATCATGCAACTGCGCCTCCTCGAATATTTCGTCGCGCTCGCCCGCGAAGGCCATTTCGCCCGTGCCGCGACGGCCTGTAATGTCACCCAGCCCACTCTCTCAGCCGGCATCGCCGCGCTCGAAGAGCAGTTGGGCAAGCGCCTGATCGATCGCGACCGGCGATTCATCGGTCTCACCGAAGAGGGCCGGGCAGCCCTGCCATGGGCGCAGCAGGCGATCGCGATGATCGACGGTCTCGCCCATGCGGCCGAGACCGCGCGGGGCCCGCTGCGTGGCACGCTCAGGCTCGGCGCAATCCCGGCCGCGATGCCCGTGGTCGGCCATTTCGCCCGTACCCTGGGCGCCGCCAATCCGGAACTGACCCTTTCAGTGCGCTCCCTCACCTCGCGCGAGATCGAGCAGGCGCTTGCGGCGTTCGAACTCGACGCGGGACTGACCTATCTCGACCATGAACCTCCTGCGCAGGTGATCGCCGTGCCGCTCTATACCGAACGCGCCATGTTCGTGGCCCGTGCGGGAAGCGGGTTCGACGATCACAAGGCGGTCGATTGGCCGGACGTCCTCACACAGCCCCTGTGCCTGTTGCACGAAGGCATGCAGAACCGCCGGATCTTCGACACCAACCTCGCCGGGCGCGGATTCGCCGCCCACCCCAAGGCGACAGCGGATTCCTATGTCGCCCTGCTCGCCATGGTCGAGGCAGGCGGGTTCGCGACGGTTGTGCCCGAAGGCTATGCCGCGCTGATTCCGGCGGGGACCTGGGCGCGTATCCTGCCCTTCGCCGAACCGTTCCCGGCAAGCCGGGTCGGATTGGTCGTGCTTGATCGACGGCCCTCGAGCCAGCTCGCCCAGGCAGCGCTCGCGGCCGCCCATGCCGTCAAACTGCCGCGCTCCTATCGCCATCGTTGATAGATTTTTTCTATCAACGATGAAGAGAGTCGATTTGACCTGAGACTGGCGAATAGGGCTATCTCGCAGCGTGATGCGCACGACAACACAGACCCACCGATCGAGTGCAAACGAGGCAACGGGATCAGCCGCCTATCTTGATGCCATTCGCCGCTTGATGCCCCGGGAGACGGACACGCGCGGTGCGCTGCTTCCCCTGCTTCACGGCCTTCAGGAAGAATTCGGCTATATCGACGATGCCCTGGTGCCGCATGTCGCCGAAGCGCTGAACCTCAGCCGCGCCGACGTGCACGGCGTGGTTACCTTCTACCATGATTTTCGCCGCCGCCCGCCCGCACGCCATACCGTCAGGCTCTGCCGTGCCGAAAGCTGCCAGGCACGCGGGGGCAATGCGATCGAGCAGGCGGCGGTCGAGCGGCTCGGGACACCGATGGGCACTACGCGTTCGGATGGAGAGGTGGCGCTCGAAGCCGTTTATTGCGTAGGCCTGTGCGCGACAGGGCCCAATGCAATCATCAACGGGAAGATCGTGTCGCGCCTTGACGGCCCGAAGCTCGACCGGTTGCTCGAACAGGGGACGGGATGACCCGCGTCTTTATCAGTCGCGATACAGCTTCAGTCGCGCTTGGCGCCGATGAAGTGGCCGAAGCATTCGTCCAGGCTGGCGCCGAGGTGGTCCGCACCGGCAGCCACGGCCTGTTCCGGATAGAACCCCTGGTCGAAATCGAGACCGCCGAAGGCCGGATCGGCTACGGCCCCGTCTCACCCGAGGATGTGGGCAAAGTGTTCGACGCCACCCATCCCCATCGGCTCGGCCGGATCGCCGACCTTCCCTTCTTCGCCTCGCAACAGCGCTTCACCTTTGCCCGGTGCGGCATAATCGATCCCGTCGATCTCGACGATTATGCCGCGCATGGCGGCTGGGCTGGCCTTGACACTGCCCGCGCGCTTCAGCCGGGCGAAGTCGTAGCGATCGTGAAGGCCAGCGGCTTGCGCGGCCGGGGCGGCGCCGGGTTTCCGACCGGCATCAAATGGCAAACAGTGCTCGATACCGCTGGACCGGAGAAGTTCATCGTCTGCAATGCGGATGAGGGCGACAGCGGCACCTTTGCCGACCGGATGCTGATGGAAGGCGATCCCTATTGCCTGATCGAGGGCATGGCGATCGCCGCCCATGCCGTCGGCGCGGGACATGGTTATGTCTATATCCGTTCCGAATACCCTTTCGCGATCGCGACGATGCGCGAGGCGATCCGTCGCTCGGCCGATCGGGTGGCCCCTTTCACGCTCGAGGTCCGGGTCGGGGCCGGTGCCTATGTCTGCGGCGAAGAGACCGCCCTGCTCGAGTCGATCGAGGGGAAGCGTGGCCAGGTCCGCGCCAAGCCGCCGCTGCCGGCAATCGCCGGCCTGTTCGGCAAGCCGACCGTCATCAACAATGTCCTGAGCCTTGCTGCGGTGCCCTTCATCCTGGCCGAGGGAGCGGAAGCTTATTCGGCAGTCGGCTTCGGCCGGTCGCGCGGCACCATGCCGGTGCAGCTTGCCGGCGATGTGAAGAATGGCGGCCTCTACGAGATCGGCTTCGGCGTGACGCTGGGCGACCTGGTCGAGCGGATCGGCGGCGGCACCGAGAGTGGCCGCCCGGTACGCGCGGTGCAGGTGGGCGGGCCGCTCGGCGCCTATTTTCCCCCGTCCATGTTCCACCTGCCGTTCGACTACGAAAGCTTCGCCGCGGCTGGCGGGCTGATCGGCCATGCCGGCATCACGGTGTTCGACGACAGTGTCGACATGGCAAGGATGGCACGCTCCGCGATGGAGTTCTGCGCGGCGGAGAGTTGCGGCAAATGCACGCCCTGCCGGATCGGATCGACCCGCGGTGTGGAATTGATCGACCGGATTATCGCCACCCTTCCTTCTCCCCTTGTGGGAGAAGGTAGCGCGAAACGCCGGATGAGGGGGAGTGAGGTTCGCGACACTAGCGAGTGTCCCCCTCACCCTTCCCACACCTTCGGCGCGGGCCCCTTCCCTCTCCCACAGGGAGAGGGGGAGAGTCAGATAACCCTCCTGCGCGATCTCTGCGACACGATGAAGTTCGGGTCGCTCTGCGCTTTGGGTGGTTTCACGCCCTATCCGGTGTTGAGCGCGCTCGATCATTTCCCTGAGGATTTCGGCGGCGCGACAGCGCTTCCGGTGGCTGCGGAGTAGCGGCATGGCATGGCGCGGCGAGATCGACCTGGGCACCAAGCCCGCCCCCGGCGCCGGGCCGATGGTGTCGCTCACCATCGATGGCCAGGCGATCGAAGTACCCGAGGGCACTTCGGTGATGCGCGCCGCGGCGCTGATGGGCACCAGCGTTCCCAAACTCTGCGCGACCGACAATCTCGACGCGTTCGGCTCCTGCCGCCTCTGCCTCGTGGAGGTCGAGGGCCGCGCCGGCTATCCCGCCTCCTGCACCACAACCGTTGCCCCGGGGATGATCGTCCGCACCCAGACCGAGAAGCTCAAGAAGCTCCGGCGTGGCGTGATGGAGCTCTATATCTCCGATCACCCACTCGACTGCCTGACCTGCGCCGCCAATGGCGATTGCGAATTGCAGGACCAAGCCGGCGCGGTCGGCCTGCGCGAGGTTCGTTACGCCGCCGGTGCCGGCCATCTCGGCCAAGCCAAGGATGTCTCCAACCCCTATTTCGATTTCGATCCCTCCAAGTGCATCGTCTGCTCGCGGTGCGTTCGCGCCTGCGACGAGGTACAGGGCACCTTCGCGCTCACGATCGAGGGCATGGGCTTCGGTTCCAGGGTCTCGCCGAGCCAGGGCCAGGATTTCTTCTCCAGCGAGTGCGTATCGTGCGGTGCCTGTGTCCAGGCATGCCCGACCGCGACCCTCATAGAAAAAAAAGTCGCCGAGATCGGCACGCCCGATCGATCGGTCGTCACCACCTGCGCCTATTGCGGCGTCGGCTGCACCTTCCGCGCCGAGATGCGTGGCGAGGAGCTTGTCCGCATGGTGCCGTGGAAGGAAGGCAAGGCCAATCGCGGTCACAGCTGCGTCAAGGGCCGCTTCGCCTGGGGCTATGCCAACCACAAGGAGCGCGTCCTCAATCCGATGATCCGCGCCTCGATCGACCAGCCGTGGCGCGAAGTCAGTTGGGACGAGGCAATTGCGCATGCCGCGTCCGAGTTCCGCCGCATCCAGGCAAGCTACGGCAAGCATTCGGTCGGCGGCATCACCTCCAGCCGGTGCACCAACGAAGAGACCTTCCTCGTCCAGAAGCTGATCCGTGCCGGCTTCGGCAACAACAATGTCGATACCTGCGCACGCGTCTGCCACTCGCCGACCGGTTACGGCCTGAAGACCGCCTTCGGCACCTCGGCCGGCACCCAGGATTTCGACAGCGTGATGGCGGCGGACGTCGTCGTCATCATCGGCGCCAACCCGACCGATGGCCATCCCGTCTTCGCCAGCCGGCTGAAACGCCGCCTGCGCCAGGGTGCGCAGCTTATCGTGATCGACCCGCGACGCACCGACATCGTCCGCTCGCCGCATATCGAGGCGGCCCATCATCTCGCCCTGCGCCCCGGAACCAATGTCGCGGTGCTGACAGCGATGGCGCATGTCATCGTCACCGAGGGGCTGGTCAACGAGGCGTTCGTGCGCGAGCGCTGCGACTGGTCGGAATTCGAGGACTGGGCCGAATTCGTCGCCGATCCGCGCCACAGCCCGGAGGCCACCGAACCGATGAGCCAGGTGCCCGCCGCGACCCTGCGCGCCGCGGCCCGGCTCTATGCGACCGGGGGCAACGGCGCGATCTATTATGGTCTCGGCGTCACCGAACACAGCCAGGGCTCGACCACGGTGCTCGCCATTGCCAACCTCGCGATGGCGACCGGCAATCTCGGTCGCGACGGCGTCGGCGTGAATCCCCTGCGTGGCCAGAACAACGTCCAGGGTGCCTGCGACATGGGCAGCTTCCCGCACGAATTGTCGGGCTATCGACATGTATCGGACGATGCCGCACGCGAGATGTTTAGGGAACTCTGGGGCGTCGAGATCGACCGCGAGCCGGGCCTGCGCATTCCCAACATGCTCGATGCGGCGGTCGACGGGACGTTCAAGGGCATCTACATTCAGGGGGAGGATATCCTCCAGTCCGATCCGGACACCCGTCACGTCTCAGCCGGCCTTGCCGCAATGGAATGCGTCGTGGTGCAGGACCTGTTTCTCAACGAAACGGCCAATTACGCGCATGTCTTCCTGCCGGGATCGACCTTCCTCGAAAAGAACGGCACCTTCACCAACGCCGAGCGCCGCATTCAGCTCGTCAGGAAGGTGATGCAGCCCAGGAATGGTCATGAGGATTGGGAAATCACCCAGTTGCTCGCCCGGGCGATGGGCTATGACATGAACTATGCCCATCCGTCCGAGATCATGGACGAGATCGCCGGGGTGACTCCGACCTTCGCTGGCGTTTCCTTCGCGAGGCTCGACGAACGCGGCTCGATCCAGTGGCCCTGCAACGAGGCGGCGCCCGAGGGCACGCCGGTGATGCATCTCGGCGGCTTCGCGCGCGGGCGGGGCAAGTTCGTCCGCACCGAATATGTCGCGACCGAGGAACGCACCGGCCCCCGCTTCCCGTTACTGCTCACCACCGGCCGAATCCTCAGCCAGTATAATGTCGGTGCCCAGACGAGGCGGACCGAGAACAGCCGCTGGCACGAGGAAGACCGGCTTGAAATCCACCCGCACGATGCCGAACAGCGCGGTATCCTCGATGGCGATTGGGTGAAGGTGGTCAGCCGCGCCGGCGATACGACGCTGCGCGCGCTGCTGACCGACCGGGTAGCGACGGGCGTGGTCTACACGACTTTCCACCACCCAAGCACCCAGGCGAACGTCATCACCACCGACAATTCGGACTGGGCGACCAATTGCCCGGAATACAAGGTCACCGCAGTTCAGGTGGGCCGCTCCAACGGCCCGACCGACTGGCAGGAGAAATATGAAGAACTCGGTCGCCGCTCACGCCGGATAGAAACGGTCGCCGCCGAATGAGCAGTACGCTCGACAAGCTCGTCCGCATGGTCAACCAGATCGCGACCGAGTTCGAGAACCAGGAGCCGGCTACGGCGGCACGAGCCACCTGGGACCATCTCTGGCATTTCTGGGATCCACGGATGTGCGCGCAGATCATCGGTCATCTCGATGCCGGCGGCGAAGGACTCTCCAAAACCAGCCTGCAGGCAATTGCCATGCTGGCGCGCCAACGGTCGCCGGATGGATAACGCAGCTCTGCCGATCAGCTTCCTTAGGACGACGCCGAAGGGCGAAGACAGCGAGGTGTCTCGGGCAGTCGCGGTCGAGGCCCCAGTCTCAGTCGAGTTCAACGGCATCGGCTATGCGGTGATGATGGCGACACCCGCTGATCTGGAAGATTTCGCGACCGGCTTCTCGCTCAGTGAACGGCTGGTGGACAATGCGGGCGAGATCGTCGCGATCGATCATCATCATTCCGCCGCCGGGCATATCCTGCGCATCTCGCTGGCGGCCTCACGCTCGGACACGTTGCTGGCGCGCGTCCGCCATCGGGTTTCAGATTCCTCCTGCGGGCTATGCGGCATCGAGAATCTGGAGCAGGCGTTGCGGCCCTTGCCGAGAGTTACGGCAGCCAGCGAGGTCGGCGACGCCGCCATATTCGAAGCGATCGGGCGCCTGCGCGGGATGCAGCCCCTGAACCGTGAAACCGGGGCGGTCCATGCAGCCGCACGATGTGCGTCCGACGGCACCGTCATCTCCGTCCGCGAGGATGTCGGCCGCCACAACGCCTTCGACAAGCTCGTCGGCTCAATGGCCCGCGCGAACGAAGGCTGGGCCGGCGGTTTCGCCCTGTTGTCGTCCCGCTGTTCCTACGAACTCGTCGAAAAGGCGGCGCTCTCCAACTGCCCGATGCTCGTGACCATCTCAGCGCCGACCACCCTCGCGGTCGAACGCGCGCGCGAGGCCGGCATACGCCTAGTCGTCCTTGCACGCGCCGACGCGATCCTGACGGTTTCGCCGTGAAGACGGGTGTCCTTGGGGCAATCCTCGCGGGCGGCCAGTCGCGGCGGTTCGGTACCGACAAGGCGCAGGCGCTTCTCGCGGGCAGGCCGTTGATCGAGCATGCGATCGACTGCCTCGCCAGGCAGGTAGATCAGGTCATTATCGTGGGACGCCCTCCGGGGAATAGCGGGGTAGGCGCGATCCCCGATCGGCCAATCGCCGGGCTGGGGCCGCTCGGTGGCCTCAATGCTGCGTTGCACCACGCGCGCGAAAGCGGTTTCGACGCCGTGGTCACAATCGGATGTGACATGCCTTCCCTGCCGCGTGACCTGGTCGCCCGGCTTCGGACGGCGGCTGGCCCGTCATTTCTCGACGGGATGCCTGTCGTAGGATTCTGGCCGTCCAGCCTTGCCGTCTTGCTCGATGAACATCTCGCGAGCGGGCTGGAACATTCGATGCGCGGCTGGGCAAAGAAGAATGCCGCCACGGCGATTGTGCTGCCGGGCGATTTGCCGAACATCAATACGCCCGCCGACCTTGCCGCGCTGTCTGGCAGCAAGCCGATTGACTGAGTCAGCACGAGTCTGTCGTCCCGCATTCGACGAAGCGCGTGCGCTCGTCGCAGCTCTGGCACCCCGCCCGCGCCTGATGAAAATGCCGTTGGCGGATGCGTTGGGTCGTATGACGGCCGCTGATATACGAGCCGCGAGGGACCATCCCGCCTTCGATGCGTCCGCAATGGACGGTTTCGCCTTCGCTGCACGGGATGTTTCCGGCGCGACGGCCGACCGCCCCGTCACCCTGCCGATCAGCGGCGAAAGCCGCGCTGGGGGCACCCTCCCCTCTGTCACCGAGGGGGCGGCCTGCGTAATCAGTACGGGCGCGATGATGCCGCCTGAGTACGACACGGTGATCGCCACCGAGCGCGCGTCGATCGCCGATTTGGCGGGACATGCGTCTCTGAGATTCGACGCTCCCGAAACCGCCGGCCGAAATGTTCGGCGCCGGGGCGAAGACGTTCGTGCGGGAGAACTGGTTCTCCCAATCGGCAGCGCGATCAGCCCGGAGACGATCGGGACATTGGGCTGTTTCGGACTTGTCGACCTGCCCCTATGGGCGCAGCCGCGCGTCGCGATCATCCCGACCGGCGACGAACTCGTCGGTCACGGGGTGCCTTCCGGCATCGCCGATTCCAACGGGCCGATGATCGCCGCCGCGACGGCTGCGCTTGGCCTTCCGGTGACCCGAAGCGCGCCGGTCGCCGATTGCCCCCGATCGATCGAGAACGCGCTGCGGGCGGCGCTGACGCCAGGATCGGCGGACATCATCATCTCGACCGGTGGCGTTTCGGTTGGGAACCATGACCATGTTTCAGCAACGCTTCGCGCGATGGGCGCGACAGTCCATTTCCACGGTGTCCGCATGCGACCGGGCAAGCCAGTTCTTTTCGCGACCTTCGAAGGCGGTCCGATGTTTTTCGGGCTGCCGGGCAACCCGGTAGCCGCGCTCGTCGGCTTTCGTTTCTTCGTCTCAGCTGCGATCCGCGCCATGGCCGGACGGCCACTCGAAGAAGGGCAGTCCGTGCCGGCCGATCTCCCGACACGGCCGGGAACCACATTGCTGCTCAAGGCCCGGCAATCAGCGGCCGACGGCGGACAATCGATTGAAATCCTGCCGGACCAGCGATCCCACATGATGCGCCCATTACTAAGCGCGAACCGGTGGGTCGCGGTCGATGAGGAGGCAGGCCTCCCGCGCGCGCGCAGCTTTCCGTTGGCGGCATCGCTGGAATAGTTTCAGGAACGCCTATGCCCCGACGTCCGACTCACCTTCAAATTATGTATATACAATTCCCAGTCGCAAATGCGATGAGGCAAGCAGGAAGGGGACGGAGCCAGACTATGCTGACCGCACCACCCCTGGGAACGGAAGGAACCTTCGTGTTTCGTATGGACGATAGCAAGCTGATCCTCCCCGCGATTCGTGGAGGGACCGACATCGATTGCGATCACCCAGAAAACCCGCTCTCGTCCGGAGTATTCGAGTGAGCATCCGGCGTCTCCTCCCGGCAGCGACACGCCGCCCCACGCCTTGGAAGAACGGCGGCGGCACCACAACCGAATTGGCAGTGTTTCCGGCAGATGCTGGCATGAACGACTTCACGTGGCGAGTCAGCATCGCCGATGTGCGCACCGTCGGGCCATTTTCTGATTTTCGCGGCGTCGACCGGATATTGTCAGTGCTCGAAGGCGAGCTTGCGCTGGTGGTAGCGGATGCCCCGGAAAGGCGGCTGACCTCGGCTGACACGCCACTCCCCTTCCCCGCCGACATACCGGTGACGGGCACGCCAATCGGTGGCGACGTTCGCGACCTCAATGTGATGGTACGCCGGAACGTGTGTCAGGCGGAGGTTGAACGCTTGCCGGGCGGTACAGTGCATGTCGACGGCAAAGGCGAGACATGCCTGATGATCGTCGCTACAAGCGACGCGGCCGTCGCTCACGGCGCCAGCGTTGAAAGGCTTCGCCCATTCGACGCCCTATTGTTCGAGGCACCCATTCCTGAGTCCATCGCCGTCAAGAGCGCTGCATCGAGCTTCGTAATCCGGTTGCGACTGTATCAGGGTGACAAAACGCCTAAAAAATAGGCAATAGTCACCCCAAAAATTTTTCTCGCTTCTATTGTATATACAAAATCTCCGGATTAGCCTTGCGCGACAAACGAGGTCATTCAGGCCGTGGCCATGGGACGGAGATAATCGATGCGGGGATTGAAATCGGGCGCGGCGCTCTCGGCGATCATCGTCGGCTTGATGATGACGACACCGGGCCTGGCGCAATCACAACCGCAGCCGCCCACTCCAAAATCCGTGTTGGGCCATGATATCGGTGAGGATTATTATCTCGCCTCCTATGAAGACGCGGTCGCCTATTTCCACAAGCTGGCCGCCTCGACCGACAAGATGAAGATGGTCACGGCGGGCAAGACCACCCAGGGGCGGACGATCGAGTATGCGATCATATCCTCCCCCGAGAATCTGGCGAAATGGGAAGAGGCCAAGGCGTTGCAGAAACGCCTTTCCACCGCAAACGGCCTTGATGACGCGAGCGCCAAGGCGCTGGCAAGGGACGGCAAGATCATCGTCCATATCGATGGCGGCCTGCATTCTAGCGAGGTGTCCGCTCACCAATCAGCGATCGCGCTGGCCTACAAGCTCGTTGCCTCGCCCGACGACGAGGAAGTCCAGAAGGTCCTGAAGGACGTCATCGTCGTGCTCTGGCCGACCTTGAATCCCGATGGCATGACCATGGTGGTGGATTGGTACCGCAAGAACCGCGGCACCCCATGGGAGACCAGCGGCATGCCCTGGCTCTACCAGGAATATGTCGGGCACGATAACAATCGTGACGGCTATATGCTCAACATGCTGGAATCGCAGAACGTCTTCAAGGCGGAGCAGGATTACAGCCCGACCATCTGGTACACTCATCACCAGGTCGCGCCCTTCCCGGCGCGCATCTGGGTACCGCCCTTCGCCGATCCGATGTCGAGCAATATCAGCCCCTATATGCGGATGTGGACGACGGCGATCGGCGTCAACATGATGAACGCGTTCGAGGAGAAGCAGATGCCGGGCGCGATCGCCCAGGCACGCTTCGACAACTGGTATCCGGGCTTCCTCGATTATACCCATGTCTTCCGCAACACGATCTCCTACTTCACCGAGGTCGCCCATGCGTCGGCCACGCCGAAATTCTACGATTCCAAGAAATTCCCGCGGAACATGCAGGACCTGAAGGCACAGGTGATGTATCCCTCGCCGTGGAAAGGCGGCTGGTGGCATTTCGCGGATTCGATCCGCTATGAAACCGTCGCATCGATGTCGACGCTCGATACCGCGGTCCGCTACCGCGAGGTGCTGCTCTACAATCGCTATCAGGCGGCGCGCGACACCATCAGGAAATATTCAAGCGGCGATGGGCCCTATGCCTGGGTGATCCCCGCCGGCCAGACCGACGCGCCAGAAGCCGCGCTGCTGGCGCAGAAGCTGATCGATCAAGGCCTAACGATCAGCAAGGCTTCCTCGGCGGTCAGCCTGGGCGCGCAGACCTATCCTTCCGGGTCCTGGGTCGTGAAAATGGACCAGCCCTATGCCGGCCTCGCGCAGGAATTGTTCGAGACGCAGAAATATCCCGACGCGATCCTCGGGGGTGACGGCAAACCCGTTGACCTCCCCTATGACGTGACCGGCTGGACCCTGCCGCTGCAATTCGGCGTGAAGGCGGTCGCGGTGGCCGAAAAGCTCAGTCCCGAAGCGCTGGCCGCGCTCACCCCCGTCTCCACGGCAAAAGTCGAGGGCAGCGTTACCGGCGCAGGCAACGCCTTTGTGCTCAGCCGAAAGGCCAATGCGAGTTTCCTCGCCGCCAACCAGGCAGCCAGGCGGGGTGCCAGGATCGGCTTCTCGACCGCACCTGTCACTACCTCCAACGGCGAAGAGACCGGTGCGATCGTCGTCAGCGGAATCAGTGCCGATGCAATGGCGGCGATCACCGCCGCGACCAGCGCCACCGCCGCCGGCGCATCGTCACCCGCCACGCAAGCGGTGAAGCGCGCGCGTGTAGGCCTCTATCGTCCCTGGGGGTCGAATATCGACGAGGGCTGGACCCGCTGGCTGCTCGAGCAATATCAATACGCCCCGGTCTCGCTGCGCAACGACGACATCAAGAAGGGTGGCCTGTCGGCGAAATTCGACACTATCATCCTGCCTGACCTGCGCAGCCGCGATCAGTTGCTGAACGGCCTGGACGCGACCGAGGCGCCCCCGGGATATACCGGCGGCATCGGCGACGAAGGATCGATCGCACTCAAGAAGTTCGTAGCCGACGGCGGCACGCTGGTCGCCATGAACGGCGCGGCGGATTCGGCGATCGACCTGTTCGACCTGCCCGTCACCAACATCGTCAAGAATGCGCGGAGCGACGAGTTCTTCTGCTCGGGCGCGCTTCTGCAGATCAAGCTTGCGACGCCATCGCGGGCAACGGCTGGCATGTCGGCCGAGCCGGTCGTGATGTTCGAGAAGGGCCCGGTCTTCCAGCCGGCCGTCGGGTTCAAGGGCAATGTCCTCGCTTCCTACCCCACCGAAGGCAATCCGCTACGTAGCGGCGTGCTGCTCCATCCGGAGAAGATCCGTGGCAAGGCGGCGGCGCTTGAGGTCGAATACGGCAAGGGACGCATCTTCCTCTATGGCTTCAAGCCGCAATGGCGGGGCCAGGCGCATGGCACCTACAAGCTGCTGTTCAACCTGCTTTACGCCTATCCGACGCATGAGGCCTCAACGCTCGAGGTAAAACCGGACTGACCGACGGACTGGAATGCGCGGGCCGGCCAAGCCAGTCCGCGCTTGACCTTTTGGCCTTCGAGCCCTTTCTCTCTCAAATGTCGTGTGCTCGAATCATGGTGACTATCTCAGTCAAGGTACGCGAAGCGGCGGAGCACCGATGGCAGTCCATCTGAAGCGCTCCCCGCCGGATCATCGGCCGCTTTACCAGAAGATCCGCGACGCCATCGAGACCAAGATCATGTCCGGTGCGCTGCGTCCCGGTGACCGTATTCCGATCGAGCATGAATTGATGGCGGAATATGGCTGCTCGCGCATGACGGTGAACAAGGCGCTGTCGAGCCTCGCTGCCGCCGGCCTGATCTCGCGCCAGCGCCGCCGCGGCTCCTTCGTCAACCGGCCGCGTATCCAGATGGCCGCGCTGCAGATACCCGACATGCGCGAGGAGATCGTGCGGCGCGGCCATGTCTACCGGCTCCACCTGTTAAGCTGCGTCGTGCTCGATGCCGACAGCGAGGCCGGCGAGATCATGCGTATCCCGCAAAAAGGCGAATTGCTGGCATTGCGCTGCCTCCATCTCGCCGATGGCGTGCCCTTCGCCACCGAAGACAGGTTCATCAACCTGAACGCAGTCCCCCAAGCAATCGACGCCGATTTTTCGGAAACGCCGCCCGGGAGCTGGCTGCTCAACCACGTACCCTGGACCGAGGCCGAGCACCGCATCACCGCGGCGCCAGCCGGCGAGCAGGCCAGGATGCTCGCGGTCCGCGAGGAGAAGCCGTGTCTCGTGCTCGAACGCTGGACATGGCGAGAGCAGGAATCGATCACTTATGTCCGCCAAGTGTTCAACGGCGACAATTTCGACCTGACCGCGCGGTTCGTCTCGGGCTCCTGAACTCTGCTCCAAGCGACCGGAGCGCCCTCAGAGGACGCCCCGACCACCTTTCTTCGGACTATGGAACATCCTTCCGCGCGATGGCGAGCGGGTCGGATTCACCCGCAAAGGCGGAGCGAAGGAACCCGAACATCCGCCGCCGCAGGTCGATGCCATGCCATGGCTCAGCACTCACCAGCGCACGGAAATGGGCACCGGTCTCGCCATGCCCCTCACGGGGATAGACGATCAGCGCGACCGGCGCGTCGCTCTGCTTGAGCGCCCGCCACATCTCGAGCGACTGCCCCAGCGGATCGGTCACGTCCTCGGCCCCCTGCAACAGCAGGAAAGGCGTCCTGGCATTGGCGACGGTGGAGATCGGGCTCTGCCGCCACGCATCGGCGAAGTTCAGCCATGGCTTTCCATAGTACCAGCGATCGTAGAAAGTGCCGCGCTCAGTGCCATATTCGCTGAACTGGTTGATCACCGGTGCGCCGGAGACGATCGCCTTGAACCGGTTGGTCTTGCCGACGACGAAGCCGGCCATTTCACCACCATAGCTATAGCCGATCAGCGCCATGCGCTTTTCGTCGATCGGATAGTCCTTCAGCATGCTGTCGACGCCGGTCATGACGTCGCGATAGTCAGCGCCGCCCAGATCGTTCCTGTTGGCGGCGAGGAACTTCGCGCCATAGCCGGTGCTGCCCCGGATATTAGGCTGCATCACCGCCCAGCCTTCCGCCACCAGCATCTGGATGAGGTTCGAATAATCATCGGCAAAACGACCGGCGGGGCCACCATGGATGCTGACCACCAGCGGTACCTTGGTGCCCGGCGCGACCTTCGGCATGTACAGCATCGCCTCGATCGTCAGGCCTTCATTTTGCCAGCTGACCAGCTTCGATGGGACTTTCGCCCAGCTTGCAGGCACGAGGGGCGGCGCTTCAAGCGGTGAAGCCGCGGCGCCGAGCCTTGGCATCACGAACACCGTGCTGGGATCGGTCGGACCACTCCCGGTCATCGCCCAGGCGGTCTGGCCGGGGTTGGTCGCCAGCGATCCAACGACCGGGCGGCCAATGTCGAACCAGGTTACCGATCCGTCGGTCGTCGAGATTCGCCCAAGGCGGCTGCGCATATGGGTCGCGATGGTCGCGACAAGATCTCCGCTCGGCAGCACCGTGAAGTCGGACGGGACCGCACCATCGAAGCCGCGCGTCAGATTGCGCGCCCGCCCGGTTGCCAGGTCCTTCACGAACAGGTCGTTGCAGCGCGGCGGCGCGTCGTCGGCGCAATTGTCCGTATAGACCATCCTCCTGCGCCCGGGCAGATAGGCCGCGTCCGCTGCCGTGTTCGGAAGATCCAGCCTGGTCACCGCCAGATCCGGGGTGACCTTCCAGGTCGTCGCGTCCGGGCCCGTAAGGTCCGACTTGGGATCGGTGGTCACGATCATATCGGCGCTGTCATAGGACCAGCTCACCTGGTCGAACACGCCGTTCAACTTCACCGCCCGCGCCGCGCCGCTGGCCGGATCGAGCAGGTAGAGATGCGTGCGATGATCGTCCTCGCTGTGGTTGTAGGCGTCGTCCTTGCGTTCCTTGCGGGTCTTCACCGCCGCCGTCTCGGGATCCTCGGCCCAGAAAGCGAGATATTTGCCGTCGGGTGAAAAGGCAAAGCCGCCGGCGGAAAGCGGGTTGTCCTTCCTGGCCCCACCCCAGGCCGCGCTTACAACGCCACTCGCGTCCTTCGCGATCTGCAGCCGTTCAGGCTCTCCTCCGGCAAGCGGCAGCCTGAACAGGGAGCGCGTCCCGTCACGGGTTGCGATAAAGAGGACCGAACTCCCGTCCGGAGAAAATTGTCCGGCCGTTTCGCCACCGCGCTCGCCCGAACGCGAAAAGGTCAGCTGGCGCGGCTTCGCTCCGGTGCCAAGCAGCCACAAATGCGGCAGGCCTCCCTCCGCCGTGGTGTCGGTAATGCCGGCGAGAACCGATTTGCCGTCAGCTGACAGGGCGATGCCGCGCATCGCGCGCACCCTGGTCCTGATTTCCTCGTTCATCGGAAAGCCCGCAGGCAGATTTTCAGCCGCGGCGGCTCGCGACGTCCACGACTCCACCGGCACGCCCCCGACGATGCTTGCGCAATACAGGGCCACACCGGCGAGGATCGCGGGACGCCCCACCCTGTACCCCGATCGGTTTTTGTGATTCATATGTTCTTATTCCCTGACCGCGCCGACTCAGCACGGCGCCGAGTGTCCTATCGGGACACCTAAATGTCTATACAAAAAGCCTTCAGGCCCCACCTAATCGGCGACCCTTCCGCCAGAATGGTTATTTTCTGGAAGATTCTCAGGCAAAAACAATCCAACAAGAAATATTCATTCTCGTTCTATGCCTTTTGTGTTGCACGGCAGCAAAGACGTGATAGCTTATGTCTATACAAATAAATTCATCGGAAGCGGCCGAAAGCGTCAGACGAACCGGGAAACGCAGGGAAGGAGAGGCTCACGAATAAGGGGATCCGGGATGAAGAATCGATTGCTGACGGCGAGCGCCCTGGCGGGGACGCTTCTCTTTCTTTCGACACGGGTGGAAGCCCAGGTTGCGGCAAAAACCTCGCCCGACGGAGCGCAAGATGCGCCGCTGGTCGGCAGCGAAGCGGTGGAGGACACGGATACGATCGTCGTCACCGGATCGCGCATCCGCCGCGCCGAATATGACGCGCTCGAACCGACCACGGTCGTCTCGTCCCAATATCTCGACGTCCGCGGCATCACCAACGTCGCCGACGCACTGAACGAGCAGCCCGGCTTCGGCATTCCGCAGAACGCCGAGGGCGGCCAGAGCAGCTACGGCGTCAGCCAGAATTTCGTGAACAAGTTCGGCCTGGGCACGGCCCGCACCCTCACCATCGTCAACGGCCGGCGCTTCGTCTCGACCAACGCTCCGACCGTGCTGGGCAACCCGGCGGGCCTCCAGGTCGATCTGAACGTGATCCCGTCGCTGATGGTCGACCGTATTGAGAATGTGTCGATCGGTGGCGCGCCGGTCTATGGTTCAGATGCGATCGCCGGTACGGTCAACGTGATCCTGAAGAAGAAGTATGAAGGGGTCGAACTCCAGACGCTCAACGGCATCAGCGACAAGGGCGACAATTACCGCCTCAACCTGTCGGGAATCGCTGGTTTCAAAATCGGGGATGGACGTGGGCACGTCCTGATCGGCGGCTCCTATGATCGGAACGACGGTCTGCGCGCCGTGGACCGCGAGCGGGCGCGGCAAGCCCTCACCTTCCAGACGAATCCGAGCGCGTCGACGGCCGGCACGCAGTTTCCCGGCCGCACGCCGGGGAATGACGGCCGCATCAATCCCGACATTCCGTTCAACGGCGGATCGAGCGACGGTATTCCGAATACGGTGCTGATCGGCAATACGCGCATCTTCTCGGAATCGACCGCAGGTCTGATCCTGCCGACCACTTCAGTCAACGGCATCAGCAACGGCAACGTCCCCGGTTTCGGCGCCGGAGGCCTCAACCGTCTGCAATTCGATGCAAGCGGGAATATCATTCCCTATACTCAGGGCAGCCCTTTCGGAAACACCTATGGCAGCGGCGGCGACGGCTTCAACCTGACCGACACGCGGCCACTCACCAACGATCTCGAGCGTTATTCAGCCAATATCGTCGCCGAATATGAGATCACACCGGCGGTGAAGGCATTCTTCGAAGGCACCTATTATCACGGCATCGGCCGCGAGGTGATCGACCAGCCGGTCTATAATTCTCCGCTGTTCCCGGGCGGCGCCAATTCAGCGCTCACCTTCAACATCAACGATCCGCGCCTTAACGCTCAGGCCCGTTCGATCCTGCAGGGATATGGAGTTACCAATTTCTATCTGTCACGCGACTTCGTCGACATCACCAACGGTGCCGCGAGTTCAGAAACCGATGTCTATCGCGGCGTGTTCGGCCTGACCGGCGACATCCATGCGCTGGGCAAGACCTTCACCTACGAAGCGTCGGTCAATTATGGCCGTACCGAGGGCGCTTTCCACCAGGTTCTGCTCGACCAGCAGAAGTTCGTGAACGCGATCAACAACTGCAATCCCAATCCGGTCGTGAACGCTGCACCTGGCGGGATCAGGCCGATTGCCGATTCTGCCTGCGTCGCGCTCAACCCGTTCGGACCGGGAAGGCTCGATCCCGGCGCCGTTGCCTATGTCAACTATTTCTCCACAGCGCGCTCGGTACTCGAACAGGAGGTCTACAACGTCAACATCGGTTCGTCCGACGTGGTTACGCTCTGGTCGGGCGGGGTCGGTTTCAACCTCGGCTACGAGCATCGCCGAGAATATGGCAAGTTCACGCCCGATCCCTTCCAGGTCGCCGGACGCGGCCGCGGCGCGGCGATCGTCGGCAACCAGGGCAGCTTCGATACCGACGAGGTGTTTGGCGAGTTGCTGCTCCCCCTAGTCTCGCGCGACAACAATGTTCCGCTCGTCGACAGCCTGACACTTGAGGGACGAGGGCGCTACGTCGACAACTCGATCAACGGCGGCTTCTGGACCTACACCGGCGGCGGACGATATCGGCCGATCCCCGACATCGAGTTCCGCGGCAACTATACCCGTTCGCTCCGTGCCCCGTCGATCGTCGAGCTGTTCACCCCACAGACCAATGCAGGCTCCTTCTTCCCGGACCCGTGCGACCGCGCCAATATCGGCGGCGGCACGAACCCCACAATCCGCCAACGCAACTGCAAGGCCTTTTTCGATGCCTATGGCATCAACCCGTCGACGTTCGATTCAATCGCCCGCACCTCAGCGGTGCCGGGTGTCACCGGCGGCAATCCGACATTGAAGAACGAGGTGGCTGATTCCTACACCTTCGGCGTCGTGCTCAGGCCGCGCTTCCTGCCGCGCTTCCAGGCAGCGATCGACTGGAACCGGATCAAGGTGACCGGCAATATCGCCTCACTGACCGCCGCCAATATCGCCGAAGGCTGCTACGACAACCCCAATTTCAACCTGGGCAATCCGGACGCCGGCAACAGCTTCTGCACGCAGTTCACGCGCGTCCACAGTTCCGATGCCAACGCCAACGGGCAGATCGCCGCCAATCCGGCGAACCCCGGCATCCGCACCGGTTTCGTCAACGGCAGCTTCATTGAGTTCAAGGGGCTGACGGCGACCGCTTCGTACCTGATTCCGCTCGGCGGCATCGGTCTTGGCGGCCGGCTCAGCCTCGATGGGACCTTCTTCTATCTCGACACGTTGCGCTCATCGAACAACGGCGTGACGGTCGATCCTCAGGCTGGCGAGATCGGCACCCCGAAATATAGCGGGCAGTTCAATGTCAGCTATGCCGGCAAGGGTGGAATCGGAATCAGCCTGCAGGCGAATTACACCGGCAAGGCGAAATACGACATGCTCTTTAATGCGGACAGCCGCGATATCCTGGAACTGGACGACCAGTGGCTGTTCAACCTCGCCCTCTCGCAGAAGATCGGCGATCGCGCGACGATGCGTTTCACCGTCACCAACCTGTTCGATACCGCACCTCCTTTCCCCTACGATCAACTCTCCGCATATGATCTGCTCGGGCGGCGCTACACCGTATCGATGAATGTGAAGTTCTGATCTCTACGAAACTTCCTGTGGCTCCGGCCGGAGCGCCGGGCCACAGGCACCAATGTCCCGATTTTCTAAGCGCCGCCTTGGTATGCCGCGTCAGCGCAGTTCGGCCTGCATGGTCTCGATGATATCTTCCTGTAGAGGAGCCGCCGCCTGAAAGGCTGTTCAGCCGTGCCGGAGCGGCGCGGCCGGGTCGTCCGACCACGCGACATTCCCGTCGCGTGGCGTAATGAACAGCAGGCACAGATCCTCCTGTACACGCGCGCGATGCGCTTCGTCGCGGGAGAGCAGCACAATGTCCCCGGCGCCCACCTCGATCATGGTGTCATCGGATGCTGCATCGCGCGACGTGAACTGCGCCCGCCCTTCCGCCAGGAACAGCAGTTCGTCTCCGTCGCCATGACGCTCCCAGAAATGGTCGGTACTCCCCGCGGCAATCCGGACCAGGCCGATCATGGCCGGCCCTTCACAGGCATAGGTCGCCAGAATATCCGGTGCAGTGAAGCCGATACAGGCGAGACGGTCAGCGATATTGATTCGTCTCATGATTGTTCAACGGACATGGCGGAGGAGGCCAGCCCGGTAGATCGGTCCCTGCAACCGATTTCCCGTCACGATATTTGTCTGATATTGCTGCGTGATCCCATCCAGCGTCGTCGGGTCAAGTTCTGCCCGCATCATCGCAAAGCCGGCTGAATCCAACAGAGCCGGAGCATTTCGATCAGCAAAGAGGCGTCGCTTTTCCTCATCGGGCGCGGTCGCGCGCACGCCACCGCTGATCGACAGATCGAGAATGAGTTTGCCGCCCCGCCACCGGCCTGAACCGGTTACGCCAAGCTCGGCATCGTCGAGTTGCAGGGTGCCGGTGAGCAGATAGTCGCCGCCAGGCACCTGGATGAATGCCAGCCGGAGGAGCCCTGTCTCCTCCGCAAGGGTGAGGCGCCAACGCTCCTCTCCGCGCCACGCAAGATCGCGCTCGGGTGGCGGAGTCTGCGAAGAGAGTTGCGCCGGCGTCGCAAAGGCCTGCGTGCTCGCCAGAAGCGCCAGTGTCGCCCCCGCATATGCCAGCCCCCTCATTTGCGAGCTCCCCAGCGGTAGCGAATTCTCGCAATCACCGTGCGATCCGCACCAACGCCGCAGCCACTCGCCGAGCAACTCACATAATAGGGCTTGTCGAACAGGTTGGTGGTGTTGACCGAAAGGCGCCACCGGCCGACATCATAGCTGACCATGGCGTCGAACAGGGAATAGTCGGGGACACGAATGCTGTTCGCAACGTCGGCATAGCTCGCGCCGACATGGCGGATACCGGCCCCGAGACCGAACCCTGCGAACGGGCCCGCCGGGACGCTATAGTCCGCCCAGAGCGCGGCGGTTCGATCGGGCTGTCCCGCTGGCCTCCGGCCGAGTTGCGCCGCAACCATGGTCTTCGTCACCGCCAGATCGGCGATCGTCAGCGATCCGGTGAGGTTCAGTCCGCGGATCGGGCTGGCGACGATTTCCGCTTCGAAACCCTGTGAGCGGATCGCCCCCGTCTGGATCTGGTTGACCGGATTGTTCGGATCGGTCGTCTGTACGTTGGTCTGCGTCAACCGGTATGCCGAAAGAGTCAGATAGGTCCGCCAGCCCGGCGGTTCGATCCGTAACCCGCCCTCCAGCTGTTTTCCTTCACTGGGGCGATAAGGCTGACCATCGAAATTGGTGCCAAGAATCGGATTGAACGAGGTCGCATAGCTCACATAGGGCGTGAGCCCCCAGGGGCCACGATAGACGAGACCTGCGCGCCACGTGGTGGCCTGGTCGTCCTGCCTCGCCTGCGTGACGGCAAGGCGGTTGCGTGTCGACGTCTCCGACCAGTCATGCCGCAACCCCGCCGATAGAATCCATCGTTCGGAGAAGCGTATCTGCTGCTCTCCATAAAGACCGATCTGATCCGACATCTGGAGCGTGCTCGCCATCGGCATCGCGGCCGGGCCATAAGGTTTGCCATAGGCGGGTGCGAAGACGTCGATCGAGGCGGCTGGTCCCCCGTTCAGCACATAATCTTCACGGGTATGGCGATAGTCGAGGCCAACCATGGTTCTCATCGCGAGGCCGGTAAATATCCAGTCGCCATGGATCTGGCTATCCGCGGCGATGACATCGCCGGTGATGCGGAAACGATAATAGGCCCGGCTCAACAGCCGGCCGCCAAGTGGCGCGCCCCGCGCGCTGACGGTGTTGGTGAGAAAATCGGTGTCAGTGTAGCGGACAGCCGAATGCATCTTCCACCCGCCACCCAGATCCTGGTCGAACAGGACACCTGCCGCATATTGTACCCGGTGGTTATCGACACCGGGTTCGTCGGTGTAGAGATTGCGCGCGATCTTTCCGTTCGGATTGGGCAGCAGCGACCCCTGCAACGGAATTCCAAAGGCCGGCGGGCCATATTTTTCGTATGAATAGCTCGTCAACACGGTCAGCGTGGTGCGAGGCCCGGGTTTCCAGGCGAGGGCGGGCGCGAGAAAGAGCTTGTTGTCCGGAATGACATCGATCTGCGTATCCGCCTCACGGGCGAGGCCGGTAAGTCGAAAGGACACCCCCTCGCCCAGCGGCCCGCCAAGGTCGAACTGTCCCTGCTTTCGACTGAAGCTCCCACCCTGAAACTCGACCTCATGGATCGGCTTGTCAGTCGGGCGCTTGCTGATCATGTTCACCAGCCCGCCCGGGGCATTCTGGCCGTAGAGCAAGGATGCCGGACCGCGAAGCACCTCAATCCGTTCCAGGCCATAAGGCTCGGCCTTGGTATAGCTCTGCGCGGTTGTGGGGCGCAGGCCATCCTGCAGCACGCCGGAATTGGTTACATCGAACCCCCGCAGCGAAATACGATCATATCGGCCGTTGGCCGGGGTCGAACCATTGAACACGCCCGCCTGATAAGCGATCGCCTGGCTCACGCTCTGAACGCCCTGTGCTTCCATCAGATCGCGATCGACGATGGAGAGGGATTGCGGCACCTCCACGAGAATCGTGCCGCTCTTGCTTCCGGTGGATGCAGTCTGACGCGCTGTGACGATGATGGTCTCCGCCTGGACGTCAGGTGACGACACCTCCTCCTCGGCAAGGGCGGGGGGCGCCAGAATCAATAGCGGCATGGCACCGGCGCAGAGAAAGCGGGCGCGTCCGATACGTTCGAACGCCGTAATTCTTAACAAGGAAAATACCCCCGGATCGATTGGATGACATTTGCGAATTACTCGCAATATCATCCAATCGAAACGCGCCTGGCTTTCGCGAAACCGACTAAGAGTTTCGTGAAAAGATCAGCTGAGCAGGTGGCTTGGCGGTATTCCGAAGCGACGGCGAAAGGCGGTGGAGAAGGCAGCGGGCGTGTAGCCGACCCGCCACGCTGCCTGTGCAATGCCCCACTCGCCCGTCGCGATCATCCGATGCGCGGCGTCCAGTCGCGCCGCCTGCAGAAAGCTGCTGGGGGTTGCACCGAAAAGCGCGTCGAAGCCGGTCGTGAGCTTGCGTATGTTGAGGCCGACCTGCCGCGCCAGAGTGGCAAGATCCGGGGCGTCGCCGAGCGATGCCAGCAAAATCCGCCTTGCCTCCTGCAAACGCTCCACCTCGGATGTCGACAAGCGGAGCTTCCGGTTGTCGGCTGAATCGCGGGCAAGGACATCGGCAGCGAGCCCGCCGAGTTCGAAGCCCTTGCCGATCATATAAAGAGATGCCGCTTCGGGTCGCAGGCGAGAGGTCAGCATCTGCCGCCCCACGCCGGCCAACGCCGCGCCAACCGGCCTGCGGATCAGGCGTGGCACCCCGGGATGATGGCCCCCTGCCAGAGCGCCGCCATCTGCTCCGAAGAGTGTAGCCCCGGTCTCGTGATCGAAGCACACGCTGACGTAGCAAAGCCGCTCGTGCGGATGGAATGCCTGGGAAGCGACATGATCACCGTCGTTCAGGACAGCACATAGTGATGGCCCGGTTATCCTGACTCGCGCGATGTCCGGCGAGCTGCACTCAAGCGAACCGCTGAGCAGCAGGATAAGCTTGACCCCGTTGTAGAGGGTCTCTTCTTCTTCGACTGCCGAAGGGTGATCGATGCATCCGCCGGACACGGACACGCTCGCGGACGCGGCAAACGACCATGGCGAACCGGTGCAGGTGGACGCAGGGAGAGACTTGGCATCGTGTCGCACGAGTCAGTCTCCCGCTGCTCCGGCCCCGTCGTCTCGCGACTGGACAGGAACGACCGGGTCTGTCGAGATGAGCATGATCAGGCCAACATCCAACGAACGGTTACAGGGCTCCCCCGCTATCCGGATCAGCCGATAGATTTTTCAATAATGATTATCAATCGCAATGTTCGAGCCGACATTGATACGCCCTTGCCCGGTAGGTTACGCTTTTAACCGGGCAAACCCGTCGCAGAAGCGGACAAGGAGCAACAAACTTGGGTGAACGCACAGGCACTGCAGTCATCGTCGGCGCGTCATCCGGAATCGGAGAAGCCTTGGCCAGGCGATTGGCGGCCGCCGGCTGGCGCCTCGGCCTTGCCGCGCGCCGCCTCCCGAAACTCGAAGCCCTTGCCTCGGAGCTCGGCACGGGAACCGTCATCCGCGCGATCGATGTCGCCAGTTCGGAGCGGGCCCGTGTCGAGCTTGCCTCCCTGCTCGAAGCCCTTGGAGGCGCTGACCTGATCGTCCTGAGTGCCGGCACGGGCGAGCTCAATCCTGACCTGCAATGGGGCCCTGACCGCCAAACCATCGACGTCAATGTGACGGGGTTCGCCGCACTGGCGCAATTCGCTATCGATCATTTCCTCCAGCGAGGTCGCGGCCATCTTGTGGGGATATCGTCGGTCGCCAGGTTCAGAGGAAGCGGCGACGCTGCGGCCTATAGCGCCTCCAAGGCGTTCGTCTCGACCTATCTCGACGGATTGCGGGACAAGGTACGGGCGAGCAAGCTGCCCATTGCCGTGACGGAGGCCTGTCCGGGTTTCGTCGACACCGCGATGATGAAGGCAGACAAACCATTCTGGGTCGCGACCCCGGATCGAGCCGCCGCCTGCATCCATTCGGCCATCCGACGACGCGCGAAACACGCCTTCGTGACGCGCCGCTGGGCGCTTGTCGGGTGGGCCCTGCGCTTGTTGCCGGCCTGACGTTATTTCGGCGCGACCGCGGGCACGTGGGCAAGCACCGCGCGCCAGATCGCCGCCAGTTCACCGCCATAAGCGCGCAACGCTTCTTCGCCGCCGACATTTGCGAGCACGATACGCCCGATATTGGTCTTCGGGTCGATGCCCATGAAGGTCGTGACGCCTGGATCGCCGCCGAAATGGCCGATCGTGCCCTCACGACGATATTGCCAGAAGATGCCCTGGTTCGGCTCCTTTGCAGACAGGCCGGCAGGTATCTCGCCAGCCGCGAATTCGGGCTTCAGCAATGCCGCGATCGCCGAAGCCTTCAGGATACCATCCTCACCAGCCCGCCCCTTCAGTACCGCCGTCACCAGTCGCGCCAGGTCAGTGCAGGACGTACGCAGGCCACCGTCGGGATACGTCGCCAACGTATAGAGCGGATAGGGTTTGAGCTTCTCGCCATAGAGTATCGCGTGGTCGGCCCCGGTCTCGGCATCGGTCCAGCCCGAGCTTTTCATGCCCATCGGCTGAAGGAAGGTCTTGCGCGTGAAGTCCGCATAGGATTCGCCCGCCTTCACCTCGACGGCATAGGCAGCCAGCGTCGCCCCGATATTGCTGTAGGCATAAGTGCTGCCCGGCGCGGTCGCCGCGAAGTTGCGCTTGCTGTAGGTTTTCCCGTCCTTGCTGAAATAGCTCTTCAGGAACGCGTCGATCCGCAGCGGATTGCGATCGCCGGGAACATAGCTTGCGGCGTAGACGGTTTCCCGGTCGACGATGCCTGATGTATGGGTGGCAAGCTGGCGCAGTGTGATCGGCCGGTCCGGAAAAGCGGGATTGCGCACCGGGAAGGGCAGGATCGTATTGACGTCGTCATCCAGCTTGAACCAGCCACGCTCGACCCCTTTCATCAAGGCCATCCCGATCAGAGTCTTGCTGATCGATCCGATCGGTTGCACGGTGGTGACCGTATAGGGTCGTCTGGCAGCAAGGTCGGCGAAGCCGAAACCCTTCTCGTAGATCATATGATCGGCATCGAACATAACGACGCAGAAACCGGGGACATGCGACCCGACCTGCAATGCGGCAAGTTCGCGCTCCAGATCGGCCGCCCCATTCTCTGCGCGGGCGGACGTCCCGAGGATCAGGCTCGCAAACAGTGTCGCCGCGGCGACCCGGCGGCGTTGTCTCATCACGATCCTCATTCTGCTGCCCTCACTCTGTTGCATTGAAAGACGGAAAATCCCTCAGCCCGCATAACCGGCGGCGGCGGCGAGAAAGGCGGGCCCTTCGATCGCCGCGTTGAGGGCGCTGCGATCCAATGTCGGCCCGGCGAACGGCACTCCAGCCGCCAGAGCCTGAAGCGCGGTCTGCCCGGCATGAGCGGTCGCCTGGATCACTGCACCTGGGAACAGAACAAGCGAGAAGCCTGCCTCCCGGGCTGCCGCGGCGGAGGTCAGCGGGGACGTCCCGCCCGCCAGTATATTGTGGACCAGTGGCCGCACACCGCCGAGTTCATCCACCAGCCGCTGGACCTGATCCGGCTCGGCGAGCGATTCGACGAAGATCAGATCAGCTCCTGCCTCGGCATAGGCGACAGCGCGGCGCAGGGCATCGTCGAAGCCGAGGCTCGATGCGGCATCGGTTCGTGCACTGATCAGGGTGTCGTCATGGCGGCGCGCGTCCTGCGCTGCCTTCAGCTTCCCGACCATGGCTCCCAGGGAGATCAGCGGTCTTCCCAGTGGCGCCCCGGGCGACTTTATCTCGGCCTGATCCTCGATCTGGATCGCAGCGGCGCCCGCTGCCTCGAACTGGCGCACCGTCCGCGCGACCTGGATCGCGTTGCCGAAGCCGCTGTCGGCATCGACCAGCACCGGGATGCCGATCCGGTCACACAGCCGCGCCAATATCGTTGCGGTCTCGCTTGCCGACATCAGGCCGATATCAGGCCTGCCCAGATGCGACCAGGCCAGCGCCGAACCGGAAAGAAAGACAGCTTCGAAACCTGCCTGTTCCGCCAGCAGTCCGGACAGGGTGTCGAAGACCCCCGGCGCCCGCACGATAGCGTCGCCTGCCAGCCGATGCCGCAAAGCTGCTCTCACGCTCATAAGTTCACTGACTCCTTCCACGGGGATCGATGACACCGCCCCGCCTTGCCCGGATCGCCGGAGCGAAGCACCCCGGAAGATTGGGCGACAGCACCTTGCGCAAGCCGACGATCATCATCTGCCAGCGACTCCAGGGGCGGCGGGAACGCCAATCAACATCCTGTCTCCTCCCTTTCCAGATCGGCCCGCAGTGGATGCTTCTTGACAAGCACCACAGCCTTGATAGCAATAATTGATACTGAGCTCATATTTAATAATCAAGAGGGGAGGTCATATGCTGCGCGTCGATTCCAGGACCCGTGTCGGCTTTTTTATCGCTCTCGGGCTGGCCACGCCTGCCTGGGCACAGGCCGACAGACGCGCAGATGGGGACGCTGCCGCGAGCGATGCCGCGGACATCGTGGTGACCGCGCGGAAGCGGTCGGAGCGACTGCAGGATACTCCCATTTCGATCACCGCCATCACCGCCGAGGGAATGGAGCGCAAAGGGATCAAGGATATCGCCGATATCGCGCGCCAGACCCCCGGCCTGCAATATGGCGATTTCGGCGACATGAAGCTGTCCCCCACTTCGCTGCGCGGGGTCGTCGGCGGGTCTGGCTCCGCCGGCGCCGACCCGGCCGTCGGCTATTATGTCGACGAGATCTATCAGGCCCAGGGTCCGGGCGCCGATCTCGACCTTTACGACATCGCACGTGTCGAAGTGCTGCGTGGACCGCAAGGAACGTTGTTCGGCCGCAACACAATCGGCGGCGTCATCAGCATCACCACGCAGCGCCCTTCGGATACCTTCACCGCGTCCGCGACCGCCAATATCGGCAACTATAATGCACTTCGCCTTGGCGCATCGGTTTCGGGGCCGATCATACCCGGCGTGGTCTCCGCCAAGATCTCCGCGATCAGGGACGTCAACAGCGGCTATGATCACAACGTACTGCTCGACCGCGACGTGAACAATCATCGCTTCTGGGCGGTACGCGGCCAGTTGCTGTTCGACATCGCGCCAACCACCAGCCTGTTGCTGACCGCCAGTTACCGGAAGGCCGACCAGGAACAGCTCGTCTTCGAAACACGGCGCTACAATATGAACGCCGATCTGCCCCAGGCGCTGGTCGCCGCCGGCCTGCCGCTCAATACCGATCCGTTCGACCGGAAGGTCTATTCCGACAGCCCCAATCAGGAACGGTTGCGGGCATGGGATGTGTCGGCCACCTTCAAGACACGGATCGGCCGTGTCGGCATCACCAACATCGCCTCCTATCACGACCATGATTATTTCAGCCGTGCCGACACCGACCGCTCCCCGCTGAAATTCCTGTATGATGGCGATCCGGAGAAAGTCTGGCGCTGGTCGGAGGAGCTTCGCCTCGATCTCTCGACGGGTCCGATCGACTGGCTCGCTGGCCTCTATTATTTCCGCCAGAACAGCCGCAACCAGAGCTTCGTGGAGATTGGATCCGATCTCGCCACCATCCTGGGCGATCCTACGCTGACGGGGGTTCGCACCGGATCCGACGGCAATCTCGACACGACCAGCAAGGCCGCATTCCTGAGCGCGACCCTGAAGGTCACGCCGCGCCTGGATGTCACGGTGGGCGGCCGCTACACCAGCGACAGCAAGGCCATCCACTATGTCCAGCGCGATGTGATCAACCTGCTCGGCGGCAACACCGATATCAGGACGAGCGGAAGCTGGGACCAGTTCACGCCCAATGCCAATATCCGCTATCGTTTCTCGCCGACCGTCATGGGCTATGCGACCGCGAGCAAGGGCTTCAAGAGCGGCGGCTTCAACGATGCGCTGGGCAGCGCCGACGGAATCGCCTTCGGCCCGGAAGCGCTGTGGAACTACGAACTCGGCCTGAAGACCGAATTGCTTGGCCGACGGCTCGTGATCAATACCGCGCTCTATTACATGGACTGGAGCAAGATCCAGCTGTCGGAGGACAATCCGGCCACCCCGGTCTATGATCCGATCATCCTCAATGCCGGCAAGGCGCACAGCAAGGGCGTCGAAATCGAGGTCAGCGCGCGGCCAACCGACCGCTGGACGCTGGGCGGCAACCTGTCCGTGCAGGACGCCCGTTTCGACGGCGGACGCCTGCCGAGCGGGGCGCTGCTCGACCACATCCCCTATGCGCCGGCCTATACCGCCGATCTCAACGCGGAATATCGCGTTCCGGTCGCCGGGCTTGGATCGGTCTCCCTGTTCGGCGAGTATCAATTGCGTGGGCGAACCTATCTCAGCAACGACACCGATCCCGATGGCGTCGTGCATCCTTATGGATTGCTCAACATCCGCTTCTCGCTGCAATCCCATGACGAACGCTGGCGCATATCCCTTTGGGCCAAGAACCTGACCAACCGGACGTACGAACAGCGTCTGTTCGATCTGTCCGACCAGCCACTGGTGGGACAGAAGTTCATCATCCTCGGTGAGCCCCGCACCTTCGGCGCCGAATTCAAGCTGAGGTATTGAGGACCGGCCATGACCTGCAAGAACCATTTTCTCCTGACGGCCGCGCTGGTAGCCGGCGCGATCATCTGCCCGGGCGCGCGGGCCGGGCAGTCCGTTCCCACCGCCGCGTCATCGCGGCCCGATGGGTGGAGCGACAAGTCCTATTATCTGTCGATGCGCGATGGAGTCAGACTGGCGGTCAGCCTCTACTTCCCCGGTGGCGTGCCGCCCGAAAAGCCGGCGCCGGTAATGCTGATCCAGACGCGATACGGGCGTGCGGGCGAAGCTGATTTCGGTTCGGCCTGGCGGCGCGCCGGCTATGTCGTCGCCATTGTCGACACGCGCGGATCGACTGCTTCCTTCGGCACGCGTCGGGTCGATATCGGGCCCGAGGAGCAGCGCGACATGGACGAGATCATCGCCCATCTGGCGCACCAGCCATGGTCGAACGGTCAGGTCATCGCCTCGGGCGTATCCTATATGGCCGACACCGCCGATCTGGCGACGAGCCGTCCTGCCCCTGCCCTCCTCGCCGCAATTCCACGACAGACCGACTTCGACACCTATCTGCACCTGTTCAGCCCCGGCGGCGTCTCCAACGACTGGATGCTCCGGAACTGGGGAAACGCAGTCCGCGAGATGGATATGGGGCGCGATCCCGAAGGTGGTGCGGCCGATTGCCTAAAGCAGGTCGCGGACTGCGCCCGACTGTTTCCCACCCTCCAGCCGGTCGATGGCGATGAGAGTTTCGACCTGTTGCGCCAGGCCCTGGCGACGCGCGGCCCTCATTGGGGGCCCGAGGACTATGACGGCATCGCATTCCGGGACGAGCCGGGGAGGAATAGCCACACGCTGTTCGACTCCTCTCCCGCCGCGCAGCTCGCCGCCATCCGACGGGAGCGCAAGCCGGTGCAATATTGGGGTTCCTGGCTGGATGCCGGAATGGCCGAGGCCGCGCTCGCGCGCTATCGCTCGGCGCCCGAGGTGCCGGCCGAGGTCTGGATCACCGCCAACAATCATGGCCAGAGTGTCGGCGCCGATCCTTTCTTTCCCGGTGAGCGCACGCCAATACCCGCTGCCACAGACATTTTCGCCAGCAACATCGCCTTCGCGGATCACGTCCGCGCGGGGGCCCGGGTCGAGCGTGCGATCCATTATTATGTGATGGGCGCCAAGGAGTTCCGTACAACCGCGGCGTGGCCACCGGCGGATACGAAACCGGCCACGTTGTACTTCGCTCCGGGCCGGTCGCTCGCCTCGCGCATACCGGGCCAGCGTGGCGATGATCGTTATTCGGTCGATTTCACCGCCACCACCGGCAAGGCGACGCGCTGGTCGACGCAATTCGGCACGCCACCTGCCTATCCCGACCGGCGCGAGCAGGACGCCAGGCTGCTGACTTATGACAGCAACCCGATGGATATCGATACCGAGCTGGTCGGTACGCCTGTGGTCACGCTCCACATGGCGGCACGAACGAGCGATCCGGCCGTCTTCGTCTATCTTGAGGATGTCGCCCCCGATGGCCGGTCGACCTATCTCGGCGAGGGCCAGTTCCGCGCAATCCACCGCAAGCCGGCCGATCCGGCCACCCTACCCTATGATCAGGGACCAGCGCCGCACAGTTTCCGAAGGGCCGACGCGCTGGCGGTCACGCCCGGCGCGCGGATGACGCTGCGCTTCGCCCTCTTCCCCACCGCCGCCCTGATCAGGCGCGGACATCGCCTCCGCGTCGCGATCGCGGGTGCCGACGCCGACACCTTCCATGCCTATTCGAACGGCGGGCCGGACATCTTCACCATCTCCTACGGCGCCGGGGCACCGAGCGGGCTGGAGATCACCACGCGCCCCTGGAAACCGTCCTGACGCGCCACGGCCGCGGTTCCAGTCTCAGCGACCACCCTCAAGATATGCGTGCACACGGGCCCGCACCTCGGGAGAATCGCCTGCCACAAGGCAGTGGCGGCTCTCCCGTGCCAGCGCGACGTCAAGCCGGAGTCCGATATCTTCCACCCGCGCCGCCTTGAATCGGGCCAGGCTTTCGGGCGGCAACGTCGTCAGCCGATCCGCCACGGCCAGCGCGGCTTCCTCCAGCATCGGGCGTGCGACGACACGGCTCACGATCTTCTCCCGCAACAGGCTATGTGCGTCCAGGCGTTCACCAAGCCACAGAATGTCAGTCGCGCGGGCTGGGCCGCAGCGTTCGTCGAGCAGCATGCTCATGCCCCCGGTAGGGAACAGGCCGAACGCGGCTTCGGGGCAGAACAGGATCGTGTCATCGGCCGCGATCGCGACATCGGCATTGACCGGCCACGCCGCACCCCCGCCCACGACCGCGCCCTGGATCGCGCAAACCACCGGCTTCGTTCCCAGCATGATCCGCCGAGTCACCGCCTGAAGCCGGTCGATGAACGCATGTGCCTTCTCCTTCCCGAACCCTTCGATGAACTCGGCCAGATCGTCGCCGGCGCAGAAGGCCCGCCCCTCGGCGCGCAACAGGATCACGCGCACCATCGGGTCGTCCGCGGCACGATCCAGCGCATCGATCAGATCGCCGAGCAGGTCGAAGCTGATCGCGTTGAGCCGCTCGGCGCGGTCCAGGCTGACGATGGCCACGGCATCGCGGCGCTCAAGGGTCGCAAGCGGCACGTTCAACCTGCCGCCAGCATCGCGGCACGGCGCTTGAGCAGCGCCTTGTCGACCTTGCCGATCGGCAGCAGCGGCAAGGCAGCTTCATAAACGAAATGCTTCGGAATCTTGTAATTGGCCAGTCGCGCCCGGCACCAGGCTTCCAGTTCGTCCGCTGCGACCGGCCGTTCGGCGACGACGAAGGCGATGCCCACTTCCTGCCAGATCGGATCTTCGGCGGAAACCACTGCCGCTTCTGCCACCGCCGGATGGGTTTCGATCACCGCCTCGATCTCGCGCGGATAGACGTTGTAGCCGCCGGACTTGAACATCTCCTTCAGCCGTCCGACGATCCGGTAGTGCCCATCGGATCGCGCGACGGCAAGATCGCCGGTCTTGAACCAGCCCTCGGCCGTCAGCGCCCCGGCCGTTGCGTCCGGCCGGTTCCAATAGCCGAGCATGGTATAGGCCGAGCGCGCCCAGACCTCACCGGCCTCGCCGGTCGCCACATCCCGTCCGTCGCTTCCGACCAGCCGGACCTCCACACCCGGGAAGGGCCGCCCTACCGACTCCGCCAACAGGTCGGGATCATCGCCCGGCTCAAGCGCGGTGATGCCGCTGGTCGTCTCCGTCATGCCATAACTGGTCGCCAGCCGCGGATGCACCAGCAACAGCCGCTCGATCATTTCCCGCGGCATCGCGGCGCCTTCCCAGAGGATAAGCTGCACCGCCGAAAGATCGAAATGGTCGAAATCCGGCAGCGCCAATTGCATCTGGAAACAGCTCGGCACCGATCCCCACAATGTCGCGCGCTCCGCCTCCATTAATGCCAGGCATCGGCGCGGATCGAACTGTTCCAGAAACAATATCGTCCCACCCGCGAGCAGGACCGGCAAGCTGACATCGACGACGCATCCGACGTGATTGATCGGGAAGTAATTGACCGCCCGCAACGGCTCGACCGGCCAGAGACGATTCTGCTCGAGACAGAACGCAGCCAGGCCCTCATGATGCAGCAGCGCACCCTTGGGCTGTCCAGTCGATCCCGATGTGTAGACGATCAGGCAGGGGGCACGCCCGCCACACCCGTCCCGGGCAGCCGCCAGTGCCGCGTCGGTCGTCGACTTGCCTGCCGCGAGGAAATCGGACCACGGGCTCACCCCCGCGACCGGCGGCTCGCCGTCGAACGCCACGATATGCTCGAGCTCGGAGGAAGCGGCACGTAGTGCACGGATCTCGCCCCCGTAAGAGCGCTCGCCGATGCGAGTCCGGGTCAGAAGCACACGGGGCGCGGCATCGCCGACGACATAGGCAAGCTCATCCAGCGTGTAGCGCGGATTGAGGCCGATCCAGATTCCGCCGATCGACGCCGTTGCGAGGAAGGCGATCAGATACTCCGGATGCGGTGTCTGCAGGGTGGCCACGCGATCGCCCTTGCCTACGCCGGCAGCGATCAGCGACCGCGCCAGCCGGTCGATCGCGTCGCGCATCGCCGCATAGGTCCAGCGCCTGTCGTCCAGCACCATCGCTTCGGCATCCGGCGCCCGCGCCGCGATCCAGGCCGGATAGTCGCTGACCCGGTCCAGCCGGGGGGCGCCCGATTCCATACCCGTCATCTGCATATTCCTTATGATCGACCACCGCGCGACGGGACGAGAAAGAGAAGGGACGCCAGCGCCAGCAGGGCCGGCACGAAGGCGACGAAACCCGCCACCGCCGGCCCCGCCTTGCCGGTCAGCGACAATATCAAGGCGGTAAGCGCCGGACCGAGCGCGAGGCCGAGCTTTTCAATCGACGTCCAGATTCCGGTGAAGACGCCTTCGATCCCGCTTTCGCCCCCTGCCCTTCGCCCCGCACTTTCGGCGTGCGCGATATGGGCGGCGAGCGTGAACGGCATGACCTGCAACCCGGCAAAGGGTGCCCCCGCGCTGACGAAACAGGCAATGGCGATCCCCCATGGAGCGTGGAGCCACGCCGCGCTCCCCACCGCCGTCGCGGCCGCAGCATAACCGAGCGCCGCCGCGGCCAGCATCCGCCTTTCGCCGAAGCGCCGGCCGAGCCGCGACCAGAACGGCGCGCTCAGGATGGTGGCGAGCAGCATTGCCCCGAGCGCGACGCCGATATCGCGCTCCGACCGGCCGAATGCCCCGGTGACGAGATAGGGCGCGGCGGCCGACACCGCCCCGACGGCGGTGAGTTGAAGAAGAAAGGCGCAAGCAAGTCTGCGGAATCCTGCGTTGGCCATCGCCAGCCGGAGTTGAGCGACAAGCCCCTCCTGCGGCCTTGACCCTCGCTCGACAGGCCCTCGCTCGACGGGTGTTGCGAGATCGTGGCGCCGCAACATCGCGATCGGTCCGATCATCGCGATCAGGCAGGCCGCCGCGACGACAAGGCCCATCGCGGCATAACCCGTCCTGCCGCCGCCATAATAGGCGACAAGCGCCGGAGCGACCCCCGCACCCGCGAGGACACCGACCATCGAGGCGGTCATCCGCCACCCGACCAGGCGGCCCCTGCCGCCCGCATCGGGCGTAATCTCGGCGGGTACGGCGCTATAGGGAACCGCGAACAGCGAATAGAATGTGGCGAGAAGGAAATAGCATCCACCCGCCCAGAGAAAGCCGTTCACCGCGCCCGTTACCGGGGCCGTGAACAAAGCAGCGAATGCCAGAGGCAGGCCGATCGCCCCCGCCAATAGAAAGGGTCGCCGTCGCCCGAAGCGCGACCGGGTCCGATCCGACCAAGCTCCGACAAAGGGATCCCAGAAGATCGCCCAGGCCTTGGGCACGAACAGGATGATCGCCGCCCACGCCGGTGGAATCGCAAGGGTCTCGGTGCAGAAATAGAGGAGCAGCACCGTCGGCACGGTCGAGAACACGCCGTTCGCGAGCGAGCCGATCGCATAGACTCCGGTCGCCGCGCGCGAGATGGTCAAAGCCGGTGGTGCCGGAGCGCGGGCGATCATGCCGAGGGCGGCACCCAGGCGGTCAGCCAGCGCGCGACCAGGGCAGGTCGGTCAGCATCCTCTATCTCGATCTCGCAATCGATCGCCGTGATGCGCCGCCCCTTGTCGTCGCGGCGCACGTCCGCCACTTCGAAATGCCCGCGGACCCGCGCGCCAGCCGGAATCGGTGAAACGAGCCGGAGCCGATCGAAGCCGTAATTTAGATTGTATCCGACTACGGCGGGGTCCGTGTCCCAGCCCTGCCCGGTCGCGTCATGGAACATGCGCGTCAGCAGCGCGATGGTCAGGAAACCGAAGGCAATGGTGCCGCCGAATGGCCCGTTGGCGGCCGCCCATCGCGGATCGATATGCATCGGGTCCGGATCGAGCGTGGTCGCGCCAAAGACGTCGATCATTTCCTGCGTGACCGTAATCCAGTCCGATATGCCGATCAGGCTTCCTGGCGTGAAGCCTTGCGACATTCGGTCTAAGCTGGGCGTGGACATGCAGTCTCCCGTGAGTACAATTGATCCGCTAATAAATATGATATTGAGCTCAGTTTTATGAATTCGTCAACCGCCCCTCGTCCGACCACCGCCGCGCCGTTCACCGCCGCCGCCGATACCGGGCTTTCCTTCATCGACTTCCTGAGCGAGCGGCTTGCCTCGGCGCCACCGCCGACCAAGGGGCAGCGCACCCGTGAACGGCTGAAGATCGCCGCCGCGCGGGTGCTGGAGCAGAAAGGCTATCACGCCTTGCGAGTCGCCGATGTGGCGGAAGCGGCGGAAGTCGCCGAGGGCTCCTTCTACGTCTATTTCCGCGACAAGACCGAAGTAACGCTGGCGGTGCTGACATCGCTGCTCGAGGACTTTTTCGGCGTCAATCTGACCAGCCAGTCCGATGAGGGGCCGTTCGACACGATCCGCCGGACCAACCGGCGCTGGTTCGCCATCTGCCGCAGCAATTCGGGCCTGATGCGATGCATGCTGCAGGTGGGCGATGCCGATCCCGAATTCGCCCAGATGGCCCAGAACAGCAACCGGCGCTGGTACGAACGCATCGCCGCCAGTGTCACGCGCCGCTATCCCGAAGGGGCATTGTCGGAACCCCTGGTGCTGCTGGTCGCCTATATGCTCGGCGCGATCATGGATGACCTGGCGCGCAAGCTCGTCGTCTATCCGGATGAAGGATTACTGGCGCTGCTTGGACAACTCGGCGCCAACGACGTCGTCGCCGCGGACGCGGCGAGCGTGCTCTGGATGCGGACGCTATATCCAGGCGTGCCGATCGACGGAGACCTGCATGCGGTCGCCCGCGCCATCGCTTCCTGGCCCTCGCCGGTGGTCGCCGGCGCGAGATAGCGACCAACTGGACTGCTGCCTTGCAGGACTGGCTTTCCCAGTCGTCATCTCAGGCTATCGGGCCTGGCACCGGTCACGCTATTGGCGATCGATCGCATCGCTCGACGTGACGAGAAATGCCGCACGATTCGCAGGAGACAGATTTTTTGACGTCATCAGCCAACAGGGAACACCCGCTCGGGCCGGGCCGAATCCGTTCGGTCGTTATCCTGGGTGGGGGCACGGCAGGGTGGATGACGGCAACCGCGCTCGCCCGCTCGTTCGGACGCGCGGTGACTATCACGCTGCTAGAATCCGAAGAAATCGGGACGGTGGGAGTCGGTGAAGCGACAATCCCGACCATTCACTGGTTCAATGAGCTGATCGGGCTGGACGAGGCGGACTTCCTCCGCGCGACCAAGGCGAGCTTCAAGCTCGGCATCGAATTCGTCGATTGGAAAAGGCCCGGCCACCGCTATTTCCACCCGTTCGGGGAGTTCGGTGCGCGCCTACCAGGCGTGGCATTCCACCATCGCTGGCTCAAGGCGCGCGCTGCAGGCGTCGACCTGCCGCTGTCGAGCTTTTCGCTGGCCGGAAAGCTCGCGGCGGAGAACCGCTTCGCCAAACCGGCGGGCGATGCGCGGTCGATCCTGTCAACGCTTGGGTACGCCTATCATTTCGATGCCAGCCTATACGCACAGCATCTGCGCGGCATCGCCGAGACGGCGGGCGTCACACGGATCGAAGGCCGGCTACAGGATGTCGAGCGCGATCCGTCGAGCGGCTTCGTTACCGCCCTCACCACCCAGCGGGGCGAGCGACTGGAAGGCGATCTCTTCATCGACTGCTCGGGTTTCCGCGCATTGCTGATCGATCAGGTGATGGGCGGCGGCTTCGAGGACTGGTCGCACTGGCTGCCGTGTGACCGGGCGGTGGCCGTACCTTGCGCCCGCGTCGCGGAGACAACGCCCTACACCCGCTCCACCGCGCGAACGGCGGGGTGGCAGTGGCGCATTCCGCTCCAGCACCGCACCGGCAACGGGTATGTTTACGCCAGCCGCTTCATCAGTGATGACGAAGCGACCACGACGTTGCTCGCCAACCTGGACGGCGAAGCACTGGCCGACCCACGTGTTCTACGCTTCAAGGCGGGCACGCGGCGTCGCGCCTGGATCGGGAATGTCGTGGCGATCGGGCTGTCTTCCGGATTCCTCGAACCGCTCGAATCGACCAGCATCCACCTGATCCAGAGCGGCATCGCCAAGCTGCTGACCCTTTTTCCCGATCGCGACTGTGATCCGACGCTCGCCGAGCGGTTCAACGCGTTGCTCAATGCCGATATGGACACGATCAAGGATTTCCTGATCCTTCATTATCACGCAACAACCGACAAGCCCGAGCCATTCTGGGCCGAACGACGCGCGATGCCGCTGCCCGAAACACTGGTGGAGCGCGAAAACCAGTATCGCCGCTCCGGACGGCTGATGCTCCGTTCCGACGAACTGTTTCGCGACGCCAGTTGGCTGGCAGTACTCGACGGACAGGGAATCGAGGCTGGTGACTACAACCCGCTTGCGGATGCGCTCGATGCCGCGACGAACGTGGCGCAGGTCCGCCAGATTGCCGCGGTGATTGCGCGCGCGGTGCCTACTCTGCCCCGGCACGATGACGCACTGGCTCAGGCAATGGCGTCCCCGGGATGATCAAACCCGAGATCACCGCGCGGCGTATCGGCGACGAGCGGCAGCCGATCGTCATCGTCGAGGGCTTCCATCCCGATCCCGAACGGTTGCGCAGCGCGGCGGAATCCGCGCAGTTCGAACCCGCACATCGCCACTATCCGGGCATCCGCGCGGCTCTGCCGAAAGACTATTTCACGCAGGTTCGACCGGTCCTCGCGATGGTATTGCGGGAGGTATTCGGCCATGCCGGGGCAATCGACCTTATCGACGCGAGCTTTTCGATCGTGACCGCGCCGCCAGCCGACCTGACCATCGAGCAGCGCCTGCCGCATGTCGATGCAGTGCAGCCGGGCCGGATCGCGCTTGTCCATTATCTGTCACGCGACGACGGCGACGGCACCGCCTTCTTCCGGCATCGCGCCAGCGGGTTCGAGACGATCGATGGCCAGCGATCCGCAGGCTATCTCGCCAGACTCAACACCGAACTGAACGAGGGTGGCATGCCGCCGCATGCCTATGTCCATGACGACACACCCCTGTTCGAACGGACCGCGCAGGTCGGCGCGCGCTACAACCGAGCCGTCATCTATCGCAGCGCAATCCTGCACAGCGGCGCGATCCGGCCGGGCGCGCCGCTCGATGCCGACCCGGCGACGGGTCGGCTGACTGTCACCGCTTTCCTTTCCGCTGACTGAGCCGCTGCGGCGGCTGTACCGCGAGATAGACGGTGCTCCAGAGCTGGGCCGCGTTCGATTCGTCGACATCCTGCTTGCCCGCACCGAACGGAACGACGCGGTAGCGCCCCTTGTCATAGGCCCAGGACCAGAGTTCCGAGCTCTGTGTCGCGCGCGTCGCCTCGATCGCGCGCCACAACCTGGTCTGCGCGTCGATCAGGATGGCGCGCGTCGCCGCGGGCAAATCGCGGCGTGCGAGTTGACGCTCCAGCCCGGCCGCGAACAGCGCCTGCTGCCACGACCACACCACCGCGCCATGATAGGCCGCCGGCGTGAAGCGATCCTGCACCACCGGCGTGGCCAGCGCCGGGTTGGCGACCAACAGCCCGATATCGGTCATCAGGCCTGCGGGGAACGGTCGGGCGAGCGCGCCCACATAGGTGCCGAGCTCGGCAGGGCTGGGATGGCCGAACAACAGCAGGAAGCCGTCATCGGAGTTGATGATCGGCACGGGCACGCCATGATCATCAAGCGAGATCGCGTGGAAAGTCAGCGACTGCCCCTTGAGCGCCGCAAGCGCCGGCGCAGCTGGGACGCCGACGCGTCCGGCATAACGTCGTACCTGGGCCGAAGCCTCGCCGGCGGGTACGTCGACCCGAAACAAGCGGGGCGCCTGTTCGCGCCATGTTTGCGCGAGCGCATCAGCACGGGCGAACGCCACGCGGTCGGCCGGTGTCAGATAGGGCTCAAGCAGCCCCGCCTTCAGAAGCCTGGCGGTAGCCTCAAGCGCGGCGGGCACGAAGATCGCATTGACGTCATAAGGGTAGCGCCCGCGACCGAGTCCCTCTTCGCTGTCCCGCCATTGCCCGGTCAACCGCCCCGGCAGGATCGCGACCAGCCGTTTCCATTCGGGCTCAGCGGCGAACGGTCCGGCGGCGGTCAGGACGAAGCGGAGGTTGCGTACCAACAGCGCGCCCGCGGATTCGGCGCTGCCCGGATGCGCCGCGCTGGGGATGGCGCGTGCCAGGAATGCACGGGCTTCCGTCGGACTTGCATGATCGAGCAGATAATCGCCGGCGACAGGGCCAAGCATATAATCGTCGTCGATCATCGCATAATCGAGCGTCGGCGCGCCGCCACCCGCTTGTCCGTGCTGGCGATGGTCCACGATCGCGAATTCAGACAATCCCTCCTCATGCGCGACATCGCCTGACGGGTCGAGCCGGGCAAGCACCGCGCCGATCCCTGCTTCGATCGCGGGGCCGCGCAGTACCGGCATAAGCAAGCGCACCGACATCAGCGTGTCGCGACCGAAATAGGTATCGAAACGCCATGACCCGGCGAGGAATTTCTCGCGATAGCTGAGGAAGCGTAGCGCGTCCCGCGCGGCGGGATCGCGCGCCGCGTGCGAGTTGAGAAGTTCCGCTTCGGTCAGGCCGGTCAGGGGCATATCGCCGCTTGCCGCGACGATCCGCATCCGAATCCGGCCGCTCGCGCCGGCCGTGATCGTGTTGTCCTCGATCCGCCCTTCGAGCACTTCGATCTCGAGGCGATATCCCGGCGCTCCATCGACGCGGTCGCGGGCGTAGATCAGGCGCGATCCCTCGACCCGGGCAGGCGTTGCAACATCGGCAGGAAAGCGTCCGACCGATTGATAGTCGCGCAGGAAGCGGACGTTCGACAGGACCGCCTGCCGGACCGTGAGGCGCGGTGTCGTCAGCGACGCGGTCGCAGCGATACCGTAAAGCGGCCGCCCCTTCGCATCGGCCAGCGTCACTGGAGCAGGCGATTGTTCGAGCTGCCACGTCACCGGTGCCGCGAGCGGCGCGAACCACAACCCTACGCCGCTATTGCCCGCAGGGAAGGCGACGAGGATTCGCGGATCCGCCCCGTTGCGCAGCAGCAGGTGCGCGGCGACCTTCCCGTCACGGACGAAGGTGTTGAGATTCTGTCCTTCGACCAGGCGATAGGCAAGCTCGGGCCGAGCCGTCGGCTGCTCGCCGGCCGCCATGCTCTGGCCCGCCGCCAACAGCAGCGCCCCGGCCGTGAACTTGCGCAAATGATGCCGCATCGTCTTCTCCTCAGCTTCCGGAATAACGAAGGCGCGGCAAGCCTTGCAGCCGCCGCGCCCCCGTCAACATATCAAATCATCGACAGGATCAGAACTTCATCGTGATCGAGCCGCCATAGGTCCGTCCGACGATGCCGCGGGCATAGAAATAGCCGTCGGTGACCGCCTGAGTCTGTCCCTGCCGCGGATTGCCCTCGGTCAGGCCCACGACATCGAACAGATTGTCGACATTGAAGTTCAGCTGGAGCCGGTCGGTGACATTGAAGTTAACACCCAGGCTGGTGACGCCATAGCTTGGCAGCGCGACGCCGTTGCCCGCATCGGCGAAGATCTTGCCGATATATTTGTAGCGGCCATAGACTTCGCCCAGCCCGTTCGGGAGCTTCGCGGTCGGGGTGATGGTGAAGAGCTTGGCCGGCGTGCGCTCGGGCCGGTTGCCTTCGAAGCCCGCCTGGTTGGCGCCGTTGATCGCCAGGTTGACGAGCTTCGGATCCTGGAAAACGCCCTGGAAGTCGATCGCGAACCAGTCGATCGGACGGACGTTGAGATCGACCTCGACACCGTTGGTACGCAGATCGGCGTTGATGTTGCTCTGTACCGCCGGGTTCACCGGGTCGGCGAAATTATAGTTCTGGTTCCTGAAGTTGGTGCGGAACAGCGTGACCGACCCGCTGAAGATACGGCCATATTGATACCGGACGCCCGCCTCATAGAGCTCGATCGTCGTGATCGGATCAGTGTTGTTGGTCTGGAACCCGTTGGCGTAACGCGCATAAACCGCGAAGTTCGGCGTGAAGAGATAGTTCACGCCAACGGTGTACGCTGCCTTCTTCTGCGTGCGCCGCGTCGTGATATAGGTGCCGTTGAAGGTCGAGCCGACATTGCGGATCACACCACCCACGCCCGGCTGCACCGGCTGGTTCACCGCCGCAGTCTGACCATCGCGGAACGTCGCGTCGTCGCTTTCCCAGCGAACGCCGCCGTCGATCCGCAGATCACCAATCGCGAACTCATCGTTCACGTAGAGCGATATGGACGAATCCTTGCGCTCCCGGATGCCGCCACCCCAGTCGCCATAGGAGACGAGGCCGTTGTCGCTGAGCGTGCCGATGACCTTGTTGTTCGCATCGAGCGCGACGACGTCGTAGATGTCGCTATTGGTGCGCACGTCATTGACGACACTGGCCGTCGCCGACTGATCCTGCGACCGCTTGGTATTGTAGTACATCACGCCGGCGGTCAGCGAGTTCTTGAAGCTGTCGCCCTGATACTCCCAGCGGCCACCGACATTCAGGCCGAAGTCACGCCCGTCGAGATAATCATGATTGAGCGTCGTGCGCTGAAGGAAGCCATTGCCGTTCAGCGCGTTAAGCTCCGCCGTCTGGTTCGCGCCCAGCAGCACGCCGGTGCGCAGGTTCTTGATGCCGAAGCGCACCGTCGTCGGGAAAGCCGCGCGCCCGGCCGTCAGCAGGCTGTCGATAGGCGAGGATGCGCCTGGCGTCAGATAGTTGACCGCACTCGTCAGGCCAGCGTTACCGGTGCCAGAACCGGGAAACAGGCCGTTGAAATCATACGAATATTTCAGATAGCGCGCCTTGGCGAACAGATCGATCGAATCGCTCACCGGCTTGTCGATGTCGAGGCGAATCTGCGCGGTCTTGGCCTTGATGCCGTCGCGGTAGCGGAAATCGCGGAACCCGCTCGGATGGGCAGCGGTCGAGACCGGCACCGCGATGTTCGAGAAGGCGTCGCCGCCGACATTGCCGAATTGCGTGTCGAGGCTGGGAATGCCGCCCGGCTTGCCATTGGTGAAACGATAGGGCTGGTCGGCATAATAGGCGTTCTCCATATCGCCGCCCTTGGCCGATAGGCGGATATAGCCGCCATCGTCGAAGCGATATTCGAGCGCGCCCTTGAGGCGCCAGCCGGCATAGTCGAACGGGTTGTCACGCACGCCCGGGCTGGACTGGATATAACCGCCAATGTTGAACGCGAGGTGGTCGGAGATCGGCTGCGAATAATAGAAATCGCCGCGCTTCAGCCCGTAATTATAGGCGGTGACGCGGGCAATCCCCTCGGCCTGCTTGAAATTGGGGGTCTTGGAGATGAAGTTGATCGTCGCGCCCGCGCCATTGACGGTCAGCACGCCCGACGAACCGCCCTTCACCGCCTCCAGGCGATCGATGGTGAGGTCCTGGTCGAAGAAGAAATCCGCGCCGCCACCATTGTAGAGGATCGGCATGCCGTCCTCTTCCAGCTGCACGAAGCGCTGGCCGCCGCCCTGAAGGCCGCGTACCGAATAGTTGTTCGAGACCTGGCCCGCGGTCGCCTCGACGAAGATGCCCGGCACGAGCTCGAGCATGTCGGCGGTCGACCGCGGCGCCTTGCGATCGAGGGCGATGCGATCGGCATAGGTAATGTCGGCCGAAGCGGTGATCAGCGGGCGGTTGCGCGTCGTCTGGCCGGTGACGACGATGTCAGTCAACGGCTGGGCGTCATCGCTCGGGGGCGTCTGGACCGCCGCGGGCGCCGCCGTGTCACTCGGCACGTTCTGCGCGAAAGCGGCAGTCAACGGCATCGTGGCGACGCCTGCCAGCAGCGCGGCGCGAACGCCGGCACGAATGGAAAACTGCATAGATCCTCCCAGTCACTCTATCGCCGGGTCTTCCGGCTCGCGGGCCGATTAGTCCCGGGACGTTTTTTTGAAAACCTTTTCTGCAACATTTTTGCGAAATTTGACCAAGCTGTTGCAGACGGGCAACGTGCCCCCGTGCCGCACCACGGAGTCATCCGCCGCGGCGGAGAATCATTCGACAACACGCCGGCACTAGGCGAAATTGCCCGGATTGCTTCCTCTCATCCCATGCTAGGGGGCCACAGCCGTTGGCATTCCAAGTCTGGCCGTTGCACTCGAAACACGAAAATCCTTTCGAGGCGCCCACATAATCGCGCCGCAGCCAGTGATATCGTTTTCAAAAAATAAAGGTCAGGTATCGCGGACCACGATCTCGGTTCTAAGGGTGGTCGAACGCGGCCGGCCGCCGTCGATCTGCTGCATCAGCTTCTCCACGAGCAACGCGCCCGCGACATCGGTCTTCTGGCTGATCGTCGTGATCGCGGGGCTGAAATGCGCCGCCGGAGGGATATTATTGTACCCGACCAACGAAAAATCGCGCCCCGCGAGTTGGCCACGCTCCTTGAACGCGCCGATTACGGCCATCGCCGCGGTATCGGAGAAGGCGAAGACCGCGTCCGGCTGGCGCGCGCCGACGAGATAGGCGGAGACAGTCTCCGCGGTCGCGGTGAAGCCCATCGATGCGATCGGGAGAAAATCGATCGCAACGTCACCCTGCTCGGTGGCGACATCTCTCAGCCCCTCGAAACGCAGGCGCAATTCCTCATGCCTGATATCGCCGACGAACAACCAGTGCTTGCGGTGCGCCGCAACGAAGTGCTGCCCTGCCAGGCGGCCACCGAGGAGATTGTCGCTACCGACGGCGCAGTAGCCGGTATCGGGCGCCACTGCGCCCCACACCACCAGAGGTACATCGTGACGGCCAAGGCTTCGAAGCATCGCGTCGCGCGTCCCCTGCCCCAGCACGATGAAGCCGTCGGCGCCACGCGCGCGATAGAAATCGCGGAAGGCCCGGACGTCGTCCAGGCCGGGAGGAGACAGAAGAAGATCCTGATTGCGGATCGACAGCGCCTCGGACACGCCAGCGAGCAGTTCGAAGACGAACGGATCGCCGATCGCACCGTGAACGTGCGATCCGAAATCGAGCATCACCGCGATCGTGCTGGTCCGCGAATGGCGGAGCTTCTGTGCATTGCGATTGACGACATAACCCTGCGCCAGCGCCACCTCTAGCACCCGTTCGCGCGTTTTCTCGGTCACCAGGGGACTGCCGCTGAGGACACGCGACACCGTGGGCATCGACACCTGCGCGATACGCGCGATGTCCTGCATCGTCGGTCTCGCTTCCCCCGTACGAGGCTCGGAGCGCTCGGGCGCCTGTTTCGTCGTCATTGCGCTACTATGATCTACAATCATCTCTCATCAAGCGACTCGTTCCTTGCCTGAGACGCGCAGCTAGAGCGGAAGCCTGGTCGTCAGCTTGATGCAGTTCAGCGCGAAACTCGAATTGATCGAGCCCACGCCCGGCAGGTGGAGCAACACCTTCTTCAGGAACACCTCATAGTCGCCGACGCTGCGGACGACGACGCGCATCAGATAATCACCCTGCCCGCTCATCGAGAAGCATTCGACAATCTCCGGATGGTCTCGCGCCTGCGCTTCCAGCGCCTCAAGCGTTTCCTCGTCATGCTGCTTCAGGCGAAGCTCGGCAAAAACGTTGACCGTCAGGTCGAGCAGCAGCGGATCCAGGATTACCGCGCGCTCGCGGATCACCCCGCTTTCCTCCAGCTTCTTGAGGCGGCGCCAGCATGGCGTGTGCGACAGGCCGACATCGCTCGCCAGGTCGGCGACCGACCATTGCGGGTTCGCCTGAAGGGAAGCCAGGATTTTACGATCCATCTTGTCCACGCAATTTCTATCCTAATATCGCCACCCATAACGCACGAATTTTTGCGCGATTGCTCGCCATATCGGAACAACGAGAACAAGTCTTTCCTCATCGGATCGGCAATAACGCGGCCATGACAAAGCCGGCGATACCGGGGGCCGACGCGATCGCGTTGTCGCTCCATATTCCAGAACCGACAGCACGTCCGGGCGACGTTGCCGATTTCAGCCACCTGCGGCTCGACGCGGCCGGGACGATGCGTCGCCCTGATATTTCGACGGACGAGGCCGAGATGCGGGAACTCCCCTATGGGCTGGTACGCGTGCTTGACGATAACGGAGAGGCCCTTGGCCCGTGGAATCCGCAGCTCGCGCCGGAGATACTGCGCAAGGGCCTGCGGGCGATGGTGCAGACCCGTCTGTTCGAGGACCGACTGTTCAGGGCACACCGCCAGGGCAAGACCAGCTTCTTCATGAAATCGACCGGCGAAGAAGCGATCGGGGTTGCACAGTCGCTCGCGCTCGCCCCCGACGACATGTGTTTCCCGACCTACCGGGTGCAGGGCTGGCTGATCGCCCGCGGTTATCCGATCGTGGACATGATCAACCAGATCTACTCCAATGCGCGCGATCCGCTGAAAGGGCGGCAATTGCCGATCCTCTATTCGGCGCGCGACTATGGCTTCTACTCGCTGTCCGGCAATGTCGGCAGCCGCTTCGGCCATGCCGTCGGCTGGGCGATGGCGTCGGCCTATAAGGGCGGCCATCGCATCGCCCTGGGCTATATCGGCGAAGGCACGACGGCTGAGGGCGACTTCCACGAGGCGCTGACCTTCGCGGCGGTCTACCGCGCGCCGGTGGTCCTGGCGGTCACCAACAACCAATGGGCGATCTCCAGCTTTTCGGGGATCGCAGGCGCGGAGAGCACGACCTTCGCCGCCAAGGCCATCGGCTACGGGCTGCCCGGTCTGCGAGTCGACGGCAATGACTTCCTGGCGGTCTGGGCGGCGACGCTCTGGGCGGCCGAGCGGGCACGGACCAATCGCGGCGCGACGCTGATCGAGTTCGTGACCTACCGCGCCTCCGGTCATTCGACGAGCGATGACCCGACCAAATACCGCCCGGCGGACGAAGCCGCGCACTGGCCGCTTGGCGACCCGATCGAACGCTTGAAGCAGCACCTGATCCTGATCGGCGAATGGACCGAGGAGCGTCATGCGCAGATGGAGGCGGAACTGAGCGAGATCCTGCGCGACGCCCAGCGCGAGGCGGAAGCGGTCGGGACATTAGGCAAGTCCAAGCCCGACGTTACCGAGATGTTCGAGGGCGTGTTCAAGCAGCCCGACTGGCGCGTGATCGAACAACGCGGCGAACTGGGGATCCGGTCATGACCGCGATGAACATGATCCAGGCGCTCAATTCGGCGCTCGACACCATGCTTGCGCGCGATCCCGACGTTCTCGTCTTTGGCCAGGATGTCGGCTATTTCGGCGGTGTTTTCCGCGTCACCGACAAACTGCAGCAGCGCCACGGCCTCAAGCGCTGCTTCGACGCGCCGATTTCCGAAGGCGGGATCATCGCCACCGCGATCGGCATGGGTGCCTATGGATTGCGGCCGGTCGCCGAGATCCAGTTCGCCGATTATATCCTTCCCGCCTTCGACCAGCTCGTGTCGGAAGCGGCGCGCCTGCGCTATCGATCGAACGCCGAATTCTGGGCGCCGATCACTGTCCGTTCGCCTTATGGGGGCGGCATCTTCGGCGGCCAGACTCACAGCCAGAGCCCTGAGGCAATCTTCGCGCACATCACCGGCCTGAAGACCGTGATTCCGTCAACGCCCTATGACGCGAAAGGGCTGCTGATCGCCGCGATCGAGGATGATGATCCCGTGATCTTCCTGGAGCCCAAGCGCCTCTACAACGGCCCGTTCGACGGCCGTCACGACCAGGCAGTGGCAAGCTGGGCCGGCCATCCTTCAGCCGAGGTGCCCGAGGGCCATTATACCGTCCCGCTCGGCAAGGCCGCGGTCGTTCGCGCCGGCAATGAGGCGACGATCCTTGCTTACGGCACCATGGTGCATGTCGCGCGGGCCGGGATCGAAGATAGCGGCGTGGACGCCGAACTCATCGATCTGCGGTCGATCGTACCGCTCGATATCGATACGATCGTAGCCTCGGTGAAGAAGACCGGACGTTGCGTCATCCTTCACGAGGCATCCCGGTTTGGCGGCTTTGGCGGTGAATTGTCGGCACTGGTGCAGGAACGCTGCTTCTATCACCTGGAAGCCCCGATCGAGCGCGTGGCGGGCTGGGATACGCCCTACCCGCATGCGTTCGAATGGGACTATTTCCCTGGCCCGGCCCGCGTCGCCGCCGCGCTTCGGCGCGTGATGGCCGATGTTACTGTAATGGATCTCTGACATGGCACGCTTCACCTTCAAGCTTCCAGACATTGGGGAAGGCATCTCCGAGGCGGAGATCGTCGCGTGGCACGTGGCGGTGGGGGATCGTGTGGAGGAGGACCAGGGCCTTGCCGACATGATGACGGACAAGGCGACGGTGGAGATGGAATCGCCGGTGGCGGGCGTGGTGGTCGAACTGGCCGGTGAGGTCGGCGACCAAGTGTCGATCGGTGCCGCACTGGTGGTGATCGAGACCGATGCCGCCGAGACGGTAGCCGATGCCGCGCCAGTCGAGACCAAAGCCGAAGAGATCGAGGAACAGATCGAGGCGGAAACGCCGGGGGCCGAGGAGGTGGCTGAAAAGACCTCTCCCCATCGGGGAGAGGGTTTGGGAGAGGCGCAGTCACAAGCGCCATCGCTCGAAACTGCCCCTCTCCCCCAAGGGGAGAGGGAGAAGAGCGCCCATGTCCTTGCATCCCCCGCGGTCCGCGCTCGCGCCGCCGACCTCGGCATCGACCTTGGCAGCGTGAAGGCTGAGGGCGACCGGATCCGCCATGCCGATCTCGATGCGTATCTGCGCTACGGTTCGGGCCAAGGCTATCACGCGCCGCACGCCAGCCGCGCCCGCGCCGACGAGGCCGTGAAGGTCATCGGCATGCGTCGCCGCATCGCCGAGAACATGGCCGCCTCGAAGCGGACCATCCCACACTTCACTTATGTCGACGAGATCGACGTCACCGCGCTCGAGGAGATGCGTGCCGATCTCAACGCGCACCGCGGCAACCGGCCCAAGCTGACCATGCTGCCGCTGATGATCGTCGCGATCTGCCGGTCGATTCCCGACTTCCCGATGCTCAACGCGCGCTATGACGACGAGGCCGGCGTGGTGACGCGTCACGGATCGATCCATCTCGGCATGGCGACGCAGACCCCGGTCGGCCTGATGGTCCCGGTGATCCGCGACGCGCAGGACCTGAACGTCTGGCAACTCGCCAGCGAGATCACCCGCCTCGCCGAGGCAGCCCGCACCGGCAAGGCGAAGTCGGAGGAGCTCAGCGGCTCGACCCTCACCATCACCTCGCTCGGGCCGCTCGGCGGCATCGCCACCACGCCCGTCATCAACCGGCCCGAGGTCGCGATCATCGGTCCGAACAAGATCGTCGAGCGCCCCGTCTTCCGCGGCGACGACATCGTCCGCGCCAGGCTGATGAACCTGTCTATCAGCTGCGACCACCGCGTCGTCGATGGCTGGGATGCCGCAAGCTACGTCCAGGCCCTCAAGAAATATCTCGAAACCCCCGTCCTCCTCTTCTCTGACGGGTGATTCCCACCCGGGCCAGCTCTGACAGCGAGGTAGGCCGTTCCGCTATCAGGCGTCCGTTACTGGTCTCGTCAACGTGCGGCGAAGTGCCTGAACGATGTTGCTCCGCTCGATCGTTTGGGGATCGGCATGCGCCGCCGACACCATCCCGATCGTGCGGGTAAAGGCAAAATCGGCCAGAGCCGGGCGCACCACACCGGCATGACGAAAGCAGTCGGGCATCACTGTCACCCCGAGGCCGCGGCGGACAAGGGCCAGGGCGCGATCCTCATTGGTGGTGCGCGCCGCAAAAAATGGGCGAACACCATGGCTGGTGAAATAGCGACTCGTCTCGGACAGTAACTCGCATTGGCGACGCACGATCATCACATTGTCGGCGAGTTGGCGCGGTTCGATCACAGGCAGATGGGCGAGCGGATGGTCGGCCGCCATCGCCAGCGAATAGCCTTCCGAGAAAAGCGAGATACCCGATTGCTTGTCGCGATCGCCGCGTAGCAGCGTCACAGCGGCGTCGATTCGCCCGCGCCCGAGGCGCTCATTGAGGTCGCGCTCGCCGGCCTCGACGATCTCAAGCCGCATTGCCGAGCCTTCGCGGCGCAGCTCGATCAGGAAATCCTCGATCAACGGCGTCGGAATCGTCGCCAGCACGCCAAGGCGAAACGTCTCACGCGCTGGCGTTTCCTGCACGGCGCGCTCGGCAAGGAGGAATTCCGCCTCGATCCGCCGGGCTGACGCGGCAAAGCGCGCGCCAGCCTCGGTCAATTCGATCCGCCGGTTGGTGCGGTGGAATAGCATCTGGCCGAGTTCGCGCTCGAGCTTGGCGATACCAACCGAGAGCGTCGGCTGCGACACGCTGCAAGCCCCGGCGGCACGAGAGAAATTGCCATGGTCGATAACGGCCAGGAAATACCGCAGCAGATAACGATCAATCATAGATACCATCTATAGCATAGGCACTATATGTTCAATTTTTCTTGATTCCTGCCACGTGCTATCACCGTGGAAAGATTGAATGGAGAGCAGCGTTGGACATGACCCTAGATTTCGCGCTTGGCGAGAATGCGGACATGATCCGCGATGTGACGCAGCGTTTTGCGAGTGAGCAGATCGCGCCGCTGGCGGCGCGGATCGACGCTGAGGACTGGTTTCCGAAGGAATTGTGGCCAGCGATGGGCGAGCTCGGCCTGCACGGCATCACGGTGGAGGAGGAGTTTGGCGGACTTGGCCTCGGCTATCTCGAGCATGTCATCGCCTGCGAGGAAGTGAGCCGCGCCTCGGCCTCGATCGGCCTCAGCTACGGCGCGCATTCGAACCTGTGCGTCAACCAGATCCGCCGCTGGGCGAACCCAGAGCAGAAGGCGAAGTACCTGCCCAAGCTCGTCTCGGGCGAGCATGTCGGCAGCCTTGCCATGTCCGAGGCTGGCGCCGGTTCCGACGTCGTCTCGATGAAGCTGCGCGCGCAGGAGACCGATGCCGGCTATGTGCTCAACGGCACCAAGTTCTGGATCACCAACGCCGCCTATGCCGACACGCTGGTCGTCTATGCCAAGACCGGCGAGGGCAGTCGCGGCATCACTACCTTCCTGATCGAGAAGGACATGCCCGGCTTCTCGATCGGCCAGAAGATCGACAAGATGGGCATGCGCGGATCACCCACCGCCGAACTGGTGTTCACCGATTGCGAGGTGCCGCACGAGAATGTCATGGGGCCGGTCAATGGCGGTGTAGGCGTGCTGATGTCAGGGCTGGACTATGAGCGCACCGTGCTTGCCGGCATCCAGCTCGGCATCATGCAGGCCTGTCTCGACGTGGTGCTGCCGTATTTGCGCGAGCGCAAGCAGTTCGGCAAACCGATCGGCGCCTTCCAGCTGATGCAGGCAAAGGTCGCCGACATGTATGTCGCGCTCAATTCGGCACGTGCCTATGTCTATGCCGTCGCCCGCGCCTGCGACGCCGGCAAGACCACCCGCTTCGATGCTGCCGGCGCCATCCTGCTCGCCAGCGAGAACGCCTTCCGCGTCGCGGGCGAGGCAGTCCAGGCGCTTGGCGGCGCCGGCTACACCAGGGACTGGCCGGTCGAGCGCTTCCTGCGCGATGCAAAGCTCCTCGATATCGGCGCAGGCACCAACGAAATACGCCGCATGCTCATCGGCCGGGAACTCATCGGAGCATGAGCGCGCCAGCGTTGGAGAGCAAGCTGTCGCCTGAGAGCGAGGTCTTTCGGGCAAATGCGGTGCACAATCGCGGGCTGGCGGAGCGGCTTCGGTCGGACGTGGCGCTGAAGGCGCTGGGGGGATCGGAGAAGAGCCGCGAGCGACATGTTTCGCGGGGCAAGCTGCTGCCGCGCGAGCGGGTGGAGCGGCTGCTCGATCCGGGATCGCCCTTCCTGGAGATCGGCCAGCTGGTCGCGAACGGCCTGTACGACGATGAGGTGCCGGGGGCTGGCATGATCGCCGGGATCGGCCGGGTGTCTGGCCGGCAGGTGATGATCGTGTGCAACGACGCGACGGTGAAGGGCGGGACCTATTATCCGCTGACCGTGAAGAAGCACCTGCGCGCGCAGGAGATCGCCGAGGCGAACCACCTGCCCTGCATCTATCTGGTCGATTCAGGCGGCGCCAACCTGCCGCACCAGGCCGAGGTGTTCCCCGACCGCGATCATTTCGGGCGGATCTTCTTCAACCAGGCCAATATGTCAGCCAAGGGCATCCCGCAGATCGCCTGCGTGATGGGCAGTTGCACGGCAGGCGGCGCCTATGTCCCGGCGATGTCCGACGAGACGGTGATCGTGCGCAACCAGGGCACGATCTTCCTCGCCGGACCGCCTCTGGTGAAGGCGGCGACCGGCGAGGTGATCTCGGCCGAGGAGCTTGGCGGCGCCGAGACTCATGGCCGCAAGTCGGGCGTGGTCGACCATGTCGCCGAGAATGACGAGCATGCGCTGACCATCGTGCGCGACATCGTCTCGACGCTGCCCGAGAACCGCAAGCCCGACATCGCCCTGAAGGAGCCGCGTCCACCGAAGTTCGATGCGGAAGAACTGTACGGCATCATTCCAAACGACGTCCGTGCGCCCTATGACGTGCACGAAGTGATCGCCCGGCTGGTCGACGGGTCCGAGTTTCACGAGTTCAAGGCGCTGTATGGCAGCTCCCTCGTCTGCGGCTTTGCGCATATCTGGGGCATGCCGGTGGCGATCCTCGCCAATAACGGCGTGCTGTTCTCGGAGAGCGCGGTGAAGGGCGCCCACTTCATCGAGCTCGCCTGCCAGCGGCGCATTCCGCTGCTGTTCCTGCAAAACATCTCGGGCTTCATGGTCGGTGGGCGCTACGAGGCGGAGGGCATCGCCAAGCACGGCGCGAAGCTCGTCACCGCGGTCGCCACCGCAAGCGTGCCCAAGATCACCATCCTGATCGGCGGCAGCTTCGGTGCGGGTAATTACGGCATGTGCGGCAGGGCCTATTCCCCGCGTTTCCTGTTCTCCTGGCCCAACAGCCGGATCAGCGTGATGGGCGGCGAGCAGGCTGCCTCGGTGCTCGCCACCGTCCACCGCGATGCGGAAAGCTGGAGCGAGGAACAGGCCGAGGCGTTCAAGGCCCCGATCCGCCAGAAATACGAGGACGAGGGCAATCCCTGGCACGCCACCGCCCGCCTCTGGGACGACGGCATCATCGATCCCGCCCAGACCCGCGACGTGCTCGGACTCGCCCTCGCCGCAACCCTCAACGCCCCTGTGCCAGAACGCGCGCAGTTCGGCGTCTTCAGAATGTGATGACGATGATCAAATCCCTTCTCATCGCCAATCGGGGCGAGATCGCCTGCCGGATCATCCGCACCGCGCGGAAGCTGGGGGTGCGCACGGTCGCGGTCTATTCGGACGCCGATGCAAAGGCGCTGCATGTCCGCCAGGCCGATGAGGCAGTGCCTATCGGCCCGTCGCCCGCCCGCGAAAGCTATCTGGTGGGCGAGAAGATCATCGCCGCCGCAAAACAGACAGGCGCCGAGGCGATCCATCCGGGGTATGGCTTCCTCTCCGAGAATGCCGACTTCGCCCAGGCCGTGATCGATGCCGGCATCGTCTGGGTCGGGCCGAAGCCCGACAGCATCCGCGCGATGGGCCTGAAGGACGCCGCCAAGCAGCGGATGATCGCAGCCGGCGTGCCGGTGACCCCGGGCTATCTCGGCGACGACCAGTCCCCCGAACGCCTCGCCGCCGAGGCTGCCAAGGTTGGCTATCCCGTGCTGATCAAGGCGGTCGCCGGCGGTGGCGGCAAGGGCATGCGCCGGGTCAATGCACCTGACGACTTTGCCGACGCCCTGCTCTCCTGCCAGCGCGAGGCGGCCTCCTCCTTCGGCAACACCCAGGTGCTGATCGAGAAATACATCCTCTCGCCCCGGCATATCGAGGTGCAGGTGTTCGGCGACACGCACGGCAATGTCGTGCATCTGTTCGAGCGCGACTGCTCGCTCCAGCGTCGTCACCAGAAGGTGATCGAGGAAGCCCCTGCCCCCGGCATGGACGAGACCACGCGGGAAGCGATCTGCGCCGCCGCGGTCAAGGCAGCAAAGGCGGTCGACTATGTTGGCGCCGGCACGATCGAGTTCATCGCCGATGCAAGCGATGGCCTGCGCGCCGACCGCATCTGGTTCATGGAGATGAACACCCGCCTTCAAGTCGAGCATCCCGTCACCGAGGAAATCACCGGACAGGACCTGGTCGAATGGCAGCTCCGTGTCGCCAGCGGCGAGATGTTGCCCAAACGGCAGGATGAGCTTTCCATCAACGGATGGGCGATGGAAGCGCGACTCTATGCCGAGAACCCGGCAACAGGCTTCCTCCCGTCGACCGGCCCTCTCGACCGTCTCCGACTGCCGCAGAGCCTGCGGATCGAAACCGGTGTCGAAGAGGGCGATACGATATCGCCCTTCTACGACCCGATGATCGCAAAGCTGGTCACCCATTCGGCAACTCGCGACAAGGCGCTGGGCGCCCTGGCCGATGGTTGCTCGCGGGTGATGTGCGAACCGGTGAAGACCAATGCCTGGTTCCTCGCCCGGCTCCTGAAGGAACCCTGCTTTCGCGCGGGTGACGTCACCACCGGCTTCATCGCCGATCACGCCGACCGGTTGGCGCGCGCGCCGGAGCCCGGGCCCGCGCTGCTTCAGGCGGCAGCCGATCGGGCGATCTTCCATGCCGACTTCGTTGCCGGCCACGCCGGCGATCCGGACTTCGACAGGCTGCGCGGACTGCTCGGGTTCAGGCTGAACGCGCCGGCCAATCGGCGGGTTCGCCTGGCTGTCGATGGTCGCGCGACCGAGGTAGACTATATCCTAGACTCACGTTCCGACGAAAATCCGGACGCTGTGCAGGCCGGCCAGTCCACCACCCTGTTCGAAGGCGGTGCAGCGTTCGAGACGCGGCCCTGTCGCGTCGAGGGCGCAGGCGCCGCTGGCGCTGCCGCCGATGGTGCGATCCTGTCCCCCATGCCCGGCCGCATCATCGCGGTCGACGTCGTGGCGGGTGACGCCGTCACCAAAGGCCAGAAGCTGCTCACCCTGGAAGCGATGAAGATGGAGCACAGCCTTGTCGCCCCGTTCGACGGCATCGTGGCTGAACTCAATGCCGAGGCTGGCGGACAGGTAAGCGAAGGCGCAGTGCTCGCGCGGATCGAACGGGCGGATTCCGTAAAATCCGCCTGATACCTTCGACGCAACCGGTATCACACGCTGATTCCGGCTCCGACATCCGGCTACCGATTCCGCCAGAATGATTGTGTCCGCCTTCGGCAAAGGCGCGAGCGTCGATCACCGGGATTTCCGCGGCGAACCGAATAGGGGCGCTCATGATCTCCCGCTCCACCCTGGCCGACTCTTGCCGCGGCGTGACGCACGCCAACCGCCTCAATAATTTCACTTATATTACAATAATTTATAATGATCCGCATGATCCATTTGGCCCTCCAGAGTGGCGGCGCGGCCTAAATCGCCACCGGGCGCACCACCCTTATGCCAGCGACCTGAACGGGTTTCTCTGAATGAAAATTTTCCAAAAAAGATAATTATATCCAAATTGGGATTGCATTTTCGGAAACTACCTGATCTTATCGCAATCGGTAAATGTTGAGATCGTTAACGGCTTCCGGTTTGAAAAAACGAGAATGGAGCCGGGCGCATGGCAACCGATTTTCCGTATCTATAAACAAGGGGGGTATGCATGAAGTCCATTCGCCTGTTCTGGTACACCAGCACCGCGCTCTCGATGGCCTTGAGCCTGGCGCCGGCTTCGGCGCAAACGGCCGATACCGATGCCGAAGCGGCGGATGAAATCGTGGTCACTGGATCGCGAATCCAGCGTTCCGGTTTCGACGCGCCGACGCCGACCACGGTCGTCGGCGAAGCTGAGCTGCGCCAGGGCAATCGCCCGAGCATTGCCCAGGTCCTGAACGATATGCCGCAGTTCCGCGGCACGTCGACTCCGGCGACGACGGTGGGCAACACGACCAGCGGCGTCTCGACCGCCGATCTGCGGGGGCTGGGTGCCGTGCGGACGCTGACCCTCCTCAACGGACACCGCTTCACGGGCAGCAACGATCTCAACATCGTGCCGCAGAATCTCATCAAGCGTGTCGACGTCGTCACCGGCGGCGCCTCCGCCGCCTGGGGTTCGGGCGCGGTCGCCGGCGTCGTCAACATCATCCTTGACGACGAACTCAAGGGCTTGCGCATGGGTGCGCAGACAGGCGTCTCCTCGCGCGGCGACATGGGCCGCTACGGCGTCGATATGGCATGGGGAACGAGCTTCGCGGGCGATCGCGGCCACTTCATGATTTCCGCCGACTATCTTCAGGAAAAGGGTGCCTTCGGCCGCAAGGACCGTCCCAATCTCGAATCATCCGTCTTCCAGCGCCCCGATGGCAAGCTGATCCTCGCCAACGACGTCAACTACACCGTCCTCAATCGCGGCGGATCGCTCCTGCGCACCAATGGCACGCCCTACAACCTGATCTTCAACCCCGACGGCAGCGTCGGTCCGCTACCGCTCGGCAGCCAGACGGCGGGTCAATTCACCGTCGGCGGCAACGGCCAGAACATCTACGACTATGTCGCCGTAAGTTCGCCTTATCAGCGCAACAATGTTTACGCGCGCGCCACCTTCGATATCACCGATTCCCTGAAGCTCTGGGCCGATGGCAGCTACAGCCGCATGTGGGGCAACTACAGCTTCTTCCCGGAAACGCCGATCGTGGCGATCATGCCGGACAATGCGTTCCTGACGCCGGCCGCGCGCAGCCAGCTTAGCGCCGCCGGCGTCACCGGGCCCTTCCTGCTGGGCCGGATTCTTGACGATGTCGGCCCCAATCGCATGCTGAACTTCAAGTTCTCCCGCCGCAACCTCGAAGGCTCGGTCGGCCTCAAGGGAAGTTTCGGCGACGGCTGGGGTTATGATGCCTATTACGATCATGGCGAAGTCCGGAGCGACCAGTCGCTCTACAACCAGCGGATCAAGGCGAATTTCGATCGCGCCATCGACGCAGTGCTGGTGAACGGCACGCCGGTATGTCGTGTAAATGCCGTCACCGTTACCGATCCGAATTGTACGCCGATCAACCTGCTCGGCAACGGCAATATCTCCGCGGCGGGCGTCGCCTATGCGTTTGGCGGAACCCGGTCCATCAACACGATCAAGCTCGACGCGGCGGGCGCCAGCCTTCACGGCCATCCTTTCTCGACCTGGGCCGGGCCGGTGGACATCGCCGTTGGTACGGATTTCCGGTGGGAAGCTCTCGTCACCAACTATATCGACCCGATGTCCAAGGCGAATGCCTTTGCGACGCTCAACTCAGCGCCGACCAACGGCCGCTTCAGCGTCAAGGAAGTTTTCGGCGAGGTCAACCTGCCGCTGATCGATCTCAAGGATGCTGTGCATTTCGAGATCAACGGCGCGGCGCGCTATTCGGACTACAGCACCAGCGGTGGCATCTGGTCCTGGAAAACCGGCGGCACGCTGCGCCTCGCCAATGACCTGCTGCTGCGTTCCGTCTATTCGCGTGACATTCGCTCCCCGAGCGTCCCCGAATATTTCTCCACTCGCTCGACCAATATCGCGGACCTCTACGATCCTTTCCGGCAAGCAACCCAGGCCGGCGTGAGAATCTATACCGGCGGCAATCCCAACCTGACGCCCGAGATTTCCCACACCCTGACGGTCGGCGGTTCCTATTCGCCGCATTACGTGCGGGGATTCAGCGTCTCGGTCGATTATTACGACATCAAGATCGACAATGTGATCACGGTGGTCACCGTGACGGACACGCTCGCACAGTGTTTCCGTACGAACCCCAATGATCCCACCTGCGGCGGCGTGATCACCCGCGGCGCGAACGGTGCAATGGAGTCAATTGCGGCTACGTATCGGAACCTCGTTTCGTACAGCACCCGCGGGCTCGATATCGAGGCATCGTACCGGACGTCGCTGGGCAATGGCAAACTCGGGTTCCGCGTGCTCGCCAATCACATCTTCGATCTGATGATTGCCAATGCCAACAGCTCGACGGATGTCGCAGGCGTCGTTGGCGGGGACACTGCCTTCTCGACACCGAAATGGCGGCTGACCGGCACCGTGACCTATGAGAATGCAGGTTTCGGGGCCGATCTGCGCGCACGCTATGTCGGTGGTGGTATCTACAGCAAGACTCAGGCGATCCTGAACAACCAGATCAGCAGCCGGACCTATGTCGACCTCGGCCTGCGCTTCAAGGTGGGAGACTTCACCCTGTTCGGCAACGTCAACAACATGTTCGATGTCGCCCCGCCCTATGTTCCGTACACCAACGCGAACTACGACGTGATCGGTCGCTATTTCTCGGCCGGCGTCAAAGTGAAGTTCTGATCGTCACGACCGCCCCCAGCACGGGGCACCATCCGGCCGCTCCCAAGCGCGGCCATCGGGGCAGCGGTGAGATCCACCGCTGCCCCGAAGCATTTCCGGGAACTGTGATCCGTCGCCCCGCTCATCCAGGCGCCGTAAATGGCCTGCAGGGTAAATAGCCTACGGGAGCTCGCTCCGCGTTGCCTTCCCCTTCCAGGCTCCTCTTTGGTCGCCGCAAAAGACCAGTGAGCGATCCGTCTCGCGGAAGCACTCTCCCATCTGAAACAGGGACGCTGCTGGGCATCCCGTTCGCGTCCAGCCCCCCGTGTCGAAGCCTCTGTCCCTCCAGGGAGGAAAGAACAGCCCCTTCGATCGCCAAGGCAGACACCGGCGGTCAGGCCATCACATCACAGACCAATCGCCAATCCCGATATGCGATGACAGGTTTCGACAATGACCAGGGTGCGCAGCAAGCCGGGCAAACCCAATTCGAGGATGCTGTGGCGCGAGGCTGCTGAACTGTTTCGACCAAATCCGCACCAGCGATCTCGCCAGCCCTGTTTTTGAGGCAAGACACAGCCTTGCGATGATATCCCGATCGCGGGGCTGGCCAATGGTCGACGCGCGTGGATACAGCCACGTCGCGCGCCCTTCGGGAGGTTATCAATCTATGTCGGGCTTCCAGGTTGGATCGACCTTGCGCACCTGCCCGTCGAGCGAGCGCAAGAGCAGCGCGGACGCCAGCGCTATCAGGCCGAGCAACGCGAAAAAGGCCCCATGGCTTGTCCGGCTCCACAACATGCCAACCATTCCGGCCGACAGACTGCCAGTGAAGATCGCCAGATACCATGCAGCGACCGTCGTCGCGCCGAGCCGCGGCGGCGCAAGCCTGGCGAACAGCCCGAGGCCCGTCGGCAGGACGAAGAGCTCACCCAGCGTGAAGATCGCGAAGAACATCACGAACCACAGCCATGTGGCCTTCGCGCCGCCACCACTCCATTCGACCGTCGCAAGCAGCAGATAAGCGCAGGCGACGATCACAGCGCCAAGCGCCATGCGCCTGGCCGGGGAACTATCCTGGCCCGCATCGGCGCGGCGCCGCCAATAGTTGAGAAGCGGCGGCGTCATCAGCATGACGAGGAGTGGATTCAGCGATTGGAACCAGGTCATCGGAATGACAAAGCCACCAGCGCCTCGATCCAGGCCACTGTCCGCCCAGAGAGCCACCGTGTTGCCGACCTGTTCATAAGCGCCACGAAATACCGTCACGGACAGCGCGATCCCGGCCAGCACCATGAAGGTGCGCTTGTGGTCCGCCCATCGTGCCGCCGGCATGTCGACGGTCGGTACTCGGGGTGGTTCGGGCGGCAGGTAACGCTGCCCCCAGAGATAAATGAGCAGCCCGGCGAACATGCCGATGCCGGCCGCACCGAAACCATAGTGCCAGCCGTAGAATTCCCCGAGCGTGCCGCATATCAGCGGCGCGATGAAACCGCCGATATTGATGCCGACATAATAGACATTATACGCCCAGCCGCGCCTGGGATCGCCCGCCTTGTACAGGTCGTTGATCTGGCTCGGCAGGCTGGGAAGAAACAGCCCGTTTCCGAGCGCGATGGTGAGAAGCGCAACATAGAAGAACGATTCGAACGCCATCATGAAATGCCCCGCGGCCATGATGCTCGCGCCCAGCACGACCGCACGGCGCTTGCCGAGGAGACGATCGGCAATGACCCCGCCCACGATCGGCGTGAAATAGGCGCACGCCGTATAGGCGCCGTACACCAGCGAGGATTGTTGCTGGCTCATCAGCAATTGCTTGGTCATGTAATAGACCAGCAAGGTGCGCATGCCGTAGTAGGAGAACTGCTCCCACATGTTCGTCAGGAACAGCACGGTCAGCCCGCGCGGCTGACCGAACCAGGTGGACGAACGTTCCTCTGTCATCCTCACGCGATCGCCCCGACACCCCAGATGGCGTCGTCGCACCAAACCGTGCCGTCGCGATAGACCGTGGCGGGTGACCGATCCTGTTTCAGGAAGATCGGTCCGTCCAGATCGCTGAGATCGCAGAACTGGCCCAGCACAAAGCCCGGCGCGATGCCCAGGCTGCTGCACACCATGCAACCCACCATCACGCCCAGCCCGGCGTCGCGCGCCGCGGCGGCGATCATCAGCCCCTCGGTCAGGCCTCCGCACTTGTCGAGCTTGATGTTGAAGACGTCGAACCTGCCTTTCAGGCCGGCGACATCCTCCAACGTAAGTGCGCTCTCATCCGCCGCGAGGGGAATGGGCGAGCCATAGCCGTCGAGATCAGCTTCGCGCCCGCGTGCAAGCGGCTGCTCGATCAGCGAGACCCCGGCCGCGAGCATCGCATCGACCAGCGCATCGAGATCGCCGATGGAGAAGCCGCGATTGGCGTCCACGCCGATCCACACATCGGGTCGCGCCGCCCGGATCGCTTTCACGCGCGCGATATCGAGATCGAGTTCGCCGGTCAGCTTGATCTTGATCGAGCGGGCATCGCCATAGGCCCTTGCCGTCTCGGCCATCTTCGCCGGCTCGTCGGCGCCGATCGTGAAGGTGGTCAGCAATGGCCGGGGCCGTTCGAGCCCGGCCAGCGCCCATACCGGCTTGCTGAGGCGTTTGGATTCAAGCTCCCACAGCGCGGCGTCAACCGCGTTGCGCGCACCGCCCGCCGGCAGGATGGAGCGCAGTTCGTCGCGGGAGGGACCAGCTTCGATCGCGTCCCGGGCATTGTCCAGCGCGGTCAGCATATGGCCCAGATCATCGCCCACATAATAGACGCCCGAGGCTTCTCCGCGTCCCACATGCTCACCATCGTCAAGCGTGACGATAATCGCATCCCGGCCATCGAACACATGGCCCGAGATACGAAATGGGGCGGCGAGCCGTAGCGTTTCGACCGCCACCCCAAGTTTCAGCTTCGGCATCAATAATTCACCGTCATGGAAAGCAGGCCAAAGGTCCAGGCGGTGTAGAGCACCATGACCGCCGCGAGCAGGATGAGTGCCGCCCAGAGTTTGCCGAACCAGCCGCGCTTCTCTCGCGTCGCGATCAGGAGATTCCATCCAGCCAGCACAACACCGCCAACGAAGACGATCAATCCGCCGATCTGAAGCGACCACAACCTTGCGTCGAAAGCGGGCGTCGCCTTCAGCGTCGACACGGTGATGAACCACGCCGTGAGCAGCGCGACCGTCAGCCCAGCACCAAGCCGGACGCCGCGATAGGCGAGGAGCGAGCGGCCCTGGAGCGCGAGCGGCGCTTTGTAGTTCCGGCGGATCAATGCGGAGACTGGCCAGTGGAGGAAGGTAAGCAACAGGATTCCGACGCTCGCGTAGAGCAACGGAAGTATCCAGGTCGAGGATTGTGAGGCCGGTGCGCGGTCGAAGACCATGAACGGCGATATGCCATCGATGCTCCAGCGCACGATCTTGCCGTCGACCACCTTGGCCGCGAGCCGCTCATGACCGTCGATGTTCCGCCAGACGAAGGGCGCGATCTCGACCCATTTCATCAGCTTGCCATTGGCGGTGCGCCCGGCTGAAACGACGAGCTTGCCCTTGGCATCTACGCTGACCGATGCCTGACGCAGCAGATTTCCGATTGCGTAGAAGTTCGATTCCGCGCGGCGGCTGTTAAGCCATTGCCCGACGAGCATTTTCGTGTGCTCGGCCGCGGTTTTGTCGTCGACACGTCCGTCAGGCTTGCTGAGATCGGTGAAATAGCGATCGGCAAAATCCTCGAACAGGGCACGACGCAACGGCCCCACTCCGGCCTGCTCGCCCGTGCTGTTGAACGACATGTAGAGACCCACCTTCTCGTTCATGAAAAGGTGGAGCGCGGTGTGGAAAAGCTGCGTGTCGCCGAGATGGCCGATCACCTGCCGGCCATTGATGTTGGTCTCGAAGAAACCCAGTTCCATCCGGTTGAGCGGCGGAAGCAGCGTGAGCGGCGTATCGTGCATCATGCGTGCCGTCTCGGGCTTCAGCAGGCCCTGGCCCTGATTGAGATGGGCGATCATGAACTTGGCCATATCGGCACCCGGCGACGCCAGGCTGCCCGCCGGGGCCGGGCCGATGAATTCATATTTCGACGGCTCGGCCGACGCCTGGCTATAGCCAGTCGCCATCAGCGGCATGAGCGTCTTCTGCAGCGGCTGGCGGAAGCTCGACCGAGTCATGCCGAGAGGCTTGAAGATGCGCTGTTCGATATAATCGTCGAAGGACATCTTCGTGACCCGCTCGACGACATAGGCGGCCAGCGCCGTGGCGTAGTTGGAATAGGACGGGGTCGATCCACCCGCGTAAATGCGCTTGGGAATCGAGCGCTTCACATAATCGCCCAGCGACGTGAGATACTGGGGATCGTCGAAGATGGTTTCCTTGCCATGCTCTTCGAAACCGGCCGTGTGAGTCATGATCTGGCGCATCGTGACGGGCTTCCCGTCCTTCAGCGGGATCTTGAAATCGATATAGTTGTTCACATCGGCATCGAGGTCGATCTTCCCGGCCTCGACCTGCTGCATCACCGCCGTCCAGGTGAAGAGCTTGGAGACCGAACCCGGGCGGAACAGCGTGGTGTCGGGATTGACCGGCACATGCTTCGCGATGTCGGCATAACCGAATCCGCGCTGAGTCAGGACCTGTCCGTCCTTGACGACGACGACCACGGCCCCCGCAACATCCGCCTTTTTGAGAGAGAAAGGCATGAACCCGTCAAGCCAGGTGTCCACATCCTGCTTGGTCATCGCTCGCTCGCCGGGAATGGCTGCGGGGGCTGGCAGCGGAGCGACCCGCTTTTCAGGAGTCGTGGATGCCACCGGGGATGAGGTGATCCGCGCCGATTGCTGTGCAATCGCGCCACCGCCTATCAGCATCAATGCCAATGGCGCCAACAACTTGATTGAGCGCATGTCCTACGTCCCCTCCCATTCTTGCCCATATCGCCACGATCACGGGACCGTGGGCAAAAACACCAATCTGGAAAAAATTTCCGATTTCGAACACAATGGTCCAAAATAGAAAACTGTCAACACAATCTGGACCAAATTGGCGCGCGACGGCACTCCGCATCCGACGTCACGAGCGAGCCCTTGCGGAGCCGAACACCAGGAAGGACGGAATTATGTAGCCACGACGGAAACCGCTGCCGACGATTTGCCCCGCATCCATTCGCATGGAGCAGGGCAAAGCTGCCGGGCTCTGGGTCGTCCGCCCCTTATTCCGTTACTGCGCGGGCTACCACGCCGCTTTTCATGACAAAGGCCATCTTCTCAAGCACCCGGATGTCGGCCAACGGGTCGCCCTTCACCGCAATGATATCAGCCGCCTTGCCTTTGGCGAGCGTGCCGATTTCATCCTGGAGACCGATATGCGTCGCTCCCCAGACGGTGGCCGACCGGATCGCGTCCAGGGGCGTAAGGCCAGCCTTCACCATCAGCGCAAATTCCTGAGCGTTCTCTCCGTGCGGCGACACCGCTGAATCCGTGCCGAAAGCAATCCGGACGCCGCCTTCGTGCGCGCGACGCAATGCAGCGATCATCACGGGACCTACCGTCCTCGCCTTGGCGCGGACCGCGGCGGGCATCCATTCAGCGCTTTCCGCCTGACGCGCGACCGTGTCGCCCGCCAGCAATGTCGGGACGAGATAGGTCCCTTTCGCTTTGAACATGCGGATCGACTCGGCATCGAGATAGGTGCCGTGCTCGACCGAATCGACCCCTGCCCGAAGTGCTGCATTAACGCCGTCGGTGCCATGTGCATGTGCGGCGACCTTGCGTCCGAGCCGATGTGCGGTCTCGACGATCGACGTCAGTTCAGCGTCGCTCATCTGCTGGCCCAGCCCGGCCGCCGTATTGGACATCACGCCACCGGTCGACGCCGTCTTGATGATATCCGCCCCATGCTGCACCGCGAGCCGCACGGCGCGGGCGCAATCGTCCGCGCCGGTGCACAAGGTCGGTGACCGGAAGAGATCAAGGATCTCGGTGCGATAGCCATGGATATCGCCATGGCCACCATTCGCCGCAACACCCCCCGCCGCGATGATCCGCGGCCCCATCACCTTGTCGGACGCGATCGCATCGCGCAGCGCGTTGATCGCTTCCGGATCGGCGCCCAGATCAACGACGGTGGTGAATCCGGCGCGCACGGTCCGCTTGGCATAGACGACGCCGTCAAAGGCCTGGTCCGTTGTCGATTTGGTCACCGCATCCAACTGACTGGTGGGGCCAGACTGGAAAGTGAGATGAACATGGCTGTCGATGAAGCCGGGCATGACCAGCTCGTCGCGCAGGTCGATCACCTTGCCTTCGCCGACGAAGCCATCGCGAATGTCGGCGACACGGTTGCCCTCGACGACGATGGTCTTGTTGGTTTCGACACGGCCGGTCGCCGGATCGGCAAGCAGTCGCCCTGCGTGGATATAGGTCTTGGGCATTCCCGCCTGCTCCTGCGCCATGAGCGGCTGGACGAAGGCGGCGGATATCAGCGCGGCGACGATCGTTTTCTTCATATATCCCTCTCCATTTTCAGTCTCGGTGCGCTCGACGCGATCAGATGGCCTCGCGACCCCAGATAGCCTCGGCGCACCACGCATTGCCGTTTTCATACTGGATCGACGGGATACGATCGGCGGCGAGGAAGATCGGCCCGTCAAGGTCGACAATGTCGCACAACTGCCCGAGAACGAAGGCAGGCGCCATGGCAAGGCTGGAGCCGACCATGTTGCCCACCATCACGCCGAGTCCCAGCGCGCGAGCGCGCTCTGCGATGGCCAGCCCCTCGGTAAGGCCACCGCATTTATCCAGCTTGATATTGACCACGTCGAACCTTCCGACGAGCCCCTCGACGTCGCCAAACGTCAGCGCGCTTTCATCCGCGGCGATCGGGATCGGGCATTCATAGCCATCGAGATCCGCTTCACTGCCCCGCGCCAGCGGCTGTTCAAGCAGCTTCACATCCGCCGCGACCAGCGCCGCGACAAGCGTATCCAGGTCGCCGATCGCGAAGCCCTGGTTGGCGTCCACGCCCATCCAGCATTCGGGCCGCGCCGCGCGCACCGCCTGTACACGCGCGATATCGAGAGCAAGCTCCCCGGTCAGTTTCAGCTTCAGGGCGCGCGCCTGAGCATAGGCACGCGCACCCGTCGCCATCGCATCCGGATCATCGGCGCCGAGGGTGAAAGTGGTGAGAAGCGGATTTGGCTTGGACACTCCCGCGCTTTCCCATACCGCCTTGCCGCTGCGCCGCGCTTCCAGTTCCCACAGCGCGCAATCGATCGCATTGCGGCCTCCGCCTGCCGGCAGAAGCTGTTGCAACTCGGCGCGCGTTACCCCCGCTTCCACTGCGTGGCGCACCCCGTCGATGGCGGCGCGCATCGCGGGAACGTCGTCGCCAAGATAATAGACGCCCGACGCCTCGCCACGTCCGAAATGCGTGCCATCCGAAATCGTGACCACCACCACGGATGCTTCAGTGAAGACATGGCCCGCAATGCGGAACGGCTTGGCAAGCGGCAGCGATTCAACCGTATAATCGAGCGAAAGCCCGGTACGCATATTCATGTTCAATCCTTCCTGTCGACCGGCCGGCCGTGCCGAAACCAGTCTCGTTTTTCACATCACGGGGCGACCGCACCGGGCGCCAGCGTAGCCACGATCCGGGAGAAGTATTTGTTGAAGTCGAAGGTTTGCCCTTCGGGGGTCCAGCCAAGCCGGACGATCACGGTGTCCCTTGAAGGAATGACCGCCACCATCTGCTGGTTATGGCCCATCGCCATGAAGGTATCGCGCGGCAAATCCTTGAAGATCCGCCGGCGATCCCCCGCATCATCACCAAGATTGAGCCAGAATTGCCCGCCATAGAACGGGCGCGGCGCTGCCTCGGTCGGCGTCCGGATGAAATCGACCCAATCCCTAGAGAGCAGGCGCTTGCCCCCGGCCACCCCGTCATTGAGATAGAGCAGGCCGAACCGGGCCCAGTCCCGCGCAGTGCCATAGGCATAGGAACTGCCGATCTGCGCACCCGCTTCGTCGGGTTCGATGATCGTGCTCGTCATCCCGGCAGGTTCGAACAATCGCTTGCGCGCGAACCGTGTAACGGCGTCGAGCGACCCGCCGGTCGCGCGGAACACGATCCCGGACAAGATATTGCTCGTGCCCGACGAATAGCTCCAGACGGTGCCCGGCGCCTTGTCCAGCGGCAGCGATGCCGCCAGCCCGCCCATGTCCGAGGCGGCGAACAGCATCGCGATGGAATCGGTCCCGGGATCGTAGCGCTCCACGAAGCGAAGGCCGCTCGACATCGTCAGCAACTGGCATAGCGTGATCTTGCCACGCGGATCTCCCGCCCCCTGCCATTCGGGAACCGGCGCGGGCGCATCGAGCTTGAGCACGCCATCGTCGACCAGAAGGCCGATCAGCGTTCCGCCGATACTCTTGCTTGCCGACCAGCCGAGCAGTCGGCTGTTCCGGTCGAAGCCCGGCGCGTAGCGTTCGGCGACGATCTTCCCGCCCTGAACGACGACAATCGCCCGGGTATCAGGATATCCGTCCTTGTTCTGCTCCTCAAAGGCATCTCCCACCGCCTTGTCGAGCGCGGCCTGATCCACCTTCACCGCCGCGCCAGCCGGCTGCGCATCCCCCATCGGCCAGGGCTTTGCCGATTGTGTCTTCAGGGGTTTCAGCTTCGCCGCCTGACGTTCCAGCACATCGCGGGCGACGTTGCCCGTCAGCAACGTGCAGCCGACGGCCTGACGATACAACGCCGTGCGTGTCGTGGCCCCGGGTGCGGATGCCGCGACCGTGTTCGCCTTGCGATCGACCGAAAGCGTCACGGCCCTGGTGAACGGCGCAAGCGCGTGGATATCGTCTCGCAGGACATCGGCCTCGGCCCGCCCCGTTACGAAGATCCCCGCGCAGGCGATCTGCGCGGACACCGCAGTGCCGAGATCGGCCGGGGCGGAAACCTTCTCGCCACCCAGGGCCGCGGTCGACGCGACCAGCGCCAGGCCGGCGAGGCTTGCTCTGGAGACATGTCGGATCATGCGCAATTCCTCTGGAGATCGTGTCGCCCCGCCCTCACCGCCGGTGCCCAGAAACGAGGGTTCGGGATGTGACGGCGCATGGGCATGAATGCTGCACGGCCTAGGCGTCGCAGCTATGACGAAGGACCTTGCCTGCCTTCGCGCCATTGTGCTTGCCGCCCTCGATCGTGACCACGCCGTTGACGATCACCGTCTCGATCCCGGCAGGAAGCGCCGTGGGCTTTTCCCAGCTTGCCACGTCATCCAGCGTGTCGAGGTCGAAAACGACGATGTCGGCGCGCATCCCGTCGCGGATCAGACCCCGGTCGGTCAGTCCCATCCGCTGCGCGGGCCAGCTCGTCATTTTCCGCACGGCATCCTCAAGCGACAGAACGGGGCGACGCTTCACATATTCGGCAATGATGCGCGGAAAGGTGCCGTAGGCGCGCGGATGTGGCAGGCCGAGCGCGTCTATCTCACCCAGCTTCGCCGATGCCGCGGCATCGCTGCCAATGCTGACCCAAGGCTGATGCAGCGCTGCCTCGATGTCCTTCTCGTTGATCATGAAATACAGCGCGACAGACCGGTTCGGCAGCCCCTCCAGCAGGATGTCCCATGCCACGTCAGCCGGGTCGCGCTTCAGGGCCGCGCCGATCTTTTCGAGGCTTTGCCCATGATAGGGGGCGTATTTCGCACTGAAGCCGTTGGCGAGCACCACATTGCCCCAGCCGCCGGAAGCAAAGACGAGATTCGACCAGCCGGGCATCGACCCGGCCGCGAGTTCTTTCTTCATGCGCTCGCGAACCTGGGGATCGCGGAGCCTTTCGATGCCCTTTTCGACGCCGTCGGCCCACACCCAGCTCGGGGCGGTGATCTCCAGACCGGTGCCGCCGGCGGTATAAGGATAGAGATCGGCTGCGACGTCGACGCCACGCGCACGCGCCGCATTGATGGTCGCCAGCGCCTGCGGCATCAGCTTGCCCCATTCTGGGGCGAAGGCAGCCTTCAGGTGGAATATCTCGACCTTCACCCCGCCCTTCTCGCCGATCTCGATCGCTTCCTTGATCGCCGGGACAAGGTCGGCGCTCTCGTCGCGCATATGGGTCGCGTAGAAACCGTTGCACCGGCCCGCGACCTTCGCCAGCGACACCAGATCCGCCGTGGTCTGGAAGCTGCTCGGGGAATAGATCAACGCGCTGGTGATGCCGAACGCGCCGGCCCGCATTGCCGTCATCACCTCGCGACCCATGGCGTCGAGCTGCGCGGCGGTGGGGGAACCCGCGCCATCGCCCATCACTTTCACGCGCGCCTGGGTGGAGGCATAATAGGTCCCGAAATTGACCGAAATGCCCTGGCGTTCAAGCGTCTGGAAATACGTGGGAATCGCGGCCGCATCCACCGGCGTTCCGCCCTCGCCGGCGATGACGGTCGTTACCCCCATGCGCAGCTTGTTCTCGGCCGCACCGTTCTTGAGCAGGATGCTGCCTGACTGGTCCATCATGTCGATGAATCCGGGCGAGACGTAACGTCCCTTGGCATCGATTTCCTTCTTGCCCCGTCCGGAAACCTTGCCAATGCGGACCACGCGGCCATCCTTGACGGCGACGTCGGCACCGACCCACGGATTGCCCGCCCCATCGAGAACGCGGCCGCCGCGAATGACGATGTCATATTCCGGTACGGGGTCATATTCCGGTGCGGGCGCGTTCGCGACGAGCAGCATCGATGCGGCGCAGCCAAGAAAAATATGCTTCATTATTCCCTCTCCCTGTCGGAGTTCGAATGCTCCGCGCATCGGCCGCGGGCCCGGGAGCCCGCGGCGCGCGCGATATGCCTGCTACTTGCTAGTCTTGCCGTCCGCGCGGACCGTATCGACCACTTCCTTGACCGCAGCGATCACGACATCGGGCCGATCGACCTGGATGTAATGGGTCGCGTCGAACACGCTCTGTTCGCGCCCTCGCGTCGACATTCGCGCCTGTTCCTGATGGAGAGCCCGCCATGTCTGCTTGAAGAGCACGCCTTGCTGCGGAGGTACGCCCAGGCTCTTCAGCTGGTCGGGGGTCAGAGGTGCCATGGCGGTCAGCACGATCACCGGGCGGTTCCCAAAACTATGGACAGTCCGTGCCTGGGCCATCGTACGATTGAACCCCTCGAGTTCGGAAATCGCCCCATTGACTGATGTGCTGGCATAAGCGGACGCCTTGGCCATCTCCTTGCTCGGGACTTTCGTGACCTTTGTGTTGGCCATGCTGAATCCGAACCGCACAGCCCCCGTCCAGGACAAGGCCGAAATGGTCTTCATCAGTCCCAGCGATTGCATCGGATCGACATTGCCCTTCACCACTTTCCCAAGCCGCGCGACCTGATCCGGATGGGAAGGGTCGACCATGACCATTCCGGCAACCTGATCGCCATATTTGCCGACATAGGTCGTCGTGTACGGGCCGCCGATCGAATGCCCGACCAGCACCAGCGGATCGGTTATCCCGGCGCCCTTCAGCGTGGCGTGGAGGTCCTCCACGACGGCGGCCGCATCCTGTGGCGTGTCCTTGGGATCGCTCCACATGATACCGGCCCGGTCATAGGCGCAGGTGCGCGTGAACTGGGCAATCTTGTCATGGACCAGGCTCCAGTCGATCGTCCCGCCCGTGCCAAGCCCGGCCTCGAGAATGACGGTCGGCGATCCCGTTCCGCGACAATCGATATGGATGCGCCGTCCGCCGATATCGACCATCTGCCCGCGCGGCGGATATGCCTTCTCCGCATTCCACCGGCCCAGAATTTCATAGACCACGCCAACGACGATCACGAGCAGCAACAGGGCGAGAAGGCCCAGCACTATACGTTTCAGCCAGCGCCTCGTGCGCGGCCACCAGGAGCCCTTGCTCATTTCTCTTTCCTTGCAGGCGTGAACAGAAGGTCCTGATAATCATAGCTGAAATCGGCGATCGGAGAGACCGGACGCATCGTCACGCGATCCACCTTGCCATCGGCGTCGAGACCGAAGGTCACATAGGCCGGCTCGATCGCCTTGTCGTCGAAGCGGGTGACGAAGGTGTCATATTGCCAATGTTCAAGCGTGCCCGACATCCGCGGGGTCGATGTGAAATCGATCGTCAGCTTGTCCTTGCCCCCGCCCACGGCAATGTTGCCGTACCAGGCGTCAGCATAGGTCCCAGCGTATCGCTCCAGCGAAAGGGAGGGGCCGATCTTCGCTGGCGTCGCCTGGACCGCCTTCAGTGCCTTCTGCGCGTCGGAGACCTGCTGCTTGTTGAAGGCCGACCATTTTTCAGGCCAGTGCGCGTTCGGCCTGCCCAGATAGTGATCGACCAGCTCATAGGCGAGGCCGTTGACGAGCTCGCGGTCCTCGGAGTTGATGACGATGGAAAAGCCCACCTGCTTTTCCGGAATCAGCACGACCATGGTGAGGAAACCGAACACCGCGCCGCCATGCATGACGAGCTTCGTCCCCTGATAGTCGCGCACGTTCCAACCGAGCGCATAGGCGTCGAACTGCGATTGCGCTGCCTTGAGCGGCTCGGGGAGCTGGCGGATCGGCATCACCACCACGGGGTTCCACATCTCGCGCGATGATGCCTCACTGAACAGGCGGCCATTGCCCTCCGGCAGCTTGCCATGGGCAAGCTGGATCTGCAGCCAGCGCGCCATGTCGCTCGCGCTGATCGCCATCCCGCCGGCGGGCGCGGCATTGCGGCCCAGTTCGTCATGCTCGTCGAGCTGTTCCTGGTCGCCGGCGCCCCGAAGTCCACCGTTCATCCGAGCATGGGGGAAAGCGCGATTGGCGGTCGCGAAGCGCGCTTCGCCATCGCTGGTCGATTCCTTCATGCCAGCGGCCTTCAGGACATGCTCGTGGGTAAATGCCTCCCATGTCTGGCCGCTGACGGCCTCGATGAGCTGGCCCGCCACCATGTACAGCACATTGTCATAGGCGTAGCCGCTGCGGAAACTGGTTGCCGGCTTGATGTAGCGCAACCGCTTCACGCTCTCGGCCCGGCTGAGATTGGAGCGTGGCACGAACAGCAGGTCGCCCGCCCCCAATCCGAGTCCACTGCGATGGACCAGCAGGTCGCGGATGGTCATCTCGCGTGTTACCCAGGGGTCGTACATCTGGAAGCCGGGCAGGTGATCCGTCACCTTGTCGTCCCATTTGATCTTGCCCTGATCGACCAGCACGGCCAGCGCAGCGACCGTAAACGCCTTGCCGGTCGAGCCGGTGGGGAAGATGGTATCCGCATCCACCTTGTCGCTGCCGCCAAGCTTGCGAACGCCAAAGCCTTCGGCAAGCGTGACCTTGCCCTGTTCGACGATGGCCACTGACATGCCCGGCACACCGGCCTGCTTGCGCAGGGACTCTACCCGCGCGTTGAACCCTTCGGGCGCCGCCGCCATGACGGGCGCGACGACGAACATCGCCGATGCCATGAACAACGCGGCGCAGCGGAACGATCTGGTCGATGTCATGATGATATCCCCTTGGCGACGCTTTCGGACGCCTGTTTCTTTCGGCCTGGGTTGCGCGACATCAGTCGAAGGACACCGATGGTGAGCACCGGCAAGACGAAGATCGCGAGGAAGACATAGGCCAGCGCGCGGTAGCCACTGGCGATCAGGGCCACGAGGCCGAAGCGATCAGCAAGGAACATGCACCCGATCAGCAGCGTGCCGGCGATGATGCCCCGCGCCCGGTTACTGAGCGACCTGTTCCAGCGCGCGCGCAGCGCCGCATCGATACGCTCGTTGATGGCATGCACCGAGCCGGTCCCGCTTTCCAGTAGTGCGGCGAAGATCATGAACTGGAAGAGCACATGGAAGAACGGCAGCTGGAGACGCTGCAGCATGAAGTCGGAAGGCAGCGTCTCGTGGACGATGCCGGGATAAAAGGCGATCATGCAGACGAAGAAGAGAAGTGCCGGCGCCATGGCGAGAGGCCCCGCGATCATCCCCGACACCACCGCATCGCGCCGGCTGGTCATGTGGCGCACCACCGGCAGGATCGCCACTGCCCCGACGACGTTATAGCTGGCATAGGTCAGCCCGCCCAAAGCCCAGCCGTCGCTCGGTGCCCAAATGCTGAAATTCGCCGCGATCAGGTCGCCGAAATCACTCAGCGCCAACACCAGAAACAAGGCGTAGACGCCGTACAGCAGGAACGAGACATATTTGAAAAGCCGCTCCACCGAACTGTTGCCATAGGTGGCGAACAGCGCGATCGCCGCGGCCAGGCACAAGGTGCCGGCAAGCGGTGGCCAGCCGAACATCGCGCTTCCGATCGCGCCCGCGGCCGCACCGAATACGGCTAGGATGAGGGTAACGAAGAGGATGTAGCCGATCTCGAATGCGATCCAGCCAGGCCCCAGCAACTCCTCGAAGAAGCTGCGATAATCGAAAGCCCCCACTGCATGGGCGAATGCGAAGGTCACCGCGCAGATGACACTCCACAACACCATCGCCAGCAGCATGGCGGCCAGGCCGCCCCAAGGCCCACTCGGCAGGAAGAATTCGGCAAGCTCTCGTCCGGTGGCATAGCCGCCGCCGATCACCACCGCCTTGAAGGCGAAGCCTGGCAACAGGAAACGCTGAAACCAGGAGGATCCACCCTTTCCCGTCATGGCAGCCGTGCCGGTCATGCGAGGCAGTTGTCGACCAGGCGGGCGAACTGATCGCCGCCGCGAATGGGATCGGCAACCGGAAGACCCAGCTTCCGGCTCTCCTCGGCCATTACCGCGATCGCCTCTTCCTGGCCGAGATGCGCCGTGTTGAACGAAATGCCCGCACACCGGATCGCCGGATTGGTCCGGGCCCCGAGACGCAGGTTGATATCGATCGTCTCCTCGAGGCTCGGCAACGCATAGCCTGGAGTACCCAGCATCTGAGTCCGGCCCGGCTCATGACAGACGATGAGGACATCGGGCTGGCTGCCGTGGAGAAGGCCGAGCGACACCGCCGCATAGGCCGGATGGAAGAGCGAGCCCTGCCCTTCGATCACGTCCCAATGCTCGGGCGCAGCATCCGGGCTGAGCATCTCGGCAGCGCCGGCCTCGAAATCGGAAACGACAGCATCCATGGGAAGCCCGCCGCCCGCGATCATGATCCCCGTCTGCCCGCTGGCGCGGAAATGCACGTCGAGCCCACGGCCGGCAAAGGCCCGCGACACCGCGAGCGCGGTATATTTCTTGCCCAGCGCACAATCGGTTCCGACGGTCAGCAGCCGCTTGCCCGTTCGTTTCCGCCCGGTGCCCACGGTCAGGCCAAGCGGCGGATGCCTGACGTCGATGAGCTGCCGTCCAAGCCGTTCAGCCAGAACGGCCAGCTCAGGCAGGCTCGCCAGGCGGACGTGCATGCCGCTGACGATGTCCAGGCCAGCCTCAAGCGCCTCGACCAGAGCCGGAATCCAGCTCGCGGGGATGACGCCGCCGCTGTTGGCGACACCGATCAGCATCGATCGCGCACCCCGGGCATGGGCTTCCGCAGGGGTCAATACCGGCAACCCGGTGCTGACGGTTGCGGTGGGCAATGCATATTCGCCCGTGCATTTGTCGGGCGCCCAGTCCCGCAGACCAAAGGCGGTCTTGGCGAATCCGGCCTGGGTCGTGTCCCCGAGGAACAACAGATAGGGCTGGGGCAGGCTCAGACTAATCGTGCCCGCATCAAAGGATGTGTTGGTACCCACCATTCATACCTTGCAAATCAAAAGAGAAGATCGACGGTCCGCCCGCGGCACGTGGCCGAGCCCGGGCCGCCCGATGAAATCGGGCTTGTCGATTGCTGAATCGTGATCGGAGGATCGTCCGACACGTGCGAGAAAAGCAGGACCCTGCCCGGCGATGTGGCGAGGCGCGCCCCTGCCTGTCGGACAAGTGGTGGATTCAACCGCCGCTGGACGGTCAATCATGTGGCGGGGGAAAGTTCGTGGAAATAATCGCATTGCCCCTCCCGCTCCAGCACCTCTATCCCGATCAGGATCGTATTTTCCAATTAGGATAATTGCAAATAGAATCGAAATTTTCTCATCCGACGATCCTCATGCGGCGGCGCAAAACTCACCGAACCCTGCCCGCCTCGCTGCGCTGAGGCTCTCGCCACCGTCACGAAGAAGAGCGGCGCCCGAACTGCACATCGGGCACCGCCTCTTTCGACGATCAGAAACTGGTACCAAAACCGATAAGGTGGAACCCGACGGCAACCCATAGGAGGATGATTGACGAGAGCAGCAGAACCACGCTCCAGACCTTCGAGAACCGTCCGCGCTTGCCCTTCCAGACCAGCCAGAGATTCCAGACTGTCAGGAAAGCCAGGCCAAGAAAGGCGATCGGTGTAAGAAGCTGGAGCAGGATCAATGCCCAATCGAGCTGCCCGCCCAGGAACGAGAAATCGGACAGCAGGATGGTGATGAACACAGGCCACGCCAGCATGACCGCAACCGCAAGAGCAGCGAAGCCGCGTGTCAGACGATAGCTTTTCAGTTCGGTTCTCGTGAGCGCCAGCTTGGCCCCATAGTGGCGACGGACAAGCGCGGAGACCGGCCAGGAGAGGGCCGTGAGCAACAGCGCTCCCAGACTGAGCAATAGGGCAGGAGTCAGCCAGGCACTGGACAGATACCAAGCCACGGGTTCGAACAGCATGAAAGGAGTCGCGTCCAGGCTGAAACGCGTGACCTTGCCGTTCTCCACCCTGGCGGCGAGACGCATCTTGCTATCCTGATCCCGCCATACGAACGGCGCGATCTCGACCCATTTGCGCGCCTGCCCACCCAGGCCGGGGAAAGCCTGCGGACGAAGCGCGCCCTTGCCGTCGACCCCGACCTTCACCTGTCCGCCGGCAAGCTCCATAACCTTCAGGAAACTCGATTCCAGTCGCCGGGATTTGACATAAGTGCCGGCCATCAGGCGCGCATGCTCCCGGGCGGTCGCCGCATCGACCGTCGCGTCATGCTGTTCGGCCGGGAAATAGCGATCGGCGAATGAGTCGAGCAGCTGACTACGAATGACCCCCGACACGCCCTGCGTGCCAGCAGCGTTCATCGACATGTAGATGCCGACTTTTTCATTCGGAAAAAGCCAGAGCTGGCTGTGGAAGACCACGGTATCGCCCGCGTGAGACAATACCTCGCGGCCGTTGACGTTCTGTTCGTAGAAACCCAGCGCCATGCGGTTGAGCGGCGGTATGACGGTCAGCATGCTCGTATGCATCTGTAGCGCGGTTGCAGGCTTGAGCAGCGCGCCGCCATTGTCGAGATGAGCGATCATGAAACGCCCCATATCGGCGCCCGAGGATGTCAGGCCGGCCGCCGGGACAAGATGGTTCATTTCGAACTTGTTCGGTTTGCCTGACCCGAGGGTATATCCCTTCGCCATCAGCGCCTGGAGCCGGGGTGGCAGAGGCTGGCGGAACGTCGACCACCTCATGCCGGCCGGCGCGAAAATATGCCGTTCGATATAATCGTCGTACGGCACGCCCGAGACACGCTCCACGATATAGCCGGCCAGGGCTGTCGCATAATTGGAGTAAGCCGGCGTGGTACCCGGCGCAAAGATCCGGCGTGGCAGCGATTGTTTCAAAAAGGCGCCGAGCGGCGGAATATTTCTGGAATCGTTGCTGTAAATGCCGCGCTGGACTTCATCGAAACCAGAGGTGTGCGTCATCAGATTGCGCATCGTGATCGGTTTTCCATCACGGAGCGGAATCTTGAAATCGAGATAGGCGTTCACGTCCCGGTCGAGATCGATCTTCCCCTGCTCGACCATCTGCATGACCGCGGTCCAGGTGAAGAGCTTGGACACGGACGCCTGTCGAAAGAGCGTGCTTTCCGGATCGACGGGTTTGCGCGCGTCGATATCGGCATAACCGAAACCGCGCTGGGTCAATATTGCGCCGTCCTTGACCACGACCACGACCGCGCCGGCAGCATCGCCCCGCTTGAGCGCATAAGGCATGTAGCCGTCCAGCCATGCATCCACATCGGCCTTGGTCAGTTGCGGCCCGGGAAGGGCAGCCCGCGCATCCGCAACCGGCCGGGGCGACGAAGCCGCCTGCGGCCTTGCCTGCTGGGCCGTGGCCGGCGCAACGAGCATCGCGAGTACGCCAGCGGCAATCAGCTTGAACGAACGTAAAGACCGCATCCCGTCCCCATCCCTGCCGGTTCGACGCGCAGGCCAGGGGCGAACGCGCTTGAAAGTTTTTCTTATATCGAAATTATTATCGATTTTAGATATAATCATCCCGCTCGGGGATTTGTCAATTAAAATGGCGGCACCCTTGAGCAAGCAGCTCCAGACGAGCCTCCCACATCAACGATACCAAACCTGCCCTAGAAAAATGTCCTTACGGCTCCCGTGACGGTCAAAGCATCGTCGACCACAAACAATGCAGGCCAGCGATCGAAGGTGGTGCAGGGATGCGACACCCCGAAGGCGACCATGTCCCCCACCTGCAAAGGAGAATCTTCCGGAACATCGACATAGGCATGGTGGTCGTCGAGCCGCACGGTCCTGTGCCCCGCGCCAAGCGGGAGAGGCTTTCCTTCGCCCGGCCGGGCCCAACGCACCGGAGTCGGGTCGCGCACATCGGCCGAAGTGTCCCGCTTGCCGAGCCCGATGATCGCACGGGTCGGTTCGGGGCGGGACTGCACATAGGCCCAAACTTCAAGCGCCGGCCGCAAACCCTCCCCCAGGCTTGCCGCCTTGGGAGATCGCGCGATCAGTCGCTCCACCAGTTCAGCATAGAAGCTGCTGTCATGGACCAGATAACATCCGCTGCGCAGGATCACCTCATAGGGCGCACGCTCGCCCGCCTGGTGCAGAACAGCCGCCGCCACATCGAAGAAAGACGAGCCCCCCGCCGACAATATCGGCCGCCCCGAGAACAGCCCGTTCCTTCTGCACCGCTCGGCGATATCGACCATGCGCTGCAGGAGGCCGCACATCCTGGCCTCCCCCTCCGGGCCTCCGCCCTGAAGGATGCCCTCGAACGCCTCAATACCCCGCAATGACAGATGATGAGACACTGACGCGCGCGAGGCGATCGCCATGGCTTCCTCATCGTCCCGGACGCCACCCCGCCCACCATCGAGCCCCAGTTCCAGCAACACCTGGATCTTGGGGGCCAGCGGATAGGCGGACATCCGCCGCTCGAGTTGCTCGATCGCCGCCACCGAATCCACCAAGCAGTAGAAATCGAAATCCGGATCGTCGCGCAGTTCGCCCAGCACATAATCAGTCGGCTGACGCCCCACAAGTTGATTGGCCAGGATGATGCGACTGATCCCATGCGCACGATAGACGCGAACCTGCGCCACCGTCGCCGCCGTCATGCCCCATGCACCATCCGCGAACTGGAGGTCGAACAGCTCGGGACTCATCGTCGTCTTGCCATGCGGCGCAAGCTTGACGTCCGCCAGTTCGGTGAAACGGCGCATCCAGGTGCTGTTATGACGCATGGCGCTCTCACTCAGCACCGCGACGGGCAGCATGACATCCTCGTTCAGGATGGACCAGCCGAGATCCGCCAGCGTGTCCGGCGTACAGGCAGGCGCATTGGCCGGCCACCCCTTGAAGCACCAGTCGATCGGCGCCTTGGCGGCGTTTTGCTTCGATATGCCCATCATCACCCCCGTACCATCAGCGATGATTGGCACGACAGGATTATTTTTTCAATATTAGAAAATTTTCAAAGATTGGAAACATCACGGCCGTCGATCGGCGTCAGGGCAGATTTCAAATCCGCATCGTTGGCCGAGCATATGGACAGAATACGGCAAGGCCCCTCACCTACCGCCACGTATCCATGCCCCATCGTCCCGTCGAAATAAATGGAATCCCCCGTCTTGAGAAGAGACGGCGCATAAAGATCACAATAAAATTCACATTGCCCTTCAAGAACCAGGGCATATTCCTCGCCCGGGTGGCGCATCAGATCACCAAAATCCGCGATTGATCGCACCTGAATATCGATGATCATCGGATTCAGCGTCTTGTGAAGCAGATCCGCCGACGGATAGACGTAATTATACGTTGCGGTGCGGATCGAAGGCCCCTCGCCTGACGGCGTGATGCTGCGACGCCCCGTAACGGCGCTTCGACTGACGGGGGCCGGCGCCGCGGTCGAAAAGAGTCTGGTTATATCGATCTCGAGACCGCGGCTGATACGCAGCAATTTTTCATAGCTGAGCGACATTTTGCCGGTTTCGGCCTTGGAAAGCGTGGAGACTGGCATACCAGTGCGCTGACTGACATCGGCAAGTGTCCAGCCATTGGCTCTGCGTATCTCACGCAGGACCGCTCCAGGATTGTCCTCCGCGAACGCCTGTCGGTCACTGGCCGGAGATTCGCGAAGACTGGCAGGCCGCATTCTCTTCCTTTCACTCGATTTTCTTATTTAGCACATACCGATATCACTGTCATCACGAGCTAAAAACCCGAAAAAGCGTCCATTTTCAGATCGAACTTCGGCTCAACCATTGCTCTCACCGCTCAAAATTGCCCAACCGGGACATTAGTTGACAAAACCGAAAAAAATCGATGAACTCCGCTGGTGAGAGGCAAGAGTCCGTGGCTCCCCTCCCCTCGATCAGATTGAAAAGGGTCTCCATGAAAAAAATGCCTCTTCTGTCTGCGATAAGCGCCGTGGCACTTCTAGCGGGTTCGCCTCTTTTCGCGCATGGCGCAGCCGCCGCACCGGACCCGGGGGCAATGGATGCGAGAACGCGACTAGCCAACGAATTCGCGCGGCTGGCGAAGCAGACCGACGGCACGGTGGGCGTCGCCGTGCAGCGCGTTGATGGGAACAGCCGGACAGTATTGAATGCGGGCACGACATTTCCGCTCGCCAGCACGTTCAAGATCGCCGTGGCTGCAACCATCTTTTCCCGGATCGACAAGGGGGAGTTGAAGCTCGACCAGATGATCGCGGTTGATCCGGCGATCGTCGTGGACTCCGATGGAATCGCCGAGCAGACGCCGCATCCCGGCGTTTCGCTGTCGCTCTACAACCTGCTTGAATTGATGCTGACCCGCAGCGACAACACGGCGACGGACGTGCTCACTGCGCAGGCCGGCGGCCCGGCCGCCGTGACCGCCTGGCTTCGAAAACTCGGCGTGACCGGCCAGCAGATCGATGGCGATACCGCCCATATCATCTACCGCGCCTTTGATATCCCGCCCGGGCCCGGAACCTTTGCGGAGCGGATCAAGGCAGCCTTTGCCGCCGATCCATCGAAGCGCGATCAGGACGCCAGCGGGAAACCGAACAAGTCCTTCAATGACGATCCCCGAGACAGCACGACACCGGAAGCGATGCTTGACCTGTTGCTGAAGATCCAGTCGGGCAAGGCGGTCAGCGCTGCCAGCACCAAGGCGCTCCTCGGAATCATGGAGCGCTGCCACACCGGCGACAAGCGCCTCAAGGGGTTGCTGCCGGCCGGCACCGTTGTCGCGCACAAGACCGGTACCCTGATGAGCATCGCCAACGACGTTGGTCTCGTCACGCTGCCCGATGGAAGCAAGTTCGCCATCGCCGTCTATGTCAAGGGAGACACCAAGGGTACCGAGGTGCAGGAGCGCGTGATCGCCGATATCGCCCGCGCGGCCTATGATTACTTCCTTCTGGTCGGCTGAAGTAATGATCCGGCCCCTGCTCATCCTATCTGTGGCGGTCGCCGCGGCCATCAGCCCAGCCACGGCCCAATCCAGTCACCCGGCGACACCCGCGCCCGTCGTGGCAGCCGCCGCACGCAATATCGAATCCGCCGCGCGCGCCGAACTCAAGGACAAGGCGATCCCCTCGATCGCGGTGGCGCTGGTCGACAGGTCGGGCGTGATTTGGTCTGGGGCCTGGGGTACCGCCGATGCGGCAGGCACCCAAGCGGCAAGCCCGGCCACCCTCTATCGGGCTGGGTCGGTCAGCAAGTTGTTCACCGATGTCGCGGTGATGAGGCTGGTCGAGCAGGGCAAGGTCGATCTCGATGCGCCCGTCACACGCTATCTACCCGAATTCTCGCCACATAACCCCTTTGGGACGACGATCACCCTGCGACAGTTAATGACTCACCGCAGCGGCCTGGTCCGCGAGCCGCCCCACGGGAATTATTTCGATGCCACCCCCAAGGGGCAGGCGGACACAGTCGCCAGTATCAACGACACGACCCTGGTCGCGAAGCCCGGGACGATAACGAAATATTCCAATGCCGGCCTAGCTGTCGTGGGCGAGGTGGTCGCGCGCACTACCGGCATGCCGTTTGAAAATGCCGTCCGGAGCCTGGTGCTTGCCCCGCTCGGCATGAATGCCAGCAGCTTCGCGCGCACCGAGCTCAAGGTCCCGGTCGCCCATGGTCAGATGGCGTCGTTCGACGGTGGCCGTTGGCAGGCCCCTGCATTCGATCTGGGGACGTCCGCTGCGGGTAATCTCTACACCAATGTCGGTGATCTTGGCCTGTTCGTCACCTCGATGCTCAATGCCGGCGCACTACCCGGAGACAATGGCGCGCTTTTGCGGAGCGCAAGCCTGGCGGAGATGTGGCGGCCCCAATTTGAGGTGCCGCCCGGCGCGCGCCGTTTCGGACTCGGCTTCATACTGGGGACGCTCGACGGCCAGCGTACCGTGGGACATTCGGGCGCCGTCTATGGCCATGTGGCCGATGTTCGGATGATGCCCGATGCCGGTATCGGCGTGGTCGTTTTCAGCACCGTCGATGCCGGGCCGACAGCGGACCGGATCGGCACTTTCGCGCTGCGCAGCCTGCTCGCCGCGCGGGATGGGGCGGCACTGCCGCAATGGTTGCAGACCCGGAGGATATCGGGTGTCGACGCCGTGCGGAAATCGGGCCGTTTCGTCAACGGCGACGACAGCGTCAACGTTCGCGTTTTCGACGGTGGTCTTGTGCTCGATGGTCCGGAAGTAGCCGCGGAAGTTCGGCAGAACGGCGACCGTTATTACCTGGATGATGCCCAGTATTTCAGCGATGCGCTTGCCTTCGCCCCGGATGCGAGTTCGGTCGAACTGGCAGGCAGGCGCTATGTGCGCACAGACTGGCAGCGTCCCTCAAAGCCTGACACCGAACTGGCCGGCCTGATCGGCGAATATGGCTGGGACCACAATATCCTTCGCATCTACCAGCGCGACAACAGGCCCTATGCCCGGATCGAATGGATTGGCTGGTCACCATTGCGGCGACTGGAAGCCGACCATTACGCTTTCCCCGAACGTCTCGGGCTCTATCCGCTGGAATCCTTGCGCTTCGAACGGGATGCCTCGGGCAAGGTGACTGCGGCGTTGCTGGGCGCGATCCGGTTTCCGCGACGTGACTTTGGCGCCGAAGCGGAAGCCGCCGTCCATTCGGTCATGAATACAGGCATCGACGCGCTTCGTACCGCCGCCCGGGCCGCCAGCCCGCCCGCTGAAGCCAGTCCGGTCAAAATGCCGGATCTTGTGGCGCTGACCGCCACCGATCCCGGCATTCGCCTCGATATCCGATACGCCACCACCAACAACTTCATGGGCCAGAAAATCTACGAACGCGCAGGCGCATTCATGCAGCGCCCGGCGGCGGAAGCGATCGGGCGGGTTCATCGTTCCCTTGCATCGCAGGGCTTTGGCCTGATGATTCACGACGCCTATCGCCCATGGTACGTCACCAAGATGTTCTGGGACGCCACGCCGCCCTCCAACCGGATCTTCGTTGCCGATCCAGGCCAGGGCTCCCGTCACAATCGCGGCGCTGCCGTCGACCTCACCATGTTCGATCTCGCCACTGGTGCGCCGATCGTGACGACGGGGCGCTATGACGAGTTCTCCAGCCGTTCCTATTCCAACTATGTCGGCGGCAGCGACGAGCAAAGATGGCTACGCGAAGTGTTGCGCGCCGCGATGGAGCGTGACGGATTCACCGTCTATGCCCAGGAATGGTGGCATTTCGATCTGGTCGGCTGGCAGGACTATCCGATCGGCAACCGGTCGTTCCAGGATATCGCCGCACCAGGTCAATGAGGCCTGGCGAGAGCGGAACACAAAGGATCCGCTACCATCCCGCGCCTCCCCTTTCTGCGCGTGAGGAAGATGCGCGCATGCCGGACATCCTATCGCCAGCGTGACGACTATCTATCAGTCAAAAGGTTTGCGATAATGGCATCGGCGCCGATAAAATGCCTACGACCAGTCCGTTGGCGGCGGAGAGATCGGGAGTAGGGTCGTCGCGAGCGCCGGTCGAAACGCCGAACTGGAGAACGCCGCCTGCGATTGACCGGCCCTCGACAGAAGTGAACGCAAGACCTTCATTCAGTTGATGAGAGGAAATCCCGATGAGAAGTTCGCACCTTTTCCTGCCGTTGCTCATCGGCCTTAGCGCGTGCCATCCCGCCACCGTCGACAAGGGGCCTAGCCTGCCATCCTCGAAACAGACCGTCACCCTGTCAGGAACGGCACTCTATCGTGAACGAATCGCGCTCCCGGCCGACGCGCAACTCGTCGTCACCATCAGCGACGTCAGCCTCATGGATGCCCCGTCGGTGACGATTGCCCAGGTCACGATCCCGACAAAGGGTCGGCAGGTGCCACTGGCGTTCTCGCTCGATTACGACCCTGCCCGGATTATAGCGCGCAATCGCTATTCGGTGTCAGCCCGCATTCTCGGCGCCGACGGCAAGCTGCTCTGGATCACCGACACGCATATGAATCTGCCGCCGGCCGGCCAGACCATCGAGCTTCGTCTGGTTCGAGTCGAGCAATCGCCCTCGCAATAGGGAGAGATAGCGGGAAAGCCTCGATCTACCGGGCAACCGATCCAAGGTCGTGCGACAGGGCTTCGGCTGCGGCCGTGACAGCACGCGCCAGCGCTCCGGCGCGGGCTTCGTCACTATCGCGCGCCGGGCTCGACAGCGCGAGCGCGGCGACCACGTTCCGTGCGAAACCGCGCACGGGAGCGGCAGCGCAGTAGATCTGCCCTCCCTCCTCCTCGCCAGCCGCGAATTCGGCACCGCGAAGGACCTTGCCGATCGCTGAGTCGAATGGCTGGCGTTCCCCGAGACGCCGCGCGACGATCGTGGGCCGTGTGCCCAGGACCACGTCGAGATGGAGGACCCCGTCTTCCCGCAGGACCGCGAGACTCGCGGTATCACGCGTCGCGGCAGCAACGGCCTCAAGATGCGGCCGCGCAACCTGAATCAGGTCGAGCTGGCGCTGCGCCTCGAACCCGATATGCGCAGCAGTCGGGCCAAGCCGGTAACCACCACGCCTGATCGGAACGAGATAGCCCCGTTCGACCAGCACGCCCGCAATGCGATGCGTGGTACTGTAGGTAAGCCCGGTAGCGTCAGCCAGGTTGACCGGATGCCCCTCCCCGCGCGCCACGGCCTCGATCAGATCGAGGCCGCGTTGCAGTGTCTTCGAGGCCGCCATGCGGTCGGCCCTGTCGTCGGCGACCGTCACTTGGACACGAGGATCGAGCGAACCAGCCTCAGGTCCTCCGACGAGGCACCGGCCATCAGCTTGTACTCGCCCGGCCTGACCTGCCAGCGCTTGGCAGCAACATCATAATAGGAGAAGGATCGTGGATCGAGCGTGAGCTCGACACGACGCTTCCCGCCGGCCGGTATCTCGACCTTCGCGAAGGAACGAAGCTGCTTCGCCGCTTCATTCGCCAGGGGAACCGCAGGCGCGACATAGAGTTGGACGACTTCCTGTCCGCCACGTGATCCACTGTTCTGGACAGTCAGCCGTACCTTCACCGACGCGCTTCCACCTGTCTTCACAGGCGCCTGGAGACCGGAATAGGCGAAACTGGTGTAGGACAGTCCGTGACCGAACGGGAACAACGGCTTTACGCTTCGCGCCTCGTACCCGCGATAACCGACCAGTAACCCTTCCAAGTAACTGCTCTTCGGATTTCTGAGATTCACCACATCGTCCTCAGTCCGCGCGAGGAACGAGACGGGCAGCTTGCCTGAGGGATTCACCCGCCCGAACAATATATCCGCCAGCGCGGCCGAGCCGCCTTCGCCCGGCAACCACATGTCGAGGATTGCCGGCACCTTGTCCCGCCAGGGCATCGTCATCGCAGCCCCGGCGTTCACGACGACGGCGGTACGCGGATTGGCCGCCGCGATTGCCTCGACCAGGCCATTCTGGTCCCCCGGCAGATCGAGCGACGTGCGGTCATACCCTTCGCCTTCAGTCGTCGAGGACGACCCAACCAGGACGATCGCCGCATCGGCCGCGCGTGCCGCCGCGACAGCGGCATCGAGCGAGGGCCGCGGTTCGCGAACACCGAAGCTGAGATATTCGTACGGTGTCTGCCCGGTCTTATAGTCGAGCCGGATCGGATAACCGCGCCCCGCGACCAGTTCCACCACCACGGTCCGCCGCGGGATCGGGAAACCGAGCACGTCGCGGATATCCGGGGTCGAGGCGGTGGCCTTGTCGAGGATGGTCTTGCCGTCGAACGTGATCGTGGCGTTACCAGTGCCGCGAACGCTGAATTCGTGAGGCCCGGAGGTCTTGGGCCAGAAAAGACCCTCCCACCGAAGCGCGCTATAGCCGGTCACCTGCGGACCCGCGACATTGCCGCTGATCCGCTTGAGAAAGCTGGTCGCCCGCTCGCTCCGCACCGGCGTTCCGGAGGCGTCAGCGGTGGCGTAATAGGTGGCAGCCATGCCGGTTTCGGCGCGATCCTGTCCCGGGCTGAACATGGCCGGCAATGCCGCAGGTGGCGTCTCTTCGTTATCGACGCCCTTCGCGTAGGTGACCTGCACGCCCGGCAATGCCGCGCGCAACGCCTGAAGCGGCGTCGTTATCGCATCGAACGGTTCCACCGCCGAACTGCCCCCGCCCTGGATGCGGGAGACATCGGCATTGGGACCGATCACGGCGAGCGATCGGATCGACGGATCGAGTGGCAGCACGCCCGTATTCTTGAGGAGCACGATCGCTTCTTCGGCGGCCTTTCGGGCGACGGCGGCATGATGCAGCGCGCCCGGTGTCGCCTCGGTCGCCGGCGCGCGGTCCAGCGCGCCGCTTCGCACGATGAAGCGCACTATCCGGCCGGCATTGTCATCGATCTGCGCCGCGCTCACCTTGCCGGCATCGACCGCAGCCTTCAGCTTCGCGCCGAAATTGGATGGCGGACCGGGCATCTCCAGGTCCATGCCCGCGTTGGCGGCAGGCGCGGTGGAGTGCGTGGCGCCCCAGTCGGACACGACAAAACCCTTGAAACCCCACTCCTTCTTGAGGAGGTCAGTCAACAGCCAGCGATTGTCAGTCGCGAAGGTACCGTTCAGTCTGTTGTAGGATGCCATGACCGACCAGGGATCAGCCTGTTTCACCACGGTTTCGAACGCCGGCAGATAGATTTCGCGCATCGTCCGGTCATCGACGACCGAGTCGACAACGAACCGGTTGGTCTCCTGGTTGTTCGCCGCGAAATGCTTGATCGATACACCTACACCGGTGCCCTGCACGCCGCGCACATAGCCGAGCGCGATCTGGCCGGTGAGCCAGGGATCTTCGGAATAGGTTTCGAAATTACGCCCCCAGCGCGGCGTTCTCACAATATTGACTGTCGGCGCCAGCAGGACGTCGGCGCCATGGGCGCGGCTCTCCAGGCCGATGGCCGCGCCCACTTTCCCGACCAGTTCGGGATTCCAGGTGGCCGCCAGTGCCACGCCGACGGGAAAGACGGTTGCCGGCTTGCCGTCAGGGGACCGGACACCGGTAGGCCCGTCGGTCATCTTGAGCGAGGGGATGCCCAGCCGCGGGATCGGGTTGAGCGTCATCGACGTCTCCCCGGCGAGGAGGAGAATCTTCTCGTCGAGCGTCAATCGACCCATCAGATCCGCGACGCGCTTCTCCAGAGGCGCGCCGCGGTCCTTGTAGGCCGGCACTTCCTGCGAAGCCGCCGCCATGGCGACCCCGGACGGCACGACGCCGCCGATCAGCGCGAGAAGTGCGACGCCATTGCCCAGATGCCGGCCAAGCTGCTTCATTTGATCGCCGCCAGATCGGTCTCGGCCTTGGCGAGGATTTCGTCGGTGAGCTTGCCGTTCGAATAGGGCTGGACCTGGCGCAGGCTCAGTGCCTTGAACATGTCATATTCCTGCAAGGCGGTCATGCCCGGGAAATTCTTGTCCATCACCGCCTTGCCGCGCTCGTCCGCTACGATGTCCTGGATCGGGGTATCGAGCGAAAACTTCGCACCCGCGGTCGATGCAGGTGCTGGTGTTGCCGACGGAGCCGCGGGCGGCGGGGATGCGGTTTGCGCGCTCGCCGCGGAAACGGTGGCGAAAGCCGCGAGGGCAGCGCCAGTCAGTAACAGCTTCATTATTTCACCTCTTGCTTGTGATGGGGTTCGAACGACGGGCCCAAGGCTCTTTCGTCGAGCCCGAGTTCAGCGATCATTGCATCGCGGATCAGGTATTTCTGGATCTTGCCCGTGACCGTGGTCGGAAAGGCGTCGACGACACGGATATAGCGCGGGACCTTGTAGTGGGCGATCTGGCCACGGCAGAACGACCGCAACGTCTCCGGATCGGCCTCGGCGCCAGGCCTGAGCCGCACCCAGGCGCAGAGCTCCTCGCCCATCTTCGGATCGGGGACCCCCACCACCGCGACGTCCTCGACCCCGGCGTGGCGATACAGGAAATCCTCGATCTCGCGCGGATAGATGTTCTCGCCGCCGCGAATGACCATGTCCTTGAGCCGGCCGACGATGTTGCCATAGCCTTGCGCGTCGATGGTCGCGAGGTCACCGCTGTGCATCCAGCCGTCCGCATCGATCGACTCAGCCGTGCGTTCAGGATCGTTCCAATAGCCGAGCATCACTGAATAGCCGCGCGTGCAGAGCTCGCCCGGCTGGCCGACGGGCACGACCTCACCATCGGCGCCGACTACCTTGCATTCGAGATGCGGCAGGACCCGGCCGATCGATCCGACCCGCTGCTCGAGTGGATCGTCAAGCCCGGTCTGGAAACTGACCGGGCTTGTCTCGGTCATGCCGTAGCCGATGGTCACGTCGCGCATGTTCAGCCGGCCAATCACGTCGCGCATCAGCGGCTCGGGGCAGATCGCGCCAGCCATGCAGCCGGTGCGGAGCGAGGAGAGATCGAACGAGGCGAAGTCGGGATGAGCCAGCACCGCGATGAGCATCGTCGGCACGCCGTACAGCGCGGTGCAGCGCTCAGCCGCGACGGCGTTCAGTACCGCCCCCGCATCGAAGCCGGGAGAGGGATAGACCATCGCCGCGCCATGGGTGAGGCTGGCGAGGTTGCCCAGCACCATGCCGAAGCAATGATAGAGCGGCACCGGGATGCAGATCCGGTCATTCGGCCCGAGCGCCATGCCGCGTCCGACGAAATAGCCGTTGTTGAGGATGTTGCGGTGGGAAAGCGTTGCCCCCTTGGGCAAGCCGGTGGTGCCGCTGGTGAACTGGATGTTGATCGCATCGTCAGGGTCGAGCCCTTCCCCGATCCGGTCGAGCTGTTCGCGCACGCCCGGGCGTACCACCGCGGTGTCGCCCAGTTGCAGCCACCCAGGCCGCGAGGCCCCGTCGATCTGGATCGCGCAGCGCAGTGACGGCAATCGTTCGGCACGCAAGCCACCCGGCACGCTGCCCGCCAGTTCCGGGGCGAGCGCTTCGATCATCTCGACATAGTTGCTCGTCTTGAACCGCTCGGCGACGACCAGCGCACTCAGCTCGACGTGATTGATCGTGAATTCGACCTCGGACAGGCGATAGGCCGGGTTGATCGTGACGAGGATCAGCCCGACCCGCGCCGCCGCGAACTGGAGCAGCGTCCACTCGGCGCAGTTGGGAGACCAGATTCCGATCCGGTCCCCCGGCTCGAGCCCAAGCGAGATCAGGCCGGCCGCCAGCGAGTCAGCCCGCGCCAGCAGCTCCGCAAAGCTCCAGCGCACGCCCTGCTCGGCCGAGACCAGCGCCTCACGCTCGCCCCAGAGGTCAGCGGCGCGGACAAGCGCCGCGCCGATCGTCATATCGAGCAGCGGCGGCTCCGCCGGTCCCCGAACATGGCTGATATTCAACAGTGTCATGATCAGCTGCTCGGCGCCGAACAGCTGAAGTTCGCTGCGTCGTCGGTCGAGCCCGTGCCGTTCCAGCGCGCCACCTTGGGAAAGGCGCAGAGCGGACGGGTCCGGATCGGCTTGGCCGGCAGGCCGAGATAAGCGAACAGATCATTGTCGAACTTGGTGGCGGTCATCCGCTCCGGCGCTGCCCCACCTTGCCGCCAGGCATCGAGCGTACCGAGCGCGTCGAACACATTGGGGCCAGGGCCCGTCAGGCAATGCGACATCCCCGGCACCATGAACAGTCGGGTAGACTTGGCGGCATCAGCGGGATTGGCCCGCTGCACCCGGCGATAATAGTCGATCGTGTTCTCCGGCGGGATCGCCGCATCCTGCCAGCCATGATAGAGGATCAGCTTGCCGCCGTGGCGGAAGAAACCCCGCAGATCGGGATTGTCGGCATCGAGATTCTCGCTCTGCAACCGCTTCGCCAGCGGATAGTCGCGCGCCAGGTCGAAACTGGAGACCTGCCAGTCCGGGTTCGAATGGACCATATAGCGCATGAACTCGGTCGAGAACTTGCCGTGCTGCGCCGCGGGACCGGTCAGCCACAAATCCCAGGTCCCGGCAAATGCCTCGGCGCCAGGCTGGGTTCCGAAATAGAATGGCTTGCCGTCCACACCGACCGGGCCACGATACAGCGCGCGCGCCGCCTCCACCTGCGGCGCCGTCAGGCAATCCGGCCCATCGCCGGCCTTGCACTGAAGCACCACCGGATCGAACCGGCACTGACGCGGATCATCGATCACCCGGTCTGCCACGCCATCGAGCTTGTCGCATTTCGCCAGCGAGGCGGCCTGCAGCAGCTTGAGCTTGGGGTTCGGAATGCTGGATTCGGCACGGCCGAATACTGCCAGGTGATCCATCGCAAAGGCGCTGGCCATCCGGGTCCAGGGGATGGCCGGGGCACCGGCGAGGATCGCGTCATAATCGTCCGGATAACGCTGCGCCTCCATCAGCGCTTCGCGGCCGCCGTCCGAACAGCCATGGAAATAGCTCGCGGCAAGCGGCGTCGCGTAATAGGCAGCGACCACCTTCTTTGCCGTCTCGGCCGCCAGATGATTGGCCCGCCAGCCAAAATCCTTGATCTTTTCCGGCGCATTCAGCGCCCATTTCCCGTCGACGTCGCTCTCGCCGAAATGCCCCATGTCAGTGCCGACCGAGGCATAGCCCTTCTCGACCCCGCCCCGCATCAGCAGCGAGGGCACGGTCAGATTGCTCCCGAACCCGCCATTGCCGGCACCGAGCAGCTTGCCGTTCCACGCGGCGCGCTCGGGAAGCCAGACCTCGACCTTGATCGACGATCCCTTCACCGGGGTCAGCGTCGCTTGGACCCGGCAAAAAGCACCCGCCGCCGGCAAACCGGGCTTGCCCGGATCAGTGGAAACCGTCGCGCCCTTGGCGACCGGCACCGCGGTGTCGATCCGCCCATTGCCGAGCGGCATACCGACCAGCGCCTCGCACGTCGCAACCTTCTGCACCGCGATCGCGGGCGGGGCATTCTCGCGCGCGGCGCAACCGGCCAGCAGTGCGAAGGCGCCAAGCGAGCCGTACCGGACAAGATCGCTCATTTGGTCAACACTCCCTGAGATTGCATCCAGGCGCGCATCCGCGCCGTCCATTCGTCGGTCGGCTTGCCCTTGGTCTCCATGCCGAAGCCATGGCCGCCCTTGGGGTACGTCACGAATTCGGTACTTGCCCCGCTGGCCCGCCACGCAGCCTCGAGCCGGCCGCTGTCCCCCCGCGCGATCGCGTCGTCATCGGCGACCAGCACGAACAGCGGCGGCGCCTTTTTCGGCGCGACGATCGGATCAGGCAACAGGCCGGGATAGATGGTCGCGGCAAAGTCCGGTCGGCTGGCGGGATGATTGGCCAGCATCGTCCATACCGTCACTGCCCCGCCCGCGGAGAAGCCAAGCATGCCGATGCGGTTGGGTTTCAAGCCATAGCGTGCGGCGTTCGCGCGCACATAGCGGACCGCGGCCTCGCCATCGGCGGTCGCCGCCGGGCGCACCGGCTTGACCACCGCGGCCAGCTCCGGAAGATGAGTCAGAAGCTGAAAGAAGTGCGGCACAAATCCGTCATCGGTCTGCACCAGGCGATATTTCAGCACGAAGGCAGCGACGCCCATGCTGTTCAGCCAGCGCGCCACCGCTGCGCCCTCACTCTCGATCGACAGCATGTGAAAGCCGCCGCCCGGCGCGACGATCACCGCCGTGCCGGTAGCGATCGCCGGATCGGGGAGATAGGCGGTGAGCGTCGCATCGGAGACATTGCGGACGATCTTGCCGAACGGAAAGCGGGTCTCCGTCACCTCCGCCTGGGGTGTCGCAGGGGTGCCCGCCCGAAGGCGGACGACGTCCTGGGCGTCCCCCGAAGCGGTCACCGAAAGCAGGGCGAACAGGACAAGCAGGCGGCGCATATCGAATACCTTCACTTGGCGGAGTCGCGAGCGGTAGCGATGGCGCTGAGCACCGGGTTTGATGCCGGCACCATCCGGGTGCCGCCGATCCCGATCTCGATCATGCCCGGCGTCCTGGCATCGACCCGCCCCCAGGCGGGAATCCCTTTCCCGTTCGGATCGCCGGTCCTGGCAAAATTGGTCCAGTAGCTCGCGAACAGGCCAGCCGCGGCCTGGTCGGCGGCGCTGGGCGCGACATCGCCCTTCGCCAGATTGCCGAACTGGAAAATCACGTCGGTCGCATGGCCAGCGCCGATACCGTCCTTCCGCTTCGCTTCCGCGACATAGCCGAAGCGATAGAGCCAGGTCGGCGATCCTGCCCTGGCATGGCGAAGCGCGAGGGCCAGCGCCGGTTCGCTGAACATGATGTCGGCGGCGACGTGACGCTTGGCATCTTCCTGGGAAACATAAGCCGCCATCACTCCTGCGGCCCCTGCCCCCAGTCCGGCCAGTGCCGGCGCGTTCACCATCGGGAGGAATGCCGCCGGTACGAAACCGAGTTCGTCGTCATTGTTGCCGACGATATACGGGATATGTGCCTGCTTGCCTTCAGCGAACAGGTGATCGACGTCGCCGGTCACGATCGCCCCATCGGTCATTGGACCTGAATAACGATCTTCTTCCTTGCTCAGCATGTTGATGCCACCAAGCACGATCGCAACCGGCAGGGCGCGCAACGCCGCTACAGTCGCGCCTGGAGCGAAAACGCTTCCCTTCGCCTCCGCCGCCGCCAGCACCGGCCATTTGTCGCGGCCGCCGCCCGAGGCGGAAATCGCCTTGGCGAACAGGCCCGCCGCGGCGGGCGATGCCATCAGCCTGGAAACCGATTCACCCCCCGCGGATTCGCCGAAGATCGTGACGTTCGCCGGATCGCCGCCAAAGGCAGCGATGTTCCTGCGCACCCATTGCAACGCCGCGATCTGGTCCATCAGGCCCCAGTTTCCGGTGGGCTTCCCCGCAACCTCCGCGGTGAGCGCCGGATGAGCGAAGAAACCGAGCCGGCCCAGCCGGTAGTTGAAACTGACCAGCACCACGCCCTGTCCGGACAGCCGGGCACCGTCAGTCTCGGCCAGCGCGCTCGATCCGCTGACGAAACCTCCGCCATGGATCCACACCATCACCGGAAGCTTCGCGCCGGCGACCGCCCTGGGCGTCCAGACATTGAGGAACAGGCAATCCTCGCTGCTCGGCTGGCCGCTGCCGGTGACACCGGCGAGCGCATTTTGCGGACAATCCGCCCCGAAACTCGATCCGTCCCGGCTTTGGCTCCAGGGTGCCGGCGCGGCGGGCGCCCGCCAGCGCAGGTCCCCCGTGGGAGCCGACGCATAGGGAATGCCCTTGAAGGCCACGTCCTTTTCGACCCCAACGCCGCGGACCGGCCCGGACTCGGTGCGGACCTCCTGCGCCATTGCCGACGACGCCGCCACCAGAAGAGCAAGCCCGATCAGTGGACGGATCATCGCGCGTCTCCTCCATGGAATTCGTGAATTCCGGGGCCGGTCCGATAGACCGAATATCCCGTCTCTTGTCGGGCCAGCGTCGCACCGGCCGGGGCAGCGATGGCGCCGAAACGAGTCGGCACCCAGATCTCGCCGCCTGCGTTCGGCGGCACCTCGGCCCGCAGCACAAGCCTGCCCTGCTCGACCCGCCACTGCGTCGCGGCGCGTCCATAAGCGGTTTCCATCGCTGCATCGGCGCTGGCGAGCCCTTCCGGGATCGCCGGCTTGACCAGCACGACCTTGTAGCCCGGCGCGCCCGGCCTCAGGCCAGCCAGCCGCTGGCGCATCCAGTCACCGATCGATGCGAAATAATGATGGTCGCGGGAACGGCTGCCGAGGCCCCAGCTTTCGAACATCGTCGAATTGCCGTTGGCGATCCACCAGCCCCAGCTCGGTTCGTCGGTGCGGGTCGCCACGCGATAGGCGAGATCGGCATGGCCATGGTCGCTGAGCACCTCAAGCACGTAGCGCGTGCCATATACGCCCGTGCGCAGCCCCTGCTTCTCCACGTCGCGGGCGATCGTATCGGCAACGCCCTGCTCCCGGCCCTTCGGCGCCATGCCGAAAGCCAGCGCCAGCACATTCTGGATCTGCAGCGGCGCGCCCGCCACGCCCTTTGCGTCGATCGTCCGGTACCAGCCGTTCGCATCATCCCAGTAGCGCGCATTATAGGCTTTGCGGATCGCGTCCGCGAGGGCCCGGTAGCGCGCCGCATCCTGCGCCTCTCCAATGACCCCGGATGACGTCGCCAGCACGTCCGCCTCGTGGAAGAAATAAGCCGTGGTCACCGCATCGATGCCGCCGCCGCGCGCGTTGAAAAAGTCCATGCTCCCCGGCGGCGACCATTCGCTCAGGCCCTTCGCGCGATAGTAATCGGGCGCCTTGATGACGGTCGCTGTGTAATCGACCAGACGCCGCTGCATGTCGTGATTGCGCGCGAGGATGCGCGTGTCGCCATAGGTCGTGTAGAGTTCCCAGGGCAGGATCATCGCCGCCACGTCCCAGGGCGTCGTCGGGCCCCAGATGAGATTCCAGCCTGGCGTGTCCTCATAGCCGTAATAAGGCGTGGCCGGCACGATCTCGGGTATCTCTCCCTTGGGCGACTGCGAGTCACGGAAGTCGCCGAGCCATTTGGTCCAGACCCGCGCGACATCCAGGCTGCGCGCCGCCGCACCTGCCGAGGCCTGGGCATCGCCGGTCCAGCCATTCTTCTCATAGGTCGGCGTATCGGTCTGGAAGCCGTGCATGTTGTTGAGGATCGTCGCGGTGCCGGCTGCGTCGATGCTCGCCAGCAGCGGATCGGTACTGGCGAAGCTGCCGGTCTTCGCAACCGCCGAACGCACCACGCGCGCACTCAGCGTCGCTGCGGTCGGCGTACCGGGGAATCCATCGAGCTGGATGTAACGGAAGCCGCGATAGCCGAAGCTCGGTTCCCAATGCTCGCGGCCCGTGCCGGCAAGCGTGTAGCGATCGGTTTGGAGCTGCGCGTCGATCAGCCCGGATGCCGGAATGACCAGTCCATCGGGACCGATCTGTTCGCCCGCGACCATCGATACGGTCGCCCCCCGTGGCCCCTCCGCGTCAAGCACGGGCCGACCAGCCACGATCCGGCCGAAATCATAGACCCAGACGCCCGGCGCCGCCTGCTTGATCGTTGCCGCAGCGATGGACTGCACCGGTTCGATCGGTTCCGAATTGGCGGCCACCAGGACACCCGTCGGCCCCGTGACGATCCGCGCGGCACTCCAGCGGTTCGGCCGAAAGCCCGGCTTGTCCCAGCCGACCGGCAGCAGCCTTGCATCATAGCGTTCGCCGCGATGGACTGAATCATTGATGGTCGGGCCCGATATCGTCTGCCAGTCGGCTCCCGTCGCGACCGTCTGGGTCGTGCCGTCGGTGTAGGTGATTTCCAGCTGTGCCTTCAGCGCAGGCTCGGCATGCCAGGGCGCGACGTGGAAATACCATTCGTTCGGATCGGTCAGCCCGTACCAGCCACGCCCGAGCTCGGCGCCCAGCACATTCTGCCCGGGCCGCAGCAGCGCAGTCACGTCGTGCGTGTAGGAGAGCACGCGCTTGTCATAGGCGGTGAAGCCGGCGCCCAGCGGCGAGCCAACCATGGTCCCGTTCAACATCATGCGCGGCATGCCGGCGCCGGCCAGATAGAGCCGCGCGCGAAGGACGGATTTGGCCGAAACGCCGAAGGCACGCCTGACGAGCGGCGCCGGTGCCTCGATCGGCAGGACCATATCTACATTCTTCACGCCACTGGCCACGACCAGCCCTTCGGCCGAAACGCTGCCGCCAGTGAACGGGTTGTCGTTGCGCGCGAAATCAGCACGAGCCGGCGGGCTGCCGCTTCCGGAAACAGCGACGGCGTGGATCACCGCCGCGCGCTCTTCCCGAGCGCTGAAACCGATCGTGCCGTGCCCGTGCGTACGATCTTCGAGGGTATCGATCGTCCGGCCGTCAAGGCGGGTGACGATCTGGGTGCCCTTTGTGCGCACGGTGAGTCGATGCCGCTGCCCCTTTAGCGGCACCGTCAGCGGCACGCGCTTGAGCACCTCCGTCTTGACGGCGGAACTGGTGCCCCCGGGATAGGTGCGCACCGCCTCGGTCAGGACGGGCCCATCCTTGCCGTCGCTCCACGTCCAGACATAGGCGTCGCCATAGCTCTTGCCGTGGGGCAGCGCATGAAACAGGAGATCGACTGCATTGCCGGTGAGCGTGAGATCGACGTCGAGGGTGACGTCGCTCCAGTCATGATCGCGGCGCTCGGGACCGGATATCCACCGCGCGCGCCAGTCGGCCGGTGCAAGCAGCCCCATCTCCCACCAGCCGGGCGTGCTCCAGCCGCTCGCGCGATCGTCGCCATCCCAGACCCGCACCTGCCACCAATAACGCTGGCGAGCCTTTGGCTGGGGGCCGGCATAAGCAATCTGCGTGCCCTCCCCAGACGCGACCTTGCCGCTGTCCCAGGCGAGATCGCCCTTTTCCAGCGCCTGCGGAGATGTAGCGACGCGAATCCGATAAGCGGTCTGCCGCGCTACAGGAGAACGCCACGCCAGGCGAGGCGCCGGCTCGTCTAGCCCGAGCGGGGCCTCGGTATATTCGGCCTTCAATGTGGAAGGTCTGGTGTCCGGTTCCCCAAGTGCCGGCTGAATCAGCCAGACAAGGGAGAATGTCGCCAGCAAAAGGAGGGGAAAGCGGCCCACCTGCGAGCCGCTTTCCGTCCGTTCCGTCCAGATCCTCGACACCAGCAAAGGCTTGTTCCTAGAATTTGGTACGGATGCCGAGCGAGACCAGCCGCCCGAGCGTGCTGCCATTGGTATAACCACTGGCACTGTTGAGATAGGGCGGGTCCTGATCGAAGATATTGTCGACGTTGAGGGTCAGCAACGTGTTCTTGAGCAGCTTGCCGAGATCGTAGCTGAGGAACAGATCGACTGTCTTGAACGACGAGACATGGTTTTGAGTGAGAAGGCCGAGGATCGGATAGCCGCCGCGATAGTTTAGCGTCGCCCGCCCGGTCAGGTCACCGACACGGGCACCAACGGCTGCGACAAGCGTGGTACGCCCGACGCCGTTCTTCAGCTCGTCGCTGAATGGTCCACCCGCCACCGCGGACGATTCGCGGTTCAACGTATAGGTGCCCGAGACGTTCGCATTGATCGAGCCGAAACCCGTCTCACGTGTATAGCCGACATTGAAGTCGATGCCATCGACATGGATCGACGCAAGGTTGGTGCGCCGCGCATTGAACAGCACATAGGGTGTCGTGCCGCCGAGATAGAGGCTGGCGAGATTCGGCGCGCCGGTGACGATCAGGTTGCCCGCCGCTGCCTGGGCCTGGGCCAGGGTCGGGCTCAGGATGTAAAAGCTGGCATAATTCGGGTCGGAATAAAGCACCGGGGAGGTGATCGGCGGTACCGCGATCCCATCGGTGAAACGGACGTTCCAATAGGTCGCGCTCGCGACGAGGCCCGGCACTGCCTTCGGCACCCAGTCGAAACCGACCGACCAGGTCTTGGCCTTCTCCGGCCTGAGGTCCGGATTGCCGCCGGCGATGACGATCATCGGACGCAGGATGTCGAGCGGCGAGCTGTTGGCCGCGCGATAGGGGCTGAACAGGAAGACCTGCACCCGCGAGTCGGCCGTGCTCGTCGTGTCGGCAAGGCTCGGGGCGTGGAAGGAGGTGCCGTAATTGCCGCGCAGCGTGAAGTCGTCGAACGGCTTGTAGCTGATGCCGACCTTCGGGTTCGTCGTGCCGCCGACATCGCTATAGTCGTCATGACGGACCGAGCCCGAAATCTGCAGGCTGCGCATGCCCGGCCCACCATTACCCGCCCCGAAAATGGGCACGAGCAGTTCGGCGAAGACCGACTTCACGTCGCGATTGGACGACGAATTGATCGCGTTGGTGAAGACGTTGCGCCGGTCCTGCGAGATGCGGGAATCGAGCTGCTCGAAATGATATTCCGCGCCGACCGCAAGCCGGATGTCACCACCAGGCAATGTGGCCAATGAGCCATCCAGGACGAGCCGACCTTCGGCAAGGGCCTGGGTGGCATCGCCGAAATTCTCGAAATCGGCGATCGTCGCCAGCACCGCGGGGTTGGTCGCAGCGAGGTTATACGGGTTGAGCGCGGTGGCAGTCGTCGTTCCCGCCAGCGCAACCGTCGCGGCGGCCGAGTTGATGGTCTGCTCGCGCACCACATTGTAGCTCTCGCCGAAGTTCGCCTGCGCGCGAAGCTGCCAGTTTCCGCCAAGCCCGACCGTGAAGCTTGGCGTCACGCCATAGGAGTCGAACCGCGCTTTGCTGGTCGCGCTCTTGCCGAACACATCGGCGAACGACAGCGCGACCCCCTGGATCGGCGAAAGGCCGATCGGACGGAAATAGGGATTGGTGAACAGGATCGAGCCGGTGAAGCCCGATTGCGAGCTGAGCGTCGTCGTGTCGCGTCGCGACCAATAGGCAGTCGCCTGGAAATCGACATTGTCGTTCAGCTTCTGGGTCAGCCCCGCATAGACCGAATGACGCTGCTCGCGCGGATAGATGTCGGCATAGGCGTTGCTGTCACACAGGTTGCTCGTGTTCGGCACGAGCCCGGGCAGCGCATAGCTGATCCCGCCGGCGGTGATGGTGCCTGGCGCGCAGGTGGCGGTCCGGAAATCGGTGCCGCCCTTCGCCCTGTTGTCGGCATGGACATAGTCGCGATCGATGCCGAGGATATTGTCGTGCCAGGCATAGGCATAGGACACGAAGAGCGACCCGCTGCCCCAGTCGCGGCCGACGGTCAGATTGCCGTCCACGCCGCGATAATCGTCGGCAAAGCTGTAGCGGGCACTTGCCCCGACGCCGTTGAAGCGCTTGCGAGTGATGAAGTTAATCACGCCACCGATCGCATCCGAGCCGTAAATCGCCGAGCCGCCATCGGGCACGACTTCGACACGCTCGATGATGTCGGGCGGAATCGCCGAAGGATCGAACGTGGTCTGAAGCACGCCGGCGCCGACCATGCGATGTCCGTTGACCAGGACCAGGGTCGTCACGCCGCCCGACGCACCCAGGTTGCGGATATTGGGGCGCACGACGGGGCTGGCGAAGCTCGCCGTTCCGGAGGGTACCGTTCCGAAGCTGCCGACCTGCGGTATCGAGGAGAGCAGGTCGTTCGACGACGCGGCGCCTGTGGCGAGGACGTCGTCACGAGTCACCGCGATCACGTTGGTACCGGTCGGCGCGACGCCGCGCAGCAGCGTGCCGGTGACCACGATATCGGCTTCCTGCGATGCCACATCGACCTCGCCTTCGGGATCGAGCTGCCGCCCCGAGACCGGATCGACCCGCGACTGCAAAGCAGCCGGAGCGGACGACTGGTTGGTCTGGGCGTGAGCCAGGCCTCCGCAGACAAGCCCGCTCGTCAGCGCGGCGACCGAAACGCCCAGGCGCAACGACCGCAACCCCAAAACACCAAGTGCTGAAAAATCGCCCGTCATTTCATCCTCCCCGATGCGCCACTGGCGGACGCCTGTTCGCCCGGAGACCTAGCGAGGCCAACGCCTTCGCTTCTCCGGACGCAGCCCGCTCGTCGCGGCGGCTTGCAGGACGGGCAGTAGGGGCACGGGAAGCCCCCGTCAATATTTTTAAAAGAATGTACCGTTATTTGGTATTGTCGATAATGGCGACAATCTCACTCCTGAACTCACCCCGGGCGAGGGCCAGGCGAGCAAGCGGGGAACCTGTTGAAAGTGCCCGGATTTGCTTGCCGATGAAGACGGCCTGCATGCGCATCGCGTCGAGCGGGCTGGCCGTCGGGCCCAGCAGCTCCAACCGGCGCTTCCACGCCTTTGTCTGGTCCATGACGACGTCCCAGACCGCAGGGCGAAGCTCGAGTCGTCGCGACGATTCGAGGCCAATCGAGTAAATCGCGATTGCCGCCCGACCATGCTGGGTGACCTCGCGAACGAAGACGGCGGTCGTCATGTCGGCCAGAACATCAAGTGGTGGTCCCACGACCTGGGCTGATGTCACCATGTCCCGATACCGGCCCTTGGAACGCGCGAAGAGTTCACCCTCGGCGGCTTTGAGCAACCCTTCGATCGAGCCGAAATGATAGGCTGGCGCAGCCGTGGTCAGGGCACTCTGCGCCGCGACCGCATTATAGGTGATGGCACCCGCGCCCTGCGCGATGAGCACCTCGATCGCGCCGTCCAGGATCCGCTCCCGCGTTTCGCGCGCCTTGTTGGTCCGGCGCGTGGGCGAAGGCGCGTCGCTGACCTGAGGCGCGATCGTCGGCGCCCATTCCACGGCAGGATCAGCGCCACCAGTGAGCACCGCCCCGAGCTGCGCGGAGGTCAGGTCTAGTGGCAGCGTGATGAACAACAGACCGATGACGGTATCGATCGCCGACTCGACGGCGTGGTCGTTACGCTCACCGCCCATCGCATCGGCAAGATCGTTCCACACCGTAAGCAGTTCATGAAACCAGGCGTCTGCCAGCACATGGCCCTCGGCGCTCCGCGCGGCGTCGAGGATGATCTCGCACCAGGCCAGTGCTGACTTGCGGTGGCGTCCGGTGGCGTTAGCGAGAAGCCTGGTCGCGAAACCGGCAAGATCGGTTACGACGCCGTCCCCGCGCCGTTGCCGCTCCGCCGCCCGCCGAAACGAGCGGACATAGCCATCGAGCAGGCGGCTGGATGCGTCGGCAATCATGTCGCGCTTGGTTGCGTAGTGATATGTCGTGGCGGCAAGCGGCACGCCCGCGGCAGCCGCGACGAGACGATGAGTCAACCTGCTCGACCCCGCCTCAGCAAGTACCGTGATGACGGCATCCGCGATTCTTGCCTTGGTTCGTGCCGACCGGCTGCCCTGCCTGGCCTGTTCGTTCTGGTGCGACTGCTGAGGGGCAGCAGGCTTGGTCGATGCCACGATTACACTCATCCCCTTCCAGCAAAGCACCCGGCACGGCCGCCCAAGTTGTGAAACCCAGCGCCCAAGGACCCGGGCAGGCCAGAGAGCCAGGGCAACAACGCACCTTGCGGCAAATAGCCTGCGTATCGCAACGTCCTATCCCGTGGAATTCGACCCAGTCTCACATGCAATCCAGGATATATCGACACTCTATGCCGGCCCGATCGCACCCGCCATCTTTGGCGGATCCCTGTGAAACGCAGTTCCAGCTACGCAAAAAGTCTGACGCCCGGGGACAAATCGAATTCAATACTTCCCTTCCAACGGAATTCGTCGTGCACCGCACGCGAAATCACATCACCTGTACCGATTGCGGCCAATGCCGAAAACCCGGACCCGATCGCCAAATACCATATTTTGAATATTTGTACAGGAAGATACTTCTTGTTGTGCGGTATCGCCGACGCAGCACGGCAGGCGTTCTACTCGTTATCCCAGCCCGGCCGCAGTTCGCCGACGAGGCCCCTCGATCCGTGCGTGCGGCCCATATCATGTCGCGGCAGCCGATGGCGAGCGAGCGCCGCAACATTCGATTTCCTCGTCCACCATCCATCAGCCACCGTCCTTTTTAGGCAGGCGCGAAATACCAGCCCCCTTCGTGCGACGAAGCCGAAGATTCGCGCGACCAAACCGCGATGGCAGCCAGAGTCACAGGCTCATGCGATAGCGGCTGGGCGCGACGCCGATCAACCGCTTGAACATCGTCGAGAACGCGGCAGGGCTTTCATAGCCGAGGTCGAGCGCGATCGTCGTTACCGCCTCCCCAGCGGCCAGCCTGGGCAGCGCGATGAGCAGGCAGGCCTGTTGCCGCCACGCGCCGAAGCTGAGCCCGGTCTCCCGTCGGAACATGCGGGTGAAGACGCGCCGCCCCATGTTCAGGTCGGCGCTCCACTGGTCGATCGTATCATGCGCCGTCGGCCGGTCGAGAAATGACTGGCACTTACGCACGATCTCGACGGTCTTGGGAAAGGGCACCGCCAGCGGGACGGTCGGCGCGCGCGCCAGTTCTTCCAGGAGAAGCGCCATCACCATGCCATCGCGCCCGTCGACATCATATTCAGGTTCGACGTCGCACGCCGCCTCCAACAGACTGCGGAGCAGCGGCGAGACCTGTATCACCTTGTTCCTGTCGCCCAGCGACCCATGCGCGTCCGGCTCGATGAGGACGCTGCGCGTGCTGACCGGGCCCACCATCCTCACCGCGTGGCTGCAGCCGCCCGGAGTCCAGATGGCGCGCTCCGGCGGTGCGACCCACGCACCGTGTCGGGTGCTCACCACCACCACGCCACGCGCGGCATACAGCAACTGACCGCGCCGGTGCTGGTGCCAGTCGAGCTCGAACGCGGGCGGATATTCATTGCCGATGGCGACGATCGGCCGGGGAAGATGCTCGACCAGGGCAGGATTATTCCAGGGCATGAGACTGTCCCACTCGCAAAAGCGAAAGACCCATACAGGAATGCGGGTCATGATGTGAGGCGCTAAGGGAGCGCCTGGACTTGATGGATGGACCTTGCTGATGAACGCCACCAGAGCTGCCCCGCCCTTGCCCACCACCGAGACGACGGTGTTCGGTATCATCTTGGCGATCAGCTTCTGCCATTTGCTCAACGACATGATGCAGTCGCTGTTGCCGGCCATCTATCCCAATCTGAAGACCGAGCTTGATCTCTCGTTCAGCCAGATCGGCCTTGTCACCCTCGTCTACCAGATGACCGCGTCGATCCTGCAGCCGTTGGTCGGCCTCTATGCCGACAAGCGCCCGACCCCGCTCGCCTTGCCCGGCGGGACGCTGTTCTCGCTCGCCGGTCTGCTCGTCCTGTCGAGCGCGCACAGCTATTGGCTGGTGCTGGTCGGTGCAGCCCTGCTTGGCATGGGATCGTCGGTCTTCCACCCTGAATCCTCCCGTGTCGCGCGCATGGCGGCAGGACGCAGGCACGGCCTTGCCCAGTCGATGTTCCAGGTCGGCGGCAATGCCGGCTCGGCGCTTGGGCCACTCGCGGCGGCTGTCGTGGTGATGCGTTGGGGACAGACCAGCCTCGCCTTCTTCGCGTTGCTGGCGCTGCTCTCCTGCGCGATCCTGTGGAATGTCGGCCAATGGTATCGCCATCACGGCCTTGCCCGCCTGTCGCGCGGCGGCGCTGGCCGGCAGGCCGGGATGACCTTGCCGCGGGGCAAGGTGCTGGCCGGCATCGCGGTGCTGCTCGCCCTCATCTTCTCGAAATATGTTTATCTGGCGAGCCTCACCAGCTACTTCACTTTCTACCTGATCCATCGCTTCGGCGTGTCGGTCGAGGTCGCACAGCTGCACCTCTTCGCCTTTCTCGGCGCCGTAGCGGTCGGCACTATCGCCGGCGGCCCGCTGGGCGACCGGTTCGGGCGGAAATATGTGATCTGGTTCTCGATCCTTGGCGCTCTGCCCTTCACTCTGATGCTGCCGCATGTGAGCCTGTTCTGGACCGGCCCGCTAACCGTGATCATCGGCCTCATCCTGGCCTCGGCCTTCCCCGCGATCGTCGTCTTCGCGCAGGAACTGGTACCGGGGAAGATCGGCATGATCTCCGGCCTGTTCTTCGGCTTCTCGTTCGGCATGGGTGGAATCGGGGCGGCCGTGCTGGGCGAAGTCGCCGATCGGGCAGGCATCGAGATGGTCTATGCCGTCTGCGCCTTCCTGCCGGCGATCGGCCTGCTTGCGATATTCCTGCCCGATCCCAGACCGGCTGCAGCGTCGGCCTAGAATAGGATCACCCGGTGCGGTGATGGCCCCGCCAGTTGAGGATATGGGCGAGGCTGATCATCAGGCTGCCTGTCACGGTCGAGATCGTCTCGACCGATTCCGACTCGAAGAAGGCCAGCCCAAGGACGAGAAACAAAAGGCCGCTCACGCCCAGAAGCGCGGCCCATCTGTTTCCGTGCTTTGACAGGCCGCGCGACAGGGCGAAGCCGCTGACCGGCAGCACCATGACGATCAACGCCGCATGCACCACCCCGTCGGACGGGAGGGCGAAGGCTATGGCCGGCAGCAGGAGGATGAGGATCGGCAGGCCGATGCAATGCACCAGGCAGATGCCGGAGAGCAGGAGGCCAAGCCGGTCAAGCCGCGACAGACGATCGGATCGAGTGATGTGCATTGCGTGTCGTGTTCCAGGTCAATGTGGTTCGGGCGCAATCGGCGCCGCTGATATCGCGCTTTTCAGAAGCTCTTGCGGATTCCGGCGAAGACGCCGCGCCGCGCCCCATATTGCGGCGCCCCGACACCGACGCCGGAGCCGTCGCGGATCAGATAGCTCTTGTCGAAGATGTTCGTGACGTCGAGCCTGACCGAAAGGCCCTTGAGCACGCCGGGGCCATCAAGATTCTGTGCGATCCCGAAATTGGCGGTGAAATAGGAAGGCAGCTTGCCGCCATTGGGCACGATGCCGGCCGGATCGTCCGCGCGCAGGCCGTCGCCGTAGAGGAAATCGACCGTCGGCACGAGCGTGCCGATCCCGTCATGAATGGTGACGCTGCCGCCGCCCGACGCAGTCCAGTTCTGCGAATGGTCGGTGAAGATGTAGTGGTTCGCGATGTAGGCAAGCTCGTCGGGCGCGAAGAAATACTGGCTCGAAATGATGCCCTTGCCCTTCTCCTCGCCGCGCGCGACGTTCGCATAGAGATCGACCGCACCGTGCGTATAGTTGGCGCTGAGCTCGACGCCCCAGGCATAGCCCTTCGCATAATTGAACGGGGACAGCACCAGCGAGGGGCCGAACTGCCCTTCGTCGAGCAGGTTCCGCTTGATCTTGTAATAGGCGTCGAGCCCGACCTTGAACCCCGGCATGATCGTCTGCTGCACGCCGCCGTCGAAATAATGCTCGCGTTCGGCGCGCACCGGGTCGGCCGTTGTGATCTGGGTCGCTTTGGTCGTCCCGGCGAACAGGGCCAATGTCGGTGCGGCGATCAGTTCCTGCGGCGGCGGCGTGAAGTTGCGCGCATAGCCGAGGTGGAAGGTGGTTCCCTCGCTAGGCTTCCAGACCATGTTGACGCGCGGACTGACCTGCTGCTCGCGCGTATAGGCGCGGACCGCATCGAAGCGGGCACCATAGTTGAGCGTTAGGGTCGGGGTCAGCGACCATTCGTCCTGAAGATAGACGCCGTAGAGTTGCCCGTTACGTCCGCCGCTATCGGTAATGGTGAGCGGCACGTTGGACGTCTGGTTGCCGTCGCCATCGACCGGGAACACCCGCGAGGTCACCGTCGACCGGGTCCGCTCGTTCTGGAAGAACACGCCGAACCGCAGCATATGGCTGTCGGACAGCTTGTAGCTGCCGTCCGCCTGCACCCCGGCGGTCAGGCTGGAAAGCCGCGAATTGTCGGCGACACCGGCCAGGATGAGATCGCCTCCCTGCGGGTCAGGCGTGAAAAGCGTCTGCGAATAGCGGACGAAAGGCGCGACCTGGAAGTTGAGAGCGCCACCGGCATATTGATAGGCGAGCACGCCATAATGGGTGATTTCGCGCTGGTTCTGGTCGAGCTTCGCCGAATCGAAGTCCGAAATGCCGTTGAGGTTCCAGTTCATGCCATTGGGGCCAGCCCCGCCCTGGCCCGGGCGGTTGGGGATCTGGAAATACCCGATCGACGTGCCGCCGAACGCGGTTAGCCTGCTCGTGTCCGAGAGGATATCGGAGAGATAGCCGAAGGCGCGATACTGGCGAGTGTGATCGTGGATGGCATCGCGTGTGTTGATCGGGTTCTCGACGCCGAGATCATTCTCCTGATAGCTGCCCGAAACGAAATAGTTCAGGTTGCCGCTCGCCCCGTGGAGTGACGCGCTCGGCAACAATGTGCCCCGGCTGCCGCCGTAGAAACCGACATCACCGCCATCGTCGAACGCACTCGACCGGGTCTTCAGGCTGACGACGCCCGAAGTGCGATAGCCATATTGCGCTGGCAAGGTGCCGGTGAGCAGGTCGATCGAATCGGCGATGCGGGGATCAAAGGTCGACCCGAAGCCTGAAATGCTCTCCGGCACGATCACGCCGTTCAGTCGATATTGCAGATTGGCGTGCTCATTGCGCACATGGATCGAGCCATAGCTGTCGAGCGTGACGCCCGGCGCCTGCAGTAGCACCTTGGAGAGACTGCGATCGACACCGCCCGGCTGCTTTTCGAGCAGGGTCCGGTCGAGACTATAGTCGCTCGCGCCAAGCGACGGCAGGATGGCGTCGCGCGCCGCGTCCAGCTTCTGCGCAGTGACGACGATATCCTTCGGGGTCGAGTCGGATGCCGGATCGGTCGGCGCGTCCGTCGCCCAGGCCGAAGGCGCCGCCAAAAGCCCAAGGCCGCAGCCCAGGAGCAACACCGATCTTCTCATCGCGATCCTTTCACATCATTCGGTCAGCCTTGCCGACGGACGGCCCGATAGACGCAACAGCAGAATGATACATCATAACATTGTTGTCATGATTCAAGAGCAACGATGAAATGGCCGAAAACGCCGGTGAACCGAGGCCTTGTTGCGCATTCGATGACCGTAACCGGCACCGATCCTGTCACCCCCCGCAGGATTCCCGAACGATGAGTTCAGTCGGCAGATAACCCGGCGACCGGTCCTGGCTCGGCTCGAGGATGCTGGCGACCAGCAATTGCCCCGCGTGGAACGTATCCTGCCTGATCGTGGTCAGCGCGGGCGTGCTGAGCCGGCTGAGCAGCATATCGTCATAGCCGACCACCGACACGTCGGAAGGAACCGACAGGCCCGCCCGGCGCAACGCCCGGATCGCGCCGAGCGCGATAAGGTCGCTGGCCGCGACGATGCCGTCGAAACTGATGCCGCGACGCAGCAGGCGGGTGATTGCGGCTTCGGCGGATTCCAGTTCGAACTCGACCTGCGCGACCAGCTTCGGATCAGCCTCGATCCCATTTTCCGCCAGGGCCTCCAGATAACCTAGTCGCCTTTGCTCTGCCTCGGGATCACTGCCGCCAATGAACAGGATCGCCTTGCGACCGAGTCGCGCCAGATGAGACGTCGCCCGGCGGCCGCCGAGCAGGTTGTCGGACCCGATCGAGCGGTATTTCTGTCCCGGCATATGCGCGCCCCACACCACGAAGCGGGCATTGGTCCCGGCAAGCTGGTTCAATTCCTCATGCAGCATGCTCTGGCCGAGGAAGATCACCCCGCTGGCGCGGCTGGTGGTGGTCGCCAGCACGAGATCGTCCAAGCTTGCCGGCGCGACATGGCTCACGGTGAAGTCGCAACTGCGCGCGCGCGCCGCCTCGCCGATGCTGGCGAGCAGTTCGAGGAAGAAGGGATGGGACAGCGGCAGCGCCCGGCCACGCATATGCGGCGTCACGATCGCGATCGATCCCTCGGCGCCGATCGGTGCGGTCGGCATCGAACTGCGGAACGGATAATTATGGTCGCGCGCCAGCGCCCAGATGCGCTGTTTCGTCCGCATGCTGATCAGCGGCTGATCGTTGAGGGCCCGCGACACCGTCGAGATGGAGACGCCGGCGAGTCGGGCCAGATCCTCGAGCGTCGTTTTGCTGTTGCTGTTATCGGTCATTGCGCTCAGGTTGAACGAGGATAGGAAGACTTAGGACACCGAAGGGGCGGCTTTGCAAGCGGGGGCAGCGGCGAAGCAAAGGGTCAGGTGCTCCCTGGCCGCGAAGGCACGGCTGTCGCGGATCGCGCTGGCCAATATGTGCTGCGGTCTGCTCGGCGTGCAGATCGTCTGGGGCCTCCAGAACGTCAATACCAGCCGCATCTTCCAGACGCTCGGTGCCAATCTCGACGAACTGCCGATCCTGTGGATCGCGGCCCCGATCACCGGGCTGCTCGTCCAGCCGATCATCGGCCATCTGAGCGACCGGACCTGGGGACCGCTTGGCCGCAGGCGCCCCTATCTGCTCGGCGGGGCGCTGGTCAGCGCGGTGGCACTCGTCCTGATGCCCAATGTCCAGAGCATCTGGGCAGCGAGCGTCGTGCTGTGGCTGCTCACCGGTGCGATCAACGTGGCGATGGAGCCATTCCGCGCGCTGGTCGCCGATGTCGTGCCCGAGGATCAGCGCACCACGGCGTTCTCGCTGCAGGTCGTATTCATCGGCACTGGCGCGGTGTTTGCCTCCGCCATGCCCTGGGTCCTGTCGAACTGGTTCGGACTGGCCAGCGAAGCGCCGCCTGGCGTTTTGCCGCCCTCGCTTCGAACCGCTTTCTATATCGGCGCGGTCGGGCTGCTCGCCAGTGTCGGACTGACCGTCGCGACCACCAGCGAACAGCCACCCGAAAACATCGCCGCCGATGCCGCGTCGCTGGCCCGGCCCGAATGGGCGAGCACAAGCGGGGCGTCGCTCGTCCGCAACGGCGCCCTGTGGGTGATCGCCGCGGCCGCGATCGCGCTGGCCACCGCGATCGAGGGGTATCGCCGCGAACTCTACCTCATCGCAGGAATCGTGGGACTGCTGGGGATCGGCCAATGGCTGACCGCGTGGAGCGCACGGCACGGCATCCGGCCGACCGGCCTGCTCGAAATCGTCGACGATATCATCCACATGCCTGACGTGCTGCGACGGCTGGCGATCGTGCAATTCTTCACCTGGTTCGGGTTGTTCGCGATGTGGATCTACGCCGTGCCGGCCATCGCCACTGACAGCGGGGCGGGTACCGATCCGACCAGTGCCGCCTATAATGCCAGCGCCGACTGGGTCGGCGTGATGTTCGCCTTCTACAATGGCGTGGCCGCGATCGGGGCATTCGCCCTCCCCTATCTGGTCGCCCGCATCGGACGGCGCGAGGCCCATGCCGCCTGCCTGTTCCTTGGCGCGTCGGGGCTGCTCGGCCTCGCGCTCGTCACTGATCCACGCTGGCTGTGGATTCCGGCGCTCGGCATCGGCTGCGCCTGGGCCTCGATCCTGTCCGCACCCTACGCCATGGTTTCCAGCGCCGTCCCGCCAAGCCGGATGGGCGTCTATATGGGCATCCACAATGTCTTCCTGGTGCTGCCGCAACTCGTCGCGGCCGCATTGCTCGGCTGGACGGTGGATCGCCTGCTGGGGGGAGAACCTGCGCGGGCGCTGGTGCTTGCCGCCGCATCGATCGCGCTTGCCGCAACCGTGGCGCTGACCATCCCCGATCGTGCGGGACGGGCGCGCTCCAAAGGCTGATTGGCCGCGCCGGCCCTGTACCTCGCGCCTTCCCGAATTCATCCCGGACAAATGGATCGGCTTCATCTCACCCTCCCTATAGCGAGTCCCCGATCTATGCAAACTTTTGCATAAACTGCGCAATTCGGTTCAACTTGAAGCGAAACAACGTTGCATTTTTACCGCACATCTAGACCGAATGTTACGCAATTTCTCGCGCAATACACTGATAAACAACAGTTAAAATATTTCCGAACGAAGCTGCTTGCGCATGACGCAAATTTGCGCAAATTTACGCAAATAGAATTGAGCCGCGAGGGATTCGTTCATCGCGCGCCAACGGCCCGTGACAGGGCGACAATGAGAGGGGAGAGGGATGAATCGCATCGTATCGACGCGTCAGCGCTATCTGCAGGGCAGCGCCTCGCTGCTGGCAATGACTGTGATGGGGCTCGCCGCACCGGCGCACGCGCAGGCATCGGACAATACCGCCAGGCTGCAGCAGATATCCGCAACCACTGCGCCCGAAGATCGCGAAGAAGCCCCTCCGGCGAGCGACATCGTCGTGGTCGGTGTCAGACAGGCGCTCGCCACCTCGCAGAACATCAAGAAGAACGCGGACACCTTCGTCGACTCGATCACGGCGACCGACATCGGCGCGTTCCCCGACAAATCCGCGGCGGAAGCGCTTCAGCGCGTGCCCGGCATCACGGTCAACCGGCTCCAGTCAGCGGATGACAGCACCCACCCGTCGGGCGAACCGACCGGCGTGCTGATCCGCGGCCTCACCCAGGTCCGCACTGAATTCAACGGGCGCGACAGCTTCTCGGCCGACTCAGCGCGCGGCCTGAACTTCAACGATATCTCGCCCGAGCTGCTGGCCGGGGTCGATGCGTACAAGAACCAGACCGCCGAGATGATCGAGGGCGGCATCGCCGGCACCGTCAACCTGCGGACCCGCATGCCGTTCGACCAGAAGGGCCTCGTCGTCGCGGCCAACGCCCGGGTGAATTATGGCGACCGATCGGGTAAATGGACGCCCGAATTCTCCGGGTTGATCAGCGACACGTTCGAAACCGGGATCGGCCGTTTCGGCATCCTCGCCGATTATGCCTGGTCGCACGTCATCACGCGCACCGAGAGCGTGATCATGGACAAGATCGACACCTATTGCTCGGCCGGCGCGGTCGATGCCAACAACAAGGCGATCCTCTCCAACGGCGTGGCGCAGTGCACCGCCAATTCGTTCGGTGGCAGCGGCTGGGCCTATGCGCCGGACGGCGTCCGCTTTTCGCAGGTCGATTATGACCGCAAGCGCCACGGCTTCGTCGTCGCTGGCCAATTCGAGAACAATTCCGGCAATTTCCGCATATCGGCGCAATATACGGATTCGCAATATCGCAACGCCTGGCTTGAACGCGCTAGCCACACGATCTTCGACGGAGGCTATTTCAACACCTCTTCCTACAATCCTCGCGCATCGTCCGTTCTCGGGCCGGCGGACGGCACCCCGGCTCTGTCCTTCGGTTCCAACGGCATGCTGCAATCCGGAGTCCTTACCCGGCCACACGGGGACTGGCTCGGCTCCTTTTCAAGCCTCCAGGATGCGATCAACACAGGCTCGGCCGTACCCGGCATGCCTTTCGTGAACTATTGCGGCGCCGGATCGAACTGCACGACGCTGCGCGACGGCCTCTATCTGCAGAATGAATCGCGTGATTTCGATCATCGTGAAGGCACCAGGGACTTTTCGGGCAATATTCAGTGGGATGTCAGCGACCGGCTCCATGCCAATCTCGACATCCAGCACATCACCGCGTCGACCTACAACAACGACATCCTCGTCGCGACCGGCTCGATCGCCAATTTCGACTATAGCGTGAACAAGGACGGCACCCCGCAGGTCAAGCTGCTGCCGGGCTCCAACGTGAACTATGCGGCCGGCGGTCTCGCCAACCCGCACAACTACTGGATCCCGTTCATCCAGGGCCATGTCGAGGACAATGACGCGGACGAATTCGCGATCCGTGGCGACGTACAATATGATTTCGCCGAGGGTAGCTGGCTCGACTCCCTCAAGGTCGGCGTGCGCTATGCCGATCGTCGCCAGACGGTGCGCTATTCGACGTTCAACTGGACGCCGATCGCGGCGAACTGGAACTGCAACGGTCCCGGCTTCAACGCCGACAACACGACGGGAGGAGCCTATCCCGCCTGCGCCGCCGGGCACGCCCCGTTCAAGGGCTATGGCGCCGGCATCTTCGGCCCCTATCCGATGGGCGGCCTGTTCGACGGCAACGTCTTCCCGAACGGCTCGCTCGCCTTCGTCAACCAGTCGATGCTGACGAACTACCAGGCGCTGATGAACGGCCTGAGCGGCGCGACGACCAACTCGCCCCTCGGCACCGGCTATACCCCGATCTGCGACCGCCCGGAGGCGACCGTGGACAACTGCTTCACGCCATCAGAGGTGATGCATCTTCGGGAGGAGACCCAGGCGGCCTATGCGATGCTGCGCTTCGGCGGGAACGACAAGACGATCTTCGGCGGGATCAGCGTGCTCGGCAATATCGGCGTCCGCGTGATCCGCACCGTCGAGCGTAGCGACGGCGCTGCGGGCTTTCCGCAAAGCAACCTTTTTGACCAGCTCGTACCGTGCAACACGCCGCTCTCGGGCAACAACGTGGTCAATCCGAGCTGCTACGTCACCCAGGCACTCCGCAACTTCACCAATGGCGGCGGGGCACCCAATACCTATAAGAGCTCCTTCACCAACTGGCTGCCGAGCTTCAACGTCCGCTTCGGGCTCGACGACAAGAACTTCGTGCGTTTCGCCTATTCGCGCGCGCTCTCCCGGCCAGATATCGGGTTCTTGCGCAACTATGTCGCGATCAACGCGCCGACGTACAACACCACGGCTGACTCGCCCTATGTCGTCTACAATTCGCCGACGGCGGCGCACATTCCGGCCAATGTCACTGGCTATAATTTCGTCTTCCAGGCCAATGCCGGCAACGCCGCCTTGCGGCCGATGATCGCCGACCAGTTAGATATCTCGTTCGAACGCTATATGGGCGCGAGTTCGTCCTTCGCGATCGACGCCTTCTACAAGAAGCTGAGCAACAGCATCTCCTACGGCCAGTCGTTCCGCAATTTCACCAACAACGGCTCGACCCAGCTCGTTCAGGTCAACGGCCCGCAGAATGTCGAAAAGGGTGGCGAGCTTTACGGCTTCGAAGCCTCGTACCAGACCTTCTTCACCTTCCTGCCCGGCCTGCTCAGTGGCCTGGGAACCCAGCTTAACTACACCTTCGTGCAGCAGTCGGGGATCAACAATTCGAACCTGATCAACGCGACTTCAGGCGGCGATGTCGGCGCGGTCGGCATCGGCATTCCCGCCGCCGGCGGTTCAGGTCCGGTGATCGACTCGCATCAGCTCGCCGGCATCTCGAAACACACGTTCAACGTCGTTGGACTGTACGAAAAGGGCCCGGTGGGTATCCGCCTCGCCTATAACTGGCGCTCGCGCTACCTCACCCAGAACCTTGACTGCTGCATCGGCCTGCCGGTGTTCCAGAAGGCATCCGGGTTCCTCGACGGGTCGATCCGCTTCTCGGTCAATCGCTATATCGAGCTCTCGGTCGAAGGCAGCAACCTGCTGAACACAACGAGCGTCTACCAGCAACAGATCTTCGGCGACTCCCCCGTCACGCCCGGTGCGAAGCCGGTCTTCCGCGACTCGTCCTGGAGCAGGGTCGACCGTCGCTTCCAGTTCGGGGTCCGCGCGAAGTTCTGATGAGGCACCCCCTAGTTGCGCTGCCGTCCGATGGACGGCAGCGCAGCCCTTGTGAGAGGGTAGTCTGATGCAGGATGATCGATACCATATCGTCATCGTCGGGGGGGGCACCGCCGGCTGGATGACGGCCGCCGGGCTGGTCCGGCAGTTACCGGGGGCGGATTATGCCATCACCCTGGTCGAATCCGACGAGATCGGCACGGTGGGCGTCGGCGAAGCGACGCTGCCGCATATCAAGCTTTTCAACGACATGCTCGGCCTGGACGAAGCGCAGTTCATGCGCGAGACCGGGGCGACCATCAAGCTGGGCATCGAGTTCTGTGACTGGGATCGCCCCGGCGACCGCTATATCCATCCCTTCGGTGCCTTCGGCGAGCCATGGGGCGGCGTCGAATTTCAGAATCACTGGCTTCGCGCCAAGGCGAACGGCCGACCGGTGGCGCCATTTCAGGCCTATTCCTATGCCGTCGCGGCAGCGCGCGCCAATGCGTTCGAGCTGCCCGACGAGAATCCCAAGTCGATCCGTTCCACCTATTCCTATGCCTATCATTTCGACGCCGGACTCTATGCCGAATTCCTGCGGCGCTGGGCGACCGGCCATGGCGTGGCCCGCATCGAAGGCCAGGTGTGCGATATCAGCCGCGACCAGGCTTCCGGCGCGATCGCCGGGGTCGCGCTCAAATCGGGCGTCAGCATCAGCGGCGACCTGTTCGTCGACTGCACCGGCTTCCGGTCGCTCCTGCTCGCCGGCCAGTTCGATGTCGGATGGGAAGATTGGACGCCCTGGCTGCCCTGTGATCGCGCGCTTGCCGTGCCCTGCGCGCATGGCGGGGACCTGACGCCTTATACCCGTGCGACCGCCCGACGCGCCGGCTGGCAATGGCGCATCCCGCTGCAGCACCGCATCGGCAACGGCTATATCTTCTCAAGCACCTTCTGCTCGCAGGAGGAGGCCCGGGAAACGCTGCTCGCCAATCTGGACGGCGAGGCGCTTGCCGAACCCCGCCTGCTGCGTTTCTCGCCGGGACGACGTGCTTGCGCCTGGCGCAGCAATTGCGTTGCGATCGGGCTCGCCAGCGGCTTTCTCGAGCCGCTTGAATCGACCAGCATCTATCTGATCCAGGCGGCAGTGATCGATCTGATCAATCTGATGCCGAGCCCGCGTGCCGTGCGGGAGGGCATCGATCCCCGGCTGGCGGACGAATTCAATCGCCTGACCGTGATGCAATATGAGCGCGTGCGCGATTTCCTCGTGCTTCACTACATCGCCAACCGGCGCGAGGGCGAGCCGCTCTGGGACTATCTGCGCCACATGCCGATCCCGGACAGCCTGACGCACAAGCTCGAGCTGTTCCGCGCCCGCGCCATGGCACCCAATTACCAATATGGCCTGTTCGCGCGCGATAGCTGGCTCTCGGTGCTGATCGGCCAGGGCATCATGCCCGCAGGCTATGACCGCCTCGCCGACACCTTCGATCTCGATATGCTCGTCGCCCGGCTGGACGATTTTGCAGGGCGAATCGAAAGCAGTGTCGCTGCGATGTCGTCCCATGCCGACTTCATCGCGAACTATTGTGCGGCGGAGGGCGTCCCGGCATGAGCGGCCAACCCAACCGCATCGTCATCGTCGGGCGCGACGCGGCGCTCTGGCTCAGCGCGACCGTCCTTCGGCGCGCACTGGCGCCGGCAGGGATATCGGTAGTCGCGATCGAGCTTCCCACCGATCTTGGTCCAGCCTCCGCCTATGCCTCGCTCCCGCCGCTGGAGGCACTGCACAACAAGCTGGGGCTTGAGGAATCCGCACTGTTGCGCGCAACCGGCGGAAGCTTCTCGCTCGGCCACAATGTGGTGGGCCTTGCATCCGGCACGCGGCCTTTCCTCCTTGCCCATGGGTCCTATGGCGCGCCCATCGATGGCGGCGGCTTCTTCCCTTATTGGCTCAAGGCGCGGCGGTTCGGGCTGGAAGCCGCGTTCGAGGATTTCTGCCTCACCGCAATGGCAGCCCGCCAGGGCCGAATGCTGTTGCCTGACGAGGAAACCCAGCTCTTCGGCCGGACCGACTATGGTTATCATCTCCCCTCCCTTCCCTATGTCGCCACCCTCAAGGCGCGCGCCGCGAAGCTCGGCATTGCCGTGCATCACAGCGGCACGATCGACGTCGAGCGCCAGAACGAGACCGGCTCGATCAGTGCTATCCGGCTCGACGACGAGAGGCGCGTCGAAGGCGATCTCTTCGTGGACGCGAGCGGCCCGGAAGGAATATTGATCGGCCAGATGCCGGGCCTCGGCCGGGACGACTGGCACTCTGCCTTCGTTACCGACCGCCGCCTGACGGCGCGGGCGGCACGCTTCGCCTCGGTTCCTGCCTATGCCGAAATCAGGGCGGGCGCTTCCGGCTGGACCGCGCTCCACGCCACCCAGGCAGCTACTTACATCAGCTACGCTTTTGCTTCGGCGGAGCAGGACGACGAGTCAGCGCTGGCAGCAGCCGGGACCCTTGCCGGCCTGACGCTTTCCGACCCTGTCGCCGCTTCCGTCGAACAGGGCATGAGACATCAGGCATGGTCAGCCAATTGCGTGGCGATCGGCAGCGCGGCCTGCAGCTTCGATCCATTGTTCGACGTCGAACTGCACGCAATCCAGCTCGGCATCGTGCACCTGCTTGCACTGTTCCCGGCGGGCGCGACCTTCACTGCAGAGCGGAACGAATATAACCGCATCACCCGCTCCGCCTTCGAGCGCGTGCGTGACTTCCAGTCTGCCTTCTACGCCGCCAATCGCTTTGGCCCGACGGGGTTCTGGGGGGCGGCGCGCGGCGCGACAACGCCTGCCACGGTCGGGCACAAGCTCGCGATCTTCCGCGCGCGCGGCGACATCGCGCCGATGGAGGACGAAAGCTTCGCACCCGATCTCTGGCAGGCGCTGTTCACCGGCTTGGGCGAGACGCCGGAAAGCTGGCCGCCCGCGATCGACCGCACGGCGCCGGAGCGCATGAAGGACGATTTTCGTCGTATCCTCGGCTTCATCAAGCGCAAGGTCCTCGAACAGCCGACCCATGACGGCTATCTCGCGAACCTCGGCCGGAGCGAGGCAGCGTGACCGCCGTCTCGATTGCCACCCGTTCCGATCGCCTGGACGCGCTGCCGCCAGTCCCTACTGCAAGCGTTCGGTCTTCGGCCGATATCGCTGCGCTGCTCGCCGCCGGCATGCCAGTGATCGTGAAGGGGCTGGTGGAGCATTGGCCGGCGCTGGCCGCCGGACGTCGGTCGCAGGCCGCGCTCGGCGCCTATTTCCGGGCGATGGACCGCGGGGCACCGGTACCGGTAATGGAGGCCTCACCGGGCAGCGGCGGGCGGTTCGGCTATGCCGCTGATCTGCGCGAGTTCAGCTTCACCAAACGGCAACGCCCGCTGGGCGAAACGCTCGATCGGATCGAGCGTGCGACGACCACACCCGGCGCGCCCTATATCGCGATCCAGATGCTACCGCTCGGCACGCAGTTCCCGGACTTCGCGCGCGACAACCCAATGCCGCTGGTCCCGCCGGCCGCCGAACCCCGGCTGTGGCTCGGCGGACCGGTGAAGACCCAGATCCACAATGATCGCGACCACAACCTGGCCTGCGTGATAGCCGGCCAGCGCCGTTTCCTGCTGTTCCCGCCGGAACAGGTGGCCAATCTCTATGTCGGCCCCCTGGACAATCCGCCCCCGCTCTCCCTGGTCGATCCGGAGGCACCCGATTTCGACAGGTTTCCGCGTTTTCGCGAAGCGCTCGATGCGGCGCGGGTCGCGCATCTCGACCCCGGCGATGCGCTGCTGATGCCGCGATACTGGTGGCACCACGTCACCTCGCGCGCTCCCTGGAACGCGATGGTCAATTACTGGTGGGGCGATGTGCCGCGCGGGCTCGGCCATGCCCAGGACGCCTTTCTGAGCGCTCTGCTCGCGATCAAGGCGCTGCCGCCGAGCGAACGGCGATACTGGCGCGCGATGTTCGAGGCCCATGTCTTCGACGATAGCGGTGATGCCGTCGCCCATATTCCGCCTGCCTTGCGCGGTCAGCTCGGGGAGATGCGCGCCGACCAGCGCGCCGACCTCAGGCGCCAGCTCCGTATGACGATCCTCAAATCCTCGTGATCACCAGTGCGCGTCCGTAACCGGGAGTTCTACATGTCAGTACCGAGCCTGTCCCTGCGTTCCCTGCTGATCGGCACCGCGATCGCCCTGGCGCCCCCTGCCCTGGCGCAGGCCGGCCAGCAGGCGCCCGCGAGCCTCGCCGCTCGGGCGAACGGGATCGAGGCCCGTCACGGTCCGATGGTGCTTACCGTGACGGCCCTCACCGATTCCATCCTGCGGGTACGGATCGCGCGGGACGGCACCCTGCCGGAAGATGCGAGCTGGGCCGTGCCCAGGGATCGCCGCGCGCAATCGGTGCCCGTCCAGCGCCTCGCGGACGGCTTTGCGACGGCCCGGCTGCGGGTCCATGTCGGCCCGGATCTGCGTCTCAGGATCGAGGACAGGGACGGCCGCCTCATCAGCGCCGACGACAGCACCCCGATCAAGCTCGACGGCAAGGGCTTCACCCTGCGCAAGGCCTTGCCGCGCGGGGAGCATATTTTCGGGCTTGGCGACAAGACCGGCGGGCTCGATCGGCGCGGCAAGAGCTTCGTCGACTGGAACACCGACGCCTATGCTTTCACCGGCTCGACCGATCCGATCTACAAGTCGATCCCCTTCTTCGTCAGCGCGGGCGGCGCCGGCGGCAGCTATGGCGTGCTGCTAGACAACACGTGGCGCGCCTGGTTCGATTTCGGCCATCGCGAGGACGATGTCACCGCCTTCGGCGCCCCGGACGGCCCGATCGACTATTATGTCATCGCGGGACCGACCACCGGCGACGTCGTGCGCCGCTATACCGACCTGACCGGCAAGGCACCGCTCGCCCCGCTCTGGTCGCTCGGTTACCAGCAATCGCGCTACAGCTACATGGACGCGGGCGAGGTCCGGGGACTCGCAGCGCGCCTGCGCAAGGATGCGATCCCGACCGACGTCATCTGGCTCGATATCGACTTCCAGGATCGCAACCGGCCCTTCACCGTCAACCGCACCGCCTTTCCGGACTTGAAGGGACTCGCGACCGAACTCGGCACGCAGGGGCTGAAGCTGGTCACGATCGCCGACCTTCACGTCGCCGCGGCACCCAATGACGGATATGTCCCCTATGACAGCGGCGCTGCGGGCAATCATTTCGTTCACAACCCCGACGGATCGATGTTCGTCGGCAAGGTCTGGCCCGGCCCCTCGGTCTTTCCCGACTTCACCAGTGCCGGCACCCGCGCCTGGTGGGGCAAGTTGCACGCGCCGCTGGTCGCCGATGGCGTCGCCGGCATCTGGAACGACATGAACGAGCCATCGGTGTTCGAGACGCCCACCGCGACCATGCCGCTCGACGTCGTCCACAAGATCGACAGCGACGATTTCGCCAGTCGGTCAGCCAGCCATGCCGAGATCCACAATGTCTACGGCATGGAGAATACCCGCGCGACCTTTGACGGCCTGAGCGCCTTGCGCCCGGACGAACGTCCCTTCGTCATGACCCGCGCCAGCTATGCCGGGGGCCAGCGCTATGCGGCGACCTGGACCGGCGACAACAGCGCGACCTGGGATCATCTGAAGCTGTCGGTCCACCAACTGATCAACCTCGGCCTTTCCGGCTTCTCCTATGCCGGGGCTGACGTCGGCGGGTTCACTGGCGGGCCGAGCCCTGACCTGATGACTCGCTGGTACGAGATCGCTGCGTTCACGCCGGTTTTCCGCAACCACTCCGCAAAAGACACCCCGCGCGCTGAGCCCTGGCTCGACGGCACCGAGCATCTCGCCATCCGCCGCCGCTTCGTCGAGGAACGGTATCGCCTGATGCCCTATCTCTACGGCCTCGCCGACCTGAACGCGCGCACCGGCGATCCGATCATGCGCCCTGTCTTCTACGATTATCCCCAGGCACTCACCGCCCCTTGCGACCAGTCGATGGCGTTTACCCTGGGTAAGGCCCTGCTGATCGCGCCGCCGCCCAGGCCTGAATCACCGCAGGAATATGACGTCTGCCTGCCCTCGGGCGGCTGGTATGATCTGTGGGGCGGGCTGCCGGTGACGAAGGTCGCGCCGGACACGGCGGCGACCGACAAGATCAAGGAAACGCCAAGGCTCGATCACTTGCCGGTCTATGTCCGCGCCGGGACGATCCTCCCGCGCCAGCCGCTGGTGCAGAGCACCGCCGAGACGCCGTCAGGGCCGCTCGTGCTCGACGTCTATCCCGGCCCCGATTGCACCGGCACGCTCTATGCTGATGACGGCCACAGCCTCGCGTTCCAGCGCAAGGCCTATCTGCGCCGGACGATCCGCTGCGAGGTTTCGGAAACCGGCCAGATGCGCATCATCGTCGCACCGGGCGACGGCACATTCCGCCCATGGTGGCGTGAGCTTGCCGTCACCGTCCATGGCATGCGGGCTGACGCGCCCGTATCCTATCGGGGCAAGGTGCTCGCTGCGCATCACGATGACACGGCACAGACGCTTGGCTTCTCGCTGCCCTATTCTCCCGACCAGTCCGAAATCATGATCGGCGGCGTGAAATAGCCCGCCACGCGCCCGACGGACTGGGAACTATCCCCGCATGAAGACAGGGGAGGCGACGTGCCCGTCGCCTCCCCTTTTTGTTTCGGCACCTATTTCGTGAAGTATTTCTTGTTCGCAAGCCGCGCCGCCGCGAGCTGCGGGCTGGGCAGGCCCGCCGTTTCGGGCGAGAATCCGCCGCCCGCCACGCCGAAGAACAGGAAGCTGAAATCGAAGCCGTTCTGAGTCTGGGCGACGCCATGGCAGCCCTGGCAACCGCCGCTGGACGTCAGGGTGCCGAGGCCATTGTGATAGTCGATGACGTTGACCTGGTTCCGGATATTGGTCAGCACGCCGTTGGTGATCGGCGGGAAGCCCCGGAAGAGCTGGATGCCCGGCTGACTGCTTTCGACGACGATATTGGCCAGGTAGAAATCCCTGGTGGTTTCATCATTGGTCGGGATCGCCTGGACACCGGTCAATTTGTAATATTGCCAGATGAAATTCTGGTTGAAGCCCGGAATGCCCTTCATTGCGGTCAGCGCCCGGTTGTTCACCGCGGTGATCTCCGGCACTGTCGGCACCGGCGAGGTGACGGGAATGGCAACCGCCCCATTCTTCAATACCTTGGCACCCGGGATGCTGCTGACGTTACCAAGCGGCAAGGCCACGCCCTTCGTTCCATAAGGCGTCGCGCTGGGCGTTGAGGTGTTGAAGTTGATATTGGGATTGGGGACCTTCTTGCCACTGGGCGGGAAGGTGGTGCTTGTAGGGGTCGTATATCCGACCGATCCATAGGCTGGTACATAATAGACGCCCGTTGGCTGTCCCGTGACCTGGTTCTTGAAATCGTCGACCTGTTCGAAGGTCGCGAAGATGAACGCGGGATAGTTCGGCGTCTTGTGGATGATATGCAGGGCGATCAGCGCATAGGGCACCACTCTCGGCACCGGAGCGGAATCGCTGCCGCCATAAGTGAGGACGTTCGAAACATGATAGCGATAGCGCTGACTCGACGGGATCGAGGACAGTGGACGCCAGGCGGCTTTCACCTCGACCGTCGTCGTTGGCAAGGTGACGGTCCCGGCAGGGAGGCGGAAGGGAGAAAATTGCGGGATGAAGCTCGCATAATTCTGGTTCACATAATTGGATTCATACTGGTTGACCTTGGCCTCGAACAGCACCTGCGCATCGGTCGCCGGTTGGGGGTTTCCCGGCGTGGTCGGGAAGAACAGGGTATTCTGTCCAATCTGGTTGGCCTCATCCAGATTATTATACGGCAGTGTCCCGCCGCCCGGCAGTGTGATGGTGCTGCACAGCTGCGGATTGGAATTCGTGACGGTCGTCACATATTTGGGGGAAGCCCCCCAGGGCTGGGGCGGCGTGGGGGCCGATGACGTCCCGTTGACATTGCACGGGAAAAGCTCGGTGCGGTGCTGGTAGGTTTCCCAGACCAAAGGCCCGGTGCCACCGCTGCCGGAAGTGGCGAAGCTGCCGCCCGGCACCCCCCGGCTCCCCGCCGCATTCGGCGCCACAGCGGAGATGAATTCAAGCCAGGCGAAGGTCGCCAGATCCTGGTGCGCGACGGCGTTGGTACGATAGATATCCGCAGGGATCAGCGGATTGGCATTGGTCATGTCGGACGTCTGCAACGTCTGGCCCGCGGTGACTGAGGGCCCGAAGGGTGGTGGAGGCGGCGCTGAAGATGTCGAGGATGTCTGGGCTACGGCAGCCGCGGCAGCCACCGATCCGGCACAAAGCAACAAAGCAATGGTCTTCATAACGGCCCCCTTTTTGGCAGAGATCGACAAATACCTTAAATTATGACAGTAAATTGATCCTGTTTAATCTATGGCCGCATCAAAATGTCATCAATCCAAGAAGAGGCCAGAATGGCTGCATCCAGACAGGAAACTCTTCCACAATGGTAACCGGAACAGAAATCATTTGATCCTGATACCGTCAACCGCCGCGATCCAATGATCGGGCGCGATCTGCCAGGCGTCGACATGGTGCATGCCCTTGCCGTTCCATCCCGTGCCTGACGGACCGAGGATGGGGCTTTCAGCACATTCCCGTTCCGCATAGTCGTCGAGCGTCAGTCGCGTGATCTCGAAAACACGCACTCCACTTCCGTAACGCGGCCCGCAATCCTGAGAGAAACGATAGAGGTGCCCGTCCCAGCAGACGACCCGTCCGCCCGGTCGCGCCCTGCTCCTGTCGCCGGCGATCAGCGGGCTCGCCGGATGTTCATGCCAGGGGCCGGCAAGGGCGTCGGCGAAGAACAGCGACAATGCGTCATGGCTGGACGGTGCAGGGCACGCGTACATCCACCAGCGCCCCTCGAAACGGAAGAGCGTCGGATCAGCGAGCCTGCCCTGGAGCAGGTCGGCGACCGGCACCCAGCGTGCCGGAAAGGGATCGGCACGATAAAGGCGGACGGCGCCCGCGTCGAGCGTCTCCGGCACCATGAAGACCTCACCCCCATGCTCGAACACGCATGGATAGGACAGGTGGAAGGGCTCGCGCAGGACGATGCCCTGGTACGACCAGGCGACCGCATCGGGGCTGCTGGCCCACCCGATCTCGCCCAGCCCGCGTTCGTGATGGAGCACTTCGAAAAAGAGGTGCCATCCGTCCCTGTGCGGCAGCAGGAATGGATCGGCGACGAAGGCCGCCGGAATGTCAGTCACCTGCTCACGAGTCATGATCGGGTTTGCGCGATCGCGCGGTGCTGCCAGATGCAGCGGGTCGGGGCCGACGTAAAGACCGATCGACCATGGATCGTCCGGAAGCGGCCCGGTCATTCCAGCCGCCCGATCTCGCGCCGCCCGGAGCACCACCGAAGCTTGTAAGTCTCGATTCCGCGGAGATAGTCGAACTCCGCCAGGCCCATCGCACACGCCTCACGCACCGCGGCATCGGCCATCAGCATGCCGGGAGAGAAGGTTGCGAAAGCCGAGAGGAAACCCGCGTTCCAGTTGCCCAGGCTGTCGGCACCCAGCATGCAGATGTTCAATCCGATCAGTTGCTTTCCTACCCAGAGGCCGAACAGCGGCGCGGTGCCTTCGCGCCATAGCGCCGGCAGCGCGGCGGTGACAAAATTCCGGGCCGCCGGATCGCGCAGGAATAGACTGCGCTCACCGAAGCGCGCCTGCTGCATCTCCAGGAAGAACGCGCCGGGATCGATCGCCGCATCGCGCACGGGATCAAGCCGGCAGGCGCGAACGCCGTTACGCGCCGCTCGGCGGGTGGCTAAAGCCAGTTCGCGCCGGAAGCCGGGGCTTCGCGCGGCAAACCAGCCGTCATAGCCAGCGGAGAGATCGGCGATCGGGCAGATGAATTTCTTCTCGACCAGCACCGGCTCTCGCCCGTCGGCCGTCGCGCAGTTCGAATCTGCACGGATGCAGGTGAGATCCAAGTGCGGCAAGCGGTGCCGCGCAAAGATCATCAGGCGCCGCGCCGCCGCGATATCGCCATCGGCCACGACCAGGTCGTTATAGTCGCTCAGCACAGTGGCGAAGCCCGCCTTTTCGTCCTTCCGGTGCCAGGCCAGCGGAAATACGCCGGCAATGCTCGCGCCCCGACGCGCCACGATCACCAGCGGCGACAAGTCAGGCCAGGCATCGAGCGCCGCCAGATACCAGGTCGGCCCGCCAAAGGCACGGTTGCAGCGCGAGCGGCCGAGCAAGGCGCGCCATTCAGGCGCCATCGCCTCGACTGCGCCACGCTGCCCGAGAATCTCGCAGGAGAGTTCGCCGGTGACGATCGACAGGTCGTCCGCGACCACCTGCCGCTCCGGGTGGATCAGCGTGGCCAGGCCCGCCACCGCCGGTGGAGGATCCCCTCCCCGCTCGTTCCAGACGACGGACCGGGCGGAAGGCAGGGTCTCGATCTCCCCCTTCAACGCGGCGTCCCGCAACAACGCCATCATCGCACCACCCGCCAGGCGGTAGCGGCTGGAAAGGCTGTCTAGGAATCCGGACGGATCAACGCAGGATTGCACCAGCAGGTCTAGTTGGCTCGTCCCGATGGCGGCCCGGCACATCAGATGAGCCGGCGGACCGCCATGCAGTCGCGCCCCGATTTCCACCAGCGCCGGCCCCTCAGCATCGACGATTACCTCACAGTGCCCCGCGCCGTGACGAATCTCCAGCGCCCCCAGGACCTGCACCGCGAAGGCGAACAACATGTCGGCCAGCGGCCCGTCCGACGGCAGCAATTCCTTGGTGGAGAGCAGGCCGATCGATTCAAAGCCCGGTACCGGCTTGCCGTAGACCCATAGCGCCGCGAGGCGATGGCGCCCGTCATGGCTGACGGTGTCGATGACAAATTCCCGCCCGGCCAGGAATTCCTGTACCAATATGGTGTCGTTGCGAAAGCCCATCTGATCGACATGATCGTGAACGGCATGGAACGCGCGCGACACCTCCTCCCGCGATGCGCACAGGTACACACCCTCGGATCCCTTCGACCAGCGCGGCTTGAGCACGACCGGCCATTGGCCGCCTTTGTCGATCCAGGCCATGATATCATGCAGCCTGCCCGACTGGATCTGACGCGGCACCCGGACACCGCGCGCGCCGGCCTCTTCGATCATGCGGGCCTTGTCGCGGCGCGCCTCGCTGAGGAGCGTGCCGTTGCCGGCTAGGCCCAGCGCCTCGCTCAGCCGATCGGCCAGCATCACACCCCGCTCCGACCCGGCGATCACATGATCGACGTGAAGGTCCCGCAGGGCGACCAGGGTCTGTGCGATATCGTCGTGCCAGGGCAGCACATTGCTAAAGTTCGCCGGAACGAAGGAAGCCGCCTCGGCGCTCGGTATCGCCAACGTGCTCCGGACCATCACCGCTTCGACGCCATGGTCGGCAAAGGCTGGCGCGAGCATTGAACCTGCGTCATAGGGATCGACGATAGCCACTACCCGACAGGCCACGGGCGGAATCAGCCCCTCTTCCGGGCGGCGACCCGCCAGACGCTCTTCACCGGCTGGCCTTCCGGATCGAGCCGCGTCACCGCCTCGATCCCGATCGGCAGCCAGTCGGCGAGCAGGGTCTCGCAATAGTCGCGACTGAAGAAATGCATGGTCTGGCCACCGGCCAGGACATAGGATCGCGGTCCCAGCTGGCGCTCCGGCGGTTGCACGGCAAGCCGTCGTTCGAGATCGTCCGTGGAATTGGCATGGAAGAGGAACAATCCTCCCGGCCTGAGGCAGCGATCGACCTCGCCGACGATACTCCGAAGCGCTGCATCGGCGAAAGAATGCAGAACGAGGTTACTGATCACCGCATCGAAACTGCCATCCCTACAAGGCAAGGGCAGTCCGACATCGCCCTGGCGAAAATCGACCGTCAGGCCCTCCGCCTGTGCGAGCCGGATCGCCTCGTCAATGGCGACCTGGGCATAATCGAAGCCCTGGACATGATATCCGCGGCGCGCCAGCGCGAGTGCGTCATATCCAGTGCCGCACCCGAGATCGAGCACGTCGCGGCAGCCATGGCTTTCCAGCAGCGGCAGGAATGGTTCGAGCCACTGGCTCGACCGGTCCGGATCTCCCACGGCGAGGATCGCGCTATGCCGCCTGTCCCATACCTCCGCTACCGCATAACGTTCGTCAGTCGTCATGATGAACGAAGATCCTTTGTCGGTCGACAAGAGCCGCGCTACATTCCCGTTAAAACGAATTACGGCCCGCCGGAGAAATCTTCAATGGATCGGACAGTGACAGAACTCCCCATTCCGGTTCGATTCATCATTCTCAATGCAACCAGAACCGGCAGTAATTTCCTGTGCACGGTACTAAACTCTCATCCCGACATTCTTTGTCACCATGAAATCTTCAATCCGCACGTGATCGGTGTGGCGCGACACCTTCAGGACAGCGATTTCCGGCTGGGCAGCATGGAAGAGCGGGAAAGCGACCCGGTGGAATTCCTCGATCGCGTCTGGCGCACCAATCTCGGACGGGCAGCGGTCGGTTTCAAAATGTGCCTGTGGCAGCATGAGGCGGCCTATCGGGCGGTGCTGCCCGATCACGGGGTACGGAAGGTCCTCCTGAAGCGGCGCAACCGGGTCAAAAGCTTCGTGTCCCTGCTGTTGGCGCGGCAGACCGGGGAATGGGTCGTCTATGATGATCGCGGCGCACCGGCGCCTCGCCCCCGGGTCCATGTCGACCGCGCGGCCCTGGCGGAGAATATCGCGCTGCACGAGCGCTTCTATGCCGAGACCGAGCGCAGCCTGAACGAGACTGCGCAGGATCACGTCCTTCTCTGGTATGAGGATCTGTTTTCCCCACGGGGGATCGAGCCCGCCCTCGCCTTTCTCGGCGCCGCCGGCCGACCGGTCCAGCCGAACGGCCAGACCTTGAAACTGACTCCGGTCGCCCTGCGCGAAACGATTTCGAATTTCGACACGCTGAGCGAAGAATTGCGAGGCAGTGACCTCGAGGCCGAACTCCATGAGTTGGGGTGCTGAGCGATACTAAAGAGAGGCGAGATACCGGGAGAAATGTCCGGCATCGGTCTGCGGCAGGAAGCTGAGCGCAGCCGCGCGGGACGCAAGCGAGCAGCACCGATACGCCTCTTCATCGGACAACAGCGTGCCCAGAGCAGCCTGCCAGGGCGCGATATCCTGGGGCGGCGCGACATGGCCTGCCCCGGTTCGCCGGGCAGGTTCGACCGGCAGGATGAAGTCGATACCGAGCTTCGCTTCGGGCTGGCCGCCGAGATTGCCGGCAAGAACCGGGATGCCGCGCAGCATCGCATCAATCGCCACATAGCCGAAGGTTTCCGGAATCAGTGACGGCGCCACGAGGATATGCGCGTCGCGAAGGACGATACCGACATCGTCGGCGGGTTCGAGCACCGTCATGTTCGGTAACAGCGACAGGTCGCGCAGCACCGTCTCGTCCACGCCCCAGGTCGGCACTGCGGCGAAAGGCGTTTCGGGGAACAGCCTCGCCAGGTCGAGGAAGATCGGCAGTCCCTTGAGCAGGCAAGGGTTGATCATCGTCACTGAGCCGGCGGCGGCCCGGTCCGGGGGTTCGAACGGCCCGTCTCCGAATACCGGAAAGCGCAGCAGGACAGAATCCAGCCCGCCATATTCCCGAAGATAGGCGCGGCTATGCTCGCTCACCGCGACGATGCTCCGGACGCGTCTTAACCGGGCGTGCTGTTCTTCATTTCCAGCCTCAGCCTCCGGACCGAACGGCAGATGGAAGTGCGTATGAACCAGCGCAACCACCCGGTCGGGCGCATAGGCCAGCGCGATATCGAGCAATATCGCGGGACGGTCGTCGGAAACGAGGATCCAGTCGGGTCGCGTATCGCGGATCACCGCGCCGATCCGCGCCGCAGCTTCGGGATCGTCGAGATCCAGCGCCTCGACCCTGACGCCCTCATGGCGATAGGACATGCTTCCCGCCGCGTGACGCTCGACGGCGATACCGCGCGCGCTTAGCGTTTCCGCACTGAATCTGTCAGCGAGAATCCCGCGTTCGCGAGGCATCCGGGACACCGCATGGCATTCGAAGCCCCGCGCCGCCAGCGCGGTCAGCAAAAGCCGATTGGCCTTGTTGCCCCCGCCATAGGACGGAAAATACACGGCATCCTGCAACAGGAGTATTCTGGTGCTCATTCCCTCCAGTACGCCGCAGTGCGAGCATCGCGGTCAAGCCATGTTTAGCGGTCAAAATGGGGACATCGACTATGTTCCTTCCCCGGATACACTTTAGCATCGACAGTTGAGGGAGAGGCGTGTGCGCGACCTGATCTGCGGATTGCTCGGTTCACCACTGGAAACGACAGGCACAAGGGAGGCAAACGGTCGGGCTCGCGATCTGACCGTTTCATGGCTGCGCTGGCATTATTTCGGCGAGATCATCGAAGATGCCGACCTCGGCCGGCTTCTCTTACGGGCAAGAGTGGCCGGCGCCCGCTACTGCCTCGTGCAGGGCTATGGGCATGTTGTCGCCGAGCATGCCGGCCCCAATGGCGGCAAGGCCCGCAGTTTCTTCGACGCGCTGGAGGAATGGACGGAGAACCGCGACTTCATCATCGCCGGCGTCCCCGGTCGCTGCCTGCTGGTCAACCTCAATGCCTGGACGCAGCACGGCGAACCAACCGACTCAATCACGATTCCTTTCGGGCCCGACCTCGAAGGCCATCTGATCGATCTGCGATCCGACCTCGGCAACGCCGCGGACTTCCTGACCTTTCTCGACGACATGTCGGAAAAAGCCGGTCGCGGCGTGTTCGTCCTGAACTATGAATCCTATGACGATGTCGCCGACCCGCCTCCGGGCTTTGCCGCGCCCGTCTCCACCTTGTATTGCGTCGCCGCCGGCCTCAAGCCGAACCGTATCCTGGCCACGCATGGGATCGATTCGGACAGCAGCGTCGTCTTTTTCGACTATAGCACGCAGGCGCTGGATTTCAGGCGACGGCTCGACGCCGAATGGGATGGTCACGACTATCCCGGTTTCCTGCGCAGCCTGTTCGAGCGGCAAAATGGTGCCCATTATTATCTTTGGCCCGGCGCCTCGCCCGACAACATGGAATGGGCCGAGTTGGAGCGCCTATGGTCTGCAGAACTGGCGCGCTGGGGTGGCGCGGACAGGTTCGAAAACCATTGGCGGCAGTTCCGCGAGTTGCGGCACGACTATCTGCTCTGCAATATCCTGGAGGCCGATAGCCTGCTCGAACGAATCCGGGACGAACCCGGCTCGCTGATCTGGTGGAGCAACGCCTTCTGCACCATCTTCAGCGCGACACACTACAGCCTCGAACAGAAACGCCGGATCTACGAGGACTGGATCGTCCGCCTCTCCGAAACGGCGCCGGGAATCTTCCTGTACGGGTCGGACCATAGCAACAGCAGCGTGAACGCCATCACCGCGCGCGACTATCGCGACCGCTATTTCGCGCATGGCGGCGATCCGCTTCTCGCCCGCGCCTTCCATCGGCACTCGATCCGGTTCTGATGAATAAAACCCCGCCGCGAACCGGGTTCGCGGCGGGGCAAGGTCAGGCAGCGATCAGCGGAACACCACCGTGTTGGGGAAGACATGGCTGACACTGGTGCCCTGGGTACCATCGAAGTCGCCATGGCAGCTGAAACAATTGTTCGCCGTGGCGTTTGGATCGGGGTTGCCCGGCCGCACTTGCTGGAAGGTCTCCATGGTGGTGTTCGCGGCGAACTGCGACCCGATCAGCTGGTAACCCGGCTGCGGCGGGATGATGCGGTTGCTCCAGATCGCACCGACCAGAAAATAATTGGCCAGCGCTTTGCCGGTGCCGCCCGACGCAGCCAACTTCGGCTGAAGCGAGTTCATCAGCGAGACGAGCAGCGTGTTGTTGAGCACGGCCGGATCGCTCAGTGACGGTGTTGCCGGCTGCTGGCTTCCCCATGGATTGAGGCGCGCCACGCTGGTCGCCGTCAACGTCTTCCCCGCGGCGACGATGCTGCTGTCGTCGCCCGACGATGCCGTCTCGACAATCACGTCAGGCGCGGTGGAAGCGCCCTTCGGCCCATTATAGAAGATCGATGACTGGCTGCTTGTCGTGCTGAAGGTAACGGTGTTGAGGCAGGTCGTACCCGTCTTGCACGCCTTGGTGGTCGGATCGTAATTCTGGTTGAGATAGGAATAGGTCGCATCCGGGCTGTTGAAGTTCGATTCGAAGGTCGCCCAGACCATCTCCGGATGATGGTTGACCGATCCCACCACATGCATGCCGACCATCGCCAGCGTGCGCGTGACCATGGTCGTGCCGTCCCAGCTCAGCACCAGCTGGTTCTTGGCGTTGAGCGCTTGCGTGAAGGCAGGCACATCCGACTTGATCTGGATAAGGCTGCTGGCCTGCGCTGGCGTGATGTAGGCGGTATCGATCCAGGCGGTCTTCACCTCGATCGCGAGCTGGCTCAGATTGGGGAGAGTCTTGCCCGAGGCCTTCTGGATCTCCTTCGCCTGGTCGAGCGTGATCGGGAAATTCGTCTTGTTCGGGCCGGCATTATAATAGGGCACCTTGCGCCAATGCTCCTTGAGCGCGGTGAAGACGTCGTTCTCCTGGATCGCGTAATAGACGACCGGATAGGTCGACAGCCCGGTCTTGCCGGATACCGGGATCGGCTTTCCATTGACGATCAGCACGCCGCCGCCCGCCTGGCCGGTCGAACCGGTATCCCCCGCCGGACCGCCCACGACATTGTTGGTGCTGCCGGCCGACTTGAGCAGCAACACCTTGGGCTTGTTGACGCGGACCCGGAACGACACATTGGTCTTGTTCTGTGCATCCAGGCCAGTGCTGTTGACCAGTTGGAAGGCGCCCGTGCTGGTGTCCTCGACCGCGTTGTCGAACTTGGGCGAGAACATCAGCAGGTTCCCGCGCACATCCTTGGTCGTCAACCAAAGGAACATCTGCGACGACCATTTGTAGAATGCACAGTCGGACGAGGGATCGAAGCTGGCGCTGTCCGGCGGGGCAAAATTGCTGCCGACTTTCCAGGTGGCGAATTCAGCGCTGGTGACCGCGCATAGCGGTGCCGGCCCGACAGGTATCTGGGACTGGACTGAGGATTTGGCCGCGACGCCTGCAAACAGAAACAGGCACCCCGACAATAGCCATTTGCTCGGTGTCATTTCGCATGCTCCTTCAAGAATCGAAAAATACCAGGAACGCCAACAACATTGGGCAATTGCCGGGTCGGGCTATGAACCTCCGTCACCGACCCGCTGAGTCATCGCGCGATAGACGTTGCGCACCGACAGATCCTCGACCGACACAAGATAGACCCCGCCGTCATAGGAAGAGGCGACCAGCCTCTCTCCAGAGCGTGACAGCGAACTGATGCCGTTCGCGGCGATCGTGCTGCGCGTGACCCGGCCCGTGCGCAGGTCGGCCTTGATCAACGCCCCCCAATAGTCGCCGACGATCACCGTATCCGCATCCCAGAAGCAGAGCGATTTCGGGGAACGGCGGCCAAGCTCGATCGAATGGGCCAGCCGGCCATCCGCCACATCATAGACGTTCAGCGTGAAATCGCGCGAGGCGCTGGCGATACGATCGCCCGCAGGGGAAAGATCGACATCGTCGACGATGGCGGTGTGCCCGGGAAAGCGCTGCAGGATCTCGCCGTCCAGAGTCCAGGACAGGAGCCCGCCATCGGCGCTGCAACTGACACCCAGCGGTTCGTGCGGATGCAGGCGCAGCGCCTTCACCGCACCGTCGTGCAGCGAGTGGGCCAGCACATCCCTCCCGTCAGGGGATACGCGAACGATCGCTCCGCTATAGCATGCAGCGAACAGCGCACCCTCATGACCCTCGCACTGCGCCACCCGGATCGAGTTGATCGGTCCCTGCCCCAGCGCCACTTCGACGGCGCTTTCCAGACCGGCGCCGAAGATATGCAGCTTGTGGTCATGCGCGCCGGCAACGACCCGTCCAGTGCCTGGATCGCGCGTCACCGCATTCATCAACCGGCGCCCGCCAGGGGGCTCAGTGCGGGCGGCAAGGCACGCTTCCCGCTCGGTCAGGCGGATCAGCCGGACCATTCCATCATCTGCGACCAGCGCGACGCTGCCGTCCGGCGCGGCAGCGGCTTCGTTGAAACAGGCATTGCCCTGGTCGCCCGGGGCACCGCCCACCTCCCGGACGATCAGGCCCGACGCGGCATCCCATTGCACGACGGTGCCATCGAAGGTCCCCGCCAGGATCGACGCGCCATCGGGCGACCAGCCGAACGACCGTTCCCATTTCGAGGGATGGTTCTCCAGGTTCACCTTCGGGCTGAAGGACGACGCATCCCAGATGGTGATGCGCTGGTCATAAGCGCAGGACAGGATGTCGCCGTTGATGGGGGAGACCGCCACCTTCTTGATGCCCGAACCATGTGCCTCGATCGAGGCCAGCGCCGTACCGTCGCGGCTGTCGAACATGCGGATGACACCGTCGTCGCACCCAAGCACCACCCGGTGGTTCAGCATGTCAATGGCACAGGTGTCAGTCTCGGTCTCGAACGGGCCCCAGGTGCGGATCAGCGCTCCGGTGGCGAGATCCCATTGCCGCAGGGTCATGTCGTCGCCCGACGAATAGATCAGTCCGTCGCGGCAGGCGACCGAGAGCACGTCCTTCTCATGCCCCTCGATAGTCCGCCGGATCGCGCCGGTGACGAGATCCCAGACGATGATTCTCCGGTCGCGCGAGGCGGAAACGCCGGTGGTGTCGTCAACGAAAGCGAAGCCCTCCACGTCGTCGCTATGCCCGCGCAGCACCAGGGCCAGCTTACGACCGGTCAGGTCCCAGATGTAGATATCATAGTCGGAGGAGGAGGAAGCTGCTCTGCTCCCGCCCTCATCGACCGTCACATGGTTGGCTAGATGCCGGTGGTAACCCAGCAGATCGACGGTGGCGGCCTCGAGATCGAACAGCGCCACCGCTCCGTCATAGGCGACGGCAACCACGGCCGCGCGACCCGGGATCGCGGCGACAGAAGTCACCGGGCCGCGATGGCGGGTGAAGCTGTCGGCGACGATCGGGGAGAGATGGGCATTGAGCATCGGTGTCGCTCCAGCAGCTAGAATCGGAGGAAACGGAGTTCGGGAGCGTCCCGGCGATAGAGATCGTCCAGAAGCGCGGTTCCCCGCAGGGCTCCGGCCAGTTCGTCGAAATTCTCCACCACCGCGCCCAGTTCGGCCGGGCCGCGCTTGTGGCTCGCCGCCGGTAGCGACAAAGGCGCCTCGACCCCGAGAAAGGAGATTATCCTGCCCATTTCCCGCCGGTCCCCGAGCGCTTCATACTGGGTGTCGAGCCATGTCTGGCCCGTCGCGCGGAGAACGGTTTCGAGCGCCGCATAATAGGCCGCATTTAGCCCGCTGTGCCGGATCAGGTCGGCCGCCTCGACATGAAGCGCCGGGACCGCCGCCTCAGCCCGCGCGGCGAAACTCTCCCAGATGCCGGTAAGGCGCGCGATCTCTTCGGATACATAGGTCCGCACGCGGTTGCGCCGCCTCAGCAGGATTTTTCGGACCGAAGGATCACGCAGCAGCAAATCGACGGCGGCGTCATTCTCATCCCGGTTCATCTTGAAGCCGACTGCCCGCGCGCCGCCACCGGCAGCCCAGACGGAAGCGATAAAGCCTGCCGGGTCGCGATCACGCGCGACAACATTGTCGGAGAGGTCGCGCCGTCCTTGCCAATCCCTCGCCCAATGGATTCCGCTAGGGTTGAACAGGCCGTGATGACACAGGATATCGGAATGCGCGTTCAGCAGGCTGCACAACAGGTTGCTGCCCGTCCTTGGCGCCGCGAAAACGACGAACCGGGTGGCCTTTTCGCTCTTCATCCGGCAGCCCTCATCTCGCCCCCCATTCCCGGCACCCCGGATTCGAGCAGGAATCCTTCGCCAAAGGCGCTTGCGTGCAAGGTGGCAGGCAGGGCGCCCAGGGTATCGCGGGCGCCGCGGTCGGCCGCTTCGGCGGTGCCGGCGCGGACGTAGATCGTCACTCTGTCAGCGAACCCCTGGCTGAAGAATGATCGCAGCAGCGTCGGGCCGCCCTCGACCAGCAGGCTTTCGATGCCGTAATCGTAGAGGGATTCCAACGGACCATGCAGGTCATGCCCTGTCATCGCCAGGGCAACCGCGCTCGGGTCGACATGATGGTGCGAGCTGATAACGAAGGCCGGCGCTCCGGGATGCGACATCGCGCAGGGGTGCGATCCGGCGAAGATCACCCGGTTCGGTTGCCTGCGCGGCTCTCGACCCAGCTTCTCCGGACGAACGGTGAGGCGCGGGCGATCTATGTTCCACGTCTTCCCGCCCACCGCGATGGCGTCGTAGCGCTCCCTCAGGATATGGACCCTGTGCCAGTCGTCCCCGCAGGAAATATTGCCCGAAATGCCTTGCGGCTGCCGAACGCTGCAAACGTCTTCCGTAGCGAAATTAATATGGATGAAAGGTCGCCGCATTCGCTTCTCCAGTGCTTTCCTGCCCGGAACCGCTCATCGGCGAGAGTTGGATTCCGAGGAGAACGGGGTTCGGCAACGATATGAGACTGGACCCGGGCAAGACTTGAAACCGGAAGCGCTTCCCAGGCTCAAAACCCGACCGGCCAGCGTGCGCGACATCAGAGGGCGACGCGACGATGATCGAGCGTGGACGGCCCCGCCGGCGAAGAGTTGCCCCAGCCAGATGGCGCGCCCGCACCGCAGATGTGTGGCGGGCAATCCACCTGAATCCATGCGCTGCGACAGCGCCGACGATGTGCATCAGACATCCCTCCACCGCGCCGGAACTGAATAGCATACGGAGAATAGAGCGAAAGAAGTGTTGCAACCATTTTAGAATGAAACGCCGGCTTCATTCGCCACTGCAACATCCAGAAACCATCTTGCGTCGATGCAGAGTCAACCTGAACTGGTACCGTTCCGGTTTAATCGCCTCACATCGCGGATTTTAAAGTTCCCTCCAATGGAAAGCGCGAGGACATTTCGTCCTGAGCATTTTGTTAACTGGGGTCAACCACACCGCATCACGCTTGCGACGTTCAGGTCCGTGCCCCCTCGGGGCGACTTTTCCTCGAATCCGTCGAACCCATGCATGAGCGATTTTTACGACTATCGCAAAAAAAGTTGCGGATTTTTCATTCTCGGCCAGCTATCGGGGCTGCAGCGATGAAGAATCGCGTGGTCGTCCGAGGAACCGCAAGACCGTGCAAGGCATGATGGTAGTGACGAAGAAAGCAGCGGCTCACGCCCTGTCTTCGTGCGCCCGAATGCCTGGCGTCCCCGCCTGCGCCTCGATCCGACTTATTACCCGGACCCGAATTACGACCGGGCAGATCTTCGCGATCTGATCCCATCGGTCACAGGCGCTGGCGCGGGACGCATCCGCCACGCCGCATACGTAATTCAGTGTTTTCCGGAGCTACCCCACATGGATTTTTCTCGTGCGCATGATGCGCATCCGCCCGAACAGGTCGTGCGCCTGCAGGATTCCGCCGGCGGACTGGACGGCGTCATCGCGCTTCATTCCACCCTGCTCGGCCCGGCCGCTGGCGGATGCCGGCTATGGACCTACCCTCATTTTACCGAGGCGACACAGGACGCGCTCCGCCTCGCCGAAGGGATGAGCTACAAGAACGCGCTTGCCGGCCTGCCGCTCGGCGGCGGCAAGGCAGTGTTGCGCCGCCCTGAGGGCGATTTCGATCGCGCCGCATTGTTCCGTGCCTTTGGTGAGGCAGTGGAGGAACTGGGCGGCCGCTACGTCACCGCCGAGGATGTCGGCACCACCGTCGGCGACATGACCGAGGTGGCGCGGCACACTCGCTACGTCGCCGGCCTGCCGCCTCGCGACGGGCGGCCGGGTGGCGATCCATCGCCCTGGACGGCGCTGGGCGTCTTCCGCGCCATGCAGGCGGCAGCCGAACATCGCCTCGGGCGACCGGTTGGCGATTGCACCGTTGCCATCCAGGGCCTCGGCTCGGTCGGCGCGTCTCTTGCCGATCTGCTCCACGAGGCCGGTGCACGGCTGATCGTCGCCGAACCGCGTTCAGCGGTCGCCGCAGCGGTCGCGACGCGGACGGGTGCGGAAGTGGCGTCGCTTGGCGCCGTGATCGAGGCGCGTTGCGACATCTTCGCTCCCTGCGCACTGGGCGGCGTCCTCAACGCCCGGTCGATCCCGAAACTGCGCGCCGCGATCGTCTGCGGTGCGGCGAATAACCAGCTCGGATGTGAGGAGGACGGCACCGCTCTGGCTGAGCGCGGCGTGCTCTATGCGCCCGACTATGTCGTCAATGCCGGCGGGATCATCAACGTCTGCGCTGAGTATCTCGGCTGGGATAGCGACGAGGTCGCCGCCCGGATCGACGCGATCCCGGATCGCCTCCACCAGGTCTGGGCGGATGCCGAGCAGGCCGGCATCGCGGTCAACCTGGCGGCAGACCGGCTCGCCCGCGCGACGATCGCGCGCGGCAGGGCACCGGCGATGGCAGCGCCGTGATGGAGCCGCCACGTCCCGTCGCGCGATACCGGGTCCAGGGTGTCGACGATCCCGAACTGATCCCACGCGTGTTCGGCCAGTTCGCACGGCGCGGACTGGTCCCTGCCTTCGCGCTGATCCGGCGCTCCGCCGGCCTGATCAGGATCCAGATCGAAGCAATCGATGTCGATGCCTATGGTGCGCGCATCCTGGCGGAAACCTTGCGCGCCCAGTTCCTGATCGAGGAGGTGACGCTGGATTTCGAGACCCCAGGATAGCAGGTCTCTTCGGAGACTCCGGGCTGGATCGGCGGTGATCGATGCTGCAACGTCAATCCAGCCCGACCTTGCCCGGCGCCCAATACGCCTTGGTACGAAGTCGCGAGGAAGGAACGCCTCCTGCCTTCAGAATGGTGACGATCCGCCTGATCGCCGGTGCCCGCCCCGTCACCACGTATAGCGAAGCCCCGGTATCGAGAGCCGCAAGCTGCAGGGCCATCGCTTCCAGATGGGCGTCGTCCTTGGTTCGCTGAGCCAGCATGGCCTCCTCCCCGCCGATCCGCCGCAGCACGTGCCGACATTCGTCCGGCTCGGAGACTTCGAAAAACAGCCTGGGAGGCTCCGCGCCCGAACGCCCGGCCAGCGCAGCAGCCAGGCCGAACGATGTCTCGTCGCCAAACACGACAAGCGGCGTGGCAGGATCGCCGGCGTCGAGCGAACGCCGCGGCCCGAAAAACTGGCAGGCATCGCCGGGTGCCAATCCTGTCGCCCATTCAGTGCCCGGCCCCTCGCCATGCGACCAGACGAGAAGGCGTGTACGTCCCTGCCGCGCATCCCATGACATCGGCGTAAAGGTCCGCGCGGTAAGGAGACCGCCGAGTATCACCTGGATCTTGTCGCCTGCGGTCCAGGCCACATGCCTGAATGCCTCGCCCTCAAGGTCGATCAACCGAAAACGCGGCGACAAGGGCTCGACCGCGGTGACCGTTGCGGTGCGGGTCAGCCATTGAGTCAGCGCCTTCTCGATCCGGTTTGGTCGCGTCGCGCGAAAACGGCGCGAAGCGGTATCGGACGCAAACGGGGAGTCAGTCATTGCGGTCGCCCTTCCATTGCAGCCATTGCCATGATGCGTGCCGAGACGAGTGCGCACCCGAGCGCCGCCTCGATTCCTCTTGAACCCGAATTTCGACATGGCGCGATGCGGGAAAGCTCTTCCGGAGATGCCAACAGCCGGCACAACAGGCGTTCGTCAGACGAAGGCGCGAGCGGACATCCTGTACAAAGCGATCGGTCGAACCGGCTTTCGCACAGCGTCATCACGCTGTCGAAGGTCGGTGCGAGCATGTCGTACCCATGGGATGCGAACAGGCCATGCAATACGGGCTGCACCGGATCACCGGCATTTCTCGCCTGACGCCAGAGTCGCGCCGCCTGCATCACCATCACCTCGGGCAGGACGGGCGATGCCGCACCCGCAATGGGCACATACATCATGACGCCCTCGGCATCATCCGGCCGGCCTTGCGGCAATAATCGTCATACGCTGCGCCGAAGCGCGCACGCATCAGAGCTTCCTCCCTGGGCACACGAATAAACCACATCGCGGCAAAGGCGGGAATGACGAGAAAACCGGCGATCCAGTTTTGCACCAGCAAAGGCTGCGCAAGCACCGAAATCCAGATCGCCAGATACATCGGATGACGGATGCGGGCATACACCCCGTCCATCACCAATGTGTGGTCCTCACGCACCTCAAGCCCCGCACTCCAGTTGCGTCCGAGATCGGCATGGCTGCACCAGAACAGCCAGAGGAATGGAAGCTGGGCCAGGACGCCGATCCAGATCACCCAGTCGGGCAGGCGGTACGCCGCGAACGAAAAAGCGCCGGTTGCGAGATGCAACAGCGGCAGCAGCATCATCGTAGTGAACATCATCGCAAGAAGGCCGATCTCGAAGACATCCTTGTGGGCGTCCACGACGATATTCGCCCGGTTACGGAGGGAATGAGGCACACGGATCACGCACATCGCCACAAAGACGGCAAGCCAGGCGGCCGAACCCCATCCGTTTTCGGCCCAGCGTGTTGCGGCGAGGACAAGCAGCGCGAATGCGAGGATCGTCAACGCGGTCGCCATTGCACCGGCGGCTGCTCCACTCTGTCGACGCATGAGACTCTCCTGCCCATTGGTTCGAAGACAAGCCTTCGCATAATTGCGAATGATTCTCAATATCTATAAATTAAATCAGTGAACCGCCGTGCGGCATCGAACCCATTCGTCATTGCGCGGCACGGAGGCAGAGGAACGCATCTTCACGCTCGACGCCTCGCGCCTTGGAATCCGGCTATGCCCGCTCAGGACTGGCGGAAGAGCGCGATGCACGGCAGATAAGGCTGATGTCGCCAATCCCCCTTCCGTCCGACGGACTGCTCATCGAAACCTTCTCAGGCAACACAAACGAAGCGCTCGCGCTGCTCCTCCCGCTCTGTGGGGTGGTATTCGCAACCTTCGATCCGGCGTATCTCGCCGACCGGTTGCCGCACGTCGCCGATCCGCATCTGCTGCTCGCGCGGCGCCAGGATAATACGCCCGCGGGGTTCAAGCTCGGCTATCGGCGCGGGACCGGACTGTTCTACAGCTGGCTTGGTGGAGTCGCGCCGGAAGCGCGGCGCATCGGCCTTGCGGCACGGCTGATGGAGCGCCAGCATAAGGAAATCAGGGCGCTTGGCTATCATCAGGTCGAGACCCGCACGCGCGCGGAGAACAACTCGATGATCCTGCTCAACCTGCGCCATGGTTTCCATGTCACGGGTTTCGAGATCGATGCGCGCGGCGCCGCAGTGGTGACCCAGCGCAAGATATTGGGGGAATAGCACGGAACCACGCCTGGTCCCGTGCTTCCCGAATGCCGGCTCAGCGAGCAGCGGTGATGATGATCTCGACCTTGTAGTCAGGCGTTGCGAGCTTCGCTTCGCCGGTGGCGCGCGCGGGGGCGTCCTGCCCGTCGACCCATGCATCCCACACCGCATTCATCTCGCCGAAATCGCTCATGTCGGCGAGCCAGATCGTCGCCGCGAGGATCTTCGACTTGCCGCTTCCAGCGCGCGCCAGCAGTTCTTCCACCTGGACGAGGATCGCCTTCGTCTGCGCGGTCACGCTTTCGCCCGGTGCGCCGACCTGCCCTGCCAGATACACGGTATCGCCATGGACTACTGCCTGGCTCATGCGAGCCCCCGCGTCGATGCGAGTGATGGTCATGCTTCAAATCTCCCGGCGCCTGGGCGCGCTTGCCTTGTGAAACGGTCGATCGTGCGGTCTCCCGAGTCGATCGCGCGCTGCCTGCCGGAGATGTCGTCGAGGTGCAACGCCCTGGAACGGATCGCGCGGGAACGCCGTTATTGCCCACGCCCCAGGATCGGTCGCGCCATGTCCCGCAACGAGAGCTGGTCGAACTTCAGCCGCGCCGTGATGTACGGCCCCTGCCGCGTCCAGCGCGCCTCCTCGAAATCCCGGTCGCGATAGCCGGTGATGTTGTAGCCAGCCGTGAACCAGAGATTCTTGCCCGGCGACACACCGACTGATGCGCCGAGCGACAGCTGCGCCGTGCCACTGGTCCAGCTATGCTGCATGCTTGCATTGCCACCGATATCGAGGTGCCCGGTCACGTCCTTGCGGATCTCGACCCCGACCACGTCGAGGAACCCGTCGACCCGTTCGTCGGCGTAGCGCCCGCGGACATATTTCGCGCCGTAATAGACGCTCGCCTCGAGGCCGTGACGGCCCCCTTCGCTGCCGGTCCGGTAATTGACCGCGACATTGTTGATTGCCCGGAACGTGGTGTTCGTCCCTTCCGCGAAGGTCGGCACGGCCAGCGCGTTGCTGGCGCTGATCCCGGCGCCCGCCCCTTCCTGGCGGAGCTGGAAGCGTTCCAGCAACGACCAGCGGCTATCGAGCGGACGCACCGCCAGCGCCACATCCGCGTCAATCGACGAGGCGACCGCGCCGCTCGCCTCGCGGACCCGATAGGCCCGGATACTGGAGGCGATCGTGCTTCCCTGTCCCAGCGTCCGCAGCAGGTTGCTGGTCACGCCCCAACGCCGCTCGCGCGTGCCGGTACGATACTCGACTCGTCCGTTCCAGCTCCACAGCGCACCGCGATAGGTTGCGCCCAGCGTGGCAGCAACAAAATCGCCGTTGATCCCGTCGCTGCTCAACGACCCGCCCGACGCGAGCGGATGAAACGGATTGACGATGTCGCCGCGCGGGATGTGGCCGGATAACGTACCGCTCGAATCAACCGTCGCGTCGATCGTCCAGCGCTTGCCGAGCGGCAGTGACTGGCTGAGGCCATATTGCGCATAGGTGCGCGAGCCATTTTCGCCGATCGCACCCTGATTGAGCGTGGTCAGCAGGCGGGCGCCGCCCCAGGGCGCGACGTCGAACCCCAAACGGCCGGTCTGGGCGGTGAACTTGTCTCCCTTGGCATATTCGAAGCCGCCAATCAGTTTCAGCCAGTCGTTGAAACGCCATGAAGCGCCGATCCGCTGGCGTGCCGGGAAATCGACACTCGCATCCTTGCCGCCAAGCGGGACCTGCGATTCCGCATTCAACTCAAGCTTGTTCTTGAACAGATTCCGCGTGCCACCCAGCGTCAATAGCCGCGAATCGAGCGCCGTGCCGCCGATCCCGCGATCGGACGCCACCTGCATACCCGCATATAGCGTGCCGGTCTGGCGGCGATATTCGACCTTTAGGTCGCCCGCGATGCGCCGCGCCGCCTCGTCCAGGTCGCTCTGATACCATGCTGAACCGGCCAGCGACCAGCGCCCGCCCAGCTTGAGCCGGCCGTCAACGCCGATCTTGCGCGTCCCAGCCTCGCCGAGATTCTGCTGGCCGAGCCCGAAAACGCGATCCTGCTGGCGGACATAGGCGAGCATATCAGCGCGGGGACCGTGATGCTCCACCTCGGCGAGCCATGCCTGGCCCTTTCCGATCCCATCCCTGCCGCCGGTCGCTGCCTCGGCGCGAATTTCGGTGTTCGCGGTTGCCTTGAAACGCAGGTCGATGCCGGCAACGGTGCCGTTCCCACTTGTCTCGTCCCGCAACAGCGTTGCGCCGATCTCGGCACGGCCGACCTTCACGGTGGCGCGGCCGCCCGCGGCAAGCTTCTTGCTGCCGCCATAGGTTTCATAGTCAGCCACGATGAAGATCGGGTTGAGATCGGAATCGCGGCTCAGGACAGGCTCGCGGAACCGCAGCGTACCCGCGACGGGATCGATGTCATAGTCGATGTGGCGAGTCAGCAACTGGCTGTTGAGCACGCGATCAGGCCGGAACCGGTCGCGCGTCTCCAGCCGCAGCTTGTCGCTGTTGGGTACAAGATTCTGCGCTGACAGACGGTATGGACCGGACAGGCCGTTGCCCTGGATTTCGTCGCGGCCGTAACGGCTGTCGTCATTCGCCGCGAAGGCGGTGAACTGGACCCGATTGCTGGCGAACTCTGCCTTCACGCCGTTCATCGTCCGGCTGTAGCGACCGAGCTTGGTATCGACGAGGCCAGTCTCGAAATCGCCGTACAGCGCATAGAAATCGCGCCGTTCCAGCCGGAGGTAGAGCTTACGTCGGCTCTGCGTGTCATAGCCCTGCAGGGTTCCGTCACCATAGACGGTGTAATAGCGGTTCGGGTCGATCGTCCCGAGCACCCCGCGGTCGCGCAGCCGCTGCTCGTCCTTGTCGCTGTCATAGGCAATGGTCATCATCCACGATCCCTTGATCCGGCCCTTGGCATAAAGCGAAAGCTGACCGTCGGTGACGACCTCGCCGCGCTTCCCTCTCGCAGTCCGCTCAGCACCGGAGAGAATGTCGTAGCCAAGCGTTCCCTTGCCGAAGCCGACCACGACCCAGTCCTGCGCCGGCGCGGTGAGACGCGCCTTCACCTCGCTGACCAGTTCGCGCTCGCGATCGGCCAGCGTGACGGCGATCCGCACCATGCCCGCCTGACGCGTCGGCTGAAGCGCGATGAAGGCAAGCCCTTCGTCACCCACCACTTGAGCTGTCGTCTGAGTACGTTCGAGCCCCGCGAGTTGGCGGCCCTGCTCAGCGGCAACCTGCTGGGCAGCGCGATAAGGTTGATCGACGCGGAACGGGACAATCGTCCCCGCGCGCACTGGCCGCCCCTCGCTGTCAGTCACCCGCACCGCGATCAACGGGCGCGTCAGGCCGTCAGCGACCAGCCGGGACTTTTCGGCCACATAGGTCGCCCGGGCCGGGGTGTTGGCGTAATGGACGATACGGGTCAGCGTGGCGGCCACGCTACCGTCAGCCCCAAGCACCCGCGCCTCGAGTCGGTTGTCACCATCGATCAGCGCCAGGCCGGTCCAGCGCGATATGGCGACGTTGCGTGCTTTGTCGTTATCGGTCCCGTCGAAGCTCAGCGGATCGACGGGCTTGCCGTTCAGCGTCAGCGCCACGCGCTGGGCGACGTCATGACGGACCACCACGCGGACGGCGGGCGCGCGGGGATTGTGGTTCTCGTCCGGGAACAGCCAGCCGACGCCCGGCGTGGCGACCGCGAGCCAGTCGTCGCGATTGCCCGCGGCCTGCGCGTCGCCGAGCGGGGTGATCGGCAGCAGGTCAGCGGCGGCGGCAGCCTTGCCTGTCAGGCGAAGCTGGAAATCGACCCGCTGCAGGCTTCCGCCGCCGCCCTCGACATAGCGCGAGATCGGACTGTGCGCGACCCGCGTGTCGGCGTCGCACACCACCGGCGCGTGCGTCGCGGGCACACTGGCCAGATCCATCTGGACGACATGGGTGCCCGGGGAAACGCCCTCGAAATGATAGAGCCCGTCGGCATCAGTGACTACATAGGTGCCGTCTTCCATCAGCAGCCGGATGCCCGGGACGCCCTTGCGGCCGCGCTCGGGATCATGACAGCCGCCCTCGGTGACCCGTCCGATCACGGTGAAGGCATCGGTGAACAGCGGCGCACGGATCCGCACCGAGGCGCTGGCGAGATTGCTCGCGGCTGAGCCCGACGCGCTTGCCGCCGCGCTGTTGACCGCCTCGCCCTGGGGAGCACCCGGCACTATCTCGACGAGATAGGTCATCTGCGCGGTTGCTCCACTGGCGAGCGACGCCAGGGTGAAGCTGAGCGTCCGCCCATCGGCGGAGACGAGAGGCTCGGATACGCCGCGTGTCGACCCTGCGTGATAGCGCAGTCCCCGCGGCAAGGTATCGGTGAGGCCGACTTTGATCACCGCGGCGACGCCGGTGTTGCGCAATTCAAGCCGGTACTGCACGAAATCGCCCGGTTCGGCCTCACGCACCGACGCCGTCTTGTCGAGCACCAACGCGCCCGACGTCGCCCGGTCGAGCGGGATGTCGACCCGGATCGGCGCCGTGCCCTGAAGGACGAGCACGCCGCCATAGGATGCGTCCTCGATGATGAAACCACCGACCGAATTGGGCAGTGACGCTATCGCAGCGGGCGTCACCGCCGACGGCGCGGTATAGCCATCCGGCGGCACGATGCGCAGCCGGTACCGTCCCGGCGGCCCGAGCGGGAAACGGAAATTGCCGCGACGGAAACGATAGACCTTGCCTCCCGCATCAGTCACCGTCCCCCCACTGATCACGGTCGCGGGATAGGCGCTGACTCCGTCGTCGCCGAAGACCCGCGCCGCCGGCGCACCCGTTGAATCGTCGATCAGGGTCACGGTCGCGCCATCGACCAGGTCGCCGGTACGTGAATCGAACACATAGCCTTCGGGATCGAGCAGCAGCGAGGCGGTCGAGGCCAGGCTATAGTCGCTGCCAGCGAAGTCGAGCACGAGATTGCCGTCGGCGCGGTGAAGGCCGAGGTCGCAGGCGGCGAGTGCACCATATTGCCCCGTCGCGGGCATGCCGCCGGCAAAGACGCCCGTGTTCGGACCAGTCTCGAGCAGCACGACCGTGCCCTGACGGCTCGCGGTATGCTCGGTGATCCGGACGGTCTCCCGTGTCAGCGGATCGCGGTTCTCGCCCGGCGCCTCGAGCACCAGGATCAGCGGGCTGTCGATATCGAGCACGTCGAGCGGCCTGGCGGCCGCCAGCTCGCTGGCTGAAACCGGCGCCGGGGTGAAGTTGGAGCCCGCGCCGCATGCCATGCCCTGCAATGCGAAGCCGGGTGGCAACTGGCGGAAATCGAACCGCGTGGGCAGCTTGCCGAGGACAGTGAAGGATACGGTATTGGACAGCACGACGCTGTCGCCACCATTCACGGTGCGGGTAAGCGAGGCAGTGTTGCTGATCGTCTGCGCCCGCGCGGTCGGGCCGCAAATGGCAAGCGTCAGGATGACGACCATCGCGACCGCGCGCGCGATCGGGGCGAAGAAGCGGAAGATCGCCATGGGCTTAATCCTCCCCGGCACGCAGGAGGGGGCCGCGTACCGGAGAGGAAGACCCGATCCGCGTGGGCTAGTTGAGAACCACGCGGAACGAGGCGGTGAGCGGGATCAACGGCAGTACGCTGCCGAAAGTCGCGCGAACCGTGGTGCCGTCGAACGAGCCGCCATAGGGATCCGATTCGTCGGGCCCAGTGGTATCGTCGTCCTCGATCGTGCCGTTCAACACGCATTGGCCACCGACCCCGAGGCCGCCGACGGTCAGCGAGTTGGACACATAGGTCGTGTTGGCCGGCACGGCATCGGACATGCTCACCCCGGTGGCAATACCGGGGCCGGCATTGGTGACCGTGATGCAATATTCCACCGTAGCACCCGGAATTGCCTTGGGATTCACCAGCAGATTGTACGGATCGCTTACCACCCGCGAGGTCTTGCTGATGGTGACCGCGGCCGTGTCGATCGTATAGGCATCGAACGCAAAGAGCTGACCGTCGCGTGGCAGATCGAGCACGTTCGCGCCGTCAGCGAAGACAATGTCGACCGTGTTCGGCGAATCCGGCGTCAGCAACGACGTCGCGACCAGATCGGCGCCCAGCGTGCCCGCGCCGCCGCCGGCCGCGACGATCGCGTCCAGGCTGACGATGGCGGTGTGGATGCCCTGCGTGTTGGGGATGTTGGCGACGATGAACACCGTGACAGTCGCATCGGGCGCCAGTTCGTCGATGAAAGTCGCCGTGTCGACGCCGGCATCATAGGTGCCATTGCCGTTGGAATCGACGAACACGCGCATGTTGTTGACGTTAAAGTCATCAGTACCGAGCAGCGGGATCGATACGGTCTGCTGCCCGGGGACGAGGCGGAAATCCTGCACCGAGTTGGTCAGGTTTGTCACGGTGAAGGTCGTCACCTGATCGGTTGAACCGATCGCCACGCGCGTGGCCGCGCCACCGACTTCGGCAACCGCCAAATTGACCTTTTTATCGACCAGGAACGTCGCGGTGTTGGACGTGCTGGTCTGCGGCGTACCGCCAACCGAATAGGTGACGCTTGCCTGGTTGGCGATGCTCGTGCCGGCTGGCGTCTCCTGTGCAAAGGCTGGAGTTCCGATCAGGGCAGTGATGGCTGCCCCGCCCAGCAGTTCCAATCTATGGATGAGTTTCATGGAAATACTCCCTGTTATAATAGTAAGTTAAATCACTTCAGAATTGCCCTGAATGCGACCTGCCCAGAGCCGCCAGCGGGAACAGGATCGTTGAGGCGCCAGCGCACGACCCGGACATCCGCGGACAGGGCAGGACGGACCTTGCCGTCGGCAGTGCGGACGGTGAGTTGCTGGAGGCGGCCGAAGCGGGTGCCGTCGACCGACAGCTCTGGCTCGGCGGAACCCTCCGCCGTCCCGGCATAAACCAGGTTTGCCGGCACCGGATTGGCGATCACCAGGTCGCGCGCCGGTTCGCGGCCGGTATTGCGATAGCTGAGCTGGTAGACGATCCGGTCGCCGGGCGTGACCCGGGCAGCCGGTGCCAGGGTGATCTTCGTGGTGCCGTCAGGCGCCGCCTTGCGCTGCTCGACCATCGCGCGCGCCGTGAGATCGACCGGCTGGGCCAGTGCGGCCGCCGGAATCGCGAGCAGCGCCACGGCGCCGCCTAACTTCATAAGGTGGGACATGATGCTACTCCTCATTGGATGGTGACCTGGAACTGGATCGTGCGCGTCACCGGCGCGGGCACGTCGCCGAGCGCGACGTGGATGGCGGAGCCGTCGAAATCGCCGGTATCGGTGTCGGCGGCGTCAGTTAGTGCGGTGCCGTCCAGGCGGAGGCTGCCGGGCACATAGGCCGTGCCGGTTGGGATGGGATCGGCGACGCGCGCCGCCCGGACGACACCGGTCCCGCCGAAGCGGGATTCGATGGTGTAGGTGACCGTCGCGCCACGCACAGGATCGGCGCCGCCGCCCGGCGCATCGATGCGTTGCGACTTGACCAGTGCGATCTGGCCCGTGTCAGTGCCAGGCGCGACGCTGAGCGCAACCGTGGCCGTGGCAAGCCCGCTTGAGGCTCCAACCACGGCGTCGCACCCGGTGTCCCCTTGGCCCGGAAATTCGCTGCCCGGGCGACCCGATCCGGTCGCCGCGCGCGCGGTTACGACGAGCGTGGCACTGGCAGCCGCAGCGCCACCCCGAACCAGCGCGAGCAGCCGCAGCGATGCACCGGGTGCGAGCGGCGGCGTCGCGGAGGCAGGATCGATCGCCAGATCGGTCGCGCCGTCGAAATGGCCGTCACCATCCCGGTCCACGGCAAAGCCCTCGACCACGGCCTGGGCCCCGTCGATCCGGCCGCCGAGCAGAAAGGCCTCATGACCATTGCCGGTATTGACCAGGACGAACGGCACCGCTGCCAGTTCCTTGGTGGGAATGGAGACAGTGCCCGATCCTGGCGATAGCGTCAGGTCGAGCAGCTCGTCGATGCGGATCGTTGCAACGTTGGAATTGAGCGACCCGCCGGCTCCACCAAGAGTGAAGGCGGTAGAGGCAACATTGGAAACAGATATGCAGGCAGGCGTAGCAGCGTAAGCAGGCATGCCGGCAAACAAGACGCCACCGACAACCAGCATTTCGGCAGATTTTGAACCACCGGGGCCTTTCGGCATCCTACAGTCCCCATGCATCTCCATACACGAGAAGAGTGGTTTTTCTGGTTACCATCGATTTAAAGTGATTTGCGAAACGTGCGATGATTAGACTAAGGTATAATGTTATACGTAATTGTACGTACTTTTAGTCATTTTCTCTTCATCACAGATACCACTACCCGATTATCCTAAGATTGTATGAGTTTTTATACGACACTACTCCATTTCGAACTCACATTCCCTAGACCGTAGGCCGGAATTCACGTAAAGATGTCGACATATGTTGAATGTTGCCTTGAGTATCCGGTGGCGTTTGCAGCCCGAATCTTGATAGCGGACGGCCATCCGCTTGTGCGGGAGGGGCTGGTCCTGGTGGCGCGGTCAGTTGCGCCTTCCATCGTTATCGACACGGCCGGCACCGTCATCGAGGCTGAGGCGCTGGCACGCCTCCACCGCAGCTATCGTCTCGCCATCCTCGACTCAGCGCTTCCGGGATCATTCGGCTTCTCCGGCTTCCTCCAGATCCAACGGCAGCTCGGCCCGGTCCCGATTGTGATTCTTTCCGCAAGCGCCGGTCTGGAAACGGTGGAGACCGCCCGCGCGCTGGGCGCCGTTGGCTATTTCCTGAAAACATGGCCGGTCGACGAACTGACGGCTGCCTTGCGCCGGGTACTTGAGGGGATCGCGGTATTCCCCCTGCCTGGGGCCGTGGCGGACGGGCGAGCCCAGGACGCTCAGCGGGACTTGCGGAAACTGTCCGATGCGCAGCTTCGCGTATTGCTCGCGCTGGCGGACGGCCGCTCGAACAAACAGATTGCAGGCGATCTCGGCGTTACCGAGGCGACCATCAAGGCCCACCTCTCCGCGAGCTTCAGAAAACTGGGCGTGCAGAATCGCGCCCAGGCGCTGTTGGCAATGCAACCCCTGCTGCACGATCGCAACCTATCCGCAGGCTGAGCGCGTGGAATAGTGCGGGCGCCTGCCTGTCGCGACGTCGACCAGACTCCCCGATCCCGGCAACAGATATCGAGTCAGTCGCTACATTTGACCCGGATTTCCTCGGTGGCGCGAGAGCGTCAGCAGAATTGAGAACGTTAACATCGATAACCTCCCTCCAAAACCATGATAAATCAAGCCATTTTGGTTCAATCCCCCTTCGGATTGCACTCAACTCCAATTGACAACGTCAGACATTTTGGTAGCGTTACCATCGAGAGGCACGAAGCCTGCTCGTCAAAAACAATGTCGACGCCTGTCGGAGAGCGTCGTTGAGGAGGGGTGATTATGAAAAGCTTTGGGAAGAGCTTTGGACGTTCGTCGGCGCTTGCGCGCTCCACATCGGTGATCGCTGTCGCCGCGTGCCTGATGATGCCGGGCGCGGCGCTGGCACAGGCTGATCCGGAAAAGACAGTCAACGTGGCCGACGGGCAGGCCAGCGACGCCGAGCAGGATATCGTCGTTACCGGCATTCGCGCCAGCCTTGAGCGTTCCATTGCGATCAAACGGAACTCTTCCGGCGTGGTCGATGCGATCTCTGCCGAAGACATCGGCAAATTTCCCGATACCAACCTGGCCGAGTCGCTGCAGCGCATCACCGGCGTGTCGATCAACCGCACGAACGGCGAGGGCGCACTGGTCACGGTGCGTGGCTTCGGGCCCAACTACAATCTCGTCACGCTCAACGGCCGCACCCTGGCGACCTCGATCGTGTCCGTGGTCGGCGGTGACCAGAATGCCGATGGCGCGCAGGGCACCAGCCGCTCCTTCGATTTTTCCAACCTCGCCTCGGAAGGCGTGAAGACGCTTGAAGTCTACAAGACCGGCCGCGCCGCGATTCCTTCAGGCGGCATCGGCGCGACGATCAACGTTGTCTCGCGACATCCGCTTGACGGACCCTCGGGTCTTTCGGGCAGCATCGGCGCGAAGGCAGTGTACGATACCAGTGTCAACGGCTGCCTCGACTGCGGCTCCAAGGTCACGCCCGAGGTATCCGGTGTGCTGAACTGGACGGACCCGTCCGAGAAGTTCGGCGTCTCGCTGTTCGGCAGCTATCAGAAGCGCAACTACACCTCGATCAGCGCCACGTCGAACGACTGGAATATCATCCCGTACAGCACGTTCCTTACGGGTGGATTCGCGCGTAACATACCGGGCGCGATTCCTGGTGCCGATGCCATACCGCAGATCTGCCCCACCAGCACACCTGCTTCAAATTGCACCGTCGTCAACAACGCGCCGAAAAACCCCAACCAACTCGTCGCGATCCCGAATGACAGCCGTTATCACTATGCCGAAGGCACGCGCGAGCGCTTCAACGGCCAGGCCGTCCTGCAATTCCGACCGACCGACTCCCTAACCCTGACCGCCGACGCCCTGTATGCGCAGAACACGCAGCGCGAGACCCGTTCGGATTTGTCCAACTGGTTCAGCCGGCCGTTCGACGTCGTCACCTTCGACGGCAACCCCACGGTCGCCACCGCGACCTATCTCCACGAGACGATCAACGGCGCGAAGGACGAAGGCTTCGAAGCGCAATCTCGCGCCCAGAAGAGCACGCTTCAGGATTACGGGCTTAACGCCAAATGGGACTTTGCCGAGAACTTCTCGCTGAATCTCGACGGTCATATCAGCAAGTCGGACAGCCGCCCGGACAACGCCAACGGCCAGAGCTCGACCCTGGTCGGCATGGGCGCCAATGTCGTGGCGGCGCACTCGGTCGATTATGGCAGCGGCGGCATTCCGCAGCAGAAGGTGACGATCAGCAGTGCCGGCAATGGCGCGCTCGACGTCAACGACGTCGGATCGCAGGTCGGTCGTACCAACGCTTCGACCCAGAAACAGACCGTGAAGGAAATCCGGGCCGACTTCGGCTGGGACCTCGGCGGCGGCAGTCGTTTCGACTTTGGCGGTAACTACCGGACCGCCGACATGCGCCAGACCTTCGTCTCCACCCAGCAGACGCTGGGTGACTGGGGCATCACCAACCCGGGCGACGTGAACAAGCTCGCGCCGGGTGCGCTCCAGGCGTTCTGCCTCGAATGCAAGTTCAACCAGTATAATCCGGGCGGCGACCCTGCCTCGCAGCTCGCTTTCCGTGGCAACGCCGCCAATCTCTATTCCATCCTTTCCCCCTATTACGCCAAGGCGGGGAATGCCATCGGCATCACCAGCAACCAGGATAACCGGGTCAAGGAAACCATCTGGGCAGCCTATGGTCAGATGACCTGGAACGGCGAGATCGCCGGGCGCAAAGCCAGCATGGTCGCCGGCGTCCGGTATGAGAGCACCAAATCGACCACGACGTCGCTGGAAGCTGTGCCGGGCGCGATCAACTGGGTGTCGGACAACGACTTCACCGTCGTTATCTCCAATCAGAGCAACTTCATAACCGGCAAGGGCAGCTATAATAACCTGTTGCCGTCATTCGATTTCCGGATCGAGCCGATGAACAATCTCGTCGCGCGTTTCTCGTTCAGCAAGTCGATCGCCCGCCCAAACTACAGCGATCTGTTTACCGCCACGACGGTGGCCGGACCGCCGCGCCCGATCAACAATGGTGGCATTGCGTCGGCGACGAGGGGCAATGCCCAGCTTTCGCCGATCACGTCCGACAATTTCGACGTCTCGCTCGAATATTATTTCAAGCCGGACAGCTACATATCGGTCGGCCTGTTCGACAAGCGAGTGCACAACTTCATCGGCCGTGGCCAGTTCACCAGCGACCTGTTCGGTCTGCGCGACCCCAGCTCCGGTGCGGCTGGAAGCCGTTCCGGAGCCGCAAAAGCGGCGCTGGCGGGCCTTGGCGCCGATACCAGCGACGTTAACCTGTTCGCGATGACGGCATTGATCCAGTCGACCGGATCCGTGGCGGCGGCGACGACGCAATTCGCCGCCAATTTCAATCCCGTCACGCATTCGCTGAGTGATGACTATGTCAAGACGATCAACAACACGCTGGACGTGAACGCGAACACAAGCGATCCGCTGTACCAATTCCAGGTTTCGCGCCCGATCAACAACAAGGATGCGAAAATCTGGGGCATCGAAGTTGCCGGCCAGTATTTTCTTGGCAATACCGGCCTCGGCGTATCGGCCGCCTATACGATGGTCCGGGGCGATGTCGGCTTCGACATCGGGGCGATTCCGGCGGAAGATCAGTTCGCGCTGCTCGGGTTGAGCGACACGTTCAACGCAACGCTGATCTACGACAAGAACGGCCTCTCGGCGCGGCTTGCCTATAACTGGCGCGACAAGTTCCTTTCCGGGATCAATCGCCAGGGCTCTCGCAATCCTGAGTTCACGGCGCCGTTCGGTCAGCTCGACATGAACATCAGCTATGACGTCACCAGGAATGTGTCGGTCACGCTGGAGGGTATCAACCTGCTCGAGGAAAGCGTCCGTACCTATGCCCGGGACAAGTCCGAGCTGTGGTTCGCCCAGGAACTCGATCGCCGCTTCATGCTGGGTGCACGCTTCAAGTTCTGATCCGTCTTGTCGATCGACAATATTGGGGGAGGAAGGCCGCTGTTTTGCAGCGGCCTTTTTCCCGTTCGAAATTGAGCTTCGTCGATCTTTGCCCCATCATGACCGGCAACGCCCGTCCGGCGGTGGAGAGCGCCGAAAATCCGTCTGACCGCACGCTTAAAAGGGCTGGATACCATCGCATGACCAACCGGGTACCGTTGAACAATGTCGATCACCCGGATCTGCGGGTGATTGCCGGTCACCGCGCCGAGTTCGGCGACAGCGTCAACCAGGTGCTGGTTTTTCCCACTGAGTTCGAGGAGATCCAGCGCGAATATCCGATCTTCTTCCGGCGGGACGAGACCGGTGCGCTGCAGGCCGTCGCGCTGCTCGGGCTCGACCGGGACGAAAATCTCTTCCTTGGCGAGAAAGGCTGGCAGGGCCGCTACGTCCCAGCCATATTGCAGCGCGGCCCGTTCCTGATCGGCTTCAAGGATGGCGGGACAGAGGGCGAGCCGATGATCCATATCGACCTCGACCATTCCCGCGTCAGCCGAACCGAAGGGCTCCCACTCTTCCTACCACATGGTGGAAATACGCCATATCTCGAACATATTGCTGGAATTTTGCGAACCATCTACACCGGAATCGAGGCGAACCAGCCAATGTTCGAGGCGCTTGACCAAGCCGGCCTGATCGAGCCGGTCGCCGTCGAAATCGAACTCGACGAGGCGCGTAAATATGTGCTGCCCGATCTCTTCACTATCGCTCGCGGCGCGTTGGCGCAGCTCGACGGCTCCCGCCTCGAACGGCTCAACACAAGCGGCTTCCTGCCCCTCGCCTTCCTCGTGATCGCCTCGATGGGCAATATTGGGCGTCTGATCGACCTCAAGAACCGAAAGGCGGGAGTCGCGTGACCGGTAGCACGAACAGATGACGGCCATCGCGCGCAGGACCAGGGTGATCGACGGCGTCGCGCCCGATGCGATCCCGCTCGACGCGCTCATGGAGGCCCAGCAACCCGTCATCCTGAAGGGCCTCGTGCGCGACTGGCCGCTGGCGCGCGCAGGACTGTCCTCACCGGAAGAAGCGATCGCCTATCTCAAATCCTTTTACGCAGGGAAGCCTGTCGTCGGCTTTGTCGGCCGCCCCGAGATCGAAGGGCGCTTCTTCTACAACGACGATGTGACGGCCATGAACTTCGAGGCCGGTCGCATGCTGCTCGGCGAACTGCTCGACCGGCTCCAGGTCGAATGGAACGACGATCGGCCGCCCTCCTATTATGTCGGTTCCACCGATCTCGACACCTATCTGCCGGGCCTTCGCCGGGAGAACGACCTCGCGCTAGACCCGGCCGTGGTCGGCAGCGCGCCGCCCATCGTCAGCATCTGGATCGGCAACCGCACGATCGCGTCTGCCCATTACGACATGTCGAACAACATCGCCTGCTGCATGGTCGGGCGTCGCCGCTTCACGCTGTTCCCACCCGAACAGGTATGCAATCTCTATCCCGGCCCGCTTGAACCGACTCCTGGAGGACAGGTCGTCAGCATGGTGGATTTCCGCAACCCCGATCTCGACCGCCATCCGCGTTTCGCCGAGGCACTTGCAGCCGGGGAGATCGCTGATCTGGAACCGGGCGACGTGCTCTTCTACCCGGCGCTTTGGTGGCATCATGTCGAGGCGCTTGACCGCTTCAACGTGCTTATCAACTATTGGTGGAACGCATCCCCGGCCTTCATGGACACGCCGCAGAACACGCTGCTGCACGCGATGCTCAGTCTGCGCGATCGTCCCGAGCCGGAGAAGCGGGCGTGGCGCGCGCTGTTCGACTATTATGTCTTCGGCCCCGCCGACCAAGCCGGCGCCCACCTGCCGGAAGCAGCGCGCGGCAATCTCGCCCCGCTCGACGAGATGAGGGCGCGCCGCCTGCGTGCGATGCTGCTCAACCGCCTGAATCGCTGACGGACATGGGAGAAGCCGGCATGGACGGACAGATCGTGCGCAAGGTCGTCATCGCCGGTGGTGGCACCGCCGGCTGGCTCGCCGCCGCCGCCCTGGTCAAGCAACTGGGCGGGCTGCTCGACATCACGTTGGTCGAATCTGATGAGATCGGTACGATCGGCGTCGGCGAATCCACCATTCCCACCGTCCGCGCCTTCCATTCCCTCCTCGGCATCGACGAGCAGGAATTCATGCGCGCCACCCAGTCGAGCTTCAAGCTGGGCATCGCGTTCGAGAATTGGGGACGGAGCGGCGATCGCTACCTCCACTCCTTCGGGGTGCTCGGCAAATCGACCTGGATGGCCGACTTCCATCATTTCTGGCTCCAGGCCCGGGCCGAGGGCTTCGCCGGCGACATCGGCGATTATTGCTTCGAATTGCAGGCCGCCGAGGCGAGCAGGTTTGCCACTGGCGACAACAGCCAGATCAACTACGCCTATCATCTCGACGCGACACTTTACGCCCGCTTCCTGCGCGCGCGAAGCGAAGCAGACGGAGTAAAGCGCGTCGAGGGCAAGATCGCCAGCATCAAACAAGAATCAGAAACTGGATTTATTCAATCACTTGTTCTCGAATCCGGTCAAATTGTCTCAGGTGATCTGTTCATCGATTGCACCGGCTTTCGTGCCCTGCTGATCGAACGAACTCTTGAGACCGGATATGAAGATTGGGGCGATTGGCTCGCCACCGACAGCGCCTATGCGGTTCAGACTGAATCGGTCGGCCCGGCCGTTCCCTATACCCGCGCCATCGCGCATGAGGCAGGCTGGCGCTGGCAAATCCCGCTCCAGCACCGCATTGGCAACGGGCTCGTCTTCTCAAGCAAGCACATGACGGACGATTCAGCGAAGGCGCTGTTGCTCGACCAGATCGAGGGTGAGCCGTTGTTCGACCCACGCCTGATCCGGTACCGCACCGGCACCCGCCGCAAGGTCTGGAACAGGAACTGCGTCGCTCTGGGCCTGGCGAGCGGTTTTATCGAACCGCTCGAATCAACCAGCATCCATCTCATCATGATCGCGGTCACGCGGCTGATGCAGTACTTCCCCTTCAATGGCTTCGACGCGGCGCTGATCGACCGCTACAACCAGTTGTCGCGCACCGAACTCGAGGGCGTCCGGGACTTTGTCATTCTCCACTATTTTCTCACCGAACGCGACGACAGCGCCTTCTGGCGGCGTTGCCGGACCATGGACATCCCCGACTCGCTCGTCCGCCGTATCGCGCTGTTCCGCGAGAGCGCCCGGGCCTATCAGGCATCGGACGAACTGTTCCGCGTGGATTCCTGGGTTCAGGTCATGCTCGGCCAGGGAATCCGCCCCAATGGCTATCATCAGGTCGCCCGCCTCATGCCGCCGGGCCAGTTGCGGCAGGCGCTCGGCGACCTGAAGGCCGGTATCGCCAGCGCAGTCGCAAGGATGCCAAGTCACCAGGACTTCCTGCAGTTTCACTGCCGCGCCCCGGCATGACACGCCGGATGTGATTTTCGCACTGGCCTGGCGCGAAACTGGGCATATACGACGGGAAAGTCGGGCGTATTCCAACGCGCGGCGAACCATCTTTGCCGATCGGCGTTCCATCACGCACATGATCAAGGTCGCCAGCTACAATATCCACAAGGGCATCGGCCTCGATCGCCGCCGCGATCCCAACCGGATCCTCGATGTCCTGCGCGAGATCGACGCGGACATCATCGCCCTGCAGGAGGCGGATCGACGCTTCGGAGCCAAATCCGGAGTGATTCCCCTCCACGCGCTTGAGGACCATAGCCCCTGGAAGGCGGTGCCGTTCGGCGCGCGCGCCGGCAGCATGGGCTGGCATGGCAATGTCCTGCTGGTCCGCAAGGATTCAGTGGTGATCGACTGCGAAGCGATCCACCTTCCCGCGCTGGAACCACGTGGCGCGGTGATGGCCGATGTCCGCGCCGCCGGCGTGCCGATCCGTATCGTCGGCATGCATCTGGACCTGTCCGGCCTGTGGCGCCGGCGGCAGGCACATGCGATCCTCGCTCATGTCGACTCGAGTACGACGCGCCGCCCCACCGTGCTGATGGGCGATCTCAACGAATGGAGCGCGCAAGCCGGCTGCCTGCGCGATTTCGGTCGCGACTACAGCTTCGCCGCAACCGGCCCGAGTTTCCATGTCCGCCGGCCGATCGCCCGGCTCGACCGGATCATGGTATCGACCGATCTCCGCGTCGCCGATTGCGGAGTCCATCACAGCGCGATGGCGCGCAAGGCGTCGGATCATCTCCCGATTTGGGCAATGCTGGAAACCGCCTGATGCGCCAGAAGGAACTTCGTCTCGCCCTGGTCTGCTATGGCGGCATCAGCCTCGCTGTCTACATGCACGGGATCACCAAGGAGATCTGGCGCCTCGCCCGCGCAAGCCAGGCCTTTCACAAGGGCGAGACCTCCGACCATGGCAGCCAGGGCGTGTATCGCGATCTGTTCCAGGAGATCGAGGAAGAGACCGGCCTGCGCATGCGCGTGCTGGTCGACATCGTCGCAGGAGCCAGCGCTGGCGGCATCAACGGCGTTTTCCTTGCCCAGGCGATCTCCACCGGCCAGTCGCTCGAACCGCTGACGCAGCTCTGGCTCGACTCCGCCGACATCGAGGCGCTGATCGATACGCATCAGGCCCCGGCTTCGCGCTACTCAAAGATGTGGGCCCTGCCGATCGCCTGGTTCGCCGAGAAACGCAGCGGCGACAATATCGACGAACTGGTCGAGGCCGGCGCGCGGACCGAGGTGCGCAGCAAGCTCTCCCACTTCATCCGTTCGCGCTGGTTCGAACCACCCTTTGGCGGCGCCCTGTTCACCGGCCTGATCCTCGACGCGCTCAACGCCATGGCGTCAGCGCCACGCGGTGCGCGCCTGTTGCCTGAGGGTCAGCCGCTCGACCTGTTCGTCACCGTCACCGATTTTCGCGGCCATCCCGAGCGGCTGATGCTCAACTCGCCGCCCGAAGTGCTTGAAACCGAGCATCGCCTCGTCGTCCCCTTCACCGATCACGGCGTGGCCAGCGAAACCCTCGCCCATCCGGCCGAACTCGCCTTCGCCGCGCGGTCGACGTCGAGCTTTCCCGGTGCCTTCCCGCCCTTCATGGTCGGCGAGCTCGACAAGGTGCTGAAGCATCGCAAGGTCGATTGGCCCGAACGCGACGACTTCCTCAAGCGAGTGCTGCCCCGCCAGTTCGCCGCCAACGCGGCCGACCAGGCGGTGCTGATCGACGGCTCGGTTCTCGCCAATGCCCCGTTCCGTCCCGCGATCGAGGCCCTGCGCGAGCGCCCCGCCCGGCGCGAGATCGACCGGCGCTTCGTCTATATCGATCCCTCCCCCGGCGTGAAGCTTCGCTTCGGCCCGCACAATCCCAACGCGCCGGGCTTCTTCCAGACGATCATCGGTGCTGTTTCCGAGCTGCCGCGCCAGCAACCGATCCGTGACAATCTCGAAGACATCGCCGAACGTTCGCGCACGATCGAGCGGATGCGCGGCATCGTCGCCAGCATCCGGCCCGAGGTGGAGGCGCGGGTCGAGGCGCTGTTCGGCTATACCCTGTTCCTCGATTCCCCGACGGTCTCGCGGCTAGCCGCGTGGCGCGCTCGCGCCCAGTCGGCCGCCGCCAAGGCGGCCGGCTATGGCTATGCCGCCTATGGGCATCTCAAGATCGCCGGCGTGATCGAGGCGCTCACATCCTTGCTCTACCATGCCGGCGGCGAACCCGGGCCGCAGCGCTGGGAGCGAATTCGCGGCCATATCGCCGATGCGGTGCGTAACCGCGGCTTCGACGACATGAAGCCCAGCTTCTTCGACGGGGCGAGCACGACGACGATCAGCTTCCTGCGCTCCTACGATCTCGGCTTCCGCATTCGCCGCCTGCGCCTGCTCGCCCGTCGTCTGACCGAGCTGGAAAACGACCACGAGGAAGCTGAGCTGGAGCCGATCCGCGAGGCAGTCTACGCCTCGCTCGCAGACTATCTGGAATGCAAGCGCACCGACCGGCACGCGCATCTGCGCAAGGAGGTACGCCTGCTGCGCGGCGATGCCGGACCGCTGCTCGACAAGCTTGCCGAATCGCTCGACCTGAAACGGCTCGACACAGCAACCGAAGAGCGGCTCGCCGCCGCCTTCACCGGCCTGGCGCGCGGGCTGAAGCGGCCGATCCTGCTCACCTACCTAGGCTTCCCCTATTTCGATGTCGCCACACTTCCCTTGCTTCAGGGCGAAGGACTCGACGAATTCGATCCGATCAAGGTCGATCGCATCTCCCCCGACGACGCCAAGTCGATCCGCGCGGGCGGCGCCGAGGCGACGCTCAAGGGAGTCCAGTTCAATAGCTTCGGCGCCTTTTTCAGCCGTGCCTATCGGGAGAACGACTATCTCTGGGGCCGTCTCCACGGTGCCGAGCGGATGATCGACATCGTGCTGTCATCGCTCACCGGCAACGCACGGCTGAAACCAGGGCGCGTCGCAGCGATCAAGCGCGCCGCTTTCCTCGCCATCCTCGACGAGGAAGAACCGAAGCTTGAAGCAATTCCCGGGCTGGTGGCGTCGCTTCGCAAGGAAATCGGCTAAGTCCGAACCCGGCGTGACGAACTTGGCCGCTAGGCTGGTCAAAGCGACATCGCGGACGTAGAAATGCCCAGTCTGGGTAGTTTCGGAGGCCACACCGCTCGATGCAGTTCCTGAAGATCCTGTTCTGGTGCCTGCTCGCCTTCGTCGCCGCGGTGTTCACCCTGGGTAACTGGACGACGGTGCCGCTCAAGCTGTGGGGCGGCCTGATCGCCGAGGTGAACCTGCCCCTGCTGCTGTTCATCACCTTCCTGATCGGCCTCGTGCCGACGATGCTCTACTACAACGCCATCCGCTGGCGGCTGCGCAACCGGCTTGCCACGTCGGAGCGTACCCTGGCGGATCTGCGCGGCGTACTTGCGCCGGTCGTGGCGACGCCGCTCGAACCCGAGCCGCCGGCGATCCAGCCCCCGCCTGCTCCGGCAGCCATCCCAACCGCCGTCCCGCCGGGTGGCGCATGAGTAGCCGAATCTTCGTCGCCCTCGACACGCCCGACCTGGAAAAAGCCAAGGCGATCGCGCAGCGAGTCCATCACCATGTCGGCGGCATCAAGCTCGGCCTCGAATTCTTCATGGCCAATGGTCGCGCCGGCGTGCGCGAGATGGCGGAACTCGGCTTGCCGATCTTTCTCGACCTGAAGTTCCACGACATCCCCAACACCGTCGCCAAGGCGATCATGGCGCTACGCCCACTCGAACCGGCTATCCTGACGGTGCACGCCGCCGGCGGCCGCTCGATGCTTGAAGACGCCAAGGCAGCCGCGCCGACCGGCACCAAGGTCGTCGCGGTCACTACGCTTACCAGCCTCGACGCGCGCGATCTCGCCTCGATCGGCTGCCCGGACGATCCGCACGATCAGGTGCTTCGCCTGACCGAGCTGGCGATGAAGGCGGGCGTCGACGGCGTCGTCTGCTCCGGTGCTGAGGTAGCTGCCGCCAAGGCGCTCTGGCCTAAGGGGTTCTTCGTCGTTCCCGGCGTGCGCCCCGCCAATGGCGCGGTCGGCGACCAGAAGCGCGTGGTCACGCCACGCCAGGCCCTCGACGCCGGTGCCTCGATCCTGGTGGTGGGCCGTCCGATCACCCAGGCCGAAGACCCCGATACGGCCGCCCGCGAGATCGGCGCGACGCTGTAATCCGAAATGTCCAACGCAACGATCCGCCTTGCCGCCCGTGACGATCTGCCGCGCCTGCATCCTGTGATCGAGCGGGCCTATCGTGGCGATTCAGCCCGCGCCGGCTGGACCCATGAGGCTGATCTGCTCGACGGAACGCGTACCGACATCGCAACGCTCGAACCATCGCTGGCGAATCCCGCCGAACGACTGCTGGTCGCCTTGAACGGCGATACGCCGATCGGTTGTGTCCAGGTCACCGATCGCGGCGACGGCCTCGCCTATCTCGGCCTGTTGTGCATCGAACCGACCCTGCAGACGGCAGGCCTCGGCAAGCGCCTGATCGATGCGGCGGAGACCCTCGCCCGCGGCACGTTCGGTACGTCGGCGATGGAAATGACCGTCATCGAGAACCGGGTCGAGCTGATCGCCTATTACGAGCGCCGTGGCTATGTCCGCACGGGGGAACGGCGGGACTTCCCGGTCGCCGTCATACCGCCATTCTACATGACGGTACTGGTCAAGCCCCTCGCCTGACGCCTATGGCGGCATCATGTCCGTCACTGCGAAGATCTGTGGCCTGTCGACGCCTGAAACCCTCGACGCCGCGATCCGGGGCGGGGCGAGCCATGTCGGCTTCGTCTTCTTCCCACCCTCCCCGCGCAGCCTGAGCCGCGAGCGTGCCGCGCAACTCGCTGCCCGAGTGCCCGGCCGGGTCATCCGTGTCGGTGTGTTTGTCGATCCCGACGATGCCCTGCTCGAAGCCTCGATCGGTGCCGGCGAGCTCCAGACGCTCCAGCTTCACAATACCAGCCCGGCCCGCGCTGCCGCGATCAGGGCAGGCACCGGCCTCGATGTATGGGCAGCCGTCGCAATCAAGACGCGCGGCGATCTCGCTATGGCCGAGACCTTCACCGGTGCCGCCGACCGCATTCTCTACGACGCCAAGACGCCACCGGGTGCGACCTTGCCCGGCGGCATGGGCGTGCGCTTCGACTGGAGCCTGCTCCAGGGCTTCCGCCACCCGCTTCCCTGGGCGCTGTCGGGCGGGCTCGATCCGCTCAATGTCGCCGAGGCGGTGACGATCACCGGCGCGCGGATGGTGGATGTATCCTCGGGCGTGGAGTCGGCGCCGGGCATCAAGGACGTGACCAAGATCACGACCTTCCTCGACACGGTAAAAGCGCTATAGAATTCGCGCTTCTTCGCGGAACAGTTTTAGGCAACTCGACACCTTCTCACGAGGTGCTAAAGCGCCCGCACCATGAACGTGCCCAATTCCTTCCGCGCCCAGCCCGACGATCGCGGGCATTTCGGCGAGTTCGGCGGCCGCTACGTCGCCGAGACGCTGATGCCGCTGATCCTCGAGCTTGATGAGGCCTATCGCGCCGCCAAGGCCGATCCCGCCTTCATCGCCGAGTTCGAGGACCTGCTCGAACATTATGTCGGCCGCCCCAGCCCGCTTTATTATGCCGAGCGGCTGACCGAGGCGCTTCGCGAGTCAGCCCCCGAGGGCAAGGGTGCGCAGGTCTGGTTCAAGCGCGACGAGCTGAACCATACCGGCGCGCACAAGATCAACAATTGCATCGGCCAGATCCTCCTCGCGATGCGCATGGGCAAGACCCGGATCATCGCGGAAACCGGCGCCGGCCAGCACGGCGTCGCCACCGCAACCGTCTGCGCACGCTTCGGCCTGCCCTGCGTCATCTATATGGGCGCGCGCGACATCGAGCGGCAGCAGCCCAATGTGTTCCGCATGAAGCTGCTCGGCGCGGAGGTCCGCCCCGTCACCTCGGGCGCGATGACGCTAAAGGATGCGATGAACGAGGGTCTGCGCGACTGGGTCGCGAACGTCCACGATACGTTCTACATCATCGGCACCGCCGCCGGCCCGCACCCCTATCCTGAGCTGGTCCGCGATTTCCAGAGCGTGATCGGCAAGGAAGCCCGCGCCCAGATGTTGAGCCGCATCGATCGCCTGCCCGACCTTCTGGTCGCAGCGATCGGTGGGGGATCGAACGCGATCGGCCTGTTCCACCCGTTCCTGGACGACGCCAATGTCGCCATGCTCGGCGTGGAGGCCGCCGGCCACGGCCTCGACAAGCAGCATGCCGCCAGCCTGGCCGGCGGATCGCCGGGCGTGCTTCACGGCAACAAGACCTATCTGCTGCAGGACGAGGACGGCCAGATCGCGGAAGCGCATTCGATCTCGGCCGGGCTCGACTATCCCGGCATCGGCCCGGAACATTCATGGCTCCATTCGATCGGCCGCGTCCAATATACCAGCGCGACCGACACCGAAGCGCTCGACGCCTTCCAGCTGCTCTGCCGCACTGAGGGCATCATCCCAGCGCTCGAGCCGAGCCACGCCATCGCCGCCGTCGCCCGGGTGGCGCGCGAGATGGAGCGCGACCAGATCATCCTGTGCAACCTGTGCGGTCGGGGCGACAAGGATATCTTCACCGTCGCCGAAGCGCTGGGGGTAGAGATATGACCCGCCTTTCCGCCGCCTTCGACCGCGCCCGCGAACAGCATCGCGCCGCGCTCGTCACCTTTATCACCGCCGGCGATCCGGCGCCCTGGGCCACCGGCGCGATCCTCGACGCGCTGGTCGCTGGCGGCACTGACGTGATCGAGTTGGGCATGCCCTTCACCGATCCGATGGCCGATGGTCCGGCGATCCAAGCCGCGAACCTCCGCAGCCTGGGCGCCGGCACCACCACCGCCGATATTCTTGCGATCGCCAGGGCCTTCCGCGCACGACATCCCGGTGTGCCGGTCGTGCTGATGGGCTATGCCAACCCGATGCTCCGCCGCGGCGCCGACTGGTTCGCCAGTGCCGCGCGCGATGCCGGTGTCGATGGCGTGATCTGCGTCGACCTGCCTCCCGAGGAGGATGACGAGCTCGGCCCAATGCTCCGCGCCGCCGGTATCGATCTGATCCGCCTTGCAACGCCGACTACCGATACCGCGCGCCTGCCCGCGGTGCTTTCCGGCGCGAGCGGCTTCCTCTATTATGTCTCGGTCGCCGGCATCACGGGGCTGCAGCAGGCAGCGCAGGATTCGATCGAGGACGCCGTCGCTCGCCTCAAGGCCGCCACCGACATTCCCGTCGCGGTGGGCTTCGGTGTCCGCACGCCCGATCAGGCCGCCGCGATCGCCCGTGTCGCCGACGGTGTCGTGGTCGGCTCGGCGATCGTCGAGCTGGTCGGCCAGCACGCCGAAGGTGCAGGCGCGCCGGTCGAGGCCTATATCCGTTCCCTGTCCACGGCGATTGCCGCGGCCCGAAAGGAAACAGTATGAGCTGGCTCACCAGCGTCAGGAACGCGCTGTCGTTCGTCGTCCCCAAGAAGGATTCGCCCGACAACCTCTGGCACAAGTGCAAGGGATGCGGGCAGATGGTGTTCGTGAAGGAGCTGGAGGACAACCTCCATGTCTGCCCGAACTGCCAGCATCATGAGCGCATCGGCCCGGTCCTGCGCTTCAAATATGTCTTCGATGCCGGCAGCTACACCATCATCCCGCTCCCCAAGGTGCAGGACGATCCGCTCAAGTTCCGCGATACCAAGCGTTATGTCGACCGAATCAAGGCCGCCCGCGCCGCGACGTCGGAAGGCGATGCGCTGATCAACGCGCGCGGCACGATCAAAGGACATCGCGCCGTGGTCGGCGTGCAGGATTTCGCCTTCATGGGCGGATCGATGGGCCTGGCGGTCGGGGAGGCGTTCGTGCGCGGCGTCGAGAACGCGATCGAGGACAATTGCCCGTACATCATCTTCACCGCAGCCGGCGGCGCACGCATGCAGGAGGGTATTCTCAGCCTGATGCAGATGCCGCGCGCCACCGTGGCGATCCAGATGCTGCACGATGCCGGCTTGCCCTATATCGTCGTGCTGACCGATCCGACGACGGGCGGCGTCACGGCAAGCTATGCGATGCTCGGCGACGTCCAGATCGCGGAGCCCGGCGCCCTGATCGGCTTTGCCGGCCAGCGCGTGATCGAGCAGACCATCCGCGAAAAGCTGCCCGAGGGCTTCCAGCGCGCAGAATATCTGCTGGAACATGGCATGCTCGATATGGTGAAGCACCGCCGCGATCTGCGCACGACGCTCGCGAGCGTGATCGACTATCTCTCCGCCAAGAAGGCGGCGTAAGATCGAGAAACCCGTTCGTTTCGAGCCTCGTCGAGAAACCCTGATGGAGCGCCAAGTGTCTCGACTTCGCTCGACACGAACGGGGAGTGGCATCCCCCTCACGAAGGTGCATGCCTGATGCCTGACTTCGCCACCTCTGCCTCACCCGCCGTCCAGCACCAGCTCGACCGCCTCTGGTCGCTCTCCCCCGGTGCCGACATCCTTGGCCTTGAGCGCATCACGGCGCTACTTGCTCGTCTCGGTAACCCGCAGGACAGCCTGCCGCCGGTCCTCCATGTCGCCGGCACCAACGGCAAAGGCTCGACCTGCGCCTTTCTCCGCTCTGCGATCGAGGCTGCCGGCCTCACCGCGCATGTCTATACCAGCCCGCATCTCGTCCGCTTCAACGAGCGAATCCGCATCGCCGGCAGCCTGATTCAGGACGACGCCCTCGCCGCCCTGCTCAAGGAAGTACTCGATATCGCAGGCGATATCGGCGCGAGCTTCTTCGAAGTCACTACCGCCGCCGCCTTCCTGGCCTTCTCGCGCACCCCCGCCGACGCCTGCATTGTCGAGGTCGGCCTGGGCGGCCGGCTCGACGCGACCAACGTCATTGCCCGCCCACTCGTCACCGGCATCGCCCAACTTGGCATCGATCATCAGAGCTTCCTCGGCGATACCGCCGAGGAGATCGCTGGTGAGAAGGCCGGCATCGCGAAGCAGGGCATCCCCCTCGTCACCATGCGCTATCCCGCGTCCGTCGCGGATCGTGTAGAGACGGTGGCGCGCGTCGCGCGGGCGCGCATATCCGCTGCCGGGGACGCCTGGTTCTTCTCCGCCGACGACAGCAAGCTCGTCTATCGGGACGCTGCCGGCCGTATCGAGACTCCCCTGCCCAACCTTGCTGGCCCGCACCAGCCGGAGAATCTCGCCCTCGCCATCGCGATGCTCCGCCATCAGGACCGGCTGGCCATCCCGCCGGAGGCATTGCGCACGGCCGCCGGAACAGCCCGCTGGCCGGCCCGCATGCAGCGGCTCGGCAAGGGCCCGCTCGCCGACCTGTTGCCCGCTGGGAGCGAGCTGTGGCTTGACGGCGGCCACAATCCCGCCGCCGCCGCGACGGTCGCCGCGACGCTGCGCCAGATCGCCTTTCCCGGCACCGGCCGAAGCGAGGTGCACCTCATCCTCGGCATGTTATCCAACAAGGATCCCGCCGGGCTGCTCGCCCCCTTCGCCGATCTCGCCACCACCCTGCATGCGGTTCCGGTACCCAGCCATGAGCATCACAGCCCCGAGGCTTTGGTTGCGATCGCGCGCGGTCTACACATCGCCGCGAACACGGCGACCGACGTACCGTCAGCCCTCGCTGACATTACCGCCGCAGCCGATCCGGCCGAGCCGCCGATCATCCTGGTCCTCGGCTCGCTCTATCTTGCGGGTGAAGTGCTCGCCGCAAACGATGAAGCGCCAGACTGACTTCTTATTGCTATTGACTTGCAATAACCTAAAAGCGACCCTGCACTTCCAGCAGACGGAGTCGCGTATCATGACGGTCACCCCAGCCCCCGCCCCCGCGCAGATGTTGCCGCATACCATGCCGCTTTGCCCCAACGGACGGCTGGCGCTGTTCGCGATCCGGCGGATCGGTGCGCACGGCCTGGCGGATGCTCATGCGGCGCATGCCATGCTCAACGGTTTCGGAGAGGGTTTTCGCCGCCCGCTCATCCTGATGCGCGCGCTGATGGCCGATCTCGCGACCAGCGCGAACGGGCACATCTCGATCGCGCCCTGCTGCTGCATGCGCATGACCGCGGCGGAAAGCGCCGTGCTGACCGTCCTCGCCCGCGCCGAGACAGCGCCAGAGATAGCCCGATTGCTGCTCGCCGACCTGCTCGGCGTCCGCCGCATCGACGGCGTGCTCGCCAGCGCGACCGCCCTCGCCGCCGCTTTTGCCGATGCCGGGCGCCCGATCTCCGTGTGAGTTCAGTTCAGCGCGCGGTGCGCAATTCGCCCAGCCGGTCGATCGCCCAGCGATACATGTCGGCCTCTGCCGCCCGCTGCTGCCGGTCGAGCCGCTTCATCCTTGCCTCCACCTCTTCAAGCACGGTGCGCGCCTTCTTGTCCCACCCCTGGTCGAGCAGGAGCGCGGCATAGCGGCACCGCCCCTCCTCGCCGGGCAGGCGCGTGACGAGGTCGGCGTAGAGCACCATCGCCTCCTCCTTGCGCCCGAGCGCTTCCAGGATACGCGCGCGAAGCAGGCCCTGCCGGTCGCGATCGCTCTGGGCGCTCGCCGGATCGTTCCTGTCGAGCGTCGCCAGCGCCTCCGCCGCGTCGCCCGTCTCGAACAGGGCACGGGCCAGTTTCTCGCCCGTCCGCATATCCGCCGGTCCGCGCTCGATTGCCTCGCGCAGCAGCGGGAGCGCCTCGCCATAGCGCCCGAGCCTGGTCAGCGCGTCGGCCAGCCTGATGCGGTTGGCAGCGGTATCGGCAAGATCCAGCGCGTCGCGTGCCGCTCGCACCTCGCGCTCGGGGTCGATCGCCGCGACCGCTTTCGCCCGGGCGGTGCGCACATGCCGGTTACCGCGTAGCCGCGGATAGACCTCGATCACCAGATAGGCGATCGTGCTGGGCCCCGGCAGGAACATCAGCGCCATGATCCACAACTGGTTGCGCCCGTTGCGGATCACATCGATGACCAGCATCACCTGGATCGCCAGGATCGCGAGATAGACGATCATTGGGTTGGCGACTCCGGCTCCTCGCCACCGCCGGCGCTGCCGATCGACCGGTCGACCAGGCCAGTCCGGATCATCCACCAGAACAGGAAGACGCCAGGCAGCGCGATCACCGTGGTAAGCAGGTAGAAGTTTACATAACCGAAGGTCTCGATCAGCCCGCCAGCCGTGGTGCCGGTCACGAACCGCCCGACGATGCTCGCCGCGGCGGAGATCAGCGCATATTGCGCGGCGGTGAAACGCAGGTCCGTCAGCGCCGAGAAATAGGCGACCACAGCGACGCCGCCGAAGCCGCTCGAGAAATTCTCGAAGCCGATCGCGCCCGCCATGCCGATGTTCGAATGCCCCGCCTGGGCGAGCGCCGCGAAGCTCAGGTTCGACACCGCCATCAGCACCAATGCCAGCAGTACCGATCGCTTCATCCCCATCTTGGCGTAAAGCACGCCGCCGACGAAGATACCGATCAGATAGGCCCAGAATCCGATGCCCACGTCGTAGAACGCGATTTCGTCATTGGTGAATTTGAGATCGTCGAACAGCAAGCGGAAGGTGAGGTTCGCCAGTGTATCGCCGACCTTGTGGATCAGGATGAACGCCAGCACGATCGCCGCGCCCTCGCGCGTGAAGAATTGCGCGAACGGACCCCAGATCGAGGCGAGCATCGCGCCGAGACCGCGCCGCACGGCGACCTGTTGATGGCGCGCAGGCTCGCCGACGATCAGCCCCGCCAGCATCGCCGGCAGCGCCAGCATGGCGCAGGCGAGATAGGCCCATTCCCACCCGCCCCGCGCCGCGATCACCAGCGCCAGCGCGCCGGCACCCGCCGACCCGATGCGCCAGCCATATTGCGACATGCCGGAGCCGACGCCGAGCTGGCGCGGTTCCAGGATTTCGATGCGATAGGCGTCGATCACGATATCGAAGGTGGCGCCCGCCGCCCCCACCAGGATCGCGGCGATCGCCGCCGCCATGATATCCGCCTTCGGGTCGATCAGCGCGAGATTGGCGACCGCCGCCATCACCAATATGCCGGCCAGGATCAGCCAGGACACGCGCTGCCCCAGTCGGCCGATGATCGGCAGCTTCACCCCGTCGACCGCCCAGGCCCATATCCATTTGAGGTTGTAGACGAGGAAGGCCAGGCTGAACGCCGTCACCGTCTTCTTGTCGATCCCGTCCTGCGCGAGCCGCGTCGTCAGCGTCGCGCCAATCATCGCGAACGGAAAGCCGGACGAGATGCCGAGCGCCAGCGCCGCCAGCGGAGCCTTTTCGACATAGGGACGGATGCCGTCCCACCACGTCCCCGGCCGCTCGATTTCCAGTTCGCTCATCCCGCTCTTGCTCCCCGGCCTTATCCGGCAGACACTAGCGTCTAAAATCGGGAGAGGAAGCGAGATGAACGCGCCCGCGAAGATTGCAGTGCCCACCCCCGGCCAGCTTGCGCTCGCCGCGCAGCTCGCGGCCGGCGGCACGCGGCCGAACATGGGGATCACCCATGTCGACGCCTCGGCCTATACCGCCCCGAAGAGACATGAAGCCGAACAGGCCCGGATCTTCTCCCGCGTCCCGCTGGTCATCGCCCCGTCCGCGCTGCTGCCGCAGAACAACATGGCCGTGCCGCATGACGGGTTCGGCAAGCCGCTGCTCATCACCCGCGACAAGGAAGGAAGGGCCCAGGTCTTCCTCAATGTCTGCCAGCATCGCGGCACCCGTCTGGTCGAGGGCAGCGAGCCGGTCTGCGCGCCGCGCCTGATCTGCCCCTATCACGCCTGGAGCTATACGCTCGACGGCGCGCTGGCTGGCCTTCCCCGCCCGGACAGCTTCCCCGGCCTCGACAAGAGCGGCTTCGGCCTGAAGCGCCTGCCGACCCGCGAGGCCGGCGGCCTGATCTGGTTCGCGTTCGACGACAGCGCCGACTTCGCCGAAGCCGAAGCGCTCGGCCATGATTTCGACGCGTTCGACATGGCCGGCCAGCATCTCTTCCGCAGGCGGACTCATGACGTGCCCGCGAACTGGAAGCTGATCATGGACGCTTTCCTCGAAAGCTATCATGTCCAGCGGCTGCACGCGCAGACGATCGGCCCCTTCTTCAAGGACGGCGTCTCGACGGGCGACCATATCGGACCGCACCAGCGCTCCGCCGTGGGTCGCGAGGCTGCGCTTGCCGCCTGCTCGGCCGAGGACTGGCCGACGTTGCGCTCCGCGATCACCTATACCTATCAGATGTTCCCCGGCACGGTGCTGATCGTCAGCCCGGACTATATGAACCTGATGGTGCTGATGCCCCAGTCCGAGGGCCGCGTGCTGGTCGAGGATTTCATGCTGATTCCCGAGGCGCCAACGACCGAGAAGGCGCTGGCGCACTGGGAGAAGAGCTGGAACCTTCTCGATGGCGGCGTCTTCGCGTCCGAGGACTTCCGGGCCGCCGCGCTCGGCCAGGAGGGGCTTGCCTCGGGCGCCATCGAGCGGGTCACGCTCGGCACGCTTGAAACCGGCATCCGCGCTTTCCACGACCAGGTCGAAGCCCGCCTCTGATTCCCCTGTCCCTCCCGATGCGCCTGTACCGCGGAGCAAGGGCGACTTGAATCAAGCAGCCTTGTCGAACAGGCTGAACCCATCCGGCAGACGCCTGGGCTTCTTGCCCACGATCACTGCCTCGATCGCGTCGATCGCCGCCAGCAGGTCGCGCTGGGCATAGGGTTTGGACAGGCAACCGGCCGCCACGTCGCGCGCGCCTTCCGGGCAGGCGCCGGTCACGAACAGCACCGGAATACTAGCGCCGTGCGCCGCATGCGCCACGTCGAAACCGCTGCCATCCGCCAGGCTGATGTCGACCAGCACAAGGTCGAGCTCCCTTTCGGTACGAATCACCTCGAGCGCGGTGGCGACGCGGTCGACGGTCGCGACGATCTCAAATTCAGCCTCGCGCAGGAAATGTTCCGTATCGAACGCGACCAGCGGTTCGTCCTCGACGATCAGCAACCTGCAAATCTGCCGTTTCTTCCTGCCGAACAGCATGGTCCGGTACCCGCCTTTGTTACTGGGCCGCGGGAAGCATCTTCCCCCGGCCTTGTTACGCATCCGTCCCTTAACGCGCGGCTACGAGATAGGCCGCAACATTTTTTTCATGTCGTCGCGAAGAAAAGGGGTATCAGCGCGCCTGTGTCCATTTTCAGAGAATCCAGGGAGCAGCAGCGGATCGCCAAGCTGCTCGCCCGCGCGGGCGTCGCATCGCGCCGCGAAGTCGAACGCATGATCGCCGAAGGGCGCGTCGCGCTCAACGGCACCGTCATCGATACGCCGGCGACCATCCTCACCTCGCTCCACGGCGTGACGGTCGACGGCAACCCGGTCCAGGCCGCAGCCCCGGCGCGGCTGTTCCTCTATCACAAGCCCAACGGCCTGCTCGTCACCGAGCGCGATCCCGGCGGGCGCCCGACCATCTATGACAGGCTGCCCAGAGACCTGCCCCGCCTCGTCCCCGTCGGCCGGCTCGATCTCAACACCGAGGGGCTGCTGCTCCTCACCACCGATGGCGAGCTGAAGCGCCAGCTCGAATTGCCCGCGACCGGCGTCGAACGCGCCTATCGTGCCCGTGCCTATGGCATGGTGACCCAGGCGCAGCTCGAGGAACTGATCCACGGCGTCGAGATCGAAGGCGTGCGCTACGGATCGATCAACGCCAATCTCGAACGCCGCACCGGCGCGAACGTCTGGATCGAGATGATCCTGACCGAGGGCAAGAACCGCGAGGTCCGCCGGGTCCTCGAATATCTCGGCCTGCGCGTCTCCCGCCTGATCCGCACCCGCTACGGCCCGTTCGTGCTGGGCGACCTGCCGGTGGGCGAGGTCGGCGAGGTGCGCCAGGTCGACGTCATCGCCTTCCGCAAGAACCCGACCAAGAACATCACGCCCGAATACACGCCGCCTGAGCTCAAGCGCCGCGCGCCGGCGCCCGCCCCGGTGGCGGAGGTCCGTCCGAAACAGCCTCGCGGCGTCGCGCCGCAACGTCGGGCCGCCCCGCCGCGCCACGAGGAGCGGCCCGCCGCCGCCCGCGATGCGCGGGTGGCGCAGGAGGCCCCGAAACGTGCGGTCCGCCCGGCGGCGCGCATAACCCGCGAGGATGCGGCAAGGGCCGATCGCGCCGCCTTCGACGTCCGCCCGGCCCGCCGCGCGCCGCGCGACGGCGACAAGGCATCGACCTGGTCCCCGCGCGACAGCCGCCCGGCGGAGGAACGCGCCGCCCGCCCGGCCCCCGCGGGCGCGAAGCCCAAGCGTTTCTACGACGCGAAGCCAAAGGCAGACGGCAAGGCCGCCCCTCAGGCCGAGAGCCGCCCGGCCCGAGTCTTCAACCCGGAGCTCGGCCGCAACGTCCGCGCCAAGACCCCGCGTCCCACGCGTGAGGATGCTCCCTCCGACGCCCGCCCGGCCAAGCCCGCCGGAAAGCCCCGTTCCAAAACCGGTTGGGCGAAACCCAAGCCCAAGCCCCGCACCCGGAAATAAATCATGCGCATCATCGCCGGCCAATGGCGCGGCCGCCCCATCATCGCCCCAAAGGGCGACGCCACCCGCCCCACCGCCGACCGCACGCGCGAGGCACTGTTCTCCATGCTGACCAGCCGCCTCGGCAGCTTCGAGGGGCTGGCCGTCGCCGATCTCTTCGCCGGCTCGGGCGCGCTCGGGCTCGAGGCGCTGTCGCGCGGCGCCGGATCGTGCATCTTCGTCGAGCAGGACCGGGCGGCGATCGACGCGCTGAAGGCCAATATCGCGAAGCTCGGCACGAAAGCCGATATCCGCGCCCAATCCGTGCTGGCGCTCCCGCCGGCGACTCAGCCGCTCGACCTGATCCTGATGGACCCGCCCTATGGCACCGGCGCCGGCATGGTCGCGCTCGACCGGCTCAACCGGCTCGGCTGGGTGAGCGACGCGACCTGGATCAGCATCGAGACAGCCAAGACCGAGACGGTCGCGGTCGACGGGTTCGAGACCGATGCCGAACGCACGCACGGCAAGATGAAAATCACCCTGCTGCGCCGGAGCGCCTGATATCCAGCCATGCCGTGCGGGCCTCCGCCTGAATTGGTGTTGGAAGCGGACGGGGCCATCGCAAGTCATCGCTGATTTTCGCGACCCATTGACGAGGGAGGCGGATTCAGGCGTTTCTTGACGGCTGTGCGCCGCCCAGCGACGGAAACTTCGGCTGTTCAGGACAGCGCCGCTCGCCATAGTGGCCAATATTCGAACCCTTCCAACACCAATTCAGCCGTTCGACTTGCCGAATTTCGCGAGGGGTATCGGTATTTCTTCCGACGATACTTGCACGCCCTCGCATCATACGCCCGCAAGGGTCTAGGCGCGGGGCGGGCAAGGTTGAATCGCCGCGGCCGGCAGCATGACGATGGCGGTCTCAGCGCCTCGTGCGCAGCAACGCCAGCCCGCCAAAGCTCAGCAATCCCGCCACGAGCAGGTATCCGCCGACCAGGTCGAGCCCACCCTTTTCCGCCAGCCAGGACGCAACGATCGGCGCCATCGCCCCGCCCAGGATTCCGCCGATGTTGAAGGTCATCGACACGCCGGTGTAGCGCACCTCGGCCGGAAACAATTCGGGCAGCCAGCCGCCGAGCGGGCCATAAGCGAAGCCCATCACGAACAGGGCGAAGGCAAGCCACAGGAAGACGATCGCCAGCGATACGGCGCCAAGCATCGGCCCCATCAGCAAGCCAGCCACCGCGCAACCGGCAAAGCCCCAGCGCAGCATCGGCATCGCCCCGCGCTTGTCAGCCAGCACGCTCGCCACCACCACGCCCAGCGCGAGAAACAGGATGGCGGCCAGCTCGATCGCGAGAAAGGCCTGCCGCCCATGGCCAAGCACGGTGGTGCCGTACCCAAGCGCGAAGGCGGTCGCGAGATAGAAGAGCGCGAAGCACGCCACCACGCCGAAGATACCGGCCATGGTCGGGCGCAGATGATCGCGGAACAACACGACGATGGGCACCTTGGGCAGTTTCTCCTGCGCCGCCGCCTCCAGAAAGGCCGGCGTCTCGGTCAGCTTCAACCGAACCCACAGCCCGAGCGCGACCAGCACCGCGCTCGCCAGGAAGGGCAGCCGCCAGCCCCAGTCACGGAACTGCGCATCAGTCAGCGCGGCGCCGAGGAGCAGGAAGAAGCCGTTCGCCGCGATGAACCCGACGGGCGCGCCGAGCGGCGGGAACATGCCGTAGCGGTTGCGCCAGCCCGGCGGCGCATTCTCCACCGCCAGCAATGCCGCCCCGCCCCATTCGCCGCCCAGCCCAAGCCCCTGGCCGAAGCGCAGCAGGCACAGGATCAGCGGCGCGACCCAGCCGATCTGCGCATAGGTCGGCAGGAAGGCGATCGCGACGGTCGACCCGCCCATCAGCATCAGCGAGGCGACCAGCGTCGACTTGCGTCCGATCCGGTCGCCGAAATGCCCGAAGATCGCCGCGCCCACCGGCCGCGCGATGAAGGCAAGCCCGAAGCTGGCATAGGACAGCAGCAATTGCGCCGCCTTGTCCTCCGCCGGGAAGAACAGCGGCCCGAACACCAGCGCGGCGGCGGTCGCGTAGATGTAGAAATCGTAGAACTCGACCGAGGTGCCGATCAGGCTGGCGAGCAGGACGCGCTTGTGCGCTGTCATGGGGACGGGATTCATGCCCGCTGGTTCGCGCGGGGGCGGATCGCGGTCAAGCGCTGAGTCCCTTCATTCCCTTTCCCGTCGGGAAATGAGCATTGGGTCGACTGAGGGGACACTCGCTATTGTTCCGAACCTTACTCCCCCTCACCCTTCCGTCGCTTCGCTCCTCCTTCCCTCTCCCACAGGGGGAGAGGGAGATTTTGGAGAGAAATCCGATCAGCGTGCGCCGAAGGCGTCGAGCAGGGTCAGCAACAGCCAGTAGAGCCCGCCCGACAGCGCCATCGCGACCGGCAGGGTCATCACCCAGGCAAGCGCCATGCTGCCCACGGTCTTCGCGCGCAGCCCGGCGCCGTTCGCGACCGAGGCACCGGCGACGCCGCTGGTCAGGATATGAGTGGTCGACACCGGCAGGCCGTAATTCTGCGCCAGCAGGATCGTACCCGCCGCCATCAGCTCGGCCGAGGCGCCCATGCCATAGGTCAGGTGAGTCTTGCCGATCCGCTCGCCGACCGTGACGACAATCCGTTTCCAGCCGACCATCGTGCCGAGACCAAGCGCCAGCGCGACGGTGATCTTCACCCAGAGCGGGATATAGCGCGTGCCGCGTTCCAGATTGGCCTGATAATCGCCGATCGCCTTGAGCTCGGGTTCGGAGAACGCCTTGGCCGCGGCCGCGTCCTTGGTCAGCAGACGGGTGGTGTCGAGCACCAGATACATGTCGTTGCGCAGGTTCGGCGTCGCCGTTGCCGGCACCTTCTCAAGCGAGCCATAGCCGCCGATCCGCTGGCTCACGTCGCGCGAGAGCGTGTCGACCGCCCCATAGACAGCCGGGCTGGCCGCCTGCTTGGTCTGCAAGGCGACGGTCAGCGTCGCGCGGGCCGCCTCGACACCGCTGCCCGCGCCGCCGCTCTTCGCGGCAAAGGCATTGGCGGCGGTGGTCGCGCTGGCGACAAAGGCCGGCGTCGCGCTTTCAGGCATCGTCCGGTTGAGCGCATAGGCGGTCGGGGCGCAGCCGATCAGGATCAGCATGATCAGGCCCATGCCCTTCTGCCCGTCATTCCCGCCATGGGCGAAGGAGACGGCGGTGCAGGTCGCGATCAGCAGCGCGCGGATGCCCCGTGGGGGCGGCGTGTTGGCTTCGGGTTCGGTGTAGAGCTTGGGATTGCGCAGCACGAGCTTCATCGCGAGCAGCAACAGCAACGCGCCGATGAATCCGATCATCGGGCTGAACAGCAGTGCCGACAGGACCTTTTCCGCCTGGCCCCAGTCGACGCCCGCGGTGCCGCCCTTGCCAGACGACAGGAGCTGGTTGGCGAAGCCGACGCCGAGGATCGACCCGATCAGCGCGTGGCTGGAGGAATTGGGCAGGCCGACATACCAGGTGGCGAGATTCCACAGCACCGCCGCGAGCAGCAGCGCGAAGATCATCGCGAAGCCGGCATTGCTGCCGACATGAAGGATCAGGTCGACCGGCAGCAGGGTGATGATCGAATAGGCCACCGCCCCGCTGGAGAACATCACGCCGAGGAAATTGAAGAAGCCCGACCACACCACCGCGACCGAGGCAGGCATGGAATTGGTGTAGATCACCGTCGCGACCGCATTGGCGGTGTCGTGGAATCCGTTCACGAACTCGAAGCCGAGCGCGATCAGCAGCGCGAGCCCGAGGAACAGGAAGACCCCGGTCGCCATCTGCTCGCCGACCTGGGCGGTATCAGTGAAGATGCTGATCCCGGCATAGGCAAGCCCCCCCACCAGCGCAGCGAGGAACAGCCAGCGGCCGGCAGGATGAATCGCCTGGTCGAGCCTGGGCCCGCCGGACGGCCGCTCCACCGATTCGGAGAGCGTGGAGAATGTCGTTGCCATGGTGAACCGCTTTGCGCGCTTATGTGACAGGTTGATGACTGCTGGCCGTCCTATAGCGCCGCTTCCACTTGCGGCCTACCCACAAAGATAGTTGTCGCCCGGTATCGAAAGCCCGTCCTCCGGCCTCCTTCGCCTGGCCACGGACGCCTGCCGGAAAGCGTGGTTGCCCAAATCGGCCGCGTTCCCTACCTGTTCACCGATGAGTCTCCCCGTGCCCCAGAGTCCGCCAAGCCCCCAGGACCCGCCCTATCTTTCGGGCCTCAACGCGCCGCAGCGCGAGGCAGTGCTCACCACTGAAGGACCCGTGCTTGTCCTTGCCGGCGCCGGCACGGGCAAGACCGCAGCGCTCACCGCGCGCCTCGCGCATCTGCTGTTCACACGGAAAGCCTGGCCGTCGGAGATACTATCGGTCACCTTCACCAACAAGGCGGCGCGCGAGATGCGCGAGCGGGTCGGCCGTCTTGTCGGCGACGTGGTAGAGGGCATGCCCTGGCTCGGCACCTTCCACGCGATCGGCGCGAAGATGCTGCGCCGGCATGCCGAACTGGTCGGGTTGCAAAGCAACTTCACCATCCTCGACACCGACGACCAGCTCCGCCTGCTCAAGCAGATCATCCTCGCCGCCGATATCGACGAGAAACGCTGGCCGGCGCGCCAGCTTGCCGGGGTGATCGACGGCTGGAAGAACAAGGGCCTGACCCCGGCCGACATCGACGCGGGCGAAAGCGAGCTTTACGCCAATGGCCGCGGCGGGGAGATGTACGCCGCCTATCAGGCCCGGCTGCGCGCGCTCAATGCCTGCGATTTCGGCGACCTGCTGCTCCACATGCTGACCATCCTGAAGCGGGACCGCGAGGTCCTGGCGATGTACCAGCAGCGCTTCAAATATATCATGGTCGACGAGTATCAGGACACCAACAGCGTCCAGTATCTCTGGCTCCGCCTGCTCGCGCAGGAGCGCAAGAATCTCTGCTGCGTCGGCGACGACGACCAGTCGATCTATAGCTGGCGCGGCGCCAAGGTGGAGAATATCCTGAAGTTCGAGAAGGACTTTCCCGGCGCGAAAGTGATCCGGCTCGAACAGAATTACCGCTCCACCCCGCATATCCTCGCTGCCGCCTCGGGCGTGATCGCCAACAATAGCGGCCGGCTCGGCAAGACATTGTGGACCGACGAGAGCGAGGGCGAGAAGGTCAAGGTCCTCGGCGTATGGGATGGCCCGGAGGAGGCCCGCCGGGTCGGTGACGAGATCGAGGCATGCCAGCGGGGCGGCAAGTCGATCGATGAAATCGCCATCCTCGTCCGTGCCCAGCACCAGACCCGCGAGTTCGAGGACCGCTTCATCGCGATCGGCATGCCCTATCGCATCGTCGGGGGTTTCCGCTTCTACGAACGCGCCGAGATCCGCGATGCGCTCGCCTATCTGCGCGTCGTCGCCCAGCCGGCCGACGACCTTGCGTTCGAGCGCATCGTCAACGTGCCCAAGCGCGGCCTTGGCGACAAGGCGGTGCAGAAGGTCCACCAGCTCGCCCGTGCGGAGGGCATCCCCCTCACCGTCGCCGCCGCGCGAATCCTCGACACCGACGAGCTGACCCCGGCCGCGCGCCGAACGCTCGGCAATCTCGTCGGCGCCATGGCGCGCTGGCGCGACATGGCGAACGACCTGCCCCATCCCGAACTGGCCCGCCAGATCCTGGACGAGAGCGGCTATACCGGCATGTGGCAGGCCGAGAAATCGGCCGAGGCAGCGGGCCGGCTGGAGAACCTGACCGAGCTCGTCCGCGCGATGGAGGAGTATGAAAGCCTCGGCGCGTTCCTGGAACATGTCAGCCTGGTGATGGATAACGAGGCGCAGGCGGGCGAGGCCAAGGTGACGATCATGACGATCCACGCCGCCAAGGGCCTCGAATACGACACCGTCTTCCTCGTCGGCTGGGAGGAAGGCCTGTTCCCCTCGCAGCGCTCGCTCGACGAGGGCGGCGTGGCCTCGCTGGAGGAGGAACGCCGCCTCGCCTATGTCGCGATCACCCGCGCCCGGCGCCGCGCGGTCATCCTCCACGCCGCCAATCGCCGGATCTATGGCCAGTGGACGTCGAGCATCCCGAGCCGCTTCGTGAACGAACTGCCCGATGCGCATATCGAGCAGGAGAATTCGATGAGCGGCGGCGAAAGCCTGTGGCGCGCCAACTGGTCCGAACGGGCCGATCCGTTCGCTGATGTGGGGCGCGGCACGGGACGGGGCCCGGGCTGGCAGCGCGCAGCGGGGGTGATGCCGAATGGCGGGACGTTCACCAGCCGGACCTTTACGCGGGAGCCGTCGCGGGTGGTGGAATCGCGGGCCAGCGCGGTGAGCATCGGCAACAAGGGGCGCGATGACCTGAGCGTGGGGATGCGGGTGTTCCACCAGAAGTTCGGGTATGGCGAGATCGCCGAGATCGAGGGGAACAAGCTGGAGATCGACTTCGAGACCGCCGGGCGGAAGCGGATGATGGATAGTTTTGTGAGCTTGGGGTGAAATAGCAGTTGACGCCCTACCAGCGGGCCATTTTTTCCTTCAATAAAAACATAGCGATACCCGACAACCCCGCTTCGTCGCGAACCATGCCCAGTTCAAGCGTGGGATTTTCATAAACAATGCCAGATGGCATTCACCAAGTTATATGGAGCAATGGATTCGCTATCTCCGATCCAACGCTCCGAGCGAATGAGTCGTGTACGATCGCGAGACACGAAGCCGGAAATGTTGGTACGGCGGGTCACCCACCGCTTGGGATACCGCTATCGCCTTCACAAGGCCGGCCTACCAGGGAAGCCGGATCTCGTATTTGCAGGCCGCCGCAAGGTCATCTTTGTCCACGGCTGCTTTTGGCACCGCCATCCCGACCCCGAATGCAAGCTAGCGCGCTTGCCCAAATCCCGGCATGATTTTTGGATACCGAAGCTTGAAGGGAATCGAGCTCGGGATGAACGAGTAGCACGTGAACTGATGGAACAAGGCTGGGGGGTCTTGGAAATCTGGGAATGCCAGTGCAAGAAGCGCGAACAATTAGAGAACGCGATAAGGGAGTTTCTCGATGAAGTCGGTTGAGCTGTTCGTAGGCGCAGGCGGTTTGGGCATCGGTGTGAGCCAAGCTGGCTTCGAGCCGCTCGCTGTGGTCGATTGGGACCGCTGGGCATGTGATACGATCCGCCAGAACAAGGAACGCGGGCTATCGCCGCTGGACAAGTGGCCCCTCACCGAAGGCGACGTGAGCCTATTCGACTTCAAAAAATTGCGAGAAACGGTCGATCTGGTTACCGGCGGACCGCCTTGCCAGCCTTTCTCACTTGGCGGTCAGCATCGCGCCTTCCTCGATAAGCGGGATATGTTCCCGCAGGCTGTGCGCGCGGTGCGTGAGTTGAAACCGCGCGCGTTCGTGTTCGAGAATGTGAAGGGACTGACGCGTTCGACATTTGCCAACTACCTTGAATATATTAGACTTCAACTACGCCACCCCGACCTGGGCACCCACAAGCGGGAGCCGTGGCTAGACCATCTGGCGCGACTTGAGGACTATGAGACGAGGGGCCAGCACGATGGCTTGCACTACAACGTGGTCATGCGCGTATTGAATGCCGCCGACTACGGTGTACCGCAAAAGCGCGAGCGAGTGTTCATTGTCGGCTTTCGTTCCGATCTCGGCGTTGAGTGGCATTTCCCCACACCTACCCACTCTCATGACGCGCTACTATGGTGGCAATATCGGACTAATCTCTATTGGGATCTTCACCGCGTAGCAAAGAAGGACCGCCCGACTCCTGGCCGAGGCGCGGCGCGCGCAGCACTGCTCCGTAAATTCCCGCAACTCGAACCTTGGCAAACCGTGCGCGACGCTATCGCCGATCTCCCAGACCCCGAACTAATGCCGGGGGTCGCGAGCCGTCACCATGACCATAAACTCCAGCCGGGCGCGCGATCGTATCCCGGCCACACAGGTAGTCCTCTGGATGAGCCGGCCAAGACGCTAAAGGCTGGTGTGCATGGCGTGCCAGGTGGCGAGAATATGCTGCGTCGAGCTGATGGCTCGGTCCGTTACTTCTCAGTCCGGGAGAGCGCCCGGTTGCAGACGTTCCCTGACAACATGATCTTCCATGGCTCTTGGACAGAAGCGATGCGACAGCTCGGCAATGCTGTGCCGTGCAGACTAGGCGCGGCAGTAGCCACCCAAGTTCGGGACTGCCTTATACAAACTTCATGATCCGCTCGTGCATATCGCGAATGATTGCATCTGACGAAGGCTTGTGAAGTTCTGCCACTCGCTCCGCAATGAGGTCAGCAGCGAGCTTCGCAGTCTCATCTGATCCTGCGGGTCGCCCCTTACGGCCAGGGTGAAGCGAATCCCAGAGCGACCCCTTGCCCGCCATTCTCGGTCCACCAGTCACGTTGCTTCCAAGGCCCATGCCGTTCCAAGGCGGGCGAAAAGCCATAATCAGCACAGATTCAGCAAGATTAATGTAAGCGGGTTTCAAAACCAGATACCGAACTTTAAAATCCGCCGCATTAATGTTCGACGTTTGGATTACCGAGTCGTAGTGTTTTTTGATCCGCTTATATAGTTCCTCGCCTTTACTCGCGCGCGGACTGAAGCCTTGGCTCTTATTCTCGCGCGCTGCACGTCCAACGTAGACAGGGTAGGTACAGCGCCCGTCGTCAAGCTCAACTAGCGGCGCATAGGCCGGATTCGTGCCGGTATAGTAAAGGGCATAAACACCCGGGCCGTTGAATCGAACTGGCGGCGGGAAGTCGGTTGTAGGCTGTTCAAGCAGTTGGACGGCAAGCGTTACGCCTACGTTTTCAACGGCGAGCGGATCGAATTCCGAATCAGGCATGCGCCGTCTATGGCACAGTTGTCCAAACCCCGTCATCCAGCGATGCGCTTCTAATTTGATACCAACTACTGCTTATTTGATACCACCTACTGCCAAAGTATGGCAGCAGGCATGCCTTGGCCACGATCGGGTAACCAGCCCCCATGTCTCGCGCGCAACGCCTTCTCGACCTGATCCAGGTGCTGCGCCGGCACCGCCGGGCAGTCGCAGGCGCGGTGCTGGCCGACGAGCTCGGCATATCGTTGCGCACCCTGTATCGCGACATCGATGCCCTGAAGGCGCAGGGCGCACACATCGATGGCGAGGCGGGTGTCGGCTATGTGCTCCGCCCGGGCTTCATGTTGCCGCCTCTGATGTTCTCCGAGGAGGAAATCGAGGCGCTAGTGCTTGGCTCGCGCTGGGTTTCGGAGCGGGCGGACGGGCTGCTGGGCAAGGCAGCGCGCAACGTGCTCGCCAAGATCGGCGCGGTGCTTCCCGAGGACCTCAAGGACAGTATCGATGCGTCGGGCCTGATGATCGGCCCGGGCGAGCCGATCGCCGCCGGAGACGCCGAGCTTGCCGCGATCCGCGAGGCAATCCGGTCGGAGCGCAAGACGCGGATCGTCTATACGGACGAGCGGGCAAGCGCGACGGAGCGGACCGTCTGGCCCTTTGCGCTGGCCTTCTTCGATCGCGTGCGGGTCGTCGCCGCATGGTGCGAATTGCGCGAGGGCTATCGTCATTTCAGGACCGACCGGATCACCGCGCTCGACGTGACGACGGGACGCTACCCGCGCCGCCGTGCCACGCTGTTGAAGGAATGGCGGACGCTCCGCGGCATTCCGGAGCAATGACGTTTCGGGTGGCGACTGCTGACATAAACTGACAGCATGATTGCGTAAGCGTTTCCCGCCGGCCCGCGACCCCGCCCGCCGGCTCAAGGAGACCTTTCATGCCTGATTTCAGCTTCCTGCTGCTGCACGTCAAGAACCATGCGGCCAGTGCCAAATTTTACAATGATCTGCTGGACATCCCGATCCTCGACCAGACATCGGGCTTCGCCATGTTGCCGTTGCGCGACGGAGTCATGCTTGGCCTGTGGTCCGGCGAGACGATCGAACCGAAGAGCTCGGGCCAGACGGGCGCGAGCGAGATCGCCTTCGCGGTTGCCGACGCCGGCGCCGTCGAGACAACGCACGACGACTGGAAGTGGCGCGGGCTGAACATCATCCAGGCCCCGACGAAGATGAGCTTCGGCACCACCTTCGTCGCGCTCGATCCCGATGGTCATCGACTGCGCGTGTTCGCCCCCGCCGCCGCGTGAAGCGCGATTCACGATCGCAGTGATCCTGGCCGGGCCTTTTCGGCCCGGCCAACGGAGCTACCCTCGGACCCCATTCACATCACCGTCGCATAGCAACGCTACCGGGCGCGCATCCGCTGCTGATGCACCGCAAGCCCCGGAGGCGACCCGATGACCCGCAAGAAGATCCGGAGCGCCCTGACCGCCCTCTCCCTGCTGTTGCTGAGCCTGACCGCGGCGGCCGCGCAGGAGGAAAGCAGCGAGGCGATCCAGCACGCTCGCCTCGTGGATATCCTCCCTCTCCGCGGGGAGGTGTTTCACGTCCAGGGGGTCGATCTCGACAGCCGGCGCATCTGGGTCACCTCGGTCGATCTTACCGGCCGCAAAGGCTATCTCCATGAATTCGACCGGCTCAGCGGCAGATTGCTGCGGCGGGTGGAGCTGACGGACGGGCCGCGATATCATCCGGGCGGGCTGTCGCTCGCCGACGGGTCGATCTGGGTCGCCGTGGCTGAAATGACGCCGGACAGCTCGGCCGCGCTCGTGGAGATCGACACGGACTCGTTGCGGATACGGCGCAGGATTCCGGTCGCCGACCATCTGGGATGCGTGGCGGTCTCAGGCCGCACCCTCATCGCGGGCAATTGGGACAGCCGGTTGCTGCGCATCTTCGACCTGCCGAGCGGGAAGGAGGTCCGGGTCGTGCCCAACCCCTTCGCCACGCGCTATCAGGACATGAAGTTCGTCGGCCGCCAGCTTGTCGCGGGCGGACCGGTTACGCCGTTCAGCGGGACGATCGACTGGATCGACTGGCCATCGATGAAGCTCGCGCGGACGGCCCGCACCGGCGTCACCGACCGGGCCAGACCCTATACGGGCGAGGGCATGGCACTGAAGGGCCGCGACCTGTTCCTTGTCCCGGAAGACGGGCCGAGCCGGCTGTTCCATTTCAGATTGAGAGACCGGGAAGTCTAAAGCCCCGCGCGTAAAATCCAGTCGCGAGCGAGCGTACACTTCCCTTCTTCCCCGGCGAAGGCCGGGGCCCAGGTGGGGGGCGAGCCTGGCGGATGCTGCGAGACGTTACATCGACCTTCCAACTGGGCCCCGGCCTTCGCCGGGGAAGCGAGAGAAGGGATGGAAGCCGCGTCTTCAATAGTTCAGATTTCGCGAACGGCGCTTTAGTTATGCCGCCCCGATCCGCTGAAGCTTGGCCAGCAGCGTCTGCTGGTCGAACGGCTTGGTGACATATTCGTCAGCGCCGGCGCCGATGCCCCGGTAGATGTCGGTGGTTTCCGACTTGGAGGTGCAGAACACCACTTTCGGGGTCACGCCACCTTCGATCCGGCGCAGCGCGGCGACGAACTCGACCCCGCTCATCACCGGCATTTCCCAGTCGAGCAGGATCAGGTCCGGCATCGCCGCCTTGCAGCGGGCCAGCGCCTCCTCGCCATTCTCGGCTTCGATCACCTGATAGCCGAGGCCAGAGATGATGCGGTGGGCGACCTTGCGGATCACCCGAGAATCCTCGACCAGCAGGCAGTGCCGCGGGCGCGGCGGCGCCACGGGCTCCGGCACTACCGCCACAGGCGGCGGTGCTTCATCGGCAAGGGGCGCGGACCGGCCGATCGCCCCCGGGCCGCGCAGGCGCTTGATCAGACCGTGAATGGCTGCGGCTCCCGCTGGCTGAGGACCTGGCTCGTCGCGGCGACCGCTGCCTGGTCGGCCTCGGTCATCCGGACATGGATATAGGGCACCCAGATCTCGCCGAACTCGGCCTTCTGGTACCACACGTCGATCACATCATAGGAGGCCCAGAAGCCGTCCGGCTGGCGCAGCCGCAGGCCCTCGCCGATCCGCGGGACGGCAGCGAAGCGCAGCCCGACCTGAGTCTGGTGCGTCTCGTTCTGAACTTCGATCTCGATCAAGGACAGCAGCCTCCAGTACGCCGGGACACCCTAGTCCGTAATCCTTGCCGAAAAGCGAATGGCGCAAGCATGTTTCCGGCCGCCTCTTGCCCTGTAGCGACGGCGATTTTACCGGGATCGACATCGACCCAGTGATTCAAGAGCCAGGCCCATGACAACCGCCCCGCGTGAGACCGCCATTCAGCCGATCGCCCTTCCGGCCACCCTTGCACCGCTGGTGCAGGGCCATCGCTGGTCCCGGAATATCGTCGGCGAGTCAGGGGACGCCGTCTATCGCCTGCAGGGGCCCGGGGACGAGCCCGATCTCTACCTCAAGCATGCGCACGACCTCACCATCGCGGACGTGACGGACGAGATGGCGCGCCTGCGCTGGCTCGCCTCGCATATCGCGGTGCCCGCCATCCGCTGTTTCATCACCACGCCGGACGAGGCGTGGCTGCTGATGACCGCCCTGCCCGGCCAGACAGCCTATGAGCTGCTCGAAAGCCGGCCCGGCGACCGGATCGCCATCGTCGATTCGATCGCGCATTTCCTGCGCCGGCTGCATGCCATCCCGGCGGAAAGCTGCCCGTTCAACAGCGACCATCGCTTCCGGCTCGGCGAAGCGCGCTGGCGGCTCGATGCCGGGCTCGTCGATGTCGACGATTTCGACGAGGAGCGCGAGGGCTGGACCGCCGAGCAGGTCTGGGACGAGATGACCGCCCTGCTGCCGTTCGCGCCCGATCCGGTCGTCACTCATGGCGACATCTCGCTCGACAATATCCTCATCGCCGACAATGGCGATGCCGGCTGCATCGATGCGGGCCGCGCCGGGATCGCCGATCGCTACCAGGATCTCGCGATCGTGTGGCACGGCCTCGCCGAATTCGGGCGACCGCTGCAGGAGCGGTTCTTCGCGACCTATGGCATCGACCAGCCCGACGAGCGGAAGATCAGCTTCCACCTCATGCTCGACGAGTTCTTCTGACATCCATCCGAGGGCGCCCGAATGCCGGATCAGCCGGCCATGATCGACGCGGTTGAATAGGGCGAAAGCGTTCGCCACCCAAGGGTGGAATAAAGCGCCCGGCCCTCCTCCGTGGCAACGAGCAACTGAGGTATATCGGGATTTTGCCGGGCGCGGGAAAGGCCGGCCATCACGACATGGCCAAGACCTTTCCGGCGATGATCCGGCGCGGTGATGATGCGATCGTAGATGAACGCATGGGCCGTTTCAGCTGCGTATCCGCTCGCCGCCAGATCGCCGCTGTCTGACATCACCCGAAGCTCGATCACCGTGTCGCGGCGGGAGACCTCGACGCTGTAGCCCGCGGGCAAGGGCCGTTCGGTCCACCCCGTCGTAGCCGTCATGAAATAGGTCGGCGGATGGAGTTGCCAGCCGTGCGGCAGCGAAGCCAGCAAGGCGTCGGCGGGGCCGCATAATTTCAGCAGGTGCAGAGGCTCATGTATCGTTCTGCCGAGTTCGACGAGCCCGGTCCCCACCCGTGGGAACACCCATCGCCTGATCTCCTCGTCGGTGTGGGTCTCGACGCGGAACCCGCCATGCTCGGGCACCGGCGCCGGCAGGCCCCGCGCAATGGAACGCGCCGCCAGCCAGGCGTGCAGCATCATCGGATCAACGGACAGGGTGCTCATGAGGGTCCTTCAATATGGCCGGCCGCTCGCGATCAAGGGTCCCGCCGGGCGCGCGGTTCGTCGACCACATTGACCGGAATCGCCAGGCTGCGCTTGCCGACGCCAAGCGCGACGTTGGTGGTGAAGCGGCGCACATTGGGGTTGTCGGCGACCAGCCGGCTCATGAGTGCGTCATAGCCCTCGATATCGGGCGCCGCGACGACCAGGATGAAATCCGCCGTCCCGGTGACGTAGAATATCTCCTGGATGCAATCTTCCGCCGCCATCCATTGCCGCAGCCGGCCCACCAGTTCCGGCCGCTCGCGCTCGATCTCAAGCGCGACGATGAAGAAGCTCGGCTTGCCCACCTTTACCGGATCGACCAGCGCGACATTGGCAAGGATCACGCCATCCTGTCGCAACCGCTTCAGCCGCCGAAGCACGGCCGACGCTGACAGGCCGACCCGCTCAGCCAGCGCGTCAGCGGTAAGATCGCCCTCGCGCTGCACGATCTGAAGCAGCTTGCGGTCGAATCGGTCGAGATCGGTGTTCGGCATGGTCCGTCATCTATAGCGATCATTCGCCGGTTTCCGGCATTTCAGACGGCATCTTCGCCGATTTCCCGCGCCACTGCCCGATATCCTACCGGCCATGCGATACCCAACCCCCGCCCGAATCGCCGCCGCGCTCGATATGATCGACCCGGTCTTCCGCGACACCCCGATGCGTCGGTCCCCCGCGCTCGACCGCGCCGTCGGCGCCCAGATCCAGTTCAAGGACGAGACGGCCAATCCGATCCGCTCCTTCAAGGGTCGCGGCGCCTGCGCCCTGGTCGCCGGGCTCGACCATAATGAGCATCTGGTGTGCGGATCCGCCGGCAATTTCGGCCAGGGACTTGCCTGGGCGGCCCGGCGATGCGGCATTCCGGTTACCATCTTCGCCGCCGTCAATGCAGCCGCCTGCAAGGTCGCGGCGATGAACGCGCTCGGCGCCGACGTCCGGCTCGCCGGGCATGATTTCGACGCCGCGAAGGAACTCGCGGCCGCCCATGCACGGCGCTTGTGCCAGATTTACGTGGAAGACGGCGCCGAGGCAGCCATCGCCGAGGGCGCCGGCACGATCGGCGTCGAACTGTCGCGCGACGCCGACTCGTTCGACCATATCCTGCTGCCGCTCGGCAACGGGGCACTGGTGTCGGGGGTCGGTGCCTGGCTGGCCAGTGCCGCCCCCGGAGTCAGGGTCGTGGCCGTCGCGGCGGCCGGGGCGCCGGCGATGGCGCAGGCGGTGCTGAACCAGCGGGAGGACAGATCCCCGGTCGATACGATCGCGGACGGCATCGCGGTCCGCGTGCCGATCCCCTATGCCGTCTCCTGCATCCGCCCGGTCGTCGATGACGTCGTGCTGGTCGATGACGACGCCATTCGCGCCGCCATGGCGCTTATCGACGAGCATCTCGACCTCACCGTCGAGCCGGCCGGCGCGGCCGGCCTCGCCGCCCTGATCGCCCAGCCCGATCGCTGGGAAGGGCAGAAGGTCGTCGTCCCGCTCTGCGGCGGCAATGTCGACGGGCCAGCCTCCCCTTCCCGCTCTTGAGCCCCGCTCAGAAGGTAAAGACCATCATGATCGACCATCTCGAACTCAGGACCCGCGATCTGGCGGCGAGCATCTGCTTCTATGCCGACCTGCTCGCCCCGCTGGGCTATGCGCAAAGGGTCGACGGACCGGCCAAGGGGTTCGGCGACGGCGTGTCGCTCGATGTCTTCCTGGTCGAGGGCGAACCGTCGGCAAATGTTCACTTCGCCTTCCGCGCGCCGGATCGCGCCACGGTCGACCGTATCTATGCGCTCGGCCGCGAGGCCGGCCACCGGATCGACCGCGCACCGGCGCTCGCCCCGCATATCCACCCGAATTACTACGCCGGCTATCTCCGCGATCCGGACGATCGCCTCGTCGAATTCGTCTGCCACGAGCCGGGATGACGCCGTCAGAGTCCTCCTCGTTTCCCGTTTGAGAGGGTCGTCGGCCGGGCACAACTTCCCCGGTGGAAGAATCCGCGCCGCGATCCCATATTCCCTGCGAAGAGGAGATACCCAATGACCGAGTATCGCAAGACGGCCGATGCCGTCGCCGCCCTGTCGCCGGAAGAATTCTATGTCACGCAGCAGAGCGGGACCGAACGCCCCGGCACGGGCAAGTACCTGAACAACAAGGAGCCGGGTATCTATGTCGATATCGTCTCCGGCGAACCGCTGTTCGCATCGACCGACAAATATGAATCGGGCTGCGGCTGGCCCAGCTTCACCAAGCCGATCGAGCCAGCCAATGTGAACGAACTGCGCGACGCAAGCCTCGGCATGGTTCGTACCGAGGTACGCTCGGCCAATGGCGACAGCCATCTCGGCCATGTGTTCGATGACGGGCCGCGCAATCGCGGGGGCCTGCGCTACTGCATCAATTCGGCCTCGCTCCGCTTCGTCCATCGCGACGACATGGCGGCCCAGGGCTATGGCGCCTATCTGGCTCAGGTGGAGGAAGTGGCATGAACCGGGAAACCGCGATTCTTGCAGGTGGCTGTTTCTGGGGCGTGCAGGATCTGGTCCGTCGCCAGCCCGGCGTGATCTCAACCCGAGTCGGCTATTCGGGCGGCGAGGTGCCCAACGCGACCTATCGCAATCATGGCAATCATGCCGAGGCGATAGAGATCGTCTTCGATCCCGACGTCACCAGCTTCCGCGCCCTGCTCGAATTCTTCTTCCAGATCCACGATCCGACGACGCGGAACCGCCAGGGCAACGATGTCGGCGCAAGCTATCGCTCGGCTATCTTCTATATGAGCGAGACGCAGAAGGCCGTGGCCGAGGATACCATCGCCGATGTCGATGCGTCCGGCCTTTGGCCAGGCAGGGTCGTCACCGAGGTGACTCCCGCAGGCGATTTCTGGGAAGCCGAACCCGAGCACCAGGATTATCTGGAGCGGATTCCGAACGGCTACACCTGCCACTTCGTGCGGCCGGGCTGGAAGCTGCCCCACCGCGCCGACGCGTGACCACCCGCGGGGAGCCCATCCCCGCGGTTTCAGCCTACCCTCAGCGGCAACGGCGATGCGCGGTCATCGACCGGTCGATCGCTCGTCCGGCAAAGGCGCCGCCAACGCCACCCGCCACCGTGCCGAGCAGCCCGTGACCGAGGATCGACCGCCCGACCAGCGCTCCGCCGACACCCCCGGCCACGAGACCGGTGGTGCCCTTCGAATAGCGGCAACCATGACGGCTATGATGGCTGTAGGTACCGTGCGTGTAGTGATGCCGCGTGCGCGCTTCGGCGGCACCCGCCGGAATCATCAGCGTCGCTGGGACTGCCAGCGAGAAAGCGCTGAAAGCGAGGATTGCGTTGCGCATTGATATACTCCGCATGGACATGGCGATTCAGGTAGAACTGACGGACCGCCCGGAAAGTTGCGCAGCCAGACCGAAACGATCCGACGGTGCCGCGGCCAGAAAGGACCGTCGGAATAGTGCCTTCAAACGATCCCTTCCCTGGACCAGAGTATCGTTCCGGGAATCGGCGTCGTCCTCTGTTCCCATTCGTGCCGGGCAGGCGAAGCTCGATATGCCATCTCGACGGGCTCGACGGCTATTCGACGAGAACGGGGGTTCGGATTTAACGCCCGGCGCCCTATATGTTGGGAACGGAACCCTGCGCATCCCATCGTCGTTTCGACGGGCGCAACGTGAAGCATGGAGGCATCATGTCCACTATCAACGGCGAACAATGGGAGAAGGAGCTTCGCGCCCTTCTCGACCAGATTCAGGCGCATCCCTCGCGGGACTCCAGCCAGGAGCGGCAACGCATCGCCGTCCTGAAGAACCTGGTGGCGACTCGGGGCAAGGCCGTTCCGGCCTGAACCGGTAAGGTATCCCGGTTCATCGCCATCCCCGTGCCGCCGCGCGGTCAAGATACGACCTGACGATCATCCGGTGGAACGGCGCGATCACAGTAAGATAGGCCCGCCCCAGCAGGTTGTGGCAATGCACCACCGTGATCGCGACAAGCTCCCGCCCTTCGCCGTCAGCCGTGTCGCGAAGCAGGATGGAAGTCCTGAAATCGAGGTGCCGGTCGTTCTCGCCCACGACCAGTTCGCGTGCCGATCGTTCAACGACAGGGAAGAAGTCCATCAGTTCTCCCCTCGCGTTGCGCGCGATCGCCGCTGACGTCTTCACCCCCAGCGGCGCCATCACCCCATCGCGGATGCGCATCAACGCCCGTGTCCAGCCCGCCGGCCGCGCAAGCACCGCTCGCGTCAGCCGCTCGATATCTTCCGTGGCCGCCACCGGCAGCGCGATGGCATAGGCATCCAGCAGATCAGCGCCGGCGTAGCGCGCCGCCAGCATACTGTCGGACGGCGCAGGCACTTCAATGGCTTTGGTCATGGCACGGTTTATCACGGCCGCACCATCCCATCACCCCATGCGATCCGCTGGAGCGGCAAACCTGCTTGAACGACCTCGTCGACACAAGCTTGACCGCGCCCCGGGTCCGCGCGACCAATGCCGGCGCGACACGCGGCAAAGAAAAAGAAGAGGACCCTGGATGCGGACCCTGGCCATTCTCGCCACGCTTGTTGCCGGCGCTACAAGCCTGCCCGCCGTCGCCGAAACCAAATGCTCCGTCGGCCAGATGCTCGCCCTGCCGGTCACCATGTCCGGTCTCCGTCCGATGGTGCCTGCCAGGATCAACGGCCGCGAGGTGAAATTCATCGTCGACAGCGGCGCCTTCTACAGCGCCATCTCGCCCGGTTCGGCCGCCGAGCTTGGATTGAAGCTGAGCGATGCGCCCGGGAACATGCACATTGTCGGCATCGGCGGGGAGACGCGCATATCGGTCGCGCGGGTCAAGGATTTCGGCCTGGGGCCGGTCACCCTGCACAATATCGAATTCATGGTCGGTGGCAGCGAGATCGGCGGCACCGGGCTGCTCGGCCAGAACGTCCTCGGCATCGGCGACGTGGAATATGATCTTGCCGGCGGTGCCATCCGCCTGATGCGGGCAAAGAACTGCAACAATGTGAATCTTGCCTATTGGGCAAAGGAAAAGGCGCTCGCCGTCTCGGAGCTCGAGATCGAAGCGCCCACCTCCATCCTGTCGCACACGGCAGCCACGGTGATCCTGAACGGCGTGAAGCTGCGCGCCGTGTTCGATACGGGCGCCCCCACCTCGATGTTGACCAGGGGCGCCGCGGCCCGCGCTGGCATCAAGCCCGACATGCCCGGCGTGGAGCCTGCCGGTTCCACCGGCGGCCTCGGGCGGCGCACCTATCCAAGCTGGATCGGGCCGTTCCAGGGCCTGAAGATCGGCAATGAGGAAATCCGCAAGATCCGCCTCCGCTTCGCCGATATCAACGAAAGTGGCTTCGACATGCTGATCGGCGCCGACTTCTTCCTTTCGCACCGCGTCTATGTATCGAACGCGCAGCGGCGGATGTTCTTCACCTATAATGGCGGCCCTGTCTTCGATCTGAGTGTCAGAAAGGCCGAAGCGATGGCGGCGACTGAAGCGAAAAGCGCGCCTGCCCCCGCTGCGGGCGGAGTCCCAGCCACCGGCCCTGTCACCGCGGAGGACTTCAGCCTTCGCGGCAACGCACGCGCAGCACGCAGCGATTTCAAGGGCGCCCTCGCCGATCTGACACGCGCCGTCGATCTCGCCCCGGACAATGCGGACTATCGGTATCAGCGCGCGCTTATCCTCGTCCGCACCGAGAAGCCAGGCGAGGCAAGGATCGATCTCGATCGCGCGCTGACCCTCAAGCCCGACTATCCGGAAGCACAGTTGATGCGTGCATCGGTCCGTTTCCGCGCCGACGACCGGACAGGCGCCCGCGCGGATCTGGAGGCGGCCGATCGCATGCTCTCGGAATCCTCCGATTTACGCCTGTCACTGGGCGCCTATTATGAATCGCTCGACGATCCCGGCGCCTCCGTGTCCCAATATGACCGCTGGATCGCAGCCCATCCGGCGGACAATCGCATGCCGATGGCGCTCAATGGCCGCTGCTGGGCACGGGCACTCTCCGGCAAGGACCTCGACAAGGCGATCGGGGATTGCGATCGCGCCCTCAGGCTCCGGCCGCACACCGCGGCGTTTCTCGACAGTCGCGGCCTGGCGAGGCTTCGCAGCGGCGATCTCGACAAGGCACTGGCGGATTACAACGAAGCTCTGGCGCTTCAGCCGAAAATGGCCTGGTCGCTTTACGGACGTGGCCTCGTCGAACACAGGATGGGACTGGCGGCACAGGCGAAGGCGGATATCGACGCCGCTATCGCGATGCAGAAGAATCTTCCAGAGAAAGCCAGGAAACTCGGGCTGGACGTGCCGAAATAGACGTAGCCGGCACATCTCAGCCCTGCCAGGATCTCATATTCTACGAAAAACCGCGCACCCGTCAGTGCCAGAAGATCAGCAACAGGATGATGATCGGAAGTGGAATGCCGATCAGCCACAGCAAAACACCTTTTCCCACAACACGCTCCTCTCGATCGTTTCGATGGCAATACAACAAGCGCGAAAGCTGACTGTTCCATTCAAATCTTATGTCTTCCGATACCCTTATTAATCTAGATTAGACCAATGGCTTACGTACTTACACAATAGCCTTCCTCAACACCTTGGTTGCCCTGCTTTCGCTAACATCGCCAGTGAACACAGGGGTGTCGAATGCCGATCGCGAAGCTGGAATGCGAACATCGCCGGATCCTGGAACTGGCCGGATCGCTGGAAGCGATTGTGGCAGGGCCTCGCCCCGAAACCCACGGCCTTCTCATGCGGTCTCGCTGGAACTTCACGCGTGAGGTGCTGAGTCATCTGTCGAACGACGACGCCCTTTTGCTCGTGCCGTTGATGGGAGACCGCAGACCGCATATCGCGCAACTCGCGACCCAATCCCGGGCTCAGCTCCGCACCCTCCATGACGATTTGGAGAACCATATGGATCGCTGGAAAGGACTGCCAGCCACCACGGAATGGTCCTCCTATCGCCGCGAGGTTCAAGCCCTGATACGGCGGCTTCGCGCCCGGATCGCAGCGGAGGAATCCGGCATCCATCACTTCCTGCCGGTGCAACGCGCCGATCCACGGCCCGTACTTCCGACCGATTGCCCGGGCGACGCCACGCGCGCCGTCTAGAAGAACATCGTGATCGAGATCGCCCCTATTTTCATCCCGAGCGGAGCCTAGCAGACGTGGCCGTATCGACTCAGAGGCGGCCCGCAAAACGCCTGCCCCTCGATACGCGATCTCGGCAGGCTCGATAGTTACTTAGGGTTCGGACTCAGCGCCAGATGCTCATCGATCATATCCCGTTCCTGGACCAACCGGCAAAAATCGCCCGTCCTTCGTGGCTTCAACCGGGCTCCGCAGGCTTCGCTATGCAATTCCAACCTGTTGCGAGTCGTTCATTGCCTGTGTTAACCCAGATCAGGTGGTCCTCGCCGTGTAGCAAGTTCATGGGGACGTCATGGCCCGTTCACGATATCGGCGTCACAGCACGCCCATCGTGAACCAGATCAGCAGGCACGCCGTCCCGGCGCCCCAATTCGAGGCATGCGTTTGTTCCACTTTTCCCGACCGACTTTCCGAGCCACCCGCCTCAGCGACGATGCGCAAACCGACCCAGCCACCGATCACGCCCATGCCATTCCGGGCGCCTGGGTCGCCGGTGGCACATTGCTCAGCCTCGCCACCCTGATCGCGCTGATGCTGTGGCAGGGTCTCAGGATCGACCCCTGGGCGTGGAGCACGATCATCTTCTTTACGCTGGGCGTCACCGCCGCCGCGACGCGTTATGCGCTGCGCCATCCGCCTACGCCCGGCCGCCGCATCGCCCGTGACATCGCCGAATATTTCGGCCTATTCACGCTGATCTCCCTGATGGGCGCCATCGCGACCTATCCGCTGTCAGCCGGCACCCAGGGCTTCATCGATCCCACGCTGCAGCGCATCGACGACATGCTGCGCTTCAACTGGCTCGCATGGTACGATCTGGTCGTCGCCCACCGGTCGCTCCAGCTTCTCGGCACGGCCGCCTATCAGAGCATCTACATCACGCCAGCGATCCTGCTCGGCTATTTCGCCTGGCGCGATCATCGCGGGGCGGCGCGCTCGTTCATCGCCTCCTTCTGGCTCGCGGCGGTGATCTCCCTCGTCCTGTTCTGCTTCATCCCGGCGCAGGGGCCGCTCGCTTCGCAATGGCAGGGGCCAATCCCCTATATGCCGGTCAGCCAGCTCTCCGAATCGACGATCATTCCGGAGCTGCGCCTGCACATGATCAGCCATGTCGATCTCGGCGATCTGCGCGGGCTCGTCTCGGCGCCCAGCTTCCACACCGCCAGCGCCGTGCTATTCATCGCCGCCGCCTGGCCGTTCCGCCGGCTGCGCTGGCCGCTGACCATCGTCAATATCGCCATGCTGCTATCCACGCCGGTAGAAGGCACGCATTATCTGACTGACATGATCGCCGGCGCCCTGGTCGCGATCTTCGCCATCTTCGTGGTCAAGCTGATCGAAGCGCGCCGATCCTCTCCAGGGATGATGGATAGTGTCACCATACGGGCCTAGACCATTGCCGTCGCGGGTCTGACGATCCGGCCGGCTATCGTCTTCACCTTACGAGGAGATACCGCGATGAGCACCATAACTACCAGGGACGGCACCGATATCTTCTACAAGGACTGGGGCACCGGGCAGCCGATCATGTTCCATCACGGCTGGCCGCTGAGCGCCGACGACTGGGATACGCAGATGTTATTCTTCCTCGGGCAGGGCTATCGCGTGATCGCGCACGACCGTCGCGGCCATGGCCGCTCCAGCCAGCCGTCCTTCGGCAACGAGATGGACACCTATGCCGACGACGTCGCTGAACTGACCGCCGCGCTCGACCTGAACGATGCGGTCCATATCGGCCATTCGACCGGCGGCGGCGAAGTCGCCCGCTATCTCGGACGGCACGGCACGGCGCGCGTCGCCAAGGCAGTGCTGATCGGCGCGGTGCCGCCGATCATGGTCAAGAGCGACAGCAATCCGGGCGGCACGCCGATCGAGGTGTTCGACGGCTTCCGCACGCAGCTCGCCGCCAACCGTGCCCAGCTCTACAAGGACGTGCCCTTACCCTTCTACGGCTATAACCGCGAGGGCGCGACGATCTCGCAGGGGATCATGGATCACTGGTGGCTTCAGGGCATGATGGGATCGGCCCAAGCGCATTACGACTGCATCAAGGCCTTTTCGGAAACCGACTTCACCGACGATCTGAAAAAGATCGATGTGCCCTGCCTGATCCTCCACGGCGACGACGACCAGATCGTGCCCTACAAGGATGCTGCCCTGCTGTCGGCGGAGTTGGTCCAGAAACCGACGCTGAAAATCTATCCGGGCTATCCGCACGGTATGTGCACGACTCATCCGGACGTATTGAACGTCGACATCCTGGCCTTCATCAAGGCATGAGCGACGCCGCCGCCCTCATCGCCAGGCTGGAGCTCACGCCCCATCCGGAGGGCGGCTGGTATCGCGAGACGTTCCGCCAACCCGCACCCGGCACCGGTCGCGGCCTGGCGACCGCCATCCTGTTCCTGCTCGAACTCGGCCAGAGCTCGCGCTGGCATCGCGTCGACGCGGCGGAGATGTGGCTGTGGCATGCCGGCAGCCCGTTGCGGCTGCTGGTCGACGATGGCGCGCCGCAGGAACACCTGCTCGGCGGCAACGTGCTGGCGGGACAATTGCCCCAGGCAATCGTTCCGGCTGGCGCGTGGCAGGCCACGGAGGCGCAACTCGGCTGGGGCCTGGTCAGCTGCGTTGTCACCCCCGCTTTCGAATTCGCCGGCTTCGAGCTTGCCCCACCCGGCTGGTCGCCGCGTTAGAGTCCGTTTCAGCAAAGCTGAAATGGTGGCGATGCCAGCCCAGCGACCCTGAAAACGACTCTAGGGAGCCGCGATCAGGATCACGACACGGCGGTTTTCCTGCCGTCCCGCCTTGGTGGCATTGGTATCGATCGGATAGCGCGCGCCCAGCCCCTCGACCCGGATATTGGCCAACGGTATCCCGCCACCCGCCAGCGCGTCGGCAACCGCGGCGGCGCGGCGTACCGAAAGCGCATCATTGTGCCGCGCGGTCCCGGTGCGGTCGGTATGGCCCTCGACCTGGGCGCGGCGGATATCGACCGCGACCAGCTTGCTCGCAATGTCCCGGATGACGATGACCTGCCGAGGCCGGATTTCGCTTTCGTCGGTCGCGAACAACAGCCGGTCCTGCATGCCGAACTCCCAGCCTCGCTCTGTCTTCGCGAAGCCGTTGGCACGGAGCGCGGCGACCTGGGCCCTGGTCCAGCCGCCATGATCGGCCATGGTCTGGCAAGCGGCCAGCAGGAACAGGCCAACGCCGAGGATCGCCTTGGGAAACAGTCGGGACATCATATTCGAACCGTCTTTCCTTTGCCAAAAACCCAAAAAAACCGCTTATGATCGCTCTTCGCGCAGTGCCTGCTTGCTGGCGTACATTCCGGCATCCGCGACGTTCAGCAGCGTGGCGATATCGGCGCCATCCTGGGGGAACACCGCCGCGCCGACGCTGAGCTTCATGGCCAGTGTCTCGCCGGACGACAGCGCGATCGGCTCGGCCATGCGTTCGGCCAGGCTTTGGCGCACCCGGGCGACGGCGTCCATGCCGCTTGGCGCGGGCAGCAGAACCGCGAATTCATCTCCGCCAAGGCGCGCCGCAATATCCTGGGCGCGGATCGACGCCCGCAGCCGGGCCGCGATCTCGATCAGCACATGATCGCCCGTGGCATGGCCATATCGGTCGTTCACCGCCTTGAAGCCGTCGCCGTCGAGATAAAGGATCGCGAAGGATTCGCCGCCGTCGCGCGCCTGGTCGAGCGCAATGGCCAGGTGATGTTCGAAATCGACCCGGTTCGGCAGGTTGGTCAGCGTGTCGTGCCGCGCCTGATGGCTCAGTTCCTCCCGCTCGCGCCGCAAATGCACGTGCCACTCGTCCAGCTCGTCGAGCAGCGCGTTGAAATCGCGCCCAAGCGCATCGATCTCGGCGATCCCGGCCGGTGGCGCTCGGCGACCGAACGCCCGTTCCTCCCGCACATTGTGCGCGACCGCAGCGATCGCGTTCAGCGAGCGGATCACGCCTTGCTGAAGCCGGCTGGCAAGGAAATGAGTCGCGATGGCGGTGATGAGCAGGCACGCGAGCGCGCTGGCCAGGCCGCGACGGATATACCCTCCGACGACCGCGGGATCGCCGCGCACCCGCACCTCGCCTATCGTGACGCCGCGATGCACCACCGGCGCGGCAACGATGTCCGGGAAGACCAGCCGCGCGGTCAGCCAGTCGATGCCGAACAGGTCGTCATGCTCTTCCGGATGGCCCAGCCGGACCAGTTCGCGTCCGCCACGCAAGGCGACGACGGCGATCTCCGCAACGCCTTCTGCCGCGGCAAGCGGTGCGATGCTCTCGCGCGCAGCCTCCGGGTCGTCGAAAATGATCGCCGGTGCGACCGTATAGCTGGCCGACTGGGCCACCAGATGAAGGTTCTGCTGGGCATAGTCGACGATCGTGGCGAAGCCCGCGAGCAGCACGGTCAGCCCGGCAATGCCGACGGCGAACAGCGTGACGCGGAAATGCACCCGCGCCAGCACCGCGCGAAGCGTGGGAAGCGGCCTTGCCGGCGGCATCACGACGCATCCCCATCGGCGTCGGACAGGCGAAGGACACGAGGGTCGACCCGCACCGTCCCGCGCGAGATCGCATCGAGGCTGAGCTGGAACGATATCTCAAGCGGCTTGATGTCGAGGCAGAACATCGTTCCGCCGCGGCACGCCGGATCTGACTCGGCGATCGACAAGATGGCCCGGCCGCGAATCCCGGCGATCGTCCGCGGGCCCTGGCCGGCAGGCAGGTCGCCAAGATAGAGAATGTCGCAGGATTGCCCGATCGTCGGATTGCCCGTCGCCAGCCGATTGACCGAGATGGGCCGTCCCGCGACTGGGCTCGCCTCGCCCAGGCGGTCGGCGAAGCGTGTCTTGCCGATCACGCAAAGGCGCATCGCGGCGGCGGCATCCCCCGGCCAGCGCGTATAGCTGATGATGCCGCCCACCATGCGCGCCACCGCGCGCGCCGGCTGGTCCGGCCCCGGCGTCACCCGGGTCCGCAGGGGGAAACCGACATTGGTCGGCAGTGTCGCCAGGAGCGACCAGGCCAGAGCGAACGGGACCATCATCGCCGCAAGACCCCCGTCGCGCGCACGATCGCCCATTGCCGAGGGCTCGCTGATCGCGAAAAAGGGCTGGCTTGGTTAATCAACAGGCTGGATGACTTGGTTACACTGACGGTTACGATACCGTCACAGCCTTACAGGCGCCGCTCAAAGGCTGGCAAGCGCATCCCGCCTGTCCCCTTCAACGATGCGACGAAACCGTATGCAGCGGATTGCCGCGGCAATCGCCCGATGCCGGGCTCAGCCCGTCCGGTTGATCTGCTGGATCAGGGCACGATGCGACGGCAGGTCGAGCGTGGCGCGTTCCCCGAAATTGCGGATGCGCGCGAAGGTCTTCTCCGCTGCGCCGACATTGGGGAAGTCGCTTCGGCTGGGCGCCAGGTCGGTCCTGAACCCCATGCCGTAGAGGATGTACTGGTAGTTGAAGAAGGCGAAGGATTCGAGGTCGAGCGTGAAGTCGAAGCGCCCCGGCGGCCGGTGCCGCCACTGGTCGAGCAGGTCGGCCAGGCGATCCGGGATCGAGGCCGGGTCGGCATTGTCGCGCCAGAAGGGCTCGCGGCGCTGGCTGAGGCAATAATGCAGCTTCAGGAAATTGACGATATTGTCGTACCGCGCCGCGATCAGTTCGTTGAACCGGCGCGCGGGCGCATCGACCGGGCCGTTGTGCGGGAACATCTCGGCGATCATGCCGATCGCCGCCTCGATCACCAGCACCCCGGTCGATTCGAGCGGCTCCAGGAACCCGCCCGACAGGCCGACCGCGACGCAATTCTTCACCCATTGCCGTTCGCGATAGCCGGGCTCGAACAGGATATGGCGCGGCGTGATATCCTGCATGCCCGGCCCGACATAGGCGCGCAGAATCTCGGCGGCGCGATCGTCGGAGATGTGGTCGCTCGAATAGACGCAGCCAATCCCCCGCGCGCCATTCAACCCGATGTCCCAGGTCCACCCGGCCTCGTGCGCGGCGGCGATGGTATAGCTCTCGATCGGCGCGTCGGGCCGTTCATAGGGTATCTTGCAGGCAAGCGCCCGGTCGGTGAACAGGATCGAGCGGACGGATTTGAACGGCACCTTCAGCGCCCGGCCGATCAGTTCCGCCCGGAAACCGGTGCAGTCGATATACAGGTCGGCATCGAGCCGGCCCTGCTCCGCCGTGACGACATGGTCGATCGCCCCGGTCCCGTCGATCTCGACATGGTTGAGCAGGCCCTGGAGATGCGCCACGCCAAGCTCGCGGGCGCGCTCGGCCAGGATCTGCGCGAGCATCGTCGCGTCGAAATGATAGGCGTAGCTTAGCGGACCCGAAAAATCGCCCTCGCCCGGCCCCTTTGGCCCGCGCTGCGCCTCGGCCACGCGGTTCTGGATCGTCATCGCCTCGGCGAAGGGCCGCCGCGTCTTCTCGTCCTGAAGCAGCCAATAGGGCACCAGGCTCACGCCCTCGGCATGGAAGGGCGCCTCGAACGGATGGAAGAAATGGCTGTGCCCGCCCTCTTCCGGCGTCCGCACCCAGTCGACGAAGCGGATACCTTGCTTGAATGTCGCCGCTGTCGCGCGGATGAAGCGGCTCTCGTCGATGCCGATGAACTGGAGCGTGTTCCGGATCGTCGGGAAAGTGCCCTCGCCCACCCCGATGATGCCGATCTCGGGCGATTCGAGCAGCCTGATCTCAAGCCGTTCATTGCCTGACAGTTCAAGGAACTTGGCGAGATAGGCAGCCGTCATCCAGCCGGCCGTGCCGCCGCCGACGATCAGGATGCTGCGTTTCCGGCTCATCATGCCTTCATGCCCTATCGTCACGCCCTGACGAACAGATTCTTGAGCCAGAGCGGCCCGGCCTTGGCGGCCTGGCGCCAGTCGCCATCCTCCTCGACCGCGTCGGGCGTATAGGCCCAGGGATTGAGCAGCTTGACCCGCCCCGTTTTGAACGCACCGGGATGACGGGTGGCGAGCGTCAGCCCGTGCTCGAGCGCGGTCGCGGCGAGCAAGCCGTCCCGCGCATCGGCATAGGAAAGCTGACCACGCCGCAGCACTATGGCGGTGTCGACCGGCAGGATCCTCCCCTCGAACGCGGGTACCACCTGGTCGTCGATCCACTGGCGCAGCGCGAGGCCCCCTGCCTTGTCCCGCTGCGCCGTCCGCGCCGCGCCGCTATCCAACTCGAGCAGGCTCAGCGCCGAGATGAACAGGTTCTGCCTGACAAGGCCGGCGGCCCAGCCCGAAAAGCGCGGATCGGTCTGCCCGGCGCGCGCATTGCGGAGTTCGAAGACGACGCCGGTATCAAGCAGGTACATCAACCCGCCGCCCCGTGCCGGCTCCAGGCAGTGCCGGCGTCGCCCAACAGGTCGATCTCCGGCAGGCCCGGCATCGCGAGCAGGTCGACGATCGTCTCGGTCTGGCCGGTAAGCTGGCGGAACGAGTCGATGCTCATCAGCACATGAGTCGGCTTGCCGCGATCGGTGACGAAGACAGGCTCGAGTCGCGCGGCGCGTTTCGCAGCGGTCACATCCTGGTTGAAATCACGACTTGAGACGAGCTTCATCGCGCCGATTCCCCAATCCATATGCCTGTAATGTTCGCGCTAACTTGTAGGTACATTACTACTATGTGGCCGCGTCGCAACAGCCGGGAGGCTCGAGCCGGAAAAATGACAACGAGCGGCACCCGGGCTGCATTTTCCAGTTGCGCCGCCCGCCCGATTTCTTCCCCTTCATGACTGCGGTGACCTGGATTGCCGCGGGGAAAAACCGAAACGGGGGAGGAATCATATGGCCGAAGGGGTCATCGACAGCATCTGGTCAACGGTCGGCGGCGTGCTGTCAGCCCATGGTCCGGCAGCGCCGGCCGCGGCCGCAAGCTATACGCCGGGCGACTTCAGCGTCCATTTCTTCCTCCAGCTCGCGGTGATCCTGCTGGCCTGCCGGGTGGTCGGCTGGGCCGGCAAGAAATTCCTCGGCCAGCCCCAGGTGGTCGGCGAGATGATCGCCGGCGTCATCCTGGGGCCGTCGCTGCTCGGCCTGCTTTTCCCGGGCCTGCAAGGGGCGATCTTCCCCAAGGAGACTCGCAGCGTCCTCTATGCCGGATCGCAGCTCGGCGTCGGGCTTTACATGTTCCTGGTCGGCACCACGCTTCAGCTCGACAAGTTCAAGTCGAAGGCGAAGAGCGCGATGAGCGTCTCCTTCGCCGGGATCGCCGCGCCCTTCCTGATCGCCTTCCTGATCACGCCCTTCCTGCTTGGCGTGCCGGGCCTGTTCGCGAAGGATATCTCGCCCGCCAACGCCACCCTGTTCATGGGCGCCTGCATCGCGCTGACCGCGTTCCCGATGCTCGCCCGGATCATCAACGAGCGCGGCCTTGCCGACACGTCGCTCGGCACGCTGTCGCTGACGGCCGGGGCCTTCGACGATGCCGTTTCCTGGTGCGTGCTGGCGGTAGTGCTGGCGACCTTCGGCGGGGGACCCGGCGTCGCGGTGCTCGCGATTGGCGGCGGCCTCGCGTATGCGGCGTTCATCGTCCTCTTCGGCCAGCGCTTGCTCGCGCCCCTCGGCCGGGCGGTCGAGCGCGCCGGGGAAATGAGCGTCACCGTGCTCGCCATTACCTTGATGCTGTTCTGCATGTCCGCCTTCCTGATGGATGCGGTCGGCATCCATGCCATCTTCGGCGGCTTCATCCTGGGCGTCGTGATGCCGCGCGGCCTGTTCGCCGAGCAGCTCAAGAAGAAGATCGAGCCGCTCGCGGTCGTCCTGCTGCTGCCGATGTTCTTCACTTATTCAGGACTCAACACCCGGCTGGACATGGTCAACTCTCCCATGCTGCTGCTGATCGCGCTCGGCATCCTGGCGGCATCGATCCTCGCCAAGGGCGGCGCCTGCTATCTCGCGGCGCGGATCGCGGGCGAGGACAACCGCACGGCGCTCGGCATTGGCGCGCTGATGAACTCGCGCGGGCTGATGGAGCTGATCATCATCAATATCGGCCTGCAAAAGGGCATCATCGGCCCGACGCTCTTCTCGATGCTGGTGCTGATGGCGATCGTCACGACGATGATGGCCGGCCCCCTGTTCGAGCTGGTCTATGGCCGCGACGCGCGCGCCTCGGGCGAGCTCGGCGCGATCGACGGCGGGCTTGCCGCCGAACCGGCCTGAAGGCTCCCCCCGGAGCGGACGGCCAAGCGCCGCCCGCTTCCCTTTCCTGAAGGATTTCCCATGAGCAGGACGATGGCGCGGGCCCTTGGGCTCGCGGCGCTGGGATATGCACAGTCCGCCACGGCGCAGGACGTGACGCTGAAGCCGCTGGCCGATGCGCGCCTCCGCTACGAGCATGTCGATCAGGACGGCATTGCCGACAAGGCCGATGCAGTGACCTTGCGAATCCGCAGTGGCGTGCAGGCAAGCACCGGTCCCTGGACGGCGCTGGTCGAGAGCGAGGCGACGATCGGGATCGGCAACCATTATAATGACGGGTTCAACGGCAGGCCGCTGCCGCTGGTCCTCGATCCGCAGAATATCGAGCTCAATCGGGCGCAGATCCGGTACGCAGCGCACAAGACCAGCGTCACCGTGGGGCGGCAGGTGCTCGATCTCGCTGACCAGCGCTTCGTTGGCCCGGCGCCCTGGCGCCAGAACGAGCAGACCTTCGACGCGGTGCGCGTGGCCTGGGCGGGCATTCCCCGCCTGACCATCGATGCGAGCTATGTCTGGAGCGTCCGCACCGTGAACGGCATCGACGGCACCGGCGCCCGCCCGACCGCGGTGCCAGGCAGCAACTGGTTCGGCCTGGTCAGCTATGCCGCGCCGATCGGCACGCTCACCGGCTTCGCCTATCTGGTCGATCAGGACCTGGCTGCCTTGCAGGGGTATCGCCTGTCGAGCCAGAGCTATGGCGTGCGCTTCGCCGGGAGCCAGCCCGTCGCCCCGGGGTGGAAGCTAGGCTATATCGCCAGCGCGGCGCGCCAGAGCGACTATCGCCGCAACCCGAACCGTTATGCGGCGAACTATTATCTCGCCGAGGCAAGTCTCACCGGCAAAGTCCTCGCCGCGACCGCCGGGTACGAAGTGCTCGGCGCCGATCATGGCACCGCACTCACCAGCTTCCAGACGCCGCTCGCCTCACTCTTCCGGTTCCAGGGCTGGGCCGGCAAGTTCGGTACCACGCCGCCCAACGGCATTCGCGATCTCTACGGGACGCTTGGCGCGAACTGGAAGATGAAGGGGCCGATCAGCGGCATCGGGTTCGTCGCGACCTGGCATCATTTCGAGAGCGACCGCCTGTCGCAGCATTATGGGGACGAGATCGACCTGCTCGCCCAGGCGAAACTCCACCGATTCACGGTCGCCGCACGGCTGGCGCGCTACAAGGCAGACTGGTTCCAGACCGATACGACCAAGGGCTTCCTGTCGGTGGAATGGGTTCTTTAGGAAATCACGGCCGAAACCCGGCCAACCATTAGCCCGAACGGATCGGGGATTACGGGCAGCGCCCTAGGCCGCCTCGACCGCGATCAACGCCTCGACATATTTCGCATCGTTGGCGTGGAACAGCGCGCTCGCGGGGAATTCACGCTCGGTCAGCTGCAGCTCATTGAGCCCGGCCAGCTTGAACGTGCCGATCTTCTCCTCGCGGGGCGGCTTGCCGTCCTTCTCGATCGCAACGGCATCGATGAACAGGTCGCCATGCTTCGTATAGATCACGTGCGGCGCCAGCGTCATGGTGACGCGGTTATAGGTCGCGACCACGCAGCGCTTGCGCACGATCGCCTCGAAAATGGTCGGAACCGGACCCTGCGGCACAGCCTTGTCGCTCTCGATCGCTAGTTTCATGCGTGAACGCATACAATAATATGCTGCATCGCAGCAAGTGGGGATCGACGAACCGAGTGCCCGATTTGGGGGAACTTGCGCAATCGCCCGCCCGTTCGGACCGGGCAACATGAAGGATATCGCCATGCCAGACACGCAGGACATCACCGCCAAATTCTGGAAATCACTCCGCTCCGACATGACCGTGATGCTTGGGCTCGACGGAGTCGAGGACGGCCGTGCCCAGCCGATGACCGCCCAGATCGACGGCGACGAAGATCGCGGTCCGATCTGGTTCTTCACCTCGAAAGAGACCGATCTCGCCAGGGAGCTGCGCGAAGGCCAGGCCAGCCGGGCGCTCGCCCATTTCGCCTCGAAGGGACATGACCTGTTCGCCAGCATCCATGGCACGCTGTCGCTGTCCGACGACCGCGCGGTGATCGACCGGTTGTGGAATCCCTTCGTCGCAGCCTGGTTCGAAGGCGGCAAGGACGACCCCAAGCTTCAGCTGCTCCGCCTCGATCCCGAACGCGCGCAGATCTGGCTCAACGGCTCAAGCCTGCTCGCCGGCGTGAAGACATTGCTCGGCGTCGATCCGAAGCAGGATTACAGGGACAAGGTCGCCGAAGTTTCGCTCACCTGATCGTACTACCTCCGGGGCGGTCGAAGCACCGCTCCGGCCCTTCGAAATATTTCCCAAAGTCGGTTTTTTTGTCGCATAGGCGGTGAGTGACGACTCCGCCCTCCTTTCCCGCGGATACCGGCGCCGCAGGCACGTCGGGCGCGCAAGGCTTCGCGCTCGGGTTTCTCGGCCGCGGGCAGGAACCGGACAAGCACAATGCGGGCGACGGACTTCCCCTCCCGCGCCGCTACGTCGCCATCGCCGCCATGTCCTTCGGATCAGCGCTGGTCATCATCGACGGCGGCGTCGCCAATGTCGCATTGCCGACCATCGCGCGCGATCTCGGTGTCCAGCAAAGCGCGGTCGTCTCCGTGGTCACGGTCTATCAGGTGATGCTCGTGATGCTGCTCCTGCCCTTTGCCGGGCTGGGAGAGCGGATCGGGCTCAAGAACGCCTATCAGGCGGGCCAGGCGATCTTCACCGTCGCGACCATCCTGTGCTTTTTCGCCAAGAGCCTGCCCTTCCTCCTGATCGTGCGCGCCGCGCAGGCGATCGGCGCCGCCGGGGTGCTCAGCGTATCCTCGGCCCTGATCCGCCAGATCTATCCCTCCAACCAGCTCGGTCGCGGGCTCGGCATCAATTCGGTGGTGGTGACCAGTTCGGCGGCGATCGCACCGACCATCGGCGGCCTGATCCTGTCAGTGGCGCCCTGGCCCTGGGTGTTCGCCAGCGCGGTACCCTTCGCGCTTGCCAGCCTCGCGCTGGGCCGCGCGATCCCCAACCCGCGCGCGCGCCACGCCACCTTCGACGTGTACGGCGCCGTGCTCTGCGCCTCGATGTTCGGCCTGGTGATCGGCGGGCTGGAGAGCATGGTCCATGGCGACAGCCCGGTCGTCTCCGCCGCGATCGTTCTGGTCGGCATCATCATCGGCATCTATTTCGTCCGGCGCGAGCGCGGCGAGCCCAATCCGATCCTGCCGATCGACCTGCTGGTGCGCCCGGTGCTGGCGCTCTCCGCGATCGGCGGCTTCATCGCCTTCACCGCGTCGATGACCCTGCTCATCTCGACGCCCTTCCGCCTCCACGCGCTTGGCTTCAGCGCCGCGGCGATCGGCGCCGCCATCGCCCCCTGGCCCCTGACCAACATGATCGTGGCGCCGGCGGCGGGCTTCCTGTCGGATCGCGTGCCTGCTGGCATCCTGGGCGGCATCGGCATGGCCGTTTCCGTCGTCGCCCTGTTGCTCATCGCCTTCATGCCAGCTGACCCGACCCTGTTCGACATCGCCTGGCGGATGGCGCTGTGCGGGTCTGGCTTCGGCCTCTACCTGCCCCCCAATGCCCGGCTGCTGGTCGGATCGGCACCGCGCGAGCGGGCCGCCGCCGCGGGAGGACTGGTCTCGACGGTCCGCCTGTCAGGACAGACCACCGGCGCGACCCTCGTCGCCGCGCTGCTGGCGCTCGGCGTCGGCGACGGGCGTATTCCGCCGATGGTCTCGGCCAGCCTCGCGGTGATCGCCGGGCTATGCAGCGTCGCGCGCCTCCGCCCCTCGATCCGCAATCCACGTCCCGAAGAGGCGGAGCACGCCCAGCCCGAAGCGGTGAGCCGGCAACAATAGAGGCAGGACCTGGCCTACCCGCCATATGCGGGTCGGCCCGATCGATCAGAACACAGCCTTGCCGTCGTCGCCCATCATCGCCTTGCGCACCAGCGGGATCGGCGGACCGCCATAGCTGAGGAACTGATCGTGGAATGCCTTCCACCCCTTTCGCCCGCCATGAGTCGCGGTCCAGTCGTCGCGCAGCTTGCGGATCATCAGCTTGCCCATCGTGTAGTTGAGATAGGCCGGATCATAGGTGCCGCGCGCCGATTGCTGCTTAGCGCTGCCCTCGTCCTGATAGCATTCGTCGACGAACATCTTGCGCGACTGCTCCTGAGTCATGCCGCGCGCATGCAGGCCGATCGCCGACAGATAGCGGCAGTTGCGCAGCAAGGCGTTGGAAAGCTGCCCTACATGCGTCTCCGGGTCGCCATTGTTGAGCCCGGCATCCCACATCATCTCCTCGGCATAATGTGCCCAGCCCTCGGCATAGGCATAGCCGACGAACAGCCGCCCGAAGAGCGAGGGCGAGTGGTTGGCGTGGCGGAATTGCAGGAAATGCCCCGGCATCACCTCATGGACCGAGGTGAACAGCAAATCCATCTTACCGGGGATGAACCCCGCCTGCTCGGCCGGCGTCCAGGCCGGATCAGGCGGCGAGATATAGTAGATCGACGGAATGCCCTTCTCGAACGGCCCCGGCGGATCGATATAGGCGGAGTTCTGCCGGTTATAGGGTGGGCTCTCCTCGACCAGCGCTTGCTCGGCATCGGGGATCGAAACGATGTCCTTCGCGATCACGAAGGCCCTGAGTTCGGGAATCTGCCGCCGCGCCTCGGCGACCGGACCGCCGACAGGCTTGTTGGCGTTCATTTTCGCCATGCAGGCCGGGATGGTCGCCCCCGGCGTGAATTGAGCGCACGCAGCCTTCAGCGCGTCCTGGTTGCGCTTCATATCCGCCCTGCCCGCCGCTTCGAGCTGGTCGAGCGACACGTCGACGCCCTCGGTCATCTTGATCATACGCGCGAATTTATCGGCGCCCAGCGCGAAACCCTGAGTCGCCGTGCCCCGCTGGCTTTCGACATAGGCGGCCAGATCGTGCATCGATTTCGCCGCCGCGGCCGAGACCTGGTTGAACTCGTCCTGCAGCACCGGGCTCTGCACGCCGGCAAAAGCCTTTTTCGCGTCGCCGGTGTAATAATCGGCGAACCCGTTGAAGCCGGCGACGCTGTAATTGATGAAGCTCAGCGGCATCGGCGTCTTCAGGTTCGCGCGGATGTTCGCCGCGGCGCCCGGCACCTTGCGCAGGAACTTGATCATCGCCTTCATCCGGGTCGGCGCATCGGCATAATTGCGGGCGACATAGACGTTCGGGTCAAGGCCCGCGCCGATATACCAGGCAGGATTGGTGTGGGGCTGATCGGCATCGGTCAGCCAGAACAGCTTTCCTTCGGCGACCTGCACCAGATAATCGCGCTCGAACGCGTCCTGCTTGCTCATCTTGCCGGCATCGAACGCCGATGCCTTCACGATCGAGGCGCGCAGGAAATCGGCCTGCCGCTTCAGTCCCGCCTCGCTCCAGTCGCCGAGCCCGCCGTCGAAATCATGCCGTCCCTGATAGACCGCATTGGCCGGATCGAGCTTGAACCATCCTTCGATAAAGGCGTCGCGAAAGGTCGCCCAGCTGCCGGTCGGCAGTGCCAGTTCGGCATCGTTCGACATGGGCTTCGTTTCCGACGGCCCGCATGCCGTCACCGCCAGCAAGGCGATTCCGGCAAGCAATATCCTGCGCATACCCGCTCCCTTTGATTCGTTTATCGGGGAATGCTGGCAGCTTGGCGCTTCCTGCGCCAGCCCGGGCGGAAGGCCGCCTGCAGCCTGGAGAGGCTATTTGCCCAGATCGACGATCATGTCGTCGGGATGCACCACGTTGAGCTTCCTGCGCGCCAGTTCGTCGACCATGTCCGGATCGGCATGGCGCGGATCGAGCAGCGCGACCCGGTTCTTCAACTCGGCGCGGCGCTTCTCCAGCGCCGCCAGGTCGCCCTCGCGCTTGTTCAGCTGGCGCTGGATATCGCCATAAGCGAGCGCGCCATTCGGCCCCATGATGGCATAGCCGCCGAAAAACGCGCCCACGATCAGCAACGCGGCCGGCGGACCGGCACGACGAAGCAGGGTGCGGAAGGTGGAGCGCTTTGCCATTCCACGATTCTCGCACCATGCGACTCGTGGATCAAGCGGGAATTTTACCTATTCAAGCGCGAAGAATCGACCGGCCGGCATAGACGGCCGACTCGTCGAGTTCCTCCTCGATCCGGATGAGCTGGTTGTACTTGGCGAGCCGGTCGGAGCGCGCGAGGCTGCCCGTCTTGATCTGCCCGCAATTGGTCGCGACGGCGAGATCGGCGATCGTCGCGTCCTCGGTCTCGCCCGAGCGATGCGACATGACGGCGGTATAGGCGCTGCGCTGCGCCAGCGACACCGCCTCGAGCGTCTCGGTCAGCGTGCCGATCTGGTTGACCTTCACCAGCAGCGAGTTGGCGAGGCCATCCTTGATGCCCTGCTTCAGCCGCTTCGGGTTGGTCACGAACAGATCGTCGCCGACCAGCTGGACCTTGTCGCCGATCAGGTCGGTCAGCGCCTTCCAGCCAGTGAAATCGTCCTCGGCCATGCCGTCCTCGATCGAGAAGATCGGATAGCGGCGAGTCAGGTCGGCGAGATATTCAGCCATCTCGTGGCTTGAAAGGATCCTGTTCTCGCCTGAGATGTCGTACTTGCCGTTCTTGAAGAACTCGGTCGCGGCGCAATCGAGCGCCACCATGACGTCGTCGCCCGGCTTGTAGCCGGCCTTTTCGATCGAGCTCATGATGAAGTCGAGCGCGTCGGTGGTCGAGGCGATGTTGGGCGCGAAACCGCCCTCGTCACCGACCGACGTCGCCAGGCCCTTGTCATGCAGGCCCTTCTTCAACGTGTGGAAAATCTCCGAGCCGCAGCGCACCGCCTCGATGATCGAGTCAGCGCCGACCGGCACGATCATGAATTCCTGGAAATCGATCGGATTGTCGGCATGCTCGCCACCATTGATGATGTTCATCATCGGCACCGGCAGCACATGCGCGGAAACCCCGCCGACATAGCGATAGAGCGGCAAGCCGCGCGCATCGGCGGCCGCCTTGGCCACCGCCAGGCTGACGCCGAGGATCGCGTTCGCGCCAAGCCGCCCCTTGTTCTCCGTACCGTCCAGATCGATCATTACCCGGTCGACATCGGCCTGGTCCTCGGCTTCGAGGCCAAGCACCGCGTCGGCGATCTCAGTGTTGACGGCATCGACCGCCTGCTGGACGCCCTTGCCCAGCCAGCGGCTCTTGTCGCCGTCACGCTTCTCGACCGCCTCATGCGCGCCGGTCGACGCGCCCGAGGGAACGGCGGCGCGACCAAAGGAGCCGTCATCGAGCAACACGTCGACTTCGACCGTCGGGTTGCCCCGGCTGTCGAGGATTTGGCGCGCGTGGATGTCGATGATTGCGGTCACTTCATGATCCTTCTAACGATTGAGGCCCCAGGCAGACGGGCGAGCCTCTATCGGCTATCATCGGCGGCGGCAAATCGTCTCGGCCGATGGAACCGGGGGCTGCGCTGGCCGGTTGATGTGGACACGCGAGAAAGGGCGACAGCATGGCTGACGAAACTCCGAAGGCTCCCAGGCCGGCCAAGCCGGTGAAAAAGGCTGCCACCACCGCGACACCGCGCAAGGCGGCCACCGCAGCATCCAAGGATTCGCCCGCCGCCAAGACCCCGAAACCGGCCCCAAAACCGGCCAAGCCGAAGAAAGGCCCGACCGTGGAAACCACGACTGACACCGCCACCCCCCGCTTCAAGACCGAGGCGCGCGCAGCGACGCAGACGTTGAAGGATAGCGCATCGAAGCTGGGCAAGGAAGCAGGCGACAAGGCCCGCGCCTATGCCGAAGACGGCAAGGCCCGTGCGGGCGGCGTCCTGGACGAGCTCGCCAAGATGATGACCGATGCCGCCGGCACCGTCGACGAGAAGGTCGGCCCGCAATATGGCCAATATGCCCGAAGCGCGGCTGATGCCGTCTCCGGCTTCTCCGACTCGATCAAGCAGAAGAATCTCGATGATCTGATCGAGGACGCGCGCGGCTTCGTGAAGAAGAGCCCGGCGATTGCCATCGGCACTGCCGCCGCGATCGGCTTCGTGCTGGTGCGCCTGATCAAGTCGGGCATCGACGCCGCCGACCGCGACGACGCCTGATCCATCGCGCCCCGGGGGGAACATGGCCGAGCGACCGCCGGAAGAGCATGACAGCAACAGCATCGCGGCATTGTTCTCGCGGCTGATCGACGATGCCGAACGCTTCGTGCGTGCCGAGATCAGGCTTTATCGCGCCCAGTTCCTCAGCCGTGTCGGCGAGGCGCGGACGGCGATCATCCTCGGCGTGGTGGCGTTGCTGCTTGCCCAGTCGGCGATGATCGCGACGGTGCTCGGGCTGCTGCTCATTCTTCGGCGTCCGCTGGGCGAGGTCGGGGCGACGATCCTCGTGGTCGTCCTTTCGCTCGGTGCCGCCGCGCTGCTAGTGCGGGCTGCTATCGCCAAGGTGCGCAAGATCACCGAGATCAGGGACAAACCCGAATGAGTGCGCGCCTGAATCTGCCTGAGGCGATCGACGATGCCGCCGACCTCGCCCTGGCGAAACGCCGCGCCGAAGATGCCCGGGCGCGGCTGGCCAGCACTCTTGTCGACATCCAGGCCCGGCTCAACCCCAAGGCCCTTGCCCGCGAGGCCGTGGGAGAATTGAAGGAAGCAGCGCAGGAAATCGCCCGCGAGGGCCTGGAAGGCCTGAAGCGCCATCCTCTCGCGCTGGCCGGCGCCGCCGCGGCGGTCGGCCTGTTCGTCGCACGCGGGCCGCTCAGGCATCTCATCGAGGCCGGTCTCGATGAAACTCCCGAGCCGCCTGCGAGTTTGAAACCCAAACGGGCGCGTGCCCGACGGAAAGGACCCTCCGAATGAACGCCCCCTCCACCGACAAGTCCTCCGCAGCGAAGCCGACGGCCCGCGCCGCCGCCGAAAAGGCGATCGAGACGACGCGGGACACCGCGCGCGAGGCGGCCCGCCGCACCGCCGAGGGAATCGAGGCCAACCCGCTCGCCGTCCTGATCGGCGGCGTGGCGATCGGGGTGCTCGCCGGTGCGGTCATTCCGCGCACCGAACAGGAAGGCAAGCTGCTCGGCCCCGTGGGCAAGCGGCTTAACGACACCGCCACCGGCGCGGCCCAGGCCGCGCGGGACGCCGGCAAGGCGGAGCTCGATGCGCTGGGTCTCAACCGCGACGCCGCACGGGACCAGGTCGGCAAGCTGATCGACGGCGTGGTCAAGGCGCTGTCCAGCGCCGGTGCCGCCGCCACGGCCAAGGCCTCGAACAAGTAACAAAAAGCCGCGCTTGGCGGTTCACCTTGCCCGAATCCCGCTTTAAGGACGAGGCGACTCCTCCCCTTTGGAAGCCCGATCCATGAGCAAGCTCCACCTCGTCTTCGGCGGCCGCGTCAGCGACCCGCAGCATCTCGATTTCGACGATCTCGATTCAATCGAGGTCGTCGGCATCTATCCCGACTATGCGAGCGCCGAGAAGGCATGGCGCTCCGCCGCCCAGCGCACCGTCGACGATGCCGAGATGAAGTTCGTGGTGGTGCACCTGCACCGCCTGCTCCAACCCGACGTGCTGGATATGCCCAAGGGTTGAATTGAAGGACCGGGTCCTCCGGTCTCCCCGTTCATCCTGAGTAGGGACTGAGCTTGTCGAAGGCCCGTATCGAAGGACTGCTGTTGCGCGTGCCGCGTGTCCTTCGATACGCCATTTCGACAAGCTCAATGGCTACTCAGGACGAACGGGGCGAAGATTTCAATAAATACAAGCGCTTCGACCCGCCGGCTCAGGCCTTACGGTAAACCCAGGCGAGCAGCGGCCTAGCCAATGCCACGCCAGCGATCAGGCCGCCGATCGGCTCGACGATGGTTACCGATACGGCGAAGTTCTGCGCCACGATCGCGAAGGCGATCTGGATCGCCAGCCATATGCCGGCGAGGATGGCGATCTGCGCCGTCCGGCTATGGTGCCGCGCGACCGGAATCGCGGCCGGCACGCCATAGAGCATGAAATAGGCGCCGATCACCGCGAACACCGCCGCGTCGAGCCCGGCGCTTGGGATCGGCGAACCGGACGTCAGGATCAGCCGCGCCAGCGCACCGGCATAGGCACCGGCCACGAAGACCACGCCAAGCCCCACCGGGCGGATCGCCTTTTCGACATAACGCCCCGCGATCAGCAGGAAGACCATGTTGAAGATCGCCGAAATGAAATCGCGCGAGAGGAAGGCAGAGGCGAGCGGCGAGAGCCAGGAGCGCAGCGCATCGTCACGCCAAGCACCACCCAGGAAATCGACCGGGATGAAGCCATAGAGCAACGCCGCCCGATCGAGCCCGATCGCGGCGGTGACGAACAGCAGCGCGAACGCCGACAGCGCAACGAGCGCGTCGGTGAATCGGCCCCGCGGAAGATTGATTGCGTTCAGATGAACTCGATCTTCGAGACGACATAATAACGGTCGCCCGACGGCACCGTCACCTCGACCTCGTCCTCGACCTTGCGCCCGATCAGCGCGCGGCCCAGCGGCGAGTTGTACGAGATCCGCCCGCCCTTGGCGTCGGCCTCGGTCTGGCCGACGATCTGGTAGCGGATCGGCTTGTCGTCCTCGTCAAGCAAGGTGACGGTCGCGCCGAACACCACCTTGTCGCCCGACAGGTCGCGCGGATCGATCACCTGCGCACGCGACAGCTTGTCCTCGATATCGGAGATCGATGCCTCGATCTGGCCCTGCCGCTCCTTCGCGGCATGATATTCCGCATTTTCGGAAAGGTCGCCATGCGCGCGCGCTTCCTCGATCGCGTCGACGATGGTCGGGCGCTCCGCTTTAAGGCGCTTCAGGTCCGCATTGAGCTTTTCATAGCCCTCCTGCAGCATCGGCATCTTGTCGACGGTCGCCATCCCTTTAGGTCCTTCGTCAAAAATTCACTTAAAGCCGGCCCTCACGGACCCGCCCGCACGTCTTCTCATGTGGGAAATTATTTGTGCGAGTGCGAATAATAGGATTGCAGGGGCCGTACTTCAAGGCTGCGTGTCGCAAGCGCCACGATCGCCTGTGCCGCGGCAACGCTGGCGGGGGCAGTGGTGAAGTACGGAATCTTCTGATTCAGCGCCGATGCGCGGATCGGTTGTGAGTCCTTCAGCGACTGCCACCCTTCCGTCGTGTTGAAGATCAGGTCGATTCCGCCGTCCTTGATCAGGTCCACGATATGCGGCCTTCCCTGCGCCACCTTGTTGACCCGCTGGACCTCAACACCGTGCGCCGACAGATAATCCGCCGTCCCGCCGGTCGCGACGATGGCGAAACCATGGTCGGCAAGCAGCTTCACACCAGGCAGGACCACCAGCTTGTCGCTGTCCTTCACGCTGACGAACAGGCTGCCCGATTTCGGCAGCACATTGCCGGCACCAAGCTGTGACTTGGCAAAGGCGGTGACGAAATCGCGATCGATCCCCATCACTTCGCCAGTGGACTTCATTTCCGGTGAAAGCACCGGATCGATCCCCGGGAAGCGGTTGAACGGGAACACCGCCTCCTTCACCGCGACATAATCGATCGCGCGGTCGATCCTGGGCAGGTCGGCGAGCTTTTCTCCCGCCATCACCCGCGCGGCGATCTTGGCGACCGGCGCGCCGATCGCCTTCGCGACGAACGGCACGGTCCGGCTGGCGCGCGGATTGACCTCGATCAGATAGACCAGGCCGTCCTTCACCGCGAACTGGATGTTCATCAGACCGACGACCGACAGCGCCCCGGCCAGCGCCGTGGTCTGGCGCTCGATCTCGGCGATGATCTCATCGGGCAGGCTGTAGGGCGGGATCGAGCAGGCGCTGTCGCCCGAATGAACGCCGGCTTCCTCGATATGCTGAAGCACGCCGGCCACCGTCACGTCGACGCCGTCCGAAATCGCGTCGACATCGACCTCGATCGCATCGCGCAGATACTGGTCGATCAGCACGGGCGAATCGCCCGAAACCTGCACCGCCGTCTGGATATAGTCGTCGAGTTGCGCCGGCCCGTCGACAATCTCCATCGCGCGGCCGCCCAGCACATAGCTCGGGCGCATCAGCACGGGATAGCCGATCCGCTCGGCGACCTTGATCGCCTCATCGCGGCTCCGCGCGATGCCGTTGGCCGGCTGGTGCAGGCCGAGTTTGGTGACCAGCGCGGCGAAGCGCTCACGGTCCTCGGCCAGGTCGATCGCGTCGGGGCTGGTGCCGAGGATCGGAATCCCCGCCTGCTCAAGCGCATTGGCGAGGTTCAGCGGTGTCTGCCCGCCGAACTGGACGATCACACCCACCAGCGTGCCGTTCTGCTGCTCGACATGCAGGATCTCGAGCACGTCCTCGGCGGTCAGCGGCTCGAAATAGAGCCGGTCGGAGGTGTCGTAGTCGGTCGACACCGTCTCCGGATTGCAGTTGACCATGATCGTTTCATAGCCGGCATCGGCCAGCGCGAAGCAGGCATGACAGCAGCAATAGTCGAACTCGATCCCTTGCCCGATCCGGTTCGGACCGCCACCGAGGATGACGATCTTCCTGCGGTCCGACGGCATAGCCTCGTTCTCGGGCTCGCCGAAGCTCGGCGCCTCGTAGGACGAGTACATGTACGGCGTCTTCGCCTCGAACTCGGCCGCGCAGGTGTCGATGCGCTTGAACACGGGCCGCACGCCGAGCTTGTGGCGATGCTTGCGCACCTCCTGCTCGGTCACGCCGCCGGTCATCGCCGCGACCGCCTCATGGATCAGACCTGACGAACGCGCGATGCTGCGGTCCATGCCGCCATGAAGATTGGCCGATTTGAGCGCGAGCCAGGCAAGCCTTTTGTCGCTGAAGCCCATCGACTTCAGCCGCCGCATGCCGGCTGCGTCCTGTGGCAGGCCGCCCCGGCAAACCTCCTCCTCGGCCTCGATGATCTCGGCGATCCGCTCGAGGAACCAGGGATCGTACTTCGCGATTCCATGCACCTCGGCGACGGTGAAGCCTTCGCGCAGCGCCTGCGCCGCGACGAGCAGCCTGTCGGGCGTGGCACGGGCCAGCGCCGCCTCGATCTCGTCGCGCGGCGCGCCGACCAGCGCATCGACCTGGTTGAAGCCGCTCAGGCCCGTTTCCAGGCCGCGCAGTGCCTTCTGCATCGATTCGTGGATGTTGCGGCCGATCGCCATCACCTCGCCGACCGACTTCATCGCGGTCGACAGGATCGGCTCCGCACCCTTGAACTTCTCGAAGGCGAAACGCGGGATCTTGGTGACGACATAGTCGATCGTCGGCTCGAACGATGCCGGCGTCGCCCCGGTGATGTCGTTGATGATCTCGTCGAGCGTGTAGCCGACCGCCAGCTTGGCGGCGACCTTGGCGATCGGGAAGCCGGTCGCCTTGGAGGCGAGCGCGGACGAGCGCGACACGCGGGGGTTCATCTCGATCACGACCAGGCGGCCATCCTTCGGATTCACCGCGAACTGAACGTTCGAACCACCTGTTTCCACGCCGATTTCACGCAGCACCGCGATGCTCGCGTTGCGCATGATCTGATATTCCTTGTCGGTCAGCGTCAGCGCCGGCGCGACGGTGATGGAATCGCCCGTATGGACGCCCATCGGATCGACATTCTCGATCGAACAGATGATGATGCAATTGTCGTTGCGATCGCGCACGACCTCCATCTCATATTCTTTCCAGCCGAGCAGCGATTCCTCGATCAGCACCTCGGTGGTGGGCGACGCATCGAGCCCCTTGCGCACGATCTCCTCGAACTCGGCGCGGTTATAGGCAATGCCCCCGCCCGATCCGCCCATGGTGAAGCTTGGGCGGATGATCGCCGGCAGGCCGGTCGTCTCAAGCCCGGCCAACGCCTCTTCCAGCGTGTGCGCGATGGCCGAACGGGCGGATTCGAGCCCGATCTTGTCCATCGCGTCGCGGAACTTCAGCCGGTCCTCGGCCTTGTCGATCGCTTCGGCATCGGCGCCGATCATCTGCACGCCGAATTTCGCCAGCGTGCCGTCGTTGAACAGCGCGAGCGCGGTATTGAGCGCCGTCTGCCCGCCCATCGTCGGCAGGACGGCGTCAGGCCGCTCCTTCTCGATGATCTTGGCGACGATCTCCGGCGTGATCGGCTCGACATAGGTCGCATCGGCCAGTTCGGGGTCGGTCATGATCGTCGCCGGGTTCGAATTGACCAGGACGATGCGATAGCCCTCCTCGCGCAGCGCCTTGATCGCCTGCGTGCCGGAATAATCGAACTCGCACGCCTGGCCGATCACGATCGGACCAGCGCCAATGACGAGGATGGAGGAGATGTCAGTGCGTTTTGGCATTAGTGGCTCGATCCCGTTTCGGCCATGCAGCCCCAACCTTCATATTCCACGTCGTAAAGTATCTCGATCTGCAGGCATTGAAGCGTCAGCGCCTTGATCGAAGCAGCGTCCGCCTTCTGCTCCCGCGCCAGGAAGAGCGATATGCCGCCTTCCTCATTCTCCTCGCGGTCGATCACCGCGAAGCCAAGTTCCCCGGCATTCTCGGCAAGGCGGTCCAGCGCCTCTTCGTCACCGCTGAAGCTCACATCGACCGCCCGGGGAATGTCCGGCCTGTCGCCATTCTTCGCAAGGCTCGCAAGCACATCCTGGTCGCCGAGCCATTCCTGCTCGAACCTGGTCTGATCCACCTCGGGGAGCGTCATGCCGCTTTCTCCAGCGAGCCGACGAACTTCTCGAACAGATAGAAGCTGTCCTGCGGGCCCGGGCTCGCCTCGGGGTGGTATTGCACGCTGAAGGCGGGCCGGTCGGTCAACTCGAACCCGGCATTGGAGCCGTCGAACAGCGACACATGAGTCTCGCGCGCCGTCGCCGGCAGCGTTTCGCTCAGCACCGCGAAGCCGTGGTTCATGCTGGTGATCTCGACCGCGCCGTCGCTCAGCCGCTTGACCGGATGGTTCGCGCCGCGATGGCCCTGGAACATCTTCGTCGTCTCGGCCCCGACCGCAAGGCCGAGAAGCTGGTGACCAAGGCAGATGCCGAACAGCGGGATACGGGTCTCCAGCAGCGCCTGGATCACAGGCACCGCATAGTCGCCGGTTGCGGCGGGGTCGCCCGGGCCGTTCGAGAGGAAGATGCCGTCGGGCTTCAGCGCCATGACCTGGTCGAACGTGGCGGTCGCCGGCAGCACGCTGACCTTGGCGCCGGCCTTGACCAGGTTGCGGTAGATGTTGCGCTTGGCGCCGTAGTCGATCGCGACGACATGGGGCCTTCTTCCTCCCCTCCCGCTTGCGGGAGGGGATTGAGGGGTGGGCTCGCGCTCACCGTCTTCGATATCGCCTGTTGAAGCCGGGAGCCCACGCCCGGCCCCTCCCGCAGGCGGGAGGGGGGAAGAAGTGTCGTCATAACCGAAACCGAGCCGCCAGATGCCGCCTTCCCAGCCATAATGAGTCTCGGTGGTGACCGAGATGGCGAGGTCCATGCCCTCTAGCCCCGGCCACGCCTTCGCCATCTCAAGCAGCAGCGGAATGTCGAACTTGCCGTCAGCGCGATGCGAGATCACCCCGTTCGGCGCGCCGCCGGTGCGGATGCGCCGGGTAAGCGCGCGGGTATCGATGCCGGAAAGGCCGATTCGGTCGTGCCGCTTCATCCAGTCGTCGAGCCGTTCGACCGAGCGGAAGTTGGACGGCGCGGTCACATCCTCGCGAACGATGATGCCGAGCGCGTGCGGGTCGTTCGCCTCCACGTCATCGGGATTGGCGCCGACATTGCCGATATGCGGGAAAGTGAAGGTGATGATCTGCCCAGCGAAGGAAGGATCGGTCATCACCTCTTGATAGCCAGTCATCGCGGTGTGGAAGCACACCTCGCCGACGGCCTCGCCCTCGGCGCCGAATCCGCGCCCCCACGCAATGTCCCCATTGGCGAGGACGAGGACTCCCGTCGCTCCTTCGGGCGCAGTTACGGGTTTGGCGTCGGCCATCGTGGCGGGCACTCCTTCGGGTTTCGATGTCGCTAAGCGGCGGTCGCTAAGCCTCGCGGGCCGGAGCGTCAATCTGTTAAAGATACGGCGGCCGCGCTATCTGTACGGATTACCGAAAAGGACCGACAATGATTCGCGACGACATCAAGGCCGCGCTCGTCACCGCCATGAAGGGCGGAGACAAGCCAGGCACCGCCGCCCTCCGCCTGATCCAGTCGGCGATCAAGAACCGCGATATCGAGGCACGCACCGGCAAGGCGCCCGAGGACGACGACACGCTGGTGGTCGAAGTGCTGCAGAAAATGGTCAAGCAGCGCCGCGAATCGATCGAGATGTTCGTGAAGGGCGGCCGCCAGGAACTGGCCGACGCCGAATCCGCCGAGGTCGCGGTGATCGAGCGCTTCCTGCCGCAGCAGATGAGCGAGGCGGAGACGTCAGCCGCGATCGAGGCGATCAAGGCTGAACTCGGCGCCAGCGGCATGAAGGACATGGGCCGGGTGATGGCGGAACTGAAGGCTCGCCACGCGCAGAGCCTGGACATGAGCAAGGCGAGCGGGCTGGTGAAGGCGGCTTTGGCGTAAAGTGGAAAACCTGGGCGCAGATCACGACAGCAGTGACTCTGCGTCTCCCCTCCCGCCTGCGGGAGGGGACCGAGGGGTGGGCGCCCGGTTTCGGCTGGGCAGGCCGACCGAGAGAGCACGCGAGCTTCGCAAAGAACCGACACTCCACGAGAAGCTGTTATGGCAGCATTTGAAGGGTTCTCGTCTCCAAGGGCTGAAATTCAGCCGACAAATGCCGGTGGCGGATTTCTTTCCAGACTTCGTCTGCCGGTCACAAAGGCTGGTGGTGGAGCTTGATGGCCATCAACATGGCGAGAATCAGGAATATGATGAGAAGCGTACGCGGCTGATCGAGGCAGCCGGTTATCGCGTTCTCCGTTTCTGGAACAACGATCTGACATTGAATATGGACGGAGTACTGGAGACTATCGCCAACGCTGCGGATTTGGCGGGCCGGGAGCCCACCCCTAGCCCCTCCCGCAAGCGGGAGGGGGGCAGAAAATGAGTCTCTCACCCCAGTTCCTCGATGAGCTTCGCGCACGCACCCTTCTGTCGTCGCTGATCGGCCGCACCACCAAGCTGCAAAAGGCCGGCCGCGAGTTCCGTGCCTGCTGCCCGTTCCACAACGAGAAATCGCCCAGCTTCTACGTCAACGACGACAAGGCGTTCTACCATTGCTTCGGCTGCGGCGCGCATGGCGACGCGATCCGCTGGATGACCGATCAGCGCGGCCTGCCCTTCATGGATGCGGTGAAGGAACTCGCCCAGGCAGCCGGCATGGAGATGCCGGCGATGGACCGCCAGTCGGCCGAGCGCGCCGAACGGGCGAAGGGGCTGCACGAGGCCTGCGCCGACGCCGCCGCCTGGTTCACCGACCAGCTCAACGGCATCGCCGGTGCCGAAGCGCGTGGCATCCTCGAACGCCGTGGCATCCGCGCCGATACAGCAAGGGAGTTCGGCCTCGGCTTCGCCCCCGATTCGCGCGGCAAGCTGAAGGATGCGCTCAAGGACTATGGCGATCCGATGCTGGTCGAGACCGGCCTGCTGATCTCGGTCGAGGGCAAGGAGCCGTACGACCGGTTTCGCGGCCGCCTGATGATCCCGATCCGCGACCCGCGCGGCCGGCCGATTGCGTTCGGCGGGCGGATCATCGGCGACGGCGAGCCCAAATATCTCAACTCGCCCGAGACACCGCTCTTCGACAAGGGCCGCACCCTCTACAATCTCGATCGCGCCGCTCCGGCCAGCCGCAAGAGCGGCCGCGTGCTGGTGGTCGAGGGCTATATGGACGTGATCGCCCTCGCCCAGGCCGGTTTCGGCGAAGCGGTCGCACCGCTCGGCACCGCACTGACCGAGGCGCAGCTCGAACGGCTCTGGCGCCTCAACGACGTGCCGATCCTCTGCTTCGACGGCGATTCGGCCGGGCAGAAGGCAGCGATGCGCGCCGCCCTGCGCGCGTTGCCGATGCTCGCACCCGGCCGCAGCCTCGCTTTCGTCACCCTGCCCGAGGGCGTCGACCCGGACGATCTGGTCCGCGCCAAGGGGCCTGCGGCGTTCGAGGATCTGCTCCGCACGCCCGAGCCGCTGGTCGACCGCCTTTGGGCCTACGAGCTCGCTGCCGAGCCTCTCGTCACGCCCGAACAGAAGGCGGGCCTGAAGATGCGCCTCAATGAGCACGCCCATTCGATCACCGACAAGAATGTCAGCATCGAATATCAGGCCGAATTCCGACGCCGCTTCGAAAATCTCTATGCCAAGGTGCGCGAGCCGTTCCGCCCGTTCCAGCCGGCCGCCAAACGCAAGCCCGGCCAGAAATGGAAGGCGCCCGACCCGCCCGTTTCCGACATCGCCAAGGGCGTCCGTGCCACCGGAATCGACCGAATCCTGGCAAAAGCGGTACTCGCCGGCCTGATCCGCCACCCGGCCGAGATTGCCCGTCACATGGAAGTTCTCGGATCGCTGAAGCTCGCCGACGGGGCACTCGGGCGGCTATTCGAGGCGGTCGTCGACCTGGCCGTCGAAGATCAGGCGCTTGATAGCGAGGGCTTGCTCACCATATTGGCAAAATCAGGATTCGATAACATCGCAAGTGATCTGCTACGGGCCGACCAATTATCGTGTTCGTTCACGCAGAAAGGTGCCGAACCCGCGAGAGCGAGGGAGGACCTGGACGAGGCCATCGCCATCCTTGTGGCGCGGCCTGAAGTGGACGCGGCGCTGGCGGAAGCAACGGTGGCGCTCAAGGCGCGTTATTCGGACGAAGCCTTTGAACGGCAGGTTTCGCTGGTGAAGGAACAACAGGCGCTCGACGCACGACTTGCAAATCTGGTGCAAGCGAACGAAGACGCCAGAGCTTTAGGTACCGAGGGCAATTAATGGCGAAGACGGAAATGGCGGACGTCGCTGACACGACCGAGAACAGCGATGCGCCGCTGATCGATCTCAACGACGCGTCGATCAAGAAGCTGGTCGCCCGCGCGAAAAAGCGTGGCTACATCACCTATGAGCAGCTCAACGAGGCGCTGCCGCAGGATCAGATGTCGTCCGACCAGCTCGAAGACGTGATGTCGGCGCTGAACGAGATGGGCATCAACATCGTCGAGAACGATGAAGCCGGAGAGGACGGCGAAGAGGCCGACCAGCAGGAGGAAGAGGTCGAATCGGTCGATTCGTCCGAGGAAAGCGCGCCCGCGCTCGAGACCAAGAAGAAAGAGGTCATCGACCGCACCGACGATCCGGTGCGCATGTACCTGCGCGAGATGGGCGCGGTCGAACTGCTCAGCCGCGAGGGCGAGATCGCCATCGCCAAGCGGATCGAAGCCGGCCGGGACACGATGATCCTGGGCCTGTGCGAGAGCCCGATCACCTTCAACGCGATCATCGACTGGTCGACCGCCCTCAATGAAGGCACGATGCAGCTGCGCGAGATCCTGGATCTCGACGCGATGCTGTCGAAGGATCCCGCGCCCGAATCGCTTACCGACGAAGAGGATGGCTCGGGCGAAATCTCCGAAAAGACCGCCGGCCCCTCGTTCAAGGAAGAGGAAGAGCCTGAAGAGGCGGCCGCCGACGAGGACGAGGATTCGATGACCGAGCGGCGCACGCCGCGGCCGTCGGACGACGAGGAGGAGGACAACACCCTCAGCCTCGCCCAGATGGAGGAACAGCTCAAGCCGCAGGCGCTCGAGCGGTTCGCCAACATCACGGCGATCTACAAGAAATTCTCCCGGATGCAGCAGCAGCGCCTCGAGGCGATGGCGGCGGGCGGAGAACTGTCGGCAGCCGAGGAGCGCAAATACCAGAAGCTGCGCGAGGACCTCACCGCAGAGGTCGAGAGCGTCCAGTTCCACAACGCGAAGATCGAATATCTCGTCGATCAGCTCTATGCCTTCAACCGGCGCCTGACCGCGCTTGGCGGCCAGATGCTGCGCCTTGCCGAGCGCCACAAGGTGCCGCGCAAGGACTTCCTCGACCGCTATATCGGCCATGAGCTCGACGAGCAGTTCCTGCCGAGCGTGTCGAAGCTCGACAAGAAATGGATCGCCTTCGTCGCGAACGAGAGCGAGGGGGCCGATCGAATCCGCATCGAGATTTCGGAGATCAGCCAGGCGACCGGCATGTCGCTCGGCGAGTTTCGCCGCATCGTCAACATGGTCCAGAAGGGCGAGCGCGAGGCGCGTATCGCCAAGAAGGAAATGGTCGAGGCGAACCTGCGCCTCGTGATCTCGATCGCGAAGAAATATACGAACCGCGGCCTTCAGTTCCTGGATCTCATCCAGGAGGGCAATATCGGCCTGATGAAGGCAGTCGATAAGTTCGAATATCGCCGCGGCTACAAGTTCAGCACGTACGCCACCTGGTGGATCCGCCAGGCGATCACCCGCTCGATCGCCGACCAGGCCCGCACGATCCGCATCCCTGTCCATATGATCGAGACGATCAACAAGCTGGTGCGGACCAGCCGCCAGTTCCTCCACGAGCAGGGCCGCGAGCCAACGCCCGAGGAAATGGCCGAGCGCCTGTCGATGCCGCTCGAAAAGGTCCGCAAGGTGATGAAGATCGCCAAGGAGCCGATCTCCCTCGAAACGCCGATCGGCGACGAGGAGGATTCGCATCTCGGCGATTTCATCGAGGACAAGAACGCCATCATCCCGGTCGACGCGGCGATCCAGGCGAACCTCAAGGAAACGGTCACCCGGGTCCTTGCCTCGCTCACCCCGCGCGAGGAACGCGTGCTGCGCATGCGCTTCGGCATCGGCATGAACACCGATCACACGCTGGAAGAAGTCGGCCAGCAATTCTCGGTCACGCGCGAGCGTATCCGCCAGATCGAGGCCAAGGCGCTCCGCAAGCTCAAGCATCCGTCGCGGTCACGCAAGATGCGCAGCTTCCTCGACCAATAGGCGGGAGCGATGCGGCAGGCCCGGCGATACGGGCCTGCCGCATCCCAGATCTCAACTGCTGAAGGTAAGGCTGGAAAATGTCACGCTACAATTCCCCGCATCCTGCAGGTAGCAGCCAGCCTTGAAATAGACACTCTTGCTCGAATTGTCCCAATAGCCGAAATTGGTCGTGAAGTCGTGGACCGTACTACCATAGGTCACCTGGATACGGTTATTGCTGCCATATTCCATCGTAGCCTGCGTATAGCTGGATGTGGTCGCGGGGCCGAGATCGAAATATTCGACCGCGGCGCTGCCGGTCCCGGTACGATAGACTGCCCAGATGTGATTGCTGACACCTGACCGGCTGGCATAGAATTCGAGACGCAGGATCGGGTCCTGCGTCGACTCGCCGAAAATCTGGCCGACAGTGAATTCGTCGGAGTAACTCCCGCCGTTCTGCAGCTTGATCTTGCCCGACCATGTCTTGCCAGTTGCCGACCCGCTGAACGATTTGCCGCGCAGCTCGACGCGGTCGCTCTTGTTGCCGCCGGTGAAGGCGAACAACATGTTGCCGCTATCCAGGCGCCAGTTATCGATATCGATCTTGAAGGACTGCATGTCAGCCGTCGTCAGGCAGGTGCTTGTCGATTGCACCTGCAACGCCTGGCTGTTGTCGATGACGGTCTTGTACTTGCTGGCCGAATAAGGCGAGTTGGTCGTGTCGGTCGTGGTGTTGCAGCCGAACGCCAGAGCCGGCGTCGCCGCCAGCCCCAACGAACATCCAAATACCGCGAGTCCGACGCGCAGAGTGCCGATGTTCATGATCCTCTCCATTCTTCTGTTCACCGGCGCCCGTGCGAGCCGTGCCCGGAGAATGAAAAGTTATCATACAACTGACACCGGTATCAATTCGATATGCCCAATTTCGGTTCGGATAAACTGTCCAACTGCCAGGCTCTTTCTCGCAAGCGGCACCGGAACGACGTCACTGTGCCAAGGTCGAAATCGTCTGGCGCCGGGCAAGAGGGAGTCACGCCGCCCGCTAGGCTTTGTCGACCTGTCGGCACCTGAGCCACCAGGTAGCTTCGGAACCGGTTCTTTCTATCGCAAGACACCCGAACACTCGCGAGCCCCTTGCAATGGACAATGGAGGCGGTGCCCAGCCTTGAAGCAGGATGAACCGACGCGAATACGCGGCGGGACGATGCCCGTCGGAGCCCGTGAGCTATCGTGGTTGAGACAGACTTAATCGCCTCTAAACCAGGTCTTTACGCCCTTCGGTATAATACATGGCTTCATTGGTGAAACCGCGCCCGGATTGGCCGGCGCGTTCAAAGAGAAACCCGGGGGGTCATGGCTTTCGATTCGGCACTTGGTCAACGCATCGGCGGCAGCTGGGGCACCATTGCCACGCTCGCGTCGGTCGACGGGACCGCGACTCATCCGATGCCGCGCGCGCTGTCGGGCCCGACCGTCGCCGTGCGCGACCTGACCGATGCGGTCCATGCCCTGTGCTGGCTCCATGGCCGCCATCCCGGCGTGATCGATCACGCCGTCGTCCATAGTCACCAGCCCACGGCGCATGACTGGCTGGAAAGCGCTGCCGCTGCTTTCATCGAGGAGCGGACGTATCTCGCGCGGCTCACCGCCGCCGCCGGCCCCCTGCCCTCGACCCCGGGCCAGGCCGAGTCGGAGGCAGCCGTCGCCGGCCAGCGCCACGCGCTGGACATGCTTGCCCAGTCGGATCGTACCGGCTGCGCGACCGGCGCCGCGATCGCCCTGGTACTTGATTGGGCGGCCGTCCGTGTCATGCTCGATGCCGCGGCCCGTCGCTTCGGCATCACGCCGCCAGTCTCAAGCCTCCCCGACGAGATGGAAACCGCCTCCCTGGTCTCAGCGCTCGCCGAAACGCCCGCGATCGAGCGGGCCATGGCATTCGGCGCACAGCAGATCCTCGCCCAGCATCGCGGCCTGTGGGACCTGCTCGAAGCCCGCGCGAGCGCTCGCAACCACCAGTAAGCCGGCTCCCGCCGGAGCAGTAAGCCGGGTCCTGCCGAGGGCAGTAAACCGGCTTGCGCCGGGCGGCACAATCCTTCTATCCCCAAACCCGATATTCGAAACGGGATTGGACGACTGCATGAAGCGCTTCGAGGGCACGCAAAGCTATGTCGCGACCGACGATTTGAAGGTCGCGGTCAACGCCGCCGTCACCCTGCGCCGCCCCCTGCTCGTCAAGGGCGAACCCGGCACCGGCAAGACTGTCCTCGCCTATGAAATCGCCAAGGCGGTCGGTGCGCCGCTGATCGAATGGAATGTCAAATCGACCACCAAGGCGCAACAGGGCCTGTATGAATATGACGCGGTCGCCCGGTTGCGCGACGGCCAGCTCGGCGACGAGCGGGTACACGACATCTCCAACTACATCCGCCGCGGCAAATTGTGGGAGGCCTTCACCGCCCCCGAGGTGCCCGTCCTGCTGATCGACGAGATCGACAAGGCCGATATCGAATTCCCGAACGACCTTCTCCAGGAGCTCGATCGCATGGAGTTCCATGTCTACGAGACCAAGGAAACGGTCCGCGCGGTCGAACGCCCGATCGTCGTCATCACCTCGAACAACGAAAAGGAACTGCCCGACGCGTTCCTGCGCCGGTGCTTCTTCCACTACATCAAATTCCCCGACCGGGAGACGATGCAGGCAATCGTCGATGTGCATTTCCCCGGCATCCAGAGGCTGCTGGTGTCGAAGGCGATGGACATCTTCTACGACGTCCGCGACGTGCCCGGCCTGAAGAAGAAGCCCTCGACCAGCGAACTGCTCGACTGGCTCAAGCTGCTCCTGCACGAGGAAATGCCCCTCGATGTGCTGCAGAACCGCGACCCTACCAAGGCGATCCCCCCGCTCCACGGCGCGCTGCTCAAGAACGAGCAGGACGTGATGCTGTTCGAGCGCCTCGCCTTCATGGCGAAGAGGCAGGCGAACAAGGCCTGAGATTTAGCTCCGACGCACTTTAGACGCGTTCCGCTTTCTCGATTCCATTCTCCGACCCCCGGCTTTCGCCGGGGGAAGAAGACAGCCTAACGCGTTTCCGCCTTGGCCCGCGCGCGATAGGCGTGCAGCAGCGGCTCGGTATAGCCGTTCGGCTGGGTCAGCCCCTCGAACACCAGCGCCCGCGCCGCCTGATAGGCAAGGCTCGTTGCCTCATGCCCGGACATCGGCCTGTACAGGGGATCGCCTGCATTCTGCACGTCGACCTTTGCCGCCATGCGCGCAAAGGCAGCGTCGATATCCGACTCGGTCGCGACGCCGTGGAGCAGCCAGTTAGCCATGTGCTGCGAGGAGATGCGCAGCGTCGCGCGGTCTTCCATCAGGCCGATGTCGTGGATGTCGGGCACCTTGGAGCAGCCAACGCCCTGATCGATCCAGCGAACGACATAGCCGAGGATGCCCTGGGCATTGTTGTCGAGTTCGGCACGCACCTCGTCCGGCGTCCAGTTGCGGCCCTTGGCGACCGGCACGGTGAGCAGGTGGCTCAGGCCCGGAATGGCTTCGCACGCAATCTCCACGCGCCGTTCGAACACGTCGACCTGGTGATAGTGAATCGCATGGAGCGTCGCCGCCGTGGGGCTCGGCACCCAGGCCGTGTTCGCGCCGGACCGGGGGTGGCCGATCTTCTGCTCCATCATGTCGGCCATGCGGTCCGGTGCGGCCCACATGCCCTTGCCGATCTGCGCCTTGCCCGAAAAGCCGTGCGCCAGCCCGATGCGGACATTGCGATCCTCATAGGCCTTGATCCAGTCGCTCGACTTCATCTCGGCCTTGGGGATCATCGGCCCCGCCCGCATCGCGGTATGCATCTCGTCGCCGGTGCGATCGAGGAAACCGGTGTTGATGAACACGATTCGGTCCTTCACCGCTTCGATGCAGGCGGCGAGATTGGCCGAGGTGCGCCGTTCCTCGTCCATCACCCCGACCTTGATCGTATGGCGATCGAGACCAAGCAGGTCCTCGACCGCATCGAACAGGCGGTTGGTGAAGCCGACCTCTTCCGGACCGTGCATCTTCGGCTTTACGACGTAGAAGGACCCGGCCCGGCTGTTGCGATATGCTCCCAGCCCGCGAAGATCGTGAAGCGCGATCGTCGCCGTCATGATCGCGTCGAGGATTCCTTCGGGCGCCTCGGCACCATCGGCCAGCATTATCGCCGGACTGGTCATCAGATGGCCGACGTTGCGCACGAACAACAGGCTGCGGCCCGGCAGGGTCAGCGTGCCGCCGTCGACCGCTTCATAGCTGCGATCGGCATTGAGCCTTCGCGTGACCGTCCTGCCACCCTTGTCGAAGCTTTCAGCCAGATCGCCGCGCATCAGCCCAAGCCAGTTGGCATAGGCAGCGACCTTGTCCTCGGCATCCACCGCGGCGATCGAATCCTCCAGGTCAACGATCGTGGTGATCGCGGATTCGAGGATCACGTCTGCGATGCCGCCCGGATCGCCACCGCCGATCACTGATTCCCGGTCGATGACGATCTCGATGTGCAGGCCGTTGTGCCGCAACAGCAGCGATTCGCCGTTGCGACCGACAAGCTGCGCCGGATCGGCCAGATCGGGCGTACCACCGCAATAGGCAGCCCAGCTTTCGCTCGCCAGCGGCACCGCCTGGTCGAGGAACGCCTTGGCATAGTCGATCACCTGCGCGCCGCGCACCGGATCATACCCACCGGGCACCGCCATGCCGGGCAGCGCATCGGTGCCGTAGAGCGCGTCGTACAGGCTGCCCCAGCGCGCATTGGCCGCGTTCAGGACGAAACGCGCGTTGAGCACCGGAACGACGAGCTGCGGCCCCGCCATCGTCGCGATCTCGGGATCGACCTTTTCGGTACCGATCGTGAAAGGCGCCGGCTCGGGCACGAGATAACCGATCTCGCGCAGGAACGATTCGTCGGCTGCTTCGCCCGCGACGTAGCGTGAGTCGATCTGATCCTGCAGCACGTCACGCCTCGCGAGCAGCGCCCGATTCTCGGGGGCAAGCGATGCGAAGACCCCCGCCACACCCTGCCACCACAGTACGGGATCGATGCCGAGCGGCGGCAACACCTGCTCCTCGACGAACGACGCAAGCTGGGGGGCAACGGACAAACCGGCACGATCGAGCATTTCGGACATTGGGCCTCCTGGAAAAGTCGCACATGCCTGGGGAGGGCTGACCGCGCTTAGGACAGGCCGGGGCCGGCTATCAAGCCTGTTCGGGGTCGAGCGGTGCCGCCGAAGCCTCGATACGGTCGAGCATCGCGCGAAACGCCGCGATTTCCTCGACGGAAAATCCCGCAAAAACCCGCGCTTCCAGTTCAAGCGCCTTGGGCGCGACGCTCTCGTACAGCGCCTGCCCTGCCTTGGTCAGCGACAACAGGTGCGATCGCTGGTCGTCCGGATTGGGCCGCCGCTGTACCAGCCCGCGATCGACCAGCGCGATGGCGGCGCGGCTCACCGTCACCTTGTCCATCCGCGTCGCCACGCCCAATGCCTGCTGGGTCAACCCGTCGCTCTCCGCGATCACCGCGATCAGCCTCCATTCGGGGACGCGAAGCCCGAACAGCGATTGATAGGCCGTCGCAATCGCCGACGACACGCGATTCGACGCGATCGACAGGCGATAGGGCAGGAACTGGTCGAGCTTCAGGCGGGTCATATGCCTTCGCTAGCGCGACGCTGGCTCCCCGTCACCCCGCTGTCATCCTTGACATAATAATATGGACGGCCATATTGCTTCCATGGCAAAAATCTCCAATCGCGAGAAGATCCTCACCGCAGGGGTGCGGGTGGTGCATGAGCGCGGCTTCGGTGGCGCCAGCGTGCGGGATATCGTCCAGGCGGCGGGCGTGCCGCAGGGCTCCTTCACCAATCATTTCGTCTCGAAGGAAGCCTTCGGCCTCGAGGTGCTGGACATCTATTTCCAGCAAAGCGTGGCCATGTTCGCCGAAACGCTACGCAACGATGCCCGTCCCCCGCTCGAGCGGTTCGGCGCCTTTCTCGACGCCAATATCGAACGCGCCTCGGGCGAGAACCTGTGCAACGGGTGCATGATCGGCAATTTCGCCGCGGAGACCAGCGGAAGCGACGCAATCAGGCCGCATCTCGTCGAGATTTTCGACGCGGTGCGTGACGCGATCGCGTCCTGCCTCAAGGCGGCGGTCGCGGCGGGCGAAGTGCGCGCCGATCTCGATTGCGACGATGTCGCCGCGTTCCTCGTCGCCTCGCTCCAGGGCGCGAATCTCCTCGCCAAGGTCGAGCGGAGCGCAGAGCCGATGAAGCGACTCAAACGGATCGCCCTCGATATCCTGCAGCGCTGAAACAGCAGGCCCGGCCCGCGTTTGTATCCCCGTGTGAACGGGAAGATGCGGCGCGTGGCAGCTGCTCGATATCTGGTGCGACTGTGGGTCGCCTTTCCGCGCTTCGCGGCATGTACAGAGAAATAAATCACGTTATATCAAATCTCTATAAAATTTAATACGTACGGACATAGTGCACCCCTTGCACAAAATACGTACGTACATATTTGATGGTCCGCAGCGCATCACGCCCTGCCAGAGTTCATCAGGGATCACTAAAATGACAGCATCCGTCGTCCTCGTCACCGGCGCCCTCACCGGCATCGGCCGCGCCACCGCAGAAGCTTTTGCCCGTGAAGGCGCGAAGGTCGTCATTTCCGGCCGCAATGCCGAAGCCGGCGAAGCGGTCGCCGCCGATCTGCGGAACCTCGGCGCCGAGGTCCATTTCATCCGCGCCGATGTCCGTCATGAGGAGGATCTCCGCGCGCTGGTCGACGGCACCGTCGCGCGTTTCGGTCGCCTCGACATCGCCATCAACAATGCCGGCACCGAGGGCCAGTTCGGTCCGGTGACGGATCAGACCCCGGAAAGCTACGCCGCGATGTTCGATACGAACGTGCTGGGTGTGCTGCTCAGCATGAAGCATGAACTCCGCGTGCTGCAGGCGCAGGGCTCGGGGTCGATCGTCAACATTTCTTCGGTGCTTGGCCAGGCGGCGTTCGCCAATGCGGCGCTCTATACCGCCAGCAAACATGCCGTGGAGGGCCTGACCAAGGCGGCGGCGCTGGAAGCCGCGCCGTTCGGCGTTCGAGTCAACGCCGTCGCGCCGGGACCGGTCGAGACACCGATGCTCGACCGTTTCACCGGCGGGGAAGAGGGGAAGGCAGGCCTGGCCTCGACGCTCCCGCTGGCCCGCACCGGCGCGCCGGGCGAGATCGCCCAGGCGGTTCTGTTCCTCGGCTCGGACAAGGCGTCGTTCATTACCGGCCATGTCGTGAACGTCGATGGCGGGAAGCGCGCTGCCCTCTGATATATCAGCCGGGCGGTCCTTCGGGGCCGCCCTTTTTTGCGAGGTGTCGCCATGACTGACAAGCCGATCCGCATCCCGGGCCCCGATCACCCGATCACGATCGAACCGAACGCCGCCCGCGTGAGAGTGACGGCGGGCGGACGAGTGATTGCCGACACGACGGAATCCCTCGTGCTGCGCGAAGCGAGCTATCCGGCGGTCTTCTACATTCCACGCAAGGACGCGGACATGGCGCTCCTCTCGCGCACCGACCATCATAGCTATTGCCCGTACAAGGGCGACGCCTCCTATTTCTCGCTGCCCGCCGGCATCGACAAGGCGGAGAACGCGATCTGGACTTACGAGGCGCCCTATGAGGCAGTGGCCCGGATCCGCGATCATCTCGCCTTCTACACGGACCGCGTCACGATCGAGGAACTGCCGGCATCCTGATCGCACATCGCTGCGTTGAGAGGTGGACGAACAGATGGAACCGCCCTATGTAGTTTCATCTGTTACCACTTTGCTCCTCGGAGATTCGCGATGACCGACCCGCACGACAATCCCATGGGCCTGGACGGCTTCGAGTTCGTCGAGTTCACCGGCCCCGATCCCGATGCGCTGGCTGACCTGTTCGTGAAGATGGGCTTCACTCATGTCGGCACGCATCGGTCGAAGAATGTCCGCCGCTACGCTCAGGGCGACATCAACTTCCTGCTCAACATGGATGCGGCCGGACAGGTCGCGAATTTCCGCGAGCAGCACGGCCCCTCCGCCAACGCCATGGCGTTCCGCGTCGCCGATGCGGCGAAGGCGCTGAAGCTGGCGGTGGAGCGCGGCGCGGTGGCGGTCGAGGGCAAGGTCGGTCCGGCCGAGCTCAACATCCCGGCGATCGAAGGCATTGGCGGCGCGAACCTCTATCTGGTCGACCGCCGCGGCGCGGCCACGATCTACGACATCGATTTCGAGCCGGTCGAAGGCACCTCGCCCGACCAGCATTCGGTCGGCCTGCACACGCTCGATCACCTCACGCACAATCTGCAGCGCGGGCGGATGGATTATTGGGCGGATTATTATTCGCGCATCTTCAATTTCCGCCAGATCCGCTATTTCGACATCGAGGGCCAGGCGACCGGCCTGTTCTCCAAGGCGATGACCGCGCCCGACGACAAGATCCGCATCCCGCTGAACGAAAGCCAGGACGAGCATTCGCAGATCGAGGAGTTCATCAAGGACTATAAGGGCGAAGGCATCCAGCATCTTGCGCTGTCGACCGACGACATCTTCGCCACGGTCGATGCGCTGCGCGCCAACGGCATCCGTTTCCAGACCACGCCGCAGACCTATTTCGACCTGATCGACAAGCGCCTGCCCGGCCACGGCCACGACGTCGCCGAGATGCGCAAGCGCGACATCCTGATCGACGGCGCGCCGGAGACCGGCGGCGGCCTGCTGCTGCAGATCTTCACCGAGAACATGGTCGGCCCGATCTTCTTCGAGATCATCCAGCGCAAGGGCAATGACGGCTTCGGCGAGGGCAATTTCAAGGCGTTGTTCGAGAGCATCGAGCTCGACCAGATCCGCAGGGGCGTGGTGCCCGGGGCGGTTGAGGCCTGACTTACTTCTCTCCCGTGGGAGAAGGATATGAAGACTTACGAGCGAAGCGAGTTAGTCGAAGTTGGATGAGGGGATGAGGCTCGAGACGATCGAGCGTCCCCCTCACCCTCCCACTGCCTTTGGCAGCGGGCCCCTCCCTCTCCCAAAGGGGGAGAGAGAAAGAAGGAACGCGGCGATGTCCGATTACATGACAGGCTTCGGTAACCACTTCGCGACCGAGGCAATCCCCGGCGCCCTGCCCGTCGATCGCAACTCTCCTCAGAAACCCCCGTTCGGCCTCTATGCCGAACAGCTGAGCGGCAGCGCCTTCACCGCGCCGCGCCACGAGAATCGCCGCTCCTGGCTCTACCGCCTGCGCCCCTCCGCAGCGCATCCCGCCTTCACGCGCTACACCGGAGCAAGGCGCTTCGCCCCGGGCATCAGCAAGGAAGTCCTTGCCCCCAACCGCCTGCGCTGGGCCGCCCTCGATATCGAGGATGCCGACTGGCTCGACAGCCTGACGACGATGGTCGTCGCGGGCGACGGCCCGAAAAGCCAGGCCGGCGTCGCCATGCACCTCTACTGCGCCTCGAAGGACATGGTCGAGCGGGCCTTCGTCTCGGCTGACGGCGAGTTGCTGATCCTGCCGGAAATGGGCGCCCTCACCCTCTATACCGAGCTCGGCCGGATCGACGTGAAGCCCGGCGAGATCGCGCTGATCCCGCGCGGCGTGCGCTTCCGCGTGGTCCTGCCAGAGGGCAAGGCGCGCGGTTACGTCGCGGAGAATCACGGCATGCCCTTCCGCCTGCCCGATCTCGGCCCGATCGGATCGAACGGCCTCGCCAATCCGCGCGATTTCGAGACGCCGGTCGCCTGGTTCGAGGACCGCGAAGGCGATTTCGAGCTGGTGCAGAAATTCCTCGGCGCGCTGTGGACGACCAATCTCGGCCGCTCGCCAATGGATGTCGTGGCATGGCACGGCAATTACGCGCCGTGGAAATACGATCTCGCGCGCTTCAACACGATCGGCTCGGTCAGCTTCGACCATCCCGATCCCTCGATCTTCACTGTGCTCACCTCGCCCAGCGACGTGCCGGGCACCGCGAATGTCGATTTCGTGATCTTCCCACCGCGGTGGATGGTCGCGGAGAATACCTTCCGCCCGCCCTGGTTCCACCGCAACACCATGAGCGAATGCATGGGCCTGATCTCGGGCGCCTATGACGCCAAGGCCGACGGGTTCAACCCGGGCGCGCTGTCGCTGCACAACCAGATGAGCGGCCACGGCCCCGATGTCGCGAGCTGGAAGGGCGCGAGCGAGGCCGAGTTGAAGCCGCACAAGATCGACGGCACCATGGCCTTCATGATCGAGAGCCGCTGGGTGTTCCAGCCGACCGATTACGCGCTGGAGACGAGCGCGCTCGACGAGGATTACGACCAGGTGTGGACGGGGTTTCCGAAGGCGGAACTGCCGGAGTAAGCCGAGGCTTCGACCGATACGGTTCCGTCACCCCGGACTTGTTCCGGGGCCCACCGGGCCGCAAACTGGTGGCCGGCGAATGCGCGGCACGGTGGGCCCCGGAACAACTCCGGCATGACGGCCAGATTGCGAGGCTCAGTAAGATCGCCCCACCAGCACCCGCTCGGCCGCCGGTTCGCCCGTGAACAGGCACACGCCATCGACCGCCGCCGCATCCATCGGCGCATTACGGATCGTCAGCTTGAGGGCCTTCAGCCGCTCGACCACCTTGTCGAGCGCGGCGCCGGTCGGCTTCGACCATTGCACCTCGACCCAGCCGGGGTTCTTCGCGCTTTCGGCGAACACCCGCTCGATCCCGGCAAAATCAGTCACGTCCCGCACGATATTCGCGTCGAGCCGCGCGCGCGCCTCGGCATGCAGGCTCGACTGGATGCTCTCCAGCGTCGCGGTCGCTTCGCTGAGGAAATCGCCTTGCGGCACCACCTTGCTGTCGAGCTTGCCGTCCTCGCGATAGAGCCGGTCGCGGCGGATCACCGACACATTCCCGCCCGCCACGTCGCGGCCGCCGACCTCGATCACGATCGGCGCGCCCTTCTTCACCCAGCCCCAGCGCTTGGTCGCTGCCTTGGCCGGCTTGAGATCGAGCAATGCCCGCACCGGCTCGCCCAACGCGGACTGCTTCGCCAGATCTGCCTGTAGCGCCTTGCAGTAATCGACGATCGCAGCGTCCTCTTCCGTGTCGCGCAGCATCGGCACGATCACGATCTGCCACGGCGCGATCCGGGGCGGCACCCGCAGGCCGTCGTCATCGCCATGCACCATGATGACGCCACCGATCATCCGGGTGGAAACGCCCCAGCTTGTCGTGTTGGCCAGCTCAAGCTCCCCGGCCGCGTTCTGGAAACGGATATTCTGCGCGCTGGCGAAATTGGTGCCGAGGAAATGGCTGGTGCCCGCCTGGAGCGCCTTGCCGTCCTGCATCATCGCCTCGATCGAATAGGTCGCGACGGCACCGGGGAAGCGCTCATTCTCGGGCTTCTCGCCCGCGACGACGGGCAGCGCAAGGCAATCCTCGGCGAAGCTGCGATAGACTTCGAGCATCTTCAACGTCTCTTCGCGCGCCTCTTCGACGGAGGCGTGGGCGGTATGCCCCTCCTGCCAGAGGAACTCGCTGGTGCGCAAAAACATGCGCGTGCGCATCTCCCAGCGGACCACGTTCGCCCATTGGTTGATCAGCACCGGCAGGTCGCGCCATGACTGCACCCAGCGGGCGAAGGCGGTGCCGATCACTGTCTCCGAGGTGGGGCGCACGACCAGCGGTTCTTCGAGCTTCGCGGTCGGATCGGGCATCAGTCCGCCCTTGCCGTCGCTCACCAGCCGGTGATGCGTGACGACCGCCATTTCCTTGGCGAATCCTTCGACATGCTCAGCTTCCTTCTCGAAATAGGAGAGCGGGATGAACAGCGGGAAATAGCAATTCTCATGGCCGGTCGCCTTGATCCGGTCGTCGAGCAGACGCTGGATGCGCTCCCAGATGCCATAGCCCCATGGCCGGATGACCATGCAGCCGCGCACGCCGGATTCCTCGGCAAGATCGGCTTCCGAAATGACTGACTGGTACCAGGCCGAGAAATCGGCCTCGCGGGTGACGGGGAGAGCGTGCTTGATCATGGACGGGCGGATAGCGGCTCGCGACCAGTTCGTCACCCCGGACTTGCTGCGGTATGCGGCGGCCTCATTTCATCCGCACCAGTTCATCAGTCCTTGGACGGTGGCGCCATGCCCATTCCGGTAACGCGGATCAGCGCTTCGTTCAGGGCGATTGCCGCCATTCCCTGGCCAAGCGAATCCGCCATGCACAAGGCCTGGGTGATCAACTCCTCGAGCTTCACCAGCGAGGGCGCCGCGCCGTCGGCGCCGGACCGGGTTTCATCATGATGGATCGTGAGCGCATTCAGTCGCGAGGTTGCCGCGGAGATCAGTATCTCCATCTCGCGCAATTCCTCGTCGGACCCGCCAGCCCTGATCAGCGCAATCGCGCGATCGACCAGAATCTGCGTGGCGCGATGGCCATGTTCCGCCACCAGCTCATCGGCTTCGCGGCAGGCTTCCGGGGGGCAATGCAGTCTCATCATGGTGCATACTTTCTCGGCCGGTACCCCTGATTATGTCGTTCGACGGACAGCCGTAACTCGTAAAATTACCGGGCCCTGTACCAAGGCGGGCAGGCAAGCTGTCTGTGACGGCGTGGTCACAACAGCCCCCTGCGGATGGCGATGGCAGTGGCATGTACCTTGTTCGCGGCCTGGAGCTTGCGGACTGCGTTGTTCAGGTGGAACTCAACCGTGCGGCGGCTTCGCCCGATGATCGTCGCGGTCTCCTGCGCTGTCTTGCCCACACTCACCCACAAAAGACATTCCCGCTCCCGCTGGCTCAGGGAACCTTCGCTCTCTTCCATATCGACATGGATATCTTCAGCCGCCCTTTCCGGCGGCTCCGCCGGGCTGGCCAGATCGGATGGCGCTTCTACACCGAATATCGCCGCCGCACGGTCGCCGGCGCGGAATTCGGTTATGTCGGTGATGCATCCCACCGCGCGCAGATGCTGCGTATCGTCATCGCGGATGACGCTCGCCACCGATCTGAGCCACCGGATTTCGCCGCCGGGCCGGACAATCCGAAACTCGACATGATAGGGTTCGTCGTTCGTGATCAGCATGGCAACGATTTCAGGATCGACTTCGGTCGCGACCGCCACATCGTCGGGGTGGATGTGGGGTTTGAAATCGGGGATCGAGCCGATGTCGGCCTTGCGTGGATCGAGCCCCAGTATTTCATACCATCGATCGTTGCAGATCAGGGTATCCGTATCGATATCATAGTCCCACAGCCCGCCGCCCAAGGCCTTGAACGAAAGATACAGTCGTTCGAACCCGAACGCGTTGAATCGCTGCGGGAGTAATGTCGGCGACGTCTTGCCGGGATCTTGCACCCCGCCCTGCCCATCACTTCCAGCTGCCTTCATGTCTCACCTGTATCCTGGACCGATTCCTAGGCTTCCCGGGGCAGCGGGCAAGTTAACAAAGGTTCAGCCGCGCGTCCGCTTGCTGTCATGCTGGGCGACGGTCGGATTCAGGATTGGGGTGGCATCCCGGCGTGACACTCGCCCCGGCGCCGGCCAAATAACCGCGCCGTGCGGACTTGTTCCCCGTTCCACCGTCGCGCATGAGCACGCCCATGCGCATTGCGGCGAGGGGGATATCGACACTACGGGAATGACGAGTGCAGACCGCATCTTCCCGGCCATCGCCCTGCGCCTCGTGTCGGTCGTGTGCCTCGCCACCATGGCGGCGCTGATCAAGCTGGCCGAGATGGCCGGCGCGCATCTGTCGGAGATCCTGTTCTTTCGCCAGGTGGTGGGCGTTCCGCTGGTGGCGACGGTGATCGCCATCGGCCCCGGCCTGGCCACGATCCGCACCGGCCAGCTCGGCGCCCATGTCATGCGCGCCGCGGTCGGTCTGACCAGCATGACCTGCCTGTTCAGCGCGGTGACGCTGCTTCCGCTCGCCGAATCGACCACGCTGCAATTCACCGTGCCGATCTTCGCCACGATCCTCGGCGCGCTGCTATTGCGGGAACCCACCGGCTGGCACCGCTGGCTCGCCGTTGTGGCGGGTTTCATCGGCGTGCTGATCGTCGCCCGTCCGGGCAGCGGACATTTCGCCTTATGGGGTACGGTCGCCGGGCTGGCCGCAGGCTTCCTTACCGCCGTCGTCTCGATCCAGCTACGCCGGATCGGACGGACCGAAAGCCCGTACACCACCGTCTTCTGGTTCGCGACACTCTCAACGGTGCCGCTCAGCGTCGTTTACGCCTTCGATCACCAGACCCATTCGCTCCGCGTCTGGCTGTTGTTGATCAGCATCGGCGTGGCCGGCAATCTCGGGCAGATCGCGCTCACCTCGGCGCTCAAGCTTGGACCGGTCTCGATCGTCGTGCCGATGGACTATTCCTCGCTGCTCTGGGCAACGCTCTATGGCTGGCTGCTGTTCGGCGCCCTGCCCGGTCTTCCGACCTGGATCGGCGCGCCGATCGTCATCGGCAGCGGCCTGTACATCGTGTGGCGCGAGCATGTCCGGCGACGCACGGAGACAGAGCAGGCGATCGTCTAGCCTTGCCTTCCCCGCCCGTCCCTGCATGATGGCCGGGCACGACCGGGAGTGGGCAATGCAAGTTGATCAGGACAGCGCGAAGGTCGGCTTTCCGCCGCCCTTGATCTATCTCGGCACGTTGCTGATCGGCTTCGCCTGGACGGGACTTACGGGCAGACTGGGTCCGGTCGGCATGATCTCCATCGTGACGGGCGGGGTGTTCGTCGCGCTGGGCGCGCTGGTCATCATCTCTGGCACTGAATTGTTTCGCCGGGCCCACACCGACCCGAAGCCCTGGCGTTCGTCCAGCAGCCTGGTGACGACCGGCATCTATCGCTTCACGCGCAACCCGATGTATCTCGGCATGGCATCGATCCATGCCGGCCTTGCCATCGTCTTCAACAGCTTCACCGCGCTCCTGCTGCTGCCCGTGGTGATCCTCATCATCCGCACCCAGGTGATCGCGCGGGAGGAACGCTATCTGCTTGGCAAGTTCGGCGAGGACTATGTCGCCTACAAGAAGAGCGTGCCCCGCTGGTTCTAGGCCCTCGCCGCGCGCGCCTCGTCGAGCAGACGCTTCGCGCGCAGATACATCTCCACCCGCTGGACCGCGAACAGGCCGAGCGCGAGGACCACGAGGATATCGGTCAGCATCGCGACGTTCAGGTGCAACGCGCTGCTTCCCGCCCGGGCGGCAACGCGCAGGCCCACGATCGCAAACAGGAAGGCGATTCCGGCCAGCGAAGCCTTCTGGTTCAATTGATGCGTTTCGGGATCGACCGTGATCCGCATCGTCTTACCGCGCTGCCACCCCAGCGCCGCGCCAACCGCCAGCCCGATCGCGCACAATCCCCATCCGGCCGGTGTCGGCGGGAACTGCACCAGCATCCAGGCGCAGACGACCAGGTAGATCGTCGGGAATATCCATAGCCGCTCGATCCGAAGCGGCCGAATCTGAGTCAGGCGTCGCGCGCGAAGGGCGAAGACAAGGAGAAAGATCGCGGTCGGGATCGCATATTGGAGCCACCCCTGCGGCTGGCCGGTATGAACCTGCATCGGCTTCTATCCCCCGATTGATCCCCGTCGTGTCACCGTGGCGACCGCACCGATGCACCGCCACTGTGGCGGGTTCGCGACCACGCACCGCTGGATTCGTTCATACCGGCATGCAGCCAGCCGGGCCAGAGCGCATTGCGCCTGTCCGGCTCCTGTCGCCCTGCCCTTATTCCGCCGCCAGCGCGACGGCCGGATCCTTCCACACCAGCACCGGCTTGCGCGCGGCCAGCGTTTCGTCGAGCCGGCTGCGCGGTGCGAAATGCGGCGCGGATTTCAGCGCGACATCGCCCGCCTTGGCCCGCTCCGCCACCGAACGCAGCGCGCCGATGAACTGGTCGAGCGCCGCCTTGCTCTCGGTCTCGGTCGGCTCGACCAGCATCGCGCCATGCACGACGAGCGGGAAATACATCGTCATCGGATGATAGCCCTCGTCGATCAGCCCCTTGGCGACATCGATCGTCGAGAAACCCTCCGCCAGGTTCGAATCGGAGAACAACGCCTCATGCATGCACGGCCCCGACGCCCCGAACGGTGCGTCGAGCGTACCGTCCAGCGAACGCAGGATATAGTTGGCATTGAGCACGGCATCCTCGGCGACCTGGCGCAGGCCGTCAGCGCCATGACTGAGGATGTAGGTGAGGGCGCGCGTGAACATGCCCATCTGGCCCTGAAAGGCGACCATGCGACCGAAGCTGCCGGCATGATGCTCCTCGGCGGTCTCTTCCTCGACAAGGCGGAAACCGTCGGCCGTCTGTTCGACGAAAGGCAATGGCGCGTACGGCGCGAGCGCTTCCGAAAACACCACCGGGCCCGAACCGGGCCCGCCGCCGCCATGCGGGGTGGAGAAGGTCTTGTGCAGGTTGATGTGCATTGCATCGATGCCGAGATCGCCCGGACGGACACGCCCGACGATCGCGTTGAAGTTCGCGCCATCGCAATAGACGAGTCCACCCGCCGCATGCACCGCATCGGAGATCGCACGCATATCGCGTTCGAACAGGCCGCACGTATTGGGGTTGGTGATCATCACCCCGGCCACGTCAGGTCCGAGCCGCGCGGTCAGCGCAGCCAGATCGACCCGGCCTTCGCTCGTTGCGGGGATGTCCTCGACTGAATAGCCGGCAAAAGCGGCCGTCGCGGGGTTGGTGCCATGCGCGCTCTCCGGCACGAGGATCACCTTGCGGTGCCCCTCGCCGCGCGCTTCGAGCGCGGCGCGAATCGCGAGGATGCCGCACAGTTCGCCATGCGCGCCCGCCTTGGGGCTCATCGCTACCGAATGCATGCCCGTGAGCGTGACCAGCCAGTGCGCGAGCTGGTGGATCACCTCAAGCGCGCCCTGTACCGTATCGACCGGCGCAAGCGGGTGGATGTCGGCGAAACCGGGCAGCCGCGCCATCTTCTCGTTGAGGCGCGGGTTATGCTTCATCGTGCACGATCCCAGCGGGAACAAGCCGAGATCGATCGCATAATTCTGGCGCGACAGGCGCGTGTAATGACGCACCGCCTCGGGCTCGGACAGGCCCGGAAGCCCGATCGGCGCGGACCGGCCCAGGCTGCCAAGGCGGGAAGCGACCTTGGCCGGTGCAGCGACCTCGACACCGGTGGTTTCAGTCGACCCGATCTCGAAGATCAGCGCCTCTTCAAGCATCAGCGCCCTATTTCCGGTAAAGGTGTTGCCGGTGACGGTCGACGCCGTCGTGGTGCCAGCCTCGGGGCGCTCCGGGCGCCAGCCGCTTGCGTTGATCGTCATGCCAGCACCTCCTGAAGCGCGGAGGCAAGTGTCTCGACATCCTCCATGGTGGTCGTCTCGGTCACGGCGACGACCAGGCCATTCGCAAGCGTCGCCTCGCCGGGATAGAGCCGTCCGAGCGATACGCCGGCCAGGATGCCGCGATCGGCCAGCGTACGGACCACGGGGCGAGCCTCGACCGGCAGCTTGAGGGTGAATTCGTTGAAGAAGGCGGTGTTGACCAACTCGACGCCGGGCACCTGCGCCAGCCGCTCCGCCGCGGCGACCGCGCCGGCATGGTTGGTCTCGGCCAGCGCCCGCAATCCGGCCTCGCCAAGCAGGGTCATGTGAATCGAAAAGGCGAGCGCACACAAGCCGGAATTGGTGCAGATGTTCGACGTCGCCTTTTCGCGGCGGATATGCTGCTCGCGGGTCGACAGCGTCAGCACGAAGCCGCGGCGCCCATCGGCGTCAAGCGTCTCGCCGCAGAGCCGGCCGGGCATCTGCCGAAGGTATTTTTCCTTGCAGCCGAACAGCCCGACATAGGGACCGCCGAACTGGAGGCCGACGCCGATCGACTGGCCCTCGCCGACGACGATATCGGCATCCATCTCGCCCGGCGACCTGATCGCGCCCAGCGCCACCGGCTCGGTCACGACCGCAATCAGCAGTGCCTTCTTCGCGTGGCAGGCGGCGGCCAATTCGGATAGGTCCTCGATGCGGCCAAGGATATCGGGATACTGGACGACGACGCAGGAAGTATCATTGTCGATCGCGGCAATCAGCGCGCCGATATCGGTCCCGGCCGACAGCGACGGCGTGCCCGTCTCAAGCACGTCGCCGGTGAACTTCGCCATGGTCTTCGCGACCGAGACATAGTGCGGGTGCAACCCGGTCGACAGGATCGCCTTCGCGCGCTTCGTCACCCGCCGCGCCATGCCGATCGCTTCCCAGCAGGCGGTAGAGCCGTCATACATCGACGCGTTCGCCACGTCGGTGCCGAGCAGCCGCGCGACCTGGGTCTGGAACTCGAACAGCATCTGCAGCGTGCCCTGAGCGATCTCGGGCTGATAGGGCGTGTATGCCGTCAGATACTCGCCGCGCTGGATCAGGTGATCCACGCTTGCCGGCACATGATGCCTGTAGGCGCCGCAACCGAGAAAGAAGGGCGCATCGCCCGCCGCCAGGTTCTTGCGTGCCAGCGCCGACATATGGCGTTCGACCGCCAGTTCGCTGGCATGACCGGGCAAGCCGTGGATCGGGCCATCCAGTTGGGCAATCGCGGGAACATCGACGAACAGGTCGTCGATCGACTTGGCGCCGATCGTGGCGAGCATCGCCTGGCGATCAGTGTCGGTAAGGGGCAGGTAACGCATTCACGCAATCTCCCCCCTCCCGCCTGCGGGAGGGGTCGGGGGTGGGCGCCCGATCAATTTCGGGCGAAGCGTTGGAGGAGAGCGCGAGCCCACCCCCAACCCCTCCCGCAAGCGGGAGGGGAGCAAGTCAGTTCAAAGCTTGGCGACGAAAGCGGCGTACGCGGCCTCGTCCATCAGGCCCTTCAGTTCTTCCGGATCGCTGAGCGTCAGCTTGAAGAACCAGCCTTCGGTTTCGGGGTCCTCGTTGACGAGGCCGGGATTGTCGCCGAGTTCGGCATTGCCCTCGATCACGCTGCCCGACACCGGCGAATAAACGTCCGAGGCCGCCTTGACCGATTCCACCACTGCCGCCTCGTCGCCCTTGGCCAGCTTCTTGCCGGCTTCGGGGACGTCGACGAACACGATGTCGCCAAGCTGCTCCTGGGCGTAGGTGCTGATGCCCACGGTGCCGACGTCGCCGTCGACATCGACCCATTCATGATCTTCGGTGAAATAACGGCTCATGGCTCACTTGCCTCCTTGGGGTGAGAATTGGTGGCCGGCAACGGCCTGGACAGGGTGAGTTTTGGTCCACGGATAGGATCGAGAAGGAAGCGATGCAGATCGCATCGCGACCGACGAGTGACGCAGCCGTGGGCCAAAAGACACCCTGCCGCTCCGCGGTCGTTCGCAGAAGGGCGCCGGCAAGGAAGGTCGCGCAGTCGCGGGCCTATCGGCCCGCGCAAGCGGCGTGACGCCGCCGGTGCCCTTCTGCGAACGATCCAGGTCATTGCCGGCCATCAATTCTCACCCCGACGGACGTAGCGGTGGGGAATTAGCGGCATCGCGGTGACGGTCGCCTGATGGACCTTGCCGCGCTGCGTGATCTGGATGACGGTGCCGATGGCGGCCATCGCGGCAGGCACATAAGCCATGGCGATCGGCGCGCCGAAACTAGGCGCGAAGCCGCCGCTGGTGACCTTGCCGACGTCTGAACCGTCCGCATCGACCACCGCCGCGCCCTCGCGGACCGGCTGGCGCCCTTCGACGACCAGGCCAACACGCTTGACGACCGGGCCCTGCTCGCGTTCGAGCAGGATGCGCCCGGCGCCCATGAAATTGCCTTCCTCGCGGCGGCGCTTCGACAGGGCGAAGCCGAGATCGGCCATTACCGGCGTCGTTTCTGGATCGAGATCATGGCCGTAGAGCGGCAGGCCAGCCTCGAGCCGAAGCGAATCCCGCGCGCCCAGCCCGATCGGCTTCACTTCGGCCTCGGCGGTCAGCGCGTCGGCGAGCGCTTCCGCCGCCTCGGCCGGCACCGAAATCTCGAACCCGTCCTCGCCGGTATAGCCCGAACGGCTGATCCAAAGCGGCGTGCCGTTCCACTCGAACGCGCCGGCGGTCATGAATACCAGGGCCCCGACGCCGGGCACCAGCCGCGACAGCACGTCGACCGCCTTCGGCCCCTGCAGCGCGAGCAGCGCTTGGTCGTCCATGATGTTGATCGTGATGTCCTCGGGCAGGTGATCGAGGAGATAGGAGATGTCGTCATATTTGGTCGCGCCGTTGACGACCATGTAGATGCCGTCCTCGCGCCGGGTGACCATCAGGTCGTCGAGAATGCCGCCATTCTCCGCCAGCAGCAGCGAATAGCGCATCCTCGCGGTGCCGAGGCCCTTGATGTCGCCGGGTAGCAGCGCCTCCAGCGCGGCGTCGGCGCCCTCGCCGGTGAACAGCAACTGACCCATATGGCTGACGTCGAACAGGCCGGCGGACTCGCGGGTCCACAGATGCTCGGCCATGATGCCTTCATACTGGACTGGCATGTGATAGCCGGCGAATTCGACCATGCGGCCGTCGCGCGCGCGGTGCCACGCGTCGAGCGGCAGCGTCTGAATCTCGATTTCGGGGTCTTCGGTGTCGCTCAATGCCGGTCTCCGTCATAAGGTGTCACGGCGTTACGCAGCGCATGACGCGCCGGGTTTCGCCGCCCCCTCTGTCACGGGAACCTGAGAGCTTTCACCCCCCTGCCTGAACAGGATGGCTTACCCCTTCGGTGGGCCGGGCGAACGTCGCGCCAGCCGCTTTCCAGAGTGTCGATAGCCCGCGCGGTCCGGTGTGCCTGAGAGATTCCGGGGCGGTTGCTCCTTCGGCGCCCCGGATCAGGGATGTCCCGCCAAGCAGTTGCTTTGACAAGGTCCCACGTCCGGGGTCTCTCCCGCGCGTGCCCATGGAAGTTGCCCCCCATCGACGCGCCCGGTGTGACGCGGCGCAGCATGCGAGTCAATCGGGCTTGGCGACGCTATTCGCTCAGGCCATCAATTTGACGGCACGGCGACGCCAGCCGGCATAGAGCAATTCCATATCGGCCAACTCGGCCAGCGCCCTTGGATCCTTGCGGTGGTCGCCCGCGATCAGCAGGCCGAACACGCGGCGGACGGTCCAGTCGGGCAAGGGCCGCGCCACCATCGCCAGGGTCTCGCCCGGCTCGGCCGTGCCTTCCTCGATCACGCGGTAATACCAGCCGCTCCGGCGTTCCTTCACCATCAGCGCGGGCAGCGCCGGCCATTGCAGCCGCTCGCCCTGCTTCCAGCAAGGCTGGCGGCCCTGACTGATCTCGATCAGCGCACGCCCCAGACGAAAACGGTCGCCGATGCAGACCTGGTCTTCAGTGAGGCCCAGGGTCGCGATATTCTCGCCAAAGGCGCCAGGGGCGGCCAGTATAGGCTCATCCTCCCGCGCCTCGCCCCGGCGCGCATGATGCCAGTGCCTGTAATGATCGTGCGGATAATGATGCAGCGCCTTGTCGGGGCCACCATGCACGCTCAGATCGGCCTGCTCGTCGCCTTCCAGTCCCAGGAAACCGATCTTCACCGGCCCGGCGACCGGGGATTTCGCGATCGCGCTTGCCTCGCCGCGCGCAAGGTACCGGGCCCTGCCTGCAAGCAGGGCAAAGACCGGGACCGCCGTCACCGCGTCGCGTTGTACTTCAGCTGGTCGTCGGTCAGCTGGAAACCGACCAGCGCCTCGAAGGTCGCGCGCACCACCGCCTGGCGGATTTCCGGGCGACTCAGCGGATCGACCGCGGCGTCGTTGCCGCCCGCCTTGCGCTTCTCGGTCAGCTTCTTGCGGACCTCGTCCGACAGCGTCGCGGCGGCGCGCGCGATGGTGCTTGACGCCTGGCCGCTCGCTACGGCGCGGTCCTGCCCGGCGTTGAAGTGCACCGAGACATGGCCGACGCGCTTGGCGATGACGGCGCTGCCGCCGCGCACCACGGTGATGAAATAGGGCAGGCTCACGTCGCGCGCCGCGTCGGTGCGGGTGCGGCGGGCCTGGATGTCGAAGGTGACCGTGGTCACGATGTCGTCGGTCGCGTCGGCGCAGGTGGAGCGGACATTGGTCATCACCGCCGTCAGGTCGATCGCCGAGGATGCGGTGCTGCCGGCCGGATCGAACAGCGTGATGTCACCGGTCGCGGCGGGAACGCCCACCGTCGGGCACGCGGAACGGATCGCAGAGATGCCGCCGGTCTCGTCGATGTCGCCGGTCGTGGCGCATCCCCCCGCAAGCAGCATCAGGATGGCAGGAACGGCTAATTTCCGGGCTGTCACGGGCACACGCACCTTATCACACAGGAAGGGGCCTCGCGCCATCGCGCCCGGCCCCGGAACGACACGCACCATAGGAACCGGCTTTCGCGCACGCAAGCAATCGCGTAGAGCCATGTTGTAATGACCGATGCCCAGAAACCGCCGCTTGAACTGCTGATCGCTGCCCCCCGCGGCTTTTGCGCTGGTGTCGACCGCGCGATCCAGATCGTCGAATTGGCGATCGAGAAATATGGCGCCCCGGTCTATGTCCGGCACGAGATCGTCCACAACCGGTTCGTCGTCGACGCGCTGCGCATCAAGGGTGCGGTGTTCGTTGAGGAACTGGACGAGGTGCCGGACGGCGTACCGGTGGTCTTTTCGGCGCATGGCGTGCCCAAGGCGGTGCCGGACAAGGCGGCCGAACGCGGCCTCACCTATCTCGACGCCACCTGCCCGCTCGTCTCCAAGGTCCATCGCCAGGCCGAGCGGCTCGTCGCCGCGGGCCGGCATATCCTGTTCATCGGACATGGGGGGCACCCCGAGGTGATCGGCACCTTCGGCCAGGTGCCGGAGGGCAGCATGTCGCTGGTCGAGACGATCGAGGATGTGGAAAAGATCCAGCCGCTCGACGTCGCGAACCTTGCCTTCCTTACCCAGACCACCCTCTCCGTCGACGACACCGCCGATATCGTCGAGGCGTTGCAGCGCCGCTTTCCGGGGATCGAGGCGCCGCGCGGCGAGGACATCTGCTACGCCACGTCGAATCGCCAGGGCGCCGTGAAGAAGATCGCCGCCGCCTGTGACGCGATGCTGGTGATCGGCGCGCCCAATTCCTCCAACTCGGTCCGGCTGGTCGAGGTCGCGGTGCGCGAAGGCACGCCGGCGCAACTCGTCCAGCGCGCGAGCGACCTGAATTTCGACTTCCTCGAGGGCGTCCGCACGCTTGGCATCACCGCCGGCGCCTCGGCACCCGAAGTCCTGGTGCGCGAGCTCGTCACCAGACTCGCCGAACGATTCGAGATCAGCGAATATGAGGTCGAGACGACCCGCGAGACGATCTCCTTCAAGCTGCCCCGCGGCCTCGAAGTCGCAGCTTAAACTCCATGGCCGTCTATACCCAGGTTTCGGCGGAGGCGCTGGCCGCCTTCCTGTCGCGCTTCGACCATGGCGAACTGGTGTCCGCCAAGGGCATCGCCGAGGGCGTCGAGAACAGCAACTATCTCGTCGACACGACTCGGGGCCGCTTCATCCTGACGCTCTACGAGAAGCGCGTGCATCTCGACGACCTGCCCTTCTTCTTCTCGATGATCGATCATCTGGGCGCGCACGGCCTGCCGGTGCCGCGCGCCCTGCCCGACCGCGACGGCGTGGTGATCCAGAAACTCGAAGGCAGGCCCGCCTGCCTGATCGAGTTCCTCACCGGCGTCTCGGTCTCGCACCCGACCAATGCCCAGGCGTTCGCCGCCGGCGCCGCGATGGGGCAGATGCACGAGGCACTGGCCGGCTTCCCCCTCATCCGGCCGAACTCGATGGGCGTGGAGAGCTGGCGCCCGTTGTTCGACCGCTGCGGCCGCGATCTCGATGGCATCGCGCCGGGGCTGTACGACGAGGTCGGCTTCGCGCTGGACGATATTCTCTCCGCCTGGCCCGATCATCTGCCGACCGGTACGATCCACGCCGATCTGTTCCCCGACAATGTGCTGATGCGCGGCGACTCGGTGAGCGGCCTGATCGACTTCTATTTCGCCTGCACCGACATCCGCGCCTATGACCTCGCGGTGATGCACACCGCATGGTCCTTCGATGCGACCGGAACGACCGCCGACTGGGCCGTGGGACGAGCGCTGATCGAAGGCTACACGCGATCCGTCGCGCTCGACCAGTATGAGCGCGCAGCCCTGATCCCCCTCGCCAGGGGCGCCTGCATCCGCTTCCTGCTGTCACGCGCCTGGGACTGGCTCAACACCCCCGCCGATGCGCTCGTGACGCGCAAGGACCCCCTCGCCTATCTGCGCCGCCTCAACGCCTATGACGCGCGCACCACCCCGCTGGACATCGCATGACCGAACTGACCAAAGTCGAGATCGCCACTGACGGCGCCTGCAAGGGCAATCCGGGGCCGGGCGGCTGGGGCGCGATCATCCGTTCGGGCACCAGCGAACGCGAACTGGCCGGCGGCGAGAAGCTGACCACCAACAATCGCATGGAATTGACGGCGGCGATCGAGGGGCTGAACGCGCTGAAGCGCCCCTGCCATGTCGTCCTGTCGACCGACAGCCGCTACGTGATGGACGGCCTGACCAAATGGATCAAAGGCTGGCAGAAGAACGGCTGGAAAACCGCCGCGAAGCAGCCGGTCAAGAACGCCGATCTGTGGCAGGCCCTGCTCGCCGCCGCGAAGCCGCATCGCATCGAATGGCTCTGGGTGAAGGGCCATGCCGGCCACCCCGACAATGAACGCGCGGACAGGCTGGCCAGCGATGCCGCGGTGGCGGCAGGGCGGGGTTAGGGAGACGCTGCCGAGGGGGCGGAACCCGTACGAAGATCCTCACGCCCGCCGTCACTCGCTGAATCAAGGCAATGCTCAATCTTCCCTCGGGTTGAGCCAAGTTTCATCTTAATTGCGATGGTGCTGAGAGTTGGACGACACGTTCACGCCAGCCCACCTTGCCGCCGCCCCTTCCATTTCGCGCGCCATATCAAGGCGGCCACGCTCATGCCGAACAGCAAGGTCATCGGCGGTCCGGGGATTGGGGTTGGTGTCCCCGGAGTACCGGGTGTTCCCGGAGTACCGGGCGTTCCCGGGGTGCCGGGTGTTCCCGGAGTGCCAGGTGTTCCCGGGGTACCGGGTGTTCCCGGGGTACCGGGTGTTCCCGGGGTACCGGGTGTCCCCGGAGTACCGGGCGTCCCCGGAGTGCCCGGATAGGTCATGCCGGGCGTTCCATAGCTCACCGCCTGGAAGTAACCGCCGCTAAACGCGAGCACGTTACCTCCGCCGCCAGCATATCCGTCGGCATTGGTCATCGGAGGGTACGGCACCGGCACGCCCTGCGTCGTGACCGCCACCTCTGCCGGTGCGCATCTTACCGTGGTTGTCGTGACCTGACGCCGCACGCGGCGAATCGCCACGGCGCGCTTCTTGTATTTCAAATGCTTGGTCACTTGAACTCGGCTGACGTTCGGCCGTTCAGCTACGTGAACCGCGCCACCGCCAACAATTGCGCCCCCGCAAGCACACGCACAGAGCTTCGCCAGAGCCATTTTTACTGACATGGAATACGTTCCCCGCGCAGCTTCGATTCCGGATATTGAATCGCAGCATTACGCTACCGAACAAGGCATATGATTAAAACGCGTTAACCATAATCTATATGTCACATATCGGGATTCTTCCCGACACAATACACTTCACAGATTTCAAATGAGTTGACTTGGTGAATTATCGCAAATTTCTAGACACTATTAACACCACCTTGATATAGATCAATATTTCTAAAATCGTGCAAAATCAGCTCCGCCACAGGACGTGAAATGCATTTATACAAATTCTATAATAATGTTTCACCGCAATTGAATTTCATCCTTCAAATTATTTAAACCAAATTAAATAACAACAGCAAGAGCATCAATGATCTACTCAATCTTGAGGATAGCCCAAATGGAAAATTGGCGACGCTGCACCTTGCGCTACGCGACTCCCGCAGCGGCGGCGGCAAAATCATCCAACATCACGCACCCGCTTTGCCCCCTTCCCTCTTGGAAGATCTCGGCAACACCATGCAAAAGCGTCTTTGAATCCTGTCGCACGTCGCAATAACGCCACGCACCAAAACGTAGCCTATCTGCCACGCCAGATGTCGAATGCTCATGAAGCGACGAGGGCAACATCCAAGGCGGACATTGCTATCCGCCGAAGGATAAGCGCCGCCCAAGCCGCCTGAACCAGCGGCCCTGTCACGGATACGGAATGGAGCGCGGGTGCTACGACCTACGCCGGACAATCAATCCTCGACGGGCGCCGGGGGGCCGTTCTTCTTGATCGAATCGATCGCGTTCTGCGCGCTGGCCTTGGTCGTATAGCCTTCGGTCCAGAACATGATTTCGCTGTTGTACTTGAACTTGGCGACATACTCGCCGGCCTTGTTCTGCTCGATCACGAATTTATGGGCCATCTCATCTCTCCCGGAGTGGATTGATGCAGGTTAGCCTCGCCCGAACCGTTACGCCAGCGTTCGAAAGCGATCGGGCGCATATTGCGCCGGATCGATCGCGGCCACGATCGGATCGGGGCTCCGGCCCAGCAACAGCGCCGCCGCCAGTGCCGCCCCGGCTGGTGCGGTCTGGATGCCGAATCCCCCCTGCCCCGCGCACCAGAAGAAACCAGGCAGCCGGGGATCGAACCCGTAGACTGGCAGCCGGTCGGGCGCGAAGCTTCTGAGGCCTGCCCAGCGACGCTCGACCGCCTCGACCTTCCAGTCGACGACCCGCTCGAACCGGTCGATCGCGATGGCGACGTCGAGTTCCTCGGGCTGGACGTCGCACGGGTCGACCGGCGTCTCGTCATGCGGGCTGAGCCATAGGCGACCGCCCGCCTCCGGCTTGAAATAGAACTGCCCCGATATGTCTCCGACATGAGGCAAACCCTCCGGTGCGGCAGGGGCGGTACGCAACTGGGTCATGGTACGGCGATAGGGCTGGATGCCGATCGGCACGGCCCCTGCGATCCGCGCGACGGTATCGGCCCATGCCCCCGCGGCGTTGACCAGGGCGGTCGCGCAGAAGTTGCCGGCGCTCGTCTCGATCCGCCACTGCCCCTCCATACGTGTCGCGGCACGAAGCGATGCGTCAACGATCAGCTCGGCTCCAGCGCGACGGGCACGGGCGAGGAAATCGGCATGGAGCGCGGCCACATCGATATAGGCGCTGCTCGCCTCCATCACGCCGAGTGTCCAGTCATCGTGCAAGCCGGGGACCAACGTCGCCGGGTCGACCCGTTCAAGCACGACCGGGGTATCGTCGAACTCGGCGAGGAAAGCGTCGATCGCGGCCGCATCGGCCGTTCGGCCGATATGGAGCGAACCGAGCGGCGCAAGGAACCGACCGGCCTGGAGCACCGGGCCCGATGCGCTGGTGAGCGGCTGGACGCCGGGGCCGCCATAGCTTTCGGACCAATAGGCCGCCGATCTCCCGGTGGCGTGATAGCCGGGCATATCTTCCGCCTCGACCAGCAGCACCGAGGCATTCGGCGCGACCGCTGCCGCGAGACTGGCGCCGGCGATTCCAGCGCCGACGATCACGATATCATAGTGCTTCAAGATTGAGTCTCCGATGCGCTCAGCGTTGCGCGCGCGCGGCCAGGAAAATGTCGATCTCGCCGATCGCGCGGTTCCGCACGCTGTCCGCCTCGCGCAGCACCTCATGGGCGGATTCCTGCCCGAACCGCACGACACGTACGTCGGGCAGCCTAGCGGCAACCTGCAGCGCCGCCTTGGGGCTCACCAGCTTGTCCGCCTCGGCGACGAGCATCAGCACCGGCACGGTCATCGTCTTCAGCCGCGGATCGTCCCGCAGGCGCCGGGTCGATTCGAACGCCCTGATCACCCAGCGCCAGCTTGGCGGCCCCAGCACCAGCTCGGGCCTGGTCGATTGCCAGTAGATCTCGTCTTCATAACGGGCCGGGTCATGGGTCAGCAAAGCCTGGCGCGTCGCTGTCGTCGCGGGGCGCTCATTGACCTTCCACGCGGGGCGCGCCGAGTTGCCCACGCCGCCCAGCAATTTCGCGAGCCGTTCCCCCATTCCGGCGCCGAGCGGACTGTGCAGGCCGAGCATCGGCGCGACCAGCACCGCTGCCACCGGCCGGGCGACGCCCTCGGTCAGCGCACGCAGCACGAGATGCCCGCCCATCGAATGGCCCATCACCACCTGCGGCCCGGCTGCCTGGGACGACCAGTCGGCCCAGAAGGCAGCGAAGTCGTCGATGAAGACGTCGAACGTCTCGACATGGCCGACATGCGGATCGGGCGACAGCCGCCCCGATCCCCCCTGGCCGCGCCAGTCGAACGCGGTGATCGACCATCCCTGGCCGTGCCAATGGGCGAACGCCTCCAGATATTTCTCGAAGATGTCGCCGCGGCCACCCTGGAACAGGATGCTGCCGCGCTGATTTCCTTCCGCCGGCCAGTCGAAACGGCGCAGCTGCCAGCCGTCGGGCGCGGTCCAATGCGAGATCCGGGCGGTTGCCGGAATCGCGCGACGGTAGAGCTGCGGAGAAACCATGAATGCTGGTTACTTTTTAGAAAGCCATGTCGTCTAGGGTAATTGCCCATGGGCGGGGGAATACAATACGCTTTGCTGCTTGGCGCGCTGGCGCTGCTCCTTGTCTCCGCGGGGATCCAGGATGCGCGTACCCGCGAAATCGCCAACTGGAAGAACCTGGCGATCCTGGTGCTCGCCCCGTTCTGGTGGTGGGCCAACGGCCTGTCGCTCTGGCCCGACATCGCGATCCAGCTCGGCGTGGCAGCGATCGTTTTCGCCTTTTTCTTCGGCGCCTTCGCCTTTGGGTGGATGGGCGGCGGCGACGTGAAGATGATCGGCGCGCTCGCCTTGTGGTTTCCGTTTGCCGGCCTCGCCTGGATGCTGATCGTAATGTCGCTGCTCGGCGGGGCGCTCACGCTGCTGCTCGTGATCGAGCGTGCCGTCCGCAAAAAGACCGGCGCGATCGAGATTCCGTACGGCGTGGCGATCGCGATCGCCGCCCTTCTTACACTTCGCGAACCGATTCTTAACCAGTTCCTGTGAATGCTTAACGCGGGCTCAATCGTCCCGTGCCCGAAAGGCCTGAATCGTCATGGACAGTCGCAAGATCATTCTTCTGGTGGGCGCCTTGATCGTCGCTGCGATCACGGCCTTCATGGCGCGTAGCCTGCTCGTCGGCGGATCGGCGCCCCAGGCTGGCGCGGCTACTACGGCCGCCGCCCCGGTCGACGGTCCCGAGGTGCTCGTCGCCACGCGCGCGCTGCCCGTGGGTACGATCCTGGATGCGACCGCGCTGAAGTTTCAGCCCTGGCCGAAGGAACTGGTCGACAACGCCTATTTCATCAAGAACACTGCCGACCTGAAGTCGCTTCAGGGCACGGTCGTGCGCAACGCGATCACCGCCGGCCAGCCGGTCACGCAGGGCGCGCTGGTGAAGCCCGGCGATCGCGGCTTCCTGGCGGCCGCACTCGGCCCGGGCATGCGCGCCGTGACAGTACCGGTGTCGGCGCAGACCGGCGTCGCCGGCTTCGTCTTCCCGGGCGACCGGATCGACCTGGTGCTGACCCAGACGGTGACCGGCGGCGGCGACGGCCCGCCGCTAAAGGTCGCCGAGACCATCATGCGCAACCTGCGCGTGCTGGCGACCGACCAGCGCACCGACAACCAGGCGGGCGAGGACGGCAAGACAGTCGTCCGCACCTTCTCCAATGTGACGATCGAGGCAACGCCGAAGATCGCGGAGAAGATCGCAGTCGCCCAGACTCTCGGCTCGCTCTCCCTCTCGTTGCGATCGATCGCGGACAACAACAGCGAGCTTGAGGAAGCGATCGCCAACGGGGATGTCAAGGTGCCCGAAGGCAGCGACCCGAAGGCCGAAAAGGCAATGCTGCTGCGGGTCGCGAGCCAGCCCCAGGCCGGCAACTCGACACTCGCGACCGGTGCCGACGTCTCGCGCTTCCAGCGCAGCACCGTGCCCGGCAAATCGGCCGAGTCCACGCCCAGCGCGCCGGGCGCCCCGGGATTTCCGGGTGCAGCGGTGACGACCGGTCCAGTGGTCCGGGTCGCGCGGGGGAATAATGTGACCGATGTTCCGGTCGGGGGGAAGAAATAGGATGCGTATCAGGACCTTCTTGCATCGCTCGGTTGCGGTGACGGCGGCGGCGGCCCTGGTCGCCACCTTGCCCGCGACCGCGATCGCCGGTGCGGCCAAGGCCGGTCCCGCAAGGCCACGTCCGGCCACCGCGCGTCCGGCACGGGTGGGGACACCCCCGGTCGGCACGCAGCGGCCAACCCGCCAGGTGCTGCTCTCGATCGGCCAGGGCGAGTTGATCACCCTTCCGTCCGACGTCGCCGACGTGTGGGTATCCAACCCGAGCACCGCCGACGTCTATGTCAGCAACGCGCGCCAGATCCACCTGTTCGGCAAGGAATTCGGCGAGGCCACGGTATTCGCGACGAATGCGAGCGGCGCCGTGATCTATTCGGCCAACATCCTGGTCAGCCAGAACATCACGTCAATCGATCGCATGATGAAGCTGGCGATGCCGGATGCCGACATCCATGTGACGACGACAGGCCAGATCGCCGTGCTGACCGGCACGGTCGCCGCGCCGGAGGACAGCGCCCAGGCCGAACGGCTGGTGACGGCGCTGCTCAACCCCGGCGTCAACGCTTCCGATGCCACCGCCACCCTGAAGATCGCCGTGTTCAACCGGCTTCGCACCGCGACCCCGTTGCAGGTCAACCTGCAGGTCCGCTTCGCCGAGGTCAGCCGCAGCTTCGTGAAGAATATCGGCGTCAATCTCACCAATCGCGACAACACAGGCGGAACCCTGTTCGGTATCACCCAGGGGCGCCAGGGCACCATCACGACGGTTCCGGGGCTTCCACCGGTACCGGGCGGTCCCCCGGTGGCCGTCGACGCGAATGGCGCCGTCCCCGGCAATACCCTGTTCAAATTTCCGGCGGGCACGGGAATGGGGACGGTACTTGGCCTCGCCGGACGCGCGTTCGGCATGGACCTGCTCGCGTCGCTCGATCTGGGTGAACGGGACGGTCAGGTGACGACGCTCGCCAACCCCAACCTCACCGCCCTTTCCGGCGAGACCGGCACTTTCCTCGCAGGCGGCGAGATCCCGATACCGGTGAGCCAGGGGCTCGGCGCTGTCTCGGTCGAATATAAGCAATACGGCGTCAGCCTAGCCTACACCCCGACGGTGCTCGCGGACGGGCGCATCTCGCTTCGGGTCCGTCCCGAAGTATCGCAACTCTCGGCAGCGGGCTCGGTGACGATCGGCAACATCGTCATCCCCGGGCTCACGACCCGCCGGGCGGAAACCACGGTCGAACTCGGCTCGGGCCAGAGCTTCATGATCGCCGGCCTGCTCCAGAATGACCATCAGAACTCGATCGACAAGGCTCCGGGCATTGGCGACGTGCCGATCCTGGGCGCCCTGTTCCGCTCCAACAGCTTCCAGCGCAACGAGACCGAGCTCGTGATCGTGATCACTCCGTATCTGGTGAAGCCGGTCAATGCGAACGACATCGTCCTGCCGACCGATGGCTACAGGGCGCCGACCGATCTGGATCGGGTGCTGCTCGGCCAGCTCGGCGGCGGCACCAACGGAGGGGATCGGCCCAAGCCAAGCATGGCTCCGCCCGCCGGTGCGGAGCCTGCCTTCGGTGCGGCCGCGCCCGTCTCCGCCCTCCCCTCGCAGGCGCCTCAGCAGCCGCGCCGCGAGGAATCGGTGATCAAGAGCATGCCGCCCGAAACCAAATCGAAATCGAAATCGAAGGCCGAGAGCGTCGCGCCCGGCTTCAACCTCAACTGACCGTCGGCTCAAGGGATAGACCCATGATCAAGCGTACGACCCTCCTCGCATCAGCCCTTGTGCCGGCCCTGCTGCTGGGCGCCTGCGCGGGCACGCAGAACCGTGGCGTGGAATCGGTCCACCAGCCGGTCGTCAGCCGGACCGACTATGTGTTCGACGTCAACACCAGCGGCAACACGCTCGCCCCGGGCGAGGCGCAGCGTCTGGCCGGCTGGATGTCCTCGCTTCGCCTCGGCTATGGTGATCGCGTCTCGATCGACGACCCCAATTCCCGTGGCGGGGGCATCCGCGACGAAGTCTCGACCGAGATCGCGCACTACGGGCTATTGCTGTCCGACGATGCACCGGTGACTGGTGCCGCCATTGCGCCTGGAATGGCGCGGATCGTCGTCACCCGCATGAAGGCAAGGGTGCCGGGCTGCCCGGATTTCAGCCGGGTGAGCCAGCCAGAGTTCGAGAGCAACACCTCGTCCAACCAGGGCTGCGCGATCAACTCCAACCTGGCGGCGATGGTCGCGAACCCCGGCGATCTCGTCCGCGGCCAGCCAGGCGCTGAAACCACCGACCCCGCGGTCTCCACCCGCGCGATCGGCACCTATCGCAAGGCCGTGCCCACGGGCGCCAGCGGCCTCAAAGATCCGGCGACCAAGTAATGAACGCTCCCTTCAACAGCGGCCGTATCGGCCAGCGCGAACCCTTCAGCGCCTTTGTCTGCGACGAGACCACCGCCGAGATCCTGCGGCCGGTCGCCGTCGAGATGGGCTGGGTACCGGAGAAGGTGAACAAGGGCGGTCTGCGCAACGCGGTCCAGTCGCTCTCGGTCTCGGCCAGCCCGCAGATCCTGTTCGTCGATCTCTCCGAATCCGGCGATCCGCTGAACGACATCAACGCGCTGGCCGAGGTCTGCGAACCGGGCACCGTCGTGATCGCGGCGGGGCAGGTCAACGACGTGCGGCTGTATCGCGATCTCGTGGTCAGCGGCATCCAGGACTATCTGCTCAAGCCGCTGAGCCCCGATATGCTGCGCGAGGCATTCACTCATGCGCAGACAATCCTCAACGCGCCCAAGCAGGTCGACGCCAGCGGCGAGCGACCGCATTGCTCCACCGCCTTTATCGGCGCGCGCGGTGGCGTCGGCGCCTCCACGCTGGCGACATCGGTCGCCTGGATCCTCAGCGAGAAGGGCGGACGGACGACCGCGTTGCTCGACCTCGACGTGCATTTCGGCACCGGCGCACTGGCGCTCGATCTCGAGCCGGGCCGCGGCCTGACCGACGCGATCGAGAATCCCAGCCGAATCGACGGACTGTTCATCGAACGCGCGATGGTCAAGTCGAGCGAGATGCTGTCGGTGCTGTCGGCCGAAGCCCCGATCAACTCGCCGGTCCTGACTGACGGCGCCGCCTTCTACCAGCTTCAGGAGGAGATGCGTGCCGCGTTCGAATGCACGATCGTCGATCTGCCGCGCAACATGCTGGTCCAGCATCCACATCTCATCACCGATGTGCAGGTCGCGGTGGTGGTGACGGAGCTGACCCTCGCCGCGGCGCGCGATTCGATCCGGATCCTGTCCTGGCTCAAGTCCAACGCGCCGCAGACCCAGGTGTTCGTCGTCGCCAACAAGATGCACGTCAACGGGCAGCAGGAAATCAGCCGGAAGGACTTCGAAGGCTCGATCGAGCGCAAGATCGATTTCGTGATCCCCTTCGACCAGAAGCTGGGCGCCCAGGCAGCCAAGCTGGGCAAGCCGCTGTCCGAGGCCGGCAAGGGATCCAAGACGATCCAGCCGATGGTCGATCTGGCTACGAGGCTGATGGGCGTCGGCGACTCGGCCGAGGGCGATGACGGGCGCAAGAAGAAGGGCGGCGGCGGCACCTCGCTGATGGGCAAGTTCGCCGATCTCAAATCGATGATGCCGAAGCGTTCGGCGAAGAAGTGACCCTGTCCGCCGACGATGAAGGCGGAAAATTCGCGGGCGTAAACCGTCCGTCAACGAAGCGGAGCGCTTGATACCGCGATGGAACTGATGCCGTACATCATGCTGTTCGCCGGCGCCGCCACGGTGCTCGTGCTGATGGTGTTCGCCTTTGCCGGGCCATCGCCGGCGCGCGCGCGCGAACGGCGGCTGGGCGCGGTGCGGGCGCGGCACAGCGATTCGTCCAACGCGCTGGTCGAGGCGCAGATGCGCCGCATCACCGCGAGCCGCGGCAACAAGATGGACGCCGCCGCGATGCGGTTCCTGCCCCGCCCGGCCCTGCTCAAGAAGCGGCTGGCGATGACCGGCAAGACCTGGACCCTCGGCCAGTACGGCATGGCCACCCTCGGCATCACCGTGATCGTCGGCATGCTGCTCTGGCTCCAGGGTCTGCCGATCGCGCTGTCCCTGCTCGTCGGCATCATGCTGGGCGCCGGCATCCCGCATTTCGTGGTGGGTTTCTTCATCAAGCGCCGCATCACCCAGTTCACCGCCAAATTCCCGGATGCGATCGAGCTGCTGGTCCGCGGCCTGCGCTCCGGCCTGCCGATCACCGAGACGATCGGTGTCGTCGGTCAGGAGGTCGAGGGGCCCGTCGGCGTCGAGTTCCGCTCGATCACCGACAAGATGAAGATCGGCCGGACGATGGACGTAGCGTTGCAGGAAACGGCGGACCGGCTCGGCACGCCCGAATTCCAGTTCTTCGTCATCACTATCGCGATCCAGCGCGAGACCGGCGGCAACCTGGCCGAGACTCTCGCCAACCTCGCCAACGTGCTGCGCATGCGCGGGCAGATGAAGCTGAAGATCAAGGCGATGTCGTCCGAATCCAAGGCGTCGGCGTACATCATCGGCGCCCTGCCCTTCATCGTGTTCGGCATGATCTGGATGATCAACGGCAGCTACATGCAGACCTTCTTCATCGATCAGCGGCTGATGGTCGCGGGCGGCGGCGGCCTGATCTGGATGGGCATCGGCGCCTTCATCATGGCCAAGATGATCAACTTCGAAATCTGAACTGGGACAACGCGGAATTTCCATGGGCGACACGGCTGGACCAACGATCCTCGGGGTCGATGTGATGTGGGTGGCCACGCTGCTCTCCGGCGTCGCCGCGTTCGCGGTGCTGCTGGCGATCTACGCCGCGACGACCGCGCGTGACCCCATGACGAAGCGAGTCAAAGCCCTGAACGACCGCCGCGAGCAGTTGAAGGCCGGCATCACCGCCTCGACCAAGCGCCGCGCGAAGCTGGTCACCAAGAACGAGACGACCGACCGCATCAAGTCGATCCTGTCAGGCCTCAAGGTGCTGCAGGACAGCCAGGTCAAGGCGGCGCAGATCAAGCTGATGCAGGCCGGCATCCGATCGAAGGAATATGCCGTCGCGGTCATCTTCGGGCGCCTGGTCCTGCCGATCGTGTTCGGCGGGCTGATGGTCTACATGGTCTACGGCACCGACATGTTCGCCGACTACAGCCCGCTCAAGCGCTACGGGATCGTCGCGGTCAGCTTCATCCTGAGCTACAAGGCGCCCGACATCTTCCTGAAGAACAAGATCGACAAGCGCTCCAACGCGATCCGCAAGGGCCTGCCCGACGCTCTCGATCTGCTCGTCATCTGTGCCGAAGCAGGGTTGACCGTCGACGCTGCGTTCAACCGGGTCGCCCGCGAGCTCGGCCGCGCCTATCCCGAACTGGGCGACGAATTCACCCTGACAGCGATCGAACTCGGCTTTCTGTCGGAGCGCCGCCAAGCGTTCGAGAACCTCGCCATGCGGGTCAAGCTCGATGCGCTGAAGGGCGTGGTCACCACCATGGTCCAGACCGAGAAATACGGCACGCCACTGGCGTCAGCGCTCCGCGTACTCTCGGCCGAGTTCCGCAACGAGCGCATGATGCGCGCCGAGGAAAAGGCCGCCCGCCTGCCCGCGATCATGACGGTGCCGCTGATCCTGTTCATCCTGCCCGTGCTGTTCGTCGTCATCCTCGGCCCGGCGGCCTGCTCGATCTCCGACGCGTTCAAGGGCGGAATCTAAAGCCAGGCGGGCACGCCCCCGGATCTGGTCGGACGCCTTGCCACGGCTCGCCTGAGAGCAGGATCGTTGACGCCTCCTGTAATGGCACGGCCCTATGATGCCGAAGAACGGCAGGTCGTCGCTCGGCGCTCCCGGTCGATCTCGGAAAAGCGGGCCCGGTTGTCGATCAGGATACGGACAAGGGCGATTCCGCGCGTTCCGTCGACATGGACCGGCTCATATCCGGAGGGCGCGGCCTGTCTGGACGTCAGCACGGCGATGCGGAATGGTTTATCCCTCGCCTTGATGCCATTGCGGACCAGCGCGGCATTGGTGTGCGTGTCGAAGATCGAGAGCGACCAGTATGGCGCCGGTACGGGCACTGCGTCGATCAGCAACGGCCCGGCGCTCAGGTCGAAAGGGCAGGACGAATAGGCGAGGTCGGGACTGGGCCGGACGATGGTGCGCGAGGCCGCAGTGGCCAGCGAGGCATGAGCGAAGCGATTGAAGCCGCCAAGCGCCGATACCCGCCGCACCGCGAGGCGCATCAGCGCATCGGGCGCAACGACCATGACCGTCTGCCACGCGACGCCGCCAAGCATCAGGCCGGCGACCAAGGGGCCGATCCAGCGCCGGATCATTTGCACCCCTCCCGTACGATACTGGGTAATTGGGCGCCGGTGAAATTGCTGCTCCCGCCATTGTCCGGGAGATAGGCGCGGAGTGTCAGCTCGAAACGGTCGATTCTGCCCGTCGGCAGCCAGTGCCTGGCTTGCCGTTCAGGCGACACCGTGACCGTCCAATGCGCCTGTTCCGAAGACGGCAGCGCCGCGCTGCCGATCGAATAGACACCGGGCTGGTTGGCGACGAGATAGCCCTCCCCGTCATAGAGTGTCAGGCTCCACCATCGCGCGGGCAGCCCGCCACCGCTGATCGAATAGGTGCAACGACCGCTGAGCGCCCGACCGGCATCGTCGACAGCGGCATTATAGTAGCGCGCTTCGCTCGCCGGGAGCGCGAGAAGGCCACGCAATGCGACGATCGCACGGGTATAGGCGCTTGCTTGCGCGGTGCCGAAATCCCGGCCGGTGGTCCAGGCCCCGATCCTGTCGGAAGCACCAAGCGCGCCGGCACGGACACTCCAGACGGCACCGCCCGCGCCAAGCACGATGCCGGCGAGTCCACAGACCAGATATCGTGCCCAGGGTTTCATCAGCGCCCCTCTTTCCATCGTGGTGCCGGATTAAGGACATTTTTCTTGTAGATTTCAACATTGAAAACTTTTGAAGATTTTTTCCATGAAATCCGGGCGCAAAATGCGCCCAATTTTTATGAAATCCCGCCATGGTAGCGTTTGTGCCAATTCAACGAGTTAGCTTTCAATGCTCGTGTTCCGATCCACTAATGGCCCACAAGTTCGGCCTCTTGACCTGCCGGGCGAAATCTGACCCAACATCACGTAGGGATCAGCGAAACCCGACCATAAAATCAAAGGAACCAGCGCATTTCTTTTGATGATGGAGTCTGTCCAAATGACTTTCCACAACGACAAAGAGACCGAACAGATCGGTAAGCTGATCGATGCCGGTTATCCCTGACTGGCAGCAGGTATTGCTGCTCTGGGGATTGCTTACGTATATCAGCGGGCACATTAAACAGATGGCTCTTGCACCCAACGCCCACCGAAATAAGCCCGTCGCGTCAGATTTCATTTCTAGCTCACCGTCGGTCGTCATCCAAACGTCGGACAGAAGAAATTCGTTAAAAACGAAGAAGTCCACATAAACTCGTATTGTTTTAGTCTATGCGCAACTCATAGATTAGATCAGCAACACGATCATGCGTAATGCTTTTCTGCAGCGTGTCCTACAAAATACATAACGCTTCCCGCGACTATGGAATTAGCAACTTGCCCGATCAAAGGTATAAAATGTAAAATTTGGGCAAATCCAATTAGAATGGCGCTTACTGCCCAGAGTGCTGCACCGAATGCACAAAACTCAAATAGATTGAATCTACCGCTCTCGTTTGCAAACTTATAAACTATATACATCTCCATCGGAATCAGAATAAAAGACGCTCCCGGAATGAAGCCCAGGATTGCCGCAATAACGGTAAATACGAATATCATAATATCTCCTCAACGTTGCTGAAATCGAAGACACACTTCATTATCGAAACCGGAATAGCTCAGACTTTGAATTACCAGAGATTGGAGATAAAAATTGCCGAGGCGTCGTCGAGAGCATTCGCGTTGGATATCTTAGAAAAAGTCTCGTCGATCATTCCTTCCGGGTCGCGCTCTGCGCAGAGCGACGCCACGGCGCCCAAAGCAATCCCCTGACGTGTATAGGGCTCGTAGAATCCATCGGAACAGAGCAAGATCGAATGATCCGTTCCTTTCGATATCTCCGTATGCCCATGCAAACCTCTCAACGTAGAATCGCACGAAAGATTGAACCAGCGGCAATAATCTGGCCTTAACTGTCTGCGCCTCCTAGCGCGCTTGTATCGCAAAATCATCTCGGCATCGTCACCGCTCCTGGCAGTCAGGAACTTTAGGAAATTTTCGCTCTTCGACCTCTGCAGATGTACCTGACCATCTATGATGGCTAGACAATCTCCCATCACAAAATACTCAACCATTGTAGAATTTCGCTCGAATTTCGATCGCACAAGCGATAAAGCAGCCAAAGGCTGGGCAAACTTCGGCAGACCGCGCAATTTTTCCGTCAGTTCTGTTTCATTGGCAATAATTCTCTCTCGAACTAGCGAGATCGAGGCGCTCAGCGGAATATCTTCTTCGATGCTGGCCTTAATGTAATTCGATATCCGATGAGAAAATTCATGCACAATCTCGTTGCTGCATGGCAACAGAGGCGACGCGCCATCAATGATCCACGCAGTAACCCTGCGACGAGAAATATCGTATCCGCAAGCGTCTTCGTTGAGCACGTGCTTAGGAGAGGCCCTAGACGAATGTAATACCCGCGTAAATTCGCAGGCATCGATATCACGACTAGCCATCGATGACATTCGTTACGGCCTCCCGGCCTCGTGAGAACGGGCGAAGCGCAGCGACTTCGAACTGCCGCGCGGATAATGATGACGGGTCGATGACCCCTTCCTTATCGCTATGCTCATAATTCGGAGTGAGCGGCAACCTCGTCAGGCGATCTTCGCTCGGCCTACGAAACGCGAGAAAACAGGGTGCGTAGCGCATTATGATGCTTCTTCGGGAGTATGCAGAAGTGCTCGGAAACGTGCCGTGGGTTAGTGCTTCTGAGAAAACAATTACGTCTCCGGCAGCCTGTGGTATTTGAGTTACCAGCTCGTTCTCGTCCGGAGCCGATAAAAACTCGGGAGTCCGCACATAGCTTTTGTGACTTCCAGGAATATAGCAAAACCCTCCATTTCGGCTAGGTATTTCCGTTAGAGAGATCGATATGCCAACTAGGCCCACATGCAACTGGCCGCCCCGTTCTACGTGGTATATGCCGCGATCGAACAGCGTGGAGTCATGATGAAGATTACCCTTTGATGAATTGAACTTCTCGGTTACGCCAAAGGCGTGATCCAACCTCGGACGACCGTGGAATATGTGGCTAATGAATTCAAAATATCCGGGATGATCGATGAGCATCTTCCAAGGAGTATCGCCGGAAAATGGGATATCGAACAGCTTCTGTTCACGGAAAGTTTCTTCCCATTCTCTTAAAATCAGTGAAATCTGATCCGGTGAAATAGCGTTACGGAATACCGTCGCACCCATGGCGTCGAACTCATACAGGTATTTTTCCATGCTGTTTTGCATTTCCAGCTCCAGAAACGATAACGACTAAGTGACGGCTCGCTTGATAGCGCGCACGTAAATTTGCGGAAGATCGTTCTCGGGCAACCCATCCATTGCGAACCATTTATGGTCAACATGCTCCACGCTTATCTTCACAATATCTTCGGAGACAGGATGGCATTGGTATGCGACGATAAATACGTATTTTTGAGGAATCACTTCGAATAGATCGGCCAGAAGAAATTCTTTCACCGAAACATCGAATCCAGCCTCCTCCTGTATTTCTCGTCTAAGGCATACCTCCGGACTCTCGCCAATCTCGATACGGCCGCCAGGCAATTCCCACTCTTCTCGAGAATTCCTCATCAAAAGAACATTCTCGCCCCTTGCGACAACCCCCTTGATAGAAACAGGATAACGACCGTCCATGTTTACTCCTTAACCAGAATCAAAAGCTCACAACGCTGCCAATCACCGGCCAACTTAGCGGAAACCTTGAATCATATCAAAAGAGATACGTCCATTATGCATTATTAAAATTGTAATATTTTTGAAATTAACTGGATTAATCATTTTTCGATTCATGGACTCGATTACAATTCGCTAAAGAAATGATTTTACAGTCAATTATTTCTTTAAACTACTTCATACGGCCGATGTTAAAACACTGAATCTTGGAATCGTTGTGCCGTCCACGGTTGCCGCGTGCATTTAGTGCATGCATCCAACTCCATCCGCCCACTAGAGGTTGTTATGGACTTGTGCTTCTGGATGATTCATCCGTTTAGGGATGAGCCTTTGCCGCAAGGCGTAACCGCCTGATGTAAGCCATGATGACTGGCCACTGGTGGTGCCGGGTCTGCTGTTCCAGCGCGTGGATGCCGGCCAGCGGGAGCATGCGGGAGGTTTTCAACGGCCTGTGCTACATCGTGAAGACAGGCACGCCATGGCGGTGGATACCGAACGACCTGCCGCCCTGGGCAGCGGTGTACCAGCAGACGCAGCGCTGGCTGGCAGCGGGCCGCTTCGACGCGCCGGTGGACGATTTGCGCGCGGTGTTGCGGTTCGCGGCGGGTCGGAAGGCTGAACCCCGTGCGGAGATCATCGACAGCCGGACGTTGCGTTCCACGCCCGAGAGCGGCGAACGCGCCGGTTATGACGGTGGAAAACGCAAGAAGGGTTCGAAAATTCACACGGCATTCGATACGCTGGGCTATCTGCTCGCGCTCCATGTGACGCCTGCCAGCGCGGAGGATCGCGGCGAAGTGGAACGGATCGCGCGCACCATGCAGACCGCCATGTCGAGATCACCTGGGTCGATCAGGCTATACCGGTAAGCGTGCCGCCAATGCCGCAGCCAAATCGCCTTTGACGTGGTCAAACTGCCCGAGACGAGGCGTGGTCTCGTCCTCCCGCCGCGACGCTGGGTCGTCGAGCGGCAATTCGCCTAGGCATACGCTTCCGCCGCCTCGTCAAAGACTATGAGCGCCATCCCGAAACACTCGCCGACTTCATGTCGTCGCCTTCGCCTGCCTCATGATGAAACAGGTCGATACGCTCGCAACAGATTCATAACAGCCTCAACCGCCAGCTCGCGCGCGTGTGGGGGTCAGATGTGCTGAGCGCGATGGTCTTATAGCGGCATGCCTTGGGAATCTTTATCCGGTAATAGTATTTTTTGGCGCACCACATCGCCCCCAGTGAAAGATGACAAGGCCGTATTTGATCTTTTCCTTGTCGATGACAAATGTCATTGCGATGATCCACTGCGCATAACGGCGGCTAAAGTCCTTGATTTACTGTATATGCGCAAGCTCTGTATGGACATTATTTGCATTATTTTGTTCTTAGCTATTTATTTAGATGCCGTTATCTCAGACTTGTTCCGGCATTGATCGTGCCATCCGCGCAACGATGGTTATGCGGCTGATATGGCAAGTCGCCAAGCCCACCCCGGCACTTCCCCGAAAATCACTCTGTACCAACTCCAGGACCGGCGCACCCCGATCTCCAAAGGGAAAGAGATCGGGCCACACTGAACCGTAGATCATCGGAAACGTGATTTACCCGTTGGTAACCACTGCCGGATACGGATGCTTTGGGGGGGCGCCACCATGGTGCCCGTGTATGCGTATATTTTCCTCTTTTGCCCTTCTGGGGGCGGCCTGTGCCTTGTCGCCCGCCGGCGCGGCATCCCTGCTCGACTATGTCGGCCAGTGCGTCCCTTTCGCCCGCGCGGCCAGCGGCATCCAGATCTATGGCGATGCGTGGACCTGGTGGGAGCAGGCCGACGGCAAATACAAGCGCGGCGATGTGCCCAGGGTCGGATCGGTCATCGTCTTCGCCAAGACGAGCCGCCTGCCCCTCGGTCATGTCGCGGTGATCAGCCGTGTCGTCACCCCGCGCGTCGCAATGGTCACCCATGCCAACTGGTCCCGCATCGACGGCGAGCGCGGCCACACCGAGCAGGATGTGACGCTGACCGACGTCTCGCCCGACAATGACTGGAGCGAAGTGAAGGTCTGGTACCGCGATCGCGACGGGCTCGGCACGACGACTTACCCGGTCTATGGCTTCATCTATGGCACGCCCGACGCGAAGCGGGTCGCGAAGGCACGCCCGGCACGGGAACTGACCGGCGACGATCCCGACGACATCGGTGCGATGATCGACGTCTACGCACGCTGATCCGGCGTGCACGAAAGATATCGACTTGGCGGGCGTGCTGCGCCTAACCTCATCACATGTTCCTGAACTTCCTCGACGAGCTCCGCGCCGCCGGTATCCCGGCGAGCATGAAGGAGCATCTGATCCTGCTCGAAGCGCTCGACCGTGATGTGATCGAGCGCACGCCCGAGGATTTCTACTACCTGTCCCGCGCCGTGTACGTGAAGGACGAGGGGCTGCTCGACCGCTTCGACCAGGTCTTTTCCAAGGTGTTCAAGGGCATCGCCACCAGCTTCGGCGCCCAGAATGCCGACATTCCCGAGGAATGGCTCCGCGCCGTCGCCGAGAAATATCTCACCCCGGAGGAGATGGAGGCGATCAAGTCGCTCGGCTCCTGGGAAGAGATCATGGAGACGCTGCAGAAGCGGCTTGAGGAGCAGCAGGGCCGGCACCAGGGCGGCAACAAATGGATCGGCACCGGGGGCACCTCGCCCTACGGCAATAGCGGCTACAACCCCGAAGGCGTCCGCATCGGCGGCGAGAGCAGGAACAAGCGCGCCCTGAAGGTCTGGGACCAGCGCGACTTCAAGAATCTGGACAACACGAAGGAGCTCGGCACCCGCAATATCAAGATCGCGCTGCGCCGCCTGCGCCGCTTCGCCCGGGAGGGCGCGGCGGACGAGCTGGACATCGACGCGACGATCGACGGCACCGCGCGCCAGGGCTGGCTCGACGTCGTGATGCGTCCCGAACGCCACAATGCGGTCAAGCTGCTGCTGTTCCTCGATGTCGGCGGGTCGATGGATCCCTGGGTGAAGCTTTGCGAGGAACTGTTCTCGGCCGCGACCAGCGAGTTCAAGAATCTCGAATTCTTCTATTTCCACAATTGCCCCTATGAAGGCGTGTGGAAGGACAATCGCCGCCGCTTCACCGAGCGCACCCCGCTTTGGGACGTGCTCCATAAATACGGTCATGATTACAAGCTCGTGCTGGTCGGCGACGCGTCGATGAGTCCCTATGAGATCACTCATGCCGGCGGCTCGGTCGAGCATTTCAACGAGGAATCCGGCGCGGTCTGGATGCATCGGCTGACCACCACCTATCCGGCGGCTGTATGGCTCAACCCGGTACCCGAACAGCAATGGGGCTATTCGCAGTCAGTCCGCATCCTCCGCGAATTGATGAACGACCGGATGTATCCGCTGACGCTCGCCGGCCTGGATGACGCGATGCGCGAGCTGACGCGGAAACGGTAATCGCGCCGGCTTGCCGAATGACGGAGTATGGCGGTGAAGCACGCAACGGCACCAGCGCTGGACCAGCTCGAGCCGCTTCTCGTTCGTCTGCGTGGCCTGCCGGGGATGACCGAGAAGAAACGTGGCATTTTCTACCGCAGAGCCACGTCTTTCCTGCATTTTCATGAAGACCCGACAGGGTTGTATGCCGATGTCCGCGAACCCGACGGGCAATATTCAAGGCTGAAGGTCGACACGTCGCAGCAGCAGGATGCGTTCGTGGCCGCGGTCGGCACGCTGCTTGGCCTACCCCGAAACTCCCCGCTCACGGGGCCGGGTTCAGTATAGCAAATAAGGCTTTCGCGCTTCTGTCCAACCACGCTCGTCGCGACCCGTCACCGCGTCCAGATCATCCGGAAGCGCCGCCGAGTCATCGATCCATTCGCGCAAGCCGGGTCCGCCATTGATCACATCGATCGCCAGCTTCCCGAATTCATATTCATATGGGAAATCGCGCCACAAATCATACTCGGGATAGAGCCGACGGATCGCCTTGAAACCAAGCGCCTGCACCCGCCACGGCCGGAAGGCGTGATGGTCGTAGAACGGCCCTTCGGCATGGATATGCACACCGTTGCACAACTGCCCGACATGTTTGTGGAAGGTCGGCTGGAACCAGATGTCGCGCAACGCGCACCCGTTCAGCCATTCAGGTGCCAGCCTTCGCATCTCGGCGATCACCGCCCGGGCATCGATATCGGGTGCGCCGAACAGTTCCAGCGGGCGCGTGGTACCGCGCCCTTCCGACAGGGTCGTGCCCTCGAGCATCACCGTGCCGGCATAGGCGCGCGCCATGTTGATATTGGGCGCGTTCGGGCTTGGATTGATCCAGATCCGGTCCTCAGGCCAGCCGAAGCCCCGCGCCGTCTCCGGCGCCCAGCCCTCCATCTCGATCACCCGGTAATCGACATCGAGCCCCTTCAGCGCGACGAACCAGTGGCCGAGTTCCCCCAGGGTCATCCCGTGCCGCATCGGCATCGGCCCCGCGCCCACGAAGCTTTCCCAGCCCGGCAGCAGGGTCAGGCCCTCGACGGGGCGCCCCGCGGGATTGGGCCGGTCGAGCACCCACACCGATTTGCCATGCTCCGCCGCGGCTTCCAGCACATAGAGCAGAGTCGTGATGAAGGTGTAGATGCGACACCCAAGATCCTGCAGGTCGTACAGCATCACGTCGAATGTGCCCATCGACTGCCCGGTCGGCCGCCGCACCTCACCATACAGGCTGAACACCGGCATGCCGTATGTCGGATCGTTGAAGTCCGGCGACTCCATCATATTGTCCTGAAGATCACCCCGCACGCCGTGCTGCGGCCCGAACACCGCGGTCACGTTCAGCCCGCTCGCCACCAGCGCGTCGAGCGAGTGAGTCAGGTCAGCCGTCACCGACGCCGGATGAGCAAGCAACGCAACCCGCTTTCCTTCCAGCGGCTTGCGCAGGGCGGGGTCAGCGAGCAGACGATCGATACCGAATTTCATGAAGCGGTCGGTGCCGCGAGCCGGGCGGTAAAGCAATCCCGGGCGTGGAAATCCTCCGGCCCCGCCGGATGGGCCAGCGCCCAGAACGACTTGGTCCCGTCGCATTCCTCGATCACCGTCGTCAGCGCGATATCCCAATCGGCCCCCGCCAGTCCCGGCAGGTCGGCCGTCGCACGCAGTTCGGCGACCTCCGCTCCGGGCAGCCACACCACTTCGCTCACCACCGCGCCACCGGCCCGCCGCATGCCCCTCCGGTGATCGTCGAAGTCGTAGGCAGCCCATCGGGTAGACGGTGCGATATTGAGCTCGACATAGCGCGGCGTACCTTCCTCCCCGACAAACGCCTCGAAGCAGCTATGTCGCCAGAGCTCGTCGGTGAAGGCCGGTTCGACCGGAACCGGCCACGACACGTCATCGATCGCCCCGGTCACGTGATAGGTGAGGCTGAGCGTGTCCCCATCTCTACGGGCCACGACGGCAATCGATCGAACGGCGCGGCTCGGGCAATCGGGATGCGGCAAAAGCGCAAACCGCTTTTCCTTGCACGCCCCCTCTTCCTTCCCCGGCGAAGGCCGGGGTCCAGTCGAGATGTCAGTCATGGCTGCGCGAACCGCTCGTAAAGATCTTCCCATTGGGGGTTCAGCCCCTCGATTTCACGCACTTTCCACGCCCGCTTCCATTCCTTCATCCGAACCTCTCGCATCCGTGCCGACTCAAGATCATCGTGCACCTCGTACCAGACGAGCAAACGACAATCGTACTTCTTCGTGAACCCTTCCACGACACCGTTCCGATGCTCCCAGGTGCGTCGGATTAGATTATTGGTGGAACCGATATAGACCGTCCCGTTGCGGCGGTTCGCCATGATGTAGACATAGAATTGCTCATCCATGCTCGCGTCTCCCGACTGGACCCCGGCCTTCGCCGGAAGGTGAAGAGGCTACTCATCAGCCTCTCCCAGGCAATGACTGGAAAATCCCGCGCAATGCGCCTATGTGGCGCGTTCCCCATGGCAACGATTCTCCCCACCCCGCCGAAAATCGGCATGGTTTCGCTCGGCTGTCCGAAGAACCTGGTCGACAGCGAACGCATCCTGACCAAGCTCCGCTCGGACGGTTACGCGATGTCGCCCGACTATGCCGGCGCGGACGTCGTACTGGTCAACACCTGCGGCTTCCTCGATTCAGCGAAGGAAGAAAGCCTCGAGGCGATCGGCGAAGCCATCGCCGAGAATGGCCGGGTCATCGTCACCGGCTGCATGGGCAAGGAAGCTGAGACCATCCGCGCGCGCTTCCCCAATGTCCTCGCCGTCACAGGCGCGCACCAATATGAGGAAGTTGTCGGCGCGGTGCACGATGCGGCGCCGATGCCGCCAAGCGCCTTCCTGAACCTGGTGCCGGAAAGCGGCCTCAAGCTCACCCCCCGCCACTACAGTTATCTGAAGATTTCGGAGGGCTGCAATCATCGCTGCTCCTTCTGCATCATCCCGTCGCTGCGCGGCGACTTGGTCAGCCGCCGCCCCGACGCGATCCTGCGCGAGGCTGAAAAGCTGATCGAGGCGGGCACGAAAGAGCTTCTGGTCATCAGCCAGGATACATCGGCCTACGGCGTCGACATCAAGCACCATCCACGTCCGTGGCACGGCCAGGAAGTCAGGGCGCACATGACCGACCTGTCGCGCGAGCTCGGCAAGCTCGGCGCCTGGGTGCGGCTTCACTATGTCTATCCCTATCCCCATGTCGATCAGGTCATCCCGCTGATGGCCGAGGGGCTGGTCCTTCCCTATCTCGACATCCCGTTCCAGCACGCCTCGCGCGCGGTGCTGAAGGCGATGCGCCGCCCGGCCAACGAGGCGAAGGTGCTTGAACGGATCAGGAACTGGCGCACCATCGAGCCGGACATCGCGATCCGCTCGACCTTCGTGGTCGGCTTCCCCGGCGAGACCGAGGACGATTTCAAATATCTGATGGACTGGCTTGAAGAAGCACGGCTCGACCGCGTCGGCGCCTTCCGCTTCGAGCCGGTCGAGGGCGCAGCCGCCAATGATTTACCGGGCGCTGTTCCGGAAGAGATCAAGGAAGAGCGTTATGCCCGCCTGATGGAGCTGACCGCGCGAATCTCGGCCGAGAAGCTCGACGCGAAAGTCGGCCGGACGCTCGATGTAATTATCGATGCGGTCGAAGGAGATGGCGCCACCGGTCGCTCCAAGGCCGATGCACCCGAGATCGACGGTGAGGTCCATCTCCGCGATGCGGGCCATCTCAGCCAGGGCGATATCGTCCGGGTCGAGATCGAGGACGCCGATGAGCACGACCTGTTCGGCGTGCCGGTCGCGTAAAGCGTGACGCTGCTGGAAATGCCGATGCATTGACTGTGTGTTGCCCAAGCAATACACAGAAACCCTGACTCGGGAGGAGGACGGGAATGTTCAAGGCAATGGCCCTCATCGCGACGCTCGCGGCAACCCTCTCCGCCTGTGGCCCCACCCGGTTCGAAGAGCTTGCCTATTCGGTCGATGTCGCCGGGGATCAGCGCGTCGCGCTCTTCACCTGCAGGAAATCGTCGAGTGGCCAATGCGTCTTCCGCTTCGACGGCAACGCCAGCCCAGCAACCGCGACTGTCGCCGTCAACGAAACAGGAGCGGTCAGCGGCGTGGGCCCCGGCACCAGCTATTGCTCGACCTCCGGGGCTGACGGCGCGATGTGCCAGGCCCAGACGCTCCAACTCGGCAAGCAGACGATCCGCCACAGCAAGCGGAGTTCCTAGCTTTCCGCTGCGGGCTGCTCGCTGCGATAATAAGCGAAGGTCAGCCACAGCGCGACCGCGCCGAGCAGGTGCCACGCCGCGTGCCCCTGGATCAGGCTCGACGGCGCGCAGATGAAGCCGTGCTGGTCGAGGTTCCAGATCGCGAAAGCGATCGCATTGACCAGTATGCCCATCAGGTAGAATCGCACCACCACAATCGGCCGGCGCGGCCGCGCGAAGGCGAGCTCGACCACGATCGCGAGGATCAGCAGGACCGCGAACAGCCACCGCCGCGCCTCGGGAAACACAACCAGCAGCTCGACCAGCCCGGCGCACAGAATGGCGTAGAGCAGGATCGCGCGCCTGTCCGGGATGCCAAGCCAGCGGCCCAGCGCGCTCATCAGCAGGAAAGCGCCAACCAGATACATGCCGAGCACGTCGAAGAACTGGCCCCACAGGGTCAGCGTCGCGTGCAGCAGCACTGATCCCAGCCCGACGACGATCGCCGTGATTCCGAATGCGGTCGCCGAGACCGGCGTCATCGCCGAATGCCATCCGGGCCCGCGCGCTAGCAGGATCATCAGGAAACCGGCGAAGACGAAGCCAAGCGACGACCAGCTGTTCGCCGGCTGCAGGACCAGCGCACCGATCCGCGGCATCTCGCAGAAGCATCGCGTCGCCGTACAACTCGCGGGCGCATAGACGCCCCAGCCGGGGCCAAATGCCAGCAGCGGCAAGACGATGCCGAGGGCGGCAAACGCGGTCAGCGCTAGTGCGATCGCCAATTGACGCGGCCCGGTCCGCTGCATCGCCCTCCCTCCGCTCTTTTGCGAAGGCTAGCCCCTATCGCACGCCCCGCCAAGCGCACCGACCTAGGTCAGGTTCGCCTTGTAGAGCTTGAGCAACTCGCCCCAGGCTTTTTCAGCGGCCACTTCGTTATAGGTCTGGCTGCCGGGAACGCACCACCCGTGGTCGGCTGGATAGACTTCCACCGTCGCCGGGCGCCCTGCCGTCTCGAACGCCTTTTTCAGCACGTCCTTGGCCTCGGGCTGGCGCGCATCGTCATTCTGGGCGACGGCGACCAGATAGGCAGCCCTGGTCTTCGCGATCAGCAAATGCGGGCTTGACTGCTCGGCGGTGACCAGCCCGCCGCCATGGAAGCTGCCCACCGCGCCGATGCGGCCCGGCACCGCGGCGGCCGTGCGGAAGGACAGCGGCCCGCCCATGCAATATCCCTGCACGCCCGCCTTCTTCTTTTTGTCGGTTTGCGGCTGGCGGTCGAGAAAGGCGAGATAGGCGGTCGCATCCTTGTCGACGCCCGCATCGGTCATCGCCTGGCGGAAACCCATGACCTTGGCCCGATCCTCCGGCTTATTGAAATCGAACGCACCGTCGACCACCGGCGCCCGCTTGCTGCGATAGAAGGGGTTCGGCACCAGCACGACATAGCCCTCGTTGGACAGCCGGCGCCCCATCTCGCGAAACACCGGGCGCAGGCCCAGGATGTCGGGCCAGATCAGCACGGCCGGCCAGGGCCCCTTGCCCTCGGGATGGAACAGCGCCGCGTCGGCATCCCCATCCGGCGTCTTCAGGGTCACGTCGGTCTCGACGACATTCTCGGCAAAGGCAGAAGTCGCGAGCCCGGCCGCCGCCACGCCAGCCATCACGAATGCCCTGCGGGACAATTCGGAGGTCTCGACCAGTCCCTGATGGATCTCGCTGTCACACATGTCGCTTCTCCCGTTTGAGCCGCGCCATTCGACGGAGGGCGCCTGTCCGTGTCAAGAGGCGTTCCGACCCTATCGGGGGCCCGGCCCTACCCCCGTTGCGGCAGCGCATAGGCGATCACCTGGTCGCCGATCGGCGTCTCCATGAAGTGATGCCCGCCCGTCATGATGACCAGATATTCGCGCCCGCCCTGCTCATAGACCATCGGCGTCGCCTGCCCGCCCGCCGGCAGCACGTCGGACCACAGGGTCTTGCCCGTGCGCAGGTCGATCGCGCGGATCAGATTGTCGGTCGCGGCCGCGACGAACACCAGCCCGCCCGCCGTCACCACCGCGCCGCCATTGTTGGGCGTGCCGATATGGAAGGGCAGCATCGAGGGGATGCCGAACGGCCCGTTGGTCCGCGCGGTGCCGAGCGGCCGGTCCCACAGGGTCTTGCCGGTCGCGATGTCGATCGCGCGGATTCCGCCATAGGGCGGTTGCTTGCACAACAGGCCGGTAAACGGCATCCGCCAGCCGGCATTGACGTTGACCGCATAGGGCGTGTTAGCCTGCGGATCGCCCGCGCCCTCCGCCCCGCCGATCTTGCCGCGCGCCTGGTCGCGCGGCGCCCAGCCGCGCTTGTTCGCCTCGGCGCGCGGCACCAGCCGCACATAATTGGGCATGTCGTTGTAATTGGCGACGATCACCCCGCGCTGCGGATCGACCGCCACGCCGCCCCAGTCGCTGCCGCCATTATAGCCCGGATACTGGATCGACGGTCGATCCGCCTCGGGTGGCGTATAGAAGCCTTTGTAGCTCGCGCGGTGGAACTGGATCCGGCAGATCATCTGGTCGATCGGCGACATGCCCCACATGTCGCGCTCGGTGATGACGGGCTTGCGCAATGTATGCCACAGCGAGACGATCTGCGTGGGCGAGCGCTGTTCCGGCTCGACCCCGCCGCGCGGCACCTGGATCGTGCCGACCGGCGTCAGCGGCTGGCCCGTGCGGCGGTCGAGCACATAGAGATCGCCCTGCTTCGACGGCAACACCAGCGCAGGCGTGCCCTTGTAGTCGATCAGCGTCGCCTGACTGCCCAGGTCGTAGTCCCACACATCCTTCTTCACCGCCTGGAAACGCCAGCGCGGCTTGCCCGTGGTTACGTCGATCGCGACCAGCGAGGTGGCGAAGAAATGCTCCGGCTGCCGGCGCAGGCCCGAATAATAATCGGCAGTCGAATTGCCCATCGGCAAATAGACCAGCCCAAGCTGCTCGTCGCCCGACGCGGTCGTCCACATGTTCGGCGTGCCGCGCGTATAGGTCTGCCCCGCCGGCGGCAGGCCGGTGATGTCAGGTCGCATCATGTCCCACGCCCAGCGCAGCTTGCCGGTCACCGCATCATAGGCCTGGATCACGCCTGACGGTTCCCAGCGATCCTGGCCGTCAAGCACCTGATGGCCGGTGACGATCACGCCGCGCACGATCGTCGGCGCCGAATTGATCGAGACATAGCCCGGCGGCACCGCGCCCATGCCGAGCTTGATGTCGACCTGTCCGCCGGTCCCGAAATCGGCACAGGGCTTGCCGGTCGCCGCATCGAGCGCGAAGATCCGCCCGTCGAGCGTACCCTCGATGATTCGCGCCGCGCAGGCCGATCCGGCCGCCGCGCCCGGCACCGCATAATAGCTCACGCCCCGGCATGCCGCAGTATAGGGGATCGCCTCGTCCGACACCTTGGGATCGAACCGCCAGCGTTCCGTGCCGCTCGATGCATCGAGGGCGATCACCAAGTTCTTGGGCGTGCAGAGATACAGGCTATCGCCGATCTTCAGCGGCGTGGTCTCGGCGCCATAGGTCTTGGCGATCGCCGCGCTCGACGGCATGTCGCCGGTATGCACCAGCCAGGCGCGTTTCAGCTTGCCGACATTGCCGGCGTTGATCTGGGTCAGCGGGGAAAAGCGGCGCGCGCTGTAGGTGCCGCCATAGGCGGGCCAGTCGGGCCCGGTCGCCTGCCCCGAAGGATCGGCGAACCCCGGCGCCTGCGGGGCGGGCAAGGCAGCCACCGCGACATCGTCGCGCAGGCCAAGGACCGCGAACAGCAGTATCGTCGCGGCCAGCACCGCCGCGATGGCGCCCAGCCCGGCACGCCACCGGTTCCGCGCCCTGGACAGAGTCGGCATCGCCGCCAGCACGGCGACCAGCAGCACGACCGGCGCAACGATGCGCGGGACGAGCGCCCAGACATTCGTCCCCGCCTCGCCGAACGCCCACAGAATGGTGAGCGCGACGATCGCGATATAGATCCAGCCACCGAGCAGCCGCTGCCTGAACAACAGCACGCCGGCCGCGATCATCGCGATGCCGGTCACGACATAATAGATCGATCCGCCCAGGATCATCAGCCAGAAGCCGCCGATCGCGAGGACGAGCCCGATCAGCGCGATGACGATACCGACGACGACAGCGGCCCAACTGCGGCGAAGTTGCACGGCAAGTCCCCTTTTCGATGCCCCGAAAGACATTCAACCGGCGAGGCTGGTCCATGTTCCCATGAAAGATTCGTCATGCCCACCCTCTTTCCTTTGGCCGTCGAAGATGAAAAGACAGCAGCCCCGCCCCTTGCCCGCCTCTTGATGGTGACCAACTCACGATGCTGATCCGTTCGACGTTGACGATAGTTGCGCTGTTCGCTGCAACACCGGCCTTATCCCAGGCGCTCACGGCGGAGGAACACACTCAGGTCGACCGGATCGTCACCGAGACACTGGCCGCCACCGACGTGCCTTCCGCCTCCATCGCTGTGGTGCGCGGCGGCGAGATCGTCTTCGCCAGGGCCTATGGCAAGCAGGCCGAGCACATGCCGGTCGCGCGCGAGGAAGCGCCCTACCAGATCGCCTCCGTCTCGAAACAGTTCACCGCTGCCGCGATCCTGCTGCTCGCCGAGGACGGCAAGCTCAGCCTCGACGACAAGGTCGCCAGATACATTCCCGACATCACCGACGGCGACAAGATCAGCATCAGGCAATTGCTCAGCCACACGTCGGGCCTGCAGGATTACTGGCCGCAGGATTACAGCTTCAAGGCGATGGCCACCCCCGTCACGCCCCAGGGTATCGTCGATCGCTGGGCGAAGAAGCCGCTCGATTTCACGCCCGGCACCCAGTGGCAATATTCGAACACGGGCTATGTGGTCGCCGGCATGATCGTCGAGAAGGTCGCCGGCATCCCGCTGCTCGACTTCCTCAAGCTGCGGGTTTTCGCCCCGCTCGGCATCACCGCCTATGATCAGGATCTCGCGGTCGGCAAGGGCTTCCCCCAGGGCTATGGCCGCGCCGCGATGGGCCCGCTGCGCGTCGCCACCCCGGCCGCGCGTGGCTGGCTGTTCGCCGCTGGCGAACTGGCGATGAGCGCGCGCGACCTTGCCAAATGGGATGTCGCCCGGCTCAATCGCAAGATTCTCAATCCGGAGGACTGGATGCTGCAGGAGACCCCGGTGAAGCTCGCCGACGGCACCTCGACCGGCTATGGCCTGGGCGTCTCGATCGGCGCCGCCAATGGCCGCCGTTATATCGAGCATACCGGCGAGGCGGTCGGTTTCCTTTCCTACAATATCGTCTTCCCGGACGAGCGCGCCGCGATCGTCGTGCTCACCAACAGCTGGTCGAGCGATGCCTTCGTCACGATCGGCCAGGGCCTGGCGCGCACCCTGCTGCCCGCGCCACCGCCTGCCGACCTTGCCGACAGCCCGGCACTCGCCAGGGCACGGCTGGTGTTCGGCCAGCTTCGCACCGGCACGCTTGATCGCTCCCTGCTGACCGAGAACGCCAATTATTATTTCACGCCGGTCACCCTCACTGATTTCAGGACCAGCCTGGCACCGCTCGGCGATCCGGTGACGTTCGCCCAGACCGGTACCGCCCGGCTGCGCGGCGGTTTCATCGGCCGCAGCTTCCGGGTCACCTATGGCACCAGGGTGCTGGCGATCAGCACCTATGCCGACCGAAGCGGCAAGATCGAACAATTCCTCGTCGCGCCGGCGAAACGCTGATGAGCGCCACCCTGCTCCAGCCCGATCGCGGCCAGCCTGCCCGTTCGATCGACATCGTCGAGACCGCCGGCTTCGAGGCGTGGCTCAACGCCCAGCCCCAGCGCATCCGCGCGGCGGTTTCAGCGCAGAAGCTCACCGGCAAGGCAGGTGGCAGCGCAATCCTGCCCGGCGACACCGATGACTGGTCGGTCGTGCTGATCGTCGAGAAAAGCGACCTCGGCGCCTGGGATCTTGCCCGGCTGGCGGAAACCCTTCCCGAAGGCAGCTATCGCCCCTCGCGCGAGGCCGGGGCGTCGATGCTCGGCTGGATGCTCGGCCAGTATCGCTTCGACCGCTATCGCAAGCCCGAGGGCGACGGCCCGCGTGTGCTGCTGTCGGGGCAGCCGGCACTGATCGAAGAGACGGTCCGGATCGCCGCCGCCACCACGAAGGTACGCGATCTGGTCAATACCGGCGCATCGGATTTCGGCCCCGCCGAACTGGAGGCGGAAGTCTCCGCGCTCGCCGAGGCGCATGGTGCCACGCTCAACGTCACGCGGGGCGAGGCGCTGGTAAAGGGCTATCCGATGGTCCATGCGGTCGGCCAGGCCGCCGCCAAGGGCCGCGAGCCGCGCCTGATCGAGCTCGAATGGGGCGATCCGAAGAACCCCCGCATTGCGCTGGTCGGCAAGGGCGTGTGCTTCGATTCCGGCGGGCTCGACATCAAGCCCAGCGCCGGCATGCGGCTGATGAAGAAGGACATGGGCGGGGCCGCGCACGCGCTGGCGCTGGCCGGGCTGGTTATGGCGGCGCGGCTCAAGGTGCGGCTCCATCTGCTGATCCCCGCGGTCGAGAATGCCGTCGCGGGCAACGCCTTCAGGCCCGGCGACGTGCTCAGGACTCGCAAGGGCCTGACGGTCGAGAACACCAATACCGACGCCGAAGGACGCCTGATCCTGGGGGACGCGCTCACCCGTGCGGGCGAGGAGAAGCCGACGCTGATCGTCGATTTCGCGACGCTCACCGGCGCGGCCCGGGTCGCGGTCGGCCCGGATCTGCCCGCCACCTTCGTGAATGACGAGCCGCTGGCCGGGGCGCTGTTCGCCGCCGCGGGCGAGGTGGACGACCCGCTTTGGCGCATGCCCCTGTGGGACGGTTATGACGAGATGCTGAAGTCGGACATTGCCGACATGATCAACGCGGCCGACAGCGGCTTTGCCGGTGCCGTGACGGCTGCCTTGTTCCTCCGGCGTTTCGTGCCGGAAGGCACACCCTGGGCTCATCTCGACACCTTTGCCTGGCGCCCCGCCAGCAAGCCGGGCCGTCCCAAGGGCGGCGACGCGCTCGGCCTGCGCGCCGCCTGGGCAATGCTGAAGGCGCGCTATAGCTAGAGCATCTTCTCCGCCTTCCCCGGCAGGCGTCGGGGAGGCGGAGACGGCGAGGCTCAACCCGCCTCGTCCGAGTCCCCTGCTCAGGGTGCGACGAACGTCGTCGTCGCGATTCGGTGCACTGTCGAAACCGTCCCGCCGGCGATGGTCGCCGGCCCTGCATCCTTGATGGACGCGGCCAACAGATAGCGCCCCCGTTCGCGCATCGGGACGACGGCTTGTCCGTTAGCGTCGGTCGTCACGCCCTTGGACCATTTGTCCGGGCTGACGATCGTGATCGCAACGCCGGCGAGCGGCTTGCCGTCGCGGACGAGCGCGAAGCGGGTCCCGCCGGGCGTCACGGGAATGATCTCCAGCGGCATTTTCGCGATCGCCTCGCTGCGCCCGGCGCGCGCATAGTAGACGACCCCCTCTTTCTTGTCGTCAGGTCCCCACGGATCGAAGACATCGTCGTCCCACGCCCGCACATCGCCAGCCGGCACTGCCACCTCGATAAAGCCCTCCTTGCGGACAGGCCTGACATCCGCGCCCGACAGCAGGCGCGGCGCCTTGAGCTTGGCGAATTCCGGATCGCCGCCTGGTGGAAGCATCTCGGCCGGCTCGCCAAGGTAAATCCGCGCCGGACCGTTTCCGTCGCGTTCGATCCACACTTCATGCGCCTGCGCCACGCCCGAAAAACCCAGCATCAGGGCGAATAATATTGTCTTTCTCATCTTCATCCTCCTTGTGATCGAATGACGGGCCATCACCGCGCGCGAGGCCCGGTATCGCCCCGGGACTTCGGCATCAGGTTCATCGTCAGGAAAACGATGCCCGCGCCGAGCATCGTCAGCCCGATCCACAGGATCGGACCGAACACCCAGCCGCTCGCCGCGATCGCCGGTGGAAAGCCGGCGGCGAGGGCGATCCACGCACCTGCACGGAGGCGTCGCTTCGCCCGCGGCGAAGGGCGCGTGCCGATGAAACGGCGATGATGCTCATCAGTGACCAGGCCGAACAACGTAAAGGCAAGGATCGTGCACAGGGCGGCAAGGACACTCATTCGGCGGGCTCCAGCACTGGATGCGACGGATGTGATTCCACCGGACGGGCAGCGCCCGCCCTTGGCCGGCGCACCGCGGGACGGTAGCGGGCGACACGCCGCGCGATCGCGATGAATCCGCCAGCGAAGACGAGCAGCATCGCATCGATTCCGGCTAGCATCATATCGCCCGACATGATCGAGGCCGGCAGCCCGCGTCCGGTGGCGAGGATATTATAGACCGGCAGCATGCCGAGCAGCACGCCCGTCGTGCCGAACAGCAGGACCCAACTCGTCGGCGGTCGCCGCAGGACCGCCAGCACCGAGGCGCCCGCCCAGACAATGAACAGCGCATTGACTTCCCATTCAGCGCGCCCGGCAAGCCCGACAGGCAGCAGCCGGTTCGCCCAGAACATGCAGGCGATTCCGAGCGGGAATCCACCGATCACCGCGACATTCAGCCGCTCGACGATCCGAAAGCCGAGATGCGGCCGCTGCGGATCGGCCAGCTTCTCCCGACGCTTGACGGTCCACAGGACGAGGCCGCTCGCGACCATCACCGCCCCGGCAATACCGCACAGGAAGTAGATGAAGCGAAGGCCGGTATCGGCATATCGCCCGGTGTGGAGACCGATCATGGCGCCAGCGGTCACGGCCGCCCCGCCGGGCTGCGGCGCCCGCCAGATGAGCCTGCCGCTGGTACCTTCATAGGTCAGGCGCGGTGTGCGTGACGACAGCATCGACGCCGGGCTCCGGCTCACCGTGACCCGTGCCGCGGCGTCGCCCGGCATGTTCACCTCGATGAAACCCGCCGGACCGCCAAACCGGCGCTCCGCATCTTTCGCGATCATGGTGAGATCGGCGAGCGGCACGCGCCGGCCGGTTCGCTCGACGGCCCCGGCCTCCGGGAAAAGGGCCTCGAACATCTTCGCCTGGTCGCTGTAATTGGCGACGACCGCCCAGGGCATCAGCATCGCCATCAGCGTGACTAGGCCGGTATAGGTGATCATCAGGTGGAACGGCAACGCGAGCACCGCCGACGCATTATGACCGTCAAGCCATGATCGCTGCCCCTTGGCGCGCCGAAGCGTGAAGAAGTCGCGGAAGATCTTCTTGTGAGTCACGATCCCGCTCAGGATCGCCACCAGCATCATCATCGTCGCGAAACCGACCAGCCAGCGTGCCCAGATCACTGGCATGTAGTGAAGGTCGAAATGGAAACGATAGAAGAACTCGCCACCGCGCGTCTCGCGGGCGACAGCCGGCTGCCCGTCAGCGCCGATCAGCGCCTGGTTGTTCCGCCGCCCGCGGCGACGCTGGCCTTCACCCTTCTTCTGCTGGGGCTGCCAGAACAGGTCGGCACCCGGCGAACGCTCGTTCGCCACGGTGATGAACCAGCTTTCCGCATCGGGCGCCTTGCGTTCGAGGAAACGCTGCGCACCGGCAAGGACCCGCATCGGCTGTTCGACCCGCGCCAGTTCCGGGCGCATCCAGCGGTTCATCCCCTCGCGCCAGAAGGCGATCGTGCCGGCGACGAACACCAGGAACAACACCCAGCCGAGCAGCATCCCGGACCAGGTGTGGAGGAACGCCTGCGATTGACGGAACCCCTTGCTCATAGCCGCCCCGTCAGGTCGATCGAGACCCATGTGATCGCCCCCGCGACCGCCCCTATGACGGCCAGCGTCCAGACCGCCCGCCAGCCGCTGCGCGCGGCGAATGCCCAGATCGCGGCGAAGGCGCACAGCGCGAACGCGACAAGCGTCGCGATGATCGTGGCTTCGGATCGATCGCCGGGCAACAACCGCGCGAGCGCCATCGCCCACAGGCTCCCTACCGCATAACCGAGGGGAATGGCCGCGATGACGCGCAACAGCACGTCACCGCGCCGCCGCCACCCGCCCCCACGCTCGATACGACCGGCGCCGCTCACTGGAACGTGTATCGCGCGGTGGCGAACACGGTGCGCGGGCTGCCGTAATAATTGCCGCGCCCGGTCGACGAGATTCGCGCGTAATAGTTGCGGTCGAGCACATTGTTGACGTTGACCGAAACGGCAAGCTGCTCGGTCAGCTTGTACCCGGCGCGCAGGTCGAGCACGGCATAGCTGCCCTGCCTGACGATCGACGATCGGGTGAGCACCGAGCCGTCTGCCCTGAACACCGCCGGATTGCCACTGAAGGTCGAACTGAACCAGGTCACCCCGCCCCCAATGCTCGCCCCTGCCAGAGGCCCGTCCTTGGGAGCATAGTTGGTGAACAGCTTCGCCATGTGCGCGGGGATGACGGGCAGCAGCGACAGGCCCTCGAACACCGGGTTCGCGTCCTTGAGATATTTGGTGCGCGTGAAGCTGTAGCCGCCATTGATCCGCCAGCCGGGCAGGATCTCCCCGCTCGCCTCCGCCTCGATCCCGCGTGCGCGCACTTTTCCGATCTGGAGGACGATGTCAGCCAGATTGGGGTCGTTGAACAGGCGGTTGGTCTGGGTGATCTGATAGGCGGCGAGCGACAGGAGCAGCCTGTCCTTCATCAGCGACAGCTTGGTGCCCGCTTCGAACTGGTTGCCGATCAGCGGGTCGATCTGCTGGCCGTCGGGCCGACGGCGCCCCGCCGGGGCGGCCTGCGGCGTGAAGCTGTCGGCATAGCTGCCATAGACGTTCCACTTGGACGTGACGTCCCACACCAGCCCGGCATAAGGCGTGAAACGATTGTCGACACCATAGCTTGTCGGGGGCGGCAGCGTGGCCTGCATCGACACCAATGTCCTGCCGTGGCTGTCCCACCAGGTCAGCCGTCCGCCGCCCACCAGCGTCAGCCCGGCAAGGGGGCTGAGGCGGACCTGGCCGTAAAGGCCATATTGCTCGATCTGGGTCCGCGTGCCGCCGTAATTCTGCGTCACGGGCCCGGCGGGGCCGGGATAGGCGGGCGACGGGTCATAGGGGTTCAGCGCCGGCTCGGCCGGCGAGACCGGGTTGAACACGTTGATCGTCGCGTAGTTCGACAGTCGCGTATAATAGGAATCATAGGACTGCGCCTGATAGTCGGCACCCAGGATCAGCGTCTGGTCACGGCCGAACAGCGGGAAGCTGCCGATACCGTTGACATCGAATGACCGCGTGGTCTGGAAGCTGTCGCCGCGATAGGCGATGTGGCTGGTCGTGCCGCCATTGGCCGGGGTGACCGGCTGGTTGCCGATATAGCTGTAGATGTCGATTCGATCGACGCCGGTGGCAAGGCCGGTCGCGCGCAGCGTCCAGCGGTCGCTCACCCGGTGGACCACTTCGACGAAGCCCTGCCAGCTTTCCGAACGGAAGCGGTTCCAGTCGGCACCGAGATAGGTCGACCGGTCGATCTTCAGCAACTGCCCGTCGCTGCCATCGGCACCGCCGATCAGGCCCGGCAGCCCCGACTGGATCGCCGGCTTGAACCGGTCGTAATTGCCGCCGACAGTCACCGTCGTGCGGTCGCCGATCTCGATCGACCCGACCGCGAAGGCGCCGACTCGATTGCGGTGTGCGACCTTGAAGAACTGATCCTGGTCCTGAAACATCGCGCCGACGCGCAGGCCGGCCCGGTCGCCGAGCGGCGTCGATGCATCCAGTTCAAGCCGGACATTGCTGTAGCTGCCGCCGCCTGCCGACGCCTGCACGCGCACCGCGTCGAGCGGCCTTTTGCGGACCAGGTTGATGCTGCCGGCCGGGTTGCCCGATCCGCTGAACAGGCCGGCCGGGCCACGCAGCACCTCCAGCCGATCGTAGAAGAACAGGTCCGGCACAACGGCGGGAAAGCCGAACGCCATCGTCGGCACGCCATCGACCAAATAATTGCTGATCGCGAAGCCGCGCGAGAGGAAGGAGGGATCCTCGCTGCCCACGCCATTCACGGTAATGCCGTTCGTCACGGTAAGCGCGTCTTCGAGGGTAAAGAGGTTCTGCGCCTCGATCTGGTCCCGCTCGATCACCGTAACGGTGTTCGGCACATCCTTGAGCGGAGTCACCGTCTTGCCGACTTCCCGGCCATAGCTCTTGCCGAAAACGACGACGTCGCCTTCGCGCTGGCCCGCCTCGTCCTCCGACGTCGCACCGCTCGTCTCTTCATTTGCCAGCGCGGGGGCCGCACCGCCGGTCAATGTGCAGCCGGCAAGCAGGAGGCTGAAGAAACGCATGGCAAGATCCCTTTTATGATTCGCCGCGCCCCGATAGCCGAAGACTAATGCGAGTCACTAGCATTATCATTTAATAGCGATGATGCGCCGGGTAGCTGACACCGTCGGGACCGACGTCGCACCGATGGCTGCGTGGACGATCACCGCGAACGGGAGGCGAATTTTGGGGTTGTTCTCGACCAGCCCTGGCCGCCATGCCTTTGGATGCGGCGCGGCGGGCTCTTGGGCGTCGGAACGGTCACTACGGCGACGGAATTGCCAAAAGCGCCATCTCGTCAGCGCGCCGAAATTGCCGTTGACGGGCTACCCGCGCTTATTCGACCACGATCTTTCCGGTCATCCCGAAGGTCGAATGCATGAAGTGCGAGCAATGCACGTCATAGGTTCCGGGCGCCGGTGCGGTCAGGCGCAGGTCGGCCGTCTGGCCACCACGCAGTTCGATCTCGCCCCCGGCGACGACGGCGCGATCCCGCGCTTCCATCGATGCGGCATCGAAGAACGCCTTGGCCGAGAAATCATGACCGCCCTTTGCCGTGTTGACGAAGTGCAGGACATAAGGTTGGCCATGCCGCAGCGTGATGGTCGACGGCGTGAACTTGAAGTTCGACAGGTCGATCTCGATCCGCTCGGGCGATTGCGCCGCGGCGGGGGCAGCGAGAACCAGTAACGCCAGGGCTGTCGGGACGACGCGGGTCATTTCATGCCTTTCCGTACCGCCCCCCTCAGAGAGCGACGATACGCCCTATCCCGGCGCGCAGAAAGGCCGAAAGGGCCGGCGCTGGTCGGCGCCGGCCCGCTTCTTCATTAAGCCCTACATCTTGTAGGACAGCCGGGCGTACCCGAACTGGCCCGGCACGTCATAGGTCGTCGGATCGTAGTTTGGCCCGGTGCAGCTCGTGCAACCCGGCGGGTCCTGGTTGAAGACATTGTTGACGCCGAGCGTCAGGGTGACCCGGTCCTTCATGAAGGACGGGGTGTAGCTGACCTGGACATCGCCATAGAGCCGGCTGCCGAGCCGGCTGCCGTCCGCTTCGACGACGCTCTTGATGTAGCGGCCGGTGAAGGACGCGCCAAAAGCACCGAACTGCCAGTCGACCACGCCATTGCCCTTGAATTCGGGATAGGACTGGTCAGGGAAGCCCCGGGTCTTGCCGCGATAATCCGTCGTGGTGAAGCCGACCGCGGCCGGGAAGGTCTCGGTATATTTGAGCAGGAAATTGCCGTTGAGCGACAGGCCGAAGCTGCCCGCGCCGGTCTGCGGCGTACGGTAATTGGCGGTCACGTCGATGCCGCGGGTGCGGATACCGCCGATATTCTGCAACTGGGCGTTGATCCGCGAGATCAGGCCACTCGGCGTGCGCTTGATCGCGGCGCAACTCAGCGCGTCGGCGCTCAGGGCGCAGCGGCTGAGCGTCAGTTGCGCGTCGACCGGCGCGATCGCGTTCTCGACCTTGATGTCGTAATAATTCACCTCGACGCTCAGGCTGCTGGCAAAGCCGCTATTACGCGCCCAGGCCGGCGAATAGACGCCGCCGAACAACCAGGTCCGCGACGTTTCCGGCCTCAACGCCTGGTTGCCGCCGGTCAGCACGCCCAACTGCCCGCCGGTCGGCTCCTGGTAACTGCCGTTCGCCGGCACGCCGTTCGCGGTACAATTGGCCCGCACCGTGGCCGATGACTGATAAGGCGATCCCGGCACGTTGGTGCACGGGTCGTCGATCGGCGCGTCGGAGCGGGATTCGGCACCGAACAGTTCGCCGATGCTCGGCGCCCGGAAACCCTGCGCATAGGATCCCCGCAGCAGCAGGTCCTTCACCGGCTTCCACAGCCCGCTCGCGGTATAGGTGGTGTTGCTGCCGCCGGGCGCGAAGTTCGAATGGCGCACCGCGCCATCAAATTCGAGCGACTGGAAGAACGGCACGTCCTTCAGGATCGGCACGCGCAGCTCGGCATAGAATTCGTCCGAATTATAGCTGCCATGTGCCGGCTGTGCCGGGATGTCCGCGCCGAGCCCGGCGGTGATGATGGGGTCCGGCGTGAAATCGCCCACCTGGTACCGATGCTCATAGCCGACCGCGATACCGACCGGCCCGGCCGGCAGGTCGAACAGTTCGCCGCTCAGGTTCGCGGTGTAATCGTTGACGCTCTGCGAGCTGCGATCAAGCTCGGTGAAGCCGACGAACGCCAGCATCGCCGGGGTGACCGATCCGGCGCCGCCGAAGATGTTGAACGGCACGCACGCGCCGGTGCAGTTCGCCACCGGCCCAAGCGCCTGTGCCAGCTTCGCCGCGTTGATGTTGCCGGTGAAGGTCTGCTTGGCATCGTTGAAGCCGAACACGGCGTTCACGTCCCAGTAGAATTTGTGGCTACCCACGTTGAAGGACCCGTCGAGCGTGCCGGTGACGGTCATTGTCTCGACATGCTGAGTATAGGTGCGCTGCCCGGCCTCGATCAGGCGCCTGCGCACCGTTGAATAATTGGCGGGCGGATTGCCGGCGCCGCCGGCGGACAAGGTATAGCCGAACGGGTTGTACGGGTTGGTCGCGTCGATCGAGATCGTATCGAGCAGGTTGCCGTTCCCCGCGTCGGGGCCGACGAACAGCGGCAGGAACGCAGCCTGGTTCTGCGAATTGCGCTTCATATAGTTCATCTTGACGCGAAGGTTGATGCTGTCGGTCAGTTCCTGTTTCGCGCTGACGAAGAAGCCGTACCGTTCCGATGGTGTCAGGAAATAATTATAGGGAGAGAAGTTGAAGCGGTCGGCGGTGGTCAGCAGCCGGAAATCGCTGTTCGGCCCGGTCGGGTTCAGCGGGTCGAAGCGCGGGCGACCGGTGATCGGCGGATTCTTCGGGGTGTAGACGGGACCGCCGCCGACAAGCTGGATGAAGCCGTTGAGCGTCGCGCTGCTGCACCCGCCGATCGGGTCGGTGCAGCTCGTCTGGCCCGGGTTCGGGAATTGCGAGATGCTGCGATCCCGCGTGCTGACCGCTTCCTGCTTCACATAGCTGCCGCCAAACACGACATGGGTGGTCGGCCCGTTGATGCCGTAGCTGATATTATAGTCCTGGGTATGGCCGTCGCCCTGCCGGAACGTGCCGAACTGTGCTGATGCCTGCAGACCCTGTTGCTGCGATTTCGTGATGATGTTGACCACGCCCGCCAGCGCATCCGATCCGTAGAGCGGCGACTGGCCTGACTGGAGCACCTCGATCCGGTCGATCGAGCTCACCGCAATGGTGTTGAGGTCGACCGTCGAGGGAATGCCGCTGGCCGAGGCGCCGTTGACGTAGCGAAGGCCGTCGACAAGCACGAGCGTGCGCTTGGCGGTGAGATACCGCAGGTCGATTTCCGCCGACCCGGCGCCAACGCCGCCGCCATCGGGCGGATTGCCGATATTGCCGCTGTTGTTGACCTTGCTGTTCAGGCCGCCGCTCGCGCTCGGCAGGCGTTGCAGCACATCGGCGACGGATGACAGGCCGGTGCGCGCCAGCGAGGTCTGATCGACGGTGATGACCGGCGAGTCCTGCTCAAGCGGATCGCGGCGGATGCGCGATCCCGTCACGATGATGTCGCCGCCATCCGCTTCGGCCTGCTGCGTGGCGGGCGCGCCGCTCGTCACCGACTGCGCCAGCGCACCCGAGGGAAAAGGAACCAGTACGGCCATCACCACGCCACACCGCAACATCGTCTTGAGTGTCATTTCGTGTCTCCCCATTGCCATGCACGAGGCTGTGCCAAGGGGCCGGTGGTGGCAATGGGACCGGATTGGTTCTGCCGCGACGCAGCGCGGATTGTTGCGGCAATGTTGCCGTTTCGACACAAAATCATGTCATTCCGGCTATTATTTTGCCGGCCTGGAGGTGATGCAGCAATAATATGAGGTTGGCCGCAGGCGGTCGGCGCGCTTCTCGGGGAAATCTGCGTTGCGGCCAGCCAGTCAGGCCAGCGCCGCGCCGGCCTCCACGATCGGCACGAACTTCGCCGCCGTCAGGCTCGCCCCGCCCACCAGCGCCCCGTCGACGTCGCCGGCGCCCAGCAGCTCTGCCGCATTGTCCCCGGTCACCGATCCGCCATAGAGGATCCGCACCGCGTCGGCTTCCTGTCCGATCAACGCGCGCAGCCGTGCGCGGATGGCACCGTGCATCGCCGCCACATCGGCGACGGTCGGCGTGCGCCCGGTGCCGATCGCCCAGACCGGTTCATAGGCGATCGACAGCCAGTCCGCCGCCGCATCCTCCGGCAGGGACGCGGCGAGCTGACCGGTCACCACCGCCTCGGCACGCCCGGCATCGCGCTCGTCAAGCGTTTCGCCCACGCACAGGATCGCCCCCAGCCCGCCCCGGCGCAGCGCCTCGGCCTTGGCCTTCACCTGCTGGTCGGTCTCGTGGCAATCGGCGCGCCGCTCGCTATGGCCAACGATCGAGAAGACGGCGCCCGCTTCCTTCACCATGCCGACCGAAATGCAGCCGGTATGCGCGCCTTTCTCCGCCGGATGAACGTCCTCCGCCCCGATCGCCAGGCCCGGCTCCCGTGCGGCGGCGGGCGCGATCCCCGACACGCGCGCGACAGCGGGCGCGATCAACGTCGCCGGCACCGCGATCGCGACATCGACACCCGGCGCTGCCCTGGCCGCCGCGGCGATCCCGTCAAGCTCGGCCAAGGCAGCCAGGCTGCCGTTCATCTTCCAATTCCCTGCAATCAGCTTGCGTCGTGCCAAAGCGCCATCTCCCTGTTCTGCGATCAGCCGATTAACGGGCCTTCACGATCGCACAAGCTTGAAGGAGCGGGTCGGTCCCCTTAAAGCGTCGCAGTTCGTCCCTTTTCAGCCTCCATCAGATCGGCTCGTCTCGACCATGCTCAGTCTCATCCGCCGCGCCGTAAACTCGAAGGTGGGCGTCGTCGTCACCCTCGGCGTGCTCGCCGTGATCGCCCTCATGTTCGGCATGGGCGACATCACCGGCCTGGGTGGCAGCGCGAAGCTTTCCGGCACCTCGGTCGCCAGCATCGGCAAGACGAAGATCAGCGAGATCGACCTGCGCCAGCGTGTGCAGAACCAGCTTGAGGGCTTGCGCCGCGAACAGCCGACGCTCGATATCGTCCAGTTCGTCAATCAGGGCGGCGTCGACAGCACGCTCGAAGGAACCATCAACGCGCTGGCGCTGACCGAGTTCGCGCAGCAACAGGGCCTCGTCGCGTCGAAGCGGCTGATCGACGGCCGTATCGCCAGCCTCCCCGCGGTGCAGGGCATCGACGGCAAGTTCAGCCAGAGTTCCTATGAACAGTTTCTCGCCCGCATCCGCCTTTCCGACAAGCAGCTCCGCTCCGAGATCCTGAACGATACGCTGACCCAGCAATTGATCGTGCCGACCTCGGGCGCGGCGCAGGTACCGGTCAAGGTCGCGCTGCCCTATGCCTCGTTGCTGCTCGAAAAGCGCGACGGACAGGTCGGCTTCATTCCGACGCCCGCCATGGGCAAGGGCACCCCGCCGAGCGACGCCGAACTCGCTGCCTTCTACAAGCGCAACCTGGCCCGCTACACCGTGCCCGAACGCCGCGTCATCCGCTACGCGACCGTCACCCTGGAAGGCGTCAAGGCAACCACCGTTCCGACCGAGGCGGAAATCGCCAAGGGCTATCAGCTCCAGAAGGCGAAATTCCAGGCGACCGAAAAGCGCGACATCGTCCAGGTCGTCGTCCCCGACCAGACGGCGGCGAACGCGCTCGTCGCCAAGGCCAAGGCCGGCACGCTGGCAGAAGCAGCCCGTGCCGCCGGGCTCGAGCCCAACACCCTGAAGGGCGTGGAGAAACCGGCCTATACCACCGCGAATTCGCCTGAGATCGCCAATGCCGCGTTCAGCGCGGCGAAGGGCACGGTGCTTGGCCCGTTCCGTACCGCGCTTGGCTATACCGTACTCCGGGTCGACGGCATCGAGAATATCGCGGCCAAGTCGCTCGAACAGGCCCGTCCCGAGTTGGTGACTCAGCTCAGCGCCGAAAAGGCGGTGGCCGCGATGCAGGCGACGCGCGACGCGATCGACAATTCGATCGGCAGCAACGCGACTTTCGACGAGATCGTCGCCGACCGGAAGCTGACGGCCGCCAATACCCCGCCGCTCACCGCCGGCGGGATCAACCCGGACGATCCCGCATCGAAGCCCGACCCTGCCTTCGCCCAGGCAGTGGTCGCCGCCTTCGCCGCCGAGCAGGGCGACGACCCCCAGCTCGTGCCGATCGGGCAGGATGGCAGCTTCTCGTTGGTCTCGCTGGCCCGCATCATCCCCGCCGCACCCCGTCCGCTTGCCACGATCCGTGAAAAGGTCGCGAGCGATTTCGTGACCGACCGGGCCCAGCGCCTGGCACGCCAGGCGGCGGTCGACGTCGTCGCGCGCGTCAACAAGGGCATGCCGCTCGCCCAGTCGATGACGGAGACCAAGCTCGGCATCCCCGGTCCCCAGCCGGTCCCGCCCGTTGCACGCGAGCAGATCGAGAATGCGCGCGGCCAGGTGCCGCCCGCCATCACGCTGATGTTCAGCATGACCGAGAAGAAGGCGCGAATGATCGAGGCGCCGAACAAGGCCGGCTGGTTCATCGTCTATCTGAACCATATCGAGCGCGGCAATGCCGCTGGCCAGAAACTGGTGATCGACCGCGCCCGCGCGCGGATCGGCCAGGTGGTCGGCCGCGAATATGTCCAGCAGTTCACCGAGGCGGTGCGTCGCTCGGTCGGCGTGAAGAAGAACGAGAAGGCGATCGGCGAGGTCCGCGCCGCGCTCACCGGCCAGGGCGGTTCCAATTAATCCTGCCGTTCCCGGGATGACCGACGCCGCCGTCTCCGCCCTCGATGCGGGGCGGCCGGCCCTGGTCTGGCGTCGTCAGATTGCCGACACCGAGACACCGGTGGCGGCGGCGCTCAAGCTGATCGAGCCGGGACGCGGCGATTTCCTGCTCGAATCGGTCGAGGGCGGCGCGACTCGCGGGCGACACAGCCTGATCGGCCTCGCCCCCGATCTGGTGTTCCGCGCGGCCGGCCCTCGCGCCGAGGTCAACCGCCACTGGCTTACCGACAAGGTGGCATTCGAACCCTGCGAGGCGCCGACGCTTGACGCGTTGCGCGCGCTCGTCGCCTCCTGCCGCATGGAGGTGCCGTCGGAGCTGCCGCCCGCGCTTGCCTGCCTGGTCGGGTATTTCGGGTATGAGACGGTCGGCCTGGTCGAAAAACTCGATCGCCCGTCAAACGATCCGCTCGGCCTGCCCGACATGATGTTCGTGCGGCCAACGGTCGTGCTGATCTTCGACCGGCTGGCCGACGCCCTCTTCCTGGTCGCGCCCGTCTGGCCCGATGCCACCCGCCAGTCCGCCGCGATCGTCGCCGAGGCGCAGGACCGGATCGACGCCGTCGCCGCGCGCCTCGCGACCGCGCCACTCCCCGCGCCGGTGCGCGCGACCGACCTGGCCGATATCAGCCTGACGCCCGTCCTGCCCGAAGGGCGCTATGGCGAGATGGTCGCCCGCGCCAAGGATTATATCGTCGCGGGCGACATCTTCCAGGTCGTGCTCGCCCAGCGCTTCACCGCGCCCTTCGCCCTGCCCGCGTTCGAGCTTTACCGGGCGCTGCGCCGGATCAATCCGTCACCCTTCCTCTATCATCTCGATCTGCCGGGATTCGCGCTGACCGGGTCGAGCCCGGAGATCCTCGTCCGCGTGCGCGACGGGGAGATCACCATCCGCCCGATCGCCGGCACCCGCCCGCGCGGCAAGACCGCGGCCGAGGACGAGGCGAACCGGCAGAGCCTGCTCACGGACCCTAAGGAGCGCGCCGAGCATCTGATGCTGCTCGATCTCGGCCGCAACGATGTCGCCCGGGTCGCCGAGGCCGGCACGGTCAAGGTGACGGCCAGCTACACCACCGAACTCTACAGCCATGTCATGCACATCGTCTCGAACGTGGTCGGGCGGCTGGACAAGAACCATGACGCGCTCGACGCGCTCTTTGCGGGTTTCCCCGCCGGGACGGTCAGCGGTGCGCCCAAGGTCCGCGCCTGCGGCGTCATCGCCGAGCTGGAGCAGGAAGTGCGCGGCGCCTATGCCGGCGGCGTCGGCTATTTCTCGCCCGACGGATCGATGGACTCCTGCATCGTCCTGCGCACCGCGGTCGTGAAGGACGGCGTCATGCACGTCCAGGCCGGAGCAGGCATCGTCGCCGACAGCGACCCGGCCTATGAACAGCGCGAGTGCGAGGCGAAGGCCGGCGCCCTGCTCGCCGCCGCGCGCGAAGCAGTGGCGCAGGCCTCCGAAAGCGGATTCGGGCAGTAACGTCCCGCCGCCTTTCCCCGCCGGAGTGGGGAAGAAATCAGGGAATCGCGCTCTGCTCGCGCTTCTTCTCGGCGCGCTCCGCCGCGAACTGCTGGTTCATCTTCAGCGCGCAGCCGGTCTGGCCACCCGAACCGACCGGGGAGCAGGTATCGGGCAGCCCGCCCGCCTCGCGCCCGATCTCATCGAGCGTCGCCGCCCGGTTCACCCAGCTATTGGTCGCCGCGCTCTTCTTGGTCTCGCGCAGCGCCTTCGGAATCCGGTAGGGATCCTCGAGCTTGCTGCACACCACCACCTCGCCGTTCACCGCGGGTGGACATTTCTGGGTGCCGGTCAGCGTCACATTGCGGATTCGCTCCGGCGGCTTGCCACTTTCCGCCTGCTGGTCCTGCGCGGCCGCCACGCCGGAAAGCGACAACAGGGCGATGGCTGCGATGGTACGAAACATAAGAGCGACCTCCTGGGCGGCATCAACGTCCGCGTCTAACGATTGCTCCACCCTGAATGAAGCGGGAGCCTGCCCAAACCATGTCGTGATCGTGGCGTGGTTGCGCAAGCGTGCGCATCGGTTATGGCGGCGCGCATGATCCTCGTCATCGACAATTATGACAGCTTCACCTGGAACCTGGTCCATTATCTGATGGAGCTGGGCGCGGAGGTGAAGGTCGTCCGCAACGATTCCCTCACCGCGCGCGAGGCGATCGACTCCAACGCACAGGGTTTCCTGATCTCGCCGGGACCCTGCACCCCGAACGAGGCGGGTATCAGCCTCGATCTCGTCGCTGCCTGTGCCGATGCGGAGAAACCGCTGCTCGGCGTGTGCCTGGGCCATCAGGCGATCGGCCAGCATTTCGGCGGCCATGTCGTGCGCGGCGGGCTGATGCACGGCAAGACCTCCCCCGTCTCGCATGACGGCACCGGCCTGTTCGAAGGCCTGCCCTCGCCCTTCACTGCAACGCGCTATCACTCGCTCATCGTCGAGGATATTCCCGCCGGCCTGATCGTCAACGCGACCGCCGACGATGGCTCGGTGATGGGCTTCCGCCACGCGACCCTGCCGATCCACGGCGTTCAGTTCCACCCGGAAAGCATCGCGACCGAACATGGCCACGCCCTGCTGGCCAATTTCGTTCGGCTCGCCGGCATCGATGTGAAGGCCCTGGCGTGAAGACCGCACTTTTTCTTGCCCCTCCCGCAAGCGGCAAGGGGCTATAAAATGACAAGCTTCGCCTCCCTCCCCGATCCCTCCACCCCGCTTTCAAGCGAAAGCGCGGCGCAAGCCTTCGCCGACATTCTCGACGCGACGACCTCCGAAGAGGCGGTCGCCGAATTCCTCATCGCGCTCAGCGACCGGGGCGAGACCAGCATAGAGATCGCCGAGGCCGCCAAAGCGCTCCGTGCCCGCCTGATCCCGATCGAAGCCCCCGAGGGCGCGATCGATGTCTGCGGCACCGGCGGCGACGGCCATCACACGCTCAACGTCTCCACCGCCGTCTCGATCATCGTCGCGGCCTGTGGCGTGCCGGTCGCCAAGCACGGCAACCGCGCCGCCTCGAGCAAGGCAGGCGCAGCCGACACGCTCGAGGCGCTGGGCCTCGACATGGAACGCGCCGGCCGCAATGCCGAGGCGAGCTTGCGCGATATCGGCATCGCCTTCCTGTTCGCCGCCAACCACCACCCGGTGATGAAGCGAATCACCCCGATCCGCCGTCACATCGGTCGTCGTACCATCTTCAACCTGATGGGGCCCCTCGCCAATCCGGCCCGCGTGACTCGCCAGCTCATCGGCATCGCCCGCCCGGACTATGCCGCTCCCTATGCCCAGGCGCTCGAGCAGCTTGGTACCGAAGCAGCGCTGGTCGTCTCGGGCGAGGAGGGGCTCGACGAAGTATCGGGCGCGGGTCCGACGATCACGGTCAGCGTCGGCAGCCTGTCGATGCCGACCCGTATCGCGCCGGAAGACGCCAACCTGCCCCGCCACGGCATCGCCGCCATCCGCGGCGGCGACCCCGATTATAACGCCGCGGCGCTGCGCCGCCTGCTCGCCGGCGAGCATGGCGGGTATCGCGATGCCGTCCTTCTCAATTCTGCCGCCGCGCTGATGGTCGCTGGCAAGGCCGCCGGCCTTCCCGAGGGGGTCGACATCGCCGCCGAAGCGATCGATTCCGGCGCGGCCCGGGCCCTGCTCGATCGCTGGATCGCCTATTCATGACTGACATTCTCGAACGAATCCTCGAAACCAAGCGCGCTGAGGTGGCCGCTCGCAAGGCCACCATGCCGCTGTCGGAACTCGATGCCTCCATCGAGCGCCAGACCAGGCCACGCGGTTTCCGCGCGGCGCTCGACGCAAAGGCGAAGACCGGCCACGCGCTGATCGCCGAGATCAAGAAGGCAAGCCCGTCAAAGGGCCTGATCCGCGCCGATTTCGATCCCCCTGCCCATGCCCGCGCCTATCAGGCCGGCGGCGCGGCGTGCCTCTCGGTGCTGACGGACGAGCCGTGGTTCCAGGGCGCCGATTCCTATCTTACCGAAGCCCGCAATGCCTGCAGCCTGCCGGTCCTGCGCAAGGATTTCATGGTCGATCCCTGGCAGGTCCCCGAATCGCGGGCGATCGGGGCCGACGCGATCCTGCTGATCATGGCCGCGCTCGACGACGGCCTGCTCGCCGAGATCGAGGCGAGCGCGATCGACTGTGGCATGGACGTGCTGGTCGAAGTGCATGACGCGAAGGAACTGGAGCGCGCGCTGAAGCTCAAGTCCCGGCTGATCGGCGTCAATAACCGCAACCTGCGCGATTTCACGATCGACTTCGAGAACAGCTATCGCCTGGTCGGCAAGGCGCCGGCCGACTGCACCTTCGTCGCCGAAAGCGGCCTCACCATCCGCGCCGACCTGGACCAGATGGCCGAACACGGCGTGCACTGCTTCCTGATTGGGGAAGCGCTGATGCGCCAGCACGACGTGGAAGCTGCAACGCGGGCGCTGGTGGGATAATTTCCTTCCGTTCGTTTCGAGCGTAGTCGAGAAACAGGCCCAAAGCGCAGTCGGCGGTTTCTCGACCGTGCTCGAAACGAACGGTGGATGATGACCAACCTCACGCACCTCGACGACACCGGCGCCGCGCACATGGTCGATGTCTCCGGCAAGCCGGTCACCGCCCGCGAGGCAGTCGCCACCGGACGCATCGACATGTCCCCCGAAGCCGCCCGTGCGATCCGTGGCGGCACCGCGCTGAAGGGCGACGTCCTCGCCGTCGCCCGCGTCGCCGGCATCATGGCTGCCAAGCGCACCAGCGAATTGATCCCGCTCTGCCACCCTTTGCCCCTCACCCGGGTCGCCGTCGACCTCACCGTGGACGATACCGGCGTCACCGCCACCGCGACCGCCGCGACGGAAGGCAAGACCGGCGTCGAGATGGAAGCCCTCACCGCCGTCTCGGTCACATTGCTCACCATCTACGACATGGCCAAGGCGATCGACAAAACCATGACGATCGGCGGTGTTTGCCTGCTGGCAAAAACGGGCGGCAAATCGGGCGACTGGAAAGCCTGATCTCCCTCATATGAATAAACACTAAAGCTATTGCCTAACTATCGAACCCGCGATAGTTAGGCATATGCTTAACCAACCCGATTCGCTCGATCTCGCCTTCACTGCCCTCGCCGACCGCACTCGCCGGTCGATCGTCGAGCGGCTGTCACGCGGCGAGGCCTCGGTCAGCGAGCTCGCCCGTCCGCTCGCCATGTCGCTGCCCGCCGTGATGCAGCACATCGCGCTGCTCGAAAGCTCCGGGCTCGTCAGGTCGGAGAAAATCGGCCGCGTACGCACCTGCAGCCTCGATACCGAAGCGCTCGGCCACGCCGAGCAATGGATCCAGCAGCGCCGCGTTGAATGGGATCACCGCCTCGACCGGCTCGGCACCTATCTCGCAACACTCATGGTCAAAGGAGAAGAGAATGACACAAAAGGCTGAAACGATCGAACCCCTGCGCCTGTCGCGCATCTATCCGGCGCCCCGCGCGCTCGTGTTCGAGGCGTGGAGCAGTGCCGAACACGTGAAACAGTGGTTTTCGCCGGAGACCTTCACGGTCCCCGAGGCGACCGTGGAGATGCGGGTTGGTGGCACCTTCGATTTCTGCATGCGCGGCCCGGACGGCACCGATTACTGGAATCGTGGAACCGTAACCGAGGTCCGGCCGAACGAGCGGCTGGTTCTCAATCTCCGCGCAGAGGGCGGAAGCGGCAATGTGCTGTTTACCGCCAGAACCGAAGTGGATTTCATGGACGATGCCGGCGGAACGCGGATCGATATCGTGCAGAGCTATGTCTTTGTCGATCTGACCCTGGCACCGATGATGGTGCAGGGCGCTCCCATCGGCTGGAGCCAGACGCTCGACAAGCTTGGCGTCGAACTGGCCCGTATGACGGCCGCCTGACGAAATCCCGATCCACTGCCCGTCACCCTCGACAGGGTGACGGGCAGCAATCAAGTGGCCAAAGGCCGGTCGACATTCAGTTCAGGCCGGCATGGGCTGAATGTCGGTTGGCCTTTAGCGGAACTTGCCGCTGACCGAGATACCGATGACGCGCGGTTCGTTGAACACCGCCGCCATATAATTCTCGATCACGCCTTTCAGGTTCTTCTCGTTGGTGATGTTCCGGCCGAACAGGGCAACCTCGTAAGCGCCGCCCGGCGCGCTGTAGCCGATCTTCAGGCCGCCTTCGAAGGTGCCGTTCGAATAGAACTCCTTGGTCTTGTAGAGCACGAAGTTCGTATAACCCTGCAGATTCCAGTCGGTCGAAATGAACGCCTTGCCGCCATTGCCCAGCGGCACGTCGTACCGGCCGTTGAAGTTCACCGTATATTCCGGCGCGTTCGGCAGCGGCTGACCGTCGATCTTGGCGAACACCGTTGGCGTTCCGAACACCGGCGCGGTGACCGTCGGGTTCTGCACGGTGCAGACGACGACCTTGTTCAGCGCGCAGACCTGCGCATAGACTCGCTTGTCCTTGATCTCGCTGTGCAGCAGGCTGAGCCCAAGGCCGAGGCTCAGGTTCGAGGTCGGATGCCAGTCGGCTTCAGCTTCCAGGCCATATGCCTTGGCCTTGTCGGCATTGAACAGCACGCTGCTGCCGTTGGCGTCGTTGCCGTTCAGCTGGATGTCGTTGACCGTATAGGTAAACGCCGTCGCGTTCAGGCGAAGGCGATTGTTGAACAGGTTGCTCTTGAACCCGGCCTCCCAGGACAGGATCGTCTCCGAATTCGCCGTAGTGAAGTCCGAATTGAACACCGCCGAACGGCCTTGAATGGTGGGGCCACGGAAACCGCGCGCGATACGGGCATAGACACTGACGTCAGGGTTGATCTGATACAATGCGCTCACATCCCAGCTTGGCTGGGTATCCTTCAACTCGACGAAACGACGGCCGCCATAAGTGACCGCACCATTCGGTTTGTCTGCCGTCTTCAGCAACTGCGTCGTCTTCTTGTCCTCGGTCACGCGCCCGCCTGCAGTGATCGTCAGGCTCGGCAGGATCTCGTAGCTGACCTGACCGAACGCCGCCCAGGACGTGTTCACGTCGTGCAGGCGCACCCAGTTGTTCGGATTATAGTCCGCCGTGTTGAGGAAATAGGTGCGCTGATAAAATTCGGTGATGTCGCGCGAATCGAAATACATGCCGCCGATCTGCCACTTGAAGCGGCTGTCGCCATCGCTCGCCAGGCGGACTTCCTGGGTAAATTGGTCGAGTTTACGGACGTTGCCTTGCGACTGACCCGAATTGGTGTCGCGGAAATTGACTGCGGCGCCACCATCCGTATCACCGCGGCTGAAGCCCGACGTTGTTTCATAAGCGCTGATCGAGGTCAGCACGACACCGCCGAAATCATAGGCGGCCCGCACCGACTCGCCATAGGTCTTGTAGGCCTGCGGGTTGTTCATCGCCTCGTCGAACGCGACCTTGTCGCGCGGCTCGGCGCTGACGTCATTCGAGCCTTTCTTCAACGCGGCGCGATGGAACAGGGTCGAGGTCCCGCGATAATCGCGCGCGTGCGCCGAAACGTTGACGGAGAAGCGGTCGCCCGGGGTGAACAGCAGCTGGAGGCGAATGTCGCGCTCGTCGAAGCCGCCCATCGCGTCCTTCTTCGGCGAGACGGTCCCGTCGGCGCTGGTGCCGGTGAAGGTGTTGTCGACCCAGTTGTCGCGGTGCTGGTAGAGCGCCGACACGCGGAACGCGAGCAGGTCCTTGACGATCGGACCGCCGACGCCGGCGTCAGCCGTGACCGTATTGTAGCTGCCATAGGAGAACTGGCCGCGCCCCTCGAATTCCTGGGTCGGCTTGATCGTGTCGAACTTGATGATGCCCGCCGTGGTGTTGCGGCCGAACAGCGACCCCTGCGGCCCGCGCAGCACTTCGGTCTGCGCCACGTCGAACACCGGGTTCGACTTCAGCACGACATGCTCCAGCACGACATCGTCCTGGATGATCGACACCGGCTGCGACGCACCGAGATAGAAATCGATATTGCCCAGGCCGCGAATGTAGAAACGCGGGAAGATTCGGCCGGTCGTCGTTTCGGCGTAGAGGCCGGGCACCCGGCCCGCCAGCGACAGGATGTCGTCGCCGCCGGTCTGGTACGACCGCAGCGCGTCACCGCTGACCACGGCAACCGAGAGCGGCACCTTCTGCAGCGATTCGGGGCGCCGTTCCGCCGTCACGACGATGTCGCCCAGCGGCGCTTCTTCGCCCTGCTGCGCCGACGACGCGGCCGCGTCCTGCGCGAAGGCGCCGGCTGAGCAGAACAGCGCGCCGATGGCGGCGCCGAACAGAAGGGACGATTTAGCAACGGTCGATTTGGACACGGGAACCCCTAAAATATAACTGAAACAACCAGATATGCGCAACTTGCCTGGGACCGGACAAGCGTCGCGGTCCCCACGAATCGTTTATCGATTTCGCTGAGCGAGCCCCACAGGGCGCCCGTTAGGCGCCGAATAAGTCCGTGGAATGACAGGATCGTTTCGTCAACGGAACAACCTCTCGGAGCGCCTTCTCGGCACTCAGGTTGCGGCGCGCAGGGTGACGGCGATGGATTTATAGGAGGGCGTACCGCTCTTCCGGTCATAGTCGTCGAGCGCGATCAGCCGGTTCGCTTCCGGATAATAGGCTGCGACCGATCCCCGCGCGATGCCATAAGCAACCGCCGTCTGGCCTCCGAGCACGCGGTCGCCCGCCACGATATCGATCCTGTCGCCATGGGCGAGGCCCTGCGCGGCAAGATCGTCGGCATGGACAAAGACGACGTCACGGCGACCCGTAATGCCGCGATAGCGGTCGTTCAGGCCATAGATGGTGGTATTATACTGATCGTGGCTGCGGATCGTGGTGAGGGTCAGGCGGCCATCGTCCCGGCCCTCGTCTTCGTCGGTACCGGTAAAGACCGCGAAATGGGCCTTGCCGTCCGGCGTGTCCCATTCGCGGCTGGAGGCGCCGACGCGCAGGCGGAAGCCGCCCGGCGTGCGGATCCGCGCATTGAAATCGAAGAAGTCGGGAAAGACCTCCTCGATCTTGTCGCGGATACGGTCATAGTCGGCGACGAGGCCATCCCAATCGACTTTTGAATGCGGGATCGCCGACCTGGCGATCCCGGCGATGATCGCCGGTTCCGACCGGAGCGCCGCCGACGCCGGCTTCAGCCTGCCGCGGGAGGCATGGACCATCGACATCGAATCCTCCACCGTCACCGCCTGCGGACCCGTTGCCTGCACGTCCTGCTCGGTGCGGCCGAGGCAAGGCAGGATGAAGCTCTCCCTCGCGGCGAGCAGGCAGGTGCGGTTGAGTTTGGTGCAGATCTGAACCGACAGGTCGAGGCCCTGGAACGCCCGGAAAGCAGCCTCCGGATCGCTCATCGCCACCGCCAGATTGCCGCCCAGGCCGATAAAGCCCCTTGCCGCTCCGTCGCGCATCGCGGCCACGGCCTCGACGGCGCTATGGCCGTGCTTGCGCGGCGCGGAAATCCCGAACGCCGTGTCCAGCCGCGCCAGAAACGCTTCGGTCGGGATCTCGGTGATGCCGACGGTGCGGTCGCCCTGCACATTGCTGTGGCCGCGCAGGGGGCAGATCCCGGCGCCGGGCTTGCCGATATTCCCGCGCAACAGCAACAAATTGGCGAGCTGCTGGACATTTTCAGTGCCGTGGCGATGCTGGGTCAGCCCCATGCCGTAACAGATGATGACGCGGTCTGACTCGTAATAGACTCGGGCCATCTCCTCGATCGCGGCACGGCTCAGGCCCGAGCGGCGCTCGACCATCTCCCAGTCGGTGGCCTCGATATCGGCGTGAAGCGCGTCGAAGCCGACCGTTTGCCCGGCGATGAACGCCCGGTCGAGAAGGCCGTCGGCGCCTGTGGCGAGGTTCATCGCGTCGGCCTCGAACAATGCTTTCATCATCCCCTTGAGCATCGCCACATCGCCGCCGACCTTCACCTGATGATAGGTCGATGCGAGCGGGGTTGCGCCGAGCGTCAGCATTTCCACGGGATCCTGCGGCGCCTCGAAACGCTCGAGCCCGCGCTCCTTCAATGGATTGGCGACGACGATCGGGACTCCGCGGCGGGCACAATCGCGCAGCGTCGTGAGCATGCGCGGATGGTTGGTGCCGGGATTGTGGCCGATGCAGAACAGCGCATCGGCCAGGTCGAAATCCTCCAGCGTCACGGTCCCCTTGCCGACCCCGATCGACTTGGGCAGCCCGACGCTCGTCGCCTCGTGGCACATGTTGGAACAATCGGGGAAATTGTTGGTCCCGAACTCGCGCGCCAGCAACTGATAGAGGAAGGCGGCTTCGTTCGACGCGCGGCCCGAGGTGTAGAATTCCATCTGGTCGGGCGTGTCGAACGCGCGCATCGCCTGGCCGATGCGCGCGAACGCGTCTTCCCACGCGATGGCCACGAAATGATCGGTAACCGGATCGTAGCGCAAGGGATGAGTCAGCCGGCCGGCGTCCTCCAGGGCATGGTCGCTCCAGCCGAGCAATTCGGTCACGCTGTGATTCGCGAAAAAGTCCGGGTCGACGCGCTTGACCGTCGCCTCCCAGGTCACCGCCTTGGCACCGTTCTCGCAGAACTCGAAGGATGACGTGTGCTTGGGATCGGGCCACGCGCAGCCCGGACAATCGAAGCCGTCAGGCTGGTTCATCTGCAGCAGCGCGCGCGTATCGGCGCTGGCACCCATCTGGTCGCGAACGGCCCGGGCAACGGCCTTCAACGCTCCCCAGCCGCCGGCCGGACCGGCATAGGGCTTCACGCCTTGGGGATCAGTGCCTGCCATCTCGCTCTCCATCTGCCCGTAGGCCGTCGAGTCGCCGGAAAAAGGATGGCACCAGATATCGGTCCGGGGGGGAGCCGCACGCAAGAGCCCCGAGTCCCTGCCATGAGCAGCCCCGATCCGGCCATCGCCTCTCCTTTCGCCTGCGGCGCGCGCACATCTCGTTCCGAGGAGTCTTCTCCTTCTCCCGGCGGGAGAAGGAAGGGGCCCGCGCCGCAGGCGCGGGAAGGTTGAGGGTGACGAATATCGTAGCATCCTCAACCTCACCCCGCGCTGCTACGCAGCTTGCCCCTCTCCTAAAAGGAGAGGGGAAGTAGGACGCTCTGCCAGATGGGTGAATCCGCTAGCCCCCTGCGCCAGGGGCAAGGCCGCGTCTATCGTACCGTGAGGTCAACCGGCGCGCGATCCGTCTCTTCGCTCAGGCCGATCACCGCCTTGGTCGAATAGCGCAGGGAAAGCGTGCGATGCGCCGCGGCGGCCGAGGGATGCTCGGCCCGAGCCGCCATCGTCGCTTCCTGCTTCGCCCGGGTTAGCAGATAGCGGGTTTCGTGATCGGTCATTTCTCGCCTTTCGTCGCCCCACGCACGGGCATCTACACCGCGAACATTGCTGCCAGATGTCCCATCTTCGCGTGTAGGATCAATCGTGCTCGGGGCACGACGTAGGCATCGCGTTTCCGGGATGTCGGAACCGGGCAGCGCTTCATCGAGCCCGGCGCGGATCGATTCATTTCCGGCGCGGCCCGTGCCAGCGTCGAGCGGTCGGGAACCGACTGGACCTGGCCCGCTCTTTCTCATGACCGACAGATGATAAAGCGTTTCCGCATCGCCTTCTTCGGGGATGAAGTGTCGTATTTTCGCGCCATTTCCGGCATTTTTTCCGCTGTTATCAATAACAGCGGTAACGCACCATAACCCTTTGAGAACAATTCATAAAATCAGACTAAAATTCCAACATAACAGCGGTAGAAAAAACAACCGTGCCGTTGTCGCGATAACAGGGGAAATCCGGCCGATCGTGGAGCCCGGTTTCAATCCAGCTTGCGGCCTGCGATCCAGACCTGTTCGAGGCTATGGGTATTGCGGATATCGGCCAGCGGATTGGCGCCGAGCACCAGCAGGTCAGCCTGCCGCCCGGGCCGCAAGGTGCCGACCATGTCGTCGATCCGCATCACCTTCGCAGCGCCGCCGGTCGCGGCGACCAGCACTTTCATCGGGGTCAGCCCGGCCTCGACCATCATCTGCATTTCGAGATGCTCGAAATAGCCCTGCCAGCGGCCGGTGGGCGCGCCGGTATCGGTGCCCATCGCGATCGCGACACCGGCATCCGACAGCAGTTTCAGGTTGCGTCTGGCCTGGTCGAGCGCCGGTTTGATCGCCTGGGCGGCGGCGCTCGCCTTCACCCTGGCCTGCGCCTCCGGTTCAAGCAACGCGGCGAGCGGCAGGCGATAGGCCTCTTCCCGGGTGAAGAACGGATCGGTCACGAAATCGGGGGTCGATTCATAGACGAACACCGACAGGTCGCGCGTCAATGTCGGGATATAGCCGACGCCCTTCGCCTTGATCTCGGCGATCAGCGCGGGGTCCACGTCGCGGTCGCGGATGCTGTGGGCGAGGATATCGACGCCGGCATCGACCAGCCCCCTTGTCTCATCGGCGGTGAACATATGCGCGGCGATCCGCAGCTTATCGACATGCGCCTGCTCGATCATCGCGCCATAGACGGCCGGGGTACGGATCGGGGCGTCGGGCGGTCCCTCAAGCCGGATCTTGATGATGTCGACGCCCAGCGCGGCATTGGCCCTCACGGCGGCACGGCCCTCGTCCGGGCTCGTGGCGGTGAGCACAGGGCCAGACACGTAGAGCCGCGCCATGCCCGGGCCGAACGGCGCGGTGCGCAGTTCGTCGCGGAGCTTCACCGTCTCCACCCCGTCATCGCCGAGGCTGTAGACCGTGGTGATGCCGTAGCGGGCGTAAAGCGCGAGCTGGTCGGCAAGCTGGGTGCGCGGCGGGATCGCCGACTTCGCGTCGAAGAACAGATGGCCATGCGCGTTGACGATCCCGGGCATGATCGTCTTGCCCGTCACGTCGATCCGGGTGGCTCCTGCCGGAATCGCGGTGCGCGCACGGGTGCCCACCGCGGTGATCTTGCCGTCGGTCACCACCACCACGCCGTTCGCGATCGGCGCCCGCCCGGTGCCGTCGATCACCCGCGCACCGGTGAAGGCGGTCGTCTCGGCATGAACCGGCGCGATCGCCAGCAACGACAGTGCCCAAAGGCCAAGACCGCTCAGGAATCGCATGCTCTCACCCGCTTATTGCCCCCTCTTATTGCCAAAGCCCGGCGGGAGCATAGCATTCGCATGGCGCTTGGGTAACGCCGGATCAGCCCTCCCCGCCGAGGCGTCGTTTCCGCTCGATGATCCGCACCGCGCCGAAGATCACGAACAGCACGACCGGAATGAGCGCCACGACCTGGAACGAGCGTGTCGCGGCATAGGCAAGCACGTCGTTCAGCACCGGCCCGGGCTGCAATGCGGCGAAGGCGGCTTCGCCCCCTGCCCGCTCCAGCTTGGCCTTATCGTAGATCGCGCCGAGCTTCGGCAGCACCAGCTGGATCGCCATCGCGCCGGCAAAGCCGACCAGCCCGATCGTCCAGGCCCCGCCGCGCGGATAACGATAGGCCACCGCCGCGATCATCGTCGGCCACATGAACGCGACGCCCACCGCCCACACCGTCGCCGCGACCAGCGCCGTCACCGGCGATGAGGCGACACTGAGCAGGTACAGGCCGAGCGCCGCCGGCACCGTGCAGAGCCACAACAGCCCCATGTCGGAGAAGCGATGCGACAGCATTCCAGCGAAGTGGCGCATCACGAACATGATCGCCGAGACATAGACGAGCAGCAGGATGCCCTTCATGCCCACCGTGTGGGTCAGCGCCACGTCCACCCAGGACCCCGGCGCCAGTTCGGCCGAGGCGGTCAGGAACATGATCGCGCAGAAAATCCAGAAGGTCGGGCGCCTGAACGGCACCGCGATCATCTCGCTAAAGCCCACGCCCAGCGCCGCGCTCTCGGTCTTCGGAAATTTCTGGGTGAGCGTCCACAACCCGAAGGCGATGCCAGGCACCGCGATCAGGGCGATGTCCCAGCGCCAGTCGAGCCCAAGCTGCCCGACGCCGATGCTCGCCAGGCCCCCGACGACGATCCCCGCCGGCCACCAGGCATGAAGCACGTTGAGCCTGTGAGTCTTGTCGGCGGGATAGAGCGCCGCGGTCATCGGGTTGATCGATGCCTCGGTGCAGCCCCAGCCCACGCCGGTCAGCGCCATGCCCAGGATGACGAAGGTGCCGACGCCTGCGCCGCTGCCCAGCGTCGGCGCCAGCACCATCAGCACCGATCCGCCGACGAAGCTGCACGCCGCCAGCAGCAGCACCCGCTTCGCCCCGATCACGTCGAGGAACGGGCTCAGCACGAGCAGCGAGAAGGCGAAGCCGCTGAACGCCGCGCCGAGCGCGCCGCCGATCATCTTGCCCGAATTGGCCGGGTCGATCGGATCGAACACCGCCTGGCGGATCGCATCCGACGCGGCCGTCCGCATCGAAAAGGCGACCGCGGCGGTGAACAGCGCCAGCACGCAGATCCAGAACAAGGCTGTACGATTATAGGCGTCAGGCGCCGGTGAGTCCGTCATGCATCATCCCCCGTGACCGCAACCATGGTTGCGCGAAGCACTCCGCCGGCTTGATCGCGGCGGATCTGCTACCGCATGTTTGCTACGACACTGATCGGCCCGTGGGAAGATGATAGCGGTAACTGATATTCTGGCCCGACCGGCCATGTCTCGACCCGCACCGGCGGGGTGGATAGGGAAGGCATCATGAACACCGCGCTGATCCCGGTAGCCGAAGCCCAGACCCGCCTGTTCGCACTCGCCCTCCCCGTGGCGGCGGAAACGGTGCCCTTGCGTGACGCGGCGGGCCGCTGGGTCGCCGGGGACATTCTCGCGTTGCGCACCCAGCCAGCGAGCGACCTTTCGGCGATGGACGGCTATGCGATCCGCTTCGCCGACCTGCCCGGCCCCTTCACCCTGACCGGCGAGAGCGCGGCCGGCCGCCCCTTCGCCGGCGCCATCGGCACGAGGGAGACAGTCCGCATCTTCACCGGCGCGGCAATGCCCGGCGGCGCTGACACCGTGCTGATCCAGGAAGAAGCGGCGCGGGAAGGCGAGCGGGTGCTGCTCTCGGGCGAAGGCCCTAGGGGCCAGGGTGGCAATGTCCGCCGCAAGGGCCTCGACTTCGCCACGGGCGATCGCCTGATCGGCGAGGGTGAGCGCCTTACGCCCGCGCGCATCGCGGTGGCGGCGACCGGCGGCCACGGCGCCCTGCCCGTCATGCGCCGACTGCGCGTCGCGATCGTCGCGACCGGCGATGAGCTGGTCGCCCCCGGCGCGCCGCTTGGGGTCGGCGCATTGCCGGAATCGAACGGCGCGATGCTCGCCGCGATGCTCGCCGACCTGCCCGTGGACGTGATCGATCTCGGCATCCTGCCCGACCGACTCGACACGACCATCGCCGCCTTCGCCGCGGTGGACGCCGACATCCTCGTCACCACCGGCGGCGCCTCGGTCGGCGATCACGATCTTGTCAGGCCGGCGCTGGAAGCCGCGGGCGGGAGCGTCGACTTCTGGCGGATCGCGCTCCGCCCCGGCAAGCCGATGATGGCGGGGCGGCTGAACGGCGCGGTCGTGCTTGGCCTGCCGGGCAACCCGGTCTCGGCCTTCGTCACCGCCTTCCTCTTCCTGCGCCCGCTGATCGCGACCATGTCGGGCGCGCTAGATCCATTCCCCCGCACGGCGACGGCGATCCTCGGCGAGGACCTGCCCGCGAACGATCGCCGCCAGGACTATCTGCGCGCCGCCATCCACGACGGCCGGGCCTTTGCCTCGGGCATTCAGGACAGTTCGATGCTCCTGACGCTCGCCCGCGCCGACTGCCTGATCGTCCGCGCCCCCCATGCTCCGGCGCTTGGCGCGGGGGAGGCGGTGGAAATCCTTCCATTCGCTTGACATGGCACCGGAACATTGCATAAACGTTCCCAGTCTGTTCCGACGGAGGAATTGGGATGCTTACCCGCAAGCAGCATGAGCTGATCTGCTTCATCAACGATCGCCTTGAGGCGAGCGGCGTTTCGCCCTCGTTCGAAGAAATGAAGGAGGCGCTCGACCTCAAGTCCAAATCGGGCGTCCACCGTTTGATCAGTGCGCTTGAGGAACGAAAGTTCATTCGCCGCCTGCCCAATCGCGCCCGCGCGCTCGAAGTGCTGCGCATGCCGGAACGTCCGGAAACGATCCGCAAGACCGCGACCGCCGCCGCTGCGCCGGCCAGCAACTTGAAGAAGATCCCCGAACCCGCGAACGACGTGATCGAGATCCCGCTGCACGGCCGGATCGCGGCAGGCGTGCCGATCGAGGCGTTCGAGGGCCAGTCGATGCTCGCGGTGCCCGCGGCATTGCTCGGCGGCGGCGATCATTATGCGCTTGAGGTGTCCGGTGACTCGATGGTCGATGCCGGCATCCTCGACGGCGACTACGCCCTGATCCGTCGCGCCGACACCGCGCGCGACGGCGAGATCGTCGTGGCGCTGATCGAGGACAGCGAGGCGACCCTCAAATATTTCCGGCGGGAGGGCGCGATGATCCGCCTCGATCCTGCGAACCGCGCTTATGATCCTCAGCGTTATTCCCCCGACCAGGTCCGCGTTCAGGGTAAGCTCGCCGGCCTTCTCCGCCGCTACGTCTGATCGGTACGGGTGCCGCCTCCCGCCAGGGATGGCGGTCGCCCGGCTGAAGCACGGTGGTGACCTGGCCGGTGCGGAGCGTGACGGCGACCCCGCCGGTCTTCGCCAGCATGTCGCGGTCAAGCCGTAACCAGCGTGGACGGCAGCCGTCGGGCAGCCAGCGTTCGCTGACGACGATATCGGCGTTGCCGCATGCAGCGATAAGCTCCCCCGCCGGCACGAGATAAGCGCTCCGCGTCGCGAGGATCCGCCAGGTCCGCCCGCCCGCCTTCTGCTCGACCAGACAGAGATCCCGGCTGCACCGTGCCTCGGGCTGGTCGGAAAGGAACAGGGGCTCGCCGTCCACGCCGCTATTCTCCGACAGCATGTCCGAGGTGTAGTCGCCGACACGCTCGCGCAGCAGCGCCAGTCCGCCGCGCGCGGTGCGGATGGCGACATGCCGGCCGTCCCCGGTGACGAGCAGGTCAGGCGCCGGAATCGACAGCGCCCATGCAGCGCCCATGGTCAGCGGCACAGCGCCAAGCCGCCGCCACCGCGTCCGCCACAACGCGATCCACAGGCCGCCGACCGCCATCAACCCGAACGCTCCACCCGGCATCGCCGGAAGCGCCGCGATCGATCCGGGGATGCTCGCGGTCGCATGCGCGATCCACAACAGCAGATCGAGCGATCGCGCGGTCAGCCACCACAAGGGAGCACCGAGGCCGATCAGGTCGAAGAGCAGCGCCAGTGCCTCGAGCGGCATGGTGATGAAGGTCGTCAATGGAATCGCCACGATATTGGCGATCGCACCATAGATCCCCGCCTTGTGGAAGTGGAACAGCGCGATCGGGATCAACGAAAGCTCGACGACGATACCCGTCAGCAACAGCGACAGCAGCGTGCGGCCGAGCTTGTGCCACCAGGGCTGCTCGCGCGGCGCGAACCAGGCTTTCACGCGCGGATGCTCATGCAACGCGACGATCGCAGCAACCGCCGCGAAGGAAAGCTGGAAGCTCGGCCCGGCCAGCGACTGCGGATAGAGCAGCAGCACGATGAAGGCGCCGGCCGCCACCAGCCGCAAGGTGATCGCCTCCCGTCCCATCGCCATCGCGATCAGTACGAGCAGCGCGGCCACGCATGACCGGATCGTCGGCACCTCCGCACCGGTGAGCAGCGTATAGCCGATGGCCGCGGCGGCGCCCGCCCCGGCAGCGATCAGCGGCAGGCGGAAGCTCAGCGCGAGCCACGGGCTCAGCGCAAGCAGCCGAAGCACCAGCAGCATCACCGCGCCGACCACCGCCGTGATGTGCAGCCCGCTGACCGAAAGGAGATGCGCCAGCCCGGACCGCCGCATCGCCTCGGCATCCTCCTCCGAAATGCCGCCCTGGTCCCCGGTCGCCAGCGCCGCCGCGATCGCCCCGGCCCCGCCCGGCGCGCTCTCCCGGATATGGCGCGACAACCTCTCGCGCAGCCCGGCCCCGCTCGACGTCCCCGGACTGACAATGGTGACTGGCCCGAACCCGCGCCCCGTACCGCCGATCCCGTCGAACCAGGCGACACGGGCATAATCATAGGCGCCGGGTACCGCTGGCTGTGGCGGCGGCATCAATCGAGCCCCAAGCAGGATCGTCGCGCCGCGCGAAAGCCCCGCTGGCACATCCGCCTCGGCCAGGTTGACCCGGACATGCGCGGGCAGTGTTGGAAGATTCCGTTTGGCCCCCGACCTTCCGGGACGTGAAGGGACGGACACGACCCGGACCGGCGCCAGCCTCAGCCTGACCAGATCGCGCGACGGCAGCGGCTCGACCCGCTCCACGCGCGCCTCGAAGGTCACGATCACCGGTCGCGCCAGCGTCCGCCCGTCCGAACTCTCCGCCTGCCACCAGATCAGCACCAGTCCTGCGGCGGCGAGCAGCGCCGCCACCGCCACCACGCGTCCCGTCCGTCCGCCACGCCCGACCGCCATCGCGAACAGCGCCACGCCGGCGAGCGCCAGGACAGACGTCCACCACCAGACAGAATCAGACAGCACGAACCATGCGGCGATGCCGGCGCCGAACGACACCGGCACCCACAGGAAGAGCTGATCGCGCTCGGCCTCGAGCCACAGCTCAAGGGCCGTCTTCCGGGCGCGCAGTCTTTCTCCGGCCGCGATTTGAAGCCGTCGGGGTCGCGTGCTAGGGGCCTCGGCGGCTGTACTGGCCATCGATTTTCAAGTCTGGGAGCAAGCGCGTTTGGGCGCAAGGTCTGATACCGCGGCGGCCGATACCGGCACGCCCGACACGTCCGCAGTGGTGACTCGCTTCGCGCCGTCGCCCACCGGCTATCTGCACATTGGCGGCGCGCGCACCGCGCTGTTCAACTGGCTGTTCGCGCGCCACCACGGCGGCAAGTTCCTGCTGCGCATCGAGGATACCGATCGCGCCCGCTCGACCCAGCCGGCGATCGACGCGATCATCAGTTCGATGAAGTGGCTCGGCCTCGACTGGGACGGCGACGCCGTATTTCAGTTCGAGCGCGCGAAGCGCCATGCCGAAGTCGCCTATCAGATGCTCGATCAGGGCAATGCGTATAAATGCTACGCCACGCCCGACGAGCTGACCGCGCTCCGCGAGAGCCAGAAGGGCGCGGGCAAGCCGATGCGGTATGATGGCCGCTGGCGCGATCGCGATCCGGCCGAGGCGCCCGAGGGCGCCCCTTTCGTCGTCCGGCTGAAGGCGCCGAAGGAAGGCGCGACGACCATCGAGGACAAGGTCCAGGGCTCGGTCACCGTCCAGAACGAGGAGATCGACGATCTCGTCCTGCTCCGCTCCGACGGCACGCCGACCTATATGCTCGCGGTCGTGGTCGACGATCACGATATGGGGGTGACTCACGTCATCCGCGGTGACGACCATCTCAACAACGCGTTCCGGCAATTGCCGATCATCAAGGCGATGGGCTGGCCCGTGCCGGTCTATGCGCATATCCCGATGATCCACGGCAGCGACGGCGGCAAGATGTCGAAGCGCCATGGCGCGGTCGGGGTTGAATATTATCGCGACGAGCTCGGCATCCTGCCCGAGGCGCTGAGCAACTATCTGCTCCGGCTCGGCTGGGGACATGGCGACGATGAGATCATCAGCCGCGAGCAGGCGACTGAGTGGTTCGATCTGGCCGATGTCGGGAAATCACCAAGCAGGTTCGATCTCAAGAAGCTCGAGAACCTGAACGGTCATTATATCCGCAGCGCCGACAATGATCGGCTGGCCGAACTGGTGATCCCGCGACTCGGTTTCGAAATCAGCGAATCGCAAGCCGAATTGCTTCAGCGCAGCATGGAATCGTTGAAGCCCCGCGCGGCGAATCTCAACGATCTTACGTCCGGCGCGGCCTTTCTTTTTCGCACTCGCCCACTGGAAATGGACGGCGATGCAGCATCTCTCCTCTCGGGCGACGCCCCCGCGTTGCTGACGCGACTGCACGCCGCCCTTGACGCGGTTGGCAACTGGGATGCACAGGCTCTCGAAGACGCGGTCCGCCGGGTTGCGGACGATGCGGGAGTGAAGCTTGGTCAGGTCGCGCAGCCGTTGAGGGCGGCGCTGACAGGGCGCAAGACTTCCCCCGGGATTTTCGACGTGCTCGACTTGCTCGGGCGCGAGGAAAGCCTGGGCCGCATCGCCGACCGGATGGCTGCCTGAGAGTTCGAGAAAGGACATATCGATGAGCAAAACCGCGAAGCTGGACGTGGCAGGCACTGCACACGACTATGCGGTGATGTCCGGCAGTACGGGCCCGGATGTCGTCGATATCCGCAAGCTTTACGCCGATACCGGGATGTTCACCTACGATCCCGGCTTCACCTCGACGGCGAGCTGCGAATCGGCGCTCACCTATATCGACGGTGACGAGGGCGTTCTGCTTCACCGCGGCTACCCGATCGGCCAGCTCGCCGAGAGTTCGAGCTTCATGGAAGTGTCGTACCTGCTGCTGAACGGCGAGCTGCCGTCCAAGGACGAACTGAACCACTTCACCTACACCATCACCCGCCACACCATGCTGCACGAGCAGCTCGCGACCTTCTATCGCGGTTTCCGGCGTGACGCCCATCCGATGGCGGTCATGTGCGGCGTGGTCGGCGCATTGTCCGCTTTCTACCACGATTCGGCCGATATCACCGATCCGCACCAGCGCATGATCGCAAGCCACCGGCTGATCGCGAAGATGCCGACGATCGCGGCGATGGCGTATAAATATTCGGTCGGCCAGCCCTTCCTCTACCCCGACAACCGCCTGTCCTACACGGGCAATTTCCTGCGCATGACCTTCGGTGTTCCGGCCGAGGAATATGTCGTCAACCCGATCGTGGAGAAGGCGCTCGACCGCATCTTCATCCTCCATGCCGATCATGAGCAGAACGCGTCGACCTCGACCGTCCGGCTCGCCGGCTCGTCGGGCGCGAACCCCTTTGCCTGCATCGCGGCGGGCATCGCCTGCCTGTGGGGCCCGGCGCATGGCGGCGCGAACGAGGCGGCGCTCAACATGCTGCGCGAGATCGGCACCGTCGATCGCATCCCGCACTATATCGAGCGCGCCAAGGACAAGAACGACCCGTTCCGCCTGATGGGCTTCGGCCACCGCGTCTACAAGAACTACGATCCGCGCGCGACGGTGATGCAGCAGACCGTGCGCGAGGTGCTCGGCGCGCTGGGCGTCAACGATCCCGTGTTCGACGTGGCACTTCACCTCGAGGAAATGGCGCTCAACGATCCCTATTTCATCGAGAAGAAGCTCTTCCCGAACGTCGATTTCTATTCGGGCGTGATCCTGTCGGCGATCGGCTTCCCGACGACGATGTTTACCGCCTTGTTCGCCCTGGCCCGCACGGTGGGCTGGGTCGCGCAGTGGAACGAGATGATCTCCGATCCGGCCCAGAAGATCGGTCGCCCGCGCCAACTCTATACCGGGCCGACGCAGCGCGATTACCTCCCCGTCGACCAACGCTGATGCGCGCGGCAGTCACCATCCTCGGCATCCTGGTGCTGTTGATGGGGCTGCTGTGGATCGGCCAGGGTACCGGCTACATCCAGTGGCCGGCATCCAGCTTCATGATCGACCAGCGCATATGGGCGCTGTGGGGCGGGCTGCTCGGGGTGGTCGGGATCGTGCTGATCCGGATCGGGCGACGGTAGCGCCAGTTCGATTGGGTGGCCCCCTCCCGTTCGCCCCGGACTTGATCGGAGGCTGTCCAAGCCTCGCTCTTTTCTTCTGCGGAAGCGAGGCCAGCCCCTCGCTCTCCCCAATGGTTCCCCGTCGATTCAACTGAGATGGAATTCGCCGCAGGATGGCGCTGGACGGAACTCTCAAGCACCGCGCCGCGCTCTTTCTCACAGTCGCAGCAATGAATTTCCCTGTTCGGGCGGGAATTTTCCCTGTTATCCGGACGCAATTCCCTGTTATCCGATAACAGGGAATTCACTTATAAGTGACTGTAACCTCACACGGATTTCCGATCAAAACCGCGCGCGCCGGCCGAGAATAAATTAAATTCCCTGTTATTTCCCTGTTACCGCGCCCGGAACAGGGAAATCCGGCGCCACGATCAGTCCCGATAAGGCAGCGTGAAGACGAACCGCGCGCCCTGCCCCGGCGCGCTGTCGACCGTCACGTCGCCGCCCATTGCCCGCGCGAGCCTGCGCGCGATGTAGAGGCCAAGGCCCGAACCACCCGGTTCGCGCGGGTCGACCCGCTCGAATTTCTCGAAGATACGCGCCTGGTCGGCGGGCGCGATGCCCTTGCCCTGATCAGCCACGATCACCGCCGCGACGCCGTTCTCGCGCTCGGTGCGGATCCACACCATGCCTTCGCGCGGCGAATAGCGCACCGCATTGCCGATCAGGTTCACTAGCACCTGGAGCGCTCGACGGAACTCGCCCGTCGCGGGCAGCATGTCCTGCGGCGCGGGCTTGTCGATACGGACCTGCGCTTCCGACGCCCGCACACCCAGCAGACCGGCAGCACGCCGCGCGACATCGGCGAGGTCGACCGGTTCCTTCGCCACGACGAAATCCGGGCGCTCGATCGCTTGGAGGTCGACGAGATCGTCGACAAGCCCCATCAGGTGCCGTCCGGCACTCGCGATATCGGCGGCATAATCCGCATAGTCCTGGCGCAACGGTCCTTCCGACTGCGCGTTGATGCTGTCGGCATTGGCGATGATGCGGCCGAGCGGGCTGCGCAACGCCTGGTCGAGCCGCGCCGCGAAGGCATCGGTCAGGTCCTCGGGAACCTCCTCGGGCTCGGGCCGGTGCGCGGCGACCGGCGCCCCGTCAGTCACGTCGTCGATCATGTGCGCGGCACCGATGAAACCGGCAAAGGCGCCGCCGGCATCGGTGCGCGGCGTGGCTGAGAGGCGGAGCGGACGTCCTGTCGCACGAAGCGTCGCGCTCTGCCCGTCGAACCGCTGATGCATTGCGAGCCCGCCCAGGATCGGGAAGGAACCCTCTTGGTCCTCGCCGAGCGCGAACAGGCGTGTCAGCGGCTGTCCGAGCATCGCCGCGGCATCGAACCCGTGCTTCGTGCCGGCGCTGATCGACAGGAAGGTGACGCGCAGCGCCGAATCCGTTTCCCACGACCAGTCGGCCGCGCTGCGCAGGAAATCACCCTCGCGCTCGCCCTGCATCGCCTCCGGATACCAGGCGGCGCGGCTACGCCAGCCAGTGATCATCAGGTGAACGCCACGCGCCTCGGGTTCGGCGCGGACCCATAATTCGACATCGTCGTCGCCATCCGCCGCGACCACGCCGCGCGAGACGAGGATGCCGAGCCGTTGCGCGAGCCGGGCCAGCGTCGCGATCTGCGGAATCGCGACCGGCTGGCCGATGCCGCCGCCGGCGCGCAGGTTGAGGTCCATCAGGCGCTGGTCGGCCTCGACCAGCCGGCCGGCGCGATCGACCAGCCCGCGCACGGGCGGCAACATCGGATCGGTCACGTTCATGGCCGTGCCCTTCGTCCGAGCGCGAGCAGGGCCGCGCGATAATCGGGATGCAGCAGCAACGGCATGAGCGCCGCACGCGCCGTTGCCGATGGTGTCGCCGCGATGCCGTCGAGCCCCTCGGCAAAACTGTCGAGATCGCGCCGGGGATCGGCCTCGCTCAACGCCAGCCCGATCCGCGCGATCGATTCGCGGTCAAGCTCCAGCGCGCGCAACACCAGCCACAGACGATCCCCGGCGGGATCGAGCACGATCTCGCGCGCGTCGGCATAATCAAGGCCAAGCGCATGGGCGATCAGCGCCACGAACAGGGAGAGACGGCGATCAGCCAGGGTTTCGACCAGCAGCGGCGCCAGTTCGTCGGCGCGCGCGTCAAGGGCTGCCGCAAGGCGCATCGCCACCGCTTCGAGCCGATCCCCCTCGTCATGGGAGGAAACGCTGCGCAAGGCCGCGTCGATGAGCGCACGGTCAAGCACCGGCAGGGTGTCGCCCGCTTCATCCGCGAAATGCTCGCGGAGCGCCGCGGCAGTCAACCAGGTCAGGCGATGATGAAGTTCGGCGGGAAGGTCGGTGCGCGTCGCCATCGCCTCCGGGTCGCCCTGCCGCCGGCTTTCGGCGGCGAGCAGCCCCATCGCCGCGCCGGCGACCACGCCGTCGGGATTCTGGATCAGCCGGGCAAGTAGGCTGGCGCGATCGGGATCCTCCGGTGCGGCAACAGGCAGGGCGCCGGCAAGCACGTCCTGGCGCGCGCGGCCGACCAGTTCACGCATCAGTTCGACATCCCGCAACTGTCCGGCAGAGACCAGCCGGTCCTGAACGAGAGGCCCGCCCGTCGCCAATGCGTCGGCGAGTGCCGGTTCACCGCGCGCAGCGAGCAGACGCGCGGCATGTTGTCGCACGGCGCTTTCGACGGCCGACACGAGACCGGCAAGCGTCCCGCCGAGTGCCGAGCGCGATCGCTCGTCAAGCCGCGATTCGGCGGGAAGGAAAAAATCGTCGATGGCGACCGCCAGTCTTTCATCAGCGCACAGGTCCGCGGCCGCCGCGCGAGCGAGCAGCCGGCCGGCACCCCATTGAGTGCCATCATCCATGTCGCCAACATCCCTCGACATGTGCCTCTGCTACGGGATTTGTCGTTAAGACGAGCCTAAGGCTTTTCGCGAAACGCCTCAATGGCGCCGCCGAGTGTCGTGAAAGCATAGATTCCCGCAGCGATCAGGGCAGCAAGCGGCTGTCCCGCCGCGACAAGGGGCACCATCAGCATCGGATAGGCGACCGGGCTCGCCCACCAGCGGCGGCGGATTCGCGCGCTGCCGGCTCGCTCGACAAGCCCCGCCGCGACAATGCCGCTTCCGGCCGCGACTAGACCTGCAGCCGAATCGCCCCCCAGGATCAATGCGGACAGCGCCGGTATGCCCAGCATGGCACCTTGCTGGACCCGTAGCTCGATCGTCTCATCGCGCAGCGCCGAAGCGGTCACCCCGATCGCAAGCGCGACCATCGCGACGATGGTCAACGCAAGACCAGTAAGCGGCCAAGCGAAATGCAGCGCAGCGAACCCGGCCAGCGCCAGAACGAAACCGAGCGCAGTGACCGCGATGCTGGGCACGCTCCGCCCGACCAGATGCGGCAGCGCGAGCCGTGCCAGCGGTGCCAGCAGGAACCGATCCGCCCAGGGGACCGGCACCGGCGCGAGAGCGGAAAGAATCGCCCTGCCCCGTTCGGCCAGTCGGCGCGAATCGCGTTCGATGCCGTGCGCCCCGCCCGCCGCGCCGGCCGGCAGCCGGATGTTCGCGGGGCCAGCCTGCGCCGCAACACGCAGCAGGGTCGACTGGAAATCATAATCCTTGGGCATCGCCGCCACTTCGGCGATCCGCTTCGGATCGAGCAGGGCCAGCCCTGCCCAGGCGGTCAGCGCACCGACCCGCTCGAACGGACCGCCGCTGCCCTGGTCATCGGTGACCATCAGGGCCTCGCCGGTTTCGGCCGCGAGCGAGGACACCACCTCGCCGGTCGTCATCACCCCATCGGCGACGACAAGGACCCGTGACAACGGATGCAGCTTCTCAATCGCCTCCGCCGCCGTGCGGACCGCGTCGACCGACGCGCCGCGCCGTCCGATCCGGTTGATCGCCCCCAACAGCTCCGGCGTAAGGCGTGCAATGACGAGGACGATTTGCGACGCCCCCGCCGCGACGAGCAGCCGCGCCTGGAACTCGATCAGGGTCAACCCGCCGAACGGCAGGGTCGCGGCAAGCGTACCGGGCCGGTCATCGGCATCCTCGGTCGCGAAAATCAGCCCGGCCAACATGCTGGGCTGTTAGGCGGAACAACCACCAATGGCAAAGGTGCCGGAAAACCGCAGCGATTCAGAGGCGTTCGGCGGCCCGGCGCAGACGGCGGAGCAGGTTGACGTCCTGCGGTTCGGCATCGGCGGCCTCGGATGCGATCGCCATGAGGCGGATCGCGCCGAAGCTCGCGGCAAGGCCCTTGAGGCGCGCCGCGGCGCTGCGCCATTCATCCCCGTTCCGCGCGCGCTCAAGGTTGCCGAGACCGCGCTGGACGCCGTCGAGAAAGGCTTCACGCAGCTCCGCAATCAGCTGGGGCTCGTCGCCCACCGCTGCCGCCAGAGTCGCATCGATTGCACCAGGATCATAGGCCATGCCTGTATTTCTACAGGGAAGCGCTTAAAGGAAGGTTTCGCTATTCGCTTCCCGAAGGCGGAAATCATGGTAAACAGCTGATATGAACGGGGGTTCGCGCATTATTGATCTTCGGCCAGGACAAGGCCCCGCCGCGCCTTTCGAGGACGTGTCGGCGCCCGCGCCCGCCAGTCTCGAACCGCTAGAACTCCGTCAGGCCATCGAGGATGCCGGAGACGAGCCGGAGCCGCAACCCGGCCGCTGGATCGTTCCCTCGCTGGCCGTGCTGGTTTCGCTCGGCTGGATCGCCGGCATGCTGTGGTTTGCCTGGCCAAGCCTCCAACGCGCGCTGCCGATCGAACTTGCCGGATTCATCGCCGCGCTATGCGTTCCGCCAGCGCTGATCGGCATCCTGATGCTGCTCGCGCTGCGCACCAGCACAGCGGAAGCCGAGCGCTTCGGGCGTACCGCCAGTGCCATGCGCGCCGAAGCGGCAAGCTTGGAGCGCACGGTCGCCGCGCTCTCGCAAACGATCGACGCGAATCGCACGAAGCTCGCGGAACAGACCAGCAGCCTGATGGCCATGGGAGATGGCGCGGTCGCAAAGCTTGCCACCGTCGGGACCGGCATCGCCGAGCAGGTCAACCTCGCCGACGATCGCGCCCACAGGCTGGCCGCCGCCGCCGCCGCCACTGAAACCAGCCTCGGTGTATTGCTTGCCACCTTGCCCAAGGCCCATGGCGAAACCGAGGATCTGGCCAGGCTCCTCGAACAGACCGGGATTTCCGCGGGCAAATATGCCAGCGCGCTTGACGCGCAGCTCGTCGCCCTGGCCGAGCGCGGCCGCGAGGCTGATGCCGTCGCGGGCGGCGCAGCCCAGAAGCTCGCCGCGCATATCACGCGCATGGAGGCGACCAGCGAAACCGCCGGCGCGCGCCTCGAAACGGTCACGGGCGAGATGTCGGCCGCAGTCGACGGATTGCTCGGGCGCACCGCAGGCGCGGTCGACGAAGCGCGCAAGGGCATCGCCACGCAGGGCGAAGCGATGCTGGCGATGCTGGGCACCAACCAGGCGGCCCTCGACCGGATCAGCCGCGACAGCGCCGAGGCTCTCGCCGCGCGCATTGCCGCCATCGAGGAGATCATCGATCGTATCGGTGCGCGACTCGGCGAACAGCGTTCCGCCAGCGAGATGGTGATCGGCGAACTCGATACCGGCCTCACCCGCGTCTCACGGCAACTCGACGCGCTTCACGCCCAGGGCGTCGACCGTACCCAGACCCTCGCTGCGTCGATCAGCGCGCTGGGCGGTTCGGCCGACGCGATGACCGAGGCGTTGAAGACGGGCGATGCCATGGCGACCTCGGCGATCAGCACCACCGAGAACCTGCTGATCGCGCTCGACGCAGCCGCACGGGAGATCGACGAGACCCTTCCCGATGCGCTGGCCCGGCTCGACGGCAGGATTGCCGACAGCCGGCGTGTGGTCGGCGATGCGAAGCCCGAACTGCTCGCGCTCGTCACTGCCGCGGAAAGCACTCATGACGCGATCGAGGCGATCGCCCATGTCATCGCCGGACAGCGCGACACGCTCGACAAGCTGTCGAGCAAGCTGATCGAAACGCTCAACAGCGGCCGCACCAAGGCCGACGCGCTAGGCGACATGGTGGAGGAGACGATCGGGCGCACCCATCGCTTCGCCGAGGAAGCGGCGCCCCGTCTGGTCGAGGCGTTGCTGCGCGTCCGCGATACTGCCAGCGCGGCGGCAGACCGCGCGCGCGAGACGCTTGCGACGGTGATTCCCGAAGCGGCAATGGCCCTGGAGAACGCCAGCGCTGACGCGATGCGTCGCGCTTCCTCGACCGCCCTGGAACACCAGATCGCGGCGATCGTCGAGGCTGGCGAGGCAGCGGCGGAGGCAGCCCAGCGCACCTCCGAGCGGCTGACCCGTCAGATGCTCGCCATCGCCGATTCGACCTCCACGGTCGAAAGCCGGATCGCGGAGGCCCGCACCGAGCGCGAGAATGCCGACAAGGATACCTTCGCCCGTCGGGTTTCCCTGCTGATCGAATCACTCAACTCGGCATCGATCGACATCACCAAATCTTTCTCCGCCGACGTATCGGACAGCGCGTGGTCGGCCTATCTCAAGGGCGATCGCGGCGTGTTCACCCGTCGCGCGGTACGCCTGCTCGACACCGGCGAGGCACGCGAGATCGTACGGCTCTACGACGAAGACGCGGCGTTCCGCGAACAGGTCAACCGCTACATCCACGATTTCGAGGCGATGCTGCGTGCGATCCTGGCGCAGCGCGACGGGTCGCCGCTCGGCGTTACATTGCTGTCGTCGGACATGGGCAAGCTCTACGTCGCACTCGCCCAGGCAATCGAACGGCTGAGAAACTAGGAGCGACGGCGTAGCCAGTCTCTGACAGCCTGTCCCCAACAGGCGACTTATCGAGTTCAGCATCCAACTCAGCGTTCTTTGCGCCCTCCGCGCGAACACTTCCCTTTGCTATGACCGCACCCGTGACATGAATGCGGATCAGACCTGACACACCCGCGCACGAAATCGGTGGCAGCCGTTTCCGCTCAGCGAGCGGGGATCGGAAACAGACGAAGCACCATCAATGAACCATGTCGATGCCCTGACAGATCAGAGCGCGCGGCGACCGAAGACAGGTCGGCGTTCGACCAGTGGGTTCGATTCGCGCTCAAGCATTTCCAGCGTGTTTTCGAACAGCGGTCGGAGTTCGACGACCGATTGAAGCGCCTCGTCGGGTGTATCGCGATTCTCGACGCAGTCACGGGCGATCGTCTCGATCTTCTCGGCCAGCGCGCCGAGCGGCTCGGCACCGAACTGGCGAGCCTCCCCCTTCAGCGTGTGTGCCGGGATGACCATCGCCGCGGCATTGAGCGCCCGCATGGCCGCTTCGATCGCGGCGACCGATTTCACGCCGTCCTCCCGGAAATATCCGAGGATGCGCACGAAGCCTGCGCCAAGCTCGGTGCGAGCTTGCGAAAACATCGTCCAGTCAACCAGGCCGCGATCTTCGACAGACACCGCATTCTCCTACTTCGGGGCCACCAAGACCGCGAAGATGTCCCCCGTTTCTAGACAAACGAGGTAAAGGATGAGTTGACGCAGCCCGGGCCAATCGACCGAAAGGCTCGGTAAATCCTTGTTTAATCCAGTTGCGAGCGACTCGACTGCCTCTAGCGGTCGAACGGATTCTTCGGGGCGCGCAAGGTCAGCCGTACAGGCACCGCACCGAAGCCGAGATCGCGCCGAATACCGTTGATCAGGTAGCGCTGATAACTGGCCGGCAACTGGTCGACACGCGTGCCGAACAGCACGAAGCCGGGCGGACGGGTCTTGGCCTGAGTCAGATAGCGCAGCTTGATCCGCTTGCCGCCGGGCGCGGGCGGCGGATTGGCCTCGATCGCTTTCTCGAACCAGCGATTGAGTTCACCGGTGCCGATACGGCGGGACCACGCCTCACGCGTCTCGAACGCGACTTTCACCAGCGTGTCGATGCCCTTGCCGGTCGCCGCCGAAACAGTGAGCACCGGAATGCCCTTCACCTGCGACAGCCCTTCTTCCAGCGCCCCGCGGATGCCGTTGAACAGGCTGCTGGCATTCTCCGCCACATCCCATTTGTTGATCGCGACAACCAGCGCCCGGCCTTCCTGCAGCGCAGCATCCGCGATGCGCAGATCCTGCGCTTCCAGCCCGCGCGTCGCATCGAGCAGCAGCACCACCACTTCGGCAAAATCGATCGCGTGGAGCGCATCGGCGACCGACAGCTTTTCCAGCTTGTCCTGCACATTGGCACGCTTGCGCATGCCGGCGGTGTCGATCAGCCGGACGGCGCGCGGCTCCCCCTCAGGACCGTGCCAGGTCCAGTCGATCGCGATGGAGTCACGGGTGATCCCAGCCTCGGGGCCGGTGATGAGCCGTTCCTCGCCAAGCATGCGATTGATCAGCGTCGATTTCCCCGCATTGGGCCGGCCGATGATGGCAAGCTTCAGCGGCGCGTCGAGGCTGTCTTCTTCCTCCTCGGCAGCCTCGGCGTCCTCGTCACGCTCGACATGGGGAAGCAGCGCTTCGAACAGCTCGACCAACCCTTCGCCATGCTCGGCCGAGAGCACGACGGGATCGCCGAACCCGAGCGACAGCGATTCGAGGATGCCACTTTCGCCCGCCCGGCCCTCGGCCTTGTTGGCGACCAGGATAACGGGGGTCTTCGAACCGCGCAGCCAGCGTGCGATTTCCTCGTCCAGCGGGACTAGGCCGGCACGGGCATCGATCAGGAACAGCGCGACATCGGCCTGCGCCACGGCGGCCTCGGTTTGGGCACGCATCCGGCCGGGCAACGATGCCGCATCCTGATCTTCATAACCGGCGGTATCGATGACCCGGAATTCCAGGCCGACCAGGGTCGCATCGCCCTCCCGCCGGTCGCGCGTGACACCAGGACGATCGTCGACCAGCGCGAGCTTCTTGCCGACGAGGCGGTTGAACAGTGTCGATTTGCCGACGTTGGGCCGGCCGATGATCGCGACCACGGGAAGATTGGGCATGGCGCGCCTTACCCTGCTATGCCGCGTTCGTCACCCCGGAGTCGTGCCGGGGCGACGAAGCAGGCGTCGCGATCAGCGATAAGCCGAGATCCGGCCCTTCTGATCGAGCACATACAGGGTGGAATTGGCCACGACCGGCGGCAGGTTATAGGCCTTGCCCCCTTCGATCACCGTTCCGACTTCGCCGCTGTCGGGCGACGCGGAGACGATCTCGCCGCGCGAGTTGGTCAGGATCAGGCGGTTGCCCGCGAGCACCGGGCCATACCAGGTGATCGGGTTCTTTTTCTTCTTCTCGCTGCCAAAATGGCGGAGCTGCTGGATCCAGCGCACCTTGCCGGTCGCGCGGGCAAGGCAGACGAGCCGGGCGTCGTCAGTGACCAGGAACAACCATTCGCCCGCGACCCAGGGGGTCGAGATGCCGGCGAAATTCTGTTCCCAGATACGCTGGCCGGAGACGATCTCAAGCGCGACGGTGCGGCCACCCTGCCCTACCGCGAAGACGAGGCCGCGATCGATGACCGGCGACGCATCGATATCGGCAAGCGACGACACCGAGGTCGAGATGCTTGAGCGCGACAGCGCGTCCTGCCACAGCGTGCGGCCATTCTCGTAGCGATAGGCGTTGAGCTCGCCCGAGGAGAAGCCGGCAATGACCGTACCCTGCCCTACTGCCGGCGCCGCGACACCGAACACACCCTGCGTCTCGAGCGAGCCCGACTGGGTCCAGGCGACGGAGCCATTGGCCTTGGACAGCGCGAACAGCTGATTGTCCTGGGTCAGCACATAAAGGTTGTCATTGTCGATCGTCGGGGAGCCGCGCAGCGGGCCACCCGGCTTGACGCGCCAGACTTCAGCACCGGTCTTCGCATCGAGCGCCACCACGTCACCCAGGCCGTCGGTCGCATAGACCTTGCCATTGTCGTAGCTGACGCCGCCGCCAAAACGAGCGCTGCGGGTCTTCTTCTCGTTCTTGGAGATGTTGGTCGTCCAGACCTGCGAGCCAGTGTCAGCGGTGAAGGCATGGACATTGGCGTCCACGTCCATCGCGTAGAGCCGGCCATCGGCGATCACCGGTGCCGCGCCGAGCCGCTGGCGGTTGGAGCCCCCATCGACCGAGGCGGTCCATGCCCGAGTCAGCGTGGCGCCCAGCGCGAGCTGTCCCATCGACTTGTCGGCGCTGCCACCGGGTTGCGCCCAGTTTTCATTGACTTCGGGTGCGGGCAGCAGGACCTGGACGTCTGCCAGCGACTTGTCGGACGTCACTTCGCTCTCGGACATGAGGATCGGCACGCGATCACCCAACACCGGCGTCTTCTTGCCGCCGCCCTTGAATATCCCGCAGCCGCTGAGCGCGAGGAGCGCGGCGCACGCCAGCACCGCTCGGTTCTTGTACATCATTGCGCTTTCTTTTCCTCAACCGGGCCGACCGCGTCGATGCCCATGGTGCCAGCGATCTGAACCGCGCGTTGACGGATCGTGTCGGGGACCGTCTCGTCCCGGGCGATCTGCCCGAAAAGCGGCGCCGCGAGATCGGGCTTGTTCATTTGAAGATAGGCGGCGCCGACGAGCTCGCCCGCGCTGCCGAACCAGGGATTGCCCTTCACCGCCAGCGGCCGCAGCCGGTTGACGACGACATCGGGCTTGAGCGTATCGAACTCGGCGGCGGTCTGGCGGATCAATGCCAGATCGCGCAGCGGCTGACCGACCGAGCTGTCCCCCGCGACCGCGGCGAACTTGGCGGCGGCGGCCTTCAGATCTTCCTTCTGCAGCAGCAGGTCCGCCTGAGTGAACAGCGCCAGCGCGCGATATCCCCCGACACTCGAGCCGGCGAGTTCGACCAGGCCCTTCTCAGCGCTGCCAACCTTCTGCGCGGCCAGTTCGTCATAGACGACCTGAAGCTTCTCGCCCTGCTCGCCAGCGACCTGCGCGCTATGATATTCCCAATAGAGGAAACCGCCAAACGCGGCGAGGCCGGCGACGATCGCGACGATCAGCCAGCGCCCGTAACGCGTCCACATGCTCGCGAGCTGATCGCGGCGAAGCTCCTCGTCCACCTCACGCAGAAATGCTTCGTCGGTATTCGGCTTAACGGCCAAGGGATGCTCCATGGGGCGAAGGCTGGAAAGGGGCGGACCTTAGCGATGGCCGCGTACAAACGGAAGGATCAATCCTTGGGTGCGTAAGTCTGCTCCGGACCCGGAAAGCTGCGGGATCTGACGTCAGCGGCATAGGTTTCAACCGCGGCGGAAATGCGGCCGGACAAGTCGTCGAAGCGCTTCACGAAACGCGCCGTGCGCTCGAACATGCCGAGCATGTCCTCAGCCACCAGCACCTGCCCGTCGCACAGCGCCGAAGCCCCGATGCCGATGGTCGGGCACGCCACCTTCCGCGTGATCTCGATCGCGATCGGTTCGACCACGCCCTCGATCACGATGGAGAAGGCGCCCGCATCGGCGATCGCGACCGCATCGGCCACGATCTTCGCCGCTTCCTCAGGCGTGCGACCACGCGCACCATAGCCGCCGAGCACGTTCACCGCCTGGGGCGTGAGGCCGACATGCCCCATCACCGGGACGCCACGCTCGACCAGGAAGCGGACCGTCGGCGCCATCGCCTCGCCGCCTTCCATCTTCACGCCGGCAGCGCCGGTTTGCTTGAGCAGCCAGGCGGCGTTTTCGAACGCCTTTTCAGGGGATGCCTCATAGCTGCCGAACGGCATGTCGATGATGACAACCGAATGATAGCTGCCGCGCACCACCGCCGCGCCGTGCGCCGCCATCATGTCCAGCGTGACGGGTACCGTCGACGGCAAACCATAGACGACCTGGCCAAGGCTGTCCCCGACCAGCAGCAGGTCGCAATGCGGATCGAGCAACTGCGCGGTGCGCACCGTATAGGCGGTGAGCATCACCAGCGGCGTGCCGTCCTTGGCCTTGCGCAAGGCCGGGATGGTGAGCCGCTTCATCGGAGCCGGCGTCGGATTCGCGCGGCTGGTCGAGGTATCGATCGTGAAGGTCGTGGACATGCGCCGCTGTTAGCGCCGCAACATCGGGGAAGCCAGCCACCGCATATGCCCGCGCCAGCGCAATGTTTGCCCAGTTTGACTCAATGTAAAATATTCTATACATTATGTTACATTGATTTGACGCTGGAGGATCTGATGGCGTTTCGGGAAAGGATGATGTGGGGATCGGTCATGGCGACGGTCGTGATCTGGGGCTGGTATTTCCGGGGATTCGTACGGGCGATCGAAGGACCGAGCTTCAACGTCGGCACGGAGTTGGGTAATTTCATCCTCGCGGTGATCGCGCTGACCGTGGTCCAGATCGTGGTGGCAATCATATTGTCGATCATGTCCCCGAAAGAGGCCGGCGCGCCGGCGGACGACCGGGACCGGGAATTCGCGCTGCTGGCCTATCGACCTGCCTTCATCACGCTGAGCGCGCTGGTGGCGACCCTTACCGTGGTCGCGCCGCTGACCATTGCCACCGCCCCGGCCTGGCTGGCCGGCAAGCCGGACACGCTGGTACCGATCGTGATCAGCAACGTGCTGCTGCTGGCGCTCGTGCTCGCCGAACTGGTGCGTGCCGGCACCTTGCTGTTTCTCTATCGCCGGGGGAGTTGAGATGACGAGGCAATCGAGCATGAACGGCGCGGGCGTGATGCCGCAGCACGGCACCGTCAACCTTGCCCGTCGCCAGGACCGGCATGGCTAGCACCCCGATCGGCAACCATATCCGCACCCTGCGCTTCATGGCGGGGGAGATGACCCAGGCCAATCTCGGCGCGCGCATCGGGATGACGCGACAAACGATCGCCGCGATCGAGGCCGGGAAATATTCCCCGTCGCTCGAGGCAGCGTTCCGTATCGCCCGGGTGTTCGGCAAGCCGCTCGAAGAGGTGTTCCAGTGGGAGGAGTGACATCCCTCCCACCCAACATTGGCCTTCAGGGGCGCAGATATTCCCGCTTCTTCGCGAACCCGGCGAACCAGATCGAGAAGACACCGATCACGATGATCAGGATCGGGAAGGGCAACACCATGCCTGCCCCCTTGTGCGCGATGATATCGGTGGCGGCGAAGAGATAGCCGAACTGGATGACCGTCGCGACCAGCGAGACGATGAAAAGAATCCCGACTGCGCGCGATCGGGTCAGCAGGCCGATCGCGCCGAGCAGACCCGTGATGACCGCGAGGGCGAAAAGATAATTATACCAGCCGGGCAGGCTTGCGTAGAGCGCGACATCATATTCAGTCGCTGGTCCCATCGCTTCGGGACCGTGGATGAACTGCATATAGCAGAAATAGCAGCCGATCGCATTCCACAGCGCGAGTATGCCGCCAACGACATAGTACCAAACAGGTGGCTGTTCGCCGTCTTCTGTCATGACCTGCTCCCCTCCATTGGTGAGGCGGAGATAGTGCGCCTTTTATGCTGGAAGGGCAATATTTTGAACTGAATCGGACCTAGTTGAGAGGCGTCCGGAAAGCTTCGCAATCATTCGCGAGAAAGGTCAAGCGAGCGAATATTTCCCTATTCGACCGACACGCCCTTCCAGAACGCAAACCGCCCCCTGATCTCGGCCGCAGCGGGCAAGGGATCGGGATAGAACCAGACTGCGTCCGGATTGCGCTTTCCACCGACGACGATCGACTTGTAGCTCGCCTCTCCCTTCCATGGACAACGAGTATGCGATGCGCTTGCCTCGAGCAGCGCTCCATTGACGCTTTCCGGCGGGAAATAGTGATTGCCCTCGACCACCACCGTATCATCGGATTCGGCGATGACCGCCCCGTTCCAGCGCGCGGTCGGCATGATCGGTCCTCCTGCTATCCAAGCCCTGCCATATCATAGGTGTCCGGCTTGAACCCGACCAGCAGCTTGCTGCCAGTATCAAGCACCGGGCGTTTGATCATCGACGGATTGGCCAGCATCAGCGCGATCGCCTTGTCTTCCCCGATATCCGTCTTGTCAGCGTCGGAGAGCGCGCGGAAAGTGGTCCCGGCGCGGTTGAGCAGCACTTCCCAGCCCACCTGCCCTGCCCAGCGACGCACGGTTGCCTCGTCGATTCCAGCCTTTTTATAGTCGTGAAAATCATAGGCGACGCCGTGCGCGTCAAGCCAGGTCCAGGCCTTCTTCATCGTGTCGCAATTCTTGATGCCGTAGAGCGTCGCCGCCATTGCCTTCAATCCTTCAGAAATTTGCCGAGCGTCACGACCTTTTGCCGTTCGAGCCCGAGCGCTTCGTAAAAACCGAGCGCGGCGTGATTGTCGTCGCGCACCATGAGCTGGATCTTGGCAGCGCCGCGAGCACGGAGCCAGACCTCCGCCGAATTCATCAAAATACGCCCCAGACCGCTCCGGCGATGATCGGGCACCACCGCCAGATAATAGACCCAGCCGCGATGTCCGTCGAAACCCACCATGACCGAACCGGCAAGGACCCGTTCCTGCTCCACCACCAGGACCGTCGAGGTCGGCCCGGCGATCGCCCGGGCGAAATCCGCCTGCGGGTCGTTCCATGGGCGGGTAAGGCCACAGGCTTGCCAAAGCGCGATGATCGCGGGCGCGTCCGGGGAGATCGCTTCGCGCAGGGTGAGTTCGAGGCGTTCCGACATGATCGCGCTGTCGCTCAGCCGGGAACGTCGCGCAAGCTTTCAAGGGATGCCGGACGGCGGGGTGATACGCTGCAAAGCCAGCGCATCACCCCGCCGCCACGGGTTCAATTCGCCACCGGACTCGTTTCCGCCGCGCTGTTCGTTGGCGGAACGGGCGGGGTTGCGGAGCGGGCGTCACTGACCGCCTCGTCGTACCAGCGCGACAGATCGATCTTCATCTGGCGCAACGCAGCCGGGTTCAGATAGGTCATGTGACCGGCGGGATAATAAGTGAATTGCAGGTTCGCCTGCTGCGACCTTTCAAGCATCATGTGCCCCAGGTCGTTTTCGGTCCCGAAAAATGGCGTCGCCATGTCGTAATAGCCGTTCATCGACAGCACCTTGAGGTACGGATTGCTCCGCATCGCAGCACCCAGGTCAACGGCGGTGTTGGGGTTGTTCTGGCCCTGGCCACGGCCGGGGCCCTCATGCTTCCAGTTCCAGGTGAAACCAGCCGCATCGCGCGCGGAGAGGCGATAGGGCAAGTCGGTCTTGTAGCCGAGCGTGGTCGAGAGATAATCGTGGAACGAGGCGATGTACGCACCCGAGATCGCGTCGGACGACGCGTCAGTCTCCGGCCGCTCGCCCGCCGCATCGGTGTCGATGCCGGTGTAACGCGAGTCGAACCGGCCAACCGTCCGCGCCTCCCCGCGCAGCAATTCCTTCTGGAACCGAGCCAGGTCGATCCGAAGGTTCGCCCGCTTGATGAATTCGGGAGACAGGCCGATCAACTGGCTCATCTGATCGGCGACCTGATCGCGCTCGGCATCCGGGATCGACTGCCCCTTGGCAAGCGCGGACATATAGGGTCCCGTGGCAAAGGCCCGCGCCCGTGCAACGATCGTGGCGACGTCGGCAGGCCGGTTCTGCAGCCGGTTATGATACCAGGCGGTCGCTGCATAGCTGGGCAGGTAGTTGAGATAGACCTGGTCGAGCCCCGGCTGGCGATAGCCATAGTTCATGATCGACGACAGCAGCACGACGCCGTTCAACGCCATGCCGCGATCCTGCAGTTGATAGGCGAGCGCGCCCGACCGCAACGTCCCATAGCTTTCACCGAGCAGGAACTTCGGGCTCATCCAGCGCCCATATTTGGTAACGTAGCGAATGATGCCCTTGGCGAAGGCATCGACGTCCTCGTCGACACCGTAGAATTGAGCGGGCTTCATATCACCCAGCGGGCGCGAATAGCCGGTGCCGATCGCATCGAGAAAAACGAGATCGGTCTTGTCGAGCAGCGAATCCGGATTGGGGCCGACGTCATAGGGCGCAGGCCGGATGAATTCGGGATTGGTCGTACGAAGACGGATCGGCGCGAACGACCCCATGCGAAGCCAGAAGGAGGGGCTGCCCGGCCCACCATTGTAGAGGAAGGTGACCGGCCGTTTCGTCCCCGGCTTCACCCCATCGAGCGTATAGGCGGTGTAGAACATCGAGGCAGTCGGCTTCCCCTCGATATCGCGGATCGTGAGCGTGCCGGCCGAGGCGGTATAAGCGTAGCGACGCCCGTCGATGGTGACGGCGTCGCGATGAGTCGTCTCTGTTTCGGCGATGGGCGCATTGGCCCAGGCGGCCTCCGCCTCGTTCTTCATCTTGTCGGCATTGGATGTGGCTGCACTCTTGTCGCGCGCGGGACTGTCCTGCGCGGCGCTCATGGCAGGAGCGAGGATGACGCCGGCGGCAAGAACAAGCGCGAGAGGCTTATTGGTCACGAAGAACTCCCATGTTGTGCGAATGACGACATTTCTTCCCGGTTAAATCGCGTGATGCAATCCCCGGATCGATAAAATCCACGTCGGATCGAACCTGTGGCTGATCGCGCGCGACTCTTCCGATTTCGCCGAAACGAACGCCACCCGAATTGGCGGGCCGCGTTTTTGATGATGGGTACACGGAGCCAATTAAGCCTCCCGGTAGTTCGCACTCTTGGACTTCGCGATCCGGTGATCGCGCTATCTCCGCCGATACCGTGCCACCGCCTCCCCCGCTACCTGACGATACGACTTTTCGGAGACATATGTGGACCTGACCGAACGCCGGGATCTTCGTGGTGGCCATCCATGCTGGGTGGCGATCGATGATAACACTCTCACTTCCGATCCGATTCCTTCGGATAGCGTCGACATCGCGATTGTCGGCGCGGGTGTGATGGGGGCGATGCTGGGGGAACGATTGTCAGGCGAGGGCCGTCGCGTGCTGCTGCTCGACCGCCGACCTCCCGCCCATGGCAGCACGGCCGCCTCCACAGCACTGGTGATGTGGGCAGCCGATGTCCCCCTGACCCGGTTGGCCGGGACGATCGGCATGGCGGAAGCCGCACGACGCTGGCGGCGCGTGTTCGCGGCGGTGGAGAGGCTGGCAGCACGTATAGACGATGCAGAGATCGAATGCGGGCGGATCGACCGACCCGAATTATATCTGGCTGGAACGTTGCTCGATGAGCAGGCACTCCGGGCAGAAGCTGAGGCGCGGCGGGCTGCGGGCTTGCCATCCGACTATCTCGATGCCGCGACCGTGGCTGGGCGGTTCGATATCGCCCCCCGCGCCGCGCTGCTCTCGGCCGGAAGCTATGAGGTCGATCCGGTGCGGCTGACGCTCGGCCTACTCGCCAAGGCGCGAGCGCGTGGCGCCGCGGCCTGTTTTCCATTCGACGTGGCGCGCATCGAGCAAACAGGCGGCGGGTCAATGTTGCACGGCGCCGATGGGCGACGGATCGAGGCGAAAACCGTCATCCTCGCACCAGGATATGAGCGCGCCGTCTGGTTCCTGCCCGCCGCCTTCACCGTCGGATCGAGCTATGCGATCGCGACAGCGCCCGGGCGCGCACCGCTATGGCGGGAAAATGCGATGATCTGGGAAGCATCCTCGCCCTATCTCTACACACGAGCCACCGCAGACGGCCGGGTGATCGCCGGCGGCGAGGATGAGGATTTCGACGACGCCCGGCAGCGCGATGCGCTGATCGAAACCAAGCGCGGTACGATCAGCGCAAAGCTGGCGGCGATGATCGCGGTCGAGGACATCACGGTGGACTGCGCATGGGCGGCAGCGTTCGGATCATCGCCGGATGGGTTGCCGGCAATCGGTCGGGCGCGAAACCATGACAATCTCTGGCTGGCGAGCGGGTTCGGCGGAAACGGGGTGAGCTTCGCCGCGCTGGGAACCGAGCTGATCGCAGCGGCACTTTCCGGAGCGACCGATCCAGATGCGGAATGCTTCGATCCGTATCGGTTCAGCTAACCCTGCCCTCCGTCGGCGGCATCATGGTGAAGGTTGGAAGCGCGCGATCTTCTTTCCCGTCCAGCGGAAGCTGTCGGCCCGATCCGCCCTCTCACAAGTCCGCGTCGCCGGCGAGTTGAGCCATCGTCGGCACCACCTTCTTCCAGCCCTGGCTCATCGTAGAGAAGGCGCGCTCGTTCTTCGGTAGCTCGAAGCCCGAGTGAACCATGTGGACGCGGGCGCCGTCCCCAGCCGGGGTGAGCGTCCAGGTGACGATCGTGTCGAGTGGCGAGCCATAGCCCGCATTGCCCTCGTGCCCGCCCTTCCAGGCGAAGGCGAGGCGTTGATTCTCCACGACCTCGAGCACCTGACAATTGATCACGCCATCCCATTCGCCGGCAGGGGTGGTTTGGAAGGTAAAGCGGGTGCCCTCCACCGGCTCGAACCCGGTCGGCGCCATCAGCCAGCGGCCCATGGCGGTGCCGTCAGTCAGCGTTTTCCAGATCGTCTCGGGCGCGTGGGGAAAGACCTCGTCGACGACGATATCATAGGTTTCGACCCGGGATTCCGGAGCCTTCGGCACAACCTGATTCATGGATCGATTTCCTTCAGAAGAGAGCGGAGATCAGCGAAGCGGTCACGCCAGAAGACACCGTAATGGTCCATCCAGTCGACCAGCGGGGCAAGGCCATCGGGCCGGGCGCTGTAATAGACGTTGCGTCCCTCGGGACGCTCGGCGACGAGACCGGCCTGCCTGAGCGATTTCAGGTGCTGGGAAATGGCGCCCTGGGTGACGCCGCTGCCTTTGGTCAGGTCGGCAACGGTGATCTCCTTCGCATTGACGACACGTTCGAAGATGCCGCGCCGCGTCGGATCGGCGAGCGTGCGCATGACGGCGGTGATGGCGACGGCTTCGAGCATGGGCAAATCATTAGCCAAGACTAATACATTAGTCAATGCTAATGCGTTAGCCGCGACCCGCACACTCATACTGCCTGAGGAAGAGTGGATGCCGAGTCCGGTATGATTCATGGAGGCCCGCTTCGGAAAACACAGCGGATAAGGGGTTATCTGACCAGCTTGCCGCCCTTCATGACATGATCGACCTTTTCGAGAAGCGCGATATCAGCGAGCGGATCGCCCTTCACGGCGACCATGTCGGCATAATGGCCGGGCGAGACGGCACCGACGTCAGCTGACTTGCCCATCAACGCCGCGGCGCTGGTCGTCGCTGACTGGATTGCCTGCATCGGCGTCATGCCGAAACGGACCATGTAGCTGAACTGCCGCGCATTCATGCCGTGCGGATAGACCCCCGCATCGGTGCCATAGGCGATCTTCACGCCCGCCCGCACCGCCTTGCGGAACCCCTCGCGCTGGGCGTCGGTCGTTTCGATATTCTTGCGTAGGATCTCGGCGGACCATCCGTCGCGCCTGCCGACCTGGTCGATATAGTCGCCATTATAGATATCCATCACCAGCCAGACGCCCTTTGCTTTCGCCAGCGCGATACCCTCGTCGTCGATCAGCGAGGCGTGCTCGATCGAGCGCACACCGGCGCGGATCGCCAGCTTGATGCCCTCGGCCCCGTGCGCATGGGCGGTGGCATAGCTGCCGTTGCGCGCCGCCTCGGCGACGGCGGCATGCATCTCCTCCTCGGTCAGTTCGGGCGCACCGGGCTCTGTACCGGCGGCGAGCACGGCGCCGGTCGCGATCAGCTTCAGAAAATCGGCGCCATTCTGGAAAAGGCGACGCGCCTTGACCGTCATGTCGGCGGGGCCGGTGACCACGCCCATACGCATGATCGCGGGAACCTCGACATCGGGGGCCATGCCGGTGACCTCGCCGCCGCCGCCGGGGACGGTGAGATAAGCGCCGGCGACACTCATTCTCGGCCCTTCGACCAGCCCTCTGTCGATCGCGTTGCGCAGCGAAACGTCACCAAATGCGCGGAACGTGCCGACGTCGCGGACGCTGGTGAAGCCTGCCGCAAGCGTATCGCGTGCATGCTTCGCGCCGAGCAGCGCGATATCGGCCCCCGAATGCAGCAGGGGTTCGGCGACATTGGCCGACTGTTCCGAGTCGACGAGATGAGTGTGCATATCGATCAGGCCGGGCAGCACCGTGTAGCCGCTCCAGTCAGTTACCACCGCGCCCGCCGGCGGCGGTGCCCAAGGTGTCACGGCGGTTACGCGCCCGTCGTCGATACGGATCAGCCGGTCGGTGAGGACCAGACCCTTTTCGGTATCGACCAGCTTCCCGGCACGAACATAGAGGGTCTCGGCCGTGGCAGGAGCTATTGCCAGCGCGGCCGACGCCGCTATCCCCAAGATGCGCGCAATCAGCCTGGACCCCATCATTTCCTCCCGATCTTCATCGATCCGGTGCTTGTCCCCGGTTGTTGAACGATCGTCAAACAGGAATTCGAGGCCGGCGCCTGTTCCGTCGAGATTTGCCCGACGCCGTCCTGGTCAAGGGCAGCAGAAAGCGACGTGAGCATAACCGTGTTCCAGGACCGAACGATCGACGAACATTCAGCCCATCACGTCGCACTACCAGCCCTTGGCGCGCAGATAGAACTTCACCAAGACAAACATTCCCAATCCAAGGAACCAGTTCGGCTACAACTCCGTAAATACATCTCTCATTCGAAACGTTAAAAACGCTCTGAAAATCGACCAGCTTTGTACGCCACACTATCTTCACGATATCTTGGGGTGAGGTCATATGATCAGAGACGGCAGGGATATCTCCAACGGCACCGTAGTTTCGACTCAGGTGTGCATTATCGGATCAGGTCCGGCGGGGATCACCGCAGCGTGGCATCTGCAAAAGGCGGGACTGAAGGTTACCCTGATCGAGGGAAGCCGCGACTACCGCGCCGCCGGTGATAATTTCCAGGCAAGCTGGCCGGACAAGACCCTGCTCTACGAGGGTATATCGGATGGCCTGTTCACCTCCAACGAGCCCCAGTTCCTCATCCAGCCTTATTCAGGACAGACCAACAGCGCTTGGGAGCGCGAGCGCATCTATGGCGGCACCTCCGCGCATTGGGGCGGCCAGTCCCGGCCACTCGACCCGATCGATTTCGAGGCGCGTCCGGGCTTTCCCGGCTGGCCGATCAGCCGCTCTGACCTCGACTCCTATTATGCGAAAGCAGCCGCGTTCTGCGTGCTCCATGCCGATAATTTCAGCGCCGAATATTGGGCCGACATCCTGGGAGCGGAAGTTCCCGGCCTCGCCGGTTTCGATACCGAAATGTACCAGTTCATGGGCCAGAATTATCTGAATTTCTCAACCCGGACGTTCGACGGCATCACCATCGGGGAAAGCGCGGCCGACGTGATCCTGAACGCCAGCCTGCTCGATATCGACCATAGCCGGGGCGCTGTGCAGTCAGTTCGCGTGGCCAGTATGAACGTCCGGACAACCCCGCAAAAGGCGACCGAATTCACCATCAAGGCCGATGTCTTCGTGCTGGCATGCGGCGCGGTCGCCAACGCGCGCCAGCTCCTGCTCTCCAATGCCGGTAACGAGCATGACCAGGTCGGCCGCTATTTCATGTGCCACCCGCTCTCCGCCAACGGCGTCGTTTCTATCACGCAACCCTATCTCACCGCGGGCCAGACAAGGCTGATGAACGGCGACACCCTCTCCGGCGCGCGCCCGGTCAGGTGGCAGGACCAGAATGGGGTGACGGTGACGGGCCGATTCTCCCCCAGCGCCGACCAGCAACGGGCGCTGGGCATCGGCAGCTGCTGGTTCTGGGCCGGCGGCGGCCAATATTATTTCGAAATGGCCCCGAATCCCGACAGCCGCGTCAGGCTCGCCGATTCGCTCGACAAGGTCTTCGGGCAGCGACAGACTCGTATCACGTGGCAGCTCAGCCAAAGGGACGAGACGACCTACACCCAGTCGACCCAGTTGTTCAAAACCGCGGTCAACGCCCTGAACGGCGATGTCTATTATCCCTCATGGGAAAGCGTGAAGGGCCAGCTGGTCGTCAACGGTCACCATATCGGAACGACGCGCATGTCGGCCGACCCAACCCAGGGCGTGGTCGACGCTAACCTCAAGGTGCACTCGCTCGACAATCTCTATGTCGCAGGCTCCTCCGTCTTTCCATCGACCGGAATCTCCAATCCGACCTTCACGATCATCACGCTTTCGATCCGGCTGGCCGAGCACCTGCGCAGCAGGGTAGGCAAGTAGCGTTACCTGCCATCGGGCGCATAGCTATCCGGCCTTGCCCCGCCGACCTGCCCTACGCCACGCTCCCGTCAGCCAGTCGGGGCGACCATTGACAGCGCCTCATCGAATTGACTTTCGGCCCTTCGATTCGTAGGGAAGCGAACAGCTTTACAAGCAGTTCCGACCCCTTAAATATTGAAAGACCGCAGGTGCAATTCTGCCCAATCTCTATAGCGACCCATGTGGCCGGCAAGGTAATGGATGGGGAATTAGTCGTCATCAACCTGCAGAATGGACTCTATTATTCCTCCAATGAAGTGGGCGCCTTCATCTGGGAAGCCATTGCAGATGGAGATAATCTTGATTCGATCGTCAGAAACATTACCGCAAGCTGCGATGTATTGAGTGAAGATGTCGCCCAAGACGTCCGCACCTTCATTGCGCATCTGATCGAAATCGGCCTGCTGGAGCCAATCGGCGAGGCCACTCCGCCACGAAACCCGGTCGGGCGTGTACCTGGTTTCGCGACCTACGCACCGCCGAGCCTGCTCGCCTTCGACGACATGGAACAGGCCTTTGCCCTCGATCCGCCGCTGCGGGCCTGACCCGGACGGGCTCAGGATACCGTCGTGACTGATCGCAGCCCGAGCGCGCGTGTTTCTTGCATCGTTCCGGTGCACAATGGCGGGGCCTTCCTGGCGCAGGCGTTAACCAGTATTCTGCACCAACGCGGGGCTGAGCTTGAGGTCATCGTCGTAGATGACGGATCGTCGGATGCGTCAGGCGCAATCGCTGCCGGCTTCGATGGGGTCCGCGTGCACCGGCAAGCGCAGGCGGGCGTCGCGGCTGCGCGCAATGCCGGCGTCGTGCTGGCGCGTGGGGATTTCATCGCCTTTCTCGATGTGGACGACCTTTGGTTGCCCGGCAAGATCGCGGCCCAGCTTGCGGCGCTCGAAGCTGATCCGGCAGCCGATTACAGCCTGACCCTCGTACGCCACATCGCCATGGACGGGGAAAAGCCGGGACCACTCGACGACAGCCCGAGGCTCGGGCGGCTGATGCAATGTCTCCTCATGCGCCGTGCCGCTTTCGACCGCGTCGGCGCATTCGACACCGGCACGCTCACCCGCGCTGACCAGGACTGGTTCTTGCGTGCCGATGCGTTGAAGTTGAGACCGGCGATCGTTGAAGAGGTGCTGGTGTTACGGCGGATTCACGGATCCAACCACAGTCTGACCAATGCAAACCAAGTCATCGACGATTTCCTGACCATCGCAAAGCGCAACCTCGACCGGCGACGCAAGGAAGGCGCGTTGCGCCCCGTGCATCACTGGTCGACATGACCGCAGATCCCGGCGCCGCTTTCGCCGCCGCCTGTGCCCGCGTCCCACCGGAGACGCTAGATGTCGTCATAGCGGGTGTCGCCATCCGGATCCGCGTCGCGGGCCCTGCCCTCGCCGCGCGGCTGTTCGAACCGCTCCATCATATCGCATCAACCTGCATCGACGCCGAGGTGACGATCGAGATCGACGCCTGGAGTATCGCCGAGACCGGCGTCCCCGTTCCTCCCGGGCAGTCTCTCGAAGAGAGCGACATCGCGCGGCGGCGCCTGACCTGCGCCTTCCCGGGTGTCGACTCGCTCACCCGGCTCGGCATGGCGCGTCCGTTCCAGGTCGGACTGCTGCCATTGCTGGCGCGGCTGGGACGTCCGGCGGTGCATGGCGGAGTGATCGCCCGCGGACCGGACGAACCGGGACTTTTGCTGGTCGGCCCAAACGGCAGCGGTAAATCCACGACATGCCTCGCGGCATTGCTAGCGGGTTTCCGCCTGGTAGGCGAAGACTGCCTGATCGTGAAACGCGACGGCGCGCTGCATGAGGGTCATTCGATGTACCGAAGCTGCTGCCTGACCGCGCAGTCACAGGCAATGTTCCGGCATCTGCCCGGCGACGTGCGCCGGCCACTCGGAGCGCCGGCGGATGCCAAGGGTGTGATGCTGCTGCCCTGCTCGGCAAACAGCGACATGATGCTGCGCGTCGCGCCGATCCGGGCGCTGGTGCTCCCGGTCCTGGGGCAAAGCGGCCGGCCACGGCTGGCACGGGCCGGCACCGCCGAGACGCTCCGCCGGTTCATGCCGGGGCTGCGCTTCATGCGGCATGTCCCCTCGCAGGACCGCCGCATGCAATACGACGCGCTCACTGCCCTGGTACACGACCTGCCGAGCTATCGCCTGGAACTGGGTGACGGCGTGGCGGGCGTGCCAGACCTGTTGTTCGATCTGGCGGATTCGCTGCGGTGACCGATCGGCCGCGATTGCGCGATTTCGGGGACGAGCCAGCGCCGGCACTGCGTGATCTCCTGCGCGCGATCGCGCTCGACGCCCCTTTGACGCCCTGCGCGATCGACCTGCTCGCCAAGGCGGCAGCCCGGACTGCCGATGCCGGAATCCTGCGCCTGTTGCCGGCGCTGCGGGGCAAGCGCTGCACGGAGGACCTTTCCGACACCATCCGAACCGACATGGAAATCCGATATCGGCGGACAGCAGCACGCTTCATGCTATTCCAGCACGTTGCGCGACAGATCGGCATGGCCTTCGAGGACGAGCGAATCAGGCCCTTGTTCCTCAAAGGCTTTCCGCTGGCCACGACATTCTATCCATCTCCCGCATGCCGACCGATGAGTGACCTCGACATCGCGGTGGCGCCGGCCGATTATCCCACCGCCGAAGCCCTGCTGCTGAAGCTCGGCTTCGTGCCACGTGGCGAGGAAGCGCAAGGCAGGGCGATCCCGGGGATCAATATCCACGCGATGGCCTTCCACCAGCCCGATCTCCGCGTCAGCGTCGACCTGCATCACCATGTGTTTGCCGCGTCGCTGTGGGAAGGCTCAGACGACGGCCTCTGGGCAGCGGCGCAGCCGTTCGAGGCGCTGGGCGCCGGAGCGGCACTCACGCTGGCACCCGAACATCATGTGCTGCACGCCTGCATCCACGGCTACGGCCGCAGCATCCATCAGCTTTCGGTGCGCTGGATGCTCGACGCGGATCTCATCCTGAAGCGGCAGGGCCGGGATTTCCGCTGGGCGCTGCTCGAAGCCGAGGCCGCGCGGCACCGCTGCGGGCCGCTGGTCGCGGCGGCACTCAGCTATCTGGCCGATCATCTCGCCAGTCCGATACCAACCGCGACTCTCGACAGCCTCGTCGCACTGCCGATGGCCGGTTTCGACCGCGCCTATTTCCAGCAATCGGCACGGCTCTCGCATTCCTCAGACCGATCGCTCCGGCTGCGGCTGGCCTGGAACGCTTGCCAGCGCCAAGCCGGCAGGGCGTTTCACACGCCCCTGCCCTTCATCACGGTGCTGGCGCGCCGATGGGGTGCGGGTTCCCCGAGCGCCTTCGCCCGGGCAATCATCCGGCGCTGGCGTGAACCGACGTTTCTGCGAGAGCGGCGCGCCCGCGGGACACGACAGGAACAGTCGTGACGCAACGGGATGCCTCGACACGTTCGGGCGACGCGGCGCTGCTGCGGCTCTGCGCTGGACCACCCGGTGAGACGCGGGCAGCATGGCGAGCGTGGCTCGACGCGATGCCCGACCTGCTGGTGGACGGCGAGCCAGCCTATCCCCCGCACTGGCGAGATCTACTGCCGATGGCGGCATGGCGGCAGCGCGACCTCGGGCTGGACGGACCGGCTTGGCTGCTGCACCGCCTGCGCACTGCCTGGGTACTTGAGGAGCGGCGCCTCGCCGCCGTTAGGGAGACAGTCGCCGACGTGATCGCCGAGCCGGCATTGACACCCGGAGATCCGCTTGCGGTTGGTGGGCTGGCATTGGGCGAGACACTCTATCCCGATCCGGCATGCCGCCACACCGGGCTCCAAACGCTGATGCTACGGGCGGGCACCAGGCTGATGCCGATCGCGGCGGCGTTGCAGGCTAAGGGCTACCGCATCCGGCGCACCGGCTGGCGCGCCCGCCACTTACCGTTTCGCCCGGTCGCAAGCATCTGGCTGCAGTCCCCCAGCGGGTTCCAGGTGATGCTGCTCAGCGTGCCCGCCTGGCGACGCTGGCATCCGCTGGCACATGCCAGCCTGATTCGCGACGCAGAGTGGGTGCAGGCCGGAACATTGCGCTTCCAGGTGCCGGCGCGCCGCGCGGCACGGGCCCTCGCCGCGCAAGGCCTTGGCCGTGAGCAAGGCACCGGCAACCTGATGGCGGCGGTCGACGTCGCGTTGCTTGGTGCCGATGAGGCCGACGCAGGATCGGCGTGGTGCGTCACCCCGGGCCACCAGGGTGACAGCGCCGCGGAGCGCGTCGCGTGATGGGATCGTGGAAGCGCGCCTGGGGCGACATCGGGCGGCTCGCGCATCTCGTGCGCACGCTGCAACAGGGGCGATCGCTATGGTCACTGGCGGTTCTGCCGGTGCTGATGGCCGTGCGCGGCCTACTCGAAGCGATATCGCTAAGCGCCCTGGTATTGCTCGTCGTCGCGGCCGCCAACGCGGAGATGAACGCGTCGCAGTCGCGCCTGCCCGCACTCACCGGGTGGCTCGGCACCATGCCGGTCAGCCATCGGCTGATGGCGCTCGGTGCGCTGATCGTGGCGTTGATGATCGTCAAGAACGCGCTGCATTGGACGATCGCGCGGATGCGCTCTCGTTTTGCGCGCGGCTGGCTTGGCGCGCTGGCCCGGCAGCTCTATAGTCGGCACCTGGCCGAAGCGATGGATCGCCGGGCGGATCACGATCCCGTGGCGGGATCGATCCGCGCGACCGACAGCGCGGTGCGCGTGGTCAACACCTATCTGCTGGCGGTCGCCGACGGCTTGGGCGAGACGTGCGTGGTCGCCGCGCTGCTGGCATTGTTCGCCTGGGTGGCCGGGCCATGGCCATTGCTCGCCATGGCCGTGCCGGCAGTGCTGATCTGGCTGAGCCATCGCCTGCTCACCCGCAACGCCTCCTTCTATTCGCGCTTGCGGCTCGACCGAATCGCTGCGCTGCAGCGCTGGATGCGCGACAGCAGCGCCACCAGCCGGGAAATCGGGCTCTATCGCAGTGGCGACGCGTTCGGAAAGCGCTATGCCGAACTCGCCAAGGGGTTGGCGACCGCGCTGGACCGGCAGAACCAGTCGCAGGAACTGATGCTGCCGATGGCCGAAACTGCGGGCGTGATCGGCCTGCTGCTGCTGGTCGCGGTCGAACTGCTGAGTGGGCATGTCGAGCCGGCAAGGCTGATGACCGGACTGGCGGTAAGCGTCCGCCTGCTGCCGAGCCTGAGGCGCCTCGCTTCGGTATTGCACACCCGCAGCTTCTTCCAGTCCGACCTCGATACCGTGATGGCCGCACTAGCGGCGTCCGCGCCGACGCCGGTACCACTCGCCACGGCACGGCACGGTCCGATCGTCACCCTGTCAAACATATCGTACTCCCATAGCGCGCGCGATGAGAGACACACTGCACCCCAGCAGCTCGCCTCGGTCGATCTGACGCTCTCGCCTTCGATCTGGACCGCGCTGACGGGCAGTTCGGGCACCGGGAAATCGACACTGGTCGATATTCTCCTCGGCCGTATCGTGCCGGACACGGGAGAAACCAGCTGGGCCGGCGGGACCCGCGATGGAACAGGCTATGCAGCCTCACCGGTCACGCTGATCGACGCGACGCTGCGCGACAATATCGCCTTTCCCGATTCTACTGTCTGGGACGAAAGCGCGTTGCGCCAAGCCCTTGCGATCGCCCAGGCCGACGAGATCGTGGCACGGTTACCGATGGGGCTGGACCAGCCGATGCTCGCCGTGGTCGACACCCTGTCACAGGGCGAACGCCAACGCATCGGACTGGCGCGAGCGATCCTGCGCGCCGACCGGCTGCTGATCCTCGACGAAGCCACCGCCGCGCTCGACCTCGATGTCGAACGACGACTGTTCGAGGCACTACGCCGGGCACGCCCGATGCTGGCGGTGCTTTTGGTGACTCATCGGCCCGCCACGGCGGCGCATGCCGACCGGATATTGCTGCTGGAGGACGGGCGGTTGAGCGAGCAGGCCGGGCTCCACCGTGTCACCGAGACGATATCGTGAGGCCGGGATCGGCCCGTATCAGTGCTGCCCGCGCGCTGGTAAAGCGAGTGCCTGGTGTCCGGCCACTCGCCGGCCTTCTCCGCACCGCGGCCGACAGCGCGCTGCGTGAGGAACGACGATTGATCCGTGACCGCGCCGACGACCTTTTCCAGCAGGGCGGCCGAAGCGCGATCGACCGCTATCCCGATCTCTTTGCCGCCCTGCGCGATCAGTTGCATGACCATCCGGCGCCTCACATCCTGTCGTTCGGCTGTTCAACCGGCGAGGAGTTGCAGACGCTCCGCCATTACCTCCCGAAGGCGCGCCTGAGCGGAATCGACATCAACCGGGCCCGCCTGCGCCGCGCCCGGCGACGCCTCGCCGATCCTGGGGTCTCATTGGTTGCTGCCCACAGCATCGAAGCGGCGGGCGGGGGAAGCTTTGACGCGATCGTTTGCCTCAGCGTGCTCCACCGGCGCGAACTGGTGCATGACTGGCCAGCCGATCCGACCCCCCACCTCAGCTTTGCGCAGTTCGAGCGCGCGGTGCTAGATTTCGATCGCCACCTCGCCATCGGGGGCTTGCTACTCCTGTACCATACCATCTTCCGCTTTCTGGAAACGTCGGTAGCGCAGCGCTATGTACCGCTGTTCCTGGTCGATCAGCTTTCGCTCGAGCCGTCGCGGCGTTACGACCGGAACAACCGCCGCATATTCGAACCGCGCGAGGAACGGTTCGCCCTGTTTCGCAAGACCGGATGAAGCTGGCCACAACAAGGAAACCCGATGTCCGACCCGGCGGCGCGCCTGCAGATCGTCCTGTGGAAATGGCGCCATCCCCGCAAGCTGCACGTGCTGTTCGACTATTCGGCGGAGGCGGTGAACCGACTCAGGCATGAACTGGCCGAACATCTGACGATCCCGCACGATGTGGTGTGCATCACCGACGATCCGAACGGGATCGATGGCGAAATCCGCGTGCTGCCGTTGTGGGACAATGCCGCCGCGCTCGGCGGCTGCTGGCGCCGGCTGCGCGCCTTCGCCCCCGATATGGTGGAACTGATCGGCCCGCGTTTCGCCTGGATAGACCTCGACAGCACCATCCTGGGCTCGATGGACGCGATCCTTTCGCGGACTGAGGACATCGTGCTCTATCGCTCGAATTCGATCGAAGGCACACCGTACAACGGCTCGATGCTGTTGATGACGGCGGGCGCGCGACCGCAGGTGTGGCGCGATTTCGACGCTGAGCGATCACCCGAGATCACCCGGGCGGCAGGACTCAACGGCACCGACCAGGCCTGGTTCGGCCATATTCTGGGGGCCGGCGAGGCGGTCTGGACCGCCAAGGACGGCGTGATGCATTTCGTGCGGGATTGCGTGCCGGACCTTCCGCCGCAATCGCGCATCGTATTCTTCCCCGGCGTACAGAAGATGCACATGCCGAACGCCCGCCGCCACGCACCCTGGATTGACGAAAAGCGACGAATGACGGACGCAAGTTAGGCCCTCAAGCGTCGGATCACCATCCGCCAGGCGGTTATGAGACCCATATGGTCGGCCCCGCGCCGACCGAACAGTCCCGGCCGATCGCGATCAGCTCAACTGTCAATCAGATCGTCACGCTCAAGATCCGGCGAGCGCCGCCGGTCAAGTAGGCTGTGCAGGCCGATAGTTGCGCCACCCGTCATTCCCACTCGATCGTCCCCGGTGGCTTCGACGTATAGTCATAGGTCACCCGGTTGATGCCCTTCACCTCGTTCACGATCCGGGTCGCGACGCGGGGGAGGAAATCGCCGGGGAACTGGAAGGCGACCGCGGTCATACCGTCGGTCGAGGTCACCGCCCGGAGGGCCAGGACATTGTCGTAGGTCCGGCCATCGCCCATCACGCCGACGCTGCGCACCGGCAGCAGCACCGCAAAGGCCTGCCAGATCGTGTCGTAGAGGCCCGCATTGCGGATCTCCTCGAGATAGATGGCGTCGGCCTTGCGCAGGATGTCGCAGCGCTCCTTGGTCACCTCGCCGGGGATGCGGATGGCGAGGCCCGGGCCGGGGAACGGGTGCCGGCCGACGAAGATCTCGGGCAGGCCGAGCTCTCTGCCGAGCGCCCGGACTTCGTCCTTGAACAGTTCGCGCAGCGGCTCGACCAGCTTCATGTTCATGCGTTCGGGCAGGCCGCCGACATTGTGGTGGCTCTTGATCGTCACCGAGGGACCTCCGGTGAAGCTGACGCTTTCGATCACGTCGGGATAGAGCGTGCCCTGGGCGAGGAAATCCGCTCCGCCGATCTTGCGCGCCTCCTCCTCGAACAGGTCGATGAACGCGCCACCGATGAACTTGCGCTTCTTCTCGGGGTCGGTGAGGCCAGCAAGCCCGCCGAGGAACTGCTCCTCCGCGTTCACATGGACAAGCGGGATATTATAGTGGTTGCGGAACAGGGTGACGACCTGGTCGGCCTCGCCCGAGCGCATCAGGCCGTGATCGACGAAGACGCAAGTGAGCTGCTCGCCGATCGCCTCATGGATCAGCACCGCCGCCACCGCTGAATCGACGCCGCCCGACAGGCCGCAGATCACTTTGCCCTTGCCGACCTGGGCGCGGATATCCGCGATCTTGGCGGCGCGGAATTCGGCCATGGTCCATTCGCCGGAAAGGCCGCAGACATGGCGGGCGAAGTTCGCGATCAGCTTCGCGCCGTCCGGCGTGTGCACGACCTCGGGGTGGAACTGCATCGCGTAATAATGGCGCTCGTCGTCAGCGATGATTGCATAGGGCGCACCCTTGCTCGCGGCGACGGGACGGAAGCCGGGGGCGAGCGCCGTGACCTTGTCGCCATGGCTCATCCAGACCTGGTGGTTCTCGCCTTCGCTCCATAGTCCGTCGAAAAGCGCGCAGCTGTCAGTGACCTCGATCACCGCGCTGCCGAACTCGCCACTGTCGCCCAGGGTGACCGTGCCGCCAAGCTGCGCCATCAGCACCTGCTGGCCGTAGCAGATGCCCATGATCGGCAGGCCGCTGTCGAGGATTTCCTGCGGAATGCGCGGGCTCCCCTCTTCAAGCACCGACGCGGGGCTGCCGGAGAGGATGATGCCCCTCGGCTGCATCCGGGCGAACGCCTCGGAGGCGGAATTGAAGGGGGCGATCTCGCTATAGACCCCCGCTTCACGGACGCGGCGGGCGATGAGCTGAGTCACCTGGCTGCCGAAATCGACGATGAGGATCGAGTCGCTGGGCTGTGTCATGCGGCCAGATAGCAGATGCGGCCCGGTGGGGAAGCCCCGGTGGGGCAGCAATGCGGCTTTAGTTTGCCGCGAGCACCGGACCGTCGATCGTCACCTGCTCAACGCCCTGTTCACCGATGCGGCAGGTGAAGTCGCGATGGTCGGTCGCGGCCGCCCTGTAATCATCGCGCAGGCCGAGCGTACCGCGGACGATCAAGTCCGACGCGACCGGATCGACGATCGTGACCTTGTCGATCGTGGCGATGCGGGCGTAACGGCGGCCTTCCGATTCGGCCGAGGAGACGCAGGCGTCGACGGCGGCTTCCTCATCGGACCGCGAAATCGAGAGGGTACGATTGCCCTCCTCCGGACCGACGACCGGAGCGGCTTCTTCAGCAGCGACCGCCTGGGGCGGAGGCGGCGCCTTCTTCTTGCCGACACTCGACAGGATCGCGAACAGGCCGCCGGCAAGCACCGCGCCGAGCAGCACGTCACCGCCGTCGATCTTGTCGCCGCCGCGATGATGCGAGCCCCACCGCTCTGCCTCGGCGGGGACAGCGGTAACGCTCATCGCCAGGAGCGTGGTAGCCGCGACCGTCTTGCCGAAAATCGTCATGTCCTGTCCCCTTTCGATTCGATGCCGTATCGATAGGTGAGTCGTGCTGTCGCAACGATGAACCACCTTCCTGGAGAGCAAGCCGTAGCGTGCAACAGGATGGAGGGGACAGATAACAGCGCGCCGGGCAAAATGGAACGGCCGGAAGCATGACGATCGCTAGACGGTCAGCCGCACGATACGGCCGGTACCGCCGCAATCATATCAGCTTCCCCTCCGCCTCGATCCCCTACTATTTTGCGGGCTTCTGCGTGGTAGCGACGTCCCTGACCGTCATGCCGGTCCAGGCCGCGGCGAAGGCCCAGCTGTCGGCGGCTTCGGCGATGACCTTGTCCGTCGGCTTGCCCGAGCCGTGCCCGGCACGGGTCTCGATGCGGATCAGATGCGGCCTTGGGCCGATCTGCGCCGCCTGGAGCGCAGCGGTATATTTGAAGCTATGACCCGGCACGACCCGGTCGTCCGTATCCGCCGTCGTCACCATGATCGCCGGATAGTCCCGTCCGCTCTTGATATTGTGATAGGGCGAATAAGCGTAGAGTACGCGGAAATCGGCTTCCTTCGCGGGATAGCCATAATCATCAACCCAATAGCGGCCGGCGGTGAAGCGGTCGAAGCGAAGCATGTCCATCACGCCGACCTGCGGCAGCGCAGCGGCAAAGAGATCGGGCCGCTGATTGACCACCGCACCGATCAGCAGGCCGCCGTTGGAGCCTCCCTGAATAGCGAGCTTGTCTTTCGAGGTGATGCCCTGGGCGACCAGATCCTCGCCGGCCGCGATGAAATCGTCGAACACATTCTGCTTGTTGGCGAGGCGGCCGCCATCGTGCCACGCCTTGCCATATTCCCCGCCGCCCCGGATGTTGGCCACCGCCAGCACCCCACCCTGCTCAAGCCACGCGATCCGCGTTGCTGAAAAGGCCGGATTCATCGAAACGTTGAAGCCGCCATAAGCGTATAGCAGGGTCGGTGCGGGGCCCGCCGGCAGATCCTTGCGACGGACGATGAACATCGGAACCTTCGTACCATCCTTCGACGCGTAGAAACGCTGTGAGACATCGTACAGGCCCGGATCGAACGCGACCTTGGGCATGGCCCAGGGCGCGGCGCTGCCGGTCTTCAGATCATAGCGATAGATGGTCGTCGGCGTGGCGAAGCTGGTGAACGCGTAGAACATCTCGCTATCGTCCTCAGCGCCGCTGGTGGCGGCGACGCTGCCGATGCCGGGAAGCGCCACCACCCCGTCGGGCCTGCCGTCCAGATCGTAACGTCGAAGCTCCGACTTCACATCGACCAGATAGGAAGCGACCAGCTTGCTCCCCACAATTCCGGCGCCCTCAAGCACCGCCTTGTCCTGCGGCACCACCTCGCGAATCGCGGGCGTCGCCTCGCGAACATCCATCGACACGATCCGCAGGCGCGGCGCATCCTTGTCGGTTGTCCAGTAGAAGGTCGATCCGACATTGCCGGCGAGCGACCATTCATTCTCAAGGCCCTTCACGATCGTGCGCGGCTTCGCGCCATGATCGGTCAGGTCGAGAACGGTGATCTCATAGCGGTTGTCAGTGCCTTCGGTGGTGGTGATGACCAGCCACTTGCCGTCCTCGGTGACCTGCGCATTGTGCCCGCGCTTCGGCGCGTCGGGCGTGGCGTAGATCAGGCGGTCGGTGACCTGGGCCGTGCCCAGCTTGTGGAAATAGACCTGTTGGTTCTCGTTCAGCGCCTGGAACTTCGCGCCCGCCGCCGGCGCGGCGAAGCGGGAGTAATAGAAACCGGAGCCGTCCTTCGCCCAGGACAGATGGGAGAATTTGACCCATTCGACAGTGTCGGCAGCGATTGCGCCGGTCGCGACGTCAAGCACCTTGACCGTGCGCCAGTCGGTGCCGCCGTCCTGGATCGAATACAGGATATGGCGGCCATCCTCGGACGGGACCCATTCGCCGAGCGCGGTCGCACCGTCCTTCGCCCAGGCATTCGGGTCGATCAGCACCCGGCCCACACCATCGATCGAGTCGCGTACGTACAGCACTGCCTGATTCTGCAGGCCGCTATTGCGGGTGTAGAAATAGCGGCCGCCCTTCTTCACCGGCACGCCGAAACGCTCATAGTCGAGCAACTGCTTCATCCGCGCCGCGAAGATGGCCCGGCCGGGCAACGTCGCGAGATAGGCATTGGTGACGGCATTCTCCTCAGCGACCCATTTCGCGACGGCGGCATCGGTGCGCACATCATTCTCGAGCCAGCGATACGGATCGGCAACCTTCACGCCGAATTGTTCGTCCACCGTGCTGCCGCGGGTCGTCTGTGGGTAGTTCATGCCGGGGGCCTTGGTCTGGGCGGCCGCAGGAGCAGCCAGCAGGAGAGCGATCAGCGGGAGGGCGTGGCGCATCGGGGACTTTCTGATACGAAAAAGGAGCCGCACCCTATCAGGTACGACTCCTTTCTCAACTCCCTGAACAGGCGCGATTTATGCAGCCTGATCGAAGTCCTCGTCACCCATCACCGGGCCCGAATCCTGGCCCTTGGCGCTGACATCGCGATCGACGAACTCGATGATCGCCATCGGCGACGCGTCCGAAGCGCGGATGCCGGCCTTGATGATGCGGGTGTAGCCGCCGTTGCGATCGGCGTAACGCGATGCCAGCACGTCGAACAGCTTCACCAGCTGCGCGTCATCGAGCAGGCGGGCATGCGCCAGCCGGCGATTGGACAGGCCACCCTTCTTGGCGAGCGTGATCAGCTTCTCGACATAGGGGCGAAGTTCCTTCGCCTTGGCGGTCGTGGTGGTGATCTGCTCGTGCTTGATGAGCGCTGCCGACATGTTGCGGAACAGGGCTGTGCGGTGGGCCGAGGTCCGCTGAAGCTTACGGCCGCCTACGCGATGGCGCATGATATCTTTCCTTCGTTCGTTAAGGGGCCGTTTGACGGAACCCCAGACCAGGCGGTGTCAAGGGCCACCGCCAATCGCCCGATGGGCGAACCGGGCCGGGGCATTTGCCCCGGCCCGAGCTCGTTATCCCATTATTTCCTGCTCAAGCTTCTTGGCCATCTCTTCGATGTTCTCAGGCGGCCAGCCCGGGATTTCCATGCCCAGCCGGAGCCCCATCGACGACAGCACTTCCTTGATCTCATTCAGCGACTTGCGGCCGAAATTCGGGGTACGCAGCATCTCGGCTTCGGTCTTCTGGACCAGATCGCCGATATAGATGATGTTGTCGTTCTTGAGGCAGTTGGCCGAACGCACCGACAGTTCGAGCTCGTCGACCTTCTTGAGAAGGTAACGGTTGATCTGCTGGGTGTCGCCCGAGACTTCGCCGGCCGAAGACGGCGCGGCGTGACCGATCGGAGCAGACGGGCGGACCGACGAATCGTCGAAGTGGACGAACAGCGCGAGCTGGTCCTGCAGGATGCGACCGGCATAACCGACTGCGTCCTCGGGCGTGATCGTGCCGTCGGTCTCGATGGTCAGCGTCAGCTTGTCGTAATCGAGCTCCTGCCCGACGCGGGTGTTCTCGACCTTGTACGACACCTGGCGCACCGGCGAGTACAGCGCGTCGACCGGGATCAGGCCGATCGGAGCGTCCGCCGGACGGTTTGCGACCGCAGCGACATAGCCCTTACCCACGTCGGCGGTCAGCTCCATGTTGAGCGTCGCGCCTTCGTCGAGGTGGCAGATCACCAGATCGGGGTTCATCACCTCGATGTCGCCCGAAACCGCGATGTCGCCCGCCTTCACATCGGCTGGGCCGGTCGCGGAAAGCTGGAGACGCTTCGGCCCCTCGCCTTGCATGCGCAGCGCGATCTGCTTCACGTTCAGGACGATATCGGTCACGTCTTCCCGGACGCCGGTCAGCGACGAGAATTCGTGGAGCACATTCTCGATCTTGATCGAGGTAACGGCAGCGCCCTGAAGCGACGACAGCAATACGCGACGGAGCGCGTTGCCGAGCGTCAGGCCGAAGCCGCGCTCGAGCGGTTCGGCCACAAAGGTCGCCTTACGCTTGGGATCGCCGCCCGGCTTCTTTTCGAGGCCATTGGGCTTCTTCAGTTCCTGCCAGTTCTTAGCATTGACGGACACGGGCTTCCCCTTGGTTTTGGGCGGGAGCGGGGGACACTCCGGCCATGTGGGAATCGTCCGCGCGGCGCGATCAACCGCGCGCGGACGAGACGAAATCAGACGCGGCGGCGCTTCGAGGGCCGGACGCCATTATGCGGGATCGAGGTCACGTCGCGAATCGAAGTGATCTGGAAGCCGACCGCCTGCAGCGCGCGAAGCGCCGACTCACGGCCCGAACCCGGACCCTTCACTTCCACTTCGAGCGTGCGGACGCCGTGTTCGGCGGCCTTCTTGCCGGCATCCTCGGCAGCGACCTGCGCCGCGTACGGAGTCGACTTGCGGCTTCCCTTGAAGCCCATCATGCCGGCCGACGACCACGAGATCGCGTTGCCCTGGGCATCGGTGATCGTGATCATGGTGTTGTTGAAGCTGGCGTTCACGTGCGCAACGCCAGAGGTGATGTTCTTGCGCTCACGCCGCTTAATGCGCTGAGGTTCGCGTGCCATGTTGAAATCCTAACCCTGTAGCTGGAAGGCGAGCCGCCCCATCGGAACGGCTCAGCGCATCACTTCTTCTTGCCGGCGATCGGCTTGGCCTTGCCCTTGCGGGTGCGCGCATTGGTATGCGTGCGCTGGCCGCGGACCGGAAGGCCCTTGCGATGGCGAAGGCCGCGATAGCAGGCCAGATCCATCAGCCGCTTGATGTTCATCGCGGTCTGGCGGCGGAGATCACCCTCGACGGTGTGATCGGCGTCGATCGTTTCGCGAATCTGCAGCACTTCCTGATCGGTCAGGTCCTGCACCCGGCGCTCGGGAGTGATACCCAGCTTGGCAGTGATTTCCTTGGCCTTGGTGTCGCCAATGCCATGGATATAGGTCAGCGCGATAACAACGCGCTTGTTGGTCGGGATGTTGACACCCGCAATACGAGCCATGAAATTTGTTCTCCTGCTCCACGGGGCGTGCATGGCTGCAGCCACCCCATCTCATCGCGTTGCTATCTGAAACGCAAGATAACGGCGAGCGCAAACAAGCGCCGCCGGGACCCGGTGTTTCGGAATATCGAGCAGATAGAAGCACGAGTCGGCGCTGTCAAGGCCGCGCGACCGAAGCGGGGATAAACCGGGCCCGGGTAAGAACGGTGCATCAAGGTGGTGTAACCATCGCTGCCGCTGCGCCGTATATATCCATCATAGCCTGAATGCCAGCGGGCGGGAGCCGATGCGGGCATCGAGATGAAGAGACCGACCATGCGCAACCTGATCCTGCTCGCCGCCATCGCAGTCGCCACGGCACCGGCAGCCGCAGCCGATGCCCGGCATCCCGTCGTGGTCGAATTATATCAGAGCCAGGGCTGCTCCTCCTGCCCGCCCGCCGACCTCGTGCTCAACGCAATCGCCGATCGTCCGGACGTTCTCGCGCTCAGTTTCGCGGTCACCTATTGGGATCAGCTCGGCTGGAAGGATATTTTCGGCGACCCGGCCTACACTCGGCGCCAATGGGATTACGCGAAGGCCGGCGGGCGCGGCAATGTCGCGACACCGCAGATGATCGTCAACGGCAGCGGGGTCCTAACCGGCAACCGCCGAGAGGACGTCGATGCAGCGATTGTCCGCTACGATCGGGGCAATGGCGGCCCCGTCATCCTTAGCGATGGGCGGTCAGCGATCGTCCAGAGCGGCGCCGGACGCGGCACATTATGGCTGGTGCGCTATGATCCTCGTACCATCGCGGTGGCAATCCGTGCCGGCGAGAATAGCGGGCGGACGATCCCCCATCGCAACATCGTCCGCCAGCTTGTCCCGCTCGGCCAGTGGACTGGCGCTGCGGCGCGCTACAGCCTGCCCGCTGACAAACCCGGCCTCAGGACAGCCCTTTTGCTCCAGTCGGGACCAGGAGGCCCGATCATCGCCAGTCGTCGCCTTTGACACCGACGGCCGGCCTAGCAACGGATCAGGCGAGGATGTTCACCGCTCGCGCCGCGACAAGCGCGATCGTCAAAAGCGAGATGGCGGATTCGATCATCATCAGCATCTTGGCGCGGCGGGACAACGGCATCGTGTCCGTCGGCGAGAAGGCTGTGGCGTTGGTGAACGACAGATACAGATAATCGACGAACCCCGGCGACCAGGTGCACGGCTCGCGCGGCTGGCCGATCGTCATCTGGGGATAGAGGAAATCGCATTTCTCGGTCTCGATCAGGCCGCGCGCCGCCGGGCCACCGTGATCGATGCTCCAGAACCACAAGGCGAAGACGATGACATTGGTCGCCCAGATGTTGAGCGCGTCGAGCAGCAGCGTCTGGCCGATCTTGGTCGCGCTCCCGGCAAGCAACGCATGGATCAGTTCGACCAGTGCCCCCAGGTTGATGACGGTGATCAGCGCGGTCAGGGCGAGCGCGGCGCGGCGGATCATTCGCCGTTCCCAGGCCACACGCCGCCAGTGATGATCGGTCCGCGCTTCGCGTGCACTTGCCTGGGTCCAGGCGGTCGCGGCCGACAGCGGCAGGAGCAGCGCGATCTCAAGCCCGGGCGCAAGCCAGCGCGGGCCGATCGTCAGATCGTTGAACATGAGCAACTGGAGCCCGGCGACCAACGCGACCGACGCACGCGCGAACCAGAAATCCCAGGCATGAGTGTGGATCGCCTTGAGCGCCCAGCTCATGGATGCTGCCCTTCCGCTGCGGTCACGCCGGCACGACGATCGCAGCGATCAGCCCCGGCGCATTGTCGCCCAGTTCGAGGCGCCCACCGTGGAGCCGGGCAACCGCCTCGATCAGCGACAGGCCAAGGCCCGCCCCCGGCGTACTGCGCGCATTGTCCAGCCGGCCGAAGCGGCGCAGCGCCTGTTCTCGATCCTCGGCGGCGATGCCGGGGCCACGATCCTCCACCTGGAAGCGTATTTCTCCCCCCTGCCCCGCCAGCCGCAGCGTCACCTCGCCGCCGCCGGCACCGTGACGCAGCGCATTGTCGACCAGATTGGCGATCGCCTGAGTCACCAGCTCGCGATGAAGGATGAGCCGGGGCGGATGCGATTCCATCACGGTCATGAAGCGCAAGCCGGCATCTTCGGCGACTGGCGCGTAGAGTTCGGCAATCTCCTCGATCAGCGCCGCCGGGTCGATGCTGGCAAAGCGATCGCGCGACACCGATTCGGAACGGCTGATCTCGATCAGCATGGTGAGCATCCGCATCACCAGATCGGTCTCCACCAGCAAGCCCCCCAGCGCCGCTTCGCGTTGCGTCGGATCGGCGAGCAGGACCGCGTTCTCGGTCTTGGTCCGCAGCCTCGCCAGCGGCGAGCGGAGATCATGCGCCAGGCTGTCAGTGACGACCCGGAGCTCGATCATCAGCCGCTCGACCTTGTCGAGCATTGTGTTGAGCCGGGTGGCGAGCCGGTCGAAAGCGTCGTCCCCGCCGGAAGCGCTCACCACGCGTCGCGACAGGTCCCCACCCGCCACCCCCTCGATCACATCCGCGACCCGGTTCAGGCGGCGCCCGACATAGCGGGTCACGACGAGGCCCCCGACAATCCCAAGCCCGAGAGACAGGAGCATCGCGAGGACCAGCGCCCGCTCGATTCCGCGCTGCACCTGCTCCCAGTCATCAAGCATCCGCCCGCTGACGAGACGGAGAGGCCCGATCCTGCGAACCGAATAGCCGGCGTCGCGCAGCGACCAGGGCGGCGAGGTACCGATCCGGCCGATATGGAATTCGACCGAGCTCGATGGGCCGATATTCGCAACCGGCGGCCCCAGCCCCACCACGCGCCGTCCCCGGGCGTCGATCACCGCGATGATCAGCGAGAGGTCGCCCGGCGCGCGCGCCTCCTCGATCGTCTGGTCGAGCGCCCGCATTCCGCCGGCGCGCCAGACCGAGACAAGCGCATCGGCCTGTTCGGCGGTGTCGCGACGGAGTGAATCGATCGCGTCATCATGCACCTGTCGCCAGATGAAGGCGACGAGCACTAGGTTGGAGACCAGCGCCAGCGCGATCGCGAGCAGGGCGATACGCGCCGTAACCGACAATCGCATCAGATCTCAGCCGAGAGCCGGTACCCTGCGCCGCGCACCGTGTGAAGGATAGGGCTGGCGAAGCCTTCCTCGATCTTGCGCCGCAACCGGCCGATATGGACGTCGACGACGTTCGATCCGGGATCGAAATGATAGTTCCAGATCTTCTCGAGCATCATCGTGCGTGTGACGACCTGACCGGCATGACGTGCGAGGAATTCGAGCAGATTGAACTCGCGCGCGCCAAGCGCGATCGGCCGCCCCTCCCGCGCGACCGTGCGGGCAAGCAGGTCGATTTCGAGGTCGCCGACGATCAGGCGGGTCGTCTGGGTTTCGCCCGCAATGCGATCGGCCCGGCGGAGGAGCGCCTCGATCCGGGCCGAAAGCTCCGCGAAGGAAAAGGGTTTGACCAGATAATCGTCCGCGCCCGCGTGCAGACCGTCGACACGATCGTCGACCGTCGCCAGGGCCGACAGGATCAGCGCCGGCGTGCGGATCCCGGCGGCGCGGATCGCGCCGATCATCGCCAGGCCGTTCAGGCCCGGAAGCATGCGGTCGGCGATGATGAGATCGAAAATGCCCTCGCTGGCGAGAAATAGACCGTCACGGCCGTCACCACAGGTCTCGACCGCGAAACCCGCCTCACCCAAGCCTTTGGCCAGATAGCCGGCGGTCGCGGCGTCGTCTTCGACGATCAGGATCTTGCGGGTCATCGGCGGCATTCCGGGCGGTGCCTTTCTGCCTTTACAGCAAAATTGGCCGACGGAAAGCGAACCTTCCGTCGGCCACGACGCCCCCGGGAGTGCGGACGCCGATTCAAGAAGTCTGTTGCCCGCGCGCTGGGCGTGCCCTCTGAATAGCGACCGCCGTCAGGCAGTCCGATGAAGGCACCATGAAGAATTTGTCATGAAGCGCCGGCAAACCAGCGCGGCGTCTATCGCTGCGGCGTGGGCGCAGGCGGTAGCGGGCCTTCAGCGGCGGACTTCAGGTTCAGCACCTGAAGCGCCAGCACCTCGTCGACCTTGGGGGCAAGCGTATCCGCCCCTGCCCGAACAAAGCCGCTGACGACATAGCTGAGCGTCAGCCGGGTCGCATTCGACCCTTCCGGCGTCAGCCTGAACGTCAACGTGCCGATAACTGCCTCGGCCTGGAGCGGCCCGAGCGCGCCGGAAAGGCGAATCATCTGCGGCGGCTGAATATAGAGGATGCGGGCATGCTCGACGCTGCCCCGACGATCCGGAAACCGCTCGCAGAAACAACCTGTCGCCTGGCCGTCCATATAGAGGTTGGCCGAATCGTCGGTGTAGGTGTGCTCCTTGCTCCACCAGCGCTGCGGGGAGCGCAGCGTATCCCAGACGCGCGCGATCGGCGCATCGACGGTGACGACCTGGCTGATCTCCATCGTCGAAGGCGTGGCGGAGACGACCTCGGCGGCAGCCGGGGTGGCAAGCGCACAGGCCATGGCAGCCCCCAAAAGACCGACAGACTTCATCGACGCCCTCCCCTGGTGACCCGCGCGCATCATATGCGTTGCGCGCCGAACGGCAAGCGAAGCGGGTTACTTGCCGTCCAGGATCGCCTCGATCGCCTGGGTCACCTGGTCGATATCGGCCATGCCATCGACGCGCGCCACCAGTCCGCGCGCTTCGTAGATCGGCAGGATGGGCGCAGTCTTGGCGCGATATTCGACCATGCGGGTCCGCACGGTCTCCGCATTGTCGTCGGGGCGGCGCTTGAACTCGGTCGAGCCGCACACGTCACATACACCCGCAACCTTCGGCTGCTTGTAGTGATCGTGATAGCCCTCGCCGCATTTGGCGCAGGTGTAGCGGCCAACGATGCGGTCGACGAGCGCATCCTCGTCAACGCTGAGCTCGATCACGTGGTCGAGCATGCGGCCGCGGGCCTCGAGCAATTCATCCAGCTGTTCAGCCTGGGCCGCGGTACGAGGATAGCCGTCGAAGATCACGCCATTGGCGGTGTCCGACATATCGAGCCGTTCGCCGATGATACCCGAGACGATCTCGTCGGAAACGAGTTCACCCGCCTCCATCACCGATTTGGCCTTCAGGCCAACCGGGCTGCCGGATTTCACGGCTGCGCGCAGCATATCGCCAGTCGAAAGCTGGACCATCCCCCGGTCAGCCATCAAGCGGCTCGCCTGGGTACCCTTGCCCGCTCCCGGCGGACCCAGGAGAATGATATTCAAGGCTGTTCCCCTCCCATCGGTGTCGTCGCTCTCAACGGAGACGGCCACCCTTCAACTTGGCCTTCTTGATCAGATCGCCATATTGATGCGCCAGCAAGTGGCTCTGGATCTGAGTCACCGTATCCATGGTAACATTGACGACGATCAGCAAGCTGGTGCCGCCGAGATAGAACGGGATGCTCAGCGCCGATACCAGATATTCCGGCAGCAGGCAGATGATCGTCAGATAGGCGGCACCGATCACGGTGATGCGCGTCAGCACATAATCGAAATAATTCTCGGTGTTCTTGCCGGGGCGAATGCCCGGGATGAAGCCGCCATAGCGCTTCAGATTGTCGGCAGTCTCCTCGGGATTGAACACCACAGCGGTGTAAAAGAACGAGAAGAAGATGATGCCGGCACCGTAGAGCGCCATGTACACCGGCGAACCATGCTGGAGATACTGGTTGAGGCTGATGATGAAATCGCCCCACCTGCTTTCACCCGCAACGCGGTTGCCGGCGAACTGGGTGATGGTCAGCGGCATCAGCAGCAGCGACGAGGCGAAGATCGGAGGGATCACGCCCGCGGTGTTGAGCTTCAGCGGCAAATGGCTGCGATCGGCCTGCATGCCGCGCTGGGTCTGTCGCTTCGGATACTGGATCAGAATTCGGCGCTGGGCGCGCTCCATGAAGCAGATGAAGAGCACGAGCAGGATCACCGCGACGACGATGCCGATGAAGCGCACGGGATCGAGCGAGCCGGAACGGCCGCCCTCGAACAGGTTGTAGAGCGTCCGCGGCAGGCTGGCGACGATGCCGGCCATGATGATGAGCGACATGCCGTTGCCGATGCCGCGGCTGGTGATCTGCTCGCCGACCCACATCAGGAACATGGTACCGCCGACGAGGCTGATCACCGCGCCGACACGGAACAGCATGCCCGGCTCGATCACCGCCTGCAGGCCATTGCTGGCCCCCAGAGCCTCAAGGCCGACGGCGATAAAATAGCCCTGCACGGCGGTCAGGCCGACCGTGCCGTATCGGGTATATTGGTTGAGCCGCTTGCGCCCGCTCTCGCCTTCCTTCTTGATCGCGGCAAGCGTCGGCGACAGCGAGGTCGCGAGCTGCACGACGATCGAGGCGGTGATGTAGGGCATCACGCCGAGCGCGATCAGGCTCATCCGGCTCAGCGAGCCGCCCGAAAAGGCATTGAAGAAATCAAGCACGCCGCCCGACGTATGCTGCGAAAGCTGCGCCAGCACGGTCGGATCGATACCCGGCAGCGGCACATAGCTGAGCATGCGGAAAACGATCAGCGCGCCGATCGTGAACCACAGGCGCTTCTTGAGGTCAGTCGCCTGGGAAAACTTCGACAGGCTGATGCCGGAGGCCATCGAGTCGGCTGCGGATGCCATAAATGTGATCGTCCCAAAAAAACATCGGGGGAAACAAAAGCGGCGGGAAACGTTTGACCGCCCCGCCGCTCATATAGGGGCCCGATCGGGCTTGTCTAAGGTCTTTGACGACTTGGTCCACGACGAAGCGCGGAACAGGCCCGAAAAAGCCGTCGCGGCGTCCGGCTTTCGCCGGACCCGCAACCAGCTACGCCTTGAACGACGCCTTGTGCGCGATGCGCTCGAGACGGGCAACGCCCTTCTTTGCCTTGGCCTTCTCGGCAGCCGGCACGACGACGATCACGTCGACCTTGCCGCCAGCCTTCTCGACCGCCTCGATCGCGCCCTTCGACGCGCCGGCAACCGTGAAGTTGAGCTTTGCACTGAATTCGCCCTTACCGAGCAGGCGGACACCATCCTTGCCGCCGCGCGCCAGGCCAGCGGCCTTCAGCGCCTCGTGATCGAGCGACGCACCGGCCTCGATCTTGCCGGCATCGACCGCCTTCTGGATCGCGCCCAGGTTCACCTCGGCATAATCCTTGGCGAAGATGTTGTTGAAGCCGCGCTTCGGCAGACGCATGTGAAGCGGCATCTGGCCGCCTTCGAAGCCGGCGATGGACACGCCCTCACGGCTCTTCTGGCCCTTGATGCCGCGGCCGCCGGTCTTGCCCTTGCCGGAACCGATACCACGGCCGACCCGCATGCGGGACTTGCGGGCACCATCATTGTCGCGGAGTTCGTTCAGTTTCATGTCGTGCACTCGCTTTCGCTTTTGTCGCGCTGATAAAAAAGGTTGAGGGCGGGACACCCGAACCTGCGTTCGAGCCGTCCCGCCCCTCACCCTCCCCTTACGGGGAGGATCGTTCAGGTCAACCCTCGACCGATACCATATGCGCGACCTTGCGGATCATGCCCCGAACTTCGGGGCTATCCTGCAGCTCGCGCGTTTTGTGCATCTTGTTGAGGCCGAGACCGATCAGCGTCGCGCGCTGATCCTTCTCGCGGCGGATCGGCGAACCCGTCTGGGTCACCTTGATCGTGCCGCCGGCGGCTTCTTTCTTCTTCGCCATCTGTCTTACTCCACGATCGCTGCGGCTTCGGCCTCGGCGGCCTGCGAGCCACCCCGGCCGAGCAGGTCGGCGATCTTCTTGCCGCGACGCTGCGCGACCGACTTCGGGCTGACCTGGGTGGTCAGCGCCTCGAAGGTCGCACGGATCATGTTGTACGGGTTCGAGGTGCCGACCGACTTGGTCACCACATCGGCCACGCCAAGGCTCTCGAAGACGGCGCGCATCGGGCCGCCCGCGATGATGCCGGTGCCCTGCGGGGCCGAACGGACAGTCACGAGGCCAGCGCCGAAATGGCCCTTGCCGTCATGATGCAGCGTGCGACCCTCACGAAGCGGAACCCGGACCATCGCCTTCTTGGCAGCTGCCGTCGCCTTGGAAATGGCCTCCGGCACTTCGCGCGCCTTGCCATGACCGAAGCCGACCCGGCCCTTGCCGTCGCCGACGACGACGAGCGCCGCGAAGCCGAAGCGCTTGCCGCCCTTGACCGTCTTCGAAACGCGGTTGATGTGGACCAGCTTCTCGATCAGTTCTTCGCCGCCATCGTCGCTGCCCGGGCCACCGCGACGATCGTCGCGACGACCACGATTGCCGTCACGGCCGCCGCGATTCTGGCCACCGCCACCGGGGCCACCACGACCGCGGCCGCCACGCGGACCACGGCCCTGTGGCGCGTCCTGCGGAGCGCCCTCGGCACCAGCGACGACGTCCGTCGGGTTGATTTCGTCGGCCATTCTTAGAACTCCAATCCGGCTTCACGCGCGGCTTCCGCCAGCGCCTTCACGCGACCGTGGAACAGGAAGCCACCGCGATCGAACACGACCTTGGTGACACCCGCCTGCTTCGCCGCTTCGGCGACGCGCTTGCCGACCAGGACGGCTGCATCGATGTTCGCGCCGGACGTGCCACGCACGTCCTTCTCCAGCGTGGAGGCGGCAGCGACCGTCTTGCCCTGGGCGTCGTCGATCACCTGAGCATAGATGTGCTTGCCCGAACGGTGCACCGACAGCCGCGGACGGCCGGCAGCACGACCGCGGAGCGCGGTACGGTTGCGAAGACGGCGCTTCGCGAAAAGGGAGAGACCTTTGGTGCTCATTACTTCTTTTTCCCTTCCTTGCGGAAGATGAACTCACCGTCGTACTTGATGCCCTTGCCCTTGTACGGCTCGGGCTTGCGCCAACGACGAATCTCCGCGGCCAGCTGACCGACCTTCTGCTTGTCCGACCCCGAAATCTCGACGGTCGTGTTATCCGGCGTCTTCACCTCAAGGCCTTCCGGCACATCGATGTTGACGTCGTGGCTGTAGCCCAGCTTCAGGTTCAGCACCCGGCCCTTGGCGTCAGCGCGATAGCCGACGCCGTTGATCAGCAGCTTCTTGGTGAAGCCGTCCGACACGCCGGTGACCAGGTTCTGCACCAAGGTACGCTGCATGCCCCAGAAGGCACGGGCGCGCTTGGTCTCGTTCGCCGGGTTCACCGAGATGCCGCCCTCCTCGAGGACGTAGCTGATCTCGTCGCGGAGCGGCATGGCGAGGGTACCCTTGGGGCCCTTCACGCTCAGCTGCCCGCCGTCGATCGTCGCGGTCACGCCGCTCGGGATCGCGACCGGCTTTTTACCGATGCGGCTCATCAGAATACCTCCGCCAGCACTTCGCCACCGACATTCTGCTCACGCGCTTCCGCGTCGGACAGAACGCCGCGAGGCGTCGAGACGATCGTGATGCCCAGGCCGTTCATGACGCGGGGCAGCTCAGTTGCGCCCGAATAGACGCGGCGACCAGGCTTCGAGACGCGCGCGACATGCTTGATAGCAGGCTGGCCCTCGAAATATTTCAGCTCGATGCGGATGCCCTTGGCAGGCCCCATCTCTTCTTCGCTGTAGCCGCGGATATAGCCTTCGCGCTGAAGCACGTCGAGCACACGGGCCCGCAGCTTCGACGCGGGCGACAGGACAGAGTCCTTCCGCGCGCGCTGGCCGTTGCGGATGCGGGTGAGCATATCACCCAGGGGATCGGTCAATGCCATCTCGTGATCCTTACCAGCTCGACTTCGTAACGCCCGGGATCAGGCCCTTGTTGGCCAAATCGCGCAGCTGAATACGGCAGAGGCGGAACTTGCGGTAATAAGCGCGGGGACGACCCGTCGTCTCGCACCGGTTGCGGATGCGCGTCGGGTTCCCGTTGCGGGGAATCTCGGCCATCTTCAGGCGAGCGATCAGACGATCGCCGTCGTCGAGCGACTTGTCCGCCGCGATCGCCTTCAGCTTCGCATAGGCGCCGGCGTATTTCTTCACCAGCAGCTTGCGACGCTCGTTCTTGTTCACAGAACTCTTCTTAGCCATCTTACGCCGCCTTCTTTTCTTCGTCAGCTGAGCCAGTGGACTCGGGCGGGAACGGGAAGCCGAACAGGCGGAGCAGTTCCCGTGCCTCGTCGTCGGTCTTCGCCGTGGTCGTCACGATCACGTCCATGCCGCGGATCTTGTCGACCTTGTCGTAGCTGATTTCCGGGAAGATCAGCTGCTCTTTCAGACCGCAGGCATAATTGCCGCGACCATCGAAGCTCTTCGGGTTCAGCCCGCGGAAATCTCGAACGCGCGGCAGCGCGATCGTGATGAAGCGGTCGAGGAACTCGTACATGCGCTCGCGGCGAAGAGTGACCTTCACGCCGATCGGCATGCCTTCACGCAGCTTGAACTGCGCGATCGACTTCTTCGCCTTGGTGACGACGGGCTTCTGACCAGCGATCAGTTCCATCTCACCGGCGGCCTGCTCGACCTTCTTCTTGTCCTGCGTCGCTTCGCCAACGCCCATGTTCAGGACGATCTTGTCGAGGCGCGGGACCTCCATCACATTCTTGTAACCGAACTTCTCGGTCATCGCCTTGATGATGCGATCATCATAGATCGCCTTCATCCGCGGCTTGTGCGCCGCCTTCTGATTTGCATCAGCCACTGATCGTCTCCCCGGACTTCACGGCCACGCGGACCTTCTTGCCGTCCTTCGTTTCAAAGCGAACGCGCGTCGGCTTGCCGTCGGCGGTCACGTGAGCGACCTTCGATGCATGCAGCGGCGCTTCCGCACGGACCAGGCCACCCTGCGGGTCGCCCTGGCTCGGCTTGGTGTGGCGGATCGCGATGTTCACGCCCGACACGATGACCTTGCCGTCCTTGGGCAGGGCCTGGGTAACTTCACCGGTCTTGCCCTTGTCCTTGCCGGACAGGACGATGACGCGGTCACCCTTCTTGATCTTCGCAGCGGCCATTACAGAACCTCCGGCGCCAGGCTGATGATCTTCATGTGCTTCTTGCCGCGGAGCTCGCGCACCACCGGGCCAAAGATACGGGTGCCGATCGGCTCCTCGTTCTTGTTGACCAGCACGGCCGCGTTCGAATCAAAGCGGATCACGGTGCCGTCGGCGCGGCGAATGTCCTTCGCCGTACGCACGATGACGGCCCGATGCACGTCGCCCTTCTTCACGCGGGCGCGCGGCGCCGCTTCCTTGACGCTGACGACGATGATGTCGCCGACGCCTGCCGTCCGGCGCTTGGATCCGCCAAGCACCTTGATGCACTGCACCCGCTTCGCGCCGCTGTTATCAGCGACGTCGAGATTGGATTGCATCTGGATCATCGATCCGGTTCCTTCTCACTCTGGGGCCGATACCGACCGGACCCCGCCTCAACTGTCGGCGTTAGCCGTCGATGGTTGCCCGCTCGGGGGTCGCGTGGGTGTTAACCCGCTCGATCACCTTCCAGGACTTCAGCTTGGAGATCGGCGCGGTCTCTTCGATCCGCACGGTTTCCCCCTGCTTGAACTCATTGCCCTCGTCATGGGCATGGTACTTCTTCGTACGGCGGATGATCTTGCCGTAGAGCGGGTGCTTCACCTTACGCTCAACGTTCACCACCACCGTCTTGTCGGTCTTGTCCGAGACGATCACCCCGGTCAGCACGCGCTTCGGCATGTCGTTCTTCCTTACTTGGCTTCGGCCGAGCGCGAACGCTGGCTCTGCAGGGTCTTGATGCGAGCGATGTCGCGGCGGACCTCACGCACCCGGCTCGGCTTTTCGAGCTGGTTCGTGGCTGCCTGGAAACGGAGGTTGAACGCCTCGCGCTTCAGGTTGCCGAGCTCTTCGTCGAGCTGGTCCTCGGTCTTCGCCTTGAGATCGGAGCGACGGGTGTCGATCGTGCTCATGTTATGCAACTCCCAGATGCGAGGTGTCGCCGAGACGGGCAACGACCTTCACCTTGATCGGCAGCTTCATCGCCGCGCGGCTAAACGCCACCGCCGCAATATCGCCAGGAACCCCGTCAAGCTCGAACAGGATCCGGCCGGGCTTGACCCGGGCGGCCCAATATTCGGGCGAACCCTTGCCCTTGCCCATGCGGACTTCAGCGGGCTTCGACGTGACCGGAACGTCCGGGAACACGCGGATCCACAAACGCCCCTGGCGCTTGATGTGACGCGTGATCGCGCGGCGGGCCGCCTCGATCTGGCGTGCGGTGATCCGCTCCGGCTCCATCGCCTTCAGCCCGTAAGAGCCGAAGTTGAGGGTCGTGCCGCCCTTGGCATCGCCATGGATCCGGCCCTTGAAGGCCTTGCGGAACTTGGTCTTTTTCGGTTGCAGCATTGCTCTTGTTCCTTAGCGCGCCGGACGGACGCCGGAGGTTTGAGCCTCCATCATGATCCGGTCCTGCGCCATCGGGTCATGGCCCAGGATTTCGCCCTTGAAGATCCAGACCTTCACGCCGCACACGCCATAAGCGGTGTGTGCCTGCGCCTCGGCATAGTCGACGTTCGCACGCAGCGTGTGCAGCGGAACGCGGCCTTCGCGGTACCATTCGGACCGGGCGATTTCGGCGCCGCCGAGGCGACCGCCACAATTGATCCGGATACCTTCAGCGCCGAGGCGCATCGCCGACTGCACCGCACGCTTCATGGCGCGGCGGAAAGCGATACGACGCTCAAGCTGATCGGCGATGCCCTGGGCGACGAGCTTCGCGTCGACTTCAGGCTTGCGGATCTCGACGATGTTCAGCGACACGTCGGACGAAGTCATCTTGCCGAGGAGACGGCGCAGCTTCTCGATGTCCGCACCCTTCTTGCCGATGATCACGCCGGGGCGTGCGGCATAGATGGACACGCGGCACAGCTTCGCCGGACGCTCGATCACGACCTTGGAGATCGCCGCCTGGGGCAGCGTCTTCATGATGTACGCGCGAATCTTCAGATCCTCGAGGAGAAGACGACCATAGTCGGCGCCTTCCGCATACCAGCGGCTGTCCCAGGTGCGGTTGATCTGGAGACGCAGACCGATCGGATTGCTCTTCTGACCCATTATGCTTCTTCCTGCTCACGCACGACGATCCGCAGCCGTGAGAACGGCTTGAGAATGCGCGTGGACTTGCCGCGACCGCGGGTCGCGAAACGCTTCATGACGATCGACTTGCCAACCGACGCCTCCGACACGACGAGCGCGTCGACATCAAGGTTGTGGTTGTTCTCCGCGTTGGCGATCGCCGAGGCGAGAACCTTGCGGGCATCGACTGCCATTGCCTTGGTCGAGAAGGCGAGGATGTTCATCGCATCGCCGGCCTTCTTGTTGCGGATCAGCGCAGCGACGAGACCGAGCTTCTGAGCCGAGCCGCGAATCTGCGTACCGACCGAGAGAGCTTCCTTCTCACCGACCTTGCGGGGGGATTTTGCCTTCGACATCAGCGCTTGCCCTTCTTGTCGGCGGCGTGGCCCGGGAAGTAGCGCGTCGGCGCGAACTCGCCGAGCTTCATCCCGACCATGTCCTCGTTGACGGACACGGGCACGAACTTGCGACCGTTATAGACGGTGAAGGTCAGGCCAACGAACTGCGGCAGGATCGTGGAGCGGCGCGACCAGGTCTTGATCGGCGCACGCGCGTTGGTTTCCTGCGCGGTCTCTGCCTTCTTGAGCAGGTGAAGATCCACAAACGGACCTTTCCAGACGGAACGAGCCATTGCGGTTAGCCCTTCTTCTTCGCGTGACGCGACCGGATGATCATCTTGTCGGTCGCCTTGTTGTGACGGGTGCGTGCACCCTTGGTCGGCTTGCCCCACGGGGTGACCGGATGACGGCCGCCCGAGGTCCGGCCTTCACCACCGCCGTGCGGATGGTCGACCGGGTTCTTGGCGACGCCGCGGGTCAGCGGGCGCTTGCCCAGCCAACGGTTGCGACCGGCCTTGGCGAGGTTGGTGTTGCCGTTGTCCGGGTTGGACACCGCACCGACGGTCGCCATGCAGTTCGAGTGGATATAGCGCTGCTCGCCCGAGTTGAGGCGAACCATCACCATGCCCTTGTCGCGTCCCACGACCTGCACATAAGTGCCAGCCGAACGTGCGAGCTGACCACCCTTGCCGGGCTTCATCTCGACGTTGTGGACGATCGTGCCGACCGGCATCTGACCGAGTTCCATGGCGTTGCCAGGCTTCACGTCGGTCTTCTTACCGGCAACGACCTTGTCGCCGACGGCGAGGCGCTGCGGGGCGATGATGTAGGCAAGCTCTTCGTCCGGATACTTGATCAGGGCAATGAAGGCGGTGCGGTTGGGATCATATTCGATCCGCTCGACCGTGCCGTCCACGTCCCACTTGCGACGCTTGAAGTCGATCAGACGATAGCGCTGCTTGTGGCCGCCGGCGATGCCGCGCGAGGTCACATGCCCCTTGTTGTTGCGGCCGCCAGTCTTGCGCTTGCCTTCGGTCAGCGCCTTGATCGGGCCGCCCTTGTGCAGACCGCTGCGGTCGACGAGGATAAGACCACGTCGCGCCGGGCTGGTCGGGTTGTAATGCTTAAGTGCCATTACTGGATCCCCGTCGTCACGTCGATCGACTGACCGTCAGCCAGCGTCACAATCGCCTTCTTCATGTCGGAGCGCGTATAGGGAACGCCCTTCCACTTCTTCGTCTTGCCCTTCTGGACAATCGTGTTCACGCCAGTGACCTTGACCGAGAACAGCGCCTCGACGGCCGCCTTGATCTCGGGCTTGGTCGCATCGCCGGCGACCTTGAACACGACGGCGTTCTGCTCGCTGAGCAGGGTCGCCTTCTCGGTGATGTGCGGCGCGACAATCACGTCATAATGACGGACGTCGATCTCGCCTTTTTGCTTCTTAGCCATTGAAGCGCGCCTCCAGCTTTTCGACAGCAGCGCGCGTCAGCACCAGCGTGTCATGCTTCAGGATGTCGTAGACGTTGGCACCGGCCGCCGGCAGAATGTTGATCTGACGAAGGTTGCCGGCAGCGAGCGCGAAGCTCGTCTCGACTGCATCGCCGTCGATCACCAGCGCGGTCTTGCCGAAGCCGAGCTTCGTCAGATCAGCGGTCAGCGCCTTGGTCTTGCTGTCCTTGACGGTCAGGCTGTCCATGACGATCAGCGAGCCGGCCTTGGCGTGGCTCGAAAGCGCCATGCGCAGACCGAGAGCGCGGATCTTCTTGTTCAGCGACGGATTGAAATCACGGACGCGGGCGCCGTGAGCCTTACCACCACCAACGAACGTCGGTGCGCGACGATCGCCGTGACGAGCGGTACCGCCGCCCTTCTGGCGACCGAACTTCTTGCCGGTACGGGCAACGTCGGCACGCTCACGAGTGCCGCGCGCGGTGGCACGACGCTTCTCGAGCTGCCAGGTGACGACGCGGTGCAGGATGTCGGCGCGCGGATCGAGGCCAAAGACCTCGTCGTTGAGCTCGATATCGCCGGCTTTCGCCGCTGCGTCGAAGGACTGAATAGTGACCTTCATGTTCAGCCCTCCTGGCCTTCGGTCGCTTCCGGAGCAGCCGTCTCTTCGGCGGGCGTCTCGGCGGGAGCGGTGTTGCTGTTGGCAGCGGCCTTCAGGCCGGCCGGGTACGGCGCATCGGCGTGACGCGCGACCTTGACGGCGTCCTTGACGAGCAGCCAGCCACCCTTCGAGCCGGGCACCGAGCCCTTGACGAAGATTAGGCCGCGCTCGGCATCGGTCGATACGATTTCGAGATTCTGCTGGGTGCGGTTCTTGTCGCCCATCTGGCCGGCCATCTTCTTGTTCTTGAAGACCTTGCCCGGATCCTGACGCTGACCGGTCGAACCGAGCGAACGGTGCGAGACGGAAACGCCGTGGGTGGCGCGCAGACCGCCGAAGCCCCAACGCTTCATGCCGCCCGCGAAACCCTTACCCTGGGTCACACCCTGAATGTCGACGATCTGGCCAGCGACATAATGGTCAGCCGAAATCTCGGCGCCCACTTCGAGCACGGCGTCGTCAGCAACGCGAAATTCAGCCAGCCTTGCCTTGAGCTCGACTTCAGCCTTGCCGAAGTGGCCGCGCTGCGGCTTGGCGACATTCTTCGCCTTGGCGGTGCCAGCACCAAGCTGGACAGCGGTATAACCATCACGGTCGGCCTCGCGAACGGCCACTACCTGCAGATTTTCCAGTGCCAGAACGGTCACGGGCACATGGCGCCCATCGTCCTGGAACAAGCGGGTCATCCCCATTTTCTTCGCGATCACGCCAGTGCGCATGATCCTTGCTCCCATTACAGAGGCCCGCCGGAACCATTTCCGACGGGCGTGTCAGCCCAAAATATAATGCGTGCCCCGTCCCGGGCTGGTGCCCGCCCCTCTTCGAAAAGAGGATCAGGCGTGACGGGGGACGCAGACCCCGGCAAGCCGGGCGGTATCCCTATCAGGCTCCGCCGTGGCGGAACCGAATCTCATATTGGAGCGCGGCCTTTAGGCCAGCTTGATCTCCACGTCTACACCCGCAGCGAGATCGAGCTTCATCAGCGCGTCCACCGTTTGCGGGGTCGGCTGAACAATGTCCAGCATCCGCTTGTAGGTACGGACCTCGAACTGCTCACGCGACTTCTTGTCGATGTGCGGCCCGCGGTTCACCGTGAACTTCTCGATGCGCGTCGGGAGGGGAATGGGACCGCGGATGAGTGCGCCGGTGCGGCGCGCCGTGTCGGCGATGTCGCCGGTGGCCTGATCAAGCACACGATGATCGAATGCCTTCAGACGAATCCGAATATTCTGCGTTTCCATAACCCTACCGATGCGAAAGAGCGGGTTGCCCGAGGACAACCGAACCATTGTTCACTGAAATAGCAACCGCCCGACTCCCACAGGGAATCGGGCGGTGGCGCGTCTATATTACTTAGAGATGCCGCTGACAACCCCTGCGCCGACGGTACGACCGCCTTCGCGAATGGTGAAGCGCTGGCCGACGTCCATAGCGATCGGCGCGATGAGCTTGACGCCCAGCGCGACGTTGTCGCCCGGCATGACCATCTCGGTGCCCTCAGGCAGCTCAACGGTGCCGGTCACGTCCGTGGTACGGAAGTAGAACTGCGGACGATAGTTGGCGAAGAACGGCGTGTGACGGCCACCTTCGTCCTTCGACAGCACGTACACTTCCGACTGGAAGTCGGTGTGCGGCTTGATCGAGCCGGGCTTGCAGAGAACCTGACCACGCTCGACTTCGTCGCGCGCAACGCCACGGATCAGCGCGCCGACATTGTCGCCGGCCTGGCCCTGGTCGAGCAGCTTGCGGAACATCTCGACGCCCGTGACCGTGGTCTTGCGGGTGTCGTGGATGCCGACGATCTCGACTTCCTCGCCAACCTTGACGATGCCGGTCTCGACGCGGCCGGTGACGACGGTGCCGCGACCCGAGATCGAGAACACGTCCTCGATCGGCATCATGAAAGGCTTGTCGAGCGGACGCTCGGGCTGCGGGATATACTCGTCAACGGCTGCCATCAGCTTGAGCACGGCGTCATGGCCGATCTCAGGCGTCTTGTCGGTCAGCGCGGCAACGGCCGAACCCGGGATCACGGGGATATCGTCGCCCGGGAAGTCGTACGAGCTGAGCAGCTCGCGAATTTCCAGCTCGACCAGCTCGAGGATCTCGGCGTCGTCGACCAGGTCGACCTTGTTCATGAACACGACCATCGCCGGCACGCCGACCTGACGTGCGAGCAGAATGTGCTCGCGGGTCTGCGGCATCGGGCCGTCGGTGGCGGACACGACCAGGATCGCGCCGTCCATCTGGGCTGCGCCGGTGATCATGTTCTTCACATAATCGGCGTGGCCCGGGCAATCGACGTGTGCATAGTGACGCTTCTCGGTCTCATACTCGACGTGTGCGGTCGAGATGGTGATGCCGCGCTCGCGCTCTTCCGGCGCCTTGTCGATGTTGTCGTAGCTCGTGAAGGTGGCGCCACCGGTCTCGGCGAGCACCTTGGTGATCGCGGCCGTCAGCGACGTCTTGCCATGGTCGACGTGACCGATGGTGCCGATGTTGAGATGCGGCTTCGTCCGCTCAAACTTTGCTTTTGCCATTTTCGCCTCTTCTTATTCACATTCCGGGGTCGCTGCGGAGCCGCGCGGACGCGGCCCTTTAGCGACTGATTTTGGATTACGCCAGCTTCGCCTTCACTTCGTCGGCGACGTTGGCAGGAACCTCGTCATAATGCGAGAACTGCATCGTGTACTGCGCACGGCCCTGGCTGAACGAGCGGAGCTGGTTCACATAGCCGAACATGTTCGCCAGCGGCACGATCGCGTCCACCGCAGTCGCGTTACCGCGGCTGTCGGTGCCCTGGATCTGGCCACGGCGGCTGTTCAGATCGCCGATCACGTCGCCGAGATAATCCTCGGGCGTCACGACCTCGACCTTCATGATCGGCTCGAGCAGCTTGATGCCGGCCTTCTGGGCCCCTTCACGCATCGCGCCGCGCGCGCAGATTTCGAATGCCAGCGCCGACGAGTCGACGTCATGGTATTTGCCGTCGAGCAGTTCCACCGAGAAATCGATGATCGGGAAGCCGATCAGCGATCCGGTCTCCGCCGTCTCGCGCATGCCCTTCTCGACCGACGGGATATATTCGCGAGGAATATTGCCGCCCTTGATCGAGTCGATGAACACGAAGCCAGTGCCGCGCTCACCCGGGGTCAGCTTGACCTTGACCTCACCGAACTGGCCCGAACCACCCGACTGCTTCTTGTGGGTGTAGGTCAGCTCGACCGGCTTGGCGAGATATTCGCGATAAGCCACCTGCGGCGCGCCGACATTCGCCTCGACCTTGAACTCACGCTTCATGCGATCGACCAGGATCTCGAGATGGAGCTCGCCCATGCCCTTGATGATGGTCTGGCCGCTCTCATTGTCCGAGGTGACGCGGAACGACGGATCCTCGCGAGCGAGACGATTGAGCGCGATGCCCATCTTCTCCTGGTCGGCCTTCGTCTTCGGCTCCACCGCGACCTCGATGACGGGGTCCGGGAATTCCATGCGCTCGAGGATGATCGGAGCGTTCTGCGCGCAGAGCGTGTCACCGGTCGTGGTATCCTTGAGGCCCGCCAGAGCGACGATGTCGCCGGCGAATGCTTCCTGGATGTCCTCACGGCTGTTCGCGTGCATCAGCAGCATGCGGCCGACCTTCTCCTTCTTGTCCTTCACCGAGTTGGTGACGACGGAGGCGGCTTCGAGCTTGCCCGAATAGATACGGGCGAAGGTCAGCGTGCCGACGAACGGATCGTTCATGATCTTGAACGCAAGCGCCGAGAACGGGGCATCGTCGGCCGGCGGACGCGTATCGGGCGTCTCGCCGTCGAGCTTCAGACCCTCGACGTCCTTGATATCCAGCGGCGACGGCAGATAGTCGACCACTGCATCGAGCAGCGGCTGAACACCCTTGTTCTTGAACGCGGAGCCGCACAGCACCGGCACGAACGAGAAGTTCAGCGTGCCCTTGCGGATCAGGCGCTTCAGCGTCGCGACGTCGGGCTCGTTGCCCTCGAGATACTGCTCCATCACGTCGTCGTCCTGCTCGACCGCCATTTCGATCAGCTCGGAACGAGCGGTCGCGGCGAGATCGGCCAGATCCTCGGGGATGTCGCGATATTCGAACTTCGCGCCCAGCGACTCTTCGAGCCAGACGATCGCCCGGTTCTCGACGAGGTCGACGAGACCCTTGAAATCGCTCTCAAGGCCAATCGGGAGATACAGCACCGCCGGACGGGCGCCCAGGCGATCCTTGATCATCTCGACGCAGCGGTTGAAGTTCGCGCCGGTACGGTCGAGCTTGTTGACGAAGCACATCCGCGGGACGTGATACTTCTCGGCCTGGCGCCACACCGTCTCGGACTGCGGCTCAACGCCGGCAACGCCGTCGAAGCACGCGACAGCGCCGTCGAGCACGCGCAGCGAACGCTCGACCTCAATCGTGAAGTCGACGTGGCCGGGGGTGTCGATGATGTTGATGCGGTGATCGTTCCAGAAGCACGTCGTGGCAGCCGACGTGATCGTGATCCCGCGCTCCTGCTCCTGCTCCATCCAGTCCATCGTCGCGGTGCCCTCATGGACCTCGCCGATCTTGTAGGACTTGCCGGTGTAGTAGAGGATACGCTCGGTCGTCGTCGTCTTGCCGGCGTCGATGTGCGCCATGATGCCGATGTTACGATACTTCTCGAGCGGATGGCTGCGGGCCATGATCGGATTTTCCTTAGCGATGTAGGAGGCCGGGGATCGTCCCCGGCCTTCACAATATAGGAGGTTTTATTACCAGCGGTAGTGGCTGAAGGCGCGGTTCGCCTCGGCCATACGATGGGTGTCTTCGCGCTTCTTCACCGCGTTACCGCGGTTGTTGGCGGCATCCATCAGCTCGCCCGACAAGCGTGCCGACATGGTGTTCTCCGACCGCGCGCGGGCGGCGGAAATCAGCCAGCGGATGGCCAGTGCCTGGGCACGCTCGGGGCGCACCTCGACGGGAACCTGGTAGGTCGCACCACCGACGCGGCGCGAACGGACCTCGATACCCGGCTTCACGTTGGCGAGCGCCTCGTGAAACACGCCGATCGGATCCTTCTTCGCGCGCTGCTCGACGGTTGCGAGGGCGCCATAGACGATCAGCTCGGCGACGGACTTCTTGCCGTCCAGCATGACGCTGTTCATGAACTTGGAGAGGACCTCATCACCATATTGGGGATCAGGCAGGATGACCCGCTTTTCGGGACGACGACGACGTGCCATTGAATTTTCCTTCTAAACTTCAGCCTTGAGGGGTCGGCCAATCAGGCCGACCGGCTTACTTCGGACGCTTTGCGCCGTACTTGGAACGCGACTGGCGACGATCCTTCACGCCCTGCGTATCGAGCACGCCGCGGAGAACGTGATAGCGGACACCGGGAAGGTCGCGAACGCGGCCGCCACGGATCAGCACCACTGAGTGCTCCTGGAGGTTGTGCCCCTCGCCGGGGATGTAGCTGATGACTTCGCGCTGGTTGGTCAGGCGGACCTTGGCAACCTTGCGCAGAGCCGAGTTCGGCTTCTTCGGAGTCGTCGTGTAGACGCGGGTGCAGACGCCGCGCTTCTGCGGGTTCTGCTCCATTGCAGGGACCTTGGACTTGGCCTTCTGCGGGTCGCGGCCCTTGCGGACCAGCTGGTTAATCGTCGGCATGAATCTCTTCACCTTAGACTGTGGTTACTTTGCTGGAGCCATGACGCTCGGGAATACAAAAAGGACCGCTGGGTGGACTTTCGACCCCCCGGGCCCTGGAATGCATCCAGCAATGTTCAAGCTTGTCCCGACAGGTACGGTCCCGTCGGAGCAGCGGCGCCTATACAAGCCGACTCGGGGGTGGTCAATGGCACGGCTGCATAGAGAAATTCTGGTTCTCCCCGCCGTGCGTGCTGGGTAGAGATCGAAGCTGTCGGGAGCCGGGATCGAAGCGCAGGCGATGTACGAGACGCCCGTCCCTCGATAGGCGTTCTCGACAGGCTATATGGCACGTCGGGACTAACGGAAGTGAGGCAATAAGATGGTGAGAGATATGACGGCCCATGATCTTCTCATCATCGGTGGCGGCATCAATGGCTGCGCGATCGCGCGCGAGGCGTCGCTGCTCGGCCTCAAGGTGCTGCTCGTCGAACGCGACGACCTTGCCGGCCATACCTCGTCAGCCTCGACCAAGCTGATCCATGGCGGGCTGCGCTATCTCGAATATTACGAGTTCAAGCTGGTCGCCGAGGCGCTGCGCGAGCGCGAACGGCTGATTCACGCAGCGCCGCATATCATCCGCCCGCTGCTGTTCGTTCTGCCGCAGGAAAACTCGGTGCGCCCGTGGTGGATGATCCGGCTGGGCCTTTATCTCTATGATATGCTCGGCGGGAAGATGTCCCTGCCCCGCTCACGCGGTCTGCGGGCGAGCGACAGAGCCTATTCGGCACCGCTCAAGGGCGGCAACCGGGGCTTCGTCTATTCCGATGCGTTCGTCGACGATGCCCGGCTGACCGTTCTCAATGCCGTCGATGCCGCGAACAACGGCGCGGAGATCGCGGTTGGCGTCGCGCTCGAATCGGCGCGGCGGGAGGGCGATGTGTGGCACGCTAGCCTTTCGGACGGACGGCAGGTTTCGGCCCGCGCGATCGTCAACGCGGCCGGGCCCTGGGTGCATCAGATGCTCGACTCGCTCGGCGTCACCGCGAAGAGCGGCGTCCGGCTGGTCAAGGGCAGCCACATCGTCGTGCCGAAGCTCTATGACGGCGACCACGCCTATATCCTGCAGCTGCCCGACCGCCGAATCGTCTTCGCGATCCCCTATCAGGGGGCGTTCACCGAGATCGGCACGACGGATATCCCGGTCGACCATCCCGAGGACGCGAAGATCAGCGCCGACGAGATCGCCTATCTCTGCAAGGCGGCCAACAGCCATTTCGCGAAGCAGATCACGCCCGCCGACGTCACGTCGAGCTGGTCTGGCGTCCGCCCGCTCTACGACGACGGTGCAAGCGAGGCGAAGGCGGTCACGCGCGACTATGTGCTTGAACTCGATACGAGCGGCCCTGCCCTGCTAAGTGTGTTCGGCGGCAAGATCACCACCGCGCGGCACCTTGCCGAAGAAGCGCTCGGCAGGCTTGCCGCTCCGCTGGGGCTGACCGCGCATCGCGTGTCTCGGGCCCGGGTCTTTCCCGGCGGTGCCATCCCCGATTTCCCTGTCTTCCTGGCGCAGGTCCGCCAGACCTGGCCGTTCCTCGGCGACGAACGCTCCCGGCGCATGGCCCATGCCTACGGCACGATGCTGGCCGAGATGCTGGCCGACGTGAAGGATGCAGCCGGCATGGGCGCTGACCTAGGCGGCGGCCTGACCGAGATCGAGGCACGCTGGATGAAGAGACGCGAATGGGCGCGGGCCCCGGAGGACGCGCTGATTCGCCGAAGCAAGATCGGCCTCCACCTGACCGATGCGGAGCGGTCCGCCTTCGCTGATCACTGGGCTGCACTCAGCTGAGAAACTTCGCCAGCGCGTCCGGATGAATCGTCCAGCCGACAAAGAACGCAACGGCGCGCAATAGGAGCAATGCCGGTTTTTGACGCGAGGGCCCAGGATACTCTAGCTGACCCGGCATGACTAATCGCCCCGCCCCTCTTCGCGTCGCAGCACTCTACCGCTTTGCCAGGTTCGTCGATCCGGCGGCATTGCGGGCACCGCTTGCACAATTGTGCGAGGAGAACGGGATACGCGGCACGATCCTGCTCGCCGCGGAAGGCATCAACGGCACCATCGCGGGCACGCCCGAGGCGATCGAGCGCGTGCTCGACCATATCCGTACCCTGCCTGGGTGCGCGGACATCGAGGTGAAGGATTCGCACGCCGCGAAGATGCCGTTTCACCGAATGAAGGTCCGCCTCAAGCGCGAGATCGTGACGATGGGCGAGCCCGACATCGACCCGCTGCAGGAGGTTGGCCACTATGTCGCGCCCGCCGACTGGAACGAACTGATCGACGCGCCGGGCACGATCCTGATCGACACGCGCAACGATTACGAAGCCGCGATCGGTAGCTTCACGGGCGCGATCGACCCGAAGACGCACAGCTTCCGCGATTTCCCCGCCTGGTTTCGCGCGCATCGCGACGAGCTCGCTGCCGCACCCAAGATCGCAATGTTCTGCACCGGCGGCATCCGCTGCGAGAAAGCGACCGCTTTCCTCAAGGCGGAAGGACTGGACGAGGTCTATCACCTCGAAGGCGGCATCCTGAAATATCTTGAGGAAGTGCCCACCGAACAGAGCCGCTGGGAGGGCGAATGCTTCGTCTTCGACCAGCGCGTGGCGGTCACCCACGGACTGGAGATCGGAACGCATGCGCTGTGCCATGCCTGCCGCATGCCGGTCAGCCCGGAAGGCCGCGCTTCACCGCTCTATGTCGAAGGCGTGAGCTGCCCCGCCTGCCACGCTTCTCGCAACGAAGAGCAGCGCGCCGGCTACGCCGAGCGGCATCGCCAGGAGCGCCTGGCGGAAGACCGAGGCGAGGCGCATGTCGGGCGGGTGTTCGCCGGGGAAGCCGAAGGAACGCCCTCGGCAAGCCATCAAAAATAACATCCCGGCCCTGTCGAATCCGCTGTCGCCCGCGCGTCTCCCCGGTACGATCGCATCCCGCGATCGCATACGGAGGACCGACCGATGCAGTATATGCTCCTGATCTATGAGGACGAGAGCGTCTATGGCGAGGAGCCCGACAGCCCCGCCGTCACGGACATCATCCAGCGCCATATCGCGTTCGGCGACGACATCGGCGAGGCACGGCAGGGCGGCGCCGGCCTGTTGCCGACCAGCATGGCCACCACCGTCGTGACCCGGTCCGGCGCGCAGACAATCCATGATGGTCCGTTCGCAGAGACCAGGGAACAGCTTGGCGGCTTCTATCTGATCGAGGCACCCGATCTCGATGCCGCGATCGCCATCGCGAAGAAGCTCCCGCTCCACGCCGACGGATCGATCGAAATCCGGCCGGTGCTCGGCGATACCGATTGAGTCCAGCGCTCGACCGGGCCGCGCGCGAGCATGGCGCGCGCGTTCGTGCCGCGCTCGCGGCCCGGTTCCGCGATCTCGATATCGCCGAGGATTCGTTCGCCGAGGCATGCACACGGGCAGTTACGGCCTGGGGAATCGAGATACCGCGCGATCCCGCGGCATGGCTCTATCGTGTCGCCGAGCGCGCCGCGCTCGACATGGTTCGGCGGCGCGCGGTACGATCGGGCGCCTCGTTGCCCGATCCCGAACTCCCCCTCAGCCCGGAGGAGGAACTGATGGCCGATACCAGGCTGATCCCGGACGAGCGACTGAAGCTGATCTTCATCTGCTGCCATCCCGCGATCCATCCGGAGGCCCGCGCGGCATTGACGCTCAAGCTGGTCTGCGGACTTTCGACGCCGGAGATCGCGCGGGCCTTTCTCCTTCCCGAACCGACGCTCGCCCAACGGCTGGTGCGCGCGAAGCACAAGATCGCCCGTGCCAGCGTGCCCTTCGAGGTCCCGAGTCGCGACGCATGGCCGGAGCGGCTCGACGCGGTGCTGAGCACGATCGAGATCGCCTATGCCAGGGCGCATGAGGACGGCGGCGGCAGTGGCCGTCATGCCGGCTACGCGTACGAAATGCTCGGCATCACCGCGACGCTCGCCACGCTGGCTCCCGGAGAGCCGGAAGTACTGGCGCTGGCGGCGACAGTGCGATTCGCCGAAGCGCGGCGCCCGGCACGCGTCGATACGGGAGGCGTGATGGTGCCGCTCGACCAGCAGGACCCGGCGGACTGGGATTCAGCGTTAATCGCGGAGGCGCGCCCCTTTCTCGCCCGGGCACTCAGCGCCGGGGCGCCGGGCAACCGTGCCCTGCAGGCGTTGATCCATGCGGAATGGTGCGCCCGCGCTTCGCTCGCCGAGCCAGCGCCGTGGCGATCGGTGCTCGTGCTGTACGACGCGCTGCTCGCGTTGCGCGACGACGGTATCGTCCGCCTGAATCGTGCCGTAGCGCTGGCCCAGGTCGCCGGGCCAGAAACGGCGCTTGTGGAAGTCGATGCACTGGATGCACCGGGACTGGCGGATTTCCTGCCCTATCATGCCGTCCGTGCCGATCTGCTAGCACGGGTCGGTCTGACCGAAGCGGCGCGAGAGGCCTACGATGCTGCGCTGACGCTCAGCCCGGAACGAGCCGAACGTTCATGGCTGGAGAGCCGACGCGCGGCGCTGGAGCACTGACCGTACTGCTTCCACGGTGCCGTACATTCGAAAGCGGGCAATCTGCGACATGGTCGATGCCTAAACGAGTCGGGCACGACGGACGGGGAAACCTATCCCTTCATCTGCCGAGCGACTGCCTTCATCGTGGCCTTGCCATAAGGCGGCTTGAGTCCGGCGATCTTGGCAACATCGAGCTTCACCTGCCGGTACACGCTCTTGGCATGGCTGAATGTCCTGAAGCCGTCGAGCCCGTGATAGGCGCCCATGCCCGATGGCCCCACCCCGCCGAACGGCAGATCCTCCATGCTGATGTGGAAAATCACGTCGTCGAGTGTCACGCCGCCCGCGATCGTACGGTCGAGCACCTGCCGGCGTTCGCCCTCGTCGCTGCCGAAATAATAGAGGCCCAGCGGACGGTCGCGTCGGTTCACCTGAGCGATCGCATCGCCGATCCCGTCATAGCGGCGTATCGGCAGGATCGGCCCGAAAATCTCCTCCTGCATCACCGCCATGTCGTCAGTCACGTCGGTGACGATATGGAGCGGCATCTTTCGTGCATTGGAAGCGCCGAAATCCTCGTTCGCCGGATTGACCGCCTCGACCTTCGCCCCCTTTGCCCGGGCGTCGTCGAGCAGACCATTGAGGCGCGCGAAATGCCGGTCGTTGATGACCGAGGTATAATCGGGATTGGCGAGCAGCGTCGGGTACATTGCCGATGCGGCAGCCTTGAGCCCACCGACCACCTCGGCCTCCTGCCGGGCTTCGACCAGCATATAGTCGGGCGCGAGGCAGATCTGCCCGGCATTCAGCATCTTGCCCAAGGCCACGCGCTCGGTCGCCTTGGCGATATCCGCCGAGGCGCCGACGATCACCGGCGATTTTCCACCGAGCTCGAGCGTGACGGGCGTCAGGTTGTCCGCCGCCGCATGCAGGATATGCCGCCCGACCGCGGTGGCGCCCGTGAAGATGAGATGATCGAAGGGGAGCTCAGCGAACGCCTTGCCGACATCGGGACCGCCCGAGACGAAGGCCAGTTCTTCCGCCGCGAAATATCTGGCGACCACCTCCTCGAACAGGGCGGCGACGCGCGGGGTATATTCGCTGGTCTTCACCATCGCGCGGTTGCCCGCCGCCAGCACGCCCGCAAGCGGCGACATGACGAGATTGACCGGGAAATTCCACGGCGCGATCACGCCCACCACGCCCTTGGGCTGATATTCGATCCACGCTTTCGCGCCCAGCAACCCGAGCGGGAAAAGCACCGGGCGCTTTTCCCGCCGCGCCCATTTCTCGACCGATTTCAGCGCGTGGTTGATCGGCGCGATCGAACTGGCGATGTCGGTCAGCATCGATTGCTCGCGGCTGCGGTGGCCGAAATCCTCACTCAGCGCATCGCAAAAGGCGTCGGCATTGTCGGCGATCATCGCGGCAGCCCGCTTCAGGCGATCCTTCCGGACGGCAATCGATACCGGCAGTTCGGCCATGAACGCGGCGCGCTGCCCCGCCAGGATATCCTGCATCGTCGCCATCGTTTCTCTCCCCTGCCCGCCGATCAATATAGCGCAGCCTATGCTATGTCGCGCAACCGACAAGTCCCGCCAGCGGCACCACGATGCTGTCCTGCCCCGTACGGTCGATCCTGAGCGTTGCCTCCGGCACGGACGCACCGTCCTTCAGGTCACCGCGCGTCTCGATCGACATGGTCAGGACCGCGGTAACGTCGCCCGCCTGGTATTGAGTCACGCCGGCAAAACCGAAGCCCCCGGCATCATGCTGCTCGGTGCGCGGCAGATCAGTCAGCGTCCCGCCGATCGACACGCGCAACTGCGCAGAATCGGCACCCGCCATCGCGACCAGAGTCCGGCTGCCGGTCGCAGTCCACAGGAATGCGGCACAGCCGGTCGCGGGCATCGCCTGGGCCGGGATCGCACCGATCGGCAGGCCGTCGATCGAAGCCGGTGGCGGAGTCTGTGCGGAGGCGGCTCCGGCGAGCAGCAACGGCAGGATCGCGAAACGCATCATCCGGCCGATCCTAACAGGAACAGCCAGGCCGGGTAAGCAGCGATCGCAAGCAGCGCGCCGAACGGCACCCGATCATCCAGCTTCGCAGCACGGCCGCGGACCATCCCCACCAAGACCAGCGCCAGGCCGGTCAGCGCAGCCAGGAGCAGGACCGCCGGCAGCATCCGCCAGCCGAGCCACAGGCCGATCGCGCCCAGCAGCTTCGGATCGCCCCCGCCCAGCCCTTCCCGGCCGCGAAGTCGTTTATAGGCAAAGCCGATCAGCCAGAGCGCCCCGAAGCCGCCGACGCCCCCGTTCAGTCGGTCGGCAAGCGCAGGCTCGACCCCGACGGCACCTGCCACCAGCCCAGCAAGCGCGAGCGTGAGGGTGAGTCGATCGGGCAACCAGAACTCGGTGACATCAAGCGCGGCGAGCGTGAGAAGCAGCCAGCCGAACACCGACCCGGCCAGGGCAGCGGGACCGGGCACAACCAGCCCGGCGACCACCCCGATACCAAGCGCAGCGAATTCTATCTGCCAGTGGAGCGGATCGATCGGCGCGGCGCAATGGCGGCATCGCCCGCGCGCCAGGGCTGCGCTGAATAGCGGGATCAGATCGCGCGGGGCCAGGACGACATCGCAGCCATCGCAATGCGACCGTCCCTTCAGGACCGACCGGTCCTGTGGCCAGCGGATCACCAGGGTGGCGAGGAAGCTGCCGATCACCGCGCCCAGGATACCGAGCGCGACTGGCCAGACCCAGGGATCAACCATTGGGCTTCTTGCGGATGAGATAGCGATAGACACCGAAAAGGTTGATCCCGAACAGCACGATATTCTGGGTGCCGAGCGCGAAATCCTTCGTCAGCACCGAGCCAGCGATCCAGGCGATCGACGAGGCGAGGAAGAGAACGAAGCCCCAGCCGGTAACTTTTCGCCCGAGATCGAGCGACACCATCGCCGCGGCGATCATCCCGCTGCCGGAGGCAAACCATTTGAGGCTGGTGACCAGTATTTCCATGCCGCTGCGATACGCTGCCGCCCCGCTCGCGTCATGCCGAAGTTGCGACGCGACGGAATGCGGTTAACACCAGTGCTTCGCTCTCGCCAAAACTTGCCGTTCACGTTAAGGTAAAACATGGTCAAACCCGAATATGCCTCGCACAGTTATGCCATCGCGATCGATGCGGCCGACATCGATTTCATGGGGCATGTGAATAATGCCAGCTATCTGAAATGGGTTCAGGAAGCGGTGATCAACCATTGGCAGCGTTTCGCCCCGGCTGACGCGGTCGCCAGCCACCTCTGGGTCGCGCTGAAACACGAGATCACCTATCGCAAGCCGACCTTTCTCGACGACGACGTCATCGCGACCGTCCTGCTCGAAAAGGTCCAGGGCGCCCGCGCTTTCTACGAGACGATCATCAAGCGCGGCGAAGAGGTGCTGGCTGAGGTGAAGTCGAGCTGGTGCTGCATCGACGCCGAAACGCTGCGCCCGGCACGCATCGCACACAGCGTCATCGAGCGTTTCTTCAAGGACTGAGCAGAACTGCGTCGCTCAAACTTTCCTCTTCTCCGGCGAAGGCCGGGGCCCAGTTGGAAAGGTGAATGTCAACGCGCGCAACGCCCATCACGATCGTTCCCTGGCTGCCCTCCCTTCGTCGGGGCGCATGATATTTCTTCGAACACCGGCAAGCGCCGCCCTGCAAAATCGCAGTGCCGTGCTGCACTGAGCCGGTTTGTAATCGCGCGCGCGCGCGCCTAGATCGCCGGCTTCTTCTCCCAACCGGAGCAAAAGCATGTCCGCCGATCCGATCGTCATCCTGTCCTATGCCCGCACGCCGATGGGCAGCTTCCAGGGATCGCTCGCCGGCGCGACGGCGACCGAACTCGGTGCGACTGCAGTGGGCGGCGCGGTCGAGCGCGCCGGGCTCTCAGGCGAGGCGATCGAGCGGATCTATATGGGTTGCGTGCTGCCGGCCGGACTTGGGCAGGCCCCTGCCCGCCAGGCTGCGCTGAAGGCAGGCCTACCGAACCATATCGAGGCGACGACGGTCAACAAGATGTGCGGATCGGGCATGCAGGCAGCGATCATGGCGGCAGATGCGCTGGCGGCGGGTTCGGCGGACCTGATCGTCGCGGGCGGCATGGAGAGCATGACCAACGCGCCCTATCTGTCGATGCGGCATCGCGGCGGCGCCCGGATCGGTCATGACCGGCTGATGGATCACATGTATCTCGACGGGCTCGAAGACGCGTACGAGCCAGGCAAGCTGATGGGCAATTTCGCCGAGGACACCGCGGCCGATTACCAGTTCACCCGCACGCAGATGGACGATTTCGCGATTGCCTCGCTTGAGCGCGCGCAGAAGGCCCAGAAGTCTGGCGCGTTCGACCGGGAAATCGTCCCTATCGAAATCGCCGGCCGCAAGGGTCCTACCCAGGTGACCCAGGACGAACAGCCGGCCAAGGGCGATGCTTCGAAGATTCCCACGCTGAAGCCAGCTTTCTCGAAGGACGGCACGATCACCGCGGCTAACGCGTCCTCAATCTCGGACGGCGCCGCCGCTCTGGTGCTGACACGCGCATCGATCGCGGAGAAGCTTGGCCTTGATCCGATCGCCCGCATCATCGCGCATGGTGCCCATGCTCATGCGCCATCGCTGTTCACCACCGCGCCTGTCTTTGCGATGCGCAAGACGCTGGAGAAGGCCGGCTGGTCGGCGGACGAAGTCGACCTGTTCGAGGTCAACGAAGCTTTCGCCGTCGTCGCGATGATCGCGATGCGCGATCTCGGGATCAGCCATGACAGGCTGAATATTCATGGCGGCGCCTGTGCGCTCGGTCATCCGATCGGCGCTTCGGGCGCACGAGTCCTCGCAACCCTCCTCTCCGCATTGCAGACGACGGGCGGCAAGCGCGGCATCGCGTCGCTGTGCATCGGCGGTGGCGAGGCGACCGCGATGGCAGTGGAGTTGATGAACTGAGCCTCCCCAAAAGGGAGGGTCAGAGCGTCAGCACATAGTAGCGGCTGAAATCGGTATCGACATAATCCGCGAACGGTCCGCACGGGACGAACCCCGCCCGCTCATACAGTGCCCTTGCCGGCGCGAAGGGCGGGTTTGATCCCGTCTCCAGGCTCAATCGCTTGTAGCCACGCGCCCGGCCTTCCTCGATCAGGTGATCAAGCATCGTCGCCGCTACGCCACGGCGCAAATGAGCGGGCGCGGTGCGCATCGATTTCAGTTCGCCATGCGCCGTATCGAGCTGCTTGAGGGCGGCGAGGCCAAGCAGAGCCGCGCCGTCCCACGCCGACCACAAGGTAATGGAGGGATGGCGCAGACCAGTCAGGTCAAGCGCGAACACGCTTCCGGGCGGCGAATTCTCGAAGGCGGCGCGCAGGTGGAATTCGAGCAGCGCGATGACGTCCGGATGCGTCACATCGTCACGTATGATCTGCATGGCGTAAATCAGCCCAGCGTCTCGTCCGTCGCCACACCCCATAAATGATTCGCCTCGACATAGCCGCCACGCCCGCGCACGTCGAAATGGCACCAGCCCCGCGCGCATTTGCTCAGCCGGCCGACCACGCCGGGCTCGACCCGCCACGTCACCCGGCCACCATAACGCGGCGAATCGCGCAGTTCGGCGATGGTGCCCATCACGAGCCCGGTTCGGGTATCGCTAATCAGCTTGCCCATCATCCAGCCCTGGGTTCCCCCCGGGTCCTCCACCTTTATCCAGGCGCCGCGATCGTAGATATCGATCACCTTCACCGGCAGGTCAGCACGCTGATAGAGCCAGCTCGCCGGATAGGTCCTGCCCGGCCCGGTGCGCATCCGGGCCTTGCTCGCGGAGATCGAGGCGAAATAGGGCGTCTTTTTCTGGACGAGTGCAGCGAGCGCAGGCGCGACGGCGGTCGCGGCCAGGCTGGCAGCCGCTGCCGCAAGCACGATAGTCGTCCCGAAACGCATATCTGGTCTTCCTCCGATCGGATTTGGTTTACCCTGTTCGTCGGGCTGGCTTCAACCACCGTTGACGAGGGCAGAAGGCTTCGCCAAGCCTTATTCATGCCCGAAATGAGACGCGCCCCGAATCCGAAAGTGCCAACGCCCCGGGTGATCGTCACCCGCGAGCTCGCCGATACGGTGATGGAGCGGATGGAGCAATTGTTCGACACAACGAACAATCGTGGTGACGTGCCGATGGACCGCGCGCGCCTCGCCGGCGCGATGGCCGATTGCGACGTGTTCGTACCGACCGTCACCGACACCATCGATGCGGCGCTGATCGAGGGTGCGGGCGCGCGGTTGAAGCTGATCGCCAATTTCGGCGCAGGCGTGAACCATATCGACCTGAAGGCGGCGCGGGCGCGCGGCATCGTCGTCACCAACACACCCGGCGTCCTGACCGAGGATACCGCCGACATCACGATGGCGCTGATCCTGTCCGTGCCGCGTCGCCTCGGCGAGGGCGAGAAGCTGGTGCGTGACGGCGCCTGGAAGGGCTGGGCGCCAAGCGGGATGCTCGGACATCGCATTGGCGGCAAAGCGCTTGGCATCGCCGGCATGGGCCGCATCGGCCGTGCGGTTGCCCGGCGCGCGCGCGCCTTTGGCCTGTCGATCCATTACCATAACCGCCACCGCCTGCCCGAGACGGTCGAAGCCGAGTTCGGCGCGACGTGGCACGACACGCTCGACGGCTTGCTCCAGGCGACCGACATCCTGACGATCCATACGCCGCGCAACGCCGACAGCGAAAACATGATCGATGCGCGCCGGCTGGCACTGATGCGTCCGACCGCCTGCATCATCAACACGGCGCGCGGCGGCATCGTCGACGAGGACGCGCTGATCGAAGCGCTGGAGAATGGCCGGCTTGCAGGGGCGGGTCTGGACGTATGGAAATTCGAGCCGGAAATCGATCCCCGGCTGCTCGCGCTGCCCAACGTCATGATGATCCCCCATATGGGATCGGCGACCTATGAGGGCCGGATGGCGATGGGCGAGAAGGTAATCGCCAATATCCGGATGTGGGCCGACGGACATCGCCCGCCGGACCAGGTACTCGAAGGCTGGGTCTAGGCCCTAGTTCTTCAGCTTCCAGCCGCTCCGCAGCAGGCTGTAGCACAGCAGGCCGAGCACCACATCGATCACCAGGATGACGATGCCGCCAAGCATCACCGGTGAATCGGCGGTGCCGAGGAACCCGTAACGGAAACCCGAAATGACATAGAAGAACGGGTTGATATGGCTGAAGATGCGGAATGCCGGGGCCAGATGATCGACCGAATAGAAGGTGCCGGAGAGCAACGTCAGCGGCGCGATGAAGAAATTCTGCACCGCCGCCGCATGATCGAATTTTTCCGCCCAGATCGAGGTGAGGATACCGATCAGCGCGAGGAATACGGCGCCGAGCAGTCCGAACCAGAGGATAGCGATCGGATGCGTCGGCGTGACATGAACGCCCGGCCATAGCGCCATCGCCAGCCAGACTGTCAGTCCCACGCACAAAGCGCGCGTCACCGCGCCGCCGACCATCGCGACGAGCAGTTCGGCAGTCGACAGCGGCGGCATGAGATAATCGACGATCGTTCCCTGGATCTTGCCGACCAGCAACGAGAAGCTCGCATTGGCGAACGCGTTCTGCAGCATGCCCATCACGATCAGCCCCGGCGCGATGAAATCGGCGAAGGGCACATCGACTCCGCCGACATGCACCGGGCGCTTTCCACCCGTCGCGACGGTGAAAATGATCAGAAAGAGGAGCGTCGTGATCGCCGGCGCCCATATCGTTTGAAGCTGCACCTTGAAGAAACGGCGCACCTCCTTGATATAGAGCGTGCGAAGACCGCCCCAATTGACGTTCCTGATCACGGGAACGCCAGGGGCGTTCATCACCGACGACTGGATTTCGCCGATTGGGGGCTGGCTGCTCATTGCGGACGCGCTAATAGCTGCCGCCGCCGCCCGCAACCCGGCAATGCGACTTGAGGAATAAAGATGGCCTGGACCGACGAGCGAATCGATACGCTTAGGAAGATGTGGGAAGCTGGCCAGACGGCCAGCCAGATTGCCGAGGAACTGGGCGGCGTCAGCCGTAATGCGGTGATCGGCAAGGCGCATCGTCTCGGCCTGCAATCGCGCCCGTCGCCCGTTAAGCCGAACGAACCTGATGCCAAGGCTGCTGCAGCCACTGCGACGCCGGAACCCAAGCCCGCTCCGCCCAAGGCGCCGGAGCGCGCCGCACAGCCTGCTCCCGCTCCGACGCCGATCGCCGCCAAGGTCGAGATCGACGAGGAAGAGGATGACGACGATACCGACAGCGAGGTCGAAGTCGTCGCGGCACCCGTCGCCGCTGCTCCGCAGCCCATCATGCGCTCGGTCGGCCCTGGCGGATTCCTGCGCCAGGCCCCTGGTGAGCAGCAGGCCCCGATCACTCCGGCGCCTCCACGCCGGCTCGTTCCCGCTAAGCCCTCGGCCGACATGGCGGGCAAGACGACCCTGCTCGATCTCAACGACAAGATCTGCAAATGGCCGCTCGGCCATCCCGGCGAACCCGATTTCCACTTCTGCGGCGACAAGGTGAACCCGGGCTTCCCCTATTGTGTCGCGCATTGCGGCCATGCTTATCAGGCGCAGCTCCCCCGACGCGATCGCCGTCCGCCGCCGCCCCTGCCCTTTGGCGGCCCGCGCGTCCGCTGATCGCCGACGGATCGGCAACCATAGGCCGGGTCACCTGATGGGGTGGCCCGGCCCATTGTCGTTTCAGAAGCGGAAAGCCGCTGTCGCGCGCACGCTGTGCCAGCGGAACTTGTCGTCGCTGCGGATGAAGTCCGTGCCGTTGGCATTACCCAGCAGGAACGGGTTGGTCATAGGAGCGGTGCCCGGCCCGGCGCGGACGACATAGTCATCGTCCTTGTATTGATTGAACAGATATTCCAACCCGACCGAGAAGCTGGGGCTAAGCTTCTGCTCAATACCGCCGCCGGCGACAAAGCCCCAGGCGCCGCGCTTGCCGCGTCCGGTGAAGGAATTGGCGGTGTTGCTGGTCTGGAAAGTGGAGTCGACCCGCGCATAGGCGCCGCCGCCGGTCGCGTAGAACAGCGTGGTGTTGGCGGCGTAACCGAGCCGGGCGCGAAGATTGGCGTTCCAGTCGACCTCACGCGTCATCGAATAGCGTGCCGGCGTCGTGCTATAGGCGGACACGCTGTCGCGTACTTCGCTCTTGCCGAACTCGCCGACCAGGCCGGCGACGATCGATCCGAACTGCTTGTCGAAGCCGACGCGCGCCGAATAGCTGATCCCATCCTTGTCGTTGACGCAGCCGTCCAGCGGTGCGGAGGTCCGGGCGCGGCCGCTGCAGAAGCCTGGGCTGAAGGCATTGGCGCCGCCCGAAGTAGTGACTGTGTCGCCGAAACTTCCGTTAAGATCACGGTCGAACAGGATTGTCGACCCGCGGTCGCTCGACTGCATGTCATATCCGACGCTCGCACCTATATAAACGCCATCGAAAGGCTTTTCTTCTGTCTGCGCTATCGCCGGGCTGGCGATAGCGAGAGCCGCGATGGACGAAGAAACTGCGATAAGGAACTGGCTGCGCATCTTATACTCCCTGATTGCGTGGCGGGAGTGCTACGAACGAGCGATCGATTTCGATGCAGGGTTCTTTCATTTGCAAGAAGTATTGTTGCTTAATTACCACACATAGAAACATTTACTTACAAATCTATTCCCGCGCAAAATCCGCTGCAGCAGTCGGACATAGGCCCGCTCTTGCACCCCTGACTCCCGCGCTCGTATAGCTCCTCCATGTCCAACGACCTGTTCGCTTCAAGCTCCACGACCTCGACCGATTATGATGCCTCGTCGATCGAGGTGCTGGAAGGGCTCGAGCCTGTCCGGCGGCGGCCCGGCATGTATATCGGCGGCACCGACGAGCGAGCACTGCATCATCTCGCAGCCGAGGTGCTCGACAATGCGATGGACGAAGCGGTTGCAGGTCATGCCACGCGAATCGAAGTGTCGCTCGAACCAGGCAACCGGCTGACCATTGTCGACAACGGACGTGGCATGCCGGTCGACCCGCATCCGAAATTCCCGGGCAAGTCAGCGCTCGAAGTGATCATGTCGATGCTGCATTCGGGGGGCAAGTTCGACGGCAAGGCTTATGCTACCTCGGGCGGCCTGCACGGTGTCGGTGTCAGCGTCGTCAACGCCTTGTCGTCCGACACGACCGTCGAAGTCGCCCGCAACAAGGAATTGTTCCGCCAGCGATTCTCCCGCGGCGTCACGCTCGGTCCGCTCGAATCGCTCGGCGGCACGCCCAACCGGCGCGGCACCTCGGTCAGCTTCGTGCCGGACGACGAGATCTTCGGCCCGGAACTGCTCTTCAAGCCAGCGCGCCTCTACAAGCTGGCGCGCTCCAAGGCCTATCTGTTCGCCGGCGTCGAAATCCGCTGGAAATGCGCGCCCGAACTGATTTCGGACGATACGCCGTCCGAGGCAGTGTTCCAGTTCCCCGGCGGCCTTGCCGACCATCTACGCGAGCAGATCGGCGTGCGCGAATGCGCCACCACCGATTTCTTCACCGGCAACCAGGAATTCGCCGACTCGAAGGGCCGGGTCGAATGGGCCGTCGCCTGGCCGCTGTGGAGCGACGGCTCCTATAGCTGGTATTGCAACACCATCCCGACGCCAGACGGCGGCACACACGAGGCCGGCCTGCGTGCGGCGCTGGTCAAGGGCATGCGCGCTTTCGGCGATCTGGTCGGCCAGAAGAAGGCCAAGGAAATTGCTGCCGAGGATGTGATGACCGGCAGCGAGCTGATGCTCTCCGTCTTCATCCGCGAGCCGCAATTCCAGAGCCAGACCAAGGACCGACTCACCTCGCCCGAGGCGGCGGTGCTGGTCGAAAAGGCGGTGCGCGACCATTTCGACCATTTCCTCAGCAACAATATGGAACGGGGCAAGGCACTGCTCGGCTATGTACTCGAGCGGATGGACGAGCGCCTGCGTCGCAAGCAGGAGCGCGAGGTCAAGCGCAAGACCGCCACCTCAGCGCGCAAGCTGCGCCTGCCCGGCAAGCTCACCGATTGTTCGGCCGACGATCCCAAAGGTACCGAGATCTTCATCGTCGAGGGCGATTCGGCGGGCGGCTCGGCCAAGCAGGCGCGTGACCGCAAGACCCAGGCAATTCTACCGATCCGCGGTAAGATACTTAACGTCGCCTCGGCAACCTCGGCCAAGATTCTCGCCAATCAGGAGATTGCCGACCTGATCCAGGCGCTCGGCTGCGGTACGCGCAAGGACTGCATCCCGGACAATCTGCGGTACGAACGCATCGTCATCATGACTGACGCCGATGTCGACGGGGCGCATATCGCGACATTGCTGATGACCTTCTTCTTCCAGGAGATGCCCGAGCTCGTCAGGCGCGGGCACCTCTATCTCGCCCAGCCGCCGCTCTATCGTCTGACGGCCGGCACCAAGAGCCTCTACGCGATGGATGACGCGCACCGCGCGGCGATCGAGGCGAAGGAGTTCAAGGGCAAGAAGGTCGATGTCGCGCGCTTCAAGGGCCTCGGCGAGATGAACCCGATGCAGCTGCGCGAGACGACGATGGACCCAAAGACACGCGGCATGCTGCGCATCACCCTTCCCCAGGAATATGAGGAACGCGCGGTGGTGAAGGATCTGGTCGACCGGTTGATGGGCAACAACCCGGCGCACCGCTTTGCCTTCATCCAGGAAAACGCCGCACGGATGGACGAGGACGCGATCGACGCCTGATCTCCGGCGATTCGTTCCAGGCTGAAGAAAAAACCCTCCCCTTGCGGGGAGGGAGGTTCGGGAGGACGGCGCCTCAAAGGGTAAATGACCCGCCATCCTCCTTTTCGGACAAGATGATCAGCGCGCGGCGTAGTGCACCGCATCGCGTTCGCTCAGGGCGAGCTTCAGCGACGTGCCGCCCTTTGCGCGGGTTGCCTGCTCGATCGTCGCAGCAACGCATTCGTTGCGGTCGAGGCGCTCGGCGCAGAGCTTGCCCGCTGCCCTGGCGACCCGCCCGAGCATCGTCGCCCGACCTGCAGCGCTGTTCATGTCGAGCTCGCCATAATAGAGGTGATATTGGTAGTTGCCGACCTTCCAGCTTCTGTCGCCTGCATTGGCGGGGCCGAGGGCAAGGGTGGCAAAGGCCGCGCTGGCGGCGATAAAGAGCTTGTGCATGATGGCTTCCGTTCGGATGGCGGCTGGCGAGACCGAGCCGCCTCGATGCCGGATACATGACAGGAAGCAGGTCTGATCGAGAGGATGAGCAGGTGATGAAGGCCTGATCATTCACCGATGAAATACCGATGGTGGGGGGAGAAGCTTGGTTTCAGCCGATCGAATCGACCTGGCACATGAGCCGACATTTGCGCTCGGCACTCTTTCCGTCGAGCCGGGCACGCGCGAGATCGTGGGAACAGACGGCACACGCGAAGTGGTCGAGCCCCGCGTGATGCAGGTGCTCGTCGCCCTCGCCCGGGCGAAGGGAGCGACACTCTCGCGTGACGACCTGACCCGGAGCTGCTGGGACGGGCGCGTCGTCGGCGAAGATGCGATCAACCGGGTGATCTCCCGGCTGCGACGCCTTGCCGAAGGCATCGGCGGGGGCCGATTCCGCATCGAGACCGTGACCAAGGTCGGTTATCGCCTGATCGTCGAAGGCGCACACCCTGCAAGCCTGTCGGTGCCCGCAATGAAGGGGGTTCGGCCGTCGAGCCCTCGATTACCGACGCGACGCGCGATCATCGCCGGCGCGGCAGGTGCTTCTGTCGCGGCAGCAGGCGGTATCCTGTGGTGGCGCCACGGAGCGTCCGGTGATGCCGCGCCGGCCATCGTCGCGCCGTTTATGCAGCAGGCGAACATGGCGATGAGCCACGGCGATCCCGAAGGGATCACCCAGGCAATCGGCCTGTTTCGCCGGGCAGTCGAGATACGACCCGATTATGCCGATGGTTGGGGCGCCCTGGCAGGCGCCTATGCGGCCGCGGCGCGAACGCGGCCCTCGGAATATATTGCCAGCATGGAAGAACGCGCCCGTGCCGCTGCCGAGCGCGCGCTCTCGCTCGACCCCCGCAATGCCTATGCCAAGGTTGCCTTGATCGCGCTCAAGCCGCGCATCGGCAACTGGCAGTCCGCCGAACAGGTGCTGAGACAGGCAATGGCCGATCATCCGGATAGCGAAGTGTTCATGGGCACGCTGTCGAGCCTCCTTTCCTCGGTGGGGCGCATGGCCGAGGCCGCTATCCTGTCAGATCGGATTGCCAGGATCGCGGCGCCATCGCCCGGGTTCAGCTATTCGCGTGTTCAGCTGTTGTGGGCGGCGGGGCGGCTCGAAGAGGCCGATCGCGCGATGGACGATGCCTTCGCGCTATACCCAATGCACTATGCGGTCTGGTTCACACGCTTTCAGTTGCTTACTTATACCGGCCGCGCGCGCGAGGCGATCGCCTTTGGCGAGGAACGCGGCGGACGCCCGACCGGCATTCCCGAGGGCAATTTCGACCTGGTGCTTGCCAGCGCCCGGGCCATTGCGAGCGGCGCCAGGACCGATATCGACGCCGCGATAGCGATGAATATGGCGGCGGCGCGCAGGGCAGCAGGTCAGGCGGAGAACACGATCCAGTTCGCCGGTGCGCTCGGACGGCTCGATGATGCCTTCGCCCTGGCCGACGCCTATTTCTTCGGTCGCGGATTCCGGGTGGGCGATGTGCGCTTCACGGAGCAGCAGGGCGGCTATACCCGCCCCGCCGATCGCCGCACCGTTCCGCTGTTCATGCCCACCACCGGGGCGATGCGCGCCGACCCGCGTTTCGAGCGGCTCGCAACCGAAATCGGCCTGACACGATACTGGGCCCAGTCCGGCATCCGACCGGACTACAAGAAGGCCCGCTGAGACCTAGTCCCGCATGCGTTGCTGGTGGTAACGGGTGCGGAGCGCGATCGCCGCCAGCATGTTGAGCACACCGAGCGCCAATGCGGCCATCGGGATCGCCGACGGCATCTGCGGCGCCCATTTGCTGCGGACGATGGCCAGCACCGCGCCAAGCAGCGCAAAAGCCACACCGGTATAGCGCAAAGGCTTGGCGACGCCCTGCAGTTCGCGTCGGTACGCGGCCCGCTGAGCGGGGTCGTTCAGGTCGGGCTTGGTCATCGGGCCTTCCACTCCTCGGCCAGCAGGCCCCAGATCAGGCTGTCGCGGACACCGATATGGGTTTCCCATTCGCCGCGCAGCCGGCCTTCGAGCGTGAAGCCGAGATCCTTCAGCAGCGCATTGGACGCATCATTCTCCGGATCGGCATCCGCCATCACGCGGCGATCGCCTTCCTCCCGGAGGAGCAGATCGAGCAACCGGGCGACTGCCTCGCGGGCATAGCCATGTCCCCAGAACCGCCGCAGAAGCAGATAACCGACCTCGGTTACGCCCTCACGGTGCGGCATGGCTGCCAGCGTGCCGATCACTTCCCCGCTCTCCCGCAGCGTGATCACCCAACCGCGCCAATCCGTATCCTCGATACCCTTGGCAAGATAGTCGGACGTTTCCGCCAGGTTGGCATGCGGCGCGCTCGACCAGTAGCGCATGAGCGCCTCGTCCCGATACCCTTCGTGCAGGGCTTCGGCATCCTCGAGACGCTGCGGTCGCATGGCGAGCCGCTCGCTGACGAAGCTGTCGCTCACGCGGTCAGCGCGTCGACCAGCGAGCGTACCTTCTTCTGGCGCCATTGCGGCAGCGGTGCGACGATCCAATAGCCCAGCGCCGACGGTCGCGGTTCGCCGATCTGGACGACGCGGCCCGACGCCAGATCGGCCGAAGCAAGAAGCTCGGGCACCGTTGCGCGCCCCAGCCCCTGCGCGGCAGCATCTATCGCGAGGCCCGCGTCGCCGACACGGACAAGCGAGACGTCCGGATCGTTGAGACAACCCGGCCAGGAGATGCGCGTGTCGATCCCGCCGCCGGGACGCTCTACCGTCACCATGCCTTCGGATTCGAGCGCTTCGCCCTCATGCTCCCCTGGGCCGTCGCCCCAGCGGATCGCAAGATCGAGATTCGCCTCGGTGAAATCGACATCATCATCGGCGGAGACGAGGACGAAGCGAAGCTCACCATCGGCGCGCGCAATCTCGGCCAGACGCGGCATCAGCCATTTCTCGGTCAGGTCGCGCGGGGCGGCGATGGTCAGCGACTTCGACGTCTGCCCCGCCTGCATCGCGCGGACTGCCTCCTCGAACTGGAGGAAGCCGTGGCGAAGCGCGGCAAGGCCAGCCTCACCCTCGGGCGTCAGTTCAAGGCCCTTGGTGGTGCGGCGAAACAGCACGACGCCGAGCGTATCCTCCAGCGCCCTGATCTGCTGGCCGACTGCCGCCGGCGTGACGGCGAGTTCGTCAGCGGCGCGGGTGAAGGACAGGTGCCGCGCGGCCGCATCGAGCACGCGCAGGCCGTTGAGTGGAAGGTGCGTCCGCTTCATGCCCCCACCGCCGGCGCGAGCAGCGCGAATTTGGGAATGTCGACGTCGAAGGACGAACCGTCCTCGCCGAGCATGTGATAGGTGCCCTTCATGCTGCCCGTCGGGGTCGCGAGCGGGCAGCCGGAGACATAGTCGAAGCTGCCGCCCGGCGCGATCAGTGGCTGTTCGCCGACGACGCCCTCGCCCTCGACAGTGTGGCGCGCGCCACGACCATCAGTGATGATCCAGTGACGGGTGAGCAATTGCACCGCCATCGGCCCCTCATTCTCCAGCCGGACATGATAGGCCCAGAACCAGCGCCCGCGGCCCGGCTCCGACTGTTCGGGAAGATAGCTGACCGAGACGCGCACGATGACGCCGCGCGTTTCCGCCACATTGGGGAAGAGCGCCTTCACAGCCCCACCGCCCGGAGCGCGCCGTCGAGATCGTCGATCACGTCCTGCGCATCCTCCAGGCCGACATTGAGGCGAAGCATGCCCTCGCTGACACCCATCTCAAGCCTCTTGTCCTCGGCCACGCCCGAATGGGTGGTCGAGGCGGGATGAGTCATCAGTGACCGCGAGTCGCCGATATTGTTCGAGATATCCACCAGGGTGAGCGCATCGAGCAGGCCATGGGCCTGCTTCCGGTCCTCGACCTCGAAGGCGAAGATCGGACCGCACGCATCCATCTGCGCCATGGCGAGATTGTGCTGCGGATGACTGGGCAGACCAGGATGAAGGATGCGCGGCACGCGCGTCTCAAGGAAGGCGCCGACCCTCAGGCTGTTCTCGCTCTGGCGGCGGATACGCAGATCGAGCGTCTCCAGGCCCTTGAGCACCACCCAGGCGTTGAACGCACTGAGCGTCGGCCCGGTGTTGCGGGTGAAGGGCAACAGCGTGTTGTTGATGAAATCCTCGGTTCCGCACACGGCACCGGCAAGCACCCTGCCCTGCCCGTCCATCATCTTGGTGGCTGAATAGGCGGTCACGTCAGCGCCGAACTCAAGCGGCCGCTGCAACGCGGGCGTGGCGAAGGCATTGTCGACGACGCTGAGGATGCCGTTCTTGCGGGCAATGTCGCAGACTGCCTTCAGGTCGACCACGTCCATCGTCGGATTGGCCGGTGTTTCGAAGAAAAATAGCTTCGTCTCGGGCCGGATCGCATCAGCGAATTGCTGCGGATCGCGTGCATCGACGATGGTCACGCCGATGCCGAATTTGGGCAGCAGCGTATCGGTAAGCCAGCGGCACGAGCCAAAGGCGGCGCGGCCCGCGACGATATGATCGCCAGTCTGGAGCTGACAGAGCAGCACCGCCGTCATCGCCGCCATGCCGGTCGCCATCGAACGGCACGCTTCGGCACCTTCAAGCAGCGCAATGCGCTCCTCGAGCATCTGCACCGTCGGATTCTGCAGGCGGGAATAGGTCATCCCGACCTGCTCGCCCGCGAAGCGCGCTGCGGCGTCGCCCGCGCAGTCATAGGCATAGCCCGATGTCAGGAAGAGCGCTTCCGACGTTTCGCCCCATTCGGAACGCGCGGTGCCACCGCGCACGGCTTGCGTTGCGGGGCGCCAGTGGCTGGTGATCGAGCGGTCTTGTCCGGTACGGCGTTTCATGCGGCACGCTTTGCCGGGACGCATTGCCCTGCGTCAATGGGCGACTCTCCTCCCTTCTCTTGAAAGGAGGCAGCCGAAGTGGGAATGGCAGGGTGATGACCGCCGAGTCGCAGCCCCGCCCGTACCGCGCCGCCGCGATCATCGGCCTTCTCGCCGAATTGCTGTTCAGCTTCCGACTCACCACACCGCACAAGCTGGTGTTCGACGAGACTCACTATGTCGCCGCCGCCAGGGTGCTGATGACGTTGAGCGGGCCATCGAACATCGAGCATCCCTTGCTTGGCAAGGAACTGATCGCGCTCGGCATGATGATCTTCGGCGACAACAGTCTTGGCTGGCGCATCATGTCGACCTTCGCCGCGACCGCGGTGGTACTCGGCATCTTCGCGATCCTGTGGATGCTGTTCGGCCGGGTGCGGACCGCGACGATCGGTGCACTGTTCGTGCTGCTCAACATCACGGTATTCATCCAGGCGCGGATCGGCATGCTCGACGGCTTCATGGCCGCGTTCGTCATCACGGGCATTGCCGCGCTGCTGTGGGCGATGCGCGCGCCGCCCGGCAAGACCTGGCGACGCTGGCTGCTGGGCGCCGTGCTGCTCGGCTTGGGAGTTGCGGCAAAATGGGCTGCGGCGCCGTATATCGGCTATGCAGCGGTCGCCTTCATCGCGGTCAGGCTGCACGACGGGCGTGTCCGCAAGCGATCGATTTACGCGGCACTCAACCCGGGCAACCAGACTTATTGGCCCGGCCTTCCCGTGGTGCCGGCTCTTCTGGCACTCGGCGTGGTGAGCGTTGCCGTCTACAGCCTGACCTTCCTGCCCGCCTTCTATTACGCGCGGTTTCCGTTGACGGCGGACACCTTCGTCAAATTCCAGATGCAGATGTACGCGTCGCAGACTCAGGTCCTGCCGCCGCATACCTATCAGTCGAACTGGCCGACCTGGCCGTTGATGATCCGCCCGATCTGGTACCTGTACGAACCGGTCGACGGCGCGATGCGCGGCATTTTCTTCGTCGGCAACCCCGCGATCCTCTGGGGCGGCTTGCTCGCGGTGGCCGCGTGCCTTTACGCCTGGCTACGGGAGGGATCGGCCCGGATGCTGGCGGTCGCGGGGCTGTGGATCGCCTCCTATGCGATATGGATCGTGATCCCGAAGTCGATCGGCTTCTTCTATTACTATTATTTGTCGAGCATCTTCCTCGCACTGCCACTGGCAGCAGCGTTCCATCATTTCGGCAGAGGCAGGTACGCGCACTGGGACGTGCGATTCCTCGTGCTGGCCTTTTGCCTGTTCGCCTATTTCTACCCGATCATCTCCGCGATGCCGTTGAGCGATCCGCAAAATTTCAGATATTGGATGTGGTTCCCGACCTGGCCGTGAGCCGCGCCGGGTCGCGACGAGACAGCCGAATCCTTTCGCGGAATCATTCGGCGCAACGATGATTCGGCAGCATCTTTGCGAGGCACTTCGGCATGCAGCCCGTATTCGGCCGCGCGCGGAATCAACCACATCGGACGAGCGTGTCACCGCCAAGATCGCTGTCGCACGATCGTTTTGCGGCGTGTCTCAGCGGTCGAACTCGGCATTTCGGATAACGGTACAATCGTTTTTATGAGGCAAATGCTCGACTTACCAGTTCCCATACATTCGACTTAATTCCGTAACAGCCCGCCACTAGAGGCCCTCCCCATCAACGAAGCAGATGGGGATTTTCCATGGTGACCGAGTCCAGGGCGACCGTACGATTGTTTTGCACGGCGTCGGCGGGCGCGTTTCTCGTCGCGATGCTGTCACCCGGCTTTGCGAGCGCGGAAACCACGGCCGACGCTTCCGCCGCGGCGCTGGCCGATCTCGCCGCAACCCCGCCCGAAGACACTGATGCGCTGCCCGACATCGTCGTCACCGCCCAACGCCGCAGCGAGAACAGCCAGCGCGTGCCCGTCGCGATCCAGACGATCACCGGCGACGCGATCACCAACGCCGGCTACACCTCGGTTACCGATCTCCAATATCTGACCCCGGGCCTGCAATATGACCCGACCCAGGGCGCAGCGTTCCAGATTCGCGGCGTCGGCACCACCTCGTTCGACTTCTCCAACGCCAAGTCGGTCAGCGTCGTGGTCGACGATGTGGTGATGGACGGACAGCGCGCCAACGGCCTGATCGGCATGGTCGATATTGCGCGCGTCGACGTGCTGATGGGACCGCAGGGCACGCTGTTCGGCAAGAATGCGACTTCCGGCGTGATCTCGGTCGCGACCACTCAGCCGCAGCTGGGCGTCACCTCGTTCCGCGGCAGCGCAAGCTATGGTCAATATAACGACCGTATCCTCAACGCGACGGTCAACGTTCCGCTGGGCGAGATCGCCGCATTGCGCGTGTCAGCGTTCGATCAGGGTCAGGACGGTTTCGGCCGCAACGTCACGCTCAACCGGCTGGTTGGCTCGACTCATGAATATGGCGGGCGGGCGCGGCTGTTCCTCCAGCCCAGCGACAGCTTCGACGTGACGGTGTCGGGCGACTATGCGCATCATTGGGACAGCAGCGTCCGCACGCCTGTGTCGGGCCAGCCCGCCGCCGTCACTGCGATCCTGAATTCGCTTGGCGTCTATCCCGGCCCCCGCAGCGCCGATACCGCCGACAGCCAATTCGGCGAGATAGAGACCGAGGAATGGGGAGCGTCGGTGCGGGTCCATGCGAAGATCGGCAGCCACGACCTCACCTCGATCAGCGCCTATCGCTCGACCCTCTACAACAACAACACGCCCGCCGACCTGACGCCGATCGATAAATATGCCTATATTCCGTATAATTACGGCCATCTCTACACGGACAAGATCAGCCAGGAGATTCATCTCGCCTCTCCCGAGGGCGGGCTGATCACCTATCTGCTCGGTGGCTTCTACAACCGCCTCGAAGCGACCCAAACCCAGCTGCAATGGGCGACGCTTGGGGCGCCCGTTTTCACCAACGGCGTACCCATCAAGACGCTTTATGCGCTGACCGGTGCGATCGGGAAGAGCGGCAACACCTCGCTGTTCAAGTCGGTGAACGAGACCGGTGCGGTGTTCGGCCAGGTGCAGCTCAATCTGTCGAAACAGTTCCGGATAGCGCTGGGCGGACGCTACACCCACGATAATAACTCGCAGAGCCTGTCGTACGTCTATACCGATCCGGCACCGATCACGGGCTTCACCCCCAATTTCGTCGCAACCAGCGCGGCGCCGGTCTATCCGTTCGGCCGGGTGAAGGGCGACAATTTCTCGTTCCGTGTTTCGCCCCAATTCCAGATCACGCCCGAAGCGTTGATCTACGGCACCTTCACGACCGGCTACAAACCAGCCGGAATCGCCTTTGTCGGCAACAATTACGATCCGTATCTGCCGGAAACGGTGAAGGCCTGGGAATTCGGCCTCAAGTCCGAATGGTTCGGACGCCGGCTGCGGTTCAACATCGACATATTCCGGTCGGACTTCACCAACTTCCAGGCGACCATCCTGACCAAGGTGCCGGATGGCGGTGGCGGCTTCCTCCTCGCCACCGCGATCGGCAATGCTGGCGGCCTGCGCAGCCAGGGCGTCGAGGCGTCGATCGCGCTCAAGCCGAGCCGGTCGCTCTCCCTGAGCGCGTCAGGCACCTACACCGACGCCCACTTCACCGACTATGTCTATAACGCGACCACCAACTACACGAACACGCGACTGCCCAACTCGCCCGACTGGTCGGCGACAGCGGCGGCCGATTACGACCGGGCGATCTCGTCCGACCTGCGTGTCCGCGCGCACGCCGATTATGCCTATCGCAGCAGTTATTGGACTGTGGTGGGCCAGCCATCCTACTCATTCGTGCCTGGCTACGGCCTGGCCAATACGCGCCTGAGCTTCGCCAGTGACAAGAACGGGATCGAAGTGGGCGTCTACGCCCGCAACCTGTTCGACACCTATTTCTCGACCGGCTGGCAGATCTACGGCGCGATCGGGCTGCTCCACTACACCTCGCCCGCCGCGCGGCGGACCGTGGGTGGATTCGTCAACGTCAAATTCTGACCGCCAGCGCCTTCAGGAGAGCATGTTTCCCATGATCAGCCGTTCCCTACGCCTTGCCTCCGTGCTGGCGACCGCCACCATTGCCCTCACCGCCGCTGCCGCCGGACAGCAAAAACGCGAGGCGAGCGAGATACCCGAATCGACCCCGATCAACCGAATCCAGGTGGTCGGGACCCACAACAGCTATTCGGCCGGGGTCGATCCGCGCGTGCTCGCGCTGCTCGATCAGCGGCTGCCCTCGATGGGCAAGCTGCTGACCGCCATGCCGGCGGACAAGCGCGCTGAGTTCCAGGTCGCGCATCCCAATGACGTGACTTTCTCGGAAGCGCTGAGCTATCGCCACCCGAGCCTGACCGAGCAGCTCAACCTCGGCGTGCGTGGACTCGAGATCGACGTCAACGCCGATCCCGATGGTGGCGCCTATGCCGATCCCGCCGCCTATCGCCTGCTCCGCGCGCAGGGCATCACCGATCTGCTGCCGTTCGATCCCGCGCCGATGAAAGCACCGGGAATCAAGGTGCTGCACATGGCGGACATCGACTTCCGCAGCCACTGCCCGACCTTTCGCGGCTGCCTGGCCGAGATCAAGGCCTGGTCGGACGCCCATCCCCGCCATGTCCCGATTTTCGTGATGATCGAGGCCAAGGTGCAGTCGATGCCGATCCTGCCCGGATCGTCCAAGGTGCCGCCCTTCACCGCCGCGACCTATGACGAGATCGATCGCACCATCCTCGACGTGATCGGCCGCGCCAGCCTTGTCACGCCGGACGATGTGCGTGGGAACTATCCGACGCTGGAACAGGCTGTGCTGGCGGGTCATTGGCCGACGCTGGGCCAGGCACGGGGCAAGATCATCTTCCAGCTGATCACCGCGACCGGGCATGATGGCGCGTCCGACTATCTGGCCGGGCATCCAGGGCTGAAAGGCCGGCTTGCCTTTCTCGATTCGCAACCGGGCCAGCCCTATGCCGCCTTCATCCTCGACGACAATGCGCTCGCGCGGGGTGCCCAGATCAGCGACGAGGTCCGCAAGGGCTATCTCGTGCGGTCGCGCTCGGACATCGAGACCTATGAGGCCAAGGTCAACGACATGACCCGCGCCAACGCCACCTTCGCCAGCGGCGCGCAGGTCGTGTCGACCGATTTCGAGAAGGCCGGAAACGCCTATGGCACGCCCTATGTCATCCGCTTGCCCGGCGGGAGCGTCGCGCGCGTGGCGCCGGCGGTGAAATAACCACCGACCGCATCGCGAGAAGAGTCGCCGGGCTGTCATCACCGGGCGATAACGGCGCAGGCATGGCCTTGCCCGTTATGCCCGGTTCACGCGGCTTGCCGATGCTGCTCGGCTATAGCTGCGTCCATGTCGGCAAGAGCTTGCTCTGGGCCGGCGAAGATGCGCTCACCCTCTATATCATGGTGCGTTTCCTCGCGTTGCCACCGGCGCTGGCGGGGGCGATCTTTCTCGCCAGTGCCCTGTGGAACGCGCTCTGCGACGGGCTGATAGGGGCAGCCTTGCACCGGTCGGCATGGCTGCGACGCCGAATGCCGCTGCTGTCGGTGCCCGCGATCCTGGCCAGCGCGCTGGGTTTCGCGGCGCTGCCGCTGGCGGCGCAGCACTCGGCCTGGTGGGTGGCGACGTTGCTCCTGCTGTTCAGGACCGGCTTCAGCCTTGCCGACGTGCCGCATAACGGCCTCACCGGCCTGCTCGCGGCGGACGGGCAGCATCTGCCGGCGGCACGGATCCGGGCGATCGGTTCGGCCGGCGCAGCCCTCGTCATCGGGCTGGTATGCGTCGCCATGCTCAACCCGAGCGACAACGCCCGATCCACAGTAGCTCTGCTTGCCGGCGGGATCGCGCTCGCCGCGCTCGTCCTGATGGCGCCCCTGCCCTTCCTGCTCGCGGCCGACCGCGAAAGCCGCGACAAGCTGCCGATCGACGAAAGAGCAGGGCCCTTCGGCAATCGTGCGCTCTGGATCTATTGCGGCGCCACTATGCTTGGGCTGGCCGGATTGGGTGCGACCGGAAAGGCGTTGCTCCATCTCGATTTCGTCGCCCGCGGGATCGGCCCTACGGCCCTTCTGCTCGCAACGACGGGGCGGCTCGGCTCGATCTGGATCTGGTCGCCGGTGGCGCTGCGGATCGGCAATCGTACGGCACTGGGCCTCGCGTATGTCGCAAGCGGCGCGGCGGCGTTGCTCCTGCCTTGGTTTGCCGGTGCTGCCGGCCTTAGCGTGGTGTTCCTGCTGATACTGTTCGGGGTAGCCGGCGGCGGCGTCGCCTTGTTGAGCTGGGCAGTGCTGACCGAAACAATCGAGCGCGGCCTTCCCGCCGACAGACCCGCATTCACCGCCGCGTTCGGTATCTTCACCATGTGCATGAAAGTCGCGCTTGGCCTCGCAGCAGTCCTCGTCGGTGGCTGGCTTTGGGCCAGCGATGCCAGTGTCAACACAGATGCGGCCAAATTCTGGTCGCTGGGCCTCCTGGTGGCCTTTGCCTGCGGGCTTGCCGGCGGCATCATCATATTGTCGGAAACTACAAGAACACGACCTTCGCGTTCATTGGCGCCAGCACCAAGCCGGTGACCGCGGGCATCGGTTTCCGCATCTCAGCTATCGTCGCACGCAGCGAAACCCGCTCGCAATGCGGCAAGTTGATCAAGTGTGACGACATCCTGCTCGCTGCGGCCGCATGCCAGCGCAGCTAGCCCGGCCCCGACCAATATCAGCACAGCCGTCTGGCTCGCCGCGCGGTCAAGCCCCGTCGCGCCACCGATCGCCTCACCGACAGCCTCGTGCACGTTCTCGGCGCGGCGCCGACGCATATCGAGCGCGAACGGGACCATCGCTTGATCTCGCGCCGCCGCCAGCGCGATTGAGTGGGTCGTGCGGATAACGGCCGGGCCGAAACGCCGGGCGGAATCCGGCTCTCCCGCCCCGTTCAATTCGCGCCGCATTTCGAGGATCAGTGCCTCCATGCCGGCATCGAGCAGATCGTCCCGGGTGCGAAAGTGATGCGCCACGCTCGAATTGGGCACACCGGCCTGTGCGGCGACCAGCCGGTGTGTGACGCTCGCCGCCCCCTGATCGACGATGACATCGGCAATATATCGGGCCAACTCGGCCTTTTTCGACCCGGCGGGGAGGTCAACCGGCAAGGGCGCGGTTGCCGGACTGATGCCGCAAGCGGCGACGAGAGTTTCGAAATGCAGAGAAAGCCCATCCCCGTTCCCCGCGAGCCCTTCGGCGAGCCGGCCGATCGTCGCCGCACGCAGCAGCCGATAATCGGGATCGTGTCCCGCCGCGATCGAGAAGGGCAGCTCGTCCCGGCAATAACAAGCGATCGCCCGGCCGAACACGATGGCTCTCGCCTCGTATCGACGGGCCAGCGCCCCGCTCCAGAAATCCTCTTCGTCCTCTAGGAGGTTGGCAATGCCGGGATAGCCCGCCGGATCAAGTCCCGCTTCGAGCAGCAGTTCGCATCCGGTCAGGGCAGCGTCGCGCCGCACCGTCGACGCCTGGTCGAGATAGGCCGTGATGATTGCCGCCAGGACCGGCGGCACTCCCAGGTCGAGCCCAGCCATCCGCGCGAGCCACGCCGCATGCACCGCCTGACGCTCCAGGCGCTCTTCTTCGACGAGATGGGCGATCAGCGCCGCCTTGTCGCCAATCCGATAGTTGAGCGAGCCAAGCGAGGTTCCCGCATCCTGCGCGACCGAGCGCAGGCTAAGCCCGCGAATGCCATTCGTGGCAATTCGTGCACGGGCGGCATTCAGGAAAACAAGTGCCGATACGCCCCGCATTCATCGACTCTTGCCTGCGCAGCAGGTGAAATACAACTCGAAGAAAAATGCAGGCCAATACACTGAGGCGCGCCTGCGCTAAGGGCCCAGCCCCTAGTAACGCCCCCATGTGAATCGTGACGACAGAGCGTAGTTCCAGACCGCTCCGACCATGATCCCCGCCAGCGCCGAAAAGGCCCAGGTGTCCGACCGTGCATCGTAGAGAAAGGCGGCAACGCCGACATTGGCAATCGCGCCAACGCCGCACACCGCACAGAACGATACCCAACCCTCGAACAATTGCTTCGCGCCCTTGAGCCGGCCGTCGCGGTAAGTCAGCGCGTTGTTGAGGAAGAAGTTGAAGGTCATCGCCACGATCGTCGCGATGATGGTCGAGACGAGAAAGCCGAACGCCAGTTCCTTGAATAACGGTCCCAGCACAAGGAAATGCACACCGGCGCCCAGCGCGCCGATCGCCGCGAACATGGCGAAACGCACCGGCACGACACGCCCGAACATCCGGTCATAGATCGCGATGAGATATTCCATCGCAACGACGTGATCCAGCTTGCTCTCGCCTTCGACGCGCAGGCGAAAGGTATAGGGCAGCTCCACGAACTTCAGCGGGCGGGGATTGGCCGTCATGATATCGAGCAGAATCTTGAAACCGATCGCCGACAGATGCGGCGCGGCGTCGCGCACGATCTGGGTGCGGATCATGAAGAAGCCGCTCATCGGATCGTTCAGATCGGCCTTCAGCACCTGGCGTGACAGCTTGGTCGCGAAGGCCGACTTGGCGACGCGGTCATGATCCCAGTCGCCCGTGCCGCCGCCCCGGACGAAGCGCGAGCCGATGACGAGATCGAGATTCTCGTCCTCCAGCAGGCGATCGAGCATTGTCGGCAGGATCGTCTCGTCGTGCTGGAGATCGCCGTCGATCAATGCGACGATCGGCGCGGCGGTGGCGCACATGCCCTCAATGCAGGCCGAGGACAGCCCGCGCCGCCCGATCCGCTGGATCACCCGCACGCGCCGGTCGAGCCGGGCGATCTGGCGCGCGACACCCGCGGTACCGTCCGGACTGTTGTCGTCGACGAAGATCGCCTCCCACACACGCCCCTTGAGCGCCGCGTCGAGCTTGGCGATCAGCAGCGGCACGTTGCCTGCCTCGTTGAAGGTCGGAATGACGATCGCGAGATCGAGCAACGGTCCGCTCATGCAAGCGCCGCCAGCACCGCATCGGCCATGCCGTGGGTCGAGAGCGACCCGCCGAGATCGGCGGTGCGCGCACCGTTCGCCAGTGCCGTGGCAACCGCAGCCTCGATCCGATCGGCGGCCTCGGGCTGGTTCAGCGAGAAGCGCAGCATCATCGCCGCTGACAGGATCGCGGCCGCCGGATTGGCCTTGCCCTGCCCGGCAATGTCGGGCGCGCTGCCATGGATCGGCTCGTACAGGCCCTTGCCCGCCGCATCGAGCGCCGCAGACGGCAGCAGCCCGATCGAGCCGACGCACATGCTCGCCAGGTCGGAAAGGATGTCGCCGAAAAGATTGCCGGTGACGATCACGTCGAACTGGCCTGGATCGCGGACCAACTGCATCGCCGCATTGTCCACCAGCATGTGGCTGAGCGCGACATCGGGATAGTGCTTCGCCGTCTCGATCACCACGTCGCGCCAGAGCTGCGACGTTTCGAGCACATTGGCCTTGTCGATCGAACAGAGCTTCCCGCTACGCCGCTGGGCCGCCTGGAAGCCGGAATGGGCGATGCGGGAAACCTCGCTCTCGTCATAGCTCATCATGTCATAGCCTTCGCGCAGGCCCGCAGGGGTAGTGCGCATGGCCTTTTCGCCGAAATAGACGTCGCCGTTGAGTTCGCGGATGATCAGCAGGTCGATCCTCCGCGCGATCTCGGGGCGCAGCGAGGACGCGTCCTCCAGACCGGGGAAAAGCTTGGCGGGGCGCAGATTGGCGAACAGCGTCAGTTCCTTGCGAAGGCCGAGGATTGCCTGTTCGGGGCGCAGACCGCGTTCGAGATTGTCGCAGGACGGATCGCCGACCGACCCGAACAGGATCGCATCAGCGCGCTTCGCGAGATCGAGCGTCTCGGGCGGTAGCGGATGACCGGTGGCGTGATAGGCGACTCCGCCGACCAGACCTTCCTCGAAGGACAGGCCAAGATCGAGCGCCTCGAGCACGCGCCGCGCCTCGGCGGTGACTTCGGGGCCGATGCCGTCTCCGGGCAGGATTGCAATCAGGGGCAAGAGGAATCCATTCGGGCTGGGCCAGTCGAAGCTCCGCTCTTCTTCGACAGCGGGAAGGACACCCCCAGGCGCGGGGCGAACGGAGTGCGCCGCCTTTGCCGCCCAGCCGAGGATCACGCAACCGCCCTTTTGAGGCGGTCGATCAGCCGGCCTCGCGCAGCGAGTGTTTCCGCACGGCGATCAGTGAGGATATCGCTCTCCAATGCCTGGCCGGTGAGGCGAAGCGCGGCCAGGATATCGGCCCAGCCGGCCTCCCCGCCGGTGCGCAGGATATCGGGCAGGCGATCTGGCTCCAGTCCGTAGCCAAGCTCGGCGAGCAGCAGCAGCTCGTAGCGGGCAAGCGCCACCGCCCAGCCACGCGCGGCGGGCGCCGCCTCGATCGCGCCGATCACGCCATCGAGCGCGGCGTGGAGGCGCGGATAGGGCTGTGCCTCGGGCAAGGCGGTGGCGGTCAGCGCGGTCACCCATTCGAGCGCGGCGGCGGGCAGCGGCTCGGCAAAGAGCGGGGCACGGCTGTGGACGAGCTCGACGGTGAGGCCGGCGAGCTGGTCCTCGGTGCGGGAGCGCCATTCGCCCAACACGAGATTCGCCGGTTGCAGGATCGGGCGGATGTGGCGGGACCGGCCGCCCCTGACATAGCCGGGCTGCAGGCCGTGGTCGGCGGTGAGCGCCCGCACGATCGCGCCATGCTCGCCATGCTGGCGGATCGCGAGGACCAGGGCTTCGGCGCGAAGATGCATGCCCGGGGTGTAGTCGCCCTCTTCCCGGAGGGGGAGAGGGTGAAATCAGGCGCGGCGGATCTTCTTCGCGATCTTCTGCAACCCCAGCCTTGCGACGGCATCCTTGCCGAACGCCGCGGTGCGGTCGAACGTCCCCAGCGCCATGGTCGCCAACCGATTCGCGAGGCTCGCCCGGAGAAGGAGCATGTCGAGGCACTCGACGCCGCCGGTCGAGAACTGGCGCTTGTGCTGGCCGTCCCCCTCGGTGAAGTCGAAACGGGTCAGCCCCTCCTCCGCGAAGAGGTCACGCATCGCCTCCATCTGGAGGACCCCGCCGGGGGAAAGGTCGGAGAATGCCGGATCGTGGCCGACATGATCGTAGCGGACGACACCGCTGCCGATCGAACAATAGAGATAGGCCGCGGGTTCCCCGGCGATGTACAGCAGCCAGCCGCGCACCGAATCCGCCGCCGCGAGCTGATACATCGAGTGCAGGAAGGCCGAATCATCAGGCAGGCCGTCGCCGAGCAGCTTTTCCTGATAGGTGCGTATCGAGATGCGCCGCGCGATGTCGTGGAACGCCGCCATCTCCTCCGGCGTGCGGAAGCGGCGGATATCGAGCTTGCCGCCCGAGACGGCCGCGACCTTCTTCGCCTTGCGCTTCAGGCCGGAACGCGCGTTGGACGACATGGCGTCGAGCCAGGCATCGAAGCCGATGGTCAGATCGGCATAGCGCCGCGTGTAGCGCTGCCTGACAAAAGCGATCATGCCGCCGCCAGCAAGGACCATGGCGTCGCGACGGTCCTCCGGCAGAGAAGTGATCTGATAGCCATGCGCGCTCCGGTCGAGCGGCGGCAGCACGGGCAGCCCGCCGTCAAGCGCCTCGTCCAGCGTCAGCGGCACGCGGACCAGCTGGCGCTGGATCGAGGCGAGCGTGCGCGCGCCGACCTGGAAGCGGAGCGGCATCGGCACGGCGTTCATGCGGCGCGCTCCTCGACCATGTTTGACCAGAGCTGCTCGGCCTGGCGCCAGCGGGTGCGGAGCGAGTTGGGGCCCAGCGCGGCGTCGTTGCGGCCGAGACGCAAGGCGGGACGATCAGCGAAATGGGCGGTGGGCAGGAGATCGCTCCACTCAGCCAGCAGCGCGCACAGCGCCTCGAAGCGGCGGACATGGACTGCATTGGCCCGCGTGCCCGAACGATTGGCGAGCTCGAAGCCATGGCTGACGATCGTCACCGCGGCATGATCCTCCATCGTGGCGTGCTCAAGCGCGGCGCGCTGCTCGCCTGCCGACAGGGCGCAGATCTGGAAGTTGCGCAACGCCCCGGGGCGATCCTCGATCAGCGTCACCGGCACCTCGATCAGCCCGTGGCGCTCGACCGGCGAGATATGGCCCGGCGGCAAGCCGATCGCGCTTGGCCAGGGATGCTCCGCGCCGTTGTGGCTGCTGTCGTAGAGGAACCCGAGCGAGGCGAGCGCCCGCAGCGTATCGTCGTTCGCGCCGTAGCTGCCGGCGCGGAAGGCGATCGGGTTCGGGGCGCCGGCCGCGGCGAGCAATTCGGTGGCGCCCACGATGAGGTCATATTGCTCGCTCCGCGAATAATCGCCCATCTCGAACCGGGCGAAGCTGGTCCCGCCGTCGCCGAGCTTCGCGCCGGTCCAGTGCGGGTGGAGGTGAAGCTGCACCTCCTGGCCGGCATCGAGGATCGTTTCCACCACGCGCCGGGTCGGCTCCAGCCCGAAGATCAGCGCCGGCATCGGATCGACGAAGAAGCACGCCTTGAGCCCATGCCGGGCGAGCATCCCAAGCTGGTAGCTGACGCCGACCCCGGCGGGCTCCATCGAGCGATCGTAGATCGCCGCGCGGTCGAGCCCGTCGATATGGTGGCGCCACATCAGCTCGGTATCGACGGTAAGGAAGACGGGCGTAGGCATCGCCGGTGAGAATTAGTGGTCGCTGGTGAAAATTCTCCCAACACGGGGGCCGTTTACAAAGTAGAAACACGATTTTACGAAAATCAGGGCGCAATACCGTATTTCGCGTAGGTGCGATCGATCTGCGGCGTCATCATCCGCGCCGCGGCGATATCCCCCTCGCCCGCCCTGGCATCGCCCATCCGCTTGCGCACCACGCCGCGCATGAACATGCTGGCGGGCAGGCCCGGATCGAGATCGAGCGCGGCATTCAGATCGGCCAGCGCGTCATCGAAGCGATTCATGCGGAAATAGACCATCGCCCGGCTGTCGAGGATCGACTGGGGCGCATCGCTCAGCTCGATCGCCTTGGTGCAATCCTTGAGCGCCGTATCGAGCATCACGTTGAGCGTGCCCTTCATCCAGCAGCGCGCGTTGAGCAGCATGGGGCTGCCCGGCGTCGCCGCGATGGCGGCGTCGATCGTGGCGATCGCCCCGTCCTTGTCGCCGCTCTCCCCAAGGATCTCCGCCTTTGCCGCGATGAAACCGGGCTTGTCCTTGCCGCCCTCGTCGATCCGCTGATCGAGCAGGGTCAGCGCGCGATCCTTCTCGCCATTGTCGGCGAGGAGCGACGCGAGCTGGTTGATCGCGGCGCCCGATGCCGGATCGACCTTGCGGGCGGCGGCCACATCCGCCAGCGCCTTCGTCTTGTCGCCCATTTCCTCATAAAGCCGCGCGCGAGTCAGATAGGTGTCAACGCCCGGATCGATCGCGATGGCGCGGGTCAGGTCCTCGATCGCCTGGCCGCGTTCATAGATCCGTTCAAGGAACCAGGCGCGGTTGGTATAGGGCTCCGCCTTGCCCGGCTGATCGGCGATCCCCTGCCTGTACTGCGCCAGGATCGCATCGAACCGTTTCGCCTTCTTGCCCGCCTCCACGACCTGCCAGGGCGCGGGATAGGTCGCGGGCGCCACCACGCGCAGCAGATGCTGCCGTGCCTGGTCGAGCCGCTGGCGCTCGGCGGCGATATCGGCGGCGGCGATTTCGCCGCCGGTCGACAGGACGCGGTCCTCAGTGGTGATCACGCCATCAGCCAGGCTCGTGGTGCGTTCCACTTTGGTGCCGGCCAGTTCGGCCGACAATGTCTGGTTGCCCTCCAGCGTGAAGCCGGCGCCGCCGTCGGGCAGGCGTATCCTGGCATGGATCACGACATGATGCGGATCATCCGTCGCGACCGGGATGTCGCGCCATGCCGGCCGGGTGCGATCCGGCTGGAATTTCAGCCGGGCGACCGCGCGATCAAGCGTCGAACGATAGCGCTCATTCTCCTTGTTCCAGTCGGGATAGGACACGCCCGCCGCGTTGAGCGTCGCGGTGCCGGCGACATCGTCGAAGCTGATGCTGCGCGTCATGACCGTCGGCGCGTCGAGATAGGGGGTGATGAGCTTGGAGACCATCTCGGCAAGCTGTTCCTTGCTTGCCTGAATCGATCCGGCGCGCATCAGCTCGGCGAGCGCACCGCGCACCGTGATCGCCATCCTGAACGGCGCGGGGAAATCCACCCCCGCCGTCTCGTCAAGATCGATTTCGGCGCGCAGTTCAGGCCGGGCGTCCGGACGCATCGGCACGGGCAACAGCCCGGCGCCCGCCACCCGCACCGGAAGGACGAAGCGGAAGGGCGGCGCATCATGGATATCCGCCAGCCGCGCGCCGCCGTCAGTGCCGTCGAGCCACAGGCTCTCCCCCGCGACGGTCGCGCGAACGAAGACATGGTCGAAGGCGCCGGGGGTCGGCAGGCGATCCTGCAACAGATCCCCAAGCTGGCTGCTCGCCAGCACCGGCTCGGCCTCGATCCCCAGTTCGTGGAGCAGCGCGAGCAGCAGCAGCGTCTTCGCCTTGCAATCGCCGTAGCGCAGGTTCCAGGTCTGGGCTGGCTTCTGCGGCACGTAATTGCCGTTATCCATGCCCTTGAACAAATAGCGTATCTTTTGCTGCACCAGTTCGAGCGCCAGCTCGGCCCGCTTCAGCGGATCAGTCTCGGCGGCCTTGATCCGCGCGACCTCGGCGGCGAGCGGGCTGCCCGGCGCGATCAGGCCATCAGTCGCGTAGAGCGGCGCCATCACCTGCGAGATCGCGTTCCAGCCGCCGAAGCTGGTCGCCTCGAGCATCGGCGGACGGCGGAAGCGCGCCGGGGCATCGGCGGGCATCTCGGCCGGCTTGGGCAGCGGCAGCGCGATGACCAGCTCGCGATAACCCCCGGCGCTCGTCACCTGCGGCTGGACGGCACCGGTATTGGCCTTCCAGTGGATATCGACATCCTGCGGCCAGACCAGCCTGGTCCGGGCGAACTGGACGCGGAAGGGCTCGGCGGGAAGCGCCGCAAAGGCCTGCACATTGCCCTTCAGCGTCGGATCCTTCTCCGTCACCGAATAGCTCAGGTGCAGCACGTCGCCGACGCGAAGCCCCTCGACCGCCATGGTCGCGGTGAGCGTGCCGTTGAGCATGCGCTGTTCGAGCTGTTCCTCGCGGCGCAGCACCGAGAAACGATCCCCGGTGGCGAGCAGATCGATATGCTCAGTGCCGCGGATGATCTCAGCGCGGTGGATGATCAGGTCGCCCTTGTCGGGCGACCAGGGCAGCTTGACCGTGCCGAGCGTGTCGAGGAGCTGGGTCGAGCCGACGCGGGCGGCCGTTTCCATATAGCCGGTGACCTCGCCGTCCTTCAGACGCTGCTGATTATCGAGGATCAGGAAGACGGGTGAATCGTCCCTGACCGTGGCGGGGTCGATCGGCGGCGCGGGCTTCACCCAATCCGGCACCGGCGCGTACAGCGGCTTGTCCCCGGCATGAGCGACAGAGCCGGCCGCGAGCAGCGAGGCGAAGAAAATTGGCCGATACATGATGTTACCCCTTGTCCTGCGCGACTCTAGCGCGGCGCGCCGGGCCGACAAGAAGGCGCGAAGAGGATTTTTGGTGCGCGGACGATGCGGAAATGGCGGGCAATCCACCCGCGGGCGCGGCGGATCGCCGGGGCGCGTGCCGGCGGATTTTCCGATTTTCTTTTTTCTTCCGCTGTTATGTTGGATTTTCGCGCCGAAATTAGCCCGTGATTTCAAGGACAAGATGCCCGCTTTCCCTGTTACGCCATAACAGCGGAAAACCGGGCCGATATCCGGCGAAATGTTCCGTTGCGCGCGGCGAACCAGCGCCGGAATCGCCCCCGCTTGATTCAACTGTTCGCCGGAATCGGGTCTTGTGAGAGCGGGATGATCCATAGCGAGTGCGTGACATGGTGGAGCGGCGGGTTGAATCGAGCGACGGGACTCAGAAAACGGCGGATGAGGATGTGGCGGAGGCCGCTGGCATCGAACCGGCCGCCTATGACGTCGGGAAGGGCAAGCCGCCGGTCGGCCGGCGCTTCGCCAGGGGCCGGTCGGGCAACCCACGGGGCAGGCCGAAAGTGCGCGGCGGCACGGGCAGGCCGGGCGATCGCCTGATCGGATCGGACCAGCCGACGCGCATGATGATCCTGGAAGAAGCGTATCGGACGATCACCGTGCGGGACGGCGAGGAGGAAGTGCAGATCGCCGCGAACCGGGCGGTGTTCCGCGCGATGATGGAACGCGCGCTGAAGGGCAGCAGGATCGCGCAGCGCAAATGGATCGAGATGGTCGAGCAAGCCGAGTCCCAGCAGAAGCGCGACCAGCAGGTGCTGTACAACACGTTGGAACTGCCGACGCGCAAGTTCGTGGACCGGCCGGGCTGGGGCAAGGCGCCGGACATGAAATGGTCAGACGAGATCGTGTACGATCCGAATATTGGGCGGACGGTTATACGGCGGGCGGCGGAGGAGGAGGAGTGAGAGGGTGTGGGGCGGGATCTGGCGCGCCTCTCTGAGTCGGCGCTTCAACAGGTGATAGATTGGCAGAAGTACCACCAGAACAGCGTCTTGATTAGGTGTCGTGCGGCTTTGCGCCCCATTTATCGCCATTAAGAACCCGTACAGCCGATCCCAAAAGCTGCCGTTGCTTAAGCCAATTCCGAATCGGCCAATGGCCCTTTTTCCGCCTGACCATCCGAGGCCCGGATGGCGCTCGCGCGCGGCATGAAGCGGCTGGGACGACGTTCGCCGCAAGCTTGCGATAAAACCTTTGGCGAGTTGAGTGGCAATTGGACGACGCTGGCGACTGAGTCAGCCGGCTCCCGCACAATCGCCGCGTGATGACGATGTTTTCGCGCGCAGATCAAGGAGCACCTGTGCGTGATGGTTCCATTCGACAACCAGTTCGCTGAACGGGTGCGCACCGACGGAGCCTTGCTTTGCCCATCGATCGATGTCCCACCCAGCATCCAGCAAATCCGCGGCGACGAACAGAAACTCCAGCGCGCATGTCAAAAACGGGATCACACCTCCATGATCGGTATAAGTGAAACTACCCGGGCTACCATGCACATAATGGTTCCGGCATTTCACCGCCTCGTCAGTGACGATATCCATATGCTCAAACTTAATCTTCGAGTTCCGCACGACCAAGTCTGCGCGCTGACGAATTCTCTCCCGAAGGGTGAGATTCCCCAACCGGCCTAAAGCGCCAAGGATGCTCCCTCGCTCGGGACTGTCCGGCAAAGCCTTGAAGATATTTTTGGTTTGATCCCGCGCCTCAACGACCTTCGGATCGATCGCTTGCGGCAATGAAAAAGCATCCTTGGGCAGGATATCGAACATGTTCGCCGCACCGACGAGACGACTGATCGAGAAGCGCCGCTGTGCCCCAAAGCCTTCAGAGAACCTTACGCGTGCATCCAGTCGCGCCGCATCGTTTTCAAGCCAGCGCGAAAGTACCGTCGCGAAGCCCTCGGGGTCTTCCACCGCCGAGACGAGTGTCTCAGAGGCATGGGGTGATCGATGTTCCCATTCCGATCGGCGCGCCGGGGAATGAACCCAATAGAGGTTGAGCGCCGACCTCGGTTCTTCTCCTCTCGTCCATAAAGCGGTGAAGTCGAGATTCTGCGGTCGACCCGCCAGAAGTTCAAGAAACCGCAGGAGACTGATGACCCGATCCAGCGTTTGTTCGAGATGAAGCGGCTCAAAAAAAATGAGATCCACAATCACGAAGTTGCGTATCGATGCCGATCGCGGGCTAGCCATGAAATCAGGCGGTGCCAATTGGTGGCGCACGCGAACGGTACCGAACACCGTTGTTACGGTTACAACTTCTATGCGACCGGCAAAATAGGCGATTTCTGGCGAAGGTCCCCTCGGTATCTTGCGGTCGATTAGGCGTTCATTCGCCTCGACAACCACATCGATAACCTCGGTTGGATGGATTACATGCCCAAAGGCATCGAAATCGTAGAAGATGGATTCCGCGTCATCGACGTGAAAGGTAATCTGATCGATTGACGGTTTCGCTACATCGAGATGATGAGCACCGAAGACGACATAGCCAGGCATCACCTCGTAAAAGGTGTAGCGGTCACCGTAGTAGGTCGCTGAACCGGGACCCGACCGAAGCGTGGACCATAACAAGGTCACCTTCTTTCGGTCATGCAAGGTACCCCGAATGCACGCGAGATCCGACATCTTGAGATCGAAGAACTCAGCATCGTGAAGATAGAGTATTGTTGCTCCCCTAGATATCGTAAGATCGCCGAGGATCGCACGGCCTCCGATCTCGAACACACCACTGAGCTTTACTCCTTCTTCGATCTCACTCATGCGCATCGTCACGTTCCTTCCGTCTCACGCAGATAAATTCAAAATGGATCAGGTCGTCGGTTATGGCAGCTAGATCACGGCCTTCCCTTAACCAGCATCTCATCCTACATAACAATAAGAGAACTCGGGGGAGGGACGGCATGGCCGACATGAAAAATGTGTTCATCAGCCACGTCCATAAGGACGATGCCGGGCTAAAAAAGTTGAAGGATCTTCTGGCGCCCAAAGGCATGGGCATCCGGGACTCGTCGATACATGTCGGCAAATTCAACAACGCCACTGACGAAAAATACATCAAAACCCAGATACTTGCTCCAGCGATCAATTGGGCTGGAGTGTTCATTTGTTACGTGTCGCCGCAGACAAAAGGCAGCGACTGGGTCAATTGGGAAATTGAGTACGCGGCAAAGCAGGGCAAGCGTATTGTCGGTGTGTGGGAGCACGGTGAAAAGGAATGCGACTTGCCAGCGGCGTTGACCGAATATGCCGATGCCATGGTCGGCTGGAACGGCGACGCGATTATCGATGCGATCAACGGAAAGGATACCTGGGAGAAACCCGATGGCGGTCCGTGTGACACCGTTCCGCTGAAGAAACATCCCTGCTGATGCCGCGCCTACACTCCTATGTCGTCCGCTATGATAGCGGCTTCGCGCCAAACCCGTTCTACGGGTATGCGACGCTCGCTACATGCAAGCCGGGCATTCGCAGATCCGCGAAACTCGGTGACTGGGTGGTAGGAAGCGGGAGCAACCAGCGACGCATCCTACGCGGCGGCCACCTCGTCCACGCGATGCGCGTCACGGACATTCTCAGCTTCCAGGAATATGACGCGGATCCGCGCTTCGCCCACAAAAAGCCGTATCGGAATGGGAGCCGAAAGCAGAGTTGCGGCGACAATATCTATTTTCGCAATGAGGCCGATGACGGCTGGCTACAGCGCGATTCATTCCACACCACCGATACGGGTCAACAGAATCTCCGTCATATATCGCGCGACACTGGCGACAATCGCGTCCTCGTGAGTGAGGATTTCGTTTATTATGGCGGCTATGGCCCTCTGATCCCAGGCAACCTCGTCGATGTAGACGGCCGCGGCCTGTGCAAGGAAGGCATCGGACGCAATGTCTTCGACGACCCCAGTTTGATCACACGCTTCGAGGCGTGGGTCCGATCAATCGGCGACTTCGGCTATCAGGGCGCACCCTATGAATGGAGACAGCGTCGTGGCGGCGGCGGTTATTGAGGGCCTTGGCGGCTCGGTGCCTTTGAGCGACTATGTCGCCCAGATCGAGGGAACCGATGTCCTCGGCCCCGATAGTCTCCAACCCGTCCTTCTAGGCCTTTATGGCGAGGTCGGCGGGATCATGTCAGCCTCTAAGAAAAATGTGCGCGAAGGTGCTGCTTTTCCCGGCTTCCGCAAGGCGGCTGAAGAGGAATTCGGCGACACTCTATGGTATTTTGCCGCTCTTTGCCGGCGTCTCGGCTATGCGCTGGAGGATATATTTTCCGAAGCGAGCGCGAATGGCGCGTACAAGAGGATCGGTGCGGCAAGCGACTACGGCCACGGCGCGTTGGCGCACATCCTTGTCCCGGAAAAGGCGGTCCATCTCGATACCGCGCTGTTCGACCTTGGTCGATCGGCGTCCGCGCTTCTCCAAGCCACGCCCCCGCGCGATGAGCTGCTTGGCTTTGCTGGGCATTATCTTCAGGCACTAAGCGGCGCTGGACTTGATTTCTCGACGATCGTTCGCAGCAATATTCGCAAGACGCGCGGCGCTTTTCTCCCACCCAATCCTACCGAGCTGTGCGATTTTGACGAAGGATTTCTCCCGGAAGAACAGTTGCCGCAGCAATTCCGGATTAAGGTCAGCCAGCGGGCAAGCGGGCGTACCTATCTGCAATGGAATGACGTGTTCATTGGCGATCCGCTAACGGACAACATCGCCGATCGCGATGGCTATCGATTTCATGACGTGTTTCATTTCGCTCACGCGGCAATCCTTCACTGGTCGCCGGTCATGCGCGCACTCATTAAGCAGAAGCGCAAGAGCAAGAAGGAATATGACGAGGAACAGGATAGTGGTCGGGCCATCGTCGTCGAAGAAGGGCTCACGGCGTGGATCTTCTCACGTGCCAAGGAACTCAATTTCTTCGAGGATCAGACGCGCATTTCCTTTGGCCTGCTGAAGACCATTAGCGAGTTTGTCGCTGGCTACGAAGTGTCCAAATGTCCGCCAAAATTGTGGGAGCGCGCCATTCTGGACGGCTATAAGGTTTTCAGGCAACTGCACGACGCGGAAGGGGGCTGGATCGTGGGCGATCGCGCTGCGCGAGCCATCAGATTCGAGCCTCTTGAGGAGCAGGCATGAGTACGCACCCTTTCGTCCGCGCCGTTTGCGATTTGAAATTCGAGAACACATTCAATCCCTACGTGGATCGGTGCGAAACTTTCGACCGTGTCGATGCGGCGCGTACGCGGGCGGCCGCCCTGGAAGCCATGATCGAAAGCGCGATGGCCGCGCCTGTCGATGCCATCTGGGTCGGGAGGGATCTCGGTTATCGCGGTGGACGACGTACCGGGCTGGCGTTGACCGACGAAGTTAACGCCAGCGCGCACATGAGCCGCTGGGGCGTCGAAATTAGCCGTCCGACGATCGGCGCCGTCGTTGCCGAACGGACTGCGGCCGTAATATGGACGATGCTGGCGCAGATCGAAGCGCGTATTTTTCTCTGGAATGTATTTCCGCTTCACCCACATGAGCCGGGTCAGCCCTTCACCAACCGCAATCACAACGCTAAGGAACGACGCGCAGGCGAGGACATTCTCGCATCGCTGATAGGATTGCTGCGTCCCAAGCGAATATTCGCGATCGGTAATGACGCGTCGCAAGCTGTGAGCCGCGTCAACGACCTTCTGCCGATCCTCCCCGTCCGTCATCCGAGCTATGGCGGGCAGACACAGTTTCTTCAGCAAATCCGCGAGGCTTATGCTCTCGAAACGCCGCAGCCGTCGATGCCGCTATTGCTGTAAACTGAGGTCGCGGGGAACGGAAAGAATGTATCAGGGCCAATACGGCTCAGATGCGAAGCGGCAGTTCAAGGCGGCTGGCGGTGACGAAGGGGCGGTAATGACAAAAGCTGCGATGAAGCGGTTCTTGCAGGAGTATCCGGCCGCGTTGAACGGCGGCGTAGGCGCAGTTTTTGTGGGCGCCGGTATGTCCATGGCAGCGGGCTATCCATCGTGGGCCAAGCTTCTTCGCGAGATTGGCGAAGAGTTCGGGGTCAATTCGCGCGACATTCACGATCTCGCCGCGCTGGCACAATGGAGCATCCAGGAGAGCGGGAGCGCGACACGCGTGCGCAACGTGATCAAGGAACAGATTGGCAAGGATTATCCCGTCCCAGCAACGCTCGAAGTTATTGCACGCCTCCCAGTCGGCCACATATGGACAACCAATTATGACAGGCTTGTCGAGCGAGCCTTCGACACCATCGACCGACCGCTCGACACCATTTCGGGTGCGAAGGACCTGTCGCTGAAACCGAAGCCCGGGGCCGCGCGCCTCTACAAGATGCATGGCTCGGTAGACAGGCTCGACGATATCGTCATTTCTACCGACGACTATGAGTTGTTCCGCTCGCGGCGCGGCGCCTTCCTACCGCTTCTTCAATCGCATCTGACGAGCATGTCGATGCTCTTCGTCGGCCTCAGCTTTACCGATCCCAATATCCGTCACGTCCTCTCGCTCATACGCGAGAGTTTCACCGACGCGCCGCCCGAACACTTCGCGATCGTGCGGCCGCCGCAGCCGGACGATTTCGATTCGGAGGACGAGTTCAAGGCTAGGCTCGCTCAACATACGCTTTGGGCGAAAGACCTTCGCCGCTATGGGCTGATCGCCGTCGAGATCGACGATTATGAAGAAGTCCCCGAACTGCTCCGCCAGATCGAACGGCGCGTGGCCGCGCGGCGGATCTGGGTCAGCGGAAGTTGGCCGGTCGAAGATGGCGGACCTGCTCCAGCGAATATCTATTCGCTGGCTGAGGATGTCGGGCGTTGGGTCGGAAAGTCGGGGCGCGATCTTGTAAGCGGCGCGGGCATGCTCGTTGGCTCGGCCACGATCGCAGGTTTCCTTGAGGCACTTCGCGATGGCGGGGGCTGGGATCTAAACCGCCGTCTCGTTGCCCGGCCGTTTCCGCAGCCTCTGGCAGGAGAGATGCCCGACCCAGCTAGATGGACGGCGCTGCGCCAAGAATTAGCGCGTCAGGCAGGCGTCGTCGTCTTTATCGGCGGCGGCAAGTTTGACGGTGAGACCATCGTTACGGCCGAAGGCGTGATCGAGGAATATGCCATTGCGAAGGAGGCGTCGGCATTTCTTCTTCCCCTCGGAGCGAGCGGAGGTGCCGCGAAGGAGGTTGCCGAACTACTCATCGGATCCGACGTTGCCTTCGCGGGCGCGTACGCGGCTAGGCCGACGGACGAAGAACTGAGTCTGCTGCTCGATCCAGCAACCGAACGAAATGCGATTCTCGACTGCGTTGCGGCGATCGTTGATCGATTGGACAAGGCGGGATGATGCTCGGCATCCCGCAGTTTACTCGCAGATGATAGGACATATCGCCAGAACCTAGCTGCGCAATCTCGCGGACGAGCGTACGTTTGACACGCGGGCAAGCCTTCGGAAATCGGCAAAAATCGCTCTGGCCATACCGCCCTACAGACTTCAGCTTTTCGCGATCTACGCCCGGAAGCAGACTGGCAACAACCAGCCAATTTCAGCCTTCGCCGCAGCTTTTCCAACACGACTCCGGCGCGGCGCACCGGCGACAAGCGGACTCGAAGGATTTTCGCTGAAATCCCGACAAAGCAGAATCTCAGCCAGCGAGATAATCGCTCAGCCGAAAGTCTCCGATCATCTGGATCACGCGATCGGCCGGCAGGATCGCTGGCGATCCGATGCCGAGCGATGCCATGCCCGCCGCCCGGATCGCCGCGACTCCGGCAGCGGCATCCTCGACGCCGAGGCACAGCGCCGGGGCCGTGCCGGTCGCGGCGGCGGCCGCGAGGAAGATGTCGGGCGCGGGCTTGCCCGCGGCCACCGCCGCCGGATCAGCCACGGCATCGAAGAAGCCGGCAATGCCCAGGCGATCGAGCAGCAGCGGCGCGTTGCGGCTGGCCGAGGCAAGGGCGAGCTTCAGCCCGGCTGCCCGTGCTTCCTCCAGAACGGCGCGGGCGCCCGGGAACAGCTCGTCCGGCGTGAAATGGGTGATCTCCTCAAGATACCAGCCGTTCTTCAGGGCGGCGAGCTCGGCGCGGCGGGCGGCATCGAAGCAGGGCCGGTCGCCGATGATGAGATCGAGCGAGCCCATCCGGTCGACGCCCTTCAGCCGCTCGTTCGCCGCGTGATCGAACGGCACGCCGATGCTGTCGGCCAGTGCCTTCCACGCGCGATAATGGGCCTCGGCCGTGTCGGTCAGCACGCCATCCAGATCGAACAGGATCGCGCCGAGCGGGCGGGGAAAGACGTTCATGCGGCGAAATGCCGGGATTCGCCGGGGGCGAGGACGAGCGGGGCGTCGCGGTGCGCGAAGGCAAGCGGCGGGCCGTCCAGGTTGCGGTAGGTCACGCCCGCCGCGTCGACATCGACGCGGAGCCTGCTGCCGCGCCACAGCATGCCGAAGCCGTAGCCGTGCCATGCCTCCGGCAGCACGGGGGCGAAGCCTGGCAGCGGGCCGCGCAGGCGGAAGCCGCCGAAACCCCAGACATAGGCCATCCAGCTTCCCGCCATCGCCGCCATGTGGACGCCGTGATCGGTATTGTGGTGCAGGTCCTCGATATCGACGAAGCTGGTGCTGCGGAAATGCCGCCAGGCGTCCGCCGAGCGGCCGACCTCGCTGGCCAGCACGCTGAAGCTGCAGGCCGACAGGGTCGAATCATGCGCCGTGACCGAATCATAATGATCATAGGCGCGCCGCTTGCGCTCCACATCGATGCCGTCGCCGCCGAGGACGAGGCCGAGCACGAGATCCGCCTGCTTGGCGACCTGATGCCGGTACAGCGTCATCGGGTGATAATGGAGCAGGAGCGGGAATCTGTCGGCCGGGGTGCCGGCGAGATCCCAGCGCGGCTTCTTCAGGAAGCTGTCGTCCTGCGCGTCGATTTGAAGGTCTTCGTCATAAGGCAGGCGCATCGCGTCGGCGGCTTTGGTCCAGGCGATCGACTCGGCGGGATCGAAGCCGATCCGCGCGACCGTTGCCGACCAGCTTTCCGGCGCGGCTTCCGCGACCCGCGCGACCACCTCCACCGCGAGGCGGAGATGCGCCTGGGCCATGCGGTTGGTGTACCAGTTATTGTCGATCAGGGCGGTGTATTCATCGGGGCCGGTGACGCCGCGGATGCAGAATTCCCCGGTCCGCGCCTCGTGCGTGCCGAGATCGATCCACAGGCGCGCGGTCTGGACCAGCATCTCGGCGCCCATCTCCACCAGGAAGCCGGTGTCGCCGGTCGCCTTGTCGTAGAAGCCGATCGCATAGGCGACCGCGGCGTTGATGTGATATTCGGCCGACCCGCTGGGATAATGCGCTGAGCATTCGCGCCCGGCGATGGTGCGCCACGCATAGAGTGCGCCGCGATCATGGTTGAGCGCGCGGGCATTGGCGATCGCCGCGTCGAGCGTTTCGTAACGATAGGCGAGCATCGCGCGCGCGATCTCCGGCGCGGTCACCGCCAGCACCGGGAGCATGAATGCCTCGGTATCCCAGAAATAATGGCCCTCATAGCCCTGGCCGGTGAGGCCCTTGGCGGCAGCGCTGCTGTGGCCGTCGCGGCCGGCCGACTGGAACAGGTGGAAGAGATTGAGGCGCAGTGCCGCCATGGCCGCGTCGTCGCCGTCGATCTCGATCACCGCGTTGCGCCAGAAGGCATCGAGCAGCGCATGTTGCCGGGCGACGAGCGAATCGAAGCCGGTCGCCGCCAGAGCGGCGGCGGTGGAGCGTGCGGCGGTCGCGATCGCCCCGGCGTCGTCTGCATCGGGCTGGACCGCATAGCCGGTGAAGATATCGACCAGGGCTGCGCCGTCGGCATTGCCCGCGTCGCGCGTGACCTGCGCAGCGCCGACCGCGATGCCGCTGCCGCGCAACTTCTCCACGACGAGGTCGGGCGCCTGCTCGCCAAAAGGCATGAAGCCGTGCGCGTGGAGATTCACGCCAAGGCGCGGATCGTCGGCCTGGCCCGCCGCGCGGGGGGCAGGCGCGACATGCGGGGCGAGCGTGACCAGCGCGGTGAAATCGACCGGCGCGGCGCGGATCCGCCGGGCATAGCCGGTGGTCCCGTCAAGCGGGACGACCCGTTCGGCCGCGACATCAATCCGCCGGCCGTCGGCCAGCAGCCAGCGGGTCTCGCGAGTGAGCACGCCGGAGCGGAGATCGATCCGGCGGCAGGTCCGCTCGGCCATGGCGCGCGCGAAATCGACAAGGGCACCGTCGATCGCGATGCGCACCAGCATCGCCTCGGCGACGGGAACCCGGGTATCGGTGGTCTCGGCGAAGCCGCGGAACCGTTCGTGATAAGCGATCGGGCTGACTTCATAGGCCGCCGCGAGAAAGGTCGATCCGTCGCCGCCGCCGCATTCGTCGATCGCGCCACGTACGCCGATGGCGCCATTGGCCAGGGCGAAGATCGTTTCAGCCCATGATTCGTGATCGGGGTTCGACCCGAAGCTGGTCAGCACCCAGCCTCCGTCGCCGACCTGAACAGGCGAACCGCTCTCCCCAGCCGGCCGCTCCACCTTCGAATCCATGCCTGCCCTCTGCCCGTTCTTGTCCGAAATCGACGTTGCTCGCGCTTCCTATGCGCGATGATATCGATTTCATCAATGGGTTTCCGGATCGAGGAATCGCAAGGAAAAAACATCCCGAGAGGGCCCCGCCGCGTGTCACCGCCCTCCCCTCCACCCGGGCTGAATCGCGCCGGCCGCGCCGCTTCTAGGTCTCGCGCTCGATCAGGCGGGTGGGCAGCATCACCGATTTCGGCCGCGTGCCGTCGATCATCTGCATCAGCTTTTCGACCAGGATCGCGCCCGCGATCCCCGTCTCCTGCTCGATCGTGGTGATCGCGGGGGTGAAATGCGCGGCGGGCGGGATATTGTTGTAGCCGACCAGCGCATAATCCTCCGGCGTGCGGTGGCCGGCGGCGCGGAACGCACCGATCACCGCCATCGCCGCCGTATCGGAAAAGGCGAAGACGGCGTCGGGCGCCTCATGGTCGCGGATATAGTTCTGGGCGCCCTGGAAGGTGTGCGAATAGGCCATGGATTCGATCGGCAGCCGGTCGATGGTGATATCCTGGCCGCTGTCCCTGGCGGCCTGGCGCAGGCCCTGGAAGCGAAGATCGATCTCGGCATGCTCGATATTGCCGACGAAGAGCCAGCGCTTCGCCCCGCGCGACAGGAAACGCTCGCCGGCCAGCCGCCCGCCGGTGAGATTGTCGCTGCCGACCGCGCAATAGGGGCCGCCCGGATCGACCGCGCCCCACACCACCAGCGGCAGGCCGCCCCTGGCGAGCGTCGTCAGCAGCGCGTGGCGCGTGCCCTGGCCGAGGACGATGAAGCCGTCAGTCGCGCGGGCGCGGTACAGGTCCTGGAAGGAGCGGGCGTCGCTCAGCCCGGGGGGCGACAGGAGCAGGTCCTGGTCGCGGATCGACAAGGCCTCCGACACGCCGGCGAGAAGCTCGAAGATGAACGGATCGGCGATCGAGCCGGCGCGGTGCGAGCCGAAATCGAGCACGACGGTGACGGTGTTGGCCCGCGACTGACGCAATTTCTGCGCGTTGCGGTTGACCGCATAGCCGTTGGCGCGGGCGACCTCGAGCACGCGGTCGCGAGTCTCGGCGGTGACCAGCGGGCTGCCGTTGAGCACGCGCGACACGGTCGGCTTCGACACGTTCGCGAGGCGCGCGATGTCGCTCATCGTCAACGCGGCACCCACGCCCTGCGCGCCGTCGTTCTTCCGCTTCGCTCCATTGGCCATGGCATCACCCTAGGGCAGGCCGCTCGGTCGGGGCAAGCCGCGCCTGCGCGATAGCCAGATCATTCTTGAAATGCATTTCATGATCCGTTACAAGCCCGGAACAAGGCGCCACCAGATGCGCCCGGAAGGGGAAGATGAAATGGCACTTCGTATCCATCATGTCCTGTTGCGTGGCGTGGCACCCCTGGCGCTGGCGATCGCCTGCGGCGCGCCGGCCCATGCGCAGACCGCCGCCGCCGCCCCGGCAGATCCCCAGGCCGACATGACCGACATCGGCAACGACATCATCGTGGTCGGCACCGCGGGCGCGGGCACGCGCCGGCAGGACGCCTCGTTCGCGGTGACCTCGATCAATGCCGACGCGATCACCCGACTCGCGCCATCGAGCACCGCCGACCTGCTCCACGCGGTCCCCGGCGTCAGCGCCGAAAGCTCGGGCGGCCAGAACGGCGCCAATATCTTCGTACGCGGCTTCCCCTCGGGCGGCGACGCGGAATTCGTAACGCTCCAATCCTCCGGCGTTCCGATCTTCCCGCCGCCCACTTTGTCTTTCCTCGAGAACACGCAGCTGTTCCGCATCGACGACACGATCGCGCGGGTCGAGGCGGTGCGCGGCGGCACGGGCGCGCTGTTCTCCTCTGGCCAGCCCGGGCTGACGGTCAATTTCGTGCAGCGCGAGGGCGGCAGCACGCTGAAGGGATCGGCCAAGATCAGCGCCACCGATTTCGGCGAGGTGCGCGGCGACGCCTGGGTCTCCGGCCCGCTCGGCGAGCATACGACCGCGATGATCGGCGGCTATTACGCCCAGTCGAACGGCATCCGCGACCCGCAGTTCCGCGCCGAGAAGGGCGGACAGATCACCGCCAATATCCGGCATGATTTCGGCGAGGGCTCGCTGCTCGTCTATGGCCGCTATCTCAACGATCATGGCCAGTGGCTGCTGCCGATCCCGGTGACCCAGAACGGCACCAAGATCAGCGACTTTCCGGGCTTCGACGCGCAGACCGGCGCGCTGGCCGGAAAGGAGACGCGCTATTCGACGATCAACACCGGCCGCACCGTCGACCTGGCCGACGGGCGCGGCGCCAGGATCTTCAATGGCGGCCTGAACTTCGATTACCGGCTGGCCGAAGGACTGAAGATCCGCGAGCGCGCCAGCTACATGAAGGGCAGCGCCGACACGGTCGGGCTGGTCCCGAGCGGCGCGCCGATGAGCGCCGCCGCCTTTGCCGCGACCTATTCGGTCCCGGGCGGGCCGGCCGCCACGATCGGATCGCTGACCTATGTCAACGGCGGCGGCGCGGTGCCCGGCAGCACCCAGGTGATCCAGGCCGGCATCTGGGAGGTGCGCAAGGATATCGAATCCTTCGTCAACGACCTGTCGCTCGAGTTCAAGAGCGGGATCAACACGCTCACCGTCGGCGGCTATTTCGCGGCCTATTCGTCGAACGATCGCTGGAACCTGGGCAATGGCCAGCTGCTGACGGCGGAGGAGCATGGGCGCCGGCTCAACCTGACGCTCGGCGACGGGCGCCAGGCGACGCGCGCCGGGTTCGTCCAGGGTTCGACCTTCAACGTCAACGCCCATTATGACGGCAAGGACTATGCCGGCTATGTGGTCGACGAATTGCAGATCACGCCGCAGCTGCGCCTTGACGGCGGCATCCGCTGGCAGCGCCATGAGGTGACAGGCCGGCTGGAGAACAATACCTTCGGCGTCGACACCGACAATAATCCGGCGACGCTGTACAACAATAACACCGCGGTGCTGAACGGCACCTTCTCCAACCTGGATTATGGCGGCTCCAAATTCTCCTACACGGCCGGCGCGAATTATGATTTCTCCAGGAAGATCGGCGTGTTCGTCCGCTACAGCCGGGGCAACAGCTTCCCCTTCTTCGACAATCTGCGCGATGGGAACCGGATCGCGCCGCGGATCGACAGCTATGAGGGCGGCCTGAAGGTCTCCACCGGGCTGGTCAGCGCCTATGCGACCCTGTTCCACAACGACTTCAAGGGCCTTGGCGTCAGCAGGATCATCAACGGCGTGCCGGTGGTGTCGGTCGGCGGCGCGCGCACCACCGGCGTCGAGTTCGAGGGCGAAGTCCGCCCGGTCACCGGCCTGAGCCTCGCGGCGAGCGCGACCTATCTCGACGCCAAATATCGCGACTTCTTCACCTCGATCGACGTGAGCGGCCTGCAGGTTCAGCGCCAGCCGAAATGGCAATGGCGCCTGACGCCGTCTTACGAATATGATTTCGGCAGCGCCAAGGTCGCGATCTTCTCCACGCTCAGCTATATCGGCGATCGTTTCTCCGATCCGGAGAACCAACAGCTCCTGCCCCATTTCTACAAGCTTGATGCCGGCATCTCGGTGGGCATCGCCGACCATCTGAAGCTTCAGGTGACCGCCGACAATCTGACCAACCAGATCGGCCTTACCGAGGGCAATCCGCGCATCATCGGATCGCAGGGTGCCGGCGTGATCCTGGCCCGCCCGATCCTGGGCCGGTCCTTCAGGTTCTCGGTCGGCTACGGCTTCTGACACCACCAGCCATTGCTGCACTATCGATCACGCGGGACACATCGTCCCGCGTGATTTTTTATGCGCGCCCGATCAGCCAGGCTACATTCGGACGCCGCCAATAGTAGGAAGAGCGGATTCACGCGAAGGCGCGAAGGCGCAAAGAGGCATCCGGATAAGCGCGCCATCGATATCGACGGAGGGCGGTGCTCGGCGAGAGACCTCTGGACATGATCTCTTCGCGCCTTCGCGCCTTCGCGTGAAACCAATGGCTACCGTCGCACGCTCAGGATCGGATTTGGTCCCGTGGGACGGTGGGTCACATGCCTAGATCGTAGAAGCTTTCGCCGCGTCTTCTCCGCGATCGATCATCCGGTTGAACCGGACCAGCGCCAGCGCGATCAGGGCGAGCGGCAGCAAGGTCATGTAGAAGGCGTTCTGGCCCGACAGATGCTGGAAGATCATGCCGGTGAGGAACGACCCGATCGTGCCGCCCAGCGCCGAGAAGATCACCATCAGCCCGACCATCGCCGCATGCCGTTCCTGCGGGAGCGAGGTGAGCATCACCGAGCAGAGCGTCGGATAGATCGGCGCCATGAAGACACCGATCAGCGGGAAGACATAGGCGGCGACCGGCGCGTCGAACCAGTCGACATCCGGGCGCAGCGTCAGACCCCGGGTCGTCGGCAGGGTGACCAGCACCAGCGCGGCGATGCAGACGATGCAGCCGAGCATCAGCGGAAGCCACGCAACCCGGCGCAGCAGCGCGCTGGCGCCGAGCCGCCCGATCGCCAGCGACGCAACGAAGATGCTCGACGCCTGGACGCTCATCTCTGGCGGGAGGTGAAGGATCTCGTTGTTGAAGGTGGGCAGCCAGGTGCCGATGCTCTGCTCGATCAGGACATAGAGGAAGATCGAGACGAGGAAGGCGATCGCGGTGGGCAGCACGAGAAGCCGCAGCATCTGACGCCAGCCCGGCGCCTGTGCCGCAACGCTTTCCGGCGCGGCCCTGCTCTCGTCGAGCGGGGTGATCGCCCATAGCCCCGCAGTGACGGCGCAAATCGCGGCGATGACCCAATAGACGCGCAGCCAGTCAGTCCCGGTCGAATCCGCCCCGATGAACCAGGAAAACATCCAGACCCCGATCAGCACGCCAACCATGAACACGCCCTCGACCAGTCCGGTGAGGCTCGCATGCCCGGCGCGATCGGGCCGCAACAGGCCGATCGACGCATAGGTCGCCACCTTCCCGCTGCCGAAGCAGACGCCGGTCAGCACGAAGAAAAGCTGAGTCGCCCAGAAGGCGTTGGCGACCGACATCAGCAAGGCACCGGCCCCGACGATCAACATCACCGCGATCAATGCGCGGCGGAACCCGAAGGCCGGCAGGCGCGTCGCCAGCAGGAAGGAGGCAGCGACCACCGAGAGATCCTTGCAGGCCTCAAGCGAGGACGCGTGAGTCTTGGTGATGGCATAATGGCGGATCGATTGCAGGATCACGACGCCGACGCTGTTCATCAGCAGACCGAGCACCGCATAGGTCAAGATCAATGCGATCGTCGCGCGTGCCCGTACCCCCATGACGTCCTCTCCTCCCGATCCGTTCCGGACCCCGGATGATGTTTAGAGCGAATCCGCCCCACTGCAAGAAATCGATTTCAAGAGCCTGTGGAGGGTGTGCCGAAGGGCAGCGGCATGGCCGGGCAAGCCGAGGCCCGGCAGCGGCGCGACCGGCAGATGCCGTACAAGTGCCGGAGCCGCCCAGGCGACAGCGCGTGGAACGGCCGGGCTGGAACCGGTGCCGGATAGGAAGGGGACGGACGCGATCACGCAAAGCGACGGACGGTGACGCGGCGGGAGGAAGAAGAGCGAGGCCGCGCGGGCGAGCCGTCCCGTTTCAACCGGGGGGCGGGCAACGCCCGCCCCCTCGCCTCACAGACCGTCGACGCTCTTGCTGACCAGGATATTCACCGCGACGCGGCGATTCTGCGCCTTGCCTTGCGGCGTATCGTTGCTTGCCAGCGGGTCCGCCTTGGCCATGCCCGTCGGGGTCAGCATGCGATAGGGTTTCCAGCCGCACGCCTGTTGCAGATAGTTGATGACCCGATTGGCGCGCTTCTCGCTAAGCTCCTGGTTGAGATCGTCCCCGCCGGTCGAATCGGTGTAGCCGACCACCAGCATCAGGGCGTTGTCGGTGTGTTCGGCGGAGCTTGCGGTGGAGCAAAGCTGGGCCTTGTCCTGAGCCGAGAGATCCGACCGGCCGACATCGAAGTGAACGTTCGTCGTGCCCTTGATGTTATATTTGTCGATGTCGCCCATGCGGCCGCGCAGTGCCTCGGTCGCCGCGGTCTGTTCATCGAAGCGCTGGTCGGTTCCGTTCCGGATCATGGTCGCGGTCTTCAAATCATTCCTGCGCAGGCTGATCTGGCTCGCCACCAGGTCACCGCCCGGTTGCCCGTCCTGCGCCTGCAGCGTCCTGACGGTGACCGGCAGCCCGTTGAGCAGCGAATCCGCGGCGAGCTTCTGGTTGCCGCCGAACAGCCCGCCGCCGGCCCTGATCCGGGTCGAATCGTTGACGGCGATGGTCGTGATCGTGCCGTCGGCGGTCCTGACCTTCATCGTGTCGCCATGGCGCGCGGCGATGATGCCCTTGACCTCGGGCCCTTCGGTCATCGCCACCGGGGCGGGCCCTTGCACGACGACATCGGGATTGGGCGCGCCCTGCTCCTGCGCGACCGCGCCGCCCGATACGGACACGGCAAGCATGGCGAGCAGGACGCGAACATCCGGCTTTTTCGAAATGATACGCATTGAGGCTACCTCCTCTAAACACAGCCCCCGCCCCATGGGCCTTGGGTGTTCGGGTAAAGCTTTCCCGCAGATGAACGGAACCGGGGCGGCCCTATGCAGAGCGGGTGGTTCGGGCGTGGGGCGCGATGAGCCGAAGTAGAGCGCGGCGGTGACCAGCGCTCTTGCCCGGGCGAACGGACAGCCTGTCGGCGGCAGATCTTCGCGGTGCCCATACCCAGAATGGCCGGTGCTGACCGCCGGCTGTCGCGCGGCTTTGCGCCCAATGGCGGTCATATGGCGGTGAGTAGGCCAATCCTGAAAGCAGTCGTTTTCTTTCCGGCAATATGTCGATCCTCTCGCGACCTGCCTCAAATCGGGCTATGAAGGAGCGGCCAACATCACCCCGGGGTGACGATGCCTGCTCGCTACGCCCTCCCAACCTTCGCCGTCGCCATCGCTCTGGCTGCCAGTGCTGCTGCCGCCGACGCGCCTGCGCCCGACAAGGTTATCGCCTCGATCAACCTGGCGAAATCATTCGCGACACGAACGCCCTGGCGTTTCGTCACCACACAAGGTCGCGACGTAAACATTGAGATAGTCGATCCGCGCGACATGCAGCCAGGCGAGATCAAGCTGTGCCTGACCAATGACAGCGGCAAGACATGCCAGGCCGACTTCCATCATGCATTGTCGATCGGCGGCGAGGTAAATCTGTATTCGGACCCGCATTTTCTGGACAAGGCGGAGATTGTGTACCCGCGAGAGGGCGGACGGCCGTTCCTGCTCCTGCAGATCTCCAGCCTCCCCAGCGGTGACGGCGACAGCATCAACGGCACGCGCATGCTGAAATATGGTCGCGCCAGTGATCGCTTCATCGACGCCTATCGGCACCTCACCGGACACAATAACAACCAGGAAATCCGCTACATGGCCAGCGGACCACTGCGCGGGGCGATCATTTCGGCCGAACCGACCGGGAATGCCCCGTTTGGATACTGGATCACTGTCAACCGCGCGGGGCCGGCCGCCACATATCATCCAGTGCTGCGCTATCGTAGCGCGACGCGGTACGACGATGGCAACCCGTTGCGCGTGATCGATTCCGAGATGCCCGCCATCCAGCAACGGCTTGGCTTGTGGCGCCCCGGCCGGCCGCTTCCCCTGCCGCCGGGTGCGTGCGCAAAACCGCAGCTGCGCAAAATGGAACTGTGGTGTTCTTGAGCCAGGACGGTGATTGACGAGGCTGTGCCGTCCCGCCCGACATCAACGACCTGGTTGCGCTGACCGGCCTGTCGCTGCGGCAGGTCCAGCGCGGCTGCAAACGCTATTTCGGGCCGCCGTCCAAGGTGCTGGCCCGCAAATACCGCGCGCTGCGCGGGGCGGTGGCGATGATGCATCGCGACCCTGAGCTCAACGAGATGCTGGAAGAGGGTTTCTACAGCCAGTCGCGTGTGACGCGGGAGATCAAGCATTTCACGGGGATGACGCCGCGGGCCTTTGCCGAGCATCCCACAGGGCTGAACCGGGAGATCGCGAAGCGGATTGCGTTGGAGCGGGAAAATCCGATCAGGCGCAATGGTGCGATTACGTGAGGTAATTGGCTCTGCTGATGATTTAGTATTCCGCTCCCGGAATACTCTGTCGACATGCGCAACGGAACTTCAGATCGCCTCGAGTTACACAGTCGATGAACGGATCGAACTAACCAAAATGGTCGTCAACCCCGCCGTAGCCACGATGGTTGTTTCGCTTTCTAGAATAATTCTTCGATAACTGTTTAATCGACTTCCAGATTCAGGTTTCGTGTGCGAAACGATCTGTATCGGCGAAAGGAAAAGATCATGGTCGCGAAGGGAATCGATTATTATCTTTATTCGGATTCGGAGGATCTCCGTATCGGCCTGGGCGTGCCGAACATCCCGCGTTCACACGGCCCCGAAGCCAATTTCAAGCGCAACAACTTCCAGGTCCAGTCGTCCAACATCCCCGATCCGTTCAACTACACCGGCAGGCTCGAATGGGTCACGCTTTACCGCGGCCAGGACATGATAAGGCATTGGCAGAACATCAGCTCGCTCGACGGCAACCTCAAGACCGGCACGATGCACACCATGTTCAAGACGCCGCCGCGGATCGGTAGCCCGACCGTCTGCTGGGGCCTCTACGACGCGGGATCGGGCAAGGTCTCGGGGATGACCAACCAGCATCAACTTTACGTCTATGCGACGCGCGATCAGCGGCGCTGGATGGGTGATCTCGCGAAGCGCAATCCGCGCGTCGCGCGCGGGCCCTTCTCCCGATTCGCACTGCCCGGTTCCCATGATGCCGGCATGTTCGACATGCGCGCGGTGCGGAAAGTGCTGCACAATCCCGCGTTCGTCATCGCGCTCGGCGCGCATATGGGCGTGGCCGCCGCCCTGCTCGGGCCGCGCGCCATCGCCAATCTCGCGATGACGCAGAAGGACGATATCCGCACGCAGCTGGACATCGGTACCCGCTATTTCGATTTTCGCCCCGGCTGGATGCATCCCGCGATCCGCCCTTTCTTCGGGAACACGCTCTACCACCAGCACGGCCTGGTCCCCGGCTATCCCTATGTGGATTTCCTGGTGGACGTGCTGCGCTGGCTCGAGGCCAATCCCGGCGAGATCGTGGTGGTCAACCCCAACACCCAGGGCTTCGCAGCCGACGCGATGAGACCCAACGACTTTTTCGCGCGGGAGGCGCTCACTACCGCGATCGCCAGGGTCAAGCCGCCCTGGCGGATCGATGTCGGCATGTCCACCGATCTCGACAGGAGCTATGATGCGCTGATACGCGACAATACCCGCCTGATCTTCACGAACACGATCGACAACGGGTCGCGCTTCTACAACAGCTGGAGCGGGGCCTATGCCACGTTGAGGCCGGCCCCCATCATCAAAGCCTTTGAAGGCATGAAGCGCGACATGCCGGCGAATGCCAACCATGTCGTGATGCAGATGCAGGCGACGGCGACCAAGATCGGTGCGGTCGTCGCGGCCTCGGTCGTCACGACGAGCGATGCGTCCTCGCCCCTGCTGGCGACCAAGGCGGTGATGGATGCCGCGACCAATCCCTGGCTGCGCGAGCACGCCGCCAAGCGACTGTCGCCCGATCACTTGCTCGTGTTCCTCAACGACTTCGTCGACAATTGCATGGTCGAGACCGCGATTCAGGTGACGGAGCAGCGCGCGCGGGATTAAACGCGGCGCCCGGGCTTCCGCTCCGCCCTGCCCTGGTCAAGCCTGCCCTCATGGGAAAGATCTTGCCGATTACCCAGGATCGCCGCGATCGGGATCACCAACCAGCGCGAGACGCTCGTATTCTGGGACAGGACCACCGGCGAGCCGCTCGCCCCCGGGAATAACGGCGACAGTGCATTCGCCGATAGGAGGGCCGATGGCATTGGCCAGGCATTAAATGTACTGCCGTCGCAATTTCAATGTGCTATTATTCTACCATGTATCAGACGATCAACGGTCGGCGACATGACGAAGAAAATTTATAAATACTTCTCAAGCGATGTTCTTAAATTAGCATTTTTGCGGGAAGGATTTTGTGGGGTAAAATGCTCTCTTCCGAAGGACTATAACGATCCGTATGAACTTTTTCTTGGAGTAGACCTGACGCTGGAGCCTGAACTGCTCGCAACCTATCGCGATATTATCCAAGAATTGCTACAGCATCCGACCACATGTTTCTCGCTGTCGCCGACCGTTACGCCTATGTGGGCGCATTACGGCGCGAACCACTCAGGCTTCATTTTGGAGTTCGATGCAGATGAACTTCAAACCGCGTTTACGGATCTCGCCGTTAGAGACGTGATGTACAAGGATAAGCCTGACGACAAGATCGCGCGCTTTTTAGAGATGGCCGCGGGAACCAAGAAGCCACGGCATGCGGTCGGGCTACAGGCGGCGGTGCTGTCAGAGGCGTATTTTTCAAAGCACACTTCGTGGAGCTACGAGCAAGAATGTCGGCTTGTTGATGACAGCCAGTACTGCGAGGCCGTTGGCCTCAACCAGATCCTCTTTATTCCGATTACTTGCGTGTCATCAATCATTGTTGGAAAGAATATATCGGATGAAGCGAAGAAGCTGAGTTTGGAAATCGCCGATACAAATGACCTAGCGTGGCATTCGACAGTCATTGGTAAATCGACCGCTCAGCCGTTTTTCCTCAATCGCAATGGCGAAGCTGCAGTATTCGACGGCGGAGGGATCGCGCTTGCCGACAACACTTGCAGCTCATGCTCCGAGCCGGTGTCGGCTGATGCCTCGCGTTGCCCGTGGTGTAGCATAACGGAGGCCCAGGAGCGGAATGCGGCGATGGGGAATCCACTTCGAATGCTGGATCGGTTTGGGTTGCTCGGCGACTATTACGCCAGCGTAGAAGCGATACGACGTCAGCATCAATCCGATAATTGAAGGAGACGTGCAAGCCTATCGCGATGAGGGTCCCTGGGTACGAGCCGTCGATACGGCTTCGTCTAGGTCGTGAACCCATAAACGGGGCGGCCGGGTGGTACGGCGGGGCTAAGGTCTGCGTCTGACTATTACGCAGACGGTGCCCAAGACCCTGGGCGCGGTCAGCATTACCCTCTGGTGCCTCTTGCGAGGTGTCCGTCCCCCCGCCGCATCGACGGTATAGCACTGATGCTTTCAAGTTTGAACGGTGTGGGCTTCCCTTCGGGTTGCCATGCTGATTCAGGATTGGAATGAGCCGATATGATCTAACCGACTTCGAGTGGCGCGTGATCGAGCCGCTACTGCCCAACAAACCGCGAGGGGTTCCGCGCGTCGATGATCGCCGCGTGCTGAACGGCATCTTCTGGGTGCTGCGATCGGGAGCACCGTGGCGCGACCTGCCCGAGCGTTATGCCGCGCACGACCTGCTACAATCGCTTCAACCGATGGCGGACGGCGGGCGTGTGGGACCGGCTCATGGGCTCCATCAGCGCGGCGCACGACGGCGAGATCCAGATGATCGACAGCACTTCCATCCGAGCGCACCAGCAGGCTGCGACCGAAAAAGGGGGGCCAGATCATTGTCTCTGTCGCAGCCGAGGCGAAATTACGGTGACAGAAATTACGGTGACAGTGCATTCAATCCAGCGAGACAGAAGGATCGGTGGCATTTGATCAAGCGATTAAATGCACTGTCAACGCAATCTACGCACTACTCGCGGGCCGACGACCGTGCGGGATCGGCAAAGGATGCCGTAGAGCGCGGACTGGCGGTCGATTCAATCACCCTCGAAACTATGGGAAGACGTGTCGCGTGCGCGCCTAGGCGACAGTGCGAGCTAGGGTTAGCGCGTTTCATCGAGGGCGAGGCGGGTTCTGGCAGTTGTGAGAACTGGCGCGCCATCGCACGGCGCGCCAGCCGCTCAGACCACGGGGTCCAGCTTGGAGTTTTTCATGAGGTCGATGCCGTGTTGCGCATCGCTCTTGGCGTAGTAAGATTCGCTCGAAACGGCGATCGTCTTGCCGTTGGATGCGACGTACTTCCAGCGCCACAGGCGCTGGGTGTCTTGGTAGAGGTTGTAATAAGAAACGCTCATTGGAGTTAGCCTTTATGCAAAACGAGATGAAACCGTTCTTAGTTGCCTACCAGCATGGCGGCAGCGAGTGGAACGTCAGCATTATGGCTGAAAGCTTCTCAGATGCGCGGGATCGCCTCGGCAAGCTGGCGCTTGGTCGAGTTGAAGGCGAGCTAATTGCCACCATACCAAATGGGTTTGGTCCGTTCGCGGCGCTCGCGACATTCGTACAGAATGTAACGCGCGCTGTACGCCGGTTCTGATAATTATCTAGGTGATCATCGCGATGGTCCTTTCGGGTAATTCCCCGAAGGACGTTGACGGTTCAACACGGTAAGCGTATAGGCTTCGACGCGATCGCAGCCAACGAACCTTCGGGATCGTTGCATTTTCAAGTGGGGTCGGGAGTTCGCGCTCCCGGCCCTTTCTTGCGTCTACTCGAAACGACTCGCCGCCACAATGGCAAATCGACTTTCAAGCGTCGTAGGGGCGCGCTTTGGCCAAAGTGCCCCTGAGCCTGCCGACACCCCCGAATCTCTCTCCTGGGGCATTACAGGGCATTATAGGGCCATTTGAGGCACCGATTTAAGCTCGAAGGAGAACATTCGAGGACCGATCGCGCGAACATATAACGAATCCTTTATGCGGTTCGTTGCCATTTCCCTTTCCACTGGCGCGACATCGGGGGCACGATCGCAGAGCGCGTGACCGTAGCCGCCTCAACGCCGTTGGCTTCGCGGACTATCCTCGCGCCATGCCCTCTCCACCAGCTTAGGCCTTCACGTAAGGGATCTGAGATGGGGCGATGCCGCCAACCTCTGCACCGCTCACACGGCGAGCGGACGAGAGGGTGAAATTGAAAGGTCCCTCAGATTGGTGTTTTCGCGGCGGTGGATGACGCCGAGATGGACTGGCTGGGCGCTTGATGTCGCGAAGGTTGAGAAGCAGTTCATGTGGCCCGGTCGCCCTTGGAACAAGTCTAGGGTAACCTTAAGGTGTTGATCCGAGGTGCTCTTCTTTTGCTTAGCACGTATTGGCCTTCGCCGAGGAAGCGCCCCCTCCCCCTACCGCCCATGATAAAAATCATAAACCTGCCGCGCCACGGTCGCTGACACCCCCGGCGCCTTCTGCAAATCCTCCAGGCTCGCATTGCGCACCGCCCGGCCCGTGCCGAAGTGCATCAGCAACGCCTTCTTCCGCGCCGGGCCGATACCCGGAACCTCATCCAGCGGGCTCGCGCCGATCGCCTTTGCGCGCTTTGCCCGGTGGGCGCCGATGGCGAAACGGTGGACTTCGTCGCGCAGGCGCTGGAGGTAGAACAATACCGGGGCGTTGACCGGCAGCATGAATTCGCGGCCGTCCATCAAGTGGAAGACCTCTCGTCCGTCCCGCCCGTGATGCGGGCCCTTGGCGACGCCGACCAGGCAGACATCCTCGATGCCGAGTTCCTCAAGCACGGCCTTGGCCGCGTTGAGCTGGCCGCGGCCGCCGTCGATCAGCACCAGATCGGGCCATTCGCCGCCATCGCGATCGGGGTCCTCCGCCTGGGCGCGGGCGAAGCGGCGGCTAAAGACTTCGCGCATCATGCCGAAATCGTCGCCGGGGATGGTCTTCGCGTCCTTGATGTTGAACTTGCGATACTGGCCCTTGCGGAAGCCCTCCGGCCCGGCGACGACCATCGCGCCGAGGGCGTTGGTGCCCTGGATATGGCTGTTGTCGTAGATCTCGATCCGGTCGGGCGGCTCGGCCAGGTCGAACAGGTCGGCGACTTCGCGCAGCAGCTTGGCCTGGGTGGTGCTTTCGGCGAGGCGGCGGTCGAGCGCTTCCTCCGCATTGCGCTTCGCCTGATCGAGCAGGCGGCGGCGGGTGCCGCGCTGGGGGATGGAGATGGCGACCTTCGCCCCTGCCCGCTCGGCGAACGCCTCCTGCAGCAGCTCGGTTTCTTCCAGCGCGCGGTCGACGAAGATGACGCGCGGCGGCGGGACCTCCTCGTAGAATTGGGTGAGGAAGCTCGCCAGCACCTCCGCCTCGGGCACGTCGTTGGTGTGGGCGGGGAAGAAGCTGCGATGGCCCCAGTTCTGGCCGCCGCGGATGAAGAAGGCCTGGATGCCCATCACGCCGTTCTTGTTGGCGAGCGCGAAGATGTCGGCGTCCCCTACCCCCTCGGCGTTGATCGCCTGGCTGCCCTGGATGAAGGTGAGCGCCTTCAGCCGATCGCGGATGATCGCGGCCAGCTCGAAATCCATATTCTCGGCCGCTGCCTGCATCTGGCCGCCGAGCTTGGTCTGCACCTGGGTCGACTTGCCGGCGAGGAACGCCTTCGCGTCGGCGATGAGCTCGCCATAATCCTCCTTCGAGACGCGGCCGACGCAGGGCGCCGAGCAGCGCTTGATCTGGTAGAGCAGGCACGGCCGGTCGCGGGTCTTGAAGAAGCTGTCGGTGCAGCTCCGCAGCAGGAACAGCTTCTGCAGCGCGTTGAGCGTGTTGTTGACCGAGCCGGCGCTGGCGAAGGGGCCGTAATAATTGCCCTTGGCGCGGCGCGCGCCGCGATGCTTCTGGATGCGCGGGAAATCATGATCGGCGCGCAGCAGGATGAAGGGGAAGCTTTTGTCGTCGCGCAGCAGGACGTTGTAGGCCGGGCGATAGCGCTTGATGAGTTGCGCCTCGAGCAGCAGCGCCTCCGCCTCGTTGTTGGTCGTCACGATCGTCATCGAGCGGGTCTGCGCGACCATGCGCTGGAGCCGCTTCGGCAGGCGATCGACCTGGGTGTAATTATTGACCCGGCTCTTCAGCGCGCGGGCCTTGCCGACATAGAGCACGTCGCCCCGGGCATCCTGCATGCGATAGACGCCGGGACGCGCGGGCAATGTCTTCAGCACGTTGCGGATCGCCGCGACGCCCGTCTCCAGATCGGGCGCGTCGCTGCCCCGGAGCGTGTAGGTGGATTTCTCCTCATTGAAGCGATCGGGGGCATTGGGCGTGGACATCGTTCCTCCAGTTAGGACTCCGGCGCGCCCGCAACAACGGCTATATCCCGATCGGGGCAAAGGAGGCGGATATGCGGATCAGTGGCAAGACGGCCGTGGTGACCGGCGGGAGCGACGGGATCGGCCTGGAGATCGCGCGGCACCTGAAGGCGGCGGGCGCCGGGGTGATCGTCGTCGGGCGCGATCCGGGACGGCTGGCGGCGGCGCTGGCGGAAGGCTTCGATACGATCGCCGGCGACCTGTCGAACGCCGCGGGATGCGATGCACTGGTGGGGGCGCTGGCGGGCCGGCCGATCGACATCCTGGTCAATAATGCGGGCATGGGGGCGACCTTCGACGTGAACGCCCCGTTCGACCTCGCCGAGATCGATCGCTGCATCTATCTCAACGTCAATGCGCCGATCCGACTGATCGCTGGGCTGCTCGACGGATTGCGCGCGCGGCCCGAGGCGATGATCGTCAATGTCACCTCAGGACTGGCAATCGCGCCCAGCGCGAAGGGGCCAGTCTATTGCGGCACCAAGGCCGGTCTCAGGAGCTTCACCATGGCATTGCGCGCGCAGCTTGCCGGGACCCGGGTGCATGTGCTGGAGGCGCTGCCGCCGGTGGTCGAGACCCGGATGACCGAGGCCAATCCCCACAACAAGATGCCGGCGCCCGAATGCGGGCGGCAGATCGTGGCGGCGATGCAGGCAGGGCGGAAACAGGCGAATGTCGGCATGACCGCCCTGCTCAACGCCGTCTACAATGTCTCACCCGCCATCGCACGGCGGGTGATGATCCGGTACTGATTCAGCGTCGGCTTATTTCAGCGCGGCGAGATCAGCCTTCATCTTGGCCATCTGCGCATCGGTGATCGCGCCGTTCGACAGGGGCTGGACAGCGGCGAGCGACAGGCCCTTGAACTGATCGTACGCCGGGTGACCGGTGATGCCGGGGAAATTCGCGTCGAGCGCTGCCTTGCCAGCGGGATCGGCGGCGATCGTCTCGATCGGCGTATCGAGCGTGAGCTTTCCCGCGGGCGTGGCATCGGCCGTTGCCGCCGGCGCGGCGGCCGGGGCCGCGGGGGCAGTCTGCGCCAGCGCGGGCGTGGCCGTCATGGCGAGCAGGGCAACGGAAAGGGCGGCAAGCTTCATGGGATTCTCTCTCCAGGAGGGGGAGGCACGCGACTCGGTGCCCCGGCCCGGATGTAGCCCGGATCGAGACACCGTGAAACGACAGGAGAGCTGCCCGAAGGCAGGATTAGTTCAGGCGCCCGAGACCTGCGATGGTCTGATCGACCAGGGGCTTGTCAGCCTTGGCATCATGCCTTTCGGCAATGATCGCGGCAGCCGCGCGGGTGGCGGCATCGGCCGCGGTGGCGCGGACCTCCGCGATCGCGGCGCGCTCGGCGGCGGCGATCTTGTCCTCGGCCATCTTGCGGCGGCGGGTGACGAGGTCGGCTGAATCGCTTTCGGCCTTGGCGATCAGCTGCTTCGCCTCGGCCTCGGCATGGGCGATGATCGCGGCGGCGTCGCCGGCGCTCGCGGCGTTGCGCTTCTTCGCCTCGGCGAGCTGCGCCTCGGCCTCGGCACGGAGGCGCGACGCCTCTTCGAGCTGGGTGCGGATCGTGGCGATCCGCGCGTCCAGCATCCCGGCGATCATCGCCGGCACTTTTTTCCAGATGATCAGGCCGATGACGACCAGCATCGACAGCGCGACGAAACCGGGCGCGCTGATGCCCAGCGCCGTGGGCTCGTGATGCAGCTCGGTCGTGCCAGTGGCCATCGTGAGACTTTCGTGATGCGCGTCAGCCATGCGCCAGTTCCGCCTTCACTTGCTGTTCGATCGCGGCGCGATCGACCGCCACGCCCGAAAGCCTGGCGACGATATCCTGCACCGCATCCACGGTCGCCGTCTCGATCTCGGCCATGGCCGTGGTCTTGGCGGCGCCGATCCGGGCCGTGGCGCTGACGAGTTCCTCGGCCATGGCCGCGTCGCCCGTCTTCACCCTGGCCTCGGCCGTGGCCGAAGCCTTGGCCTTTGCCTCCGTCACCGAGCGCAGAGCCTGGGACCGGGCCGAGTCGAGCCCGGTCTGATACTCAAGCTCCGACGCGCGGGCGGCGGCATCCGCGGCCTCAGCCGCGGCGAGGTCTCCGCCGATCTTCGCGTTACGATCATCGATCGTGCGCTCGATCTTCGGGACCATCGCCTTGCCGATCCCGAAATAGATCAGGGCGAATACGATCGCGAGCCAGAACAGCTGCGACGCGTAGATCTCTCCGATTTGGGATAGCTGCGGCATTGAGGTCGCTCTTCGCTTACTTGACGACGAAGAGGATGAGGATCGCGACGACGAACGCGATCAGGCCGAGCAGCTCGGATGCCGCGAAGCCGATGAACAGGCGGCCCTGCTGGCCGTCTGCCGCGCCCGGATTGCGCAGCGCGCCTTCGAGGAACGAGCCGAACACGTTGCCCACGCCGAGCGCGGCCAGGCCAACGCCGATCGCCGCGAGGCCGGCACCGATATACATTGCACCAAGATCAGTCATGATAAGCTCCTTAGGGATACGGTAATTAAAGGACGAAATTCGGATGACTTAGTGCAGGTGCACCGCGTCGTTGAGATAGAGCGAGGTCAGCAGCGCGAAGACATAGGCCTGGATCGCGCACACCAGCAGCTCAAGCGCGCTGACGCCGACGATCATGACGAAGCTGAGGATGCTGACGACGATGCCGAGGCCGCCACCGGCATTAAGCCCCTGCACCACGAAGCTGCCGAACACTTCAAGCAGGATATGGCCGGCCGTCATCGCGACGAACAGTCGCAGACCGAGGCTGAACGGGCGGACCATGAACGACACGAACTCGACCGGGATGATGACGGGCATCAGCCAGCCGGGCGCGCCGTGCGGCACGAACAGCGAGAAGAAGTGCAGGCCGTGGCGCCAGAAGCCGACCGCGAGCACGATGCCGAACGACAGGAACGCCAGCACCGCGGTGACGGTGATGTGGCTGGTCACGGCGAAGGTGTGGAGGCCCGGCACGATCGCCAGCGGCAGCACGCCGACTAGGTTCGCGAACAGGATGAACATGAAGATCGAGAAGATATAGGGCGCGAACTTCTTGCCTTCCGGCCCGATGTTCACCTGCATCATGTTGTCGATGAAACCGACGACCGATTCAGCGGCGACCTGCCACCGGCCGGGCACCAGCTGGCGCTTCATGCCGCCCCACATGAAGAGGAACAGCAGCGCGAACACGACGACCATGAACAGGGCCGAGTTCGTGAAGGAAATATCGTATCCGAACAGGTCGATATGACGGCCGAGCACAGGCTCGACCATGAACTGTTCCATCGGGTCTATTTTACCGGCCACGATCGCCTTACCCTTGTGCGTTGCTGTCGGAAGCGACGGTCATTCAGCGCGCTCCTTCGAGATCTTGTAGATATTGCGGCCCGCCGCGACGATGGCGAGCACGAGGAAGATGAGCAGCAGCCAGTGGCCGGTGCCCAGCCAGGAATCAAGCGCCCAGCCGAGCAGCGCGCCGCCCGCCGGAACGCCGATCATCTCCGCGAGCACGCGCGATCCCTGACCATAGCCCCTGGCAGGCTTCGCAGCGCTATTCCCGGCAGTACGCGCCTCTTCCACCGCACGCGCCTTCGCGATGCGGCTTTCAAGGTCATCGTTCTGGCGGTCGTCGGCCAACGCGAAAGCATCCTGATAAGAAAACGCCGCCGGGCTTGCGCACGGCGACGGATAAACATGGGGCAGGCCCCCGTTGCGGCGCCCGTTTAGGAAAGGGGTCGGCCTGAGTCAACCTTGGTGACACAGGCACAGGCGGCCCCGTCGACGCCGCCTTTATCGCACGCGCGGCCGGTGTGGCCCCTCTCCCGCATATGGGAGAGGGAAGGCGTCACACGCAGCGGGAATCGCGCTCCGGCGGGCCTGAACCGCGGGTTGCCCAGCTGCCCGAGGGAGTCTTGTATTTCTCGCCAGGCGATGTCTGCAGGATCAGGTTGCAGCCGCTGACGAACGCCATCTGCTCGACCGTGGCCCCCGCGGCCGCGCTCTGAGTGTATTTCGCTTTGCGCTGGATGTTGATGTTGTTGACCAGCGCGCGCAGTTCCGCCGTGCCGCCGCCGACGATTCCAAGATAGCCGTCGGGCTGCTCGCCGACCTGGCCGCCGGAACGTGCGGCCTGATAGGCCGGATCGCGCTGCGCATAGGCGGCCGTGGCGAGGCCTACGATCCCGAGGGCCGCTGCGATCGTGGTGAGTTTCATCATCTTCTTCATCAGAAAATACCCGGATTCTGCTGGATCAACGTCTTCGCCTCGCCATCGAGCCGATAGACCACTTCCTGCGTCACGTTGATGTTGAGGTTGATCTCGATCGGCTTGTCCGGAGCGGTCACGTTGATGCAGCCGCTTGTCGCGGTGCTGGCGCCCAGGGCAATGATCGGTAGCATTCTCTTCATCCCGTACCTCGTCGGTCTCCACTTTCGTTTCGTCAATCCTGTTTCGGTCATGGCAGTTTCTCGCTTTCGGCAGGCTGAATGGGCTTGATGGGCGATGGAGTGGCGGCCGGCGGCGCGGTGCGCTTGCGCTGCTCCTCGAGCAGGGCGGGCAGGTTGCGCTGGATCAGGCGCCTCGGGTCGTAGAAGGACGCGGCCGAATCGATCAGCCCGCGGAAGGGCGCCTTGATCCGGACGTTGAAGATGAAGGGCAGCTTTTGCAGCCGGTCGATGACGAAGTTGCGCTTCGCTCCCTCGCCCTGGCCGATCCCGGCGAAGCGCACCTCGGTGACCATCTCGCCCGCCAGCGGGCCGTTCATCACCAGTTCCAGATAGCGGTAGCGCAGCGATTTCAGCGCCTGGAAGGCGAGATTGCCCCACATGCCGACATCCTTCTGGCTGATCTCACCGACATAAGCGAGCGTGCCGCCGCCGACGCGCACGGTCAGCCGCCCATTTTCGATCCGCCCGCCCTGCTCGTCGAACACCATCGGCAAGGTGCCGTCGAAGATGCCGGTCGCGTTGAGATTCTTGAAGTCGAACTGCTGGAGGAACTGGCCGGCGTCCATGCTGGTGACGGTGAAGGTCATGCGGCGCGCGATCTTCTGCCCGAAGTCGAGCATGGTCGGCTCGAGCACCAGCGCCCCGCCGGCAAAGGGCCATCGTCCTTCCTCGACCTGAACCCGCGTCCCGGCGAGCAAGCGGTAACGGATCGTGCCATCATTGACGGCAATGCCGGGATTGATCGTCTTGATCGTCGCGATCTGGCCGGGCCCGGTTTCAAGATTGAGCAGGTCGGTGAAGCGAATTTCCCCCGCTATGCCGGTCACCGGGCCGAAAGCGGCCGCGAGATCGGTGCCGGGCGTGCGGAACACGCCGTCGCTGGTCACGCCATCAGCATTCCAGCGGATATGCCCCTCCCCCGACACGGTGCCGACGACATTGGCGATCACGCCAAAGGTCAGCGGCGTGATCTGATCGGGCTGAAGCGTCTCGCCAAAGGCGATGCCGGGCACGGTCAGGTCGGCATGGCCACCGCCGGTCGACAGATCATGCTCGATCGCGACGCCGCTGATCAAAACGCCCTTTACCGGCGTGACCAGCCGGCCGGTGACGCTGATCCGGTTGTCCGCGAGCCTAAGCGCGATATCGCGGGCGGCAAGGCCATTGAAGCGCGGCGAAACAGCGGCATCGGCGACGTGGAGGGAGCCGCCAGTGAGATCGAGCGCGCCTTTGGCGAAGGTCCAGGGCCCGACCGCCTCCGACATCAGCAGCGGCACATTCGCGATCCTGCCCGATCCAGCCTCGATCGTCCCGGCCATGGCACCGCCCGAAAGACCGCCCTCGATCCGCCCGAAGGCGAGCTGGGTGACCCGATCCGACTCACCGATACGCAGATCGACGTCATGCAGGTCGATATGGGAATCACGAAGCCGCAGCATCAGATTGCCCGAGGACAGCGCGAGCGGCGATTTGCCGATCGCTCCCGACAGGGTCAGCGCGCCGGATTGCACGCCGCCGCCGACTCTTCCCCCATCGAGGCGGAACATCGCGCCGTCGACCGGGCAAAGCGTGACGGCCGCCGGGCGCAGCCTGAAGCTCGACACGGCGAGTGCGCCGATCGACAGCGGCGCGCAAGTGCGGTTGATCTGGAGCCGGTCGTGGCCGTCCCACAGGCCAGTCACCGGCATGACGAGATTATCGACATGGCCATCGCCGAGCGGCCCCGACAGCGTGATGCGCGTCGAGAGCCGGGTGGCCCCACCGGGGGTGGCGGCGAAGCTGACCGGCGCAAGCGCCAGGCGGGCGTCGCCGGCGGCATAGGGCTGGACGGTCGCGGTACCGGTCACCGGCCCGCCCGCGCGTGCCTGGATGATCCTGACCGTCGCGCCGGGCAGGTTGCCGCCGCCGATATCGACCGAACCGTCGAATCGAACACCTCCGGCCGGCCAGGCATAGCCGATGCCGGCCCCCTCCCCGATTGTGGCCCAGGCACCGGATGCGGTGGCGAGTTGCAGTCGCGAAACCTTCGCCTCACCACGGCCGCCGTTCAGCGAGACGGCGATCGTCGCATCGAGATCGGCAGATTGCGCCGCGGCGACCGAGGCATCGACTGCCTTACGGACAAGCGGGGCGACCGGCGTGCCGTCGCCCATGCCCCGATAGGATGCGAGCCGGGCGCGCATCAGCCGGCCCATCAGCGCGTGACGTGCGCCGATCTTGCCATCGAACCCGATGCCCCCCTTTCCGAAGCGATAAGCCCCGGCAATCGTCGCCGCGTCGGCGGCAACGCCGCGAACCGCCGCGACGCCCGATTTCAGATCGAGCTTGCCGGCCGTGCCATCGGCCCCGCCGGCAAAATCGATCGTGCCGCCAAGAGCATGAATCTCGGCGACGGGATGACGGACCTTCGCCAGGGCAAGCTTCGCGGTGCCGCGCCATCCATCAAGCGCCTGATCGAGCGTTACCGCGACATCAGCCCCGGCATCGGTCACCTTCGCGCCAGCGCAGTCAAGCGCGGCGGCATGGACCGGCCCGCGCAACGATGGCCCAGCGTCGGTGATTCGCACCGCCAGCACGGCGGTCGCCGGACCACTGACGCAGGCCCCAAGGTCGAGCCGCTCCGCGATCGCCGCGACCTGGCCGGTAAAGCCGTTGTCGAGCCTTCCCCGTCCGCTCAGCTTGAGCCCGACCACACCCTGCGGGGCGACGAGCCTGACTCGCACATCCTCCATATCGACATCGAGGGCGGGCAGCGCGAACGGTTTCCCCTTCCCCGAGGAGGCGGGCATGAACTTGTCGAGCGCACCGAGCGACACTTTACCGCCGACCAGTCGGGCATTCATCCTGACATGACCGGCACGGACCGCGGTGACAGCCGCACCGGACAGGCCAATGCTGGTGCGCAGCTCGATCCAGTCGGCGACAAGATCGGGATGCGCCGGATCGCCGATCATCACATCGGTGAGTCGTTGGCGGTCAAAGCCGAGATCGGCGACACGGTAGCGCGCGGGCACGCCATAGCCAATGAGCGCCTTGTCGATATAGCTGGCGGCAATCGGCTTGCGCTGGGTCCACAATGCGATCAGTCCGCCAAGCAGCACGAGCGCGATGACAAGCGCGACCCGACGGGTGCGCCGCCAGCGGGGCCTGTCTTCAACCGATTCGTCCAGACTCACGCCGCTCGCCACTCCCGGTTGCGGCACAAGGCACGCGCGCTTCGATCATAGGGCACCAGCAAGCACGCGCAATTGCGTGTCGCCACCCCCCGCACTAATCCTCCAACGGTGATGAGCGTTCCCGAACCAGACAATAGCGGCCACCGTGCCCGCCTGCGCAAGCGGCTCAACGAGGGCGGATCGGATGCGCTGCTCGACCACGAGCTGATCGAATATCTGCTCGCGCTGGCGATCCCGCGGCGCGACACCAAGCCGCTCGCGAAAGCCCTGCTGGCAGAGTTCGGCGGGATCGGCGGGCTGCTGACCGCCGAGCCGGAAGCGCTGGCGCGCATGAAGGGCATGGGCGAAACATCTATCGCGGCAATCAAGATCGCCCATGCGACAGCCCTGCGGCTGGTGCGCGCTGAAGTCGCCGAGCGGCCGGTGCTGTCCAACTGGCAGGCGCTGCTCGACTATCTGCGGGCCGACATGGCGCATCACGTCAACGAGCGCGTCCGCGTGCTCCACCTCAACACGAAGAACATGCTGATCCGCGACGAGCTGATGAGCGAGGGGTCGATCGACGAAGCAGCGGTATATGTCCGCGAGGTGATCCGGCGGGCGATGGACCTGGGATCAGCGGCGATCATCCTGGTGCACAATCACCCCAGCGGCGATCCCTCGCCCAGCCGCGCCGATATCGAGGTGACGCGCAACATCACCGAAGCCGGCAAGCGCATGGGCATTGCGGTCCACGATCACATCATCATGGGCACCAGCGGCCATTCGAGCCTCCGCGCGCTAGGACTGATGTGAGCCGGGGCTGATCTGAACGCCGAACGGCCGCCGGACCGAAAGTCCGACGGCCGCCCCGGAGGGACCGCATGTCCCGTCGGGATCGTTTACGAGCCCTTGGTCAGGAACCCGGTCAGCTCGGCCTTCGACAAGGACTTGTTCTTGTCAGTGTCAGCGCTGGCGAACGCCTGGTCGACCCATGCCTTGGTGGCGGCGCTGTCGGCCTTGGTGGTCGGATCGCTCGCCTTCTTCAGGGCGACCATCCAGGCGCCGAACTCTGCTTCGTTCAGCGAGCCGTTCGAGTCCTTGTCGTAGCTCGGGAACTCGGTGCTCACCACCTGGGCGATCTGGTCAGCCTTGGTCGCCGGCTGCGCGGCGGCGGTCTGGGCAGGAGCCGCCGCCGGATCCGCCGGTGCAGGCTGCGGCGCCGCCTGAGCAGTCTGGGCCTGAGCAGTCTGGGCCTGGTCAGTCCGTGCCTCTTGCGGCGCGGCCTGATCAGCCGCCGGCGTCACCGAACTCATCGCCTGATCGACCGGCGAAACAGTCTGGACAGGCGCCGCTTGCGTAACGGGCGCAGCCTGGGCCTCGGCGGGCTTATCCTGAGCAAGAACAGGAAACGAAATCGTCATGGCGCTTGCAAGAAGAATATATTTAAGCATGATTCTCTCCGTTGATTTTACTTCAAGAATTCGTGAATGACTGGTTCCATCACCAGGCAACACTTGATAGTAGAACCCCCCGTCCATCGAGATGGTTCATTTTTTCTCGATTTGAAGCTTCGCCTCGTCCCTGCTAACGCGCGCCTCATCACGAGTCCGTTCAGGATTCGCGATGAACAGAAACCGGAATTTCAGGAACCGTTGCAATGGTGCCACGCTACTCACGCCCCGACATGGTCGCCATCTGGACGCCCGAAACCCGTTTCCGCATCTGGTTCGAGATCGAGGCGCATGCCACCGATGCGCTCGCGGAGCTGGGCGTGGTGCCCGAGGAAGCCGCCAAGGCGATCTGGGAAAAGGGCGCCTTCGAGGTCGACCGGATCGACGAGATCGAGCGCGAGACCAAGCATGACGTGATCGCGTTCCTGACCAACGTCGCCGAGCATGTCGGCCCCGAGGCGCGCTTCATGCACCAGGGCATGACCTCTTCGGACGTGCTCGACACCTGCCTGGCGGTGCAGCTCGCCCGGGCCAGCGACATCCTGATCACCGATATCGACGCACTGCTCGTCGTGCTGAAACGCCGCGCGGTCGAGCACAAGCTGACTCCGACGATCGGCCGCAGCCACGGTATCCATGCCGAGCCGGTGACCTTCGGCCTCAAGCTCGCCCAGGCCTATGCCGAGTTCGACCGCAACCGCGCGCGGCTGGTAGCGGCGCGGGCAGACGTCGCGACCTGCGCGATTTCCGGCGCGGTCGGCACCTTCGCGAATATCGACCCGTTCGTCGAAGCGCATGTCGCCGAAAAGCTTGGGCTGAGTGTCGAGCCCGTCTCGACCCAGGTGATCCCGCGCGACCGCCATGCGATGTTCTTCGCGACGCTGGGCGTGATCGCCAGTTCGATCGAGCGGCTCGCGACCGAGATCCGCCATCTACAACGCACCGAGGTGCTAGAGGCGGAAGAATATTTCTCGCCGGGCCAGAAGGGCTCGTCGGCGATGCCGCACAAGCGCAACCCGGTGCTGACCGAGAATTTGACCGGCCTCGCCCGCATGGTGCGCGGCTATGTGACGCCGGCGCTGGAGAATGTGGCACTGTGGCATGAGCGCGACATCAGCCATTCGTCGGTCGAGCGCTATATCGGGCCTGACGCGACGATCACGCTCGATTTCGCGCTCGCCCGGCTGACCGGGGTGATGGACAAGCTGCTCGTCTATCCGGCCCGGATGGAAAAAAACCTGAACAAGATGGGCGGCCTCGTCCATTCGCAGCGTGTGCTGCTGGCGCTGACCCAGGCCGGCGTGAGCCGGGAGGATGCCTACCGGCTCGTCCAGCGCAACGCGATGAAGGTATGGGAATCGGACGGCGACCTGTCGCTGCTCGAACTGCTCAAAGCCGACCCCGAGGTGACCGCGGCCCTGTCGCCCGAGGAAATCGAGGACAAGTTCGACCTTGGCTATCATCTGAAGCATGTCGACACGATCTTCGCACGGGTGTTCGGCGCGACGGAGGATGCCCCCGTCGCATGATCGATAACGACCGGCACCGGACGCTCGTCGCGCGCGTGACGCTGGCGGTCGCGGGGCTGGTCTTTATCTATGGATTGATCCGGCTGGGGCTGCATGCTCCGCTCGCGCTCAACTATCCCTATGATCTCGATTATGGCGAGGGCGTTGTCTGGGAACAGATGCGCCTGATCATCAGCGGGTCGGGTTACCAGGCACTTCGGCCGATGCCCGCCTTCGTGTTCGAATACCCCCCGCTCTATCATCTCGTTACCGCCGCGACAGCCGGAGCCTTCGGACTCGATCCGCTGCTTGCCGGGCGGCTGGTGTCGCTGGTCATGGCGCTGGCGGCGGCGGTGCTGATCGGCGTGCTGACCAGCGCCGCAATCGGCAAGACACAGGATCGGACTATTCGCGCGATCGCCGGGCTGATCGCGGGTCTCGCCTTCGTCACCTTGCCGGTGGTGCTCAACTGGTCGACGCTGATGCGAGTCGACATGCTGGCCTATGCCATGAGCATCGCAGGCATGCTCGCCGCCGCGCGGAGTGCGAATCGTCCATCGCTGGCGATGCTCGCCGGCCTGCTCTTCACGCTTGCGCTCTATACACGGCAGACCTGCCTCCCCGCACCGGCCGCCGCCTTCCTGGTCCTGTTGATCACGCGGCCCCGCGCCGCCTGGCTGATGCTGGCGACGTCGCTCATAACGGGGCTGGCCGCACTCGCGGCCCTCAGCATCGCCAGCGACGGCCAGTTCCTGGTCCACATTCTTGCCTACAACATCAACCGGGTGATCTGGGATCACGCCGGGATGCTGATGCTGGTGCTCTCGGCCAACATCGTCACCCTCGCGCTTGGCGTGATCGGCGCGGTCATGGCCTGGCGGCGGCTCGCACCCGGTGGTTGGCGCGGTCTGCGCGGGCGGATGGAGCATGAAGACGGGCTGACCGCGACGGCAATCGTCCTGCTGGCACTCGGGCTGAAGACTTTGATGTTGCCGGCGATCCTCAAATCGGGCGCGAGCGACAACTACCTGATCGACTGGTTCGCGCTCATCGCCGTGCTGTGCGGCATGGCGTGCGTGCCCCTGATCCGCGCCGCGCTGCGCCAGCCGGCGTGTCCGAGCCTCGCGCTGGTACTGCTGATCGGCGTTGGCTTGCCGGTTCAAATGATCGATCCGCCGCTGCGGCCCGACAGCGGCAAGATAGCGCAGGACCGCGCAGCGCTGGCCCCGGTGGTCGAGCGCATCAGGGCCAGCCCCAGACCAGTGGTGAGCGACGAGATGGTGCTCATCCTGCGCGGCGGGCAGCACGTGGTGTGGGAGCCCGCGATCATCGCCGAACTTGGTAGCGCGGGCATCTATGACGAGGCCGCGCTCGCTGCGCGGGTGCGCCGCGGGGAGTTCGGTTTCTTCGTAACGAGGGGCCAGCGCGGATCGCTGCTGTTCGATCAGCGATTCAACCCGATCGTCGCGGACGCGATGGACGCCGCCTATCCGCGGCGTGAACAGGTGGGCGATCTGACGCTTCATTTGCCTGCCAGGTAAGACAAAACGTGCCGATTCAGCGGCAAAGCGATTGCGTTTGCTGCAACTGCGAAGGCGCGTAATAATATTGCGCGTCAACGCAATAATTCCCACATGACCGGTGCCGGACTTTTCCGGCATCGGAGACCCAACCATGCCTTTCCTGGAAACCGTGGTCAGCAGCGTGCTGGCACTCACGGCCCTTGTGCTGGTGGTCGAGGTCGTCAGCCTCTGATCCACCGGCCCGCCCGCCCCTTGCACAAAGGGGCGGTCAGGGCGGCGAAGTAGGGCTCTCTCTGAAATATCCGCATGGCGCTTAGACTCGAGCCCAGGGCGGATCGACATTCACTTCACTGGCACGTTTACAGCAAAGAGGAGGATCCGCGCAGAGGCGCAGAGACCGCGGAGTTCATTTCCAGACCTGAGCATCGCGCCGGTAAGCTGCCTGCTTGTGGACGTGCCCGTCATGCCAAACTGCCGGAGCCACTGGCCGCACCTCCTCAGCGCCCTCTGCGCCTCTGCGCGAACCATCTTGCACCGCCGACGGACGGTTCTGAATGTCGATCCGTCCTGGTCGGCCTCTCAAGCGTCAGCGCCTGCCCCTCCCGCAAGCGGGAGGGGGGAAAGATCAACCCAGCGCGCTTTTCACCTTCTTGAAGAATCCCATGGTCTGAGGGCATTCTTCACCGGTTTCGGTCGCCCGGAACTGTTCGAGCAGATCGCGCTGCTTCGCGGTGAGCTTGGTCGGGGTTTCCACCTCGACGCGGATCACCAGGTCGCCGCGACCCCGGCCTTGCAGGAAAGGCATGCCAGCGCCGCGCTGGCGCAGTTCCCGGCCACTCTGGGTGCCAGCCGGAATCTTGATCGTGTGGCGCTCGCCATCGGGACCGGGGATGCGGATCTCACCGCCCAGGGATGCGGTGGTGAAGCTGATCGGCGCGCGGGCGAAGAGGGTCGTGCCCTCACGCTCGAACAACGCATGCCGCAACACGTGCAGGAAGATATAGAGATCGCCCGGAGGCGCGCCGCGCGCGCCTGCCTCGCCCTCGCCGGTCAGGCGAACGCGAGTGCCCTCATCCACCCCGGGCGGGATATTGACCGTGAGCGTCTTGGTCTTTTCGACCCGGCCCTCACCCCGGCAATGGCCGCAGGGATCGGAGATGACCTGGCCAGCGCCGTGGCAGCTCGGGCAGGTCCGCTCGACCACGAAGAAGCCCTGCTGCGCCCGTACCTTGCCATGGCCGGCACAGGTGCCGCACGCCTTGGCGCTGGTGCCGGGATTGGCACCCGTGCCGTGGCACGAATCGCAGGCGGCTGATACGTCGACCGTGATCTCGGTCGACTTGCCGCGAAACGCGTCCTCGAGCGTGATCTCCATGTCGTAGCGGAGATCGGCACCGCGACGCTGACCGCGCGGGGCACGGCCACCGCCGCCCATGAATTCGCCGAAGATATTTTCGAAGATGTCGCTGAACGCGCCGAAATCCTGCGCACCGCCGCCGCCCGCACCCGCGCCGTTGCGGAAAGCCGCATGGCCGAAGCGGTCATAAGCAGCGCGTTTCTGCGGATCCTTGAGGCAGTCATAAGCCTCGCTGATCGCCTTGAAGCGCGATTCGCTGTCCTTGCACCCGTCATTCTTGTCCGGGTGATATTTCATCGCGAGCTTCCGATAGGACGCCTTCAGCGTCGCATCGTTCGCGGTGCGCTCACATTCGAGCAATTCGTAGAAATCGACTTCGGTGGTCATCTTGGGCCCCCGCCCTCCCCGTTACCCCAGCGGATCGCATCGCAGGAATAACGGGGGGAACGCAACAAGTTACGCCTTTGTATCGTCGACTTCCGAGAATTCGGCGTCGACCACGTCCTCGGCAGGCGCCTCATGCGCCGCTTCGGCGGCGGCAGCCGGCGAAGCCTCTGACTGGGCCTGCTTCTCGTAGATTGCCTGACCGAGCTTCATCGCGACCTGCTGCAGGGCATTGGCCTGCTCGCGCATCGCCTCGGGATCGCCGCCTTCCACTGCCGTCTTGGCCGTGGCGATAGCGCCCTCGATCTCGGACTTGAGCGAGGCGTCGACCTTGTCGCCATTATCGGCGAGCTGGCGCTCGGTCGTGTGGATCAGGCTGTCGAGCGTGTTCTTCGCCTCGGCCGCGTCGCGGCGCTTCTTGTCCTCCTCGGCGAACTGCTCGGCATCGCGGACCATCTGGTCGATGTCGCGATCCGACAGGCCACCCGAGGCCTGGATGCGGATCTGCTGCTCCTTGCCGGTGCCCTTGTCCTTGGCAGACACGTTGACGATGCCGTTGGCGTCGATGTCGAACGTGACCTCGATCTGCGGCACGCCGCGCGGCGCCGACGGGATACCCACCAGATCGAACTGGCCGAGCATCTTGTTGTCGGCCGCCATTTCACGCTCGCCCTGGAAGACGCGGATCGTGACGGCCTGCTGATTGTCGTCAGCGGTCGAATAGACCTGCGATTTCTTGGTCGGGATCGTGGTGTTGCGGTCGATCATGCGGGTGAACACGCCACCCAGCGTCTCGATGCCCAGCGACAGCGGGGTCACGTCGAGCAGCAGCACGTCCTTCACGTCGCCCTGCAGCACGCCGGCCTGGATCGCGGCACCCATCGCGACGACCTCGTCCGGGTTGACGCCCGAGTGCGGCTCCTTGCCGAAGAAGTCCTTCACGATCTGGCGAACCTTGGGCATGCGCGTCATGCCGCCCACCAGGACGACTTCGGCGATGTCGGCCGCCTTGAGGCCCGCATCCTGCAGCGCCTTGCGGCACGGCTCAAGCGTGCGCTGGATCAGGTCCTCGACCAGCCGCTCCAGATCGGCGCGGGTGATCGTCTTGACCAGATGCTTCGGGCCGTTCTGGTCGGCGGTGATGAAGGGCAGGTTGACCTCGGTCGTGGCAGCCGAGCTGAGCTCGATCTTCGCCTTTTCCGCAGCTTCCTTGAGGCGCTGCAGGGCAAGCTTGTCCTTGGTCAGGTCGATGCCTTCGGCCTTACGGAAATCTTCCGCGAGGAAACGCAGGATCTTGTCGTCGAAATCCTCGCCGCCGAGGAAGGTGTCGCCATTGGTGGCCTTCACCTCGAACACGCCGTCACCGATCTCGAGCACCGAGATGTCGAAGGTACCGCCGCCGAGATCGTAGACGGCGATCGTCTTGCCGTCCTGCTTGTCGAGGCCATAGGCGAGCGCCGCAGCGGTAGGCTCGTTGATGATCCGCAGCACTTCGAGGCCGGCGATCTGACCGGCGTCCTTGGTCGCCTGGCGCTGCGCGTCGTTGAAGTACGCAGGAACCGTGACGACCGCCTGGGTCACCGTCTCGCCGAGATAGGCCTCGGCGGTTTCCTTCATCTTCTGGAGCGTGAAGGCGGAAATCTGCGCGGGCGAATAATCCTTGCCGCCGGCCTGGACCCATGCATCGCCGTTCGGACCCTTCACGATGTGATAGGGAACCAGTTCGGTGTCCTTCTTGGTCACCGGATCGTCGAAGCGGCGGCCGATCAGGCGCTTCACCGCGAATACCGTATTCTCAGGGTTGGTCACCGCCTGGCGCTTGGCCGGCTGACCGATCAGTCGCTCGCCATCCTTGGCGAACGCCACGATCGACGGCGTGGTGCGCGCGCCTTCCGCATTCTCAATGACCTTGGGCTTGCCGCCTTCCATCACGGAAACGCAGCTGTTGGTAGTGCCCAGATCGATACCGATTACTTTAGCCATGGTCCTCTTCGGCCCCCGTCTTCTAAAAAATTGCCTCTCGGCCGCGCCCCCAGACTGGGCGACGCGACACTTACTGCTGGCGATATAGGGGGGCTTTCGCTTGCCGCAAGATTTTCGACTCCCTAGAGGCCTGACAACATTCCCGAAGCGGGAGAATATGATGCGTATCCCTGCCCTTCTTTGCCTCCTGCTGGCGCTCGCCGGATGCGACGGCCCGAAGGAAATGCATGTCAGCAACGCCTGGGTGCGGCTGGCCGCGGTGCCGCGCGGGCCGGCCGCAGCGTATTTCACGCTGCATGGCGGCCCCGCCGACGCGACGCTGATCAGCGTTTCGAGCGATGTCTCGATCCGGGCGGAGATGCACGAATCGATGAAGTCGGGATCGATGTCGTCGATGAAGCCGATCGAACAGGTCCGAGTACCCGCAGGCGACAAGATCATTTTCGCCCCGGGCGGCAAGCATGTGATGCTGTTCGACGTCAACCCGGGCATCAAGTCCGGTGCCCCGGTGCCGCTGCTCTTCACCTTCGCCGATGGCCAGCGCATCACCTACAAGGCGACCGCGGTCGGCGCAGGCGACGCAGCGCCGGGAAGTTGAACGCCGATTCGACCGGCCGCCCCCTGACCGGTGGCGAGATCGCCCTGGCGCGAAGCGTGTTCGGCGACTCGGTCGATTATGCGCCGGTGCGTATCATGTGGCGCAAATGGGCGTTCTTCCAGCCGCGCGAGACCGTGATGGCGCCGACCGGATCGATCCATTTCCACCCCCGGGGCACACATTATCGCGACGATTTCTCGGCAGGATCGCTGGAGGACCAGGGCCTGTTCATCCATGAGATGACTCATGTCTGGCAGCACCAGAAGGGCATCGTGCTGCCGATCGCGCGGCATCCCTTCTGCCGCTACGACTATGCCATCCGTCCCGGCCTGCCGCTATACCGCTACGGCATCGAGCAACAGGCCGAGATCGTGCGGCACGCCTTCATGATCCGGCGCGGCGCCACGGTGATCGGAGCGCCGGCACTTGCCTGCTACGAAGAAATCCTGCCCTTCGGCACGGCGATGGAGCGGGCGTGACGGTGCGAGGGCGCGGCCCTGTCCCCGATTGGGCGGACCGATTCCCAAAATCGACAAACCCGGTGCAAGAGGCTAGCCGCAGCGCGTGACCGGGTTACGCCTTCATCTGTCGCGCCGCCCGCTGCTGGCCGCATGGATCGTCGCCGCCGCGCTGCTGATGCGCGTGCTGGTGCCGGCCGGTTTCATGCCCGCGGCTTCGGGCGGGACGATCATGGTCCAGATCTGCTCGGGCGGAAGTATGCAACAGCGCGTCATGGCGCTACCGGTCGAACGCGTTCCGGTGCCGCAGCACGACCATCCGGGCAAGGCCGAAGCACCCTGCGCCTTCTCGGCACTGTCAGCGCCCACGCTGGGCGGAACCGATCCGGCATTGCTGGTGCTGGCCCTGTTCTTCATCCTCGCCCTTGCCGTTCGCGTGCCGCTGGCGATCCCCCGCCGGACGCCATCCTATCTGCGCCCGCCGCTTCGCGGGCCGCCGGCCACGGCCTGATCCTTCGCTTGCCCGGTACGCCCCGGGACCGAGGGCCTTCCCGCAGCAATGCAGCCGACGCCGCCATCGCATCCGATGGCGTGCGCCCCCATTCTCGTCCGGACATGTCCGGCAGGAGCAACTTCGATGCGTTATTCAAGAACCACCCTGGCGGCCGCGATCGCGTGCCTGGCCGCCCCGATTGCCGCGCGCGACGCCAACGCGGGCACGATCAGGATCAGTCATCCCTGGGCCCGCGAAACGGCCCCGTCCCAGACGGTCGGCGGCGGATATCTGAGCCTGACCAACAAGGGCAGGCAGCCGGATCGCCTGATTTCAGCCACATCACCGGCCGCGCGCGAAGTGCAGATCCACAGCATGTCGATGGATCGCGGCGTGATGCGCATGCGTCGCCTGACCGGCGGCCTGGCAATTCCGGCGGGCGCCACGGTCGCGATGGCGCCCGGTGGCCTTCACATCATGTTCGTCGGGCTGAAGGCGCCGCTGAAGCGCGGGGCGATGATCCCGGCCCAACTCAGCTTCGAGCGCGCGGGAACGATCAGGATCGCCTTCAAGGTCGAACCAGTCACCGCGCAGGGACCGGGAGGCAGCCATCATGAGCAGCATTGAGCCGACCGAGCCCGCCGCGCCCCGGGCCCGGCTCAACAGGGTCCGGGTCGCATTATGGGGCGCGGCCGCCCTGGCGGCCGGCGCTGGTGCGTTCGCACTGCTGGACAAGCCCAAACCTCAGCCGGGCAATGCCGAGTCCTATGCAAGCGCCATCGGCGGGCCGTTCGCGATGATCGACCAGAGGGGCAGGCCAGTGACCGACAAGACGCTGAGGGGCAGGCCCTTCGCGATCTTCTTCGGCTTCACCCGCTGCCCCGATGTCTGCCCGACGACGCTGTCGCGCATGGCGCAACTGCGCAAGGAACTGGGCAGCGCCGGCGACAAGTTCGACATCGTCTTCGTTTCAGTCGATCCCGAGCATGACAAGCCGGCCGATATCGGCACCTATCTGACGCTGTTCGAGACGCCGATCATCGGGCTGAGCGGGAACGCCGCCCAGCTGGCGCAGATCGTGAAGGCCTATCACGTCTATTACGAGAAGGTGCCGCAACCGGGCGGCAACTATACCATCGACCACAGCGCATCAGTGTTCCTGATGGGGCGCAAGGGTGAATTCGTCACCACCATCGACGGCCATGAGGGTCAGGCGCCTGCCCTCGCCAAGCTGAGGCGGCTGATCGACGGCTGAGCGGCACGTCACTCGTGAGAGGGACTGGCGGCTGTCAGGCCGCCAGTCCCTGCCGTTCGGGAACCGCCGTCGCGAGGGTCAGGACAGCTACGGCGCCCCTGCCCTGGCCTTCGCTCTCGAGCCGAAGCGAGCCCTGCATCGCGGTCATTGAGTTGGCGCACCAATGGAGGCCAAGGCCACCCGACTTGTGCTTACGAGTGGAGAAACCGCGCTGAAACAGCGTCGGTGCGCGGTCGATCGCGAAGCCTTCGCCGTCATCGCGGATGGCGATGATGGTCTGCCCCTTCTCCTCGTCGATCGTCACGCCGATGCTGCCGCCGCCCATTCCCCGAGCGCCGATCGCCTCGGCCGCGTTGGCGAAGAGATTGCCGATCACCTGGCTCAGGATCACGCGGCTGCCCATGGCCAGATGAGGTCGCGCCGGGAAGCTGAACGCGATCGACAGTCCGCCCGAATAGCGCGCGATCGTCGCGTTCCTGGCAATGATCTCCGTCACGTCGCATGGCTCAAGTTCAGGCCGGCCATTGGCAGCCTGCTGCTGCTCGCCGATGATCTCGAGCACATGGCTCATGGCCTCCCGGCCGACCTGGAGCTGACGGCGGCGTTCATCGCGATCCTTCGCCTCGGCCTCGATCGCGGCCGAGACGAATGCGACGAGCTTGTCGCGCCGTGCCTTCGGAATATCGTCCTTCGCCAGTTCGGCGACGGCACGATCGAGCGTGCCGCGATCCATCGGCGCAGGCTGGGCGATACCCTGGCTGATGATCGTGCTGATCGGATTCAGCGCGTTGCGGACATTGTGCATCACCGCGACGGCGCTCTCGCTGCGGCCGAGCGCGAAGCTCTGCACCTCGAGCTGTTCCCGCAGATCCTTCAACTGGCGGAGCATCGCGTTGAAGCTGCGACCAAGCGAGCCGATCTCATCCTGTCGCGCCGCCTCGTCGGGCAGCAGGCTGAGCGCTCCGGACGAACGGACGACCTGCATATGGTTCTCTACCCGGTGCAGCGGACGCAGCACCAGCCGCGTGATCATCCGGCGCAACATCAGCAGCACCACGAGCAGCAACAGCGTCGATCCCGCGACGGCGAGGAGCAGCATGCGCCGGCCGAGCACCGACACGTCGCGCGGCACGGTGAAATCGGCGCTTGCCACGGCATGGCCGCCGGGGCCGAGGATCGGCACGGCGATCCGCATTTTTTCCCGATCGGGGGTGATTCGTCCGGCATCGGCAAGAGTCGCAAGATCGAGCCGGGCGTTGAGCTGGAGCAGGCCGGAAAGCTGTTCCGACGTGATCCGCCGCGCCATCAGCACATAGCCGCGCGGGGTTCCGCTGCCGTCGCTGCGGCGAACCTGCGCGACGCCGACCGCCGCGATCACGCGGCCAAGCCGCACGAAGAAGCTGGCCGAGTTGCGCGCGCCGAGCATCTTCGGAAAATCGATGTTTCGTATCTGCCCGATCAGCGCCTGGCGCATCGCCGGATCGTCACCCCTGGCGCCGCGCCAGCGGGCAATGACGATACGACCATCATTGGCGAGATAGGCCATGCCGTTGACGCCGAGATTCTCCATCGCGAGGGGCGAGAAGGATTCCTCCTCGAACGCAGCGGTCTGGCGGGCCATATAGTCGTAGCTCGAATTCCAGTCGCCATAGTCGCGCACCGCGCTTTCGACCTTCGACGCATATTCGCGCAGCGTCACGCGCGTGCGTTCGACATGCGCCTCGACCGACCGGGATTCGAGTTGATTGAAACTGGGGACGATGACGCTGGCGAGCAGCAGCGTGATCGCGGCGGAGCCGATCAGCCCCACCACGGTCAGGATCAGAACGAGCTTTGCGCCGAGCGATTTCGGATTGCGCAGGGCCCCGATCCGGCCGCTAGCGGCACGGAGAAAATGGGACATCAGCCGCGTGTCCCGTTACCCAGTTCAGGTTCGAGATATTCCTCCTCGATCCCTGACGGATCCGGGATGAAGCGCGCCAGGGCCATCGCGCGCGCGATATCGGCGTCGACCGGCCGGGAGAAATAATAGCCCTGGAGGTGCGAGGCCCCGGCGGCGCGGAGCGCCATGACCTGCGCGTCGGTCTCGACGCCTTCAGCGATCACGCCGAGGCCAAGCGCGCGGCCGAGATGGATGATCGAATGGACGATCGCCGCGCTCTCGCGCTCGCGGCCCATGCCGTCGATGAAGCTGCGGTCGATCTTCAGGCAATCGAGGGCGAACTTGCGGATATTGTAGAGGCTTGAATAACCGGTGCCGAAATCGTCCAGCGCGATGCGGAAGCCCATCTGGCGCAGGCGATAAAGCGTCTCCGCCGCGCGATCGGCATCATCGAAGATCGCTGTTTCGGTGATCTCGATCTGCACCCGGTTGGGCTCGACCCCGGCGCGCTGCACGCATTCCAGGATATGGCCGATGAAATTGGGGCGGCGAAACTGGCGCGGGCTGAAATTGACCGAGACATATTGGCCGGGCCAGTCCTTCAACTCCTTGAGCGCCTCCCCCAGCACCCAGTTGCCAAGTTCATGGATCAGGTTCGATTCCTCGGCGATCGGGATAAACATCGATGGCGAGACAGGACCGAATTCTTCCGTATTCCAGCGCAGCAGCGCCTCGAAGCCAATGACTTCGAGGCCCTCGCGGGCGACGATCGGCTGATAGACGAGGCTCAGTTCGCCCTTCTCGATCGACTTGCCGAGCCCACCCTCGATGCGCCGGCGGAATCGGATCGATTCGTCCATGCTGTCGTCGAACACGCGGACGACGCCACGGCCGCTATGCTTGGCATCGTTGAGTGCGAGATCGGCGCGGCGCATCACGTCCACCGGATCGTGCTTCTCCCCCGCCTCGACGAAGACGAAACCGGCCGAGGCGCCGCACTGGACCGAATGGCCGAAGATCTTGAAGGTGGCTGAGCAGGCCTTGATCAGGCGCTCGCAGGCCATGCACGCAGCCTGTTCGCCGGGCGAATCGAACAGGAGGCCGAATTCGTCGCCACCAAGCCGCGCGACCATGCCGCCTTCAGGGATGGAGGATTGAAGCACCGCGCAGATCTGGCGGATCAGATCGTCGCCGGCGAGATGGCCGAGCGTGTCATTGACCAGCTTGAAGCGATCGAGATCGACCATCGCGGTGGCGAAGCTGTCGTTGCCGCGGGCTTTTTCAGCGAGAGTGCGCAGGAAGGCGAGGCGATTGGGCGCCTCGGTCAGCGAATCGTGATTGGCGATATGCACCGCCTTGCTCTCGTTCGCCGCGAGTTCGAGCCCCTGTTCCTCAAGGATCAGGATCTTTTCGGCAAGCGCGGCACGAGTCGCGGCCAGTTCGCGATCGACCTGCCAGCGATGCGCCAGCGCGGTCGCGGTCTGAGTGACCTCGGCCACCTCGAACGGCTTGGCGATGTAGAAGATCTTGTCCGCCGGTCCGGCCGCCTTGCTGATCTCGACCGGCGAGAAATCGGAATAGCCGGTGACGATCACCAGGTTGATGTCAGGATCCAGCGCCCGGATGCGGGTGGCGGTTTCCTTGCCGTCGATGCCCGGCGGCATGCGCACGTCGATGAACGCGACCGCGAACGGATCGCCGTCGATGATCGCCTTTTCGATCGCGGCGACGCCATCCAGCCCCTGCATCGCGTGAGTGAGCGCGAAATCCATCGCGGGCGCCGTATCCGCCGGAGCGTCGTCGTCGTCACCGAACAATTCGGCCGCCATCGCATCGAGCGCACCGGCGTCCGCATGTCCCGTCGGCGCGAAGCTGCGTCGGTAGGAATCATGCATCGCAGGTTCGTCGTCGACGATCAGAATGCGCATTGAGGCACCGCCGTGGTTAATGTCATTGAGGGCCCGTCCGCCCTTGCCATGGCGTAACCGGACACGGTTAAGGCGCCGTAAACGCTGTTTCGATGCCCTCATTATCAGTGCTTGATTCAGTTGCCGCACACGGCGCCGGGACATAGCATCCCGACCATGGATCAGCGGAGCGCTCAACAGCGGCAGGCCTCCCGTCCCGACACCCGGCCTGTGGGTGAGCGTGTCGCCGGGCCGCGCCAAACGCAGCTCGCCGCCTTTTCCGAGATGCTGAATGCGGCGCCACCGGTGCAGCGCCTCGCCGGGATGACATCGTCTGACCGAAACGGCCGGTCTGCCCGCCCCGCCGTGGCGCAGCTTTATGACATTCAGGCGTTCGATAGCTGGGGCGAACATGTCGCCTGGCTTCTGGCGAACCATGTGGCGCTGCCGCAGGGTCTGAAATTGCGGGTCGGCAGCCTCGGCAACTATCTGAACCGGGCACCGGTGGGCTCCAAGGCGATCTACCTGCCGCCCGGGCAGCCGGGACTGACGGAGGCGGGCGTCGCGCTTCGCGACAGCGGTGCCCGAGGCGCCATCCTCCTCTCGTCGAGTTATGTCGAGGAGGTCGGCACCCTGCCCAAGGACGAGCGGATCGCCACCCTGTTGTCGACGATCCGCCATGAAGTGCAGCATGCCGAGAATTTCGACGAGGGCCTCGTTTCGGCCGACCCTTCCGAAGCCGAGAGCGCGCTCGATGAAACCATCGCGCATTCCGAGAACATCCTGAACGCGCAACTGGGCGGCACCAAGAGCGATGCGCCGCTGTGGGACCAGGTCGAACATCTGGCGCAGGCGGAGAAATATTTCGAATCCGCCGGAGGAGCCCGAGGCGCGCTGAAGAACAAAGCCGCCGCAGCCCTGGAGCGGGCGCAGAAAAAGGTGCGCAAGGCCTTGGCCGAACATGGGGAAAACCCCGCGGAGATGATCGACCAGTATCTCAACCTGGTCGATTTCGACGAGGATGGGCACAAGCTGGCGAACAAGAGCGATGCCATGCGCACGGTCCTGCAGGGCAAGTTCGCAGATACGGGCCCCGTGGCGCAGCGCGCCGCGGAGCCAACGGGCAATCGCACCGGCATGCCGGACAATTTGAAATCCGGCATCGAGGCCTTGTCCGGGATCTCGATGGACGGGGTGAAGGTCCATTATAATTCGGCCAGCCCCGCGCAGCTCAACGCCCATGCCTATGCCCAGGGCAGCGACATCCACCTCGCCCCGGGGCAGGAACGGCATTTGCCGCACGAAGCTTGGCATGTCGTCCAGCAGGCGCAGGGGCGAGTCGCTCCTACCCGGCAGATGAAGGCCGGGACGCCCATCAACGACGACGCCGGGCTTGAGCGCGAGGCCGATGTAATGGGCGCCCGTGCGGCGGGCATGACCGCCTCCGCCACGGATGCGACGACGATTGAACCAGATGGAGGGGCCGAGCCCGCTGGTGCCAGCGGGTCGGCCGCCCAGCGCGTTGCCCAGCTTTATCGTCTGTATCCGGTGAGCGAACAGACCGATCAGCAGTGGAACGCCGGCAAGCCGGTGCGCGTATCCGAGGACGGCAATCTCGCGGTGGGACAGGACGACGGCTATGGCTCGCATGACCTGTGGGCCGAGGCGGGAATGATCGAACCCACCAACGAGCGTCTGCAGACGTCGGGCTCGCGCTATCGCGTCGCCGCCGGCGACACTACGCTTTCCGGCACCTCACCCGTCGGCAACCATGCGCGTACCCTGACCAAGGTCGTACCGAGCTATGGCCCTACAGGCGATTCGGGCGAAGACATGACGATGCCGGACGATTGCGGCACGGCGGCGCATGAACTGACCGGCGCAATGGGTGACGACGACAAAAAGACCGAGATGGTCGCGGTCTTCCGGAACACCATCAACCTGGCGGCAGCCGTCACCACGGCGGCGGAAGACCATCCGATGAAGATGAAGCGGGAAATCCTGCTCCCGTTCATCATGGCCAAGAGCAACGAGGACGTCCCGAGCTTTTTCAGCTTCGTCGGCGTCGGCCCGAGCAAACGCAACCTGATCGACCTTGCGAGATTGCGCCAACTCGACAAGCCCATCAACGCGTTCCGCCATGCCCAGGAACGGATGACCGAGATTAGAACCGTCGACCTTCCCGAGCTTTTAGAAGAACGACGCCAACTGCAAGACATGGATCCCCTCGGCGGCGGTTTCGCCGCACGGGAGCAGGCTTTCAAACAGGCAGAGACAAGGATCACTGTCGAGGTGAACAAGATCAGAGACCTGATCCAACTGATCGCGCCAACCATCATACCGACGCTGAAACAAATCGACGACCTTATCGTCGCGTCCTACGAGAAGCTGACCCCCGCCGAGAAGGACACTTTCGAGCAGCGGGCGCAGATCAACCGCTATGCCACTCCCGAGCCCGGTCAGGCATTCGCCATTTCAACGGGCGGTGCGCCCAAGAACATCAGGCGAGGCGACGGCACCGTTCAGGTCACCTACAACGTCCATTGGGCGGGCGTGCTGATGAAGAGCGGCGGCGACACCGTGACGATGGAGAATTCAGCCGAACATATCGTGCTGCCGCGCAACACGAACTGGATCTTCCAGATGTATGGCGCCGCATCCAACGCCGTCGGCAAGCGCGGGCAGACGTTCCACGAACAGAATCGCGACGTGATCGGCGCGCATGGCCAGTCGCCGACGACGATGACCGTCAAGCCAAGGGACGCCTGATGGCCCTGTCACTGATCCGTTCTGGAAAGAACATCCCGAAGCACGCGGGCGAGCGGGTGGCGGTCCAGGGCATTTATGCGTCGATCGATCTGCGTCGCCTCTACAAGCCCCCGCCGCAATATGCCGGCCATGTCGCCATAAGGCTGGACGATGGCGAGACGGTGCTGCTCGAACCATCCTGGCACCCCGACGCCCGCCGCAGCAATGCGGAACGCGAGGCTCATGAGGGGCGCCTGGTCGTTGCGATCGGCATTCTTCACGACGAGGCACCGGATGCCCCGGACGGCACCGCCAGCGTTCGCATGCCGTGCCTTAGCGAAATCGACTCGATCGAGCTCATTCCCTGACCCGACTTCCTCCCCCAGGGTTCAGGCGCAGATAGCCCCAATTTCGGGCGATCCGATTGCCGTACCCGGACAAAGGAAATAGCATCGCCCAGTCGATCGGTCCCGATCGACCGGCAGGAACACAGCCCGATGCATCAACGAGGCGTCCAGCAGCGTCAGGCGATCCGTCCCGCCCTTCCCCTTCCAGGCGCGAGCATCGCCGGCCCGCGCCAGACGCAATTAGCCGCCATGTCTGCGATGCTCAACGCTGCCCCGCCAGCGCAGCGCCTCGCCGCGATGGCGACACCGTCCGGAGACCGGAACGGCCTGCCCCCTCGATCTGAGACGGCACAGCTCAAGCCGACCGCACGATCCACTGGAATGGCGCCGGTACAAAGGATGATCGTCGACAATAGCTCGCCACCGCCCAACTTCACATCCGACAGCGAGCGACCGAAATGGCAGGTCACCGCAGAACGGGCGATCTTGCAGGACTTTAAAATTACCACGGGATCGAGCGTCAGCAAGATCGACTATGTCAAGGAACAGCTCGCCCGCTGCCATATCCTGGCGTTCAACGACATTCAGGCGACCATACTCGAATATCTGAACAGCAGCGCGCCGAACAAGGACAGCGGCCTGACCATATGGCTGTTCAACGTGACCGCCGGAATCGGGGGAACACGCGAAGCAACGGGGATCGAAAAGGCTGCGCAGGCAATGATGATCAACCCGTCGGCCAAGACAGCCAATACGCTGCTCGGCAAGCTCAACAGCCTGTCCGACAACCTTCGCGCCGCCAACAGCCTTCTCAACAGCTATATCGGCGAGCATCCCGACCTGCGCGGCTCGACATCGCCGAGCGGGCAATGGCATGCCAGCACCAAGAGCCGCCAGGCGCTCGACCTGAGCGACAGCAGCCTGTTGCTGACACCCCAGCACCAATCGAATATCGTCACCTCCGAAGGTACGGTGCCGCTCGGCTCATTGAGCCCGAGGCTGCAGAGCCAGCTGCAGGGCCAATCCTGGGAAACGCGCGGCGTGCATTCGAGCAGCACGATCAACGCCCTTTACCCCGGATCGACAGAGACCTCGATCAAGGCGGCACCAAGCGGCACGTTCAACTTCACCGGCGTCACACAGGCACCGTCCAACCTGTCGGACCTCTATTACGAATATGGCGTGCTGGCGACGAACACCGCCCGTTCGCCGACGGAAGAATTGCGGTTTCAGGAACTGGCCGGCATCCTCAAGGGCGTCGGGTGGATCAACTGATCGGAGGCCGGCTCACCCCGTGCCGCGGACCAGTGCCGCACCCAGCTCGATCGCCCCAAGCGGCCCGGCATTGTTGCCGAGCGCCGCCGGCACGACATAGTCCTCGACCGGCTCGATATCGGGCGTGGCGCCGTAGCCGCCGAGGCTTTCCAGCAGCTTGGCCCGGATCCGGGGAAAAAGACCGGGAGTGCCGGTCATCACGCCACCGCCCATCACGACCCGGCGCGGGATGCCGGTCAGCACCAGCATATGGACCAGTTGCGCCAGCGTGTGCGCGACACCGTCCCAGGCGGGATCGTCCGCCGCCAGTTCCTGCGCGGGCCGGCCTGCGCGCGCGGCGATCGCCGGTCCTGATGCAAGGCCCTCGACGCAATCCCCGTGGAAGGAGCAGATGCCCGGCCAATCGTCCCCGGCCATCCGGACCGGGCGGACATGGCCGAGCTCAGGATGAGTCAGCCCGTTCGTCGGAATGCCGTTCAGCACCAGCCCTACGCCGACACCGGTGCCGACAGTGACATAGGCGTGATCGGCGACATCGCGCGCCGCGCCCCACCGCCCTTCCCCCAGCGCCGCACCGGCGACATCGCTGTTGAAAGCGAACGGCACGCCAGCGTGACGCGCCAGGCGGCGGCCGACATCAGTGTTCGACCAGCCCGGCTTGGTCGTCGCGGTGATGAAGCCGTAATTCTCCGCCGCCGGGTCGATCGACACCGGACCGAAGCTGGCAATGCCCAGGGCCCGGTAGCCAGACCAGCGGCTCAGCACCGCCTCGATCGCCGCCAGCGTCTCCCCGGGCCCGGTCGTCGCGATGCGAACCTCGTCCCGGATATCGTCCGGCCCAGTGCCAAGCACGCAGATGCATTTGGTTCCGCCAAGTTCGATGCCAGCGATCAGGGGATTGTTCATGGGGACGCTATCCCCTTCGGCCAGGAATGTTGTCAATCATGGGTCAATGCACCGACCGGCACATTCTTGCGACAAATGGAGTCTAGGGCTCCGACTGAGATTCGAGTTGGAGTGACCATGCGGCGTATCGGCATCCTGTTCCTGCTGGCATCGGCCAGCAACCCCGCACTCGCCGCAGCCCAGAAAGCACCGCGAGCAGCGCCGGCCCCGACGTCGGGCGCCGCGCCCGCCGGCCAGGCCGACGACCAGGCCGACACGGACGAGCCGGACATCATCGTGCGGGGACAGCGCAATCTGCCCGGCGCGGTGATCGGCGACATCCAGCCCGAGGAGCAGCTCGGTCCGGCGGACATCCGATCCTACGGAGTCAGTTCGGTTTCCGACCTGCTGGCCGAACTGACGCCGCAGACGACCAGCGGTCGTGGCAGCGGCGGGGCGCCGGTGGTGCTGCTCAACGGCAAGCGCATTTCCAGCTTCTCGGAGATTCGCGACCTGCCGACCGAAGCGATCGCGCGCGTCGACATCCTGCCCGAAGAGGTCGCGCTGAAATATGGCTATCCCGCCGACCAGAAGGTGGTGAATATCGTCCTGCGCCGCCGCTTCCGCGCGACCACCGTCGAGCTGGCCAACAAGATGCCGACCGCCGGGGGGAACAACGATACGGACGGCAAGCTCGATCTGCTCAACCTTCACGGCAATGGCCGCTTCACCCTGCATATGGAATATGAAGGGCAAACCGGGCTGACCGAAAGCCAGCGCGATATCACGCAGCAGCCAAGCCCGTTCGCGATCGGCGGCAATGTCGTCGGGCCCAAGGGTGGAGAGATCGATCCCGCGTTGAGCGCTCTCGCCGGGAGCATTGTGACGATCGCGGGCGTGCCGGCCAGCGCCGCAGGCGGCATGCCGACGCTTGGCGCCTTTGGCGCGACCGCGAATAACCCCAACACGACCAATCAAGCCGCGTATCGCAGCCTGCTGCCGACAAGCCGCGATTTCTCCGCGAACAGCGTCTATGCACGAACAATCTTCGGCAATGTCTCGGCAACGCTGAACGGCCGGGTGGAATATACCGACGGCGTCCGGCTCAACGGCCTGCCGACCGCTTCGTTCGACTTGCCCGCCGGCAACCCCTTCTCGCCCTTCGCCAACGACGTGGTCGTCGACCGGGTGCTGGACGGGTATTTGCCGATCGCGCAGCGCAGTTCCACGCTCACCACGCATCTCGGCACCACGTTCAACGGCAATATCGGGCCGAAATGGCGCTGGTCGCTGACCGGCAACTACGATCACAGCGATACAAGGACCTTCACCGACACCGGCCTCGACATTTCGGATTTCCAGGCGCGGATCAATGCCGGGGACCCCACCGCCAACCCGTTCGGTCCGCTGGAGAGGTTCGGCGCGAGCCCGGCCAACCGCGCCTATGCCATCTCCAACGACGCCGGACTCGACGCGCTGTTCAACGGGCCGTTGTTCAAGCTGCCTGCCGGCGACATCTCGACCAGCATCCGGGTGGGTGGCGACATGAGCAGCTTCGATAGCCGATCCTATCGACTTAGCGGGGACCAGGTCGGTTCGGTGTCGCGCGATACGGTCAGCGGCCAGCTCAATCTCGACGTGCCGATCGCGAGCAAGGCGAACAATTTCCTGCCGTTCCTCGGCAAGCTCTCGGCCAATTTCAACATCGCCGAGAATCATCTCTCCGACTTCGGCACGCTCCAGACCCTGGGCTATGGCGCGAACTGGACGCCGATCGACGCGATCCGTTTCATCGTGTCGCATACCGACCAGGAACAGGCGCCGAGCGCTCAGCAACTCGGCAATCCGGTGATCACGACGCCGAACGTGCGCGTGTTCGACTATATCCAGGGCACCACCGCCAACATCACCTCGCTGACCGGCGGCAATACCGGGCTGATCGCCAGCAACAACCATGTGACCAAGCTGGGCCTGACCCTGAAGCCCTGGTCCGAAAAGGACATCAGCTTCACCGCCAATTACGTGACCAGCCGGACCGAGAACCCGATCGCCGCCTTCCCGACCGCGACGGCGGCGATCGAGGCTGCGTTCCCGAGCCGCTTCACGCGCGACGCGTCGGGAATGCTGACCCGGATCGATATGCGGCCGATCAACTTCGCCGAAAGCAGCCGGTCTCAGCTGCGCTGGGGCATCAACTTCTCCAAGCCGCTCAAATCCAAGATCCAGAAGGAACTGGAAGCGTTCCGTGCCGGCACCGGACCGAACCCGTTCGCGGGGATGCAGCCGCCAGGCGGCTTCCGGCGGCGCGGCGGCGGCGATACCACGCCGGACGGCAGCGCACGGAACGGCGGCACGCCCGCGGGACAGGGCGATGGCGGCGAGAACCGGGGCGGTCAGGCCAGCGGCGGTGCCGGTGACGGCGGGCCGCGCCAGGGTGGTGGCTTCGGCGGGCGCGGCGGCGGATTTGGCGGCCGCGGCGGTGGCCAGGGCGGCGGGCGGCTGAACTTCGCGCTCTACCACACATGGCATTTCAAGGAGGAAGTGCTGGTCCAGAATGGCGGACCGCGGCTCGACCTGCTCAACGGCGACGCGATCGGCAGCAGCGGCGGCCAGTCCCGCCATGAATTCGAGGCGCAGGCAGGATATACGAATAACGGCCTGGGCTTCCGGTTCTCGGGCAATTACCGCACCGGCACCGAGGTCAATGGCGGGACGCCCGGTGCACCCCAGTCGCTCAACTTTTCAGGCCTTGGCACGCTCGACCTGCGGCTGTTCGCCGATTTCGGGCAGCGGCTCGACCTGGTCAAGAAACACCCCTGGCTGCGCGGCACTCGCCTGACGATCGGCGTGACCAATATCTTCGACGGCAAGCAGCGCGTGACCGATGCGAACGGCGTGACGCCGGTCAGCTACCAACCCGATTATCTCGACCCGCTGGGGCGGAGCGTGCGGATCAGCCTCCGGAAGCTGTTCTTCTGACGGCTTGGCGTGGCCGGGGGGACTTCCCGGCCACCTCCCCTCCCTGGCTCAGAAATTCACGCGGAAGGTCGCCCCCGCGGTACGCGGCGTGCCGAGTTGGCCGGCATAGGCAAAAGGCGAGGTGCCGACGATCGCGGTGGTCGACAGGTTCTGGAAATACTTCTTGTCGAAGGCGTTGTTGAGCCACGCGGAGAGGTCGTAGCGCCCATCGCGGAACGACGCGCCGAGGCGGAGATTGACCAGGCTGTAGGGATCGATCCGGCTGTACGGGCCGGCATCGGCCGTGCCGAAGGTGCTCGACCGATAGCTGTACTGGGCGATCGCATAGGGTCGCACGCCGCCGGCAAGCTGGATGTGATAGTCGATCGACGCATTGGCGACCCATTTCGGCGCCTGGAACAGCGGCTTTCCGGTGAGATCGCAGACCCCGGTCACGCCGACGGGGCATGGCGCGTTGGCATAGCTCTTGTACTTCGCGTCGTTGTAGGAACCGTTACCGTCGATCGTCAGGTTGTTCGTCAGTTTCAGCGACGCATCCACCTCGACGCCACGCGACCGCACATCGCCGACATTGGCGAGATAGGAACGGTTGCCGTTGGTGGGAACGATATTGGCCTGAAGACCGGAAAGATCAGTCGAGAAGGCGCTGATGTTGAGGGTCAGGCGCCGGTCGAAAAGCTGGCTCTTGAGGCCCAGTTCCCAGTTGCGCACCTTTTCCGGCTCAAGCACCAGCGGCGTCCCCGCCGAAACCGCCGAATTGAGGTTGAGGCCCGACCCCTTGTAGCCGGTCGAATAGGATCCATAGACCAGTATGTCGGGCGTGATCTTGTACGCGATGCTGGCGAGATAGGAAACGTTATCGCCCGTCACCGACACGTTGTAATGGAACGGGATGGAGGTCGCAGGGTTCGGCGTCCCCACAAGTGAGGTGTCGGACCGGCCCCAGCGCTTGTCGTGGGTATAACGGATGCCTGCGGTGAGCGTCAGCCGATCGGTGATCGAATAATTCGCCTGTCCGAAAGCCGCGACGCTGTCGACGGTAGTGCGGACATCGTCGAGATATTGCGAGCCCGGGGCGATATTGATCGCGGCAGCGGCCGGATTCGCGAGGCGGGCATAGGTGGTGTAGAAGTTGCTGGCGTCATAGCCGAACTGGTTGAGGATGAAATGATCGCGCAGCACCTGGTGGAACAGATAGGCGCCGACCTGCCAGTTGAACCGCCCCGGCCGTGACGCCAGCCTGATCTCCTGCGAAAGCTGGTCGTCCTTCGTCTGGGCGACATTGACCTGGATGACGTCGAGCGGCGTGCCGTCGCTGTCCTGCAACGGGTTGAAGTGCCAGTAGCGCCAGGCGCTGATCGAAGTCAGGGTGACCGGCCCCAGATCCCAGTCGGCTTGCAGCGACACGCCTTTCTGGTCGGTCTTCATATTCTGGATCGAATTGTTCTGGGTGTAATCGAGGCTCGGCCTGGGCACGTAGCCGAGCGCCGCCAGGGTCTGGAGCGTGCGACCAGTCGTCGCGCTCAGGCTGGCCGGCAACACCAGCTTCGTGGCGCTGACGCAGCAGGTGTCGTCCTCGATCGAATAGTCGCCGATCAGCCGCAGCGTGAGATTGCTGGCGGGCGTCGCGAGAAGCTGGACGCGCGCGCCGCTGCGCCCGACGCTGTTGGCGGCGACGCCGGTCTTGATATTGTCGAGCACGCCGTCGCGGTGGGTGTTGAAGCCGGTCACACGAAAGGCGAGCAGCCCGTCGATCAGCGGCCCGGTGACACTCACGCGTTCCTGATTGTAATTATAGGTCCCGCCCGAAATCTCGGCCGTGCCCTTGAACTCGAACTCCGGGCCGCGGGTCGTGATGTTGAGCACGCCGGCCGAATTGTTGCGCCCGAACAGCGTGCCCTGCGGGCCGCGCAGCACCTCGACCCGGTCGATGTCGATCAGATCGGCCAGCGCCATGCCAGGGCGGCCGAGATAGACCCCGTCGATATAGACACCCACCGACGTATCGAGCCCGTCCGAGGCGGAGGAAACGCCTATACCGCGAATGCCGATCGAGGAATTGCGCGGATTCGAATTATAGGCGGTGAGGCTCGGCGTCTGGAATTGCACGTCGCTGAGCGTGTAGCCGCCCTTGCGTTCGAGCGTCGCGCCCGACACCACCGACAGGGCGATCGGTACGTCCTGCGCTCGCTCCGAGGTACGGCGCGCGGTCACCACGACATCCCCGCCCTCGTCCACGGCCACGGCGGCGTCCTCCGCCACCGCCCCGACGTTCCTGGCGACCGCGCCATCGGGTGCGGGATCATGGGCAAGGGCTGGCCGGCCAAGACCAGCGCCCGCGGCGATCGTCGACAGCAGCATTGCGCGATGGAATCTGTTCATTTCGGCCTCCCTTGACCTTTGCGATACGTCAGCGGTCGATCGGTCGCGGCTCCCCCTCTCCAGGGCGGCCGGGCGCAGGCGAGCACCTTCTGACAATATGCTGGCTGCGCATTGCGGGGTTGCCCGATCCCTCCGATCGAGAGCGCAACGCTGATTCCAAATTCCCATCGAGTCAATGGGAATTCAATCTTCGCCGTCCCCAAGATTTTCTGAAGCGGGCTCTTTTTGCCGTCAGGGACGGACACTTTAACACGACAATAAATACTGTTTTAGCAGTGTTTTATCTAGGCTTTTGCTCCTGTTTTACGGCGCGCGCGAACGCCGCCGTCGGGCAAAAGGTTCCCTCATTAAATTCCCACTATATCAGTATGGATTCTAGCGCCGAGGAAAGATATTCTACGTTCGCCGATCGCCAGCATGGGCGCAGTTTCCGCCCGCAACCATTCGTTCGGGAACACACCCATGCCGAGTATCGGAAAGCTTGAAGTCAGCCGTCAGGGCTTTGGTGCGATGGGGCTGTCGCATACCTATGGCCAGGCCGACGACGCGAGATCGATCGCAACCCTGCACCGCGCCATCAGTCTCGGCGTGACCTTCTTCGACACCGCCACGGGCTATGGCGCGGGGCATAATGAGGAACTGCTGGGCAAGGCGCTCGCCGATCGGGGCGATGGCCTGATCATCGCCAGCAAATTCGTCCATCGGCCCAATGGCGGCGGTGCGGCGGTGGCGCCGATCAAGGCCCGCGACGCCGTCGAGGCAAGCCTGACCCGGCTCGGCCTCGACCATATCGATCTCTATTACCTCCACCGGGTCGATCCCGATATTCTGATCGAGGACTCGGTCGGCGAGCTGGGCCGGCTGGTGGACGAAGGCAAGATCGGCGGCGTCGGCGTTTCCGAAGCATCGGCCGACGGAGTCCGCCGGGCGCATGCGACCTATCCCCTCACCGCGCTGCAGAGCGAATATTCACTGTGGACCCGTGACGTCGAGGTCGAGATCCTGCCAACCGTCCGTGAGCTCGGTATCGGCTTCGTCGCGTACAGCCCGCTCGGGCGCGGCTTCCTGGCGGGCGCCGAGGTGAGCGATCCCGACGACCGCCGCCGCCAGCATCCCCGCTTCCAGCCGGACGCCGTCGCGGCAAACAGCCTGCGCCGCGCGACGATCGAACAGGTGGCGAAGCGGGTCGGCGCGAGCGTGGCGCAGGTGAGCCTCGCCTGGGTGCTGTCCAAGGGTGTCGTGCCGATCCCCGGGACTCGCCACATCGAGCATCTCGAATCCAACTGGGCGGCCAACCACCTCGAGCTCGATGCCGACTCGCTCGACGCACTCGAGGCTGCCTTCCCGCGCGGCGCGACCGCCGGCGCCCGCTATCCGGCGGAAGCGCTCAAGCTCGTCCCGGCCGAGCCCGTCGCCGCCTGATTTCCCCTTTCCGGCTGAAGGAGCCAGATATGAACGCCGTCACCGCGCTTCGCCCCGATACCAATCGCGACCGCTTCACTTATGACCACATCACCGTCGAGCCGGTGACGCCCACGATCGGCGCCGAAATCTCCGGCATCGACCTGCGCGAGCCGATCACGCCCGAACTCGCCGCCGACATCCAGCGTGCGCTGCACGACTGGCGCGTGGTGTTTTTCCGCGACCAGGACATCAGCAACGAGCAGCTCAAGGCGTTCGGCCGGGCATTCGGACCGCTGACGCCCGCCCATCCGATCGCCGAGGGGCTTGAGGACCATCCCGAGATCTGGGAGCGCTCGGTCGCCGAATATCGCACGCGGCGCGAGCGCAATACCGCCCTGCCGCCCGGTCGCGAGCCGCCGCGCGACTATAAGGGCTGGCATATCGACATCACCTTCGTCGCCAACCCCAACCGCTATTCGATCCTGCATGGCGTCGAGATCCCGCCCTATGGCGGCGATACGCTCTTCACAAACCTGATCGCCGCCTATGAGGGGCTGTCGGCGCCGGTCCGCGGCCTGATCGACGGGTTGCAGGCAGTGCACCGCACCACCGACTATGACGGCGGCACCCGCGAGCCGCGTCGCGACGGACGCACCAAGGGGCCGTTCGTCGCGCTGCATCCGCTGGTCCGCATTCATCCCGAGACCGGCGAGAAGCTGCTGTTCCTCAATCCCGGTACGATCAGCCATATCGTCGGGCTGAAGGAGCCGGAGAGCAAGGCGCTGCTCGACCTGCTGTTCTACGAGGCAACCCGGCCCGAATATCAGGTCCGCTTTCACTGGCGGCCCAAATCGCTGGTGGTGTGGGACAACCAGGCGGTCGCCCATGCCGGGCCGATCGACTACGCCCAGTTCGATCTGGCGCGCGCGGTTCGCCGCATCACCGTCGCCGGCGAGCTTACCCGTGGCCCCGACGGCTTCGTGTCGCAACAGCTCGAAGGCGAGCTGTTCAACGTGCTCGGCTGATGCCGGCCGCGGCTGGATCGAAGCCATGGGGCGCCGTCGCTATGGCCGCGTTCGTCGCGGTCACGATCGGCCTGCTGGTGCTGTTCGCCCCCAACCGCCAGGCGAAGGCGGCGGGCGGGCTCGCGCTGTCCGCCGCCCTGCCCGACACCGTTCCGGACGGCACCGTGCTGACGGTCGGCGATCCGGTGACCGAATGGGTGGTCAGGCATAATGGCTGGGACAAAGACCTGAAGTTCAGGATCAAATGGGTCCAGATCACCGGCGGGCCCGACGTGACCGAGGCGTTCCATGCCAGGGCGCTCGATGTCGGGCTGGGCGCCAACGTGCCGCCGATCCATGCGACCTGGGTCGGCCTAGCGGTGAAGATCATCGCCACCGCCTATCGGCGCGATCCGCTGGACCACCCCGCCTTCGTGCTGGGCATCGCGCCCAAGGCGAATATCCGGACGATTGCGGACCTGCGCGGCAAAAGGATCGCGATCAGCCCGAGCCAGGTACAGGGGCAGATCGTCCTCCAGACGCTGAAGGCAGCGGGAATCGCGAAGAGCGAGGTGACACTGGTCGAACTGCCGTCGAGCATCGGCGGCGACGTCTATACCAGCGCGCTGGCCAGCAACGCCGTCGACATGGCGCCGATCGGCGGAGGCATCGTGGCCGAGCGGTATCTGCGCAAATATGGCGACGACGGCGCCACCATCCTGAAGCATCCCGGTTTCCGCGACGACCCGATCTTTGCCTATGTACCGGTGGAGGTGCTGGAAAATCCCGCAAAGGCCGCCGCGCTGAAGCAGTTCGTGGCGCTATGGGGCCGCGCATGGGCATGGCGGCTCGCGCATCCCGAGGAACTGGCGCGCGGCTATTATGTCGGCGAGCAGGGCCTGAAGCCGGAAGATGCACGGCTGATTGTCACCGCGGCGGGCAGGCCCGACATCCCGGCCGAGTGGGCCGACGCGATCCGGTACCAGCAGGCATCGATCGATATCCTCGCGCCCGAACTCGGCAATCCGCGCTTCGAGGCCGACACCCTGTTCGACCCCCGTTTCGAAGCACTTGCCGCGGACGGATTCTCCCGCGCCAGTCCCAAATGACCGGAGATGTCATGAACGCTCCCTTCCCCCAATTGGTCGTCGCCTCGCCCAGGCATTTCGTCCAGACACAGGTTACGCCGAGCCAGCAGCCGGGCCTGCGCCGGCTTGGCCTTGGCGCGCCGCTCGCCTGGGGCTGGATCCTGGGGCCGGGACTGCTGCTGCTCTACTGGTCGGTGCTGTCGGCGACCGGCTGGCTCGATCCGCGCGTGCTGCCGGCGCCCTGGACCGCGGTCGAGACGGCGATCGAGCTGCTCCGCGACGGGCGGCTGCAAGACAACCTCGCCGTGTCGGCCTGGCGCGCGGGACAGGGACTGGTCTTCGGCACGACCATCGGGGTCGTGCTCGCCTTGCTGTCGGGCCTGACCCTGCTCGGCGGCTATGTGATCGACGGGCTGGTGCAGTTGAAGCGCGGGATTCCGGTTCTGGCGCTGATCCCGTTCATGGTGCTGTGGTTCGGCGTCGGCGAAGGCATGAAGGTGACGGTGATCGCCGTCACGGTATTCGCCCCCGTCTATATCCAGACCCATACGGCGCTTCGTGCGATCGACCTGAAGCAGGTCGAGCTGGCCGAGACGCTTGAACTCAGCCGCTGGGGCTTCATCCGCCATGTCGTGCTGCCCGGGGCGCTGCCGGGCCTGCTCACCGGCCTGCGATTCGGCGTGACCGCGTCTTGGCTCGCGCTGGTCGTGGTCGAGCAGCTGAATGCGACGAGCGGGATCGGGTACATGATCACTCTCGCGCGCAACTATGCGCAGACCGACATCATGCTGGTCGGGCTTGTCGTCTACGCCCTGCTCGGCCTGACATCGGATGCGGTGGTGCGGCTGATCCAGCAGCGGGCGCTCCGCTGGCGCCGGACGCTCGCGTCGTGAGCCCCGTCGTCCAGGTTCGCAGCCTGGTCCGCCGTTTCACCCGAAAGGGTGTGCTCGACGGCATCGACCTCGACATCGCCGCCGGCGAGTTCGTCGCGCTGCTCGGCCGAAGCGGATCGGGCAAGAGCACTTTGCTCCGCGCGCTGGCCGGGCTGGATCATGAGGCGGAGGGGACAGGCACGATCCTGGTGCCGGAACGTCTTTCGGTGGTATTTCAGGATGCGCGGCTGTTGCCGTGGAAGCGCGTGCTCGACAATGTCCTGCTCGGCCTGACCGGCGCCGACCGGCAGGCGCGCGGGCTCAAGGCTCTGGACGAAGTCGGGTTGGCAGGGCGCGAGAATAGCTGGCCCTATGAGCTTTCCGGCGGCGAGCAGCAACGGGTCGCCCTGGCGCGATCGCTGGTACGCGGGCCAGCGCTGCTGCTGGCCGACGAACCGTTCGGGGCGCTCGATGCGCTGACCCGTATCCGCATGCACGCGCTGCTTCGGCGCCTGTCCGAGGTCTATAGTCCCGCCGTCCTGCTCGTCACGCACGACGTCGACGAGGCAATCGAGCTGGCTGACCGCGTCGTCGTGCTCGATGACGGCAAGATCGTCGCCGACATCCGCGTGGCCCTGCCCTCCGACGGCATCGCGCGGCGCGAACGGACAGCGGCGCTCCAGCACGAACTGCTCGGCCTGCTCGGCGTCGCGGTCGATGCAGCCACCTCCCCCTATGCCCGCAGCGAAAGGATCCCGGCATGACCCCAGATCGGAACCCCAAAGATCGCAAGCCCTTGGATCGCAAACTTCGTCTCGGTGCCTTTCTTCAAGCGACCGGCCATCATGTCTCCGCTTGGCTTCACCCGGATACCGACGCCGATGCGGGGCATAATCTGGAGCATTACAAAGGGCTCGCGCGGACCGCGGAGCGCGGCAAGTTCGACCTGGTGTTCGTCGCGGACAGCCCCGGCGGCTATGCCGATTTCACCGATGAGGCGACATTCCGTCAGAATGCCAAGGCGGCGCATTTCGAGCCAGTGACTTTGTGGGCGGCGTTATCGCAGGTCACCGAGCGGCTGGGGTTCGTCGCCACCTCGACCACGACCTATGAGGACCCGTACACCACCGCCCGGAAATTCGCGTCGCTCGACTGGATCACCGGCGGGCGGGCGGCATGGAATGTGGTGACTACCGGCGCTGACGTGTCGGCCAATTTCAGCCGCACCGAGCATCTCGAACATTCGAAGCGCTATGAGCGGGCCGAGGAATATATCGATGTCGTGAAGGGCCTGTGGGACAGTTACGAGGATGATGCGTTCGTCCGCGACCGTGCGGCGGGGGTGTTCCTCGACACAGAGAAATTCCATGTGCTCGGCCATCAGGGCGAGCATTTCCAGGTGCGCGGGCCGCTCAACATCGCTCGGCCGCCGCAGGGCTATCCGGTGATCGTGCAGGCCGGCGCGTCCGAACCAGGGCGCGAGCTGGCGGCACGGACGGCAGAGGTGATCTTCACCGCGAACCTGCTGCTTGAGGATGCGCAGGAATTTTATGCCGATGTGAAGGCGCGGCTTGGGAAATATGGGCGGCGGCGCGAGGATCTGCTGGTGATGCCGGGCATCTTCGCGGTGCTGGGCGGTACCGAGGCCGAGGCGCAGGCGAAATATGAGGAGTTGCAGTCGCTGGTCCACCCGGCGGTCGCCTGGGGCATATTGAACCGGCATTATCAGGGCGTCGACCTGTCGAGCTACACGCTCGACGACATCGCGCCGCCGCTGCCAGGCGACACCAATGGCAGCAAGAGCCGGCTGAAGCTCGTATCCGACCTGGTCGAGCGCGAGCGGCCCACGCTGCGCCAGCTCTATCGCCAGGTCTCCACGGCACGCGGCCACCTGACCACGGTCGGCACCCCCGAACAGGTCGCCGACCTAATCCAGACATGGTTCCAGACCGGCGCTGCCGATGGCTTCAACGTGATGCCGCCGACCCTCCCGACCGGGCTGACCGACTTTGTCGATCATGTCGTGCCGATTCTGCAGCGCCGCGGGCTGTTCCGCGAGGAATATGAAGGGCGGACGCTGCGCGAGAATCTGGGCCTGAGGCGACCGGAGAACAGTTTCGCCGGGCGCACCGCCGCAGTGGCCGAGGCGTCGTGAGCGAGGCGGCCCTGAAGGCGCGCTATCGCCATGACGACAGCGTGGCGATCCACCGCAACGCCGCGATCGACCTGCTGATCGAGCACCGATCGGTGCGGGCCTATCTGCCCGATCCCTTGCCCGAGGGGACGATCGAAACGCTTGTCGCGGCGGCGCAATCGGCCGCCTCCTCGTCCAACCTGCAGGTCTGGAGCGTGGTCGCCGTACAGGATCCGGAGCGCAAGGCGCGGCTGGCGGCACTGGCGGGATCGCAAAAGCATATCGTGGAAGCGCCACTGCTGCTCGTCTGGCTGATCGATTTCGACCGGCTGACTCAGCTGGCGATTACGCGCGGCGTGCCGGCCGAGGCGCTTGATTACACCGAAACCTTCCTGCTCGGATCAGTCGACACCTCGCTGGCGGCGCAGAACGCCGTCGTCGCCCTGGAATCCCTCGGGCTGGGTTCAGTCTATATCGGCGGTATCCGCAACCACCCTGCCAAGGTCGCCGCTGAGCTCGGCCTGCCGCCCAGGATGTTTCCGCTGTTCGGCCTGGTGGTCGGCAAACCCGATCCGGCACGCCCCGCATCGATCAAGCCCCGCCTGCCCCAGTCATCAGTGCTGTTCCACGAGACCTATGCCTGGACCGACCGGCAGCATGACAGTGCCCATGCCTATGATGACCGTCTCCGGGCTTTCCAGCGGGAGCAGGGAATGGCCGAGCGCGGCTGGACCGAACTGGCCGGGGACCGAACGCGCGGGCCGCAATCGATGGCGGGGCGCCATGTGTTGCGGACGGTGCTGGGCGATCTGGGTTTCGCGCTCCGCTAGAATCGCAAAGGCCGGTCGTCGCGCTTTCGTGCCCGTTCCACGCTTGTTATCCAGGTATTACAGACAGGGCAGCGCGGCTCAGTGGTCGCCGCATGGAGACTCGGCTTGCCAATTCGACGCGCGCGGCACGAGTTCTGGGGCTCGGGCCCCGCATATCGCGAAGCCGCCGGTTTCACCTTCCACCGCCTCGACGCGACCGCGCCCGAGGAAGAGGTGGAGACCCACACCCATGACGAGGCGCATTTCGTGCTGGTGCTCGCCGGCCGATACATGTCGTCAGCCGCCGGCGCCCCTCTCGCCTCGACCACGCCGCTGCTAGTGTACAACCCGGCCGGCACCACGCATCGCGATCGCTTCTATCGCGGCCAGGGAAGTTTTCTTGCGGTGTCCGGCGGGCCGGCTGCCGACGAAGGGCGCGCGATCACGCTACTCGATCCCTATGCGATCTGGACAGCCCACTGCCTTGCCCGGGAGATGGCCGATATGGCGTTGTCGCCGATCGGACTCGACGGACGGGCGCATCAACTGGTCGCCAGCGTGCAAGCGCCGACGTCTGACGAAGCCTCCGCCGCGGCGGGCCCTCCGTCCTGGCTGCGCCGCGTGTTCGAGATGAGCTTCTCGGAAGACCGGGCCGATCTGAGCGTCGCCGACCTGGCCAGCGAAGCCGGCGTGCATCCCGTTCACCTGGCCCGCGTGTTCAAACGCTATCTCGCCTGCTCGCCCGGAGAATATCTGCGCGGACGGCGGCTTGAGCGGGCGGCGGCGATGCTGGGCGCGTCGCCCACGTCGCTGGCCGATATCGCCTGCGCCACCGGCTTTTCGGACCAGGCGCATTTCAACCGCGCCTTTCGTTCCGCCTTTTGCAACACGCCAAGCGGATGGCGCCGGGAACGCGATGTTGCGCGGATACAAGACTGAGGCGGGGCCCTTGTTACAGGAGATCAGGCGATATCCCCGATCGGAACCCTTCATGTCCCTGTTCAAGAACGCCGCCACCATCGCGATCGCCGCAGGGCTGATCATCGCCCCCACCCCTGCCGCCCCCCCGGCTTCCGGGCAAGCGAGCGATTTGAACGGATTGTGGCAGGCGAAGAAGCGTTTCGGGCCTGATATCCGTGGCGAACTGACCATCGTACGCGATGGCAAGTCCTGGCGCGCTGAACTCGCCGGCCGCCGCGCGACCGTCACCGCCGACGGCAACACCATCACCTTTACCCTGCCGAACGGCGAGGGCAGTTTTCGCGGCTCCCCGATCGACAGTGGCAATCGCATCCACGGCCATTGGTTGCAGCAACGCACCGTGACCAGCGGCACGGCGTATCTGACGCCAGTCGATCTCGTCGCGCGGGGCCCCGGTCTGTGGCGGGGTGAGGTCAGTCCACTGGACGACAATTTCACGCTGATTCTCAAGATCGATGCCGACCCCGATGGCGGTGCCCGCGTTTTCCTGCGCAACCCGGATCGCAACATCGGCCGGTTCCTCAACCTGCAGCATATCACGCGCGACGGGGACAAGGTCACGCTGCTCGGCAAGCCCGACGGCGCGGAGAAGGAGGTGCCGATCACCGGCGGCACCTACAATGCCGACGACGACGTGCTGTCGATCTTCATCCCCGGGCGTGGCGACACTTATGATTTCAGGCGCGCGGGCGACGACAGCGATTTCTATCCCCGGCCCGGCAAGGCGCCCTATGTCTATCGCGCGCCGCTGGCGCGGAGCGACGGCTGGCCGGTGACGACGCTCGATGCAGTCGGAATCGCGCGGCCGGCGATCGAGCGGTTCGTCCAGATGCTGATCGATACGCCGATGGATTCAGTGCACGCGCAGGACATTCACGGCGTGCTGATAGCCCGGCACGGCAAGCTGGTGCTGGAGGAATATTTCCACGGGCAGGACGGCACGCAACTGCACGACACACGGTCAGCGGCGAAGAGCATGACCTCCGTGCTGATCGGTGCCGCGATCGAGAACGGCGCCAGGTTGAGCCCCGCGACGCCGGTGTACGGCATGATGGGCGGCGGAAGCTTCCCGTCCGGCCTGGAACCGCGGAAGCGCGCGATGACGCTGGAGCATCTGATGACCATGTCTTCCGGCTTTCACTGCGACGACCGCGACCCCAAGGCACCGGGCAATGAGGATGTGATGCAGAACCAGGAAGCGCAGCCGGACTGGTATCGCTATGCGCTCGACCTGCCGATGGCGACGGCCCCGGGCGACGTGGCGATCTATTGCAGCACCAACCCCAATTTGGCCGGCGGCGTGCTGGCCAAAGCGACCGGCATCAGGCTGGAGGACAGTTTCGACAGGCTGATCGCCCGCCCGATGCAGTTCGGGCGCTATGCGCTCAACGTGCAGCCGACCGGGCAGCCCTATATGGGCGGCGGTGCGCAGTTCATCCCGCGCGACTTCATGAAGCTTGGCCAGATGATGCTCGACGGCGGTGTCTGGCATGGCCGCCGCATTGTGAGCGCGGCATGGGCCAAGCGATCAACCGCCCCGATCCGCGCGATGCGCGGCCTTCACTATGGCTATTTCTGGTGGGGCATCGACCTGCCCTACAAGGGGAAGACACTGCCGGCCTATTATGCGGCGGGCAATGGCGGGCAGGTCGTGATGGTCGTGCCGGCGCTCGACCTAGTGGTCGCGATTTTCGGCGGCAATTACAGCGACAAGGTGATGTACGTGCCGCAGGAAATCTACACGCCGAAATATATCCTGCCGGCCGTCGACTGAGCCTGGCCCGCGAAAATTGCTCCCATAAATTCTGTTGCCTGCATCGCCGATGTGCATCAAGCGCTTCGCAGGATGCGGGAGAAGGCCATGCGGACGCGTATCATATCCGGGTTGTTGGCGCTGGTCTGTTCCTGCGCCAGCCTTCCGGCCTTCGCGGCACCATGGTGGTATGTCGGGCACGATGCCGATCGCGTTACCTTCGTCGAGGCGAGCTCCATCGAACGGGCCGGCGACACGGTGACCTATTGGTCGAGGGAGGTCGCCGGAAAAGGCGGCCGGGTCATCGAAACGCGCCGTCTCTACATGCAGAGCGATTGCCGCAAGCACCAGTCGGGCTGGATGGGGATCGAACGGCACGATCCCGCCGACCGCAAGATCGATACATCCACCCGTCCCCGGGCGACGCTCGAGGACATATCCCCCGACGACAGGGTAGCGACGGGCGAACTGGCGTTTGTCTGTGCATCGGAAACCGGTCGCGCCGGTCTCGTCGCCTTTCCGATAGCAATCGACGACATCGCCTTCGCCAGGGCGCTGTGGGCATCGAATGGCGAGCCCGCCCGGGCGCTGCACGACCAGATGGCAGCCAATCCGGCCGTACCCGTCATCCGGTCGACAGCGCCGGCGACCGCGAGTTTCGGCGCGGCCCAGATCGCCCGGACGGGCGACGCCTTAGTGCCGCCGCGCGATTACAGCGTGGGGCCCGTGATACCTGACCCAAGCGCCTATTCGCCGAACGAGGTGGGCCGGATATATGACATCGCCTATCAGGGCATCCGGAAGGGCGAGCTCCAGTTCGAGGTACGCGGCTATTCGATTTCCGACCTCGTCCACCCCGGCAGTGGCCAGATCGAAACCTTCCCTGTCGGTGTCAAACAGGCCCATGTCAGGGACATTCTGGTGACGATCACATCAGCCAGCGCCGACAAGCTTGCCTACAGTGTGCGGATCGAGCACCCGGAACCACCCGAAGCCCCCTGCACATCGGCGGATTGCCTTGTCGTCTCGACCGCAGAGGCACCACAATAAAGACGAGGCAATCGCGCTGCCCGTGCAGCTACCGGCCTATCCGACCTGTCTCATCGCGCTGCCCACCAAGACCAGTATCGCCTTCCGTGCCGACGTAAACGGCCGGCACAAGTTCAAGCGCGGCTGGCGTTCCGGGCAATAAATGCCCCAGACTATCCCGATGCAGCAAGATCGGGTGCAGTTTTTCTCAAGCAGTGCCTCGCATACGCCTAAAGTATATGGCCCGGGGCCAATGATGATTGCCGAAAGGCAGGGGCAGTCGTACAGGATCAGGGGCCTCGCGATGAAACGGCCGTTCTTGGGAGGAACGAGGAAATTGGAAACGGAAACCGACCTCTGTATTGTCGTACCGGCGTTCGATACGCTGAATCTGACACCCCTCGGCACCTCCGTTCTGATCGCGGCCTGCCGGCAGCGGGGTTTCCGGGTCGGGGCGGTCTATGCCAGCGTGTTGATGGGAGCGCGCATCGGCTACGAACTCTACGAGACGATTTGCGGCACGTTGGTGCGCAAGCAGCCGGGCGAGTATATTTTCAAGCCGCACGCGTATCCGCCTGAGACCCTCGCGCGCATTCCCGAAGGCATCGAGCACCCGAAAATGCTCGATCTGATCGCGAGCGTCGCGCCTGCCGTCGGACCCCATCTTGACGAAGTCGTGCAGGCGATCGCCGCCAAGAAGCCGCGCATCGTCGGCATCACCAACATGTTCCAGCAGAACATGTCGGCGTTCGCCATTGCGCGGCGAGTGCGCGCCGCCCTGCCCGACGCGCTGATCGTGATGGGCGGCGCCAACGTCACCGGCGTGATGGCGAAAGCGCTCGCGCCGATATTCGATTGTGTCGATTATTTCTTCGACGGCGAGGCGGATGTCGCCTTTCCAGATTTCTGCGAAGCCTATCTGCGCAGGGGCGAGCGCCCTGCCGGGCGAATCGTCGAGTGCGCGCCGCTGCAGAACATGGCCGATTCGCCTGACGCCGATTTCTCCGACTTCATCGCCGCGTTGCGAGAGCAGCAGGACGCCGGACGACTGCCGCCGGAGCTTCCGGGGTATGTGACATATGAGTCGTCGCGCGGCTGCTGGTGGGGCGCCAAGCATCATTGCATCTTCTGCGGCCTCAACCAGGCAAGCATGAATTTCCGCGAGAAGGGGTCCGAGCGGGTTGTGCGGGAGCTTACCGCGCTCGACGAGAGATGGGACGGCCGACCGATCCGCACGGCCGACAACATCATCCCGAATTCCTATTTCGCGACTGTGCTGCCTCAGCTGGCTGCCATGCCCCACCCGCCGAAATTGTTCTACGAGGTGAAGGCGAACCTCAAGGAAGAGCAAGTGGCCCTGATGCGCACGGCCGGTGTCTACAGCATCCAGCCGGGTGTCGAATCCTTGTCGACACCGGTCCTGAAATTGATGCGCAAGGGCGTTTCGGCGCACCAGAACATCATGCTGTTGCGAAGCAGCGCCAAGCACGGCATGCGCGCCGGCTGGAACCTGATCTACGGTTTCCCGGGCGAGACTCAGCAGAATTATCGCGACATGCTCGCAATCTTTCCCGCGCTCGTGCATTTCCGGCCGCCCGACGGCATATCCGAAATCATGATCGACCGGTTCAGCCCGAATTTCGACGATCACGAGCGCCTGGGCATTCCCGAGATCAAACCGTTCGAGATCTATCGGGGCCTCTATCCGTCAGACGCGCCTCTCGACGAGATCGCCTATCATTTTGACGGCATCTACACGACCGAGTTCCTCTCGGACACGGCGCTGGTGAAAGAGTTTCGCGACAGCGTGGATCATTGGAAGCACTTGTGGCTGCGTGCGCAGCGTCCACTTCTGCTTCTGGAAACGAAGGCGAGCGGTGGCGGCGTCGTCATCGATACCAGGCCCATCGCGCGCGAGGCGCTCTCCGTGCTTTCTCCCGCAGCGGTCAACGCTCTGGCTCAGCTGGAGCGCCCCCGCCCACGCGAGGGCCTGCCCGAGGCAGTGGCCGAGCATCTCGATTTCCTTCTTCAGCGGCGTTATGTCATCGACCACGAGAACCTGCTGCTGAGCGTGGTGGTTCGCCGGGCATCAGCGGAGCCGAACCGAGCGCGCGTTCCCATGATGGCCGAAGCCTCGTCGTTGTAAACCTAATCGACAGCGCCAGCGGGGGCTGTGCCGGCGCGTCGCTGTAACCGCCGCCGAGGTTATTCGAGGCCTGTCTTCTACCTTCCCCGGCGAAGGCCGGGGTCCAGTCAGGAAAGTCGATGTAACGACGCGCAACCCTATCCAAAGGCGTCTCCCCACTGGACCCCGGCCTTCGCCGGGAAGCAGGGGAGGGGAAGCAGTGGATTCGCCCAAATCCTCTCGAGACGAGAGCAGCTATTCGACCGTCACCGACTTCGCCAGGTTGCGCGGCTGGTCGACATCAGTGCCCTTGGCCACGGCGACATGGTACGCCAGCAGCTGCACCGGCACCGCATAGACCAGAGGCGCGATCAGCGGGTGGACCTTGGGCATCTCGATCGTGGCGATGGTGTTCTCGCCTGCCTGGGCGATGCCATCCGCATCGGAGATCAGCACGACCTGCGCGCCGCGCGCCTGCGCCTCCTGCATGTTGCTCACCGTCTTGTCGAACAATGGGCCGGAGGGCGCGATGACGATCAGCGGGACCTGATCGTCGATCAAGGCGATCGGGCCGTGCTTCATCTCGCCCGAGGCATAGCCTTCGGCGTGGATGTAGCTGATTTCCTTGAGCTTCAGCGCACCCTCCAGCGCCATCGGATAGTCAGGGCCGCGGCCGAGATAAAGCACGTCGCGCGCGGCAGCGATCTTCGGTGCCATCGCCTCGATCTCAGCATCATGGCTGAGCGCATGATTCATCGCCTCCGGCACCGCGCGCAGATGGGCAACGATCTCGCGCTCCATCTCATGAGTCAGCCTGCCCTTGGCGCGGGCGAGGTTGATCGAGAGCGCGGCCATCACGGCGAGCTGGCAGGTGAAGGCCTTGGTCGAGGCGACGCCGATCTCCGGGCCGGCATGAGTCGGCAGCAGCAGATCGACCTCGCGCGCCATCGAGCTGGTCGGCACGTTGATGATGCCCGCCGTCGTCAGACCCGCCGCCTTCATGTGGCGCAGCGCCGCCAGCGTGTCGGCGGTCTCGCCCGATTGCGAGATGACGATGCCGAGCATGTCGGGACTGAGGACGGGATCGCGGTAGCGGAACTCGGACGCGACATCGACCTCGACCTGGACCCGGGCGAACTGCTCGATCCAGTATTTGCCGATCATGCCGACATAGGAGGCAGTGCCGCAGGCGACGATGGCGACTCGCTCGACCGAACCGAGGTCGAACTCCATGTCGGGCAGCGCGACCATTTCCTCGATCGGGCGGAGATAGGAGCGCAGGGTCTGGGCCACGACCACCGGCTGCTCGTAAATCTCCTTGAGCATGAAGTGGCGGTGGTTGCCCTTGTCCATCAACTGGCCCGAGGCGCCGGAATTGACGATGGGGCGCGTGACCGGATTATTCTCCCGATCATAAACCTGGATACCCTCGCGCTTCACGACAGCCCAGTCGCCCTCTTCGAGATAGGCGATACGCTGAGTCAGCGGCGCGAGCGCGAGCGCGTCGGAGCCCAGATAATTCTCGCCATCGCCATAGCCGACGGTGAGCGGCGCACCGAGCCGGGCGCCAATCAGAAGATCGGGTTCGGACTTGAACATCACGCCGAGCGCGAAGGCGCCATGGAGGCGCGGCAGCACGTTCGCCACCGCCTCGCGCGGGGCAAAACCGCGGGCAAGCTCGCGGTCGATCAGGTGAGCCACAACCTCGGTGTCGGTCTGGCTTTTGAACTCACGCCCTTCGGCGATCAGTTCGTCACGGAGCGGCTTGAAATTCTCGATGATGCCGTTGTGGACCAGCACCACGTCGCCGACGATATGCGGATGAGCGTTGTCGACGGTCGGAGCGCCGTGCGTCGCCCAACGGGTATGCGCGATGCCGCTGTCGCCCGGGAGCGGATCCTTCGCCAGCTCCGCGGCGAGATTGATCAGCTTGCCCGGCGCGCGGCGACGATCGAACTCGCCGTCATGCACGGTGCAGATGCCGGCTGAATCATAGCCGCGATATTCGAGACGCTTGAGGCCGTCGAGTAGCCGATCGGCAACAGGGCCTTTGCCGAGAATTCCAACGATACCGCACATAGCTTGCAATCTCCCCCCTCCCTGGAAGGGAGGGGCTTGGGGTGGGTCAGCGGCGCCAGAGGCTCGATACCCCCGGCGGCGCTTTTTACGGTGAGGGTGGAAGGCTCGCTGCGCTCGCTACCCACCCCCTGCCCCTCTCTTCAGGGAGGGGAGAAAATCATTTCTTCGTGGCCTTCTCCGCCGCCATCACGTCGCGAAAGCGCCTGGCGCGGCCGGGCCTGGCCTCCTGCTTGCTCCGAGCGATCGCCAGCGCATCCGCCTCGACGTCCCTCGTGATAACCGAACCGGCGGCGACCATCGCCCCCGCGCCGATCGTGACCGGCGCGACCAGGGCGCTGTTCGATCCGATGAAGGCGCCCTCGCCGATCACGGTCCTGTATTTGAAATAGCCATCATAATTGCAGGTGATCGTGCCAGCGCCGATGTTCGCGCCCGCGCCGACCTCCGCATCGCCCAGATAGGTAAGGTGGCTGGCCTTTGCACCGGGGCCAAGCACCGCCTTCTTCATCTCGACGAAATTGCCGACCTTCGCCTTCTCGCCCATCACCGCGCCGGGGCGCAGGCGGGCAAACGGACCAACCTCCGCCTTGGGTCCGACCGTCGCGCCTTCGACATGGCTGAAGCCGTGGATCACCGCGCCGTCCGCCACGCTGACACCGGGACCGAAAAAGACATTGGGTTCGATCACGACGTCGCGACCGATCCGCGTATCATAGGCGAACCACACGGTTTCGGGCGCGATCAGGGTTGCCCCTTCAGCCATGGCGCGCGCGCGCCGACCGTGCTGCCAGCTCGCCTCCACCACCGCCAGTTCGCCGCGGCTGTTGACGCCCGCGACCTCGACCGCATCGGTCTCGATCACTGCGGAAGAACGGCCATCCTCGGCCGCGAGCATCACGATATCGGGCAGGTAGAATTCGCCGGCGGCGTTATCATTGCCCACCCGGGCGAGCAGCGCGAACATATCCTCGCCGCGCACCGCCATCAGGCCCGAGTTGCAGAGCGTCTCAGCGCGTTCCCCGGGGGTCGCATCCTTATATTCGACCATCTTCACGATACGCCCGTCGCCATCGGCGATCACCCGGCCATAGGCAGCGGAATCGACCGGGCGGAAACCGAGCACGACCGTGGCAGGCTTATCTACACCGTGCAGGCGCTCCAGCATGCGCGCCATGGTGGCGCTGGTGACAAGCGGCACATCGCCATAAAGGATCAGGATATCACCGACGAAGCCGCCCATCGCCTCTTCGGCCTGGTGTACCGCGTGGCCGGTGCCGAGCTGTTCGCCCTGCACGACGGTCATCACGCCAAGCGGGGACACCGCTGCCTCGACCTGCTCGCGCCCGGCGCCAGTCACCACGACGGTGCGTTCGGGTTCCAGCGCCGACACACTGTCGATCAGGTGAAGCAGCATGGGCCGCCCCGCGATCGGGTGGAGCACCTTGTGCAGGTCGGATTTCATGCGCGTGCCCTTGCCGGCGGCAAGGATGATCGCTGCGACAGGTCGATTGGTCACGGTGCCTGAAACCTACTCCGATCGAGCCGGGGACTAGCGGAAAAAACGTCCCGATACGGAAAGGCAGTGCCATGATTGTCTTGCCAATTCCATAGCCCGGCTGGCAGGCGAACATGCCATGACGACATTTTCATTCGATATTGTCGGTTTCGACCTGGACGGGACCTTCCTCGACACGATCGGGGACCTGAGCGCGGCGGTGAACCACACGCTGGCCGAGGCCGGACGAGAGCCGCTGACGATCGAGCAGGTCAAGCCGATGGTCGGCGCAGGCGCCAAGGTGATGCTGGAGCGCACCCTGGCGGCGACCGGCGGCTGCACCGAGGAGGAATTCCGGCGGCTCTACAAGCTGCTGCTCGGATATTACGAGGCACATATCGCGGTGGAGAGCCGCCCCTTTCCCGGCGCGGTCGCCGCGGTCGAAGCGCTCAGGGCGATGGGCGTGAAGACGGCGATCGTGACCAACAAGTTCGAAGGGCTGGCGGAAAAGCTGCTGGGCGAGCTGGGCCTGCGCGACCGGTTCGACACGCTGATCGGCGGCGACACCATGGGCAAGGGCTTCGCCAAGCCGCATCGTGCACCGATCGACGAGATGATCCGGCGGCTCGGCGGCGGCCGTGCGGCCTTTGTCGGCGATTCGATCTATGACGTCATGGCGGCGAAGAACGCCGGCGTGCCGAGCATCGCCGTCAGCTTCGGCTTCCTGTTGCAGCCAGTCGAGGAGCTAGGCGCGGACCGGATAATCGATCACTATGATTCGCTGATTCCTACTCTCGAAGGCATGTCCGTTTGACCTATCGCACGCTGGCGGCCAGGACCGCCTTCTGGGCCGCTCTGTTGTTTGCGGTCGTCATGGCGGTCCTGCCTCATCCCCCGCACACCCCGATCGACCAGTTCGGCGACAAGTTCGAACATATGCTGGCATTCGGCGTGCTCGCCGCGCTTGCCGCCATCGGCTACGCAAAGGTTCCGCTGCTACGCATCGCCGAGCGGCTGTCCTTCCTCGGCGCGCTGATCGAAGTGGCGCAGTCGATTCCCTCGCTGCACCGCGACTGCGACATCATGGACTGGGTAGCCGACACGGCCAGCGTCATCGTGGTGCTGTCTATCGTCGCGCTGGTCCGTCGCATCTTCCGGCGATAGCGGTCGAGCGCCGCGACTATCGATTCGTTATCAGTTGATCATCATTGCGGCAGAATTGATGTTGTACCCGGCCAGCCTCGCCTGCCCATCGGCAATCTTGTAGACAAAGGTCTCGATCGCCTCACCCCGCATATAGCTCGTGGCATAGTTCAAGGTGATGAAATGGCCGCCGGTATTTACCTGGTCGTTCCAGCCCTTCCGTTCCGCCTTCTTCACCGTGCCGAGCTTGCGGTGGACGGCCTCAAGCAGCGCCGTCAGCTTGGGTTCAGTGGCCGCCGCCTTCATTTCGGCAGCGGAAGCCTGATAAATCTGGGCGTTCTGGCCATTGTCTAGCATTGCGTGAAACCGACCCACTGCTTTTTCGGCAACGGGAATATCCTCGCCAGCGGAGCACCCGGCCAGACCAAGCAGCAAAGCCGCAACGATGATTCTCTTCATGCGCGCCCCTCTTTTCCGAACCCGATGCTGACGTATCGCCCGCGAGGAAACAATCGGTTTTTCCGTTACTTCATCCATGAAGAATGAACCGCAGCTTAAATGCTCCCCGTCCGATGTCCCCCGCGCCATTTGGTCCACAGATGTCGTGCCAGCATCGCCGGCGGCATGCGCAGCCAGTGCGAGCGGACATAGAAGGCGAGTCGCGTGACAGGGCGAGTCGCCCTGCCCCAGCCATCGCGCGCGGTCAGGCGGCGGAGATAGAGATGGTCGGCCGGTTTGAGCCTTGCGCCGTTACCGTAAAGCGCCGCCGCGAGACGCAGAGCGCGCGACATCTCTCGAGCCAGTCCATGATGCGTGGCGCGCTCGGCCAGTCCCGCAATGCCGAACTCCGCGACCAGGCAATGCACGTCCCAGAGATTGCGCATGCCGCCCGCGAGATCGCCGTCGGCGAACAGATGGGCGGCCGCATGGACCAGCATGTCGTTCGGCGAGAGAGCACGCAGCCCGGGCGCGACCGCGATGCTCTTCGCCAGCAGACCTGCGGCATCAGGCGTGATCCGTGCGGTGAGCGGCAGGATGGTGTGGTGCACGTCGATCATGCGGTCGCGCTCGCGGTGGATCAACGGGGGCAGTTCGTGCATCCAGCGCCGATAATAGGCATCGTCATAAGGATCGGGCTTCACCCATTCCCAGCCCGCCGCGAGCAGAGCCGCCTCGACCGAGTCGAGGGCGTCGCGCGGCACGAGGATGTCGAGATCGCCGATCGACCGCCCCTGCCCCGCTTTCAACTCCGCCGCGACGAAAGCGGTGCCCTTGAGCAGCACGACCGGCATGCCAAGCGGCGCCAGCGCACGCCGGGCTGCTTCCGCCTCCCATAACGCAGCGATGCGCCCCTGCGCGGCGGAGGCGCGGGCATCGGCAAGGAGCCTAGCGACGGCACCCGGTACCGCCAGCCCTTCGAGCCGGTGCGCCAGCGTCCCGATCATCTGCTCGGCGCGCGCGGCCGCGATCAGCGCGGTCCAGCCCGCCGCATCGAGCGCGAGCGTATTGCCAGGGATACGCAATGCTCGGGCGAGCAGCCAGCCGTCGGTCACAGTGCCGCCCATAGCGCCTCGACCTGTGCGATGGCGCTGTCGGTGTCGGGATAGTCGATCGCCCGCGCCGGGACGGTCGTGACGATCCGCGTCAAGGCGTCGAAGCCGCGTTCCCCCATCGCTACATAGTTGGTCGATGCCTGGGTCAGCCGGACGAACACCTCGCTCGGGGCGACGTGACGGTCCGCCGCCTCGAAGCCGAAGCGCGGAAACAGGACAAGCGCCGGGACCGCGGGACTATCCATATTCTCCAATGCAGCAGCGTTCGGGACGAGATGCCGAATGTCGCCCTTGGGCGTTCCCGCAAGCAACGTGCCGAACTTGTCAGAGGGGGCCGCCTGCTCGACCACGCCGATCGCCGCGTTCTTCAGGCTGATCAGGCGCGGAAAGGCGTGAATCAGCCCGGTCCGGGGATCGGCCAGCGCGAACTCGTCGCCCATCAGCCGCCAGCCGCGCAGACCGAGCAGGGCCGCCAGAGTCGATTTCCCCGCGCCGGAAATGCCGGTCATCACCAGCGCTCGTCCGTCGCGTTCGACCACCGAGGCGTGGAGCAGCAGATAGCGCCGCTGGCCGAGCGCCATCTGGAGGTTCATGCCCATCTCGGCCGCAAGCAGCCCCTGCGCCAAAGGCAGCGGCGCAGCCTCGGGCAGCACGAAATCGCCGCCGATCATCACCGCCGGACGGACGACGCGCCGCCATGGCCGTGCCGCGAACAGGCGCACATTGAAGTCCGGCACACCGTCATGTGGCTTGGGATAATCCGCATAGAGCGATTCCATCTGCGCGATCGGGGCGCGCCAGTCGGAACCGATCCGGAACCCCACCGGCCCGATCCTGACGGAGAAGACATGCCTCATGCCGCCGACACCAGTCCGGCCGCGACCAGTTCCTCAAGCCGTGCGGCCAGCGCCGCCGCATCCGTATCCCCCAGATCATAATCCTCCGCGAGCCGGTCGGCCAGCGCAGCCAGCGTCATGCCCGCCTCGCCCAGGGTCGCGAGGATCTCGGGCGCGGGCGCGGTAATCAGATGCGTGATGCCGGAAGTTCGGTGATAGACGGCGACGAACGTGTCGAGATGGACGATGCGCAGGCTCTCCGCCCGCGCCATCCGGTACAATGGCTCCGACAAGTCCTCAGCCGCGAGGCATCTGCAACGAGGCGAAGCAGGTGAAGCCGCTCGTTCCCGATTGCAGGCGGCGGATGTAGTTGGTGTAGGCCCGGCTCTGCTCATAGCTCGTGCCGGGCAATTGCCCGCCGTTGAGCGCCGCCTTCACTGCCTGCCCCTTGAACGGCTTGCCCGGCGGCGCGAACGCACCCGGCGTGCGGGCCGGCACCAGCGTTCCGTCCGCGGCGATATAGCTGCCGGCGCGGCCGGGATCTGGCACGGGAATCTCGCAGGTTATGACCGACGCCGCGGTCTGCGCCAAAGCGGGACGGATCGAGACGATCGCGCTCGCCCCGACCGCGCCGAGCATCAACGCCCGGCGCCGGTTCACGCCGTCCCGCGGAAGAATATCCTGGCTTTCATCACTCATTGTCAGGCCCTTTACCTTCTTAGCCCTTTCACATTCGCAAATGACTGGCAAGCAAGGCTGGCCCGGTTAAGGACGAATGGCTAGAGCGACGGCAATGCTTCAAGGGTTCCGCCACCGTACGTTTACCGCCATCGTCATCGCCGTCGTCGCGGCGGTCGCGGTGTTCCTGATTTCGTACGACCTGCCGTCGACCCTCATCGCCCTGGTCGGCGGGATTGCCGCGGCACTGCTCGCGGCGGGCTCCGGCGACGAACCGACCGAGGTCGCGACGAGCACTGCCGACCTGACGGCACCCAAGGCCCCGGAAATCGCGGAGGTGATCGAAGCGATTGTCGAGCCGGTACTGATCGTGACCGAAGGCCGAGTCACCCATGCCAATGCAGCCGCCCGCGCGCTGCTTGGCGGGCATATCGTCGGCGAGGACGTTCGGCTCGCAATCCGCCACCCGGCGGCGGCCGAGCGGCTCGCCAGCCCGCTCGCCGGGGTTCCGCAAGGGCCGATCGACCTGGTCGGGCTGGGCACGCTCGACCAGCGCTGGGAAATGCATGTCGGTCGCGCCGCGGGCGGCCAGCGCATCGTCCACCTGATCGACCAGACCGGCAATTATGCCGCGGAGCGCATGCGGGTCGACTTCGTCGCCAATGCCAGCCACGAACTGCGCACGCCGCTTGCGTCGATCCTCGGCTATATCGAGACGCTCGAAGAGGAAGCCGGCGCCGACAAGGCGGTGCGCAGCCGCTTCCTGAAGATCATGTTCGACGAATCGCGGCGTATGCAGCGGCTCGTCGAGGATCTGATCTCGCTCAGCCGAATCGAGGCCGAGAAATACCGCCTGCCCGAAAATGCCGTCGACCTGGGTCATCTGATCGGCGAGGTGCGGACTGAATTGCTCGACGCGCGTGATGCGCGCGGCAACGAGATCGCCGCGGATATCGGCGCCGAAGTGCCGCCCGTCGCGGGCGACCGGGCGCAGCTCAGCCAGATGCTTCACAATCTGATCGGCAATGCGATCAAATATGGCCGGCCGGGCGCACCGGTCTCGGTACGGCTGTGGCGGGATCAGACCGGCATGGTGCGGATCAGCGTCGCCGACGAGGGCGACGGGATCGCCCCCGAACATATCCCGCGGCTGACCGAGCGATTCTATCGGGTCGATGCGGGGCGCAGCCGTGCCGCGGGCGGCACCGGCCTCGGCCTCGCGATCGTCAAACATATTGTAGAACGGCATCGCGGGCGTCTCGACATCGCCAGCGTGGTGGGCAAGGGGACCACGGTCACGGTGCTGCTGCCCGCCCACGGAAGCACTGTCATCAAACGGTAACGCGATTGTCACACAGGCGCGTTGATCGCGCTGCTAGCGCGACTCAGGAATTTCTCCCCGAGGAAACGCCCAGTGACACGGACCGCCCTGATTCTCGCTTTCTCCGCGCTTGCCCTGACAGCATGCGAGGACCAGGCGAATGGCAGTGGCGCGGGATCGCGCGACCAGATCAAGGCGGTGGGATCCTCTACGGTCTATCCCTTCACCACGCTGGTCGCCGAACAGTTCATCAACAACACCCCCAACACCCGCACGCCGGTGATCGAATCGACGGGCACCGGTGCCGGCATGAAACTGTTCTGCGCCGGCATCGGCGCTGCCCACCCCGATATCGAGGCCGCATCGCGCCGGATGAAGGCGTCCGAATATGCGACCTGCAAGGCGAACGGCGCCGGCGATATCCTGGAAATCCAGGTCGGGCTGGACGGCATCGCCTTTGCCGAGGCGAATAACGGGCCGAAATTCCAGCTGACCCCGGTCGACATCTTCAAGGCGATGGCGGCAAGCCCCATGGGCGCCAAGAATAGCGCCCGCACCTGGCGCGACGTGAATCCCGCGCTGCCCGCGATACCGATCCAGATCTACGGCCCGCCCGCGACCAGCGGCACGCGCGATGCACTAACCGAACTGATCCTCAACAAGGGCTGCGAAACGGCGATGCCGCAGATGAAGCCCCTGAAGGAGACCGACAAGGACGGCTACGACAAGATCTGCAGCCGGGTGCGCGAGGACGGCGCCTATATCGACGCGGGCGAGAACGACAATCTGATCGTCCAGAAGCTTCATTCCAACCCGACCGCGATCGGCATCTTCGGCTATTCCTATCTCGAGGAAAATCGCAACGAGGTGAACGGCGTGCCGCTGAATGGCGTCGAGCCGACCTATGAGACCATCGCGCAGAACAGCTATCCCGGATCGCGTCCGCTGTTCCTCTACGTCAAGAAGGCGCATCTCAACGCAATCCCCGGCCTGCGCCAGTTCCTGATCCAATATTCGAAGGAATGGGACCCGAGCGGGCCACTGGTGAAGCGCGGGCTGATCGCCTCCCCGCCCGAGGTTCGCGCGCAATCGGCCTCGATCATCCGCAACGAGACGCTGCTCGACCCGAGCAAGCTCCACTGAGATGTCCGTTCTTTCCCTTCTTTTCCTGATTGCCGGGCTTGGCCTGATCGGCTGGTTGACCGCGCGGGTGCGTGCCGTCAGCTTCCGCCGCGACAGCAGCGCCCGTTTCAGTTCGCTGCCGTCACATCACGGCACCTATGTCGCCTTGTGGACAGTGCTGCCCGCGGCCCTGTTCCTTGCGGTCTGGTCTTCGGTGTCGCCCGCGCTAGTCACCGATTCGGTACTCGAAGCCCCGGCCGCCGCCCACCTGCCCGCCAACCGCTTCGAACGCGCATCAGTGCTGTCTGAGGCGCGCAATCTTGCCGCGGGACGGAGCTTCGGCACCTTCAACCCGCTCTCGCAGGAGCTCGCGCCGGCCTATGCGGCGGCGCAGAAGCGCTATGACTGGATCGGCAGCGCGGTGGCGCTATTGCTTGCCTTCGCAGCGGGTGCATGGGCGTTCACGCGAGTCCGGCCGGCATTCCGCGCGAGGACCCAGATCGAACGCGTCGTCATGCTGCTGCTGCTCGCCGCCTCGCTGATCGCGATCCTGACCACCCTGGGGATCGTCGCGTCGCTGCTATTCGAATCAGCACGTTTCTTCCGGATGGTGCCGATCGGTGATTTCCTGTTCGGCACGCACTGGAGCCCGCAGGTCATTTCCGCCAGCGACCCCGGTGCATCGCTTGGCGCGGTGCCCCTGTTCTGGGGCACCTTCTTCATCGGCGCGGTGATCGCGATGATCGTCGCGATCCCGTTCGGGCTGATGAGCGCGATCTACCTGACCCAATATGCCGCCCCGCGCGTGCGCGCGTGGATGAAGCCGATCCTTGAGGTGCTCGCTGGCGTGCCTACGGTGGTCTACGGCTATTTCGCCGCGCTGACGGTAGCGCCAGCGGTACGGGATCTTGCCGTGTCGCTGGGCGTCACCTGGGCCTCGTCCGAAAGCGCGCTCGCCGCCGGGCTGGTGATGGGGGTGATGATCATCCCCTTCGTCTCCTCCATGGCCGACGATTCGATCGCAGCCGTTCCATCGTCGATGCGTGACGGGAGCCTCGCCATGGGCGCGACCTCGTCGGAGACGATCCGTCGGGTGCTGCTTCCGGCGGCGCTGCCCGGCGTGGTCGGCGGCGTATTGCTCGCGGTCAGTCGCGCGATCGGCGAGACGATGATCGTGGTGATGGCCGCCTCGGGCGTCGCGACGCTGACGCTCAACCCCTTTGCCAGCGCGACCACCGTCACCAAGCAGATCGTCGACCTGCTGACCGGCGAAGCCGAGTTCGACAGCCCGAAGACGCTCGCCGCCTTCGCCCTCGGGCTGACCCTGTTCGTCGTGACGCTGCTGCTCAACATCATCGCGCTCACCGTGGTGAAGCGGTACCGGGAAGCATATGAATGAGTAGCGCCCTGATCGAAAAGGCACCGACCGACTGGCGTGCCGAAGCGATGCAGCGCCGCATCCGCCGTCGCTACGCCGCCGAACGCCGGTTTCGGCTGCTCGGGCTCGGCGCAGTGCTGATGTCGGCCGGATTCCTTGTCTTCCTGCTCGTCACGATGATGGCGAATGGGCTCGGCGGCTTCTCGCGCACCGAGATCAAGCTGCCGATCGACTTTCCCAAGGCGGGTCTGACGCTCGACACCTCCCGGCTGTCGGGGCCAGGCGCCGACCTGGCGCTGGCGGGTGCCGGCATCCAGGACGCGACCGACACCGCCGCGATCGCCGCCTTCGGCAAGGATGGCGACAAGCTCATTTCCGACGGCGCGTGGCTGAAGGTCCGGAGCGCCGTGAAGGCCGATCCCACGCTTCTGCGCGGCCGCGCGACAATCGCTGTGCCTGCCTCGGATTCGATCGACATCGCCGCCAAGGGCAAGGGATCGCCCGAGGCGGAGGCGATCGTCGCGAGGCTGAAGGCAGCCGGGGCGCTGACCACCGGTTTCAACCTGTCCTTCCTCCAGGAAGCGGATTCGACCGACCCGACAATGGTCGGCATCTGGGGAGCGCTGAAGGGATCGATCTTCACGATGATCGTCACCCTGCTGCTCGCCTTCCCGGTGGGTGTGCTCGCGGCGCTTTATCTCGAAGAATATGCACCCCGGAACCGCTGGACCGACCTGATCGAGGTGTCGATCAACAACCTCGCGGCGGTACCCTCGATCATCTTCGGCCTGCTTGGTCTTGCGGTGTTCCTCAACACCTTCCACCTGCCGCGCTCCGCGGCGATCGTCGGCGGTCTCACCCTGGCGCTGATGACAATGCCGGTGATCGTGATCGCCGGGCGCAACGCGATCAAGAGCGTGCCGCCCTCGATCCGCGATGCGGCGCTCGCGGTCGGCGCGTCGCCGGTGCAGGTGGTGTTCCATCACGTGCTGCCGCTCGCCCTGCCCGGCATCCTGACCGGTACGATCATCGGCATGGCGCGAGCCTTGGGCGAAACGGCGCCGTTGCTGATGATCGGCATGCGCGCCTTCATCGCCTCCCCACCCGAACGGCTGACCGACCCGTCGACGGTGCTGCCGGTGCAGATCTTCCTCTGGTCGGATCAGGTCAATCGCGGCTTCGTCGAGAAGACCAGCGCGGCGATCATCGTGCTGCTCGCCTTCCTGCTCGCGATGAACGGCATCGCGATCTACCTCCGCAATAAATTCGAGACCCGCTGGTAATGACCCAACACCTCAAGATGACGGCCAACAACGTCAACGTCTTCTACGGCAAGAAGCAGGCGATCAGCGATGTGTCGATCGATATCGACCAGGATCTCGTCACCGCGTTCATCGGCCCGTCGGGCTGCGGCAAATCGACTTTCCTGCGCACGCTCAACCGCATGAACGACACCGTCGCCAGCGCGAAGGTGACCGGCGACATCAGGCTCGACGGCGAGGATATCTATGCGCCCGAGATGGACGTGGTGCAGCTCCGCGCCCGGGTCGGCATGGTGTTCCAGAAACCCAACCCGTTCCCGAAATCGATCTTCGAGAATGTGGCTTATGGCCCGCGCATCCACGGCCTGGCGTCAAGCAAGAGCCAGCTTTCCGGCATCGTCGAGCAATCGCTGAAGCGCGCCGGCCTGTGGGAGGAAGTAAAGGACCGGCTGCAGGATAGCGGGACCGCGCTGTCGGGTGGCCAGCAGCAGCGACTGTGCATCGCCCGGGCGATCGCGGTCGACCCCGAGGTGATCCTGATGGACGAACCCTGCTCGGCGCTCGACCCGATCGCCACCGCGAAGATCGAGGAGCTGATCCACGAGCTGAAGGGTCGCTACGCCATCGTGATCGTCACGCACAACATGCAGCAGGCGGCGCGCGTTTCGCAACGGACGGCGTTTTTCCACCTCGGCACGCTGATCGAATATGGCGCGACCTCGGACATCTTCACGAACCCGCGCGAGGAGCGCACCAGGGACTATATCACCGGCCGCTACGGCTGAGCCACGGGACAGATGCAGTGAGCGAACATACGGTAAAGGCATTTGACGACGATATCGGCGAGCTGCGCGGCCTGATCGCCGAGATGGGCGGACTGGCCGAGCAGGCGATCGGCGCCGCGATCCAGGCGCTGCAACGGCACGATCTGGAAGCAGCCGCGCGGATCGTCGCCGACGACAAGAAGATCGACGCGCTCGAGATGCGGGTGGAACAGCTTGCCGTGCGCATCATCGCGCTCCGGGCGCCGATGGCGGTCGACCTGCGCGAGGTGGTCGCGGCGCTGAAGATCGCCGGCGTGGTCGAGCGGATCGGCGACTATGCCAAGAACATCGCGAAGCGCGTGCCGCTGATCGACAGCCATGGCGATATCGAACCGCTGTCGGTGCTGCCGGCAATGGCGACGCTGGCCGCTGCCCTGGTCCATGACGTTCTCGATGCCTTCGCCGCGCGCGACGCCGACGCAGCGGTGTCGGTGTGCGAGCGCGACAAGGCCGTGGACGATTTCTACAACAGCCTGTTCCGGGTTCTCGTCACCCATATGATGGAGAATCCCAAGACGATCGGCCAGGTCGCGCACCTGTTGTTCATCGCGAAGAACCTGGAACGAGTCGGCGACCACGCGACCAACGTCGCTGAGATGGTGTATTATGCCGCAACCGGCACGCACATGGCCGAGCGTGACCGCGCGGCAATCGAAACGATCTGAAGGAGCAAGACCGATGGCCCGGGCTAAAATGCTGCTGGTTGAAGACGATGCGGCGCTTGCCGAACTGCTCGTCTATCATTTCAAACGCGAGGATTTCGAGGTCAAGCAGACCCCGGACGGCGAGGAAGCCCTGTTGCTCGCCAAGGAACAGACCCCCGATATCGTGCTGCTCGACTGGATGGTCGAGGGGCTGTCGGGGATCGAGGTGTGCCGCCGGCTGCGCCGCATGCCCGAGACGGCGAACGTGCCGATCATCATGCTCACCGCGCGCGGTGAGGAGGAAGACCGGGTGCGCGGCCTCGAAACCGGCGCTGACGACTATGTGACCAAGCCCTTCTCGCCCCGCGAGCTGGTGGCACGGGTCGGCGCGGTGCTGCGCCGCGTTCGGCCGGCGCTGGCCGGCGAACAGCTCACCTATGGCGATGTCGAGATGGACACGGTCGGCCACAAGGTCCGCCGCGCGGGCGAGGTCGTACCGCTCGGCCCGACCGAATTCCGCCTGCTCAAGCATTTCCTCGAACATCCGGGCTGGGTGTTCTCGCGCGAGCGGCTGCTCGACGCGGTGTGGGGGCATGATTCGGACATCGAATCGCGTACCGTCGACGTTCACATCCGGCGACTGCGCAAGGCGATCAACGGGACCAACCGACCGGATATCATCCGCACGGTGCGCTCGGCCGGCTACGCGCTCGATTCCGGCGCCTGACCATTTTCTCCATCCCGCGGGAAGGAGAAAAAAAGAATCGTCTGCGAAACGAGGGAGCCATGCGCCCACCCGCGCGTTTGGGGTGGGCGCGGCGAAAGCCTGCGCGTGAAAAGCAGGAGACTCCGATGAAGTTGATCCTCTTGGCCGCACTGGCGGTCGCGACGCCGGCAATGGCGCAGGACATGTCTACGTCGCAGACGACATCCACGACCGCGGCAGATCCGGTCGGCGGCTATCAACCCTCCCAACCAGCGTTGTCGGGCACGCCCCAGCCCGGCGTGAAGCCGGTCTTCGTCCAGGCGCCATCGCCGGACCAGGCATTCCCCCCGCCCGCGGCGCTGGCGCACTATCCGATCTGCAAGCGCGGCCAGTTCGACAAGTGCATGCAGCGCGGCGGACGCTAGGATGACTGGCGGGCGACCGGGAGCGCCCGCCCTTCTCCTACCCAGCGCTCTTGCCTTGACGGCGCGATAGAATAGGAAGCGCTCCATCATCTTTGGGAGCGCCCGCATGACCATTAGTTTCAAGGACCGCGTCGCAATCGTCACCGGCGCAGGCGGGGGTCTCGGCCGCGCCTATGCGCTCGAACTGGCGAAGCGCGGTGCCAAAGTCGTCGTCAACGATCTCGGTGGCTCGCGCGACGGCACCGGCCATTCCGACGCCGCGCTGAAGGTCGTGGAAGAAATAGAGGCGGCCGGCGGCGAGGCGATGTCCGATGGCGGCAGCGTCACCGAATATGAGCATATGGTCGAACTCGTCGCCAAGGCGAAGGCGAAGTGGGGCGGCGTCCACGTCCTCATCAACAATGCCGGCGTGCTGCGCGACAAGAGCTTCTCCAAGATGGAGCCGGCCGATTTCAAATTCGTGGTCGATGTCCACCTGATCGGATCAGCCAACGTCACCAAGGCAGTGTGGGAGACGATGCGCGAGCAGAATTATGGCCGCATCCTGATGACCGCGTCCTCGACCGGCCTGTACGGCAATTTCGGCCAGACCAACTACGGCGCCGCCAAGCTGGGCCTCGCCGGCTTCGCCAAGACGCTTTATCTCGAGGGCGCCAAGAACAACATCAAGGTCAACACTATCGCCCCGACCGCGGGCACGCGCATGACCGAGGACCTGTTCCCGCCCGAAGCGTTCCAGGCCTTCGCGCCTGAAAAGGTCGTACCCGCCGCCCTCTACCTCGTGTCGGAGGATGCACCGACCAACATGATCGTCGGCGCCGGGGCAGGCGTATTCCAGGCGGCCTATGTCACCCTGACCCAGGGCAAGCTGCTGACGGGGGACGAACTGAGCCCTGAAGGTATCGCAGCGCACTGGAACGAGATCGTCGACCGCGCCGGCGAGATGACCCCTCAGTCAGGCGCCGAACAGGCAATGTCGATCCTGAAAAAGCTGCAGGGCGGCTGACACTGTATCAGTGTATTGTCATTGCAATACACTGATGGTATTCTTTCCCGACAGGAGGAGAATGCCATGTACAGCGAAAGCGATCTCGACGACGCGGTGGCGGCCGGGGCGATCTCCCGCGACGCCGCCCGCGCCCTGCGCAATCACGTCGCAAGGAGCCATGCGGCGCCAGCGGTGGACGAGGAGCATTTCAGGCTCCTGAGCGGGTTCAATGATATCTTCGTGGCCATCGCGGTCGGGCTGGTGCTGGTCGCGCTGGCGTGGATCGGCCAGTCGATCACGACACCCCTCGCAGGCGCCCTGGTGGCGATCGCCGCCTGGGGCCTCGCCGAATATTTTACGCGGCAACGGCGCATGGCCCTGCCCAGCATCCTTTTGCTGATCGCGTTCGTCGGCGGCGTCGCCGCCACGCTTGTCGGTGTGCTGGTCGAGATCGATCCCGATCTCTCGGATCGCACCAACGCCGTCATCGGCGCTAGCATCGCCCTTGTCACGGCGGGCGCGGCCTGGCTTCACTGGAAGCGATTCATGGTCCCGATCACCGTTGCGGCGGGTGCCGCCGCACTGGTCGCCGTCGCGGTTGGGCTGACCGTCGCTGCAATCCCGGCGGCACGGGATGCGATCTATCCGATCCTATTCGCCGGCGGTCTCGCGGTGTTCGCGCTGGCGATGTGGTGGGACGTGTCCGACCGGGAGCGCCGCACCCGCCGCTCGGACGTCGCCTTCTGGCTTCACCTTGCTGCGGCACCGCTGATCGCTCATCCGGTGTTCCACATGCTCGGCGTGTTCAATGAGACGATTGCGCTTAACCTCGCGGCAATCGTGCTCGCGCTCTATCTCGTCTTCGCCTTCGTGGCGCTGGCGGTCGACAGGCGCGCGCTGCTCGTCTCGAGCCTCGCCTATGTGCTCTACGCAATGTACGTGCTGTTCTACAGGGCCGGGGCGGTCGAACTGGCCTGGGCCTTCACAGCGTTGGCGATCGGATCGACACTCCTGACGCTCTCGGCCTTCTGGCATCCGATGCGCCGTCTCGTGGTCGGCACGCTGGGCAATCTGAGCGAGCGCCTTCCGCCGGTAGGATCGATGTCGGCCGCCTGACACGATCCATATCGGCGAGAACCTGCCCCCCGGCCGTCCATCGGGTCGCCGGGGGTTTTGCCTATTGATCGACGAGCTTCATCAGCCGGCGCTCGAGCGGCGCCAGCACTGGGGCGAGTTCATGCCCACGCTTCAGCACCACGCCAGCCTCGTTGACCAGCGCCCACATCCCCTGACGATGGCGCAAGGCCGGATGCTTCTCGATGCGGTATTCGGGCCGCTCCGCCGCGCGGCGAAAGGCGGCGAACACCGCCGCGTCGCGGCCAAGTTCGATCGCATAGTCGCGCCAATGCCCGGCCGACACCATCCGGCCATAGAGATCGAGGATGCGGTTGAGTTCGAGGCGTTCGAAACCGACCTGGACTGCACGCCCCAGTGGCAGCGGAAAAGGGGTTACCGTCCCCATCAGGCCTCCGCCACCAGGCCGTCAGGCACGGTCGCGCACGTTCTTGCGCTTGGGTTCGGACTCGGCGAGCAGCGTATCCAGCCGCTTCCGTATGGTCTCCAGCTCGCAGCGAAGCAGTTCGACCTTCTGCGTCTGCGGATCGAACATGTCGCTGCAGGGCGTGCCATAAGCGAGGAATTCCTGCGGTTTCTGCCCGCCCTCGACCATCGTCGCACGGGCCGGAATGCCGACCATCACCGCGCCCTCGGCTACATCGCGCGTCACCACGGCATTAGCGCCGATGCGCGAACCGCGGCCGACAGTGATCGGTCCGAGCACCTGGGCGCCCGACCCGATGATCGCGCCTTCGAGGATCGTCGGGTGGCGCTTGCCGGCCACGCCGTTGTCGGGGCTGGTGCCGCCAAGCGTGACACATTGGTAGATGGTGACGTTGTCGCCGATCTCCGCCGTCTCGCCGATCACCACGAAGCCATGGTCGATGAAGAAATTGCGGCCGATCTTCGCCCCGGGATGAATGTCGATCGCAGTCCAGGCGCGGGAGAAATGGTTTACCAGCCGCGCGAGGAAATAGAAACGCGCACCGTACAGCCGGTGGGCGAGTCGATGCCAGACAAGCGCCCACACGCCGGGATAGGTCAGAACCTCCAGCCGAGACCGCGGCGCGGGATCGCGCGCCTTGATCGAATCGAGATAGGCGAACATCCGCTCCATCATCTCGCGTCCCCTTTTCTGGGGCGATATCTAGGCGCTCATTCCAGCGAATTAAAGGACCGGCTGGTCGCTAACTTTCGCCGCATAAACCCTATCTTGCTTGTAGGATTTCACCAGACAGGCGAATTCGACGCAAATCGGTCGTGGAGAGTTTTGCCAGATGTTCGACATTTCGCTCGCCACCGTAGAGGCGGTCCTGCCCTTCATCGTGGTCGGCTTCGCCGCCCAGATGATCGACGGGGCTCTTGGCATGGCGTTCGGCGTGATCAACAATACGCTGCTGGTGAGCTTTCTCGGCCTGTCTCCCGCCGTCGCCTCGGCCAGCGTGCACGCAGTGGAAACCTTCACTACCGCCGCGTCGGGAACGAGCCATATCCTTCACAAGAACGTCAACTGGAAGCTGTTCCGCAGGCTGGTGATCCCGGGCGTGATCGGCGGCGTGCTCGGCGCCTATGTGCTGAGCAACCTCGATGCCTCGGTCGCGAAGCCGTTCGTGATGGCCTATCTCGCCTCGATCGGCCTGTACCTGCTGTACCGCGCCTGGCGCGGCCGGGTTGAACCGCGCGAGCCCAAGATCATCGAGCCTCTCGGGCTGGTCGGCGGGTTCCTGGATGCGGCGGGCGGAGGTGGCTGGGGACCGGTCGTCACCTCCAACCTGCTCGTCCAGGGCGCGAGCCCGCGCAGCACGATCGGCACGGTCAACACATCCGAATTCTTCCTGACCGCGACGATCTCCGCCACCTTCATCGCCACCATGGGATTCGCCGCCTTCACCCTGCAGACGGTGGGGCTGCTGATCGGCGGGCTGATCGCCGCGCCGTTCGGTGGGCTGCTGGCCAAACGGGTGCCGGCAAGGTTGCTGATGGGGTTGGTCGGCGTGCTGCTGACGGTGACGAGCGCCTATACGATCTGGTCGGCGGTGATGAAGTAGAAGTCTTCCCCCTCTGCTCCCCTCCCGCAAGCGGGAGGGGCAAAGAGCTCAGTTCAGCGCCGCATGCACCGTCGCGACTGCTTTCATCACGGCACCGATACGCACCGCGGTCTGGATCGCCTCGGCGGTGGCGCCGGCCTTCTTCAACACATTCTCATGCGCGTCGATGCACATGCCGCAGCCATTCATCGCCGAAACGGCGAGGCTGAACAGCTCGAAATCGACCTTGTCGATGCCCGGCGCGCCGATCACGTTCATGCGCAGCTTGGCCGGCATGGTGCGATATTCCTGGTTTCCGGCCAGATGGGTGAACCGGTAATAGACATTGTTCATCGCCATCACCGCCGCAGCCGCGCGCGCCGCATTGGCTGCCTCGGGCGACAGCTTCCCGGCCACTTCGGCCTCGGTCGCGTCGACCAGCGGCTTGTAGCCCGAGCCATGCGCGCAGGTAAGCAGCAGGCCGTATTTCTGCTGATCGGGCAAGTGTGCCTCATTGAGCAGCGACCCGACGTTCAGGCGGATATCCTTGGCGAAATCGGGCAAGGTGCCCGCGAATTCCTTGAGCGACATGTCATGTCCTTCTTCACCCTCGTTTCTCCTCCCCGCCCGCTTGCGGGAGGGGTCGGAGGAGGGCCTGTCAAAAAGAGGGCGCGCCGCTTGCGGACACGCCCTCCCCTAGCCCCTCCCGCAATGCGGGAGGGGAATCTTCTCAGGCAGCGACCTGGAGGACGTCATCGCCCTTGTTCCAGTTGCAGGGGCAGAGCTCGTCGGTCTGCAGCGCGTCGAGCACGCGGAGCGTCTCGGCGGGGTTGCGGCCGACGTTCAGGCCATTGACCTGCACCGCCTGGATCACATTGTCCGGGTCGATGATGAAGGTCGCGCGATAGGCGACATGTTCGTTCGCGTCGAGGATACCGAGCTTCGACGCGAGCACCGCGCCGTTATCAGCCAGCCAGGGGAAATCGGCAGCGGCCAGATCCGGATCCGACTTGCGCCAGGCGAGATGGACGTGCGCGGTATCGGTCGAGGCCCCGATCAGCACGGCGTCACGATCGGCAAAATCGTCCTTGAGCGCTGCATAGCCGACGATCTCGGTCGGGCAGACGAAGGTGAAGTCCTTCGGCCAGTAGAACAGGACCTTCCAGCGGCCGGGGAATGCGTCGTGGCTGAGCGTCTCGCCGGCGGGCAGCGCGTCGGTGCCCTGCTGGACGGGAACGGTGAATTCGGGGAGCTTGTCTCCGACGGTAAGCATTGGTGGCCTCCTCAAGGAATGGGTCGGCCTTCGGCATCCTCGCGACGCGGCGATTGATTCGCCGTCTGTGCTGCGCTGCATATAAGGCTGGCATTTGATCGATCCAACAGGTTATTTAGGTACCGTTGATCGAGTGAGGCGATTATGGCCACCTATCTACCTACGCTGAAGCAGCTCCAATATCTGGTCGCGTTGCAGGACCATGGACATTTCGGGCGGGCGGCGGAGGCGTGCTTCGTTACCCAGTCGACTCTGTCCGCCGGCATCCGCGAACTTGAAACGCTGATAGGCGTCACCCTGGTGGAACGCACCCGCCGCGTCGTCCGCTTCACGCCGCTGGGCGACCGAATCGCCGACAAGGCGCGGCGGGTGCTGCGCGAGGCGGAGGAACTGGGCGACCTCGCCCGCGCCGCCGGACGCCCCCTGTCGGGCGAGATGCGGATGAGCGTGATCCCGACGATCGCTCCCTTCATGCTGCCGCGAATCCTGCCCCGGTTGCGACGCGATTATCCCGACCTGAAGCTGTTCCTGCGCGAGGAACCGAGCGCCGCCGCCTGCGAGGGCCTGCATAACGGCCGCACCGATTGCGTGCTGCTCGCCCTGCCCTATGCCTGTGGCGAGGTCGCGTCGCAGTTCCTGTTCGACGACCGGCTGTTCGTCGCAGGGCCCGAAGGCGAGATCGGCAGCGCGACGAGCGCGATGCAGGCCAACGATATCGACGAGGACCGGCTGCTGCTGCTCGAAGACGGGCATTGCCTGAAGGATCACGCGCTGGCCGCCTGCAACCGGCCCGAGTTGCGCGCCGAGGCGACGATGCTCGGCACCTCGCTCCACACCATCGTCCAGATGGTCGACAATGGCCTGGGCGTGACGATGCTGCCGGAAATGGCGCTCAAGGCGGGCATCCTCGACCATACCGGACTTACGGCGCGGCCACTGGACGCCGCAAATCCTGCACGTCGCATCGCGCTTGTCTGGCGTCGTGCGTCGCCCCGCGAAAAGGATTTCCACCTGCTCGCCGAGGTACTTGCCGAAGCGCAGTAGCCTGCGGCCATGAAACCATTCGGCCGCCGGACCGTATCTTGTCGTGCGCATTCTCCTGGATCGTTTCCTTGAGCGCGCATTCGATATCACTGGAGAGACTGATGAGATTTTCCACCAAGCTTCCGGTTGTGGCGATGTCCGGCCTGCTGATGGTCGCCGTTTCCGCCGCCGAGGCTCGTGCCCCGCAGGACAGCCCTGCCCCCGCTCCCGCCGCCGCCGCCGCCACGCCCAACCCCGCAGTGGGCGGCGCGGCGATGGACGCAGCCAAGCCGATCACCGAGAACGCAGCCGCGGCACCGAACCTGACGACGCTGGTGAAGGCAGTGAAGGCAGCCGGCCTTGACGCGACGCTTTCCGGCCCCGGCCCCTTCACCGTGTTCGCACCAACCAACGACGCGTTCGGCCGGCTGGCCGCCGGCACGGTCGATACGCTGATGAAGCCCGAGAACAAGGCAACCCTGGTCAAGGTGCTGACCTATCATGTCGTACCGGGCATCATCACGCTCGAGCAACTCAAGCAGAAGATGACCGCCGGCGGCGGCACCACGACGCTGACCACCGTAGAAGGTGCAACCCTGACGGTGACCGACCTCAACGGCGCGATCCAGCTGACCGACGCCAACGGCAACAAGAGCTATGTCGAAGTGCCTGACGTCCGCCAGTCGAACGGCGTCGTGCATGTCGTCAACGGCGTGCTCTTGCCGAAACTGGGCTAGGTTTCTTCCCACCGCGCGGCGGCGTCTGCGTCGCTGCCGCGCGGTTCTACCCAGCGTGCCTCACCGTCGCGCGTCTCGCGCTTCCAGAACGGCGCCTGCGTCTTCAACCGGTCGATCAGGAAAGCGCAGGAATCAAGCGCCGCCGCCCGGTGCGTTGCAGCGGTACCGACGAAGACGACCAGATCGCCCGGCCGCATCAGCCCTACCCGATGCACCACGCTCGTCGCCGACAGGCCCCAGCGCGCCACGGCTTCCTCCGCTAGTTCCTGTAACGCTGCCTCGGTCGCGGCCGGATAATGTTCGAGCTCAAGTGTCGTGACGCCATCGTCGCCGCGCACCACGCCGACAAAGGTCGCGATCCCGCCAACGCCCGCCGCCATGATTGCGGCGAACTCCGTCGCCTGGTCGATCGGCTCCTGCTGGACGGCGACATGGATCATCCGCCCGTCACCGGCGGGAAGATCGCCACCTCGCGCGGGTGCCCGAGCGGCGCATCGAGACCGACGAATATCTGATCGACCGCCGCGCGCAACCGGCCACGATCGGCCAGCGCCCGGGCGTGGCCATCGCTGCGCGTCGCGAGCCAGTCGACCAGGTCGGAGACGCGCGCCAGTCCTTCGGGCGGATCGAGTGTTTCGGCGCTCGTCCCGATCGCCTCGCGCACCCAGGAGAAATAAAGCAGATCGATCGCCATGACGGCCCTCAATCCATGTGCTTGAGGCCGACCCGCAGATAGTCCCAGCCGGTGATCAACGTCAGCCCTGCCGCGCCCCACAATGCCGCGAGGCTGACGGTCTGGAGCCAGGGCCAGCCGGGCACGGCGCCGGCAAGGATCAGCCCGCCGAGCGAGACGAGCTGGAGCGTCGTCTTCCACTTGGCGAGCTTCGACACCGGGACCGACACCTGAAGCTGGGCCAGGAACTCGCGCAGGCCCGAAACCGCGATCTCGCGCAAGAGGATGATGATGCCGGCGATCAGCGACCAGCCGGCGATATCGCGCGTCGCCACCAGCATCAGTACCACCGAGGCGACCATGATCTTGTCGGCGATGGGATCGAGGAAGATGCCGAGCTTCGACACGGTCCCCTTGGACCGGGCCAGATAGCCGTCGAAATAATCGGTGATCCCCATCAGACAATAAAGCGCGAAGGCGATCGCATATCCCGCCGGCCAGGCCGGCCACCACAGGAAGCCGACAAGCAGCGGCACCGCGAGAATCCGCGACAGGGTGAGGATATTGGGCAGGGTCAGCATCGCCATCAATCCTAGGGTCCGGCGCCCTCTCCCGCAATGCCGGAGTCTGGCCGGAGACACGCCCGTGTCAGCCGACGGGACGCCGATCACCGACTATTCGGTTGCTGCGTCGTCGCCGGGTCGGCTATGCGGTGCCCTTGTTTCGCCACATGTGAGGCCGTTTCCCATCATGCTCAACGCGCTCGGCTTGCTGAAAGAGCGCCGGTTCATGCCGCTTTTCGTCACCCAGTTCCTCGGTGCCTTCAACGACAATCTCTTCAAGACCTCAATGGTGTTGTTCGCGACCTATCAGGTCTTCAACGACCCCAAAATCGAACAGAGCTTCAACGCGCTCGCCACCGGGCTGGCGATTCTTCCCTTCTTCCTTCTGTCCGCCCTGTCGGGGCAACTTGCCGACACGACCGACAAGGCGAAGATCATCAGGATCGTTAAGACCGCGGAGATCGCGATCATGCTGCTCGGCGCCGCCGGATTGATGGTGGCGAAAGCCGGATTCTGGACCCTGGGACTTGGCCTGATGCTGAGCGCGGTACTCTGCCTCGGCGCGCACTCGACCTTTTTCGGCCCGATTAAATACGCGATCCTGCCGCAGCATCTGAAGACGGACGAAGTGCTCGGCGGTACCGGCCTGGTCGAGGCGGCGACCTATCTCGCCATCCTGCTCGGTACGATTTTCGCCGGCGTGCTGTCGGTCGAGGGAGCGGCGATCATGGGCATCTGCGTCGCCCTGATCGGCTGGCTCACCGCGAGGATGGTACCGGCGGCCCCGCGTGAAGGCGCGGTGCTGTCGATCAACTACAACCCGTTCACCGCATCGTGGCGACTGATCAACGCTACGATGCACATCCCCCGGCTGTTCCTCGCGATCTGCGCGATCAGCTTCTTCTGGACGATCGGCGCGGTGCTGATCGTCACCTTCCCGCCGCTGGTGAAGAACGTCCTCACTGCCGATCCGCGCGTTTCCAGCATCGTGATCGCGTTGTTCTCCATCGGCATCGCGATCGGATCGATCGTCATCAACACCCTGCTGAAAGGGCGGGTATCAGCGAAATACGCGCCTGCTTCGGTGATCGCGATGGGCGGCATGGTCGTGATCTTCTCACTGATGATCCGCGCATGGCCGGCGGCGCCGGCGGGCACGCTGTACGACTGGGTCGGCTTCTTCCAGATTCCCCGCGCGATCCCGCTCGTGCTGGTGCTGATGGGAATCGCGATTACCGGCGGCATGTTCGTGGTGCCTCTCTATACCTTCCTCACGACTACCGTGACCAAGGACCAGACGGCGCGCACCGTCGCGGCGAACAATGTCGTCAATTCGGGCGCGATGGTGGTCGGCACCTTATTGGTGCTGGGCGCCTCGGCACTCGGCGTAACGCCCGACAACATGCTGTTCGTGGTCGCCGGCATGTGCCTGATCTCGGCGTGGCTGGCGCAGAAGCTGCATCTTGCCTGCGATTGAGGCGCCGCGCCTTCAGAAAATGAAGGTGTAGATGCAGATGAAGAAGGCAGTGAAGCTCAGGGCGAACAGCCTCAGATCCTGATCGTCATTGTGCGGCCGCGCCGGCTTCCGGGGCTGTCCCTGGGCAAGCTGCTGGCGGAACGGATGACGGGCGACGGGAGCCGGAAGGGCGAGATGCTGTGCCATGGGCAACAGTTAACGCCGCGTTTACGATTCGAACCAGCACCGAATTCGGTTAACGCGAGTCCGATACCGGGACAGAATCGCGCGAGCCACAGGGATCGCGTCGCAAGGTTGGACGATGGCATCCCGCAAGCGTAAGATCACGCGGTGAGCTTATTCGAAAGCCTGATCCCGCTGTCGCTCATGGCGATCCTGCTGCCGCAGGTGGCGCGATGGACGCGGATTCCTCGTCCAGCGAAGCCAGCGATGAAAACTGGACGACGGGAATGCCATCCAGGCCTGTTCCGATCCCCGCGTTGATCGGCGACTCGCTTGCGAAAGGCGTGCGGCGCGGGATCGTCCGGCAGGTGCGCGCCGTGTTCAACGATACGGCGAAGGGCGAGCGCCCGGTGATGCGCAGCGACGATGCGCTGTTCGAACCGGGATCGGTCATATGGCGCGTCCATGGCGACGTCACCACCATGATGGTGGGCGGCGTGGCCGCGCTGCTGCTGCAGATGCTGCACCCGGCGGTGCTGGCGGGCGTGTGGGATCATTCGAACTTCCGTACCGACATGCTCGGGCGGCTGCGGCGGACGGCCCGGTTCATCGCGACGACTACCTTTGGCGCACGAGGCGAGGCGGAAAAGGTCATCGCCCGCGTGCACGATATCCATGACCGGATCGATGGCACGCTGCCCGACGGTACGCCCTATCGTGCGGGCGACCCGCGACTGCTCGCCTGGGTGCATGTGACGGAAGCCATGAGTTTTCTCGATGCCTGGATCCGCTATGGCGAACCTAGCATGACGCCCGCGGACCAGGATCGGTATTTCGCCGACTTCGCCCGGATTCCCGAAGCACTGGGTGCCAATCCGGTGCCATGCAGCCGCGCCGAGGCGGAGGCGCTGATCGCGACGATGCGCCCCGAACTGGCCGTCGACGCAAGAACACGGGAGGTCGCCGCGCTTGTCCTGAGACAACAACCGCGGAACCTGTCCGCCACCCCGGTACAGGCGATCACCTTCCAGGCGGCGGTCGACCTGTTGCCCGACTGGGCACGACGGATGCACGGCCTTCCGGCGCCACGCCTGACACGTCCACTGGTGCGTGCAGGGACTTCCGGCATCGCCCGGACGTTGCGCTGGGCGTTCGGCTAGCGATCCTGCCCGGGAAAGGAACGATCCGGGTCATTGAGATACGGCCAGTATCCACATGGCGGGTTTCAGTACCGGGCCATCGCATTTTTTCCTATTAAACGCATGGGAATTGATCCATGGAGGCTGCGGACACGAAACAGGGTGGAACGCGGCGGCGAACAGACGCCTTCGCGCCACGCCCTGAGCAACCACGGAGAAACCGTCCATGAAGAAGTTCGTTATCCTTCCGCTCGTCGCCGTCGCTACGCTCGGCCTCGCCGCCTGCGACAAGTCGGCGCCTGTCGACAACACCGCGAACGTGAGCGAGATCACCCTGAACAGCGAAGACACGCTGGACGTCAACTCGGCCGACGCAGCGTCGCTGAACGTGACCGACAACGCGACCGTGGTGGACAACGCAACCGCCCTGGACAGCGCCGGGAACGTCACGGCCAAGTAAGCCTGACATTCGACGTTACCCAAGCAGCGTCGGAAACGGGGCCGCGCGACCGGATGGTCGCGCGGCCCTTTTCGTTTGCGTCCGGACCTTCGGAATTTCGTCGTATGGCCAAGGCGGACTATCGCACGGCAAAGCAGACCTCTATTTCCTATTCATAAGATAGGAATTAAAAGGGATCAGCGTTGATGCTCCCTAGCAGAACGTCAAACTACGGCCCGGCACCAGCGTGCCGGGCCGCCCCTTTATCGGGGCCCAGGGAGGCAGCAGCATGCTGCCCATCCCCGATCATGCATCGATGAATTCCGGCTCATCGCGCACAGCACCTGACTGGCGATCGAACAAGCGACGATACTGACCCTCGACATTGGCAAGCAACGTCGCGTGATCTCCGTCCTCGACGATACGGCCCTGATCGAACACCAGGATGCGATCGAGCGTGCGAACGGTGGACAGCCGGTGCGCGATCACGATGGCCGTGCGGCCCTGCATGAGTCGATCCATGGCCTGCTGAATCAGCGCTTCGGATTCGGAATCGAGGCTCGATGTCGCTTCATCGAGGATCAGGATCGGGGCATCGGCGAGGAACGCCCGCGCGAGTGCGACCCGCTGGCGTTCGCCACCCGACAGCTTCACACCGCGCTCACCGACCAGCGTGGCATAGCCGCGCGGGAGACGCGCGATGAAGTCATGCGCATTGGCCAGGCGGGCAGCCCGTTCGATCTCGGCCTGCGATGCGCCGGGCCGGGCATAGGCGATATTGTCGGCGAGGCTCCGGTGGAACAGGATCGGTTCCTGCTGCACGATCGCGATCTGCGCGCGCAGCGATTGCTGCGTGGCGTGGGACACGTCCTGCCCGTCGATCGTCACCCGGCCGCCACTGACATCGTAGAGCCGCTGGATCAGCTTGATGAAGCTGGTCTTTCCCGAACCAGAATGACCGACCAGGCCGACGCGTTCACCGCCGCGGATAGTCACCGACAGATCGTCGTAGAGCGGCGTCGCGTGTTGGCCATAATGGAAAGTGACCGCGTCGAAACGCACCTCTCCTGCCGTGATCGCGATCGGGCCGGCATCGGCACGATCCTCGATCCCGAGCGGCTGGCCGTGGATCTCCACCAGTTCCTCCATCTCGTTCACGGAGCGCTGCAGATGATGGACATGGTAGCCGATATCAGCCAGGTGCCCATGCAGGACGAAATAGCTGGTCAGCACATAAGTGATGTCACCCGGTGTCGCATGGCCGCCCCACCAGAGCCACAACGCGGCCCCGACAACGACGGTGCGCAGCACCCACAGCACGGTCAACTGCATCGTGCCGGACCACGTACTGCGCAGCCAGGTCCGGCGAGTGCGCAGGCGCCATTTGTCGACGAGGCGGGCAAAGCGCGTTTCCTCGCGTTCTTCCGCGCCGAACGCCTTGACCACCATGTTGCAGCCGATCGCATCGGACAACAGCCCGCCCATGCGCGTGTCCCAGGCGTTGGACAAGGTCGACGCCGGCGCGACCCAGCGAGTCGCGAGGAGGATGGTCAGCGCCACATAGGCGCAGGCACCGATACCCATGATGAGGCCCACCAGAGGCCAGTGCACCCCGAGCAGAAGCATCGTACCAGCCAGCATGACGAGCGAGCCGAGGAGGTGAAGGAACAGCACGTCGTTGAGCATGTCGATCGCCCACATGCCGCGCGTGATCTTCCGGACGACCGAGCCGGAGAAACTGTTCGCGTGCCAGTCGGTGGAGAAACGCTGGACCCGGTGGAACGCCTGTTCGGCGACGTCGCTCATCATCCGCAGCGAAAAGGGCACGATCAGCATGATCGACACATGGCGCGCCACGACCGTGCCGAGACCCAGCGCGACCATCACGGCGAAGATCATCGGCACCCCGGACCTGTCACCCGCACCAAGCGCGTCGACGAGTCGGCCGGCAACCAGCGGCACGAGCACTTCAAGCCCGATGCCGGCACATACGAAGAAGGACAGGAGGGCGATCCGGGTTTTCTGGTGCGCCCAATGCCGCACGGCAAAAGCCAGAACGATGCGCACGGAATCAGGCCGTGCCCTGGATTGTTCGGTCATGTCTTGAACCGGCGCCTATGCGCCGTCTCCACTTCGAGTCTGTCAGGAAGGATCCAGGCGAAGCGCCGGGATCAGGGTGATCTCAGAACCTGATGGCCTGGTCAGCCAAAGTCCGGATGCCCCCAGAGGCAGCGCTGAATGGTCGATGATGTCATCAGTGCTCCTCCTTCCGCTCGTGTGAAGACGGTGTTTCCCTATCAGCGAAGACGCGATCAGGCAACCGGTCGCGCACGACCGTGGTTCGTCAGGCCAGGCGCCCTCGGGGAAAAGCTGCGATCGAGGAAGCGGGCTGGCTGCCATACCGGCAGGGCAAACCGCGCATCAATCCATGGCGATCCATCACCGGCGATGACGACCGATCGATCAAACATGCTGTCTGCCATGTGGCAGATACGTCCGTGACGCGACATGCCGAGCGTCGTCGGCAAGTCTCAGTCGTCGCCGGCCCAGATCGGGGGCTTGTGCCGCCACCATTCCACAGCGGCTTCGAGTTGGTAGGCGAGCGCGAGCAGAACGGCCTCGCCACCGGGGCGCGTGGCGAACTGGATGCCGACTGGCAGGCCATTGTCGCTGAAACCCATGGGAAGGCTGATGGAAGGCGTGCCGGCGAAATTGTCGATCCAGCAATAGCCGGCATAGTCGACAAGATGATCGCGCTGGTCGAGCCACGCGATCTCGGGACCGAAGACCCCGACGCGGACGACTTCGGTGCTGAAGGTCGGCGTCATCCAGATATCGAATTCGCTGAACCGGTCGAGATAGGCCGCAACCATCGCCTCCATCCGGCGCAAAGCGGCGGCGAACCGTTCGTCATCGATCTGCCTTCCCGCAGCGATCAGCGTAGCCGAGCGATATTCCAGATCTTCCGGTACGATCGGAATTCCGATCAGATTCGACAGGGCTCCCACCTGGCGAACGAAATTACCCTCGATAAAATCATTGAGCGCCCGCGTAGCATCGCGACCATTGAAAGGCAGTTCGCCATCGCCGACGCGGTGACCCAGCTTTCCAAGGATATCCACGGCGCGCCAGAATACACGCTGGACACCCGTGTCAGGCGCCTCCCCGGTACGCATGACCGTGCTGTAGGCGCGGATACGAAGCGCGCGATCGATTGGCGCGGTGACCAGCGGAAGGGGGGCAAAGGCAGCGCCATGATCCCGCGACTGGGTTGCTTCCAGCCAGGCGGCGGTGTCGCGGACTGTTCTGCTGACACAGCCATTCACCCCCAGATCCGTCATCGCCCGCATGGCCTCGTCGCCCGAATTGCGGCCGCGCGATGGCTTCAGGCCAACCAATCCGCATGGCGCCGCGCCATGACGGATCGAGCCCAGGCCATCGCTGGCGTGCGCAACGGGCACAACGCCCGCGGCTACCGCCGCGGATCCGCCACCCGACGAGCCGCCCGGTGCGTGATCGAGGCTCCACGGATTGCGGGTGATGCCGACCAGGGGCGATTCAGTGACGACATTCAGCCCAAGCTCGGGCATTGACGAACGGGCGATCGAGATCAGGCCCGCCCTGGCGATCGCACGAGTATAGGCAGCATCTTCCGACGCGACATGATGGCGGAGCGCCACCGCTCCATAGCTGGAGGGGAGTCCCTTTTCGGCGATCATATCCTTGATCATCGTCGGGATGCCGGCGAGCGGGCCCGAACGCGGTTCTTGCGCCTGGTCGCGCGCTCGCTCGAATGCTGGCCATGCGATGAAGTTGAGCCTGGAATTGGCCGCTTCCGCGCGTTCGATAGCACGGTCCACAAGAGCGGCCGGCGTAGTGCGGCCCGCGTCGAGCGCCTTGCGCATATCCGTGATGTCGGATGTCCAGCCATCTGTCATGAGAGTCGTTGTCATGATTTTTTCCGAAAGCTGAGAATGGATGCCCCGAGGGGCGAGCGGCCGCGCCGAACGTCATTGGCGCCGGAGGGGGATGCCAGCCCGCCCTCCCCTCGCAGGCCGGAATCAAAGATCGAGCGCGGCTGACAAATCCCTCCGCGCGGATCTCTTGCTCAGCTTTCCCCGGACAGGGAGGTTTGCCATGACGGCGCGCCCTGCGATGGCACCAGGAAGCGCAGTGCCCGCGAGACCGCCGCCCCGAGCACGGAAGTGTGAGTCTCGCCTGCAAAAACGGTCAGTTCAGTCGACACGCCATGCGCGGCAAGGGCAGCCCGCATACGATAGGCATTGCTGATGATGGAAGCGGCAGCGAGTGCTTCGCCCGGTTCCTCCTCCCTGGCCCCTGCCGACAGGAATACCGCCGTTCCGGACGGAATCGCGCCGACCGGCAATGCGCGCACCGCATCGACCATTTGTTGCTCACCTGGCACGGGCGGAAAGTCGACCAGTGCAGGGCTCATCATCGCATAGCCTCCAAACACGTCGGGACGATGCATCAGGGCGAAAGCTGCGAAATGGCCGCCAGCCGAAACCCCGAAGAGCGTGCGCCGCACGCCCGCGGTCTCGGGCAGGCGACGTTCCACTTCGGGTACGACCGTTTCGATCAACGCCTTCAGGAAAGTCTCGCCGCCACCGAGTTCAAGCGTGCCGAAACCCGGCATCTCCAACGAACGCCGGGGCCCGCCGTAGAAATCAAGGCCGCGCCGCCGACCGACGAACGCATAGTCGCCGGTTTCCTCGGCATAGCCGATGCCGATAACTATCGCCGGCGCGACCTCGCCAGCATAGTGGCCCATTCGCGCAGCTTCGACGACTGTCCCGAAGCAATAATCGGCGTCCGTCACATAGATTACCGACGACGCACCGGGCGGCTTTCCGGTTGCGTCAGATGACGGCCGCGCGATGGAGATGCGCAAGCTGGTGCCGAGACCCTCAGGCCTGCTGACGAAAGTCTCGACTCCGGGAATGGCAAGCATCGCGGCAATGGTCATGCTATCATCCTCCTTTACACGTCAGGCCCGCCTGGCGAACACGGATCGCTTGTATCGGCACGCACCACGCCGTGGACGTGCACATCGTGGCGCGCATCTTCCATCAATATTTGAAAATCACCGCCGCGCCGATCGTGCGCGGTTGCTGGATGGTGATCTGATTGACGCCGAGTTGCGTATAGGCAGCCAGTTGCGCACGCTTGTCGGTCAGGTTCCTGACGAACAGGTCGATATCGACATGCTCGCTTTCCAGTCCGGCATGAACGTCGAACAGCGAATAGGCCGGCAGCGCATAATTGGGGAACGCTATGCTCGATTGGGGCGAACTGTTGCGTGACCCCACGAAGCGTGCCGAACCGCGCGCCACCGCCTGCCATTTTGAGTCCACCGGCGCGCGGTATTCCGCCGACACCGAACCGCTCCATCGCGGATTATAGGGCAGCGTGTCGCCGACCTGGGCAACCCCCGCCCCTCCAGGACTGAGGCGTGTGACCTTGCTGTCCGAAAAGGCCAGCGTTCCCGCCAGGCTCAATCCGTCAACCGGCCGCAAGGTCGCGCCCGCCTCGAAACCATAGACACGGGCGTCACCGGCATTCGCAAAACCGCTCAGTCCGCCAGCGCTGGCGAAGGCCAGGAAATTCTTCCATTTCAGATAATAACCGGTCAGATCGAACGAACCCCGCCCATCCCAGAACTTCGTCTTGAGCCCAACCTCATAATTATAGGTCTGGTCGGGATCATAGACAGGGTCGAATCCGGGAACCGGAAAGTTCGGTCCACCGGGACGGAAGCCGGTCGCGAAGCGCGCAAAGAGCATTCCGTCTTGCGAGAAGTGATAGCGCGCAGTGGCAAGATAGGTCGCGACCGTCTTCGATCCCTTTTGCTGGCCCGTGTCAGCGGGGGGCGGAGAGCCGAGACCGCTGACGACGAAAAGCAGGCGATAGGCGGCAAAATTGCTACCGCTGATAAGGGTGCGGTTTACCTGATCGATACGACCGATGCGCACGCCGCCGGTGACGTCGAACGCCGGCGAAAAGGCATAGGTCACATTGCCAAAGGCCGAATATTCGGTGAGCGTGGTGGGGATTTTAACGAGCAGCGTCGGATTGATCATGGGTACGAGTGCGCCGGTGATCGTCCGGGCGTTTACTGCCTGCTGCTGCTCGCTTCGTTCATGCGTGTAATATCCACCGGCAAGCCAGCTGAGCGGACCGCCCCCGGCCGAGGACAGCCGCACTTCCTGCGTGAATTTCCTGAAATCGTTCAGTGTGTCGTTGCTGAGCAGCCCAGGGGCGGGAATCGTGACACCCCCAAGCTGGGGAAGGATGTTGACGAAGATCGTGTTCAGCGTGCCCGTTTCTTGCGGGAAAGCATAGTTTACGTTGAGATGCTGATAGGATGTGACGGACGTCAGATTTGCGAAGCCGAGATCATAGTCCACTTTCCCGATGATGAATTTCGTCTTGCGATTGGTACTCGGCACCAGATAGTCGTTATTGACGAGGTCGCCATCGCGGGGCGTGCGATTTGCGGTGTATACCACCTGATCCTGCGCATATTGATTTTGCTTTTGATAGATGCCAGCGATAAAAATCCGGAGCCGGTCGACCGGCTTGAAGACAAGCGAACCCTGCACGCCGTAGCTGCGCCAATGGTTCTGATCCGTGGCGCGGCGAAGATCGTTATCGATGAATCCCGCGCGGCGATCGTAGAAACCAGACAGGCGCACCGCCAACTTGTCCTCGACAATCGGCACGCTGATGGCTGCACGCTCCGAATGGCTGGTGCCCCCATTTTCCGTGCCGCTAAGGCCGCCACGCAGAACCACGGTCGGCTTTTGCAAATCGGGTTCGCGTAATGTGTACGAGACGAGGCCGGCCAGCGTGTTGGCGCCATAAACCGTGCCTTGCGGCCCCTTCAGCACTTCCACCCGCTCAAGATCGACAGGATCGAGATCGAGCGAACTGGCACCGCCGGTTTGAAAGCTCGAACTCGGCCCGACCGGTGCGCCATCGACGGTAATACCGACCGACTGGCCGAAATCGGCACCGGTATTGATGCCGCGGATCACGGGGGAACCAGTACCGAAACCGGCATTGAACTGAAGGCCCGGCGTCTGCCCGGCAAAGTCGGCGATGCTCGTCAGGCCGTTCTTCAGCAGATCGTCGCCGCGAAACGCGTTGATCGCCCCTGCCACATTGAGAATGCTTTCAGCGCGCTTATTGGCGGTGACGATGATGTCCCCAGAATCGGAAGGCGCAACATCGGGCGATCCCGATTGCGTCGCCTCGGGCTCACCAGGAATAGTAACCGGATTGCCTGATGCCTGGGCGAGCGCGGGTGGCGCGATCACGAATGGAGACAACGCGATCAGCGACGCCGCAACCGCACAATTCTGACGCTTTCTCACCAGCACCCTCCCTGAGGTCTCGTCGGGTCAGTCCCGCTCTAATTTTTATATTTAATACAACCTACTTTTTTACGGTCAAGCGCAAACCAGTTGACCTTATTGTAATTGATGATAGCCAGGTTAAGCGTTTGATGGAGGGCGCGGACGAGCTTTTTCCGACGCGCCGCCTCAGGGAGTCGTCGCGTGAAGACCTTCTCGAAATATGGCCTAGCAGGCGGTTGGGCGACCTTATCGGGGGTGAAACCAGGTTGATGGCAAGTTCCGACAAGGCCACTCGGCGCAGCCATGCCGAGCGCAGCGCATCCACGCGGGCCAAAGTACTCGCCGCGGCTCGCGACACCTTGTGCGCGCAAGGCTATTCAGGCGCCACGATGAATGTCATCCGTGACGCTACCGGCATGAGCCTTGGGGCCATCCAGCATCAGTTCCCGTCCAAGGCAAAACTCATGGCTGCCGTCGTTGAGGAATTTTCCGCCTATCGAACAAGGGTTTATGCCGAGGCCATTCGGCGCGGCAAGACGCCGAGGGAATCGATGGAAAATCTTATCGACGCCAATCTCGCCCTCATCAGCCTGCCCGAATCTGCGGCAGCGCTGGAGATACATCTGGCGCGTCGGAACGACCCCGAGTTGGATAGCGAAGTCGAGCGCAGCGCCCGCCGCTTCGACCAACGTGTGCTCCGGTGGAGCCGCCGCATACTTCGCGCCGCCGGCATCAATAATGACGGCGCGGTTCAGAGCATTCAGCTTCTCAGCAACGCCGTTACGCGCGGGCTTACGGTCGAGCATATCCGGAACCCCGACAAAGCCGCGATCGAGCGCGCCACCAAGGACTGGAGAGCGCAAATGCTCACAATGCTCTTCGGCGCCGACTAAGCGCACGCGCGCCCAGCCACCGCCTCGGCACCGTCGCCCTGTTCCGTAACGACGATGACGACACGAGCGATCGGGTCGATCCGATCGACCCTGACCGCAACGCGCTGTGACCGCTCAGCCCGGCCATCACCCGGGACCTCGCCGAGACGGTACAGAGCAGGTCGAAGCCTGCGGCGAGATAGCGCGTCCAGTCTGCAGGCAACAACCATGCCACCAAGCAGGTCAACGGGCGCACCGCAACCGTGGCCGCGATCAACCGCGATGCCGCGACGCTCGTCGCGCCACCAGGACCGGCAAGCGCCAGACCTCCGACATGAACCGCGGGCCGACCGTCACACCCACCCCGGCTGGGTCCAGACCATCCACGCCGCGACGGCGCCAAGGCAGGCGCCGCCGGCGAGACTACGGCTGTGCAGGCGCAGCCGGCACCGTCTCCCGATTGAACGTGATCGTCGAGATTTTGGCATCGAGAGCCTGGGCGACCGCTTGTGTCAGGTCGTTGACCATGTTGCCGCCGATCACAGCGGTGCGATCAAGGAGGAGGCCGCATTTACGCTGGGTGTAGACTTGGGCAACCACTGGCTGGAGTTCGGTCGAAATCCGTTCGATTGCCTTGTTGCGCGTCGCCTCGATCTCCGCACCGCGTAGCCGGGTCTTCTCTTCAACCGGCCGCAGTCGCGCCTGCAGGCTCTCCTGCCTTGTCTTGCGCTGCTCGGGGCTTAGTTTCGCCTGCTCGGCATTGAAGGCCTGAATGTCAGCTTCAACCGGCTTGCGCTCGGTATCAATCTCCTTCTGGGCCTCCTCGGTGAGAACCCGAAGTCGCGCAGTTGCCGCCTGCGCCACCTTGGCGGTCGACAATACTTCCTGGCGCGACAGGAGGCACAGACCCGGAATGACCGGGCCTCCGAGTCCCTGCGCCGTCGGCGCCGGCGTGACCGTCTGGCCGTGGGCTGTTCCGGCCACGGATATCGCGGCAAGGAGGATCACGAGACGTTCCATGCAGATATTCCTCATCGAAGGACCGGATAGGTCCGGGGGATTGACGTCTTCGACCCGGGCGCTGCCTGATCGACCACTGAATTCACGGAATGCCTCTCCACAGTGAGCGGCTCAAACATTTTGCCCAGACCAATCGACGTTACGTGTGACGTTTCAGCGGTGTCGGCCATCTTTTTCCTGTCGAGGCGTCGGACAATCAAGGTCGCTAGGGTGAGCGAATCTTTGTACGCTCCATCGCGATTCGCGCGTCGTCCCGTCTGATTGAGGGCTTAGCGGATGCGGCGCGCGGGCCGGCTCGTGCTTTTACTAGCGGAAAGGTCGAAAACTTCCGGGCCAGGCACACCGACCTCAACGCCCCCCGGCTGGATCCATTGGGGTTTATTTTCGGCGGCCAGTAAAACACCGAGCCGTGGCCTCCGCGTGCTCAGCAATAAGAAGCACGAGCATTGTGCTCGCGACTCCGGGTGGGCATGTCGAAAACGAGCGTTCTGCAGAATGAGCCGTCGAGCGATGCGGGCGGCGTCGAAAAGGCGCTCCTTAGCTCGAACCCTTGTCGCGCGCGCGACAACATGGATATTCCGCGATGATCGCGCACGCCTTCCAAGTCCTCGCCAGACGGCTGGCCGGGGCGCTGCAACTGCCGCCGATTCGGCCAAGCCGGCGACGCATCATCCAGAGCAAGGCGGGGCCGCCCTGCTACAGATTTGCCGGAGCAATCGGATGACGCGCTGTCCTCCTCGCTCCTTCCTCTTCCTCCAGGGGCCGCCCGGTCCCTTTTTCGCCGAACTGGCGGCGGGCCTTGAAGCGGGAGCACATCACTGCACCCGCGTGAATTTCTGCGGCGGCGATCGCTTCGACTGGCCGGGGCCGGCATATGACTTTGCAGGGTCGTTCAGGGAGTGGCCTGAGGTCCTCAGAACTCTCATCGAGCAGGATGCGGTGACGGACATGGTCCTGTTCGGAGACTGCCGTCCGCTGCATGCCGCGGCAAGGAAAGTCGCCAACGATCTTCGGATCGCGGTGCACGTCTTCGAGGAAGGCTATATCCGGCCCGACTGGGTTACGCTCGAACGCGGTGGCGTCAACGGCAATTCCAGCCTGCCGCGTGATCCCCAAATCTATCTGGCGCTTGCCGCAGACCAGCCGCCCGTCCCGAACTTTCCGCCGATCCCGGCCAGTTTCCGACAAAGGGCGATTGAAGCATTCGTCTATTTCGCTGCCACCGCGCTTCTGACGTCTCGCTATCCGCGTTATCGTTCGCATCGGCCCGATCGCGCAACGGCCGAGTTCGCTGGCTGGGCTGCTCGCTTCTCCGGGCGTCCCCTGGCACGGCTACGGTCGGCAATCACCGCGCGACAGTTGCGGGGACGATATTTCGTGCTGCCGCTCCAACTCGATTCCGACCACCAGATCCGTGTCCATTCACCCTTCGCGGGAATGACCGAAGCGATAGAACATATCGTCGCCTCGTTTGCCGCCCACGCGCCGGAAGACCTGATCCTGGTCGTGAAGGAGCACCCGCTCGACAATGGCCTGAAGGGCTGGCGACGTGTCGTTCGAGAGATCGCGCGTCGGCATGGCGCGTCGGATCGCGTGCTCTTCTTCGAGCATGGCCATATCGACGCGCTGGTCGCCGCGGCCGAAGGCGTCGTTACCGTGAACAGCACGACCGGCACGCTGGCCCTGTCTGCCGGAACCCCCGTCGCTGTACTTGGGACGGCGGTCTATGATCTGCCCGGTGTCACCCACCAGGGCAATCTCGACTCTTTCTGGTCCGCGCCCGGCAGCCCGCAGCTCGAGATTTATGAGGCTTTCCGACGCGTGCTGGTGATGCGTTGTCTGCTCCGCGGCGGTTTCAGCAATCGAAACGGCCGCGCTCATCTCGTCCCTTCTGCCGTTGCGCGCCTCGGCCACACGATTGCGGCACAGGCGCCGACCCGCGCTGTCAAGGTGACGGCCTGATGTCAGTCAAGGCGGTCAACTCCCCAGCACCAATGAGTGAGCCCATGCCAAGAGGCTCCTGTGACCGATGGCGCGGTAACGCCGAGATCGTGCTCGATCTTTCGCGTTTGCTGTCCCGCAGCCTGCACCCGACCCCCACGGGCGTCGACAGGGTCGAAATGGCTTATGCGCGCACCCTCAAGCGCCTGATCCCGAACAGGCTGCGATTTGGCGCGGTCCATCCGACCGGGCTCTATGGCCGCTTGTCCGCGCAGGCCGTCGACGAATTTCTCGATCGCACCGAAGAGCGCTGGGAATCGGTCGGCGGATCGGAACGTCCAGCCGAGGCATGCGGCCACGCAATGAAGCAATGCTGGTCACTGCGGCCACAGGCAATCATGCCCCCGACGATTCCCCGTGTCGTCCTCCAGGTCTCTCCGCATCATCTTCAGCACTGTCGAATCGTCGCCAGCAAACTGCGCCGCGAACGCGCGCGCTTCGTCTGCATGGTGCACGACATCATCCCGATCACGCACCCGGAATATACCCGGCCGAGCGACCCCGCTCGCCATAGGCGCCTGCTCCAGACGATCGACGCTTTCGCCGACGGGATCCTCATAAACTCGAATGCAACGCTAGAGGCGCTCCTCGCCCGAATGGGCGCGCCCTTAAGAAGGCGGCCGATGACCGTTGCCCATTTCGGCGTCGACATACGACACTCTCCGCCCCGTCCGACGGCTGTCATCAACCGCCCTTATTTTGTTTGTATGGCCACGATCGAACCAAGAAAAAACCACCTGCTCCTGCTACATCTCTGGCGGTCCATGGTCGAACTCCTCGGCCCTGGCCGCACGCCGAAACTGATACTCATCGGACGGCGCGGCTGGCAAAATGAGAATGTCGTGGACATGCTCGACCGGTGCCCGGGACTTCGGGATGTCGTTCAGGAGCTTCCTCAGCCGCCCGATGCCGACCTGCGTACCCTGCTGCGTGATGCCCGGGGTATCCTCCTGCCATCTTTCGCCGAGGGTTTCGACATGCCCTTCACCGAGGCGCTGGCCGCCGGCGTGCCCGTCCTTGCCAGTGACATTCCCGTGCACCGCGAGGTTGGCGGCGAGGTCCCCGACTATCTCGATCCGATCGACGGTGCTGGCTGGCGCTCCGCGATTCTTGATTATGCCGCACCCGCGAGCATCCGCCGCGCCGCCCAACTCAAGCGGCTCGGCCGCTGGCACCCCACTAGCTGGGACACGCATGTCCAAGCAGCGCTGTCGGTCGCCGAGGAGGTGATCGCATGCTGATGGCGACAGTGCGCAGGCGTCTTTGGCGAACGATGGACGGAGCCGATGCACAACGCCATGTGATTGGCGCGCTGATCATTCGTGAACTCCACACTCGATATGGACGCGACAATATCGGCTATCTCTGGATGCTCGCCGAGCCAATGCTGTTGGCAGCGGCAGTCGCTATCATCCACGTGGGGACTGAAGGGACCGGGAATATTCACGGCTCCGACCTTCGCGCCGTCCCGTTCACGCTCACCGGCTACTGCGTCTTCATCGTATTTCGGTCAATCGTCGCTCGTTCGGAGACGGCATTGGAGTCCAACAAAGCCCTCCTGTTTCATCGCATGGTGACGATTTTCGACATCCTGTTCTCCCGTGCGCTGCTCGAATTTCTCTCGACCATCACCGCATTGGCCATTCTCCTGTCAGGTGCGGTCGCCCTTGGTCTCGCGGCACCACCCGCGCGCCCGTTGTTGTTGCTCGCGGGCGTCCTGCTGTTCACCTGGTTTTCATTCGCCATCTCAATGGCCGTTTGCGCTGCCACCTATTTCAGCCACGCGACGTCGAAAATCATTCATCCGGCCGTCTATATCGCCATGCCTCTGTCCGGGGCATTCTTCCTGCTCGCCTGGATTCCCGAGCCCTATCGTTCGTGGATCGCCTGGTCGCCGAGCGTCCAGATCTTCGAGATGGTCCATATGGGCCAGTTCGCAGGCATCGAGGAAGCGCACTTTAACCCGATATACGTCATCGGCTGGTGCCTCGGCCTCACGCTGATCGGGCTCACGGCATTACGCGTCCTGCGTCGCCATGTGCATCTGAGCTGATCATGCACGCACCGCGCGAGCCTCATCCCGGAGAACGGGCCGTCGCATCCCTGCCCGACCGTCCCTTCTTCGCCGACATGCGCGGCCCTGACACAGCCGTCCCGTTTCATGAGGCGGGGCTCGCAGGAGCGGCGGCAAAATCGTCACTGGACCGTCAGGGTATTGAAGACGATGACGAGGACGATATCGAACGAACGAGATGGCAGCGGCTCCTGCCGCTTCTGCTTCTTGTGCTGCTCCCGACTCTATTGGTTGCTGGCTTCGAATATCTCGTAGCGGCGAACCAATATGAGTCGGAGGCAAGATTCATCGTTCGCGCGCCGCAATCGATGCCCAGCGCGAGCAGCCTCGGGCAGATGCTCGGGATTGCCAATCCGACCACGCCAGCAGACGCGCACGGCGTGAGCGAGTATCTCGTTTCACACGACGCGATCGACGCGATCGGGCGACAGGAACTCATCAGCATCTTCCGTCGTCCCGAGGCAGATCCGGCAACTCGGCTCTGGTATTCCACTCCGCAGCCCGAGACATTGCTCAGCTACTATCTCGGCATGGTTCAAATCGGCGCTGCCTCCGAAACCGGCATCACCACGCTCAGGGTGCGGGCATTCCGGCCCGCGGATGCAAAGATGCTGGCTCGGCGCCTCCTCGATCTCGGCGAACACCGGGTGAACAGCCTCAATCAGCGGATGCTCACCGATGGTATGGCCGCGGCAAGCCGGCAAGTGAGGGAGGCCGAAGCTGAAGTCGAGGCATCGCAGGTTGCTCTCACACGCTTCAGGCAGGCCGGCCGCGATATCGATCCCGAGCGCACGGGGGCCGCGCAGATACAGGTTGCCGCCAGCCTGGAACAGCAAGCCGCCGCGGCACGGGCGAGCTTCGACGCAATGGCGGCGAAGATCCCGCCATCGGCGCCACAATATGCCGCAGCGGCGCGGCAGGTCCGGGCACTGGAAGCCCAGGTCGCCGGGGTGCGCGCTCGCCTCGCCGGGTCGGAGCGATCGATTGCCCCAGGCCTGGGAGAGTTCGAGAAACTGCGGGTCAAACAGGACTTCGCCGCGAAGCGATACCAGGCAGCGGCGACCAGCTATCAATCGGCGCGCGAGCAACTGCTTAAGCAGCAGCTTTTCATCGTACCGGTCGTAGAGCCCAACCTTCCCGGCAAGGCCCTCTATCCCAAACGCCTGATGATCGTTGCCACGGTCTTCTTCGGGCTCCTCCTCGCTTTTGCCATTGGCTGGCTCATCCTCGCCGGAGTGCGCGAACATGCGGCTTGATTCTCTCTCACGCGCCCTTCCGATGCTGGCGACGATGAAAATGATGCGATCGGGTGGGGTGCCGGTCACCGGACCAGTTCACCGCCTCATCGCCAATGGCAACACAGCGCGCGACCTGAACGCGTGGCCCGAAGCGGCGGAGGCATATGCCGCAGCACTGGAGCGTGCTCCTGAACTTTTCCACATCTGGATCCAGCGGGGCCATGCCCTCAAGGAGTCTGGAAACCTTGCCGAGGCGAGCGTCTGCTACGAGCGTGCGCGCGCTCTTTGCCCCGAAAACTCGGATCCGCATTTGCATCTGGGCCATGCCGCCAAGCTGCGCGGCGATATGCCCGGCGCCACCCGCCACTATTTCGACGCCGCGCGCTGCGTGCCTCCCGCGATCGACGCAATCGCGGAATTGCGGTCTCTCACCCTGAAGGGGGCTACATTCGATATGCATCAGTTCAGGGACATCATCGAGCAGCCGGGCTCGACCACTGTCTTCGAAGGGCTTGCCGATAATCAACGCCCGCACCCCGAGCCCGAGCAGGATTTCGCCGATACCGACGGTGTCGGCTCTCGGACATGTGTCGTGTTCGACGTCTCCGATCTCATCAGTTATTTCAACCACGCGCGCACCCCGAGCGGGATTCAGCGGGTGCAACTGGAAACGCTGCGCGAAGCGTTGAATGATGGCGCGCGTGACGTACGTGTCTGCGCCGTCCATGAGACAAGGGAAGAGTGGATCGAAATCCCGCCTGCCCAGTTCCTCGACCTGTGCCACCTCAGCAGGCACGGGACCGAGGCGGAATGGGCACTCACGTTCGCCAGGGTAACGGTGCGGCTGAGCGTCGAGCCGCCCTTCGTCTTTCCGCGCGGCGCGCTGCTGGTCAACCTCGGTACATCCTGGTGGATTCCGAACTATTTCATGTATGTACGCAGGGCGAAGCAGGAGGCGGGAATCCGCTATATCCCCTTCGTCCATGACCTGATCCCGCTCGTCAGGTCCGACCTCTGCCCTCCCCTGCTGGTCCGGGACTTCATGGCCTGGACGGTGAGTGTCCTCGACCATGCAGACTTCTATCTCGTCAATTCGCTATCCACACGAAACGATCTCATGAAGATCAGCACCTATCTCGGACGATCTATTCAGGCCGAGCGCATCGAAGTCGTTCGTCTCGATGCAGTCCCTGCCAAGAGAGACCTCAGAGCGACCGACCGGGGCGCCCTGGCACGCGTCGGACTTCAGCGGGAACCTTATGTGCTCTTCGTCTCCACGATCGAGCCCCGCAAAAACCATATTCTCGCGTTCGAAGCCTGGTCCAAGCTGATCGACCGGCATGGCGCCAAGCGCGTGCCCAAGCTCGTCTGCGTGGGAAATTCGGGCTGGATGAACGAACCGATCCATGGGCATCTGAAGGCCCGGCCCGATCTGGAAGCCAAGGTTCTCATCTTGTCGAATGTTTCCGACGAGGAACTCGACCAGCTCTATGACGGCTGTCTCTTCACATTGTATCCCAGCCATTATGAGGGCTGGGGCCTGCCGGTCACGGAGTCCCTTTCGCACGGCAAGGTCGCGCTGTGTTCGAGGATTTCCTCAATTCCGGAAGCAGGCGGAGACCTGGCTGACTATTTCAGCCCGGATTCTCGTGCCGAGCTCATCGAAACGATCGGGAAACTAGCCTTCGACGCTTCATATCGGCGCTCACGCGAGCGTCAAATCGCGCGCGATTTCAAACCGCGATCATGGCACGAGATCGCCGAGCAGATTCTCAACAGTGCGTCGCAATGGATCGGAATGGACGCGCCGGTTGATGCCGAGCCGCCGCAAGCGGCGCTTGGCCGATATTGTTCGTTCAGCCGTACGCTCGCGCCGCGACTATGGCCTGGCCTGCGATCGACCGAAACCTTCCGATTCGGGACGAATTGGTGGGGACGCGACCCATGGGGCTGCTGGACCAAAGCCGGCGGCGGCGCGCTACGATTCCTGGTCCCCGATGCAACCAAAGCCCACCGGGTCTATCTTGAGTTACTCGGCATGCCGAACGTGCGGTGCGAGCTTCGAATCGATGCAAATGGTCGTGAGGGCCTGCAGGAAATGGCGCTCGAGCCCAATGAAGGCAAATGGGTGCCGGTCGAACTCCCCGGGCAAGACGCGCACGACCTCCCGATTACAATCGACCTAGCTTGCGGAACCTTCGAGGACCTTCGCAAGACGGGCAACAGCGGAGACACACGAACAATCGCGGTGGGTGTACGAGGATTCTACATCTGTGAATCCGACGACGCGGACGCCCGCATGGCATTTCTGGAAGCTGTCTCGCTATCATCGATCGATACGCTTTCGGCGAATCGCCCGCCAGCCGACTTCCTGTCCCTGCAGGCTTTCCTCGAACGCGCGGTCCTGGACTAAGCCGATGTCGCTCGCCGCCTTGCAGCATTTCAGCACTGGCTTCGCGCCTAACTTGAAACGGGAAACGTAATAGCACCTCTCGACTCATTTTGGGGTCGAGCGCTCAAGCTGGCGCGACGTACCTCGCGTTTGCGTCCACTGCGGAGCCGGAAAATGAAGGAATATGGTCCAGCGGACCTCGATGCGTTTGTCGCCAGGGTCGATTCATTCGGGGGTCCCGGTTTTCCAGGGGTCGACGACTATTGGCGCGAATTCACCTATGCGCCCGCGACTTCGGTGGACACCAGCCTCGATCCGTTCGGGAGAGCCTATTTCGACCAGCAACTCGCTCTCTATCGGGAGATTTCGGGGCGAAGGCTCGACCAGAATGTCAACGAACACACGGTGTTCGACCATTCCCCCCATTTGATGGCGCGCAATCCCTACAATCACGGCGAGCCAGGGGTTCTCGCCAACCAGATCGTACAACTGGCCATGGCCATTCGCCTGGCGAATCCGCGCGCCGGCGCGCGCATGGTCGACATGGGGTGCGGCTGGGGCCTTTCATCGGAGCTCTGCTCCTATGTTGGCCTGCGAGTCGAAGCAGTCGATATCAATCCCGATTTCGTGGCCCTGGTGCGCGAGCGATCCGAGCGATACCGATACGACATCAAGGCAACTCAGGCCGCCTTCGACGACTATGTCCCAGATGCCCCGATCGACCTCATCCTGTTCTACGAGTGCCTGCATCACGCGGTCGAGCCATGGGCCCTGATCCAGCGGTTGAGCCGAATGCTTTCCACCGGGGGCAAGATCGTCGCTTGTGGCGAGCCGCTCAACCATTTCTGGTGGCCGCATTGGGGCCTGAGACTCGACCCCATGTCAGTCTATTGCATCCGCAAGCATGGCTGGTTCGAAAGCGGATGGTCGCACGACTTCATCCTCGCCTGCATGGACCGAGCCCTGCTCAATACGCATATCATCGTCAATCCGGACCCAACGATCGGGCAGTTCGTCATCGCATCCGCGGACGCGGTACTCACGCCCGAATGGATGTTGCGGAATTGCGAAATCGCCGGCGCGGTACTTGATGGAGACTATCTGGTCGCAAGCGGTGAGACGCGCATCACATTTCGTACGCCGATCGTTCAAGGTAATGCGCATCTTGCGCTCCACAACTTCCGCGGTCAGCCCGTCGAGACGAGCGTGCGGTGGAATGACGGCCCGGACATGCCTCTTTCCCTTCAGCCCGGCGAAACGCGGCTGCCCCTAGACGCCGCGGCAGCATGCGCGTCATTGACGATCGCGTCCGAGACATGGATCCCAGCCGAGGAGATCGGCAATCTCGACACGCGTCGCCTGGCGTTCCAGATCGGCGGCATCGTGGTCCAGCGCAGGTAGCGACGGCGCCGGACATTCCGGCGCGGACACGCTTCAAGCCAGCGGATAAAGGCAGAGATCGAGATGCGTGCCCCCATCGGCGTCGCGATGTTCCGCCCAGGCCGCTTCAATGCGGGTGACCGGATCGCCATCCATGATCGGCTCGCGATCCTTCTTTCGATGGAGGATTTCAAAACGATACCCCAGCTCTCGAAAAAGTTCGAGAAGCTGCACTCCGGGTACACCCGACCATCGGCTCTGGAATAAGGGGGAATATTCAAGGAAGACGATCGGGCGATCGCGCCGAAGCATCGTGATCGCGCCCATCGACGCCCGATATTCCATGCCTTCGATATCCATCTTCAGGAGATCGACCTTGCCGATGGCGGAATGAAGGAGGTCGAACGGCATGATCGGTACGATGTCATGACTTTGCAGGTCGGTCCGAGTGATGTCAGCCTCATGATCAATCACGTTGTTGTTGCTCACCCCCTGCCGCGGCAGGCGCGCGAAGCCGAGATAGTCGGAGACGCCTAGCGGAAGGAGGCGGACATTGTCCAAATTGTTAAGAACGATGCTTTGCGCAAGCAGGCCGCAATTCAGCGAGCTGACCTCGATCGCGTAGACCACGCCGCCTGGCACCACCTGGCGGGCCGCCGGCAAGGTCAGCGAGCCGATGCTGGCGCCGATATCGACCACCGTCATGCCGGGCCTGCAGAGGCTGAGGAAATGGGGAATCACCCAATTCTCATACCCTTCGGGGGCGGTAAGTTCGGCTGTCCAGCTTCTGGGCAGCAGGAACTTGCAGCCGAACGCCTGGACGATCACCTGGTCGGCCAGCGCTTCAGCCGAACCCGATCGTATCTTGAACTCGGCCGAATTGACGAACGCCAGCGCGAGCCCCCGCTCGTCAACCTGGCCCGACACGAGAAGGTTGGTGTGAAGTTCGCCACCCACCGGATCCGCGGGGCGGCCGAGCAGGGATCGATAGAAAAGGTCCACGACCGCGCGTGCATCCGCTGGCGGCATTGGAGTTGCCATGGTTGTTCCTTAGAAAATGCCGGAAGCGATGCCGCCTGCGGCAGCGCCAAGACATTTGGAGGGCATGCTAGCCAGCCTTGCGCCCATAGACGCGGAAGGCGTGATGCCCGGCATGGTCGAAATGCTCGAGACTCAGGTCGCCTAGCGCGGCGTCGACAAATATCTGGAGCGCACGCGTCATGTCATAGTCATACATTCGCATCCTGCCCGCCGGCATGATCTCGGTCGCCGCCATGACCTCAAGCTGCCGCCCGTCGAAACGCGAATAGCGGACATCCTCGAGCGAAGGCGGGAGATGGTCGTTGGTCCGATAGGCGGTCAAGTGGATAGAGGCTACGCCACCTGGCCGCAGCTGGCCGAACAACTGCCCCATCAGGGCAAAGCCCCGCTCCGGCGGAATATGCTGGAATACGAGAAAACTGTTCACCCAGTCGGCATCCCCGGCAACAAGGAGATTCTCGGCAAACGTTACGTTCCCGGCACCGCGCGCTTCGCCGTTGCGGGAGGCTTCGACGAGCATCCCGGGCGAAATGTCGACCCCGGTGACGCGATCCGCCACCTTCGCCATCGCGAGAGCAAGCCGGCCGACACCGCATCCGAAATCAATGGCGTGGCGCGGATGAAAGTCCGGGTCATAACGATCCCGGATATGAGCAATTACGGAAGCCATGTCCGCTTCGCCACTGGCAAAGAACTGGTCGCGAGTATGCGCCGTCAGGTTGTCGCGCAAATAATCCACGGATGAAAGAACGCCGAAATAGGGTTCCACCTCCCCGATCGCGGCCCAATCGGTATCAGTGCTACGCATGTCCAATCCTCTTTTGATATAGGGACCTAGTCCGCCGGCTCGCCGGAATGACCGTGCCGCTCCGCGGTTGCTGCGGGCGCCGAATCCATGCTGCCGGGCTCCAACCTTCACGGGGCGGGTCCGTCATGCCTGCTTCCGGGCAAAGAAGGTGAAAGATAGCCCCATCGGCCCCAACCGCTGCTCCGGCAGGATTTCGATCGGCACCAGGCCATGTCGCGCCAGAAGTTGCAGGATATAGGTCTGCGGCAGGGCATGGATCTCGCCGGAGTCGTCGGACTCCGACCATGCGCTCAGATAGTCGTGACTATCGTAGCCATAGTCATAGATGTGACATGGCACCTGGAAATAGGCATAACCGCCCGGATTGATCTTGCTGAGACAGGTGTGAAGCAGCATCAGGCTGACTGGCGGCGGCGCATGCTGCAAAAGCATGACCGAATAGAAGATATCGCAGTTCCAACCGCCATCGGCGGGGACGGAATCCAGAAATGAGCGGAGCGATATCAATTCAGCCGCCGGAAACACGCATTCCTCCAACGCGGCGCGACCTTGCGACAGCGCGGTCCCGCTGACTTCAATGCCCGTGAATCGCCCGAGCCGTTGCTTCACCGCCGCGGCGAGGAAGCTGACCTCGCAGCCGAGCGCAAGAACCGAGGCATCTGGCGCGAAGGCGATGCCATTGCGGTGGGCGGCGACAAAAACACGCTCCAGTTCCTCGTGTCCGATCTCGAACCGCTTCTCGCGATTCCATTTCACGCTGCGATCGTCGAACAGGCGCGGATCACGGAAGAAATGGTCATAGGCAAGGCCCCGGCCATTCCGTTCCCATCTTGCCAGCGTACGAGTCACCAGTTCCTTGCGCTGCGCGTCGCTGACCTCCATTCTCACGAGAGACGGATCATATGTGTCGCTGATCAGCCGCGAAGCGTGATGGACCTTACGACGCATTGCCTCAGCGCTGATCGCGAAGCGATTGATCAATTCCCAGAGTGTTGGCGTATCGGCCATCTGCATGACCGCGATGGTCGCGCTTTCGACCTCGCGCTCGAGGAAAAGGCGATAGCATTGCGCGACGTCGTCGAGGGTGGGCGAGCGATCCATGGCGACCTAACTCACCCGCCGGAACCGGCGCAGCCGCGACTCGCGGCCCATGGGCAGGCGACGAGGCCACGATAGGGCCCGGCATCTCAGCGTCATCGGCTGAGTGCCTTTGCCGTGTAGAAGGGCGAGAAGAACAGGCTGAGAACCTGGATCGCCTTGGTGGGAATGTTCGCGCCCGCATTGGCCATGTAGATCACATCGCGCGGGCGCATCTCGAAGCGCTGGGCGAGGAAATAGCTCTCGGGCCGACGCATGTTCAGGCGATAGGCCACTGGCCGGGATCTTTCGGCCGGCGAGCCATCATATTCCGCGGGTTCATAACGGAAGACATAGATCGCGGCGGGATCCGCCCGCTCGTCGCTTGGGCCGCCGCTGCGGCCGATCGCCTCGACCAGCGAGACGCGCGGGTTCTGGAACGGAATTTCAGCGACCTTGCCGGTCGCGCCCAGCACGGTAAACGTCCGGGGCCTGAAAGTGACGGATAGGCGATCCCGTGGCAAGAGTTGAACGTCATCGCTTGAGCCTGGCTCGATAGCGCTCAGCGGCGCCTCGACCGATTGGCCGGCCCGGTTGATCTTCACGATGCTGTCGAAGGCCGGGTTCGACGAACCGCCCGCGATGGCGATCGCATCGAGCACGCGTTCGCGTGCAAGCGTGAGTGGAATCCGCCCGGGTTTCTTCACATCGCCCTGAACGATCACCGTGTTGTTCACATTCTCGCGAATGCTCACCATCACCTGCGGGTTTTCGGAGTTACGGTGATAAGCCTGGGTGAGTTCGTCGGCGAGTTCGTCCACCGTTTTTCCGATCGCGGTGATCCGCCCGACCCATGGCAAGGTGATCCTGCCATCGCGCCCGACCGTGACGGGAGGCAGGTTTTCGCCCGAACCGGAGGCCGGCGTAAATCCCATAGACGCCGCGCGCGCGCCGAACAGTGCCGACCCGACCTCATAGATCGAGATCTGGAGCACATCGCCGGGTCCGATCGTGTCGACTTCCCCTGGCAGCGTGACAGCAGCAATCCGGCCGCGCCCCGTGGAGGGCGAGGCCATGATCTGCGAAATCGCGCTCTCCTCCACTTCGATCAGATCGAAACCATCGAGCTTCTGCTGCGCGCGACTGATTTCTCCCGCGGTGGGTCCGCTCGACGGCAGGGTCGAACATCCTCCCATCAGGATCGACAGCACCGATGACAAAACGAGGCTGCTTGCATATGGCCTTGCGCGAAAACGCGGTATCGTCACATCATTCTCCGGCCATTGCGGGCATTGAGGTCGGGGATCCACGCAGTTGCCGCCCGTCGACGGGCGCCGCCGCCAGCTGACGGTGGATCCGGTCAATGCGGGCTTGATATTGCGCCAGCGTGAAGTCCTGTGCGCGTGCCCTCCCCGCAGCGCCAAGCGTCGAACGCAGTATTGCGTCACCATCAAGCTGGACGAGCGCGGCGCGGAGGGCCTCGACGTCATAAGGATCGACCAGCAGCGCGGAGTCACCGACGATTTCCGGCAGCGCGCCCTGGTTGCCGGCGATCACGGGTACGCCGGCAGCCATCGCTTCAAGCGCCGGCAGACCGAATCCCTCATACAGCGAGGGAAAGACAATGGTCCGCGCCCCACGAACGAGCAGGTCGAGATGATCGACCGGCACATATCCGAGCCTTCGTATTCGCCCCTCCGCCAGCGCTGAGGCTCCGCCCTGCCCTTTCAGCAATTGCAGTTCGCCCTCTGCGCTCCATGCGTCGGGACCGGCAATGATCAGCGGCATGTCGAGCGCCGCCGTGAGACAGGCCTCGATCAACCGGCCGACATTCTTCTTGGGTTCGATCGCGCCCAGGAAGAGGAAGTAACCCTGCGGCTCCAGGCGGAAGATGGCGCGGAGGCGATCGCCGAGATCATCTCCAGGACGATCCTGAGGCGCCCGCTGCGGCAGCGCCTGATAGGTGTTGGTGACCTTGTCCGGCGGGACCGGAAGATAGTCGAGAATATCGCGCCGCGACGCCTCCGATACGGTCAGAATATGAGCAGCGCTTGCAACGCATGCGTGGAGAAGCCGCTCATGATAGCGTTTGTCCTCAAGGCTTAGATAGGGAAGCCGCAAAGGCACCAGATCGTGGATCGTATAGACGTTCCGGCTGCCGATCAGCCGGAGCGGGACGGGATATGTCCAATGCATGATCGCCGGCGGATCGGGGATGCGGATCGGGAGCAGTCGTCCATAGCGCCGAAGATAGCGATCGCCGAGGTAGAAGAGCCTGTTCAGCGTGAACAGGCGATTGAATGCCGGCACGCGATCAGCGACACCTTTTCGAATCACCCGGCCCGTCACGGGGATTTCGACGAGCCGACGAGAAGACGGCGTCAGGAAAAAGCGGTGCACCTGGCCGGTTAGGGTTCGTCGCGCGGGCGGTTCGCCCCCCGACTTGCCCTCCGCAAGCGCCGCAAAGAACAACGTCTCCCTCTGCTCCGGTGCCGAGCGCAACGGAACGTTTAGTCCATAGATGAGATCAATCTCACGCCCCAAGCCCGCGCACGCCTCGGCCAGCGAGCGCGCATAGGTTGCGACCCCCGTCCCTTGCGCCATCGCAAGATTGAAGCCGTCTATTCCGACGCGGATCGGCGGCAAGCTCGTCATTGGGCACTCTTCTCGTCTTCGGCGAGTGCGCCGGCGTAGAGCGCGCGGAGACGCCGAGCATAGACGCTCGGTGTGAATTGCCGGCCGCGGGCGAAGCCGGCCGTGCGGAGGCGCGCACAAAGCGCGTCGTTTCGGTCCAGTTCCGCGATTGCGTGCGCGATCGCGTCGATATCGAGCGGATCGACGAGCAGCGCCGCCTCCGCGGCGATTTCCGCGGACGCCCCACGGTCCGAGGTCAGGACCGGACAGCCAAGCGTCATGGCCTCGGCGATCGGCAAGCCAAACCCTTCGGCGAGCGAAGGGAAAAGCAGCGCTCGCGCGCGCCGCATCATCCCGACAAGCTCCGGCCGCGGCACCCAGGGGAACCTCATGATCTGAGGAGAGGTACGCAGATGCGCCTCAAGCTTCTGCTCGCCTTCGACCTCAGGGCCGACGATCACCAACGGAAGGGAAGACTTACTGGCGATCAGGGCCTGAACGACGCGGTCCAGATTCTTTCGTCGCTCGACACGACCGCAGAAGAAGAAATATCGGCCCGATCGCAGCGCGTCAGGCAATGGCGGATCGGCCTGCAGCGGAGTCTCGATCGCCTGCAGCGTGTTCACCACGCGCTTCCCCGGAACACCCAGATGCTGGATCACCAGGGCACGAACGGTTTCCGACACAGTGACAATTCGGTGCGCGTGACAGGCGATCCTGCCAAGGATCGCCGCGTGGCGAGAACGGGGGATTGTTGTCAGTTCAGGATGGGTGAGCGGGATGAGATCGTGCACCGTGTACAAATTCTTCGCGCCGACGACATAAAGCGGCGCCGGGTACGTCCAGTGCATCACCTCGGGCGGGCGATCGAACGCGATGGGAAGCATTCGACCATGCAGATTGAAAAAGACCTGCGCTTCGCGAAATACGTCCCGGGCCATCCACTGTGCGGGCGACCTTTCGTCCAGCGGCTGATACGCGACCACGGGCCGAGCCGATGTACGTGCCGCAGCGACCCAACGCGCGAGGCGTGAGCGCCGAAGACCCGCTCCCCCTCGCCCATCGTCAAGGATCAGAGGTTCCGCGCCGGCGTCTGCGAGGCAGGTGGCCAACACGCGCGCGTAGGTCGCGACACCCGTCCCGGTCGCGTCGTGAAGCATTCGGCTCTCGAGGCAGACCTGGACCGGCGCACCGTTGTTCAGCGTCTCGACGCGAAGGACGAAATTCGGGTCATAGAGCTGGTGCAGGCGCTCGCTATTCGACAGGTTCGCGGTCATCCTGCGGCCCCACCCGGAAATACGGGAGCGCTCGCCCCTCCCGCATATTCGCCTTGACCCCAGTCGCGACCAAAGGACAATGCGGCCCAAGTAAAAGGACTCGCGCCATGATCCGCTTCAAGAATGTCTCCATGACATATCATGCAAGAAATCTTCGCAAGACGGTGCTCAGGAAGGCAGATTTTGCGATCAGGCCCGGAGAGGCCGTCGGTATTTGTGGCGCGAACGGCGCGGGCAAGTCGACGCTGTTGCGGCTTATGGCAGGGGTCGAATTGCCCACGGCAGGGCGTATCACTCGCAAAATGAGCGTGTCCTGGCCGATTGGCTATGCGAGCGCATTCCAGGCGAGCTTGACGGGCGCAGACAATGTCCGCTTCATCGCACGGATCTATCGGCGCCCGATCGAACCGATGCTGGATTTCGTCGAGAGCTTCGCGCAGCTGGGTCCTTATTTCCGGCAACCCATCAGAACCTATTCCGCCGGCATGCATGCCCGCCTCGCATTTGGCCTCAGTCTTGCCATCGATTTTACCTGCTATCTCGTCGACGAGGTGACCGGAGCCGGGGATGAACGTTTTCGAGAGCGCTGCCACCTCGCACTGACGGAACGTCGCGCCAACGGCACGCTCATCATGGTGTCGCACGACCCGGGTACCTTGCTCGCCTACTGCGACAAGGGCGCCGTGTTGAAGGATGGTCGACTGACTTTCTACGATACGATGGAAGAAGCGATCGACGTCCATCGCTGGCAACAACTCCAGGCAGCCTGAAGAGCCGCAACGGCCCGACCTTGCCTCCAATCCAAATCGGGTGACCTCACGATCCGACCCGCGCCCGCGATTGGCTTGAACCACCTGACCGTTATCCCGCTCGATTCGCGCGAGGACCCATCGCCTGTTCATGGATCGCAACGACACCGGGCATGCCTCCCTAGCGACTCGGCTGTAGTCGAACGCACGCGCCCGCCCGCTAGTCGTTTCCACAGTGGCCGCGAAAAAATCGCGATGCTCATTTCGCTTGGTCGGTGGCGAGGTCGTCTTCGGGCCGACCTGACGCCTCCAACTATTTTCCGCATTCCGTGTGGATATGGCCGGAGCAAGCGCATGTCAGGCGCGCTTACGGATGATCAGGCCAAAGGACGTGGCGATGAAACCGTCGATCGCAAGCTTGAGATGCCTTGGCTCTCCCAGTGGATAAGCGTGGTCGACCGGAAGATCATGCGACCAAGGCGGCAAATCGACGAAGCGATCCATTGGCGCAGCGCCGCAATCGAAGGAGAGCGCTGCCACCTCGTGCCCTTCACGGGTAAGCTTTTCAGTTAACCGCTCGATATGCTTTCGTTGAAAAAGAACAGTCGGCCAGTTGTCGATGGTCGGACCGTCAGCCTCGATATTGAATTCCAGCGTATGGACCGCGAGGCCTCTTGGCCGAAGGGTAGCGAGCGAGGCCTCGATAAATGCCAGTCCCTTCTCGATCGAACCGAGATGTTCGAGCGCACAGATCGACCAGCAGAAATCATAGCCGACCAGATCGCCGGGGATCGCGTTCATATCGACGGTACGGAAAGAGACGAACTGCTCGAACACACGCTGCGGCACTAGATGCGGCTGGTGGGCGCCTGCGGCCGTGCCGAGATGCTGGTTACTGGAGGCCCAGCCCGTCGCCTTCGCTATCTCGAGCGATTGATCAGTCGCGGTGACGGCTACCGCCTTCGAGGCCAGATAGCTTGGAAGGGGCTCAGCGCCGCAGCCGAATCCGAGCCCTCTGACGCCCGGACGGATATGCCCGTGCTCATAGATCGCCTGGAGCACGTAGAGATATTCCCACAGCTTTCGGTGATAGAGCACGGGACACCTGAGTTCACGGGCCCAGTGTGCCGCCCAGTCCGATTCGAGATCGGCCTGGACGCAAGGCTTAGACGCGAGCGCGACAATTCTCGGGGCCGTGTCGTCGGGGATGGGCAAAGCCTCTGACAGCCGGCGTGCCATTTCGTAACCGAACGCCTTCACGTTCAGCTCCAGAATGCGAATATTCTTTGCCGCGACCGCCAGTTGGTTCAGGTTTGGCTTGGCGTCCTTGGTGACCAGGACAAGCAATCGCTCAAGGAGCCGCGTCTCAATCTTTGAGCGTAACGACATCTGATCTCCCGACCAGGCTCGCCGGTCATGTTTCGCCTCAATTTAGATTGCGGCAAGGGTTCCCTGGTGGAGACCCTCCACACGCGCGGCGCGTTATGACAATCGCCCGCGTCATTGACGTGACACGGCTTGTCTCCAGGCGCACTCGGGTTTGCACCTGCCTAAACCCGCAATGCCGGTTCGGTAATGTGCCTTTTCCAAATTTGGAACGCGCTCGACGGCTGTGTATTTTTCAGCCGGTGTATCGGGAACGCGACTTGGATTAAGGTAAAGCATGGACGCGCCATATAATCCGGATCAAGCCGACAGGGCCGACGAAGAGAACCTGATATTTCTTTCTGCGGTTGCCGCAGAGTCCGTGAATGACGCGATCGTGCTTCTAGACGGTTTGCATTGTGAGGCTGAGGCTCACCTTCGCCGGGCGTTCGCGATCCTCGTTGATTGTGCGATCACGGGAGTGCCGCGCTCGGGAGAAGCAAATGTTTTGGCGCCACCGCTGAAGCCTACGCTTTCCCCGACGGCCATCGATCTCATCGTCGAAAAGCGGCTGCAGGAAGTTCAAGCACAGCAGATCGACGATACCGCACGGCGGAAGCGTAAGCATGCGACGTCACATGTCGGCACCTTTGGGCCAACCCGACAGCGCACGATCATGTTGATGATGGAGGCACTTTCGCTGTTGGACCAGATCGAGGATACCGACGCGGCACCCCATCTGCAGTTGGCGATCGACCGTGCAATGGATGGTGCGAACCGCGATATCGGCGCCGCTTCGATCGACCGCCAAGATCAACGACCACCCAACTGACCAGGATGCGATAGGATTTTGGTTGCACAAGGCGTATCCGGCGCCTCGTCACCAATTCGCGAGCACCACGCTGACGAAACTGCGCTGGCGCGCCTGATGTCCTTGCATCCCGAAGAAACGGATCAACCGAACTCATCGTTCGGCCATATACCAGTTACTCCAGCGGTTCTTTGCATGGGATTGCCATTTGCTTTCGACGCCATCGCCCCGGCGGGATCCCGACTGCCCGTGAGAATGTTCTGACATAGTGACTTTCATCAAAATAACCGCATTCTGATGCAATCTCGGACAGTTCCAGGGCACCGTCCCGGAGCAGGCGCATCGACTTGGCGATGCGCTCGCGCTGATACCACCGCGACGGCGCCAGCCCGACCGAATTCCTGAAAGCCTTGGAAAAATGCGTCGCCGATATCCTTAGCCTTGCGGCGACATCCGCGATTTGCAGGCCAGATTGTAGTTGAAGCGACATTTGGTCCTGGGCGACTTTGATCTGCCACGGCGCCAGGCGCGGGCCCGAATGAACGCGAGGCTCTTCTTGAACCGCCGCAACCGAAGAATGACCGGATCCAGGATTCCGCCTCGCCATCATCATCTCCCGCGAATGCAATGGGAAGCACCCGACCGCATTGACGACCGGACATTGACTTCCTGGGGCACATACCAGCCTTTGCAACCGAGATCGCTCTCGCCGCGACCGGTAGGTTACCCCGACAATTGCTCCTACTTAAGAGACACTTGGGCGAAGGAATTTGGCAAACCAAATCGCAGAAAATATGAAATCCCCATAATTTCCGACTCTTGGCGCGCTCACCACAGCGTCGCCAACGGCCGTCTTCGTTGCGGAAGGTTGCAATAGACCGGTTGCCGTCGGCATGCTGGAATGTGATCGCATCGCTCAAAGTCCTGGACGCCGGACAACTACCGCGTCCAGCGACCTCGATCAGGATTATAGCGTGATATCCGCCGGCGGAAGATCGTTCCGATAGCGCTCGTACATGGCCAGATACGCAGTTTCGAGACTACGCGCCATTCGGGAAGGATCGAAGAGAGAAGTAGTGGCGCGATTGCGCAGCAGCTTTTCCTTGATCCGCGCAAACTGCCCGGCATCGGTCCCCAACGCGACCGCACGGGCTTCGTAATCGGCAAGATTGGTCGTGACCAATTCCGGAAGGCCCATCGCGTCGAGCAGGCTTGCCGCAACACGCGAGGCAAATGACTTGCCAGTACAGGTCAACAGCGGCAGGCCCACTCGAAGAGCATCACTCGCCGTCGTGTGAGCATTGCAGGGCAGCGTATCGAGAAAAAGGTCCGCAAGTCTGAGGCGATCCAGATGCTGCTCGCCCGGCAGACGCTCCGCGAAAACGAGACGATCCGCCGCGATGCCCCTCTCGGCGGCAGTCCGCTGAAGATTGCTCCGCGCGGAAGCTTGGTTCACCCACAACCATAGCACGCTATTCGGGACATTGGACAAGATACACATCCAAGCATCGAATAGATCAGGCGTTATCTTGTAGCTCTGATTAAAACAGCAATAGACAAATACCCCGTGAGCGAGGCCCGCGTCAACGCGATTGGCGACAGCCGAGATCTTCCCAATCCTGCGGTTTGACTGGTAACTACCCGGAAGGCGGACAATATATTCAGAGTATTGTCCCTCATGCCCGGCAGGAATAACGATCTTATCGGAAATTACATAGTCCATCGCAGGAATCCCGGTTGTTCCTGGAAATCCAAGATAGCTTGCCTGAACGGGGGCCACCCTCTCGACGAACACGCCCGTCCTATTGCCTTGCGTATAGCCCTTCAGGTCAATTGCGATATCGAGCTCGAGTTCACGAGATAGCCGTACAATCTCCGAATCTGCTTGCCTTTGCACATCAACGAAACGGTCCATGGCACGCTCCGCGCGCTGCCGCGATAAATCCCTGATGTCAGGACCGAAGGAAATCGCGGTGAACTCGAAGCGATCTCGATCATGGGCTTCAAGGGTTTCAAGCAGCAATTGCATCGTCGCATGCTCTCTGAAGTCAGCCGAGAAATATCCAATCCTGATGCGCTGTCGCGGGCGATATTTTGACCCGATCGGCCGTTCCCGGACATGAGGAAGTTCATGCTGCACGAAGAGTTCAGCGCATCTTTTCTGGAGGCCCGGGTCGTCGACCGTCGTGACAAGATCGAAAGGCGCGATCAATCGCCCACCTTCTTCGATAGATTGACGAATTACCGCCGCATATCGATCGAGCTCGCTCCAGTGCGACAATCGCATCGCGGTATGAAACCGCCTGCCCAATTCATAAGGAAACAGGGGCGCAATTGCCAATGTACGATCCTGGCTGGCCAAGGCACCCTCCACCTCCCCCAGTTCCAAAAGCAGATTGCCACGGCTCTGCCAGGTCTGGGGATCGTTCGGATTATGGGCCACCGACTGGTCGAAGCATGCCAGGGCTTTCTCGGGAAGATGAAGCTGCATGCATGCTATGCCCATATGGCTCATGGCCTCGGCATTGTTGGCATCCAATTCTAGAACGCGCTTGAAGCAGGAGAACGCCTTATCAGGCCGGTAAAGCGCAAGCAGCACATCACCCGAACCAAGCCAGGCGTCCAAATTGTCCGGATCAAGGGCGAGCGCCTGTTGATAGCAATCCGCAGCCTCTTCGGGCTGCGCGAAATTCGACAGAAGTTCCGCCAGATTCAACAAAACGTCCACCTGTCGGGAATCGAGTGACAGGGCCTGTCGATAGGCTTGAATCGCTTCTTCAACCCTTGCGAGTTTCACAAGCGCGTTGGCTCGATTGCAATGGGACTGTAGCTGTCCCGGATCCAGTTCCAACGCGCGATCGAAGCTGTCAATCGCCTCGTCCAAGCGACCGAGCGCGATTAACGTGTTGCCCCGGTTGTTATAGCCCGGCGCGAAATCCGGCAGCGCGGAAACCACCTGTTCCTGGGCGGCAAGTGCCTCGTCCAGGCGATTCAAGCTTTTCAGGACATTGGCGCGATTGTTCAGCGCATTCACATTGCCCGGACCAAGAGCAATCGCACGATCAAAGCTCAAAAGCGCTTCGTCCATTCGGCCAGACTGCGCCAGCACGATGCCGCGGAAATCATGTGGATCCGGTGCTGCCGGGTCCAGAACGATCGCCCGGTCATAGTTTGCAATGGCGAGTTCCGTCCGGCCGAGATCGGCCAAGGCATTCCCACGAGCGCAATATGCTTCGGCATTGCCAGGATCGGCGGCAATCGCCTCATCAAGGCATCTCAGCGCCGCCGCGAAATCACCGGACTGCTGAAACCTGTCAGCCTGACGCAAAAACGGAAGCGTTTCGGCCTGCCCCACTCCCGTCATCGACAAATCTCCCTAGGTCGCTGCAACGCGTCGCGATGATCGAGCCCCGCCAAAGGATGCGCGGCAGAAACACTGCTCGAATCTCAATCCGCTTCCGCTACTGCCGCCCCGCCGGTGGCCACACGGCATATCCCCAAATAAAGGTGCTTCAAATCAAACGTCACCGCATCATTGGCTTTCGTCATGAACAGGTTTGCCGTCGCACGTTGCGTATCGATCTGATCGATGATGATCATATTGACCGCCACATCGCTGATAGGGGCCGTCATTTCGGTTCGTTCGGGCCAGGTATCCACCACACGATCAAAGGGTCTCCCGGCGACTTCCCGCGTCAATCCATCGGGATCGGCAACAACCCTAGTCTTCGGATCGACAGGCTCAGGCGGCGAGGTAGACTCAGGCGGCGGGCTGGTGCGAACCGGGATCGAGGGCAGGAACAGTTTGAACGCGTGGCTGCCGTCATAAACATATTCGGACGGCGCCTGATTCCTGTTGGGGTCGAAATTGGCGATCCTGCCCAACATGCAGTCAAGAAAACGAGCCGGAATCATCTTCGGCGCGGAGGCTGATGAAGAGGCCGAATCCGGCGACTCCAACGCCCGCTCCGGCGCTGCACCTTCCCGCTTCGCCTCACCGCCGCTGAACAGAGTGGCCGCTGAAATTCCCAAAGCCGACACAAGCGCCGCAACACCCAGCCTGACGATCATCCCTCGCTCCAATCCGCACCCGCAGTCTTCTCAGTGGCATTCAATCCGCACCATTTCGGAGGAAATTTCATGCCAAGATCGTACAATTTTCACAATTCTTACGTCGATTCAGCATTCATATTTATGAATAACCGCACGCATGCTTTTTCATCAATTCATTACATGCGGATGACACTTCCGTACAATAAGTCAATAACGTTAATAAATCGACACTTATTTACAGAATAAATAAATGTAAAATGCACAATACAATCAAAATGTACTTTATTTTACTACACATCAAATCGCTATATTAAACACAATACACAATAATCAAAGATAACAGCCGATCTAAGCGTATAAATTCAGGCGGAACGGCGGCCATGCATTCCATCTCACCGAAACGCATCTCATTTGGAATCACCGGAGCGTTCTCATCCGCGGGCTGATCCTCCTCGCAGCAAAGCTGACACCGGCAGCCCTCACATTCGGCGTCGGCGAGCCACTCCATGCCCAGAACACTGGACTGGGGCCGGTCGAAGACCACACGCGCGCGGTGGAATGCCTCGCACTCACCATCGCCTACGAGGCAGGATATGAGAGCAAGGAAGGACAGCAAGCGGTCGCCGAGGTAGTGCTCAATCGGCTCCGGAGTCCGTCCTTTCCCAAAACCATATGCGATGTGGTCTTCGCCGGCTCGACAAAGCGTACGGGCTGCCAGTTCACCTTTACCTGCGATGGATCGCTGCACCGAAAATTACCGGAGCGCGTCATGTCCACCGCACGAGCGGTCGCGGAGGACGCGATCGACGGGCGAATGCCCTCTCGTGTGCCCCGCGCAACGCATTATCATGCCGACTATGTCAGCCCTTATTGGGCGCCCAGGCTCGTGCGCGTGACGAAGATCGGCGCCCACATATTCTATCGCTCCACCGGAGAGAGCGAGACCGGATCTTTGGGCGCGTTTCCGATCGCCGACCTGTCCGGCTCCGTTGGAGCCGTGGCAAATTCGGCCCGCGGCCAAGCCAACCCCGAAACCACTCCCCCGGTGTTCGCGCCATGGGGCCTAGCGCCTCCCGCGACGACAGGGCCGAATAGTGCATCACAACAGGGCATCGGGCGTAAATGATGGGCTGCTGAGGATCGGGGATGGCTTACTCATAGGCCCGGACGAAATAGGGCCGATTGGCAACCCCCGTCAGTTCGACCACGATCCGGCGAATCGCCCGGGCGCCGTCGGGCAAGGCCGCGTCTACAATGATCGTGAGAGGCCTTCCGGTCAGGCTGGCAGTATCCGTGAGTTCGATCGCCGTCCGCTGTCCCGCAAGTTCACGGGCACGATTGATCGTCACCGCCCCCCCCTTGCCTCCAGCTTCTTCCATGATCGCCATTGCGCGGGGATTTGCATATTGTGCCTCGAATGCAGCCATTGCGGTATAGGCCGTGGCCAGGGGCTTGATCCTTTCCACCGTTCTCGCATCGAATCCGCGAACGCTGCGCAGTTCCTCGATCGATCCCAGGAACCCGTTGGGCGGACTGATGCCTGCCGACTGATAGTAAGGCGCCTCGGCTCCGAACGGCCGAGCCTCATCATCACTGTCGGTCCAGTCGAGCAGAGAATCGCGCGCGATCAGCAGATTGTCTCCGCTCAGCCCCACTTCCTCCAGCAATCGCGTGGCCAGCTTTTCATCGAGCCGGCTGATCGGAACCTTGCCGCGTTCATCCTCGATCCGGACGCGAAGGCGCGCCTGGCCATAGGTCAATGTCCGCACCCTACCGTCGATCGACCAACGCTGAGTCGCGTCGCGATCGAGGAGCTTCTGAAGCGCCATCGCGAACCCGGCATCGGCCGCCGCGTTCGCCTGCAACTGAGCCTGTTCCGCCCCCGCATCGGAAATTCCCATTCGAGTTGCGGAGAGAACGGTAAGCGCCATGGCCGAGAACACGGCAATGCTCGCGACTGCCGCCACCAGCGCATACCCGTCCTCGCATTTGCGCATCACGGCATCTTGCCCTGGGTCCTGAACGGCTCGAGCGTCCGCAGCTTCGCCCGCAATTCCTCGGTCACTGTCCTGCCGTCGTCTGGAGTACTGATCACGTGCGGCTTCAGCAGAACGATCAACTCCGTCCGGTTCTGGGTATTGTTGTGGTTGCCGAAGAGCGCTCCCAGCACCGGGAGACGCGAAAGAATTGGAACCCCGTTCTTCCCGAAGCTCGTCGAATCCCGGAACAGGCCGCCGAGCGCAATGATCTGGCCGTCCTGCACCGCAACCGACGTGGATATCCGCCGCGTCGAGATCGTCGGCGACGCGGGCGTACGCGTACCGCCCAAAGCGGGAGCGTTGGTGTTGACGTCACTCACCTCCTGCGCGATGTCGAGCAACACCAGACCGCCGGCGTTCACACGAGGCGTGACCTTCAGGATCACCCCCGTATCGCGATACTCAATCGAATTGACGATCGGTGCATTGGGATTCTCGACGCTGACCGCGCTTCCGGAGGAAATCGGTACCTGGTCACCGACCTGGAGCGCCGCGGTCTGGTTGTTGAGCGTCACAAGCTTGGGCGCTGAGACGACCTTGACGTTCGTTCGCTGCTCGAGCGCGTTCAGCGCAGCGCTGATACTGCCGCTCGAAAGGAAATAGGAGAAGCCAGCCTGGGTCGGTGCCGTCGGCATGCCGGTGCCGTCGGTCAATCTGAAGTTGCTCTGGCCAGTCAGCCAGTTCCACTGAACGCCATATCGCAGCGTGTCATTCAGCGTGACCTCGGTAATCGCGGCCTCAATCATCACCTGAAGCGGCGGGACGTCGAGCTTGCGTAGCGCATCTTCGATCATCGCGTAGTCGCGAGGCGTTCCGTAGGCGACGACCGCATTGTTCACCTCGTCCGCAGTGATCTTCCCGGACGGCGCGTCGGCCCGGGCAGCCGGCTGGCCGGCATCACCTGCCGCCGCAGCGCCGGCGGCTCGCTGTGTCGCGGCATTGGCGGCGGATGCCGGCGGTGCGGACGTCTTTCGGGCGCCGCTCTGCTCGGAACTGGCGAACGGGTTGGCATTTTCATCGCCTGCCGAATCGCCGCCATTGCCGAATGCCTGGTTCAGCGTGCGTGCCAGATCGCGCGCGCGCCCATTCTGGACGCGATAGACGAAGATGCGCTTCTCGGCGCTTTCGCCCTCTCGATCGAGGACCTCGATCCATCGCCGGACGTCCTCAAGATACTGCCGCTGCGCCGTCACGGCGAGAATTCCGTTCAGGCGCTCCATCGTGATGAGGCGAACCAGCCCCCTGGTCGGCGCGTCGCTGGCATTGATGAGCTTGTCGAGTTCGGGCACGATCAACCGTGCGTCGGTGCGCGCCGGCACGAAAAGCGAAAAACTCATGTTGCGCAGCCAGTTGACGTCGAACTGTTTCAGCAGGTCACGCACGCTACCGCGCTGCCCGGTCGTGCCGGCGATCGTTACGCGATTGGCAGTGGCGTCGACAGCCGTGACCACGCCGGGCAAGGCGCCGTCGAGAATCTTGCGAACCTCCTCGGCGTTGATGAACTGAAGGGTTATGACCTCGGTCCCGTACCCCACGGCATCGGGGGCAACCGGCGACTGCGCTGACGTGGCGGTGCGGACCATATAGCCGTCACCCACGGGAACAAGCGCGAGATTCGCTGCCCGCAGCGCGGTCTCGAACAGGGCCAGAACCTCCGATCGAGCGATCGTGCCAGGCGTCACGAGCGAAACCTGGCCGCTCGCGGCAGGATCGACCTCAATCGGAACGCCAGTCACTTCATGAACCGATGCTGCCACTGTGCGTACATCCGCACCGGGCAGGTTCATGCTGATGCTGCCTCCCCTGGCACGCCGCGGTGCGGCCACCGGCGGTTGCGGTACGGGAGCCTCACCGCCGACGATGGTCGAACGAACTTGCCGTTCCGCGCGTTCAGCCTCCACCACGATCGGCGGCGGCACCGGCATCTCGATCGGTTTTGGCGGCTGCCCCGTCGAACAGCCGCCCGTGATCAGCGCGCCAATGGCGACCCCGAACATAAGATTCGGTCTTCGTTTCATCACTGGTTCCCCGTTACGGCCGCAGTCGTGGAGAGGGGTTCCCTCGCACCGAATGGGACGGTAATTTTCTCCTCACCGCGCACGAGCAGCGCATCGGTTGCGCGAATGGCCCGCAGCCGCCATTCTCCGACCTTTCCGCCGAGCCGCACATTCGCGATCCGATTGCCCGGGCCCTGGACCACCACAAAAACAGTGCTCCCGATCCGAACCGAGCCGACGACCGTGACTCCGCCGATGGCACCGGCACCGGGATTGCCCACCGGAGCGCGCGAGGGAGCGAACATCGATCGCGCCAGAATGGCGGCGCCACCCCTTGCGGATACGACACCGGGCCCGGCGGCGCTGATCGCCCGCGAACCGCCAATCGGACCGGCAGCGGGCAGATCAAGGTCGTCGACAGCCAGCAACTGGAAGGCGAACGCCGCCGACAGCAGCACCGCCAGCATGAGCGGCAGGCGCGCCGTGCTATCGAACGGTGGCAGGGCGGAGGGGAACTGAAACTTCAATTTGCACATCCATGGTTGAGGATTGGCCCGTCACAAGCGCGTCATTGGCAGCCACCGAGAGTGTTTCGATGACCAGCCAGGGCGAACTGTTCTGCAACTGGTCGAGCGTCGCCGTCAGTTGTGGCAGAGTCATTCGGGCGGAGGCTCGGGCACGGGCCCAGCCCGGCTGCCCTTCCCCATCACCGCCCTCCCGGAACTCTCCTCCGGCGTGCTCGATCGTATGCTGGAGACGCTCTTTCAGGACTTCGCGACCGGCTTCCACATTGCGCGCCTCGATCACGAATGCGCCAATGGAGTCCCGTTGCTGCTCAGCCCTCCGACGCAGCCGCGGAATCGATCCAATGGTGCGCAGGTTGTGGGCATACCGCAGGGTCAACGCCTCTCGCCGTTCCGTACGCGTGGCAAAGCCGCCGACGATCGGCGACACGATCGCCAAATGGACCAGCGCGACCAGCGCGGTGAGGATCAGCAGCGCCACCAGACGCCGCTCCCGAAGGGACATCGTCCGCATCATCGTGGCGCGATCCTGGCGCTGATGTCGAACGGATCGCCTGCCGGTACGGTCGCCTGAGTTTCATCGGTCATCGAGCGGACCTCGGAAAACCGTCCCGCGCGACGCAGCGCTGTCCCGACATCGCTCCTGGCCGGCCGGTAGCCGGTAAGCCTCAGTGTCGGCCCATCCCACACATAGCGCTGGAGCCAGGCTCCGTCAGGAAGGGCATCGCTGACCGCGGCGAGGGTGCCCAGAGCATCATGGCGCCGCCGCGATGCCAGCGAGCGCGCGACAAGCGCCTGATCACGCTGGGTGCGCCGCATGATGGTCTCAGCAACCGCCACTGCCGGCTGCTGCTCCCGAACGATCTGCTCGAGCCGGGCGACCGATGCGGTGTCGCGCCAGATGAGCGTCGCGAGATTGAGGACGACCAGAAACCCGACCAGTGACCAGACCAGCGGCGTCGCATTGCGCGGTTTGGGGATCAACCCGGCCGCGCGCATCGACGGCGCAAAGTCGATTGGCGGCAAGGAGCCATGTGGCTCCTGCATCACCACATGTACGGCGAGCACGCCCGTAGCCGCGACAGTCTCCGCGATTTCGTTCGCGGTATCCAACGGCAGTCCCGCGACCTCGATCCTCATCCTGCCCGAGCTTCCAGCGACATCCAGCGCGCGTCCGGTCACGAGCATCGTGCCGGCCGGGAACGGCAGCAGCATGTCCCCTTCGAGCGTCAGCATGTGCTGTAAATCCCTCGCATTGAGCGTGGGCCGTTCGACATAGCGGGTGAGGCAGAGCTGGCGCGGCAGGCCAATGGTCGCACGCACGCCTGACCAGGAACCCGGGCGTGCGCTCTTCTCGCCCCCCCTTTCAGGCGACAGCCCGTCTTCCGCGAATATGAGCCGCGGCAACCTGTCGCCGCGACTGCGACGCAAGCGCTCTGGAACGAGGTTCCGCAGTTCCCCGACCCACCAGCGCCATCCCTGAACCAGCCAGTTGCCGATCATGTGCATGTCGGCGTCGAGGATGCCGCGACCACTCACGACTCTCCTCCACAACGGCCAGTCAGTGCGTCGATCCTGCAGGCAGCATTCGTGGTCGCCCTCGGGCGAACGATCAGGTCGGGCCATTTGCGCCGATCCCGGCCAGCAAATTCAATCCGGATACGGATGAGTTCCGGCGGCTGCGGCCGATCCCACCAGCGATCCTGCCAGCCACGATCTAGCCCGGCCCGCGCTGGCCCCAAATAGCTGATCGAAAGGTCCCTTACACCGCGCAGCAGTGTATTCGGCGTCCACCCGATCAGATCAGATCCGTCGCGATCAAGGTCAATTTTCCTGATGCTCGCACTATAGAGAACCAGGTCACCACTTGCTGTCCGGGTAAGTCGGAAACGCTGCAGCGCATCGGGTGCCATTCGATCAAGCGGAGGTCCGACGAACGTCAGGATGCCCGCCGTCCCACGCAATTCCACGATCGGCAACGCGGAGTCGGAACGGGTGACCGGGCGCAGCCGCTCTATCCCGCTGCGCAGGAGGCGCTGCGCGGCGATCACCTCTTCCAGGCCGGAGATGCTCGCGCGCTCCCGTTGCGCGACCACGCCTGCCATCGCCAGTCCCTGCAGCAGCAGGGCGGCAGCCATGCCCATCAACGCCAGACTGACCAGCAGTTCGATCAGCGTGAAGCCTGCGGCTCCATCACGGACGGACGGATGCTGAGATCGACGGCCTGCCACGTTGCTCACCGATCCAGCCGCAAGGTGCGGACGCTTACGAGGCGGCGACCGCCCGGCTGGGCGATGACGTCGATGCGCACCTCCTCCAGCGGCAGACCGCTGTCTCGCGCGCCGACGGCAATTGGCCGGCGGCTGAAGCGCCACGCGAGACCATTCCATTCTCCCTTCTCGGCGAGTTCGCCCGGGCCAGGCGGCATCGCGGCCTGCGCCAGCAAGGACTGTGCAAGCATCACAGCCTCGCGTCGCCTGGCCAGACCGGATGCGGCCTGCGCATTGGCCGCGACGGCTTCGAAGAGAATGCCGGCCATCCCGGCGATCACTGCGAGCGCGACGAGCGTTTCGACAAGGCTGAAGCCTGTTTCGGAATCCCGCGCGATCATTGAATGCGCTCGATCGCGCCGGTCGACGGACGAACATACCAGCGCCGGGACCAGCGATCCTCGGCAATCGCGATTCTGCCCCCCGTGGCACTGCCATCGGCGAAAAAGCCAAGCGGACCATCAGGAAGGTTCGCGACAATATTCTCGGGCAGAAAATCCGTCTCTCCGCGAGAGCCGAAGCCATGACGGTCCGCAGACAGGGCAAACCACACCACGCTCCCGCTCCTGATCGCCTGCGCGCGCGCGGCACGAACAGCCCCTTCGAACCGGGTGGCCGCTTCGACGAACGCCTGCCGGCGCATCGCTCTATCGACGGAGGGGAAGATGACCCCGGCGATGAGGGAAAGAATGGCGATGATCACAAGCATCTCAAGAAGAGTGAAGCCATCACTGCCGATCAGCCGCAATTTTACGGGTTCACCAGCTACCGACATCCCGCGCCTCACCCGTGCCGCCGGGCTGCCCATCCGAGCCAAGGCTGTAGACATCGACTTCGCCATGCTCTCCCGGGACCTTCATCAGATAGGTTCGGCCCCAGGGATCCACGATCGCCGAGTCCTGCGGAAGATACGGCCCGTTCCAGTTCGGCATGTTGGCCGGCGCCTTCACCAGCGCCTGGACACCTTCCTCCTGAGTAGGATAGCGCGAGGCATCCAGCTTGAAGAGGTTGAGAGCGGCGACGATATTCTTGGCCTGCACCCGCGCGGATTGCGACTTGGAGCTATCAAGATATCGGATGACCTGGGGGCCGACGATGGCGGCAAGCAATCCCAGGATTGCGAGAACAACCAGCAGTTCGAGGAGCGTGAAGCCCGCTTCCCTCGGGTGTTTCGTCTCCATATCCACGTCTTTCTTCATGAGGCCAGCGCCAGGTCGTTGAACCCGAGGATCGCCGACATGATCGAGGCGATGATCGAGGCCACCGTCGCGCCGAGCACGACAGTGATCAGGGGGGTCAGGATGCCGATGAGCCGCTCGAGCCGGGTACGGACGTCGCGGTCGAGGACATCGGCCAAGCGGGTCAGCATCATGCCCAGCTGCGAGGTCTCCTCACCGGTGCGAAGGAAGCCGATCGCAAGCCGGGGCAGCACCCCCGAAGCCGCAAGCGGAGCGGTCAGTCCCCCACCCTCCTTGACGCCGTCCGCGACGCGGCCGATCGCCCGGCCGAGCACCCGGTTCGAGATCGTCCGTTGCGCGAGCGCGATCGCGACGGGAAGCGCCACTTCTCCTTCGATCAGGGCACCTAATGTGCGGGCGAACCGTGCCGTCTCGATTCGCCTGATCAACTCACCGAGCAATGGCAACGACAAGACCAGCCGATCGCGCGCGAGACGCACCGCTGGCTGGCGCAACGCCATCGCCAGGAGGAAACCCGCCACGCCCAACAGGAAAAGCATGGCGAGGCCATAGTACCGCAACAGCCTGCTGGCGCTCATCACCACGACGGTCGCGGTCGGCAGCTTCTGCGTCGTGCTTGCGAACATGCTCTCGAACTGCGGCACGACGAACAGCAGCATCAGCAGCACGACACCGACCGCGATGATCAGCAGCGCGATCGGGTAGATCATCGACGATATGACGAGGCGTCGGAGTTCGGCCTCCTGTTCGAGTGCCTCGGCGAGCCGCGCCAGCGCTTCGCCGAGACGACCGTTCGCTTCGCCTGCCTCAGCCATCGCGACGGCCGTCGCGGAGAATAATTCGGGCTTTTGCGCCATGGCGCGAGAGAGGGGAATGCCCTCGCGCACGTCGCGCAGGATCTCCGCCAGATGGATGGAAACGCCCTTGTCCTCGATATTCTCGACGGCAAGCAGGAGCGCGCGATCGAGCTGAAGTCCGGCATCGAGAAGCACTGCGAGCTCGCTGATGCTGGCCGCCGCGGCTGCCCTGCTCCTCGATGTTGCCTGGCGCCGTCTTCCGGTTTTCGCGGGGGTGGCAATGACCAGCTCAACCGGCGTCGCGCCCGTGCGGCGCAGGCTGGCGACCGCCTCGTTGCGATCCGACGCGTCTATCTGGCCGGACAATGCCGATCCATCCAGCTTGACGGCACGATATTGGAACGTCGCCATCAATTGTCCCCGCTCGCGACGCGCAGCACTTCCTCGATGGTCGTGAGACCGGCGGCGGCCTTGGCGATGCCATCCGCAGCGAGGCTGCGCATGCCGCCCGCCTCACCCGCGGCAACGATATCGGGCAAGTCGGCACGACGCAGGACCAGCCGGGAAACCTGTTGATCGACGCGTAAGAATTCCAGGATCGCGACACGTCCCGCATAGCCGCTCCCGCCGCAGCGCCCGCAGCCTCCCGCATGGTAGAGACGGTCGACATTCTGCGCCCGGATGAGCGGACGCAGGATATCGGGCGCCTCTCCGACGGGGTCATACGCAACCCGGCACTCCATGCAGAGGCGGCGTACAAGCCTCTGCGCCAGGACTCCCGTCAGCACCGAGCCCAGCAGAAACGGCTCCACCCCCATGTCGAGCAAGCGCGAGATGGCGCCCGCGGCAGTGTTGGTATGCAGGGTCGAGAGGATCATATGACCGGTGAGCGCTGCCTGGACCGCGATCTGAGCGGTCTCGGTGTCGCGAATCTCACCCACCATCATCACGTCGGGATCCTGCCGCAGGAAGGAGCGCAGCGCCGTGCCGAAAGTGAACCCGATCGCCGGATTGACCTGAGTCTGGATCACCCCGGGGAGGCGATATTCAATCGGGTCCTCAACCGTGAGCAGCTTACGATCTGGGGCGTTGAGTTCGGCAAGCGCGGCATAGAGTGTCGTGGTCTTGCCGCTACCGGTCGGGCCTGTGACAAGAACGATCCCGTGTGGCCGAGCGATCGCCTCCCGTATCCGCCCCGCGAGTTCCACGTCGAAGCCGAGGACCGTAAAATCGAGCGCGAGTTGCGATCTGTCGAGAATCCGCATCACAACGCTCTCGCCATGGATTGACGGGGCAGTCGCGACGCGCAGATCGATTTCGTTGCCGCGCACCGAGATGCGCAGCCGGCCATCCTGCGGTAACCGGCGCTCGGCGATATTGAGCCCGGCCATTACCTTGATCCGCGAGACGAGTGGCGCGCGCATCGCGACCGGCAGCTTCCCGGCGTCGCGCAACATCCCGTCGACCCGGAAACGGATCGCCAGGCCGTCATCGCTCGGCTCGATATGAATGTCGGAAGCACGATCGTCTGAAGCGCGCGCGATCAGGCGATTGACCGCCCGGATAACCGGCGCGTCGCTTACCAGGTCTTTCAGGCGTTCGAGGTCGTCGCCGTCAATTTCCGAATCGGTCTCGTCCGAAACGGTGCCACGACCATGGTAAAGGCGCTCGATGGCCGCATCGATGTCGCTTGACCGCGCGATGACCCGCTCGACCCGACGCCGAAACAGGAAGCCGAAAGCCCGTTCGACAAAGGGATCGAACGGATTGCAGACTGCAATGCTCACCGATTTATCATCCGCCGCGATCGGCAGGGCCCGCATGTCACGCAGGAAGGCGATCGAGACATCGGGTCCATCCACCGGCTGCGCGGGCATCCCATTCGAGCCAATGACTGGCAGTCCCGTGTGCGTCGCCATCTCGGCAGCGAGCCGATCTTCGGATAGCAGACCGAGTCGCGTGACGACTGCGTCGAGCCGCTCCCCGGTCTCCCGCTCGATCAGCAGGGCACGCTGCAAGCCCTCTTCCGGCAGGAGTGCGCGCGCACGAAACATCCCCTCGAAACCCGCCGGAATCGAAGCCTCGTCATGCGTACCGGGCCAATCCGCAAGCTCCTCCATTTTATGCCAGGAACTTCCAATATTTGCGGCGCGGGAAATGCTATCGGTGCCCACGTACCTCCTATGCCCGCGCCCGCCCGAATCGGGAGGAACAGTTCCGCCATTACCAAATACAAATGTAGCATATTCAAATATTGCTACAGTTCAATGGCATCAAAAATAGAACCAGTTCGAATATTTATTCGAATAAACCACAATGGTTCTGATTTATTTATGATAACCATATTATATTTAAGCGCATCATCACAAAAATGTAACTTTACACCGATAGCTATTCAGCGTCGGTAAAGCTTCGAGTCGAAAATCCGACAAAACAAAACACTCTGCATTCAATGTGCATGCGTGTTACCCGTATTGGACGGGCCAACTTCGATGGACGATAGCATCGTCACGTCGCATGTTGGTGGTTTGTGTTGAACGAGGGTCCTCTCCATTTCTTGTGAAATGGCGATTGGACTTTGCGTGACCCAAAATCTGAAGAAGATTACTGCCACGAATCTCCGTGGCAGATGGAATCGTGCAAGCTAAATTTAACACAATTCTTTCTGAAGACCAATTCTACCAAACAGGAGAACACTCATGACGCGTTTCAAAACCGCGCTTCTGCTGGCGACCGTCGCCAGCGCGGCGCTCATCACATCCGCCGCTTCGGCGCAGACCCTGATCGCGGCGACACCGGGGCAGACTCCGACCGTCGGCAACGGCACCGATACCGCCGGCAACCAGCAGTTCGCGCTTCTTGTCACGGGCGCCAGCTCCGTCGTCAATGTCGTCCTTCAAGAGAAGAACTGCATCAAGGGGACCACCTGCTCGCCCGCACTGCAGCCGAATTTCGATCTGCTTTATGAATCCGAAGGCTCCGGCTTCGGTCGTCAGCAGTGGCGCAATTTCACCAATCAATGGCCTGTTGCCAGCCTGCCCAACTCGCAGGGTACCTGGAGCCATGTCCAGTTCGCCTTCGCGGATTCGTCGATCACGCTCAGCGACCTGAACACCTACAACACGAACGTAAAGCCGACGGCTGGCGCGGGGATCATGTTCCCCAAATACATCCTGCCGGTCGCGATCGCCTACAACCCCGTTTACGGCCAGAACGCCTCGGGCGTCGACATGCGGTTCCGCGTGAACTTCCCTCAGGCGATCAACAGCGTCACCGCCGGTGGCCTCCGTCTGACCCGCGAACTCTATTGCGGCATCTTCAACGGCGACATCACCAACTTCAATGACTCGCGCTTCGCCGCGCAGAATGGCAGCTTCACGCTGCAGGATACGACGAACGACACCTCGACCCGCTGGACGCAGGACGGCGTTCCGATCCGTATGGTCGGCCGTCTTGAAAAGTCGGGTACCACTGACATCTTCACGCGCGCCCTGGCAGCACAGTGCAACGGCCTGACGGGCATCACCAACAAATATACCGCGAACGCCGAATCGCTGCCCTACAATCGCGCAACGGCCGGGGCGGCGAGCCCCGACTTCGGCGTGGTGCGCCCCGACACCGCCCTCCAGGCGGCGTCCACCGACCCGGTCGCCGGCACGACCAACCTGATCAGCAACCAGTATTTCAACGGCACTGCGATCACGAGCCTGAACGTAACCGGTGGAAGCCCCGCAACCCCGGTCGGCAACCAGGGCAGCGGTCGCTTCCTCGTGGCCATTGGCAGCGGACTTGTACGCGACGCGATCAACCTCGCGCCCGACTACTCGACCACCACCAATCCGCTTGTGAAGCTCAACGGCAAGATCGGCTATATCGCCAGCGATTTCATCGTGAACTCGCCCACCGGATCGCCGACCCTGTTCGCTGCAGCGTTGCGTGTTCTGCCCAGCTCGGGCGCCTTCAATATGCCGAGCGCGGTCAACGGCAGCAGCGCCCTGAATGCAATCCGGCCGCCGGAAGCTGATCCGACCACCGGTGTTTACACGAACACGGACGATCGTCTCGTGCGCAATCCCGCGGGCGGCGCGAACATCGTCGCCAAGCGCCAGAACCCGTTTGCATGGTATGACGTGCTGTACACCACGTCGGCCACACAGTCGGTCACCCTGGCTGATCCGCAGACGGGCTACCCGATCGTCGGAACCACGCAGTTCCTCGGCAACACCTGCTATACGTCGAAGAACCGCGAGCACGTCGTCAACTTCCTTGGATGGAACACCAATGGGGTGACGCGCGACTACCAGAACGCCGACCGCACCGGCGTCGTCAGGACCCTTGTCACGAACTCGAACATCGGCGCGACGAATACCCCGTGGAGCCACGCGATCGTCGAGACGTTCCTGACGGACTCCAACGAGACGGCACTCAGCCAGCGCCTGGGCGATCTCAAGCTCTGGATCCAGAGCACCCCGGTCCCGGGCGGCACGGCCAACCCCGACACGACCAATGGCTGCGGCGGCGGGAAGACGGGCGCATAACATCGCTCTCTTCACGATCAAACTCGGTGGCCCTGGAGAAATCCAGGGCCACACCCTTCTGACAAGCAGCCATGCCGCTCAAGTGAAACGGGCTTGAATCAGCTACGTCCGCCCCGCAGTTTCCTCGAACGCAAATTACAGATCATTCCTCGATGACATAGCCTAGCCGGTCTATCGAAGGCTGCAGAATCGGAATCACCGGCTGAAGATGCTTCAGATAATTTCGATACCGGTAGCGAGATCGCTCGTAGAGCTTCTCCGTGACTTGCGCATAGCTCGCGGTCCGTGCCGGCCGGGCATTCGTATGGAAGTCCAAAGTCTTCGGATCGAACGGTTCGCCGATGAAATCGAAAAGGCTCCGGACCTGCCGTTCCTGGTCGACCACCAGGTCCTCGTAGCGCACGGCATGATAGTTGATCGGCATCGCCGCTCGGTAATGCGCGATCAAGTCCGCGATCAGGGCATAGTGCCGGGCCGCGGTCTCCAGCGCATAGGCGCAATAGAAGCCATGGGTCAGGCCGTTGGAGAAGGCCGACAACACAACGTCGAGTGGATGTCGCACCAGATGGATGACCGGCGAGGCAGGAAACAACAGGCTGATCAGGCCTAGATGAGTCTCGTTGAGCGGCATCTTGTCCGTGAACCAGCGCCTGGAGGGATCGACCGCGCCAAAGCGCGCTGCCTCGTTGAGATAGAGGTCGCGCAGCGTTTGGATATGACCTACGCGGTCGCCCAACCACAATTCGCTCAATGAAATGGGATAGTGCCCCGGGCTGCCAAGCAACATCTGCGAGCGCTCGGCGATGGAACCGATGATCGGCAGCTCGTCTCCCGCGGACACGTTCGGGTGCGAGGTCAAAGTCTGCTCGACCAGGGTGGTCCCGGAACGGGGAAAGCCGATGATGAAGATCGGCTGCGGACTGTCACCCCGAATTTCAGCGCGCGGAAGCAGCGGGCTGCGCCCTTCGGTAAAGAAGTCCCGAAGCGCGGTAACAAGCCGTTCGGCATGCTCTGCCCGATAGCTGTGCCCGCTTCTCTCGCGTAGTTGTCGCTTGAAGGCGTCGAACGCCGTGAAGGCTTCGTCGTAGCGGCCCATCGAATCCAGGATCTGGCCCTTCTGGAGCAAGCCGGCGCCTTCCACGCCCTCCTCGACCGACGGGCCAGTGACCGGCTGCAATGCATCCAGCGCTCGCTCGGGCTGCCTGGTCCGGCGATACAGTGCGGCGCGGGCGACCGACGCGCGAGGATTGCCGGGTGCCAGAGTCAGGGCGCGATCGAGCAGTCCGGCGGCAGTCTCGAACTGCTGAGCCGACTCCTCAAGTCCGGCCCAGGACAGCAGGACCGTCAGATTAGGGCCATTGGCCTCGGTCAGTCGCGCAAAAATCTCGCGCGCTTCATCAAACCGGCCTTGGTGACGTAGCGCCAAAGCGAGATTGGCCTCTACTTCGGCCATCGAGATTCGCGGGCCACGTGATGGCGGGAGCCGCAGGGCGATGCGAAGGTGATGCTCCGCGGCCTGGCCATTGCCTTGAGCGAGAAAGGCTGCGCCCATGGTGAAGTGGGAGACGGGCGCCTCCGGCGCCAGGCGTACGAGCATCCTCGAATGAAGCTGCGCGCGTGGCATGTCGTTCCGCGCGAGGAAGAACTGGGCGGCAATCATGCGTGAGACCGCGTCATTGTGGTGAAGACGTGCCAGCCGGTCTGCGATCATTCCCGCGGCTTCCAGTTCACCGCCTTCCTTGAGAAGGTTGAACAGCATGCCAAGCGCCTCGCGCTGACCGGGCGATACGTCCAGTATCCCGATGGCGATGCGGCGGACCGCCGCGAGATCGCCATCCTGATAGGCGCGTTTCAACGCAGCAAGCTGGTCTGCAGGCGGTGGCTCCGCCGCCTCCGGTTCGATCTGCCGCAGATCGAGGCCGCAGCATCGCGGCTGCCTCAGCCCCGACCCGCAGACGCACATGCCGGTGTCGGCCGGTGCGGGCTCACGCTCGAGCAGTACGGACATTGGCAGCCCCCGGATGAGAGGTGTGGCCGAACTGGCGCGCCCGGGCACCTGGCCCGGGCGCGTCTGCATCAGGCGACGATACGGAGGTCCGGCATCTTGCGACGCCACGATGGGGCAACCATGAGGACGGCGACCTCGATCATCGCCGGCTCCATCACCATGGTCGAAAGACTTCCCGCGCCGTCGGTCCAGCGCCACTTCGTGCTGCCGTTTCGCTCGAGCGGATAAAAGCCCGCGCCGAATGCATCGGCATCGAGATCGACAGTCACACCGTTGACCCGCACCTCCGACACCGCGACGCCAAGGCTGCGGCCATCGCTGATGCCTGGCATAACATGCGACAGCACGCCGCCTGTCGACGTCAGCGTGAGCATGGAGGTTGCTGGAACAACGAACCAATGGCGATTGCCCGCCGTGTGCAACGGCTTGATATCGGCACCTTCCGCAACGATCCGAAGAGCCGGATCTTCAGCTTTCACCCAGCCCAGGGCTTCGGCCTGGACGTGCAGGCGCTGCCGGATCTGCACCAGTTGCGGGCCGTCCGCGACCAGCGGCGCGCAGGCATCGTCCCAGCTCTTGGGGTCAAGCCGGCCGTAGAATTCGGCGAAGCCCGCTGAGTTGCGGAAACTGCCTCGATTGCCGTCGTCGAGATAGGATTCGCAAGGCAGGCCTTCAGCAAGCAGCACGTCGTGGCTTTCGAGCTCGACGTGGAAATAGCGGACTCTTTCCACAGCCTCCTGGACGATGGTGGCCCCATTGATCAGGCGCCCTACCGGGACGAGCACTCCATCAACGAACACCGAATGGCCTGGCGACAGGCGCACGTCATGCTTGGGAACGTCCGAACCAAAGGCATGTGCGCTCACACGAACGGGATTCACCTCATGGGGCCGAGGATGAGCCGCCGGACGCACCGTCATCTCGCCAGTCCACTTCACGGCGCGCTGGATACCGGCGGCAGTGATCACCATGTCCCCCTCGCTCAAATCCTCGACCGCGACAAGTCCGGTAACGGTTTCGAGCCGCGTGCCCTCCGCGAAACAAACTGGCGGGAAAGTATATGCGATCGGATCCTTGTCGAACGTTATCGGGAATCGCATGCCATCGAGCCCGAAACCGTAGGTGCTCAGGATATAGCTATTGCCCATGAAGGCCTGCCCCCCATCGAAACCACCGCCGGGCAAAACGGAGCCGCCAGCGCCGGTGACCTCATACCGCGACAAGATCAGGCCATTTTCGGCAAAACCGTGGATGTAAAAAGTAATAGGGTTCCCACTCCCGTCCACGACACCATCGAATTGGATGCCACCAAACGAAGGAAGAAAATATTGAAAATAATTTGAGTCGTCGTACCCGCCAGGCACGTAATTGCTACTTACAACCGTAATTTTTCCAGGATTTCTTGGATCATTGGCATTTCCCGCGTAAGATCCGACGCTATCGACGACAATCTCAGACGAATCAAAAGTCGACCCTGGCTGGAATACCTCTATTTTATCGAAGGCATTAGCGTTGAATGTAACGCCGTTTAGCTTACTTATATCGAATGACATTATAATAGCCTCCCTGACTGTCGATTTAGAGTTAAATCACTTCTCATTGAATTGACGCGCCGAACAAATAAAATTTCACTTCTTTGACTGCCCGTCATCATCAGAACAGTTCTGATCGACCCGCTCCGAACCTGGACAACGCTTTTCAGCTCCCGCCGGACCGAGCACGTCAACCGTGATCACTGAGCGTCGATCACCCTGATTGTTTGCGGCATTTGAAGCTCCGGCAGCCTGTGCCGCGATCGCGGACGCGGCATCTCCGGGAGACGCAATCTTGGCGGTCACTGCAGAACTCGGCACGCCCGTGATGTCGCCGGCCGCCTTGAAGTTGTCGGCATTGGCAACGCGTGCGGCGGCGACCACGATATTGCCCGAAGCGCGAACCCCGGCATCCCCGGCATCAACCTCTCCGACGGGCGCGATCAGGATCACATCGGATGGCGGATCGGATGGCGTGCGTTTAAATGCACCGATGCCCGCGCCGGCGACGCTGCCGGCGCTATTCACTTCGGCCAACCCGTTTTCATCGAACCTGACGGTGACCGGCGGAAAGTTTGACGCGCTCTTCGGACCTTGCCCGGCGTTCAAATCTCCATTGGAAGACCACATCGTGATGTTGCCGCTTTGCTGGGTGAAGACACGGCTTTGATTGAGGATGAAGTCGCCGTCCGTGAAGGATCTGATCTGTCCACCCTGCAAGGTCAGGACACCCTCGAAACCAAGCGGAACCGAGGCCAGCCGGCTGGGAGCCTGGGACGTAAGGTCACCCGCTTCCAAGCCTGGCAGCCTGGCGGCGTTGGGGAAACTGAAAGCAGTCGCGCGTCGTTGCGGTTGATCGGACGTGCGGACGACCGAACCGGCAATGATATCGCCGCCGGGACCCAGGATCGTCACATTGCCGCCACGTCCTGTCTGGATCGTCGCAAGGCGCAGATCGACATTGCCGGTGATGACTCGCTTGGCGCGCTGCGGCTGGCCAGCGACAATGTTGCGGACGGGTTCGCCCAGCGGATGGTCTTCGGAGACTGTCGACGGATCGAGCGTGTAGGGTGCAAGATTGTCGGTATAGCCGAGGCTTTTCGGGAACAGGGTCTGTATCGCCCGATAGCCGCGAACATATTGGAGATAGGACGGCCCCTTAGAATTTCCCGCCTGCGCAAGTTCGTTGAAGTAAAGGTCGTTGACGAGGAAATCCTGCTGCCGCAGCGGATCTATCTTCGAGAAGGCCGTGTAGAGATCGGCGAATTTCCCATAGGACACCACGGCAAGCACGGCATTGCCCGCCGGGGTGTCAGGGAAATTCTGCCCACCGAATAGCGAAGCGAAGGCGTCCGGCGCATTGTCCCGCAACCACTCGGCAAGCAGCGGCGCATAGATCGGCTTGCCGCGATCAGGCCGTTGATTGCCGAAGCTGTCCTTGACCTGCTCGAACAAGTCTCCATCCAGTCGGGCGAGATTCTCCGGGTTTAGATATGTTTCGCGCAGCGCCGCATAGTCAGCGCCAGCGGCCATGCCGAAACGGACGCTCATATCTGCTCCCGCACCGGTCAGCCACGGGTTATAGTCATTCCCGATCGTGCGAATGCCACCAGCAAAGGTGTAGGTCTTGCCGTCGACGGGCGATGTGACGTTGGCGGACGTCACGAACGGACCCAGATCGCCGCCGGCCTCGACGATCAGCGTGCCTGGACCGCCGAGAATGAAATTGCTTGATTTGACGAAAGGCAGGCCGCCGGCGGCCGCGGTGGTCCCAACGATATCGCCGCCCGCGCGGATTCGAGTCACGTCTTCAGACGACAGGTTTTGACCATTGAAGAACATGTCGACGATGTCGCCCGCGGCCGTGATCCTGGCCTGTTTAGGCAGGAAGATCGCAGACTGATCGATGTCGCCGTTGCTGTAGATGCGCACCGGCGCCGGATCGCCGGCATGGGTAATGCGCTGGTTATGCTGGTCACGCAGTTGCGCGTCGGTCGTGTCCACCGTCACGAACGGAAGCTGATAGCTTACCGTGCCCGCCGGCGCCGCGAAGGCGCCTCCGAGCGATGACGGATCAGCGTCGCTCATCGCGATCACCAGTTGATCGATATTGCCCGCGCTGAACAGGCGGAGCTGGCCGATCGTCGATGGATAGAGAAGCTGTGCAGAATTGCGCGGCAACTCGACACTCGAAGTGAGCGATGTCATTTCCAGGGTCGGCGGCAACACCTGGGTATAAGCGGTAGGAGTGATCACTCCGGGCGGAATATAGGAAGGTTGCTGCCCATAGTCGGTACGGCCCCCAATCCCGGCCGTCTGCGCAATTTTTGCAGTCCCGGTCGCTGAAAGGCTGAACGAAGCCGCAGGACTGAAAAAGCCCGCAGAATTGAACGATTGATCGACGCCCAGCGCGGAAACACTCGCGACCGTTGCCGCCCCCCGCGCCGAGACATCGACGACGGCATTCGACAAGCGGATCCTCAGATATTGCGGTGTCTGCGCTGCAAGCGGCTCCATGCCGAAGGCCGCGACATCACCATCGGCGTGGACCGAAGCCGCCCCGGTTGCGATATCAAAACGGCCAGCGAGAATATCGCGGCCGGCCGCCACCGACAGATCGCCGCTGCCGAAGGCCAGCATGGCTGCACCTGCGTCGGTCATATTGGTGGTGACGCCGGAGGCAAGAACCACGTTCAGATCCGTGACATCCCGCCCGGCGCGAACCTTCACGTCGCCACCGCCGAGAGCACCTACACCGGATGTAAAATACCGCGAGGCAATGCCGAGTTCCGTATCGACACCGATTCCGCCGGTCAGCCATCTTTGTGCAAACTGTCCGGCGGTAACGCCCGCTCCGGTGCTGGAGCCATTGCTCGCGCCTGCGTAGCTTTGGCCGGACGCGCCAAGCGTCTCGCTCCACGCATCGCGCCGGCCAAGCACATCGCGCCCGGCATCGAGCACAATATCGCCACCGCCCCGCGCAAGGACAGGCAAGGTATCGGAAAGGGCTCTCGGCGACGGTATGAAGTCGACCTTTTCGATCCCCGGCACCAGATAGGGGCTATCAGGTGTGATCGATACGAGCGCGCCATCGCCCATGACTCGTGCGTTGATATTTATCGGGGCGACACGCACCCCCGACGTATAGATCGCAGCGGAGGCGAATTGAGCAGCTTGTGCTGCCTGGCTACCGTCGTAATTGGGTTGCTGAGCCAATGTTCCGTCGGCGCGCCGATACACCGGGGCGGATGCTCCACGAAGATCGATATCGCGCGAAGCGGCTACATCGACCGCACCGTCTCCGGTCCGGATATAGGTCCGTACATGAGCCTGGTTGGGAGCATCCGGGCTATTCTGCTGATTGGCATTGCCGTAACGGATGACGGGAGGCGTTCGGTTGGCCGAGTAGCCCGTTCTGCCAGTGGCGAGGCCAGCCTGGTAGGTCGGCTCGAAGGACTGCAGGAAACCGACAACTTCGGAGAGCGGCGCGATGATCCCGGACGGCTGGTTTGCCGATCCGGTAAAACTATATCCCTTGCCCGCGAAATAGGCCCGGGCAGCGGCGCGCGCATCGGCGCTTAGCCCCGTTGTCCCCGTGCCCCAGCTGAACTGGGTATATGCATCATCCTTGAGGCGGTCGAGGCCCGCCGTCGTGTTGGTAAGCTTCAGCGTATCGCCGATGTTGAAGTTTACCTGGTTCGTATCTGTCGACGACCGGAACAGGCGGAACTGGAGCGGGCCGGCATAGTTCACCGTACCGGTCGCGGTGAGGCGATAGGAGAATTCGCCAGAAACCGTCATATCCGCGTTGAGTGCCCGGTTGACCTGGAGCGGATTGGCCGAAAGGATGCTTCCCGCCCCCGCGACAAGACGAAGATCGGACGAGTGCATCGCCGTGTTGCTGGACAGCAATGGGAACAGCTCACCAAATCCGAGCGTATCGCCGACCGGGTTGCCATTCGCGTCGACGGCGCCGGCCGCGCCGTTCCCGATGAGCGACAGGGGGGAGTTCACATAGGGCGCACCCGACGTCATATCGCCTTGCACGGCCGCTGAACTCAGCGAGATGGCGATCGTACCGTTGACGCCAGGGTTATTCGCGACGCCGTCGCGATAGCTGACAATAGTACCGCAATTGCCGGTGTTGCCACCGCAGGAGAATTGAAGCGCGGGCGAATAGCCGCGATCACCGCCGCCGAGCTGATAATTGGTATAGGCTGGATCGGACTTGTCCCGGAAGGTGAAGAAGCCGTCCGAAATGCTCCGATTTACAGTTAGATTTCCTCCAGCCCGCAGAGTGACGACTGGTGCCTCTCCCCGAGCCGAGCCATCGACGCGATAGAGGAACGTCGCATAATGTTCGAGCAGATCGCCCTCCCTGCCCGGCACAACCCTGTACTGGGTCTGCCCACCCTGACTGAGCTCAGGGATGACCTTCAACACGCCCGCACCGACGGCGGCCTGGAGTTGTTCCGGCGAGAAGGACGCAGCCGCGAGATTCCACTGGGTTTCGGTTTTGATGCCGCCGGTCGACGCAAGCTCCACACCCGGCCGCAAGCGGACCCCCTCCAGGCTGCTTCCGTCGACCGTCGACACGCCGAAATCCTGGATGAACTGGACCAGCGAGGAGGTACCATCAGCGAGCGTGAAGCGTTCGGTGAACGGATTGGCGCCGACCGCCGCCATGTTGAGGAGCAACGTGCCATCCGCGGCGCGCGAGATGCCCGAATAGAGTCCGCTGTTCGCGATGGCGTCGAGATCGTACCGCTGGAATGCTTCGAGCTGGATGCTGCCGGCGCCCTGGATCGCACCGCCCAGGCTGACCGCGACCTTGTCCTTTCCATCCCCGATCACGGGCGCGCGAAAGCTGACCTTTCCGCCGGCATCGGGCTCGGCATAGCGATAGACCGTCACCGGATTGCCGGTCGCGGGATCGGTGATCACTTGCGGGATCAGACGCCCAACTCCCGGGTCGGCCTGGGTGCGACGCGCTCCTGCGTCGATGATCGCCCCCTTTGCGATGGTGATCGCCGCGCTCTGGCTTTTGATCCCGATCGTGACGTCCCCCGCGGTAGCCGGGCGGCTATCGGTAGCAGCGTAGCCGGTCGTGTGGGTATCGAGCCTCGCCGTCGACGTCAGCGTAACACCCGAATTGCCCCAAAGCGCGATGTCGCCACCATTCACGGCGGCATTGCGGGCATCGTCCGCCGACATGCCAGAGACATTCACGCCCGACGTATCGATGGTACCGGCGATGGTGATCGCTCCGCCATCCGCGGTCAGCGTGACATTCTTCGCATTAAGAGTCTGGCCGGCCCCGAGATCAAGATTGCCCGCACCCGAGCGCACCCGAAAATCTCCGCCGAACAACGTGCCGTAGCGATCGACGAAACCGCCAAGGCCGAATGCCCCGGTGCCGGAATCGAAGGTGAAGGACCCCTGCCGCCTCCCCTTCGCTTCCGAATTGATCGTAGCGTCAAGCGTGATCGCCCCGTTGCTCGCGAGCAGATTGATCGTACCCGCGCTGCCCAGTCCGGTGTCGCTGACCAGCGAAGTCCGTGAATCGAGGTTGATATTGCCGTTCGCCGCGAGGAGATTGATCGTCCCGCCACCGGCCGAGACCGTTACCGGATCCACCTTATCACCGAAGGTCTGCTCGAAACCCGGTACCTCGAGCGAGGCGCCGCGCAGTGCGATATCGGTCTTCGACTGTATATCGATGATGCCGGCAGTCGCCCGAATCCTGCCGCCATCGATGGCGACCGACCGGGCCCTGTCATCGATCGTTCCGATCGCGATCCGCGCCCCAGGCGCCGCATTGCCGTCGATCTTCGCGGCACCGTTGGTTCCGGCCGCGTTCATCGCAAAATCACCAGTGCTCAAAAAGGTGTAGTCGGGCCGGACTTTCTGCTCACGTGGATCGGCAGCCGACGCCCGATCGGCGAGGAACGGTGTCCGCAGCGTCAGTGATGCATCGCCGGTCGAGAAGCTGCCCTTGCCCTCGACATACATTCCGTCGCTGGCGGCAAGCGTGACGCCGCCAGCAAAGCCCGTGGCGCGCACGCTGTTCGCGCCGAAGCTGAGCGTGGCGGCGTTGAGCGTAAAGGACCCGGCAGGGGCGCACATACCAGCCGTGGCGCAGCCATCATTGGCGCCGGTCGAGTTCAGGAGGCGCGCATTGCCGGCCTTGACGAGCACCGATCCGGCGGAGCCCCCGCGCGCACTGGCAGCGAGCGAAGCGGTATCAAGCACGAGGTCGTTGAATTGATGCGTGCCGGCCGAGAAACGGATCGTGCCCGGCGAGCGGACGGTCAACCGCTCGGCCAATGCGAGCTTCGCCTCAAGATTCGAGCCGATCACGCCAGCCTGGCCGGCCACGTCGTTGCCGCCATCGAACCGGATCGACTGGCCGCTGACGGCAATCCACTTAGCGTGCAAATCTGCTGCGTTCGAGACGGCGAAACTGCCGCTCGAATCCAGTCCAAGTGCGTCACCGGAGAGTGTGGCTGCGCCGATCTCGATCGACGACATGTTGCTGCCAGTGCCGGTGCGTGTCACCAGCCGCTCCTTGCCGTTCGCCAGGCGGAGCAACGACCCGTCGGCCGACGCCATATAGTCCGAGCCCGACTGCGTGCCGACGGCTCCGATCGCGGCGATCTGGGCTCCGTCCTCGACCGTCAGGCGCGATCCATTGCCGCCGACGGCAAGAAGCAGTTCCGGGGCCTGAAGATGCGCACCGCCCGCCACGGTGATATTCGCGGCTGTTGCGGCGATCGTGGTCGTGCCGTCGGCATTTTCCGTACGCTGGCCACCGACAAGGAGACTGGCGGCATTGAGCTTGTTGAGCGTGCTGTCGCTCACCCGCAGGACGCCTGCGCTCGCCTGGCGTCCGTCTCCCCCGATGACGATGTTCTGACCAAGGATATCAAACTGCCCGCCCTGGCCGCCATCGACGGGCGTCGTGTCGAATATGCCGGCAACGCGGAGCTCGCTGAGCGGCGCCAGCACGACTCGCGCCGCGTCGAGCGGCAAGCGTGAACGTCCGAGCCCGCCCTTGACTGCTTTGGCCGCGATATAGCCGGAACCGCTGGTGGTCTTGATCTGCGAATATTTGAGAAAGACGTCCTTCGACTGAACGGTGAAAGACCGTCTCGCCGACTCCGATATGCCGGTCCCCGCATAGCCATAGGTACCGCCGACGACGATGCTTCCATCAAGCAGTCTGGAGCTTGTCCCCGGAATCAACGCGGCGGCATCGGTATTCTCGACCAGCCGGAGAGCGCCGGGAATCGACATCGCATATTTCGCCGGAACCAGGAGATACTCACCCGCCGCGACACCCTGACCGCCATCAAGGATGACGGTGCGGCCGGCATTGGCACCGTAGAGGTCGACCGGACCGGCACTGCCATAGTCCGCCGAATAGATGGGATCATAGGGCGCGATTTTGCCGAGTTGGCCGATCGCCACCAAAGCAAAGACTTGCCGTCGGTCGGCATATTGATAGCCGATGCCGGTCGCGGGATCATAACCATTGCTGCTGAACCCATCGCGGTTGAAGCGGTCGAGAACATCGCGGGAACCGCCGACGCCGGATTGGAATTCATAGGCAAAGACATCGCCACCGCCCCGGCCGTCGAAGAGCGCTCCCGTTTCCTGAACGATCGAATTCCCCGCAAGCCGCAGTTCCCCGGCTGGGAGCCTGGTTATCGGTGTCCCAAGCGTCGGGAAGAAATATTCGATGAGATCAGTCGTCGTACCATAAGGGATGTTGGTGCCGAAACCGGAAACAGTCGTGATGCTGCCGGCACCGAAGGTCACGGACCTAGTCGGCGTCGATTGAGTTCCATCAACGCTGATCGACGTCGCGCTGCCGAGTTCAAGCAAGCCGAGAGGCGCGGCCAGATAGCCATTCTGGATAATTTGCGCAGCCAGCACCCGCAGATGCGAACCTGCCGACAAGGGCAATGGTGCATTCGGATCGAGATAGGAATTGCCAAAGGTGATCTTATGGTCACCCAGAGCAAGCAGATCGTACGGTCGTGATCGATCCGCCGGAAGCGCCTCCAACATCCCCTGGAGGTTTCCGGTTCCCGTGGTCGCATAGGTTCGGCGCGCATCGAACGTGATGTCGGCGTTTGCAAACAACTGGCCGTTATAGACAGGGAGATTGCCCGGCGTCTGGTCGTTGACACCTATGAGGCGAACATCGCCCGGCGTGCCGAACAGCAACGAGGCGATGCTTTTGTCGAAACGAATACCCCCGGCGAGATCAATTCCCTGCGTCCCCGCGATGAACCTCACATCCGCGTCGCCCGCTTGCGCGACATCTCCGCCGACTATCCCCCGCCGGCTGGCGAACCGGATATAGGAAGCCGATATTGACGCATTGGTGCCAGCCGTAGCGCCGATCGAAACACTCGCATCTGTATCGAAGAGATTCCCGGCCACGACCGGGTCCTGTGAGGTGACCATCAGGGCCTTACGCAGGGTCAGCGAGAAATCGCCGTCGAGCGTCAGCCCTCCGCGCGCAATGAGGGTGTCGAAACCGCTCTGCGCGATCAGGTTCGCCGACAGATAATTGAAATCGCTACCGCCGCTCGAGCCGCCTATGGTCGGACGAAGCCACTCGAGGACCCCGCCTTCGGCGCGACCATTACCGCCGCGCGCGGCGATGAGGGTTGTTCCAAGCGAGCCGCCCGCCAGTGCCGAGATCGTTCCGGCCTTGCTCCACTCGAGATAGGGCGCGTAGGATCCCAGCCCGATCGCCTGGTCGAACACCGCACTCGCCCCGCTGATATCCAGCGTAGCACCGTCCTGCCGAACCAGCGTTCGCCCCGTATCGATTGTCGCCAACGCGTTAGCCGCTATCGACCTGACTACCTGCCGTGCGGGGTCCGTGCGCAGGGTGCCACCGTCAACCACACGCCCGACACGGATTCGATCACCATTGGACTTGAAGGGCGCGCGCGGATTCACCAGGGCGACGCCCGATAGATCGGTCGTGCTTCCGGAAGTGAGAAGAACCCCCCGGGATTCGTCCATGAGCCCAAGGAAATAAATCAGCCGATCCGCGCCTTCGCGTGTGACAAGTTCCTGGTTCGTGAGGAGCCGGCCGGAACTGGTTACACCGGCGGCGTTTGTCGCCTGCTCGTTGAAGCGCCCTTCCGCGTCCGGCGGCCCACCAAATGCTTCGGCGAGACCGCGGCCGCCGAGGTCGGTCCCGCGCACGCCAAGACCACCCTGCAAAAGGCTCATGATCAGATCGCCGCGTTGCGAGATCGTGCCCCCATGAAGGATGATGCTACCGGCGTTATAGAGCTTGCTGACCGTCAGGCTCGCTTCCGGAGCACCGGTGACCTGCCCTCCCGCAAGCACATCGAGTTCAGTCAGGCCGCCCAACACAAGATGGGCAGCCCGCTGATCCCAGAGGTTGTCGTTCTTCGTAGGCGACAGAAACGACTGGGCAGTCAGGTCCGCCCCTGTAGCAAGCCCGCGCAACGCCTTGGTCTGGTCCGCGTTGAGGAACGTAGGCAGCATCCATTGCGTAAGATCGAACCTTTCGCCTGCGCCGACAACGAAACGCGTGGTCTCCAGAAAGGCCGATTTGCTCACCCGATCATTGGCAAACACATCGTCCACGATCCGCGAGCGATAACTGCTGACATCCAGCGTGCCGAAGCCCGTGGTCCTGAAGAAATCGAAACCGATATGGGTACTGCCAGCCCGGTTGTCCGAACCGAAGCTTATGTCCGGCGCGACGAGCGTGAACGTGCCGCCGCCGGCGAAGCCGAAGCCCCTGATCGATCCTGAAGCGAGGTCGATTGTCGAACTCGGCGTAGGAACCAGCGCGGCCAACACGGCATCGACATTCTGGCCGCCAGGAACCGGCGTGAACTCCACCGACTGGTTGGTACCCTCAATCGGCAGGTTGGCGACCGCCGAGAAATCGGTATCGCCACGGAGCAGGCCGCTGAACGTCAGATTGGTCGATGCATAGACCGTTGCGTTGATCAGCGAGACATCGCCACCCTTGCCGGTCAACACCAATCCGCCGGTCGGCGTAACATATCCGCCGGATCCCACGTTGAGCGATCCCCTCAGCCGGATGCTGCCACTAAGGTCTATCGCTTCCCTCGCGGACTCCAAATCGCTTCCCACCGCGGCGAACACCCTGGGCGCTACGGTCAGGCTGATGCTTCCCCCGTCGCTGAACGCACCACCGCGGCCGAGGCCCGCCTGCGCGAAATCATTGACCCAGAGTCCGGCGGTCGAAAGCGACCCCGTCACGACGATATCAAACGGGTTCAAATCGCCCGGATTCTGCGCGTAGAGATAGTTGGGGCTGATATCGTCGCCGTTGCCATCCCCATAAAGGCCTGTCCGAAATGCCGAACCGTTGCTCTTGGCCAAATCGAGATGCCCCGCACCCAGCGCGTCGGTCGCCTTGCCGACGAGCATCGTCCGGGCCGTGATCGAGCCTGAGGCGACCTCCACGGTACCGTCGAAACGAATGGTGCGCCCGGCCCCGACGACCAATGCGCCACCAGGGGCCAGTTCGACACGCGACGCGCCGGTGATCGTCAGCGCGTCCGGCGTCTGCAAGGTGAAGGGAGCGGCATCCGCGAAGGTCACGGAGCCGGCCGCACTCAACGACAATCGCGAAAGGCCCGCGCCGGAAAGCATGGTGTCGTCGAGCAGAAGTTCCGACCAGTCGGATTCCGCCGAGCCCCGCCTGCCGTGATAGACAAGCACGTCGCCCAACGAGGTGATCGAAAGGGCGCCGCCAGCGGGCAGTTCATAAGGAGACCGTTGGAGGAGGCGCCCACTCGCCTGCGATGCAAGGCTTGGCCGAGTGCCACGATTGATCTGTCGCGCACCCGCGAAAGCATTCCCGTAGACCGTACCGTCGACCGACACTGCGGCTGCGTTGATCGTCAGCGCGCCGGCATCGCGGCCCTCATCATAAGATTGTTCGTATCGACTCGTCTCGGTGGCCGGATTGACAAAGGTATTGAGGACACCGAACCGGGGTTGGACCGAGCTGAATCCCTCGGCCACCCCCACATAGACATCGTTCGGATTGGCCTGGCTGATATCGACGACACGCCCGTCATTGGTGACGAGCTTGCTCGTTTTCACGCTTCCGGCCGCGTAGTTCACCCACCCGCCCGAGAAATCGATCACGGCATCGCGTGCGATATGAACCGAAGGAGCGGTGCTCACGCGAACGTTGGAGAAGTTGCGCAGTTCGCTGGTCGACAGGTTGACCGAACCACCCTTCGTCAAAAATTCTGCGGCGGAACTGCTGATCTGGCTGGCGAGGCTGCCTGCCTCGATCAGAGGCGATCCGACCCAGGCAACGCCGTCATCTCGCACGCCCGAAATGCGCGGATCCACATATAGCGTGGCACCATTGAGCGAGAAATTCCCGTCAAGCGCCACTTCCCGATAATTGGGCGTGTCGCGCAACTCGCCACGCTTCACCGGCGTGATGGCGATCTGGTTGCGCGAGGCAGCGAGCTGGACATCCTTGAGGCCGCTGACGTCGATCATGGCGCCGCCGGCAATATCGATATGCCCCGGATGGACGACATCGAACGTCTCGTCCGTGATCGTCTTGACGCCCACGGAAATATTGGCCCCCGGGGCATAAATCAGGGCATTCCGCCCCATCGAGAAATTGGTCGCGATCAGGGCCCCCACCGGCCGCCCCTCAATCAGGATTTGAGTTCCGATCTCGATCTGAGAAGTCTTGAAGCCCGCCGGCTCATTGGCAGATCCTCGCGGAATGGTTTCGCCATTACCGTCCGCCAGCATTTCAATGCCACTTGCCATCGCAGGGTCACTGCTACCCGCAAGCAGGACGCTGCCGGAGGTGAGCGATATCTTGCCATTGCGCGAAACGCTCGTCGTGGTCGAGAGCAGGCCGCTATGCGTAATCGAGCCATCGGCCCCAGTGCCCAGCGAGATATAGCCGCGACGGGACTCGATCAATCCGGCGTTGACGATGGTCCCCTCGGCCTGTCCGCTATAGACGAAGCTGTTTAGCTTGTATCCACGAACGAACGGGTCGGAGGCGCTGCCCGCGCCCGTCGATTGATCATAGGTGACCGCGCGCCCCGCCTGAAGGCTGACTTGCCCGTCGACGGCGATGAGGGTGCCCGCATTTTCGATCTTCGGCGCCGTCAACATGACAAATCCGCCGGCGCTGCTCTTGATATTGGCACCGTGATCAACAACGATCCCGCCTTCGGGCGTATTGCTGAACTGGGTGCCGTTGCCTAGCGACATTCCCGAAACGAGCAGCGGTCCGATATACCCCGCATCTATTCTGCCCGTCGTTCCGTTCGCTGGCGTGAACAGGCCATTTTGCAGGAATATGCTGTTGCGCTCGGCGATGGTCGTCGCCTGTGTCGGCCCGGTGTTCCCGGACACAAACCGCGCCGCATTGCCAAGCTCCAATGTCGACGCCAGCAGCGAATGCGTATTCACCTGGCTGTTCTGGCCAAAAATGATCCCGCTCTGGTTGAGCACGACCACGGTGCCGTCCGCAGTCAGGTTACCCAGGATCTGGCTCGGCGCGACTGCGTTCGATACGCGATTGACGGCGACCCAGCCGGGCTGCGCGACACCGTTCGACTTCTGGTTGAACTGCAGCGTCGTGTTGGCACCGATATTGAAGCTATTCCAGGAGAGCAGCGCCCGCTCCTGGGTCTGGTCGATCGCGACCTTGATCTTGCCGTCCGCGCCGGTGGTCTGGGCCGGGAGCCCCGCCCCCTGCCAGGTCTTCAACCCGGTATCGTCGAGGCTGGCGCTGGCTGCGATCAGCAGTTCGTTGGCGCGCGCGGAATCACCCGCCCGCGCAGCGGCCACTGCCTCACGGATATTGGCCGTTGGATCGAGACCGCTGGATGAAAGCCCGTCAGTCACATTGCCGCGATTGGCTGCGACCACGGCATCGCGCGCGGAGATGACATAGGCACGGATCTGTTCGGCCCGTGAACTGGTGGCGCGCTGACGCGACAACGCCTGGTTCATCGTGACACCGCGCTGCGGCGTAGTCGAAGGACCCTGCGGCTGTGGTTTTGGCGCGTTGGCCTTCGTCCCCAATATCCCCGACAGAGTCGACTGGGCATTCGCGGGGGTCGCGGCGAGTCCGGACGCGAGCGTTGCGATGCTCACGCCGATCAGCAGCATCGAGCGGTGATCCAGGCGGGGGAGGAACGCTTCACGGATAGTCATGACAAAACTCCGGCGAGGCCGTCAGGCATGCAAGGTCGGCTGGCGACACGCTCCGTGCGCGCGCCATATGGAGTTCGAAGGCCGGGGCGCGCTTACTGTCCATCCGGCCGTGTCTGCTGTGCGGGGAGGGACGGCGGTGTGGCATTGGCGCCAGGTGCCGGCGCCCGCCGGGGTGCAGCATCCCAGCGATTGTCATAGGCGCGGTCGCCCAGGCCCTGAAGTTCCGCCTCGAACTTGCGGCGCCCCGTATCGAACGGCAGGAATTGCCCTCGTCGGTAGCGCTTCTGATAGGCTGCGATCAGTTCGTCCGTTATCGCCGAGAGACGCTCGTTCTTCTCACGAATCGCCTTGAGCGCATCCTCGAGCTCCTGGCGATTGGCCGCTTCCGCCCGCAGCCGCACGATCTCCTGCTGCGCATTCAGCAGCGCCTCGCGCATCTCGGCGACCTGGGCGGCTGCATCGGGGCCGTCGGCCTGCGACGCGGAAGCGCCGGCCTGCCGCGTCTCCTGCGCAACTGCCGGCATCGCGATCGAAAGCAGACCAGCAAGCGCCAGTCCGGCCACAAGGATATCCGGGCGCCGCATCAGAACGCCAGGCTCAGATCGAGCTGGAGCACGTCGATCGCGAAGGGATCGCCGACGATCTCATTCGCGCTCAGCCAACGCGCGCCAATGGTGACATTGTCATAGGGGGCAAAGGCGCCGCCGATGAAATAACCCTTGGCGTTGGTACCGCCGAGGTGGAAATCGCTGTCGGTAAAGGCATCCGGCACAGCATCGCTGCCCAACCGCTTATAGCCGGCGTTGACTGCCCAGGCACCACGTCCGGCCTTGCGCGGATTGATGGTGAAGAGCTCGGGGTGGCCGATCGAGAAATAGCCGCCCCAGGCCTCATTACTGCCGATCCAACGCCCGGTGGCACCGGTGCCGCACACCGTGCCGCTCACATTGTTGATTGGGCCGCCCGTGGGGCCTTCGGCGCAATTATTCTGCGGGTCCACGCCGAAATTATGCAGGAAGTTGCCGGTCAGCTTGGCCTGCACGCCATCGGCAATCGGCACGCTGACGGAGCCGTTGATGTCGAGCACGCGAAACGCATATTTCAGGCCGAGCAGTTGCGGCTCGAACAGCGGCGCCGAGCCCTGCTGCGAGGTGTCGAATGTACGCAGGAACATGAGTGTGTTCCCCTTGGTCGGCGAGATCGGCACGAGCGCGTCCGTCGAACAAAAGGTGCTCGCGACATCTAGCGAATATACGTCGCACGGATCCGACACATGGCCGCGCAAATATCTGAAATTGTGAAAGGCACCCGCGAGGCGGGCATCAATCCCGCCGGCGAATTTCTTGCCGATCTCGACCTGGCCCGAAAAGATATACTGATCGCGGAAGTTGCGTTTGTGGAAGCTGCGCGAGGGGAAATTATCGTCACCTGGCTCGAGCGGGAACGCCCCGCCGCGGATCGCAAACAGGAAATCGTCATCATGCCCGAAGATCTTCGCGACGTTGAGCTCACCGGCAGCGCCATCGAACGCCAGGTCCGGATCGTACATCAGGTCGGTGGAAGTCAGCGGATTGTCAAACCGGCCGACGATCGCCGTCACCCCCGGGATCAACTCCCCGCGCGCATAGGCCAGCTGCAGCCAGATATCGCGTTTGCGAAGCCCCCCCATAAGGGTCGAGTTGGTCGAGATAGGACCAGGATTGTCGCCGGTTGCCAGCTGAAAACCGAGTTGGAACCGATCGGCGATCGTCGCCTCGAGGCCGATCCGCGCGCGGATCTGGAACTTGCTGAGACGGTCGTTGGTCGCATTGAGCAGAGGCACAGCAAACGGTGCCCCCGAGGTGATGTCATGCGGCCCGGTGGCGTTGAACTCGGGGACGTTGACGATCTGGTTCGAGTTGGTCTTCGCATAGAAGTCAGAGGCGGACCGAAAACGCAGATCGCCGGTCAGCCGGACATTCTTGATCCAATTCGGCGCGGCCTGGTCGGGCGCCGCCCAGTGCTCGGCCTTCGCCTGCGCCAGAACATCCTGCCGGATTTCATCGCGGATCTGTGCCCGCACCGTCTCGGGCACATAGGGCACCCGCACGGTCCCGGCCGGCGGCGGCGTGAGGGCGGCAACGGCGGAGCCAGCTTGCCCAGGGGCCGTCGCGGTTGATGCGGCGGACGCATTCGCAGCTCGAACGTGGGCTGCTTCGGCCTGAGCCTGGGCCATCAGCGCATTGCCCTTGTCGGAGGTCAACACCCCCTGCTCGACAAGGAGCCGTACGAGATTCACCATCGCGCTGTCGGATGATGTGGTTTGAGATGGCGTGGCGGCGGCCTGCTGCGCCCAGGAAGGGGTAGACCATAGCAGAGCGGCCACCGCCACGCTCGCACCGAGGGAGTTACCCACCGAGCGATTCCTAAATCGATCTGACATCTTCAAATCCCTTTGTTTTTTCAGCGCGCAGGCATCTCGAGAAACCCGATCCTGGCGCGTGATCTGTTGGAGCACGCTGGCGGTCCGCAGCAGGTGCCCATGGCCGATCCGCACGGTGACCGGGCCTGCGCGCATCCCAGCGTGCATATGTTCTGGTGGTGCTCGCATCTCAGAAGTTCCGCCTTCCGCGCACGGTGATGCGGTACGGAAACTGCATACCGACGGGCGGCCGATCGAGCCCACGCGCTGAAGCGAGGATTGCCGTAAGCTTCCTGACGGTATCGTCGTCGCCGCGGCCACGGGCGCTGACAAACCTGACGCCGGTCACGCGCCCATCGGTCGTGATCGTCAGGTCGAAGTCCGCGGAGAATGCCCGCCGATTGACGGTGTCATCACCGGAGACGCGCTCCTGCAACTCGGCGCTCATGTAGCGGCGATAAAACCCTTCGCTCACACCGTTGCCGGCAGGCGAGGATCCGCAATGGGTGCCGAGGCACGTTCCCTTGCTGCCCGGCGCGCCTAAACCTTCCCCGGTGCCCGCCGAAAGCCCGAAATTGTCGGTACCAGCCTGCGCAGGCGCGTTGATCGAGACCGGCGCTGCCTGCTGCTGTGGCGCCTTGGGCGCCTCGCTCGGTGTCGGCTGCGCCTGCTCAGTCGGCTCAGGCGGCTTTTCCTTTGGTTGCGGAGGCGGCGGTGGTGGGGGTGGCGGCGGCGGCAGCATGCTCACGATCTGGGGCGACGGGGCCTCGACCGTGACGCCGCGCACCGCGGTCAACTGGCTGTAGACGAACCAGGCGAGCGCGAGAAAAAGCAGCCCTCCCACCACCGCGAGCAATACCGATCCCCCCAAGCGGGAGCCGCTCTCGAAATCATCATGGTCGACACGTGCGGCGGTCATCAGCCCGCCCTCTCGACATGCCCGACGACGCTCCGGTGCTGCATGGCCTGTATCAGCACGGCACGCCGGCCAACCCCATCGCCACACCGGATACGGAGTCCCGTCCCCATGACGGACGCGCGAACCTGCCGGGCGCCAGCACCCGGGGCGACGCCCGGCCATATTCCTGATGTCGCTCGGTGTGCCATCTCAGGCGCCCGCACTCGGCTTGCCGGTAACGAGACCAACCTTGTTGAGGTCGAGTTGACGGCACAGGTCGAGTACTTCGGTAATCTTGCCATATTGCGCTGTCTGGTCGCCCTTGAGCACGATCGGCACATCCGGGTTACTGGCCTTGGCATTGCGCAGGCGCGTCTCGAGATCCGCGAGGGTCACGGGGAACGCGTCCATGAAGATCTGCCCGTCGGTGGTGACCGTGATGGCGATCGTCTTGGGCTGGACGAGACTCTGCGCGGCGCTCGCCTTGGGCAGGTTCACCTTGATGCCCTGCACCGAAGCTGTCGCCATCAGGATGAAAATGACGAGCAGCACGTAGGCGAGATCGAGCATCGGCGTGATGTTGATATCGTCATAGGCTTTGCGGCGACTGTTGATCTGCACGGGTTCGTCCCTCCCCTCTCGCTTATTCAGCTGCTTGCAGGACCGGCGACGACGCCAGATCGGCCTGCATCTCGGCGAGACGGGTGATGAGGCGGTCGACGAACACGCGCATCTCATCGGACAGCGCGGAAATCCGGCTGTTGAGATAATTGTACCCGAACAGAGCCGGGATCGCGCAGGCGAGGCCGGCAATCGTTGCCATGAGCGCGGCCGCGATGCCTGGCGCGATGGCATTGACGTTCACGTCGCCCGCCAGCGCCACCCCGCCGAACGTATTCATCACGCCCAGCACGGTGCCGAGCAGGCCGATGAACGGCCCCCCGGAGATTGCGATGGTCAGCAACACCATCCACCGATCGAGCTTCTGGTTCTCGGCGACGACCTCGGCATCGACCGCAGCGCGCATCGCCTCGACCGCCTCACCGGTCAGTGGCTTGCCCTTGCGGACATCGAGCTCGTCGATCCCCGTCTCGTAGAGGTGCGCAAGTGGCGCCTTCTCGATGAAAGCCAGCTCCTTAGGACCCAAGCCCTCGACGCTTTTCATGCTGACGAGGTGTTCGTTGAGTGCGCGGAAGCGCTTCATGAACACTGCGTTCGCGCGCAGCGATCGATTGAGATAGCGCGTCTTGCCGACCATCACAGCGATCGCGACGACGAGGATTATCATACACAGGCCAATGATGAACGAGTCGATGATCTCGACCTTGCTCAGTACGAACCAGAAGGTGCCGCCACCCGCGCTCTGGCGCTCGGCGGTGTCGGCAACGCTCAGGAGCTTGTTAGAAGGCCCTTCGGACTGAGCGTTCGCGAGGATCATCGCAGCCGGGCGGGCGGTCTTCGACAGACGGGTCTCGTCCAGTTCGCCGGTGAAGGGACGGCCCGGCGCGCCGCCCAGGGTGATCGGTCCATCTAGCGCCGGGAGCGCCCCCGCACCGCTGGCCGCCTCCACGCCATTGGCATAGAGGCGCAACGTCTGGCCGTCGGACACGAGCGAGAGATGCGTCCACTCGCCCGCCTTGAGTGGTGTCGATCCCTGAATCCGCTGCGCACCGACCAGCGCGAACGGAACGCCATTGGCAAGACCGACCACCAGCGGCCCGCGCGCGAAGATCGCCTGTTCGCCGGCCGGCTGATCCTGCTTGACCCAACTCTCCAGCGTGAGGGGCGCGGCGGCAGGCATCGCCAGCGATCCACTCGCCGGAATGACCAGCTCGCCCTGACCCGCGAAACGTGCGGCGCGGGCGATAACGCCATTGTCGTTGAGGCCCGGCGCGGCATTCTGCGCATTGTTCTTGTTCGCGGTGACGTCGCGTGCGGCCTGTCCGCCATTCTCGCTGAAATGATAGGCCGCGATCGTGTCGGGATCATAGGTTCCGGCGATATCGCCGCCCGCAGGCGCGTTCTTGTTGCCGAAATAGAGCCACAGGCGGCGCCTCTCACCGCCATTCATATTGGGCACGGAGACCCAGAGCGCGGCAATGCCGTTCGCCGCGTCGAACCGCTCGATGTGGAACGGCAACGGCGTCTTGCCGTCACTGTCCACGATGCGAAGATCCGCACCGTTCTCGAGTGCATCGGCGAAGGTGAAGTTGCCGTTATGCAGGCGGACCAGAAGAACCGTGCGGCCGATCGCGCCGCTCAGGTTCGCTCCTGATGGCGAAGTGTCGATCGTTACCGCCTTGCGGTACGGCCAGTCCTTGTTCCACCAGCCCGCATTGTCCTGGGCAATGGCCGGTGACGTGAACGCGATCATCGCGATCAGCCATGTGAGAAGAATTCGGCCCACTGTCGGTCCCCCGTTCCTGTACAAAATTAGAACTCGCCCTTGAGCGAGAAGCCGTAGCGCGGGTCCCCGCGTCGAGTGACGGGGCCGTTCGTGACCGGGACGCCGATCACGAATTCGCCCGAGAGATATTTGAGGAGCCGGTAGCGTATGCCGCCGCCGAAGCTGCCTATCCGGAAGCTGCCGGTCTGTCCGAGCGCCGGCGCTCGGACATGCGCGTAGCCGAAGTCCCCGAAAGCATAGAAGCGCAGCTGGTCAACATTGCTTCCCAGATATGAGGCCAGGTCAGGCATCTGGGCTTCGAAGGATTCGATGAACCCGTCATCGCCCACCGCCTCCGAAACATAATAGCCGCGGACATTCGTCATACCGCCGATACCGAACTGCTCGTTAGTGACGAGCGGCGAGTCCGCAAGCTGTCCGGTGAAGCGCAGCGCCAGGATATAGTCGCCGGGGAAGGTCTTCGAATAATTCATGTCCAGATTGAAGTGGACGAAATTCTCGTTTGCGTTCAGCGATCGCCCGCGCAGGAAATCGACGGGCACACCGATCCCGCCCCCCGGCAGCGTACAGGTCGGGGCGTTGCCGGGATCGACATCGCCAAGGGACTCGCACTTGGTACGCTTGACCACGCGGAAACCGGCCGTCGCGCCGAATGTCAGCCCATAGGATTCAGTGTCGCTGGTACCGGCCAGCGTATATTCCGCCACCAGCGGGACATAGCGGATCGGCGCCGGATCAAGAGGCTCCTTGCCCAGGAAGATACGCTCATTGAAATCCTTGAAGTCGGCACCGAAGCTGATCTGTTGGAAGGTATCGCTCGGCAGACGATAGATCGCGCGCAATCCGATCTGGCCGCCGTCGCCGAGCACGTTCGTGCCGCCCAGCGCCGCGACATTGCTGTTGGATTTATAGCCGTAGAGCAAGAAGGACCAAGGCGTGCCGATCAACGGTGCATTGTAGGACGCCGAGATGACAGCGCTCTGCCTGGTATCCTGCGGTGCAAGCGAACTGGTGACGGAAAGCGTGTGCCCTTGCCCAAAGAGATCGCTGTAGCGAACCGTGCTGCTCAGGCGCAGCGACTTGGTGTTCGGGCTATTGTCGTTGTTCAGCTCAAGGCTCGCGTGAATCGGCGAACTGTCATCGACTTTCAGGTCGACGTCGAGCGTACCCGGCACCTGCCCGGGCCGGAAACCCGGGTCGACAGTACGGTCCGCGACACGATTTGCCTGGGCGACGTCACGTTGAAGCGCCTTGAAATTGATCGGCTGCCCTTCGACCACGGAGGGAATCTGGGCACGGACGATGGAAAGGGGATGGTGCCGGGATCCAACGACGCGGACCCGTCCAACCGGTGTCTCGTTCACAGCGAGCTGGACGATCCCCTGCGAGAAGGTCTCTTCCGGCTGCACCGGAATATCGATGAGGACCGCTTCGTAACCCTTCGAGGCATAGGCTCCCTGCAAAGCCTTTTGCGCCGCCATCACGTCCTCATTGCTGCGATCGGGCCCGAGGAACGGATAGATCAGCTCCTCGATCTCGGCGGCGGTCAACTTGGTCGCGCCGGATACGTCGATCGCATTGATCATGAACTTGTCCGGCGCCTGACGTGGACCGGACGGCCCCGTCGTTGCGGCAGCCGCCGGCGTTTCCTGTGCCATTACGGCTGATGGAGAAAAGGCGGCGCCCGCCGCAAGCAATGCAATGAGCGCAACGCCGCAGCGGCGCATATGCCAGCGACCAGGCCCGGTGATGCCAACCTCGATCCCAAAATTGGAGTCGACATCGCGGGGGAATGCAAGGGAGAGCATATTCGAGCGATCATCCAGCATGTCAGATTTGAATCACGCCGGCGCTGAGCGCGAGCGCCACAGCATGGATTCTGTTCAAGGCGCCGAGTTTGCGAACGGCACGGGCAAAATAGAGTTCGACCGTCCGGGTCGCGATGCCAAGGCTCGCGGCGGTCTGTGACAGGCTCGCGCCCGACGCGGCATAACGCAAGCAGTTGACCTCCCTGTCGGTAAGAATGCTCGCGGGGTCGTCGCGGGCGGGTAGCAGCGCCTTCGCGCGGCAATGAAATGCGATCGCGAGAAAAGTGAGATGCCGGGCTTCCGCCCGCGCAATGGCAGCGGCCTTGACCTCGGTGCCGCCCAGGAGGCTGAGATAGGCAGGGCCGGACAGATAGTCCTGGACCGGTATCGCAATGCCCGCCTCAACGCCCCGCGAGCGCTCGACGCTGAGCCATGCCCGCTGACGATCAGGGAGTTCCAGATCGTCGCGGCTCGACCATTCAAACGGATGAAACGATACGAAAATCTTCGGCGCCGCCGGGTCGCCGGCACGCCATGGATCGTCGGATACCCCCAGAGACGACACGAAGCGAAGCGGCGGGCGCTCCACGAGGCCACGCGATTGAACACGGTGTCCGAGATGGATGTATCGACCGCCCGAGAAGCCATGCGCGCGCGCGCAGTGATCGAGCTTGCTATTCAGATCTTCCGGGGAATGGCACGTCTCGAGGCCGGAACCCGCAAGCGTCCACGCGACCGACGGAATCTCACCACCCCATGCTGCCATGGGGGCCGCATGCAACGCATGACTGACTTGGTGCTGGAGAGCACCGTCCGCAAACATTCAATCTGCCCCAATTCGTTCCCTGTTAAGAAGGACACGTCGAGGGGGCGAATCTGGCAAAGAAGATTTATGACACTCATGACGCCTAAGTGTCATAAATTATTCACACTATCGGATTCATAAGATTTCTCCCGAAAGTATTACGTCATTTTACCTTTTTCTTCGACAAAACGCCCCATTTCCTACAGTAAGATTATTTTATCAAAATCTAAATAACCGGATCGAAACACGTTAAACTTCTCCATCATTGTGGATTATCAGATGATCGGCGCCGATGGTGGCCGGGTTGATGCTGCAGCGCAAAAATTCTTATCGATCCGGTCTCGGGCGATTTCCTGAACCAGCCGGCGAACGACATGGGAAAGAAACCTGGCGAAATGGCGCACGACTATCTCTCGCCGCTCGTAAAGCAGGTCGCCTCAGCCTATCGTCTCAAGAGATGTTCGTTTTCCGTTCGACCCGATCATTCCTGGTGTCGCTGATCGCGCCTGTCGCGAGCATGGTCGTGCCGATCAGCAACGCCGCACTCTCGCAACAAACGGCAGCGGATCAGAAGATCGCGTTCGACATCCCGGCCCAGCCGCTCGACAGCGCGCTCGCCCAGTATTTCCAGGCTTCGGGAGTCCAGCTTCTCTATGACAGCAGCCTGACACAAAGCAGGCGCTCCGCCCCAGTGCGTGGCCGCTATGCCCCGCGCGAAGCCTTGCGGCGGCTGCTGACCGAAACCGGCCTGATCGTCCGCTATAGCCGAGCCAATGCCGCGATCATCACGACGTCCTCCGCAACCTCTTCTGAGGGCCCACTCATCCCGCTGGGGCGCGTCGTCGTTCGCGAGCGCATCGGGACCGCAATGCTATCGCCGGCCGAGCGCCTGGCCTATTATAATCAGCTCGAAACCGAACTGCAGACTTATCTGCGAGGCGACCGCCGCACCGGTCGACTAGTATTTGGTATTCTTGTCGAGCTTCGGGTGAACGACGACGGCAAGCTCAGCGACGTACGGCTCGACCGGGGAAGCGGCAATCGCAGGGTCGATCTTACCGTGATCGACACACTGCGAAGCGCAATCGTATCTCCACCTCCCGACCGGCTCGATCAGCCCCTCAGGATAGCGCTAAAAGGAGTCAGGCGTTGATGTCGGCCCCGCAGCAATAGACAATCGTTCGATCCGACCTGCTGGCCGGCCCGCGATATGGCGACTGCAATCGGGAAATCGCGATCTTCCGATCCTGACTATGGTTTCGACTAATCGGCCGGGCCGTCTTGCTGATCGAACTCTTCCCGACTCCGAACCATCGCCGAACGACCGCCTTCGACACCGCCCTTCCGATTCAAAGCTCCTTCTCGGAGCGCCCCGGACAGGGATTGCCTGATCAGGCGTCGCAGTCGTACCGCCGACCTGAAGGCAGCTTCATGCGTCGGGCTGCGGCCCCTCCATCGGCTGAGCTCGGTCGCGTCACGCTGCGTTGCCTCGCCCGATAGGAGGCGATTTAGAAAGGTCAGCCCCTCCAGGCGAAGTCGGACGAGTTCGCCACGAGACGACCGCGCGGGTCGTCGACAGAAAGATTCCACGCCGCGAAGCCAGGTCTCCACAGCGCCGACAAGAAGGCTGCCTTTGATCAGCGCGGCCTGGAGAATCTCTCTCACAATGGAACGACGCTAAACGTCACCGGTCAGACCTGAGCGAGACCACTTCCGAAGGCGATCACCACGGCGCGGATCTTCGTCTCCGCACCGAGGGTGATCATCGCCTTCTGGAGATGATATTCAACCGTTCGCTTCGACACGCCAAGGATATCCCCGCTCTCACGGATGGTCCAGCCATGGGCTGCCAGACGAAGGCATTCGATCTCACGAACGGAGAGCTCTGGCGCCCAGCTTTCGACCTTGACCAGTTGCTTCGCCAAAGCATGAAATTGCGCCGCCAGGAAGGCAAGTTCGGGCGCGTGCTCCGCGATGAGGCACTGCACGGCGCTTTCATCATAGCCAAACAAGCTGAGATAGGCGGGCCCGTCCGCGCTGTCCTGCACCGGCACCGCGACACCTGCAGCCACGCCACAGGCGCGCTCGCGCTCAAGCCACATGCGCTGAAGCTCAGTCGGGTTCTCGCGCGCACGCGTGGACCAGGCGAACGGGGCAAAGGCGGTGCGAACACGTTCGACGTTCGGATCACGCGCCAACCAGTCTTCCTCCTGATCTTCCTTGCGATCGGATGTCGTCAGGAAACGGACCGGTGTATCGGCGCGATCGTGGGTCCACCAGCGCCTGCCGATATGGACATAACGGGCTCCGTAGAATCCGAGCCCACGGGCGAATTTCAACAGCCATGCCCGGAGATCAGCGGCGCTCTGGCAGCTGCTCACGGTCGGCAGGCTGGATCGAATCTCGAGCTCGATCTCGCGCCGCACCGCCGGATAGGTCCCGATCTCTCGGGACGGCCCGTTTTCACCTGCGAGTTTGAGCGCTTGCGCACCGACCATAATCTTCACCCCCGAGCGGCTCCTATTTCTAAGGACACTTCGAGAGGGATAAGTTGGCAGATAAATCTTTGTTACATTTTTTAGACAGGTTATTCACAAAATTGTAATACTGCAACAATCAACTCAGGATGACGACATTGCCCGGCAACCTCGTGATTTTTGCCCCCAGAGCCAGCTCAGCCTGACTAAAGAACTCATCCAGACGATTCATGTAATAGGTGCCAGTCAAAGAGCGTGCGGCGAGCTGTTTATTTGCCAAAAACACCCTTCCCGGACGGTAACGATTGATCTCGTTGATCACGGCTGGCATCGGCATATCCCGGAAAATGAGTGTTCCGACCTTCCAGGCGGATACAACCGTGGTATCGACATTGCTCAAGATCGCGCCGATGCCCGTGTCGTTGTAACGGACCTGATTTCGGGTGTTGAGCAACCGCTTCTCCCCGGACCAATCCACTTCGACCTGACCTTCAAGACAGGTGATACAGACATCGTCGCCATCGCGACGCGCGTTGAAATGACCGTCGCTGCCGATGCTGGTTCCTTGCCCGGCGACGAGCGCCGCCTTGCCTGACCGGCCATTCGTCACGATCGCCTCGCCGCTGATGAGTTCGATCGCGGGAATTGTCATATCTGGACGCAGGCCGATGCTGGTGCGCGTATTCAGTTCGACATTCGCCCCGTCCGCAAGCTGCACGAGCCGACGTTCGCCCGTGCCGGTGCGATAGTCAGCTCGAAGCTCCGAGGCCGAAGGAACCAGATCCATCGACCGACCAAGCAAGAGCACGCCCCCGGCAAAAGACGCGGCAAGGGCGCCCCCGATCAGGCCCCTGCGGGAGAGCCGTGCGTGCGCCGCACTGTTCAGCGAAACGACGGTTGCCTCGGACACGCTTTCGACATTGTCGGTATCGTTGCTCGCGATCCGGATCCTCGACAGCATGCGGGCAGCATTGGCGGCATCGGCCTCCCGCACCCGTCGGCTCAGCCGAACTGCGGAACGAAATGCTTCCTCATGCGCGCGGCTGCGCATACGCCAGGCGACGAATTCGACGGCGTCGTGCTCAGTCGCGGTGCCGGACCGCAGATGCGTCAAGTGGTCGAGCCCCTCCAGTCGGAGGCGCGCCAGCTCGGCATCGGTCCATCGCGTCCCTTCCGTCATCCCCGAAAGCCAGCCACATGCTCTGAAAGGAGCGCCGCGCACAGGATCATGCTCACGCCCTCTTATTTAGATGACACTTGAGAAAGCCGATTTTGCAACTCGGCTGCACATAAATCTTCCGTCGCCTGATGAACATGGCGATTTGCGAGTAGCAGCTCGTGTCGAATTGTCCGCTCGGAGACGTTATTTTCCAAAGACAACTCCTTGTATGTCGCACCTTGTGCCCAGAAGCGCCGGAAGATCGTCCGCCTTCGCTCGGGCAGACTCAGGAGCGCTGCTTCGACAGCCGCGAGCTCCGATCGCGCTTCCGCCGCGCGCACGGGATCAGGTGATTCGTCGGGAATATCGATCAGCGTTTCGACCTCGAACGCGGACAAATGCCTGGCCTCGCTCCGTGCCGAATTGCTCGCAATGTTAAGGGCCATCGCCATCAGGTAGGAACGCGGATTATGTACCTCGCCCTCGATCTCGGCGCGATGTAGCCGGACATAGGTGTCGTGGAGCGCGTCGTTAGCGAGTTCGGTCGAGCCGAGCCTGCCGGCTAGGCGACGCTTCAGGTCCGGATATGCGGAAACCAGCAGCGCGACGAGGATATCCCGAGCGGACGTATTCATCGGCCCGGCGCTCGCCGCGAAACCGTCGCTTGAGCCGGGCTCACGCGCGCTAGCCGCCGGTCGATAGGGCGAGTTGGTGCAGGAGCGACGAATCTATCTCGATCACGAAGTCCATACGCGACGGCAAGCCAGGCGGGATTGGCGGCAGCGGCTGCGACCGCTTCAAGGCGTCGAGAGCAGCATCGTCCAACAATTCGGACCCCGAGCTTTCCTGCACCCAGCTGTCGAGCACGTTGCCCAGGCGGTCGAGCCGGAACGCCAGATAGGTGATACCGGAGAGCCGCAAGCGCTTTGCCTCGCCGGGATAACGGCTGTTGCGCGCGACGATGTCATAGAGTCGGCGCTGATATTCATTGAGCTCGGCGGCGGATGCTGCTGCTGGCGCACCACCGCCGCCGTCGGGTGAGGATGACGCCGTCCTGCTGCTGGCCGCGACATTCGCGAACTTGACCGGCTGCGTTGCCACCATCGGCCGCGTCTGCGCGGTACCAATGCCGATCGACGCCAGCCGTCGCCTGGAGAGTGCCGGACTTGCGACGGCCTCGCGGGAAGTGCCTTCGGCCTCAAGCGGAATGAGCTCAACAAGCAAGGGCCTGCGCGACTCATGCTGGTCAAGCACGCGCGGCGGCGTATTCCAACCCGAAAAGAAGAGTCCGCCCATAATCGTTCCATGCGCGACGCAGGAACACGTCAAACCCCAAATGTTGATTCGGTTCGGGCCAGGCATGAAGACTCGCATGAAGTCGTGACAACCGCTCTCTATAGACCACGCAGATTGGACGGCAGTGTGACATGCATCAGCTCGCCGGGTTCACCGCTAGTAAAAACCCGAGCCACACGTCGAAAATTTGGTTTACCGGCAATCGTACGCGAGAATGCCGGGTGCAGCCGAGTTTTTCAATATTTCAGCGCGTTACGTCACACCTCCCTGCTCGCCCATCACCTCGTGTAGAGATTGTCCCACAATGGATTCGATTGCTCGCCGCCTATCACTTGCCAGCGGCGCTGATCCCTATAGCGACGATCTGCACGTGGCCTTTCTTCGCGAAGATCTATGTTGGCCCGCAGACCTTCCGTCCGATTCCAATGTTGCTGGCGACGATGCGCGACATATCGTCGAACATTGCTGCGACGGTGGGAAACGCAAGAAGGGTTCGAATATCCACATGGTGGTCGATACGCTGAACCACCTGCTCGCGCTCCATGCGACGCCTGCCAGCGCGGAGAATCGCAGTGAAGTGGAGCGGCTCGCACGCACCGGGCAGGCCGTCACCGACGACCAAGTCGAGATCGCGTCTGTCGTACGGGCGCTCCCGCGCAGAACTTGTCCTATAGCCCATCCATCCATGCTCGCACGGATGCTGCGCCCTTAAAGCCCGGGCTCATACATCTAGCCACATCATTGCCGGACACGGGACTGGCGGAGCCGATACAGGAATCGTCCAGCGTTGTCTCAACGGGCAATAAATAGGGCAACAAGGCTATCGATCAGGCAGATCAGCCCCTGGATGACCAATCGGCAGAAGCACGGCAGCCTGTCTCGTCGCAACGGCCGCCGAACCTTATGAAGGCTGCTTCGCGATGGGCATAAGATGGCCCTGCGAAGCAGCCAAGCTCCAGTCGTCGGCGCTATGCCCTGCCGGCGGTGCTTTTATTCGTCACTGAAAACGGCCGGCTGCACCGGGCCGTCGAATTGCGAGCCAAGCTTGCCGAGCGTAATCTCCTCGATCACGGAGGTGGTGAGAGTTGGGCGATGCCACTCGCACTGCGCACTCTCCGCGGTTTCATCATCAGTCCAGACGGAGGCCATGAGATTTCCCTTTTTTGCTTGTGAAACAGCATGGAGGATCTCGCAGCGCCGAAACGACAGCCGTCCCTCCACGGCGTCGCCTAGACCATTTTGGTCATGAGCCATCTAGCACCTTACCCAAAATGGGTCACCCCCCATACTCGATAGCCCGGGACCTCTCGCCAGGGCAGACTTGATCGGCTAGGCGCCGCCGATGACACGGCTTTTCGGTTTCTTCCTCCGCACCGCGACCGATCCTGCCACCTCTTCCCGCCTCGAAGCGATCGGCCGCGCGCGACTTGGCGCGCCTGTCTATATGGACGGGACAGCGATGCTCTGGGGCCCGGTACCGCCCCGCTCCCGCGCGCCCTTTCCACTGACGATCCTCAGCGACGGAACCGTCCATAACCGGCGTGAACTTGGCAGCGAACTCGGTCTCGCATGCAGCCTTCCGAGCGATGCCGAGTTGCTGCACGAAGCATTCGCGCGGTGGGGCGAGCAAGCATATAAACGGATCCACGGCGACTGGCGCATCGTCGGCTGGAATCCGGCGGCCCGCACTTTGTCGCTGGCGCGCGATCCGTTCGGCAACACCGCCCTTTATCATCATGCCGCGCCAGGCGTTTTCGCCTTCGCGTCGTCACGGGAAGACCTGCTTGCGCTCGACCTTGCCCCGGTGGCGATGGACGAACTCTATGTCGCCCAGACGCTCGTGTCCTGGTTCGCCTATCATGGCGAGCGGACCGTGCATGCCTCGATCTCGCGGCTGCCGCCGGCGCATTCCCTGCGCGTGACGCCGGACCGGTTCGACAAGCACTGTTATTGGCGACTGGAGGACGTGGCCGATACGCGGCTTCCGCGGCGCGAGGACTATGTCGTTCGATTTCGCGAACTGTTCGACCAGGCAGTGCGCGATCGCCTGCCGTCAGAGGGCGGCGTTGCGGCAACGCTGAGCGGCGGGCTCGATTCAGGCTCGGTCGCCGTCACCGCCGCTCCGATGCTGGCCGAAGATGGAAGGCGGCTCTCCGCCTATGTCTCGACACCGATCCATGATCCGCGCGCATATGTCGGCCGCGGCATCGGCGACGAGTATCCGCTGGCATCGGCCACCGCGCGGGCCGGCGGAACGATCGACCTTACCCGGATCGACGCGGCGAACGTCTCGCCGATTGGCGCGATCCGCGAGATGCTGGCGATCACGCGCGAGCCTGAGCACGCCGCGCCCGGCTTCTTCTGGCTGCTGGACCTTTTCCGGACCGCCGCGCGCGACGGCAACCGCCTATTGCTGCTCGGCCAGATGGGCAATGGAGGTATCTCCTGGGACGGCGATCCGACGTCGCTGCCGCTTTGGCGCCAGATCGAGCGTGACGGGCTGGCGGAAATGGCGAAGCTCCGGCTGCGCCGCCTGCTGCCCTGGCCGATGGAACGTCTCTATCGCCGCCTGCGCGCACGTCCCGACTATCCGAGCACCGCGATACGGACCGATTTCGCGCACCGGATCCGGCTTGGCGAGCGCTGGCGCGACGATCGCGCCGAAGGGCCTTATCGGCGCTGCCGCGAGCAGCGGCTCCGGTTCATTCGTCCGGGCGCGCTGAAGGTGGGCGCTCTCTATGCCGAGGTCGGCGCCGCGACGGGAATCTCGATCACCGACCCTACAGCCGACCCGCGGCTGCTCGAATTCTGTCTGTCGATCCCCGACTCTCTCTACGTCGATCCTCAGACCGGCGTCGAACGGTGGCTGGTGCGCGAAGCCATGAAGGGAAGGCTTCCGGACGAGGTCCGTCTCAACCGATCGATCGGCCGCCAGTCCGGCGACCTCGTCCCGCGGCTGCGACAATTCGCCGGCGATGTGGAAGAAGCTCTGGCCGAGGTGGCACGCGGCCCGGGCGCCGAATATGTCGATGTCGCGCGGATGCGCCGTGTCTGGCAGCAGGTTCAGGTCGAGGATAACGGCCAGGCGCTGAACCTCGCGGGCACCGTCCTGACGCGCGGCCTGATGGCGGGCCTGTTCGTCAACGGTTTCGGCACGCGTTACTGAAACGGGCGCGGGGAAGCGGAAGCATGTCTCATCTTCACCTTGCCCATGGGCTGGTTCTTTCCCTGCCGTTCGCTTGCGACGAACTTGCTGTCGCCAACCCCGGAGCGATCCCCGATGTCATGATATGCGAGGGCCATGTGCCGCCCGCGCTCGATGATGCCCGCGTGCGCGACGCGACTCACGAAGCTTCACCGAATGCCTATCTGATGCGTGCCGGGCCCGGTGCCGGTCAATTCCTCGCGGAGCATGGCAACCGCATCCTGTTCGAGCGCGGACCGCAATGCGACGAGGCGCTGTTCCGGCACGTGCTGCTCAACCCCATGCTGGCCGCTTTGCTGCGCCAGCGCGATCTGCTGGTGTTGCATGCATCAGGCGTGGTCTCGCCGGATGGGGTGGTGCTGGTCTGCGGCGATTCCGGGGCGGGGAAATCGACCACCGCAGCCGCGATGACCCGCCTCGGCTGGCCACTGCACACCGACGACGTCAGCGCCCTGAGCCTTGATCGGACGGAAATCATTGAGGTCCCCGCCGGCGCACGGCACGTCCACCTATTCGAAGAGGCCTCGGATGCCCTGGCGCTCGACAGCCGGGGACTGGCGCGCAACGCGTGGCACAGGATGAAGATGGCAGTGCCGGCGTTTGTCGCGCCGGTCAGGCCGCCGCGGCGGCTCCATAGGATCATTCATCTCGAGCGCGGGCCGGTGCCGGCCGTGCGGATCGAGCGGGTGACGGGCCGCGCCAAGCTGCCTCTGCTGATCCACAGCGTCTACGGCCCCTATCTGATCGAGGCGATCGCGGCTCGCGCCATGCTCGTGTCGCGGGCGCTGCAGAGCGTCGAGATGCTGCGCATCACGCGCCCCGATACGGACTGGACGATGGACAGGGTCCTGGCGGCGATCATGGCTGATTGATAGCCCGCCGCATCGGGCGATCGGGCCGAACCTCTCCGCCTTGATAGGATAGGAAAGCAACGTTACGGCCCCCTGAGCCCACAGGCTGGCACAGAGCATAAAAGGGGTCGAGAAGGTGGAACAGCAATACCGGCCGATTGGCCTGGGCACGGTCGTCGTCCGCGATTCGTCCCTGCCGGCAACCGGCGTTGACGATGACCTCGTCATCCTCAACATCGCGACGGGCCGCTACATCGGACTCGACCACATCGGCCGCGAGATCTGGGAAAGGATCGCGACCCCGACGACCGTCAGCGGTCTCTGCGACACCCTCGCGCGACGGTATCGCGCCGGTGCCGATCGGATCGCGGAGGATGTCACCGCCTTCCTGCACGAGCTGGCCGACCAATCCCTGATACGTATCGCCGCCTGAATCCGTTTTCGTGTCGGAGAAGGATATGGCCATGCCGGGGGCAGCGCTTCGCTGTCTACGCTGGGATTCGGAAGGCGATCGGCGGCTTGCCGGGCTGACCGACGCAGATTGGCCCGACCTGTTCGCACTGGTCGAGCGAGGCGCCGGCCTCTCGTTGCTCGCTCGCCGGTTACGTCGCGCCCGCCTCCAGCCGCCGGCACCATTTGCCGCGCGGTTGCGTGCCCATGGCATGGCGGTGGCAGCAAGGACGTTGCAGGCGCGCAGCCTGGTGGCGGAAGCCATTGCCGCGACCGGGCGCCCGATGCTGCTGCTGAAGGGCATCGACCTTGCCGATCGCCTGTATGGCAATCTCGGGCATCGTCAGATGGGCGACGTGGACTTCCTGGTGAAGGACGAGGACGCGATGGCCTATCATGCCAGTCTCGTCACTCTCGGCTTCAACGCGGCGGCCGTACCGGATGCCGCCATGCGGTCGGCCGATTGGCAACACCACCTTATTTATACGACGCCGAACCCGAACCAGCTTCCGCTCGAGCTCCATTGGCGGCTGGCGGGCGACAGGCATGGCGCCCTGATCGACATAGCCGGAATCTGGTCGCGCAGCCTGGCTCATGACGCGCTCCCCCCGGGCGCCCGGATGATGGCGCCGGAGGATTTGTTTCTATATCTCTGCCTGCACCTGCAGCACCATCTCTTCGAGGCGCCGCTGACGAGCCTGTGGGATATCGCCGAGCTGCTCGACCATCCCGCGTTGCCGCTGGATTGGAGGATCATCGACACGCGCGCCGAAGCATGGGCGCTGACCGATACGGTTCGACTCACGCTTCATCTGGTCACGCAAACACTCGGTGTGCCCACGCGACATCTCCTCGACGGTGCCGCCGATCCAGCCACGACCACGCTACTGCCCGAAGGACTGGCATCGCTGGGCCTCTATTCCGGATCCACGACCATTGTCGGCGCCCGGCTAGGCCAGGCGCTGGCCGGCGAATCCGGATGGCGCGCGCGCTGCGGAACATTGCTGAGAGGACTTGTGCCGCCGAGGCTCGAAGTGCGAACTCGATATGGCCGGCCCGATCAGGGGCTCTGGGGCGACCTGCGCTCCTATGTAGTTCGCTTTCGTGCAATATCGCGCGGCAAGAGCGCCGTGCTTCTTTCCTGGATGATCAACAAGGATGATATCCGCCGCTCAATGACGCGGACCAATCGCCTGCGCGTCCATCTCGACCGCCAACGGCGATTCCCGCGCGAGCCGAAGTAACGATCTGCCTGAAGATGAGTCCGCCTGACAGCGTCCGTTCGCGGGAATAATGCAATCTCTCTGGGAGATTGGTGGAGCCGAGGGGGATCGAACCCCTGACCTCTGCAATGCCATTGCAGCGCTCTCCCAGCTGAGCTACGGCCCCATCGCCGCGGGCCTGGAACCCCGCGAAGGCGTCGCCCCTACCTAGGCGACGCGACCTTGGCAAGCGGTGTGATCATCATGCCGGTCGATTTTTCAAACAAAATTCAATGGGACGCCCCGGCCGAAGCCGAAGCGCCCCGTTTCATGCGATCAATGCTCGTCTTCGTCCGTCGGCGCTTCAACGCCGAGATCGTCGTCGCCGCCGAGATCGACCTCGTCGTCGGGCGAGGGCTCCTCATCTTCACCGGTGTCGATATCCTCATCGTCGTCGCCGACCAGGTCAGCATCCTTCTTGACGAGTTCGGGCTTCGGCGCGTCGAACGGCAGAGGCTGCTTGGATTTCAGAATCGGCTCGGGCACCCAGGTCGACCCGCATTCGATGCAGGTGATCGGATCGTCCTTGCCGAGATCGTAGAAGCGCGTTGCGCATTTCGGACACGACCGTTTCGTGCCCCATTCCGGCTTGATCATGCCGATTCGACCTTTCGAAGAAATGGGAGTTTTGCGAGATGGCCCGCAAAGTGGGGCGCGCCTTGCCATAGCGCAAGCGCACTGTCAAAAGCCCGCGCCAATGCCGCACCCCCTGCCCCGCCCGCTCGAAATCCTCCCCTCCGGCCCGCTGCACGGCACCGTCGCCGTGCCTGGCGACAAATCGATCAGCCACAGATCGCTGATGCTGTCGGCGCTCGCGGTCGGCGAAAGCCGGATCGAAGGCCTGCTTGAGGGCGAGGACGTTCTTGCCACTGCCGCCGCAATGCGGGCGATGGGCGCCGATATCCAGCGCGGTAGCGACGGCATCTGGACTGTAAACGGCGTCGGCGTCGGCGGACTGCTCCAGCCGGAAACCGCGTTCGACATGGGCAATTCGGGCACCTCGACGCGGCTGCTGATGGGGCTGGTCGCGAGCCACCCGATTACCACCACCTTCACCGGGGACGCCTCGCTGTCGAAGCGGCCGATGGGCCGCGTGATCGAACCGCTGTCACGCATGGGCGCCGACTTCACGTCGAGTCCGGGCGGGCGCCTGCCGCTGATGGTGCGCGGGCTGAACCCGGCGGTGCCGATCGACTATACGTTGCCGGTCGCATCGGCGCAGGTGAAGTCGGCGATCCTGCTCGCCGGCCTCAACACGCCCGGCATCACCCGCGTGATCGAGCCGATCGCGACCCGGGACCACAGCGAACGGATGCTGCGCGGCTTCGGCGCAGAACTGAGCGTCGAGGAAACGAATCAGGGGCGGATCATCTCCCTCGTCGGCGAAGCCGAGTTGAAGCCGCAATCGATCGTCGTGCCGGGCGATCCTTCGTCCGCGGCCTTCCTCGTGGTCGCCGCGTCGATCGTTCCGGGATCCGACGTGCTGGTAATGAATGTCGGACTCAACCCTACGCGCGCCGGCCTGTTCGAGGCGCTGCGCATGATGGGCGCCGATATCGTCGAGGAGAATCCGCGCATCGTCGGCGGGGAGCCCGTCGCCGACCTGCGCGTCCGTCACGCGCCACTCCGGGCGATCGAGGTGCCAGCCCATCTCGCGCCGAGCATGATCGACGAATATCCGGTGCTGTTCGTCGCTGCAGCCTTTGCGGAGGGGCGGACGATCGCCCGCGGCGCGCATGAACTGCGGGTCAAGGAATCGGACCGCATCACCGCGATGGCCGACGCGCTGGGCGCGTGCGGCGTGGCGGTCGAGGAATATGAGGACGGCGCCGCGATCCAGGGCAATGGCGGCGGACCGATCGCGGGCGGCGCAACGATCGCCTCGCAGCTCGACCATCGCATCGCGATGAGCATGGCGGTGGCTGGCCTCGGCGCTAAATCGTCGCTTACCATCGATGATGTGTCGCCCATCGCAACTTCCTACCCTATGTTCCTCGAAACGCTGGACGCGTTGAAGGGTTCGCAAACAGTGGCAGCATCATGATCATCGCCGTCGACGGACCGGCCGCATCGGGCAAGGGGACGATCGCGCGGGCGCTCGCCAGGCGCTACGGCCTGCCGCATCTCGACACCGGGCTGCTCTATCGCGCGGTTGCCGCCAATGTGCAGCGACTTGAACTCGACCCCACGATAGAGGCCGACGCGGTAGCTGCCTGCGACTTCGACGAGCACCTGCTCGACGATCCCGAACTGCGCAGCGATGAGATCGGCAAATGCGCCTCGATCGTTTCGGCGCATCCGCTGGTGCGGGCGGCCCTGTTCCATCGCCAGCGCCGTTTTGCGCACCAGCCGGGTGGCGCGGTGCTCGACGGCCGCGACATCGGCACCGTCATCGCCCCCGAGGCCGACGCCAAGCTGTTCATCCGGGCAACCCCGATGATCCGGGCCAAGCGCCGCCACGCCGAACTGCGCGAGCGCGGATCGCAGGTCAGCCTCGACCGGGTCCTGGCGGACATCCGCGCCCGCGACCTGCGCGACAGCACGCGGGGCGTCGCGCCCCTGGCACCGGCCAGCGATGCCGCCTTGCTGGACACCAGCTTTCTCTCTATAGACGCCGCCATCCAGCGGGCGATCGCGCTCGTGGAGGCTCGGACAGCGGCGCAGGTGGAAACACCCTAGCCGGGCGAGGCGCGAAGCGGAAACGGCACCCATCCCGGACGGATGGCACTTGCCGATCCTGCTTACGCGCCCTTTTCGCTTTGTCGGTGATCTTCGCGAGGGCGGTGGACGCTGGGCGTCGCGACCGGCAATCGGCCGCCGCGGCATATAGGCCAAGACCGCCGGAAACAACCGGCTGGCCGGAAACATAGTGTTTAGGAATCAAGAATTTATGGCCACTTCGGCATCTCCAACCCGCGATGATTTCGCGGCACTCCTCGAAGCCACGCTCGGCGACGCAGACGGCTTTGAAGGCCGGGTCGTCAAGGGCACCGTCACCGCGATCGAAAATGATCTCGCGGTCATTGACGTGGGCCTCAAGTCGGAAGGCCGCGTGCCGCTCCGTGAATTCGCCATGCCCGGCCAGAAGGCCGATCTGAAGGTCGGCGACGAAGTCGAAGTCTATGTCGACCGAGTCGAGAATGTGCACGGCGAAGCGATGCTGTCGCGCGATCGCGCCCGCCGCGAAGCCGCCTGGGACAAGCTCGAGACCGAATTCGCCAAGACCGCACGAGTCGAGGGTGTCATCTTCGGCCGCGTGAAGGGCGGCTTCACCGTCGACCTGAACGGCGCCGTGGCGTTCCTGCCCGGCTCGCAGGTCGATATCCGCCCGGTCCGCGACGTGACCCCGCTGATGGACATCCCGCAGCCGTTCCAGATCCTGAAGATGGATCGCAAGCGCGGCAACATCGTCGTCTCGCGCCGCGCCATCCTGGAAGAGACCCGCGCCGAGCAGCGTTCGGGCCTGATCCTGTCGCTGGCCGAGGGCCAGGTAATCGACGGCGTCGTGAAGAACATCACCGATTACGGTGCGTTCGTCGACCTCGGCGGCATCGACGGTCTGCTGCACGTCACCGACCTGAGCTACAAGCGCGTCGGCCATCCGAGCGAAGTGCTGAACATCGGCGACACCGTCCGAGTCCAGATCATCCGCATCAACAAGGACACGCAGCGCATCTCGCTCGGCATGAAGCAGCTCGAGAGCGATCCGTGGGAGGGCGCAGCGGCCAAGTATCCGATCGGCGCCAAGCTGTCGGGCCGCGTAACCAACATCACCGAATATGGTGCGTTCGTCGAGTTGGAGCCGGGCATCGAGGGCCTCGTCCACGTCTCCGAGATGAGCTGGACCAAGAAGAACGTGCATCCGGGCAAGATCGTCTCGACCTCGCAGGAAGTCGATGTCGTCGTGCTTGAGGTCGATCCCGACAAGCGCCGCATCAGCCTTGGTCTCAAGCAGGCCCAGTCGAACCCGTGGGAGGCCTTCGCCGAAGCGCATCCAATCGGCTCGACCGTCGAGGGTGAAGTCAAGAACGCCACCGAGTTCGGCCTGTTCATTGGTCTCGACAACGACGTCGACGGCATGGTCCACATGTCCGACATCGCCTGGGGCGTTTCGGGCGAGGACGCACTCAACCTGCACCGCAAGGGCGAGATGGTTCAGGCCATCGTGCTCGACATCGATGCCGAAAAGGAGCGTATCTCGCTCGGCATGAAGCAGCTTGAGCGTGGCGCCCCGGCAGCCGGCGGCGCGGTCACATCGAGCGGCGGCGGTTCGAGCCTCAACAAGAACGCGATCGTCACGGTCACCGTTCTCGAAGTCCGCGACGCGGGCCTCGAGGTCCAGGTCGGCGACGATGGCGCGACCGGCTTCATCAAGCGCACCGATCTCGGCCGCGACCGCGACGAGCAGCGTCCGGAGCGTTTCCAGGTCGCCCAGAAGTTCGACGCGATGGTCACCGGTTTCGACCGTTCCAAGAAGCCGACCTTCTCGATCAAGGCGATGCAGATCTCCGAAGAGAAGCAGGCAGTTGCGCAGTATGGCTCGTCCGACTCGGGCGCGTCGCTGGGCGACATCCTCGGTGAGGCGCTCAAGGCGCGCAGCAGCGAGACCAAGAAGTAAGAACCATTCCGGGCGGGCGGCATCGTCCCGCCTGCCCGGAAATGGCGCTTTTTTTGCAAATTTGAGTCGATTCGATCCTATTCGGCGGTTTACGCTTGATATAGGCAAGGATCGGGCGGTCATTTGTTCCGAACCGGACAGAAGCCGGGAATGATCGTCAGTGGGGGAGATCGGGCACCGATGGTCGCCCGGTGGTTTCGGTTTTAAGGAGTCGCTGACGCCATGATCCGTTCCGAACTTGTCGAGATGCTTGCCGCCGACAATCCCGATCTGGCCATGCGCGACGTCGAGGCGATCGTGACTACCTTCTTCGACGAAATTTCGAAGCGCCTCGCAACGGGCGGCCGCGTCGAACTCCGTGGATTCGGCGCCTTCTCCACCCGGGCTCGCGATGCCCGTATCGGCCGCAACCCGCGCACCGGCGAAGTGGTCGAGGTCGACGCCAAGCGCGTCCCTTATTTCAAGCCAGGCAAGGAAATGCGCGTTCGATTGAACGTGTGACGGCCGCCGCGGGTTGACACCCGCCCTTCCCTGCGCTTCGTCGCAAGCCATGCGGGCGTGGCGAAATTGGTAGACGCACCGGACTTAAAGACTTGAGTGCTCGCGGGGAAACCCGCGATGTAGAACTGCTCAAATTCGGGGAACCCTGTAAGATGGCAATCCCGAGCCAAGCCCGACGGGACAGGTGCCCGGCGGGAAGGTGTAGAGACTAGACGGGCAGCACCTACCCTCCGCCAGGCGGAGCACGGTGAAGGGATAGTCCAGACCACAAACGCCCGAGCGGGCGGCGGCGAAAGCCGTAGCTGGTAAGAAAATCCGTAGGGCCGCAAGGCCTGTGGGGGTTCGAGTCCCCCCGCCCGCACCATATACCATTGTTCCCTCCCACCAGCCTCCTCCGGGGGCAGACAGGCATCGCGCCTGGATCCGTTCGTGGCGAGCAAGGGCGACGTCCCAGCATCGATCGGCGGGCGCCTTCCTGATGCACGGGGCGTTTCACCCCTAGGTAGAGAGGTGACGACCAGGCATCTTCCGCCGTGCGCGACCTCTGTTGTTCACCTGATCCCCCGACTCATCACTTCTCAACGATTTGGGTGGAGATGTGCTGCCGGTTAGGATTCTTCATGAGTATTGCCCGACTCCGGAGCTTCATCATTCGCCACAGGTTCACGATCCGGGATTTGTCGCTGATATTGGTCGGTACGCTCGTCGCGCTCTATTTGGCCTATGCGATCGACATCTTCGACAACGAACCCGGTATCGGTGTCCGTCAGGCGCAGATAGAACTCGATGAGGCTCTGCTCATCGGCGCCCTGCTCGGTGTCACCCTGCTCCTCTACAGCATCCGCCAATATCTGATTCAGAAGCGGGAAATGGCCAGGCGCATCGCAGCGGAACATCACGCCCGCGAACTCGCCTATCAGGACGGGCTGACCGGCCTGCCGAACCGGCGGCAATATGACGATGCTCTTCGCGCCGCGCTTGCCGCGCCGCCGCGCGCGGGTGCCTCGCATGGCGTGTTCCTGCTTGATCTCAACGGTTTCAAGCAGGTCAACGACCTCCATGGCCACGGTGTCGGCGATGAGGTGCTGGTCGTCGTCGCCCATCGCTTGAGCGCCGCGATGCGCGAAGGCGACATGGTCGCGCGTTTTGGCGGTGATGAATTCGCCATCCTCGCACCGCATCTCGCTGGCCCTGAAGCCGCCACCAATATCGCCTTGCGCGTCATGGATGCGCTGGACCTGCCGATCGAAGCCAGCAGGGCGATCCATCGCGTCGGTGCGGGCATCGGCATTGCCCTCGTCCCGGGCGACGCCGCAACCGTCGACGAGGCCATGCGCAAGGCGGACGTGGCGCTGTACCGCGCCAAGGCCGAACGACGCTCCGCAATGCGTTTCTTCGAGGCGGACATGGACTTGCGTGTCCGGGAGCGTGCGGCGATGGAAACCGCGCTTCGCGCCGCCATCGATGCCGGCCGAATCGAGGCGATGTACCAGCCGACCGTCAACCTGCAGACCCACGAGATCATCGGGTTCGAGGTGACCCCGCGCTGGATCGACCCCGAGCAGGGCGAGATCGCCATCGAGCGTTTCATCGCCATTGCCGAAGAGGTAGGACTGATTCATGTGCTGGCGGAGCGGATTCTGCGCCAGGCCTGCGACGCAGCGCACCACTGGCCGCCGCATGTAACCGTTTCGGTCGATTTCTATCCGAGCCAGCTCAAGGACCGGCTGGTCGCGGCCCGCATGGTGCGCATTCTCGCTGAAGCTGGCCTTTCCCCTACGCGGCTCGAGATCGAGATCACGGAAAGCGCGCTGGTCGCCGACATGGAGAATGCACGGCTTGTACTCGGCGCGCTCCGTGCCGCCGGCGTGCGCATCGCCCTCGACAATTTCGGGACCGGCTATTCAAGCCTTTACCACCTGCGCAATTTGAAACTCAACAAGGTCAAGATCGATCGGAGCTTCATCCATGCCATGGTCGGCGAGCATGAAAGCAGGAGCATCGTCAAAGCCCTGGTCGGTCTCGGGCACGGCCTTGGCCTCACTATCGCCGCGGACGGCATCGATGCCGCCGACCAGGAAGCTTCCCTGATCGGCACGGGATGCGAAGAAGGCCAGGGCCGGTTGTTCAGCACTCCCGTCACCGCGGACGAAGCACGGGCGTTGTTCACAGCGTCACCACATCATCAGGCAGGCTGACCCGGGTCTAATAGCGTCCACCCCATGGTGAGCCGAGGCATGCGGAATCGATTGTCACCCGCGCGCCTGGGCATCGGCATGATCGCCGGGCCAGGAGGCCTGCTCGAGGCGTTTCCATATCCGGTGCATCGTCGCGCGCGGGCTGCCCAGCCCGGCGCGATCGGTGGTCGCGCGCCAGTTGTCGGCACGGTCGAGCAATTGCGCCACCCGAGGCCCGGGCGTCAGCTCAGCGCTCCAGCTTTCAATCGACGCGGCATTCGTCAGGGCCAGTGAGACAGTGGCCACGGCGATAACGATCGTCGTCCAGCGCAGCCCGTGCTCCTGCGAGACCGGGCCGGGCAGATCGACGGGGAATTCCTGGGCAGCAGGCATGTCTTCTTCCTAGAAGCGATAATAAATGAACGGGGCTACGCCTTCGAAGCGCATGGCATCGACGACGAGGATCAGTGTGGCCAGCCCGACCCCGACAAGCGGCGCTGGGAAGGCCCGGATGCGCATGGCAATGCCGCCCATCCACCGCGTCGGCGTGGCATGGATCGCAAGGCCGAGACCCACCAGCAGCACGATCAGCGGCGACGCAGTGAAACCGGAGGGGCCGCCCAAAGGATTCAGGATGCCGCCGAGATAGGCCATGGCGTCGGCGAAGCTCGCCGCGCGGAAAAATATCCAGCCGAGCACGACCACGTGGAAGGTGACGAGCAACCTCGCCCAAATCGGCAGCGGCGGCCAGTGCTTCGGCGCGTGATCCGTCCAGAAGCGTTCCACCGCCAGCGCGCCGCCGTGCAGACCGCCCCAGATGATGAAAGTCCAGCTCGCACCATGCCACAGGCCGCCGAGCAGCATCGTCACCATCAGGTTGCGATAGGTGGCGACCTTTCCTGCCCGGCTGCCGCCCAGCGCCTCGATATAGAGATAGTCACGCAGCCATTGCGACAGGGTGATATGCCAGCGCCGCCAGAATTCCTGCAACGAGGTCGCGCGGTAAGGCTGGTCGAAATTGCGCGGGAAGCGATAGCCGAGCAACGCGGCCAGCCCGATGGCCATGTCGGTATAAGCAGAGAAGTCGCAATAGATTTGCACCGCATAGCCATAGGCTGCGAAGACAAGGTCGAGCGCAGAATGTGACGCGGGATCGGCGAACACCGGATCGACGAAACCGACCGCCAGCTCCGAGGCGATCACTGTCTTCTTGAACAATCCCCAGACAATGAGCAGCAGCGCCATCGATACCATCGACCGGTCGAGCTTCGGGCGCGACTGGAATTGCGGCACGAGATCCGCCGCGCGAACGATCGGTCCCGCGACGAGGTGCGGGAAGAACGACATCAGCAGCAGGATGTCCAGGAGCGCTGCCGGCTGAACCCGCCGGCGATAGATATCGACGACATAGCTGATGCCCTGGAAGGTGAAGAAGGAGATGCCGATCGGCAGGATCACCCGCAGCATCGGCAGGTCGCGCTCGAAACCGATCGCAGCGAGCGTCGCGCCGACCTGTTCAGTGAAGAAGTCGAAATATTTGAAGAAGCCGAGGATGATCAGATTGGCAGCGACGCCGCAGAGCAGCAGGAGTTTGCGCCGGCCGGCGAAACGATCGCTCGCGAGCCCCGCCGCGACGGCCCAGTTCATCAGCGCAGAGAAGATCAGCAGCGGTACGAACCGCCAGTCCCAGGCGCCATAGAACACCCAGCTCGCGACGAGCAGGAGGAGCTTGCGCCACTCGTTGGAGCGCACCGACCAGACCATGGCGAAGACGACGAGAAAGAAAACGCCGAAGGTGAGCGTGGGAAACAGCATGATTATTCCGCGGTCGCGGCTCCCCTGTCGAGGTCAGCCTGGAGCCGCCGCGCGACCTCCAGTCCGCCTGCATTGTTGAAATGGACATAGTCGCCCCGCATCAATGGGGTGACGCGCTGGACCCAGTTGCGGGCAGCGCAGGGGCCACCCATCCGCGATTGCCAATCCCACCAGGCCACGCCCATGTCGCCCGCCACCCGACGCTGGATCTCGCGCACCGCGGCCAGCGCTGGCGGCGCGAACAGCATGGACTGCCCACCCGCCCCGTCGCACCCGGTCAGGGCACCGGGCGCATTGGCGCGGAGCGCTGGCTGGCGGCTGAGCGAGTCCGGCGCACCCAGCAACAGCAACGGGACGTTACCCGACAGCAGGCGCAGCCGGGTGATCTGCGAGCGCAGGACTGCCTCGAATGCGACGGGATCGAAATGCGGCGCGAAACCCTCGTTCGTGCCGAAGGCAAGCACGATCAGGTCCGGTCGGTATGCCTTGAGTTCCTCAGCGACGACCGCATCGTCGGTCCGCGCAAAATGCGCGAGTTGCGACCCGACCACACCGAGATTGGACAGCGCGACGCCGCCATCATCGTGGAAAGTGGCCCAGGAAGTGATCGTCAGCGATCGGGAGGCGGCGATGATCTCGACCGACGCATGCAGCGTTGTCGACCGGATCGTCCGGCAGATCGACCGGGACGACGGAGCTGCGAAATCCAGGCGTCCCTGATCCTGCCCGTCGAACCGGACGCTTACCCCGCCAGCATCCGGCCCGCCAATCGCGCACAGCACGAACCGGTCGAAGCCCATGCCCGGTGCGGCATTCAGCGCCATGCTGGCCCCGCTCCGCATCGCCGCCATGCTGAAGCCCGAAAGGCCGAGCAGCGGTCGCGGCGCGGTGGCGCCCTTGCCGAAAGTCGCGCCAATCGCCCAGCCGGGCGACATCGAGGCAGTCATGCCCCGGGTGACGTAGCCATCATAGGGCCGGCCGGGCGGCAACACACCGCGCCCGCCACCGCCGAACCGTGCTTGCAGCAGATCGCGCCACGCACCGGTCATGGCATCGCCAGCGGTGTGGCTATCGCCGATCTGCAGGATGTGGACCGGCGGTGAGCCCCGCGCTTCGGCGGTTGCCGTGAGCCTGGCGAAATAGGGCGCCAGCGCTTCGGGGTTGCACAGCGCCCCGGCGCAGGTCGATGCAGCCGCCGGTGCCGGCAGCGCCGCGAGGATCAACAGCGCCGGCCTCATTTGCCGGCTTCCCTGCCCCCGCCGGTGGTCGGCGTGCCGGCCACGGCGCGCGCTGCATCGGCATAGCTGCGGATACGGCCAGCGAGATCCCGCGTGATCCAGATATAGCCGGTCATCGACATATGCACGCCATCGGCCGCGCGGATCAGCGTCCGCTTTCCGGACTTCGGATCATTGAGATAGGTCGCGAAATTGCCCTGCGCGTCGGAAGCGACCGGGCGCGTATCGATGAACGGCACGCCGAGCTTCGCCATCCGCGTCGCGTAGAAATCATTGATCGCCATGACGTCGACGTCGAGCGCCTCCTTGCCGATGCGCGGCAGCCCAACCCAATAGACCATCGCATGATGACGCCGCATCAGCGCGACATAACGATCGAGCCGTCCACCGACCTCCTGCTGCCAGAGCGGCCCCATGAACTTGGCATATTTGCCCTCGGGCGTGATGATCCCCTGCGCATCGTTCGCGCCGAACGAGATGATTGCGATGTCGAGCGGCGCGTCTCCAAGTTGTTCGGTCGCGTGAGTCTCCAAGTTCAGGCTCTTGTAGCGGGTGAAGCCGGTGGCCGGCTGACTGAACTTGACCACTTCGAACCCGGCCTTGCCCGGCAATTGCTGTGCGAGCCCCCACCACACGCCATCACCGAAGCTGTCGCCGAAGACGCCGATCCTGATCCGGTTGCCCGCCGCGACCGTCTTCACAAGCTGCTGGAATGGCATCGCATATTGCCGCACCAGGGCGTCCTCCGCCTGAGTCGGAGATGTTGCCGGGCGATATGGAGCCGGCCGGGCCGGGGGAACCGCTGCCGCGGAGGCTTCGCTACCGGCCTGGAACGCCCAGCCGATCGCAGCCCCTACCGCCGTGCCCAGCAGGAGTACCGCCGTCCGGTCAAGCAGCATGCGCAGCAAAGGGCGGGTCGTCGGAGACCGCAGTTCCGGATAGTGCGCAGCAGCCTGCGGCACTTGCGCTGTACCATGCGACACGGTGATCATACTTTCGATGAGGCCATATGTTCTATTGAACACCGCACTCATGCGCTCACTCACCAGCCCTTGTCTACAAAATATCGGGTATTTGCAATTTTTTACGGTGTCCCGGCAACTTTGTGCGCAGATACCATAAATACGTACAGACAATATTATTTGAATTCTTCAAATTTTACTTCAACTATACTAAACACGACACCAAGCCTGGCAGATTCTGGAATAATCATTCCGACGCGCCTGGACAATTTCAATGGATAGAATAGATACGAATTTCAATGCGATCATCATCCGCAATAGCCTCGACAAAAAAAGTGGGCTTCATCGTGAAGCCTCACAGTGTCGAGCACGAAATCAATACGAATTCGCTGATCGAATCCGGCTGATTCGACTATTGTCCACGCCCGTTTCGAACTCGAACGACGGCAGGTGGAAGGACGGCATACAAGGCGATAGGAACCGGGGTGATTTTCCCATCGCCTCCCCGGAATCGCCCCGACCGGACGGGGTCCCGGCCGAGGCCGAGGCGCTTGTTAAGCCTGCTGGCGGGCGGCTGCGATTCGCCCTGACGTGTCCCGCGCGCGGACTCGTGCGACGATCGGACGAAGAGGTGAAGACGCTCGATCCGCGGAAAATCTCCGACCTCACCTCGCTGCGCGTCGCCCAAGACCAGTTCGAAGGCTATTATTATGATGAGTCGGTCGCTGGTGGCGCCTGACGTGCGAGGATGGCAGGATAACGCGATGAACATCCACCCAAGCCGCTTGCTGTACCGGGATCCTCGATGAGAACAGGCCACCTTCTCCTCATCGCGCTTCTGCTTGCGGGGTGCGGTCGGCGATCGGATGCCGGTCCGGTCGTGGCCAGCGCGATCGGCGGCGTCCCCGCACTGGCCGATTCATCCCTGGGGTCGCTCGGCACATCGTCCCGCCTGCTGGTGGACTCGACCGCGCAGGGCCTGGTCCGTTTCGACGCCTCGGGACAGATCGAGCCGGGCATCGCCGAGCGCTGGATCGTGATCGACGACGGTATGAGCTACATCTTCCGCTTGCGCGATGCCGAATGGAGCGATGGCCGCCCGGTCGCTGCCGAAGAAGTGGTGGCGATCCTCCGCCGCCAGATCGCGGCACAATCGCGCAATCCCCTGCTCCCGTTCCTCAGCGCGATCGACGAGATCGTCGAGATGACACCCCAGGTGATCGAAGTGCGGCTGAAGCGTCCCCGCCCCGATCTCCTCAAGCTGTTCGCGCAACCCGAGATGGCGCTGTTCCGGGCGCGACCGCCCGGCGGAACCGGTCCGTTCCGTATTGTCGCCACCTATCGGGACGGGGTGATGCTGCGCCCGGCGTTCGACCCTTTGCGCTCGCCCGACGACGATGCCGCCGAGCCGGGGCCCGAACAGAATGTCCGCCTGATCGGCGAGCGCGCCTCGCGCGCCATCGCACGTTTCGCCGCGCGGGATTCGGATCTGGTAACCGGCGGGACTTTCGCTGACTGGCCCCTGCTCGCCGCCGCGGAGATCGCGCCCGCCAATCAGAAAGTCGACCCTGCGGCAGGATTGTTCGGCCTCGCGATCGTCAACCGCGAGGGCTTCCTTGCCGATGCAGACAACCGTGCGGTGGTGGCCCGATCGGTCGACCGCCAGGCGATCATCAGCGCCTTTCTACCCTCTTGGAACGTGACGATCCAACTCCTGCCTGACCGGCTCGACTCCGCATCGGGACCCGCCACCCCGGCGTGGGCCGATCCGCCGGCTCCCGACGACATGCCGGCCCTCGATCGAATCAGGGCCTGGCGGACGGCGCATGGCGGAACTCTGACGCTTCGCATCGCGCTGCCACACGGCCCGGGGGCGACCATCGTCTATGGCATCGTCGCGGCCGGGCTGAACAGGATCGGCATCGAAACGAAACGGGTGCCAATCGATACCGATGCGGATCTTCGGCTGATCGACGCCGTCGCCCCCTATGACAGTGCACGCTGGTATCTTGCCACGGCGTGCCAGCCCTGCGGTCCGGAGGCACAGGCCGCGATCGAGACAGCCCGCGATGCGCCCACGCTTGAACTCCGCGCCGCGCATATCGCGGAAGCCGATACCGCGCTGGCCGCCGATATCGCCTATATTCCGATCGCGCGCCCGCTGCGCTGGTCGCTTGTCGCCCTCCGGCTGGGACAATGGCAGGGGAACTCCCGGGCGTGGCACCCGTTGAATCACCTGCGTAACGACACCAAATGAGGTGACATGGCCAACCGCGCGACCAGAATAAGTCCCGATTCCCTAGGCAAGATCGCAGGCGACCTGACCGGTCGCGATGCCGCGTCAGTGCGCAAGCGAGTCGTGGCGATGGAGCATCTGCTCGAAGGGCTGTTCGTCATTCCCGGCATCAACCGCAGGGTCGGGCTGGACGTGATCCTGGACATCATCCCGATCGGCGGCGGAGTCATCGCCGCGCTGATGGGGAGTTGGATGGCGTGGGAAGCGCGCAATCTCGGCATGTCCAAGACTCAGATCGCACGGATGGCGGGCAATATCGGCGTGGATTTCCTGCTCGGCCTGATCCCATGGGTCGGCGCGGTACCGGATTTTTTCTTCCGGTCCAACACCCGCAACCTGCGCATCATCAAGCGCCATCTCGACAAACACCACCCGTCGTCGGCAGTGATCGATCAATAGCGATCCGTTGGAGCGCTGCGCATTTATCCCCGTCCGTTCGCCCTGAATAGCCATCGCGCCTGTCGAGATGGCGTATCTACGGGCAAGCGTTTCACGAGCTACCCGTGCTTCGATACAGGCTCTCGATATGGCTTTGCCTACTCGATCCCTACTCGGCACGAACGGAACAATGGACGCCGATTGCGAGCACATTACTCGCAGGCGAGTCCGAAACCGCGCGTCAGCGTGGTCCGCGCCAGATCTTGAGCGCTGCATTTGTCGGCAAGCCGCCGCTCCCCGCCTTGCACCGCTCATAGGCAAAGCTCTTGTCGAGGCAGATCCACAATTCGTCGAGCCAGCCCTGACGGTTGGCGGTCACGCGGATCGCCGCCGCCGGCAAACCGGGATTGGCAGTGGCCATTGCCTCGGCAAAGCCGCCGGCCGTCAACGCCGGGCGCCTGGAGAGCGCGTCCATGTCCGGATAGCGCAGCTTCGCATAGAGCCCGGTCGAGCGCGCGAAATAGGCGGCGGGCGTCGTGCGCATGCATGTGCCATGCTTTGCCCATTCGTGCTGCAGCAACTGCACGGAGGGCGTCGCGCAGAGATGCTGGCTGACCAGCTTGCGCGGCAGGAGCGCGGTCGACGTGCAATATTGCGGCCATTCCTTGCCCACGCCATCCGGCCAGAGCCCATGCAGCGTGAAGCCGAAACGATTGCCGCTGCCGCATTCCAGCCGTGCCGAGGGGCTGCGGGCGTTTTCATGACAATATTGCGGGGCCCAGGTGACGGCGAGCGTATAGCCGCCGATCGGCAGCACACGCTTCGGCTCGCTCCGCGACGGCAAATCCGGACGCGGACGCGCGAGATTGGCAGGAACCTCGCATTTATAGGCCTGAGCCCCGGCGGCGGCCGGCATGGCGGCGAGCAGAACCGTGACGATCGATAGGGGCTTCATGCGCCAGCTCCCGTTTTTGCACCGAACCAGGGCCTGGCGTCGCCGCGAAACAACATCGCGACCGCATAAGCCTGGAGCACCGTCGAGAAAAGGCCCAGCAGGCCGCTCAGCCCAATCGAATAATGGCCGGTCGGAATCGCATAGAGCGTCCAGGCAAGGGCCAGCCCGACGAAGATGGCGAGAGCCCATTTGGCGATGGCGCTGCCCTGCCGGGCGACGAGGAACCACAGCAATAATGCGAGGCTGAATCCCGCCACCGTCGTCAACGGCAGGGTAAGGTCACCAAACATCTGGTGGTGCAACAACGCCCGTTCCTGCTGGTCGGACCAGGACAGGATCGTATTGACGGCATCGACGCCGATCGCGGCGAGATAGAAACGTTCGAACTGGATGATGGAAGTCGGCCTGATCATCGATTCTTTCCCCCGGTTGATTCCATGATGTCGGCCTGGTGACCGACGCTCGCTTCAGGCGTTGCCCTCCAGCTTCTCGCCGAACCACACCCGGGTATCCAGTCGGAAGAGGAACCAGATCGCGACCAACCGCAGCGCCAGCCGCACCGGGCTTGGCGCGACCGCGCCGATATAGCGGCGATCGAGCATCACGATCGATTTCGCTCGTTCCACGACTCGCCCTCTCCCGACGGTATCGTCGCCAGCTTAGTCCTCTTTTGTTCTCACGCAACCGTCAGCGGGCAGCGGTGAAATCCAGGCCGATATCCGCAGCGGGCGCCGACTGGGTCAGCCGGCCGACACTGATATAGGTCACCCCGGTTTCAGCTATGGCGCGGATCGTCTCCAAGCGCACCTTACCCGATGCTTCAGCCGGCACGCGGCCGCCAATCAGCGTGACGGCGCCGCGCAACATCGGCGGGTCCATATTGTCGAGGAGCAGATGCGTGGCACCCGCGGCCAGCGCCGGCTCGATCTGGTCGACCGAATCGACCTCGACGATGATCCGCCCGATCCCCGCGACCTTCGCGCGGCGCACCGCCTCGCCGACGCCGCCGGCGACCGCGACATGGTTGTCCTTGATCATCGCGGCATCCCACAGGCCCATGCGGTGATTGGTCGCGCCACCCATGCGCGTCGCATATTTCTCCAGCACGCGCAGTCCGGGAATCGTCTTGCGGGTGTCGAGCAGGATCGCGCCGGTACCGAGGATCTTGTCGACATAGCTGCGAGTCAGCGTCGCGATGCCAGAGAGATGCTGCACCGTGTTGAGCGCCGAGCGCTCCGCGGTGAGCATCGCGCGCGCACTGCCCTCAAGTCGCACCAGATCAGTGCCGGCCGGAACCCTGTCACCGTCCTGTACCAGCCGCTCGATCCGTACCTCCGGGTCGAGCGCGCGGAAAAAGGCCTCCGCAATGGGCAGGCCGGCAACGACGATCGCATCCCGACTGTCCATCACGCCGGTGAAGCGCGCATCCGCCGGAATCACGGCGATCGAGGTAATATCCCCCGCGTCGCCCAGATCCTCCGCCAGCGTCGCCGCAACAAAGGCGTCGAGATCGAAGCCATCGATGAAGAAGGTGCGGTCTTCCCGCACATCGCACATTACATCCGAGCTCATGATTCGCCCTGCTCCCGATCAGCCCGGCGGGGTCTTGCATATTGTCGCGGCTCGGGACAGCCTGTCCGAGCCTGAATCCAGGAGCTCGACGAAGTCGCAAACGTTATTCCGAGGATGATTCACGGACTGCTCCGAACAAATATCGGCGCAATTATTTCATGCCCGACGCGGCGGAGGGGTTCGTGCTGCCGATGGCACTCAACAGCTTCCATTATCCCCACCCCGACCTCGCGATCGAGGATTTCCTGCCGGTGCCGAAACCGCAACTCGTGGCGGTCGCGGGCTGGCCCGAGGACTCCACCACGGATTCTGCGACAGCTAAGCCGGTATGCCATCCACGCAGGTGGCACGTCGCGTTGCTGGGCTACACGCCCGGTCAGATCTTCGACGCTTCAGGCAGCGCGGAGCTGGGCGACGAACCGCTCCGTAGCCTGTTGCAGGTCGCGTGCCGTGCCGGACAGGCTAGTGGCGGCGCCCGACACACGACCGGACAATTTCTCCGTATCGCCAGCGACCGCGACAACGCCGGCAATCCGCTCGGTCATCAGACCGGCCCCCGATGCGGTATCGCGCGCAGTCGCTTCGATCAGGCTGGCGGTCACGCGCTGGCGGTCGACCGCGACCCTGATCTCCTGCGCGGCCTCGGCCAGTTCCCCGACCGTCGACTCGATTTCCTGAAGCGCATCACAGGCGATGTCGGCCCCGCCCTTTACCGAACCGGCGAGTAGCCGGATCTCACCCGTCGCGCCCGAAGTCTGGCCGGCGAGTTGCTTCACTTCAGTAGCGACGACCGCGAAGCCAAGCCCGACATCGCCGGCGCGCGCAGCCTCGATCGTGGCATTGAGCGCAAGCAGATTGGTGCGCCCGGCAATGTCGCTGATCGATTCGGCGAAGCGCGATATCGCGGTGGTGCGCTCGGCGAGCGCCCCCACCGCGTTGTGGCCGGCGGTAGAGATGGCCCGCGCGTCTCCGCTCAGCTTCGCCTGCTGATCGACCGTTGCGGCGATGGCAAGGATCGATGTCGTCAACTCCTCGACCCCGGACGCGAGCGCCCGCGCAGTGGCCGACGACTGGGAGGCAACCTGCGCCGTGTCGTTGGTCTCGCGACTGGCGCGGCGGGCGAGCTCGTTGAGAGCCAGGGCTGAGCCTTCCAATTCCGCCGATGCCGTGCCGACGACGCCGACAATCTCGGCGACCGAGGCATGAAAGGCCTCGGCAAGCGCGAGCATTTCCTCGCGTCGCTGGTCCGCGGCTTCAGCCTCCAATATTTCTCGCCGGTGCCGCTCGTCTGCTTCGCGGGACTCCGCCGCTCGTGTAGCGACCATCGCAGCCTCGGTCTCGCGCCGTCCTTCGATCGCTTCGGCCGCGAGCCTCTCGCTCTCCTGCCGTGCCTCCGCCTGGCGGATCAGCAACCCGCGAAGCTGGATCGCGATATAGCTGAGCACGGCGCATTGCAGGATCACCGCCACCGCATGGATCACGACGCGGCCAAAATTGCCCGAGCCAGTGAAGACCCATTCGGGCGCAAGATATTGCAGAAACAGGTGATGGACGGCGATCAGGGCCGCCGCGAGCACGATCGGCCGCCAGTCGCAGAGCACGATCAGCGCGGCGAGCGCCACGAAGAAGTACATATGCCCGTCCATCTGCCACGGATGCCCGGCGAGCAGATAGACGCCAAGCGCCGGGTACAGTCCGGCCAAGCTGCCCATCAGCAGGCGCGCATTCCGATCGTAGCGATGGCGGAGCACCATGACGGTCGGCGCCGTATTGGCGGCGATCGCGACGAGGACGACGGCTCCGGTGCTCGCGGCACCTTGCGCCAGTCCGATCGAGAGCAGCGCAACCACGCATAGCCAGGCGGATACCACCAGGATCCTCAAGCCGCGCCGGCGCAGGCGGTCCAGGTCAACGACGCTCACGCCGTAGCCCCACAACCCGCGGCGGGGGCCGCCAGCATCAGGATATGATGACGGTAGAGCGTATTCACAAAGTCTCCGCGATGGCCATCGACCACGACCGATCCGGCAAAGGGGCCGCGGCCGACCAGCGATGCGCCACCGCCAACGGCGAAGGACAGAGCCTCAGCGGGATCGCCCCCGAGCGGGATCAGGATCATCCGCCCCGTTGCCGGCGGATAAAAGGCAAGCATCGCGAAAACCAGAAGGATTCCGGCTATTTGCATCAGCACGCAAGAGTGGGAAAACATGGGCGTCGCAGAGAACATTACCGCCGATTAGGTGCTAATAGTTAGAGAAATGCTAACCATTTGCGCATTCCCTTCCTCTCTCATCGAGGGGTCGAGACTGGCGCGGACGGGCTATTCCTCTCGAAGCAAATGCCCCTCGATCGCGACGGGAATCGCCTCGATCAGCACGAAGACGACACGACACGGCTCAGTGCCCGGGTTGCGCCAGAGATGGCTGGTGCCGCGCTGCACGACGATATCCCCGGTCTCGAGATGCTCCACTTCGCCGCCGTCGAGTTGAAGCTCGATCTCGCCATCGAGCACGATCGCATAATCGATCGACCAACTCCGGTGCATCCGCGATTTACGGCCCGGCAGGAAATCGACGACGCGGATCATCGAGCCGCCCTCATCCCCCGGCCCGCGGGTCCCGTCACTATCGTCATTGAGGTTGGCCGGCACCTCCGGTGTCGACCAGACCTGCGCCAGTGCCGCCTCCCCCGTGCCAGTGGTGACCGGCCGCAGCGTATCGATGCTGCGCAGGATCGACCAGCCGCCGCGATCATGCCCGGTCACGATCCGCCTGAACGGCGTGGTCGCAACCGGCGCGTCGGCGAAGTCCCGAGTCGCTTTTTTCTTGCGGAAGAACATGGCCCTACCTCCCCTTCCGCCTCGACAGCCTCAGTCGCCGGTGACCTTCACCGGGCCTAGATCGCCCATGCCGACCGTGGCGCTGGCCATCGACAGCATCGCATCAAGGCTCTTCTTGGCGCGCAGGCGCAAGCTCTCCTCGATCTCGATGCGCGGCTCCAGGTCGCGCAGGGCGACGTAGAGCTTCTCCATCGTGTTGAGCGCCATGTACGGGCAGATGTTGCAGTTGCAGTTGCCGTCCGCGCCGGGCGCACCGATGAATTTCTTGTCGGGCACCGCCTTTTGCATCTGGTGGATGATGTGCGGCTCGGTCGCGACGATCAGCGTGTCGCCCTCCATGGCCAGCGCATATTCGAGGATACCGCGAGTTGAGCCGACATAATCGGCATGATCCAGGATATAGGGCGGGCATTCCGGATGCGCGACGACCGGTGCCCCAGGGTGAAGCTGCTGGAGCTTGAGCAGTTCGGTCTCGCTGAATGCCTCGTGCACGATGCACACGCCCGGCCAGAGCAGCATGTCGCGCCCGGTCTTGCGGGCGAGATAGCCGCCGAGATTCTTGTCTGGCCCGAAGATAATCTTCTGGCTGGCGGGAATCTGGGCGAGGATCTTCTCGGCGGACGAGCTGGTGACGATCACGTCGCTCAGCGCCTTCACCTCGGCCGAGGAGTTGATGTAGGTCAGCGCGATGTGATCGGGATTCGCCGCGCGGAAAGCAGCGAACTGCTCGGGCGGGCAGCTGTCCTCCAGGCTGCATCCCGCATTCATGTCGGGCAGGACCACGATCTTCTGGGGCGAGAGTATCTTGGCGGTCTCGGCCATGAAGCGCACGCCGCAAAAGGCGATGACGTCAGCGTCGGTCGCCTCCGCCTTGCGGCTGAGATCGAGGCTGTCGCCCACGAAATCGGCCAGATCCTGGATTTCCGGCTTCTGGTAATAATGCGCGAGGATGACAGCATTGCGCTCCTTGCGAAGCCAATCGATCTCGGCGCGGAGATCGAGGCCGGTGAGCGTGCCGCCGATGCCGTTACGTGCGTCCATGATTACTTCCTGTTTCCCAAAACCTGGTCGAGCGAGCGGGTCGTGTCCCACACCTCGTTATTGTCCTTTGCCTCGTCGGCGAAGCGCACCTTCACCGTGACGTCCATGCCCGCCGCCTTGAGCGGCATGGCGAAGCTGCGCTCGACCGCACGGCGAGTCGCATCGCGCGCCAGATTCAGCGGTACCGCCTCATGCGCCTGGCGCACCAGTTCCTGCTGCCCGGCGCGGCGATTTGCGTCCTGCAGCTTCGAATCGGCGTCGGTGAAGGTCGAGAGAATTCCGCCCTCGCCATATTCGCGCATCTGGGTGAGATCGATCTGCGGCGCGGAGACCTCGACCGGCGGCAGGACCACGCCGAGCGTGCGGGTCCCGGCGTCCCAGGTCACATCCTTCTGCCGCAGCTTGGCGAGATCGACTTCGTAGCGGACCATACCCGGCATGATCAGCGTCTTCTTCGCGCTCAGCCCGAATTGCGACTGGGTCGACGTGGTCACCGCCACGAAGCGCGCGGCGAAAGCGGAAAGACGGTTCTGTTCCTTCAGGCCCTGAAGCGAAGCGCTGGCGATCGTCACCGGATCGGGACCCTTCACCTTGCCGCTGACATAATAGCCGAGCGCCCAGAAGCTGCCTGCGATGAACAGGGCGATCAGTGCAAGCGCACCGGCAAACTTGCCGAGGAACTTCATGCCGCCATCTCCCAGGCGTCTCCTCTGAGCGAGACGAGGCCCCGGTCGCGCAGATCGATCAGATGGGCAAGCACGGATCGCTCCGCTGCGGGAAAGAGCCGTGGGTCAATGCCGACATACATACGCTCGACCATCGCCGCGATCGCCTGGGGCTGGGCACGGAGCAGGCGCAGTATCTGGCCCTCGCGCTGCTTGCGGTGGCCGATCATACCGCGGACGAGGCGCCTGGGATCCTCCACCGGGTCGCCATGCGCTGGATAATAGATGCGGTCTTCGCGGTGCATCAGCTTGTCGAGGCTGGCCATGTACGCCGCCATGTCCCCGTCGGGGGGCGAGACGATGGTGGTCGACCAGCCCATCACATGGTCACCCGAGAAAAGCGCCCCGGCCTCGGGCAGCGCGAAGGCGAGATGATTCGACGTGTGCCCGGGCGTGGCGACAGCGGTGAGCGTCCAGCCCTCGCCTGAAACCGACTCTCCTTCAGCCAAGATACGATCAGGCGCGTAGTCAGCGTCGAACGAAGCGTCAGCGCGAGGCCCAAGATCGTCGAGCGCGAGGGGAGCGCAACCGACGATCGGTGCGCCGGTGGCGAGCTTCAGCGCACGCGCGGCGGGGCTGTGGTCGCGATGCGTATGGGTGATGACGATAGCGACGACCGGGCGCCCAGCAATCGCACGGACCAGCGCCTCGACATGGCCCGCGTCGTCAGGCCCGGGGTCGATCACTGCCAGGTCGGTCGTGCCGACCAGATGGGTCTGCGTGCCGGTATAGGTAAAGGGCGAAGGGTTGGGTGCCAGCACCCGGACGACGAGCGGCTCGAGCTTCTCGGCCACGCCTGGTAGTTGCTCGCTCATGCGGTGCAGATGGCGGGTCGCGGGCGGCGGCGCAACCCTGTCCCTGCTTGCGGGGTGAAGAGCCCGGCTTTGCGTCGATACCGGTTCATCACAAAGGAGAGGGGTCTTCCCGCCGCCGCGGGAAGGCCCCTCACCTCTCCCCAAACGAGGAAAGGAATAGAAGAAGAAAGCTGTTTCCCCCTCAGTTCACCTCGGCCAGATTGGCCTCCATGTCTCGGATCGCGCCATCGAGCGCCTTAATCGCTTCCCTGCGTCCGATCTCGTTCATCGCCTGATCCCTCCGCATGTTTTCCTGCGCGACGCGCAGACCGTCCAGTGCGCCGCGATAAGCGTTGCGTTGGATATCTTTGCTCCGCGCTGCGATCGTGGCTCCTTCGCGCGCGACCTGCTCAATGCGGTTGGTGCAGATGACAATGACGCGTTTGTCACCCTTCTTCTCATTGATCACCATCTCGCCGCGCCGGCCGTCGCGCACGCAATTGCGGGACGAGACTTCGGGGATATTCGCCATATCGGGGAAATCGTCGGTCACTAGCTTGCCGTCTTTTTCGTGGCGCGTGATGCGCACTACCTTGCGCGTGGTGACCTTGCCTTCCGGCGAAACGGTGATGGTGGTGCTATTCTCGTTGCCGCTGCCGTTCCACGACGGTGCCGCGGGGGGTGCGGGAGGTGCAGAAGGCGCGGCCGGAGCAACATTCATCGCCTGAACCGGGATGAGCACAGGCGCAGCATTCATCGCAACGACCGGGGCTGGGGCTGGCATCGGCGCAGGTTCGGGAAGCGGAGCCGGCGTCGGTGCTGGGCCGTCTTCCACTTGAGAGGCAGCGGTGGCCATCGGGCTGAGCTCAGCCAGGCTGACCCCCGTCGCCTTTTCGACGCCTGATCGCACGCGTTCGGCCGCCTGCGTGCCAGACGCGGTGACACCCAACCCGGCGAGGGTCAGCATCGCGACTGTCGCACAGCCGCTGACGAGGCGCAGGCGCGACGTCCTTTTGGTGCTCAGCATTCTCAGCCTCCCTTTCAGATCCTCTATCGTGTGGAGATGGCATGCGGCCGAAACGGCGCCGCCATGGGCCGCCTTGACGATCGCGCAGGCATAGGTGTGCCGCAGCATCGGATTCTTGCCGGCGAGGACACGCGCGTCATTGGCGATTTCCTGATCCGCCCGAAAGGCACGAAAGGCGCGCCAGGCGATCGGGTTGAACCAGTGGAGCGCCAGCACGACGAGCGCGACCCAGTTGGCGACCAGATCCCCGCGGTGATGATGGCCAAGCTCATGGGCGAGCGCGAGATCGCGTTCATCGAGATCATAGCGCTCGGTGAAATCGCGCGGGAAGGCGACGTAGCGACGCCAGATGCCGAAGGCGAGCGGACCGCTCGCCGCATCGGTCTCGATCAGTTGGATTCCACCCTCGATCTCCGTCTCGCGCGATGTCTCCGCCAGCATGCGGCGGCAGAAGCGGGCGTGCGCCGTCGCATGCCAGGCGATGAACGCCACCGCACCCAGCACCCAGAGCGAGACCAATATGGGGCCAAGCGAGGGATTTTGAGCGACGGGCGCGGTGGCGTCTCCGCCGAGCGGTTCGATCACATAGACAGTGATCTGCTCGCTCGCGCGGATCACTGGCGCGACTGCGATCTCGCGCCAGGATTGCGGCAGGGGCGGAAGGAAGAGCCGGAGCGCGGGCAGCGCCCACAGCGCATAGGCGATGTCCGGCCCGAAGGCGCGGCGTACCGACCCGCGCAGCAAGAGCACCACGACCATCAGCATCGCCGAGGCGATCAGCGCTTCGATAGCCCAGGGGACAAGGCCAGCGCCGGTCATGACTTGAGGCCTTTGAGCAGCGCCTCGATCTCGGCGATGTCCTCATTGGTCAGCGCGTCACGCTCGGCGAGATGCGCGACCAGCGGCGTCAGCTTGCCGCCGAACAGCCGGTCCATCAGTCGACGCGATTCGCCCTCGACATAGTCGCCCCGCGCGACGAGCGGGTGATACAGATACCGTCGCCCATCCTCCCGATGCGCGATGATGTTCTTGGCCAGCAGCCGGCCGAGCAATGTCTTCACGGTATTGGCCGACCAGTCGCGCTCCGGCGGGATGCGTTCGGCCACGTCCTGCGCGGTCAGGGGCGACTCGTCCCAGAGCACCTCCATCACTGCATGTTCAGCATCGCTGATCCGCTCGCTCACGATTCGCTCTCCGTAATGACCACACCTGTAATCGTACCGTTTACACCTGTAGTCAAGCGGGTGAACGATCAATGAATGAAGGCGCTCGACAGCCCGCCCCCGTACCGGCAAGCTCCCGCGAAAATCGGGAGAGAGGCATGAACCAGTTCACCGTCGTCGCCACCGAGCTGCGCTTTCCCGAAGGCCCCGTCGCGATGCCCGATGGCAGCGTGATCCTGGTCGAGATCGCCGCCGGACTGATCACCCGGGTAAAACCGGATGGATCGACGGAGACGATAGCGAGGCCCGGCGGCGGGCCGAACGGTCTCGCAATGGGTCCGGACGGCAAGCTCTATTGCTGCAACAATGGCGGCTTCAACTATGTCGAACGTGGCGGCCTCCTGATCCCCCATGGCCAGGCCGATGACTATTCAGGCGGGCGGATCGAACGGATCGACCCCGAAACCGGGGTGGTCGAGACACTTTACCGGGATGGCGATTTCGGCTGCGTGCTGCGCGGCCCCAATGACATCGTATTCGACACGCATGGCGGCTTCTGGTTCACCGACCATGGCAAGAACCGCCCCCGCGAGCGGGACATCACCGGCATCTTCTACGCCAAAGCTGACGGCAGTCTTCTCGAAGAAGTCATCTTCCCCAGCGAGAATCCCAACGGCATCGGCCTCTCGCCCGACGGTGCGACGCTCTACGCGGCCGAGACCTATACCTGCCGGCTGATGGCGTTCAGCGTGACGGGGCCGGGCAAGGTCGACGCAAGTATCGGGCTCGGCGGCGCCGGCATCCCGCTGTATCGCCCGGACGGTTACAAATTCTTCGATTCGCTCGGCATCGAGGAGAGTGGCAATATCTGCGTCGCGACGATCGGCGAGAGCGGGATCAGCGTGATCTCGCCGGCAGGCAAGCTCGTCGAGTTCATCGCGACGCCCGATCCGTTCACCACCAATATCTGCTGGGGTGGCCCCGACAGACGCACGGCATGGATCACCTTGTCAGGCACCGGACAGCTTGTCCGCATGGACTGGCCCCGGCCCGGCCTGAAGCTTGCCTATTGAGAGCCGGCACTATCCGGCAGCCTAGTCGATGCTGCGTGCGTTTCGTGCAGGTGCGCTTGCAGTATCCGTGCAATTGACCGGCGGGCGCGCCGATGGCTTATGCGCGCCAAGAGGATGTTTGCGGAGACGATGATGAAGAAGCTCTATCCCGATGCAGCGGCGGCGCTGGATGGGCTCCTGTTCGATGGCATGACGATCTGCGCTGGCGGGTTCGGCCTGTGCGGCATTCCCGAGCGACTTATCGACGCCATTCTCGCGGCGGGCACCAAGGACCTGACCATCGCCAGCAACAATGCCGGGATCGACGGCGAAGGCCTGGGCAAGCTGTTGCGCAGCCGTCAGGTGAAGAAAATGATCTCCTCCTATGTCGGCGAGAACAAGGAGTTCGAGCGGCAATATCTGGCGGGCGAGCTCGAGGTTGAATTCTGCCCCCAGGGCACGCTGGCCGAACGCTGCCGCGCGGGCGGCGCGGGCATTCCCGGCTTCTACACCAAGACCGGCGTCGGCACCCAGGTGGCCGAGGGCAAGGAAGTGAAGGTGTTCGACGGCCAGGAATATATCCTGGAACGCGGCATCCGCGCCGACCTGTCGATCATCAAGGGCTGGAAAGCGGATGAGAGCGGCAACCTGATCTTCCGCAAGACCGCCCGCAACTTCAACGCGCCGATGGCAACCGCAGGGAAGATCTGCGTCGCCGAGGTGGAGGAAGTGGTGCCGGTCGGCAGCCTCGATCCGGACAGCATTCATCTGCCCGGCATCTATGTGAAGCGGATGATCGTCGGCGCGCCCTACGACAAGAAGATCGAATTCCGCACCGTCCGCGAGCGCGTGGCGGCGTGAGCGCGCCTTCTTCCCCTCTCCCGCTTGCGCGAGAGGTCGGGAGAGGGCCTGTCCGACACGATGCCTCCCTCCCGACGACATGCCCTCCCCTAGCCCCTCCCGCAAGCGGGCGGGGGATTGCGTTGGCGCTCGCAATTACGCTTTCCGCATGTTCCACGGCACAAACACCATTACCGGCGGTAGCGGCGCCTGTCCCGGTTGCTGCTGAACCGGTGGCTCCGCCTCCCACCCTGCCCGCCCCTACCGTCCCCGCTGGCATGCAGTATCTCTACGGCTCGGGCGAAGGATCGGCGATCAGCGTCCAGGCATGGCGTGGCCTGACCGACTATGTCGTGGCCCAGGTCCGCAAGCGCCCGGTCGACAGCGTCGTCCTCGCCCCCGGCGTGACCCTTGCCGCACCTGGCTTCGTACCATGCGGCAAGAAGCCCTTCGCCGCGGTGTTCGATGTGGACGAGACGGTGTTACTCAACCTGGGCTTCGAATATTCCGACGCCACCAACCCCCGACCCTATGACGAGGCACGCTGGCAGGCATGGGAGAAGACGGGCGTCGACAAGGTCGCCGCCGTCCCCGGTGCGGTCCAGGCGCTGACCGCGTTGCGCGCGTTGGGCGTAACGGTGGTGTTCAACACCAATCGCTCGGCCGGCAACGCGACCCAGACCAGCGCCGCGATAGACGGTGCCGGGCTTGGCCCGGCAGTCCATGGCAACACCCTGTTCCTCGCCGGCGACGATGCCACGGGATCGAAGAAGGACGGCCGCCGCGCAGCCATCGCTGCGAAATATTGTGTGATCGCGATGGGCGGCGACCAGCTCGGCGATTTCAGCGACCTGTTCAATGCCGGCCTCACCCCCATGCCACGGCGCGACGCGACGCTTGCCGCGCCTATCGCGGCAAAATGGGGCGCTGGCTGGTTCGTGCTTCCCAACCCCGTCTATGGCAGCAGCCTCAAAGGCGGCTTCGACGACGTGTTTCCTGCAGACAAGCGCTGGGCCGAGCCCGCACCCACGGAGAAATAAGAATGGCCTGGACCCGTGACGACATGGCGGCGCGTGCCGCGCGCGAGCTGCAGGACGGCTTTTACGTCAACCTCGGCATCGGCATCCCGACTCTGGTGGCGAACCATATTCCCGAGGGCGTCGAAGTGACGCTCCAGTCCGAGAACGGCATGCTTGGCATCGGCCCCTTCCCGTTCGCGGGCGAGGAAGATCCCGACCTGATCAACGCCGGCAAGCAGACCATCAGCGAGCTGCCGCAATCTGCCTATTTCGGTTCGGACCAGAGCTTCGCGATGATCCGCGGCGGGCACATCGACCTGACCGTCCTCGGCGCGATGGAAGTTGCCCAGAATGGCGATATCGCCAACTGGATGATCCCGGGCAAGATGATCAAGGGCATGGGCGGCGCCATGGATCTGGTCGCCGGCGTGAAGAAGATCATCGTGGTGATGGAGCATACCAGCAAGAACGGCGACCCGAAGTTCATCCCGACCTGCACCCTGCCGCTGACCGGCAAGAATGTGGTCGACATGATCATCACTGATCTCGCCGTGTTCCAGCGGCCCGATCATCAGTCCCCCTTCCGGCTGATCGAGATGGCGCCGGGCGTGACGACGGACGAGATAGCGGCGAAGACGACGGCGCAGTATCAGGCCTGATGGCCTACACCCTCATCACCGCCAATCGGAACTATTCGAGCTGGTCGCTGCGGCCATGGCTGCTGATGAGAGCCTTGGCCATTCCGTTCGCCGAGCGCATCGAACCGTTCGCGAAACCGGATAATTATGCGGATTTCCGCGCCTTCTCGCCGAGCGGGCAGGTGCCGGTGCTGCTCGACGGCGATCGCACCGTGTGGGATTCCTTCGGGATCGTCCTGTATCTCGCCGAGCGTCATCCGGGCATCTGGCCGCGGGATGAGGCGGCACGGGCCTGGGCCATTTGCGCGGCAGCCGAGATGCATGGCGGTTTCGGGGCATTGCGCAACGACTGCACGATGAATGTGGGTGTCCGCGTCGCGCTCAGGGCGCCCTCGCCAGCGCTTGAGCGCCAGGTCGCGCGGATCGGCGAGCTCTGGGCCGAGGGACTTTCGCGCTTTGGCGGGCCGTGGCTGGCCGGCCCCGACTTCTCGGCGGTCGACGCCTTTTACGCGCCGGTCGCCTTTCGTGTCCGCACCTATGGACTGGATGTCGGGACCGCTGGCGCTACCTGGGTTGCGCATATCCTCGATCATCCCGCGATGCGCGAATGGGAAAGCGTCGCCCTGACCGAAAGCTGGCGCGAGACGGGGCATGAAGCCGAACTCGCCGCCGCCGGCACCGTCACTGCCGACTTCCGGGTGTGATCCGGCGTGTCGCCATCGCCGCAGCCATCCTTCTGGCCCTTGTCGCAGGCCTGATGGCGGCCTTCATCTCCCCGCCCGGCCTGCTGAGCCTGCTCGACGGCGCGGCTGGCGGCGGCACCGGCTCCAGCAGGCCGGGCAGCGCCCTGCCCTTCGGCACGCATGGCCAGACGCTCGACGTCTGGCGCCCCTCCGGCGAGGCCAAGGCGAAGCGCCCGGTGCTGATCTTCTGGTATGGCGGCGGCTGGGCCAAGGGCAACCGCCGCGCCTATGCCTTCGCTGCGCGCGCCTATGCCAAGGCGGGTTTCGTCGTGGTCGTGCCCGATTATCGCAAGGTACCGAGTGTACGCTTCCCTGCCTTCCTGGAAGACGGCGCCGAAGCGGTGAGATGGACCCGCGACCATATCGGTGAATATGGCGGCGACCCGGAACGGATTGCGATCGCGGGCCATTCCGCCGGTGCCTATACCGTCGCGATGCTGGCACTCGACCCGCGCTGGCTTGAGGCGGCCGGCGTCGATCCGGGAATCATCAAGGCAGCGGTCGGGCTGAGTGGCCCTTATGACTTCTACCCCTGGAGTTCGCAGCGTGCGGAAGAGGCGATGAAGGGCGTGGCCGATCCGGGGATGACCCAGCCGATCAATTTCGCGCGGGCGGACGCCCCGCCAATGCTGCTCGTTACCGGCGACAAGGACACGACGGTGCGACCACGCAACGCGCTGCGTCTCGAAGCCAGGCTCAAGACGCTGGGGGCGCCGGTCTCCCTGCTTGTCCTTCCGGGGCTCAACCACGAGGGTGTCGTGATGGCGTTGTCCAGGCCGTTTCGGGGCAAGGCCCCGGTACTGGCGGAGAGCGTGACGTTCATCAACGCAGCGTTCGACAGGAAACAGCCGGCTGTATTGCGCCGATAACACGCGCCGAGGTACGAAGAAGGCATGACGATCGCGCTCCTGCCTTCTCTCGTTCTCGCCGCCGCGCTCGAGATCCGGGTGGCGACGCTCCCCAAACGGAAAAGCAGAAGCTGATGCGCATTCTTCTTACCGGGTCGAGCGGCTGGCTCGGCCGCTTCCTCGCACCCCGCCTCCGGGCCCTGGGCCATGACGTCACCGGCCTGGATATCGCGCCGGGCACCGACACCGATGTCGTCGGCACCGTCGCCGACCGGGCGCTGATCGACCGGCTGTTCGGCGAGCGCGGGATCGAGGCGGTCATCCATGGCGGTGCGCTGCACAAGCCGGATATCGTGCGCTATCCGAACCAGGCGTTCATCGACGTGAACAGCAGCGGGACACTCAACCTGATCGAGGCAGCGGTCGCGGCCAGGGCGAGCCGGTTCGTCTTCACCTCGACCACGTCGCTGATGATCTCGACCGCGATCCGCGAGGCGCGAGGCGAGACGGCGGTTTGGATCGACGAGGAGATGGCGCCGCTTGAGCCGCGCAACATCTACGGCGTGACGAAGCTCGCCGCCGAACAGCTCTGCCGCCTGATCCACAGGGACCATGGCCTGCCCGTCATCGTGCTGCGCACGTCGCGTTTCTTTCCCGAGGACGACGACACCCACCACGACCTGTCAGGCGAGAACATGAAAGCCAATGAACTGCTTCATCGACGATTGACGGTGGAGGACGCGGCCGAAGCGCATGTCATCGCGCTGGAACGGGCTCCGAAGATCGGCTTCGGCACTTTCATCGTCTCCGCACCAACGCCCTTCGCACGCGACGAGGTAGCGGCACTCAAGGCCGATGCCCCCGCGGTGATCGCCCGGCATTTCCCCGACGCCGCTGCCTTGTATGAACGATATGGCTGGCACCTGCCCCGATCGATCGACCGGGTGTATGATTCAGGCCTGGCGGAGCGGGTGCTTGGATTCCGGTGCGCGACCGATTTCGCGGCGGTGCTGAAGGCGATGCGCGACGGTGAGGAACTGCCCTTTGCGCATGATGCCAGTTACATCTCCCCCAAGGAAACCCTCGCCGCGAATTAAGCGACGTATCAGCCGGTCATCTGCGACGGCGACGCATCCTGCGCCAGTCGCGGCCGAGCTTGCGAACGCCCATCCAGGTACCCGTTCCACAGACCAGGGTTACCGCCGCCAGCAGTAGCAGAACGACGACATCCCATAGCGGCCGTGACCGGAGAATGGGGAAATCCAGGCTGTGCAGCCCATCCTGCAGCCAGCGAAAACGCCGGCCATTGCGATCGAACGCGCGGATCAGCTTGCCCGAGTCAGGGTCGATATAGAGCCGCGTCGCCTCCGCGTCGGACAGAATGGCGCGCCACACCGGAAGCTTCGTCGGGAACTTGTGGGTGTAATAATAGGCGTCTTCGTCGCTGAGCCTGTCGAGGGAGGCGACAGGCGGACCGTTCCGCAGCGCAACCTTCAGCGCTTCAGCCCGAAGCGGTTCGGGTCGTCCGCCGGCGCCGAAGCGCACCATCCGCCCGTCCTGGCCGATTGCGACGAGAAACATGCGTCCGCCGAGCGGCGCGCTTTCCAGCCGAACGGTCCCGGCCGGCATGGCACCGAGCCGCGAGATCGCGCCCCGCATATCGCCCCATGTAACGGTTCCGGCCAGCCGCTGCCGCTCCGCGAACCCGGCCATGCTGTCGAGGAACCCCCATGGGTTCATCGAGAAGAGCCCGCTGGCGACCCAGGTCAGCGTCAACAGCCCGAAGAACAGGCCGAACATGTGGTGCCACCACCATAGCCCGCGATAGGGGGAGCCGATGCTGCCGTCGCGCCGTCGCCGCAGCCGGGCAATGCCCACCCAGAGGCCTGTCACGGTAAGGAAGCACCCGATCAGCGAGGTCCAGATGACCACCTGGTTCCACGCCTCGCCATTCTGCCGCAGGATCGTCGGGTAGAGCCAGTGGGGCACCGCGCCCAGCCAGCCCCAGAAACGTTCGAACCGCGTCGTCTGCTGCACCACCTCGCCGCTGTTGCCCGCGACATAGATCGTCGTGGCCGAAGGATCGTCATAGTCGACCCGGTAGAGCGGCTGGTTGCGCCTGAACTCCTGGACCGTCCACTGATCCATTTCCGTCGGCGCAACCGATCCGGGCGGCCCCGCAATGCCGAAACGCCGCCCGAAACTCGTCGCTATGGCGCGAATATCGGCCATCGGCAGCGTCGCGATCGCCTTGCCCGACGACAGATCATAGCCGCCGGGCGTCATGCGCATCTGGGCGATCGGGCGGGTCGGGTCGATCATCGGAACGACCCGAAGCACCGGCCGTCCCGCCATCATTTCCAGCTTCGCCGACGAGAGCGGCGTCCCAGCCGGCAGGTCGACATGCGCCAATGCGTCCGCCCCCGGCAGATGCAGGGGGGCGAGGCCCCGCACCTGCTCGGCAGGCATGAGCCGGGGATAGTCGACATACATCATGACGAACCCGGACAGGCACCAGAGCGTCATGACAGCCCCGATGACGACGCCAAGCCAGCGATGCAGGAAGAGGACAGGACGGAGCATCACCGGCTCAGAAGCTCAGGCCGTAGCTGACCCGGAGCGTCCGGGGCACGCCCCGGGTAAAATACAGGAACCGCCCTCCGGCATCGGCCGGTGCCGAACCGAAGCCCCGGGTCGCATATTCCCGGCCCGTCACATTCTCGACATTGATCCCGAACCGGTTCCGGCGGGCGCTGCCATCCACATAGAGATGCGCCCCGAAGTCGACGATGGCGTAGTTGCCGTAGTTCTGACGCGGGAAACCGGACGGCGACGAATAGGTGTCCCCCACCCAGTTGACAGAGACATTGGCGCCGAACGGGAGGCTCTCGGGCGCATAGCTGACCGATCCCTTGGCGAATTGCTCCGGCGTGCGATCCCGCTGCCTGGTCGCGCCTTCGTTGCGGGCGCGGGTGTAGGTGTAGCTCGCCGCGACATGCCAGTCCTGCGCCACGGTCGCGTCGATCTGGAACTCGGCGCCCCGCACCTTCACCTTGCCCTTGACGTTGATGTAGGTGCCGTTGGGAAAGGCGGGATCGTCATAGGTCGCGTCGATCAGGTCGGTGATGGTGCGCTGGAAATAGGTCGCCTTCCAGTTCAGCGCGCCACCGGCCAGGGTGAACGCCCCGCCCGCCGTCAGGTTGAGGTTGAGGCTCTGTTCGGGCTTCAGCTTCGGGTTGCCGATCTCGCAGCACGGATCGATGCCGTAGAGCGACGAGGCATCGGGCAGCACGAAGGACGTCCCGCCGATCCCTTCCAGATACAGGCTGTCGGTCAGGTCGAAGCGACCGCTGACGTTCCAGACGGTCTTCTTCGCACCGCCGGTTTCGTTGTAGCGCACCCCGGCCGTCAGGCGCGCGCGCTTGCTGAGTTCATCGGTCGTGCGGACCTGAAAGATGCCGGCATGAACCTGCTCGGTGATCTTGCCGATCAGCAGGACGTCGTCGCGACCGTTGAAGTTCTGGAAATCATAGCCGATCAGATATTCGAGACCCCGGTGCGGGTGCAGCTTGACGACGGCGCTGCCACCATAGTCCTGATATCCCCAGAAAGTGCCTTCGGGATACACCGTGATCGGCGGACCGGCGGGGATCGGGTTCAGGATCTGGACATAGGCCGTCTTCCAGTCGTGGAAATAGCCCTTCAGAAAGAACTGGACGGTGTCGCTGCCGGTATAGTCGAGCCGGACGCTGGCGATTTCCTCGTTGCGGTCGTTGCGGCTCGTGTTGACCCGCGTGGGGGAAAGATTGTCCAGCTTTGCCTGGGTATGCTGATATTGCAGGTTGAGGCGCAGGTCCGACGTGAAGTCGAACTGATATTTGCCGCCGACCGACCACAGGCGATATCCGCGTTTCTGGTCGGTCGCGCTTGGCTGCATGACGCTGTACGGACGATAACCCTCAGCGTCGTTGCGCGAGGCATAGACCACGAACCGGTGGTCGCCGATGCTGCCACGGGCATAGCCGTCGAGATTGGTGCCGCCGCGGCTGTCGACGCTGCCATTGACCTGACCGTTGAAATCGTCGGTGAAGCTGCGGGTGACGACGTTGATGACGCCGGCGGCTGCCTGCGTACCGTAGAACAGGCTCTCCCCGCCCTTCAGCACCTCGATCCGCTCGATCATGCTGGCGGGTAGCGTGTCGTTGGGGGAGGTGCCGCCATAAAGACGGTTGTTGATGCGGATGCCGTCGACCGTCCACAACACGTCCTGCGTGCGCGATCCCTGAAGCGATACGTCCACATAGCTGAACGGACCCGAACCCGGCTTGATGTAAAGGCCGGGAACGCTGTCGAGGGCGCTGGCGACATCGACGACGCCGCGGTCGCGAACCTGCTTCTCGGTGACGGTCTCGATATCGCTGCCGTAGCGAGCGAGTTCCTGCGGCAGTGTTTCCTCGAGGCTCCTGCCGGTGACGACGATGGTGTTCTCGTCCTCCGGATCCTCGGCGTGAGCAGCGGTAACCGTGCATGCAGCGATCGCGACGGACATGGCCAGCCGCGATGTGATGATAAACCTCATTCTGTAACCCCCGTGGCGTCGTTCGACGTTGGGCGGGGGCGTGCCGTTAACGAACGGTCGGCGCGCACGAACGGACGGACACCAAAGGCACCCGCTCACACGAACCGATGCGGCCCCAGCCGCGTGTTCGTCGCTCAGACGGAGTTCACCGTGCCGCGGCCATCCCCTGGGCCAAGGCAAGAGCGACCAGACGCCGGCAGGTATCCTGGCTCACGGGTCACAGCTTGATGCATGCCTTCCCAGACCTCGCATGATTTAGCGTCCGGCCCAGTGGCTGCTCCCTCGAAAGGAGCGATATGCATCGCGCTCGCCGCTTACAGTTGCAGGGACAGCCTCGGATTCAGGTGGCGAGCCACCCTCACCGCGTTCCCATTTTAAGCCCCTTTCGGGGCACCGACGCGATCAAGGCGCCCGATATGGTGTAGCGACGATCGAGGCAAGATATTTCGCAGGGGCGTAACGATCGCCGCCTGAGGATCGGACTTGGCGGAAAAGGACCATGGGACACGCCGCAAGGGCGTGGCGATACGCTAGGCGCGGTTCCGGGTGCCGCGACGGAGTGCATGCTCGGCGGCGGCGCCAAAACCGATACCGATCACGGCCCATAGCACCGCCTGCATGGCGAGGGAGGCCATGCGGAAGTTCCACAGCAGCACGGCGGGGAAATCGACCGGTACCTCGTTGATGACGGGCATCACGACCTGAACGGCCGCGACCAGCGCGACATAGCATCCGCCCGCGACGAGCATCGCGTTGAACCCGCCCAGTCGCTGCGACAGACCGCGACCAAGCTTGGCAGCGATCACCATCGCGACCACCGACAAGGCGATCATCGCGAAATAGGTGATGGTCCGGAAGGCGACGGTTTCATGCAGGCCGACCGCAGGCGGATTCGGCGGATATTTGAGCGCTGGGACGAGCGCGATTGCGACGAACCCCGCCACGGCAAGCATAAGCGCGAGCGAGCGCGGTCCGAGCAGCGACCAGCGACCATAGAGGCCAGCGAACACCAGCGCGAAGATGCCGCCGATCGCGGCACCGTAAAGCACCACCGCGATGACGAGACCAAGACCCTTCTGGACCGTGCGGCTAACCAGTTCGGGCTCGTCCATCCCGCCCATGGCATGCGACTTGGCGGCTTCGAACGCGATTGCCAGGTCGACCTGCGGTTCAGCGACCAAGCGCGCGAACAGCACCGCGAGCAGCGCAGCGACCACGCCGGCCAACATCCCGCGAATCAGGAGAGTGCGTGCCACGTCCCGGCCTTAGTGGCAGGGAAAGCCGAGCAGATGGCGCCCGTCATGGACGAGTTCATGAACATATTTGCCACTAAACAGCGACACCGCGCCCTGTTCGGTGCTGACGAAATAGAGAAAGATCAGCGCGAGGAGCGTGCCGAAGAGCGCCCAGGGGAGAATCTCGCCGAACGGAATCGCGGTCTCGCCGCCAACCGGAATGAAGACGTCGTCGGCGAAAAGGGTCGTAGCCGGCATATACTGCTCCTTGACCGGGAAGCGCGCGTCCCGCGGGATGATCGTCCGAGGAAGGTCTGACTCTCGACAGCACCCCGGCGCTATCGATAACAGTGGCGCGACCGTGCCGGAATTACACCGGCTTCTTCCTCGGTCCTTGGCTCGCCCTAGGACGGAACCGAGCACAACGTCAACGATTCCGGGAGGCCCGCCTGGCTACGCGACTGACCCTGCTCTGCCATGCCGCGACGACGACGTCGCGTGTCGGCGGATTCGCCGATCCGGCCGAACCGCTCGACGATGGCGGGCTACGAACTGCCAGGGCATACCGAATTCCCCTGCCCTCCCCGCGGCATATCGCAACCAGCCCGGCACTGGCCGCGCGCCAGACGGCGGAAGCGCTTGGGCTGGACGCCGACATCGACACGGCACTCCGCGACATCGATCATGGCAAATGGACCGGACGAAGCCTGGCCGAAATCCATGCTCTCGACCCTGATGGTATCGCAGGTTGGATCGCTGATCCCGCCGCGGGGGCGCCCGGCGGAGAAACGATGGCCGCGGTCGGCATTCGCGTTGCCGAATGGCTTGCCGTCCAGGCCGGCCGGGAGGCCCCTGTCCTCGCGATTACCCACCCCATGGTGGTGCGCACCGCAATTGCCGTAGCGCTTGGTGTGCTGCTGGACGGGGCGCTGCGGATCGACGTCGCCCCCCTCTCGATGGCGGTGCTGTCGTTCAACCGCGTGTGGCGATTGCAGGCGCTCGGTCTCGCCATCGCCGACAGCACGCTCCTTCCCTGTTGAGCGCTTCACCGATCCTGGCGCCCCTGGAAATAATCGGTATCGTTCATGTCCTGCAACAGCGTCGGCCCGCTGGGCTCCCAGCCCAGAAGGGCTCTCGTTCGCGCGCTTGATGTCGGAACGTCCATGCTCGCGAACATCGTGAACCAGCCGAAATGCGCTTGCGCCTCATCGGGCGATATGGCCCCCACCGGTACATCCAGGTGACGCCCGATCGTCTCGGCGATTGCCTTGAACGGCACGCCCTCCTCAGCGACCGCGTGATACGGACCGTCGGTTGCGCCTCGTTCCAGCGCGAGGCGGTAAACCCGGGCGGCATCGACGCGATGCGCGGCCGGCCAGCGGTTGCTGCCGTCGCCGACATAGGCAGACACGCCCTTTTCCCGCGCCATCTCGATCAGGATCGGTACGAAGCCATGATCGCCGGCGCCGTGGGTTGACGGCGGTAGGCGTACGCTGCTCGCCCTGACGCCGCCCGCCGCCACTGCGGCGGCTGCGATTTCCGAGACGCGCGGAAAGGCCGGGCTCGGCACGTCGCTCTCGGTCGCGAGCCGGCCTGGCGCGAGCAATGCAAGGCCGGAAGTGACCAGCAGCGGGCGCTGCGACCCTTCCAGGATAGCGCCAATCGCCTCGATCGCGCGCCGATCCTCTTCGCAATTTTCGGCAAACTTCGAGAAATCATGATTGAAGGCCGTATGGATCACGCCGTCCACATGGGCAGCGCCGCTCCTGAGGCTGTCGAGATCACCGAGTGCACCGCGATGCACTTCGGCGCCTGCCTGACTGAGCGCCTCCGCACCCGCATCCGACCGCGCAAGGCCGAGCACCTGATGGCCGGCTCCAAGCAACTCCCTGACCACGGCCGATCCGACAAAGCCCGTGGCGCCAGTTACGAAGACACGCATATCGCTCTCCTCAATCACCAGATCCATTGTCGGAGCGCACATCATCCTGTTAAAGTAGTGATCTTATCGGGGTATAATGACCAACAGGATCAGTATGAGCACACAGGACAAGGCCCTGGGCATTTATCTCAAGGACCGGCGCATGCGGCTCGATCCCGCGGCATTCGGATTTTCCGGGACGCGACGGCGCACCCCTGGCCTGCGCCGTGAGGAAGTCGCCCAGCGCGCCAATATCAGCACCACCTGGTATACTTGGCTCGAACAGGGACGAGGCGGCGCGCCTTCCGCGGACGTGCTCGACCGGATCGTCCGGGCATTGATGCTGACCGAGGTCGAGCGCGAACATGTGTTCCTCCTCGGCCTGGGGCGTCCGCCCGAGGTCCACTATAAGCCGGCGGAGGGCGTCACGCCGCGCCTGCAGCGACTGCTCGATGCACTCGACGTCAGCCCCGCGCTGGTGAAGACTGCAATTTGGGACGTCGTTGCCTGGAACCGCGCCGCCGCCGCCATCCTCACCGACTATGGCGCCCTTCCGCCGGACCAGCGCAACATCCTGCGCATGATCTTCCTCGATCCGCGTGTCCGCGATGCGCAATTCGACTGGGAAAGCGTCGCGCGTTTCGTCGTCAGCGCCTTCCGGGCGGACGCGGCCCGCGCCGGCGCCAGCGCAGAGGTCGAGCCGCTCGTCGCCGAACTGTGCCGGTTGAGTCCCGACTTCGACGCGATGTGGCGGGACAATGACGTCCGCACCTATGGCGACGGCGTCAAGCACCTCCGCCACCCGATCCTGGGGCCGATCGCGTTCGAATATTCCTCGTTCGCCGTCGATGGCCGGCCCGATCTGAGCATGGTCGTGTACAATCCGGCGACGAGCGAGGACGGGGAGCGGGTCAGGTCCCTCCTGCGCGAACGGCCGGCCGGTGCCACGATCATCGGGGACGGCGATGCGGACGAAACCCTCGTCAAAAACGCCTTGTCAGACGAGTTGGCACCCCGCTCGACAAGCCAGGCTATGCGTAATTAAATGCCACGCCTGCTTGATCGGACGCAAGAAAGGGCTAGAGCGCCCCCATGGCTTCCCGTCCTCTCACCCTGTACGAAAAGATCTGGGCCGCGCATGTCGTCGAGCGCCGCGACGATGGCACCTGCCTGATCTATATCGACCGCCACTTGATCCACGAGGTCACCAGCCCGCAGGCCTTTGCCGGCCTTCGCGCGGCGGGACGCAAGGTGCGCCGTCCGGACCTGACGCTGGCTGTCCCAGATCACAACCTGCCGACGACGGCGCGGGTCGATGCGGCGGGCAAGCGCCTGCCGATCGCCGATGCGGAGAGCGCGGCGCAGCTCGATGCGCTTCAGCGCAACACCGCCGAATTCGGCATCGACTATATCGACGCGGTCGCGCCCGAGCAGGGCATCGTCCATGTCGTCGGCCCGGAACAGGGCTTCACCCTGCCCGGCACCACCCTGGTCTGCGGCGACAGCCACACCTCGGCGCACGGCGCGATGGGGGCGCTGGCGTTCGGCATCGGCACCAGCGAGGTCGAGCATGTGCTCGCAACCCAGACGCTGCTGCTGAGCCAGTCGAAGACGATGGAGATCCGCGTTGACGGATCGCTCGGCTTCGGCGTCAGCCCCAAGGATGTGATCCTGGCCATCATCGGCAGGATCGGCGCGGCGGGCGGCACCGGCTATGTCGTCGAATATACCGGTGAGGTGATCCGCGCGATGTCGGTCGAAGGGCGGCTGACCGTCGCCAACATGTCGATCGAGGGCGGCGCACGCGCCGGCCTGATCGCGCCGGACGAGACGACCTTCGCCTATCTCAAGGGTCGCCCGATGGCGCCCAGGGGTGCGGATTGGGAACAGGCAGTCGCCTGGTGGAAGACGCTGCCGAGCGACCCGGCCGCGACCTATGACCGCAGCGTGCGGCTCGACGCGACCGATATTGCGCCGTCGCTGACCTGGGGCACCAGCCCGGAGGATGTCGTGCCGATTACCGGCGTGGTTCCAGATCCCGACAGCTTCGCCGATCCGGCCAAGCGGGCGGCCGCACGGAAATCGCTCGACTATATGGGGCTGACGCCGGGCACCGCGATGCAGGATGTCCCGGTCGAGCATGTCTTCATCGGCAGTTGCACCAACAGTCGGATCGAGGATCTGCGCGCCGCCGCCTCGGTGGCGAACGGCCGCCATGTCGCGGACGGCGTTCGCGCGCTGGTCGTCCCCGGTTCCGGACTGGTCAAGCGTCAGGCCGAAGTCGAGGGGCTCGACCGGATATTCCTTCAGGCCGGCTTCGAATGGCGCGAGCCGGGCTGTTCGATGTGTCTCGCCATGAACCCGGATAAAGTGCCGCCGGGTGAACGCTGCGCTTCCACTTCGAATCGGAATTTCGTAGGGCGTCAGGGACCTGGAGCGCGGACGCACCTGGTTTCACCCGCGATGGCGGCGGCAGCGGCCGTTACCGGGCGGTTGAGCGATGTCCGCGACCTGATGGGAGGGACGTCGTCATGAAGAAGGCCCTTATACTGCTGATCCTCGGTACCGTGCTAAGCGGCATCGCCGCCTATACCGCAACGGCCAAGCCGAAGCCGGCCGACGGAACGATCGCGAGCCAGTAATGAAAGCAGTCAGTCAGGTTTCGGGCCGTGCCTATCCGTGGGGCGCGAAGAACATCGACACCGACGTCATCATCCCCGCGCATTGGCTCAAGACCATCACGCGCGAGGGCCTTGGCAAGGGCGCGTTCGAAACCGTGCGCGCGCAACCGGACAATATCTTCGACGACCCGCGCTATGCCGGATCGCCGATCCTGATCGCCGGCGATAATTTCGGTTGCGGATCGAGCCGCGAGCATGCCGCCTGGGCGCTGGCCGACATGGGCGTGATCGCGGTGATCGCGCCGAGCTTTTCCGATATCTTTTCCGGCAACGCCTTCAAGAACGGCATCGTACCCGTCGTTCTACCGCAGGAAGCTGTCGATCGGCTGGTCGAGGTCGCGAAGACGGATTCCGTGACAGTCGATCTTGAGACAATGACCGTCACTACGCCTTATCAGGACCGCTTTCCGTTCGAGCTGGACGCCTTTCGCCGTCAGTGCCTCATGGAGGGGCTGGACGAGATCGGGTTGACGCTGGCAAGGGATACCGCGATTTCTAAATACGAGTCCGGCGTCAATGAGCACCGGCCATGGATGAGCGGAGAACGAGCATATGCGGGCATTGTTGTCGAAGGCACCGGGCGGCCCTGAAACCCTCGTCATCGACGACCTGCCCGATCCCGTGGCCGGCAAGGGCCAGGTGGTGGTCGCGGTCAAGGCGTGCTCGATCAACTATCCCGACGTCCTGATCATCGAGGACAAATATCAGTTCAAGCCGCCCCGGCCCTTCGCCCCGGGCAGCGAGATCTCCGGTGTGATCGACAGCGTCGGAGAAGGCGTGACCGGATGGGCGCCCGGCGACCGGGTGATCGCGACGACCGGATCGGGCGGCCTGGTCGAGAAAGTCGCGATCAACGCAACCAGCCTGTTCCGCCTGCCCGAAGGGCGAAGCTTCGCCGAGGGCGCATCGCTGCTGCTGACCTATGGCACGACCATCCACGCCCTGCTCGACCGCGGACACCTGGCCGAGGGCAATACCCTGCTGGTGCTCGGCGCCGCCGGGGGTGTCGGCCTTGCCGCGATCGAGCTGGGCAAGGCGTTCGGCGCGCATGTCGTGGCGGCTGTCTCGTCAGAGGAAAAGGCGGTCGTGGCAAAGGATGCCGGTGCTGACGTAACGTTGGTCTATCCTCGAGCCCCGTTCGACAAGGACCAGTCGAAAGCGCTCGCCGACCAGTTCAAGGCGGCGCTCGGACCCGGCGGGGCCGACGTGATCTATGATCCGGTCGGCGGCGACTATGCCGAGCCGGCGCTGCGCTCGATCGCGTGGGAGGGCCGCTACCTCGTCGTCGGCTTCCCGGCAGGTATTCCGAAGCTCCCGCTCAACCTCACGCTTCTTAAAAGCTGCGATGTCTGCGGCGTGTTCTGGGGCGCCTTCGCCGCGCGCGACCCCAAGGCGAACCAGGCGCATATCGAGCGGCTGTTCCGGCTGTGGAAGGACGGCAAGATCGCCCCGCGCGTGACCGAGACGTTCGCGTTCGAGGATGGCGGCAAGGCAATCGCCCGCATGGCGGCGCGCCGGGCGATCGGGAAACTGGTGGTGACGGTGGCGGAATAAGCTATTCCTCCCCGGGCAAGTCCGCGGAGGAATTCGTTCCGGGCCTCTCTCGGTCGTGAGCGAGCGGTTGCGTCGCTGCGTCCCCCACCCTATCTCGACCCTGATACGTAAAATCGCCCAAGGGGAACGACCGACCATGAGCACTTTCGACGATCGCGAGCGGGCGTTCGAGACCAAATATGCGCGCGACGAGGAGATGGCGTTTCGTGTCACGGCTCGGCGCAACCGGCTGCTCGGCCAATGGGCCGCAGGCCAGATGAAGCTCACCCCGGAAGAGACTGACGCCTATGCCAAGGCAGTCGTCCAGGCCGATTTCGAGGAAGCAGGCGATGAGGACGTGATCCGCAAGCTGGTCAGCGACCTGAACGCGGCCGGCGTCGAGGTCGACGAAGGTGCGGTCCGCCGCGCGATCGAAGATCAGACTATCGAAGCCCGCCGTCAGCTGATGCAGTCGGAATAACGACGATGGCGATGGCAGCCGAAGAAATCGAGGCGCTGATCACCGGGGGCATCCCCGGTGCCCGGGTCGAGATCACCGACCTCGCCGGCGATGGCGATCATTATGCGGCGCGCGTGACGGCCGAGAGTTTCCGGGGCTTGCCCCGTATCAAGCAGCACCAGGCGGTCTATGCCGCACTGGGTGGGCGGATGGGCGGCGTGCTCCACGCATTGCAGCTCACCACCGCGGTTCCAGAGTGACAGGAGTAGACCCAGTGACCGATGACGCACAGGCCCGCATCGCCGAGATCGTCGCCAAGAACGACGTTGTTCTTTTCATGAAGGGCAGCCCGCTTTTTCCACAGTGCGGCTTTTCCAGCCGCGCGGTGGCCATCCTCAATCATCTCGGCGCAGAATTCGACAGCGTCGATGTGTTGCAGGATCAAGGCGTCCGCCAGGGCATCAAGGCCTTTTCCGACTGGCCGACGATTCCCCAGCTTTATGTGAAGGGCGAATTCATCGGCGGCTCCGACATCATGATGGAGATGTACGAGAGCGGCGAGCTCGCAAAGCTTTTCGAAGACCAGGGCGTCGTGACCGCCGGATAGCGACCAGGCCGGGAACGGCATCGACAGAGACGGGGCTTCGCCCGCGGTGGGAACCGCGGCGAAGCCCTTTTCTTTTCTGTCGCCCGGTCCGCGCAGGGATACGAAGCGCAGCAATGCCGCGTCGATCGGGATGAAGTGGTGATCCGGGAAGCCGGGTAGGGCGGACCGATGCGAGATCGGAGGGAGCATCGGTCCGCCCTGCTGAAGCGATGAACGCTCGGCATGCTCCAGACCATGCAGTCGGCGTGCCATTCCCCTCAAGTAAGGGAAAACCGCAGGCCACGATAGTTAATGCGCTCCAGCGCCCCGCCTCCAGTGTAAAGCATCCCGACGTTTCAAGCCGGTCGTGACGGCGGATCCATGACTGCCTGAAGCCCAGACATCGCGGACCTTCTGCCGCGGGTTTCGCCGCAGCGGATACAGAGAGCGTTGTTGCACGGGCGACCGGCCGCCGGGCCTACCGATACCGGCCGGCTTCATTTTCGAGCGCGGCGGGCTAGCAAAATGCCGCCGGCCGGTCCAGGAATCACCCCTATGACAAACCAACGTACCGGCGGTCGAATCCTGGTCGACCAGCTCGTCGCGCAAGGCTGCGACCGTATCTTCACCGTCCCCGGCGAAAGCTTCCTCGCCGTGCTCGACGCACTCCACGACACGCCGGAGATCGACCTGGTGGTGTGCCGGCAGGAGGGCGGCGTCGGCTTCATGGCCTGTGCCGACGGCGCGCTGACCGGGCGGCCGGGCGTCGCCTTCGTGACGCGCGGGCCCGGTGCGACCAATGCCTCGATCGGCGTCCATGTCGCGATGCAGGATTCGCAGCCGATGGTGCTGTTCATCGGCGATGTCGATCGCGGCACGAAAGATCGCGAGGCGTTCCAGGAGATCGATTTTCCGACGATGTTCGGGCCGGTCGTGAAATGGGCGGCAAAGATCGACGATGCAGCACGCATCCCGGAATATGTCGCACGAGCCTGGAATGTAGCGATGTCGGGCCGGCCGGGACCCGTGGTGCTTGCCTTGCCCGAGGACATGCTGCTCGACGAGGTCGTTGCGGTGGATCGCCCCCGGGTGGGCCGTCCGGTCCAGGCGTGCGATCCTATCGTGATGAGCCATCTGGGCGCCATGCTAGGAGAGGCGTCGCGGCCGGTCGCCATCGTCGGCGGCGCCGGCTGGGACGCCGAGGCGACGCGCGATTTCCAGAATTTTGCTGAACGCAGCGGCCTGCCGGTGGTCGCCGCCTTCCGGCGCCAGGATGCCATCCCCAACAGCTCGCCCGCCTATGCCGGCAATCTCGGCTACGGCCCCAATCCGAAGCTCGTGCAGCGGATCAAGGACGCCGACCTGCTCCTTGTCGTCGGGCCGAGGCTCGGCGAGGCCACGACCGACGGCTATACGCTGATCACGCCGGACCATCCCGGCCAGAGGATCGTCCATGTCCACCCCGATCCGAGCGAGTTGAACAGCACCTACAGCGCCGATCTCGCCATCTGCGCCGGCATGCGCGAGTTCGCCGATGCGGTGCTGGCGATCGACATCCCTCCGCTCGAAGCGGCTGCGAAGGCCCGGGCGGACTATGAGGCATGGACCACACCTGTCGCTCGCGATCTGAGGCTCGATCTCGGCCCATGCGTCGCGACGATGCGCGAGCTGCTCCCGACTGATACGATCATCTGCAACGGCGCGGGCAATTATTCCGGCTGGTGGCATCGCTACTGGCGCTATGCCGGCCCCGGCTGCCAGCTTGCCCCGACCGCCGGCGCGATGGGCTATGGCGTCCCCGCGGCGACCGCGGCAGCGCTGCGTCACCCTGACCGGACGGTCGTGGCGCTGGCAGGCGACGGATGCTTCCTGATGAACGGGCAGGAACTGGCCACGGCAGTCGGCCACGGCGCGGACATGCTCGTCCTGGTAATCGACAATGGCGGATACGGCACGATCCGCATGCACCAGGAACGCGAATATCCCGGACGCATTTCCGGCACTGAACTGCGCAACCCGGATTTCGCGGCGCTTGGCCGGGCCTATGGCTGCTGGGCCGAGACGGTGGAGACGACCGAAGCGTTCGCCCCTGCCCTCGCCCGGGCCATGGCGGAGACCGGCGTGCGGTTGCTGCATCTGAAGACCGACATTGAGGCGATCACCGCCGGCACGACGATCTCGGCGATACGGAAACGCTGACCCGAACCTTCGGGGCTCGATGAATAGAAAAGGCCGCCCCGGTTGCCCAGCGCGGCCCTTCCATCATTTTGGGACGAAATGTGTCAGATATCGTCGCCAAGGGCTCCCTTCACCTTGCCGGCGAGTTGCTGACCCTTGCCTTTCAGTTCCTGAACGGCACCTTCGTCACGCGTGGCAGGATTGTCGCTCTTCTGCTTGACCTTGCCGATCGCTTCGTTGACATTGCCTTTGATCTTATCGACGAGTTCACCCATGTGCGTGCTCCTTGATTGTCGTACGGCACCGACGACCGGCGCCTGTCACTCCCGGGCAATCAACGGTTGACCTCGCCCGGGGTTCCTTCGGCTCGCCGAGCGCCTGCCTCGCAACACATTGAAAAACCGTCCGAGACGCTGCGATGCCCGATCGCATAGCTGACCATTATGAGCGCCACGCCCATGCCTTCGATCGCGATCGAAGGCGCAGCTTCGTCGAGCGGCCATGGATCGAGCGCTTCGTCATGCCATTGTCGCGCGGCGGCGCGATCCTCGATCTCGGATGCGGCGGCGGGGAACCGATCGGACGCTATCTGGTCGATCACGGCTTCGCGGTGACGGGGATCGACAGTTCGGCGGCGATGATCGGTCTCGCCCGCACGCGCTTCCCGCGGCAACGCTGGTTGCAGATCGACATGCGCAAGCTGACGATCGAGGACCGGTTCGAGGGCGTGCTTGCCTGGGGCAGCCTGTTCCATCTCGAGCATGACGACCAGGAGACGATGATCGCGCGCATCGCGACCTGGCTGAAGCCAGGCGGGCGACTGCTGTTCAACAGCGGGCCGAAACGCGGCACATCAATGGGCGAATATCGTGGTGACCCGCTCTATCACGCCAGCCTCGACCCAGCGGAATATCGCGCGGCCTTTCTGCGGGCCGGCCTGGTCGAGATGGCGCATGTCGTCGAAGACCCCGGATGTGGGGGCGCGACGGTCTGGCTCGCGCGGAAGGTTTAGGGCGCAATCTTTTTGAGGAAGGCCAGTACGGCTTGCCAATTGGCATTGGCGCCCTTTGGATTCTTGACCGCAATCAGGGTCGAGGAACCATGGACCCCGGCCACCGGAACGATATGAGCCGCCCTGCCGCCCGGCACCGCAGCCGCGATCGCCCCGGCCGCAGCGATCTCTTCGGGATCGCTTGAGGATGTCAAGAAGACGGGGATCGTCAGCACGCGAGCGGCACGATCGACAAAGTGCTTGTCAGGCATATATTCGCCTGGAGAAAAAGCGAGCAATGCCCTCACCTTGCCCGGATTTTGCGCGGCGACGTCGAAGACCAGCGCTGCGGAATAGCTGCTGCCCCAGAGGACTAGCGGAAGTTTCTGCCGGATGCCCCAGTCGAGGGCGGCCTGGAGATCGGGCTCGGCGGTAGAATAGCCCGCATCCTCGCTCCGGCCCTTTTGCGGCGGGACCAACGCGGCCGTTTCGTTGGGACCATAAAGACCGCCGCCGGAACGCTGGTCGATCGCGAGAGCGCTATAGCCCTCGCGATTGAGCTGCGGCGCAATCGACGCATATTCGTCCTTGCTGGACCCTGCCTGATGAAAGAGCAGGATCAGTGCCTTTGGATGCGCCACGCGGTAATAGCGGCCGAATACCGTGACGCCGTCGCGCGCCTTGAGCTTGACCGGTAGAACCTGAAGCTCATTCGGAGCCTTCTCCTCGCGCCGATCCCCCGGCGGCGCCGACGGATGACCGCAGCCACCGACGAGCAGGGCCGCCAGCATTGCGGGCGCGAGGCGGCGCATCGTCAGATCAGCCCGGCCAGCGGGCTCGACGGATCGGCATAACGGCGCTTGCCCATTCGGCCCGCGAGATAGGCGAGGCGGCCCGCCTCGACCCCGGCCTTCATCGCCGCCGCCATGAGGATCGGGTCCTTCGCCTCGGCGATGGCCGTGTTCATCAGCACGCCGTCGCAGCCAAGCTCCATCGCCGCCGCCGCGTCGGATGCGGTGCCGACGCCCGCGTCGACCAATACGGGCACGCTCGCACCCTCGACAATCAGGCGAATCGTGACCTGATTCTGGATGCCGAGGCCCGAACCGATCGGCGCGCCGAGCGGCATGATCGCCACCGCTCCGGCATTCTCCAGCCGCTTCGCCGCGATGGGATCGTCAACGCAATAGACCATTGGGAGGAAACCTTCCTTGGCCAGTACTTCCGTTGCGCGCAGCGTCTCGACCATGTCGGGATAGAGCGTCTTCGCCTCGCCCAGTACTTCGAGCTTCACCAGATCCCAGCCACCCGCCTCGCGCGCCAGCCGCAGGGTGCGGATCGCGGATTCGGCATCGAAGCAACCGGCGGTGTTGGGCAGGTAGGTGACCTTCTTCGGATCGATGAAGTCGGTCAGCATCGGCGCATTGGGGTCGGATACGTTAACCCTGCGCACCGCGACGGTCACGATCTCGGCGCCCGAAGCCTCGAGCGCCGCGGCGTTCTGCGCGAAATCCTTGTACTTGCCGGTACCGACGATGAGGCGCGAGCGGAAGGTGCGGCCCGCCACCGTCCAGGTATCGAGTGCCGGCGCCACGTCACCACCGCCGACGAAATGCACGATCTCAAGCTCATCGCCATCCTCTACCATAACTTGGCCGAGGGTCGAGCGCGGCACGACCTCGAGGTTACGCTCCACCGCCACCTTTTCCGGCACGAGGCCGAGATCGGCGGCGAGCTGGGCAAGGCTGAGGCCGGCGTTGACGCGGCGATGCTCGCCGTTGACGCGGATCGAGACGGTGTGATCGGTATGCATAGCTCTCCCTAGCCGGTCGCTTCACGCGACGTCGAGAAACCTCCCCGCGCCCTGTCTCGACTTCACGAGGCACGAACGGCTAAAGAGGCAGCCCGCGATATAAGCCGCGGAACCCCGCCCGCAACCGAAAGGCTTATCCTTGGCCGACACGATCTTCGTCCTGAACGGTCCGAACATGAACCTGCTCGGCCTGCGCGAGCCGGAAATCTACGGTAGCGACACACTCGACGACATCGCCGGACTGCTGGAGGATCGCGCGCGAGAGCTCGATCTGAAGATCGACATGCGCCAGTCGAATCACGAGGGGCACCTGGTCGACTGGCTGCACGAGGCGCAGGCCAGCGGCGCGCGGGCGGTGATCCTCAATGCAGCCGCCTATACCCACACGTCGCTCGCACTCCACGACGCGATCAAATCGATCAGGACACCGGTGATCGAAGTACATTTATCCAATCCCCACAAGCGCGAGGACTTCCGGCACGAGAGCTGGGTAGGACGCGCCGCAAGGGGAACCATCGCTGGCTTCGGGGCGCTTTCCTACCTGCTTGCGCTTGAAGCCGCCGCTCGTCTCTGACAGGACGCCCCATTAAATGGGCTTTGGCCCAATAAGGGAGAACAGGGGTCGCATGGCCGAAGATAGTAATTCAGATCCGATGCGGATCGATGTCGAACTGGTTCGCCAGCTCGCACAGATGCTTGACGAAACGCAGCTGACCGAGATCGAGGTCGAGGATGGCGGGCGTCGTATCCGAATCGCGCGCAAGGCCGCCGCGGCACCTGCGGTGCATTATGCACCCGCGCCCGTCACCACGCCCGTGGCGGCTGCCGCCACGCCGGTCGAGGCGGCCGCGCCCGTGGCCAGCGCGAATGCGGTAAAGTCGCCGATGGTCGGCACCGCCTATCTCTCGCCGGAACCCGGCGCGGCATCGTTCATCAGCATCGGCAAGACGGTCGCGGCGGGGGAAACGCTGCTGATCGTCGAGGCGATGAAGGTGATGAACCCGATTCTCGCGCCCAGCGCCGGGACGGTGAAGGCGATCCTGGTCGAGAGCGGCCAGCCGGTCGAATTCGACCAGCCCCTCGTGGTTGTCGAGTAAGCCTAAATGGCTGAAATCAAGAAACTCCTGATCGCCAATCGCGGCGAAATAGCGCTGCGCATCCATCGCGCATGCCATGAGATGGGGATCAGGACGGTCGCGGTGCACTCAACCGCCGATGCCGACGCGATGCATGTCCGACTCGCCGACGAGGCGATCTGCATCGGCCCGCCGCCGGCTGGCGAGAGCTATCTCAACATCGCCAACATCATCTCGGCGGCCGAGATCAGCCATGCCGATGCGATCCATCCCGGTTACGGCTTCCTGTCCGAGAATGCCCGGTTCGCCGAGATCGTCGAGGCGCACGGCATCATCTTCGTGGGGCCGAAGCCAGAGCATATCGTCACCATGGGCGACAAGGTGGAGGCGAAGCGCACCGCCGGCGCGCTCGGCCTGCCGCTCGTCCCCGGTTCGGACGGCGCGATCAGCGACATCACCGAAGCCAAGGCGATCGCGCGGAAGATCGGCTATCCGGTGATCATCAAGGCGGCAGCGGGCGGCGGCGGACGCGGCATGAAGGTATGCACGTCCGAGGACCAGCTCGAAACGCTGATGATGCAGGCGGGCAGCGAGGCCAAGGCGGCATTCGGCGACGCGACCGTCTACATGGAGAAATATCTCGGCAACCCGCGCCACATCGAATTCCAGGTGTTCGGCGACGGCAAGGGCAATGCGATCCATCTCGGCGAGCGTGACTGTTCGTTGCAGCGCCGCCACCAGAAGGTGCTCGAGGAAGCCCCTTCCCCCGTGCTCGGCGCCGAGGACCGCGAGCGCATGGGCGGGATCGTCGCCAAGGCGATGTCCGACATGGGCTATCGCGGCGCGGGCACGATCGAGTTCCTGTGGGAAGACGGCGAGTTCTACTTCATCGAGATGAACACCCGGCTTCAGGTCGAGCATCCGGTGACCGAGATGATCACCGGCCTGGATCTCGTCCGCGAGCAGATCCGAATCGCCGAGGGCCATCCGCTGACCCTGCGCCAGCAGGACGTGGTGTTCCGCGGCCATGCGATCGAATGCCGCATCAACGCCGAGGACCCGCGCACCTTCGCGCCGTCGCCGGGGCTGGTGAAGCAGTATCACGCACCGGGCGGCATGAACGTGCGGGTCGATAGCGGGCTCTACGCGGGCTATCGCGTGCCGCCTTATTACGATTCGATGATCGCGAAGCTGATCGTCTACGGCACCACTCGCCAGGGAGCGCTGCGCCGCCTGCGCCGGGCGCTGGAGGAATATGTGATCGAAGGGATGAAGACGACCATCCCGCTGCATCAGGCATTGCTCGACGATCCGGATTTCCAGGCGGGGAATTATACGATCAAGTGGCTTGAGGAGTGGCTGGCGCGCCAGGAGGACTAATAGCCCCCGTTTGCCCGGCTCTGGTGTCATCCCTGCTGTCGCGGGGATGACACGGTGATACGGTGGCTCCCGCAGGGGAGATCGACCATGTTCATCGGGCACTACAGCACGGCGCTCATCGCGGCGACGTCGCCCAGGGCACCGAGGCTCGGCACGCTGTTCGTCGCCGCCCAACTGGTCGATCTCGCCTTCTTCTCCTTCGTGCTGCTCGGTGTCGAGCATATGCGGCTCGTCCCCGGTATCACGGCGATGAATCCGATGGACCTGTACGAGATGCCGTGGACTCACAGCCTGGCCGGCGCGATCGGCTGGGCGGCGGGGTTCGCGCTGCTGCTTTGGCTGTGGCGGCGGAACAGCGCAGCGGCGCTGATCGGTGGCGCGGTGGCTCTGTCGCACTGGCTGATCGACCTGCTGGTCCACCGACCCGACCTGACCCTGGCGGGCGGGCCGCCGCCGTTCGGGCTCAGCCTGTGGAACCATCCAGCGATCGAGATGCCGCTTGAGCTTGCCATGGCCTTTGGCGCCCTTGCCTGGTTCACAGCCCGCACGCGCGGCCCGTGGATCCCCGTCACCACGCTTGCCGTCGCGATGGCGGCCTTCCAGGCGTTCAACTGGTTCGGCCCCGAACCGGCGACGATCGTCGACCCGCCACCACCCTCGCTCGCAATCCTGGGACTCGTCGCCTATGTGCTGCTCGCGCTGCTCGCCTGGTGGGTGAGCCGGACGAGAGCATTGAAGATTGGGAGTTGAAGGCTTGAGGGCGACGATCTGGCATAATCCGCGTTGTTCCAAATCGCGCGAGACGCTGGCGATCCTAAAGGAGACGCCGGGCGTCGAGATCGAGGTGGTCGAATATCTGAAGAACCCGCCGACCCGCGAGAAGCTGGCTGCCCTGTACGAACGCGCCGGCATGACCCCGCGCCAAGGCCTGCGCATGGCCGAGGATGCAGCGTGCGGGCTCAAATATGCCGATGCCGACGCGATCCTCGATGCGATGATGGTCGACCCGATCCTGATCGAACGCCCGCTGGTCGAGACCGAAAAAGGTGTGCGACTCGGCCGGCCACCGGAGAAGGTGCGCGACATCCTGTAGGACGCGTTCCAACAACGACTCGGCTTTCTTCGCATTTCGGAGATTCGATTTTTCTTCCGCTGTTATGTTGGATTTTCGATACGATTTTCAGACGACTTTACAGAGACTTGAGAAGCCGTTTCCCTGTTACGCAAGAACAGCGGAAAACAATGGTGGAATTACCGGAAAAACCGCAGGTTTTTCCGCCGTTCGCCACGAAAAAGCGTCCAACATTCAATCGGTCATGAGAAAGAGCGTGTCAGGCGCACGCATGCTCCGTCCGGCTCTACCTTCTCACAGGCCTGTTGCCGATTGAATCACTTACCCGGGGATGGGCGCCAGCACGGCCCGCTGCTCTATCCATCGCGCCAGCGCAGCGCCGTCAGGCACGTCGATGCCGCCATAACCGCGCTTTACCAGTCTATCGCGCTCCAGCGCGCGTAGCGCAGTGCCGATCGCGACGCGCGACACGCCGAACCGCGCGGCCACTTCCTCCTGGGTCGCATCGACACGCCCATCACAGGCGGTCGCCAGCAAGAGCTTCGCCACCTGTACCTTGAGCGGCAGGCGCCGAAGGTCGTCGGTGAATTCTAGCAGCGCATGGAGGCGCCGCGCCATCATCGTCATGATTGCCCGAGTGAGCGTCGGGTCCGCCTCGGCGAAGCGCTCATAAACGGCCGGCGAGACATGATCGATCAGCGTCGCGCCCTTCGCGATCGCGTCGTGAGTGCGCGGGAGATCGCCGAACAGCGTCATCTCGCCGAAGCAATGACCTGGCCCGAGAATCGACGTGATGACGAACGACCCGTCGTGTCCCGGATTGCCGATCTGCACCGCGCCGCCACGAATAATCGACAGGCCTGGTCGCGCATCGCCTCGGGTCTGCACAAGCGCGCCATCGGCGTAGGACATGCGTGTGCCGGCTGCGCACAGGCGATCGAACATCTCCGGCGACAGCATCGAGGCGAGGCCAGGTGCCTCGAGGAAAACCAGACCGACCATGTCGTACTCAAATTCAGAGAACTCGGCGGTTACGTAGTTTACAAATCCGAGCGCCGCTTACGCATCTCTTCGACGAAATTCAGTCCGGCAACGATCCCGAGCAGGCCCCACACGATGCTACCGTACCGTATGATCCAGCCGACCGATGGATCGCTCAAATGGTGGACATTCTTGGCTGCCAGATATGCCCCAAGGACGGCGCCGGCTAGCGAATATATCGCCCTGACGCTCACTCGGGCTTCTCCACTGGTTTATGCTTCACCACCTTCGCCAGCTTCTCGAAGCGCTCCGAGTCGTCGTCCGTTTCAAGGTCGCTCGCGACTTCCTTGAAGCTATCAAGCTGCCTTTGGGTGTCGATCATCGAAAAGGCCCCCGGCAACGGGTTCGTAATTGACAAGAACTTATCATTCTTAAGCTCACGGCTCTGCTGCCACAAGCTCAAGAGCGCTCCACGGAAGCGTCCGGGGGAGAGCGCCATGAAGTTCGAGGTGATCGCGATCGTCGCCATCTATGTCGGGTTCGCGCTCGCGGAAGCGATCTCCACTGGCTTCTTCCGCAAATCTGGCGCGACACGGCAGGATATGGTGGTCGAACTGATCGGGACGACCGTGCTGCTGGTGGCGACTCAGCCGCTCGCGCTGGCGGGCGGAATCTTTCTCGCCCATCTCGCCGCGCCGGAGGCTCAGGGCGCGCTCTCGGGTTGGCCTATCCTCGCCCAGATCGCCCTGCTGCTGCTCTGCGACGACATGATGCAATATTGGTGGCACCGGCTCTCGCACACCGTGCCGTGGCTCTACAATCTACACCGCCCGCACCATAATGCCGAATATATGTCCGTCCGGATCGTCTACCGGAACAACATCTTCTACTATATGCTGATGCCCTCGCTCTGGCTGTCGGGCGTGCTGGTCTATCTCGGAATGGGCTGGGTTTATGCCGGCTATGTCGTGGTCAAGATGACGGTGATCATCGCCGCCCATTCGGACCGCCGCTGGGATGCCCCGCTATACCAGGTGCCGTGGCTGTCGCCAGTGATGTGGCTGGTCGAACGCACTATTTCCACACCGGCGACGCATGCCGCGCATCACGGCAAGCATGCCGATGACGGGGTGACCCATTACAAAGGCAATTTCGGCAATCTCCTGTTCTTCTGGGACGTGCTGTTTGGCACCGCAAAGATCACGCGCCGCTATCCGGAGAAGATTGGCGTGGAGAATCTGCCACCGACGACGGCGGCCGCACAGTTACTGTGGCCGCTGGTGCCTGCGCCCAAGCATCCGTTACCCTGAGGCTTCGGAGATATGGCGTTCACCGAGGAAGAAAGAACAGTGCACGGCCTTGGCGTCACGCCGCGAACGGGCTCACCGCCGTCGCATAATGCGCCATCGCCATGGTGGTGAGCTGTGCATTCACCCGGATGCAGCTGGTGAAAGTGCTGGCGTCGGTGACGAGCACGTTGGCCGTGCCGTGCACGCGGCAATCGAGATCGACGACCCCCTTGTCCGGATCGACATTGCGTGCGTTTCCGCCCTGGGGATGCGAGCTCGAGAGGGTGACATCGTCCGCCTCGCCGATGTGCCGCGCGAAAAAGGCATCCACATCCTCGCCCTTGCGCAGCGTCAGCCCGCGCGCGATCGCCGGATAGACTTCGCTGGCACCGGCGGCGAAATGCACGCGGGCGAGCGTCGCCAGCGCGCGACGAAGCAACGGCAGCTCGACATCGGCGCGAAGCTTGAAGTGCAGGCTGCCGCCGATCAGACGGCCCTGCCGGTCGGCCGGGAACAGGATGCCGGCAGAAGCGAGCCGATTATAGTTGAGCATGCGGTCAGCATGATGGCCGAACCAGCCGGGCATCAGAGTCGACATGCTCATCGGCGGCTGGAAGTGCGATTCGAGCAGGAAATCGCCACGGTCGACATAGGTGGCCATCTGGTCTTCATCCCAGGCGCGCACTTGACCCGGCATCAGCGCGACCACCGGGCAGGCGATGTTGAGCGAGATGCCCTCCCCCGTGCCCCGGATACCGCTCTTGTCGAGGATTCGGCTCGACGCCATCGTACCCGCGGCAACGACCACGCCCCTGGTCGCCCGGATCGTCCGCCGGCTGCCATCGGGCCGGAGGACCTCAACGCCGGTGGCGACGCGTTTCCCGTCGAGATCGGGCTCGCCCCAGACGATCCGCTCGACCCTGGTCTCGGCAAGGATGCGTGCGCCCGACCGGCGGGCGTCGATCAAGAAGGATTGGGCCATGCCTTGCTTGCGACCATAGGGGCAGCCGGTATTGCAATAGCCGCAATAGGCGCAGTCAGCCTTGATCGAGCGCGGTCCGTAATTCTTGCTGAACCAGAGCGCCGGCGCCTCGGCATCCATCGGGTCGCCCGAGGCGGCGGCGTGCGCGGCCCAGCCGTTCAGCAGGTGCGTGCCGTTGTTGCGGCCGCTCTTCGGATCGATCGGCTCGATGCCGAGACGAGTCTCGACGGCGCGATAGGCGGCGTCAAACCGAGTCCCATCCACCGGCGCGCCGAGCGCGGCCCAGGTGGCGAACACGTCGTTCGCGTGCGGGTGGGTCAGGCCGGGTTGCTGAACGCGCAGCGCGATGCCGTTGTTGATGACCGTCGAGCCGCCGACGCAATGCCCCTGGAAGATGACGATGTCATGGTCGCGGCTGGTCTGCACGCCCCCATCGACGAACAGCCGCGCTGTCATGCGGCGCTCCTCATGCGTGAGCGCCCCCGACGGGAAATGCGGCCCCGCCTCGATCACCAGCACGTCGTGATGGCGCGCAAGGTTGGCTGCCGCGACGGCACCGCCTGCGCCCGAGCCGATGACGATGATGTCGGCCGAGGCCGGCGCCTCGCCTGGATCGAGCACATCGTCATGAGCAAGGTCGCGACCTGGAAAGGGCTCGATCTTCACTTCGCCAGGGCCGCGCACGCGCTGATGCGGTAGCTCGAAGCCGATCGCCCGGAGCACCGGGTTGTCGTCGTTGCCGGCCTCTGCCGCGCCCTCCCAGTGGCCGTAATAGCCGGCATAGACGATGCCCCGGATACGGGCGAGATCCTGCATCAGGTTGTTCTTGCTGCGCTCAAGCCGTTTCGCCAAGCGCCGCGCGCGCCACGCCGGCCCCATCATGAGGAAGAAGGGGCCGCCCATGAAGAAGCAGATCAGATAGAGAGTGAGGCCGATCTCCTTCGGCTTGCCGCCTTCGACCATGCCGAACTGGTGCTGCAGGTTGGCGACGACCTGGCTGGAGGTGATCTTCATGTCGACGCCGTGAAACAGCGCCTCGGTCAGCGCCTTCAGGATCGCCGCCTGCAGCGGATTGAATGGCACGCGCATCTGGATTGCCCCCGTCTGTCCCCGGCGGAACCGTAGCGAAGGGATGTTGCAGCCGCGAGTAGAGATGGATCGGGAACCGTTAGATGAAGGGTTGGCCAAATTACGCCATGCGAAGCGGATGCTTCGGATTGCCACGTTTTCCAAGCCGCTGGCTGCTCCAGCCAGCTCGAAAGCACCCTAACGCCCATTTTCGATATCCGCGCCGAAATTGGCGCCCGGCATTTTCGCAACACAGTCGATCGGCAGCGGCGCGTTCGGATCACGGAGGAAAGCAAGCGTCAATTGCCCACCGATGGGACATCGTACCGTGACTCCGGCCGGCATAACCGCAAAGCGCGCATTGGGCTCGTCCTCAGAAGTTGGTCGCCCCAGGCGAGCGACGTACTGAAATCGACCTCTTCCGCAAAAACGAGCGCAGGCACATTACTCTCGACCGGCTGGTTCTCGGATCGATCAGCGACAGCGATGTTTCAGAGCTGACACATGGCTGGCGTCGCAGCTCGACCATCTACGCTCCCCAGACCGCGCTTGGCAAAATCTGTACCATCATCCGGGCCGGATTCTCGAACAGCATTTCCTCGCTGCACCATATCGACAACCGCATGCGCCGGGCGAAACCCGGTAACGACTGCGCAGAGGCCATCAATTGCAGGAGGCGAGCATGCCACCATACGGCCGCCTCGGCGATGTTCCCAGGCAGCTTCGGAAGACCCGTAGCCGTTGAGATCGATGCCGGAAGCGATCAGAGCCTTCCGGCATTCCGCAACAACTCGCATCATTGCCGGGGCACCATGGCCGCCCCTTCTTCCCAGCATGTCCTGTTCCCTGACGCGCTTGATGCCCGGGCATGCGAGCGCGCGTGCGCATGCCGCGTACCGCGCGTTTCGAGCAGAATTGAAGTCCGCTCCTCGATGAACGGATGCCCTTTCCTGTCGTCCGTCCATCGACATTGCTCACGCCCGGCCCACCGGGGACAAATAAAATCGGATCAGGTGCCGGTGAGCGACGCCGCTGCGGAATCATGACGGGCAACCTGATTATCCGGCTGCCATCGCTAGCCACCTTATATCGACATAAAAATCAACGAAAATTCCAGAAAAATTCACCCCCCCCTAAACACCTCCAAACTAAATTGACATTACCATTCGGTAATATTTTTACAACTGCAAGGAACTGAAAATCTACAAATAATGTAATTTTTTTGCCGCATTATTTAAATAAATTTCATTGACGATTTAAATAATTCATTATCTATTACTCTATACTACAATCTCATTATCGATGGAAGTCATACATGGATAGCAGCCCCCCACTCTCTAAGAACACCGCTGCTAGCAGCACAATCCGTGCCATTTCACATGAACGAACCTTCTAAATATATCCAAATTTGTTGCAATAAAATTTGATATTATTATTTCACATGATAGCGTAATACGCTGCCTGTTGCAGTCACAAATAATCGGGAGAATTTTATGATGAAAAAAAGTTTTATCGCTTCACTGTCTGTAATTTCTCTATCTTTTGCAGCAATTGGATCAAAATCTGAAGCTCAAGTTATTGGATCTCCAATACCAGAGCAAACAGCTGGCTGCTCCGCCGTTTTCGGAACCAGCCCTCGCCTACAATGTGAAACGACTGCACAGGCTCTGATTGAAGTAAACTCTGCTCCAGGTGGATTTTTATCTCCAGATCACAGGTTTCACCTTTATGTTCAAGATGATGAGAATGTTATCTTACGCTATTACCCTGGGGGGCTCGAAAATGGCGGCTCGTCCAGCATTCTTTGGACTTCTAGAACCAATAAAAATTATCGTTATGCAATGCGCTTAGCCTTTCAAACTGATGGAAATCTGGTCGCGTACGAGAACAACACAAATTTTGCGATCTGGTCATCTAAGACCCATGGGAACCCAGGAGCAAAACTAACCGTCCAAAACGATGGCAATGTTGTAATTAGAAACTCAGCAGGAACTGTCATTTGGACAACCAATACCTGCTGCCACTAAAATAACGCATCATTAATATGAAAGCTGCAATCGGAATATAATTCTGATTGCAGCCCATAATCACAAATTGTCACCAAACATTTAATTTAATTATAAATTTTCAATGCTTTCATTTACCGATTCTCGAGAATTCCACCGAAAATGTACCCTCCAATCCCACGTTAGCAACAGATCGCTTTGGAATAAAATTTATATCAGGATTTGGCGTGTAGAATTCTTCATTAATAATAGCGAGATTGGCGACCTGTCGATTGCTATCAGAAATCCTAGCTTGAATGCTGCCTGTCGCCCGGCAAACCGTCGCGCCGCACAAGACCGTGATCGTTGTCGTGTCGATATAAGGAATGCGCGCTATCATATCTCGGACAGCGATTTCCGTAGGCACTGCCCATGTGATATCGCGTTTCTCATGCTTGACATCTGGTTCATTTATGACTTCACCCCGAGACATTTCCAAAGCTGAGGATGCCATATTGTACGTCACTTGCGGAGATGCACTCGAAAGAAGATAACTCGGCGATGGCACGTAGCCTAAGGTCGGAAGCGCCCGTGGTTGTACAGCGCGCCCTTCTACCACCTGTATGGTATCCGACTTCGGTTGCGGCGGCGCACCTTCCAGGAGATAGACGCCCGCACTCGCAACGGCGATAAAGAGTAATCCTCCTCCAATATACTTCACGATTCCTCCTATACCGAACAAAAATTTTGGCTATATTGCAATTCATTATCAACGCGGCATATTATTTCCGGCATGATTAACTATGCAAGGATTGGACGCATCTTCATTAAGGCCTCTATTCTTCTTTCACAGCCGCGATGCAAGTGGAAGATTGTGCCAACCACCTGAACTTTGCCCGATGTAACGATTCTACCGTTCGCTCGATCGGGTTCAGCATGGCGGTTCGTTTAGATCGACGCCGCCACTAGCCCCTGCGCGCCTCCCTCGCTAAAGCCCGCTGGCATGAGCCAGATCACCCCCGAGATCGTCGCCCAGCACGGGCTTTCCCCAGAAGAATATGAGCGCGTGCTGCACGCCATGGGGCGAGAGCCGAACCTGACCGAGCTAGGGATCTTTTCAGTGATGTGGTCCGAACATTGCTCGTACAAATCCAGTCGTATCCATCTGAAAAAGCTTCCGACTACCGGCCCGCAGGTGATCTGCGGCCCGGGCGAGAATGCCGGCGTGATCGACATCGGTGATGGCCAAGCGGCGATCTTCAAGATGGAGAGCCACAACCATCCGTCCTACATCGAGCCCTATCAGGGCGCGGCGACCGGAGTCGGCGGCATCCTGCGTGACGTTTTCACCATGGGCGCGCGACCGGTCGCCAACATGAACGCGCTGCGCTTCGGGCGGCCCGACCACCCCAAGATGCGCCATCTGATCGCGGGCGTCGTCCATGGCATCGGCGGTTACGGCAATTGCGTCGGCGTGCCGACGGTAGGCGGCGAGGTGAATTTCCACCGCGCCTATGACGGCAATATCCTGGTCAACGCGATGACGGTGGGCGTCGCCGAGACGAACAAGATCTTCTATTCGGCCGCGTCGGGCGTGGGCAATCCCATCGTCTATGTCGGGTCGAAGACCGGGCGCGACGGCATTCACGGCGCGACCATGGCCTCGGCCGATTTCTCCGAGGATTCGGAGGAGAAGCGCCCGACCGTTCAGGTGGGCGATCCCTTCACCGAGAAACTGCTGATCGAGGCTTGCCTCGAATTGATGGCGTCGGACGCGATCGTCGCGATCCAGGACATGGGCGCGGCAGGCCTCACCTCCTCCTCGGTCGAGATGGCATCGAAGGGCGGCGTCGGCATCGAACTGGTGATGGACGCAGTGCCGCAGCGCGAGACCGGCATGACGCCGTACGAGATGATGCTGAGCGAGAGCCAGGAGCGCATGCTGATGGTGCTCAAGCCCGGCCGGGAGGCTTTCGCCGAGGCGATTTTCCACAAATGGGAACTCGATTTCGCGGTCATCGGCCATGTCACCGACACCGGGCGCATGATCCTGAAATGGCAGGGAGAAACGGTGGCGGACATTCCACTCGGCCCACTGGCAGACGAGGCGCCAGCCTATGACCGTCCCTGGGTGAAGACGCCGCCGCCGGCACCGCTGACCAACGTACCCGATACCACCAACATCGCGGCTGACCTGCTGACGCTGATGGCATCGCCCGATATCGCCAGCCGCCGCTGGATCTGGGAGCAATATGACCACATGGTCGGCGCGGACACGGTGCAGCGGCCGGGCGGCGACGCCGCGGTGGTTCGCGTTCATGGCACCAGCAAGGGCCTGGCGATCACCACCGATTGCACCCCGCGCTATTGCTACGCCGACCCCTATGAAGGTGGCAAGCAGGCGATCGCCGAGGCGTATCGCAACCTTTCCTCGGTCGGTGCAAAGCCGCTGGCCACGACCGACTGCATGAATTTCGGCAACCCCCAGCGGCCGGAGATCATGGGCCAGTTCGTCGGCTGCATCGAGGGCATGGCCGAGGCGTGCGCCGCGCTCGACTTCCCGATCGTGAGCGGCAACGTGTCGCTCTACAATGAGACGAAGAATGACGACGGGACCGGATCGGCCATCCTGCCGACCCCGGCGATCGGCGGCGTCGGGTTGCTGGACGACTGGTCGAAATCAGCGACGATCGCCTTCAAGGGCACTGGCGACGTCATCCTGCTGATCGGAACCCGTTCGGGCCATCTCGGCCAGTCCCTGTGGCTGCGCGAGGTTCATGGCCGCGAGGAAGGACCGCCCCCGCCGGTGGACCTCGTCGCCGAGCGCAAGACCGGCGAGTTCGTGCGCGCGCACATCGCCTCGGGTGCCTTCACCGCTGTGCATGACGTCTCCGACGGCGGCGTCGCGGTGACGATCGCGGAGATGGCACTGGCGAGCGGCATCGGCGCGATGCTGCATGCCCCCCTGCCCTGCGGCGTCGCCTGCTCGTTGTTCGGCGAGGACCAGGGGCTCTATGTCGTGACGGTCGCCGACCATGCCCTGCTCGACACACTGGCGGGCGCCGGCGCGGCGGGGATCGAGGTCGAGCGGATCGGACGGACCATTGCCGGACGCCTGATCTTCGAACTGCCCGACGACGATCATGTCGTGACGCTGGCGGATCTGCGCGCCGCGCACGAAGACTTCTTCCCGACATTGATGGGCGATACGCTGGTGTAACGGACGCAGCCTCCGGCGAGGCGGCAGCGGGAAGAGGGATCGCTGCCGATACATGGCTGCCCCAAAATGGACCCAGATCGCATTGCGGACGACAGGGCCCGGCCGTAGCATTCGGCATCCTTCAAGGAGAGAAGCCATGAAGTCTGTCGATTCGAAAGCCTTACGGATGCAATTTGATATTCTCGGCAAGGCGATCGTCCAGGAAACCGCGCGCGAGAGCACGACGGTCGCCCGCAAGACTCCCTATGAACCCTATGATGCGATCTTCACGGGGCGCGGCAGCGGCGGCTGACCCCGGAAGAACGGCCGTTCGACCATGTTCGCGGCCGACATCGCCTTTTCGGACCTGAAGGCTCCCGTCGACATCGTCGGCGGGAGCCTTTCTTTAGGCAGTTCCCGCATCACCCCGTTCGCGCACAGGATGTTGCGCAGTCTCGTGATCGAGACCGGTACGACGATCTCCGTCGCCTGCATGGAGCGGTTTCGCGACGATCCTCAGGGTCTCGACCATATCCGCCTCAATGACAGGCGCGCGATTGCCGAGCGGCTGGACGATATCCGGTCCCACCTGCTGGACTGGGCGCTCCTGACCCTCGACAGGGTCGACGGCACCATATCCTATGAAACGTCGCAGATACATTCCGCCCCGGTCTATCTCCGCGCCGCTTCGGGACGTCTCGCGATCGACTGGGATTGCACGCGGCTCCTGCGCGATACCCAAGCCCCGATCCATTGGCCCGGGTTGATGGCCCATATCGCCGGACTGGCACCCTATACTCCGGAAACGCTCGTCACGGGACTGTATCGCTCCCTCGCGGGCGCGCGTCTCGTTGCACGGGGCCAGAGCATCGAAGCTCACCTGCCCGCCCCGGCGGAAATGCCGGGCGCGCAGACGCTGTCCCAAGGAGCATCGGCCGAAAACCTCCTGTTCGATACGGTCAAGGCACTGCTGGCGGCGCGCGACGTCGACCCGCGACAGCTGGCGGTGGAACTCAGCGGCGGCATGGATTCGGCGCTGGTCGGGCTGGCCGCGGCCGACATATGGGGGACAGGGTTGCTCAGCTACGGTGCGCAATTCGACGGCGCGATGGGCGACGCACAACGCGAGCGGCGACAGTTGCTGTGCGATCATTGCGGGTTCGAGGATATCGCCTTGCCAGCGAGCCGTTTCCTCCCGTTCAGCCCGCGCGGCGCGCGGCGCGGCCAGTTCGGCGTCTGGCCGCAGGATGAAAGCTATCCGGAGATTTTCGAAACCATCTTCGACCTGCTCTACCGCGCCGGCATCGATACACTCGTCAGCGGGTTTGGCGGAGACGAACTTTATGCGGTGTATCTGGGAGAAGAGCCGGACGACGACGGCGAGTCACCGCCGGAACGACATGCCTACCTCACCGAACATGGGCGCGAGCTCGCGCGGGAGGGAGCGGGCGCGGGGCTGCGGGGCCTGGTGGCCGATACGAGCTGGCTATCGGCCGCGGGCCGATCGCAGCGCCTGCTGCGACGGGGGATCTGGCCGATCTACCCCTATATCAACCCGGTGCTGGCGCGCTTCACCGCAAGCCTGCCGTGGGAATATCGCCGCGACCGAACGGTGCTGCGGCGCCTGCTGAGCGAGCGCCTGGGCAACCCGGTCTTCGAGAAAAGTTACGTGAAGGAAAGCTTTCGCGATGTCGCACTGCGGGGCATTATCGAGCACCGCGACTACCTGCAGGCGATGCTCCTGCGATCACCCATCTTCGACCCGGAGATGATCCACCGCGACCGCCTGCTGGCCGCGCTTGCCGGTGATATCGAGGCCCTCCCGAGTGCCGATTTCGGTTTCCTGTTCCTGATACTGACGACAGGCTGTTTCTTCGACGGTCACGAAGCCGAATGATCCCCTTGCCGTCGGAACGGCGATCCGACAGGCCCTTGGGCACGGCGCAAAATATGATGCGGCAAGGGAATTGCGTGACGACGAATCAGGGAATGCCGGCGCCTGCCATCAGGCCGCGCAGGATCGCGACGCTCGACGTGATCCGCGGGGTCGCGGTGATGGGTATCCTGATCATGAATATCGTCGCCTTCGCGATGCCGGAGGTGGCCTATATCAACCCCGCTGCCTTTGGCGGACACAAGGGCATCGACCTGACGGTGTGGGCATTCAACTTCATCCTGGTCGACGGCAAGATGCGGGGGCTGTTCTCCTTCCTGTTCGGGGCGTCGACGCTGCTGGTCATCGACCGGGCGACCGCCAAGGACGAAAGCCCGGCCAGGGTGCATTTCGGGCGGATGTTCTGGCTGTTCCTGTTCGGCGAAGCCCATATGATCCTGCTGTGGTGGGGCGACATCCTCCACCATTATGCGCTGATCGGCTGCATCGCCTACCTGTTCCGCAAGACAGAGCCGCACAAGCTGGTCGCGATCGCCATCATCCTGCTGCTGACTGAATTCGCAATGGTCTCTTCGGTGACGATGAGCGTATACGCCAGCGACATCGCGATGCAGACACCGAAGCCGAGCGCGGACACCATTCGCCAATATCAGGAATTCCGAAGCGGGTTCGGCATACCGACTGCAAACGAGCTGGCGAAGGATCTGGCGCTCAATCGCGGGCCTTATTCCGCGCTGGCTGCGCACCGGCTGAACGAGGCATTGCCGACGACGCTTCGCACGCTGATCTTCGTCGGGGCCGAAACGCTGGGCTATATGCTGCTAGGCATGGCGTGCCTCAAATCGGGGATGCTCACCGGCGAATGGGATCGAAGGCGATATGTGCGCTGGATTCTCATCGGCTTCGGGATCGGAATCCCCATCTCCGCCGCGCTCGCCTGGTATATCGCCTCGCAGGGTTTCGCGATGTTCCCGCTGGTGCTCGGCACGCTGATGCTGCCAACGGTGTTCCGGCCATTGATGATCGTCGGCTGGGCCTGCCTGATCGTCCTGCTGTCACGCTCAGGCGGCGCGATCGCCGCACGACTGGCAGCGACGGGGCGCATGGCCTTTTCCAACTATCTCGGCACCAGCATCCTCTGCTCCACTATCTTCTACGGCTACGGCCTCGGCCTCTACGGCCATCTGTCACGGGCCCAACTCTATCCGATCGTGTTCGCGGTCTGGGCGCTGATGCTGCTTTGGTCGAAGCCATGGCTTGAACGCTTCCGATTCGGCCCGCTCGAATGGCTGTGGCGATCGCTCGCGCGAATGCGGTTGCAGCCGATGCGAGGGCCCGCCATGACCAATTAAGCTTCTTGCGATCAATCCGCAAAAGCCCTTGCGACTGGTTCGCATTAGCCCTAGATCAGGGGTCAGGCGAGGGAGCACCCATGGTCGTTTGTATCTGTAATGCGATTCGTGAGCAGGATGTCCGCGAGGCTGCGCGCAGCGGCGCGAAAAGCGCGTGCCAGGCCTATCGGACGCTCGGCCGGCAGCCGAAATGCGGCCAGTGCGTGCCGTTCGCGCGAGCCATTATCGATGAGGAACGTGCGGCTGCGTAGCGTTCGCAAGCCCAGAAAACCGCAGATTTCCGCCATTTTTCGCCTGTTCGGAGTCCGTGTTCTGCGCTAGATTGCGCGGGCATTACGGAGACACGACAATGAAGGGCGACCCCAAGGTCATCGACTATCTGAACGAGGCGCTCAAGAACGAGCTGACCGCGATCAACCAGTATTGGCTTCACTATCGGCTGTTCGATCACTGGGGCGTGCGCAAGCTCGCCGAGTTCGAGAAGCACGAATCGATCGACGAGATGAAGCATGCGGACATGCTGTCGGAGCGAATCCTGTTCCTCGACGGCCTGCCCAATTTCCAGCTGCTCGGGCGCCTGCGCATCGGCGAGACCGTCGAGGAGGTGCTAAAGGCGGATCTCGCGCTTGAGATGGAGGCGTTGCCCCTGCTCCGCGACGCGATCGAGCATTGCGAGAAAGTCCGCGATTATATCAGCCGCGACCTGTTCCGGCGGATCCTCGACAGCGAGGAAGAGCATGTCGACACGCTCGAGCGCCAGTTCGAGATGATCGAGCGCATGGGCATTGCCAACTACGTCCAGCTGCAGAGCAAATCGGCCGACGACGAAGGCTGAGCGATTTCTAAGCCCCTTCCTTTCGGGAAGGGGCTTTTTTTGCGCTCAGTCCTGAGCCGCCTCGTTCGACAGTCCGTAGAAGTCCAGCGTCTGCGGCGTGACCCAGCCATAATGATAATTGGCCACGAAGATGCCAAACAGGATCGTCGCGACGATCGTCACGCGAAGCGCGGTGCGCCCGACGAGGAATTCGTGGGGGGCGCTTTCGGCCTGGCCGGGCACGCGTTCAGTTCCCGCTTCATCCGCCGTCCTGACCCCGAAGGGCAGGACGAGGAAGACCGAAAAGGCCCAGAACAGGAAATAGATCGCGAGCATCGATGGCCAGCGCATGGATCAGGCCTCGACCAGCAATACGTCGACGATCGGCTTCTTGCCCGTCCAGCGCGTCGCCACGCGACGGGCGGAAAGGCGGATATCCTCGCGCAGCTTGTCACGGTCGCGGCCGCCCTTGCGGGTCGCCTCGATGACGGCGCCGATCGCCTCTTCGAGGAAGGGATCGCGATCCTCTTCGACCGGGATGCCCTGCAGCCTGATCTGCGGCGTGCCGATCATCTTCCCGCCGCGATCGATCGCCACCGCCACCGACATCTGGCCGAACAGGCCCAGCTTGCGACGCTCGTTGATCGTCGCGCCGTCGCCCGGCAGGATCACGTCGCCATCGAGCACCAGCCGGCCGACATGGGCATGGCCGAGCTTCTCGGGCGCGCCGGGGGCAAGCCGGACGATCTCACCATTGGTCTGCACCAGCGCCCGCGGAATGCCTTCGGACAGGCCGAAACGTGCCTGCTCCATCAGATGGCGCATCTCGCCATGCACCGGCATCAGTATCTCGGGCCGGATCCAGCGGTACATCGCCGCGAGTTCCGGGCGGCCCGGATGGCCGGAGACATGGACATGCGCCTGGCGCTCGGTGATCATTTCGACGCCTCTGGCCGCGAGCTGATTCTGGATCCGTCCGATCGCGACCTCGTTACCCGGGATCTGCTTCGACGAGAAGACGACCGTGTCACCGGCATCGAGGCTGATCGGGTGCGAGCCCGCGGCGACACGCCCGAGCGCGGCACGTTCCTCGCCCTGCCCGCCGGTCGCGACGATCAGGACCTTGTTGCGCGGCAGGCGCATGGCTGCATCGGGTTCGACGGTTTCCGGGAAATCCTTGAGATACCCGGTCGCGCGGGCGACCTTCATAATGCGATCGAGCGAACGGCCCTGTACGCAAAGCTTTCGCCCCGTCTCACGGGCGACCTGGCCGAGAGTGTGCAGCCGCGCCGCGTTGGAGGCGAAAGTCGTGACCAGCACCCGGCCCCTGGCCTTGGCGATCACCTCGGCCAGGCCGACACGCACCTCCGCCTCGGAACCCGAGGGCTCGGGGTTGAACACGTTGGTCGAATCGCAGACGAGCGCGAGCACGCCTTCGTCCCCGATCGCTTCGAGCTGTTCAGGCGTGGCGGGCTTGCCGAGCACAGGCGCGGTATCGAGCTTCCAGTCGCCGGTGTGGAACACGCGGCCATAGGGCGTGTCGATCAGCAGCGCGTTCGCTTCCGGGATCGAGTGCGACAACGGCACGAAATTCACGCCGAACGGGCCGATATCGACCCGCTGGCCCGGCTTCACGACGTTGAGGCGCACGCGGTCGGCATTGCCCTCTTCCTCGAGCTTGCCGCTGATGAGGCCGGCGGTGAAGGGCGTCGCGTAAAGCGGTACGCCAAGATCCTCGGCGAGGTAGGGCAGCGCCCCGATATGGTCCTCATGACCATGAGTCAGCACGATGCCGACGAGATTGTCGATCTGCTCCTCGATGAAGGCGAGATCGGGCAGGATCACATCGATCCCGGGATATTGCGGATCAGCAAAGGTGATGCCGCAATCGACCATCAGCCACTTGCCGTGGCAGCCATAGAGATTGACGTTCATGCCGATCTCGCCCGAGCCGCCAAGCGCAAGGAAAAGGAGTTCTTTGTTGGGAGTCACGTAGGTTTCTGTTCTTTCTTGGTTCGTCATCCCCGGAAATGGGGGCTCCCGGCTCATGCGTCATCGGCGTATCGACGCCGTGGTGAGGGGGGAGGAATGATGTTCCCGCTCTGGCGGGAATGATTGTTCAGGTGCTTATATGGGCGCGATCCCACAACATCGCCAGCCCCTGAATGGTCAGGTCGGGCTCGATCACGTCAAAAACATCGGTCTGCTTCTCGAAAAGCGTGGCGAGGCCGCCAGTCGCGATCACCTTCACGGGACGACCGACCTCGGCCTTGATGCGAGCCACAAGCCCCTCGATCATCGCGATATAGCCCCAATAGATGCCGATATGCATCTGGCTGACCGTGTCACGGCCGATGACGCTGGTATTGGCGGGCGCCTCGATCGCGATGCGCGGCAGCTTGGCCGCGGCGGTGACGAGAGCGTCGAGCGACAGGTTGATGCCGGGCGCGATGATGCCGCCCTTGTAGGCACCGTTGAAGTCGGAGAAATCAAAAGTGGTGGCAGTGCCGAAATCGATCGTGATCAGGTCGCCGGCGTGGAGGGCGTGCGCGGCGATCATGTTGACCGCGCGATCCGCACCGACCGCGTGGGGCTCTTCCACGTCGAGTTGCATCCCCCATTCGACCGGCGGCTGGCCGGCGACCAGCGGCTCGCCACCGAAATACTTGCGCGCGAGCGTCTGAAGATTGTGGAGTGCGCGCGGGACGACCGTCGCGATGATCACGCCGGTGACCGCGCCGCGGTCATAGCCTTCGAGCGTCAGGAGCTGGCTGAGCCAGACGGCATATTCGTCGGCGGTTCGGCGCGGATCGGTCGCAATGCGCCACCGCGCCTTGATCGTGCCGCCGTCGACGAGCGCGAAGACCACGTTGGTATTGCCGGCATCGATTGCGAGCAGCATGCGAACCCCTATCCCTTCCGTTATCAGATCAGGAAGATGTCGGCGGCGTGAATGACACGGCTCGATCCGTCCGCCAAGCGCAGGATGAGCGCACCTTCACCATCCAGCCCCTGGAATAGACCATCCAGGGCGCTGCCATCGGGCAGGCGGGCGGTGAGCGCTGTCCCGGGTGGATGTGCGCGTTCGAGCCACCGGGCACGGACCGGGGCGAGACCTTCAACGCGCCAGATGCCGAGCCAGCGTTCGAAGGCGTCGGCGAGAGTTTCGAGAAAATCGGCCGGATTGGGCGCGGCTCCATGCGCGGCCAGGCTGGTGACGAGGCGTTCGAGATCGGTCGGATAGTGCGCGAGATTGACGCCCATGCCGATGACCACCGCGTCTCCCGTACGCTCCAGGAGGATACCGGAGAGCTTCGCACCGTCGAGCAACAGGTCGTTGGGCCATTTGATAGTGAGACCGCTGCTCCCCGCAATTTCGTCGCGAAGATGGGGAGACGAGGAAGGCAGGTAGGCCCGCACCACCTCTTCCAGCGCCACCGCCGCCACGAGGGCGAGTGTGGCCGCCTGCGGGTCCCCAGGCCGGATTCGAACCAGTGTCGATGCGTAGAGGTTTCCCTCGGGCGACGACCAGGCCCTGCCCTGCCGCCCCCGTCCGCCGGTCTGCCGCTGGGCGCGGAGCCACAAGCCCTCGCCTGCCCCGCCGCCGGCAAGCATCAGCATGTCGGCGTTGGTAGACCCCGTCTCCTCGACGGTACGGATCGTATGCGTCAGAACAGCGCCTTGGCGGCGGCCATGCTCCATGCGCCGAGGCACGGAATGGCAAGGTAGCCGAGGGGCGAAATGAACGCCGCGGTGAGGAAGATCAGGCCACCCTCGACCCGGCTGCCGGCCGGCGCGAAGGCTGGCGCGGGATCGTCGAAATACATCGTCTTGACCACGCGCAGATAATAATAGGCACCGATCACCGACGCGGCGATACCGACCACCGCGAGCGGGAAGAGCCCCGCGCCGACAGCCGCCTGGAACACCGCGAACTTGGCATAGAAGCCGAACAGCGGCGGAATGCCCGCGAGGCTGAACATGAACAGCCCCAAGGCCAGGGCCAGGGCCGGACGCGTCTTCGACATGCCCGACAGGCTGGCGATACTCTCGACCGGCTGGCCGTCCTCGCCGCGCATCTGGAGGACGACCAGGAAGCTGCCCAGCGTCATCGCAACATAGATGGTCAGATAGACCAGCACCGACGATACACCCTCAGCCGTGCCGGCCGCGAGACCGACCAGCGCGAAGCCGACATTGTTGATCGAGCTGTACGCGAGCAGGCGCTTGATGTTGCTCTGGCCGATCGCCGCGACCGCCCCGAAGATGATCGAGGCAAGCGATGCGAAGATCACGATCTGGCGCCATTGATCGGTCGCCGGGCCCATCGCCTCGACCGCGACGCGCACCGCGAGCGCCATCGCCGCTACCTTGGGGGCAGAAGCGAAGAAGGTCGTCACCGGGGTCGGCGCGCCTTCGTACACGTCGGGCGTCCACATGTGGAACGGCACCGCGCTGATCTTGAAAGCGAGACCGGCGAAGACGAACACCAGGCCGAAGGTCAGACCAATCGAATGCCCTGCCTCATAAGCGTCGGAGATAAGCGAGAAGAGTGTCGTGCCACTGAAACCATAAACCAGGCTGATGCCGTAGAGCAGGATGCCGCTCGCCAGTGCACCCAGCACGAAATATTTGAGGCCGGCCTCGGCCGAGCGCGTGTCGCGACGCATGAAGCTCGCCAGCACATAGGCGGCAAGGCTCTGCAGTTCGAGACCGACATAAAGGGTCAGCAGGTCGCCGGCCGACACCATCATGCCCATGCCGATCGCCGAAAGCAGGATCAGGACGGGATATTCGGGACGCAGATCATCGCCCGAACTCTGCTGGAAGAAGCGAGGCGCGATGACGATCGCCACGGCGGCGGCGATATAGATCAACACCTTGGCGAAGGCGGCGAAGGCATCGGCGCGATAGAGACCGTCAAAGGCATCCCCGCCCGACGAAGCCGGGCCGCAGAGCGCTATGGCGGCACCGAGCAGCACGGCGACGGACGTCCAGGAAATGGACCTGGTCGAACCCTGCCCGCCCCAGGCGGCGGCCAGCATCAGGATCAGCGCGCCGGCGGTCAGCACCAGTTCCGGTAGCACCATGAGCAGCGAGGAGTTCATCAGTGTGCCCCCCCATGATGCGCTTCCGGTGCAGCGGCCCCGTGATGGGCAGCAGGTGCGACGGGCTTGCCTGCCGTCGGCAGGGAATCGCCGGCGGGCGCGGCGCGCGCGATGCGCGCCTCCAGCGTAGCGACATCACCGCGCATCGGAGCGAGGAAGCTCTCCGGATAGACACCCATCCACAGCACCACTGCCGCAATCGGGGCGAGCAGCGCGATTTCGCGGAGGGAGAGATCGGGCATTGCGCGCACGTCATCCTTGGTCAGATCGCCGAACACGACGCGGCGGTAGAGGTAAAGCATATAGGCGGCGCCGAGGATGATCCCCGTGGTGCACAACAGGGTGATGGTCGTCGACACCTTGTACGTACCGGCCAGCGACAGGAACTCGCCGACGAAACCACTGGTACCAGGCAGGCCGACCGATGCCATGGTGAACAGCATGAAGAACAGCGCGTATTTCGGCATGTTGATCGCAAGGCCACCGTAGCGGTCGATCTCACGGGTGTGCAGCCGGTCGTAGATGACCCCGACGCACAGGAACAGCGCGCCCGAGACCAGGCCATGGCTGAGCATGACGATCATCGCGCCTTCGATGCCCTGGCGGTTGAAGGCGAACAGGCCGATCGTCACGATCGCCATATGCGCGACCGAGGAATAGGCGATCAGTTTCTTCATGTCGGACTGCACCAGCGCGACAAGCGAGGTATAGATCACCGCCACCGCCGACAGGCCGAACACCAGCCAGACGAACTCGGCCGAAGCCTCCGGGAACATGGGCAGCGAGAAGCGCAGGAAGCCATAACCGCCAAGCTTCAAGAGCACACCCGCCAGGATGACCGAACCGGCGGTCGGTGCCTGAACGTGCGCGTCGGGCAACCAGGTGTGGACCGGCCACATCGGCATCTTCACGGCGAAGGACGCGAAGAAGGCAAGCCATAGCCAGGTCTGCGCGTGAAGCGGGAAATCGGTGTTGAGCAGGGTCGGGATGTCGGCGGTGCCGGCGAACTGCACCATCCACAACATCGCGATGAACATCAGCACCGAGCCGAGCAGCGTGTAGAGGAAGAATTTGTAGGACGCGTAGATCCGGTTCGCCCCGCCCCAGATGCCGATGATCAGGTACATCGGGATCAGGCCGGCTTCGAAGAAGATGTAGAACAGGAACAGGTCCTGCGCCGCGAAGGTGCCGATCATCAGCAATTCGGTGACGAGGAACGCGCACATATATTCCTGGACGCGCTTCTCGATCGCGACCCAGCTCGCGCCGATGCAGATCGGCATGAGGAACACGCTGAGCATGATCAGCATCAGCGCGAAGCCGTCGATGCCGAGCTTCCAGCCGATCGGGCCGAACAGGTTCTCGTGCGCCTCGACGAACTGCCATTGCGGCCCGCCGATATCGAACTGCGCCCAGAGGCCGATGCCGAGCACCAGATCGACCAGGGTCGCGATCAGCGCGACCCAGCGCGCGGTATTCGCGCTGACGAACAGGCACGCGACGGCTGCGATCGCGGGGATCGCGAGCATCACGGAAAGGATGGGGAAACCGCTCATCGTGTGATCGCCCAGGTAACGGCGGCAGTCAGGCCGATCAGCATGACGAAGGCATAGGTGTACACATATCCGGTCTGGATCCTGCCGGCGACCCGCGAGCCGAACGCGACGACCCAGGCCGAACCGTTGGGACCGAAGCGGTCGATCGTCTTCTCGTCGCCACGATGCCAGAAGAGGCGACCGAGGGCGAAAGCGGGGCGGACGAACAGGATGTTATAGAGCTCGTCGAAATACCATTTGTTGAGCAGGAAATCGTAGAGCAGGCTGAACTGCCCCGCGAGCTTCGCCGGGAAACCCGGGTTGCGGATATAGGCCATCCAGGCGCCCCATAGCCCGAGCAGCATCGCGATGGTCGCGGATAGCTTCACGCCCAGTGGTACGTTGTGCATTTCGTGCATCAGATGCTCGCTAAAGGCGACGCTGCCCCTCCAATATTCCTCGCCCGCGGTCGGCTCGATGAAATAACCATGGAAGACGAAGCCAGCGGCGACTGCACCGATCGACAGCACGATCAGCGGCACCAGAATCGGCAGCGGGCTTTCATGCGGATGATAGCCGCCGGTGCCGTCGCCATGACCATGGGCGTGACCATGATCGTCGTGATGAGCGTCATGGGCGTGCGCGTGATCATGGCCGTGATCGTCATGACCATGCGCGTCATGCACCGCATGCTGGATATGCTCCGACTGGATCCAGCGCGGCTTGCCCCAGAAGGTCAGGAACATCAGGCGCCACGAATAGAAGCTGGTCAGCAGTGCGACGATCATGCCGACAATCGACGCGCCGCCCTGCCCGGCCGCCCAGGCGGCCTCAATGATCGCGTCCTTCGAATGGAAGCCGGCGAAACCGATCGCGAGCGGGTTGCCGAACACGGCGGGGATACCGACGCCGGTAATCGCGAGCGTGCCCGCCATCATGCCCCAGAAGGTGATCGGGATGTGTTTCCGCAGGCCGCCATAATAGCGCATGTCCTGTTCATGGTGCATCGCATGGATCACCGAGCCGGCACCAAGGAACAGCAGCGCCTTGAAGAAGGCGTGCGTGAACAGGTGGAACATCGCCACATTGTACGCGCCGACGCCGGCGGCGAAGAACATGTAACCGAGCTGCGAGCAGGTCGAATAAGCGATGACCCGCTTGATGTCGGTTTGCACCAGACCAACGGTCGCGGCGAAGAAGCAGGTCGCGGCGCCGATCGTCATCACGACGTTGAGCGCAAACGGACTCGTCTCGAACATCGGCGACAGGCGGCAGACCATGAACACGCCGGCGGTGACCATCGTCGCGGCGTGGATCAGCGCCGACACCGGAGTCGGGCCTTCCATCGCGTCCGGCAACCAGGTGTGCAGGCCGAGCTGCGCCGACTTGCCCATCGCGCCGACGAAGAGCAGCAGGCACAACACCGTCATCGTGTCGAAGCGCTGGCCGAGGAAGCCGATGGTCGAACCGGCCATGCCGGGCGCGGCGGCGAGGATGTCGGGGATCGAGACGGTACCGAACACCAGGAAGGTGCCGAAGATGCCGAGCATGAAACCAAGGTCGCCGACGCGGTTGACGACGAATGCCTTGATCGCGGCGGCATTGGCGCTGGGTTTCTTGAACCAGAAACCGATCAGCAGATAGGAGGCGAGACCGACGCCTTCCCAGCCGAAGAACATCTGGACCAGGTTGTTCGCGGTCACCAGCATCAGCATCGCGAAGGTGAACAGCGACAGATAGGCGAAGAAGCGCGGCTGATCCGGATCCTCCGCCATATAGCCCCAGCTATACAGGTGGACGAGCGCTGACACCGAGGTGATCACCACCAGCATGACCGCCGTCAACGCATCGACGCGGAGCGCCCAGGCAACGTCGAGGTCACCCGAGTGGATGAAGTTCAGCACATGCGTGATGCTGGGTTCGGCACCGCCAAGATAAGGGATGAAGACCAGCCAGCTGAGCACGCACGACACGAACAGCGCGCCGGTGGTGAGCACCTTGGCGACGGTGTTGCCGAGTGCCCGGTTGCCAAGGCCTGCGACGATGGCCGCGAGGAGCGGCAGGAAGACGATGAGGAGGATCAACGAATTACCCCTTCATCCGGTTGACGTCGTCGACCGAGATCGTGCCGCGTCCGCGGAAATAGATAACGAGAATGGCGAGCCCGATCGCGGCCTCGCCGGCGGCGACGGTCAGCACGAACATCGCGAACACCTGCCCGACCAGATCGTGGAGATAGGCGGAGAAGGCGACGAGGTTCAGGTTCACCGCGAGCAGGATCAGTTCGATCGCCATGAGCATGACGATCAAATTCTTGCGGTTGATGACGATGCCGAGCACGCCCAGCGCGAACAGGATCGCAGCGACGACGAGATAATGCGTCAGGCCGATCACAGCTCGATCCCCTTGCCGACGCCGGGCTGGGTGTTGCGCGTCGCATCCTGCGGACGGCGCGAGACCTGGCGATTGATATTCTGCGGACGGGTGCCGCCACGTTCACGATGAGTCAGCACGATCGCGCCGATCATGGCGACGAGAAGGACGAGGCCGGCCCCCTCGAACACGAACAGGTAGCGCGTGTAGAGCAGGTTGCCGATCGCCTGGATGTTGGGCACGTCGGCAGCAATCGGTGCCGCCCGGCGGCTCAGTTCGATCGCGCCGGCGCCATAGGCGCCGATGCCGACGACGATCTCCGCCGCCAGCCCGACCGCCAGCACCAGCCCGATCGGCAGATAACGGGCGAAGCCGCTGCGCAGTTCGGCGAAATCGATGTTGAGCATCATCACGACGAACAGGAACAGCACCGCGACCGCACCGACATAGACGATGACCAGCAGCATCGCGATGAACTCGGCGCCGACGATCACCATCAGCCCCGCCGCGTTGAAGAAGGCGAGGATCAGCCACAGCACGGCATGGACCGGATTGCGCGCGGAGATGGTCAGCGCTGCCGACAGCAGCACCATCGCGGCGAACAAATAAAAGGCGAGTGTCTGGATCACGGAATCAGGAGGCCCCTCGGATTCGGCTGGCGCTTAACGGTACGGTGCATCGGCGGCAAGGTTCGCGGCGATCGCACGTTCCCAGCGATCGCCATTATCGAGCAGCTTTGCCTTGTCGTAGATCAGCTCCTCGCGGGTTTCGGTGGCGAATTCGAAATTCGGCCCCTCGACCACGGCATCAACCGGGCAGGCTTCCTGGCACAGCCCGCAATAGATGCACTTGGTCATGTCGATGTCGTAGCGCGTGGTGCGGCGGCTGCCGTCCTCGCGCGGCTCAGCTTCGATCGTGATCGCCTGGGCCGGGCACACCGCCTCGCACAGCTTGCACGCGATGCAGCGTTCCTCGCCATTGGGATAGCGGCGCAGCGCATGTTCGCCGCGGAAGCGCGGGGAGATCGGGTTCTTCTCGAACGGATAGTTGATCGTCGCCTTCGCCTTGAAGAAATAGCGAAGCGTCAGCGCATGCGCCTTCACGAATTCCCACAGCGTGTAGGATTTGATGATCTGGCCGACGTTCATGACGAAACTCCAAAACGCGTCAGCATCAGGAAGCCCGACACCAGGAATACCCAGAACAACGACAGCGGGAGGAATATCTTCCAGCCAAGTCGCATCAGCTGGTCGTAGCGGTAGCGCGGGACGGTTGCCTTCACCCAGCTGAACACGAAGAAGAAAAACAGCATCTTGGCGAACAACCAGATGATGCCGGGCACGTAATAGAGCGGCGCCCAGTCGAGCGGGGGCAGCCAGCCGCCCCAGAAGAGCGTGGCGTTGAGCGCGCACATCAGGATGACGTTGGCGTATTCGCCAAGCCAGAACAGCGCGAAGCTCATCGAGCTATATTCGGTCTGATAGCCGGCGACGAGTTCGCTTTCTGCCTCGGTCAGGTCGAACGGCGCGCGCTGAGTCTCGGCCAGCGACGAGATGAAGAACACGATCGCCATCGGGAACAGCAGCGGATTGAACGCGAAGCCGTTGATGAAACCGTACAGCCCCTGCTGCTTGTTGACGATCTCCGACAGGTTGAAGCTGCCGGCCCACAGCACGACCGAGATCAGCACGAAGCCGATCGCGACTTCGTACGAGACCATCTGCGCCGCGGCACGGATCGCCGAGTAGAAGGGGTATTTCGAGTTGGACGACCAGCCGGCCAGGATGATGCCGTAAACGCCGAGCGATGAGGCCGCGAGCACATAGAGCAGACCGACATTGATGTCCGCGAGGACCACCCCTGCCTGAAACGGAATGACCGCCCAGACGATCAGCGCCACCGTGAAGGTGATGATCGGCGCGAGCAGGAACAGGGTCTTGTTCGCGCTGGTGGGGATGATGGTTTCCTGGAGGAAAACCTTCAAACCATCGGCGAAGCTCTGCAACAGGCCGAACGGGCCGACCACGTTGGGACCACGGCGGAGCGCCATCGCCGCCCAGATCTTGCGATCGGCATAGATGATCATAGCCACCGCCAGCATCAGCGGCAGTGCGATGACGAGGATGCCGATGATCGTGGCGATGAACCACGCCCATTCGAACGGCATGCCGAAGGATACGAAGAAGGCGGTCATCTAACTGCTTCCGCTTCCCCGGCGAAGGCCGGGGCCCAGTCGGGAAGGTTGTCGTGTTGGAGCGTCGCGCCCGGCGAACTCGCGGTCCGCGACTGGACCCCGGCCTTCGCCGGGGAAGCGCTGAAGGTAGCTGCCAGGTGAATCACTCGGCTGCCTCCGCGAACTCTTCGCCGTGGATCAGTTCGGCCGAGCAGCGCTGCATCGTCGGGGACGCGCGGCAGATGGCGTTGGTGAGATAGAAATCCTTGATCGGATAGCCGACCGGGCCCTCTCCCTTCGCGGCGAGTGCCGGCGCGCTCCAGGCGAAGCTGCGCAGGCCGAGCGTGGCGAGATCGGGCGTGTCGACGCCCATGGCCGCGCGCAGTTCCTCGAGCGTGTCGAACGGCAGAGTCTTGCCCAGCACCGCGGACAGCGCGCGCAGGATAGTCCAGTCCTCGCGGGCGTCGCCCGGCGGGAACACGGCGCGCTCGCCGCGCTGGACCCGGCCTTCGAGATTGACCCAGGTGCCCGATTTCTCGGCATAGCTCGCGCCAGGCAGCACGACGTCGGCCGCGGCGGCACCCTTGTCGCCGTGATGGCCGATATAGACCTTGAAACTGTCGGCGAAGGCCGAGAAATCGACTTCGTCCGCGCCGAGGAAGAAAGCGAGCTTCGGCCTGGCGGCGGCGATATCGGCGATGCCGCCCTTCTGCGCGAGCCCGAGCATCAGGCCGCCCATGCGCGAGGCAGCCATGTGAAGCACGTTGAAGCCGTTCCAGCTCTCACGCACCAGATCGAGCGACCCGGCCAGCTCGAGCGCTGCGCCATGGCCGTTCTTCAGTGCAGCGCCGCCGACGATGATCATCGGGCGCTGGGCATTCTTGAACGCCTCGGCCGCAGGCTTGGGCAGCTTGCCAAGCAATGACAGGTCGTTGCCGAGCCACTCGACCTTGTAGGTCAGGTCGGTCTCTTCGCCGATCGCGAAGACCTTCGCCCCCTTCTTGATCGCCTTGCGGATGCGGGTGTTCACCAGCGGCGCTTCCCAGCGCAAATTGGTGCCGACCAGCAGGATGGCATCGGCCGTTTCGGCGCCCGCGATCGTGGTATTGAAATTGACCGCGGCGAGCGACGTCGCGTCATAATCCATGCCCGTCTGCCGCCCTTCGAGCAGCGTCGAGCCCATCGCACCGAGCAGCGCCTTGGCGGCGTAGAGCGTCTCGCAATCGAGCAGATCGCCATGGATCGCCGCGACGCTGGAGCCCGCGTTCACCGCGGCAATGGCAGCGAACGCCTCGTCCCAGCTTGCCTCGGTCAGCTTGCCGTCCTTGCGGATGAACGGGCGGTCGAGCCGGCGGCGGACCAGACCATCAACGGCGTGGCGGGTCTTGTCGCTGGCCCATTCCTCGTTGACGTCCTCGTTGATCACGGGGAGCGCGCGGAGGACCTGGCGACCACGGCTGTCGAGGCGAATGTTGGTGCCGACCGCGTCCATCACGTCGATGGTAAGTGTCTTCTTGAGCTCCCATGGCCGCGCTTCGAACGCATACGGCTTGGAGGTCAGCGCGCCGACCGGGCAAAGATCGACGACGTTTCCGGAAAGTTCGCTGGTCACCGCACCTTCGAGATAGGAGGTGATCTGCATGTCCTCGCCGCGATAAATCGCACCGATTTCCTCCACGCCGGCGACTTCCTCGGCAAAGCGGATGCACCGGGTACACTGAATGCACCGGGTCATCACCGTCTTCACGATGGGACCCATATACTTCTCGGTCACCGCCCGCTTGTTCTCGTCATAGCGGGAATGGCCGCGGCCATAAGCCAGGCTCTGGTCTTGCAGGTCGCATTCGCCGCCCTGATCGCAGATCGGGCAATCGAGCGGATGGTTGATCAGCAGGAATTCCATCACGCCTTCGCGCGCGTTCTTCACCATCGGGGTATTGGTGAAGACTTCCTGATTCTCGGCGGCCGGCAGCGCGCAGGAGGCCTGGGGCTTGGGCGGCCCAGGCTTCACCTCGACCAGGCACATCCGGCAATTGCCGGCGATCGACAGACGCTCGTGATAGCAGAAGCGCGGAATCTCCTTGCCGGCGATTTCACACGCCTGCAGCACCGTGGCGCCAGCGGGCACCTCGATCTCAATTCCGTCGACTTTGAGTTTTGGCATGCGGTTCGTACTTGCTAGCTGCGCCGGCCGGCCGAGGGGCCGTCGACAATGGCGTGATAGAGCGGCTCGGCGATCATCAGACGCAGATGATTGCGGTTCATGCTGATCGGCTTGCCCTGGAAAACACAGCCCGAAAGTACCGGCTTGATGGCGGCGAGCGCCTGCTCCTCCTCAGCGCTGCCTGCCTTTGAGCGGACGAGTTGGACTGCGCCTGCCGGAGCGGCCTTGACCACACAGGTTCCGAATTCCTGCGTATTGATAGCCACCGCGTCATAGCCCCTGCCCGCGGGCTTCCCCGTGATCGCATTTGCATACCAGGCCTGCGCGCCCTGGACGCGGGAGGTATCGACGCTCCGTCCGTCCATCGCGACCAGGACAGCCGCCGCCGCCAGCTCGGACCTGCCGTTGAACAGACCCTGCGACGATTTGCTGATCGCGAGCGCGAACTTGTCGCCACTGCATGTGGCATAAATCGTCTTGAGACGTGCTGCCGCCCGGTTCTCTTCGTCCGAGCCCGGAAGAGTGCCAAGCAGGTCCCCGACCAGGCTTGCCTTCTGCTCCACGACGCATTCAGCCGTGGCTCGCACTTCGCGCAATGCAGCTGCTTCGTCAGTCCCCGCCGCAGCGCTTGCGGCCAGCGGCACCAGGCATGCCGCCGCGATAGCAAGAATCTTCATTCCGCCGCCTCCATCATCGGCGCGAGGTCACCCCCGCGCTCCTTGATCCGCCGTTCCAGCTCGGGCCGGAAATGCTTGATCAACCCCTGGATCGGCCATGCCGCCGCGTCGCCGAGCGCACAGATAGTGTGGCCTTCGATCTGCTTGGTCACCTGCTGCAAGGTGTCGATCTCGCTGATATCGGCATCGCCGGTGCGCAGACGCTCCATCACGCGCCACATCCAGCCGGTACCCTCGCGGCACGGCGTGCACTGGCCACAGCTCTCATGCTTGTAGAAATAGGAGATGCGGCTGATCGCCCGAACGATGTCGGTCGACTTGTCCATGACGATGATCGCCGCAGTGCCGAGGCCGGAACCGACCGCCTTCAGCCCGTCGAAATCCATCGCGCAGTCCATGATCTGCGCCGCCGGAACGAGCGGCACCGAGGAACCGCCCGGGATCACCGCGAGCAGATTGTCCCACCCGCCGCGGATGCCGCCGCAATGTTCCTCGATCAGCTGGCGGAAGGGGATGCTCATCGCCTCCTCGACCACGCAGGGCTTGTTCACATGGCCCGAGATCTGGAACAGCTTGGTGCCGCGATTGTTCTCGGCGCCGATGCCAGCGAACCATTCCGGGCTGCGTCGCAGGATCGTCGGCACGACCGCGATCGATTCGACATTGTTGACCGTGGTCGGGCAGCCATACAGACCGGCACCAGCCGGGAATGGCGGCTTGAGGCGGGGCTGGCCCTTCTTACCCTCGAGGCTCTCGAGCATCGCGGTCTCTTCGCCGCAAATGTATGCGCCAGCACCGCGATGAACGAAGACGTCGAAATCATAACCCGAGCCGCTCGCATTCTTGCCGATCAGGCCCTTGTCATACGCCTCGGCAACGGCTGCGAAGAGCACTTCCGCCTCACGGATATATTCGCCGCGGATGTAGATATAGGCCGCGCGCGCGCGCATCGCGAAGCCGGCGATCAGCGCGCCCTCGATCAGCTTGTGCGGATCATGGCGCATAATCTCGCGGTCCTTGCAGGACCCGGGTTCGGATTCGTCGGCGTTGATGACGAGGAAGTTCGGCCGCTCGGGCTTCGGCTCCTTCGGCATGAACGACCATTTGGTGCCGGTCGGGAAACCAGCGCCACCACGGCCGCGCAGGCCCGATGCCTTTACCGCGTCGATCAGGGCATCCTGGCCCCGCGCCATCAGGCCCTTGGTATCATCCCAATCGCCACGCTTGATCGCGGCATCGAGATTCCATGACTGGAACCCATAGACGTTGGTGAAGATACGATCCTTGTCGGCGAGCATCTAGCGGCCCTTCCCCGTCGCGCTCTGAACCGCGAAGTAAATGACCAGACCGACGCCGATAAGGATCAGCAGGCCGAGCAGCTTGAAGGTCACCTTCAGCACGAGGCCGAGCACGACCAGGCCGCCGATAATGGCGAGGACGGTGACGAGCGTATTCTTCATGCCCATTCCCCCCGGTAATCGTGATTCTCGTCGACCATCTCCTTGAGGCTGGTCGGCCCACCCGCCGGGCAGCTGTCGCGGCGACCGGTCTGCGAACCCGCCGGCGGCGTCCTGCCCTCGGCCAGCGCATCGAGGATCGCGGCAGTGCGATCGTAATCCAGATCTTCGTAATTGTCGTCGTTGATCTGCACCATCGGCGCGTTAGCACACGCGCCCAGGCACTCGACCTCGGTCAGCGTGAACAGGCCGTCGGGCGTGGTTGCACCCTTGACGAGACCGCGGTTCTTGCAGGCAGCCAGCACGTCGTCCGATCCGCCAAGCATGCATGGCGTCGTGCCGCAGACCTGAACGTGATAGCGGCCGACCGGCGCCATGTTGAACATGGTATAGAAGGTCGCGACCTCATAGACGCGCATGTACGGCACGCCGATCTCGCGAGAGACATATTCGATCACCGGCACCGGCAGCCAGCCCTGGGTCTGCGTTTCCGCCCCGACCTGGCGCTGGGCGAGATCGAGCAACGGCAGCGACGCGGATTGCTCGCGCCCCTTGGGATAGCGGCCGAGGATCTCGGTCGCCTTCTTGCGATTCTCGGCAGTCCAGACGAACGCACCCCAACGTGCGCGGGTCTCGGTCTCGTCGGGGATTTTGGGTGCTTCAGCCATTCTGCTTACCGCTCAATATGTCGATCGTCCTCACCGGTCACACTCCCCGAACACGATATCCATCGCACCGAGAATGGCGGTGGTGTCGGCGAGCATGTGGCCCTTGGCCATGAAGTCCATCGCCTGGAGATGCGAGAAAGCGGTCGGGCGGATCTTGCAGCGATACGGCTTGTTGCTGCCATCAGCGACGAGATAAACGCCGAACTCGCCCTTGGGGCTCTCGGTCGCGACATAGACGTCGCCCGCAGGAACGTGGAAACCCTCGGTATAGAGCTTGAAGTGGTGGATCAACGCCTCCATCGAGCGCTTCATCTCGCCGCGCTTGGGAGGCACGACCTTGCGGTCGAGGCTCGCGATCGGTCCGTCGGGCATCTCGTTCAGGCACTGCTTCATGATCCGCGCGGATTGACGGACCTCCTCCACGCGCACCATGAACCGGTCGTAGCAATCGCCCCGCGTGCCCACCGGCACGTCGAAGTCCATCTTCGCATAGACGTCATAGGGCTGCGACCGGCGGATATCCCAGGGGATGCCCGAGCCGCGGATCATCGGGCCGGAAAAGCCCCAGCGGATCGCATCGTCGCGGCTGACCGTGGCGATGTCCACGTTACGCTGCTTGAAGATGCGGTTGTCCGCGACCAGGCTGATCGCGTCCTCGAACAGGCGAGGCAGGCGCGTATCGAGCCAGTCGGCGATATCGGTCAGCAGCTTCAGCGGCGTATCCTGGTGCACCCCGCCCGGCCGGAAATAGGCCGAATGCATGCGCGCGCCGGAAACCCGCTCGAAGAAGTTGAGGCAATCTTCGCGGATCTCGAACAGCCACAGGTTCGGCGTCATCGCGCCGACGTCCATGACGTGGCTGCCGAGGTTGAGCATGTGGTTGGAGATGCGCGTCAGCTCAGCGAAGAACACGCGGAGATATTGCGCGCGGATCGGCACTTCGAGATCGAGCAGCTTCTCGATCGCCAGCACGAAGCTGTGCTCCATGCCGAGCGGAGAGCAATAGTCGAGCCGGTCGAAATAGGGCAGCGCCTGAAGATAGGTCTTGTGCTCGATCAACTTCTCAGTGCCTCGGTGGAGCAGGCCGACATGCGGATCGACCCGCTCCACGATCTCACCGTCCAGCTCCATCACAAGACGAAGCACGCCGTGCGCAGCGGGATGCTGCGGGCCGAAATTGATCGTGTAGTTCTGGATCGCGATATCGCCGACACTGGGGTCGGCCGCATCCAGCTTGCCTTCGATGGCGTCGAGATGATCAGCCATTGTTCGTATCCGGCTTCTTGCGCGTACGCGGCTTGGCCACCTTGGGGGCGTCGTCGGACGCGGCAGGCTTAGTCCGCGCGGCGCGCGGCTTCTTCACGACGTCCGGCTCGGCCGGCTTGGGTTCGGCATCGGGCGAGGCCTTGCCGGCACCGGTCTGCGCCGGGCTCTCGGTCGTCTTGGGCGTGGGCGGAGGTACGGCGGCGGCCGCCTTGGCGGCATCCGCCTTCTGGATCTCGTCGGCCTTGAGCGGCGTCGGCGCACCCTTGGCTTCGGGGAGCTTCGCCTTCTCGTCGCCGGGCAGGATATACTCGGCGCCTTCCCAAGGGCTCATGAAATCGAAGCTGCGGAAATCCTGCGCGAGTTGCACGGGCTCGTACACCACCCGTTTCGCTTCCTCGGAATAGCGCAGCTCGACATAACCGCTGAGCGGGAAATCCTTGCGCTGCGGATGGCCGCGGAACCCGTAATCGGTCAGGATGCGGCGCAGATCGGCATTGCCCGAGAAGAGCACACCGTACATGTCGTACACTTCGCGCTCCAGCCAGCCGGCGACCGGCCAGATACCCGTCACCGACGGAACCGGCTTTTCCTCGTCCGTCTGCACATGCACGCGGATGCGGTGGTTGCGGGTCAGCGAGAGCAGGCAATAGACTACCTCGAAACGGTCGGCCCGTTCCGGATAGTCGACGCCAGCGATCTCCATCAGCTGCTGATATTCCAGGCCGGGCGTATCGCGCAGCGCGACCATCGTCTCGACCAGCGAAAGCCGGTCGACGGTCAGCGCGACTTCGCCGACCGCATCGAGCGACGACAGAAGGCTCGCGCCGAGAACTTCGCCCGCGCGATCAATCACCCCGTCATTGGCCGTGTAGGCCGGCGCCGGCGCCCTCACCGTTCGATCGTTCCGATACGGCGGATCTTCCGCTGCAACTGCATGATGCCATACAGCAGAGCCTCCGCGGTGGGCGGGCAACCAGGGACGTAGATGTCGACCGGGACGATCCGGTCGCACCCGCGCACGACGCTGTAGCTATAATGATAATAGCCGCCGCCATTGGCGCAGGAGCCCATCGAGATGACGTATTTCGGCTCCGACATCTGGTCGTAGACGCGGCGCAGCGCCGGCGCCATCTTGTTGCACAGCGTGCCGGCAACGATCATTACGTCCGACTGACGCGGAGAGGCGCGCGGCGCTGCGCCGAAACGCTCAAGATCGTAGCGCGGCATGTTCACATGGATCATCTCGACGGCGCAGCAAGCGAGACCGAAGGTCATCCACCAGAGCGAGCCAGTGCGGGCCCATTGAAACAGGTCCTCGGTCGAGGTGACCAGGAAACCCTTGTCGGTCAGTTCGCCGTTCAGATCGTTGAAGAACGTCTGGTCAGGCGGGATGATTGCGCCACCGGAGGCGGCGGGGGTAAGTTCTACTCCCACTCGAGCGCTCCCTTCTTCCATGCATAGACGAGGCCGAGCGCGAGTTCGGCAATGAAGCCCATCATCGCGAACCATGCCGTCCAGCCGAGCGAGAAGACGCTGACTGCCCAGGGATAGAGGAACGCGGCTTCGAGATCGAAAATGATGAACAGGATCGCGACGAGGTAGAAACGCACGTCGAACTGGCTGCGCGAATCCTCGAACGCCGGGAAGCCGCATTCATATTCCGTGAGCTTCTCGGGCGTCGGCTTGTGCGCGCCGGTGAAGCGCGCGGCGATGATCGGCAGGAACACGAACGCGCTGGACAGCACGATCGCGACGCCCAGAAACAGCAGGATCGGCAGATATTGCGACAGGTCGACCAATGAGCTTCTCGCAGGTGCGAATGGATGGCGCGGCTTTAGGACGATGCCCCCTGTTGGGCAAGGCCGCGAGGAGTGAGAATCACTCGCAAAAACAATCCTTCCCGAGCCTCGTCGGGGAGCAATCGGGTCAGCGGAGTGCGTTCGCCAGCAGCTTGTGAAGCTTCGATTGCAGTGCGTCGTTCGCCGCCAGGAATTCGCCGCGCTCTATCATGCGGTCGCCACCGCGGAAATCGGTCACGAAGCCGCCGGCCTCGCGCACCAGCAGGATACCGGCAGCGACGTCCCAGGGCTTAAGACCCGATTCCCAGAAGCCGTCGAACCTGCCGGCCGCGACCCAGGCCAGATCCAGCGCCGCGGCGCCGAACCGCCGGATGCCCGCCACTTCAGGCGCAATCGCCCCGAAGATGCGACTCCACTCCGCGAAATTGCCGTGTCCGAGGAACGGAATGCCCGTGGCGATAAGAGCATCAGGGAGCTCGCGACGGGCGGACACCCGAAGCCGCTGTTCCTGCATCCAGGCGCCCCGGCCCTTTTCAGCCCAGAAGCTGTCATCCGTGATCGGGTTATAGATCAGGCCTGTGGTGATCTCACGCTTGCCGTTGGCCAGCGGCTCCTCGACCGCGATAGAAACAGCGAAGTGGGGAATGCCGTGGAGGAAATTGGTCGTCCCGTCGATCGGATCAACGACCCAGCGCGGCTTGTTGGGATCGCCGGCGACCTCGCCGCGCTCCTCCATCAGGAAACCCCAGTCCGGGCGCGCCTTGGACAGTTCCTCGAAAATCGTCTGCTCGGCGCGCTGGTCAGCCATGGAAACGAAGTCGGCAGGCCCCTTGCGGCTTACCTGCAGGTGCTGGACCTCGTTGAAGTCACGACGCAGGCGCGGCGCTGCCTTGCGCGCGGCGCGATCCATGACGGTGATGAGGCCTGAGTGGGAAACCAATTCAAATCTCCTCCCCTCCCGCGAGCGGGAGGGGTTGGGGGTGGGCCCGCGCTATCCGCGAGCGGCTCGTTCGAGGGGCGCGCGGGCCCACCCCTCAGCCCCCTCCCGCAAGCGGGAGGGGAGGAAAACATCAGTCCGCGCGGCGGACGTAAGTCTGCTCATACACATCGACCACGATGCGCGTGCCAGCGCCGATATGCGGCGGCACCATCACGCGGACGCCATTCTCCAGGATCGCAGGCTTGTAGCTTGACGAAGCGGTCTGCCCCTTCACCACCGCATCGGCCTCGACAATCAGCGCCTCGATCGTGTCCGGGAGCTGCACCGAGATCGGGCGCTCCTCCCAGAGCTCCATCACCACATCCATGCCATCCTGCAGGAAGGCAGCGGCATCGCCGAGGATGCCTGCATCAAGCGTGATCTGTTCGTAATTGACCTTGTCCATGAAGGTCAGCTGGTCGCCCTCACGAAACAGGAACTGGAAATCAGTCGTCTCGAGCCGCACCTTCTCAAGCGATTCGGCCGAGCGGAAACGGACATTGTTCTTCCGGCCGTCGATCAGGTTCTTCATCTCGACCTGCATATAGGCACCGCCCTTACCGGGCTGCGTGTGCTGGATTTTCACCGCGCGCCAGATGCCGCCTTCATATTCGAGAATGTTGCCGGGACGAATCTCGACCGCGTTGATCTTCATGGGGATGCCTGTGATGGAAAGAGCGAAGGCGCGGCCTTTAGCGAGAGGACGGCTTTCCGGCAAGGTAGGGGTAGGGATTGACGTCCTGCGCCTGGTACCAATGCTGTTCCGGCGTGGTGCGACCGAGGCCGAAATGGAGATGGAAATTGCCAGCCCCGGCATTGCCGGTATCGCCGACATAGCCCAGCGCATCCCCAACCTTCACCACCTGCCCTTCCTGCACGCCCGGCGCATAACCGGAGAGATGAGCATAATAATAGACCCAGAGGCGGTCAGGCGACCTGACATAGAGTGTCGTCCCGCCCGCCGCGCTCTGGAACAGCTTCTCGATCGTGCCGGCCGCAGCCGCAGCCACCAGCGTGCCGGCGGCCGCCGGGATGTCCGTCCCGTGATGTTGACGCGCGCCACCATCGCGGGGGTCTTCCCAGCTGTCGGCGATGGCGCCCCGTGCCACGCCCGCTACCGGTATCGCGAGCAGTCCGTGTCGATCGCCGACTATCTGGACCGGTGCCGACGACACGGTGGGCGTGGCCATTACCGTCGTCACCCTTGGCTGCTGTTTCGCATCGGGCAGGGTTTGCCCCAACAGCACCAGCGCGACGAACACCCCGACGACGACACAGATCAGCATCAGGAAACCGCGGCCGAGCTTCCTCACGACATCATTCCTGGAACACAGCCGGCGTGCCCGGCTTCACCATGAGGGACAGGCGTGCAGCGTCCCAGTTGCTCAGGCGGATGCAGCCATGGCTTTCGGCGCGGCCGATCGTGCTCGGCTCGGGCGTACCGTGAATGCCATAATGCGGTTTCGAAAGGTCGAGCCAGATCACCCCGACCGGACCATTCGGACCGGGGGGCAACGTCGCGGCCTTCGCATTGGCTTTCGCGTCCCAAAACAGATCCGGGTTATAGTGAAACGGCGGATTGTAGGACGCCCCCTGGATTTTCCAGGTGCCGATCGGCAGTGGATCATGCCTGCTCCCCATCGTCGCCTGAAACTGGGCGACCAACCTGCCCTGTTTGTCGAGCACGCGCAGCACCTCGTCCGACTTGTCCACCACCACCTTCACTCCCTGCGGCTGATCGGCGGAGACGTTCAGGTCGTTTAGCGTCTTGCGCCAGTCAGCCGGCAGCTTCGCATCATATGCGCGCGATACCGGGAGCGCGTTGGGGAAGGTGACCTTCGATCCAGGCTCGAGCCCGGTCCGGGGGTTGTTCATCGCGAGCAACACCTGCGGCGTGGTGTGGAACATTTCCGCCAGCTTCTCCATCGGAGAACGGTAGCCGAGCGCGGGGAGTTTCGCCTGTTCCTGCGGGTCCTTGGGAAGCGGATTGGTATAGGGCCCGGCCAGCATGCCCGGCGTGAGCGCGAGGGTACGCGTCGGCCGCCACGCGCGATACGGATGGAGTGCCTGCAAGGTCGCGCGATCAATCTCGCCGGTGATCTTCAGCCCGCGCGATTCCTGGAAACCCTTCAGCGCGGCCGTCAGCGACTTGCCGGGACGTCCGTCAAGGATGCCGGGAGAGAAACCGAGATGATCGAGAATCACCTGCACATGCAGAATCGAACGATCGATTGTTTGCGGCTCCTGTGCATTTGTTCCCAGATCAGTCGCGCCAACGGGGCCAAGAGAGGCAAAAGCGAGACAGGCTGCGCCGATCGTTATTTTTCTCATAGTTTCAATCTCCTAGATTGCCTGCCATGCAATCAACGATGGACAGCCGGCTTGTTTCCGGCCCGGAACAAGTCGATGGTCCCATCCTCTCGCGACGCGCGCTGATCGGCCGTGCGGTGATGGCCGGTGCCGCGCTCGCGCTTCCCCTGCCCGCGATGGCGGCCGGCGCCGAGTGGCGGCTGGCGATCCGCAACGTGCACAATAACGAGAGTGTCGACGCCGTCTTCGCGCGCAGCGGCGAATTCGTCGCTGACGGCCTTGCGGAACTGAATCATGGTCTCCGCGACTGGCGCACCGGCCAGATATTTCCGATGGACCGCAAGCTCCTCGCCTTGCTGGTGCAGCTTCGCGAGAAGCTGGAGATCAGCGGCAGCCGCAAGATCGACCTGATCTCCGGCTATCGCTCACCCCGGACCAACGCGTCGCTGCGCGCCCGCGGCGGCGAGCACACTGGCGTCGCGAGCCAGAGTCAGCACATGGTCGGCAAGGCGACCGACATCATGATCCCCGGCGTCTCGCTTGAGCGGCTTCGCGGCGCAGCGCTTGCACTGGGTGGCGGGGGAGTCGGCTATTATCCGCGCGACGGCTTCGTCCATGTCGATACGGGGCCCGTGCGCCGCTGGTAACAGATACAACACAAGAAAAAGCTTTATAGTCGGACAGACGCGATCACGACTGCGATCACAGGAGTCCGCTTATGCTACGACTCGTCGAAACGCTCGCCCGGAAGTTCGCCCCCGACTTTGTCAGGCCTCACCGATATTTTGTCGCACTGGCCCGCAATCGCACTGGCCAGCGGGTTACGGATGGCCCGTTCAAAGGCATGCGTTATGTCGACCACTCAGTCGGCAGCGCCTATGTGCCGAAGCTCCTCGGCATCTACGAGCGTGAGCTAGCCGCCGTTATCGAGCAGATCATCACATCGAAGCCCTCTCTCATCGTCGATGTCGGCGCGGCGGAGGGCTATTATGCCGTCGGCCTTGCTTTACGCCTGCCGGATGCCCGCGTGATCGCGTTCGAGATGGAGGCCGAGGGTCGTGCCGCGATTGCCGAGATGGCTGCTTCCAACAACGTCGCTGATCGTGTGACCATCCTGGCAACATGCGAAGCCGATGGCCTGAAGGCCGCGCTGGACGGGGCAAGCGGCGCGGTCGTAATCATGGATGTCGAGGGCTATGAAGAAAGCCTGCTTGACCCGGTAAAGATCCCGGCGCTCGCCACGGTGCCCTTCCTGCTGGAACTGCACGAATTCGTCGTGCCGGGCATCAGCGAGACCATCGCGCGCCGGTTCGAGAAGACGCATGAACTGCGGCTGATCTGGGCTGAAAACCGCAGCCGGGACGATTTCCCCTGGCGCACCATGCTGACCAGCCTGTTGCCGGGCAGCTATATCGACGACGCGGTCAGCGAAATGAGGCCGGAACGGATGTCCTGGTATTTTGCCAGCCCCATAACGGCCTCGGGAGAAACCACAGGCCACACGGGATAATTATCCCACTCGATCAAGAAGCGATATCAAGTCGTCCCGAAGGTACTCGGGGCAAGTAACTCAGCGAAAGCCTTGATCGCCGCAACCTCGTCCCCACCCCACACCGCATTCGACACGGCGATGAAGTCCGCACCGGCCTTGACCAGCGGTGGAGCATTGACCGGCGTGATCCCGCCGATCGCGACGCACGGGATTTCGAACACGGTTGACCACCAGCTCAGGATCGAAGGATCCGGGTGGTGGCTGACCTGCTTGGTCGTGGTGGGGTAGAAGCTGCCGAACGCAACATAATCGGCCCCGGCCTCCCCCGCCTCCATCGCGAGATGGCGGCTGTCATGGCAAGTGACGCCGATCTGCGCCGCGGGGCCAAGCACTGTCCGCGCCTCGCGCGGATCGCCATCTTCCTGTCCGAGATGCACGCCGTCGGCATCCAGCCGTTTCGCGAGCGAGATGCTGTCGTTGACGATGAACGCCACATCCCGCTCGGCGCAAATCGCGCGGAGCGGTTCACCCAGCCGGGCCGCCTCGTGCTGGTCGATGTCCTTCACGCGGAACTGGAACGCCGCGACCGGCCCGGCATCAAGCGCTCGCGCCAGCCGGTCGGGAAAGGCGCCACTGACATCGAGCGGCGACACGAGGTAGAGCTGGCACGGAGGCCGCCGGACATCGCGCGTGAATTGCGCGGCGAAATCGGGATCGAGCGGGCCCAACGGATCTTCTTCAGTCATCGCCCTGCCGTAGCGCCGCTATGGCGGCATGGAAAGTCGCTGGCTCATCGAGCTTATGGGCGATCGCGGAGATGCGACGGCGGCCTAGCAGGATCGGCTGTTTCAGATCGAGGACGACATTGGGCTAGGCAAGCAGCGCGAGATTGAGCAAATCACGCTGCTTGATCGCCGCTGCGTCCCATTGCGGGCGAAAACCGGCAATCTGGTCGATCTCGATCGTGATCATTTTCAACCAGCCAGCGCGCATCGTAAGCCTGCCATCCCCGATCAGAACGGGCATCCGCCGGAAGGAACGGATCAGCCCGAACAGTGCAGCGACCAGCGACAGATCGATGATCCCGAAGACGAGCGCAGCGTGCCAGCCCCAGGCCGCGACGACGACGAGGTGAACGACGAGCATCTCCATCACCGCAAGGCCGAGCAGGACCGCCAGCATCGGTGACAGGCTGCGGTGATAGGCGAAGGTCACACCGGGCCGTTCACCACAGCGAGCAGGAACCCGTCCCATTTCTTCGCCCCGACGGTCTGGACTGCCGTCGCGCTGAGCCTCGGTTCGGCCGCGACCGCCTCGAACAGCGCGCGCGTGCCCCGGATGCGGTCGTCGTCGCTGGTCGCGTCGAGCACCCCGCCCTCGCGGATGACATTGTCGACAACGATCGTCGTCCCCGTTCGCCCGAGGGCGAGCGCCGCGCGCAGATAAGCAACGTTGCTCGGCTTATCGGCATCGATGAAGATGAAATCGAACGGCCCCTCGCCCGCAGCGATCATCGCATCCAGCGACCCGATCGCGGGTCCAACCCGGATATCGACCTTGCCGGCAAAACCCGCCACCGCGATGTTGCCACGCGCGACATCGGCATGGTGCGATTCAAGTTCGAGCGTCACCAGCCGGCCGTCCTCGGGGAGTGCCCGCGCCAGCCAGATCGTCGAATAGCCGCCGAGCGTCCCGACCTCAAGAATGTGCCGGGCACCGGCCATTCGCGCGAGCAAATGAAGCATCTTCCCCTGCGCGGCCGAAACGTCGATCGCGGGCAGGCCGCCCGCCTCGTTCGCGATCAATGCGGCATCGAGCGCCGCATCGGCCCCGATCAGATGATCGACGATATAGTCGTCGACGGCGGTCCAGGCGGCGTCGCTCATTTCCCCGCTCCTGGCCCGTCGCCGATCGATCGAGTCTCAGCGCCGCTCCCAACCCCGGCGCGCTGGCCGAGCCTGCCCTTCAGCTTTCCGATCAATCCGAACATCGCGCCCTCCTGAGCCAGTGGGGGAGCGGCGGCACCGATCATCGCGACCGCCACGCCCCCGCCGGAAAAACCACGCCGTCTGATGACCGGCGCTTCGGTTATTCCTCGTTCTTGTAGATACGCACCAGCTTGTCGAGCATCGCGAGCGCCTCGTCGCGCGGGCGCTGGAAGGTGTTGCGGCCGATGATCGAGCCGTTGCCGCCGCCGTCGCGGATGTCGCGCGCGTCCTGATAGACCGCATCGGCCCCCTTGGCCGCACCGCCCGAGAACACCACGATGCGGCGCCCGGCGAAGCTAGCCTGCACGACGTGGCGAACGCGGTCCGACTGCTTCGACCAGTCGGTGCCCTCGTACATCGGCTTGGCTTCCTTTTGCTCGATATGGTCGCTCGGCAGCTTCACCTTGATGATGTGCGCGCCGAGCAAAGCCGCCATGTGTGCGGCATAGGCGCCGACATCGAGCGCGAGCTCGCCCGACTTGGGCAGCGCACCGCCGCGCGGATAGGACCAGATGACCGTGGCGATACCGACCGACTTGGCCTCCGCCGAAAGCTCGCGGATCTGGCCGATCATCGAGAAAAGGTCGTCCGACCCGGGATAGATGGTGAAGCCAATCGCCGAGCAGCCGAGCCGCACCGCGTCCTCGACGCTGGCGGTAACTGCCTGGTTCGCCCCGGTCGCCCAGCTGTTCGAACTATTGACCTTGAGGATCGTCGGGATCTGGCCAGCAAAGGTCTCAGCGCCTGCCTCGATCATGCCAAGCGGCGCGGCATAAGCTGACAGGCCCGCATCGATCGCGATCTGATAATGATAGTGGGGATCGTAGGCGGGAGGGTTGATGGCGAAGCTGCGCGCCGGGCCATGTTCGAAGCCCTGGTCGACCGGCAGAATAATCAGCTTGCCGGTCCCGCCAAGCTTGCCGTGCATCAGGATGCGAGCGAGGTTCGCCTTCACGCCGGCATTGTCGGACTCGTACTTGTCGAGAATTGCCTTCACGGTCGGCGTCATCGCGATCCCTTTGCTGCTGCTGATGTTGCGCGGCTGTTAGCTCGCGATCACGCCAGGGGCAACGGGCGTACATGCCGGCTGAACGGGATCATTGCTGTCCGCAAGTGACATCCGGCGCGTTTAATCGCGACGAAATGGCTACGCGACAATGCCACATTACGCCATTCACTTGCAGGCCAAGACGGATTCCGCTGCGCAGCAGCGAAAAATCAAGGTGACCATCCGTGACGTGAAACAAGGATCGAATATGATTTTCGTGCTCCACGGACAGTAAGGTGGAGCTGCATAGACAATGACAGAATCGTTCCGCGCGTTCTGCCCTAACAGATGCGGAACATTCGCCATTATTGACGCACGTCCGTTCCTGCATCAGGTTCAGGGCAAAGGGGAAAGCTGTCATGGGATCGCTATTGTCGCGCGGGTTGAAGCTTCTCGGGCTTGGAGCGTTCGCCTTTTTCTTGACCGCCGCAAAGGTCCCGAGGGTCGGCGAGCCCGCGCCCGATTTCGAATTGACGCTGGTCGATGGTTCGAAAGTGTCGCTCAACCAGCTTCGCGGTCGGGTGGTGGTACTCAACTTCTGGGCGACCTGGTGTGTACCCTGCCGCGAAGAGCTTCCGTTGCTGGACCGATATTATGAACTCCAGCAGAAAGCGGGCCTGAGGGTCTTCGCGATCGCGACCGAGGATTCGATACCGCTATACAAAATGAAGAAGCTCTTCGAGGTGATGCACATGCCCTCAGCGAAAAAGATCAAGGGACCATACTCCATCCTTGAGGGCGTCCCGACCAACTATATCATCGACCGAGCGGGCCGTATCCGTTACGCCAAAGCGGCGGCATTCGATCTCGAAGCGCTGAACCGGACGATCATACCGCTGCTCAAGGAACCGACTCCCGCGCCGGCGACCGCCGCGAACTGATTCTGGTGGGATTGTAGCAACGAGGCATCAACCGCCGAATCTGATTTTCACGCAAACCTTGCCGGCGGCTGCCAAAGGCCGGCTCAAGAAAACTCGGGGACTTCGCCGGGTTCGCCGAACCAACGCAACGCAGCCTCGGCAGCTTCCTCGTGATCAGCGGCCCCGCCAGCCCAGGCGACAACGCCATCAGGGCGCACGAGCACCGCGCTCAGGCCAAGCCGGTCCTCGGCATCCCTTGCCATATAGGTGATCCGATCGCTCCAGCGACGTGCAATCGCCTGAAGCGACCCCTGAGAGTCGAAGTCCAGCAACAACCCCCTCCCCTTCGCGAGGTGATCGCCAAGCCTCGTCCCGTCGACCAACGCGAAATCAGGAGCGCTGCGACCCACCAGTGGCTGGTTGCTCCCAAGATCGTAGCGGAGAGAAACGCCCCAGATCCGCTCAGCGAAATATGTCGCGCCGTCGCGCGTATCAATGAGGTCGCGGATGATGGCTTCGAGCGCGCGTGAACTCCGGCTCGGCCGCATGAGCGCGACCTGCGCACGCGACCAATCGAGAACCTTCACACCCACCGGATGTCGTTCGTCCAAATAGCTGTCGAGCAGACCAGCGGGCGCGGCACCCCGGATGGTCGCGGCAAGCTTCCATCCAAGGTTCATCGCGTCCCCGAGCCCGAGGTTGAGCCCCTGGCCGCCCAGAGGGGAATGGATATGCGCTGCGTCACCGGCGAGCAGCACCCGTCCGTTGCGATATGCCGTCGTCTGGTAAGCGCGATCAGTCCAGGTGGTGGCAAGTCGGAGCGCCGTCACGGTGACGTCAGTATCGGAGACACGGCGCAACACCGCCTGCACATGGTCAAGCGTAATCTGCCGGGTGCGGTGGGATGCACCTCCGTCGAACTCGACCATCGCGATCGTGCCGGGCTGCGTATAGGTATACATGCCGGTTGATGTATAGTGACGGCCCGGGCTGAGCTTGTCCGGATCGGCCATCTCGACATCAACGGAATAACCGGTGAACTCCGGATCGGTGCCGACGAACGTGAAGCCGCCAGCCTTGCGAACCGTGCTGCGGCCGCCATCGCATCCGACAAGCCATCGTCCGCGAAAGGTTTCGTCACCGGCGCGGATGGCCACGCCCTCATCCGACTGGTCGAAGTCTTCGACGCCAACACCACGCCTGATCTCGACGCCCATCGCGCTTGCGCGCGCGGCCAGGACGGATTCGAGATTTTCCATCTCGACCACCATGCTGGTGCCGCCCGGACCTGGCAGGCGATATTGCCACTTCGTCGCGTCGATATTGTCGAGGTGGAACTGGATGCCCGCGAAATGGCCACCCGGGCGGCGCGGCTGTTGCATCCAGTGCGCGGCATTGGACACGCCGCCCGACTCCTCCTTCGCGCGTTGCGGCGCCGTGATGTCGTTCAGGATGCCGCGCCGATAGAAGGCCTCGATGGTCGGCGCCGAAAGGCCGCGCATTCCGAAGGGAAGCCGCTTCAGGGGGGAGCGCGCGTCCTCTTCTTGCTCCAGCACCAGTACCGAGACGTCCGCGAGGCGCAACTCACAGGCGAGAAACAGTCCGACAGGGCCGGCACCAGCAATTACGACATCATAGATCAAGACAGACTCCTCGCGCCCGGTCGCCATTGGATGCCTGAATCCAAACCGCCTCGACTGGCTCCCGCAACAGGGATAATGGCAACCCATTCTGGCGTCATTCCGAAGGCAAGACAGAATGTTATTCATTTCCGCCAGGACGAAGTTGCGAGGCTTGAGCGAGTCATGCCGATTCTGAGCGATCCGCCCACCGAGTCCGAACGCCTCGATCCGGATGGAATACGCCGGCCGATCGTAACGGTCGGCATCGCGATCGCAGAGGTCGGCAAGATAGAAATCGACTTTCACCGCCACAGGAAGGGCCAGTTCCTCCTGGTGCAGCGGGGAGCGCTCAGCTGCGAGGTCGAAGGAGGATTGTGGATCGTGCCGCCACGAAGCGCTGTCTGGATCCCCGGGGGCGCGCTGCACGCCGTCAAGGCGACCGGCGCGTTGGAAGGCTATAACGCCTTCGTCGAACCGAAGCTCGATACAGGCCTGCCTGCGGTCTGCTGCGCGGTATCGGTGACACCGCTACTGCGCGAGCTCTTGATCCGATCCGCGAGCCTGCCCGCCCACTATGTGGAGGGCGGCGCGGAGTCGCGCCTGGTGGCGGTGCTTCTCGATGAAATTGCGTCGGCACGGGTCGAGGACCTCCACTTGCCGATGCCTTCCGACAAGCGCCTCCGCAGGATGGTCGAACTGATGATCGATTCTCCGGCGGATCGGAGAACGATGGACGTCTGGGCACGGCGCGCTGGGCTGAGCGAACGCACCCTGGCACGACTGATCACTCGTGAAACGGGCATGAGCTTCAGCCGTTGGCGCCAGCGGCTCGGCGTCATGTTCGCCGTAAAATGGTTGGCTGGCGGCGCTTCGATCCAGGAAGTAGCGAACGATCTTGGCTATGAAAGCATCCCCAGCTTTGCGACGATGTTTCGCAAGACGACCGGCGTATCCCCGGGACGCTACATGGCTGAACGGCACTCGCGACGATGATGGAACCCTGAGGAAGTGGGCGCGGTACGAGACCACACCCTCAGTCTGGGACTTGCGACGCAGCGAAAGCACGCAGGTTGATCGTGAGCTGGAGGTGCAGCGCGTGGTCCATCTGCGCCTGAGCGCCATCACGGCCCGGACGATATTGATTGAGATAGCCAACGTCCGCCGCGACCTCGCGCCCTAGCGGAAGCGTGACGCCAACGATGTTACGCATCCGTTCATACCCGCTGCGCTGCCCCCAGCTCGTGCTGTTGGGCAGAAAGAAGCTTTCGTGGCTGACAAAGAGCGCAACCCCCTTGGTCCCGAGCCGGTGATTGTAACGGATGAGCGGGCGGATGCGGAAACCCACCTCGCTGCCGCGTGGATTGAAGCGCTCGTCGACCCGGAAACGAGTAGTAACCGGTCCGAATGTCGCCACCACCTGCTGGCGCAAGCGATCCTCGTCCGCGCCCGTATTGCCGTTATGCGCTCCGACCCAGCGATACCCGAAACCCAGTTCGATGTTCTTGGTGGCGCGAAAGCCAAGCAAGCCCCCAAATTCGGTCTGGTACAATCCATTCTGCCGGTCGCTGAAGCGCGCAATCTGCTCAAGCGTAATACGCACGCGATCTGCGAGGGGGACATTGGTGTTGATCTGCAGCCATAGCTGCCCGTCCTGTCGCTGCGCGCACGCCGGCGTCGCAACCAGAGCAAGCGGCAAGGCCAGGAGCAAGTGGCGCAAAGCGGTGCGTTGGGATCGGGCGGGCATTCAGAACCGTAGGCGCGAAGCGTATGGACGGGAAGCCCCGCGCCCTACGCGGAAAGCGCCGCGACGCCGGGCAGTTCCTTGCCCTCCATCCATTCCAGGAATGCCCCGCCGGCGGTGGAGACGAAGGTGAAATCGTCCCCTGCTCCAGCCTGGTTGAGAGCGGCAACGGTATCGCCGCCGCCCGCGACGGAGACCAGCGAACCGTCGCGCGTCAGCGCCGCCGCCGTGCGTGCCAGCGCGACCGTCGCCGTGTCGAAGGGCGGTGTCTCGAAGGCACCGAGCGGCCCGTTCCAAACCAGGGTGCGGCAATTCTTGAGCACATCGGCCAGCGCCTCGACCGCGGCGGGACCAACGTCGAGGATCATCTCGTCGGCCGCGACCTCGTGGACGTTGACAGTGCGCACCGGCGGGTTGGCGCGGAATTCCTTCGCCACCACCACGTCATAAGGCAGATGGATGGTGCAATTGGCCCGCTCCGCTGCCTCGAAGATCTCCTCCGCGGTGCCGGTCAGGTCATGCTCGCACAGCGATTTGCCGACATCCACACCACGCGCGGCGAGAAAGGTGTTAGCCATACCGCCACCGATGATCAGGTGATCGACCTTCGCGACGAGATGCTTGAGCACGTCCAGCTTGGTCGACACCTTGGCGCCGCCGACCACCGCCGCGACGGGATGTTCGGGATTGCCCAACGCCTTGTCGAGCGCATCGAGCTCGGCCTCCATTGCACGACCGGCAAAAGCCGGAAGAATGTGCGCCAGTCCTTCAGTCGAGGCGTGCGCGCGATGCGCGGCGGAGAAGGCGTCGTTGACATAGAAGTCGCCAAGCCTGGCCATCTCGGCCGCGAGTTCGGGATCGTTCTTTTCCTCGCCGGCGTGGAAGCGAGTATTCTCCAGCACCGCGATATCACCTGCCTGAAGCGTGGCGATCGCTTCGGCGGCGCCCTCACCCACGCAATCCTCGATGAAGCGCACCGGGCGACCAAGCACCTGGCTATAGGGCCCGGTCACCAGCGCGAGCGACATCTCCGGATCGCGCTTGCCCTTTGGACGACCGTAATGGGCAAGGATCAGGACGATCGCACCGCGATCCGCCAGTTCGGTCACGGTCGGCAAGGTAGCGCGAAACCGGGTGGCGTCAGTGACGGCGCCATCGGCCATGGGCACATTCAGATCCTCACGGACCAGCACGCGCTTGCCGGAGACATCGCCCATGTCGTCAAGCGTCTTGAAGCTTTTCGCCGTCATTCTTCCACCCTGAAAATATCGCCGATGCCGACCCCGGCCGGTCCACCCCGATGAGCGATGCGAGCGCGGAGACCAGCAACGCTCCTTCCCCGTCCCCATCGGGCGTCGTCGAGAAGCAGTATCCCGATCTCCGACACGAACGGAAAAGGCATCGTCCCGCGTCCTTAGAGGAAAGCCGCCATCGCGCCGGCGGTGTCGACCATGCGGTTCGAGAAACCCCATTCATTGTCGTACCAGCTCACGACGCGGACGAGCTTGCCGTCGAGCACGGCGGTTTCGAGGCTGTCGACCGTCGAGCTGGCAGGCGTGTGCATCAGATCGATCGAGACGAGCGGTTCGTCGGTGTAATCGAGGATGCCCTTGAGCGGGCCACTCTCCGACGCGGCCTTGAGAATGGCGTTGACCTCGTCCCGGGTGGTGTCGCGCTTCGGCGTGAAGGTCAGGTCGATCAGCGAGACGTCCGGGGTCGGCACGCGGATCGCCGAGCCGTCGAGCCGGCCCTTCAGTTCCGGCAGCACCTCGCCGACGGCGCGCGCCGCGCCGGTCGTGGTCGGAATCATCGACATGGCGGCGGCACGGGCGCGGCGCAGGTCGGGATGGATCTGGTCGAGGATCTTCTGGTCGTTGGTATAGGCGTGGATCGTCGTCATCAGGCCTCGCTCGATGCCGATCGAATCGTTCAGCACCTTGGCGACCGGCGCCAGGCAGTTGGTGGTGCACGACGCGTTCGACACGATATTGTGGCCTGCCTCGAGCTTGTCGTTGTTCACGCCGAACACGACGGTCAGGTCGACGCCCTTGCCGGGGGCCGAGATCAGCACCTTCTTCGCGCCGGCATCGATATGCTTCTGCACGCTCTCGCGATCAGTGAAGAAGCCGGTGCATTCGAGCACGATGTCGACGCCCAGTTCGGCATGCGGCAGGTTGGCGGGATCGCGTTCCGCGGTGACGCGGATACGCTTGCCGTCGACGACCAGTTCATTGCCCTCGGCCGAGACCTTGCCGGGATATTTGCCATGCACCGAGTCGCGCGAGAACAGCCAGGCATTCGACTTGGCGTCGGCGAGGTCGTTGATCGCGACGAGCTCAAGTCCGGTATCGCCGCGCTCCAGTACCGCGCGTGCAACGAGACGGCCGATCCGTCCAAAACCATTGATCGCAACCTTCACCGTCATCGCAATTTCCTCCGTCGCGGATACCGGGCGCGGCGCTGACATGCGCGAAAAGGGCGACCGGCGAGTCTGATAAGCCGCGCGGTCTTTGCGGTGGGCGGACGCGCCCGTCAACCGCAGGAGGCCAAATCGATCTTGCCCGCCCGTAAAGCCATGCTATCCCGGGATGATGGCAGACGAGACGCCTCCGCCCGCGCTCGACCGGATCGATCGCGCGATCGCGAGAATCGAAGCAGCGATGGCTGAGCGGGACCGTGCGGCCGACGCGGCGGTGCGGCGCCACGCCGTGCTGCGCGCCAGGATCGAGCAGGCAGTGTCGACGCTGGACGACGTGATCGCTCGTGCTGAAGGCGAGGATGGGGCCGCCTGATGGCCGATGTCACCCTCACCATCGGCGACCGCCGCCACACCGTCGCCTGCCGCGACGGCGAGGAACCGCAGCTGCGAAAGCTCGGCGATATGCTCGACCGGCACTGGTCGACGGCATCGCGCGCCTCGGGCGGCCTCAACGGCGAGCGGACCATGTTGTTCGTCGCGCTGATGCTCGCCGACGAACTGGACGAAGCGCAGCGGCGCCCACCGCAAGGCGCCGGCGCGGCGTTGCTCGACCAGGTTGCCGAGCGATTGGAAAAGCTGGCGGCGACCCTTGAGAAAACGGCCCCGAAAGCCTAAATAGGGCGTGGCGGGCACTGCCCGGTACGAGCCTTACCGATTATCCCTGAGGCGATTATTCTTCCTAGGGGGTTGTCCCTGCGCTGGCCCTGGCCTGTCGTACATGATCCCCACCTGATGCTAACGGCGTCAGAGGATATTCAGGCAAACGGCCATGGCGGTCCCGCCACCGCTTTTCGAGAATGCGGCGACCGCGCTTTCTTCCTACCCCGGCGAAAGTCGTGCAAGTGGAGTGGTCACAAGGGCGGATCACATACCCTATGAATCCCGAGAAATCTGCTCTTCGCGCCCGGATCCGCGCCAGCCGCGACAGCTTCTTCGCCGGCGGACCATCTCCGATCGAGCCGCCATACGCCCTGCTCGCCCGGTTTGAACACGGCCTGACCGTCGCATCTTACGTACCGATGGGCAGCGAGGCGGACCCATCGCCGCTCGCCCGCGCCGCCGTCGAGCGTGGCTGCGCCATCGTGTTGCCGCATGTCACCGTTCGTTCCGAGCCGATGCGCTTCCTTGCGTGTGACAGCGAAGCCCCGCTGATCCCGGGTCCATTCGGCCTGTCGCAACCGCACCACGACGCAGCCGCGATGGCGCCGGACATCATCCTGACTCCGCTGCTCGCCTTCGATTCGACCCTCAACCGACTCGGCCAGGGCGCCGGCTATTACGATCGGGCCTTCACGCAATTCCCGGACGCGTGGCGGGTCGGGGTTGCCTGGTCGGTGCAACAGGTCGAAAGCCTGCCGCACGACCCGTGGGACGTACCGCTCCACGCCATCATCACCGAACGAGACTGGATTATCCCCAAATGACCCCTTCCTGGCGCAAACCCGTCGGCATGCTCGCGATCCTCGGGATGATCGTCGTCTGGGTGATTCTGGTCGCCAGCCTGTCCGGTATGATCGGCCGATGGCACGCGCTGCTGCAACTCGCCTTCTATCTCGTGACCGGAATCGCCTGGCTCTGGCTGCTGCCGATGCGCCGCATGCTGCTCTGGATGGAGACCGGACGCTGGCGCTGATTTCGCTGCGCCTTCCCCTCCAGAAACAGGGGAATGGCGCGAGTGACGGGGCTCGAACCCGCGACCTCCGGCGTGACAGGCCGGCGCTCTAACCAACTGAGCTACACCCGCTTGGAAAGCGTGAGGCGGCGCAACTAGGCGAGGTGCCCAACCCTGTCAACAGCCCTTTCGCGCAATAATCGAACGGCGCCCAAAAGCCACGTCATCTGAACCCTCGAGACCTCGATTCAACCACCGCCGGCCACGTCATATTCGCAGGATTCGCGGCCATGACGGCAGCTCGTTCGGCAACGCGTGCGACAGATTGATATCAACATGGACATTAATGTCATTATATATTGACAGCCGCCCCGCGATCCGAACAGAAAGTGCAGTTCAACCCGCTTTCGAAGGCCCTGCGGGAAGGACGATTCAGGCGCCCGAGATCGCCGAAGAATTCCCCCAACCTCGCCCGAACGGGCAGGCCACCTGCCGCCCGCGCCGCCCTCCCCGGGTCGCGGGCGGTTTTTTATATTGACATTGATGTCCAAATTTATATGAACACCAATGTCAATATAGCGAGGCAGATGTGACAACCACCCCACCCGACATCGCCATTCCCCTGCGCGACCTGCGCTTCCATCGCGACGGCGCGGACCATCCGCGCTGGTGGCATGGTGGGGATCCAGTCCCCACCGCCTTCTTCAACGCGCTGTCCTGCACTTTCCCAGCGGGCGAGAAGTTCTTCATGGACAGCGTCCGGCACTATCGACGCTCAGTCGATCCGGCGCTCCAGGCACAGATCGGCGGCTTCATCGCACAGGAAGCGGTACACAGCCGGGAACATGCCACTTTCAACAAGCTGGCGGCCGACAGCGGCTACAATATCGCAAAGCTTGAATCGCGGACGAAGCGCGTGCTCGATTTCGCCCGCACCCGGGCAAGGGAGCATCAGCTCGCGGCGACCTGCGCGCTTGAGCATTTCACCGCCATCCTCGCTCAGGAGCTGCTGGCGACCGACGGCCGCGATTTCGACGCCGCACCGGCGGAAGCTGCCCGGCTCTGGAGCTGGCACGCGATCGAGGAGGTCGAGCACAAGGCGGTGGCGTTCGACACCTTTCTGGCGGTCACCGCCCATTGGTCCGCGCCCCGGCGCTACGCGTTGCGCGTGCGGGCGATGATCCTGGCGACGATCATCCTGATGACGACGATGGGCGCGAACATGCGCGACCTCTTCCGCGAGGACGGCCTGCGCGGACCAAGGGTCTGGCTGCGGACGATGGGCTTCCTGTTCGGACGTCCCGGCATCCTGCGCCGGGTTACGTTGCCGTGGCTGAGCTATTTCCGCCCCGGTTTCCATCCTTGGCAGCATGACGACCGCACGGCCCTGGTTCGCGCGCAGAAGCGGCTCGGCATCGAGGCAGTCGCATGAGCGGACGGCACCTGATCTGCGCTCCGCTGGCTGCGGCAATACTGACGACCAGCGCGAGCGCGGCGGGGTCTCCCGACGACGCGCTGATCGGCCGCTGGCGGACACAGGAGCGCGGCGGCGTCGTGGAAATCCACCGCTGTGGCCAGGCATTGTGCGGACGCGTGGTCGATGGCACGCCGCTGCGTGCCAATCCCGACCAGCGCGACATCCGCAATGGCGACGAGGCCCTGCGATCGCGCCGGCTGATGGGCCTGCGCATTCTCGACGGTTTCACCGGCGGGCCGCGCGAATGGAAGGGCGGCCCGCTCTATGACCCGAATAGCGGCGACGGCGCGAAATCGGGCTATCTGACGTTGGCCGACCGGGACACGCTGAAAGTAAAAGGCTGCATCGCGGTATTCCTCTGCCGCACGCAGACCTGGACTCGGCTACGCTAGCAACAGAGCATATACCCGGCGCTTGGATTGCGCGCGGTTCTGATGACGTGTCGCCAGCACGCATGGCGTATGGTTACAATCTCTGTCAGTGACCCGGCAGGATCAGGATGGGCAGGAGTTGCGCCATCGCTTTGCGAGCGGCGGCGTCCTCCAGCCCTAGCATCTCTCGCAGATTCGGGCCGATCACGGCATCGCCGAACGCCGTGATGGCGATCAGCAGGACGATCGAGCGAATCCGTCCGTCAGTCCCCGGATCGTCGGCGAGCTTCTCTGCCACCGCGCCGACCAGGTCGAGCACCGCCTGGCGGATCGGCTCAAGGTGATCGAACGCGCGCGTGAGTACCAGCCAGGCTGCGAGCTGCCCCGCCCCGCCCTTGCCGAATGCGTCGAACACCTTCTCGATCAGGATGGACGGTGCCGCGGCGTCGGTCTGCAAATGCGTGACCGCGTCGTCCAGCGCGGCGGCGAGATCGCGGATCATCGATCCCATCAGGGCAGTCTGCATCTCTGCCGCTGACCCGAAATGGTGGATCAGGTTAGTATGCGACATGCCGATGCGGTTGCCGACATTGGCCAGAGTGACCGCGCCCGGCCCGCCTTCAAGCAACAGCTCCCGCGCGGCGGCGAGCCCCTCCTCTCGCGCCTCGGCGGCGTTGCGCTTCCGCCGTTTCTTGCGGGCAGGCGCCACTAAATCCTTCAATATGATGCCCCCATCATGGCCGCGCATCGATGCGGCTCCCCACTATGGCGCAGCGGGAGTCTAAGGATCAACACATTTACATCAATGTCCAGGTGCCTCGCTCCCGCTTGCCCGCCCCGTCAGTCCTCCCCATCGCGCGATCTCGCACGGGCACGCCGCTGCTGAGTCAGCGTACCATGCTCGAACAGGAAACCGGCGATATCGGGCTTGCCGGCCGCGCCGATGATCGTCTGGATGATGATCAGCAGCGGCACCGCGAGCAACGCGCCCGGCGTGCCCCACACCCATCCCCAAAAACTCAACGAGATAAGGATCATGATCGGGTTGATCGTCAGCCGGTGGCCGACGATGAACGGCGTCACCGCGTTCGCCTCGAGCAGATGCGCGCCGATCATGATCACCGCAGGCAGCAACGCCACCCAAATGTCGGGAAAGGTCATCAGCCCACCGAGTGCCAGCAGGATCGCCGCGACGATCGGCCCGAAATAGGGGATGTAGTTGAACAGGGCGACAATACCGCCCCACATCAACGGATAGGGCATGCCGAGTAGCCATAGCGCAAAGGCGATGACCAGACCCAGCGAGAGGTTGATGATCGTGATCGTACCCAGATAGGCCGAGGTGTCATCAACCACGTCCTGAATGACCCGCGCCGTCGCCATCGCGCCGCCGAAGCTCGACCGGCTGGTGATCGTCCGGCGCCTGAGCCGGGTCCAGCCCGAGAGGAAGAAATAGACGACCAGGATACCGAAAAACACCTGCACGATCGCCGTCGGCGCGGAGGTCGCAGCCAGTTCGAGGATCGAGCTCGGCGGCGCGACGGCGGCTGTCTGCGCGGGATTCACTGGCCCTGACGCGGCCAGATGACGCACGGTGCGGTTGACGTATTTTTCCAGGCTCGAATAAAAATCGAGCAGCGGAGCGATGTTCATCTGGATCCGGTCAATCCGGTCAGGCAGCTTGCGGAAAAACTCGGTCGCCGGGATCACGATGGCCGCCAGGGCGATATTGGCCGCGACAAGGAACAGCAGCACGCAGGTGAGCGAGGCGAGCGCAGAGGGCACGCGGTGCCGCTCAAGCCATTCGAGGACCGGCACCAGCGCGATCGCGATGACGAGCGCCGCAGTGGTCGGCAGGAAGAATTCGGCGCCCGCCTTGAGCGCGAAGGGCGTGCCCAGCGCCAGCCCGATTCCTGCAATCAGCGTGAGGGCGGCAAGCAATCGGTCGCGCCGCTGCCCCACCCGCGCCTCATCGACGGTGTCGTCACCGTCGATCGGCAAGCCGAATGCACCTTCGCCCGGGGCCTGTTTCATGCCCTGCCCGGAACCGTCCGCCACTCGTTCCCCCTTTACGCAACAATTACCACGGCAATCTAGCCGCATTCCCCTCGCTTGTAATCCCGATAAGGGGGCGAACCCGGCGGCCGCAACGCCTGTTGCGGCCGCCGGGTTCGCCCCCTAACCTCGCCCGATGCGCGATCTCATCCTGGTCATCGACGAAGGCACCACCTCGACGCGGGCGATGCTGTTCGCACCCGACGGCAAGTGCCTTACGAGCGAATCCGCCGAATTGATCCAACATTATCCGGAAAGCGGCCGCGTCGAACATGACGCGACCGAGATCTGGGACAAGACACTCGCCCTATCGCGCAAGGTGATCAAACGAGGCGGGGGCGCCGAGCGGATTGCGGCGATCGGCATCACCAACCAGCGCGAAACGGTGGTATTCTGGGATCGCCAGACCGGCGAGCCGCTCGCTCCCGCCATCGTCTGGCAGGACCGACGCACCGCCGCGATCTGCCGGGATTTGCGGGAGGCCGGGCACGAGCCGGCGGTGCAGGCCAAGACCGGGCTGCTGCTCGATCCCTATTTCTCGGGCTCGAAGATCGGCTGGGCGATGGCCAACTGGCCTCAACTCAGGGAAGCCGGGGATCGGCTTGCGGTCGGCACGATCGAGAGCTGGCTGATCTGGAAATTGACCGGCGGTCTGCACATCACCGATGCGACCAATGCAAGCCGCACCGCGCTGATGGCGATCGGCAGCGGCCAGTGGGACGATGGGCTGATCGACCTGTTCGGCGCCCCCCGCGCTGCGCTGCCGGAGATCGTCGACTGCGCCGGACGCTTCGGCGAGACTACCCTCTTCGGTGCCGCCATCCCGATTTGCGGTATCGCGGGGGACCAGCAGGCCGCGACGATCGGCCAGTACTGCCTCGAGACCGGCGAGACCAAGGCGACCTTCGGTACCGGCGCCTTCGTGCTGACTCAGGCCGGGCCGATCCCGCCGACTTCCCGCAACCGGCTGCTCTCCACGATCGTATGGCAGCTGGACGGCAGGCGCGCTTATGCGCTGGAGGGGTCGGTGTTCGTGGCGGGCAGCCTGGTGAAATGGCTGCGCGATACACTCAATCTGATCGGCAACGCCGCGGAAACCGAGAAGCTGGCGCGCAGCGTGTCGGACAATAGCGGCGTCTATTTCGTGCCGGCGCTGTCCGGGTTGGGTGCGCCATGGTGGGAACCCGATGCGCGCGGTACGATCTCCGGCCTCAGCTTCTCCAGCGAGCGCGCGCATATCGTCCGTGCCGCGCTCGAATCGATGGCGCACCAGGCGCATGACCTGAAAACCGCCTTTGCGGCTGACGGCGTCGACTGGAAGACCCTGCGCATCGACGGCGGCATGGTAGCCAATGACTGGATGGCGCAGGATCTGGCCGACATCCTGGGCGTGAGCGTCGAGCGGCCGAAGTTCGCGGAGACCACCGCGCTTGGCGCCGCGATGCTGGCCGGGGTCGGATCAGGGCTGTTCAGGGACCTCGAGGAGGCAAGCGTGATGCGCGGCGACGTCGAGATGTTCGAGCCTGGGATGGCCGTCGACATCCGGAAGCAACGCCTGACGGGTTGGAACAAGGCGGTACGCAGCGTCATTGCCCGGGAGTGACGCGGGAACGACAGGAGACTGATATGCGCGGATCGACGATCGGATGGATAGCCACGGGTGGCGCGCTCGCGCTGGGCGCCTGCTCTCCCGGCCCCCGCGATCCGCGCGGCGTCGGGCACGACGAAGTGCTGCTTCAGGTCTCCGCCAGTGGAGAGGCCGAAACCGCGCCGAACGAGGCTCGCTTCTCGGCCGGCGTCTCCTCGATTGCCGCGACGGCAGACGCGGCGGCGACCGCCAACAACGATATCATGAACAAGGTCGTGTCGGCGCTGCAGGGTTTCGGCGTCGCCAAGGCTGACATGCAGACCCAGAGGCTGACCGTCTCCCGGCTCGACTGGGGTCCGAACAAGAACAAGTTCGAGGCCAACAACGTCGTCTCCGTGCGCATGCGCGCCGTGGACAAGGCGGGCGCGGCGATCGCCGCCGTGACCCAGGCAGGCGCCAACGTCCTGTCCGGACCAGACCTTCGCGTCGGCGATCCGGAAGCCGCGAGCCGGTCGGCCTATGCCAATGCCTACAAGGCCGCCCGGGCGCGGGCGGAGACCTATGCCCAGGCGGCTAATCTCAAGGTCGTGCGGATTCTCACCATCCGGGACAGCGGTGCCTCAAACGCACCGATCGCCTATGAGGCGATGGCAATGGACAAGGTTGCGCCACAAGTCGCCGCGCCGCCGCCAGTAATGGCCGGTACCAATACCAGCCAGGTGAATGTCAGCGTCGATTTCGCCCTGGCCCCCAAATAGGAGCCGTGCGCGCTATTTCGCCGGCTTGACGAACTTCAGCGTCATCCGGTCGCTTTCGCCGATCGCGACATATTTCTCGCGATCCTTGTCGCCCAGTTGCAGGCTCGGCGGCAGCGTCCAGACGCCCTCGGGCCAGTCGTGCGTGTCCCTGGGATTGGCGTTCACCTCGCTCGATCCCGCGAACTGGAAACCGGCATCCTCGGCGAGCTTCCGGATGGTCGAGACCTTGATGTAACCACTGGTCCGCTCGCGTTCATTGTCGGCGTTCTCGGGCAGGCGATGATCTTCGATACCAAGCACGCCGCCGGGCTTCAGCATCGTATAAATTTCGCGGAAGGCGGCCGCGCTATAATCCATCTTGTCGGAACGCAGATACCCCATCCGCCAGTTATGGACGTTCCGGAAGGTCAGCACCTTGTCTGCGGTGCCCGGAGCGACACCGGTCCCGCCAAGCGCGCTCGGGAAGTTTGCGCGGGCGACCTTGCCATAGGTCGGAGCGTCCTTGTCGAGCTTCGCATTGATGCCCGCAGACGGACGCCCCGGCGGGGATACGACGGTCAGCTTGCCGCCCGCGGAAAGATAGGGTGCGAGAATTTCAGTGTACCAGCCCCCACCCGGCCAGATCTCCACCACTGAATCAGTCGGCTTTACGCCGAAGAACGCCAGCGTCTCGGCCGGGTGACGATAGGAGTCACGTGCGACATTGGCGGGCGATCGGGTCGGGACTTCGACCGCAGCAGCCAGGAGCGGCTCGGACTGGGGCGGAGGCATCGAAACCGCGGCACCGGCCAACGACAGGCAGGCAATCGAAAGAGCGATGAACGGCATGCGCATGAGCAATCTCTCCTGACGCGATCCTGGTTTCGCGGAACCGACATCGTCACGTGTCGGCACCGACTATAACGCCACCGCCAGCAACCAAGTCAAACACTAGCGTATTGCCGGAATGTTGCTCACGCGATTCAGGAGGCCCGGCTGGCGCAGTTGAAACCTCGTGCGCCAGATGCTTGAAGCCGACCCTGTCTTCCGAAGGATTCGCGCCGTGACCATCGAGTACGCTTCCCGCCGTGGGGAGATCTGGACCTGGTACTGGCGAGCCTGGCGCCAGCGGCTCTGGAAATCGCACCTGGGGATTTTCGCGATCTTTGCGGTTCCGGCATATCTGCTGATGTCCTACCTGGCGCGGCCGTCCCTTTCGACGCTGGCCGCGCCCCTGGCGATTGGTGCGATCCCGATCCTGCTGCTCGTGCTGTATCCGCAATTCCGCTTCAAGCCGCAGGCCCGGACCATCACCCTCGGCACATCGGGTATCACCACGATCGTCGGACGAAAAAGCGGCCGGATTTCATGGAAGAATATTCGGTCAATCACGACTGAACGAGGCTATGTCCTCATCGAGGGGAGCAGCGGGAATGCCTTCATCATCCCGCCCAGGGCATTCGACACGCCGGCCGCACAAGCCAGTTTCGTCGAGTCAATGAAAGAGCGCGTCGCGGCCGCACGTTGATAGGCTTGTCCGAACGGAAATATATTCTTCGATTCAGGCAGCCTGGCCGATCCGGTCCTCGAACAGGACCTTCAGGTCCTTCTTCAGGATCTTGCCGTTCGCGTTCCGCGGCAAGGTCTCCTTCACGAAGCGGATCGCGACGGGCGTCTTGAAGATAGCCAGCCGCTCGCGCACCCACGCCTGAAGTTCTGCCTCGCTCGCTTCCATGCCCGGCGCGAGATGCACCACCGCCGCCGGCTCCTCGCCCAGTGTACGGTGCGGGATACCGATCAGCGCGCAATCGGTGACGGCGGGATGAGCGTAGAGAACATTCTCCACCTCGCTCGAATAGATATTCTCGCCGCCGCGGATGATCATATCCTTCGCCCGGTCGACGATATAGACGAAGCCCTCTTCATCGAGGCGCGCCAGATCGCCAGTCCGCACCCATCCGTCGATGAAGGTTGCCGCCGTCGCCTCGGGCTTGTTCCAATACCCCTTCACGATCATCGGCCCACGCGCCCAGAGTTCGCCAACCTCACCGACCGGCAATTCGGTGGCGCCTTCCTCGTCCATGATCTTCAGGTCGGCGACCGGTACCGGCGGCCCCGCGCTGGTCGGGCGGTTGAGATAGTCCTCGCTCGAATGGCCGGTGACCGTCGCCATCGTCTCGGTCATGCCCCAGCCGTTGCCGGGCAGCGCGCCGAACTCGGTGTGGATTCGCCTGACCAGTTCGGGCGCCGACGGGGCGCCGCCATAGGCGATCGCCTCAAGCGACGAGAGATCGTACCTGGCGCGATCCGGATGCTCGAGTAATTGCCACGCGATCGTCGGCACGCCGCCGGTGATGTTGACCTTCTCCCGCTCGATGATCTCCATCGCGCGGACCGTGTCCCATTTACGCATGAAGATCAGCGAGCTTCCCGCGGCGATCGAGCCCATCATGCCCGCACTGCACGCAGTGACATGAAAGAGCGGGATCACGGTGAGCGTCACGCGGGGAATCGGCGCCGGAATCGGCTCGCCGCGCCGGAGCAGGGAACGCGCCCCGTTGTAGCCGCCCGACATGATGTTGCTCATCATGTTGCGATGCGTGCCCAGCGCCCCTTTCGGGTTTCCGGTGGTGCCGCTGGTGTAGAAGATCGTGGCGTCGTCGTCGGGCGCGATCTCGGCCGCCGGCAGTGCCGTATCAGGCAAGGTCGCATAGTCGTTCGGCGTGCCGATCAGGTCCTCAAGCCGCGATGCCCGTGCATCGAGCGCGCTGGAGGCCCGCGAAACGATCATACGCTCCAGCGCTGGCAGTGGTGCATCATGTGCGCGCAGCCGCTGATACCGCTCGTCGTCGACGAACAGCAGCCTGGCACCCGAATCGTCGATGCCATATTCAAGCTCGCCCGCCGTCCACCAGGCGTTGAGCGGTACGACGATCGCCCCGATGCTCGCCGCGGCGAAGAAGATCACTGGCCATTCGGGCAGGTTGCGCATCGCCAGACCGACACGGTCCCCCTTGGCGATACCCATTTCCCGCAGCTTGCCGGCCAGAGTCGCCACCGCGCGAAAGTTCGCGTCATAGGTGACGCGTTCGTCCTCATAGATGGTGAAGAGCCGGGCGCCATGCAGGCGCGACGCCTGGATCAGCCATCCGAGCGAGGGCGGCGCGTTCTTCCAGACGCGGGTGGGGATACCGTTGACGGTGACCGTCTCCATCTCGAAGCGCTCGCCCGGCGCGGTGAGCACAGCCTCGACCTCGGGCAGGGTCATTTTCGGCCAGGCCGGATCGAGCGCAACGAGCGGTTCGGTATCCAAGACGCATCTCTCCATGACTTTGTCCGCCTGCGATAGCCCGACGGACTTGAATGTCGGGTTTGGCTTATCCGCCATTTTTTCCAAGGTTAGTGTTGATTCATGCGCCGCTCAAGGCAATAGGAAAGATACCATTTCGAATGAGGGGTATGGGCCACACATGAAGATCGCCAAGCCCGAGTCGCACGGTTTCGATGCCTCTCGGCTCGCCCGGATCGATGCTTTCCTGCAGGATCGCTATGTCGATTCGGGCAAGCTTCCCAATGCCCAATTGCTCGTCGGCCGTAACGGCGAGATCGTGCATTTCGCGAATCTCGGCGCCGCGCGCGAAGGCGGCGCCACGACCGGAAAAGGGGCAATCGACGAATCGTCCCTGTTCCGCATCGCCTCGATGACCAAGCCGATCACCTCGATCGCCTTCATGATGCTGGTCGAGGAGGGCAAGGTCGCCGTCGATACGCCGGTCCATCACGTCCTGCCCGAGTTGAAGGGCCTGGGAGTCTATAATGGCGGCGGGGCCGGCGTGCCGTTCCAGACGAAGCCGACCGCCGAGCCGATGCGCATGGTCGACCTGCTGCGCCATACCTCGGGGCTGACCTACGGCTTCCAGAACCGATCCAACGTCGATGCGGCATATCGCGAGGGCAAGATCGAGAACTGGCACGGCAATCTCGACCTCGACACCTTCGTTGCCGCGCTTGGCCAGATCCCGCTTGAATTCTCGCCGGGCGAGGCCTGGAATTATTCTGTATCGACCGACGTGCTCGGCGCGGTCGTGCAGCGCGTCGCGGGCATGCCGCTGGCCGACTTCTTCAGCACAAGGATCTTTGCGCCACTGAAGATGGACGACACCTTCTTCGCGGTGCCCGCGGACAAGATCGATCGCCTGACCGATTGCTACACCTTTGTGCCCGGCAAGGGCCGCGTGATGTACGATCGCGGCGCTGAAAGCGCATGGAGCCAAATGCCGAAGCTCGTGTCGGGTGGAGGCGGACTGGTGTCGACCGCGCTCGACTATCACCGCTTCTGCCGCATGTGCCTCAACGGCGGCGAACTTGACGGCGCGCGCATCGTCGGACGCAAGACGATCGACCTGATGACCCGGAACCATCTGCCGGGCGGTTCGGACCTGTCGAGCATGTCCAGATCGCTGTTCAGCGAGGCGGCCAATGCCGGAACCGGCTTCGGGCTTGGCTTCGCGGTCAATATCGACGTGGCGCGATCCATGATCCCGGGATCAGTGGGCGAATATTATTGGGGTGGGATGTTTTCGACCGCCTTCTTCATCGACCCCGTCGAGCGCCTGACGATGATATTCATGACTCAGATGAGCCCGTCCAACGTATATCCGATCCGCCGCGAGCTGAAGACGCTGATCTATTCGGCCCTGACCTGATCCACCCGGCCCGTCCCGTACGGGCGAGCCCCGGAATTCCGAAGATTGCAGGAGAGTGAAATGACGTCCCCCATTCGCACCGAACGCCATGACGATGTGCTGGTCATCATCTCGGACAACCCACCGGTCAACGCACTCGGCGCCGCTGTCCGCCAGGGTCTCGAGGCAGGCGTGAAGGAAGGCCTCGCCGACGGCAGCATCAAGGCGATGGTGATCCGCTGCGACGGCCGCACCTTCTTCGCCGGCGCCGATATCACCGAATTCGGCAAGCCGATGCAAGAGCCCGGCCTGCCGACCCTGGTCGACATGATCGAGGCATCGGACAAGCCGGTGGTCGCCGCGATCCATGGCACCGCGCTGGGCGGTGGCTGCGAGGTCACGCTGGCCTGCCATTACCGCATCGCCGTGCCCTCGGCAAAGATCGGCACGCCGGAAGTGAAGCTCGGCCTGCTCCCGGGTGCAGGCGGCACGCAGCGCATCCCGCGCATCGCCGGCGTTGCACTGGCGCTGGAGATGACCGCCAAGGGCGATCCGATCTCGGCCAAGCGCGCGCTCGATGCGGGGCTGATCGACAAGCTCGCCGGCGAGGACAGTCTCGAAGCCGACGCGATCGCCTTCGCACGCGACGTAGCCGACAAGACTCCCCTGCCCCGCGCCAGCCAGAAGACCGCGACGCCGGACCCCGACGCGGTCGCCGCGTTCGAGAAGGAGAATGCCAAGCGCTTCCGCGGCTTCGACGCACCCGCCGCCAACATCGCCTGTGTCGAAAAGGCTTCGGACGGATCGACCTATGAAGAGGGCGTCGCGTTCGAGCGACAGGAGTTCATGAAGCTCATCATGGGTGTCCAGTCGGCCGCCCAGCGCCACATCTTCTTCGCCGAGCGCCAGGCGGCGAAGATCGACGGCGTGCCCGCCGATATCGCGCTCCGCCCGATCAAGCGTGTCGGCGTGATCGGCGCCGGCACCATGGGCGGCGGCATCTCGATGAACTTCCTGAGCGCCGGCATTCCGGTGACGATCGTCGAAATGGCCCAGGAAGCGCTCGACCGCGGCACGGGCGTGATCCGCAAGAATTATGAAGCCAGCGCCGCCAAGGGCCGGATGAAGCCGGAACAGGTCGAGGCAGCGATGGGCGCCCTGAACCCGACGCTCGATTTCGACTCGCTCAAGGACTGCGACCTGATCATCGAGGCGGTCTATGAGAATATGGACGTGAAGAAGGAGATTTTCGGACGGCTCGACACCATCGCCAAGCCGGGCGCGATCCTTGCCTCCAACACCAGCTACCTCAATGTCGACGAGATCGCGGCCAGCACCAGCCGGCCCGCCGATGTGCTCGGCATGCACTTCTTCTCGCCCGCGAACGTGATGAAGCTGCTGGAAGTGGTACGCGGCGCGAAGACCGCGCCCGATGTCCTCGCCACGGTGATGGCGCTGTCCAAGACGATCAGGAAGGTCGCGGTGGTCGCTGGCGTCTGCCACGGCTTCATCGGCAACCGCATGCTGATGCCGCGTCAGGTCGAAGCCAACAAGCTGCTGATGGAAGGCGCCACGCCCGAGCAGATCGACCGCGTGCATGTCGAATTCGGCATGCCGATGGGTCCGTTCCAGATGAGCGATCTCGCCGGCGTCGATATCGGCTGGCACCGCGACCCGACCCGGATCGAGAATATCCGCGACGCGCTCGCCGCCGAGGGCCGCTGGGGCCAGAAGACCGGCAAGGGTTTCTACGATTATGACGAGAAGCGGAACCCCACGCCCTCCCCTCGCGTCGCCGAGATCATCGAGGAATTCCGCAGCAAGTCGAACCTCGCGAAGCGCGAAATCAGCGACGAGGAGATCATCGAGAAGACGCTCTACACCATGGTGAACGAGGGCGCGCTGATCCTTGAGGAGAAAATGGCGCAGCGCGCGTCGGACATCGATGTGGTGTGGATCTATGGCTATGGCTGGCCGGTCTATCGCGGCGGCCCGATGTTCTGGGCCGATACCGAAGGCCTGAAGAAGATCGTCGCAGGCCTGGAGAAGCATAGCTTCAAGGTCGCGCCGCTGCTGAAGGAGAAGGCCGAAAGCGGCGGGTTGTTCAATTGATGCAGCAGGAACCTGCCTCTCCGCTCCGGTCGAGCGCAGTCGAGACACATCGCGTCTCGACTGCGTCCGAAGCGAACGGAGTGGGTGAATGACCGAGAAATCGGCCCTCGAAACCGCTGCGGCGATCCGCGCCGGCGAAACCACCGCACTCCTCGAATGCGAAGCGGCGATCGCTCGCATCGAGGCGCGCGACGGGCCGATCAACGCGGTCGTCGTGCGCGATTTCGATCGCGCACGACAGCACGCGGCCGAGATGGATCGCCGCCTCGCCGCGGGCGACACGGCACCGCTGCTCGGCGTTCCGATGACGATCAAGGAAAGCTACGATATCGCCGGCCTACCGACGACCTGGGGCTTCGAGGCGCATCGCAACCATATCGCGCAAAAGGATGCTGTCGCGGTCACGCGATTGAAGGCGGCAGGCGCGGTGTTCCTCGGCAAGACCAACGTGCCGGTCGGCCTTGCCGACCTTCAGTCGGTCAACCCGATCTACGGCCGTACTAACAATCCGCATGACCTTGCCCGCGTATCGGGTGGCTCCTCCGGCGGATCGGCGGCGGCGCTGGCGAGCGGGATGGTGCCGCTCGAATATGGCTCCGATATCGGCGGGTCGATCCGCGTGCCCGTGCATTTTTGCGGCGTATGGGGCCACAAGCCGACCTTCGGCGTGCTGCCGACCGAGGGGCATTTCTTTCCCGGCACCGACGGCGCCCGCGTCGTCCTGTCGGTAATCGGGCCGATGGCGCGCGACGCGGCCGACCTGGCGCTGGCGTTCGATCTCGTCGCCGATATCCCGCAGCCCCGTGCGACGATCGAAGGGCCGCGCGGCCTGCGCATCCTGTTATTGACCGAGCATCCGCTCGCCAAGACCGATCCGGCGATCATCGCCGCGATCGAGCATGCCGCAACAAAGCTGGAGGCCGCCGGGGCCCGAATATCGCGCTCCACCGATCTCCTGCCCGATCTCGCCAGGCAGCAGGGCGATTACATGCGCATGCTCGCCATCGCGATGGCGCGTGGCGCCGCACCCGAGGGCGGCACTGCGGCGACACTGCCGCAATGGTTCTCGATGCTCGACGACCAGGCGCGCAACACCCGCGCCTGGACACGGCTGTTCGAGGAATTCGACGTGGTCTTCGCATCAGCACTGGGCAGCGTCGCTTTCGCGCATGACGACACCGACCTTCGACAGCGCCAACTGGCCATCGATGGCGAACAGACCTTGTTCGCCCTGCAATTCGCATGGCCCGGCCTCGCCACCTATCCCGGCCTCCCCGCCACATCAGTGCCGATCGGGCGCACGGCGGAAGGACTGCCGATCGGCATGCAAGTCATTGCCGGGCTCAATCGCGACCATAATGCCATCGCCGCAGCCCGGCTGGCTCATGAATTAGTCTGGAGCAAATGATGACCGACCTCGAAAACTTCCGCGCCGAGACGCGTGCCTGGCTGGAAGAGAATTGCCCCGCCGAGATGCGCGAGCCGATCCGGTCGGAGAAGGACGCCGTTTGGGGCGGCCGCGACCAGAGCATGTTGTCGCCGGCCCAAAAGACCTGGATGGACCGGATGGGGGCACGCGGCTGGACCGTGCCCGACTGGCCCAAGGCTTATGGCGGCGGCGGGCTGAGCCCGGCGGAGACCAAGACCCTGCGTGAGGAAATGGCGAAGATCCGGGCACGCAATCCGCTCAACAGCTTCGGCATTTCGATGTTGGGCCCGGCGCTTCTCAAATACGGCACCGAGGAGCAGAAGCTCGACTATCTCCCCAAGATCGCGCGCGGCGAGATCCGCTGGTGCCAGGGCTATTCGGAGCCGAATGCCGGCTCCGACCTGGCTTCGCTCGCTACCTCGGCTGAGGACAAGGGCGACCATTATCTCGTCAATGGGCAGAAAGTATGGACCAGCTATGCCGACAAGGCCGACTGGATCTTCTGCCTGGTCCGCACCGACAAGACGACCAAGCAGGGCGGCATCAGCTTCGTGCTGTTCGACATGGCAAGCGAGGGCGTTTCGACCAAGCCGATCCTGCTGATCTCCGGCAATTCGCCGTTCTGCGAGACCTTTTTCGACAATGTGAAGGTGCCGAAGTCGCAGCGCGTGCATGACGAGAACAAGGGGTGGGACGTCGCCAAATATCTGCTCGGGCATGAGCGCGAGATGATCTCCGGCATGGGGCTCGGCGCGGCGGGCGGCAATCCGCTGGTCGATGGGGCGATCGCGACGGTCGGACTGGATCATGACGGCCGGCTTGCCGATCCGCTGCTGCGAGCGAGCATCGCGTTGTTCGAGGTGCGATCCAAGGCCTTCGGGATGATGTCAGAGCGGTTCATCGACGAACTCAAGGCGGGTCGTGCGCACCCTGCCCAGCCGAGCATGATGAAATATTACGGCACGGAACTGAACAAGAGCCGGCACGAGTTGATGATGGCGGCGGGCGGATCGGACGCGCTCGAATGGGAAAGCGAGCGCTCGTCCGGGGGCGCAGGTCCCCGGGCATGGCTCCGGACCAAGGCGAACTCGATCGAGGGCGGCACCAGCGAAGTGCAGCTCAATATCATCGCCAAGCGGATCCTGGATCTGCCGAGCACTTGATTGATAGCCCTCTTCCCGCCGGGAAAGAGGGTCAGGAGAGGGGCAGTCTAGACAATTTACCAATCGGGCCGGACGCGAGAGACTGCCCCTCTCCCCGGCCCTCTCCCCACGGGGGAGAGGGAGATTTTGAATGCCTCTCTATCTGAACGACGAACAGACGATGCTCCGCGATACCGCCCGCGATTTCGTCGCCGAGCGTGCGCCCGTCTCGCACATGCGCAAGCTGCGCGACGACAAGGATGCAGCCGGCTTCTCGCGCGACCTGTGGAAGAGTTTTGCCGAGATGGGCTTCACTGGCATCCTGATCGGCGAGGATGCGGGCGGGCTTGGGCTCGGCCATGTCGATGCCGGGATCGTGCTTGAGGAGATTGGTCGCAACCTTTCCCCCTCCCCGTTCCTCGCCACCGCCGTCGCGGCAGTCGAGGCGTTGAAGGGCAGCGCCCAGGCGAACCGCTGGTATCCGGGCATCCTGGCCGGCGAGACCGTCGCCGCGCTGGCGATCGACGAAAGCGCAAAGCATCGCGACAGCGTGGCACTGAAGGCCGAGCGGTCAGGCAATGGCTTCCGGCTGTCCGGCAGGAAGCAGTTCGTCACCCATGGTCACGTGGCCGACCTGATCATCGTCGCCGCGCGCACCGCCGGTTCGACCGACGATGCGAACGGAATCACTCTGTTCGCAGTCGAGAAAGGCGCGGCGGGGCTGACCGCCGAGGCCGAGCGGCTCGCCGATTCGAGTATCGCCGCACGCCTCGAGTTCGACAATGTCGAACTGACCGCCGACGCAGTGATCGGCGAGGTCGATGCCGGCCGCGATCCGCTCTCGCGACTGCTCGCGGCCGGACGCACGGGGGCCTCGGCCGAGTTGCTTGGCGTCGGCGGCGGCGCGATGGACATGACCGTATCCTATCTCAAGGAGCGCAAGCAGTTCGGCGTGACGATCGGCAGCTTCCAGGCGCTGCAACACCGCGCAGCCCATCTCTATTCGGAAATGGAGGTCGCCCGTGCCGCCGTGCTCAAGGCGCAGCAATTGCTCGACGCAACCGACGACAAGGCGGATGCAGCAGTGTCGGTAGCAAAGGCGATGACCGCCCTTGCCACCACGCTCAGCGTGCAGGAGGGCGTGCAGATGCACGGAGGCATCGGCATGACCGACGAATATGACATCGGCTTCTACATGAAGCGGGCGCGCGTCCTGGCCGAGATGTTCGGCGATGCAAATTTCCATGCCGACAAGCTCGCACGGGCGGCGGGTTACTGATGGACCTCAACACGCCACCCGATATGCCGCCCGAAGCGCTCGCCCAGGGCCTGGTCGATCTCCTCGAAATCGAGGAGATCGATACCGATCTCTATCGCGGCAAGCGTCAGCCGGGCGGCGTAGGCCGCGTGTTCGGGGGACAGGTGATCGCCCAGGCGCTGCAGGCAGCGCAGCGATCGACCGACGCGCCCAAGATCGCGCACTCGCTCCACGCCTATTTCATGCGGCCGGGGAATGAGGATTTCCCGATCATCTTCCGCGTCGTGCGTGATTTCGAAGGCCGCAGCTTCGCAACGCGACGCGTGATCGCGATGCAGCAAGGCCAGCCGATCCTCAATATGGCGGCGAGCTTCCAGATTCCCGAGGAAGGGCTGCACCATCAGGACAAAATGCCCGATGTGCCGGGGCCGGACGAACTGAAATCCGACACCGAGCTTCGCCGGGAGATGATCGACGAGATCCCGGAGAAGTTCCGGCGACACATGCTTCGCTCACGGCCGATCGAGATCCGACCGGTTCATCCGCGAAGCTGGTTCAGGCCGGTCAAGCAGGAGCCGAAGCAGGACAGTTGGTTCCGCCTGGTCGCGCCGATCGGCGATGATGCGGCAATGCACCGCGCGATCCTGGCCTATGCGTCGGACATGTCGCTGCTCGGTACGTCGATGCTTGCACATGGCATCAACTGGATGACGCACAATGTGCAGACCGCCAGCCTCGACCACGCATTGTGGCTGCACGAGGAATTCCGTGCCGACGACTGGCTGCTCTATTCCTGCGACAGCCCCTGGGCCGGCCACGCCCGTGGCTTCAACCGCGGCAGGATCTATAGTCGCGACGGCAGGCTGGTTGCCAGCGTAGCACAGGAAGGGCTGATGCGGCTGCGCGAGTAATCGGCCTTTAGAGGAACACCTCAGTCAGGTTCGCCCAGCGCATTCGACGGGCCGATCGAACCCGCGTACTCTAACGCCGTAGCCCGCGCCGAAGCTGTCGATCGCTCGGGCCTATCAGGCCAACCCGCCCTGGATGACGGCAAATCCACGCGGGAAGCGACGACGCTCACCCGTCTCTTCCGCGACCAGCCGCGCGGCGATCCTTGCGCCATGCTCGGTCAGAAAGGGCATATCGTGAAACACGATCATGCCAAGCTGCCAGTCGCCCAGGGTGACCAGCCCGCGACGGACAAGCGCGCGTTCGCCATGCGTATCGACGCTGAACCGCCAGCCGCGATGCAGTGCGCGCAACATCCCTTTTTCATCGGCGCTGAGCGGGCCGTCATTCGGGTCGTTTTCGTGAAGTATCACCATGCCTAGCGGTTCTCGACATTTAGACGATGAAATGCCGGCGGTGCGCCGGTATCAACCGAAGTTATGGATTCGGCCACCCCCACTTCCTCGCGCAGCACTCGCTCGACGGCATCGCTCGTGCGCTTGCTCGGCCTTCCCCGAAAGATTTCGGAGACTGACTGGGCGGCAAGCGAATGCGCCCGCTCGAATGCCGCGACAGACCCGAACCTCTTGCGCAGCACGGCCTTGACGTCCTCCTTGTGCATTCCCGCAAACAACATCACACCATGCCGCCAATTATGGGACGATATTTCGAACTTATACCGAAATTTCGCACCTAGCAAGACATCATGAAGGGCGACGAACAACTTCGCCGGTTTGGCGAACGGCTGCGCGAAGCGCGGATTCTTACTGGTTCCAACCAGCAGGAGTTTGCGGTGCTGGGAGGCGTGAAGAAGAATAGTCAGGTTTCCTACGAGACCGGCAAGACAGCGCCGACCGTCGAATATCTGTATCGGCTGGCCGGCCATAGCGTCGACATAGGATATGTCCTTACGGGCCGGCGCGGGGATGGCAGCCGGGAGGGCGAGGAACGCCAGCTGGTCGACATGTTCGATAAGCTCGACACGCGGGAGCGGGATGCCATCGTCACGATGCTGGCGATCCTCACCGGAGCGGTACAGGGCTCGGACCCGGTCCAGGTGGAACGCCCATCACGCACGCTCCATGATTCGCGCCGAGATTTCAGAGGCGAAGGCGACAGCTGAACCACCGGGGCGATGTCTCCGTCTAGACTGCCGTCTTGCCATATTCCTGGCGGATCACCGGATGGCTCGACGACAGCCCGCCATCCACCGCGATCGCCTGACCGTTGACATAGCTTGCGTCATCAGAGGCGAGGAAGGCAGCGACCTTCGCCAGTTCTTCAGGCTGCGCGCCACGGCGAAGCGGGTTCAGGCGCCCCACCCGGTCGAGCTTGCCGGCCTCACGGGCGTAATCGAACGTGGGCTTGGTCATGCCGGTCTCGGTAAGGCCGGGGCAAATGGCATTGACCCGGACATTCGATCCGGAAAGCTGTTGCGCGGAGACCATCGCGAGGTTGATCACCCCCGCCTTGGACGCTGAATAGGCCGGGCTGCCCGCCCCCGAGCGGATGCCGGCGACGCTTGCGGTCAGCACGATCGCTCCGCCACCACGCTCGGCGATCCTGGGCGCTGCATGCTTGATCGCGAGATAGGGCCCGATCAGGTTCACGCGCAGCACTTCGGTGATCAGCGCCACGTCGGTATCGAAGATATTGGCCATGCCGCCCGAGATGCCGGCATTGGCGAACATCACGTCCAGCCCGCCATAATATTCGCACGCGACCGCGACTGCGCGGATCACGTCCTCTTCGCTACCCGCATCGATCTGGATGGCGTGGCCGGTGCCGCCCGCCTTGTCGATCATGTCGGCGGTCTCGAACACCGCGTCGGACTTGTCAGCCGCGATCACCTGCCCGCCCTCGCTGGCAAAGAGGAGCGAGGCGGCCCGACCGATGCCCGATCCGGCGCCGGTGACGATGATCGATTTGCCGGTGAACCTTGCCATTTCTCTTCTCCTAAATCGTCACGCCACCGTCGATCACGATCGTCTGGCCCGTCATGAAGGCGCTCGCGGCAGAGGCAAGGAACACGACCCCGCCGGCGATCTCCTCGGGATTCCCGATGCGACGTAGCGGGGTGGCGGCATTGCGGCGTTCGGCCAGCTTCTCGTCTTCCCACAGCGCGCGGGCGAAGTCGGTCTTGATCAGGCCGGGGGCGATGCAATTCACCCGGACATTGTCCGGCCCGAACTCGACCGCGAGGTTGCGGGCAAGCTGCATGTCAGCCGCCTTCGAGATGCAATAAGCACCGATCACCGGCGATCCGCGCAACCCTCCGATCGAGGAGATGATGACGATCGATCCCGATTTCCGCGCGCGCATTTCTGGCGCGACCATGGAGACCAGCCAGTGGTTGGAGATGATATTGTTGTCGAGGATCTTGCGGAACTGATCGTCGGCGATGCCCTCCTGCGGGCCGTAATGGGGGTTGGACGCGGCGTTGCAGACCAATACGTCCACCTGTCCAAAGACGCGACGCGTTTCGTCGACCAGGTTCTGCAGGCCCGTCTTGTCGGAGATGTTCGCGGCGACCGCGATCGCCGAGCCGTCGCCGTATTTCGCGTTGATCTCAGCCGCCACCTCGTCGCAGGCATCCTGCTTGCGGCTTGAGATGACCACCTTTGCGCCATGTTCGACCAGCTCGAAGGCGCTTGCCTTGCCGATCCCTTTTGAGGAGCCGGTGATGATGGCGACCTTTCCGGTCAGGTCGAACTGCGACATCGCTCTCTCCTAGGCGCCCGCTTTTTGCGCAAAACCCCATGCCGCCGCCGCGAGCCCGGGCACGCGTTCAGCCGTTTTAGCCGCCTGGGCGCTTGAGGCTGTGCCGTCGACGATTCGCTTCTTGATGCCCTGGACGATGCCGGTCAGGCGGAAGAGGTTGTAGGCGAAATACCAGTCGAGCTGCGGCACCCCGTCGCGCCTAGTGGCCTTGCAATAGCGCGCGACAATGTCTTCGATCGTCGGGATGCCCGTTTCAGGACCGGCCAGCCCCATCACACCCGAACGGCCCTCCGGCTGGGTGACCCAGTTCATGAGGAAATAGGAAAAGTCGGCGAGCGGATCGCCCAGGGTCGAGAGCTCCCAGTCGAGCACCGCGGTCACCCGTGCCTCGTCGCCGGCGAAGATCATGTTGTCGATGCGATAGTCGCCGTGCACGATCGAGGTACGCGTCTGCTCGGGAAGCGTGCGTGGCAGCCAGTCGATCAGCGCCTCGACATCGGGCATGTGCTCGGTCTCGGACGCGCGATACTGCTTGGTCCAGCGTGCGACCTGACGTTCGAAATAATTGCCCGGCTTGCCATAATCCCCGAGGCCGGCCGCGACATAATCGGTATTGTGGAGCGCGGCGAGCGTATCGACCATCGCATTGTAGATGTCGCGCCGATCCTCCCGCGCCATGCCCGGCAGCGAGCCGTCCCACAGGTTGCGCCCCTCGACCAGTTCCATGATGTAGAACATCGACCCGATCACGTCCGGATCCTGGCACAGGCCGAGCGGCGCGGGTACCGGAAAGCCGGTCGGGTGAAGCCCGGCGATCAACCGGTATTCGCGGTCAACCGCATGAGCTGAGGGCAGCAGTTTGCCGAAAGGCTGGCGTCGCAGGACATAGGATTTGCCGGGTGTATCCACACGGTAGGTCGGGTTGGATTGGCCGCCCTTGAACTTGGACAGGGTAACCGGGCCGGCAAAGCCCGGCGTGTTGCGCCCCATCCACCGTTCGACCGCGCGCGGATCGATCGTGTCGTCCTGGGGGACAGGGATGGTCCCCACCATCGTCACGTTCGCGTCTTCCCGCGCGGTCATGCGAAGGTGATCACCGACCGGGTCGAATCGCCTTTCCGCAATTCGTCGAACGCGTCGTTGATCTTCTCCAGCGGCAGGCGATCCGCAATGATCGTATCCAGGTCGAGTTGCCCGCGCATGTAGAAATCGACCAGGCGCGGGATATCGACCGGGAAGCGGTTCGATCCCATCAACCCGCCCTGCAGCTTCTTGCCCGCCAGCAGATCCATCGCGGAAAGGCCGACCTTCTCGCCAAGCGGCATCATGCCGAGGATCGTCGCCGTCCCGCCGCGGCGCAGGACCTTCACCGCCGTCGCGGCCGATTGAGGCCGTCCCACCGCCTCGATCGCATGATGCACGCCGCCTTTGCTGATCTCGACGACCTGATCCGCCGCCGTATCGGCCAGCGCATCGATCGAATGGGTCGCGCCGAGCTTCTCCGCCAGCGCGCGTTTCTCCGGCACCGGATCGAGTGCGATGATCTTGCCGGCACCCGCGATCTTCGCTGCGTTGACCGCGGCAAGGCCGATGCCGCCGCAGCCGACGATGCATACTGTCTCGCCCGGGGTCACATCGGAAGTGTTGAACACCGCGCCGGCGCCCGTCGTCACCGCGCAGCCGATGAGCGCGGCACGGTCGAGCGGCATGTCTCGATCGATCGCGACACAGGCGTGCTCGTGGACCAGCATCTGCTCGGCATAGGCCGATAGGTTGAGCATCTGGGCAATCGGTTGCTCACCCATCATCAGGCGCGGCGGCGCGCCCTTGGGACGGCGTACGCTGGGATCGACGCAGAGCGACATGTGTCCGGTGACGCAAAACTCGCAATGCCCGCAGAACACCGACAGGCAGGTCACGACATGGTCGCCGACCTTGACCGTCGAGACGTCGCTGCCGACCGCCTCGACGATACCGGCGGCCTCATGACCTGGGATGGTCGGCAGCGGGTGCGGATAGGCGCCGTCGACGAAATGCAGGTCCGATCGGCACACCCCGACCGCAACGGTTCGGATCAGCACTTCGCGCGGACCGGGGTTGGAGACGGTGATCTCCTCAATACGGAGCGGCGTCTTCGGTTCGAAAAGGACTGCGGCTTTCACATTCTTCCTTTCGTCACCCGGGAACTGTTCCGGGGTCCACCGCGCCGCAAGCGCGAGTGGATGAGTGGCCCCCGGAACAGGTCCGGGGTGACGGTCAGATTACCGGCGCACCGCTTCCTTGGCGGCCACCGCCTCCGGCAGGTCGGCATATTTCCCGAATTCGTTGCGGGCGATCGCGCGATTATGGACCTCGTCCGGGCCGTCGGCGAAGCGCAGGGTGCGCATCGCCGCCCAGGCATGGGCGAGACCGAAATGCTGGCTGACACCACCGCCGCCATGCGCCTGGATCGCATCGTCGAGAATTTGCAGCGCCATGGTCGGCGCCGCCACCTTGATCATCGCGATCTCCAGCTGAGCCGACTTGTTGCCAGCCTTGTCCATCATATCGGCGGCCTTAAGGCAGAGGAGGCGCGTCATCTCGATATCGATCCGCGCCTTGGCGATGCGCTGTTCCCAGATCGAATGATCGGCGATGCGCTTGCCGAAGGCGACTCGGGTAAGCAGCCGCTTGGCCATCGCCTCGATCGCAACTTCGGCCACGCCGATGGTGCGCATGCAGTGATGAATGCGGCCCGGCCCGAGGCGCCCCTGCGCGATCTCGAACCCCCGCCCCTCGCCGAGCAGCAGATTCTCCACTGGAACGCGCACATTCTCGAGCAACACCTGGCCATGGCCATGCGGCGCATGATCATAGCCATAGACGGTCAGCATATGTTCGATCGTCACGCCGGGCGCGTCCATCGGCACCAGGATCTGGCTCTGCTGGCTGTGGCGCGACCCTTCCGGGTTGGTCTTGCCCATTACGATCGCGACCTTGCAGCGCGGGTCTCCGACGCCCGAGGACCACCATTTCCGGCCGTTGATCACATAATGATCGCCGTCGCGTTCCATCCGCGTTTCGATATTGGTCGCGTCGGACGATGCCACCGCCGGCTCGGTCATCAGGAAGGCCGAACGGATCTCGCCGTTCATCAGCGGGCGAAGCCACCGCTCCTTCTGCTCCAGCGTACCGTAGCGATGAAGAACCTCCATATTGCCTGTATCGGGCGCCGAGCAGTTGAAGCATTCCGACGCCCAGCCGACCTTGCCCATCTCCTCGGCGCAAAGCGCATATTCGAGGTTGGTGAGCTGCGTGCCCTCGAACTCGAAACTGTCGTCGACATGGCGCTGGCCGGAGTGCGGCGGCATGAAGAAATTCCAGAGGCCCGCCTCCTTGGTCTTGACCTTCATCTCCTCGATCACCGGGATGACCTTCCAGCGCTCGCCCTCATGTTCCTGCCGGTGGTACTCGTCCTGGCGGGGTCGGATGTTCTGGTCGATGAAGGTCTTCACACGATCCCGAAAATAGGTCTCGCGCTCGCTCAGCGTGAAATCCATGATGCATCCTCCATCGCTCTTTCCATCGGCGTTAGACCGTACCGCGTTTTCGGTAAAGCGCCTTTGCGGCTGAAATCGCCGTCATACAGGCGCATAGAAAAAACACTGTCTCTTCGAAAAGAAGATGTTACAGTTTGGCTCATGCAAGCTGCCGAAGACGTCCAGGGGGAGGAGGAGGCAGGCACGAAGCGGTTCCGCGCCAAGCGGGACGCGATTCTCGCCGCCGCCGCCGAAGCAATCAACGAACAGAGCGCGAAAGGCATGACCTTCGCGGACGTGGCGCGGCGCGTGGGGCTGAACACCACCAGCGTCACTTACTATTTCAAGCGCAAGGAGGATCTCGCCGCCGCCTGTTTCGAGCATACGCTCGAAAGGCTGCAGGCGATGCTCGACGAATCACTGACGAAGGCGACGCCGCAAGCGCGAGTCGCCCATTATCTCGCGCTCAACATGGAACGCTTCGCGCGAATCGAGCAGGGCGAGGAACAGGCCTTCGCAGTCCTGTCCGATCTCCGCGCGATGGAGGAGCCGGTGCGCGGCCGCCTGCTGGCTGGCTGGCAGCGCGTGTTCCGCACGACCCGCAGCCTGTGGGGCCCCGCCGCCAGCCGCGCCCAGACCGACCTGCACGGCGCCCGCGCGCACGTGCTGCTCGAGAACACCTTCTGGCTGCCGATGTGGCTGGTCCGGTACGAACTCGACCAGTTCGGCCGGATCGAAGACCGGCTGATGGATGTGTTCGAACATGGCATCGCCGGGCCAAAGCAGAATTGGGCGCCCGACCTGATCGACCTGGAGCATGACGAGCCCGAGCCCGGGCGCGAAGCCTTCCTCCTCGCCGCGACCCGCCTGATCAACGAACTGGGCTATCGCGGGGCATCGGTGCAGAAGATCGCATCCGAGCTGAACGTCACCAAGGGCAGCTTCTACCATCATCTGGACGCAAAGGATGATCTGGTCATCGCCTGCTACAGGCGCAGCTTCGACACGATCGCCGACGCGCAGCAGCTTGCTGACGAACGCGGGGGCAGCCACTGGCACCGGCTGACCGGCACCATCGCCACCCTGCTCGACATTCAATTCTCCGAACGCGGACCGTTGCTGCGGACCACCGCCCTGTCGGGCCTGCCGCGCACGGTACGCCGGGCGATGGTCGAACGCTCCAACCGGATCGCGCGACGCTATGCCGGCACGATGATGGACGGGATCGCCGAAGGATCGATCCGGCCGGTCGATGCGCTGGTCGCGTCGCAGGCGTTGATGGCATTGCAGAATGCGGCCTTCGACATGCGCAAATGGGCTAGCACCATGCCGCGCGAGAAGGCTATCGCCTTCTACGCCTCGACCCTGGCGTTCGGGCTCTTCGACGATCGGGTGCTCGATTTGTGAGCTGCCTCACCACCCCCGTTCGCCCCGAGTAGCCATCGAGCCTGTCGAGATGGCATATCGAGGGAACATATGTGTCTCGATTCGAGCCCTCGACAAGCTCGGTCTCTACTCGACACGAACGGTAAAAATGAAATCGCGCCAAGGATGCGCAGCAGGAGTTATCAATGGCCGGCATGGGCGCATTCGACTGGGCAGACCCCTTTTTCCTCGACGACCAGCTCGAAGATGACGAGCGGATGATCCGCGACACGGCGCGGGCCTATGCGCAGGACAGGCTTGCGCCACGGATCATCGACGCCTTCGCCAACGAGACGACCGACGAGTCGATCTTCCGCGAGATGGGCGCGCTTGGCCTGCTCGGCCCGACCGTGCCCGAGGAATATGGCGGCGTCGGCGCATCCTATGTGGCCTATGGCCTGGTCGCGCGCGAAGTGGAGCGAGTCGATTCGGGCTATCGCTCGATGATGAGCGTCCAGTCGAGCCTCGTGATGTATCCGATCCATGCCTATGGCTCGGAGGAGCAGAAGCGGAAATATCTGCCCAGGCTCGCGACCGGCGAATGGATCGGCTGTTTCGGCCTGACCGAGCCCGATGCCGGATCCGACCCGGGCGGCTTGAAGACGCGCGCGATCAAGACGGCGAACGGCTATCGCCTCTCGGGTTCCAAGACCTGGATCTCCAATGCGCCGATCGCCGATGTCTTCGTGATCTGGGCCAAGTCCGACGAGCATGGCGGCGGCATTCGCGGCTTCGTGCTTGAAAAGGGCATGAAGGGTCTGAGCACGCCGAAGATCGAGGGCAAGCTGTCCTTGCGCGCCTCGATCACCGGCATGGTGATGATGGACGATGTCGAGGTTGGCGAGGACGCGCTGCTGCCCGATGTGCAGGGCCTGAAGGGACCATTCGGTTGCCTCAATCGCGCGCGCTACGGGATCAGCTGGGGATCGATGGGCGCTGCTGAATTCTGCTTCCACGCCGCCCGGCAATACGGGCTTGACCGGGCGCAGTTCGGCAAGCCGCTCGCGGCCAACCAGCTCTATCAAAAGAAGCTTGCCGACATGCAGACCGAGATCGCGCTCGGGCTTCAGGCGTCGCTTCGCGTCGGGCGGCTGATGGACGCGGGCAGGTTCGCACCAGAGATGATCTCGATCGTGAAGCGCAACAATGTCGGCAAGGCGCTCGATATCGCACGGATGAGCCGCGACATGCATGGCGGCAACGGCATTTCAGGCGAATATCAGGTCATGCGCCACCTGATGAACCTGGAGACGGTCAATACCTATGAAGGCGCGCATGACGTCCACGCGCTGATCCTTGGCCGGGCGATCACCGGGATTGCTGCGTTTTGAGCCTGAGCGCACTTCCCCACCCTTCCGCGGCGAGGGCCGGGGAAGAAAAGCAGGTGGGAGCCCGGTGAGCCAGCCTCCCCTTTCCGGCCTTAAGGTCATCGAGCTTGCCCGAATCCTCGCTGGGCCATGGGCGGGACAGACGCTGGCCGACCTCGGCGCGGAGGTCATCAAGGTCGAGAGCCCCGAGGGCGACGATACAAGGACCTGGGGGCCGCCGTTCGTCGAGAATCCGGACGGCAGCCGCGACGCGGGCTATTTTCACGCCACCAACCGCGGCAAGAAATCCATCATCCTCGATTTCCGCACGCCCGAGGGGCAGGCCGAAGTGCGGCGCATGGTCACTGATGCGGACGTGCTGATCGAGAATTTCAAGGTCGGCGGCCTCGCCAAATACGGGCTCGACTATGCCAGCCTCAGCGCGATCAATCCGCGCCTCGTCTATTGCTCGATTACCGGCTTCGGCCAGGACGGCCCCTATGCCAGCCGCGCCGGATATGATTTCATCATCCAGGGCATGAGCGGGATCATGGACCTGACCGGCGAGCCGGACGGCGCGCCGCAAAAGGTCGGCGTCGCTTTTGCCGACATCATGACCGGGCTCTATTCGGTGATCGCGATTCAGGCGGCCCTCGCCCAGCGCGAGAAGACCGGGCGCGGGCAGCAGATCGACATGGCCCTGCTCGACACGATGGTCGGCGTGCTCGCCAACCAGGCGATGAATTTCTTCGTCAGCGGCCAGACGCCACCTCGCCTCGGCAACGCGCATCTGAACGTCTCGCCCTATGCGGTGTTTCCGACCAGCGATGGCTGGTTCATCCTCGCGGTGGGCAATGACGGGCAGTTCGTCCGCTTCTGTGACGCGCTCGGGCTCGACGACCTCAAGGCCGATCCCCGCTTTTCCACCAATGCCGGGCGGCTTGAGCATCGCGAACCGCTGTTCGCGGCGATCCGCGACGCGACCTCGCAGCACGAGCGCGACACGCTGCTCACCACGCTTGAGGCGGCCCGCGTGCCGGCCGGTCCGATCAACACCGTCGCCCAGGCATTTGCCGATCCGCAGGTGATCCATCGCGGCATGGCGCTCACGCTCGACCGGGACGGCATGTCCCTGCCCGGCCTGCGCACACCGATCAAATTCTCGGAATCCTCACTCGCGCTCGACCGCGCCGCTCCCATGCTCGGACAGGACGATCCCGGATGACCCCACCGCTGGCTGGCTTGCGCATCCTGGAGATTGCGGGGATCGGCCCCGGCCCCTTCTGCGCGATGATGCTGGCCGACCATGGTGCCGAGGTCATCCGCATAGAACGTCCCGGCGAGGGCAGCGGATTGCAGGTGGCCGCGAAGGATCCGCTGCTGCGCTCGCGCCGAACGATCGCGCTCGATCTCAAGAAGCGCGAGGCAGTTCTCGCCGTGCGCCGCCTCGCGCGGAATTGCGACGGGTTGATCGAAGGCTTCCGGCCCGGCGTGATGGAACGACTGGGTCTCGGGCCGGAGCCGTTGCTCGCCGACAATCCGAAACTTGTTTATGGCCGCATGACCGGCTGGGGCCAGACCGGGCCGATGGCGGCCGATGTCGGGCACGACATCAACTATATCGCCATCTCCGGTGCACTCCACGCGTTCGGCGAGGCCGGCGGGAAGCCGGTGCCACCGATCAACCTGGTCGGCGATTTCGGCGGCGGCGGCATGATGCTCGCTTTCGGTATGCTCGCCGCGATCCTGCAGGCGCAGGCGACCGGGCGCGGCCAGGTGGTCGATTGCGCGATGACTGACGGGTCGGCGCTGCTGATGAGCATGATGTGGGGCTTCCGCGCGATGGGTCGCTGGGGGAATGACCGCGGCACCAACCTGCTCGACGGCGGTGCGCATTTCTATGACACCTATCAGACCGCCGACGGGAAATGGGTGGCGATCGGCGCGATCGAGCCGCAATTCTATGCGGCGTTACGCATGGTGATGGGGCTGGACGGTACTGAATGGGATGCGCAGTTCGCGCCCGCGATGTGGCCGAAACTCAAGGCCGAACTGGGGCGGCAGTTCAAGACCAGGTCCCGGGCCGAATGGGTTGAGGCCTTTACAGGGCATGAGGCCTGCTTCGCCCCGGTATTGGGCTTCGACGAGGCAGCGGCGCATCCGCACAACGTGGCGCGGGGGACTTTTGTCGAAGCGGGCGGCGTGGTCCAGCCAGCTCCTGCCCCGCGCTATTCAGCGAGTGACACCGTGCCGCCGGTCATGGCGCGGCCAGCCGAAACCGACACGATCCTCGCCGACCATGGCTTTGGAGAGGACGAGATCGCCGCGCTCCATGAAGCGGGCGCGATGGGCGACGGATGACCGCACGCGCATTGCCTGCCCGGCGCGGTCATGCGATATGGGTTGCAAAGAAGAACCCATAGGAGAAAACGCCATGGCCACCGCCGTCCTTCGCAATTCGCAGATGAGCGAAGCCGAATGGGAGGCGCGCCAGCAGCTCGCCGCCTGTTACCGGGTGTTCGCGATGCTCGGCTGGTCCGAGATGATCTACAACCACATCACGCTGAAAATCCCGGGGGAAGAAGGCGCGTTCCTGATCAACCCGTTCGGGCTGCATTTCAGCGAGGTCACCGCTTCGAGCCTGGTCAAGATCGACATCGACGGCAACAAGCTCGACGACAGCCCCTATCCGGTGAATCGTGCCGGCTTCGTCCAGCATGCGCTGTTCCATCGCCATCTGCCCGACGCGCACTGCATCATGCACACCCACACCACGGCGGGCATGGCGGTCAGCTCGGTCGAAGGCGGACTGCGCGCGACCAATTTCTATGCGTGCAACTTCATCGGCCAGATCGCCTATCATGATTTCGAGGGCGTCACGGTGCGGGACGAGGAGGGCGAGCGGCTGCTCGAGCATCTCGGCGACAAGCGGGTGATGCTGCTGAAGAACCACGGCATCCTGGTCATGGGCCGGACCCTGCCCGAGGCGTTCATCAAGCACTGGTCGCTCCAGCGCGCCTGCGAGATCCAGGTCGCCACCGCCGGCATGGGCACCCCGATCGAAGTCTCGCCCGAAGTGGTCGCGGTGCATCAGCGCGACTTGCACCAGGTCCAGATTCCCGGCGGCGCGGGAAAAGCGGATTTCGACGCCATGGTGCGCCTGATCGACAAGACAGACACTAGCTGGCGGAATTGATCTTCCCTTCTTCCCCGAGCTCGCTCGGGGGGGATCAGCCGAAGCGGTAGCCCGAGACGGCCCAGCCGAGCACATGGTCCGAATAGTCCAGCACCGCCGGACCATCCCCACCTGCGCCGAGCGCGACCATCAGCGGCAGCAGATGTTCCGCCTCGGGATGGGCGAACCGCGCATGAGGCAATTCCTCCCAGCGTGCAACGCGATCGGCCCGGGCGGCGGAGTCAGGATCGGTAACTGCCTCAGTGAGTGCCGCATCCCACTCATCAGCCACCGGGGTGACCTGCGGTCCGCGGGCGCCGAGGTTGTGGAAACTCATACCCGACCCCACGATCAACACGCCCTCGTCGCGCAGCGGCGCCAGCGCCCGGCCGATCGCGATATGTGCCGCGGGATCAAGATCCTTGCGCAACGACATCTGAACAAGCGGGATATCCGCCTCGGGCACCATGACCATCATCGGGATGAACACGCCGTGGTCCCAGCCGCGCGCCGACTCCTCCCGCACGGGGAAGCTAGCGCCCCGCAGCAGCGTCCCGGCACGGCGGGCAACGTCCGGCGCGCCGGACGCGTCCCAGCTCAAGCGGTAAGTGTGCTCCGGAAAGCCATAATAATCGTACAACAGCGGCTGGCCATCCCCCATGTGCAGGGCGACCTCGGGTTCCTCCCAGTGGCCGGAAACCATCAGGATTGCCTTTGGACGTTCGGGAAGGGAGGCGAGCAGCCCGGCAAGGTAAGCCTGCATCGGCCGCCACATCGGATCGGGCTGACCGCCGGCCGGGTCCATGAAGAAACAGGGACCACCGCCATGCGGGACGAAGAGTGTGGGAAGCGTCATGCCACGGATATCGGCCTGGCCTCGCCCGGTCGCAATCGCGTGGACGGAAACACGCCGTTTCCCATCACCGACCTTTCCCGTAAGCTTCGTCCATGACCCGCTTCACCGTCAACAACCAGCCCGTCCAGTACAAGATGGACCCGAAGACGCCCTTGCTCTGGGCGCTACGCGACGCATCGAACCTGACAGGCGCCAAATATGGCTGCGGGAATGGCGAATGCGGCGCCTGCACCGTCGATATCGATGGCGAGGCAGTGCGCTCCTGCCAGGCAACGATTGGCGCGATCGAGGGCAGTTTCGTCACCACGATCGAGGGCCTGTCACGTGAGCGGGCCCATCCGGTGCAGCTCGCCTGGATTGCGAACAACGTGCCGCAATGCGGCTTCTGCATCCCCGGCATGGTCATGGCCGCGGCGGTGTTGCTCAAGAAGAACCGCAACCCGTCCGAGGACGACATCAAGGAGGCGATCACCAATCTGTGCCGTTGTGGGGTCTATCCGCGCATCGTCGAAGCGGTGATGCGAGCCGCGCGAGTCCAGCGCGGGGATGAGACGATCGACGCGGGCGCGTCCCCTGGTATCGATCCGGCCAGCGCCGCCAGACTGGTACCGGCACTGACGCCGGGCGGCGGGCAGCCGCGGTGAATCCTTTCGCAAGGCTGTCACCCCAATTCAGAAACCGGTCATCGTCAAAAGCGCAGACCCGCTGCATCGATCGGGCCAATCGTGCGCCCGCGAACCGGAAGGACTGAGATGCGTACCTCTTTCATCATCGCGCTTCTGGCCGCGACGGCGATCGTCCCGGCAGCCTTATCAGCGCAGGATTCGCGACGCGATGATCGTCGTGTGGAGCGTGCCGAGCAACGCCAGGCCAATCCCCAGCCTGCCCAGCAGCCGCAGCAACCGCCTCGCGCCGAGCGCCCGGCCAATGGCGGCGGTGGCTGGGGCGGCGACCGCGGCGGTCGCGGCAACTGGCAGGGCGGACACAACCAGCCGCCCCGGGTCGAAGGGCAGCCGCAACCGCAGCGCCCGCCGTTCAACCCGCAGACATTCCCGCGCGACGGCAATCGCGACGGTCGCCCCGATATGCGTGGTGGTGGAGGCGAGGGCCGTCCGGATTTCCGCGGTGGCAACCGGGGAGACGGCCGGGGCGGCGGTGCGGTCGTGCCCGGCGACCAGCAGCCGCAACCGCCCCAGACGAATGGCGGCCGCCCCGGTGGCCGGGGCGACTGGCAGCCAGGCCGCGGGGACAGTAACCGCAACTGGCGCAACAACGACAATGGCGGCCGCGGCGATGGTAATTGGCGCGGAAATGACGGGCGTGGGAACGGTGGCAGCTGGCGTGGCAATGATGGCCGGGGCAATGACGGCGGCTGGCGCGGAAACAACGGCCGGAACGACGGCAATTGGCGTGGTAACAACGGGCGCGGTAATGACGGCCGCAACTGGAATCGTGGGTGGCGCAACGACAATCGTTACGACTGGCGTTCACGTCGTGATCGCTATCGCAACAACTATCACCTGCCACGCTACTACGCGCCCTATGGCTGGAGCTACGGCTATCGTCGCTTCGGAATAGGCTTCACGCTGAACACGATCCTGTTCGAGCAGAATTACTGGATCGATAGCCCGGACTATTATGGCCTGCCACCGGTTTATGGGCCGTACCGCTGGGTACGCTATTATAACGACGCCCTGCTTGTCGATATCTACAGCGGCCAGGTGGTCGACACGGTCTACGACATCTTCTGGTAGGATAGTGCTGAAGTGAGGGGCCCGGCTGCCATGTCGCCGGGCCCCTTGTCTTTTGCGAACGCGACGGCAGACTGAAAAGGTGATGTCCCTGTTCTCGAAGAAACCAATCCTCCCGAAAAAACCGGGCGGCCCCTCCCCGATCCGCAAGCTGGCCGGCGAAACGGTATCGCGCCGGCTTGATGCGAACCCCGCCGCGAAACGCGCCAATGTGGAAAAGGCTCAGGTCTATTACCACGAGGATTTCCTGAACCCGGCGCAGTGCACCGCGCTCATGCGGCTGATCGATTCGAATCGGCGCCCCTCTACCTTGCTATCCGAATCGGGCGATACGAGCTTCCGAACCAGCGAGAGTTGCGACATGGACCGATGGTCGCCCTCCGTCCGTCCGATCGACGAATCGATCGCGGCATTGCTCGGACTCGATCCAGCCAACGGCGAAACGATGCAGGGACAGCGCTATGCCCCGGGCCAGCAGTTCCGCGCGCATCATGATTTTTTCCACGAAGGCCAGCATTATTGGGATGCGATGAAGGCCAGCGGCGGGCAGCGCACCTGGACGGCGATGATTTATCTCAACAATGTCGAGGAGGGCGGCGCCACCTGGTTTCCGCAGGCCGGTATCCGGGTCGCACCGAAGCGCGGGCTGCTGCTTGCCTGGAACAACATGAACCTGGATGGCAGCCCCAACGAATTCACCTTGCATGAAGGCATGGCGGTGGTGAAGGGCACGAAATATATCGTCACCAAGTGGTTCCGCGAACGGAGCTGGCTAAAGCAGTAAGGCGGCGCGAGCCGAGTGTCGACGAGTTACCATGCGCAAAATCCTGCTTACGACCGTTGGCACACTGGGCGATCTTCATCCGTTCATCGCCATCGGCCTCGCGCTTCAGCGACGCGGACATCACCCCGTTCTGGCGGTCCCGGAAGACCATGTCGCAAAGACTCGCGCCGCCGGGCTGGATGCCGTCGCGGTGCTGCCGAGCTTCGATGAGATCCGCAAACGGATGGGCCTTGGCGAGGACGACGCCGTCAAGCGCGTCATGGCCAACCAGACCTATCTGCTTGAGCAGGTCCTGCTCCCCTGGCTCGAATCGAGCACCACCGCCCTAGATGATGTGGTCGGCGACGTTGACGTGATGGTCGGCTCGCTGTTCGTGTTCGGCGCGGCGATCATCGCCGAGAAGCGCCGCGTGCCGCTCGTATCCGTAATCCTTCAGCCGATGGCGATCCTCTCGGTTCATACGCCGCCAAAGACATCGGATTTCTGGATGCTGATCCAGGCGCCGGGCGGTCCGATCGGCGTCAGGTGGAACCGGCTCGCCTACGGCTTCATGCGCAAGGTCCTTCGGTTCCGTTATGGCCGGAAGATCGACGAAGTCCGCGCGCATCATGGCCTGGGCCCGGCATGCGACCCGTCGATGTTCGACGTCAGCAAGAAAACCGCGCTGACCCTTTGCTGCTATTCGCCGGTATTCGGCCCGCCCCAGAAAGATGCGCCCGCCAATACCGAGATCGTCGGCTTTCCGGTCTATGACAGCCAGGGTGGCGATACCGAGGCGCCGGACCCCGAGCTCGAGGCCTTTTTGGCCGACGGGCCACCGCCGCTGGTGTTCACGCTTGGCTCGTTCGCCGTTTACGCACCGGGCGACTTTTACGAGGAGGCGGCCGCCGCCGCCAAATTGCTCGGCGCGCGCGCGGTGCTGCTGACCGGCGAGAAAACCAGCCTGCGCTCCAGCGGCGACATTCTGGTCCGGCCCTATGCACCGCATTCAACACTGTTCCCCCGGGCGGCCGTCATCATTCACCACGGGGGCATCGGCACGACCGGCCAGGCACTGCGGGCGGGCAAGCCCCAACTGGTGGTGCCGCATATGGGGGACCAGGCGGACAACGCACACCGCATCCGCAAGATGGGCCTGGGGCTTGTCCTCAAGGCACGGCGCTTCAACGCTCGGAGGGCAGCTCCAATGATCGCCTCCCTGCTCGACGTGCCAGAGTATCGCATTGAAGCTGAACGCATAGGAGCGCGCGTCAGGCCGGAAGACGGTGCCGAGGCGGCAGCGACCGCGATAGAGCGGCTCTTCACCACCTCCTGAGAAAGGCGTTTTCGCGGCGGCAGAATCGTGATCGGCCTCGGCCCCTGTTCCAGCCATGGCAAAATATGCCAGAGCGAGGTGGTGAACACTGTACTGAACATCACCCGATCGATCCTTGGCCAGCCCTGGCGCTGGCGCATGCTTGAAGCAGACGCGCGCGATCCCGGCTTTGCACCCGACGATCTGGTGACTCAGCTCCTGCTTGCCCGTGGCTGCCCGCGCGAGGCATTGGACGCACACAAGGCGCCGAGCATCCGCGGCTTCATGCCGGATCCTTCGATCTTCCGCGACATGGACCGCGCCGCCGAGCGGCTGGCCGATGCCGTCCAGACCGGCGAGCGGGTCACCATCTTCGGCGACTATGACGTTGACGGAGCGACCTCAGCGGCGCTGATGATCCTGTTGCTGCGCGATCTGGGACTGGAAGCGCGGGCTTATATCCCCGACCGGCTGATGGAAGGCTATGGCCCCTCGGGCGAAGCGCTGGTCCGGCTGAAGGAAGAGGGCGCGAGCCTGATCGTCACCGTCGATTGCGGGGCACAGGCTTTCGAGGCGCTCGAGATGGCCCGCGTCGCCGGCGTGGACGTGGTCGTGGTGGACCACCATAAATGTGCCGCCGCCCTGCCCCATGCCCATGCGCTGGTGAACCCCAACCGGCTCGACGAGACCGACGGTGCCGAATTCGGCCATCTCGCCGCAGTCGGCGTCGCCTTCCTGCTGGGCGCTGCGCTGATCCGGCTGTTGCGCGCGCGTGGTTTTTTCGACGGCCGGGGCGAGCCCCGCCTGCTCGACCTGCTCGATATCGTGGCGCTTGGCACGGTTGCCGATGTCGCGCAGCTCAAGGGGCTCAACCGCGCCTTCGTCGCGCAGGGCCTGAAGGTGATGGCTCAGCGTCGCAACATCGGCCTCAACGCGCTGATCTCCGCCTCGCGATTGACCCGCGCGCCGACCGCGACCGATCTCGGCTTCGCGCTTGGGCCGCGAATCAACGCAGGCGGACGAGTCGGCAAGTCCGATCTCGGCGTCCGCCTGCTCATCACGCGCGATCCGGCCGAGGCGGCCAGCATCGCGGCCGAACTGGATCGCCTGAACGAGGAACGCCGCGCGATCGAAGCCCTGGTGCAGGAAGCTGCGGAGGCGCTTGCAGGCGCCAAGGGCAACCGCGCAGTGATGGTCGTTGCCGGGCACGGCTGGCATCCCGGCGTGATCGGCATCGTCGCCGGGCGGCTCAAGGAGAAATTCGGGCGCCCCTCGCTCGTGATCGCACTTGATGAACATGGGATCGGCAAGGGATCTGGCCGGTCGATTCCGGGCGTGGATCTGGGCGCCGCGGTTCTGGCGGCCAAGGATAGTGGCCTGCTCGTCGCGGGCGGCGGCCACGCCATGGCGGCCGGCCTGACCATCGCCGAGGACCAGCTCGACACTTTCGCCGACTTCCTGGAGGATCGCCTCGACGCCGCCGTCACCCGATCGATCGGCGACCGCGCGCTGCTGCTCGACGCGTTGCTGACCGCAGGCGGCGTCACCCCGGCGCTGGTGCAGGCGATGGACGCGGGCGGCCCCTATGGCATGGGCTGGCCCCAGCCACGTGTCGTCGCGGGGCCTGTTCGGATCGTGAAGGCGGATATCGTCGGCAACGGCCATGTCCGCGCGATCGTCAGCGGCGATGACGGGCGTGTGCTTAAAACGGTCGCCTTTCGGCAGGCCGAAACCGCGCTGGGCGCGGCGCTGCTCGGCGCGCCGCCGCATCGTCGCCTATGGCTCGCCGGGCGCGCTCGAATCGACGACTGGGGCGCAAAGCCCGCGGCAGAGCTCCATCTCGACGATGCGGCGTGGGCGGACTAGGTGTTCAGTCTGGGGCTTTAGTGCCGCATTATCACGCCAATTCTTGCGCTACCGATGCCCGCCATCCAGACCCAGACGGGGTGCGCACGACGTGTCATCGTCATTTCGATCACACAATGGGTTGACCAGCGGCCGGCATTTCCCTAACCGGCACGCCCACGCCCGGTTCGTCCGGACATGGCCCCTTCGTCTAGCGGTCTAGGACGCGGCCCTTTCACGGCTGAAACACGGGTTCGATTCCCGTAGGGGTCACCAACACGCAGATTTCTGCGGGTCATAACGATTGCCTTATATGGGTTTTGCTCCACAAATGGCATGATTCCCCCGGTCATGCGCCTGGCTACGCCGCGTAGGCCGGGATACAGTGTATCGGCGCTTTCCATTCAAGCTTGTCTTGTTCGGCAGCGCGATCCGACAGGTACGGGAAGATACGAACAAGCGCTTCGCGGACTTCTCGATCAGCAGCCGGGGGAACGCCCTGGAATGTCTGTACGCAGCGATGCGGTGGCTCTATGACGTCAATCTTGAACCCCGGCTGATCGCCTACAGAAGGATCGCCTTCAGTGAAGCAGCGGTCGTGGGTAAAGGTCTCGCCCAGGAACCGAGCCCGATTTCTGACAGTCTGATCGAGCTCATTTCCGAAGCGCAGGTCGATGGCCTGCTGCTCCCGGCCGATCCCGCCAAGATTCTGCGATTGCTGTTCGACGCCGTCATCATCGGCCGGGTCATGCGCGCGATGTCAGTGACCGGTGACGAGGCGAATGTAGCGCTGCAAGAACAGGAATTCCAAAACAACTGGGCCATGCTGATAACGGGACTCGAGCCGCGCTGAAACTGATGTTCGTCAGGTTGATGACGGGCTGAAGGCGCACACGGTTTCACACGCCGAGACGGCCAGGTGTCCACCTTCTTAGCGTCGTCTTCGTTTGAGGAAGGCGCCGCCACAAGCACACGCCAGCATGGCCGAACCGGCAATCAGGAAAGCGTCGCTATAGGCGAGCAGCAGCGCATCGTGATGAACGATCCGGTTCATCAGCGCCAATGCCTGTTGCCGCAATCCAGCCACCTGGAGCCCGTGAAACGCTGATACGCGGTCAATCTGCTGGTGCGCGAAGGCGCGCACCATGCCGATCATGCGCTCATGGAACTCGGGCGAATAAGGGCTGACCGCTTCGCCGATCCGCGCCGCGTGAAGCTTCTCGCGCTCGACCACGAACTGCCCGGCCGCCGCGATGCCGATCGCGCCGCCGATATTGCGGACCGTGGAGAACAGCCCTGAAGCCGAGCCTATCTCCGACTTCTCCAGTCCGTCGACCGCCATCACACCCAGCGCAACGACGATGAACGACTGGCCAATCCCGCGCACCACCAGCGACGGCACGATCACGTTTGCCGCGGCATCCCCGTCGAGATGGATGTTCATCAGGCACCCTGCCGCCATGACGACGAAACCGAGGATGATGATCGTCTGCACGCTCGTCCATTTCATCAGCCGGGGTGTGGCGAAGGACATGACGAGCTGGATCAGGCCATAGGGGATCATCGTCAGGCCGATCTGCGCCGCATTGTAGCCATGTGCCTCCGCGAAATAATTGGGCACCAGAAAGACCACTCCGAACACGATCGCGCCGAAGGTGAATTGCATCAGGCTGGCCAGCCCGAAATTGTAACGGCCGAGGAGACGCAGGTTGATCAGCGGGTTCCGCCGGCGCAGCTGGATGATGACGAAGGCGATGAGGAACAGCGCGGCGATCGCCGTCATGACGACGATGTAGGAGGAGGCGAACCAGTCCTTGCGCCCGCCCTCCTCCAGCACGATCTGCAAGGAGGAGAGACCAACCGCCATGGCGACGATCCCGCTCCAGTCGCCACTACGCAGCTTCCTGAGCGACAGGGGGCTGCGCGGCGTGGCCCAGCCGATCGCCGCGAGCAACAGCAGGCCGGGCGGGACCTGAAGATAGAATATCCAGCGCCAGCTATAGGCATCGGTCAGCCAGCCGCCGAGCGAGGGCCCGGCCGCCTGCGCGACATTGTTGGCGACCGCGAACAAGGCCATCCCGAACGGATGCCTGGACGGGGGCAATTCGGTGACGATGATCTGGAACGACAAGGGAATCAGTACGCCCCCGAACGCTCCTTGCAGCGCGCGGGCGACGATCATCGTGTTGATATCGGGGGCAAGCGAACAGGCGATTGAGAACAGGACGAAGCCGCCGGTCCCGACCATCAGCACGCGCCGCGTCGAAAAAACCGACACCAGCCAGCCGGTCATCGGGATGACGATGATCTCCGCGACCAGATAGGCGGTGGTGATCCATGATCCCTCCTCGAACGACGCGCCGAGCGATCCGCGGACATCAGGCAACGAGGCATTGGTGACATGGACGTTCATGCCCGCCATGAAGCATCCGACGACGCCCCCCAGCACCGCGACCCAGGCGCGGAGTGACACATGATCGGGGTTCGCGGCCACTTGCGCCTGCGTCGCCATTAGCGGTTGCCGCGCGTGTCGACGATGGTCTCCACCGACATGCCGGGGCGCAACCCGCCAGCTTGCGGCTGGCCCGCGTCGATACAGATGCGCAAAGGCATGCGCTGTACGATCTTGGTGAAATTGCCGGTGGCGTTGTCAGGCGGTAACAGCGAGAATTGCGCACCGGAGGCGGGCGCGAAACTGTCGACATGACCGTTGAGCGCAGCGCCGCCGAACGCATCGACCATGATCCGTACCGGCTGGCCGGGGCGGACTCGCGCGATCTGGGTTTCCTTGTAATTGGCGACGACAAATGCCGTCCCCGGCACCAGGGCCATCAGCGGCGTTCCCACCTCGGCATATTGGCCGGCGCGCACGACGCGTTGCCCGACCAGCCCGGCGACCGGCGCGCGGATCACCGTGCGATCGAGATCGAGCCGAGCGGCATCGAGCACTGCTTCCGACCGGCGCAGCGCGGCTTTCGCCTTGTCCAGATCAGCGGCGGCGGCGTGCCGTTCGGTTGCCAGCACCGGCAGGGCATCGCGCGACGTGGCGAGCTTTGCGCGTGCTTCGGCCAGGCCAGCGCCCGTACGGCCGGCATCGGCCTCGGCGGTTTCGAGCATCCGGGTGCTCGTGATCTGTTGGCGGGCGAGATCGGACTGGCGGCGATAGGCGAGCGCGGCGAGGTGAGCGTCAGCCACCCGTGCGGAGACCGCCGCGACATCCTGTGCGATCGCGCTGCGCTGCTGTGTCGATCGCGCGTCGAGATTGGCGATCCGCGCCGCCGCGGCGGATATATCCGCCCGTGCTGCCGCCACGGCGCCTTCCGCTTCAGTAACCCTGATGCGGTAGTCGCGATCATCGATCCGCGCGAGAATGTCGCCCGCGCGTACCCGCTGATTGTCGGCGACCGCAACAGAGACGATATTGCCCGCGACGCGCGGCGCGATCGCGACGACGTCAGCGCGCACATAGGCATTATCGGTCTCGATCAGGAAGCGGCCAACGCTCCACCAATGAAGCGCGAACCCGATGACGGCAAGCAGCGCCAGCGCGCCGGCCGCGACCAGCATGGGACGTCGCGATGGTCGGGCAGCGCCGGGGGCCTGAGTGTCGGAAGCAAGGTCAGCGGTCATGACGGGAATACTCGGGAAAAGGCACCGCCGTGGCGGCGCTGGATCTTTGGGGACGCGGCAGCGTAACGGCGGGGGCCTGTTCCCAGCCGCCGCCCAGCGTCTTGAACAACACGACCTGCGCGGCCGCGACTCGGGTCTCGGCATCGGCGAGCCCGGCCTGCGCGGCCGTTTCCGATCGATCGGCATCGAGCACCTCGAATGCCGTGGCATCTCCCGCCTTCCGCCGGGCGCGGACAAGCGCGGCAGCGCGCGACATGCGATCGGCGGCGACGCGTAGCTGCTCGCTGCGGCTGAGAAGGCTCGCATAGCCTGCCGCAGCCTGGTTCACCTCCTTGAGCGCGCGCAGGATCGCCGAGTCGAAAGCGGCCAGCGCCGCCGCTTCGCCCGCCCGCGCCCGACGGATCCGCGCACGGGCTGCGCTGAGGTTCGGAAAGCTCCACGATAGCAGCGGTCCGGCTCGCCATACGAAATTCTGCCGGGCACCGAGACCGTCGATCGAAGGAGAGGATGCGGCCGCCGTGCCGCCCAGCGACAGGCGCGGATAAAGATCGCCGACCGCGATGCCGATCCGCGCGGTGCTGGCGGTCAATGCCTGTTCGGCGGCGCGCAGATCGGGGCGACGACGCAGGAGCGCGGCACCGTCGCCGACCGGGATGACGATCGCCAGTTTGGGTGGCGCGCGGCATTCGGCCGCCGCGACGGGCATCTCAGTCGGAATATGGCCGGTGAGGACCGCGAGATCGGTCAATGCACGGTGACGCGATTCTTCCAGGGGAGGAAGCGCGGCCTCTGCCTGGGCGACCAGCGCCTCCGCCTGCAGCACATCGGCGGGCGTGCCGATGCCCGCCGCGCGCATCCGCTCGGCAAGCTCCCGGTCCTCCCGCGCTACGGCGAGCGATCGGCGAGCGATATCGGCCTGATGGGCGAAGCCGCATGCCGTCACCCAGCCCTCGGTCACGCCCGCCGCGATCGCGACCCGAACACCGTCCTGCATCGCCGCCGCCGCGCGCGCATCGGCTGAGGCCGCGCTGATCGTGGCGCGGAGCCGCCCGAACAGGTCGACCTCCCATGCGACGCCGATGCCCAGCCCAAAGCGCGAACCCGACCGGATTTGGTCGTCGCTCGTGGCCACGGCGGCAATCTGATCCTCCAGCGTGCTACCCGCGCCGGCGTCGGCCGATACGCCGGTCGTCGGCGTCCGCGCCCCGCGTGTTTCGCTCAGGCTTGCGCGAGCTTGCAGCAGGCGCGCCGCGGCGACCCGCAAATCGCGATTATTGGCCAGCGCCTCCTCGACCAGTGCGTCGAGCGACGGCTCATCGAACAGTTTCCACCATTGCGAGGCCGGCGCGTCGGGGTTCGTCGCGCCATCGTCTGCCAGCACCGCTGGCGCGGTTATCGTAGGGCGTGGCGGCCGGGATGGCCCCGTCGCGCATCCGGCAAGCCCGGACGCGGCGAGAAGGGATGCACAGACATTGCGGAACGGATGGCTCACGGCGCTTCCTGGCTAACGGAGCGGCGAGCATTACGACGCGTTCGCTTGTCCTTCTCTCTCGGTAATGACAATCATCGTCGCGATATGGACAGATTGCGTACCTATGAAGATTGCGAAGGCGCGCCGCGCCCGGTTTCGGCGCTGGCGAGCGACCATCCCGACGGCGATCATGTCGCGCCGCATTCTCATCCGCGCGCGCAGCTCATTCACACGCTGTCTGGGGTGATGACCGTGACCAGCCGTGCGGGAAGCTGGGTTGTGCCCGCCGGCCGCGCTGTGTGGATGCCGTCTCACGAGGAGCATGCGATCCAGATCGCGGGCCATGTCAGCATGCGGACGGTGTTCGTGCACGACGACGCCCGCGCCGGCCTGCCGCAATGTTGCGAGGTGTTGGAGGTGTCGCCGTTCCTACGCGAGGCAATCGTGGCGGCAACGTCTATCCCGCTCGATTATGCGACGGGCGGGCGCGACGCCCGGATCATGGAGCTGATCCTCGATGAGATCGAGGCGGCTCCACGCTTGTACCTGCACGTCCCGATGCCACGCGACCCGCGCCTTGCGCGCCTCTGTGCTCGGCTCATCGCCAATCCGGCCGGGCCCGCGACATTGGAGCGTCTCGGCGCAGACATCCATGTCAGCGGTCGGACGCTGGCACGGATGTTCCATCGCGAACTCGGCATGAGCTTCGGCGAATGGTTGCGGCGAATGCGGCTGCTGCTAAGCCTGCCCCGGCTCGCCGCCGGCGTGTCGGTGCTGGAGGTCGCGATGGAGCATGGGTATGACAGCCCAAGCGCCTTCGCCGCGATGTTCCGCAGGACGCTGGGCGTGTCCCCAACCGGATATTTTGATCGAGGCCAGCGGCCGCCCGATTGAGGAAACGCGGTCGGCTGCGGTCGCATTTGCGCGGTGGCGTGGCCGAACGGCCACCTTGGGCCGCCCGATCCCACACCTCGCTCATCGCAAAAAAGATCTCAGCCGAATTCCGCCTTCCATGTCGCGACGAAAACATCGCGATAGGCCGGCATGTCCGTATCGAATGGCCGGATCGGAGTCACACCATGCATCACCCGATGGTCGTCCAGAAGCACGGTGTCACCCGGCGCTGCCAGGGTGAAGCGGTCGATCTCCGGCCGGCCGGCAATCTGGATCTCGGTCACCCCTTCACCGGCGTTCACCCGATCGATCAGCATCACCAGCACCCAATCGACCCCGTCGCGATGCATTCCCTCAGGGGTCGGGCGACCCGGCTTCTGCGCCGTGGCCTCGATCCGGAACTGATGCAGCTCGACATGCCATTGAGTGACGAGGGAGCTTTCACCAGCTCCCTCGAAGCAGAGGGTGGCACCACGGAGCAAGCGCCGCATCATCTGGCTGTCGGGGATGGCGTCCTCCATCGACTCGAACCAGCGCTGAACGTCCCCATTCAGCTGATTATAGTCACGGCTCTGGAAATGAGGCTGGTGCGGCTTTCGCGTGATCGAGTCCGGGGTGATCGCCAATGCAGCGTGACGGCGTCGGCGATAGCGACCGCCATCGGCCATGTATCGATCGAGGCCGAGCCGATCCCACGATTCCGCGAAGCTCTTCCAGCTCGAATCCAAGGCAGGCGTCGGTAACCAGTCGATCGTTCCGGGCGCCGGACGAAGGAAGCCCTGCGCAGCAAGCTCCTCGGCCAGGCGAAGGTTGACCTCGCTTCCAATGTTCACCGACCGTAGGGGCACAGCGCAATCACCACCTCAACAACTGCTCCGGTAGCGAAGCAATATGTCCATCATATAAGGGTTCGTGCGGCCAGATCATGGCCAGCGGCATCGCGAGTTCCCGCCTCCGCGCTCGAAAGTTGCGGCCCCGGGCCAGCCGGAGAATCTCGTTCTGGCTTCTGCTCTCCAGTCGCCCTCAGCCTTTCAGATCAGTTTCGCATTCTCGAGGAGCTCCTCGACATAACTACCCTTGACCTTCGCAAGCGCGACCTTTTCGATCATGCGCGCGACGAACGGCAGCTTCAGCTCGTCGAGTGGCCTGCGATCGTTCAGGTAATAAAGAGCGTCCAGCAGCACGCGAACATCGAACGACGAGGCGAACACTTCCGGCACACCGCGATCGACGCCCACCAGAGTGTAGACCGCCTCCATCGCGGTGCGCACCGAATATTCGGTGGTGAACACGGTGTCGCGCTCGGTCTCGGCAAAGTTGCCGATGAATGCCAGGTTTCTCGATGTCTCCGGCACCACCAGCGGCCGGTCTCCGACAGCGCGCGGCATGAAATAGGACGTGATATAGGGCATGTTGCAGGGGATCGTGCGCGCCGCGTTGCGCGCGAGATCGTCGATCTGCTCCTCCGGCACGCCGAGATGGTAGAGCCATTCAGCGCACAGTTCCGTGCCGGTGCATTGGCGGATCGGCTTTTTGACGTAGTCGCCGGGCTTGTCGGAAAACAGGCCGTACAGCCACACGACAAGATCCTTTTTCGGGTCCTGCGCCGCGAAATGCGGCTGCCTGCTCATCGAAAACCCGTAGAGCCAGCTTGAATCCTTGATGTTGCAAGGGCCACCGGTCACGATCCGGCCCGAGCGTGGATCGCGCCCGGTGATCCGTTCTATATAGGGGACGATGCGGTCGTCGGTCAGCGTGACCGTCGCTGAGATCGTCCAGTTCGCCTCGGGGATGTTTTCGCAGAACTTCTCCGGACGGCCAAATGCAGGATCCCGCGCGGCCAGTTTCTTCCATAGCGACCAGGCGCCCCCGCGATCGGTGACGACGGGCGCGGGCGTATCATTGTTGCCATAGGTCGAGCTTTCGGTGATCGAACCGTTGGTGACGAACACCAGGTCGGCAGGCGCCAGCTTGATCTTTCCGGCCTCGCCATCGACCGTGAGGTTGATCGCCGTCGCGACCTTTTCGCCGCCCGCGCTGGTGACCAGGATATCGTCGACCTGGGTGCCGTACTGGAAGGTCACGCCATGGTCCTTCAAATACGCGACCAGCGGCAGGATCAGCGATTCATACTGGTTGTAATGGGTGAAGCGTAGCGAGCTGAGATCAGCGAGTGTCGATACGTGATGGACGAAGCGCAGGATGTAGCGCCGCATTTCGAGCGCGCTCGCCCAGGGCTCGAACGCGAACATCGTTGCCCAATAGAGCCAGAAGTTGGAGGCGAAGAATTCGCCGGTGAAGACCTCGTCGATGCGCTTGTCGTCGAGGTCCTGCTCCCGCATCATGGCAAGCCCGATCAGTTCCTCCACCGCCTTGGGCGTTAGAGTCAGGTCAGGCAGCTGGTCGATCGGTTCACCGCGCTTCTGGATCGCGCGGCACGGGTTGGTCGACGGGTCGCTCTTGTGCAGCCAGTACATCTCGTCAAGCACCGAGGCGTCAGGCGTCTGAAGCGACGGGATCGAGCGGAACAGATCCCACAGGGTTTCGAAATGCGCCTCCATCTCGCGTCCGCCGCGAATGATGAACCCTTTATGCTCGTCGAGAATACCGTCCATGCTGCCGCCTGGCAGGGGGAGTTCCTCGAAGATCGTGATCGCGCTGCCCGGCATCTGCGCGTCCCGGACCAGGAAGGCCGCGCCCGCAAGCGATGCCAGACCGGACCCCACGAAAAAGGCCCGGCGGCCGTCGATACCCTCCGGCTTGAGAGGCCGGGCAAAAGCCTCGAAATTGCCGCTGGACCTGTACATGACAAAACCCCTTCGCAAGATCGACCCGGTTCAACGCAAGATGGTTCTAGCACGAATCCGTGACGAAACTGCCCATCGATCAAGCACCGGGACAGCGAAATCGCTTTCCGCAACCGAGCCTGCGGGTAGGCGCGCCAGCGTCGGGATCGTCTGATTTAGTCGCTCACGTCGCGCCCCGCGCTGTCGATGAAGTCCGCGACAACATCAGACTGCGAGACATAGACCGCATGGCTGCCCGCCCGATCGATCGTCTTCGCGACGGCGCGGTTCGCCATCATGCCTTGGGCGGGAACGGGGATCGTGTGATTACCAGCCTCGGTGATGACCGCGCCGCCATAGGAATGGCCGACCAGGATTACGTCGCTTTCGGCCGCGTCGATCACCCGCTTCGTCATGGTGACATCGTCTTTAAGGGAAATGGTGGGGCTCTGGATCAGCTTGAGCGTTTCATGAAACCATTGCCTGAACACGAGAAGGCCGGAGAAAAACTGTCCATGCGCGGCAAGCCGGTCTAAGTGATGCGCGCACTTTTCCCAAAAAGTGCACGATCCGCCCCGTGACAGGTGCGCGGCGGTGTCCACCATTCGAGCCAGACCATGTCCGATCACCTGAAGATTCTGCTTCAATATCTGCTGCCCAAGCAGCGCCTGACCATTTTCGCCGGCCGGATCGCTGGAGCGCAGGGAAGCGCGATGACGCTCCCGCTGATCCGCTGGTTCGTTCGCAAGTACGGCGTCGATATGACCGAAGCCGAGAATCCGGACATCGCCAGCTATAGCAGCTTCAATGAGTTCTTCACCCGCCCGCTCAAGACGGGTGTCAGGCCCCTGGCCGCGGCTGATTTCATCTGCCCGGTGGACGGCGCGATCAGCCAGTTCGGCACCATTGATGACGACCAGATACTGCAGGCCAAGGGCCATCGCTTCACCACTACCGAGCTGGTCGGCGGCGACACGAGCCTGGCAGCCCTGTTTCGTCATGGCAGTTTTGCCAATCTTTACCTGTCGCCCAGGGACTACCACCGCCTGCACATGCCCTGTGACGGCACGCTGACGCGCATGATCTATGTGCCGGGCGCTTTGTTCTCTGTGAACCCAACCACGGCGCGCGGCGTGCCGAAGCTTTTCGCGCGCAACGAGCGCGTGGTCTGTGTGTTCGAATCCCGGGAATATGGCCCGTTTGTGATGGTGCTGGTGGGCGCGACCATCGTCGGCAGCATGGCGACCGTCTGGCACGGCGTGGTCAATCCGAAGCGCACCGGCAAGGTTGCCGAGTGGGCCTATGCCGATCAGGACATCGTGCTGAAGAAGGGCCAGGAAATGGGCCGCTTCCTTCTCGGCTCGACGATCGTGATGCTGTTCAGGCAGGGCACCGTCGCCTTCAGCAAGGACTGGGCGCCCGAACGGCCAGTGCGCCTCGGCGAGATGATGGGCAACAGCCCGGGCTGAGCATCTTCCGGCACCGCGTGCGAGGCGCGTAATGCTGGCACGACTTCATCGTGCCATGAGTGGATCAACGGATCGTGATCGGGAGATCGCGCCCGGTCGATGCGACGTTCCCGGCCCGGTCGGCAGCGTAGATGCGGATAGTATAGTTACCTGGAGAGACATCAGCCGGGTTCCAGCCACCCTGCGACGCATGACCGTGCCGTACCATGTTAGTGACGACGTAGAGAAAGCGTGTCCGCTGGTCGCTGTGCACGGTATCGCCGCTGGCCGGGGCATAGGCGATTTTCACGGCGTCGGCCGCAGTCGGCATGCGGTCGAATTCGAGCGTGATGCGCGGCTGCTCGTACCCACGTACCGGTGTGCCGTCGGCCTTCAGTATCTGGAATCCCGCCTTGTACAGGCCGAGGCGACGGCGTGCGGCGTTGCCATCGACCTGATCCCAGGCTTCGACGACGATGGCGACGGTGCCACCAGCGGCAGGAACGACGATCCGGCCATTCTGCATCCCGGTCAGGCGCTGGCCTGCGGCATCGAGGACATGCACGTCATCGATATGCGGTGCGACCCGATCGGTGAAACCGGGAAAATGCAGCAGCAGCGCGTTGACCTTGGCGCGCGGGGGCCCGAGTTCGAGATGGACATGCGCCATGCGGTTGATCGTGCCGAGCGGATCGCCGACGCGGAAACGGGTGCCACGCTTGACCCGTACGCGGGTGACATGGCCCCCGAGATCGCGGATCACCTGGAAGCGGGCGGGATCAAGCGGCGCGCCCGTCGGTGTGCGGCCGACGCGCATATGGATATAGGTGACCTGGTCGATGCGCAGGCCTTCGCTCAGCCCTTCCACGTCCCAGTTGGGCAGCGGATCCTGCACCGTCTCGTTCGCTGAGGCGAGTACCTGCTCTCCTACCGGTGCGCTGATATCGAGGCCGGCATGAAGGTGATCGCGGCTCTCGCCCTGATAATTGCCACGCACCTCGCCCATGTCGCCAACCACCTCGTGCCAGCCATATTGCGGTTTGACTGGCCACGGGAACACCCGCGCGCGGACGAGGGCCGGCGGTGCGGGTTCAAGCGCAGCCACCATGACGGGGGCACCGGCGCGGTGCGGCGTGAGCTTGCGGATCGCATAGGCCGAGGCGTCGGCGACGTAGAGCGCTCCCGCCCGATCGATCGCCAGGCCGGCCGGCCCGGTCAGCGGCAGCGCGGCGTTGCCGCCGATCGCGGCCCCCGGCCCGGCCAGTACGCGCAGTTCACCCGTGGGCGACATCTGCACGATGCGCGCGCGGCGGAAAGACACGATGTACAGGAACCCGTCCCAGGTCGGCGCCAGCGCGATCGGCGCCTTCAGCAGGCCCGCCCCGTCGCCCGGATCCGTTCTGGCGACGGTCGAGACAAGGCCATCCTTGTCGATCTTGCGGATCGCATCGTTGCCGGTATCGGCGACCAACAGCGCGCCGTGGCGGTCGATCGCGAGGCCGCCAGGTGTATCGAAAGCAGCGGCCGCACCCTGGCCGTCAGCGAAACCCGGTGAATCGCCGCCCGCGAGCGTCCGCACCTGGCCATCCGGCGTGATAAGGCGGATCCGGTCATTATAGCTGTCAGCGACATAGACATTGCCCTTCCCGTCCGCCGCCACCCCGATCGGCCCGTTGAAGCGCGCCTGCGCCGCCACACCGTCGCGGAGCCCCGCCACCCCATCCCCCGCGAGGGTGGTCACGGCCCCGGTGGAGCTGATCATGCGGATCGCGTTGGCTCCCGTATCCGCGACGATGACATTGCCCGCGGTGTCTAGGGCGATGCCGGACGGCGTGTCGAACGATCCAGGCAAGGTCGTGACGGTGCCGTCAGCGTCGATCTTGCGGATGCGGTTGGTGTCGCCGGCATCAGCTACATAAAGCGCCCCTGACGCGTCGGCCGCGACCGCGAACGGATCGCTGAAGCGCGCACCGGCCAGCGCGCCATCGGCATGGCCCCGAACGCCGTCTCCCGCCACGGTCGCGAAGTCAGCCTGCCAGCCGAATTTGGTTGGAGCAGGCGCGAACCAGCCCAGACTCAGCAATAGCCAGACACCTCCTCCCACCGCAGCCAGAACGAGGAGCGTGGCCAGAATGGCGATTCTGCGGGGAGATTTCCTGAACATCAAACGCGCCTTAGGAGCAATACGAAGCCATCTCGACAGAGGACTGCGGAGCAAATGCGGTGCTCGCTAAGAGCTTTTGCCCATATGCGCCATGGAATTGAGATGCTCCTGTCGCACCGGGCAGCCTGGGAAGAGGCGCAGGCGACTGGAGATCAATAGGAAAAGTTGAGCGTCGCGCGAAGGGCGCGGCCGAACTCAGGCCTGGCGAGGAAATAGCTGGTGCCCATGCCGCCGGCGTCGAACGATCCGGCTCGCGGATTGCCTTCGGTGAGACCGAGCGTGTTGGTGACATTGGTCGCGTGCAACGCGAGCGTCAGGTGATCGCTGATTCTGGCGTTCATATCGATATTGACGAGCGAGAAGGACGGCAGCCGTTGCGTATTCGCGATATCGGCGAAGCGATCGGAATAGTGCACGAATTCAGGCGCGATGCGTAGCCCGCCGGCAAAGAGGTTGAGGCTTGGCGTGGCGCGCAGGGACAATTTCGGCACGCGGATCAACCGATTGCCGGTGACGTTGCGCGTGACCGGCAAGCCCCCGACCAGTTCGACATAGCTGAAATTGCGATAGCGCGGATCCTGGAGCGTTGCCTGCAGGTCAAGCTGCAGAGGTCCCGGCAGATCCGCATGGCCGGCAAGTTCGAGTCCGACAGTGGATGTATCGGCGATCGAGGTGCGGTCGACATAGGTATTGGACACCGGATCGAAGCGATAGTCGGTGAACGGCAATCGCGCGAAATGACTCTTGTAGGCGACGGCCGACAGATTCCAGTGTCGGCGCCTGATGATGAGGCCCGCCTCCGCCATCGTGATCGGGACAATCGCCTCGTCGGTTCGGTTCGGTGACCCGATGAACTCGGTCGCGCTCGGCAGCCTGGCGGTGCGCGCGAACCGCAGGAACAGGCCGGTGCCCGAGCCGGGGTTGAAGTTGACCCCGGCCGTCCAGCTGAGACCGGAGAAAGTGCGGCGGATTGGCGTGATCTTGCCATTGCCGGTCAGGACCGCATCGTCGGCCAGCGTCGCCGGATCGCCCAGGTTCACAGGGGAGTTGCCTTCGACACCGCCGCCGATCCGAATCCGCTCCCAGCGTCCGCCCAGGTCGATGCGCCAATGGGGCGCCAGCTTCCATTCGTCAGCCAAGTACAGCGCGATGTTCGAGGACCGCAGATCGACCCGGTCGAACAGCGAGCCATAGCGGATGAACCCGTTGTCGGTCAGCGCACCGACTTGCCGGCCACCGGCATCAAGGGCGACGACGTCGAGCCGCCGCGCCTGGCTGCGCACATCGAGCAACACGGTTCCCATCGTCCGGTCGAAGCCGAGGCTGGCATGATCATAGGTCAAGCCAAGCGCCAGGTCGTGATGCCCCCATCGATCGACACTGCGCGTGAGCCGGACATCGCCGACGAATTCGCGCATCGGCATCCGTACCGACAGCAGGTTGGCGCCGACGACCAGCCCGTTACCGTTGCTGTCGGGCAGGAACGGTTGACCGGTGTCGGCGTAGCGGATCTGCGTCGCCGACGTGCCCGGAAAGGCCGCCGCCACTTGTTGTCCAACGCTATCGAGATAGATACTTCCGGACGTCGGCCGACCGATCGGGAACAGCCCGTTCCTGACCGTGCTGCCGGTTCGCAGCCGCGCCTTGACCTCAAGCGCGCTCAACCCGCCGAGCGGGAGCCGTCCGGTCATCGTGTAGAAGGTGACCCGGCTGTGCGTGCCCTGCGACAGGTCGAAATCGCGCTGGCCCGTAGCGGTCTTGAACGGGACATGGAGATTGTCCGGCCCGGCCAGCGTGCCGGACAGCGGATCGAAGCCGGGAATGCCGTGGACGTCGCCCCGGGCATCGAACTGGAGAGGAACGGGCAGATAGAGAATGACACGGTCGTCCAGCCGCTTGACGTTGAACGACAGACGAACCCGACCATTGTCGTAATCGATGCCGGCGCGGAGCTGTCCGCCCTGGTCGGCGAGATAGCCAGGATCGCGCAGGCCATCGTCGCGCCGATAGAATCCCCCCAGCGAAACCCCGAGGTTCGGCGCAATCCGCACACCGGCGAATCCGTCGATTCGGCCATAGCCGAAGCTGCCGCCGGTCGCTGAAAAGAGATATCCCGGAGTACGCAATCCGTTCCGGGTGAGGAAGTTGACGCTGCCGCCCGGGGCGTTGGCCATGAAGATCGCCGAGGGGCCGCCGCGCACCGCTTCCACCCGCTCGACCGTCGGATCGGCCCGATATATCTGGTCGGTATTCAGATAGCCGAGACCGCCGTCATATTGCACCGGCAGCCCATCCTCGAGCAGCGCCACCGAGGAATAACCATCGGTCGGAATGCCCCGAGATCGGACATTGTTGCTTGCCTCCCCCCCGGTCGATTCGACCCAGAAGCCGGGAATCCGGGTGAACAGTTCAGCCGTGGACTGAGGTCCTTGGCGTGCCAGCGTGGCAGCATCGATATGCGTGACCGCGTAGCTCAGTTCGGCCTCCGCGAGCGGCGCGCCGACGGCGCGCCCGGTCACCACGATTTCCGGCGGAGGCGGTGAGGGCCGTTCGGGAACAGACGAAGGCGCGGGCAGCGGGACGTCAAGGCGCTTGACCCTCCGGGCGAATGGTGAGGGAACACCCGCGCGCAGGGTGACGACCTGATCAGTGAAGCGGGCGATCTCGAGCCCGCTCCCGCGCAACAACCGGTCGAGCGCTTCGCGAACCGGCATCCGGCCGCGCAGCGCCACGTTGCGACCCGCCGTAGCGACCCCGTAGGGATAGAGTATCTGAACCCCGGCCTGACGCGCGAACTGGTCCAGCGCTGCCGAAAGTCCCTGCGCGGGGATGTCGAACAGGGCCGACCGCCCTCCCTGCCCCGCCTGGGCCGGCGCGGGGGCGATCATCGCCATGCCGCCCAGAAGACCAGCCGCGAACCGGGCGGCGGGTTTGGAAGCACGGTGGTTCGATGGCCCGAAGGAGCGACGAAGGCCGTGAGTCAGACACATGATCCGTCACTGGCGCCCATGCGCGACAGCTTCATGTCACGACGGCCCTGCACGCGCATCGTCCGGGTCGGCCGTCAGCCGCGGCGGCGGAAAAGCTGGATCTGATTGCCCTGCTGGCGATGGTCGATGTCGAATCCGTCGCGAAGGGCGAGCAGGAAGCCATCGGGATTGTCGATCTGAAATTCGCCGCCGAGCCGCGTGCCGGCGAGGTCCGCCTGTTGCAGCACGATCTTGTCGGGAAGATAGCGATTGAACTCGACGATCGCCCGATCGAGCGGCATGCCGTTGAAGACGATCTTGCCATCCTCCCAGGCAGTCGCGGCCACGATGGCGTCCAGTGACCACGCAGAGACCCGCGCCGCACCGTCGCTGACCGTCAGCGCGCTGCCGGCATGGACCGTCCCGGCGGGCGTGCCGCCATAGGCAGCCTCGGCCCTCCCGGCGACAACCAGAAGCTCGCCGCCGCCGGGCTCGATCCGGAACGTGAACTTCCCGGCGCCAAGGCGCGCATCGATCGGATCGCTGTATACGCGAAACGGTCTGGTTGTCTCGCGAATGAGCAGAGCCGCCTCACCTCGCTCGATCCAGAATTCGGGCCCGTTCTCGAAACGCCAGGCGACGCGCGTATCGGTATTGAGCATCGCGTGGTTGCCGTCGGGCAAGCGGATGGTCCGGCGCTCGCCAACGGCGGTCGAGGCGAATGCCCTGCGCGGCCACACCAGCATGGCGCCGGCTCCGCCAAGACCGAGCATGGCAGCGACCGCGCCCCCCGCAACGGCACGGCGCGTCCAGGTGCTTGGTGCTGCCCGATCGGGCTCGGGCGGCGGACCAGCTTCGGCGGGCTCGTCGAGCAGCGCGGCGAGGCGCGGATCGGCGGTTCGCCGCCACGTCGCGGCGACCTGGGCAAAGGCAGCGGCATGCCGAGGATCAGCAGTGCGCCAGGCATCGAACGCCTGCTCGTCGGCGGTGCCGCAATCGAGCGCCACCAGCCAGTTGATCGCCTGCTCGCTCAGCCCTGCTCCAGCCTTTCCTTCCTCTCCCATGCGGGTATTCGCTCCGTCTTCGCCTGCGCTTCCTGCCGGTTCAGCCTCTGCGTCAACAGGCGAAGGGCCTTGATAAGGTGTGTCTCCACCGTGGAGACGGAGATCTTCATTCTTTCCGCTACTTGAGCCGGGGGCAAGCCCTCAATTCTCCGGAGAACCATTGCCTCGCGCATGCGCGGCGGCATTTCCTCCAATATCTGGGCGACCCGGCGCAGTTCGGACCGGTCCATCGCCACGACGTCGGGAGTCGGTTCCTGATCGGCGACTTCGAGCGTGTGCAGGATCGCGCTCCGGTCGAGCCGGACGACCTCGGCGCGACGAAAGCGTTCGATCGCAAGGTTGCGGACGATCCGCAGGGTGAAGGCGTGAGGATTGGCGATCGAGGCCCAGTCTTCGAGCGCGAACAGCCGCGCATAGGCTTCCTGCACCAGTTCCTCCGCCTCTTCCGCCTGCCGGACAAGGCTGATCGCGTAGCGGCGCGTCTGATGGTGGTAAGCGAAGACATGATCGGCGAACCATATGTCGATGTCGCGCAGCCATGCCATGTCGTCGCCGCTCCATCCGAAATGCCGAACCGGGACTGCGCCTAAAGGCCGGGTGTGACAGCCGGTTGACAGTTCGCTTCCGGCCGGGGCCGCATCAGGCGGCCTGCCATCGCCACACCGAAAAAATTTCCGCGACCGATAGCGGAAACCACCGCCTGCCCCGTCTGCGCGGCGAAGCACAAACGAACGCCTTTCACCGACGCGCAACCGCGCGCCGGAACGACCGGACGCGCGTCTCTCGGGTCCGGAAAACCGCCAGAGACATCAACCGAAGGGGAAAATCATGAAGCCGTACCTGATGACATCGTCGCTGCTCGCCCTGCTATGCGCCGGGACGGCCCCCGCATGGGCGCAGGACAGCCAATCCCAGACGCATGACCAGCAGCCTGATACGCAGCCCGCGCAAGGCGGCGAAGCCAGCGACATCATCGTCACCGGCCGCGCCGGCACCGGCCAGCGGACCAAGGCCGAGATGAGCTATTCGGTCACGCGAATCGACGAGGAAACGCTGCGCCTCCAGGCACCGACCAGCGTCACCGAGGCACTGAAGTCTGTCCCCGGATTCTGGGTCGAATCCTCCGGCGGCGAGGCAAGCGGCAACGTCCGTGCGCGCGGCGTGCCGGTCGACGGCTTCGGCTCGATCCAGCTGCTGGAGGACGGCATCCCGGTCCAGCACGATCCCGCGCTCGGCTATCTGAACGGCGACCAGGTATTCCGCCTGGACGAGACGATCGAGCGGATCGAAGTGGTGCGTGGCGGCCCCGCGTCGCTCTTCTATTCGAATGCGCCAGCTGGCGCGGTCAACTTCATCCCGCGCAAGGTGGGCGACAAGGCGGAAGGCCTCGTCAAGGCCTCGTTGGGCGCCGACAGCATGTACCGAATGGATTTCTGGGCCGGCGCGCCGATCGGCGACTGGAAGCTCGCACTGGGCGGCTTCTATCGCTCCGAGGGCGGCGTGCGCGATCCCGGCTTCACCGCCAATCGCGGCGGCCAGATCCGCGCCACCGTGTCGCGCGAATGGGAGCGCGCCAAGGTCAGCCTCGACGTGAAGCGGGTGGACGACATTGTCGGCTTCTACACCGGCATCCCGATGCGCACCTATGCGGACGGCAAGATCCGCGCCGTGCCCGGCTTCAGCGGCAATTACGGCACGGTCGCGGGGCCGGAGACGCAGCGGGTGCGGATGATCCAGGGCGATGGCGGCACCTATGATTTCGACAACAGCGTCGGCACCCAGGTGAAGCGCACCCAGATCACCGGCAAGTTCGAGTTCGAGCCCTGGGATGACTGGAAGATCTCCAACGTAACCCGCTACAACGACACCTGGACCCAGCGGAACGGCGTGTTCCCCAACACGCTGCAAAGCGCGTCGAGCCTGCTGACCCAGCAGGCCGGCCTGCTGGGCCAGGCGCCCGGCGCGACCGCGCTCCAGTTCCGCTATGCGACCTCACCCGGCCAGATCTTCGACACCGCCAACCAGAACGGCAACGGCCTGGTCATCGTCGGCGGCCTTCGCGGCCTGACGCTGCCGGTGAAGGAGTTCATGAACGACACCCACATCTCGCACCGCTTCGAGATGGGCTCGACCACCCACGACATTACCTTCGGCTATTATTTCGCGCATATCGACGAGGATTTCAGCCGCTATTCCTCGACCGCGCTGCTCGACGTGCGCAACAACAGCCGGCTGCTCGACCTGGTAGCGGTCGATGGCGCGGGCAATGTCCTCAAGACCTTCACCGACCATGGCATCTACAAATACGGCTATGAATGGGAGAATGCGCATGGCGAGCAGACGAGCCACGCACTCTACCTGGCCGACGAATGGCAGATCACGCCGAACCTGCGCATCGACGGCGGCGTGCGCTGGGAAACGATGCGCACGCGTGGCACGGTCGGACTGAAGAAGACGGTCAATCTCGGCACCCCGGCGACGTCGTCGATCCTCACCGGCAGCGGCGTCTATGCCAATTACGACAAGAACTATGCCCATGCGACCTGGACGCTGGGCGTCGATTATCAGTTCAGCAAGCATGCCGGCCTGTTCGCCCGCTACACATCGGCCAATCGCCTGCCGAGCCTGGGCAATTTCGTCACCAGCCCGACATCGACTCCCGTCATCCAGACGATGGACCTGGGCGAGATCGGCCTCAAATATTCAAGCCCGCTGATCGACGTTTATGCGACCGGTTTCTGGACCAAGTACAACAACGTCTCCTTCACCAACTATCGCTTCGACCTGAACGGTCCGGCGATCAGCGAGACGCGCTATGCCGACACCCAGACTTTCGGCCTGGAACTGGAGGGCACGGTGCGCCCGGTGCGCTGGTTCGACCTGTCGGCCACCGCGACGCTCGAGGACCCGCGCTACAAGGGCCTGACCTATGTCGATGCCTCGAAAAAGACCTTCGACTTCGACGGCAACCGCCTGATCCGCGTGCCGACGGTGAGCCTGCGCCTGGTGCCGGGCCTCAACCTGCTCGATGGCCGCATCCGCCTGCAGGGATCGTGGGAATATGAAGGCGCGCGCTATGTCGACACCGCCAATTCGGTGCGGCTGCCGGCCTATGGCACCATCAACCTGAGCGCTCGGTTCGACGTGTCCCGCAGCCTGTCGCTCTATGGCTATGTCGACAATCTCAACAACTCGCTGGGCCTGACCGAGGGCAATCCGCGCGCGGGCGAACTGCAGAACGCCGATGCGGGCGCCAACACCTTCATCGCGCGCCCGCTGATCGGGCGGAATTTCCGCGCGGCCGTGATGTATCGATTCTGACCATGAAAAAGCGTCTCGCGTCCGCCCTTCTCGCAACCCTCTTCCTGGCCGCGCCTGCCTTCGCGCGGGACGGCCGGGCGGGGCCATCGGAAAGGGCGGACGCGGGCACGCCCTGGCGCGTGCTCAAGGGCGAACTGACGCGCGCCAACTATGAGCGGTACACCGATGTCCCGTTCGACCTGCCCGCAGGGGTGTCGCGGATCACCATCCGCTTCACCTATGGCGGCAAGGAACAGCGTTCCGTCATCGACCTCGGGCTGCGCGACCCGCGGCGCTTCCGCGGCTGGAGCGGCGGCACGCGCGACCATATGACGCTCAGCACCGAGGATGCGACGCCGGGCTATCTCCCCGGTCCGCTGCCCGCCGGACGGTGGAACCTGATCCTCGGCGCCCCCAACATCCGCGAGGGCGCGCGGGCACCGTACGAAGCGCGGATCTTCATCGACCGCGCGCCGACCGTGACCGAGTTCGCCGACGCCCCGATCGCGGCGACGCCCGGCTGGTATCGCGGCGACCTGCACATGCACAGCGGCGACAGCGACGGCAGATGCAAGGCCCAGTCGGGCGCGAGCATCCCCTGCCCCGTCTATCGCACCGTCGAGGCGGCGGCGGCGCGCGGCCTGGATTTCATCGCACTAAGCGACCACAACACCACCGCGCACTACAATGCGCTGCGCGAATTGCAGGGTGCGTTCGACCGGCTTCTGCTGGTGCCGGGGCGCGAGATCACCACCTTCTGGGGCCATAGCAACGTCTTCGGCCCAACCGACTTCCTCGATTTCCGCATGACCGGCCCGACCTGGGACCAGGCGCGCCAATGGATCGACGCGGTTCATCGCGAAGGCGGAATCGTCTCGATCAACCATCCCGGCGCGCCATCCGGCGAGATCTGCATGGGCTGCGGCTGGCGCATCGATGGCCTGCCCGACGGCGCGGTGGATTCGGTCGAGGTGGTGAACGGCGGCACCATGCGGGAGACGCGATCGGCCGACAGCCAGTTCCAGGGGCTCGCTTACTGGACCGGGCTGCTGAATACAGGCCGGCACGTGACTGGCATCGGCGGCAGCGACAGCCATGAGGCCGATCGCCCGGCGAGCGAACCCGGCGCGATCGGTAGCCCGACCAGCGTCGTCCATATGCCCGAACTGTCGGTGCGCGGATTCCTCTCGGGCATCCGCTCGGGCCGGGTCTTCATCGACGTCGAGGGCACGAAGGACCGGTTGCTCGACCTGTCGGCATCCAGTGGCACGCAGCATGCCGATATGGGCCAGACGCTGCGCCCGCGCGCCGGCGAGGCCGTTCGCCTCTCCGTCGAAATCAAGGGCGTGCCGAGCGGAACGGTGCAGGTGATCGTCGATGGCAAGGCGGAGCCCGCCTATCGCGCGGCGTTCGACGCGAGCCATCCCGTCTCGATCGCGCCGTGGCACAGCGACGGGCACACCCATTGGATTCGGGCGGAGGTCCGCGACGACCGGGGGCGCCTGCTGCTGATCGGCAACCCGATCTATATCGCGGCGGCGGGATAGGGCGGCAGGGTGGCCTCCCTTGTTGCAACGATGAGAAGGAAGCGAGGCGCTGGCGCCCACCATGATGCCGTTCTACGCGATGCGGCTCAGTGATTGAATCGAACGCGTGTTGGGAATGTCATGAGGGTTGCTGACATTCTCGGGCCAGGGCGGAATTCGCATTTTACCGTTTATTTTCAGATATATAGCTAGATACAATTACTCATATTCAACCTCGAAAGCAAAATGGGGCTGTTGTACTTGCGCCATCCCGGCGTTCGAGTGAGCTTGTGTTACCCGGACACAGGCTTGGCTTGCCGGGAGGCAAGCCAAGCGCGCGCGGAACAAGTCCGGGTGACGGAGGAATGAAGCTGATCGTACGCGATTCCTGCTGGTCTAGCTGGTCTTCTTCACGTCGCACTCGCCCACGCGTTTGCCGATGACCTGCGTCTTGGTGTTGACCTTGCCGCCACCGGCCGCGCCGGGCATTGCCGGCATGTTCATCGAGGCATCGCTGGTCACGTCATAGCTGGTGCTGGCAAAATTGCCCGACATGGTGGCGCGCATCTCGCCCGGCCCAGCGGCGCCGCCCTTGCAGACCAGGGTAGCATCCATCTTGCTATCGGACATCGAGAACTTCTCATAGGTGCAGTTCTGCGCGCCGCCAGCGAACATGTTCTCCGGCGGCTTGGCGACCATTTCCGGCGTGAGACAGCTCTCCACCGTCTGACTTCCCGCCGCGCTCATCTGCTGCTTCATCGCCGCGCCCATTTGTGCGGGCATGCCCGGCGCATCGACCGAGAGGATCTTGATCGTGGTTTGCCATTTGCCCGGCTGAAGCTTCACGGCATCCTTCGTCACCGCGGCGACTTCGGCGACCGAAGCATTCTCCGCCTTGACGCTTGATTGGGAATGGCAGGCGCCCAGAACAGCGATGGCGGGCAACAACATAACCGGATTCTTCATGGCTTCTCCCTTTGGCTTGGCACGACGGCACCCTGAGCAGGTGCCAGGCAAGCAAACGCGAAACGCATGACATCGCTTCGCTATCCACTGGGATTGCAAATTTCTGGCGGGTTGTGACAAGAATGGTGGTGTCGCTTTATCGGCTGACCGGTGCGAATGGCCCCAGGTTTGCCGGAGGCTTCCAGTTCCAGAGAAGGCGGAGCCTGTATGAAAGACAATAAACAAGCGGGCACGATATGAGTTGGGGATCGGCTAAGCGCCCCAGGTCAGCACCCGCAGCGCGTGCGCCAGGTGCTTGTTCCACGTCCTCGGCCAACAGCCCCAACCGCGCGCCGATCGCCGCCACCTCCAGCCCGTCCACATGCCGCAACAGGAACACCGTGCGCGGCAACTCCGCCATCCCGTCGAAACGGGCACCGATCAGCTCCGGGGTCAGCTCCACGGCTTGCTTGCCTTCATCAACTGGACACCTCGAAGAACGCCTTTGAACGGTGATGACGGCGTCGGCATGGTCTGGATGGCGGGTTTGCCGGCATCGACAAGGGCGTATTGGCCGGTTCGCTGCCCCTGAGGGTGCCTGATCGGGCGCAAATCCGGTCAAGCAGGCGCAACTCGGGCTTCGAGCCAGGCGAGGCGGCTGAAGTTGTAGGCGAGGTTGACCATGCCGATCTTTACCTTGGCGCGGGCGATGCCGATGGTGCGCACGAACAGCTTCATGCGGTGCTTTTGCCCGGCAAAGACGTGCTCGACGGCCGAGCGGACTGGTGACCTTGCGGCGTTGGCGCGGGCATGATGCGCCGGCAGGTCCTTGTTCTTCGGCTTGCGGAAATGGACCTTCGAGACAAGCCCGCGCTTCGCCATCGCGGCTTCGTTGCGCTTCGAGCGATAGGCGGTGTCGGCCCATACCGGCGATGCGGTGTTCCTCGGATCGAGCAGCCCCTCGAACGGCCGGCTGTCGTGCGCGGCGGCACTGGTCACCTCCCATCGTCGGATCAGGCCATGGCGGCGGTCGATCCCGGCGTGGTTCTTGTAGCCGAAAACCGGCACCGCGATCTCGACACCTTTGGCCTTCATCTCGCTCGCCTCGCTGCGCTTGCGGCGGCCGCGCTTTATCGTCCAACGCGCGTCGGTGTCCTTCTGCCGGCGCTTGGCTGGCGACCAATGTCCCGGCGTGCCGCCGCCCTTGATCGTGACCTTCTCCTCGTCGCTCAGCTTCTGGCGTGGTGCCGCCACGACGGTCGCGTCGATGATCTGCCCTCCCATCGCCAGATAACCCGACCCGTGCAGCGCATCGTCGAAGCCCGCGAACAGCTTCTCGATCGCCTTCGCCTGGACGAGTTGCTCGCGGAACAACCAGATCGTCTTGGCATCGGGCACCCGGTCGCCAAGCCCAAGCCCCAGGAAGCGCATGAACGACAGCCGGTCGCGGATCTGGAACTCGCACGCATCGTCCGACAGGCTGTACAGCGCCTGCAGCACCAGCACCTTGAACATCAGTACCGCGTCATAGGGTGGCCTCCCGCCGCGACTGCGATCCGACCGCGCAAGCGCTGCATCCAGCACCGGCCGGAACAACGCGAAATCAACCACCGCGCTCAGCCGTTCCAGTGGATCCCCCGCCGCCGACAGTGCCGCAAGCCGATCATCAACATCGAAGAAACCGCGTTGTACCATCGCTGCCTCCCGTTCTCACGGGATGCAGTGAATCATCTCACGCCCTCAATCGCCATAGGTTTTTAGAGGCGTCCAACTGACGCTGCGAGATCGCCGCCTACCATGAACGATGTCCCCGAACGTCATATACGTGCTGCCTATGACGAACGCACGATCCGCGTCTACCAAGCCTACAACGATGAGATTGCCGATGCCGCCCTGGCTCGCGGCACGTTCGCTTCGCCGCCCTTCAGCATGAACCGCATGACGTGGATCAAGCCCTCATTCCTCTGGATGATGTATCGCGCCGGGTGGGGCTACAAGGACGTAGGCCAGCACCGGATACTAGCGATCGATATTAGCCGGGAAGGGTTTGAGTGGGCCTTAGAGCATAGCTGCCCTAGCCATCCCGATCCCTCAATAAGCAAGGACGATTGGGCCAAGCTGAAAGCCGCTTCGCCGGTTCGGATACAGTGGGACCCCGAGCGCGATCTTCACCTTCAGCCCCTGCCATATCGCGCGATCCAGATCGGCATCGGTGGGGAAGCTGTGCCGCTCTACGTCGAGCAGTGGGTTCAACGGATCACCGACATCACCGATCTCGCGCATACGATCCATAGCCCCCTACCCGGCATCGTCTCTGCGGCAATTAATCCAGATTATTAAAATCGGACGCGGTCACTATTCGGACTCCATGAGCGAGCATTCTCCGTTTTACATCAGAATATATACGCTCATCACTAATGGATATTATCTCCTTGCCAGCCAAATTAACTATTGAATATTTTTCCTCTTCAGGAACGCCCGTGCGCTCCAGATCGAAAAGGCACCACACTGCGCCCGGCTCACTCCAGAGATAGCTATATTCATCAATCATCACCAATTCCGTCCTTTTGAATCGAAGCGGACAGTCATGTCTCTTCCCACCGGGATCAATTGCGAACTACGCTGAGGAGAGCCAAGTAGTTCCAGAGTGCGGAGAACATCCATGTCACCTTGGCTTGCGACGCGCGTTCCGCGCGGATGCGTATGGTAGATCAGCATGCTATCGCGCTCCAGCGGAATCTTCACAGAACCACCATCACCAGAGAAAAGGCGATACTGTCCGCCTCCCCCATTTCGGCCCGGCCCGAATTTGTAGGTCACCGCGAACTCGACACCGTGCTTTGCCGTAAGATTTTCCAGCTCGGCTGCTGTAGGCCGTGCGGGAATAGCCACTCCCGCTGATCCGGGAAGCCCCTCGCCAACGCGTCCTCCATATAACAGCTTACCTACCTCGCCGCCTTCTTGGAGGATTGCCCCCTTTGCGGCGACTAACTCGCTTTACGAAATTCAATTCCTTCAGCGACGTTGTCAATTGAAAGGTCTTTTGTGCTCCACGATGAGATGCGAACGGGCACTCGAACTGAATCGAAGGCATCAGTTCCATAGAGCAAGCTCAGCGCAGCCGCTTCTAAGTCATTCTGCAATTGGACAAGTTCCACCCCGGGCGAGCCTGGCGAAGGGGTGGTGATGAAGTCCGTAATAGCGACGCCTCGATTCTGCACAGTCCCGCCAAAATGAGGAGCGATCGCACTTCCTCGGCTTGCGCTTATCCGGGAGATCGCGGCACCTTTCATCCGCGACATCACAGCCTCAACCTCATTGGGTGAGAGATTTTTGCTCGGGGCAGATGGGTCGCCCTTACCTCCAGAAACAACGCTGACGATTCCTTCATTTGCCAGTTGATTGGCCAAGGCATCCCAGAGTTGGGGTCTTTGCTTAGGGTCCTCTGGGAACAGCATCATTTAGCTCCGTACGGCTTGGTGTAGTAGTTTTCTATAAGGTAATTACGCTCGCCTAGGTAATCTTGTATAAGCGCACGACGCGCGCCCTGGTCTCCCAACTGTCGCGCAGTTCGTATCTCGCCAAGATATTGAGACCGCTCCGTAGCGACTCTTGCACCTGGATTTTCGTAGTAAAACCGCTGCCCTGGGAATCCCAGCGCCTGGTCATCAAGGAAGTGCCCATACTCGTGACGGATCGCAGAAATTGATCCGTCAGGGTCGAATATTATGTTGCCTGCCCTACCGCCGCTAGGTGCGGGTCCGTATGCGAATTGCCCCTCCCGGAAGCTAATATCGACACCTTTCGACCGCAAGCTGCCAACGATGGTATCGAGTTCGGCCGCATTATTGACGCTTGCTGACCCCATTGAGCTTATCAATCGGTCACCGCCAGAGTTCATCGTGATTCTCTCTGCGGCGATCGTCGTCGAGAAAGCGCGCTCGGAGGCTGGGCCGCGCAAAGCTCCGATGGCGCCGGGCACCTCACGCAACAGGGCGTATCCGCCGACTGCGAGCGACGCAATCCCATAAGCTTGCTCGCCATACCCGTTCACACCCGGGACGGCGTTGAGCACTATGCCGCCCACGGTCGATTTTGCATCGTAGCTGCCATCCCACCATCCCCGCGCGCCAGCCTGACCATAGTCCAGAGCGATACCCAATCCCGCCCACCCCAGGGCGCCGATAGCCTCTCCTCCAAGGACCGCCGCGCCCGCGCCGCCTGTCGCCAGCAACGCGGCGGACACCGCGCCATAGGTAGCAGTTACCTTGAGGGCGTCCCGCCCCTGCTTGGCGTAATCCGCCTGGAATGCGGCTTCGCGTTCCTTGAAAGCCGGCTCTATCGCGGCGAGCAACTTGTCGAACGCCGATTTGTCCGCTCCGGTGGCGTTTTCCCGCATCGCCATTAATTCTAGGCGACTACGCTCGAGAGAATCGAGATCTTGCCGAAGAATGCCCTTCCTGGCATAATCGATCCCACCACCAAGATTGTTGGACGGCAGGAATGTTTGCTGGAACGTGGCTGCGCCGTCCGCACCATGTACGTTAAGATCGTGGAGGCTCGACACCCAGGTCGCATCGGGGGTGGCGCGAACATACCCGACCGTGCCGACGCCCTGATAACCACTCCGCGCCGCAGCAATGGCTTTTGGTGACGCGGTGACCACGATGTCCGCCATCTCGCCCGGTTGCGAACCCACCCCCGCCTGGGACGCGTCGCTGCTGGTATCGTAGCCAAAATAGTTACGTTTGGCCGCCGCCCTGGCCTCGAATGCGCGCGACGAATATCCGAAAAATGCCGCTTGATCGTCCAGCGTCGCCGTCGCGATGTTAAGGCTTAAAAGACCATCCGGTCCCACGATGATCCCCGACTGCGGACTACCGAGGGAGTTGGCGGCCTGATTGGGCTTATTGGCATTTGAACTGGATTGACCGACACTCTGCCCGCCTTTGGCGAGGCCTTTTGTGATCTGTTCGCCAACCAGTTCGCCGATGGTCGCGCCGATGACATCGGGAAGCGCGGCGATCACGTTATCGCCGAAGCTGGAACCATCGATCAGGCTTCTCGTCGCCCCTCCGGCGATAGCGCCGAGCACGCCCGATACCAGCCGTCCCCCGAAGCCGCCAAAGTTCGTTGCCCCGTTGACGCCCGAGACGACGGCGCCGACGGCAACGCCCGACCAATCGAACCTGGTTTGAAGCTTGGTCGCCACGGCGATGCCTTGGGTCACGGCATTGCCCAGGGCCCCGCGCGCCACGTCCTGAATATTTTTACCGATTCCCGACGCGTTCTTCAGAAAGCCGACCTGCCCCAGCCCTTCGCCGATGCCAGCGCTGATCCCCGCCAGGGCAACCGCTTTCCAGCTGAACTTGTCCTGGATGCCGGTTGCGATGCCGACCCCCTGGCTCACGGCGCTTGCGATCGCACCGGTCGCAGTCGCCCCTACGATCGAACCAGCGGTGGCCGCGGTAGCCGTCGACGCACCCGCGGCGCTGAAAAGAGTCCCAAAAAACTTCGACACGGGCACTTTGATGACCAGCGTTACCGCAACGGCGACGGCCGCCAGCAGGATCGCGCCCAGAATACCGCAGCCATTCTTCTTGGGCGGCGGCGGTGCGGGCATGGTCGGCGCGGCCGGCAGGGTCGGCATCGCGTCGCCGATCGCCTCGCCGGGGTTGTAGACGCGGAAGGTCTCGCTGGTGTTGTGGAAGTTGGTGACCTTGTTGGGGATCGACAGCGTCTGCCCGGCGACCAGCGTAGCATTCCCCGTCAGGCCGTTCGCATCGGCGATCAGGTACCAGAGGTTCGCGTCGCCCCACGCGGCCCGGGCGATCGATTGCAGCGTGTCGCCGTTCCGCGCGGTGTACATCGCCGCCACCGGACCGGGATAGCTCGCGTTGATCGGCTGGAAATTCTGGTCGAAATCGGCGCTTTCCACGGGCCGCCCGTTGCGGAACCCGCCCTTGTCGCGCGGCGCGTTGCGATCCAGCGCCAGTTCCTGCGCATAGTCGATCAGGCTCGGGCTGGGGCCGCTATTGCCGACATCGCCGATGCGGCGTCCGTCGAAATAATAATAGAGCTGCCGCGCCCCGAGCACATTGTTGATCTTCTCCTCGCGGACCAGCACCTGCCCATAAGCATCGTTGCGATAGGAGAGGACGCGGTTGGCCTGGGTATCGACGACCTGCTTCAGATGACCATTCTCATCGTAGCTAAGCCTGGAGAAGCCCGATGCCCATTGGCCCGTATTGGGGTTACTCCGGTCGGTCGGGTCAACCCGGATGGCGAGCTGCTTCGCTTCATCCCACCACTCATAGCTGTAGACTGTCTCGGTCGTGACGGTCGACTTCACCAGGCTGCTATGGGTGATCACCCCCTGGTCGAGGCCCGTATAGCCGCTGCCGGCGACATAGGCCCTGTAGTCGTTGTGGATCGTCGTGGTGACGTTGCCGTTCGCGGCATCGGCCTCGTTCTGGTCGGTGACCCGGTTGTTCCGGTCATAGGTCAAGGTGCGGGTGAAAGAGGCGGCGCCATCAGGCGCAAACTGGGTATAGCTCGTCACCCTGCCCAGGGCATCGTTGGTACGCCGCGCGCGCACCACGCCGGCGATGATCGTATCCTCGAGATAACCATCGGCGGTATAGGTGTAGGTCTCCACCTCCGAAGAACCCGCCGTTGTCGCCGTCTTGCGATTACCCGCGGGATCATAGGTGAGGGCGACCCCGGCATTGCCGGCGACGATGTTCCCGCCCAACAGCGTGCCCATCGTCAGAACGAAGCGGTTCATGCTGTCATATTTGTACCAATAGTCCTGGGTTCGCTCCGTCCCGTCGACCCCGTCATTATAGATGCTCTTCACCTCGCGGCGATTGCCATTGGCGTCGTATTTATAGGTGATTTCCGCCTTGGCGTCCTTGAAACGCACCACGCGATTCAGTTCGTCATAGCTGACCGAGGCGTTCTGATAGATAATCGGCGACGCATCCGTGCTGTTATAGGTTTCGAGCGTGCGGTTTCCTTCATTGTCATACTGGAAGGTGGACCGCATGCGCAGCGTATTGTCCGTGATGCTCGCGATATAGCCGTTGTTGTAATAGGTGTAGGAGATCGACTGCCCGGTCGAGCCGGTCTGGCCGACGAGATGGCCCGCGAGGTCATAGGTGTAGTGCGAGCTATGGCCGCCAAAGTCCTGCCGCCAGTTTATCTGGCCGAAGAGGCCGCGATTCTCATAGGAATTGAGGCCTGCGGAATTGGTGGTGATCGTCTGCCACCCGCCGAAATTGCCGAGACCGATGGTGCCAAGAAGATTGCTGGCGATGCTGTACCAGGTATAGGAATATGTCGTCGCCAGGCCGCCGAAGCTGACGGTGCTGACCACCCGCCCCTGCACATCGTAATCGGTCGTCTCGGCGACCGTACCACCATAGACCGAGTTGCTGTGCTTGATACGCTGGCCAAGCCCGTCATAGCTATAATAGTCGATCAGCTGGACGCCGGCCGAATTGCCGCCGGCGCGCACCGGATGGTCGACCTGGATCAGCCGGCCAGCCTTGTCATAGGTGTTATTGGTGACGGCACCGAGCCCATCGGTGATCTTTCGCAGATCGCCGAAGATGTCGTACCCGTACGCCTTCTGGCTATTGTCGGGATTGAACTCGCCGACGGTGAGCGCCGTGTCGCCGCCCTGCCCGCTGCCGGCCAGCAGGGTCTGGGTGAAGAATTTCTGGTTCGCGTCCCTCTTGCCGACGAGGCGGCCGGATTGGTCATAATAATAATATTCGGTGGGCGACTGCCTGGTCGTGACGCCTGACTCGTCAGTCACATCGACCTGGGGACTGATCTTGCCGGTCAGCCTGCCCATCGTGTTGTAGTTGAAGCTGGTGATACGGCCATTGCCGTCAGTCTCGGAAGCGATCTCCCCGAATGCGTTGAAGCTCTGCGTGCGGTGGACGAGATATTGGGACGCCACGGCGGTGTCGATGCGCCACACCAGCGCGTTGTTGGTCGTATCGGCATAACGATCGCTCTGGATCGCGAGATACCCCATCGCATGGTCGGCATGGTTGAGCGTCGGCAGGATCGTGTTGTCGGCTGCGTATGCATCGTAATAATATTCGAGATACCGGGCGCCTGTGCCCGGCCGCACACCCGCCGCATCGACGTCCCAGGCAAAGATGCCACCTGCCTTGGAAATGGTGACGGCCGTGAAGGCCCCGGTGGATCCCCGGTCACGCCAGTACAGAACGATCTTCGCCACGCCGCTCTGCTTCGGATCGAACAATACTTTGGCGGCCATCCCCGGCGCGCCGCTGAAGGTGCTCATGGACTGGCTGTCATAGCCGAATGTCAGCGTTGCCTCGGAACGGGAGACCAGCGTATCAATGTTATAAGTCTCATATTCTATCGGGTAGCTACGGCTTGAGTAGAAATCCGCGAGATCCTTCGCGTTATAGGTCCAATTCCCTCCCCCGCTTTGCGAGATCCATGACGACCAGGCGCCGTCCCGGAAATAGCGGAACTGCTGCCGGGTAACTGTCTGGCCAGGCGGCGGCCTCAGGATGATCTCCCTCGAGGCGTCCTTATATTGCGTTAGCGTCGATGCCTGCCCCCCGACGGTGAGCGTGCCGTGAAGCTTCGTGCCATCGGCGAGTTCGACCCAATATTCGACCGGACCGCCAACGCCGGTGACATCGACTGCCGCGAGACCGTTCTGGCCGTAACCGGCCGGATTGACGCCGACCGGCACTGACCAGCCACCGCTGCTGCCGAGCGGCCTGTAGCGCATGTTCACGGGCGCGGCTGGCAGTCCCGAGAGGATCAACCAGTCGCGGCCGTAATCATTCGTGAGCATCGCCTGGCCGGGACCACGCACATCGACCAATATGACATTGTCCAGGACCGGGCTGCCACTGCTGTTTCTCGACAGGACAGCCTGTTTGGAATCGTAGATTTTGCCGGCCGCGTCCATGGCCAGATATTTGATGTCCCAGCTGCTATTTGCCGGCAGGCCGTTGAACGGCGGCTGTGTCAAATCATAGGTGAACCAGCCGGCGATATTCGAGCCCATCGAATTCTTCAGCTGAGTCGCTGTTAATTTTTGATACGCCCCGCCCGACCCGGCCGGTCGGACAAACATCTGAACAACGGTGGCATTGGCGTTTTCGTTCTGGAAGTGAAGTTTCGGCGCCGGGTACGCATCCCCATGGGATATCTTCCACTCTGGCGGTTCAGATTTTGGCCCAGGGTACGGCATCTCAATATTCATGCTGGTCTGAGCAATGACGACCTGCCCGCCCGGCACTTCCTGCGTGAGGGTGAATGAAACTGCGCCAGAGGCGAATATGAAACTGGAAAAAGGAGTGTAGGTCGTATCCTCAATAATAAAGTTTCTGCCAGGAGTAATATCTCCCAGAGAGCGCGTCCCCTGCGAATCCGTTATGGCGACATGGACCACCCCGCTTCCATAGAAGACGGCGGGATCAGTAGATATCGTGAGCTGCCGCCGGTCCCATTTACCGATACCTTGCCAGCCAAGCGTGATCACTGCATCGAAAGAGACGCCGCCACCGGTAGCTGTAAAGCGGCTTTCCGGACTCTCGACGGGCTTTACCGCAGGGTTGTTCTTCACCTCCACTTTGCTCACCTTCTCTGCCACGTCTCCGTCCGCATAGAAGGAGGCGACACCGTGGCCGGTCGGATCGGGAATGAGTTCGGGACGGATCGGATTGGCACCGATATTGTTGCTGGCCTGCTGGAATGTTTCGATCAGCTGATTGCGCTTATCGAAGACGCTTAACGTCAAGGACACTCCAGAAATATTATCAAAGACCTGATCGATACTGCTCTTGGTCTTCAGGTCAACAGTACCGGTGCTCTGCAACAGCATCGTTGCGTTGCCATTCTTGTCATAGGCGTAAACCTTGGTGATGCCGTCCTTGAAATTGGTACGCCACACCCGTCCAGCCATGTCATAGTCGGCGAACTGCTGGGCCTTAGCCTTGTCGCCTCCCGTATTCGTCCCCTGCGCGACGATCTCGCCATAGCTATTGTAATATTCGTCGGTGGTGTCCCCGAACGTCCAGGTCGAACCATTCAGCACACCCGTCTTGCGGCTGATTTCACGACCAGCCGCATCGTAAGTAAAGAAGTTTCCGTTCGTTTCGGAGCTGCCGTTGGACTTCTGGCGGCTATAAGTCTGCGCGACCAACTGTCCCGCTACGTCATAATAATAATTGGCACCGAATCCCGCAGGGTCGGTCATGCGCGTCAGACGCCCGGCGGTATAGGTATAGATCGTCTCGCGATCGGCTGCGGTCAACGTCCCGTCGCCACGTTGGATCGTCCGCAAGACCTGGTTGAGGCCATTGTAGCGAATATCAGTGGTCGGGGTTATATTTTCGACGCCGCGATAGTCCGTAAAAGGCGTTCGCGTCGTTCGCGTCTCACGACCCATATAATCATATTCGTGCTTGGTATAATCTAGGTTCGCCTCGGTCTTTTTCGTGACCTGACCGAGCCCGTTATACTCGTAGCGAATGACGGAAGCTGTCTTCGATGAGGACAGCACCCCGTTTCCACCGACCGCGGAAGCCTCCACCGCACCGCGCGTCTCGGTCAGGCGGCGGCCGTTTCTGTCATAGGTAAAGGTCGTGACGCGATCATCGGCGTAGGTCGACGTGAAAGCGGGCACTGTCGCCTGGGTCGCGTCAACGAGACGCACCGTCGGTTCGACAAGGGTGAAAAAGCCGAATCCTGCCCCGGACGTGATTGCATAGAGTTCAAGCGCTCCGCTCACTGCGCCGGCGGGGGCAGTGGCAAAGGTCGAGATTTTAGTATCGTACCACTGGCTCCCGTTCAGCGTGCCGACCTCATCGACCCGCACCGTGTTGCCACTGGAGTCGTACCACCACATGAGGAGGACGAGGCGACCGACCGTGCCAGCCCCTTCCACACCGGCTTGAATCGCCACCCGCTCGCCACCGGCAACGGCAAATGAGTTATTACCGTCAACCCTGAGCGATACCGACTGGTTAGCAGCGGTAGCCGTGAATTCGTCCTTGAGGAAATTCTTGCCCATATAGCCACCGGTGAACGGCGAACCAGCATTGAGGATGTTGTTGGGGTTGTAGCTATACCAGCCATCCGTCCCAGCGAACTGACTGTTTTTAATGAGGTTTGCTGTCGCACCGGGCGGCGTGCCGATGTCGGCACCCGCCAATTGGGTGCTTGAGCGCCGCTCCGAGAGCACATTGCCCTCGGCATCGAGCGTCCAGCTCGTCAGATACCGTTCCTGATCAACCGATGCGATCTTCCGGTTGAGCCTGTCGTAATAGGTATAGACGCTGTTGCCATTGGCATCGGTCGATTTCACGACATTGCCGTTCGCGTCATAGGTGACCGTGTTGCGCACCGTATCGCTGGCCGAGGGGATGTAAGACGATCCGTTCCAGTAGCCGGTCCTGACGCCCAGCATCTGGGTGGCGGTGCGGCGATTGGCCCGGTCATATTCATAGGTCGTCAGGCGCGCCTCGGTCGACGGGGCCGCCGGCCAGAGGGAATTCGGCGTCGCCGGCAGCGCTACTGCCGTGCCGAACACCCGGCTGGCCGTGAGATTGCCATTGGCATCGTAGCTGAAGGTCGACAGCGTCCCGAGCGCGTTGATCTCACCGATCTTGCGGTCGAGACTGTCGTAGCGGAACAGGGTTCGCGCGCCGGCGGCATCCCGGCTTTCGATCAAATTGCCGCGCCAGTCGTAATAATAATATTCGGTGGGCACGGCCGTGGTACCGGCGGTGCCGGTGGCCACGGCGTCACCAGTCGTGGTGCTCAGGCGATCGAGCGCATCATAGCTGTATCGGGTGGTCCGCCGGTAATCGAAATTGTCCGCCTCGGTCTTCCGGACGAGGTTGCCGCGGCGGTCATAGTCATAGCTGTTGACCACGGTGGAACCGGCCAGATTGCCGGCACTGTCATAGGTCGCCAGCGGCAGCGTTTCGCTGATCAGCAGGCCGCGCTTGTCATAGACATTCGTCGTGATCCCGCCGAGCTTGTTCCTGATCTGGACGCGCTCGCCATAGGCATTGAGCGTATAAGTCTCATTGTTGTTTTCGGCATCGGTGGTCCGGATCAGGCGCCCGAGCTTATCGTAGCTGAACCAGGTCGTGGCATTTTGCCCGGTCGGTTCGAAATTCGAGGCCGTGGTTTGCGTCGCCGTCGTACTGCTCACCATCGGGTTCGTGATATCGAAATAACCGGCACCAGCGCCCGATGTACGCACATAGACTTCGAGCCGGCCGATGGCTGCCCCGGGCGGCGCCGTAACGAAACCGGAGATGACGGTGTTATAGCCCTGTTGCCCGTTCAATAGCCCGACAGAACTAATCCCCAGATAATTACCGTATGCATCTTGCCAGTGCATAACGAGCTCAAGCGAACCGACAGCGCCGATCCCTTCCACGCCAGCCTTGACTGACAGTCTTGCTCCGCCGGTCACCGCAAACCAGTGCGATTCGCCAGTCGCGATTGAAGCGATCTGGCCAGCAGCGGTCGCGTTGAATTGACTCTTTATATAGTTCGTGCCGTTCCAGGTTCCGGTGAACAGCGATCCGCCGACGATGCCCGAAGGGTCATAGCCGATAGTCCAGTTGATAGGTCCCGCCAGTTCGCTGTTGTAGACGCGATTCAGCGGCGCGGTCGCGGGCGCCATGCCGGCGGTTGGGGTACCGGCGACCGGCCGGCTATACCGAGTGACCGACTCGACCTCGCCGAACCGGGTATAGGAGGTTCCGGTGGCGTAGTTCTCGGCATCGACCTTGAGGGTCAGCCGCCCGTTCTTGTCATAATAGCTGTAGGTTGCATTGCCGCGCGGATCGATAACCCTCCAGACATTGCCGAAATTGTCATAGGTATAGAAGGTGGCGACGTCGCCGGTCGTGCCCGGCTCAGCTTTGGAGGCGAGCTGGCCGAGCGCGTCATAAGTACGGGTCGTAACCGAATTGCGCGCATCGGTTTCGGTGACGACACGGTCGAGCGCGTCGTAGCTATATCTTGTGGTTGCCTGGTCCGATGTGCCGGCAGCGACGACGTGCTGTTCCACGCGCCCTGCGGCATCATAGGAAAACGTCTCGGTGACGTTGGCATATTGAGCGAGATAGTCGGACGCGGAATAATTCGCCGAGGGCCTGCGGCCCTCGCGCCAGCCATATTGAATGAAATGCTCGAAGGGATTGACTCCCGCGGCAACGATATCCGGATTCTGATCCAGATAATAAGCGGTATTGAACATCGCATTGGGATTGCGCCGCTCGCGCCAGCCAGCCACGTCGTAATGATATGACGGGGTCAATCCGGACGGGCCGATGTCCGCATATGTCGCCAGATAGTATTTTTCATCAATGCCGGCGCCGGGGAGGGCGGCAAGGCCGGTCAGATTCGGTATCCTGACGATGGAGACTACCCTGCCAAGGGCGTCGTAATTCTTGTGAACGATATTCCCCAGAGCATCGGTCGTATCGATCACATGGCCGACCGCGTCATAGGCATAGGTGGTGGTGCGTGCATCCGTGGTGCCGAATGCCTCGGTCGACGAGGTGATCTGCCCCATCTGGTCGAGCGTCAACCGGGTGACAATGTTTGCGGGATCGGTCGTGGTTTCGAGCCGGCCCGCGCTGTCATAGCTGAACTGGGTGACACGCACATTCGTCGGCGAGACGATGCTGACCGTGTCGACAGTGGTGGCATCGCCGACCGACTGGAGCGACTCGTAGCGCGATTGCCGCAGCACCTTGCCGAGCTTGTCATATTCGTAGCGCGTGACGTAGCCGAGCGCATCGACACTATAGCTCAGCTGTCCCTTGCGGTCGTAAAGCGAACGCGTCGTACGATCGTTGGCGCTCGACGGCAGCCACGCGTCCATCGCGGCGAGCGACGGATCTCCGGTCGCCGTGTAGAATGCCGCAACCTGCACCTGTTTGTTCAGTTGTCCCTTTACATCATAGGTCGAAACCGTGACTTGGCCCAACGCGTCGATGCTGTAGGTCAGCCGGCCAACGGCATCGTACACCGCGCGCGAAACACGGGTGCCGGGGGCCGAGGCGAAGCTCGCGACCTGGCCCGCGATCCACGTCGCGGCGTACAGGCCCGTGCCATCGGCGCCGATCACCCCATCATAGGCTACCGTGCGCATGACCTTGCCCTGCGCATTATAGGCATATTCGGTCACATGGCCGAGCCCGTCGATCTCGAAGCGGAGCTGGCCGTCCTTATCATAGGCGTAGCGGGTGACGCGGTCGCCTGTCTTGACCGCAGGCAGCGCGAGCGCGGCTTCGGTCACCTCGAGCGGCAGAAGGGCCGGATTGACGGTGTTCAGATATTCGCGCGTCGCGACCAGCCGGCCATCGGCGTCATAGCTGCTGGCGACCACGGCGCCGAGCGCATCGATCGTGGCGATCCTGCGCCCCGCCTTGTCATAGACGTACCGCGTGATCTTGCCGTTGGCATCGGTGACGGCGACGAGGTTATCGCGGGCGTCATAGGCGTAGTATGTGATGTTGTTGAGCGCGTCGGTAACGCTGACGAGCCGCCCGTCGCGATCATAGGCCGATCTGGTGACCTTGCCGTTGGCGTTGGTGAGTTGGACCGCCCGTCCGAACGCGTCATAGCCGTAGCTGGTGGTGATTGCCTTGCCGCCGACGGCCGCATCTACCACTTCGGTCTTCAGCAGGCCAAGCCGATCATAGCTGCGGGTCGACACGATGATCGCGGCGCCATCGCGCGGCACAGTGCTGCCGGTGAGGTTACCAAAGGCATTATAGGTGAAGCTCGAGACGTTACCGTTGGCATCGATGGACTGCTTCACCGTCCCGTCGACGTTGAAATCGAAATGGGTGGAAGTATCGAGCGCCGCCGACGACAAGCCGGTGATCGCACCGCGGACGGCCGAAGTGATCTCCCCGCCGGTAAAGTCATTGATTGCCGCCGGTGCAAGCTTGCCCGCATAGGCGATCGTATCGTTTCGCTGGCCAAAGCTGTTGTAGCGATGCTCGACCACCGCGCCGAGCGCGTCGATCTCATAAGCGAGATCGCCCTCCGCCGTGTAGTAATAGAGCGTTCTTGCACCCGCAGCTTCCGTGCCCTTCGGCCCGCGCTTGGCAGCCAGGCGGCCAGCCTTGTCGTAGCTGTAGGTCCATCCGTAATCGACATAGACTTGGTCGATCTGCGCCTGGTTGGGATTGGAGAGTGCGGCCAGGACGGTATTGCCGATGCCTGAAAGCTCGCTCGTCAGCCGGCCCAGCGCGTCATAGCGCTGGCTATAGGTCCGCGGATCGGTGCCCCCAGACTGGGTAACGGTCGAGACCAGCTTGCCCACGGCGTTGTAGCGATAGGTCGTGGTGATCGTGACGCTGCCGGTCAGGCTTCGGGTTTCAGTCAGGGCCTGGCCAAACGCGTTGCGGGTCCAGCCGATCGTTTCGAGGGTCGCGCCGGCTGGGGCGGCGGGCAGGCCGGCAAGCGTCGGCGGCGTTGCGATCAGCGCGGCAGGATCAAGCTTCTGTCCCTTGATCTGCTGGTCGAGATAACCGGCCGCGGTGTAGCGGAAGCGGGTGAGATTGCCCTCGCCGTCGATGCTTGCCGCCAGGAAGCCCCGCGCATCGTAGAGCGTCCATTGCCCGACATCGCGCGCGGTGTCGGGGGTGACGCTTGCGAGGAGATCCGCGAGACTGCCCGTTGCGCGGATGTTGCCGGCGGTACCGGTCGCGTTGGCATAGGCGATCGTCTGGATCTTGGTTCCGCTCGCATCGTAGATCGACTGGGTAAGATACCCCTCGGCATTCAGTGTGCCGGTGACGTTACCCTCGGCGTCGTAGAAGATCCGGCTTGTCCGGTCGTTGGCGGCGTCGACGGCGGGGACGTAGCTGGGGGCACGGAAACGTGTCGTTACGACAGGCGCGGCGGCGATGATCGCGTCGCCGGGAGCCGAGTTGACCGCCTTGATCCAGAAGATCGGCAACACCTGATTGTCGGACGCGGTAAAGGTGCGCGTGATCGCGATGCGGGTGCCTGTGGTGGTGCTCAGGCCCGAGATGGCCATTCCGGTGCCGCTAAGTGGTGTAAGCGTGCCCGGTCCCGAAAGGATCACCGCTGAACCGTCACTGGCATTGCCCCACGCCGTCTGCGTTCCCCAAATTTCAAGGACGCCACCGGTCGTCGTGCCGGAACCCATCAGCGTCACCACGAAGGTCACGATCTGCCCAGGGCTGACCATTGGCAGATAGGCGTTGAAGAACCTGGCCTGCCCCGTCGCCGAGGTGGTAAAGCGATAGGCATTGGCGCCATCAATCGTGCCCGCCGCAGTGACGGTCACGCCGGCATCGTAGGACCACAAGCTCCCATTGTCGGGGTTGAGCCACTGGTTGGTCTCGGCCGCCTTCAGCGTCGCGACCTGGGCGGCCGACATGCGCGTGGCATATTGGGTGGTAGAAACGAGTTGCGAGGCACCGTCATAGGCATAGACCGTGGTCGCCCCGGTCCCGTCGACCGTCTGCACTAGGCGCTCGGAGAGATCGTAGATATTGAACGTCCAACGATCGTCACCGCTTGCCGCCGGACGCAGGGAGGCGAGGGTCACCGCGGTCGGGTTGCCGTTGCCGTCGATCAGCGCGCCGAACTGAGTCGGGGTCAGCCGCGTCGCGTATTGCGTCGTGCTGGTAACACTGCCTTCGCCGTCATAGCGATACTCCGTGAGCGCCCCGAGAGAATCCACCTCGGCGGTCTTGCGGCCCGCGGCATCGTAGAAATAATGGGTGCGATTATTGAGACCGTCCGTGGTGAGCCGGAGCCGCCCGAGCGCGTCATATTTATAGGTGGTCGTGGCAGCCGTCGGCGTGCCGGCACTGTCGAGGAGTTGTGCAAGACTGCCCGTCGCGCGCAAATTGCCGGCGACGGCATTGGCATAGGCTAGCGTCTGAATCCTGGTGCCGCCGGCATCGTAGATCGACCGGGTGAGATAGCCTTCGGCATCCAGCGTGCCGGTGACGTTGCCGTCTGCATCGTAGAAGATCCGGCTTGTCCGGTCGTTGGCGGCGTCGGCGGTTGGGATGTAGCTGGCCGTGTGGAAGCGCGTGGTGACGACCGGGGCGGCCGCGATGATCGCGTCGCCTGCCGATGCTGTGATCGCCTTGATCCAGAAGATCGGCAATAGCTGGGTGTCGGCCGTGCTGAAGGTGTGCGTGATGGCAATGCGTGTCGCCGCGGTGGCGCTCAGCCCCGAAACCGTCGTGCTCGCGCCAATGCCCGGCGTTAGCGTGCCCGGCCCTGAAAGAATCGTTGCGGTTGCGTCGCTGGCATTGCCCCAGGCAGTCTGCGCGCCCCAGAGATCGAGAACGCCGCCTGTCGTGGTACCGGACGCCATCAGCGTTATCACCAGAGTAACGGTCTGCCCCGCGCTGACCACCGGCAGATAGGCATTGAAAATCCTGGCCTGCCCCGATGAGCCGACGGTGAACTTGAAAGCGTTCGCACCATCGATCGTGCCGGCCGCAGTGACGGTCATTCCGGCATCGTAGGACCACAAGTTCCCATCGTTGGGATTGAGGAACTGATTCGTTTCGGCGGCCTTCAACGTCGCGATCTGGGCTGCCGACATACGCGTGGCATATTGGGTGGAGGAGATCAGCCGCGAGGCACCGTCATAGGCATAGACCGTGGTCGCGCCGGTCGCGTCGATCGTCTGCACCAGACGCCCGGAAAGATCGTAGATGTTGAACGTCCAGCGATCGTCGGCGTTTGCCGCCGGGCGCAGGGAAGCGAGGCTCACTGCGGTCGGGTTGCCGCTTCCGTCAACCAGCGTGCCGAGTTGGGTCGGGGTCAGTCGTGTCGCATATTGCGTCGTACTGGTGACATTGTTCTGCGCATCATACCGATATTCAGTGATCGCCCCCAACGCGTCGATCTGCGCGGTCTTCCGCCCCACGGCGTCGTAGAAATAATAGGTGCCGTTGCCGAGCGGGTCGGTCGCCAGCTTCACTTGGCCGAGTGCATCATATTTGTAGCTCGATACCGCGGTCGCGACGCCGCTCGCGGCCTGGGTGTAGCTGACCAGTTCTCCGGCAAGATTGTAGACCGATACCTGGGTCAAACCGCTGGCAAGCGTGACGGTGGCCGTCTGCGTGGCGTCGGCAAAGGCGATCGTCGTTTGCAGGCCGTTGGAATTGCTGGTCGATATGGTCCGGCCAAGGCCGTCATAGGCGAAGCTGTCGACCTTGCTCGCATTGCCGGCGAAGGTGCGCCGGACAAGCAGTTCGCCTGCCTGGTTGTAGGCGTAGACGGTCTCGCTCTTCTCCGACGCCGTATCGAACTCGCCGGTGGAGAGCAGTCTCGAATAGCCCCGCACAACGGCGACATTGCCGCGGGCATCATAGACCGTCTCGGTGCGCCTTGCGGCGCTCTTGTCGCGCCCTGCGATCCAGTTGGATATCTGCGTGGCAGTTGGAATGTCGGTTGGCTGAAGACCGGAGACAGGATATTTGCCGTCCAGATACTCGATCGCGCTGGTCCGGTTTCCGTACGCGTCATAGCCATAGGCGGTCACCGCCCCTTCGGCTGAGACCGCGTATCGAAGCGTAAGATCAGCGTTGTAGACATACCGGATAGTCTGGGGTGTCCCGGCCACGCCAGGTCCGGCCCCATCGGGATCGGGAACCAGATAGCGCGTCTCGGTAAGCAACTGGTTGTTCTGGTAGGTCCAGGTGACCGTGTTGCCCAGTGCGTCGCGCTGGCTCGTCCGGTTACCATCGGCATCATAACCGTAGACGACGATGTTGCCGTCGCCCTGGTCGACCGAGATGACGTCGCCGTTCGCATTATAGGCGAATTGCTGGACGCGGGGCGCGCTGGAGCCGTTGGCCGGGGGCGTCACGATCTGGGTGAGATTTCCGTTCGCGTCATATTTGAGCACGGTCTTCTGGTTCAGGGCATCAGTGACAATCGTCTGCCGCGCGATTGTGTCGTAGTTGAACGCCGTTACGCGCGTGGCAGCGCCCAAGACCGCCTGGGTCAGCGTCGCGACACGGTTCGACGCGTCATAGGCGATGATAACGGACGATCCGTCCGTCTCCGTGATCGAGGAGACACGGCCCGACGTGTCGTATCCATAGGTCGTCACATAGGTTTTGCCGTCAGCAATGACGTTGTCTCCGGGAGACAGATCGACGGTGACGGTCGCCAGTCGATTGGAGCCGTCATAGCTATAGCGAGTGCGCGTCAGCGTCCTGGCTGTATTCGTCGCCAGATCGGTATAGCCGGTCACGATTTGGGTGATGCGCCCGCTCGACCAGCTATATTGCTCGTAGCTGCCGTCCTGCGTCGTCACCTTGTCCAGGTTCGCACCGAGATAGGAGAAGGTCAGCTTCTGGCCGACCGTGTCCGACACTTCGGTGACGCGCCAATTCGCACCGCTCGCATAATAATATTGGGTGAGCGGGCTGCCGTTGTTGGACCAGGTCCATACGCCGCTGACATAGGTCAGATTGTCGGCGCTCGCCGTGCCAGCGCTGACGATGTATTTCGAGGTGGCGGGATCCCAGGTGTAGGTGCTGCTGGTACCGTCCGCCTTGTTCCGGGTGATCGTGCTCCCGCTGGTGTTGACGGTGCCCGTCAGCCCGTAGACGCCGTGCGCTGCGTATTTTTCGGTGAGCTGGGTGTCGCCATCGGTCCAGGTCCACACCCCGCTCGCATAGGTCAGCTTGTCATAGGCGCCGGCACCGTCCGTCGCGATGTAAGCCCCCACCCCCGCATTCCAGCTATAAGTGATGACCGATCCGTCGCCTGAATCGCGCTTGATCGTGCTGCCGGGGGCATTGAGGGTGCCCGTCAGGCCGTGGACGGCGCGCGTCGTGCTCTGGCGCCAATGGTCGTTATTGTCGCCATCGGCGACGTCCTCGAAGCTGTTGTAGGTCCGCCCGATTGCCGAATCCGGCCCGCGCCCCACCAGGAACTCGTCGCGCTGCGTGATCAGCAGATTGCCGGTCGCCGCGTTCACCGAAATCTGCTCACCGTTCCGTCCGAACGATCCGGATCCCAGCAGGCCCAACGACTTCAGCGTTGCAGCCGACCCACGCTCAAAGCCCGCGCCAAGCCCGGTGAAAATCGAAACCATGGAATCCCCCAGCTCAAACCCAAAGCCGGCTGACCGAAAATCTGCCGCGACTTTAGTTGGGGGATCAGGAAATCCTGTTCATTGTTTAGAGGTTTTTTAGCGCCGGTATGGAAATTTCATAATATGTTGAATTATATGCGGAATATCCAAATCCGACGGCCGATGTGCCGCGATTCAATATGCGTGTCTCGCTTGGGATGTGACCGGCGGGTCAAGCGCGGATGAACGGCAGGCAGGAACCGGACGGCGCCCGGGCGTCCGAATTTTCGTGCCGGCATTTCCCGCCATAGCGGTTTGGCGCGCCCAAAGCATCGAGCCTGCGACGCGGCATTCCGCCGCAGGGGGTTTCTCGTCATGCGTCGTCGTTCGGCTATCACCTTGCTGCTGTCAGGTATCGCGCTTGCCCCGGCATCCGCTTGCCTTGCCGCTCCGGCAGCGGCTGCGTCCCGCACAATCGCGCTCGATATTCCGGCATCCGACCTGACCGTTGCCCTGAATGAGGTCGGACGCCAGGCGGGGATCCAGATATCCTTCCCGTTCGATCGCGCTTCCGGCCACCATGTGGCGCCGCTGAAGGGCCGGATGACGCCGCTTGATGCCGTGCGCCGGCTCATCGCCGGTACCGCGCTCACCGTGCGGGAGGCGGGCGAAGGCCATATCCTGCTGACCGCCGGGGAGCAGCGAACCAATGCAGCGGCACCGGCCAGCGATGAAGCAGCGTCGAGCGATGGCGACATCGTCGTCACCGGCTTCCGCCTCGCCACCCGCCGCGCGCTGGATACCAAGCGCAAGAGCAGCCAGATCATCGATGCGGTCAGCCAGGACGAGGTGAGCCAGCTCCCGGACGTCAACATCGTCGAAGCCGCGCGGCGCATCCCCGGCATTTCTGTGATGACCGACCGCGATTCGAGCCGCGGTCACGACAATTATCAATATGTCACGATCCGCGGGCTCGACAGCCGCTACAATCTCGTGACCGTCGACGGCGCGCAGATCGCCAGCGCCGACAGCAGCTATCGCGGTGCACAACTCGCCATGCTGCCTGCCTCGCTGGTCAGCGAGATCCAGGCGATCAAGACCGTGACCGCGCAATATGATCCGCACGCGCTCGGCGGCCAGCTCAACCTCGTGACCAAGAGCGCGTTCGACACGGGCACCTCGCTTACCGCGCAGGCAATGGGCGGCTGGACGTCGCAGACCGGGAAGGTCGTTCCCGACAGGAACGCCAATATCCGGGCTGACGCGACCGGCGCGGTCCTGTTCGGCGCGAACCGTGAATTCGGCCTGGTCGTGTCGGGCGAATATCAGCAGCTCCACGCCTCGGCGCTGGCGAACCTGCCGGGGGACACAGCCGGTGCCGGCTGGACCTACTACACCGCCGCGGGCGCAGCGACCGGGGACATCGCCAACTCGACCGGACGCGCCGTGCCCGTGCGCGTGCAGGATTATGCCTTTGATGAGAAACGCGAACGCTACAGCGTCAACGCCAAGCTCGAATATCGTCCGAACGACCGCTTCGGCGTGTCGGTCTTCGGCGGCTATTATCACGAGCTCTCGGACGAGGACCGCTACGAGGCGCTCGCCCTTCCCTCCAGCAGCTACACGCCGGGCGCGTCGGCCGACAAAGGCAAGCTGAACACCGGCAACTACCAGCTCGGCCTCGTTGCCCAGCCGGAAAAGCGCCGTACCTGGCTGGTCAACGGCAACGCGCACTACGACTTCAGCGACACGCTCAAGCTGACCGCCGGCGCGTCGAACTCCCAGGCGCACTACAATGAAGATCGCTGGATGTATAAATGGAACACGGGGATGGTCATCACCCCCAGCTCGGCCGCCACATCCAATCTTCCCGCCTATGGCTATAGCTACCAGAGCGCCAACGGCCAGCCCACGATCGCGCTGAACGATCCGGTGGCGGCCGCAAAGGCCGCCAGCTACGGGCCGCGCTACTGGCGCGACATCGTCTACGACATCGACAACCGGGTACGCGGCCTGCACGGCGAGCTGTCGTGGAATTTCGGCGCCAACGATCGCGGCCTCGGCATCCAGGCCGGCGTCAACCAGACGCTGACTCATGTCGAAAGCCTGCTCAACTATCGCGAATGGTTTGCGAAGGATGCCGCCTCGGCGGCGCTGATCGGCAATCTCGACCAATATTCGCAATCGACCGTACTGACTCCGCTTTCCGCGCCGGGCGTCAACTTCTACCTGATCGACGCGGCCAAGGCGAAGGCAGTGCTGCTCAACCATCCCGAATGGTTCCGCCAGTCGACGGCGCGCGTCGCCGACGGCAACAACGCTTTCTACGAACTGCGCGAATCCATCACGGCCGGCTATGGCCAGCTCCGCTGGCAGGGCGATGCCCTGAACCTGCAGGCCGGACTTCGGTACGACAGCACCTCGGTCGGCGTGACGACTCATCTCAACGGCGGCAGCGCGCTGGTGTCGCGCCAGCGCAGCTATGCCTATGCCCTGCCATCAGCGGTGGCGACATGGAACGTCACGAGCGCGGTCAAGCTGCGCGGCGGCATCAGCGAGACGATCGGCCGCCCCGATTACGGCCAATATGGCGCGACCACGACCATGTCGCTCGATCTTTCATCGACGCTCACTCCGCTGACGATCAACCAGGGCAACCCCGATCTGAAGCCACGCCGTTCCTGGAACTACGACCTGTCGGGCGAATGGTATCTCGGCGCGGGCGGGCTCCTCTCGGTGGCCCTGTTCTATAAGGACATCCACGACGAGATCTTCACCAAGTCGACAGTCGGAACCGGCGTCTATACCGATGGCGTAACCTATGGCGCGACGATCACCCAGCCGGTCAACGCCTCACGCGCCGCAGTGAAGGGCGCTGAGATACAGATCGTCAAGGACAGGCTCGATTTCCTGCCGGGCCCGCTCGCCAATCTCGGCGTGTCGCTCAACGCCACCTGGCTCGACGGCCATTTCGACTTCGTGTCGACCAACGGCGCCACTCGCCGGATCGACGCGCTCTTCAACCAGCCGAACCATATCTACAACGCAACGCTCTTCTATGTGGACGGCCCGTTCAGCCTGCGGGCTGCGTTCAACCGGATCGGCGCATCCCCAGTGTCGGTCGATTCGCAGTTCAGCTGGCGTGATATCTGGGCGGATTCGCGCGACCAGCTCGATCTGCATGCAAGCTATAACGTGACCCCCTGGCTGCAGGTGATCGGTCAGGTCCAGAACGTGACGAACACAGCGTTCGAAGCACATCTCGGCCAGAATCGGGAGTTGCTGCAGACACGCTATCCAGTGGGCCGCACCGTGTGGTTCGGGCTCGTCTTCAAGCCCGGCGACAGGAAGTGACCGCCGCGTCCTCCGGGCACCGGTGCCCGGAGGACGCCGCCTTCGCGAAAATCACCGGCGTGACCGGATCCTGTCACAGCACCGTATCAATCCAGCCCTAGGGCAGTCGGGAAACATCCAGAATCGAGCATTTCCCCGATCCATGTCCTGGCTTCGCCCGATCGATGCATGGTTCGCATCGTCAGTCCTTCCCCATGAAAGCGAGTTGCTGCGCCAGGCGCGGCGCTGGGCCCTGGACGACGACGAGGCCCGCGACCTGCTGCACGAGGCCTATACCCAGCTTCTCCAGCTCGACCGCTGGGACCAGATCGCCAACCCCGCCGCCTATGCCGTCCGCATCATGCGCAACGCGGCGCTCCAGCGGATGCGCCGCGCGCGGATCGTGCCCATGCGCCAGTTCGCCGCGCTCGAAGAGGCCGAGCACCCCGACCCGGCGCCCGACAGTTTCGCCATCGCGGCGGGCCGCGACGAACTGAGGCGCATGATGACGGCGATCGATGCCCTGCCTCCCTCGTGCCGGCGCGTTGTCCTGTTGCGCAAGTTCGAGGAATTGCCGCCCCGAATAATCGCCGAACGTCTCGGGCTCAGCCTGTCGACGGTGGAGAAGCATCTGTCGCGCGGCATATTGCTGCTGTCTCGAGCCCTGCGCGACCTTCCCATTCCGGTCGATCCAGCCGGTTCGATCGAGACGAGCGACACCACACGACGGCAGGCATGAAGAAAATCGTGTCGTTGGCATGGCGGTTTCGCTTCCGCTAATCATCGGGAGGTGATCGGCATTCCCACGGACATGAGAAGAGCATTTTGACCCTATCGATCGAGCGCCAGGAGCGAATCGAGGCCGAAGCGGCCGATTGGCTCGCCGCACTCGACGCCGGACGCGCCGATCTGGCGGTCTTCGAGGCATGGCGCGCCTCCGACCCTGCCCATGCCCTCGCCTTCATTCGGATGAATGCCGTGTGGCGCGACCTCGATCGCTTGCGCGCTGGCCATTCCGCACATGAACCAGCCGATGCGGCAGCCCCGCCAATCATGGCTGCTCCCCGTATGGCACTGCCGCGGCGCACCGCGATCAAGGCAGCCTTCGGCATGGCCGGGGCGCTGGCGGCGGGTGGCGCCGTCTTCATCGCGAGCCAGGCGGCGGCCCATACCGTGGAAACGGCGGTCGGCGAGCGCAGGCGCTTCTACGTGGCGGATCATACCTGCCTCGACCTCAATACCGGAGGCCGGTTGCGCTGGTGGTTGGCCGAAAGCCAGCTCGAAGTCGAGCTTGAACGGGGCGAACTCGCCCTCGACCTTCCGCAAGGCACCCAGCCCTGCACGCTTCATGTCGGTGCGGCGCGGTTTCGCCTGGGGCCCGGCCGGTTCAACGTACGCTTGCACGCCGGAGAGATCGTCGACCTTGCGACCATCGCCGGCAAGGCCTGGATACTGCCGCTCCATGGCCGTTCCGGGACCGCGCTTGTGGCGGAGCGCCGCAAGCTGGTCGTCACCGATGGCAAACAGCAGGCAAGGCCCCTGTCGGACGGTGAGATCCAGACGCTCTCGGCCTGGCAGGAGGGCGAGATCCTGTTCGACGGCCAGCCCCTGACGGAGGCGATCGCCGAATATAACCGCTACCTGCCAACACCGATCGAGCTGGCACGCGCCGACATGGGCCAGGTACGGCTGGGTGGCCGTTTCCTCACTAACGACCCCAGCGAATTCCTGAAAGCCCTTCGCCTCAATTTCGGCATTCGCGCCGAGGTGCGGCGGGACCGGATCGTCCTGTCGTCCTGACCGGCCCCGTCAGCTTGCGTCGGCAATGCCGGCCCGCCCGGATTCCACCTCAAAGCGCGCAATCGTCGACACGGTGGAATCGGGATTGCGGGCATCGGCCAGGCCGCGAAACAGCACTTCGCTGCCCTTCCCGCTCAAGTCCACCCTGGCATAGCCGCGCACCTCGTTCTCGGCGAAGCGAATCCCGGGGTTCGCTTTAGCCTCTTCACGCCATCCGGGATGGTTGTTGAGCGAGGTGATCGATCCTCCGACGAACTCCGCGGCGACCGGAGTAGCATCGGGATGATCGGGGTGATGGATATCGGTGGCGGTGAAGGCGTGGATATCGCCGCTCAACACCACGGGGTTGGGCGTCTTCGCCTCCGCCCAGCGGCGGAAGATCCGGTCGCGCGCGGCCGGATAGCCTTCCCAGCGATCGGCCGGATGGACGACCGCGCCCTGTTCCGGATGACGCGGATCGATCATCGCGAACGGCGTCATCAGGGTCTGCTGCGCGAGGAAATTCCACTGCGCGCGCGTCTTGCCTAGCGCGTCGAGCAGCCAGCGCTCCTGGACGTCGCCGAGCATCGTACGGGATGTATCGTGGCGCTGCGGGCAATCGAGCACCCCGACCAGATAATCGCGATGCTCAGCGAGCAGTTCCGGCGGCTGGCAGGCGCGGGTGCCGCGAAACTGCCGGTCGTCGATCACCTGGAACTGGGCGAGCGCTCCCCAGTTCAACGTCCGGTAGAGACGTGCATCGGGTCCCGAGGGACGGGCGGCCGCCCGTAGCGGCAGGTGCTCCCAATATACTTGATAGGCCGCCGCACGCCGCGCGAGAAATGCAACGGGATCGCCATTATGCTCGTCCAGCGCACCGGCATAATCATTCGCCACCTCGTGATCGTCCCAGGTGACAATCCACGGCGCGGCGGCATGAGCCGCCTGGAGCAGCGGGTCCATCTTGTAGGTTGCGTAGCGGATCCGATAGCCCGCCACATCGAAGGGTTCGGGATTGAGATGGCGACGGACGCCGCCATTGCCCGGGGCATTCTCATAGATATAGTCGCCGAGGAACAGGATCAGCTCGGGGTCGTCGGCGACGACGTGGCGCCAGGCGGCATAGTGACCGGCCTCGTATTTCTGGCATGAGCCGAAGCAGAAACGGAGGTTGTCGACGATCGCCCCCGGCGCCGGAGCCGTCCGCGTCCTGCCAACCGGACTCGCCACGCCATCGGCGACGAACCGATAAAAATAGGAACGCCCCGGACGCAGGCCCGACACTTCGACATGCACCGAATGGCCGGCCACCGGATCGGCGGCGGCAGTTCCCGACCGGACGACGCGGGCGAATCCTTCATCCTCCGCCACCTGCCAGCGCACCGGGACACGGCGTGGCGGCATGCCGCCCCCGGCCTCAAGCGGGTGCGGCGCGAGACGCGTCCACAGGACCATCCCGTCAGGTGACGGCTCACCCGATGCCACGCCGAGCGTGAAAGGCGTATCGCTGCCGAGCAGAACGCCGGCGCGTGCGGAGAAAGTCAACAAAGCGGGCGCGGCGATCGCACCGGCCTTCAGGATATCCCGACGAGTCTTACGAAGCACTGGCACCCCACACATCCGCGACCGTGAAAAGGCGAGCCGCCCTGAGTCTCTCGCCTCCGATTGTGACGTGCTCGCGACATACCCGGGTCCGCGCCTCGGCGCCAGGCGACGATCCGTTCCACGGGCCTGGCTTCACCGTCCGCGGGATATAAATCGCCCTGCGTATTTTACCGCGATTCATTGCCGATGCAGCAAATATCCAGGACAAGCAGGTCGCCTATATCGTTTCCCTGTAATCGTCCCAGGTCTTCAATCCGAAAATCATGATACTCCACATTGTCATCGAAGCAAGGACTTGCGGCAGTCGGTGGCTTATCGCATGCTGCTGGCTTCTGGTAAAAGGCAAAAACACGCAACCTCGATTTGCCGGTATCAGGCCGGCTGCCTGAACTTGCCGTAGTCGTGTCATTCACAATTGGTAAGATATTCCGAATCCTGTGTCGCGGGACGTGAAAGAGGGGGAAGAATGCAGCCGGCGGAGGTCGATACCTTATTGTTCTCGATGGGTGTACGGCAGCGTTTTACCCAGGACACTCCGATTCTTCCTGAAGTCTGGTATGCTTATGCCGCGACGCCGGACCAGCGGCACGACCTGTTGATCACGCCGCTCAACACCGATTCGGCCAATCGCCTGCTGCGGGAAATATTGGAAGCGCCCGGCGACACCGACCTGATCGCGACATGCCCCGCGGCGTTGCGAGGCTTCGTCGCGATGCGCCTGACGTTCGATGAATTCTGCCAGCTTATCCTGCCGCGCACGCATTGGGCCAAGGCCGCCGTCGCGCTTGCGCGGCGCAACGACTATCGCGAGGGCTGGTTGCACCTCGTGTTCGAGCGCAGTCGTCGTCTGGCCGTTTCTGAATCGCCCCGCGACAAGGAGATGTCGGATTTCGAAATAGGTCGAATTGCCGTGTTGATTGGCGCAATCCTGGCCGACCGCGAAGCCTTGCGCACCGGACCTGCAAAGCCCCGGGATGGCGATTTTTTCTCCGCAAGCTTCAGCAACGCCGAAAAGCTGATCGCACACCTTGCCGATGCACCCGCGACGGGCGCGATCTGGCGCGTGGCGATGAACCGGCCGCTCGACCTTTCGGACGAGCAGGCCCGCAGCACGGTCAAGGCAGATGCAGCATTCCGTGTCTTCGAGGTCAAATGTGCTGATATCTGCTGGGCGGTCATCGATTCCGGCATCGACGCCGGTCACCCGGCCTTCAACGACGGCGGCACCTCCCGTATTTCAGGCGCCTATGATCTCACCAGCCTTCGCCCGCTGTTGAACGCCGCCTATCGGACCAATCCGGCGAACAATCCGCAACTGGCCCGATGCTGCGCCGCCGCAGGCGTTACGATCGCCGATGGAGTTGAACTCCTCACCGCGATCTACCGCGCCCTAGATACCGACACGATGGACTGGTCCTCGATCGAACGGCTCATCCGATTGCAGGATCCGTCTCCACCGACCGATGGCCATGGTACCCATGTCGCGGGCATCATCGGCGCCAATTGGCGCGACGAGGATGGCGAACCCATCGTCATCGGGCTTTGCCCTGACATTCATCTGCTCGATCTTCGTATTATCGCGCCCGCACCGGACGAGGGAGAGACCGCCGAGGAAGACACCGAATTCGCGGTGATCAGCGCTCTCCAGTTCGTCCGCTATCTTAATGGGCGTAACGAACATATCGCGGTTCACGGCGTCAATCTGAGCCTTTCCATTCCCCACGCAGTCGAAAACTACGCCTGTGGAAGAACGCCGATCTGCGATGAATGCGAACGGCTGGTCGGGGCCGGCGTGACCGTCGTCGCCGCGGCCGGCAATAACGGCTATCAGGGTTTCGCCACGGCGAAGGGACTCTATCGCGGCTATGCGACGTTGAGCATCACTGATCCAGGCAACGCCGATTCAGTGATCACGGTCGGTTCCACGCACAAACGCGAACCCCATACTTTTGGCGTCTCCTATTTCTCGAGCCGGGGGCCAACCGGCGACGGACGCCTGAAACCCGATCTGGTCGCGCCGGGCGAGCGTATCAGGAGCACGCTCCCCGGCGGCGAGTACGGACCGCTCGATGGAACCAGCCAGGCGACACCGCACGTCAGCGCGGCGGCCGCCATGCTGATGGCCCGCTTTCCCGAGTTGATCGGGCAACCACGGCAGATCAAGCAACTGCTGTGCGAGAGCGCGACCGACCTCGGCCGCGAGCGCGCTTTCCAGGGACATGGTCTGCTCGACACGTTGCGCGCCCTTCAATCCTACTAAAGGAGCCTATCGATGGAGCATTTCACGCTGGAACCCCTGGCCGCGCGTCATGGCGATTGCCTGCTGCTGCATTACGGTCCGGCGACCGCACCGGGCACGATCCTGATCGATGGGGGCCCCTCCCAGGTCTATGGCAAGACGCTCAAGCCCCGGCTGAAGACGCTGAAGGCAAAGCGCCCCGGCAGCGCCTTCGCGATCGACCTGCTGGTCGTCAGCCATATCGACGATGATCATATTCGTGGCATCATCGACTTCACCGAAGACTGGCGCGACGCGAAGACCGATCACCGGCCCTGGGACTGGCCAGTACGCCAGCTCTGGCACAACAGCTTCGAGCGGATCGCCGGCGGCAATCCCAATGATGTCAGGGCATCGGTATTCGCCTCTTTCGGCACGCAGAGTTTCGGCGACATCGCTGCTCTCGATACGGATAATGAAGACGAGCACGCGGCGATCAAGATATTGGCGAGTGTCGGCCAGGGCGCACAGTTGCGTAATGACACGAAATTGCTCGATATTCCGACGAATCAGGGATTTGACGGCCTGGTCCAGCCGGGTGCAGACCCTAGCCAGCCCGTTCCGTTCGGGGATCAGCTTCGGCTTCATGTCGTTGGCCCATTGCCCGACCAGCTCAAGGCGCTACGCGACAAGTTCGCCCAGGAATTACCCAAGGGGCCGGCTGCGTCGCTCGCGGCCTATTCGGACACGTCTATCCCGAACCTGTCGAGCATCGTTCTGCTGGCCACGTATCGCGACAAGTCGATGCTCCTCACCGGAGATGCCCGCGGGGACTATATCCTGACCGGGCTTGGGAATGCCGGGTTGCTCGATCAGGGCAGGCTGCATGTCGACATCCTCAAGATGCAGCACCATGGCAGCGACCGGAATATGGCTGGGGAATTCTTCGAGCGCGTGACGGCGGATCACTATGTCGCGTCGGCTAGCGGCAAATATGAGAATCCGGATCGCGCGACGTTCGAGATGCTGGTCAGGGCGCGGCCAAAGGAGGATCGCTATACCATCCACCTGACCGGCGAAGTGGCCGATATCGACCTGCTCCGCGCGAAGGAACGCGCCACCACGCGTGATCAACAGGCCAGGGATCACAAGCCATTGTCACCTCAGTGGGACGACGGCGCAGACAGCCTCGCGGCATTCTTCTCTCACGCCGCGCAGGACGGGTATAAATTCACGGTGCAGACGCCGGCGCTTCACCCGGCGCCGATCGATCTCCTTGATCCGATCGGCTTTTGAGCCGCGCCGACGGAATGGGTCATAGCTCCCTGCGCGTTGCCGCGATGGGGACGGCTACCTATCTTAAGCTGTGATCGCTGATGTGACGGGTGCGACAGCCATCCGCACGTTGCGCAGGAGGATTTGATGGAACAGGCCGACGCTCCGCGAACCGACTCACCGCTGCCGGACGATCCGAAGCCGCCTGCCGATCTCGACCGCTGGCTCGACGAGGCGCTGGAAGATACTTTCCCCGCCAGCGACCCCGTCGCGCCCCGAAAGGTGACGAAGGTCACTCCGGCTCGAAATTATGCAGGATCACCGGACGAGGGTTAAACGGAATGCGCGTCGACATCGGCGCCAGCGGGCTGTTGCCGGCGCGGTGCCAGCGACCCTTGGCAGCGGTGACGATGTCGCCCTGGTCAGCCTCGAAATAGGGGAAGCCCTCAATCTGATAGCCGATCCTGCCTTCCATGATGAACCAGAACTCGGTCCAGTCGACATGGAAATGCCCCTTGTTGGTCGCCGGCGGTACCGGCTGCGCCTTGCCGCGCAGGATGTTCGAGGTGAAATGATCGTCCCACACGAACTTGCCGTTATACGTCTTGTCGCCGACCGCGATGTCCTTTTGGAAATCGACCCAGATCGGGTTGCTCGTCCCGCCCGTGGCGATCGTCGCGGGCCCCGGATTGCCGCGCACCTTCACATAGGTGCGGCCCGGATAGGCCTCCGGCGTTTCGGATAGCGGGAAGAGCGGCGGCGAGCCGGCTTGGCGCACCTCGAAGCGCAGCGACGGCTTATCGCCCACCGTCTCGATCGTATAGAGATGGCGGAACGGCACGCTGACCATGAAGCCCTTGGTCGCGACAAACGGCTCGACGCCGTCGATCGTCACCTTCATCGATCCGTCCTGCACGATCCAGGCGACCCGGTCGTCGGCGTACATGCGCGCCTTGGTCTTCTTGCCGGCGCCCAGCGAGATATAGTCCGCATCCTGTTCCTGGTTGCGAACGATCGGCTGGACCCAGTCAGTCCTGCCACGGTGCGCGGCGAGGATTTCGGACAGTTTCCAATGAACCTTGTTCGGCGCCACATAGGGGGTTGGTCTGGTCGGCTTCGCCGACCAGTAGTTCTCGGCGATCTTCGGCGCGGCGGGCATTGGTTCGGTCTGCGGCACGAACTGCGCAGCGGCCACGCAGGCAGTCGAGACCGCGACCATAGCCGCACCAAGATAGAACAGGACCTTCATCGCATTCCCCCTCCAACGGCGTTGTCCGCCCTTGGAGGCAGGATGCATGATATCAATATTGCATGCAAGATGCCCGTACGTCGTCGACGAAAGATCAGGCGCCCCGGTCGAGCATCCTGATGATGCCGGAAAAATCCAGCCCGCCCTGCCCTTCGTCCGCGAACTTCTCGTAGAGTTCGGCCGCCTTCGCGCCCATCGGCGTATCGGCGTGCGCCCCCGCCGCCGCTTCCATGGCGAGGCGCAGGTCCTTGAGCATCAGCGCTGTCGCGAAGCCGCCCTGATAGTCATGATCGGCCGGCGTGTCCGGGCCGACGCCGGGCAGCGGGGCGTAGCTGGTCATCGACCAGCTCTGGCCCGACGAGACCGAGGAGATATCGAAGAATTTCTGCGGATCGAGCCCGAGCTTCCGCGCAAGCAGGAAAGCCTCGCATGTCGCGACCATGGTCGCGCCGAGCAGCATGTTGTTGGCGATCTTCGCGGTCTGGCCGGTGCCGCTTGGGCCGGCATGGATCACCGCCTTGCCCATGTCGGACAGGAAAGGCTCGGCCCGGTCGAACGCCTCCGCGCTGCCGCCGACCATGAAGGTGAGCGTGCCGGCATTGGCCGCACCGATGCCGCCGGAAACGGGCGCGTCGACCGCCGTCAGGCCCCTGGCCAGCGCTGCTTCGCCGACGCGCTTGGCGGTGGCGACGTCGATCGTCGAACAGTCGATCAGGATCGCCGAGGCGGGCGCGGTGCCGAACAGGCTCTCGGTATAGACCTGCTCCACATGCTTGCCGGCGGGCAACATGGTGATGATCGCCTCGGCACCGTCGGCCGCTTCTTGCGCGCTGGCGACGGGCAGGCAGCCCGCTGCCTTCGCACGCTCCAGCGCTTCCGCGGAGAGATCGAAGGCGCGAACGTCATGCCCCTTCTTCGCGAGGTTCGCGGCCATGCCGCCACCCATGTTGCCGAGGCCAATGAATCCTACGCGTGCCATGTTATTTTCCCGTCCAGTTACCGGGGCGCTTCTCCACGAACGCCGCCATGCCTTCCTTCTGATCCGCCGTGCCGAACAGGCCGTGAAACAGGCGCCGCTCGAACTGCACGCCCATGGCAAGCCCCGTTTCGAACGCCGCGTTGACCATCTCCTTGTTGGCCTTGATGGCAAGCGGCGCCATCGACGCGATCGTGGCAGCGGTCTTCACCGCTTCCTCGACCAGGTCGGCAGCGGGGACGATGCGGCTGACGAGACCAGCGCGTTCAGCCTCCTCGGCGCCCATCATCCGGCCGGTCAGGCACATCTCCATCGCCTTCGCCTTGCCCACCGCACGCGTCAGACGCTGCGAGCCACCCATGCCGGGGCCGACGGCCAGCTTGATCTCGGGCTGGCCGAACTTCGCCGTGTCGGCGGCAAGGATGAAGTCGCACATCATCGCCAGCTCACAGCCGCCGCCAAGCGCGAAGCCGGCGACCGCGGCGATGATCGGCTTGCGCGTCGCCGTGAACTTCTCCCAGCCGGCGAAGAAATTGTGACCGTACATCTCGGCAAAGCCCTGGGCCTGCATCTCCTTGATGTCGGCGCCGGCGGCGAAGGCCTTTTCGTTGCCGGTGACGACGGCACAGCCCTGGCTTTCATCGGCATCGAACGCGGCCGTCGCGGCGATCAGGTCGGCGAGCACCCGGCTGTTGAGCGCGTTCAACGCCTGGGGCCGGTTGAGCGTGATCAGCGTGACGGCGCCGCGCTGTTCGACGAGGAGGGTTTCATACTCTACCATGGAAGGTTCCTTATGCGGGAGTCCACGCCTCGCCATCGGGCAAGGGCGCGAAGATCTGGTCGATGACGTGATCGGTGACGCCTTCTGGCGTCGGCGGATCCCATCGCGGCGCATTGTCCTTGTCGACAATGACCGCGCGGACACCTTCGAGGAAATCGTGGCGCTGCACGACATGCGCGCCGACGGCATATTCCTGGCGCATCTCGTCCTCGAAGGTCGGCATCATCGCGCCTTCGTGGAGCAAGCGCAGCGAGACCTTCATCGTCTGCGGCGATTTCGTGCGCAAGGTGGCGAGTTGAGCTTGGGCCCATTCGCCGGGATCAGCCTCCAGCGCGGCGAAGATTTCCTCCAGCACGTCGGACGCGAACAGCCGGTCGATCGCGTCGCGATGCGCCAGGATGCGAGCATCCGGGGCCGGCGCCGACAGCTCATCGAGAATCACGGCGATCCGCTGGGGCTCCGCGGCGATACGGGCCTTGACCTCGTCCAGCCGGTCGCTCGGCAGGTATTGGCTGGCCAGGCCCAGCGCGAGGCACTCAGCGCCATCGAGACGATGGCCGGTCAGCGCGAGATATTGCCCGATGCGACCCGGCAAGCGCGAGAGATACCAGCCGCCGCCGACATCCGGGAACAGGCCGATCCCGGTTTCAGGCATGGCGAACCGGGTATTCTCCGTCGCCACGCGATATTTCGCCGGCTGCGACAGGCCGACGCCACCGCCCATGGTGATGCCGTCCATAAAAGCCACGATCGGCTTGGCATAGGTGAACAGCCGGTGATTCATCCGGTATTCGGTGTGAAAGAATTCCCGTGCTTCAACACCATCCTTCGCACCGCTTTCCGCCAGCATGCGGATATCACCGCCTGCGCAGAAACCACGACCCTCGGCATGGTCGATCAGCACCGCCTCGACATCGGGATCGGTGCGCCATGCATCCAGCGCATCGAGGATCGCGACGCACATCGCGGTATTGAGCGCATGGATCGCCTTGGGCCGATTGAGCCGGATACGCGCAGCCTTGCCGTCGTGCTGGGTGAGGACGTCGTTGGTCATTGCCGTGTCAGGTCCCGGCCGACGATCATCCGCATCACCTGGTTGGTGCCCTCCAGGATCGAATGGACGCGCAGGTCGCGCCAGAAGCGTTCGATCGGATAGTCCATCAGATAGCCGTAGCCGCCATGGAGCTGCAACGCGCGGTCGGCCACTGACGATCCGGTGTCAGTGGCGAGGCGCTTGGCCATCGCCGCGAACTTGGTCTTGTCGGGCGCGTTGGCCGTCACCTTGGCCGCCGCCATGTACAGCAGCGCCCGCGCCGCCTCGAGTTCAGTCGCCATGTCGGCGAGCATGAACTGGGTGTTCTGGAAATCGGCGATGGCAGTGCCGAACTGCTTGCGGTCCTTGGTGTACTTGATCGCCTCGTCGAGGCAGCGCTGCGCACCGCCGAGCGAGCAGGCGCCGATGTTCAGGCGCCCCCCGTCAAGGCCCATCATCGCGATGCGGAACCCCTCGCCCTCGGCGCCGACCAGATTCTCCCTGGGCACGCGGACGCCGTCGAACATCACCTGAGCGGTCGGCTGCGAATGCCAGCCGAGCTTGCGCTCGTTCGCGCCGAAGCTGACGCCGGCCATGCCCTTCTCGATCACCAGGCACGAGATGCCCTTGGGCCCCTCCTCGCCGGTGCGGACCATGGTGACGTAGATCTCGTTCTCGCCGCCGCCCGAGATGAACTGCTTGGAACCGGTCACGATATAGTCGTCGCCGTCCCTGACCGCTCTCGTCTTGAGCGCAGCGGCGTCCGAGCCCGAGCCGGGCTCGGTCAGGCAATAGCTGGCGATCTCGTCCATCGTGACGAGGCGGGGGAGGTATTTGTCCTTCACCGCCTGGCTGCCGAAGCGGTCGATCATCCAGGACGCCATGTTGTGGATCGAGATGAAGGCCGAGGTGGAGGCGCAGCCATAGGCCATCGCCTCCATGATCAGCGCCGATTCCAGCCGGCCGAGATTGATGCCGCCACTTTCCTCCGAGACGTAGATCGAGGCGAAGCCGAGCTCGGCCGCCGCCTTGATCGTCTCGCGCGGGAAGATGTGCTTCTCGTCCCATTCGGCGGCGAAGGGCGTGATGCGGTCAGCGGTGAACTTGCGCGCGAGATCCTGGATCTCGCGCTGGTCGTCGGTAATGTCGAATTGCTGGGTCATGCGGGTGTTCCTGAGAGAAAAGTCTAGGCGGCCTTGGCAGTGAGGTCTGGGCAGGCGCGATGCGGGTCCTTGCGCCGGATGCGGCATTCCCGACGCGCGCCGCCGAACGCCGCCACAGCCGGAGGCTGGTGCATCACGCGATCGTTGAACAGCGCACCGGCGATGCGGGCGTCGTTGCGGCCGTACCAGCGCGGACCGGGGATGCTCTTTGCCCACGCGATCGCCTCGGACAACGTACCGTTCGAGGTCGGGACGTTGGGCTCGCTGTGATAGATCGGGTCGCGATAGGCCGCATCGGCCGTCACGATCCGCCACCCGTTGTTACGCAGCGCCTCGACAAGATCGCCGATATAGCGTGCGGCGAGATCGGTCTCATGCAGCAGCATCATGTGCGCGGGCGAACGCCCGATGGCCTTGCGCATCAGCGCATCGGAGAATTCCGCCGACTGAAGCATCGTCTCGATATAGAGGTCGTGGAGCGCATCCTCGTCGATCGGCTTGCCCGCCCTCGCCGCCTCCAGCGTCAAGCGTTCGAGATACCAGTCCGATCCGTCGATCGTCACCGCGCCAACCAGAAGCCCCCGCGCCTTCAGTCCGTCAAGCACCGCGCGACGCTTGGCCCGATCCGCGCCACCCTGGTTGAGCCCGGGAAAACGGAACCAGGGACGATAGCCCGGCTGATGCTTCAACCATGCCTCGGCCTGGTCGACATCCGCGAGGAACGCCGCGGCCGGCACCGCCGCGAGGCTGCGGTGCGAGAAGCTGTGATCGGCCAGCACATGCCCGGCGGCGGCATAGGCCTCGATCAGATCGAGCGACCCGTCCTTCGCGCCGACGCGGCCTGGATTGACGAAGAAGGCCGCCTGAGTGACGCCCGATGCCCTGAGCGCGGCGATCAGGCGCTCGGTGCGCTCCTCCCTCGAATAGAAGGCGCCGGGCGCGCGGGGGATATCGTCGAAGCTGAGGGCGATCGTCTTTTGTGGCTGAGGGGCCTTCCCGATGGAACGAGGCGCGTCGACGGCGCCGCCGATCGGCAGCATCACGCCGACGAGCGCAACGACGGCCAGAAGCGCCCGCACCGCGATCATCTCAGCATCCCCGTTCATCATTTCCGGACACTGCAAGGGGTCTATCGCGCTTGTTGGAGAATTCCCACAGGCGCGATGGACGGGGTTTCGCGGCCGGGCCATAACGGTACCGATATGACGCGGCTGATGCTTCTGGACACGGTGATGCGGATGCTGGCGATCGGCCAGTTGCTGCTGATCGCGCTGGTGATCGGGCGCGGGCGCGCGCCGAGGCCGATCCGCATCGCGACGGCGATGCTGCTGCTTGGCGTATGCTGCTACCTGACGCTGGCGACTCACCTGTTCCGGCCGACCGAAGGGCCGTTCTGGGCGGTCGTCCAGCTCATGGCGCAGTCGGTGCCGCTGCTGCTGTGGATCTTCTCGCACCTGCTGTTCGAGCGCGCGATCGACCGGCGGGCGCTGATCGCCGGCATCGCGGTGACCGTCGGATGCTGGGCCTGCTTCTTCTTCACCCGCTATGCCGGGCTGGACCTGGCCATTGCGATCGCTTCGATTCAACGGGGCGTTTCGCTCATTCTGGCAGGCCATGCGATCCTGATCGCGATTCGCGAGCGGGGCGACGACCTGATCGAGAAGCGCCGCCAGCTTCGCGTCGGGTTCGTGATCGTGGTGGGAACGCTCGCGTTCGTCGTGGTCGCGCTGGAGATGCTCTTCGGTTTTCGCACCACGGGGCCCGAGATCGCGATCCCGCAGGCTGCCGCGATCCTGGTTGCGACCACCGCCATGGGTGTCGCCCTGCTGCAGAGCGACCCCGACCTGCTGTTCGATCCCGCCCAGCCCGAACCGGCCCCTGCCCCGAGCTTCAGTCCGTCCGAGCATGTGCTCAATCGCAAGCTCGAAACGGCCATCGCCGAAACCATCTATCGCGAACAGGGCCTGAGCATCGGCGCGCTGGCCGAGCTGCTCGAAACGCCCGAGCACCGGTTGCGCAGCCTGATCAACCAGCGGCTGGGCTATCGCAATTTCTCGGCCTTCCTCAACCACCACCGCATCGGCGAGGCCAAGGCGCTGCTGGTCGATCCGCAGCATGTCGACCTGCCGATCCTGACGATCGCGATGGACCTGGGCTATAGCTCGCTTGCCCCGTTCAACCGGGCTTTTCGCGAGACCGTCGGCCAGTCGCCGAGCGAATATCGCCGCGCCAACATCGTGCGGAATTGAAAAAACGCGATCGATTCCGGAATCGATCGGCATTTTTCGGGCTGGCGCAGCATCGCCGCGCGCCGCCGGATAGGCAGAGGGCCGAACCCAATCGAACGGAGTGGCAATGTGATCGAGACCCTGCAGACCATCGGCGACCATTGGCTGCACAGCTTCACCGTCGAGATGACCCGTTACCTGTTCGGCGCGGCGGGCGTCGCGGTCATCTACTGGCTGCTCCGCCGCTGGACCGCGCCGCGCCGCATCCAGCAGCGCACAGCGACCATGGCCGATCGCCGACGCGAACTGTTGCTGTCCATTCAGACGGTCGCGATCTTCGGCGTGGTCAACCTGATCACCTTCGCGATGATCACGAGCGGCGTGATCACCGTCGCCCGCACGTTCGACGCGGGCATGATCGCGATCCAGCTCGTCGCGATGGTGATCCTGCACGACTTCTGGTTCTACTGGATGCACCGGGGCCTGCATTTGCGCATGATGTTCCGCCGCGCCCATGCCGCCCATCACCAGTCGCGTACCCCGACCTCCTGGGCGTCCTATGCCTTCGCGCCGATCGAATCCGTGTTCGAGGCGCTGTATGTGCCGGTCTTCCTGTTCGTCCTGTCGCGCTTCGGGCCGATGTATCCGCTCGCGGTGTTCATCTTCCTGGGCCACCAGATCGCCCGCAACGCGATCGGCCATTCGGGGCATGAACTGGCCTGGTCCGGCTTTACCCGGTCTCCCTGGACCGGCTGGCTGACCACGACCACCCACCACGACCTCCACCACAGCGAGGGCCGGCACAATTTCGGCCTCTACTTCACCTGGTGGGACCGGTGGATGGGCACCGAGCATCCGAAATATCATGCGCGGTTCGAGAGCGTGGCGGCGCGCGCGATGACGGGGGAAGCCGTTCCGGCGTGAGGGAGGCGGGCGTGCGACGTCATTCCCACGAAAAGAGCATCCGGTATTTACAGCCAGTGCCTTTATCGCCAGCGTGATCGGACAGACCTATCCGGCGGATATACTTGAGATCGGACTTGTTCTTCCTGAACATCGAACTCGACAGATAGGCGACCAGATGGCCCCCGTCGGAGACAACATACAGGGGTTTCGACCCGCCGCCCCGCAACTGGAAGATCTCGATCCCGCCTTCCTTTGATATGCTGCGCACGACATGCTTTGGCCTTGAGGCCCAGTTGATCTCGTCCACGACAATAGCCCCGAACGGCCCCGACCAGATATAGCTGGCGCCGTGGACACCGCCTTCACCAGCAATTATCTGCTCGCCCGGCTGCAGATCTATAACGGAAGCGTAGCCGCAGAATCGACCGGGCCCGACCCACGGTCGAGGCGCTGGCTCTTCCGGCTCGACAGCCGGCGCCGCCTGGAGCGGCACCAACAGCACGAACGCGAGAAGAAAGCCGAGCATCATCTCACCCCATGGTCGGGATAACGAAGGCGTTGGCGGCATCGCCCACACCACCGTCCGGCCAGCGCTGCGTGATCGTCTTGACCTTGGTCCAGAACTTCACGCCTTCCATGCCGTGCTGGTTGGTGTCGCCGAACGCCGAGCGCTTCCAGCCGCCAAAGGTGTGATAGGCGACCGGCACCGGGATCGGCACGTTGATGCCGACCATGCCGACATTGACGCGCGCCGCGAATTCGCGCGCGGCATGGCCGTTGCGGGTGAAGATGGCGACGCCGTTGCCATATTGATGCTCGCTCGGCAGGCGAAGCGCATGTTCGAAATCGTCGGCGCGGACGATCTGCAGCACAGGGCCGAAAATCTCTTCCTTGTACGCCTGCATGTCGGGCGTGACATGATCGAACAGCGACGGGCCGATGAAGAAGCCCTTCTCATGTCCCTGCAATTCGAAGCCGCGGCCATCGACGACCAGTTCGGCGCCCTCGTCGACGCCGGTCTGGATCCAGTTCTCGATACGCTGCTTGTGCGCGGCGTTCACTACCGGGCCGTAATGCGCATCATTGTCGGTCGAGACGCCGACGCGCAGCGCGTCGATCGCCGGGATCAACTTCTCGCGGAGCGCGATGGCGGTCTTCTCGCCGACCGGCACGACAACCGGCAGCGCCATGCAGCGCTCGCCCGCCGAACCGAAGGCGGCACCCGACAGGTCAGCGACGACCTGGTCGAGATCGGCATCGGGCATGACGATGCCGTGGTTCTTCGCCCCGCCCATCGCCTGGACGCGCTTTCCGGCGGCGACGCCGCGCGAGTAGACGTAATGCGCGATGTCGGACGAACCGACGAAGCTGACCGCCGAGATAGCGGGATGATCGAGGATCGCATCGACCATTTCCTTGTCGCCGTGCACGACCTGGAAGATGCCCTCCGGCAGGCCGGCCTCGCGGAATAACTCGCCGAGGCGCACCGGCACCGACGGATCGCGCTCGCTCGGCTTGAGGATGAAGGCGTTGCCGGTCGCGATGGCGACGCCGGACATCCACAGGGGGATCATCGCCGGGAAGTTGAACGGGGTGATGCCGGCACCGATGCCCAGCGGCTGGCGCATCGAATAGACGTCGATGCCAGGGCCTGCACCCTGGGTGTATTCGCCCTTCAGCACATGCGGAATGCCGCAGCAGAACTCGATCACCTCAAGCCCGCGCTGGATATCGCCGCGTGAATCCGCGACGACCTTGCCGTGCTCGGACGAGAGCAGATGCGCCAGCTCGTCCATGTTCTTCTCGACCAGCGCCTTGAAGGCGAACATCACCCGGGCGCGGCGCTGCGGGTTTGTGGCGGCCCATGCCGGCTGGGCCTTTTGCGCGGCGGCGATAGCGGCATCGAGCACCGTCTGGTCACCGAGCTGGACGGTCGCCTGGACCTGACCGGTATTGGGGTTGAACACATCGGCCGTGCGGCCCGAACCGCCACCGGAGAGGCCAGCGACGTGATGATCGATGAGGCGCATGTCGAACCTTCCCAAAACTTTTGTGGTTCTTCCTTACGCTCGGGAATTTTGCAGGCAAGGTGGATGGGGTGCATGTTGGGACTGCAATTATGCAGGACGTGCGGCGTTTGGGATGAGCTTGGTGAGCTGACGATAGAATAGCTGCCGCACGTTCGAAGGAATGGCTGCTGGCGGACGATCGATCAGTCAAAAATGGCACCGTTCCTTGAGTGCGACAGCGCAAAAGCTTCTGTCCGCAAGGCCGCCATGAGCGATAGACCCATATCCGATATAAATTCGATAGCATCCCAGCCGACCTCGTCATACGTTTAAGGTCCAGTTCCACACCGAAATCATAAACGGATTCGTCATCGCCGCCGGGCACGTGGGCTGCTTGCGGGGAGGGGACATTGCATGCGCGCGCACTCGTTGTTGCTAACTGGAATCATGTCGGCTGCCCTGGCGATCGGCTCCTCCGCATCGGCGCCGGAAACCACGACCTGTATTTATGATGCGCGTAGCTGTCTCGTAGCAGCCACACACTCCCGGGGGGCTGCGATGAGTGAATATGTGCCTAGCCTCGACCCAGCGAGCAATCGTATGAGCTACACCGTCACCGCGTCGATCCAGCCGCCTGCGCCCACTTCCGAGGCGAACTGTTCGCGGTCGTGCAGGGTGGCAGCATGATCTTCAATCTCCAAAAGACCGGAACTATGCCCGGCACCCACACCGCGAATTACGCCAGCACTTCAGCCACGGCGACGTTTAACCCTGATTTTACCGCAACATCTGAAACGCTTACCTTCCTCCCGTCGGAGGCATCGAAGATGATCACCGTTGCAACGGCCGGCGACGCGACAACGAAATCGAACGAAACGGTACTGAATGAACATCTCGGCCGCGCCCCGCGGCGCGACCATCGGGACATCATCGGGGCAAAGACAGCGGCAATATTTAGGGAACCATTGCACGCACCGCCATTGTTCTGGCGGAGAAATTTGGCAAGAAGAAGCGCCGTCGCAATTGCGTCGGAGTACGAGTGAAACATGGCCAAGCCGTCACAAGAGGACAAAAAGAGTCGAGCGAACCACTCCATTTTAAAGCAGGCGCCGATCGGAAGGGCAATTCAATGATTATCCGCGAACTTCGGCGACACGGGAACCAACTTAAAAATCACAAGGGGAATTTTCAATCTGAGAAAATTCCATTTAGGAAGGTCTACATCGCAGCTTGTGTTATTTGCACACCTCTACACAGCCCCGCTTTTTCGCAGGTGACGCAACCCAGGATCAATCAGGAACTTATTGACCGCTTTTCCGTGGAACGAAAGACAGGAAGATTCGCCCTTAGGACATCGGATCAAATAAAGATCGGAAGCAGCGAAGAATCATCCCTTGCCGTTTCATATGGTCCGGTCGATGGAAGCGACTTTCAGCAAAGCGGCATACCCAGAATGGCCTTCAATCAGATCAGAAAAGAAGGAACTTTAAATTATTACGATTATCTATCCATTGAATTCAACGAGGTTAATGAGACTTTTCGACGAAATACCGGGAGCTCTGATGCTTTTGTTACTCAGTACCCGACCGGATCTACGTTAATTGTATCCGGAGATCATTATATATTTACCGATAAATTCGGGATAGTCATTGACTTCAGCCCGAATGAACGAGTCGTCACGTATCCAGATGGCCGCGAAATTAGGTTTATGGGAACGTCGGCCTCCATATCGTTCGAAGACCGGGACCGGCCATACCGATCGGCTAAAAACAACTTTGGATATATGCTCAAGTTTACCGGATCGAGTTCGCATATCGATATTCAAGCCGTCAATCTAGCGGTAGATTATTGCGACCTCACCAGTTCAACATATTGCTCAGGGTTAACGCAAACGCGCCAAGCCTCAGCAAACACATCCGCAGGCGAGCGTGTATTGACCGACGCGGGCGGAGGCATAACCAGATATACCTTTCATCAACTTTATGCATTTGATTATGAACGAATATGCTATGTCACAGACTACATATCCCAGTGTCCAGATCCCCCGTCATGGTACCGCTGGTATCCAGTGACGGTAACCTTACCGGGATTCAGTTCGCCGAATTACACGATCTCCCACGTAAAAAAGGGCGACATCCATGATGATATCTTCGTAAGCTCAGTACAGATGGGAAGCCTCTTGGCCTCCTATAACACGACCAAAAGTAAATTCGGCTCATGGGGTTCGAACCCCTACAATCTGGCATTTTATATCGACACTCAGATGAAAATAGGCGAACAGCTGATTGGAAATTCTCGGGCAATTCGTCCGGTACCCGAATGGGGTTCAGCACGGCGCGCTCTCATCTCCTGGACTGACGACTTAGGACGGCAGACAGGATATAGCCGCGACGAGCGGATGGAAATTTCCGGAGAAACGTTACCTGAGGGAAACAACGTTCAAATATATTATGACATCCGGAATAATGTAAGCAAGCGCGTTGTGTCGCCGAAACCGGGAAGTACCCTGGGTCAGGAAATTACATATTTAACCTATCCGTCAACATGCTCGCCTTCTACACTCGCTTATTGCAACAAGCCGACAAGTGTCACCGATCCAAACGGAAATATGACCGAATACGAGTATAATTCTCGAGGGCAGATCGAGGTTGAAACGCGTCCCGCGCCGACGGCCGGAGCCCCTCGACCCAAGAAAGTGTACACATACACACCACGTACTGCGTACATCAAGGATGCTGCGGGCAATATCGTGGCCGCGGGGCCCGCAATCTCTCTGCCAACACAGATGGTCGTTTGCGACACCACATCCACCTGCACGGGCGGAGCCAATGATATTCTGACCCAGTATGACTATGGCCCTTTGAGCGGCGCCAACAACCTTAACCTGCGAGGAGTTGCGGTCACGGCCATGGGCTCGTCAGGATTACTGGAGACGCATCGGACCTGTTACAAATACAACTATTTCGGTGAAAAAATTGCTGAGACAAAACCTAACGCCGGCTTGGCAAGCTGTTCGTGAAGGCGGAGCGTTGATGATGAACCACGCAACAAGGTCCAGCGCTTACTGCAGCCTCGCGAGTCCCCTGCCCGTTCTTCGGATCGAATGCCCACGCATAAAGCGCACCGCCTTGCGGAACGGACGATTTCCGCACCTGGCAGTCTCGGGTGATCCACACCCGGGAACCAGCCGATGAAACGGCGAGAGAGGATAAGGATAATGCACAAGCCTGTGGTGAGCCTCCTCGGTTTCCTGGCACTCTGGTTGCCATCGGTTGCGTGGCCGCAGTCATCACCGTCACCCTTTACCACCGCGACACGGTATGATGCGATGGGTCGGGTGACGGGCACGATCGCGCCGGATCCCGACGGGGCTGGAGGTCTGCATCATCTGGCGCAGCGCAATGGCTATGATGCCGGCGGGCGGCTGGTGAAGGTAGAGAAAGGGGAACTTGCCGCTTGGTTATCGGAAGCGGTGGCTCCGGAAAACTGGACGGGTTTTACGGTCCATCAGAGGTCCGACACCGAGTATGACGGAATGGGCCGCAAGGTAAAAGAAATCGTGAGGGCGGGCCCGTCGGCGGGCAGTGGAATCCATGCGGTTACCCAGTACAGCTATGATGCGATGGGTCGGCTCGAATACACGGCGGTGCGCATGAACCCGGCTGCCTTTGGCACATTGCCGCCGAGCGCTTCCACGCTGGGTCCGGAAGGCAGCCAGGGTCCAGATCGGATCACCAAGCACGTCTACGACGTGGCGGGCCACTTGCTAAAGATACAAAAGGCCTACGGGACACCGCTGCAACAGGATTATGCGACCTATGAATATACGCCCAACGGCAAGCAGGCCTTGGTAACGGACGCGAACGGCAACAAGGCGGCCTATGGTTATAACGGGTTAGACCGACAGACAGTGTGGGCATTTCCGTCACCGACAACGCCGGGCATAGCCAGTACAACCGACTTCGAAGAATATGGCTATGACGCGAATGGCAATCGTACGGACCTGAGAAAGCGCGACGGGCGGACAATCACCTATCGCTATGACGCGCTGAACCGATTGAAGATTAAGCATGTGAGCGGGACGTGCGTATCCGGCTATGCCTGCACCACGCCGCCCGCCTCTGCGGTACGCGACGTTTATTATGCTTATAATCTGCAGGACCTGCAAACCGCCGCCAGGTTCGACAGTGCCAATGGCGCGGATGCGGTGGTGAATGCCTATAACGGTTTCGGCCGCCTGACCTCGAGCACCGTCAGCATGGGTGGCATGAGCCGGGCGATCGGGCGAACCTATGATGCGGACGGTAACCGCATCCGAGTGACGCATCCGGACGGCAATTACTTCACTTATGACTATGACGGCCTGGACCGGATGACCGCCGTCAACCAGAATGGCAGCACCCAGGTCGCCACCCTCGACTACAACGCAAAGGGCCAGCGCTGGCATGCCGCACGCGGTGCGGTGCTGACGACCTATGACTATGACGATATCTCGCGCCTGGCCAACCTCAGTGACAATCTGTCGGGAACGAGCGCAGACAACATTGCAACCTTCGGCTACAATCCAGCAAGCCAGATCATCAGCCTGGGTCGTTCGAACGACAGCTATGCCTATACCGGCTACACACCGGCATCCAATGCCTACACCGTCAACGGCCTAAACCAATACAAAGCGGTCGGCGCGGGCGCGCTCGGCTATGATGCCAACGGCAACCTTGCGTCGAACGGTGGGACGAGCTTCACCTATGATGTCGAAAACCGGCTGGTCTCTGCTGCGGGGACGTTGACGGCGAACCTGGTCTATGATCCGCTTGGGCGGCTCTACTCGCTCACCGACGGGACCACATTCCTGTACGATGGCGATGAACTTCTCTCGGAGTTCGGGCCGGATGGAACGATGCTTCGGCGCTATGTCCACGGGCCGGGCGATGACGACCCGCTGCTATGGTACGCTGGCGTTGGCCTGTTCAACCGGTACAGCCTCCAGTCGGATCATCAGGGTTCTATCACTTCGATGGCGAATGTCTCGGGCGAACTAGTGACGCTCAATACCTATGACGAATATGGAGTGCCGGGCGCGAACAACGGCGGACGGTTTCAATATACCGGTCAAATCTATCTCTCCGAGATGGGGATGTATTATTACAAAGCGCGAATTTATTCATCGAGGCTTGGGAGGTTTCTGCAGACCGATCCGATTGGGTACAAGGATCAGAACAATTTATACGCGTATGTGAGAAATGATCCTATTGGGGGACGCGATCCAACTGGGAGTTGCACCTTGGTAGGCAGGGTCGAGTACGGATTGTGTGGGACATCTACGCCCGCCAAGGGCTGGGTCGATCGCCGGCTTCAGGATCGATATTCGATGGCACCAAGCCTTGAGAAAGAGCTTGTTAGCAAAGCTATTCGCATTAAAGTTACTGAAGCTAGGCAAAATGATAGGGTCTCTGGTGCTCATTATGAAGCACGTGACGGAAAGCTCGGCGGCGAATTGAAGTACGATCCCGCAGATACAGTACAATCCAGAACGTGGGACGGAAAAATTTACACCTATTCAGAAGCCGATTTAGCCGAACACGAATTATCCAATGTTAGGAATGATATCAGAGGCCTTCCGGGAGATGACGGAACCGGTAATCACGCTGGCTCCATCGACGCAGAGAACTCCCGCAGAGCGAGGTCGGGAGAAAGTGAATTTTTTAGGGCTAATACGACAACTGTTACAGTAAACGCGCCTCCACCAGAGAATCCAAATTTATGTCCCAGCAGCAATGGAGCCAACCCATCGTGCTAAACAGCTGGCACATTTGTTACAAACTATAGCGCACTTGGACACAATGACCATATTAACTTTAGTGCAATTTGGCCAAGAAAGTTATTTGGAGGCTTTATATGATTGAACATCTTATCATGGCTGCAAGCTTTTCCGCCGCCTCATTGTCGACATTGGTATCTCAGGCTCCGGCTTGCACGGTTAGCATGGATATTAAAGTAATCGACGGCAATATTTATCAAATATCATCCATTGGTGGATTCAGAAATGTTGTTCTGGATAAAACGACAGCCCGCATCTACAAAAAAAAATCACTGAAAGGGCCGCACATTATTGTTTTCCCACTTGGACTTATTGATTCTTCCGAAGGCCTCAAATACCACAGACTATTTCAAGCTAAAGTAGCGAGCGAAAAACCGTTTAACGGTATATACTTCTTTTGGGATGCTGTAAATAAAGGTGGGACTTTAACGGGCGGAGTGATACAATTCGATGGCTTCACAATGAAGGAATACTGCAGAGGAATTGAGTTCCGGGGTTTTGGGTTCCGATGACAGTGCCTTTAATTGCCCCCATCCGGCGCTTATAGCACCCCAAGCCCGTGGCACGACTGGCACGCGCGACCTTCCCAGGGCATCCCCACCATGTGACGCAGCGTGGCAACGGTCGTGCACAAACCTTTTTCGGCGACGAGGATTATGCGCTCAATCGCGATCTGCTCAGCGCGCACTGCGCGGCAGCCGGGGTCGAAAGCTGGTCCTGGGTGCTGATGCCGAACCCGGCGCCAGTCTGGCGCCACGAGCGGCGGACTGGCCATGGTCGAGCGTTCACGCCCATCTCGGCTGCTTCGACGATGGCATCACGGCGCGCGAACCCGTCATCGCGCGTTATCTGGATTTCGCCGCCCCCTCGCGGCTGGAGAGGATGAGGAGCGGCTGATACGATTGCGCAAGGCGGAACAGATCGGCCGGCCGATCAGCGATGCCACCTTTCTCGATCGGCTCAAAAATGAAGCAGGCCGATCCCTCAAGCCGGCGAGCCCAACTCCAAGCCGAGATAAATGCACCGCCACCGGAATCTAGGAAAGCGGCGAAATCACCCACGCGCCCCAGCCCCGGCGCCATGTCGACAAAACGATCACCCTCGCCAGCTATATGCGCCGCCGCACTCGACCATCGCCAGTCCTCGGGCCGCTCGACGAGCCGCGCCCGGACCGGATTGAGCGCAACATAGCGCAACGCACCAACCAGATGCGCCTCGTCCATCGCGACCGAACTGAAACGGCCCTGCCACAGATGACCGGTCACCCGCATCCGCGCATTGATATAGCCGGTATAGTGGCGGTGGACCGAGCGAAAGGTGCGACGCAACCCGTCCCCGTCCGCCGGCACGGCAATGATGTGGACATGATTGGGCATGAGGCAATACCCCCAGATCGCTACCTGCGATCGCGGCGCCGCCTCGGCCAGAAGGTCGAGATACAGCGCATAGTCACTTTCCTCGAAAAACACGCGTTCGCGCCGGTTGCCCCGCTGCGTCACATGGTGCGGAAGGCCCGGAAGCATGATGCGGGGAAGCCGGGCCATATGGTCAGGCTGGCAACCAACCCCGCAAAGTAAAGGGGCTGTTGCACGTGTCACCGTAATTCTGCCACCGTAATTCCACGGCGAACGGCGGCGCGGGGGTCGTTGTAGGAGTGGCTGGCGCCGGAGTTAACGCCGGAATCTCGCGTCGGGCGCCCACCGGAAGAGAGTTGGCCAAAGCAGCTGTTATTGGCGGCATCGTGGGAGCCGCAGGCTCCGTGGCGGCGGATACTATTAAGGAAGGAACTCGCGCCCTTGCAGAGAAAACGGGTGTTTCCATCGTGCCACCGCGCGGTACGGTGACCACTCCGGCACCAAACTCGCATACGGATGCCGCTGTTCGCGGAACAGCAAATGCCGTCGGAAACGCCAAGGCGAATGCCGGGCCGCTCGCTGACGCCGCGTGTCAAAGAACAGGAAAATGCTAATGAGAGGTAATGTAAAATTTAACCTTTTGCTCAGCCTTTTGACGATTACCCTTATGGGCGCACTAGGATTGATCATCGATATCGCAAGATTCTTTGTTTACAACTACCAGCAACACATTACGGAATATTTCACATTTACGATTTCCATGACTCTAATTGGATTAGTGATATCCGCGGCACAGGTGGTCAAATTTTACTTGAACACGCGAGAGCGATGACACAGCCAAACTAGGGTCCGACCCATAAAGAGGATTCCGTGCTGGTCTTGATTATGATTCAACGGGCTGTGCGAGGAGGCGTTTGAGATGGCAGATTTCTTCTGGTTTTCGGATGCGCAGTGGGCGCGGATCGAGCCGCTGTTGCCGACGGGTACGCGTGGCATGAAGCGGGTCGATGACAGGCGGGTGCTGTTTTACGATTGATGCAGAGGAGGTAAAATTGAAATTTATACCCGTCATTGGATTGCTTCTTTTCTGCGGAGCCTTCTCGTTGAGCGCGGCGGACGCACAGAGCCTTCCCGCCTACAAAGCCGGCCTTATCAATCGTATCTATGCCGACCCATCCGACGTGGTCCTGCAGCTCGATGGCACCGGCCCCTGTGGCGGCTCGCTTTTCCATATCCAGCGGACCGCAGTTAATTTTCATGAACTGACGTCGCTCATGTACACCGCCGCTTCGTTGAGGAAAACGGTCAATCTTTATGTTTCAAGCCGCAACGGCAATCGCAATATTATCGAGGTTGGCGACGTTTCGTTTTAATAACCCGGAACCGGGATCATAGGCATAGCGTCGTTGCACCACGCCGGAACCGCTGAACGAACGATTCGAGAGTGGAGTGGGTCAGTGCGTCAACTCTGCGAGCGCGGTGCGGATGAACATATCGGCCATTCACCCTGAACCTCCCCCGCTGAAGCCGGCGACGTGATGGCAAGCCGCCTGTCAAACCTCCCCTCACTCGCTTGAACCACCTGGCGACCCGGGGAATTTGCAGGCAAGCCGCCCGACGTGCATGTAGGGCCTGCAATTATGCAGCATGCGTGTCGTTCGCGGCCAATGTCCCTTGTCGGGCTGGTTCCGGCATCAAGCGTGCCGCCGGTGCCTCGGACCGTTTGATGTGCGGCCCGATGGACCCCGGAACAAGTCCGGGGTGACAGTGACGGTTAGGGCGGGGTGATCCGGCGGCACGAGGGGAGCGGGTTACGGCGTTATGTTCGATTGGGACGACCTGCGGATATTCCTGGCGGTAGCGCGCTCGCGGCATCTGGCTTCCGCGGCGCGGTCGCTGGGGATGGATGCGACCACCGTGGGCCGGCGATTACGGCGGCTCGCAGCCGCGCTCCAGTCCGAATTGTTCGAGGTCGAGGCGGGCGAGCGGCGGCTGACCGAGCAGGGGCAGGCGCTGTTCGCGCATGCCGAGACGATCGAGAGTACCGCGCTGCATGCGCTGGGCGAAGTGGGCGGGGGATCCAACCAGGCGACCGGGCATGTCCGGCTGAGCGTGGCGGAAGGGGTCGCCACCTGGGTGCTGGCGCCGTGCCTGCCGGAATTCCGCCGGCGCCATCCCGACATCCGGCTCGATCTCGTCACCGCGTCGGGCTTCCTCAATCCCTCGAAGCGCGAGGCGGATATCGCGGTCATGATGGCCCGCCCCCGCCACGGCCGGCTGATCGCGGCGAAGCTCGCCGACTATCGGCTGAGGCTCTACGCGGCGACGCGCTATCTCGACGCGCACGGCCCGATCGGGTCGATCGAGGAACTGAGCGGGCACACGCTGATCGGGTACGTCCCCGAATTCCTCTATTCGCCCGAACTGGACTATCTCGGCGAGGTCGCGCCGGGGCTCGACGCCAATCTCCGCTCGACCAGCATCAACGTGCAGTATAGCGCCATCGCCAACGGCACCGGCATCGGCGTGCTGCCCAGCTTCATCGCCGATCAGGATCCAGGCCTTACCATGTTGTTCCCCGACCAGGTCGATATCGTCCGCAGCTTCTGGCTGGTGACCCATAGCGACATGCGGCGGCTCGCGCGGATCGAGGCGGTGCTTGAATGGTTGAAGGAAGCCGCGACGGGCAGTCTGCGCCCGGCGGCCTTTGCGCCCGGGAGAAGGATATGAGCGTCGCATTCCGCCGCGAGAGCGACGAGGAGCACAAGGAACCGAAGTTCGAACTGCCGCTGCCGCCGGGGCCCAATCTGGTCACGGCGCGCGGCCGCGCGCTGATCGATGCGCGGGTGCCCGCGCTGGAGGGCGAGATCGCCGCCGAGGCCGACGACACCGCGCGCGAGGTGCTGAAGCGTGAGCTGCGTTACTGGAACACGCGCCAGACCACCGCGATCCTGGCGCCCGAACCCGATGGCGCGGAGGTCGCGTTCGGCACCAGCGTCACCTTCCGCCTCAACGGCGCGCTCCGCACCATCCGGATCGTCGGCAGCGACGAAGCCGATCCGGCCGCCGGTCGCATCGCCTTCACCGCCCCGCTGCCCAAGGCGATGATGGGCGCCGAGGCCGGCGAGCATCTCGACTATAACGGCACGCCCGATGCGATCGAGATCGTGACGATCAGCCGGGCGAGCAACGAACAAGATGAACGGGAGTAACCCGCCTGACATATTTTGCGACAATCCGAATCCTTGTCGATGCCGATGCATGCCCCGTAAAGGACGAGGTCTATAAAGTGGCCTTTCGCCACGAGGTGTCAGTGGCGATCGTCAGCAATTCCATCATGCGAATCCCGGTTCATCCGCTCGTCGAGCGGGTGATCGTGAACGATTCGTTCGATGCCGCCGACGACTGGATCGCCGAACGGGCCAACCCGTCAGCCGTCGTCGTGACCAGCGATATCCTCCTGGCCGACCGGTGCCTCAAGGCCGGGGCCACCGTGATCGCCCCGACCGGCAAGCCCTTCACCACCAGTTCGATCGGGGCGGCGATCGCGACCCGAGCGATCATGGCCGACCTGCGCGCCGGCGGGGACGCGATCGGCGGACCCGCGCCGTTTTCAAAGACCGACCGGTCCCGTTTCCTCTCGGCACTCGACCAGGCGCTGGTGTCGCTCAAGCGCAAGGTCCAGCCGTCATGAGCCAGGACAAATTCGAACGCCATCGGCAGCCCTGGACAAGCGACGAGATCCAGAAGCTCCATACACTCGCGAAAAAAGGCATGGCGCTCAAGGCGATAGCCAAGGCGCTGAAGCGAAGCGAGGAATCCACTAAGGATCGCGCGAAGGCCGATGGCCTCTCTATCGCGAAACTTAGATAGGATATAGGATATACGACTAACAAAGCATTTGCCTGTTCAGCTCCGGGCGAGACAGGAACCAAGGTTGAGGGACGGTGTTTGGCGCATTCCGCACGGGAGCTTCCCGTCGCGACATGCTGGCACGGCCTGAAGCAACGGGAGCAAGAATGACCGTACGATCGCCTGACCCCGCGCGTATATCGACCACGCTCGCCCTGTTGGCGGCGCTGGCGCTGCTGTCCGGCTGCGGCAAATCCGATACGGCCAAGCAGGGCGGCGGCCGCCGCGGGCCCCAGGGTCCGCCGCAGGTGGGCTATGTCGTGATCCAGCCGACCAGCGTGCCGATCACGACCGAGCTGGCGGGTCGGACGACGGCCTTCGAAAGCTCCGAGGTCCGCCCGCAGGTTTCAGGCGTGATCCATCGCCGCTTCTTCACCGAAGGCTCGCTGGTGAAGCAGGGCCAGCCGCTCTACCAGATCGATCCAAGCCTCTACCGTGCTGCCGCCAACCAGGCGCAGGCCAATCTGACCAGCGCCATGGCCACGGCCGAAGCCAGCCGTATCAAGGCCGAACGCTACAAGCCGCTCGCCGATATCGAGGCCGTCGCCAAGCAGGACTATACCGACGCGGCAGCGCAGGCACGCCAGAGCCAGGCCGCCGTCGCGCAGAATCGCGCCGCGCTCGATACCGCCCGGATCAACCTGCGCTTCACCACCGTCCCCGCGCCGATCACTGGCCGTATCGGCCGGTCGCTCTATACCGTCGGCGCGCTGGTCACGAACAACCAGGCCGATCCGCTGGCGACGATCCAGCGACTCGACCCGATATATGTCGACATCCAGCGATCGACCGCCGAGCTGCTTACCCTGCGCCGCGAGCTCGCCACGGGCGGCCAGACCCCGGCCAATGCCGATGTGCGCCTGAAGCTCGAGGACGGCAGCGACTATGGCTATACCGGCACGGTCGAATTCTCCGAAGTCGTGGTCAGCCAGACGACCGGCACCGTCACGATCCGGGCGCGCTTCCCCAATCCGCAGGGGCTGTTGCTGCCGGGCATGTTCGTGCGGGCAAGCTTCGCCCAGTCGATCAGCAACAATGCCTTCCTGATCCCGCAGCCAGCCGTATCGCGCGACCCGAAGGGCAATGCGACCGTGTTCGTCGTCGGCCCCGACAACAAGGCGATCCAGCGCAAGGTGACGGCGACACAGGCGATCGGCACCAACTGGGTCGTCACCGCCGGCGTGAACGCCGGGGACAAGGTGATCGTCCAGGGCGTGGGCAAGACGATCCCGAACCAGGTCGTGCGGCCGGTGCCGGCGGGCCAGCCCGAACACATCGGCGCCCCGACCGGCAAGAAGCCCGGTTGACCGGCCGGTGATTTCGCGCATCTTCATCGACCGGCCGATCTTTGCCTGGGTCGTCGCCATCATCATCATGCTGGCGGGCGCCGGCGCGATCCTGACACTGCCGATCGAGCAGTTTCCCGACGTGGCGCCGCCCAACGTCAACATCCGCGCCAATTATCCCGGCGCGTCGTCGGAAACGCTCGAAAACAGCGTGACCCAGGTGATCGAGCAGCAGCTCACCGGAATCGACGGGCTGCTCTATTTCAGTTCGAATTCCAACTCGCGCGGCGGCGTGAACATCAGCGCGACCTTCGCCAAGGGCATCGACCCCGACATCGCGCAGGTGCAGGTGCAGAACCGGGTGCAGCAGGCGCTGCCCCGCCTTCCCTCCCAGGTGCAGCAGCAAGGCCTGACCGTCACCAAGTCCAACCCGGACTTCCTGATGGTCGCGGCGATCTACGACACGACCGACACGCGCACCAACCAGGACGTGTCGGACTATATGGTCTCCACCCTGCAGGAACCGATCGGCCGCCTGGAGGGCGTGGGCGACGTCAACGTGTTCGGATCGCAATATGCGATGCGCGTGTGGCTCAACCCGGACCGGCTGGCGAGCTTCAGCCTGATGCCGAGCGACATCATCACCGCGATCCAGGCGCAGAACGCCGAAGTCGCGGCGGGCGAAGTGGGCGGCGTGCCCAACAGCCCCGACCAGGCACTGAACGCGACGGTGACGGCGCAGAGCCGGTTGTCGACGCCGGCGCAATTCGCCAACATCGTGGTGAAGACCCAGCGTGACGGATCGACCGTCCATCTGTCCGATGTCGCGCGGGTCGAGCTGGGCGCGGAGAATTACGGCGTCGTCAGCCGGGTCAACGGCCACCCCGGCGCTGGCATCGCCATCAGCCTGGCACCCAATGCCGATGCGCTGAAGACCGCCGAACTGGTCAAGGCCGAGATCGAGGCGCAGGCAAAGAAGTTCCCCAAGGGCTTCGCCTACGACTATCCGCAGGACGTGACCGGCTTCATCAAGCTGTCGGTCGAGGAAGTGGTGTGGACATTGATCGAGGCGATCATCCTGGTCGTCATCGTCATGTTCATCTTCCTGCAGAACTGGCGGGCGACCCTGATCCCGACGATCGCGGTACCCGTCGTGCTGCTCGGCACCTTCGCCATCTTCGCGGTGGCCGGCTTCACCATCAACACGCTGACCATGTTCGGCCTGGTGCTGGCCATCGGCCTGCTCGTCGACGACGCCATCGTCGTCGTCGAGAATGTCGAGCGCCTGATGGAAGAGAATCCGGGCATGAGCCCGCGCGACGCGACGATCGAGTCGATGAACGAGATCACCGTCGCGCTGATCGCCATCGCGCTGGTCCTGTCGGCGGTGTTCCTGCCGATGGCGTTCTTCGGCGGATCGACCGGCGTGATCTACCGGCAATTCTCCATCACGATCGTCTCCGCGATGGTGCTGTCGGTGGTGGTCGCGCTGGTGCTCACCCCGGCGCTGACCGCGACCATGCTCAAGCGCAAGGAAGAGGAAAGCGAGAGCAGGCATGAATCGATCCGGTGGATCCAGCACCGGATGGAAGGGGCCAAGACCTGGTTCAACACCAGCTTCGAACGCATGGTCGAGCGCTATACCAACACCGTTTCCAAGGTGGTCGATCGCAAGGCCCTGTTCCTGATCATCTATGCCATCACCGTCGCGATCCTGGTGATCCTGTTCGTCAGGCTGCCGACCGGCTTCCTGCCGACCGAGGACCAGGGCACCACCAGCATCCAGTTCAACCTCGCCCCCGGCGCGACGATCGGCAAGACCCAGCAGGCGCAACGCGAGATCGAGAAATATTTCCTCAAGACCGAGGGCAAGGATACCGATGCGATCATGACGGTCGCGGGCGGCGGCGGCGGCGGCCAGAATACCGGCCGCGGCTTCGTGGCGCTGAAGGACTGGTCGGAACGCAAGGGCGAGAAGAACGGCGCCGACGCGATCGCGCGGCGGGCGACCGCCGCGCTGGGCGGCCTGCGCGACGTCGAATTCTATTCGACCGTGCCGTCGGCGGTGCGCGGGCTCGGCCAGTCGGCCGGCTTCCAGATGGAATTCCAGAATACCGGCGGGCTGAGCCGCGAGGAGTTCAAGGTCGCGCGCGACAAGCTGCTCGCCGCGGCGCGTGCCGACCCGACACTCCAGGCGGTGCGCCCGACCGACCTGCAGGACCAGCCGACGCTGAAGGTCGATGTCGATGCGCAGAAGCTGAGCACGCTCGGACTGAACCAGGCCGACGTCAATGCGACGCTGTCGACCGCCTGGGGCGGCCGGTACGTCAACGACTTCAACGACCGCGGCCGCGTGAAGCGTGTCTATGTCCAGGGCGATGCGCCGTTCCGCGCAGCACCGGACGATATCGGCTCCTGGTTCGTCCGCGGATCGACCGGCGACATGGCGCCCTTCTCGTCCTTCGCCAACGTCTCCTGGGGCACGGCGCCCTCGTCGCTCAGCCGGTTCGGCGGCTTCTCCGCCTATGAGCTGCAGGGCCAGGCCGCGCCGGGCGTCAGCTCGGGCGAGGCGATGAACCGGATGGAGCAGCTCGCCGCGCAATATCCCGGCACCAGCGTCGCCTGGGCCGGCCTGTCCTTCCAGGAGCGCCTCTCCTCTGGCCAGGCGCCGTATCTCTATGCGCTGTCGCTGCTTGTCGTCTTCCTGTGCCTCGCCGCGCTCTACGAAAGCTGGTCGATCCCGATCGCGGTGCTGCTCGTCATCCCGCTCGGGCTGGTCGGCGCGATCTTCGCGGTCACGTTGCGCGGGCTTGAGAACGACGTGTACCTCCAGATCGGCCTGCTGACGACGATGGGGCTTGCCGCGAAGAACGCGATCCTGATGATCGAGTTCGCCGAACAGGCCGAGAAGCAGGGCAGGCGCGTGATCGAGGCAGCGCTGGAAGCGGCCCGCATCCGTCTCCGCCCGATCCTGATGACCAGCTTCGCCTTCATCTTCGGCGTGCTGCCGCTTGCCGTGTCGACCGGCGCTGGCGCGAACAGCCGCGTCGCGATCGGTACGGCGGTGATCGGCGGGATGCTGACCGCGACGATCCTCGCGATCTTCTACATCCCGCTGTTCTTCGTGCTGGTTCGCCGGGGCACCCGCAACGTGCTGGCGCACCTGCACCACGAGCATCCCTCGCCCCCTGCCCAGCCGGTGCAGGCCGAAGAGGGGATCGCGTGATGCGCCGCCTGACCCTATTGCTCGCGGCGACATCGCTGGGCGCCTGCTCGATGGCGCCCAAATATGTCCGCCCCGACGTGCCGGTGCCGACGTCCTGGCCGGCCGGCGATGCCTATCTCAAGCAGAGCGAGGCGGCGCTGCCCGCCGTCACCTATCGCGACATCTTCCGCGACACGCGGCTGCAGGCGCTCATCGAGCAGGCGCTGACCAACAATCGCGACCTGCGCGTCGCCGCGGCAAACATCGCCGCCGCACGGGCGCAATATCGTATCCAGCGGTCAGCACTGTTCCCGGCACTCGGCGTATCGGCGGGAGCGACTCATGCCGACACTGGGAACGGCAACGGCGAGCGCAGCAATTTCTCGGTCGATGGCGGCATCACCGCGTTCGAGCTCGACCTGTTCGGTCGCATCCGGTCCCTCAGCACCGCCGCGCAGAACAGCTATTTCGCGACCGAAGCGGCGGCGCGGGCGACGCGCCTGACATTGGTCGGCGACATCGCCACCGCCTGGCTGACCTATGGCACCGACAGGAGCCTGCAGGCGATCGCGCAGGACACCGCCGCGAGTGCCGAGAAGAGCGTCACGCTGACCCGGGCCCGGCTGGAAGGCGGTATCGCGCCGCGCACCGACCTGCGCCAGGCGGAAACGGTGCTGGCCACCGCGCAATCCGACCTCGCGCAGCAGACCACCAGAGTCGCGCAGGATATCAACGCGCTGCAGTTGCTGGTCGGCGCGCCGATCGACCCCGGCCTGCTGCCCGGATCGATCGAGGAGGCCGGCAAGACCGTCGCCGAACTGCCGGCGGGGATCGATTCAGGCATATTGCTGCGCCGTCCCGACGTGGTGCAGGCCGAATATCAGCTTCGCGGCGCCAATGCGCAGATCGGCGCGGCACGGGCGGCATTGTTCCCGCGCATCTCCCTGACGACGGTGCTTGGGCTGGCGAGCGGTTCGCTCGGCAGCCTCTTCGAGGGGGGCTCGTTCAACTATTCGGCCGGCGCCAATGCCAGCTATACGATCTTCAACGCCGGCGCGGGCCGGGCGAACGTCCGCCAGACCGAAGCGCAGCGCGACGCAGCGCTCGCCGGCTACGAGAAGGCGATCCAGACAGCGTTCCGCGAAGTATCGGATGCGCTGGCACGGCGCGGCACGATCACCGAACAGATGCGCGCGACCGAGGCGCTGGCCAGCGCCGCGGCCGACAATTACCGCCTGTCCGATGCGCGCTATCGCGGCGGCATCGACACCTTCCTGCAGAATCTGGATTCGCAGCGATCGCTCTATTCCGCGCGCCGTCAGCTTGTCTCGACCCAGCTCATCGCGGCGACCAATCTCGTCACGCTCTATCGCACGCTGGGCGGGGATTCCACGCTGGACGCTACGGCGGCCGGGCCGGAGCCGACAGGCGGCGGCGCCACCGACTGATTGCTGCGGCGATGCTGCAGCCTGCCCCGCAGCAGGCTCGCTTGACGGATGCTTAAAGCCGGTAAAGGATGGCGGTTGCATGACGACCCCACCCGACCCCGGCGCGTTCTTCCGCGAAATGCTCGGCCAGTGGGAGCAGATGGCCAACCAGTTCGGCGGCCAGGTGATGAAGTCGGGAGAATTCTCGCGCGTGATGCAGGGCGCCAGCAGCGCGACGATGACCGCCCAGGCAGCCGCGCACCAGATGATGGACAAGGCGCTGGCCGCCGCCAACATGCCGAGCCGCAGCGAGGTCGAGGACCTGTCGGCCCGCGTCAGGCGGATCGAGGAGTCGGTCGGTCGGATCGAGGCGTTGCTGATGGCCCAGGCCCCAGGCGTTCCGCAAGGCATCGCGCCGTCGGAGCGGCCAAGGCCCAAGCGCACCCGCAAGCCGCCGGAGAAGCCGGCTTGAGCGGGTCGCGGCGCTGACCATGGCCGACCGGAACGCCCCCGACCTGTTCACCCAGGCCAGCACGGCGTTCGACCGCGCGTTGCAGCGCAACTTCAAGGGGCTCGACTATTTCGCCTCGCCCGCGCCGGTGCTCGGCGCCAGCCCCAAGGATCTGCTGATCCAGCGCGGCACGATGAACCTCTATCAATATCGCCCGATGACCGACGAGGTGTATCGGGTGCCGCTGCTACTGGTGATGGCGACGACCAATCGCGGCTATATCTTCGACATGGTGCCCGGGCAAAGCCTGGTCGAATATCTGCTCAAGGCCGGGTTCGACGTGTTCATGCTCGACTGGAGCCCGCCCCGCGCGGACGAGAAGGGCCTGAAACTCGACGATTATGTACTGGATTTCATCCCCTCGGCGATCGAACGGGTACAGCGGGAGACCGGCGAGGAGGAGTTCACCGTCGTCGGATATTGTTTCGGCGGCGTGCTGTCCCTGCTCTGGGCCGCGCTGCACCCGAGCGCGCCGATGAAGAACCTCGTCACCTTCACCACGCCGGTCGATTTCTCGAAGATGGAGATGTTCCAGGCCTGGGCCGACAAGCGGTTCTTCGATGTCGACCGGCTGGTCGATACGTTCGGCAATTGCCCGGCGGATTATCTCTACACCGCGTTCGACATGCTGCGTCCCGGCGCGCGGATCGCGGGGAATATCAGGCTGATCGATAACCTCTGGAACGACGAGTACGTCAAATCCTTCCGCATGTTCGATCGCTGGGCGAGCGACACGCTGCCGCTGGCGGGCGAATATTTCCGCGAGACGACCAAGAAGCTGATGTGGGGCAATGAGCTCAACGACGGCACGATGGAGGTAGGCGGACGGCGGATCGACCTGGGCGGGATCACCGCGCCCTTCCTTCACGTCACCGCCGAGCACGACCATATCGTGCCGTCTGCTGCGTCCGCGCCGCTGATCGAGAAGATCGGATCGGCCGACAAGGAACAGGTGACATTGAAGGGCGGCCATGTCAGCCTCGTCGCCGGGGGCAACGCGATCAAGCGGCTATGGCCGAGGCTGGTCGAGTGGTTGGGGGAAAGGTCGACATGAGCCATCACATCAGGCGGTTCGCGCCGGGCGACCGCGACGCGATGCTCGCCTTCGCCAACACCCTGCCCGAGCATGACCTGCTGTTCCTGGGTCGCGACCTGAAGCATCCCCGCGTCGTCGATGCCTGGCAGTCGGCGATCGAGGAAGGCTGGATCGACAGTCTGGTCGCCGAGGATGGAGGAAAGTTCGTCGGCACCGCGGCACTGGTGCGCGATCCGCTTGGCTGGAGCGCGCATGTCGGCGAGATCCGGCTGCTCGTCGCGCCGGGCAAGCGCGGCAGCGGGATCGGCCGCGACCTGCTCGAGGCGATCTACACCGTCGCGATGGAGCGCGGGCTCGAGAAGCTGACGGCGCAGATGACCCCCGACCAGATCGGATCGGTGATGCTGTTCGAGAGCCTGGGTTTCCGCGCGGAGGCGCTGCTGAAGGACCATGTCCGCGACCGCGACGGCAAGCCGCACGACCTGGCGATCCTGGCCCATGACGTCGCGCGGGTTACAGCGCAGCACCGGGCGTTCGGGATCGACGAATGAACCATATCGCAATGCAGCACGTTCAGACTGCATGTACAGGAAGGATGACCGAATGACCGCACCCAGCGCCGAAGAGATACGGCCGCCGTCAGCGCTTCTCGCCTTTACCGAGCTGCCGCGCGCGCTTGCCGAATTCGGCTCGCTCGGCCTTGCGGCACCGATCCTCGCCACCGCGCCGCGCGGCGACGGACATCCGGTGATGGTCCTGCCGGGCTTCGTCACCAGCGACAGGTCGACCACCGTGCTGCGGCGGTTCCTGAGCAATCTCGGCTATGACGCGCATGAGTGGGGGCTCGGCCGCAACCTTGGCCCCAAGGCGATCGGCTATGAGGGCGAGAAACTGATCGAGCGGCTGCGCGCGATCAATGAGGCGACGGGCCAGAAGGTCAGCCTGGTCGGCTGGAGCCTGGGCGGCGTGATGGCGCGCCAGCTTTCACGCCGAGCGCCCGAGGCAGTGCGGCAGGTTATCTCGCTCGGATCACCCTTCACCGGCACGCCGCGCGCGACCAATGTCTGGCGCGCCTATGAGGTGCTGACCGGGCAGAAGATCGACGATCCGGACGTGCGCAGCCAGCTCCGCGAGAGCGCGGCGCCGCCGCCGGTGCCCTCGACCGCGATCTATTCGCGCGAGGACGGGGTGGTCGCGTGGCAGAATTGCATCGAGCCGCGCGGGCCCGAGACCGACAATATCGAGGTGCATGGCAGCCATTGCGGGCTCGGCGTGAACCCGGCGGTGCTCTACGCGATCGCCGACCGGCTCTCCCAGGCTGAGAACGACTGGCGGCCGTTCGAGCGGAACGGGCTGAAAGCGCTTGTCTATCCCTTTGCCGGGCATGCGTAGAAGCTGAGGCCCGGACCCGATAACGGGCCCGGGCACTTCCGCTATTGCTTGCAGGCCTGTTTGTTGAGGTTTCCGGCCTTCGAGCAGTCGTAGTGGACGACCTTGCCGGTCTTGGTCGTCCAGGCGACGATCCGGCCAGTCGGCTGCGCGGGCGCAGCCGGCCGCGCCATCGGCTGCGGATGGGAAACCGGCATCGGGCGCGGCGCAGGGGCCGGTGCGGGACGGGCCGCGACGACAGGTGCGGCGGGCGTTACGCCGCGGCAGGCTGCCTTTGTGGCATTGCCCGCCTTTGAGCAGTCATAATGCCGGGCGGCAGCCGGAACCGCGGCCGGCTTGGCCGCCGCCACGGGCGCCGGTTTCACCGCCACGACGGGTGCCGGCTTCACCGCTGGCTTGGGCGCGGCAACCGCCGCGCCCTTGCACGCCGCCTTTTTGGCGTTGCCTGCCTTCGAACAATCATAGTTGCGCGCCGAAGCGGGCGCCGCCGCCAGCAGCATGGTGCCCGTGATGACACAGGCTGCAATCGACCATCGCGACATCGCTCTTCTCCCCTGAAGCCGCCGGGTACCGGCGGCAGGATGCGGGGACGATGTGCCTCTCCCGAAGCGGGTTCAAATGAACTTATTGTCATGTTCGGAGAGGCGCAGGCGGGCCGACGACCGGATATTTTCGCCCTCTCCCTCGCGCGAGGGAGAGGGCGAAAGGTTATTTGTCGCCTTTCAGCGGGGCGACGGCATCGCGGCCGATCTGCATGATCAGTTCGCCGATCTCGCGCGCCTGGCTCATGCTGCGGCTACCCTGGTCGCGCAGGTAATCGCCCTGCACCTTCATCACTTCGGACAGGTCCTTGGCCGCGGCGGCGGCGCGCATCGCGGCAAAGGCCTGGCGGGCATTGTTCTCCGCCTGGTCGATCAGCTTCATGCTCACAGTCGAGCCTCCCTCAGCGACCTTGGCGCCCGAGGCGCGCATCGCCTCCCCCGCCTTCTTCGCCGGATCGACGATCTTCTCGTTGATCGTGTCCTTCACCTTTTCCGTGGTGCTCTTTTTCTCGGCCATCATGCTGCTCCTTTCCTGCGAGGTGCCGGCTTCGCCGCCGGTTTGGGTTTGACCGCGACCCTTGGCCTGGGCGCGGCTTTGGGTTTCACTGGCTGCGTTCCGCCGAGCGTCGCTGCCTTCAACGCTTCAAACGACGATTGGAGCGCCGCCGCATATTTTTCCGGGTCAGGCATCATGCCCCGGTCGGCGGTGAAGGAGATCGCGATGGTGTCGCCATAGGAATAGACCGGATTGATCAGGCCCATCGAGTCGAACACCGGCGCGGTACCGTAGCTCGCCAGCATCTTCGCGCCACAGAAATAGAGCGGGACGCGCGGACCAGGCACATTGGTGACGACCGTGTTGAACACCGGTGCGTGTGTGTTCGCGGCCCCTATCCTCGTGTAGAGCCGCGCGGCGAGACCGGCGAGGCCCGAGGGAATAAGCTGGCTGTAATCAGCGAGGCTGCGCGCGCCGACGGCGTTGGTCATCGCCTTTGAATTGACCGCCTCGTCATGGACATATTTCAGCCGCGCCAGCGGATCGGCGATGTGCGTGCCGAGCGGGATGACCATCGCCGAGACGAGGTTGCCGAGCGCCGCCTTCTCGCCCTCGCCGCGCACCGAGATCGGCGCCATCGCGGTGAGCGATTCCCTGGGCAGCTCGTTCTTGTCCTCGAGATAGGTGCGCAGGCCGCCGCCGACGATCGCGAGGATGACGTCGTTGACGGTCGCATCGGGCACGGCATCCTTCATCGCGCGAATGTCGGCGAGCCTGAACGGCACGGCGTCGAACACGCGGTGGGGCGAGACCTTGCCGTTGAAGCGGGTCTTGGGCGCCATCTTCGTATTCGACAGGCTGACCTCGCCCTTGCCGACGGTCGCCGCCAGCCTGGCCATGCCGGGGAGCGAGCGGCCGATCGTCTCAACCACGCGCATCGGCTGGCGGAGCGAGTTGAAATAACTGCGGGTGAGCAGGTCGGCCACATTGGGCATATGCTCCGGCTTCCACTGGTCCTGCTCCCTGGGCCGCGCCATGCTCGCGTCGAGATCATGGACGGCGGTCGACATCTCGACGCCGGACATGCCGTCGACCGCTGCGTGATGGACCTTGGAGAGGAGCGCGAAGCAGCCCGGCGGAAGGCCCTCCACATTGTCGAGCCCCTCGATCACGGTGAATTCCCAGAGCGGCTTGTTGAGATCCATCGGGCGCGAGTGGAGGCGGGCGACCTGGATGCAGAGCTGGCGCCAGTCACCGGGCTTGGGCAGCGCGATGTGGCGCACGTGGAATTCGATATCGAATTCGGGGTCCTCGATCCAGTAAGGATGATCGAGATCGAACGGAACACGCACGAGGCGCTGGCGGAAGCTGCGCGCGCCGGAGAGGCGGGAACCAATGAAGTTGAGGATATCCTTGAAGCGGACGAAACCGCCCGGCGCGGTCGAGGGATCGTAGATCGCGACCGAACCGATATGCATCGGTGTATATGGCGTCTCCAGATAGACGAACGAGGCGTCCTGGCCCGATAGCTGAAGCATGCGTACTCCCTCTCCCCTTCGGGGAGAGGGTCGGGGAGAGGGGCAGTGTGTCGAACCGCCCTTCCCTCACTGCCCCTCTCCCGACTTCGCTCCGCTCGTCTGCCCTCTCCCCGGAGGGGAGAGGGCCTTTATTTCCCAAACCCGAACACGTCCTGGTGGAAGCGTCCGTCCTCGATCAGTTCCTCAAGCCATGCCGATCCCTGTGCATGCTCGTCCCCAGCCTGCTGCATCTGGATGCGGATCAGCGTGTCGCGCACCGCGGGCGCCATGAAACGTCCGTCACCGCACAGGAAAATCTGCGCGCCGGCGCTGAGCGCGGCCCAGACGCGGTCCTGTTCGGCCCAGAGTGCTTCCTGAACGAACTTCCACGGATGAGAGTCGACAGCGGAAAAGGCGAGATAGGGATCGATCACCCCGTCCCGCGCCCAGCCCTCGATCTCGTCGCGGCAGAACCAGTCGTGATCGGGATGGCGGCAACCGAAGAAGAGCAGGCTTGTCGCAACCTCCTTCCCCATCGCCTTTTGTGCCGCCCGTTCCTGGATGAAGCCACGCAGGGGCGCGAAGCCGGTGCCGGGGCCGATCAGGATCATCGGCACGCCTGTATCGGAAGGCGGGGCGAAGGGCGGGTTCGGGCGGCGGACATAGCCGAACACCTGATCGCCCGGCGCGACGCCCTGCATATAACCGGAGGCGAAACCGCGATGCTCGCCAAGGCCCGACCAAGCGGGCGCCGCCATGGTGCCGACGATCAGTTCGGCGACGTCGGGCGACACCAGCGGGCTGGACGCGATCGAATAGAATCGCGGGGAGATCGCCGCCGACAATTCGACCAGCGAGTCGAGCGAGAGTTCTGCGGCAGGATGCTGGTCGAGCAGGTCGAGCAGAGTGAGGCGCTTGCCTGCCACCTCTGCATCGAATGCCTCCTCCAGCCGCGCCAGGTCGCGCTTCGTGTTGGGGCAGCGGGTCTGCGCGGCGATCACCGCTAGAGCACGCCGGGGCAACGGATCGGACAGCTCGACGAAATCAGTCAGCAATTGCCTGACCGTCACTGTCTGGCCGAGCGGCAGGTGGCGGAAGCGCCCGCCCTGCCCGTCCACGCGCAATTGGGTCGAGCCCTTGAGGCCGAGCCGGTCCATAGCGCGCTCGACCAGATCGGGGCGGTTATGGGCATAGACGGCGATGTGATCACCAGTGTGGTAATGCTGGCCCTGCGGCAGACGGATGCGGATGAAACGGGTCGACGGGCGCGGCGGCTCCTTCGCGAAATCCCACAGACCGTCGGCGGGCAGGATCATCTCATCATTGCCGGCGATTTCAAGCTGCTGGGCATGTTCCGGCAAGGCGGCAGCGCGCGCCGCCGAGGTATCGATCGGCTGGAGCGACAGAGTGGAGACCGACTCGCTCGGCGCTGAATCGCTGCCCAGCGCCTTCCACAGATCGCGCACGAAACCGGCGACGGCGCCATCGAAATCGCCCTGCCCGTCAGCCTCGGCGCGGGGTAGCAGGCGGGTCGCGCCCGCAGCCTCGATCGCGGCGTCCACCCGCTTGGGGAATATCTGGTAATTGGGCCATTGGCTGTTGCCGATACCGAGCACGGCGAAGCGCGCGCCGCTCCAGTCGGCACCCTCAAAGGCCCCGGCATCAAGCGCTTTCTCGACCGCCAGCGCCGTGTCGGGCGCGCGCCCGTTATAGGTGGCGGTGACGATGACGATCACCTTGTCCTCGGGCGCGGCCCCACCCTTGAAGCTCTCGTCCATCGACCGGACGATCGTCTCGAACCCATCGAGATTGGCCCGCTCGGCGATCTCCTCCGCAATGTCGCGCGCGGTGCCGAGGCTTGAGCCATATAGCACCGCGAAACGCTGGCCGGTGCCGGAGACCGAGGCGACGGGCGCTTCCTCCGCCCGATCCTCGACGGGGGCGACGCTCAGCCGCTCGTGCGGCGCGCGAAGCCGGACGCGCATGTAGAACTCGTCCGGCTTAATCGAGAGCGTTTCCTTGATCCGCAGCTTGTAGGCATGGGGATCGCTGATCGCGAATTTCTGGAGCAGCATGGCCAGCGCCAGCTTCGCCTCGACCATGGCGAACTGGCGACCGATGCACGCGCGCTCGCCATTGCCGAAGGGCTTGTAGGCATGGGGGTGCCGCGCGGCCTCAGCCTCGGGCAGCCAGCGGTCGATATCGAATTCTTCCGGATCGGCCCAGACGCCGGGATCGCGGTGCAGGCCGGGCGAAAACACGTTGATCGGGCGATCCTTGCGCATGTGCCATTTGCCGCCGATCACGACATCCTCGAACGGCGCCACGCTGAAGGCGGGCGCGGTCGGCCAAAGGCGCATCGCCTCCTTCAGGACGCGCTCGATCACTTCGAGCTTCACGATGTCGGTATAGTCAGGGCGCTTGTCGCCGGGGAGGACCCGGTCGACCTCGGCATAGGCCTGGGCCAGCACATGCGGATGGCGCAGCAGCAGATGCTGCGAGAAGGTGAGCAGGCCCGAGGTCGTCTCATGCCCGGCGATCAGGAAGGTAAGCACCTGATAGCGGATGTTGATGTCGTCGAGGCCCTCGCCCGTTTCCGGATCGACCGCGCTCAGCATCAGGTTGAGCAGATCCTTGCCGTCGTTCGGATGAAGGCGGCGTTCGGCGATGATGCCGTCGACCAGCGCGTTCATCTCGGCGATGTCGGCCTCGTACTGGCGCATCGCCTTTTTGGCGAAGCGCTGCTGGATCGGCAGCCGGGTGATCATGTTGAGCGATTCGCCGAGCGCCCGACCCAGCGCTTCGAGGAAGCTGTCCAGTTCCTCCTTCTCGAAACTGCTGAACCGGTGGCCGAAGCCGGCGACCGCGATCGAATCGAGCGTGAAGCGGGTCATGTCGTCGGCGACCAGCACGTCAGTCCCCGACAGGCGCGACCATTTGCCGACAAGCTGGTCGGCCACCTCAAGCATCATGTCGAAATAGCCGCGCATCGCGCGCTGGCTGAAGGCGGGGAGCAGGATGCGATGTGCCTTGCCCCAGTTCGGTTCCTCGCTGAACGCAGTGAACAGGCCATCGCCGGCGAATTTGCGCACCACGCGCAGGCCCGGCCCGGGCATCTTGCGGAAGCGAGTCTCGTCGCACAATTCGGCGACGAGATCGGGCGAGGTGACGAACAGGCCGATCCGACTGCCGAATTTGAGCTTGAAGATGCCTTCGGGAAAGTCGCGGCTGACGGCGAGCAGGTGACCGATCAGCCCGGCGCGGGCGATCTGGTGGAGATGTCCGACGACGGGCAGGCCCGGTGGCGACGGAATCACGGGTCGCTCGACCGCAGTTGTCGCCATCCTCCCACCTTTCCCCTGTGTTCCAGGGCGCGTGTCGTTGGACGGCAGTGGAACACAGCCGAGCGCCGGGCGCAACCTTGGACGATGCGGGCGGCTCCCCCCTTAACGTGACCTCAACACCCGTTGGGGCAAGGCCGGGGCATGATGATGGTTCGCAAGCCCGCCCCCGCCCTGCCATCAGTCCCGCTGCCCCTTGCCGTGGCGCTGACGGTCCTGTGGGTGGCCGTGGTGTGGATGACCATGCCGCTTATCACCACGGACATGACGACGTATCTTCTCCCCTGGTTCGACCACATCGTCGCGACCGGCCCGGTGGCGTCCTTCACCGAGCCCTTTTCCAACTATGCCCCGCCCTATCTCTACCTTCTCGCCGCGCTGAGCCTGTTCAACGGCGTGCTGCCGGCCATGACGCTGATCAAGCTTCTGTCGATCGCCGGAACCGTGGCGCTGGCCTTTGCCGTGCGGCACCTGCTCACCCGTTTCGATACGTCCCGGCCGGTGCGCACCGCAGCGCTGGTCTTCGCGATGCCCAGCATCCTGCTCAACGCGACGCTATTCGGCCAGTGCGACGCGCTATGGGCCGCGCCGTGCGTGATGGGGATCGCCGCCGCGCTGGATCGCCGGCACGCCGCGATGCTCGCCTGGTGCGGGCTGGCGCTGGCGTTCAAGGCACAGGCAGTGCTGGTCGCGCCGTTTTTTCTGGCGCTGCTGATCAAGCGCCGCGTGCCGCCGAGGCTCTGGCTCATCGCGCCCGCGGTCACGATCGCGACGATGCTGCCGGCCTGGGCGGCGGGCTGGCCAGCAGCCGATCTTGCGACGATCTATCTTCGCCAGGCGGATACATTCCAGATGCTGTCGTTCAACGCGCCGAATATCTGGGCGATCCTCCAGGCGCTGCCGCTCGGCCTGCCGCTGTCCGGCCTTGCCTGCGCCGCCGCGATCGGCGGGACCGCCGCGTATATCGCGCGCTTCTCGACCCAGATTCTCGACAACAAGGCGCTGCTGTCGGCCGCCTTGCTGGCGACGCTCGTCACCGCCGGGCTGCTGCCGCGCATGCATGAACGCTATTTCTTCCTTGCCGATGTGCTGGCCCTGGCCCTGGCCCTGGTATGCCGCGACAAGCCAAGCCTGACGATCGCGATCCTGGTCCAGGCGGGCTCGACCCTGGCGTTGCTCAGCTATCTGAGCGGCGTCGCGGGATTGGCCGCGCTCGGCGCGGTGGCGATGATCGTCGCGACGTTTTTCCTGGCCCGGCCACTGCTCAACCCCGCGGCGAACGACAATCCCCTTCTGGCACGCGCGATTTGACCATCGACGCTGCGGCAAAACCGTAACCTATGGTAGGTATCTGACCCATTCGTGCGATTCGGGAGTGGGGGATTCAGTCGGATGTCGATGTTCAACAACAGCAGGAATAGCCGCGATCCGGGCGCCACGCTGCCGCCCGCCCCTGCCCTCCAGCCTTCGGGCGGGAAGCGCGGGATGTTCTCGGTGCTCGGGCCCGACGTCACCATCGTCGGCAACGTGTCAGCAACGGCCGATCTTCATATCGACGGCCGTATCGACGGCGACGTGAATTGCGGCAGCTTCGTGCAGGGCACGGACAGCCGGATCAACGGATCGGTCAAGGCGGACATCGCGCGCCTGGCCGGTGCGATCGAAGGATCGGTCTCGGTGCGCCAGCTCACCATCGAGCGCGCCGCGCGGATCACCGGCGATGTCGAATATGAGACGATCGCGATCGAGAATGGCGCGTCGATCGACGGCCGCCTTAAGCATATCGCCGCCGATGCGGGCGCTCGCAATTTCGAGCGCCACGCGCCGATGGCCCCGGCGCCGGACATCATCGTGGTCAGCTCGAACGGCGAAGCTGCCTGATCCTTATGGGCGGCGGTCAGCGTGACCGCCCCCTACATGCCGATATTGCCCATCGCGTCCTGATATCGGATCGACGCGCTTGCGATGTCGACGGCGGATGGCGGTTGCGCCTGAACGGCATGAAGCTCCTCCCCTGTCGCGACGATTGTGCCCGTGGCAAAGGGAGCGAGTCCAGTAGCAACGGGAGAGCGGCGATGACCCAGATGACCCTGCCGATGGAGGGTGGCTGCCGCTGCGGCAAGGTGCGCATCCGGATCGACAAGCCGCCGATGCTGACGATGGCGTGCCATTGCACCGGCTGCCAGAAGATGAGCGCCAGCGCCTATTCGCTCAGCGTCGCCATTCCCACCGACGGCTTCACGGTGACGAAGGGCGACACCGTGATCGGGGGGCTCCACGGCGACCAATCGCAGCATCATCATTGCGACTGGTGCAAGAGCTGGGTGTTCAGCCGGATCGCGTTCGACGTCGGCTTCGTCAATGTCCGCCCGACGATGCTCGACGATGCAGGGTGGTACGTTCCGTTCATGGAGACCTATACCAGCGAAGCACTGCCCTGGGCGAAGACACCCGCAAAGCATCGCTACCCGCAGTTTCCGGAGATGGCGGATTTCGGGAAACTGCTCGCCGAGTTTGCCGAGCAAGCTTAACGGTCGGAACCACGCCTGGTCCCCTTATTGTCGTCCGGAGGTCGAGATGAGCAACGCCGACTTGAACGATCGCCAACTTCTGCGCGAAGCCATTGCCGCGTTCCGCGAGAAGAATATCGAACGCGCCAGGCCTCTTTTCGCCGAATTTTCCGAACGCAGCGTAGCGAGGGTCAAAGCCAGGGTCGCGAACGATCCAGCGTGATCGGGCGTCCGCTCAGGCACGCCGCCCGCCAGACGCTGCCCTGAAGCCATCTCGGACCCGGACGCTCACCCACTGCCGGCGGCCGGATCAGGTCGATCCGGCGACCGTCCTCCGCTACGCGCGGGCCCTCGCTTCCAGCTCGGCATCATATTTTGACGACGCGGCAGCGAGCGCCGCGATATCATCCGAGCAGATGAACGGTTTCAATGCATCGAACTTTGCCTTTTCCCACTGGTAGATGCCCAGGGCGAGGAGGGCAGCGACCGTCTCCGATGGAAAACGCTGGCGGATTGGAACAGCGGGATTGCCGGCCACGATCATATAAGGCGCGACATCCTTCGTGACGATCGCACCGGAGGCAATGACCGCGCCTTCGCCGATGGTAATGCCGGGCATGATCATGGCACGCATGCCGATCCAGGCGCCGTCTCCGATGACCGTGTCTCCCTTGCTCGCATAGGCATCGAGGATGACTTCGGGAAAGGGGTAGAGGCTGAACCAGTCAGTGCGGTGGGTGTGGTTGCCCCCCATGAGGATGACCGCCTCAGCACCGATGCACACATGATCGCCGATATGGAGCTGGTCGACAGGCCATTGCGACACCCAGGTGGCTGCGCTGTATTCGTCGCCATAGAGATAGCGGACAACGCTCTGCTCAAACGAGCCCGACCAGGCGTCGCTATAATAGCTGCCTCGCCCGCGGATATGGATGTTTGGATTCTTTACCGTCTCGTGAAGATATTCGACGTTGGACCAATGCTTCTTGCGACATGTCATATTTGGCATATCTGTTCACTAGGCCGAGAGGCCGAAAGCCATGCCGGCCGATGTCAATCCGCCGCCCTGCCCGAGCGTATCGCTGAAAACTGAGTCGCAGGATCTCGCCGCATCTCCCGCTATTATCGTGTATCCCATGGTGGGGCTTGCCGCAAGCGGGGGCCCTTGTCCTATGAAAACGGCCCTCGATTCGCATCAAAGGAGCCGCGAGCCATGTCAGCGTCCGCCAGCATGTTTTCACCATCATTCTTCCACGGAACACGGGCCGACCTGAAACCCGGAGACCTGATCGTCGTCGGCTACCAATCCAACTTTACCGAAGCCACGCCGCTATCCTGGGTATATCTGGCGGGCACGCTCGATGCTGCGATCTGGGGCGCCGAGCTTGCCGCGAACGGTGGGCGAGAACGGATTTACGTCGTGGAACCGACCGGGCCGATCGTGGACGATCCCAACCTGACCGACAAGAAGTTTCCCGGCAATCCGACGCTGTCCTATCGCTCCCGCGATCCACTGCGCGTCATTGCCGAAGTTACAAAGTGGGAGGGACACCCGCCCGAACAATTGCAGCAGATGAAGGATGGTCTCGCCCGTTTGAAGTCGGAGGGCGCGGATATCATCGACTGACACATGAACGCTATCCGGCATGTTCCGATGGGTTTGCATAGCGGCAGGGCTTCAACGGGAGGGTCGATCTCTCGCTCGGTGAATGGCACCGACAAGAATTGATCGGCGCTTCCGGCCTGGCTGGATAGAGTTCTATGGTGCGATCAGCCGGGCGCGATCGAGATCCTGTTCCGTCAGTTCCTGAGCCGAGACATATCGCGTGGTCCATTGCGGGTAGCCCCCAGGCGTCATCTCGATATCGGGAAGGCCGATGGGATCGTCCCCCGTCTCTACCCACCCTGCGCCGAGGCAATGATCGCAGATCACGCGCTTGCAGCGAAAGCTCACCAGATCGATCTCGCTGTTCCATTGCCCATGCCCCACGCAGACGGGGCACATCGCATCGAGCGTACCGTTGCGGGGCTGGAGCGGGACGATGTCGAACGCGTGCGGGCTGTCCGGCCCCGCGCAGGTAACGATCATGCTGGCGTGAGGCATTGGCTGCACTCTTCTTCTGGAGAAAACGCTCCAACGTGCCGGGCTCGCATAGGTTCGATCGTTCAGCCCAGCATGCCCTGATAGCTTGTCGGACTTCGCGGCAACGATATCCGCGCCGTGACCCCGGCCGCTACGATGAGCGCCAGCGCCGCACCGCCAAGGACCAGCGCCCGCCGCGACGGCCGCCGCTCGCCGGCCAGCAAGATGGTCGCCATCACCGCCGCCATCATCGGCCAGAGATGATAGCGAAGATCGGAGGCGATGCTCACCACGGCGAAGCTCGCCTCAAGCATGAGCCCGGAGACCGCGAGCGCCAGCGCGAGATCGCGCGCGGGGCTCCGTGGCCGGGCCAGCGCGACGCACAGGCCGACGGCAGCGACGACGATCCACGCGATCGGCCAGCCGAGGGGTGTCTCAACGAGCCAGCCGCCAAACCAGGCGATCGCCGACGCGACCGGTCCCGGGGAACCGAGACCGATACCGTTCGGTTCCGACCGGCGTGGCGGGGCGGCGTCGGGCCTGCCCATCGGCACGAGCAGGCGATCGGTCGAATTGAGATGCGCGAGCCGGTGCCTGGCATAGGCGATGGGATGACGTGCGATCGACCCGAGCCACAGGGTAGTAAGAGCACGCGGCGGAATCAGTTCGAGACGCCGGGCGATGCTGCCGCAATGATCGTCGTCACCAAGCGGATCCCAGAAATAGGGCTGATAGCAATGGCGCTGCTCGATCAGCGCTCGCTCGGCCGGTAGAAGGACGTCGGCGCCGCCGGAGAAATGCGCGATGCCCGCAAGATCGAAAATCGGCAAGGTGCGCGTGACCTTAGTCTCGTCGGCACCGAGCAGGCCGTGGTTGATCGGCGGGCTCACCGCGAGCACCATGAGGATGCCCGCGACAAGGGCGAGGCCGCGCTGCCAGAGCCGCATCGACCATGGCGCCAGCATCACGACCAGCGGCACGACCGCGAAGACGGCATTCGCGCGAACCAGCATCGCATATACGAGCAATGCCGCCGCCACCGCCATCGCAATGATCGGCACGCGCCTGTCCGCGAGGCGCCACCAGCCGACCAGCCCCGTGGCGGCCACGATCGCGCCGAGCATCTGGGTGTCCTTCAGCACGGCCGCCTGCCATCCGACGAAGAGCGGGAGCGCGCCGATGGCGAGCACCGCCACGCCAGCGCGCACCCTGCCCGACCGGGCGAGCGCGGCCGCGAGCAGACCCAGGCCGAGCCAGTACAGGACGAACTGGACCACGAACATCGGCGTCGCGCCCGGCCCGAGCGGATGCAGCACCGCCCAGAGCCGCGCCATCGCCGGCGGGTGCCAGTCGAGATAAATGCCGCTCAGGACCTGCTTGTACTGCTCGACCGAGTCATACTCGACCACGCCGGGCCACCAGACCGCCAGCGCGACGCAGCAGAGAAGCGAGGCAGCGATGGCGAGGCGAACCGGACTCCCGCCCCCCACCGTCAGGTTTTCCGAAGATCCCGGAGCCATCTGCGCTTCCGGATCAGCGGATGCGTTGACCGCCCTTGATGACGGCCGCCGGATGTTCGAGCAGGCGGACATCGGCCAGCGGATCGCCGTCGACCGCGACGATATCGCCATAGCGCCCCACCGCGATCGTGCCGACATCGCCGGTGCGCCCAAGCGCCTGGGCCGCATTGCTGGTCGCCGCGCGGATCGCCTCGAGCGGCGGCATGCCCCATTCGACCATCTTGGCGAATTGCAGCCCGTTCTGGCCGGCGGGGAAGACCCCGCCATTGTCGGTGCCGAAGACCATCTTCACGCCCGCCTTGTAGGCGTCCCGGAAGGTCTCGCGCTGGCGGCGGCCGATCGCGCGCTCCTTCTCCAGCGATTCCGGATAGACGCCGTTCTTCGCCCCCTCGGCAAGGATATAGTCGTCGTCATAGATATCCATCGAGAACCAGGCGCCATGTTCCTTCGCCAGCCTGAAGGATTCGGCATCGGCCAGACTGGCATGCTCGATCGTGTCGATCCCGGCGCGGAGCGCGTCGTTGATCCCCGCGGTGCCATGGGCATGCGCCGCGACCTTCAGCCCGAGCATGTGCGCCTCGTCGGCGACTGCCTTCATCTCCTCGAAGGTCATCTGCTGGGCGCCGGCGACGTCCGAGCGCGACAGCACGCCACCGGTCGCGCAGATCTTGATCACCTCGGCGCCATATTTGCGCACCTTGCGCACGAGCTTGCGATAGCCCTCCGGCCCGTCGGCGACCGAGGGGGTCGGCACTTCGGCGAAGCTGGGAGGCAGGCCCTCGGTCCCGTCGCAATGCCCGCCGGTCGCGCCGAGCGCAAAAGTGGCTGGAACGACGCGCGGGCCAGGCACATAGCCACGCTCGATCGCCTGTTTCAGGCCGACATCGTCATACCCGCGCGAGCCGACATTGCGCACCGTGGTGAAGCCGGCCTCAAGCATCGCCTTCGCGTTCGCCACACCCACCGCCTGCCAGAAGCTGTCGGTGAATTCGAGCGCCTTGAAGCCGCTGATCCGCGCATCCGAATCCAGATGAACATGCATGTCGATCAGACCGGGGAGGATGGTTTTCCCGGCGAGATCGATCCGCTTCGCATCCTTCGGGATCGCAACCGCGCCCTGGGTGCCGACCGTGGTGATCCGGCCATCGACGATCACCACCGCAGGCTTGTCGAGGATCCGTCCGGCGGCAACGTCGACCAGGTGATCGGCGGTGACGACCACCGTCTCCGCCGTGCTTGGCGCTGCGACCAGCGCCAGCAACGCACCGCCCAGATATTTCAGCATGGCTTCCCCCTTTTTTCGACCCGCCATCGCCTCGTGACGGGCCGTTTTTCGAACCCGCCACCGGACTAGCGCAGATTCGAAATCCGACGAAACACAACTTCCGTTCGTGCCGGCCAGCCACCGAGGCGGCCGGAAGGTGCATTAAGGACAGGCCTCACGCGCCATATGACCGGCAGGCACCGAACGGTCAGATGTGCAGCGCCTTCCCATAGGCACCGAGCACGCTCTCATGCATCATCTCGGACAGGGTCGGGTGGGCGAACACCGTTTCCATCAGCTCCGCCTCGGTCGTTTCGAGCTGGCGGGCGACGACATAGCCCTGGATCAACTCGGTCACCTCGGCGCCGACCATGTGCGCGCCGAGGAGTTCGCCGGTCTTCGCGTCGAACACCGTCTTCACGAAACCCTCGGCCTCGCCCAGCGCGATCGCCTTGCCGTTGCCGATGAAGGGGAATTTGCCGACCTTGACCTCATGGCCGGCTTCCCTCGCCTTGGCCTCGGTGAAGCCGACCGAAGCGATCTGGGGCCGCGAATAGGTGCAGCCCGGAATGTTCCAGGTCTCGAACGGATGCGGCTTCTCGCCGGCGATCGCCTCGACGCAGACAACGCCCTCATGGCTCGCCTTGTGCGCCAGCCAGGGCGGGCCGGTGACATCGCCGATCGCGTAGATGCCCTCGACATTGGTACGCGCATAGCCGTCAGTGACGATATGGCCGCGGTCGGTCTTCACGCCGAGTTTCTCGAGCCCGATATCCTCGGTGTTGGGCACGATGCCGATCGCGACGATGGCGTGGCTGAACTCCTCGGTGGTCACCGTGCCGTCCTTGCCCTTGATCTTGGCGCTAACGCTCTTGGCGCCCGGGGTCAGGCCTTCGATGCCGGCACCGGTGATGATTCGGATCTTCTGCTTGGTCAGCGCCTTTTCCATGAAGGCGGATACTTCCTCATCCTCGACGGGGAGGATGCGCGGCAGCATCTCGACGATGGTCACCTCGGCGCCCATGTCAGAATAGAAGCTGGCGAACTCGACGCCGATCGCGCCGGAGCCGATCACCAGCAACTTCGTCGGCATCTCTTCCGGGACCATCGCGTGGCGATAGGTCCAGACTCGCTTGCCGTCGGCCTTGGCGAAGGGCAGGTCGCGGGCGCGGGCGCCGGTCGCGATGATGATGTTCTTCGCTTCGAGCTCGGTGGTCTTGTCGCCCTGCCTGACGCTGAGCTTGCCCCTGGCGGTGACGGTGCCGGTGCCTTCGTACACGGTCACCTTGTTCTTCTTCATCAGGCCCTTCACGCCAGCGTTGAGCTGGCCCGCGACCTTGCGTGAGCGCTCGACGATCTTCGTCAGGTCATAACCGGGATTATCGACCTTCAGGCCGTAATCGGCGGCGTGGCTCATATAATGATAGATTTCCGACGTGCGCAGCAGCGCCTTGGTCGGAATGCAGCCCCAGTTGAGGCAGATGCCGCCGAGACGCTCCCGCTCGACGATCGCGGTCTTCAGCCCGAGCTGCGCCGCGCGGATCGCCGCGACATAGCCGCCGGGGCCCGAACCGAGGATGATGAGGTCGAAACTGTCAGCCACGTGGTAGATCCTTCTTCTCCCTCCCCCCTTGCGGGGGAGGGCTGGGGAGAGGGGGCGGAGACGAAACCGGCTCGATGCCGCGTTCGTCTCCTTCGAGCGCAACGAGGATGGACGTAAGAACGCCTTCCGGATTCTTCAGTATGTCGTTGTTCCAGAAACGCAGGAGGCGGAAGCCCTGGGCTCTCAGCCAGTCGTCGCGAAGCGTGTCGCAGGTGCTTTCCAGATGTCGCGAGCCATCTGCTTCAACGATCAACCGTGCGGCAAAGCATACGGAGTCGACGATATACGGATCGATCGGCTGCTGGCGTTTAAATTTCCATCCGGCCAGCCGCTTGTTGCGGAGGACCTGCCAAAGCGCTCGTTCCGCTTCTGTAGGATGGGAGCGCATGTGCCTAGCGTTGCCAAGTGCGCTCGACTTCGTCGAGCCCCCTCTCCCTCCCAACGCTTCGCGTCGGGCCCCTCCCTCCCCCGCAAGGGGGGAAGGGTTAGAAGATATGCCGATCATCCGGCCAACGCCTTTGGCCTGCCGCCCTTGCCCATCGATACCAGAATATAGGTGCCCCGCGCCGCCTGCGCAGTGCCTTCGCCGTGGCGGTCGCGGCGCCAGACTTCGACCGCGACCGTCATCGAGGTCTTGCCGGTCGCGACGATCTCGGCGTGGAAGGACACTTCGTCGCCGATGTTGACCGGCGTGGTGAAGCTGAAATCATTCGCCGCGACCACCGGCGCGTGCCCGCCGCAATGGCGCGAGGCGACGGAGCCGGCGGCAAGGGCCATCTGCCCCATCAGCCAGCCGACGAAGATGAAGCCATAGGGGTTCGCATCCGCCGCCATCGCGGTTGCCCGGATGACGGGCGGGCTTTCGGGAGGGCGGTCAGCCATTGGCGCTTGGCTGGCCGGTCTTCGACTCCTGATCGGCGCGCCAGGCGAGCCTGAGCGGCCTGATGCCCATGAACGCCACCACCGCCATCACGACATAGGCGACATCCCAGATCGCGCCCGCCGAGCGGGGCACGCCCCAGGCAGCAGCCGACGCGAGCAGCGCCGTGCCCACGAGGCCGGCCGCGATATGAAGCAGTTCGAAGAGAGTCCGCTTCACCGCGCCCTCACGCGACCATGCCCAACGGGTTCTCCACCAGCGCCTTGAACGCCTGCATCAGCTGCGCGCCATCGGCGCCATCGATCGCGCGGTGATCGAAGCTGCCGGTCGCCGACATGACCGTCGCGATGCCGAGCGCATCGTCGATGATCCAGGGGCGCTTCTCCCCCGCGCCGATCGCCATGATCATGCCCTGGGGCGGATTGATCACCGCCTCGAACTGCTTGATGCCGAACATGCCCATGTTGGAAAGGCTGGCGGTGCCGCCCTGATATTCCTCGGGCTTCAGCTTGTTGTCGCGGGCACGGGTCGCGAGATCCTTCATCTGCTCCGAGATAGCGGCAAGGCCCTTCGTATCGGCCCCCGCGATGATCGGGGTGATCAGGCCCGACGGCGTCGAGACGGCGACCGAGATGTCGGCACGCTGGAAGGAAATGAGCTGGTCGGGCGTGAACATGACGTTGCACTTGGGCACCTGGATCAGGCTGACGCCCAGCGCCTTGATGAGGAGGTCGTTGACCGACAGCTTCACGCCGCGCGATTCGAGGGCGGCGTTGAATTCGGTGCGCAGCTTCAGCAGCTTGTCGAGCCGGATATCGACCGTGAGGTAGATGTGCGGCACCGTCTGCTTGGATTCGGTGAGACGGCGCGCGATCGTCTTGCGGATGTTCGACAGCTTTTCCGCGGTATGCGGGATGTCGGGGACGACCGCCGGCCTGGCGGGTGCAGCAACTGGAGCGGCGGCTTCAGGTGCTGGCGCGGCAGCGGCAGGCGCGGCGCCGGGCTTGGCGCCTTCGACGTCAGCCTTGACGATGCGGCCGTTCGGGCCGGTACCGGCGAGCGCCGACAGCTCGACGCCCTTTTCCGCGGCGATTCGCCGGGCGAGCGGGCTTGCCTTCACTCGATCGCCCGAGGCGGCGTCCGGAGTTGCGGCTGGCTTGGGCGCTTCCACGGCGGGAGCGGGCGCGGCTTCCTGCTTCGGCGCGTCTGCCTTGGGCTCCTCCTTCGGCGCGGCGGCCTTGGGCGCGGGGGCTGAATCGGCGCTCTCGCCCTCTGCCAGCAGGGTGGCGATGACGGTACCGACCTTCACATTGTCGGTGCCCTCGGCGACCAGGATCTTGCCGATCACGCCTTCGTCGACGGCTTCGAATTCCATCGTCGCCTTGTCGGTCTCGATCTCGGCCATCAGGTCGCCCGACTTGACGATATCGCCTTCCTTCACGAGCCACTTCGCCAGCGTGCCCTCCTCCATGGTAGGCGACAACGCGGGCATTTTGATCTCGATCGACATGGGGAGGCTTTCCTCTAACCGAATCCGTAGCGGCCCGTTCCCTTCGCGCCCGATGCGAGCGGGGTCAAGACCGGGTGCGTTCAACGACGCTGCTCTTGCGCAAAACCCGGGCCCGGCCCAACTAGCGCAGAGAGGGGTAAGCCATGCGCATCTATCTGGTCGTGATCGACGAGAATCCGGAAAGCGAGATCGCCCTGCGTTTCGCGGCCCGGCGCGCGGTGAAGACCGGCGGGGGGGTCGAGATCCTCGCCCTGATCCCGCCGGCCGAGTTCGTCGCGTTCGGCGGCGTTCAGGCGACGATCGAGGACGAGGCGCGAATCCATGCCGAGGCGCTGGTCGCCGGCGCGGCTGGCACGTTGCTCGAGGAATCGGGCCTGCGCCCATCGATCACCGTGCGGCAAGGCGAAGGCCCGAAGATCATCCGCGACATGATCGCCGAGAATCCCGATATCTCGGCACTGGTGCTCGGCGCCGCCGCGAGCGGCGCGCCCGGGCCGCTCGTCGCGCATTTCGCCGGCACCGACGCGGGGGCGCTGCCGATCCCGCTGATGATCATCCCGGGCTCGTTGAGTCGCGAGGCGATCGACCGGCTGAGCTGACGCCGGCAATACGGAAGAGGGTTGAAGGCGCCCGTGCTTCCCGCCACCATTGGGCCATGCATCGTTTCCTCCCCCTCGCCGCCCTGGTCCAGTTCATCGCCGTCACCCCGGCAGTCGCGCAGGACACCCCCGACCCCGCCCGGCTGAAGGCGACGGTCGAGAAGCTGGTGAGCTTCGGCACGCGGCACAGCCTGTCCTCCACCGACGACCCGGTGCGCGGCATCGGCGCGGCGCGGCGATGGGCGGCGGGCGAGCTGACCCGGATTTCGGACGGGTGCGGCGGCTGCATCACCAGCGCCAATATCGCGCGCAGCTTCACCGGCCCGCGCGCGCCGAACGGCGTGGAGATCGTCGACGTGCTCGGATTCCAGCAGGGAATCGAACCGCGCCGCGTGATCATCATCGGCGCGCATATCGACAGCCGGGTTACCGACGTGATGAACGCGACGAGCGACGCGCCCGGCGCCAACGACAATGGTTCCGGCGTCGCGCTGGTGCTCGAGGCGGCGCGAATCCTGTCGAAGGAAAAATTCCGCGCGACGATCGTCTACGCCCTCTTCTCCGGCGAGGAGCAGGGACTGTGGGGCGGCACCCTGCTGGCGGAGACGGCGAAGGAGAAGAAGTGGACCGTCTCCGCGATGCTCAACAACGACATCGTCGGCAATACGATCGGCGAGAATGGTGCGCGCGTCGCCGATCGGGTGCGGGTGTTTTCCGAAGGCATCGGCGCGGCGGAGGATCTGCCGACACTCCAGAAACGCCGGCAGAATGGCGGCGAAGATGACGGCCCCTCCCGCGCGCTGGCCAAGGCGGTCGACGGGATCGCCGGCAAGATCAAGGGCGGGATCGATGTCTTCGTCGACCGCAGGCCCGACCGGTTCGGCCGGGGTGGCGACCACAGCCCGTTCCTGGCGCTGGGCTATCCGGCGATCCGTTTCACCGTCGCGGCGGAAAACTGGAAGGGGCAGCACCAGGACGTGCGGGCCGAGAAAGGCGTCGCCTATGGCGACACGGTCGACAAGATGGATTTCGACTATCTCGCCAAGGTGACAGCGATCAACGTCGCGACGATCCGCCGGCTCGCCGCGGCACCCGCCGCGCCGTCAGGCGTCACGATCTCGGGTGCGCTGGGTTATGACACGACAGTCAAATGGCAGCTGGTCGATGGCGCGACGGGCTACCGCGTTCACTGGCGCCGCAACGACGCGCGGGACTGGCAGAAATCGATCGACCTTCCGGCGAGCGCGGTGACCGATGTGTTGAAGGGCGTGCCGGTCGACGACCATTTCGTCGGCGTCTCGGCACTTGGGACGGACGGCGCGGAAAGCCTGGTGACCTTCGCAGGCCCTTGAGACAGAGGAGGGCGAGTCCCCCCGGCTCGCCCTCACTCTCCCGCGCGCGGCGCGGGCCCCAACCTCCCGTTTGCGGGGAGGGGTGTCCGGATCGACCTCAGTTGCAGGCGCAGCGTATCTTGGACTTGGGACGCCAGGTCCGCTTGGCCGCCTTATAGACACGCCGCACCGGCCGATAGGTGGTTTCGATATATTCGGTGGTCGTGGTGGTCACCACGGGCGCCGACTGGACGGTGATCGTCGTGGTGGTCGCAGGCGGATACCAGTAACCGCCGCTCGCATAGCCGCCCGAGCCGGCATAGCCAGAGGAATAGGTCTGGGTATAACCGCCCTGCACGACCTGCGGCGGCGGGCCCTGGGTATATTGGACCGGCGGCGGCGCGTAGCGCGCGCCATAGCCATCTCCACCGGAAGCATAACCATCGTCGCCGCCGCCATAGGCGTAGTCGTCGCCATAGCCGTACCCGTCGTCATAGGAATCCCAGTCGATCCCACCGACCGAATCATACACGCGGCCATAGGAATCGGTCAGGACCGCATCATCATAATAGCGCGTCCAGTTATACCCGACGGGCGGCGAGGACAGGCCGTAGAGGCCATAATTGCCGATGAAGAAGCTCGGCGCGATCCAGTAGCGCGGCAGCGTCCAGCCACGGTCCGGGCGGCGATAGGCCTTCCAGCCACCGGGCGCGTTACTGCCGGCATACCAGCGCCCGCCCACCGAACCGCCCCAGCGGCTGGGGCGAGTCCCCGGCTGGACCGGACGATAACCGGGCAGCGACGTCGCACCGTGATTGCCACGGTTACCGCCCGACCATTGGCGGTTGCCCGACCATTGCCCGTTACCAGACCACTGACGGTTGCCTGACCAACGCCGGCCGTCGGGCCCGTTGCGGAAGGGCGGATTGGGCGACACGGTCGCGGGCGGCGCGACATGCGGGCCCGGGCCAGTGCGGTTCCAGGTCACACCCGGCTGAGAATTGCTGGCCGGCATGCTGGGCACGACGGCCGGCGGCGGCATGGCCCGGCCATTCTGCCAGCCCTGACCATTGGACGGATTCCGCTGCGCCTCGGCCGGAGTCGCGGTAATCGCGGTAACCATTACAAGGCCTGCGATCGTGAGGTTCCGCATGGTAAACAACTCCCGTAAGGGCGCGCGATCGCCCGATGATTAAGAGTTTCGTTACCAAATTGCGTCGATTTCGGCGAGTCAGACTCCTGTCCCGAAACGGATCAGCCCGCGATGCGGGGTGCCAGCAGCCTGACGAGAGCCTCACAACCAGCCGCATCAGCCGCATCGAAGCGCGCCGGTTCCGGGCTGTCGAGATCGAGCACGCCGATCAGCCGGCCGTCATGGACGATCGGCACGACCAGTTCCGACCGGCTCGCCGCGTCGCAGGCGATATGGCCGGGAAAGGCATGGACGTCGTCGACCAACTGGGTTTCGAGGCTGGCCGCGGCCGCGCCGCACACGCCGGTGCCGATCGCGATGCGGATGCAGGCGGCCTTGCCCTGGAACGGGCCAAGCACAAGCTCCCCTTCGACAAGGCGGTAGAAACCGGCCCAGTTGAGGTCGGGCAGATATTGCCAGATCAGGGCAGCGGCATTGGCCATGTTGGCGATGGCGTCAGGCTCTTCAGCGGTGAGCGCACCAAGCGCCGCTTCAAGGTCGTGATAGAGCTCGGCCTTTGAGCCGCTGGTGATGTCGAACTGGTACACACATATTCCTTTGTCTGCCCGCGCGAGATGAGGCCGGGCGCCTCGCTTCGCAAGTCGTCCAGGGCATCGAGATGGCCCGGCGCCATCATCCATTTGGCCAAGAACTCCGAATCGCCTAACCGGGCACCATGACTGCCATTCCCGTCACCCGATCGATCTCGATCGACAGCGATGAGCTGGAAGAATCCTTCACGCGTGCGGGAGGACCGGGTGGCCAGCATGTCAACACGACGGATTCCGCCGTGCTGCTGCGGTTCGATGTCGGCGCCTCGCCCAACCTGCCAGTTGCGGTGAAGAACCGGCTGGCCGTTCTGGCGGGATCGCGGATGACCCGGGAGGGTGTGATTGTCCTTCGGAGCGAGGGCGCGCGGTCTCAACTCCTGAACCGGCAGGAGGTGCGCGAGCGGCTGATCGAGATGATCCGCGAAGCCACGATCGTTCCGAAGAAGCGCCGCCCCACGAAACCGTCCAAAGCCGCAAAGGCGCGGCGCATGGAGGGGAAGGCGAAGCGGTCGAGCGTCAAGTCGCTGCGCGGCAGGCCGATCGATTAAGGGCAGCGGCTCGGTGCCTACGGAAAAGCGGCGTCCGAAGAGAAAAGGAACCGAGGTGGCGACAATACCACCCGGCTGGTTCGTAGGCACTGGATATTCGAGGCACGCGCCTATAGTTGAACGAGCAAGCACAGGGAACTGGCAGCTTTTTGGAACCAAGCGGCTTTGCAAGCTTGAAAAGGGCACAAGCGACCGAGCAGTCGACGTACCGCCGTCCATCCCATCGCCTTCAATTAACCACTTTGCAAATCCAAAAATCGAGATACATCAAAAAAAGTCCCGCTAACTTACATCGCAACGTAAATTACCTTAGGATAACAGAGCCTATGAACAAGACATATGATACAACGTGCCATATATTAACTGCTATCACTTGCATCTTGTTAGCAACTCTTTCTGCGCCCGCCTACGCGCAAACCATCTCTACGTACAGCGGCCATATATATAAAATTCAACTATCTGGCGCTTCAAATTATGCGTTCAGAGTATCCGTCAGCCCCTCCTTACCAGCGTGTGAATTTCTATATATAAACAAGCCTTCCGACGACAACTATGATGCCAAGGTTTCAGCTCTTCTGACTGCATATACTGCGAATAAATCCGTCACACTTGCTTATTATACACCGAGCAGCGGCTCTTATTGTCAACTTAACGATATCACCATCGCGAACTGAAAAATTCCATACAGATTCGTGGATGACTTCATCATGGACTTCTCCATCCGCTAGCCAGTCTGCCGGATACCGTGCCCTTGTCGAGTTCCTGTTCAACAAGCTCAAAACGCTTCGAGGCGTTGACACCGGACAGGTGCAATTCAACTATTTGGCTCTCGCCAAACTCCGTTCGCGTTCGGATGTGCTTTACAGCTTGGCAGAGAGGCTGAAACCCGCCTTCAGGAAGCGCTCCGGCAGCGGCGCTTCGGCCTTGATCGGATCCTTGCCGGTACGCGGTACGAGCAGCGATGCGGCGTGAAGCAGGGTCTCGCCCTTGCCGTCGCCATAAACCGGGTCGCCCACCACCGGCGCACCGAGCGCCTCGGCGGCATGGACGCGGATCTGGTGGGTGCGCCCGGTCTCGGGCCGGAACTCGACGAAGCTGCGCCCGTCCTTCACCGCCAGCACGCGCCAGGCGGTGCGCGAAGGCTTGCCGTTCGGGTCGCCACGCATGCGCCAGCCGGTTTCGGCGGTGCTGACTTTCGACAAGGCGAGATCGATCAGGCCGCTCTCCCCATCGGGCACGCCCTCAAGCACGGCAAGATAGCGTTTCTCGACGATGCCTGCCTCGAAGGCATGGTGGAAACGCGCGTGCGCCTTTGGGTTGCGCGAAAGCAGCAGACAACCGGAGGTATCGCGGTCGAGCCGGTGCACCGCCTGCGGCCAGCGGCGGAAGCCGAAGGCAAGCGCCTCAAGATGATTTTCGAGGCTTAGCGAGCCGTCACGCGGGCGGTCGACCGGAAGGCCGGCCGGCTTGTCGATGACGATTGCCTCGCCATCGAGGAACAGGACTTTATCGAGGAGCATTTCCTGCCCTTGCCACTCCGCGCACCCACATGCCAGAGGATCCCCGTGACGTCGAAGACAAAGCACGCGATCGGGATGGTCTTGTCGGTGGCGTGCCTCGGTACGGTGCCGGTTCTCGCTCAGGTCCCGAATGCGGGAACCCCGGCATCAATCGCACCAGTCATGGTACCCGGTATCGGCGTCACCAGCGCCGATGGGCGGATGTTCGGCCACCTGCCCTATGCCGAAGCCCCGGCAACCGACATGGTGCCCGTTACGTCGCCCGGCTTCGCGCTTGGCGGAACGTGCCGCCTGCAAAAGGACGCGGCGGCCGACCTCGTCATGTTGATCGAGGCGGCCAACGCGACGCCGGGCATCGCGCACAAACTCAGGGGTGTCTCCTGCTACCGAACGATCGCTTATCAGCGGTCGGTATTCTGTCGGGCTGGCGGACGCGATTCCTGCGGCGACACGGCCTCTCGCGCACACGATGTCGGGCCGCCAGGATATAGCGAGCATTCCACCGGCTATGCGATCGACTTCGGGGTCCATCCCTCGCCCGGCTGCCGGGATCTCGAATGGTGCATGGCCAGCACGCCCACCGGCCTTTGGCTGATTGCCCATGCGCGGGAGTTCGGCTTCGAACTGTCCTTCCCGGCGGGCAACAAGCAGAATGTCGGCTGGGAGCCTTGGCACTGGCGCTGGGTCGGCAGAACCGCCCAGGCACCCGGCGCGGCGCGGGCCCGCACGATCTTCGCCCGCGCCCGCGCGCAATTCCCGGCAAGGCCGATGATCGCTGAGCCGGTGATTCAGGTGACTCACGCCAGGCCATCGCCGGCCGTGCTGCCGATCCCGGTCTTCTGGCCGGGGGTCTATTATTAGGGGACCATCCCTCTCAGTTGGTGTCGAGCGCTTCGACTTTGCCAGCCGAGGCAGGCGCTCAGGACAGGCCTCGGCCCTTTCGGCTGAAGTCGAGAGGCACTGCTAAGCCCCGACGCTGGTTTCTCGACTTCGCTCGAAACGAACGGGTAGTGAGTTGGAGAGACATCGCACGGAAGGGGGCGTCCGCGGCAAGCCGCGAACGCCCCCTTTGACGCTTCGGATACCCGACGTCAGCCGAACACCTTGGCGGCGACCTCCGCGATCCGGCGGCCCTGGTAGCGCGCGCCGTCAAGCTCGACACTGCTCGGCTGGCGGCTGCCGTCGCCATCGGCGATGGTGGTCGCGCCGTAGGGCGAATTGCCGTGCACTTCCTGCACGCCCATCTGGCCGGCGAAGCCATAGTCCAGGCCGACAACGGTCAGGCCGAAATGCAGCAGGTTGGTGATGATCGAGAAGAGCGTCGTCTCCTGGCCGCCATGCTGGGTGGCGGTCGAGGTGAAGGCACCGCCGATCTTGCCGTTGAGCGCGCCGCGGAACCACAGGCCGCCAGCCTGGTCGAGGAACGATGCCATCTGGCTCGACATGCGGCCGAAGCGGGTCGGCGCGCCGATGATGATCGCGTCATAATTCGCCAGCGCCTCGACGCCCTCAATCACCGGATGCGCCGTATCGGCCTTGAAGCCAGCGGCGGCAACGACCTCGGCCGGCGCCGTTTCGGGCACGCGACGGATATCCACCTCGGCACCGGCGGCGCGGGCGCCCTCGGCGACGGCATCCGCCATCTGCTCGAGATGACCATAGGACGAATAATAGAGCACAAGAACCTTCGGCATGGGAATTCTCCTGAAAAATGTCCCTCCCGCGCCATGGGAAATCCGGGCGGGAGGGACTGGGGGTGGGCGCCCGGTTTGCAACTGGCCGGGCGTTCGGGGAGGACGAATGCCCACCCCCGGCCTGCTCCCGCCCCGGAGGGATGAGGCGGGAACAGGAACTCGCTATTCGGAGTCGACGAGCACCAGCTCGGCATCCTCGACCGCCTTGATCTCGACCGTCTGGCCGCCGCCGATCGCCGCGCCGTCACGCGCCTTGAAGGGCTGGCCGTCGATCTCGATCGCGCCGGTCGCGGGGACGAGATAGGCATGCCGCCCCTCGCCCACGCTATGAGTGATCGTCTCCCCGGCCTTTACCGTCGCCCCGAGCACCCGCGCGTCGGCACGGATCGGCAGGGCGTCCTTGTCCTCCGCGAACCCGCTGGCCAGCACGGCGAACCTGCCGCTGCGGTCGCTCTTCGGGAAAGGCTTGGCGCCCCAGCTCGGCGAGCCGCCGGTCCTCTTCGGCTCGATCCAGATCTGGAAGAGCGTCGTGGTCTCGGGCTCGAGATTATATTCGGCGTGGCGGACGCCGGTGCCAGCGCTCATCACCTGGACGTCGCCCGCCCCGGTGCGGCCCTCGTTCCCCATCGAATCCTTGTGGGTGATGGCACCTTTGCGAACATAGGTGATGATCTCCATGTCGCGGTGCGGATGCGCCGGGAAGCCGGAGTTCGGCCCGATCTCGTCGTCGTTCCAGACGCGGATCGCGCCCCAGCCCATGCGGGCAGGATCATAATAATTGGCGAAGCTGAAATGGTGCCGGGCGTTGAGCCAGCCATGATCCGCATGGCCCAGGCTTTCGAACGATCTTTTCTCGATCATCGCATGTCTCCCTAAGAAGCAGGAATTGGGTTGCCGCCAAGATAGGGGCCTGGATCGCCACGTAAATGGAAACGCTGGAAACTGATCGTTTCCCACTCTAATCTCCCCCGCAAGCTCGGGAGGAATGGATATGCGTCTGCCGGATCTGGAAGCGTGGGCGATCTTCGCTTCCGTCGTCGAGCATCGCTCGTTCAGCGGGGCGGCTGATGCGATCGGCGTGTCGAAGGCGACGGTGTCGAAGGCAGTCACCCGGCTGGAAGCGCATCTCGGCCAATCGCTGTTCCACCGCACCTCTCGCCGGCTGACCCTGACCGAGAGCGGCAAGAGCCTGGCTGAACATGCCGCGCGCATCCTGGCCGAGGCGATGGCCGCCGAGGAGGCCGCGCACGACGCCGCGACCGCGCCGCATGGCCTGATCCGCGTCACCGCGCCGATGACGCTCGGGCTGCTCAGCCTGACGCCCGCGCTCGCCGAGTTCCTGGCCGATCATCCGGGGATCGAGATCGATCTCAACCTGTCCGATGCGAAGGTCGATATCGTGGCAGAGGGAATCGACGTCGCGCTGCGCATCGCCGACCTGCCCGACAGCTCGCTGCGCGCGCGCCGGCTCGGCCCGATCGCGACGCATATCGTCGCCGCCCCTTCCTATCTCCACAAGCACGGTCGTCCGACGCACCCGGCGCAGCTCGGGGAGCATGCCTGTCTCGGCTATACCAATGTGACCGGTCCCTGGCGCTTCGTCGGTCCCGATGGTGGCGAAGCGGCGGTGCGACCGGCCGGGCCGCTGCGATCGAACAGCGGCGATGCGTTGCTGCCGGCGCTCCGGGCTGGCCTCGGCATCGGCGTCCTGCCGGACTTCATCGTGGGCGGCGATCTGGCGGCGGGCACGCTCGAGGCGATCCTGACCGACTGGCACACGCCGCCGATCGCGCTGCACCTGCTCACTCCGCCGGGCAATCTGCGCCCCGCGCGCGTGGAAGCCTTGATAAGTTTCCTTACCGACAGGTTTCGCAATATCTGCGCGAGCGAGGAGCGGCGGGCCGCCTGAAACCATCTGCCTAAGGGTAATTCCTGATCCACGGATTCCCCGCGACTCGCGGAGTCAGGCCGGTTAGCGAAGAATTAACCTTTTGCGTTCATTCCTGATCAGGTTAATAGTTTATGCAGGGTGCGTCGGGCCGTAGGGGGCATCGAGCGCCGCGAAGTGACAGGGGAACTGCCAGATGCGCGTGCTGCTGATCGAAGACGAGCCGACGACCGCCAAGGCGATCGAGCTCATGCTGACGACCGAAGGCTTCAATGTCTACACCACCGATCTGGGCGAGGAAGGCCTCGATCTGGGCAAACTGTATGATTACGACATCATCCTGCTCGACCTGAACCTGCCGGACATGCACGGCTATGACGTGCTGAAGAAGCTCCGGGTCGCCCGGGTGCAGACGCCGGTGCTGATCCTGTCGGGCATCAACGAGATGGATTCCAAGGTACGCAGCTTCGGCTTCGGCGCCGACGACTACGTCACCAAGCCCTTCCACCGCGAAGAGCTGACCGCCCGCATCCACGCCGTGGTCCGCCGTTCCAAGGGCCATAGCCAGTCGGTCATCCGCACCGGCAAGCTCGCCGTGAACCTCGACGCCAAGACGGTCGAGGTCGACGGTAGCCGTGTTCACCTGACCGGCAAGGAATATGCGATGCTCGAGCTGCTGTCGCTCCGCAAGGGCACGACGCTGACCAAGGAAATGTTCCTGAACCACCTGTATGGTGGCATGGACGAACCCGAACTCAAGATCATCGACGTCTTCATCTGCAAGCTCCGCAAGAAGCTGAGCCTTGCCTGCGAGGGCGAGAACTATATCGAGACCGTCTGGGGCCGCGGCTATGTGCTGCGCGACGCGGACGAAATCGGCGCACCGGTCGCCGAGGTCGCCTGAGCCTTCCCGGCAATCGTCTCCAGGCTTAGGGCCGCGGCACCGGGGGGTGCCGCGGCCTTTTGTTTTTTTGGGGGGACCAACATACCCCATCCGTCATGCTGAACTTGTTTCAGCATCCAGGCGCGGCCATCGCGGCGTGGAGAGCGGATCGAGGCCATAATCCAGTGCCAGATCGCGCCAGCCCGGATTGGTCGCTTCGATCAGATTGATCTTCCAGGCGCGATGCCATGCCTTGAGTTGCTTCTCCCGACGGATGGCGTTTTCCATGTCCCCGAAGAATTCGATAAGCACCAACCGTGTGGCACCATATTTCGTGACGAAGCCTTCGGTGATGCCGTGGCGGTATTGGATCATACGACCGATCGGGTTGGAGGTGACTCCTATATACACCGTGCCGCGCTTCTGACTGGCGACGATGTAGACCGCTGGCGTACGCTCCATTGGCGTTATCCCCCGTCGACCAGACCGCGCATGGATCCTGAAACAAGTTCAGGATGACCGCAATGGCGGTCGGGATCAGGTCGTCCTATTTCCGCACGAACTCCTTGTGCCCGCCGACCCAGGTCTCCTCGACCTTCGTGGCGCGCAAATCGCTTGGGCTTGCCAGCAACGGATCCCGGTCGACGATGATGAAGTCGGCGCGCTGGCCGGGTGCGAGCCGGCCGAATTTCTCTTCAGCGAACCCGGCATAGGCCGCCGCGCCGGTGAACGCCCACCAGGCCTGTTCGCGAGTCAGCTTTTCCTCAGGCCGCCAGCCGCCATAGGGCTGGCCTTCCGCATCCTGCCGGGTGAACCCCGCCGCCCAGCCGGCAAAGGGATCCGGGCTCTCGACCGGATAGTCGGAGCCGAACGCCAGCACCGCGCCGTTCTTCAGCATCGAGGCCCACGCATAGGCCCCCGCGAGCCTGTCTGGTCCGAGCCGCGCCTCCGCCATCGCCCGGTCGGACGTCTGGTGCACCGGCTGCATCGACGCGATCGTGCCGTGCCGGCCGAAGCGCGGCAGGTCGGCCGGATCGACGATCTGGGCATGCTCGATCCGCCAGCGGCGATCGCCCTTGTAGGTTTCGGACAGTTCCTCGATCGCATCGAGCACCTGCGCATTGGCCTTGTCGCCGATCGCGTGGACCGCGACCTGGTAATTGTCCATTGCCGCGCGGCTCATCAGGTTGCGGATGACGTCGTCCGCCATGAAGCCAAGGCCCGACTGTTTGGGAACGTCGCTATACGGAGCCTTGAGCCACGCGCCGCGCGAACCGAGCGCACCGTCGGCATAGAGCTTCACGCCGCCCATGCGCAGCCGATCAGCGTAGAGCCAGGAGGTGGGCCCTGCCCCGCCGACCCGGATCGCCGTCTCGACACCGCTGCTGTAGCTCATGATGCGGATGCGCAGCGCGCCCGCATCCCCGGCACGGCGATAGCTGAGCCAGTCGTCAAGACTGGTCCCCATGTCAGCCGTCGCGGTGATGCCGAGGCTGAGCAGCCGCGCCTGCGCCTTGAGGAAGGCTGCGTCGCGATCCTTGGGCAGGGGTTGCGGCACGGCCTTGGCGACCAGTTCCATCGCCGCGTCGACGAACACACCGTTCGGCTGCAGGCCGGTCTTCTCGATCCGGCCGCCCGGCGGCGCCACGCTTTTCGAGGTGACGCCAGCCGCCTTCATCGCGGCGCTGTTGCCCCAGCTTGCATGCCCATCGGCGCGGGACAGCCAGACCGGCCGATCGCTCACCACCGCGTCGAGATCTGCCGCGGTCGGGAAGCGGCCAAGGCCCCATGCTTCCTGGTTCCAACCACCGCCGAGGACCCATTTCTTGTCGGGATTGGCGGCGACATAGACGGCGATCCTGGCCAGGGCCTCGTCGAGCGATTTCGTGCCCGACAGATCGAGTTCGACATCGCGAAAGCCCAGTTCCATCACATGACCATGCGCGTCGATGAAGCCGGGGAGCAGGACCTTCCCCTTCATGTCGGCGCGCCAGTCAAGTTTCTCCGGACGCTTGTCGCTGGGCTGCATCAGCCGGATGACCTTGCCGTCGGGCGTCATCAGCAGGCCGTTGAAATGGATGACCTTGCCATCCTTGTCGAGCGTCATGCCGTTGACATTGTCGACCAGGGCATCAGCGAAAGCGGGCGTGGAAAATGCGAGTGCGGCCAACGCCGAGACAAGGAGCCTCACCGCGGCAACCTGCGCACCAGCGAGCTCGTATCGTTGCGGCCGCCGCCCATTTTCTGGACGTCGGCATAGAATTGATCGACCAGCGCCGTCAGCGGCAGCGTGGCACCGTTCCGCCGTGCCTCGTCAAGCGTGAGGCCCAGATCCTTGCGCATCCAGTCGACCGCGAAGCCGAAATCGAACTTGTCCTCGCTCATCGTCGCCCAGCGATTCACCATCTGCCAGCTCGACGCAGCGCCGCCCGATACCGCTTCGAACACCTTGTCGGTGTCGAGCCCGGCGATCTGCGCGAAACGCAATGCTTCCGCCACGCCCTGCACCACGCCCGCGATCGCGATCTGGTTGACCATCTTGGTCGTCTGGCCCGCACCCGCCGCGCCGATATGGACGATGCGCAGCGCATAGGCCTGCATCAGTGGCTCGGCCACGGCCATCGCTTCGGCGGTGCCGCCGCACATGATCGAGAGCTTGCCGTTTTCGGCGCCCGCCTGGCCACCCGAGACGGGCGCATCGACCACGAGCAGGCCCTTCGCCCCGCCCTCTTCCCCCAGCCTACGCGCGATCTGTGCTGAAACAGTGGTATGATCGACGAACAGGGCGCCCGCCGCCATCGCGCCGAACGCGCCGTTGGCGCCCAGCGTCACCTCGGCCAGGTCGTCGTCATTGCCGACACAGCTGAACACCGCATCCTTGCCGGCCGCTGCCTCAGCCGGGGTCGCGGCGACCGTGCCGCCATGTTTCCCGGCCCAGGCCTCGGCCTTGGCGCGCGAGCGGTTATAGACGGTGACGCTATGGCCGGCGGCGACGAGATGTCCCGCCATCGGCGCGCCCATCACTCCGGTTCCGATGAATGCGATATTGGTCATCGCGCCGCGATAGGGGCTGTTTCCGCCTCATGCTAGATGAGAGTGACGGGGCGCATGCAGTAACGACCATTGCGGCTGACGATTTCAGGGCCTACCTCGCGCAGCTATGGCTACCGATCCCCTGCCCGCCGCTGAAACGCTCCCCGTCACCCTGGCCGACGTCAAGGCGGCGCATGCGCGGATCGCCACGTCGATCGTCCGGACGCCCACCTTCATCAGCAAGACGCTGTCCAGGCTGACCGGCGCCACCGTCTATCTGAAGTTCGAGAACCTTCAGTTCACCGCAGCCTATAAGGAGCGCGGCGCACTCAACACGCTGTTGCAGCTCGCCCCGGAGACCAAGGGCGTGATCGCCGCCTCGGCCGGCAACCATGCACAGGGCCTGGCGTATCACGCCAACCGGCTCGGCATTCCCGCGACGATCGTGATGCCGACCACGACGCCGACGGTGAAGGTGACCCAGACCGAGGGCCACGGCGCGACCGTCGTGCTGTTCGGCACCACCTTCGACGCAGCCTATGCCCATGCCCGGGAGCTTGAAACGGAGCGCGGCCTGACCTTCGTCCATCCGTTCGACGATGTCCGCGTGATCGCGGGCCAGGGCACGGTCGCGCTGGAGATGCTGGAAGATGCACCGGCGATCGACACCTTCATCACGCCGATCGGCGGCGGCGGACTGATCTCCGGCACGGCGACGGTCGCCCGCGCGGCCGACCATCCAGTCGAGGTGATCGGCGTGCAGGCCGAGCTTTTCCCGTCGATGTACAACCGCCTCAACGGCACCGATCTTCCCTGCGCCGGCGACACGCTGGCCGAGGGCATCGCGGTGAAGGAACCCGGCGGGATCACCTCGCGCATGGTGAAGGCGCTGGTCGACGACATCGTGCTGGTCAGCGAGCGAAGCCTGGAGGAATCGGTCAGCCTGCTGCTCCAGATTGAGAAGACCGTGGTCGAGGGCGCGGGCGCCGCCGGCCTCGCCGCGCTGCTGCAGCATCCCGAGCGGTTCCGGGGCAAGACCGTCGGCATCATCCTGTGCGGCGGCAATATCGACACGCGGCTGCTCGCCAATGTGCTGTTGCGCGACCTTGCCCGGTCAGGCCGGCTCGCCCGATTGCGCATCCGCCTGCAGGACCAGCCCGGCGCGCTGTTCAACGTCGCCCGGATCTTCGACGCGGAACGCGTCAACATCATCGAAATCTATCATCAGCGCGTGTTCACCACGCTGCCGGCCAAGGGCCTGATCACCGACATCGAGTGCGAGACGCGCGACAAGGCGCATCTCGACCGGCTGATGGCGGCGCTGCGCGCGGACGGATACGAAGTCAGTCCGGTCGAACTCGCCTGACGAAATGAATCACAGCTGCGGTGAACCGATTCCCGCGACTCTATCCGCGAGTCGCGGGATGCGATATGCTGCGCGTCAAGTCCGCTCGGACCATGAATCCCCAAGACTCAAAGCAACCGCGGCGTTAACTCTCTTTCATGGTAAAGCCGCTTTTCATCACGACTCAGGCGATTCATAACGGGGTCGAACCAGGCATCGGGCCAGGGTGGAAAAGGGGGTTATAGGCGGTGACCGCGCCATTTCGTTTTCCGCGCTTCTTCGTGACGAGCCCATCGCCCTGCCCCTATCTACCGGGGCGCCAGGAGCGGAAGGTTTTCACCGAACTGAACGGCCCGCATGCCGGCGATCTCAACGACGCGCTTGGGCGGATCGGCTTCCGCCGCAGCCAGTCAGTCGCGTACCGGCCAAGCTGCGCGGGCTGCACCGCCTGCGTCTCCGTCCGTGTCGTCGCATCGGATTTCGTGCCCAACGCCACCCAGCGCAAGCAGATCCGTCGCAATGCGGATCTTGAGGTCAGCCCCTGCCGCGCCTGGGCGACCGACGAACAATATCAGCTACTGCGCCGCTATCTCGCCTCACGTCATCCCGGAGGCGGCATGGCCGATATGGACGAGGGCGATTACGCCGACATGGTCGAGCATTCGCCAGTCAACAGCTACATCATCGAATATCGCGAGCCGGCGCAGAACGGCGTGCGCGGACGGCTGATCGGGGCTTGCCTGACCGACCAGCAGGCGGACGGGCTGTCGATGATCTACAGCTTCTTCGACGCCGAACATTCGCTGCGGGCGGGCATGGGCAACATGATCATCATGGACCATATCCTGCGCGCGCGGAGCATCGGCCTGCCTTATGTCTATCTCGGCTATTGGGTGAAGGGGTCGGAGCGCATGGCGTACAAGACGCGCTACCGCCCAATCGAAGTGCTTGGCCCGACCGGCTGGACCGTACTGACCGACGAGGACGCGACCTACGCACCGCCTGCCCAGAAGAATGTGCTGATGGCCGACGAACTGGTCTGAACGCCACGGCCCCTCCCGCCAGCCGGGCGCTGAATCAATCCTGCGGACTTCCTCTTCCGACGTGCAGGTCAACGTCGAGCTCCTCATCACCCTCGCCCAGCCTTGATCCGGCAACGGGTGCGGCGCCACCGGAATCCAGCGCCACCGCGACGCGCGCGTGCGCCTCGTCAGCCGACAGCCCGGTGCACGGATCGAACGCCACCCAGCCAAGTCCCTCGACCCAGGCCTCAGCCCAGCCATGCGGCGCCGGCGGCGTGTCACCGATGACGCAGACCGAACTGTAACCCGAAACATAGCGCGCCGGCACGCCGAGCCCGCGCGCGGCAGCGGCGAACATCTGCGCGAAATCGCGCGGCGTCGCCGTGTCCAGCACGAATGCCTCCGCCGCGGTCCGCCCGGAAACGGGACGTCCGCGATCGAGCGCGAAACGCCTGTGGAAGGCCAGGTTCAGCGCATGGAGCCTTTCGACCGGATCATCCCTGCCGGAGACCGCTTCCGCCGCGAACCCGGCCAGCGCCGCGCTCGGCTCGGTCAGCGGCGTGGCGCGCAGGAACAGGGGCGGCGGCAGCGGCTCGTGCGCGCCATAGACGATGCCGTTGGAGCTATTGGTCAGCACCTCGCCCGAGACGGATATCTCGATATGGCCGATCGGGCCCTCGACATAGAGCATCGTCACCCGATTGCCGAAGCCGTCGCGACCCGGCCGCATCCGCGCATCGCAATCGACATGGAGCTGCCAGCCCGCGACGGTCTGGTCGTGCGTATCCTCCGGCGTGAGGCGGAGCATCTGGGTGAGGCGCCCTTGCGGCACCGAGAAGCGATAGATCGTTCGGTGGTCGACCGTTATCCGCATCAGCCGAACTTGAACTGCCGGCCGATCGCCTCGTGGAGGAGATCATTCTCGGCGTTGAAGGCCTGGAGATACTGGTGCAGCCCGTTGGCGATCACCTCGCCCGAACGGGTCTTGGCCAATCGCTGCTGGCGCATCCGTGCCATGCGGTCAGCCTCGCCGTGAAGGCCGGTACGCTTGGCGAGCAGGTTGAGGATTTCGAGCGTCTCCTCGGCCGAGGCGGCGAGGCTGCGCGGCAGTTCGGCGCGGGAGATCAGCAGGTCGATCACGTTCGACGGCCGCAGCCCTTCCGAATAAAGCCAGCGATAGGCGGTGACCGCGGACACGGTCTGCAGGATGGTGGTCCACTGGTCGCGATCGACCACGCCGCCGACCTGCTCGCCCTTGGGCAGCAGCAGGTGATATTTCACATCCAGCAGGCGGGCGGTGTTGTCGGCACGCTCGACCGCCTGGCCGAGACGGATGAACCAGGTCGTCTGGTTGCGCAGCATGCGGTGGATCGCCCCCTCGAACCCCCGCGCCTCCGTCTTCACCGCATCGACCAGGCCGAGCGTCGCGGTAACGCCGCCGGGGCTCGAGCGACTGTGAAAGATCAGCCAGGCGCGGTTGATCGCCGTCCAGGCCTCGCGGGTCAGCGCGGTGCGCACCGCGCGCGCATTGTTGCGCGCCATGTCGAGGCAGCGGACGATCGACCCGGGGTGGCTCCCGTCGAGCGTCAGGAACCGCACGACATGCTGCTGGGTCATTGTCTCGCCCGTGGCGGCGAAGGCGGTGTCGGTTTCAGTGACGGCGAGGGCGCTGGCCCAGGCTGCCTCGCCGGCGGGGCGTGGCGAAAGAACGTCGAGCCGGACGGTCGCCTCGACAAGCCGTGCGATGAAATCGGCGCGCTCGATATAGCGGCCGAGCCAGTAGAGGGAGGAGGCGGTGCGGGAGAGCATCGTTAGATCCTCCCCATACCGTGGAGGATCCGCGCTACGGCCCTCACAATTGCTGCCCCTGAGTCTGGCTGTTCCCGCCGTCCATCAGCACGAAGCTGTCCTTGGTCCCGCCGCCCTGCGACGAGTTCACCACCAGCGAGCCCTCCTTGAGCGCAACGCGGGTCAGGCCGCCGGGTACCACCTGGACTCCCCTGGATCCGGTCAGCACGAAAGGCCGGAAGTCGACGTGGCGCGGGGCGAGGCCGCTGTCGCTCAGGGTGGGCACCGTCGACAGCGCGAGCGTCGGCTGGGCGATATAGCGGTGTGGCTCGGCGATCAGCGCGGCGCGGAAAGTCTCGATCTCGGCCCTGGTCGCGGTCGGGCCGACGAGCATGCCGTAGCCGCCCGAACCGTCGACCAGCTTCACCACCACATCCTCGAGATTATCGAGCACGTATTTCAGCGCCTGCGGCTCACGGCAGCGCCAGGTCTCGACATTGGGCAGCTTCGGCTCGCCGCCCGAATAGAAACGGACGATCTCCGGCATGTAGCTGTAGATCGCCTTGTCGTCGGCGATGCCGTTGCCCGGCGCGTTGAGCAGGGCGACATTGCCCGCAGCATAAGCGGCGATCAGGCCAGGCACACCGAGCATCGAATCCGGACGGAACACCAAAGGATCGAGATAATCGTCGTCGATGCGGCGGTAGATCACATCGACCTTCACCCGCCCGGCAATGGTGCGCATCCAGACGATATCGTCGTCGACCACGAGGTCAGCCGCCTCGACCAGCTCGATGCCCATCGAATCAGCGAGGAAGCTGTGCTCGTAATAGGCCGAGTTGTAATGGCCAGGCGTCAGCACGACGCAGACCGGATTCTGGCCCGAGCCATGCGGCGCGACCGACTTCATCGTCTCGAGCAGCCGGTCGGGATAGCTGTCCACCGCCGCCACGCGGAAGTCGCGGAACAGTTCGGGACAGAGGCGCAGCATCGCCTCGCGATTTTCAAGCATGTAGCTGACGCCGGAGGGAGTGCGGGCATTGTCCTCAAGCACGAAGAATTCGTCGGGGCCCGTACGGACAAGATCGATGCCGCAGATATGCGCCCAGATGCCATGCGGCGGTCGCATGCCCGCGATCTCGGGCCGGAACTGCGGGTTGCCGAAGATCAGGTCCTCGGGAAGGATACCCGCCTTGAGGATCTTCCGATCGCCATAGATATCGTCGAGAAAGGCGTTGATCGCCTCGACCCGCTGCACCAGCCCTTCGGATAGCCGCGACCATTCGTCAGCGAGGAAGATGCGCGGGACGATGTCGAAGGGGATGATGCGTTCCGACGCGTCGCTGTCACCATAGACCGCGAAGGTGATGCCGAGCTGGCGGAAGGTCGCCTCCGCAGATTGCTGGCGGCGACGCAGTTCGGCGTCGGGCGTCTCGTCCAGCCAGTCGCCAAGCGCGGCGAGTTCCGGTCGCGGCGTGGTCGAACCGCCCTGCCCCATGATCTCGTCAAACGCGCTTCTTATCCCCATCGAAACGGTAAAGCCCCCATATGACCGCCTGGTTCCATGCTGCGATGTTTTGCTGCGACGCACAAGGGGCGTTCTTCGCGCTGCAACTGCCCCCAGCCTGATGGTCAAGATAAGACGCCTGGCATCCGCCCGCCAGTGTCATGAGCAACCTTTGGGAGTAACGACATCCATATTCCTCTCGTTTTCTGTCGGACATATTCAATGTTTGAATCATTCCGCACGCATCCTCACATCTGAAACTTGCAGCCGATACAATGATCAATCCGGATATGGACTCTTCCGCGGAAAAGCATAGGTTTCATCAAGACACGAATCGGCAATCTTAGAAGCGAGATAGCTCAACCGCGAATGCGCAGCAGTCGTTATTGCATTCTCTCGACTTTGAATGATGTTTGATTTGCGTTTCGTAGCGCCGAGGAGTCGACATGCTCGAACTGGAAATCGCAGGCGAATCTCGCATTCATGAGCACTATGATCATGCCGATGACATCTTGGATCATGCGAAGGGGTTGCGGTTTATCTGGCTTGAGTTGACTCAACATTGCAACCTTCGATGCCGCCATTGCTACACCACATCATCGCCCGCTAGGCCGCACAACGACATCGATTGGCTCGACCTGCTTGCTCAAGCCAGGGCGCTGGGCTGCGAGGGCGTTCAGTTCATTGGAGGCGAGCCGCTAACGCACCCCAGAATCAACGACTATATCACGTTCGCCGGCGAGAACGGGTTCTCGAATATCGAGATATTCTCAAATGCCGCCCTTCTGGGCGAGGGGGTTTGCCAGCTCATGGCCAAATTCGGCGTGCAACTCGCCACCTCATTTTACTCTGCGGATGCTCGCAAGCACGATGCCATAACATTGACTGATGGAAGCTTCGACCAGACAGTTTCCGGCATCAAATTGGCGCTTGAGCACGACATTCCCATTCGAGTGGGGTTGATAAATCTGGAAGACGAAAAGCAAGCGTCCGTTCGAGATGATATCGAAAGAACGATGATCTACCTTGAGCATCTTGGCGTAAGCCGACAGAGAATCGGTGTCGACAATGTCAGGCCCGTCGGGCGAGGAAGCAAGATAACGCCTTTCGTATCGCAATCCGAAACGCTGTGCGGCGGATGCTGGAAGGGAACGCTTGCTGTTTCGTTCGATGGAAATTGCTACCCTTGCATTTTCTCGCGCCATGAGAATGTCGGGAATATCAGGGCGTCAACGTTGAGCGAGATTGTAAAGGGCGCGACACTAACTGCCTTTCGCATTGCATATGCGGAGGAGGCAAGGGCGAACACCATCAACGCCGACTGCACGCCCGAATGCAACCCAGCTGGATGCTCGCCAGTATGCGCGCCCGCCGATCCGTCCCCATGCAATCCCTGGGGGTGCGGCCCGCTATGCACGCCCGGCACGCCGAGTTGCATTCCGGGCAATGGCTGCCGACCCAGCGACGAATGCCCGCCGCACACCTGCCCGCCACGCACGAATTGATCGCTCATGCCCTGGTTCAAATATGGCGACTATCTCAAGCATTGCGACCAGCCCTGCTACGACGAAGTGCTCGCGACAGGGAGTCCCGTCGCGTATCAGGGCATTTATCAATGCTCGAGGTGTAGCGGTGAAATCGTGATGCGCCCCGGCCAGCGCCTGCCCGAACATGCCGAATGCAACACGTTGGGAAAAGTGGGTTGGCGGCTTATCGTCTTCGCGGACTCAAAACCCAAATGGTCCGGGACGCTGAAGAATCCAAACTGGACCGAGGAGGTCGATATTTAATCAATCGGCGACCCTTTGCTCGCCGTAAATCTCTTCGATCTTGTGCGGTTCCGCTCCTGCCAGCGTGCTGACGAAACCAAGCGCCTGCTTCTACCCGTCAAGAGCCGAGCGCCGCCAGTATTCCGGGTGTGAGGACCTGCGGCAACACCTGGGGTTCGGCGGCGCCGGGCGCGTAATAGAGGTAGAGCGGCACGCCGGCGCGGTTGTGCGCCTGGATGAAGCGGCCGAGCGCTGGATCGCCGTCGGTCCAGTCGCCGACCATTACCGCGACCTTGTGCGCCGCAAAGGCGGATTGAGTCGCTTCGGTCTCGATCGCCACCTTTTCGTTGACCTTGCAGGTCAGGCACCAGTCGGCGGTGAAATAGGCGAACACCGGCCTGCCCTCGGCCCGGAGCGCGGCAAGCCGCGCCTCGCTGAACGGCTCAGCCATACCGGCCGCCTTCGCGCCCGCCGCTTCGGGGCGGTGCGCGGTCGCGGCGAGCCAGATGCCGCCCGCGACGATCGCGAGCAGCAGGGCGATGGCGACGATACCGAAGCCCAGCCCGCGTGCCTGGCGGCGGCCGGCCGCCCACAGTATAACCGCCGCGCCGAGCGCGACGAGCAGCCCCTGAGTCATGCCGTCAACGCCGGTCTGGCGGCCAAGCACCCAGACCAGGGCGATGGCGGTGAGCCACATCGGGATCGAGAGGAAACGGCGGAACGTCTCCATCCAGGCGCCCGGTTTGGGCAGGCGCTTGCGCAGCGCCGGCACGAAGCCCAGCGCCAGGAAGGGTAAGGCAAGCCCAAGCCCGAGCCCGGCGAATACAGCGAGCGCGGCGGGCCAGGGCAGGATCAGTGCCGCGCCCAGTGCCGCGCCCATGAACGGGCCGGTGCAGGGAGTCGCGATGAACGCCGCCAGCGCGCCGGTCGCGAAGGCACCGCCGGCACCACCAGCCTGGTTGACGAAGCGCGGCGTGGGAATCTCGAACAGGCCGCCGAGGTTCAGCGAGAGCGCCACGGTGAGCAGCAGCAGCAGCATGATCGCCCGCGGATCCTGAAGCTGGAACGCCCAGCCGACCGCGCTGCCGCCAGCCCGGAGCGCGAGGATCGCGCCGCCCAGCGCCACGCATACCGCGACCACCCCCGCGGTATAGGCAAGCGCCTCGTGCCGCGCCGAGCGTTCATCGAGATGCCCGCGCGCGAGGCTGAGCGCCTTCAGGCTCAGGATCGGGAAGACGCAGGGCATTATGTTGAGGATCAGCCCACCAAGCATCGCACCGGCAAAGGCGATCAGCGTCGCCATCAGGACACCGTCCGGAATGCCAGTCGAAGAGGCAGCGACGGTTCCGGCCGCCGCCGTCACCATCAGCCCCTGCCCCGGCGCGATCCGCAGCACGCCGACCAGCGGCCCCGCGCCGCCGCTGACGCCGGCCTTGGTCTCGACCACGACCCGGTCGCCGTCGTGGGAGACCTTCTGCCCGGCCGCATAATCGACCAGGCCGGTCGTGACCGGGAAGAAATAAGCGTCGGCCAGCGGCGCGCTCGCGGGATAGGGGATGGCGATCCGGATCTGTCCCGCCGCGGCCTGAAAGCTCGCCTTCGCATCGAGCGGCTTCGGGATCGCTCGGCGCCAGGCATCGAAACGCGCGCGGGATTCAGCCGTGACCGCGCCGTCGCCGATCGTCAGGTCGACCGACAGATCCGCCTCCTCTGGCACGCAAACCGTCTTGGTGCAGACGAGATATTGCGCATAGAGCTTCACCGGCAGCGCCGTTCCCGGCGCGAGTCCGGCCGGTATCCTGAGCGTGACCAGCGGCGCGTAGGGCGCCTCGAACACATAGTTCATCAGGCCGGCCATCAGCAGCATGCCTGGAACCGGATAGGCCGGCTCGCCCGCGGTCACGCCCTTGGGCAGAGTCCATTTGAGCGTCGCCGGAAAGCCCGCGTCGCCAGGGTTCTGCCAATAGCCGTGCCAGCCAGGCTCGGGCCGCGAGTCGAGCGCGAGCGCCACGTCCTGCCCGGCGGCCGGCGTCATGCTCTCGGCGACCAGGCGCATCGCGAGGTGCGGGCCCTTGCCAAGGGCGCCCGGCGCCTCCGCCGGGGCGCTTGCCGCCGCGAACATCGCGGCCAGCATCGTCACAATCAGGTAACCGAACGCGCGCATCGCCCATCCTTGTCGGCAGTCACCCACTCGCCCATAGCGGCAGGTGGGGTGCATTGCACCTGAGCGCGGAGAAACAACACGTGAAAAGATTGGCATCGATCGCCACCCTGGCCGCCATCGCCTTGTCGGCCCCGCTCCAGGCCCAGGAAACGCCCCCGCCAAGCGCCGCAGCCGCCCCCCGGACCCCGCCGAAGCTGATCGTCACCATCTCGGTCGATCAATTCTCCGCCGACCTGTTCGCCGAATATCGCAACCGCTTCACCGGTGGCTTTGCGCGGCTGCTGAACGGCGCGGTCTTCCCCTCGGGCTATCAGAGCCATGCCGCGACCGAGACCTGCCCAGGCCATTCGACCATCCTGTCCGGGTTCCGCCCCGAACATACCGGCATCATCGCCAACAACTGGACCGACCTGAAGACGCCGCGGGCCGACAAGCAGGTCTATTGCGCCGAGGACGAGAGCGTGCCCGGCAGCACCTCCTCCAAATATACCGTGTCAGACAAGCATCTGCTCGTCCCGACGCTCGGCGAGCGGATGAAGGCGGCGAACCCGGCGGCGCGCGTCGTGTCGGTGGCAGGCAAGGACCGCGCGGCGGTGATGATGGGCGGCCACAAGGTGGACGAGCTCTGGTGGTGGAACGGCAAGGCGTTCGTCTCCTATGCCGGCCGAGTCGCGCCGCCGGTGGTCGAGCGTACCAACACAACCGTGTCGGCGCTGATCGCGCAGGCACAGGGGCCGCTCGACGAACCCGATTTCTGCCTGCCGCACGACCGCGCCATCCCGGTCGGCGGCGGCAAGACCGTCGGCAGCGGCCGTTTCGAGCGAGCCGCCGGCGACGCGGGCAAGTTCCGCGCCTCGCCCGCCTTCGACGCCGCGATCCTCGCGCTCGCCGCCGGCATGATCCAGGACATGAAGCTCGGCCAGGGCAGCGCGACCGACCTGATCGCGGTCGGCGCCTCGGCCACCGACTATGTCGGCCATGGCTATGGCACCGAGGGTAACGAGATGTGCGTGCAACTCGCCAATCTCGACCGGTCGCTCGGCTCCTTCTTCGACATACTCGACAAGACCGGAGTCGATTATGCCGTGGCGCTCACCGCCGACCATGGCGGCCACGACCTGCCGGAGCGTAACCGTGAACACGGCATCCCCGAAGCGGCGCGGATCGACCCGAATTTCACCCTGGCCGGCATCGGCGAGGACATCATCGCCAAGCTGAAGCTCAAGGTCACCGGCCCGCTGCTCTACGGCGATGCCGGTTCGGGCGATGTCTGGATCGACCCGACGCTGACGAAGGAGCAGCATGCCGCGGTCTTGAAGGAAGCGCTTGCCCGAATCCGCGCCCATCCCCAGGTCGCCGATGCCCTCCCCGCCAGCGCGATCGCGGCGACGCCGAGCCCGAGCGGGCCGCCCGAAACCTGGACATTGCTCCAGCGTGCCCGTGCTTCCTATTACGCGCCGCGATCGGGCGACATTCTTGTCGCGATGAAGCCGCGCATCACGCCGATCGCCGATCCGACTAGGGGCAGCGTCGCTACCCATGGCAGCTTCTGGGACTATGACCGCCGGGTGCCCATCCTGTTCTGGCGCAAGGGCATGACCGGGTTCGAGCAGCCCTTGTCGGTCGAAACGGTCGACATCATGCCGACGCTCGCCGGCCTGATCGGCCTGCCGGTCTCAGCGCCCAAGCCGGATGGCCGGTGCCTGGATCTCGATGCGGGGCTGGGTTCGACCTGCCACTGACGGAGATGCCGGGACGGTTGACGAGGCCGTGGCGCTGATCGATGTTGGGCCCCGATGACCGCTTCCTCAGCCGCGCTCGCCTCCGCCCCGGACCATCTGCCCCATATCCGCGGGCTTGAAGATTATTGGGCGCGCTGCACCTTCCGGTCGCAGGCGGAGGCGAACCGGGAAACCCAGTCGCGCCCGTTGCTCGACGTGCTGGGTCTCGGGCTCGAGCAGACGCTGAAATATCTTGGCGCCGAGCAGCCCGATTTGCCGACATTCCAGGCCTGGGTCCTGGAAACCGCCGGGGAGCCCGATCCGCTGAAGGTCGCGCGCTATCATGCATGGCTCGACGGCGCGCCGCCGCCGGACGGGATCGCGCAGAGGCTGCGGGCGATCGACGAGGCCCCGCCCGTCCTCGACCGGGAGGATCTGGCGCATTGGGACGAACATGGCTTCGTCATCCTGCGCCAGGCAATCACCCCGGATCAGGCCAGAGCGGCCGAGGAGCTGCTCTGGCGGCAGGTGAACGCGACGCCCGACGATCCGCAAAGCTGGTACGAACGCCGCCCCAACGGCATCATGGTCCAGCACTTCCAGGATTCAGCGATGGAAGCGGCGCGACAATCGCCACGGGTGCACAAGGCATTCGCCCAGCTCTGGGGAACCGCCGACCTCTGGATGATCACCGACCGGCTGAGCTTCAACCCGCCCGAGCGGCCGGGTTTCACCTTTCCCGGGCCGAACCTGCATTTCGACATGAGCCTTGCCCTGCCGATCCCGTTCGCGACCCAGGGCATCCTCTATCTGACCGAGACCACCGGGGATCAGGGCGCGCTTCAGCTCGTGCCGGGTTTCCATCACGGAATCGAGGACTGGCTCGGAAGCGTGGGCGATGGGGACCCGCGGACGATCGACCTGAGCGACCGGGCCGTGCCGATCGCCGCCGGTGCGGGCGACCTCATCCTCTGGCGGCAGGACCTGCCCCACGGCGCAAGCCCGAACCGCGCCGCCCGGCCGCGCATGGCGCAATATGTGAACATGTATCCGGCGGACCTGACGTCAAATCCGGTATGGCGGTAGCGCGGCCCCGCCAGCGGGATCATATCCGCCCCGGACATCCCAATTTCCCTGTTCCAGGCAATTAACAGGGAAATTTACAGGGAACTTCTTTTTTCCAGGCGGAACAGGACGCTTATTCGTCGATATTGTCGAATATATTCAATGCCTTGATATTGAATTCCCTGTTATCGGATAACAGGGAAAATCCCTGCCGGAATAGGGAAACCAGCGTTGCGAAAATGAGAAAGAGCAGGACCGAAGGGCTTCGGTGGAGATCATGTTGCGACGGGCTTGGTGCGATTTGAATCGGCGCTCCGCGGCATTCGCTGACTGCCTGAATGATGGCCTCATAATTCTGGATGACCGCATTCGCCGCAATTCTTGCCATTCGCGGTGGCCGGTGGGGGCCCCGATAGCGGACGTTAGGCCCCGGCTTCCTGATGCACGGCGAGGACGATCCGACGCGCTAACTCGGCGTAAACTTCGGGTCTCCGACTGTCGTTCGCGACAACCTCTGCTTCGACGACGCCGTAGCTGGTCCCAAGTTCATCGTTGGCACGCTCGACACCTACGCTGATCCAGCCGCGAGTCTCATCGGCGTCGATGGGGTCCCCATGGGAGCAACCACCAATGGCCGGTAAGACCCGCACGTCGAAGCCACCGTTGTGCGTGGGCTGAACTCGCATTCTCAAGAGATTATGCGTCGGACCGGGGATGTGGCTGCCCCGGAAAAAGTTGCCGCCTTTCGTCACTCTCATGGCGCCAGCCTATCGCTGTTTGTGTCCGCCTTCCACCGAAACGAGCGAACACTTGTCGGGCCGCTAACCACCAATGTCGACCGTTCAACGTTCATGCCGAAAGCTGTCGTTCTTGAGTTCGCGGTCTAGCTTTTCACGCTGCGACAACAAGAACTTAGAGAGAGAGAGAGAGAGAGAGAGAGAGCGGGCCAATTCCGATTTCGAGCCTCTCACTTCAATGAGTCCTGACCTTAGAAAAGGGTACAGTATCGGCACCGGCGGCGTGATGACGAGCCTGTGGCTCCTGATAGCAACGAACGCGCGACCGGCTCAATGCGCCGCCGCTTTCGAAAAGACATTCATCACCAGCACACCCGCAATGATCAGCGTCATGCCAGCGATGGCGGCGGCATCGAGCTTCTGCCCGTGGAAGATCCAGGCGATCGCCGCGATCAGGACGATGCCGACGCCGGACCAGATCGCATAGGCGACGCCCGTCGGGATCGTCCTCAGGGTAAGCGACAGGAAATAGAAGGCGATTCCATAGCCGACGATGGTGACGATCGACGGCACCGGTCAGGTGAACCCTTCCGACAGCTTCATGAAGGACGTGGCGCACACCTCCGAGGCGATCGCGATGGCGAGATAGAGATAGGACATCGCCGAACCATAGAGTGTCGGCGCAGCATTGGCACGACGCGCCGTGCCGACATGTCCCGAAATATCCCTTCCGCCCTCCTCCGGATCGCTCTCTCCCCGTCCGCGACGGGAAGAAATGAAAAGATCAGTCCAGGTTGGGCCGCAGCCACCGCTCGGCGGTCTGGAGATCAACCCCGCGCCGCCCGGCATATTCCTCGAGCTGATCGCGCCCGACGCGCGCCACGCCGAAATATTCGGCCTCGGGATGGCCGAAATAAAAGCCGGAGACAGCCGCCGTCGGCAACATCGCGAAGCTTTCCGTCAGCGAGATGCCCGTCGCGTGATGGGCATCGAGCAGCTTGAACAGGGTCGGCTTCAGGCTGTGGTCGGGGCAGGCCGGATAACCGGGCGCCGGGCGGATGCCGCGATATTGCTCCCTGATCAGCGCTTCGTTGGTAAGCTGCTCGTCAGGCGCATAGCCCCAGAGCGTGGTACGGACATGGCGGTGCATCGCCTCGGCCAGCGCCTCGGCGAAGCGATCGGCCAGCGCCTTCAACAGGATGTCCGAATAATCGTCGATCGCCGCCTTGAAGCGGGCGAGGTGCGGTTCGATGCCGTGCACGCTGACCGCGAAGCCGCCGATCCAGTCGCCATCATGGCTGATGAAGTCGGCGAGGCACATGTTCGCCCTGCCCTCGCGCTTGGCGATCTGCTGGCGGAGGAAGGGCAATGTCACATGGCTCTCGTCCTCGAGATGGATGATGACGTCGTCGCCTTCGCGGCGGCATGGCCACAGGCCCGCCACGCCCCGCGCGACCAGCCACTTCTCGGCAACGATCTTGTCGAGCATCGCATTGGCATCGGCGAACAGGCTGCGCGCGCTTTCCCCGACGACCTTGTCGTCCAGAATGGCCGGGTAGTTGCCGGCCAGTTCCCAGGCGCGGAAGAAGGGCGTCCAGTCGATCACCTCGCGCAGTTCGGCCAGGTCCCAGTCGCGGAAGATGTGCACGCCGGGCTGAAGCGGCGTCGGCGGCTTGAGGTTCATGTCAGCCTCGAACGCATTGTCGCGTGCGACCTGGAGCGTGACCAGTTCGCTCTGGCTGCGACCGGCGCGGGCGACGCGCACCGCCTCATATTCGTCGGCGGTCTTTAGGACGAAGGCGTCTTTCTGCGTGTCGCTGACCAGGGTCGAGGCGACGCCGACCGCACGGCTGGCGTCGAGCACATGGACCACGGGACCATCATAGGCAGGGGCGATGCGCAACGCGGTATGGACCTTCGACGTGGTGGCGCCGCCGATCAGCAGCGGCATCGTCATGCCGGAACGCTTCATCTCCTCGGCGACGGTGACCATCTCGTCGAGCGACGGGGTGATCAGGCCGGACAGGCCGATCATGTCGGCGTCATTCTCGTTCGCCGCCTTCAGGATGTCGGACCAGGGCACCATGACGCCCATGTCGACCACGTCGAAGCCGTTGCACTGGAGCACGACGCCAACGATGTTCTTGCCGATATCATGCACGTCGCCCTTCACGGTCGCCATGATGATCTTGCCCTTCCCGCGCGCACCGGGCTCCTTGGCCGCCTCGATGAAGGGCAGCAGATGCGCCACCGCCTTCTTCATCACGCGCGCCGACTTCACCACCTGGGGCAGGAACATCTTGCCCGAGCCGAACAGGTCGCCGACGACGTTCATGCCATCCATCAGCGGGCCTTCGATCACTTCGATCGGGCGGGCGTAGAGCTGCCGCGCTTCCTCCGTGTCATCGACGACATGCGCGTCGATGCCCTTGACCAGGGCATGTTCCAGCCGCTTGGCGACGGGCCAGCCACGCCATTCGGCCGCCTGCTTCTCGGCGACCTCGTCAGTGCCCTTGTAGCGTTCCGCGAGAGCGATCAGCCGTTCGGTCCCCCCCTCGTCCTTGTTGAGGATGACGTCCTCACAAGCCTGGCGCAGTTCCGGATCGATCGTGTCGTACACGTCGAGTTGCCCGGCATTGACGATCGCCATGTCCAGCCCGGCCGGGATCGCATAATAGAGGAACACCGAATGCATCGCGCGGCGCACCGGCTCATTGCCGCGGAACGAGAAGCTGAGGTTCGAAAGGCCGCCGGAAATGTGGCAATGCGGGAGGCGCGCCTTGATCTCCTTGCAGGCCTCGATGAAATCGACCGCATAGTTGTTGTGCTCCTCGATCCCCGTCGCCACGGCGAAGATGTTGGGATCGAAGATGATATCCTCGGGCGGAAAGCCGATGCCCATCAGCAGGTTATAGGCACGTTCGCAGATCTCGACCTTGCGATCCCTGGTATCCGCCTGGCCCACCTCGTCGAACGCCATGACGACGACGGCGGCGCCATAGTGCATGACCTTCCTGGCCTGAGAAAGGAACTGAGCTTCCCCTTCCTTCATGCTGATCGAATTCACGATCGGCTTGCCGCTGACGCATTTCAGCCCGGCCTCGATCACCGACCATTTCGAGCTGTCGACCATGAAAGGGATTCGCGCGATATCCGGCTCGGCGGCGATCAGCTTCAGGAAGGTGGTCATCGCCACTTCGGCGTCGAGCAGACCCTCGTCCATGTTGACGTCAAGCACCTGGGCGCCCGATTCCACCTGCTGCAGCGCGACCTCGACCGCGGCGGCATAGTCACCCGCCATGATCAGCTTCTTGAAGCGCGCCGACCCGGTGACGTTGGTGCGCTCGCCGATATTGACGAACTGGGCGGTGGAGGGGGCAGAGGCCAAAATAAAATCCGTTCGTTTCGAGCGAAGTCGAGAAAGCTGGGTGAGCGCGCCGTCATTGTGTCTCGACTTCGCTCGACACGAACGGTTTGGGTTGTCCCTGCGCCTACGCGCCCATCGTCATCGGCTCCAGCCCGGCGAGCCGGGTCCTCACCGGCGGCACCGCTGGCGCGCGCGGGGGGAGACCGGCGACCGCCCCGGCGATCGCCGCGATATGCGCGGGGGTCGATCCGCAGCAGCCGCCCAGGATGTTGACCTGGCCGTTGGCCGCCCATTCGCGCACCAGCCCGGCGGTGGTCGCCGGCTGCTCGTCATATTCGCCGAGTTCGTTGGGGAGGCCCGCGTTCGGATAAACCATGATCAGCGTGTCGGCGATATCGCTGAGCGTGCGCACATGCGGGCGGAGCTGTTCGGCCCCGAACGAGCAGTTGAGCCCGATGGTGATCGGCCTTGCGTGGCGCACTGCGTGCCAGAATGCCTCGACCGTATGGCCGGAAAGATTGCGGCCCGACAGGTCGGTCAGGGTCATCGACAGCATGATCGGCACGTCGCGGCCGAGCGCATCCGCCGCCTCAAGCGCCGCCATGACGCCGGCCTTGGCGTTGAGGGTGTCGAACACCGTCTCGATCAGGATGAAATCGACGCCGCCTTCGAGCAGCGCGTCGATCTGTTCGCGATAGACATCCTTCAGATAGTCGAAGTCGATCTCCCGGAAGCCGGGGTCGTTGACGTCGGGCGACAACGACAGCGTCTTGTTGGTCGGCCCGATCGCGCCGGCGACGAAGCGCGGGCGACCGTCTTTCGCGGCATATTGGTCGGCCAGCCGGCGCGCGATCTGCGCGGAGGCGATGTTGATTTCCTTGACCAGGCTCTCTGCCGCATAATCGGCCTGGCTGATCACATTGGCGCTGAAGGTATTGGTCGAGACGATGTCGGATCCGGCGTCGAGATATTCGCGGGTGATCGTCTCCGGCACCTCGGGCTTGGTCAGCGCCAGGATGTCGTTATTGCCCTTCTGGTCCTTGGCCAGACCGAGCGTACCGGCATAGTCGGCCTCGCTCAGCTTCCAGTTCTGGATCTCGGTGCCGAACGCGCCGTCAGTGATGAGGATTCGCTTGGCGGCCTCGGCCAGCAGTGTCTCGCGTGCAGTCATGGTCATATCCTTCAGGCCGCCGCCTCATGCGCCGGTACCTTCGCGCGCAACCCAAGCATGTGGCAGATCGCGAAGCTCAGTTCGGCGCGGTTGAGCGTGTAGAAATGGAAGCTGCGCACATCGCCGGCATAGAGCCGGCGGCACATCTCGGCGGCGACCGTCGCCGCGACGAGCTGGCGCGCGGCGGGGTGATCGTCGAGCCCGTCGAACAAGCGGCCCATCCAGTCGGGGATCCCGGCGCCGCACATCGCCGCGAACTTGCGGGTCTGCGCCACGTTGGAGACGGGCAGGATGCCGGGAACGATTTCCGCCGTGATCCCGGCCGCGGCGACACGGTCACGGAAACGGAAAAATGCCTCTGGCGAGAAGAAGAACTGGGTGATCGCCCGGTTCGCGCCGGCATCAAGCTTTCGCTTGAGATTGTCGATATCCGCCGTCGCGTCCGGCGAATCCGGGTGGCATTCGGGATAGGCGGCGACCGAGATCTCGAACGGATGAAGCTTCTTCAGGCCAGCGACCAGCGCGGCCGCATTCTCATAACCATCAGGATGCGCAGCGAACTTCGCACCGGCAACGGGCGGATCGCCGCGCAGCGCGACGATATGCCGAACGCCGGCGGCCCAATATTCCTCCGCCACCTGATCGATCTCGGTCTTGCTCGCCTCGACGCAGGTGAGGTGCGCGGCAGCCGCCAGCGAGGTCTCGCGCTGGATCCGCGCGACCGTCGCATGGGTGCGTTCGCGGGTCGACCCGCCAGCGCCATAGGTGACCGAGACGAAACGCGGGCCGAGCGGCTCAAGCGTCTTCACCGCCTCCCACAGGGTTTCTTCCATCTTGGGCGTCTTGGGCGGGAAGAACTCGAACGACACCTGTGCGTCGCCCGCGAGATCAGCGAACAAGGGCGACGCCTGGGCGCGACGCGCTTCGCTTTGCGGGTTCTGGGTCGTCATGCTGCCTTAACCTCTCGTACCGGTATCTGTTTTGGGGCCGCCGCCTTGCGCGCCAGCCAGAGTTTCACCGTCAGTTCGCCGCCCTCAAGCGTCTCGGTCCGCGCCGAGACCAGCCCGGCGGCATCGAACCACGCCGCGATCTGCTCGTCCGAAAAACCGAGGCGCGTATGCGCGTCGCGGGTCCGCAGATCCTCGCGGTCGTGCGACGCGAAATCCGCGATGAGCAGGCGCCCGCCATCGGCCAGTACCCGCGCCGCCTCGGCGATGGCAGCGCCAGGCTGCTGAGCGAAATGGAGCACGTGGTGAAGGATCGCCGCGTCCGCCTCGCCATCGCCGAGCGGCAGCGCGTACAAATCCGCCTGACGCAGTTCAGTGTTGGCGAGCCCGCGCTCGGACAGCTTGGCACGGGCAAGGCGGAGCATTTCCGAACTGCGGTCGATACCCAGCGCATATTTCGCGCGGCCGGCGAACAGCTCCAGCATGCGGCCGGTGCCGGTGCCGATATCGATGAGCTGGCCGATCGGCGCGTCGCCAAGCACCGCCGACATCGCCGCCTCGACCTCGCTCTCCGCGATATGCAGCGAGCGGATCGCATCCCATTGACCGGCATTCGCCTCGAACCAGCCGGCCGCCGAGGCAGCGCGGTCGGCGCGCACCGCCGCGAGCCGCGCCGCATCCGCCACCGCCCAGTGGTCAGGCTCGACCTTGCCCCATTCGTCAAGCGAGGCGAGCACCGGATCGACCTTCGAGGCGGCGCCAAGCGCCACGAACACCCAGCTGCCCTCCTTGCGCCGCTCCGCAAGGCCCGCGTCGCACAGGATCTTAACGTGGCGGCTGACGCGCGGCTGGCTTTGTCCGAGCACCTGTGCCAGCTCGCCGACCGACAGCTCCATCGAGCGCAGCAGCGCGAGGATGCGAAGCCGGGTGGCGTCCGCGAGCGCGCGGAATATGTCGAGGGCGAGGGTCATCGTGAATCGACATATAAAGATATCTTTATATGAGGTCAACGCCGAGACGAGGGAACCGAAGCCGATTGCGCGCGTCTCGCCCGTTCGATAGCGTCCACCACGACGCGCCCGATGCCGGCGCGCATCTGAGAAGAGGGAGTCTGACAGATGAGGAAATTCCTGGCCCTGCCGCTCGTGCTGGCCGCAACCATCGGCCTTGGCGCCTGCAGCCCGAAGGCACAGAACGAAACCGCCCAGGCAGCCGACACCATCGCCGCCGACGCCAATGCGACGATGAGCGAGGCCGCCGCCGATACGGGCGCCGCCGCCGACCGTGCGCTCGGCGCGGCCGAGGCGTCGATCGACAATGCCGGCAATGCGATTGGCAATGCAACCGACCGCGCGATGGACAAGACGGGCAACGCAATGAAGGCAGCGGGCAGCGAGATCGAGGACTAGGCGCTTCCCGGCCGATCGTGCCGGGCATGTCGAAGCGCTGCGTTCAACTTTGACATTGCAAGGCCGACCGGTCCTTCGACAAGCCCGGAACGAACGGAGAGACAAGCGAATGGCCTATTCGAGGTCCGGGAGCCTGCTGGCCGGCGCGTTGTTGCTCGCCGCCTGTAGTGGCGACAACAATACGCCGGGCGCCGCCACGCCGGCCGAGGCGCGCGCGCTCAACGACGCCGCGGCGATGCTCGACGCCAACAGCGTCGACATGAACGCGGTGTCGGCCAACCAGATCGACGACGGCAACGAGGAGCAGCCGCAATGACCAATCTTCGCCGCCTGGGATCGACCGATCTCCACATCGCGCCGCTGGTACTCGGCGGCAACGTCTTCGGCTGGACGGCGGACAAGGCGGCAAGCTTCGCCGTGCTCGACGCCTTCGTCGCGGCGGGCGGCACGATGATCGATACGGCAGACGTCTATTCTGCCTGGGTGCCCGGCCATAAAGGCGGCGAATCCGAAAGCGTGATCGGCGAGTGGCTGCGCATCAGCGGCAAGCGCGACAAGGTGCAGATCGCCACCAAGGTCGGCATGCTGCCCGGCGAGGGCGGCGAGAAACTGGCGCCCGCGCGGATCGCCGCCGCGGCGGAGGCGTCGCTCAAGCGCCTCGGGATCGAGCGGATCGATCTCTATTTCGCGCATCAGGACGATGACGCGGTCGCCCAGGAAGATGCGCTCGCGGCGTTCAGCAAGCTGATCGATGCCGGCAAGGTCCGCGCGCTCGGCGCCTCGAACTTTCACGCCGCGCGCCTGAAATCGGCACATGACGCGGCGACCGCGCATGGCCTGCCGCAATATCACGTGCTCCAGCCTGAATATAATCTGGTCAGCCGCCACAAATTCGAGGGCGAATTGCAGGACTATTGCGTGGTCCACGATATCGGCGTGGTGCCCTATTACGGGCTCGCTTCCGGCTTCCTCACCGGCAAGTACCGCTCGGCCGACGATCTCGGCAAAAGCGTGCGCGGCGGGCGAATGACCGACCTGCTCGAAGGCAAGGGCACGGCAGTCCTTTCGGCGATGGACGATGTCGCGGCCGAGACAGGCGCGACGCTCGCCCAGATCGCCCTCGCCTGGCTGGCGGCGCAACCCGGCGTCACCGCGCCGATCGCCAGCGCGACCAGTGTCGCGCAGATCGACGAACTGGCCGGATCGATGGGCCTTGAGTTGACGGAGGCACATCTGGAGCGGCTGACCAACGCCGGCGCCTGAACGACCAATAAAGGGGGGACGAGGATATGAAGACAATTGTCGCGGCGACTTTCGCCGCCCTTCTGCTTGCCGGCATGCCCGCCAGCGCGCAGCAGGCGCCCGCGACCCCTCAGCCTTTCACCGCGGGCGACTCATTAGGCGTGACGATCGAGGGCAGGCACACCCCGATGTCCTCGAACGTCAAGGTCCATGGCGCGATCGTCAGCGCGGAGAGCTGCAGCTACGATCCGGCCCGCAAGCTGATCATGGCGGTCAACCGCGGCGCCGCGCAGAAAGAGGCGCCGAACGACGGCTTCGTCTCGCTGATCAATCATGACGGGTCCGTCCACACCTCGCGCTGGATCGGCGTGAACCGAAACGGACTGGTGCTCAACCAGCCGTTCGGCAGCGACGTGCACGACGGCAAGCTCTACCTCGCCGACAGCGACGGCGACACCGCCGACGGCGCGAAACGAGTCTCCGTCATCCGCATGTTCGACCTGAAGACCGGCGCACCGGCCGGCGAGATCAAAAGCCCCGACGTGGCCTGGCTCAACGATATCGGGGTGGCCGCGGACGGCACCATCTACGGATCGCAGACCGGTACCGCCGATGCCCAGACGCCGTGGCGGATCTACAAGATCACGCCCGACGGCAGGACCTCGATCTTCCTTGAAGGGGCGCCGCTGTCGCGCCCGAACGGCGTCGCGATCGACAAGGATGGCACTATCGTGGTGGTCAACATCGGTGACGATTCAGTGCTGACCTTCTCGCCCGCAGCAAAGCTGCTGAGAACCGAGCACACGGCGCAAGCCGGCAATGACGGCCTGGTGATCATGCCGGACGGCACCAAATATGTCAGCAGCGTGCTGCATGGCGGCATCTCGCGCATCCGGCCTGGCCAGGCGGCCACGCTCGTCGCCACGGGCATCCCGAGCGCCGCATCGATGTGCCTCGATATGGACGCCAACCAGCTGGTCGTGCCGATGAACGCGAACAACGCACTGGCATTCGTAAAGCTGTGACGACCGGCCCCGATCGCGGCCGGCCCCACCTCATAGATAGGCGGTGATCGCAGGTTTCTCCCACCAGAGATTGTCGCGGCCATTGGCGTAGTTGACCGGCGCATCCGCCAGTTCCTGCGGGGTCGCTTCATCGAGGCAGTTGACGGCGATGCTGACGAAATCGCCGCCGATCTGTTCGACATGGCCGTCGCCGAACGGGGCGCAACCGCATGTCCGGCAGAAGCGGTGATGACCGGACAGCGTGCCGAACTGATAATCCGACAGCGAGTCAGCGCCCTGGAGAAGACGGAAGGCATCGGGCTTGATGGTCACCCCCCAGGCCCGCCGCTTGGTGCAGATCGAGCAGTTGCACCTGCCAGTGCCCGTGGCGAGATCGAGGTCGGCCTCGAACTTGACCGCGCCGCAATGGCAGCTGCCGTGATAGGTCTTCAGCATGATGATCTCCCTTTGACTGTTGGTTCGTTCCGGGGATCGACATACTGCCACCCTGCTGCCAGCATGGTGGCAGCAGCCTGTCATTAGGACCGTCTCATGCGCCGCGCCGACCGCCTGTTCGAGATCGTCCAGATCCTGCGCCGGGAGCGCCGCCCGATCACGGCCGACTCGATCGCGGCCGAGCTCGAAACCTCGAAACGATCAGTCTATCGCGATATCGCGGCGCTGACGGCGCAGCGCGTGCCCATCAGGGGCGAAGCCGGTATCGGCTATATCCTCGAAAGCGGTTTCGACCTGCCGCCGCTGATGCTCAATCCCGAAGAGGTCGAGGCAGCGGTCCTCGGCGCCCAATGGGTGGCGGGGCATGGCGACCCGGCGCTCGCCCATGCGGCGCGCAACCTGATCGCGAAGATCGGCGCCGTGGTGCCGGCCGAGATGCGGGCGCTGGTCGACGATCCCGCGGCACGGACGCCGCCGGCATGGCGGATGCCCGAGGATGCGGTCGACGCCACCGGACTACGCCAGGCGATCCGGGCGGGCCGCAAGATTGCCCTGTCCTATCGCGCCGAGAATGGCGAACCAACTCAACGGATCGTATGGCCGGCGCTGCTCGGCTATCACCATAGCGCGAGGATATTGATCGCCTGGTGCGAGTTGCGCGAGGATTTCCGGAGCTTCCGGCTCGACCGGATCATGGCGGCCGAACTGCTCGACATGCGCTATCCCGCCCGCCCTGCCCAGTTGCGAGCGCGATGGCTCACTGAAGTGGAACGGCGACGGCACTGCGATTCCCGTTGACGGAATCGTGGCCGAGCGTAGGGGCGGATTCATGAAAGCCCACAACCTGCAGAAGCTTCGCCGCTATCATCTGTATGTCGGCATGTTCCTTGCCCCGGCGATCATCTTCTTCGCGCTCAGCGGCGCGTTGCAGACGTTTCGCCTTCAGGAGGAAAAGGGCTGGGGCGGCACGCCGCCCGAATGGATCGTCTGGCTGGCGAGCGTCCACAAGGACGACCGCCTGCCTCAGCCAAAACAAGCGGGCGGCGACGAGCATGCGAAGCCAGCCGCCAAGTTGGCGCCCAAGACGCCGCAGAAACCCAAACCATCGGCCCTGCCCTTCAAGATCTTCGCCGTCATCATGTCGATCGGGCTGATCCTGTCGGCAGTGCTGGGCATGATCATCGCGCTCAGCAACCGCGCGACGCGGCGGCTTTCGACGATCATGCTGGTGGCCGGCGTGGTGGTGCCGATCCTCCTGCTGAAGATCTAGGTCGGATCGATATTCCCTTCGCTGGCACGGTTACAGCAAGGAGAAGGGTTCGCGCGGAGGGCGCTGAGAACGCAGAGTTCATTTCCGGACCTGATCATCGTGCGCCGGCAACTTGCCTGTTCATGGACATGTTTGTCATCGCAAACCAGGGCGCGCCACTGGCCGCACCTACTAGGCGTCCTCGGCGCCTCCGCGCGAACCATATTGCGCCGCCGACGGGCAGGTTCTGAATATCGATCCGCCCTAGCCAGGCGGCGATTGCGCACCGCTTCACCCTGAAACGAGTTCCGCACGATGAATAGGAAAACGGCCCGGGGCTCCCACCCCGGGCCGCTGTCCTGACGCACCGTTCGCTTACGCCGCGAACTGGTTCATCGTGTTGTGCACGCCGCCGGCCTTCAGCGCGGCCTCTCCCGCGAAATATTCCTTGTGGTCGTCGCCGATGTCGGAACCCGACATGTTCTGGTGCTTCACGCAGGCGATGCCCTGGCGGATCTCCTGCCGCTGCACGCCGAGGACGTAGCCGAGCATGCCGGCCTCGCCGAAATATTCCTTCGCCAGATTGTCGGTCGACAGTGCCGCGGTGTGATAGGTCGGCAGCGTGATCAGGTGATGGAAGATGCCGGCCCGCTTCGCGCTGTCAGCCTGGAAAGTGCGGATACGCTCGTCGGCTTCGTCGCCCAGTTCAGTCCCGTCATAGTCGACGCTCATCAGCTTCGCCCGGTCATAGGCCGAGACGTCCCTGCCCTCCGTCGCCCAGGCATCGAACACCTGCTGGCGGAAGTTGAGCGTCCAGTTGAACGACGGCGAGTTGTTGTAGACCAGCTTGGCGTTGGGGATCACCTCGCGGATGCGATCGACCATGCCGGCGATCTGTTCGATATGCGGCTTCTCGGTCTCGATCCACAACAGGTCGGCGCCGTTCTGAAGCGAGGTGATGCTGTCGAGGACGCAGCGATCCTCGCCTGAACCGGCACGGAACTGATAGAGGTTCGACGCCAGCCGCTTGGGCCGCACGAGCTTGCCGTCGCGGTTGATGACCACGTCGCCGCTGCGGGCGTTCTCGGGCGTGATCTCCTCGCAGTCGAGAAACGCGTTATACTGGTCGCCCAGATCGCCCGGTTCGTTGCTGAAGGCGATCTGCTTGGTCAGGCCCGCACCGAGCGAGTCGGTCCGCGTGACGATGATGCCGTCCTCGACGCCGAGTTCAAGGAACGCATAGCGGCACGCGCGGACCTTCGCGAGGAAGTCCTCGTGCGGCACAGTGACCTTGCCGTCCTGGTGGCCGCATTGCTTCTCGTCGGAGACCTGGTTTTCGATCTGCAGCGCGCAGGCGCCCGCCTCGATCATCTTCTTCGCGAGCAGATAGGTCGCCTCCGCGTTGCCGAAACCGGCATCGATGTCGGCAATGATCGGCACGACATGAGTCTGGTAATTCTCGACCGACGCGAGGAGTTGCTTCTCCTTGAGCTGGTCGCCTGCCTCGCGCGCGGCGTCGAGCTCACGGAACATCATGCCGAGTTCGCGGGCATCAGCCTGGCGCAGAAAGGTGTAGAGTTCCTCGATCAGCGCGGGAACCGACGTCTTTTCGTGCATCGACTGATCGGGCAGCGGGCCGAATTCCGACCGGAGCGCCGCGATCATCCAGCCCGACAGATAAAGATAGCGCCGCTCGGTCGAGCCGAAATGCTTCTTGATGGCGATCAGCTTCTGCTGGCCGATGAACCCGTGCCAGCAGCCGAGCGACTGGGTGTAGTTCGCCGGATCGGCATCATAGGCAGCCATGTCCTTGCGCATGATCGCAGCGGTATAGCGCGCGATGTCGAGCCCGGTCCGAAAGCGGTTCTGGACGCGCATGCGCGCCACCGCCTCGGCATCGATCCCGTCCCAGGTGCCGTTCTTGCCGCCGATGAGTTGGCCGAGCTGTGCGATGTCACTTTGGTAGGTCACGATACGTCCCTCGCTTGATGAAGTACGAGGATCAGTACACAAATTGACAAGGGTTGGATCGAATCCACGAAGGAGAACTGCGTTAAGCTGTAACAGCCTGCCAGATAATCTAGTGAATTTGTAAATTTATAACAGAGAGTCAATCTCCGCCGAATGTGAAGGGGGATACGCCACGCTCGCGCTCGTTGATCAACACAGCCCGCCCGGTCGGGGGTGCCGAACGTTGCGGACAGCGATCACGCAGACAGGCCCGACAGCCAAGGCCGATCGGCGTCGCCTCGCCCTTGAGGTCGACTCCCCGCGCCGCCGCCAACCCGTCGGCGAAGTCAGCGGCCACGCCCAGCCCAACGGCGAATTCCGCCGGCACGGCGCCATAGCGCCGGCCTTGCGGCGCCACCGTGCGCGCCATGGTGAACCAGCGGGCACCATCCTCAAGCTCGACCAGCTGCACCGCGAGCGTGCCGGGCCGATCGAAGGCATGGTGCACACGCCACAAGGGACAGCGCCCCTCGGCTTCAACGAGCGGCGATCCGCTCGCGCCCGAAAAGCGTTTCGACGCCTGCCCTGCCCGATCGACCCTGACCATGAAGAAGGGCAACCCCCGCGCGCCGACACGCTGCAGGGTCTGCAACCGGTGCGCGACCTGCTCGAAGCCGACGCCGAACCGACGCTGGAGCAGTTCGAGATCATAGCCGGTCGCCTCGCACGCCCGGAGGAAGCGCGCATAGGGCATCATCACCGCGGCGGCGAAATAGCTGGCGAGATGGCGACGATAGAGCCGCTCCGCCGCGCGATCGGCGAAGCCAGCGCCCTTGGCGAGCGCCTCGATCTCACCCCGCGCCTCGATCTGGGCGAGCTGGAAGGCAGCGGCAAAGGTGCGCGAGGCCGGATCAAGCGTCTCGCTCAACTGCAACTGACGCGCATGGAGATCGAGCCGGCGCAGCAGATCAGGCATCACATCGACCGGCAGGATTCGGATGGTGAGCTGATGCTTGATCCGAAGGCGTTCAGCGATCGCGCCGTAAAGATCACCCGCACCAAGCCGCAATTCGTCAGCCAGCTTCTCCGCCGCCCCGTCGAGATCGGCGAAATGACCACGCCATCGCTCTATCTCCCGCCGCACCTTGGCGATCGGATCACTCGCCTCGCCCGGCGCCGCGCCCGCTCCGACCCGATCATAGGCGCGGGCAAAAGCCTCGGCACCGCCCGGCGCGCCCGCCAGCCATTCCTCGATCTCGTTCCGGTCGATCTCGAGGTCAGCGAACATCGGATCGGCGAGCCGCCGCCGGATCGCCGATTCCCCGCCGCCCGGCTCTCCCGCAGCGAGCGCACGGGGATCGAAATCGAAACTTTCGGCCAGCTTGACCAGCAGCGAGGCCGACAAGGGCCGCTGATTGCGCTCGACCAGATTCAGGTAGCTGGCCGAGATCGCCAGCACGTCGGACATCGCAGCCTGGGTAAGGCCCGCCTGGCGGCGCAGACGCCGCACCGCGTGTCCGGCAAAGAGCTTCCTGTCCGCCATTCCGCCCATCCCTTCGACGCGCCCGCTTTCACTGGCATGGGACGATTTGTCAACTTTTTACAAAATTTCAGAAATGAGCCTCACAGTTACGACACCGCGACATTCCCGCCAGACCTGCACTGCCTGACTCATACGATTTCCCACGGTAACGCCTGTCTCAGGTACCCTGTCAGGTAACCACCTTGTAAATCACGCAACTATAGGAAGCCGCCTGAAGCGGCGCCTTGAAAGTTTCCTGGGGAGGAAAGGATGCCCGCCGACGGATACGTCGGCGGGCATTTCCGTCAGGCGGCGGCAAGATGCTTCCGGAACCACGCCGCCAAAGTCTCGACGGCCAATTCACCGTCCGCAAGCGCGAGAAAAACGGTGACGAGTTCAACGTCATCGCAACCGAGCAGATACCCGTTGAGCATGAGAAAGGTCTCACTCACCACCAGCGCTGTCCGCTTGTTGCCGTCCACGAAGGGATGATTGCGCGCGATCCCGAAAGCGTAGTTCGCGGCAAGATCGGCGATGTCGGGCTCGCCATAGGCGACGAGATTCAGCGGACGGGCCAGCGCGCTTTCGAGCATGCCCATGTCACGAATGCCCGCTGCACCGCCGTGCTCGGCAAGCTGCTCCTCATGCGTGGCAATCGTCACCGCGATGTCGACCCAGATCCAATCCCGCGCCACCGCTTATTTGGCGAGCTCGCGCAGAGCGTTGCGGCGCCGCTTCATCACCATGCGCGCGAGTTCCATCTGCTCGGCAAAACCTTGGTCATGCCGCCGGATGTGAATGCCCTCCGGCGTATCGCTGAGGTCGAGAGAATCACCCGCCTCCGCACCTAGCTTGGCCAGCACCTCCTTGGGCAGGATGACGCCCATCGAGTTGCCGATCTTGATCAGCTTCAACTTCTTCGTGGTCCTAACGGGAGCGTTCATACCTATGTTATAACATACGGGCGCGGATCGTTTCAATCGCTCGTGCGCTCCTGCCATCTGTGCCCGGGATTGCTTGTGGAAGGAAATGTGATCGTGGCGGCGACCAAGCATGGCGGCTCCAACTTCGTCATCTATGCGGCGCTCGCGGCCAATCTCGGCATCGCCGTCGCGAAGTTCGTTGCGGCCGCCATTTCGGGCTCGTCCTCGATGCTCACCGAAGGTTTCCACTCGGTCGTCGACAGCCTCAACCAGGTCCTGCTGCTCTACGGCCAGAAACGCGGGCGCCGCCCGCCCGATGCCGATCATCCCTTCGGCTATGGTCGCGAACTGTATTTCTGGAGCTTTGTCGTCGCGATCCTGATCTTCGCGGTCGGCGCTGGCGTGTCGATCTATGAGGGCTGGGTCCATATCGCCGAGCCCGAGCCGCTCCGCGACCCGACGATCAACTATGTCGTGCTTGCCGTCGCCTTCGCGATGGAAGGCGCGTCCTGGCTGTTCGCCATGCGCGAGTTTGCCGGGTCGGTGCGCGGCACGAGCTGGTGGCAGGCGGTGCGCGCGTCGAAGGACCCGGCCGGCTTCATCGTGCTGTTCGAGGATTCGGCCGCGCTGGCAGGCCTCGTGATCGCCGCGATCGGCGTGTGGGCAAGCCATGCCTGGGGCGATCCGCGCATCGACGGCGTCGCCTCGATCGCGATCGGCCTGCTGCTGGGCGTGGTCGCCGCCCTGCTCGCGCGGGAGGCCAAGGGCCTGCTGATCGGCGAAGGCGCGGATCCCGCGGTCGTCGCGCAAGTGCGCAAGATCGTCGATTCACGTCCGGAGATCATCTGGGTGAACCATGTCCGCACGCTCCACACGGCGCCGGACCGAATCTTCGTCGCGATCAGCGCCGATTTCCGCGCCACGCTCAGCATGGGCGATGCCGAGCCGCTGATCGAAGCGATCGAGAGCGAGCTCAAGGCAGCGCTGCCGATGCTCTCCTCAATCTATATCCGCCCCGAACGGCGGGAGGATGCGCCCCTTCTCCATCTCAACGAAGCGGAGAACGGCGGCTGATGCCCGCCGGCTATTCCGCCGGCACCAGTTCGATCACGTCGATGATCGATTCGAACTTCGGCCAGGGCAGTACCAGCCGCCAGCGCCTCTCGTCGACGCGCTCGATATAGCCGACCATGTCCCGGCCATTGTCGTGGCCATAATCCATCGGCTTCTTCTCGTCACCGAACATCATCGTGCCGAGAAACACCTGCCGCGAGGCACTGTCGGCGAACAACAGCCCCACCGGGCGCTGCGATCCGCCGGCCTTGTACAGGCTTGATACCTCGCCCTCGTCGTTGACCCGGCATTCATAGGGTGGATAGGCAGTGAAATCGCGCATCGCGGTGCCGTTGGCGCCCAGCTTGAAAACGCGGCAGCGATACCGCCCCGGGGGAGGCGCCGGCTTCGTCAGCGCCCTGTCGGGCTCGAACAGGCTGCCTTGCCCGGTCAGGTCAGCACCGCGACCGGCTGCCTTGACCTTTGCCAGGGCAGTGAGCCAGGCGGTACGCCAGGTGCGCAGCCTTTCCCGATCACGGTCGGTCACGACCTTGTGCCAGTCCGCGCCCGCCGTCTTCAGCGCCGCCGGCAAAGGTGGTACCGGCACCGGCGGTGGCGTGGTCGTCGACACGATCACCGGCGGCGCGGCAACCTCGACGGACTTGTGCGCCTTGCCGCCGCAACCGGCGAGGAGAGCGCAACCGCACAGGCCGAGGGATAGTCTTTTCAAGCGACCGGTTCTTTCTACAGCAAGGGTGCAGCTAACCATGCCCCGCCTCGAATGCCAACCCGATTGAGCCCGAGCAGATGCCTAGGCAGCAGTCCAGCCTCCGTCGACCGACAGGTTCGCGCCGGTGATCGACTTCGCCTCGTCCCGGCACAGGAACAGGCCAAGTGCCGCGACCTGCTCCGACGTCACGAACTCCTTGGTCGGCTGAGCGGAGAGCAACACATCGTTCAACACCTGCTCGCGCGTCATGTTCCGCGCCTTCATCGTGTCAGGAATCTGGTTCTCGACAAGGGGCGTCCAGACATAGCCGGGCGAGATGCAATTGACGGTGATGCCGTCGGTCGCCGTCTCGAGCGCGATCGTCTTGGTCAGGCCGGCAATGCCGAACTTGGCCATCACATAGGCGCTTTTGTTGGGGCTCGCGACGAGCGAATGGGCCGAGGCGGTCGAGATGATCCGGCCCCATTTCGCCGCCTTCATGTACGACACCGCCGCGCGCATCATGTACCAGGCCGAGGTGAGGTTGATCTTGATGATCGCCTCGAACGCGTCGGCCGGGAAATCCTCGATCGGCGCGACATGCTGGATGCCGGCATTGTTGATGATGATGTCCGGCCCGCCAAGCTCGTCATGGCAGCGCTTGACCATCGCGGCGATCGCCGCCGGATCAGTCATGTCGGCGGCATCGTACAGCGCCTTGGCGCCGTTCGTCGCCTCAAGCGCGGCGCGCTCCGTCTCGATCGCCGCGGCATCGCCAAAGCCGTTGATCATCACGCTCGCACCCTCGCCGGCCAGCGCCTTGGCATAGGCAAGGCCGATGCCCGAGGTGGAACCGGTGATGATCGCGCTCTTGCCCTTGAGGAACATGGGTATCTCCGTGGTTGAAACGTCAGGTGGCGGATTTGGCCGGGGGGCGCACCGTCAGGTCGAACGCCGCTGTCTTGCCGGTTTCGATGTTGGCCGCAACGAGGCGCGCATTGACCATCGTCTCGGCGACCGCCTCGCGCCCGGCATGCCAATGTTCGCGCATGGTCCGCGCCGAGAATTCGAAGTCGCGCGACCCGCCTTCCCAGGCGTTGGTGCGATAGATGAGCTGGACGAGGCTGACCGGGTGCTCAGCCGAGCAGGCGGCCAGCGCCGCGACATCGGGATCTTCCAGCATCGATTCCGGCAGCTTGGCGAGCACCTTGCGCGCGATCTCCCGGTCCTTGCGGATGCGCATCACCTGATTGGATACCTGCCGGGTCCGGCTCGAGAAGCGAATCTCCTTCTCGCGCGCAGCGACATCCATGATCGTCTTGGGCCGTTCGGCTGCCGCGGCGAAAAGATCGACCTGGAACGCGAGCAGGGGCTCCGACTGGTTGTCCAGCACATGAGTCAGCGGGGTGTTGGAGACGAGCCCCCCGTCCCACCACCATTTCCCGTCGATCTCGACCGGCGGGAGGCCGGGCGGCAGCGCCCCGGATGCCATGATGTGCCGCGCGTCGATTCGGGTCGTGGTGGTGTCGAAATAGGTGAAGTTGCCGCTCTCCACATCGACCGCGCCGACGGAGAGCCGGACCGGACCGTTGTTCAGCAGATCCCAGTCGACCAGCGAATCGAGCGTCTCCTTCAGCGGCGTCGAATCATAGAAGCTCAGCGCCTCGCACGTGCCTGGCGCGGCGAATACCGGTGAAACCATGCGGGGCGTGAAAAAGCCGGGCACGCCAGCGGCCATGACGTAGCCGGCCGACCATTCGTGCAGCCATTCGCGGATATGATCGTCGGGATAGATGGGGAAGCTGGGCAGGGACGACGTCACCATGTCCCAGAAGGCGGTGAGCATTTCGACCCGCTTGTGCGGCGGATTGCCGGCGACGATCGCCGCATTGACCGCGCCGATCGAGATTCCGGCGACCCAGTCTATCTCGATCCCGCGGCTCGCCAGTCCCTCGATCACGCCCGCCTGGAAGCTGCCGAGCGCTCCGCCGCCCTGGAGCACCAGCGCGACGCAATCGGGCAGCGGCAGCGCATCAGCCTGGCGCGGCGGCCTGGTAGGTTCGACATCGGCCATCGATCTCGCCATGCGCCGCCGCGACGGCAGGATCAACGGCAGTTTGATGAAAAGCGCGTCACGCACGCTCGGCGGGCGGCACGAAAGGGCGGCGGGTGGCAAGAAAGGGCCTAACGCCCGAATATCGCCGCGACGCTTGCAACAAGCCGGGCCGCCGCGCATTCATGCCGCATCGGCAACGACCCCGGAACACTCCCATGCGGCTCGACGATTTCGATCCCAACATCAATGTCGAGGATCAGCGCGGACAGGGCGGCGGACTAGGGTTCGGCGGCGGTGGCGGGGGCGGCGGCATGCTGTTCGGGCTGCTGCCGCTGGTGTTCAGCCGATTCGGCTGCGGCGGCGTGGTCGTCCTGCTGATCGTCTTCGCGATCTTTGGCGGCGGTCTCGGCTCGCTCACCGGCGGGGGCAGCCAATTGTCCGCGCCGACGACTCAGGTCAGCGATCGCCAGGCGGGCGGCACCGACACGAAATCGAGCTGCACGCTCAATGCGGCAAGCAAGGCGGCGTGCAACGCGTTCAGCTCGGCCGACAAGACCTGGGCGGCACTGTTCAGCCGCGGCGGCGAGCGCTTCGTCCAGCCCAAGCTGGTCTTCTATGGCGGCGAAGGACGTTCCGGCTGCGGCGCTGCGCAGAGCGCGATGGGGCCATTCTACTGCCCGAGCGACCAGGGCATCTATCTCGACACCAGCTTCTTCGACGAGCTCGCCACCCGCTTCGGCGCCAAGGGCGATTTCGCGCAGGATTATGTGATCGCCCATGAATTCGGCCATCACATCCAGAACCTGCTCGGCACCTCCGACAAGGTGCAGCAGCAGCAGGCACGTTCCAGCCGGGCCCAAGGCAATGCGCTGTCGGTACGGCTCGAGCTCCAGGCGGATTGCTTCGCCGGCGTCTGGGCAGCGCAGAATCGCGACCGCATGGAACCAGGCGACCTGGAAGAGGGCATGACCGCCGCGCACGCGATCGGCGACGACACGCTGCAGCAGGAGGCCCAGGGCCGCGTGGTACCCGACAGCTTCACTCATGGCACCTCGGCGCAGCGCATGGCCTGGTTGAAGCGCGGGCTCGACAGCGGCGATCCCAACCAGTGCGATACGTTCAGCGGAGCGATCTAATCCCCGCCGATATCGTACGGGATCTCGGCACCAAGCCCCATGGCGGCAAGCGGCGCATCCACCGCCCGGCCCGGCGATCCCGTGCGCCGCTGCCATGGCGCAAAAGGCAGCATCAGGTTCTCCAGCCGTTCGACCAGGTCGAACAGCGCATCGTCGTCGAGCCGATAGCCGGGCACCTGTTCCATGTGATGGCGGATGCGCCGAGAGAGGGATTCCTTCCTGACGCAGCTCTCGCCCGAGAACCGCCGCAGGCAGACGGCATAGCCTCCATCAGTCCAGCTTGCCCATTCGGCTTCGGCGCAACGGATGGCGCCTTCGGGATCGACACTCGCTTTCGCGAAGGCGCCGGGAGAGGCAAGAATGGCAAGCGGTTCAGCGGCCAGGGCCTCGACAAAGGTCGCGATGAAATGCGCGCGATTCCGTATCGCCGCTTCCTCGACGGACAGGCCTCGCTTCAGACCAAGCAGCGCGCGACGCCCCCACCAGATGGCGGCCGGAGCATACCAGAGCTTGCCGAGCGGCGGCGCTTCAGTCGCCTCGAGCGCACTCCACCAGACGCCGTCATGCTCGGCATAGATGGGACCGGGCATCGCACCGGCCGCGACGAGACTTTCGACGAGATCAGGAGCAGCACCGATCTGTCGGCAGAAGAATTGAGGCGTCAGGAACCAGCGCTGGACTTAGGCAAGATTTGTCATGCGCCAGCCATAGCGCCGTAAGCTGGAAAGATGCTTCGGCCGTGCCTGAACGATGCCCGGCCACAAAGAGCATTTGCGAAGGGAAGGGCGAGGACAACCGATGTACACCGATCGCCCTCACCCCACGCCGCTAAACGACTTGCCCCTCTCCTACCGAGAGAGGGAAAAAGGCTTCAGGTGCCCGAGAAGCTGCGGTTGGGAGTATGCCGGCCCTTGCCGCTGTCCTCGTCGCGATTCTCGTTGAAGAAGGCGCCGCTGCGCTCCTCGTCGCGCCAGTGTGCCTTGGCATCCTCCGCCGTCTTGCGGATCTTCACCTTGTCATCGACCGACTCGATCCAGCGCGACGGGATCGAATGGTGTCGTCCGCCGGCATCGACATCGCTCTTGGTCAGGATGATGCGATCGCCGCGCACCTTGTCGACGGTGCCGACATGCTCACCATCGGAGCCGAGCACTTCCATATGCTCGGAAACCTTCGACAGCGCGCTGCGCTGCGTCTGGCGTTCTGTGCGCCAGCTGCCGAACTCGTTCTCGAACTTCGAGCGGTTCTCGTGGCGATATTCGTCATAGTCACGGTCCAGCGCGTCGATCTGCGACCGGCGCCAGCTATGATAATCGTCGTCGCGCGCATAGGGGCTGTGCTGGCGTCCGCCGCCATGGCGTTCGTCGTAGCGCGAGTCCAGTTCACGGCGACGCTCCGCCTCCTCGTCGCCGAACCACGAACGAACCTCGTCACCGGCACGGCTGAAAAAGTCCCGATCCTGATAGTCATAGCCTTCGGGCCGTTCACGATCCCGCCGCTGGCCATAGGTGTCCCGGCGGCGATAATCGCGGTCACCCGTCTCGGTGAAGCGATGCCCGTCAGCACCATAACTGCCGCGATAGTCGCCCTGGAAACCGCTATCGCGAGTATAGCGACGCTGACCCTGGCCAAGCCCGCGCTGGTCGCGATAGGCATAGCCCGAATTGCCGTAGTCGCGCGGCCCATAGTCGCGCCGACCCTCGTCCCCGTCACGACCGCGCCCCAGTTCGCCCGCCGCCCGATATTCCCGGGCGCTTGAATAGGTGTAGTCCTGGCCAGACCCGTAATCGCGGGTGTAGTTCCCTTCGCCGCTGTCCGAATAGTCGGCCTGCGGGTTGGTGTTGCGGAGATAGCGTCCATTATCCATGACGGCGTCCTTCCTTCAATTCTGCGGTGCCGGCGGGCCGCACTATCGCGCCTGCCCGACAGCCAAGAAAGGGATGAAAGCCGTGATTGTTCCGATAGTTACGCTGACGTAGCGAAATCTCGCCGCGTCGTTGGAGCAGTTCGGCGCAGCGAAAGTTCGGAGGGCCCGGGCGATCCGGTTGCATCGCCCTGAAAGGCTCGCTAAACGCGCGGTTCCGGCCCGAAATACGGACCCGGAGCGGGTGCGGGGCTGTAGCTCAGATGGGAGAGCGCTGCAATCGCACTGCAGAGGTCAGGGGTTCGATTCCCCTCAGCTCCACCAGCGCCCGCCGACCAAGATATTGGTACCCTGCGAAAATATTGAACAATAGATACGCCAGGCCCCAATTGCTCCCACACAATGATGCGAACAAGGGCGAGCGGCGCTGAATGATGACGATCGAGCCAGCAAAAGCGCCAAGCATTATTCACTCGATAAGCCTGGCGCGGAACTGGATGCGCGCGGTTCGAGGTCAGGCCGTGACGACCTACGGCGGAATCCGAGGGTGCGAGTCAACTTAGTATCTGGCAACGCCGCCTATGACGGTACAGCGAGCGGACCTGTCCTTGTCCTTGCGTGTGGCGCTGGAGGCGTGGGCGGCGGTGAATAAGGCGCGGCCCAATCAAAGGCCGCGCCATATCGGCTCAGAGGTGCTTCTTGATCGCGCCCTTTGCGTCACCGACGGCTTTTTCGGCTTTGCCCTTGATGACCTGGGCCGCGCCTGACGCCTCGAGCTTGTGGTCGCCGGTCGCCTTGCCGACCGCTTCCTTGGTCTTGCCGATCGCCTCGTTTGCAACACCTTTGGCTTTGTCTGCGAACTCACCCACGGGAACTCTCCTCACAAGCGGCAACGATGCCGCGGGTGCTCAAATCTCGCTGGCGCGAATCGTTCCGCCAAAACGACACATGGGCTCAGAACACGATGCATGAGCCGGTCCCGGTAGAACCTGGCGTCTCGCTGAGGAATTTTCTCGCCAGCTCCGGGCACCTTCGTCTCCAGGGTACGGTGCTCGTATCCAAGGGTTCGCCGAGAGCAGAACCTGAATGATGAAATGGCGGCTCACAGGGTGGTCGCACGCGACCTCACGCAAGACCATCCAGGACAACGTTTCCCCCATCGATCTGACTGCATCGGCTTGCCGGAGCCATGCTCGCAAAACCGCCCCGTTGTCCGCAATCGATCCAGCAGTGCCGCGATCGCCCCGGAGCTGGAAGCGCCCTAATCTGGCGCGTTCAGGAAATCGGCAAAGGCTTGCCTGACCGGCTCGGCGGCGCTGGCGGTCAGCTCGGCAACCCGAGCCGCGACCTCGTCTATCTGGGCCCGATCCTCGCGATAGGCCATGTCCCATTCACCGAACTCGCGCCGGGTCGTGACGCGTCGGCTCAGCAAGAGCAGGTCGTGATGACGATCGTCCCTGACGATGCGCAGGAAGGTATCCTCAACGGCCTCTTTCGGACCTTCAAGAACCTGAAGGAATCGGCCCGACTTGCATGCCAAGACACCGGTAATCTCAAAGATCTTGTTGTTGCTCCGGGCCTGCTCGCATAAATGCGTTATTTCGCCGAGATCAAGACCCTTCCGGGCTACGCTGGTATAGACAAGCTGCAGCAGAAATCAGTTCCTTTGCCCTTCATCTACTTGGCATAACGTGCCAATCGTTCCTCCGTTCCGGGGCACGATCACACCGCTAGTCAGAGGTCGTGTATTCAGCCTAATAGAAACTGCCGCAGCTTCTGAACCCATCCAGGAACACGAGAGGCCTCGTCGCTCCATTGCTCGAGCAGGATACCGGGTCTTTCGTTGGTGCGGATCTTCTCGCCCACCGTATAGTCCAGTGCAGTTCACATCCAGGGCGGACTTGGTAAATCCTACCCACATCCCTGTCATACCCGCGACTAGCGTTGCCGGCTGGAGGGGCTGAGAACCTTAATATAATCGATTAAGCGGCACCCTCGAATCTCTGGCCAATGAACCATCCGAGCCAGCCGGTGCGGTTGTGCCGACCAATTCGAACGCGCCCTCTGCTCCTCCGCTGGAGAGGCGAAAAACTGACCACATTCCGGCGCCAGATTCATCCAAGCCGATCAGCCGCCCGCCGCCATCTCCCCCATCGTCACATAATCGAGCTTGCCGGTGCCGAGCACGGGCAGCGCGTCGACCACGCGTATCTCGCGCGGCAGCGCCAGTTCGGCCACGCCGTTCGCCTTGCCCCAGGCCAGCAGTTCGGCTGCGCTGGCATTTGCGCGGGTGGTGAACAACACGAGTTGCTCGCCCTTGCGTGCGTCAGGCCGGGTGACGACGGCGTGCTCCGAGTCAGGCCATAGCGCGGCGGCATAGCCCTCGACCGCGGGGAGCGAGACCATCTCGCCGCCGATCTTGGCGAAGCGCTTGGCGCGGCCGCGAATGGTGACGAAGCCGGCCTCGTCGATCGTGACGATATCGCCGGTATCGTGCCAGCCTTCGGCCGGGGGCTGGAGCTGGCCGGGTGCGTCGACCTTGAGATAGCCGGCCATGATGTTCGGGCCACGGATCGACAGGCGCCCGCCCTCCTCGATACCGGGTACCGCCTCAAGCGTCGCCTCGATCCCCGGCAGCAGGCGGCCGACGCTGCCCGAGCGGAAATACATCGGCGTGTTGACCGCGATCACCGGCCCCGCCTCGGTCGCGCCGTAACCTTCAAGGATACGCAGCCCGAACTTGTCGGCATAGGCACGCCGCGTCTCGTCCCGCACGCGCTCGGCCCCGGCGAAGATGTAGCGCAGCGAATAGAAATCATAGCTGTGCGCCATGCGCGCATAACCGGCGAGGAAAGTGTCGGTGCCGAACAGGATCGTCGCATTTGCGTCATAGGCCAGGGCTGGCACGATCCGGTAATGCAGCGGGCTCGGATAAAGCAGGGTCTTGATGCCGCTGAGGATCGGCAGGAGCGTGCCACCGGTCAGACCGAAGCTGTGGAAGACCGGTAGCGCATTCAGCACCAGGTCGCTCTTGTTGAAGTCGATCCGCGCCGAGAGCTGCAGGCAATTGGCCAGCAGGTTGCGATGAGTGAGCACCACGCCCTTGGGCAGGCCTTCCGATCCGCTGGTGAACAGGATCACCGCGCCGCTCGTCGGCGGGACGACGCGACGGCGATGCAGCCGGCCGGCAAAGCGGGTGGCGAGCAGGGCACGAAGCTTGGCACCCGTACCGATGCCGGCCGCGACATCCTCAAGATAGCGGATCGCAATACCCTCCGCCGCCAGCCCCTCGGCCACCGCCTCGAGCTTGGCCTGGGCGATGAAGGCGCGCGCGGTGACGATGGTGCGGACCTCCGCCGCCACGCACGCCGCCTTCAGGTTGGCGAGACCGGCGGTATAGTTGAGCATCGCCGGCACCCGCCCGATCGTCTGGAGCGCGAAGAAGGTCGCCACCACGCTCGACACGTTGGGCAGCAGCACGCCGACCGCCTCGCCCTGCTTCGTGCCCCGTTCGAACGTGCGGCCAAGCGCCAGGCTGCCGGTGATCAGCTTTTTGTAGGTCAGCGGATCGCGCTTGATGTCCTCGACCACCGCCGTCTTGCCGCCATGAATGTCCTTCGCGTCGAGCAGCGCCTGGAACAGGGTCCGGTCGATGTCGGAGGTGGCGAAGATCATGTCGCTCATCACGTCGTAGAGATGCCGCCCGGCGATGGCGCGGCGCGCACGCGCGCTCATCTGCCCCTCGATCACGAAGCGGCGCGGCGGCAGGATCGTCAGGCTGATCTGCGGGAAGGTGCGCTGCCTGACCTTGCCCTTGAGATAGGAGAAGGGTGTGAACTGTGCCCCGTCGATGCGTACCGGGACGATCGGCGCATCGGCCTTGTCGGCAACCATGCCGGGGCCGTCGAAGATCTTCATCAGCGCGCCGGTGACGGTGATGCGCCCCTCAGGGAAGATCACCAGGGTGTTACCGCCGCGCACCGCCTTGACCATCGACTTGGCCGACATCGGGTTGGTCGGATCGACCGGAAAGGCGCGGAACAGCTTCAGCGCCGGCTGGATCCACCACAGCTTCACCACCAGGCTGTTGACCGCGAACACCGGCTTGCCGGGCAGGAACACGGCGAGGAGCAGGCCGTCCAGCCAGGACACGTGATTGACCACCACGACGGCGCGTTCGCCCGGTTGCGGCATATTCTCCGCGCCGTGCACCTCGATGCGATAGACCAGGGTGAGCAGGCCGCGCAGGAGCGACTTGATCACCGTCTCCGGCAACAGCCAGCAGGAGATCAGCGCGATCGCCATGGTGGAGAAGCCAAGCGCCCCTATCACGCCGGGGATGCTCGCGCCCTGGGCCTGGATGAAGAGGACGACCGCCACCACCGCGACCATGATCGCCGCGTTGACGATATTGTTGGCGGCGATGATGCGCGAGCGCTCCTCCGGCGGGGTCGCCGTCTGGAGGATCGCATAGAGCGGCACGACGAACATGCCGCCTGCAGCCGAGATGCCGACGAGATCGACCAGCACCCGCCAGTTGCCCGGGTTCTTCGCGAACTCCCAGGAGGTCACCGGCGTGCCGGGGATCGGATAGTGGCGGGTGGCGAGCCACAGGTCGATCATGAAGGCCGCCATCGCCAGTGCCGAGGCCGGCACATATTTCGCCGACACGGCTCCCTTGAGCAGTCGGTTGACCAGGGTCGAGCCGAGCGCGATCGACACGGAGAAGATGATCAGGAACAGCGTCACCACGCCCTGCGTGCCGCCCAATGCGCCGGATACCAGCGGCAGGAAATTGGTGACGAGGATCGCGCCAACCGCGAAGAACCAGCTGATCCCGAGGATGCACAGCCACACCCCTTCACCCTCATGCGCCGACTTCAGGATCTGCCAGGTACTGCGGAACGGATTTCGGTCGATCCTCAGGTCGGGCGCCGCCGGCGGCGCGGGCGGGATCGCCAGGCTTGCCGCGAAGCCAACGCCAGCCAGCGCGGTGGCCGCCAGGCCGCATTCCCACGCCGGCAGCACGCCGGTCACCGCGAGCAACTGCCCGCCCAGGATGGCGAGGAAGGTGCCGCCCTCGATCAGGCCGGTGCCCCCGACGATCTCGTTATGCTGGAGATGCTGGGGCAGGATCGAATATTTGACCGGGCCGAAAAAGGTCGAGTGCATGCCCATCATGAACAGGGCGGCGAGCAGCGCCGGCACCGACTGAAACCAGAAACCGATCAGGCCAAGGCCCATGATAGCGATTTCAGCGCCCTTGATGATGCGGACCAGCCGGGCCTTGTCCCACGCATCGGCAATCTGCCCCGCCATCGCGGAGAAGAGGAAATAGGGCAGGATGAAAAGGCCCGTCGCGATGTTGCCGAGCAGGGCGACATGGTTCGGGTCCTGCGGGAATAGCGTGTAGGTCGCGAGGCTGAGCATCGCGAACTTCAGGACATTGTCGTTGAACGCCCCAAGGAACTGGACGACGAACATCGGCGCGAAGCGCCGTTTCGCGAGCAGCGAGAAATCGGGTGCCGACATTGATCAGGTGCCTCCCAGCTGAACGGGCGATCATGGCGGACCGACGCGCCTTCACCAAGGCATGTCTGCACCGATCCGGGACCAGCCGTTCAAATCCCGGCGACTCGCCGGACGATGGGGAGATGCCATTAAATTGAGCGCTGTTCAATAAATAAATTAGACACTGTTCAATTTTAACCCTAATCCCTCTTCCATGGGCCGCAGATCGGATCATTCGCGCGAGGAGCTGGAGGAGCTGATCCTCGCCGAAGGTCACGGGCTGCTGGCGGAAACCGGCTATGCGCGCTTCTCGGCACGCGAGGTGGCGAAGCGGATCGGCTATTCGATCGGCACGATCTACAATGTGTTCGGCAGCCTCGACGCGCTGCTGCTGGCGATCAACAGCCGCACCTTCGTGCTGTGGGCGGCCTGGCTGCGCGAGAAGCTGGCGGTAGCCGGCGACGACCGGATCGCGGCGCTGGTCGCCGGCTATTTCGACTTCGCCGAGCGCAATCCCAATCTGTGGATGGCGATCTACGATCATCGCCAGCCGCCGGGTACCGAAATGCCCGAGGGCTATCGCCGGCTGCGCAGCGGGCTGACCGGGATCGTCGAGGCTGAGATCGCCCATGTCCTGCCCCAGGACCGGCGCGGCGAGGCCCCCGCCCTTGCCCGATCGCTGGTCGCACTGGTCCATGGCCATTGCGAGTTCGCGCTCAACGGCACCTTCGCGCTGCTCGGCGAACAGGATCCGCAGGCGGCTGCGCTCGCCCGGGTACGCGAGGCGCTCGCGGCCGGCGGGGCGACCGGAGCGGCTGTCGGCCGGGCATAGCCAGCTGTGCTTGTCGAGCGGGGAGAGGTGGTCCCGCTGCGCGAAACCACCTCTCCCAATGCCCTTTATTTGCCCTCGATCGTCGCCTTCGCTGCTTCGAGCCGCAGCGCATAGGCCTCAAGCACCTTGGCAGTCCGCCCGGCATAGATATTGGCGTCGTCGAAACGCCGCTCCTCGATCGCCTCGCGCACGCCCGGCAGCGTCTTCGCACCATAGCCGGTGAAGCGGCCCGGCGCGTAGATCATGTGCTTGTACCAAGGCCGGCCCGGCAGGCCGCGCTCGTCGAGCAGGAGCTGGTCGATATCGCGAAGCTGCGCATTGAGCTTCACGCGCCGCGCCTGATCGAGCTTGCCCCCCTTGTCGGCATAGGCGCTGTCATAGGCACTCGCGGCGGCCTTCAGCCGATCGACCGCATCCTCAAGCGCCGCCAGTTCGATATGCGGGGTGTTCGCTTCAGCCGCCACCGGCGCGACCGGCTTGAGCGGATCGCTCGCGATGCGGAAAGCACCGTCAGCCAGCAGCTTCTCGCGCTTGCGATCCTCGGTCCTGCGATCCTCGGCAAGTTTCTTCACCTCGCCCAGATAGGTCGAGACGGTATCGGCGAAATCGCCGAAGCGCTGCGGCGGGGTGTCGGCGTCGGCGACACGCAGCACCAGCCGCCCAACCGTCTTGGACAGCGCCGCGCCATATTTCAGGCCGGGATCGTCGAAGGTCGTGAAATGGTGGTAGCTGTCATAGATCGAGTGATAGACGCCGCCGCTTTCCTCCTCGCCACCGAACCCGATATTGAGCGCCGGCAGGCCGAGATGCTGCAGATAGGCCGAATAGTCGGATCCCGACCCAAGCGCGCCCATCGGCACGTCGCCGCCTTTTTCCGCCGCCGCCAGCGCGGCATCGTCGACCCGGCCGATCTTGTCATACGCCCGGGCGCGCAGCCCTGCCCTGGCCCGCTCCGCGACGCTGACGCCGGTCTGCGGGTCCGTCACGTCGGCAGCGACCGAATTCACCAGATGCTGGAAATCATGGCTGCCCTCGGCGCCCAGGAAGCCGCGGCCATTGCCATCGGTGTTGATATAGAGGACCGCCTTGGCCTTGAGTTCGGCCGCATGGGTTTCAGCCCATTCGGTCGAGCCGAGCAGCATCGGCTCCTCGGCATCCCAGCTTGCATAGACGATCGTCCGTTTCGGCCTCCAACCCTGCTTCCACAGGCCGCCCAGCGCCTTCGCTTCGGACAGCATGGCGACATTGCCCGACAGCGGATCGGACGCACCGAACACCCAGCCGTCATGATGGTTGCCGCGCACCACCCACTGGTCAGGATATTGCGACCCCTTCAACGTCGCGATCACATCATAGATGGTCTTCTGCGACCAGTCGGACTTGACCGCGAGATGCACCTGCACCTTGCCGTCGCCCCCAGTGTGATAGGCGATCGGCAAGGCGCCCTGCGCGCCATTGGCCACCAGCGGCCCGCCGAGACGCGACAGCAGCTTGCTCGCGTCGCCATAGGACATGGGCAGCACCGGAATCTTCAGGATGGTCACCGCATCCTTGCGATCGATCCGCTTGGCATTCGCGGTGGAGCCGATGCCCGGGGTCAGCGGGTCGCCGGGATAGACGGTCATGTCAGCGACCGAGCCGCGCTGCACGCCGAAATCGGGACGGGCGCCCCCCTTGGGATAGACGTCGCCGTCGCCATAGCCGTCCTGTTGCGGATCGGAATAGATGATGCAGCCGATCGCGCCATGTTCCTGCGCCAGCTTGGGCTTCAAGCCGCGCCAGCCGGCACCGTACCGGGCGATGACGATCTTGCCCTTCACGTCGATCCCGCGCCGCGCGAGCGCCTTGTAATCGTCGGGCAGACCGTAGTTCACATAGACCAGGTCGCCGGTGACGTCGCCGTCGCCCTGGAAGGCGACATAAGGTGGGAGCGCGCCGGCGAGGTTGGCCGAGGTGTCGTCGCCCGGCACCGCCGGCTCCTGCCCGCCGAGCACGATCTTCTCGGGCGCGACCATCTCGACAACGGTCGAGATCGGCGTCGGATAGAGCACCTGGAAGGTCTCGATCTTCGCATCCCAGCCCCATTCCCTGAACTTCGCCAGGGTGAACTCGGCATTGGCCTTGTCGTGCGGCGACCCGACATGATTGGGTGCGGAAGACATTGTCTTGAGCCAGTCCATCTGGTCCTGCGAGCTCACACCCGCGTCGAACGCCGCCTCCTTGGCCTTCTGGTCCGCCGGTGCCGCGAGCCCCGCCTGCGCCAGCACCAGGGCGCACGCGCCCGCCATCAGAAATCCGAGCTTCGCCATATAGAGAATCCCCCTGCGACCTGTGTGTTGGCGCAGCATGCCACGCCGGCACCGCGATGCAACGGTGAAGCGCGAGCCCGTACCGATATCTCGCCTGACGATCGTCGCCGTACCGTGAGGGCATGTCGAGGCACCGTGATCCGGCGCTCCGACTGCGCCACGTCATGCATTCCCGGCAAGTCGGGTTCGCGCGCGCCCCGCAAGGCCGTTCATGGCCGCACTGGTAAGCTGCGCCAGGCATGCCTACACCAGCCCCATGCCCGACGCGCCGCCCGCCATCCCCGCCGCCACGCTCGTCCTGTTCCGCGAAGGGCCAGGCGCGCCCGAACTGTTGATGGTGGAACGCTCCAAGGCGATGGTGTTCGCTGGCGGCGCGCTGGTGTTCCCCGGCGGCCGGGTCGACCCGGGCGATCATGCGCTTGCGCTGACACTGCCCGGCGTCCCTGAGGACATGGCCGCGCGTATCGCCGCGATCCGCGAGACGGTCGAGGAGGTGGGTGTTCCGGTCGGCCTGAATCCCGGGCCGGATGCCGATGCCCTCGCTGCTCTCCGCGCGGCGTTGCACGCCGGCATCTCGTTCGGCGAGGCGCTGCGCGACGCCGGGCTGGCACTTGACCCCGCACCGCTGGTCCCCTTTGCCCGCTGGTTGCCGGCACATGCGCATATGCGCATCTTCGACACGCGCTTCTATCTCGCACGCATGCCTAAGGACGTATCCGAACCGGTGGTCGACGATACCGAGAATGTCCGCGTCTTCTGGGCGACGGCGCAGGCGGTGCTCGACGATGCCGATGCCGGCCGCGCACGGATTATCTTCCCGACGCGCCGCAACCTCGAACGCCTCGCCCGCTTCGCGAGCTTCGATGAGGCGGCGGCCGACGCGGCACGCTACCCGATCCGTCCGGTCACGCCGTGGGAAGACCAGATCGGCGACGTGCCGCACCTCCGCATCCCCGACGATCTCGGCTATCCAGTCACCGCGGAACCGATCACGAGCGCCCTCAGAGGTTGAGGGCCCCGATGCGGGCGGCAATGCGGACGGTACGGGGGCTCGTCGGCGGCATGACAATCGCCGCGATCATGCTGGCGACCGCATTGCTGCTGTTCGCCGCGTTGCGCGGCCGGCCACAGGACCTGCCCTGGACACCACTCGACCTGAGCCAGCCGATCGGCATGACGACCGGACGCAAACTCGCCGGACTGACCGGCGATTTCCCCAGATGCCGGGCGCTGCTCGACAGGGCGGGAGTGCGCTACACGGCGCTGGCCGAGGTAAAGGCCGGCCGGTGCGGCTATGCCGACGGCGTACGCTTCGATTCGGGCGGATCCCGGCGCGCCGCCTATTCGCCGGCCGATCTCGGCACCGCGTGCCCGGTGGCGGCGGCCCTGTCAGTGTGGGAGTGGAACGTGATCCAGCCCGCCGCGCGCCGGTTGCTCGGCAGCCCGGTCGCGACGATCGAGCATTTCGGCAGCTATAATTGTCGTCGCATCGGCGGCAGTACGGCGTGGAGCGAGCACGCCACCGCCGACGCGATCGATATCGCGGGGTTCCGCCTGGCGAACGGCAAGCGCATCACCATGGCGGCTGACTGGAAAGGCGACGGGCCCGAAGCGACGTTCCTCCACGAGACCCGCAACGGCGCGTGCCGCCTGTTCTCAACCACGCTGTCGCCCGACTATAATGCAGCGCATCGCGACCATCTGCACCTCGACCAGGCAGCGCGTGGCGAATTCGGGTGGCGGGCATGCCGGTGAATGCCGCCCCTCCCGTCAAGGGAGGGGAAGCAGGTGATCAATGCGGGAGCGCGGGTGCCTCGACCTTTTCAACCCATTTCGGGAAGAAGGCCGGCTGACGATTCGACCAGCCCGACGCGGTTGCGGCCGCCTCGCTGATCGACTGGAGCAATTTGCGGCGCAAGTCGGGATGGAGGTGCGGCAGCGCCGCCGCCGAGCAGAAAGCAGCGGGCAGCCACGGCCGCACCTCGGCGCCGATCAGGCGCTCGTAGAGGAAGCGATAGGCCGAGAAAGTGGTGAGCCGTCCCTGCCCCAGATCGAATGCCGTCACCGTCATCAGCGGCGCCAGGAAGGGCTCGACCGAGTCGAGGCCGCTATCGTCGGGGATGATCGCACGAATATCGGGAAGGCGGGCATAGAGGCGGGCCTGGGCGCGGATGCTGGCGGCCTCCACCACGTCGCGCGACCAGCGGCTCATTGCGTCGTCGCGGTCGAGACCGATGTCGAGCGAGCGCCGGATATAGCGCTGGGTCGAGGAGCTGAAACTCGCGAATTCCTTCATCTCGGCCAGCGTCATCGCGCCATTCGCCGGTTTCATCTTGGCACCCATATCGTCACCCCACCCGCAATCGTGGAACCGGTGCCGATGATGCGCCAGGATGGTTAACAGTGTCCTTAACGCGCCGTCGTCCGGCGTTAAGCATCGAATCACAGTTCCTGCTGCGATGCAACAAAGGTTGCGACGAACGGTGTGCTGCGGACCGAAAAGTGCGGACAAGTGCGATAGTTGCGCAACATATCACTGAAACCGCCCCTCCCCGCGGACGCGGACAGGGGCGGTGATGGTCGGTAATATTCCTGAGACGGGTTCAGGCGCTGAAGGCCTCAGCCCGCCTTCTCTTTCTTCAGGCGCGCCTCTTCATCGGCGTCATAGCCTGAGGATGCCGCCGGCGCGTGATTGTGCACCGGCTGAGTCGAGGAAGGCGGGTCTGACGCATCCATCGATTCGTCGAGTGCAGCGTCGAGCCGGGCCTCCTTGCTTTCAGGATCGCGTTCGAGCCGGGCGGCGATAGAGGCATCCTGCCCGGCTTCCTGCCGGGGGTGATGGATCGCCTGATTCTCCTCCGGATCGCCTGCAGCCACGTCCCGGCTGTCGGGCGTCTTCTGATCGATTGTCGTCCGGTCCTCGGTCATCGCCACTCTCCTGGGCTGTTACGAGGGAAGAACGAGCGACGCGCCGGATGCGTTCCTGCGCACGTGATCCGGCGACGCCGGGATCAGCCGTCGATCCGGCGAACCACCACGCGCTGCTGGTTCATCATCGCCCGGCCGAAGACCGTCATGAACGCGATGTCAGTCGCGTCGCGCCCTACCGCCACCCGGGCGAGATCGCTGCACGACGCCATGCCCGTTGCGTCCACCAGATGCCACGCCCCTGCCAGCCACAGCTCAGCGACGGCGTGGAAATCAGGCGGGTCGACGCCCGGCGCATAGGCCGACACGCACCGCGCCGGGATTCCGCCCGCCCGTGCCAGCGCGACCAGCAGATGGGCATAGTCGCGACACACGCCGCGGCGATCGGCAAAGGTCATCAGCGCTGTCGTTACGCCGCTGCTGCTTCCCGACGCATAAGTCAGATGCGCGCGCACCCAGTCACCCATCGCCGCGGCAAGCGCGCCGCCTTCGAGCCCGGCAAACTCCTGCTCGACAAATCCTTCGAACTTGTCGGACTCGCAATATCGGCTGGGCAGCAGATAGGGGATGGTCACCGCCGGCAGCATTCGCGCCGGGGTCGGCGCCAGCGCGGCCAGATCGGCGACGCCCCGGTCGATCGCCACCACCGCCCGATATTCGACACGGAAGGCGCCGTCACCCCGCGCCCAGGTCCGCTGGCCGATCCCTTCCTCGCCGCGCACGGCGCGCAACGGCTCATTGCAATAGATGCTCAGATCCTGCTGCTCCAGCCGCTGATCGGCCATCGCCGCCGCCTCGACCAGCAGCAGCACGTCCGCGGAGCCTTCGATCCAGTAATCGAGCATCACGTCGATCGCGAGGCGCATGGCGGTTCCTAAATCCCCTCTCCTTCCAGGAGAGGGTGGGAGCCCCGAAGGGGCGGAGGAGTGAGAGTGGCGGAAGAACGACCGATTTACGCATAGCAAAAGGCCCGGCAGGTTTCCCCGCCGGGCCTCTCGTTTGAGCGATCAAGCCGCGTTCTGGTTCCGGCCCGCCTTAGTTCCGGTTGCCGAACAGACGCAGGATGAACATGAACATGTTGATGAAGTCGAGATACAGGCTCAGCGCCGACATGATCACGACATGCTGCTCGGCGCTGGTGCCGGCGACCTGGGCATACATGCTCTTGGTACGCTGCGTGTCATAGGCGGTCAGGCCAGCGAACAGCAGCACGCCGACGATGCTGATCACCAGCGCGAACGCACCCGACTGGAAGAACAGGTTCAGCAGGCTCGCCACGATCAGGCCGACAAGGCCCATGATCAGGAAGGTGCCAAACGCCGACAGGTCACGCTTGGTCGTATAGCCGTAAAGGCTGAGACCGCCGAACGCCGCCGCCGTCGCGAAGAACGACTGAGCGATCGAAGTGCCGGTATAGACGAGGAAGATCGTCGACAGCGACAGGCCCATCGCCACCGCGAAGCCCCAGAACATCGCCTGCAACGTGCCGGCGGACATCCGCCCGCCGCCGAAGCTCATGCCGAACACGAAGGCCAGCGGTGCGAGCATAATGACGTATTTCAGCAGGCCGCCGCCGAACATGATCTGCGCGGCCGGCGAGGTCGCGCCGCCCCAGGAGAAGGCCATCGCGACGATACCCGTCAGCAGGATCCCCGAGAACATGTAATTATAGACCGACAGCATGTAGCGGCGCAGACCCGCGTCAAACGCCTCGGTGCGTGCGCCCGTTGCCGTCGCGAACGATGTCGCGCCAGATTGGGGGTCGGACCAATTAGCCATTTCGAAAAAGCTCCTTTGACCCGGCATCATGCCGGATGACCGGAATATCGCTCTTATCAGAGGGGTTTTCAAGACAATCCGGCGGGTGTGCCTTAGGGGCCAGCAACACTTTATTACAAAAACCGGCGCTGGAGATGACAATGACGACAGGCGCGGTAGAATCGCGCTCATGCACCGCCTGTTCGTCGCCCTGCGCCCGCCCCCCACGGTCCGCGCCGCCCTTGCCGCGACGATGGACGGCGTGCCCCAGGCACGCTGGCAGGATGACGACCAGCTTCACCTGACCGTCCGCTACATCGGCCCGGTCGACGGCCGCATGGCCGAGGATATCGTGCTGGCGCTGGGCCATGTCCATGCGCCGCCGGTCGAGGTGGCGCTGTCAGGTGTCGGCGCTTTCGACAAAAAGGGACGCGTCGATGCGCTCTGGGCCGGCGTCGCCCCGCACGACGCGCTCGCCGCGCTTCACCGGAAGGTCGATCACGCACTCGTCCGCCTCGGCCTGGCACCGGAGGGACGTGCCTATCTGCCGCACGTTACGCTCGCCCGGATCAGCCGCGGCGCGGGCTTCGGGCTTGAGATCGAGCGGTGGCGGGCGACCCATGGCGGCTTGGCCAGCCAGCCCTTCACGATCGAGCATATGACCCTGTTCGAAAGCCATCTCGGCGGCGAAGGCGCGCGATATGACGTCGTGGAGCGCTGGCGGCTCGACTGAACGCGAATCCGCTTCCGTATCCTCCACGCTCTGCTAGCCTCACCAGCAGAAACAGATGGGGAGGATCATGGCCACCACGCCCACCGGCGCGTCGTCGCGCACGCCAGCCTATGCCTGGTACGTCCTCGGCATCCTGTTCCTGGTCTACATCCTCAATTTCGTCGACCGGCAGATCATCTCCATCCTGGCCGAGGACATCAAGCGCGACCTGGGGCTCAAGGACGAGGATCTCGGCTTCCTCTACGGCACCGCGTTCGGCGTGTTCTATTCGCTGTTCGGTATCCCGCTCGGCCGCCTGGCGGACAACTGGAACCGAGTCCGGCTGATGACGATCGGCCTAGCACTCTGGTCGGGCATGACCGCCCTGTCCGGCTTCGCGCGAAGCGGCGGGATGCTGGCGGCAGCGCGGATCGGCGTCGGTGTCGGCGAGGCCACCGCCAGCCCCTCGGCCTATTCGCTGATCTCCGACTATTTCCCGAAGCGCCTGCGCGCGACCGCGCTCGCGATCTATTCCTCCGGCCTTTATGTCGGCGGCGGGCTGTCGCTCGGCATTGGCGGGCTCATCGTCCAGCGCTGGAACAAGGCATGGCCCGAGGGCGGGCCGCTCGGCCTGCACGGCTGGCAGGCGGCATTCCTGATCGTGGGCATTCCGGGGCTTGTCGTCGCCCTGTGGATCGCGACGCTGCGCGAACCGAAGCGCGGCGCATCCGAAGGGCTGGCCGAGCCGCCCCCCCACCCCGCCCCGTTCCGCGAGTTCCTCGAAGAGCTCCTCACCATCTTGCCGCCGCTGACCCTGATCGGTGCTGCACAAGGCGGCGTCCGCGCCTTCATCGTCAACCTGATCGGCCTGGCGGCCGTGATCGGTTGCGTCAGCGGGCTGATCGCGGTCGGCGAGCCCTGGCCGCAATGGGTTGCGATCGGGATCGGCGTCTATGCCGTCTTCTCCTGGGCCTGTGCGCTGAAGCGGCGCGATCCGCCGACCTTCCGCCTGATCGTCGGGAACCCCGCCTTCCTCTGCATCGTCGTCGCCTATGGCCTCAACGCCTTCCTCTCCTATGCGGTAAGCTTCTGGGCAGCACCCCACGCGTTGCGCGACCTGGGCGCCTCGCCCGCGACCGCCGGACTGCTGATCGGCGGGTTCGGCGCGGCGGGCGGCTTCATCGGCGTCACGATCGGCGGCATCGTCGCCGACCGGCTCCGGCGCAGCTTCGCCAACGGGCGCGTGATGGTCGTCATCTTCGGGGCGGTCGCGCCGCTGCCGGCGGTCTGGGTCGCCTTCACCACCCATGATCTGTGGCTTTATTACGCGATGCTCCCCGTCGCCCAGATCTGCGCCGCCTCGGCTCTCGGCGCCTCGGCGGCGACGATGCAGGATCTGGTGCTGCCGCGCATGCGCGGGACGGCGACGGGGACGTTCTTCATCGGCACGACGCTGCTCGGCCTGGCGATGGGCCCCTATCTGGCGGGGCGCGTCTCCACGCTGACCGGCAGCCTGTCGGTCGGCGTGCTTTCGCTGTTGCTGACCATGCCCGTCACGCTGGCCGCCGGCATCGCCGCCTACCGGCTGGTTCCCAAGGCCGAGGCCAGCCGCGAGACCTGGGCACGCGAGGCAGGCGAAGCGATCTGATCCTGCCCCGCGGCCGCGGCGGCGGCGTCCTCAGCGCGCCGCCACCGGTCCTCCCGCCGCGATCCAGCGGTCGATCTTCTTCTCCAGCACGGGCATCGGCAACGCGCCCGTGTCGAGCACCTCCGCGTGGAAGCCGCGCGGATCGAATTTGGCGCCCAGTGCCGCCTTTGCCTTCGCCTTGGCGCCGGAGATGGTCAGCTGCCCGATCTTGTAGGCCAGCGCCTGCCCGGGAATCGCGATGTAGCGTTCCACCTCGGCCGTCGCGTCGGTACGGGCCATCGGCGAGTTGGCGAGCATATAGTCGATCGACTGGTCGCGGGTCCAACCCTTGGCGTGAATGCCCGTATCGACCACCAGCCGCATCGCGCGCAGCATCTCGTCGTTCAGGCCGCCCATCCGCTGATACGGGTCGGTCTCGACGCCGAGTTCGGGCCACAGCGTCTCGGCATAGAGGCCCCACCCCTCGCTATAGGCGGTATTCCCGCCGAACCGCATGAACGCGGGAAGCGCTGCGTTTTCCTGGGCGAGACTGATCTGGAAATGATGCCCCGGCACTGCCTCGTGCAGGAACAGAGTCTCCATCTCCCACATGTAGCGCGAGGGAAGATCGTAGGTATTGTAATAGAAGACGCCCGGCCGCGACCCGTCCGGCGTACCGCCCTGGTAGGACCCGCCGGCATCGGTCTTTTCCTTGTAGGCCGGGACCGGGCGGATCTCCAGCGCGGTCTTGGGCAGCAGGGAGAATTGCTCGCCGATGCGCTTCTGGATACGTGCGCCGATCGCGGTATAGCCATCGCGCAACTGCGCGGCGGATTCAGGCACGAACCTCTTGTCGGTGCGCAGGAAGGTGAAGAAGTCCGCCAGCGTGCCCTTGAAGCCGACGGCATTCTTCTGGACCTCCATCGCCTTCAGGATGCGCGCGACCTCCGACAGGCCGAGCTTGTGCACCTCTTCCGCCCCGAGCGGCAGCGTCGTGTTGGATTCGATCAGATAGGCATAGAGCTTGTCCCCGCCCGGCATGCCCGACAGCCCGACGCTGTCCCGCGCCGCGGCCAGATAGCTATTGGCCAGGAAATCGCGCATCCGCTTCTCGGCCGGCACGATCACGTCGCTGATCTGCGCCGCATATGCCGCCCTGAGCCGTGCCTGATCGGCGGGAGAGATTCCCTCCGGAAACTTCTTCACGGGGCCATAGAAAGTCGATGCCTCGCCCTGCTCGGCGATCAGATTGTCGAACTGGCCGATCATGTTCCGCACGACCAGCTTGGGCTGGACGATCCCCGCCTTCATGCCCTCCCGAAACCGGACGATCGCCTCGTCGAGAAGGCGCGCATAGCCTGCATTGCGCTTCAGGTTGTTCTCGTAATCCGCCAGCGTCTTGAACGGCGCAGCCCCCTGGCCGGAGGCGAAATCCGGATAGAAGGTCTGGAAGCCGAAGAAATGATCGAGCGGCCGAACGATCGTCAGCGCCACGATATCCTGGCTCAGTCCGCGCAGGGCGATCTCGGTCTGGTTGCGGAACACGTCATAGGCCACCTGATCCACCGCGGTCAGCTTCGCGCGGTCGATTGTCGCCAGATTGCGCAGGTTGCCTTCATTGGCGGCGCGTTCGGCGGCGATATGGGCGTCGGACAGGTAATCGCCGAACTGATCCGCATAGCGAAGATCGCCCCGGAATATCGCGGAGATCGGGTCGCGCTTCAGACCCGCCTCGTCGCTGTCGTAGAACAGGCGCTTGAGCTTCATGTCCTCGGCACTGTCGCCCGGGAGCGGCACCGGCGGCGCCAGGGCCTGGGAATAGGCAGGCACCGCCGCGGTGGAGGCGAGCAGGGCAGCGAGGGCGATCTTCAGGTACATGACATTTCCTATTGTCCGATGATGTCGGAGCCTAGGAATGTCCGTCCTGAACGACAAGCGACACCGTCGCCACCCGCGCCCGCCTCCAGCGCGACATGCCGGCAGCGCCTAGCCCGCCGCGAACACCCCGCACGCGATCCGCGCGCCGCTGTTGCCCGAAGGATCGGTCATCAGGTCGTCCGGGGCGGCATGCACCACGATCGCCGACCCGTCAGCGTCGAGCAGCCCCGCCATCGTCGCGCCCGGAACGGTGATGCCGAGCGTGCCACGCCCGTCGGTGCCAACGATGAGATTGGGCAGGTCCCCCTCATGCGGGCCCGCGGGGTTCATCGAACCATGCTTCATCCCGGTCGGGTTCCAGTGCCCGCCCGCGCTGGCGAAGTCCGGCGGCGTGCAGGTGCCGGTCATATGCACATGCGCGCCGTGCGTGCCCGGCGGCAGGCCTTTGGCATCGATGGTGAAGCGCAGGCCGCCCACGACTTCATGCGCGGTGACCCGGCCGGCGTCGGTGCCGTCCGCGGTGCGCAGGCTTGCGGTCGCCACCGCACCATCGGCGACTGGTGCCCCGACTTCGGCATGCGATTTGCCGCACGCCGAAAGCCCGAGCACAAGCGCAGCCGCCGTCCCGATCGTCATGATCCGCATCTAATTTCTCCCGTTGGCGTCCCGCCCCATCCAACCGCTACGGCGCGGCGCGGTTCCGCGCAACTGCTGGTTGAGGCTTAGCGGGCGCGGCTCCGCACGGTCAGCGACAGGCCGTAGAAGCGGGGCTCGCCGCCGATGAAGGTCGGCAGGCCCAGCGCGTCCCCGGTATTGCCGGCATCCTTGATATATTTGCGGTCGAACAGGTTCGTCACGAACGCCTCGAGCCGCCAGATGCCATTGGCTGATTCAACGCCGAACCGCGCATCGACCAGCGCATAGCCCTTCTGGAATTCGTCCTGCACCGTATCCGGGATCAGATTGCCCTGCTGCAGTGCCGGCAGATCGTTGTCGTCATCGAAGAAGATGCTCGACTGCCAGGTTACGCTCGGGGTGAAATCGATCTTCACCGGGCCGACCGGCTGCTTCAGCGTAAAGCCGGCAGAGGCGGCGTTATCGGGCGACAGGCGGAAATGATTGCCGTCCCGCACGCCTTCGGTGAACCGGCCGTGATTATAGGCATAGGTCGCGAACAGCATCAGCGAGTCCGACGGGACGTAGCGGAACTGGCCCTCGAAGCCATAGCTGCGCGCCTTGCCGGCATTCGTCGTCACGAACTGCGTGCCGATCTGCTCAAGGGTCTGGAAGTTGCTGTAATTATACAGGAACACCGATCCGTCAGCGAACAGCTTGCGGTCGAGCAAGGCAGTCTTCACGCCCACTTCATAGCTGTCGACGGTCTCCGACGGCAGCACCTTGAAGCTCGGCGCGCCATAGGGCGCACCCGGCGTCGACACGCTCAGCACCTGGGGCCGGCGGCCTCGGGCATAGGTGGCGTAGACGCTGGCGTCGGCGCTCGCCTCGTAGCGAGCGGTCGCGCGCCAGGTGAAACCGGAATCCTTCAGACCCTGATCGAACCGCGTGCCATTGCCGGCCGTTGGCTGAAGCCCGATGCCGAAGAACGGCACGGCGCTCGCGGGCAAGGTATTGAGCACCGCGCCCGGCAGCGCCAGCGCGCCGATCAGCGCGTCGCGTTGCGCACCAGCCGGCAGACTGAGCGCGCCGATGAAGCCGCCCAGGATCGACCGGCCATTGAGCACTGCGGCGGTGATCCCGGTCGACTTGTCGTCATGGCTGTAGCGGATGCCGGCCCCCAGCTCGAGCCGGTCGGTGAGATGGAACGTCGCGTCGGCGAACAGGTCGACCGCGTTGGTCCGCGCATAGTTGGTCGAGCTTTCGAGATGGTTCGCCTTGAGGTTCCTCGCGATCCCCAGCGCGGTCGCCGCGGCCAGCGCCGGCGTCGACCCGAGCGAGATGCCCCTCGCGGCGGCCACGCCCTGGATCAGTTGCGAAGTGAAGGCGGGGTTGCCGATCCAGCTCAGCGGCGCCGGATCGGTTGCCGGACGGCCAGGGATGAAGCCGTTGAGCGCGGAGGCCACCCGGGCGAGCGCCACGCGCTCGTCGAACGAGGCCGGCGTGCGCTGCAGCCCATCCTCATGAAAATAGGTACCGCCGAAAAACGCGGTCAGGCGGTCCGACGTGTAGGACAGGCGCAGCGTACCCATCGTCTGGTTGCCGCGCGCATCCTCCGCAGCGGTCAGCGCTGGCAGCGAGATGCCGTCGGCGTCGAACACTTCGAGCGAGTCGAAGCGGCGATAGGAGCCGAGGGCATTCAGCGACCAGTGATCGTCGATCTTGTAGTTGGCGATGCCGGTCGCCCCCCACACCCGGCGATTCAGGCCGAGCGGCGCGCTGTTCTCGAAGCCAGGCTGCGGCGCCAGCGCCGCGCCCGAATTGCGCCCGCGATCGCCAATCACCGCGCCCGTCACCGGATCGGTCGGGTTGTAGGCGATCGATTTGAACGGCGTGCCGTTGGCGTGATCCTCCTGATAATTGCCGATCAGGTCGATCGTCAGCTTGCCCGGCGCCCAGCGCAGCAAGCCGCGGATCGCCTGGGTATCGACCGAGTTGAAATCCTGATCGTTGCCCTTGGCGAGCAGATTGTCGACATAGCCGTCGCGCTTCTTCGAACGGCCAGCGATGCGGATCGCGAGAGTGTCGGTGATCGGCGCATTGGCCGTCAGATCGACCTGATAGGCATGGAAATTACCGTAATTGGCGCGGAAATAGCCATATCGCTCGCTCGGGTCAGCCTTGGCCTGGACGATGTTGACCGCCCCGATCAGCGCGCCGCGGCCATACAACGTCGATTGCGGCCCCTTCGCCACCTCAACCCGTTCCAGATCGAACAGCTCAACATAGGAACCGCGTGACTTGGAGATGGAGACGCCGTCCTGAAAGACCGAGACGCGCGGTTCGTTGAACGCCGAGCCACTGTCCGAGGTAATGCCACGGATCACGAAGCCGGGGTTGTTGGGCGACTGGTTCTGCACGACGAATCCGGGGACGTAACGCGACAGCTTCTCGAAATCGGTGATGCCTAGATCGTCGAGGAAGCGGCCGGAATAGGCGGTCAGCGCCATCGGCACCTCGGTCGCATTCTGGCTGCGGAGCTGCGCGGTCACGACGATGTCGCCCTCGGCTGGCGCTTCCTGGACCATCGCCGTCGCTTCCGGCGCGTTCTGGGCGTGCGCGGCCGAGGCGATCGCCAGTGCCGGAAGGCAGGTGAGCGCGAGAATCGTCGAGCGGATCGTCATAAGGAGCCCCTTGTTTTTGGTTGTTATGGGGCGAGTAGGTGGCGACCGCGTCGCCTCCGTTGCAGCGCAGTGACGATTATATTGCAGCGCAAAAGAATTGAAGCCTGAAAGGGCTTTCCGTCTCAGGCGACCGCGCGAATGGCCAACGCCGCATCGCGGCGAACGATCGGGCGGAAGACGACGCTCAGCAGCATCAGGTCGTCGCCGGTCCCGGCCGGTGGCGGCATCAGGGTAAAGGCGTTCGGCGACTGGCACCGGTAGAGGCTGCCGCCCACGCCCTCCATCGCATCCGGGATGATCGTCGCCGGGATCGGCTGGTGATCACCCGGGCTCGCTTCAGCGAACTCGGCGACGCGGTGGAAGCTCATCTCCTCGAGCTCGACATACTCGTAGAGTTGTCCCCAGCTTATCGCCGCCGAATAGACCGCCCGGCCGACCGGCACGCTCGCGGCATAATAGCCATCATGAGTCGCCCAGGCCTCGACCTCGATGATCGCCTGGCCGCGCTGATCCATCAGGATGACGGGAAGCATGACCGGCTCTCCCCTGAAGTCGGCGCCCTTGAAATCTAGTCCGAAGCGGCTGGTGACGAGGAAGGACAGGTTCAGCGGCAGGCCGTGCTTGCGGAACTCGCCGGGCAGGAACATGCGATCGGCTGAACCGGTGTAGAGCAGGCCGCGCCGGCGCAGATCTGCCTGCGACGCCGCCGGATCGATCATCTTCACCTGTTGCTTGCTGCCGCAATTGAAGTCGTGCTCGAACGCCTGGATCACGCCAAGCTCCGCGTGCGAAGGCAGGAACAGCAGCCGTCCGAGCAGTCCGGTCGCCGCGATCCGCCGCGCCTCTGTACTGTCCGCGCGGGAGACAGGGCCACGACCGCGCATGCCCTCGGCATAGGAAAGGCAGGCCGCCTGGACGGTATCGCGCGTGGCGCTCTGTCGCGTCTTGATGCTCTCCGTGGCGCGAACCGGTTCGCCGTTCGCCTTGTAGTCGACAACCGACCCCTGGGCCTTGGTACAGAGTTGCTCAAGCACGGAAATCGGCCCGCAGATCGCGTCGAGCACGCGAAAATCGGTGCTTCGCGTATCGAAATAGCCGGCCTTGTCGAGCCCGCTCGGCGAATCCTCGCGCAATACCAGATAACGGCCCGCGACATGCAGATCCATTCGGTCGCGTAGCACCGGCTCGACCAGATTCTGCGCGCTGCCATTATACCCCAGGTCAGCGAACACCACCGCGTCGCCGCGTGCGACCCCGGCGCGTTCGAGATGCGCGATCAACCGTTCGGCGAAGCGCGCGGATCGCGTGACGATCTTGGCGATATTGGCCGGCTGGAGGACCATGCGGGCAAAGGCCCCGGCATTGCCGGCCATGTCGGGCGCGATCTTCGCGATCTCATCCGCGTTGAACAGGAACTGCTTCGCGATCGCGCGCGCCTCCGACCCCGCCGGTACGCGGGACAGATGGTTCCGGATTGCGGCCTCGTCGCGGAAGCTGGCGCGCATCGCGGTCATTCGGCTGATCTCGATCGCCTTCCCCGCATCCTCGCCATGCAGCGCGGCATGAACACGCGAGGGCAGATGCCCGTCGCGCAGCAGGAACAGCAGATGAGTCTTGCGCCCCGTCTTTTCGGCCAGCGCAGCTACCTCACCCTGCAGCCACTCGGCATAAGCGGCGAACAGCGGCCCGAGCACATCGTGCCCAAGCGCAAATGCCGGTTCGTCGTCAGTGCGCAGCGACACGGCCGGACGATGCGGCTGCCACGCCGGCAACGAGGCGCGGATACGCGGATCGAGCACCGAGGCGACTGCTGCCTCGAGACGAAGCCGATGCCCCGCCTCCTCGTCGAACTGAACGAAATGCACCGCGTTGATCCCCAAGGCGGCCGGCGCCGTCAGATCGGCATGCTGATTGTCGCCGACATGGAGGATCTGCCCGGGCTGGCACCCGAGCTTCTTCAGCACCGGCCCGAACAGGCCCTGCCCCTTGCCCATGCCATGATCCGACGAACAGAAGACATGGTCGATCAGGCCGAGGACATTCTCCCCCGCCGCCGCGCCGATCAGCGCGCGAAGCTGCGCCTCGCCGAGATAGGTGTCGCTGACGATGATGACGCCGAGGCCCCTCGCCTTCGCGTCCTCCATCAGCGCCACCACCGGCGCGAAGCCGAAGCAATGCCGCGCCTCCGCCTCAAGCTCAGCCGCCGTCGATGCCGCCGCCGCCTCCGCATCATGCGGATGCAGGCGCTGATGAATCGCCTCGATCGAGACCTCGTTCCGCCCCGTATCGAGATGCGCCGCGCGCCGCGCCGCCGACTCTGCCCGCCGCCGCGGCTGGATCGCGCCGCCGTCCAGGCCGAGATCGGCGAACACATCCACCGGCGCGCAGGTGTCGCGCCACAGGAGCGTATCGAAGCAGTCGAGCGACAGATATCGCAGCCCCGCGGGCGCGCGATCGAGCAGGGTCGGGAGTTCGTGCGCGCGCGCGGTGTTCATCTCGATAATCCGTGGCCGATCATGTCCAACCGGATATCGCGATGTTTGGTTATCAAGCCGTTAACCTTGCGCTCAAGAGAAACGCTGCACCCGTTCAGCCTTTTCGTGGTCCGGATCGTTGTCGCCGCATGGGAATCCGCGGGCGAGCATGACTTATCTACAATCGAACCCAGGTGATCGGATCAAGGCCGCGCTGGGCGCAGCGGCGTTGCAGGGCCTGCTTGTCTATGCACTGGTCATGGGCCTGGCGGTAAAGTCGCGAGGCACAGTCGAAAACCCGCTTACCCTGTTCGGCGTGCTGCCTCCACCACCGCCACCGCCGCCGGAGAAGACCAGGCCCCACCCTATCAAGAGCGTCAGACGGGAAGGCGCCGCATCGCCGGCGAACCTGCGGTCCAAGGCAACCGAGATCGTTGCCCCCGTTCCCATCGTTCAACCGGTTGTCCCGCCGCCGGTCGTCGCGGCACTCAAACCCGCCACCGGCAACCAGGCCTCCACCGGCGCAGCCCCGGTCCCCGGCCCGGGCACCGGCGCGGGTGGGGTTGGGAACGGCACCGGTAGCGGCCGCTCGGGCGATGGCGACGGGGACGGCGGCGCCGAAACACCACCGCGCTGGATTCGCGGTCGAATCAAGGATTCGGACTATCCGCGCGCCGCGAAGGAGGCGCTGATCCAGGGCACCGTCTCGGTGCGCTACGTCGTCGCGGAGACCGGGCGCGTCACCGAATGCACCGTGACGACATCTAGCGGCAATGCCGAACTGGACGAGACCACCTGCCGCCTGATCCGCGAGCGCTTCCGCTTCAAGCCATCGAAGGACGAGGGCGGCAAGCCGGTGTCTTCGATCATCATCGAGAATCATAGCTGGCTTATCGACGACCGGCCGGAACCAACCGCCAGTCCCGCGCCTTGAGCGGTGGGTGGGAGCGGTGGGTGGCGGCATGCACTGGAAATCCCTATTCCATTCATACTAGGGCGATCAGCGGCGTGCCACATGGCCCGGATCGCCACGAACGACAGGAAGATGATGGCTCAAGAATTCGGCAAGGGTTTCGGGCCCGGGGGCTACGGACACGGGGGCGAGAGGCACGGTTTCGCGCGGTGCTTCACTGCCCTGGCGATCGTACCCGCCCTGCTCGCCGCTCCGGTGCAGGCTGGCCAGACAGTTACCCCGCCACCCGTTATCCGCACCGTCCCACCGCCGCAGGTACAACCAGCAGCACCGCAGCTTCCCCTTCCGCTCCTCACGCCCGCGCAGGCCGACCAGCTCCGCGCCATGCTTGATGCGAATGCGATGGCACAGGGCCTGCGCTCGGCGCCCACGACCTCGCCCACGCGGCTCGACGGGGAAGCCCTTGTCCGCGCCGTGCTCGACCATGCCCGTGCAGTCCATGCCGGGCGGCTCGATACCGCCGATTTCGACAAGGATTGGGGCCTCCGCCCCCCGCCTTACGATCCTCTGCCCGGCTTGACCGATGCGGTGCGGCGCGACCGGCTGGCATCGTGGATCGCTAATCTCCCGCCACCCTATGCCGGCTATGACGGCCTGCTGAAGGGCCTGGCCAATTACCGCGCGATCGAGGCGGCGGGTGGCTGGCAGCCGGTTCCCGCTGGCCCCGATCTCACCCTCGGCGCGAAGGGCCCGCGCGTCCTTGCGCTGCGCCAGCGACTGGCGGTGGAGGACAAGGACGTCGTCGCCACCGGCGACACCTTCGACGCCGCGCTCGTCGCCGGCGTGCAGCGTGCCCAGCGCCGCTATGGCCTGAACCCGGCCGGCGTGGTCTCAACCCAGACGCTCGCCGCGCTCAACGTGCCGGCGATCGACCGGGTCCACCAGATCATGGCGAACCTGGAGCGCTGGCGCTGGCTGCCGCAGGAGCTTCCGCGCGACCGGATCCAGGTCAACATCGCCGCCGCCGTGCTGACCGTGTTCGACGGCGACACCCCGGTGATGTCGATGCGCGCCGTCACCGGCCGGCCGGGCGACGAGACACCGATGCTGTCCTCGACCATCAACAGCATCGTGATCAATCCGCCCTGGAACGTGCCGACCTCGATCGCGACCAAGGAATTGTGGCCGAAGGAGAAGAAGAGCCCCGGCTATTTCAAGCGCAACGGTTTCAAGGTGATCGACGGCACCCGCCTTCAGCAGGCGGCCGGCGACCAGAGCGCGCTCGGCCGGTTCAAGTTCGACTTCAACAATGCCTATGCCGTCTATCTGCACGACACGCCGTCGCGCGCGAAGTTCGCCAGCTTCAGCCGGCTCGCCAGCCATGGCTGCGTGCGGCTGGAGAAGCCCGCCGAACTCGCCGCGCTGCTGCTGAAGGCCAATCCGGACTGGCCGCCCGAGGCGATCGCGGCACAGGTGGAAAAGGGCAAGACGTTGCGGGTGACCTTGACCAATCCGGTCGAGGTCTATTTGCTTTACTGGACGGCGTTCGCCAGCGCGAGCGGCCAGATGAACTTCCGTGCCGATCCTTATGGCTGGGACAAGACCCTAGCCGCCAAGATCGAAGCGCGGTCATCCGGCCGGCTGGTCCTGCCTGAACTCGAGGAGCTGACGAAATCATGAGAATGAACCGGGGCAAGATCGCGGCAACCGCGGCGGGGATATTGGCGCTGGCGGCGCTTGGGGGTTGCGAGAAATCGGCACCGGAGCAACCCGCCCCGGTCGAGAATGCCGTCAACGAGGTCGAGCCGGTGAACCTGGTCGTTCCGGAAGAGAAGCCGGTGCCGGAAACCGCCAACGCCGCCGCGGTCGAGCCACGCGAGACGCCGCCCGATCCCGACGCACAGACCCAGGACGATGCCGATGCGACCGGCATGACCGCGCGGGTCCGCCGCGACGAGGCGGGGGGCAACACGACAGCGCCGTAATCGCACCGCGGAATGGGGGCGTTCAGCGGCGCGAATGCTTCGTTGAATGCCCCTGGTTCAGCGGGCGCAGACGACAGTCTATCTTGTAGATCTTCGGTCGTTCTCGCACGAGCCGCTTCTTCAGCGCCGCTCCGGCACAGGCGGCGAAACCGTCCTTCTCGATCCTGATCCCCGGCACACTGTTCTCGGATAGCGTATAGTCGTCATCGGTCGGAGAGGATTGGTATTCCTCGTCGATATAGACGTCCGCTCCGCTCGGCTTCGAGGAAATCGACGCCATGGGCAGGTTCGTCACAGGGAATACGATACCCTTATATTTGTTCTTGGCCGCCCCCAATTTCCGGATCGCCCCTTTCGCCGTTCCCAGGATTCCGAAAGGATCGAACACTTCCCAGGTTCGTCCCGAGTTGCAGTCGAGGGACCGAACGATCGTGCCGCTGACATCAGTCGGCAGACAGCCTATCCATCGACGATTGGGCTCCTCGCCCTTCCCCGCAAAGCCGCTGGCGTGGCCGTTGTAATTGGCCATCACAAGCGTGCCGTAGGAATAGGGATCGCGGTCGGTTATCTTGAGAACTGATTTATTTATATCCTCCACCAATGCATTGTCGTTGGAATATATCTTGTCCAGCTCTCGATATTCGATATCGCTCAGAAACTTGGTCCACACGATATTCTTGTCGATCGTCATGGATATGCGATTTCTGATATCTTCATCGACCTGGCTGGAGCCCGACAAACATATGTATTTTGCCGATTTCTTCCGGACCAGGCTTACGCGCTGGTTTCCGGGATCCATCCTGTAAAGTTCCGATATCGCGCCCGTAGTGTCGCCATAGACGCCGTTGCCGCTACGCAGCAGCATGTCCACATATACGAAGACCGACGTTCTCTCGCCAGCCACACCCCGATCCCCCAGCGGGCTGAAGGAAAAACCCAGTATCGCATATGATTTTGGCGATGACTTCAGTCCGATATTATAGTGCCCCTCATCTATCTCCTGGTCCCCGCCGAGAATATGCCAGCCCAGAACCGGGTTGGCGAAACAGGCGGCACCATCGACGCTTATCTCGAAGACAAATCCCTGGACCACGCTATTCGGCCTCCCGAGATCCACGGACGACATTCTCTGTTCAGCGCTTTGCGGATGAACAAGCAGCAGGCGCCTCTCCTTGACCGCGCTTTCCAGGCTCAGAAGAACCTTTGCCCTGCCCCAGGATACGTCGTTCGGGTCCCGTCGCCCGGTGATGACAACCTCTTTTCCCTGGACAGAAGGACGCCTTCCCTCCTGAGCCGACGCGTGGCTATAGTCCGCCGTCGCCATCAGACCGAGAAGACACAAAATTCCGAGCGGGGGGAAGCCTCTGAACATTCTCACGCTTCTTTTGCCCCCAAAGCCAGGCTGGGCAGGCAGCTTGCCGCGACCAGCGCGAAAATTGCCTGCTCGACCAGAATGCTGCTGACGATCTCGATATGATGGAAAGATTTTGCCAGGAAATTCGCCGAACATTGTGCCAGCTCGATCGAATAATAAATCGAGGTTATGCTCGCGCAGAAAATGATGGTTCCGCTTACGCCGCACAACCAGGGGTGGCTGTCCCGACTCTTGACGAACAGGTAACCCGAAGCTGCGATCGTCGAAATCGAAACAGTAACAAGCCACTGCGAGCAACTGCTCAGAAATCCAAGGGCATCCTTGTAGTCGGTTCGACTGTATCCGGCCGTCTTGTCCAGCTGCAGCATCTCATGGTCTATATGGAAGACATAGATCGTAAAGAATGGCAGGATCACAAGGAGGATCGCACAGGGCCAAGCCCAGTGTCGTACTGAATTTTGTGCCAATTTCACCCCCCGGAGAATCTGCGTATCGGTATCCCCGCTACACCGAATAATCCTGCATTTGAATTCTGAGTCAATAGCACTGAGTATCTGCTTGATTCATCACAAACATGAATCAATATCATTTATTACAACCATATCGGATCAATGAAGCCCGACAATTTGCTAGCATGTACTTCGAATAACATTGCGCCCTGCGCGGCACGTCTTTCGACGCAAGACCCGCAAGCAACCTTTTCGACCTGGCTGACGGTGATCGCGGCAATCCGGGCCGTCGTGGTTCTCGGCCTTTCGCTCCAACGAAAACGGCCGCGCGACCTCCATCGCACGGCCGTAATCGAAGTGACGCCGGACTGGTCAGCCGCTGGCGGCGCTTGTCCTGATGTTGCCATTGACGCCGACCGGGAAGAACCCGCCCCCGACAACCGCAGCCTTGTTCAGATAAGCAATGTTGAGAACCTGTCCGGCCGACCGGCTATAGACGATGCCATTCGCGTCCGTCGGGACGATGTTCGAAGTCGTCGCGTCGCCGACAATGCCCTGGTCGTCGTCGGAAGGCCCGTCGAGCGAGTCTCGCGCGTCGCTGATCTGGCCGGCCGCCGTGCGCAGGGACGGCATCGCAACACCCTTTGCGTAGAGCACGGTGCGCACCAGCCCGGCATGATAGGCCTCGGCGGCCAGGATACCCGCTGCCGCATCGAGATAGGTCTTGTTGACGATCAAGGGCGACGCACCCTTATATGCGGAGACCCCGACATCCTCGAAGATGAAGGCGCCGAGCAGGAAATTCTCGTCGCTTGCATAAGGGTCGAAGGTTCCGGTCGAACCGACCACGCCGGCTGCCCGCGCCGCCGCGGTGAACGGCCCGGCGGCGCTGATGTCGATCGCAGGCTGGGCGACAGCGGCAGATCCCAAGGCGCTTCGCAGGAAGGCGACATGCGCCAGCTCGTCCGCCGCGATCTCCCGGGCATATTGCGCGACGACCGGGTCGGTGAACGTGACCTGACGGCCGCCGGTCGGCGCGCCGGGCGTGCCCGTACCGGTGAGCAGGTTGCCGGGAATGCTCGCGCCCGTGACCGCGAAGGAGTAGAATTGGGCTTCGAGATATTCGAGGTTGAGCGCGAAGTTCAACACGTCGGCATCAGTGAAGGCGGTCGGTGTCGGGGTGGGCGTCGGAGTAGGCGTTGGTGTCGGGGTAGGTGAAACTGTCCCTCCGTTGTTGTCGTCGCACGCCGAGAGCAGGGAAAGCCCGCCAACAGCGATTGTGGCCGATGCGGCGGTGCGGATGAACTGGCGTCGTTCCTCGCGGCGGCGATCGCTCGCCTCGAGCAATTGAAGCATCGTGTCGTTGATATGCATCGGGAGAACTCCCTTTCGAATGGAAACGGACGATGGCGCGCTCAGTTGGCGGCGCTCGTCTTGATCGAGCCGTTCACGCCGGCCGGGAAGAACCCGCCCATGCCCACGGCCATGTTGTTCAGGTACACGATGTTGAGCACCTGACCGGTGGTCCGGCTGTAGGCGAGGCCGTTCGCATCGAGCGGCACGATGTTCGACGCCAGGGCACCGTTGATCATGACCGGGGAAATACCCTGATCGTCATCGCTGGGGCCGTCGAGCGAGTCGCGCGCATTGGAGATCGCATCGGCGGAGGTGCGCAGCGAGGGTGTCGCAACGCCCTTGGCATAGAGCACGGTGCGCACCAGCGCCGCGTGATACGCCTCGACCGCAAGGATACCGGCCGCCGCCTCGAGATAGGTCTTGTTGGTGATCAGCGGTGCCGCGCCCTTGTATGCGGTCACCCCGACATCCTCGAAGATGAAGGCACCAAGCAGGAAATTCTCGTCGCTTGCATAAGGATCGAAAAACGATGTTGGCCCGCTGATGAGGCCGGCCGCCCGGGCAGCGCTGCTGAACGCGCCATTGGGGGCGATGCCGATATCGATCGTCGGCTGCGCCACCGCCGCGGTGCCCAGCGCGGTGCGCAGGAAATTCACATGCGCGACCTCGTCCTGCGCGATCTCCTTGGCGTATTGAGCGACGACGGGATCAGTGAAGCTGACCTGGCGACCGCCCGTAGCGACGCCCGGCGTGCCCGTCCCGCTGGTCTGGGCCGGCGTCAGCGGCGTGCCGAACACCGCGACATTGTAGAATTGCGCCTCGAGATATTCGAGGTTGAGCGCAAAGTTCAGCACGTCGGCATCGGTCGGCGCGCTCTGCGCATCGACCCGGCCGGCAAATGTCAGTGCGCCTCCGGCACCGGCGACCGCGGCGGCGCCAATCGCCGTCCTGAAGAATTCGCGGCGTTCGTTGCGTCGTTCGACACGCCTGTCGAGAACATCGATGAGTTGGTTACTGGCATCGGTCATGGCTCAACCTCCCTTTTATCCGGACGGTTCAGCGCAAACATCCCTGCGCTGCATAGGTTCCAACTATTTGAAAAGATTCATTTTTCTTTACAAAAAGCTAGCAGCGCCGATAGCTCGACGGCGGCATGGCTGCGCGCGATCGAGAGACGCCCGGAGATACGGCGCCCCTGGCCGTCCGGATGCACGACCGCGAAAATAAAGGCGGCCATGTACCGTTTTGAGAGTATCGAGGGCCCGCGCTCCCCAAGGACCCGCGCGAGATGCGGGCAATCTCGCACGCTGCCTCCGGCAGGATTACATCCTGTTTTCCTTCGACAAGGCGGCAATGCGTACAGCGCGGCAATGCACACCGGCCTTCACCGCATCGGATCGTTCCTGTTTCTGGCGCAGTGAAGGCAGGCCGTCGCGTAGGTGCGTCGGAAGCGGCAGTTCAGGGCACAAGAATGGAGCGCGGTGCCAGCGCCTCCAGAATCCGGCATTCCGACATCGCCCCACCCTCGCATGACGAGATCAGCACGCCGAGTTCCCGCCTGAGCGCGGTCAGGTCGGCCAGCTTGCGGTCGATCTCGGCGAGATGCTCCTGCGCCATCACGTCGACCGAGCCGCAATCCTTTTGCCCCTGCCCCGCGAGATCGAGCAGATTGCGCACCTGGTCGAGCGAGAAGCCAAGATCGCGCGCGCGACGGATGAAACTCAGCCGGGACAGATCGGCAGTGCCATAGGCGCGGTAGTTGCCCTGCGTGCGGCCCGGCGGCGCCAGCAACCCGATCCGCTCATAATAGCGCACCGTCTCGACCTTGGTCGCGGTCGCCCTGGCCAACTGGCCGATCGTCAACGCTGGCACCATCCGCTTGACCCTGTAGTCGCTACAGGGTGCATATGCCTGTCCGACTCGGAAACTGTCGAGAGGACAAAGATGGCCTGCACAAGCTGCCCTGGCGAAAACAAGAACGCGACGAACGATCCGCGCTGGCGCCGCATCCTGTGGATCGCGCTCATCCTGAATGCCGCGATGTTCCTGGGCGAGATCAGCGCTGGCATCGCCGGTGATTCGAAGGCGCTGCAGGCAGATGCCCTCGATTTCCTCGGGGATTCAGCCAACTACGCGATCAGCCTTGGCGTCGCCGGCATGGCGCTCGCCTGGCGCGCTCGCGCGGCGCTGCTGAAGGGCGCGACGATCTTCCTGTTCGGCCTCGCCATCCTCGGCGCCACATTGTGGAGCGCGCTGAACGGGTCCGTGCCGCATGCGGAGATGATGGGCGTGGTCGGCCTCATCGCGCTCGCCGTGAATCTCGCGGTCGCGGTCCTTCTCTATCGCTATCGCACGGGCGACGCGAACATGCGGTCGGTCTGGATCTGCTCCCGCAACGACGCGATCGGCAACCTCGCGGTGATGGCCGCCGCGCTCGGCGTGTTCGGCACCGGTACGGCGTGGCCCGATCTGGTCGTCGCGACAATGATGGCCGGGCTGGGACTATGGGGCGGAATGCAGATCATGGTTCAGGCCCGTGGCGAACTCAGGTCCGAAACTTCGGCCGCCTTGTTTCGTCCGCAGGTCGAGCAGCTTCGCGAATGATCGCCAGGGCTTTGCGGCACGACAAGGCGGCGAAATTCATGATTTTATCATCGGAAACGACCCAACCGGGGCGGTGCCGGCCCGGGTGACGGGGGCGATAACGGTGACCCGTAATTCCGATCACCGCCACCCTTCCCCAACCCGCCCCCTCTTGCTAAGGCCCGCGCGACTCTTCGCATTCGCACAACCCGGAGCGCGCCCGCGCGGAACTTTCCGCCTCCCCGCCGCGCCCGGCCAGACAGGGAAGGAACCCGCCCCAGATGACCGCCATTGGCCAGGATACGCTCGGCGCCCGCAAGACGCTCAAGGTCGGCTCGAAGTCGTACGACTATTATTCGCTGGCCGACGCCGCGGCGAAATATGGCGACATCAGCCGCCTGCCTTTCTCGATGAAGGTGCTGCTGGAGAACATGCTCCGCTTCGAGGACGGCAAGACCGTCACCACCGACGACGTGAAGGCGATCATCGACTGGCAGCAGGAGCGCCGGTCGGACCGCGAGATCCAGTATCGCCCCGCGCGCGTGCTGATGCAGGATTTCACCGGCGTTCCCTGCGTGGTCGATCTGGCCGCGATGCGCGATGCCATCACCAAGCTCGGCGGCGACGCCGCGAAGATCAACCCGCTGGTCCCCGTCCATCTCGTCATCGACCACTCGGTCATGGTCGACGAGTTCGGCACGCCCAAGGCGTTCGAGGACAATGTCGACCTCGAATATAGCCGCAACTTCGAACGCTATGAGTTCCTGAAATGGGGTTCCAAGGCGCTCGACAATTTCCAGGTCGTTCCCCCGGGCACCGGCATCTGCCACCAGGTGAACCTCGAATATATCGGCCAGGGCGTGTGGTCCTCGGCGAATGACGGCGCGACGATCGCCTATCCCGATACGCTGGTGGGCACCGACAGCCACACCACCATGGTCAATGGCATGGGCGTGCTCGGCTGGGGCGTCGGCGGGATCGAGGCGGAGGCGGCGATGCTTGGCCAGCCGGTCTCGATGCTGATCCCCGAAGTCGTCGGCTTCAAGCTGACCGGCGCGATGAACGAGGGCATCACCGCCACGGATCTCGTGCTGACCGTCACCCAGATGCTCCGCGCCAAGGGCGTGGTCGGCCGCTTCGTCGAATTCTACGGCCCGGGCCTGGATTCGATGACCCTCGCCGATCGCGCGACCATCGCCAACATGGCGCCGGAATATGGCGCGACCTGCGGCTTCTTCCCGATCGACGCCAAGACGATCGAGTATCTCAAGCTCACCGCGCGTCCCGACGAGACGGTCGAGCTGGTCGAGGCCTATTGCAAGGCGCAGGGCCTGTGGCACGACGCCGACAGCGTCGATCCGGTCTTCACCGACACGCTCGAGCTCGACATGGGCAGCGTCCAGGCAAGCCTCGCCGGCCCGAAGCGCCCTCAGGATCGGGTTTCGCTCAACAAGGTCGACGAGGTGTTCAACGGCGACCTGTTCAAGGTCTATCACAAGGAACAGCCGGTCCGCGCCGCGGTCGAGGGCCGTCCGGACGATATCGGCGACGGCGACGTGGTGATCGCCGCGATCACGAGCTGCACCAACACCTCCAACCCTTCGGTGCTGGTCGCCGCCGGTCTCGTCGCCCGCAAGGCGCGCGCGCTCGGCCTGACGTCGAAGCCCTGGGTCAAGACCTCGCTCGCCCCCGGCTCGCAGGTCGTCACCGACTATCTCAACAAGGCCGGCCTGACCGAGGACCTCAACGCCCTCGGCTTCAACCTGGTGGGCTATGGCTGCACCACCTGCATCGGCAATTCAGGCCCGCTCGCGAGCGAGCTGTCGACCGCGATCAACGAGAACGACATCGTCGCCGCCTCGGTGCTGTCGGGCAACCGCAACTTCGAAGGCCGCGTCTCGCCTGACGTGCGCGCCAACTTCCTCGCCTCGCCGCCGCTGGTCGTCGCCTATGCGATCAAGGGTACGGTGACCCAGGACATGGTCGAAACGCCGCTGGGCAAGGGCTCGAACGGCGAGGACGTCTTCCTCAAGGACGTGTGGCCCTCGAACGCCGAGATCGCCGAGGTGATGGGCGCCAATATCGACGACACCATGTTCCGCTCGCGCTACGGCAACGTCTATGCCGGCGACGAAAAATGGCGCGGCATCGAGGTCGAGGGGTCCGATACCTATACCTGGCGCGCCGGCTCCACCTATGTCGCCAACCCGCCCTATTTCGAGGGCATGACCATGACCCCGGCACCGGTCACCGACATCATCGAGGCGCGCCCGCTCGCGATCCTCGGCGATTCGATCACCACCGACCACATCAGCCCGGCGGGCTCGATCAAGGCGGACAGCCCGGCCGGCACTTATCTGCAGGAACATCAGGTCAGCCGCGCCGACTTCAACTCCTACGGCGCGCGCCGTGGCAACCATGACGTGATGATGCGCGGCACCTTCGCCAATATCCGCATCAGGAACGAGATGGTCCCCGGCATCGAGGGCGGCATGTCGAAGTATGAAGGCGAAGTGATGCCGATCTACGACGCGGCGATGCGCTTCAAGGCTGACGGCACGCCGCTCGTCGTCATCGCCGGCAAGGAATATGGTACGGGCTCGTCGCGCGACTGGGCGGCGAAGGGCACCAACCTGCTCGGCGTCCGCGCCGTCATCACCGAAAGCTTCGAGCGAATCCACCGCTCGAACCTGGTCGGCATGGGCGTGCTCCCGCTGCAGTTCGCGGAAGGGGTGACGCGCCAGACGCTTGGCCTGGACGGATCGGAAAGCTTCACCATCCAGCACGTCGCGGATATCCGCCCGCGCCAGGATGTCGAGGTGATCCTCACCCGCGCCGACGGCCGGACGGAAACCTTCCTGACCCGCTGCCGGATCGACACCGTCAACGAGCTGGAATATTTCCTCAACGGCGGCATTCTGCAGTATGTGCTGCGCAAGCTGGCTGCCTGAGGAAGACATGATGCGAATGGCGATCGTCTGGTCCTTGGCCCTGGCGGTCGCCGCCGTTCCCGTCGCTGCGGCGGCGGAGGAGTGGAAGGATTTCGTCACCGCGGACGGCTATGCCAGCGCCGTCGCGACGGACAGCATCAAGGCATCGGGTACGCTGCGCTATTTCCGCCTGCGCGCGGGCAAGATCGGCGATCCGCGCTACGCGATCGCCGACGTGATGCTCGATTGCCAGAGCAAGCTGATCACGATCGGCCGCGCCGAACTCTATAACAAGGGTGTGCAGACCGGCATCAGGAAGCCCGACCCGGCCAAGCCCTTCACCCAGCCATTGAACGAACAACCCTCGGGCGACGAAATCCTCGCTTTGGTCTGCGCCGGCTGACCTCGCCCGACCCCGGCCTGGCTTGGCCCTGACGGCCGCCCTCGCCAGCAAACATGCTACCCCACTTATGGTAGTCGATGCACGCGACTACCGGCGGACCACCCGAACATGGTCATATCCTCTCGCGGACCTGGGAGCAGACCCGCGCCGGACCCCCTGCGGGTCGAGATTTCGCGAGGAGGCGAGCCATGTACGAGAACCAGCAGAATTTCGGCGAGTTGGAAGGCGACCCGTTCGAGCTGAACGAGGTCGGCGGCTATGGCTTCATGAATGCCGAATATGAAGGCGAGGGCTTTGGCGGCGACTTCGAGGATTTCGCGGGCGACGGCTTCGATCAGCTGAGCGACCAATATGGCGACGGCTTCGACCAATTTGGCGCCGCCGACAATTACTGGGAAGGCGAGCTCGAAGGCGAAGGCTTCGACCCCTTCGGCGACCAGGAAGGCGAGGAATTCTTCGGCAAGATCTGGGATGCAGCCAAGAAGGCGGCGAAGGTCGTCGCGCCGATCGCCAAGAAATTCGCCCCGCAGATCGGATCGGTGATCGGCGGCGCGCTGGGCGGCCCGGCGGGCGCCATGCTCGGCAGCAAGCTCGGCGGCTTCGTCAAGCAGATGGAAGGCGAGGAAGAGGGCGAAACCGAGGACGAGCTGAATGCGCCGGTGCGCGTTTCCCGTGACGACGATCAGCTTTCGGAATCGATGGCGGTCGCGGCGACGAGGGCGAACCCGAACGATGCCGGCATGTTCGGCTCCGCCATCACCGTGACGATCGCCAGCCGCGCTCCTCTGCCCGTGCGGGCAGTCGTGCCGGTGCTCGCCAAGGCGGGTAGCGATGTCGCGCGCCGCCTGTCCGCCGCCGGCGATCCCCGCGCCAGGGCGCTGATCCGCATGCTGCCGACCATCCAGAAGAAGACAGTCGCGACGCTCACCCAGAAGGCCCAGACCGGCCGGCCGGTGACACCGAAGACCGCGGTGCGGGTGATGGCGCGGCATGCCAGCCGCACCCTGGCCAATCCCCAGTCGATCGCCAAGGCGCTCGCGCAGAATGCGGCGAAGAAGCGCGGCATCGATCGCCGGGCCGTGGCCGGCGCCGAGCGCTTCTTCTGAGGCGTGCAGGGCGGCGCGGGCGATCCCCCGCACCGCCTGTCCCCGAATGCCAACTTGCGGAGGGTAGCAATGGCAAACCCGGTCCCGACGACACCTGCCCTGATGGCCCAGGCAAAGGCGCTTGGACAGCAGGCAGCGCGCCTGAAGCAATGGCACGCCGCCTCCTGGAGCAAGGCCACGCCCATCGCGCGGCACCGTTTCCTCGCCAATGTCCACCGCGCCGAAGCGGGCGCGCATCAGCTCGCCGCCACAGGCTTCGCCGTGGCGGCGACGCCAGCCGGTCGTGCAGACCCGCAATTGCGTACGGCGCTTACCGGCCTGAAGCAGGTACTTGGAACGCTGGCGCAACTCGATATGCGTGGCCCGGCAACGCGACCCGCGCCGACGATGACAACCCCGGCAGGTCCCCGCCCGGCGATCGCCCCTCGCCTACCGACCATGCCGATGGCCGGCATTGGACGCGGCCCCTCCCTCCCGACGACAGCACGGCCCACCCCACGATGGATGGTGCCCGGTCCGCAAAGATCGCCTGTCCCGATCGACGCCGCACGGCCGAACGGCGCCGCACCGGGAGTCCGCGCCGACGAACTCGCATCGCTGCGCCGAGCCGCCACGGACGCGATCACGCGCCTGCAACGGGGCATGTCGTCAGAGTCCGAAACCGAGGCCGACCATGCGATGGATCCTACCTCGAAACGGAGCCGCGCCAACAAGCAGGCCAGCATTGGTGTCGACCGCACCAGGACCGACCGCGCGCAACAACGCGTGAAGGGTGCCGAAGACCGCGCGCGTGCGCGGCAGCAGGCGATCGCGCTGATCCGCAATCGCGCGCCGGCATCCTTCAGAAAGGCGATGCTGCCGATCGTCTATCCCGGTGGCGGCGTGATGCCGGAGGTAGTCGACAGACTGGCGAACCTGTCCAGCAGCAATTTTATCCAGCAGATCGTCAGCCTGATCAGTTCGTCCGATGGCGGCGGCACCTTGGACGGTACCGTCATCAGTGCCGTGGTAGCCTCGGCGGTGGCCTCGGCCGCGACCGAGCTCGGTATCGTCGATCAGGTCAACACCTCAGCCCTCGCCAAGGCGGTCAACGCGGTCGTCGCCTCCGACCTTTCCCCGGCGTTCAAGATGCTGGCGACGGTGGCGGCGGTCGTGGCCACCGGCAAGAAGAGCGGCGGCAAACGCCAGGCCGAGCTGGCACCGTGAGCGCCATGGCCTTTCTCGACCTCGACGCCGCGGCGGCGGGCATGGCCACCGGCGCGGGAGCAGGCGCCGTCACCGGCACGCCCGACCCGGCCGGCGGGGCCAGCGCGCTGCCCTATTTCGCCTGGCGGACGGCGGTGAATGCCGACCGCTATGTGAGCGGCATGCGCCCGTTCCGCGAGGGCGAGTTCGGCCGCGGCCCGAATGCGCCCGACCGCTCCCACCTCAAGACGGTCAACGCGCTGATCGATGCCGCCCGGCGACGCCAGCAGGTCGAGGAACGCGGCCTGGCACTGCATGCCCGCGATCTCGCCGGCGCCGGCGACAAGGGGCGCGCCACCTTGCTCAATCTCAAGGAACGCAGCGAGACCCGCGCGCGGGAGACAGAACAGATCTGGGAATTCTACCTGAACGTCTTCGGTCAGCGCACCGGATCGTTCGCGCCCTGGCTCGGCGCACTCGATCGCATCGCGCTCGATTGCTACCAGGCAGTGTATATGGGGCTCGGCAAGGCGCGCTCGATCCCGTCACCCTCCCCGCTCACCTATATGGAAACCGGCTTCGGTCCGGCCACGTTCCGGCGGGGCGTGCGGCTCAGCAAGCTTGGGCAGCAGCTCAACCCCTTCCCTCTGGTCAAGGTGCCGTATCACCGGCTGCTCAATCCCTGGTCGCTGGGCGCGGTGCCGCATGAGGTGTCGCACAATCTCCAGAGCGATCTCGGCCTGTGGGACCTGATGCCCCGCCGGATCGCCGAATCCTTCGCCGCGCACAGGCTCCCGGCGCGCAATGCCGAGGTATGGCAGCGCTGGCACAAGGAAACCTATGCCGACCTCTCCGGCCTGTTGCTGATCGGTCCCGCCTATGTTGGCGCGCTGATGGACGTGGTCGGCCGGTCGCGCGCGTCGACCGCGGCGTGGAACGACGAAGCGGTGCACCCCACCCCGATCATTCGCGTACCGCTCAACATTCGCCTGCTCGAGCGCATCGGCTTCGCCGGCGACGCGGCAGCCTTCCGCCGTGCCTGGGACGCGCTGTATCCGGCCAGCGCCTGGAAACCCGTGCCGCAATGGGTGTGGGCGCGGCTGCCCGAGCAGATCGACGCGGTGCTCGATGCGATCTGCTTCGAAAGCTTCGACGAATATGGCGACAAGGCACTCGCCGATGTCATCCGGTTCGAGCCCAAGCATGCCGAGCTGGTGCGCGAGGCCGCCGAGCGGCTTCAGACCGGCACCGATACCGGCATCCTTCCCGAACGCTTCCTCATCGCGGCGGCGCGCCAGGCGCTCGCCTGGGCACGGGTCTCGCCCGCCACGATCCACCGCAACTTCTACGATGCGCTGGGGAGGTGCTGACGATGGAGGACGACCCCTTCACCAGCGCCGCGCGAGAGCGGTTCGGGCAGGAGCTGTTCGCCCTTCGCCAATTGGCGAAGGCAGCGCGCCAGATGGTCGCGAAACTGAGCAGGGGCAACGAGACGCGGCTGCTGGCAACCGCCCGCGAGGGGCTGGCGAAAGCGGAGCATCACTCGACGACAGCAATCGAGAGCCTTGCGGAAGGCGGCCATGGCGAGGCGATCGCGGCCTATCTGTCGCTGCATGAGGCATTGGGCGACAGCGTCCTGAGCATCGACTTCATCGTCGAATTCGACAGCCAGCTCGACGAAGTCTCGGGTAAATCCGCCCAGCCTAAGCTCCAGCGCCTGTGGGCCGATCTGGAAAGCCAATTCGACACCTTAAAGGCTTCGACGGGGTCCCTCGCCGAGGCGGCGAGAGACTTTTCGCACAGCATCGACGCGAAGGAGACAGGCACCATGGAACCGGAAGACAACGCAACCGCCGTTGCGGTCGAGGAACTCGGCATCACCCTCGCCACGATGATCTCGGAAGGAGGTGGCTCGGTTGCCCGCGGGCGCAGTTCCGGCGCCTTCGCGACGGTGACCGACCAGATGGCCGCCTCGCTCAACGCCGCCGGCTTCCCGACACTCGGCGACACCGGCAGCGTGGAGGTCAAGCGACAGCGCCTGATCGACGCGCTCAGGAACAGTTTCGCCTTCAGGGAACAGGACGGATACCGCGTCTATTACCGTACCGACCGGCGGACCGTGACGCGCGGTACCAGCGGCGATTCCGATCTGCTGCGGGGCGGCCAGCGCGTGAATGCCGATCTGCTCCAGGCCGAGACTGACGCGGTCGAGGACATTATCGGCCGGCTGCCCGTCACCACCCGTTTCGAACTTGCGCGGGGTGCCGAAGCCGGTCCGCAGCGCGAGCGCGCCGCCATTCGCGATGAGCTGAACGGCCTTGTCGCCAGCGCGCGCGATCCGATGGGAATCAACGCCGCCCGCGCGACCTTCCAGTTCCACCGGCTGGTGCTCGCGATCCTGGATTATCTGCAGGAAGGCGAGGCGCTTCCCAAGGCGCGGTCATTCTCCCTCGTCCCCGGCGACGGGATCGAGAGAATCATCGCCTGGCTGTCGACCTTCCGCGACGAAGAAGTATGTGCCCCGACAAGCCTGGTCGAGGACGAGGAACTGCGTGCCGAGCTTGCCAATCTGCTGGAGTTGCTCGCGTCGATGGGCGGGCGCCTCATCCGCGACCCGCACCGCTATCGCCTCGGCCTCTACGCCGCGCGCCTGGAGGCGCAGCTCACCTGCGCGCTGACCAGCGTGGATCTGCTTGAAGCCGCGCTGGAGCAATCGGGCACCGACATGGACGAGCAGGAGGTCCAGTTCCTGTCGCATGGCAAAGGGACGAGGACCCAATTGTCCATCGGCCAGTTCCTTCGCTGGGTGGACAGCGTCGCACGGCCCTTTGCACAGGCGGGCAACCGTGCCGCTGAATTGCGCCAGAGCGAAGCGGTGCTCCTCGCCCTTGAGCTGGCCGCGCTGGCCGAGGCAGCCAATTGCTTCAAGCATGCGGCGCGCAGCATGGGCATCGCGCGACTGGGCGCGCACCAGCAGCTGGTCGAGCTGACCGGCTACCTGACCGCTGCCGCCGACAATGCCGGGGAACTCGGCGGGAACCCGCGCGCCCACTATTCCGCCACTGCCTGATCGATCAACGCACCGGAGAGACCGCCATGGCCAACAATCCGAAAACCCTGGGTGAACTCAACGATCTGCTTGCATCCTTGCAGGCCCTTCGCTCGACGATGGTGCGCGACGCCCGCGACGAGCTGGCCAAGACGCCGGCACAAGCCGAGCTGATCAACCAGTATATCAGCGATGCCGAGGCACTGTTGATGGACGCGCTGAAGCCGGATCCCGGTGCACCCGATAGCGACAACGGCCTTGCCCGCCTGATCGGCCTCGGCGACAATGTCGCGTCGCGGCTCGACGAAGTTCGACCGGTCGGGCTGGTGCCGACCTATGACGACCAGATCAGCCGCGAACGCCTGACGGCGGTCGGCGATCTTTACTACATCTACCAGCACGAGCGCGCCGGCGTGTTCCGCGCCGTGCTCAAGCTTCAGCAACTCTTCCAGTCGGGCGAGGTGCGGCTTTCGGACGGGCCCGGCGCCCTGGCGCTCTATCAGTTCGATCGCAAACGGGTGCTGCGCTATACCCAGCGCGAACGGCGGTCGGTCTATCGCAAGGTGTTCGGCTATACCGAATCCCTGCCGCCTGCCGGTGCCGAGCCGAACATCGCGTTCCACGCCCTGCTCAGCACGTTCTGCCAGCACGTATCGCGTTTCTTCGAGGACAAGCGCGTGTCGGAAGTGCTGCGTCCCGATGGCGGGCGCGAGACGTTCGGCAGCATGGCGGTCGTGCGTCGTTCAGGCCTGGACCTGCGCCAGAATCTCAAGCACGTCTCTTACGGCCATGTCGCCGTACTGCGCAGTGAAGTCCTCTCGCTGCTCCAGGAAGCGTTCGACATTCTCGGTTCGCCGGATATCGTCAATCTGTTTGGTGCAGATAGCGGCTGGGATGTGCTTGAGGAAGTAATGAAACGCTATCTCCACGAAATCCCCGTAACATCTCAGCGCAGTCGTATGGCGGTCACCGGGCGCGATATCTTGCGCTGGCTGGCGGAGGATTACCTCCTCACAACGGTGCGAATTGATTTCGAGTCTCTACTTGAAGCTATTGTCGACGCATGCGACGATTGGCTGACAAGCGCTGAGTCGTTGGGATTGCGCAAACAACCGGGATTGATCGATAACAATGTCGTTTCGTTCAGGCCGGCTGCGCGTGCAGCAAAGGCATCGCTCTTCTGATTAACTATTAGCGGGGACGGATCAATGTCAGCGAGCCTCCGCGCGCGTGAGCCCGAGAACTGGGTACTCAACGCAACGGAACGAGCGATCGCCGGGCGCAAGGCGACCTCGACCGTTCACAACCCTGCCACCACCAGCGAGTTGCTGTCGCTGCGGGAACGGGAGATCGCACAACTGGTGACATGCGGCCTGTCCAACAAGGAGATCGCCCAGATGCTCCGGATCAGCCACTGGACTGTATCGACGCATCTGCGGCGAGTCTTCGCCAAGCTCGACATCAATCGTCGCGTCGAGCTTTGCCGACTCGTGACCAATGAGAACGCGCCCCGCCTGCCCGGTTGAGCGCCGGCAAGGCGCCCCTATGCCCGCCCCTCTAGCGACCGCATCCGTGCGTACAGGAAATAGACCAGCAGCCCGATCCCGTTCCAGACGAGGAACGATATCTGGGTCACCCGTTGCAGGCTCATGAACAGATAGCAGCAGCCGAGGATCGCGGCGGGCGCCACCACCCAGGCAACCGGCGTGCGGAACGGCCGCCGTGCCCCGGGGCTGCGCCGGCGCAGCACCAGCACGCAGGTCGCAACCGCGACGAAAGCGCACAGTGTCCCGGCATTGGCGAGCGAGGCGATCACGTCGAGCGGCAGCAGCCCGGCAAGGATGGCGACGAAGATCGCCGTCACCGCCGTGATCCGTGCCGGCGTGCCCCGCGTCGAGATTTCGGCAAGCGCCGGCGGCAGGAAGCCGTCGCGCGCCATCACCAGGAAGATTCGGCTCTGCCCGTAGAGGAAGGCGAGCAGCACCGTCGGCAGCGCGATCGCCGCGGCGGCCGCGACCACCGTCGCCACGCCACCACTGCCCAGTTCCCGCAGGATGAGCGCGAGCGGCTCCGCGCTCTTCGAAAAGACGGTGTAATGCACCGCCCCCACCGCCGCCGCAGCGACGATGATGTAGATTAGCGTGCAGGCGACCATCGATCCGACGATACCGATCGCCAGGTCGCGGTCGGGGTTCTTCGCCTCCTCCGCCGCCGTCGAGATCGCGTCGAAGCCGTAAAAGGCGAAGAAGATGATCGCGGCCGCGCCCATCACGCCATATTTCACCCCGTGATCGTCGGCGACGCTGCCATAGCCGCTCGGCGCGAAGGGATGGAGGTTGGCTGCGTCGAAATGCGGCAGCGCCACCGCGACGAACAGCGCCAGCGTCACGATCTTCAGTATCACCAGCGCCGAGTTCAGGCGCGCGCTCTCCTTCGTGCCGAGCATCAGCAGCCCCGCCACCACCGCGATGATCAGGATCGCCGGCACGTTGATGCCGGCATTGGCGAGATGCAGACTGTGATCGGCCAGGCTTCCTTCAAGCGACGGTCCGTGAGTCATCGCGTCGGGCAGGATCACGCCGAGCCCCTTCAGGAAACCCACCGCATAACCCGACCAGCCGACCGCGACGGTCGAGACCACCAGCGAATATTCGAGGATCAGGCTCCATCCGACCACCCAGGCGATGATCTCGCCCAGCGCGGCATAGCTGTAGGTATAAGCGCTGCCCGACGCCGGGATCATCGTCGCCATTTCGGCATAGCAAAGCGCAGCGCAAGCGCAGATCGCCCCGGCGACGACGAAACTCAGCAGCACCGCCGGCCCGGCTCGATCGGCACCGACCCCGATCAGCGTCAGGATGCCAGTGCCGACGATCGCACCGACCCCCATCGCGACGAGATGCGGCCAGGAAAGAGTCCGCGCGAGGCGCTGGTGCTCGGGCTGCTGCTCGCCCGCGACGATGGTCTTCAATCTGAACAGGCTGCGCATCTGGTCCCCCGATTTCCGCACGAACCTAGGCCCCTTCGGCACATCGGCGCAATGCCGGTGCGCGCGATTGCGGGGATGCGAAGCCCCTCGGCAATCGAGGCAGGCACCAATGAAACACGCCGAATGCCCATCGGACGGGAACTCATCGGCGCATGGTCAACTCTCTATTCCCCCTCGCGAAAGAGGGAGGGAAGCTCACCGCAGGCTCACCTTCGCCGTCACCGACAGCCCCGGCCGCAATCGCGCCACCGCCGCCTGCCCCGGGTCGAGCCTGATCCGCACCGGTACGCGCTGGACGATCTTGGTGAAATTGCCCGAGCCCGGCTCGAACGGCAGCAGCGTGAACTCCGATCCCGACCCCGGCGCGAAGCTCTCGACCTTGCCGGTCAGCGTGTCACCGTCCAGCGCATCGACCTTGATCGCCGCGACCTGGCCGGGGATCATCGCCCGCGTCTGGGTCTCCTTGAAATTGGCGACGACATAAAGCGCCTGCGACGGCACCAGTGTCAGTAGTCGTGATCCGGGCTGGACATAGTCGCCGGTCTGCACCTGCCGATTGCCTACCACGCCGTCGACCGGGGCGCGGATGATGGTGTGCCCCTGATCCTGCCGAGCCAGATCGAGCGCCGCCCGCGCCCGCACCGCCGCGGCTTCGGCCTGGGCGAGTTGCGCCAACAGCACCGGACCGCGTGCGTGAGTCACCGCCGCCTGCTCGCTCGTCACATCGCGATCGGCGCGAACGCGGTCGCGGGCAGACGCAGCGCCGACCGCCGTCGCTCGGACACGCTCGACATCGCGTCGGGTTACGAACCCCTGCGCCACCAGCGTCTCGAAACGATCGCGGTCTGCGGAGGCACGGCCATATTCGGCATCGGCTGACTGGATCGACGTCTGGGCGGCACGCACCTGAGCTGCGGCAAGACCTTCATCGGCGGTGAGCCCCGCCAGCGCCGCTCGCGCCGTCGCCACACCAGCATCGGCATCCGCGACCGCCGCTCGGGCGGCCGCGAGCTTCGCGTCGAATTCCTGCGCATCGATCTGCACGAGCGGGTCGCCTGCCCTCACCGGCTGATTATCGCGCACCAGCACCGCCGACACGAGCCCCCCGACCTTGGGCGCGACCGAACTGCTGTCGGCCTTGAGATAGGCGTTGTCGGTGCTTTCGGCCGTGCGCGGCGACAGCAGCCAGGCGATACCAGCCACCGCGATCACCAGCGCGATCGCCGCCGCGATCAGCGGATTGCGGCTGACCCTGAATCGCCGCTTCGCCTCGACCGGCACGTCGATCGTCGCCGCCATGTTCATGAGATCACCAGCAGGGTGGAGGTTGCCGTAGCGAGGATCCTGCCCGAGGCGTCGGTCAGCTTCGCCTCGGCGAAGGCGACGCGGCGCCCCATGCTGATCACCACACCTTCGGCCCGCACCACGCCGGTATCGACCGTCATGCCGCGCACATAGGACACCTTCAATTCAAGCGTGGTATAACCCTGGCCCGGCGCCAGCTTCGAATGCACGGCGATGCCGCAGGCGGAATCGAGCAGGGTCGCGGCATAACCGCCATGCACGCTGCCGATCGGGTTGTAGACGCGCCTGTCGGGATTGCCCTCAAACACCGCGCGGCCTTCGTCGATCTCGACCAGCGAGAAATCCATCGTCCTGCCGATCGGCGGCTGCGCGTCAGTCGCGATCATCGCGCGCAACTGCTCGATGCCGCTCATCGCGGTCCGGTCGATCGTACCGGTCATTGCATGTCCCCGAGCGAGAAGCGGGCGATCACCGAGGCCCTGGCCCGGTCGAGGATCGCATCGGACTGGGCAGGATCGGCAACCGCGCGTGACAGCGTCACCGCGCCGACCATCTCGGCGAGCATCGACCCGCCCGCGGCCTCGGAATCGGCCATACCGTGGCGGCCGAGCGCATCGGCGAGCCGCGCGGTCAGCCCAGCCACACCTTGGCCGAAGCGTGTCCGCGCCTCCGGATCGAGCCGCGCGAGATCGCCGGACAGTGCCGGCAGCGGGCAGCCATGCTCGCGCGCGTCGCGATGCCCGGGCGAAAGATAGAAATCGACATAGGCGCGCAGGGCCGCGCGTGGATCGTCGCCGGCAGCCGTGGCGTCGAAGCGGCGTCCGGCGCTTTCGAACATCGTCTCGATGGCGGCGGCGACCAGCGCCTCCTTCGAATCGAAATGCGCATAGAAGCCGCCATGGGTAAGCCCCGCCCGCGCCATGATCCCGGCCACGCCGACGCCCCCGGGGCCCTTGGCCCGGATTTCCCGCGCCGCCTCCTTCAGGACACGCCGCCTGGTCTCGCTCTTGTGATCGCCGTCGTAGCGCATGGCCTTGTCGATCTCCTTTATATGATGCATATAATATAAAGGCCGCCAAGGACAAGCACCGATGTCATCCCCTCCTGTCGTCGGTGCGCCGATCGATCCCATGGCGCTGCCCGATGTCCGAAAATTCCTGATCTTCGGGGTGATGGCGTTCGGGCAGTTCATGGCGCTGATCGACATCCAGATCGTCGCAGCGTCGCTGAACGAGGTGCAGGCCGGCCTTTCCGCCGGGCCTGACGAGATAAGCTGGGTCCAGACAGCCTATCTGATGGCGGAACTGGTGATGATCCCCTTCGCCGCCTTCCTCGCCCAATCGATGTCGACTCGCTGGCTGTTCGCGCTCTCCGCCGGGCTGTTCACCGTCGCGAGCGCCCTGTGCGGCCTGGCGTGGAGCATCGAATCGATGATCGCCTTCCGCGCGCTTCAGGGGTTCGTCGGCGGCGCGATGATCCCGACGGTCTTCGCCACCGGTTTCGCGATGTTCGAGGGCAAGCAGCGTGCGATGATCCCCGCCATCCTCGGCATGGTCTCGGTCCTCGCCCCCACGCTCGGGCCGACGCTCGGCGGCTGGATCACCGATGCCGCGGGCTGGCGCTGGGTATTCTATGTCAACGTCCTGCCCGGCACGCTCGTCACCCTGTTCGCGATCGCCGTCATCAAGGTCGACCGCGCCGACCTGTCGATGCTCAGGAGGATCGACTGGGTCCATCTCGCCTCGATGGCGGTGTTCCTCGCCGGCCTGGAATATGTGCTCGAGGAGGGGCCGAAGAACGACTGGTTCGGCGACACCGGCATCGCCGCCGCAGCCTGGGTCGCGTTCATCGCCTTCCTGCTGTTCCTCGAACGATCTCTCCGGTCGAGCAGCCCGATCGTGAAGCTCTCGCCCTTTCGCAAGCCGACATTCGTCTTCGCCTGCGTCTTTAACCTGGTGATCGGCTTCGGCCTATATGCCGGCACCTATCTCGTGCCGCTCTTCCTCGGCCGTGTCCGCGGGTACAATGCCAATGAGATCGGCACGACGGTGTTCATCGCCGGCGTCGTGCAGTTCTGCGGCGTGCCGATCGCCGCCGCCCTGTCGCAACGGGTGGACCAGCGGATCATCATCACTTTCGGCCTGAGCCTGTTCGCGGCGGGCCTGTGGCTCTTTTCCTACATGACGCCCGACTGGGGTTTCGCCGCGCTGCTGGTGCCGCAAGCGGTACGCAGCTTCGCGATCATGCTGTGCATCGTCCCAAGCGTCGGCCTTGCCCTCAACGGCTTCGCCGGGCCGGAGCTTCGTTATGCATCGGGGCTGTTCAACCTGATGCGCAATCTCGGCGGTGCCATCGGCATCGCGCTAGTCACGACCTGGCTGCAGGACATGAGCCGCCTCCACGCCCTGCGGATCGGCGAAGCGCTGGGCAGTTCCTCACGGATCGCGGCCGATACGCTCGCCAATCTCGCGCGCATGATGCAGACGATGACGCCCGACCCGGCCCGCGCGATGATGATGGCTGAGGCGGTGATGGGGCGGGTCGTCGGCCGCGAGGCGCTGACCCTCGCCTTCAACGATGTGTTCCGCATCATGGCGTGGCTGTTCATCGCCGCCCTGGTGATGGTGCCCTTCTGCCGCCCGCCGAAACAGGCAGGCGTCGAGCCCGTCGACGCGCATTGAGAGCGGAGCACGCCGAGCCGAAGGTGGGGCTGAACCGGTCTTGCATAGTCCTCCCGGAGGATCCGCTCCGGCTCACACGACCAGGGAAATGGAGTTTCCGAAGTTGTGAAGCAGCACGGGAAGCAGAAGGCTGCCAGTCCGAAGGCGCAGCCATATCGCGATGAAGGAAGGCAGCGCCGTCAACGTCATGGTCAGCAGGTCGAACGAGAAATGACCATGCGAGAACCCAAAGGCATGTGTCATCCCGAACAACGCACAGGACAGGACGGCGCCCCATCCCCACTCAACGCCAAACAGCCTCAGGCGCCCGGTGAAGGCGCGATCAAGCGCAAGCAGGAGGATGCCGCGGTAAAAGGGCTCCTCCTCGAACCCCGGCATGGTCAACTGGAACGCGACCTCCTCATGCGAGCCTGGTCCGCCTGGAAAAGTCAGCGAGATCGCCACGAAAAACGTACAATAGACAAGCGCGACGGGCACGCACTTTCTGAGGCTACCCTCGGCCTGGGCAAAAGTGAGCCCCGATCGACGCCACTCGAAAGCCGGCAAGGCGGCAACGGCCAGCGTCGCAATCAGGGCCAGAATCTTGCCCTGCCAGTTCCATTCAGCCGACGGAAACAGGTTGGGAAGGAGGCCATAGCCGCGCGTCAGGAGGAAGTCGTTGACCCCGACAAGTGCGGCTGCGACCAGCAGCCACCGGAGCGAGAAGGCGTGGCGGCGCGTCACCCCGACAGCGCCCCCAACGAGGAGAAGAAGCGCGAGCGTGCCGATCAGTCCTGTAAAGCCGTTCACGTCCTAGTCTCCATCACGCGGGTGCGCCCCGATAGAGGGGAGCGTCGGCAAGGGCTTCTCAAAAGGCCGCCGACCGCTCCTCAAAAGACGGCTTCGCGGCCGGAATACGCGACGGCGGTATCGGCGCGTGGCCGGACGCCGCGCGATACGCGCCCGGCGTGCAGCCCCTGGCGGCACGGAACACGCGGTTGAAACTGGCGAGGGAGGCGAACCCGCTATCCATCGCAATCGCGATCAGCTTGTCCCCGGCCCGCGATGAATCGGACAGCAACCGGCACGCTTCCTCCACGCGATAGGCGTTGATGAAGGAGCGAAAGTGATCATGGCCGAGTTTATGATTGACCAACTGACGCACCACACGCTCGGCGGCACCCATTTTGCGAACGAACGTGGCGAAGCTCAAATCGGGATCGAGGTGCACCCGTTCGACCTCGATCAGGTTCCGTAAACGCTCCGCCAGCCGCGCGTCGCCTGTCCCCACGACCGCCACCTGCATCGTCGAGGCCGGAAACGTCAGCGTTCCGGGGTCGGCGCGGAGTAGCCTTGTCGCAAACCAGAGACCAAAGGCAAGGATGGCTGCATTCTGGGAGATGGCAAAGGCCCGCGGGCGCCAGTCGAAACCGAGCAGGGCGTCAACCAGGAAGTCAGCAAGAAGCTGGCCGCCCAGGAGAATGACAACGATCACGCGAGCATCACGCCGCGTCTCCACGAAATCGCCCTCGCGATCATGGAGGAGCCGCCATCCGAGGTGAGCGACTATCCCGAGGCCGAATGCGACGAGAAGCCGGGAAAGTCCCTTATCGGCGACCAGCGAGCCCAACACGCCCCGATCAGCACTCGCGATGCAGATCCACAATATGCCGACAGCCAGGATGGGCCCTCGCAACCGGAAATGTCGATCGAAGCAAGCAAGGCAGAACCACCAGATGAATACCGCCGCGTAGCCGCTCAAGAGATGAGCGACGCGCCCGACGACTCCGTCCAGACGAAGCGAGAGATCGGGTGTGTTCCCTATCAGGAATCCTGAGATGCTTATCGCAAGGGGGACAAACAGCACCGTCTGGCGCACCCCTTTGCCATCGCGGGTGAGCAGGAATGCCAGGAAGAGCAGCACCGTCACGCCTGCGATGCGAATGGCCACGTCGAGCTGTTGAGCGTCCATGGGAGACAAGTACCGGGGCGTTCGACGCCAGGCTATGCTCTAACGACCATGTCCGCGTCTTAGGATCATCGGTTTGCCTGCATGGCGCAGGCAGGCCGAAAGCAACGGGCTCCGATGATGAATATGGCGCAATGCGCTAACTCCAGCCACCGCCCAGTGCCTTGAACAGCGCAACCGCTGCCTGGGCCTTGCGCGAGGAAGCATCGCTGTCTCGCTGCTCCGCCAGGAGAAGCGCCTTGCGCGCTCGTGCCAGCGCGAGCCGGTCGTCCTCACCGCTCGCTGCTCGACGTTCGGACAGGGCAAACGCCGCCCGCTCGCGGACCAGCGCGGCCCCCGCCTCCTGCGCCCCGATCCGTGCCTTGAGGAACCGATTGATCGCCGTCTCGCTGTCCGACAGCGCGCCGAGCACCGCCTTCTCGTAACGTGCCGCCGCGCCCCGACCGCGCGCGTCGGCGGCGCGGATCTGCGCGCGGATCGCGCCACCCGAAAAGATCGGCCAGGAGACGCTTGGCCCCACCTGTAACCGCATGCTGTCGGCCGAGAACAGGTCGCCGGGATTGCGCGCCTGCTGGCCGATGCCGCCCAACAGGCTGAAGCGCGGGAACAGGTCGGCCGTGGCGACCCCGATATCCGCCGTCGCTGCCGCAAGCTCTCGTTCGGCCTGGCGAACGTCCGGGCGGCGTTCGAGCAGTTCGGACCGCACGCCGACCAATATCTCGTCCGGGCTGATCGGCAACGGCGCTGGCGTACGCAACGTGGCACCAACCTCCTCCGGCGTCGAACCGGCCAGCGTCGCGATACGATAGGCTGCCGCCGTCACGCTCGCCTCGGCATCCGGCACGGCGGCAGCGCTTGCCCGCGCGGCGCCCTCCGCAATCTCAGCATCCAGCCGCGAGGCCTCACCCGCGCCAAAACGCAACCGGGTGAGCCGCGCGAGATCGGCATCGGCGTCAGCGGTCGCCCGGGCCGTCGCGGCATTGGCCTGCGCGGTCCGCAAGTCGAGATAGTTGCGCGCCACCTCGGCGATCAGCGAAAGCATCACGTCGCGACGAGCGAACAGCGCCGCTTCCTCGCGCGCCGCCGCAGCCTCGCCCTGCCTGACATGCCGCCCCCAAAGGTCGATCTCCCAGCTCGCGTCGAAACCGCCGTCGAAAAGCCGGAACTCGCGCTGGAAACCGGGAATCTCGCCGATCGGCAACTGCCCGTTCCTGCTCAGCACATTCTCGGTCGCCGATCCCGTTGCCGTCACCGAGGGCAGGCGCGTACCCGCCACCGCACGGCGATTCGCGCGCGCCTCCGCAAGCCGCGCCTCGGCCTCGGCGAGATCGGGGCTGTTCCCGATCGCGCGGGCGACCAGCGCCGAAAGCTGCGCGTCGCCGAAGCGATCCCACCAGGCGAGGTCGACCGCGCCGGGCGTCCCGGGCTCGGTCCAGCCGGCGGCTGACGGTACCGAAGGCCGTTTATAATCAGGCCCGACGGTGCAGCCGGCCAGCGCGGCGCCCGCGAGCAGTACGGCGAGGAAACGAGGCATGGGGATCACTCCATCCGAGCGCGGAACAGCCACGCGGCCGCGCTCAAGGTCAGGCAGGCGATGATGACGAGCGGCCAGAGCTGATGGAACACCGCGGCGGCCGGCATCGCCTTGAGAAACAGGCCCTGGACGATGACCAGGAAATAACGGGCAGGATTGGCGTAGGTCACGACCTGCAGCCAGCCCGGCATATTGTCGATCGGACTGGCATAGCCTGACAGCAGGATCAGTGGGGTCGTCACCAGGAAGGACCCGAGGAACGCCTGTTGCTGAGTCGCCGACGCTGCCGATACGAGCATCCCCACCCCGATCAGCGCGAGCATGTACGCGGTCAGCGAGAGATAGAAGAGGATCAGCGATCCGGTGAACGGCACGCCGAATATCAGGGGCGCGACGATCAGATAGAGCGTGCCGTTGAACAGGCCGACCAGTAGTGGCGGGACCATCTTGCCGATCAGCACCTCGTGCACGCGCAGCGGCGAGACCATCAGCTGGTCGAACGTGCCAAGCTCCCGCTCTCGCGCAATGGTTTGCGAAGTTATGGACAACCCCGCCACCGAGGTGATGATCGCGACCAGCGACGGCAGGGTGAACCAGATATAATCGAGCGACGGGTTGTACCAGTTGGTCACGACGCTGCCGCCGCTGGCATCCCCGCTCCCCTGCGACCGCGGGGCGAGATCGGCACCGACACTCCCGGCGATCTGCGAAAGATAGCCCGAGACGATTTGCGCCGCGTTCGACCGACGGCCGTCGAGTACCACCCCGATCGTCGCCGGCCGGTGGGCCGTCACCGCCCGATCGAAATCCTCGTCGATCACCACGGCGGCGATCACTTCCTGCCGGTCGACCGCCTTCTCCAGTGCCTCGGGTGAGGTCAGCCGGCGGATCGTCCGGAAGTTCGGGCTGCCCGAGATTCGCGATACAATCTCCGCGCTGTGCGCGCCGCTGCTGCGGTCGAGGATACCGATATCGACATTGCGGACTTCGAGCGTGGTGGCGAAGGTGAAGATGAAGAGCTGGATCAACGGCGGCAGCACGAGCACGAGCCGAGCCTTCGGGTCGCGCAACACCGCCCAGATTTCCTTGACGATCATCGCCCGAAGCCGCCGCATTAATCGAGACTCCTGCGCGTGGCCCGAAAACTGAGGAAGAAGAACAGCGCCCCGAAACCGAGCATGATCGCGATGTTCGGCAGGATCAGCGCCCACAGGTCACCCGCCAGGAACACCGTCTGGAGCGACGGGATCAGATACCGCGCCGGCACCGCATAGGTGATGAGCCGGATCGGCCAGGGCATGGACGCGATCTCGAACAGGAAGCCGGAGAGCAGGAAGGTCGGCAGGAAGGCGGCGAGCAGCGCGACCTGGCTCGCCACGAACTGGTTCTTGGTGGCTGACGAGATGAACAGGCCGAGCCCCAGGGCCGGCATCAGGAAAGCCGAGGCGATCGCGAACAGCGCGAACACCGACCCTCGAAACGGCACGCCGAACGCGACCACCGCGAGCACGCTGCACAGCGCCATGGAGGCAAGGCCGAGCAGAAAATAGGGGATGACCTTGCTGGCGATGAACTCGACCATGCTGATCGGCGTCGCCATCATCGCCTCCATCGTGCCACGTTCCCATTCGCGCGCGACGACCAGCGCCGTCAGCAAGGTACCGATCATCGTCATCACGATCGCGATGGAGCCGGGAACGAGGAAGAAGCGGCTGCGCAGGCCGGGATTGTACCAGTAGCGCGGATTGACGCCGATCGGCGGTACGGCCTGGCTCGCTCCTCCATCCAGTCCCTCGGCAGCGGCCCAGCTTGCCCGCACGCCCTCGCCATAGGCGGCCGCGAAACTGGCGGTGTTGGGCTGCGACCCGTCGGTGATGATCTGGATCGGGGGCGCCTTGCCGCGTGTCGCGCCCTTCCCGAAATCCTGCGGGATGACGATGATCGCGCGGACAGCGCCATCGACCATCATGCCGCGTACGTCAGCCACCGACCTTGCCATGGCCACATCGAAATAGGGCGAGTTCCGATAGGCCTGGGCAAGACCCAGGGCCGGCGCGCTGCTATCCTCCAGCACAAGCGCGATGCGGGTGCGCGGCGTGTCGAGCGACACGGCATAACCGAACAGGAACAACAGGATCAGCGGCAGGACGAAGGCAATCAGGAAGGTGGAGGGATCGCGCATGATCTGCGTGCCCTCCTTGCGCACCAGCGCCGCCAACCGGCGCGGATCGAAGCGGAGGCCCGCCTTGCTCATGCAGCTTGCGCCGTGTCGCGGTTGCGGTCCGATTGCTCGATCAGCGCGATGAAGGCATCCTCCATCGTCGGGTCCTCGACGCCCGCGATCTTCGCCGCATCGGCCTTCAACGCGTCGGGCGTGCCGGTCGCGATCTGCTCCGACCGGTAGATCAGCGTCACCCGGTCGCAATATTCGGCTTCGTCCATGAAGTGCGTGGTGACCAGAACGGTCACGCCCTTCTCGACCAGCCCGTTGATATGAGTCCAGAATTCCCGTCGCGCCACCGGGTCGACGCCGGAGGTCGGCTCGTCAAGGAATAGCACCGGCGGCTGATGCATCACCGCGCAGGCCAGGGCGAGCCGCTGCTTGATGCCGAGCGGCAACAGCCCGGCATTCTCGTCGATATGCTCGCCCAGCGCGAAGATGTGGATCATCTCGTCGATCGCGCGCCTTGCTCGCGCCCGGTCGAGATCATAGGCGCCGGCGAAGAAATCGAGATTCTGCCGGATGCTGAGATCGCCATAGAGCGAGAATTTCTGCGCCATGTACCCAAGCGAGGCACGCGCGTCCGCCCGCGCCAGACGCAGGTCATTGCCCGCGACCGAGCCGGTGCCGCTGGTCGGCGTCAGCAGCCCGCACAGCATCTTGAACGTGGTCGACTTGCCTGCTCCGTTAGGCCCGAGCAGCCCGAAGATCTGCCCGCGCGGGATTTCGAACTCTATGTCGTGCGCGGCGGTGAAATCGCCGAAGCGCCTGGTCAGCCCCCTGGCTTCGATCGCCGGCGTTTCGGTCTGCTCGATCGTGCGATAGGCATGGGCGAGCGCGCTCGTCCCCGGCGGCCCACCGCCCAGTATCTCGATAAAGCCGTCCTCGAAGCGTGGCTCCGCTTTCCCGACCTTGGTCTTCGGCCCCGCATTGAACGCCGCCGCATCGGGCACCGCCGCGTCCCTGGCGAGCAGCAGCCGAACCGACCGCCCCTGGATCGATCCGTCGATCACATCGTCGCGATCGAGCGCATGAGTCAGGAACTGACGCCGCCGTTCCTCGAACCCGGTCACACGGATCACCCGGTCCCTCGCCTTGCCGGTCAGGTCGGCGGGCGGCCCCTCGAACAGCAGCTTTCCTTCACTGAGCAGATACACCCAGTCGCATTTCTCAGCCTCGTCGAGATAGGCGGTCGACCAGAGCACGCCGATGCCCTCGCCGGTCAGTTCGCCAACCATCGACCAGAGCTCGCGCCGGGATACCGGGTCGACACCGACGCTGGGTTCATCGAGCAGCAGCACTTTCGGGGTGCGCACCAGCGCGCAGGCCAGGCCGAGCTTCTGCTTCATTCCGCCCGACAGCTTGCCGGCCAGCCTGTCCTGGAATCGCCTGAGGTCCGTGAAGTCCAGCAGCCGGTCAAAGGTCGCCCGATGCTCGTCTTCGGGCAGATCGCGGACCCGCGCATAGAGCGTCAGGTTCTCGATCACCGTCAGGTCTTCGTAGAGGCCGAAACGCTGGGGCATGTAACCGAGATCGCCAAGCGCATCGACCGGCGTCCCTCCGAGCAGTTCGACCCTGCCTTCGGTGGGCGCCATCAGGCCGGCAAGGATGCGGATGAGCGTCGTCTTGCCGGCGCCGTCCGGCCCGACCAGTCCGGTCAGCCGCCCCGGCACGATCGACAGCTTCACACCGTCGAGCGCCGCATGGCCGGCGCCGAAGCGCTTGACCAGTCCTTCGGCGCTGGCGACGACGTCAGCCACCGGGCTAGTTCCGATGCGCCGGGCGCGCGGCGGGCACGCGTACCGTGACCGGCTGACCCTGGCGCAGCGCGTCGTCGGGATCGGTCACGATGACACGCAGGCGATAGACCAGATCGGTTCTCAGGCTCTCGGTCTCGACCGACTTGGGCGTGAATTCCGATCGCGGCGAAATATACCCGATCGTGCCGCGGTAGGTTCGGGGGTTTCCATCCGCGGTAACCTCCACCGCCATGCCGGGACTGATACGGCTTAGCGCTGTTTCATCGATATAGGCGCGCACCCGCAACGGCCGGTCGATCGACAGGGTCAGCACCGTCTCGCCGGGCTGGACGATCGCACCCGGCTCTCGTGCGCGGGTCACCACCGTCCCCGCCGTGGCCGCGATCAGCCGCGTGTCGGACAGGTCGGTCGCCGCATTGCGTCGCGCTTCGGCCGCTGCCTGGACTTGCGCCCTGGCTGCGTCGATGTCCTCGATGCGCGATCCGGCGACGAGCAGCGACAGGCCTTGGCGAGCCTCGGCAAGCTGGGCCCGGGCGCGGTCACGGTCGGCGACGGTCTTGTCCCAGACGTCATGGCTGATCGCGCCCGGACCGACCAGCGGCTCGCGGCGGCGATAATCCCGCTCGCTATTCTCCATCACTGCCTGCGCCGCGGCGACACGAGCACGGGCCTGGGCGATATCCTGGCTGCGGTTGCCGTTGCGTAGCTTTGCAAGCTGCGCCTGAGCCTGGGCGAGCTGGGCGTCTGCCTGACCGATCCGGCTGTCGAGCGTCGCGGTGTCGAGCATGGCAAGCGGCTGGCCCTGCCGAACCTTTGCCCCCTCCTCCACCGCGATACCGCTGATCCGCCCGCCGACACGAAAGGCCATGTCGACCTCGCGGATATCGACATTGCCGTGCAGGGTCAGTTCGCCCTCCCCAGCGCGCGGGAAGATGCCGAAACCACGGGTGGCGACCCCCGCGATGACAAGGGCCGCGGCCAGGACGATCAACACGATGATGCGGCGGTTCATACCAGCTTCTCCATCAGGATGCAGTGCACGTTCGCGCGCAACCGGGCGCGCAGCAAGGTGGCGGTGTTATCATCGATCCGCTCGACGCCCATGACCCGGCAGACCGAGGCGCGGCCAGCGCGCAATACCAGCGCCTGGCCGAAGAACAGCACCGCAAGAGCGCGGACCTCGCGATCGGGGAGATCGTTGCGGATACGCGCCAGCAGGGCGACGAAAGTGTCGGCCAGCGGCTCCATCGCGCCGCGATAGATACGCTCGAACGCCTCGGTCGGATCGAGCTGCTCGCGAATGATGAAGCGTGCCCAGGTCTCCGTTTCCCGGCGCAGCATCATCTGGGCGAAGCCGTCGATCAGGCGGAGCAGCCACTCCACCGCCTGCTCCCGCGATTCGATCGCCGCCGCCCGGGCAGCGGCGAACACCGGCGTCTGGAGTTCCGATATCCCCTGCCCGATCCGGTCCGCGGCGGCGAGGTACAGGCCCTCCTTGCCGCCGAAATGATAGGTGATCGAGGACATCGCCGCACCCGACGCCCTGGCTATCTGGCGCGTGCTTGCCCCTTCGAAGCCATGACGGCCGAATTGCTCGATAGCGGTGTCGAGAAGAGGTTCGCTTTTCACGAGCCAGTTATTAGTTCGATCGAACGAACAATGCAACGGCTGCACCTTTGCTTGTCCCGCCCGATGCCGCCTCCTACGCTTCGTCGATGCGCGGCCTGCTCACTCCCGGCCGATTTCGTGGCATGGCGCTCGCCCTGGTCGCCTGCGCGCTCGCGATCCGGCTGGCGGTTCCGTCGGGATTCATGCTGATGCCGGGTTCGAACGGCGCGCTCCCGACGATCACGATGTGCAGCGGCCAGGGCGTCATGACGATGCCAATGCCTGTGCGAATGGATACTGTGAGCGGCCGGGCTTCACATGACGACGGCCGGCATCAGGAAAAGGCACCCGACCATCCCTGCGCCTTCGCCGCCGCCAGCGCAGCGGTCGACCTCGCCGCGATCCTCCATCCGGGCGCGCCGACGATCATCGAAATGGGCGTGCGCCCGCAATCCCGTGCCTTCGCGCAGCCAGGCCTCGGCCTCGCGGCGCCGCCACCTCCCAAGACCGGCCCGCCGATCCTCGCCTGATATCGCCGTACGCGCTCCCCGCGCGGCCTTCGGACCCTGTCGGCAGAACGGATCGTTCAAATGAAAACTCGATTTCCGCGCGGGCCGTCGCGCGCCTCCATGATCGTCGCCTGTCTGGCGGCTCTACTGCCAACCGGCGGCGCGCACGCCGAGGACAAGGACCAGCGCGACGTCCTGGTCACGGGCACACGCCAGCCCAGGCCGATCGAAAATCCACCGGCGACGACAGCAACCATCTCCGCCGACACGATCGGCGACACGATCAATGCCAGGAATGTCGAGGACACGATCAAATATCTGCCAAGCCTGATCGTCCGCAAACGCCATATCGGCGATACCCAGGCGCCAATTGCCACCCGCACCTCCGGCCTCGGCGCCAGCGCCCGCAGCCTGATCTATGTCGATGGCGCCCTGCTTTCGTCGCTGATCGGCAACAACAACACCATCGCCTCGCCACGCTGGGGTCTCGTCAGCCCGCAGGAGATCGAGCGGATCGATGTCCTCTACGGCCCTTTCTCGGCCGCCTATGCGGGCAATTCGATCGGTGCGGTGGTCAACATCACCACGCATTTGCCGGACAGGCTTGAAGGCAGCGTAGCAGCGGGCACGACCATTCAGAGGTTCGAGCAATATGGCACTGACCGGACACTCCCCGCCTATCAGGTCGGCGGGACCATCGGCGACCGGTTCGGGCCGCTGGCGCTGTTTGCCAGCATCGATCACGTCACGAGCGATGGCCAACCGCTGACCTATGTCACGGCCGCCACGCAGCCAGCGGGCACGACCGGCGGCTATGCCGACGTGAATCGCACGAACATGCCGATCCGCGTGCTCGGTGCCAGCGGTTTCGAACATCAGCGGCAGGATCGAATCAAGCTGAAGGCCGCGCTGGATATCACACCGGGCGTGCGCTTGACCTATGTCGGCGCCCTGTTTCTCAACAGGACCGACTCCACTGCCGAAAGCTATATCTCCAGCGCAGGCGGCACGACCTATACCAGCGCCTTTTCGAGTGGCGTATATCATGCGGACCAGCGCCATTGGTCGCACAGCCTCTCCGCGAGCGGCAGCGGCGACCAGTTCGACTGGCAGGTGATCGGCACCCTCTATGATTTCGATCGTGACGTGCAGCGCATCCCGACGGGAACGCTGCCCGCCGCGCAGAATGGCGGCCCGGGCACGATCACTCGGCTTGACGGCACCGGATGGAAGACGATCGACGCCAGGGGCATGTGGCGGTCCGATGCGGACGCGACCCACACCATTAGTTTCGGCGCTCATGCCGACTGGTTCGACATCAACAGCAACCGGTTCGCCACAACCAACTGGGTCGATGGCGGCCAGGGCGCGCTCAATCTCCAGTCGAAGGGCAAGACCCGCACCGCCGCGCTCTGGGCGCAGGACGCCTGGAAACTGCTGCCAGCGGTCACCCTGACGCTGGGCGGGCGCTATGAATGGTGGAGGGCCTATGACGGCGTGAACTTCTCCTTGTCGCCGTCGATCCCCATCGTACGGCAACCATTGCTATCGGCCGCCAGATTCTCACCCAAGGCCTCGCTTGCGTGGAATCCGGATGCCGACTGGACGGTCCGCTTCTCCTTCGGCCAGGCCTATCGTTTTCCGACAGCGGGTGAACTCTACCAGATCGTGACGACGCCGGTGGCGGCGGTGCCCAATCCGAACCTGAAGCCCGAGAACGCGCTCTCCGAGGAACTGGTGATCGAGCACCATGACGAGCGGGGCTCGATCCGCCTTTCCTTCTTCAACGAATCGATCCGGGACGCGCTGATCTCCCAGACTGGCCCGCTGCCGGTGGTGCCCCCACAGGTCGGCACCTTCGTCCAGAATGTCGACCGAACCCGTGCACGCGGTATCGAATTCGCGTTCCAGCGCGCCGACATCCTGCCCCGCGTCGATCTTTCGGGGAGCGTCACCTATGCCGACGCCACGACCCGCCGGGATGCGGCGCTGCCCGCCGCGGTCGGCAAGTTCCTGCCCTCGGTACCGCACTGGAAAGCGTCTCTGGTGGCGACGTGGCGCCCGACCGACCAGATCGCGCTCACCGCTGCCGGGCGGCATGCTGGCCGGATGTACGGATCGCTCGATAACACGGACGTGATCGGCAACACCTTCCAGGGCTTTGCCAGCTATGCCGTCGTCGATATGCGCGCCAGCTTCAGGGTGACCCCGCGCTGGTCGATCGGCCTCGGGGTCGACAATGTCGGTAACGAGAAATATTTTCTCTTCCACCCCTTCCCGCAACGCTCCTTCTCGGCTGACGCGACCTATTTGTTCTGATTCGGTGACACCTCCGTATATTTACGGATACGAGTGACCTTCGATCGCGAATAAGGGCTATGAATAATTGCCCCTCGAAAGATCAACCCGATCGGGTATCATCGGGGGCGAGTGGGGCGCATGATGACCGCGGGGTCCGGGGGGCTGCTGAAAACCAGGGTGGTGGCAGGAGGATTTATCCTCCTTGCGCTGTTGCTTGTCGCGGCCAGCTTTGGCGGCTGGGTAATCGACAGCGACGCCCTGAAAACTTTCGGCATCCCCGGCTTCCCGATCCGGCCCTGGGCAGCGGTGGGCTTTGCGTTCCTCGCACTGGCCGCTGCCGCGCCGATCCTGGAGAAAAGGCGCCTGGCAACGCTCCTCGCCATCGCGCCAACCGTGATCGCGACCTGGACGATGCTCCGCTACATGGGGGCCATCCAGATCGAGCTGTACCACCCCTTCTTCCCGCACCAGCTTGCCCGCACCGGCCTGCGATATCCAGGGCTTCCCTCGATCGGTGCGGCGTTCTCCCTCCTGCTGCTGTCCTTCGCCGTCCTCCTCATCCCGCACCGTTCCCGCCGCATCGACGATGTCAGCATCCTGCTTGCCGGCACCGCGTTGCTCGCCGCCGTTGCCGGCATCATCATCATCCTGCTTCTCCCGTCCCAGGCCGGCGCGTCAGCCGAGTTTCTCAGTTCGCTGCCTGACAGCCTGATCAGCATCGCCATCGCCTTCGCCCTAATCATCCCGCGATCAGAGCGTGCCTGGAGCACGATCCTGTCCGGCGGCGGCGAGGAATGGCGGTCGTTTCGACGGGCGATTCCGGCGATCCTGATCCTCCCCATCCTGCCTTCGCTCGTCGCGACCGGGATCGTCCGGCATAAGCTGTTGTCGGACCTCGGCGCCGACGTCGCGGTGGTCACCGGCAATATCCTCATCGTCGGCGGTCTCCTCGCCTGGGCGACCTCCCGGATGCTGCAGCAGCAGGGCGAACTTTCCTACCTCGCCCGTGCGCTCGACACGTCGAACGTCGCGCTCGTCTTTCCCAATGGCGTGATCGCCCATTGGTCGGTCGGCTGCGAACGCCTGTACGGCTATTCGCGCGAGGAGGCAGTGGGACGGCGCAAATATGAATTGCTGCGCACACGCTGCGCTGGCGGCAAAAGGCCCGACCTCCTGCTGATGGGATCGGAATATGAGCAGGAACTGATCGAGACCCACCGCGACGGCAGCGAAATCCATGTGATCGAACGGCAGCAGCCCGCCGACATGCCGGATCGCGAATCGATGATCATCCTGAAGCTGCTCGACATCACCGAGCGCGTCCACGCAGAGGCTGCGCTTCGGGCAAGCGAGCAGCGCCTGGCGCTGGCGATGGCGGCCCATGAGGTCGGGGTTTTCGAATGGGATGTCGCAAGCGGCGCGTTCCACTGGTCACCGGGGGCTGAACAGCGGCTCGGCTTCGAGAACGGGACGATGCGCGACTTCGAAAGCTGGCGCGCGCTGATGCTGCCGGAGGACGAGCAGAGCGTACTGGATACGATGACCGAGGCAGTCGCGTCGCGCGCCGAGAAATTCAGCTTCCGCTATCGCCTCCGCCCGGTCGATGGGCTTTCACGGTCGATCGAGGGATCGTCCCAATGCATCTATGACGATGACGGTAATCTGGTTCGCACCGTGGGCGTCTGCCTGGAGACGACCGAACGGGATGCCCGCGAGGCAGCGCTACGGGCACGCGAGGCACAACTCCGCTCGATCCTCGAGACGGTGCCCGAGGCGATGGTCGTCATCGACGAACATGGCGATATCCAGAACTTCAGCAGCACGGCGGAACGTATCTGGGGATATCGCGCCGACGAAGTGCTTGGCAGGAACTTCGTGATGCTGGCGACCGAGGAGGAAGGCCAGCGCTACGCCACCGCGCTGCGCAGCTATGTCGAGACGGGAAAGACTACTGCGGTCGGCCGGACCGTACCCGGCACCGGCCTCACCGCGGACGGGCGCGTGTTCCCGGCGGAGATCGAGGTCGGGATCGCGCGATCCGGCGGGGAGCTTCGCGTCACCATGTTCTTCACTGACATTTCCGAACGCCTCGTCACCGAAGAGCGGATGAGTGACCTCAACAACGAGCTGGCGCATCTGGCCCGCCAGGGCGCGATGAGCGAGCTCGCGGCGGATCTCGCCCATGAGCTCAACCAGCCGCTCACCGCCGTCTCCAATCTCGTCGCCACCGCTCGGATAATGACCGAGCGTGGTGGCGATCCCCCGGCGATCATCGACCTGCTCAGGATGGGCGGCGAGCAGACGCTTCGCGCCGGCGAGATCATTCGCCGCATGCGCGCGTTCATGGCGAAGCGCGACGTGGACATGCAGGCCGAGTCGCTGGCCGAACTGGTCCGCGACACGGTCGATCTCGTGATGGTCGGCACCCGCCCGTTCGACACCCGTCTCGATTTCGATTTCGATCCCGCCGCACCCCGCATCTTCGCCGACCGGGTCCAGGTGCAGCAGGTCCTGGTTAACCTGCTACGCAACGCGATCGAGGCGCTGCGCGACCTGCCCCGCGCCAAGCGGCGAATCTCGATCAGGTCGCGGCGGCTCGACGATGCGATGGTCGAGATCGAACTGAGCGACAACGGCCCCGGCATCCCCGCCGAGATCCTCGACAACCTCTATGAGCGTTTTTCGACGACCAAGCCCGAGAGCGGCATGGGCATCGGCCTGTCGATTTCCCGCCGCATCGTCGAAGCGCATGGCGGCACGCTGGTGGGGGAGAATCTGCCCGGCCATGGCGCGTCATTCCGCTTCACCCTGCCCGTCGCTGAAGACAATCCGGGCGAAGAGGGGGCGTGACGTACCGGCCGGCGCCGGACAGGACTAGGAGACTGGCTGGGGCGGCAGGGTTCGAACCTGCGAATGGCGGCATCAAAAGCCGCTGCCTTACCACTTGGCGACGCCCCAGCAGGGATTCCGTCAAAACAGCGCTTTGACGGAAGTCCCGGAGCGCAGCCCTTTAGGGACCGCGCTCGATTCCCGCAACGGCTCTATCGACTCAGTCGAGCCGATCCAGCCATCCGTGCGGATCAGGCGCGTTGGCGCGCTGGATATCGGTCAGCGCGTTGAGCATGCGCAACGTCGTCTGGCCCGGACCGCCGGTGCCGATGGTGAAATCGCCGCCACGCATCTTCATCTGGCCGATCGGCGCGACCACCGCGGCGGTACCGCAGGCAAACGCCTCGCGCAGCCGGCCGCTCTCCGCATCGGCGCGGCACTGGTCGATCGAATAAGGTTCCTCGCGTGCGGTCAGCCCCATGTCGCGCGCCAGCGTCAGGATCGAGTCCCGGGTGATGCCGGGCAGGATCGTGCCGGTCAGCGGCGGGGTGACGAGCGTGCCGTCATCGAACACGAAAAAGATGTTCATGCCACCGAGTTCCTCGATCCAGCGGCGTTCGGCCGCGTCGAGGAACAGTACCTGGTCGCAGCCCTGGCGAATCGCCTCTGCCTGCGCGACGAGGCTGGTGGCATAGTTGCCGCCACACTTCGCGGCGCCGGTCCCGCCGGGCGCGGCGCGGGTATAGTCTTGCGACACCCACAAGGTTACCGCCGACGCGCCGCCCTTGAAATAGGCGCCGACCGACGACGCGATCACCGCATAGATATATTCGGCCGATGGCTTGACCCCGAGAAACACCTCGCTCGCGATCATGAACGGCCGCAGATAGAGCGAACCGCCGCCAGCCGTCGGAATCCACTCATGATCGATCCGCACGAGCTGCCGGATCGATTCGAGGAAGAGGTCCTCGGGCAGTTCGGCCATCGCCATCCGCTGGGCCGAGCTGCGGAAGCGCGCGGCGTTGGCCTCGGGCCTGAACAGCGCCGTGCCCCCGTCGGCGAGGCGATAGGCCTTCATGCCTTCGAAAATCTCCTGCGCGTAATGCAGCACGGCAGAGGACGCATCCATTTGGAACGGTCCTCGTGGCTCGACGCGCGCGTCATGCCATCCCTCGGTTTCATTGTAGCGGATCGTCACCATGTGGTCAGTGAAGACTCGCCCGAATCCGGGATTCTCAAGAAGGCGCGCACGCTCGTTCACATCGACGGGCGCCTGATGCGGCACGTGCGTAAAGGTCAGGCCAGCGCCCGCGCGTCCGTCGATGGTTATGTCGAGCATGGTTCCGTTCTTACAATTTGTTACAATTTCTGGGTTGAAGCCTAGTAGGGAAGCGACCAAATCCGGTCAACATGGCAGCCCCATCAACGTCAGCATCGCCGCTTTTCCTGCGAGAGCCCGAGCTCCGCCGCGGCATGGAGTTGCTCTACTTCGGCAACAGCCACCTCACGCGTGCGATCGATCGCGGGCTTGCGGCCCAGGGCCTCGGCCGGGCGCACCACCGCGCGCTCTATTTCATCGCGCGCCAGCCCGACATGACCGTCAGCGATCTGCTCGCTCTCCTCGCGATCACCAAGCAATCGCTCGGCCGCGTCCTGACCGAACTGGGCGATCGCGGGCTGGTGGAGACGCGACCCGGCGAACGCGACCGGCGGCAACGCCTGCTGCGCCTGACTGATGCCGGAAGGGCACTCGAGAACGAACTGTTCGAAGCGCTGCGCGAACGGCTGTCCACGGCCTATGCCAGCGCCGGGCAATCAGCCGTCAGCGGCTTCTGGGCAGTGCTCGAAGGACTGATCCCCGAAAACGAACGCCCCCGTATCGAGGGCTTGCGGGCCTGACATCGCCCCAGATGCCGGCTAGCGCGCCGCGGCCGCCATTTCAGCATTGCGGCGCGTGGACGCGGCCAGGGTTTCACGCAGTAGAATCTTCAGCGCATCGTCGTGATCCAAGACATTCAGGCCCTCGCGGGTCGAGCCGCCCGGGCTCGCGACTCGGTCCGCCAGCACCGCAGGCGAAACATCAGCCTCAGCTGCCAGCATGGCCGATCCCTCGACCGTGGCGATCGCCATGCGCTGCGCCTGATCGGCGGGCAGGCCGAGCGCCACGCCGCCCTGCGCCAGCGCGTCGATGACACGGTAGAGGAAACCCGGCCCGCTTCCGGCAAGCGCCGTCACGACATCGAACAAGCCCTCGTCGGCAATCCACTCGACCAGACCGAGCGGCGCCATCAGTGCCGAGACCGAGTCGCGAGCCCTGGCGTCGGCATCATCCGAATGGAGCCCGACCACTCCCCGGCCGATCCCGACCGGCAGATTGGGCATGGCGCGCACGATCGCCCCGGCATCGAATCGCCTGCCCAGCGCGGTACCCTCGACACCCGCGAGGATCGAGACCAGTACCGGCACGCCCGAGAGCCGGCCGGCGAAGCGGCCCGCAATCTCGTCGAGCTGCTGGGGTTTCATCCCCAGCATCACCATGTCGGGCAACGGACCTTCAGGCAGCTCGCGCGCCTGTCGCACGCCCTTAGGCAGATCGCGATCGGCACGGTTGACGACATCGACCCGATCCGCCGTGACCACACCGGAGGCAATCCAGCGGCGCAGCATCGCGCCGCCCATGTTGCCGCAGCCGATCAGCCAGAGATTCTCCAGGCTCACGCCTCGCCCTGGGTCTCGGTCATCGCCGCGGCAAGGGCTTCCTTGGGCGTCTTGCCGCCCCACAGCACGAACTGGAACACGGGGTAGAAGCGTTCGCACTCGTCGATCGCCGATTCCACCAGCAGTTCAGCCGCGCCGAGCGACATGGTGCCGTTCTCGCCCTCGATCATCGCGGCATGGCGATACAGCAGGATGCCGCTGGACGACCAAAGCTCGAAATGGCCGACCCAGAGCTGCTCGTTGATCAGCCCGATCGCCTCGTAGATCGCGCTTCGGCGCTCGTCGGTGACACGGATATCCGGGAAAGTGAGGAACTGGATGACACTGTCCTCGTCACGCCAAAGCGCCCGGAGCTCATATTGAGTCCAGCTGCCCTTTACCTTGGCGATGACCTCGTCATCCTGGCGCTCATGCTCCCAGCCATGCGCCGCGAAATAGCTTTCGAGCATGTCGATGGGCGCGGCGTCGTCGCGTTCGTAATCGGCTTCGTCGAGCATCACGCCATGCCTCCCGCTACGATCATGACACCATATCTGGTGCCGCGATACTGTCGAACGCACAAGGCGGGGGTGGATAGGCCTGTAGAAAAAACTGTGGAAAAGATCGTCAGGCTCCTGCTTTGGTCTTCTTGGGGGCGGCCGGGGCTGCCTTGGCCTCGAGCGCGTCGAGCCGCGCGCGCAACGCATCCGCATCGTCGCGGGCCGCCGCGGCCATGGCTTTCACCGCCTCGAACTCGTCGCGGCTGACGAAATCGAGACCGCCGATCCACTCCTTGGCCCTGGACCGGGCGCCCTGCTCAGCTTCACGGCCCATGCCGGCCAGCGTGCCGGCGGCGCCGTTCATGAACTTCACGAAATCGTCGAAAATCTTGTTGTCGGACTGCATCGGGTGATCTCGCAAAATGGCGTTCAGATATTGATGATCTGGGACGTCGAGGACGACGGCACAAGGGTTTCGGCCCCGGGATTGAGCTCGGCGATCCGGTACATCAGCAGCCCGGCATAGACCAGCCATGCCAGATACGGCACCAGCAGCCACGCCGCGCTTGATCGAATCCGCCCGAACAACATCGTCGTAGCGAGGGCGAGTACGAACATCACGCCGATCGTCACCAGTGACCAGGTCACCTGGTGCATGCCGAAGAACAGGGGCGACCAGACCAGGTTCACCGCCATCTGGACCGTGAACAGGGTGATCGCGGGGCCGCGCAGCCGCGATCCGCGCGCATGGATGATCATCGCCAGCGCCACGCCCATCAGGATATAGATCGTGGTCCAGGCAGCCGGGAAGGCCCAGTCGGGCGGCGTCTCGGCGGGTTTGACGAGCGCGGCATACCAGCTGTTGGCCGAACCGCTCGGCGCCAGCCGGGCCGATGTGAACCCGAGCAGCAGGATGAACGGGACAGTGACGACCGCCCAGCGCATGAACGCCAGCCGGAGCTGCTGTTTCGATGCGATTTCCCTCAAGCTTCCAAACCCTTCCAGTCCCCCGCACCGTTCGCGCGAACAGTTGGCGATCCACTATAGAAGAAGGCGGAGGCAATTCATCGGATAAATTTCGCACATGCGAACGGAATCTGCCTCACTCCGTTTCAGGCGGGTTTCCGCCGACTCGTTTCGCCGCCAGCAGGAACTCGATATTGCCTTCCGGGCCAGTGATCGGGCTCTCGGCAATGCCCTCGACTTGCCAGCCGCGCGATTGCACCCAGGCCGAAACCTCAGCGCAGACACGCGCATGCACGGCCGGGTCGCGCACCACGCCGCCTTTCCCGACTTCCTCCCGCCCCGCCTCGAACTGCGGCTTCACCAGCGCGAGCAATCGTGCCTCTTCCTTCGCGAACCCCATCGGCACGTCGAGCACCTTGGCAAGGCCGATGAAACTCGCATCGCACACGATCAGGTCGACCGGCTCGGGAATATGCGTCGCCGTCAGAATACGCGCGCTTGTCTGTTCGTGGACGATCACGCGCTGATCCTGACGCAGCTTCCAGGCGAGCTGGTTGGTGCCGCTGTCCACCGCATAGACCCGTGCTGCGCCGCGCGTGAGCAGCACGTCGGTGAAGCCGCCGGTCGAAGAGCCGACGTCGATGGCGACCGCACCCGTCACGTCCCAGCCGAAATGATCGAGCCCATGCGCCAGCTTGATCCCGCCACGCGAGACCCAGGGATGATCGCGCCCGCGCACATCGAGCACGACGTCCCCCCCGACCTGCTGCCCCGGCTTGTCGATCTTGCGGTCGCCCGCGAAGACCAGCCCGGCCATGATCAGCGCCTGCGCGCGCGTCCGGCTCTCGGCAAGGCCGCGATCGACAAGGATCTGATCGGCGCGAAGCTTGGCCATGTCCCGCCCCTAGCAAGCCGGATCGTGCCGGGATAGCCTCGCCACGCGGAGCGCGAACCCTGCCGGCTGAAGCCATTCCCGGCCCATCATGGGTCCGTTTCGGACTGTCGCAATGGCTGCGCATTTGGTCGCAGCAGCTATTGCCTATCTAATTAGTAGGAATAAGTTTCGAGGCGGGAGGCGTGGTCGCCCGGCGTCCCCCTAGAGCTTCGAGCGGCCACGTCTCTCCCCTTGTTGAAGGAGTACGCACGATGGGAAGCTTTTCGCCCCACGACCCGGCCCAGCCAACGATCCTGACCGTCCCCGGTCTCGGCGGATCCGGCCCTTCGCACTGGCAAAGCCTGTGGGAAAGCGCCCGGCCGGATACCGTCCGCGTCGAGCTCGGCATGTGGAATACCCCGCATCGCAACGCCTGGGTGACCAAGCTAGACCAGGCGATCCGATCGGCGCAGGCGCCGGTCATCCTCGCAGCGCACAGCCTTGGCTGCCTCGCCGTGGCCTGGTGGGCCGAACTGACGCGCCAGCCCTATGGCTGGCCGGTCGCCGGCGCGTTGCTAGTCGCGCCCGCCGACGTCGATCTCCCCGATGCGCAGGTCGATCTGAAAGCATTCGCGCCCACGCCGATCGCCCCCCTGCCCTTCCCGTCGATCCTCGTTGCGAGTCGTGACGACCCGTGGATCACGATCGAGCGCGCCCATAGCCTCGCGGCGACATGGGGCAGCCATTTTGTCGATGCGGGCGAACAGGGCCATATCAACGCGGCCAGTGGGATTGGCTGGTGGAGCGAGGGGCAGGAATTGCTCGATCGAGTCATCCATGCCGCCGGCGACCGCAAGGGCCGCCCCCGCCCGCCCGGCGACGCGCGCTCAATCCTTGCGGTCAACGCGACGGATGCGGCACAGTCTCACTATCTGGGCGAAAGCGCACGGTAGCGGCACAGGCCCCTCCCCTTCGGGGGAGGCGCTGAAAGATCACTCCAGGAACAGATAGCCAGGATCGAATTCGGCAAAGCTGCGCAAGGCAGCCCAGTCGAGGATCGTGGCGGTGCCAGCACGGAACTCGACCAGCCCCTGTTCCCGCAACTGCCGCAGCATGCGATTGGCATGGACCGGCGTCAGCCCCGTAGCATCGGCGAGGTCGATCTGAGTCAGCGGGAAGGCGAAGCGCATGCCGTCGGTCATGCCGACGCGCTGGAGCCGCATGTACACCTCGCAGAACAGGTGCGCGAGCCGCACCGCCGCGGAGCGCGCGCCGATCGACACGATCCATTCGCGGTTGATCGCGGCATCGATCAGCGTCGATCGCCACAGCAATTCAGTCAATGTCGGCGATTGCTCCGTCAGGGCGCGGATCGCCGGATGCGGGAACAAGGCGACCTTCACCGCCGTCAGGGCGGCGACCGAATGTTCGAGCCGCTTCAGCGGATAGCTGTGCAGATCGACGAAATCACCCGGCACATGGATCGCGAGGATCTGCCGACGGCCCTCCGGCGTGTCCTTGTAGCGCTCGACAAAGCCTTCGAGCAGCAGGGTGCATTGAGTCAGCGGCACCTGCTGGCGCACGATGATCTGCTTCGCCCTGAATTCAGCGGTACGCCCGACCGCTGCTTCCAGCGATGCGGCCTCGGCTTCGCTAAGCTTCGGGGTCTGATGGGTTTTCAGGAAATTTCGTGTGTACATTTCGATACCTTATCGGAACCGTCCCGGTCGTGCCTGCGTTTTTGTTAATCCGGGAAAGGTTATTTTGCCATGCCGACCAAGGCCCATGACGTTCCAACGACGGTGACCGCGGAGGAGGGCGAGGTGATGCTTGATGGGCCAGCCGGCCTTGCGGTTTCCTTCACTCCCGATGCGGCGTTTAAATCGGCCAGCGCAATCGCCGCCGCGGCCGACGAAGCGCAGCGGCAGTCGAGGCAGACCAAATCGCCCAAATAGACTGCCGTTTACCACAGCCCGGAGGGCCGTCTTAACCCTGTTCGTGCCACTGGAGGCGAATGCACTTCGCCAAACTCTTCCGCAGCCGCTGGGCCGCGTTGATCTGGGCGGGCGGCATCTTGTGGACAGCGGTCGACGTCGCCGGCTACTCCCCCTCCCGTCAACCTGACAATCAAGCTGCCGGCGCAGTACCGACTGATGCGACCGGAGAGGTAGTTCAGAACAGCGACCTCGTCGCACTCGCCGCTGCCCTCAACAGCAACTAGGTACCTGGTCGTCGCGAACTAGGTACCTGGTCGTCGCGCGGAAAATCATCGCTGCGATTCCATCACACCAGCGCTCGATTCAACCCAGCGGCACCAAAGCTTATCCACCCATCATGTCGATGGGCATACCATCCAATCCACTCCCGAAGCTTACCCGACAACCCGTGAAGTGCACCATCGACATGAAATGCTCTCGAAATGACCCTGGAGACAAATTCATGTCTATTTTCGCAAGGCGTTCACGGTTGGCGTATATTATGGTCTCTAGCATTTGCTGGCCGGCCTACGCGCAGACAAACCTCCAGCACGTCTCCAACAACACCGCCCTGCAAGCTACATCCACTGTCACGCTACAACAGATCGTTCGTGACGGATTCTCCATGCCGGGCGATTCTCCACCTGTCACCTTCGTTGCTAGCGCCAGCGCATGCTCCCTGAACAGCGGCGCCGGCGATGGCGTCTCGCAAGTACCGAGCGCGAATGGGAAATGCTGGCTTGGATCGATCACGGTCCCGGATATCCGAATGGCGGGAGCAGCGACAACCGCCTCCTCCTCCGTCAACGCAACCGCCCTGATCAACACAGTCAATGCCGCAGGGACCGCCTATGTACCACTGGGGCAGTACCCGACAAATATCGGCTCTTCGTTGATGCCCGCTCCTTTAAACGGGATTGGCCAGATCGGCGATTCTATGGGGAACCGGCGAGCACCGAAATTCGATCTGATCAACCAAGCGCCTTCAGCTCTGGGAATTTACTCGTCGCCCGACACGGCGTTCAATGGCGACTGGCGTCATGGCGGAGGGGAAGAGTACCGCATCTATGGTACGGCCACGCTGGGTCAGCCCTCGACGGGCTATCAATTCACGCCTGAAGCGTCACCGCACTATCTCTCGGTGTATAATGCATCCGGCTGGAATCAATCGACCTCCGGCAATGACGGCCGCACTGCGGCGGTCGGTCATCGCATTCAAAGCTATCAGGCTGGGCAAGGCGATCTCATCAACTTCAGCGGCACATGCTTCGTAACCGGCCAGCGAGCGGGCGCCACCAACTTCCTCGCCAATCCCGCATGCAGCCTGTTCGCCGGAGATGCCTTCGCCGGCCAGGATGGGGTATATCTCAACCCCATTGAGATCAATCTCAACGATCAGGGCAGGGACGTGGCCGGCATCGGTGCAGTGTTCAACCTGTTGCGCACGAATACGACCGGGAACCTCGGCACCATGTGGGCCGGCGTGAGGCTGCAACAGAGCGGTAGCGGCGCCGTCGACACGGCGTGGAGCGCCACCGGTAAATACCGGTTCGGCCTTGATTTCTCAGGCGCGACGTTCGGCACGGACCAGGCCGTACTCACCCTCACTAGGGGTCAGCGAATTTACGGCAACACCGCCAATTCAGACCCCAATCTTCGTTTTCCCACCGCGCTTGGGGGCGACTGGATATCCAACGAGGCCACCGTCCAGGGCTGGAACTTCGTCGTCGGTGGTTCCAGCCAGTTTCAGATCAATGCATCGCAGGTCACTGCCCTTCAGCCAGTGGCGGCCCTGGCCTTCACGGGAAGCCTGGGCAACTCGGCAGTTACACTTGCCGGATCCAGTTCCGTCGGGTCCGGTGCCTCAGTGGCTTGCGCAACGGGGCATAGCTGCGATCAGGTTTCAGGCACTTATACGCTCAATACCGGCAGCGGCTCGCTGTCCCTCGGGCCCGTCTTTACACTGACGTTCAGCGTGGCGCGTGGCCATGTCCCAAATTGCGTGATCAACCTCCAGCGGAACGGAGTCTTCCCCACGCCCTTGCTCGTAGCCAAGACAATGGCGACGGCCGGCCTCACCTTCTATCCCGGCGCTCCGCTTGCAGCATCCAGCAGCTACGATCTGGACTATTTCTGCGGCGGCTCATGATGGCGTTTTCCTGACAAGCTGATCGTGCGTGTCGGATCTGGAAAGGCAGGTATCGTTTTCAACAAAAAAACGATGCGACAACAAATAGCTAAAGCAAGCAGCACGCCCTCGAATTCGGGCTGCTTGCTCTAGCGCCCAGCAAACAGGAACGCGGCGGCGCCGATCAGGCAGAGAAACGCGCCCGCATGCCGCCAGCTCAGCGGCTCGCCCAGCACCGCCACCATGAAGACACCGAACACCAGCAGCGTGATCACTTCCTGCGCCACCTTGAGTTGCCCGCCGCTCCAGCCCGAAGCGTAGCCAAGTCTGTTGGCGGGCACCGCAAGGCAATATTCGAACAGGGCGATGCCCCAGCTGATCAGGATCACCCAGATCAGTGGTTTCGTCATCCCGCCCTTCAGATGCCAGTACCAGGCAATCGTCATGAAACAGTTGGACGCGACGAGCAGCAGGATAGTAGGCACGGGCAGGATCCTCCGGAAATCCCGCTATGCCCGTACTAGCTGGAACGGCAAGCCAGCGGGGGCATTTTGGGCTGGGTGAAGGTCGCGTCCCGCCCCTTGCCGCGCAACTCATAACCGCGGGCGGCGTACCAGATGCCCGAGGCGGGTCGCTGGCCCTTGAGCACCGCCACGACTTTCCCGGCCGAGCGCACCGTCGCTGTATCGGCGCCATTGTCGAAGCGGACATCAATCCGGCTGCCGTCGATGCAGCGATAGCGCGCCGTCACGATATCGGTTGCCGGAATGGCGGTGACCGACATCGGCTTGCCGCCCTGGCTCGGCTTGAGGTCCACGCTACTGATATGCCAGCTTTTCTGCGCGGGCGTGGCTCCATCGATGTCGCCCACACGGTGAAGTGTTGCGCTGCCCAGCAGATAGACCGGCGCGGCGCCCTGTTTCAGCCGCCCGTAGACCTGCACCGGTACCGTGACATGGCGCTGGCCGGCACCCGCATCGACCTCGCCCGGCGCGCCGATATTGGCGTGATATTCGGAATATCTGGCGAAGCTCGCGGCAAAGGCGTCCGCGCTCATCCCCGACGCTTTTCCGCCATCATCCCACAGCGCCCAGGCCTGCCGATATTTGCCCTCGCCGAGCAGCGCGTAATAGGTCTGGACGACGTTCGCCGCCCCCTGCGCGCTCTCCGGCGTGAAGGGCGCTTCGGAGATCGGCGTGCGATCGTCAGGCAGTCCGCCGGGCGTGCCGGGTTCCGGTGGGGTCAACGGGGCTGGCGTCGCGGCCGCGACCGGCGCGGCTTCGACGGCGGGCACGGCCTGCTCCGCGGTCTGGCCATTGGCATAGGCATCGACGCTGCCCTGCGCCTGCACGGCCGCCGTGTTGATATCCACGCTGTTCCCGGCAGCTGGCTTGCCCGGCGAGCAGCCGGCGGCGAGGATCAAGGGAAGCGCAACGAGATACCGCATGGGATCGAACCTTGTCGGTGGAAGGGGAACGCCCAACGCCGTGCCACGCGGCAACGTTCCCCGCCAACCCTTATCTGTCGATTCTCACCCTATGCCTCTCACTCCACAGCATCGAAGTTGCGGAAGCGTTCGTTCCCGACGAAACCGAGTTTCGTGATGCCAGCCCGCTTGATCACCGCCAGCGTCTGGTCGAACCGCTCGTACCGCGCCGCGCCGTCAGTGCTGAACTGAAGCTGCACATTGGGGTCCGCACGGATCATATCGAGACGCGCCCGCAGGCCCGCCAGATCGACCGGCGTACCGTCAAGGGATATCTGGCCGGCGGCATTGAGGTCGATCCGGTGAATCACGTTGGATTCAGTGGTCGGCTTGCCACCGGTCGGAAGGTCGATTGGCACCTTGTGAGTCATCATCGGGATGGTGAGGATCAGCGTGACGATCAGGACAAGCAGGACGTCGATCAACGGCGTGATGTTCAGCGCCGAAAGAGGTTCGGGTTCATGCATCCGTGACCGACGGAAAGCCAGGGCTCGTGCACTCATCATGTCCTCCCTTGATATGGTGACGTTACACCATATCATGAAAAGTGAGCACAACAAGCGTCTAAGTCAAATACCGGGCGCCCCCGCAAAGGGCACGCCCGGTATTCGAAACGACACTGACGATCGTTCCTGTCGGCGGATCAGACCTGGATGCGATCCGCCGACGGGAGAGGATGGACCCTACCAGATCCGGACGCGGTCGGCCGGCGCGATATATTGCTTGTCGCCCGGTTTCACATCGAACGCCGCATACCATGCGTCGACATTGCGCAGCGGGTTGATCGCGCGGATCTGCCCCGGCGAATGCGGATCGCTGACGAGCTGCTGACGCAGCGCCTCGGTACGGAACAAGGTGCGCCACACTTGCCCCCAGCCGAGGAAGAAGCGCTGGTCGCCGGTCAATCCGTCGATCGTCGGTGCGGGCTTTCCGCCGAGCGACTGGTGATAAGCATCGAGCGAGATGAGCACTCCACCCAGATCGCCGATATTCTCACCCATCGATGCACGGCCATTGATATGGATGCCTGGCAATCCGTCGAAGCTGTACGCCTCATATTGCGCGCCAAGCTTCACTGCCTGCACCTCGAACTTGGCCGCATCCACGGGCGTCCACCAGTCGCGCAGCACGCCCTTGCCGTCCGATTTGCGGCCCTGATCGTCGAAACCGTGGCTGATCTCATGCCCGATCACGCCGCCGATCCCGCCATAATTGACCGCGTCGTCGGCTTGCGGGTCGAAGAACGGTGCCTGCAGGATCGCGGCCGGAAAGACGATCTCGTTCTTCACCGAGTTGTAGTAGGCATTCACCGTCTGCGGGGTCATGCCCCATTCGGCCTTGTCGACCTGATTGCCCATCCGGTTGCGGCGATAATCCCATTCGAACCGGGCGGAACGTTCGGCATTGCCGACCACATCGCCGGGTGTGACGGTGAGCCCGTCATAGTCGCGCCACTTCCCCGGATAGCCGATCTTGACGGTGAAGTTGTCGAGCTTGGCGAGCGCTTCCTGCTTGGTCTCCGGGCCCATCCAGGCGAGGTTGCGAATCCGCCCGCCGAGCGCGGTGCGCAGATTGCCGACGAGCTGGTCCATCTTCGCCTTGGACGAAGGCGGGAAATAGAGCGCGACATAGTCGCGTCCGATCGACTCCCCCATTGCCCGCTCGACAAAGGCGACGCCACGCTTCCAGCGCACCCGCTGTTCGGGCTGGCCGTTGAGGAACTTGGATCGGAAGTCGAATTCAGCGTCGACGAACCGCTTCGACAGGAGCGGCGCGATATCGTCGGCGGTACGGAAAGCTTCCCACGCCTTCAGCGTGTCGAGGTCAGTCGTGGCGAAGACGTCGGCGATCTTGGGAAAGGCTGTGTTCTGCGCGACGATCGCCCGCTCCGCCTTGCCAATCCCCGACGCATTCCAGAAAATCTGCCAGGGGAAACCCGGCGCCGCCTGCTGAAGCTGGGCAAGCGTCATCAGGTTATAGGTCTTGTCACGGTCGCGGCTCTGAGCACGCGTCCAGTGCGCCTGCGCGATCCTGGTTTCCATCGCGACGATCTTTGCCGCGGCCGCCTCGGGCTCGGGCCAGCCAGCCATGCCGAGCATCTGCGCGACATATTGCTGATAGCGGGCAACCTGCGGCGCGAACTTTGCATCGAGGTACAGATCGCGATCGCCCAGACCGAGGCCCGACTGGCGCAGATAGAGCGAGTAGATGTCGGGCTGCTTGGCGTCGTCGCTCACGCCGGAGCCGAAGAAGCTGGCGCCGAAGCCGCCCATCGACTTGCCCATCAGGACCGCGATGTCCTCCTTCGTCTTCGCCGCCTTGACCGCCGCGAGGCGCTCCGTCAGCGGCGTGGCGTCGGCGCGCTCGATCGCCGCCTCATCCATGAAGGCCTTGTACAGGGTCGCGACCTTGGCACGGTCGACATGCGCCGTATCGCCAACCTGATACCCGCCGACGAGCGTATGCAACCGCGCCTCGGACAGGTCGCGCAGCACCGCGAACGCGCCATAGGAAGAGCGGTCGGCGGGAATCTGCGTGTTCTTCGCCCAAGTCCCGTTGACATAACGGAACCAGTCGTCGCCGGGTTTCACGCCCTTGTCCATGCCGGCCAGATCGAAACCCCAACTGCCGTAGCGCGTCGGCACGGCTGAATCATCCCCGGCGGCAGGCGCATCGGCGATCAGCGATTCCATCGTGCAGGCATCATCGACACACGAACGATCTCCTTGCGCGACGACAGGGGCGGCGACGGCCATCGCAACGAGCGACGCGGCCAATGCGAGTTTCTTCTTCACGAACGACTCTCCAGCAGAACCAGGCAGGATACGGTCAGGATCAACCGCATCGATATGTCCCGTATCTGCATGATGCCCCGCAGCCCCGCAATCGCCACCGCGAGATTCTTCGCGGGCGGGCTCATGAGGGGCGCCCAACCTCGGCCGTCGTCATTCCCCGTATTTCCGACCCCAGTATTCCGGCCACCGTATTTCCCCCGCCGCCCCTTGCCGCGCGCGGCAAGCCGATCGCCGTCGCCATCCGACTGGCCCCGTCCCGCCCGTTCTGGTTCAGCGTGGCGAGGGCGGGTCGACCGGACCCGCCGCGCAGGATTCAGGGCCTCAGCGCCGCATCGTCGGCGTCACCCAGATCCTCCTCGTCGACATCGTCCTCGTCGAAATCCTCCTGGAGGTCGTCCTCGGTCTGGTCATCCTCGCTCTCGTCGGCATCGTCGTCCTCGTCGCCGACTTCGTCGCTGTCCATTTCGGGATCGTCGTCGTCATCGTCGTCGTCATCGCCGATATCCGGAGAAATGTCGGTCAGGATCGTGCCGTCGGTCGGACCGTCGCGCGTGACCTCCAGGATCTCCGCACGCTGGCTTTCATCATAGCCTTCCTCGTCGAAACCGTCGTCGCCGGTGCCTTCGCCTGGCACCTGATAACCACCAATGCTCATCATCCGTCTCCCAGCCGCGCGATTGCGGAATCATGAGGCGAACGAGACTATCTCAAAGCGGTTCCACCGCCTTGCGACGAAGCGCGCTCAATGTGGCCGGAACAACCTTCCCCGCTCGGTCACGGCGATGATGACAAGGGTGGCCAGCGCACAGCATAGCGTGCCGAAATGCAGCGGCAGCGTCGTTCCGGCGAACGACTGTCCGATCGACATGCCGATCACCGCGCCCATCGTCACGCTGATGAAGCCCTGCACGCTTGATGCCGTACCGGCGATCCCGCCCATGTCTTGCATCGCCATCGCGTTGAAATTCGCGTTCGCCAGGCCGAAGCACCCCATGGTCAATGCCTGCAGGATCACGAACAGCATCAGGCTTTCTCCACCCAGGAACCAGATCGCCACGTTCGCCGCCGAGATCAGGATCAACAGCACCACCGCGCTATGCGACAGAAAGCGCGAACCAAGCCGCATCACCACGCGCGAGTTGAGCAGGTTCGCGACCGCCATCATGCCCGCCGTGCCGGCAAAAACCAGGTTCAGATGTTTTTCGGCGTTGAACACCGTGGTGACGATCTGCTGTACCGAGGTGATGTAGGCGAACAGCGCGCCCTGCAGCATCGTGCCCCCGAGCGTGTAGCCGAGCGACCAGCGGTCGGTGAGCGTGGTGCGATAGCCCTCGACCAGACGCGTCACCGAAAACGGCACCCGATCGCCGGCCAGCGTCTCGGGCATGCGCAGCGCGAACCAGACCAGCACGATCGCGGTCAGCACGGCGATCACGCTGAAGATCAGGCGCCACGATCCGAAGAACAGGATCGCCTGCCCCAGGGTTGGCGCCACCACCGGCGCGATCATGAAGACGATGATCGCCAGGCTCATCACCCGGGCCATCGGCCGGCCGGAATAGCAGTCGCGCACGATCGCGATCGTCACCACCCGCGTCGCCGCCACCGCGACACCGCCGAGCAAGCGCGCGATCAGCAATAGGTGAAAGCTGCCCGACAGCGCCGCCACGGCATTGCCGACCCCATAGAGCGACAACGCCCACATCATCACCGGCCGTCGTCCGAAACGGTCAGCCAGCGGACCATGGATTAGTTGCCCGGCGCCAAGCCCGATCAAATAGATCGCGATGACATATTGCCGCTCATTCTCGGTCGCGACGCCCAGCCGCTCGCCGATCGCCGGCAACGCGGGCAGCATCGTGTCCACGCCGATCGCGCCAAGCGCCATCAGTGCCGCGACCATCACGACGAATTCGCGAAAGCCGAACGGCGCGCCATTGCGAGACGCCGTGCCGGAAGATTCGGGGGACGGAGCAGCAGTCATGCGCCGGCCTGTCGCAGATGCGCCTCCGAAGGTCACCCCCCGGCGTGCCAGAAAAGCTTGACGCCCGGCGGGGTTGCGTCTAGTGTATTATGCAACTAATCCACCCTGGAGATTGCCCGATGCTTCGCCCCCTGGCCGCCGCGATCGTCCTCGCCGCCACGCTTTCCGCCTGCGGCAACACCAAGACTGGTACCTCCATCTCGATCAACAGCAGCGATTCCGATGGCAACGTCGTGGCGAGCATGGACGGCAACACCGGCGCGGTGGCGATCAACGTGCCCGGCTTCTCCGGCAAGCTGAACCTCCCCAAGATTCATCTCGACGCCAATGATTTCGATATGAACGGCGTGCATCTCTATCCGGGTTCGACCATTTCCGGGATGAACGTCGAGGCGCACAGCGACGACAAGGCCGGCAAGAACGACGACAACGCCAATGTCCGTGTCTCCTTCAAGAGCCCGGCCGAGCCCGGCACGGTGCGCGACTGGTTCCAGCAGAAGCTCAACGCCGCCGGTTTCAGCGTCGCGCCGAACGGCAACGGCCTGACCGGCACGACCGACGAGAAGAAACCCTTCAAGCTCGAACTGACCGCTGACGGTACCGACAAATCGAAGGGCGTCATCACCATCAATTAGGGACAACTGACCGGATCGGCACGGGAACCTCCCGATCCGCATACTGTTCGTGTCCGGGGGATGACGCTATCATGGTCCATTCCCCATCACGGATACGCTGTCATGCTAGATACCCCCTCCGCCCAGGTCCCCGCGCTTTCGCTGAACGACGAAGCGACCGATCCCGATGCCTTCGCTGCGGCGCTTGGCGGATCGTTCGAGCGCTTCGGCTTCGCGGTCATCGCCGATCATGGCATCCCGCAGGACCTGATCGACCGCGCCTGGACAGAGACCGCCGAACTGTTTGCGCTGCCCGAGGAGGAGAAGCGCAGCTATTTCACCCCGGCGGGCGGCGGCCAGCGCGGCTATACCCCGTTCAAGACCGAGATCGCCAAGGACGCGAAGCATGTCGACCTGAAGGAATTCTGGCACGTCGGTCGCGATCTTCCCGCCGACCACCGCTTCGCGGCGGACATGCCCGCCAATATCTGGCCCACGCGGCCCGAAGGCTTCACATCGACCTTCCTCGAACTGTTCACGGCGTTCGACCGCGCCGGAGACCGGCTGCTGTCGGCCATCGCGCGCCATCTAAGGCTGGCGCCCAACTGGTTCGATCACGCGGTCGAGGACGGCAACAGCATCCTGCGGCTGCTCCATTATCCGCCGATCCCGGCCGATGCCGAGGGCGTGCGCGCCGGCGCGCACGAGGATATCAACCTCATCACCCTGCTGCTCGGCGCTGAGGAAGCAGGCCTTGAGCTGCTCGACCGGGACGGCCGCTGGCTCGCGATCCGGCCGCCCGAGGGAGCGATGGTGGTCAATGTCGGCGACATGCTCCAGCGCCTGACCAATCACGTCCTGCCCTCGACCACGCACCGCGTCGTCAACCCGCCGCCCGAGCGCCGCGCCCATTCGCGCTATTCCATGCCCTTCTTCCTCCACCCGGCGCCCGATTTCCTGATCGAGACGCTGCCCGGCTGCATCACGGCGGAGAACCCCAACCGCTACCCGACCCCGATCACCGCGCATGACTATCTGCACGAGCGGCTGGTCGAGATCGGGCTGGTGAAGAAATAGATTTCGTCACCCCGGACTTGTTCCGGGGTCCACTCCTCCGCTAGCGCAACCGCGACGACGGCGCGAAACATTCATGCTCGCGCCTGTCGATTGGTAGACCCCGGAACAAGTCCGGGGTGACGAAGGTGGAGCATTATGACCAAACCGCTACGCGTCGCACTTGCCGGACTCGGAACCGTTGGCGGCGGCGTGATCCGGCTGATCGACGCGAATGGCGCGCTGATCGCGCGGCGCGCCGGCCGGCCGATCGAGATCGTCGCCGTTTCCGCGCGTGACCGCGCCAAGGATCGCGGCGTCGATATCAGCCGGTTCGAATGGGTCGACGATACCTCGGCGCTCGCCCATTTTGAGGACGCCGATGTCGTGGTCGAGCTGGTCGGCGGATCGGATGGCCCTGCCCTCGCGCTTGCCCGTGCGACGCTGGCCGGCGGCAAGAGCTTCGTCACCGCCAACAAGGCGATGCTCGCCCATCACGGGCTCGAGCTCGCCGAAGCCGCGGAGGCAGCCAAGGTCGCGCTTAAGTTCGAAGCAGCGGTCGCTGGCGGCATCCCGGTTATCAAGGGCCTGCGCGAAGGCGCCGCCGCGAATGAGATCGCGCGGGTCTATGGCATCCTCAACGGCACCTGCAATTTCATCCTGTCCAAGATGGAAGCCGAAGGCCGCGACTTCGGCGAGGTTCTGGCCGAAGCGCAGGCGCTCGGCTTCGCCGAGGCCGATCCCAGCTTCGACATCGACGGCGTCGATGCGGCACATAAGCTCTCGATCCTCGCCAGCCTCGCCTTCGGCACGCGCCCGGCCTTCTCCGACGTGGCGGCAAGCGGTATCCGCCACCTTCTCGCCGCCGACATCGCCGAGGCTGCGTCGCTTGGCTATCGTGTCCGCCTGATCGGCATTGCCGAGGACAGCGCGAACGGCCTGTTCCAGCGGGTCCATCCGCATCTCGTCCCGCTCAGCCACCCGCTCGCCCATGTCACCGGCGCGACCAATGCCGTGGTAGCGGAGGGCAATTTCGTCGGCCGCCTGCTGTTCCAGGGCGCTGGCGCGGGTGATGGCCCGACCGCCTCGGCGGTGGTCGCCGACCTGATCGACATCGCGCGCGGCGAGTTCGGCCCGGCCTATGCCATGCCGGCCGCAGCGCTTGCGGTACACACGCCAGCCGATGCCGGCGAGCGTCGCGGCCGCGCCTATGTTCGCTTCACCGTTGCCGACAAGGTCGGTGTTCTGGCGGAGATCGCCGCGGCGATGCGCGACGCCGGCGTCTCGATCGAAAGCCTGATGCAGCGCGGCGCCATGCCCGACGGCACCGTGCTCGTCGCGATCGTCACGCATGAAGGGCCGGAACGCGCCGTCGCCCAGGCGCTTGAGAAGCTGCGGGGATCGCAGAGCCTCGCCGGCCAGCCGATCTGGATGCACATCCTCGGCTGAGAGCGTCGGGCTATCTGACCAGGGCAGTCGCGGGAACGCCGGGCGCCGCCTCGCCGACATGGATGATCGTGCGGGTCCGGCGCGGGCAGATCGTCTGGCCGATCAGCGCGCAGCGCGTGCCATCCTCGGCCAGGGCCATGTCCTTGTCGGTCGGCTCCAATGTCTGGGGCAAGGTCAGGCGGTAACGCGACTGCGCCTTGGCCGTGACGCAGACCGGATCACCTGCGCATCCGGGCGTTCGGGGCTTCAGTACCGACAGCGAGATGGGTTTGCGTACCCGCCGTGCCTTGCGCTTCACGCGAACCCCACGGACGACGGCATTTGTACGCTTCACCTGCACCCGATCGGCAACCGGCGGTGCCGCCATCAACAACATGGTGATCACCAGCATCGTCGCATTCCCCGTTTCGGTCCGGGAACCACAACCGCGCAGAGGCCGATAGGTTGCGTGCGTTCTCAGGGTGCCAGCGGGCGCTCGCCGGCAAGATAGAATCCCCGCGTGCCGACAGTGACGCCGACCTTGCCGCATCCGACCAGGAAGAGCGATTTCTCCTCGCAATTCGAGGTGCGGGCGAGCATCCGCTCGCGTTCCATCGGCACGCCTTCATTCTTCGGATCGGCCGGGTCCTTCTCCACCAGCGGGACGCGGTAGCGATCGGCATCGCGCCGCCCGCAGACCATCACCTCGCCCGGATCACGCGCGACGGCACAGCGTGGCCCCGCCACGGTCTTCTCGCGGTACCGGGTCATGGCATCGCTAGCGCTGACCTGAAGCAGCATCAGGGAAGCCACGAGCATCATTTCGCGGGACTCGCGACAGGGACGGCATTGCCCTCGGGCGGCAGGTCGTCGAGCGGAATCGCGACCCGGTTCGACTTGTCGGGGTGCTTGCGGAGGGCATCCTTGACCAGTCCAATCGCCCCCGCGACCATCGGGACGATGGGTGGCCCGAAGCTCGTCTGGCAACCGCCCTGGCGCGCCGCGCACGGTGTCCCGGCGGCAGCCAGAGCACCCCTGCCGGTCAGTTCGCGATTGGACGGCTGCGCCCCGTCCGACACGGCCTCGCCGGGAAGCGGCAGGCGCTGGCTCGGCAGCGCGTCGCCGCACACCACGACATCTCCGTCCTGATTCGTCCTTCCCTGTGCCGCGTTTTCGGCCGAGCTGTTATCCCGGCGCGAAGGGCGGCACGGTTCGTTCGCGACGGGCACAAGAATCGACCATCGCTCAGGTTCCGCCTTCGCGGCAGGCGCGGCCTGGAGCGCAAGGAATATCAGCATCGTCAGCATGATCGGCGACTCCCGCGGTCGCCCATATCATGCAGGGCGTCTTTCCTCCGCGCAAGCGCGGGAATCGCGATTCAAGTGCCAGCGATCGGCGCAACTCCGAGCCGCGGAATCTCGATCGCGGGGCAACGGTTCATCACTACCTTCAGCCCGGCCGCCTCGGCGCGCGCGGCGGCTTCCTCATTGATTACGCCAAGCTGCATCCACACCGATTTCGCCCCGACGGCGATCGCCTGGTCGACGGCGTCGGCCGCCGCCGCGGAATTGCGGAAGATGTCGACCATGTCGATCGGGTCGCCCAGTTGCGCGAGCTCGCGGAACACGAACTCGCCATGGATATGCTCGCCGGTAATCTGAGGATTGACCGGAATCACCCGATATCCATGTGCCTGCAGCGACTGCATCACGCGATAGGATGGCCGGTCGGGCCGGTCCGACGCGCCGATCAGCGCGATCGTCCGTGTTTCCTCGAGCAGCGCCCTGATCTCCGCGTCGCCGGTGAGTGGCATTCTATCCTCCCTGTTCGATCCAGTGAAATACGCGTTGCGCGATGCCGGAGAACGCCAGGGATTCGACGCCGTTCCCGCTCGCCGGCGGAACGCCGGCATCGGATGCGGAACGGATCGCCATGTCGAGCGGAATTCGCCCGAGGAACTCGATCCCCAGTTCGGCCGCCGCCGCCTCGGCGCCGCCGCGGCCGAACGGATCGGACACCTCGCCGCAATGGGGGCAGATATAGCCAGCCATATTCTCGACCAGGCCGATGATCGGCACGCCGGCCTTGGTGAACAGGTCGATCGCGCGCCGCGCGTCGATCAGGGCGAGGTCCTGCGGGGTCGAGACGATGACCGCGCCCGCCGGCCTGTGCTTCTGGATCATCGAGAGCTGGACGTCACCCGTGCCGGGCGGCAGATCGATCACCAGCGTGTCCTGCGCCGCCCAGTCGGCATCGACCAGCTGGCCGAGCGCCCCCGCCGCCATCGGCCCGCGCCAGGCGATCGCCTGGTCAGGCGCGACAAGCTGCCCCATCGACAGGAGCGGAACGCCATAGGGCGTCGACACCGGCTCGAGCACCTTGTCCTTCGCCGTCGGCCGCGATCCCTGCACGCCCATTAGGGTCGGCTGCGACGGCCCGTAGATATCGGCATCGACCAGCCCCACCCGCCGGCCCAGCGCCTGCAGTCCGATCGCCAGATTGGCCGATACGGTCGATTTGCCCACCCCGCCCTTTCCGCTCGCCACCGCGATCAGCAGGCGTCGGGTCCGCTGACTGGTCAGCGCGACCCGTACCGTGGCGATGCCGGCGACACCCGCCGCCGCCGCTTGCACGTCGCGCTCGATCGCGTCGCGCGCCGGCTCGTCCAGCCCGGTCACATCGAGGATGATGCTTGCCCTGTCGCCCTCGATCCGCGCGGTCGCGCGCTTTCCGGCGACGGGATCAAGGGCGGCGTTCAGGGCGACGGTTAATTGGGCGATATCGGTCATCGTTGCGCAGATAGGGCGGTAAACGGTGCTTGCCACTGTTTTTCCGCGACCGGGGTCCTATAAAGGAAGCATGACGACCCTTCCCCGCTGGCTGCAGCGCTTCACCATCCTCCTCTCCGACAACCCCAAAGGCCCCTGGGGCGGCGGCGGGCCGGACAAGGGTGGTTCGGGCAGCGGCTCCGGCGACGGCAATGACGGCGGGCCCCGCAATCCATGGTCAGTGCCGCCCGCGGGACGCCCGCGCAGCGCCGGGCCGAGCGCGCTCGACGAATTCCTGCGCCGCGCACGCGGCGGCGGTGGCGGCAACGGATCGGGCGGCGGCAGCCGGTCGCGCCTTCCCGGCACGCCCAATCCCCGCACATTGTGGATCATCGGCGTCGGCCTGATCGTCGGTGCCTGGCTGGTCTTCACCAGCTTCCACGCGATCGGCCCGCAGCAGCGCGGCGTCGTGACCTATCTCGGCCGCTTCGCCGGCACGATCGAGCCGGGCATCCGGCTGACGCCGCCGGCCCCCTTCGCCAGCGTCACCAAGGTCGACGTGCGCAAGATCAACACGGAGACGTTCCCCGCCAGCGGCAGCGGCGAGAATTTGATGCTCACCGGCGACCAGAATATCGTCGACCTGAACTATTCGGTGCGGTGGGACATCAGCAATCCGCAGGATTACGCCTTCCAGATCGCCAAGCCAGTGGAGACCGTGCGCGCGACCGCCGAAAGCGCGATGCGCGCGGTGATCGCCACGACGACGCTTGACGACGCGATCGGCCAGGGCCGCAACGCCATCGAACTGCGCGTGCAGGACATGATGCAGGAAGTGCTCGACAGCTATAATGCCGGCGTCCGCATCCAGGGCGTCGCCATCAAGCAGGCCGCGCCGCCGTCGCAGGTGATGGACGATTTCAAGCTTGTCTCGGCCGCCCAGCAGGAGGCGCAGGGCATGACCAACCAGGCGCGCGGCTATGCGCAGCAGGTGCTGGCCCATGCCCAGGGCGAGGCAGCGGCCTTCGACAAGGTCTATGAACAATATAAGCTCGCGCCCGAGGTGACCCGCCGGCGCATGTATTACGAGACGATGGAGCAGGTTCTGGCCAAGACCGACAAGACGATCGTGCAGGCGCCCGGCGTCGTTCCCTATCTCCCGCTGCCGGGCGCCGCCCGCCGCCTGCCGGATGCGCCCGCGACAACGCCCGCCCCGGCGCAGGGAGCCAATCAATGAGCGGCCTCTTCCGCAATCCGATCGCGATCGGCATCACCCTCCTGCTGCTGGTGATTCTCGGCGCGAGCACCTTCGCGATCGTGCCCGAGACGAAGCAGGCGGTCATCCTGCGCTTCGAGCAGCCGGTCGGCACTGCCATCAACCGCTGGCGCCCCAATGAGAAGTTCGGCAGCACCGGCGCCGGGCTGATCGCGCGCGTGCCGTTCATCGACCGGCTCGTCTGGGTCGACAAGCGCGTGCTCGACGTCGATCTTGAGGGCACGCCCGTCATCTCCACCGACCAGCTCCGGCTCGAAGTGGATGCCTTTGCCCGCTTCCGCATCGTCGATCCGCTGAAGGCGGTGGTCTCGACCGGCAGTTCGTCCAACACCGAACAGCGCGTGATCGACGCGCTCCAGCCCCTGTTCGGCTCGGCGCTGCGCAACGAACTCGGCAAGCGCCCGTTCGCCGCGCTGCTCAGCCCCGAGCGTGGCCAGGTGATGGATAATATCCAGGCCGGCCTGCAACGGCTCGCCGGGCAATATGGCGTGCAGATCGTCGACGTCCGGATCAAGCACGCCGACCTGCCCGACGGCAGCCCGCTCGAAAGCGCGCTGGCGCGGATGCGCACCGCGCGCCAGCAGGAACGCGCCTCGACCATCGCCCAGGGACAGAAGGCAGCACAGATCATCCGTGCGGAAGCTGACGCCAACGCGGCACGCATCTATGCGGAAAGCTTCAGCAAGGACCCCGCCTTTTACGATTTCTACAGGGCGATGCAGTCTTATCGGCATACGTTCGGCGCCGATGGCGATCCGACGTCAAAGGGAACGACGTCCATGGTCCTGTCGACCGACAATGCTTATCTGAGGGAATTCCAGGGCAACCGCTAAGCCTGAAGACTTCCGGAAATTCTTCCGTAAAGCTTTCAGGCGGTTCATATTCAATCGCCGTTCAGCAACCATCCGCAACACCGATAGTTGTCGCGATCGGCAGACGAGAGGAAACGACCCAAGTGCGCTACGCTTACGCCATTACCGGTGCCCTGCTCCTGAGCGGCGCCGCCGCCGCAATGACACTGGAGCCACCAGCGGGTCAGGTCGCGCAGAACGAACCCGGCGTGATTGCCGCCGCGGCCCCCAAGGCCGGCGCGCCGATGAGCTTCGCCGACATGGTCGCCACGCTCCAGCCGGCGGTGGTCAACATCTCGACCACCCAGCGCGTGACCGTGCAACAGCCGACCAACCCGTTCGCGGGCACGCCGTTCGGCGACCTGTTCGGCCAGTTCAACGGCGGCGACCAGGGCAATGGCCAGCCGATCACGCGCGAGGCGCAATCGCTCGGCTCCGGCTTCATCATCTCGCCCGACGGCTATGTCGTCACCAACAACCATGTGATCGCGGCCGGCACCAAAGGCGCGACGGTCGAATCGATCAAGGTCACGCTGACCGACCGCAAGGAATATACCGCCAAGCTGATCGGTCGCGATCCAGCCTCCGATCTCGCCTTGCTCAAGGTCGAGGCCAAGGGCCTGCCCTTCGTGAAGTTCGGCGATTCGACACGCGCGCGCGTCGGCGACTGGGTCGTCGCGATCGGCAACCCGTTCGGTCTCGGCTCAACCGTCACCGCCGGGATCGTCTCGGCGCTTCACCGGGTCACCGGCCAGGGCGGTGCCTATGACCGTTTCATCCAGACCGATGCGTCGATCAACCAGGGCAACTCCGGCGGCCCGATGTTCGATCTCGGCGGCAACGTCATCGGCATCAACTCGCAGATCCTGTCGCCGACCGGCGGCAATGTCGGCATCGGTTTCGCCATCCCGGCGGAGGAAGCCAAGCCGATCATCGAGACGTTGATGAAGGGCACCGCGGTCAAGCGCGGCTATCTCGGCGTCAGCATTCAGCCGGTCACGGAAGATATGGCAGCCGCTTTGGGCCTCCCCGTCAACCAGGGCGAGCTCCTCGCCCGGATCGAACCAGGCGAGGCAGCTGAGAAGGCCGGACTGAAGCAGGGCGACGTCGTCGTCCGCGTCGGCGGCAAGGATGTCACGCCCGATCAGACGCTCAGCTACCTCGTCGCCAACACGGCGCCCGGTACGCGCGTGCCGATCGAGATCATCCGCGACGGCAAGCGCCAGTCGCTCACCGCACTGGTCGGCACCCGTCCTTCCGAGGAAACGCTCGCAGCCGGGCTGAACGGCGGTGGCGATGATGACGGCCTGCCCGAGAACGACCCGAAAAGCGGCCAGCAGGCAAGCGCGAGCGCGATCGGCCTGTCGGTGCAGCCGCTGACCCCGGCGATCGCACGCAGCCTCAACCTCGACAATACGGTCCAGGGGCTGGTGATCGTTCAGGTCGACCCATCGAGCGATTCGGCGACCAAGGGCCTTCAGCGTGGCGATGTGATCCTCTCCGCGAACCGTATCCAGACCCGCACCTCGGCCGATCTCGCCCGCGCGATCACCGAAGCGAAGGCGGCCGGTCGGACCCAGATCGCGCTGCTCGTCCAGCGCGGCAAGACCCCTGGCCGCTTCCTGGCAGTCAAGATCAAGTAACGTCCCACTTCCTCCCCAGACGTCGCCTGGGGAGGAATTTACCTATACGCATCTTCCGCCCGTTCCCGTTTCGCGCGATACGCGTTCGACCATCGGGAGACGGTAATGGCAGACGGTACCAGCATCTTCATCGGCAGCAACGCCACCGGGCAGCGCCAGCAACTCGAGCTGAAACGCGCCAACCGCCACGGCCTGATCGCGGGCGCGACGGGCACCGGCAAGACCGTGACCATTCAGGGCATTATCGAAGGCCTGTCGGCGGTCGGCGTCCCATGCTTCGTCGCCGATGTGAAGGGGGACCTGTCCGGCCTGGCCATGGCAGGCTCCCCGACGTCCAAGATGCACGAGATCTTCGCCGCCCGGGCGAAGGAGATAGGCTATGACGACTGGTCCTATGCCGACAATCCCGTGCAATTCTGGGACCTGTACGGTGAACAGGGCCATCCGATCCGCACCACGATCAGCGAGATGGGGCCCCTCCTCCTATCCCGCCTGATGGACCTCAACGAGGTGCAGGAAGGCGTGCTGACCATCGCCTTCCATGTCGCCGACAAGGAGGGGTTGCTCCTCCTCGATCTCGACGACCTCCAGGCAATGCTGGTCAATTGCGGCGAGCGTGCCGACGAGCTGACGCTGACCTATGGCAACGTCTCGAAACAGAGCGTCGGCACGATCCAGCGTTCCCTGCTCCAGCTCCGCAGCCAGGGCGGCGAGAAGTTCTTCGGCGAACCTGCGCTCACCATGACCGACTTCATCGGCGTGGACGAGAAGGGGCGCGGCATCGTCAACATCCTCGCCGCCGACAAGCTGATGGCCAGCCCGAAGCTCTATGCCACCTTCCTGCTCTGGCTGATGAGCGAGTTGTTCGAGCATCTTCCCGAGGTCGGCGATCCCGACAAGCCGGTGCTCGCCTTCTTCTTCGACGAAGCGCACCTGCTGTTCGCGGACGCGCCCAAGGCATTGCTCGACAAGATCGAGCAGGTCGTCCGGCTGATCCGCTCCAAGGGCGTCGGCGTCTATTTCATCACCCAGAACCCGATCGACATCCCCGACACCGTCGCGGGCCAACTCGGCAACCGAGTCCAGCATGCTCTGCGCGCCTTCACCCCGCGCGACCAGGCAGCGGTGAAGGCCGCCGCGACGACCTTTCGCGCCAATCCCGGCGTTGATGTGGAAAAGGCGATCACCGAACTGAAGGTCGGCGAAGCGCTCGTTTCGCTGCTCCTGCCAGACGGCTCCCCCGCACCGGTCGAGCGCACGCTGATCAAGCCCCCGCGCTCGCGCGTCGGACCAGTCACGCCGGTCGAACGCGGCGTGATGATCCAGACCGATCCGATCGGTTCCAAATATGACACGCTGATCGATCGGGAATCCGCCGAAGAGATCCTCGCCAGCAAATCGCAGGAAGCCAGCGCAGCCGCCGCCGAGGCAGCAGCAAAAACCGAGGCAGACAAGGCCGCCGCGCTCCAGGCCAAGGAGGATGCCCGTGCCGCAAAGGAGGCAGAGCGCCAGCGCATCACCGCCCAGCGCGAGGCCGATCGCCAGGCCAGGCTCGCCGCGCAGCAGCAGAAAGAGGCGGAACGCGCCGCCGCCAACTCGCCCTGGAACCGCGCGATCAATTCCGCCACCCGCTCCGCCTCCTCGGCGGTCGGGCGCACAGTCGCGAACGAAGTGTCGAAGGCAGTGTTCGGATCGTCGCGCGGTGCCGGCTCAGGTATCGTCGGCGGGCTGGTGCGCGGGATTCTCGGCGGGCTCTTCAAAGGTCGGTAACCGCTCGCGGCTACACGCCGTCTCCCGCATCGGAAGGCGACGTGCTTCTCGCGTTCAGCGGATTCATGCCGTCGCATGTCGCGACGATGATGCATTCCTACCGGGGGCGATAAGCCGCACACGCTTCGGCGGCCGCTCGGCCTGCCATCCCGAAGGACAGCAGGCCGAACGTCCGCCTTGCGGTAAGGCGCGTCAGAAGTTGACCCGGATACCGGCGGAATAGCGGCGACCGAACCGTTCCCACTCGATCGTCTGGTTCGTGCTTGTGGGGCTGGGCGTGCCGGTCGCGGTGAGCAGATTGCCCGGTTCCGAGTAGCGCCGCCCCGGCTGGTTGAGCACGTTCGAGACATCGGCGAAGATCTCGAAATTCTTCGTGATCGCATAGCGCGCCGAGATATCCATTTCGTCGTCGGCCGCCCAATAGGTATCGCCGGCGTCAGTCAAATCGTCGGCGATCCCATCGAGCCAGGCGCTGCGGCGCTGATACTGAACGCGCAGCGACAGGCCGTATTTCTCGTAATAAGCGCCGATATTGTAGATCAGGTCGGACGTGCCGGGCAGCCGCACCTTGCGTGCCGGGACGGCGCCGAGCGCTGGCTTGGTCACTTCGCTGTCGTTGACCGTGAGGTTGGCAGAGACGCCGAAGCCCCCCATCCAGCCGGGCAGCCCGAGATCGCTGGTCCAGGGCTCGATCTGGAGCTGGGCCGCCACTTCGGCACCGAACACGCGCCCGTCGCCGCCGTTGGTGATGCCGGTAAAGACGTAGGACGAACGATCGATCCCGCTGGTGTTCAGCGCGTCCGAGCCGAAGGTACGCGTCTGGCGATACAGCACGTCCTTGACCTTCTTGTAGAATAGGCCGGCCATCAGATAGCCTTGCGGGCGAACATACCATTCGAAATAGGCATCGACACCGTAAGCGCGCTCTGGCTTCACCGCCGGATTGCCGCCCGAAATCGACTGGTTGGTATCGTTGACTACGACGTTCGGACGGAGCTGGTCATAATCGGCGCGCGCGGCGCCCGAATTGAACGACAGCCGCAGCTTCTTGCTGTCGTCGACGTCGAAATTCACGTGCAGGCTCGGAAAGACCAGTGTCTGGCTTGATTCAGCGACTAACGGCCCGGTGGTGGCGCCCACGGTGGCGATGGCTTCGCCGCGGTTCTTCAGATGCTCGACCCGGACGCCGCCGAGAATCGACCCCCAGTCATATTTGACGCTCGCCACCGCGAAACCGGCATAGACCTGCTCGCGCACGCTGTAGTTATTGGCCGTGTTCGGCGTGAAGGCGAAGTTCGCACGCGCCGCGTCGGAAATGGCCCGCATCTTGTCGGTGTCGAAGTAGCGGAAGGTATAGCCAAGCGGAATCTTGCCGGCGAAGGGATCGTTTAGCGAGAACTGGTTGTAGTCGTTGGGCAGGCCGATCGTGGCGAATTGTGCCGCCGTGTTGAGCAGGATCTGATTCTCCCTGGCCACCTTGGTGCGCTGATCGAACTGGAAACCGGCCTTGAACGTCGCGTCGCCACCAAGGAACGCCGCCTGCTTCGAGAGGACCAGCTTGCCGGTATAGGCATTGGTCGTATCGACGGCGTCAAGCACGGTGAAGGACGACGGCGGCTTGGTGAAGCTGTCGATCGCGGTCATCGGCGTGCCGGCCTGGTAGCGGGTCGGGCCGCTTAGCTGCGTGGTGGTGAAGAGCGACAGGCGCGAGAAATTCGGGTCGCTGAAATCATAGCTGACCGTAGGCCGCAGCGTGCGGGTGTTCGGGCTGTCCCAGGCCACTTCGCCGACGACCGAGCGATCGTCCTTCGACTGGGTATAGTTGCCCACCCAGGCCAGGTGCCAGCTGTCACCGAAATCATGATCGCCGGCGAGCGTGTTCGTGAAGATCGACTGGCGGAAGGCACGCAGGGTCGAGCGCTGGCGGATGTCGATGCCGTAGATCGTGCCTTTCTGCGGCGTGTTGCCGATGCAGATGTCAGCATAGCCGCTCGTCGTCGGGGTGCTGTTCAGCGTCGTCGGACACGCCGCGCTGTTGGGGACGAGGTCGCCCTGGCGATCGTCCAGATCGAAGCGATAATTGTCGCGCGCCTCGTCGTCGGTGAAGATCGTGTAGATCGACCGGAGCGAGATGGTGTTGTTGGAATCGGGCTTGTAGTCGACCCGGCCGGAGACCGACCAGTTGCGGCGGGTCAGGCGATACAGCTTGTTCTCGGCCTCATGCGCCCAGAAGCGCGTCGCGTTGCCGGGCCGCGTATCTTGCGCGACACGCTCGTAATCGGTCTCGAAATTGTCGGTGATCATAGCCCGCTGGTAGAAGCTGCCGGAAAGCAGCACGCCGAGCTCGCCGCCGCCCAGGTTGAAGCGGTCGGAGACGACGGCGGAGCCTTCATATTGCTTGCGATTGCCGAGCTCGGCGATGCCGAACCCGGCCTTGCCCGCGAAATGCGCGCCCTGATAGTCGAAGGCGGAGCGGGTCACGATGTTGACGTTGCCCGCCACCGTCTCACCGGGCATTTCCGGGGTCACCGCCTTCGAAACGACGATCTGCGACGCGATCGCCGAGGGGATTGAATCGAAACGCGCATCGCGGCCCTCGGGGCTGACGATGTTGATCCCGTCGAACGACAGCGTGGTCCAGTAATTGGGCGCCCCGCGCAGCGAGATGTAGCGCGCCTGGCCCTGGTCGCGCTCGACGGCGACGCCGGGCAGGCGCCCGGCCGCCTGGGCGATGTTCTGGTCGGGCAGGCGACCGACGCTGTCGGCCGCGGCGACCGTGACGAGCGACAAGGAGTTCTTCTGCACCGCGAGCGCGGATGCTTCCGATTCCGCGATCGGGCGGGAACCGCTGACGACGATGTCGCTCGCGCTCTCGGCCGATTCCTGTGCCTGCGCCTCACCATGCGCCTCCTGTGCCGTCGCGACATCGATCGGCATCAGGAGCGCGACGACAGCGCAGCCCCCTAGAAACGTCCCCTTGCGAACCATGATAGACCCCCTTCGTGATGATTGACCGTTTATGCAGCGCGTGCGAACGGCGCCTCGAAACCGCCGGTAGGAGCCAAACATGACTTGGAAGTACGAAACTCGTTACATTTCAATGACATTAATATTGCTGTTTAGTGGCACCGCCTGCGCCCAGACTGCTCCTCAGCCGGCTCCATCAACCCTTCCGGTGGTCAGCGTTCAGGCATCCGGAGAGACCGAAGCGGTCGCCACCGCCAATGCCGATGCGGCCGACGACCCCGCGATCTGGCGCAACGCGGCAAACCCGGCGGCAAGCCTGATCGTCGGCACCGACAAGAAGGCCGGGCTTTATGTCTATGGTCTCGACGGCAAGGTCCGCGACTTCAACAATGCGGGCGCGGTCAACAATGTCGACCTCGCCGAACATGGCGGCCGGATCGTCGTCGCGGCGAGCGACCGGAGCGATCGCGCCAACGCCCAGGTCGCGCTGTTCGCGCTCGACGGCACGGCCGGCAAACTCACCGCCCTCGGCAAGGTTTCGGCGGGCGTCGGCGAGGCATATGGCCTCTGCCTCTATCGCACCCCCGGCGCCCTCTACGCCTTCATGGTCGCCAAGGACGGCACGATCCGTCAGCTCGCGCTCGACCTGGCGGGCAAGACGCCTCAGGCGAAGATCGTCCGCACGATGAAGCTCGCCACCCAGTCCGAAGGCTGCGCGGTCGATCCCGATACCGGCCGGCTCTATGTCGCCGAGGAAGATGTCGGCCTGTGGCGCTTCGACGCCCGCCCCGACGGCCCGGTCGAACCGGTGAAGATCGCCGCGGCCGACGGCCAGCAGATCGTCGCCGATGCCGAGGGTGTCGCCATCGCGAAGGAAGGCAGTGCCGGCTATCTCGTCGTCTCAAGCCAGGGCGACAATGCCTATGCGGTCTATCGACTAGCCGACGACAGCTATGTCGGCCGTTTCCGTATCGCCCCCGGCACCTTCGGCGCGACCGAGGAGACTGACGGCATCGAGATCGCGACCGGGGATTTCGGCCCGGCCTTCCCCGATGGCATCATGATAGCGCAGGACGGCATGAACGCACCGCGCGCGCAGAATTTCAAACTGGTCCGCTGGGGGGAGATCAAGCGCGCACTGGGCTTGTAAGCGACGGTAGCGCAGGCGTAGGCTCGCCCTTCGGCAACGCAGCAAAGGACTCGAACGATGGACGCCACTCTCGATCTTCACCAGGATTGGGGCGCCGCCGCCGAGGCCGAGCTTGCCGATGTGGTCGAGCTGCGCCGCGCGATCCATGCCGACCCCGAGATCGGGCTCCAGTGCCCGCGCACGACGGAGAAGATCAAGGCCGCGCTGGCAGGGCTGCCGCTCGACTATCGGGAGGGAACCTCGACCACCGGCTTCGTCGCCATCCTGCGCGGCGGCCGCGACAATGGCCGAACCGTGCTGCTGCGCGGCGACATGGATGCGCTGCCGATGCAGGAAGAGACCGGCCTGCCCTTCGCTTCCCGGGTACCGGGCGCGATGCACGCCTGTGGCCATGATGCCCACACTGCCATGCTGGTCGGTGCCGCCCGCGCGCTCTGCGCCCGGCGCGACCGGCTGTCGGGGTCGGTCGTCTTCATGTTTCAGCCGGGCGAGGAGGGCCATCACGGCGCCCGCTTCATGATCGAGGACGGCCTGCTCGACGAGCCGCGTCCGGAGGCGGCGTTCGCGCTGCACATCATGCCCAATGCCCCGGCTGGCGTCATGTGGAGCCGGCCCGGCGCCCTGCTCGCCTCGACCGATGCGCTCAACATCACGGTGCACGGGCGCGGCGGCCATGCGGCGATGCCGCATGACGGGATCGACCCGATTCCGGTCGCCTGCGAGATCGTCACCGCGCTGAGCGCCTTTGTCGCGCGCCAGATTCCGGTCACCGATCCGGCGGTTCTGTCGATCACGCAGATCAACGCCGGATCAGCCTACAACATCGTTCCGGACGAGGTGAAGCTGAAGGGCACGCTGCGCACTCTGTCCAACACGGTCCGCGCCAAGGCGCGCGAGGGTCTGACCCGCATCGCCAAACATATCGCGATCGCCCATGGCTGCACCGCCGAAGTGGTGATCGACGATGGCTATCCGGTGACGATGAACGACCCCCGCGCGCTATCCCTGATGCGCGGCGTAGCGGAGGATCTGGGCGGCGAGGCGGCGTGGCGGACCATGCCCTCCCCGATCATGGGCGGGGAGGATTTCTCCTATGTCCTGCGCGAGATTCCCGGCGCGATGGCCTTTATCGGTGTCGCGCCGAAGGGCAGCGATCCCGCCACCAACCCGCCGCTCCACAATACGCGCATGACGATCGAGGAAGAAGTGATGGCGCGCGGCGTGGCGATCCATTGCGCCGTGGCGGAACGGTTCCTCGACAACGGTCTTGACTGAAGGGCCTTCCGGCGGATGACGTCAGGCCGGCGTGGCGACCCGCCGGCCCGCGAATCCGGTCGCCACGATCAGGACTGAGGCCGCTACGGCAAACCCACCCGAGATGAGGAAGGCTGGCAGATAGCTGCCGGTCTGCTCGCGGATCACGCCGGCACCGAAGGCGGCGGTCGCGGCGCCGATCTGGTGCCCGACCAGGATCCAGCCGAACACAATCGGCGCATCGCGCTCTCCGAACGACATGTTGGTCAGCTTCACCGTCGGCGGCACGGTCGCGATCCAGTCGAGCCCGTAGAAGATCGCGAAGATCGTCAGGCTCACAGCGCCGAAATCGATGAACGGCAGCGCGAGCAGCGAGAGACCGCGAAGGCCGTAATAAACGCAAAGCAGTTTTCGCGGATCATAACGGTCGGTCAGCCAGCCCGATGCGGTGGTGCCGAACAGGTCGAACAGGCCTATCATCGACAACAGCCCGGCCGCGGCGACCGGGGCGATACCGTGATCACCGCAAAAGGCGATCATGTGCGTGCCGACCAGCCCGTTGGTGGTCAGCCCGCACACGAAGAAGGTGCCGAACAGCAGCCAGAAGACCGGCGTCCGCGCGGCGCGGAACAGCGCGTCGAACGCCAGCATCGGGGTCGCGGCCTGCTTCATCGGCGCCGGCGGCGCGCTCTCCGCGGTCTCGCCGAAACGCCGCGTACCGACATCCTCCGGCCGCTCGGGCACGAAGAACAGGACGAACGGGATCAGCGCCGCGCTCGCGACGGCCACCGCGATCGTTACCGGCTGCCATGCCCCGCTGCGCGAGAGCCAGGCGAGCAGCGGCAGGAAGATCAGCGCGCCGGTCGCGGTGCTCGCGCTCAGCATGCCCATCACCAGCCCCTGCCGCGTTGCGAACCAGCGATTGACCACGGCCGCGCCCAGCACAGAGGCCACCGCCCCGCTGCCGACGCCGGACAGCACGCCCCAGGTGAGGACATAATGCCAGGGCTCGGTCATCCACAGGCTCGCCAGGGTGGATACCGACATGATCGCCAAACCGGCCAGCATCGTCCGCTTGATGCCGAACGACATCATCAGCGCCGCGGCGAACGGCCCGACCAGCCCGTACAGGAAGATGCCGACCGCAGCCGAGAAGGAGATGGTCGCCCTGTCCCACCCGAAATGCATTTCCAGCGGAACCATCATTACGCCAGGCGCCGACCGCAACCCGGCGGAGATCAGCAGCGCGAAGAAGGTCACGCCGACGACGATATAGGGGAAGGATCGGCCGGACAGGCGGACTGGACGCATCATTGTTCCTTGCAAGTCAGTCATGGCCGGCCACGTCGACGACGTCGCGCAGCAGCGTTTCGAGCCTGGCCCAGTCGTCGGCGCCGAGCCCGCCGATCAACCGTTCTTGCACCGCGCGCCACGGAGGAGTCGCCTTCTCCATCGCTTCGCGTCCGGCAGCGGTCAGCAACGCGATTCGCGCGCGGCCGCGCCCCGCCTGAGCGATCTCGATCCAGCCCTGCCGCTCAAGCGGCGTCAGCGCCCTGTAGAGCGAGGTCCGGTCCATCACGAGCATCTCGGCGAGCCGGCTGAGCGGTACGTCCCCGCATCGTGCGATGTGCCGCAACACCGAGAATTGGGCGATCGTCATGCCCGTGCCGATCAGCGCCTCGTCATAGACCCGCGACACCGCCCGCGCGGCCTTGCGCAACGAAGTACAGGCGCAGGGAGAATCGGAAAGAGCGGGAAGGGTCACGGCGATGATGTATATGCATCATGAAAATCGGTCAATGCTGGCAAACGGCGCGAACGAGCGGCCCGGCGGCCTGTCCACCCTTCATCAGCTGTGGCATTGTCTCTCGACTAGCCCGGGGACTGCCACATGACCGATCGACCAGCCGCTGCCCTGTGGCTCTATATCCGCAGCCTCGCGGCTGTGCTTGTGGGCTTCTCCCTCATCGTGATGCTGCATACCGGCACTGACGAGCTCATGCATTCAACGGGGGTCATTCCACGCGGTGCGATGTGGAATCCGTGGCACAATCTCCTCGCTCTCGCCTATCGCTGCCTCTTCTCGGTTGGCGGCGGCTTCGTCACCGCCTGGCTCGCCCCGCGCGCGCGGATGCGGCATGTGGCCATTCTGGCGGTGATCGGCACGCTGGGCGGAATCGCCGGCGTGCTGCTGAGCTGGGACCTGAATCTGGGCCCACGATGGTATCCGATCGCGCTGGCGATAACCGCGTTCCCGGCGGTGTGGCTAGGCGGCCGGCTGTATGAGAAGCGGTACGGGCTGCGCTGAGGACTCCGCTTCCAGACTGGTCTCGGCAGAAACCACTGTCCCAGACCCGCCCTGTTATGCCAGATGGCCCGATGCAAGCATCAACGACCCAAGCAGCCCGCCCTCTCGCCGAGCTTACCATTCGCGGCATCATCCTGGGCGGGCTCATTACCGTCCTGTTCACCGCCGCCAATGTCTATCTCGGCCTCAAGGTCGGGCTGACCTTCGCCACCTCGATCCCGGCGGCCGTCATCTCCATGGCGATCCTGCGCTTCTTCAAGGATGCGAATATCCTTGAGAACAACATCGTCCAGACGATCGCGAGCGCCGCGGGCACGCTGGCGGCGATCATCTTCGTCCTGCCCGGCCTGATCCTGGTCGGCTGGTGGACCGGCTTCCCCTATTGGACGACGGTGGCGGTCTGCGCGGTCGGCGGCATATTGGGCGTGATGTTCTCGGTGCCGTTGCGCCGCGCGCTCGTGACGGGATCTGACCTGCCCTATCCGGAGGGCGTCGCCGCCGCCGAGGTGCTCAAGGTCGGCGCAGCCGCCGATGGCGACGAAGAGAACGCCAAGGGCCTCCGAGTCATCATCCTCAGTTCAGTGGTGTCGGCCGGCTTCGCCCTGCTCGCCGCGATGAAGCTCGTCGCGGGCGAAGCAGCGAAGAATTTCCGGATCGGCAGTAGCGCCACTGGAGTCTCGACCAGCTTTTCGATGGCGTTGATCGGCGTCGGCCATCTCGTCGGCCTGTCGGTCGGTGCGGCGATGCTTTTCGGGATGCTCATCTCCTGGGCCGGGCTGATGCCATACCTTACCCACGGTGTGACGGGAGAGGTCGATGCCGTCGTAGGCACCGCGTTCCGCCTCAAGGCGCGCTTCATCGGCGCCGGCACGATCGGCGTCGCCGCGATCTGGACTCTGCTCAAGATCCTCGGCCCGATCATCGGGGGCATCCGCTCGGCCATGGCCGCGTCGCGCGCGCGCCAGGACGGTTCGATCCTGGAACTGACCGAGCGTGACCTGCCGATCGGCATCGTCGGCCTGTCGATCCTCGCGACTCTGCCGCCCATGGCCTGGCTGCTGTGGAGCTTCTCCGCGGGCGGACCGGTCCACGAACATGCCTTTGCGGTGATCGCCGGCACGATCCTCTATATCTTGGTCATCGGCATCGTGATCGCCGCGGTGTGCGGCTATATGGCCGGGCTGATCGGCGCGTCGAACAGCCCAGTCTCGGGCGTCGGCATTCTTGCGGTGCTAGGCGCCTCGTTGCTGCTCGTCGCAATCTATGGCCACAGCACTGATCTCGCGCGCACCAATGCGCTGATCGCCTATGCGCTGTTCACCACCGCGATCGTCTTCTCCGTCGCGACCATCTCCAACGACAATCTCCAGGACCTGAAGACCGGCCAGCTCGTCGGTGCGACGCCATGGAAGCAACAGTTCGCACTGGTGCTGGGCGTGATCTTCGGCTCGCTGGTCATTCCGTCGGTGCTCGACCTGCTCAACACCGCCTTCACCTTCCAGGGGGCGCCCAATGCCAAGGACACCGCCCTTGCGGCGCCCCAGGCCGCGCTGATCTCCTCGCTTGCCAAGGGCGTGCTGGGCGGCGACCTCGACTGGCGGCTGATCGGCGTCGGCGCTGGGATCGGCGTGCTGGTGATCGCCCTCGACGAGGCGCTCGGCCGCGCCGGCAAGATGCGCCTTCCGCCACTGGGCGTCGGCATGGGCATCTACCTGCCGATGGCGCTGACCCTGCTGATCCCGGTCGGCGCGGTCATCGGCCATTTCTACGACAAATGGGCAAGGCGCAGCGCCAACCCGGCCTTTGCCGAGCGCATGGGCGTGCTGGCGGCGACCGGCCTGATCGTCGGCGAGAGCCTGTTCGGCGTGGCGTTCGCGGGGATCGTCGGCGCGTCGGGCAAGGATGCCCCGCTGGCGCTGGTCGGTACCGGCTTCGAAACGATCGCTACCGTCGCGGCACCCGTGGCATTCGCCGGGCTGATCTGGCTGCTCTACAGCCGGACCAGGTCGATGGCGCGGTGATTTTATAATCCCCCGGCGATGTTCTGCATCGTGTCGCAAGGGTTCGGGCCACCCGCTTCGCATCTATTGCAGGCGGCGCGTCTTTGTCGCATCCTCGCTTCATGGACGAGCATGACCCAATGTCTCCTGAATCCTCCAATCCGTTTTACGTGCCGGATCGGACGAAGGAGATGCTCGGCTTTGTGGGTTTCGGCGCAATGATCGCGTTGGTACCGTTCGGCTTCGGCCTGCCCTATTCTGCAGTAAATCTAGCAGTCGTCGCCTCATTTGCGCTGTGTGCGGTGATGATGCTTCTAGAAGGCCTGAAGGCTCGAAGATACAGACTGCGCAGGCTTCGGTCCGTGTCTGAGTTGCATAGGCAAATCGAGCGTCCAGTCGATTGACGGACCGCTTCGCACGCCCCTCCCCCCACAAGGGGCTTTTACATCGCCGCGAGCAGCGCCTTGATCTCGATAAAGGCGAACGCCACCGAACTGTCCGCCACGCCATAGGGCACGAACAGCTTGTCGCCGTGCCGGATCGCGCCGCAGCTATAGACCACATTGGGCACATAGCCCTCGCGATCCTCATGCGCCGCCGCCAGGATTGGTTCCCGCGTTCGGCCAAGCACCTTCGACGGATCGTCCTTGTCGAGCAGGACAGCGCCGATCGAATATTTCCGCATCGCGCCGACGCCGTGAGTCAACATCAGCCACCCTTCGTCCAGTTCGATCGGCGGACCGCAATTGCCGATCTGCACCAGCTCCCACGGATAATGCGGCGTCAGCAGCTTCTCGCCCTCTTCCCAATGGGTGAGGGTGTCGGACTTGAGCAGGAACAGGTTCTCGCCGTCCTGCCGCCCCATCATCATATACTGGCCGCCAATCTTGCGCGGGAACAGGGCCATGCCCTTGTTGCGCGAGGCGGGGCCCGTCATCGGCACCAGATCGAACGCGCGGAAATCACGGGTGCGCAGCAGTTCTGACTGGATCGCCGAGCCATTATAGGCGGTATAGGTGCCGAGCCATTCAGCCGAGCCGTCGTCATGAGTGAACTTGACGAGGCGAAGGTCCTCGAGCCCCTTTGACTGCGCCGCGGTGATCGGGAAGATCACGGTGCCCGACAGAGTCGAATCCCGATGGCGATAGACGGTGATCTCGCCCTCGGGCAGTTCCTCCTCGTCCTGCCCGACCGCATCGGTCGCGGTGGCGAAGGGAGGCTCAGGCGCCAGTTTCAGCTCGTTCCGGCTGGTGATGATCCCCTCGCGGAACGCGACCGAGGAGATATGCCCCTCGCCCACCGCCCGCAGCGACATCAGGATACGCAGCGATCCTTCGGGCATGCCGGTCTGGTCGAAATGCGGCACCGCGCTTGGGTTCATCAGCGCGGCGGCGGCATAGCTGTATTCGTGGCAGAAATAGGCGCCGATCAGCTGGCGCTTCTCGTCGCCGATCTCGCTACCGTCGAGCCCGAGCATCTCCTCGATCTCGTCATAGCGGGTCATGAATACGCGCCGCGTCTGCCAGTGGCGCGCCTCGAAATCCTTGAGCACCAGTTCGAGCTCGGCCCGTGTCGCCGCGGTATCGAGCTCCATCACTTCCTTCACCAGCCGCTCGGTACGGCTGCCGCCATTGCCGGCCCATGCCAGATGGAAGGGGCGCACAACCACACGAGAGGGATCGGCATGCAGCCGAAGCGCGTGGTGGAACAGTTCGATCACGTGAGGGCCTCGCACCAATGACGTCATGGCGACGTCCCGAGCGAGGCTACGCGACGGCGCGATCCGGTCCTGCCATGCTTTCGGCCCGCTTTGAAAGCCCCGAAATGGCGCAAGACGCCAATTGCAGCGCCAGAATCGACTCGGCGCCCTGATTGCGGTTCAAACCGGTCGGCATCAGCCCGTCGAAACAGCCGCCATCCTGCGCGGTGGCAAGCGGCAGATCGAGATCGTTTTGGCCGAGATACCAGCGATAGGCCCGCTGCGCTTCCTCGACCCAGCGCGCATCGCCGGTCGCCCTGAACGCGGCGGAGCAGGCGTCGATCGTCGCCTGTGCCTCGAGCGGCTGCTGGTCGAACGGCAACGGCTCCTCATAAGCGCGGCCGAAGCTCTCCGTACCGATCGCGCGAAACCGGCCTTCCGGCGAGGTCTGCTGCGCCACGATCCAGCCGAGCGTCGACAGGCCGCATTTCAGCAGGTCGTCACGACCCAGCATCATGCCTGCGCGGATCAGCGCCTCGGGCAACCGCGCATTGTCATAGGCGAGGACGATCTCGAACCATTCCCATTCGGGCCGCCTCGCCTCCTCGACCAGCGCGAGCAGGTCGTTGGAGAAGCGTTCGAGGATGTTGCGCGCCAGTTCGTGCCCCGGATGCGCACCGAGCATCGCCGCCGCGCCTAGCATGGCGAACGCCTGCGCGCGCGGGCTGCCCAGGTCGAAGGCAAGCGACGCCGTCTCGTCGAACAGGCGCACCGCCCAGTCGCGATGCTTGGCGAGGGTAGAGCGGCGCGCCGTGACGCCAAGCGCCCAGATGGTGCGGCCGTTCGAATCCTCCGAACCATATTCCTCGCACCAGGTGCGATCGAAGTTCATGAAGTTGCGGAAACGGCGCTTGTCCGGGTTCCACGCATATTGGATGAACGACGCATAGACCGTCATCCACTTGTCGCGCACGCCCTCGTCGAGCGTGTCGATCGCGGTCATCAGCATCAGCGCGCGCACATTGTCGTCGATGCAATAGCCATGGCGGCGATCCGGCACCGAATAGATCGAATGCTGGAGCATGCCGGTCGAATCGCTCATCCGCTCGACCGCGGCGATATCCGGCTGAAGCGGCGTCAGGCGCACCTTCGTCGCGATCCGGCGCGGCTTGGTCGCCACCATTTCGACGATCTCCCGCATCGCCAGCTCGGCAAGGCGTGGCCAGATCATCGTCCGGCCACGCGCATAAGCGCGCTCGGACAATTTGATCCGGTTGCGATCGCTGCCCAACAGGGCGTTGATCTCGCGCGCAAAGGCGGCGCTGTCGCCGAAATCGACCAGGACGCCGTGCCCGTCCGCCAGTATTTCGGTCGCATGGACATAGGGCGTGGAAACGACCGCCTTGCCGACGCCGACCGCATAGGACAGCGTGCCGGAGGTGATCTGCGCCGGGTTGTTGTACGGCGTCACATAGATGTCCGCCGCCTGCAGATAGTCGATCAACTCGTTATGCTCGAGGAACGCGTCGATAAACTCGACATGCGCCGCGACACCGTGATGCTCCGCCAATGCCTTCAGCCGGTCGCGATACGCTTCGCCCTCGTGCGCGACGAGGTTCGGGTGAGTCGCTCCGAGTACGGCGTACAGCACATCGGGGTGCTCTGCCGCGATCGCCGGCAGCGCATCGATCATCGTCTCGATGCCCTTGTTGGGTGCGAGCAGGCCGAAGGTCAGCAGTGTCTTGCGGCCCTGCCAGCCGAACTGCGCCTTCAGCGTTTCAGGATCGACAAGCGCCCGATCCGGCACGCCGTGCGGGATCATCACGATCGACTTCGGGCTCGCGCCATAGACCCGGTCGAGAATTTCCAGGCCGCGCTCCGCCATGACCACCACCTTGGCCGCGCGACGAAGCAAGCCTTCCATCACCCGGCGCTCGTCAGCGCTCGGCTTTTCGAGGATGGTGTGGAGCGTGACGATGACCGGAATCGACACCCGGTCGAGCAGGGCGAGGATATGTTCACCCGCCGGCCCGCCGTAAATGCCATATTCGTGCTGGAGCCAGAGCGCTTGCGCCCCGCTGCGTTCTATCGCGCGGGCGGCATCGATATAGGCGAGGCGGTCCTGTTCCGGGATGCTCGCGGTCACTTCGGGCGGGTATTCGTAACGGCCAGGATGATCGTCCATCGCATAGACGTCGATCTTCAGATCAGGGAATCGGCCCTTCAACGCGGTGAACGTGTCGGTAGTATATGTTGCAAGGCCGCATTTCCGGGGCAGGAAATTGCCGATCAATGCCAGGTGATCGATCGGGGTCACTGCCTTTTCCGAAAGAACCATCGATTGAAACCTCTTGTGAAACGAGGCTGGGAGCCCCGAAATTGCCTCCCACGAACGGCCAAGTTTCAATATGGTTGCAGTAATGCTGCGGCGCAACAAGAGATTCGCGCTGATCTAGGTCAAGATTAAGCCGAAATGAACGGCTCACCCCCTGCCACGATAGCCTGGAACGTCCTGCGAGGGCAGCCAGAGACCCTCTGGCGGCGGGCCGGACTGCCAGAAGACATCGATCGGGATGCCGCCCCGCGGATACCAATAGCCGCCGATTCGAAGCCACACCGGGTTCATCTCGGCGGTCAGCCGTTCGCCGATCCCGACCGTGCAATCCTCGTGGAATGCCTGGTGGTTCCGGAAGCTGCCGAGGAACAGTTTCAGCGACTTGGATTCCACGATCGTCCCGCCCGGTGCATAGTCGATCACCAGATGCGCGAAATCGGGCTGCGCCGTCACGGGACAGAGCGAGGTGAATTCGGGCGCGGTGAAACGCACCAGATAGGGTCTGCCGGGGCGCGGATTGGGCACATAGTCAAGCACCGCCTCTTCGGGAGAAGAGGGCAATGCGCTGGCCTGGCCGAGATGTTTGATCGTCATCGCGCGTATTTAGGATGCGATGCGGCAAATTGAAACGCGGCACCATGTCGCGCATCAATCGTTCCGCGATCGTCTCGACGCCGCCATCGCCGGTGGCTAGGGAAAAGAGCGACAAACAAGGAGCATGCACATGGATTCGCTGGTAACGACCGAATGGCTCGCAGGGGAGCTTGGCGCGAACGATCTGCGCATCGTCGATGCGACCTATGTGCTGGCTGGCGACAAGCGCGATCCGGCCGCCGAATATGAGACGGCGCACATCCCGGGCGCGGTGTTCATGGATCTGGCCGAACTGGCCGACACCAATACCACGCTGCCGTCGATGCTGCCCTCGCCCGAGAAATTCGCGAGCCGCATGCAATCGCTTGGTCTTGGCGACGGCAGCCGCATCGTGCTCTACGACAACTCGCCCTATCATACCGCGGCGCGCGCCTGGTGGATGCTGCGCACCTTCGGCGCGCATGACGTCGCCATCCTCGACGGGGGCTTCGCCAAATGGCAGGCCGAAGGTCGCGAGACGAAGAGCGGCAAGGAATCGCTGCGCCACCGCCACTTCACCGTGTGGGCCGACGACAAGGGCGTGCGCACGCTCGACCAGATGAAGGCCAATGTCGACAGTGGCGCGGAGCAGGTGCTCGACGCCCGTTCCGCCGCGCGCTTCACCGGTGAAGAGCCCGATCCCCGTCCCGCGACCCATGCCGGCCACATCCCCGGGTCGAAGAACCTGCCCCAGGGCAGACTGTTCAACGCCGACGGCACCTGGAAACAGGGCGACGCGCTGAAGGCCGAGTTCGAGGCAGCGGGCGTCGATCTCGCCAAGCCGCTCGTCACCACTTGCGGATCGGGCATCACTGCAGCGGTATTGTCGTTCGGGGCGCATCTCCTCGGCAACGAAGCGGCTTTGTATGACGGAAGCTGGTCCGAATGGGGCGCCGACCGCTCGACGCCAAAGGCGACGGGGGCCGCGTGAACGACAAGGAGCCCAAGGGCGACGCGACCCGCGTCGTCTCCGCGGGCCGACGGGCCGAATGGACTCAGGGGATCGTCAACCCGCCGGTGTGGCGGGCCTCGACGATCCTCTATGATTCGGTCGCCGAACTGCGCGCGGCCGGCGGGCGCGATACGCATCACCGGCTGTTCTACGGCCGGCGCGGCACGCCGACTCAATGGTCGCTGGCCGACGCGCTGACCGAGCTTGAGCCGGGGGCCGAAGCTACATTCCTCTACCCTTCCGGCGTCGCGGCGATCGCGGCGGCTCTGCTGTCGGTGCTGTCGCCGGGCGACGAACTGCTGCTGCCCGACACCGCCTATGATCCCACCCGGTCGATGGGGACCGGGCTGCTCAAGCGGATGGGCATCGCTACGCGCTTTTACGATCCGCTGATCGGGGCAGGCATCGCCGACCTGATCGGCGACACCACGCGCGCCATCTTCATGGAAAGTCCGGGCAGCCTGACCTTCGAGGTGCAGGATGTCCCGGCAATCGTCGCAGCCGCCAAGGCGCGCGGAGTCATCACGCTGCTCGACAATACCTGGGCGACGCCCCTGTTCTTCCCCGCGATCGAGCGCGGCGTCGACCTGACCATCCTTGCCTGCACCAAATATATCGTCGGCCATTCGGACGTGATGCTCGGATCGGTCACCGCCGCGCCGGGTCATTTCGCCCGGCTGCGCGACACGAGCTTCCAGCTCGGCCAGTTCGCAAGCCCGGACGATTGCTGGCTTGGATCGCGCGGCCTGCGAACGCTGGCGATCCGACTCGCCCAGCACCAGTCGAGCGCGCTGACGATCGCCAGGTGGCTGAAGGACCAGCCCGAGGTTTCGGCCGTGTTCCACCCCGCCTTGCCGGACTGCCCCGGCCACGAGACTTTCCTGCGTGATTTCAAGGGATCGTCCGGCCTGTTCTCTTTCACCCTGAAGGACGCGACCGAAGAGGCGCGCGCTGCGCTGATCGACGGACTCGAGCATTTCGGCATCGGCTATAGCTGGGGCGGCTTCGAGAGCCTGGCGCTGCCGGTCGATCCCGCACGCTATCGCACCGCCACGAAACGGCACGACGACGGGCTGCTGGTGCGATTGCAGATCGGCATCGAGGACCCGGACGATTTGATCCGCGATCTCGCGGCCGGGCTTGAACGCTTCAGGGCAACGCTCGCGTGAAGCCGGTCGCCGCCTGGCTGCAAGCACAGGGGCTGGCGACCATTTCGCAAACCATGCTGGTCGAGGCGGCCATCGCCGGCGGCTTGGTACTTCTAGCACTCGCATGCGGCGTAGTCGCGGGCCGGTTCCTCGGCCCCACTGCCGAACGCGAATGGAAACAACGCCTCGGCGCCCATGCCGAGGGTGTCGGGGGCAGGCTGCATCGTATCATCCGCCATGGTACCGCCGTCCTGCTGCTCGCCATCCTCCTCAATGCCGTGCCCTGGCCGCCGCTGGCCGGGATACCGATCGGCCTGGCGCTCGGGGCGGCGGTCAGCCTCACCAGCGTCTCGATCCTCCGCGGGCTGGGCATTCCACGCTGGATGGCGTGGACGGTCGCCGCAATCCTGTTCGTCGCGATCTTCAGCCACGCAGTGGGCGGGCTTGAGCCGATCACCGACACGCTCGACCGCATCGGCTTCGACATCGGCAAGCGTCGTTTCTCGCTGCTCGCGCTGATCATCATCCTCGTCACGGCGACCGCGCTGTTCGCGGCGGTACGGCTGGTCAATCGTGCCACGGGCCACTGGATTACCGGCGCGCGCGGGATGGACGCCACCCAGAAGCTGCTGGCGCAGAAGCTTTCCGCCATCGCGGTCGTCACCCTCGCCTTCTTCGTCGGGATCGACCTGCTCGATATCGATCTCACCGCCTTCGCCGTCTTCTCCGGCGCGTTCGGCCTTGCGGTCGGCTTCGGCTTGCAGAAGACGATCGGCAACCTGATCGCCGGGATCATCCTGCTGATGGACCGGTCGATCAAGCCGGGCGACGTGATCGTCGTCGGGGAAAGCTTCGGCTGGGTGAACCGGATCGGCATCCGCGCCGTCTCCGTGCTGACCCGCGACGGCAAGGAGCATCTGATCCCCAACGAGAACCTCATGACCAACGAGGTCGAGAACTGGTCCTATACCGATCGCAACGTGCGGGTGCGGATTCCGGTGACGATTGGCTATGGCTGTGACCTGAAGCTCGCCCAGGAACTGATGCTGCGCGCGGCGACCGAAAGCCCGCGCGTGCTCAACAGCCCCAGATCGAACGTATGGCTGACCGCCTTCGGCGGCAGCGGCGTCGAGCATGAAATCCTCGCCTGGATCAGCGACCCGGAAAGCGGAGTCGGCAATGTCCGGTCGGACGTGCTCAACCGGCTCTGGTGGCTGTTCAAGGAGCATGGGATCCAGATCCCCTATCCTCAGCGCCAGATCCATATCAGCCGCGACGAGCCCCCCGCACCTCCGTTGCCCTGAAACCAGCCACTGTTGCGCAGGTGCAACATGCTCCGCAAACCAGCGGGCGTGTCAGAGAATTGTGTTGTGCGCTGCAGCGCGTTTCGGCAATCTTTCCTTACCGAACGGAAACATTGGCACGGGGTCGTTGCACGGCCCATCACAGATGCCTTGTCCATCGGCACGCAGGCTGGGGCCCGGTTTACATATTGAAAGGGACACCCATGCGCTTTTCCATGATCAGCCTCAGCGTGCTGACGCTCGTCTCCGCCACGCCGGCTTTTGCGGACGAAACCGCGCCGCCGCCGCCGATCACCATCAACGGCAGCGCCACCGTCGTGACCGACTACCGCTTCCGCGGCATCTCGCAGACGGACAAGAACATCGCCGTTCAGGGCGGCATCACGGTCAGCCACGAATCGGGCTTCTATGTTTCGGCATGGGGTTCCTCGGTCAGCGGCTATGTGACCGCGGCGGGCAACAGCGCGCAGGAACTCGATCTGATCGCCGGGTTCAAGAAGACCTGGAACGGCACGACCTTCGATATCGGCGCGCTCTATTACGTCTATCCGAAGACGAAACTGCCCGGCAGCGTCGTCTCGTCCGACTTCATCGAGCCCTATGTCTCGGTCGCACACACTTTCGGCCCGGTCACGGCCAAGGCGACGGCGAACTATGCGCCGAAGCAAAAGGCCCTGTCGCTCGACCAGATCGGCCCTAAGCAGGACAATCTCTATCTCGCCGGCGACCTGTCGGCCGCGATCCCCGGCACGCCGATCGGCCTGACCGGCCATCTCGGCCACACCTTCGGCCCGAGCTGGCTGTCGATCGGCAAGGAATATACCGACTGGGGCCTCGGCGCGACGGTGACCTACAAAGCGCTGACCTTCGGCGTGCAATATGTCGACACTGACGGCGACTTCATCACCCCGACCGGCAAGAACGCCAGCAAGGCCGGCGTGGTCGGCTCGATCGGCGTCAGCTTCTGACCATAGCCGTTCGTGTCGAGTAGCGACCGGGCAGCCGTATCGAGGGCACGTATCGACGCACAGGTGACGTGCGAGATGCCTGTCCCTCGATACGCCATCTCGACAGGCTCGACGGCACTCGGGACGAACGGTGATGGCTCTGGTTCTGCGCTGATGCTTCAGGCAATCGTAACGCCGTAAATTTGGTGTCGAACGGGGTGCCCTCGTGCAGCCCGCATCAGCACAGATGACAACGGGATGACGGCGAAGAGCGTCGGGAGGGCAAGGATAGGACCTGTCCGAAAGAGCCCGCCCGGTTTTTCCCATTACACCCTCGGCCTGCCCCGGAACCCAATTGTTCCAGAAGCGATACCTTGGAAGCCCTGCGCTTCGAAGTGCCTGATTCCTGCCTCATCGGCCAAAGCATTTGAATCATGCTGGCCGCTATCGACTTCGACGATCAGCTTTGCCGATCGGGATACGACGTCACAGATGAGCGCACGGCATCCGTCGCGTTGCGCGCAGTTCGCGGGCCAGAAGCGCCGGTCTGCTTCAGGCGTGTCCAACAAGCCTCTCGCCCCCTCCCGCTTCCGGGAGGGGAGAGTGGCAGGTCAGGGATTGGGCGTGGCGGTGCGGGCGTCCTGGCCGTCGCCTTCGGGGGCGGCGACGATGTCACGCGTGGTAGAGCCCTTGTCGACCACGGCGGTGCCGGGGTCGCCCACGGCCGAGCGGATGCCCGGATCGGCGCTCTCGGAACCCGCGGCGTCGATCGTCGCGCTCTCCGAGGCGCTGCGTGCCGACTTGCCGCCGAACAGCGCGTCGAGCGCCTGGGCATTCGGGCTCACGTCATTGGCGCGCGCGGCACCGGGCTGGGGCGGGCGCAGCGAGAAATCGGGCGGGATCACCAGCGGCGCCTGACGCGCGACGGCGAACTCGTCGGGGCGGGCACGGTCCATGCCGCTATGGCCGCAACCGGCGAGCAGGACGGCCAGGCCGAGCCCGGTTGCGATCGACACCAACTTACGCATTCATATTCTCCACTGGATCTCGCCCTGCCCGTGGCTTGTCGCGCACCAGGAGCGCCCGCACAAGCAGGATGAGCACCCCTATCGTAATCGCCGCGTCGGCGACATTGAAGACCAAAAAGGGCCGCCACGCCCCGATGTGGAAATCGGCGAAGTCCACGACATAGCCGTAGCGCACCCGATCCAGGATATTGCCGATCGCCCCGCCCAGCACGAAGCCGAGCGCGACTTGGTCCTGCCGGTTCGGCTCGCGCAGCATCCACACCAGCACGCCGACGGCGATCGCCGCGGTCAGCGCGACCAGGCCCCAGCGCATCGCCTCGGTATCGGCATGAAGCAGGCCGAGCGACACGCCGCGATTGGCGACGAAGCGCAGGGTGAAGAACGACGTGATCTCCCGCCCCAGGCTGGATTCGTTCAGGCCAAGCACGTCGGTAATGCCATATTTGGTCGCCTGGTCGACGACGAACAGGGCAGCGCCGGTGGCGAGGCCGAGGACGGGAAGCTTCTTCATTCCGAGACGACCTTTGCGCAACGATCGTCCAGCGCGCCATCTTCCGCGACATCGGGCAGATGGCGCCAGCAACGGCCGCATTTGTGGAACGCGGTACGGGTGACCGACACGCTATCGCCGGTCGTCACCTTCGCCACGATGAACAGTTCGGCCAGCGCCTCGTTCGACAGGGGCGATTTCGGCACGGTCACCTCCGCCTCGAGGCTGGAGCGCACGATCTTCTCGCGCCGCAGCGGCTCGATCGCCTCGGTCACCTGCTCGCGCAGCGTCCGCACATCGGCCCAGACGGTCGCGACGGCATCGTCACCCGGCAGCGCGGGCAGCACGGGCCATTCGAGGAAATGGACCGAGCCCGTGTCGTCGGGGAAGCGCGCCTGCCACACCTCTTCCGCGGTGAAGCAGAGGATCGGCGCGGCATAGCGCACCAGCGCGTGGAACAGGATGTCGAGCACGGTGCGATAGGCGCGGCGCTTGGGATCGTCAGCCGCGTCGCAATAGAGGCAGTCCTTGCGGATATCGAAGAAGAAGGCCGACAGGTCTTCCTGCGCGAAGTCCGTGAGCAGGCGGAGATAACGGTTGAACTCGTAATTCTCCGCCGCCGCCTTCAACTCGACATCGAGGCGGCCGAGCAGGTGGAGCACATAAAGCTCAAGCTCCGGCATGTGCCGCGTATCGACCTTCTCGGCATCGCTGAACCCGTCGAGCGCGCCGAGCAGGTAGCGGAAGGAGTTGCGCAGCTTGCGATACGCGTCCGACGTCGTCGACAGCACTTCCTTGCCGATGCGCACGTCCTCGAAATAATCGGTCTGCGCCACCCACATGCGCAGGATGTCGGCCCCCGATTCATCAATGATCTTGAGCGGATCGACGACATTCTTGAGGCTCTTCGACATCTTCTTGCCCTGCCCGTCCAGGGCGAAGCCGTGAGTGAGCACGGCATCATAGGGCGTACGGCCGCGCGTGCCGGCGCTTTCGAGCAGCGACGACTGGAACCAGCCGCGATGCTGGTCGGACCCTTCGAGATAGAGATTGGCGCGAACGCCCTCGCCATAGCGCTGCTCGATCACGAACGCATGGGTCGAGCCGGAATCGAACCACACGTCGAGGATGTCGGTGATGACCTCATAATCCCCGGCGCGGTATTTCTCGCCAAGCAGGGCCTGATGGTCGGCCGAGAACCACGCATCGGCGCCACCCGCCTTGAACGCCTCCACGATGCGCGCATTGACCGCCGGATCGTTGAGATAGTCGCCGGTCGCGCGGCTGACATAGAGCGCGATCGGCACGCCCCAGGCGCGCTGGCGGCTGATCACCCAGTCGGGGCGCTGCTCGACCATCGAGCGGATGCGGTTCTGGCTGCGCGCGGGCACCCAGCGGGTCCGCTCGATCGCATCGAGCGCGATCTCGCGCAGGGTCGGCGCATTGCCGACGCCATGCCCGAGCATCGGCGCGAAACCGACATCGGCGCCAAGGTCGACCGGCTCTGCGACGGCGAGATCCTGCCTGATCTCGTCCATCGGGATGAACCATTGCGGCGTCGCGCGGAAGATCACCTTGGCCTTCGACCGCCAGCTATGCGGATAGCTGTGCGCGAAATCGTCCGACGCGGCGAGCAACGCGCCCGCCTCGCGCAGGTCCGTGCAGATCGGCCCGTCCGACGCGACGAACTTCTTGTTGATGACGCTGCCCTGCCCGCCCAGCCACAGCCAGTCGGGGCGGTACATGCCCGCGCCATCGACCGCGAAGACCGGATCGATGCCGTGCGCCTTGCAGAGGAGGAAATCGTCCTCGCCATGATCCGGCGCCATATGGACGAGACCGGTACCGGCGTCAGTGGTGACGAAGTCGCCGGGCAGGAATGGCCGGGGCTTCGCGAAGAAACCGCCAAGATGGTGCATCGGGTGGCGGGCCGTGGCTTCAGCGAGCTGCGTGCCCTGGAAGACGGTCGTCTTTCGATCGCTTCCAAATTCGCGCGGCAAGAAATCACCGCGAACCGTCTTGGCGTCGGCGACCTCAATACCATGCACCGAATCCGCCGGGTTCATGGCAGCAAGTTCGACAGCCGCGCGACGGCCGGCAGCGTTTGGCATACGGCTGACGTCGGCCTGCAGGCGACGCTGGAATTGAGGCAGCAACTCGCGAGCGATCAGGAAGCGCCGTCCAGCCCAAAGGGGGATGGCGAAGTCGGCGCTGGCATCGCCCTCGTTATAGACGTCCGCAACGACGAGCCAGTATTCGATCTCCGGCCCATAGCTCAGCGCCTGATTCACCGGGATCGTCCATGGCGTGGTCGTCCAGATCACCGCATGAGCGCCGACCAGTTCCGGCGCGTGCGGCGCTTCGGTGATCTCGAACGCGACGTCGATCTGGGTCGACACCACATCCTCATATTCCACCTCGGCCTCGGCCAGCGCGGTCTTCTCGACGGGCGACCACATCACCGGCTTCGCGCCGCGATAGAGCTGGCCGCTCTCGGCGAACTTGAGCAGTTCGTTGACGATCGCCGCCTCGGCGTCGAACTTCATGGTGAGGTACGGGTCTTCCCAGTCCCCCATCACGCCGAGCCGCTCGAACTGGACTCGCTGCACCGCGACCCATTTATCGGCATAGGCGCGGCATTCGGCGCGGAACTGGGCGACCGGGACCTGATCCTTGTCGAGCTTCTTCGCGCGATAGGCTTCCTCGACCTTCCACTCGATCGGCAGGCCGTGGCAATCCCAGCCGGGCACATAGGGCGCATCCTTGCCGAGCAGCGACTGGCCGCGGACGATGATGTCCTTCAGCACCTTGTTCATCGCATGGCCCATATGGATGTCGCCATTGGCGTAGGGCGGCCCATCATGCAGGATGAAGCGCTCGCGTCCCTTGCGCTGCTCGCGCAGGCGATCATACAGGCCGAGCTTCGCCCAGCGCTCCAGAATGGCGGGCTCCTTCTGGGCGAGGCCTGCCTTCATGGGGAAATCGGTCTTCGGGAGGAAGACGGTGTCGCGCCAGTCGCGCTGCGTGTCGGATGCGTCGGTCATGAGTCAGCGGGCTTTAGACGAGAGGGTCATGGGTTGAAAGACCCGCACCGCATCGAGTCGGCACCATGATACGGCGTTGGATCTAAAGTATCGCGGAGGTGTGGTGCAGGTTTCCGCAAGAAGGCGGAGCACAGCATTCCAAGTTCCGGTCGAATTTCGCGACCCATCAGCGAGAGAGGCCGAAATCGGCCTTCATTTGCGCCTTGCAGAATCTTTTCGTGCCCATCCGACTCTCCAGACTTCAACCATCGAACGATCATCTCACCACAGACGCGCACCCGCGAGAGCGTCATTGCGCAGGGCAAGTAATAATTTCGCGAGGGGTGTCGGATTTTCTTCACGCTGTACTTGAACCTCAGCTTGATGCCGAATGGCCCTAACGGACGGGAGGTCTTGTGTGAATCGGGCCCGCGCGATGCTCATCGCCTCAGCCCGGCGGCGGAGGTCGAGGCAACCCCCGCCGCTACGCCGGCACCGCCACGGGAGGAGCTACATCAAGAGCCTCGCGCAGGGCGGGCTGGCGGGAGCGGCTGACGGGCAGCGGCGCCCCCTCGCTCAGGTGCAGCCGCCAACGGTCCCCGTCGCGTTCCAGCCGCTGCGCCCGTGCCAGGTTGGCGATCACCGACCGGTGGACGCGCAGGAAGCTCGCGGGCAACTCAGTCGCCAGGCCGTCGAGGCGTGCCGCGTGCAGCAGGCTGCGGCCGCCGACCAGCCGCAGCTCGACATAATCGTCAGCCCCGACCACCGCGAGGATCTCGGCGACCGGCACCAGCTCCACGCCCCGCGCCGAGGCGACGGTGAGGCGGTCGGGGCGGCTGGCGGCGCGGGTCAGGGCAGCCTCCCGCCCGCGGTCCTCGCGGCCGAGCCGCACGACCTCGACCATCAGCAGCGGCAGCACGAGGCCGGCGGCGAGCAGGAAATAGGAAAGGTCGGCCAGCCATTCGGGGAACCCGAGGGCAAGCACGAGGAACAACACCAGATAGCCAAGGGTCGGCCGCGCGCCGGGGACGCGCCGATGCACGCCCGTCGCCGCCGGTAAGGCGGCAAGCGCCACCCCCAGGATCAGCGCCCCGACCGTCTTCATGTCGAAGCCCGGAAGCAGCGCCGTGGCGCCGACCGCCCCCAGGGCCAGGCCGATCATCAGGCGGCGCTTCCCGGGCAGGAACCGGCTGGCGACATAGCTTACCAGCAGGATCGCGAAGGCCGCCGCCAGCACCCAGATGATGCTCATCCGCCAGGCGTGCAGGGGATAGGAATAGTCCAACAGCGCCCGCAAGCTTTCGACGACGGCCTGCAGGGCCGCGACCCCGGCCATGGCGGCGAGGATCAGGCTGGACCCGGTGCGGCGCATGGCGTGGATGACAGCGAAGCCGAACGCAGCAGCCAGCAGGGCGCCGGCCGCCACGAAGGTGACGGCCAGCGGCACGATGCGTGGCGGAAAGGGATAGGGGCCGACGGCGATGGCGCTCATCGGGCGAGCGAAACGCAGGCCTCCATGGAAGGACGACAGGTGAAGCACCAGCGTGTTTCCGTTGGGCCGCCAGGCTGCCTCGGGGATCGGAAAGATCGCCTGGTAGCGTCCCGGAACCTCGGCCTGCGCGGTGGCGCCGGGACGGCCATTGACACCCAGGCGCCGGCCATTGAACCACGCCTCGGACGAGGCGACGCCGGCCACATAGAGGATACGCGGCAGGGTGTCGGCCGGGGTGCCGACGACAGACCGAATCCAGAGCTCGCGGCCTTGAGGGTCAACGACATCTCGGATCGGGCGGCAGTCGCTCAGCACCGGGCCGGCCGGACCGACCGCGCCATGACAGGCTTGCCATGACAGGTCCTGGGCTCGGGCCGCGGTCACGGGGATCATCAGGAAAACGGAGAGGAACAGGATTCGCCACATGCGCGCCCCTCTAGGCCGCCGCTCGCCGAGATGCACCGCCATTCGCCGATGACCGCCGCCATTGACCGAAGCAGGCTGGCGGACGGCGGCGCGAACGGCTCAGCCAGGGGCATGACCAACATATCGCTCAATCGCCGCGCCGTGCTCGCTGCCGCCGCCCTCGCCCTCCCCGCCCTGGCGCTCGCCCGGGCCTCCGCCCAGGCGGCGCCCCAGCCGGCACCTTCGTCGGACGCTGGCCCCTTCCGCTTCAAGGGCTGGCGCGGCGAGGAGACCGACGCGGAGCGCGGCTATTTCGAAGTTCCGGAGGACCGTCGCGATCCCCGCTCACGGAAAATCCGCCTTGGCTATGTCAGGTTCCGGTCGACGGCAGCCAGGCCGGGGCCGCCGATCATCTATCTGGCCGGAGGGCCGGGCGGCGAGGCCACGGGCGCGGCGACCGGACCGCGCTTTCCGATCTTCATGGCCCTGCGCGCGGTGGCCGACGTCATCGCTTTCGACCAGCGGGGCACCGGCCTGTCCAGCACCATCCCGGAGCGCCCGGTCTCGACGCGCCCGCTGCCGGAGTTCACGCAAGGAGGGCTGACGTCCTATTTCCGCTCGGAACTCCAGAGCGCCTGGGCCGACTGGACCAGGGCCGGCGTGGCCATGGCCGGCTACAACACCGAACAGAACGCCGACGACATCGACGACCTGCGACGCCATCTGGGCGCGGAAAAGGTCGACCTCTGGGGCACCAGCTACGGCTCTCACCTGGCGCTCAGCATCCTCAAGCGGCACGGTGGCAGGGTGAACCGCGTGGCCCTGTCCAGCCTCGAGGGGCAGGACCAGACAGTGAAGCGGCCGGCGCGGATCGACGCCTATCTGCGCCAGGTGGACGCCCTGCTTGATGCCGACCCCGCCGTCCGCGCGGCGATCCCCGACCTGCCGGCCCTGATGCGCCGCGTTCACACCAAGCTGGAAGCACAGCCGGCCCTGACGCCGGTCAAGCTGAACGGCGCGCCGGTCGAGATCAGGATGGGCGGCTTCGGCGTCCAGATGCTGGCGAGCGGGCTGATCGCCAATCCCCGCACCCTGGCCATGCTACCGGCCCTGTACCTCGCGCTGGACGCCGGCCGGACCGCCGCGCTGACCCCGTTCATGGGCGACGTGGCCGGCCTGCTGGGCCTGAGGGGCATGCCCGAGGCAATGGACCTGGCATCCGGAATCTCGCCGCGCCGGCTGGCGCAGGTGCGGCGCGAGGGGCGGACCGCCGTGCTGGGCGAGACGCTGAACTTCCCGATGCCACAACTGCTCGGCGCCATTCCGGGCGTCGACCTGGGAGAAAACTTCCGGGCGCCGTTCCGCATCGACCACCCCGCCCTGCTGATCGCCGGTTCGCTCGATGGCCGCACGCCGCTGGCCGAACAGGACGAGGTGGCGGCCCAGTTCCGGCGCAAGTCGCGGGTGATCGTCGAGAACGCCGGCCACAATGTGTTCGAGGCCCATCCCGAGGTACAGCCGCTGCTGGTGCGCTTCTTCAGCGGCGAGGCCGTGGCCGATACCCGGCTGACCCTGCCGCCGCCGACCTTCAAGCTGGCGTGATCGCCCGCCCCTCTCCCGGCGGGAGAGGGGCAAGAAGCTCATCCGTTCCGCACGAGCCCGACATCGCTGAACGGCCTGGGCTCCAGCGGCGGGATGGTCGCCGCGTTCAGTTCGCGCTGCCAGAAGCCGACATCGATCCAGCGGCCCTGCTTGTAACCGACCTCACGCAGCACGCCGGTGCGGCGGAAGCCGACGGATTCGTGCAGGCGGATCGAATGATCGTTGGGCAGCGCGATCGCGCCGATCGCATGCGTGAAGCCCTGCACGCGCAAGGTCGCGACCAGCGCCTCGTAGAGCTGGCGGCCATTGCCCTGGCCCTGGGTTCCGCTGGCGAGATAGACCGATGTCTCGACGATATATTTATACGCCGGGCGATCGCGAAACCTGGTCGCATAGGCATAGCCGAGCACCCCGCCCTCCTCGTCGCCATTGGTGACGACCAACCAGGGATAAAGCCCGTCCGACGCATGCATGCGAGTCCGCATCGCGCGCGCGTCCGGCGGCTCAAGCTCGAACGATACGGTGCCCGTCTCGACATAAGGCGCATAGATTGCGGCGATGGCCGCTGCATCCTCAGGTCTGGCGGAACGGATTGCGATCATTGAGTCACCTTTGCGAGTACGAAATCCATGAGCTTGATGTCCGAAGCCGACGCGGCCGGCCCGCCCAGGCCGTCGCACTCAAGGCAGCGCGCCTGGATCGCGGCGCCGGTGCCGATTCGCTTCACGTCGCCCAGCGCGCGGGCGAAGACCGCCCGACGCTCCGCCGCGATCCTGGTGAAGGCGTCGGCGCCCTCCCCGCTCGCGCTGTCGTCATCGTCGCCAGGCCCGATCAGCTTCTGGACCAGCCTGCCGAACCATGCCGGCTTCTTTTCGAGATATTCGGCATGGACAGCGTCGGGCTTCAGGCCAGCGCGTTTCGCGGCTTCGTCGATCGCGTCCTTCAGCCCGCCGAACCGATCGACCAGGCCGATCTGCCGGGCCGTGCCGCCGTCCCACACCCGGCCCTGGCCGATCTCGTCGACCCGTGCCGGGCTGAGCTTGCGTGCCTCCGACACGCGGGTGATGAACTGGCGATAGCCATTCTCGATCCCCGCCTGGAAGATCGCATCGGTCTCCGCCGTGAAGCCGCCCATCACGTCGGGCTGGCCGGACAGCGGCGTCGTCTTCACCCCGTCGGTGGTGACGCCGATCTTCTTCAGCGTGTTCTCGAACGAGGGGATGATGCCGAAGATGCCGATCGACCCGGTGATGGTGCTCGGCTGGGCGAAGATCACGTCGCCCGCGGTCGACACCCAATAGCCACCCGAGGCGGCAAGGCTGCCCATCGAGACGACGATCGGCAGCTTCTGCGCCTTCGCCTCCATGATCGCGCGGCGCATGTCCTCCGACGCGAGCGCCGAGCCACCGGGCGAGTCGACCCGAACCACCAGCGCCTTCAGGCTTTTCTTCGCCAGCCCATCGAGCAGCGCCTTGGCGACGGTATCCGCGCCGGCGCTGCCGCTGCCCGACTTGCCGTCGACGATGTCGCCGGCGATGGTCAGCACGCCGATCGCGTCGCCGCCGGTCGGCAGCGGGTTGGCCTCGACATAGGCGGCATATTTGATCGTGTTGAAATTGCCCGGCGCCTTGCTGCTGTCGGACCCGGCAATCTCCGCCACGCGCTTGTTGAAGTCGAACCGGGTGCCGAGCTTGTCGACCAGCCCCGCCTGCAGGTTCGCCTTGGCGATATCGCCCTTCACCGCGGCGATCACCTCGCCCGGCTTGCTCAGGAAATCAGCGAACTTCGCCTTGGGCCGTGCCTTGGCGATCGCTTCCTGCCACTGCCCGAACAGCACGCCGTACAGCTTGAGATTTTCTTCCTTCGCCTCGGGCGAGGCGTCGGTCCGGGTATAGGGCTCGACAAAGGATTTATACTTGCCGACGCGATAGACGTGGGCGTTGACGCCCAGCTTGTCGATCAGCCCCTTGTAGTAAAGCTGCGATCCGCCCGGCCCCATGAACAGGGTGCCGCCCATCGGGCTCATCCAGACTTCGCTGGCATTGGCGGCGAGGCGATAGCCGGAATCGGTATAGGCGGTGGCATAGGCCAGCACCGGCTTGCCGCCGTCGCGCACCCGGCGCACGGCATTGGCGACCTCATCGACCGCCGCGGGATAGCCGCCACCGAACGAGTCGAGATCGAGCACGACCGCCTTCACCCGATCGTCGTCCTTCGCCTTGTCCAGCGCGCGGACCAGGTCGCGCAGGCGATACTGGCGCACTGGCGCGGCGCCGCCGAGCGTCGCGAACGCATCCGATTCAACAGGCTGCTCGACGATCTGGCCATCGAGCCGCAGCAGCAGCGCGCCATCGCGGATCGCCGTGGGCCCGGGCTTCGCTGACAGCGCGCCGAACAGCAGGCCGAAGAAGATGAGCATGGCGATCAGGACAAGTCCGTCCTTGATGCCGACCAGGATCTTCCAGGCGCCCCGAACCAGTTTCACTTCGCCGTTCCCCTGCATATGCGGTTGCGCCCTCACCGCTAGAGCAAGCGCGTTCGGGAGTAAACTTCCCTGCCCGCCCGCGGTCCACTCGGGCCAATGGCGGAGCGACGGGGCGGCAGCCGGTGGTTTTTTTCAGGCGGCGAACCGTTGACGCGGGGCAGGGGCGAGCACATATGCACGCCGCTGGCACTCACCTTTGGCGAGTGCTAACAACCAATCACGACCCCAAGAAAAGGGACTAGCGCATATGACCTTTCGTCCATTGCACGACCGCGTCCTCGTCCGCCGCGTAGAGGCTGAAGAGAAGACCGCGGGCGGGATCATCATCCCCGAGACCGCCAAGGAGAAGCCGCAGGAAGGCGAAGTCGTCTCCGTCGGCACCGGCGCGCGCGCCGACGACGGCACGATCACCCCGCTGGACGTCAAGGCCGGCGACAAGATCCTGTTCGGCAAATGGTCCGGCACCGAGGTCAAGATCGACGGTGAAGACCTGCTGATCATGAAGGAATCCGATATCCTTGGCATCGTCGGCTGAACCCAGCCTTCGATCTTCCAAGCTTCCTCAACTTCCAATCTGAAAGGGTAGCCCTCACATGGCAGCCAAGGACGTAAAATTTTCGCGTGACGCGCGTGAGCGCATTCTCCGCGGCGTGGACATCCTCGCCGACGCAGTGAAGGTCACGCTTGGGCCGAAGGGCCGCAACGTCGTGATCGACAAGTCGTTCGGCGCACCGCGCATCACCAAGGACGGCGTCACCGTCGCCAAGGAGATCGAGCTGAAGGACAAGTTCGAGAACATGGGCGCGCAGATGCTGCGCGAAGTGGCCTCGAAGACCAACGACGTCGCCGGCGACGGCACCACCACCGCGACCGTTCTCGCCCAGGCGATCGTCCGCGAGGGCATGAAGTCGGTCGCGGCCGGCATGAACCCGATGGACCTGAAGCGCGGCATCGACCTCGCGGTCGTCGAAGTCGTCAAGGACCTCAAGGCACGTTCCAAGCCCGTCTCGGGCACCAAGGAAATCGCCCAGGTCGGCATCATCTCGGCTAACGGCGACACCGTCGTCGGCGAGAAGATCGCAGAGGCGATGGAGAAGGTCGGCAAGGAAGGCGTGATCACCGTCGAGGAAGCGAAGGGTCTCGAATTCGAGCTCGACGTCGTCGAGGGCATGCAGTTCGACCGCGGCTATCTGTCGCCCTACTTCATCACCAACCCGGAGAAGATGTCGGTCGAGCTGAACGATCCGTACATCCTGATCCATGAGAAGAAGCTGTCGAACCTGCAGGCGATGCTCCCGATCCTGGAAGCCGTCGTCCAGTCGGGCCGTCCGCTGCTGATCATCGCCGAGGACATCGAGGGCGAGGCTCTCGCCACGCTCGTCGTCAACAAGCTGCGCGGCGGCCTGAAGGTCGCAGCGGTCAAGGCACCCGGCTTCGGCGATCGTCGCAAGGCGATGCTCGAGGACATCGCGATCCTGACCAAGGGCGAGATGATCTCCGAGGACCTCGGCATCAAGCTCGAGTCCGTCACGGTTGGCATGCTCGGCCAGGCCAAGCGCGTCACGATCGACAAGGACAACACCACCATCGTCGATGGTGCCGGCGACCATGACGCGATCAAGGGCCGCACCGATGCGATCCGCCAGCAGATCGAGAACACCACTAGCGACTATGACCGCGAGAAGCTCCAGGAGCGCCTCGCCAAGCTCGCCGGCGGCGTTGCCGTGATCAAGGTCGGCGGTTCGACCGAGGTCGAGGTCAAGGAGCGCAAGGATCGCGTCGACGACGCTCTCCACGCGACCCGCGCGGCAGTCGAAGAGGGCATCGTCCCCGGCGGCGGCACGGCGCTCCTCTATGCCACCAAGGCGCTGGAAGGCCTCAAGGGCGGCAATGACGACCAGACCCGCGGCATCGATATCGTCCGCAAGGCGCTCTATGCTCCGGTCCGTCAGATCGCCTCCAACGCTGGCCATGACGGCGCGGTGATCTCGGGCAAGCTGCTCGAGGGCAACGACCCGACGCTCGGCTTCAACGCCCAGACCGACAAGTACGAGAACCTCGTCGAGAGCGGCGTGATCGACCCGACCAAGGTCGTCCGCACCGCGCTGCAGGACGCAGCCTCGGTCTCCGGCCTGCTCATCACGACGGAAGCCGCCGTGTCCGAGCTGCCGGAAGACAAGCCCGCCATGCCCATGGGCGGCGGCGGCATGGGCGGCATGGGCGGCATGGACTTCTGATTTCGGACGGGAGCAGCGCAGCTGGTCCCGACACGAAATCGGAACGGACGGCGGGTCGGCGGCAAGCCGCCGAACCCGTCCGACGAAAGCGCGGGCTTTGCCCGCGCCGATCCAGACCTCCCGGCCCACCGGCTGGAAAAAGAGAAGGGCCGGAGGGAAACCTCCGGCCCTTTTTCTATTTCTCCCTCGCCCCGCGGAGAAGGGGGACCCTTCGCCTCTTCCGGCGAAAGGTGGAGGGGGTTTGAGCACGGGGCTGATACTCCAAGTCCCAAGCCCCCTCCACCACCCGCTGAAGAAGCGGGCGGTCCCCCGATTCCCGGGGGGAGGAACAAGGCGCATGGATTTTCGGCCTGCGCTCCGCCATGACTCACCGCAGATGCGCCGCCTGCTCACCTGGATCCTGCCCTGGCTCGCCCTGAGCATGGCCGTCTTCTTCGCCTGGCAGAACGCCGCCACGCTCAACCCGACGCGCCTCGCCTGGCTGCTCGACGGCAATGATCACGGCCAGGCTGTCATCGGCCTCGCTTCCTATCTGCGATCGCCACCGCCCTGGCCGTCGCTCCGCTCCACCATGCTGATGGCGCCCGACGGAATCCCGCTCGCCCTGATCGACAGCAATCCGTTGCTGGGGTTGCTGCTGCGCCCCTTCGCGTCGGTGCTGCCGGCCGGTATCCAGTATCTCGGCTTCTGGCTGCTTGCCTGCATCCTGCTCCATACCGCCTTTGCCGCGGCGCTGGTCAGGCGCTTCGCCCCGACGCCGCTGGCGACGTGGATCGGCGCTGCGCTGCTGACCCTGATGCCGGTGCTGCTGGCGCGCTTCGGGCACGTCAATCTGTGCGCGCAATGGCTGATCCTGTGGGCGCTGTGGATCTATGTCGACGCCGGACGATCGGCACGCCCGGGCTGGTGGGTGGCGGTCATCACCGCCGCGATCCTGATCCACCCCTATATCCTGGTGATGGTCGCGGCGATCTGGGCAAGCGCCATGCTCCGCCAGGCAGTGCTTGCCCCCGACGGCGCCGCGCGCACGGCGATGATCGGGGATGTCGCTATCGTGGTGGCGCCGCTGCTGATCGTCCCGCTGCTGATCGGCACCGTCAGCGAGCCGACCGTCGCGGTCGGCGGCTATGGCGGTTTCTCGATGGCGCTCGACGCATTGTGGAATCCCAATACGGGCACCTATTCGGCGCTTCTCCCCGCCCGGGCGCTCGACCCGGCGCAGGCGCTTGAGGGGATGAACTATCTGGGCGCGGGCCTGATCGTCCTCGTCGCCGTCGCGCTGTTCCATGGCATCCGCCGCCACTCGGAACTCCGGAGCGACGGCCTGTTCAATCGCCTCGCCTGGCTGCTGCCGGCCTTCGCCGTGCTGACGCTCGTCGCCGTTGCGCCGCACCTGATCTGGCGCGGCGCGGTGATCGCGACGCTGCCCCTGCCCGACTGGGCGGCCGCAGCGCTCGATCCGATCCGCGCGTCAGGCCGGATGTTCTGGCCGGTGCTCTATACCCTCGCCTTCGCAGCGATCGTCGTGGTCGCGCGGATGCGGTTCGGCACATGGCTGCTGGCGGGCGCGCTCCTGCTCCAGGTTGTCGACATGGTGCCCCTGCTCGCCTCGGCGCGGGGCAGCGGGGCGGCTGCCGAGCGGACAAGCCCCTATCGCCGCACGCTCGATCCGCGATGGGACGCGCTGATCGCCCGGGCCGACATGGTACAGTTCGAGCCGCCCGAAATGTATCGCGACCTCGCGCTGCTCGAGGAAATCACCTGGCGCGCGATCGTCGCGGGCAAGCCGGTCAGTTTCTTCTACGCCTCGCGCGAGCCGGTCGCGGTGCGGCGCCGCCTCAGGATGGATAGCGCCGCGTTCGTGATGGGCCAGACCGACCCGCACCGGCTTTACGTGCTGCTCGACAGCATGCCGCCGCCGGCGCTTGCCAGCCGTGTGCGAAAGCTCGACGGCGTCTCGATCATCCCGCCCGGCCCCGCGCGATGATGCCGGGCGCCGGCCGGCCCCTGCGTTAACCATATGGTCGCGCTGATCGGGCAGAAGCAGCCAATGCCCGCTCCGCTTCTCCGATTCCTGGCCCTGTCGGCGATCGTCGCGGGCGCATTCCTCGCCTGGATCAACCCGGCGACGCTGGACATTTCCAATGTCGGCTGGGTGCTGAGCGGCCAGGACTGGGGGCCGAACGCGCTCGGGCTCGCCGCCTATCTGCGTGCGGGGAACTGGCCCGGCACCGGCACGCCGCTGGTCCTCGCGCCGGAAGGAATCCATCTGCTGATGATGGACAGCAACCCGCTGCTGGGGCTGCTGCTGAAACCCTTCGCGCCGTTCCTGCCGGCGGGGGTGCAGTTCATCGGCTGGTGGCTGCTGATCAGCCTCGCCCTGCATGTGCGCTTCGCCTGGCTGCTGCTGCGCGACAGGGCGCCGGATTTCTCCAGCGCGTGGCTCGGCACCGCGTTGCTCACCTTGCTGCCGACGCTGTACAACCGCTCGGTCCACTCGAATCTCTGCTCGCACTGGCTGATCCTGTGGGCATTGTGGATCTTCCTCGATCGCGACCGGTCGCGACGCTGGACGCAATGGCTGGCGGTGATCGGCGTGGCGGGGCTGGTCCACAGCTATATGCTGCTGCTGGTCGGCGCGATCTGGGGCAGCGCGATGCTGCGCGAGATCGCGACCGGGACCGGGCCGGATCGTCGCCGGGCCGCGGGACTGATCGGCGTGGTGACGGCCGGCGTGGCCGGTCTCGCGCTGCTGCACGGGCTGGCCGATCCACCCATGTCCACCGGCACCTATGGTGCCTTCCCGATGGCGCTCGACGCGCTGATCAACCCCGCCAATCCGGGCTACAGCCTGTTCTTTCCCTCGACCCCCAACGACCAGGGCCGGGGCTTCGAAGGCTATCAGTATCTCGGGGCCGGGCTGATCCTGCTAGTCGTCGTCGCGATGGTCAGCGCGATCATCGGCCGGAAGAGATCGCTGCCTGCATCATCCATCGCGATTCCGACCGTCGAGCTTCGCTGGCTACTGCCCACCTATGCCGTGCTCACCCTGCTCGCGATCACCAACGGCGTGCTCTTCCAGGGCGAGCAAGTCCTATTCGTGCCGCTGCCGCGCGCGCTGATCGACCTGCTCGACGTGGTCCGTGCCTCGGGCCGGCTGTTCTGGCCGGTGGCCTATACCCTGATCTATGTCGCGATCCTGCTCGCCTACCGGCTCGAACGGCGCACCCTCCTGCTTGCCGCCGCGCTGGTGCTCCAGATCGCCGACATGACGCCGATGCTCGTCGCGCTCAGGGGCCTCACCGCCCGCGCTGCGCAGCCCGGCACCTATCAGCTCACCCGCGATCCGCGCTGGGACCAGGTCATCGCCAGCGCCTCCGCCATCGAGATGCAACCGCCCGACCCGTTCCGCAACCTGAAGCTGATCGAGGAGATCGGCTGGCGCGCGATGCTCGCCTGCCGCCCGATGCGCCACATGTACGTATCGCGCGTGCCGCAGTCGGCCCAGCACCGGATCGACGCCGATCGCCGCGCCTTTCTCGCCGGCCGGATCGATCCGACGCGGCTCTACATCCTCTATCAGGGCGAGACAGCGCCCGCAGCGCTAGCGCCGCGGGTCCGGATGCTCGACGGTATCGCCTTCATCCCGCCCGCGACATCGGCCGCGCCGCCGACGCTTTGCCGCTGAGCCGGCCCGTCATCGTGCGGCCCGAAGTGCGTTAGTTTATTGACACACCCTCTTCCCAATCAGGGCGAAGCACGCAATGTAGTTGCAATCGACACTTTTGGGGAAAGCCCGTCACATGACCGATCTTTCGCGCCGCGAGGCACTTGCCGCCGCCGCCGTCACCACGCTCGCCGCCGCCATGCCCGCCTGGGCGCAGGACAAGGGCACCCCCGCTGACGTCGCCGCCTGGGACCTGAGCGAACTCTATCCCAGCGACGCCGCATGGGACGCGGCGCGCAAGGACGTGCTCGCGAAAATCCCCGGCCTGCTCAAGTTCAAGGGCACGCTCGGCACCAGCGCCGACGCGCTTGCCGCCGCCCTGGTCGCGCAGTCCGATCTCGGCCGGGTCGCCGGCCGGGTCTATACCTATATCAGCCTGAAGGCCGATGAGGATCTGCGCTTCGCGGCCAACCAGGAAAGGCAGACCCAGGCGAGCGACATGTTCACCGCGTTCGGCGAAGCCACGTCCTGGATCGCGCCAGAGCTGCTCGCGCTCGGCAAAGGGAAGATCGACGGCTTCGTCGCCGCCAGCCAAATACTCAGGAGCCGCTTCGACTTCTACCTCGCCGACATCGTGCGCCAGACCGAACACATCCTTTCACCGGAAGGCGAAATCCTCCTCGCCGGCACGTCCTCGCCCTTCTCCGGCGCGCGTGACATCCGCGAGCAGCTGGTCGCCTCGGACATTCCCTGGCCGACCGTCACGCTTTCCAGCGGCAAGCAGGTCCGGCTCGACGACCAGGCCTATACGCTCAACCGCGACGCGCCCAACCGTGCCGACCGCAAGCTGGTGTTCGACACTTTCTGGGCCGAATATGGTCGGTTCAAGAGCTCGCTCGGCGCCGCCTATCTCAGCCATGTGAAGGCCGATATCTTCCAGAAAAAGGCGCGCAAATATCCAACCTCGCTGGCGATGTTCCTGTCGGGCAACAACGTGCCCGAGGCAGTGTACCGGTCGCTTGTCGCCGAGACCAATAAGGGCCTGCCCCAGCTCCACCGCTATTTCGAACTGCGCCGCCGGATGCTGAAGCTGCCCGATATGGCCTATTACGACATCTATCCGCCGCTGGTTCAGCTCGACAAGAAGGTGACCGTGCCGGAGATGCGGACCACCGTGATCGAGGCGGTGAAGCCGCTCGGCCCCGAATATGGCGCGATATTCGCCAAGGCGACGGCGGCGAAGTGGCTCGACCCGCTGCCCCGGCCCGGCAAGAAATCCGGCGCTTATATGAACCCGGGCGCTGCCTATGACGTGCATCCCTATCTGCTGCTCAATCTCGGCGAGAATTACGACGGGATGACCACCTACGCCCATGAATGGGGCCATGCGATGCATACGCTGCTCGCCAACAAGACCCAGGTCTATGACAAGTCGGACTATCCGATCTTCCTCGCCGAGATTGCCTCGACCTGCAACGAGCAGCTTCTCGCCGCCTATATGGTCAAGCAGGCGAAAACCAGGGAGGAGAAGCTCTTCTATCTCGGCCAGCAGTTGGAGGCGATGCGCGGCACCTTCTACCGCCAGGCGATGTTCGCCGAGTTCGAGCTTACCGTGCACGACCAGGCCGAGGCCGGAGAGGGTCTGTCGGGCGAGAAGTTCACCGCGATCTATCTCGACCTGCTGAAGCGCTACCACGGTCCGAAGGTGGCGATCGACCCGGCCTATGCCGCCGAATGGGCCTATATCCCGCATTTCTATTCGAGCTTTTACGTCTATCAATATGCGACCTGCATCTCGGCCGCGTCCTATTTCGCCCGCTCGATCCTGAAGGGCGGCGCGAAGGAGCGCGACAATTATCTTAGCGTGCTGAAGGCCGGCGGATCGGACTATCCGGTCGAGATCCTGAAGCGCGCCGGCCTCGATATGGCCAGCCCCGCCCCGTACCAGGCGGTCGTCGCGACGTTCAAGGACACGCTCGATCAGGTCGAGGCGCTGATGGGCTGACGGGCGCGGCCATTCGGGCCGCCCGGATGCTGGAACGAGCCCGAACCACGAAATCGTTGCGTTCTGGCGCTTGCTGTCGTGCTGTAGCGACTACGGCGATGGCTCTTAAACCGCCGACAGATTGAGCCACTGCGTCATCACGACCCTTTTCAAAAATCGGAAACGGAGGCATTGGCCAGAGAGACATCGAGGGGTGTAAATATGCGAAAGACCGGGCTCCGTAACCGATTCATATCGCGCTTCGTCATGACGATGGCATGCATGATGCTACCGACAGCTGCGTTCGCGGCCGCGAGCGGCGCCGGTTTGGGCAATATTGTCAATGTTAACCCCACCAGTCCAGGCGGGCTATTCTTCAACCACACAGGGCCGAGGTCGACAAGACCAACCTGTGCATCTCTGGATCGATGGGTGATCAATGTGAGCACACCGGAAGGACAGACAATGGCGGCAACCCTGTTGACCGCCTACAGCTTGCACAAGCGCATCACGGTGACCGGCACAGGCACCTGCGCCACCTGGCCCGATACCGAGGCGGTGGCTTACTTCAATATTGAAGATTGATCATACAGTGCCGCCAATGCCGGATGGACTCAGCCGGTACCGCATGGCGACGTCGCACCGCTCATAGCGGGCGCCGAAATCGCGCATGATGTCGGCGTCATGGACGAAGCCGAGCTTCTCGTAGAGATGGATTGCCGCTTCGCTCTTGCGGTTGCTGAGCAGATAGAGTGTCTCCGCCCCCATGTCGGCGGCGCGCGTGATGACGGCGCGGAGCAGGAATTCGCCGGCCTTGCGACCGCGCGCCGACGCCAGCACCCCCATCTTGGTCAATTCGAACTGCCCCGGCCCGGTCTTCTGCAAGGCGCAGGTACCGACGATGCCGAGCCCGTCAGCCTCGACGAACAGGATGTCGCCGCCCGGATCGATGATCCGCTCGCGCGGATTTTCCAGCACGTCGCGATCGGTCTGTTCAAGCCGGTACATCGCCTCGATCCATTCGGCATTGATGTCATGGAAATGCCGGGCCACCGAATCCGAGTAGCGCAGGATCGACAGGCCCAGATCGGCGGCGCGCCGATCCAGCGGCCTCTCGTCAAGCGCGCGTTCGATCGCGGAGACCTGGTCGAGAAAAGGTCCGCCCAGTTCCTCGCACAGTGCCGCCACCGCCATATCGATCCGGGGCCACACCTCGCGCTTCGATATCTCCATCGCAGCCTGCCCCGCCGGGGTGAGCGACAGCGGCTTCTGGCGCTGGTCCCGCCCTTCCCGCACCACCCCGACCAGGCCAAGCTCGACCAGGCGCGACACGTTGCGCGTCACGCCGGGCTGGCTGATGGCCAGCGCCTCGGCGATCTGGCCCACCGTCAGCGCACCGTGACGTTCGATGACGGCCAGCACCGGATAGTGGCTTGGCTGGATCGGCAGGCCTGCGTCGGCCGCGACCTGTTGCACATCGGCTTGCATGCGTTCGGCCAGCCGCTTCAACCGCGTGCCGAGAAAAAGATGACCAAGTTCGGCAACTATATCACTCGTCATGCGTCGCTCCTCGAATACGCATAACGAGTTATATAACGCGGCATTTAATCCGCAAGCGAAATCTGATTCGCCAGTCGGGCGGAACGAATCCGCCTATCCCTTCATTGCCTCGATGAGCTTTTTCACCTCCTGGGATCTCCCGCGCGGCAGGATCAGCACGTCGTTGCCGCTGGCCACGACGATCAGGTCCTCCACCCCGACCAGCGCGATCCGCACGCCGTCGCTGCGTACCAGGCAATTGGCGGTGTCGATCGCGATCACCTCGCCATGATGGACATTTCCCGCGGCATCGCCCTGGCTGATCTCGTGCAGCGCGTCCCAGCTTCCGACGTCGCTCCAGCCCATGCTGACCGGCACCACCGCGACCCGCTCCGCCTTTTCCATCACGGCATAGTCGATCGAATCGGCCGGCGAGGCAGCGAAAGCATCCGTATCGGGGTAGATACGACACCCCTCGGTGTGCGCCGCGGTCATCGCGCGCTGGCATGCGAGCAGCATGTCAGGCGCATAGGTCGCGAGCGCACCGAGATAGATGTCGGCGCGGAACAGGAAGATGCCGCCGTTCCAGGCATGGTCGCCCGCCTCCAGCATCGCCTCCGCCTTGTCGCGCGGCGGCTTCTCGATGAATTTCGCGACTCGGTGGACACCCCCGGAAATCTCCTCGCCGACATGGATCCAGCCAAAGCCGGTCTCCGGCGTGAGCGGATCGATCCCGAAGGTCACCAGCCATCCTTCAGCCACCAGCGGCATCGCGGCATGGATCGCTGCGTGGAAAGCCGGCACGTCGGCAATGACGTGATCCGACGGCATCACCAGCAGCGGATCGGCACCACCCCCGGCCGCCAGCGCGGCGAGCGCGATCGCCGGCGCGGTGTTGCGACCCATCGGCTCGAGGATCAGCGCCCGCGCCGCGGCCTCGACCGCCTCGAGCTGTTCCTCGACCATGTCGGCATGCTGCGCATTGGCGACGACGATCGGCGCCGTGAAACGCTCCCCGCACGCACGGCGCGCGGTCAATTGAAGCATGGTGTCTTCCGCCGTCAGCGCCAGCATCTGCTTGGGTCGGTCAGGTCGCGACATCGGCCACAGGCGCGTGCCCGACCCGCCCGACAGGATGACAGGGACGATCGGCTTGGAAAGCGGCATTCTTGAATCTCCCGTAAGGCGCCCCCTTACCCCGGGAGACGCGGCATAGAAACTGCCTTGGATCAATCGGGGTCCATGTTCCCTCCCATCTTCCCCTGCATTGCGGAGAGAGGCGAGCTGGCGTTCAACCTTTGTTTGTCAATTTCTGCGACAGCCCATGCTGCGTGTCGGTTTTGTTTACACGCGGGGACGTCAAGGGCTGGAACGATGATCAGGCTGTTCAAGCACTATATTCCCAACGCCGTGCTGTTGCTCGGCCTGTTCGACGTTGTCCTGCTGGTCGTCGCGGGCGAGCTCGGCTATTCGCTCCGCATCCATCAGATCGGCAGCCTGGTCGATCCGATCGAGAACCGAGTCCCCCAGCTCTTCACCTTCGCTGCCTCGGTCGAGCTCGCGATGATCGCGGTCGGCGTCTATGGCGCCAGCGCGCTCCAGTCGTTGCGCTTCGCCGCGGCACGGCTGCTCGTCGCCGTGTCGCTGGGGGTGATCTTCCTCAGCGTCCTCTTCTTCCTGCTGCCCACGATCACCTTCTGGCGCTCCAACCTGCTCTACTCGATGGGCATCGCGATCGGCATGCTCATCGCGCTGCGCATCCTGCTCGGCAAGACGCTGGGTGGCCAGGTGTTCAAGCGCCGGATCGTCGTGCTCGGCGCCGGCGCGCGTGCCGTGCGGCTGAAGGCACTCGCCGCGACCCCCGGCGCCGGCTTCGTCGTGGTCGGCTATGTCTCGATGAGCGAAGCGGCCCGCATCATTCCCGAGGCGATCGCCCGCGACGCGATCTACAACCTCGCCGACCATGTCGTGCTGCTCAACGCGAGCGAAGTGGTGCTGGCACTAGAGGAACGCCGCAACGCATTGCCGCTCAAGGATCTGCTGCGGATCAAGACCACCGGGGTTCACGTCAACGAGATCTCGACCTTCCTCGAACGAGAGACCGGGCGAGTCGACCTGCAGAGCGTCAATCCGAGCTGGCTGATCTTCTCCGACGGCTTCTCTTCCGGCCGGATGCTGTCCAGCCTGTTCAAGCGGCTGTTCGACATCGCCGCCAGCCTTGTCCTGCTGATCCTGACCCTGCCGCTGATCCTGATCACCGCGCTTGCCATCAAGCTCGAGAGCAAGGGGCCCGCCTTCTACCGGCAGCGCCGTGTCGGCCTGTACAGCGTCGGCTTCGACGTCATCAAGCTGCGCTCGATGCGCCAGGATGCCGAGGTCGACGGCAAGGCGGTCTGGGCCGAGAAGGACGATCCGCGCATCACCCGGATCGGCCGGATCATCCGCAAGCTGCGGATCGACGAACTGCCGCAGACCTGGTCGGTGCTGAAAGGCGAGATGAGCTTCGTCGGCCCGCGCCCCGAACGCCCGCAATTCGTCGAGGACCTTGAGCAGCAGCTCAATTTCTACGCTGAACGCCACATGGTGAAGCCGGGCATCACCGGCTGGGCGCAGATCAACTATCCCTATGGCGCGTCGATCGACGATGCCCGGCAGAAGCTGGAATATGATCTTTATTACGCCAAGAACTATTCACCCTTCCTCGACGTGCTGATCCTGCTCCAGACGATCCGCGTCGTGCTGTGGCCGGAGGGCGCGCGCTGATCCCGTGCCGATAACGGCCGTCCTCTGGAGCCATGCGCTCGCCGCCCTGCTCTTCGCGGGCGTCGCGCTGACCCGGCTGCGCGATGCGGGCAGCGCGCTGCCGCGCCTGACCTTCGTCGTCGCGCTTGGCGTTACCGCGCTCTGGGCGCTCGCCGTGGCTGGAATCGGCCCTTTCGACCTGGTGACGCGCGTAGCCGAAAGCGCGCGCAACATCGCCTGGCTCGGCTTCATGTTCGCGCTGGTCCGCCGCGATGGCGGCGCCCCCGAGGCACGTCCCGTCGCGATCATCTATGGCGTCGTCATGGTGCTGGTGATGATCAGCGCCGCCCTGGCCGTCACCGACGAGACAATCGGGCCGAATGTGGTGCCCGCGCTGGTCACGGTCCGGGTGCTGCTGCGCGCCATGGTCGCGATCAGTGCGCTGGTCCTGGTCAATCATCTCTATTCGGCCGTCGCGCCCCGCGCGCGCGGCGACATCTCGCTCGCCGTGATCGCCCTGGCGGCGATGTGGAGCGTCGACCTGCTGCTCTATGCCACCACCTATCTTACCGGCCATGCCCCGAACGACCTGATCGCCGGTCGCGGCGTGGTGATGGTCCTGGCCGCGCCCGTGTTCGCGCTCGCGGTGCAGCGCAACGGCGACTGGACGCTGCAGCTTTCGCGTACGGTCGCGTGGCAGACGCTCTCCTTCGCCGTTACCCTGCTCTATGCGGTGATCATGCTGGCCGCGACCAGCGCGATCGCAGCGTTCGGCGGCGACAATGCGCGGGTGCTGCAGACCGCCTTCGTCTTCGGGTCGACCGCGGCGGTGCTCACCGTCCTCTCCTCCCCCTGGGTCAAGGCCTGGGCCAAGGTGAAGGTGGCCAAGCATCTGTTCCGTCACCGCTACGATTACCGCGCTGAATGGACCCGGTTCACCGACACGCTGGGCAAGCCCGGCGAGGGTGCCGCGCCGCTCGACGAGCGAATCGTGAAGGCGGTCGCCGACCTCACCGATTCTCCGGCCGGACTGCTGCTTGTGCCGGAAGGCACCGGCCTGGGCATCGGCGCGGGGTGGAACTGGGCGCGCGACGGCCTGCCCTCAGCAGGTAGCGACGAAGCGCTCGTCACCTATCTTGCGACCACCGGCCGGATCGTCGAGCTCGATTCGGTGCGCGGCGACATCGCCGAGCCGGGTGAACTGGCCAGCGTGCCGCTGTGGATGGCCGACGAGGCCAATGCCTGGGCGCTGGTGCCGCTGGTCCATCTCGACCGGTTGCAAGGGGCGATCCTGCTTGCCCGCCCCCCGGTCGACCGGTCGCTCGACTGGGAGGATTTCGATCTGCTCCGCATCGCCGGCCGGCAGGTTGCCAGCTACCTCGCCGAGGCGCGCGCTCAGGAGGCCTTGTCCGACGCGCAGCGCTTCGACGAATTCAATCGCCGCTTCGCCTTCATCATGCATGACATCAAGAATCTGGTGAGCCAGCTGACCCTGACCGCACGCAACGCCGAACGCCACGCCCATAACCCCGAGTTCCGCGCCGACATGATCGCCACGCTCCAGGATTCCGCCGGGCGCATGAACGATCTGCTCGCCCGCCTGTCGCAGCATCATTCAGGCCGCGCCGAGGAACTGCGCGCGGTCGAGGTTGCGCCCTTGCTCGAACGGGTCGCCGCGCGGCGGCGCTCGCAACATCCGATCGCGACCCTATCGCACGGCGAGGCGGTGGCGCTCGCCGATCCGGCGCGGCTCGAGCAATTGCTCGGCCATCTGGTCCAGAACGCGATCGAAGCGAGCAGTCCGGCCGAGCCCGTGACGATCGCGGCGACGGCACAAGATACACGAGTGGAGATCGACGTGATCGACAAGGGCTGCGGCATGTCGCCGGCCTTCCTGCGCGAAAAGCTGTTCAAGCCTTTCGTTTCGTCAAAGACCGGCGGCTTCGGCGTCGGCGCCTTCGAGGCCCTCCAGCTCGCCAAGGCGATGGGCGGCACGCTTGAGGTGACCAGCCGCGAGGGCGAAGGATCGCGCTTCCGGGTCACCCTGCCCGCCGCGCGCGACACCCTGATCGGGAAGGCCGCATGAGCGCCGCAGGTACCCCCAGGCCCAAGCTGCTGATCGTCGAGGACGATCTCGGCCTGCAGCGGCAGTTGCGCTGGGCCTATGAGGACTATGAAGTGATCGTGGCGAGCGACCGTGCATCCGCGCTCGACGCGATCCGCGCCGAGGAACCGGCGGTCGTCACGCTCGATCTCGGCCTGCCGCCCGATCCCGATGGAGTGACTGAGGGCTTCGCCACGCTTGAGGCGATCCTCGCGCTCAAGCCGGACACCAAGGTGATCGTCGCCTCCGGCCATGGCGCCCGCGAAAGCGCGCTGAAGGCGATCGGGGACGGTGCCTGGGATTTCTACGCCAAGCCGATCGACATCGACGCGCTCGGCCTGATTGTCGCGCGGGCCTTCCACGTCCACGCGCTCGAGACGGAGAATCGCCGGCTCGCCGAACGCCAGGATGGCGAGACGGCGCTTGGCGGGATGATCACGTCGAGCCCCGAGATGCTTAAGGTGACGCGAACGATCGAGCGCGTCGCCGGGGCCGATGTCTCGGTGATGCTGCTCGGCGCGAGCGGCACCGGCAAGGAACTGCTCGCCCGCGGCCTCCACGATTCGAGCCGCCGGGCGAAGGGCGCGTTCGTCGCGATCAACTGCGCGGCGATCCCCGACACGCTGCTGGAAAGCGAGCTGTTCGGCCATGAGAAGGGCGCCTTCACCGGCGCGGTCAAGACGACCGAAGGCAAGATCGAACAGGCCGATGGCGGCACGCTGTTCCTCGACGAGATCGGCGACGTGCCGCTGCCGCTCCAGGTCAAGCTGTTGCGCTTCCTGCAGGAGCGCGTGATCGAGCGGATCGGTGGCCGCAAGGCGATTGTCGTCGACACCCGCATCGTCTGCGCCACCCACCAGGATATCGATGCGATGGTCGCCGACGGGCGATTCCGCGAGGACCTGTATTACCGCCTCGCCGAGATCGTCGTGCGAATCCCATCGCTCGCCGAGCGTACCGGCGACGCCGGCCTGCTCGCGCGGCATTTCCTCAAGAAATACGCCAAGTCGATGAACAGCGCGGTCACTGGCCTGTCGCCCGATGCGCGATCGGCGATCGACGCCTGGGGCTGGCCCGGCAATGTCCGCGAGCTGGAGAACCGGATGAAGCGCGCGGTGATCATGGCCGAGGGCAAGCTCGTCACCGCCGCCGATCTCGATCTCGCCGAGAGCGCCGACGATACCCCGATCAACCTGCGCGCCGCGCGCGAGACCGCCGATCGCAAGGCGATCCGCCACGCCCTGACCAGGGCCGAAGGCAATATCTCGAACACCGCCAAGCTGCTCGGGGTGAGCCGGCCGACGCTGTACGACCTGCTGAAAAGCTATGACCTCCATGCTTGAACGATCCCCATCCGCCTTCTCCGTTCGTACCGAGCCGGTCGAGGCACCGGCGCTTCCCGAAACGCGGACAAGAGGACGTCGTCGTCGCCGATCCGGCCGCGCGCGGCGCTGGGGCGTGTTTCTCGCCGCCTGTGGCGCGGCGCTGCTCTGCGTCCTGCTGTTCGCCTTCGCGGTGACCCGGCCTGCGCGCATCGACCCCGCCAGCGCCCGGGTCGAGCTCGGCGAGAGTCTCGGCCTGTTCAAGCTCGGCAATATCAGCGCTGCGCGCTTGCATGCCCAGGCGGCGGTCAAGGCCGACCCCGACTGGGGCCTCGCCCATGCCGTGCTGGCGCGCGTCTTCCTCGCGCTCGGCGACGGCGTCGCGGCTGAAGGCGAGCTCGGCCGTGCGCGGGCGGTCGGCTTCGACGGTGACCGGGCGCATCAGCTCTACGCCCATGCCTGGCTGCTCCAGGGCGACCCCAAGCGTGCCCTGGCCGAGGCTGGCAAGGCGCAGCCGCGCTATGCGGACTATGCCGCCCGTGTCGCCGCCCGCGCGCTCGCGGCGCAGGGCGACCTGCCCGGTGCGCAGCGCATGCTCGCGGCGGTCCTGGCCACCACGCCCGGCGACAGCGCGGCCTGGTCGGACCTGGGCCGGGTCCGCTACACCAGCGGCGACCTCGCCGGCGCGATCGACGCGGCGACCCGCGCGATCGCGCTCGACCGCAACAATATCGAGGCACTGACCTTGCGGGGCGAACTGGTCCGCGGCCAGTACGGCCTGGTCGCGGCGCTGCCCTGGTTCGAGGAGGCGCTCAGGCGCGACGCCTATTTCCACCCGGCGCTGATCGAATATGCCGGTACGCTCGGCGATGTCGGCCGTTATGGCGATATGCTGCTGGCGACGCGCAAGGCGCTCGCGGCGCAGCCCGGCAGCCCCCAGGCCTATTATCTCCAGGCGGTTCTCGCCGCACGCGCGGGCAATTTCGATCTTGCCCGCACCTTGATGGACCGCACCGCCGGCAAGGTCACCGGCATGCCCGGCGCGCTGCTGCTGGGCGGCACCCTGTCCTATCAGGCCGGCGCCTATGAACAGGCGATCGAGCAGTTCCGCCAGCTCGTCGGCCGCCAGCCGATGAACATCACCGCGCGCCGCCTGCTCAGCGCCGCGCTGCTGCGTTCCGGCGACGCGAAGGGCGCGCTTGATATGCTCCGCCCGGTGGCGCTGCGCGGCGATGCGGACAGCTATACGCTCACCCTTGTCGCGCGCGCCTTCGAAAGGACCGGCGAACGCGACTGGTCGGGCCGCTTCCTCGATCGCGCCGCCTGGCCGTCGCGCGAGGGATCGAGCCCGTTCGGCACCGACGACAGCCTGCCGATCCTGACCGCCGCCGCGAACGAGGAGCCCGACGATCCCGTGCGCCGGGTCAGCTATCTGCGCGGCCTGATCGATTCGGGCAATGCCGGCGACGCCCTTGTCCAGGCGCATGCGCTCGCCCGCGACAATCCCGGGGCCCCCGCGGCGCACCTCGCGGTCGGCGACACGCTGATGGTATTGGGCCGCTATGGCGACGCGGCAACTGCTTATGCCCGCGCCGCCGACATCCATTTCGACGAGCCGACCATGCTGCGCGCTGTCGATGCGCTCGATCACGCCGGACGCCGTCCGGACGCCGCGAACGTCCTGGCGGTGTTCCTGTCGCAGAATCCGCAGAACGTCGCCGGCCTGCGCCTTGCCGCGCACTGGCAGATCGCCGCTGGCGAATGGGACACGGCGATCGAGACGCTCGAGGGCCTGCGCCAGCGCATCGGCAACCGTGACGCGGCGCTGCTGGCTGAACTCGCTTATGCCTATGTCGGTGCCGACGACACCGAGACCGGTCTCGTCTACGCCAAGGCCGCTTATGCGCTCGCCCCGATGAACCCCGCCACGACCGACGCCTATGGCTGGGCGCTCTACCAGTCGGGCAGGAACGGCGGCGCGGTTCAGCTCCTCGAAAAGGCCGTTTCGATCGCGCCCGGGCATGCCGTGCTGCGCTGGCATCTCGGGCAGGTCTATGCCGATCTCGGCCGGAAGGCAGAGGCCGCGGCGGAGATCAAGGCAGCGCTGGGGGATTCGAGTTTCCAGGATCGGGATGCCGCGCAGGCGGTGCTGAAGACGCTGGGCAGTTGACCCCTCCTTCCCGGCGAAGGCTATTGCCTGGAAGGCCGGTGGTTGTAACAGGCCGGGTATGACCGACCCTCTTATCCGCATTGCCGACGCGCTCGACCGGCTGTCCCCACCCACTCCACCGGCCGCAGACCCGCTCGCGCACCCCGCTTATGTCTGGCGCGGCGACACGCTGACCGCCGCACGCGATTTCGCCGGCCTCCCGCTCGACCAGCTTCGCAACATCGATCTCCAGAAGACGGCACTGGTAGACAATCTGGAGCGGCTCGCAAGCGGCTCTGCGGCGCACGACGCGTTGCTGTGGGGCGCGCGCGGCACCGGCAAGTCGGCGCTGGTGAAGAGCGCGGTCGCCCATATCCAGGCGTCGGGCGGCAATCTCGCGCTGATCGAGGTAGTGACGACCCGGCTCGAAACCCTGCCTACGCTGTTCGCCGCCATCGCGTCGGTGCCCCGTGCCTTTGTCCTGTTCATCGATGATCTCGGCTTCGACGCAGCCGGCGACGCGCGCGCGCTGCGATCGATGCTTCAGGGCGGCGCCGAGGCGCGACCCGCCAATGCCCGACTGATCGTCACCTCCAACCGCCGCCATCTCGTCCCGCGCGACATCGCCGAGCAGGAAAGCGCGATCAACCCGCGCGACGCGGTCGACGATCAGCTCGCCCTCGCCGACCGGTTCGGGCTCAGCCTTGGCTTCCACGTGATCGACCAGGATTCCTACCTGGCGATCGTCCAGGGCTATACCGATGCGTACGGCCTGCCCTTCGATCCGGTCGAGGCGGTTGGCTGGGCCACCAGGCGCGGCAGCCGTTCGGGCCGGGTCGCCTGGCATTACATCGTCGATCTGGCTGGCCGGAATGGAAGATCGCTGAGATAGTCATTGATCTGGCTCATCTTTGCACGAACGCGGCTTGACTTGGCGGGCCCCGCGCGGTGACGTCAGCCATGACCCGCATCGGCGACTTTGATCTGTGTGAGAGATTGTCGCCGGCCATACCCGTCTGGGTGACTCAGGTCGGCGTCGCCCTGCTGACCGTGCTTGGCGCGAAGATCGTCCGGCTGGTCTTCGACATCGTCGCCGGCGGCGCGGCACCGTTCGCGCTGATCTACCCGGCGATCATGCTCGCGACCCTGTTCGCGCGCGCCTTTGCCGGCACGCTCACGGCGACGATCATGATCGTCTATATCTGGTACTTCATCTATCCGGTCGAGCGGTCCTTCCGCTTCGCGACGAGCGCGAACGCCTTCGCCGTCGCCATCGTGATCGTCACCGCGATCATGACGATCGCCATCGCGGAGCTGTTCCGCCGCACCGCGCGCCGCGCGACCCAGGCACGCGACCGCGAGATCGCCGACCGCGACCTGTTCCTCGCCGAATTCGATCACCGGATGAAGAACAACTTCGCGATCGTCGCCGGACTGCTCGACCTGCAGAAGCGCCGCGCGAGCGACCCGGCGACCGTCCAGGCGCTGGAGACGGCGCAGATGCGGGTGGACAGCATCGCCCGGGCCCATCGCCATCTCTATCGCGGCACCGGCCAGCCCGGCACCGTCGAGATCAGCGCCTATCTCAGCGATCTTTGCGCGGCGCTCGCCGAATCGCTGTTCCTGCAGGGCGGCATCACCCTCTCGTGCGATAGCGACCAGGCGGCCGTACCGCGCGACCGCGCCGTCTCGATCGGGCTGGTCGTCAACGAGCTTGTCACCAATGCCGCCAAGCACGCCTTTCCCGGGCGCGACCTCGGCACGATCACGGTCACCCTGCGCAACAAGGCCGAGGGCGGCTGGCGAGTTACCGTGGCCGATGACGGGGTCGGCATGCCGAAGGGTGCGGCGCTGCCCGGAAAAACCAGCGGACTCGGCAGCCGGCTGGTCGAGGCGTTCGCCCGTCAGGCCGGCGGCACGCTGTCGACCGAAAGCGACGAAAGCGGTACGCGCGTGGTGATGAAGCTGGAGTCCTGATCAGCGCTGATCACGCCTCCAGCAGGCCAGCATTCGCGAAACCGACCAGCAGCGCGGACACGCGTTCCGCGGCCATTTCCCTGACGGCGGCGATGTCGGTGACGGGAACCCCATCCCGCGTGAAGGCGAAGCGCCCGGCCATCACCTGTTCCGTCAGCAGTTCGGCAAGGGCATCACGGTCCCGGCTGCCGTCAAGCGCCGATAGCAGCAGCCGCGACATCTCCTGAAGCATCACCGGTTCGTGGCGGAAATTGGTGGTGGAGGCGGCCCCTTCCGCCGAATCCGCCCGGGCGATCGCGATCGCCCGCGACTTGTCCCGATCGTCAGCGCGGCCGGCACGCAAAGGCTCGGACGAAAGGCTGGCCATGCCGGCCAGGACCATTCGATGAAGCACCTCCAACAGCCGTTCGCGCTCGGTCGCGGAGCATGTCGCGAGACTGGAGGTGGAGGGAAACTGCCCGATGAGACGCGCTATCCCATCGGCGACAGCGGCGGAGCCAAGCGGGAGCAGCCGCCCGCCCGCGTCGGCCAGGACTGGCTCGCTGCCATTCCACAACAGCTGAAGCCCGGCATCAGTCAGGAAATGCAACGGTGCGATGCATTCCCGGACCACCGAGCGGTTCGCGCCGGCCAGCCGACCCGCCGACACCAGGATGGTCTGGCGGAACGTGCGGCCGGTCAGCATATCGAGATACTGCTCTACCTCGACCGGGTCGTCCTTCGCCCGTGCCCGCACCTGTTGGGCGATATCCGGCCCGTAATTGTCGAGCGTCGACAGGCCGAGATCGCAGTCGGCGAGGTAGCCGAGGCCGTCCCGCGCCGCCTCCGCGGCAAAAGCGCGGACCGTGGTGGGGTGGCTCATCTCCTCGAGGAACTCGTGCGCGACATAGTCGTCGGGCAACCCCGCCATCGCCGCGGCGCGGCCGCGCAATACATCGCCATAAGGGCCCCGGTCGGGCGTCGCCGCCGCGAGGAAGTCGAGCAGTTCCCGTGCCCTGGCGACGCGGTCCGGCAGATCGGGATCGCCCCGCGCATCGAGCCTGAAGGCGTCATGGACCGGCTGGATCATCCGCCAGCCGGGCAGGACATTATAGCTGACACAGGCGATGCCGATCGGCGACAGCCGCTCGCCGACGACCCGGAAGATGGCATCGCGCACCGCCTCGGGCACCCAGCTGTAGACGCCGTGGCAGATGATATAGTCGAAGACGCCGAGTTCCGCGCCGATCCCGGTCAGGCTCTCGCAACGGATGTCGATATTGTCGAGACCGAGCGTGGCAATCCGGGCACGCCCCGCCTCGACCTGAGCCGACGACAAGTCGATGCCCACGAACCTGGCATCCGGATAGCGCAGGGCATGGGGAATGATGTTGCCGCCCGAGGCACAGCCCAGTTCGAGCACCCGCGCTGTCACCAGCGGCGCTGCTTCAAGCCCGAAGGCCCGTGCGATACCCCCGATGCGGGAGGGCTGGCTCGCCGCGAACGCCCGGGACTCATAGGGAAGCCGATCGTAGTTCCGCGCGGTACGCGCGAGGCTGTCCCCTATCTCCGTCGTCCCGCCCATGGCCATGTCACTGCCCCTTCATGCAGGCCCGTGCACACCTGTTCAGGAACCGCGACCATATTGCAATGTCGCGGGCGCGAAGAACGCGCCTGCCAGCCGCTCGACGAGGACCGGAGCTTACGCCGCCGCCGACCGCCCGGCCTCCTGCCCGCGGGGCGGATGCCTGCTTTCAGCCTTGGCAACGTAAAGCGCCCGGTCGGCGGTATCGAACAGGGCATCGGCGGTGCGGCCGTCGATGGGCCAGGTCGCAACGCCGATGCTGGCACCGACGCGAATGTCATAACCGCAAATGTGATGCGGCGGCACCAGGGCTGACAGCATGTGGCCGGCAATGGCGTGGGTCGCGATCGCCGAGCCGCAGGGCACCAGGATCGCGAATTCATCGCCACCCAGCCGCGCCACCACGGCATCGTCACCACCGGCACCGCGCAGCCGCTCCCCGACCTCGCATAGCAGCACGTCGCCCGCGGCGTGGCCGTGGCAGTCATTGACCGGCTTGAAGCCGTCGAGATCGACCAGCGCGACCGAAAAGCATGTCTCCGGACCCGCCGCCGCAATCTCCTGCTGCAGCCGGGCGTCGAGCGCGCGGCGATTGAGCAGGCCGGTCAGCGGATCGGTGTTGGCAAGATCCCGCATCTTGCGCTGGAGCATCAGCAGGTCGACGAGCTGGACATGTTGCTGCGCGATCATGCGAAGCAGGAACGCACTGGCGACGGCGAGGCTGGTGCCGGCGGCAACGTCCATCCGGTGACCGGTGAAGAGAAGCAGGATGGTGATAGGCAACAGGCCGATCGCCAGGTTGATGATCGTCGCCGAGCGGATGGTCGAGAGGCAATAGGCAGTGGCAAGCGAGCCCATCGCCATGATCATCGGATAATAGATCCGCATCTCCGGCGGCGCGCTGAACCAGCTCATCACGCACCAGGTACTGCACAGCACGCCGAGCGAGCCCGATACCCATGTCGCTGCCTTGATCATCTTCGCGGCACGGGCGACATCCAGAATCATCGCGCGCTTCTTCATCCAGGCAAAGAAGCGCAGCAGGCACGCGCCGCCCATGAAGACCGGGATACCAAAACGGATGATCGGCGAGGCGCCTTCGCTCGACCCGTAGATCGCAGTTGGAATCGTGAGGAGCAGGGTGAGATAGAGCAGCGGAATCTGGCTCTGCAGCCGCGCCGCGCGAAGCAAGGTGAAATCGTCCCGGATCACCTCGGGAACCGGCGGAAAGGCAGCCCGCCAAAAAGCCTTGATCGTCGCTCTCATCGGGCCGGGCTAGCAGCCCAAGGTAAATCGACCGTTACCCCTGTTCCTGAACCAGAATTTCGCGCCCCGCCGCCGGCCGCGACGGCGTGCCCCCAGAGCCACGATGGGGAAGATAAATCCGGATTCGGTCCTGTTTCCCGGCGACGGGGCCATCAGTTGTTAACCATGTTTCCATAGCACCGCGCCTCGCACGAACGACCACCACAGGAGCAGCAGATGACGCGCGCGGCCATCCATCCCAGCCTTCCCCAGAACGACACCCCGGCGCAAAAGGCAGCGCGCGAGGCACAGATCGCTACCGCCTGCGCCAGCTATGTCTGGACGACCGATGTCCCGACCCTGCCGGGCGTGCCGCTGGCCGCGACCGTCCCGGCCAGTGACGAGCCGACCATTCCATGGTTCCTGATCCTGATCGCCGTCGGCCTGAAGATCGCGCGCAACGTGATCGCGGTGAAACTGGCCGGCCTCGGACAGGGGCAGCTCGACAGCGCGCCCCAGGGGCTGGCCGACGCCCTGGCCCGCTGTGATGCGATCGAGGCATCGGCGACGCATATCGCCCAGCATCACACCGTCCAGACCGGCAGTTCGTTCCTTGCGCGCGGCGCGGCCGATGCGGCGATCGCGGTCGAATATGTCGAGCATGACGCCCATCTCGAACAGTTGAAGAACTATGCAGCGGAGCTGCGCGACATCGCGGCGCTGAGCGGGAACGAAAGGCTCGGTATCGACGGCACCGCGGCGGCGTCGCTCGATGCCTATCGTGCGCTGTTCGACACGATCCCGGTGCCCGGCTTCGCCTATATCTTCGAGGAGAATGACCAGTTCGCGCGGCTGCGCGTGGCCGGGCCGAATGCGATGCTGATACAGGGGATCAGCGCCCTGCCCGCGAACTTTCCGGTCACCGCGAAACAATATGAAGCGGCGATCGGCCTTGGCGACACGCTCGAGAGAGCGCTGGCCGAGGGCCGGGTCTATCTGTCCGACTATGCCGAGCTTGCCGTGCTGGTGCCCGGCGTGTGGAAGGGGCTGGCCAAATATGTCTGGCAACCGCTCGCCCTGTTCGCGGTGCCGCCGGGCGGATCGGCGCTGAAGCCGGTCGCGATCCAGTGCGGCCAGGACAGCGACGAGCATCCGATCTTCACCCCGACGGTGGTCGCAGCCGAATCCTGGGGCTGGGAGATCGCCAAGACCGTGGTCCAGGTCGCCGACGGCAATTATCACGAGCTGTTCGTGCATCTGGCGCGCACCCATCTGGTGATGGAGGCGTGCGCGGTCGCGACTCACCGCGAGCTTGCCGCCGTCCATCCGCTCTGGGCGCTGCTGGTGCCGCATTTCGAGGGATCGCTGTTCATCAACAACCAGGCGGCGACCTCATTGATCGCCGCCAACGGGCCGATCGACCATATCTTCGGCGGCACGATCACGTCGAGCCAGCTCGCCGCGGCAAGCGACCGGCTGGCGTTCGATTTCTACGGCAAGATGCTGCACCATGATCTCGTCGCGCGGAACGTCGCCGATACGGCGGCGCTGCCCGACTATCCTTATCGCGACGATGCCCTGCTGGTCTGGCAGGCGATCCACGAATGGGCGACTCAATATATCGACATCTATTATGCCAATGACGCGGCCGTGACCGGCGATACCGAGCTGGCCGCCTGGGTCGCCACCCTCGCCTCGGACGGCAAGCTGAAGGGGTTCAGGCCGATCGTCACGCGCGCCCAGCTTGCCGATGTGTGCACGATGATCCTGTTCACCGCGAGCGCCCAGCATGCCGCGGTGAATTTCCCGCAAAAGGACATCATGTCGTTCGCCCCCGCCGTCACCGGCGCTGGCTGGACGGCGGCACCGATGGGCCAGACCGGCCATGACAAGGCTGAATGGCTTGGTTACCTGCCGCCCGTCTCGCTGGCGCTCGAGCAACTCAACGTGCTGTATCTGCTGGGCTCGGTGCACTACCGGGCGCTGGGCGACTATCGCAGCAACGACTTCCCCTATCTGGAGTGGTTCCGCGATCCGGCGATCATCGGTGCCGAAGGGCCGCTGGCCCGATTCCAGGCATCGCTTCGCGCGGTCGATGCCCGCATCGTCGCCCGCAATGCCGAGCGGCAATATCCCTATCCGTATCTCCAGCCGAGCCTGATCCCGACCAGCGTCAATATCTGAACCGCATGGCCCGGCTGCGTCGCGTGCGGCCGGGCTTCCACTCCGTCTTCCCGGCAACCCGCTATCCGCGAATGCGCCAGGATTACCCCAAAGCCTCGGCCATCTCCGCCAGCTCCAGCCAGCGCATCTCGGCCGCGTCCTTCTCCTCGCGAGCCTTGTCGATCGCTTTCATCAGCCGATCGAACGCGGCGGGATCCTTCGCATAGAGATCGGGATCGGCCAAAGCCGCCTCGTCCCGGGCAATCGCCTTGTCCAGTTCCTCGATCCGCTTGGGCAGCAGTTCATAGTCGCGCTGGTCCTTGTAGGTCAGCTTGACCCTGGCCGGCGGCGGTGCGGTCGGCTCCGCCTTGCGCGGATTGGGGCGCTTGCCGCCCGACGCGCGCAGCCTGCGGCGCTTCTCCCAATCCTCATAGCCGCCCGCCACGACATCGACCGTGCCCGAGCCGTCAAGCCCGAGCGTGATCGTCACCGTCCGGTCGAGAAAGTCGCGATCGTGGCTGACGATCAGGACGGTCCCCTCATAGTCGCTGATCACTTCCTGCAGCAGGTCGAGCGTCTCCAGGTCGAGATCGTTGGTCGGCTCGTCAAGCACCAGCAGGTTCGAGGGGCGGGCAAACTCGCGCGCCAGCAGCAGCCGCGACCGCTCACCGCCTGACAGCGTGCCGACCATCGCGTCGACCAGCCCAGGTTCGAACAGGAATTCCTTGAGATAGCCGATGACGTGCTTCTTGACGCCCTGCACCTCGATCCAGTCGCCGCCATCGGCCAGCACCTCGCGCACCGTCTTGTCGGGCGCCATCAGGCTGCGCTGCTGGTCGATCACGATCCGGTCGAGCGTCTTGGCGAGCCGGATATGCCCTTCGTCGGGCGCGAGCTCCCCGGTCAGCAGCTTGAGCAGGGTCGTCTTGCCCGCGCCGTTCGCGCCGACGATGCCGATCCGGTCGCCGCGCGTGATGCGGAGCGTCAGGTCCTTGATGATCGTGCGCTCCCCAAAGCTCTTGGAGACGCCTTTCACGTCGATCACGACCTTGGTGCGGACATCGTCGCTGCCGATCGACAGGTTGGCCGTGCCCTGCGGTCCCATCATCGCGGCGCGCACCGCGCGCATCTCGTGAAGCTTGGATAGCCTGCCCTGGTTGCGTTTGCGCCGGCCCGTCACGCCGCGCAGCAGCCAATGTTCCTCAAGCTTGAGTTTGGCGTCCAGCCGTTCGGCGTTGCGCGCTTCCTCGGCATAGACCTGTTCCGTCCAGGCCTCGAATCCGCCGAAACCGATTTCGGCGCGCCGGATCGATCCGCGATCGAGCCACAGCGTCTGCTTCGTCAGGCGAGTCAGGAAGGTGCGGTCATGGCTGATCGCGATGAACGCGCCGCGGAACCGGCTCAGCCAGTCCTCCAGCCAGTCGATCGCGGCGATATCGAGATGGTTGGTCGGCTCGTCGAGCAGCAGCACGTCGGGCTCCAGCGCCAGCGCGCGAACGATCGCCGCCCGGCGGCGCTCGCCGCCCGAGGCGCTGGCCGATTCGCGCGACAGGTCGATGCCAAGCTGGTCGGCGATCGCTTCGGCCTCATGCGGGGCCGGCGCGTCTTCCCCCGAGAGCACATAGTCGAGCAAGGTCGGATGCGCCGAGAGATCGGGCTCCTGCTCGAGCAGAATCACCCGCGTGCCCGGTACGATCGTCCGCCGTCCCTCGTCGGAATCGATCTTGCCGGCGATCAGCTTGAGCAGGGTGGTCTTGCCGGCACCGTTGCGCCCGATCAGCGCGAGCCGGTCGCGCGCGCCGACATGGATGTCCAGCCCGCGGAACAACCATCCCGATCCCTGGATGATGCCGAGATTTTCATATGCGAGGATTGGGGCTGCCATGCGGGCCCCGTTAGGGCGGCAGGCGCAGGTGGGCAAGTTGCCGCGAAAAGTTGCACCCCGTATGTTGCCCCATACGTTACCCTTGCCTGACGGAAGTATTCACAGGCTGTTCAAGCCCGCCTCCCTATGCGAGACGCCATGAAGATGCTCGTACCGCTTGCGTTATCCGCCTTCGCTGCGCTTGGCCCGGTATCCGCCCCCGCGGAACCGATCCAGCGGCGTGACCAGGAGGAAGCGTTCGATCAGCTCCGCCAGGGCCGGATCATGCCTTTGCGCGAGATCGAATCGCGCGTCCTGCCGCGCATGACCGGCGCGCAATATCTCGGTGTCGAGCTGGACAGCGCCACAAGTGTTTACACGCTCAAGTTCGTGCGTAAGGGAACTGTCATCTGGGTCTATGTCGATGCCCGTTCGGGCAAGGTCATCGGCCAGGACGGTAATTGAACGCCTCCAAGGCGTCGTCTGAAGGGATAAACCTATGCGCGTTCTGATCGTCGAGGACGAGCCCAGCCTGGGCCAGCAGCTCAAGAATACCCTCGAAGGCGCCGGCTATGCCATCGATCTCGCCACCGATGGCGAGGAAGGCCATTTCCTCGGCTCGACCGAGAATTACGATGCGATCGTGCTCGATCTGGGGCTTCCCGAGATCGACGGGCTGACCGTGCTCGACCGCTGGCGCAAGGAAGGCCGCACCGCGCCGGTCCTGGTGCTGACCGCGCGCGACAGCTGGTCGGACAAGGTGGCCGGGCTCGATGCCGGCGCCGACGATTATGTCGCCAAGCCCTTCCAGTCCGAGGAGCTGATCGCCCGCCTCCGCGCGCTGATCCGCCGCGCCTCGGGCAATGCCTCGTCCGAGCTGACCGCTGGCGACGTCCGCCTCGACACCCGTTCGGGCAAGGTCACGCTGGCCGGCGAGCCGGTGAAGCTCACCGCCCAGGAATATAAGCTGCTCAGCTACCTGCTCCACCACAAGGGCAAGGTGGTCAGCCGTACCGAGTTGATCGAGCATATCTACGACCAGGATTTCGACCGCGATTCGAACACGATCGAAGTGTTCGTCACCCGGATCCGCAAGAAGCTGGGACAGGACGTGATCACCACCATCCGGGGGCTCGGCTACAGCCTCGAGGATCCGGATGCCTGATCCCGTTCCCATGACGTCCCATGGCTGACAGCGAGGCTGCCCCGGCCGCCGGCGCCACTCCCGCGCCCGCGCAGCCGGTCGAGGAGAACCGGCCGGCCCCGACCCCGACCATCTATCCCGCGAGGCAAAAGACCACCGGCTCGCTCAGCCGGCGGATGATCTTCATCGCGGCCGGGTGGATCCTGCTGCTGCTGACCGGCGGCGGTTTCGCGCTCGACCGGGTGCTCACCGCCGCGGTCACGCGCAACTTCGACGACCAGCTCGAATATGTGCTGACCGCGCTGATCGTCTCGTCGGAGATCGGCCCCGAGGGCGAGGTCGTGTTCAACCGCGAGCCCGCCGACCAGCGTTTCCTCGAACCCTATTCGGGGCTCTACTGGCAGGTCAGCGCCACCGGGCGCGAGCCTTTCCCGTCGCGCTCGCTCTGGGACCGGCGCCTTGCCTTCGGCACCAACCATGCCGATCTGGGCGTGCACGCCTATGACAGCCATCAGTTCGGCGACGAGCGGCTGCGCATCCTCGAACGCGACGTGAAGCTGCCCGGCTCCCCGACACGCTGGCGCTTCCAGGTGGCGCAGAGCCGCGACGGGCTCGACGCGCAGATCGGCGCGCTGCGCAAGACGCTGGTGCGCAGCTTCCTGCTGCTCGCGCTCGGGCTGATCGTGATGGCCGCGTTGCAGACCTTCTACGGGCTGTGGCCGCTGCGCCGGGTGCGCGAGGAGATCGCCCGGATGCGCGCCGGCAAGTCGCGCCAGGTCGAGCGCGCCATGCCCAACGAGGTCGCGCCGCTGGTCGAGGAGCTGAACGCGCTGATCGAGCATAACGAGAAGCAGGCCGAGGAAGCGCGCCGCCACGCCGGCAACCTCGCCCATGCGCTCAAGACGCCGCTCACCGTCATCATGAACGCAGCGACCGCGCAGGCCGACGATCTCGGCGAGACCGTGATCCGCGAGGCGCGGACGATGCGCCGGCAGGTCGACCACCATCTCGCCCGGGCTCGCGCGGTCGGCCGGCGCGGCTCGGCGCATAGCCGCGCCGATGTATGGCCCAGCCTCGAATCGGTCGAGCGCGCGGTCGGCCGGCTTTACCGCCATGTCCGTATCGACGTGACCGGGCCGAAGAACCTTCAGGTCCATGTCGAACGCCAGGATCTCGACGAGATGCTCGGCAACCTGATCGAGAATGCCGCGAAATATGGCGGCGGCAGCGTGTTCGTCACGGTCGGCGCCCAGGCCGGCTTCGTCGAGTTCCTGATCGAGGACGACGGCGTCGGCATCCCCGAGGAGGATCGCCTGCGCATCTTCGATCGCGGCGTGCGGCTCGATACGGGCAAGCCGGGGACTGGCCTCGGGCTGGCGATCGTCCGCGACGTGGCCGAGATCTACGAAGGCACGGTCAGCCTGGAGGAGAGCGAGGACCTTGGCGGCCTCCTCGCGCGCCTGAGGCTTCCGGCGGCCAATTAGTTCCCCCCGGAAAGGGAAGGATCAGGCAGCCACCGTCAGCTCCCGCATCACCTCGGCCGTGATCGTCAGGCTGCGTTTGCGCGCGGCGTGATCGTAGATCGAGCTCGCGATCATCAGCTCGTCCACCCCGGTCCGCTCGACGAACGCGGCGATCCCGCGCGCGACCGTGGCGGGACTGCCTACCGCCGAACATTGCAGTACATGGTCGAGAATACGCGCGCCCTGCGGCCCGATGCTGTCGCGATAGCCCGGCACCGGCGGCCTGAGCTTGCCCGGATTGCCGGTGCGCAGCGCAACGAAGGCCTGTTGCTGCGAACTGGCCAGCAGTTCGGCCTCGGCATCGGTATCGGCCGCGAACACGTTGAATCCAGCCATCAGATGCGGCCTGGCCAGCGCCGCCGAAGGCCGGAAGTCGCGACGATAGATCGCGATTGCCTGGTCGAGCGCGTCGGGTGCGAAGTGCGAGGCGAAGGCGTAAGGCAACCCGAGCATCGCAGCGAGTTGCGCGCCGAAGGTGCTCGATCCGAGGATCCACAATTTCACGTCCGCCCCCGCGCCCGGCGTCGCGCGGATGCCGGTCTGGCCGTCATCGGCGAAATAGCTCTGCAACTCGACCACGTCGCGCGGAAAGGCGTTCGCGTCGCTTTCCAGCGTGCGGCGAAGAGCCCGCGCGACGATCTGATCCGATCCCGGCGCGCGCCCCAGCCCAAGGTCGATCCGCCCCGGGAACAGCGCATCGAGCGTCCCGAACTGCTCGGCGATCACCAGAGGCGCGTGGTTGGGCAGCATGATGCCACCTGCCCCGACCCTTATGCTGTCCGTTGCGGCAGCGACATGGGCGATCACCACCGCGGTGGCGGCGCTGGCGATGCCGGTCATGCCGTGATGCTCGGCAACCCAGTAGCGGCTGAACCCCAGGCTCTCCACATGCCGGGCGAGATCGGCCGCATTGGCCAGGGAGCGGGAGACGCTGCCGCCTTCGGTGACGGGAACGAGATCGAGCAGGGAATAAGCTGTCATGACTGGCAAGATGGGGTACGCCGCCCGCCGGTAAAAGCCCTTTGGCGGCGCGCGGCGGCAAGCAAAGCTATCGGCACGCACACAATCTTTGCGTCCATGGTGCCGCGGCTCCCAGCGCATCGCGCAATCGGCTGTCGGGCGAAGGGCCGAGCCCCCCCTCCCGCGCCCGTCCCGCCTTGCCCCGGGGGCGTCGCCCGCTTAGAGCCTCGCGCCATGCTCGCGCGCCTCGCCCCCGTCCGGAACTGGATCTTCGATCTCGACAATACGCTGTATCCGGCGAGCGCCCGGCTGTTCGACCAGATCGACCGGAAGATGGGCGCCTATATCGCCGATCGTTTCGGCTGCGACCTGGTTGAGGCACGCCGTATCCAGAAAGGCTATTTCCTCGGCCACGGCACCACGCTTGCCGGGCTGATGGCCGAGCATCACGTCGATCCGCACCAGTTCCTCGATTTCGTCCATGATATCGAGATGGACGTGCTTGAGGAGAACCTGCCCCTCGCCGCCGCGATCGCCCGGCTGCCGGGGCGCAAGATCGTCTTCACCAACGCCGATACGCCCTATGCGGGCCGCGTGCTCGACCGGCTCGGCCTGGGCGCGAGCTTCGAGGCGGTGCACGATATCCATGCGATGGACCTGAAGCCAAAGCCCCAGACGTCGGCCTATGCCGGGCTGTGCGCCGCATTCGGCATCGATCCGGTCGAGAGCCTGTTCGTCGAGGACATGGCGCGCAACCTGAAACCGGCCAAGGCGATCGGCATGACCACGGTCTGGGTCGACAACGGCTCCGAGCAGGCGGCCGACATGGACCGCAGCTATATCGATTTCACGACACACGATATCCGGCACTGGCTGGAAAGCATATTGGAGGCATGATGAGCGAATTGCAGGGCACGATCGACGCGGCATGGGATGCGCGCGACGGGGTCAACACCGGCACCACCGGCGCGGTGCGTGACGCCGTCGAGACCGCGCTCGGCCTGCTCGATTCCGGCGCGGCCCGTGTCGCCGAGCCTGACGGCCAGGGCGGCTGGCGCGTCAACCAGTGGCTCAAGAAAGCCGTGCTCCTGTCCTTCCGCCTCAACGACAATGCGCTGGTCGATGGCGGTTCCGCCGGCGCGCCCGCGTTCGACAAGGTCCCCTCGAAATTCGCCGGCTGGGGCGAGGCGGAATTCCGCGCTGCCGGTATCCGTGTCGTCCCGGGCGCCGTCGCGCGGCGCGGCGCCTTCATCGCCAAAGGCGCGATCCTGATGCCGAGCTTCGTCAATATCGGCGCCCATGTCGGCGAGGGCACGATGGTCGACGCCTGGGCCACGGTCGGCAGTTGCGCGCAGATCGGGAAGAACGTCCATCTCTCGGGCGGGGCCGGCATCGGCGGCGTGCTGGAGCCGCTTCAGGCCGATCCGGTCATCATCGGCGACGGCGCGTTCATCGGCGCGCGCGCCGAGGTGGCCGAGGGCGTTCGCGTCGGCGAAGGCGCGGTGCTGTCGATGGGCGTCTATCTCGGCGCTTCCACCAAGATCGTCGACCGGGCGACCGGCGAGGTCTTCCGGGGCGAGGTGCCGCCCTATGCGGTGGTGGTGCCCGGCAGCATGGGCGGCGGAGACGGCAAGCCGGCGCTCTATTGCGCCGTCATCGTCAAGCGAGTCGACGAGCAGACCCGGTCCAAGACCAGCATCAACGAATTGCTGCGGGATTGATCCGCAAGCTCGCCTGTCTGGTCCTGCTGCTGGCGGCCGCCCCGGCGCCGCCAGCGCTCCCGGTCGCTCCGGCCGTGGTCGTGCGCACCCTGCCGCACGACCCGGACGCCTTCACCGAGGGCCTGTTCTACCGGGAAGGCCATCTCTACGAGAGCACCGGTCAGGTCGGCGAGTCCAGCATCCGCAAGGTCGAGCTGGAAACCGGGAAGGTGATCAGGAGCGTCTCGATCCCGTCGCCTTATTTCGGCGAGGGGATCGCGCCCGTGGGCAGCCAGATCGTCAGCCTCACCTGGCAGCATCACACCGGGTTCCGCTGGACGCTCGACGGCTTCCGCAAGCTGGGCAGCTTCTCCTATCCCGGCGAGGGCTGGGCGCTCACCAGCAACGACCGGACGGTCGTCATGTCCGACGGCACCGCCCAATTGCGTTTCCTCGATCCCGCCACCCTGAAGGAACAGCGGCGCATCACCGTCACGGCGAACGGGCGCCAGGTCGATCAACTCAACGAGCTCGAATTCGTCGACGGCGAGATCCTCGCCAATATCTGGCGCACGCAATATATCGCCAGGATCGATCCGGCGGACGGCCATGTCATCGGCTGGATCGACCTGTCGGCCCTGATCACCGCAGTGGGAGAAACCGACCCAGAAGCAGTTCCCAACGGCATCGCATGGGACGCCAGGGGCCGCCATCTCTACGTGACTGGCAAGCTGTGGCCGACCCTGTTCGAGATCAAGCCACCCAAGGGCTGACCACTGGCCGAGTGGGGCTTCTCCTCAGCTAGCGTCTCGACAACGTCACACCCCGCTCCTATCCCGCCCGCAACATCCGAGGGGAAATCACCGCCAATGACCACCGCCAGCAAGGTCCTCGACCGCGTTCTCGTGCTCGAAATGGTCCGCGTCACCGAAGCCGCCGCCATCGCCGCCTCGAAGCTCGTCGGCCGCGGCGACGAGAAGGCAGCCGACGCCGCCGCCGTCGAGGCGATGCGCGAGGCGTTGAACGAGCTCTACATGGACGGTACCGTGGTGATCGGCGAGGGCGAGCGCGACGAGGCCCCGATGCTGTTCATCGGCGAGAAGGTCGGCTCCGCGATCGGCAAGGGTCCTAAGATCGACATCGCGCTCGATCCGCTCGAAGGCACGACGATCTGCGCGACGGCCGGACCGAACTCGCTCGCGGTGCTGGCGATCGCCGAACAGGGCGGCCTGCTCAACGCGCCCGACGTCTATATGGACAAGATCGCGGTCGGCCCGGGCTATCCCGAGGGCATCATCGATCTCGACCGGAGCCCGACCGAGAATGTGAAGGCGCTCGCCGCCGCCAAGGGCGTCGAGCCCGCAGACATCATCGCCTGCGTGCTCGACCGCCCGCGCCACCAGAAGCTGATCGCAGAGTTGCGCGCGCTTGGCTGCGGCATCATGCTGATCGGCGACGGCGACGTCGCGGGCGTGATCGCGACGACCAACCCCGATACGACGATCGACATCTATCTCGGCTCCGGCGGCGCGCCCGAGGGCGTGCTGGCGGCGGCTGCGCTGCGCTGCGTCGGCGGCCAGTTCAAGGGCCGGCTGCTGTTCCGCAACGACGACGAGCGCGCCCGCGCGCGCAAATGGGGCGTGACCGATCTCGACAAGCAATATGACCTGACCGAACTGGCCAAGGGCGACTGCATCTTCGCCGCGACCGGCGTGACCGATGGCTCGCTGCTCGCCGGGGTGAAGCGCAAGGCGACCGTGATGACCACCGAAAGCGTGGTGATGCGCGCAAGCTCGGGAACGGTCCGCTGGGTTAAGGGCGAACACCGGATCTGACGGCGGCGCCTCCGCCACAACGATACGGCCGGTGCTATGCGCGCCGGACGTTCAGCGTGACGACATTCTGCCCGAGCGCCGGCTCGATGAGGTCGCGGGCGATGCAGATTCGATTGCGGCCCTCTTCCTTGGCCCGGTAGGACGCCCGGTCGGCCCGGCGCATCAGATCGGCCAGGCTGTCGCCTTTCCGCCTCTCCGCGACGCCGCCGCTGACGGTCACCGGCGGCAGCCCGCCGGTCGCGAGATCGGCGGTCGCGACGCGGATCGCCTGGGCGCTCAGGCAGGCGCTTTCGGCGGTGGTCCGCTCAAGCAGCATGGCGAATTCCTCGCCGCCGATCCGCGCGACGATGGCAGATTGCGGCGCCGCCCGCTGCAACAAGCCGGCAAAGGCGGCAATCACCTGGTCACCAACATCGTGACCGTGCGTATCGTTGATCCCCTTGAAGTGATCGAGGTCGAACATCACCGCCGACAGCGGGCGGCCAAGCCGGTCGGCCCGGGCAAAAGCCTGTTGCGCCTGCCGGTCGAACCCGCGCCGGTTGGCGATGTCGGACAGCGGATCGGTCTCAGCGTCGAGCTGGGATTGAGCCACCGCCTTTTGCACGACAAGCAGGAGCAGCAGGAGCCCGGTGCCCACCATCAGGATTCCGGTGCAGGCCTGGGAGAACAGCGCATAGGTGCTGGTGGAATATTCCTGCGCCGTCCTGCCCGAGCCGAACGCGACGGCGAAGAACGGCTTGGTCGCGAAATGCAGGGCGATGAGGCCATAGCTGGCCGACAAGATGAGATAGAGCGGCTTCGAGCGCCCGACGCGGAAGGCGGTCAGGGATGCAAGCAGCGCCGCGATGGCGAACGGCACCTGAAAGACCAGTTCATAGGCGATCGTGTTGCGCGCCCCGCCCCAGATCGCCGCGCGAAGCGCCATGCCCAGCAGGAACAAGGTGGCAATGACGCCCCAGGCGCGACGCTGGCCATGGAACGACTGGAGTCCGGCGGTCATCAGCAGGAGCGAGGCAAGGAACGTGGCGTAGCTGGTGACGACGAAAGGATCGGGCGCATCGCTGAACCGCACCAGCAACTCGCTGACGGGGGTCAGCGCGCCCATGGCAAAGCCGGCGCAGAACCACAGCGCGCTGCGCTGGGCGCGATACGACAGGGCGATCACGGCGAAGCTCGCGGCGAACAGCAACGCCATGCCGGCATTGACCGCCAACGCGAAAACGGCTCCGTTCATGCTGTCCTTCCCTCATGCGCAACCCACCGGCACGCAACCGTAGAGCCGGTTGAGGAAAGAAAAGGTGAAGGCGGCCGAGCCCGATCGACGGGCGCGTCGATCAACTGGCGAGCCCTGCCGATCCAAGCATTCAAAGTAACCATCCTGGTAAGCAGTTTAGCGGCAATAATAATTGCACCTTCGCTACAAGACTGAATTATTTAGATAATTTTACACGACGCTCGCGTTGATCCTAGAAATAACACCACATTGGCACTACCGTTTGTTGCGGGGGAATCCCGCCGGCCATATCGCATCGCCCTGCGGGAGAAGACCGATCGTCGCGCCTCTCTCCCGTTTCCCAGGGCCACCCCGGGGCGAAACGGAAAAATGCAACAAAGGAGCGATGACATGAGCATGCCGGGCTTCACCGCGACCAACAGCCTCACGCCAACCGCGGGCGCCTATTATGGCGGCGCCAGCCTGCTCATCGATTCCGACGGAATGGTCGAACCGCAATTCCTCGACTTCATCAGGGAAGCCATCGAATCGATCGGCGATGCCCTGTCCTCCGCCGCACGCGCGGCGATCAGCGGCCTGAGCGACGCGATCAGCAATATGCAGAACGGGCAAGGGCAGCGCGGTTTCGCCTGCAGCTCCTGGATCGGCATGTTCGCGCGATGCAATGGCCGCAGCCCGAACGCCAGCTATGCCGAGATGCTCACGAAATGCATCGAATCGAACAGGACAAGCCCTGACGGCGCGATCAAGTGCAGCACGGTCGTCTCCGCCTTCTACCCGCTGATGCAGAAGGTCTGCTCCGAAGGCGGCAATACCGGCAATATCCTCAACGACGTGTGCAAGGGTACCTGACCCCGTCGCACCCGGCGAGGCACTCGCCGGACGAGACAAGGGGGAGATGAGAAATGAGCTTGCCCGCCCTCCCCGCCGCGTCCCGCCCCCCCCCGGACGACGGCCTCCAGATCGGCGCAGCGGGAAGCTCGCCACCCATGATTCGCGGATGAAACAATGCACGTCATCGCATCGCCCGATGATCCGCGACGCGGTGATGGCAGGAGCATAAGGGCGACATCGGGAAAAGGATCGCCCGGATGAACGGCGATCCGAGCCCGGCGCCCGAGGAGATGACGCTGCAGCGCCTGCTGCACGATGTTGCGCCCGTCGATTTCCTCGCCAGCTACTGGGGCACCAGGCCGCTGCTCATCCGGCGCGGCCAGCCGCTCTTCTACCGGCAGATCTTCTCGCTCGCCGCGGTGGACAATCTGCTTTTCACGGGCCGCCTGCGCCCCGGGGAATATCGCCTCTCCGACAGCGAGGAAGGCGTCGATCTCCAGTTCCGCGGGCGGGACGAGATGAACAAGCCGCCGCCGGTGAACGAATTCTACCGCGCCTTCGAACAGGGCAAGTCGATTGTCATCCACGGCCTGCACAGGCGCCTGCCGGCGATGGCGCTCGTGACGCGGGAGCTGGAACGCGCGCTCGTCTGCCCGGTCACCACCAATGCCTATCTCTCGCCGCCCGACGGCCAGGCCTATCCCAAGCATTACGACACCCACGACTTCTTCATCTTCCAGATCCACGGGGCGAAGCGCTGGCGCCTGTTCGAGCCGGGCAACCGCATCAAGCCGCTGCGCCAGTTGATCGAGCTGGCCGAAAAGGCATTGCCGGCCCTGGGAAGCTGGGACTCCGGGCCGTTCATCGAGGAATTCGATCTTGGCCCCGGCGATCTGCTCTACGTCCCGCGCGGCTTCGGGCATGAAGTGGTGAACCGGGATGAGACCTCGCTGCATCTCACCGTTGCGCTGCACGGCCTGACCTGGCTCGAAGCCGCCGAGCACGCACTGGCCCGCGATGCGCTGGAATCCGACACCCTGCGCGCCGCGATTCCGCTGGTGCTGGCGGAAGACGGGTCGGGCCGCCACGACCTCGCGGCGGCTCCCGACGCCGTGACGCGGATCGGTGCACAGGTCGATCTCGGCCGCGGCGTCGATCTCTGGCGCGGGCGGTACCGCAGCGGCCAGGAGCCGATCCCCGACGGTTACTGGGCAGTGCTCGACCATCTCCCCGCACTGAATGACATGACGATCGTGCGCCGCCGCACCGGCCTTGTCGCGATCGCCGAAACCGTCGGCGACCAGGCAGTGCTCCGCTTCATGGAGGACAATGTGAGACGGCCGCTCGCGACGCTGCCGGCGTTCGAATTCCTCGCCACCGCCGGCGATTTCGCCGTCGGCGCGATCCCCGGCGACGGATCGGCCGACGATCGTGCCGACCTCGCCCGCGAGCTCGTTCGAAAGGGTTTCCTGACGATCCCGCGCCAGCCCGACCGTCCCCGTAAAGACCCGGTCACCGCCACCCCGGCGACCATTCCAGCCACAGCCCATATTTCCGAAGGAGGACAATCCATGACCTATGCCAATCAGGAGGCCGGAACGACTATCGCGCCGATGAGCGCCACCCGCGACGAGGCAAGTCCCGCCGGCCATGCGGATTCGGGCGGCTGCGGCTGCGCCAGTTGCGCCGAGTCAGCCGCCGGACCGGGCTATGTCTATGCGATCGGCCGGATCAATGCCCGCTTCCCCTCGATCGACATCGAGAAGGAACTGGCCCAGGTCGTGCGCTCCGCCGAGACCGTGAACCTGACCGACCGCGAAGTGCTCCACCAGGTGCTGAGCCAGTCGGAGAACGCCTATATCGCCCGCGAGATGTGCTGGGTGTTCAGCGTGGGCGGTGTAGAGACGTTCACGGTCGTGCCGAAATCCGGCATCGAGCTGGCCGAGTTGATCGGCTCGCTCGCTCTTGGCTCGCAGCCCGGCGGGACCAATGTGCTGATCGGCTCGCGGTCCGCCTTGTCGCTGCCGGCCAGCGCCTGTGGCGGGCTCTCCCTGCCCACGGTCCTCGCCAGCAAGATCTATTCGTTCAGCGTCGACGAATTCGTGAAGGCCCTGCCGCTCGACAAGGGCCAGGTCGCCGCCGGCCAGGACCTGCTCAACCGCATCACCCAGCTGATCGACAATGTCGGCGATCTCGACGAGCACCGCGCGGTCAATTACCTCGCGATGCGCTATCCCGCGATCTACAGCCTGGTGATCGACAATTACGGCCGCGACCAGAGCCTGCAGGGCGTCGGCATCAGCCCTGTTTCGACCCGGTCGCAGCGCCGGCTGGTCGACATCACGCTTCGCTTCGTCAGCCGCAAGACCGATGTGCGTGAGCTCTATGCCGCGCGAGTCGACGTCACCGGCATGTTCCCCTTCATGGTCACGCCGCTGCGCCCCGTGTTCGAAAAGGACTGACATGCCTGGCATGGCGGGGAAGCCGGTGTGACGCCCGACCCGTTCGACCTGGCCCAGCTCGATCCCCTCATGACGCGAACGCGCGCGTCCGGGGTGCGCGTCGGGCTGATCGACGGCGCGGTGGAGGGCGGCCATCCGGCGCTCGCCACGGCGCTGATCGAGACGCCCGGTGGCGACGGCGCGGCGCGTTGCATGCGCGCCGACAGCCTCGGCTGCCGGCACGGCACCTTCCTCGCCAGCCTGCTGGTCGGCAATGGCGCGCTGGGGATTCGTGGCATTTGCCCCGATGCGACGCTGGTCAGCCTGCCCGTCTTCGCCGAGCTGCCGGGGCCGGGCGCTATCCCCTCCATCCGGCCGGAGGCGCTGGCAGATGCCATCCACCGGCTGATCGATACAGGTATTCACGTGATCAACCTCAGCGTCGGCATCGCAGCCGGCAGTCCCCGAGCCATTCCCGAGATGCTTGATGCCTGTTCCCGCGCCCGGGCGGCGGGCACGCTGCTGGTCGCCGCATCGGGCAACCAGGCGCGCCTCGGGCCGGTATGGCTGTTCGCTGACGACTGGGTGATCCCGGTCGCCGCCAGCCTGGCGGATGGATCGATCGACCTGCGTTCCAACCTCGGGCCGGGCATCGGCCGTCGCGGCCTCTCCGCCCCTGCCGCCGGGATACGCGGCGCGCTCGCGCCGGACAAAGCGGGCATCATGGGCGGTTCGAGCGTCGCCACGGCGTTCGTCACCGGCACCCTGGCACTGTTACGGTCGCTCTACCCGCGACTTCCAGCGGCGCGCCTCCGGGAGGCACTGCTGCTCGAACCGCGCCGGGCGCGCAGCATCGTGCCGCCACCGCTCGACGCAGCCGCCAGCCTCGCCTGGCTTCAGGCGCGGCATCCGACGGAGCGTTCGGCAGCATGATCGTCTTCCACAGCCTGCCCAAGGCGGCGCGACGTTTCCTCACGATGAAGCTGCTCGGCGAGTTCCGGCGCCGGTACGCCCGTCAATATTACGAGCCGATGCAGCTCTTCACCGCCCAGCCGCCCGGCCGGCTTCCGATCCTGTTCGAGCCGCCGGGCGAGAAATTGTGCCGGTTCGATCTTCAACGATTGCGCAAGGTGGACATTTCCTTCGGCGTGTTCGGGGCCGAGAAGCTTGAGCGGGAAGAGGGTGATTATCTCTTCACCTTCATCCGCCACCCGGTCGACCGCTTCTATTCGACCTATTATTACGGGCGCCACCACCTCGTGGAGGGGCAGTCGGACGTTGGCACCGGCATCGTGCGCTACCGCGACCGCTATCCGGAAATGGTCGAGATGTTCAGTCTCGACATAGAGGCGTTTGTCCGGCGCTTCCTCGATTGCGGCGGGCGGATCAGGTTCGACCGCGACGGCGGCGCCTTCGGGCCGATCGACGAGATGTTCTTCCTGCCGAAAGATCTGGACCGGTACGACATGGTCGGCGTGGTCGAGGCGATGGACAGGTCGCTCGACCTGCTCAACGCCGGGCTCGGCACGCGAATCGTCAACGACAGGAAGGTCAATGCCGGTCCCCAGCGTCCCGGGTCACCCTACGGCGTGGCGGACCTGACCCGCTTCTTCGCCGAGGATATCGCCCTGTTCGAACGCCACCGGACCCTGTTGCAGCCGGCGCGCGCGAAACGCCGGACCTGAAGGTTTGGATTTGCGACCGGCCGGGTTTAGACAAAGCCAGCCCAATCGGAGTTCGCATCAATGAAGACCCAGGCCCTGACCTCCGCGCTGATCCTCCTCGCGCTCGGCGGATGCGAGCAGGCACCGGCGCCGGACAACGCCGTCACCGCCGCGGCATCACCCGCGCCGCCCGCCGAAAAGGATTATTACGCTGATCGAATCAACGCACTGACCGACAAGCAGCGCGACTCCGTGCTGCTCAAGGCGATCAAGGACGCGGGTGGCGAATGTTCGGCGGTAACGGGGTCGTCGGCGCATGCGCCGGTGAAGGGCCGCCATGCCTGGATCGCGCATTGCGCAGCCGACAAGGACCTGCGGGCGCTCGACTGGGTCGTCGTGCTCCAGCCCGGCGGCATGATGAGCATCGTCCGGCCGGGCGCGCTATAAGCGGGCAGCTGCCTGCCTCACGGACCGATTTGCAACCGAAACGATTTCGTCTCCCGTTGCATAAACACCCTTCGGCCATATCGTCCGGCTGTCGCGCCCCTGCCTTGTGCCGCGGGCGGCGCCATGCCGGCGACAGCGTCACCGTCGCCGAATTTCGAACCGGAATTCGAAAACGAGGGGACGATGATGAGATTTTCGATCAAGGGACGTCGGGTCAGCCGGCGTGGCGCGGCCGCCGCGATGGCGACGATCGCCGGGATCGGCCTGCTTGCCGCCTGCACGGTAACGCCGGCAAGACCGTCCGGGCCATCCTATCTCGCCGCCTTCCCCGATTTCGCGCCGGAAGTGACGGCACAATTCCCGGGCGATGTCGACATCGCGCTCAAGAAGAAGCTCGAAGGCGAGAAGAAATTCGCCGAGGTGCAGCGCGAGTTCGATCTCTATTCTTGGCAGATGTTCGTTGCGCTGAACTGGCCGACGGACAATGCAGGCAAGGCAGCACCGAAGATCACCGACACCGGTTTCGGTGCGCCGCGCTGGACGTTGTGGCATAATTCGAGCTCGATCTTCCAGGCCGATGGCGCGACCCCGGCCGCCTGCGGATTGAAGACCGGCGAGCGCACCCTCGTGCTGCGCCGCGACCTGAGCAAGCCGGTCAGCCGCGGCCTCAAGGCCTTTTCCGCCCAGGCCACGGCAAATGCCGATCCGCGCCTGACACGCTTCCTCGGCGTGATCTCGGCAGTGGGCGAACTGAATGCCTCGAACCTCGGCGACATCCAGCAGGCATTCTCGGGACCGCTGATCGATCAGAATGGCGAGTTCGTCTATTATGAGATCGTGATCGACCCGAACGAGGTCGATTATCTCTGCGCGAACCGCCTGTACAACATCAACGGACAGGTCGCCTTCACCCAGGGCGGCGGCAAGGTCGGCATGCCGTTCGGCACGCCGGACAAGGACTGGAGCGGCTCGACCGAGCTGAAGTTCGCCTGGCGAATCCTGAAGGAGGGCAAGGACGATTTCAGCCGCTTCTACACCATGCCCGCCGTGGTGATCGACCAGGGGGCGGACGGTGCCCAGGTCGAGCGCAAGGTGACGGTCGGCATGGTCGGCATGCATATCGGCCACAAGAGCTCAACCTCGCCGCAATGGATCTGGTCGACCTTCGAACAGGTCGACAATCTCGATGTCGATCCGGTCGCCCATCCGAAGCTGAGCCCATCCTTCGTCGACACGAACTGCCCGGGTTGCGCGGTCAACCAGCTCCCGCAGAAGGTTGGTGGCGTTTATCCGCGCATCCCAACCCAGGCATGGCGCGCCATCCCGATTCCCGGTGACAAGGTCGCGCTGAACGCGCAGGCGCAGGCTGCGCTGAAGAAGATGGGCAGCGTCTGGCAATATTATCAGCTGATCGACACCCAGTGGCCGACCGATCCGGGCGCGGCGCCGTCCGCCTGGGACGGCGGCCTGCCCGACGCGGTGACCAACAAGCCCGGCGGACGGCCAACCCCGACCTTCCTCACCAACATCACGATGGAAACCTATTTCCAGAAGGGCAACCAGCCCGCCTGCAAGAGCGAGGAGACGCCGGATTCATTCACCTGCCCGACCGGCGCGGTCGAACCGCCGGTGTGGAACAGCGCGCTGAACAAGCTTGGCAAGCCAGTGAAGCCGGGCATCAACACCCTGTCGTTCATCACCGAAAGCTGCACCGGTTGCCATAGCTCGGCCAATATCTGGACAAGCTATGATCCGGCGACCGGCAAAGGCACTCAATCCGGCCAGCTGGGCGCCGACTTCTCCTGGCTGCTTGCCCAAAAGGCCAGTTATGCCGGCGGGGTTGCCCCGGCGAAATCGGTGGCCGCCAAGCCGAAGCAATAACGGGAGGCGCCGCCATGGACCAGCCATGGCGGCGCTTCCCCTGGCGTCAGAAGGCTGCGGTTACCGACAGCACGACCCTGCTGCCAGCGATCGACGATCCGTCCTTCGTGCTCGAGAAGTTCGGCTGAAGATAGGCCGCCTCCGCCTTGCCGATATTGGTATCCACATAGGCGGCGCCGAGCGTGACCGGCCCCAGCACATAATCGACGCCGAGCAGCCAATCGACATATTTGCCGGTCGGGGCCACGCTGGTGCCGTTCGGGCCAAGGCCGGGATTGCCGTCCGAATAGCCGAGATGCGCCTTCGCGGTGATCGGCGTGCCCGGGACCCCGGCGCTCACATCGCCCCAGAGGTACAGATTGTCCTCGCTCTGCCCGCGGCTCTGCGGCGTGTTGGAGAAATTGCCCAGCGCCTTCTGCTTGGGCGCATAGGCGACACCGGCCAGCAGGTTGACGGGGCCGACCGTGCCGCTGACCTTCACATAGGGCTCGGCGAAGTCGGTCAGGTCGGCGCCGCCCGGATACATGTACCAGGTCAGGCCGACATCGACCGTGGCGCCACCGAACGACCTTTTATACCCCCCAATAAGGTCGAGCTCCATGTTGGAGCCGCCGAACGTGCCCCAGCCGGCGAGGTTCGATCCCCAAACGCCGGCATAGAAACCACTCTCATGCGCGACAGTGATGCCGCCCTGGATGGCCATTTCCTTGTCCGACTGGGATACGCCGCGGAACCTGTAGTCGGTAACGAGCGCGACGCTGCCGGAGACGGTGACGGGTGGCGGCGGCGCGGTGTCCTGCGCGGCGGCAGGCACGGCGACCATGGTGAACATGGCAGCGCTGACGAAATAGAGAGTTTTCATGGGACACCCCTTTTTTGGATAGGGTCCCTACTGCGGCCCGGACCGCCATTTCTCTCATCCTCCTGGGGAATGAGGATCGGAAACGGTCGGTCCGGACACTCCTGCTTTATCTGGCGGCCACCTCGTCTAGGTTGCCGCTTCGTAACGAATCATTGCTCAAGCGGCTAACCCCGCGAACTTGGGGGAAGCCCCGACGACGTCCACCGGATGGCCGGCGGCACGACGGCGGACCAGCCAGTCCTTGAGCAACTCGGCGCACGTATGGTCGATGGTCGACAGCTTCGACACGTCGAGCCGCACCTTCTCCCCTGACGGCAGCCCTTCCAGGGCGTCCGACAGCTTGGGCAGGGTCACAAAGGTCGCGCTGCCCGAAAGCTGCACTGCCCTGCCCCCGTCCTCCGATGCGACCTTCAGGCGCAGGCGGCGGACATGCGGGATCAGTTCGAGCAGCGAGAGCGCGATACCGACCAGCACGCCGGTCAGCAGGTCTTCCACCACGACCAGGATCAGGGTGATGGCCCAGATCGCGGCGGGCAACATGCCGTAGCTGCCGAACAGATGGCGGACATGCGCGATGCCCACCAGACGCCAGCCGGTCACCACCAGCACGGCGCCGAGCGCCGCCATCGGGATCTCACGCAACAGCCACGGCAGCAGCGCGACGAAGCCGAGGATCCAGGTACCGTGAAGGATGGTCGACAGGCGCGTCTTAGCGCCTGCCTGCACGTTGGCCGAGCTGCGCACGATCACGCCGGTCATCGGCAGGGCGCCGGCGAGGCCGCACAGCAGGTTGCCGATGCCCTGGGCACGCAATTCCTTGTTGTAGTTGGTCCGGACGCCATCATGCATCTTGTCGACCGCGGCAGCCGACAGCAGCGTCTCGGCGCTGGCGATGAACGCGATGGCGAGTGCCGCCACCAGGATCGACGGGTCCATCCACTTCTGTAGCAGGTCCGGGCCCGGCAGCGCGATCGCCGAGGCGATAGACTGGGGTACGTTGACCCGGCTCACGTCGAGGCCGAGGCTGAATGCGACCAGCGTACCGGCCAGCACGCCGAGCAGCGCGCCGGGTACCTGCTTCAGGGCCGCGGGGCGGAAGCGCTCCCAGCCAAGCATAGTTAGGATCGTCAGCAGGCCGATCGCGAAGGCACGCTCGACCCCCGAGACGTCGAACGACAGGCCAAGCAGCCGGCCCGGCATCGCCGCAATGTTGGCGAGGCCGCTCGACAGCGGGGTCGCGTCGAACAGCACATGGAACTGGCCGACCACGATCAGCACGCCGATGCCCGCGAGCATGCCGTGCACCACGGCGGGCGAGATCGCGCGGAACCAGCCGCCAAGCTTCGCGATACCGGCGATGACCTGGATAATGCCGGCAAGAATCAGGATCGGGCCAAGCGCAGAGAGGCCCTTGTCGCGCACGAGCTCGAACACGATGACCGCGAGGCCAGCGGCGGGGCCGCTGACCTGAAGGGGCGATCCGGCGAGGAAACCGACCACGACACCGCCGATGATGCCGGTGATCAGGCCTCTTTCGGGCGGCACGCCGGAGGCGACCGCGATGCCCATGCAGAGGGGCATCGCGACGAGGAAAACAACGATCGAGGCCGTGAAGTCACGCGAGATGACGCCGAACGACGGCATCTCAAAACCGGCGATCTTCATTCCGCCGCCTCCAGCGCGTGGGAGCTGGCGGCGAGGCGCTGCGCCGCCACCAGAGCGACCGGAATGGGACGGTCGTCGGCGATGGTGGCGAAACGGCCGGTCTCGCCGTCAAGGGCAAGGATCACGCCCTCGCGGATGTCGACGAACCAGCCGTGCAGCGCCAGTTCGCCACGCGCGATCGCCGAGGCGACCGACGGATGAGTGCGCAGATGCGCGATCTGGGCGACGACATTCTCGAGCGCGGCGGCACGGACACGCTCTGCATCCTCCATGTCGGACGGATAGCAGTCGTTCACCACGGAACATGCGGCGTCGCTGTGGCGCAGCCATGCAGCAACATTGGGCATGCGCTCGAGCCCGGCGGGGTTCATCAGCGCCTTCATCGCGCCGCAATCGGCATGGCCGCACACGATGATGTCGCGCACACCGAGCGCCATCACGGCATATTCGACCGTGGAGGACACGCCGCCATTGTGATTGGAAAAGGGCGGGACGATGTTGCCCGCATTGCGGCAGACGAACAGCTCGCCAGGGCCGGCCTGGAGGATCTGCTCGGGCACCACGCGCGAATCGGCGCAGGATATCATCAGCGCCTTGGGGCTCTGCCCGTCGCTCACGAGCTGCGCGAAGAGCGCGCTATGATTGGGAAACACCTGCTTTTCGAAACTGATGACGCGGCCAATAAGGTCGTTCACTGTTGGACTCCTGATACCGCGTCCAACATTTCGGACGCGGCTTAGGGAGGGTATCTAGGATCGCAGTTTTGCTGCGATGCCGCATGTCTGTAAGGAATTATGTCTGGCGGGTTGGCAGGATGATTTCCGCGCGCAGGCCGCCTTCGCGCCGGTTGGACAGCCTGAGCGCGCCACCCTCATTCTCGATCGCCTTCACCACGATCGACAGCCCCAGCCCGAAACCCACGGTGTCGCGGCGGCGCGCGGTGTCGAGTCGGACGAACGGCTCAAGCACCGCCTCGAGCGATTCCGGCGGGATACCCGGGCCGTCATCGTCAACCCAAATGACGATATGCTCAGCCCGGCCGGTGAGCGTGATCACGACGGCATTGCCATAATGCAAACCGTTCTCGACGAGATTGCCGATCGCCCGCCGCATCGCCGAGGGCCTGATCAGCATGTTCAGATGATCGGGCCCGACATACCGCGCGTCGCGACCGACATCCCAGGCATTGTCGGCGATCGTCGCGCACAGCACAGCCAGGTCGATCAGCACCGGCTTCTCGGCATCCTGTTCCCCGCCGAGAAAAGCGAGGAGGGAGGAGACCATCGCCTCCATCTCGGCGACATCCGCATGGATCGTGTCGCGCAGGTCGGGCTCGACCACACGGTCGGCGCGCAGCCTGAGGCGTGCGAGCGGCGTGCGCAGATCGTGCCCGACCGCCGCCAGCGCCTGGGTGCGATCGACGATCAGCCGGTGAATACGCGCCTGCATGCGATTGAACGCGCCGATCACGCGGCGCACTTCCCCCGGCCCAGCTTCCTGCACCTGAGTCTGGTTCGGGCTGCCGAAGCGATCGGCCGCATCGGCCAGCAGGCGCATTGGCTGCAACGTCCGGCGGATGAGCAATCCGCCCAGCAGCATCGCGGCGATCGCCAGCATCGACGCGATGAGGATCCGGCTCGGCGAGAAATCGAGATTGGCGACCGGCTTCAGCGTCTGGAAATGAAGCCAGCTTCCGTCGGGAAGAGTCACGCCGCCGACAACCACTGAGGAACTGCCGAGCGACACCACGCGAAAGCGGAGGTCGGTGGGCGCGAGAGTCGGCTCCCAGGCGACGACCTCCTTGCGCATGCTGTCGAGCGACGGGGCGAGCGGCGGGGGCGGCGGGCGGCTGCGCTCCCACGCCATCATATAGTGATCGGTCGACAGCTCGGCCGCCATTGCCGGCCGTTCGCCGGCGGGAAGCTCGGCGACCAGGCGGCGGGCGATGACCAAATGCTCGGCCAGTCGCCGCGCCCGGTCACCGCTTAGCGAAAAATGGCTCGCGCGCTCGTAGAAGATGGTGCTCGCGGCGAATTCGACAATGACCACGAGCAGCAGGATCGCGACGACCTGCCCGAGCAGGCCCATCGACGGGCGCACGAAATGCTTCAACTACGGATGACGCCCGTGTTCAGCATATAGCCCACACCGCGAACCGTGACGATCGGCGCCGCTTTATCGCCATGAGTCAGCTTGCGCCGCAGCCGGCTGACCAGCACGTCGACGCTGCGATCCGAGCTGTCGGTCAGCCGGGTGCGCGACAATTCGATCAGCCGCTCGCGCGCGATGACCCGGCCGGCATGATCGAGCAGGCTGGTCAGCAGGTCGAATTCGGCGCCGGTCAGCTCGACCACCGCGCCGGCGGGGGACAGCAGCTCGCGGCGCGGCAGGTTGACCGTCCAGCCGTCGAAGCTGAGCACGCCCTGCTCGCGCTCCCCGCTGCGCCGGTCGAGCGCCCCGCGGCGAAGCACTGCCCGGACTCGCGCCGCGAGTTCGCGCGTGCCGAACGGCTTGGCGAGATAATCGTCAGCGCCGAGCTCAAGCCCGATCACCCGATCGGTCTCGCTGCCCTTCGCGCTGACGAAGATGATCGGCACGTCGCTTGTCTTGCGCAGCTGGCGGCAGAGATCGATCCCGCTGGTGCCCGGGAGCATGATGTCGAGCAGGACCAGATCGACCGGCCCCGCCTTCAGCGCCAGCCACATCTCGGGCGCGGCGGATGCCGGGCGAACGATATAGCCATGCTCCTGCAACGCGCGGGTGGACAGCGTGCGCAGTGCCGGGTCGTCTTCGACCAGCAGGATCGTGGGGGCGACGTCGGGGCTGGGGCGGTTGTTCATTGCTGTCATGTTGCAGTGCGAGGTAGGAAGGTGCTCCGTGAGGGTCAATCGCTTCGATGGCCGTAACGCAGCCAGCAACACTTTGTCACCGACCGGCGCAAGGCCAGCAAAGACCACGCGGCTATAGGGCATACTCGCAATTATTTACGAGGAATAGTCCATGCTTGTCCGTATCGCTTTCACTGCCGCGCTGCTGGGCGCCGCCGCCCCGGCCGTCGCCGCGTCGGATGCGCCGCGTACCGATGGCGCCCGCCAATGCGCCCTGGCCCAGCACGTCGCGCCGCACGGCAAGGGTATCACCACCCCGATCGTCAAGTGCGACGCGAAGGCGCCCGAGATCGCCCGCAACGACCAGCCCGCCAAGGCCCCCGTCGCGCGCAACTAAAGTTCTCGTCTCTAACCCTGTCCTACTACCGCCACGTCGGACCCGCTTTCGGCGTGGCGGACCTTTTTCGGGCTAGCGGCGCCGGAAACGCGCCTCATCCTCGGCGCCCGCGATCAGCGACTGGGCCCGGCCGATCGCCACCTTGACGTCGTCCCCATGCTTCGCGGCCCCGGCCTGGCGGTACAGATCGATCGCCCCCGGATAATCCCCGCGTTCCTCGGTGCACAGCCCCATGTTGAAGAGGAGCGCGTGCTGGCCAGGCTGCTCGCGAGCGATCGACGCCCAGCCGGCACAGGCGCCCGGGCCATCGGTCTTGGTCTGCCGTAGCACTGCCTTGAACTGCTCAGCCAAGTGTTTCGACAGGCCGGTGCGATCCTCCCGATACCGGACCTTGTAGGTCTCGCCTTTCGGCGCGATATCGCCGCGCGTCTCCCCGGCGATATCGTCGATCATGCTCGCAATCGTGGCTTCGGCACTGCGCGAAGGGCTTTCGCCGGGACACCAGCTTATCGTCTCGCTGCGGGGCTTGGTCGAACTATAGACGATCGCGCCGTCTCGCGTGCGCACGATGCGCAGCGACGCGGTCAGGCTCGTCGTGCGCTCCATGCACGGGACCGGCACGTCTTCATGTCTGGTGCATTTGCCGTCGCCTTTTTTCCCCGGCTCCGGCTCTGCACGCTCGACGCAGCGGTTGCGCGTGAGTTGCACCCTGTGCTCCTCCCAGTCCGACGTTGCCGATCCGCTCAGCACGCCGTCAGCCCGGGTGCCGGGATCGCCGAGCAGCATGAAATGAGGTCCGCTCCCGTTCCGGGCCTCGGCGAGCGCATCGCCGATCGCGTTGGAGAGTTGCGCGCCATCGCGGCCGCGGAACTGGTCGATCGCCAGCCGCTGCAGATAACTCGCCTCGCGGTTCCGCGCGGGAAAATGTCCGCTGATCGTGATGGTCTCGGCAAAGGCGGTGCCGGCCGCGACGACCGCAAGCCCCGCGGCCACACGCGCAGCCTGCCGGCAGATGATGAAACTGGCCATGATTCCCTCCCCGGGGCCGATCGAATCGACCATACGGCGTCTACCCGGCGCCCGCACGCACCGCGCACAAACGACGAGGCCCCGCCGGTTCGTCGACGGGGCCTCCTTTAACTATCGAGAGATTGATCCCCGCCGATCAGCGGCAACGGACGTCGCTGTTCTTCTGGTCGATCGACTTGCCGGCCAGCGCGCCCAGCGCACCGCCGATCAGCGTGCCCGCTGCCCGGTTATGGCCACCATCGATGATGTTGCCGAGGATGCCGCCACCGATGGCACCGACGATCAGGCCGGTCGTGCCGTCATTGCGCTTGCAATAATAGCGCCCGTCGGAACCGCGATAGACCTGGTCGTTCGACGACAGGCGACGCTCCGTATAGCGGGGATCGTCGCGATAATCGCGCGAGGCGTCATAGTCGGTCGCGAATCGGCGATCATCCTCGCGCGTCACGACCTGGCCGCCATAGCCGTCACGGCCGTTCTGATAGCCGTCACGGCCGTTTTGATACCCGTCACGGCCGTTCGGATACCCGCCCCGGTCGTTGTTGCGCATCCAGCGCAGCGAACGGCTCAGATCGTCAAGCCGGCCGAGGATCATGTCGCGGCGATCGGGTGTCATGCGGCCACGGTTCAGATCCATGCGAATGCTGTTGAGCTGATATTGCGCGCGGCGTGCCTCGCCCCGGTCGAGGCTGCGATCCGCCACGCCGCGATCGATGCGCTGCTGCAGGAAGGTGATCCGCTCGCGCGGGCCGGCGGGCGCACCGCGCCAGAATGAATCGCGGTCCCAACCTGAACTGCCATTGCCGCGCCAATCCTGCGGCTGCTGGGCAGAAAGCGGTGCGCAACCGATCGCGGCCAGCGCCAGCGCGCTGCACAGGGTGATCATCTTCATATTCTGCTCCTGAGGTTACATCGTTTTTGATACGATTGCGTACCGAAACCCCTCATGAACGAATAAGTGCCATTCCGGCCGCATTATTCGACGAATATCAGCCGACCGTCCCGATTAACGCCACGAACCGCAAGCCAGGCCACCCTTTCCACACGCTTCCGAAACGAAATCGGGCTTTGAAAATCCCGCTCGACCTGCTCCCTTGCCGTTCAACCCGAAAGGATCTCCGATGATTGGTTTCCCGGAAGACGTCTTCACCGAACCAAGCGACGTCGATCCCGATACGCTCGCCAATCTGGGGCCGCTTCGGCGGCTGGCGGGGCGCTGGCGCGCCCGCAAGGGCGTCGACCTGAACCCAAAGGCGGACGGACCCGAACGCCGTGTCTTCATCGAGCATATCGATTTCGATCCGATCGACCCGCAGGCGAACGGGCCGCAGCTCTTCTACGGGCTCCGCTACCACATCCACATCACGACCGAGGAAGAGGACATCACCTTCCACGACCAGGTCGGCTACTGGCTGTGGGAGCCCGCGACCGGCCTCGTTCTCCAGACCCTGGCGATTCCGCGCGGCCAGGTGGCGCTCGCTTCCGGCCAGTCGACTGCCGACGCCGACAGCCTGGTGGTGTCCGCGACCCGTGGCGAGACCGGCTATGGCATCTGCTCGACCGCCTTTCTCGAATATGCGTTCCGGACTGACAACTATCGCATCGAGATCAGTTTCAATGCCGATGGCACTTGGAGCTATGTCACCGATACCGTCCTCCTGGTGCATGGCCGCGAGGCACCGTTCACACACCGCGACCAGAACACCCTGAAGAAAGTCGGGGAACCCAGGCCCAATCCCCTGGCCGCGATCCTGGCGAAGCGGAACGCGACCAAGGATGCGTGACCAGCCCGTTGGCGCGGTTGCAGCAAGGAGAAGGGTTCGCGCAGAGGCGCGGAGGGCGCTGAGCTGATATGAGCTCGATCATCGGGCGCTGGTAAGCTGCGTGTTTGTGGACGTACTTATCACCGCAAACCGCCCGAGCTGCCGGCCGCAGCTGCTCCGCGTCCTCCGCGCCTCCGCGCGAACCATCCTCTTTGGGCCGCCGACGGGCCGGTTCTGAATGTCGAACCGCCCAGGCAAGCGGGTCGTATCCGTGCGCAACGATTGACTTCCGCCCGTCCGGCCGCAGGATGCGGGCATCAAGCCGGGGAGACTTTCGTGCATCACCTGAAATCCGCCTGCGCCGTCGTGGCGCTCCTGCTCGGCGCGACTGCTCCCGCGATCGCCGGCCATCCCCAGGCGGCCCCCCTTCCCGCCCCGGCCGAAACCACCCAATCGCCCTATATCCTCCAGGAGGTGATGGTGCCGATGCGCGACGGCGCAAGGATGCAGACCGTCATCCTTCGCCCGCGCAACCAGACCGGCCCGTTGCCGATCCTCTTCTCGCGCACGCCCTATGGCCTCAGCCTCACCGCACCGTCGTCGGTGCCGAAGGGCTGGGCCGCGCTGGACAGGGACGGCTATATCTTCGTCTCGCAATCGATGCGCGGGCGCTTCAAGTCCGATGGCGTCTTCACCCTGTCGACGGCGGTCCATCCGAACGATCCCAAGGCGATCGACGAGGCGACCGATGCCTATGATTCGATCGACTGGCTGGTGAAGAACGTGCCGGACAATAACGGCAAGGTCGGGATGATGGGCGTCTCCTATCCCGGCTTCGCCGCGGCGGTCGCGCTCGCCCATCCGCATCCGGCGCTGAAGGCGGTCAGCCCGCAGGCGGCGTGGATCGACTATTGGATGAACGACGATCTGCACCGCAACGGCGCGCTGCGGCTGAGCTATGCGACCGACTGGGTCTATGGGCTCCAGATCGACAAGAACGACAACAAGGCGTTCGACTATGACAGCTACGACACCTATGACTGGTTCCTGAAGATCGGCCCTGTCGAGAATATCGACAAGCGGTACTTCAAGGGACGGGTGCCGATGTTCACGTCGCTGCTCGACCACCCCAATCACGACAGCTTCTATACGAGCCAGCGCTGGAGCGACACGCTCGGCAAGGCGACGGTGCCGACGCTGAACGTCGCCGGCTATTGGGACCAGGAGGACCCCTGGGGCTCCTGGCAGATCTATTTCAAGCAGAAGCAGAACGATCCCGACGGGCTCGTGTCGATGGTCGCCGGCCCCTGGGCGCACGGTACCTGGCGCACGTCCAACGACACCCTCGGCCCCATCCCTTATGGCGTGCCGAGCGGCCAGCAGTTCCTCGACCAGATCGAGGCGCCCTTTTTCGCTTATTGGCTCCACGGCAAGGGCAAGCGGCCCGAAGCTGGCGTGAAGAGCTTCCAGGGCGGCAGCTGGAAATGGCAGGACTATAAAAGCTGGCCGGCGACCGGCGCCAGGGCGAAGGACCTGTTCCTCCACGCCGACGGTTCGCTCTCCTTCACCGCGCCCCCGGCCGGCGAAGCGTGCCGCGATTATGTCTCCGATCCCGCGAACCCGGTGCCGTTCCGCCAGCGGCCGATGTCGGGCACCTATCTCAGCCCCGACTGGCGCTGGTGGGAAGCGGCCGACCAGCGCTTCCTCGGCGGGCGGCCCGACGTGCTGAGCTACATGACCGCGCCGCTGACCGCGAACCTCACCGTCACCGGCAGCGTCGCCGCGAGGCTGATGGCCTCGACCAGCGGCACCGACAGCGATTTCGTGGTCAAGCTGATCGACGTCTTCCCCGACAATTATGTGAAGGCGCCCGAACAATTTCAGCCCGGCGACTATGCCAGGTCATTGAATGGCTATCAGCTCCCGATCGCGATGGACGTTCGTCGCGGCCGCTTCCTCGCCAGCGACACGGCGCCCCAGGCGCTGGTGCCGGGCAAGGTCATGGCCTGGGACGTGCCGCTGCACGAGCGTGACCACGTCTTCCTCAAGGGGCACCGCATCATGGTGCAGGTCCAGTCGAGCTGGTTCCCGATGCTCGACCGCAACCCGCAGAAATTCGTGCCGAACATCGCCCGCGCCAGGGCCGGCGATTTCGTGAAGGCGACGCAAAAGGTGTGCGCCGGGTCGAAGGTGACGCTGCCGGTGATGTGATCAGATCCTCCCCGTTCCGGGGAGGATTTGGATCAATTCTTCAGGCGCCAGCCGGTCTTGAAGATCCACCCGACCAGCACGAGGCACGCCACCAGGAACAGCGCCGTCACGCCAAGGCTCACCGCGACACTGACATCGCCCTTGTCGAAGAACGCCCAGCGGAATCCGCTGACCAGATAGACGACCGGGTTGAACAGGCTGACCGTGCGCCACGGCTCGGGCAGCATGTCGATCGAGTAGAAGGCGCCACCAAGGAAGGTCAGCGGCGTGATCAGCAGCGCGGGCACGAAGCTCAGCTGCTCGAACCCCTTGGCCCAGATGCCGATGATGAAGCCGAACAGGCTGAACGTCACGCTGGTCAGCACCAGGAAGGTCAGCATCGCCAGCGGGTGCGCGATGTGCAGCGGCACGAATAGCGCCGCCGTGGCGAGGATGATCAGCCCCAGCACGATCGACTTGGTCGCCGCCGCGCCGACATAGCCGACCACCATCTCCATCGCCGAGACGGGCGCCGAGAGAAGTTCGAACATGGTGCCGGTGAATTTGGGGAAATAGATGCCGATAGACGCATTGGAGATGCTCTGGGTCAGCAGCGACAGCATGATGAGACCGGGCACGATGAAGCTGCCGTAACCGACCCCGCCAACCTCCTGCATGCGCGATCCGATCGCGCCGCCGAACACCACGAAATAAAGCGACGTGGTGATCACCGGCGTGACCAGGCTCTGCCACAAGGTGCGCAGCGCGCGCGCCATCTCGAAGCGATAGATCGCCCAGATGCCATGGGTGTTGATACCCGCCCCGCTCATGCCGCTTTCTCCGCCGGCTTGTGTTCGACAAGGTCGACGAAGATGTCCTCGAGCGAGCTCTTGTGAGTCTCCAGGTCCTTGTAACCGATACCGAGCTCGCCGAGCTTGCCCAGCAGCGCCGGGATATGCTCGTCCTCCGCGTTGAAGCTGTAGGTCAGCGTGCGGCCCTCATCGGCCAGTTCGACCTGCCATTCGCCCAGCGCGGCCGGCACGCTCGTCATCGGCTCCTGCAGCGAGATCAGCATCTGCCGCTTGCCCAGCCGCTTCATCAGCTCGGCCTTCTGCTCGACCAGGATGATCCTGCCCTTGTCGATCACGCCGACCCGGTCCGCCATCTCCTCCGCCTCGTCGATATAATGAGTGGTCAGGATGATGGTCGTGCCCTTTTCGCGCAGCCGGTGGATCAGCTTCCACATGTCGCGGCGAAGCGACACGTCGACGCCCGCCGTGGGCTCGTCGAGGAACAGGATGTCGGGTTCGTGGGACAGCGCCTTGGCGATCAGCACGCGGCGCTTCATGCCACCCGACAATTCCATGATCTTCGACTTGCGCTTGTCCCACAATGACAGGTCGCGCAGCACCTGTTCGATATAGGCATCGTGCCCGGGCCGCCCGAACAGGCGGCGGCTGAAACGGACGGTCGCCAGCACCGTCTCGAACATGTCGACCGACAGCTCCTGCGGCACCAGCCCGATCAGCCGGCGCGCCGAGCGATAATCGGTCAGCGCATCATGCCCCATCACCGTGACGCTGCCCGACGAGGGCGTGACGATCCCGCAGATGATGCTGATCAGCGTCGTCTTGCCGGCGCCGTTCGGCCCGAGCAGCGCGAAGATTTCGCCTTTCCTGATATCGAGATCGACCGGTTCGAGCGCACGATGGCCGGACGCATAAGTCTTGGAGACGCCCTTTACGGACAGGATGGTTTCCATGGAGCCCCTTTTCGTTGGGGCACAAATAATGTCGCCATCGGGGCGGAACAACCGCCCCGCGAAAACTCAGCTGGCGGCACGCGCAGCCGCCACCGCCTTCTGCAGCTCCTCGAACGAGAGGACCGAGGAGACGACATGATTCCCGATCACGAAACTCGGCGTGCCGGTCATGCCGAGCTGCCGCATGATCGCGAGGTTGCTGGCGATCTCCGCCTCCGCGCGCGGTGCGAACGCGGCGGCGCGCTGCATGTCGATACCAGCGGATTTCGCCGCGGCCGCCATGCTCTCCGGCGTCACCTGCCCGGCGGCGTACAGCGCGTCATGGAATGCCGTGAACTTCCCTTGGTCGGCGGCGGCAAGGCTCAGCCTGGCGGCGGCGGCGCTTGTCTCGGCCAGGATCGGCAGTTCGCGATAGACCACTTTCACCTTGGGGTCGGACGCAATGAGCTGCGCGACATTGGGCAGGCTGGCGCGGCAATAGCCGCAATTATAGTCGAAATATTCGACCACGGTGACGTCGCCGTTCGGGTTGCCCGCCCAGGCGCTGCCGAACGGCTTCAGAATGGCATCGCTGTTCGCCGCGATCGCCTTGCCCGTCTCCCGCGCGCGCAGGCGGTCCATCGCCTCGGGGATGATCTCGGGATGGGCGAGCACATAATCGTGCACGACACGCTCGACACGCGCCTGATCAGCACTGGCGAGCGAGGAGGGCGCGGCGAGCTGGACCAGCCACAGGGCGCCCGCGCCGACCAACGCAGCGGCCAGCGCCAGCGCGGCGAGCGCCAGCGGATTTTTCGACAGGCGTTCGATCATCGGCGTTTATACTTCTTCGGGTTGTCGTCCATTTCGTTCTGCGCGGTCATGGCGATGTCCTGCGCGCGAATCCAGTCGCTGCTGTTGGGCGGGATCCCCTGCATCGCACCCCGCGCGGCATAGGCCGCGGTGCGGACATCGCCGGTCAGGCTCGCCTGCTCCGCCGTCGCGAGCAGGGCACGCGGTTCGTCGCCCGACCGTGAATAGGCAGTACCGAGCTGATACCAGGCAAACGGATTGTCGTCGTCGCGCGCCACCGCCTGGCGCAAGACCTTAATCGCCTCCGGATAGTTCGCCTTGTTGTCGGTCGCGATCAGCGCATGGCCGAAGGTCGTGGCGATCAGCGGCGCGTTGCGCGACAGCTCGGTCGCTTCGCGCAGGGGGCCAAGCGCTTCGTTGGGCTTGCCCGCCTCGAGCAGGATCTGGCCCTTGATCTCGAGGAAATAGGGGTCGTGCGGCACTGCCTTCACCAGCGCCTCGGATTCGGCGTCCGCCTTGTCGGGATAGCCGGCCTTATGCCACGCATAGGCGCGGGCGTAATGCGCGTAGATCGACTGGTCGTGCTCCGGGAAATCGTTCAACGTCTGCTGATAGGTCGCGACATAGCCCCGCAGCTTGGCCTTCACCCGACGGAACCGATCCTCCAGCGCAGGGTCGTTCGGCTTGTTCCAGGCGGGGGAGGACATGACGTCCCCGGTCAGATTGGCGATGCGCGCGCCGCTCAGCGGGTGGCTCTGCGCGAAGGGATCGATATTGGCCAGGCCATAGGCATATTCCTCGCTCTGCAGCTTCTTGAAGAAGCTCAGCATGCCCCGCCCGCTAATACCGGCCTCGCGCAGGAATTTCGCGCCGGTGGCATCCGCCGTCGCTTCCTGCACGCGGGTGAAGGCAAGGAACTTGCCCATTCCCGCCGCCTGGCCGGCGGCCATGATTCCCGCGCCCGCATCCCCCGCGCCAGCCGCCATCGCGGCGAGGCCGAGCACCATGCTGAGCAGGGTGATGCCGATCGCCGGCCTGGTGCCGGCGCCCTGCAGGATGACATGCCCGTCGGCGATATGGCCGAGCTCGTGCGCGATCACGCCCTGGACCTCATTGGCGTTGTCCGCCGCCTGGAGCAGGCCCGAATGAACATAGACGGTCTGCCCCCCGACGACGAAGGCGTTGATCGAATCATCGTTGATCAGCACGACGCGGACGTTGTTGGGCGACAGCCCCGCCGCCAGGATCAGGCCGCGCGACATGTCGTTGAACATCGCCTCGGTCTCGGCGTCGCGCAGGATCGATTGCGCCGCGACCGGTTGAGCCCAGAGGAGGATGGAAACCGCGAACAGCGCGATGAGCCGCTTCATGGACGACATATCGCCGAGAAATCCCTCACAGGCAATTGGAGTGACGGCAGGCACTGCCGTTCGCGGGGTGAATGGCCGGTGAAGGCCGCACCCAGCCCTTTTCCACGGCAAACAGCATCACGCCGGAGAGTCGGGCCGAGTCACTCCGTCCTGCGATAGGCGAACATTCGCGTTTCGTACGGAAAGGCGATTGTTTCGCTTTCCGCCAGTTCCGGTGTCGCGGCGATCAGGGAGCGAACCTTGCGCGCCACCTCCTCCCGCTGCCCGGCCGGCAGGGCCGCGATGAAGCTGACGGACAATGTGCGCTGGACGATCACCTGCTCCGGCTTGCCGACATGCCTATTGGCGGCGCGGCACTCTCCGGCGAAGACGAAGCCCGGAGCAGGAAAAACCTGTCGCCATTCCCCGGTCCGGTATCGGGGCGTGTTTCCTTCCCATGGATCGGTGATCGCCGACAGCGCCGCGACCCAGGGGACGCTTTCGTCGCGGACGTTCCAGACGAGCCCCAGCATGCCGCCCGGGACGAGCACGCGGCGTATCTCGGCCAGGGCGGCGGCGCTCGCGAACCAGTGAAAGGCCTGCGCGCAGACCACCACGTCTATGCTGGCGTCCGGCAGCGGGATTGCCTCTGCCGTTCCGGCGATCGCTTTCACGCCGGGATGATCGCGGGCGAGCAGGTCGCGCATCGCCTCGACCGGCTCGAGCGCCAGGATGTGGCCGCCACAGTCTTCCAGCAAGGGGAGGAACTTGCCGGTGCCCGCCCCGACCTCAAGCGTCGAGCGACCGGGACCGACACCGAGGACCTCGCCAAGCCACCGGCGCGCCTCGGGCGGATAGTCGGGACGGCCACTCACATAAATGCTCGCGCCTGCCTCATATCCTTTCGATGCACTGTCATGGATCGGCATGGCCGCTGCGTTCCCTTCAGTCTGCGATCGACGGCTTTGTCGATTTCGGATGGTTCGACCATAGTCGCCGGCTGAAATCCGGGAACCGGGGACCCGGTTCAGTGCGCCAAAAGAAAACGGCGGAGGCATCGAGCCCCCGCCGTTTCCACTTCGACCCCTGCCCGCCCCCGAAAAGGACGAGCGGTTCGGCATTATTGCCCGAAGGTCCGCTGCCACCAGCCGCGACGGGGGGAACCCGCTTCGCCCGGATCGGGATCGATGCCGCTATTAGCCATCTCGTCGGCCGGTGCCGCACCATTGGCATCGCTGCCCAGCGGAATGGCCGAAGCCTCGGGCTCGGCGGCAACCGCTTCGGGGGCTGCCTTCTTGCGCGAGCGCTTCGGCTTGGCCGGGGCCTCGACGGGTGCCTCGACCGCGACGGGCTCGGGCATGGCGACCGCTTCAGGGGCCATCTCGGCCTCAGCCGCGGCAGCCGCCTTGGTGCGACGCGCCCGCTTCGGCTTGGCCGGCTTGGCCTCGGCTTCAACGGCGACCGGTGCTGCCTCGACAACTGGCTCCGGTGCCGCGACCTCGGCGGCCTCGCGTGCCTTGGGACGACGACGGCCCTTCTTGGGCGCCTCGACCTCGGCTGGCGCTTCTTCCGCTACCGGCGCTTCGACGATCGGCTCCGCCTGATCAGCTTCGGCGTCGACCGGTGCGACTTCGCCGCCCTCGGCGCGATCGCCCTCGCCGCGACGGCCACCGCGACGACCGCGCCGTCCGCGACGACGGCGGCCTTCGGCGCCCTCGCCCGACACTGGCTGCTCGCCAGCGAACTCGGCCTCGCCCTCGCCGGCGGTCTCGACCTCGGCATCAGTCTCGGTCTCGGCCTCGCCCTCTTCGCCATCACTCTGCTGGGCTGAACCCTCCTCGCCCTCAGGACGATTGCGACCGCGACGACCGCGACGGCGGCGGCGGCGGCGCGAACCGCCCTCGTCGCCTTCAGCGCGTTCGCCACGCTCGCGCTGCTCGCGGGGAGCGCGCGCCTCGCGGGGTGCCTCCTCTTCTTCCTCGTCCTCGACCTCGTCGATCTCATCCTCGATATCCTCTTCGATATCGTCCTCGATCTCCTCGATCGGTGCCTCGAAGCGCGGGGCGTGCGCCGGCGGCGGCCCGGAGACATCGACCGACATGCGCGCGCCTTCCTGCTCGCCGTCAGGCGCGACCTCGATCGTCACGCCATAGCGATCCTCGATCTCGGCCAGTTCGGCGCGCTTGCGGTTGAGCAGGTAGAACGCGGCTTCCTGGCTGGCGCGCAGCAGGAGCTGCGATCCGCGGCCATGCGCCGCCTCGTCCTCGATCAGGCGCAGCGCGGACAGGCCGGCCGACGATGCGGTGCGCACCAGGCCGGTGCCTTCGCAATGCGGGCACTGGCGGGTCGATGCCTCGAGCACGCCGGTGCGCAGGCGTTGGCGGCTCATTTCCATCAGGCCGAAGCTTGAGATGCGGCCGACCTGGATGCGGGCGCGATCGTTCTTCAATGCCTCCTTCATCGCCTTCTCGACCTTCCGGACGTTGGACCCATTGTCCATATCGATGAAGTCGATGACGACGAGGCCGGCCATGTCGCGCAGGCGCAACTGCCGGGCGATCTCGTGCGCCGCCTCAAGGTTGGTCGCGGTCGCGGTCTGCTCAATGCTGTGCTCGCGGGTCGACCGGCCGGAGTTGATGTCGATCGAGACAAGCGCCTCGGTCGGGTTGATCACCAGATAGCCGCCCGATTTGAGCTGCACGACCGGATGGTACATCGCGGCGAGCTGTTCCTCGACATGGCTGCGCTGGAACAGCGGCACCGGATCGGAATAATGCTTCACCTTGCGGGCATGGCTCGGCATCAGGAGCTTCATGAACTCCTTGGCCTGGCGATACCCGGCCTCGCCCTCGACGATCACCTCGTCGATGTCACGGTTGTAGATATCGCGGATCGCGCGCTTCAGCAGGTCGCTGTCGCCATAGACCAGGGCAGGCGCCGACGACGACAGCGTGGTCTCGCGGATTCCGTCCCACAGCCGGGCGAGATAGTCGAAGTCGCGCTTGATCTCGACCTTGGTGCGCTGGAGGCCGGCGGTACGGACGATGCAGCCCATCGACGGGGGCAGCTTCATGTCCGCCATGATCGACTTCAGGCGCTTGCGGTCGCCCGCGTTCGAGATCTTCCGGCTGATGCCGCCGCCATGCGACGTGTTGGGCATCAGCACGCAGTAACGGCCCGCGAGCGACAGGTAGGTGGTCAGCGCAGCGCCCTTGTTGCCGCGCTCTTCCTTGACGACCTGGACCAGCAGCACCTGGCGGCGGCGGATCACGTCCTGGATCTTGTAGCGATGGCGCAGGTTGGTGCGGCGCTCGCGAAGATCGTCGACCGCATCGTCGGCGGCGCTGCGCTTGCGGCGGCCGCGGCCCTTGCTCTCCGCCCCGGCGCTTACCTCGGGGTCGGCCCCGCCATCATCCTCGAACCGCTCGACCGATTCGGCATCGGGCTCGAAACCGTCGTCGTGATCGTCGCCATGTTCTTCGGCATGGAGATCGTCCTCGGCATCGATCTGGGCGCGCAGCGCAGCCTCTTCGGCGGCATGCTCGGCCTCTTCGCGCAGCAGGGCGTCGCGATCTTCCTTGGGGATCTGGTAATAATCGGGATGGATTTCCGAGAAGGCGAGGAAACCGTGGCGATTGCCGCCGTAATCGATGAACGCCGCCTGCAGCGACGGCTCGACCCGGGTAACCTTGGCTAGATAGATATTGCCCTTGAGCTGCTTGCGCTCGGCGGACTCGAAATCAAACTCCTCGATCCGGTTCCCTTTGACGACGGCAACCCGGGTCTCTTCCCGGTGCCGCGCGTCGATCAGCATACGCATGGTCATTTATTATTCTCCGGGCGCGCGGTCCGGGGCCTGGCGGCATCCGCCGCGCGCGATTGTGATACGGCGACGTGGTGGCGGAATTGCCGCCCTTGTCCGTGCCGCTTGTGGTTTCGAAAAATGCCTCTGCTCGCGATCCACGCCCCGGCATCTGGCCCTGGGCACCCTGCGCGCTCGCGACCCGGCCGGTGGTAACCGGTCGGTACGAGGGGCGGGGAAAATGCATCATGCGAACGTCAACCTGAAGAGCCGCACCCTGGAAAAGCCGGGCCGGCTATGGGACCGAACAGACGCCAGGAGAGGCGCTTGCCGGTGCAATTTCATGCCTAGCACCGCTATCCTCGCGCAGCAACCGGCACGTTCATGCCGGGGTTGCCGGCAATTTTATGCCGAACGGCACGTTAACCCAGTCGCTTCACCGTGTCGGAAGGGGGTGGCCGCTACCCGGGACGCTGTTGTTGTGTACTCGATGGGACCCCCCGCCCATGCCTTTTCGCTGGACCGCTGCCACACCGGCGCGGCATTACAGACCCGTGTCCTTCCTTCTCGCTCTCCTGGCCTGCTGGCTCGGCGGCACGCCCGCCTGGGCAGCGACCGTCGAGCGTGTCGAGATCCGGCATGACCGCATCGTCATCCGGTTCGACCAGAGCGTGGCCGACGCGTCCAGCTTCGTGCTCAGGGGGCCTCAGCGCATCGCGGTCGACGTGGCGGGGGCCACGCCGGGCGCGCCGGTGGAGGGCAATGACCTGGTCGCCGCGGTACGCCAGGCCCCGCGCGGCGAGGATGGAACGCGGATCGTGTTCGACCTCACCCGGCCGACGATCGTCACCGAAGGCATGTTCGGCCCGGACGGCCGCGAGCTGACGCTCGAGCTCCGCACCGTCGACGATGCAAGCTTCGCCCGCGCCGCGGCGGAGCGACGCCTGCGCTTCCTGCCGCCGTTCAACATGGGGATGGTGACACCGGCGCGCCGATATGAGGTGTCGGTCTCCGTCCCGAAATCCAGCCGCAGCCTGGCGCTGCCGCGAATCTATGGCGACGACGACAGCCGCCCCCTGGTGGTGATCGACGCGGGCCATGGCGGCGTGGACCCCGGCGCGATCTCGCCGGTCGACGGCCGCCGCGAGAAGGACGTGACGCTGCGGATCGCCCGGGCGATCCGCGACGAACTGCTTCGGTCGGGCCGCGTGCGCGTGGCGCTGACGCGGGAGGACGACAAGTTCCTCGTGCTGCAGGAACGCTATGGCATCGCGCGCAAGCTGAAGGCCAATCTGTTCATCTCGGTGCATTGCGACAGCGTGGGCAGCGGCGACGCGTCCGGCGCGACGGTCTACACCCTGTCGGAGGTCGCGTCCGACAAGGAATCGGCGCGGCTCGCCGCGCGCGAGAACAAGGCCGACATCATCTCCGGGGTGAACCTCGCCTCGACCTCGGCCGACATCTCCTCGATCCTGATCGACCTGACCCAGCGCGAGACGATGAACAGCTCCGCCAGCTTCGCGCGCCTGCTCGGCCGCGAGGCGCAGCCGCTGATGCCGATGAAGCCGAATTTCCACCGCATGGCCTCGCTGGTGGTGCTCAAGGCGCCCGACATGCCGTCGATCCTGTTCGAGACCGGCTATATCTCGAACCCGAAGGACGCCGCCTTCATCGATTCGCGCGAAGGCCGCCAGCGCATCGCCGAAAGCGTCCGCCGCGCGGTGGATATCCATTTCGCGAGGCGGCTCGCGTCGAACTAGGCCGCCGTCCACGAAGCGACCTGACGAGGGCGAGATAATGCGCCTTCCGCCATTGCGCGGCCGTTACAGCCGCCACAGGCCCTGCTAGAACGATCAGGCACGTGGAAAGCCCGGGAGGGCGTCATCCTCCGATGCCACCGCCGCATTGCGCCACGAGACGCCTGGCATGCCAGGTCGATGACAATCGCGGCCGCCCCCGAGCCAATCGGCCTGCCGGTGCGGCCCGCTGGCGAAGAGGAGCTGGACGGATGGCTATTTCGCGGGATCAGAAGCTGATGACGAAGAAAATCGAGACGGTGGAACCATGCGCATGAACCCGACAAGGGTGGCGGCGGCGATCGGCGCCCTGGCTGCCGCGCAGACAGCGATGGCCGCACAGCCGGCCATTCGACTCGGCGCGCCCTATCCGCGATCGACCATCACTGAACCTCAGCGTCCCAGGAACTGCGGCACGCATTTCAAATTCTCGACGCGGGCAGGGCTTGATCAGGTCGCGCGCTTCTATCTCGCCGAGGGACAAGGCGATCATTTGCCCTTGCTCAACGACACTGGCGGAAAGTTTCCGGGATACCGGATGATCGTCTTCTCCGGCGGACGGACGGGGCACCTGTTGTCCGTCGTGCTCGACGCCAAGCAGGGTGAGGTCCACGGGACGGTCTATTATGTCCTGTCGCGGCCGGCGGGCTGTGACACGCACGGTTGAAAGCACACAGGCTGGCAAGCGCCGAGAAACTTGCTAGAGCCTTGGCCCTGTATGACCGATACCGAATCCAGCGTGAATTTCCGCCTTCGCCGCGAAGTGGAGGGGATTCGCGGATTTGCCCAGCGTGCATGGGGGCGCTGGTGGGTGAAGGTGCTTGCCGTCCTCGCGGTGCTGATCGCGATCGCCTACGCCATCTTCTGGTATATCTTCGCGAGCGAACTGCCCTCGGTCGACAAGCTGCGCGCCTATGAGCCGCCCTTGCCCACCAATGTGCGCGGCGTCGACGGCATCCCGATCCACAGCTATGCCCGCGAGCGCCGGGTCGAGCTGAGCTACGCTGAATATCCGCCCCTGCTCGTCCGCGCCTTCCTCGCCGCCGAGGACAAGACCTTCTTCGAGCATCACGGCGTCGACTATCCCGGCATGGCGGGCGCGGTAATCGACTATGCCACGAAGTTCGGCACCGGGCGGCGCGCCAAGGGCGGATCGACCATCACCCAGCAGGTCGCGAAGAACCTGCTGATCGGCAACACCTATTCGCCGACCCGCAAGATCAAGGAGGCGATCCTCGCCTACCGGATCGAGGACGCGCTGACCAAGCCGCAGATCCTCGAACTCTATCTCAACCAGATCGCGCTCGGCCGGAATGCGTTCGGCGTCGAGGCGGCGAGCTATGCCTATTTCAACAAGGAGCTGAACCAGCTCGATCTGGCGCAGATGGCCTATCTCGCCATCCTGCCCAAGGGCCCGTCCAACTACGACCCGTTCCGCAGCACCGAACGCGCGCTCGGCCGGCGCAACTATGTCCTGCGCGAGATGCTCAAGAACGAGTTCATCGACCAGGCGCAATATGACCAGGCGCGCGCCGAGCCGATCGGCGCCGTGCCCCGCCAGACCCCGAAGACCGAGGTCGCGGGCGCCGGCTATTTCGTCGAGGAGGTCCGCCGCCAGCTGATCGACAAGTTCGGCGAGGACGAGAAGGCCGGGCCGTACAGCGTCTATTCGGGCGGCCTGTGGGTGCGCACCTCGCTCGACACCAAGCTTCAGCTCGACGCGCAGACCGCGCTCCGCAACGGCCTGCTCCGCTTCGACCGGGGCCGTGGCTGGAGCGGGCCGCTGCGCCATGTCGAGATCGGCGGCGACACCTGGCAGTCGGCGCTGCTCAACACCAATCTCCGGCTCGACTATCTCGACTGGCGCGCCGCGATCGTCACCGCGATCAGTGGCGACTCGGCCACGATCGGCTTCAGCAACGGCCAGACCGGCATTCTGCCGCGCTGGGCCGCCCAGATGCCCGTCCGGGGCCAGGGCGGTACTGCCTTCGCCGCGCTGAAAGTCGGCGACATCCTGGCCGTCGCGCCCGAGGGCGGCGCCTTCGCGCTTCGCTCGGTCCCCAAGATTTCCGGCGGCTTCGTCGTCGAGGAACCGGCGACCGGCCGCGTGCTGGCGATGCAGGGCGGATTCGATTCGAGCATCCAGTCGTTCAACCGCGCCACCCAGGCGATGCGCCAGCCCGGATCGACGATCAAACCGATCGTCTATGCCGCGGCGCTTCAGGGCGGGATGACCCCTGCCTCGATCATCATCGACGGGCCGTTCTGCGTCTATCAGGGCGCCCGGCTCGGCCAGAAATGCTTCCGCAACTTCGGCGGCGGCGGATCCGGTCCGCACACCATGCGCTGGGGCGTCGAGCAGTCGCGCAACCTGATGACGGTGCGCGCCGCCTCGCAGACCGGCATGGAGCATGTCGTGTCGCTGATGGACCGGATCGGCGTCGGCAAATATCCGCCCTATCTGTCCTTCGCGCTGGGCGCGGGCGAGACGACGGTGATGCGCATGGTCAACGCCTATGCGATCCTCGCCAACCAGGGCCGTGGCCACCCGGCGACCCTGATCGATTTCGTCCAGGACCGTCACGGCAAGGTGATCTGGCCCGAGAGCTGGCGCCCGTGCGACCGCTGCAACGCGCCCGACTGGAACGGCAAGGCGATGCCGCGCCCGGTCAGCCGGGGTCGCCAGATCGTCGACGCGCAGAGTGCCTACCAGATGGTGCACATCGCCGAGGGCGTGATCCAGCGCGGCACCGCGACCGTGCTGCGCGATCTCGACCGGCCGATGTTCGGCAAGACCGGCACCAATTCCGGGCCGACCGACGTCTGGTTCATCGGCGGCACGCCGCAGATGATCGGCGGCGTCTATATCGGCTATGATTCGCCGACCGGCCTGGGTGGCTATGCCCAGGGCGGCACGATCGCCGCGCCGATCTTCAAGGAATTCGCGGTCAAGGCCTATGAGGGAATGGAGAAGATCCCGTTCCGCGCGCCCGCCGGCATCCGCATGGTGCGGATCGACCGTGCCTCGGGCAAGCCGGTCTTCGGCGCCTGGCCGACCACCGATCCCAAGGCGGCGGTGATCTGGGAAGCGTTCAAGCCGGAGAGCGAACCGCGCCGCGCCGCCCGCCACGACAATGAACAGGACGCCGCCGACAAGCCGAAGGAAGCAAAGCCGGTCCAGCGCCGGGAAGCGGCCCCGCGCGACAGCGACTTCCTGCAGCGCGAGGGCGGCATCTATTAGCGCGGGGCCCCGCATGGGTACATTCCGTGCGGGTTCGTCGCCCGGCCCGAAAGGCTTTCAGGCGCGCCGGACAGGCGCTAAATCGCATCGAATGATCGCCGCTCCTTGCCAAGAGAGGGCGGAATCTACTAGCCCGCCCTATATCCCAGTGAGCCGGCATGTGCCGGCATGACGTGTATTCTTTCGGAGTTCCTACCATGCGCGCCGAAGCGCAGGCTCATGTCGACACCATCAATGACGCGCTCGCGCTGCTCCGCCGCTTCCTCGACTGGGATCGCGCGCTGCGTCGGCTCGACGAGCTGAATGCGCGCGTCGAGGACCAGGCGCTGTGGAACGACCCTAAGCTCGCGCAGGAGGTGATGCGCGAGCGTCGGCGCCTGGAAGAGGCGATCAACGCCACCCGCGCGATCCAGAGCGAGCTGTCCGACACGGCCGAGCTGATCGAGATGGCCGAGGCCGAGGGCGACGAGGAAATGGCCGCTGACGGCACGAAGAGCCTCGCCGAGCTCGCCGCGCGCGCGGAACATGACAAGATCCAGGCGCTGCTCGCCGGCGAGGCCGACGGCAACGACACCTATATCGAGGTCAATTCGGGCGCCGGCGGCACCGAGAGCCAGGACTGGGCCGGCATGCTCCAGCGCATGTACACGCGCTGGGCCGAGCGCCATGGCATGAAGGTCGAGCTGGTCGACCAGCATTCGGGCGAGCAGGCCGGCATCAAGTCGGCGACGATGCTGCTGAAGGGCGAGAACGCCTATGGCTATGCCAAGACGGAAAGCGGCGTTCACCGCCTCGTCCGCATCAGCCCCTATGACAGCGCGGCGCGCCGCCACACCAGCTTCGCCAGCGTGTGGGTCTACCCCGTCATCGACGAGAATATCGAGGTCGAGGTCAACGAGAGCGAGCTGCGCATCGACACCTATCGCGCGTCCGGCGCGGGCGGGCAGCACATCAACACGACCGATTCGGCCGTGCGCATCACGCATATCCCGACCGGCATCGTCGTCCAGTGCCAGAACCAGCGAAGCCAGCACAAGAACAAGGCCGAGGCATACAACCAGCTCCGCGCCAAGCTCTACGAGCGCGAGCTGCAGATCCGCGAGGCGGCGGCCAATGCGGAGAACGCTGCCAAGACCGATATCGGCTGGGGCCACCAGATCCGATCCTACGTCCTCCAGCCCTATCAGCTGGTGAAGGACCTGCGCACCGGCGTGACCTCGACCAGCCCGTCCGACGTGCTCGACGGCGATCTCGATCCCTTCATGGCCGCGGCGCTGTCGCAGCGGGTGACCGGGGAGACGGTCGAGGTGGAGGACGTCGAGTGAGACTCGTCGCGGCCCTTGCGTGCGCGGCATTGCTGCTCGCGGGCTGCGAGCCGGGCCAGCCGAGCGTCGACGACGAGCAGGACAAGGCGGGCCCCTTCCCCGCCGCCGATCGCCCCGTTGCGCATATCATCTCGTCACGCTGGTCGACCGAGGAAGCGCGCGACAGGCTGAACGAAGCGTCCGAGGTAATGAACAAGGCCGGGCTCAAGGCCGGGATGACCGTCGCCGATATCGGCGCGGGTGAAGGCTACTATACCATCCGCGCAGCCGCCCGCGTCGGCAAGGAGGGCCGCGTGCTGGCCGAGGACATCGTCGCCGGGGTCCGCGACACCCTGGCCGAACGCGTCGCGCGCGAGCGGCTCGACAATGTCAGCGTGCGCCTCGGCCTCCCGGCCAATCCGCGCCTCCCCGATGCGAGCTTCGACCGGGTGCTGATGGTGCACATGTACCATGAGATCGAGCAGCCCTATGAATTCCTCTGGCGGATGCGCCCGTCGCTGAAACCCGATGGCCTGGTCGTGGTGGTCGACGCCAACCGGCCGACCCAGAATCACGGCACCCCGCCCGGGCTGCTGCGCTGCGAATTCGCCGCGGTCGGCTATACCCAGGTCGGGATGTACGACATGCCGTCCGCCGGCGGCTATCTCGCGACCTTCCGCGCCGTCGGCCCCCGGCCGGAGCCGCGTGCGATAAAACCCTGCAAGCTGAGCGCCTGACGAACGACATCGGGAAAGATCATGGCGAGCGTTCATTCCGCAGTCAGTCACGATATCGCAGATCGCCAATTGCTGCTTAATGCACCGAACCGGACAGCGGCAGATTCCCGGCTCAACAGGAGAATACCATGAAGACGCTGAAGCTTGTTGCACTGACCATGATGGTAGTTGCGGCGGCCCCGTCCGTCGCGCAGGACCGGGATCGCGATGATTATCGCGGTCGGGACTATGGACCTCACATCACTGTCTTCGTCGACGACGATTTCCGCGGCAGAAGCATGGAAATCACTGGCCCGATCAGCCGCCTCGGCCCAACGGGCATGGAAGATCGCATATCCTCCATCAGTGTCGAGAGCGGCAGGTGGCAGGTCTGTGTCGACGATTATTATCGCGGGCGCTGCGAAGTCATCGACCGGTCGATCGGGCGTCTTACGCGACTGGGGCTGGACGACAAGATTTCCTCGATCCGTCCGCTTCCGCGCCGGCGCTGGCGCTGAGTCGACGCGACTGCCGGGACAGCCGCCGGGCCTGATCCGGCGGCTGTCTCCGATTCTCCGACGGGCTGCAGCCGAGCACGCTTGGCGCACCGGGCCGCGCGCGCTATCTCAAGTCGATGCAGCCCTATCTCGACCTCATGCGGCGCGTGCTCGATACCGGCGCGCAACAGATGGACCGGACCGGCACCGGCACGCTCTCGGTGTTCGGCCATCAGATGCGCTTCGATCTGGCGGACGGCTTCCCCGTCGTCACCACCAAGAAGCTGCACCTCCGCTCGATCATCGTCGAACTGCTATGGTTCCTGCGCGGTGACACCAACGTCCAGTGGCTGCGCGACCGCAAGGTCAGCATCTGGGATGAATGGGCCGATGAGGCCGGCGAACTCGGCCCCGTCTACGGCAAGCAATGGCGGGACTGGGAAACCGCGGACGGCCGCCATATCGACCAGATCGCCGAGCTGATCGAGCAGATCAGGACCAGCCCGGCCTCCCGCCGCCAGATCGTCAGTGCGTGGAATCCCGGCGATCTTCACGCCATGGCGCTCGCGCCCTGCCACTGCCTGTTCCAGACCCATGTCGCCAATGGCCGGCTGTCGCTTCAGCTCTACCAGCGCTCGGCCGACATTTTCCTGGGCGTGCCGTTCAACATCGCGAGCTATGCACTGCTGACTCATATACTGGCGCAGCAATGCGGGCTCGAGCCGGGCGAGTTCATCTGGACCGGCGGCGATTGCCATCTCTATTCGAACCATCTCGACCAGGCGCGCGAGCAACTGTCCCGCACCCCCGGCCCGCTGCCGCGGCTTGAGATCCTGCGCAAGCCCGACAGGATCGACCAGTATGACTATGAGGATTTCCGCCTCGTCGGTTATGAGGCGCAGGCGCACATCAAGGCGCCGGTGGCGGTCTAGGGTTTGATCCACCTCGCTTGAAGCGTCACCCGGACTTGTTCCGGGGTCTACTGCGCCGCGTACCAACAGGCTTCGGCCCCGGCGGAACGGTGGATGCCGGAACGAGTCCGGCATGACGGACTTGATCGTTGCCCGGTCTCCGTTGCGAGCCAGATATCTGCCCGGCGTTCGTCGATCATATCGACCGCGATACGATAGCCCTCGCCATCCCGATCGACGCCATTCCCGACGACCGATTCAGCCTCCGTTCAGTCGCACGACTACATACGTAGTCACACAGGGACCAAGGGAGAGGGACATGCGGGAAATTCAGGTCACGATCGTGACGGCAACGCTGGCCGCCGCGTTGCTGCAACTGCTGGTGCAATCACCCCAGGCGGAGCCCAAATTGAAGATGACTCATCTCTGCCCTCCGATCGCGATTCCATCATGAACTGCGCCGCACAAGGCGGTGGCACCACGGCGCCGCGCATCGCATAAGCGGCGAATGTCGATTTCGCCCCGCATCACCTTCCACCTTGCCCGCGCCGACAATGGCGTGATCGGGCGCGACGGCGGACTGCCATGGCGCCTGCCGGCCGATCTGAAGCGCTTCAAGGCCCAGACCATGGGCAAGCCGATGATCATGGGCCGAAAGACCTTCGAAAGCTTCCCCGCGCCCTTGCCCGGCCGCCGCCACATCGTGCTGACTCGCGACCCCGACTGGTCTGCCCCGGGGGCCGAGGTGGCGCGCGACATCGATGCAGCGATCGCCATCGCCGATTCGCCCGAGATCGCTGTGATCGGCGGCGCACAGATCTTCGCTTTATTCCTGTCCCGTGCCGAACGGGTCGAAATGACCGAAGTCCATGCCGCACCCGAGGGCGACGCGGTCGTCCCCGCCTTCACCGGCTGGCGCGAGATCATGCGCGAGGATCACCCCGCTGAAGGCGACAGGCCAGCCTATAGTTTCGTGACGCTCGCTCGCGCCTGAATCTCTCGCCAAGCTCAGGCCGGGCTTGTTCCGGGGGCAACCGTCCCGCATAGGTCAGACATCGGACGACGCGGCACCGTGAATGCCGGGGACAAGTCCGGCATGACGGAGGGCCTGACAAATGCGCAAATGGCTGTGGGGCATCCTTGCCCTGGTTCTTGTCGCCGCGATCGCGTTCTTCGCCCTCGCGCCGGTGATGATCGAGCGTTCGATGAACAAGGTTCGGCCAGTCGCGCTGAAGATCTCGCCCCATGCCCGGGAACTCCATGCGACATTGCAGGTCGCGGACATGCATGCCGACACCCTGCTGTGGAAACGCAGCCTGCTCGACCGGGTCGATCGCAGCCAGGTCGACCTGCCCCGGCTGATCCAGGGCAATTACGCGCTTCAGGTCTTCTCCTCGGTCACCAAGACCCCGAAGGGCCAGAATTACGACGCCAACACCGGCGACACCGACAATATCACCCAATTGGTCATTGCCGATCTCCAGCCGACGCGCACCTGGAACTCGCTGCTCCAGCGCTCGCTGTGGCACGCGACCAAGCTCGATCGTTATGCCGCCGCCTCGAACGGCCAGTTGCGGGTCATCCATAGCCAGGCCGACCTCGACAAGCTGCTGGCCGATCGCGCCGCCGGCAACAAGGTCGTGGGCGGCATGCTGTCGATCGAGGGGCTGCAGGATATCGAGGGCAAGCTCGACAATCTCGACCGGCTCCACGCCGCCGGATTCCGCATGGCCGGTCTCGCGCATTTCTTCGACAATGACGTTGCCGGGTCGATGCACGGCGTGGCCAAGGGCGGCCTCTCCCCGCTCGGCATCCAGGTCGTGCGCCGGATGGAAAAGATCGGCATGATCGTCGATGTCGCGCATTCGAGCCACGCCACCACGGCGCAGGTGATCGCGATGGCGAAGCGCCCGATCGTCGCCAGCCACACTGGCGTGCAGGCGACCTGCAAGGTCAACCGCAACCTGACCGACGATGAGATTCGCGGCATCACGCGGACCGGCGGTGTGATCGGCATCGGCTATTGGGACGGCGCGATCTGCTCGACCGACCCTCGCGCGGCGGCAGCCGCCATTGCCCATGTCCGCGATCTCGTCGGCATCGATCATGTCGGCCTCGGCTCCGACTTCGACGGCGCGGTGACCACAGGATTCGACGCAAGCCAGGTCGTCGCGGTGACCCAGGCGCTGATCGACCGCGGATTTTCGGATGCGGATATCGCCAAGGTGATGGGCGGCAACGTGCTGCGCCTGCTCCGCGCGGGGATAGCGCCACAGTAATTCCTCCCCGTATCGGGGAGGATTGTGTCCCGCTCGCTCGCCCCCTATGCGCAATCCCATGGAGCGGCTTGACGGTGGTTCGACGGTACCTCCCGAACTTCGGGGCGGAATCGTCGCGCTGGGGAATTTCGACGGGTTCCACATGGGGCATCAGGCAGTGGTCGGCCGGGCGGTCGAGCGCGCCCGTGCTGAAGGCCGCCCGGTGCTGGTCGCCACCTTCGACCCCCATCCCGTGCGCCATTTCAAACCCGACGCCCCGCCCTTTCGCCTGACGACGCTCGACCAGCGCGAGCGCCTGTTCGACGCGGCGGGCGCTGACGCCATGATCGTGTTCGGGTTCGACGCGGTGCTTGCCGGCCTGACCGCGATGGAATTCGTCGCTGACCGTCTGCTCGACAAGATCGGCGCCGGCGGGGTGGTGACGGGCGAGGATTTCACCTTCGGCAAGGCACGCGGCGGCAATGTCGACGTGCTGGCCGATCTCGGCGCGAAGAACGGCTTTTCGGTCGACACGGTGAAGCCGGTCGCGCTCGACGGCGAGGAAGTCTCTTCGAGCCGGATCCGCGACCTGCTGATTGGCGGCGATCCGCGCGGCGCGGCGCGGCTGCTCACCCGGCCCTTCGCGATCGAAGGCGTGGTCCAGCATGGCGACAAGCGCGGCCGCGAGATCGGCTATCCGACCGCCAATATCGACATGGGCAATTACCTGCGCCCGGCTTACGGCATCTACGCAGTGCGCGGCCGGCTGCCCGACGGGCGGGTGCTTGACGGTGCGGCCAATCTCGGCGTCCGCCCCAGCTTCGATCCGCCCAAGGAATTGCTCGAGCCCTATTTCTTCGACTTCTCCGGCGACCTGTACAACCAGACGATCGAAATCTCCTTGGTCGACTTCCTGCGCCCGGAAGCGAAGTTCGACTCGCTCGACGCCCTGATCGCCCAGATGGAGAAGGATTGCGCGCGGGCGAAGGAATTGCTCGCGGGTTAGGTTTCCTGCGCCAGTTCGACCTGGAACGTGGTCGGCCTGCCTTATTTCAGCACATACCCTTCATGCTTCCCCGGCGAAGGCTGAGGGAGCCCATGGGTAACATGGCAGTCTGGATTTTCCGTATAGGCGCATATGATGCACAAGTGAGCATCACGCAGGGCCCGCGCGCCCGCACTGCCGGGAATGCGCGGACGCAAAATGGGGGCCGGCATCGCTGCCGACCCCCTGTCGCCGGACTTCGACCCGCTTGGCACCTCCGGGGAGACACCTGCGCCTTCTGGTTTCGGCGGCATGCTCCACCCGCGCCGCGAACGGCCCTAGGCTTCGCATTTCGGTCACCGGGGCCGGGCGCGATACCCTTTCGGGCCTCAACACCGCGGTCTCCGGCGGCCAGCTCGACAGTCAGGCCGAAACCCGACAATCGCGCCTTGGCCACTATCTCTGGATCACCTTCCACCCGTTGCCGGGCAGCGCGTCTCCGGTCTTCGCAGCCAACGCCCTTTCCATGTCGCGGGGACGGGAGAGAGCGCCTGGAACACCCTTCCCTGCCTGTCCGCCAAGCCCTCGCTTTCGCGACGGCGGGCCTTCCTGCACGGTCTGACATTCCCCTGGAACATGAACGGTTTCCTTGCGGCACCTGTTCGAAATTCCAGCATAAGCTTCTGATATTTCTGCGATTTCTCGCTTCCGCATCGTCCGCTTACAGTCATGATGCTGTCATTGAATCCGAGTCGTGCAAAGGGTCAAACGACACCGCGAAGCTGTGGATAACGTGGATATCGTGGAGAAGATTCCCCGGCCTGCGCTGCATGAACGGTCCGTTGTTTCCCGTTCATGCAACTTCAGCCACAAAGGGAGCGTTACGCCCCTGATAGTGATTCAAGGCACGGGAGTAGAATAATGCGAAAGATGATGATGGCGGCTGTCGCCGCTTCACTTGTGATTCCGGCAACCATGGCGGTCCCGGTCACCGGCGCCGAGGCGCGCAGGGATTACAAGTACAAGGAATGGCGTGGCCGTGACGGCCGTACCTATTGCCGCAAGTCGGACGGAACGACCGGCCTGCTCGTCGGTGCCGTGGGCGGTGCGCTGCTTGGCCGCACGATCGACACTCATGGCGACCGCACTGTCGGCACGCTCGGCGGCGCAGTCCTTGGCGGCCTCGCCGGACGCGAGATCGACCGCGGCGGCAGCAAGCGTCGCTGCCGCTGAGCTGACGTTCAGCTAAAAAATTGGCGAAGGGCGCGGCGCGATCCGCGCCCTTCGTGTATCCGGGTCTTCCAATCGCAGGAGACCCACAATGACGACTCGCAGCGGATCGGCCCGGTATGAAGGTTTCGGCAAGGACGGCGCCGGCCATGTGTCGACCCAATCGGGGGCGCTTGCCGACAATCCCTATGGTTTCAACAGCCGGTTCGAGGAAGGCCCGGGCACCAACCCCGAGGAACTGATCGCCGCCGCGCATGCGAGCTGCTTCACCATGGCACTCAGCTTCGCCCTGGCCCGCGCCGGCTTTTCCGCCGGCACGCTGGAGACGACCGCGAAGGTAACCCTCGAAAAGCAGGATGCCGGTTTCACCATCACCCGTTCAGACCTTGATCTGACGGCGACGATCGACGGGATCGACGCCGACCAGTTCGCCGAGATCGCCGCGGACGCCAAGGCGAATTGCCCGGTATCCAAGGTACTCAACGCTGAAATCACGCTGACGCACCGCCTGAACGCCTGATTCTCCCGCCATTGCGGTTGCGTGAACGGAACGTAGTTTTCCGTTCACGCAACTTCACGGGGCCGTGCGGGTTCTTGATCTACCGCAAGGATCAAGGAGAACAGCCATGCGCAAGATCTTGCTGGCCGCGCTTGTCGCCGCCATCGCCGTCCCGGCCGTGCCGGCACTGGCGCAGTCCACCCCGGGCGAGGCAGCCCGCGATTACCGCCGCGACGTGCGGGACGCGAACCGCGACTATCGCCGCGATGTCCGCAACGCCGATTCAGCACGCGACCTGCGTGACGCCCAACGGGACCGGAACCGTGATATCCGCGACGCCCGCCGGGATTATCGCCAGGATACCCGCGACTGGCGCCGGTATCGCACCTATGACTACAACCGGCTCGAACCCGGTCAGCGCAGCTATTATGCCGACCGCTATTATCGTGACGGCCGCTATTACCAGCCGCGCCGGCTTGGCCGTAACGACCGCATCTATCGCGGTGGCGACAATCGCTATTATTGCCGGCGCAGCGACGGCACGACCGGCCTGATCATCGGCGGCCTGGGTGGCGCGGTCGTCGGCAACTCGATCGCTGGCGGCGGGTCGCGCACGCTGGGCACGCTGCTCGGCGGCGCAGCTGGCGCTCTGCTCGGCCAGTCGATCGATCGCGGCCAGGTAGTCTGCCGCTAACCGGCGGTTCCGGAACGACGAAGGGCCCGGCGAGCGATCGCCGGGCCCTTTCATAGGCGCGCAAAACGCGTGAAGATCAGATGATGCCGCCACCCATGAACAGGCGGATCGCACAGACGATGATCAGCACCAGGTTCAGGTTACGCCCCATGTTGCTCGACGACAGCGCCCCGAGCGCCAGGCCGACAATGCCCATCGGGATCGTCAGCCAGTTTAGCCAGCCCAGGAACGGGATGAAGCCGACCAGGGTGAGCAGCAGCACCAGCAGGCCGACAAGGATGGAGAGGATGTTGAGCATGGCGCGAACATGCCGGGGCCGGCGCGCCAACGCAAGCACGGTGAAGGGGCGGCGATCGCCGGGTCCGGTATCACCAACGCTTCCTTAACCGGAAATGCGCCATGCTCAGTGGGTTGGATCAGGAGTTCTAGTTCGAATGATGCGCAGTCGGTTTCGGGGCCTCGCCCTTGTCGTCCTGCCCGTGGCGCTCAGCGCCTGCGGGCCGCGCGATGGCGACCGCAATCTCGATTCGCTCGACAACGAACTGGTCGATGCCGGCAATGCGAGCCGCGACCCCGCCCTCACGAGCGCGCTGCAGGACCAGATCATGGTCGATCCGCAGCTCGCGCAACAGGCGAATAACGATGCGGTCCGCCCGCCTGCCCAGCCCTATTCCGGCGCCGTTCCGCCCGACGGCGTTGCCATTCCCCCGTCCGGCGCGGTCGCCGCGACCGGCGCGTCGACCAGCGAGACGCTCAGGAAAGCCCCGGCACCGCAAGGCAGCTGCCCCCAGTGTCGCGCGGCACGCGAATCGCTCACCCTCGGCGCGCTCGCCGCGCAGCAGAAGGACAAGCGTACCAGCGGTTGCGCCGGCTCGATGCGCTATTCAGCGCGCTGGGCGCAGCGCCTGCCCGCCGACCTGCCGCTTTATCCCGATGCGCGCGTCACTGAAGCCGCGGGCTCGGAGGCAAGCGGCTGCGCCCTCCGCGCCGTCAGCTTTGCCAGCTCTGCGTCGCTTCAGACGGTGCTCGACTGGTATTACACCCGCGTCACACGCGCCGGCTATTCCGCCGAGCACCAGGCCGATGGCGGCGAGCATGTCCTGGGCGGCACCCGCGACCGCGACAACGGCGCCTTCGCCCTGTTCCTGACCAGCCGCAAGGATGGCGGCACCGACGTCGATCTGGTCGCGAACAACGGGAACTGATCCCCGCCACCCGGGATCGTCACGACGATCGCCTCGCCGGCCCTCCCCTTCCCGATGGAAGAGAATTCCGGGGTTTGACTGGTCGCCTTGTGGCCCAAGGTTCTCATTTCCCCCGATCCGCGCTAACGCTCCCCGATGTTCCAACTTGTCCTTGTCATGCTGGGCGGTGCCTTCGGCTCCGGCGCACGCTATCTTACCGGCCGTGCGACGCTTGCCGCGTTCGGCCCGGCCTTTCCTTACGGCACGCTCGCCGTGAACCTGATCGGCGGCTTCGCCATGGGCCTGCTGGTCGGCACGCTGGCGCGCATGTCAGTCCCCGGCGAGAATTGGCGCCTGCTGCTCGGCGTCGGCATCCTCGGCGGATATACTACTTTCTCGGCCTTCTCGCTCGACATGGTGACCATGATCCAGCGTGGCGATCTCGGCATGGCTGTGCTGTACGCGCTGGTCTCGGTGGCGGGCTCGATCGTCGCCCTGTTCGCCGGCCTCTCGCTGGTGCGGGTGGCGGCATGAGCGACAAGAGAAACGAAAGCGACGTCCGCCAGTTCAACGTCGGCGCCGATGACGACGGCATCAGGCTCGATCGCTGGTTCAAGCGGCATCTGCCCGACACGAGCTTCACCACCGTCGCCAAATGGGCGCGGACCGGTCAGCTCCGCGTCGACGGCGCGCGCGCGACGCCAGGCGACCGGATCGCCGCCGGCCAGTCGATCCGTGTCCCACCGGCCGAGCCGGTCCATGCCGATGCGCCCAGGAAGCGCGAGCGCCCACCGCTGAGCGAGGAGCAGACCGACTTCATCCGCGATCTCGTCATCCACCGCGACAAGCAGGCGATCGTGCTCAACAAGCCGCCCGGCCTCGCGACCCAGGGCGGCACCAAGACGATCGAGCATGTCGACGGCCTGCTCGACGGCATCCAGTTCGATGGCGAGAGCCGGCCCAAGCTGGTCCACCGGCTCGACAAGGATACGTCAGGCGCCCTGCTGATCGCGCGGACCACCCGCGCGGCCGCGTTCTTCGGCAAGAGCTTCTCCTCGCGCAGCGCGAAAAAGGTCTATTGGGCGCTGATCGTCGGCGTGCCCTCGATCGAGGACGGCACGATCGACCTGCCGATCGCCAAGCAGCCCGGCAGCGGCGGCGAGAAGATGCATGTCGACGAGAAGGAAGGGCAGCCGGCCCGCTCGCGCTACCGCGTGATCGAGCGCGCCGGCAACAGCACGGCTTGGGTCGAGCTGATCCCCTATACCGGCCGCACCCACCAGTTGCGCGTACACATGGCGGCGATCGGCCACCCGATCGTCGGCGACGGCAAATATGGCGGGCAGGCAGCGTTCCTGACCGGCGGGATCAGCCGCAAGATGCACCTCCATTCGCGCCGGATCAGCGTCGACCATCCCGATGGCGGCAAGATCGACGTCCAGGCCGAATTGCCCCAGCATTTCGCCGAGAGCCTGAAGCAACTCGGCTTCGACGAGATGCTCGGCAACAACATGCCCCTCGACACCCCGCCCCCGCCAAGCAAGGCAGTGAAGAAGCAGCAGGCCAAGGCCCATGCCAAGACGGTCCGCAAGGCGCGGCGCGGCGAACGGCGGAGCCGCGGGAGCGCCAGCTGAATTTCCTCTCCCGGCGGGAGAGGGAAGAAACAGCGCTGCGATTGATTCCTTCGTCCGCAACGCTACGGCCAAAGCCATGCACCCGAACAAGGCCTTTCGCTTCGACAGCGACGCCGCGATGCTCGACTGGGCGGTCGAGCGCGGGTTTGCCCATGTCCTTGCCGCGACCGTGGACGGGCCGATGGTCGCCCATGCGCCGATCGCCCCGGCCGGCGACAAGCCTGACAATGGGGCGGTACGGTTCCACATCGCACGCGCCAACCGAATCGCGCCGCTGCTCGACGGCGCCCGCGTGGTGCTCAGCATCGCCGGGCCGGACGGCTACATTACCCCCAATTGGTACGTGGACCCGAGCAAGCAGGTGCCGACCTGGAACTATGTCGCGGTAGAGATCGAGGGGACTGCCCGTGTCCTTGATGAGGACGGATTGATCGAGCAACTCGACACGCTCGCCGCGATCCACGAGCCGCGCGTGATCCCCGAAAACCCGTGGACGCGCGCCAAGATGGACGATGGCCGCTTCCGTGCGATGCTGCGCGCGATTATCGGCTTCGAGGTGACGATCGAGGCTGTGCGCGGCACCAACAAGCTTAGCCAGAACAAGTCCGAAACCGACCGCAATGGCGCTATCGACGGCCTCGCCGATACCGGCAATATCGCGCTCGCAGACCTGATGAGGAACGCATGACCAACCGCCTTGCCCTGTTCGATTGCGACGGCACCCTTGTCGACAGCCAGGCGAATATCTGCCGCTCGATGGAGGAGGCATTCGTGCTTGGCGGGCTTGAAGCGCCGCGCCGCGACGCGATCCGGCGGATCATCGGGCTCAGCGTGGTCGAGGCGATCGCCGCGCTCAGCCCCGACCTCGACGACGCCCGGCACCGCGCGCTCGCCGAGGAATATAAGGCGTCCTTCTTCCGGCTCCGCGCATCCGGCGCAATGGACGAAGAGCCGCTGTTCGAGGGCATGATGGACGCGCTCGATGCGCTGGCAAAGGCCGGCTGGCTGTTCGGTGTCGCAACCGGCAAGTCGGATCGCGGCCTTGCCCGAATCCTCGCGCATCACGGGATCGCCGACCGCTTCGTCACGCTGCAGACCGCGGACCGCCACCCGTCCAAGCCGCATCCCTCGATGATCGAGCTGGCCATGGCCGAAGCCGGCGCATCGCCCGAAACGACGGTGATGATCGGCGATACCAGCTATGACATGATGATGGCGCGCGCGGCGGGCACGCGGGCGCTGGGCGTGGCCTGGGGCTATCATCCGCCGGAAGAACTGCTCGCCGCCGGGGCACATGTCGTCGCCGTGACGGTGGCGAGCCTGCCCGAACATATGGAGACGGTATGACCGACCCGGATATCACCGCCCGCAACCGCTGGCTCACGCTCACGCTCACGCGGCTCGCCGGATCGGCCGGCGCGGTCTTCGGTGTCGTGCTGCTCGGCCGCGCGCAGACGCTGGGCCCCAAGATCCTGGGTGTCGCGATCGTGCTGTCCGCGCTGGCGATGATCGCGATCGTGCCGCGCTCGCTCGCCCGGCGCTGGCGCACTCCGCCAGAGGCCTGAAGGTGAAACGATTCTGGAAAACCGTCGCGATCGGCGAGGATCGCGGCATACGGCTCGATGGCAAGCCTGTCCGCACGCCGGGCAAGCAGCCGCTGGTCCTCCCGACCCTCGCCTTTGCCGAGGCGGTCGCCGACGAGTGGCGTGCCGTCGGGGAAGGCGCTGAGATCGACCCACGGGCGATGCCGCTGACCGGGCTCGCCAATGCAGCGATCGAGCGGATCGAGCCGGCTGCCTTCGCCATGGGCCTCGCCGCGTTCGGCGAGAGCGACCTGCTTTGTTATCGCGCGGAAAGCCCGGACGATCTGGTCGCGCGGCAGGCGGCGCTGTGGGATCCGATCCTCGATTGGGCGCGGACACGCTACGACGTGCATTTCGAAATCGCCCCGGGCGTGATTCACCGCCCCCAGCCGCCGGCGACGATCGCCCGGCTGGCGGAGGCGGTGTCGGCGCGCACCGCGTGGGAACTGGCGGGGCTCTCGCCGATCATCACCATCGGCGGCTCGCTGATCGCGGCGCTGGCGCTGGCCGAGGGGGCTGCGACGGCTGACGAGGTCTGGTGCGCGGTCGAGCTCGACGAGGACTGGCAGGCCGAGCAATGGGGCCGGGACGAGCTGTCGCTGGATGCGCTTGAATCGCGCCGACGCGATTTCGACGCCGGGGCGCGGTTTCTGTCCCTCCTGTGAGGTCGAATCCCGCAACGGCATGGACAAAAGGGGAAAAGGTCCGTTAGCTCGTGGCGCGCGATCCTCATTTACTGATCGGCGCCATAGGTTGGGGGGCCTGATGGGGGACGGGATTTCGCGCAAACGGCATTGCCCGGGTGGGCGCCTCCGCCGCTCACGCCGCCGCACAGACTCCATCGTCGCCGCGATCAGCGCAGTATGTTTCGGCCTGGCGACAGCAACGGTCGCGGCTCCCTCGGACGCGCGGGAGACGGCGGACGACACACCGATGACCTTCGTCCTCGCCGACAGCCCCGCCGACCGGCAGCGCCAGGAACTGCTGGAGGACGGCGACCGGACCATCTACGCGACCGGCGACATCACCAGCGGAACGACCAGGCAATTCCTCGCTTTGGTGAAAGCCCACAACATCACCCAGGCCAGGGTCTATTTCGATTCCCCGGGCGGATTGAGCCTGGAAGGCATGGAGCTCGGCCGCGCGATCCGCGCGCTGCATTTCAACACCGCGGTCGGCGCCCGGCGCACCCCCGGCGCTGAGCCGTCCATCTGCGCCAGCGCATGCGCCTATGCCTATGCCGGCGGCGAGGCGCGCTTCCTCGACGATAACAGCGGCAGCCTGGGCCTGCATCAATTCCACCTCGACAAGAAAAAGGCCCCGACCAGCGACGTTCAGGCGATGTCCGCCCTGATGCTCTCCTACCTGACCGAAATGGGCGTCGATGCCGAGGCATTCACGCTGGCATCGATGACGGCGCCCGATGAGCTCCTCATCCTCTCGTCGGAGGACGCTGAACGGCTTGGCTTCGCCAATAATGGCGCACTTCCCACGACGGCCGGGATCGAGCTGGCGCAGATGACGCCGCTGCTGATGATCACGCAGGTTCATTACGACAGGAAGGTCAGGCTGGGCTTTGCCTGCTCGGTAAGCCGCCTGCATATGGAAGCGGAGATCGAAAGCGTCCGCGACGGCGAACCGCATGTGAAGGGCCTGACCGGGGCCTATTTCGAATTCGACGACCAGCCCGCATTGATCGGCCGCGGCCCGCGCGCCGCAACCTTCGCGGAGGGTGCGGTGCATCTGTCGAGGGTGCTCGACGAGGAAAACCAGATGCGGCTGGTCAAGACGCGCAAGGTGAAGGTCTGGCTGGAGAATGGCGACCCGGACCGCTGGGGCGGATCGATCGATCTTCGCCAGGTCACGCCGCAGATCGTGGGGTTCTTCGAACAATGCGCCTCGGGCCGGCGGATCGTGCCCTCGTTACCCGCGACCAGCAAGACCCAGAAGCTGGCGATCATGGATATGCGCCGCGACAGTGACAGCCCTTCGCTTGGCCTGCTCGACTATGGCTCCATCCGGCGCACCGGGAAAAGCGCGAGCTCGATCAGCTATGTCGTCGGCTTGAAGGACAAGGAGCCTTATTACATGGTCTCTTCGAACAGCTTCGATTGTGCCGGCCTGCGCGTGAAGGCGCTTCGCTATCTCAGCAACCGGGACGGCGCTGCACTCGATTCGCGGGAGACCGACTGGCAGGCGGCGCTGCCCGATACCCCCAATGGCCTGATGCTCCAGCTCGCCTGCGGGACAGCGGCGCTTCCGGCAGACCGCATCCGCGTCAGCGACGCGTTCACCGTCATGCGTGAATTCCTGGACAAGAAAATCTACGCGCAGCCCTGAGGCGCTGCGCATCACTCTCCCGTCGGCCGCTCATTCTCCGGTGGGTGATGTCCGGATCAGCTTGCGGATGAACCCGATAATGCCGGTCTGGCGCGAGCGCTTGAGCCGTTCGGCCGCGAGGATCGTCTTCACGCAGTCGAAGCAATGGTCGACATCGTCATTGACCAGGACATAGTCGTAGCCGTCCCAGTGGCTGACCTCGTTCGCCGCGCGGTCCATGCGGGCGTCGATCACCTCGACCGAATCGGTCGCGCGGCGTTCAAGCCGGCTGCGCAACTCGGTCATCGAGGGCGGCAGGATGAAGACTCGGACGATGTCCCCGCCGGCGAGCTGGTGGAGCTGCTGCGCGCCCTGCCAGTCGATGTCGAACAGGATGTCGCGCCCCTGCTCCAGCACGTTCCACACCTGCGCTTTCGGCGTGCCGTAACGATGCCCGAAGACATGCGCCCATTCGAGGAATTCGTGGTTCGCCACCATCGCACGGAAGGTTTCGAGATCGACGAAATGATAGTCGACGCCGTCAACCTCGCCGGGCCTGATCGGGCGAGTCGTGTAGGAAACGGAGACGACCAGTTCGGGCTGGTCCTCGCGAAGCTTGCGCGCGATCGTCGACTTGCCAGCGCCAGACGGCGAGGAAAGGACGAACAGCACGCCACGGCGTTTGAAGCCGTGCGGATCGGAATCGGGGGCGTCCATGCGCGCTAGTGGCGCGGGCGCCCTCCTCCCGTCAACCCGTCTTGCGGCAGATCAGCCTTTGGCGGGGCGCGGGCCAAGCACTGAATCGGTCAGCTTGCCCAGCCCGCGCAGGGCCAGCCAGCCAACCGCGAAGGTCACCGCGACCGGCACGATCACGCGGGCGGCAACCACCACGCCGGCGCCGATCAGCGCACCGTCCAGGCTGCTGTCGTCGCCTTTCCGCCTGTCGATCGCGCCGCCGACCAGACCGCCGATGATGGTGCTTGCTTTCATGGGATGTCCCTCCGTTCGGAGGTGAGAGCGCATGAGGGGAAATGTGGTTCCCTTCTTAAGCCCCTCCCCTTAAGGGGAGGGGTTGGGGGTGGGGCCTTTCGGTTCCCCCAAAAGTGAGATCGCGTTCTGGACTCCCCCACCCCAACCCAGTGCAGCGGCTCTTTGCCCTGTCCGGGGACAGGGCTGCCGCTGCACTCCTGAAGGAGAGGGGCTTTGAAGAAGGTCACACCATCGTCTCGGGCCGCACCAGCCGGTCGAACGTCGCCGCATCCACCAGCCCGAGGTCGAGCCCCGCCTCTTTCAGCGTCAGCCCCTCGACATGCGCATGCTTGGCGATCTTCGCGGCATTGTCGTACCCGATCTCGGGCGCCAGCGCGGTCACCAGCATCAGCGACCGGTCGACCAGTTCGGCGATGCGCCCGCGATTCGGCTCGAGCCCGTCGACGCAGCGTTCGGCAAAACCTTCCATGCCGACGCTCAGCAGGTCGATCGAGCGAAGCACGTTCGCGCCGATCAACGGCTTGAACACGTTGAGTTCGAGATGCCCCTGCAGCCCGCCAATGGTGATCGCGGCGTTGTTGCCCATCACCTGGGCCGACACCATGGTCAGCATCTCGCACTGAGTCGGGTTGACCTTGCCCGGCATGATCGAGCTGCCCGGCTCGTTCGCCGGCAGATCGAGCTCGCCGATGCCGGAGCGCGGGCCTGACCCGAGCAGCCGGATGTCGTTGGCGATCTTGGTCAGCGCCACCGCCAGCGTGTTGAGCGTGCCCGACAGATGGACGATCGGATCGTTCGACGCGAGCGCCTCGAACTTGTTCTCCGCCGTGAAGAACGGAAGGCCGGTCAGCTCGGCGAGCTGGGCGGCGATCGCCTCCCCGAAATCCTTCGGCGCGTTGAGTCCCGTGCCGACGGCCGTGCCACCCTGCGCAAGCTGGCACATACCGTGCACCACGCCGGGCGTGATGCGCGCGCGGCAGCGATAGAGCTGGTTCGCATATCCCCCGAATTCCTGCCCGAGCGTGACCGGCGTCGCATCCTGCAGGTGGGTGCGCCCGATCTTGACGATGTCGGTCCAGGCGACGGCCTTTGCCTCCAGCGAATCGTGCAGCCGGTCGAGCGCCGGGAACAGCCGCCCGGTCGCCGCCATCGCCGCCGCGATGTGCAGTGCGGTCGGGAAGCTGTCGTTGGACGACTGGCTCATATTGACATGGTCGTTCGGGTGAACCGGCGATTTGCCGCCGCGCTTGCCCGCCAGCATCTCGTTGGCGCGGCCGGCGATCACCTCGTTGACGTTCATGTTGCTCTGGGTGCCCGAACCGGTCTGCCAGATGACCAGCGGGAATTGGTCGTCGAGCTTGCCGCTCGCCACTTCCGCCGCGGCGGCCTCGATCGCGTCGGCGATCTTCGGATCGAGCCCGTGTGCCCGGTTCACCCGCGCCGCCGCCTGCTTCACCAGCGCAAGCGCATGGATGATGCCGATCGGCATGCGCTCGGTCGCGCCGAACGGGAAATTCTCGATGGAGCGCTGCGTCTGCGCACCCCAATAGGCGTCCGCGGGGACGTCGATGGCGCCGATCGAATCGGTTTCAGTGCGAGTATTTGTCATGTCCACCTTCCGTCATGCCGGACTTGTTCCGGCATCCACCGGGCCGCAAGATCCGCGCTGTCTGATGTGCGGAGCAGTGGCCCCCGGAACAAGTCCGGGGTGACGATCACATGATCGCAGACGTCACTTCTTCCGCTTGAAATCGACCGAGACGACGTTCGATCCATCCTCGACCGGCGTGACGGTCGGGCCGTCATTCTCCGCCTCGTCGTGCGGGTCGGGGCCCTCGGGGCCTTCCTGCGCCTGGAAACGCAGTTCGAAATTCACTGACGGATCGTGGAAACCCGTCACCGCAGCATAGGGAATCACCAGCTTCGACGGCACCTGGTTGAAGCTCAGGCCGATCGAGAAGCCGGTATCGTCGACGACCAGATCCCAATAGCGGTTCTGCATCACGATCGTCATCTCGTCGGGAAAACGCTCGATCAGGCGCTGCGGGATGTCGACCCCGGCCGCCTGGGTCTTGAAGGTGATGTAGAAATGATGGTCGCCAGGCAGGCCACCATTCTCCGCGACCGAGCCGAGCACACGCCCGACCACGGCGCGCAACGCCTCCTGGACGATCTCGTCATAGGGAATCAGGCTATCGGGCAGGCCATCGCTCATGGCGCATGGACTAGCGGCGTTTGGAACCCCGTCAAGATTGCCTGAGCAAGATTGCATGCGTGCGACAGGACGCTAAGGGGATGCGGATGCGCACCGCCACCATCTCGCGCTCCACCAAGGAGACGTCGATCGACGTGACCGTCAACCTTGACGGTACCGGCAGCTACACGATTGAAACCGGAATCGGTTTCTTCGATCACATGCTCGAACAGCTTTCGCGCCATTCGCTGATCGACCTGACCGTGAAGGCGGTCGGCGACCTGCATATCGACCAGCACCATACCGTCGAGGACACCGGCATCGCTATCGGCGAAGCGGTGGCGCAAGCGCTGGCCGACAAGAAGGGCATCCGCCGCTATGGCGACGCGCTGTCGCCGATGGACGAGACGCTGACCCGCGTCGCGCTCGACATCTCCGGGCGGCCCTATCTCGTGTGGAAATGCGAATTCTCGCAAAAACGCCTTGGCGAGATGGACACCGAGATGTTCGAGCACTGGTTCCACAGCTTCGCCGGCAGCGCCGGCCTGACGCTCCACGTCGAGACGCTGTACGGCAAGAACAACCACCACATCATCGAGAGCGCGTTCAAGGGCCTGGCCCGGGCACTGCGCACCGCCGTCGAGATCGACCCGCGCAAGGCCGACGCGATTCCCTCGACCAAGGGGACGCTTGGTGGCTGAGACGCTGGCGCTGATCGATTACGGCGCGGGCAATCTCCATTCGGTCGCAAATGCGCTCAAGGCGGCCGGCGCCGTCAATATCGACATTACCGCCGACGCCGGCCGGGTGGCGCGCGCCGACCGGATCGTGCTGCCGGGCGTCGGGGCGTTCGGCGCCTGCGCGTCGGCGCTCCGCGCCGTGCCGGGCATGGTGGAGGCGCTTGAGCAGCGCGTCCGGCGGGACAGCGTGCCGTTCCTGGGCGTCTGCGTCGGCATGCAATTGATGGCCGATGCGGGCGAGGAAGCCGGCACCCATGCGGGGCTCGGCTGGATACGCGGCACCGTCCGCTTGCTTGACCCGGCCGATCCGATGGCGAAGGTCCCCCATATGGGCTGGAACGATGTCGTTCCCGTGACCCCGCATCCGTTGATCGAGGCCGGCGAGGCGTATTTCCTGCACAGCTACGCTTTCGAAGGCGAAAACGTGATCGCCACGACCGATCACGCTGGCCCGGTGACCGCGGCAATCGGCCGCGACACGATGCTCGGCGTGCAGTTCCACCCGGAGAAGAGCCAGCGCTATGGGCTGGAACTGCTCACCCGTTTCCTTGGATGGCGCCCATGACCCTCATCATCTTCCCCGCCATCGACCTCAAGGGCGGCCAGGTCGTCCGCCTTGCCGAGGGCGATATGGACCGCGCGACCGTCTATGGTGACGATCCTGCCGCCCAGGCGATGCTCTTCGCGGAACAGGGCGCTGAATATCTCCATGTCGTCGATCTCGACGGCGCCTTTGCCGGGGCCTCGGTCAATGGCGACGCCGTCAGGTCGATCGTCGAGCGCTTCCCCGGCCATGTCCAGTTGGGCGGCGGCATCCGGGATCGCGCCGCGATCGAACGCTGGTTCGATCTTGGCGTGTCGCGTGTCGTGATCGGCACCGCCGCGCTGGAGAATCCCGAGCTGGTGCGCGAGGCGGCACGCGATTTCCCCGGCGGCATCGTCGTCGCCGTCGATGCGAAGGACGGCATGGTCGCGACGCGCGGCTGGGCCGACGTTTCCACCGTCGAGGTGATCGATCTGGCCCGCCGCTTCGAGGATGCCGGCGTTGCCTCGCTCCTGTTCACTGATGTCGGGCGCGACGGCATGCTCAAGGGTTGCAATGTCGAGGCCACGGTCGATCTCGCCCGAGCGGTGCGCATCCCGGTGATCGCCAGCGGCGGGGTGAAGGGCATTGCCGAAATCCATGTCCTGGCGCTGCACGCGGTCGACGGGATCGAAGGGGTCATCACCGGCCGGGCGCTGTATGACGGCCGGCTCGACCTGGCGGCTGCGTTGAGCGTGGCGGCGGCGGCGTGAGGGCCGTGTTTCTTTCTTCGCCCTCCCCCCTGTGGGGGGAGGGTATGGGAGAGGGGGCGGCCGCGTCTGCGGCCCAAAAGAAGAATCACCCTCTCCCAGCTTCGACTAGGCCCGCGCGAAGAGCGCGAACCAAGTCTGCGCAACCCTCTCCCTCAACGGGAGAGGGCAGGAAATGACCGTCCGCGCTCGTGTCATCCCCTGTCTCGACGTGGCGAATGGCCGCGTCGTCAAGGGCGTCAACTTCGTCGACCTGCGCGACGCTGGCGATCCGGTCGAGCAGGCCCGCGCCTATGACGCGGCCGGCGCGGACGAGCTCTGCTTCCTCGACATCACCGCCAGCCATGAAGCGCGTGGCACCATCCTCGACGTGGTACGCCGTACCGCGGAGGTCTGCTTCATGCCCGTCACCGTCGGCGGCGGCGTGCGCAGCGCCGAGGATGCGCGCGCACTGCTCCTCGCCGGTGCCGACAAGGTCGCGGTCAATTCAGCCGCGGTGTCGCGGCCCGAAGTGGTGTCAGACATCGCCGACCGCTTCGGTAGCCAGTGCTGTGTCGCCTCGATCGATGCGCGGCGCGTCGGCGATCATTGGGAGGTCTTCACTCATGGCGGCAGGCGCGAGACCGGCATCGACGCGGTCGAGCACGCGCTGAAGCTGGTGAAGCTGGGCGCGGGCGAATTGCTCGTCACCTCGATGGACCGCGACGGCACGCGCGACGGGTACGACCTGTCGCTGATCCGCACCATCGCCGATCAGGTCGCGGTGCCCGTCGTGGCGTCGGGTGGAGTCGGCGGCCTCGGCGATCTGGTCGCCGGCATCCTGGAGGGCCATGCCAGCGCGGTGCTTGCCGCCTCCATCTTCCACTTCGGCGAGGCGAGCATCGCCGACGCCCATGCCGCGCTGGCGGCGGCTGGCGTGCCGGTGCGGACACCCCTGGCCGCCTGAACCCCCATCCGTTCGTTTCGAGCGAAGTCGAGAAACCTCGTCCAACATTTGAGGCTTGTTTCTCGACTTCGCTCGAAACGAACGGGACAGGGTATCGCACAAACGGAAAGTTAGGGAGCCCGGGGATAGGAAAGCCCATGCGTTTCCTCCCCGCCCTTCTCCTCGCCGGCCCCGCCTGGGCCGCGCACAGCGGCGTGGCCAGACCGCGCACCAGCCCCGAACTGTCCGACATAGCCCTGTTCGCGATGGCGGCGATCGGCGTCTGGCTGGTCCGCCGGGCCCTGCGCGCCCGCTTCGCCAAGCGTGGGGGCCGACAGCCTAAAGGGGCCGACAGCCTAAAGGATTGACCTTCGCGGCAGTCCGGGGCAGCCCGCGCGCATGGCCGACGATTTCCTCGACACCCTCGAAAACGTGATCCGCAGCCGCAAGGGCGGCGATCCAGACACCTCCTATGTCGCGAAGCTCTTCACCAAGGGCCGCGCCAAGATCGCGCAGAAGCTTGGCGAGGAAGCGACCGAGACGGTGATCGCCGCGATCAGGGACAATCGTGCCGAGATCACCAGCGAAGCCGCCGACCTGATCTTCCACCTGCTCGTCCTCCTCGCTGATGCCGACGTGCCACTCGACGAGGTCCGCGCCGAACTGCGCCGCCGCGAGGGCGTCTCCGGGATCGACGAAAAGGCGGGCCGTACAAACTAACCGTCATGCCGGACTTGTTCAGGCATCCACCGTGCGGCAGGAATCTCGCCCGAGGCTCTTGCGGAGCGGCGGCCCTCGGAACAAGCCAGGGGTGACGAAGGAGAGTTGCATGCCGATCGACGCCACCAGGCCCTATGACGACCAGAACATCTTCGCGAAGATTCTCCGCGGCGAGATCCCGTCCAGCCGGGTCTATGAGGACGAGTTCGCCATCGCCTTCCACGACATCAACCCGCAGGCGCCGACCCACATCCTGGTCATCCCGCGCGGCCCCTATGTCTCCTGGGACGATTTCAGCGCGCGCGGCTCCGATGCCGAGATCGCCGGCTTCGTCCGCGCGGTCGGCACCGTCGCCCGTGATGCCGGCATGGTCGCCCCCGGTTACCGCCTGCTCGCCAATACCGGCCAGCATTCGGGGCAGGAGGTGCCGCATCTCCATGTCCATGTCTTCGCGGGCGCGCCGCTGGGGCCGATGCTGGCCCGCTGACGCTTTTCGCCGCGACGCTACGTTCCGGGGCGATTGGGGGATTGCACCCCCTTGATTTCAGGCTAGGCTCCCGCGATCGAAAAATCGGCGGTGCCCGAGCACCGCCACTGGCGAAATCTGGCGACGCCCGGGCGTCGCTACTGGGGGATCCCTGTTTCATGATATTCGGACGCATCAAGTCGCTCGACGCCATCCTGGCGACGGCTGAGAAAAAATCGCTCAGCCGAACGCTCGGCCCGGTCCAGCTTACCCTGCTGGGCGTCGGCGCCATCATCGGTACGGGTATCTTCGTGTTGACCGCCGCCGCCGCGCAAAAGGCCGGCCCCGGCATGATGCTCAGCTTCATCATCGCCGGCGCGGTCTGCGCCGTCGCCGCGCTCTGCTATTCCGAACTTGCCTCGATGGTGCCGGTTTCGGGTTCCGCCTACACTTATACCTATGCCGTTGTCGGCGAACTGCTCGCCTGGATGGTCGGCTGGGCCCTGATCCTCGAATATGCCGTCGCCGCGAGCGCCGTGTCGGTCGGGTGGTCCGGCTATTTCATGGGCCTGTTGAAAAGCGTGACGGGGTTGCAACTCCCCGGCGTGCTGTCGGCCGGCCCGGTCTGGACCATGAACGGCTGGATTCCCCATGCCGATTTCAGCACCGGCATCATCAACGTCCCGGCGATCATCGTCGCGCTCGGCGTCACCTGGCTGCTCATGATCGGGACGACCGAGAGCGCGCGGGTCAACGCCGTGCTCGTCGCGATCAAGGTCACCGCCCTCACCATCTTCATCGCGCTCACCCTGCCGGTGCTCAAGACCGGTGAGTTCAGCCCCTTCACCCCGAACGGCTGGTTCGGTCCGGAGCATACCAGCGGCATGGGCGTCGTCGGCGCCGCCGCCTCGATCTTCTTCGCCTATGTCGGCTTCGATGCGGTCTCCACCGCCGCGGAGGAAACCAAGAACCCGCAGCGCAACGTACCGATCGGCCTGATCGGGTCGCTCGCCATCTGCACAGTCTTCTACCTGCTCGTCGCTGCCGGCGCGGTCGGCGCGATCGGCGCCCAGCCGGTCATCGGCGCTGACGGCCTGGCCGTCGCCCCCGGCTCGGCCGGTTTCGTCGCCGCCTGCGCGCTCGCCGAGAATGCGGACCGGCTGGTCTGCTCCAACGAAGCGCTCGCCCATGTGCTGCGCATGATCAACTGGCCGATGATGGGCAACGCCCTCGGCCTCGCCGCCAACCTCGCTTTGCCCTCCGTCATCCTGATGATGATGTTCGGCCAGACCCGCATCTTCTTCGTGATGGCGCGCGACGGCCTGCTGCCCGAGAAGCTGGCGAGCATCCATCCGAAGTGGAAGACCCCGCATGTCGTGACGGCCATCACCGGCGTCGGCGTCGCGATCGCGGCCGCGCTGCTGCCGGTCGGCCAGCTTGCCGACATCTCCAACTCGGGCACGCTGTTCGCCTTCTTCATGGTGGCGATCGCGGTGCTGGTGCTGCGCGTCAAGGATCCAAGTCGCCGCCGGCCGTTCCGCACGCCGGTCGTGTGGCTCGTCGCGCCGCTCGCGATCGTCGGCTGCATCTTCCTTTATTTCAACCTGCCGGTCGACGCGATGCTGGTGCTGCCGCTCTGGGGCGGTCTCGGCCTCGTGATCTACTTCGCCTATGGCTATCGCAAGAGCCATGTCGGGCGCGGCCTTGTCGAGGTGAATGAGGCTGAGGTCAGCAGCATCGCCCCGAACCCGCCGCCCGGCGCGGCCTGACCGGCCAGCCGATCCCGGGCACAACAAAAAGGCCGGGGAGTAATCCCCGGCCTTTTTGTTTGTCTCGCGGAGAGAGTAGCGCCCGGGCCTCAGCCCAGCTTCTCCGCCACCAGCGCCTTCATGTCGCACATCGGCCGAGCGCCATAATGCGAGATGATCTCCGCCGCGCAGATCGCGCCGAGGCGGAGCGACTGCTCGAGGCTCTTGCCCTGCGCCTGGCCGGACAGGAAACCGGCGGCGAACAGGTCGCCCGCGCCGGTGGTGTCGACCACCTTCTCGATCGGCTCAGCCCCGACCGAGGCGCGCTGGCTGCCCGAAACGGCGATCGCGCCCTTCTCGCTGCGCGTCACCACCAGCAGCGGCACCTGCGCCGCCGCCGCCGCCACGGCTTCCTCGAAATCCTCGACTTCCATCAGCGCGAGGATCTCGCTTTCGTTGGCGAACATGATGTCGAGCAGGCCCTTGGCCATCAGGTCGCGGAAATCGGCGCCGTGGCGCGAGATGCAGAACACGTCGCTGAGCGTGAAGGCGACCTTGCGCCCGGCTTTCCGCGCGACCTCGATCGCGGCGCGCATCGCCTGGCGCGGTTCCTCCGGATCCCAGAGATAGCCTTCGAGATAGAGGATCGCGCCCGATGCGATCAGGTCGCGGTCAAGCGCGCTCTCCGGCAGGAACTGCGACGCGCCGAGGAACGTGTTCATTGTGCGCTGCCCATCGGGCGTGACGAAGATCAGGCAGCGTGCCGTGGTCGGCTCGCCATCGCGCGTCTCGGTAGTGAAGGCGACGCCGCTCGCGCGGATGTCATGGGCGAAGACTTCGCCAAGCTGGTCGTTGGCGACTTGGCCGATGAACCCCGTCCGGCCGCCGAGCGCAGCGATCGCCGCGACGGTGTTCGCGGCGGAGCCGCCGCTCGCCTCGATGCCCGGGCCCATCTTCGCATAGAGCGCGTCGGCCTCGGCCGGCGAGAAGACGAGTTGCATCGAGCCTTTGGCCATGCCCTGTTCGGTGATGAACGCGTCGTCAGCCTGAGAGAGTACGTCGACGATCGCGTTGCCGATAGCAACCACGTCATAGGTTGGGCTGGTCAAGTCAGTCTCCTGGATGGAAATACCGGCTGGCCGTAAAGGCGCGGGCAGGCGAGCGCAACAGTCTGGACTTGGGGGCATGCGCAGTTACACCGGCCCGATGCTTCGCGCCTTCTTCCTGTCGATCGGCCAACTCGGCGATCCGAAGATCATCCGGGTCTTCCTGAAATCGCTCGCACTGACCCTGTTGTTGCTCGCCTTGTTCGGCGTCGCGATGTGGTACGGCGCCCAGGGACTGGTGGCGCGGATGGGCGCGGGCGCTGAAGCGGGCGGCTGGGTCAGCGCGGCGACGGTGCTGCTGTGGCTTGGCGCTGCCTTTTTCCTGTTCCGGGCGATCGCGATCGCGGTGATCGGCATCTTCGCCGACGAGGTGGTCGCGGCGGTCGAGGCGAAACATTATCCCGAGGCACTGGCCGAGGCGCGCGACGTGCCGTTCGGCCGCTCGGTCAGGATGGGGCTCGGCTCGGCCGGCCGGCTGATCCTGATCAACCTCGCGGTTTCGCCGCTGTATCTGCTGTTGCTGATCACCGGGGTCGGTACGGCGCTGCTTTTCTTCATCGTCAACGGCTGGCTGCTTGGGCAGGATCTCGGCGAGATGGTCGCCGCGCGCCACGTGCCCCACAAGGGCATGACGAGCTGGCGCGGCTCGACCAGCATGCAGCGCTTTGCCCTGGGTCTTGCCGGGACCGCCCTGTTCCTGGTGCCGATCCTCAACCTCGCCGCCCCGGTGCTCGGTGCCGCGATGGCGACTCATCTGTTCCATGGTAGACGACGCGTATGAAGGTGCCTGCGTAATGAAAAGACTTGCCTTGCTGATCCTGCCTGCGCTGCTGCTCGCCGGATGCGGTACCACGGGGGTGGCCCCGCGCCCCGTCCGCGCGGCGCCGGTGCCGATTCCGGTTCCCATCCCCGGCGGCGCGGCCGGGCTCGACCGGGTGCTCGGCCAGACCGGCAACACGCTGGTCGGCCTGTTTGGCCAGCCCGCCGCGGATGTCCGCGAAGGCAGTGCGCGCAAGCTCCAGTTCGGCAACGCCACCTGCGTGCTCGACGCCTATCTCTACCCCAAAGGTCGCGGCGAGCCCGTCGTCACCTATGTCGACGCACGGCAGACCAACGGCAGTCCGATCGACCGGGCAAGCTGCGTCGGCGCGCTGAGCCTGGGACGGACGGGCGCGCGGTAACACAAAAAAGCCCCTCCCCTTCAGGAGTGCAGCGGCAGCCCTGTCCCCCGGACAGGGCAAAGAGCCGCTGCACTGGGTTGGGGTGGGGGACGCCGACTGCCAGACCAGCGGGAGGGGAGTGATTGCGCAGCGGCGAAGATCGTTTCAACGACCCCCTCGATGTTTGTCATAACGTCGGCATTGTTGAAGCGCAGAATGGTGAAGCCGCGATGTTTCAGGCGACTATCTCGCCTCCTGTCTTCCTCAGCATTATGCGTATCGCCATCGACTTCAACGCCCAATCCGATGGCCGGGCAGAAAAAATCCAAGATTGCGTAGGCGTCGGCGACTACATGCTGGCGCCGGAACTTGTACGCTCCAAGTTGTCCGTTGGAGAGGTGTCGCCACAAACGCTTTTCAGGCTCCGTGGGATTGCGGCGCATCTCATGTGCACGCTTCAAAAGTTCAGCTTCTGAAACCACTCAGCGTTCCCCACCCCAACCCCTCCCCTGAAGGGGAGGGGCTTTTCAAATGCTCCGCTCTGCTTAAATGCCCCACTCTGCCTTCACAGTCTCGTCCATTTCCTCTGCCAGCCGCGCCTCCCGCTCCCACTCGAACCGCCCGCGATCCAGCCGCCCGAGCGCCCAGGTCGCCGCCCCCCGCACCACCGGCGACTCGTCGCCCAGCAACCCGGCGACCGGCTCCACCAGCGCATCCGCGCCGCTGTTCCCCGCCGCGATCAGGCAGTTCCGCATCATCCGGTTCCGTCCGATCCGCTTGATCGGCGATCCGGCGAACACCTCGCGAAACCCGGCATCGTCAAGCGCCAGCAGGTCAGCCAAAGCAGGCGCCGCCAGCTCGGCCCGCGGCGCGAAGGCCCGGTTCGCGCTTGCCGACGCGGCGAACTTGTTCCACGGGCACACCGCCAGGCAATCGTCGCAGCCATAGATCCGGTTGCCCATCGCAGCGCGGAATTCGTGCGGGATCGGGCCGGCATTCTCGATCGTCAGGTACGAGATGCACCGCCGCGCATCGAGCCGGTACGGCGCCGGAAACGCATCGGTGGGGCACGCCGCCTGGCACGCATCGCACGAGCCGCAGGTGTCGCGTCCCGGGACGTCCATCGCCAGGTCGAGCGTCGTGTAGATCGCGCCCAGGAACAGCCAGCTCCCATGATCCCGGCTGACCAGATTGGTATGCTTGCCCTGCCAGCCAAGGCCGGCGGCTTCCGACAGCGGCTTCTCCATCACCGGCGCGGTATCGACGAACACTTTCACATCGGCGCCCCGCACCTCGGCAACGAGCCACCGTGCCAGCGCCTTCAGCGCACGCTTCATCACGTCGTGATAGTCGGCGCCCTGGGCATAGACCGAGATGCGCGCCCGCTCCCCCTCCCCCGCCAGCGCGAGCGGATCGACGGCCGGCGCATAGCTCATGCCCAGCGAGATCACGCTGCGCACCTCGGGCCACAGGCCGGCCGGGCTTTCGCGATGATGCGCGCGCGCCTCCATCCAGATCATGTCGCCATGCATGCCCTCGCCAAGCCATTGGTGCAGCCGCTCGGCGGTACGCGGCGCGGCGTCGGCGCGTGCGATCCCGCAGGCGGCGAACCCAAGTTCAACCGCCTTCGCTTTCAGCCGTTCGTTCAGGGCGATGTCGTCGCTCACCGGCACCCGCTATCACGATGGCCGGGAAAAGTGATCCACCGTCGAGACACATTAACGAAGCGCTGGTATCTGGAGCGCATGTTCCGCCCGGGACGAACGGAAGGCAAGACTTGATAACCGACACTCTGGCGATCAGCGCCACCGGACTGGTCAAGAAATTCGGCGACCGCCGCGTTGTTGACGGCATCGACATCGCGGTGCCCACTGGCATGATCTACGGCGTGCTCGGTCCCAACGGCGCCGGCAAGACCACCACGCTGCGCATGCTGCTCGGCATCATCGAGCCGGATGGCGGCACCCGTACCCTGCTCGGCCATGCGCGCCCGCGCGAGGTGAGCGACCGGGTCGGTTATCTGCCCGAGGAACGCGGCCTCTATCCGGCGATGCGGGCGAAGGATGCAATCGCCTTCATGGGCGCGCTGCGCGGGCTCGACCTCAAGACCGGCCGCAGGCGCGCCGTCGCCCTGATGGAGGGGGCCGGTCTCGGCCACGCGGTGGACAGCAAGATCCGCAAATTATCGAAGGGCATGGCGCAGCTCGTGCAATTGCTCGGCTCGGTCGTGCACGAGCCCGACCTGCTGGTGCTCGACGAGCCCTTTTCGGGCCTCGACCCGGTCAACCAGGACCGGCTCGAGGCGCTGATCGTCGGCCAGCGCGACCGCGGCGCCACCATCCTCTTCTCCACTCATGTCATGGCCCATGCCGAGCGGCTGTGCGACCGCCTCGCGATCATCGCCGGCGGCAAGCGCCGTTTCGAAGGCACGGTGGCCGACGCGCGCGGCATGCTGCCGATGCGGGCGCACTATGTGCCGCATCATGATGGAGAGGGTATCGCCGCCCTGCTCCCGCCCGATGCCGAACGCGACGGCGATGGCTGGCGTTTCATCGTGCCCGATGGTGGTGTTGAGGACATATTGAAGCGGCTGATCGATGCTGGATACGGCATATCAGGCCTGTCGATGGAGCGGCCGGGTCTTCACGACGCGTTCGTGCGAATCGTCGGCCCCGATGCCCTCAAAGACGAACCGAATGCGGAGATCGCGGCATGAGCGCCCGTCCGACCGGCAATCTCCGCCGCCTCCTCCGCCAGACATTGACCATCGCCCGCCGCGATTTCGTGGCGACCGTGTTCACGCCGATGTTCCTGGTGTTCCTGTTCACCCCGGTGCTGATGCTCTCCTTCGGCCTGATCGGCGGCATGGGGGCCTCGTCGGTCACCAGCGCCTCGGTTGAAAAGGCAAGCATTGTCGCGATCGTCGATCCCGCGCGGCAGGAACCGATGCGCGCCGCCGACAGGCGCCTGCGCCAGCTCTATGCCAGGGATGACCGGCCACCCGCCCTCGTCATGCAGGTCCCGACCGACAATCCCGCCGGTCAGGCGCATGTCGCGTTCAGCGATCGGGGCAGCGACGCCTCGGCCGCACTCTACGGCGACCTTACCCGCCCGACCATCCTCTATGGCGGCTTCGGCCGCCGCGACGCCAATTTCCTCGCCCAGCTCGCCGAGGAAACGCTGCGCATGGAAAGAAGCGGCACCGCCGCGCTCAGCACGCCGACCCTGACGTCGATCGCCCGCGCCGAGCCGACGCCGACCGGCAACAAGCGTTCGGCCTTTTTCGCGGTGTTCGGCATCTTCTTCCTGACCCTGTTCCTTGCCGGCCAGGCAGTCGGCACCATGGCGGAAGAGCGCAGCAACAAGGTGGTCGAGGTGCTTGCCGCCGCCGTGCCGCTCGAGGCGGTGTTCTTCGGCAAGCTGATCGGCATGTTCGGATCGGCGCTGCTGTTCATCGGCTTCTGGGGCACGCTGGTCAGCCAGATCGACGTGTTCGTGCCCAATGCGCTCGGTGCCGCGTTCCGCGACATCGGCCCAGCGGTCGGCATGCCTGCTTTCTCGCTGCTGTTCGTCGCCTATTTCGCCATGGCCTATATGCTGCTCGGCGCGGTGTTCATGGGCGTTGGCGCCCAGGCGAGCACTCCGCGCGAGCTCCAGCTCCTCTCCCTGCCGATCACCATCCTGCAGATCATGATCTTCGGCGCCTCGGTCCAGGCGGTGTCCCGCCCCGACAGCTGGCTCGCCCGCGCGGTCGAGATTTTCCCGTTCAGCTCGCCCTATGCAATGGCCGGCCGTGCGGCCAACGCACCCGAGATCTGGCCGCATATCGCGGCGCTCGCCTGGCAATCGCTATGGGTCGCGATCGTTATCGCCGTCGCCGCCCGCGCCTTCCGCCGCGGTGTGCTGCAGTCGGGCAGCGGCAAGATCAACTGGAAGGGGCTGATCGGGCGCTAAGGCGCCCGAAACATCGGTTGGCTCCCCTTTCCTTTTCCTTCCCCGGCGAAGGCCGGGGTCCAGTCGTGGGACATTTCTGGCTGGCGTTGCGCGCCGTTACCTGAACCTTCCCCACTGGACCCCGCCTTCGCCGGGGAAGGTGCTTTTGCGGGCTGGTTGAAGGGCACATCGCCAATACCTGCCTTCGGCAACGACGCCATCGTTCGACCTTTCCTAACCACCATCCTGGCGATCCCGTTGCAAAACACAATTGACACAAGTGTCAGCTAAGGCTTTCCTGCGCCCATAAGGAGAGCGGACAATGGCGACACAAGCACTGCATGCGGTCGAAACGGCGGTCGATCCGCTCGATGTGAGCCGGCCGGAGCTCTATCGCGACGATGTGTGGCAGGCACCCTTCCGCCGGCTCCGCGCCGAATCGCCGGTCCATTATGTCGAGCAGTCCGGCTTCGGCCCCTATTGGTCGGTCTCGACCTACAAGCCGATCGTCGAGGTCGAATCGCTTCCGGACATTTATTCGTCCGAGGCGGGCGGCATCACGCTCGCCGATTTCATCGAAAATTCGCCGACCGATGTGCGCATGCCGATGTTCATCGCGATGGACCGGCCCAAGCATACCGGCCAGCGCCGCACCGTCGCGCCTGCCTTCACGCCGAGCGAGATGGTCCGCCTCTCCGACAATATCCGCATGCGCACGGCCGAGGTGCTGGACAGCCTGGAGTGGAACAAGGAATTCGACTGGGTCGACACCGTCTCGATTGAGCTGACCACCCAGATGCTGGCGATCCTGTTCGACTTCCCCTGGGAGGACAGGCGCAAGCTGACCTTCTGGTCCGACTGGGCCGGCGATATCGAGCTGGTGAAGACCGAGGAGCTCCGGCTCGAACGCCTAAAGCACATGTATGAATGCGGCGGCTATTTCCAGAATCTGTGGAACCAGAAGCTCGGCAAGGAGCCGACGCCCGACCTCATCTCGATGATGATGCATTCGGACGCGATGGCCGAGATGAGCCAGATGGAGTTCCTGGGGAACCTGATCCTACTGATCGTCGGCGGCAACGACACCACGCGCAACTCGATGACCGCCGCCGCCTATGGCCTCGACCGGTTCCCGGACGAGCGCGCCAAGCTCGAGGGGGATCCGTCGCTGATCCACAATGCCGTGCAGGATATCATCCGCTGGCAGACCCCGCTTGCCCATATGCGCCGTACCGCGACCGAGGACACAATGCTTGAAGGACAGCAGATCAGGGCCGGCGACAAGCTCGCGCTCTGGTATCTCTCGGCCAATCGCGACGAGAGCGTGTTCGAAAATGCCGACAAGATCATCGTCGACCGCCCCAATGCCCGCCGGCATCTTGCGTTCGGCCATGGCATCCATCGCTGCGTCGGCGCCCGGCTCGCCGAGCTCCAGATCGCGACGCTGCTGGAGGAAATGGCCCGGCGCCGCATGCGGGTGAACGTGGTCGGCGAGCCGGAACGCGTCGCTGCCTGCTTCGTCCACGGCTATCGCAAGCTGCCGGTCGAGATCAGCAAATATTGAGCATCTGACTACCCTCTCCCGCGGTCGCGGGAGAGGGCTATGGCCCCGCGCACGTGCCGATGGATGACGCGCGTCCATGGAGGCCGATCCGGACGACGAGCCCGTCAGGCCGGACTTTTTCCGGCATCCGCCGTTCACCAAGAGTCGAAAGCGGTTGGCACGCGGCACGGTGGCTCCTGGAACGAATCCGGGCCAGCGATTAGATCCCTCGCTGGACGCCCTACCGCGACTGGCCCTCTCACCAAGCCTCGCATCATAGTGTCAGGCTCAGGCACATTCGAACGCCAGGTATGACTGCGTCGACGCGTCCACGCGCATTTCCAGCGATTTTCCCGCCTTTGGTACACGAAATACCCTGACACCCCCGAATCTGTTGCCGCAAGGACACAGATCGCGCGCCGGTTTCACGCTTCTGTCATCGCACCATCATGCCGGCGGGATCACAATTTTCCGCAAGGGGGTGAAAATCAGGGCAATAAACTTGGAGACGATGCATGAAATTCCGTAGCAAAGCCCGCTTCGCCGTGTCCGCCTCCACCTTCGCCGTCGCTCTTCAGGCTATGCCTGCCCTCGCGCAGACGCCGCCACCGACATCCCCGCCTGCGCAACCGGCCACCCAGGCCGCGCCCGCCAATGTCGCGGACATCATCGTCACCGCCCGCAAGCGCCCGGAGACGCTGCAGAACGTCCCGATCGTCGTCACCACGGTCAATCGCCAGCTCATCCAGGATACCGGGGTGAAGGACATCAAGGATCTCGCGCTGCTCGCGCCGGGCCTGCTCGTCACCTCGACGACCAGCGAATCCTCCACCACGGCGCGCATCCGCGGCATCGGCACGGTCGGCGACAATCCCGGGCTTGAATCCTCGGTCGGCGTGGTGATCGACGGCGTCTATCGCTCGCGCAACGGCGTCGGCTTCGGCGATCTCGGCAATATCGACCGGATCGAGGTGCTGAAGGGCCCGCAGGGAACCCTGTTCGGCAAGTCGGCGACCGCCGGCGTGATCAACATCCTGACCGCCGAGCCGCAATTCACCCTGGGCGGCAATGCCGAATTCACCGTCGGCAATTATGGCGCGATCGGCGGGTCGGCGGAGGCGACCGGGCCGCTGATCGACGACAAGCTGGCCGTCAGCCTCTATTTCGCCGATCATTCCCGCGACGGCTTTTTCCATGTGAACACCGGGCCCGGCCCGCGCACCGACACGCGGGACAACAACCAGAATTACTACACCCTGCGCGGCCAGCTGCTCGCCAAGCCGACCGACACGCTGACATTGCGGCTGATCGGCGACGTGTCGTCCCGCGACGAACATTGCTGCATGGCGGTGATCACCCGCGCCAGCGCCGGCAATTTCGCCAACAATCTCGTCGCCGCGCTCGGCGGCAATGATGGCGACCCGAGCAACCCCTATGCCCGCAACGCCTATGCCAACCGCCCCGATCTACAGCATGTCGTCGACAAGGGCGTCTCGCTCCAGGCCGACTGGGATGTCGGCCCCGGCACGCTGACCTCGATCACCGCCTATCGCAACTGGAAGACGGTCGGCGGGTTCGACGCGGATTTCTCGACCGCCGATATCGATTACCTGCCCTCGGACAACAGCAACTCGTCGCAGTTCCGCACCTTCAGCCAGGAACTGCGCTACGCGGGCACCACCGGCAAGCTCGACTATCTGATCGGCGGCTTCTTCTCGAACGAAAAGCTGCGGCAGAACACCAGCATCCTCGTGGGCAGCCAGTTCACGCCCTATCTCGGCCTGCTCTTCTCGTCGCTGGTCGAGGGCACGCCGGACCCGAACTTCCTTCAGACTGGCCTGACCTTCCCCTATGTCGGCGGGGTCAATTACGCGGCGAATACCGGCTCGGTCGATCGCTATCGCCAGACCGACAAGACCTATGCGATCTTCACCGACAACACGCTGCACATCACCGACAAGCTCGCCTTCCAGGGCGGCGTCCGTTTCAATATCGACGACAAGACGCTGTATCAGAACAGCAGCAATATCGGCGGCGGGGCCGGATGCGCATCGGCGAACGCGGCGTTCGCCATTCTCAACGCGGCGAATCCGGCGGCGGCGGCGCAGCTTGCCGCGGTCAACAATACGATGTGCCTCCCCTTCCTCAGCCCCGGCTACAACAACTTCACCAACCACCAGTCCGAGAGCGAGAATGTATTCTCGGGCACGGCGAAGCTCTCCTACCGCTTCAGCCCAAGCCTGCTGGTCTATGCCTCCTACGCCCGCGGCTACAAGGCGGGTGGCTTCAACCTCGACCGGGTCCAGTGCGTCATCGGCACCGCCGGCTGCGCGCCGGGCAGCGCCGCGGCGCTCACGCCGATCCTCGACACCTCGTTCGCCGGTGAGTTCAACAACTCGTTCGAGCTTGGCGAGAAGGCGACGCTGTTCGACCGCAAGCTCCTGCTCAACGCGACCTTGTTCTACCAGAAATATTCGAATTTCCAGCTCAACACCTTCAACGGGCTGGTCTTCGTGGTGGATTCGATCCCAAGCGTGGTCAGCAAGGGAATCGATGCCGATTTCGTGTGGTTCGCCACGCCGAAGCTCAGCTTCCAGGGCGGCCTGACCATCGCCGACACCCGCTATGACCTGACCGCATCTCAGCTCGCCGATCTGGCCGCCAAGACCGGCTTCCTCGGCGGCCAGCACTCGCGCCTGTCGCTGGCCCCGCTCTATTCAGCCTCGTTGTCGGGAACCTACACCCACAACATTTCCGACAACTATAAGGCCCGGTTCAACATGGGCCTGAAATATTCGTCCTCCTACAATACCGGCTCGGATCTCGATCCGGGCAAGGTCCAGAAGGGCTATGTCGTCTCCAACGCCCGTATCGGCTTCGGTCCCAGCAACGATCGCTGGAGCATCGAGGCCTGGGCGGAAAACCTGTTCGACACCAACTACAAGCAGGTGGCGTTCAATTCCGGCTTCCAGAACGTGCCGACCAACGCGACCGGCGTGCTCGACGCCTTTCTCGGCGCGCCGCGCACCTTCGGCGGTACGCTTCGGGTGAAATATTGATCGACGCCTCAGCACGAGGCGACAACAAATACCTGGAGTCATTCCCGATCAACTTCGGCCGTCACGCCGGACTTGTTCCGGCATCCACCGTTCCGCAAGCTTATCGGCCCCTGGGTCGCGGTACGGTGGGCCCCGGGACAAGCCCGGGGTGACGGCGGATGCGACCTCATCGAGGTCGACTCTACCGGAGAGCCCGGGCCTCCCGCATCGCCCATAGCGTGAGTCCCACACCGATGACCGCCGGCACGGTCACCGCGGGAAAGTCTCGCGCGATGGCCGATGCCCCGCAAATGCCGACCGCCACTTCCCACAGATGGAACAGCGCATGCCCGGCCAGCCAGAATGTCGCCGCGCCCCAAAGGGGAACGCGCATCGCCGGCCGCGCGGCGCCCCAGATATAGGCAGCACCGACCAGCACGAAGATCAGCCCGATGTCGCGGATGAAATGCTGGTTGAACGGGCCGGTAGTGGTGACCCCGGGCACGGCGACATACCAGTCGCCCGGAATGGCAAGCATGATCAGGCCATTGGCGACCGCGCCAAGGCCGAGGATCGCGGCGAGAACGGGAACGATGTTCCGCATGTCATGATACTCCCGGAGAGGTGACGTCCGCCTGGCCGAAGGCGAGCGCGACATGGGCCAGCTTGTCGGGGTTGCGCATGATGTAGATCGCCGCGATCCGCCCGTCGCGGATCTCGAGCGCGGTGGTCTGCAACAACTGCCCGCGATCGATGCTGACATAGCCGGGCAGCCCGTCGATCGAGACAGGCTTCAGCATGACCGGCCGATAGGCATGCTTGCGCGCCAGTCCGGCGAACATGCGCAGCACCTTGGCGACGCCCAGGATGGGATTGCGGAAGGCAAGCACCCGCCCGCCGCCATCGGAATAGACCGCTACATCCTCCGCCAGCATCGTCCGCAACGTCGCGACATCGCCGTCGCGCGCCGCCGCGAAGAAGGCGCGCGCAATGCGGTCGGCCTCCGCCTGCTCGACCGGATAGCGCGGCCGCGCCGTCTGGACATGCTTGCGCGCGCGCACCGCCATCTGGCGGACGGCCGCCGCATCACGGTCGAGCGTGCCCGCCACCTCGCTCAGCGCGACGCCGAACACGTCGTGCAGCAGGAACGTCGCGCGCTCCAGGGGGGAAAGCCGTTCGAGCGCGAGCATCAGGGTCAGGGTCAGGTCGTCGGCCTGTTCGTCCTCGGTCGATCCGACCAGCGGTTCGGGCAGCCAGGCGCCGTAATAGGTCTCGCGCCGCGCCCGCGCCGAACGCATCTGGTCGAGGCACAGCCGCGTGACGATCCGCGTCAGATAGGCGGCGGGCACGTCGACCGATTCCTCGACCCGCGACCAGCGAAGCCAGGCATCCTGGACGATATCCTCCGCTTCGGAGAGCGAGCCGAGCATGCGATAGGCGAGACGCAGCAGCCGCGGCCGCTGCGCCTCGAACAATGCCGATGCCGGGTCAGGCGGCGACACTGGCACGCTCCACCGGATGCGGCGCGCGGAAACCCACCTGGAGCCGGTTCCACACATTGATCGCGCCGATCATCAAGGTGAGCTGGACCTGTTCGGCGTCGCCGAAGCTCGCCTTGACCGGCGCATAGTCCGCATCCGGCGCGCCGGTCTCGGAAAGGCGGGTCAGCGCCTCGGTCCAGCCAAGCGCCGCACGCTCACGCTCGCTGTACAATGTCGATTCGCGCCATGCCGGCAGCATGTACAACCGCATCTCGCTCTCGCCCGCCTTGCGCAGGTCGGTCGAATGCATGTGGATGCAGAAGGCGCAGCCGTTGATCTGCGACGCGCGCAGCTTCACGAACTCCTTGACGCTGAACTCGATGCTCGACGATTCGAAGCTCGCCTCGAGCGCCATCATCGCCTTGATCCCCTCGGGGGCGAGAATATGCGGGTTGCGCAAACGTGGGGTCATGGTCGGTCTCCAGGCGTGCACCATGCACGCATGCCGACATGACGGAATAGCCCGAACGAGTGTGACATGGTGGCGCAAGTTTTTTTGCGCCGTCATCCGGCCCATCCGTAACCGGACGTGCCGGCTCCGCGAATATCGCAGGGAAGCGCGAGGCCGGGACAGGCGGCGTGCATCTCGTGGACCCGGTGCCGCGTACCTATATCCGTTTCACCGATACGCCCGGAGACGAGGAAGATCATGACCCCAGACCGCCGCAGCTTCCTCACCCTGGCCGGCACCGGCGCCGCCGCTTTCGCGCTGTTCGGCTGTCGCGGCAGCGCCTCCGCCGGCCCGCCCGAGACATTCGAGGTGACGCTGACCGACGCACAGTGGAAGGCGAAGCTCTCCCCAGCCGCCTATCGCACCCTGCGCCACGAGGCGACCGAGACGCCCTTCACCAGCCCGCTCAACAACGAACACCGTGCCGGCATCTTCTCCTGCGCCGGGTGCGCGCTGCCGCTCTATTCGTCGAAGACCAAATTCGACAGCGGCACCGGCTGGCCAAGCTTCTGGGCGCCGCTGAAGGACGCGGTGCGGACCCGCCAGGACCGCTCGCTCGGCTTTTCGCGCATCGAGGTCCATTGCCGCCGCTGCGGCGGGCATCTCGGCCATGTCTTCGATGACGGCCCGAAGCCGACCGGCAAGCGCTATTGCATGAACGGCGTGGCGATGATTTTCGCGCTGGGGAAGGCATGACCTTCTACCTCTCCCTTGAAGGGAGAGGACGAAATATCAGAAGCTGATCTCGTCCGACATGCTGAGCGACGCGAGCGTCATGCGCGCCAGCGGCTGCTGCGTATCGGTGTCGACCGAGTCATTGTCCGCCGCGCGATCCGAATAGATGAAGCCCTTGGTCGGATAGGAGCTGGTGCCGAGGCCGCCATTGGGGCCGTACCACACCTTGACCATGCTCCAGTCGCCGGCTTCCGACACGTCGACCGCGCGGACGTTGCGCTCGATGCCGCCGCGGCGCGACCAGTTGGCGTGGGTCAGCAGCACTTCGCGGTCGCTGACGACCTCGCTCACCATCGCGACATGGCCAAGGCGCATCCGGCCGGTCGAGGAGAAAGCGAGGACGGCACCGACCTTCGGCGCATGGCCGCGAGCGTAGTGGCCGGCGGCCTGGCTCCACCAGGTATTGGCGTTGCCATGGATTTCGATGCCGGAAATGGTGCGGGCATAAGGGGCGCACTGCCAGAACTGCGCCATCGCCGGGGTCGTCGCCATCAGGCTGCACGAAACTACCAGCGCAAAACGCGCTGCAAACGCCCGGAAATTCATGTGGCCCCCTCAGGTCCCGCTAAATTCGTGAGCCTCTCAAAGCAGTTCGCGCCGGGATGGGGAACCCCGGCGACCCGACGAATGGAACCTTTTAGGACGAACCGTGTTTACCGGGCGATGACTGCCTTTCGCCGCACGCCGTTTGGCGCGTGTGTGGCAATGCGCCCTCGCCAATTCGCTGCATGACGGCTAGAATCGCCTCATGAAATCTCTCGCCCCGGCCCTGTGCCTGCTCCTGCTCGCCTGTTCGGACCGGAGCGGCACCGGCGGTAATGACGACGTCTTGCTGAACGCAAACGAAACGCCGGTCGCGCTGCGCCCCGGGACTCTGCCGGTGCGGATCGGCGAGGGCGGCCCCGCCTTCCTGGCCTGCAACAGCATCGGGCGCGTCACGAACCCGCCCTCGGGCGAGACCTATCTGCCCGTGCATGCGGCGCCCTTTGCCGAGGCCGACGAGGTGATGCGGCTCGACGCGGGGGCACAGCTCCGCGTCTGCACCCGCTCGATCGACCAGCGCTGGATGGGCGTCGTCATAGCCCCGCCCGGAGCCCCGGATACCGATTGCGGCGTATCCGCGCCTGTCGCATCTCCTCGTGCCTATACGGGACCATGCAAATCGGGCTGGGTATCGAGCGCCTTCATCCGCCTGATCGCCGGATAAGCGCCTTGGATCGGGCCACGCGAAGACACGAAGCGCTGTAACGGAAGCGGCGCACCAGCCTGCTACCGGATCGAACCGCACGAGCCCGGGATGTCGAAGGAAGATTCGCCGGACCTCTCCTTCGCGCCTTCGCGTCTTCGCGTGAACCCGACCTTCCTACCCCGACACGACGACTGCCTGACCCACGCTGGCGCTCTCAAGGCGCGTGCGGCGCGCCTTCGCGTTCAGCCGCCGCCATGCTCAGCGCCAGCCGCTCCTCATGCTCAGCCCGCCCGAACGGGAAGCGCGCATAGCAAAGGCCAGCCAGGCCGTAGAACAACAGCTCTAGGCACACGAACACGATGGTCAGCCGGTCGATCGTCGCCGACGGCACCATCCCCGGCCTGGCCGCGGCAGGAAACGCGGCAAAGGCAAGAACCGCACCGGCCATGAAGATGCCCAGCCCGCCGACCATCTTCTGCACGAAGAAGCCGCCGGCAAAGAACACGCCTTCGGATCGCTGCCCGGTACGCGTCTCCGATTCCTCGACCACGTCGGCCAGCATCGCCGCGCCGAGGATGAACGCACCAACGCTGCACGCCGTGTTGACCATGAAGATCGCCAGCAGGACCGGCAGCATCGCCGGCGAGCCGGGCTCCGGGAACAACCCGAGCAGGCGCAGGATATAAGGCGAGACGAGCAGGATCGCGCTGACGAACGACAGGATCATGCCGACGCGCGGCTTGTTGGCGCCCTTGGTCAGCATCGGCGCCAGGATGAAGGAGCCCACCGCGCCGAGCAGCAGCGCGGCCGACAGCCATTGATAATCCGCCCCCTCGAACCGCCAGACATAGCTGTACAGATAATTGGACAGCGCGAAGGAAACGCCCTGCGCGGTATAGGCGAACACACCCGCCGCCATCAGGATCAGGAACGCCCTGTTCGACACGGTCGCGCGGAACTGGGCGAAATGCGCGGCGAAGCTCGCGGTCGATTTCGGCACCCTGGGCAGATGCTCGATCTCATGATGAAGGCCGATCGACGAGATGACGATCGACAGCGCCATGACGATCGCGGCGAACAGCGCCATGCGCGAATAGCCATCGGCATTCTGCAGGCCGACCGGGTGAGTGGCGTCCGGCACCAGGAACACGGCATAGGCAAGCGACAGCATCGCCAGCCCGCCGCCCCAGCCGAACAGGTAACGATAGGAGAAGAGCCGGGTGCGCTCGTCATAGTCGGAGCTCAGCTCGGGCCCGAGCGCCGAGGAGGGGATCTCGAACGCGGACAACGCGATCCGCACCATCAGCGCGCTGCCGAACACGTAGAACAGCGTTGCCGTCTCCGACCAGGCCGGCGGGTTCCACAACAGCAGCCAGCCGATCGCGACCGGCAAAGCGGAGGCGTACATCCAGGGATGCCGCCGCCCCCAGCGGCTGCGCGTATGATCGGAGAAATAGCCTACCGCCGGGTCGACGAACGCCTCGACCACCAGCGCGCACATGATGGCGATGCCGACGGTGCTGGCCGGCAGGCCGACCACCTGGTTGTAGAACAGCAGCAGGAAGGTCGCGAAGCCATTGTCCTTCACGCCGTACGCGATCGATCCGATCCCGAACGACAACCGGCTGCGCAGGCCGAGCCTGCGCGGCGCCGGCGCGGCGATGGTGGCCCCGGCTGGGTTTAAGCTCAAGACGCGAACTGCTCTAGCGCGGCGAACATCGACGGCGCTTCCGCATCCCAGCTATGCCGCGGGCCGATCGTCATGCCGCCATCGACGGTGATGTGCGTGCCGGTGACGAAGCTGGCGTCGTCGCTCGCCAGATAGGCGACCGCGGCCGCGATGTCCTCGGGCTTGCCGGAACGCTGCAGCGGCTGGGCATGCGCCGCTATTCCCCGGATCATTCCATTCGCCATGTCGCGTTTTTCGCCTTCGATGCCCAGGGCAGCGGTGAAGATGTTGGTCGTGATGAAGCCCGGGCAGACGGCGTTTACCCGGATATTGTGACGGGACAGATCAGCGGCGGCCATGGTCGTCAGATGCAGCACGCCGGCCTTCGCCACCGAATAGGCGGTCGGCGCGGCACCGGTCTGCAGCGCGGCGATCGAGGCGGTGTTGACGATCGCGCCGCCGCCCCGCGCGATCATCAGCGGCGCGGCGTAGCGGATGCCCATCGCCACCGACCGCAGCAGCAGTGCCTGGGTGCGGTCCCAGTCCTCGGCCGAAATCTCCCCGATCGGGTCGCGCGATCCGCCCGCGCCGGCATTGTTGAACACCACGTCGAGCCCGCCCGCCGCATCGGCCGCCGCCATCAGCGCGGCGATATCCTCGACCTTCGTCACGTCGGTACGCCGGAAATGGATTCGCCCGTTCGACGTCGCGGCCAGGTCCTGCCCGCCAGCCTCGTCGATGTCGCCGACCCACACCTCGGCACCCTCTTCAACCAGCCGCAACGCCGTCGCGCGGCCGATTCCCGAGGCACCACCGGTCACCACGGCGCGCTTGCCTGCAAAACGCATCATCTTCCTGCATCCTCTGTTTTGAGCAGCATAGTATGGGCCTCAGCCCCGTCAATGCAGGCTTTTTGAATTTTGGGTTTGCGAACCGCTTGCGAGACGGGCTCCCCTTCACTACCAACCATGGCCCCGGACATGTTCCGGGCACCACCCCGGGAGCGCTTGCGCCCGCGGAACGGTGGACGACGATGTGGAGAGCACGGTGGCCCTGGATCCCGAAACCTTCGACGCGCTGATCGACACGGTTCGCCGCTTCGTGACCGAACGCCTCCGCCCGCTCGAAGGCACGGTGGAGGAAGCTGACGCGATCCCCGCCGACATCATCCGCGAAATGCGCGAGCTGGGCCTGTTCGGCCTGTCGATCGCCGAGGAATATGGCGGTCTCGGCCTCACCATGAGCGAGGAGGTGCGCGTCGCGATCGAGTTCGGCCGCACCACCCCCGCCTTCCGCTCGACCTTCGGCACCAATGTCGGCATCGGCAGCCAGGGCCTGGTGATGGCGGGCTCGGACGAGCAGAAGGCGCAGTGGCTGCCCCGCATCGCCAGCGGCGAGATCGTCACCAGCTTCGCGCTGACCGAACCCGATGTCGGCAGCGATTCGGGCAGCGTGAAGACCAGGGCGGTCAAGGCCACGGATTCCGATGGGGTCGACATCTACCGCCTCACCGGCACCAAGCGCTTCATCACCAATGCCGACAAGGCCGACCTGTTCACCGTGATGGCCCGCACCGGCGCTGAGGCGGGTGGTCGCGGCGTCTCCGCCTTCCTCGTCCCGCGCGATCTGCCCGGCCTCTCGATCGGCGAGCCCGAGAAGAAGATGGGGCAAAAGGGCGCGAAGGTCGCCGATGTGATCTTCGATGACGTGCCCGTCCCGGCCGCCAACCGGCTCGGCGCCGAGGGCGAGGGCTTCAAGATCGCGATGCGCGTGCTCGATCGCGGGCGGCTGCATATCGCGGCGGTTTGCGTCGGCGTGGCCGAGCGGCTGATCGCCGACTCGGTCGCCTATGCCAGCGACCGCAAGCAGTTCGGCAAGCCGATCGCCGAGCATCAGCTGATCCAGGGCATGATCGCCGATTCCAAGACCGAGGCGCTGGCCGCCCGAGCGCTGGTGCTTGAGACGGCGGCTGCCAAAGATGCCGGCAAGGACGTGGTGATGGAATCCGCCGCCGCCAAATATTTCGCGAGCGAGATGGTCGGCCGAGTCGCCGACCGCGCCGTGCAGATCTTCGGCGGCGCCGGCTATATCGCTGACTACGGCATCGAACGCCTCTACCGCGACGTGCGCCTGTTCCGGATCTACGAAGGGACCAGCCAGATCCAGCAACTCATCATCGCCCGCGAGACGATCAGGCGCGGGGGATAGAAAAATCCGTCACCCCGGACTTGTTCCGGGGTCCACCCTTGAGCTTTTCCACCGGCCGATTGGTTTGCGGCGCGGTGGATGCCGGAACAAGCCCGGCATGACGAAAATGGAGAGACAGACATGGACACGACCAACCTCTTCCGCCTCGACGGGCGCACAGCCCTCATCACCGGCGGCTCGCGCGGCATCGGCAAGATGATCGCGGCCGGCTTCATCGCCCAGGGCGCGACCGTCTACATCTCCTCGCGCAAGGCCGATGCCTGTTTCGAGGCAGCGAAGGCGCTGGGGGAGAAATGCATCCCGCTGCCCCAGGACGTCTCCACCGTCGCTGGCTGCAAGGCGCTCGCCGCGCAGCTCGCCGAGCATAGCGACAAGCTCGACATCCTGGTCAACAATGCCGGCGCCGCCTGGGGCGAGCCGTTCGAGGACTTCCCGGAAAAAGGCTGGGACAAGGTGATGGACCTCAACGTGAAGTCGCCCTTCTTCCTCACCCAGGCGCTCCACCCGGCGCTGAAGGCCGCCGCCAGCCATGAGCGCCCGGCCAAGGTGATCAACATCACCTCGATCGACGGCCAGCGGCTCAATCCATGGGAAACCTACAGCTATCACGCCTCGAAATCGGCGTTGATCTACCTCACCAAGCGCATGGCGGCGCGGCTGATCACCGATTCGATCAACGTCACCTCGATCGCGCCCGGCGCGTTCGCCAGCGAAATGAACAAGGCGGCGCGCGACCATGGCGAAGCGATCGCCAAGGGAATCCCGGCGAAGCGCATCGGCGTCGACGAGGATATGGCCGGCGCGGCGATCTACCTCGCGAGCCGTGCCGGCGATTATGTGGTGGGGGATACGATCACGGTCGACGGCGGCCTGGTCAACGCCGCGCTCGGGACATCGATCGACGCCTGAAACTTAAAGCCCCTCCCCTTCAGGGGAGGGGCTTTTAGGGATTACCGCGCGATCCCGCCCGCGGCCAGCACCGCCAGCGTCACCAGCTCGCTCGCGGTACTGGTCATCGGCGCGATCTGCACCGACTTCTCCATGCCGACCAGCATCGGCCCGATCACTGAATCCCCGCCAAGCTCGCGCAGCAGCTTCGCCGAGATATTGGCCGATTGAAGCCCCGGCATGATCAGCACGTTCGCCGGCCCGGAAAGCCGCGCGAACGGATAGTTCGCGAGCTGCTTCGGGTTCAGCGCAACGTCGGGCGCCATCTCGCCTTCATATTCGAAGCCGACCTTGCGCTCGTCCAGCACCTGCACCGCGGCCCGCAGATTCTCCAGCCAGCGCCCCTCGGGATTGCCGAAGGTCGAATAGCTCAGGAACGCCACGCGGGGCTCATGCCCCATGCGCCGCGCGACCAGGGCGGTCTGCTCGGCGATATCGGCGAGTTCCTCGGCGGTGGGCCGTTCGTTGATCGTCGTGTCGGCCATGAACACGGTGTGCGTCTGCCCCACCATCAGATGGATGCCGAACGGCGTGCGGCCGACCTCGGGGTCGATCACCTTGCGGACCTCGCGCATGGTATGCGCATAGGTGCGGGTGATGCCGGTGATCATCGCATCGGCCTCGCCGAGCTGGAGCAGCACCGCGCCGAAGATGTTACGGTCCTGGTTGATCATCCGCTCGACGTCGCGGTGCAGATAGCCGCGCCGCTGAAGCCGCTTGTACAGGAAGTCGACCATCTTCGGCACCAGCGGCGAGTTGCGGCTGTTGTGCAGCTCGTAGCTTTCCGGATCGCTGACGCCCAGCGCCTTCAGCCGCTCATACACGTCGTCGCGCCCGACCAGCACCGGCGTGCCGTATCCGCCATCCTTGAACGCGATCGCCGCGCGCAGCACGACTTCTTCCTCGCCTTCGGCGAACAGCACCCGCTTGGGATGCGCCCGCGCGCCCTCATAGGCGAGACTCAGCACCGAGGTGGTCGGGTTCATCCGCGCGCGCAGCGACTGGCGATAAGCCTCCATGTCGAGGATCGGCTTGGTCGCGACCCCCGAATCCATCGCCGCCCTGGCGACGGCGGCCGGCACGATCTCCATCAGGCGCGGATCGAACGGCGCCGGGATGATATAGTCGGGGCCGAAGGTGTGGCGCACGCCATAGGCGACCGCCACTTCCTCGGGCACCTGCTGGCGCGCCAGCGCGGCCAGCGCCTCGGCGGCGGCGACCTTCATCTCGTCGTTGATCGTCGTCGCGCGCACATCGAGCGCGCCGCGGAAGATGAACGGGAAGCCGAGCACATTGTTGACCTGGTTCGGATAGTCCGACCGGCCGGTGGCGATGATCACGTCGGGCCGCGCGCGCTTCGCCTCGGGCGGCGAAATCTCGGGATCGGGATTGGCCATGGCGAAGACGATCGGCTTGGCCGCCATCTTCATCAGCAGTTCGGCGGGCAGCGCCCCGGCGGCGGACAGGCCCATGAACACATCGGCACCGTCCAGCGCCTCGGCCAGCGTGCGCTTGTCGGTCTTCACCGCATGCGCCGACTTCCACTGGTTCATGTCGTCGGTGCGGCCCTGGAAGACAACGCCGGTGCGGTCGCACATCAGCAGCTGGTCGTGCGGCAAGCCCATCGCCTTGATCAGCTCGGCGCAGGCGATCGCCGCCGCGCCGGCGCCGTTCATCACGACCGTCGTCTCCTTGATGTCGCGGCCCGTCAGATGGAGCGCGTTGATCAGGCCGGCGGCGGCGATGATCGCGGTGCCGTGCTGGTCGTCATGGAATACCGGGATGTTCATCCGTTCGCGCAGCGTCTGCTCGATCACGAAACATTCCGGGGACTTGATGTCCTCCAGGTTGATGCCGCCGAAGCTCGGTTCCATCAGTTCGATCGCGTCGATCAGCCGGTCGACATCCTCGGTCTTGAGCTCGATGTCGATCGCGTCGACATCGGCGAAGCGCTTGAACAGAACCGCCTTGCCTTCCATCACCGGCTTGGAGGCCAGCGCGCCGAGATTGCCCATGCCCAGGATCGCGGTCCCGTTGGAGATCACCGCGACCAGATTGCCCTTGGCGGTATAGTCGTATGCAGTAGCGGGGTCGTCATAGATCGCCTGCACCGGCACGGCGACGCCAGGGGAATAGGCCAGTGCCAGGTCGCGCTGGGTCGCCATCGGCTTGGATGCGATGATCTCGATCTTGCCCGGCCGGCCTTCCGAATGGAACAGCAGCGCCTCGCGTTCGGAAAACTGGACGTTCGATTCCTCGGCCATGCATCTCTCGCTTTCGTCGTCGCCATCACGCGGGCGCGAATCCTATAGGATCAATGCCTTTAGAGGCAAGTTGACCCTACGTCACCCCGGACCCGTTCCGGGGCCAACCCTGCCGCGCATGCTGGTCCCTGGCTCTTGCGGCAAGGTGCTGGCCGGGACAAGCCTGTCAGTGGCAAAAAGTAACCGCCGATACGACGATGACGATTCCTCCCCTGCGCCCGACATAAGAAAAGGCGTGGACGGCACATGACGCCCACGCCTTCCCGCTCCACACGGGGAAACTCAGATCAGGTTGATCTCGACCGCGATATTGCCGCGCGTCGCCTTGGAATAGGGGCAATGCTGGTGCGCCCCGTCGACCAGCGCACGGGCCACATCGCCCTCGACGCCCGGCAGGCTGACATTCAGCCGCGCCCGGAGGAAATAGCCGCTCGAATCATTCGCCAGGTCAACCTCGGCATCGACCGCGAGATCCGCCGGCAGCGCGACCTTCAGTTCGCGCGCCACCAGCCCCATCGCGCCGATGAAGCAGGCCGACCAGCCAGCCGCGAACAACTGTTCAGGGTTGGTGCCACCACCGGACGTACCGGGCGAGGAAAGCTTGATGTCCAGCCGGCCGTCGCTGCTCTGCGCCGCGCCGTCACGGCCGCCGGTGGCGTGGGTCTTGGCGGTGTAGAGAATCTTGGTCTCGGACATGCTCTGGCTCCTTCACAATATCAATCGTATCCGTTTCAATCGGATGCGATCTAAATAGGTCCGCAGAATGTCGAGTCAACCCCCTTCCGATTTAATCGCATGCGATCTATATTGAAGGAACGTCCGGCACCTAAGCCGCCGTCAAGGAACCGCCATGACCGCCGCCGCTCCCGTCGACCTGTCGACCCTCAAATTGTCCGATTTCCTGTGCTTCTCGATCTACTCGGCCAACCTGGCGTTCGGGCGTGCCTACAAGCCGCTGCTCGAGGAATTCGGCCTCACCTACACTCAATATATCGTGATCGTGGCGCTGTCGGAGGAGGATGGCCAGACGGTCGGCCGCCTGGGCGAGAAGCTGTTCCTCGAATCCAACACGCTCACCCCGATCCTCAAGAAGCTCGAGGCGCTTGGTTATCTGAGCCGCCGGCGTGACCCGGCTGACGAACGCCAGGTGCTGCTCAGCCTCACCGCGGCCGGGCGCGACCTGCACGAAAGGAGCCTGTGCGTGAACTTGGTCGAAGCCACGGGCCTCACCGCGGAGGAATTCCCGATCCTGCGAAAGGCGGTGGGCAGGCTGCGCGACAATCTGCTCGACGCGACACACCCCGGCGCGTGACCCCGCCGGGCGGGATCAGAGGCGGGTCGGCGGCGATGGCGGCCGCTCGATCGCGGTCACGGTCAGCTGCTGAACGCAGCCGCCTTGCGCGGTCACCCGCACCCCGCGCAGCTCGACCGTCACGGGCGGCCCGTCTGCCACGCTTACCTTGAGCCGCTGCGCCTGCGCAGGCGTCAGCGTCACCTTGGTCGCGAGTCCGGTCAGCAGCAACGGGATCGCTCGCTCGACATCGGCTGGATCGCCGCAGGTCTTGCCCACCCCGGAGGCAAGGCCGACCTGCCGTATCCAGCCGTCCGGCAACCGGTACAGCTTCGCCTCGCCCCGGTCCCCGCTGGTCGAGATGATCGTCCCGCCCGTGGCGGCATCCGGCACCATGTCGTTACGGGCCGGCTTGGCCCAGGGCGCACCGAGCCCGGCGATCGTCGCCTGAACGCCCGGGATCGTCTGGTCGAAACTCGGCTTGGGTGGCGGCCCGGCCGGCGCTTCCTCTCGCTCGGGCGCGGACCCGCAGGCCGCCAGCATCAGCATGGCGGCAAGCCCGCCGGTCGGCCGCAAGCTGCTCAATATTTCCTCCGCGTTCGCATCCGCCGACCGATAGCATGCACGCGCCACCAAAGACGAGCCGCGATCGATGCAGCAGGGTCAGCCTGGGCTGTACTCCGTCTCGCCATCAGCGCGATCGAATAGGCCCCGCTTTCATTTCCGCACGGGCTGCCGGCAGGCGGGCCCCGCTCGTCCCGCCGGTCAGCGCGTCAGCGGCAGATGCGCACCCGATACCCGTACCGCCACTCGGTCCAGCACCGCGGCCCGTACCAGCCATAGCCGCCGCGCCAACGATAAGGCCGGTAGCGGGGCCCGTCCCAGCCGCCACGATAGCCGTGCCAGCCACGGTCCCAGCCGCGGCCGCCACCTCGGCCATAGTCGCCGCGGCCGCCGTGATCATGCCAGCCACCGCCACCGTGACCACCCCATCGCTGGGCATCGGCGCTGGTACTGATAGTGAGTGAGGCAACCGCCAGCCCGGTTGCGGCAAAGACGTGTGAGATTTTCATCGTCTGGTCCTTCCTGTCCGTCGAATCGGACATGAAAAAGACTACGCTCGAAACCGAATCGGGATGCTGAATGGAGCGGTAATCTGGCGTACAGGTGGCGCGGGCCGACGCGCTATCCGCGTGGTTGCTGCTGCGTCGCGCAATGGATGCCGCCGCCCGATTCACCGATCGCGTCGATATCGAGCATCACCACCGCCCGGCCCGGATAAAGCGTCGCCAGTGTCTCGCGTGCCTCATCGTCGGCACGCTGGTCGCCGAACTGCGGCGCGATGACCGCACCGTTGCAGACATAATAATTGACATAGCTGGCGACGAAGTCCTCGCGCCGCGAGCGGATATCCTCCGGTTCGGGCAGGCGGACGATGGACAGCCGACGCCCGCGCGCGTCGGTCGCCCGTTCGAGGATGGCCAGCGTCCGGTGCGCCGACAGCGACCCCGGATCCCCGGGGTCGAGTTCGTCGTCGATCTGGATCACCACCCGGCCCGGCCCGACGAACCGCGCCAGCCCGTCGATATGATCGTCGGTGATGTCGGCGCCCTTGATGCCCGGCGCCCAGATCATCTTGCGCGCGCCCAGCGCCACGCCGAGCCGCGCTGCGATGCGGTCGGCGGAGAGCCCCGGGTTGCGATTGTCGTTCACCCAGCAACTGGCATGCGCCAGCATCGTGCCGTCGCCATCATGCTCGACGCCACCCTGCTCGCCGACCACGCCGCTGTCGACCAGCGTCAGGCCGAGCCGGGACGCGACCCGGGGCGCGACCAGCGCGTCATTGGCATGGGGCTGCTTGCCGCCCCAGCCATTGAAGCGGATATGCGCGACCGCCAGCTTGCCGTCAGCGCCGCGAACGAAAGTCGGGCCGCTGTCGCGGCACCACAAATCGTCGGTCGGGATCTCCCAGAACTCGACGCCGCCAGAAAAGGCCGGCCGCTTCAGGCCGATCGCATCGGGCGCGGCGAGCATCGCCACCGGCTCATGCTCCGCGATCGCGTTGGCGACACGGACGATCGCCGCCTGCACCCTCGCCAGGTCGCGCGCGCCATAGGTCGCGAGGGCCACCGGCCATTGCATCAGCGTCCGCAAATGCGGTTCGCTTTCGAGCGGCATCTCGTACGGCGCCGCTCCAGCCCGCACCGCGGCGGCGCAGCCGCCGCCCGGCAATCCAATGCCCATCGCTATCCCGGCCTTGAGTCCGACCCCGATCATCGTCCGTCGATCCATCAGGCGATACTGGCTGCTCCGCCAGCCGAGTCAATCTCAGCCTTTGCCGGCACCGCATCGGCGGGAGGGCGGGTCGCCGGTGCGGCGGCTTTCGATCGGCACGCTCGATTCTATTCTCGTTCCATCCGTGGCAGCCCCGGGCAATGAATAGCATCGCCTTCGGAAAATCGGCCCGCGCCGGCGCGTTGAATCAAGCCGCGCGACAGCGGAAACCAGCCCCCGCCGGGCGCGATTTTTCCGCCATTTTCCGCGCATTTTACCGCTGTTCCGCGGTAACAGGGAAAATCGAACCCAAGCCCTTGATCCGCCACACGTTTTTGAGGCCGAAAATCCAACATAACAGCGGAAGAAAAAACCAAAGCGCCGAAACGCCGGAAAACAGCGGCGAACCAGCTCGATCCGACCGCCCCGGCCGGCCCTGCGCCCGCCACCGCCCGGCCTTCTCACAGCAAAATCCCGTCCGTCCCGGCACGCGCGCCACCTCCCCCATGACGGCTCGCGAAATTCCCGCTACCCAACCGCCGATGCACGCCCCCTCCCCCGCCCCGACTCCCATGATGGCGCAGTATCTCGCGCTGAAAGCCGATGCCGCGGATTGCCTGCTCTTCTACCGCATGGGCGATTTCTTCGAGATGTTCTTCGAGGACGCGAAGATCGCCGCCGCCGTTCTCGACATCGCCCTCACCGCGCGCGGCGAGCATGATGGCGCGCCGATCCCGATGTGCGGCGTGCCGGTCCATGCGGCGGAGGGTTATCTCGCGCGACTGATCAAGGCCGGCCACCGCGTCGCCATCGCCGAACAGACCGAAAGCCCGGCCGAGGCCAGGGCGCGGATGGGCTCCAAGGCGCTGGTCTCCCGCGCGATCATCCGCGTGGTGACGGCCGGCACGCTCACCGAGGAGGCTCTGCTCGACGCCCGCACCGCCAATTGGTGCGTCGCAATCGGCGAGGTCGCGGGCGGCGTCGCCCTCGCCGCCGCCGACGTCTCGACCGGCCGGTTCGAGCTGATCGAGACCGATGCGGCAGGGCTGGGTGCCGAACTGGCCCGCCTCGCCCCCGCCGAAACCATCGCGTCCGAAACCAGCGCCCATGGCGAAACCGCGACCACGCTGCGCCCCCGCAGCGAGTTCGACACCGCCAATGGCGAGGCGCGGCTGAAGGCGCTGTTCGGTGTCGCCACGCTTGACGGCTTCGGCCAGTTCAGCCGCGCTGGTCTTGCCGCGGCCGGCGGGCTCGTCGCCTATCTCGATCACACGGCGAAGGGCTCGCTCCCTTTCCTGCGCCCGCCGCGCCTGCTCCAGGCAGCGCAGCAGATGGCGATCGACGGCGCCACCCGCGAAAGCCTTGAGCTGACCGCGACCGCCGCCGGCCAGCGCAAGGGCAGCCTGCTCGACTCGGTCGACCGCACCGTCACCGGCGCCGGGGCCCGCGCGCTTGCGGCCGATATCGGCGCGCCCCTGGTCGATCGCGCCCGCATCGAGGCCCGGCTCGATCTCGTGCAGCTGCTCCATGACGATAGCGGCCTGCGCGAGGCGCTTCGTTCCACGCTCCGCAGCCTGCCCGATGTCGGCCGCGCGCTCGGCCGCCTCGCCGCCGGGCGTGGTTCTCCGCGCGATCTCGGCCAGCTTCGCGACGGGCTCGACGGCGCGTGGAAACTCGGCGAGCGGCTCGACAGGATCGACCAGCCCCCCGCCCTGCTCGCCGAGCTTGCCCCGCAACTGCGCGGCCATGGCGGGCTGATCGACCTGCTGTCCCGCGCTCTCGTCCCCTCGCCGCCGATCGACGCCTCGGCCGGGGGCTATATCGCCGAGGGTTATGACACCGCGCTCGACGACCTGCGCGATGCAGGCGCCGGCGGCAGGCGGGCCATCGCCGCGCTCGAGGCGGAATTCCGCACCACCACCGGCGTCTCGGCGCTCAAGATCCGCCATAACGGCGTGCTCGGCTATCATATCGAGGTCCCGGCCCGCGCCGCCGATCCGCTGATGAAGGCCGACAGCGGCTTCACTCACCGCCAGACGCTCGCCGGCGTGGTCCGCTTCAACGCCCCCGCGCTGCACGACGTCGCGGTGAAAGTGACTCAGGCCGGCGCCCACGCCATTGCCGCCGAGGCCGCCCATCTCGAAGACCTCACCACCGCCGCGCTCGACCGCCGCGAACCGATCGCCGCGACCGCCGACGCGCTTGCCCGGCTCGACGTCGCCGCCGGCCTCGCGGAGCGCGCCGCCGAGGGCGGCTGGACCCGCCCGACCCTGGTCGAGCATAGCTGTTTCGAGATCGAGGGCGGCCGCCACCCGGTGGTCGAGAACGCGCTCGCGGGGCGCGGCGAGCGCTTCGTCGCGAACGATTGCAGGCTCTCCGAGGACTCCCGGCTCTGGCTGGTGACGGGCCCGAACATGGGCGGCAAATCGACCTTCCTGCGCCAGAACGCGCTGATCGCGGTGCTCGCCCAGGCCGGTGCCTATGTCCCCGCCACATCAGCGAAGCTCGGCCTGGTCGATCGCCTGTTCAGCCGGGTCGGCGCCTCGGACAATCTCGCAAGAGGCCGCTCGACCTTCATGGTCGAGATGGTCGAGACCGCCGCGATCCTGGCGCAGGCGACCCCGCGAAGCTTCGTCATCCTCGACGAGGTCGGGCGCGGCACCTCGACCTATGACGGTCTCGCCATCGCCTGGGCGGTGGTCGAGGCAATCCATGAGGACAATCGCTGCCGCTGCCTGTTCGCCACGCACTATCACGAGCTCACCCGACTGGCGGAACGCTGCGACGCGCTCACCCTCCACCATGTCCGCGCGCGCGAATGGAAGGGCGATCTGGTCCTGCTGCACGAGGTGAGCGAAGGCCCGGCGGACCGCAGCTACGGCCTCGCGGTGGCGCGGCTGGCGGGTCTGTCCCCGGTCACGATCGCCCGGGCCAAGGCGGTCCTCGCCAAGCTTGAGGCCGGCCGCGCCAAGACCGGCGGCATCGCGGCCGGGCTGGACGACCTGCCCCTGTTCGCCTCGGTCACGGCCGAGGTGGAGGAAGAGACCGACCTGCTGAAGGCGGAGGTGGAGAAGATCGACGTGGATGCACTGACGCCGCGAGAGGCCCTGGACGTGCTGTATCGGCTGAAGGCGCTGGCGAAGGAGTCGTGAGCGAAGCGATCCTCTTCCTCCCTCTCCCCCTGTGGGAGAGGGAAGGGGCCCATCGCATAGCGATGGGAAGGGTGAGGGGGACACTCGTTAGTGTCCCGAACCTCACTCCCCCTCATCCGGCGCTTCGCGCCACCAGTTTTGTCGACCATCGGGTAAAACATGCCCCCGGCATGTTTTAGAAACGCCCGGGGGGCGTTTCGACCCGGTGTTCGTCAAAACTCCCACAGGGGGAGAAGGAAAGAAGGCGCCGCAACGCGCGTGACGCCACCCTTCGAAACCCCTATCTCCCGATCATGACAGGCCGCTTCGACTCCCTCCCGCACCGCCGCGCGATCATCGATCGCCGCTTGCTTGCCGATGCGCTTGCCGCGCTTGAGGGCGAGGACAAGCTCGCGCTGCGCCGCGCCGCGACCGACATCCTCAAGACAGCGCTCGACGCAGGTCGCGGCGAGATCGCCGGCCGCCTCATCGAGCATCCCTCGCGGGGACTTGAGGCAGCCGCCGCCCAGGCCTTCCTCACCGACCAGCTTCTTCGCCTGCTCTACGACTTCACCGTCACCCGCCTCTACCGCCTGAGCAACCCGACCGCGGCCGAACGCCTCACCCTGATCGCCGTCGGTGGGTATGGGCGCGGCGAGATGGCGCCTTATTCGGACATCGATATCGGTTTCCTCACCCCCTGGAAGCAGACCGGCTGGGCCGAGCAGGTAATCGAGACCATGCTCTACGCGCTGTGGGATCTCGGGCTGAAGGTCGGCCACAGCAGCCGCTCGCTCGACGAAATGGTCCGCCAGTCCAAGAGCGACGTGACGATCCGCACCGCCCTGCTCGAGGCACGCTATGTTTGGGGCGACATGGCGCTTTATGACGAGGCGGCGGCGAAGTTCCACGCCGAGGTTCAGGCCGGCACCGCGCGAACCTTCATCACCGAAAAGCTTGCCGAGCGCGAGGTGCGCCACCGCAAGATGGGTGACACGCGCTATGTCGTGGAGCCCAATGTGAAGGAGGCGAAGGGAGGCCTGCGCGATCTCCACACACTCTTCTGGATCGGCAAATACGCCTATAATGTTCGCGAGCCGGCGCAGCTTGTCGAGGCCGACCTGCTCAGCCGCGCGGAATACCGGTTGTTCCACCGCGCCGAGAATTTCCTCTGGGCGGTGCGCTGCCACCTCCACAGCATCGCCGGCCGGGCCGAGGACCGGCTGACCTTCGACCTGCAACGCGAGATCGCCGAGCGGATGCGCTTCGCCGACCGGCCGGGCAAGTCGAGCGTCGAGCGTTTCATGCAGTATTATTTCCTGCAGGCGAAGACGGTGGGCGACCTGACCGGCGTCTTCCTGGCGCATCTCGACGAGAAGTTCGCCGCGCGCGGGCGCCGTTTCGGCTTCCCGACGCTCCGCCGCGCGCCGGGCAAGCTCAACGGCTTCACCATCGACCGCGGCCGGCTCGCCTTGCCTTCCGACGACTTCCTCCAGAAGAAGCCGGTCCGCCTGATCGAGATGTTCGCGCTGGCCGACAGGCACGGCATGGAGATCCACCCGCTGGCGATGCGCGCGGCCGCGCGCGACGCGAAGCTTGCCGACGACATCCGGCGGGATCCGCAGGCCAATGCGCTGTTCCTCGACGTGCTGACCTCCCCGCGCGATCCGGAGACAGTGCTGCGCTGGATGAACGAGGCCGGGGTGTTCGGCCGCTTCGTGCCCGATTTCGGCAAGGTCGTGGCGCAGATGCAGTTCGACATGTATCACCATTACACAGTCGACGAGCATACCATCCGCGCCATCGGCCTGCTCGCGAAGATCGAGCGCGGCGAGCTCAACGAAGATCATCCGCTCTCCGCCGCGATCATGAAGCAGATCGTCTCACGCCGCGTGCTCTATGTCGCCGTGCTGCTCCACGACATTGCCAAGGGTCGCGGCGGCGATCATTCGATCCTTGGCGCGGAGGTCGCGCACCGGCTCTGCCCGCGCTTCGGCCTGAATGCCGCGGAAACCGAGACGGTCGCCTGGCTGGTGCGCTGGCACCTGCTGATGTCGGCCACCGCCTTCAAGCGCGACCTGTCGGACTTCAAGACCATCCTGGATTTCTGCGAAATCGTGCAGAGTCCCGAACGCCTTCGCCTCCTGCTGGCCCTGACCGTGGTCGACATCCGCGCGGTCGGTCCAGGCGTGTGGAACGGCTGGAAGCGCCAGCTCCTTTCCGACCTCTATGAATCGGCGGAGGAAGTGCTCCGGCTCGGCCACAAGCAGAAGGGCCGCAGCGAACGCATCGCCGCCAAGCAGGAAACGTTGCAGGCAGCGCTCGGCTGGGACGATGCCCGCTTCGCCGCGCTGGTGAAGCGCCTGCCCGAACCCTATTGGGTCGCCGAGCCCGAGGATGTGCTGGTCCGCAATGCGCGCGTGATCGAGGAAGCCGGTTCGGCCCAGCTCTTCATCGCGGCGCAGGTCTATCCGGAACGCGGCGCGACCCTCGTCACCGTCTATGCCGCCGACCATCCCGGCCTGTTCTATCGCATCGCCGGCGCGATCAGCGTGGCGGGCGGCAACATCATCGACGCGCGAATCCACACCACGCGCGACGGCATGGCGCTCGACAATTTCCTCGTGCAGGATCCGGTCGGCCGACCGTTCGACGACATCGGCCAGCTCGGGCGGCTGAAGAGCGCGATCGAGGATGCGCTGGCCAACCGCTCGAAGCTCGCCGACCGGCTGATGGCCAAGCCGCTGCCGCGCACCCGCGCCGAGGCGTTCGACATCGCGCCGAACGTGCTGATCGACAACCGCGCCTCGAACCGCTTCACCGTGATCGAGGTCAACGCGCGCGACCGGCCGGCGCTGCTGCACCAGCTTGCCCATGCGCTGTTCCAGTCGAAGGTGACGATCCACTCGGCGCATGTCGCCACCTATGGCGAGCGCGCGGTCGACACTTTCTACCTGACCGACCTGACCGGCGACAAGATCGCTGGCGGCCTTCGCCTCAAGGCAATCGAAAAACGCCTGCTCGAAGCGGCGGCAGGCACACCGATGCAGGAAGCCGCATGATCTGACACAGGAGAGTCTTATGCCGGTATTGGGAATTGGCGGCCTGTTCTTTCGCGCGACCGATCCGGACGCGCTTTCGGCCTGGTATCGCGAGCATCTGAACGTCGGCGCCGGCTGCGTCGCGCCCGATCAGGGCGCCCCCGACGAATGGGCGTGGAAGGCAACCGGCGGCCCGGTCATCTTCGCGCCGTTCAAGGCCGACACCGATTATTTCGCCGCCGACCGCCAATGGATGATCAACCTGCGGGTCAGCGACCTCGATTCGCTGCTCGAACAGCTCAACGCAGCCGGCATCGAGATCATCACCAAGCCTGAATGGAACGACCCGTCGGTCGGCCAGTTCGCCCGGATCCACGATCCCGAAGGCAATGCGATCGAGTTGTGGGAATCGCCGGCCTGATTCAAACCGGTGCCATATCCTTATACTCACCCGCTCCACGCGAACTGAAGGGCAGCGCCCGACCCGAAGGATCGGATCGGGCGCCTCCGATCAGAAGCGCTTGCGCAACGTCACGCCATAGGTGCGCGGCTCGGCAAGGAAGGCGGAGAAGATCTGGTTGCCCACCGCGAAGCTCGGAGCGCCGAACTTCTGAACCTGGGACTGCGATCCGGCGCCCTGGAACGGAGCATTGAACGCGACCTGGGTGTAGTTGGTGTTGAGCAGGTTCTGCGCCCAGAATTCCAGGCTCCAGTTCTGGTCCTTCCCGCGAAGACCGACACGGGCGTTCATCAGGAAATAGCTGTCCTGTTCCTTCTCGACGAACAGGTCGGACCCGGTGTTGTAGTCGGAGCTCAGGCGGCCATCGACATAGAACAGGGCCGACAGCCCGCTCGTCCCGATATCCGGCGTCCAGCTGGTCGACATCGTCACGACGTTGCGCGGCGCGTTCGACATCTGCTGACCCGGCAGCAATGCGAGGAACGGATCGAGCGCCTCGCCGGCTTCGCTGCCGACCAGGTTGTGGCGATATTTGGTGTCGGCCAGCGTATAGCCAAGGTTCACCGCGAAGTTGCGCGCCGGATACAGCCCCGCCTCGATCTCGATACCTTGGGACAGTACACCGTACTTGACGCCGGCGGTGCAGGCCCCGGTCGCGGCGCTGTTGTCCCCGTCCGCCCCGTTCAGGCTCGCTTTGCACGACCCGATATTCTGGACGATGTAGTTGGTGCCGTTGAAGGTATTGAGCTGGAAGTTGCTGAACTCCTGACGGAAACCCGCGACGTTCAGCGTGAACTTGCGCGAGCTGTACTTGAAACCGACCTCGTAGGAATTGACCGTCTCCGGATCGAAGCGAAGCAGCGCAGCATTCGGGTTCGCCGCAGTCGACGCCAGATAGGCCGGGCCGAGGTCCGAACGATCGAGGTTGTAGCCGCCCGCCTTGTAGCCGCGCGAATAGCTCGCATAGACCATCAGCCCGTCGACCGGCTTGTACGAGATCACGCCGGTGCCGGTGAGCTCGCCCTCGCTCAGGCTGTCGCTGATCGTCTTGCCGCTCAGCGCCGCCGTCGAGTTGCCGGTGCAGCCGAGCGTGATGATGCCCGCCGCGGTGGAGGCAAGCGCCGGGTTGGCCAGCAGGCCGCCAAGGCCACCCTGCGCCGTGCCTGCCTGAAGCGCGCCGCAGATGGTGTTGTTGTTCTGGAAGGTGGCGTTGAAGTCCTTCTTCTCATGTGTGTAGCGCAGGCCGGCCGTGATGCTCAACCGGTCGGTGAGCTTGAAGATATTGTGGGTGAAGACAGCGAAATTCTCGCTCCGCTGGTTATAGACGTCGCGGGTGGTGCCCAGGTCGTTCAGCGTGCTGAGACGGTTGAGGTTGGCGATGACCAGCGGCGCGGCGGCGCCGAGCGCCCCGTTCACCGCGGCGATCCCGATCGGGCTGAGGCAGCCCGGGGCAGCCGGATTGCGCAGCGCGGCGGACGGGCTGATGCCAGAGACGACGCGGCAGGCAGCGAAAGCGCCGTACTGCGTGCCGAATTTGAGGTTGTCGACGACCTGAAGGTCCTCGCGGCTGTAATAGCCGCCGATCAGCCAGTCGAGCTTGTCACCGAAAGCCGAACCGTTGAGCCGCAGCTCCTGGCTGAAGGTGTGGAACTGCCGATAATTGTTGCCGTCGGCCGGGCGGTAGCCAATGTCGAGGCTGCCATAGTCGATGTCCGACGCGCCGCCCGCCTTGTACTCGCGATACGCGGTGATCGAGGTCAGCGAGGCCCCACCGAAATTCCAGTCGATCTGCGCCGACCCGCCATAATCCTTGGTGACGTTGCTATAGGCGCGGCCGGGGCTGTTCGCGATGCGGCGGTTATAGGGATCATCGGCGCTCGGGAAGACGGCACCCATGCTCTTCATGATGTCGACGATGCGGTTGGTCGGCGAGACGGCATAGTCGCCCGGGACACCCGGGGTCGGATCGACCTTCTCGCGCAGGTCGACATAGACAGCGCCGCAGCACTTCTCGTTGCGATAGGTATAGTCGCCGATCAGCCGTACCGACAGGTCGGAACTCGGCTGGAACAGCAGCTGGCCGCGTACGAAATAACGGTCGCGATTGTTGTAGTCGGTCTTGTTAACCGTGTCGTAGTAGAAGCCGTCGCGCTTGCCGTAGACGCCGTCGAGGCGGAAGGCGAGCGTGCCGGTGATCGGCCCGGTGACCGCGCCGGCGACCCGGATATTGTTGTAGTTGCCATAGCTCGCCTCGCCATAGCCGCCGAAATCGAAGGACGGCGCCTTGGTGATGACGTTGATCAGGCCGGCGCTCGCGTTGCGGCCGAACAGGGTGCCCTGCGGTCCGCGCAGCACTTCGATCCGGTCGACCTCGCCGATATCGTTGAGGCCCGAGCCGGTGCGGCTGCGATAGACGCCGTCGATGAACACCGCGACCGAGCTTTCCAGGCCGGGATTGTCGCCGACCGTGCCAATGCCGCGGACGCGAGCCGACGCATTGGCCTCGCTGCCGGTGGAGGAAACCAGCAGCGATGGCGTGAGCTGCGCCAGCGCGCGAATATCGGTCGCGCCCGAATTCTGAAGCGCCTGCTGGCTGACCGCGGAAACGGCGATCGGCACCTCGGACAAGCGCTCGGCGCGACGCGTCGCAGTGACGATGATGTCGGAGCCGCTTTCATCCGCGGCGGCGGTATCGTGCGAGGCGGACTGGGCTTCCTGCTGAGGAGCCGGCGCGTCCTGCGCAAAGGCGGGTACGGTGAATGCAATGGCAGCTACAGACCACAGATACGCGGATTTACGCATTATGACATTCTCTCCGATTTTATTTTTTGAGTATTGGGTATCCTCTCGAATAGCCGTAGCGAGCCATTCGTCCATAGGCAGAAAGCCTGTGGCCGGGGTTTTTTGAATAGCTGTGATGCTGAGACGCAACAAAGGGACCGAACCGGCCCCATTGACCGGCAGCCTGACGCTACGGAATACTTGGATTAGGCGAAGCCGCCCGGAGAATTCCGCGACGACGCCGTCGCCGCGGAAAAAATCGTGTTTCTGCTATGTTACTTGGGCGCGAGGACCATCAGCATCTGGCGGCCTTCCATGCGCGGATAGGCCTCGACCTTGGCGGTCTCGACCACATCGGCCTGGACGCGCTGGAGCAATGCCATGCCGAGCTGCCCATGGCTGAGCTCGCGGCCACGGAACCGGAGGGTGATCTTGACCTTGTCGCCTTCGCCGATGAACTCGATCACCTTCTTCATCTTGGTGTCGTAGTCGTGATCGTCGATGTTCGGACGCATCTTGATCTCCTTGATCTCCTGCGTCTTCTGCGACTTGCGCGCGAGGTTCGCCTTTTTCTGCGCCTCGTACTTGAACTTGCCGACGTCGAGGAACTTCGCGACGGGCGGATCCGCGTTGGGCGACACTTCTACAAGGTCGAGCCCGACACTCTGCGCCTGCTCCATCGCTTCACGGGTGTACATGACACCGAGGTTCTCGCCGTCCTGATCGATCACGCGGACCTTGGGCGAGACAATGAATTCGTTGAAGCGCGGGCCGTTCATCGGCACGGGCGCCCCTTGGGGACGCCGGATCATGGGAGGACGGATAGGTACTGCTCCTTGGTGGTTGGACAGTGCGATATAGTGATTTTTCGCGTGTTGGGGAAGATGCCCCCGGCTTTCGCCGGGAACAGCTCGAAGATCGGCTTAGAGATCGGGTGGGGTCGCCCCCTTCTTCAGCATGACGATCGCCTCATCGAGGCTCAACATCTGCTGCCGGTCACTGCCGAGCTGGCGCAGCGCGACCGTCCCTTCCTCCGCCTCGCGCTTGCCGACGACGAGCAGGTTGGGGACCTTGGCGAGGCTGTGCTCGCGTACCTTGTAGTTGATCTTCTCGTTGCGCAGATCGGTCTCGACACGCAGGCCCGCCGCCGCCAGCTTCGCCGTGACCTCCTTCGCATAATCGTCAGCGTCGGACACGATCGTGGCGACCACCGCCTGCACCGGCGCGAGCCAGAGCGGGAAGCGGCCGGCATGATGCTCGATCAGGATGCCGATGAAGCGTTCGAACGTGCCGAGGATCGCGCGGTGGAGCATCACCGGGCGGTGGCGATTGCCGTCCTCGCCGACATAGCTGGCGTCGAGTCGGTCGGGCAGCACGCGGTCCGACTGAATCGTGCCGACCTGCCAGGTACGGCCGATCGCGTCGGTCAGGTGGAACTCAAGCTTCGGCGCATAAAAGGCTCCCTCGCCGGGCAACTCCTCGAACTTCGCCTTGATCGTCTCGCTCAGCGTCGACTCTACGACCGCCTGGCGCAGCTCCGCCTCGGCGCGATCCCACATCTCGTCGGTGCCGAAGCGCTTATCCGGGCGAAGCGCGAGCTTCACCGCATAATCCTCAAAGCCGAGATCGCGATAGACGCTGTCGAGCAACTCGCAGAAATTGCGCACTTCCTCGATCAGTTGGTCCTCGCGCACGAAGATATGCGCGTCGTCTTGGGTGAACTGGCGCACACGCATGATGCCGTGCAGCGCGCCGTGCGGCTCGTTGCGGTGGCAGCAGCCGAACTCGGCCATGCGGATCGGCAGATCGCGATAGCTCTTGATACCCTGGCGGAAGATCAGGACATGCGCCGGGCAATTCATCGGCTTCAGCGCCATCAGGTCGGATTTGCCCGACAGGATCGGCACCTCGTCATCAGTCGAGGGAATCTCGTCCGGCACGACGAACATGTTCTCGCGGTACTTGCCCCAGTGCCCGGACTGCTCCCACTGGCGCGCGTCCATCAATTGCGGCGTCTTGACCTCGGCATATCCAGCCGCGTCGAGCCGGCGGCGCATATAGGCCTCGAGCTGGCGCCACAGGATATAGCCCTTGGGATGCCAGAACACCGATCCCTGCGCCTCGGACTGGAGGTGGAACAGGTCCATCTCCTGGCCGATCTTGCGATGGTCGCGCTTGGCCGCCTCCTCCAGGCGGAAGAGATGCTGGTCGAGCTGCTTCTTGTTGAGCCAGCCGGTCCCGTAGATCCGGCTGAGCATCGCGTTGTTCTGGTCGCCGCGCCAATAGGCGCCCGAGACGCGCGTCAGCTTGAACGCCTGGGGATCGAGCTTGCCGGTCGAGGCGAGATGCGGGCCACGGCACATGTCGAGCCAGTCGCCACCCGACCAATAGACCGTCAGCTCCTCATGCTCGGGCAATTCGGCGGCCCATTCGGCCTTGAAGCTCTCGCCCTGCTCGCGCCAGCGCTGGATGAGCTGCTCACGGCTCCACACCTCACGGCGCAGCGGCTTGTCGGCGGCGATGATCCTGCGCATCTCCGCCTCGATCGCCGGGAGATCCTCCTCGGTGAAAGGCCGGTCCTTCGGCGCGAAGTCGTAATAGAAGCCGTCGTCCGTCGAAGGGCCGAAGGTGATCTGCGTCCCGGGGAACAGCGCCTGCACTGCCTCCGCCAGCACATGCGCAAAATCGTGGCGGGCAAGCTCAAGCGCGTCCGCCTCGTCACGACCGGTCACCAGCGCGAGGTTCGAATCGCCCTCGAACGGGCGCATGATGTCGCGCAGATCGCCATCGACGCGCGCGGCGATCGCCGCCTTGGCGAGGCCCGGACCGATCGCCGCGGCGATGTCCGCCGGGGTAGTCCCCGGGGCTACCTCACGGACGGAACCGTCGGGCAGCGTTATGCGGAACATCTCGGACATGACGAAATCGGTACTTTCTGTGCTGATGGAAGAAGCGCGGGCTTATGCACGCGTGACCTATATAGGCAAGTCAGAGGGCGATTCTTAGCATCAGTTCGGCGGCATCAATCAACGCCTTGCGTTCTTCGCTGGAAAGCCGCTCGCCGATCCGGTCGGCCAGCCAGCGCCGCCGTTCCTGCATCGCCCCGCGCAACGCCTTGCGCCCCTTCACCGTGATCGAGATCACCAGATTGCGCCGGTCCCCCCGGTCGGGCGCACGCTCGATCATGCCATTCTCCTCCATGGCAGCGAGCAGGCGGGTCAGCGATTGCGGCTTCAGTCCTTCCGCCTCGGCCAGCGCAACGCCCGGCATCGGCCCCTCGCGATACAATGCCGCCAGCAGGCCGATCATGCCGGCGCTGAGTCCGCCGGGCGGCGCCTCGGTCCGCAATCGGCGACCCAGCCGGGACACCGCCCGGACGATCAGGGCGATATCGGAATCGCGATGGAGCTGGCTCGACATAATGATACGCATAGCGTATTAATTTACCAATTCAAACCGGAAGATGGAGTCGTGATGACCAGGCTGACGGCGATCCTGCCCTGCAACGATCTCGATGCGTCCGAGGCGTTCTATAACCGGCTCGGTTTCTTCCAGGAGGAGGCGAGCAAGAACGAACATGACGGGTATCGCATGCTTTCCGATGGACGCGGCGGCGACATCCACCTGACGGACGCGGTCGAGGGCTGGCTGATCAAGGGACAGAACCCGTTCGGCCTGTATCTCTATACCAAGGATGTCGACGCCTTCGCCGCGCGTTTCCCTGGCGAGATCCTCGAAAAGACCGGCCCCACCCACAAGCCCTGGGGCATGTACGAATTCGCGCTGAGCGACCCCGACGAGACGCTGGTGCGGATCGGCTGGCCAAGCCGGTTGATGGCATGAGCATGGAGACCGAGGGGCCGGGCATGCGCGACTTCATCATGCTGATGCACGACGACACGGTCGACGCACTGCCTCCAGACATGTGGCCTCCCTATCTGGCAGCCCTGCGCGCGCTGGGGATATTCGACGGGGGCAGCTCGATCGGAACCGGCGACACGTTCCGCAAGCAGGGCGCGCCCGGGGTCATGAGCCGCCATCTCGGCGGGTATATTCGGGTGCGGGCGGAGAATCTGGCGTCGGCCCGCGCGCTGCTGGCGGGCAATCCCGTCTTCGAATGCGGCGGCACGGTCGAGATCCGCGAATTGCCGCGCGATTGAGCCACCCGAAAGCGGACTGTCCGGAAGCGCAAAAAGCCGCCAACGGCCGAGCGATTTTGTGGATTGACCGTCCATCTGGTGGAGACCGCAATCGAGTCGCCATGGGAGCGAAGTCGTATACATTGGCGATCTGGACCGGCTTTCAGGCCAATCGGTCAGGCGTATCCGTTTCTATTCGGATCGCGGACTGCTGCCACCAGGGCCGTCGAACGACGAAGAACCATCGCCTCTACACGGCGATCGCTGCGCCACGCCATATTCGCAATTGGGGCCGATCGTGCCGGCACCGCTTTTCGAGATTGGGAATCACACCTGATCTCGAAACCGGTTCCATCACACCGATAACATTTATACCAATTGCCAGCGTCGTCATATCCGCCGCCCCGCCCTCCACAAACGGTGCAAAAAGCCATTTTAGTTCCTTATACTCAAAGATTTAATTGTCCCGATCAATTGAAGGTCAGAATGGGTGACCATTCCCGCAAATATGGTCTCCATCATGAGCAAACGACAACGTGCATCGCGAATTGCAAAACTCGTTACCATTATACTGATGAAGGACGTCACACGACGATGCTGTGACGAGCACCGGCTGCGCGTCATATGCATCAGAAAGACTTGCGTGCGAGGAACAGCACGCATCCGAGTCAGTGGAGGTATCACGAAGCATAAAGCGTCTCCCAATGGTGGACACTGCTCCCTGCGGCGACCCTTACCTGTCTGGGGGCGAGCCGTTTGACAGTGTCAGAATCCACCGCCCAGTCAAGACTACAATTTATGGAGGCTTGGAACTCTACTGATGCCAGGCCAGCTTCGAAACCGGAGCGCTTGCTTCAGCGCAATATTATTTTCATAAATAAGGTTCACCACTGCCGTCGCATGGAGCGACATCGAACTCTACCCTCAGATCTATCACGCACTTACCATGCGAATACTTGTTGCCGCTGAAGTGAGCCGGCATTGCCTGTTCGCTCGTATTGAGGCGAGCAGCCTTGCCCACGTCGTCACCTCACTGCTCAAGAGCAGCGCCAAGTGGACATTCGATACGTCTCGGTGTTCCTGCGACCAGCGGAGAACCTGATTAAGCAGGCGCAAGACGCACAACCCGGTACGGCGCATGAGTTTGAGTTTTCGCCAGCGGGAACAGGAATCAGGCGCGTCCGAACGGCACCACCTTGTTGTCCGCGTCGTGACCGATATCGGCCGCCCCCAAGAGCGGAACCCCCATCTCTCCACACCAGCGCTCGACCATCTGGAGCACGCCTTCAGCGAAGGGCGGATCGTTGGGGACTACATCGCTCACCCGCCCCAACCGCACGCCCGCGAGGCCCCTTAGCTGGGTCGCATGGGCCATATGGAACAGCATCCGGTCGATCCGGTAGAGCGGCTCGGACAGGTCCTCGATCATCAGCACATGGCCGGTCAGGTCGGGCAGCCATGGCGTACCGATCAGGGCGTTCAGGATCGCGAGGTTGAGGGCCACGGCCGGCGCCGCGCCCAGGCTCGGCTCGAGCCCGGCACGATCGCCCCGGATCAGCCAGCCGAGGGTCCGCGCGACCGCCGCCTCGCCCTGGTCGCGCAGGAGATCGCCGACCAGCGGGGCATGGACCGAACGGCCGATCCGCTGCGCATGGAGCGCCCCGAGCAGGAAGCCGGCGTCGGAATAGCCGCAATAGCTTTTCGTGCGGGCGGCGGGCCCAAGGTCGGGCATCACCGCCTGCAGGATGCGGTTCGCGCCATACCCGCCGCGCGCAAACCACAACGCACCGATCGCAGCGTCGTTGGCGACATCCAGAAACGCCCCCGCCCGCACATCATCGGCGCCCGCGAAATGCCCACCGTCGCTCAGGAAGCATTGCGGATGGAAAACGAGCTCGGCTTCAGGAAAGCGTTCAGCCGCGAACGCCACCGCACGGTCGGCCAGCGCCTGGTCGATCGGCCTTCCGGGTGCGACGATTCCGATCCGCATTACCACCCTCTCGCTTGCCCCGATCCGCGAATCCCGCGATAGCGCGCAGCCATGCACGACGGCAAATCCTACTTCTTCGTCGGGATCGGCGGCAGCGGCATGATGCCGCTGGCGATGATCCTGGCCGGCAAGGGCGCCCGCGTCGCGGGATCGGACCGGACGCTCGACCAGGACCGGCTTCCCGCCAAGTTCGCCGATCTGCGCGCCAAGGGCGTCGCCCTGTTCCCGCAGGACGGCAGCGGCATCACCTCGGCAAGCCAGATCGTCGTCGCTTCAGCCGCCGTCGAATCGACCGTCGCGGATATCGTCGCGGCGGACGCGGTCGGCGCGAAGCGGATGAGCCGCGCGGAACTGCTCGCCAAGCTGTTCAACGCGGCTCCGTTGCCGATCGGCGTGGCGGGCACATCAGGCAAGTCGACCGTGACCGGCATGATCGGCTGGATCCTGAACGCCACCGGCCGCGACCCGACCGTGATGAACGGCGCGGTGATGAAGAATTTCGCGGGCGAGGATGCCCCCTTTGCGAGCGCGCTGGTCGGCGGGGGCGAGGCGTTCGTCAGCGAGGTCGACGAGAGCGACGGATCGATCGCGCTCTATTGGCCGAAGATCGCTGTGCTCAACAATGTCAGCCTCGATCACAAATCGCTCGACGAGTTGCGCACGCTGTTCGGCGATTTCATCGCGCGTTCGACAACCACGGTGATCAACCTGGATAATGCCGACGGCGCGGCGCTGGCGACGACGCTGCCGCCGGAACGCTGCCTGACCTTCTCGATCGGGCTTGAGGCTGACCTTGTTGCGATCGGCCTGGTGCAGCGCCCGTTCGGCGTCGATTTCAGCCTGTCCGAACGCGGCGCGGCGCCGGTGGCGGTGTCGCTGAAGGTGCCGGGCCGTCATAATGTGTCGAACGCGCTCGCCGCGATCGGCGCGGTACGCGCGGCGGGTGTGCCGCTGGCCGAGGCGGTACGGGCGATCAGCTGCTTTACCGGGCTTCGGCGGCGGATGGATTTGGTCGGAGAGGCCAACGACATCTCCGTGATCGACGATTTCGGGCACAACCCCGACAAGATCGCCGCCACGCTCGACGCGCTTCACGCCTTTCCGGGGCGGCTGCTCATCCTGTTCCAGCCGCATGGCTATGGCCCGCTCAAGGTGATGCGCGGCGAACTGGTCGCGACGCTGGCGGACAAACTCAGCGCGGAAGACGTGCTTGTCCTGCCCGATCCGGTCTATATGGGCGGCACGGTGAACCGCGAGGTGACCAGCGCCGACATCGTCGCCGACGTCGCCGCCACCGGACGCTCGGCACTCCATATCCCCGCCCGCGATGCCGCCGCCGCGCACCTCATCGCGGAGGCACGGCCCGGCGACCGGATCGTGGTGATGGGCGCCCGGGACGACACGCTCAGTCAGCTTGCCGCGGATATGCTGGCAAGCGTCGCGAACAAGGCTGGCAAGCGGCCGCAGGCGTGATTATCTCCGATCGAAGCGTAATAATGAGGCCCACCATGTTCCGCCGTCTGTTCCTGGATCATCCGAAATCGGTCGGCGAAAGCTATACGGAGCATTTCGGCGTCGCATCGCACTTTGGGCTGAAGATGATGTGGGGCGGCGCGCGCTGCACGCTCCACGCAGTGTTGCCCTTCATGTTCAAGACCGCGGGCAGCGACACCATCACCGCGCTCCACGCCGAACTGGTCACCAAGCGCAACGCCGCCCGTGCCGAGCAGACACAGATCACCACCGTCGAATATGTGATCTGACGGCCGCCTTCGACTGTCCTCCGCTGTTCCGGATTCACGACGGAACAGCCGCATCCCCGACGTTATCGATCAATCACACAGGCCGCTTGGGCGACCTGCCTGTACGCCTGAATCGGCCTGTCACTATTGAGAATGAGATTGACTCGCAATAGCGGGATTACTATCCGCCCGGTCAAACGGGGGAACAAGAATGCGCGGAGCTCTACTAACGGCGGCGAGTGTCTGGGCCTTGTGTTCAAGCGGATATGCGACGGCGCAGGAGATCGGTGAGCCGGGCAGCGACGATATCATCGTTATCGGCGAAAAGGCCCATCGCTCGCTTCAGGATACGACCACCAGCGTCGCGGTGACGACGCCGCGCCGGGTGCAGCAGGAGAATATCCTGAGCCTTCAGGAAATCTACCAGCGCACCGCCAACGTCACCGAGACCTATGGTGCATCCGGTTTCACCATCCGCGGCGTCGCCAATCGCGGCGTCACGGGTGGCGGCGATGCGGCGCTGGCGACCGTCTATGTCGACGGGGCAGCCCTGCCCGCGTCGCTGTTGCAGGCCGCCCCGACCGACTTGTGGGACGTCGCCCAGGTCGAGATCCTGCGCGGCCCGCAATCGACGTTGCAGGGGCTCAACGCGCTTGCCGGCGCCGTCATCGTGCGCACCGCCGACCCGACGATGGACTGGGAAGTCCGCGGACGGGCGATGTACAGCGACGCCAATGAATCGCAGTTCGCGATCGCGGGCGGCGGCCCGATCATTCCGGGCGAGCTTGCGTTCCGCGTCTCCGCCGAAAAGCGCGATGCCGACGGTTTCACTTACAATCCGACGCGCAAGACCAACGAGAATCCGCTCGATTCGACCACCATACGGGGCAAGCTGCTGTGGACGCCCGCTGCGCTGCCCGGCTTGGAGGCGCGGCTCGGCTATACGCACTACAAGCGCTATGGCGGTTATGCGTTCAGTTATACCGATACCAGCACGCCCGATTTCTATCACAACCGGATCAACACGTCCGACCTGCCGAACGACAGCGATTCGAAGACCGACATCGCGACGCTTGAGCTCGGCTACAAGATCGGCGGCGGCTTTTCGCTGACCAGCGTCTCCTCGTACAACAAGGTTTCCGAACGCAATCGCTACGACAACGACATGTCGGCCGCGCATGAAGGCGGGTTCGAGCAGAGCAACCGCTTCAGGACCTTCTCGCAGGAAGTGCGCCTGAACTACGAAAGCGACCGGCTGAGCGGCCTGATCGGCGCCTTCTACTACAACCGCAACCAGCGCATCAGCTCGACCAGCCGTGTCGGCGTGCCGACCCCAGTCTCGACCATCGCCGCGCTGCTGCAGGGCAACGGGCTGGATCCGGCGACCGCCAACGCAATCGCCGGCCTCTACGCGACGGCGCTGCCGGAGATTCCAGTGAACTATGCCTCCTATTCGCCGTCCAGGGTAGAGACGATGGCATTGTTCGGCGACGGCCGCTTCAAGCTCACTGACCAGCTCTCGATCGTCGCCGGCTTCCGCTACGATCATGAGAAGAACCAGATCGCGCTCGACCAGGTAACGACCTTTGCGGGCGTCTATCCGAACCCCGCCAATTATGGCCCGGCCGGCTCCCCATTATATCTCGCCATTACCGGCATCAACGCAGGGGTCGCGCAGATCGTGGCCCAGGCGAGCGGATCGGTGCCGCTGACCCGCCGGACGTTCGACGCCTTCCTGCCGAAGCTGGGTGTGGAAATGGCCTGGACCCCCGACATCAAGACCGCCTTCACCGTGCAGCGCGGCTATCGCTCCGGCGGGTCGAGCACCAACACCGCACGCTCGCGGACCTTCGCCTACAACCCCGAATTCACCTGGAACTATGAGCTGTCGCTGCGCTCGGCCTGGCTCAACGGCGCGCTGACGATCAACGCCAATGCCTTCTCCGTCGACTGGAAGGACCAGCAGACGTTGGTCAATTTCGGCCTGAACCTGTATGACTACCACACGGTCAATGCAGGCAAGTCCCACCTCTACGGGTTCGAGCTTGAAGCCGCGCACCGGGTCAGCCCGGCTTTCGACTGGTATGCGTCCGCCGGCCATACCCGCACCAAGTTCGACAGCTTCACCGTCAATGTCGGCAGCTTCACCGACCTGTCGGGCCTTGAATTCGCCTACGCCCCGCACTGGACAATGTCGGGCGGCGCGAATCTGCGCTTCGGCGGCGGTTTCAGCGCCAACCTCAACGCGAACTATCGCAGCGCCGTCTTCTCCGAGGCGAGCGTGCCGCAATCCAGGACTCGAATCGACGGCCGCACGCTGGTCAATGGCCGGATCGGCTATGAGATCAAGCACTGGAACCTGTCGGTCTTCGCCAGCAACATCTTCGACAAGGGCTACATCCAATATGGCGTCGCGAACCTGCCGCGCGCCGTGCTGGGCAATCCGCGCGTCGTTGGCGTCGCGCTCGAGACCAAATGGTGATCGATCCGCTCGTCGCCGGCACGCCGATCGTCGCCGGCGCGGCGGTCGGCGGCTGGCTGTTGCGCCGCGCGTGGCAGGTGAGGATCGAGGCCCGCCGCCCCTATCTCTGGGGCGGATGGGCGGCCATCCTCGCCACCATGGCATGGCCGGCATGGCTGCTCGGGCCAGTGCGGGGGCCGTTCATCGCGGTCACCCTCACCTCAGTCGCGGTCCTGGCGCTGATCGCCAGCCGGGCCACGGTCCGCGCGGCAAGGGCCGGGCGCGCCGCGTCCGACAGCCTGGCGCCCGAGCCGCTCGAACGCCCCTCGACCCGTTGGCGCGGTTTGCTGCGCTGGTTGCTTGCTGGCCCGATCGGGATGGTGGCCGCGCTGGCGGTGGGCATCTGCTATGCCGTCTGGGTACCCGGCGCGCCGCAGACCCGGCTGCTGATCGGCGGGCTCCTCGTCCCCGTCGTCTGGGGCGGCGCGATGGCGTGGACACTGGCTGACAATCGCATCCTCCGGGCGACCGCCGTGCTGGTCGGAACCGCCCTGTTCGGCTTCGGCGCGTCGATCCTGAAGGGGTTCGCATGACCGACACGCGAACTACCCCGGCCGGCACCCGCAAGCCGATCTGGCCCAAGGTACCGGCGGATTTCGTACGTGCGGTGCTGAAGGGGCACAGCGCGCTTGGCCTCGCCTTCGCGGCAGTCATCTATCTCGTCTGCCTGACCGGCAGCATCGCCGTGTTCGCGCACGAATTCGAACGCTGGGAGCATGCCGGCACGCCGCGCATCGATTCAGCCTCGCCCGCAGCAGTGCAGGCAGCGCTGACCGCGGCGGTGGGCCGCGCCGGACCAGCCATCGAACATGGCTATATCCAGATGCCCGGCCCGGACCTGCCGCGATTGCTCGTCAGCATCGATACGGCCAGGGGCACCCAGGCCTGGATCGCCGATGCCGAGGGGCGCCTGGTGGCGGAAGGCAAGACACCCTGGACCGAGTTCCTGACTCGTCTCCACATCAACCTGCATCTGCCAAAGACCTGGGGAATCTTCCTCGTCGGACTGACCGGCGTGGCGCTTCTCTCCTCGCTCATCTCCGGCCTGCTCGCGCATCCGCGCATCTTCCGCGACGCGTTCCACCTTCGGCTGGGTGGATCGAAACGATTGCAGGAGGCCGACCTGCACAACCGGCTCGGCGTCTGGGCACTCCCCTTCCATGTCACCGTGTCGCTGACCGGCGCGGTGCTCGGCCTCACCACGCTGATCGTCGGGGTGCTTGGCATGGCGCTGTTCCAGGGCGATGTCGGCAAGGTCTATGCCCTGTTCATCCCCGCCGAGCCGAAAGAAGATGCCCGCCCTGCCCCGGTGATCGACCTTCAGCCGATGTTCGCCCAGGTCTCGCGCCTGGCACCGGGCGGGCGCACCGACCTGATCCTGATCGAGCACCCGACCGAACGGGGCAGCGCCGCGCTGTTCAACGTCGACCGGGGCGGCGGGCACCTGTCGAAGACCGATGCCTATGCCTTTCGCCGCGACGGCACGCTCTATCATGCCAAGCATGCGGCCGCGAACAATCTGGGCGAGCAGATCCTGGCATCGATCGGGACGCTTCACTTCGGCTGGTTCGGCGGCGGGATCGTCAAGATCGGCTATGCGCTGCTTGGCCTCGGCCTCACCTATCTGGCGGCGAGCGGCGTCACCATCTGGCTCGCGCGCCGTCGCGACAAGGGCCGCCCGGCGCCCGGCTGGGAACGCGTGTGGACGAGCGTGATCTGGGGCCAGCCCGCGGCCCTCGCCGTGGCGGCGCTGGCCGCCATCGCGCTCCACCCCGGCGTGACAGCTTTGGTCTGGGTCTGGTGCGTCGTCACCCTGCTGGCGCTCGCCGCATCGGCATTGACGGCTGTCCGCCCGCTGGCGAAGGCACTGGCGCTCATCGCCGGGATCGCCGCCGCGCTCGCCGCGATCCTCCATGCGGTGCTGCTTCCCGGCAGCGATCCCGTCGCCTGGGCGGTCGATGCATGCCTGTTGCTGACGACCGCCGCGCTCGGCTGGCGCGCCCTGGCGGGAGATCGGAGGACGGCATGAGCGGAACGACCATCGACAGCATCGCCACGCTTGAGGATGTCATCGGCAAGACCCCGCCGACGATGGACCTGAAGGTCATCGACCATCTCGACCATGGCGCGCTTCGCTGGATCGCCGCATCGCCGCTGATGTTCGCCGGGTTCGGCGACCGTTCAGCCGTTGGCATCACGCTGGCGGGCGGCGCCCCGGGGTTCGCAAGCGGCAGCGCCGCCGAACTGCGCGTGCCGCTATGCTTTGTCGATGACGCGGCCGGATTGCACGCCGGTGCGCCGTTCGGCGCGCTGTTCCTCATTCCCGGCATCCGCGAGACGTTGCGCGTCAACGGCAGGGTGGCGGCGGTCGGAGCTGACGACGTCCGTATCGACGTCGAGGAATGCTATGGCCACTGCGCCAAGGCGCTGATCCGGTCCGATTTCTGGTCGGCGGCCCCTGTCGACATCGCGCCGGACGCCCCCGCCTTCATCGCTGCCAGCCGGTTCATGGCGCTGGCAACGATCAGTGCCGAGCGACATGCCGATCTGAGCCCGAAGGGCGACCCGGCCAACTGCATGGCGCAGCTCGATCAGGACATGCTCTGGTTCGCCGACCGGCCGGGCAACCGGCGGGTCGACAGCTTCCGCAACATCGTCGCCCAGCCCGGGGTCGCGCTGGCGTTGATCGTCCCCGGATCGCCGATGGTCGCCACCGTCCGCGGTAAGGCGACGCTGACGACCGATCCGGCGGCGCGCGCGCGGTTCGCGGTACAGGGCAAGACGCCGCTCCTCGCGATCGGCGTATCCGACATGACGGTCGATCTTCGCCCAAGCGCGGTGCTGGCACGAGCATGCCTGTGGCCGGCCCCGGCCGAGCCCCCCGCGATCGATCCGGCGGCCCTGTTCCTCGACCATATCAAGCTCAACCGCGACGCCGGCCTCGGCGCGAGGCTGGCGGTCGCCGCCCTGGCGGTCCCCGGGGTCGCCGGCCTGCTGAAGAAGGGGCTAGAGAAGGACTATAAGGACAATCTCTACTGACCTTTGCCGCATGCCGCGCGGCTCGGATGCCAGTCCGGTCTCAGGACGGCCTGTCGATCTGATAGAGCACATGAGGAGAAAGCGGATCGCCTGGCGGCACGGTGGGATCGGCGAAATCATCCGCCGCGTTCCGCGACATGCCAAGCGCCTCCATGAGCGCGCGCGACGGGTGGTTGATCGTCGAGGTATAGCCCACCACACGCTCCAGCCCGATGGACCAGGCGTGCGCGAGCCATGCCTGACTCGCTTCCCGGGCATAGCCCCGCCGCCAGAATCGGCGTGCCAAAATCCACCCGACCTCGACAGCGGGGCCACCGGGGAAGCCATCAGCCCAGGAAAGACCCGCACCGCCGACGAGCGCCTTATCGTCACGCCGCTCGATCGCGAGAAAGGCGAATCCATGATCGTGCAGGTGCTTCAGGCACTGGTCGATTTCAGCGTCCGATTCCTCCCGCGTCAGCAGTGCCGGATAATAGAATTGCCGTACCTCCGGATCGGCGTTGATCGCGGCCCAGCCGGGCAGGTCGCGCGGCAGCCAGGGACGGATCGTCAGGCGCGCCGTCTCGATCAGCACGGCGCCGATGCGGTGCGCGCCAGCATCACGCAGACCCTGTCCTTGTAGGAAGCGCGGTCGAACTCGTGGTAACCGAGCTTGCTGGCCAGCCGCAGCGAGGCTGCATTTTCCGGATTGATGATGCACACGGTGCGGGCGGGTGCGCGGACCCGGTCGATCCATTCATGCGCCGCCGTCACCGCATCGAGCGCAAGCCCGCGTCCGTGCGTCGCGCGCGCCATGATCCAGGCGCCTTCGGGGAAGGGATCGAACTGGTCACCGAGCCCGCGATGGAAATCAGCCAGTCCCACCTCGCCCAGGAACGCGCCGGTCGTCCGGTCGAACACCGCGAACAGGCCATAGCCGAGCAGCGACCAATGGCCAGCATAGCGCAGCAGCCGGTTCCACGCGTCCTCTCGCGACGGCTTCGGCGCGCCAATGAAGCGAAACAGCTCTTCGTCGCCATACATGGCGAACCACGGCTCGAAATCCTCAAGCCGGTGCGGGCGTAGAATCAGGTTGGGTGTCTCGATCATCGCGCGAGATGAACCGCCGGATCGCGCGAGGTCAACCGGCGCTGCCACTGGCGCCTCGCGCCCGCCGCGCTCACGGCCTTCACAGATGCGAAATAGAACCGCCAAGGCAACCCGATCGCTCTGCCCGGGCGGCGACGGCGGTTAGACTCATCGCCGGGAGCTGCCCGCAGCTTCAATTTTACCAAGGTCAGGGAAGTTGCTCGACGAGGTGCGCGCGCGTTGGCCCCGGTTCAAATCGATCGGCGAAATACTGAGTCTCATGCGCTACCAGTCTTTCGCGGAACTCCATGATGCTCACGACATATGAGGGCTTGCCGTCATATGTCAGGACGAACTCCGTTACCCAGAGATCGCCGCTGCCCACTATTCGTCGCACCGCGAAGCGCTTCTTGTTTGGCTGGGCGCATCGACTCTCCTGAATGTTGCGTCGTCCGCGAATTCGCTCGCCCGACTGCGGATAATCGAGGACGGCATCCTCGTGGTAGATTTCGTGCTCGGCCTCGAAATCGCTGGCGTCCGACGCATCCCAATGGCGCTTCAGCGCCGAGCGTGCTGCTCGATCGTCCATCTCGATCTCCCATATGCGCTCCGACATATCCCCGATACCCAGGCACGCGAGCGCTAAAAGACACACCCGATAATGACAGGTTTCAGCTTTCCGGTCTTTGACATCAAATGACCGCAGCGTTCGCTCGATATTCGGATCGACTGCGCAGGCCTTCGCGTTCGGCTGGTCCTATTCTGTGGCGCACGCTTGCTGGTGTCGCTCGCCTTGGCCTGTCGATCACCTGTGGAACAAGCGCTGGAGTGGCTCGACAACAATAACAAGCTCTTCAGCTTCTGATCGCTCAAGCCCCTCCCCGAAACGGGAGGGGTGATGTAATGGGCCGCCCATGACTGACCCCGTGCCCACCCGCCCCGCCCTCGCCTATCACCTCACCGAGGGTACCGGCCCGACGGTCATGTTCCTGCCCGGCTATGCCTCCGACATGACGGGCAGCAAGGCCACCGCGCTCGAGGCATGGGCGAAGGCGACCGGGCGCTCATTCCTGCGGTTCGACTATGCCGGATGCGGGCAGAGCGAGGGTGCGTTCGAGGAGCAGACGCTGGCCGGCTGGCGCGACGACGTGCTCGAAATGGTCGACCGGACAGTTGCCGGGCCCGTCGTCCTGGTCGGATCGTCGATGGGCGGCTGGCTCATGCTGCTCGTCGCGCGCGACCGGCCTGATCGGGTGGCGGGGCTGGTCGGCATCGCGCCGGCTCCCGATTTCACCGACTGGGGCTTCACGACCGACGAGAAGCTGGCGCTGCTGCAGAATGGTCGGATCGAACGGCCGTCGATCTATGCCGACCAGCCGACCGTCTATACGTCACGCTTCTGGCAATCGGGCGAGGCGAATCGGCTGATGTCGGGGGAGATTGCCTTCAATGGCCCGGTGCGGCTGCTGCAGGGCCAGGCCGATCTCGACGTGCCGTGGCATCGCACCGTCCGGCTTGCCGAACTGCTGCGTTCAGCCGATGTGCAGACTCTGCTCGTCAAGGACGGCGACCACCGCCTGTCGCGCGATGCCGATATCGCGCTGCTCATCCGGGCGGTCGAGGATGTGATCCAACGCCTATGATCCTGCCCCTGTTGCTGCTCGCCGCTCAAGCCGCCCCGGTCGCCGGCCCGCCGGACCCGGTGGAGCAACGCTTCGACCGCTGCGTGGGTCTCGCCGAAAACGATCCGCACGCCGCTGAAGACGAGGCTGGACGCTGGCAGCGCGACGGCGGCGGTTTCCTGTCGCATCAATGCCTCGGCATCTCCTACGCCAACCAGGGCCGCTGGACCGCTGCGGCGGCAGAGTTCGAGGCGGCGGCGCGCGGCGGGGAGATCGCGCGGGACAAGCGCGCGGCGAATTATTGGGCGCAGGCCGGTAATGCCTGGCTGGCAGGCGGCGAGGCGATGAAGGCGCGCGGCGCGCTCAATGCAGCGCTGGCCGCGGGCACGCTCGAGGGCATGCAGCGTGGCGAGGCGAACCTCGATCGTGCCCGCGCCTTCGTCGCGGGCGGCGACCTGGCCAGCGCGCGTCCCGATCTCGACCGGGCCCTTGTCGACGCCGCGGCCGATCCGCTCGCCTGGCTGTTGTCGGCCACGCTGGCGCGGCGCACGAACGACCTGCCACGCGCGAAGAAGGACATTGCCGAGGCGATCAAGCTTGCCGGCGACGATCCTTCGGTCCAGCTCGAAGCCGGCAACATCGCGGCCGCTGCTGGCGACGAGGCCGGTGCCAAGGCCGCATGGAATATGGCGGTGAGGCAGAGGCCGGAGAGCGAGCCGGCCCGCAATGCCCGCAACGCGCTGAAGCAGTTCGACGCGCCGGCCGCCACGCCCGCGGCGGCAGCGCCGCCGGTTCCGGCGAAGCCCTGAGCCTTCTTCCCCTCTCAGCGGAAGAGGGGAATTGCACTCTTCGGCACTGGCAAGCCTGGCCGCGCGCGCCTATCTCGCGCGCAAGCAAGGAGCCCCGCCGATGAAATATCTGCACACCATGATCCGTGTCACCGACCCTGACGCGACGATCCGTTTCTTCACCCTGCTCGGGCTGAAGGAAGTGCGGCGGATGGAGAGCCAGCAGGGCCGTTTCACCCTGATTTTCCTTGCCGCCCCCGGCGAAGAAGGCATCGCCGAGGTCGAGCTGACCCATAATTGGGACCCGGAGGACTATTCGGGCGGCCGCAATTTCGGGCACCTGGCTTACCGCGTCGACAATATCTACGAGACCTGCCAGCGGCTGATGGATGCCGGCGTGACGATCAACCGCCCCCCGCGCGACGGCCACATGGCGTTCGTGCGCACCCCCGACAATATCTCGATCGAGCTGCTGCAGGACGGGCACCTCCCACCGGCCGAACCCTGGGCATCGATGCCGAACACGGGCGTCTGGTAAGATGGGCGCGGCAACCCGCGCCTTTCTGGCGATGACCGGCGCGCGCCTGCCCTTGGTACAGGCGCCGATGGCCAATTTCGCCGGAACGGATCTGGCCATCGCCGCGATGGGCGCAGGCGCCGTCGGCTCGCTGCCTTGTGCGGTCCTCGACGCGGGGGTCGTGGTCACGCAGGTGGCGGCGGTGCGCGCCGCCGTGAAAGGTCCGCTCAACCTCAACTTCTTCTGCCACAAGCTTGGTCCCGCGCCCGACGAGACGGCATGGCGCACGACACTGTCACCCTTCTATGCCGATGAAGGCGTTGCCGCGCCGACCGACGCCCCGCCGCTCCGCCGTCCATTCGACGCGGCAATGGGCGATGTGGTGGAAGCGGTCCGGCCCGAGGTCGTCAGCTTTCATTTCGGCTTGCCTGACGAGGATCTGCTCGTGCGGGTCAAGGCAACCGGCGCGCTTGTCTTCGGCTGCGCAACCAATGTCGCCGAGGCGCGCTGGTTGGCCGAACGCGGCTGCGACGCCGTGATCGCCCAGGGGTTCGAGGCAGGCGGCCATGCTGGCTATTTCCTGGCGGGCCATAGGCCGGTCGGGCTGATCGCCCTCGTCCCGCAGATCGTCGACGCTGTCCATGTGCCGGTGATCGCGGCCGGCGGCATCGCCGATGCGCGTGGCGTGGCCGCGGCAATGGCGCTCGGCGCCGCGGCCGTGCAGGTCGGCACCGCCTATCTCCGTACACCCGAGGCCAGGCCAAGCGCTGCGCTGCGCCACCGGATGGAGACAGCGACGGCCGACGACAGCGTCTTCACCAACCTGTTCAGCGGGGGCCTCGCACGCGGCCTGCGCAACCGGGCGACCGATACACTCGGCGCGGTGAACGACACCGCCCCGCCCTTTCCCTATGCCAGCGCCGCGCTGGCGCCGCTCCGCGCGCATGCTGAAAGCGAGGGGCGCGGGGACTATTCGCCCTTGTGGAGCGGCCAGGGCGTGGCGCTCGCCAGTGCCGACTCCGCCGCCGCGTTGACCGACCGCCTGGGCAACGCCGCCCTCTCTTCCGGGAGCCTTTGATGACCGACCTCCAGATCGTCCGAATCCCGGCACTCAGCGACAATTATATCTGGCTGGTCCATGATCCCGTGTCGGACGAGACGATGGTGGTCGACCCGGCCGAAGCAGCGCCGGTGCTGGCCGAGGCCGACAGGCGCGGCTGGAAGATCGGACAGATCTGGAACACCCATTGGCACCCCGACCATACCGGCGGCAACGCGGCGATCAAGGAAGCGACCGGCGCGGTCGTCTCAGGTCCGGCGGCCGAGGCGGCGCGTATCCCGACGCTCGATGTCGAACTGTCGGAAGGCGATACCGTCCGCCTTGGCGATCATGTCGCGACGGTATGTGAGACGCCTGGCCACACCGCCGGGCATATCGTTTTCCACCTGCCCGGCGACGCGGTGGTCTTCACCGGCGACACGCTGTTCGCGATGGGCTGCGGCCGGCTGTTTGAAGGCGATGCCACGCAGATGTTCGCCAACATGCAGCGCCTCGCCACCCTGCCGCCCGAGACGATCGTTTATTGCGCGCACGAATATACCCAGTCCAACGGTCGCTTCGCGCTGGCGGCCGAGCCGGACAACGCCGCCACCAGCAAGCGCATGGCAACAGTCGATGCAGTGCGAGCCCGTGGCGAGCCGACCGTGCCGACGAGCATCGCCGACGAACTGGCGACCAACCCGTTCCTCCGGGCGACCTCCGCGGCGCAGCTCGCCGAACGGCGCAAGGCCAAGGATGAATTTCGCGGCTGATTAGGCTATGACATGATAAGCTGCGGCGTCGAACGGAGGACCTGTCCATGCGTGCCCTGTTGCCCATGCTCGCCGTGTTGATGTCCGGATGCGCGACGACCGGCGATACGCAGGGCGCCACCCGCGATCTGGACAAGGCGCTTGCCGGACGCACGCCGGGCGCGCCGGTGGATTGCATCGACCGGAATTCTGCCAGCGGACCGCAGATCATCGATGGCAGCACCCTGCTCTACCAATCCGGCCGGCAGGTGTGGCGCAACGACCTTGAGGCACAATGCCCGTCGCTGCGGCCGACCTCGATCCTGATTATCGAGGCCCACGGCACCCAGATGTGCCGCGATGACATGTTCCGCGCGGCGGAGCTCGGTTCAGTGATTCCCGGCCCGATCTGCCGGCTGGGCAGGTTCACGCCCTACAGGAAGCCGAAGGGCTGACCGGAAATCGGGAGCCGTTCGTGCCGAGTAGCGATCGAGCAGGCGACGCCGCACCGAAGCGCAGGTAGGACGCGTCACACCTGCCCGTCGATACAGACGCTCAGACTACAGCACGAACCGCGACAGATCGGTGTTGCGCGCGATCACGGCGAGTTGCTTGTCGACATAGGCGCCGTCGACCACGAGCGTCTGGCCGGCTCGATCCTCTGCGTCGAAGCTGACTTCCTCAAGCAGCTTTTCCATCACCGTCTGCAGGCGGCGAGCGCCGATATTCTCGATCTCGCCATTCACCTCGGCCGCGATCTTCGCGACCGCGCGGATGCCGTCAGCGGTGAACTCGACCGTCACGCCCTCGGTGCCGATCAGCGCGACATATTGCTGGGTCAGCGAGGCCTTGGTGTCGGACAGAATCGCGACGAAATCATCCTCGGTCAGCGCCTTTAGCTCGACGCGGATCGGCAGGCGGCCCTGAAGCTCGGGCAGCAGGTCGCTCGGCTTCGCCACATGGAACGCGCCCGACGCAATGAAGAGGATATGGTCGGTCTTCATCGGCCCGTATTTCGTGGCCACCGTGGTTCCCTCGATCAGCGGCAGCAGGTCGCGCTGCACGCCTTCGCGGCTGACCGATCCGCCGCGCACGTCGGAGACCGCGATCTTGTCGATCTCGTCGAGGAAGACGATCCCGTTCGCCTCAGCATCGGCAAGCGCGATGCGGCTGACCTCATCCTGGTCGAGGCGCTTGTCGGCCTCTTCCTCAACCAGTTTCTCCCAGGCGGCTGGCACGGTCAGCTTGCGGCGCTTGAGCTGTCCGCCCCCGCCGAACGCCTTGCCCATCATCTCGCCGAGATTGATCATCTGCGCGCCGCCGCCGGGAATCTCGAATGGCATCTGGGCATGCGCCTCAAGCTCGATCTCGATCTCGGTATGGTCGAGATGGCCCTCGCGGAAACGCTGGCGGAACGCCTCGCGGGTCGCCTCGCTCGCGCTCTTGCCGGTCAGGGCGTCGAGCAGGCGCGCAAGCGCTGCCTCTTCGGCCTTGTCCTTCACCGCCACGCGGCGGCGTTCCTTTTCCAGCCGGATCGCTTCCTCGACCAGATCGCGGGCGATCTGCTCAACGTCGCGGCCGACATAGCCGACCTCGGTGAACTTGGTCGCCTCGACCTTCACGAAGGGAGCGTCGGCCAGCCTGGCCAGTCGCCGGCTGATCTCGGTCTTGCCGCAACCGGTCGGGCCGATCATCAGGATGTTCTTTGGCGTGACCTCGTCGCGCAGGTCGCTGCCGAGCTGCTGGCGGCGCCAGCGGTTGCGCATCGCGACAGCGACCGCCTTCTTCGCGTCATGCTGGCCGATGATGTGCTCGTCGAGCGCAGCGACGATGGCTTTGGGGGTGAGTGCGTCGTTCATTCTTCTCTTCTGTCTCCCCTCCCGCTTGCGGGAGGGGCTGGGGGTGGGCTCACGCTCACCACCTGCGTTGGCGTAAATGGAGGTCTGGTGCCCACCCCCGGCCCCTCCCGCAAGCGGGAGGGGAGTTAAGAAGCGCTGTCGAGGCCTTCCACGGTCAGCCGGTCATTGGTGTACACGCAGACTTCAGCCGCGATCGCCATCGCCTTACGGCAGATCTTCTCGGCATCTTCCTCGTAATCGACCAGCGCCCTGGCGGCGGCGAGGGCATAATTGCCGCCCGACCCGATCGCGGCGATTCCGGCCTCCGGCTCAAGCACGTCGCCATTGCCGGTGAGGATCAGGGTCACCTCCTTGTCCGCGACGATCATCATCGCCTCCAGGTTGCGGAGATATTTGTCGGTGCGCCAGTCCTTGGCCAGTTCGACCGCCGCGCGCAGCAGCTGTCCATGATGCTGCTCAAGCTTTCGCTCAAGCCGTTCGAACAGGGTGAAAGCATCAGCCGTCGCGCCGGCGAAGCCGCCGATCACCGACCCGTCACCGAGGCGGCGGACCTTCTTCGCATTCGGCTTCATGACGGTCTGGCCCTGAGTCACCTGGCCGTCTCCGGCGACGATGACTCGTCCATTCTTGCGCACGGAGAGAATTGTCGTGCCGTGCCACGTTGTGTCGTTCCCACTCATGGGGCGCATATGGGATGGGATGTGCGGGTGTGCAATCCGGGCATCTTTTCCCGATTGCATGCAAGGGCAGGCTTGCCGATAAAGCGGCTACTGATCGTGGGGGCAGCGATGGCAACGGAGCATTCGGGGAAGCATTCGGGGCCGGAGCACGCGCTTGAGCGGCTCGTTTTCTTCTCCGACGCGGTCTTCGCGATTGCGATTACGTTGCTGGTCATCGAGATTCACGTGCCTCGGCTACCACCCGGCTCGACCAATCAAGACTATTTCGTCGCGCTCGCCCATTTGATCCCCAGCTTCTTCGGATTCTTCGTCAGCTTCTGGGTGATCGGTGCCTTCTGGACCGTGCATCACCGCGCCTTTTCCCTCGCGGCGCATTATCGCGACTCGCTGCTCACCCCCAATCTCGCCGTTCTTTGCGGGATCGTCTTCATCCCCTTTGCAACCGCTTTCATGGCGGCCAATACCGGCATGCTGGTGCCACAGGCCCTTTACGATCTGACGCTGATCGTGTGCGGGCTGCTCCATCTTCGGCTCAACCGGATGGTCACCAGCCCGCCAGTGGTCAGCGAGCAGGCCGATCCGCTCACGATCGCGCTGACGAGGGTGCGCGGCTGGTCGGTAACGCTCGGCGCTGCCTGTGCGCTTGCGATAGGTTTCGTCGATTCGCACTACAGCCAGGTTGCGCTGATCACCATTCCATTATGGCGCATCCTGCTCCAGCGCCGGACACGGCGGCGCTTCCCCGCCGCATAAGCGCCGCCGATCGCCGTGACGCCACACCGAGCTCCCGGGCGCGGATACCGCGCCCGGGGCCGCGATCAGCGGCAGCGGGTGTTGTTGGCGTCGATCGAGGCGCCGGCGGCTCCTCCGGCGACGCCGCCGAGCAAGGTCCCGAACGTCTTGGAATCGCCCGGTGCGATGATGTTGCCGAGCAAGCCGCCGATCGCCGCGCCTACAAGCAGGCCAGTCGTGCCGTCCGAGCGGCGGCAATAATAGCGGCCGTCCTGGCCACGATAGACCCGGTCGTTGCGTGACAGGCGGCGTTCCCGATAGCGCGGTGAATCGCGATAATAATGGTCGGCATAATAGCCGTTATATTGCGGATCCGGGCGGTTATAATCGTACCGGCTATAGTTACGGTAGCGCGGGTCCATCCCGCCGTCGCCATAATCACTGCACCCGCTGACGAGACCGGCTCCAAGGGTTGCCACGGCCAGCAGGCCGAGAGTCATGGTACGCATGTCATCCTCTCCCGTTCGTTGTGCCTGCGTAACGCGGCCGGGACCGATATGGTTGCAACCGACGTGGTGGCATGTCGCCACTGGTAACCAGCGGGCCGCCCAAGGTTGCGCGCTGGCTCGGTCCGTGTGATCCTCGGGGCATGGGCGCGGCCGAGATCCTGGGCGTGGCGGCGAGCGTTAGCCTGCTTTCGGGCTGGCGACTCTATCTCTGCGTGTTCGCCACCGGCATCGCGATGCATACAGGCTGGATCGCCCTTCCCGCTCACTTCCACCAGCTCGACATATTGGCCAATCCGTGGGTGATCGGGGTAGCCGGCGTGGCGGCGCTGGCCGAGTTCCTGGCCGACAAGGTAATGTGGATCGACAGTGACTGGGATGCGGTCCACACGCTGATCCGGCCGGTCGGCGGTGCGCTGCTGGCGCTGGCGATCGTCGATCCGAACGATCCGGCCTGGCAGGTGATCGCGCTGATCCTGGGCGGCGGGGCGTCGCTGCTGACTCACAGCGCCAAGGCGGGCACGCGCGCCCTGGTGAACGCCAGCCCCGAACCAGTCAGCAACGTGCTGGTTTCCACGACGGAGGATGTGGCGACCGGCGGGCTCTTGCTGCTCGCGCTCGCCAATCCGTTCATCGCGATCGGCGTCGCGGTCCTGCTGCTCGCGGGCGCCATCACCGCGCTGCTGGCGCTGCGCCGCCTGCTTCGCTGGGCGATGCGACGGGACCGGAACGCAGCGCGGCCGCGTGCGGACTAGGATATCGCACGGAACAGCGGCCGGGTGCATTCGTTGGCAGAACTCCTGAATGGAGTTGCGATCATGAAGATGACGAGCATCGCGCTGGCGCTTACCCTGTTGGGCAGCACGGCAACTGTAACCGCCCAAACCACGCCGCCTGCCCCGGCGACATCCGGTTCGGAGAACGATGTGAACAGCCCCGACGTGGCGGCCGCCAACCGGGATGTCGAGGCCCAGGCGGCTGCGCGGCAGAACGCGGTCACCGACGCCAATGCCGGGGCGCAGGCCGGAGCCGATGCCCAATATGCCGCCGACCTGGATGCGTATCGCGCCGCGCTTCGCGCGCATCACCGCGAGGTCGCGCTCGACGCCCGGATCGCCGAGCACAAGGAACGCGCCTACGCAGACGCGATGGCCGACTGGCGGCGCCAGGTCTATGCCTGCAAGCACGGCAGCACCCGCGCCTGTAATGCGCCGACGCCCGATCCGGCGAATTACTGGTGAGCCGGCCCGGCCATCAGCTCCTTCCGCGACCCGATAACCGCGCCGAAATGATGGCGCCACAATCGCTCGCCAAGCGCGCCTGACCGGTCGAGCGACGACCCGACCGTCAGCCAGCGCAACAGGGTCGGATGAAGCCCTGCGTCGAACAGCGCGAAACCGGCCGCGAGGACGCACGTATCGGCCTGAATGCCGCAGACGAGCACCCGGTCGACACCGATGCCGCGAAGATGACGGATCGCCTCGGGCGGCGGCAGATAGCCGTGCTTCACGAACAGGGCATCGGTCCGCACGAGGCTCGCATCGTCAGGCGCCGGCTTCCAGCCGAGCTGACGCTCGAACGGCGTGATCGCCTCGTCATGGCGTTCGACCGTCGCGACGGAAGGCATGGCGGCCGCGAGCTGTCCGACCTCCTCGATCAGCCAGGACGGCGGATCGAAACAGGGCTGGACATCAACCACGAGCAAAGCCTGGCGCATGGCCGCTTGCACCCGACATAGCAGCCAAATGCAAGGCGCGTTCGTTGGGCGAGCCGCAACGCGCGATTGTTTTTGTCGCCGGGTCGGCCGCGGCCCTTGGTGTTGCCCCCCGGCTCCTTACATCGCGTCCATCACCGCGCTGCTGGAGCCACCCCATGACCGACACGACCGACTACGTCCCGCCCAAAGTCTGGACCTGGAACAAGGACAATGGCGGCCAGTTCGCGAACATCAACCGCCCGATCGCCGGGGCGACTCACGACAAGGAACTGCCGGTCGGCAAGCACCCCCTGCAGCTTTATTCACTGGGCACGCCCAATGGCGTGAAGGTGACCGTGATGCTCGAGGAGTTGCTCGAGCTCAGCCACGCGGGCGCGGAATATGACGCCTGGCTGATCCGCATCAATCAGGGCGACCAGTTCGGCAGCGGCTTTGTCGAGGTGAACCCGAATTCGAAGATCCCGGCGCTGCTCGATCGCAGCGGGCCTGAACCGATCCGGATCTTCGAATCCGGCGCGATCCTGATGCACCTGGCGGAGAAGTTCGGGGCGTTCCTGCCGACTGAGACGGCGGCCCGTGCCGGATGCCTGTCATGGCTGTTCTGGCAGATGGGCAGCGCGCCCTTCCTCGGCGGCGGCTTCGGCCATTTCTACGCCTACGCGCCCTTCAAGATCGAATACGCGATCGATCGTTATGCGATGGAGGTGAAGCGGCAACTGGACGTGCTCGACCGACGCCTGGCGGAGAGCGAGTATCTGGCGGGCGACACCTATACCATCGCCGATATCGCGACCTGGCCTTGGTACGGCGCGCTGGCCAAGGGCCTGGCCTATGACGCGGGCGAGTTCCTGCAGGTGCAGGAGTATAAGAACCTCCAGCGCTGGACCGACATGATCGCGGCTCGGCCAGCCGTGGCACGCGGACGGATGGTCAATCGCGTGATGGGCGATCCGGCGAGCCAGCTCCACGAGCGCCATGATGCGAGCGATTTCGCGACGAAGACACAGGACAAGCTTGTGCCGGCTACGTGATCGAGCCGGATGTGGCTGCAAGGCGCCTCGGCTTGACCAGGGCGGGGCGATCCTACATTTTGGCGCAATGACGCTATCGGGCTTCCCTCGCATCGCGGTTGATCCGGCCATATGTGGCGGTCGCCCGGTGGTTGCCGGTACGCGGGTGCGTGTGACCGACATATTGGCGATGCTGGCGGGTGGAGCGAGCACGGCGGAAATCGCCGCCGATTTTCCCTATCTGTCCGTTGAAGATGTGCGAGCCGCCCTTTCCTATGCCGCGGCGGCCGCGGACCACCCGATCGTCTTCGCCGCCGAATGAAATTTCTGGTCGACGCGCAGCTTCCGCCGGCCCTGTGCCGGTGGCTGGACGCGCGTGGGCAGCAGGCTGTCCACGTCGCCGATATCGGGCTGGTCGCCGCCAGCGACGCAACGATCGCAGCCTATGCCGAAACGCATGGCATGGCATGATCAGCAAGGATGAAGACTTCGTCGTCCTTCGCCTGCCCGATCGCTTCATCCTGATCTGGCTGCGTTGCGGCAACGCGACGAACCAGGCGTTGTCGGCGTGGCTCGACCAACGCTGGGATGAGGTTGGCGCCCTCTTCGCGAAAGGCGAACCTTTCATCGAGGTGCGGTAAGGCCGGCACCGTCACATCGCCCTGTCACCGGAATGACGCCAACATTCACGAAGAGGCTGAGCAATGATGCGGGCAGCTCCGCACGGCTACCGACGAATTGGGGAAAGAACGACAATGGCGGACAAACGCATCCTGAAGTTCCTGCCGCTGATCGCATTGGTCTCCGCCGCGGCCGAACCGGCCCCGGCCCCAGTCCCGTTGCGGTCGAACGACATCAGCGTGGTCGGCACGCACAACAGCTACAAGCTGGCGATGCCGGCCGAGACGATGGCCAAGGTCCGTGCGGCCAGCCCGGCGATTGCTGACATGCTCGACTATGCGCACCGGCCGCTGACCGAACAACTCGATGCCGGCGCGCGGCAGATCGAGATCGACGTCAACTACGACCCGAAGGGCGGCCATTACGCGAAGGGATCGAACGATCCCACGCTGTTGCGGCCCGGGTTCAAGGTGTTGCACATTCCGGGCATCGACAATTCGAGCAGCTGCGTGCTGCTGACCGAGTGCCTGCGCCTCATCCTGCGCTGGTCGGACCGGCACCCCGGGCATGTGCCGATCATGCTGATGTTCAACGCCAAGGACGAGAAGAACGCGTGGCGCGGCGGGATCGACGCGCTGCCGTTCGATGCGGCGGCCTGGGATGCGCTTGACGCCGAGATCAGGTCGGTGATGCCAGCGAAGAAGCTGATCGTGCCGGACGAGGTGCAGGGCAGCTACCCGACGCTGCGCGACGCGGTGCGTGCCGGCAACTGGCCGACACTGGAGAAGGCGCGCGGGCGCTTCCTCTTCGCGCTCGACGAGGGGCCGGAGAAAGTGGCGGGGTATCGCGGGGCGCGGCGGTCGCTCGAGGGCCGGGTATTCTTCATCAACACCGACGAGGATTCGCCTGCCGCCGCCTATCTAACGCTCAACGATCCGATCGCGGAAGGCGCGCGCATCCGCCGCGACGTCGCGGCGGGGTATATCGTGCGGACACGGGCCGATGCCGATACGGAGGAAGCGCGCGCCAATGATACGAAACGGCGCGAGGCGGCGCTCGCCAGCGGCGCGCAATATGTCTCGACCGACTATCTGTGGCCCGATGCGCGGTTTCAGGGCGGCTATCAGGTGCGCTTGCCTGGCGGGGCGGTCGCGCGGTGCAATCCGGTGCGGCGCGGGGCGGACTGCCCCCGCGCGGACCTGGACAGGCGCTGACGCGACTCACGGCCGATTCTCCCACTGGATTCCTGCGCCCCGGCAAACTATGTATGGCTTATTGTACGGATACATAAGGCATGCACGATGATCAGCCCGGAGAATGACGGCGAGAAATTCCGCTGGATACTGAAAGCGGGATGGAAGGGTCTTTGCCCGCGCTGCGGCAAGGGACATATGTTCACCTCCTGGCTGAAGGTGACGAAGACGTGCGAGGTCTGTGGGCTCGACTATCGCTTCGCCGCGCCGGACGACGGGCCGGCTTTCTTCTCGCTGTGCATCGTCGCCTTCCCCCTGACCTTCCTGCTTGTATGGATCGAAGTGGCCTACAATCCGCCACTCTGGATCCATCTGGTCACGTCCTTTCCGATCATGATCCTGGGGTGCCTGCTGCCGTTGCGGCCGATCAAGGGATGGCTGGTCGCCTCGCAATATGTGAACAGGGCGCAGGAAGCAGGGACCGGCAAGCTGTGGGCAAAGCTCCACGAGCGGCCGCCGGAGGAGGGAGCCAGCAATTTCGATGACTGATGCCTGGCTTCCCGATCTCGCGACCAGCGCGGGCAGCAAATACCAGGCGATCGCCGACGCACTCGATGCGGCGATCGCGCGCGGGCAATTGCGCAGGGGGGACCGGCTTCCGCCGCAGCGCGAGGTGGCGGCGAAACTTGGGGTCGACCTGACCACGGTGACCAAAGCCTATGACTCGGCCCGGCTGCGCGGGCTGATCGAGGCGCGGGGCCGCGCCGGCAGTTTCGTGACGGCGACGCCGCGCGCGCCGATCGCCCCGCCACCCTCGGTCGATACCGGCATGAACATGCCCCCGGAGATTCCGGGCGGCCTGCTGAGTCGCGCGATCGTCGAGACGTCCGCCGCGCTGCTCGCTGGATCGGAAATGGCGTGGCTGCAATATGCGCCGGCTGGCGGCGCGCCACAGGACCGTGCGGCTGGCGCCAGGCTGTTGTCCGGGCGCGGACTGCCCTCGACCGAAGAGCAGGTGATCGTCACCGCGGGCGGGCAGAATGCGCTGCACGCGATCCTGGCCTCCACCCTGCAGGCGGGCGATACGATCGCGTGCGGCCGGTTCGTCTATCCGGGACTGAAGGCGCTGACGGCGAGGCTTGGCGTTCGGCTGCTCGCCTTGCCGGTGTTGAACGCTGCTGCGCTCGGCGCAGCATGCCGCAGGGAAAATGTCCGCGCGCTCTATGTCGTGCCGACCAACGACAATCCGACCGCCGCGACCATCACCGAGGCTGAACGCGAGGCGATCGCGGCTGTCGCGCGGCGCCACGAACTGCAGGTGATCGAGGACGATGCCTATGGCCTGCTCGCCAGCGACCCGCTCAGGCCGATCGCCGCCTTCGCCCCAGAACATTGCTGGTATGTGGCGAGCCTGTCCAAGATCGTCACGCCAGCGCTGCGCGTCGCCTATGTCCGCGCGCCGAGCGTCGGCAGCGCGCTGCGCCTCGCCGCCGACGTCCATGAGACGGCGATCATGGCGCCGCCGCTGAACGCGGCGATGGCCAGCCGCTGGATCGGCGACGGGACGCTCGCCCGGCTCGTCGCGGCGATGCGCACCGAGATCGGCGTGCGGCAGGCGCTGGCCGACAGCGTGCTGGGAGAGGTGGAGCGCCAGCGCTCGCCCGAGGGCTATCATCTGTGGCTGCCCTTGCCCGCCCCGCTCTCCGCCGACGATCTGGCCGGGGTGATGCGGCAACACGGCCTATCGGTGATCGCCGCCGGCAGCTTCGCGGCAGCGCGCGACGACCTGCAGGCGGTGCGGGTGTCGCTGGGCGGGCTGGTCGACCGCGAGCGGCTTGGCCGCGTGCTTCGCGTGCTGCACGGCTATGTGACCCAGCCAGTGGGCAAGGCGACGCCCTTGATCTGATCGCGGCCGCCGGACCGCTCCGGAACCGTAACGGTGGATGCTCGTTTGACCTTCAGACTGCCGGCCTGCTTCTCTTGCGGCGGCGACCCTGGGGAACAAGCATGACAATCACGATCCGATCACGATTGACCCTGACCGCCGCCCTGGCCGTAATGGCAGTGGCGGGCGCCGCGCCCGCGACGGCGGAGAACGGCGCGGGCCAGGAAAAGCCCAAATCGACCACGCAGGAAGCGGGGCAGATCGTGTCGCAGCCGGTCCGCGATGTCGGGATCGAAAAGACCAAGATCCCGCCCCTGCTGGAAGAGGTGAGCCACGACCCCTATGGCACGGCCGGCACGGGCACCTGCCGCCAGATCGGCGCGTCGATCGCCGCGCTCAACAAGGATCTCGGCCCCGACTATACGAGCTCCCCGACCAAGAATAAGCGCAACGTCGCCAAGGCGGGCGGCGCGGCGGTGGTGAACTCGCTCATCCCGTTCCGCGGCCTTGTCCGCGAAGTGAGCGGCGCCGCCCCGGCCGAGCGGCGGCTCAACGCGGCGATCGATGCCGGCATCGCCCGGCGCGGTTTCCTGCGCGGATTGCAGCAGGCTCGGGGCTGCCGCGGATAAGCGCGCGCCGCACGGGCTGGCTCGGGAAACAGGAGCGCCCTCCTACGCGAACCGTCGGCATCAAACGCCCGTCAGGGCTTTGACTCAGCCTCGAATCGCTTGAGTGCCTGGATATCCTCGTTCGAGGCGAATTCGCAGGCCAGGAGCGTCTTGCCCGGCAAGCCGGGGGATTCGCGCGCGATGATGGAGACCACCCCCATGTCGGGCATGGACTGCTGATCCTTCGGCAGGGCGCGGGCATAGCCCTTTGACGAAGCGCCGAGCAGGTTCGAGGTCTCCGGCGCAAGCTGGTAGCGGGCAGCCAGCTCAGTCGCGACGGCCCCCTGGACCAGCACGCCAACCGTCGAATTGGCGAAGACGACCTGGTTGCTGGCGAACCCGTCCTTCCCGATCGGCCCGGGCAGATCGTAGATGGCCGCCCCCAGCTTCGACATGTCGGGCTTGGCGACCTTCTCGGCCGCTTCGTACAGCGCCTGCGCCGAGGCGAAGGTGTAGGGCGGCTTGCACAGGGCGGCATCGAAGAAGTCGGGCGCCGCGTGCTCCGGCTCCTGCGTCGCGGCAAGGGCCGGGTGCGCGATCACCACCGCGGCCAGCGCGGCGAGTCCGCCCGGGAGTGCCCGGGTCATGGCCCGAAAGGCGGCGGTGGCGGATGTCATCATGGCCTGTCTCCGATGGCGGGGTCGCGACCGTTTAGGGCGGGCGGGCGCCAATGTCATGCGATCCGGCACATGACCACCTGCGCCGATCGCTCCGCCGGGAACGACTGTTTCTTTCACCGGCCATGTCAAAGAGCGCTGGGACGGTGTTGGCATAGCCGCAGCCGATGGCGGATTGAATCAAGGGCTTTCCAGCGCGGGGCCTTGCCGGTCGCGGGCCGTGGCGTTGGAAATGTCATGAGGGTTACTGACATTTCCACGGGCATCACAATTTATTATAATAAATATTATCAATTACTTATTGTGAATACTCGTGTCGCCGAAGGGCGAAGGCGTCATCATGGTCCCGCTTTCTCCCGCCAGCGGCGCTTCTCGATCGTGCGGACATTCGGCTCGTCCTTCAGGCTTGCGTGGACATAACAGCTGCACGCCTTTTCCTGGCGCGCGTCCACGACCTTCTTCATCTCCACATCACAACGGGCCAACATTGTCTTTGACCATCCGGTCGATCATGCCGGCCAGGCTCACGCCGTTGCCTGGGGAAACCATGCGAACATTTAAGCCGTTAAACATTCACGACGAAAGCTGTAGCCTCTCCCGATGGACGATAGCGGTTACAAAGGCAGCAGCACCCGGGGGAGCAAATGGGGCTGTGCTGCAGCCGCCATGCTCGGCGCACCAGTCTTCATGCTGTTGACGATCGTGGATGCCCTGGGCGACTGCGCGCCCGATACACGCTGTAGCAAGGGCTTTTGGATGCATGTCGCTTTCCCTACCGCAGCCATCGCTATTGCCTTTGGACTTTTGGTCAACTGGGCCGTCAACCGATTGGGTCGTCGGCGGCGCGGTTGAGTGTACTGGCACCAAAATCTGCAGGGCAATTCAAACACCCTGGAAATAGGCCCGCTTCCACGAAAGCCACCATGGGAGAAGAGGCGATCAGCTTAGCGTCGGCTATGGCAGTTAACCGGATTGCCGGCATCGCCCATCACCGCGACGGGCGCGCCGCCTTGTCCTTGTTGCGCTTGTCGGCGACGAAGCTGTGGCCGTTCTCGCCCTTGTAGATGTCGAACAGGCCGATCGCCTCGAACAGGTCGGGGAAGTTGCGCACGCCGTAGTTGCGCGGGTCGATCGAGGCCTGGCGCTTCGCCGCGCTGCCCGCCGCCGGCATCGAGGCCCAGCCATCGTCCCAGGCCGCCGCCTCGACCGCGCCGCGCAGGATCGTGACGAGGGTCGCGTCCTGGGCAAGGACCTTGCCCGGGGATTTCGGCGGGGACGCCTCGGCCTTGGTCTTCGCCTTCGCGCCGGTGGCGGCCGCCTTGCCTTCGCTCTTGCGCTTTTCGGTCGGCGGCGCGGCGGGAGCCGGCGCCGCAGGATCATCGAAGCTGTCGAGATAGAGGAAGGTCGTGCAGGCGTTGACGAACGGATCAGGCGTCTTGCGCTCGCCAAAGCCATAGACGTCGTGGCCATTGGCCTTGAGCTGCATGACCAGCGGCGTGAAATCAGCATCGCTCGACGCGATGCAGAAGCCGTCGAGCTTCTGGGTGTAGAGCAGTTCCATCGCGTCGATGACGAGCGCGATGTCAGTCGCGTTCTTGCCGGCGGAATAGCTGAACTGCTGGATCGGGCGGATGGCGAAGGCGTGCAGTTTCTCCCGCCAGCCCTTCAGGCCGGCGCTGCCCCAGTCGCCATAGGCACGACGGATATTGGCGGTGCCATATTTGGAGAGTTCGGCGAGGATCAGCGCGATCTTGCTGTGCGAGACATTGTCGGCGTCGATCAGCAGCGCGATGCGGCGATCTGGGGCCGGGGCTGCGGGTTGGTAGTCTTCCATGGTTGGTCTTTCTTGACGGGACGGGCCCGGATTGCGATGCGCCGCGCATCGATACAGCAGCGCTGGTTGCGATGGGTGTGGCGTCGGTGGATTGAGCCGCCGTGGCCAGGATGATGGTAGCATAAAGCAGGCGGACACGGTTGCTACGGCGACTGCAGGTACCAGATTGCATAGGGCAAACGAACGTCAGCATCCCAAAGTTCAGAGAATGCCCCACTCACAACCGCAATGCCGGATGGAGCCGTTGCGCGGGCCGATTAACCGATTGGTATCGGCGGCAGCATAAGGCGGTCGGATGACGGTGTTCGCTGAACTATGGGCCGAAGCAGGGCCGGTCGCTATCGTGAGCGCTTTCAGCCTCTCGCTGATGACGGCGGTCGAGCTTCTGCTGCCGCGCGAAAAGCAGTCACTGCACCAGAGATTGACCGGGCTTGGGATATGGGCGCTCTACGTGCCTGTCAGCATGGTGATCTTCAAACTGTTCCATGCCCTGTGGGTATCGATCGGCATCAGGCCCCTGATAACGATGCCGCTGTCCTTCGACTGGGCCGGAATCGCGGCGATTGTCATGGCGCCGATCGCGGCAGCGCTGATCTATGATTTTTTCTTCTACTGGTTTCACCGTGCCCAGCATGCCTTCGCCTGGCGGTTTCATGCGGTGCATCACTCGATCAGGGAACTGAATGCTGTCAGTTCCTACCACCATGTCAGCGAGCCGGTCTTCCAGGCGGTGTTCCTGCTGCTGCCGGTAAGCCTGATCGTGACCGACACCGGCCCTGTTGTTCCGGCGATGCTGATCATTATCCACCTTCAGGCGTCCTTCATTCACTCGCCGACCCGCCTCAATCTCGGACCGTTGCGCCTGTTTTTCTGCGACAACAGATTTCATCGAATCCACCACTCGCTTGAAGAAAAGCATTTCGACAAGAATTTCGGGGCCTTCACCACGCTGTGGGATCGCCTGTTCGGAACGGCCTGGTTCCCCGCCAGGAACGAGTGGCCCGACACCGGACTGGCGGAGATCGACCAGCCGCGGAGTTTGCGGGACTGGATCGACTTGCCGGTACGATTTCGACGCGACCGTCGGAATGGGACGGTCGAGGCCGTGCTGGTGCGCTGAACCACCGCTCCCGGCGCCGAGCGATGTGTGGGGGTAGCAGTTCCAGCCTTGCGGTATGCTTTGCGCTTCGGTTCGAGAGCCGGCCCTGCGGCGTGCGCGTCTTAGTTGGCGCACTGGCGCACCCGTAACCTCGCCGCGTTTCGCGGACGGAACCGGCGATCGGTGCGCTTTCATCCAGCTCTGTTGCGTGGCGCCACAATTCCGGAATGCCAATCACAAACCCGGCGGAAGCGCGACACCCGGCGGGATGCGGACCACGGTGGTGAACAGGCGCAGCCGAGAGGTCGTGTCAACGGCGGCGATCAGGTTCATCAGATAGGGATTACCCGCGGCGTCGCGGCGGACGAAGGCGCGACGTTCGACGGCCGGACTCGCTTGAGTCACCGATGCCGCCTTCCATCCCTGCGCGACGATGCGCGCGGCAACCGCGTCGGTCAGGCCGGGGGTCGGCGCGGTGAGCAGAATCACGCGGCAGAGCGGCTGCGGCCCGCCGAAGGTGATGACAAGGTCGCCCGCCGGGAGCGTCCGCGAACCGATCGTCGCGCGGGAGATCATCGCGGTACCGGCGCGTCCGAGATCCTTGAAGACGCGATTGTCGACGCCGTAGTTCAGGCCCATCGCCTTCACGGCCGCCATGGTCTTGCCGAGGGCGTCCGGGTCGCCGTCCGCCGGCAGGGCGATGGTGCCTGACTGGATGCCGTAGCAGGTGGTGCTGCTCAGCTCCACGACCGCCTGAACGAGCGACCGGTCCGGGGTGGAGGATATCTGGGCGGGAGATGCCGTGGCGACAGCAACCGACGCGGCGAGGATGATGATGCGCATGGGGCCTCCGATGGACGGAGCATGCGAGAGGAAGCGTTTAGGAAGCACTAAGGCACCGAAATGGGATGTACGGCGCAGTATGCTCGCTGGGTGGCCGATGCAGGGCTAATTAGTAAACTGGCACCGTAATTCCCCTCGCGTGGAGCCGCTCGGTGGTTTCCCAGTCGAAGCTCTTCCAGGCGCGACAATCGTCGTGCAGCCCGAGATAGAGCAGCGCGAGCGTGGCTTCATCGATCTTGTCGTGGTCGATCGGCATGAGGGATTGAAACCAGGATCGCGGCTCCGGCCAATGGGCTGATGCGGGAATTGGTACGCGAATAAAATGCACTGTCACCGTAATTCATACGCTGATGCAGGCGAAATTCCCACCCGCGCAGCACTTTTCTACGATCAAGCCTTTGACACGCTGTACAGCAGACATGACACTTCAAAGGGCCCATTCAGAAGGATTCATCGAAGCGGCCTACATAAGGACCAATTTAAACGCGCATTTTCACTATTTTGCTTCAGAACACTGGCCGAACACCTTGTATCATTTGATAATATCGATTTATATAATCATTTGAAACGATCCGCCGAGCTCGAAGAAATAGATGTTGAAATAGATGAGCTCATTAGAGATTGCCTAGAAAGCGTATGCCTACTGCAAAGAGACGGTGGAAAAGTTCATTTTATCCATCGATCTTTCCAAGAGTTTTTCGCAGCAAATTTTTTGGCTAACTATCGCGGTCCAAATCAGTTTATGATATTTGATAAACTTTTATCGGACATTCTGGCATCGCGAGTGCCATCTCTACTGAAAGACTTAAACAACCAGCTTATTGAAAAGGCCTGGGTATTGCCGACACTTGATTCGCTGATAAAGCAAATTGATGAAGCATCCTCACCTATAGATACAATTTTAGGGATCGCGTCAGGAATACAGATACAAGATTCTACTGGAGAATTTATAGGAACAGTGCGAGGAAAGGAACAAATCATATCATCCAGAACCTCGGCCCTATCTACACTGTATAGCAATGATCGATTTTCTATCGACGAACTGAGCTTCCATGGGATTAAAGCCTTTCCAAGCAACTATCAAGACTTCCGTGACTTTGTACGAAATGATAGATACGCACCAGACTCTCTCAAAAAGCAGCTTGAAAATGAAGAAAAAGCAATGAATCAGGCAAATCGTGAGAGGAAGTCGATGACCCAGCATCGAATAGTCGTTTGGAATGTTAATTTAAGCGACGACGGAGTGAAAGACTGGCTCGAAACAACTTCAATATCTACAGTTATCCCGAAGCTAAGATTTGAGATATCGAAATTAAATGCCGACATTTCAACTCGCGTCTCCGAAAGAGAGAGCATAGACATTCTATCATAGACAGAACTATGGTACAAACTCGATTGCCAACAATCAAAATTACGTTTTAATTGCGCTTAAATTACTTCGCGGCTCCCTCCCTCTCCCACAAGGGGAGAGGGAAAATTACTCCGCTGCTACGCTCTGCCGCCCACGTTCGAGGAGCGGGGCCAGATATTGCCCGGTGAACGACCCCTTCACCTTCGCCACCTTTTCCGGCGTGCCCTCGGCGACGATCTCGCCGCCCTTCACGCCGCCCTCGGGGCCAAGGTCCAGCACCCAGTCGGCGGTCTTGATGACGTCGAGGTTGTGCTCGATCACCACCACCGTGTTGCCCTGGTCGACCAGCGCGTGGAGCACTTCGAGCAGTTTACGCACGTCCTCGAAATGCAGGCCGGTGGTGGGTTCGTCGAGGATGTAGAGCGTCTGGCCGGTCGCGCGGCGTGACAGTTCCTTGGCCAGCTTCACGCGTTGCGCTTCGCCGCCCGACAGGGTCGTCGCCTGCTGGCCGACCTTGACATAGCCGAGGCCGACCTCAGCCAGCATCGCCATCTTGTCGCGGATCGGGGGGACTGCCTTGAAGAACTCGACCGCGTCCTCGACCGTCATGTCGAGCACGTCGGCGATGCTCTTGCCCTTGAACTTCACCTCGAGCGTCTCGCGGTTGTAGCGGGCGCCGTGGCACACGTCGCACGTCACATAGACGTCGGGCAGGAAGTGCATTTCGATCTTGAGCAGGCCGTCGCCCTGGCATGCCTCGCACCGGCCGCCCTTCACGTTGAAGCTGAACCGGCCGGGCTTGTAGCCGCGCGCCTGCGCCTCCGGCAGGCCGGCGAACCAGTCGCGGATCTGGGTGAAGGCGCCGGTATAAGTCGCCGGGTTGGAGCGCGGGGTGCGGCCGATCGGCGACTGATCGATGTCGATCACCTTGTCGAGATATTGCAGGCCGCTGATCTTCTCATGCTTGCCGGCGATCACGCGCGCGCCGTTGAGCGCGCGCGCGGCGGCGGCATAGAGCGTGTCGATGGTGAAGCTCGACTTGCCCGATCCCGACACCCCGGTGATGCAGGTGAAGGTGCCGAGCGGCAGGCTGGCCGTGATGCCGCGCAGGTTGTTGGCGGTGGCGTTGTGGACGGTGATCTTCTTGCCGTTGCCCTTGCGACGCGTTTCCGGGACAGCCACTTCGCGCCGGCCGGAGAGATAGTCGGCGGTGATGCTGTCCTCGCTCGCCAGCACCTGATCGAGCGTGCCGTGCGCGACGATCTCCCCGCCATGCACGCCGGCGCCGGGGCCCATGTCGATGACGTAATCGGCGGTGCGGATCGCATCCTCGTCATGCTCGACCACCAGCACGGTGTTGCCGAGATCGCGGAGCCGCCGCAGCGTCTTGAGCAGCATGTCGTTGTCGCGCTGGTGAAGGCCGATGCTCGGCTCGTCCAGCACGTAGAGGACACCTGATAATCCTGAGCCGATCTGCGAGGCGAGGCGAATGCGCTGGCTCTCGCCGCCCGACAGCGTGCCGGAGGTGCGATCCAGGTTGAGATAATCGAGCCCAACATTGTTGAGGAAGCCGAGCCGTTCGAGGATCTCCTTCAGGATTCGCTCGGCGATGGCGTTCTGCTGGTCGGTCAGCTCGGCCGGGATCGCGGTGAACCAGGCGAGCGAATCCACCACCGACAGGCGGGTGACCGAGGAGATGTCGCGCATGCCGACCTTGACCGCCAGCGCCTCTGGCTTGAGCCGGGCGCCATGGCAGACCTCGCACGCGGCACTGCTCTGGTACTTGCTCAGTTCCTCGCGCATCCAGGCGCTTTCGGTCTGGAGCATGCGGCGGTTGAGGTTGCCGATGACGCCCTCGAACGGCTTCTTCACGTCATACGACTTCTTGCCGTCGACGAAGGTAAGCGTGACCGGCTTTCCGCCGGTGCCGTGCAGGATGATCAGCTTCACCTCGCCCGGCAGATCTTCCCACGGGGTTTCCAGGCTGAAGCCGAATTCGCGCGCGAGGCTGCCCAGTACCTGCATGTAATAGGGACTTGGCGGGTTGGACTTCGCCCAGGGGACGACGGCGCCCTTCTTGATGCTGAGCGCATGGTTCGGGACGACCAGTTCCTCGTCGAACAACAGCTTCTCGCCAAGGCCGTCGCAGGCCGGGCACGCACCCTGCGGCGCGTTGAAGGAGAAGAGGCGCGGCTCGATCTCGGCGATGGTGAAGCCGGAGACGGGGCAGGCGAATTTTTCCGAGAAGACGATTCGGTTGGCGGGGATGCCGGTGTTCTTCATCTTTCCTTCTGGGACGAAGGTCTGAGGCATTTCCTTGACGCGCGACTTCTTAAGCCCCTCCCCTTCAGGGGAGGGGTTGGGGGTGGGGGACTCTACCCCATCCGCGACGTTGTTTGAGGCACTGCCCCACCCCAACCCCTCCCCTGAAGGGGAGGGGCTTAGCTGAGCCACCGTCGTGTCGACCAAGTCGATATAGGCCAGTCCCTCGGCCAGCTTCAGCGCCGTCTCGAAGCTGTCGGCGAGGCGAGTCGCCATGTCCGGGCCGACGACCATGCGGTCGACCACCACTTCGATGTCATGCTTGTATTTCTTGTCGAGCGCCGGGGCCTCGTCGATCTCGTACAGTTCGCCGTCGATGCGGACTCGGGTGAAGCCGGCCTTCTGCCATTCGGCCATTTCCTTGCGATATTCGCCCTTGCGGCCGCGCACGACGGGGGCGAGCAGGTAGAGGCGCGTGCCCTCGGGCAGGGCCATGACGCGGTCGACCATCTGGCTGACGGTCTGCGCCGCGATCGGCAGGCCGGTCTCGGGCGAATAGGGGATGCCGACGCGCGCCCAGAGCAGGCGCATATAATCATAGACCTCAGTGACGGTGGCGACCGTCGAGCGCGGGTTGCGGCTGGTGGTCTTCTGCTCGATCGAGATGGCGGGGCTCAGGCCCTCGATATGATCCACATCGGGCTTCTGCATCAGCTCGAGGAACTGGCGCGCATAGGCCGAGAGCGACTCGACATAGCGCCGCTGCCCCTCGGCATAGATGGTGTCGAAGGCGAGGCTCGACTTGCCCGATCCCGACAGGCCGGTGATCACCGTGAGCGTGTCACGCGGGATGTCGATCGAGACGTCCTTGAGGTTGTGCTCGCGCGCGCCGCGGACGCTTATGTGAGTCAGCATGCGCAACACCGATGCTTCAGAATATGGGTCAGCATAAAGCCACTCTGTTCCAGATTTGTTCTTGAGATAAAGAAGGCCGCGCGGCAGGTCAACGCGTGAAGCGTCGATGTGGTGTCGAACCGGCGCCGGGGCAAGCCGGCGGAATCGTTGCGGCGGCGTGACGGCCGTCACGCGCCCCGGAAAGCCGGTGGGCGCATCATTTCCTCCACCAATAGAGGAGGAAGGCGATGACGAGCAACTATCAGCGCGCCTATGATGCGATCGAGGCTTTTATCGCCGAGCACCACAGCGACAGCAGCGACGCCTGGCAGGAGCTGATTCCGGACACGGATCTCGGCTATACGTCGGAAGGGTGGGAAGCCGCGGCGACGGCGATCGTCAACCTGTTCAACGACAGCCTGCCCGACGGCGGCAAGATCAGGGTACCCGTCCAGGCGAAGCGCAATGCCCTGAGCAAGCCGCTGATCGAGTTCCAGCGCTACCTGGCCGCCAAGGCCGACGAGGCAGGCGCAAGGGCAACCATCCGGCCGATGGAGATGCGGGCATGACCGGCCCCGCCAGACTGCGCCTGCGGGCCTCGGCCCTCGCGGTGGCCGCGGCCGTCGCCATCATGGCGGGAAAGGCCGAGGCAAGGGATACCCCCTCTGCCTCGACGGTGTTCGACCGCGCCTGCGCCGGCCATGCCGGCGGGAAGATCGGCCAGGTCGATCTGGCCAAGGCGGTGCTGACCGAGACGGGCAAGAGCCCGACCGACTGGGCGGTCGAACGGCCGGCGCCAGAAGGACCGGACCTCTCGCTGACGCTCGCCGAGACCTATGCGCGCATGGTGCGCCGGCTGGGCGCCATCCAGGCGGGGACCGAGGCCGAGCCAGCCGGCGATGCCTATATCCTGCAAGCGACGATGGATCGCCTCGAAGGGCAGATCCGGCGCGCCAGGCCGGGGGATGGTTCATCGCTGACCCTGGAGGGCGGAGTGCCGGCCGCCAGGCCGTTTCTGTTCCAGCCGGCATTTTCCGGCGCGGTCTTCGCCTGCAAGGCTGATCAATCCGGAACCACATTCATCAGCGGGTGGGAGGATTTCACCGCGCCGGCGGCCATTTCACTGCGGGCGACACCCGAGGAACTCGGGATGCTCGGCGATGAAAGGCGGGACGCGGGCGCGGTGTCGCTCGCCTTCGACCGGACTCGTTCGACCCTGGACGACGGCAGCCGCAAGACCGACACCAACCTGGCGATCAGCGGCACGCTCGGAATCCGGCTGACGTCGCCGACATCGGCGAGAAGCATTTCCTATCTCTATGGCCGATACGACCTCAGCCATGCGCGCACCCACCCAGCGCCGGCGCTCGCCCCGGGCGCATCCCAGAGCGACGGGGATACGGATGCGCTTGAGACCGGCATCCTGCTTCACACGCAGCTCACCGGAGAGACGAGCGATTTCAAACTGTTCCTCGACACGCAGGCCGGCGCGATCTTCGACTTCGCCAACGATGCCAGCCGCGTGAAGCTGAGCGGCCTGCTGAGGCCCGTCGCGCCGGGCACCGGCATCGGCCTTTGCGACTTCGAGCGGGCCACCATGCTGATCCCGCAGATCGGCCTGAAGACACGGTGCCGCGTGCAGCTTGAGATCCAGGCAGCGGAGGTGACGAAACGGGGCACCACCAAATTGGGATCGTTCGACACCTTCCTTGCCGCGGGCGCCCGAGGCGAATTCGAGGCATTCCTGCCGATGAGCGACAAGACGGAACTGCTCGGCAACGTCAAATACCGGTATCTTCCGGTCCTTCACGGCGCGCCCGACAAGATCGAACGCCTCGAGGCGCAGATCAAGCAGCGTTTCTGGACCAGTTACAATGTCGGAATCGACGTCGGCTTCACCTATGCCAACGGGACCAACGAGCTCTCGTTCGAGCACGAGAACAAACTCACATTCGGCCTTGGTATCATCTACTGAGGTGAAGCCCCCTGCTCACCGCCCGCCGGGATCGGCCGCCGCGTCGACGTAGCGCGTGTCGGTCGGCCCGACGCCGGTGATGTACACCGTCACGGGCGTGGCGCCGGTCCGGGCGAAATGGGCGACGTCGGCCGGCTCCGCATAGAAGCTGCCGGGCGGCAGTGCCTTGAACGCCGCGTCGGCCGCCTTGTCGCCATAGCCGAAATACCAGGTGCCGGAGACGACGGTCGCGGTGCGATCGTCACGATGGCGATGGGCGGCGATACGGGTGTTGGCGGGGACGGTGAGCGCGATGGTGTAGAGACCGGCCCTGGTCGGGTCGCCCGACAGGATTCGGGTTCGGATACCCGCGACGCCAGAGGTGCCGGCGCCCGCACCGAGCGCCGGCACCGCCGCGACGTCAGCCGGGGCAAGGCGGAGACGACCGCCCTCGCCCGTCTGCGCCGCGCTTGTCGCGGCGAGCGGCAGGAGGGCCGCCGCCAGCCAGAGGCGCCGGCTCATTGCGCGGGCACCAGGAAAGCGCGGACCATCTTCACGGTCGCGTCCGGATTTTCCTCCATGATCCAGTGGCCGGAACCGGGGACAACGCCTTCGGTGACATTGTCGGCCGCGGCGCGCATCACCACCGCCATCATCGGGCCGAAGCTCTTCTCGCCGCCGAGGGCGAGGACCGGCATCTTGAGCTTGCCGTTCGCCGCCAGCACCGCGCGGTCGTCGATCACGTCCTGATCGAAGGCGGCGAACTGGGCGAAGCCGGAATGCATCGCGCCGGGCATCGCGTAGAGCTTCGCATAATGCTCCCGCGAGGCTTCGCTGAAATGCTTCGGGTCAGCCGAAAACTCGTTCCAGAAGCGATCGAGATAGATTCGCTCCCGGCCGGCGACCAGCCGCTCCATGTCCGGCCCGCCGAAGCGGAAATGCCAGAGCAGCGGGCTTTTGAGGATCTCGTCCCACGGGCCTACCCCCGGGATAGGCGCGTCGATCAGCACGAAACGGTTGACCCGATCGGGATGATTCGCCGCGAAGGCGAAGCCGACCATGTTGCCGATATCATGGGTGACCAGGTCGGCCTTGCCGATCTTCAGCCGGTCGAGCACGCCCAGCACGTCGCCGGCCTGGGTTTTCTTGTCAAAGCCGCCCGCTGGCTTTGAAGAGAGGCCGAGGCCACGCAGATCGGGAACGATCACCGTGTGGTCGCGCATCAGGTCGGCCGCCATCGGCGCCCACATGTCGCCGGTCTCGCCATAACCATGGAGCAGGACGACCGCGGGCCCCTTGCCCCCGACGCGGACATGGATGGTCGCGCCGTTCGTCGCGATCTCCTCCGTGTGAAAAGCGGCCGGATAAGGCGGCACCTGCGCCGCGGCGGGCGCGGCCATCATCAGGGCGGCACCGGCAAGCATCAACGAACGAAGCATGGATATTTCCCCAGTTGCGAGGTGCCCCCAGGCGCCCTCCGCCCATCGAAAATGATCGTAATGCACCGTTCGGACTAGTAGGATTATTCTGAAACTTGTGTCCGGAATAACCGAACAATGATCAAAATGGACGGGCTTGCGGCCTTCACCGCCATCACCGAGGCAGGATCGATCAGCGGGGCCGCCCGGCGGCTTGGTTTCGCCAAGTCTGTGGTGAGCGAGCGGCTGGCCGAGCTTGAGCGCACACTCGGCACGCGGCTGATCCAGCGCACGACGCGCAAGCTGACGCTGACCGAGGACGGCCACAGCTTCCTGCCGCGCGCGCAGCAGATCCTGTACCAGGCGCGCGAGGCAGCGGCGGAAATGGCGCAGCGGCACGGGACGCTCGCCGGGCCATTGCGGGTGTCAGGTCCGGTCGGGTTCGGCGTCCTGCATCTTGGCCCCGCGCTGAACGATTTCCTGCGGACACATCCGGAAATCGACCTGACCCTTGAACTGGACGACGGCTTTGTCGACGCGGCGGCGAGCGGGTTCGACGCGGTGATCCGCCACGGTCCGATCGGCGATACGCGGCTGGTCGCTAAGCGGCTCGCGACGACGCGACGCCTGCTGGTCGCCTCGCCCGGCTATCTGGCGGAGAAGGGTCGGCCCGCGACCCTGGCCGACCTAGCGGGCCATCGCGGCATCCTCTACGCCAATCGCGATGCCGACTGGCGCTTCGCCGGGGCCGAGGGCTGGATGGTACTGCGGCCACGCGCCGCGCTGCGCGTCAACAATGGGCTGGTCATGCGCGATGCGGCACTGGCGGGTCTCGGTATTACCCTGCTGCCGACCTTCTTCATACATGATCAACTGGCGAGCGGCGCGCTGGTCGAGGTCGATATCGGCATGGCGGCAGAGGGCGCGGAGCTGTTCATCGCCTATCCGCGCGACCGAAGCGCCTCCGCCAAGATCGCCGCGCTGACCGCCAGCCTGCGGCGCAGCTTCGGCGATCCGCCCTATTGGGACAGATAGGAGGCCTCGCTTCATCGTTTCGGCACCTGCGCCGGGATATCGCCGTCGATATGAATGTGCAGGACTGGTCTAAATCATAGCCCCCTAGACTATGCCGTCGATATGGGGACAGTTCCTGAAGACTTTCCTCATCACATGGCATAGATTTCAAGAATAGCCATGGGGCATGCACCTTTTATGCTCAAACCACGTGCAACCCTGTAGTGGACGACATGATCTGTGCCCGCGTTCATCAAGAGATATATAGCAGGAGTGGCTGCAAATGTCTTATATGGTAAAGGCAAGGCTTACGGCTCTCCATGGAAGTGCCGCGACGTTGCTCATCATCGGTGGGTTTGTCCAGCCGGCTTCCGCGCAATCAGGCGACCTTCAGGCGTCCGGACCGCTGGTCCGCCAGGATTCCTCCGATTGCGGCAACAACAATGTCAACGGATCCGATCCGGCGCGCAACGGCGGCCTGGTGACCATCACGCAGAACGACGCGGGCGATACCAGCGCGGTCGTGCAGATCAGCAAGGGGACGCCCAACACTTCCTATGATTTCTACTGGAAGTGCCAGCGCGGCCTGGGCCAGGTCCGCACCGACGCAAGCGGCGCCGGCAACGGCACGTTCGGCTTCAAGGCTAGCGCCGGCGCGACGCTGACCTTCGACATGTACCCTGCCGGCGCACCTCCGGGGAACAAGTTCCAGAGCGTGCGCCTCACGCCGGGGCGCGTCGCGACCCAGCGCAAGTCGATCCTCCAGCTCAACGCAACGGAACTGGCCAGCCTGCGCCGCGGCGTCGCGCAGATGAAGGCGTGGAGCAGCGAGCCGCGCGGCAGCGCGAACTATCGCCGAAGCTGGATCTACTGGGCGAACATGCACGCCTATTTCGGCACGGGCTGCGCCAACCCCAGCGGCCTGAACGCCGCGGGCATGAGTGGCCTTACCGCGCAGGCGAAGAGCAATGCCGACGAGAACGCGACCTGGTGCACCTGCCAGCACGGTACCGTCCAGTTCCTCACCTGGCACCGCATGTACCTCTATTATTTCGAGAAAGTGCTTCAGGCCGCCTCAGGCGACGCCAATTTGCGGCTCCCCTATTGGGATTATGAGAGCAATGCCCAGATGCCGGCCGCCTATCGCGACCAGACTTATGTCAATGCGAATGGCCAGACCGTGCCCAATCCGCTCTACATCCCCAATCGCCAGGCACAGCTGAACGCCGGGACGAGCAACCTAGCCCCGTCCGTGGTGTCGACGGCGAATGCGATGCAGCAGACCAGCTACAACCCGTTCAACAGCGCGCTCGAATCGACGCCGCACGGCGCGGTGCATTGCGCGGTGGGCGTGGCGAACTGCCCGACTGGGTATATGGGCGCGGTGCCAGCAGCGGGGAACGACCCGATCTTCTATACTCACCACACCAATATCGACCGGCTGTACGAATGCTGGCTGAAGGTGAACCAGGCAGCCCGGCTGCCCAATAACCAGGGCCAGCTCAACGCGACCTTCAACTTCATCGACGGGACCGGCGCGCTGGTGACGCGCACGGTGAAGGACATGCTCACCACCGCGCAGCTCGGCTACAGCTATGCGGGCGGTGGCGGATGCCCCGCGACGCTCAAGGTTCGCCTGCCGGTCTCGATCCTGCAGGAGACACCGTTGCGCGTCTATCCGCTGGCCGGCCCGACCCCGCTGCAGCGTGGCACGACCGTGCTACCGCTGAAGATCGCGCCCGATGCGCGCAAGGCGATGCTCCAGGCGGCGCCCGAAAAGGGCGGCGAGACGCCCCGATCCGTGGTGGTGATCGACGGCTTCACCTTCGATGAGGCGCCCGGCGTGCTTTATGAGGTTTATGTCCAGGGCGCGGGCGGGAAACGCGTACTGCTTGGCGTCATCAACTTCTTCAATCTCACGGCCCCGCATGGCGACCATGGCGATATGCCGGGCATGGGGGACATGGCGGGCGCGTCCGACGAGAAGACCTTCGACGCGACCGACGCCCTGAAGACGCTCGGCGGCAATACCTCACTGGTGATCGAGCCGAGCACCGGCGTCACCGGCACCACCCCTGCCCTTGCGGCGCGCCAGATCAGCCCGCGCGCCAATGTCCGCTTCAGCTCGGCACGGATCGAGCTGCGCTAGTCCCGCCCCCGGGAGGGCCGTCGGAGGAAGAATTCCGGCGGCCCATATTACGGGGGGCACCCGATCCCGGGAAGGTCAGCAACGGCCGGGACCGCTCCGCTCGCCGGCTCATACCTTGCGCCGGAACGGGATCACCAGCGTCGCACGCTCCCTGTCGCCGACGCGGTCGAGAAAATAGACGGTGAAGCTGTCCGGTCCCGTCCGGGCGAAGGTGATGCCGTCGAAATAGAAGGTGTCGCCGTCCCGCCCGACGAGCGGCCTGTCGATATAGGCCTCCCGCGCTTCCCAGCCGGCTAGCGACGGGGTGAAATGCTTGACCCGGACCGAGAGCGAGCCGGCGACCTCGACGAAGACGCTGATCTCGTAAAAGACCGGGCCCTGCGGACTCAGCGCCCGCACGAAGCTGGGCATATGGCCGAACGCGGCACCCAGGATGACATGCTCGACCGGCCCGTCGGGCATCTCGCCGAGCCAGTGTCCCTCGATCCAGGCAAGATCGGCGATGCCGGCCGGTGGCGAGGCCTGTCCCTGCGCCTGGAGCCTGACCATGGCGCGAGGCTCTGTTGCCCATGCGCTCACCTGACCGTTCAGCAGGAACGATGCCGCCAGACCGAGCAGGATGCGCGCGACGCCGTCATTCCGCATGGTCTTGCTCCCCCACCGGCGCGAACAACAGATGCCGCGCGAAGAAGGGCAGCACGTCGGTACGGACACGTCCCTGCTCGCCCCAGTGCCGGTCGCGGAAACCGCCGGCATGTTCCTCCGCCTCATGCGGCACGCCGAATTCGTCGAGCCGGTGGGCGAATGCCTGGTTGGCATGGATATGGTCGAAGATCGGGTCGGCGCGGCCCCAGTCGAGCTTGAAGCCGCGCAGCGCCTTCAGATTGTCGGCATTGGCCGGGAGCAGGTCGATCAGGCCGAAGCGCTGCTGGAACCGGGCCATGACCGCACTGTCGACCACCACATGTCCGTCCACCCGGCGCGCGGGCGGATCGATATACAGCGGCGGCCGGTCCGGGTCGGGCGAAAAGGCCTGGTAGATCGAGGTGAAGATCCGCGAAAAGCCGTCATTGCCGAGATCGTCGATCGACCGGGCACGGGCGAGCAGGTCGAAATCCGGCCGGCTCCAGGACGGCTGCACGCCCGACCCGGCGCCCACCGGCTGCATCGCGTAGACCGAACCGAACAGATCGGGATGGAGCATGCCGAACCGGACCGCGCCGTAACCGCCGACGCCGTCCCCCACCACGCCGCGCGACTCCCGCGCGGCAAGCGTCCGGTAGGTCGAGTCGATATAGGGAACCAGCTCGCGCACCATGAAGTCGTCCCACTTCCCGGTGACCGGCGAGTTCACATACCAGGAGCTGCCGGTCGGCGTCGTGAAGTCGGCCGTCACCATGATCACGTCGCCGATCACGCCCGCGCCGATCGCCCGGTCGAGCAGTCCCTGCGCATCGTGGCTGGCAAAAGGCTCCGCCTGGTTCTCGAAGAAGCTGTTGAGGAAATAGAGCACGGGGAAGCGCCGGTCGCTGTCCCCGTAACGCGGCGGCAGATAGACAGTCACGTTGCGGAGCGGGGAGATACCGATCCTGTTCCCGGCGAGGCTGGCCGAGTTAAGCTGCGTGCTGACCAGCCGGCTACCGGCCTGCACGACTTGTGGGGCGACGAACAGCGCCAGGGCGAGGCAGAGCGACAACGCACGACGCATGAGGTTCCTCCCGGTTTCCGACATGCCGCAATGGCCGGAACGGAAGGCGCCGCGGCAAGGCGCCGTCGCCAAGCGGGATCATGGGATCGCCGGGCGGGATCAGCCAGCCAGGTAGCGGTCGATCGCCTCGCGGTACCGGCGACTGAGGCGCAGCTCCGCACCGCAGGACAGTCGCACCAGAGCATCCCCGTGTGCGCCGGGACGGACCTCCGTCAGCCGGTCGAGGCGGACGATCGCCGAGCGATGGATCCGGGCGAACGCATCGGCGGGAAGCCGCGCCTCGAGCGACGCCAGGGATTCGTTGAGCAGGGATGCCCGCCCGCCGGCATTGACCTCCGCATAGTCGCCCGCCGCCGCGATCCAGTCGACCTGGTCGAGCGGGATCAGCCTGATGCTGCCATGCGACCGCGCCACCAGCCGGGGCGGGTCGCCGAGCGTGGCGACGATCGATCGAAGCCTATCACTCCGTTCCCCACCCTCGGCAAGCTGCCGGCGCACGCGGTCGAGCACCCGGCCGAACCGCAGGTCGTCGAACGGCTTGAGCAGATAGTCGAGCGCCTGCACCTCGAACGCGCGCACCGCGTGCGCATCGAACGCGGTGACGAACACGGTCAGCGGCATCGCCTCGACACCAACTGCCTCGATCACGTCGAAACCGTTCATTTCCGGCATCTGGACGTCGAGGAACACGAGATCGGGGCGCAGCATCGCGATCGACTCGACCGCTGCCCGGCCATGCTCTGCCTCCGCCACCACTGCGAACCCGCCATGCGCCTCAAGCGGCGCGCGCACCGCACGACGGGCGAGCGGCTCATCGTCGACGATCAGCGTGCGGATCATCGCGGCACCATGATCGTGACGCGGAATCCGCGCCCGGGCGCCGTCTCGATCTCGAGCGACGAACCCGCGCCGTAAAGCTGTTGCAGGCGCAGGCGCGCATTGCCCAGCCCGACCCCCTCGACAATCTCCCCGGCACCCTTGCCATCATCCGCTACCACGAGGCGCAGCCTGCCGCCGGCAAGGCCGGCCTCGATCGTCAGCGTGCCACCCGATACGAGCGGCGCGATACCATGGCGCACCGCATTCTCCACCAATGGCTGGAGCAGCAGCGCGGGTACGGCGACTGTCAGCGCTTCGTCCGCAATGCGACGGACGATACGGAGCCTCTCCCCCAGCCGCGCTTCCTCGATCGCGAGATAGGTGTCGGTAAAATCCAGTTCGTCAGCAAGCGGGCTTCGCTGCGAGCGGTGCCGATCGATCGACAGCCGCAACAGATCGCCGAGACGCGCGATCAGCCTCTGCGCCGTCACCGGATCGTCAGGCACCAAAGCGGAAATCGCGTTGAGCGTGTTGAACAGGAAATGCGGCTGAAGCTGCGCCCGCAACGCCGCTGTCTCCGCCTCGGCCAGCCGGGTCTCAAGGCGGGCGGCGACAATCTCGCGGTCGCGCAGCGTGCGATAGGCGCGCGCGCCCAGCACGATCCCGACGATGATCGCGTAGATCATCAGCTGCACATGGATGCTGCCGGTGAGCTTGAGCAGCAACAGGTCCTTGCTCCACGGCGCCCAAGGCGCGTTCCCGTAGATCATCGCGTTGAGCGAGACGTAGAGCACCGAATGAAGCAGCACGACCGCGAGACCGGCGCCGAGATGGACGGCCAGCAGCACCGCCACGCGCCGCTCGTCTGCGAAACGGCGCGCTACGGCCACCACCAGCGGCGTCAGCAACGCCCATACCGAATACCAGGGGATGCCGTTGCCGAACGCCGTCAGCCATGGCTGCGGCGTTCCCGTGGTGAGGCCGGCGACATAGGTCTGCACTGACGTGATCAGCGCGACGACGAGCCAGATGGCCCAGATGCCGGCGAGCCGGATGAGAGTCTGTCCCCTGCGCATGGCGATCGACGCGATCATGCCCGAGCGTCGCGCCGCTGGATAGACACGATTCCCGTCAGGTCCTGTGCGCCGGCACCCGAAACCTCCGATGAACCACGGGTCCAGAACAGGTTCAGACGCGTTGTGCCACCACTCAAGCAGCTTCACTGCCAGAGGAACATTCGCCATGGCTGGAAAGACACGCATTTTACTGAGCGCAGCGAGCGCGGCCGCGCTCGCCCTGGCGCTTGCCGCCTGCGGGCCGCAGCAGCGGCAGGCCAGTGTCGACAATCAGGCGACGACGGCGGCGACGCTGCCGCCTTTGCCCCAGGTCCAGCCGCTGGTCGCGGGGCCGGCGACACCGATCCGCCGTGCCCCGCCGACAGCCGCACTGCCCGCGGTCCAGCGGCTTGGCTATGCCGATGCGCCCCGTGATGATCGCTATGCGTGGATCGATCGCGCCGACTGGATCAGCGACACGATCGGCGATGCCCCGCCCGATTATTCTTTCGACTATGATGGCGTCGAACCCTGGGTGTGGCAGACCAGTGGGGATTATGTGACCTATGCCGAGCCGATCGACGACGGCTATCGCTATTATTATTATGAGCCGGGCGCCGACGAGCCCTATCTCGTTCGCGACCCCTATTACAGCTATGGCTATCGCGACGGACGGATCGTCACCGTCTATGGTCGCGACGGCAGGTTCATCGAGGCGATCGAGGCGCAGCGCCAGGCGGAAGCGGCATCACGCTATTATGCCCGCGCGCGCGCGTTGCGTATTGCCGCGCGGGAGCGCGAGCAGCGGGGCGTGGCGGCGGCGCAGTGGGCGGAACGCCGGGCGGTGCTGGCCGCGGCCCGCGCAGACTGGAGCGAAGCGCGCCAGCGCGTGCCGGACTGGCAAGCCTATCGCCAGCGCCATGCGACCGAGGAAAGCCAGCGCCTCCAGCCTGAAAGGATCGCGCGCGCTCAGGCGGCGGAGCGCTTCGCCGCCTGGCAGCGCGAGGGCCAGCCGGGCCGACCGCCGCACCTCTACGCGCCGGACACGGGCCGCGCCGACCGTCGTGATGGCGCCCGCCAGATCGATCAGGCACGACAGCAGGACCAGCGTGCCGCCGATCTCCAGCGACAAGCCCAGCGCGACATGGCGCAGCAGCGCGCCGTTGCCGAGCAGCAGCGCCTTGTGCAAGACCGGCAGCGGCAGCAGGCGGCCGAGCAGCAGCAGGCGCAACGCATCCAGGCCAATGCGCAACGCGACGCCGCCCGTCAGCATGCCGAGATCGACCAGCAGCGCGCGCTCCAGGAACGGCAGGCAGCCGTCGACCAGCGCGGGCAACGGATACGCCAGCAGCGCGACGCGCAGCGCCAGCAGGTCGAACAGCACCGCGCCGTGCAGCAACAAGAGGCGCAGCAGCAGGCCGTCGAGCAGCGCGGCCAACTGGCACGCCAGCAGCGTGAGGTGCAACGCCAGCAGGCCGAACAGCAACGCGCCGCGCAACAACAACAAGTCCGCCAGCGCACCAACGAGCAGCGTGGCCAGCAGATGCAGCAGCAGCGCGAGGCGCAACGCCAGCAGGCAGATCAACAACGCGCCGCACAACAGGCCCAGCAGCGGACCGCCGAACAGCGCGGCGAGCAGATGCGGCAGCAACGTGACGCGCAACACCAGCAGATGGAGCAGCAACGGACGCAGCAGATGCAACAACGCCAGCAGGCACAACAACAGGCGGCTCAGCAACGCGCGGCCGAGCAACAGCAACGCGCAGCCCAGCGCCAGCAACCTGGACCCGGCCGCGACAGGGAACGCTGAGGCTGAAGCGACGAGTCCCTATCGACGCCCGCGATAGCTCGGCAATGCAAGGTTCCAGTGGATCGCCGCGGCGCGCAGGCTGAAGCCGGCCGCCGCCGCCGCCACCGCCGCCCCGAAGGCAGGAACGCCGATCAGAACGAGAAGGACATGCAGCCCGGCGGCGAGCGCGGCCGCCGTCACATAGAGTTCGGGGCGCATCAGGATCGACGGCTCCCCGGCCAGTACGTCGCGGATGATGCCGCCGACACAGGCGGTCATGACCCCCATCAGCGCGGCCGGCACGGGGGGAACGCCGAAGGCGAGCGCCTTGGCCGCGCCGAACACGGCATAGGCGGCTAGGCCCACCGCATCGAGCCAGTCGAGCGCCTTGTCCTTCCACCAGGCCTGAGGCGTGATCCACACCAGCCCGGCGACCGCGAGGCAGACCGCGGCGACCAGCGGATCATGCACCCAGAAAACCGGCGCGCCGATCAGCAGGTCGCGGACCGATCCGCCCCCGACGCCAGTGATCAGAGCGAAGAAGGCAGCCGTGACGAATGTCTGCCCGCGCCGGGTCGCGGCGAGCGCACCGGTGGTGGCGAACATCGCGATACCGAACAGGTCGAGCCAGGGAAGGATCGAGCCGAATTGCCAGGGAGCGTGAGGAAGCATTGATCGTGCCTTACTCCCTGCCGCCCGTATCGAGTAGGGGTCGAACGTGTCGAGAATCCGTATCGAGATACATCTGCCTGTCGATATGCCCTTTCCACAAGCTCGGTGACACGTCGGGACGAATGGCGTGGCTGCGATTGACCTGCCCAGGCTATGGAAAGTCGCGGCGCAGTGCGACATAGCGGTGCCATGCAACGCTATCGCCCGTCGATGATCGCCCTTGCCACCTGCCTCGCCGCTCTTGCCGGATTCGTCGACGCGCTGGCCTATTCAAGCCTAGGCGGATTCTTCGCCTCGTTCATGAGCGGCAACTCGACCCGGCTTGGCGTCGCGTTCGCCACCGAACGCCATGACGAAGTACGCATGGCCGGTGCGCTGCTGCTGAGCTTCATCAGCGGGGTGATGATCGCGACGGTGATCGCGCGACGCTGGGCGAAGCATGCGCAGGCGGCGGTGATGATCGCCGTCACGATACTGCTCGGCACGGCCGCGACGATCATGCAGGTGCAGCCCAACACCAAGGCGCTGCTGCTGCTCGCCGCCGCGATGGGCGCGGAGAACGGCCTGTTCCTGCGCGACGGCGAGGTGAGCATCGGCCTGACCTATATGACCGGGTCGCTGGTACGGATGGCGCAGCGGCTGGCAGGTGCGCTGATGGGTGACGCCGATCGCTGGACCTGGGTGCGTTATCTGCTGCTGTGGCTCGGCTTCGTCTGCGGCGTGGTGATCGGCGCGCGCTGCTACGCGGCGTTCGATACGGGCGCGCTGTGGCTCGCGACAGGCGCCGCGGCGGCGCTGACGGCAGTGGTCGCGATCGTCACGCGGGGCAAGGAGCCAGCCGGACCCTGGGGCGTGCGAGCGGTCTGACGCCATCTGTAGGCCTGAGCCGGAACTTCGCCCTCCGTTCGTTTCGAGCGAAGAAGGGGCTGGCGGCCGGAGATAAGCAATCCCCGGCGGAGGCCAGGGTCCAGTCGCGAAGAACGTGGTAACGACGCGCGACGAGTTGCGTTCGGCGTCCCCGAACTGGACCCCGGCCTTCGCCGGGGAAACAGCCAGGGGAATGACGCGATCAGATGTGGATCGGCTTGCCGAGCACCGCCATCGCGGCTTCCTTGATCGCTTCCGAATGAGTCGGGTGAGCGTGGCAGGTATAGGCGATGTCTTCGGAAGTGCCGCCGAACTCCATCGCCTGCGCCGCCTGTGCGATCATCGTGCCGGCAACCGAGGCGATGATCCATACGCCGAGCACGCGGTCGGTCTTCGCATCGGCGATCACCTTCACGAAGCCGTCCGGCTCATGATTGGTCTTGGCGCGCGAGTTCGCGACCATCGGGAACTTGCCGACCTTGACCTCGCCACGCTCCTTCGCCGCTTCCTCGGTCAGGCCGACGCCGGCGATCTCCGGGCTGGTATAGACGACGCTCGGGATCACATCATGGTTCACGATACCGGTGAGGCCGGCGATGTTCTCTGCCACCGCGATACCCTCATCCTCGGCCTTGTGCGCGAGCATCGGGCCGGGGATCACGTCACCGATCGCCCAGATGCCGGGAACCGAGGTGAGGAAGCGGTGGTCGGTCTCGACCTGGCCGCGCTGGTTGGTCGCGAGACCTGCCTTGTCGAGGCCGAGGCCTTCGGTGTTGGGCCGGCGCCCGATCGACACGAGCACCGCATCGGCCTCAAGCGTCGTGGCGTCACCGCCAGCCGCGGGCTCGAGAGTGAGCGTCGCGGTGTCGCCATCGACGACCACGCCGGTGACCTTGGTCGAGAGGCGGAATTCAAGCCCCTGCTTCTTCATGATCTTGTTGGCTTCCTTGCGGACATCGCCGTCGAAGCCGGGCAGGATCTGGTCGAGGAACTCGACGACCGTGACCTTCGCCCCAAGACGCCGCCAGACCGAGCCGAGCTCGAGCCCGATCACGCCGCCGCCGATCACCACCAGATGCTTCGGTACTGACGGCAGCTCAAGCGCGCCGGTCGAATCCACCACGACCTTCTGGTCGATGGTCACGCCCGGCAGCGGGGTGACCGAGGAGCCGGTCGCGATGATGATGTTCTTCGCGCGAACCTCGCGGTCGCCGACCTTGACGCTGTCCTTGCCGGTGAACGCCGCATAGCCCTTGAGCCATTCGACCTTGTTCTTCTTGAACAGGAACTCGATGCCGCCGGTGAGTTGCTTGACCGCGTCCTTGCGCTGGCCGTGCATGGTGTCGAGATCGAGGCTGGTCTCGACCTTCACGCCGAGCTTGGCGAGCCGGCCCGAGACCGCCTCGTCATACAGTTCCGACGCGTGCAGCATCGCCTTGGACGGGATGCAGCCGACATTGAGGCAGGTGCCGCCAAGCGTCTCGCGGCCCTCGACACAGCCGGTCCTGAGTCCGAGCTGCGCCGCGCGGATCGCGGCGACATAGCCGCCCGGACCTGAGCCGATTACCAGGACGTCGAAATCATAGTCAGCCATTGTCTATCTCGATCGCAAAGGGCGTGATGGCAAATAAGGACTTCCGTTCATCCTGAGTAGGGGCTGAGCTTGTCGAAGACCCGTATCGAAGGACATGGCGTGAGACCTGTCCTTCGATACGCCATTTCGACAAGCTCGATGGCTGCTCGGGACGAACGGAGGCCGGTTCAAAGATCAATCAAAATCCGGGTCGGATCCTCGATCGCGTTCTTCAACGCGACGAGGAACGTCACCGCCTCTCGGCCGTCGATCAGGCGATGATCGTAGCTGAGCGCGAGGTACATCATCGGGCGGACCACGACCTGGCCGTCGCGAACGACCGGGCGATCCTCGATACGATGAAGGCCGAGCACCGCCGCCTGGGGCGGGTTGATGATCGGGGTCGACATCAGCGATCCGAACACGCCGCCATTGGAGATGGTGAAGGTTCCGCCCTTCATCTCCTCCATCTTCAGGGTGCCGTCCTTGGCGCGCTTGCCGAAATCGCCGATCGTGCGCTCGATCCCCGCGACCGAAAGCTGGTCGGCATCGCGCACCACGGGAACGACCAGGCCACCCGGACCCGACACGGCGACCGAGATGTCGACATAGTCGTGATAGACGATCTCATCGCCCTCGATCGAGGCGTTGACGCTGGGCACGTCCTTCAGCGCGAGGCAGGCGGCCTTGGCGAAGAAACCCATGAAACCGAGACGGACGCCATGCTTCTTCTCGAACAGATCCTTGTACTTGGCGCGCGCCTCGATCACCGCCGTCATGTCGACGTCGTTGAAGGTGGTGAGCATGGCCGCGGTGTTCTGCGCTTCCTTCAACCGCTTCGCTATGGTCTGGCGCAGGCGCGTCATGCGGACGCGCTCTTCCTTGCGACCGGTCGACGCGGCGACCGACGGGGCGACCTGCGGTTCGGGCGATGGCGCAGCAACCGGCGCAGGCGTCGCGGCGGCGGCGATCACATCGTCCTTGGTGATGCGCCCGTCCTTGCCGGTGCCCACGACCGTCGCTGGATCGACGCCGTGCTCAAGCACCGCGCGGCGGACCGACGGGGACAGCGCGGCGGGACCATCACCAGCGGGTGCGGGTGCGGCAGCTGCAGCGGCGGGAGCAGGGGCAGCCGCGGGGGGCTGCGCCGTTGCCGCTGGCGCGCCCGAGCCAGCCTCGATCGTCGCGATCATCGCGCCGACCTGGACGGTGTCGCCGACCTTCACCGCCTGCTGGCCCATCACACCGGCGACGGGCGAGGGCACCTCGACCGAGACCTTGTCGGTCTCCAGGCTGGCGATCGGCTCGTCGACGGCGACCGGGTCGCCGGGCTGCTTCAGCCATTCGCCAAGCGTCGCCTCGGTGATCGATTCGCCCAGGGTGGGGACATTGACTTCGGTTGCCATCTTCTTTTCCTCGTGCCGCCGATGCGGGCTTATGATTTGCGCGTGCGGCGGATTTCTTCGCGGACATTGTGGCCGAGCGCGTCAGCGACGAGCGCGGCCTGTTCCATCTGGTGGCGCTTCATCAGGCCAGTCGCTGGCGACGCCGATGCCGCGCGGCCGGCATAGCGCGCGCGCTGCGGCTTGCCGCCGGCCTGGATGAGGCATTCCTCGAGATAGGGCTCGGCGAAGCTCCACGCGCCGTTGTTCTTTGGCTCTTCCTGCGCCCAGATGACCTCTTCGAGATTGGTCATCTTCTTCAGGCGGGCGACCAGCGGCTCGCCCGGGAAAGGATAGAGCTGCTCGACACGGACGATCGCGGTGTTCTTGTCGCCCGCCGCGTCGCGCGCCTCCATCAGGTCATAGGCGACCTTGCCGGTGCACAGCACGAGGCGCTTCACTTCGTTATCCGCAATGCCCGACGGATCGGACAACAGCCGCATGAAGTGGCTGTCGCCCTGGAAGTCCGACGCCTTGGACACCGCCAGCTTGTGGCGCAGCAGCGACTTTGGCGTGAAGATGATCAGCGGCTTGCGGAAGCTGCGGTGCATCTGCCGGCGCAGCAGGTGGAAATAATTGGCCGGCGTGGTGCAGTTGGCGACCTGCATATTGTCCTGAGCGCAGAGCTGCAGGAAACGCTCGACACGCGCTGAGCTATGTTCGGGGCCCTGGCCTTCATAACCATGCGGCAGCAGCATCACGAGGCCGTTGGCGCGAAGCCACTTGGCCTCTCCGCTGGCGATGAACTGGTCGATCATGATCTGCGCGCCGTTCATGAAGTCGCCGAACTGCGCCTCCCACAGCACCAGCGTCTTCGGATCGGCCAGCGCATAACCGTACTCGAAGCCGAGCACGCCATATTCGCTGAGCGGCGAATCCAGCACCTCGAAGCGGCCATGCTCGACCTGGGCGAGCGGCAGATATTTATGCTCGTCCTTCTGGTCGATCCACACCGCGTGACGCTGCGAGAAGGTACCGCGACCCGAATCCTGGCCCGACAGGCGGACGCCATAGCCTTCGGACATCAGCGACCCGAAGGCGAGCGCTTCGCCCGTCGCCCAGTCGAAGCCGGTGCCGGATTTGAACATCTCGCGCTTGGCATCGATCACGCGGCCGAGCGTCTTGTGGATGGTCAGGTCATCGGGAACCGTGGTCAGCGTGCGGCCGAGCGAATCGAACAGCTTGGTCTCGATCCCGGTCTCGACGTTGCGCCGCGCGCTCTCGGCATCGGCCGGGGCGTGCAGGCCCGACCAGCGGCCGGCGAACCAGTCCGCCTTGTTTGGCTTGTAGCTCGCGCCCGCCTCGAACTCGCCTTCGAGCAGGGTGGTGAAGGCAGCGATATTGTCGTCGATCCAGGCGCGGTCGATCACGCCCTGCTCGATCAGCTTCGCGCCATAGACTTCGCTGACCGGCGGATGCGCGCGGATTCGATCGTACATCAGCGGCTGGGTGAAGCTCGGCTCGTCGCCCTCGTTGTGGCCGAAGCGGCGATAGCACCACATGTCGATCACGATGTCGCGGTGGAAGCGCTGGCGGAACTCGATCGCCATCTTGGTGGCGAAGGTCACCGCCTCGGGATCGTCGCCATTGACGTGGAAGATCGGCGCCTGGACACCCTTCGCCACATCCGACGGATAGGGCGAGGAACGCGCGAATTGCGGGCTCGTCGTGAAGCCGATCTGGTTGTTGATGACAAAGTGAATGCAGCCGCCGGTATTGTAGCCGCGGATGCCGGAGAAGCCGAGGCATTCCCACACGATGCCCTGGCCGGCGAACGCCGCATCGCCATGGATCAGCACCGGCAGCGAAGCCTTGTGTTCCTTCAGGTCGCCGGCGATCGTCTGGATCGCGCGAACCTTGCCCAGCACGACCGGGTCTTCGGCCTCAAGATGCGAGGGGTTGGCGACCAGCGACATATGGACGCTGATCCCGTCGAACTCGCGGTCGGTGGAGGTGCCGAGATGGTATTTCACGTCGCCCGAACCGGCAACGTCGTCAGGATTGTCGGAGCCGCCGCCGAATTCGTGGAAGATGATGCGGAACGGCTTGGCCATCACGTTGGTCAGCACGTTCAGGCGGCCGCGATGCGCCATGCCGAACACGATCTCGCGCACGCCGAACTGGCCGCCATATTTGATGACGCTTTCCAGCGCGGGAATCATGCTTTCGCCGCCGTCGAGACCGAACCGTTTCGTCCCGACATATTTCCGGCCGCAGAATTTCTCCCACTGCTCGGCCTCGATCACCTTGTTGAGGATCGCCTTCTTGCCGAGCGGGCTGAACTCGATCGCCTTGTCCTTGCCCTCCATCCGTTCCTGGAGGAAGCGGCGCTCCTCCACGTCGGAGATGTGCATATATTCGAGGCCGACATTGCCGCAGTAATTCGCGCGCAGGATGCCGACCAGTTCGCGCACCGTCGCCCATTGCAGGCCCATCGTGCCGCCGAGATAGATCGGGCGATCGAGATCAGTGTCGGAAAAGCCGTGATACTCGGTCGTGAGATCAGCCGGCATCTCGCGCTTGGAGAGGCCGAGCGGATCGAGATTGGCGGCGAGATGCCCGCGCACCCGATAGGTACGGATCAGCAGCATCGCGCGGATCGAATCCGCGGCGGCCCGGACGATATCTTCCTGTGACGGCGCGGCGGCAGCCGGGGCGGGCTTGGCGCCCCCCTTGGCGGGCTTGGGCGCAGGCTCCATCTGGGTCGGGTCGAGCGCCGCCGTCAGATCGTCGGTCGAGCTCAGCGGCCAGTTGGGTTGCCCCCAGCTCGGGCCGCTTGCGTTGCCTTCGAGCCCCTCGAAGAAACCGCGCCAGCCCGGCTCGACGCTGTCCGGGGACACCTTGTACCGCGCGTACAGCGCGTCGATGAACGCCGGGCTTACGCCCCCGGCGATGTCAGCGAAATCCTGGCCTTCATAGCCCATTGGCTGTTCCTCGGCGCATCCCTGGGGAGGTGATGCCGCTTTGGCCCCGCACGCGGGGCCTGGTTAACCCTTCAACACCGACAGCAGCGTCGTGCCCAGTTCGGACGGGCTGTCCGCTACCTTGATCCCTGCCGCTTCCATCGCGGCGATCTTGTCCTCGGCGCCGCCCTGGCCGCCCGACACGATCGCGCCGGCATGGCCCATGCGGCGACCCGGAGGCGCCGTGCGACCGGCGATGAAGCCGGCCATCGGCTTCGAGCGACCGCGCTTCGCCTCGTCACGCAGGAACTGCGCCGCTTCTTCCTCCGCGGAGCCGCCGATCTCGCCGATCATGATGATCGACTGAGTCTCGGGGTCCGCGAGGAAAAGTTCGAGCACGTCGATGAAGTTCGTACCGTTGACAGGATCGCCGCCGATGCCGACCGCGGTCGTCTGACCAAGGCCAGCATTCGACGTCTGGAAGACAGCTTCATAGGTAAGCGTGCCTGAACGGCTTACAACGCCGACCGAGCCCTTCTTGAAGATGTTGCCCGGCATGATGCCGATCTTGCACTCGCCCGGCGTCAGCACGCCGGGGCAGTTCGGGCCGATGAGGCGTGACCTGGAGCCGCTGAGCGCGCGCTTCACCTTGACCATGTCGAGCACCGGGATGCCCTCGGTGATGGTCACGATCAGCGGCACCTCGGCGTCGATCGCCTCGAGGATCGAATCGGCGGCGAAGGGCGGCGGCACATAGATGACGGATGCGGTCGCGCCGGTCTTGGCGACGGCCTCGGCAACGGTATCGAACACCGGCAGGTCGATATGGGTGGTGCCACCCTTGCCCGGCGTGACGCCGCCGACCATCTGCGTGCCATAGGCCAGCGCCGCCCTGGTGTGGAACGTGCCGGTCTCACCGGTCATGCCCTGGGTGATGACCCTGGTGTTCTTGTCGACGAGGATTGCCATATTCTTCTCGTTCCCGCTTCGTAGTGCTCCCGCGGAGGCGGGAGCCCAGACCTAAAACAAAGACTCGAACAGATCGTCCCAGTCCGGATTCATCGCTTCAATCTCTCGCAGCTTCCACTGCCGGCGCCACTTCTTCAGCTGCAACTCACGGTATCTGGCACCGTCGATCGTATCGTGCGCCTCGTACCAGACGAGCAATTTGCAGTCGTATTTCTTGGTGAAGCCCTCGACCAAGCCGTTGCGATGCTGATACGCTCGGGCAGGCAGGTCGCTGGTTACACCGATATAGATCGTTCCATTTCTCTGCTTCGCCATGATGTAGACGAAGCCTGGTTTATCCTCATGCACCGCCCGCCTCCTTGGGCCCCCGCGAAGGCGGGGACCCAGACTGGGCTCCCGCCTTCGCGGGAGCACAATGAGGTCAGGCGAGGCTGCCGTCGATAGCCTTGCACGCGACCAGCAGTTCCTTGACCGCCTCGACCGATACGTCGAGATTCTTCTTGGCCTCGGCATCGAGCTTGATCTCGACGACCTTCTCGACGCCGCCGGCGCCGATGACCACCGGCACGCCGACATAGAGATTGTCGACGCCGTACTGGCCGGTCAGGTGAACGGCCGCGGGCAGCAGGCGCTTCTGGTCGTAGAGATAGGCTTCCGCCATCGAGATCGCCGAGGTGGCGGGCGCGTAATAGGCCGAGCCGGTCTTGAGCAGCGCGACGATCTCGCCGCCGCCCGAGCGGGTGCGCGCGACGATCGCGTCGATCCGCTCCTGAGTCGAGAAGCCCATTTCGATCAGATCGGGGACGGGGATACCCGACACCGTCGAATAGCTGATGACGGGGACCATGGTGTCGCCGTGCCCGCCGAGCACGAAGGAGGTGACGTCCTTGACCGAGACCTTGAATTCCTCGGCGAGGAAGTGGCTGAAGCGCGAGCTGTCGAGCACGCCGGCCATACCGACGACCTTCTGGTGCGGCAGCCCCGAGAATTCGCGCAGCGCCCAGACCATCGCGTCGAGTGGGTTGGTGATGCAGATGACGAACGCGCCGGGTGCGTTGGCGGCGATGCCCTCGCCCACGGCCTTCATGACCTTGAGGTTGATGCCGAGAAGGTCGTCACGGCTCATGCCCGGCTTGCGGGCGACGCCTGCGGTGACGATGATGACGTCGGCGCCGGCGATATCGGCATAGTCGTTGGTGCCGGTGATCTTCGCGTCGAAGCCCTCGACCGGGCTGCACTGGCTGAGATCGAGCGCCTTGCCCTGGGGCACGCCCTCGACCACGTCGAACAGGACGATGTCGCCCAGACCCTTGAGGGCAGCAAGATGGGCGAGCGTCCCGCCGATGTTGCCAGCGCCGATCAGCGCGATCTTCTTGCGGGCCATTCGTCGTCCTTTCCGCAGTGATAAAGCCGCATATGCGGCGAAACTGCGCGGCGGCTTAGGCGCGTTTTGCCCTAGGGGCAACCGCTAAAGACCAGTATTTTCTCTTACTTATTGCAAGTGCTTCGCAAGTGCATTTAGAGCGGATGATTGCTTTCGGGGTCGACATATCGGCGCTCGCCCGTGGCATCATTGTACCAGACGGTCACCGGCCTGCCGCTCGCATCGTCGACAAAACGTTCAGTGGTTTCGCGCCAGGCGCTGCCGGTCGGCTTCGCCTGAGAAGCGCCGTAGCGACGGCGCTCGAACAGGATGCCGGCGAGTAGCAATATCGCCCCGATCACACTCGGCCACACCGCCGGATCGACCACCGCGCCAATCAACGCCGCCGTGAAGAACAGCATCGCGACCACCAGGACAAAGGTGCGCAGCATCATTCGGGCGCGGGATCGAGAATGACGGCAGTGCCATAGGCGACCACCTCGTTCATCGCCTGGGCGATCTCGCCCGAGTCGAAGCGCATCATCACGACCGCGTTCGCGCCCATCAGCGCGGCGTTGGCGACCATCCGGTCGATCGCATGGCGCCGCGTTTCCTCGACCAGCCGCGTATATTCGGGGATCTCGCCGCCAACGATCGAACGCAGGCTGGCGGTGATATTGCCGCCGATGCCGCGGCTGCGGACGACGACGCCGAAGACCTGGCCGAGCGTCGCCCGGACAGCGTGGCCTGGGACATTCTCGGTGGTGGTGACGAGCATCGCATTCCCTCCATGACCGGACACGGCATGATAACAGGGTGCGGCGCGATGTCGAAGGGGACTCAGTTCGCGCCGTGGCCCTGTTCAAGATAGTCGTCGGAGCGCATCTCCTCCAGCCGGCTGATCGTGCGCTCGAATTCGAAGCGGCCGTCGCCCTTCTCATAGAGCTCGCCCGGCGCGGCGTCGGCGGCGGCGAGCAACTTCACCTTGTGCTCGTACAGCGCGTCGATCAGCTGGACGAAGCGCGCCGCCTCGTTGCGGTTCTCCGGGCCAAGCTTCGGGATGCCGACCAGGATCACGGTGTGGAAGCGCCGCGCGACCGCAAGGTAATCGGCCGAACCCCGCGCCTCGCCGCACAGCCGCTTGAACGAGAAGACGGCGACGCCCTTCAGGCTCTTCGGCACGTGCAGAGTACGCGCGCCGCCGACCGGCAGTTCCTCGGACGGCACATGGTCGCGATCCTCGGGGGGATAGTCGGTCAGGCGGAAAAAGGCGGCGGAAAGCTGCGCGGTCGCCTCCGCGCCATTGGGCACCAGCCAGGTCTCGACATGGCCGAGCCGGTCGCGGCGATAGTCGACCGGGCCGTTGAGCGCGAGCACCTGCATGCGCCCCTTGATCAGCTCGATGAAGGGCAGGAAATGCTCGCGGTTGAGCCCGTCCTTGTAGAGGTCGCGCGGCGGACGATTCGAGGTCATCACCACCGTCACCCCGTGGCGCAGCAACTCGGTGAACAGCCGCGACAGGATCATCGCGTCGGGGCTGTTCGTGACCATGATCTCGTCGAAGCAAAGGACCTTCACTTCCTCGGCGATCGCGGCGGCGACCGGCAGGATCGGATCTCCCACCTCCTTCTCGCGCTCGACCCGCAGGCGCGCATGCACGTCGAGCATGAATTCAAGGAAATGGATTCGCCGCTTCCGCCGCATGTTGATGCAGCCGTAGAAGAGGTCCATCAGCATTGACTTGCCGCGCCCGACCCCGCCCCAGAGATAGATGCCGGCCGGCGCGTCGGGCCGCCTGCCCAGCGCGCGCCACAGCACGGAACCACGCTTCGGCGCCGCTTCAAGCTCGGTGGCCAGCGCATTGAGGCGCCGGGCCGCCTCGGCCTGTTCGGGATCGGGCCGCAACTCGCCCGCGGCGATCAGGGCTTCGTAACGGGCGAAGACGTTGGGCATTATTCTCTATTCTTCGATGTTCTAGTGTTCCCCGCCCCTCTCCCCTCTTCCCCGGCGAAGGCCGGGGTCCAGCGGGGGGACGGAAGAAATTGGGCGTCGTGGGTAGTTACATCCGCCTTCCCGACTGGACCCCGGCCTTTGCCGGGGAAGGAAGGATGGGCGTTCGTCATTGCGCTGTCGTTGCAGCCGTCTTCGCCGATTTGCGGATCGTCGCGGAGAAACTCGCGACCTTGTCCTCGCCCTGCACGACCAGCCCGCGCAGGAACAGCAGGCGCCCAGTCTCGCGCAGCAGCTCGACCTGTGCCTCAAGCGGCTCGCCGATGCGGCCGCCGCCGATGAACTGGGTCGACAGATCGAGGGTCACCGCCGACCCCGCCGTGATCAGCCCGAAGCTGCGCGAGGCGGCGAACAGGGAAACATCGATGAAGCCGAGCATCGCCCCGCCGTGCACGCTGTCGCGCAAATTGGAATGGCGCCGCTCAGGCGTCATGCGGACACGCGCGATACCCTCGTCGACCCGCACCAGCATCGGGCCGAGAAAGCTGTTGTAGCGCGACGGATCGGTGAAGCCCCACCGCATCCAACCGGGATGATCCGGGTCTTCCTCATAGAGGAAGGTGGCGGGCGGGTTGGTGTCAGTCATCGCAACGGGCCTCAGACGACCCGCTCTGCTTCCATCTTCTTTATCTCGGCGATCGCCTTGGCCGGGCTGAGACCCTTGGGGCAGACGTTCGCGCAGTTCATGATCGTGTGACAACGATAGAGGCGGAACGGATCCTCAAGATCGTCGAGTCGCTCGCCGGTCATCTCGTCGCGGCTGTCGGCCAGCCAGCGATAGGCCTGCAACAGGATCGCCGGGCCGAGGAACTTGTCGCTGTTCCACCAATAGCTCGGGCAGGAGGTCGAGCAGCAGGCGCACAGGATGCACTCGTACAGGCCGTCGAGCTTCTCGCGATCGGCCGGCGACTGGAGCCGTTCCTTGCCCGAGGGTGGCGGCGTGACGGTTTGAAGCCACGGCTTGATCGAGGAATATTGCGCGTAGAAGTGGGTGAAGTCGGGGACCAGGTCCTTGATCACCTCCATGTGCGGCAGCGGCGTGATGCGGATGTCGCCCTTCACGTCGTCGATCGCGGTGGTGCAGGCCAGGCCGTTCTTCCCGTCGATGTTCATCGAACAGGAACCGCAAATCCCCTCGCGGCAGGAGCGGCGGAAGGTGAGCGAGCTGTCCTGCTCCGACTTCATCTTGATCAGCGCATCGAGCACCATCGGGCCGCACGAGTCGAGATCGATCTCGAACGTGTCGTAATGCGGGTTCTCGTTCGCATCGGGATCGTAGCGGTAGATCTTGAAATTCTTGACCCGCTTCGCGTCGGCGGCTGCCTTATGGACCTTGCCGCCCTTTTTCGGTCGGCTGTTCGGGGGCAGTCTGAATTCGGCCATGCCTGAAAGTCTCCGGCGGAAACGAAATGGTGCGTCGCGGACGCGGCTATGCCTTTCGGCGCGCGCGTGCAACCCTTTGGCGTGCTCCGCGGCGTCGGATCACCGCATGATTGCAGATTCCGGAACGACGCAGGCATCATCGCCGACATTGCGGGGGTCGAGCAAGAATCGTAGGACGAAGTCCAACATATGAACGAATGGGGCAAAATATGAGACTGAGCGATTGCCACAATGTCGAGGATTTCCGCACCCTCGCCCGCAAGCGCCTGCCCGGCCCCGTCTATCACTATATCGACGGCGCGGCCGACGACGAGGCGACGAAGAAGCGGAACACCGAGGCGTTCGAGTCGTGCGACCTGGTGCCGAGCGTGCTCGCGGGGGTCGAGACGATCGACATGAGCACCACGGTGATGGGCCGCAAGATCGACATGCCGCTATTCCTGTCGCCCACTGCCTTGCAGCGACTGTTCCACTGGCATGGCGAGCGCGGCGTCGCGCGCGCGGCGGAAAAGTTCGGGACCTGGTTCGGCATTTCGAGTCTCGCGACCGTCAGCATCGAGGAAATCGGCCGGACGATCAGCACGCCCAAGATGTTCCAGCTCTATATCCACAAGGACAAGGGGCTGAACCACGCGCTGGTCGAGCGGTGCAAGGAGGCGAAGTTCGACTGCATCGCGCTGACCGTCGACACGATCGTGTCGGGCAATCGCGAACGCTGCCTGCGCACCGGCTTCACCTCGCCGCCGCGGCTGACGCCCGCCTCCGCGATCAGCTTCGCGACTCATCCCGGCTGGACGCTCGATTATCTGTTCCGCGAAAAGTTCGAGCTGTCGAACCTGAAGGACCATGTGTCCGAAGGAACCAATGTCGCGCTGTCGGTCGCCGATTATTTCAACAAGATGCTCGACCCGTCGATGGACTGGAAGACGGCCGAGGGTGTCCGCGCCCAATGGGGCGGCGAATTCTGCCTGAAGGGCATCATGTCGGTCGAGGACGCGAAGCGCGCGGTCGATATCGGCGCGACGGCGATCATGGTGTCGAACCATGGCGGACGGCAACTCGACGGCAGCCGGTCGCCCTTCGACCAGCTTGCCGAGATCGTCGATGCGGTCGGCGACAAGATCGACGTGATCTGCGACGGCGGCATCAGGCGCGGCAGCCATGTGCTGAAGGCGCTGAGCGTGGGCGCCAAGGCCTGTTCGGGCGGCCGGCTATATCTCTATGCGCTGGCGGCGGCGGGGCAGCCGGGGGTCGAGCGCGTGCTCGCCCGGCTGCAGGCGGAAATCGAGCGGGACATGAAGCTGATGGGGGTGAAGTCGGTCGCTGAACTGAACCGGGGTAATTTGAGGTGGCGTAGCTAGCTGTTGAAGTACGACGTCTGGTGGGCGACGGGACGAAACCGCGAGGGGCAAGGAGTGGGACTTCGCCGCCTGACTGCTTCGCGCGTCCATATCGGATGAGCGGACCCGCGACGACAACAAAATGAGCAATAGGTTTGCATGCGGACTTATTTATAATCAGCTACTTAGCGGCGATAACAATGCATCAGCTTTGAATTCACAATACCAAGCTAACCTTGAATCTGGATCGGGACCTGGAGCGGCACCATTGGTTCGAGGATATTGCGGTATTTGCGGACTATCATGTCATATAGGTCGGCATGACGCGGCGCCTCGATTGTGATTACCAGCGCGTATTTGATCTTCAGACTCTGCCTCTCTACATGGCCTTCGTCCCGCGCAACGTAGTGAATATCAAAAACCGGGTTCTTGTAGCTCTTTCCTAGCTTCCGGGCCTCGCCGTTCAGGCACGTCTCCCACTTATGCGCGTCCCGGCGCATCGACTCTTCGGTGTGGTCGTAGAGGTTAGACTGCGAGAAGAACCGCTCGGTCTTCGCGTGCAAGGCGTTGGCCTCAAAACGCTCATCATGCGGGCGGAAGAACACCTCCAGCCCGCTCTTCGTATATGTGCCCGGATGCGCGGAATCGATCTCGGTCGTGTAACAAAGGGTCGCCTTTATCCTGACCTTGCCCTTCAAATCCTCGTCGGGAAGCGGGATGGCAGCGCGCAGATATTTGGAAGCCGTCAGTTCGCCCTGATAAACGACGCGCACCGCCCCGTCCGGACAGACCGCGATTTCGTCGATATCATCGCGAACGCGACCCCAGCCGATATCCGACTGCGGCTCTTGCCCCTCCTCCGCCGTATGGATCAGCAGCGCCTTGACCGCCAAAGCGTCAAGCGAGCCGCCGAAGTTCGCTTTTACGCCCGTGCCGATACGAAGCGCATGCGGCGAGGCAAAGCTCGTCCCGCATTGCGGGACGAGCGCAGTACCGGAATTCTGGCCCAGCACCATGTAAGGCTTGTCCTGGCATCCGCCGAATGCGACCACGTCCGGCTTCATGACACCGGGACTGCGCCCAGGTCCGACGGAGCTATAGCTCGCCCGCTTCCAAGCCTTTTCCTCGCAATCGCTGGCGCCGATCGCAAGACCATTCACCGTATCGGCCGGCACCTGAACCCGGTTGAGCTTTTCATCCGCATCCGCCTCACCATCGTTGCCCACCGCGACGGTCGCCACGCACGAACCATCGGCGAGATATTCGTCGAGCACAGCCGTCCATGCATGCACATCGTCATCTTCGATCGGAAGCGACGGCCCGAGGCTCAGATTGATAAAATCATACTTGGGCGAACTATCGAGCGTGTTCTTGATCCGCTCCAGAACGTCATAGAGCTCCAGCGGATCGGCGCCCGAGTCCACATCCCACACCCGAATATGATCGACGTTCGCGAACGGCGGCTGGGCCTCGCCCGGTTTGTGCGAACCAAAGAGAACCGCGCTGGTCACGGCGTAACCGTGATCGAGAGCTTCTTGCACCGGAGCGCCGATTCCCGGCGGATCGAAGCGCGTCACCCACGGCTCCAGAATAGTGCCTTCCGGCATCCCGCCGTCGAAAATCGCGACCCGGACGTTTGGATCGACGGCAGGCGCGGCGGGAAGCGTCACGTGACCGGTCGCCTTGGCCTTGAGACTGCGCAGCGGAAACAGATCCCGCAATCTCGGCATTTCGCGAAGCGCACGGAGATATGAGAACTGGGCAATCTCGCTTAGCAGCTCGCGCGGAGCCATCATGCGGATGAAGCACAACCCGCCCGCGTGGAAACGATGATCTAGGTCCGCTTCTAGCCCAAAGGAGGCGACGTATTCTTGAAACGCCTCGATGATGTACAGATCGCCGCGAAATTCGCTGGCGTGGAGTACGGCTTCGAGCGGGCTAACCTCAAGCTCGGAAAACCGCCCCTTGATCTTGGCCTGCGCATCGATGGGATCGATCTGCTCCAACGCAGTCAGATCGCCTTGCACCGCTTCCTCAATCGAGCCGCGCTCGATATCGGCCAGCAGACGCCGGAAGTTGCTCGTCGCGCCGGCGACGAAAAGCTTCGTAGTAGGCTTCTCTTCGGGAACGCGGTCGCGGCTGCGCCTTTCCGGCGTGACCAGCGTCGGCTTGCTGCCGACCGCTTTGAGCCCGTAGAACTTCAGGACCCGCTCGGGATAGTAGCTCTTGGCGATATATTCCGGGTTCAGCACGATCCCGCCGACCACTTCACTTTTAGGCTTGGCCGCTTCGGGCAGTTCGGCGAAAGCGCGCATCGTCTGATCCAGCATCGGCGCGAGACGCGCGCGCGCTTGCTCATACGTGTAGGGCGGCTCCTTATCGAGCTTGCGACCCGAGGGCGTCACCGGCTCAGTCAGCCTCTCGCCCTTGCCTAGGAAAAAGTTCTTTCTCTCAGCCATGTGTCGTCTCCCGGGCGTCAGTCTTCGTTTCCTTTACGATTTCTCGCTTGCGCAGCGTATCGCGGCTTACGCCGGTGATCTCCGCCGCGCGCCGTTGCGAAACGCCCTCGATCGCGTACAATTTGGTCGCTAGAGAGATTTGATCGGCGTGAGGCAAGGACTTCACGAAGCGGTGGATGTAATCTTCCACCTCTTCGCCGATATTGCGATTGTTCATCATCGAATCCCGGCGAAGCCCCATTACGCGCTTCTTGATATCGCTGAAATTCATCGAGCCGAAGATGATCGACATGATGTCGATCCATTCCCTGCCTATTTGAATTTCGTCGCCAAGATACTCATGGATCGCCCGCTCGATCTCGCTCCGCTGTGGAGCCGGGAACGCCACGATGGAGTCAAATCTTCGCCATACGGCAGGGTCAAGAAGCTCGGGGTGATTAGTCGCGGCGAGGAGCAGGCCATCCGCCGGCCACTCGTCAATCTCTTGCAACAGCACCGTGACGAGCCGCTTTAGCTCGCCGATTTCGGTTGCGTCGTCGCGCCGCTTGGCGATCGCGTCCAATTCATCCAGCAAAAGGATGCAGCTTTGCCGCTTCGCGTAATCAAGCACCGCTCGCACGTTGTTTCCCGTACGACCCAAGAAGCTGCTCATCACAGCTGAGAGGTCGAGGATAAATAGAGGCAGATCGAGCTGAGAGGCGATCCACCGAGCCGACATCGTCTTGCCCACACCCGGCGGACCGACGAAAAGAGCCGACCTAGTTGGCTCTAGTCCAGCGTCCGCCAGCCGTTCGACTTGTTGTCGTTCGCGAATGATCGTCTCAATCTCTCGCGCAACTTCCGGCGCATACACCGGTTCGGGCATTTCGCGGGTTGGCCGTTCCATTCGAACCAGATGAAGTCTGGAATCGCTATCGACGGGCAGAGGCATTGCCATCTCACGGCGCAGGGCCGAACTACGGCCCGAGGCATTCTTCAAAAGTGCGCCGATCTCATCCGCCAACTCCGGCGCGCTCGTTCGGTAACGGCGTGCTATCTTGCCAAGATAGAGGGGTACATCCTGCTGACGCTCACCAAGCGCAAGCCGCGCCAGCGCGATAAATTCATCAGTTCCCCGGAATGTTTTTGGTTCAGCCACGACGCCCTCTTATCTGATGTGCGATTCATACCACACATGTGGACTAAAATCCAGAACAAATGACGTACATAGTCCAATGAAATGCTATCTAATTGATATATAAATTATTTTTTATGGACTATTTTCCTTCACTTTGCGCTGCGCTAGTCCGCAATCGGATTGCACACTGACGAAAATGTGGGCTGTGCGATAGGCATTGGTCGAGGGTGCGGCGACACCTGTCGAAATTTATGCCTGCAACCCTATTGCTCATTTTGTTGCAACGGTGGTTTTGAGGCGGTGTTCGAATGCAGCACAGGGGCAGTGGGAACATCACCGTTTCCCACTGCCCCTCTCCCCTGCCCTCTCCCCGCAAGCGGGGAGAGGGAGATCAGGCTTCCGCCTCGCGCGGCTCCGGCTTTGCGCCCCAGTCGATTCCCCGCGTCAGGTACATCACCGCCGCCAGCGCCACGAACAGCATCACCGAGCCGACCAGCAGCGACATGTCCTCAAGGCTGAGCAGGACATACAGCACGCCGTAAAGCGCGGCGATCAGCGCCCCGATGAACAGGCTGCGCCGCCAGCTCCCCAGCACCGCGGCCGAATAGGCGGTCAGCAACGAGACGATCGCGCCGCCCGCCACCCCGTAGGCGGGGGCGAAGCCGATCACCTCGGCGAACGCGAGCAGCATCACGAAGAACAGCACCAGCCCCGACCCGACCAGGCCATATTCGATCGCCGACACCCGTACCCCGCCGATCACGTCGAACATCAGGAAGGCGAGGAAGGTGAAGCCGATGAACAGGAAACCGTATTTCACAGAGCGGTTGACCTGGCTGTAGAGATCGACCGGGGTGAGCAGATCGACCCGCGCCTGATGCTGGTCAGCGGCGACATTCGGGCGCTTGCCATTGTCCCCGTCGACCGCCTCCGACGAGCCGCCGCCGGCCTGATCGAAGGCGACGAGCGCACTGCCCAATGCCAGGTTGCCGACGCGCCAGGTGGCGTCGAAGCCCCTGGCCACCGGCGCCTTGCGGACCGGCAGGAAACCGCCCTGATAGCTCGGATTGGGCCAGGGCGAGACGACCTGCCATGCGGTATCGCCACCGTTCGGCACCAGCGCCAGCGAGCCGTTGCCGCGCACCGCATAGTCGAACGTCACGCCAAGTGGATGCTCGCGCAACTTGCCCGCATCGAACCAGGCGTAGAAGCCCGATCCACCCGTTTCGCGCATGCCGTTACCCGGCTGGAGCGAGACGGCCCTGCCGTTGATCGCCACCGCCGGCGGCGAGCCGAACAGGCCGCGCGCGTCGCTGATCCCGAAACGGATCTGCGCGCGGTCGAGCGCGAGCGCTTCCGGCGCGACGCCGAAACGCTGGAGATCGACGGGTAGCGAGAAGCGCGCGCCGCCATGATTGCGCGCCTCGAACACCACCACGTCGTAGATCGAGCGGTGGCGCAGATCGGGCTTCAGATCGGTCTTCACGACCGTCCTGTCGGGCGACAGCGTCATCTCGTGCCAGCTCGTGCTGGTCTTGCTGGTCTGCTTGCCATTCTCGGTGACGGTTTCAGTGGTCTGCTTCGAATAGGGGATGACAAGCACCGGCCCGGCAATGACCTGCGCACCGCCCCAGCCCTGCGCGATCGAGGCCTGGGCGGTCTCCGACTGGTTCTGGCGATCATAGACGAGGAGATAGATGGCGAGAGTGGGATCGCGAGCAGCGCACCGATCAGGAACGGCAGCAGCAATTTGGCCCCGGGCGAGTGTTCTGACGCACGGCGTGCGGACATGATTTGCCTCCTTTTAAGGAGATATCCAGTTAGAGGCAGGCGGACCCGGAGGCCAACGTGCATCGGGAGGAAAGCCAGTGCAGATCGGGTGCAGGCACCTGCCGGACGTGTTCCGGCATCCACCGACCCGCAAGCACCGCATCGGCCTTTCTCGCGGAACGGTGGCCCCCGGAACAAGTCCGGGGTGACGAAGCAGGGGAGACCATGTCCGGCACGATCGGGAGGTCCTGCATTTCTTCCAGCTAGCAGACCTCAGCAGTGTTGGCCGGCAACGGCCCCGGCGGGACACGGGCGTCGCTCAGATAGAAGGGGTCGCCGTCGATATGGTGGACCGGGCCATACGCCTTGCCGAGAACCGCATGGAGCGCGGGATCATAGGCCTTCAGGTCGGCGTCCGAGAGGATGCGGCGCCCATCGAAGATCACCATCCGCCCCGAGTTGAACCAGAACTGGCTGCCCACCGCCCAATATTCGTCGATCGTGGTGGAGGCATATTCGCCCTTCCACCGGCCGGCCCTGAGCGCGGCGCGATAGGCGCGGTCGACCTCCGAGTAGAGGGTCGGGTCGGCGGCACGGATCGCCTGGAGGATGTCGTGCGAGAATTCGTGGAGGAAGATCGTCTGGCCGTAATAGCGCGAATTGCGCTGGCCGAGCAGGTCTTCCACCGCCCCGCTGGTCAGCCGCCCGGCCATGCCGCGGGCCCGGAAGTTCCAATAGGCACGGTCGGTCAGGCGGCCGATGCGCTCGTCATAATGTTTGCGTTCGCATCGGGTCAGCCGGGGATCGTCGCGCGTCGGTTTCTTCCAGTCGCGCTGTTCGGGCAGGTCGAGCGTGCTCTCGTCCTCGGCCATGATCGCGACGCGGTAGCCGGACGCCGCCAGCGCGCTGGCCAGATCGGGACGGTGGGCAAGCATGCCCTCGACGATCGCCTTCGCCACCAGCAGCGCACGATCGGGGACCTTGGCCGAGGACAGGACTGGGATACCGTCTGCATCGACATATTTGACGTGGAAGGGGTCCGCGTCGAGCGACACGGGCGGCGCGGCGACCTGCGCCACCACGCCCGTCGAGCCACCGGCCAGCCCGACGAGAAGGAGCAGCGGCAGGCCGATCCAGCCCACCGCCGTCACCTCAATAAACCCGCTTCTTCGGCTTGATATAATCGATATCGTCGGTGAGCGTGTAGTCATGCACCGGGCGGTAATCGATCTCGGTGGTGCCGCCCTTGCCGCCCCAGCCTTCAAAGGTCGCGACGGTGTGCTTCATCCAGTTCGCGTCGTCGCGGTCGGGGAAATCCTCGTGCATGTGCGCGCCGCGGCTTTCCTGGCGATTGGCGGCGCCCTTGATCGTGACCACCGCCTGGCCGATCAGATTGTCGAGCTCCATCGTTTCGACCAGATCGGTATTCCAGATCAGCGAGCGGTCGCTGATGCCGACATCGGCGAAGCTTGAATAGATCGCGTCCATCTTGGTGACGCCCTCCGCCAGCAGCGCGGTGTCACGGAACACGGCGCAATGCTTCTGCATCGTGCGCTGCATCTCGGCGCGGACCTTCGCGGTCGGCGCTGCCCCCTTGGCGTTGCGGAAATGATCGAGCCGGGTGAGCGCGAACTCCTCCGAACCCTTGGGCAGCGCATTGTGCGGCGTGTTCGGCTTGAGTTGGTCCTTGAGGCGCAGGCCGGTCGCACGGCCGAACACGACCAGATCGATCAGCGAGTTGGAGCCGAGCCGGTTGGCGCCGTGCACCGAGACGCAGGCCGCCTCGCCCACCGCGAACAGGCCGGGGATGATCGTGTCCGGGTTGCCGTCCTTGTTATGCACGACCTCGCCGTGATAATTGGTCGGGATGCCCCCCATGTTGTAATGCACCGTCGGCGTGACGGGCAGCGGCTGGCGCGTCAGGTCGACACCGGCGAAGATCTTGCCCGTCTCGGTGATGCCCGGCAGGCGCTCGTGCAGCACCTTGGGATCGATATGGTCGAGGTGCAGGTAGATATAATCGCCATGCTCGCCGACGCCGCGCCCTTCGCGCATCTCCATCGCCATCGAGCGCGCGACCACGTCGCGGCTGGCAAGGTCCTTCGCCGACGGCGCGTACCGCTCCATGAAGCGTTCGCCCTCGGAATTGGTCAGGTAGCCGCCCTCGCCCCGCGCGCCCTCGGTAATGAGCACGCCCGCACCGTAGATGCCGGTCGGATGGAACTGGACGAACTCCATGTCCTGCAGCGCGATGCCGGCGCGCAGCGCCATGCCGTTGCCGTCACCGGTGCAGGTGTGCGCCGAGGTCGCCGACTGATAGACACGCCCGCCGCCGCCCGTCGCCAGCACCACCGCATGGCTGCGGAAGCGATGGATCGAGCCGTCCTCCATGCACAGCGCGATCACGCCGCGGCACTGGCCGTTCTCCATGATGAGATCGAGCGCGAAATACTCGACATAGAAGTCGGCGTCGTACTTCAGGCTCTGCTGGTAAAGCGCGTGGAGCATGGCATGGCCGGTGCGGTCGGCAGCGGCACAGGTGCGCTGCACGGGAGGACCCTCGCCCATATTCTGCATATGGCCACCGAACGGGCGCTGGTAGATCGTCCCGCTCTCGTTGCGGCTGAACGGCACGCCGGCATGCTCGAGCTCATAGACCGCCGCAGGCGCCTCGCGGACCATATATTCGATCGCGTCCTGGTCGCCGAGCCAGTCCGAACCCTTGACGGTGTCGAACATGTGCCAGGTCCAGTGATCCGGCGAGTTGTTGCCCAGGCTCGCCGCGATGCCGCCCTGCGCCGCCACGGTGTGGCTGCGCGTCGGAAACACCTTGGTGATGCACGCGGTCTTCAGGCCCGACTCGGCGATGCCCATGGTCGCTCGCAGGCCAGATCCGCCCGCACCCACGACCACCGCATCATAAGTGTGGTCGATGATCTTATAGGCTTCCGGCATCAGACTGGCGCTCCGGCGGCAAAGGCGATCCTGAGGATCGAGAAGATGGCGATCGCGGCAGACGCGACGGTGAAGAAGTTGAGGGCGAGCATGGCGGCGACGCGGCCCTCGTCATGGAGGTAATCCTCGATCGCGACCTGAAGGCCCATGCGGAAATGATAGAAGACCGACGCGATCAGCAGGATCATCGGGATCGCCGCCCAGGCCGAGGCCATCCAGTCGTGCACGGTCGCGAAATCATAATTGGGCAGGCGCGCGATCGACGCGAGCAGCCAGAGCATCAGGAACAGGTTCGCCGCGGCGGTCACCCGCTGGTTCCACCAGTGATGCGCGCCCTCCTTGGCGGAGCCGAGGCCGCGGACGCGGCCGAGTTCGGTACCGTTGCCCATCTTATTTCCCCACGAGCAGATAGGCCCAGAACAGGGCGGTGAAGGTGATCGAAAAGACGAAGGTCAGCCAGGAGCCGGCGCGGTTGGTCTTGAGCTCGAAGCCGGCGCCCGCATCCATGATGAAATGGCGGATGCCGGTGGCGATGTGCTGGAACAGCGACAGGGTAAGCCCGATGCCGAAGACATAGCCGACGATGTTCAGCCGGCCGTCCGCCAGCGTGAAGATGTCGGTGAAGGCAGCATAGGTTTCCTTGCCGCCCGCCAGGGCAGCAAGCCACCACACGAGCAGGATCGTGCCGACCGTCGCCAGCCCGTCACCGGTCACGCGGTGAAGGATCGAAACGGTCATATGGACGCCCCATTTCCACGCCGTCAGGTGCGGCGAGATCGGTCGGGCGGGGTTGCGTGGGCTAGCCAAGGCGGGAAATCCTCTCGGACGGTCAGTGGCGCCGTATTAGTCCCGACGTCCCGCGATGCAAGGTGGATTGGACACAGGAGGCGATGCGGGTGACCGCGTTCGGTCCCGTCCGCCCGTTGGCCGCATCCCGGTTTCTACGAGTCCGTAATCGCGCGCGACGAGTCATCCGCTATTTCCGGCGCTGCCTTCCGCTCGGTCAGGATATGATCGATGAGACCCCATTCAAGCGCCTCCTCGGACGTCATGAACTTGTCGCGATCCAGGGCCTGTTCGACCTCTTCATAGGTGCGCCCGCAATGCTCGGCATACAGCCTCGTGATACGGTGCTTGGTCTTCTCCACTTCCGCGGCATGGATGAGGATATCCGACGCCTGCCCCTGGAATCCGCCCAGGGGCTGATGAACGTGCAGGCTTGCATTGGGCAGCGCGGCGCGCTCGCCGGGCTGACCCGCCATCAGCAGGAACGACCCCATCGAGCGAGCCGTCCCCATGCACAGGGTATGCACCGGCGCCCTGATGTATCGCATGGTATCGTACATCGCGAGGCCGCTGGTGATGACGCCGCCGGGAGAGTTGATGTAAAGCTGGATCGGCTTTTTCGGATTCTCGCCTTCCAGAAAAAGCAGTTGCGCGCAGACAAGCGCGGAGATCGTATCGTTGACCTCGCCGTTGAGGAAGATGATCCTTTCACGAAGAAGGCGGGAATAGATGTCGAAGGACCGTTCCCCCCGGCTTGATTGCTCGACGACCATGGGGACGAGTTGCATCGCTTCGCGCACGGGCGAATTCCTTTTCTTCCGGTATTTCTTCGGTCGGCGGCGTCAGGCAGCGCGGAGGAGGCAGGACCAGTTGTTGTTCGCCGCCCTTGGCGGCCGGCGGCCCAGCCGTGGGTCCGCCAGTCCGTGGATGATTCTCAGCCTAGTGCCCCCCGCCGCATTGGGCTCGACCCGGAACGTCACCATGCTTTCGAGGAAGGGCGGTTCTCCGTCCTGCATCCTGTAGCGGATTTCCTCGCCCGGCGCGGTGGAGACCGGCTCCATGTCGGCCAGATCTCCTTTCGGCAACCAGGTCTCGCGAAAAGCGGGGATGCTGATCGCCCGCCACACCTTTTCGGGCGGCGCATCGAGGTCGTAGTCGAGCACCAGGTCCTGCGCCGGGCTCTCGCCCTTCGTGTCGTTCATTGGTCCATATCCTTCAGCAAGGCCTTGAGGGCATCGACACGGGCCGGCCAATAGGCGCGATACTTCGTCAGCCATCCGGCGATGAGCGCCAGACCATCCGGATCGACCTGATAGTTCACGAAGCGGCCCTGCCGCTCCTCCCGCACCAGCCTTGCGTTGCGCAGGACCGAAAGATGCTGGGACATCGCCGGCTGGCTGATCGTCATCCCCTCGCGCAAGGCGCTGGCGTTCATGCTCCCGCTCGCCAGCTTCTCGAAGATCGCACAGCGGGTCGGGTCAGCCAGCGCCTTGAAGATGTCGTTCTGGATCATGCCGACACATAAGCACTCACTTATCTGATTCGCAAGCCCCCAGGCGCCGACTGGCACCGTTTTGCGCATAAATCGGCACCACTTCCTAACTCGCCTTTAACCTTATCCCGATAGCTCCTCTGCAGAACCGCTTGGACGCGGATGGTCGCCAGCTACGGAGTTCCGCCCTTGACCCCCAGTGACTTGCCCACCCCCGGCACGATTGCCGCCAAGGTGGATATCGCGGCCAGGCTTCGCGTCTTCGATGTCGACGGATCGCTGGCGGGCGCCAGCCGCGATGCGTGGAACGTGATCGAGCCTGAAATCCGGGCGATCTCGGAGGGCTATTGGCAGCAATGGCTGCGCTGTTTCGCCGACGAACGTATCTGGGCGCCGCACGAAACCGCGAAGATGATCGAGGTCGGCTGCACCTTCCTGCGCAACCGCTTCCTCGACACGACCGGCCGGGCCTGGATCGAATCGATCGAACGCTCCGTCGCCGCCGCCTATGTCGGCGACGTCTCGCCGCTCGCGCTGCTGTCGATGATCAATGCCAGCGACCGGGTCGCGCTTGGCGTCATTACCCGCAAGGTCGACCGCGACGACGCGCGCCTGCCGGTGCTGGTCGATACGCTCATGCGCCTATCCGCGCTCGAGGGCGAAATCACCGTCGCCATCTACAACGCCTATCGCGAGCATCTCGCCCAGGCCGGTCGCGACAGGCTCGCCGCCGAGTTTCGTGACGGAATCGCCCAGATGGTCGAGAGTGCTACCCAGGAATCCAGTGCCCTGCGCGGCCAGTCGGTGCGTACCTCCACCTCGGCGCGCGGCATGCTCGGCAAGACCTCCGAAGTCGCCGCCGCCGCGGAGCAATCAGCCGTCGCGATGCGCGAGGCGGCGCAGACCGCCGCAGGCCTGATCCGCGCGATCGAGGATGCCCGTACCGAAGTCGAGGCAGCCGCGGAGATCGCCACCCGAGCGTCGAGCCAGGCCGGCCTTGCGGTCGGCATGTCCGAAACCCTGTCCGACCATGCTCAATCGATCGAATCGATCCTCGGCCTGATCCGCGATATCGCCGGGCAGACCAACCTGCTCGCCCTCAACGCCACCATCGAGGCGGCGCGTGCCGGCGACGCCGGGCGCGGTTTCGCCGTCGTCGCCCAGGAAGTGAAGAGCCTCGCCAACCAGACTGCCCGCGCGACCGACGATATCGCCGCGAAGATCGCCGCGATCCAATCAGCGACGCGATCCACCGTCGACACCAATGCCTCGATCAAGGCGACCGTTTCCGAAGTGCAGGAAAGCGCCAACCGAATCCGCTTCGCCATGGAAGCGCAGGCACAGACCGTGACGGCGATCACCGCCGCGGTCGACGAGACAGCCCTTGCCGCCGATTCAATGTCCAACACGATCGCCGCCATCCGCGAGGATACCGAAACCGTGGCCTCGGATATCGAGCGCGTCGGCCAGGGATTCGATTCACTTGATGGTAGGCTTGGTACGCTCAAGAACAGCGCGGGCGAGTTCGTCGCCAAAGTCGCTGCATGAGCCCAAGACTCGTGGGCATGGGGAGGATGACTGAATGGCGCAGGATAGCGCGGGCAGCATAGGGGGCTGGAGCGGCGATTCGCGCTCCATCGCGGAACATGTCGCGAATTACGACTGGGACGGAGCGATCGCCCCCGCCTCGGCTGAAATCGCGCGCCTGATCCAGGGCAGCGAGGCGGATATCGCGGCGGCATTCTGGGAACAATATCTGGCGCTGCCGGTGGTCTCGCACCTGCGCAAGCATCTCGGGCCTGACCAGATCGCCAGGCGAGTCGCCCGCAGCGCCGAATATACCCGCGCCAAATATCAGCGGCCGTTCGACGACGCGTGGATGCTGATGGCATTCCGCCACGCCGACGGATCGCACCGGCTGAACATCCCGCTCCAGGCATTGCTGTCGTCCCTGAGCTTCTCGCACAGCCGCACGCTCGAGGTGATCGAAAGGAAGATGGGCGGCGACACAAGCCGGCTGCGTGAGCTTTCCGATGTGGTCCAGCGGCTCGGCCTGGTCGAGGCGGATGTGATGGCGTCGCACCTCGGCGCGCGCGATGTCGAGCGCGCGCGCGAGGAGCGGCGGACCCGATCAGCCCAGTTCAGCGAGAGCATCGCCCAGTCGATCGAGGGCACGGCGACGCTCGGCAACCGAATCCGGGTGCAGGCGCAGCGCGCCTCGGCTTCGGCACGCGGCATGCTTGGCAAGACCTCCGAAGTCGCCGCCGCCGCGGAACAATCGGCGATCGCGATGCGCGAGGCGGCGCGGACCGCCGCCGGCCTGATCCGCGCGATCGAGGATGCCCGCGGCGAAGTGGAAGCGGCGGCCGAGATTGCGACCCGCGCCTCAAGCCAGGCGGGCGACGCCGTCGGCATGTCCGAGACGCTGAGCGTCCATGCGCAATCGATCGAATCGATCCTCGGCCTGATCCGTGACATTGCCGGCCAGACCAACCTTCTCGCCCTCAACGCGACGATCGAGGCCGCGCGTGCCGGCGACGCCGGGCGCGGTTTCGCGGTCGTCGCACAGGAAGTGAAATCATTGGCGAACCAGACGGCCCGCGCCACCGATGATATCGCCGCCAAGATCGCGGCGATCCAGTCGGCGACTCGCTCCACCGTCGACACCAACGCGTCGATCAGGTCGACCGTCTCCGACGTGCAGGACAGCGCCAACCGAATCCGCTTCGCGATGGAGGCACAGGCGCAGACCGTGACCGCGATCACCGCGGCGGTGGACGAGACGGCATTGGCGGCGGATTCCATGTCCAACACCATCGCGACGATCCGCGAGGATACGGAAAGCGTTGCAACCGAGATCGACGCGCTGGGCCGCGAGTTCGGCGAGGTCGACGACCGGCTGAGCGGGTTAAAGGGGGCAGCGGATACGTTTTCGGCGAGCGTCGCGGCCTAGACATAGTGTGAAGGTGTGGCCTGAGTCGTGCTCAGCGCCGTTCCCAATCGATCCGCTTCGCAGGCGCTGCTACAACGGAACCTGCCACGGTTCTTCGGAACCGATATCGGTCAACGCGCAGTCGAGATAGAAAGCCGCATAAGACGGTTCCCCCGGACTATCGCTGGCCCCGTCTGCAAGAAGCTCCGCATATGCTCCGGCCTTGTCGATATGAAAGTCGCGCGCGTCGATAGTCTCAGCGGCCTTCGCCTTCTTCAATTCTTCGCGAAGGCCGTGCCAGCATGAGGTCCGCTCGGTCGTTTGCATCGGCCTGCTCCAACGAGAGGGAGAGGCGCACCCGGCCCTCCCATGATATCAAAGACGGCATCGGTAGCGGATACCTTCTCGGCGAGGGTAACGGCCTTGGGCTGGCTCACCAGTTGCGGACCCAGTTACAGGCTAAGCTGACCGCCGCCACTGTTCCTTGACGAAGCGGGCGACCTCCTCCGCCAATTCCTTATCCTCCGGCGCTCCCATGAAACCGCCATGCGGCATCGCCTCGAAGATATGGAGTTCGGTCGACACGCGCGCCCGGCGCAAGAGGCGATGCATCCTGACCGCGTTGGACAGGAAGAGGTCCCTCGTGCCGCTCTGAATGAAGGTGGGAGGAAAGCCCTGGAAGTCGCCGAAGAGCGGCGAGAGATAGGGATGCGCCAGATCGGCGCCACCGGCGTAGAGCAGATTGCTCGACATGAGCGACCCGGGCAGGACCACGTCCACGGTCCGGTTGACGTTGAAGCTGTCGCCCGATTCAGTCAGGTCGACCTCGGGCGACAGCAGGACCAGCGCCGCCGGCAGGGGAAGCCCCTCGTCCCGCGCGCGGAGCACGGCAGCGACGGCAAGGTTGCCGCCGGCCGACCTGCCGCCGATGACGATATCCTCCGGGCGGTGATGATCCAGGACGTGCCGATAGGTGACCATGCAGTCGTCCAGCGCGGCAGGATATGGGTGTTCGGGCGGCGTCCGGTAATCGACACCGTAACAAACCACGCCGTGCTGGTCGGCCTGCATGCGCGCGCCCGCACGACACGCCTCGCCTCCCCCGAAGATCAGCGCCCCGCCATGAAGATCGATATACGCGCCATCGGCGAAGGTCACCGCCTCCGGCGTGGCGACATGAACGGTCGCGTCGCCAAGCCCGATCGTCTCGACGCTCGACCGCAAGCTGCCTGCCAGTTCCTTGACGGCCGTTGCGTAGTGAAGATCGACTGCAGCCTTCATGCTCAGCCACGCCTCATGATCGTCAGGCGGCGGCATGACGTGCAGGGAATTGAGCGGGACCCCGTCTTCGCGCACGAGACGCCTGAGGGCAGCCTGAGCCTCCGCGCTGATCGACCGCGGGAAGGGCACCATATGGTGATCGATCCTTACGCCCGCTTGATTTTCTTCCATCAGCCTGTTCCTGGATCGCGACCACGTTGAGGGCCTCCGCTTAGCGCCCCTCGCGCCAGGAAACAGCCCTCCCCCTTCACACCATCACGACAATCCAGCCTGGCGCCGGGGGATCGCGCGCGCCCGGCCCGGTGACTGGGTTTTATCGGGCCTTGAATCCCGCATGGTACTCGACCTTGCCCCCGGCGCTTTCGCCACCGAATGCGAGGGCCTGAAAATATTCAGGCGGTAGGTCGGCATAGGTCAGGCCGACACGAGGTTCGAAACCGAAACGCCGATAATATCCGGGATCGCCAAGGACGACACAGCCGCGCGCGTCCCGCGCCTTCAGGTCGTCCAGCCCCCCGGCGATGAGCCGGGAGCCGATGCCCTCGCGCTGGCGCCCGGGGGCAACGGAAACCGGCCCCAGTCCGAACCATCCCCGATCTGCGCCATCGATCGTGACAGGCGAGAAGGCGACATGCCCGACCAGCATGTCGTCATCGATGGCGACCAGCGACACCGTCAGCGCGCCAGCGGCCCGAAGGGCATCGACGATCGCCGCTTCGGTCTGCTCGCTGTACGGCTGGCCGATAAAGGCAGCCTGCGTCACGGCGCGGATGGCCGCTTCGTCGCCGGGACGTTCCTGAACGATCCGCATCCCGATCTCCTCGGCACCCGCCACCGACATGGCGGTCGACGGACTCACTGTGCATAACATATTCATGGCTCGCCAATGGCCCGCGCGTTAAACGCGCGCCATGACGATACGCCTTATCTGCCTCGATGCCGACGACACGCTCTGGCACAACATGCGCCATTTCAACGCGACCGAAGAGGCGCTGCTCGAGATGCTCCAACCCTTCGCCGACGCAAGCGTGGCGCGCCCCATGCTGGAGACGTGCGAGGCACGAAACCTTCCGCTCTACGGCTACGGTGCCAAGGGCTTCACGCTGTCCATGATCGAAACCGCCGTCAAACTATGCGGAAACGACCTGAAACCGGGAATGGTCGCTGACATCCTGGCCGCCGGCCGGTCGCTGCTTGCCCACCCCGTCGAATTGTTCGACGACATTGCCCAGACGCTTGAGGACCTGGAGGATCGCGGTCGGCTCGTCCTCGTCACCAAGGGCGACCTGCTCCATCAGGAGGCGAAGCTGGCCGCGTCCGGTCTCGGCGACCGCTTCACCGGCGTGGAAATCGTGAGCGACAAGACCGCCGGCACGTTCGCCCGGCTCTTCGGCCGATATGAGGTGGAGGCCGGCGAAACGATCATGGCCGGCGATTCGATGCGATCCGACGTGCTGCCCGCACTGCAGGCCGGTGCCTGGGCCGCGTACATTCCGCAGGACGGTGCCTGGAAGCACGAGAGCGCGCCCCCGCCCGACGACGCTGCTCGGTACGCCCGGCTCGGCCGCCTGGCCGAGCTTCCGGCGCTGATCGATCGTATCAACGGCGCCTGAAGCCTGTCCTGCCGCTGGCACGAGCGGGAGGCCTGAGCTAGGGGGTCGCCTGCCCCGGAATAAGGAACGTCCATGTCGCCCAAGGATCTCGCCGACCACGCCTCGCGAACATTGGACGATGCCACGATCCCGCAGCTTCCCCGGCATTATCGCGGCAAGGTGCGCGACAATTATGATCTCGCCGACGGACGGCGGATCATCATCGCGAGCGATCGCCTCAGCGCCTTCGACCGGATTCTCTGCACGGTGCCGTTCAAGGGGCAGATCCTGACCCAGACCGCGCGCTTCTGGTTCGAGCAGACGGCCGATATCTGCGCCAACCATGTGCTCGGCTATCCGGACCCCAATGTCCTGCTCTGCCGGCGGCTCGACATCCTGCCGGTCGAGATCGTGGTGCGCGGCTATCTCGCGGGGACGACGGGCACCTCGATCCTGACGCTCTACAAGGCCGGGCACCGCAGCATGTACGGCATGACGCTGCCGGACGGGATGCGGGACAATGAACGGCTGCCAACACCGGTTATCACCCCCACCAGCAAGGAATTCGACGGCGGGCATGACGAGCCGCTGACCCCGGCCGAGATCCTCGATCGCAACCTCGTCACGCCGGCGCAATGGGAGGAGCTGAACGCCACCGCGCTCGCGCTGTTCGCGCGCGGGCAAAAGCTGGCCGCCGAGCGCGGCCTGATCCTGGCGGACACCAAGTATGAATTCGGTGTCGATGCGGAGGGCAGGATCATCCTGGCGGACGAGATCCACACGCCGGACAGCAGCCGCTACTGGAAGCAGGCAAGCTATGCCGGGCGCTTCGAGGCCGGCGAGCGGCCCGAAAGCTTCGACAAGGATTTCATCCGTTCCTGGGTGGCGGCGCGCTGCGATCCCTACAAGGACGTCATCCCCGCCATCCCGCAGGACCTCGTGCTGAAGACCTCGGCGATCTATGTCGAAGCGTTCGAAACAATCGTCGGACAGACATTCGAGCCCGACCTGGCCGGCGCGACGGTGCTCGACCGGATCGTCGAGCGGCTGGCACCCTTTTCCGAGCCCGGCTGACCGGAAACGCCAGCGGACCGGCCGTCAGAAAGCGACGCCGGGCCGCAGGACGATCTGGAAAAAAAGCAGCAGCGCGATCAGGGCAATGCCCGGTCCCGCGAGGCTCGTTTTCCTGTCGCCGTCTATTCTGCGGCGTCGACGCGAGAAAGACGCGCCGAGAACCAGCCAGCCAATGCCGATCAGGTTCACGATTGCCGGAACCAGCGCCACTTCGACCGGATTCCGCGGCATGCGATAGGGCGCGACGAGCAGGACGCAGGCGATTGCGGTGAGGAGCATCGCCACGCCGAACGCCCGCGTTCGAAACACTTCAGATCTCGCCAGGCCCGCAGGCGCGAGGGTCGCGAGGACAGTGCCCGCCAGGCCCATCGCAAGAGTCACCGCCAGTAGGAGAACGCCCTTCCCCGCCTCGCTCACCCCGAGAAAAGCGAGCGCGCGTCCCATGTCGTTGCCGGGCAGGACCGTCCCGATCGCGAACTGGCTCAGCGACTGGAACAGCCCCTGGAACGCCATCCAGAACAGGAAAAGCCGCCAGGTGGCGGAAAGGCGGGGGCGGACAAGCAGGATGACCAGCGAGGCAAGGCCGCTTGCCAGCGTGGCGAGCGCGCCGGTTCCCTGGAGCAATTCGGCGACCGGCGCATCGCCCGTCCAGGAATGGTCGTTGTGATACAGCACCGGCGCGAGACCCGGCGTTAGGGCCTTCGGGACGACCAGCCAGAGTTCCTGCCAGAAGAAGGTCAGGTTGAAGGCAAGCACGCACAGGAGGATCGAGCTCAGGCCCGGCCAGAGCGAGGTTCCCGGCGCCGGACGCCCAAGACGCGCCATGCCGAGGACAAGCGGCGCAAGCCCGACCGCCGCCAAGAGTATCAAGAGTGCCTGCATCTTTCCCCCCGGCCCCCCGTCTGCCTGCCAACCCGGGCGGTCGCAACCCATAGCCGATGATGCGGCGCGGTGCGTTCCTTACTGGTCCGCAGCCGTCATTTGTCCGCGCAGATTCTGCAGCACCTGTTCCGATACGGGCGGCAGGCCGCGCGCGGGCTTGCCGTGGCGGAGGCGTTCGCGATCCTTCTCCACCGGCTCGACCCGGCGGACCCGCACCGGCGCCCGGCCCTGCACTTTCATGCCGAGCAGTTCCGCCGCGCCGCGCGACAGATCGATGATGCGCGGCCCCGGCACGAACGGCCCGCGATCATTGACCCGCACGACGATCCGCCGTCCGGTATCGAGCGACGTCACCTCGACATAGGTGGGCAGTGGCAGGGTCGTATGGGCAGCGGTCACCCAATCGGGGCGGAAGCGTTCGCCATTGGCGGTGCGATCCCCCGACTCATGTCCGTACCAGCTCGCATAGCCGAGCATGTCATAGAAGGGATCGACAGCCGGCACATAGGTCGTCCCCCGCACCTGATAGGGTTGCCCGATCTTGACCGGCAGATCGGCGACGGGCCGAAAATTGCCGCCGGCACAGCCCGACAGCGCAAGAACGGCGGCCGCCATGATCATGATCCGCGTCGCGCAACCTCTCCGCATGCGCCGGACCCTAGAAAAAAGCCGGGCGATCACAAAGCCCCGATATGCGCCTGCCTGTTTTTCGCCCCGGAAGATCACGCGCGGCCACAGGAGGCCGATCTAGGTGGCGCTGCACAAGGTTTCGTGTGTACCGGCCTCCAGCCGCCACGCGGCGAACCGGCGCAAATGGAAAACGACCATGAACTTGCTGAAGGCCAATGGCATCGATCTGGCCTATGAGAGTTTCGGTGACGACGATGCCGAGGCGATCCTGCTGATCGCCGGGCTCGGGACTCAGATGATCCGCTGGACAATCCCGTTCTGCCTGGATCTGGCGGCGCGGGGCTATCGCGTGATCCGCTTCGACAATCGCGACGCGGGCTGTTCGACTCATTTCGCCGATCGGTCGATTCCGGATTTCGGCACGCTCGCCGCCATGCTCATGGCCGGTCAGCGGCCTGACGTGCCCTATACCCTCCACGACATGGCCGGCGACGCCATCGGCCTGCTCGATGCGCTGTCGATTGACCGGGCCCATGTCGTCGGCAGGTCGATGGGCGGCATGATCGCGCAGATCGTCGCAAGCGAGCATCCGGATCGGGTCCTGTCGCTTACCTCCATCATGTCCGGTTCGGGCAACCCCTCCCTTCCGCCGGCCGCGCCGGATGTCATGGCGATGATGACGACACGCGCGCCGGACCCCTTCGCCGACGAGGCAGGATTCCTGGCCCACGGCCTGGCTTTTGCGCGGCGCATCGCCGGTAGCGGCTATCCGTTCGACGAGGAGACCCAGCGCGCGCTGGTTCTCGAGGAACTGCGGCGGGCCCATGATCCTGGCGGCTTCGGGCGACAGATCGCCGCGATCGCCGTCACCGGCGACCGCCGGACGCGGCTGGCCACCATCACCGCGCCGACGCTGGTGGTGCACGGGGCAGACGACCCGCTGATCCTTCCAGCCTGCGGCGCGGATACGGCATCGTCAATTCCGGGGGCCGAATTCATGCTGGTCAGTGGCATGGGTCATGATCTGCCGCCGGCCTTGTACAGAACCGTGGCCGATGCAGTCGAGCGGGTCGCCCGCCGTGGCAGGCAGCAATAGGCCGGCCGACGCCCCCGCGAGCATAGTCGATACGATTCTTGCTTCCCCCGATGCGAGCAGGGGTGACGGCGCACGGCGGCGGCGGCTAAGGCGCGCGCCATGACCAACATCCTCCTCACCGGCAGCAGCCGCGGGATCGGGGCGGCGATTGCCGTCGCGCTTGCCCGCCCCGGCATCCATCTTATCGGCCAGGGCACGGCGAGCGGCATTCCCGCCGACTTCGCCGATCCGGCAGCCCCACAGGCATTGTGGGATTCGGCGCTCGAGCTGTTCGAGGGGCGGGTCGACGTCCTGATCAACAATGCCGGCGTGTTCGAGGCGAACCCGGTCGACCGACCGCATGACGCGTGGGTCGCCGACTGGGAGCGCACGATGCGCATCAACCTGACCGCGTCGGCCGAGCTCTGCCGGCTCGCGGTGCGCCACTGGCAGGAACGCGAGTCCGGCGGCAGGATCGTCAACATCGCCAGCCGCGCCGCCTATCGCGGCGATTCACCGGCGCACTGGCACTACGCCGCCTCCAAGGCCGGCATGGTCGCGATGACCAAGTCGATCGCGCGTGGCTATGCCGCCCAGGGCATCCTCGCCTTCGCGGTGTGCCCGGGCTTCACCATGACCGGCATGGCGGAGGAATATCTGGCAAGCCGGGGCGGCGACAAGCTGCTCGCCGACATCCCGCTCGGCCGGGTCGCGATGCCGGAGGAAGTGGCCGAGGCAGCGCGCTTCCTGGCGCTCGACGCGCCGCCATCGATGACCGGCGGCGTGATCGACGTGAACGGGGCAAGCTACGTCCGCTGACGATCGGTATTCGGCCTTCAACGTCGCGCGCTGAACGCCGAATAGCTTATGCCGCCCGTGCCATCCGTCCACGGGCCTCAAGCACCGTCGCGAAATTCGCCTCGGCCCATTCGACCAGCCCGAGCAGTGGCGCGGCGAAGCTCCGACCGAGCGGCGTCAGCGAATAGGTGACGCTCGGCGGCACCGTCGGCTGAACGTCGCGGTGGACGAAGCCGTCGGTCTCGAGCGTGCGCAGCGTCTGGGTGAGCATCCGCTTCGAGATGTCGGGCACGGCTCGGGCAAGCGCGCTGAAACGCTTCGGCCCGGCCGCCAGCGCCGAGAGAAGCAGCATCGACCAGCGATCCCCGATCTGGTCGAGCAGGTTGCGCACCGGGCAGCGCGTGTCGTCGAACCCCATCGCGACCCAGCTCTCGAACTTGGCGCCGAGCGCGGCATGCGGTGCCGGATCGGGGTCTTGCATGGTATCCTCCAGGTAACCAGGGTACGGGAAAGTGCCGTCTTACGGGCATGGCTTATGGTCTCTATCTGAGACCTAGTCAACAAACCGAGACTGGAACCGATCATGAGCACCACCCCCCGTTTCTTCGTTACCGGCGCGAGCGGACAGCTCGGCCGACATGTCGTCGCCGCGCTTGCCGAACGCGCCGGACCAGCCGCCGTGGCGGCGATCGTCCGTGACCCCGCCCGTGCCGCCAGGCTCTTTCCCGAAGGCGTCGCCATCCGCGAGGGTGACTATGACCGGCCCGAGACGCTCGACGCCGCGTTGGCGGGCGCGGCACGCGTGTTGCTGATCTCGTCCAATGCGCTCGGCGCGCGAGTCGCCCAGCATGGCAAGGTGATCGACGCGGCGCGGCGCGCTGGCGTCGAGCGCATCGCCTATACCAGTGTGCTCCACGCCGATGTCTCAGCGCTCGGTCTCGCCGAGGAGCACCGCCGGACCGAGGCACTGGTCGCGGCGAGCGGCCTGCCCTTCACCCTGTTGCGCAACGGCTGGTACACGGAGAATTACACCGCCTCGATCCCGTCCGCGCTCCAGCACGGTGCCCTGATCGGCAGTGCGGGCAACGGGCGCATCTCGAGCGCGGCCCGCGCCGATTATGCCGTGGCGGCGGCGGCCGCGCTGATCGACGATACCGGGCCCCGCGTCGTGCACGAACTGGCGGGCGATACGTCCTACACGCTGGCCGGCTTCGCCGCCGAACTCTCCCGCCAGGCCGGGCGTACGATTCCCTATGTCGACATGCCCGAGGCCGACTATCGCGCGGCGCTTCTCGGTGCCGGCCTGCCCGAGGGACTGGCCGCGCTGCTGGCGGATTCGGACTCAGCGGCGGCGCATGATGCGCTGTTCGACGAATCGCACGAGCTGGCACGACTGATCGGACGGCCGACCACGCCTCTTGCCGAGACCATCGCCGAAGCGCTCAGGGCATAGATGCTTCACGCCGCCGCTCTTCGGGGCGGCGGCGCTTGTCGAAACCCGGTTCTTCTGCTTGGCGCTCCGTACGAACGGAGAAACCTGATGGCCGAGAGCTGGAAGCTCACCTTGCCCTGCACCCGCGACGAAGCAGAGGCGATCGATTTCGAGTCACCGGCGCTGGCGGCGCTTGATCCCGCGCCGGTGTTGCTGACCAGCGAGGAGGTGGAGGACGATCCCGACAGCTGGCGGCTCGACGCCTTTTTCGACGGCAAGCCCGATGCCGCGACCGTTGCGGTCGTGCGCGCGCTGGTGCCAAGCGGCGCGGCGAGCAAGGCGAAGCCCGAGCGCGTGGTCGAGCAGGACTGGGTCACGCTGAGCCAGGCCGGCATCGAGCCGGTCCGTGCCGGCCGCTTCTATATCCATACCGAGGCCAATCGCGGCACGGTGCCGCCCGGCACCCGTGCGTTCCGGATCGAGGCGAGCCGCGCGTTCGGCACCGGGCAGCACCAGACGACCAGCGGCTGCCTGATGACGCTCGACGGGTTGAAGCAGCGCGGCGCGATGTTCCGCAATGTCATCGATGTGGGCACGGGAACGGGGCTGCTCGCTTTCGCCGCGATGCACCTCTGGCCACGGGCCTATGCCACGGCGTCCGACATCGACCCGGCCTCGATCGAGGTGACGGCAGACAATGCCGATTTGAACGACATCGCGCTCGGGCACGGCATGGGGCAACTCGCGCTTGCCGTCGCTTCCGGCGTTGACCATCCGCTCATCGCACGACGCGCACCCTATGACCTGATCGTCGCAAATATCCTGGCGGGTCCGCTGATCGCCCTGGCCCCGGCGATCGGCGCCGCGCTCGAACCGGGCGGGGCGCTGGTGCTGGCGGGGCTGCTCGACACCCAGGCGGCGGCCGTAGCCCGGGCCTATCGGCGCGAAGGTCTGTTCCTCGCCGGACGCACGCAGATCGGCGACTGGCCGACGCTGAGGCTGCGCAAGCGGCACCGCCTCGGGTGGAGAAGGCCGGTGCGGAACAGCGGCAAGGAAGCTGAGACCCCGGGTTTCGGAAGCTGGTAATTTATTCCTCCCCGGAACAGAGAGGAATTTAGCGGGCCGCCTTCCCCCGCGCGTAATCCTGCGTGCCATGAGTCAGCACCACATCCCCGGGCAATATCTCCGCCACCGGCACATCCGGCTGCGCCATGATTTCGGCATAGAGCGGCGCGAAATCGGTCTCCACCGTCAGCCGAAGCAGGTCGTCGAAGCTCTGGATCACGAAATAATTCTGCTGGAAATCGTCGATCCGATAGTCTGTCCGCATCACCCGCTTCAGGTCGAAGGCGATCCGGTTGGGGCTTGGATCGTCAAGCGCGAAGCGGCTTTCGGCGAAGCTGGAGACGATCCCCGAACCATAGATGCGCAGTCCCTCGGGCTGGGCGATCAGGCCGAATTCGACCGTGTACCAGTAAAGCCGGGCAAGATGCTTGAGCGCCCCGAGTTCGAGCGCGCGCTGGCCGCCGCGGCCATAGGCCTCAAGATAATCCGCGAACACCGGATCGGCGAGCATCGGCACATGGCCGAACACGTCGTGAAAGACGTCCGGCTCCTGCAGATAATCGAGCTGGTCGGGCCTGCGGATGAAATTGCCCGCGACGAAACGCCGGTTGGCCATATGGTCGAAAAACACGTCGTCGGGCACCAGGCCGGGCACCGCGACCACCTGCCAGCCGGTCAGGCCCATCAATCGCTCGGACAGTTCCTCGAAATCGGGGATGCCCGGTTTGGAGAGCTTGAGCACGTCGAGACCGCGAAGATAGGCCTCCGACGCACGGCCCGGGAGCAGCTTTGCCTGGCGGTCGAACAGCGTGTCCCACACCGCATGTTCCCCAGGCGTATAGTGCGACCAGTCCTGCGGAATCGTCCAGTCGGGAGACGCGCCCTCGGGCGGGCAGTCGAGAACATGCGTTTCGTCCGTCATTGAAATACCATATCACACTCGCGATGCCGCCGAAAATCCACCCGTTGCGGAACGGCGCAAGGCTGCTGGGCGCGGCCGTCGCCGCGCTGGTCGCGATCCTCCTTGCTTATGGCGCGGCGGGCATGGTCGGCGGGGCGATCCCGTCCAATCCCGGCTGGACTCAGCCTGAAACGGGCGTGCGAATCTATATCGAGAGCAACGGCATCCACACCGGCATCGTCGTGCCGATGGTCGGCGGGGGCGAGGACTGGCGCGACCTGCTTCGTGCCGAAGACCTGCGCGATCCGCGCTATGCCAGGTACAGCCATGTCTCGATCGGCTGGGGCGAGCGGACCTTCTATCTCGAAACGCCGACCTGGGCCGATGTGAAGCCGCTGACCATCCTTGGCGCGGCGATGGGTAGCGACCGCACCGTGATGCATGTCGACCATGTGCCCGAGCCGCGCGTTAACGCCGATGATGAGGGCGACATACGCAGCGTGATACTGCGCCCCGAGGAGTATCGCCGCCTTGCAGCCTTCATCCGTGCCAGCTTCCGGACCGACAACGGGCAGCGGCCAGGCCACCAGTTCGGCTATGCCAGCTATGACGCCTTTTACGAGGCGCGGGGCCGTTACAGCGCGGTTCGGACCTGCAACGCCTGGACTGGCGATGCACTCCGCCATGCCGGCGTGCGGGTCGGGGCCTGGACGCCCTTTCCCGTGACGGTGCTTGGATGGTTCGAATGATGGCCGAGGCGAAGGCCCCTTCCCTGCTGCTCTGGGCGATGGAGCTTCCGCGCGGCGCGCTGGGTCTGGGGCAGTTCCTCTGGGGCCGGCGCAAGCTCGCCGCCGCACCGCGGGGCGACGGGCGTCCGATCCTGATCTTGCCCGGGCTGGTCAATGCCGATCGGTCGAACTTCGCGATGCGCGGCTATCTCAACCGGCTTGGCTACCGCGCCTATGGCTGGGGCCTTGGCCGCAATTTCGGCACGCGCGCGATCGGGCCAGAGGGCGAGAAGCTGTTCGAGCGAATCAGCGAGATCCATGACGAGACGGGCGAGAAGGTCACGCTGATCGGGGTCAGCCTGGGCGGGATCATGGCGCGGATGGCGGCGCACCGCCTGCCCGATCTGGTGCGCGAGGTGATCACGGTCAGCTCGCCCTTCGCCGGCAGCCCGCGCGCGACCAATGTGTGGCGCGCGTTCGAATGGCTGACGGGCGAGCGGATCGACGATCCCCGGGTGAAAGCGCTGGCGGCCGAAGTGGCGCGACCCCTGCCCGTCCCCGCGACGGCGATCTGGAGCGCGAGCGACGGGCTGGTCAACGGCGCGATCTGCCGCGAGCCGGGATGCCGGCACATCCGCGTGCGGAGCAGCCATATCGGCGTGCAGGTGCGGCCCGAAGTGCTGCTGGCGGTCGCGGCGGTGCTGGGCGGCGAATAGAGGCAGATTCATCTTGCTTAGATCGTCACCTCGGACCTGTTCCGGGGTCCACCGTGCCGCGTGCCAACGAGTTTCGATTCCTGCGGGCCGACGGATGCCGGAACAGGTCCGGCATGACGCATTTGACTGCGCACCTCTCGGAATCCCAGCCAAACGGCCGTCACCCGTCAGAAGGCGAAATAAGGTCCCTGCACCCCGCCCGCCGGACGACCCTCGATCGCGGTATAGACCGTACGGCCGAAGAAGAAGGGCATGCCGAAGTCGAAGCTGTTGGCGAACGGCAGCGGGGGCGTGACGAGTGTCGGGTTCACTCCAAGCCCAGGCGCCACGGTCGAGGAGCCGGCGACGCTGAGCGGGCTGTACAGGGTGAACATGCCGCTTGCGGTCGTTCCGTTGGTTCCGGTCAGCATCGGTGACAGTGGCGTCGGCGAAGCCGGGCAATAGAAGGCGATCAGGCTTTTGTCGGTGCAGGGATTGAGCGTCGTATCGATGAAGTAATAGTCGTTGCTGCCGCTATCGAGGAAACTCTGGGTCAGTTGCTTGCCGTTGTAGGTGGCGGTGAGCACGCCCGGCCCGAGCCGGCTCAACGTGGTCGTCACCGGCAGGATGGTCGCGGCGGTCAGTATATTGTCGGCCTGGGTGCCGATGCCGAAGGTCACCGTGCCGGTCAGCCTCGCCAGCCCGGCCTGCGGCACCGACGGCAGGGCGAGAATGGTGCCGTTATTGTCGACCGGGAAGGCAGCCACCGGGTTGGGCAGTTGCTCGAACGGCGCCGCCGCATTGGACGCACGGCCGATGATCGTGCTGCATCCGCCGGTCGGACAATCATAATAGATCGCCGCCGACGATCCCCCCGCGCTTGTGCAATAGGCGCCGCAGTCAGTGGTGGTCGTGCCGACACCGATGATCCCGTTGGCGCCGAAATCCTGCACCGTCGTGACCGCGCTTCCGCCGCCCGCCGAACAAGTCGACGGCACGGCGGCGAAGCTGCCGGAATCTCCGATCGCCTGGAAGGGCATGTTGGCGACCTTCTCCCCCGCGATCGAGAAATCCGCGGTGCGCACCGAACCGAAGGCATAGGAATTGACGTATTGATAGCATTCACCGACCGGATTGCTGGCGCCATCGGTTTCGGTCGGCAAGGCTGACAGGAGGCTCGCGTTGAGCACCGGCTTGATGATCCGCAGCCCGACCGATCCGGTGTCGAGGATGATATGGTCGATCGTCTGGCAATTGCTGGTCGACCCCGGCGCGCAGATGGTGACCGTCACATAGGGTTCGTTGAACGCGGTGTATGCGTTGGAACCGACGCCGAGCGCGGCGGGGCCCGCATCGAGCGTGACGGTCGCCATGTTCGCGGTAGCGGCGGGCGTGGGTGTAGGGGTCGGGGCAGGCGTTGGGGTCGGTGCCGGCGTCACCATGGCGACCGGGGTCGACGAATCGGAACCGCCACATCCCGTCAGGGCCAGGGCGGCGATCAGCGCAAGGAAAGATCGGGCCGCGATCATGGTTCTTGCGGCAGGTCGCCGGGCGAGAAACCTGCCGGCGCGAGCGAGGGGATGAAGGCGACGCCGCTGAACCAGCCCATATGTCCCCCGGTCTGGATTTGCAGGTCGGCCTGGTTGACCTGCTGAGGACGGCGCAGCGAATGCATGGCCCGGCCGGTCGCGCCGCCGGCCGCCTGGAATGTCGTGAAATAGCGGCCGAGCAGCGCACGCAGATCGGGCTTGCCCGGCCCCGACCAGGTTATCGCGAAAACCTGGCCATTGGCGTTGGTGAATTCATGCACGGCCCCGCCATTGGCGCGGGTCAGGTCGTGACGGGAATAGTTGCCGATCGTCACCGAGGCCATCTGCGCGGCCATGCGCGCGCTGTCCGACTTCACGCCCGATACCGTGCCGCCAAGCTCGGCATGGGCACCGGATGCGACAACAAGGGCGGTGACGAGGGAGAACGCGATACGGCACGGGTGAGTATGTGACACGGTCGGCAAACTTTCCGGATTATGGCCCGGTTACGCCGCGTACTCCCGACCGCTGCGACCGGGAGGGAAGGTATCTGCCGGTGATGGCAAGTCAAGCGGATACGCCGCGCACGTGGTGCGCGAGGTCAAGTCTCAGGCGTCTATTCCGGAAAACGCGGGCGCCGGTCTCAGCGCTGGTCCTGCTGCGCCTGCTCCTGCCGCGCCTGTTCGCGTCGCGCCTTGCGCTCTTCCTTCGCGCGCTTCTGGTCTTCCTTGCGCAGCTTGCGGCCGGCGTTGCGGTCCGCCTCGTCCTGGCTGGTCGTCGCCCAGTCGACGGTCTGGCCCGCCGCCTTGACCGGCAGGGTGACGACATTGGCCGCCGTCTTGACCAGGCAGCCGCCGCCGAGAAGCGGCAGCGCCAGAGCGACGGGAATCAGGATCTTGCGCATCGATCGTCTCTTCTCAATTGACTCGGGTGCCCCGCGCTTCGACGCCGATCGCCGTGAAATCGGTGAAGAAGCCATCGATGCCGAGCGCCAGATAGCGGCGAATATCGTCCGAAAGACGGCCATGCGCGCGCGGATTGATGCCGACGCGCATCGACGGCGGCAGGAAGAAATTCTCCGCGCGGAAGGTCCAGGGGTGGAGACGCAGGGCCGCCGCATGGGCGTCGGCCACCAGCGTCGACGGCGCGGCATCGCCCTTGATGATCATGTCCTTGTTGGGGCCGATGCCCCACGCATAGGCGGCGACCGCTTTCAGCCCCTCCGGCGTCGCCATCGCGGCATAGCTTGGCGCGGCATTGTCGGCCGGCGCCCCGTTCGCGTCCATCAGCTGGATCAGGCGGATACCGGTCAGCTTGTGCAGCGCCTTCAGGTTGTTCACCTCGAACGACTGGATGAAGACCGGCGCGCTCGCGTCGTGCCAGCCCGCTGCCTTGAGTTGCGCAACGAGCCTTTTCTCGAGCGGCAGGCCGATCGAGGCGAAATAGGTCGGGTGCTTGGTCTCCGGATAGATACCGACGATCCGGCCACCGACCGAATGCTTCTTCGCCAGCGCGATGATCTCGGCCAGGGTCGGCACCTCGAACTGGCCGTCATATTGTGCGTTGTCGGGGCGGAGCATCGGCAGGCGCTCTTTCGCGCGCAGCGTCTTCAGCTCGACCAGCGTGAAATCCTCGGTGAACCAGCCGGTGTGCTTCTCGCCGTCGATCACCTTGGTCGTCTTGCGCGCGGCGAATTCAGTGTGCTTCGCGACATCGGTCGTCTCGGTGATGTCGTTCTCGTGCCGGGCGACCAGCACGCCGTCCTTGGTCGGCACCAGATCGGGCTCGATAAAGTCAGCGCCCTGCTCGATGGCAAGTTCGTACGAGGCAAGCGTGTGTTCCGGACGCAGGCCGCTGACGCCGCGGTGCGCGATCACGATCACGGGGGACAGCGGAGGCGAAGGCGGTGTCACCGGTGCGGTCTGCCCGATCGCGGCGCCGGGCGCCAGCGCCAGCAACGCACCGACGAGATTTCGCTTGCGCAACGACAGACGAAAAAGTTTCACTATGCTATCCATTACCGGAAACGATCCTTCCCAAACGCGTTACCCCAGTCAGCCAGGAGGGGCGACCCCATGCACTTCACAATCAACGGCGAGCCCCGCGAGGCCGAGCCCGATATCCGCGCATCCCTGCTCGATCTGCTGCGCGAGCATCTCGGCCTGACCGGCACCAAGAAGGGATGCGACCATGGCCAGTGCGGCGCATGCACCGTCCTGGTGAACGGGCGGCGGATCAATTCGTGCCTCACGCTGGCGGTGATGCATCAGGATGATGACATCTTGACGATCGAAGGGCTTGGCAGCGCCGACAATCTTCACCCGCTCCAGGCCGCCTTCGTGAAGCATGACGGATTCCAGTGCGGCTATTGCACGCCGGGCCAGATCTGCTCGGCGGTCGGCATGCTCGACGAGGTAGCGAAAGGATGGCCAAGCCATGTCAGCGGGTCGCTCGACGATATCGAGTTGACCGACATCGAGATATCGGAGCGGATGAGCGGCAATCTGTGTCGCTGCTCGGCCTACCCGAACATCGTGGACGCAATCGCCGAAGTTGCGGCGCTTTCACCCGCTGCCCGTGAAGTGGCTGAGGCATGAAAACGTTCGATTATGTGAAAGCCGACAGCCCGGAATCAGCCGTCGTCGCCGGCGGACGCTTCATCGCCGGCGGGACCAACCTGCTCGACCTGATGAAATTGCAGATCGAGACGCCGGAGAGGCTGGTCGATATCAGCCGGCTCGACCTGGCACGGGTCGAGGAGCGGGCCGATGGCGGGCTGACGATCGGCGCGCTGGTGCCGAACAGCGATCTTGCCGCCGATGCACGCATCATCAAGGACTATCCGGTGCTGAGCCGCGCCCTTCTCGCCGGCGCATCGGGGCAGTTGCGCAACAAGGCGTCGACCGGGGGCAACCTGCTCCAGCGGACGCGCTGCTATTATTTCTACGACACCGCCATGCCGTGCAACAAGCGCGTGCCGGGTTCGGGCTGCGCGGCGATCGGCGGGTTCAACCGTATCCTCGCCGTGCTCGGCACGAGCGACCAGTGCATCGCGACTCATCCGAGCGACATGGCGGTGGCGATGCGCGCGCTTGACGCAACGATCGTGACGCTCAAACCGGATGGTGACCGGCGGCGGATCGCGATCGGGGATTTCTACCGCCTGCCCGGCGACACCCCGCATATCGAAACCATGATCGAGCCGGGCGAACTGATCACTCATATCGACCTGCCCCCGCCCCCCGCCGGCACGCAGCTCTACCGCAAGGTGCGCGACCGGGCCTCCTATGCCTTCGCCCTGGTGTCGGTCGCCGGGATCGTCGCGGTCGAAAACGGCAGGATCGCGTCAGCGGCCCTCGCCTTTGGCGGGCTCGCACCGATGCCCTGGCGCGACCCGGCGGTCGAAGCGGCCCTGGTGGGCAAGACGCCTTCCACCGCCGTATTCGAGGCGGCGGCGGATGCCCTGCTGGCGGATGCCAGGGGCTTCGGGTCGAACGACTTCAAGATCCCGCTCACCCGCCGCGTGCTGATCGCGTGCCTGCGCGACCTGACCGGAGAGGCGGCATGACCGAATACCGCATGGACGCCGATCATCCCGGCCTCGCGCTCGATCGTGGCGTGCAGGATGTGCTGGGCAAGGGCCTCGACCGGGTCGACGGCGTGCTCAAGGTCACGGGTGCCGCGACCTATGGCTATGAGCACCAGATCGAGAATGTCGCCTATGGGTATCTGATCACCGCGCCCGCGGCGAAGGGCAAGGTGACCGGCTTCGATATCGAGACCGCACGCGCGCTGCCCGGCGTGATCGACATCATCGTCGACGATCAGCGCGTCGCGCGCCAGGCGGCGGGTTTCTCGCCGGCGCATAGCGGCAATGGCGAGATCGATCATTGGGACCAGGTTCTCGGCGCCGCCGTCGCGACCAGCTTCGAGGCGGCGCGGGATGCGGCGCGCGCGGTGCGGGTGACGGTCGAGCCCGAGCCGGGACGGTTCGACACGATGGCCGATGTCGCCGAAGCGAGCGGACCGCCGAAGGATTCGCGCCTTCAGGACCTGACGATCGGCGACATCGATGCGGCGATGGCAGGAGCGGCCGCGAGCATCGACCAGCTCTATTCGACGCCCAACCAGGTGCATGCAGCGATGGAGCCCCACGCTTCCATCGCGGTGTGGGAAGGCGAGAAGCTAACCCTCTATTCAAGCCTGCAGATCCTGCACGCGGCGAAGCAGATCCTCGCAGCGGCAGTGGGCATCGAGGCCCGGAACGTCCGGATCGTCTCGCCCTATATCGGCGGCGGGTTCGGCGGGAAGCTGCTCGGGCCGGAGGCGGTGATGGCGGCAATCGCGGCACGGCGGATCGGCCGTCCGGTCAAGATCGCGATGGCGCGGGCGCAACTCTTCCACAATGTCTATCGCCGCACCGACACGCACCAGCGCATCCGGCTCGCCGCCGACGAGAATGGCAGGCTGACCGCGATCGGGCATGACAGCGTGGTGAGCCAGGGCCCGGACGGCGGCTTCATGGAGCCGGTCGCGCTTGGCACCATCCCGCTTTACGCTGCGCCCGTCAGGCAGTTCAGCCACAAGGTCGTGACGCTCGACATGGTCCAGGCCGGCGCGGTGCGCGCACCGGGCGAGGCGGTCGGCATGCTCGCGCTGGAAACGGCAATGGACGAGCTGGCCGAACAGCTCGGCCGCGATCCGGTCGATTTCCGCAAGCTCAACGAACCCGCGGCCGATCCGACGACAGGCCAGCCCTTCTCGACCCGGCGGCTGGTCGAATGCCTCGACCGGGGGGCGGCGATGTTCGGCTGGGCACGCAGGCGGCCGACGCCCGGATCAGTGCGCGACGGCGAATGGCTGATCGGCATGGGCATGGCGTCGGCGGTGCGGATCAACCTGCTGGTCGATTCGCAGGCGCGGGTGACGCTCGGCACCGACGGGCGCGCGACGGTCGAGACCGACATGACCGATATCGGCACCGGCACCTACACCATCCTCGCGCAGATCGCGGGAGAGTCGCTTGGGTTACCGATCCGGTGCGTCGACGTGAAGCTGGGTGATACCGATCTGCCGCCGGGCGCCGGATCGGGCGGATCGTTCGGCGCGGCCAGTGCTGGATCGTCGGTGGCGCTGGCGTGCGAGGATCTGGTCGCCGAACTGGCGGAGCGCATGGGCACGACGCCGGAGAACATGACGCTGAAGGACGGCCACGCTATCGCGGGCAACCGCCGCGTGGCGCTGGACGAGTTGGTCGGCACTACGCCGCTGGTGGCGACAGGCAAGATCAGCCAGGGCAGGAATGCGCGCACCTATAGCCAGGCGGCGCACGGCGCTCAGTTCGCCGAAGTCGCGGTCAATGCCGTCACCGGCGCCGTGCGGGTGCGGCGAATGCTCGGCGTGTTCGAGGCGGGACGAATCCTCAACGCCAAGACGGCGCGCAGCCAGGCGATCGGCGGGATGATCTGGGGCATCGGCTATGCGCTGATGGAAGGTGCCGAGCTCGACCGGCGCCATGGCCATTTCGTGAACCATGATCTCGGCGAATATCATGTGCCGGTACATGCGGATGTGCCGCATCTCGACGTGCATTTCATCGAGGATCTGGACCATCATGCCAATCCGGTCGGGGCGAAAGGTCTGGGCGAACTGACCATCTCCGGCGCCGGCGCGGCGGTGACCAATGCGGTGTACAATGCGTGCGGGGTCAGGGTGCGGGAGTTTCCGATGACGCTCGACAAGGTGCTGGCGGGGTTGCCGCCGATATGAGGCCATATGCTCGTCACCCTGAACTTGTTTCAGGGTCCATGCGCGGCCATCGCCCCGCAGGCGTCACTCGTGGTGCACCTGTCCGCGCATGGATGCTGAAACAAGTTCAGCATGACGGAGTGTTTTTGAATGGCCGATAACGACACCGTCCTCGCCGCCGCCCAGGCCTGGAAGGGCGCGCCGATGGCGATCGCCACGGTCGTCTCCACCTGGGGGTCGGCGCCGCGACCGCGCGGCAGCCATATGCTGGTGCATGCCGACGGACGGTTCGAAGGCTCCGTCTCCGGTGGGTGCATCGAGAGCGACATCCTCGCCACCGCCGCAGAAGTGATCGCCGGCGCGCCGTTCCGGGTGAAGAGCTATGGCGTCGCCGATGCCGCCGCCTGGGAAGTCGGCCTGCCCTGCGGCGGCGAGATCGCGGTGATGGTGCAGCCGGTCTCGGCCGAAGGCTTCGACCCCGAACTGTTCGACCGGATCGCCGAGGCGCGCGACGCGGGCAAGGCACTGACCGTGTCGACCAGCCTCGATACCGGACACAGCGACGCACGCCCGCTTGAGACCGGGTCGGCCTTCCTCAACCGATACGATCCGCCGCGCCGCCTGCTGATCGTCGGCGCGGTGCAGATCGCGCAGGCGCTTGCCGGGCTGGCGCGCGAACTGGGCATCGACACGGTGGTGATCGATCCCCGCGCCCGCTTCCTGACCGAGGAGCGTTTCCCCGGCGTCACGCTCGACGATCGCTGGCCGGATGAGGCGGTCGCGGCCTATGCGCCCGGCCCGTCGACGGCGGTGGTGACGCTGAGCCACGACACCAAGATCGACGATCCCGCCCTGATCGCCGCGCTGGCCGCGCCCACCGCCTATGTCGGCGCGCTCGGCTCCCGTCGCAGCCACGCCGCGCGGCGGGAACGGCTCGCCGCGCAGGGGGTTGGCGCGGCGGCGCTCGACCGTATCGATGCGCCGGTCGGCCTCGACATCGGCGCGGTCGGCCCTGCCGAAATCGCGCTGTCGATCGCGGCGGCAATGGTGGGCGCCTTCAATTTCCGGGACGGCAAGAACGCATCATGATCCATGTCGAGAAGACCGTGCTGATCCTGCTCGCGGCGGGGCGTTCCGAACGCTTCGGCGACGTCGACAAGCTGGAGCAGAATTTCCTGGGCCAGCCGCTGGCGATGCATGTGGTGACGGCGTTCGAGGATATCCCCTTCCAGGCGCGTTTCGTGGTGAAGAACGGCACCGATCTCGATTTCGGGAGCCGGGGATACCGGGTGATCCATAATGACGATCCGCAGATCGGTATGTCGCGGTCAGTGAAGCTTGGCGTGCAGAATGCGCGCGACGATGGTGCGGAAGCGGTGGTGATCGCCCTCGCAGACATGCCGCGCGTCACCGCCTCCCACCTCTATCACCTGATCGAGGCGATGGATTCGCGCCATTCGGTGGTCGCCTCGAGCGACGGGGTGAACCCCTGCCCGCCGGCCGTGTTCGGCGCGGGGCAATTCGATTTCCTGCTGAACCTCGAAGGCGATGCCGGCGCGCGCGACCTGGTACGCGCGGGCAGGCATGTGGTGACGTCGCCCGCTGAACTGATCGACATCGATACGCCAGCGGATCTCGAAAGGCTGCGGGCACTTGTCCGACCTCTTTGAGCCCCTCCGTTGAAGGAGAGGGCGAGATTCATTCGTGCCGCAAAGCGTCGATCGGGTTGAGCGACGCAGCCCGTCGCGCCGGAAAATAGCCGAACACCACCCCGATCACCGCCGAGATGCCGAACGCGAGCATATTGATCTCCGGCACGAAGATCCACGTCACCTGCATCAGCGGCGCGAGCGAGAGGATCGCGACCTGCGCCACCACCAGGCCGATCAGCCCGCCGAGGCAGGACAGCGCCACCGCCTCGACCAGGAACTGGAGCAGCACCTCGCGCGCGACCGCGCCGATGGCGAGGCGGATGCCGATCTCGCGCGTCCGCTCTGTCACCGAAACGAGCATGATGTTCATGATCCCGATCCCGCCGACCAGCAGGGAGATCGCCGCCACCGCGGTGACGATGCTGGTCAGCAGCGTGGTCGTGCCGGTCAGCGTGTCGGATATCTGCTTGGTGTCGAAGATGTTGAAATCGTCGGTCTTGCTGCCGGTGATGTTGCGGCGCTCGCGCAGTAGGTCCTCGATCCCCGACTGTACTGTCGCGGTCGAATAGGCCTCGTCGACGCCCACCAGCATCAGGCGGATATCGGTCGATCCCGTGAAGCGCCGCTGCACTGCCTTGAGCGGCATGATGACGACATCGTCCTGGTCGCCGCCGAAACCGGCCTGGCCGCGCGTCGAGAGCACGCCGATGACGTCGCAGGAAATACCGCCGATGCGCATCCGCGTGCCGACCGCCGCGCCCCCGCGATACAGATTCTGCGCGACGGTGCTGCCAATGATGCACACTGCCTTGCCCGCCTGTTCCTCGGGGCCGGTGAAACCGCGACCGGCGGACAGCGGCCAGGGCTGGACCTGGAAATAGGCCGAGGTGGTGCCGTTGATCGTGGTCGACCAGTTGGCGCCTTCATAGATCGCGGTCGCGGTCGACTGGGCCTGGGGCGCGACGGCGGTGACGCCGGCGATCTGGTCGGCGATGGCCTGGACGTCGTCGGGCTTGAAATCGGGCGGACGCGGCCCGCCGCCACCTCGGCCAAAGCCCTGGCCCGGACGGACCTGAAGCACGTTGGTGCCGAGCGCGGAGATCTGTTTCTGCACGGCGGCCGTGGTGGCCTGGCCGAGCGTGACCATGGTGACGACCGCGCCGACGCCGATGATGATGCCGAGCGTCGTCAGGAACGACCGCAGCTTGTGCCGCAGGATCGACCGGATCGCGAGGAGGAAGGTGGTGGCGAGCATCAGATCATCCCGCCCTCTCCCCTGGACAGGGGAGAGGGTACCGGAGCTTGGCAGCTTGCTGCCTTGGCGAAGGTGGGGAGAGGGGCCGATGCGGCGCTTCGCGCCGCGCGGTCCTGCGGACCGCACACCCCTCTCCCAGCTTCGACTAGGTCCCGCTGAAGAAGCGGAACCAAGTCTGCGCAACCCTCTCCCCTTGAGGGGAGAGGGCGAAGGTGGTTCACCCTCACGACACCCTCTCCCCTGCATGGTGATTGGTGTCGATCCGCTCGACCAGCCCGTCCTTGAAATGGACGATGGTCCGCGCAAAGGCAGCCATCTCCGGCTCATGCGTGACCATCAGCACGGTGATCCCGGCATCGCGGTTCAGGCCGCTGAGCAATTCCATGATCTCGACCGAGCGCTCCGAATCCAAATTGCCGGTCGGCTCGTCGGCGAGCAGCACGTCGGGCGATGTCACGATCGCGCGGGCGATGGCGACACGCTGCTGCTGGCCGCCGGACAGTTCGGCCGGCGTATGATCCCACCATTTGGCCAGCCCGACCTTGTCGAGCGCCGCCATCGCCGCCTCGTAGCGCTGCTTCTTCGGGTCGCCGCGATAGAGCAAAGGCAGTTCGACATTCTCCAGCGCGGTGGTGCGCGCCAGCAGGTTGAAGCCCTGGAAGACGAACCCGAGATAGCGGCGCCGGAGCAGCGCGCGCTGGTCGCGGCCGAGCCGTTCGACATGATGCCCCCGGAACAGAAAAGTGCCCGAGCTCGGCACGTCGAGACAACCCAGGATGTTCATCGTGGTCGACTTGCCCGATCCCGATGCGCCCATCACCGCGACGAAATCGCCCTGCTGGATATCGAGGTCGACACCCTTCAGCGCCTTGAACGCAGTCGCGCCCTCACCGTAGATCTTGGTCACGTCGCGCAGCCGGATCAGCGGCTGCGAACTCCCGGCCGGGACAGGCTTACTGGCCACCGCGCTGCCCGCCCCCGGCCCCACCGCCGGCACCGGGGCGACGCCGCTGGCCGCTGCTCTTCGTGCTGTCGCCGTTGAGCTGGCCGGTGATCACGTCATCGCCGGGCTTCAGGTCGCCGCCGACGACTTCAGTCACGGTGCCGTTGGTCACGCCCGTGGTGATCTCGACCGGCTTCGGCTGGCCGTCCTCGCCCTTGATATAGACAGTCTGCTTCGCCCCCGCGCCGAGCGTCGCCGTACGTGGCGCGCCGCCACCGCCACGGCGAGGCCGGGTCGGCACGAGCGCACCGGTGATCCCGCCGCTGGCAGCCGCGTTCGGGCTGGTCGCCGCTGGCTTGAAACGCAGCGCCGCGTTCGGCACGAGCAGTACATTGGCACGCGCATTGGTCACGATATCCGCGGTCGCGGTCATGCCGGGGCGAAGCTGCTGGTCGGCGTTCGCCACGCTGAGCGTCGCGCCATAGGAAACGACCTGCGCCGTCGTCGTGGTGGTGGTCGTTGTCGTCTGCGCGCTGAGGTTCGAGCCGAGATCGACCCGGGTGATCGAGGCGGGGAAGGTCTTGCCCGGGAACGCATCGACGGTGAAGCTAGCCTGCTGGCCCTGCTTGACCGAGCCGACATCGGCCTCGTCGATCGCGACCTCCAGCTTCATCGTCGACAGGTCCTGCGCGATGACGAACAGGGTCGGGGTGTTGAACGAGGCGGCGACGGTCTGGCCCGGCTCGATCTGGCGGGCAAGCACCACGCCATTGACCGGCGAACGGATCACCGCCCTGGTGAGCTGGGTTTCGTTCGAGGACAGGGCCGCACGCGCCGACACCACATTCGCCTGGGCCGCGCGCAGATTGGCGAGCGCGCGGTCACGGTCGGCGATCGCCTGCTCCATTTCGGTCTTGGCGGGAACGCGCCCGCCCGACAGCCGGCTGACCTCCTGCAGGCGCGCAAGCTGCGCGTTCGACTGGGCGAGCGTCGCCTGGTTCTGGCCGACCGTCGCCACGGCTGCGTCGAGCGCCGCCTTGCTCTGGTTGACGCTGTCCTGGAAGCGCGACGGATCGACCAAAGCGAGCGGCTGGCCCGCCACGACCCGGTCGTTCACGTCCGCCACCACCTTGGTGACGAGACCCGAAAGCTCCGAGCCGACCTGAACCTGATTGGTCGGGGCAAGCTTGCCGGTAGCCGACACGGTGACCGATAGCGACCCGCGGCGCACCTCGTCAGTAGCATAGACGTTTTTGGCCGGGCCGGCGAACCAGCTCTTCGCCAGCAGCAGGAGCAAGACCACGCCGACGCCGACCAGCACCCATTTGACGTAGCGGCGCCATGCCGGGGTTGCCTTAACGCCCAGGAACTCGTCGATATCGTTGCTGTTCGGATCGGCCATGGTCATTCCCGGGGAAGTTGCGCCGCTGGCGCCTGGGGAACAGCGTTGCTGTCCCAGCCGCCGCCAAGGGCGAGATAGAGCTGGACGAGCGCCTGGGCCTGATCGGCCCTGGCGTTGGAAAGCCCGTTCTGCGCTGAGAGCAGGGCGCTTTCATTGGTGTTGAGCGTGGTAATGTCGGTCAGGCCCGCTCGATACTGGCTACGCGACAGGATCGCGCTGTTGGTTGCCGCGTCGAGCGCGATGGCGAACTGCGCCTGGCGGTCCTTCGCCGACTGGAGCGCGGTCAGCGCATTCTCGACATCCTCAAGCGCGGTGAGCACCGTCTGCTTGTAGGCGGCAAGCGCGCCCTCGGCCGCCGCCCGCTGCGCGCGGACCTGCGAGCGAACGCGCCCGCCATCGAAGATCAGCTGGCTCAGGCCGGCGAACAGGCTGCCGGTGACGATATCGGCGAGGCCGCCGAACGATGCGGCGGCGGTGCCGATATTCCCGGTGATGCTCAGCGCGGGGTAAAGCTGCGCCTCGCTCACGCCGATCTGCGCGGTGGCGGCGGCGAGGCGACGCTCCGCCGCCCGCACATCGGGACGCTGGCGCATCGCGTCGGCCGGGATGCCGACCGCCACTGACGCGGGGCCGGCGGGGATCGGCGCGGTCGCCACAAGCTCTGCCTTGAGCGCGCCCGGCGCCTGGCCGGTCAGCACGCCGAGCCGGTTCACCGCCGATTGATAATTCTGCTCAAGCGAGGGGATGGTCGCCGCCGTCTGCGCCCGCTGCGCTCGCGACTGTTCGGCGTCGAGCGACGAGACCAGCCCCGCCTGCACGCGGAACCCGGCGATCTCCAGATTGTCGTCCTGGATGCCGAGCGAACCTCGCGCGATGGCAAGACTCGCCTGGGCTTGCCGGGCAAGGATATAGTTCCGCGCCGCCTCCGCCGCGATCGATGTCTGCACCGTGGCAAGATCGTAGCCGCTGCCCGCATAGCTGGCGCGCGACGCCTCGATCGAGCGGCTGATGCCGCCGAACAGATCTACCTGATAGGAAGCGTCGGCGCCGACCGACAAATTGTCCCGCGCGCCGATCGTGTCGAACCCATTGCGGCGATAGCCGGCCGATCCGGTCACCGTCGGCAACCGCTGGGTGCGCGCCTGAACGAGGGATTCGCGCGCCTGGCGCAGCCGCGACACGGCCTGGGCGATATCCAGATTGCCGTCGCGCGCGCGGTCGACGATCGAGGTCAGCAGCGGATCGTTGAAGCTGGTCCACCAGGCCGAGATATCCGCTGGCTGGCCCTGCGGCGCCGGGGTCGAATAGCCCCCGGGCACGCCCAGCGCGCCGGGCACGGGCGGGGCGTAGTCCGGCCCGACCACGCACGCCTGGAGCGGCAGGGCGGCGGTGAACAACAGAAGGATGCGCTTGGGAAACATAGCGTTACAAATGGCGGCGGACCCTGTGCCGGTCCACCGAAATATTGTCGCAATTTGTCGTCCGTGTACGATCTCGCAGGCCGAAACACGCTGAACGCCGCCCCTTCCTGCAATAGAATCGACATGAATTCGTACCGTTGCGACCGCCCGCCGGACTTGTTCCGGGATCGGGCGCACGGTGCATCACGAATTCACGACACTATGGAGCCGCCGACGCCCGGACAGTCCCGGCATGATGCCGGGACTTCGCCGGGTCGTCGCGAATAGCTATTCCATCTCCAGGATCACGGCGTCCACCGCCAGGCTGTCACCCGGCGCCGCGTTGATCGACTTGACCCTGCCACTCTTCTCGGCGCGCAGGATATTCTCCATCTTCATCGCCTCGACCACGGCGAGCGGCTGGCCCGCCTCGACCTTGTCGCCCGCCGCGACGTCGAGCCGCATCAGCAGCCCCGGCATCGGCGCGAGCAGGAATTTCGACAGGTCGGGCGGAATCTTCTCGATCAGATGCTTCGCGAAGGGCGCGACATGCGCGGGGAGCACGCGGGCGCGATGCGAGGCGCCGCGCGTGGTCAGGCGGAAACCGGCACTGGCACGGGCGATCTTCACGATCAGCAGCGCGTCACCGATCTCCGCCTCGATCACGCGGTCGCCCGGCGTATATTCGAGCGCGATATCAAGCTCCTCGCCATCGACGACGATGCCGTCAGTGGAGATCGCCACCGCATGGTCGGCATCGCCGATCTTCACCACCCAGTCGGACGGCGGCTGGAGCCGCTTGCCGAGTTGTCCGTCGATGCGTCGTGCGCGATCGGCCTCGGCCGTCGCGGCAAAAGCGGCGATGGCGGCAAGGCTGCGGATCAGATCGGGTGAGGCCGGGGCGCCATGGAAGCCGTCGGGATATTCCTCGGCGATGAAGCCGGTGGTCAGCGCGCCGTCGCGGAAGCGCGGATGCTGCATCAGCGCGGAGACGAAATCGAGATTGTTGCCCGGCCCCTCGATCTCGAACGCATCGAGCGCCGCGATCTGCGTGTCGATCGCCTCCTCGCGCGTCGGTGCCCAGGTAATCAGCTTCGCGATCATCGGGTCGTAGAACATCGAGACCTCGCCGCCCTCGCGCACGCCGTCATCGACGCGGACATAGGCGTCGCCGTCGGTCGCGACCGGGCCGTAGGCAGGCCGTGCGTCCTCGGGCGGATCATAGCGCACCAGCCGCCCGATCGACGGCAGGAAGCCGCGATAGGGGTCCTCGGCATAGACCCGGTTCTCGATCGCCCAGCCAGTGAGCGTCACATCGTCCTGGGTGAAACCAAGCGGCTCGCCCGCCGCGACTCGGATCATCAGCTCGACCAGGTCGAGGCCGGTTATGCACTCGGTGACCGGATGCTCGACCTGGAGCCGGGTGTTCATTTCCAGGAAGTAGAAACCCTGGCCGGTCTTGTCCGCGCCGGATACGATCAGTTCGACTGTGCCGGCGGAATAATAGCCGACCGCGCGGGCCAGCGCGACGGCCTGCTCGCCCATCGCCTTGCGCATTTCCGGCGTGACGAAAGGCGATGGCGCTTCTTCCACGACCTTCTGGTGGCGGCGCTGGATCGAGCATTCGCGCTCGCCGAGATAGACGATGTTCCCGTGCTGGTCGCCCATCACCTGGATTTCGATGTGGCGCGGGCTTTCGATGAACTTCTCGATGAACACGCGGTCGTCCCCGAAGGACGCAAGTCCTTCCCGCTTGGTCGCCTCGAAACCCTCGCGGACATCCTGCTCCGAATAGGCAAGCCGCATGCCCTTGCCGCCGCCGCCGGCCGAGGCCTTCATCATCACCGGATAGCCGATCTCCGATGCGATGCGCACCGCCTCCTCGGTATCGGCGATCTCGCCCAGGAAACCGGGCACGACATTGACGCCGGCTGCCTTGGCCAGCTTCTTGGATTCGATCTTGTCGCCCATCGCGGCGATCGCCTTGGGCGGTGGCCCGACGAACGCGATGCCGGCCTCGGCACAGGCCTTCGCGAAGCTCTCCCGCTCCGACAGGAAGCCGTAGCCGGGATGGATGCAGTCAGCGCCAGTCTGCTTCGCGGCGAGCAGGATCAGGTCGGCGAGCAGATAACTCTCGCCAGCCGGCGGCGGCCCGAGCCGTACCGCCTCGTCCGCCATCAGCACATGCGGGCTGCGGGCATCGGCATCGGAATAGACGGCGACCGTCGCGATCCCCATCTTCTTGGCGGTGCGCATGACGCGGCAGGCGATCTCACCGCGATTGGCGACCAGGATTTTCTTGAACATCAGCTACCCCAAAAACCTTCGTCACCCTGAACCTGTTTCAGGGGCCATGCGCGGTCAGTTGACCCGGGATCGTCGCTCTCCAGACGGGTGACCGCGCCTGGATGCCGAAACAAGTTCAGCATGACGGTGTGTATCGTGGCGTCTTCCGCAACGTCACCCTCGCCACATCAGCGACTTGAGTTGCGCCGTGCGCTCCGAGGTCAGCCGTGTCCGGCAGCCCGCGATCGTCATCGATTGCATCGATCCCCCGGCGAACTCGCCGCCCTCGATGACGCATTCGGTGTCGCGGAACTTCAGCCAGGCGCGCTGGCTTTCCAGCAGCGCCGCGGCATAGCCGAAGCCACCGCCGCGCGAGCCGTTCTGCGCGTCCCGGCCCTTCATATAAGCGAGGGTCGCCCGCCACACCCGGGTCATCTCGGTATCAGCCCGGGCATAGGCGGTCCCCGCAGATTGAGTCATCTGCGTCTGGGTCTGCGGAGCTGCGATGAGGAGCGCGATGGTCAGCAGCATGTCTTTTCCTTCCGCATCGGCTCCTCGCCTTCCATTGGCACCAGGCCGAGCTTGGCGAACAACGCGGCGTCCGCACCGCCGCCGGCATTGCCGGTGGTCAGCAGCTTCTCGCCGGTGAAGATCGAGTTGGCGCCCGCCATGAAGCAGAGCGCCTGGGTCGCGTCGCTCATGCTCTCACGCCCGGCCGAGAGGCGGACCATCGACAGCGGCATGGTGATGCGCGCGACCGCGACGGTACGGACGAACTCGATATCGTCGATCTTCGCCAGCGGCGTGTCGGCCAGCATGTCGCCAAGCACAGTGCCCTTGACCGGCACCAGCGCATTGACCGGCACGCTCTCCGGATGGCGCGGCAGGGTCGCCAGCGCATGGACGAAGCCGACGCGGTCGGCGCGGGTCTCGCCCATGCCGACAATGCCGCCCGAGCAGACATTGATGCCGGCCTGGCGCACGGTCTCCAGCGTATCGAGCCGGTCCTGGAAGGTCCGCGTCGTGATGATATCGCCATAATGTTCGGGCGAGGTATCGATATTGTGATTGTAGTAATCGAGCCCTGCCTTGGCGAGTTGGTGCGCCTGGTGCGGCTCCAGCATGCCGAGCGTCATGCACGTCTCGAGGCCCATCGCCTTCACGCCCTCGACCATCGCGACGACCGCGCCCATGTCGCGGTCCTTGGGGTTGCGCCACGCAGCGCCCATGCAGAAACGCTGCGAGCCCGCTGCCTTGGCCTCGGCGGCGGCGGCGAGGACCGCCTGGACCTCCATCAGCTTTTCGGCCTTGAGCTCGGAATCGGCCGAGGCCGACTGGGAGCAATAGCCGCAATCCTCGGGACAGCCGCCGGTCTTGATCGACAGCAATGTGCAGAGCTGCACCTCGCCCGCCGCATGATGCGCACGGTGCACCTCGGCCGCGCGAAAGACGAGCTCGGTGAAGGGGAGATCGAACAGCGCCGCGATTTCCTGGCGGGTCCAGTCGGTACGAAGCGGCTCCCCCTCCCGCTTGCGGGAGGGGGCTGGGGGGTGGGCGCCCGGCTTCAACGAATCTTCCGTCTGAGGATCGCGCGAGCCCACCCCCGGCCCCTCCCGCAAGCGGGAGGGGAGTTCAAAAGTGTCACTCATTCAGCAGCTTCCTCGATCGGAGGCAGGTTATGCCCCAGCAGTTTCAACACGTCGCCGGCCGCGTTGACCAGATTGGTCCCGGGGCCGAAAATCCCCTGCACGCCGGCGTCGCGCAGATATTGATAATCCTGCGCCGGTATAACCCCGCCGGCGATCACCTTGATGTCGCTCCGGCCAGCCTCGCGCAGATGGCCGATCAGTTCCGGGATCAATGTCTTGTGCCCCGCCGCGAGCGACGACGCGCCGACCACGTCGACATCCGACGCAATGGCCAGATCGGCGGCCTCCTTCGGCGTCTGGAACAACGGCCCCGGCACCACCTCGAAACCGAGATCGCCGAATGCCGATGAGACGAGGTTCGCCCCGCGATCATGCCCGTCCTGCCCCATCTTGGCGACGAGCAGGCGCGGTTTGCGGCCCATGCGGTGGGTGAGCGAATTCACCCCGTCGAGCAGCCCGAGCCAGCGCCGGTCGAACTCATGCGCGCCGCCATAGATGCCGGAGACCGGCGTCGGCTTGGTGCCGTAGCGACCGAACACATCCTCCATCGCCTGGCTGATCTCGCCCAGCGTCGCGCGCTGGCGGGCGCATTCGACCGCGAGGCCGAGGACGTTTTCGCTACCCGCCGCGCCCTCGCGCAACGCATCGAGCGCCGCCCGGCATTTCGTCTCGTCACGCCCGGCCTTGGATTTCCTGATCCGCGCGATCTGCGATTCCCGCACCGCGACGTTATCGACGTCGAGGATGTCGATCGCATCCTCTTCGGCCAGCTTGTACTTGTTGACGCCGACGATCACGTCCTCGCCCATGTCAACGCGCGCGGCGCGCCCGGCGGAGGCTTCCTCGATCATCGCCTTCGGCCAGCCAGCCGCCACCGCCTTCGCCATGCCGCCTTCGGCCTCGACCCGCTCGATGATCTCCCAGGCCTTGTCGTACAATTCCTGGGTCAGGCTCTCGATATAATAGCTGCCGCCAAGCGGATCGACGACATGAGTCATGCCGGTCTCTTCCTGCAGCACGATCTGCGTGTTGCGCGCGATCCTGGCGGAGAAATCGGTCGGCAGCGCGATCGCCTCATCGAGCGCGTTGGTATGCAGCGACTGCGTGCCGCCGAGCATCGCGGCCATCGCCTCGATCGTGGTGCGGATGACGTTGTTGTACGGGTCCTGTTCGGTCAGCGACACGCCGGATGTCTGGCAATGCGTGCGCAGCATCTTGGAGCGCTCGTCCTTCGCGCCGAGATCGGTCATCACCCGGTGCCAGAGTTTCCGCGCCGCGCGCAGCTTCGCGACCTCCATGAAGAAGTTCATGCCGATCGCGAAGAAGAAGCTCAGCCGCCCGGCGAACGCGTCGAGATCGAGCCCCGAGGCCATCGCCGCCTTCGCATATTCGCGCCCGTCAGCAATGGTGAAGGCAAGCTCCTGGAGCTGCGTCGCTCCGGCTTCCTGCATGTGATAGCCGGAGATCGAAATCGAGTTGAACTTCGGCATATGCCGCGACGTGTAGCCGATGATGTCCGAGATGATCCGCATGCTCGGCTCGGGCGGGTAGATGTACGTGTTGCGGACCATGAACTCCTTCAGGATGTCGTTCTGGATGGTGCCGTCGAGCTGAGCCTGCGAAACACCCTGCTCCTCGCCCGCGACGATGAAGAAGGCGAGGATCGGGATCACCGCGCCATTCATCGTCATGGAGACCGACATCTTGTCCAGCGGAATGCCGTCGAACAGGATCTTCATGTCGTCGATCGTGTCGATCGCGACACCAGCCTTGCCGACATCGCCGGTCACGCGCGGATGATCGCTGTCATAGCCGCGATGCGTGGCGAGGTCGAAGGCGACCGACAGGCCCTTCTGCCCCGCGGCAAGGTTGCGGCGATAGAATGCGTTGGAAGCCTCGGCGGTGGAGAAGCCGGCATATTGCCGGATCGTCCAGGGCCGGCCGGCATACATCGAGGCCCGTACCCCGCGCGTGAACGGCGCGAAGCCGGGCAGGCCGGGGTCGATATCGGCAACGTCCTCGGCGGTGTAGAGCGGCTTGACCGCAATGCCTTCAGGCGTGTGCCAGGTCAGGTCCTTGCCCTTCACCTCCTTCGCGGCGGCGGCGCTCCAGGCGTCAAGGGTGGGTTTGTCGGTCATACCTGTTCCCCGGCGAAGGCCGGGGCCCAGTATCGGGCCGCTCGTGCCTGGGCCCCGGCCTTCTCCGGGGAACAAGAATAGCTTGTCATCACGCCCCCCGGAACTCGGGCTTGCGCTTCTGCAGGAAGGCGATGCCGCCCTCCATCGAATCCGCCGATCCGCGCGCGGCGCGCTGGTTCTCGGCCTCGCGCAGCATCGCGGTGGCGTAATCGACCTCGAGCGCATGGGCGAGGCCGCGCCGCATCAGGCCGAGCGCGACCGTCGGCCCCGCCGCAAGCCGCTCCGCCAGCGCGAACGCCTCGGCATCGAGTGCGTCATCGGCCGTGACCTTGTGGATCATGCCCCAGTCCAGCGCCTTTGCCGCGGGAACCCGCTCGCCGAGCATCATCATCTCGGTCGCACGGGCCTTGCCGATCAGCCGGGGCAGCATCCAGCTTGCGCCACCATCGGGCACGAGGCCGATATTGACGAAGGCCTGGAGGAAATAGGCGGTCTCGCTCGCCACGCAGAAATCGGCGGCGAGCGCCAGGCTGCACCCGATCCCCGCCGCCGGGCCGCGCACCGCGCTGACCACCGGCACGCCGAGATCGGCGACCGCCTCGATCGTCCGGTTATAATGGTTGGTCAGCGCCTGATAGGTCGCCTCGCCCGGATTGTCGGACCCCAGCGCGCCACCCGCGACGTCGGCGCCCGAGCAGAAGGCCCGGCCCGCCCCCGCGAACAGCACCGCCCGCGCCCCGTCAAGCGCGCCAAGCGCATCGCGCAGTTGGTCGAACATCGCGGGGGGCGCCGCATTGAGACGTTCCGGCCGGTTGAGCGTGAGGACAAGAACGTCGCCGCGCCGCTCGCTCAGGATATGCTCATAGGCCATTAGTGGCTCCCCTCGCCCTTGGGCGTTTCCATGATCTCGGTCAGCACCCCGCCCATGTCCTTCGGGTGGACGAAGAAGATCGGCGTGCCGTGCGCGCCGATGCGCGGCTCGCCCAGCACGCGCGCGCCCTTGGCCTCGAACCAGGCCTTTGCCTCCTGGATGTCGGGCACTTCGTAGCAGAGATGGTGCTGCCCGCCGGCCGGATTCTTGGCGAGGAAGCCGTTGATCGGCGACGTCGCGTCATATGGCTCGATCAGTTCGATCTGCGTGTTGGGCGTGTCGACGAAACATACCTTCACGCCCTGCGCGGGCAGATCGAACGGCTCGTGGATCCTGGTCGCCCCCATCACGTCGCGATAGAAGGGGATCGCATCGGCGATCGACGGCGTCGCCACGCCGACATGGTTGAGGCGACCGATGATCATTTGGACGCAGCCGGGGCGGGAGCAGGCGTTCGCGTCGGGACCTGGCCGAGCACATAGCCGCAGGTCTCGAGCACCTGCTTGATCGGCGTGTCGCTGGGCGGACCGGCGAAGGTCGCGTCGACCGCGTTGTTCATCGGATCGATCACGCGCAGCTTGATCTCCTTGGCATGCGCGATCGCCGAGGCGAGCGTGGTCACCACCTGATCATCGGCGACATAGGTGCCCTTGCCCGGAAATTCCCAGTTGGTGCCGAGCGGCGATCCGCCATCGACCTGGATCGACACCGGTCGCGGCGTCGCGGCGGCGAACGGCAGGCTCGGGATGAACTGGATCGAGACGATATTCTCCGTGCGGCGGTCGCAGCGAACGACAAGCTGGCCATTGCCCTCCCGCGAGGCAGCCCAGACCTTGCCCGATTTCGCGCCGGTCGCGGGGTCGGACTGCAGGCGCGGCGTCCAGGGAGCGGCGGGTGCTGGTGCAGCGGCAGCCGGCGCGGCTGCCTGAAGGGCCATGGTCAGGAAAAGGATCATGCATCACCTGTCATCTGTTGAGGGCCTTTACCTGCGCCCAAGCCGGCATTGAGCGCAACAGCCTCGCGCAACGACACACCTCAAAGCGGTATGTTGTCGTGCTTCTTCCACGGATTCTCGATGCTCTTGCCGCGCAGCTTGCGCAGGCCTAGCGCAATCCGGCGGCGGGTCGAATGCGGCTGGATCACCTCGTCGATGAACCCCTTCGACGCCGCCACGAACGGATTGGCGAATCGTGCCTCATATTCGGCGGTGCGCGCGGCAATCTCTTCCGGGCTCTTGCCGCGGAAGATGATCTCGACCGCGCCCTTCGCGCCCATCACCGCGATCTCGGCGGTCGGCCAGGCATAGTTGAGGTCGCCGCGCAGATGCTTTGATGCCATGACGTCATAGGCGCCGCCATAAGCCTTGCGCGTGATGACGGTGATCTTGGGCACGGTCGCCTCGGCATAGGCGAAGAGCAGCTTCGCGCCGTGCTTGATGATGCCGTTCAGCTCCTGCGCCGTCCCCGGCAGGAAGCCCGGCACATCGACGAAGGTGACGATCGGGATCTCGAACGCGTCGCAGAAGCGCACGAAGCGCGCCGCCTTCTTGGACGAATTGATGTCGAGGCAGCCGGCCAGCACCATCGGCTGGTTAGCGACCACGCCGACGGTGCGGCCCTCGATCCGGCCGAAACCGATGATGATGTTTCCGGCATGAGTCGGCTGGACTTCGAAGAAATCGCCCTCGTCGACCGTCTTCCGGATCAGCTCGTGCATATCGTAGGGCTGGTTGGCCGAGGCGGGCACCAGCGTGTCGAGGCTGTTCTCGATCCGGTCCCACGGATCGGAGCAGGGCCGCTCCGGCACCGCCTCGCGGTTCGACGCGGGCAGGAAGTCGACGAAGTCACGGGCCGCGCGCAATGCCTCGATATCGTCATCGAAGGCGATGTCGGCGACACCAGACCTGGTGGTATGAGTCACCGCGCCCCCCAGCTCCTCCTGCGTGACGATCTCGTTGGTAACGGTCTTCACGACATCCGGCCCGGTGACGAACATGTAGGAGCTGTCCTTCACCATGAAGATGAAGTCGGTCATAGCCGGGCTATATACCGCGCCGCCGGCGCATGGCCCCATGATGAGCGATATCTGCGGGACGACGCCGCTGGCCAGAACGTTGCGCTGGAACACCTCGGCATAGCCGCCGAGCGAGGCGACGCCTTCCTGGATTCGCGCGCCGCCCGAATCGTTCAGGCCGATCACGGGCGCGCCGACCTTCATCGCCATGTCCATGATCTTGCAGATCTTCTGCGCGTGCCGCTCGCTGAGCGAGCCGCCGAACACGGTGAAATCCTGGCTATACACGAAGACGAGCCGGCCGTTGATCGTGCCCGAGCCGGTCACCACGCCGTCGCCGGGGATGACCTGGTCGGGCATGCCGAAATCGACGCAATTGTGCTCGACATACATGTCGAGCTCCTCGAACGACCCCTCGTCGAGCAGAACCTGCAACCGTTCGCGCGCGGTGAGTTTGCCCCGTGCGTGCTGCGCCGCGATCCGCTTCTCGCCACCGCCCATGCGGGCGGCCTCGCGGCGGCGCTCAAGCTCCTCGATCGTCGACGACATGGGGTACTCCGGTACTGGGGAGCATTTCTCTTTCAAGCCGCGGGGCGTTTTGCAAATGTGAATTTGCGAAGTTGCGAAGGGATGAGGTGTGAAGTACTTTCCGGACAAAGGCCGCGGTCCGGTCGGGAGCCCTTGCTCGGGGAGCCGCGCGCATCACCACTTCGACCGTCCCAACTCGACCCCGGCCTTCGCCGGGGAAGCAGGATAAGCAGCATGCCCCGCACCCCACGCCTCTACGCCGGCGAACAACTCCGCGCTCTCCGTCGCAGCGCCGGGCTCAACCAGGCGGCGATGGCGGCACGGCTGGGCATTTCAGTGAGCTATCTTTCCCAGCTCGAAAGCGGCGACCGCCCGCTCACGCCCTCGGTGACCGCCGCCCTGCGTCGCCGCCATCCCGGCGCGCTGATCGAAAGCGAGGCGCCGGCCATGCGCCTGAGCGGCCTGACCGCGGCGTTGGCCGACCCGCTTCTTCCCCCCGCCCCGCCGCCCGAGGCGATCGAGCGACTCGCCGAGGAACGGCCCGAGATCGCCGACCGCATCATCACGCTGCACGCCGCCGTGCGCGCGGCCGAGGAGCGGCTTCAAATCATCGAGGAGAGCATGACATCGGGCATCTCCGGCGCGGGGGCCCGCATGCCGTGGGAGGCGGTGCGCGACTGGTTCCATTTCGCCGGCAATTATGTCGACCCGCTCGACCGCGCGGCCGAATCGCTGGCGGAGCAACTGGGCCCTGACGAGGTGGCGCTGGTCGCACGGCTCGCCACCCACGGCATCGCCATCGTCGCCGCGCCCGACGAGGCGGCGCCGCTCCGCGCGCTCGACCGCCAGCGCGGCACCCTGTCGCTCAACGGCGCGATGCCGCCCGAGAGCCGCCGCTTCCTGATCGCGCACCAGCTCGTCGCGATCGAGTTCGCCGGCGCGATCCAGGAGATCGTCGACGGAGCATCGGTATCAAGCCCGGAGGCGCGCAACCTGCTGCGCATCGGCCTTGCCAATTATGCCGCCGGCGCCCTGACCATGCCCTATGGCCGATTCCGCTCCACCGCGCGCCAGATGCGCCACGATATCGACCGGCTGTGCCGCCGCTTCGGCGTCAGTTTCGAACAGGCCTGCCATCGCCTCTCCACGTTGCAGCGCTCGGGGGCCGAGGGGATCCCCTTCTATTTCTGCCGGGTCGACATGGCCGGCAACATCACCAAGCGGCATTCGGCGACACGGCTCCAGTTCGCCCGCTTCGGCGGCGCCTGCCCGTTGTGGATCGTGCACGAAGCGGTCGCCATTCCCGACCGGATCGTGGTGCAGCATGCCGAGACACCCGACGGCGTGCGCTACGTCTCGATGGCGAAGGGCCTGGTGAAGCCATCGGGCAGCTTCACCCGCAGCCCGCGCCGCTACGCGGTGACGCTCGGCTGCGAGGCGGAGCACGCCGCCGACTTCGTCTATGCCGACGCGCTCGACCGGACGGCACCGCCGATCCCGATCGGCATCTCCTGCCGGCTCTGCCCGCGCGACGATTGCGACCAGCGCGCCTTCCCGCCAGCCGACCGCGACATCGCGGTCGACCCCGATCTCCGCGGGACGGTGCCATACCGGGTGGTCTAGCGCACCGGCTTCGAAATCCGTTCCCCTGTTTCTGGTCGTGTCGAGCGAAGTCGAGATACTTGGACTGGCCGCAGCGCAGGTTTCTCGACGTCGCTCGAAACGAACGGCGTTGGGTCGATGTCGTCCAGGCAAAGCACGAAAAAGCGACTCCGGCCGCCATGGCTGGCCGAACCGCCTTGCGTGCGGTAACCCGCTCACCCTTCACGACCGGGCGGGAAAGACAGCATGCAAGACAACCCCGCCCCGACTGCCCGCGCCACCCTGAACGCCTATATCTTCCTCGCCATCGTCATGCTGTTCTGGGCCGGGAACGCGATCGTCGGGCGTGCCGTGCGCGACGATATCCCGCCCTTCACCCTCGCGCTGGTGCGCTGGGCTGGCGCCACCGCGATCCTGATGCCGTTCGCCTGGCGGCGGCTGCGCGCCGATGCGCCGGTGCTACGCGCGAACTGGCGGATCGTGCTGCTCCTCGGGCTGCTTGGCGTCGCCGCGTTCAACGCCCTCCTCTATTCCGGCCTGCGCCACACCACCGCGACCAATTCGATGTTGATCCAGGCAGGGATCCCGGCAATGGTCGTGCTGTTCGCACGCCTGATCTTTCGTGAACGGGCGGCGTTGCTTCAGGTGCTCGGGGTCATCGCCTCGACGGTCGGCGTAGGCTGGGTCGTCTCGCGGGGCGATCTCACGACCCTGCTCCATCTCCAGCTCGGCACGGGGGACTTGCTGATCCTCTGCGCGATCGTGGCGTGGTCACTCTATACCGTATTGCTACGGCTCAGGCCCGGCGTCGATCCGCTGAGCTTCCTGGCGGCCACCTTCGTCATCGCCACGCTCACCATGCTGCCGCTGGCGGCGCAGGAATGGTTGAACGGCGCCTCGGTCACCTGGCGCCCCTCGACGATCGGCGCGTTCGCCTATGTCGCGGTGCTGCCGTCGCTGATCGCCTATTCCCTCTACAATCGAGCGGTCGGCACGCTCGGCGCTGGCCGGGCCGGACAGATGATCGCGCTGATGCCGCTGTTCGGCGCCCTGCTCGCCGCCCTTCTTCTCGGCGAGGCGCTCCACGCTTTCCACTTCTGGGGCATGGCGTTCATCGTCGCCGGCATCCTGCTCTCGGCGATCGCCGGACAAGGCCGCCCGGCCAAAGGCTGACGATCCCGAAGTCTATCGGGCCGAGGACATGATTAAAACCACTATGGTTCAAATTGTCAGCTCGTACAGGCACCTACGGGTAGCCTGACAGTCTGGACTCCAGTCATCCGCCTGTGGCATTGGGCCCGCAACAGATCACCCGCTTGTAGATCTGACGATTCGGGCCGCGCCAAACAATCGCCTCTGTTCGCAGAGGCAGCGGAGGCTCGAATGCAAAAAAGCGACACCCGGCAAAAGCCGCTATTGTCCCCCAATATGATCTGCATTGCACAGGATGCAACCAGCTCTACCTTCAGCAACATCACGGCGGGTCACTCCATTTTTGGAGCATCCAATTTTTTCAACTCCGCCTTTCATCGCAGCAATTTCGAAAGCACCCATTTCAGCGCCTGCGAATTCGATGGCGCCGTCATTGAGAATTGCTCGTTGCGCGCCGTGCAATTGAAGAATTGCGATGTCGATGGGCTAGTGATCGACGGCATCAACATTGGCTCGCTGCTTAAACTTCTGCTCGTGAAATAAGGAGCGAAACAATGTCCAACGAACAGTCAGAGCCCACCCCGTTCATCGGCGCGACGCATCGCCATGACCTGCTGGCGCAACTTGCGGGAACCCGTATCCGTGCATTCGACAGCGCCGTTAACGACGCCGTCGCCAACGGAATCGGCGCCCCGGAAAAGGCCAAGCTCGACGGCAAGAATGGCGGCATGGACGGCATCGCCGTCAGCCTTGGCGGCATCGAGGTCGCCGACGAAACGGTCTTTTCCCCCTGGCAGCCGCCCAAATTCCCCAAGGGCAAGGAAAGCAAGGAAGGCAAGGAACAGAAAGACTCCAAGGAAGGCAAGGAGGGCAAGGAATCCAAGGATTCCAAGGAAGCCGGCAAGGAAACCTCCGACGGCGGCAAGATGGCGGGAAGCGAGGCGTCGGACCCGTTCAGCCGCTTCGGCGAAGTGGAGGTGCTGAACTGGACGCTGATGAACCGGGTGGCGCAGCAGCAAGCCAATGCCGTCCGGGGGTTCGTCAAGAGTGTCCAGCTGTTCTGAAGCCGGGGAAGGGCACGACGCCCTCGACAATGCAGTGCTGATCGTGAGCGAACCGGGCGACAGTTTTGCCGACGCGCTGGCCGGCCCGATTTCAGCGGCCGGCCGGACCCCGGTTCGCCTCGATGCGGCAGCAGCGGCACGACGCTTCTCGGTCATGGTGCGGGACGGCGATGCGACGGTCGTGCCGCGCGTGCCGATGGTCATCCGCGCGCCACGCCTGTCAGCGACGCAAAGTGCCGATGCGCGCTTCCTGCAGGGCGAGGCGCTGGCGGCGCTGTGGGCCATCGGCGCGCTGAGTACCGCACCGGTGCTCGGTCGCCCCGGGCCGATGGGCTTTGGCGGCGGCTGCAGCCTGTCGGCCTCGGTGAACGAACTGCGCGGCGGCCTGCCTACCGATCGCATGGAAATCTTCCTGCAGGGCGCGACATGGCCGCGACGCGACACGGGCTGGTATTTCAAATCACCCGACTCCCTCGAGCCGCTGGGCCATGATCAGCACGCCGCCTATCCCGGGCCTCAACGCGGACGCTATGTCAGGCCCGGCGAACAATATGAGGTCGTGCTGGTGCTCGGCCGGGACGCCTGGTGCCGGAGCGGACAACAGGTGGCCGGCCATGACCTGGCAGCGGACAGCGTGACGCTGGCCGATCGGCTCGGGCTCGACATGGCGCTCATCATCTGGGCGCTGTCGGAGGATCTGCGCGATCCGTATCTCGCCCGCATCACACCCTGGCCGCACCGTGAGGACATCGATTTCGCCTGGGACGCGTTTGCCGCCGCTGCCGTCGCGCATCTGGCCCGATGATCACCGCGATCGGCCTGGGCACTGATCCGACCATCCGCCATTTCGTGGCGCAATGCCGGGCGAACGGCGCCGAGGTGGAGCTTGTCGACCTGCACGATCTGGCGCTGGCCGAGTGGATGTTCCCGCTGCCCGGCCAGGACGCGATCTGGCGTGACGGCGAGACGGAGCGCCACCTGCCCGCCAGCGGCCGCTATTATGTCCGCCCGATCGACCTGTCGTCGGTCGTCGAATCGCGGCGCGACGGCCTGTCCTGGCAGTCGATGGTCCAGGCGCTGAACGCGTGGCTTGAAAGCATCCGCGAGGCGATCGTCATCAACCGGCCGGGCCATTTCCAGGACAATGGGTCGAAGCCGCTGCACGAGGCGCTTCTGGCGCGCAGCGGTTTCCTCGTGCCCCCATCGCTGACCAGTTCGGACGCGGCGACATTATCGGCCTTTGCCCGAGCGCCGTCGATCGTGAAGACCATTTCCGGCGCCCGTGCCGATTGCTGGGGCGTGACGCCGGACGACTTCACGACTTTCCGGCCGGAAAGCGGGCCGGTCCACTTGCAGCGACGGGTGGAGGGCGCCGACGTGCGTGCCCATGTCGTCGGCGATAGCGTGCTCGCGCTACGCATCGACAGCGAGGCGACCGACTATCGCATCGATGGCGAGGCGACCTATGCCCCGGTCACGCTGCCGGATGCGCTGATCGAACGCATGACGCGCACGGCACGCGACATGGGGCTGATCTTTTCCGGCTGGGATTTCAAGGTCGACCGGGACGGGCAATATTGGCTCCTCGAGGCAAACCCGATGCCCGGCTATAATTCCTACGACAAGCGGCTGGACGGTAGCATCACCGCCGCGCTCGTCGCGTTGCTGACCGGGGTGCGGCGATGATCGCCGTCACCGACCTGCTCGATACGGATGACTGCCGCTCCGTGGTCGAGCGCGTGACCGGCAACCGGGACAAATGGATCGACCGCAGTCCGCGCGGCGATTCGACCTTCTTCACGCTTGGGCGGGCAAGCTATCTCGACGCCTGCCCGCCGGACGCCGATCCGGACTACAGCTATTACGGCAAGATCGACGCCACGAACGGCGACCTAAGGGCGATGTTCGGCGATCTCTATGCATCCCTGCTCGACCGGCTGTCCGCCGAATTGCGGGGCGAGGCGGTGCTGGCCGAGGGACTCGCCTTTCCCGGGTTCCACATCTTCCTGGGCAGCGGCATCCTTGGCGCCGGGAAAAGCGGCCGGCATTTCGATATCCAGTATGAAAGCCTGCGCCTCCCGCCCGGCCCGGTCGAGGACGATCCGGTATCGTTCACGCTGGCGCTCGAACTGCCGGCGGAGGGCAGCGGCCTCGACCTGTGGGACGTCACGGTCGAGGATTTCGACCGGGCGTTCAAGGCCGGTCGAGTCGCGACGCTCGACGACATGGCGCGACGCCGGACCCTTGCCTATCATCCCTATTCGGTCGGGCGATTGCTGATTCATCGCGGGCTGTGGCTTCACCGGATATCGTCGCCCGGCGCGATCAATGAAGACGATCGCCGGATAACGTTGCAAGGGCACGCGTTGCGCATCGCCGGCCGCTGGAACCTCTACTGGTGAGCGACCTCCGCAAATCGGCCTATCCGGCGCGGCCAATGGCCGAGGCGATGCCCGCCCGCCCGGCACTCGTCCTGCCCAACGCGCTGCCCGAAGCCGATGCGGCGGCACTGCTCGCCTTCGCGATCGCCAGCGAGGCGATGTTCGGCGATGCGCTGACCTTGTCGACGCACCTGCACTTGCATGCCGGGCGACACCGCAGCGCCAAGACGCTGGCGCAGCACGAGGTGCATCGCGACCTGATGGCGAGGATCGCCCTGAGACATGGCGATGCGCTTCGCGCACGCTTCGGCGACCGGATCGTGACGGCGGCGGTCGAGGAATCCGAACTCGCCGCGAGCGGTGACGGCGACTGGTTCGGCCCGCACCGCGATGACGGCGCCGCGCCGGTCGCGCACCGGACGTTCACCATCGTCGTCTATCTTCATCGCTTCCCCTGCCGGTTTGCCGGCGGGGAACTCACCTTGCACGGCTTTCAGGATGCGGCGCGGCAACGCTTCGGTCCGGTCCAGACGATTGCACCGCGCCACAATGTCGCGGCGATCTTCCCGTCGAACACGCTGCACGAGATCCTGCCGGTGGCGTTGCCCACCGCCTGCTTCGCCGACCGGCGCTTCGCCCTCACCAGCTGGATCTGAAGGATGTACGGCATCAGCCGGGGCTACATCATCGCGGCATTGCCCCGCACGGGCAGCTTCCTGCTATGCGACATGCTGGCGAGGCTGGGATCGGTCGGCTATCCGCAGGAATATGGCCTGCCGGAAGACGAGGCGACATGGTCCGGCCATCACGGGCATGCCAGCCATCTTTCCTATTTCTACGATTTCTTCCGTTTCTGCTCGACGCCCAACGGGGTGTTCGGCTGCAAGCTGATGTGGTCGCAGTTCGCTGGCCTCCGCCATGACATCAGGCGCTATACCCGCATCGACGGACAGGGCCTTGAGCCGATCGAGGCGATGACCGGACCGATCAGACTCGTCTTCCTCGACCGACGCGATACCGTCATGCAGGCGATATCGCTGGTACGGGCGATGAAGACCAACATCTGGTCGTCCCATCGGACCCTCCCGCCGCCGCCACTGGCCTATAGCGGTACCGCGATTGCCGACGCCATCGAGCTGATCGGGGAAAATCGCCGGCAATGGGAAAGCTTCTTCGCCCGCCACGCGATCGATCCGCTGCGCCTGTCCTACGAGGATGTGGCGCAGGGCGACCTCGCGGCGTTGTTCCCGTTTCTGGGAGTGGAGGCGCCGGATCGGCCAGCCAATGCCACCCAGCTCAAGCGGCAGGCCGACGACCAGTCGCGCGCCTGGCGCGATCGCTTCGCCATCGACAATACGGCCTGATCAGACCCTGACGATGCCGCGGTCGATCAGGCTGCGCGCGGTGTCGGCGATCGAGTCCGCCGCCGGGCGGGTTTTCCAGCCAAGTGTCGCAAGCGCATGGCCCGAATCCACCGCCCGGCTCCTGCCCAGTTCCCCGGTGACCTGCCGGATGCTCGAGTCGAACAGGGCCATCAGCCTGATGACGAAATCTGGAATCCCCCGCTTGGGCACCTTGCGCGCTTCGGGGCCGAGCCGCTCGCGCAATATCTCCCCGACCTCCCGCATCATCATGAATGGCCCGGCGCCAATGAGGCGCTCGTTCGCCATGCCCGGCGCGGTCAGCGCACGAACATGCAGGTCGGCGAGATCGCGCACATCGACCACCGCGAAGCCAAGGCGCGGGAAGCCAGGCATCGATCCGTCGATCAGGCGCTTCACGAATTCGATCGAGGCGGAGAAATCGTCGCTCATCAACGGGCCGAGCACAGCGGACGGGTTGACCGTGCAGAACTCCATCGCGCCGCCATTCATCGCTAGCCAATCCCGCGCGGCGCGCTCGGCGATCGTCTTGGATTTGACATAGGCGCCCAGGCCTGGCGCTGTCACATCTGTCCAGTCGGCCTCGGTATAGGGCCGGTCGATTCCCTGACGGCCATAGGCAATGGCCGCCACGGAAGAGGTCATCACGAAACGCTTCACCCCCGCCGCCGACGCGAAGCGCAGCGCCCGCAGCGCGCCTTCACGCGCCGGTACGATCAGTTCGTCCTCATGGCCCACCGCATTCGGGGGAAAGGGCGAGGCAACGTGCGCGACATGGCTGCACCCGGCGACTGCCTCGGCCCAGCCGGCATCGTCCATCAGGTCGGCGGCGAAGAAACGGATCGACGCTTCCGGCACGCCGAGCGCGGCGCGCACTTCCGCCTCCCGCTTCAGCGAGCGAACGGTGGCGTTGATCGTCCACCCCTTGCTCGCCAGGTCGCGGATCAGATATCCGGCAATATAGCCGCTGCCGCCCGTCACCAGGATCGTGCCCGTCATCGCCGCGCTCCACCGTCGTTCGAACGGGTTTTACATTGAAACGGAAGTCGCGCCAAGCCGGGCTTGCAATCGCTTCGCCCCCCGGCAAAGAGAGCGCGCAGGAGAACGCCATGTCCGATCAGACGCTCTATCCCGTACCACCCGAATGGGCGAAGCGCGCGCGCTTCGACGCGGACGGATATGAGACGCTCTATGGCCGCTCGCTGGCCGATCCCGGCAGCTTCTGGCTTGAGCAGGCACGGCGGCTCGACTGGATCAAGCGGCCCGAGATCGCGGGCGACTGGTCGTTCGGGGAGAAGGATTTCCACATCCAGTGGTTTGCCGACGGCAAGCTGAACGTCGCGGCCAATTGCCTCGACCGTCATCTGGCGAAGCGTGGTGACCAGACCGCGCTGATCTGGGAGCCCGACGAGCCCAAGGAAGAACCGCGTCGCTTTACCTATCGCGAGCTCCACGCCGAGGTCTGCCGCTTCGCCAACGTGCTGAAGGCGCAGGGCGCGAAGAAGGGCGACCGCGTCACCATCTACATGCCGATGATCCCCGAGGCGGCGTTCGCGATCCTCGCCTGCGCGCGGATCGGCGCGATCCATTCGGTGGTGTTCGGCGGCTTCTCGCCCGAGGCGCTGGCCGGGCGCATCACCGATTGTGACAGCGCCTTTGTCGTCACCGCCGACGAAGGCCGTCGTGGCGGCAAGCGAATCCCGCTCAAGGCCAATGTCGATGCCGCCGCCGAACGCGCGGCGGCGCTGAAGACCGTGATCGTCGTGCGGGCGACCGGCGGCGACGTGACGATGCGCGAGGGCCGCGACATCTGGTATCACCACGCGGCGCGCGACGTGGGCGACACCTGCCCGCCCGAAGTGATGGGCGCTGAGGACCCGCTGTTCATCCTCTATACCTCCGGCTCGACCGGCCAGCCCAAGGGCGTGCTCCACACCAGCGGCGGCTATCTGCTCTGGGCGAGTCTGACGCACGAGCTCGCCTTCGATTACCGGCCGGGCGACGTGTGGTGGTGCGCCGCCGATATTGGGTGGGTCACCGGCCACAGCTATATCCTTTACGGCCCGCTCGCCAACGGCGCGACGACCCTGATGTTCGAAGGCCTGCCGACCTGGCCCGACGCAAGCCGGATCTGGCAGGTGGTCGACCGGCACAAGGTCCACACCATCTTTACGGCCCCAACGGCGCTGCGCGCGCTGATGAAGGAGGGCGACGATTATGTGACGAAGACCAGCCGCGCGTCGCTGAAGCTGCTCGGCACGGTCGGCGAGCCGATCAATCCCGAGGCCTGGCGCTGGTATCACGAGGTGGTCGGAGAGGGTCGCTGCCCGATCATCGACACCTGGTGGCAGACCGAGACGGGCGGCGCGATGATCGCCCCGATGCCGGGCGCGACCGACCTGAAGCCGGGCAGCGCGACCAGGCCGATGCCGGGCGTCGACCCGCAGCTTGTCGATACCGAAGGCACGGTGCTGAACGGCGCGACCGAGGGCAACCTCGTCATCGCGAAGAGCTGGCCAGGGCAGATGCGCACGGTGTGGGGCGATCATCACCGCTTCTTCCAAACCTATTTCACCACCTATCCGGGCAAGTATTTCACCGGCGACGGTGCACGCCGCGACGAGGAAGGTTACTGGTGGATCACCGGCCGGGTGGACGACGTGATCAACGTGTCGGGCCACCGCATGGGCACCGCCGAGGTGGAATCGGCGCTGGTGCTCCACCCCAAGGTCGCCGAGGCAGCGGTGGTCGGCATGCCGCACGACATCAAGGGCCAGGGCATCTACGCCTATGTCACGCTCAACTCCGGCGAGACGGCGTCGGACGAGCTGCGCAAGGACCTCGTCAAATGGGTCCGCACCGAGATCGGCCCGATCGCCGCGCCCGACGCGCTGCAATTCGCGCCCGGCCTACCGAAGACACGCAGCGGCAAGATCATGCGCCGCATCCTTCGCAAGATCGCCGAGGGTGACGTATCCAGCCTCGGCGATACCAGCACGCTGGCTGATCCCGCGGTGGTCGACGATCTGGTCGCGAACCGTGTGAAATAATATTACATCGAGATTGCGACCCCTCAGGCGCACTGCTATCCAGCGGCAATACACTCATATTTAGGGGTTGCCCGTGCGCGTCTCTGTCCTCGTTCGTCTGTCAGCGGCTGCCGCCGCCCTCGCCATTGCCCTTCCTGCTTTTTCGCAGCAGGCCCCCGCCGGTCCGCGCTTCGGCACGTTCGGGGTCGACCTGACCGCTGCCGACAAGACGGTGAAGCCGGGCGACGATTTCTGGACTCATGCGAACGGCGCCTGGGACAAGCGCACCGAGATCGCAGCCGATCGGACCTCTGCCGGCCCGTCCGTATTGCTGGTCGACGAGGCTGAGGCGCAGGTGCGCGATATCGTCAGCGATCTGGCGAAGAACCCCGCCGAATATGGCGTGAAGGGCAAACAGATCGGCGATTTCTACGCGAGCTGGATGGACGAGGCCGGGATCGAGGCACGCGGCACCGCGCCGCTCAAGCCCTATCTCGCGACGATCGCCGGGGTGAAGGACCGCGCCGGACTGGAGACGCTGTTCGCGACGGTCGGCTACGCTACCCCGGTCGATATCGAGCCGCTGCCCGATTTCGCCGATCCGACGCGCTATACCCTCGCCGCCGGACAGAGCGGTCTCGGCATGGGCGGCCGCGATTACTACCTGCTGCCGGACGCGAAATATGTCGCTTTCCGCAAGGCCTATCGCGACTATGTGATCCATATGCAGGAAATGGCCGGCATCCCGGATGCCGCTGCCAAGGCCGATCGGATCATCGCGCTCGAAACCGCGCTGGCGACCGAGCAGTGGACGCCCGAGCGCTCGCGCGACATGAAGGCGATCTACAACCCGATGGACCGGGCGCAGATGAAGGCGCTCGCCCCCCAGTTCAACTGGGATGCGATGCTCGCGACGGCGGGGCTTAAGGGTTTCCCCACCGTGATCATGACTCAGACCACCGCGATCACCGGCGCGGGCAAGCTGCTCGATACCGTTCCGCTCGAAACGTGGAAGGACTGGATGGCGTTCCGCTTCATCAGCGACCACGCGACCTACCTGCCAAAGGCCTTCGACGACGCCCGCTTCGGCTTCTATTCCAAGACGCTGAACGACGTGGAGCAGCAGCGCGCGCGGTGGAAGCGCGGGGTTCAACTCGTCAATGGCGCGCTCGGCGAAGCGGTCGGGCAGATCTATGTCGCACGGCACTTCCCGCCGGAGAGCGAGGCCAAGATGGCCGAGCTGATCGTCAATCTGCGCGCCGCGCTTGAGGAGCGGCTGAAGGGCAGTGCCTGGATGGACGATGCGACCAAGAAAGCCGCGGTCGCGAAGCTCACCGCGTTCGAGCCACGGATCGGGCATCCGGTACATTATATCGACTATACATCGCTCAAGGTCGATCGGGGCGACCTGCTCGGTAATGTGATCCGGTCGAACCAGTTCGACTGGAATCTGCAGCTCTCGCGCCTCGGCAAGCCGGTCGACCGGTCGTTGTGGGAAATGACGCCGCAGACGGTGAATGCCTATTACAACCCGCTGCTGAACCAGATCACCTTCCCGGCGGCGATCCTCCAGCCGCCCTTCTTCGATCCCAAGGCGGATCCGGCGGTGAACTATGGCGCGATCGGCGCGGTCATCGGCCATGAGATCGGCCACGGCTTCGACGACCAGGGCAGCCAGTTCGACGGCACCGGCAAATTTGCCAATTGGTGGACGCCCGCATCGAAAACCGCGTTCGAAAAGCGCACCGCCGCGCTCGGCAAGCAATATGACGCCTATGAGCCGGTAAAGGGCACGCACATCAAGGGCGCGCTGACGATGGGCGAGAATATCGGCGATCTCGGCGGGCTTGAGACCGCCTATGCCGCCTATCACAAATATCTCGCGGTCCATGGTCCGGCGCCGGTGATCGGCGGCCTGACGGGCGATCAGCGCTTCTTCCTCGCTTTTGCCCAGGCGTGGCAGACAAAGGTGCGCGAGGGCGCCGCACTGCAGCGGCTGCTGACCGATCCGCACAGCCCGCCTTATTACCGAGTCAACGGCATCGTTCGCAACGTCGACGCCTGGTACACGGCATTCGACGTGAAGCCGGGCGACAAGCTGTACCTGCCGCCCGAGCAGCGCGTACATATCTGGTAAACGGTCTCCCTTCCGTTTCCCCCCTTTCCTTGCGGAAAGGGGGGAAACGAATGCCTCTCAGCCAGGCTTGAGACACCAGAAGTCGTACATCTGGCTGAACAGATACGGCTCGCGTATTTCCAGCTGAAACCACTTGTCATAGTCGCGGAACCACGGGTCGTCGGGATTGTCGACACGATAGCGCGCCCTTCTGGCCGCGGTCGGTAGAACGAACCCAAGCAAGTGAAGCTTCAGTCTTTCGATCGCGTCGCGAACGCGCGGTATGTCGAATAAATCTTCATGCCTGTGCAGCAACATGTCGCGCACCCCGGCCAGATGATAGAAATCGGGAGAATGCGTTATCGGGCAGGGCGGCCGCTCCAGAAAATAGGCGCGCACCGCACGCAGCAGATCGTCGTCGATGGTCGCGTCCGAAAGCAGGGGCTCGATATTGCGTCGAGCCGCCTGCACCGGAAGCCGCGCGAATTTACTGTAGAGCATGAGCCGCATCACACCGCCGGGACGCAGCACGTCAGCCAGCCTCGCCCAGCCGAGCTCCGGGTCGGGAAGATGGTGCAGGACACCGGATGAGACAATGAAATCGAACTGCTTGTTCAGTGACGTCACATTGTAGATGTCGAGCTGCCGGAAATCGACGTTACGGACGCCGCTTTCCGCCCTTCGAACGGTTGCAAAGGCGATCGCACCCGCGCTAATATCGATGGCGGTTATCCTGAGACCAGGAAAGCGGCGCGCCAGACTGATCGGATCCTTGCCCGTGGCACATCCCGCCACCAGGACTTCCGCATCTTCCGGCATATCCTGTGGTGCATCGGGGCCGAGCGCGCTGACGACCTTCCGGAAGGATTGACCGGTCCCGGCCGCAGCGCGTTGCCAGACGGGATAGGGCCACCGGTCATATTGCGCCGCAACCTCAGCGGTGACGGGCGATTCACAGGGCGCCGGGCTTCCTGACAATACCGGGAGCGGCGGGAGATAGGCGGCTGCAAACGACGCTGCATCGGCCTGGCCCAGGCGCACGCGTTCTTCAGCGTCGAACGACCACGCCCCCCCATTGTGGCGCGCCTGGTCGACCAGCGCCGCGGCGAGGCGGGGGAATTTGCACGATCGGCCGGACAACAACATCCATCGGCGAACCGATCGCAGCGGGCGCTCTATCTCGGCAAGAGTGACCTCAGTTTCCGACAACAAGGCACAAACGAAGACGTCCCGCTCAAGTGCCCCGGCGGCGACTTCCCTATCGGACTCAGCGCGCGGTATCCGGTCCGAGGCGGCCAGCATTTTCCAGCCTGCGCGTTCGATCTCGCGCGGATTCACATCAGGGTCAGTGAGGAGCGCCAGCAGAACCGATTGATGCTTCGACGCCAGCGGCTCGTGCGGAAGGGCAAGCAGGCCGGCCACAAGCTGCTTGGCATGAACATCCCCGGGCGCAGCGGCAAGCGAAGCGAGGGCCGCTTCGATCGCCAGTTCCACATCGCCCGTGGCCTCGTGACGCAGCGCGTCTGCACGCAAGTCGGACACAATTCCCGATGCGGCTTGATCCATGGGCAGTGAGGATAGCGCAAATCGGCGCGACGAGCGATAGGCACGGCGCGCGCGGCGTCATTCGCGGACCAGATACAGACCTCAGATGCGGCACGCCCCACGGGTACCGCTGATTCGACCTCCCGGGAGAGGACACCACTACGACGGATCACGCTTGCCAGAAGCCCGTCTTGCGGCCGTGCGCCACTCTCAGGCTTGCATGATATTCCTCATGCGATGCGTGAGACCCATAATTCTCGATGCGCCTCGCCAGGCTTTCGCATTGCTCAAGATAGCGGGCAGCATGCGGATAGCGTTTGTAGCGCGCCTTGATCAGCGCGAAATCGATCATCGCCCGGTAGAGCAGCGTGGCGGCAAGCGGATAGCGCTGCTCCAGCGCATCCGCGGCAACGCCCAGTGCGTGATAATGATCGCCGTTCAGTTCGGCGAAGCGATCGAGCACGAGGCGGTTGGCGCGCTCGATCGCCGACCAGTCGACTAGGAAGCCAAGCGCCTGATGGACGTCGGGGGCGGAAGACACATGCGCCATCGCGCGGTTCTCGGCGTCGATATCGTCGAAATCAGGCAGTCGCTTGAGATAGGCGCGCAGATGCGCCGCGTTGAGCGAGCGGGCGAAGCAGGACCAGCGGAACTCCTGAGCCTCGTCCCCGCGCCCAAGCGCATCGAGGATCACTGCGCGGGTCTGTTCCCATTCGAACGGGACCCAGCCGGCACGCTGCCGATCCGCCGCCTCGATCGCCTGCCAGGCTTCCTCGGTTCGTCCGGCAGCCAGCAGATGATCAGCAATATCCGCCGCGATGCCCGGCCTCCGGCGCTCGTCCTCACCATATTGCGCGATGAAGCCATCGACGTCCTCCTGCAGGACAGCGATGTCCCGCAGGGCGGTGGTCACGACGCGCGCGTGCCGGCGCTCGGCGAGCAGATCGGCATAGATCGGCCCGCGCGAACTCCATCCGATCACCTCGCGCTCTTCGTCGGGCGGCCGTGTCGGTGGCTCCTTGCCAAGCGCGGTGAGACGTTCCTTCAAATGGCCAAGGCCGTCACGGCCAAGGGGCTCGGCGAGAACTTTGATCAGCGCGTCATATTGGCCATAGCCATTGTCACACAGCGCATCGAACACGCGGTCGGCGAGCGTTTTCGCGTCGCCACCCGCCATCCCGGCCAACCGGCCGAGATCAGGCAGCGCGGTTTCGAACACCGCCATCAACCGGCCGTTGCTGTCATCGCATCGCGCGAGAACTGACTCGGCAAGAGCTGTCAGGCGCCAGAGCAGATCGAGCGCCTCGCGCGGGTCAGCCTTGGCGACATGGTCGATGATCGCGCGATACTGGCCTTCAAGATCGGCGGCGATCGGCTTGACCTTGTCCCAATCGACATAGGAACGCGACTTGGCAATCGTGGCAAGGCGCTTGCGCACCTGATGCGCGACCTCGGCGCTGCCCGATTGCCCAGCCAGTTCCAGCCTGAGGCGCCGCTTCGCGGTCGCGTCGCCCATGCTGAGGTCGATCAGCAATTCAGCCAGGCGTGGGGCGCCAAGCGCTTCGAGATTCTTCGCCGTCAATGTCTTTGTCGATGCCATATGCCCAATCTAAAGGAGGCATATGAAGTCGAGCAAGGCTCCTTCGGACTAGGCGCGACCCGGCTGGACAAACGCTCCCGCCGGCGCGAGAGGACCGCGTCACTCCCGTACCGCATGAGGCCCGCATGCCTTCGCTCCAATCCACCCGCGTGCCGATCAGCCGGCATGGCTGAGGCCGGGGCGCGTCCGCCGCTGGTTCGCTGGGCGTTGCTGCTTGGCCTGTCTGCGGCGTTCGCGGGGGTGTTCGAGGCGTTCAGGCTGCCAGCCGGTCTGCTGCTCGGCCCGATGATCGCGGCGATCCTGCTCGCGATCCGGGGCCAGGGCGTCACGGTCCCGCCCCTGTCCTTCCAGGCGGCGCAGGCGTTTGTCGGCCTGCTGATCGCAGGATCGTTCAACGCCGGCACCATCGGCACGGTGATCGAGCATTGGCCGGTCTTCCTCGCGGTCACCGCCGCGACGCTTTCCGCCGGCGTCGGCATCGGCCTGCTGATCGGACGGCTCGGCTGGCTGCCGGGCAGTGTCGCCGTGTGGGGCTGCATGCCCGGTGGAGCGGCGGCGATGGTGCTGATGGCGCAATCCTATGGCGCCGAATGGCGACTGGTCGCGGTGATGACCTATAGCCGCGTGGCGTGCGTCGCCGGGGCTGCGTCGGTCGTCGCCGCGCTGGTCGGCGCGCATGGCGGAATGGAAAGCCCGACGGCCGACTGGTTTCCGCCGATCGACCCGGTCGCCTTTGCCGAAACGCTGGCGGTCGCGGCGGCGGGCGCCTGGCTGGGCGTCAGGCTGAAGCTGCCGGCCGGGCCGATGATCGGCGCGCTGCTGCTCGGCTCGGCGCTCAACGTCGCCGGGCTGATGCGGTTCGACCTGCCGGGCTGGCTGCTCGCGGCGAGCTACGCAATCGTCGGCTGGCGGATCGGGCTGCATTTCACACGCGATATCGTGAACGCGGCCGCCCGCGCCCTGCCCCGCATCCTGGCGTCGATCCTGCTGCTGATCGCGATCTCGGCCGGAATCGGCGCGCTGCTGTCGCATTTCGGCGGGGTCGACCCGATCACCGCCTATCTCGCCACTAGCCCGGGCGGCATGGATTCAGTCGCGATCATCGCCGCCTCGACCAAAGTCGACGTGCCCTATGTCATGGCGCTGCAGGCGCTGCGCTTCTTCGCCTGCGTGATATTGGGGCCGGCACTGGCGACATTCGCGGTGCGGCGACAAGGCGTCGCCGCCGGTTGAGACTCAACCGAACAGGTCGCGATCCACATCCATGGAGTGATGCAGGATGCGCAAGACCCGCACGATATCGCGATCGATCTCGTAGAAGATGCGATGCCGGCGATAGGAGAGGCATCTGACATCCTTGCCTGCCTCCTCCACCAGCCGACCCAGACGCGGATTCTGCAGGAGCCTGTCGAAGCTGTCTTGGAAACCGAAAAAATAGTCGCTCGCCACAGGATCGCCGAAGCGGATCGTGCTGTAGGTCAGGATCTCATCGAGGTCGTTCTCGCCAGCGGTGCTGACCTCAAGCCGCGTCACGCCGTCTCCGGTTGTCGTCGTAGATTTCCTGTAACGACCTCGTCCCCATGCCGGAGGCGCGGCCTATCTCGATCGCGGCCTGCAACCTGGCCAGCTTCTCCGCGCGGTTCTGATCCCGCTGGATCAACTCCTGGATATAATCCTCGACGCTCGCGAAATCGCCTGTTGCGACCCGCGCCGTCGCCGCAGCGAGTTCCTCGTCGGTCAGATCGATCTTCATCTGCGCCATCGCCAAATCCTATCATTCGGACAGGCGGCGGACAACTACCGCAGCAGCACCAGTTCCTCGGCCATGGTCGGATGCAGTGCCACCGTCTGGTCGAACGCCGCCTTGGTCAGCCCGGCCTTCACCGCGATCGCCGCCGCCTGCAGGATCTCCGGCACGTCGGGACCGATCATGTGCAGGCCGAGGATCTTGTCGGTCTCGCTGTCGCAGACCATCTTGTAGAGGGAGCGCTCGTTGCGCCCGGCCAGCACGTTCTTCATCGGCCGGAAGTCCGAGGTATAGACCTTGGCTGAGCCGAACTTCGCCTTCGCCTGCCCCTCGGTCAGGCCGACGCCGGCAATCGGCGGGTGGCTGAACACGGCCGAGGGGACATTCTCGTAATCGACCCGGGTCGGCTTGTTGCCGAACATCGTGTCGGCAAAAGCCTGGCCCTCGCGGATGGCGATCGGGGTGAGCTGAATCCGGTTGGTGACATCGCCGACCGCATAGATGCTGGCGCAGGTCGAGCGGTTATCGTCATCGACCACGATCGCGCCCTTCGCATCGAGCTCGACGCCGGCCGTCTCGAGCCCGAGATCGGCCGTGTTGGGGTCGCGCCCGGTGGCGAACATCACGCAATCGACCACGATCGGCTCATGGCCCGACATGCTGACCTTCAGGCTACCGTCCTTCAGCTTCTCGATCCCCTGGAAATCGGCATGGAAACGGAACTCGATCCCCTTCATCATCGAGATCTGGAGCAGCCGGTCGCGAATCTGCTCGTCATAGCCGCGTAGGATCACGTCGGTGCGATTGATCAGCGTCACATGCGCGCCGAACTGGTGGAAGATGCCGGCAAACTCGTTGGCGATATAGCCGGCGCCCGCGATCAGGATTCGCTTCGGGATGCTCTCGAGATGGAACGCCTCGTTCGAGGTGATGCCATGTTCGTGGCCCGGACATTTCGGCACCGAGGGCGTTGCGCCTACCGCGACCAGGATCGTCTTCGCGGTCACCTCGCGCCCGCTCGCCAGCCGGATACCGTGCGGCCCGGTGATCGTCGCGCGCTCCTGGATGATCTCGACGCCATTGTTGTTCAGCGTGTCGGTATAGGCGCCGTTGATCCGGTCGACCTCGTCGAGCACGTTCTTGATCAGCACCTTCCAGTCGAAGTCGCAATCGGGGACGTTCCAGCCGAAGCGGCGCGCATCAGCCAGGTCCTCGGCGAAATGCGCGCCGTAGATGAGCAGCTTCTTGGGCACGCAGCCGCGAATCACGCAGGTGCCGCCGACGCGATATTCCTCGGCCACCGCGACCTTCGCGCCATGCGCCGCCGCCACGCGCGACGCGCGCACCCCGCCGGAACCAGCGCCGATGACGAAAAGGTCGTAGTCGTAGCTTGCCATCTTCATTCCTTCGTCACCCCGGATTTGCCGGGGTCCACGGTTCAACAATCATCGCCGCAGGTTGCGGCACGGTGGATGCCGGAGCGAAACCGGCATGACGACATCATTCGCCGAAGGCGCGCCTGATCAGATCCTCGGTCGAGACATCGAATGTCTGCCCGCCTTCCCCGGCGGCCTTCGCCATTTCCTTGCCGAGCTCAACCCCGAACTGGTCGAACGGGTTGATGCCAAGCAGCGTGGCGTTCACGAACACGCGGTGCTCGTAAAAGGCGATCAGGGCGCCGAGCGTGCGGGCGTCGAGCACGTCGAGCAGGATGGTCGAGCTGGGCCGGTCGCCCGAATAGCCGCGCGCCGGATCCTTGTCGTTGGCGCGGCCCTTCATCAGTGCCGCCCCTTGCGCGAAGGCGTTGAGCAGCAGCTGGCGGTGATGGTCCTCGGCCAGGCTGTCGCCCGGCTCGATCACCGCGACGAACTCGACCGGCACGAGATGCGTGCCCTGGTGAAGAAGCTGGAACACCGCATGCTGCGCGTCGGTACCCACCCCGCCCCAGGTGATCGCCGCGCTCGGCCGGCCAAGCGGCTTGCCGTCGACCGTCACGCCCTTGCCGTTCGATTCCATCTCGAGCTGCTGGAGATAGGAGGGCAGCAGCCGCAGTCTTTCGTCATAGGCGAAGGTCGCGCGCGTCTCGGCATGGCGGACCTGCGTGTAATAGAGATCGGCGAAGGCAGCGAGCGCCGGGGCATTCTCGCTCAGCGAGGCGAGGCGGAAATGCCGGTCCATCTCGGCCGCGCCGTCGAGCAGTTGCTCGAAACAATCCCAGCCAAGCGCGAGCGCCGCGGGAAAGCCGATCGACGACCAGAGCGAATAGCGCCCGCCGACGCTTTCCATGAACGGCAGCACGCGCGTTTCGTCGACACCCCATTCGACAGCCTTGTCGGGCGAGGCGGTCAGCGCGACGACCCGGCCATAGGGGTCCTCGACACCGCCTTCCTCCATCCATTCCAGCACGCTTTCCGCGTTGAGCATTGTCTCGGTGGTGGTGAAGGTCTTGGAAGCAATAACGAGCAGGGTCGCGGCGGGATCGAACCGGGCAAACGCCTCCTCCAGCGCGACGCCGTCGACATTGGAGACGATCGCCGTGTCGTACCGGCCGGATTCGCGGCCAAGCGCATCGACCAGCAGGTGGGGGCCAAGCGCCGATCCGCCGATGCCGACATGCAGGACATGGCGGATCGGCCCGAGCGCCTCGGCCTCGATCGCGTCGATCAGCGCGCGCATGCGGGCATGGAAGGTCTTCGCGAGGCTGACATCCTCCGGCTTGCCCTCACCCCGCTCGGCGGTGTGGGTCGCCGCGCGCCCTTCGGTAACGTTGACGATCTCGCCCGCGAACAGCGCCTCGCGCTTGCCGGCAAGGTCCTGCGCCCTGGCCAGCGCCTCGAACGCGGCGATCGCGCCCGCGGTCAGATGAGTCTTGGACCAGTCGAAATGCAGGCCGGCGACATCGAGACTGAGCTTCTTCAGCCGGTCCGGCTCGTCGGCGAACAGCGCCTCGAGTTGGGGCGAGGGCAGGGCTTCTATCGAGGTCCAGTCGGCAGGCATGGAAAATCTCCGCTAGTCGTGGGCGACAGGTAGGCGCGCGTTGGCCAATATGCCACCTCGAACCTGCAATCATCCGGCACCGCGGACTTGTCGGGCCATGGTCGGCCAGGCGCGACCAGCCCCCATTTTCCCGGCGCCCGCTTGTCCCGCTGCACACCATGGCGCGCGACGGCTTGACGCCCCGCCCGCGCCACCGCAAACCGCCGCGCATGGCCGATACCCAAGACATGCCCGCATCCGAGCCCGCTCCCGGCGCGACCGTCAAGCCGCCCAAACCACGGTCGGAGACGCGCGACACGATCATCTTCCTGGTGAAGCTGATCCTCGCGGTGCTGATCTTCCGCAGCTTCCTCTTCTCCCCGTTCAACATCCCGTCGCAATCGATGCTGCCCAGGCTGTACATCGGCGACTATCTGTTCGTGTCGAAATGGAATTACGGCTATTCGCGCCATTCCTTGCCGCTCAGCCTGCCGCTGATCCCGGGGCGGATCTTCGGGCGCGATCCGGCGCGGGGCGACGTGGTGGTATTCCGCGCGCCGCAAGGCGACCATGACGTGATCAAGCGGGTGATCGGCCTGCCCGGCGACACCGTCCAGATGCGCCACGGCCAGCTTATCCTGAACGGCGCCGCGATTCCCAAGGAGCGCGTGGCCGACTTCACCCTGCCGATCACGCCCAATTACCCGGCTGGCACTGAGTGTCCTTCCGACTTCCTCGACAATGGCGCCGACGGCAAGCAGATCTGCCGCTACCAGCAGTTCCGCGAGACGCTGCCCAACGGCAAGTCCTACATGGTGCTCGACCGGGGCGAGAATGTCGCCGCTGACGAAACCCAGGTCTATTCGGTACCGACAGGCACCGTCTTCGTCATGGGCGACAATCGCGACGACAGCGGCGACAGCCGGTTCGATCCGCCGGCGGGCATGGGCTATGTCCCGATGGACCGGATCGAGGGCAAGGCCGTCGTCACCTTCTTCTCGACCGACGGCACAGCCAACTGGTTCCTGCCCTGGACCTGGTTCTCCGCCGCGCGCTGGTCGAGGATCGGGGAAGGCTTTTGAGCGGGCAGAAAGCCAGGAATGATCTCTCGGACTGGATCAGGGAAAGTTTCGGTCACCAACCCCGCGACCTGGCCGGATACGAACGCGCGCTGACTCACGGCAGCCAGGCGGCGGCGAATTACGAGCGGCTTGAATTCCTCGGTGACCGCGTGCTCGGCCTCGCCATGGCCGAATGGCTGTTCGAGACCTTCCCGGCTGAACCCGAGGGTGCCCTGTCAAAGCGGCTGAACGCGCTGGTGACGGGCGCCGTCTGCGCCGACGTCGCGCGTGATATCGGCGTGAGCAACCAGCTCAAGCTCGGCAAGCAGGCGCGCGACGATGGCGCGGCCGACAGCGACAATGTGCTCGGCGACGTGATGGAGGCGCTGATCGGTGCCCTTTATCTCGATGCCGGGCTCGAACCCGCGCGCACGGCAATCCGCAAGGCATGGGGCGACCGGGTCAAGACCCAGGGATCGGCCGCGCCGCAGCATCCGAAATCGGCGCTGCAGGAATGGGCGGCGGCGAACAACCGCCGCACGCCGGCCTATGAGGTGATCGAACGCTCCGGCCCGCACCACGCGCCGCGCTTCACCGTGAAGGCCTCGATCGGCGCGCTGGCCGAGGCGAGCGCCACGGGTAGTTCAAAGCAGGAAGCCGAAACCGCAGCGGCGGCAGCCTTGCTGGAGAAGGTAAAAGGCGCGTAACGCGGCTGCGCTCTGAACGCGGGTCCGTGCCACGCTCTCCGGCGGTTTCAGCCAGCCAAACACCCCAACACCGTTCGTTTCGAGCGTAGTCGAGAAACCTGCGTCCCGCCCTGTCTCGACATGGGTCGACACCAACGGAAAGACGCCTTTCGTCCCTATGACGCAAGCGCCGCCAGATACCGCCGCGCCTCGTCACGGAACTCGGTCGTCAGGCGGGACGGGCGCGACAGGGCCGAGGTGACGAAGGCATATTCGTGGACGATCGGCGGCGCGAACGGGCGCGCTAGCAATGGCGCGCGGAGATAGCGCCGCGCCAGCAGCGCGTTGACGATGGCGATGCCCACGCCGCGCGCCGCCAGTGCGCAGGCCGAACCATGCGTATGAGTCTCGATCGCGACGGTCGGTCGCAGGCCGTATTCGGCAAAGGCATGGTCGACCTGGGCGCGCCACTGGCGGCCCGACCCGAGCAGGATCAGCGGATAGCCATGCAGCTCCGTCGGGGTGAGCAGGTCATGCGCCGCCAGCGGATGCCCCTCCGCCATGACGCAGACCGACCCGCTCGACACCATCGTCTCAGCCTCGAGATCCGGCTCGTCGATCGGCAGCTTCATGAAGCCGCAATCGACCACGCGGGTGGCGATCAGCGCCTTGGTCGTGTCGATCGTCCGTGAATCCAGGTTGAAGCGGACGCCCGGATTCTGCGCGATGAACCCGGCGACCATGTCGGGCAGCAGCCCTTCGGCAAAGCTGGGCGGCGCGACGACGCGCAACTCGCCGGTGGCGGAAATGGCGATATCGCGGACCAGGCTGCTGACCCGCTCCATCCCGGCCAGCGCCAGCTCGACCTCTTCCGCCAGCAGCAGGGCGTCCTTGGTCGGCACCAGCCGCCCGCGATCGCGATAGAACAGCTCGAACCCGACGGTGCTTTCCAGCTGCGCGATGATCCGGCTGACCGCCGGCTGAGTCATGCCGAGGTTGCGGCCGGCGGCGGTGGCCGATCCGGTCCGGATGATCTCGGCAAAGCTGCGCAGCGCGCGCAGGCCGATTGCGTCGCTGGCGATCCGGCCGACGGGCGTCATCGCGGCACCTCAGCCGCGCCGCGGAATGACCGGTAGCTCAATGCGCGAGGGATGGTCGCGGTCGACATGCACGCTGTTGCGCGCGACCTGCGGCGCCATGCCGGGCACGCGCCAGTCGACATTCGGATTGACGTCGAAATGCGGGAAGTTGCTGCTGGCGATCTCGATACGGATACGGTGCCCGCGGCGGAACAAATTGCTCGTCGGAAAGGTGGGCACGGCAATGGCATGGATCGCACCGGGCTCCATCGGCTCGGGGTTCTCGAAGGAATTCCGGAACCGCGTGCGCAGGATGCCATGGGCGAGGTTCATCGCAAAGCCTCCCGGATAATCGGCGTTCGCCGGATAGACGTCGATCAGCTTGATGGTGAAGTCGGTGTCGACCGCCGACGACCTGACATGGAGATGCGCGACCACTGATCCGGTGACCTCGATATCCTCCGCCAGCGGTTCGGTCTCGAACAGTAAAACATCGGCGCGCCCCGCGCTGGCGCCCTGGTCATAGGCGCCGGCGAACATCACCGGCGCACCCGAGGTGATCGCGCCGCCCAGCGTCGGCACCGGGTTCGCCGGATCGGCATCATAGGACAGCGGCGCGCGCCTGTCCTCGGGCGGCATCACCGAGAGGTGGCGGTCGGCGGTCAGATACAGGCTGGTCGACACCGTGTCGGCAAGCGGCCAGGCGCTTTCATCGCGCCAGCAGCCGCCATGGTCGAGCCGGCCATCGGCGGTGCGCCGGCCGCTGCCGCCGCCCATCACGAAAATGCGCACCGGGGATGCCAGATGCTCCGGCGCGTCGAGCCCGCGCAAATGCCGGTCGAACCAGTCGCGGCGCAGCGTGACGTAATCGGGCGCGAGATTGCCGTCGAGCGGCGCCGCCGTCCCGAAATCGACATCGCCGGCGTAGGATGCGGAGCGCTGGCCATGAGTCCATGGGCCGAGCACCAGCTTGACCGGGCCGCGCTTGATCGGCGCGAGGCCAGTGAAATTGTCGATCGCCGTCTGGGAATAGGGATCATACCAGCTCGACATGTGCACCATCGGCACATCGGCATAGCGATCGTACCAGCCGCGCGCATAGATGCCGAGCCGCCGCCAGAAAGGCGAGAACGCGTCATTGTCCCATTGTTCGAGGATATAATCCTCATATTCGGGGGCGGCGCTCAGCGGCGAATAGCCGCGCGACCAGCGGCGGCCGATCCAGTCATTGATATCCTCCGCCTCAAGCGCTGCCTTGCGCTTCGGATCGGCCTCGGTCTCCGGCGCGAGCAGCGCATGCTTGCGCGCCCAGGTGAGCTGTTTCAGCTCGAACGCCCCGCCCTGCCGCGCGCCGCCATGATAGGCGCTGGAGAAACCACCTGAATCGAGGAACATCGCGCCAAGCCCGGGCGGGTCGAGGCAGGCAAGCGCGCTCTGCACATGCGCGCCATAGGACAGGCCGAGCGTACCGATCCTGCCGTCGCACCAGGGCTGTTCGCGCAGCCAGGCAAGCGTGTCCGCGCCGTCCTCCGCCTCGTTGAGATATTTGGTGAAGGTGCCTTCAGACCCGTAGCGGCCTCGGCAATCCTGCAGCACATAGGCATAGCCCGCGGCGGCGAAGGCCCGCGCGATCTCCGGCTTCGATCGTGGCTCCGGATCGGCGACGGTGAAATCGCCATGGTTGGTACCCTGCCGGTCGTAAGGCGTGCGTTCGAGCAGCACCGGCAACCGGTCGCCCGCGACATGGCCCTCGGGCAGATAGACGTCGGTCGCCAGGCGGACACCGTCGCGCATCGCCACCATCAGGCCAGTCAATTCCGTCGCCGCTTTTGTCGGCCCATTCGTCGTCCCGTTCGTCGTCCCGTTCGTCGTCATCGTCGTCACCACGATCAATATCCGATCAGGACGGCGATCATCATCGCTGCCACCGACAGGACGGTGAACAGCAGGAAGACCGGCAACGCGAAGCGGAACCATTGGTTATAGGGGATGCCCGCCGCCGCCAGATAGGCGAGCAGCATGCCCGAGGTGGGCGCGAGCATGTTGACCAGCCCGTTGCCGAGCAGGAAGGCGAGCACCGTCGTCTGGCCGGAAACGCCGGCCGAGGCGGCGATCGGCCCGAGCACCGGGATGCTGAGCGCTGCCTTGGCCGAGGTCGACGGGATCAGCAGGGTGAGGACCATTTCCACCCCCATCACGATCGGCGCGACGATCACCGGCGGCAGGCCGTGGATCCACACCGACACGGCCTCGATAATCGTGTCGAGGATCTGGCCTTCGCGCAGGATCACCTCGACCGCGCGGCCCATGCCTACGAGTAAGGCGGCGAGCATCATCATCTTCATGCCGTCGACGAAGAGATGCGCTGCCCTGGCCGGGCGCATCCGGGCCATCGCCGCCATGCCGGCCGCCGCGAGGATGAACAGGGCGGAGAATTCGCCGTCGTCCCATCCAAGCACGATCGAGCCATAAACCAGCGCGGCGATGGCCGTACCGGCGATGAGCAGGATGCCGAGATGGCGCGGCGACAGATGCTCGACCGTGATCGGCGCCGGCGCATGGGTCACCCGGCCGGCGCGCAGCACGACGAGCATGGCGATGCCGAGGAAGACGAGCCAGATCGTCAGGCGGAAACCGAGGCCGCTGAACACCGGCACCCCGACGATCGGCTGGGCGATGAGCAATGCGACCGGGCTGGTGACGGAGGCGAGATAGCCGATCTTGGCGGCAAGCGTGAGCAGCGCGAAGCCGAACATGCGGCTGCGCCCCATGCGATCGGCCAGCGCGATCATCACCGGAATCAGCAGCAGATATTCGGAGATCATGCCAAGAAACGTGCTGCCGGCGGAGAAGGCCAGCATCAGCACGGGCACCAGGATGCGCACATCGCCCCGGCTCACGCCGATCAGCCGCTGGATACCGGCATCGAGCGCGCCGCTCGCCCGCAGGATGCCGAACATCCCGCCGAGCATCAGGATCATGAAGATCAAGGGTGCGGAGCGCTTCAGTCCTTCCGGGATGGCGGTGGCCATGGCGAGCGGGCTGACCGGGCGCGCCACCCCCGGCTCGCGCGCCCTGGGGACAAGCCCGTCAAGCCCGATCGGCTTGGGCAGTTGCTTGTAGGTGCCGGCGATGACGGGCGCATTGTCCTTGTCGGAAACACGGTCATGCTTGCCCGAGGGGATGATCCAGGTCAGCGCGATCGCCAGCAGCATCGCCGCCAGCATCATCATCACCGGATCGAGCGCGCCGTGGGATCGCCGCTCGGCGGCGGGTGGCGCCGTGGTTTCGTCTTTCGCCATGTCGCCCCCGCCTCGTGCCGTCCGCCTCGTGCCGTATTTCCGGCTTACATCTTCACCGAGAAGCGCGCGTACATGTAACGGCCCCGCGCGTCGTAGGTGTAGATATCGTAGTTGATCGGCGCATTGGCATAGGATGCCGGCGGCATGCGGTCGAACAGGTTGTTCACGCCCAGGGTGAAGCGGGCACGATCATGGTCGACCGCGAAGCCGATCTCAGCATCGGTGTAGAGGATCGACGCGGTGCGCGAATCCTTGACCGGGTTGGCGATGTCGGTGGTCGGGCCGATATAGCGGCCGCGCAGGACGGTATCGATCGCCCCGTTGGTCCAGCTCAGCGAGGTCTGGCCCTTCCAGCGCGGATAGGTCGCGCGCGGCTGGTCACCCTTGCCCGCCCGGTTGTCGACGATCGCGGCGCCGCCCGCGGGGTTGGGCGATACGGTGCGGAAGCTGCCCAGATAGCTCGCATCGACCACGGCGCTGAACCGTCCGATGCCGGTGGTGAAGTCATAGCGCAGCGTCGCGTCGACGCCGTCGGTGGTGATCGAGGCAAGGTTCTGCGACCCCTGCAGCAATTCGGTGATCGCGCCCGTGCCCGCATCGCGCGTCACGAGATCGCAGAACACCCCGCCGCGCGCGGCGCAGAGCTGAAGGATCTGCGTGGCCGACTGCGAGGCGATCGCGTTCCGCACGATGATCTTGTAATAATCGACCGTCAGCGACAGGCCAGGCACCTGGACCGGCGTGATCGCGATTCCCGCGCTGTAGCTGTCCGACGTTTCCGGCTTCAGGGCACGATTGCCGCTGATGACGCCGGGAATCAGGCCGTTGAGATTGTAATTGGCCTGGTTGTAGCCGGTCGGCACACCGGCGCAGCCCGGCAGGCTCGGGTTGGTCGCGGCGCCGCCATTGCAGGGATCGCTGCCCTGGAAGCTGGTCTGGCGCGCGCCCTGGTAAAGCTCGAGGATCGACGGCGCGCGGAAGCCTTGGGCATAGGTACCGCGAACCAGCAGCCCCTCGAACGGGCGATAGCCGGCGCCCGCCTTGAAGGTCAGCTTGCCGCCGACCGTCGAGTAGCGCGAATAGCGCGCCGCGAGATCCACATCGAAGCTCTTCGCGAAGGACTGGTCCTTGAAGATCGGGATGGAAAGTTCGCCATAGACTTCATGCAGGTCGTAGCTGCCCGATGTCGGGGTACGGGTCTGCGCGGTGGTCTTGGTATAGGCCGAGCTCAGATAAAGCGACGGGGCGTTGGCGATGGGATCGGGATTGTCGACGCCCTTGTTGCGGCGATATTCATACCCGACAGCAAGGTCGACCGCGCCGGCCGGGAGCTGAAACAGCGAGCCGGTGGCGTTGGCGGTCGCGTTGTACAATTCGGTATAGTTGGATTCGCGGGTGGTGAAGCGGATATAATTGGCCTGCGCCGCCGTCATCGGGCCGAACAGGTTGATCGGCACGCAACCCGGGGTCGCCGCGCAGGTGGCGGGCGAGCCGAGGCCGAGGAAAAGATTGTCGTAATTGACGCCGTTCAGCGCGGTCGATTCGATCTTGTTCTTCGAATAGGCGCCATAGACGTCCCAGTGCCAGTTGTTGCCGAACAGGCTGAACTTGCCGTCCAGGCCGCCGGCGAAACGGATCGTCTCGACATCCTGGATATTGTCGCGGTTGCCGACATCGGTCAGCACCTTGCGGATACGGAAGGCCGAGTTCGCCCCGAAGGCGAGCGCATTGGCGCCGGGCACGCCGTTCGCCGTGCCGAACGGGTTGAACGCCTGGTTGTTCGGGATCGAGAAGCCGCGCACCGTGCCGGCGGTGCCGCCGATATCGAGCAGGACCGGCGAGAAGAGCTGGTCCGACTTGCGGCGGTTGTACATGCCCTCGACATGCAGGTTGATGCTGTCGGTCAGCTCATAGCCGAAACGGCCGTAGAAGCCGTAGCGCTCTGACGGGCCGGCGCTGTAGATGCCCTGCGCCTGGGTGTTGTAGTCGTCGCCCGGCAAGGTCGCGACATGATAGCTGTTGTCGGCCAGCGCGCCCGCGCCATAGCCTGCGCCGCCATTGAACGCGACCGGGTTGGCGCTGCTCGCGAAGCCGGCGGCGGTGCCGAAATAGGCGTTGTTCGCCAGGCCGGGCAGGATGAACAGGCCGTTGGGGCTGGTGCCCGGCGCGGTGGTGGGAACCAGCGTGCGCGCGGTCAGAGCGCGGTCGGCGGTCAGGATCGGCTGCGACTTGAAATAGCTGCCCGACAGGATGATCGACGCACGGCCGATACGCTTGCCGACGTTCAGCGTGCCGCTGTATTCGGCGCCGTCGCCCTTGTCGGTCACGCCCACCTTCGTGCTGGCGCGGATGCCGTCGAACGGCTGGAGCGTCTTGATGTTGACCACGCCGGCGATGGCGTCAGCGCCGTAGATCGCCGAGGCACCGTCCTTCAGTATCTCGATCCCGTCGATCATGCCGGCGGGCACGGTGTTCAGGTCGACAAAGTCGCGGAAGCCGCGCTGACCGACCGCATCGACCCAGCGATGGCCATCGACCAGCACGAGCACGCGGTTGCCGCTGCCCTCGGCACCGCCGAGATAGCGCAGGTTGATCGAGCTGGCACCGTAGGAGGTGCCCTGCGTGCCGTTGGAATTGAGGCTGACGCCGGCCGATGGCAGCTTCTGCAGCACGTCGCCGACCGAGGTCGAGCCTGACTTGGCGAGATCCTCGCTGGTGATGGTCAGCAGCGGGCCGACATTGTCGGCGTCGCGGCGGCGGATGCGCGACCCGGTGACCGTGATTTCCGCCGTGGCAACATCGGCTTCGTCTGCCTGTGCGTCGGCGGCGGCCACCTGGCTCGCTACTGGCTCAGCCTGCTGCGCGTGCGCCGGAAGGGCGATGGCAAGGGCAAGCAGGCTCGCGCCGCAAAAACCCGCCCGAAGTGCTGATGTTCTGGCCCGCATGTTATGATGCTGCATTGCCCGGTCCCCCATTTTTTATCGATTCGGGTGGACCCTAGGGTGGCAATCCGGTTGCCGAAACATGATGGCTGTATTTCATTCGACCATATCAGTTTTGGTATGAAGTTTCAGCGTGACAGCCAATAGGCGTATGCCCTTCCTCCGAAGGAGTTGCGATGACCAGCAGGATGATCGATCGGCGGACGATGTTGGCGGGCGGAATCGCGCTGTCGGCGCTTGCCCCCGCCGCATCGCTTGCGCGGCGCGCCGGCACTGGTCTGCGGCCCGATCCGCGGCCCGACCTACGGATTGCGCTGCTCGGCCAGTCGCTGATCCAGCAGGATGTCTGCGCTGCGCCCTGGCCGGGCCGGGCCGGGATCGCGGCACTCCTCAAGCCCGCCGACGCGGTGTTCACTGATCTGGAGACGGCGATCCTCAGCCCCGCGGCCGGCGCGCCGACCCGGCAGGGCGAGGTGCTCCATGCCGCGCCGCCCGTGGTGATCGATTGCCTGTGCGGCCTGGGCGTCTCGATCGTCGCCACCTCCAACAACCATGCCTGGGATCTCGGCACGGCAGGGATCGGCGCGACCCTCGCCGAGCTTGACGCGCGGCACATATTCCACGCCGGCAGCGGGCTGGATCTCGCCTCGGCCTCCATGGCAGCGGTGCAGCCGACCCGGCACGGCGGCGTCGCGCTGGTCGCGGCGGCGGCTGGCGCGATCCGCGACGGGGCCGCGGCGACACCGGCCCGCGCCGGGGTCAACGAACTGCGGCGCGCCGCCGACGGCGCGCTGGAGCCGACCGACGTGGCCCGCGCGCTTGACGCGATCAGCACTGCCCGTCGCCAGGGCAACACCGTGATCGCCTATCTCCACAATCATTATTGGGAGAAGGACCCGGCGGCGACGCCAGAATGGCAACGCGCCTATGCCCGGCAATGCATCGATGCCGGCGCGGCGATCTTCGTCGCCCACGGCCCGACGCTGCTTCAGGGGATCGAGCGCTACAAGGGGGCGCCCTTGTTGCACGGGCTGGGCAGCCTGATCTTCCAGACGCGCAAGACCGGCGATGCCTATGGCCCGGCCAACTGGCAGTCGCTGATCGTCGACGCGCGTTTCCGCAACCGGGCCTTCGTCGGTGCGCAGATCACCCCGGTGCTGCTCGACGAATCCCGCGCGACGCCCGGGGCGGAATATACAAAGGGCATGCCGGCGATCGCGCGGGGGGACGATGGCCGGTCTATCTGCCGGCACGTCGCTGAGATGAGCGCGCGAATGAACTGCGAGATCGTGATGCGCGGAGACTCGATAATGCTGTGACGATGGCCGCACCAGATCGCTGACCCTCGATTCAACCCAGACCGTTTTGGTTGCAGCGTTAAATCTTGGGGCGGTCATCCGTTTCCCGCCTGCTGTTTCTCATCGTCGCATGAATATTGGGCGGATCGGCATTCAGATCATCGGCGCGGGCAGCAAGGAGCCAGGTTCGCGCGGAGAGCGCAGCGAACGCGGAGGTCATTCCGGCCCCCATCATCACGCGCTGGCAAACAGCCTCTTTGCGGACATGTTGTCATCGCAGACCGCCAGTGCCGCTGGCCGGACCTTCTCAGCGTCCTCCGCGCGAACTATCATCGCTTTATACCGCCGGCGGGCCGGTTCGAACGGCGATCCGCCATGGGCGACTTCTGCGTGGTGCAGCGGAAAAAACAGCCGCGCGCCCGCTGTTTCGCGCCTTTTTTCCGCTGTTATTCAATAACAGCGAAAACGCTGTTCAAACTATTGAAAAAACGCATGATTTTCAGCTCGAAAATCCAACATAACAGGGGAAGAAAAAAGATCGCGAGAGAGTGCCGTTACCCCAGGTCGGCAAGGCACGGCCTGCCCTTGCCCGCCTGCTTCGCGCGATAGAGCATCGCGTCGGCCGCCTGGATCGATCGTTGCGGATCGTGCGGGACAATGGGGGCCCCGCCGACACTGGCACCGATCTGGATCCTGGCCGACGTACCCAGCACCTCGACGGGCAAGCCCGCGGCAATGACAAGCCGTTCAGCCACCGACCTGATCTGCACCGCCGTCACCTCGATCAGGATGACGATGAATTCGTCCCCGCCGATCCGGCCGATGACGTCGCCCGACCGCACCACGCCGCGGAACCTCATCGCCATCTCCCGCAGCAGGTCGTCGCCGACGCCATGCCCGTAATTGTCATTGACCGCCTTGAACCCGTCCAGGTCGAGATAAAGCAGATAGCTCGACCGGATATCCCGCGGGGCAGGCATGGCGCACCGCGCGGCAAGGGTCTCCATGATCCGGGCACGGTTGGCGAGGCCGGTCAGGGAGTCGCTGAACGCGAGTTCCCGGTTGGTCTGGTGCGACCGGGCCAGTTCAGCGAGCAGGCGATGGCTGCGTCCGATGATGCCGAGAATGCCGATCAGCCAGAGCGGCGCCTGCAACGCAACCAGGCTGATGCCGGGCACGCCAGAGCAGGCGACCGCGATCATGAAGGGCACCAGGATGAGCGACACCTGCACCCGGGCGAACATCGGCGCGCCAGCATTGGCGAAGGCCATGCCGAAGGTGAGTCCGGTCACCACGAGCGCCGAAAGCGTAAGCAGGATGGGGTCGCCCGTCAGCGCGCAGGCCGATCCGACCACGCCGACGATCAGGGCCCAGAGCAGGCCGGTCGCGATCACCCCGCGCTCTGCCTGGAACCGGTCGCCCGCACTTCGGGCGCGGCCCGCCTGCGACAGCACCGACAGCCGCGATGCCAGGCCAAGCCCGGCGACCAGCAGGAGCGCCATGCCAGCCATCGGATCGGCCAGCCAGGCATAGAGCAGGATCGTCAGCACGATGCAGACCGCACCGAACGTCATCATGCCGATGGTGCCGAGGATGGTGCCGACCAGTTCGGGCCGCAGATCGCGATCCCGCGGGGCATCAGGGCGCGTCAGCAGTTCGAACCCGCTTTCGAGGGCCGTCGCCGCCCTGCCCAGGGGAGCAGCCCGCATCCCGCCTCGCGTCGTCGCCACGTCCTCTTCCATTCGCCGCGCCCGACCCGATGCTGCGCCCAATTCGTTAACAACGGGCAAGCATCGGCTTGGGGAAAGGACGTAAGGCAGAGCGGCACGCGCCGGTTCGATCGATATGGCGGAACCCGTGGATTTGGGGCAGGCACGTCGCATGACCGCGCAGGACCGACTCAATTATCTGAACATCGGCCTGATGGCGGTCTCCTGCGCGGTGGCCTGGTTTCTGCCATTCGAGTTGTTCCTGCTGGCCTATGCCGTGCTCGGCCCGCTACACTATCTGACGGAGATATCCTGGCTTCACGACCGGCGCTATTTCCTGGACAGCGGTCAGTCCGCGCGGGCGCGGCAGTTCACGCTTGGCTGGCTCGCCCTGGTCGGCATCGCGCTTGCGGTGATGCTGTACGGCGTGGTGGCGGAAAAACTGCTTCATCGCGCCGCCTCCCCCCAATGGGAGATCGGGCTGTTCTACCTGGTGTTCGTTTCGGCCGCCCTGCTCATCTTCACCCCACGGCCCTGGATAGCGGCGGGCGTGATCGTGCTGACCGGGATTGGCGTGCTGCTGTTCGGCCATTCGCCCTGGTACGGGCTGGTCGCCTTCTTCATCATCACCATCGTGCATGTGCTGGTGTTCACCGGGGCGTTCCTGTTGCTCGGGGCATTGAAGACGCGCAGCCGGTCCGGCGGGATCGCCTTCGCCGCGTTCCTGCTCTGCGCCACCGGCATCTTCCTGTTCTCGAGCGGGGGGTTCGACCCGACCATCGGCGCGCCTGTGCGGCAGGTCTATGCCCCGTTCGAGACGCTCAACATGCAGCTCATCCAGGTGCTGGGGCTCGGACCGGGCACCGCCCTGTGGGAGATTTATGAATCGCCGGCCGGCGTGGTCGTGATGCGCCTGATCGCCTTCGCTTACACCTATCATTATCTCAACTGGTTCTCGAAGACCTCGGTGATCCGCTGGCACCGGATATCGACCGTGCGGGCAGGCGTCATCCTGGCGTTGTGGCTCGGCGCGCTGGCACTCTACTGGCACAGCTACATCACCGGTTTCGTCGTGCTCTATTCGCTGAGCGTGCTGCACGTCATGCTTGAGCTGCCCCTGAACCATCAGAGTTTCGCCGGGATCGGGCGGGAACTGGCGTCGCTGTTCCGGCCGACACCCCCGGCCGCGCCCAAAGACACACGGAAGCGGCAGGGCAAGGCCCGGGCTTCGACAAGAGCCGGTCAAAGGGTGTAGGGGCTCCGGCTAGTTCGCCCCGGCCTGCCGGGGCGTTGATCACCTGAATGAGGCTATCATGACTGACTCCCAAACCCATTGCGGCCTCGTCGCCGTGCTCGGCGCGCCCAACGCCGGCAAATCCACCCTCGTCAACGCCCTGGTCGGCCAGAAGGTCGCGATCGTCAGCCCCAAGGCGCAGACCACGCGCGCGCGGCTGATGGGCGTGGCGATCGAGGGCGAGACCCAGTTGCTGCTGGTCGACACGCCGGGCATCTTCGAGCCCAAGCGTCGGCTCGACCGGGCGATGGTCTCCGCCGCCTGGGGCGGAACCGAGGGGGCGGACGTGATCGCCCTGGTGGTCGACGCGAAGGGCGGACTCGGCCCGAAGGTGATCCCGATCGCTGAATCGATCGCCTCGCGGCCGGAACCGAAATACCTCATCCTCAACAAGGTCGACCTGGCCGACAAGGCGAAGCTGCTGCTCCATGCCGAGAAGCTCAACGGCATTGTCGATTTCGCCGAGACCTTCTTCGTCAGCGCCTCGACCGGCGACGGCCTGCCTGAGCTGAAGAGAGTGCTGGCCAAGGCCATGCCCGATGGGCCGTGGCATTTCCCGGAGGACCAGGTTTCCGACGCGACCGAACGCAGCCTTGCATCCGAGGTCACGCGCGAGCAACTCTATCTCCAGCTCCACGCGGAACTGCCCTACGCCAGCGCGATCGAGACCGAGCAATATAAGGAACGCGAGGACGGCTCAGTCGAGATCCACCAGCAGATCCTGGTCGAGCGCCCCACCCAGCGCGCGATCGTGCTGGGCAAGGGCGGTGCCCGGATCAAGGAGATCGGTGCGCGCGCGCGGACCGAGCTGAGCAACATCATGGGCCGCCCGGTGCATCTCTACCTGCACGTGAAGGTCAAGCCCGGCTGGGACGACGAACGCGACATCTACCGCGAGATGGGCCTCGACTGGGTGGAGTGATCGATCCTTCCGGGACGGGCGGATTCAGGAGAGCAGCGTCTCCACCCAGGCCGGCACCAGCCCGCTCGCCGGGCCGAGCCGGGTCTCGTGGAAATAGGCGCTGCCGGCTGACGGCTCCAGGTTCATCTCAAGCGTCGTCGCGCCGTGATAGCGCGCGGTCTGGACGAAGCCGGCGGCGGGATAGACCGCCCCGGAGGTGCCGATCGAGACGAACAGGTCGGCATCCGACAGGGTGCGCTCGATCCGGTCCATCGCATAGGGCATCTCGCCGAAGAACACGATGTCGGGCCGCATCGCCGCCCCGCCGCACGCATCGCACCGCGTGCCGGGCGGCATGTCGCCAGCCCAGGGCACCCGCGCTCCACAGGCGGCGCAGAGCGCCGAGTTCAGTTCACCGTGCATATGGAGCAGCCGCGACGCCCCTGCCCGCTCGTGCAGGTCATCGACATTCTGGGTGACGATCAGCAGCGCGCCCGGCCACGCCGCATCGAGCCGCGCCAGCGCACGGTGCGCCGCGTTAGGCTCGACCGTCGCCAGCGCCGCACGGCGCGCATCGTAGAAACGGTGGACAAGATCGGGGTCGGCCGCGAGCGCTTCTGGCGTGCAGACATCCTCGACCCTATAATCGTCGTGACCATCGCCAATGTCCCAATAATTCACGCCGTTCTTCGTGCGGAAGGTCGGGACGCCGCTCTCGGCGGAGATGCCTGCGCCGGTCAGGACGACGATGTTATGGATGCCACTCATACCAGCAGAATAGATCGTCATCGTGGCCTCGCCAATAACGAGTGCTTGCGCCAAGCTGCTTCTTCGATAAATCTCGGCGAATGGTCTGGGGGCGTGATAAATCGGAACAGCAGCGATCTATTCTCGCATTGAGCTTCGAGCCTATCAACCAAGGCTATCTCTACTATCATTGGCGCTGGTCGCGGGGCATTCCCGTATCAGCCGAAGAACGCGACGCATATCTCGCAATCCCAGCCTTGGGTTCGCGCCGTGCTTGGCGGCGCAGCATCGCCGGTCGCCCGACTTCGCCTCCGCGTTCTTTTCGCCCCGCACAGCAAAAGTTGCTGGCTTCGATGCCGATCAGCATGGCATTGATAGCATTCCTTTTCGGCGTTCCGTTAGCCCTGTCGGGGCTTGTTGAACTTCAAACAATCAGCGGGCTTGTCAGGGCCGTTGGTGGGTTGCTGGCTGTCGTTTTCGGCGCGCAAATCATCTACGCAAAGGCGGTGGCTTCCCAAAGGCGATAGGACGCTAACGGCGTCCCATTGCGCCTGCGTAAGCCTGTAGTTCGATGCGCTGACAGGCCGCGACAAACTCGTCGATCTTGTGCGCCTCCTGCATCAGGATCATGTCCATCGGCATCCAGTCGGCGGCGATCAGCAGGCGCTTTCCGCCGAGATGCCGGCTCCGGTGAGGATCACGATGTTGCGAAGCTTGGTCATGGGGCGCTCCTATCCGGCTGCGAAGGCCCGCGCCACCGTGCCGAATATCGCCATTTCCTAACCGGAATATTGATTATTTGTCATGTTGGCGTTTGACGTATTTCTGTAACGTTACGGCAGCGAAAGAGTCACAGGCTCTCCATAGGCCGACCCCGCGCCGATCGGGGCGCCAGGGAAAACCAGATCAATGTCGACCTCAACCAGGCCGCAGCGGCTGCTGCTCGGCGTGAGCATGCTTGCGCTCTCGATTCTGTCCTCCGCCGCTTATGCCGAAACGCCCCCGGCCCTCGCGCCGGCCGACGAGGCAGCGCCCGACCAGAAGCCGAAGACCGACCTGGCCGAAGGCTCCGACATCGTCGTGACCGCGACCCGCGCGAACGAGATCGCGCCCGTCACCGCCTCCCTGCAGACGACTCAGCCGCAATCCATCATCTCGCGCTCCTTCATCGAGGATTCGCTGCCGGCAACTTCCGACTTCAACCAGATCGCGCTGATCGGACCCAGCGTCTCCGGCTATGGCAATGCCAACGGGCCGGGCCTGTCCGAGTCCAAGGCGCAGATCCGCGGTTTCCAGGACGGCGAATATAATGTCACCTATGACGGCGTTCCTTTCGGCGACACCAACGATCCGACGCATCATTCGAATACCTTCTTCCCGTCGAACACGATCGAGACGCTGATCGTCGATCGCGGCCCCGGCAATGCCAGCCAGCTCGGCCAGGCGACCTTTGGCGGCAACATCAACCTCTTTTCCCGCGCGACGCGCGAGGATGCCAGCATCGAAGCGAAGGCCACCTATGGCAGCTTCAACACCTGGATGCTGCGCGGCGTCGCGCAGAGCGGCGCGATCGACAAGCTCGGCGGGACCGAGATCGTCCTGAGCGGCCAGCATATCGGATCTGACGGCGCCCGCACCTACAGCCCGTTCCGGTCGAACAACGTTTTCGGCAAGGTGATGATCCCGATCGGGCCCGACGCGAAGCTGACGATCCTCGCCACCTACAACGAGAATACGTTCAACCAGCCCGACAAGGACGGCGCGACGCTGTCGCAGATCGCGCAGTTCGGCAAATATTTCAGCCTGAACAACGATCCGAACTCGCAGACCTATTACGGGTACAACCATACTCACAAGACGACCGATTTCGAGCTGGTGAAGTTCGAGGCGAACATCGCCCCCAATTCGATCTTCGAGAACCGCGCCTATACCTACAGCTATGACAACGAGACGCTGAGCGGCAACGATGTGACGCTGTTCGCGACCGCGAGCGCAGCGGACATCGCCAAGGCCAACGTCTACACACCGGTTAACGGCGTGGCCACGACCGCCCCCGGCGTGCCGGGCTATACCAAGACCAACAAATACCGGATGTTCGGCGACATCGCCAAGACGCGGATCGACTTCGGCTTCGGCGCGATCACCGCGGGCGCGTGGATCGAATGGTCAAACACCTATCGCCAGCAGCGCGACGTCAACCTGGTGACCGGCGCGCCCAACTATGTCGAGAAGAAGGTCATCGATCCGGTTTCAGGCCTGGCCACCCCACAGAACATCAAGTTCGACCAGAATTCGCACACCAACCACACCGAGGAATTCGTCGAGCTCGAACTGCGTCCGATCGCGGGGCTGAAGATCACCCCGGGCTTCAAGCATGTCGATTTCAACCGGCAGATCGATGCGCTCTACAACCAGACGACACGCATTCCGCAGAAGCTGAGCAACACCTACAGCGCCAACCTGCCCTTCGCGACGATCAACTATGCGGTCAACGACCGGCTGGCGGTCTATGCGCAATATGCGCGCGGCTTCCTCGCACCCTCGCTGGGGGTGCTCTATGTCGCCAAGCCAAGCCTCTCGACGGTCGAGCCGGAGCGCTCGACCAACTATCAGGCCGGCGTCGTCTATCATGGCGGCAATCTCTCGATCGACGCCGATGTCTACAAGATCGACTTCACCAACAAGTTCGCGTCGATCAACGCGCCGGTCGCCAGCGACGGGGTGATCTGGATCAACCAGGGTTCAGTCCAGTACAAGGGCATCGAGGGCCAGGTCACCTATGCCCTGCCGCACGGCCTCGCCGTCTTCGCCAACGGGTCGCGCAACTATGCCAAGACCAACAATGACGGCTCGCCCAACCTTCAAGTCGCCAATGCACCGGAATGGACCGCCGCGGCCGGCATTCTCTACAAGAGCGGCCCGATCCGCTTCTCGCTGATCGACAAATATACGGGCCGGCAATGGTTCACCGATCCGTCGAGCATCACCAACGCGAACGCGGGCACCACGCTCCCCGTCTACAACAGCTATCGCAGCAACGGCTACAACAGCGCGATCCTGTCAGCACGCTACGATATCGGGCCGGTGCGGGTCGGCTTCGAGATCAACAACCTGCTCGATTCGCGGCGGGTGACCAACATCAACACGGGCAAGACCACGCCGTTCGACCAGTATTTCTACCAGACCGGCCGGTCCTTCACCGGCGACATCACGCTGACCTTCTGATGAAGCGCCTGCTCCTCGCCGCGGTGGCGCTTGCCGCCGCGGCCCCCGCTGCCGACAAGGCGCCCGCCCTGCTCCGCAACATCGATCCGGTTCTTGTCCTGCCGCCGCCGCCCGTGGCCGGCAGCCCGCAGGCCCTGACCGAGCTTGCCGAACTCCATGCGATCGAGACGGCGCGGTCGCCCACCGACGAAGCCGATGCCCGCGCCGATGGCGACACCAAGAACGGCTCGATCTTCGCGGTGGCGCTGGGTTCCAGGTTCGACCTTGCCGCACTGCCCGCCACCAGCGCGCTGCTCGGCATGGTCCGCGCCACCGAGAAGGCGACGGTCGACCGCGGCAAGGACGAGTTCAAGCGGCCCCGCCCCTATATCGTCGACCCGGCGCTCAAGAGCTGCAAGCGCAATGACGATCCACTGTCGAGCTACCCGAGCGGACATACCTCGATGGCCTTTTCCATGGGCGAGGTGCTGGCGCGGCTGGTGCCTGAAAAGGCCGGTCCGATCCTCGCCCGCGCCGCCCGCTATGGGCAAAGCCGCATCGTCTGCGGCCAGCATTTCCGCAGCGACGTGAGCGCCGGCCAGATGCTCGGCCTGCTGATCGCCGAACGGCTGATGGCCGAGCCGGCGTTCCGGGCTGCCTTCGATGCCGCGCGGAAAGAGCTGGTCGCCGTCGGAATCGCCACTGCCTGAGTCCGATCCCGGCTTGGGGCATGCGTCAAACAGGGAAAGTCGCGACGTAACTTTGCACGCCCGGAGTCCCTGATATCGCGAAGACGCCCATCAACGCATTCCGGTAGATGCTATTGCCCGTGGTAACGACCGCGCCGGGATAGGCATAGGGAATCCAGGTCGCATCGCTGTACGATCCGTCGGGATTGATCGAGATCGAGGCGAGCAGGGCCGATGAGCCGCTGCCGCCGCCGGCCAGGTTGAACCCTGCCGGCGTCGCGACGATCCCCTCGAAATGCGTGACCAGCGCCGGCTGGTCGAGATAGCTGTACAGCTTGAGGTTGCTGAAGGCGCCCGTCGCCGAATCATAGCCGATCACCATGCCCTGGTTGATGCCATGCCCGTTCCGCGTGCCGCCGACGATCGTATAGCTGCTGCTGCCGATGCCGTGCTGCCAGATGCCGTAAGCGGTGGTCAGGGTGCAGCCGGGTATGTCGAAGATCGTCCAGCGATCCTTCGCGATATCGTAGAGAAAGGCGTTGGCGGAAAGCGGAACGCCCTTCAGATCATAGTCGCCGACGACGAGATCGCCCATGGTGCTGTGCGGGATCGTGTTCCACACCGCCTGGCCACCGACCAGATTGCCCGGCACGTCGATCTGGCTCCAGGTGCCGCCGCCCTGGGGTGGGCCCTGATACATCATGCCGTTGCTGTGCGCGGCACTTTCCGAATATTGGTAATTGCCGACCGCCCGGACATTACCCTCGCCCAGCGCCGGATTGAACACGAAGGTATCGGGTCCGTAGAAGGTCGAGCCTGTCACGCTCTGCCCCGGAAAGACCGGCGGGCTGGAATAGAGCCCGTTTCCGTCGGTCGGTGTCAGCGGACCAAGATAGAGCAAGGCGGTGGTCAGGCCATCGCTATTGGTCGTCCCGGTCAGGATCACGTCGGATCCGCTCCAACCGCGAACCCCCGTGACGAACTGGTTGGGGCCGAAGATCGTCGTCGAAACCGGATCGCTCATCGCATCGCTCCTGACAGGCAGACACGGCGACGCACTCTTCCCGTGGACACGCCCGGAAATCACGTCCGTCTTCACCGTGCAACTGAGGGATGATCCTACTATCGACACCATCCATCGGAAAGAGTAACAATATCCGCAGTAGTTATGATCCCGCAGTCACATGATATACTTGATCAAATATATCCAGAATTGTTATTTCTCAGAATAGAAAGTCGAATGAATTTCACATTCATTGACACACCACACAATTGTGCGCCACATGAAATACGTCGTATCTTGCGTGACATGGCGAAACATTCGTGAAGGCGAAGCCCCTGTCGCGCCGCGTCGCATTGTGGCATCTGCCCGCCGACATCGAAAATATGGGCCTGTCGCGTGATCCACTGCATCGGCAATCGCGGCATTCCCGGGAGACCAGGCAAATGACCATGATCGGCATCATCGGCAGCGCCGGACGGATGGGGCAGGCATTGGCCGGCGTCGTCTCCGACCTGGGCGGGACCCTGGCCGGCGGGATCGACGCCGGGGGCGATCCCGCAACGCTGGCGCGCGCCGCCGACGTGCTGGTGGATTTCTCGGTGCCCTCGGCGCTCGAGGCGAATCTTGCCGCGGCGGTGGCGGCGGGCACGCCGATCCTGGTCGGCACCACCGGGCTGTCACCCGCTCATCACGCCTTGGTCGACGAGGCAGCAAAACGCGTGGCCGTGCTCCAGACGGGCACCGTGTCGCTCGGCGTCACGCTGATCGCGCGACTGGTGCGCGAGGCAGCATCAGTACTCGGCACCGACTGGGATATCGAGATCGTCGAGACACATCATCGCCACAAGGTCGATGCGCCGTCCGGCACCGCGCTCCTGCTTGGCGAAGCGGCGGCGGCTGGTCGCGGCATCCCGCTTGCCGAAGCGAAGGTGACCGATCGGGCCGGGCTGATCGGCGCGCGGGCCGAGGGCACGATCGGCTTTGCCAGCCTGCGCGGCGGCTCGGTCGCCGGGGATCACCAGGTGGTGTTCGCCGGGTCGGGCGAACGCATCGAGATCGGCCACCGCGCCGAGAGCCGCGAGATCTTCGCGCGCGGCGCGATCACCGCCGCGCTGTGGCTCGCCGACAAGCCCGCCGGACGGTACCAGATGGCGGAGGTGCTGGGCCTTTGAAGGGATTGGGACTTTGAAAAAGGCGGATGTCGTCGAGTTCTTCGCGCGGCTCGCCGCGGACAATCCCCATCCCGAGACCGAGCTCGAATACACCAACCCCTATACCCTGCTCGTCGCGGTTGCCCTGTCCGCGCAGGCAACCGATGTCGGCGTCAACAAGGCGACGCGGCGCCTGTTCGCGGAGGTCGACACGCCCGGGAAGATGGTGGCGCTTGGCGAGGAGGCGCTGAAGCAGCACATCAAGACGATCGGGCTGTTCAACACCAAGGCGAAGAACGTCATCGCCCTCTCCGAAAAGCTGATCGCCGACTATGGCGGCGAGGTGCCGGCCGACCGCGACGCGCTCGAAACGCTGCCCGGCGTCGGCCGCAAGACCGCGAACGTGGTGATGAACACCGCCTTCGGCGCCGAGACCTTCGCGGTCGACACGCACATCTTCCGTGTCGGCAACCGCACCGGCCTGGCGCGTGGCAAGACGCCGCTCGCGGTCGAGCTGGGCCTGGAGAAAGCGGTGCCGCAGCCCTTCCGCCTCCACGCCCATCACTGGCTGATCCTCCACGGCCGCTATGTCTGCAAGGCACGCACTCCCGAATGCTGGCGATGCGTGGTATGGGACTTGTGCGCCTATAAACCGAAGACGCCGGCGCCGACCCGCGGCGCCGCCAAGGAGGCCTGACCATGCGCATGATCCTGATCGCCCTCGCCGTTGCCGCAACCGCCGCCCCCGGGGTCGCGAAGGACAAGAACCGGGTCCCGGAGGCAACGCCCGCCGGCAAGCCGCAGAGTTGCATCATGACGAGCCGAATCCGCGCGAGCCATGTGCGCAACGACTCGATCATCGATTTCGAGATGAATGGCGGCCAGATCTATCGCAACACGCTGCCGCAGAGCTGCCCCGGCCTGGGTTTCGACGAGGCCTTTTCCTACAAGACCTCGATCGGCCAGCTATGTTCGGTCGATACGATCGCCGTGCTTCGGACCGGAGGCGGCCCCGTTCGGGGCCCGACCTGCGGCCTGGGCATGTTCCAGCCCGTGACGCTGGCGAAGAAGAAGCGATAGGGCTGGCGTAGCCCGCCGCGCTTTGCTAGGCGCCTGCGACCAGGCACCCGTAGCTCAGCTGGATAGAGCGCTGCCCTCCGAAGGCAGCCGTCAAGGGGGAATGGGCCAGACGCGCGTTGGAAAGAGTGATAAAATACAGGAAGATAGAGGGTTCACTATTCTCGTCCGAGATGTCGGAATTCTCCACGTAAGCACCGCGTAAGCAGCTTGTCTCTGGAGAACGGCGGGAAATGGATACGAATGGCGCGCTTAGGCGGGCACAGTTCGATCCGATGGTGAGGTAGGTTGAAGACGGCCAAACCCGTTGACCTTCAGAGGTCGGTCGGGCTAGGCCAACATAGAGCTGCACCCGTAGCTCAGCTGGATAGAGTGACGGCCTCCGAAGCCGTAGGTCACAGGTTCGAATCCTGTCGGGTGCGCCATTTCGCTTCAAAGGCACGAACGCCTAGCGCCGCCAAATCTAACCCAGACGGCAGTTTGCGTTCGGAGCAGACGCTGTCGAAGCCACGCTCCCAAAACAGCACGTAGCGACTCAAGCGCCGGCTTAACGACGCGGCTTCAAGCTAGCGCGGTCGCCATTGAAAGCGCCCCTCATGCAATTGTAGACCAGCTTCCTCGATAGTCGAGGTGCTCCGAACGGCCGCTGAACTCATTTGATATAGACGCGAAAGCTCGCCGGCGGGAAGCTCATCTTGAGACACCTCGCAAAAATATCTCGCCGCGTCGGATGTGATAACGCAAAGAATACCTGATTTACGCGGTCTCAGAGAGCGATCATTTCGCTCTTTGCTTCTGAATATTTTGGTTTCATAGTCGGTCTTTAGTCAATTGGATGCGGTGGGAATTTACGCGTGACGGCGGAGACGATCATTCTCAGCGGGCGGGCCGAAGCGCGCGTGCCAGCAATCATCAAAACATTCCATGGTGGTTCTTTAATGGTCGCCGATGTAGTTATAGATGAGCATGTCGCCTATACGCAGCATTGCGACCGTCACCTTGTTCACGCGACGCTCAATGAGCGCTCTTTGGCGGGCGGACAACGAGAGCAATCTGTGCGACGCGGGGCACTTTCCTTCTCCCGCGCGCTGCACGATCGGGCGGGCGCGATAAAGCAGCGCCATATACTCGGGCTAGAAATTGGGCTCGTACCTACGTTCGTTGAGGCTGCGTGCGAGCAATCAATGAATTTTGACTCTCGTCACCGGCGCAGCGACCCAGACAACAAAGCCTTTGTGTTGGCCGAGAGTCTAGGAGCAGCGTGCTGTCAACGCGCGACCACGCTGACGTGCGACATGCTGGCATTAGCGTTCGCGCGGCGCGTTGGAACGATCTACGGCGGTGCCATCCAACGCAGAGACGACGGCTGGCTGCATCCCAAAGCATTGATCCGGGTAATCGAAGCCATCACAGCAGATCCGGTTGGCGTTTCACTTTCAAAACTGGCGCAGGAGGCAGGGCTCGGGATCAGTGCTTTCGTGCGCGCTTTTCGCGGTTCAACGGGTACGACGCCGGTCGCTTTCGCATTGGACGTGCGGATCGGTTTAGTGACTGGCGCTCTGCGTGAAAGCGAGCTTTCGGTGGCCGAAATCGCTGCTTCGATGGGCTTCGCGTCCGCTTCGCATCTGGTTCGTATTTTCAGCGCACGCCAGGGGATGACGCCTGGGCGATGGCGGCAGCAACGCATGTGGAATCGCTGATATTAACTCCGGCGGTGTCATGAAATCCGCGCAAAAGCTGCCACCGGCCTTTTGGTATTACCCTGACGCTTCGCGCCCACCATAGTGTGGGTGTGCTTTATTCTTCTCGCTCTCTTTCTCGTAGAAATCTGCTCTACGGCCTGGGCGCTGCTTGCGCGGCGCGCCCCGCTTTTTCGGCTTCTACGACCAAGCCATTCACCACCCGGGACACCAGCGCGCCGATCGAACTGTATGACGACACCCGAGTGTTTGTGCCCGCTACCATCAATGGTACGCTCGTGCGGGCGCTGTTGGACACTGGGGCCGAAATGACCGTTGTCGATGCAAAGTTGGCATCCAACCTAGGCTTCAAGCTGCAAGGCAGTGGATCGGCGATTGGAACTGGCGGCTCCTCTAGCGTAAGATTTGTAAATGAGGTGACAATTGAAGTCGCAGGTTTAGGGGCGATATCTCAACCGGTAGCAGTAATAGACCTTAGCGCCGTAAGCCAAGCGCTGGGGCATCCGCTCACTCTATTGCTTGGAAAAGATCTTCTGAAAAATCGCGTTCTTGACCTAGATCTGCCAAATAGACGACTTGCCTTCCATGCGTCGGGCGAAAGGCAGATGGCCGCCGAAGGCATGTTTCGGTCGTTCCCGGAAGTTGGACCGCTCAGAGCCATCCCGGTGACGATCGGTGGTAAAGACGTACAATTTCATCTCGACACTGGTAGTGGTGCCGCCTTAACGATCTACCCCGCATTCGCGCGAGAATTGTCGCTCCCGGATGAACGGCCGTCATCGGCTATCCTCACGGGGGGAGTAGGTGGGTTACACCCAGAGGTGATACTTTCCCTAAGGACGGTGACTATCGGCTGCACGGCGCTTTCCGACGTGCCCGCGATGCTCGGAAACGCGGGCGCTGCGCAGACTGAGCACCCAGTCGCCGGAGCAATAGGGATGGCAATAATCGCCCGGTTCCGAATGATCGCTGATTTTGGAGGTGACCAGATTGCCTTCTTACCCGACCTGCCGGCCTTGGCCCCGCCCTTCTGGAGAAACACTATTGGACTGTCGCTCCAGCGGTCGGGTGACGTCGTAAGATCGCTTTACGTTATGCCAAATTCGCCCGCGGAGGCCGCTGGATGGCTGGAGGGAGAAGAATATCGCGCTATAAATGGCGTAGCGGCAACAAATCTGGACATGAGTGATCTTCGACGTATCATGGGTCATCGGCCTGGGATTACCATTACCTTCGAGACGAAGATGGGAAACATATTAACCCTTCAACCCTCTAGGTTTTACTAGCGGTCACAATCGGGCCTTAGTTTGGCGTGCGCAAAATGTTCACTGAGTGCGGGCTAGTCCAGCCTCATCACCATACCATCTGTCCGATTGTGATGCTTACCTTGTGGAAGCGCCGCTAGTCTTTCTCGAACGCGCTCAACCTGTGCCACCCCTCAACTTCGTCTACAAAAGAACGCAAAGGCGCCTTTGCAAAACGGTAACAGGTTTCGTACCGCACTGGCATCAGCAGAGCGCTGACTTGCACTCACGGCCAGCGGTCCACCGCCTAATTCTTCAATCGCATCAGGTTTCCAATGTGCGTACACAGCGGCACTTCACGCGATCATGCAATGCGGGATGGGGTATTTCCCTTGGCGGCGTCACAGCCATGAACTTCAAGCAACCCAATTGAATAAGGATCTCATGCGGATCGTATCCTTGATCCGCTCGCCGCACCGACATTCGGTTTGTGACTTGGCTTGACCGGACTGAGGCTAGAGCGTCGCGCGCTTGCGCACACCCAGGCCCTCCATAGCCCAGAATATCATCAAATCCGCTAATGTGCGAGTAGTCGGTTAGATTGGAGGCAGGGCGCGCGACGTTGTGACATAGGAGATGAATAGAAAAGCTGGATTCCCGATCTGGCCAGCTTAGCGATAGAAAGGAGATAGCGTTGGCACTAGAGAACAGCCGGTGTCGCTCTGACCTCGAACTCGCACGCATGGGATTACTACTTTTTATCATCGGTCTGGCGCTCGGTTTCGCCGTGAGTGTGATGCCGGGATCACGAGCGATCCTGACTGCTCACGAATCCGCTTTAGGGAGTGGCACGTTCCTGATGGCTCTCGCATTCATATGGCGACAGTACATGGCACCAACTCCACCATGGCTGGCCACAGGGCTCTGGCTTTCGCACTATATGCTCGCCTTTGGGCTCGCGCTGGGCACGCCAAGCCCACTCCCGAAAGTCGCCGCTTTGTTAGTAGTTTCAGGCTCGTGCATCCTGATGACGTTACTCACCGTAATGGCTCTGACGAAGTTCGCGCAGCCTAGTGATTAGTGCCAGGCCGAAGCGCAGCCGTTCAACATATATGCGATTCATGCTCCATCGAACGGGAGCGGCTCTTTCATTGAACGCCGATGCGAGAGCATGGCCATCCGCTTACATTCGAGGTGTGAAGTCGCAACGCAAGTATTCATGCTTATCTGGAGTGTCCAATGACGCGCGCGAACTTGAAAACCACTATAGAGACGTCACGTCCAGATATTATGGGTATAGCGGCAACGGCCATCCTTGGGGGTGCGATAGCTGGGGCGCTCGACCTGATTTACGCAACAGCCCGCACCGTTCTGTGGGGTGGTGATGCGCTTCGACCATGGAAAGGTGTGGCCGGCGCACTTCTCGGTGCTCCCGCAATGGCCGGAGGCAACGCGATGGTCGCTCTCGGGGTCGCCATTCACTTTCTTATAGCGATAGGAGGCGCCGCGGCATTCGTCGGTTCGGCAAGTAGGCTGCCGTGGATTGTACGATATCCGGTGCTATCGGGTGCAGCTTTCGGGGCGGCGCTCCTGGTCGTGATGAACTATGTCATCCTGCCCCTCTCGATGGTGGGCCGCCCTATCTATACAGGCGTTGGCGGCCTGAGCGAGGCACTGTTGGTCCATGTGGTGCTCGTGGGTCTACCCATCGCGCTGGTGACTGCAAGGCGTGCCAGGTATTTCGCAAGTTGAGGAACTGCCAGCCGATAATTGAGGTCGGACGCGTTGCGTCTGTCGATCTGCTGCGTGGAGCAGCAATGATCGTTATGACGCTCGATCACGTTCGTGACCTTATCCATCACAGCGCCATGACCGGTTTACCGACAGATCTGTCTACCACCACGCCGCTGCTATTTTTTTCCAGGTGGATTACACATTTCTGCGCACCCACCTTTGCTCTTTGTGCAGGTATTAGTGCATCGCTTTCGCTCCAGAGAAGCGGATCGCGCGCTGCATTATCGCGTCATCTATTGGCGCGCGGGGCTTGGTTGATGTTCCTAGAAGTAACACTGATGCGCTTAATCTATGGTTTCAATTGGTCCGCCGAATATCCTATCCTCCTTCTTGTTCTTTGGTCGTTTGGGTTGGGCATGGTCGCGCTGGCGGCGTTCATATGGATACCTCGTCTTCTTCTAGGCGTGCTCGCTGCCACGATCGTCGCCCTGCATCCAATGTTAGAGATGGTAGCGCCGGCGTCCTCCGGAATTTGGGCGGGACTTTGGACGATTATTCATCAGGCCGGCGTAGTGCGGGTGGGGCAGATAACGTTGATTGCACCCTATCCGATGATTCCTTGGGCGGCAGTGATGGCCTTGGGCTTTGCCATCGGCCCCCTGTTTGCCGGCGACAAGCAACAGCGGGTGCGATGGCTGACGATCGGCGGCGTGACGGCCCTTTCAGGTTTGGCGGCGCTGCGCTTGCCAAATCTTTTCGGTGATCCAGTTCCCTGGACCAATCAGAATGACCCGATGCTAACGTTGTTGTCGCTGCTCAACCTAACCAAGTATCCGGCATCTCCACAATTTCTGCTACTGACTTTGGGAGTGGCAGCGCTGCTGCTTGCTTGGCTTGATAATCAACTACGCTACGGGCGAATTTACCAGGTGGTCGCGACGTTCGGGCGCACCCCGCTATTTTATTACGTGCTCCATTTTTTAGCGGCGCATATCATCGCGACCGCCTGGGCTTTCATTATCTACGGCGCTGCGGCCTCAACCTTCATCTTCCTGCCCTATCCTTCTATTGGCGGTCCCGCAGGGCTCTTTCCCAAAGACTTCGGTCACTCGCTGTGGGCGGTCTATATGGTTTGGATTATTGTACTCACGGTGTGCTATCCGGTGTGTCGCCGATACGCTCGTGCACGATCCGAGCGGCAACAATGGTGGCTCAGTTACTTATGAACGATAAAGCTTGAACGCACATTGCTGGACATTTGTGACAGGCGAAGCCGCTCAGCAAGAGTTACAAAAACTTACGTTCGCACATGCGCGAGTTGCGTACCCCACAAACAATGCGGCGCCATTTTGGAGTACTGCATATGCTTATCAAGAAGCTCTTTAACCGACATACTAGCGCAGCATTGGTAGTCGCGTTGCTATCGCCGACGCTTTTTTTCATGCCTGCCGCCTACTCCCATGCACAGGTCTACCGTCCTGTGCCTCGCGTGGTGCTGGTCGACCGCACCCGCCTTGGCTGGTGGCGCGGTCACCCTGATTTCATTGGCTACCATGGCCCCCGTCGTAGGCATTATTTCGCGCCGGGCTATGGCTATTACTTACCTCCACGTGGGGTGTACGGTCTCCGTTGGGTGGCGGGTGTCGCTCTCCCTGTGCCAATGCGCCAATATGTTGTTGTCGATCCACTGATCTACGGGTTGCGCCGCCCCGCACCGGGCTATCGCTGGTATTATGCCGGCGATCGGATCGTGCTTGCCGCAGTTGCGACCGGCATCATCGTTGAGTCCGTGCTTGCAGGTTGGTAGGTTGATCTGCCACCAGGCAGAGGAGTAGGCTCACCGGCTCCTCTGTTTTATTGCACTGCTTGATCCGCAGCAAGCGGATAGCGTAAGATGACGCGCAGCCCACTTGGCGAGGCCTGCTCGAACAGCACTTCGGCTTGGTCACGCGCCGCAAGCGCCCGCACGATCGCCAGCCCCAAACCAGCACCCCCGGTTTCCCGGCTGCGGGATGGGTCAAAGCGCTGGAACGGCGCTCCAAGCTCGGACAGAGCCTCCATTGGGATCCCGGGGCCATCGTCCTCGACGGCAATGTCGACGCCCTCCCTCCCGGCATGAACCGTTATTTTTACCCGCGACCCATGGCGAACTCCATTGGTAATCAGGTTGTCGAGAATTCGACGAAGCGCAAGTGGGGTCGCCACGATCCAAAGATCGTCAGAAACAGATTGCAGTTCGACAATATCGCCAAGTTCGAGATGTGCATCGACGATCTCGCCCAGAACCTCGGCGAGTGGCACCGGCTCGGTCTCCGCTGGCGGGGCCGTGTCACGATCGGCAAGGAACAACGTATCGTTCACCAGCGAGGTCATCTCGTCGAGGTCGCGGACCGCTCGATCCCGGTGCTCCGTATCATTGATGAACTCCGCGCGAAGTCTGAGCCGCGTAAGGTAGGTGCGCAGGTCGTGCGCGATCGCCCCGAGCACTCGGGTGCGCTCAGCGATCAGCATCCGAAGATGCGACTTCATGTCATTGAACGCGACCGCCAGATCGCGGATTTCACTTGGCCCTTGCACCGGTAGATCTGGCGCGTTCAAGTCGGCAGCGAACCGTCTCACGCCTCCTGAAAGCGCGCCGAGAGGGCGCGTCGTCTGACGTACTGCAAGCATTAATGCGATCAGCAAGGCGAGACCGCCTAATCCAGCGACCATTGCACGCCGTTGCTGATATGCGCGCAACTCGTCAGAGAGCACGCTCCTAATGACGAGAATGCTGCCGTCCCTAAGTCCAATCGTGACCTGTACCGGCGCGAGGAAGCGCACCAGCCGCGCATCGCTGCCGATCCATCGACTCAGCCCGGGGCGTCGACCTTCTACATGGATTGGCCGACCTGGTGCTGCAGCACGATAGCTTTCGGCGACCTCATCGAGCTTCATCGAAGTTTGCGCGCCCGCGGATGCATTTGCCAGCCGAAGTGAGTAGAGTGCGCCGCCATCCAGCGCATCGACCAGAACCAAACGTTGATCGGGAGGTGTACGCTCGACCGCATTGGCAAGGGCGGCGGCCTGTTCAGGCAGCGGCAGGCCCAAGTATCTGCCTTCCGTTTTGGCGGGCGTTGGGAAAGCCGACGAGGCAATCAGCGCCTGGATCAGGATGAAGCCCCCCAGCATGATGGCCGCAAGGCGCAGCGAAAGGTTGGAGCCGATGGTCATGCACGATCTACGGGTAAGGTGAACTGGTAGCCGCCGCCTCGAACGGTCTTGATGATCGCCCTGCCGCCTGGGGCATGGGCGAGCTTGCGACGAAGTCGACCGAGCTGAACGTCTATTGCCCGGTCGAATGGGCCCGCACTTCGCCCCCTTGTCCAGTCGAGCAGCTGATCGCGGTTGAGCACCCGCTGCGGATGGGTGACGAAGCAGTGGAGCAGGTCGAACTCGCCGGCTGTCAATTCGACATCGCCGCCATCGGGAGACGCGACGGCGCGCATCCCAACATCCAGCCGCCAGCCGCCAAAGCCATAACGCTCATTTGGAATTTGAGGACTTACGCGGTGCTGCCCGCGCGTTCGTCGCAGGATGGCTCGCACCCGCGCGAGCAGTTCGCGCGGGTTGAACGGCTTGGGAAGATAGTCGTCGGCGCCGATCTCCAGGCCCACGATCCGGTCGACATCATCGCCTTTGGCGGTGACCATCAGCACTGGGATGTTTCCTGATGTCTGGAGCCGCCGGCACAGTGAAAAGCCATCCTCGCCCGGCAACATCACATCGAGCACCGCCAAATCGATGCGCCGGCGCTCATTGAGGTGATCGAACTCGCGGGTGGTCATGCAGCCAACCGCGTCAAATCCCTCGCGATTCAGCAGGTCGACGACGAGCGCACGAATTTCCCGATCGTCTTCGACGACGGCAATGCAACTGTTTTCCATGATAAAAAAATAGCGCGGCTGAGCCGCTGAATGAAGCGTAATGATTCAGAGTTACACTTTGTTACCCTTCGTCACCTCGCGGTCGCAGCAGGCTTACAACATCGCTCCATAAGCGCTTTGAGCGATGGTGAACAATCGACATCGCGAGTACCGACCACAAGGAGTGACCAGATGTACAAACATGTTCTGAGCCTGGCAGCGCTCGCTGTCGGGCTGGTAGTGGCCACGTCGCCCGCCGACGCCCAGGCGCGCCGCGGTCATGTGGTCGCGGGCCGCGGAGCCGCAGGCCATGGGTTCGCGCAATGGCGCTCGGCGTCGCGAGACCCGGGGTCGGCGACCGTCCGTCGCGGCCTGCAAACCTCCAATGGTCATGGGTATCGCCACGAGCGCAGCCGCGACTATGGACAAGGCCACTATTCGGCGGACCGTAGCACCCAGTTCAACAACGGCAGAGGCGCAACCACCGGCCGCGACGCGAATTGGGGAGACGGCGGCTTCAACGGTAGCCGCACGACCACCCTCAACAACGGCAATAGCTTTGGCCGCAACACCAGCGCAGTCAAAAACGCCGACGGGACTGCGAGCTATTCGACCACCCTAACCGGCCCTAGGGGCGGCAGCCGGACAGTCAGCGGCACAGTCCCGCGTCATCGGTAACTTGTCGCCCCAACGGCGGCCGCGCCATCGCCCCGGCGCGGCCGCACCCCCTTTTGAGGTTAGTCCAGTGAAGAAGTCCCTGATCTTTATAGCAGCGCTCATCGCAACGAGCCCCGCCCACGCCCAGATGAAGCGGGACGTCGGCGCCATCTTCGATAATGCCGATGTCAATGCTGACGGTGTGATCACTCGCGCCGAGTTCCAGCAAGCTCGCGCCGCTCGTTTCGACAAAGCCGACCGGAACCGGGACGGTGCGGTCGGCCGTGACGATTTCAAACGGCTGGCTCGACTCCGGCCGGGTGCGGTCGAGCGGCTCAATGCCCTGATTTCTGAGGCTGATGTAAACGGCGACGGGCGGGTCACGCGCGATGAGATGGCAAACGCGCCTATGCCAATGTTCGATCGCGCCGACACCAATCAAGACGGCAGAATCGATCAGGCCGAAATCGCTGCCTTTAAGGCTAAGGCCGCCGAGTTTCGGCAGCAGCGCTGAGGGTGGAGTTCGCGCGCTCACCTCTCTGGCTCGCTACCATGCTCTGCTGGTGCTGACGGAATTAGCCTGGAGGCTGACGAGCAGGCGCGGCTATGACGGCCGTGCCGCGCTCACAACGCTCGGCCTGGTGTTGGGCAACACATTCGGTCCATCATTCCGCCGAACAGATGACGCTGCTGGCGTCGCTGCGGCTCGGCTGGACAAGTCTCTTCTCGGCCGGGTGGCTCATCTATATTCCGCTGGTGCTGCTGGGGCTGCCTCCTTTCGTGTTGGTCACACTGCTCATGCTTAATCTGCGCTATCAGTTTTTCTTGCACACTGAGGCTGTCGGACGACGCGGTCCGCTCGAATGGATTTTCAACACACCGGCGCACCATCGGCTGCACCATGCGTCGAACAATGCGTATATCGATCGGAACTATTGGGGTGTGCTAATCCTCTTCGATCGGTTGTTCGGTACGCTCGCGATCGAACGTCTAGACGTAGCTATCTGCTATGGCCTCTCGCAGCGGCGGCCGGCCCAAAATCGTGTCCGTCTGGCGTTCCGGGAATGGGTCGGCATCTTCGCCGAAGTATTCGCCGTGCGCACGGCCGGAGGGATCGCACGCGCGTTGTTCTCGCCGCCGGGCATTCTGAGAGATCCGAGATGAACACTTTGCTTGGCGCGATACTGGTCGTAGCAAGTTTCATTGGGTTCTCCGCCGCGTCACCGGATCCAATCGCCTCACCGGCGCAAGTACGCGTCTGTGAGGCGCAATTGCGCGACGTCGCACGGAATCGCATCATACCGCTCCGCATCCGTATGCCGACAGGAGCCGGAAAGGTGCCACTGATCCTGTTCAGCCATGGTCTCGGCGGCAATCTCGACGCCGGCACGCTTTGGGCGGAGGCCTGGACTGCGGACGGCAACGCCGTGATTCACCTTCAGCATGCCGGGAGCGACAGCGGGATCATCGGTGGCGGCGGACTTCGTCGCGCGATGTCGATCGGTCAGTTGCGCGCTCGTGCACTCGACGTGACGTTCGTGATCGATGAGATCGGTCGGCACCCACATCAGGGTGCCTGCGATCTCACGCGGATCGATCTGAACCGGATTGGCATGTCGGGTCACAGCTTCGGCGCTCAGACTACGCTCGCCGTTGCCGGCCAGGTTTATCCTCTGGCAGACGTGAAACTCGCCGATCCCCGTATCAAGGCGGGCGTCGCCTTGAGTCCGCAACAAGCGTTGGCCCAGCCCGACCACGTGGCCTTCGGCGGTATCACCATGCCGTTTTTGATCATCACCGGCACGGAGGATGTCCTGCCCTGGCTAACCGAGGTGACATCAAAGGACCGCGAGCGACCGTTCCGGGCCATGGCCCCGGGGGAAAAATACCTATTGGTTATGCAAGGTGGAAACCACCGGATGTTCGGCGGACAGGACAATATCCCATTGCCGGAGAGTACTCGCGTTCCCCACATACGGAGTGTGGTTGCCCGGTCGACGACCTTATTTTGGAGAGCAACCCTGCGCGATGATCATGCTGCCCTAGCCGAACTAGATCGATTCAACACCACGCTGCGCGAGGGTGACCGATGGGAGCGACGCTGAAGAAGCTAAGCGCTAGCGAGTTAGCGGCGTGAACCTCCCTTGTGGTAGAGCAGCCATCAGCTGTCGATCGTACCCCGAACGGAGCGCGAGCTCACGAGAGTTGGGCATCTATCGACAAGCAGTTCGCGACTTATGACTCGAAAGGCGGCGATGCCCCGTCCGGCGCATGGCGGCTATCGCCATCCTCATAACGCTCATCCGCGCGAATAATGTCATATTATGCGCGTAAATCGAGGGGAATTCACCCTGCGCATGGATATTTCATTCAAGGTTTAGCAGATCGCACGATCACGGATCGGTGAACCAAATTGAACGAGGTATTCAATGCAAATCTTCACCGCCATCGCCTCTATTGCGCGCTATGCACAGCGGGGTTCGGACACAGGATTAAATCTGCCGCCGCAAGCGAACACACACGCTTCTCCGTCCAACGGGGATGACTTTGCGCGGCAGGTTATGGTTGCTCTTCTCAATGCGCCGCAACAGCTACGAGAATCACCTTGGCGTCTCGCTAATCTCGATGCAGGTGAAGCACCCGCACAAATCGGTGGTCCGGAAAGCCGGCGGGCGTGGCCGAGCGCCGACGTGAATCCGGACGCCGTAAAATCGTGCGACCCTGACGAATTGGCAGACGATATCGTTTGCCGCCTCGGGAGAGGCGAAGCACTTTCTTTGCTCGACATTGAGCATGCTCTGGGCTTGATGCTGCCGTCTGCAGCCCGAGCGTTTTGGTCGAGATGAGGCGCTCAATCGAAGGTAGTTGGCGCGTCCTTAATCCTAACATGGCGCCAATGACCCCCGCGCAAATTTCAGATGCCCTGAAGTACTACCTCTTATAGCGTTGTAGGCTGCGACGCTCATGACGGAGCAATGCTTGCCCATATGTGCGACCAATCGATATTTGCTTCTATTTGCAGAACGGCAGTAATATTGATATTTGTGGAGCCCTTTCGCCCGATATTACAGGCGCATCCGATGCGACAGATACTGGCATACATAGTGCCGGTGAGCCCATTCTAAGAACAGGATGCGTATGAAAAAGACTACAAGTGCTATTATTGCGATCTTCACGTTTTCGGCCGCTATGCCAGCCATGTCGACACCTAGTTCGCAAGCGACCAGTCGTGCCGACGCAACCGCGGTTGTCCGAGAATTGCGCCGCATCGTAACTCCAAACGGAGTGGATCGATCTGAGCATCTGCGCATCGGAGGCATCGACCAATTCGTCTCAGTCCGTGGCCGCGATCGTCGCAACCCTATCCTGCTCGTTTTGCACGGCGGCCCCGGCTTTCCTGAAACGCCGCTGGCTTGGTGGAACACGCGCGACTTTGAGGAATACTTTACCGTTGTGCATTGGGACCAGCGCGGGTCGGGGAAGACATTCCTTATAAACGATGCCGAAGCGGTCGCGCCGACGATGCGGCCTGAACAATTCATCACCGATACTGAAGAGCTAGTGAGTTGGCTCCGCAATGAATTCGGGAGGGACAAGATATTCCTACTGGGTCATTCTTGGGGAAGTTATGTCGGTCTTCAATTCGCCAAAAGACGCCCAGAATGGTTACACGCCTATATCGGCGTGGGACAAGCCACAAATACTCCGGAAAGTGAGCGGCGCGGTTATGCCCTTACCTTGGCTGCCGCGCGGCGTGCGGGCAACGCCGAAGCTGTTTCACAGCTAGAGTCGATCGCTCCTTACGCGGTGCCGGGTCAATCCATACCGCTCGAAAAGATAGTCATTGAGCGGCGCTGGTCCGACCATTTTGGCGGAGTGATGGCCTATCGGGAGGGCCAGGTAAATGGCATCGCAAGCCGCCTCTCTCCAGACTATTCTGATGAGGACGCGGCTCATGTCTATGATGGCAACGGCTATTCTCAACAATATTTGCTCAGCGTGGTTCTAGGAATCGACCTCAGCGGAATCACCAGGCTGCAATGCCCGCTGATTTTGCTGGAGGGTCGACACGACCGCACCGTAAACTCGGACGTCGCGTACGAATGGTTCGACCGACTGCGAGCGCCGAGCAAGCATTTCGTATGGTTTGAACACTCCGGCCATGAGGTCATGAGCGAGGAGCCAGCGAAGGTGCTGGCGTCGCTGCTACGGTATGCTCGACCATTCGCTGAGCGATCCGGGGACGTAGCGCCGGAGGGTCTAGCATTTAGCGAAGCCGGCATGGGTCTGGGGCGGAAGTGATTACTTCCCGTCACTCAACAACCCGCCAACCCGGTCTGAATGCTAACGCTCACGACCGGGCGCGGCTTGCCCGTATTGTCCTTGCCACCCGAGACGTCCAGACTTCGCCGCGTTTAGAATTCCGACCTTTCCGTCTCTCTTGCCGGGTCGTATTCCATGCTCAGCGGCGAGAGCGTCAGCGGCAGGGTCGCAGGGAACGCTCAGGAATCCTGTGCCAAGTTCGCGATAGTGCGAAAGAAGGGGCTCCAACGCTGACGGCTCCCATTCCGCATTGCGAAGCGGGCAGCGCTTTAATATAAAGGCAGCATCCATTGTTCAATTTTTTTGGAACATCAGCCATGGGAAGCTCCAAGTCAGCAGACAAGTAAGCCGCAACAACCTGAATTGTTGTTGCGGCGCTCTGTAAGACCAATCCCATTTGATTGCTGACGAGCAGACGCCGCCCGGTATTCCCTAATCGAGCGGTTGATTTGTCATGACCACCACACGCCCCGCGTGGGCCTACACGCTGCCGGCAGCGCTCCTGCTAATGGCCCCCTTCGATATCCTCGCGTCACTAGCGATGGATATTTATCTCCCGGTTGTTCCAGCGATGCCCAGCATCCTGAACACCACGCCCGAAATGATCCAACTTACGTTGAGCCTCTACATGGTGATGCTCGGCGTGGGTCAAGTGATCTTTGGTCCTCTCTCGGATCGGATCGGTCGCCGGCCCGTGCTTCTTGCGGGTGCGATGTTCTTCATCGTTGCGTCGTTCGGTGCAGCCTGGTCCTCGACTGTTACAGCATTCGTCGCATTCCGAATCGTACAAGCCATTGGTGCGTCGGCAATGCTGGTTGCGATGTTTGCGACGGTGCGGGATGTCTATGGGAAACGGCCAGAAGGTGTCGTCATCTACGGCCTCTTGAGCTCGATGCTCGCATTCGTCCCCGCCCTTGGCCCCATCGCTGGAGCGTTGATCGGCGAGTTTTTCGGATGGCGGGCGATATTCATCACGCTGGCTGCACTGGCATTGCTTGCGCTTCTGAATGCCGGAATCAGGTGGCATGAAACCCGCCCGTTGGATGAAGCGAAGACGCGCCGGTCCATTTTGCCGATTTTCACGAGCCCGGCCTTCTGGGTTTACACGGTCGGCTTCAGCGCCGGTATGGGCACCTTCTTCGTCTTCTTCTCGACAGCCCCCCGTGTGCTCATAGGTCAAGCGGACTATTCCGAAATCGGCTTCAGCTTGGCCTTCGCCACCGTCGCGTTGGCCATGATCGTGACAACCCGTTTCGCGAAGTCCTTTGCCACCAGATGGGGCATCGCGGGATGCGTAGCGCGCGGGATGGCCCTGCTCGTTTGCGGAGCGGTCCTGTTGGGGATCGGCGAACTCTTCGGTTCGCCGTCATTCCTCAGCTTCATCGTGCCGATGTGGGTTATGGCGGTCGGCATTGTCTTTACAGTGTCCGTTACCGCCAATGGCGCGCTTGCACAGTTCGACGACATCGCTGGATCGGCAGTGGCGTTCTACTTCTGCATCCAAAGCCTGATCGTCAGCATAGTCGGCACATTGGCGGTAACGCTGTTGAACGGCGACACGGCATGGCCCGTGATCTGTTACGCGATGATGATGGCGGTGCTGGTATTGACGGGTCTGGTGCTGCTTCGATCCCGTGACGTTCCTGCCGAAAGGTCGCCAGTCGTCTGACCGGCGATTGGCAGGACGGCTGGCACCCATGCGGCGCACCCGCCATCGCGGCCTCGTGAATGGCGGTATCCTGTCCGGCAGGATACCGCTCATTTCCCTTGTTCAGTGCATTGCCGTCGCCGAATATCTGAACTTCCGTCACGCCGCGAATGCTCTCGGCGTAGCGCAATCCAGCGTCAGTGCGCGCATTAAGGCGCTGGAGGAAAACCTTGGCGTCCTCCTGTTCGAGCGTCACGCGCGCGGTGTTCGACTGACGGAAGCCGGCCGGCATTTCGTCGAGCGGGTGACGACTGGCATCGACCATCTCGACCACGCCGTCAGGACCGCTGGCATGGTGGCGCGCGGCGAGCACTGCAGTTTGCACATCGGCATTCATGAAGCCGTCGACAGGCGGATACGTCCCGGAACGCGACATCCCCGTTCCAGTCGCAATTCCAATCCGCCAACCCGCTAAGATTGTGGGCTACCTTTCTGGCTCGGCGCGGTGCGGTGCCGTTTTGGCGGGACACGTGGGACGGGTGGCCGCAAGCCATATCGTCTATGCGGCCCCGTCATACTCCGTGCCCATCACGACCGTCTATCACCCCGTCCTATCGCTTGGGCTTGAGTGGATGCGCGAAGCGGGGCGCGCGTTAAATGTAGCGTTGATCGGCGAAAGGAATGCAGAAGGGACCGTGTGAACGGGAACCGATTTCGCCTCGTCCTCAAACTCTGACGGTATCCTTTTTCACAGTTGAAACGCCACGAGCGCATGGCAGCAAACGCGGCGCGCTTGGAAACCTCTGAACTCACCCCTTGGCTTGCAATATTGTCGGATGTTGTAGGTGTGAACGGCACCAGGCTAGGGGTTGCACATGCGCCTCGTGCCATCGACGCACAGCAGCGCGGATGCGCCCGCTCACCCGATAGCGGAGACTGATCAACGGCGCGTCGCTCGCACAAATGGAACTATTGGACACTGGAAACTGGACACAGCAACGAAAGGCGCGCGCGGGAGGCAGCACACGCTAAGCACGGGGCGACACCTCTGCTTCCGCCGCCGCGATGCCCACCACTGTGATCGCTTGTTTGCTGCGAGTTAAAGCGACGCGCTGCGACCATCCCACACGATGTGGCTTCTAGACTTACCTACCTCACAAGGGGACATCGAAGAGATGGTTCCGTGCTGTCGCGTCATGGTAGCGTAGATATTGCCAATGCTCTCAGAGCAGCATTGCCCATCTCGTGTACTGCGTTGGTTGACGTGAGCATCTTTTCAGTTAAATCGCAGTATCCTTCCCGCGAACCACCGTTTCTGGTTGGCATGAATGAGATGTTGGAATTGTCTGAAGTCGAAACCTCTATGAGCTTCGCCATTCTGGCAAAAGCCGTATAGGACTTCAATCCCGCTTGAGACAGCAAGGGGCTCAGCAGGTTTCGTAGATTGCTAGGTTGGCGCATCCTCACTTGTGACGCCAGCAAGCATTGCTGAATCGCGGTGCCGAGGCTTTCGATTTCGCTATCCTTGACGGCGATAAATGGTGCGTGTGCTACTGAGATGCCTTGGTCAGTCTCTGACAAGCTGTGAGCGTAGCACATGCCATTTCGTAGATAAACTTGCGCATATCTGCATTGATTTTTGTCGTTCGTCTGTGTCGACATTTTGAACCCCGTGAGCGAACTACCGTTACGAGAGGCTATTCTGATACCAGCGCGACGCCAAATGGATGTCCAAGGTCTGCAACCGACCCGGCCCCAGATTCTCAAAGCGGTGCGGTACGCCCTTTGGTCCGAGGAGAACATCCCCGGCTTCGGCGTCAACAATGTCGTCGCCTACAAAGAAGCGCGCATGACCCTCGAGTACAACGAAGATCTCGTCGTATGGATGGACATGCAACGTCGGCCCCTGACCGATCACGTCATTACCGTAGGCCAGCACTGTGACACTGGTGCCCAGGGTGTCGCCGAATACACGCCCGCGCCAGGCACCATCAGTCATCGCGTCGAACAGCCTGAGCTTTGCAGCCCGCCGGCCATCCGGCGGCGCGCTTTCAGTGTCGAAGGGTTCGAACGTCATCGATATCTCCCTGATCGAGCAATGTACTACGCTTGGTTCACGGCTAGCCGCTCGGACACGACGCCCACGATCTCGGCAGCGTCGGGAAAGTGTTCGCGGGTGCGCTTTGCAACAATCGCGTTGTCTACGCGTACCTCGAAGATGCCTCCTCCTCCGGCGTGAATCTCTGCGTCAAGCCCAAGAGACTGCTTTAGGGCTTGGGCGACGCTGCGGGCGCGCTTCTCATAGCCGCATGGACGGCAGAAGGTGATGTCCACTTTGGTCATTTCGTGTTCCTTTCTGTGAGCTAGCGCGGCTGGCTCAGGCCGCTCGTGAAACTTCATTGCGGGCAATCCAGTCTGCCACCGCATGGCCGATGGTTTCGGGGTGGTCTTCCTGGAGATAGTGGGCTCCCGGACCCAGTTTTATCAGTTGGCAGTTGGTGAGCCCCGCGGCAAATGTCTGCGCGAAAGCTGGCGAGACGAGTGCACCGGGATCGCCGGTAAAGAGGATCTTGGGATATACCGACGCTTTGAGAGCTTCATGCGCTTGCTCAAGCATGGTCGAGACGTCGGCGGGCTGGCCTTCGATGGGCAACTCGTTGGGAAGGCGCCAGACCGGTCGGCGATCGTCCGGCTTGGCAAAGGGCGCGCGGTAAACCGCCATCTCGGCGTCGCTTAGTGGACGCAGCACCGAACCGGGCAATACCGTCTCGATGAAGACGTTGCGCTCAATGATTGCCTGCTCCCCCTGACCAGGTGTCCTGAATATCTTGAATGCCTCGCGCGCCGTCAGAGATTGATGAAAGTCTTCCCAACGCGCGAAGGGCCGGATGAACTCCATGAACGCCAGTCCACGAACGAAATCAGGGCGACGCGCTGCGAGATGGAAAGCCAGTGCCGTTCCCCAATCCTGGGCAACGATATAGGCACACTTGATACCAGCAGCCTCAATAAACGCATCGAGGTACCGCACTTGGTCGGCAAAGCGATACGCGATATGCGGTTTTCCAGATTGCCCGAACCCGATGAGGTCGGGGGCGATGCAATGGGCAACCGGCGCGACGAGAGGCATAATATCCCGCCAGATAAAAGACGAAGTCGGATTGCCGTGAAGGAACATAGCGACGGCGTCTGTGTGACGTCCGCATTCCCGACACGCCATATGCGATCCCAAGACAGGCAGTTGCGGCAAGGTGACATCAGCAAGCGTCATTTTGGCTCCATGAAAATAGTGGCGAATGCGATTTTTTTGAAGCGTTCCAGGGCATCGGGACGGCGCTCCACTTTCATGCGGAGGATCGCGCCTTCCCAAGAAGACAGGAGGAAGTCGGCAAGATCATCCGGGGTGAATGCCGTGGCGATCTGGCCCTGCGCCTGGCCTTCTGCGATGCAGGCCGAGAACCGGGCACGCCACTCGAGGAAAATCGTTTCGAGCCGCAACCGGATGGTCTCGTTGAGCTGTGTCGCTTCGGCGCTGAAGTCGCCGATGAGACACCCACGCTTCAACCCGTCTCGATCGAGTTGCTCGATGATTATGTCGAGATAGCGCTCAAGCCGCTCCCGCGGCGAGATGCTCCGGTCGTCCAGCGCTTGGCCGACCAAGGCCATGACGTGGTCGAAATAGGCATCGAGTACAGCAATGCTGAATGCCTCCTTTGAGGCGAAGTGATTAGTAAAGGACCCTTGGGGGGCACCAGCTTCGGCAACGACGTCGCGAACGCTTGCGGCGGAGTAGCCTTTGACCAGCATGACCCTCAAGCCGGCGGATACGATGTCAGGACGGAGAGATGTTCTTGGCATGCACAATTAATACGGACGTCCGTATTGAAAGTCAACCCGCTTGCTCCTCGTCCCCGAGAAAGGAGGCGCAACTAGATAAGCGCGAGGCGTACTAGTTCGACGTGACTTGGAGTGGATGCGTGGACAGCCATCGAGCGATGTATTCCGCCTCGATCTCCTGACCTTTGTCGTTGCGATGAATGTGGTCCGACCGCGTGTCGTCGCCGGAGAGATCGGAAAGAAAGCTTTCCTGCGTTGCCTGGTCGAAAGTATTGTCAGGAAATTCCGCTAGAATCCGCGTGTTGATCGACTGGAGCACCGCCAGTGTCAGGCCATCTTCCCGCCCCCCTGAAACGGGCACCTGCGGGAGGATCAAGAGTTTGGCAGGGCTGGCCGTTTCGGCAATGCGATGAAGGTGCTCCAGATACGCGTCTACCGTTTCCCCCGCGTTTCGGCGATCATAGATGATCACCAACTGAGCCGACTTTGTCTGCGGGCTTTCCATGCTTTTGAGGATGGCAGTGATAGAAAAGCGGCTGCGCGAGTGATTTTCGATAACCGGTCCTGCTGGCAGTTTTTCCAGCATCCGGTCGAACCAGCGGGTTACGGCCCCATCACCCTTACCCGTGCTGTCCCCGAAGATGACGATCTCCTGCGCCGCAGCAGTCAGGCTGAAGGAGGCGACCAGAACGAAGGCGAGGCTGGCAGCCCAGGGATTTGCGCGCTTGAGCATGTCTCTCTCCTAAATCGATGCCATTCTGGAAGGGTCGATACGGTAAGTACCAAACCCCTGAACGATCATCGCCCGGTGAAAAATCAGAACCTCATTCGCCTCGCGACCGTCCTGGTTCACAAAATTGATGGTCATACAGTCCACGCCCTCATAGACCGCGAGGACCTCGAAATGCAGGTTAGGGATCAAGCGAAGGCCCTCGCTCCAGTAAGCCCGGAGTGCCGTCTTTCCGATAACCGTCCCACTCGACCCCGGGACCAATTTTGCTGCGGCAGGCGACTTGAACACCACTGAGTCATCGAAGCGCTGCAAGAGGCGCTCGAGGTCATGCGCATTCCAGGAAGCACGCCATTCGTCGGCATAAGCCAGCAGGTCCATAACTGTTCTCCGTTCCATTCTGCGATTGAAAAGCCGGCAGAATGGGAGCGACGCAAAATCGCTCCCACATACTCATGTCAGCGACGGACGCTGTGTCGTGCCGCGCAATTTGATCAACCGGGCAGTCACGGGCGCTAGCAATAGACCGAGATAGGTCAGCGTGATCCACGGCTGATTGCCGATATAGTAGTCGGAAGGTGGCAGACCCCAACGTGTCGAACCGAGAATGCCCACGTAGACGATTGCGTCGATCACGATGGCCGTCAGCGCCCACGCCGACCCGACACGCCAGGCGCTTGCCTTGGCATGGTGATGGTTCAACCAGAGGGCCGTGCAGACAAAGATCACGAACGAGATGAGAGCATGCCAGGGCACGGTGGCCTGATAAGCGGGATCTTTGAGCCAAGAGAGGCCGATCTCGTCAGCGCTCGGCAACCTGACTATGGCTTGGTAGGAGAGCGTGACCGCGGAGTTCACGATGTTTGTCAGAAGGTAGGCGATGATGAAAAGAACCGCCGGTCGAACGGCGGCTTGGAGCTTGGTGCTCATGAATTCTCCTATTTGTTCATACTATACACAGATAGCCCCGAGTCGAGTTGAATACAAGCTTGGTCGGCTTGGCGATTCTGTCGGCCGTGATCCTGCTTACCGATGGACTGAGGTGAGGTACTGCGCTCGAACAAAGGGGTTCGGTCCTGTCCGGATTCGGGCAATAGGCACTGACATAGGGTCGTAGCGATCGAACTCCGCCTCGATGCTGCCACTGCCTCCCGTCATGCTTGGAAGCTGCTTTTGTACCGCTTGGAGCCGACCGGTAGGCAGCGTTCCTTGAAGGATCGCGGCACTCGACAGGACCTCGGTCGACAAAAGTGCCGCCCCATTTCTTCCGAGCAACACGATGAGGGCCCCCATCACGTCCGACGGCACCTCGACGCGAAACCGGCTGATTGGCTCACAGACGACGGTTCCGGCTTGGGACAGGGCCGCTGCCAGGACGAGTGGTGTCAGATGCCGGAAATCGGCCGCGGTGCTGATCGGAGCGACTTGACCCGCGAGAACCATCGTGACTTGAGCATCGATGACCGGCCAGCCATTCATCCCCTGTTTGAGTGCATCACGCGCGGCAGTCTCGACGGCCCGATAGAACCCGGCCGGCATAAGTCCACTATCAACCTCGAAGGAAAAGCGATTGCCAGTTCCGACCGGGCGGGGCGCAACGCGCAGACCAATGGTGGCGACGAATGGGTTTGCATCCCTGAAGGCGATCTCGGTGGCCGTGCCTGTCGTTAGCAACCGCTCCACGCAGACGACGGTACTTTCATCAAATTCCGCGGCCACGCCGAAGCTCTGCTCTAGCGTCGTCGCGATAACCTCCTTTTGCACCTCGCCGTAGAGCGAGATGAACATCTGCTCTCGCTCCTCGTCGTGGCGCAGATTGATGAGCGGATCCTGTTCTGCGAGCTGTGAGAGCGCGCTCCACAGGAGTTGGCGGTCGCCAGGTCGCTTGGGCGCAACCGCCGTTTCCAGAGTGGGCGGTGCGAAAGAGTGCGTCCTGTCGTCGGCCTTGTCCTGGCCGACGACATCCCCGATGGACGCGCCGGCAAGGCCGCTGATGCGTCCAACCTCGCCGGCTCGCAGAAGGCTGGCGGGCTCCACTCGGCCCCCGGCAAAAACGTGTATGGCGGTCACCCGTTCAGGGCCACGGGGCAGAGCCACCACGTCGCGGGTGCCGATGGTGCCTGAGGTGAGCGAGAGATAGGCCTGCTTCTCCCCGCCCCACCCTCGGTCAATCTTGAATATCTGCCCTGCCACGGGGCCATTCGCGTCCGGTTCTCGAGATGGCAGAATTTGCTCAATGGCAGTCATCAGGGCGGGGACGCCGGAACCCTCGCGAGCTGAGCCGGCAAACACGGGAATAACGTCACCTCGACGGACCTGTTTGACGAGGTGTTCCCGCAGGAATTGGTCAGTCATGTCCTGAGGACGATACACATAGGCGTGGAGCAGGTCTTCGTCCTGCTCCGAAAGCACATCTATCAGTGCCTGCTGCGCGTCGAGCGCCGTAAAGTCATGCCCAATCGCAGCCGCGGCGCCCGTGCCCGCATGTTCAACGGAACACATGGCGAGCGGGCGCGCGCCCGACAACAAACCGATACCCTCGACCACCGCAGCGAAGTCCGCCCCTCTGCGATCGATCTTGTTCACAAAGAAAAGGAAAGGGACGCCCAATCGCCGTAGGGCGCGCACAAGCAGACGTGTCTGCGCCTGTATGCCTTCCACTGCGGATACCACCACTATCGCGGCATCGAGCACCAATAAGGCGCGCTCAACTTCTGCGATGAAGTCGGGGTGTCCGGGCGTATCGAGAAGGTTGACCTTGGTGCAACCAATCGTAAACGCCACCACCGCGGACTTGATGGTTATGCCGCGCTGACGCTCTAACTCAAGTGAATCGGTTTGCGTATCCCCGCCATCGACGCTTCCAAGGCGGGAGATAACGCCAGCGTCAAAGAGTAGGCGTTCGGTCAGGCTGGTCTTGCCAGCATCCACATGGGCCAGAATGCCCAGATTCAACACGCGCATCGTTCATCATCTTCTCAAAATCACAGGGGGTGCTCAGACGAGAAGAGACGCGGGGCATGTCATTTTCCTTGATATGAACGAGGGGCATACGACGGCGGGCCTGGCTCAGCACAGCGATCCATCACCGAGCGCTTTGCGATATTGTGTAAACCATGCACAGAAATCAAGTCCTGGTAAGAGCCGTGGGTGTGAAAGGACTACGCCGGTATGGTCTGGACGAGACGCATCCGATTTTCGTGGATGACCAGCGCAGAAAGGATCCCCGTCTCGACCGGCACATGTGTCAAAATTGATCCGGTGGTTGTTCTCAGTATCGACCCGCGAGACCGGCGTGGCCGTGGATGAAGGCCAAGTTGTCTTCGTAGGGGCCGCTCGATGGTCGAGGTATCAAGTCCATCTCGAACCCCTTCGCACCATTCTGCAAGATCGGAAACGCCAAATTCATCGAGAAGCGCGCGTCCACCATGCTGCATCCAGCGGCTGAATGCGGGAGGATCCTCTGCATCGAGAAGACGCAGAAGCCGGTCTTCGTGAATGCAGAGCAAACGGTGGTTTTGCGCTCCGGCCAGACCACGTCGGGCGAAATCTAGCGCGCGACGGCTCTCTGGTCTTTTGTCGATCAGATCGCCCAGATACACTCCAGTGGCCTGTGCGGGCGCCAGCCACGACAGCATCGATTGCAAAGCGTCTTGCCGTTCCTCAAAAAGGTCGGCTCGGCCATGGACATCACCAATGGCTATATAGACCTACCCCGTCTCCAACCGCCTGATCGCGGGTGTCCAGTCGGAAAGCTGGATGGACAACGCTCTTACCTCCTTTAATCGGCTGTAACCGCGTGGGGTCCTGTCAGAAAATGCTCCAGAGATGCATCGGGTTTTGGGGCGTGGACCTTAGCTCCTGGCGCGACGCGATAGCGACAGTGACAACACCCCAAAAAGGGCACCAAGCAACATGCCTGCAACGTGGCCAGGCTTTGGATAGCCTCCGGACATGAAGTCGAGGACAAGCCCCGGGATGAGCGTGAACGCCACCAGCACCCAACCCCGCAAGGGCCGTATCGCATGGCCAAGAACAAGGACTGCTGCGCAGCCGGCGAACGCAAATGTCGCCTGTGAGGCACCCGTGCCGATGTCCCAAGGTGCCTCTACCAAAACTGGGCTTATCAGTGTGGCGAGCCCCCCACCGACCAGCCAGACGATAAGTACCCACGTTCCGCCGACAACCCGCTCGACTTCCCTGCCGACGATAAACAGGGTGATTACATTGAGCAGCATATGTCCCATTTTGGCGTGGACAAGCTGCGCTGAGGCCAGTCGCCATACCTCGAACCGAGACATATCGGCGATGGCCAACCCACCGTAGCGGTGCAACTCGTCGACACTAACGGTGGCCAGCACACTCCCTTTAGCGGCGAATGCCACTCCCATCGAGGTCGCGACCGTGGCGGCAGCCAGCAGCAGGGAAACGCCCAGAATTCGCGCGGAGGGTGTCTCCAGCGATTCGGGTCGGGACGTTCGGTAACTCATGCGATTGGCTCCAGTGACATCGTTTGGGCACCCGGTTGCGGCGTGGCACCAGACAATACAGTTGCCATTGCCCTTCGATCGATATTGCCACCTGTGAGGATCGCGGCGACTCGCTTACCGCGATAGGCGCTCCGATGCTTAAACACCGCGGCATAGGCAGCCGCACCTGCTCCTTCCGCTAGATTGTGGGTCATTTCATAGATGTCACGGATGGCCTCAGCGATCTCCCATTCCGTCACGCGGACGACGTCCTCAGCCCCGGCAATTACGGCTGCCAGTGCTTCCTCGTGGGGCTCGCGACACGCGAGACCGTCAGCAAAGGTGGTAGCGGCGGCGAGCCTTACGCTGCGGCCGGCGTAGGACAAGGCGAAGGCTGGCGCTTTATCGGCCACAACCCCGATGATTTTTGTCTTGAGACCGAGCAAGTCGCGCATGCCGATCAGGGCGCAGATGCCACTTCCCATGCCGACCGGCACGAACACCGCATCCAGTTCCCCGATGCCCTGGAACAGTTCCAGCGCGTACGTGGCCACCCCACGAGCGATGTCCCGATGAAATGAGGGCACCAAAGTCCAACCCCGTTCCGCAGCTTCCTCAGCGGCGATGCGGCGCGCGTCGTCGAAGTCGTCTCCCGCGACAAGCAAGGTGCCACCGAAGGCTTCCATCGCCCGGTTTTTCTCGATGGAGTTGCCGCGCGGGACCACGATCAGGGTCTCGATCCCGGCCGCTGATGCCCCCATTGCGATGGACTGGCCATGATTGCCCCGCGTTGCGGTGACAAGCCCACCGATCTCCAAGGACTGACGCAGGGCATCGACGTACACCAGGCCACCGCGGGCTTTGAATGACCCTGTGGGTGTATGATTTTCATGCTTGAGCACGAGCTCGACGCCCGTCTTGCGGCGCAGTTGCGGCCAAAAATACGCGGGCGTGGGTGGCACCGTTCGGCGCACCACCTCAAGAGCATTGTCGATCTCGGCCCAGTCGAATTTCATTTTAACCTCCCGCGCGGACGCGTACCTATCCCTCTGCGGCATCCAATTGACTTTCATGCATCGCACATGAATTGTGCATATACTACGCAGATGTCGAATGGTGCCGAAAATGTCCGGCTTTCAAAAGCCCCTCCCGCCAGAATCGCTTTCCGGCACAGTTTTCGCCGGTGACTGGGACATCGAGTTCCTCCCTGCCCGCCCCTATGAAGTGAGGTACCGGGCCGAGCGCGCCTCCATCGGCTTGGCTGTCGACCCCCAGATGGGGGTTCACGCCATTGGCACTGATCGTCGGCAGGCCTTTCGCGCGCGGGTCGGAATGGTGGGATTCATTCCGGCAGGCTGTGACGTCTATTCCGCATCTGACCAAGGGGGAGATTATCTGAGGCTGGTTTCGTCAAGCGCCAACTCGATGGCGATCACCTCTGGGGAATCTGAGGACCGAAACTTGCTACGAATGATCTTGGCACTCCGGGCCGAGATGTTGTCCGGGATGGATCCCCTGATCTGCGAAAGCCTCTCTGCTTCAATCGCGTCTCGACTGTACTCGTTGGGGACCGCAAAGATCGGGCCCGGGAAGGGATGGATTACCGCCGTGCGTATGCGCCGCGTCGAGGAGATAATTGCGGCCCGGCTGGGCAGCGCCTTGCTGGTGAGAGATCTCGCAACGGAGTTGGGCCTTTCGACACCGTTTTTCTCAAGGGCGTTCGGTGAGGCCACCGGTCGCTCCCCTCAGGAGCACATCATTCAGCGCCGCCTACAACGCGCGCGCGACTTGGTTCTGACGTCAAATACTTCGCTTGCCATGATTGCTGCCGAATGCGGTTTTTCATCCCAGGCGCACATGACGACACTTTTCGGCCGTCGATTCGGACTGGCGCCCGGGAAATTGCGGAAGAACCGGGATTTCACAAAAGAAACGGCTTGATCGGAAACGGCCCACAAGCGGCAAGAATGAACATTCAAACCTAGCGCGAACCTGCTCCTCTTTAGCGTCTACGGTCGAATTTTTCGGTGGTCAACGCGCTTGGTTCCCGGCCGCGTCCTGCGTCTTTTGCCGGCCCGAAACGACGGTAACGCCGACAATTGCCATCAAGATTATCGCGCCGCCGACGTACTGCAGGCCAATGCCCGACTTTCCACAAAAGAGCTTGCGGGGAAAGCTGGCCCTTCGGCACTGGCAACTGCGGAACGGCGGCGGAAGCTCCAGGAGGTAGGGGTGATCGACGCGTTCACCACCATCCTCGACACCAAGGCGCTCGGCTATCTCGTGGAAGCTATCGTCCGCATCCGGCCGCTGCCCGGCAAGCTACACGTCGTCGAGCAAATGCTGCGGGAGATGCCGGAGGTAACCGAATGCGACAAGGTGACGGGAGACGACGGCTTTGTCGCCCGAATCCTGTCCCGCTCCATCGAGCATCTGGACGAACAGCTCGAGAAGATCGGCAAGAAGGCGGAAACCAGCTCGGCGATCGTCAAGCGAAAGATCGCTTCCCGCCGGCAGCCAGATCTATTGAGCTGAGGACACATCCAACGAGTTGTCGCAGAGCGTGAGCCGGTGCAATTCGCCGACGGCGCGGCTCTGCTCGATTCCCCAGCGATGGAGCATGTCGATCACCGGCGCCACCGTCTCGCCAAGGGGCGTGAGGGCATATTCGACGCGCACCGGGCTTTCCGCGAAGATGGTCTTGCTTACCAGCCCATGCTCTTCGAGCTCACGGAGCTGCTGGAGCAGCACCTTTTGCGAGATGCCCGGGATGAGCCGCTCCAACCGCCCTGGCCGCTGCGCCCTCTCTAGCAGGTGAAACACGATAAAAAGCTTCCATCGGCCGCCGATGACTTGAAGTGCGCGCTCGATCGGCAATGAGGACAGGCGGTTCATCTACTCACCCCGCGGTGTGCGACCCACCAAGAAGTCTGTGGATGCGCCGAATAGTTCTGAGTCAAACGAGATCTCGACTAGGAGACCTCGAATGAAGGCTGTAATTATTGACCGGTTCGGTGGCCCGGAACAACTGCAATTGCGAGAGCTGCCTAAGCCGCTTCCCGCTGCGGGCGAAGCGCTCGTGGAGGTAGAATCCGCCGGCGTGAATTTCGGTGACGTGATGATCCGGTCCGGCGCTGCCGGTCTTCCCGGCGCGGAGAACCTGGTCCTGGGGTCGGAAGCCGCTGGATGGATCGCGGCCGTGGGCACTGGTGTCGATACCGCCCTTCTTGGCCAGCGCGTGTTTGCCGCCCCGTTTGCAGTTGGGCGCATTACAGGCGGCTACACAAGCCATCTCGTACTGCCTGCAGAAGGCGTGTTCGTTCTACCCGACGCTATCGCCTTCGACCAGGCCGTCGCCGTGGGTGTGGCAGGGCTCGCTGCTCTTGAGCTTTCGAAAGCCGTGCCGGTAGCAGGGCGGTCCGTACTGATCCACTCGGCCGCGGGTGGCGTCGGTCACTTGCTCGCCCAATTGGTAGCGCCGCAAGCGCCGGCCCATCTGGTCGCCTCGGTCGGTGATCCTCGAAAGGCCGAGGCCCTCGCATCCATAGGAATTCGTTCCGTGGTCAGCACGCACTCTGACTGGGTGGCCGGCTTTATGGCAATGACCGAAGGCAAGTCTCCTGACGTTATCTTCGACGCGATCGGGGGCACGGTGAGCCAGGAAGGTCTCGCCGCACTAGCCAGAGGCGGTCATTTCGTTGCCTATGGCGGTGCCAGCGGCGACTATGCAGAGGTTTCGAAGGACGCCATGCCGGCCTTCGTGATGGCAGGTCAGACGCTGGTCGGCTATTCCATGGTGCCGATGTTGAGCCGAGCAGACACAACCGACATTCTGCGCACTCACTTTGCGACGCTCCACAACCTGATCATCGACGGCTCACTTACGGTCCATATCGGTCATCGCTTTTCCCTCGACGAAGCGGCCGGCGCCCATCGTCTCCTTGAGAGCCGGGGCTCTAACGGCAAGATCATCCTCAAGCCCTGAATGCGAGACCCTGGGGCAGTCCAACCTATGCAGGCTGGCGTCCCAACGAACCGCCTTGCAAGTCACAACCGTATCACATAACTGTGCATTCCATAAACAGATGTTGGACGGAATGATGCGCGTGGCTGCACTAAAACTGAGAATACTCGCCCGGTGGGCCGCAGCAGTGATCATCGTTCTTCTCATCGCAGGGGTTGGGATGATCGGGTTTACGCTATGGAGCGCCAGTTCGACGATCCTCAACCCACCGGGTCCCGGGGATGTCGGCTCACTTGATGGCTGCCGCGAGCTCACCCGCGAAATGTGGGGGGACGACTGTGGGCGATTGACGGAATTCGCACCGGAGCGGCGGGTGGATTTCGAAATCCAGTCTCCAAACGGATACGTCCTCGCCGGGTGGATTGTTCGCCGCGCTGATGCGCCGGCAGCGGCGGTGATACTCTATGTGCCCGGCGGTGGCAGCGATAGGCGCGAAGCCAGCCGGTACCTGCCGCTTGCGGACAAACTTGGCTTGGATCTCGCAGTCTTTGATCCCGTTTGTCAGGGCCTATCCCCTTGCCCCGTTCCTGGCCTGTCCTACGGTGCACGAGAGTCGATGGACGTGGCCGCCGCAGTTGCGACGCTGGATAGAATCTACGGAGAGGTGGTGGTCATGGGCAGTTCCATGGGCGCTCTCTCCATCATCCGTGCCTTGCCGCAACTCAGGAATGTTCAAGGCGTCGTTCTTGAAAATCCGATGTTGGGCCTCGAGCCGCTGCTTCGCGATGCCCAGCAGTCAAAAGGCATGCCGCCATTCGCGGTCAGCCTGCTGGCGAACCTTGTGACGTGGCGCGGGAAGTTTCCCAGCGTGCCACAGGCCGAGGAGGTGATGCGGGCTTACGACGGACCGCCATTGCTGTTCATACACAGCCAGTCGGACCAGGTGGTACCTTTCGCCCACAGCGAAGTCCTGGCTGAGGCGGCAGGCCGCACCGCGTCAACTTGGTTCCCGATGCGGGGCGACCATGGTGCCGTCTGGAACGCCAATCGAGACGAATTCGAGCAACGCGTGAGGGACTTTCTCGCGTCGACCCTCAATTAGCACCAAGGAAAGCCGATCATGACTTTACGCACCATCCTGGACGACATTTATCTCGGAGAATGCCCCCGCTGGCATGGTGATGAGTTGTGGTTCGCTGACTGGGTGGCCGGCAAGATCGTAGCGGTATCGGAGGCTGGCGCGGCGCGAGACGTCGTCGGCCTGAAATCCCTGCCGCTTTCCTTCGATTTCGGTCCGGACGGGCAGTGCTATGTGGTCAACGCCGCCGCAAAGCGTCTTCAGACCCTAGATGCGGACGCTCTGGTCGATGTCGCAAGTCTCGATGAGGCCGAATATGGATACAACGAGATCGTCGTTGACGATGCCGGTCATATCTATCTCAACAACATCAACTTCGCCTTCCCAGGCGGCGATTTCAGGCCGGGCTTCATCGCGCTCGTCCGGCCAGACGGTTCCGTGGAGCGCCAAGCAGGAGACCTAGCCTTCCCGAACGGCATGGTGATCACCCCCGACGGCAAGACATTGATTTGCGCCGAGTCCTTCAACGGGAACCTCACGGCCTTCGACATCCAGCCGGACGGCACCCTGACCAATCGGCGTCTCTGGGCAAAGATCGACGGCCAGGGTGCCGACGGCATATGTCTCGACGAGACCGGCGCGATCTGGGCAACGTCCGGCCCACGATGCCTCAGACTTGCCGCAGGTGGGGAGGTGCTGGACGAAGTCCCGCTCGACCGCATGGCATTCGCCTGCATGCTCGGTGGACGGGATGGCCGAACCCTTTTCATCTGCGCCAACGAATGGACTGGCAGCGTGGACGTGCGCAAACCCTCAGGGCGGCTTTTCGCGGTGGAGGTGCAGGAGAAGCGGGGAGGCTTTCCTCGCTAGGAATAACTCAGGCCGTTGTCGCGCCGGCTCGGACCTCAAGCCCTGCCAGGAATGTCTCGAGGCCAAAGGCAAGCATTTGGGAGGCATCGATCTCAACCTCGACATATTCTCCCTGACCCACCAGGTCGGCGACCGCGTGGAGGCCTCGTTCATTGAGCAGCCGTTCAAACTCATCAGGGAGTGCCAATCCGCGGGCCTGCTTCTGGTCCGATGCGGTAATAGCGCAAGCCCGTACATGGCTGTCGAGAAACGCGGCTGCACACAACTGAGTCTGCCGATCGAACCCGGCGGCCTGGAGATCCAACAGAAGCGCATCGAGCCACGCCACCGCATTTGGCGTAAACGGAATTCGCACGGGTAGCTGCGCCAGCCAAGCATGCTGGCTGTATCGGCGGACGAGCGCATGCGCCCATGCCCGCACACGGTCCTTCCAGTCCCCCTTGTCCTCAAGATCCGGCTGCCCCAGCGCGGCGTCACGGATCAGCGCTTCGAGTTCCTCACGCGACGACACGTAACGGTAAAGGGCATTGGTTGTGAGACGAAGCGATGCGGCCAGCTTAGCTAGCGAGAACCCTTGATGTCCGTTGATGTCGTAGAGTACGACGCCCGCCTGCACCACCGCCCCGGTGGAAAACGTCTTGCGCGGCCCGGGGCGGACAGCTTGCGTGTCCGAAGCCCACGCGTGCATCAGCGCGTTCGAGCGGGCTGTATCGCTATTCTCGTCTCTCATCGCATCCATGGGGTCTGCCAACATTCCGTGCACCATAGGCGGCGTTCCCGAGAGCTTCAACGCCATCTCGGGAAAGCTTGGTGGAGAATGCTGCCAGCTAGCGATGTCGTTGCGCTGTGACACACAGTGGCGGCGCGCCGAAGATCAGTTTATTTAGCGATCTCCCCACCATGTTGCTGCTCATCTACGAGCTTGATGGCAATGCTCGTCTTGAGCTTCCTGGCGTCCGGCTCCTCAGCCGGGCTGTTGTGGTAAATCTCGAGCCTGTTTGCGAACCATTCACCGTCCCGCCGAGACTTCGAATCAAATTCTAGGCCAACGTGGGAAGCCCACCCCATCAAAACGCCATTCACCGTTACGAGGTCGTCATACGGGCCAAAATAGGTGACCTCAGCGTAACGTCCTGCGGGAAGCAGACCGCTTACAATGTCGCCGCGTTGCTCGATAACTCGATTTGTGGGCACGCCAATCTCCATTTCGATGAGGGGCATAGCCACCAAATTATGCCGGAAAAATATAGGACCCTCTTCGGCAAGTCTTTCCTGCTCAAGAAGACCAAACAACCTACCTATTATTGTCGACACTTCGTTACCGAAGGGAAGTGTCAGTTGCGCTTTAATGGCAACGTAGGGGGTCGTGGTGCGATGGACGATTTGGGGTAAGGAAAGCATGTGGTCGATCTCCATATTGTGGTTGCGAACAATCTGACGGTGCCAGCGGTGCTACGAAAGTCCGGCCCGACTACAACTAGACGAATGAGGGGCGACGATTTCGACTTGCAAAGCAAAATTAGGTCGGAAGGAACCTGGCCCGGAGCACGGCTCGGTGACGCCGCCTTATTGCAGCTCGCCAGCGAAGAAGAGGAATGCAGATTGTAAGGGACCGCTATGTCGCATCCGAAGGAGTGGCAAGCACGTCGACCTCACTTTTTGCGCTGGGGGGCACGGTCGGTTCGGAAACACGACTCTTTTCTAGCCTGATGTTTGGCGAATAGGCGTGAGCTATTTATCAACGGCGATGCAGCGACTAACCTTTAGGATTCGCAGTCGGCGTCTGGGGCCAAACACTCTCCAAGCCGTGCTTCGAGTTTCGACTGAACAGCCGGCCACTCAGCATCAATGATGCTGAAACGCACCGAATCCCGCTTTCTACCGTCCGGCATTATTCGCTCATACCGGACAATGCCCTCCTGCAAGGCGCCCAAGCGGAGAATGGCGGCGCGAGAGCGCTCATTCAGCACATCGGTGGTAAACTGCACCCTGATGCAGCCAAGCGTTTCGAAAGCGAAACTGAGCATCAACAGCTTGGTCTCGGTATTAACGAAGCTCCTTTGCCAGGACGAGGCAATCCATGTTTGGCCGATTTCCACTTTGCGGTTGATCCGGTCGTACTTCCAGAACCGCGTGCTTCCGACCACCGTTGATCCAACCTCCACAACATACGGGAAAGCGGTGCCCGCAGTTCTGTCTACAACCGCGGAAGCGATGTAATTGGCAATCGTCTCGGGCCCCGGAACGTTCGTGACCTTGAGGTTCCAGAGCTCACCGTCTGCGGCGGCGGCTAGCAGTGCGCGGCAGTGCGCGGGGACCAAGGGACAAAGCGTAACGCGAGGGCCTGTAAGTGATTTTAAACTGAGGTTGTCCACGTCGTCTCCCATCGCCCCGTAGGTACAGACGCCTTCGGAACTAAACCGTATAGTATGTTGATGCAAACTAGACCGTATGGTATGATCTGTCGAGACACTTCATTTTGACCTAGGTTGTGCGATGCGCTCTGCGAACCTACTAGCAGCCTTCTCGGAAACGGACGACGAGCTGCGCTCTCCCCGCAAGCGAAAGGCGATCCTGCGCGCATCCGCTGAAGTCTTTCTTAGAAACGGATATCTCGGCACTAGTGTTGACGAGGTTGCCGGTGTCGCGGGAGTCTCGAAGCAAACTGTCTACAAGCACTTCTCCGACAAAGAGAGCCTGTTCAGAGAGCTCATAGTTATCCTTGTGGCGTCTGCTGCTGACACGGTTGAGGCCGGAATGCAGAATTTCGACTTTGATGGGAATATTGAAAGCAGCTTATTCGACTTAGCCGTTCGACAACTAGAGATTGTGATGACGCCGGCCATTATACAGCTCCGCCGACTGGTGATCGGAGAAGTATCTCGCTTTCCCGCTTTGGCCAAGACGTTCTACGAAGATGGACCGGCAAGAACTATCGATTCACTAACAGCACTATTTGAGCGACTGTCGATTCGCGGCTACCTCAACATCGACGATGCTCGTGTCGCTGCTGCGCAGTTCAATTGGCTCGTCATGTCGAGCCCTTTGAACCGAGCGCTCTTCCTCGGCGACGACGCGATCCCAACCGGGAAGGCTCTCCGGAAGGACGCGGAGCAAGGCGTTCGAATGTTTCTCGCCGCATACCGGGCGAAGGCTGCGTGATCTAGGCGTCCCCGACGAGCTTCCTGGAGGATAGTTTGGTTCGATGGTTAACAGGCGACGAGACGCGGATAGGGCGCCGCTGGATCATTTACTGGTCCTCCTATCGTGCCGCGCTGGCCGGGGGGCGGCGATATGAGACATACGATGCGACAACTGCACTACCTTGCAGTGGCGGCCCAAGTAGGCAGCTTCAGAGGTACGGCGGAGATGTGCCAAGTCGATCAGTCAAACGTCAGCCGTGCTTTGAGGCAGCTCGAGGACACCCTTGGCGTCGCGCTATTTGAACGGGCACGCAGTGGCGTGAAGCTCACCCCGGCCGGGCAGCGATTCCTGGCTGAAGTCTCTCCGGCTCTTGAGCAGCTCGAATCTGCAAAACGGTCCGCGCGTGCGGCGCGCCGTGCGGAAGTGGGACTTGTGCGAATTGGTATCCTGACCTCTTTGGCGGGCGGGTTTTTGCGTCACCTCGTTAAGAACTACACGGAAAGGCATCCGCAGGTCAGAATCGACGTTCTCGATGGCGGCCGGCGGGAACATCTCGGAGCCGTACGGGCTCGGCGATTGGATGCCGCCCTTGTCCCGGGATCGGACGCCGTCCGAGGATGCGAAACGCGAGTGCTCTGGCGCGAACGAGTCCATGTTGCTCTTTCCGAAGGCCACCCGCTCGCCGGAAGACGTGAGCTCGACTGGTCCGACCTCAAGGCAGAACACTTCATAGTAAGCCGAGGCGAGCCCGGCCCCGAAGTGCATGACTATATTGTCCGTCGATCGGCCGACTTCAGCACGTACCCCGACGTTGAAGAGAAAGCGGCGTTTCAAGAAACTCTGATGAATCTAGTCAGCCTTGGTCAAGGAATTACTTTAGTTTCGGCAGCGTGGACCGCTATCAAGGTTCCGGGGCTGGTGCTGAGACCGTTAACTGCTCGAGCCGACATCGTCCCATTTAGCGTGGTCTGGTCGGCGGAGAACAGTAACCCAGCTTTCTTGCGATTTCTGCAAATTGCGCAACTACTTGCGCATTACGCTCCGGGATCAACCATGCTTAACGGCGTTCGGTGAGCTTGCTGACACAATGAAACTGCACCTTCGCCTAAGGTCGTGATCTCCGCGCCTTAGCGAAGCCGCGATCGGTGGCGATGAAACGCTGGACCATCGGCGCGATCAGCTTTGCCGGATCTGTAACTGGCTGCCCAGTTTCGCGGGTCAGGACCTCGGCATACGCTACGAGTTCGCGATGCAGCAGTGCCGGCAATTCAATCGTGAGCTTGATCGGCTTTGCGAACAGCATCACTCCCCACTGCTTCAATTGCGGGGGGTCTGCTCCGCATCCAAGGTCGTAGGAAAGTGTGCGGTGATCGAAGCGTCTCGATAATGCCTCTCAAAGGTGGAGTGTAGCCAATTATGCTGAGTTTGATGCCATTCGCGCCTGAGCATTTCTCCGTGCTGTCGAGTTGGTTTTCTTCGGAGAGAAATGTGGTCCAGTGGGGCGGACCGCTAGTCCGATTTCCGATATCCAATGAACAGTTAAGCCAAATGCTAGAGGGTGGTCAGTCCACGCCGCCGGCAAGGCTATGCTGGATGTTAGAGGAAGCTGGCGCGCTTCTTGGGCACGCACAGCTCTCCTTTGATTGGAGGAATGGAAATGCGCTGCTATCCAGAGTGGCCATCGCCCCAAAGGCTCGGGGCCGTCGGCTCTCACGTCCAATGCTGCAACTGGTCGTGCAAGAGGCCTTTTCATACCAAGTCGTTCACCGATTAGAGCTCAACGTATTTACGTGGAACACCCCCGCGATCCGGACGTACGAAGGTTTAGGTTTCCGATTGGAAGGCACACGTCGGGAATCGACTCTAGTCGATGGGGAGCGTTGGGATACTGCGATCATGGCCATGTTGAGAGATGAGTTCATTCCTTCGATGTTGTGATCGTGTAGCCAAGACGTTCTACGACGACGTGCCGGCCCGAACTATCGGTTCGCTGACGACGCTATTTCAGGGACTGTCAAGTCGAGGCCACCTAGACATCGACGATGCTCAAGTCGCTGCTGCGCAGTTCAACTGGCTATGAACCTCGTTAGCCTTGGCCAAGGTATTACTCTGGTTTCGGCAGCATGGACCGCTCTCAAGGTTCCGGGGCTGGTGCTGATACCACTGACCGCTAGGGCCGACATCGCGCCTTTCAGCGTTGTCTGGTCGGCGGAGAACCGCAACCCTGCTTTCTTGCGATTTCTGCAGACCGCGCAGTTACTTGCGAAATGCGCGTCGGGATCATCCGCCTAAACGGTCGCCGCTAAGACCTTCTGACACTATGAAACTTGAGCCTTCACTTGCGGATCCGCTCTTCGTGCCTTGGCGAAGCCGCGATCTGTCTGCATGAAGCGCATTAGCATGGGACCGATCAATTTCAACGGGTCACGTATCTCCTGGTTTGTCTGGCGAGCGAGAGCTTCAGCGTAAGCGATGAGGTCGTTGTGGAGCGCGCCCGATAGCTCGATTGTGACCTTCACCGGCTTGTCGACTTCAATTCGTCCGAGTTTCAGCTTGGTCACGATGACCCTCCATATGGTTCAAGGACGAGATCGCGCGTCACAATCACGCGCACCGGATAGCCGGGTCGGATAGTGAGTGTCGGCGCGACGTTTAGTTGGCGACGCACGATTTGCTGCCCAGCGTCATTGATGGTGTCCTGGCCGCCATTGCGGATCGCCTGGATGAGGCGGTCATCATTGTCCACGGCAAGTTCGGCGCCGACGCTGAGCAGCGTCGAGAGACCTGCAGCTTTAGCAAGATCCCACCAATGGTAGTCGACGCCATCCTGCAGGCCGGCATATCCCTCGGCGTCGGCACCAGGCTGGCGCTCGAGGACGATTGAGCGGCCATTCGGAAAGATGAGCCGGTTCCAGACAAGCAGCACCCGGCTTTGCCCGAACTGCACATTGTTGTCGTACTGGCCGATGACGCGCGTGCCCTGCGGCACGAGCAAAATGCGCCCTGTCGGACTGTCGTAGATGTTTTCGGTCACCTGGGCGGTGATCTGGCCCGGGAGGTCGGATCGGATGCCGGTTATGAGTGCGGCGGATATCACGGCTCCGGCCTGAAGGATGTTCGGCGACGCTGGAGCAAAGACGCGATCGGGGGACACCGTCCGTCGATCGGCCGCTGCGTTGAGGAAGGCGTTCTGGCGATCCTGTGCGGAGGGCGTGGCGGGCGGTGGCGCAAGGCCAAGGCTCGCCAAATCCGGCGTTGGCGGGAGTGCTGGGGCGCCTCCCGCCGCAACGGGCGCCCCCCGGCTTTCCGATCCGGAGAAAAGGCGGCTGGTCCGCGCGGTCTCAATCTCCTGAAGGCGGCGCTGCTCTTCGGCGCTGATGCCAGGATTGGGCGCGGCGATACCGGGTGTGGGCACCGGCTGCCCGCGATCCTGAGTGCTGAGGATCGGTCGGCCAAGGTCGCCGGGAAGCGGCGGACCAAGCTGCGGCACCCCACTGTAATCTCGCGGTAGCCCGGCGAGCCCGTCAGCGGTCGAGCGATTCTCGGTCGAATAGAGTTCGTCGTTCGGCCGACCGGCGTCGCGGGTCTGAAGCGCGTAGATCATCGCACCGCCGAGCCCCACGCTGGCGACAAGACCGAGGCCTGCTAGAACCTTCCGCGACAACCGGGTGACGCGCGGTGGCTCGGCCCGCAGCCGCATCGGCGCAGGCCCGACCGGCTCGCCGGTCAGGGGCTGCGCATCGTCGCCCGGCACTTCCTCATTCCGGGGAGGGTTCTGGCTCACGAGGTCGGCCTCCCGTCGGTGCGGACGATTCTGACGCGCTTCTGATCGCGGCCGGAGCCAAACCGCAGTTCGGCGGCGGCGAATAGCCGATCGACGATCATGTGATGGCCGCGCACGCGGTAGTTCACCAGCTCGGAGGTATTGCCCTCGGGGCCGACGACGAAGAGTGGAGGCATCTCGCCCTGGCCGATGCCGCGCGGGAACTCAATGAAGACCTGGCGGCCGTCGTCGAAGGCACGCAGCGGCCGCCAGGGTGCGCGATCACCCTCGATCGCGTAGCGGAAGTTGACGTTGGCGAGATCGACGCCGCTCGCCACCGGCTGTGCGGCCTGCACCTCGGCATTCTGCCGGCGGAGCGCGATGAGCTGGTCCTGCGGATACTGCCAGGATACGGATGCCATGTAGGTCCGCTCTGTTGAGCGTAGCTCCATGTGATAGGTGCGCATGTTGGTGTTGATGACGAGGTTCGTCATCAGGTCGGCCCGCGTCGGCTTCACGAGGATGTGGATCTGGCGCGTCGCGCCCGATCCGCTCTCGGTGTCGCCGATGATCCATCGCACCGTATCGCCCGCAGCCACGGGGCCGGAGCCGACAAGCTGCTCGCCGGGCTGAAGCGCAATGTCGGTGATCTGCCCGACGGCGGTATAGACCTGATAGAGCGCCCCTTGTGTCCAGGGATAGACCTGCATCGAGTTGATGAAGCCGTCGCGCACCGGCTGGACGCGGGCCGCCTCATTTGCCTGATTGACGCGCGCCGCCGGGTTGGCCGGCTCGGGCGCGCGGCGCGTTTCGGGCACCCGCTGCAACTGACCGGGAAGCGGTAGAGGCCGGGGCAGCTCGACCACGGTGACGGGCGCAGGCGGATCAACGGTCTGTACCGCGGGCGCTGCGTTGTCGTAGGAGATTTCGGGCGGCGGGTTCGTGGTGGCGCAGCCGGCAAGCGCGGTTGTCGCCAGCAGGACCATCGGAATTGCGGCTCTGCGGAGAGCCGGGAGTACAAGTATCTGCGAAGCCGGATTTCCGGCTTTACGGAAAGACGGCTTCATTGCCCAAGCTCCCGTGACCAGTTGATGGCGTTGACGTAGATGCCGAGCGGGTTGGCCCTGAGACGGTCGGCATTGCGGGGTATCTGCACCACGATCGTCAGGATCGCGGTCCATCGAGTGGTTTCGGCGAGCTGGCCGTTCTCGTAGCGGCGCTCCACCCAGGCGACGCGGAAGCTGTCCGGCGAAGCGCGGATGACGCTGGAGACATCGACGGCGACCTGCTGACGGCCGACCCGTGTGAACGGGTCGTTGGACCTGGCGTAGTCGTTCAGCGCCATAGCGCCCCGATCGGTCGTGAAATCATAGGCGCGCAGCCAGTTCTGGCGGACGATGATCGCGTCGGCGGGGATGGAGCGGACCTGTTCGATGAAGCGAGCCAGGTGGAAGGCGATCTGCGGATCGGTCGGACGATAGTCTGCCTCGGCCGGCGCGACGGCCTGGGCCTGGCCAAGCCGATCAACCTGCACCACCCACGGCACGATCGTTCCGCGCGCCGACTGTACGACGAGCGCAGTTGCGAAACCGGCCGAGAGGATCAGCGAGCCGAAGGCCATCAGCCGCCAGTTCTTCGCCTGGACGCGCGAGGATCCGATGCGCTCGTCCCAGATCTGCGCGGCGCGCTGATACGGCGTTTCGGGCTCGGCGGCTTTGCCGTAATGGGTAGAGGGTCGTTTGAACATCAGCGATCGCCTTCGGACAGATTGACGGAGGAGCCGCCGCCGTGGGCGTCGCCGGAGCGGACGGCATGGGCCGTGGCTTGCACGGCATGGGTCATGTGTTGGGAGCGGCGCATCCGCTGCGCCCAAGCGGGTGGCCCGCCGGCATTGGCGGGACCGGCCGGCGCAGCACCGTCGCCGGCGGCATCACCGCCGATCGAACCCATGGTGGAAGTTCCGCCGGTTGCTTCGAAAGCTGCTTTGCCACCGGCGTTGAAGCTGGACTTCATGCTTTCGGCGGCGCGCGATGCGGCTCGACGCAACGGAGAGACAGCCGCACTTCCGCCAGCGCGGGCAACGCCGCCGAGACCGGAAGCGACACCAGCCGCGCCGGACTGACCGGCTGAGCCAAGGCTATAGGCGGTGGAAGCACCGCCCGTGACCGCAGCACCGCCGCGGGCCGCCGCTGCTGCGCCACCGGCGAGCGCCGCGCCGCCGGACGCGGCTGCGCCGACCGCGCCGACGCCTGCCGCGACCATGCCGCCGGCGGCGAGACCTGTGCCGACGGCTGCGCCGGCGCTGAGTTGGGGACCGCCTGAGACGATGCCGCTCGCGATCCCGGGACCGAAGATGCCGAGGCCAAGCAGCGACAGAGCGGCGAGCACGATCGCCATCGCCTCGTCAATCGACGGGTTCTGGCCGCCGAAGCCCGATGTGAACTCGGAGAACAGCGTCGAGCCAATGCCGATGATGACGGCGAGGACCAGGACCTTGATGCCGGATGAGATGACATTGCCGAGCACGCGTTCAGCCATGAAGGCGGACTTACCGAACAGGCCGAACGGGATCAGCACGAAGCCGGCGAGCGTCGTCAGCTTGAACTCGATGAGCGTGACGAAGAGCTGGATCGCGAGGATGAAGAAGGCGAGCAGCACCAGCGCCCAGGCGAGGAACATGCAGGCGATCTGGATGAAATTCTCGAAGAACGACCAATAGCCCATCAGGCTGGAGATCGAATCGAGCAGTGGGCGGCCGGCGTCGAGCCCGGTCTGTGCAACCTTTCCGGGGCGCATGAGGTCGGCCGTCGTGAAGCTGGTGCCGCTGGCCTTGAGTCCAAGGCCGGCGAAGCTCTCGAAGACGATGCGGGCGAGATTGTTCCAATTGCCGATGATGTAGGCGAAGACGCCGACGAACAGCGTCTTCTTCACCAGGCGGGCTATGATGTCGTCGTCGGCGCCCCATGACCAGAACAGCGCCGCCAGCGTCACGTCGATGACGATGAGCGTGGTGGCGATGAAGGCGACCTCGCCGCTGAGCAGACCGAAGCCGCTATCGATGTAGCGGGTGAAGACCTCGAGGAAATGATCGATGACGCCGGTGCCGCCCATGGTGCTATCTCGCTTCGTCGAGTTGGGGCGCGCTCTCGCGGCGGATTGGGTTTTCCGGGATCTCGCTCGGGACGGCGTGAGGTGGCGGCGGCTCGGGAAGCCGCTCCATCGGTCGGGCGCCGGGGGCGAGGAAGCGATGACGGTTCTCCGCCCAGGCGCGGAGACACCCGGAATCGCGTGGCCCCGCCTCGCCAAGGGACTGGCAGCGGATCAATTCGTCGCGCAGCGGATCGGCCTGAGTCTCGTTGGAACGGCCGGATGGCCAAGCCGCCGGCGCTTCCTCCTTCCGGGTCATCTCGATGGCGGTCGCGGTGACCGCGACCGCAACGAACACGACGGCGCCAAGCCGCGCGAGCATCTTGCCGTCCATGACCATGTCCTCAGTTGCCGCTCGGGAACATGCGGGCGTTGCCGGGCTGGTAGCCGGTCCCCGGCGTCAGGAAGCGGCGGCGCTGTTCGCGGCCCTGTTCGGCCGCTGCCGCCCGCTCGGCTTCTGACAGGCTCTGTGCGCGGCCATTGGCAGCGACGACGGCGGTGAGGTCGGCGAGCTGCTGTGCTTGCAGGGCGAGAAGCTGGTTGCCGGCCTGCGTCGCCTGCAGCGCGCCGGTCGCACCCTGGCTCTGGCCGATCAGCGCCGACATCTCGCTGCGATTGGCGTCGAGGTTGCCGACCACACCGGCCTGGACGCGCATGGCGTCCTGCAAGCCGCCCACGGTGTTCTGCCAGCGCTCGCGAGCCCCTGCCACGAGCGCTTGGTCGGAGGCCGACATCGACGCGTTGCCGTAGGTGGTCTGGAACGCACGGTCGATCTGCTGGACGTTGAGGGCGATGCCTTGCGCCTCGGCCAGGAGTTGCTGCGTCCGCTGCACGGACTGCTGAAGCTGCTGGAGCGAGGAATATGGCAAGCTCGCCAGATTGCGGGCTTGGTTGATCAGCATGGTGGCTTCATTCTGAAGCTGGGTGATCTGCTGATTGACCTGCTGGAGTGTGCGGGCCGCCGTCAGGACGTTTTGCGCGTAGTTGGTCGGATCGTAGACGATCCACTGCGCGGCCGCGGGCGGCGCAAAGATCGGCGACAGCGCGAGCGGCGCGGCGAGGAGAGCGGCGCTGATGCGCAGCGCGCGCGTGCGGGAACGAACGGAACGGGTCATGAGCGTGCCTCCGGATCGGTTTGGGGGGTGACATTGGTGAGGTCGGCGATGAGGTCGGCGGCCCAGCCGAGCCGGTTTTCGGCAAGCCACTCGGCGAGGAAATCGTCCGTGCCGGCACGGGCGTGGACCGCGGCGATCAGCGCCTGATGTTGCTTGGAAGAGGCGGCGCAAAGCGCCAGCGCTACGTCCGACAGACCCAGCTCGAACAGCCGGTTGCCGCGGCGGGACTGGCAGTAATAGTCGCGCTTGGGCATCGCCCGCGCGAGGATCTCGATCTGGCGATCGTTCAGCCCGAAGCGGCGATAGATGGCGGTGATCTGTGGCTCGATCGCGCGTTCGTTGGGGAGCAGGATGCGCGTCTGGCAGCTCTCGATGATGGCCGGCGCGATCGCTGAGCCGTCGATATCGGAGAGCGACTGAGTGGCGAAGATGACACTGGCGTTCTTCTTGCGCAGCGTCTTCAGCCATTCGCGGAGCTGGCACGCAAAGCCCTCGTCGTCGAGCGCGAGCCAGCCTTCATCGACGATCAGGAGAGTCGGGCGTCCGTCGAGGCGGTCCTCGATGCGGTGGAAGAGATAGGCGAGAACGGCGGCGGCAGCCCCGGTGCCGATCAGCCCTTCCGTCTCGAAGACCTGAACATTGGCCTCGCCCAGATGCTCGGCCTCGGCGTCGAGCAGCCGGCCATAGGGGCCGCCGACACAATATGGTCGCAGCGCCTGCTTCAGGTCGTTGGACTGAAGAAGAACGGACAGGCCCGTCAGGGTCCGTTCGCTGACGGGCGCCGAGGCCAGCGAAGACAGCGCCGACCAGAGGTGCTCCTTGACCTCGGGCGTGACCGCTACGCTCTCGCGCCCTAGGATCGCGATCAGCCAGTCGGAGGCCCAGGCCCGCTCGGCGACATCGTCGATGCGGGCCAGCGGTTGGAGCGAGACGCTGCCGTCAGCGCCTTCAGTCAGTCCGCCGCCGAGATCATGCCAGTCGCCGCGCATGGCGAGCGCGGCGGCCCGGATCGATCCGCCGAAGTCGAAGGCGAAGACCTGGGATAGCGGATAGCGCCGGAATTGCAGTGCCATCAGCGCCAGCAGCACGGACTTACCGGCGCCGGTCGGGCCGACGATCAGCGTATGGCCGACGTCGCCGACATGGATGGAAAGCCGGAACGGGGTCGAGCCTTCGGTTCTGCCGTAAAGCAGTGGGGGTGCATCGAAGTGCTCGTCCCGTTCCTGTCCCGCCCACACCGCTGACAGCGGGATCATGTGGGCGAGATTCAGTGTCGAGATCGGCGGCTGCCGGACATTGGCGTAGACATGACCGGGCAGCGACCCGAGCCAGGCATCCACGGCATTGATGGTTTCGGGCATTGCCGTGAAGTCGCGGCCCTGGATGACCTTCTCGACGAGGCGGAGTTTTTCGGCGGCGATGCGGGAATCGTCATCCCAAACCGCGATCGTCGCCGTCACATAGGCCTGGCCGGCGTAGTCGGCGCCCAGCTCCTGCAATGCCATGTCGGCGTCGGCCGCTTTGTTGGCCGCATCGGTGTCGACCAGCGCCGAAGCCTCGTTGGTCATCACCTCCTTGAGGATGGCGGCGATCGACTTGCGCTTGGCGAACCATTGCCGCCTGATCTTGGTCAGCAGCTTGGTCGCGTCGGTCTTGTCGAGCAGCACGGCGCGCGTCGACCAGCGATAGGGAAAGGCCAGGCGGTTCAGCTCGTCGAGGATGCCGGGCGTGGTCGCGGTCGGAAAGCCGACGATGGTGAGGATGCGCAGATGCGCGTCGCCGAGCCGGGGTTCGAGGCCACCGGTGAGCGGTTGATCGGCCAGCAGCGCATCGAGATACATCGGCGTCTCGGGGACGCGGACACGATGCCGCTTCGTCGAGACGGTTGAATGCAGGTAGGTGAGCGTCTCTCCATCATCGAGCCACGCGCATTCGGGCATGAAAGCGTCGATGAGCTGGAGGATGCGATCGGTTCGATCGGCAAAGCCGCGCAGGATCTCATGCGCGTCGACGCCGGCGTGGTCGCGGCCTTCGTACAGCCAGGTCTCGGCGCGCGCCGCATCCTCGGCGGGCGGCAGATAGAGGAATGTCAGGAAATAGCTCGACTCGAAATGCGCGCCGGCTTCCTCGAAGTCGGCCTTGCGCTCGGCATCGACCAGGCCGGAAGCGCTGTCGGCGAACATGCTGGCCGGATAGGTCGCGGCGCCATGGCGCTGCGCCTCGACGAAGATCGCCCAGCCGGAGCCGAGGCGACGGAAGGCGTTGTTGAGGCGGCCAGCGACGGCGACCAGCTCGGCCGGTACGGCGCTGTCGAGGTCGGGACCGCGGAAGCGCGCCGTACGCTGCAGGCTGCCGTCCTTGTTCAGCACCACGCCTTCGCCGACCAGCGCGACCCAGGGGAGGTAGTCGGCGAGCCGGGTGTTGCGGTTGCGATACTCGGCGAGGTTCATCATTGGCGTCGCTCCTCAGACGGACAGGTGGCCGGGAATGCGCAGATGCTTGCGCACGACGTCGACGAACTGCGGATCGCGCTTGGCGGCCCAGACCGCCGCGAAATGCCCGACGGCCCAAAGCCCCAGGCCGACCAGCCAGAGGCGCAGGCCAAGGCCGAGCGCGGCGGCAAGCGTGCCGTTGAGGATGGCGAGTGAGCGCGGCGCGCCGCCGAGCAGGATATGCTCTGTCAGTGCCCGGTGGACCGGGACGGAGAAACCCGGCAGTCCGCCGCCATGATCTGCGCCGTCGACCATCAGACGAGCGCCCCGCCGCCGAACGAGAAGAAGGAGAGGAAGAAGCTCGACGCGGCGAAGGCGATCGACAGGCCGAACACAATCTGGATCAGCTTGCGGGCGCCGCCCGATGTGTCGCCGAAGGCCAGCGTCAGGCCGGTGATGATGATGATCATCACGGCGATGATCTTGGCGACCGGACCTTCGATCGATTCGAGGATCGATTGCAGAGGCGCTTCCCACGGCATGGAGGAACCGGAGGCGTGGGCGGCCGGCGCAAGCACCAGCGATACGAAGGTGACGGACACCGCTGTCGCGATGTGGCGGCGGATGCGCAAAGCATGCTTGATCATGACGGGTCTCCTGTGAGGGGCTGGCTTGCGGGGATGACGCGGTAGTCGCCATCGGGGCCGAGGCCCTCGATGCGGTCGAGTTCGGCCAGGCGTCGCGATGCGCCCCGGCCGGAGAGCACGGCGACGAGATCGATCGTCTCGGCGATCAGCGCGCGCGGAACGGTGACGACGGCTTCCTGGATGAGCTGTTCCATCCGCCGCAGCGCGCCGATCGCGGTGCCTGCGTGGATGGTCCCGACGCCGCCGGGATGGCCGGTGCCCCAGGCCTTCAGCAGGTCCAGCGCCTCGGAGCCGCGAACCTCGCCGATCGGAATGCGGTCGGGGCGCAGGCGGAGCGACGAGCGGACGAGATCGGAGAGCGAGGCGACGCCGTCCTTCGTCCGCATCGCGACCAGATTGGGCGCGGCGCATTGCAGCTCACGGGTGTCCTCGATGAGGACGACGCGGTCCGAGGTCTTGGCGACTTCGGCCAGCAGCGCGTTGGTCAGCGTGGTCTTGCCGGTCGAGGTGCCTCCGGCGACGAGGATGTTGCGGCGATCGGCGACGGCCTGGCGCAAGGTCTCGGCCTGATCCGCAACCATGATGCCGGCGGCGACATAGTCGTCGAGCGTGAAGACCGCGACGGCGGGCTTGCGGATCGCGAAGGCCGGTGCGGACACCACGGGAGGCAACAGCCCCTCGAACCGCTCACCCGTCTCGGGCAGCTCGGCCGAGACACGCGGGGCGCCGGGATGGACCTCCGCGCCGACATGATGGGCGACCAGGCGAATGATGCGCTCGCCGTCCGACGGCGACAGCAGCTCGCCCGTGTCAGAAAGTCCTTCGGAAAGCCGGTCGATCCAGAGCCGCCCATCGGGGTTGAGCATCACCTCGACGATCGAGGGGTCTTCCAGAAACCGGGCGATTGCGGGGCCAAGCGCGGTGCGCAGCATGCGCGCGCCGCGAAGGATCGCCTCGGATTTCTGGTGAGTTGCCGCCACGTCGTCCCCGTTCTTTTGTGGGTCCGCGACATGCGGCCCTGGATCGGGGATGAGTAGAGGAGGCAGAAATCATGGCCTGACAACAATCATAATGTGGTCGTCGTACTGTGGCGTACAAATACAGGGAAACGGCGGAATGCCGGAATACTTGCGGTGGATGTGGATGTGATTAATCCGCGTCGTGCGCGGGCGCGATGTCTTCCGAAATTTCCTGGCGAAGCTTCGGTCCGTGAGCGAGTCGCCGGCCGAGCGCGGTGACGAACGCCTCATAGCGCTCGCCGGCTTTCGAGCGTGCTGCAGCCTGAGCGGGCTCGGGCAGCGGCGGGTTCGTCGCCAACCAGAAGCGGATGAACACGGCGAGCGTCTCGACGGCTATGCCGAGGTCGCGCTCCATACGCGCCATTCGCCGGTCGATTTGGTCGAGCCGTTTGGTCGTGGCCGCTTCCTGGCGCTCCGCGGCGTCGGGCGACAAGAACGAGGCGATGCCGGCTTCCGCGATCAGCGAGAGGGATTGATCGCGCCGGGCGGCATGTGCGGCGAGCGCCTTCATGACATCCGGTTCGAGATACACGGATAGCCGTTGCTTTTTGGGGGGCTTTGTCATGGTGCCTCCTAGAGATCGATGCCGTCGCCGGGATCGAGCGACGCTTGGCGTGCGACCTGGCGCATGGTCTGGTTCATGCGCGAGAGACGTGCCGCGTCCTCATCGGCGTCGTCGCGGGGATCGATCTCGAATTCGTTTTCGATGGGCACCTTCCGCTCGACTGGTTTCGCGCGGCTCAGCTCGGGCTGGTGCCGGCGCTCGGAGTCGGTTGTGTCCTCATCCTCCGAACCGCTCCCGGCGCCGGTGGCAGTCGCCGCGGGCGGTATCGTTGGAAGCGGTAGCGTGCTCCAGTCGTCGGGTCGTGCGGTGGTCGGTTTCACCAATGCCGGTGGCGTCAGAATGCGCTCCTGAAACCGGCGATCCTCATAATACCGGGCCTTCTTCGCGCGGATGGGCGGCGTACCCGCCACCATGACGATCTCGTCGGATGGCGGAAGCTGCATGATCTCGCCGGGCGTCATGAGTTGCCGGGCGGTTTCCGAGCGGGACACCATCATGTGGCCGAGCCAGGGCGACAAGCGATGACCGGCATAGTTCTTCATGGCGCGCATCTCGGTCGCGGTGCCGAGCGCATCGGAGACGCGTTTGGCGGTTCGCTCGTCATTGGTAGCAAAGCTGACGCGCACATGGCAGTTGTCGAGGATCGAGTTGTTCGGCCCATAGGCCTTCTCGATCTGGTTCAGCGACTGGGCGATGAGGAACGCTTTCAGGCCGTAGCCCGCCATGAACGCCAGCGCGCTCTCGAAGAAGTCGAGGCGGCCGAGCGCCGGAAACTCGTCGAGCATCAGCAGCAGGCGATGCCGGTTTCCTTTCGCCTGCAGATCCTCGGTCAGGCGCCGGCCAACCTGATTGAGGATGAGGCGGATCAGCGGCTTGGTCCGGTTGATGTCCGAGGGCGGCACGACGAGGTAAAGCGTCGTCGGATGTTTGTCGCCGACGATATCGGCGATGCGCCAGTCGCACCGGCGCGTGACCTCAGCGACGACGGGGTCGCGATAGAGGCCGAGGAACGACATCGCGGTGGACAGCACGCCCGACCGCTCGTTGTCGGATTTGTTCAGCAGCTCGCGGGCCGCACTGGCGATTACCGGATGCGGGCCGGCCTCGCCGAGATGGGCCGTCCTCATCATCGCGGCCAGCGTCGAGTCGATCGGCCGCTTGGGATCGGAGAGGAAGGCGGCAACGCCCGCCAGGGTCTTGTCGGCCTCCGCGTAGAGAACATGTAGGATCGCCCCGACCAGCAGCGCATGGCTGGTTTTTTCCCAGTGGTTTCTTTTCTCCAGCGAGCCTTCCGGATCGACCAGGATGTCGGCGATGTTCTGTACGTCGCGGACCTCCCATTCGCCGCGGCGCACCTCGAGCAGCGGATTGTAGGCTGCCGACTGCGTATTGGTCGGATCGAACAGCAGCACGCGGCCATGGCGGGCGCGATAGCCGGCCGTGAGCGTCCAGTTCTCTCCCTTTATGTCGTGGACGATGGCCGACCCCGGCCAGGTCAGCAGCGACGGCACGACCAGGCCGACGCCCTTGCCGGAGCGCGTCGGCGCAAAGCACAGCACATGCTCGGGACCGTCATGGCGAAGATATTCGCGATCGAACTTCCCCAGGACCACGCCATCCGCGCCCAGTAGGCCGGCAGCACGGACCTCGCCGGCGCCGGCCCATCGGGCGGAGCCGAAGGTCTCGGCGTTCTTGGCCTCACGCGCGCGCCACACCGACATGCCGATCGCGACGGCGATGGAGAGGAAGCCGCCGGACGCAGCGATATAGGCGCCCTCGACGAAGATAGGCGGCGCATAGGCGTCGTAGAAATACCACCACCAGAAGAAGGCGGGCGGATAGTAGATCGGCCAGCCCGCCAGTTCGAACCAAGGCAGCCCAAGCTGAGGCTGGAAGCCGAGACGATAGGCCGTCCATTGTGTCGCGCCCCAGGTCGTCATCAACACGATCAGGAAGACGGTGAGGATCTGACCCCAGAGGATTTTCGTCGCCGACATGGCGGGGCACTCCTTTCTTGGTGGGCTACATGCCGAGGCCGCGATTGCGGCCGAAGCTCCAGTCGACGCCGCCGCCGCCGCGCGAGACGCCGGAGACGTGCTGGCCGAGCTGGCGTTCGAGAGAGGGCGACCAGGGCACGAGCTGGAAGCCGAGGCCGTCGTCGATCATGGCGAAGCGGCCGGAGGCGAGCGCGAAGCGCTGCCGATAAGTGCCCGTCACATACTCGCCCGTTCCGGCCTTCGAGAATGACCGGCCGGTCTCGGCCGCGAGCCTCTCCCCGAGGGCCTCCACCTCGCGCTGCCGGAGCGTGTCGATCAGCCCAGGTGAGAAACTGACGCCGCGCGTCTGCCGCTCGGCGAGGCCTTGGCCGACGAGATGATCGGCCCGCCGGTCCATCGCCTGGCGTACCTCCGCGCCGAAGCCGCCGCCGCCGAGCGCGACAGGATCACGGGCGATCGCCTGCCGGTCGAGCCAGGTGGCGCCGGTCGCATGGACCTGCCGTTCGATATCGAGATCGGATCGCACGGCGAGCGCGACGCGACGTCGTCCCTGCGCGTCGTCGAACTTGCGCAGCTCGACGATCGAGCCTGGCGCGCTGTCACCGGCAGCATCGAGGTCGGGAAGCTTGATGTGATGGGTGCGACCGTCGGTGCCATCGACCACGGCATAGGCCGTGCCCTTCAGTTCATCGTCGAGGCCACGATCAACCAACCGGCCGATAACGGGATCGTTGAGGCTCTCGCCGGCCAGCACATAGCTCGCGGCGCCGCGCTCGATGCCGCGCTCGGTCAGGCCGCGATGGATGCGTTTGATGATATCGCCGCGCTCGCCCAACTCGCGCAGGGTCGCCTCGGCGTTCTCCGATACGACCCATTGGCCGGGGCCAACCTGATCGGCGAGACCAAGCGTTTCCAGCTTCCGCAGCCGCCCGACCTTCATCGCGTGGAATTCGTCGGGCTGGCGATCGGGGTGCGGCGCGAGATCGACAACGCCGGTGCGATAGCTGTCCCGGGCGATCTGGCGATCGAGATTGGTCCAGCGCTCTGCCTCGACCTGCCGTTCGAGGTTGCGGCGAATCTCGTGATCGGTGCGCGGCCCCAACTCCTGGGTGACGAGGTCCTGCGCGCGGGCGCGCATGCCTTCCTTGATATAGTCGCGGGAGATGACGAGGTCCTGGCCATCCTCGGTGCGGCCGCGCAGGATGATATGGACGTGCGGGTTGTCGGTGTTCCAGTGATCGACGCCGACCCAGTCGAGCTTGGTGCCGAGGTCCTTTTCCATCTGCCCCATCAGATCGCGGGCGAAGGTCTTGAGGTCGGACATCTCCGTCGCGTCCTCCGGCGAGACGATGAAGCGGAAGTGATGCCGGTCGTCCTGGGTGCGTTCGGCGAAGGCCTTCGGATCGGCGTCCTCTGTCTCCGGCCCGAACAGCTTCGCCTTCTCGCCGTCCCGGGTGACGCCCTCGCGCCGCAGATAGCTGAGGTGGGCAGAGAGCGGCGCGGCGCGCGCGGTATGGCGCACGACGCGCGTCTTGATGACCGTGTTGCGCGATCGGCTGGTCAGAAGCCGGTTGGCCTGCACCGTCGCCCGTTGCCCGCGCCCGAACCGCGAGCGATTGCCCTTGCTGATCTGACCGGAGCGCGAGACGCGTCCGCCGGCCCGCTGAGCGGCCGCGAGAGCCTGGGCGATGAAGGGCCGTGCCTGTTGTGAGCGGGTGGAGCGGATACGGCCAGGCCGAATGCGGAAATCGTCCTCGCCGCTCATGGTCGAGGCCCCGCACATCGCGCAATCGCGCGGAAAGCCTTGGCGAAATAGCAAATGCGCAGGCTGCGCCCATCACGCGCACCTCGCGCAAATGCGCCATAAGTCCCTGAAAACACACGACCGCACCAAGCCGCACCTCGCCGGCTTTTATCTCGCCATCGTGCGGTTGTGCTGACTGCTCCTCCTCTCCGGACCGCCTTCCATCCGCCAGAACACGCCACAATGCGAACGGGTGCGAACGCGATCATCGCGGGCCACCAGAGACGCTGCGGGCAACGAAAAGGCCATCGGTGCGCGAAGCCACCGGGCCTTGATCGCGTTCCGGGCCTGCCGCGGTGGTGTCATCCGGCGCGCCTTCGGACTGCACCGGCGCAGCAGGTCCGCTGCGAGCCGACTGCACGACGAAGAGCGGCGCCCGCGTCCAGGCCAGCGGATCGGCGGCGGCTACGCTGACGGGGCCGGCGAGTTCATCGCCGCCGACAATGGGGGCGAGCGTCGCGACATAGGCGCGCGTTTCAGCCGGCAATGGGCGGCCTGCGAGATATTCATCGTACCGGCCCGGACCGGCGTTGTAGGCCGCCAGGAAGCCGGGCGAACCGTAGCGATCGTGCATCTCACGCAGATACGCAGCGCCTGCCAGGATGTTGTCGCGTGGGTCGTAGGGATTGCCGCCGAGCCGATGGCGCACGCGCAGTTCAGCCCAGGTGGCGGGCATGACCTGCATCAGGCCCATCGCGCCGGCTGACGAGATGGCGCGCACATCGCCGGCGCTTTCCACGCGCATGACGGCGCGTATCCATGCTTCCGGAACGCCGAACCTCTGCGCCGCCTCGGCGATGAAAGCGCCGTAGGGATCGTTGCGCGACGGCCGCTCGGCCGGCACCTCCTGTGCGTCGGCAGGGGTCGCACCCGGCGCGGCGAGGATCAGGCCGGCAAGGAGAAAAAGGGCTGCACGTCGGAGGGCGATCCTCCCTCCGACGGCACGCTGACGGCGCGGGGCGGGCATCGTTCAGTCCCGCTCGCCGCGCTTCGGCGGGCGATTCCAATGCAGACCCCAGGCGGACTTGTCGTCAGCCGACTGGAACAGGTTGGCGCGGATCGGATGGTCGAAGGTCGGATCGTCGAGTTGCAGCGAGACGTAGTCGCCGGCCTTCTCGCCGGTGCGCTTCCAGCCCGCGCCGATCTCCGCGCCGGTCTCGTTGCTCATGGTGTCGAGCACATGGACGCGGTAGTCCGGCGCGTTCTCGGCATCGGACGGCTCGGCCGCGACGATGATGATGTCCTGATGCAAGGACAGCGTCGTCAGGTGGCCGATGAAGCCATCATTTTCACGCATGAATTGACCGATCACGGGCATGGGTCGTCTCCTTCATATTGCGGTGGATAGGGTCATGGGCGCGCCGTCACCGCGTCGGCGCGCGCCAGACGAAGCGGCCATCGCCGTCCTCGTCGGTGTAGAGAGGGGTGGCTCGGCCGATCACGGCGGTGGCGGGAAGCGGCCCGAAGTAGCGACCGTCGAGGCTGTCGCGGACTTGCCAGTTCATCAGGAACAGCTCGCCGCTCGCGACCGACTGGCAGCCCTGCCACACCGGGAGCGGGCGACCGCGACGATCGTGATCAAGCGCATTGCCCATCGGCACGCCGTCGACAGTGATGGCGAGCCCGGTGCGGCAAACGCGCTGACCCGGGACCGCGGCGACGCGCTTCAAGAGCGGCACGCCGCGCGGCAGGTAGCCGCCATCGGACAGGAAGGTTGCGAGCGGCTCGGGCGCGTCGACGGCCACGAGATCGGTCACATCGAGCGCGCCCACATCGCCGATCGCGTAGAAGCCGACCGGCGTGCTGGCGGAGGCGTTCCAGATCAGCCGCGGCGCAAAAGAAGCGATCGAGGCGACGCCGAGAAGCGACACGGCCGCTGTCGTGACGATGGCGTAGGAGAGACGGGTCATGCGCCGATCTCCCGTCGCAGAAGAAAGGCGCGGTGCTGCTGTGGACCATAGGCACGCGGTGTTTCGCCGACGGTCATTCGGTTGTGGACGTGGCGCCAATGGTCTGGCGAAACTTCGCTCGGATCTATGCCGCGCTCCTCGATGGCGTCGATGAGCTGGAGCACGCGCTCAACCTTCGGCCACCCATCGACATGCAGCAGAACCTCTGCGCCGGGCGTGACCGTTGGAACGGTCTGGCACGCTGCGTCGCGCTCAACCGTGCGCAGGATGTCGAGTCGCGAGAGGACAGTTCCGTGCTCGTTCGCCGCCCAGCGCACGAGCGCGAGGACGCTGCCGGGAGGGAAGAAGAGGATGCGGCGGCGACGGTCGAGGATCTGCTCGCGCCGCTCGCGGCCGAAGCGGACCCAGTGCTCCGTCTGCTTCTCGATCCAGACGAGTTCGACCTGAGTGAACGCTTCAGGCGGCGGCTCGGCGGTAGGACCACCGACGCGATGTGGCGCGGCGACAAGGCCGGTCATTGTCCTTCTCCTGACGGGGGTGGGAATTCGCGCTCGAACAGCGCGCGCAGCATGTCAGCGACGGTCTGGCCGCGCTGAAAGGCGGCGATCTTGATCCGCCCGCGCATGTCGGCGGTGACGTCGATCGTCAGCCTGGCAGTGAAGTCCGCGGGCGGCTCGGCTCGTGGCGATGGACGGTCCGGCGACTTGATCCAGTTTTCCGGATCGGCAGGACGAGCGGCGAAGCTGCGTTTCGACGACCGCTCGCTCATGAGCATATCCTCGCGACTTCGGTGGCGAGCGCGGCGATCTCGCGCGCGGCGGGCGATGTATCGTCCTGTTCGGCTGCGAGCCGCCCGGTCTGCACGACATCGGCGAAGGCGATCCGCTGGCCGATGGTCGTCGCCAGCGGCGGCGGATCATGGTCGGCGAGCGTCTCGGCGGTCTCCCGGGCGAGCACGGTGCGCGCAGCGCAGCGGTTCAGCACGAACCGGGCTTTCAGGTCCGGGCGGTAGATGCGCGCCTCGCCGAGCAAGGTCAGCATTTCGGCTGTCGCCCAGCCGTCGAGTGGCGACGGCTGCACCGGGATCAGCACGAGATCGGCGGCGAGCAGCGCCGAGCGCATCAGCCCGGCGACGCGCGGCGGGCCATCGATGACGACGTGTTCGGCGTCGCGGGCCAGCTCCGGCGCTTCCCGGTGGAGCGTGTCGCGGGCCAGGCCGACGACACCGAACAGCCGCTCCAGTCCCTCCCGGCTGCGCTGCTGCGACCAGTCGAGCGCCGAGCCTTGGGGATCGGCGTCGATCAGCGTGACACGCTGTCCACGGCGAGCCCATTCGCCGGCGAGGTGCAAGGCGAGCGTCGTCTTGCCGACGCCGCCCTTCTGGTTGAGCAGCGCGACGATCATGACGGTCGCCCGGGAAAAGGGGTCTCGTCCACAGCGGCCGAAAAACGCGGTCGCGTTAGAAAGATTCCGTAGGAATCTAGGTTAGATAAGTTACGGGGCTCGCAAGCTGCTGATTCAGCGCGACGAATCGACGATTCCGGTCCCCGATAGCACGAGGGTCCGGTCCCCGATGGCACGATAGTGCCGGTCCCTGATAGCACGAGATGATTCACAGCTTATCCCCAGGGCGAGTTGTCGAGCGGCGACGGCGGCGCGGGATGCCGAGCGCGTCGGGATCGGTGGGTACGAAGGACAGGATTTCGGGACCGCCGACGCATTGCTCGATGGTCAGCCGGTAGCCGGGCAGCGGCTGACGGCGAACGATGTCGCGCAGGTCGTATGCGAAATGCTTGAGCGGCGAGAGGCTGCCGGACTTCGCGTGCAGATGCAGGAAATCGAAGCTCCAGCCGAACTCCTGCTTGCCGCCATGCTTGCGCACGAGGCGGTAGAGCCAGCGCTCAAGGCCGCCAGTCAGCCCGAAATAGTCGCGGTCGATGGTGAGTACGAGCGCGTCGTCGAGAACCGCGCCGTAGAACCAGTCTGGCACGATCAACTCGAGCCCGAGCGGTCGGCCGCGGTGATCGGCGCGCTCCTTCCACTCGTTGATCCAGGAGAAGCGGTGCATCCGCCGCTCGGTGGGCTGGCGGATCGAGGTCGCGATGGTGGTGGATTGGAGGCGGTCCAGAGCGGCCTTCAAGCGGTCGTAATCGCGCAGCGAGACGCCGCGTCCGATGAACTTCAGGATCTCATAGGGCGTGGTCGCCATCAGGCGTGACGGGCGTAGCCCGACGTCGCGCGCCTCGACGATCTGCGAGGCGGCCCAGATCAGGACGTCGGCGTCCCAGATCGTCGCCATGCCGTGCTCGGGCACGGCTTCGACACGGATTTTCACCGAGCCCGCCTTGAAATCGATCGGCGCCAGGCGCTTCGACTTGGCAAGCGAAAAGAACGGATAGGCCATCAGGTCCTGCGCATCGCGCGGCGCAAGATCGCCGGGCAGCGCCCGGAACAGATCGAGTTGCGCGCGCTCGTCGTGATGATGGTGGCGGGACGACAT